>CAVTMO010000001.1:0-660046 GCA_963735875.1 uncultured Acidobacteriota bacterium
GTGCATGTCGAGGGGCGGCACTATGCCGGCGGCTGGTGGGACTGGCTGACGCCGTTCAGCATCCTGACCGGCGTAGCGCTCGCGATCGGCTACGCGCTGCTGGGCGCGACCTGGCTGATCATGAAGACCGACGGGGCGCTGCGCGACAAGGCCTATCAACTCAGCTGGTTCCTGCTGTTCGCGATGATCGGCGCCATCGGCGCGGTCAGCGCCGCGACGCCGTTCCTGCACATCCAGTACACCGAGCGCTGGTTTTCCTGGCCGAACATCATCTTGACGGCGCCGGTGCCGGTCGCGGTCGCCGGCGTCACGGCGCTGTTGCTGCGCAGCCTGGCCAACAAATGGGATTACCAGCCGTTCTTCCTGACCCTGACGCTGTTCGCACTGTCCTATGCCGGATTGGGCATCAGCATGTGGCCCTTCATCGTGCCGCAGAGCATTACCATCTGGCAGGCGGCCTCGCCCGAGAACAGCCAGATCTTCATGCTGGTCGGGGTCGCCGTGCTGATCCCGTTGATCCTCGGCTACACCGGCTGGGCCTATTATGTCTTCCGCGGCAAGGTAAAGGCCGGGAGCGGCTATCATTGACCCCGTCCGAGCCCAATCCGCGGCCATTGGCACGGCGCCTGCTGTGGTTCGCAGCCCTATGGCTCGGTGGGGTCGGGACCGTGACCCTGCTGTCGTACGGCCTGCGGCTGTGGATCTCGCCGAAATGAGGCCACCCCGAGCCCCCTCCGTTCGCGCTCCCAACCAAAATATCGAAAACAAACCCATGCAAAGAAACAGGGGTCGCTGACATGGATCAATGATCCCGGGAAAACGCCAGATATGCCAAGCATATGGGGTACCGCCTGCCCAAAACTTGCCATCAAGTTGCCACTGAGATTTGATGGTTCCATGACTTGGCGAAGGCGCCATTGGGAGAACTCTAAATGACCAAATTTCGCCACCTGATCTGGACGATGTTCGCCACGGCTGGGCTATTGCTTTCGGCCTCGCAGAGCTACGCGCAAAAGCCCGATGTCGGCGACCAGCCCGGCCTCATCGCCGATGACAGTGTGGAGCTGGACCCGCAATTCAAACGCACGGCGGTGCTCTATCGCACGACCGAGCCGCCTGGCACCATCATTATCCAGACGCAGAACGTCACCTTTATCTCATTCAGGGCAACGGCCGCGCGATTCGCTACGGCATCGGCGTTGGCCGCGCGGGTTTTCAGTGGCAGGGTATTCTCAATATTTCGCGAAAGGCGGAATGGCCGGATTGGACCCCGCCTCCGGAAATGATCGCGCGCCAGCCCTACCTGCCGCGTTTCATGGCGGGCGGGCCCGGCAATCCGCTCGGAGCACGCGCGATGTATCTCGGCACGACGGTATATCGCATCCATGGCACCAACCGGCCCGATACCATCGGAACTGCGATCTCCTCGGGCTGCTTCCGTCTGGTCAACGCCGACGTTGTCGATCTCTATGGTCGCATTCCGGTCGGCACGCGCGTGATCGTGCGGCAAAAACCCAGTCTCTAATCATCGTCACGTCATTTGCGCCGATACTTTCCGATATTGCGAGAGGGGCTATCCATGCGGACATTTCGAGGCGGCCTCCTGATAGGCCTCGCGATCGCCACCGCTATCGCGGTGATGGCGATTACCTATGAGCGCTACGATACCAAGACCCTGAAACGAACGCTCCGGCGCGACGCCGTGCTGTGCGGCGTCAACACCGGTCTGCCCGGGTTTTCGAATTCGGACGAGAAGGGCAACTGGTCAGGCTTCGACGTGGATTTCTGCCGCGCCGTGGCAGCCGCCATCTTCGACGATCCGGCGAAGGTGAAGTTGGTTCCGCTTGAGGCCGACGAACGGTTCAAGGAATTGCAAAGCCGCAAGGTCGACATCCTCGCGCGCAACTCGACCTGGAGCATGTCGCGGGAAACCAATTACAACCTCTACTTCCCGGCGGTCGCATATTATGACGGCGAGGGCTTCATGGTCCGTACCTCGCGCAAGGCGGACTCAGCGCTCGATCTCGATAATACCAGGATTTGCGTACAGGATGGCACAACGACGCAGCTCAACCTCGCGGACTTTTTCAAAAGCAACAACCTGAAGTATGAGGAGATCAAGTTTGGTAAGCTGGAGGACATGCTAAGGGCCTATGACGAGGCCAAGTGCGATGTTCTGACCGCAGATGTTTCTCATCTCTATGCGTTGCGACTGCGGCTGACCAAGCCGAACGAGAGCTTCATCCTGCCCGATGTGATCTCGAAGGAGCCGTTGGCGCCTGTTGTTCGCCAGCGCGACGACGACTGGATGATGATCATCAAATGGACGCTCTATGCGATGATCAATGCCGAAGAACTCGGCATCACTTCGAAGAACATCGATGAGGCGATGAAGTCGAAGAAGCCAGATGTGATGCGGCTGGTCGGTACCGATGGTCAGTATGGTGAGGGCCTCGGATTGACGAAGGACTGGGCGTCGCGCATCATCCGCCGCGTCGGAAACTACGGCGAAGTCTACGACCGCAATATCGGCAGTGATTCAAGGCTGAAGATTCCGCGCGGCCTGAACCAACTCTGGAACGCGGGCGGCATCATGTATGCTCCGCCGCTGCGGTAGCGGCTTTCAGCCGTCATTCCGGGGCAGCCCCACAGGGCTGAACCCGGAATCTTGAGATTCCGGGTCTGGTCCTGCGGACCATCCCGGAATGACGGCCTACCACCTCAGTAACTCTTCATCCGCGCCAGCTGATCGGCGTGAAAATTGCTGTCGCCGAACAATTCCTGGCAAACTCGCGCGCGCTTCATGAAGAAGCCGATGTAGAACTGGTCGGTCATGCCCATGCCGCCGTGCATCTGCACGCCTTCCTGCACCGCCAGCGTCGCGGTCGAGCCGGCGCGCGCTCTTCGACGGCCACTTCGCGACGTCGGCATGCTCGAAATCGCGGTCGAGCGTCTGCAGCGCCTTCAGCACCGCGGCGCGGGTGATTTCGATGTCGATATAGAGTTGGGCGGCGCGGTACTGCAGCGCCTGGAATTCGCCGATCAGTTTGCCGAACTGCTTGCGCTCCTTGAGATAGGTGACGGTGCGGCCGAACACTCCCTCGCTCAATCCCACCATTTCCGAGGCCACCGACGCGCGGCCGATATTGAGCAGGCCTTCCAGCACGGCGAAACCCTGATCGACCTCGCCGAGCACGCCGTCGGCGGTGACCTCGGCATTGTCGAACACGATCCGTCGGCGTTATGCGCATCGACCATCGCGGTGCGCTCGATCGCAGTCCCCTTTGCTTTGGAATCGACGAGGAACAGCGTCAGCCCGTCGCGCTCGCCGGCGGAGCCCGCGCCGCGCGCCGCCACGATCAGAGGTCGGCGGTGTGGCCGGTGACCACGAAGGCCTTGTCGCCCGAAAGCCTGAATCCGTTGCCGGATCGCACCGCTTGCAGTTTTGTCATCAGCGGACGATGTTTTGCGCCTTCGTCGATCGCCAGCGCAGCCAGCAGCGAGCCGTCCGCTATTTTCGGCAGATATTGCGACTTCTGCGCCTCGCTGCCGCCGCGCGACAACGCCGACGCCGCCAGCACCGATGTCGCCAGATACGGCGACGGCATCAGGGTGCGGCCGATTTCCTCCATGACGATGCCGGCCTCGACGCAGCCGAGCCCGCTGCCGCCGAACGCCTCCGGCACCAGCAGGCCGGCAAATCCCATCTCGGCGAAGGCCTTCCACAACTCGCGTGAAAATCCCGACGCGTCCTTGGCATCGCGCAACTGCCGCAGATGCGACACCGGCGCCTTGTCGCTGATAAACCCCCGCGCGCTGTCGCGCAGCATCGATTGTTCTTCGTTGAGGACGAGTGCCATGCGATTCCGGTTCAGGTGTTTCTATCGTTGTCATTCCGGGGCGACGCGAAGCGTCGAGCCCGAAATCTGGACAATTCCGGGTTCGCGTCTTCGACGCGCCCCGGAATGACGGTGCTGTTCTACGCGCCCGGCAGATCCAGAATGCGCTTGGCGACGATGCCGAGCATGACCTCCGATGTGCCGCCCTCGATCGAGTTGGCCTTGGTGCGCAACCAGGCGCGCGGCCGGGCGCCGCCCTTGGAGCGCTCGCTTTCCCATTCCAGCGCGTCGATGCCGCCGGCCGACATCAGGATCATACGACGATCCGACCGTGGGCGAGAACCCGCAGTACGGCGCCACCATCAACTACTACCTGAAAGGTGCGGTGCCGGCCGGCGGCACGGTTTCGATTGCCAACGCCGCCAATGAAGTCGTCCGCACCTTCCCGGTGCCCGGCGGCGCCGGTCTCAACCGCGTGCATTGGGATCTGCGTTTCACGCCCACCAAGGCGCTGCGCTTCCGCACCGATCCGATGTACGGCCACGAGTTGCCCCTCGGCGAGGACGACACGCGGCCGCCCGCCGGCGGCAACCCGCAGATCGCGGTGCTGGCGCCCCCGGGGGCCTACACGGTGAAGCTGACCATCGGCGGCCGCGACTACACCCAGCCGCTCACCGTGCGCAAGGACCCGCACTCGGGGGGTACCGAGGTTGACATCACCGCGCAGACGACACTGATCACGACGCTGCGCGACGGTCTCAACTCGGGCGTCGACGCCGTGAACCAGCTCGAGTTCATGCGCGCTCAGGTGCAGAGCATCGTGCGCACGGCGTCGGACACCGAGGTGAAGCAGATGGCCACCAAGGTACACGAGGCCTTGAGCGAGCTCGAGATGAACCTCTACGACCTGCGGATCACCGGCGGCCAGGACGGCGTGCGCTATGCCGCCAAGCTGCTGTCGCGGTTCAGCTACCTGGCCAACGGCGTGTCGGGGAGCGACTTCAAGCCCACCGATCAGCATCTGGAAGTGGCCAAGCTCCTGGGTGAGCGGATGCAGACCCAGCTCACCCAGCTGCGCTCGACGGTCGACAAGGATGTGGCGGCGTTCAACGAGCTGCTGCGGCGTCACGCCGCCGGACAGGTGGTGACGCGACTGCCGTAGCACAGAGCACCGCGGCGCTTCCGCGGCGGGCCGCATGGCGTGCGACGTGATCGTCCCTCACATGTCTCACACTCGCGGTGACGACCCTTCTCGGGCGATCGACGCGCAGGAGACGTTAGGCCGGCAGCGCTACATCCTCGCGACGGGACGCCGACTTCCGTACCTCTACGTCGTTTCGTTCGATGCCGCTCTCGATCCGGCAAATCGCCATGCCGACCCACGATGGAATGTTCGCGACCAATCACTTCGCCGTGCACGCCTTGTCGATCATCTTGATGCGGTCGACCGTGAACGAGACTGGCGGCGCGGCCGCCCGCCGATCCGATGGCGCGCCGGTCGCACTGGACCCCGGCGGTGTCGTCGGCGCCGCCGGCGTGGCTGCCGCGTGGTCGGTCGCCAAGGTGCCGGTGAGCTCCACGCGGTGATCGAGATGGGTGGCCAGGTTCACCGCGGCGGACGCCGGCTTCAGGAGATAGGTCGAGTGGCCGCCGGCCGCCGGCGCTCCGCCGGTCGGGGGCTTGGCGGGGTTGTTGACCGGCGCCAGCGTACCCGGCGCGGTCGAGGCGTTTTCGGCCTCGGTCAAGACGAGGACGGGGGCGGCCGTACCCATCGCCGCCGGGGGCGGCCCCATCGTGCTGGCGTCCCACGCCTTCACGCACCCGACGAGCGTCAGGACCTGCGCCTGCGCCGCGGCGGGCGGACCGGGCCGCGCCGACGCCAGCGACTGCGCGGTCACGACGGTGCCGACGAGAGCCCACGCGCTCCAGATCACGATTCGTCCTCGCATCATGCCGAGCCTCCTTGGCGGCGCCGACGCCGCCGTGTCGACGGAACTGCACGAAGCGGGCCACACTCGATGCGTTGCAGGGACGCGTATCGAGCCGATTCCACCGAGAGTTGGAGCAGCCGGCAACCCAGGTGTGGCAGCTGCCGTCGCCGCGGGTCTGGTCACCTTCGCACCGGAATCGCCGAGGCCATGATCCGCCACTACGGCCGACAGCCTGCTGGCGCGACTCAGCGGCCCACACTGGTTCCAGGCGCTCGGGTGGGTCATGGGGATGGACCTAGAAGTTGAGCGAGAGTCGCAGTCCCGCCGCGGCCTGTCACGATCGGCCCATGCGTCAGGACGTGTGCAACCGGTACGCCAACTGCCGGACCTGACGTCAGCCGGAGCGGGGGCGATGTCGCGTCGCCGCCCAGCTCAGCGGAAGTTCTCGACCAGCATCATCGGGCCCGCCCAGTGGCGGGTCCAGGTGAAGGCCACCTGGTTGCCGTCCGGGGAGAACGACGGCGAGCGGGTCACGCCCGGCAGCGAGTTGAGCGGCACGGCGTGAAGCTCAGGTGAGACGGGGTCCGAAGGCGGAGCGGCCGGCCACGCCACGTACGCGGCGGCAGCCACGACCGCCACCAGCGCCGCGCCGGCCCATCGCCACGGCACTGCCACTACCGATCGCGCCACCGATTGTCTGGCCGCCGAGTCGTCGGCCAGATCGTCGAGCGCCACCTTGAGATCGGCCATCGTCCGATAGCGACGGGCCGGATCCTTGCGCAGACACCGCAGAATCGCCTTTTCCAGGTCGAGTGGCACCGACGCCTCCAGCCGCGTCGGCGGGGTGGCTCCTCGTTGAGGATCCTGGCCAGGGTCGAGAGGCGTGAGCCGCCGTCGAACGCCCGGCGCCCGGTGACCATTTCGTAGAGCACCGAATACAATCTCGATCACTTTGCGGCAGCGTCCAACGGCCAGCGGTTCCTGCTCAGGTTGCCGGTCGGGGGTGGGGACTCTTCGCTGCTGAATATCGTCGTCAATTGGACGTCGGCGCTGCCAAAATAATGCATTGCGGCAGCTCCGGTTATGACACGCGATGCTTGTTCATCACGGCCTGAATTGCCGGATGGTCTCTGAACGGCGCGAAGGGCGGCGATTGGGCGACGAACGCGACGCAGGACGGGTCGGCGGTGAAGGCGCGTTCGAGGTGGCGCGCCGCCGTATGTGGGTCACCCTTCACCCCGTACAAACGTGCGGTGTCGATCTCGCGCAACACCGCGGGCCCGCGGGCAATGGCGGCCGCCAATCGATTCGCCGCATTCGGATGACCACGCAAGAGGTCGATGCCCGCCAGCACCCACTCGTCCTGAATACTGACCGGCGTCAGCGACGCGAGTTCCCGCAACTGACGCTCGGCCTCGTCTGGTCGCCGCTCATACAGCAGGTACACGGACCGTTGCCGCAGCGCGTTCAAGTCTTTAGGATGACGCTCCAGAATGTCGTCGATTTGATCGATGGTCGCCTGCATTTGGCCCATCCACAAGAATTGACTCACCAACCCCGACTGCGATGTGCTGAGTTGGGGATCGAGCTCGAGCGCTTTGCGGTAGAGACGCTCGGCAATCGCGGGATCGCGGCGGCGGGCACAGCCATACGACGGCGGTGAACCGTAGGTGGCGGCCAGCATCTCGTAGCCTTCGGCGAGACGTGGGTTCAAGGCGATGGCCCGTTCGGCGGCTTGGCGGGTTGGCTCAAACTGCTCGAGCGCGCGATACGCCAGTGCCAGCGACACCCACGCTTCATAGAGTGATGGCTCGAGCTCCGCCGCGCGCTGCGAGGCACGTAGGGCTTCACCATGGAGCTCGGAGCGCGCACCGCTCTCCAGAGTCCCGACCTGCGCGAGCCGTGCGTAGCTCTTGCCAAGCAGCGCCCACGCGCCTGCGTAGGTGTCGTCCTGCTTGACAGCCTGTTGGAGCCGTTGGATGGCATCGCGGTAGCGGCTGGCCAGATAGAAGTCGTTCGCTTCAGCGACCGATTGATAGGCCGGCAGGGATGATGTGCGCGCCGGCGGGCCGAGAGCCGGCGACTCGTGAAGAGCCGCAGCGAATCGACGGGCCAGGTCGTCTTCGACCTTCAGCAGATTCACAAACAGATCCGTCAGGCTCTCCTGTATGACGATCGTGCCCGTCTCGACATCGACTAGGCGGGCCACGACTCGGAGATTCTCGCCCACGCGCTGATAGCTGCCGCTCACGTAGTATCGAACGGACAGGGCCTCGACGAGGCGATCGACCGCGCCGGCGTCCAACCGACCCGCGGCTCCGCCAGTTAGCTCGAGGACCCGTTCCCGATTGACCAGCACCAGATTCTCCGCATAGCGGAGGCCGAGCGTCAGCGAGTCGGCAAACGCACCTGTCAGCCACTGGTCGTCCGGCTGCCCGCTGATGTTCTCGAATGGCAGCACGACAAGCCGATGCGGCCCCGACGAGCTTGCTGGCGACGCGGATGAGGGATCTGTTGGTCGCGATCGGACACTCCACACACCGAGACCGACGAGGAGAACGACGGCGATGGCGACACCGAGCCACCGCCACGGGACCGATGGCGCTGGTCGATCGCCGATTCCCTTGGCCGGCGTCGTCAGGGCTGCCTGCGCGCTCCTCTCGCGCTGTAGCCGCTTCAGATCAGACCGCAGCTCGGAGGCCGTCTGGCAGCGCAGTTCGCGGTCCTTCTCGATCAACTTGAGAATGATCTGTTCGAGCGTGAGCGGCAGCTCAGGTCGCAGCTGGCGAGGCGGGAGCGGCTGCGCGCGCAGAATCTCGGCGGACAGGACCGAAGCCGTCGCGCCCGTGAAAGTCGGGCGCCCGGTCGCCATCTCATACAGAGTCAACCCGAGCGAGAAGAGGTCACTCCGCGCGTCGAGGGTCTCGCCACGAAGTTGCTCTGGCGACATGTAGGCGACGGTCCCGATCATGCTGCCGGGCGCCGTCAACGGCGCTTCTTTGGACCGGGTCGGCTGAACGCCGGCGTCCTCCGACGGCGCGGTCTTGGCAATACCGAAGTCGAGAATCTTGGCGCCGTTCGCCGTCAGGAAGATGTTCGAGGGCTTGAGGTCGCGATGGAGGATGCCCTTGCGGTGTGCAGCCTCGAGGGCATCCGCCAGGCCGATGCCGTCGGCGACCACGCGGTCGATCTCGAGGGGACCTCGCGTGAGCCGTTGCTGCAGGGTCTCGCCCTCGAGCAGCTCCATCGCGATGAACGGTGCTTGCCCCATCTCGCCCGTGCCGACGTCATAGAGGGTGCAGATGTGCGGATGGTTGAGCGCGGCTGCGGCCCGCGCCTCCTGCGCGAACCGGCGCAGACGGTCACGGTCGGCTGACCACGCCGCGGGGAGCACCTTGATGGCCACGTCGCGATCGAGACGGATGTCGCGCGCACGATAGACCTCGCCCATCCCGCCGGCGCCGATGGCGTCGACGATCTCGTAGGGCCCGACGCGAACGCCAGGTGGCAGGGCCAATCGGCCGAGTATATCGGTCTGGAACTGCTCTGCCGCCACACGATACGCAGGCGGCGGAGGGGGCAAGCCCAGGGAAGGCTCGACCACGATTGAGCGCGGCGGCGTGCGCCGTGGCCGGCGCGGCGGCGATGAAGATGGCCAAGGGGAGGGCTTGCGCCGATGGCAGGCCGTGAGCGGGCACGAGCCGATCGAGGGTCTTGCCGGCGAGGTACTCCATCACGATGAAGTCAGTACCGTGGTCGGTCCCGATGTCGTAGATGGTGATGATGTGGGGATGGTTCAGCGCGCTGGCGGCCTTGGCCTCCTGCACGAAGCGTCGGGTGCGATCGGGATCGGCAACGAGGGCGGGCGGCAGGACCTTGATCGCCACGGCGCGCCACAGTTGCGGGTCCCTCGCCTTGTAGACGACGCCCATCCCGCCCTCGCCGAGCTTCGACTCAATCGTGTAGCGGGCCAGCGACTGACCGATCAACGGGCACCTTGGCCCGCATCTTAGCGCGCCTACTTTCTCTCGTACACCGCGACGGTATTGACTTTGGCGCCCCGCGCATTCACGCCGGTGCTGGTCACCGTGCGCGTCTTGCCGTCCTTCGAGACGACGCTGGTCGCCGTCTGAACGACCGTTCCGCCCTTCTTGCGGGTGAATTCGACCGTGTGGCTGTCCACACGCTTGACCAACACGGCGTCCCAGTCGAGGTTGCCGCTCACCGGGTGATCCTTGCCGTCGAAGGCCGCCGTGAACTCGGTCGACGTCGGCTGGCCCAGCGGGCCTTGGCCCTTGGTCGTGACCTTGAAGCCCGCTCCCTCGACGGCGTACACCGAGGTCTGGGACGCCGGCGGAGGACCGGGCGTGTACCTCGACTTGCCGACATTGAGAACCCACGTGCCGACGTGCGGGTCGCTCTGTGCTTGCAGGGCGACGCCAGCCAGTGAGATCTGCAGGACGACGAGACCAACGACGCCGACAGCGAGCCTGAAATGCTTCATGGCGCGACTCCTCGGGATATCGAAGCTGGACGGTGGTCGAGCGAGCCTACTCTTCCGCTTTGGACCGGCGCTGTCAACACGCCTGCCGCTGCAGAGCCACCTGATGCCGGCGGCCGGCGACTACCGGGGAGTCGGCGGATCAGGTGATCCGCCCCGGCCGCCGAGCACACGGGCCACGACCTTGGTGGCGTCGAGGTGCTCCTCGGCGATGCGACGGGCCGCCAGGCAATGGCGACGGTAGTCACGGCCGATTTCCTCGATGGCCGCGGCGGCATCGTCGATCGTGTGGAACGCGAACAGCCCCTCGCCGCACGGCAGGTCCTCGGAAAAGCCGGTGTCCTGCACGACCACCGGCTTGCCCGAGGCGAGGTAGGCGGCGGTGCGGTCGCTGAACCATCCGCTGCGCGTCTTCACCTCCAGGTTCACGGCGACGCTGAACTCGCCGCGCGACTGCGCGATGTAGTCGCGATAGGTCCACGGCGTGGCGGTGACGTCGGCGGCCGAGACGAGCCGCCAGCCGGCTTCGAGGATCCGGTCGTACGGGGCCGGCCCGCCGAGGGCGATCTCCAGGCAGCCGGGCACCCGCGAGGGCAGGTCGGCGATGCGCCAGAACTCGACGTCCTTGAGGCCGTACTCGACGCCGTCGTAGACCACCGGCTTGCGCGGTGACCATGCCATCACCGTGGTGAAGCATGGGGCGTCGGGGGTAAACCGCACTGGCAGCAGATCCAGCGCCACCGGCGGCCGCAGCGGACGCCACTCGATGCCGTGGGTGGGGATGGGACAATCGGGGCGGCCGATCCGGGTGCCGTAGCTGTAGTGCTCGTGGAAGTCGACCGGCGAGGCGAAGGCCAGGCTGGCGCGCACGTCGGGCGACATCGCAAATTGCGTGAAGCCCGGGTCGGGGTCGATGAAGATGCGGCGGCGGCAGGCGTGGAACTCGTCGAGCCAGGTCACGGTCCACAGCCCGATGAGCGCCGCCGACTCGCGGCAGGCGGCGTCCAGATCCGCCTTCGACAGGCCGTGATAGGTGCCCTGCTGGTCGACGAAACACCATCCCTTCAAGCCGAAGCGCTCGGCGTGCCCGGTCAACTCGGCCAGGCCGTACGACGGATCGTCGCTCAGCGTCTTGGTGCGGGGGTTCCAGCAGGCATCCGGCCAGCCGTGATGCTCCACGAACACCACGTCGTAGCCGAGCTGCCGCAGACCGGCCAGCCAGTGGAGGATCGACAGCACGTGGCCGCCGACGGGGTTGCCCACCAGGTACCCGGCGACGATCGCGACCGGGGCCATCGGCGCCTCAGAGTCCGGCCCGCGTCATCAGGCTGCCGACCACCCGCTCGGCGCCGAAGTACTGCTCGGCGATCTCCAGGGCGGCGCGGCAGTGGCCGTCGTAGTCACTCTCGATGGCGTCCACCGCCGCCAGCACGTCGTCCATGGTGGTGAAGGCGAACAGCCCGCGTCCGGTCGGCAGGACCCGGCCGAAGCCGGTGTCCTCGGTGATCACCGGCCGGCCGGCGGCCAGGTAGCACGCGGTGCGATCGCTGAACCAGCCGGTGCGCGGCCGCACGTACTGGTCCCGCGCCACGGTGAACTCGCCACGCGAGCGCTGGATGTAGTCGCGATACCCGGTCACGCTGGCCGACAGGTCCACCGACAACCGCTGCCGCCAGCCGTGGCCGGTGAGGCGCTGCCGGGTGGCCTCGTCGACGCCAACGGCCAGCTCGAACGCCAGCGCCGGCCGGCGCCGCGGCAGATCGAGGAAGCGCTCGAATTCGCGGTCCTTGGTCCAGTAGTAGCGCTCGCCCTGGTAGGTGACGTCCTTGCCCTTGTTGTGCCAGGTGGTGATGGTCGTGTAGGGCGCGCCGGCAGGCGATTGGGTGGGCCGCCACAGGTCCACCAGCACGGGCTGGCGGGTCGGCATCCAGGCGTACGGCGTCGGCGGGATGCCGCAATCCGGCTGGCCGACGTTCTCGCCGAAGGTGAAGTGCGCGTCGTGGGCGTCGAGCGCCGCGATGGTGCCGGCTTCGCCGTTGGCCACCTTCACCTGCGAGGCGAACGGATCGGACTCCACGTAGATCCGGCGCGGGATGCGCAGCAGATCCTCGTGCATCTCCTGCGCGCCGGTCACGTTGAGCAGCGCGTCGGCATCGCGGTAGAGCGCGTCGATCTCGGCCCCGGTCATGCCGTAGCACTGCCCGTCGGGATAACGGCCGCGAAATGCCCAGCGGTTGGCCAGCCCGTGCGCTTCGAGCACCGGGGCGATCGCGGCGATGTTGGCGGAGGCGTCCGGCGACAGGTCGTTCAACGCCGGGTCGTAGACCCAGCGCCCCGAGTCTTCGACGTAGTACGGGTCGTAGCCCAGGTTGCGCAGGGCCAGCAGGTAGTGGAGGAACTGGAAGGTGACGCCGGCCAGCGGATACCAGAACAGGATCCCGCCGACGACGACCCGGCCCTTGGCACCAGGCTCAGCGGCCATCGGCCATCTCCTCGGCGGTGAGGCGGCGGATGAGCCGCGCGGGATTGCCGGCCACGATCGTGAACGGCTCGACGTCGGTGGTGACGACCGAGCGCGCCCCGACGACCGCGCCCTCTCCCACGGTGACCCCGGGCAGCACGCAGCTGTCGAAACCGATCCACGCGCCGCGGCCGATGCGCACCGGCTGGACGGCCCCGGCGGCCGGGAGGTGCCGAGGCACCGACGCGGGCACGAGGCGCACCGCCTCCCGGCGCGCCTCGGGCGCCAGCGGCACCCGGTAGCTGTCCATCAGCACGACGTTCCAGGAGATGAGCGCGTAGTCGGCGATCGACACCTCGGCGTCGCAGATGATGCGGGCGCCGTGGACGAGCGCGTAGTCCCCGAGCGTCACCCGCCCCTGCCGGCCGACATCGAACATCGTGCCGAGGTAGGTCGAGGCGCCCTCGCCGATGCGCACCGCGTCGGGCCGCTCGCTCCTCAGCAGCAGGAAGCTGAAGGTCGTCTCGACGTAGGCCGACTCGGCGATCGAGACGTTCAGCGGAACCGTGCCGGCGAACCAGTCCCACGGCAGCGTGCGGTCGGCGGCCATGCCGGTCATACGGTCCCGACCACCTCGGCGGGGTTGCCGCACACGCGCGATCGCGGCGGCACGCTCCGGGTCACCAGCGCACCGGGCTCGACAAACGACCCGGCGCCGATCCGCACGCCCTTCAGGATGGTCGCGTTCGGCCCGATCCAGACATCGTCCTCGATGACCACCTCGCGGCGCGGGATTGGCGGACGCGTGCGGTCCTGCGCCAGCGGCGAGCAGGCGATCGCGTCGGCGATGCGCAGCGCCGGGGCCAGCGGGTGGAAATCGGTGTCGGCGATCGTCGTGTTCCAGCCGACGACGACGTAGCGGCCGATGCGGAGGGCGAGCTCGCACAGCAGCACCGCGTTGGTGAAGTAGCAGTAGTCGCCGATCTCGACCACGCCCTCGGGCCCGACCGCGAACTGGACGCCGTCCATGGTGCACTGCTCGCCGAGCACGAGCGCCGGCGCCCGTCGACTCTGGAACCGCTTGAAGGCCACCTCGCCGGAGATGACCGTGCCGCGACCGGCGACGACGTTCGCCGGCAGGGCGCCGTGCAGCCACGCCGCCGGCGCCAACGGCGTCGGCGCCTCGTCAGCCGGCGGCACGGAGGACCCCGGGAGCCGCCTGCATCGCCTGGTAGCGCGCGTAGACGCCACCGAGCGCGTGGAGCTCGGCCGGCGTGCCCTGCTCGACCACCCGGCCGTGATCGAGCACCACGATGCGGTCGGCCCCGGCGATCGTGCTCATCCGGTGGGCGATGACGATGGTGGCGCGTCCCTGCATCAGCCGCTCCAGTGCTTCCAGCAGCGAGGCTTCCGTCAGCGAATCGATGGCGCTGGTCGGCTCGTCGAGAATCAGCACCGGGGCGTCCTTCAGAATCGCGCGGGCGACCGACAGGCGCTGGCGTTCGCCGCCCGACAGCGTCGCGCCGCGCTCGGCGAGCACCGTATCGTAGCCCTTCGGCAGCCGGCCGATGAACCCGTGGGCGTTGGCGGCGCGCGCCGCCGCTTCGATCTCGGCCCGCGAGGCATGCGGCCGGCCGTAGGCGATGTTGTCGGCGATCGACATCGGCAGCAGGAACGGTTCCTGGAGCACGACGGCCACCTGCGAGCGCAGGCTCTTCAGCTCGATGTCGCGCAGGTCGACGCCGTCGACGGTGACGCGGCCGCTCCACGGATCGTTGAAACGGGGCACCAGGCCGGCGAGCGTGCTCTTGCCGGCGCCGGTGTGGCCGATGATCGCCACCGTCTCCCCGGGGCGGACCTCGAGCGAGACCTCGTGCAGGATCGGCCGATCCGCGTCGTAGCCGAACGTGACGTCCTCGAACCGCACGTGACCCGACAGCCTGACGCGCCTGGCGCCCGGTCGATCGTCGACCTCGCGGCGCGTCTCCAGGATCTCGAGGACCCGGCGGGCGCTGCCGGCGGCCCCCTGGGTGGTCGAGGGCGCGTACATCAGCGTCTCGAGCGGGCCGTAGAGCGCGGCCAGGTAGGCCAGGAAGACCAGGATGCCGCCGGCGGTCAGCTGCCCGTCGAGCACGCTCTGGGCGCCGAGCCAGACGATCGCCGCCGTTCCGCACGCCGTCCCCAGGCCGATCAACACCTTGAACTTCAGGCCGACGATCGTCGACGCCACCGCGGCCCGCACGACATCGTCGGTGGTCCGCGCGAACGCCCGGTCGCGCGCCGGCTCCTGGCCGAACGCCTGCACGACCGGCAAGGCCGACAGCGTCCGCTCCATCACGTCCCAGATCCGCGCCTCGGCTTCCTGCTGCTCGTAGCTTCGCTCCAGCATCGGCTGCATGTAGCGCCGCAGCACCAGCAGCAGCCACGGCGCCACGATCATCGAGACCAGCGTGAGCGTGGGCTCCAGCCGCCACATCACCACGAACATGGCCACGAAGCTGATGAGCGCCGCCGCGAACGGCAGCACGGCGTCCTTGACGATGACCGAGACGCAGCCGCAGTCGGTGGTGACGCGGCGGATCGAGTCGCCGACCGATTGGCGGCTGTGGAACCGCAGCGACAGCCGCTGCAGGTGGCTGTACAGATCGCTGGCCAGGTCGTAGACCATGCGCTGGCCGAAGCCGATGTTGGCATAGGCCGTCGCCACGCCGAGCGCCCAGGCCGCGACAAACAGCGCCACCGTCGCGACGACGCTCCAGCCGATCACCCCCTCGCGGGTGCCGCTGCCGGGCAGCAGCCCGGCGACGGCAACCAGGGCCGGCGACAGCGCCTGCTGGCCGAGCCCGGAGTCGACGAGCACCTTCAACGGCCACGGCTTCAGCAGGTCGAGGCCGATCTTGCCGACCATCGTCGCCAGCACCGCCAGCAGGCCGCCCCAGCGTCGCAGGGCATATCGCGTCAGCCAGCGGAGCAGGCGGACGGCTCCGGTGTCGACGTGCGGGGCGGCCGCAGCGGCGGCATGGGTGGTCACGATCAGGCCACCGCCCCCGACGGCTCGGCGAACTGCCGGGTGTAGAGCTGCGTGTAGAGCCCGCCGCGGGCGAGCAGCGTCGCGTGGCTGCCCTGCTCGGCGACCCGTCCGCCGTCGAGCACGACAATGGTCGTGGCGTGCCGGATCGTCGACAGCCGGTGGGCGACGATGAAGGTGGTGCGGCCGCGCATCAGGTGCTCCAGGGCCCCGACGATGGCCTGTTCCGTCTCGACGTCGAGCGCGCTGGTCGGCTCGTCGAGGATCAGGATCGGGGCATCCTTGAGCAAGGCGCGGGCGATGGCGATTCGCTGGCGCTCGCCGCCCGACAGGGTCGTGCCCCGCTCCCCGACCACCGTGTCGTAGCCCAGGGGCAAGGCCGCGATGAACCCGTGCGCGTTGGCGCCCCGGGCGGCCGCTTCGATTTCGGAACGCGTGGCGTGGGGCCGGCCGAGCGCGATGTTCTCGGCGACCGAGATCGGGAAAGAGGAAGGGCTCCTGGAGCACGACCGCAATCTGGTCGCGCAGGCTCACCAGCGACACCTCGCGCAGGTCGTGGCCGTCGATGCGTACGTGCCCGCGATCGGGATCGGCAAAGCGCGGCAGCAGGGCCACCAGCGAGCTCTTCCCCGCCCCGGTGGCGCCGACGATGGCCACCGCGTCGCCGGCGCCGACGCGGAAATCCACGTCGTGCAGCACCGGCTGGCCGGGCACGTGGCTGAAGTCGACGTGCTCGAAACATACCTCGCCGCGCACGGCCGGCAACGCCGGCGCTCCGGCGAGCTCGGGCAAGGCGTCGTCGCCGGCAAGGACGTCCAGCACGCGGTCGATGCTGGCACCGGCGCCCTGGAACGCCGTGAACATGGCCGCAAACGCCGAGAGCTGCCACTGCAGCGTGGCGAGATAGGCCAGGAAGACGAGCGTCGTGCCGATGGTGAGCCGGCCGTCGAGCACGCGCATCGCCGCCGCCCACATCACCACGGCCGTGCCGAACGTAGTCACCAGCCCCGACCCCAGCCCGTAGAGGCTGCCGACGAAGGCGGTCCGCTGGTGCGCGCGGATGGCCCCCGCCGCCAGGTCGGTGAAGCGGCGCTCTTCGTCGTCCTCGCGCGCGAACGCCTGCACCACCGACACGCCGCTGAGCGTCTGGTGGACGTGCGCCTGGATGCGGCTCTCGATTTCGCGGCGGGCGTGCGCCGCCTCGCGGATCGGCCGCTTGAACGCCCAGGCCGCCGCGGCCATGACCGGGGCCACCGCCAGGGCGAGCAGCGTCAGCCCGGCGTCGACCTGCACCATCACGACGACCAGCACCAGGGTGGTGACGAGCGCATGGCTCGGCGCGAACAGCAGCGCGTCGACGATGGTGTGGAGGCACCAGGCGTCGACGGCGACCCTGCCCATCGAGTCGCCGACGGCGTGGCGGGTGTGGGCGGCGAGCGAGCGCCGCTGGACCCGGGCAAACAGGTCGCGCGACAGGTCGTAGACCATGCGACGGCCGACCTGGGTCCATTGCAGCGCCGCGACGTACTCCACGGCGCTGCTGGCGATGGCGATCGCCAGCCCGGCAGCAACCACGCCCGCCAGCAGGCCTTCGCGCGAGCCCGCCGCCGGCCACGCCGCGGCGATCGCGCCCAGCACGCCGGAGAGGGGCACGCCGCCGAGCACGTGGTCGACCAGCACCTGCAGCGGCCAGGGCTGCAGCAGCGTGAGCCCGGTGGCGGCGAGCGTGGTGCCGGCGACGATCAGCCAGCCGCGGCGATAGGCCGCGGCGTAGCGGAACAACCGGCGGTAGCTGCGCGCCCGCGACGAAACGGCCGCGTCAGTTGGCATGCCGCGTCGTCGTCGCGAGCGGCAGCGCGGCGGCCGCGAGCAGCGCCGCCTTTTCCAGCGGACGCACCGCCCCCGGCAGCGCCGCCAGGCCCGGTGTCGACAGCCGTGCGGCGATGTCGCAGGCCGGCACCCCCAGCGGGCTCGCTCCGGCATCGATCAGCACCCGCGTCAGCACGCCGTCGGCCAGGGCCATCGTCGCCGCGGCCCGCCAGGCGGCCCGCGCCGCCAGCGCCACGGTCGCGGCGATCGGCAGCCCGAACAGCCACCCGCTCGACGCCGTGGCCGTGAGCAGCGCCGCGACGGCGAGCAGCGACGCAACGCACATCGCCAGGAACGGCGTCACGCGCAGCCGGCGGGCGATCCGCACCAGCACGCGGCCGCGCTCGTGTTCCTCGACCAGCATCTGCACGTCGAGACGGCCCCAGCGCCCGAGCTGCAGGCTGATGTCCCGGGCCCCGTGCCAGGCCTCGTCGATTTCGAGCGCCGTGGCGATGCGCGTGCTGCGCAACCGCTCGACCACCCGGGTCAGCAGGGCCTCGCGCGACAGCCACGCCTCGGACCAGAAGCTCAGCACCTGCCGGCGCTCCGACGCCACCGCGCACACGCTGGCGACCTGGTGCCAGGCCGGCGCCGGCGCCGAGTGATCGTGGGCGCGAGCGAACTCCGGCGACGTCAGCACGCCGCGCAGCCGGCCGCGGGCCCGGGCGATGGGCTGCACGACGTGCAGCCACGCGATGAGCAGGCGGCTCAGCAACCGCGAGACCGCCGCCGACCGCCCCGGCAGGGGCGGCAACGACCGGATGTCCGTCGCCGCGGCGTGGCGCAGGCATCGGGCGACGGTTGCCGCCAGGCCGAGCCCGCCGACCAACGCCACCGTGGCCGCGAGCCGGTCGGCGCTGGTGCTGCCCAGGGCGATCCCGGCCACGATCAGCACCATCGCGGCCACCAGCCACGCCGGCGAGTGCGGCGCGAAGCGCAGGGGCGACGCGCCGACCTTGTACACCGACGGGAAGGGCGCCGTGCCCCACGGCCCGGCGTTGACGCAGGTGTCGAACAGCGCGCGCACGAACGGCAGCGGGCTGTAGACGTGCCCGCGCCACTGGATCCGGGATCCGACGAACTTGTCGGGATGGTGCGGCTGGAGCCACACTTCGCCCTCGCCGTAGCCCACCTGCTGGCGCCAGAAGGCCCCGATCGACGGACGGTGATGGTGCCAGACCAGCGCCGCCGGCGCGAAGCCGATCGTCCCGCCGGGCGCCTGCAGCCGCCAGCAGATGTCCACGTCGTCGCCGGCGCGCAGATAGATGGGATTGAAACCACCGACCGCCACGAGGGCCTCGCGGCGCATCGCCATGTTGCAGCCGGGCACGTGCTCCGCGATCCGGTCGTCGAAGAGCACGTGGGTGGGCCCGCCCGGGGCCCGCGCCACGCACTGCGCCACCCACGGGTCGTCGGGCGGGACGACGTTGGGGCCGCCCACGGCCACGACGTCGGATCGCAGGAAGGGCTGCACGAGGTAGGCGAGCCAGTGCTCGTCGGCGCGCACGTCGGCATCGGTATACGCCACGATCGTGCCGGTGGCGGCCGAGAGCCCGATGTTGCGCGCCGTGCTCAGGCCGTGATTCGGCGTCGTGATCAGCCGCACGTGCGCGTGGCGGCTGGCGATGGCCTCGGTGGCGTCCCTGGAGCCGTCGTTGACGACGATGACTTCGTAGTCGGGATACTCGAGCCGGCCGAGTGAGGTCAGGCAGTCGTCGAGCGTATCAGCGGCGTTGTAGGCGCAGACCACCACCGACACCTTGGGCCAGTCGCGCTGCTCGTCGCGGGAGAACGGCGCCTCGGCGAACACCCGGGCCACCGCAGCAGCGGCCGGCTTGGGCGTGCGGTCGATGTCGACCAGCCCGAACTTCCAGTCGTCCACGGCCTGCCCGCCGCGCCACCACTCATCGGTCCACGCAAACGCGATCGCCCCGCAGGCGCCCTCGGAAAAGGCGGCGCGCAGCTGCATCGCGGTCAGCTCGGCCTGCCCCGCGGGACCCTCGCGGATGCTGTCGGCGCCGGCCTCGGCGATGAGCAACGGCAGCTCGCCGGCGACGTGCTGCAGCCGGGCGAGGTAGCGGCGCAGCTTGGTTTCGTCGTGCAGGTAGACGTTGAACGCGCAGACGTCCAGGAACGGCAGCTCGAGGTACTCGGTCGGCGGGAAGTTCACGTAGGTGAACAGCGTGTCGGGCGCCGCGGCCTTGGCCTGGTCGTAGAGCTCGTGCAGGAAGCGCTCGATGCGCGCCTGCCCTTGCCAGCGGACGACCGCCGACGGAATCTCGTTGCCGAGCGTGGCCATCAGCACGCCGGGATGGTCGCGCAGCTGCGCGACGCTGTCGGCGACGGTGCGGCGGACGGTCCGGGCCGTGGCGGCGTCGTCGAGGAAGGCGACGTGCTGCGACCACGGGATGCCCACCATGAGCCGCAACCCGGCGTCGGCCGCGGCGTCGAGGATCGGAGGCGACGGCACCGTGTAAGTGCGGACCGTGTTGACGCCGAGGGCGCGCATCGCCTGGAAGTCGGCGACGACCTGATGGAGGGGCGGAAACTGCTCGCCGCGCGCGTCAGGGGCGAACGTGCCGTAGGACACGCCCTTGGGGTGGAACCTCTCGTTGCCAGCGAACAGGAACTTGCCCCGGCGCTGGACGGGATGTGAGTTCATATCGAAGCCGCATTTCCGGAAGGGGGATCCCGGCCGATCGGCATGCCTTGATCGCCGGACGGGCCCCGCACCAGAGCCGGGCCCGTCGCAACGGACCATTGCGCGAACCATGCCATCTAAAGACTCAGGGTTTTGGCCGAAAGTTGGCGATCTGGCCCGTGTCAACCTGCACAAAGCCGAGCTGGAGTGTGTAAGACTTTCACCATCAGCTTGGGCGGATCCCAAAGCAGGCCCTGGCAACTGGAATCCCCGGGAATTCGGGCGATGTGTCCGGGAGTCGCGGGTGGCGGTCCTTCCTGCCGGGTAGTTCTTGCCGGCCCGCCGACTCGGCCTTTGGGGCTCGACGCCGCCAAACCCGGCCGTTTCCGTTTGTCATGCATCTTGCAGCGTTCGCCTCCGAGGAGGTGACGCACATGACGTTCACGCGAGCATCGCTCTCGTATCTCGCCGTCGTGGGCGCGTTCGCCCTGGGCCTCGCGGTCGGACCCTTCGTCGACGCCAACCGCGGCGCGATGACGGTAGCGGCCGAAACTCCCCGACCAGCTCCGGCGGTTGAGACCCCGCCGGCCGTACCGACACCGGCACCGGCCCGGTCCGCGGCGCCACGCCTCGAGCGCGTGCCCACGGCATCGGCGGCGCCGGTTCAAAAGCAGGTGAAGGCGCTGCTCAACCGCGGCGCCGACGTGCGCAAGGCGTCGGAAGGCTTCCAGAACGGCTATCAGTTCATGACCGTGGCGTACGCCGCGAGGAACACGGATATCCCGTTCATGGTCCTGAAGCACCGCGTGGTCACCGAAGGCAAGCCGCTGGCCGCGGCCATCGCCGAGTTCAAGCCCGAACTCGACGGGGTGGCCGAGGCCAATCGCGCGCGCGCCGAGGCCAGGGCGGGCTTGGCCCGGCTTTCGGGCTAGCGCGTTTTCGATTGTGCGTAGGGCAGAGCTTCAACTCTGCCTGGAGACTGCTCTACGCTTCAACTCCGCCATCAGGCGGCTCTGAAGATCGGCCCTACGCCGCGTCACCGCGCCGCGGTCTGCTTGCGGAGGTGGCCGTACATCAGCTCCTCGGCGAACTCCACGCACTTGTATTCCATGAGCTGCATGTTCGGCTCGCGCCGCCGATAGAGCGGCATGCGAATCGTCCAGGGACGCGAAAACGTCTTGGCGTCGTCGATCGTCGCCTCGTACTGCAGCGTGTTGGCGTCCAGCGCGGTGTAGCGCTCCACCACCTTCAGCGCGTCGCTATGGTGGTTGCCGGCCCGGTCGAACCACGTCTCCTCCATGTGGTCGGTGACGTCGATGACCAGCGTCTCGCCCTCCCACCGTCCGATCGACCATCCCATCCACGCTGGCGCCGGGCTTTTCTCCTGGCTGTTCATCCGCACCAGGCGGCTGGCGCTGGCGAATTCGTAGGTCATGAGAATCGTGTCGTCCGACTGGACGATCTGAAACGGATACGGCATGATAGGTGGCGCGCGGAATCCCCGGCATGAAGCACTTCACCTCGGGGTCGAGCGTCGTCCAGCTGGCGCCGTTGGCCTTCTTCTTCTCGAGCGCCGCCGGGAGGTACGGGATCTCGCCGCCGTCGACCACGCCCGACGCCTGGCGGCACGCTGAACGCCGCGCCCAGGGCGAAGACCGGGCCCTGACGGGCCACGTGGGTTTCGAGGTCCCAGTTCGCGGTGTTGTTCGCCTGCCAGATACCGCTGAGATCCGGCACGCCGGCCGCGGTGCGCGGCGCGCGGTAGGCCTCGGGCGTGGCTGGCCCGCTGCAGGTCGACAACATCACGCCGAGCCCGGCGGCGAGCAATCCCAGGGCGGGAGTCTGCACGGTCAGAACCCCGGGCCCTTGGGCTTCGGCTTCTCGTTCGGATCGCGGCCGTCGCGCGGCGCGCCGGTGCCCGACGACCCCATGAACAGCGTGCGGCCGTCGGGGAACGTGATGTCGCGGCCGTTGGCCCGCAGGCGGCCGTCCTTGGCCTTGAACCCCGCGACGACGATCACGGTGCCGATCTTGATCGAGTCGCGGGTGATGCCGACGCGCTGCAGGGTGTTGGGAGTGCCGCCCTCCACCATCCAGATCTCGGGCTTGCCGGCCGTGGTCTTCACCTCGACGTGAATCCAGGCGTGCGGGTTGATCCACTCGACCTTGGTCACCGGTCCACGCAGGGTCACCGGAGCATTGGCGTCGAACTCGGCCGAGAACGCATGGTGGGCCATCAGCGACCCGCCGGCCGCCATCACCGCCGCGGCCGCAGCCATCATCCACAGGCGTCGTGACATCGCACTCCTCCTCGACGTTCGCCCGGCGCCGGCCCCGCCCGGACCGCCCGCGGCGAAGGGGAGCATAGCATTTGGCCCCGAGCCGGCCGGCCTCTGGACGCCGCCGCCGTGTTGAGCGACACTACGCCGCATGAGACACCTCCTTGCCGCTCTCGCAGCTGTCTCGGTGGTCGCCGGCTCGCTGGTCGTCGTCTCGCTCGGGGCCCAGTCGGCGCCGGCCGCGCCCGCCGGCGCGCCGGCCGGCTGGACGGTGCCGCGCACGGCCGATGGCCGTCCCGACCTGCAGGGCGTGTGGGGCAACAACAGCGTCACGCCGATGACCCGCCCGCGGCAGTGGAAGGACAAGGCGTCGTTGAGCGACGCCGAGGTCGAGGAGCTCAAGCAGATGGCCGCCCGCTTCGTCGATCAGGGCGGCGACGCGATCTTCGGCAACTTCGTCCAGCAGATGCTCGACGCGCGCGACAAGGGGTCGTTCGCCCAGGTGTCCTACGATCCGACCACCGGCAACTACAACCAGTTCTGGATGGCCGACCGCGAGTGGGACAACCGCACGTCGCTGGTCATCGACCCGCCCGACGGCCAGTTCCCGCCGTTCACGCCGGAAGCCGAAGCGCGGCGCGAGGCGGCACGCACGGCGGTGAAGACCCGCGGTCCCGCCGACGGACCCGAGGACCGGCCGCTGTCGGAACGCTGCATCTCCTACGGCGCACCGCGCACCGGCGCCAACTACAACAGCTACGTGCAGATCATCCAGTCGCCGCAGACGACGGTGCTGTTGCAGGAGATGATCCACGACGCCCGCGTCGTGCCGATGGACGGCGCGACCGCACCTGCCCGCGCACGATCCGCCAGCTCCACGGCGACCCGCGCGGACGCTGGGACGGCGACACGCTGGTGGTCGAGACCACCAACTACATCAACGGGTTCCAGGGATCGACGCCGGACGTGGTCCTCACCGAGCGCTACACCCGCGTCGCCCCCGACGTCATCCACTGGGAGAGTGACCGTGAACGACCCGAAGACGTGGACCAAGCCGTACACGTTCATGATCAAGCTGAAGAAGACCGACGCGCTCATCTACGAGTACGCCTGTCACGAGGGCAACTACGCGATGGAGGGCATCCTGGCCGGCGCCCGTCGCGAGGAGGCCCGGGGTGCGGCGACGCCGGCGCGCTGATCACCGGGTCATCGGCGCCGCAGGGCGCGGGCCGCACGGCGCGCCGCGGCGCGGTCATCGGCGGTCTGCACGATGGCCTCCCGCCCGGCCGGCGTAGCGCCCGACAGATGGCGGGCGAGGCTGCGAATCGTCGGGAAGCGGAACAGGTCGGTGATCGGCAGCGGGCGGCCGATGATCTCGGTGAGGCGGCTCGCCACCTGCAACGTCAGCAGGGAATGGCCGCCCAGGTCGAAGAAGTTGTCGTCGATACCGACCGACCCGACGGCCAGCACGTTCTTCCAGATTCCGGCAATCTGCCGCTGGAGGTCATCGGCCGGCGCCGCCTCCGGTTTCGCGGTGCGCGCGCATGACCTGCCCGGCGCCGGCAGCGCGCGGCGGTCGATCTTGCCGTTGGGCGTCAGCGGCAGGGCGTCGAGCACCACGCACGGCCGGCACCATCACTTCGGGCAGCCACCCGCGCAGCGTCGCGCGGCAGATCTCGGCCAGGCGCTCGGCATCGCCGCCGCCGATCACGTAGCCGACCAGCCGCACGTCGCCCGGCACGTCCTCGCGGGTGACCGCCGCGGCCTCCCGAACGCCAGGCACCTTCCGCAAGGCTTCTTCGATCTCGCCGAGCTCGATCCGGTGGCCGCGCAGCTTCACCTGCTGATCCATCCGGCCGAGGAAGTCGAGGGTGCCGTCCACGCGGTAGCGAACGCGATCGCCGGTGCGATACATCCTGGCGCCGGCGTCGGGGCCGAATCGATCGGCGACGAACCGCTCGGCCGTGAGGCCGGGTCGTGCGTGGTAGCCGCGGGCCACGCCGGGGCCGCCGATGTGGAGCTCGCCTTCGCTGCCGATCGGCACCAGCTCGGCCCGCGGATCGAGCACGTAGACGCGGGTGTTGTCGATCGGGCGCCCGATCGGCACCCGGGCCTCGGCCGCGCCGAGGTCATGGCGTGAGCGACCAGACGGTGGTCTCGGTGGGCCCGTACATGTTGGTGAGGCGGGCCGGCGTGACCAGCCGCATTCGCGCCGCCGAGTGCTTCTGAGAGGGCCTCGCCGCCGACGAGCCAATGGCGCAACCGGGCCAGCCCCGGCGCCGCCGCGGGGTCGTCGACGAGCATCGACGCCATCGACGGCGTGCACTGGAAGTGGGTGACGCCATGGCTGGCGATGAGTTGCGCGACCGGCGGCTCCACGTCGGCGTCGCGACGGCCGGCCACCCGCTGCGCGCACGACCGCCAGCGCGTCGAACGACGCCAGTACCTGCTCGACCGGGCACACCGAAGTCGATGAGGCAGGCGATCTCGTCGACGCCGATGGCGCGCAGCCGCTCGACGGTGGCGACGCACGTCTCGATCGATCCGAACAGGCCGCCGGTGTCGAAATAGCGCTCGAACGAGTGTTCCAGCAGCGCGTCCAGCTCCTCGGCCGAGAGCCCGCTGATGAGATCGTCGGTGGCCGCGTCGGGCGCCGATCGGCCCTTGAACGCCGGGAACGAGGAGGCGTGTTGTCTGACCAGGTTCAACGACGAGCCGAGGTACTGCTTCATCGGCTCGCGGACGATCTCGCGCACGGCGTCGTCGGTGTCGCCGACGAAGGTGTGCAGCATCAGCGTCACGTGACCCGGACCGTCATGACCGGCCGCGCGCCTGGCCTCGCGGTAGACACGCAGTTTGGCCGCCACCTCGTCGATGGTCTGGCCGAGCAGGTGGGTCAGGACGTTGGCGCCGATCTCGCCGGCCTGACGGAACGTGTCGGGGTTGCCGGCGGTGGTGATCCAGAACGGCAATTCCGCCTGCACCGGGCGCGGCAGGGTGCGCACCGTCACGTCACGGTCGTTCGGCCCCTTCAGCGTCAGCGGCTCGCCTCGCCACAGGCGGCGCATGGTCTGCAGGCCGTCGAACATCACCTGCTTGGCGGCGCGATGGTTCTCGGGGGCGAGGACGAAGTCGTTCGGATGCCAGCCTGAAGCGAAGGCGATGCCGACGCGGCCATTCGACAGGTTGTCGACGAGCGACCAGTCCTCGGCGGCGCGAACCGGGTGGTGCAGCGGCAGCACCAGCGAGCCGGCGCGAATCTTCACCCGGTGGGTGAGGGCGGCGATCGCCGCGCTGGTGATCGCCGGATTCGGGATACAGCCCGCCGAAGGCGTGGAAGTGCCGCTCGGGCGTCCACACGGCTTCGAAGCCGTGGCGATCGGCGAACACCGCGCCCTCGGTGAGCAGGCGATACCGCTCAGCGCCACCGGTGGACTCGTCGCTCGAGAAGTAGAACAGGCTCAGGTCGATGGGCGAGGCCGGCGCCGGCGGCGAGGTCGCCGCGCCGCCGCGAGGGTCGCAGTGCACCACGACGCTGAACCCGCGGCACACGGTCCAGAGGAGCTCGAGCACCGAGATGTCGAACGACAGGCTGGTGACGGCGAGCCACACGCCCGGCTTCTCGACGCCGATGCACGAATCCATGGCGGCGAAGAAGCTGGTGACGTTGCCGTGCTCGAGCATCACGCCCTTGGGCCCGCCGGTCGAGCCCGAGGTGTAGATGACGTACGCCAGGTCGTGCGGCCCGATCGGCCGGGTCACGTCGCCGTCGGGCTGGGCGGCCAACTCGGCGGCGGCGGTATCGATCTCGAGACGGGCCACCTCGGGCGGCAACATCGCCGCCAAGCCGGATTGGGTGACGACCAGCGCGGCGCCGGAATCGGCGACGACCGTTCGGGTCCGCTCGATCGGATAGGCCGGATCGAGCGGCAGATAGGCGGCGCCGGCCTTGAGGACGCCGAGGAGCGCGACGACCATGTCGACGGATCGCTCCAGGTGAAGACCGACCAGGCTCCCGGGAGTGACACCCCGCGCCTGGAGGCGTTCGCGCCAGGCGGTTGGCGCGGCCGTTCAGCGCGCGATACGACAGGCCGCCGCGCCAGGTGGCCACGGCCGGCGCGTCGGGACTCCGCGCCACCTGCGCCTCGAACTGGTCGGGAATCGTTCGCGGCCCGGTGATCGCGCGGGCAGTGTCGTTCCACTCGACGAGCAGACGGTGGCGTTCCGCCGCGTCGATGACCGGGACGCGTCCGGCGGCGACGTCGGGCGCCGAGAACGCCGCGCGCAGGAACACCGCGCACTGCCGTTGCAGGACCTCGACAGACGCCTGGATCCGGCCGGGGTCGACGCGCCATTCGCACGCCGAGCCGTCGGCTGGCAGGTGAATCACCAGGGCGGCGTCGCCGTCACGGGCCACGGCGGCATCGTCGCCAATGGTGATCGCGGCCTGCAGCCGCGCCGCGACACTGTCGTCACTCCCGCCCTTCAGCTCGGGATACCGATGCACGATGTCGCGAAGGAACGTCGCCTGGCCGTGGTGGGCATCGAGGGCGGCCGTCAGCCGGGAAACACAGTCGCCGACGGGCTGCGCCAAGTCGACCTCGACGCGAAGCGGCGGCAGCGTCTCGAACCAGGGCTCGAGCCCCGCCAGTTGCGCGTCGAGCGCCTCACCTCGACACCCGAGGTCGAAGACCGGCTGATCGAACGCCCGCGCCAGCCACACCATGGTCGCGGCGGCAAGCCGTGCGGATCCGACCGAGCCGAGTCCGCTCAGGTCGAACGGCACGATGTCCGGGCGGCTGGCGGTGCCGGTGGCCAGCGGCAGCGGCCGCACATCGCGGCAGCGGCGCACCCACTCGATCTCTGCCGTGCACCAGGCTTCATGGCGCTCGCTCAGTCGGGTCGCGAGCGCCGCCGGGAGCGGGTCGTAGCCGGCCGCCCCGGCCGCGCGCACCTGGGCGACGGTCGCCTGATCGACGCGAACGACGCGTCCGCCGCTGAGCGACCACGGGGTGCAGAGGGGATTCGGGTACGGGCCGAAGTCGAGGGCGCGGACGAGCGCATCGCACTGGTCGAGCGGCCGTGTCCAGTCGACGTGCCCCGCCGCCGGGGGCCGGCGGCGGCGGCCGAAGTAGCTCGTGCCCTCGAGGCGTAGCGGGCGAGGGGTCAAGGCGTCGCGGCCGAGATCGTCGATGAGGCGGCGGAAGCCTCGGCGCCCGGCCTCGAAGCACTTGGCGTTGAGGGTGAACGCGGTCTCATCGGGATCGACGGCGAAGCGTTCCTGTTCGAGGACGTCGCCGGCGTCGACCTGCGACACGGCCACGTGCCAGGTGACGCCGTGCTCGGCCTCCTGGTGCATCAGCGCCCAGGAGGTGGCGTGCAGGCCTCGATACGCCGGCAGCAGGGCGTCGTGGAAGTTGATCGTCATCCGCCGGGCCAGCGCCAGCCAGTCGTCGCCGAGCACGCGCAGGTTGCCGATGCTGAACAGGTAGTCGGTGGCGCCGGGCCCGAGACGGCCGGCCAGGCCCTCGTGGTACGGCTCGCATGCCACATCCAGCCCCCGGGCCCAGGTCTGGATCGACGGCTCTTCGGTGACGACGAGCGCCAGGCGCGCCCCGGCTGCACGGAGCTCTTCGCCGCACGTCACCAGCAGTGACGCGTTGCCGATGAGGATGCAGTCCAGCCGCAGGTTCATGCGCTACACGTTTCGCTCGGTCTGGACATCGGGAGTTGAGCCGGCTCCGCAGGTGGCCGCCCGGTTCCATGTTACCGGCCCATGGCGACCGCAGCTACCCGGCAGAATCCGGCAGGACGATGCAACGCGGGGCAGCGGTCCAGAGGCCGCGGTCCCAGTCGATTGATCCGGCCACGGCGGGCGCAGGCGGTGCTACGCCGGCGTTTTTCGGGCCTTCCACGCCGCCAGCATGGCCTCTTCCTGCGCCGGCGACAGGACGTAGCGAGGCGTCGCGCGGATGGACTCGGGCACGGCGTCGGATCGCCGCCACGCCAGGGTGTCTCGGGCGGTGTCGAGCAAGGGGCGACAGGTCAGTCCGGCGGCCAGCGCCTTGCGATTGCTGATGCGCACGTGCCCCAGTTCGTCGCCCTCCGCCATCACCCAGGGGATGGCGTAGGTGAGACCGGTGGTGTCGCCGGGTGTCGGCTGGCGCAACGGGTAGGCCTTCAGCCACTCGTAGTCTTCGATCCAGGTGAAGCTCAGCGGCCCGGTCGCCAGCGGCCGCAGGCCCTCCACGAACTGCGCCAGGGTCTGTGGCCCGGCGGGGCCCACCGCATTGAAGGTGCCGGAGGCGTCGCCGCCGACCAGATCGATCATCCACGCGGCCAGATCGCGCACGTCGATGTACTGCACGAAGTCGCTCTTGCGGCCCGGCACCAGCACCTCGCCGCCGCGGGCGATCCGCACCGGCCAGTGGGTGAAGCGGTCGGAGGTGTCGCCGGGCCCGACGATGTAGCCGGGCCGCACGACCAGATCCCGCGCCGGATAGCCCTCGCGCACCAGCTGCTCGCTCTGCGCCTTCAACACGCCGTAGCTGGGCGGATCCTGCGGAGGATCGTCGACGAGCGGGACCGGGCCGTCCTCGGCGATGTCGACGGTGCGATACGGCAGGAACACGCCGGTCGACGACACGTACATGTAGCGGCCGGTCGCGCCCTCGAGCGCCGCCACCGCTTCACGCGTCCAGCGCAGGTTGGTGGCCGTGTCGATCACCGCATCCCACGTCTGTCCTTTGAGGCTGGCGTAGGCGTCGGACTGCGATCGATCGCCCCGCAGCGCCTCCACGCGCGCGAAGTCGCCGGCGTTCTGATTGGGCGTCCGCCGGCCGCGGTTGAGCATCGACACGTGGTGGCCGCGGGCCAGCGCCGCGTGCACCAGGTGCGGCCCGATGAATCCGGTGCCGCCGAGCAGCAGGATGCGCCGCGCCTTCTGCGCGGCGACGCCCCGAGGGGACGCCAGGCCGGCGACCGCCGCCATTCCCAGCTGGAGGATTTCCCGTCGGCTCCGCATGGCGCGAGCGTAGCACCGGCATCGCATCAGGGACGAAGGCCGTGACCGGCGTCCTGGGACCTGCACTAACATCCCGACGATCTCGACCCATCCATGCCGCCGCGCGCCCGCATTCCCGACGACATCGAGGAGTTCCGCGACGTCCGCTGGCGCCGCGAGGGCGCCCGCCAGGTGGACTCAGTGCTCGCCGCCGAGCACTTCATCGAGCAGGTGGGGTTCGCCGCGTGTCTCACCGATTGCCGGCGGCCCGGACCGTCGTTGTACGTGGCGGTCTGCGGCCGGCGCGACGCCGTGATGCCGCGCAACCCGCAGACCGATCACGAGGCGTCGCTGACGTGGCGACTGAAGGACGACCTCCTCCGGCGCGGCAAGGTGTATTACGCCAAGCTCGCCCGCGGCAAGACGATGTTCCTGGCGCCACGGATGATCCCCTGCTTCCATGCCGTGTGGGGCGTGCGCCGCGCCGAGGAACCGCGGCGCCTGAGCCGGCCCGCTCGCGCGGTGCTGGCGGCCCTGCGTCGCGAGTGGGAGATGGGAACCGCGGACCTGCGCAACGACTCCGGCGTGACCGACCGCGCCACCTTCTCCCGGGCCCTCGACGAGCTGCAAGCCGCGATGCTGGTGGTCCCGAGCGCCGTGCTCTATCGCCCGACGTTCACGTATCTCTGGACGCTGGGTGTCGGACGCTTCCCCGACGCGCTGCGGAAGCGGGTCGGGCGGGACGCGGCGATCCGCGAGATCGCCCGCTGCTTCCTGGCAGGCGCCGGCCTGACCATCCCCGGCGAACTGGCCCGCGTGACGGGGCTGTCGCGGCCGGAGGCCGGACGCGGCAACCGCGCCTTGGTGGCCGAGGGCAGCGCGACCATGCCGGCGCCGGGCACCTACCGGCTCGTGGCGGCGTCCGGAGTGGGCTTGGACGAGTCGCGGCCGGCGTTCGGCAATGGCCGCACCTGATTCGGTCGCCGACGCCGCGGGGGCGTATCATCCGCTCATGGCCCGCCTCACGGGTTGGTCGCAGGCGTCTGCCCGCTCGCGCGCCGCCATCAGCGCGTTGATTGCCGGCCTGGTCGCGACCGTCGTGGTCGCGACGACCGTCACGGCCCAGTGGGGCCGCATCCCCGAGGGACCGGGGGTGCCGCCGCGCTTCCGGCCCGAGGCGTTCCAGGACGGCGGCTTCACGCACTGCAAGATCATGTACACGAGCGTGCGCCGCGAGGCCAACGGCATGGGCTGGTCCACCGACTATCCCTTCGCGGCGATCAACCTGCTGACCCGCGTCGGAGAACTCACCAAGACCCGGGTGAGCGTCGACGAGCAGGGCGACCCCAACTACTGGGTGGTGCGGCTCACCGACGACGCCCTGTTCAGCTGCCCCTTCGCCATGGCCACCGACGTCGGCACCCTGGAGTTCTCGGACGAAGAGGCGGCGCGGCTCCGCAGCTATCTGTTGAAGGGCGGCTTTCTCTGGGTGGACGACTTCTGGGGCACGCTCGCCTGGGAGCAGTGGTCGGAGCAGATGCGGCGGGTGCTGCCGGAGCACGCGATCGTCGATGTGCCGGCCGATCACCCGGTGCGCCACACGATGTTCGACGTCAACACGATTCCGCAGGTGACGAGCATCAACTGGTGGCGGCGGAGCGGCGGCGCGACGTCGGAGCGCGGCAGTGACAGCCCGACGGCCAACTTCCGAATGATTGCCGATCGACAGGGGCGCATCATGGTGCTGATGACCCACAACACCGACATCGGCGACTCCTGGGAACGCGAGGGCGAGGACCGCGAGTTCTTCCTGCAGTTCTCGCCCGAGGGCTACGCCCTCGGGATCAACGTCGTGCTCTACAACTTGACCCACTGACGCGCGGCCCCGCGGCCGGCACCCCACGGGACCTACACCTTCGAGGTGCGGTCGACCGGCGCCTGCGGCACCAGCGCACCGGTGGCCCAGATCCTGACGGTACCGTGGCGCCTGACGAGGCGCGCGGCTCAGAACCTGAAGAGCCGCGTCGCCTTGATCGCCAGCGTCCGATTCACGAGCGCGGGGAAGCCCCGGGACGCGTGTCGCGGCCGTCGCTGTAGACGACGAACAGCTCGCTGCCGCCGGTGTACTCCCAGCGCAGGCGCAGGCTCGAGCTCGTGGTCTGCTGCATCGACGTTGAACTGCACCAGGCTGCTGATCACCATCCGCGCGCGTCGGCGTCACCGTGAAGCGGGCGCTGACCAGGCGCGCGGTGAAGTCGCCGTAGGGCAGCCACACCCAGTTCAGCGTCAGCGCCCGGCTCGATCGAGAAACGCGGCACCACGCCCCAGCGGCCGCTGTAGGTGAGCTCGGTCTTGGTGCCGTCGTACAGCGTCCCGGTGGCCGCCGACAGGCGGCCCGACACGCGGCGCTGCTGGCCGAGCGTGTAGCCGATCCGGCCGGTCGTGGAGGTGTAGCCGCCGGCCGGCACGACCACGCCGGGAGCGATCGAGAAACGGCCCGGGCAGCAGCTCGTACTCGCGCGTGCCCTCGGCCGACAGCCTGATCGCTCGACTGGAAGTCGACGCGGAAGAGGCCGGCGGCCTCGCGGCTCTGCACCGTAGTGGCCGCGGCGTCGGTGACGTAGTCGTAGCTGGCCTGCCAGGTGAGCTTGCGGACCACCGTGTCCTGCGTCGGGCCGCGGGCTGAAGCGCAGCTGGCCGAAGCTGCGGCGCACGTCGGTGCGGCGCACGAAGCCCACCTCGGGCCGGAAGTCGCGGTCGATGAGCATGTGCTCGGCGGCGGCGCCGTAGCGATCGTCGGTGTAGTCGAAGCGGCCGCGGTAGCTGGCGCCGGTGGCGGTGCCGCCGCGCGCCTGGGGCACGCTGGTCCGCGCGTAGTAGCTGGTGAGGTTGATGCTCTTGAAGAACAGGAGCGTCGCGTCGGCGCCGACGCTGTAGCTGGCGTCGTGCCGCTCGCCGATCGCGCCCAGCTGTCCGGGCCCGCGCCGCGTCGCGATCATCCCGACGTTGCTGCGGCGGAACAGGTTGCGCTTCAGCCGCAGCGCCGAGAAGTTGGTCGAGACGGCACCGGCCTCGGGCGCGTCGTCGGTCTGGATGTCGAGCGCGCCGATGCTGTACGGACCGGTGCGGCCGGTCAGCCGCGCGCCGCCCAGCACCGGCACGGCCTGGCCCTGGCTCAACCCGATCTGCCGGCTGAAGAACAGCAGCGGCACGTCGCCCGGGCTGTTGCCGGCCTGCACGCCGCCGAAGTCGAAGATGCCCTGGCCTTCGATGAAGAAGTCGCGCTTCTCGGGAAAGAACAGGCTGAAGCGGGTGAGGTTGATCTGCTGCAGGTCTTCCTCGACCTGGGCGAAGTCGGTGCGCGCGGTGGCGTCGAGGATCAGGCCTGCGCGTCAGCCCGTACTTGAAGTCGAACCCGGCATTGGCCAGCACGTCGTCGTCGAGTCCACCGCTGGTGCGCGTGGTGGTCGCCGACGAGACCGCGTACGGCTTCAGCTCGAGGTTCTTCGACTCGGCCGGCGTCTCGACCCCGATGAGCGTGGCCGCCGACGCCATCCGGCTCACGCCGCCGGTGCCGAGCGCGGCAGGCACCAGCGAGAGGTAGGAGAACTCGTTCTTCCACTTCACCAGCCGGCGGAGGTTGATGCCCCAGGTCTGCGGGCCGCTGCCGCGGTAGCGCAGCGTCTTGAACGGGATCGCCACCTCCATCGTCCAGCCCTGCTCGAAGCGGCCGGTCCGCACGTACCAGATGCCGTTCCACGCCGAGTTCTGCAGGTCGTCGGTCACCGTCATGTCGCGCAGCGCGCCGAGCGGGTTGGTCTGGAACAGGTAGCCGTTGCGCCGGTCGTGGAAGGTGTCGATGACGAAGGTCACGTTCTCGTTGCCGAGGATGTTGCCGTTGTCGCGGCGCAGCTCGTTGGCGATCTCCCGCTCGGGCTGGCTGTCCCAGCACCGCGTGGCGATGTACAAGGTGGACTCGTCGAACAGGATCCAGGCTTCGGTCTTCTCGGTGGCGGGCTGGCCCTCCTGCGGTTCCTGCTGGATGAAGTCGGTGATCGACGCGACCCGGGCGTAGACGGCGTCGTCGAGGCGCCCGTCGAGATCGAGCGGCGCGTCGAGACGCACGGCGCGCACCGTGACCTCGTCGGCGGCGTCGCGGCTCACCAGGCCATCGACGCGAGGGCTGGGCCGAGGCCGGCGCCGCCGTCCACAGGCAGGCGGCGACGAGCAGGAGGCGCGATGCGCCACGCCGGCGGGGGGGCGGCGACGTGGCGGCGACGGGCATCGGCTGCCTATTGTCGCCGGAACGCCTGGCGGGGCGACGCCGTCACGTCGAGCCGACTCGGTCGCTGAGCTGGCCCGGGCATTGCACGTTTTCTACGCCTGTGGATCGACGCGGGCCAAGGCTCCATAATTCTGGCATCCGGCGTTCATCGTGGAGGGGTGAATGGTTCCCATGGATGTAATTCCTGCTCATCTGACCGTTGCCCGGCGGACGGCGCTCCTCACGATCGCTGTGGCAATCTGGAACACGGGCATCGCGATCGCACAGCCCCCTCCTCCTCTCCCGACGGCACTTGCCGGCGCCGAGAGCTTCGCTGTGCTTGCAAAGACGGCGGTCGCTAACACCGGCGCGTCGGTCATCGTCGGCGACGTCGGGGTCGGGCCCGGCGGGACGATTGCCGGCGTCACGCCGGCCATGCTCGCGGCCGGCGGGTCCCTGCACCAGGGCGACGCCGTGGCCGCGCAGGCGCTGCAATCGGCGGCACTCACTTACGCCGATGTGGCCGGGCGCACCTGCACCAGTCCGCCCAATCCGGTGCTCGACGGCGCATCGCTCCTGCCGGGTGTCTACTGCTTCACCGGCGACGCCGTGCTGAACAGCACGCTGACGCTCACCGGCAGCGGGCCGTGGATCTTCAAAGTGGCCGGGGCGCTCACCGTCGCGCCGGCGGCCATTGTGGTGGCGCCGATCGTGCCCCCGAATACCTGCGTGGGCTCGAGCATCTTCTGGCAGGTCGGTGACAACGACGCGGCGACGGCGCCGATGCCGGTCACGATCGGGCCCGGCGCGGCCTTCCGCGGCACGATCCTGTCGCAGGGCGCCATTGCCTTCGGGAGCGCGGCCAGCCTCGACGGCCGGGCCTTCTCCCTCGGGGCGGCCGGCAGTGCCGTCGGCGGCAGCGTCGCCCTGGCTGCCAACGCGGTCGCCGCCTGCAGCTACGGCAGGGCGTTGCCGACCTCGACCGCTTTCAAGGTCACCGGCGGAGGCAGCATCAACGTGCCCGACGATCCCGCGGTGACCGACCCCGATGCAACCGGCGGCGGTCGCGCCAACTACGGCTTCAACGGCCAGCCCGCCGGAGCCGGCGGAGCCGCGACCGGCCACTTCAACTACGTCAATCACGTCGTCGCCGGCCACCTCCACATCAACGGGCCCGTCACCGGCGTCGACATCGTGGCCCTGGCGCCGGACGGCACGCCGCAGACCGCGCGACTCTCGGGCACCTGCGATCAGTTCCTGCCGTCGTGCACCTTCAGCGTCCTGGCCGAGGACAACGGCGAGCCGGCGGTCAACGACCGCTTCGGCATCACCGTCGTCTCGGCGGGTCAGGTCGTGGAGGCCCGGTCGCTCCGGGTCGTCCGCAACGGGAACATCCAGTTCCACTTTGCGGCGCTGACCACCACCCTGAATGCGCCGACCCTGCGGCCCGGGCAGACGATGCGACTGGCGGCGAAGCTGCGCAAGGACCCATCGAATACCCCCGCCGACGCCTACGTGGTCCTGCAGCTGCCCAGCGGGCAGCTGCTCTCGTGGACGGGGTCCGGTCTCGTGCCGGGCATCGTGCCGCTGGCCCGGAACTTCGTGCCGGTCAACCTCGACGTGGAAATCCTCGCGATCCAGGTGCCCGCCGGCACCCCGCCGGGGCTCTACAAGTGGCTGTCGGCGTTGACCGAGGCCGGGACGATGAATCTCCTCACCGGCATCGCCGAGCAGCCGTTCACGATCGCGCCGTAGCTCCGAGACGGCGCCGGGGGCGACGGCGCGCGAACCGGCGTCTACACTGGAGCCATGGCCGGCCGTGCTTCGCTCGCGTCGATTGCGGTGCTCCTGCTCGTCGTGGTGGCCGGATGCACCGACTCGCCGACCGCGCCGTCGGTCGAGCTCGACGACGAGTTCACGCTGGCCCCGGGCGAGAGCCGGTTCGTCGCCACGACCGGGCTCCAGGTGCGGTTCGTTCAGGTCGACGGCGACTCGCGCTGTCCGGCCGACGCCCTGTGCATCCAGGGCGGCGACGCGCTGGTGCGAATCACGGTCACCGGCGTCGGCGCCGACCAGGACTACACGCTCCACACCGGCACGATGGCGCCGGTGCAGCACGGCGACTTCACCATCACGCTCGTGCAGCTGTCGCCGTATCCGTTCAGCGCGACGCCGATCGCGCCAGAGGACTACCGCGCGACGCTGCGCGTCACGCGCTCAACTGCGCCGCCGACGCCTGCCGCGCGCCACCTCGGTGGCCAGCGCCTCGAGCCGTGGTTCCCACATCCGGCGGAAGCGCCGCAGCCACGACTCGAGCTCGTCCAGCGCCGTGGCCTCCACCGCATAGAGCCGCCGGGCACCGTCGGGACGCACCGACGCGAAGCCGCTGTCGCGCAGCACCTTCAGGTGCTGCGACACCGCCGGCTGGGTGATGCCGAACTCGCGCTGAATCACCTCGACAACGCGGCCCGACGGCACTTCCCCCGCGGCCAGCACCTCGAGGATGCGCCGCCGCACCGGATCGCGCAGCACGTCGAAGGCGTGCATCGGGCTCGACGTCAGGCGCCGGTGTAGAAGGCCGTGGTGCGCCCGGCCGAGGCCCGGGCCGCAGCCTCGGGCGTGCCGGCGGCGATCGACGCATCGGCCCACGACTGGCTGGCGGCGTGGACGAAAGCCTTGCCCTCGTCGGATGCGCCCCAGGCCGCGGCGCGCACCGGATCGACCTCCGGCGTGCCACTGAGGTGCTCGGCAAGGCCCATCAGGCCCATGTCCCAGCCCACGCCGACGGCGCCGGGACCGAATTGATCCCACAAGGCGTCGTCGACGTGGGCGACGTGCTCGAGCTCGAGGTCCGTGGCCTCGCCCGCGGGGGTCAGGGTGACGGTCAGCCAGCTCACCGAGCCGCCGTACTCCCACGTCACCGCGAAGGCCCGCGGGGGATCGCAGCGCGTGATCTCTCCACCGGCTTGCCCCTGGAACTGGTACCGCCCGCCCAGCCGCAGCTCACCGCTGATCGGCAGGAACCAGCGCGGGATCCGCTCGGCGTTGGTGAGCGCGTCCCACACCTCGTCGATCGCCCCGGCATAACGGCGGCGCGCCACGACCACCCGCGCCGGCCGGCCATCCTGATCGCGCGTGCCGACCACCCGGCTCACCGCCCCCACCATCTTCGCCACCTCCATCACGCCGCCTTTCTCCGGCCGGCCGCCGGACCGCGGAAATGATGTCAGCATCTACTTATATAAGTCAACACTGATATATTGCCGATTCGGCATCGGCCACCGGCGCGGTGGCGATGGATGGACGGGAATGGGTACGACAAGAAACACGTATTGGACATGAGACGGCTCGTCTCTATTCAATATCGTCATGAACAACGCAGACATCGGCTGGATGCTCGTCGCCACCGCGCTGGTGCTGCTGATGACGCCGGCCTTGGGCTTCTTCTACGGCGGCATGGTCCGCTCCAAGAACGCCCTCAACACGATGATGATGAGCTTCGTGGCGCTCGGCCCGGTCGCCGTGGCGTGGGCCCTGGCCGGCTACTCGATCGCCTTCGCCTCCGGAGGCCCGCTGGTCGGCTCGCTGGCCTTCGCCGGGCTGCGCGGCGTCGGCCTCGAGGCGCACGGCGCGATTCCCCACCTCCTGTTCATGGCCTTCCAGGGGACCTTCGCGATCATCACGGCGGCGCTCATCTCCGGGGCCATCGTCGAGCGGCTCAGGTTCGGCACCTACGTCGCGTTCATCGTCGCGTGGATGCTGCTGGTCTACGCGCCGGTGGCGCACTGGGTGTGGGGCGGGGGCTTCCTGGCCACGGCCGGCGCCCTCGATTTCGCCGGCGGGGCGGTCGTCCACGTCAACGCCGCGGCGGCGGCGCTGGTCGCCGCCATCGTCGTCGGCCCCCGCAAGGACTACGGCCGGCACGCCATCCTGCCGCACAACGTGCCGTTCACACTGCTCGGCGCCGGCATCCTCTGGTTCGGGTGGTTCGGATTCAACGCCGGCAGCGCCCTGTCGGCGTCGCCGGCGGCGGCGCTGGCGTTCGTCAACACCCTGCTCGCCCCCGCAGCCGCCCTGGCGACGTGGATCTTCATCGACCTGGCTCGCAACGGGCGCGTCACCGCCATCGGCGCCGCCACGGCGATCGTCGTCGGGCTGGTGGTCATCACCCCCGGTGCCGGCTACGTCGGCCCGGCGGCGGCGCTGGCCATCGGCGCACTCGGCGCCGTACCGAGTTACCTCGCCCTCATCTACCGCGCCCGTACCAAGCTCGACGATTCGCTCGATGTCGTCGCCGCGCACGGCACCGGCGGGGCGACCGGCGCGGTGCTCACCGGCGTCTTCGCCGACCCGGCGTGGAGCGGCGGGCCCAGCGGCCTGCTGGCCGGCAATCCGGGGCAGGTGCTGGTGCAGCTCTATAGCGTGCTGGTCGTGCTGGTCTACAGCGGCGCCGCCACCTTCGTCATCCTGAAGGTGGTGAGCCTGGCCGTGCCGCTGCGCATCAGCGGCCGGGTCGAAGGCGTCGGCCTCGACGTGACCGAGCACGGGGAAGAGGCCTACACCACCGGCGACGGCGCGATCCTGGTCTCGCCGGGCGACGCCGCCGCCGCCCGGCGCCTGAGCGACGCCGTGGCCCTCCAGAACGGCGGATCGCTGTGAAGCTCATCGTCGCCGTCATCCGGCCCGAACGGTTGAGCGATGTGCTCGAGGCGCTGTTCCACGCCGAGGTCCGCGGCCTGACGATCAGCCGGGTGCAGGGGCACGGCGGCGAGATGGAGCACGTCGAGAACTACCGCGGGACGACGGTGAAGATGGCCCTGGCCGAGAAGGTGCGGCTCGAGATCGGCGTCTCCAACCACTTCGTCCAGCCGACCGTCGACGCCATCCTCGAAGGCGCCCGCACCGGCGAGGTCGGCGACGGCAAGATCCTCGTGCTGCCAATCGAGAAGATCTACCGCATCCGCACCGGCGAGCAGGACCAGGACGCGGTCACGCCGGTGCCGGCGCCGCCCTACTAGCCATCAGCAGATCGCATTGAAAATATAGAAACATTGCGCTTTTCATATGTGTGCTGGTCCTCTCTAATTGGGTTCCGCTTGGAGAGACGCGATGCCGAAGCACTCATCGGAGGACGACCAGGGCGACCAGCGCAGCCCGGGTCTGTACCGCGTCGCTGACGAGCACGACGCCTGCGGCGTCGGCTTCGTCGCGCACATCAAAGGCCGCCGTTCGCACGCCATCGTCCGCGACGCGCTGACCCTCCTCGTCAACCTCGAGCACCGCGGGGCCTCGGGCTCCGACCCCGACACCGGCGACGGCGCCGGCATCCTCGTCCAGATGCCCGACGGCTTACTCCGCGCGGTGGTGGAGTTCCCGCTGCCCCCCGCCGGCGCGTACGGCGCCGGACTGGTCTTCCTGCCGCACGACCCGGACGCGCGGGCGATGCTGCGCGGGACGATCGAGCGCATCGCCGCCGAGGAAGGCCAGCGGGTGCTCGGCTGGCGGCCGGTGCCGACCAACCTGGCGGCCGTGGGCAGGAATGCCGCGGCGGTGGCCCCGGTATTCGAGCAGGTGGTCATCGGCCGGGCGGCGTCACTCGACGGCGAGGCCGGGGCGGATCGCTTCGAGCGCGTGCTCTACGTGATCCGCAAGCGGGTCGAGCACACCGTTCAGCACGAGGTACCGGCGCACGCCCGCCGCGCGTTCTACATCGTGAGCCTGTCGGCCCGGACCCTGATCTACAAGGGCATGCTCACGGCGTCGCAGCTCGGGCCGATGTTCCCGGACCTGAGCCACCCGGCCCTGGAGTCGGCGCTGGCCCTGGTGCACCAGCGTTTCTCGACCAACACGTTCCCGTCGTGGCCGCTGGCGCATCCCTACCGCTACGTCGCCCACAACGGCGAGATCAACACCTTGCAGGGCAACGTCAACTGGATGCGGGCCCGCGAGGGGCTGCTGCGCTCGAGCGTCTTCGGCGACGACCTGCGCAAGGTGCTGCCGGTCATCACGCCGGGTGGCAGCGACACGGCGTCGTTCGACAACGTGCTCGAGTTCCTGGTGATGGCCGGCCGCTCGCTGCCGCACGCCGTGCTGATGATGATCCCCGAGCCGTGGGGCGGCAACCCGGGCATGGATCCGGCGGTGCGCGCCTTCTACGAGTACCACTCGTCGCTGATGGAGCCGTGGGACGGCCCGGCGTCGATCGCCTTCACCGACGGGATCCGGATCGGCGCCGTGCTCGACCGCAACGGCCTGCGTCCGTCGCGCTACTGCATCACCACCGACGACCGCGTGATCCTGGCCTCGGAGACCGGCGTGCTCGACGTCCCGGCCGATCGGATCGTGCTGAAGGAGCGCCTGCGCCCGGGCAAGATGCTGCTCATCGACACGGCCGCCGGCCGGATCGTCGGCGACGACGAGCTGAAGCGCGGCCTGGCCGCCGCCGAGCCCTACGCCGACTGGCTGGCGGCGCACCTGGTCGACATCGAGGACCTGCCCGGCGCCTGCGCGGAGCGGCCCGATCACCAGACGGTCGTGCGGCGCCAGCAGGCCTTCGGCTACACGCACGAGGACCTGCGCCTCATCCTCACGCCGATGGCCCTCAGCGGCGAGGAGCCGATCGGATCGATGGGCTCGGACACGGCGCTGGCCGTGCTGTCGGACCGGCCGCGGCTGCTCTACGACTACTTCGCGCAGCTCTTCGCCCAGGTCACCAACCCGCCGCTCGACGCCATCCGCGAAGAGCTGGTCACCTCGATGGCCTCGACCATCGGCCCCGAGGGCAACCTGCTCGAAGCGGCGCCCGAGGCCTGCCGGCAGATCAAGATCGAGTACCCGATCCTCCACAACGACCAGGTGGCCAAGCTCCGGCACCTGCCGCCGGGCTCGCCGTTCCGATCGACGACGCTGCCGCTCCACTACAACCCCGACGAGGACGGCCCCGGACTGGAACGCGCCCTGGAGGCGCTGTGCCGCAAGGCCAGCCAGGCGGTGGCGGCCGGCTACGGCATCCTGATCCTGTCGGATCGCGGCGTCGACGCCACCCACGCGCCGATTCCGAGCCTGCTGGCCACCGCGGGCGTGCACCATCACCTGGTCCGCGAAGGCGCCCGCACCAAGTGCGGGCTGCTGGTCGAGTCGGGCGACGCGCGCGAGGTGCACCACGTGGCGCTGCTCATGGCCTACGGCGCCGGCGCGGTCAACCCCTATCTCGCCTTCGAGAGCCTGCACGATCTGCTGCGCCAGGGCCTGCTGCCGGGCGTGACCCACGACCAGGCGGTGCTGCGCTACATCAAGGCGCTGAACAAGGGCGTGCTGAAGGTGATGTCGAAGATGGGCATCTCGACGCTGCAGAGCTACTGCGGCGCGCAGATCTTCGAGGCCGTCGGCCTCGATCAGGCCTTCGTAGAGACGTACTTCACGGGCACGTCGTCGCGGCTGGGCGGGATCGGGCTGTCGGCCGTCTCGGAGGAGGTGCGGCGCCGGCACGCGCAGGCGTTCGGGCCGCGGCCGGCGGGTCCGGCCGAGCTCGACGGCGGCGGCGAGTACCAGTGGCGCCGCGACGGCGAGATCCATCTCTTCAACCCCGAGACGGTCTTCAAGCTGCAGCACGCGACGCGCACCGGCCAATACGACATCTTCAAGCAGTACACCCGCCTGGTCGACGACCAGAGCCGACGCCGCGCCACGCTGCGCGGGCTCTTCCGCTTCCAGCCGCTCGGGCCGGCGGTCCCGCTCGACGAGGTCGAGCCGGTGGAGGCCATCCTGCCGAGGTTCTCCACCGGCGCGATGTCGTACGGGTCGATCAGCCAGGAGGCCCACGAGACGCTGGCGATCGCCATGAACCGGATGGGCGCCAAGTCGAACACCGGCGAGGGCGGCGAGGATCCGGCTCGCAACGTGCCCGACGCCAACGGCGACTCCAGACGCAGCGCGATCAAGCAGGTGGCGTCGGGCCGCTTCGGGGTGACCAGCGAGTACCTGGTCAACGCCGACGACCTCCAGATCAAGATGGCGCAGGGCGCCAAACCGGGCGAAGGCGGCCAACTGCCCGGGCACAAGGTGTATCCGTGGATCGCGCAGGTGCGGCACTCGACGCCGGGCGTCGGGCTGATCTCGCCGCCGCCGCACCACGACATCTACTCGATCGAAGACCTGGCGCAGCTGATCTTCGACTTGAAGAACGCCAACCCCAAGGCCCGCGTGCACGTGAAGCTGGTGGCCGAATCGGGGGTCGGGACGGTGGCGGCAGGGGTGGCCAAGGCGCATGCCGACGTGGTGCTCATCTCGGGCCACGACGGCGGCACCGGCGCCTCACCGCTCACCAGCCTGAAGCACGCCGGCGTCCCCTGGGAGCTCGGCCTCGCCGAGACCCAGCAGGTGCTCCTGCGCAACCAGCTCCGCGACCGCATCGTCGTGCAGGCCGACGGCCAGTTGAAGACCGGCCGCGACGTGGTCGTGGCGGCGCTGCTCGGAGCCGAGGAGTTCGGCTTCGCCACTGCGCCGCTGGTGGTGATGGGCTGCGTGATGATGCGCGTCTGTCACCTGAACACCTGCCCGGTCGGCATCGCCACCCAGGATCCGGAGCTGCGCCGGACCTTCGCCGGGAAGCCGGAGTTCGTGCAGACCTTCTTCCGGTTCATCGCCGAGGAGGTGCGCGAGCTGATGGCGGAGCTGGGGGTGCGCACCTTCGACGAGCTCGTCGGCCGCAGCGACGGCCTCGACCTGGTGCCGGCGTCCGACCACTGGAAGGCGAAAGGCCTCGACCTGGCGCCGCTGCTCCATCAGCCGAAGATCGCGGCCGACGCGGCCCGTCGATGCACCCATCGCCAGGACGCCGGCCTGGCCGGCGTTCTCGACCGCACCCTGATCGCCTTTGCCGCCGGGGCGCTCGCCCACCAGACGCCAATCGAACTGGCGCTGCCGATCCGCAACACCGATCGCACCACCGGCACGCTGCTCGGCTACGAGGTGACGGCGCGCTACGGCGGCGCCGGCCTGCCCGACGACACCATCCGCGTGAGCTTCACCGGATCGGCCGGCCAGAGCTTCGGCGCGTTCCTCCCGCGCGGGATCACGCTCTCGCTGGAAGGCGACGCCAACGACTACGTGGCCAAGGGACTCTCCGGCGGCCGGGTCATCGTCCGCCCGCCGCGCACGGCCACCTTCGTCGCCGAAGAGAGCGTGATCATCGGCAACGTCTCGCTCTACGGCGCCACCGGCGGCGAGGCCTTCATCCGCGGCGTGGCCGGCGAGCGCTTCGCCGTGCGCAACAGCGGCGCCCGCGCCGTGGTCGAGGGCGTCGGCGACCACGGGTGCGAGTACATGACCGGCGGCCGGGTGGTCGTGCTGGGCCGCACCGGCCGCAACTTCGCCGCCGGCATGAGCGGCGGCGTGGCCTACGTGCTCGATCGCGACGGCACCTTCGCCACCCGCTGCAACACGACGATGGTCGAACTCGAGGGGCTCGCGGACGACGACGAGATCAGCCTCGTGCACGAGCTGCTGGCGCGCCACGCCGTGCTCACCGGCAGCCCGGTGGCGGCCCGCGTGCTCGACGGCTGGACGTCGACGCGCACCCGGTTCGTCGCGGTGGTGCCGCGTGACTTCAAGCGGGTGCGGGCCGCCGAGGCGCGCGCCCGGGCCGAGGCCCGCACTCCCGCGTTCAGCGAGCTGGTCGGGGCGTAGCCGCACTCAGGGCCTGGCCGCACTCATGGGCAAGCCGACCGGATTCGTCGAGTTCGCGCGGAGCAAGCCCCACGCGCGCCCGGTCGCCGAGCGGGTGCTCGACTACCGGCACGTCTACACCGGCTACCCGGCCGACGAGCTGACGCGCCAGGCGGCGCGCTGCATGGACTGCGGCGTGCCCTTCTGCCATCAGGGCTGCCCGCTCGGCAACCTCATCCCCGACTGGAACGACCTCGTCTACCGCGACTCGTGGCAGGCGGCGATCGAGCGGCTGCACCAGACCAACAACTTCCCCGAGTTCACCGGGCTGCTCTGCCCGGCGCCGTGCGAGGGATCGTGCGTGCTGGGCATCAACAAGGACCCGGTGACGATCAAGTCGATCGAGCTGGCGATCGTCGACCGGGCCTTCGACGAGGGCTGGATCCGGCCCGAAGCGCCGGCGGCGCGGACGTGGAAGAAAGTCGCCATCATCGGCTCGGGGCCGGCGGGGCTCGCCGCCGCGGCCGAGCTGAATCGCGCCGGACACAGCGTGACGGTCTTCGAGAAGAGCGACCGCATCGGCGGCCTGCTGCGCTACGGCATCCCCGAGTTCAAGATGGAGAAGCGCGTCCTCGATCGCCGGCTGGCACTGCTGGCGGCCGAAGGCGTGGTCTTCCGGGGCGGCGTCCACGCCGGCGTGGACCTGCCGGCCGACGAGCTGCGGCGCAACTTCGACGCCGTGGTACTGGCGGGCGGCGCCGGCCGTCCACGCGATCTGCCGGTGCCGGGCCGTGAGCTGGTCGGCGTGCACTTCGCGATGGCCTATCTCACCGAGCAGAACCGGCGCTGTGCCGGCGACGCGGTGGACGACAGCGCGACCATCTCGGCGACCGGGAAGCACGTCGTGATCATCGGCGGCGGCGATACCGGCGCCGACTGTCTGGGCACCGTGCACCGCCAGGCGCCGCGCTCGGTGGCGCAGCTCGAGCTGCTGCCGGCGCCACCCGAGGAACGCGCCGCCGACAACCCGTGGCCGACGTGGCCGCATGTCTTCCGCACTTCGTCGGCGCACGAAGAAGGAGGCGACCGTCTGTATGCGGTGGCGACGACCCATCTGTCGGGCGACGCCGACGGGCACGTGCGGGCGCTGCACGGTCAGCGCGTCGCCCGCCGCGTGGTCAACGGCCGCGTCACCTTCGAGCCCATCGCCGGCACCGCCTTCGAGATGCCGGCCGATCTGGTGCTGCTCGCCATGGGGTTCCTGGGTCCCGAGCCGGGCCCGCTCCTCGACCAGCTCGGCGTGCGGATGACCGAGCGCGGCACGGTGTGGCGCGACGACCGCGCCATGACGAGCGTGCCCGGCGTCTTCACCGCCGGCGACATGCAGCGCGGCCAGTCGCTCATCGTCTGGGCCATCGCCGACGGCCGCGCCGCGGCGGCCGGCGTTCACGCCTATCTCGTGGGCGGCACGGCCGGCGCGTGACGGCCGCCGGCCGGCGGTCAGCCGCGCGCGGCAGCCTGAAAGGCCTCGACCGCGGCGCAGATCGCCGATCGCCGGGTGGCGTCGCTGCGCCACACCGCGTAGACCTGCCGCCGCAGCGTCGGCTCCGACTTCACGATGGCCACGCCCGGGGGCACCGCGCCGCGCCCCAGGCGGGGAATCACCGCCGCGCCGAGACCGGCGCCGACCAGCGCCAGCTGGGTGGCGTACTCGGACGCCGTATGGGCGACGCGCGGCTCGTGGCCGCGGCGGCGCAGCGTGTGCAGCAGCCAGTCGTGGCAGATCGATCCTTCGAGCCAGGTGATCCACGGCTCGCCGGCGAGGTCATCGAGCTTCACCGTGCGCGCCTTCGCCAGGCGGTGGCCCGCCGGCAGGGCGATGTCGGCGACGTCGTCCATCAGCGTCGCCTTGCTCAGCCCGTCGGGCAGCGCCAGCGGCGCGTTCTCCCAGTCCTGGGCGATGGCGAGATCGACGTCGCGCTTGACGAGCAGCGCCACGCCGTCCACCGGCTCGAGCTCGCGCAGCACGGCGGTCAGCTGCGGGTGCGCCTGGCGCAGCGAGGCCAGCGCGGCCGGCGCCAAGCCGCGCATGCTGGTCGCGAACGCGGCGATGGTCAGCCGCCCGGTCACGGTGTCGCGGGCGGCGTCGAGCTCGGCTTCGGCGGCCTCGAGCATGCCGAGCACACGCTCGGTGTGCGCCACCAGCAAGCGGCCCGAATCGGTGAGGCGCACGCCGCGGCCCTGCTTCTCGAGCAGCGGATGGCCGACCTCGCGTTCGAGCTTGGCGAGCTGCTGCGAGACCGCCGACGTGGTGACGTGCAGGGTGTCGGCGGCGGCGAGGATCGATCCCTGAGCGGCAACGGCATGAAGGGCGCGCAAGCGCTCGACGTTCAACATGTAAGTAATGCTACATCAAATGCCGTAGAACAATTCACTTGTGCTAATTCGTCAGCGCGGTCATCGTGAGCTCGCATGTCGCGCTGCGGACGTGGAAAATCTGGCGTTGCTCGTCGTGCCCGGCACGATCTGGGGGGCGTCGTTCCTGTTCATCGCCGAGGGGCTCGACGCCATGGCCCCCCTCGGCGTGACCTTCGCGCGGCTGCTCATCGGCTTTCTCACCCTCTCGGCCGTGCCCGCCGCGCGCCGGCCGCTGGCGCCGGGCGACTTCTGGCCGATGGCCGCGCTGAGCATCATCTGGCTGGCCTTCCCGCTCAGCATGTTCCCGTTCGCCGAACAGCGCGTGTCGTCGGCCATCGCCGGCATGCTGAACGGCGCGACGGCGATCATCGCCACCATCGTCGCCGGCCTGCTCGCCCGGCGGTGGCCGGACCGCGCCGTCTCGACCGGCCTGGCCGTCGGCGTCGCCGGCATCGTGCTGATGGCCGTGCCCGTCGATCGACGGCGCCAGCAGCGCCGCGGGCATCGCGATGATCGTCGCCGCGGTGACCTCCTACGGCGCCGCCATCAACCTGGCGCGTCCGCTGCAGATGCGCAGCGGCGCGCTGCCCGTGGTGTGGCGGACGCTGGGCGTGGCCGCGATCATCACGGCGCCACTGGGCCTGCCGGCCCTGCTCGACGCGCACTGGACCACCCGATCGCTGCTCTCGATGATCGCGCTCGGCGCCTTCGGCACGGCGATCGCCAACGTGATCATGACGGTGGCCACCGGGCGCCTCGGCGCCGACCCGCGCCTCGGCCACCGTGTTCTTCATCCCGGTCGTGGCGCTGGCGCTCGGCGTCGCCGTCCGCGGCGAGCACGTGGCGCCGCTGTCGATCGTCGGCGCCGCCGTGTGCCTGGCCGGGGCGTGGCTCATCCGGCCGCGGCCGGCGGCCCCGCGCCACGAAACGACCGCCGCCGCCCCGGCGTGCCTCGAGCCGGCCAGCCGCTGAGCCAACCGCCCTCCGCAGTCCGTTCCTGTTCCCCGTTCCCGCGTTCCCTGTTCCCTGCTCCCTGTTCCCTGTTCCCTGTTCCCTGTTCTTGGGAGGGAATTCCACGATAATCGTCGCTACCCTCCGAGAGCCTCACAATGGCCGACGCACGCTTGCCGTGTCCTCGCTCGGCGCTCCTCGTCGTGCTGGCGTGCCTGCTCGTTCCGGCCTGCGGCTGGTTCGGGCGCGAACCGTCCGGTCCCGCCGTCGCCAACACCACCGATCCGCGGTGGGTCCACCAGAACACGCCCCGGGCCGACGTCGCGGTGGTCTTCGTCCACGGGATCTTCGGTGACACGGTCGGCACCTGGACACACGGCGGTGGTTCCGGCGTCTTCGAGCTGTTGAAGGCCAACGACGCGATCGGGCCCCGCGTCGACCTCTTCGCCTTCGGCTACACCTCCAACATGCTGCGGGCCGGGTCGCTGAGCATCCAGGAAGCCGCCAACAGCCTGCACGCCCGCCTGCAGCTCGAACAGGTGCTCGACTACCCCGCCGTCGTCTTCGTGGCGCACAGCATGGGCGGCCTGGTGGTGCTCCGCGAGCTGCTCACGCACCGCGAGGACGTGCTACCGCGGGTGCGGGGCCTGGTCTTCTACGCGACCCCGCAAGAAGGCTCGCAGATCACCCGGATCGCGCAGCACGTGGCCCGCAACCCGGCGATCGGCGAGATGCTGCCCGGCGATCAGAACCTGTCGCTGCAGCAGCTCGACAACGAATGGAAGGCGCTGCCGGCGCGGCCGACGGTGCGCTGCGCCTACGAGAAGCGGCCCACCGCCAACGTCATGGTCGTGCCGGTGATGAGCGCGACGCGCTTCTGCGACGGCACGCCGGTGGCCATCGACGCCGACCACGTCGACATCGTCAAGCCCGACCGGGCCAGTCACGACACGATGATGGTGCTGGTCAACGCGCTGAACGAGTTCGCGCTCGGCCGCACTGTGCGCGGCGTGCTCGAGACACCCGACTTCGTCGCCGAACGGGATCACCTGGTGTTCACGCTGACCGACCCGTTCGGCCGCTCGACCGCCCGCCTGAACAACAGCGGCGGCTCGCCGCTGCGCTACACCGTCGGCGCGCCCTCGGATCCGCGGCTGTTCGTGTGGCCCGACGACACGCCGCGGATGCTGGCGGCGGGGGCGCGCGAGCACCTGCGCTTCGGCCTCGGCTTCGGGGCGACGGCCACCGAATACCGCGTCACGCTGACCTCGGACGTGCGCGAGGACGCCGTCGTCGTGGTGCGGGTGCCCGATCTGAAGGCGCTGCTGGCGCAACAGGTGCGGCTCGCCGAAGACGTCTCGCGTGATCTGGGGACGCTGCTCGGCAATCCGGCGACGAGCGCCGGTTTCGCCGCCGCCGCGGCCGACGATCCGGCGGTGCCCGAAGCGGTGACCCGCGCCGTGCGCGAGACCGTGGCCCGCCGTACGGGTGACCTTCCCGAGAGCGCCACCTGGGTCGTGGCCGCCGATCTCATGGACGCCGGCAACTGGCACGGCCTGGCGATCCGCGCGTTGCGCCACGCCGAAGAGGCCTCTCCGGCCACCGCCCGCGCACCCGCCGTGCAGCACCTGGCGGGCATGATCGCGGCGCGCGCCGGCCAGCCACGGGTCTTCGCGTCGGCGCCAACCGTGCCGGCCACCGGCCCGGTGCCCGACCGGCCACAGCCGTTCGCCGACGCGCAAGCCGCGGCGACATCGGACCGCGTGGCGCAGCTGATGCAGCGGGTGCCGGCGCTCAAGAGCCAGGGCCTCAGCCTGCAAGGCGACCTGCAGCGCGCCCGCGGCGACGTCACCGGCGCGCGCCGCACGTTCACCGAGGCGGCGGCGATTCGACCCTCGCCGTCGATCACCTCGCGGCTGTCGATCGTGACGGCGCAGCCGCCCGCGCCGGCGGCCGCCACGTCACCCGCCAAGATCCGTCCCGGCGCGGTGCGGCCGGTGCCGAAGAAGCAGCCGCGCTGAGCGATCAGCGCCCGTCAGCAGGTAGCCGGGTGCCCGGCGAGGCCTCCGACTCAGCTGGTTCGAACTTCACGCGCCGGCGTTCACCTGCCCGTGACGCCCGGCTGCCCAGCGGCGGAAGGTGTGGCCCGGCTTGAATAGAGCCGAAAACAATATGTATCGGATGCGCGAATTCCATTCGACGAGCGGTTGCCCTTCGTTACAAGCCGTGATAAAGATTGCCGCTCAGCTGCCGGGACGCCGTTGAGGCGCGGCCCGAAAGGGCCGTCCTCACGAAGATTCGTCAGGGACTGCGCCCTCTGACGGGTCGTCACGGCTGGCGTGCACGCGTGCTTCGGGGATCGCTTCGGCGGTCTCAGTGTCGATCGTCAAGCAAGTCATCGAGGGAGAGTTCCGCATGGCAAGACGTCTCCAGGCGTTTCTCGCGTGTTGGGCATTCGCGATGGCGTTCCCCGCCATCGCCGCAGCGCAGAGTGCGTTCACCGGAACGGTCAGGGACAGCAGCGGCGCGGTGCTGCCGGGCGTGACCGTCGAAGTCTCCAGCCCGGTCCTGATCGAAGGCACCAGGTCCACCGTCTCCGACTCCGACGGCCAGTACCGAATTACCGATCTCAGACCCGGCGTCTACACCATCACCTTCACCCTGACGGGATTCAAGCAGCAGCGCCAGGAGGCGGTGGAACTGCGCGTCGACTTCACCGGCACGCTCAACGGCACCCTCGAAGTGGGCGCCATCGAAGAAGCCATCACCGTGACCGGCGCGTCACCCACCGTCGACGTCTCGAGCAATTCCAAGGTCGAGGTGATGACCGCCGAGATCCTCGAGCAGGTGCCGACCGGACGCACCATCCAGGCGCTGGCGCAGCTGGTCAGCGGCGTGTCGCTCAACGTCCCCGACGTCGGCGGCTCGCGCGCCATGCAGCAGACCTACATGTCGACGCGCGGTCTCACCTCGGCCAACAACATCGTCACCGTCGACGGCCTGATGGTCAACGGGCTCGACGGCGACGGCGCAGTGCAGCAGTACTTCAACCAGTCGATGATGGAAGAGATGTCGTACCAGACCAGCGGCGCCGGTGCCGACGTCTCGCCGGGCGGCGTCCGCATGAACATCGTGCCCAAGGACGGCGGCAACCGCTTCAGCGGATCGTTCTTCTCGGCCTGGACCGACGGGGCGTTGCAGGGCGACAACCTGAGCGACGAGATCATCGCGCGCGGACTCCGCACCAACGGAGGCGTCGACCGGATCTACGACTTCAACCTCGCCGTCGGCGGCCCGATCAAGCGCGACAAGCTGTGGTTCTTCACCTCGGGCCGGATGTGGTCGGTGGACGCGCCGGTGCAGGACGTCTTCGTGGTGCCGGACGGCACCTCGTACAAGAGCGGCATCGCTGGGTGCCGCAGCGGCGCCATCTCGTGCGAGACGGGCATCGACGACCAGAGCATCGAGAGCGCGCTGCTGCGCCTCACCTGGCAGATCTCGAGCAAGCACAAGTTCTCGGTCTACTACGACGAGATCAACAAGGCGCGCGGTCACGGGATGAACTCCGGCGACGACTACTACACTGCCTCGCAGATCTGGACCTCGCCGCGCTACAACTCGGCGGCGGCGAAGTACACCGGCACGTGGAGCAACCAGCTGCTGGCCGAGGCCGGCTATTCGTTCAACTACGAGGAATACGTCATCACCAACCAGGACGGCGTCAACAAGGTGGCGTTCAGCCCCGAGTGGTACGCCAACGCCAGCCGCCGCGACCAGAACCACGCCGCGCTCTACAACGGCCTGGCCAACTGGGGCGGGCGCTACCCCGACCGCTTCAACATGATGGGCGCGCTGTCCTACATCACCGGCTCGCACAACATCAAGGGTGGCATCCAGTACAACTGGGGCCCCTACGTGAACACCCGCGAGACCAACGCCGACCTGCAGCAGGTCTACGCCGGCGGGGCGGGCGCGCCGTTCACCAACCCGGTGACGGTGACGGTCTACAACACGCCGCTGCGCTACGAGGAGAAGCTCAACGCCGACATCGGCCTCTTCATCCAGGACTCGTGGGCGCTGAACCGGCTGACCATCAATACCGGGCTGCGCTGGGAGTACCTGTCGCACGAAGTGGCCGAGCAGCAGTCGGGCATCGGCCGGTTCGTCGGCGAGCGCAACTTCGAGGCGATCCCGATGCCGACGTGGAAGGACTTCGCGCCGCGGATCGGCGTGGTCTACGACCTGTTCGGCAACTCGAAGACGGCGCTCAAGGCCAGCTTCAACCGCTACAACGAGTCGCGGACGACGCAGTTCGCGACCAAGTACAACCCGCTGGCGTTGACGTCGATCAACCTGCCGTGGAGCGACCTCAACAGCGACGACATCGCGCAGGGCGAGCGGGGCTGCACCTTCGGCACCGCCGGCTGCGAGATCAACTTCGCGGGTCTGCCGACCAACTTCGGTTCGCGGTCGCTGGCCACGGTCGATCCCGACTTCCAGCGCACCTACAACCTCGAGTACACCGCCGGCATCCAGCACGAGCTGTTCCCGCGCGTGTCGGTGTCGGGCACCTACTACCGCCGTCAGTTCTACGACTTGCCGGTGACCGACAACCTGCTGCGCACCCCGGCCGACTACCGCGCGGTGAACGTGGTCAGCCCGCTCGACGGCGAGGTGTTCCAGGTGTATACGGTGGCCACCGCCGCCCAGCTGGCACAGGTGCAGGACTTCGACACCAACGCCGGTTCCGACCGCAAGCAGATCTACAACGGCGGCGACATCACCTTCAACGCGCGGCTGCCGCGCGGCGGCACGCTGTTCGGCGGCTTCACCATGGAGCGCACGCTGCGGGTGACTTGCGATGAGCCCGACGACCCGAACTTCCTCCGCTTCTGCGACGACCGGGACAACGACATCCCGTACGTGCAGCAGTTCAAGTTCGCCGGCACCTATCCGCTGGGTTGGGGCATCCAGGCCAGCGCGTCGTTCCAGAGCATCAACGGCCGACCGATTGGCACCTACAGCGGCACCGCTGCCGCCGACCGCAACCGCATCCTCGGCCCCGGCTACGGCGACGTCGGCAGCCCGATCGGCACCCGCTGGCTGATCTCGCGCACCACGACGCTACGCGGCCAATTGCCAGGCGCCGTGCACACCGGGCGCCCTGGTCGTCCCAGGCATGACCGAAGCCCAGCTGACCATCCCGCTCAAGCCCGGCGGGCAGGAACTGCTCGATCGCATCAACCAGCTCGACCTGTCGCTGGCGAAGTGGTTCGAGCTCGGCGCCAGCCGCCGCCTGCAGCTGCAGATGGACGTCTTCAACGTGATGAACGCCAACCCCGTGCTCGGCTGGCGTTCGGTGAACTTCGGTACCCCGACCTACGGCCAGGTGAGCGGCATCCTCAACCCGCGGGTCTTCCGGTTCGGCGCGCAGTTCAGGTGGTAGCAGGCGGCTAGCCCGTCTACCACTCGGATCCGATCACACGGGCGTCGCGACGGTTTCCGTCGCGGCGCCCGTGCCTTGTACGGGCCACACCGCGGCCCGCGTCAATCGTGCTTGAGCGCCGCCACGGGATCGATCGACGCGGCACGACGGGCCGGCAGCCAGCTCGAGACCGCCGCCACCCCGATCACCGCCAGGGGCACGGCGACGAAGGCGCGGAGATCGGTGGGCGCGCCGAACAGCCTGGTGGCGACGATCCACACGACGAGCCAGCCCGCCGCCGCGCCGGCCGCCACCACCCCCAGGCTCGAGCTCACCAGCTCGCCGACGACGCGGCGCCCGGTGGCGCCCAGCGCCAGGCGCACGCCGATCTCGGTCCGCCGCGCCGACACGGCGTAGGCGACCACGGCGTGGATGCCGCCGGCCGCCAGCAACAGCAGCAGCGGGCCGAGCACGAGGAAGAGCCGGGCGGGAATGCGCTTGAGCAGGAGGTTGTTCTCGACGTGCTCGTCGAGCGTGCGCAGGTTGAAGACCGGCGAGGCCGGATCGAGGGCGCCGATGGTCGCCCGCAGAGGGCCGCCCACGGTCGATTCGGCGCCCGGGCGCGTCCGCACGTGCAGCTCGCCGGTGCGCCACGGACGATCGCGGTAGGAGAAGTACATCGCCGGTGTCGGCGGCTCACCGAAGGCGTCGGAGAGCGAGGTCGCGACCACGCCGCTGATGGTGTAGGTCGCGATCGCCCTGGTCGAGACGCCGGCCGATGACGGCGCCGGAGGGCAAGTAGTGGTCGACGAACGCCTGGTTCACCACGACCTGCGGCGGCGCGGTCCGGTCGTCGAGCGGCGCCAGGCCGTCGCCCTCCACCCAGCGCATCCCCATCACCGCGAAATAGCCCGGCGTGACGATGTTGGACGCCGCGCGGTCGACCACGCCGTCGGTCCGGGCCCGACCTTCGAGCACGAACGCCCGCCGCGGCAGCCCGTGGATATCGAGCGGCACCGAGGTCGCGATCGCGGCCCCCTGCACGCCAGGCAGCGCGAGCAGGCCGTCGAGGGCACGCTGTGCGAAGGCGAGCGCGTCGGCGTCGTCACCGCCGCGTCCGGAGCGGTCGTAGGCGGCCAGCAGCACGCCCTGACGCTCGAAGCCCGGATGGGTGTCGCGGGTGTCGGCGAAGGTGCCCAGGAACAGCCCGGCGGCGACCAGCACCACCATGGCGAGCGCGACTTCCGCGGCCATGGCCACCGAGCGCCAGCGGCCGGTCGCGGACGCTCTCGCAGCGGCCGCCACCTCGGCCGACACGTCCAGCCGCAGCAGCTGGACCGCTGTCGGGAGCGCTACGATCAGCGCACTGACGACACCGAGCCCGAGCGCCACCGCGAGGGCCACGCCGTCCACCGAGGCCTGGAAGCGGATGGGCAGCCCCGTCGTGAGCGGCACCGCGCGCAGCGCCCGCACGCCCCAGGCGGCAAGCATCGCGCCGGCCACCGCGCCGAGCAGTCCGACGACGAGCGACTCGGCCAGGACCAGGCGCGCTACACGCCACGGCGAGGCGCCGACGGCGAGACGGATGGCCAGCTCACGCCGCCGCGACGCGGCGCGCGACAGGAGCAGCGTGGCGATGTTGCCGCAGACCGCCAGCAGCAACACCAGCATCAGCCCCTGCAGAACGCCGAGCGCCTGCAGGAACATCCGCTGGGGCCCGCGGGGCGCCCGCCAGTAGGGCAGCACCTCGATCCCGACCCCACGGTTGGTCTCGGGATAGGCCGCGGCCAGGGTGCGCATCGACGTCGCGCTGGCCTGCGCCACCGCCGCGACCTGCTCCTGGCGCGGCAGGCGGGCCATCATCACGTAGCCGCGGGAGCGCCGATCCTCCAGCTCGCGCGATCCGCCGAGAATGACCGGCGCCATCGTCGCCGGCACCCACAGGTCGAACTGGAGGCCGAGCACCGTGCCCTGGAAGCCGTCGGGCAGCACGCCGACGACGGCGAGATCGACGCCGTTGACACGAAGCCCCCGGCCCACGGCCGCGGGATCAGCCGCCAGCCGCGTCTGCCAGAAGCGATGGGAGACGACGGCCACCGGCGACGCCCCGGGCGTGGTCACCTCGCCAGGCTCGAGCAGGCGGCCGAGCTCGGGCCGCACGCCCAGCGCCTGGAAATAGCCGTCCGACACCAGCAGGCTGAACACGCGCTCCGTGCGTTCGGCCTCGCCGACGTTCAGCGGCGCAGTGCGGAACGCCAGCAGATCCGCGGTGCCGCCGAGCTCCGCTCGCAGGTCCTGGAATTCGAGCCACGAGGCGCCCGGGTATGCACCCGCCTCGGTGCGCGGTTCGATCAGGTGGAACTCCGACGCCCGCGGCACACCAGGGAGCGGCGAGAGGGCGAACACCTCGACCCACGAGAACACCGCCGTGTTGACGCCGATGCCGACGGCGAGCGACGCGATGACCACGGCACTGAGTACCGGCGCGGCAGCCAGCGCGCGCCAGCCGTCGAGAAGATCACGCAGCATCTGGGACTCCTGGCAGGACGAGGCGGGCGCGGGCACCGCCGAGGGGCGACGCCTCGACGCCAATGCCGCCGCCGTACAGTTCGGCGAGGTCGGCGACGATGGCCAGTCCGAGTCCCGACCCCGGGGCCGCCTCGTCGGCGCGCACGCCTCGTTGCAGCACGTCGCGGCGCCGGGCCGGCGGCACGCCAGGACCGTCGTCGTCGACGAGCACGTGCACGACGCCGTCGACCGGCTCGGCCGAGACGCGCACCGTCGATCGGCCCCACTTGCAGGCGTTGTCGAGCAGGTTGCCGAGCATCTCGTCGAGGTCCTCGCGCTGGACGCGCACGACGATGGTCTCGCCGACGACCGACCCGATCGCGAGGCCCCGATCGGCATGGAGTTGCGTCAGCGTGCGGACCAGCGCCGCCACGGCGGCAGCGAGCGCGCTCGTTGCGCCGGGCGTGGAGCCGGCCGCCGCCGCCCGCGCATGCGCCAGGTGATAGTCGATCTGCCGGCGCATCCGGTCCACCTGCTGGCGCAGCAGCTCGGCGCGCAGCGGCGAGGCCGCGTCACGCTCCCCCTCGCGGGCGATGACCGCCAGCGGGGTCTTGAGGCCGTGGGCCAGATCGCCGGCCCGTGACAGCGCCCGCCGGACCGTCTGCTCGCGGTGGTCGAGCAGGGCGTTGAGGTCGTCGATGAGCGGCTGAACCTCGCGCGGAAACGCGCCGGCGATGCGCTCCTGCTCGCCGGCGTGCACCAGCGACAGGGCGGCGCGCAGCCGGGTGAGCGCGGCGAGCGCGCGCCTGGTCTGGATGACCCCGCCGGCCAGGCACGCCAGCGCCACCGCCGCCGCCAGCGGGATGTTGGCGAACATCCCGTGGAAGAGCCGTGGGAAGCGCGGGAAGCGGAACAGCGCGTCGGTGGCGACGATGCCAGCGAGGACGAACAGCCCGACGGTCCACAGGATCGCGCCGGTCAGGAGCGTCCCACGCAGCGACGACGGCGCGCTCACCCGGCGGTCCCCACGCGGTAGCCGAGCCCGCGCACCGTTTCGATCGTGCCGGCGCCGAGCTTGCGCCGCAGCCTGGCGATGAACACCTCCACCGTGTTGGAGTCGCGATCGTCATCGCGTTCGTAGATGTGCTCGACCAGCTCGGCCTGGGAGACCAGGCGCCCGCGATGGTGCATCAGGTAAGCGAAGACGCGGAACTCGAGGGCGGTGAGCCGGGCCGGCACGCCGTTGACGCTGACCCGGGCCTGCCGCGCATCGAGCACGACGTCACCGACGCGAAGCTCCGGTGCCAGCTGTCGTGACGCGCGGCGGATGAGGCCCCGCACGCGGGCCAGCAGCTCCTCCACCTGGAACGGCTTGGTCAGGTAGTCGTCGGCGCCGCCGTCGATGCCACGGACCTTGTCGGTCCAGCTGTCGCGGGCGGTGAGCACCAGCACCGGCGTCGTGACGCCGGCGTCGCGCCACCGCCGCAGCACGCTGAGGCCGTCCATCAGCGGCAACCCCAGGTCGAGCACGGCGGCATCGTAGGCTTCGGTCTGGCCGAGGAACTCGGCGCGCAGCCCGTCGGCCGCGGCGTCCACCGCGTAGCCGGCGTGGCGCAGCACCTCGACGAGCTGGTCCTGCAGCGCCGTCTCGTCTTCCACCACCAGCACGCGCATGGTCTCGGTTATAACGCAGCTGCGGCTGAACCCGCCCTGAACGCGGGCCTCAGCCGCGGTTCAGGGGCGGCCGTCGACGATGGCGGCGGGATCGAGGTCGGGCGGCGCCGATCGGGCGGGAGGCATTCGTGAGCGGACGACGGAAGACGCGGTTCGTGGTGGCGATCGTAATCGTCGTGGGGGCGCTGCTGATGTTCGCGGCGATGGGTCCGTTGCGCGGCTGGCTCGTGCAGGTGGTGCACGGGCGGTAGAACGTTCTTCGACTGCGCGTAGGGCAGAGCTTCAGCTCTGCCTGAAGGCAGCACTAAAGTGCTGCCCTACGTGCCGCCGATCGCCGCGTAGTCCTCGGGCGTGTCGATGTCACGCAGCGCGCCCGGATCGTCGACGGCGACATCGAGCACGTGGGCGCGATAGGCGGCGATCACCGCCTTGGCGCCGACGGCGAGGGGCGCGGCGCGCAGCGCGCCGAACGTTGCCCGATCGAAGATCACCGGGTGCCCATGGCGGTCACCGAGCGCGGGCCGCACGATCGGGGCGCGTGACCGCCGCCAGGCCGCCAGCACGGCGGCCACGGTGGAAGCGCGGACGAGCGGCACGTCCACCAGGGTGACGGCGACGGCTTCGAGTGCCGGATCGTCGACGGCGTCGAGACCGGCCAGCAGCGACGAGAGTTGACCGGACGTCCAGTCGGCGTTCTGCACCAGTTCCACTCCGGGGCCCTGCCCCACCGCCTCGCGCACGGCCTCGGGGTGGGCGCCGGCCACCACCACCACGCGCCCGATGCCGCCGTCCTGCAACGACCGTACGACGGCGGCGGCGAAGGTCGGCCCGCCGGCGCCGAGTCGCAGGGCGGCCTTGGGGCGTCCCATGCGCGACGACTGGCCGGCAGCGAGCACGATGCCGTGCACCACGGGCGGCGTCCCTATCGTGCCGGACGCCGGGATTTCCGGCCGTCGGACGCTTGACTTGGCGTGGAGTGCTGCCTACACTGCCCGAACCTTTCGGGTCCACGCCATGGCCCGCCGGGGAGACTCACCCGTGCGGAGCCCGACTTCCGGCTGGGGTCGAGGAGACGCATGGTCTAAAGAGTATCGGTGACGCGCGGCCGCGTCACGCTCACTTCGGAGGGCACGGACATGCCGCAGGGCACCATCGCACGGCTCCTGATCGACAAGGGTTTCGGCTTCATTCGCGATGAGTCGGGACTCGAGCACTTCTTCCATCGCAGCGCCGTGCGCGGCGTCGTGTTCGAACTGCTCCGCGAAGGACAGCGCGTGGAGTTCGCCGTCGAGGAATCGGCCAAGGGTCCGCGCGCCGCCGACGTCCGTCTCATCGAGGGCTGACGCACATCTCCTACCGTCCCGGCCTCGTCACTGGAGGCCGGGCCCCTCGCATTCCCAACACAACACGACGCACGCTCCGGTCGCGTCGGCGCACGTACGCCGCCACGCTATGATCGCCAGCGGAAGCGAACGGGGCCCGGTGGCCCTCCCGGTCTTCAAAACCGGTCGCTGCCCTCTTCGAGGGCAGGCTGGGTTCGACTCCCAGGCGCTTCCGCCAGTCGCGCTCCGCGCGACTGGCCTCGAAGCGCCTGGGAGTCAGGCGGGGCGGCGTCGCCCTGCGGGCTCGCCTCGCCCGGCACGACTCCACCTGGGCGGCATCGGCGCCCTTACGGGCGCCTCGCCTTCCCAAGTAGCAACCACCGTGGTACTGGAATTCCAGCAACTCCCGGTGCATCGAGTGCCGCAGCCTAGAATGACCGAATGACCGAGGCGGCAGGCAAGCGGGCGCTCGTCATCGAAGACGAACCGGCGATCCGCGAGCTGCTGCGCTTCCACCTCGACCTGGCCGGCTTCGCGGTGGACGCTGAAGACGACGGCCGCCGGGCGCTCGAGCGGACGCGGGCGTCGCGGTTCGATCTGATCCTGCTCGACCTGATGCTGCCGGGACTCGACGGCATCAGTGTCTGCCGGGCGATCCGCAACGAGCCGACCAACCGCCTGACGCCGATCCTGATGATTACCGCCCGCGACGGCGAGTCCGACACCGTGCTGGGCCTCGAGAGCGGCGCCGACGACTACCTGGCCAAGCCCTTCGGGGTCCGCGAACTGATGGCGAGGATCACGGCCGTCACCCGGCGTCACGATCGCCTGGCCGGCGCCGGCGCCGGGGCCGGCGACCTCGTCGAGGCCGGCGGCCTGATCCTCGACCGCCCACGCCGGCGGCTGGCGGTGCGGGGCGCCGAGGTGGAGCTGACCAAACAGGAGTTCGACCTGCTCGTGCTGCTCGCGTCGCGCCCGGGCATCGTCTTCAGCCGGGCGGCGCTCCTGCAGCAGGTGTGGCACGAGGACACCTTCGTCACCGAGCGGACCGTTGACGCCGTGATCAGCCGCCTCCGCCGCAAGGTCGAACGCGATCCGTCCGACCCCGAACTGCTGCTGACGGCGTGGGGCGTCGGCTACCGGTTCGCCGACGGCCGCGACTGACCTGGCGCCCCGTCGGCAGCGCCGCGCGGCAGCACGATGGCGAACGCCGTGCGGCCCGGCCGGCTCTCCACCGAGACCGCGCCGCCGTGACGTTCGACGATCGCCTTGACGATCGACAGCCCCAGGCCGCTTCCGCCGGCGCCGCCGGCGCGCGCCGCGTCGGCTTTGTAGAAGCGGTCGAAGACGTGCGGCAGGTGCGACGCCGGGATGCCCTCGCCCGAGTCCTCGACGCGCAGGCGGTAGCCGCCGTCGACGATCGCCGCCTCGAGGTGGATGGTGCCGCCTGGCGGCGTGTGCCGCAGCGCGTTGGCGACGAGGTTGCTCGTCACCTGCTCCAGGCGTCCGGGATCAGCCAGGACCTGGTCGGCGTCGGGCGCGACGGCCGTCGTGATCCGCACCCCGGCGGCCCGCGCCTCGCCCTCGTGGCGCCTCACGACGTGCTCGAACACGCGCTCGATGGCGAAGACACGCGGTTCCACGGCGGCGGCGCCGTGCTCGTGGCGCGCCAGCTCGAGCAGGTCGGCGACGATCCGCTCGAGGCGGCCGGTCTCGTGGCGGACGGTCTCGAGGTAGCGCTCGCGGGTCGCGGCGTCGATCGTCACGTCGGCCATGGCCAGCGTGTCGAGATAGCCGCGCATGGCGGTCAGCGGCGTGCGCAGTTCGTGCGACACGTCGGCGAGCATCTGGCGGCGCACGCGGTCGGATTCACCGAGCGCGTCGGTCCGCGCGGCGAGCTCGGCCGACATCCGGTTGAAGGCGCCGGCCAGGCCGGCGATCTCGTCGTGCCCGGCGTCGTCGGCGCGGACGGCGAACTCACCGGCGCCGATTCGCCCGGCCGCGGCTTCGAGGCCGCGGAGCCGGCGGCGCAAGGGCACGAAGATCACGGCGCCGACCACCGCCGCCGCCGCGAAGAGCATCAGCGTCCCCGGCAGCGACAGCAGCCGGCCGACCTCGCTGAACGGGCCGCGAGGCGGTGGCGGCGGGAGCACCACCAGCCCCCGCAACTCGCCGCCGATCTGCACCGGGGCGGTCACGACCGGACCGGTCGGGCCGGCGACGCTGGCCGGAGGCGCCGCGCCGGCCAGCGCCGCGGTCGCCTGGGCGCGGATCGCGGGGCTGAGCGGCGCCGGCGAGTTCGCCGCCTCGCGTCCGTCCTTCATCACGACGTAGACGCCCTGCCGCGTCTCCGCGGCCTCGGACACGAGCGCTTGAATGGATTGCCCGGGATCGGCGGCGAGCGCGGCGCTCAGCCGCGCGGCCACGGCCGTGGCCATCGCGTTGGGATTGCCAGGCGCGAAGGCGCCCTGCGGGCGCGTCAGCAGGTAGCTGAACATCAGGCTCTGGCCCACGAGCACGACGACGACCAGCGCGATGAAGCTGCCGGCGATGCGCCAGTAGAAGCTGCGATACCAGAGCGGACGCGAACCCGGCGAAGAGGCGGCCACGTCCCTATCTCACACCAAAGATGTTGGGAATCTGTGCGGCCGCGCGGCTCGCGGCGACGACCCGTCAGGAATCCGGACCAGCCCGGCAGGGTATCCTTCCGGGCGTGTACTACGAACCCGACAAGAACGACCACGGCCTGCGCTACAACCCGCTGAAAGCCTGTGTCGTGCCCCGCCCGATCGGCTGGATCGCGACGGTGAACGCGGCTGGCGTCGTCAACCTCGCGCCGTTCAGCTTCTTCAACCTGCTCAGCTACGATCCGCCGTTCGTGATGTTCTCGGCCGGCGTGCACGAGGAGGACGGCGGCCGGAAGGACTCGGTGGCCAACGTCGAGGCCACCGGCGAGTTCGTCTACAGCATGGCCACCTGGGCGCAGCGCGACGAGATGAACGCCACCGCCCGCATCGTCGAGCGCGGCGTCGACGAGCTGGCGGCCGTCGGACTCGAGCCGCTGCCATCGCGCCTCGTCCGCCCACCGCGGGTGAAGGGCTCGCCGGTGCAGTTCGAATGCCGCCTGCACCACATCGTCAGGCTGCCCGGCCACAAGCCGTCGTCGGCGCACGACGTGGTCATCGGCCGGGTCGTCGCCGTCCACATCGACGACGCCGTGCTCACCGCCGACGGGCGCATCGACGTCCCCAGGATCCAACCGATCGCCCGCCTCGGTTACAAGGACTACGTGCGTGTGGACACGGTCTTTCAGATGGACAAGCGGACGCCGGAGGACCTGCTGACCACGCGGCCACCGGACGCCGAGCGCGTTCCCTAGCGCGTTTTTCGATTGCGTGTAGGGCAGAGCGTCAGCTCTGCCTGAAGGCAGCTCAAAGAGCTGCCCGTGGCGCCGGTCGGCGCGTCGATGCGCGGCCTCAACTGCTGACGAGATCGACGACCGCGTCGAGGTCGCTGAGGTCGGGCAGCGCCAGGTCCGGCGTGCAGGCCCGCAGCTCGTCGAGGCTGTGCCCGCCGGTGGCCACGGCCACCACGCGGGCCCCAGCGGCTCGGGCGCAGGCGATGTCGAGCGGGGTGTCGCCCACGACCACGGCCTGCGACGGACGCGCCAGCACCACGCCGCGGGCCGGCGCCTGGGCCACGGCCGCACGCGCCAGGGCGTCGCGTTCGGCGTGGTCGTCGCCGAAGACACCCCACCCGAAGCGATGCCACAAGCCGAAGTGCTCGAGCTTGATGCGGGCGCCCTCCTCGTAGTTGCCGGTCAGGAGCGCCGTCGTCACCCGTGGCTGAGCGTCGAGCGCGTCGAGCAGCGCCGCCACGCCAGGCATCGTCCCCTTGGCGCTGTGTCCCGGCTCGTGAATGCTCCGGGTCAGGTGCGTGAGGTAGCGGTCGCGGAAGCGGTCGAGGGCGTCGCGGGTGACGGGAATCCCCCAGCGCTCGAGGGCACGCTCGATGAGGAACCGGTCGGTGCGGCCGCCCATCGGCACCGCGGCGAAGGCATCGACCACGCCGAAGGCGTCCTCGAATGCGCGATCCATGGCCCGCTTGCCGGCGCCGCCGGTCAGGATGAGCGTGCCGTCGATGTCGAAGAGCACCAGGCGCGTCGGAACGGTCACTCCGACAGCTCGTCGCGGACGTCGGTGGCGCGCGGCCCGTTCGGCGTCCATTCTTCGCTGAACGCCACGCGCTCGCCGACCCGCAACGACTCGAGCCCTCCGTGTCGCACGCCGGACGCCACGAAGAACCAGTCGTCGTCCTGGTCGTCGCGGATGAAACCGAACCCTCGCGTGCGCTCGAGGCGCACCACCTCGCCGCGGATCGCCATACGGCCATTATCCCCGGTCAGCCGAGGCCGAGCCGCGCCAGCAGCCCCGGCTTCGAGAGCGTGCCGGTGGCGGGATCGAGCGTCAGGGCGGTGCCGCCGAGCGCGCGGACGAACGCCGGGTCCACGCTCACGGCCAGCACGCCCAGGGCGCGCCGGGCGGCGATGGCCGCCAGATCGCGAGCGAAGGGCGCGACCTCTTCGCGTGGCAGCGGCGCCGAGGGATGCTCGGCCACCAGCAACCGCGGGTCCAGGGCCAGCGCCCGCGCCAGCCGCAGACGCTGCGTCGCGCCGGCCGGCGCCTCCCGAACGGGCGTGCTGAGCAGCGCCGGCGGAATGCCCACTTCGGCGGCGAGCGCCGTCACCCGCGGCAGCACGTCGCCGCGAATCGGCTCGATTTCGAGCGTGAGCGGGAGCGCGATGTTCTGCGCCACGGTGCACTGCTCCAGCAGCACGGCGCGGACGGTGAGCAGGCCAAGGCCATCGAGCATCCGCAGCCACCCGTCGTAGTCGTCGATGGCCGCGGTCGAGGTCCCGAACAGCCGCACCACACCGGCGTCGGGACGGACCGCCGCCGTTATCAGGTTCACGAGCACCTCGGCGCCGAGCGCGTCGAGCCCGCCGAGCGAGACGATTCCGCCCTGCGGCACCCGCAGCGCCTGCAGGCGCAGCGGCCGGAGCGCCTGGTAGTCCTTCACCACGCCCTCGAACTCGACCAGCGGTGCGTCGGTGGTCATGACCGCCGGTGGGCGGCGCGGTCGAGCAGGGGCTGCCAGCAGGCCTCGGGCAGGCCGATGCCGCCAATCACCCGGTCGTGCGACCGCTTGCTGCCCCCGTCGTCGCCGTGGAAGTCGGAGCCGCCGGTGACGGCCAGGCGCAGTTGCGCGGCGCGCTGCAGGTACTTCTCCTGGTCGGCACCAGAGTGGTCCGAGTGGTAGACCTCGATCGCGTCGAGGCCGCCGCGCGCCCAGGTGGCAATCTGGTCGTCACAGCGGCTCACCCCGGGATGCGCCAGCGAGGCGAGCCCGCCGGCGGCGTGGATCTCGCGGACCGCCTCCAGCGGTGGAACCCCGGTGCGCGGGACAAACGCCGGCTGCCCCTCGCCAAGCAGCCGGTCGAAGGCGTCCTGGACCGACTCGGCCTTTCCGGCGTCGACGAGGGCGCGGGCCACGGTCGGCCGGCCGATCGAGGCGCCAGGACGGCTGGCCAGGTCGTCGAGGAGCGGACCGACGTCGATCGGGGCGCCGGCATAGGCCAGGGCGCGGCCGATGGCCGCCACGCGCTCGATCCGGCGGCGCCGCTGGGCGTCGAGGAAGGTGAGGAAACCGGCGTGCTGGTGGTTCACCCAATAGCCGAGGACGTGGACGTCGCGGCCGGCCCACACCGCCGACACTTCGATCCCCGGCACGAAGGTCAGCCCGGCGGCCTCGGCGGCCGCCGCCGCCTCGCCATGCGCGGCGACGGTGTCGTGGTCGGTGACCGCGAACACGCGCACGCCGGCCTCGCCCACTCGCTGCACGAGGTCCGACGGGCTGCACCGGCCGTCGGACGCGGTCGTGTGCAGGTGCAGATCGATCACGTGGCGGGTCGCGACTTGCGGGCCGCCGGCGCCCGTGCCGGGGCGGCGCGGCGCGGGCGCTTGACGGCGTGGCGCCGGGTGATCAGCGCCCGATACTCGCGAATCAGGAGCTCGAGATGCTCGCGCTCCTCCTCGGCGAACTCCAGGAAGATCTGCTTGCCCTCGGAGTCCTCGAACCGCTCGCCGTAGCGCTTGAAGAACTTGTGCGAGCCACGTTCGCAGCGGATGCCGATCCGCAGCGCCTCGGCTTCGTCGACGCCCGGCTTGCGCAGCTGCTCGGTGCCTTCGGCGAACAGCCCGTTGGCGGCGCCCTTGAAGAACAGGAAGGTCGGCCGCGATTCGAGCTCGGGATCGCGTTCGAGCAGGGCCCGATACCGCGCCTCGAGCCGGTGCAGGTGGTCGACTTCCTCTTCGGCCAGCTTCTCGAACACGTGGCGGCCGCGGCTGTTCTTGACCAGCTTCGACGCGCGCGTGTAGAACTCACGCCCGCTGCGCTCGGTGGCGATGGCGATCCGCATGGCGTCGCGGGCGAACAGCAACTCCGAATTTCCGGCGTCGGGTTGCACCTCGCGTCCGGCCTGGCACGCCTCGCAGGTGCCGTAGATCTGCACCACGCTCTGCCGGGCGGTGAACTTGCGCGCCGCCGCCACCTCTTCGACCAGCGCCTCGATGTCCGAGCTCAGGAACTCGAACGAGCGGTTGCAGGTCTTGCAGATGAGGTGATAGTGCCGCGGGTGGCGATACGAGTGCTCGAAGCGGAAGCGTCCCTCGCCGAAGTCGACCTTGCGGGCGATCCCGGCCGTGACCATCCACTGCAGGGTGCGATAGACCGTGGCCCTGCTGATCCGATGGTCCTCGCGCTTGATGAGGTCGACCAGATCGTCGGCGCTCAGATGTCCTTCCTGTTTCAGGAAGGTGTTGACGATCTGATCGCGCTTGCTGGAGCGCTTGGTGCCTGCCGGGCGCAGGCGGTCGAGGTCGGGGAGGCTGACGCTGGTCGCCATGACCGGACACCTACGGGACGAGCCGAGGGGGACGCGCGGACGGCGGCGGCGCCGCCGTCCGGCTAGCTCACGAGTGCGACGCTAGGCGCTGAACGACGACCCGCAGCCACAGGTCGACGTGGCGTTGGGGTTCTTGATGGTGAAGCCGCCGCCGGTGATGGTGTCGACGAAGTCGACTTCGGCGCCCTTCAGATAGCTGAGGCTCACCGGGTCGACGTAGAGCTTCACGCCGTTGGACTCGAACAGCTGGTCGCCCACGCCGCCGCCTTCCTCGATCATCAAGCCGTACTGGAACCCGGAGCAGCCGCCGCCCTGCACGAACACGCGCAGGCCGCTGTCGGCCTTGCCTTCTTCGCTGAGCAGGTCGCGGATCTTGCCGGCCGCCGCCTCGGTCACGTGGACGACGCTGGGCGCGGCGACGGGAACGGGCGCATCCAGGGCGGTGACGGTATCGGTATGCATAGTAGTGCCAGTGTAGCACGTTGACCACGCCGGCACTAGGGGGCTAAGTCATTGCGGAAGTTTGCGTTACGGGCCCCGCCCGGGGTGGCCGGAGGAGTTCAGCGAGCCGGCGCAGCCAGCGCCGCGAGCTGCTCCGCCGAGGCCTGCTCGATGTCCTGGTGCAGGCTGTGGCCGTCGGCGTCCATGGTGACGATGGCCGGAAAGTCCTTGAGCTGCAGGTGCCACATCGCCTCGGGCGTGCCGAATTCCTGCAGCGACACGCCGTCCACCCGCTCGATACAGCGGGCGTAGAACTGCGCGGCGCCACCCACCGCGTTGAGGTAGACGGCGCCGTGCTGCTTCAGCCCGGCCAGCGTCCGGGCGCCCATGCCGCCCTTGCCCATCACCGCCCGGATGCCGTAGCGGCCGATGATGTCGGCCTGGAAAGGCTCCTCGCGAATGCTCGTGGTGGGACCGGCCGCCGTGATCGTCCACGAGCCGTCGTCGAGCTTCTTCACCACCGGCCCGCAGTGGTAGATGAGACTTCCCCGCAGATCCACCGGCGGCTCGTGCGACATGAGGTGGTGATGCACGGCGTCGCGGCCGGTGTAGGCCGGCCCGCTGACCATCACCACGTCGCCGACCTTGAGCGATCGAATCGTGGCCTCGTCGAGCGGCGTGGTCAGTGCCACCTCGCGTCCGGAGCGCTTGAAGCCGCCCTGATCCATCATCGCCAGCGCCGGCACCGCCGGATCGCGGTAGAGCCAGCGGCGGATCTCCCCGGTGGCCGGGTCCAGGGCCACGCCCAGACGGCGGAAAGCCCAGCAGTCGTAGGCCACCGACACGAAGAAGCTCGCCGGCAGCCGGTTGAGCACGCAGACCTTGCAGCCGATGAGCGAGGTGCGGCCGCCGAAGCCCATCGTGCCGACCCCGAGCCGGTTGACCGTCGCCATGATCTCGGCCTCGAGCGCGGCGAGCCGCGGGTCGGGATTGACGTCGCCGAGGGTGCGGAAAAGCTGCCACTTGGCGTACGCGTAGCCTGAGGTGCGATCGCCGCCGATGGCGACGCCGAGCGCGCCCGGGGCGCAGCCCTTGCCCTGGGCGTGCCACACCGCGTGGAGGATGCACTTGCGGACGCCCTCGATCGTCCGATCGGCCCGCCCGAGGTGCGGCAACTCCGCCGGTAGCGAGTACTGCGCGTTCATGTTCTCGCAGCCGCCGCCCTTCAAAATGAGCTTGATCTCGATCTCGTCGTGCTCCCACTGCTCGAAGTAAATGATCGGCGTGCCGGGACCGAGGTTGTTGCCGGAGTTCTCGCCGGTGAGCGAGTCGACCGAGTTGGGGCGCAGCTTGCCGCGCCGCGTGGCTTCGGCGACGGCGTCGCGGATGGCCGTCGTGAAAGCGATCTGGTTGGTGCCGACCGGCGTCTTCACCCTGAAGGTGGGCATCCCGGTGTCCTGGCAGATGGCCCCCTCGACTTCGGCGGCCTGATCGATGTTCTGGCCGATGATCGACAGCGCCTGCGTGGACCTCGGCTCCTCTTCGCGGTCCATCGCCACCCGCATCGCCGCGCGCACATCGGGCGGCAGGTCGGTGGAGGTTCTGACGATGAGCGCGACGAGCGAGTCGAGGAAGGCGGGGGCCATCCGGGAATTATAATTCCCGGTGTGCAGACGCGACCCGGCGGGTTGCCGCTGGCGGCCATGTTCGCGGTGGTCGCGTCACTGGCCCTCGCCCAGAACCCGCCGCCGGCGAAGAACCAGCACGGGCGGCTCTTCCCGCCGCAGGATCTCGGGCTGCTCGAAGCTCCGGACCGCGACGAGTGGCAGCGGCCCCAGCAGATCCTCGACGCCCTCGGCGTCGCCGAGGCGTCGGTCGTCGCCGACGTCGGCGCGGGCAGCGGCTGGTTCACGGTCCGCCTGGCGCGCCGGGTGGGACCGAACGGTCTCGTCTACGCGCAGGACGTGCAGCCCGAGATGCTCGCCGCGATCACCAGGCGCGTGCAGCGCGAGGGCCTCGGCAACGTGCGCCCCGTGCTCGGCCGCGGCAGCGATCCCCACCTGCCGGCCATGGCCCTCGACGGCGTCCTGGTGGTGGGCGTCGTCCACGAGATCGAAGATCGCGTCGAGTGGCTCAGGAACCTCGGGCTGTCGTTGAAGGCGACGGGCCGTCTCGGCGTGGTGGACTTCAGGCCCGGCGATTCGGGGCCGGGACCGAGCGCCATCGAACGCGTGGACGCCACCGTGATTGAGCGCGAGGCGGCGCGGGCGGGACTGACCCTGCTCTGGGAGGAGACGTTCCTGCCCTTCCAGTACTGCCTGATCTTCGGCCGCAGCGACGCGGCCGATCTGGCAGCGCCGGCTAGCGGCGCGCGTCGAGCGCCCGCGCCAAAGTCGGCAAGGCCGCCGCCGCCGCCGCGGCCTTGACGAGATCGGCGGCCACGAACGGCCAGAGCGCGGCCACGCTGGGCGGGCCGGCAAGCGCCGCCAGCCACGACGCGCCGCCGGCGTAGAGCACGACCAGTCCGGCACCGAGCGTCGCGGCCGCACCGGCGTAGCTTCGCGTCCAGCCGCGATCGACGAGCCAGCCGGTGGTGAACGCGGCGAGGGGGAACATCAGCAGGAAGCCGCCGGTGGGGCCCAGCAGCCGCGCCATGCCTGGCGCCAGGACCGGTGACAACGCAAACATCGAAGCGCCGGTCACCCCCAGAGCCAGGTACAGCACTTGGCTGAGGGCGCCGAGTCGGGCACCCAGCACGGCGCCGGCCAGCAGCACGGCGACGGGCTGCATCGTGAACGGGATCAGCGTCCACGGCACCGTGAGGCTGAACTGCGAGGCCGCGCCGGTGAGGACAGCGGCGAACAGCACCGCGCCGGCGCGCTCCCCGTAGGTGGCCAGCCGGGCGCCGGCCGGTGTGCCGGTCAGAACGGGGCAAGCCTCAGAAGCAGCGCGATAATGCGGCATAGACGCGGGATGTTATCAACATGCGAACGGCGCTGACAATCGCCGGCAGCGACTCCGGAGCCGGAGCCGGCATCCAGGCCGACCTGAAGACGTTCGCGGCCTTCGGCGTCTACGGCACCTCGGCCATCACCGCGCTCACGGCGCAGAACACCGTCGCGGTCACCGCGGTCCATGTGGCGCCCGCCGAGTTCGTCGTCGCCCAGATCGAGGCGGTGGTCAGCGACCTCGGCTGCGACGCGGCCAAGACGGGAATGCTGGCCACGGCGGGCATCGTCGAGGCGGTGGCGGCGGCGATCGCCCGCTTCAAGCTCCCGAACCTGGTGGTCGATCCGGTGATGGTCGCCAAGAGCGGCGATCGCCTGCTGGCGGCCGAGGCGATCGACGCCGTGCGGCGCCTCCTGGTGCCGCTGGCGCACGTCGTCACGCCGAACGTGCCGGAGGCCGAGGTGCTCACGGGGATCATCATCCGCACGCCCGGCGATGCCAGAGACGCCGCCCACGCGCTGCGGGCGATGGGCGCCCGCTCGGCGGTGGTGAAGGGCGGGCACCTCGACCACGCCGAGATCGTCGACGTGTTCGTCGACGGCGATCGCGAAGTCGAGATCGTCGGCGAGCGCGTGCCCGGCGTGCACACCCACGGCACCGGCTGCACGTTCGCCGCGGCCATCACCGCCCGTCTCGCGCTGGGCGACGACGCCGAGGCCGCGGTGCGTGCTGCCCAGGCCTACGTGCGCGAGGCGATGCGGACCGGCATCCCGCTCGGCGCCGGCCACCGGCCGCTGGAGCACCTCTGGAAGGCGCGGGCGGCCGGTATACTGAACGATTGATGCCGCCCGAAGTCGCCGTCACATCGGCCGCACTCGCGATCGACACGGTGGTCCGCGCGGTCGCCGGTCCGGGCGCCGGCGCCGTCTCCACATTTCTTGGCCTGGTGCGCGACCACAACCAGGGCCGCCGCGTGCTGTATCTCGAGTACGAGGCTTACACCCCCTTGGCCGAGAAGGCACTGGCCCGGATCGTCGACGAGGCGCAGGCGCGGTGGACCGGCGCCCGGATGGCCATCCACCATCGCACCGGCCGCCTCGAGATCGGCGAGGCCAGCGTGGCGATTGCCGTGGCCACACCCCATCGGGCCGACGCCTTCGCCGCCTGCCGCTACGCCATCGAGCGCATCAAGCAGATCGTACCGATCTGGAAGCACGAGCACTTCGAGGGCGGCGAGGTGTGGATCGAGGGCGCCACCGCCGATCCCGACGACGAGGCGGCGCGCGCGCAGGCGCTGAAGGTCGCATGCGCGTGACGGTGAAGCTCTTCGCGCGCCTGCGCGAGCTGGTCGGCAGCGGCGAGCTCGCCATCGACGTGCCGCCGGATTCCACCGTGAAGGAGGTCTGGGCGGCGCTGGTGGCGGCGCACCCGGCGGCGGCCGCCTACGAACGGTCGATGTCCTGCGCGGTGAACCTCGACTACGCCCGCATGACGGCGCCGGTCGCCGAGGGTGACGACGTGGCCTTCCTGCCGCCGGTCTCCGGCGGCAGCCGCCCGAGCGAGATGGTGGAGTGATGTTCGACAAGCTGGCCAGCGTGGAGCAGCGCTACGAGACCATCGCCGCGACGATGGCCTCGCAGGCGGTGCAGAGCGACGCCAACGAGTACCGCAAGCAGGCCAAGGCGCTGGCCGAGATCGAGCCGCTGGTGCTGGCCTACCGCGACTACCGGAAGGTCGGTGCCGAGATCGCCCAGGCCGAGGAACTGGCCAGGGGCGGCGACGCTGAGATGGCCGCGCTCGCCGCCGAGGAGCTGACCGGGCTGGCGTCCCGTCGAGAAGCATTGCTCGCCGAGATCAAGGTGCTGCTGCTGCCCAAGGATCCGAACGACGAGAAGAACGTCATCCTCGAGATCCGCGCCGGCACCGGCGGCGAGGAGGCCGGCAACTTCGCCGCCGACCTCTTCCGGATGTACAGCCGCTTCGCCGAGCGCCAGCGCTGGAAGATGGAGATGATGTCGCTGAGCGAGGTGGGACAGGGCATCCGCGAGGTGATCGTCAGCATCGAGGGCCAGCGGGTCTACAGCCGGCTCAAGTACGAGAGCGGCGTCCACCGCGTGCAGCGCGTGCCCGATACCGAGGCCAGCGGCCGCATCCATACCTCGACCGCCACCGTGGCCGTCCTGCCCGAGGCCGAGGAAGTCGACGTGCAGATCGAGGCCAAGGACCTGCGCATCGACACCTTCTGCTCGAGCGGCCCCGGCGGTCAGAGCGTCAACACCACCTATTCGGCGATCCGCATCACGCACCTGCCGACCGGGCTGGTCGTCTCGCAGCAGGACGAGAAGTCGCAGATCAAGAACCGGGCGAAGGCGATGAAGGTGCTGCGGGCGAGGCTCTACGAGATCGAGCTGCAGAAGCAGCAGGACGCCGTCGCCAAGGAACGCCGCGGGCAGGTCGGCACCGGCGAACGGTCCGAGAAGATCCGCACCTACAACTTCCCGCAGAGCCGCATCACCGATCACCGCGTGAACTTCACCACCCACCAGCTGACCAGCGTGCTCAACGGCGATCTGGAGGAGCTGCTCGACGCGGTCTCGACCTTCTACCAGGCCGAGCGGCTCAAGGACGTCACCGCGGCGGACGGTTCGCCCGAGCCGGCGCCGGCCAGGAAATAGCCGGCCGGCGATGCGCCTTCGCGATCTGGCCGCCGGGGCGCAGGCGCGATTCACCACCGCCGGGATCCCCGACGACCAAGCGCGTCTCGACGCCGAGCTGCTCCTTCGGCACCTGCTGCAATGGGATCGGGCGGCGTGGCTGCTCGGTCGAGACGAGCCGGCCGGGCCGGCTGTCGAGGCCGGGCTGGCGCCGCTGGTGGAACGCCGGGTGGCGCGCGAGCCGATCGCCTACCTGCGCGGCGAACAGGAGTTCTACGGCCGCGCGTTTGCCGTCGGCCGCGGCGTGCTGATCCCCAGGCCCGAGACCGAGCTTCTCATCGAGGAGGGCCTCGCCGCGCTGGCCGGCCTCACCCGTCCGCGCCTCCTCGACATCGGCACCGGCAGCGGCTGCCTGGCCGTGACCCTGGCCCTCGAACGTCCCGACGCGCAGATCGTGGCCACCGACAGTTCGGCCGAGGCGCTGGACTGGGCGCGGGTCAACAGCGGGCGGTTCGGCGTCGGGTCGCGCGTGGTGCTGACCCATACCTCCGGCGCCGGTGCGCTCGATGGCCTCTTCGACCTCGTCGTCTCCAACCCGCCCTACGTGCGCGCGATCGATCGGGCGCATCTGCAGCCCGAGGTCCGGCTGTACGAACCAGCCGAGGCGCTGTTCGCGGGCACCGACGGCCTCGACGTCGTGCGCGCGATCGTCCCAGAGGTGTGGGCGGTGTTACGGCCGAGCGGAACGCTGGTGATGGAGGTCGGCGCAGGCCAAGCCGATCAGGCGGCGGCGATCGCGAGAGGGGCTGGGTTCGTCGCCGCGCGATTCCGCCACGACCTGCAAGGCATCGCGCGCGTCGTGATCGCGACGAAGTGACCGGGTGGAGGGGTGATCCCTCCACCAGGCCCAGTGATCTGCAGCGTCAGCAGCCCGAGGCCAGGGGGAGGGATCGCCCCCTCCGCCCGGTCCGGATGATCTCAGCGATTCGGAATGACGAGCTGCTGGCCCGGCTGGATCATGTTCGGGTCCTTCAGCTTGTCCTTGTTGGCGTTGAAGATGTCCATGTAGCGGTTGGCGTCGTCGAGGTGGATCTTGGCGATCTTCGACAGCGACTCGCCCGCCTTCACGGTGTGGATGCCGTGGATGTCGCTGCGCTCGGCCTTGACGTCGGCCGCGATCTCGCCTTCCCAGCCGGCGTGCTTCTTGATGGCGTCCCACAGCAGATCGCGTTCGAGCGCGTAGGTGGTCTTGCCGGCGATCTGCACCTTGCCGCCGGCTTCCTTGATCGAGAAATCCCGTACGCCGAGCTGGCCGGCGAGCGTTTGTACGTCCTGATACTTGTCGAGCAACATGTCGCGTCTCCTTGACACGGCCGCCTGCGGTCGAGGTGGCCCAGGGTCTGATGGGGAGGGTGAATCCTGCATCATGCCACGACCGTTCGACACAATGTCACGCGCCCTGCAGAGCGCCGCCGCTGCCCTATACTCGAAGGATGAGCTGCCTCTTCTGCCGCATCGTCGCCGGCGAAATTCCAGCAAAGAAAGTGTTCGAGGACGACGACGTCGTCGCCTTCGACGACATCAACCCGCAGGCGCCCATGCATGTGCTGGTGGTGCCCCGTGCGCACGTCGCCACGTTGAACGACCTCGACTCCGCGCACGACGCGCTGACCGGCCGGATGCTGCGGCGCGCCGCCGTCATCGCCCGCGAGCGCGGATTCGCCGAGCGCGGCTACCGCACCGTGTTCAACTGCAACGCCGAGGCCGGGCAGACGGTGTTCCATCTCCACCTGCACGTGCTCGGCGGGCGCACGATGGCCTGGCCGCCCGGCTAGTAACTATTCGGCGCGCAACGCGACGGTCGGGTGGACCTCAGTGGCCCGCCGGGCCGGCACCCAGGTCGCTAGCAGCGCCGCGACGACCAGTGCCGCCGGGACGGCGGTGAAGATCACGATGTCGAACGGCGCCACGTCGACGAAGACGCTGGCCAGGGCCAGGCCCGCGCCCAGACCGAGAACCAGGCCGCCCGCCACACCGGCCAGGGTGAGCCCCAGGCTCTCGCCCAGGATCAGCCGCCGCACCGCCGAGGGTGCGGCACCCACCGCGATCCGGATGCCGATCTCCCGCGTGCGACGGGCCACGGCGTGCGCCATCACCCCGTAGATGCCGACCAGCGCCACCAGCATCGCGGCGCCGGCGAAGCTGGCGAAGAGCAGGCTCGCCCGTCCGAGCGCCCAGTACTCGATCGAAGTGTGAACGTGGTCGTCGAAGGTCTGGACGCTGAAGAGCGGCAGGCCCGGGCTGGCGTCGCGGATCGTCTGGCGCACGAGATCGGCCCCGGTCGAGGCCGCGGCGTCGGGCCGGACGTGGAAGAACGCCGGTCCGTTGACGCCCCGCGCGAAGGGCACGTAGACGGCTCCGGGCAGCTCGTCCTGGAAGAGCTCCCGCCGCGTGCCGGCGACGATGCCGATCACCTCGTAGGCCGTGGCGTCGCCGTCGTTCTCACGGAAGCGCACGTGCTGGCCGAGCGCCGACCCGTCCGGCCAGAGCCTCGCGGCGAGCACCTCGTCGAGGATCGCCACCGGCGGGGCGGCGTCGTCGAACGCCTCGACGTCGGAGAACCCTCGCCCGGCCAGCTGGTCAACGCCCATCGCCGGGAAGTAGCCGGCGCTGACCGCGTTCCAGGGCACCTCGAAGGCGCGGCCGGCCTCGGCGGTCGCCGGCGACGCACCTTCGGGGACGTCGATGCCGGCGCGCGCCACCGACTTGCCGATGCTGATCATGCCCATCGGCACGAGCGCCCCGAGCCCCACGGAGTGCACGCCCGGCAGCCCCCGTAACCGTCGTTCCACGGCGGCCAACTCGGTGCGCGCTCGCGGCGGATCGTATCCGGCCAGCGCCGTATCGACCTCGGCCAGCACGGTCCGATCGGCGTCGAATCGCAGATCGACCGCCATCGCCGACTGCGCCATGCGCACGAAGAGGCCCGCGGTGATGAGCAGCGCCAACGACAAGGCGACTTGCGCGGCGGCCAGCGGATGACGCGGCCGGAAGCGGCGGCGCGGGGCCGCGGGATCGTCGCCAGCCTGGGCCTTGAGATCGGCCAGGACATCGCCGCGCGAGTGGCGAAGCGCCGGGCCCAGCGCGAACCAGGCGGTGGCCAGCAGGCAGAACATCAGGGTCGCGGCGCCGACCACCGGCGAGCGCACGCCGTCGAGCGCGATGGCCACCGGCAGCGACGAGGCCACCTTGCCGTGGAAGGCCTGCACCCCCAGGGCGGCGAGTCCGGTGCCGAGCGCGCCGCCAGCCCCCGACAGCAAGGCGCCCTCGATGAGCAGCTGACGCACGATGCGCGCCCGGCTGCCGCCGAGCGCCAGCCGGATCGCCAGTTCCTTGCGGCGGGCGCGGCCGCGCGCCAGGAGCATCGCCGCCAGGTTGAGACACACGGTGAGGAGCACCGCTGCGGTCAGCCCGAGCAGCACCGCGCCGAGCACAGCGACGGCCCGTTCGTCCATCGGCGACGTGCTGGTGCCGAAGCGGGGCAACGGCGCCAGGGTCAGGCGCGCGTCGCGGTACTCGGCCGGCATGGCCTCGGTGAGGGCCGCGGCTGCTGGCGCGCAGTCGCGCCTCGGCCGACACCAGGCCACACGCCGGAAGCCAGCCGGCCGACGAGGAAGAGGCTGTAGGCGTCGGCCCGCTCGAGCCGCCGGGCGGTGGCGTTGTCGAAGTCGTTGGCGATCGAGTGGAAGACGCCGAGCGGGAAGAAGAGCTCCGGCCCGAATACCGACATCGTCCCGGTGAAGCCGCGCGGCGTCAGGCCGACGATCGTGAACGGCCGTTCGTTGACCCGTACCGTCGAGCCGACGATGGCCGGGTCGAACCCGTGCCGCTGCCAGTAGGTGTAGGTGGCGATGGCGACCGGCAGGTCCTGGCCGGGTCGGCTTTCTTCGACGGTGAACCCGCGGCCGTCGACCACCGGCACCCCGAGGACGTCGAAGTAGTTGCGGCTGACGAGGGCGCCGAATGTCCGGCGCGACTGCCCGCCCTCACTGATCCCGACCAGCGCCGGGGTATGCGCCAGGACGCCGGTGAAGGCGTCGTGATCGATCAGCTGCTCGTAGGCCGGATACGAGAACGCGCGATACGAATCGGGGGTGTTGGCGCGGCTCGAGTAGAGCTGCACCACCCGATCGGGGGCGGGAAACGCCCGGCCGGCGAAGCCGATGGCATAGACCAGGCCGAACATCCCCGCGTTCAGACCGATCCCGAGGGCCAGCACGGCCACGGCCGCCGCGGCGAAACCGGGCGACGTGCCGAGCTGTCGACACGCGTAGCGCACGTCGCCGATCCACGAGCCCATCTCGCCCCTCCTGCCCTTCCGGCTGTCGAGGTGAGACGGCGGCCGGACCCGGATTGTTTCGACGGCGCCCGGAGTCAGCGCACGTCGGCGGCGGGCTTCCGGGCCAGCACGTAGCGGCCGCACCGCTGCGGGCGGTCGAGGAAGAAGTCCACCACCCGGTAGCCGCGGCCGAAATAGGTCTCGAAGATCTCCCGGGTCTGCATCCGCCATTCGAGGGCGAGATCGGGCGCCTCGCGCTGCATGTCGGTGAAGCCCATCGGAATCTCGAGCAGCAGCCGCCGCTCCTCCCTGGCCAGGTGGACCTCGGCGTTGGCCAGCCCGCCGTGCGCCGGCCGGGTCGTGTTCACGGGTTGCGCCTCGGCGAGGTCGGCCGATCGCGCCGCCAGCGCCGGCGGCGGCGCCACCCGCCGTTCGACGTGCGGCTCGCGGATCCACCACTGCGCCACCAGGCGATCGGTCGGCGTGCCCCGGTGCAGCACGCTCGTCGACTCGCCGTAGACGTTGCGGTGATACTCCTCGGCGACGACGCCGAGCTTGGCGAAGTTCAGGTGCGCGTTCAGCGCCTGCAGCGGATCGAACGTCCACTCGATGAGGTCGTAGCCGCCGGCCAGCGCCCGCTCGCGCTGGGCGAGCTTCAGCGCCCGGCCCAGCCCGCTGTTGCGGTACTGATCGAGGACGCCCAGCATGTGCGACCACTGCAGCAGCTGGTGATCCTTCATCCCGACGATCGAGTAGACGAAGCCGACCATCCGCTCCGCGTCGTCGAAGGCGCCGATGAGGATGGCGCCGCGCTTGGTGGTGATGGTGAAGACCGGCACCGTGACCATGTCGTTCAGATCGGTGAAGCCCCAGACTTCCTGTTCGAGCGCCATCACCTGGCGGAACTCGTCGGCGGTGTGCAGGTCGCGGAAATGCAGCTCGGTCATCGGTGCACGAGTGTAACCCGCGTCCCGGCGATACTCGGGCAGCTCACGGCGGCTCGGGCCAGATGATCGCCGCCAGTTCGTCGAGCCGCCGGATGACCGGCACCGCCGGCCGGTCGGCGGGCACCTCGCCGGCGCGGCGCAGCCACACCGCCCGCATCCCCGCCGCCAGCGCGCCCTCGACATCGGCGCGCAGGCTGTCGCCGACCATCAGCGCTTCGTCGGCGCGGACGTCGGCGTCGGCGAGCGCCGCCTCGAAGATGCTGCGATGCGGCTTCATCCGCCGGTTGGGGTGCGCCGAGACGTGGGTGCGCACGTAGCGATCGAGGGCGAAGTGCTCGGTGAAGGCCTCGAGCGACCGGTGCGAGTTGGAGATCACCCCGAGGCGCAGCCCGCGGGCGGCCAGCGCCGGCAGCACGTCGTGCACGTCGTCGTAGAGATCGAAGTGCTGGTTCGAGGCCCACGCGTCGTAGATCTCGGTGGCCGCTGCCGTCACGGCGTCGCCCTGTCCGCCCATGTGCTCGATGATCGCCGCGGTGTAGCGGATGAACAGCCCGTGGTCGTAGACCGGGTCGTCGTGATCGTCGAGCAGTGGCAGGGCCCGGGTCACGGCGGCGTCGAAGAGCGCGGCGTCGACGGCCACGCCGTGGGCGGTGCAGACCTCGGCGTATCCGGCCCCGTGGAAGCGGGGTCCCGGGTGGATGAGGGTGAAGTCGACGTCGAAGAACACGGCGCGGAGCGGCGGGGCACTCATGCCGGGTCGTCCGCCCCGGGGCCGGCCACGGCGATCACGGCCCGCGCCGGATCGAGCAGGCGCGCCGCGACCCGCGCCACGTCGTCGTGGGTGACGCCGCGGATGAACCCCGGCAGCCGGGCGTCGTGGTCCACGCCCAGGCCGTGCAGCTCGGCCGAGAGCAGGAAGCTGGCGATGCCGGCGTTGGTCTCGAGCTGCCGGGGCAGCGAGCCGGTCAGATACAGCTTCGCGTCGTCCACTTCCTGGCGGCTGAACCCCTGGCGCAACACGGCCTGCAGTTCGGCGTCGATCGAGGCGATCGTCCGCTCGACATTGGCCGCCGACACGCCGGCGCGGACCATCAGCGGTCCCGCGGCCAGGCCGGCCTCGAGGTTGCTGAACACGTAGTAGGCCATGCCCTGGCGCTCGCGGATGCTGTCGCCCAGCCGGCCGCCGAGCGCGTACTGGCCCAGCGCGTTGTTCATGACCAGCGCCGCATAGTAGTCGGGGTCGCGCCGGGTCAGGCCCACGAAGCCGTAGGCGATGTCGGCCTGCGCCTTGTCGGGCATCGGGCGGCGCACGACTTGTCTGCCGCGCACCCGAGGCGGCGGGTCCGGCTGGGTCGGGAGCGTGGGGCTGGCGTGGGCCCAGTCGTCGAAGGCCGACGCGATGGCGTCGAGGGCCGCGGCCGGCTCGAGATCGCCGACCGCCACCACGATCGTGGCCGGGGGCGCGAACCACCGCCGGTGAAACGCCAGCAGGTCGTCGCGCTCCAGCACCGCCACGGCCGGCGTGCGTCCCCGCACCGGGCGGCCCAGCGGGTGCGGGTCGGGATAGAGGACGCCGAGCAGGGCGTCGACGGCCATCGACCCGGGATCGTCCTCGGCCTCGCGGATCTCGGTGAGCAGCTCGCCGCGGCGGGTCGTGACGTCGGCGGCCGGGAACGCCGGCGCGCGGACCACCTCGGTGGCCACCGGCAGGACGGCGGTCAGATCGTCGGTCAGGCAGGTGACGCTCATCACCATCTGCTGGCGGCCGGCGGCGGAGGTGAGCGACGCGCCGCGGTTCTCGACCCGCTCGCCGATGGCGTCGGCGTCGAGCGTGGCGGTGCCGCGATCGATCACCCGCGCCGTCAGCGCCGCCGTGCCCGGTGCCCCGACGGGATCGGCGATGGCGCCGGCGTTCACGCCGATGGCGAGCGAGACGGCCGGAATCAGCCGGTTGGTCTGCACGACGATGGTGACGCCGTTGGCCAGCACGCGGCGCTGCGGGTCGAGCGCCATCAGGACTCCGTGCCGCGAACCACCGCCGTCGGCTCGTAGATGCCAATGGTCCGGTTGTCCACCGCCAGGCAGCGCCGGGCGGCCTCGTGGACGTCGTCCACGCTGACCGCGGCCAGCCGGGTGAACACGTCGTGCCACTCCTGCCACCGCGCGATGGTCGCGAAGTAGCCGAGCTGGTGCGCCACGTCGGTGACGCTGTCGCCGTCGAATACGAAGCGGGCCCGGAGCTGCGCCTGCGCGACGGCCAGCTCCGCCGCGGTGGGTCCGCTGTCGGCGATACGGGCGCACTCGGCCAGCACCACCTCCTCGACCGCCGCCGGCGACTGCCCGTCGGCGACGGTGGCGCTCACCGAGTACAGGAACGGCTCCGCCGTCGGTGCCAGGAAGCCGCCGACCGACGAGGCGAGTCCGCGATCGACCAGCGCCCGGTACAGGCGCGCGCCGCGCTGCTGGGTCGGCACCTTGCCCCCCGACCAGATGTTGAGCCCCGACGCGCCGGTCAGGATGGCATCGAGAACGAGCAGCGGGAAGAAACCGGGGTCGGTGAACCGGGGCGCGTGATAGGAGGCTCGCCAATAGGCGGTGGTGCCCGGCTTGCGCAGGTGGACCCGGCGCTCCCCTTCCTGGGAAGGCTCCTCGGTGGTGATCCGGCGAGCGGGAGTGCCCGGGGGGATGGCGCCGAAGGCCTTGCCGGCGCGGCGGACCACATCCGCCGCCTCGACATCGCCGACGACGACGAGCGTGGCGTTGTTGGGCACGTAGTAGCGGCGGTAATGGCCGTAGAGATCGTCGCGGGTCATGGTCCGCAGATCGGGCAGCCAGCCGATGGTCGGATGGCGATACGAGTGGGCCTTGAGCGAGGTGGCCGTGATCTCGGTGTCGAGCCGCTGTTCGGGGTCGTTGTCACCGCCCTGCAGTTCCGAGATGATCACGGTGCGTTCCGACTCGCAGTCCGCCGGGTCGTAGAGGCAGCTGCTCATCCGCTCGGCCTCGATGAACAGCATCCGGTCGAGCGCCTCGGTCGTGGCGGTCTCGAGGTAGGTCGTCTGGTCGAGCCAGGTGTAGCCGTTCCAGGTGCCGCCGAAGCGCTCGATGATGCCCTTCACCTGGTCGCGCGGGATGTTGGCCGTTCCCTTGAAGTTCATGTGCTCGACCCAGTGCGATACGCCGGTCACACCAGGGCCCTCGTCGCGCGACCCGACGCGATACCAGCACCAGACCGACGCGAGCGGCGCGGTGTGCACCTCCTGGACGAGCACGGTCAGGCCGTTGTCGAGCGTGGACTCGCGGACCATCCCTTCACTGTAGTGCCTTCGCCGCGGGCGGCCAACCAGCCCGTAAGTCGTTGAACTACAATGACGATCGACCTATGGCCGAGTGGAAGGACACCTGCAATCTGCCGCGCACGGCCTTCGCGATGAAGGCCAATCTGCAGGCGACCGAGCCCGAAACGGTGGCCCGGTGGGAGGCCATGGACCTGTACGGCCAGATCCGCGCGGCGCGAAAGGGCGCGCCGCTCTACCTGCTGCACGACGGGCCGCCGTATGCCAACGGCGAGATCCACATCGGCACGGCGCTCAACAAGATCCTCAAGGACTTCGTCGTCAAGTCGCACAACATGCTCGGCTTCGACGCCCCGTACCTGCCGGGATGGGACTGCCACGGCCTGCCGATCGAGCTGAAGGTCGATCGCGAGCTGGGGTCGAAGAAGCGTGAGATGTCGGTCGCCGACTTCCGCCGCGCCTGCCGCGCCTACGCCGGCAAGTACGTCGACATCCAGCGCCGCGACTTCAAGCGGCTGGGCATCCTCGGCGTGTGGGACGACCCCTACCTGACGATGGCGTTCCGCTATCAGGCGGCGATCGTGCGCGCCCTGGGAAAGTTCGTCGCCCAGGACATGGTCTACAAGGGCAAGAAGCCGGTGCACTGGTGCACGCACTGCCGGACGGCGCTGGCCGAGGCGGAGGTGGAGTACGAGCCGCATGTCTCGCCGTCCATCTACGTGGAATTCCCGCTGAGCGAGGCGAGCCGCCCCGAAGCGGCGGCGCGGGTGCCGGGCCTGGGCGCCCGGCCGGTATCGGTGCTGATCTGGACGACCACGCCGTGGACGATCCCGAACAACCTGGCGATCGCCTTCCATCCGGAGTTCGAGTACGGCGCCTACGACGTGAACGGCACCGCGGTGGTCGTCGCCACCGAGCTCGCCGCCGCCGTCGCGGCCACGACCGGCCGGCCCTTCGGCACGCCGCTGGCCACCTTCCCGGGCCGGACGCTGGAAGGCCTGGTGTTCCGCCACCCCTTCTACGCGCGCGACTCGGTCGGCGTTCTCGGCGACTACGTGACGCTCGAGGCCGGCACGGGTGCCGTGCACACGGCGCCGGGCCACGGCGCCGACGACTACAACACCGGCGTGAAGTACGGCCTCGAGATCTACGCCCCGCTCGACGCGACCGGCCGCTACAACGACACGGTCGAGCGCTTCGCGGGGTTGCAGGTGTGGGAGGCGAACCCGAAGGTGGAAGCGGCGCTGGCCGAGGCCGGCCGGCTGTGGCATCGGGAGGATATCTCGCACTCGTACCCGCACTGCTGGCGCTGCCACCATCCGGTGATCTTCCTGGCCACGGCGCAGTGGTTCATCGCCATGGAGGCCAAGGATCTGCGGGCGCGCGCGCTGCAGTCGATCGCCGACACGCGCTGGATCCCGGGCTGGGGCCGGGCCCGCATTGAAGGGATGATCGCCAACCGCCCCGACTGGTGCATCTCGCGCCAGCGTGCCTGGGGCGTGCCGATCCCGGCGATGGACTGCACGGCGTGCGGCACGGCGGTGCTCACCGCGTCGCTGGTCGAGCAGGCCGCCTCGGTGTTCGACACCTACGGCGCCGACGCCTGGTACGAGCGGCCGCTCGAGGAGTTCGTGCCGGCCGGCCTCGCCTGTCCGTCGTGCGGCGGCACTTCGTTCGAACGCGAGGCCAACATCCTCGACGTGTGGTTCGACTCGGGCTCGAGCCACGAGGCAGTGCTGCCCTTCCGCGAGCCGAAACGCTGGCCGGCCGACATCTACCTCGAGGGCAGCGACCAGCATCGCGGCTGGTTCCACAGCTCGCTGCTGGTCGGCATCGGCACCCGCGGGCGGGCGCCGTTCGACCAGGTGCTGACCCACGGCTTCGTGATGGCCGAGGACGGACGCAAGATGTCCAAGTCGCTCGGCAACAGCATCGCGCCGCAGGACGTCATCGCGCAGAGCGGCGCCGAGGTGCTGCGGCTGTGGGCGTCGATGGTCGACTACCGCGAGGACATCCGCATCGGCAAGGAGATCCTGACGCGCACGGTCGAGGCCTACCGCAAGATCCGCAACGTGCTGCGCGTGCTGGTGGCCAACCTCTACGACTTCGATCCGGTGGACGAGTCGGTGCCGCTGGCGAGGATGGAAGAGATCGACCGCTGGCTGCTGGCCCGCTACGCCGAGTGCGCGGCGCGGATCGTGCGGGCCTGGGACGACTACGACTACCCCACCGTCTTCCAGACGGCCAACCAGTTCATCACCGTTGAGGTGAGCGCGTTCTACGTCGACGTCACGAAGGACCGGATGTACACGTTCGGGGCCTCGTCCGCGGCGCGGCGGTCGGGACAGACGGCGATGTTCCTCGTCGCCGACGGGCTGGCCCGGCTGCTGGCGCCGATCCTGTCGGTGACGATGGACGAGCTGTGGCGCGGGCTGCCGGGGCCGCGCGAGGCCTCCGTCCACATGGCGCTGTTCCCCCGGGACGTCGGGCGACTCGCCGAGCCGTCGCTGGTCGAGCGCTGGGCCGGGCTCGGCGCGGTGCGCGACGCGGTGAACCTCGCCCTCGAGCAGAAGCGCCAGGAAAAGGCCATCGGCGGCAACCTGTCGGCGGCGGTGGAGGTGGCGACGGCGGGCGACGAGGCCGACCTGCTCGGGCGCTACGAAGGCTTCCTGCCGACGCTCTTCGGCGTGTCGGCAGTGACCCTGCGGCCCGGCCCCGGCGAGGGCCGCGTGGTCCGCGTGTCGCGCGCCGAGGGCGTGAAATGCGATCGCTGCTGGCGCATCGTGCCCGAAGTGAGCACCGCGCCCGACCGGTCGGGGCTGTGTCCGCGCTGCGTGGACGCGCTGGCCGAGGCGGTGAGCCTGTAGTGCGGCGTCTCGAGATTCTCACCGTCATGGCGGTCGTCGTCGCCGACCAGCTGACCAAGGCGCTGGTCCGCGGCCGCTTCGTGCTGCACGAGAGCGTCGAGGTCGTCCCCGGCTGGCTGAGCCTCACCCGGGTGCACAACAGCGGCGCGGCCTTCGGGATGTTGAACGACGTCGACTTCCCGTTCAAGCCCGTGGTGCTGCTGGCGGTCACCCTCGGCGCGCTGGCCGGCGTGGCCTGGTATGCCGCGAGCCTGCCAGTGGCGAACCGCACGGCCCGCCTGGGCATCGCCGCCGTGCTGGGCGGCGCCATCGGCAATCTCATCGACCGGGCCACCGCCGGCTACGTGCTCGACTTCGTCGACGCCTATTGGCGCGACTGGCACTTCTGGGCCTTCAACGTCGCCGACGCCGCCATCACCGTCGGCGTCGCGCTGATGCTCGCCGATGTGGTGGGCGATTTCCTGGGGTATCGCCGTGCACCCGATCCTGCTTGAAGCCGGTCCGATCACCATCTACAGCTACGGCGTGCTGCTCGCCGCCGCCTATCTGCTGGGCCTGTGGCTCGGCGTGCGGCGCGCCAACCAGGCCGGGCTCGACGGCAACCGGGTGCTCGACCTGGGCATCTGGGTGATCATCGCCGCGCTGGTCGGCGCGAAGGGGCTGCTGTTCATCGTCGACTTCGAGCACTTCACGAGCAGCCGCGCGGAGTTCTTCTCGCTGCTGCGATCGGGCGGCGTCTTCTACGGCGGCCTGATCGCCGCCTCGCTCACCTGCATCTACCAGCTGCGCAAGCACAAGCTGCCGCTGTGGCAGTCGGGCGACCTCTTCGCGCCGGGGATCGCGCTCGGCTACATGGTCGGACGCCTCGGGTGCCTCATGGCGGGCTGCTGCTACGGCAAGCCGACGCAGGTGGCCTGGGCGATCACCTTCAACGACCCGGCGGCGGCGATGAACGTCGGCACCCCGCTCGGCGTGCCGCTGCACCCCACCCAGCTCTACGAATCCCTGGCCGGGCTGGTGATCCTGGCCGTGCTCCTGGCGACCGAGAAACGCGGGACGCCGTACGCCGGTCGTACGTTCTGGCGTTTCGTCTTCCTCTACGGCGTGTCGCGCTTCGTCATCGAGTTCTTCCGCGGCGACGACCGCGGGATGGCCGGCATGTTCTCGACCTCACAGCTCATCTCGCTGGTACTGGTGCCGCTCAGCGTGATCATGCTGTGGTGGCTGCGCGATCAGCGGCCGAGCCAACCGGCCAGCCCGGTGGTGCGACGACGGCCGCAGTCGGCTTCGGCATAGCTCGACGAGCGGAGCCCCGGCCGATTGTCAGATCGTCGAGGTCGGACGGGCCAGCGGTGCCTGAAGGCCAGGCAGTGGACGGGAAGTGAAGAGGCGCCGGCACGGCTTGGCGATCAGGCGCGCCCAGCGGTTGGCGCGGCTCACGCGCGCGCTGTCGGTCGCGATCCCGGTGTTCGCGTACATCTGGCGGTAGAGCTTCGAGATCAACACGAAGGTGAGCCGCGCCTTCAGCGTCGTCGTGCACCGCGATCGTGCCCAGACCCGCGGCAGGCTGTAGAACTGATCCCACACGGCCTGGGTCCGCGCGCGAATCTCCTCCGACGACATCGCGGGATGGGGCGAGTAGATCTTGGGGCGTTGGTGCTGAGGAATCAGCCAATGGCGCGTGATCGGAATGTCGGCAATGCGCGGCGCCTCGGCGCCGAGGCGCTTCTCCCACGCGGCGAAGTCGACGGTGCCGGGATACGGCATGAGCATGATGAACTGCGCAAAGGTCAGCCCGGCGCGATCGGCGACGTCGGCCGTCGCGTCGAAGGTGGATGGGCGATCGCTCGGCAGCCCGAAGATGAACGAGCCGAGGACGTGCACGCCGTGTTCACGGAACGTGCGCAGGCGCTGGACCAGCGCCTCGCCGACGTCGTTGAAGCCCTTGAAGACGTCCTTGAGGCCCTCCGGCGTCACCGCCTCGACGCCGACCAGCGCGCCCTTGATGTTGGCGCGCCGCATCGCCGCCAGGAACTCCGGGTCCTCGGCCGCCTCCATCGTGATCTGGGTGAAGAACACCATGTCGCGCGGTAACTGCGCGAGCCGGTCCATCAGCTCGAACCGCTCGGCGCGCTGCGCTTTCAGCTGCGCCAGCCGCGGCCCGTTCTTCTGCCGCTCCGCCTGCGCCAGATCGGTCAGCGTCACCGGGTAGAAGTTGTCGTCGGCCAGGGCGATGAAGCGAAAACCGCGGCGGCGGAGCTGCACGATCTCTTCGACGACGACGTCGGTGCCGCGCTGCCGCGGCACCTGGCCGTCGGTGCGCCACACCGAGCAGAACGAGCAGTGCTTGGGGCAGCCGCGCACGGTCTGCACCGAGGCCCACATGTACTTGTCCTCGGGCAGCAGGTCCCACCGGGCGGCGACGAATCGATCGGCGTCGACGCGGCCGGCCTCGTAGACCGGCTGCAACGAGCCGCGGGCGGCATCCTCGAGCACCAGCGGCCAAGTCACGTCCCCGTCGCCCTTGACGACGGCGTGGGCTCCGCCGCGCGCGAGCGCTTCGTCGGGATACAGCGTGGCGTGGATCCCGCCATAGATGACGGTCGCGCCGCGCGCCCGGGCCAGCGTGCCGATTTCGTAGCCGCGCAGGGCGTTGCCGGTGTGAATGCCGATGCCGACGATGTCGCCGGCGTCGACCGTGTCGGCCTCGAAGGGCTCGAGCGTCTCGTCGGTGATGCGCGGGTCGCCGAACGTCGCCGGGGTGGCTCCGGCGAGGACGAACAGCCACCGCGGCGTGATGACGGCGACGCCGAACGAGATATGACTCGGATTGACTAAATGAACGGTCATAGATTGGGCAACCGGACCTGTCGACGAGCGCAGCAATGCCGTGGGCAACGTACCACATGCACGTGGCAAAACTAATGCCTAATTGCTGCCTCTCCCAGGGCGGAACCGCGACGCCTCGCGCGCCGCTCGTTGGCCGCCGGCCACACCGGTCGTCTACACTTCGGGGGATTGGAGCCTCGGCTCCGCTCGCCGATGCCCTCATACGTCTTCGCAGTCGGGCCCGAGCACGACGGGCTGCGGCTCGACAAGTTCCTCGCCGGCGAAGTCGCCAACCACTCGCGAGCCCAGGTGCAGCGCCTGATCGACGACGGCCGGGTCCAGCTGGCCCGCCTCGCCGCCGTCAAGGCCAACACGCCCGTGCGCGACGGCGACACGGTTACAGTCGACGTGCCGGAGCCGGTGGCCTCCGCCCTCGAGCCCGAGGACGTCCCGCTCGAGATCCTCCACGACGACCCCGACGTCGTGGTCGTCAACAAGCCCGCCGGACTGGTCGTGCACCCCGGGGCCGGCCACGCCACGGGCACGCTGGTGCACGCCCTGCTCCACCACGTGAAGGACCTGAGCGGCATCGGCGGCGAGCAACGCCCGGGCATCGTCCACCGTCTCGACAAAGGCACCTCCGGGGTGATGGTCGTCGCCAAGCACGATCAGGCGCACCAGGAACTGGCCCGCCAGTTCCACGACCGAGAGGTCGTGAAGGAGTACCTCGCGCTGGTCTGGGGCGTCGTGCACAACCGCCGGCGCATCGACCTGCCGATCGGCCGGGATCCCGTGCACCGCGAGAAGGTCTCGACCCGGGCCCGCCGCGCCCGCCACGCCGTGACCCGCGTGACCTGGGCCCGCCACCTGCCGGGCGTCACGCTGATTCGCGTCGCCATCGCCACCGGCCGCACGCACCAGATTCGCGTGCACCTGAGCGCCATCGGGCACGCGATCGTCGGCGACTCGGTTTACGGCGGCGCCCACGCCCGCGTGCCGCACGACATCAGGGCCGTCCAGCGCCTCACCCGGCCGTTCCTGCATGCCGAGCGCCTCGCCTTCACCCACCCTCGCACCGGCGAGCGCGTGACCTTCGAGGCCCCGCTCGCGCCGGATCTGCTCGCGGTGCTCGACGCCATCACCCCCGCGGAGTTCCGCGCCACCCTCTTCTCGGAGCCCGACCACGCGGAGCGTGGGCCAAAACAACACTGTGACTAGCGAGGCGGAGCCGCTCTTCCACACTCGCCGGTCCGAGGCGGAGCCTCGCTAGCTATGATCAACCAGACGATCGTGCATGAACGCCGCGAGGTGTATCGCGGCCGCGTGTTCTCGCTCTCGGTCGACCGGGTCACGCTGCCGACCGGGCACACCGCGACGATGGACATCGTGCGGCATCCCGGGTCGGTGGTGCTGCTGCCGATGCCGGCGCCCGACCAGCTGATTCTGATCCGCCAGTACCGATACGCCGTGGATCAGTACCTGTGGGAACTGCCGGCCGGCACGCTGGCGGCCGGCGAGGCTGAACTGGCCGGGGCGGCCCGGGAGTGCGAGGAGGAAATCGGCCTGGTGCCGCGGCGCCTCGAGCTGGTCGGCCGCCTGCTGCCGACGCCGGGCTTCTGCGACGAGTCGATGGCGTTCTACCGCTGTCTCGACCTGGCACCGCCGGCCGCGGATTCGACCGCCCGCCCCGACGACGACGAGGTCATCGAGCCGAGGACGTTCGCACTCGACGAGGTGCGCCGGATGATCGCCCTCGGCGACATCACCGACATGAAGACCGTCGCGGGACTGGCACTGCTGCCCTGAGCGACCCGGGTCAGGCGCGCGCGGCCTCCTCGACGGTGGCCAGGTGAATCGCCACGGTGTCGTCGACGCGGCCGGCGTAGCCCCCGGCCAGCACGACGACCACGGGCACGTTCCCCGAGCGGGCCGCCTCGAACACCCGGCGGTCGCGCCGGCGCAGGCCCGCCATCGACAGCGAGAGTCCGCCCAGCTGATCGTCGGCGAACGGGTCGGCACCCGCCAGGTAGACGAGCAGATCGGGCAGTGGGTCGAGCGCCCGGGCCAGGGCGAGGTCGAGCGCCGCCAGATAGCCGTCGTCGCCCAGCCCGCGGGCCAGGCCGACGTCGAGCGATCCGGGTGGCTTCACCTCGGGATAGTTGGCCTCTTCGTGCAGCGACAGCGTGAAGACGCGCGAGTCGCCGGCGAAGATCGACGCCGTGCCGTTGCCCTGGTGCACGTCGAGATCGACGACGACGGCCCGGCTGGCCAGGCGCTCGCGCTGGGCGACACGGATCGCCACGGCCACGTCGTTGAGCATGCAGAAGCCCTCGCCGTGGCCGGCGAAGGCGTGGTGGAACCCGCCGCCGATGTGCACGGCCACGCGATCGCGGCCGTCGAGGGCGAGGCGGGTGGCGTCGATGGTCCCGCCGGTCATCAGCCGGAACCCTTCGACGATGGCCGGCGTGCAGGGAATCTCGAGGCGCGCGATCTCGTCGACGGTCAGCGTGCCGTGGGCGAGGGCGGCAAGGTAGGTGGTGGTGTGCACCAGCGCCAGCTCGGGCCACCCGGCCGGCCCGGGCTCGACGAAACCGGCCGGCACGAGGCCGGCGCGCTCGACCCGGGCGGCGACCCGGCAGTACTTCTCCGTGGGGAAGACGTGCGCGCCGAAGTCGAGATGGTACCGCGGCGAGTAGACGACCCGCACCGGTCCGGCCCTACTGCATCGCCGCCTGCACGCGCCTGGCGCCGCGTTTGGCGGCCGCCGGCCGTACCGGCACCAGCGCGAGGAGCAGCACCTCGTCGATCGTGCCCACCAGGTGGAGCGTCAGCCCGGCGCGAAGCTCGGGGTCGAGGTCTTCCTTGACGTTCTTCTCGTTCTGCCGCGGCAGGATGATCTCGCGGATGCCGGCCCGCCGGGCGGCGAGCACCTTTTCCTTGATGCCGCCCACCGGCAGCACTTTTCCCGACAGCGTGACCTCGCCGGTCATCGCCACGTCGCCGCGCACCGGGCGCCGGGTCAGTTCGGAGACCAGGGCCGTGGCCATGGTGACGCCGGCCGACGGGCCGTCCTTGGGGATCGCGCCCGACGGCACGTGCAGGTGAATCTCCGACCCCTTGAAGAAGTCGGGGTCGATGGCCCACTGGGCCGCATGGGCGCGAACCCACGACAGGGCCGCCCGCGCCGACTCCTTCATCACGTCGCCGAGCTGGCCGGTCAGCGTGATCGATCCGGTGCCGGCCATGCGCGACGCCTCGATGAAGAGCACGTCGCCGCCCACCGGCGTCCAGGCGAGGCCGATGGCCACGCCGGGGCGCTTGGTGCGCTCCGCCATCTCCTCGTCGAGGAACTTGGGTGCCCCGAGGAACTCGTGCACGACGGCCGGGGTGACCCGCACCCGGTCGAGCACGCCGTCGGCGCGGCGGCGCGCCACCTTGCGGCAGATGGCGCCGATCTCGCGCTCGAGGTTGCGGACGCCGGATTCACGGGTGTAGCCCCGGATGATCGTCCGCAGGCCGGCGTCGGCGAACACCAACTGCTTGGTCGTCAGACCGTGGTTCGGCACCTGCTTGCCAACCAGGTGCCCGCGGGCGATCTCGAGCTTTTCCTCTTCCGTGTAGCCCGGCAGCTCCAGCACTTCCATGCGGTCGCGCAGCGCCGGCGGAATCGGATCGAGCACGTTGGCGGTGGTGATGAACAAGACCTCGGAGAGGTCGAACGGCACGTCGAGGTAGTGGTCGCGGAAGGTGTTGTTCTGCTCGGGGTCGAGCACTTCGAGCAGCGCCGACGCCGGGTCGCCGCGGAAGTCGGAGCCGAGCTTGTCGATCTCGTCGAGGATGAAGACCGGGTTCCGCGACTCGGCGCGGCGCAGCCCCTGAATCACCTGACCCGGCAGGGCCCCGATGTAGGTGCGGCGGTGGCCGCGGATCTCGGCCTCGTCGCGCATGCCGCCCAGCGACACGCGCACGAACTTGCGGCCCAGCGACTGGGCGATCGAGCGCGCCAGCGACGTCTTGCCCACGCCCGGCGGGCCGACGAAACAGAGAATCGGGCCTTTCATGCCGGGGTTGAGCTTGCGCACGGCCAGGTACTCGAGAATGCGTTCCTTCGCCCGGTCGAGCCCGGCATGCTCGGCGTCGAGCACTGCCCGGGTCTTCGGCAGGTCGATCACCTCGTCGGTGCGCTTGGCCCAGGGCAGCGCCACGATCCAGTCGAGGTAGGTGCGCGACACCGTGTACTCGGCGGCGGCGGCCGGCATCTTCGACAGCCGATCGAGCTCGCGCAGCGCTTCCTTCTTGACCGGCTCGGGCAGCCCGGCGGCATCGATCTTCTGGCGCAGCTCCTCGACATCCTTCGACTGGTCGTCGCCCTCGCCCAGCTCGCGCTGGATGGCCTTGAGCTGCTCGCGCAGGAAGTAGTCGCGCTGGTTCTTGCCGACCTCCGACTGCACCTGCGACTGGATCTTCGATCCGAGCTCGAGCACCTCGAGCTCCTTGATGAGCAGGCGGTTCAGGTTGTCGAGCCGCGTGCGCACGTCGAGCGTCTCGAGCACCTCCTGCTTGGCGGCGGTGGACATCGTGCCGAGGCTCGAGGCGATGAAGTCCGCGGCCCGGCCCGGCTCGGTGATGTTCGAGGCGAGCGTCTGCAGGTCGTCGGACATCAGCGGCGACAACGAGACGATCTGCTGGAAGTTGACCTTGATGTTGCGCTGGAGCGCGTCGATCTCGAGCTTGTCGCGGTCGACCAGCTCCTCCGGGGCCTCGCTGATGTTGGCGAGCAGGTAGGGCCGGCTGGCGATGACCCCGTCGAGACGCACGCGGGCCAGGCCCTGCACGATGATTCGCAGGCTGCCGTCGGGCAGCTTGAACATCTTGTGGATGTGGCTGGCGGTGCCGATGGCGAACAGGTCGTCCTGGCGGGGATCCTCCTCGGACGCCTCGCGCTGGGTGAAGACGGCGATCATCCGGCCGGCCGTCACCGCCTCGTCGATCAGCCGGACCGAGCTCTCGCGGGCCACGGCCAGCGGCATGAACGAGTTGGGGAACAGCACCGTGTCGCGCAGCGGCAGCACGGGCAGCTCCGACGGCACCTGGAACGACTGGTCGGCAGGCGGATCGCCGCCCTCGAATCGATCTTCCTGATCGCTCATCGCGATCCTCCGGAATGAACTGCGGGTGGAACTGCCCGAGAAGCCGGGCCGGTGCGGGATGCAGGCCCCGCACCGGCGGGGCCTGCTGATGGTCAGACGCCGCTAGCGCCCAAGGTCAAGGATGCTCGACGTGCCGCGCCGCGACATTGTACGCTCGCGCAGGATCGCCGTCTCACGTTCCTCTTCGCAATCCTTGCAGCGCACCGCGAACGGCAGGGCCCGGAGCCGCGCCTCGGCGATTTCGTCGCCGCACTCGTAGCACGTCCCGTAGCGTCCCTCGTCGAGCCGGGCCAGCGCCTCGTTGATCTTGTTCAGCGTCTCAGCCTTCATCTGGATGAGCGCGAACTCGATGTCTTCCTGGATGTCCACCTCGGCCGTCTCGCCGGGGTCCGGGCTCTCGTGCGGCTTGTCGGCGCCCTCGGCGCGAACCCCACGGATCCTGCCCTGGACCTCCTGCAGGATGACGCGCCGGCGCTCCTCGAGCATCGCCTTCAGCTCGTCGTAGCGGGTGCCCTTGTCGAGCACTGCGGTCGTCGGGTTCTTCTTCGCTGCCTTGGCCATGACTTCAGCCGCTCCTTCCATTCGCTCCGTTAGTGGAGGATTCTGTCGCTCTTGGATGCAATCGCCGTGCCCTCGGTTACTGGCTCCGGACCGTTATCGGCGTTTGCCTGTCTGAACATTAGATTCCGGTCGATCGGTATTGTTTTGTGGCCCTGACTGCCGCGCTGGCTGGCTCGGCCCCCGGACTCAGCGCTGCAATTTACTCACAAACTATTTGAAATCAATGGCTTGCTGGACAAAACCGAGGTGTTGATCGACCCCATCCGAACACCGTTCAGAGTCTTAGACGCCGGAGCCGCAAGAAGGGTTCTACCCCCTTGGCTGTCCTCCGCCGATGACGAACGTTGACCGATCGAGTGGACCAGATGCCACAAAGTGGCAAGAATTACACAGGCTCCGTTGCCGGTGGGCCACAGTGCGCAGGTCAAGGCAGGATGATGCTGGGCTCGGTGGGGGCCGCTTCGGGCGCGCCCTCCCTGAGAACACGACCGACCAGATGGAGGTAGGCCCGAGATTTCGGGGTCTTGGCCGCAGCGGAAGCGGCGGTGGCAATCGCGCGCAGCACGGCGGCGGCCTCTCGCTCGAAGCGGCTGCCTCCGCCCTTGCCGGCCTCTTGGAGCACCGGGGCCAACTCGGCCGCCAGGCGCCGGCCGTTCACCGTCTCGGCGCGATGCTCGAAGATCACCCCTCGGCTGGCCGTCTCGAGAGTGGCGGCCAAGGCGGAGGCGGCGTCGGCGACCTCGGCGTCCACGGGCGGCGCGAGGCCATCGGCCGACGGCTTGAGCAGATGGCCGTGGATGAGGAAGAACAGCTGAAGCTGACCTTCGCTCAACGGCCCGAGGCTGGCCGTCAACGTTCGCAGGTCGGTCTCGTTCTGGCGCTTGATCGCAGCCGGGGGATGACGGCGGGCCGTGGCCAGATGAGGGCAGTCCTCCGGGCATCGGATCTCGACGACCCGCTTGGTTGCACAACAGACCGGGCAGATCTCCTGGCGGAGGGCGGGACACGCCCGCTTGGCCTTCCGCTGCCCGCACAGCGCACACCGCATGGGCCAGATCGTATCCCGGCCGGGCTCCGCCGACGCCGCGCCGCCGTGGACCCTCGGGGCGGCGGCGTGGTAGGCTTGAGGTTTCTCGCAGCTGGCCTGCGAGCTGCCGAGGTATCGAGACATGGCGAGGCGATGTGAGATCTGCGACAAGGGCCCGGTGGTCGGCCGGACGGTGTCCCATGCGCACAACGTCGGTCCGCGCCGCTTCGAGCCGAACCTGCAGACCGTGCGCGCGGTGGTGAACGGCGCCACGCGCCGGATCCGCGTGTGCACCCGCTGCATCCGCTCGAAGAAGGTCGTGAAGGCCGCCTGACGCGATGCCTGTCCGCCAGGGCCCAGACGACGGCGGGCGCCACGCGGTCACCGCGGCCGGGGGCGCACCCGCGATCGGCCCCTACTCCCCCGCCCTGCGGGTCGGCCAGTTCCTGTTCCTGTCGGGTCAGATTCCGCTCACCGCGGCCGGCACGGTCGTCGAGGGCGGCATCCGCGAACAGACGACCCAGGTGCTCGACAACATGCGCGGCCTGCTCGCCGCCGCCGGCACCGACTTCGCGAGCGTGGTGAAGACGACGATCTACCTCGCCGACCTGGCCGACTTCGCCGCCGTGAACGAGATCTACGCCGCCCGCTTCGCCGAACCCTACCCGGCCCGCGCCACCGTCCAGGTGACTCGCCTGCCGCGCGATGTCCGCGTCGAGATCGACGCCATCGCCCTCATCGGCTAGCGGGTCGCCGCCCGCTCCACCTCCATCACGCCGTCGACCCGGCGCAGCGACTTGATCACCTTCTCGAGGTGCTTCACGTCCTTGATCTCGACGGTCATGTCGATCCGGGCGTGGGTATCGGCGCCGGTGGTGGCCTCGAGGCTCAGGATGTTGGTGTTGATGTCGGCGATGCTGGCCGAGAGCTGCGCCAGCATGCCCTTGCGGTCTTCCACCTGCATGGTCAGCCGCACGGTGTAGGGGGCGGCGTCGCCGCCCTGGTCCCATTCGACGTCGATCCGCCGCTCGGGGTCATACAGGAGGTTGACGACGTTGCTGCAGGCGGCCGAATGCACCGACACGCCCTTGCCGCGGGTGATGTAGCCGACGATGCGCTCGCCGCGAATCGGGTTACAGCAGCGCGCGCGCACCACCATCAGATCGTCGGCGCCGCTGACGGTGATGCGATCGGCGCCGCCGCCGGGGCTGAGCACCCGCTTCACCGCCGACACCACCGGGTGGTCGGGCTGCTTCTCCTTCAGCCCGCCCGACGGCGCCAGCGCGTCGAGCACCTGCCGCGCCCCCACCTTGCCGTAGCCGATCTGGGCCAGCAGATCGTCGGCCCTGGGCACGCCGAACGACTCGGCCGCGGCCCGCAGGCCCTCGCCCTCCAGGAGCCCCTTGGCCACGTCGAAGCGCTTGGCCTCCTTCTCGAGCAGCTTGCGGCCGACGTCCACGGCGCGGGTCTTCTCCTCGGTCTGGATCAGCTGCCGGATCTTGCTGCGGGCCCGTGAGGTGCGGACGAAGGACAGCCAGTCGCGGCTCGGCGCGTGGTTCGGGCTGGTGACGATCTCGACGATGTCGCCGTTCTTGAGCCGGGTGCGCAGCGGCACCATGCGGCCGTTGACGCGGGCGCCCACGCAGCGGTGACCGACGTCGGTGTGGATGGCGTAGGCGAAGTCCACGGGGGTCGATCCGTCGGGCAGCACCTTCACCTGGCCGCGCGGCGTGAAGGCGTAGACCTCTTCCGGATAGAGGTCGATCTTCAGGTTGGCGAGGAACTCCTCCGAGTCGCGCACCTCGTTGTGCGACTCGAGCAGCTGGCGCATCCACTGGAAGTACTGCTCGTCGCGCGCGGCGCCGACGCGCCCCTCCTTGTACTTCCAGTGGGCGGCGATGCCTTCCTCGGCGCGGCCGTGCATGTCGGCGGTGCGGATCTGCACCTCGAACGGGATGCCGCGCTCGCTGATTACCGACGTGTGCAGCGACTGGTAGCCGTTGGGCCGCGGCATCGCGATGAAGTCCTTGATGCGGCCGGGCACCGGCGACCAGGTCTGGTGGATGATCCCGAGCGCCGCGTAGCAATCCTTCACCGACGGCATCACCAGGCGCATCGCCACGAAGTCGTAGACCTGGTCGAGATCGATCTTCTGCCGGCGCAGCTTCAGCCAGATGCTGTAGAGCCGCTTGATCCGGCCGTCGACCGCCACTACCGGGACGTGGGCGTCGGCCAGCTTGGCCTCGATCTCGGCCTTGATCGCCTCGATGGCCCCCTCGGTCGCCTTGCGCTTGGCCTCCACCTTGTCGCGCAGCGACTGGTAGGCGGCCGGCTCGAGGTGCATGAAGGCGAGCTCCTCCAGCTCGTTCTTGACCTTGCTCATGCCCAGCCGGTTGGCGATCGGGGCGTAGATGTCGAGGGTTTCCTGGGCGACGCGGGCTCGCCGGTCCTCCGGGACGAACTGCAGCGTCCGCATGTTGTGCAGCCGGTCGGCGAGCTTGACGAAGATCACGCGAATGTCGTCGACCATCGCCAGGAGCATCTTGCGGAAGTTCTCCGCCTGGCGCTCCTCGCTCGAGGAGAACGGGATGGCGCTGATCTTGGTCACGCCCTCCACGATGTGGGCGACGTCGGGCCCGAACAGCTCCCGGATCCGCTCGACCGTGGTGAGGGTGTCCTCGACCACGTCGTGCAGGAGGCCGGCGGCGACGCAGACGACGTCGAGGCGCTGGTCGGCGAGGATGTCCGAAACCTCAAGCGGATGAACGAGATAGGGCTCCCCGGAATGGCGCACCTGTCCCTTGTGCTCCAGGGCCGAGAAGACATAGGCCTTGCGGAGCAACTCGAGGTCCGCATCCGGGCTATAGGCGCGGACCTTCCCCAGGAGGTCCTCGAATCGGATCATGGCCGAGCGGGAAGAAACGGTGTCTAAAGAAGTAGAGGCGACACCCGCCCGGTGATCATAGCAGGGCCGGGGCGCGTGGGCTTGCGGGGGGTCGCGGCAAGTGACTATACTCCCGCACTCGGCAGTCGGCGGCGCTTGTAATGAGGGGGAAACGATGAAGCTCCGGTCTTCGATGGCGGGTCTGGTCCTGGTGGCTGGCCTCGGCGCAGCGGTCGCAGGATGCGGCCAGGTCAATCAGGTCCGCGCCCAGAAGGCGTTCAAGGACGCCAACAAGCTCTACGGCTCCAGCGACTGGCGGGCGGCGGCGGCGAAGTACGAAGAAGCCGTCCAGCTGAATCCGGAGAACGCCTACAGCTACTTCTTCCTCGCCAACTCGCTCGACAACCTCTATCGCCCGACCCGCGTCGGCGAGCCGGAGAACGACGCCCTGCTCACCAAGGCGATCGACAACTACAAGCTGGCCGCGCAGAACATCCAGGATCCCCTCTGGAAGCGACGCTCGTTCGAGTTCCTGGTGGCCGCCTACGGCCCCGACAAGCTCAATGATCCGACCATGGCCGAGCCGATCGTCAAGCAGATGATCGAGCTGGATCCGGCCGATCCATCCAACTACTTCCAGCTCGCCGGCATCTACGAGAACTCGGGCGAGTACGAACTGGCCGAGCAGACCTTCATGAAGGCCAAAGAGGCCAAGCCGAACGACCCCAACGTCTACATGCAGCTGGCCGGCTACTACAACCGCCAGGGCGACTTCCCGAAAACCATGGAGGCGCTGGGGCAGCGCGTGGCGCTCGAGCCGAACAACCCCGAGGCCCACTACACGGTGTCGACCTACTACTGGGACAAGGCCTACCGCGACTTCCGGCTGAAGGACGCCGAGAAGCTCGACATGGTGATGAAGGGCATCGAGTCGGTCGACAAGGCCATCTCCATCAAGGACGACTACATGGAGGCGATCGCCTACAAGAACCTGCTGCTCCGGCTCCAGGCCAACCTGATCAAGGATCCGGGCCGCCAGCAGGCGCTGATCCGCGAAGCCGACCAGCTCCGCGACCGGGCCGAGCAGATGCGCAAGGCGAAGACCACCTCCAGCTAGCCACTGCGGGATTTGACCGGGGGGCCGGCTTTCGCCGCACGGGCGAAGGCGGGCCCTTTTGGTTGTACGGCCACGCTGACGAGAACTCCATTTTTACCCGGCCGTAACCCGGGGATGGTACGGTAGCTTGTTCCGCACAGCGACCGACGACGCGCCGACGACGTCCGCTTGGAGATGAGCGTATGAGCCACTTGATTCCCGAAGGGCGCCGCACCGCTGCCGCCCTCCTGTTCCTGCTGATGGCCACACCGGCCTTCGCCCAGTCACAGGCCACGACCGCCGAGCTGAACGGTCGCATCGTCGATGCCCAGGGCGGGGTGCTGCCGGGCGTGACGGTGACGGCACGCAACCCGGCCAACGGCTACGTGCGCAACGCCGTGACCAACGAACAGGGGCTCTACAGCCTGCCGCTCCTGCCGCCCGCCACCTACGAGGTGACGATCGAACTGGCTGGCTTCGGCACCGTCCAGCGCCCGGCGCAGCTCACCGTCGGCGCGTCGATCACCCTCAACCAGACGCTGCAGCTCGTCGGCGTCGCCGAAACGATCACGGTCACCGCCGCCTCGCCGCTGGTCGAGACGTCGACGTCGATTCGGACGTCAACCGTGGGCAGCGACGCCATCGACAATCTGCCGATCAACGGGCGCCGTTTCCAGGACTTCGTCACCCTCACACCGACGGTACAGATCGACACCTCGCGCGGCCAGTTGTCGTTTGCCGGCCAGCGCGGCATCAACTCGAACGTGAACATCGACGGCGCCGACTACAACCAGCCGTTCTTCGGCGGCCTGCGCGGCGGCGAGCGCAGCAACAACGCCTTCACGGTGCCCCAGGGCGCGGTGCAGGAGTTCCAGGTGGTGGCCGCCGGCTACTCGGCCGAGTTCGGCCAATCGACGGCCGGCCTGGTCAACGTCATCACCAAGTCGGGCACCAACCAGTACGACGGCTCGGCCTTCTACGTGAACCGGCACCGCGAGATGGCCGACAAGAACGCGTTCGACCAGACCGCAGCGCCGACCCAGCAGCAGTTCGGCGCCGCCTTCGGTGGACCGCTCCAGCGCGACCGTCTGTTCTTCTTCGGCGCCTACGAGCAGCAGATCTTCCGCAACGAGCGCGCCGTGGCCTTCAACCTGACCGGGATTCCGCGCAGCGCTGACAACGGCGAGGCCTACGACTTCTATCGTGGCCTCGAGCAGGACTTCGAGGCGACCAACGATGCCATCGCCCTGCTGGGCAAGGTCGACTACCAGTGGCCGGCGGGCAGCCGCTTCAACGTGCGTTACAGCTACAGCACCAACGAGGCCCTGAACTCGAATGCCACGGGCAACGCGCTCGAAGCGACCACGACCAGCGCGCTCAGCAACAACGGCACCGAGCGGAACGGCTCGAACACCGTCGTCGGCCAGTTCACCACCGCGCTGCGCTCCAATCTGCTGTTCGAGGCTCGGGCGCAGTACTCGCGGGAAAAGCGGCCGCGCGAGGCGAACGAGGAGAGCCCGACGGTCCAGAATTCCGTCGGCAACTACGGCACGGTGAACTTCCTGCCGACCACGCAGTTCGACTGGCGGGCCCAGGCGGCGACCAACGTGACCTGGGTCACCGGACCGCACACCATGAAATTCGGCGCCGAGCTGAACCACGTCTACGCCGAGCAGCTGTTCGGCACCGACCAGTTCGGGCGGTGGACGATCAACGGCTCGGCGGCTAGCGCTCTGGAGGTGATGTCGCTCGGCGGAACCACCGCCAACCGCTACGACGTGCCGCTGACGGGCGCCGCCACCACCGCCACCTACCTGAAACAGCTGGGCAACCTGTATCTCGACTTCGCCACCGACGAGGTCGCCGTCTTCGTCCAGGACTCGTGGCGGGTCACGCCGCGGCTGACGATCAACGGCGGTCTGCGTTGGGAGGGCGGGTTCAACCCCTCGCCCGAGGCCAACAACGACTTCATGATCAATTCGCTGCAGGGCTTCAATTTCCCGATCGGCCGCACGGTGGATCCGACCCAGATCCCGGATCAGCAGAACCAATGGGCGCCGCGGATCGGTTTCGCGTGGGACGTCACCGGCGACGGACGCACGGTGGTGCGGGGCCACAGCGGCCTCTACTACGCGCGCACGCCCGGGCTGCTGCTGACCTCGCCGCTGAACAACTTCCGGATTCCCGCCGGCAACCTGTCGATCCAGCTGCCGTTCGCCGTCCCCGCCGGTAATCCCAACAACACGCTCTACCGCCAGCTGCTGCTCATCGGTATCGATCTGAACCGCTTCGCCCTGAACCAGATGCCGATCCTGTCGACCGAGCAGACGACGCAGATCGCCAGCGCGCTGGGACTCACCGTCAATCCCTACGGCGGCGCCCAGCCGCTGGTGATGGATGAGGAGTTCAAGAACCCGCGAGCGACCCAGCTCGGACTGGGTGGCGAGCGCGAGTTCTTCAGCGGCTTCACGCTGGGCGCCGAGCTCCTCTACGTCGAGACCGACTTCCTGCAGCGCAACCGCGAGTTCAACCTGGGCCTGCCGGTGCCGGCCAACGATGTGTCGCTGCGCCCGAGCTTCGCGGCAATTCGTCCGGTGACGACGCTCGGCTCGGTGCAGGTACGCGAGTCGACCGCGCGGTCGGAGTACAAAGCGTTCACCACGACGAGCCGGCTGCGCCGGTCGTGGGGCGAGCTGATGGCGAACTACGTCCTCAGCGAGTCGGAGTCGGACGACGACAACGAGCGCGACTCGGGAGGGCCTGGCGCGGCCAACACCTACGACCTGTCGCCCGAGTGGGGCGCGGCCCGTCTCGACCGGCGCCACCAGTTCAACGGCTACGCGATGGCCTTCATGCCCTTCAACATCGACGTCTCGGCCGGCTTCCGCTTCCTCTCGGCACTGCCCATCGACGCGACGTTGGGGCGCGACGCCGATGGCTCGCGCGGCGGCCCCGACCGCCCGTACAGCGCTCCGGGCGTGTCGTTCGTCCGCAATGGCTTCCGCAACGAGCCGTTCAAGGAAGTGAACCTGCGGATGAACTGGGGCCTGACTTTTGGCGGCGACAAGCAGTTCATCATTACCGGCGAGGTGTTCAACCTGTTCAATTGGGACAACCTCCAACTGGCCGGCGTCGCCGTGACCAACTACTGTGCCGGCACCGCGCCGGCCGATTGCGGCTTCGGCGCCCCGACCAACCAGAACTTCCTGTCGCTCACCGACAACGTCCCGACCTCGGCGACGTTCGGACAGTTGATTCGGACCAACAACCCCGGTGCGCCGCGCCAGATTCAGTTGGGCGTGCGCGTCATGTTCTGAGCCTCGGCGGCGGCGACCCGCGACGGCCACGCGGCCGGGCTCGCCCTCCTGGGCGGTCCGGCCGCTTTCTCGTTCGAGAAGTCGAGCGGCTCAGCGGCAGATCTTCGGGTTGCGCGTCAGGTCGACCTCGGCGGCGATGACGCCGAAGGCATTCCAGTTGGGCTCGGCGGCGATGCGCTCGAGCAGGTCACAGGCGCGTTCGCTGTCGCCGTTGGCGAGGTAGGCGGTGGCAATGCCGTAGCCGACGGTGACCAGCCGGTTGTCGTTCTTGGTGACCGGCGTCATCGCCTGCACCTCGGTGACGTCCCCTTTGTAGAAGCGGAGCGCGGTGTAGTACGCCTCGTTCTCCCCCACCGTCATGCCGGCGGTCACCGGCGCCAGCAGCGCCCGCGCCTCGTCGTGACGGCCGCCGCGGCGCAGGGCACGATACAGCCAGTCGGTGACCGCGACACGGTCGTTGTCGGTCGCGCGCGTCGCCGTGCAGCTGCGCCAGCCCTCGGGCAGCGGCCCGGGCCCGGCCGTGGCGTCGAGGCACGAACGATAGACCCTGGCGGCGGCGTCGAACTCACCACGCAGGTAGTGGGCGAGGCCGAGATGATAGGCGGCGTCGAAGCTCGACGGCGCCAGCGCCACCGCCCGTTCGAGGTCGGCGACCGCGAGGTCGAAGCGGCGGATGGAGATGTAGCGGTGGCCCCGGAAGCGCAGCAGGCGCACATCCTGGGGGGCGACGGACAGCCCCCGGGTGTAGACCTCGATGGCGGCGTGAAACTGCAGCGCGACGTCGCGGGCCCGGGCCGCGGCGAGGATCAGATCCGGGTTGCGCGGGTCGGCCGCCAGCGCGGCGTCGGCCTTGGCGATGGCACCGTCGGCGTCGGGCCGGGCGTAGACCTGGCGGCCCAGCAAGGTCGTCAGCTCAGGCGCCGGCGGCGGCTGGGGCGGCACCGCCTGCGCCCAGGGCCGGCCCGACGTCAGGGCCATGAGGGCCGCAACCACGGCCGCGATCAACTGTGCGTGCATCTGCCGCCCTTCCGCGAGTCTTGCGGGGTGTCCCGCGTGCGGTGGGCCAGTATAGGCCGCACCGGTCTCAGACGCCGGCGCCGGCGTTCCTGACGGCGACGGCCGCCAGCTCCTTCAGCAGCTTGGCGGCCACGCGCGCGGTCAGGTCACGCCCGTCATGGCGCGGACACAGCTCCACGATGTCGGCGCCAGCGATGGGCACGCGGATGCGGTGCAGCAGCCCGACGACGTCCCGGGTGCTCAGCCCGCCCGGCTCGGGGTGGGCGACGCCCGGCGCGAAGGCCGGGTCGAGCCCGTCGAGGTCCAGCGACACGTAGACCGGGCCTGGCAGCGACTCCACTGGCGCCTCGGCCCAGCGGTCCATGCCGTAGACCTCGACGCCGAATCGGTCTGCCTGTGCCCGCAGGTGCGGGGTGAGGGTGCGGATGCCGACCTGCACGAGGCGGCCGGTGAGGCCCTCTTCCATGACGCGGGCGAACGGACAGGCGTGCGAGTAGCGATCGCCCCGTCCCGAGGGCTCGCCGGGCCCCGGCAGCGGGAACTCGTCGTAGAGGTCGCCGTGGGCGTCGATGTGGAGCACCGCGGCCGGCCGCCGGCCACCGAAGGCCCGCAGCGCCGGGTAGGTCACCGAGTGATCGCCGCCGAGCAGCAGCGGCACCGCGCCGTCGGCGAGGATGGCCGCGACGCCGCGTTCGATGGCCGCCCGCGCCCCGGCCGGGTCAGCGCCGACGACGAGGTCGCCGCGATCGTCCAGCGCCTCGCGGGTGATGGCCACGCCGAGCTCGGTGGAGCTGTTGGTCGACGGCGACCACAGCGCACGGCGAATCTCCGGCGGGGCGGCGGCGGCGCCGCGCTCGAACGACGACGACCGGTCCCAGGGCAGGCCGAGCAGGGCAAGACGGATCGGCAAGGGCATCGAAGGACGGGGCGGACCAGCCGCCAAAAAGAATCGGGCCGTCCCGGAAGGACGGCCCGTGAGAACCCGATCGGACGGACGGTCGCCTAGTTGGCGCCGCTGGCGGCCGCGGCCGCGCGGCGCATGCCCTCGGTGATGATGCCCACCTTCTCGACGCCGGCGCCCTTGGCGGCGTCGATCACCTCGACGATGTCCCCGTAGCGCAGGACGCCGTCAGCGGCGATGAACATCGTCTTGTCCTTGCGCTCCTCGTAGATCTTCCGGAGCATCTCCTCGAGATCGCGCAGCTGCACGTCCTGCTTGTTCACCGAGATGACCTTCTGCCCGGTGTACTCCAGGACGATCTGCGAGATGTCGAGGGTCTTCTGGTCTTTGGTCTTGGTCTCGGCCGGCAGGTTGACGTCGAGGCCGCGCTGCGACAGCGGCAGCGCCGCCATGAAGATCACCAGCAGCACGAGCAGCACGTCGATCATCGGCGTGATGTTCATGTCGCCGTTGGCTTCGAGCTTCTTGGCGGTGACGATCTTCTCGGCACCCATGTGATTGTGCTGCGACATCAGTTGCCTCCCGCCTGGGCCTTGCGCTCGGTGATCAGCCCCATGTCCTCGATGCCGGCCGCGCGCAGCGTGTCCATCACTTCCATGACGCGCCCGTACGGCGCATCCTCGTCGGCCTTGATCAGGACGATCCGGTCCTGCTTGCCTTCGAAGATGTCGTCGAGGCGCACGCGCACGTCGGCGTCGGGCACCTGCACGCCGTTGACCCAGTAGCGTCCGTCGGGCGTGACGCCGACCACGGTCTGATCCTGGGTTTCCGGCTTGTCGGCGGTGTTGGTCGCCGTCGGCAGCCGGACGTCAACGCCCTTCTGCAGCAGCGGGGCGATGATCATCATGATGATCAGCAGCACCAGCATGACGTCGACGAGCGGCGTCACGTTGATGTCCGACTTGACGCCGCCTTTGGCGCCGCCGACATCCATTGCCATGGTGCACTCTCCTGACGAAAGGGCCGCTTACGAAACCGTGAACCTCAGTGGGCCGTCTTGCGGATGAAGTAGTCGAGCAGCTCCGACGAGGAGTTGTCCATCTCGACGTTGAAGTACTCGAGGCGGCCGGTGAGGTAGTTGTAGAACCACACCGCCGGGATGGCCACGAACAGCCCCAGCGCGGTCTCGACCAGCGCCTCGGCGATACCGGCCGACACCGCGCCGATGCCGCCCGAGCCCGTCGACGCGATGCCGACGAACGCGTTGATGACGCCGACCACCGTGCCGAGCAGACCGACGAACGGCGCCGTGGCGCCGATGGTCGCCAGGCTCGAGACGCCCTTCTTCAGGTCGTTCGAGGTGAGCGCCGTGGCGCGCTGAATCGAGCGGCGCACCGTGTCGAGCAGGTCGTCGCGGTTGAGCGTGGCGCCGGCGGCGGTGTCCTGCTGGAACTGGTACTCCTGGAGGCCGGCCAGCACCACCTTGGCGAGGTGGCTGTAGCGGTAGTCCTTGTTCGAGGAGAGCGCAATCGCCTCCTTGAGGCGGCCGTCCTTGAGGTGCTTGGCCACCAGCGGCGCGTACATCTTGGACTGCTTCTTGGCCTGGCTGAAGGTGTAGATGCGCTCGATGGCGACCCCCACCGACCAGAACGACATGATGAACAGGACCACGGCGATGGCCATGGCGGTGGGACCCATCTGTTCGAACATCTCGATCAGGTCGAGGCCGCCGCCCTCCTGCGCGAAGGCGGGTGAGCTGACGAGCAGGGCGCCGAGGGCGACAGCGGCAATCTGACCAATCTTCCGAGCGTTCATCGCGTTCCTCCGGAAAAGTCCAACAATCGGGTTCAACACCAAACGCTGCGACTACTGCAGCGTGAACTGCACCGTGACCGTCATGATGACCGGCACGGGCACGCCGTTCAGCAACGTCGGCGTGAACGTCCACTGTTTCACCGCGTCGAGCGCCGAGGCGTCGAGCAGCGGAATCGACCGCAGCACCCGGGCATCCTGCACCGACCCATTGGGGCCGATGGTGGCCTCGATGATGACGATGCCCTGCACCCGCGCCGACTGCGCGATCGGGGGATAGACGGGGTTGACGTGCTTGACCTTCTGCGGCGGCTTGATGTTGCCGCCGACGCGCACCGGCTGGGTGGGTGGCGGCGGGGGCGGCGGCGGGGCTTCGGGAATGCCGCCGGTGATGCCGCCGACGACACCGCCGGCGAGCCCGCCATCAACGCCGCCGACCTGGCCTTCGAAGCCGGCCTCGATGCCGGTCTCGGGTTTGATCTCGCTGGGCGCCTCGACCGGCGCCGCGGTCGGGTTGACCTCGACTTGGGGCGGCGGCGCGGCCGCCTGGGGCGGCGGGGGCGGGGGTGGCGGCGGGGGCGGCGGGGGCGGCGCCGCGACGAACGCCATCATCGAGGGCGGCGTCGGCAGGATGTCGGCCGCCATCAGCGGCACGATGACGATCGCCGCGACGATGACCACTTCCGCGAGCATCGTCAGGGCAACGGTGTATCCCGATTTGTTGCCCATCTTGATGGACGGGTCGACGACATCACCAAAGAGGTCGCGTGGCACGTGTGTCTTCCTCCTACCGGGTGTCCTGGTCAGCAGTCACCGAACTCCTGACCCCGAACACCAGCGCTGACCGAGCCGCAAGGCCGCCGATTATGCGACGGGAATTTTAGGGTGTCAACGAGAGAGGCGATCGAACCCCGCTCTGCTCTGTCGACAACTCTGTCTCTGTCTTTGACACCGGTTCTCGGAAAGTGGCACCAACCGGTCGGGCGCCATGTTCCGGAGACGGGATCGGTCCGTCGGGCGGGCGCACGGCGGCGGAAAACGGGATTCTAGCCGCGGCCCCGGAGGCCGTCAATCAGCCAGTGCGGTGCGATTGCACACATGACCGCCGGTGGCGCGGCAGGATCGCCGCCCGGTCGGCGACCGGACGGCGAACAAAATACGACAATCGTGCAATCGTCGCGGCCGGGCCAGACATCGCCGCCCCCGCCCCGCCGGAGGCGGGGCCAAGAAACACTGCCGCTAGCGAGGCAGAGCCACGTGTTCGTCGATTCCCGGCGGAGCCTTGCTAGCTTTCGATCCGCATGCCGTAGAACGAGCGCCAGACGAAATACATGCTGGCGACGAAGAACACTGCGGCCAGCACGTGGGTCAGACCCGAGCCCTGCTCGGCGGAGAGATATACGCCCAGCTCGACCGCCAGCAGGCCGAACAGGGTGGTGAACTTGATGACCGGGTTCATCGCCACCGAGGAGGTGTCCTTGAAGGGGTCGCCGACGGTGTCGCCGACCACCGAGGCGGCGTGCAGCTCGGTGCCCTTGGCCTTCAGCTCGGTTTCCACGATCTTTTTCGCGTTGTCCCATGCGCCGCCGGCATTGGCCATGAAGATCGCCTGGTAGAGGCCGAAGAGCGCGATCGAGATGAGATACCCGATGAAGAAGAACGGCTCGACGAAGGCGAAGGCCAGCGTCGAGAAGAAGACGCCGAGGAAGATGTTGAACATCCCCCTCTGGGCGTAGACGGTGCAGATCTCGACCACCTTCTTGCTGTCCTCGACCGAGGCCCTCTCGGCGCCGTCGAGCTTGATGTTGGCCTTGATGAACTCGACCGCGCGGTAGGCGCCGGTGGTCACCGCCTGCATCGACGCGCCGGTGAACCAGTAGATCACCGCGCCACCGGTAATCAGGCCGAGCAGGAACGGCGGGTGGAGGATGGAGAGCTTGGCGATCGCCGAGGCGTCCGAGAGCCCCTGGGTGAGCGCCATGATGATCGCGAAGATCATCGTCGTGGCGCCGACCACCGCGGTGCCGATCAGCACCGGCTTGGCGGTGGCCTTGAAGGTGTTGCCGGCGCCGTCGTTCTCCTCGAGCAGCTCCTTGGCGACGGTGAAGTTGACCGGGAAGCCGTGCGCCTTCTCGATCTGCTTCTCGATGCCGGGGATCGTCTCGATCAGCGACAGCTCGTAGATCGACTGTGCGTTGTCGGTGACCGGGCCGTAGGAGTCGACGGCGATGGTCACCGGCCCCATGCCCAGGAAGCCGAAGGCGACCAGGCCGAAGGCGAAGACCGCCGGCGCCAGCATCAGCGCGCCGAGGCCCATCGTCGAGACCCCGTAGGCGATGGCCATGAGGGCCATGATCGTCAGTCCCAGCCAGTAGCCGCTGAAGTTGCCGGCGACGAGCCCGGAGAGGATGTTGAGCGACGCCCCGCCTTCGCGCGACGAGGTCACCACCTCGCGGACGTGCGCCGAATGCACCGACGTGAACACCTTGACGAACTCGGGGATGATCGCGCCGGCGAGCGTGCCGCAGGTGATCACCGTGGAGAGCTGCCACCACAGCTGGGTGTTGCCGCCGAGGCTCGGAATCAGCATCGCCGACAGCACGTAGGTCAGGATGACCGAGACGATCGAGGTCATCCACACCAGCCAGGTGAGCGGCGCCTCGAAGTTCATCTTCGCCAGGCCGGCGTACTTGGCCTTCTGGATGGCGTTGTTGACCAGGTACGACCCGGCCGAGGCCAGCACCATCATCACGCGCATCATGAAGATCCAGACCAGGAGCTGGACCTGCACGGCCGGGTCCTTCACTGCGAGCATGATGAACGAGATGAGCGCCACGCCGGTGACGCCGTAGGTCTCGAAGCCGTCGGCGGTCGGGCCGACCGAGTCGCCGGCGTTGTCACCGGTGCAGTCGGCAATCACGCCGGGGTTGCGGGCGTCGTCTTCCTTGATCTTGAAGACCACCTTCATCAGGTCGCTGCCGATGTCGGCGATCTTGGTGAAGATGCCGCCGGCGATGCGCAGCGCCGCCGCGCCCAGCGACTCGCCGATGGCGAAGCCGAGGAAGCAGACGCCGGCGTACTCGCCGGGAATGAACAGCAGGATGGCGAGCATGAACAGCAGCTCGACCGAGATCAGCATCATCCCGACGCTCATGCCCGAGCGCAGCGGGATGTCGCACACCGGGAAGGCGTGGCCGCGCAGGCTGGCGAAGGCGGTGCGCGAGTTGGCCAGGGTGTTGATGCGGATGCCGTACCAGGCCACCCCGTAGCTGCCGCCGATGCCGATCAGGCTGAAGAGCAGCACGATCGCGATGCGCGACGGCTCCAGGCCGATGAGCCAGAAGTAGGCCACCATCACCGTGCCGATGAAGACCTCGAGAATGAGCAGAAACTTGCCCTGCTGGATCAGGTAGGCCTTGCACGTCTCGTAGATGAGGTCGGAGACGTCGGCCATCGACTTGTGAACCGGGAGGTTCTTGACGGCGTTGTAGGTCCAGGCGCCGAACAGCAGCCCGAGGACGCAGACGACCAGGCCGGTGAGCAGGATCTGGTGGCCGGTCATGCCGAGGAAGTCACCGGTGTTCAGGTCGGGCAGCTGGATGTTGACCTCGCCGCCGGGCCGGTGCGCCGGCTCCTGGGCCGCCCACGCCGACCGGGCCAGCGGGCCGGCCAGCATCACGGTCATCACCACGGCCAGCGCGGCGCGCCACCCCCATCGCCCGAATCCCATCGATCGCACCACGTTGGTCATATATCGGCTCTCAGCTCCTCGTGTCCGCGCAGTGACGGCAGAATCCTACACTCCCGCCCCGCCACCGCGGCTGCGAAGTGCGGGCGGCAGCGCCATGCCGCCGGTCAGGAAGATCCGGATGCCGTCCTCGACGGTCAGATCCGGGTAGTGCACCGCGTACGCCGGGAACGCGACGATGTCCCCCAGGTACAGGTGGTTGGTGGGCACGTAAACGGCCACGAAGGGCTCCGGGCCGGCGCCCCGATCCAGGGTGAACTCGCGGGTCAGGAAGCCGAGGATCAGGCCTCGTGACGGATCCTCGACCAGGACGACGCGCTTGAAGCCGGCGTCGTTGTCCGGCGAGAAGGCCGCGATCAGCTGCTTGACCGGGGCGTAGACGGTCTTGAAGACCGGGACCCGGAGCAGCCACCCTTCCCCCCGCTGGAGCACGCGCTTGCCGATGACGTTGGTGGCCAGCGCGCCTACCGCCAGCACCAGCGTAGCCATCACCAGCACGCCGACGCCGGGGACGCTGCGGCCCAGGACGCGGGTCGCTATCGGCGTCGCGAAGTCGTCGACGAAGCGGAACGCCCAGACCAGCGCCGCGACGCTGACGATGAGCGGCACGGTCAGGAAGAAGCCGGTGATGAAGCTGCGACGCAGCCACTGCATCACACCCACCCGGCGGCGACGGCCGCGAGCAGGGCCGTCCCGGCGGCGATGCGGTACCAGGCGAACGGCGCGAAGCCGGCGCGGCCGACCAGCCGCAGGAACGGGCCGACCACCACCAGGGCCGCCAGGAACGCCATGACGAAGCCGACGGCGATCTGCAGGAAGCGGTCCGCGCTCAGCGACTGCCGCACCTCGAGCAGGTCGTGCGCGAAGGCGGCGGTCATGGTCGGCATCGACAGGAAGAAGGAGAACTCGGCGGCGGTGGTCCGCTCGAGGCCCAGGGCCAGCCCGCCGACAATCGTCGCGCCCGAGCGCGACACCCCCGGCACCAGCGCCAGCACCTGGCACAGGCCGATGCCGAATGCCCGCCCGGCCGGAATGCGGTCGACGCCCTCGACGTCGGCCGTGGGCCGGAGGCGCTCGACGGCCAGCATCACCAGGCCGCCGGCGACGAAGGCCACGCCAATCACCCGCGGACTGTAGTAGAGCACCTGCTTCACGTAGTCGGAGAAGAGCGCGCCGGCCACCAGGGCCGGCAGCACGGCGGTCAGCACGACGAGGGCGAAACGGCGGGCCTCAGCGCTGTGCGGCAGTCCGGACACGACCGACCACACCTTCTGCCGGTAGAGCCAGACCACGGCCAGGACCGCGCCGAGCTGGATCATCACCGTGAACGCGCCGCCCGGATCCTCGAAGCCGAGGAAGCGCTCAGCCAGTAGCAGGTGCGCCGTGGACGACACGGGCAGGAACTCGGTGAGTCCCTGCACCACACCGAGCAGCGCCGCGGCCAGCAGATCCACGCCGCGGGACTACGACGAGCGCCGCGCGGTGGCGGCCTTGACCTTCACCGGCGCCGCCGCGGCCGCCCCGGCGCCGCTCCGGTTGCCGAGGATGATGGCGATGGCCGCCGCGATGAACACCGTCGAGTAGGTGCCGCTGACGATGCCGACCAGCATCGTGAAGGCGAAGCCCTCGAGCACCTCGCCGCCGAAGACGTACAGCGCCAGCACCGACAGGAAGGTCGTGCCGGCGGTGATGATGGTCCGGCTCAGGGTCTGGTTCACCGCGGTGTTGACCACCTTCTCGAGCGGATCGCGGCGCATCTTCGAGCGCAGGTTCTCGCGGACGCGGTCGAAGATGACGATGGTGTCGTTCACCGAGTAGCCGGTAATCGTCAGCAGCGCCGCGACGATGTTCAGCGACAGGTCGTAGCCGAAGACGGCCAGGAAGACCAGCGTCACCAGCACGTCGTGCAGCGTGGCGACGATGGCGCCGATGGCGAAGGCCGGGCGGAAGCGCACGGCGATGTAGACGGCGATGCCGGCAATCGAGGCCAGCGTGGCGTAGATGCCCTTGAGCTGCAGCTCACGGCCGATCACCGGGCCGACGATCTCCTGGGAGAGCAGGTCGAACTTCGGCAGGCCGGCGCCCTGGAGGGCGCCGACGACGGCCCGGGCGCCCTGCTCGAGGCTCGCGCCCTGCTTCCTCGGCGAGCTGCGGCAGCCGCACCAGCACCGAGTTGTCGGCCGGGTCGCCGTAGCTCTGCACGACCTTCTCGCCCGGCACCGGCTGCAGGGCCTGGCGCACGGCGTCCTCGGCCACCGGCGACTCGAACTTCACCACGACGATGGTTCCGCCGGTGAAGTCGATGCCGAGCGGGATGCCGCCGCGCGTCATCATGAACGCGACGCCGCCGACCACGACCAGCGCCGAGAGCGCCAGCGCGTGCCAGCGCCAGCGGATGAAGTCGTAGTTGGTGTTCTCGAAGATGCGCATGGGGGACGTCAGATGCTGAGTGTCGCCGGCTGCTCGCGGCGCGACAGGAACAGCTCGAACATCGCCCGCGAGACGAACACCGCGGTGAATACGTTCGAGAGCAGGCCGATCGTGAGCGTGGTCGCGAAGCCGCGGATCGGGCCGGTGCCGAACTGGAACAGGAACGCCGCGGCGATGAGCGAGGCGACGTGGGTGTCGACGATGGTCCAGAACACGCGGTCGAAGCCGGCGGCGACCGCCGCCTTGGCCGACTTGCCGCCGGCCAGCTCCTCCTTGATTCGCTCGAAGATGAGGACGTTCGAGTCCACGCCCATGCCGATGGTCAGGATGAAGCCGGCGATGCCCGGCAACGTCATGGTGGCGCCGAGGTAGGCCATCAGGCCGAGCAGGATGACGAGGTTGGCCGAGATCGAGACGAAGGCGTTGAAGCCGGCGAGCTTGTAGTAGACCAGCAGGAACAGCAGCACGAAGCCCAGCCCGCCGGCCGACGCCATCACCCCGGCCCGCACCGAGTCGGCGCCCAGAGTCGGGCCGACGGTGCGTTCCTCGAGGTAGGTGAGCGACGCCGGCAGGGCGCCCGAGCGCAGCACCAGCCCGAGGTCGCCGGCCTCCTGCTGGGTGAAGGTGCCGGTGATGCGGCCCTCGCTGTCGATCCGGCCCTGGATGTTGGGCGCCGAGTAGACGCGGCCGTCGAGGACGATGGCGAGCTGGCGGTTGATGTTGGCCTGGGTGAAGGTGCCGAACTTCTGGGCGCCCTCGTTGTTCAGCGAGAAGCTGACGGCCGGCCGGTTGTTCTCGTCGAGCGACGGCCGGGCGGTACGCAGGTCTCGGCCGGTCACCGCGGCGACGCGGCGCACCGCGTAGTAGACGGTCGTCGGCGGCGCGCCGGCGGTGCCCTCGCTCTGGCCGGGCAGGATCTGGATGTCGGGCGGCACGTTGCCGGCGAAGGCCTGGCGGGCCGCTGCCTCGTCGGCGAACGGTCCCTGTTCGACCAGCTTCAGCTCGAGCAGCGCCGTCGACCGGATGATCTCCTTGGCGCGATTGACGTCCGACACCCCGGGGAGCTGCACCAGGATCTGGTCGTTGCCGCTGTGGCGGGCGACGACCGGCTCGGCGACGCCGAGCTCGTTGACCCGGCGCTCGATCGTCTGCAGGGCCTGGTTGACCGTCTCCTCACGGAGCTGGTTGACGACGTTGGGTTTGAGCCGGAAGGTGTAGTCGGCCACCGACTGCGACCGGTCGTAAATCGCGTCGACGTCGACCAGCTGCTGCCGGAACTGCGCGTCCTGCGCCGGCGGCACCCCGGTGACCCGGAACTCGCCGGCGGTGCCGACCGTCACGCCGCCGACGGCAATGTTCTGGGTGCGCAGCGTCTCGCGCAGCCGGTCGGCGGTGGCCTCGGTCTCCACGCGCAGGGCGTCGTCGGTCTGGACCCGCATCACCAGGTGCACGCCGCCCTTGAGGTCGAGGCCGAGCCGCACCTTCTCCTGCGGCGGGATGAAGGCCCAGGCCGAGAGGCCCAGCACGGCCAGGATGGTGAGGAGTTTCCAGCGCAGATTCTTCGTCATGTTGTGTCGTGTCAGCTCGCGTCGGACGCGACCGGCGGCTGCCCCTGGTAGCCCACGACGGCGGCGCGGGAGACCTCGACGCGCACGTTCTGGGCGATCTGGAGGTGGACGGTCTGCTCCTCGAGCCGCGCGACCGATCCGTACAACCCACCGGTGGTGACCACCTTGTCGCCCACCTTGAGACCACCAAGGAAGGCCTCGACCTTCTTCTGCCGCCGCTTCATCGGCATCAGGATGACGAAGTAGAAAATCGCCAGGACCAGGACGAACGGAATGAACTGGACCAGGGGGCTGACCGCCTGGTTGGGCGGCGCCGCCATGGCCAGGACCAGCCCTGGGTCAGCGAGGGGGAACCACGTCATGGAGCAAAGGGCCGGGCTTCGAGCGCGCGCAGGTACGCAGCCTTGAACGCGTCGAGCTTCCCAAACCTAATAGCCTCTCTAATCGCCCGCATGGTGTCAAGGTAGAAGGCCAGATTGTGAACGGTGTTGAGGATGCGTCCGGTCATCTCGCCGGTCACGAACAAATGGCGAAGATAAGCCCGCGAGAAATGCCGGCAGGTGTAGCAGCCGCACTCGGCATCGGGCGGTGCGTCGTCCTCCGCGAACCGGGCGTTCTTGACGTTCAGCGGCCCCTGTCGCGTGAACAGCTGGCCGTTGCGGGCGTTCCGGGTCGGCAGCACGCAGTCGAAGAGATCGACGCCCCGGCTCACCGCCTCGACGAGATCCGCCGGGGTACCGACCCCCATCAGGTAGCGGGGCTTGGCCGCCGGCAGGTGCGGCACCGTCGTGCCGACCACGTCGTACATCAGGTCGGCTGGTTCGCCGACGCTGAGGCCCCCGAGGGCGTAGCCGTCGAAGTCGAGCTCCACCAGCCGCGCCGCGCTTTCCACCCGCAGGTCGGCGAACACGCCGCCCTGCACGATCCCGAACTGCGCCTGGCCCGGCGTCGATGGCGACGGTACGTCGGCGGCGCCGCCGCGAATCGCCTCGAGCCGGGTCCGGCACCGGCCGGCCCACCGGGTGGTCAGCTCGAGCGACGTCCGGATGGCCTCGCGCGGCGACGGGTGCGGGGGACACTCGTCGAGCACCATCGCGATGTCCGACCCCAGCCGCGCCTGGATGTCGACGGCGCGCTCGGGAGTGAGGAGGAGGGCGCTGCCGTCGAGGTGCGAGCGGAAGTGCACTCCCTCTTCCTCGACCGTGCGGCGGGCGGCGAGGCTGAACACCTGGTAGCCGCCGCTGTCGGTGAGGAGCGGTCCCGGCCAGCCGGTGAAGCGGTGCAGGCCACCGCGCCGGGCGATGAGCTCGTCCCCGGGCCGCAGCCACAGATGATAGGTGTTGCCCAGGATGATGCTGGCGCCGGCCTCCTCGAGCAGCCGCACGGTCATGCCCTTCACCACGCCCTGCGTGCCCACCGGCATGAACGCTGGCGTCTCGACCTCGCCGTGCGGCGTGGTCATCACGCCGGCGCGGGCGGCGCCGTCGGTGTGGGTGACGCGAAAGCCGAACGCCGGGGTCGGGGGCATCGTGGCTGTCTAGCCGCTAGCCGCCAGCCGCTAGCCGCTCACATGTATCCGCTATTATCCCTGCGTGAAGAAGCTGCGTGTCGGCGTGCTCTACGGCGGCCGCTCGGGTGAGCACGAGGTCTCGGTGGCATCGGCGGCCTCGATCTTCAAGCACCTCGACCGCGCCCGCTACGAAGCCGTGCCGATTCGCATCGAGAAGGACGGCCGCTGGGTGCTGGCCGACCGCCCGCCGCTGGCGCTCTCGGCCGCCGAGGTGATCGGGCAGGCCCGCCAGAAGGCGGCGCGGCTGCCGCGGGCCGGGCGCGACACGCTCGTCGTCTCCCATCCAGGCGAAGACACCCTCATCACGATCGAGCGGCGACCGGCGGCCGACGACGCCGAAGGCGAGCCGGATCGCGCCGTGGTCACTGGCCTCGGGCTCGATGTCGTGTTTCCGGTCCTGCACGGCCCGCACGGCGAAGACGGCACGGTGCAGGGCCTGCTGGAACTGGCCGCCGTCCCCTACGTGGGGTCCGGCGTACTGGCCTCCGCGGTCGGCATGGACAAGGCGGCGATGAAGTCCGCCTTCGCCGCCGCGGGGCTGCCGCAGACCTTGCATGCGGTGGTGTCGAGTTTCGAGTGGACCCGGCATCGTGACGCCTCCCTGGCGCGGCTCCAGACCCTCGCCCTGCCGCTCTTCGTGAAGCCGGCCAACCTGGGCTCGAGCGTCGGCATCTCCAAGGTGAAGACATGGGAGGCGCTGGCGCCGGCGCTCGAGACGGCGTTCACCTTCGACCGCAAGGCGGTGGTGGAAGCCGCCGTGCCCGAGGCCCGCGAGATCGAATGCGCGGTCCTGGGCAACGACGAGCCCGAGGCGTCGCTGCCCGGCGAGGTGCTGCCCTCGCGCGAGTTCTACGACTACGAGGCGAAGTATCTCGATGCGGGGTCCCGGACCGTGGTCCCGGCCGATCTCGACGCCGCCTGCACCGCCCGGGTACAGGCGCTGGCGCTGGCGGCGTTTCGCGCCATCGACGGCGCCGGCATGGCCCGGGTCGACTTCCTGTTGTCGAAGACCACTGGCGCGCTCGTGCTCAACGAGATCAACACCATCCCCGGCTTCACGACGATCAGCATGTACGCGCAGATGTGGGCGGCGAGCGGCGTGTCGTACCCGGCGCTGGTCGACCGCCTCATCGCCCTTGCGCTCGAACGGCACGCCGAGAAGCAGCGCTTGCGCACCAGCGCCATCTGAGCCCGGCGCTGCTGAACACGCGCGTCCGTGCCGACAAGGTGATCACGACCGGTAGTTGACAGCGCCGGGGCGATCGAGCGTGGTCGCAAGCGCGCGCGCTGACGTTTGCTTTGACACACAGCGGCTGTTTGTGCTTGACATCGGTTTTTTCTCATCCATAATCTACATCTGGTATGAGGGATGCCTGCTCAGGCCACCAGTAGTAAGGCAGTGGGTGGCCGCCATTCGGCGGAGTCAGGTCTCTTAGGAGGAACAATGGCGAAGAAGGCAAAGAAGGCGGCCAAGAAGAAGACCGCGAAGAAGACCGCGAAGAAGAAGTAGGCCGTCGGTGGCCTTCGGGGCGGTTTGACTCAAACTGCCCCGTCTCTCCTCTCACCCACCATTTCGCGCGGTCGGCAGTCGACGCGCAGACGAGGCGGGGGGGCCGGCACGGCGGCGCAGAGTGCCAGGCGGCAGACGCGATCGCGTGGCGCGGCAACCCAACCGCACACATCTCACCTGAAGGGGGGGATAACTGATGGCGAAGAAAGCGAAGAAGGCCAAGAAGACCACCAAGAAGACCGCCAAGAAGCGGTAGGTCGCTTTCAGCGACTGCAAGATCCAGGGGGCACGCATGCGTGCCCCCTTTTTTCGTCGGCGGGACCGTCAGGGCCGCGGCGCGCGAGCCGGCCCGGCGATCCACTGCCGCCCGTCCCACACCCGCACCGACTCGATCACGTCCCACGGCTCGAGCCGGTCCACCACCGCCATCCCGTCCAGCACCTGGCCGAACGCCGTATAGCGGGCGTCGAGGTGCGGCTGCGGCGAGAGGGTGATGAAGAACTGGCTGCCGCCGGTGTCCTTCCAGTCCAGCGCCATCCCGACGCTGCCCCGCAGGTACGGCCGCTCGTTCAGCTCGTCGCGGATCGCGTAGCCGGGGCCGCCTTCACCGTCGCCGCGCGGGTCGCCGTCCTGCACGACGAAGTCGGGAACGACGCGGTGCAGCCGCGCGCCGTCGAAAAAGCCCTTGCGCACCAGGGTCACGAAGTTGGCCACGGTCCGCGGCGCGTCGAGCACCGCCAGCTCGAAGCGCAGCTCGCCCTTGCTCGTGCGCACATAGACGTGCGGCGAGTAGAGGGCCGCGGCCATCGCCTCCACGGCCTCGACTGTCGGCTCGGTGTTGGGAGGCGCCGGTCGCGCCGCCAGCGCCGGCGTCCCCGGTGCGACGCCGGTCAGCAGGCTGGCCGCGCGCACGCGGACCGGCCACGACGGATCCGACAGGGCGGTCTCGAGGCGCGGCACCGCTGCCGGCCCTTCGACCGCGGCGATCCCCGCCAGCATGGCCGCGCGGGCGATGTAGGTGGTGTCGGCGCTGGACGCCTCGAGCGCCCGGGCCAGCGACTCGGCAGCGCCCGCGGGTTTGAGCGCTCCCAGTCCCTCGGCTGCCGCCATTCGGACCGCCGGATCGGTGTGGGCCAGCGCGGCGGTCAGTCGCGTCTCGGTGCCGGGAAGCTTCAGGGCGGCCATCGCCCGCAGCGCCGCCGCAACGACCTTGGGGTCGGGATCGGCGGCCAGCTGCGCCAGGCGCGGTGCGGCCGACGCCGGCGGAAAGCCGCCCAGCGTCGTCGCCAGGGCCGCACGCACGCTCCATTCAGGATCGTTGTCGAGCCCCGACATGACCAGCATGAACTCGTTGCCGTCGCTCTTCGCCATCGCCGCCTGGGCGGCGGCGCGCATCGGCGGCCAGGCGTCCTCGAGATGGTCGATGAGCGCCTGGGCGAGCTCCGGTCGGCCGAGGGCGCCGATGGCCGCGGTGGCCTCGAGGCGGAGTGCGCCGGCGGTGGCCCGGGGTAGCAGCGCCGTGAGGGTCGCGGCCGATCGCGGGTCGCCGATCGCTCCGAGGCCGCGGATGGACTGCACCCGCACGCCCAACGGCTGCCGGGGGTCGGCCGCCAGCGCCTCGAGCGCCGTTCTCGACGTGGCGTCCTTCAGGGCGCCGAGGCCCTTCACCGCGAAGGCGCGAGTGAGGGCGCCACCCCGATAGAGCCAGCCACGCAGGAGCGGCAACGCGTCGGCATGGCCGATCCGCTGCATGGCGTAGGCGAGGGGCCACCAGTCGCTGGCCGGTGGGCCCTCGGCCGTCTGCACGGCCTGGCGAAGCGCCGTGATGTCGCCGAGCCGCACGAGAGCGTAGATGCCCAGGCGCACCGCCTCGACTGGCGCCGCCAGGGGATGGCGCTGCTCGTCGGAGTCGATGCCCGTGAGCACGCCCGCAGCGACGTGGGTGGTGACCATCCGGGCGACCGCCTCGGCGGCCGTGGCCTGGCCGATGAGGCCAAGGCCCTCGGCGGCGCGTCCCTGCACGCGGGCATCCGCGTCGGACAGCGCGGTCACCAGCGGCTCGACGGCCGCGCCGTCGCCGACGAGGCCCAGCGCGAACGCCGCCATCGCGCGCACCTCGGGCTCGCGATCACTGGTCATCAGCCCGACGAGCGGGGCGACTCCGGCGGCCAGGCCGGTGCGGCCGATGGCCAATGCCGATCGCCGCCGGACCCGGCCCTCGCCATCCGCCAGCAGCTCGACCAGCGACGTGACAGCCCCGGGCGCGGTTGACGGCTCCTCGATGACCCGGCGATCCTCGAGGCGCAGGATCGCCGCCATCTTCTGCTCGAAGGTGGCGGGCGGGGGCGGCGCGCCCGGAGCCAGGGTCGGCGCCGGCGCCGAGGCCGCGCACGCCGAGCAGAACAACGCCGCGGCGGGTGCCCACCACCAGCGGGTGCGAGCCGGGCGTCGCTGCATCGGCGATCAGCGCCCCGCCGGCACCGCGGCAGCGTCCAGCGACACGTGGCGCAGGGTGGCCGCGGCGACGCGCTCGTCGACGATGGTCACACCGATGCCCGGTCCGGTCGGCACCGGGATGGTCCCGTCGGCGGCGACCTCGATGCCCGGCTCGATGAGATCGGGCACGTAGTAGCGCTTGCTCGCCGCGATGTCGCCCGGCAGGGTGAAGTTGGGCAGGCTGGCCAGGTGGATGTTGTGGGCGCGGCCGATGCCCGATTCGAGCATGCCGCCGTGCCACACCGGGATGCCATGCTGCTGACACAGGTCGTGCAGCCGGATCGACTCGGCATGGCCGCCGACCCGGCCCGGCTTGATGTTGATGATTTTGCAGGCCCCGGCCTCGATCGCATCGCGGGCGACGCGCACCGTGTGAATCGACTCGTCGAGGCAGATCGGCGTGGCGATCTCCTTCTGCAGCTGCACGTGATCCATCACGTCGTCGTACTCGAGCGGCTGCTCGATCATCATCAGCTTGTAAGCATCGAGCTTCGCCAGGTGCGCGCCGTCGCCAACCGAGTAGGCGGCGTTGGCGTCGACCATCAGCAGGATGTCCGGGTACTTGGCCCGCACCGCTTCGACCGCGTTCAGATCCCAGCCCGGCTTGATCTTGATCTTGATCCGCCGGTAGCCGGCGGCCAGCTCCTTCTCTACCTTGGCCACCAGCTGGTCGAGCGAATCCTGGATGCCGATCGAGACGCCCGACGCGATCCGGTCGCGGGTGCCGCCGAGCGCCGCCGACAGCGGCTGGCCCTGCAAACGCGCGTAGAGGTCCCACGCCGCCATCTCGACGGCCGCCTTGGCCATGTTGTGGCCGCGCACGCGGGCCAGGGCCGGGAACACCTCGCGGGGATGGGCGAAGCTCTTGCCGAGGACCCGCGGCGCCAGGAACTCGGTGATGACGTGCCAGGTCGTCTCGGTGGTCTCGGAGCTGTAGTACGGGTGCGCCTCGGCGACGCACTCGCCCCAGCCGGCCTGGCCCTCGCCCGCCAGGCGGATCAGCAGGAACGTGCGGTCGTACGACCGTCCGAAGCTCGTCTCGAAGAAGTGGGCCAGGGGCAGCTTGAGCAGTCGGACGTCGAGTCGATCGATGTGCACGGGCGGCGGATCTCCTGTGGTCGGGGCCATCACGATACCATGCACCGCGGGCCTCACCGGCCGGCCGGAACGCGCTGGTATACTCGCCCGCCGTGGCCTTCCGCTACCTCGCGATCGACGGGCCAATCGGGTCGGGCAAGACCAGGCTCGCCGAACGGCTCGCCGCCAGGCTCGAAGGGACCGCGGTGCTGGAGCGGTCCGAGAATCCGTTCCTGGCCGACTTCTACAGCGACCGTCCCGGCGCCGCGCTGCAGGCGCAGCTGTTCTTCCTGCTCAACCGCCACCGGCAGCTGTCGGCGCTGCGTCAGGCCGACCTCTTCCAGCAGAGCGCGGTCTGCGACTACGTCTTCGACAAGGACAAGATCTTCGCGTTCCTCAACCTCGACGACAACGAGCTGTTCATCTACCAGCGGCTGTTCGATCTGCTGGCCCGCGACGTGCCCGTGCCCGACCTGGTCGTCTACCTGCAGACCCCCACCGAGGTGCTGCTGGCGCGCGCCGCGGCCCGTGACCACGAGCCCGAGGACGACACGCCGCGCCCCGACGCCGAGTACCTGCGGGAATTGAACGAGGCCTACCAGCACTACTTCTTCCACTACACCGCGACCCCGCTGCTGGTCGTCGAGACGTCGCAGTTCGATCCCGAGCACGACGACGAGGCGCTGGACGACCTGGTGAAGCAGGTGCACGCCCACACCCACGGCACGCGTTACTACGTGCCGCGCACCCGGCGCTGAGACGCCTCTGTTAAGCTGACTGCCGATGGCCTGGTTCAAGAAAGCCCGCAAGCCGATGGTGGCTCCCGGCACGTCGAGCCGGGTGCCCGAGGGCCTGTGGGTGAAGTGTCCCGAGTGCGACACGATCATCTACCAGAAGGATCTGGCCAAGTCGCTCAGCGTCTGCCCGAAGTGCGCCCATCATTTCCGGCTCACCGCCGTCGAGCGCTTGCGGACGATCTTCGACGACGAGCAGTGGATCGAGCACGACGCCGGCCTGCAGTCCAACGATCCGCTGACCTTCACCGACACCAAGCCCTATGCGGTGCGGCTGGCCGCCAGCCGCAAGGCCACCGGGCTCAAGGACGCGATCGTCGTCGGGGCCGGCGCCATCGACGGGCTGCCGGCCATCGCCGCCGCGATGGAGTACGGCTTCATCGGCGGCAGCATGGGCGTGGTGATGGGCGAGAAGCTGGTGCGGGCGATCGAAGCGGCCATCGAGCAGCCGGCTGCCGCTGCTCATCGTCTCGTGCAGCGGCGGCGCCCGGATGATGGAAGGCGCGCTCTCGTTGATGCAGATGGCCAAGGTCGCGGCGGCGCTCGCCCGGCTCGACCACGCGCAGCTGCCCTTCGTCTCGATCCTCACCGACCCGACCACCGGCGGCGTGACCGCCAGCTTCGCCATGCTCGGCGACGTCATCCTGGCCGAGCCGAAGGCGCTCATCGGCTTCGCCGGGCCGCGGGTGATCGAGCAGACGATCCGCCAGAAGCTGCCGGCGGGCTTCCAGCGCAGCGAGTTCCTGCTCGAACGCGGCATGCTCGACCTCGTGGTCGACCGGCGCGAGATGAAGGCCACCGTCGCCAGGCTGCTGCGCTTCATGGGCGCGACGCCGGCGGCGGCCGGCGCGGTGCCGGCCCCGCCCATGGCGGGCTGAGTCCCGGCCCTGGCCGATGACGAGCCCACGTCGAGCGGCTCCTCGCCCTCGAGCAGTTCGGCATCAAGCTCGGCCTCGACGCCATGCGCGTCATGTTGCAGGCCCTGGGCGATCCACACGCGCGCTACCCGAGCGTTCACGTCGCCGGCACCAACGGCAAGGGCTCGGTCACGGCGATGATCGACACGGCGCTGCGGGCGGCGGGATGGCGCCCGGGGCGCTACACCTCGCCGCACCTGGTGCGGCTCGAAGAGCGGGTGGCGGTGAACGGCGTCGACATCCTGCCGGCGGCGCTCGAGGAGGCCCTCGGCCGCGTGTTCGCCGTGGTGGACGACCTCGTGGCCGGTGGCGACCTCCCTGCCAGCCCCACCTTCTTCGAGGTCTCGACCGCGGCCGCGTTCCTCGCCTTCGCCGATGCCGCCGTGGACGTCGCAGTCGTGGAGGTGGGGCTGGGCGGGCGCCACGACGCGACCAACGTCGTGCGTCCGGCCGTTGCGGCCATCACCAGCATCGACCTCGATCACGAGCGCCACCTGGGCAGCACGCTGGCCGCCATCGCCGCCGAGAAGGCCGGCATCGCCAAGCGCGGCGTCCCCCTGGTGGTCGGCGCCCTCGTCCCGGAAGCGTTCGACGTCGTCGTGGCCGCCGCCGCCAAAGCTGGAGCGCCGGTCGTACCGGTGGCCGACACGGTGGACATGACCGCGATGCTGGAGGCCGGACACGCCGTCGTCGACATCACCACCCCGGTACGAGCCTATCCGGCCGTTCGCCTCGGGCTGGCGGGCAGGCACCAGGCGGCCAACGCCGCCGTGGCGGTGCGGACGCTCGAGGTTCTCGCCGCGAACACGCCGTTGCTGGTGGGCCAGGACGACGTCCTCGCCGGTCTGCGCGACGTGCGCTGGCCGGCGCGCCTCGAGTGGCTGCGGCACCCCGGGACCGGCGCCCGCGTCCTGGTCGACGCGGCGCACAATCCGGCCGGTGCCCGGGCCCTGGCGTCCTATCTCGAGGAGGCGGCCGTGCCGGAGGTCTCGCTGGTGACCTCGGTGATGCGCGACAAGGACATCGGCGGCGTGCTCCGCCCGCTCGTGCCACACGCCCGTCGCGTGTTCGCCACGCGCGCCGACTCGCCGCGCGCCACCGACGCACGCGAGCTGGCGGCGGCCATCGCCAGGCTCGGCGGCGGTACGCGCGAGGTCACGGCCATCGACGATCCGTGGGACGCCGTGCAGGAAGCGCTTCGACACGCCGCCCCGGTGGTGATCGCCGGATCGATCTTCATCGCCGGGCCGCTGCGCGCGGCGCTGCTCGCCCGCGGAGGCTTTCGATCGGCGTGATACGCTGCGACGAGGGCCTCGCGGCCGTGGCCGATCGTCATGACGACCCGCTTCTTCTGTGCCTGCGTCCTGGTGGCGACCGCCGGTGCCGCGACCGCGACGGCGCAGGTGCCCGGCTACAACAGCAAGCAGTTCCGCATCGAGCAGATCGACGAGGGCCACTGGCGCTTCACCGGGCAGGTCGAGCTCGAGAACGAAGAGGTTCCGGGACAGAAGTTCTACGCCAACGTCGTCGACCTGTTCACCGCCGAGAATCGGCTCGAGGCGTCGGGCACCGTCGTCTACGAAACGGCCACGGCGCGCATCGCGGCCGAGCGCGCGACGTTCTACACCCGGGCCGGCACCGGCACGTTCTACACCGCCTCGGGGCTGGCTTCGCTGGGCGAGAAGGCCGACAAGAGCATGTTCGGCGCCCTCGAGCCCGACGTGTACTTCTACGGCGAGACCGTGGAGAAGACCGGCGAGGATCGCTACCGGATCAGCAAGGGCGGCTTCACCACCTGCGTGCAGCCGACGCCGCGGTGGGAGCTGGTGGCCGGCTCGGTCTCGATCAACGTCGGCGACTACGCCGTGCTCCGCAACGCCGTGATGCGGGTCAAGGACGTGCCGGTCTTCTACCTGCCGATCCTCTACTACCCGATCCAGGACGACGATCGGGCCACCGGCTTCCTGCTGCCCACCTACGGCCGCTCCTCCTACCAGGGCCAGTCGGTGAGCAACGCCTTCTTCTGGGCCATCACCCGCAGCCAGGACCTGACCGTGCTGCACGACTGGTTCACGCAGACCGGCCAGGGCTACGGCACCGAGTACCGCTGGCTGCGCTCGGCCACCAACGCCGGTGACCTGCGGGCCTACCGCCTGTTGCAGAAGGCAGCCAACGTCGACGGCTACGAGGTGCCCGAATCCCGCAGCGTCCTGCTGAACGGCTCGATCAACCAGGACCTGCCGCTGCGGCTCAAGGCCCGCGCCCGCATCGACTACTCGTCCAACCTCACCCTCAACCCGCTCTACCAGCAGAACGTCTTCAACGCCACCCAGAGCCAGAGCACCTGGAACGGCAACGTCTCGGGCTCGTGGCAGTTGCTGAACGCCTCGGCGACGGCGCAACAGAGCCGGCAGTTCTTCACCAGCAGCTATTCGCGGATCACCGGGTCGTTGCCCAGCCTGACGGCGGCGATCTCGAACCGGCGGCTGGGGCGGCTGCCGGTCTACGCGGCGCTGCAGTCCGAGGCGGCGCACCCCCTCTACATCCTGCGCGACGGCGACAACGAGATCGACAGCAGCCTCAACCGCTTCGACATCACCCCGACGCTGCGGATGCCGATCAGCGGGCTGACCTACATCAACCTCAACCTGCACGCGGCCAACCGCACCACCTGGTACAGCGAGAGCCTGGACGAGGACGGGGCGCAGGTGTCCGAGCCGTATACGCGCAACTACACCGAGTTGCGGGCCGAGGTGCTCGGCCCGGTGTTCAGCAAGGTCTACACCCCGAACAACTTCCTGGCCGACCGGCTGAAGCACGTCATCGAGCCGAGCTTCGCGATCCAGCGCACCACCAAGATCGAGGGCGAAGAGAAGGTGGTGCTGCTGGGCAGCTCGTACGACCGGGTCATCGGCGGGGTGACAAGGATGACCTACGGGATCACCAACCGCGTGCTGGTCCGCAAAGGCGCGACGACGCCCGGCGCCTCGGCGCTGGCCAGCGCGCCCCGTGATCTGCTGGCGCTGAGCGTGTCGCAGAGCTACTACACCGACCAGCGCGCCAGCCGCTTCGACCCCACCTACCAGTCGAGCTACATCGACGCCGGCGGCGGGCGGCCACCGAGCAACTACTCGCCGGTGTCGCTGAACCTGCGCTCGCAGCCGTTCACTCATGTGGGGGCCACCGCCCGCATGGAGTACGACGCCGTCTATTCCAAGATGCTCTCGGTATCCACCGGCGCCGACTACGGCGTCCCCAACAAGCAGGTCGCCGTGGCATGGAGCCGCAGCCTGTCGTCGTTCTACCCCACGCAGACGCTCAACGGCACCTCGCGGCTGATCTTCAAGGACGAGCGCCTGGGCACCAGCTACTCGATCTACTGGGACATCGAGCAGGAGCGGATCATGCAGCAGCGCGGCACCGTCTTCTACAACGCGCAGTGCTGCGGGATCATCCTCGAGTATCAGGAACAGTCGATTGGCTTCTTCGCCGCGGCGGGGACCCCGAAGATCCGCCGGTTCAACCTCGGCTTCACCCTCGCCGGCCTCGGCACCTTCTCGAACTTCTTCGGCAACTTCGGCGGCGCCAGCTACTGATGCTGCCAACGCTCGTCACCGGGGCCGCGGGGTTCGTCGGCCGCCACCTGCTCGCCGCGCTTGACCGACCGCCCGGTGGTGGGCTGGCATCGGCCCGATTCGGCGCCACCGGCGGCCGCCGGCGTGACGTGGCGGGCCGTCGAGCTGCAGGACCGCGCCGCCGTCAGCGCCGCGCTCGCCCTCGATCGACCGGCAGCGATCCTGCACTGCGCCGGCGTCGCCCACGTCGGCGATTCCTGGGCGCAGGCCGTCGACACGCTGGCCAGCAACGTCGTCGGCACCGCCCATCTCTTCGACGGCCTCTACGCCCACGGCCTGCGCCCACGCGTGCTGGTCACGGGTTCGGCGGCGATCTACCAGGCGTCGCCGGCGCCGCTCACCGAAGACTCCCCGATCGCGCCCAACACGCCCTACGGCACCAGCAAGCTGGCGCAGGAGATGGTGGCGATGACGGCGTGGCGTGAGCACGGCATCCCGGCCATCGTCACGCGCTCGTTCAACCACATCGGCCCGGGGCAGTCGCCGGCGTTCGCGGCGGCGAGCTTCGCCCGCCAGCTGGCCGCGATCGAGGCGGGACTCGCCCCGCCGACGATCGCCGTCGGCAACCTCGCCGCCGAGCGCGACGTCACCGACGTGCGTGACACCGTGCGCGCCTACCTCGCGCTGCTGGCGCGCGGGCGGCCGGGCGCCTGCTACAACGTGTGCACGGGACGGGCGGTGTCGGCGCAGGCGCTGCTCGACGGCTTGCGCTCACGGGTGCGCGTGCCCGTCGAGGTGACCATCGATCCGGCGCGGATGCGGCCGGTCGACACGCCGGTCATCGTCGGCAGCGCGGCGCGCCTCGCCGCCGACACCGGCTGGGCGCCGCGGTTGAGCCTCGACGAGACGCTCGACGCGCTCCTCGACTACTGGCGCGAGCGAGGTCCGCGCTGGACACGGCCTGAGCCGCCCAGGGCAGTCCGACCCCGCGGTCGAGTGCCCGCTTGACTGAGGCGAACAAAAGGCGAAATAGTGAGATGGCCATGGCCAAGGCGTCCCCGGCGCTCTTCGACCTGGGCAACTCGCGTCCGACCACTCGCGACATCGCCGCGCTGGTGAAGGCGGGCGGCGTGGCGGCGCTGCCCGATGCGGTGCAGCGCGCCGACCACGCCACCTACCAGGAGGTCCGCTGCCGCTCGGCACTGAACCGCGTCGAGGGCATGCCGTTCCGCTGGACGCTCAACCCCTACCGGGGCTGCACGCACGGCTGCCACTACTGCTTCGCCCGCCGCTACCAGCATCAGCTCGAGCTGGGCGCCGGCGACGACTTCGCCTCGGTGATCTTCGTGAAGACGAACCTCGTGGAGGTGTTGCGGCGGGAGCTGGCCAAGCCCTCCTGGACGCACGAGCAGGTGGCGCTCGGCACCGCCACCGACCCGTATCAGCCGATCGAGGGACGCTACGGTCTCACCCGGGGCAGCCTGGAGGCGTGCCGTGATCAGCGGACGCCGGTGGGCGTCGTCACCAAGGGGCCGATGGTCGTGCGCGACATCGACGTGCTGCAGCAACTGGCCGCCGTGGCCAGTTGTTCGGTCTACCTGAGCATTCCCAGCGTCGATGACGACGCCTGGCGGCGGCTCGAGCCCGGGACGGCGTCACCGCTCCAGCGCCTCCGCGCCGTCCGTGCGCTGAGCGACGCCGGCCTCCACTGCGGCGTGCTCATGGCGCCGCTGGTCCCGGGGGTCACGACCAGGGCCTCGCTGGTCGAAGCCACGCTCAAGGCCGCCGCCGATCACGGCGCCCGCTCGGTCGGGGCGATGGTGCTGCACCTCGAAGGCGGCACGCGCACGCACTTCATGCGGATCCTCGCCCGGGAGTATCCCCACCTCGTCGACGGCTACGAGCGTCTCTACGCCGGCAAGTACGCGACGGGCGACTACACCGACGAAGTGCAGCGGATGGTCGGGCTGCTCAAGGCCAAATACGGCGTGAGCCACCGGCGCCACCCGGCCGAGCCTGACCCGCCGGCGGCGCCGCCCGAGCCGCCGCGGCAGTTGCCGATGCGGTTCGTCGGCGCTCGCGAGAGCCGGCGCGGGAGCACGTAGGGTGGACCTTCAGGTCCGCCGCGGCCGGCAGGGCTGACGCTCTGCCTCCGCGGCAGAGGCAGAGCTAAAGCTCTGCTACATCGGGCCGTGGCCCCGTGGCAGCGAACCGGCCGATGACAGGAGCCGGGCCAGCAGCACCGCGAGCAGCGCAGCGCGCGGCACCAGGCGATCGATCTCGACGTGCTCGTGGAGGGCGTGCGCGCCATCGCCTATCGCTCCCAGGCCATCGAGGGTCGGCACGCCCAGCGCGGCGGTGAGATTGCCGTCGGATCCGCCGCCGGTGCCGCCTTCGGCGATCGACTGGCCGAGCTCGGCCGCCGCCGCCTGCGCCTGCGCATAGAGCGCGGCCACGCCGGCGGAGCGCTCCATCGGCGGCCGCTCGAACCCGCCGGTGACCGCCAGCCGGGCGCCGGCCAGGTGCGGCCGCAAGGCGCGAAACGCCGCGTCGATCCGGGCGGCGTCGGCCAGTGACGGCGCGCGCACGTCGACGATCGCCAGCGCCTCCGCGGCCACGACGTTGGGACGGGTGCCGCCGGCGATGACGCCGGCGTTCACCGAGATGCCGCGCTCGAGGTCGTGAAGGCGCTCCAGATCCAGGATCTGCCGCGCCAGCTCGCGCACGGCGCTCACGCCCTTGCCGGGGTCGACACCGGCGTGGGCGGCCACGCCGGTGACGGCGAGGTGATACTGGCCGATGCCCTTGCGGCTGGTCTTGAGCGCGCCGCCGGCCAGCGCCGGCTCGAGCACCAGCGCGGCGTCGCTGGCAAGCGCCTCGGTCTCGATCAGGCTGCGCGAGGTGCGGCTGCCGGTCTCCTCGTCGGAGGTGCAGAGCATCGCCACCGTCCCCGAGCCGGGCGGCGAGGTCTCGAAGACCGCCCGCGCCGCCAGCAGGCCCATGGCGACACCCGCCTTCATGTCGAGCACCCCGGGTCCGCACAGGCGGCCATCGCGCCTCACGAGCGGCATGCGGGCCAGCTGCCCGAACGGCCACACCGTATCGACGTGACCGACCAGCAGCACCCGCGGACGGCCGGCGCCGATCTCGATGAGGGTGTGATCGCCGGCGTCGGGCCGCGTCTCGACCCGCGTCTGCAGGCCGGCCGCGGCGGCGCGCGCCCGCAGTTCGGCGCCGCAGCGGTCCACCGCGGCCTTGTCGTCGGTGGGAGACTCGATGGCGACCAGAGTCTCGATGAGCTCGAAGAGCCACGCCTCGTGCGCGCGGCAGAACGCTTCCAGCGGATGGGGCATCGTCGGCGGGTCTCGTCGCCCGGGCTCCCGGGCTCGGGCCGGATCCTATAATGCAGGAATGTCTTCGCACACCCGCTGCTCGCGCGTGTTCGCGCTCGTCGTGGCGGCCACGTGGTCGACCGCGGGCGCCCAGGCGCCGCCGCCAGCGCCGGGCGGGAACAACTCCGCCCGGCCGGCCTCCCAGACGCCGCCACCCAAGACGCCGGTCCCGACCCCGGCCGGAGCCGCCGCGCAGCCGGGCGCTCCCACCGAGGCCGAGCTCGGGGTGCCGCTCTATCCGAACGCGGTGTTCCTGCGGGCCTACGACGCCGGCCGCAACCAGCGCTACTACCTGTTCGGCGCGACCACGCCCTTCGCCGAGCTGGTCACCTACTACCGCAACCTGCTCAAGGAGCGCGGCAACCTGGTGTTCGAGGTGCCGCCGACGCACATCTTCGAGACCGGCCGCTTCCGCGACGAGACGATGGCGTTCCCGCCGAGCGTCACGATCAAGGACTACACCTTCAATGGCTCGGCCGGCTATCCGAATCCGACCCCGGGCGCGCGGCCCGAGCGCTTCCCAACGGTGATCCAGATCGTGCCGGCGCCGCCCGGGACCCCGCCCGGCGATCGCTAGATCGCCAGATCAGCAGGTCGCTCACCGGATCAATCCGGCGAGGCCACGTAGATCTCGCCGAGCCTCTTGAACTCCTCGCTCTTCTCGGCCATGCCCTGCTGGGCCTCGCGGCGCAGCTGCTGCGTGATCTCCATGCTGCAGAACTTGGGACCGCACATCGAGCAGAAGTGCGCGACCTTGGCGCCGTGGGCCGGCAGCGTGGCGTCGTGGTAGGCGCGCGCGGTGACCGGGTCCATCGACAGGTTGAACTGATCTTCCCAGCGGAACTCGAACCGCGCCTTGCTGAGCGCGTCGTCCCAGACGCGGGCCCGCGGATGGCCCTTGGCGAGATCGGCGGCGTGCGCGGCGATCTTGTAGGCGATGACCCCGGCCTTGACGTCGTCGCGGTTGGGCAGGCCCAGGTGCTCCTTGGGCGTCACGTAGCACAGCATCGCCGTGCCGTACCAGCCGATCATCGCCGCGCCGATGGCCGAGGTGATGTGGTCGTAGCCCGGCGCGACGTCGGTGGTGAGCGGACCCAGGGTGTAGAACGGCGCTTCGTCGCACCACTCCAGCTGCTTGTCCATGTTCTCCTTGATGAGGTGCATGGGGACGTGGCCGGGGCCCTCGTTCATCACCTGGACGTCGAACTCCCAGGCGATCCGAGTCAGCTCGCCCTGGGTCTTCAGCTCGGCGAACTGCGCCTCGTCGTTGGCATCGGCGATCGATCCCGGGCCGCAGCCCGTCGCCGAGCGAGAAGCTGATGTCGTAGGCGCGCATGATCTCGCAGATGTCGCGGAAGCGCGTGTAGAGGAAGCTCTCCTGGTGGTGCGCCAGGCACCACTTGGCCATGATCGAGCCGCCGCGCGAGACGATCCCGGTCATCCGGTGCGCCGTCAGCGGCACGTAGCGCAGCAGCACGCCGGCATGCACGGTGAAGTAGTCCACGCCCTGCTCGGCCTGTTCGACCAGCGTGTCGCGGTAGATCTCCCAGGTGAGGTCCTCGGGCCGGCCGCCGACCTTCTCGAGCGCCTGGTAGATCGGCACGGTGCCGATCGGCACCGGCGAGTTGCGCAGGATCCACTCGCGGGTCTCGTGGATCTGCTTGCCGGTGGACAGGTCCATCACCGTGTCGGCGCCCCACAGGGTCGCCCAGCGCAGCTTCTCCACTTCCTCGTCGATCGACGACGACACCGCCGAGTTGCCGATGTTGGCGTTGATCTTCACCAGGAAGTTGCGGCCGATGATCATCGGCTCGAGCTCGAGGTGGCGGACGTTGGCCGGGATGATCGCCCGGCCGCGGGCGACCTCGTCGCGGACGAAGGTCGCCGGCAGTCCTTCGCGGGCGGCGACGAACGCCATCTCGGGCGTGATCTCGCCCTGGCGGGCGTAGTGCAGCTGCGTCGGCGAGGCGTGGCCGCGCCGCGCCGCCACCCAGGGCTCGCGCAGCTTCGGCAGGCCGGCGCGGACGTCGCCGCCGCGTGACCCGCTCGTGTCGTAGAGCCGCACCGGCGGCTCGCCGGCCTCGAGCCGCACCTCGCGCATCGGCACGCGGATCGGGAACGCGCCCCCGGGTGTGGAGACCGTGGCCTCGTCGTAGACGCGGAAGCTGTTGGGAAACGCCTCGGCGTAGTCGCCGGGGACGGTGGAATCTGTCGCGCTCATCTCCGCTCTCCCTTCGCCGGTATGAACCGGATCAGGTTCCAAGGGTGCGTTCTCAATCCCTGTGCTTCCTAGCCGCTAGCCCCTAGCCGCTAGCCGCTGTTCGCGAAGCAGAGATGCCCCTGGCGGTACCTCGTTGGACTATAGCAGCGTCGACGGCCGAACGGTTCCAGCGCTGCGTCGGATCACCCGTCGAGGGTCCCCGTCCGCGTCAGCGCACGCGATCGGCCCTACCGGGCGAAGCAGTAGAAGCGCCCGGCACCGCCGCGAGGGGCCGTGTTGCTGCAGTTCAGCATGGTGTGCGCGGAGTTCCACGACGCCAGCGTGCCATCGCGGCTCTGGTTCGGACCGAAGCCGTCCGAATGTCCGACCTGGGCCGACACGGCCGCGGAGTCGGAGGTCCAGTCGCCACAGGTCAGCCCGGCCGCGACGGTGCCATCGGCGTTCGAACCGGTCAGGATGTCGTGCTCGTTCGGGGCCGGCGATCCCGTCCACTGGCCGTTGACGCGCTGGCCACGTTCGTCGAGGAAGATCGCAGCGTCGCCCTGCCGGCTGTGGAGCTCGGCGACGGTGTTGGCCACCAGCTGCATCTGCGCGTTGTACCAAGGCCCCTGGCCGATGCGATCGCGGGCATGGCCGGGCAGAGCGTTGGCACCCCGCTCGACGCTCAGATAGGCGCGCCACGTGCGATTGGCGGGGGACCCGGCGGCCATGGCCAGACGCTGACATGTGGCGTCGGCGCCGGCCAGTCCGCCGAGATTCCCGGTGACGCTGGTCTGGCTGGTCACGAAGAAGCTGACCCGCGGGGTCGAGGGGCCGGTCGGGGAATCGTCGTCACTGCACGCGGCCAAGGTGAGCACGGCGACGAGGCAGAGATGTCGCGCCATCGGATTGACCTTTCTGGATGGCGAGGCGTGGTGGCGCGCCGACGCTGCCGATCCGCACGAGTGTCACCGGACGGGGGGAGGCGCCTATCGTATCCGACTCAGCCCGGCGCTGGCGCGCTCGACCTGTTCGGCCAGGCCGTTCACGGCGGCGGCGATCTTCGTGACGCCCTCCTTCGCCTCGTCCCAATGGCCTTCTTCGATCCCCTCGCGGATCTGCGGCAGGGTCTTGACGCCGTAGCCGGTGTAGAACCCGGGCGCGTAGATCTGGTGCTGGAACCAGTCGCGGCGCGGCAGCCCCTTCTCGTTGCCGAGCCGGCGCTCGGACGAGTAGACGAGCTGGTTGATCACCTTGAGCGCTTCCTGCTGCACCTGCAGGGCCTTGGCACTGGCCCCGGGCACCGTCCCGTACGACTTCTCGAACGCCTGGGCCGATCGCGACAGCGCGGTCACGGCGTTGGCCAGCGGCGTGAAGTCGATGGCCGGGGCGTCCTTCTTGCCGGCGTGCAGCTTCTGGACCTCGGCCACGTAGCGGGCGAGCGTGTCGGACATGTCCGAGAAGCGGAACGGCAGCACGGCGGCCTCCGACAGCCGGAGCACCGCGGTGCCGGTCACCTGGGCCAGCGTGCGGCCGTAGGTGAAGTCGCCGTCCGAGTACTTCGTGTACCACTCGAAGGAGTCGTAGACCGAGTGATACACGCCGCCGGGGCTGTCGCCGCCGAACCCGAGGTTGAGCGACGCCAGGGTGAGGTGCTGCAGGAACGGCGTGAAGTCGGAGCCCGATCCCAGCGGCGCGATCCGGAACGCGGGGTCCTTCTCGGCCTCGGGCCGCTCGGCCTCGGGCAGCCCCTCGATGGCCTTGCGCCTGGCCAGTTCCAGCACCGGCTTGCCGGTCTGCGGGTCGTTCACGTCGCGCGCCACCTCGGTGATGAACTGCTGCAGGGAGTGCGAGCCACCGGCCTGCAGCCAGCCCTTCCCGGTGCCGTCGGTGTTGATGTAGACCACGCCCTTGCCGCGCAGCTCCGCGTCGTGCTTCTCGGCCCACTCGGTCGAACCCAGCAGGCCCCACTCCTCGCCGTCCCACAGTGCCAGGATGATCGTGCGCTTCGGCTTCCAGCCGCCCTTCACCAGTTCGCCGAGGCCGCGCGCCACCTCCATCAGCGAGACCGCGCCGCTAATCGGATCGTCGGCGCCGTTCACCCAGGCGTCGTGGTGGTTGCCGAAGATCACCCACTCGTCGGGGAAGGTGCTGCCGTCGATGCGGACGATCACGTTGTAGAGCGGGCGGTTCTGCCAGTCGAACGACAGCTTGAGCCGCACCGCCGCGGGACCGGGACCGAGCCGGTAGGTGGTCGGCAGGGCGCCGCGCCAGGCCTCCGGCGCTACCGGACCGCGCATGGCTTCCAGCAGCGGCTTGGCGTCACCCCAGGCAATGGGCATCACCGGGATCTTCAGGATCGTCTTCGCCTCGGCCACCGGCAGCTTGCGGCCACCCGGCTCGGCGCCCCAGCCGGGCGAGAGCGGGTCGCCGGTGTGGATCGGCATGTCCATGACACTGCCGCGTTGGACGCCGTACTCCGGACGGTAGGGGCCGGCCGGGAACACGTCGCCCTGGTAGAACCCGTCGTCCTTCGGATCCGAGTAGATCAGGCAGCCGATGGCGCCGTGCTCCCAGGCCACCTTGGGCTTGATGCCACGCCAGCCCCCGCCGTAGCGGGCCAGCACGATCTTGCCCTTCACGCTGACTTTGGCTTTCTCCAGTTCCTCGTAGTCCGCCGGCATGCCGAAGTTGACGTAGACGATCTCGCCGGTGACCTCACCGTCGGCCGAGTAGGCGTTGTAGGTCGGCGTCTGGTCCTCGTCGAGCGAGTCGGGATCCTGCGGGACCGGCGGCTCCTGGATGAGCATCGCGCGTCCGGTCGGCTGCACCATCTCGAGCCGGCGCTCCTGCGGCCACGGCATGTAGGCCTCGGCGATCTCGATCGACGCATCGAGCCCGAACGACTTGAACTTCTCGAGGGCGTACTCGGCGACCTTCTTCGAGCCCGGTCGTCCGGCGACGTGGGGCTCGGCCGACATCGCCTGCATGTATTCGCGGAGCCGCGCCGGGTCGGGCACGGCCTTGAACCGATCCTCGAGCGCCCGCTGGGCGGCCACGGCGTCGGACGAGAACCCGCGCAGCGGCGTGGACTGGCCGGCCAGCGGATATTGGAGCAGGACGGCGCCAACGAGCGCCAGGAGCGGCACGAGGGAGGATCGGGACATGGCCGGGAAGCGTACCCGGCCACGATTGACCGTGGCAAGCCTAGAGAGCGTTTTCAGCGCAGGCAGAGCTGAAGCTCTGCCCTACGTGTGTCGAGGCGTCGTAGGGCAGCTCTTTAGAGCTGCCGAGTGTCGCGCTACTCGCGGTCCACGAACGGCTCGCCGCGCTCGAACAGCCGCAACCGCGCGCCGATGGCGTCGGAGAGCGGCGGCGCCGCCTTGCCGAGGGCCTCGCGGGCGGTGCGCACCGCGTCGTCGAAGCGGCCGGCCGAGGCCAGCGCCACGGCCAGCACGTCGAGCGAACGGGCGTCCTGACGCCCCGTGAGTCCGGCCGCGCGTTCCGCCAGCTCCACCGCATCGGCCGGCGCCCGCACATCGGGACTGGCCGATGTGGACAGCACCCACGCGGCGGTGGTGAGCGCCAGCACCCAGTCGGTCTTGAGCTCGGCGGCCCGCCGGAAATGACGGGCGGCGGCCGGCACGTCGCCGGTCCTGATGGCGAGGTGGCCCAGGTTGAAGTAGGCCTCGGCGTAGCCGGGACGCAGGCGCAGCGCCTCGCGCAACTCGCGCTCGGCGCGCACGTACTCGCCGCGCCGCCACAGCGCGGCGCCGAGGTTGTTGTGCGACTCCGGCATCGACGGGTCGACGGCGACCGCCGCCTCGTAGCGCGCCACCGCCTCGGCGAGGCGGCCCATGGACATCAACGTGTCGCCCAGGTTGCTGAGCGCCTTGGCGTAACGGGGCTCGAGTTGCAACGCCCGCTCGTAGCTGGCGACGGCGTCGTCGAAGAGGCCGGCGGAGGTGAGCGCGGTGCCCAGGTTGTAGTGGGCGGCGGCCGATGATGGCCGCCGCTCCGCGGTGGCGCGGAAGTGGCCGACGGCGACGGCCGGACGCCCGAGCAGCAGCGCCAGGACGCCGGCATCGTCGTGCAGCTCGGTGTCGCCGGGCGCCGAGGCCAGCATGGTGTCGAGGCCGATGAGGTCCTCGGCGGTCATCTTGACCTGCACGTCGGCGCGCAGCCGGGCGCGGTCGGCGTCGCTGTCGGTGGCCAGCTGGAACCACAGGTCGCCCATCTCGTCGAACGACCGCTGGCCCCAGCGGACGCGCGCCGGCGGCAGCTGCGGGTTGCGCGGGTTCTGCGGCGAGTTGTCGTAGAGGTAGCGCATCGCCACCGTGGTGCCGCGCGGCAGGCGGATCGGCTCGGTGTAGCGGTAGACGTGCTGCCAGCGGAAGTCCCACGCGCCGATGTGGATGAGCGTGCGCGCCGTCCCGTCGGGCAGCGTCGCCGTGCCGGTGACGTCGGCCGCCCGGTAGTGCGCGTGCGGCTGCACGGCCAGCAGCGTCGCGTCCACCGGCAGCGTGTAGCGATCCTCGACGACGTATCGGCCGTCGCCGGCGGCGATGTCGATGCCCTGCGAGCCCAGGCGCAGGATGGTCGGCGTGCGGGTGGGCGGGGTGTCGCTGAAGAAGAAGCCGATGGACGGCCGCACCGCTTCCGGCTTGCCGCTCGGCTGCATGTGCAGCTGCACCACCAGGTCGGTGCCGGGGTCGAGACGCCAGGCCAGATCGGCGTCGACCAGCGGGGCAATCTGCCCTGGGGTCCAGCCCAGGAAGTGACCGTCGGGGTACTCCGCCGATCGGGCCAGCAGGCCATCGTAGCCGGGCGAACGATCGGCCTCGTCGAGCCGGCGGGAACCGTCGGTGCGATCGATGCGGATGTTGGCGTGGTGCACGACGCGAGCGTTGCCGGGGCGGAACTCGATGCCGCGGACGTAGCGAGGGCCGGTCACCGCCAGCGGCACCGCGAAGATGCGGAAGACGTCGTTCGGCTCTCCCGGCAACGTGTAGCCGTCGGGCAGCGTCACGACGAGGTCAGGTTCGCCGAGGTACCACCCGGCGGGCCAGCGCGGCGGCGGGGGCGCCTGGCCCGGCCCTTCGATCGGCGCCTTCGCCCAGCGGCCAAGCCGCTCGATCTCGTCGGCGGTGAGGCGGGGCTGGGCGACGAACTCACCCGGACGGCCGTCGGCCTTCCACGGCGGCATGAACCCGCTGGCGGTGACTGCGGCGATCTGCGCCGCGCGCGTCGACGCATCGGCGAATGTCAGCAAGTTGAACGGGCCGGCCCCGCCGGGGCGGTGACACTGGGCACAGTGCTCGTGCAGGAGTGGCGCGACGAGCTGGTTGAAGGTCACTGGCGCGGGTTCGGACCCGGTCGTCGACTCCGGCACCTGGGCCACGGCGCGCAGCGGCGCCGAGGCCGCGATCGAGGCGGAAAGCGCCCCGGCCGCCAGCAGCCAGGTTGGCGCCTTCGGCAGGATCATGGGCGGTGGCGGACGATCGCGCAGCCCACCGCCGGGACCACCGGATGCGCCACCGGGGCGCCGGCCAGGACCGCGGTCACCGCGTCGGCGAGATCGTGGGTGGTCGGCTCGCGCCGATCGATGCCGAAGTCGACGTAGCGGTCATCGATACGGCCGTGGTAAACGAGCTGGCCCGAGGCGTCGAACACGGCGGCCTCGGGGGTGACGTTCGCGCCGGCCCGGTCGGCCAGCTGGCCCCGGGGATCGAGCGCCACCGGCAGACCGTAGCCGAACGCCGCCGCGTGATCGCGCGCCGCTGCCGCCTGCTCGCCGGCATTGGCGTAAACGACCCAGAAGCGCACGCCGGCGGCGCCGAAGCGGGCGGCGAGACGGCGCACCTCGGGTGCGTAACGGTCCGAGATCGGACATTCGGTCGCGGTGAAGAGCAGCACCGTGGCGCGCGCGGAACCGGTCAGCGGCGCGATCGGCCGGTGGGCCAGGTCGGTGATTCCGCCCCCCTCCTGCGCGACCGACACACTGCCCGGAGCCGCGGCCAGTGCAGCGGCGAGGGCGAGGCGAAGACTCGCGGCGACTGCCGACATCGCAGGTTCGAGTATAGCGCCGGGATTCGGGGCGCAAAGGCGGTGCCACTGGTGCCAGACCCCGGCTGGAGGTCGTGGTCCTCGGTGAGCGCGCCGCAAATGGAAACGGGCGGGCCGATGTGGCCCGCCCGTCGGATGGCGTGAACGCCGACCCGGGAACGTCCCCGCGCCGGGCTAGAACGTCGTCTCGAAGCCGATGCGGATCAGCCGGCCCTGCATGATCGTCGAGGGCTGGAGGTAGGTGGAGGTGCCGAACTGCGACGTGGTGACGGTCGACCACCGGTCGCTGTTCATCACGTTGAAGATGTCGACCTTCGGCAGGATGCGGATGCCGCGGACGTTGAACACCTTGCTGAACGACAGGTCCAGCTGGTTGAAGCGCGGCATGAACTCGGTCTCCGGCGCCTGCAGCGGGACGTTCAGCGACGCGACGTTGAGACCGGGGATGACCAGCTCGCCGGGCCGGCACGGCAGGCTGCACGGCGTGTTCGGGTAACGGGTGGTGCGGGTCACCTGCCAGTAGGTGCCGCGGCCGTTCGGGATGTCGAAGTTGGTGCCGAACGTGAACACGCCGTAGGGAATGGCCCGCTCGCCGATCACGTAGCCCATCAGGCTCTGCAGCGAGGCACTGGCGGTGATGCCCAGCCACGGTAGCGGATAGGTACCAGCCAGCTTGAACTGTCGGGCCCACGGAATCCCGCTGTCCCACTGGTTGCAGTAGAGCGTGTAGTTCGGGTCGGTGCCGGACGAGCAGACGTCGGCCCGCGTGCGCTCCAGGTTGAAGCCGCCGAACATGCGGGCGCCGCGCGGCAGCCGCGCATTGAAGCCCAGCTCGAAGCCGTGGTAGTGGCGCTTGATGTCCGAGTCGCTGGCGTCGACGTTCTGGACCGCCGAGGCGAACTCGGACTTGACGTTGTAGACGGTGATGGCGCTGCCGTCGAGCGGGCTCTGCACCTGCACCGGCGTGTAGCTGTCGAAGGTGCGGGCGACGTTGTTGCGCTCGGTGATGTCGGTGAAGCGGTTGTGGTACCACTCGCCGGTCACCGTCAGGCGGTTCCACAGCTCCTGGGTCAGGCCGAGGTTGAACGAATACTGGCCCGGACGCTGGATGTCGGGATCCGGCGTCGACAGCGCGCGGATGCCGAAGTTGGCCGGCAGCTGCGCGAAGTTGATCTCGCAGCCGGGGTTGCCGAAGGTGCAGCCGCGCTCGCCCTGCGCGATGTCGTCGCCGTTCAGGTCCTGCCATGCCAGGTTGGCCGTGGTCAGCGCCGTCGGGCTGTAGAGCCGGGCGAACCCGGTGGTCTGCGCGGTCAGGAACCGGTTGAAGCCGGTGCGGATCGCCGTCTTGCCGTTGCCGAAGATGTCCCACACCACCGAGGTGCGCGGCGAGAAGTCGCTCCACGTCGGCACCTCGAAGTCGCCGTAGGCCGGCGAATTGGCGAAGCGGCCGACCTGCGCGTCCTGGCCGACGATGCTCTGGGCGACGCGGTCGTAGCGGACGCCGTAGTTGAACGTGAAGTTGCGCCACCGCCACGAGTCCTGGATGTAGGCGGCGAGCTGGCCGTCCATGTTCTCCTGGACCTCGAGCGGGGTGTTGAGCACTGTCACCTGGGTGGGCACGCCGCCGGTGTAGGTCTGGTAGAGGTCGGCGTTGGCGTTGTTGTAGCGGCGGTAGATGCCCCAGCCGTACAGCATGCCGACCTTGACGTTGTGGGCGCCGGTCACGTAGGACGCCGCGGTCGACACCGTGTAGCGGTCGGGATAGTTGCCGAGCTGCGCCGACGACGCGTTCCACAGCAAGCCGGTGCTCAGGTCGTTCTTGCGCACGTTCTGGTACCACGCCGGCGTGTTGCGATCGGCCAGGATGCCGGGCTGGTAGAGATTGTCGTAGCGCTCGCGATTGAACGAGAACCCGGTCTCGAGGAGGACCTGCGACGACACGGTCGACGTCCACTTGGCCGACCCGGTCGCAAACGTCGGGGTGTTCCACACGACCGAGGCAGTCGCCGGGTCAGTGTTGTTGCTCATCGCCGCGGCCCGCAGGCGCAGGGCCCGGTCGTAGTAGACCGCGAACTTGTTGCGCTGCGAGGCCTGCCAGGTGAGGCGAAGGACGGGATTGTCCATCTTTTCCGGCGACTCACCCTGCTCGCAGCTGGCACCCGGCTGCAGGCAGGCGTTGAAGGCGGTCGGCGGCGACACGCCGGCCGGCAGGTTGAAGGTGTTGGGCACGAACTTGTCGTAGTGCGCACGGCGGTAGGCGGTGAAGAACCACAGCTTGTCGCGGCAGGATCGGGCCGCCGACCTCGGCGTTCCACTCGTAGAAGTTCGATACCCGGTCCACCGATCGGACTTGTACGACTTCAGCTCGTCGGTGAGGTTGTCGCCCTGCCACGACGACGGGCTCGTGGCGTACTTGAATCCGCCGCTGAAGCGGTTGCCGCCGTCCTTGGGCACCAGGTTGAGGTTGACCCCGGCGGTCATCGTCTCGGCGTTGCCGCCCGAGGTCATGTAGACGGCTTCCTGGGTCATCGCCTCGTTGTGGTAGGCGTTGACGGCGCCATCGCCCATCAGCCCGTTGGTCATCAGCCCGTCGACCATCACGACGGTCTGCGCCGAGCCGGTACCGCGGACGAAGAAGTAGGTCTGCTGCATGGCCCGCGAGCCGCCCACGTCGGGCTGGTCGAAGGTCACGCCGGGCACCAGCTGGCCCAGGCCCTGGATGGTGCGGGCGGTCGGCACGGCGTCGAGGACGTCGCGGGTCAGCACCTGCTGCTTGACGTTGCTCTGCACGTCGACGAGCGGCGACTGCCCGGAGACGGTCACCGATTCCTGCAGCGTGCCGACGGCGAGGTCGGTGTTGATCGTCGCGACGAAGTTCGACGGCAGCTCGAGCTCGCGAATGACGACGTTGAAGCCCTGCAGCGTGAACGTCAGCGTGTAGTTGCCGGGGCGCAGATCGATCATGCGATAGGCGCCATTCTCGTCGGTGACGGCGGTTCGCACCTTTTCGATCAGCGCTTCGCTGGCGGCTTCGACCATCACGCCCGGCATCACCGCGCCGGACTCGTCCTTCACGACACCGCTGATGGCACTCTGCGCGTAGGCCGGAGAAGACCACAAGGCCATCCCCGCGAACGCGACCGAAAGCGCCAGCGCCAGTTTGGTTCTGCTCGACATGCTTTCGACCTCCAAGTGGGAGCCGATCCGGACAGACGCGCGACGTCCAGCGCAGCTCCCGAGCAGCGCACAGGCTATAATCGATCGCCGCCGAGTCAACGGCGCATGACGAAAAACATCAATGAAAATGGGCCTTACATGAGGGTCGACGTTGGATCGCATCGACGGATTGCATCGACAACCGAAGACAATCCAGCGCCTTGAATACTGACGCTCATCACAAATCAAAAAGCCGGTCGGCGTGTGCCGACCGGCTTCTGTTGTCTTGACTGTCGCGTGCACGCGAAGACGTCGCGTGACGGTGTGACGCGCCCTACTTGATCGTCACCTTCACGTAGGCGTTGGTCCAGCAGCACTGGAAGCCGCCGCCGCCGTCGCCCGAGTTGTCGTTGCCCTGCGCCCGCAGGATGTACTCGCCCGGCGCCGAGAAGGTCGCCGTCGTCGACGTCTTGCCGTCGTCGGCGATCTTCGGCCGCGCTTCGGCGACGGTGAACGTGCCGGGGCCGCGATGCTTGTGCCACGACTGGAGCAGCCGCGGGATGCGGCCGGCGAACGCCGGGTTCTCGCCCTCTTCCTTGTGCATGTCGTCGGTGATGTAGACCTCCAGCGTCACCGGCTGGCCGACCGTGCCGGTGAGCTCGTGGGCGATGACCAGCGGCGGCCCCTGGAAGGTCTTCCCGGTCGGCGAGAACTTGAGCACCGGCGGTGTGTTGCCTTCGGCGGTGTCCTTGAACGGCTCGATCTGGTAGTCCTTGATCAGGCCCACCGGCACCGACGCCGTCTTGCCGTTGGCGACGATCGTCCACGTGTAGCGCTTCTCGCTGCCGAAGTCCTTCGGCACCTTGATCGCGAACACGCCCCAGCCGCGCCGCACCTGGAAGTAGGTGGGCTGGCCCATGTCGGGGCCGCCCGGCTCGACGCTGTTGTTCGGCCCGACCGGAATGTCGAGGGTCTGCTTCTGATTCCGGTTGTAGTAGCCGAGCAGCAGGTTGAAGCTGCCGTCGGGATTGGCGTACCAGCCTTCGAACGCCGGGTAGACCGCCTCGCCGTTGTCCTTCAGCGCCGGCATCGGCAGCTGCCCGGCCACCGGAACGACCACGCTCACCGCCAGGGCCGCGCCCGCGGCCAGGGCCGCCAGAGTCTGACGCGGAATCGACACCAACCGTTTCATCGCTGCAATCTCCGTCCGGAAAACACATCGGGGGTGCCGCCTCTCGACAGCACCCCCGGATGTGGATATCTGACTACACGGAACCGCTCGGCTCCGCTACTGCTGGCGGTCGCTGGTGGTCGTCGCGGTGGCCGCCTTGCGCTTGTCGACTTCGACCTTGAAGTCCTCGTCGTCCATGTAGGTGATGTTCACCCAGGCGTGCGCCATCTCGTCGACGGTGCGGTCGCCCCAGCCGACCCACTGGTTCGGGTCGGGGTTGTTCTTGTTGGCGGCGGTGTTGTCGTGCCACGAGGTGATGCGCAGGATCGTGCCCTTCGGCAGCAGCGGCGCGGCGTCGTCGGCGTAGACGTAGTTGGTGTGCCAGTTGAAGCTGTAGTCGCTCACCTGGCTGAGCATCTCCACCTTGCCGCTCGGCAGGATGGCTTCCATCGACATCGCCTTGCCGCGCAGGTGCATGTGCGGCTGGAAGTTCTCGACCCGGCCGGCCTTCTTCATCACGTGGAAGTTCTGCGAGACGTTGACCGAGTTGGGCGCGATATCGAGGGCGCGGTTGCCGCCGGTGATGCCGCTGAAGAGCGCCAGCGCCTGGCGGAACTTCGGCTCCTGGCCCTTCGGGTAGAAGTAGATGCCGAGCTCGACCGAGTCGGTGATGTCCTCACCCACCGCGTGGTAGTGGATGTCCCACACGATCTTCGCGCCGGGCTTCATCAGCTTGCCCGAGTTCTCGCGCATGATCTCGCCCTGCTTGCCGACCGCCCATTCCATGAACAGGCCGGGACCGGGCTCGTCGGCGCCGGGCGCGATCGACGAGCCGTCGTCGCCGTCGTCCTGCTGCAGGCGGGCCAGCGCGTGGTGGGTGATCCTGCGGCCCTTCACCGTGCCCGGCCGCATCTCGATGGCGCGCACCCACCGCTCCTCGGTGAGGCCGGTGGCCTGCACGGGCTTGTACCACGCGTCCATCGCGTCGCCCTTCTGGGTGTAGGCCGGCGACGTGAGGACCAGGTCGGGCTTGCCGTACATCTTCTCGAAGTTCCAGATGTCCTCGCTCGGCCACTCGACCGGCTTCGGCATGTCCTTCATGTCGCCCTTGGGCGCGCCCGCCGCCACCCACTTCACGATGGTGTCGATCTCGGCGTCGCTGAGCGAGCGGTCGTTTTCGAAGTGCTGGATGCCGAGGCTCTTGTCGATGTGCCAGGGCGGCATCTGCCGGGTCTGCACGCGGTCGCGGATCGAGCGGGCCCACGGCCGGCTCTGCTCGTAGGTGACGAGCGACATCGGCGCGATGGAGTCGGGCCGGTGGCACGACTCGCACTTCGCCTGGAAGATCGGCGCGACGTCCTTGGTGAAGGTCGGCGACGCGGCCGAGGTCTGCGCAAGGGCCGGAGCGGCCGCCGCAGCAGTCAAGACGAGTGCGCCCAGCAACTGGCCGCGATACTGACCGTGATTCATCGCTCGGTCCTCCGAAACGTGACGAGAGTATCCCGCGGGATCGCGTTGATCCCCTGAGGCGGGGATTTTACTCACATATCGGCCCCGGACGCCAGTCCCAGCACAGCCGTGGATAGGCGGGCATCGAGGCCATCTCGCGGGTGCATGGAACCGCGAGGTTTTCAAGCCCGGCCACGATTTGGCGACGCCGGGGCCGCTCACGGCAACTTTCGCAGGATGAGGCAGGTGAGGTACTGCGTCTCGGGCACGCCGAGCAGCACCGGATGGTCGCGGCCCTGCGTCCGGCGCTCCACGACGGTCACCTGGCAGCCGGCATCCACCGCCGCCTCGTGGACGATCTCGGCGAACGCCGCGTCGTGCACGTGGTACGAACAGGTGCAGGTCACCAGGACGCCGCCGGGCTCGAGCATGCGCAGCGCCCGCAGGTTGATCTCCTTGTAGCCGGCCGCGCCTTCTCCAGCGACGCCTTGTTCTTGGCGAACGCCGGCGGATCGAGCACGACCGTGTCGAAGCGGGCGCCCGCCTTCTCGAGCCGGCGCAGCTCGTCGAAGGCGTTGGCCTCACGCGCCTCCACGTGCGGCAGGCGGTTGCGCGCCGCGTTGGCGGCGATCTGCGCCACCGCCGGCGCCGACACGTCGAGGGCCTCGACCTTGGTGCAGGCCGGCGCCATCGCCAGGGCGAAGCCGCCGTGGTAGCTGAAGGCGTCGAGCAGCCGGCCGCGGGCGTAGCCGGCCGCGGCGGCGCGGTTCTCGCGCTGATCGAGGAACAGCCCGGTCTTCTGCCCGTGGCGCACGTCGACGGCGTACTCGACCGGTCCCTCGTGGACGCGCACCGTCTCGGGCACCTCGCCGAGGACGACCGACACGCGCTGATCCAGTCCCTCGAGCGCTCGCACCCGCGGATCGTTGCGCTCGAGCACGCCGGCCGCGCCGGTCAGCTCCATCAGCAGCCGGGCGAACAGCGGCAGCAGGCGTTCGGTGCCCTGCGACAGTGTCTGCACGACCAGCACGTCGGCGTAGCGATCGACGACGAGCGACGGCAGGAGATCGCCCTCGCCGTGGACCAGGCGCCAGGCCGAGGCGTCGATGCCGAGCCGGGTGCGGAACGCGATCGCGGCCTCGAGGCGGCCGCGCCAGAACCCCTCGTCGACCTCACGGTCGTCGCGGGTCACCATCCGCAAGGCGATCTGCGAGCGATCCGAGAAGAGGGCGCGCCCCAGCAGGCGCTGGTGCGGACCGAGGACGCGCACCACCTCGCCGCCGCCGGCGTCGGTGTGGGCCACGTCCGAGCGGTAGATCCACGGATGGCCGTGGCGAAGACGCGCCTCGCCGCGCGCGGAAATCGAGACGACGCTCATCAGCGATGCGTGACCTTCGGCACGAGGCGCTAGTGTACAATTCGTGGATGATCGTCGCGCTGGGAGCCGACCACGCCGGCTTCGCGTTGAAGGAAGCGCTCAAACAGACCCTCGACGCCCGCGGCGTCGCGTGGCGCGACTTCGGCACCACCTCGACCGGCTCGGTAGATTATCCCGACTACGCCGCGACGGTCGCCCACGCGGTGGCCGAGGGCGAGGCGGATCGCGGCATCCTGGTGTGCGGCAGCGGCGTCGGCATGGCGATCGCCGCCAACAAGGTGCCCGGCATCCGCGCCGCGCCGATCTGGGATCCGGCGGCAGCCGCTCTGGCCCGCGAGCACAACGACCTGAACGTCCTCACCCTGGCCGGCCGTCAGGTCGCCCCGGACGACGCTGCGGCGATCGTCGACGCGTTCCTGTCCACGCCGTTCGCCGGCGGCCGTCACGAGCCGCGGATTGCCAAGATTCGCGAGCTCGAGCGCGACGCGGCGCCGAGCCGCCGCGCCTGACCGCTGGCCGCCCCCGTCCCATGAGCCTGTCTGCCGATCGTTCCTTCTTCCATCGCCCGCTGGCCGAGGCCGATCCCGAGGTGGCGCGCGCCGTCGAGGCCGAGGCCGAGCGCCAGGAGACCGGGCTCGAGCTGATCGCCTCGGAGAACTTCGTGAGCGCGGCCATCCTCGAGGCGGCCGGCTCGGTGCTCACCAACAAGTACGCGGAAGGCTACCCCGGCAAGCGCTACTACGGCGGCTGCGAGCACGTCGACGTCGTCGAGACGCTGGCCATCGAGCGCGCCCAGGCGCTCTTCGGGGCCGAGCACGCCAACGTGCAGCCGCACTCCGGCGCCCAGGCCAACATGGCCGTGCTCCTGGCGATGCTGGCGCCGGGGGACGCCATTCTCGGGATGAACCTGGCCCACGGCGGCCACCTCACGCACGGCCACCCGCTGAATTTCTCGGGCAAGTACTTCACGGTCGTGCCCTACGGCGTGCGTCGCGACGACGAGCGCATCGACTACGACGAGGTGATCCGGCTCGCCGCGGAGCACAAGCCGAAGCTCATCATCGCCGGCGCCAGCGCCTATCCGCGGGTGATCGATTTCGCACGGCTGCGCGAGGCCGCCGACGAAGCCGGCGCGCTGCTGATGGTCGACATGGCGCACATCGCCGGGCTCGTCGCCACCGGCCTGCACCCCAACCCGGTGCCTCACGCCGATTTCGTGACCACGACCACCCACAAGACGCTGCGCGGGCCCCGCGGCGGCCTGATCCTCTGCCGGGCCGCGCACGCGAAGGCCATCGATCGGGCGGTCTTCCCCGGCGTGCAGGGCGGGCCGCTGATGCACGTCATCGCCGCCAAGGCGGTGTGTTTCAAGCAGGCCACCGACCCGGCGTTCGTGGACTACCAGCGGCAGGTCGTGGCCAACGCGCGGGCCCTGGCCGCGGGACTGGTCGCCGGCGGCTTCCGCGTGGTGAGCGGCGGCACCGACAATCATCTGGTGCTGCTCGATGTCTTCTCGCGCGGCATCACCGGCAAGGTGGCCGAGGCGGCGCTGGGCCGCGCCGCCATCACCGTGAACAAGAACGCGATTCCCTTCGACACCAATCCGCCGATGGTGGCCAGCGGCGTCCGGCTCGGCACCCCGGCGGTGACCACCCGCGGCCTCGGCCCGGACGACATGGGTCAGGTGGCCGCGCTCATCACCCGCGTGCTGGCCGCGCCCGACGACGCGGCGGTGGCGGCGGCGGTAAAGGCCGAGGTCGAGCAGCTGTGTCAGACGTTCCCGCTGTACCGCCGCGCCGGACACTCGCTGACGACGTAGGGCGCGCCTTCGCCGACGACGGCGCGCTGGCGCGCGCGCTTCCCCAGTTCGAGCCTCGTCCCGGTCAACGGACGATGGCGGCGGCGGTAGCTGCCACCCTCGACGACGGCGGGGTGCTGCTGGCCGAGGCCGGCACCGGGACCGGCAAGACGATGGCGTATCTCGTGCCGGCCATCTTGAGCGGGCACCGCGTGCTCGTGTCCACCGGCACCAAGAACCTCCAGGAGCAGATTTTCGCCAAGGACGTCCCGGTGCTGCGCGCGGCGCTGGGAGTGCCCTTCACCGCCACCTGCATGAAGGGCCGGGCGAACTACCTGTGTCTCCACCGCCTCGCCGAGTACCGCAGCCGGCAGCAGGTGAAAGGCCATCGCCTCTCCTCCGAGGACGCGATCTTCCTGCCGGTGATCGAACAGTGGGTGCCGCAGACCGAAACCGGCGACCGGGCGGAGCTCTCCGAGCTGCCCGAGGAGCTGCCGCTGTGGCACGAGGTGTCGGCCACGGCGGAGACCTGCCTCGGCAGCGATTGCCCGCGGCACAGCGAGTGCTTCGTGACGCGGATGCGCCAGCGCGCCGCCGAATCCGACGTCGTGATCGTCAACCACCACCTGCTCTGCGCCGACGCGGCGGTGCGTGAGAGCGCCTACGGCGAGGTGATCCCCGGCTGCCCGCATCTGGTGGTCGACGAGGCGCACCAGCTCGAAGACGTCGCCACGCAGTACTTCGGCATCGCCGTGAGCAACCACCGGGTGGACGACCTGGTGCGGGATGGCGAGGTGTGCCTGCGGACATTCGGGCGCGACCGCGCCGCACCAGACGCCGCCCGCGGCCTGATGCGCGTGCTCGACCATGCCCGGGCCTTCTTCAGCGCGCTGGCGCTGGCGCGCGCCGGCCGGGCTGGCGTCGAGGACCGGTTGCGCCTCACCGCGGAGTGGTTCGCCGACCACCTCGACACCGGCCTCGAACTGTGCGGCGCGCTCGACGGGCTGGAGGCGATCTTCGCCCTGGCCGCGGCCGCGCCACGCCCCGACGACGGCCCCGCCCGGCCGTCGAGCGTGGAAGACGCCGCGTCGATTGCCCGCCGCGCCGGCAGCCTCGCCGGCGAGCTGCGCTTCCTGCTGGCGGCCGCCGACGCCGGCTACGTGTACTTCCTCGAGGTCAAGGGCCGCACGGTGACGGTGCGGGCGGCGCCGATCGACGTCTCGCGGATCGTGCGCGATCTCGTGGCCGGCGACCGCCGCGCCGCGGTGCTGACCTCGGCGACGCTCACCGTGGACGGACGCTTCGACTACGTGCGCACGCGACTGGGCCTCGACGACGCCGGCGAGGTCCGCGTCCCCTCCGAGTTCGACTACGCGACCCAGACGCTGCTCTACCTGCCGCGGCGGATGCCGCTGCCGAAGGATCCACGCTACGCCGAGGCGGTGGCGTGGGAGACCCGTCAACTGCTGCGCTGTTCGCGCGGCCGGGCGTTCGTGCTGTTCACCAGCTATGCGACGATGCGCGCCGTGGTCGGGATGCTCGAGCTCGAACTCGACTACCCGGTGCTGGTCCAGGGCACGGCGCCGCGGTCGGTGCTGCTCGAGGAGTTCCGGCGCACGCCGCACGCGGTGCTGTTTGCGACCTCGTCCTTCTGGCAGGGCGTCGACGTGCAGGGCGAGCAGCTGAGCGCAGTGATCATCGACAAGCTGCCGTTTGTCTCACCAGGCGATCCGATCGTCGCCGCCCGGATCGAGACCCTCACGGCCGAGGGCGCCAGTGCGTTCGAAGCCTACCAGGTGCCACTGGCGATCCTGGCGCTGCTCCAGGGGCTGGGCCGTCTCATCCGGCACCGGAGCGACCGGGGCATCCTCGCCGTGCTCGACCCTCGCCTGCGCACCATGGGCTACGGGCGGCGCTTTCTGGCGTCGCTGCCGCCGGCGCCGATCACGCACGATCTCGAGGCCGTCCGCCGGTTCTTCGAAGCGTAGGGCGGCTCGTTTAGAGCCGCCTCCCAGGCAGCCCCCCATCCCGCGTTACACTGGCCGTCAGGAGGTCGTTACCCGTCATGCCCCACCGCGCTCTGTCCAGGTTCCTGGCCATCCCCATGGTGCTGGCCCTGGCTGCTCCCGCCCTGGCCCAGACCGGACTCGTCAAGGGCAAGGTCGTGGACGGCGAAGGCAAGCCCGTACCCGATGCGGTCGTGACCGTCGAGTTCATGGGCGGCGTCAGCCGCAAGCTCAGCACCAAGTCCGACCGGCGGGGCGAGTTCGTGCAGCTCGGCCTGATGTCGGGCGGCTACCGGGTATCGGCGGCCGTCGACAAGCTCGGCACCGGCTACGTGGACATCAACGTGCGGGTCGGCCAGACGGCGGAGGTCACCATCCGCCTGTCGGCGGTGCCGGCCGGCACCGATCCCAAGGTGGCGGCCCTCAAGACCGCCTTCGACGAGGGCGTCGCCGCCAGCCGCGCCAACGACCACGACGGGGCGATTGCGAAGTTCCAGGGCGCCCTCGCCGTTCAGCCGAACTGCTTCGAGTGCTACTTCAATATCGGCTACGCCTACCTGCAGAAGAAGGACGAGAAGCAGGCGGAGGAGAACTGGAAGAAGGCCCTCGAACACAAGGCGGACCACGCCGAGACACTGAACGCCCTGGCGACGCTCTACAACAACCAGAAGCGCTTCGACGAGGCGGCCGCCATCAGCGCCAAGGCGGCAGCATCAGCCCCGGCGGGCAACGCCGACGCCGTCTACAACCAGGGCATCATCCTGTGGAACGCCGGCAAGATCGGCGAGGCCAAGGTCAAGTTCGAGGAGGCCGCCAAGGCCGACCCGAACCACGCCGACGCCCGCTTCCAGCTCGGCATGGCCAACCTCAACGAGGGCAAGATTCCCGACGCCATCTCTTCCTTCGAGCAGTACCTGAAGATGGCGCCGACCGGTCAGTTCGCCGCGCAGGCCAAGGCGATGCTGGCCCAGCTGAAGCCGCCGGCGGCGTGAGCGAGACCTCCATCGCCTCCCGGCTCGCCGAGGTGCGCGCCCGGCTCGCCGCGGCGGCCGGGCGGGCCGGACGCCAGCCCGGCGATATCCGGCTGGTGGCGGTGTCGAAGACCTACGGCCGCGAGCACGTCGCGGCGGCGGTCGCCGCCGGGCAGCGTGATTTCGGCGAGAACAAGGTCCAGGAGGGGCTGCAGAAGATCGCCGAGGTGGCCGACACTACGATCCGATGGCACCTCATCGGGCACCTGCAATCGAACAAGTCCCGCAAGGCCGCCGAGGGCTTCGACTGGCTGCACGCGATCGACAGCGTGCCGCTGCTGCGGAAGATTGACGCCGCCGCGGCCGACGCCGGGCGTCGGCTACAGGTGCTGGTCCAGGTGGATCTGGCCGGCGAGGCAACCAAGCACGGCGCACCGCCCGACGCGGTGCGGGAGATTGTCGAGGCGGCCGACACTTGCTCGGCGGCGGATCTGGTCGGGTTGATGCTGTTGCCGCCGGCGGTCGAGGATCCGGAGGATGGCCGGCCGTGGTTCCGCCGGTTGCGCGACGTGCGCGACGGGCTGGTGGCGGCGGGAATGCCGGCCGCGCGGCTGGCCGAGCTGTCGATGGGCATGAGCCACGACTTCGAGGTGGCGGTGGAAGAAGGCGCGACGATCGTCCGGGTGGGCAGCGCGATATTCGGCGCCCGGGTCTGACCGGCTGAGGACATCATGAACGTGACACCCCTGGATCTCCGGCAGCAGAAGTTCAAGACGGCGATGCGCGGCTACGACCGCGGCGAAGTGGACGCCCTCCTGGCCGAGGTGGCCGACGACTACGAGGGGGCGCTGCGCGACGCCGACCGGCTGCGCCAGGAGGTGGCGCGGCTCGAGAGCGCGCTGGAGGAGCACCGCTCCGAGGAGAAGAGCCTGAAGAACACGCTGGTCACTGCCCAGCGGACCGCCGACGGCCTGCGCGACTCGGCGCACCAGGACGCCCAGCGCCTGGTCAAGGAGGCCGAGGGCCGGGCCGATCAGCTGGTGCAGAAGGCGCAGCTCCGGCTCGAGGAACTGCAGCGCGAGATCGACGGCCTCAAGATGCGGCGGCGCGAGACCGAGACCTCGGTCGAGGCGATCATCAACGCCCTGAAGAACACGCTCGACTTCGTGCGCGAGCAGGACGCCCGCGACCGCGACGACAAGATCCGCCTGATGCGGCCGCGCCAGAGCGACAGCGGCGCCGGCCACGCGCCGGCCACGGCCGAACCCGACGTCCGCACGCAGAACGGCTGATCCCGGGCGGGCCGCCGACGGCGCGGCTCCGCCTCCACGCATGACGCCGGCCGACGTCCTCCTCGACACCGCCGACCTGGTCGTGACCTGCGCCGGGCCGGCGCCGCGGGCCGGCGCCGGCCAGGGGGCGATCGCCTCGATCGCGCATGCGTCGGTGGCCGGGTGGCGAGGCGGCATCGTCGCCGTCGGACCCGCGGAGATGGTGGCACGCTCGGTGCGGCTCGAGCCGGGGGCGCGGATCATCAACGCCCGCGGCCGCACCGTGCTGCCGGGCTTCGTCGATACCCACACCCACCTCGTCTACGCCGGCGACCGCCGCGACGAGCTCGCCCGCCGCCTGGCCGGCGTCAGCTACGCCGAGATCGCCGCCGGCGGTGGCGGCATCGTGCGCACGGTGGCCGCCACGCGCGCCGCCAGCGTCGACCAGCTGGTCGCCGCCGCACGACCGCGGCTGGCCGAGGCCCTGGCGCAAGGAACGACGACCTGCGAGGTCAAGAGCGGCTACGGCCTCGAGACGGCCGCCGAGCTGCGGATGTTGCGGGCCGTCCGCGTGCTCGGCGCGTCGCAGCCGGTGGAGTTGAGCCCGACCTTCATGGGCGCGCACGAGGTGCCGGTCGAGTACCGCGGCCGTCGCGACGACTACCTCCGTCTGGTCGTCGACGAGATGCTGCCGCAGGTGGCCGCCGAGGGACTGGCCGAATGGAACGACGTGTTCTGCGAGCAGGGCGTCTTCACCCCCGAGGAGTCGCGGCACATCCTCGAGGCCGGACGCCGCCATGGCCTGGCGCCGCGCATCCACGCCGACGAGCTGGCGGCCAGCGGCGGCTCGATGGTGGCGGCCGAGGTGGGCGCGGCCTCAGCCGATCATCTGATCTTCACCGGACCCGCGGCGGCCGACGCGATGGCGCGGGCCGGCGTGGTCGCCACGCTGCTGCCGGCCGCCGCGTTCTTCCTCAAGCTGGGCCGCTACGCACCGGCGCGAATGTTCGTCGAGCGGGGTGTGCCGGTGGCGCTCGCCACCGACATGAACCCGGGAGGCGGGTTCACGCCGTCGATGCCCTTCGTCATCGCCGTGGCCTGCTTCGGTATGGGTCTGACGCTCGAGGAGGCCATCGTCGGCGCCACGGCCAACGGTGCCGCGGCGCTCCGCCGCTACGACCGCGTCGGCAGCCTCGAGGTGGGCAAGCAGCTCGATGCCGTGATGCTCGACGGTCCGCTCGCCGACCTGGTGCGCGTCGGTGCGCCGGTGGTGCACACGGTTCTCAAGCGCGGCGCCGTCGTCGTCGCGTGCGCGGCATAGAATGCGGATGATGCCGCTGCACTCCCTCCCCCTCAGTGAATTGCTCGATCGTGTTGCGTCGGCGGAGCCGACGCCGGGCGGAGGAACGGTGTCGGCCATCGCCGGCGCCTTCGGGGCGGCGCTGGCGCAGATGGTGGCCGGCCTGCCGCGGACCCGCCACGCTACCGACGACGAGCGCGCGGTGCTGGCGTCGCTGCAGGCGCCGTTGGCCGACTTGCGGGAGCGCCTGGTCGAGCTCGCCGACGAAGACACGGGAGCGTTCGATCGGCTGATGGCCGCCTACCGCATGCCCAAGTCCACCGACGAGGAGAAGACCGCCAGGCGCGCGGCGATTCAAACGGCGACGCGCGACGCCACGACCGTGCCGCTGCAGACGGCGATGGCCTGCGCGCGCGTCCTCGACCTGGTCGGCACGGTCGCCGCCCTGGGCAACCGCTCGGCGTCGAGCGACCTGCTGGTGGCCATGGGCCTGCTGCGCGCCGCGGCCGAAGGCGCCGCGGCCAACGTGCGGACCAACCTCGAGGGCATCGTCGACGAAACGTTCACCGCCGACGCGACGGCGCGGATCACCGCGGTGCTCGACGAGGTGACGACCCACACGCACGCCGCGACCGCGGCCTTGCAGGGCTAGGGACGCTTGTACAGCGGCGCTCCCGTCACGTAGGGCAGCTCTTTAGAGCTGCCTCCAGGCAGAGCTAAGGCTCTGCCCTACGTTGATCGGACGTCAGTACATCTGGCGCCGGACGTCGAGGTCGAGCTGGTGCGTCCAGTCGTAGACGTAGACGCCGGGCACCAGATTCACCTTGTCGGTGTAGGTGCCGGTGACCCGCGCCTGCGTGCCGGCATAGGTCACCCCGATCGTCGCCGGGTCGAGCGGGATCTGGTACTGGTCCGCCAGCTGCTTGACGCGGTCCTTCACCTCGGGCGGCGTCTGCTTGGCGCTGAAGAGCACGGCCTGCTGAACCGAGTCCTCGAACTGATAGAACGTCCACGCCGATCGCCCGGCCTGCACGCAGGCGTTCAGCACGAGGGCGGTGAACGCGAGCTTGAGAAAGGTCGACATGCGCTGCCTCGGGGGGAGGTCTGACGATTTTAGCAGGAAGGCCCGGCCCCGCGAACGCCGTCGCGGATGTCGCCCGGTGCCGCGCCGCGCAATTCCGGCGCGCCGTCGCCGGATGTGCGCAGGGCGTCAGTGAATCTGGTGGAGGAGGCGCGACCAGCGGGTGCCGCCGACGAGGCTGCCCACCGACGTGCCGCCCTCTCCGGTCTCGAACGACCAGTAGATCATCAACGCCCGGCCCTTGATGAAGTGGCCCGGCAGGAAGCCCCAGTAGCGGCTGTCCTGGGAGTTGTCGCGGTTATCGCCCATCGCGAAATAGTGCCCGTCGGGCACGGTGACCGGGCCGAAGCGCTCGCGCGGATCGCCCTCGTTCACAGCCGCCGCCGGATCGTGCGGCAGCAGGAAATGTGCGAACGGCTGGGCGATGGCCGTGCCGTTCACCAGCACCTGGGTGCCCTTCACCTCGATGGTCTCGCCGGGCAGGCCGATGACGCGCTTGATGAAGTCGCGCTCCGGATCCTCGGGATACTTGAACACCACGACGTCGCCGCGCCGCACCGGGCGCATCGGCAGCAGCGTCCGTTCGGCGCCGGACGCCGCCGGCGCGAACACGAACTTGTTCACCAGCAGGTGGTCGCCGACCAGCAGGTTCGGCTCCATCGAGCCGGTCGGGATCTTGAACGCCTGGACGACGAAGGTGCGGATGAACAGCGCCAGGATCACCGCCACGACGATCGACTCGAAGTACTCGCGGACGGTGGACTTCTGGAACGGCACCGCGGTCATGACGACTCCCCCTGCACCTTGAGCACGGCCAGGAACGCCTCCTGCGGAATCTCGACGCTGCCGACCCGCTTCATTCGCTTCTTGCCTTCCTTCTGTTTCTCGAGCAGCTTGCGCTTGCGGCTGATGTCGCCACCGTAGCACTTGGCGAGCACGTTCTTGCGCATCGCCCGGACCGACTCCCTGGCGATGATGCGGCTGCCGATCGCCGCCTGGATCGACACCTCGAACATCTGCCGCGGGATGAGCTCGCGCATCTTCGAGACCAGCAGCCGGCCGCGCTCGTAGGAGCGTTCCTTGTGGATGATGATCGACAGCGCGTCCACCGGCTCGGCGTTGACCAGGATGTCGAGCTTGACCAGCGGCGAGGCCCAGTAGCCGGTGACGTGGTAGTCGAGCGAGGCGTAGCCGCGCGACAGCGTCTTGAGGCGGTCGTAGAAGTCGAGCACCACCTCGTTGAACGGCAGCTCGTAGGTGATGAGGACGCGGTCCGAGGACTTGTACTCGAGCGCCTTCTGCACCCCGCGCTTGTCCTGGCACAGCTGCAGGATGCCGCCGACGAACTCGCTCGGCGTGAGGATCATCGCGGTGATCACCGGCTCCTCGATGGTCTCGATCTGGCCGGGATCGGGCAGCTTGGCCGGGCTGTCGATCTCGCGGGTCTCGCCGTCGGTGGTCGTCACCCGGTAGAGCACCCCCGGCGCCGTCGTGACCAGAGCGACGTCGAACTCCCGCTCCAGCCGCTCCTGCACGATCTCCATGTGCAGCAGGCCGAGGAAGCCGCAGCGGAATCCGAAGCCCAGCGCCACCGAGGTTTCGGGCTCGAAGAAGAACGCCGAGTCGTTGAGCCGCAGCTTCTCCAGCGCCTCGCGCAGCTCCGCGTAGGCGTGGCTCTCCACCGGGTAGAGCCCGGCGAAGACCATCGGCTTGAGCGGCTTGAAGCCGGGAAACGGCGCCGGCGTCGGCCGCGCCGACTCGGTGACGGTGTCGCCGATCTGCGCGTCGGCGATCCGCTTGATGCCGCAGTTGATGAAGCCGACCTCGCCGACGCCGATCTCGGCCATCTCGAGCGGCTTGGGCGTGAACACGCCGAGCTGCTCCACCTCGTAGTCCTGGGCCGTGGCCATGAAGCGGACCTTCATCTTCGGCCTGAGCACGCCGTCGAGCACCCGCACCACCACGACGACGCCGCGGTAGGGGTCGTACCAGGAATCGAAGATGAGCGCCTTGAGCGGCGCCTCGCGCTCGCCGTCGGGCGGCGGCACCCGCTCGACCACCGCCTCGAGGATCTCCTTGACGCCGCGGCCCTCCTTGGCGCTGGCCAGCAGGGCGTGGGCGCCGTCGAGGCCGATGATTTCCTCGATCTGCCGCCGCGCCTCTTCCGGCTGGGCGCTCGGCAGGTCGATCTTGTTGATGACCGGGATCACTTCGAGCCCGCCGTCCACCGCCAGGTAGGCGTTGGCCAGGGTCTGCGCCTCGACGCCCTGCGAGGCGTCCACCAGCAGCAGCGCGCCCTCACAGGCGGCGAGCGACCGGGTCACCTCGTAGCCGAAATCGACGTGCCCCGGGGTGTCGATGAGGTTCAGGATGTAGCGCTTGCCGTCGCTGGCCTCGTAGTTCAGGCGCACCGGGTGGGCCTTGATCGTGATGCCGCGCTCGCGCTCGAGGTCCATGCTGTCGAGGACCTGCGCTTCCATCTCGCGCGCCTGCAGGGCCCCGGTGAACTCGAGGAAGCGATCGGCGAGCGTCGACTTGCCGTGGTCGATATGCGCCACGATGGCGAAGTTGCGGACGAGGCTCTGTTTGGACACGTCGGGGCCGGTGAACCATCCATTATGGCCCAGACGCTGGCCGCACCTGACCCCGAGGCGCCGCGTCGTGCCGCGGGATGGTTCGTCGAGCACCGCCTCGCCGAAGCCTCGCTCTATCGCAGCTTCCAGCAGCGCCACCACGCGAGAACGCGCCCGAACTCGTCGCTATGATTCGAAGGCGTATGCCTGCCGTGCGCACCGGCCCCGCGCCCCGTGTCGTCATCACCGGCGCGACGGGCTACCTCGGTAGAACACTTGGCGAACAGCTCCTCGACCGCGGCCACCGCGTGGTCGCGTTCGTGCGACCAGGTGGTGCCCGGCGAGCCCCTGCGGGCGCGACCGTGGTCGAGGGCAACGCGCTCGACGCCGATGACGTCGCCAGCGCCGTGCAGCCGGGCGATACGCTCGTCCACCTCGTTGGCACGCCGCGGCCGAGCCCGGGCAAGGGCGCCGAGTTCCGGGCCGTCGATCTGCCATCGATCGCCGCATCGGCCAACGCCGCCGCGCGCGTCGGCATCGCCCATCTCGTTTACGTGAGTGTCGCCCACCCCGCGCCGGTGATGCGCGACTACATCGCGGTGCGCGTGCGGGGCGAGACGCTGGTCGAGCAATCGGGAGTGCCGGCCACTATCCTGCGTCCGTGGTACGTGCTCGGGCCGGGCCACAGGTGGCCGTACGCGCTGCTGCCGCTCTACGGCGCGCTGGCGCTACTGCCCTCGACGCGGCCGGCGGCCGCCCGGCTGGGCCTGGTCCGCCAGTGGGAGATGGTTGCTGCACTCGTCCACGCCGTCGAGGCACCGCCCGCCAGCGGCGTGCACGTGATGGACGTGCCCGCGATCCGGCGGGCCGCACGCTGAAGGCAACGTAGGGCAGAGCTTCAGCTCTGCCTCGAGGCAGCTCTAAAGAGCTGCCCTACGATCGCAAGCCTGCAGCAGGATCGGCGAAGATGCGCACCATGCCCACCCGCATCCGTGGCATCGACTTCGTGCGCGGCCTGGTGATGGTGCTGATGGCGGTGGATCACGTCCGGGTCTTCGCCGGGGTGCCCGCCGGCGGACCGACGCCGGGCGTGTTCTTCACCCGGTGGATCACCCACTTCTGCGCCCCGGGCTTCCTCTTCCTGGCGGGTACGTCCGCCTACCTCAGCGCAATGGGCCGCACCGATCGCGTGACGCAGTCGTGGCACCTGGTGACGCGCGGCTTGTGGCTGATCCTGCTCGAGCTGACCGTGCTGCGGCTGGCCTGGACCTTCAACGGCGATGTCTGGAACTACAACCTGGCCGGCGTGATCTGGCTGATCGGCTGGTGCCTGATCGGCCTCGCCGCGTTGGTGTGGTTGCCGTTGTGGGCCGTGACAGCCTTCGGCGCCGTGATCGTGGCCGGGCACGACGCGTTCGGCCCGTGGCTGTTCGGCGAGGGCGGGCCGATCGTCGGATGGCTCGGGCAGGTGCTCTACACCGCCGGCAATTTTCGCCTCGGCGAGGACGGCCCGCGCCTGGTGGTGCTGTATTCGATCCTGCCGTGGATCGGCGTGATGGCGCTCGGCTACGCCTTCGGCGCGGTGGCCACGTCGGACCGGGCGACGCGCGATCGGTGGTGCATCGCCCTCGGCACGGCGGCAACCCTGGCGTTCCTCGTCCTCCGCACCTTCAACATCTACGGCGATCCCCGGCCGTGGAACCCGGCGCCGCCGGGGGCGGTGTCGGCGTGGGCGCCGGTGCTGTCGTTCCTGAACACCGCCAAGTATCCCGCGTCGCTGCAGTACCTGCTGATGACGCTGGGGCCGCTGCTGCTCCTGATGCCGTGGCTCGACCGGGCGCGTGGCCGCATCTTCTCGGCGCTCGAGGTCTTCGGCACGGTGCCGCTCTTCTACTACCTGTTGCACATTCCGCTCATCCACCTCACGGCGATGGCGGTGTCGGTGCTGCGAACGGGGGCGGTCTCACCGTGGCTCTTCGCCAACCACCCGATGGAGCCGGGGCGCCCGCCGAGCGACGCGGTCTGGAGCCTGCCGCTGCTCTGGCTGGTCACCACGCTGGTGGTGCTCGCCCTCTACCCGGCCTGCCGCTGGTTCGCGCGTCTGAAGCGCGAGCGGCGGCACCCGCTGCTCTCGCTGATCTAGGGCGGGCGCGACGTAGGGCGGCTCCCTACGCCGAAGACGACGTCAGGGAGTCGCGGCTGATTCGGGCGGACCAGAAAGGCGAAGGACGTTGCCGTCGGGATCGGCGAAGGCGGCCAGGGCGACCTTGCCTGGAATCACCTGCGTGGCGCCACGAAAGATCACTCCTCGCGCTTCGAGCGCGGCCCGGGCGCGGCCGACGTGAGTGACGCCGATGTTGATCACCGTCGAGCCGCTGCCCTTCGGCGCCGGGACCTCGTTGACACCGATCTCGAGGCCGGGCAGGTTCGACTGGACGTGCGCGAACTTCAGGTCGTCGCGCCGCTCGGTCAGGGTGAAGCCCAGGGTCTTGGTGTAGAAGTCGATCGACTGGTCGAGACGGGCGACCCCGATCTGCACCACCACGTCGGGCCGGTAATCCACCTCATCGCGTTCCACCACCGCGCGCGCTGTCAACATCACACCGCAGGCGGCCACGACGGCCGCGGCCGCCATCAGGACTCGTCGTCGCATGCGACACCTCCACAGCGTGAGTGCGCGATCGGCCGGCGATGGTTGCGCAGTGCAGCTCAGCGCGGCGTGTCGATGGCCCGCACCACCACGGTGCCGCCTCGAGCCACGTGCGGGCTCGTCCGGGCGATCTCGGCCGCCTCGGCCACCGAACCCGCCGAGACCACGAAGAAGCCCTGCACCGCCGCGCCATCGGCGCCGGCGCCTGCCACCGGCACGGTCTCAGCCCCGTCGGCGAGGCGTTCTCCCGTGATCGCGTGTCCGTCGGCCCGCAGGCGACCTGCCCACGCCCCGTACTCACGGGCGGTTGCCGCTTCGGCCTGTGAGTCGAGCACCTTGCTCTCGCCCGGATACAGCAGGAGCAGATAGGCGGGCCGCGGATCGGCAGCCGGGCGCGACCACATCGTCCCCAGGCCCGCGCCAGCGGCGAGCAAGACGGCCGCGGCGGCGGCGTCCAACCAGCGCCGCCGGCCGCGACGGACGAAGCCGCGGGCGGCGAGTCTGGCCACGACGCGGTCCTCGAGAGTCGGGGCCGGCGTCAGCGTCGTCGCCAGCGCGTCGATCCCGTCGAGGGGCGCTTCGTCGTCGTCGGGTGCAGCCATCATGTGCCGGTCTCCACGGCGTCGTGATTGAGCGTCGCCCGCATCGCCCGCCGCGCCCGGGACAGCTGGCTCTTCGAGGTGCCCGCGTCGATCCCGAGGAGCGCTGCGATCTCGACGTGCGTGTAGCCGTGCACGTCGTGGAGCACGAGCGCGGTGCGGTAGCCGTCGGGGAGAACGGCGATGGCCCGCTCGAGGTCGATCGCCAGCTCGGGCGAGGGCGCGCCGGTCGAGCGATCGGCGAGATCGGCACCGCCCGCAGGACTCCGCCGCCGCAAACACTCGTAGGCACACCTGATCGCGATGCCCGTGAACCAGGTGCCGAACGCCGACTCGCCCCGGAACGTCGAGAGGCTCGCGGCCGCGCGCATCCACGCCTCCTGCACCACGTCCTCGGCGTCGGTCCGCCGCCAGGCGAGCATCCGCACGACCACGGCGAACGCACGGGGCGTGTGCCGCCGGTACAGCGTCCGGAAGGCCGCCTCGTCGCCGGCGCGGGCCCGGATCACCAGCGTCGCATCCGGCCCGGCGCCCTCGGTCATGGTGCGTCGATGAGTGCGCGCCGGCGGGCCAAGGGTTGCACGGGCGCGTCAGCCAGCCGCGTCGTAGGCCTGCCGCATCCAAGCGACGAGCTCGCCGTCCACCTCGGCGGGCGCGGTCAGCTTCACCTTGTACTGGCACATCCCGCCGGGCTTCTGCGCCTCGAGCCGCGCGGTGCCGGGCACGTCCTTCATGTTGAGGCCGACCTCGACGCGGGTGTTGGTGGCCGGGCCGACCATGGCGAACTGCTTCTTGCGGCGCAGGCTCACGTAGCCCTTCTTGGGCGCGATCTCGAAGTCGCCGAAGCCGGCGATGGCCGCCATCACGGCGTCGTGCACCGGACGCAGCGCCGCCTTCGGCCCGGCGTAGATCTCGTCGAGGACCTCGTCTCCACCCTTCCCCGCCGCCGCCGAGGCTCCGTCGGACTGCAGGACGTGGTGCACGACCAGGTTGGCGTCGCCGTGCCCCATATCGAGGTCGCGCTTCAACATGTCGCGGACCTCGCCGTGGCGGGTCAGGCCGCTGGCCTTCACGACGGCGGCGAGCTGCGCCAGGGTTTTGCCGGTTCGGGACTCGATGTTGGCGAGCTGGGTGGCAATGGGATCATTCGGCACGGCGGGTCTCCTCTAGTGCGCCATTCACCGTCAGCCGTCGCGTCGTGTACGGCCAGCGCATCAGCGCTGGTCGAGGGGCACCCAACGCTGGGGGTAGGCGGGGCCGGTGTACTCGGCCCGCGGACGAATCAGCCGGTTGTTGGCCAGCTGCTCGAGCACGTGCGCTGTCCAGCCCGAGATGCGGCTCACGGCGAAGATCGGCGTGTAGAGCTCCACCGGGATGCCCATCGTGTAGTAGGTGGAGGCCGAGTAGAAATCGACGTTGGGATTGAGCTTCTTCTCGCCCCGGACCAGCGCCTCGATCCGCTCGGACATCGCGAACCACTCGGGGGCGCCGGAGCCGGCCCCAATCTGGCGCGACATCTCGCGCAGGTGGGTCGCCCGCGGATCCTCGGTGGTGTAGACGCGATGGCCGAAGCCGGGAATCTTCTCCTTGCGCTGCAGCTTGCCGCGGACGAAGCCGTCGATGCGCTCGGGCGTGGCGTCCTTGCCGAGCTCCAGCAGCATCTTCATCACCTCGGCGTTGGCGCCGCCGTGCAGCGGGCCCTTCAGCGTGCCGATGCCGGCGACCACCGCCGAGTGGATGTCGGTGAGCGTCGCCGCCGCGACCCGGGCCGCGAACGTCGAGGCGTTGAGCTCGTGGTCGGCGTGCAGCGTAAGCGCGATGTCCATCGCCCGCACGGCCGTCGCGCTCGGGCGCTCGCCAGTGAGCATATAGAGGAAATTGGCGGCGTGGCCGAGCGCGGGATCCGGGGCGATCGGGCCGCCGCCGGCCTGGAGCCGACCCCAGGTGGCCACCAGGCTGGCGACCTGTCCCGTGAGGCGGACCGCCTTGCGATACGAGGCGCGGGCCGAGTTGTCGTGGGCATCCGGATCGTAGTGCGCCAGCGCCGAGGTCAGCGTCCGCAAGGCGTCCATCGCGTCCACCGGCGGCAGCATCTTCATCAGCCGCCCGATCGGCTCGGGCAACGGCCGCGCCGCCGCCAGCTGCGACTGCAGATCGCCCAGCTCCGCCTTCAGCGGCAAACGGCCGTGCCACAGCAGGTAGGCCGTCTCCTCGAAGGTCGAGAAGCGGGCCAGGTCGTGGATGTCGTAGCCGCGGTAGGAGAGCACGCCGCGATCGCCGTCGATGAAACAGATGCTCGACTCGGTGGCGACGACGTCCTCGAGTCCGGCCTTGGCCTTCTCAGTCATGAAGGCGGATCTTACTAGCGGCTAGCGGCTAGCGGCTAGCGGCTAGAAAACCTTCGTCACGCTGCCGGTGCTATGCTCCGCGCGATTGTGGAGGTTCCTATGACACGGTTCATCTTCGGCGGCGTCGGTGCGGTGGCGCTCGGCATGCTGGTTCGACTCGCGACGCCGGGCGTCGGGGCCCAGGGAGCCGCCCCGCCGCCGAATCCGACGCGGGCCGAGGTCGTCCAGATGATGAAGGACATCTCGAACTGGGGGCGCTGGGGCGCCACCGACGAGATCGGCACCTTCAATCTGATCACGCCGGCCAAGCGGAAGGAGGCCGCGGCGCTGGTCCGCGAGGGGCTCTCGGTGTCGATGGCGCACACCCTCGACAAGGAGGTGCTCGCCGACAACCCGACGCCCTTCAAGATCGAGTTCCTGATGGGCCCCGACGGCAAGATGCGATCGGGGGCGGCGATGGACGTGATCGCGTCGACCTACCACGCCACGACGACCACCCACATGGACTCGCTCTGCCACTACATCTTCGAGGGCAAGACCTACAACGGCTGGGAGATCGAGAAGTACCACCAGGCGACGCCGACGCGCGAGGGCTTCGGCGAGGGCCCCGGGTGCATGAAGAACAGCATCCTCGGCTTCAAGGACGGGCTCATCACCCGCGGCGTGCTCGTCGACATCCCGCTGATGCGCGGGGTGAAGTACCTCGAGCCGGGCACGCCGATCTACGCCTCGGATCTCGAGGCCTGGGAGAAGTACTCGGGCGTGAAGATCGGCAGCGGCGACGCCCTGTTCCTGCGCACCGGACGATTCGCCCGTCGGGCCGAGAAAGGACCGTGGCCGGCGGCGCGCGAGGCCGCCGGCTTCCACGTCACCGTGATGCCGTGGTTCAAGAAGCGCGACGTGGCGCTCATCAGCAGCGACGCGGTGCAGGACGTGCAGCCGTCGAACATCGAGGGCTTCCCCCGGCCGATCCACATGCTGTCGATCAACTCCTCGGGCATGCCGATGATCGACGTGGCGGATCTCGAGGAGGTGGCCAAGGTCGCGGCGCGACTGAAGCGCTGGGCGTTCATGCTGACGGTGGCGGCGCTGCCGGCGCCCGGCGGCTCCGGGTCCCCGGTCAACCCCATCGCCACGTTCTGACCGGGCGCGTGCGGTCGTGTGTTGGAGAAAGCCGGCCACGACGGCCGGCCCTCCATCCTCGCTAGAGCACCCGCACGTAGCCGTGCATGTTGTCGTTGATGAAGTGCGGGAACACGCCGCAGATCCAGGTAGCGTCCGCGGCGGGTGAACTGCACCGTCTCGCTCCGGTCGAGCATCGGCATCAGGCTCGGATCGGGACCGCGGTAGATCCGGCCTTCCGGCTTGTCGATCAGCGGCACGCCGGCGGGCACTCCTGTGGTCGGCGTCGTGGGGGGCAGAGGATTGCGGATGTCTTCTGGGTTGGTCCCCCGGTCGTACACCAGGATCTGATGCAGCCCGCTGATGAGGAACGTGACCGCCCCGCCGGCCTTGATCAGGGTTTCGAAGGGCAGCAGGAAGTGGCTGTTCGCCGCCGGCACCGGCGGGACGTTGGGAAACCGGTCCAGCGGCCCGACCGGGATGGTCGAGGCCGTCAGGTCGGACCGCCACTGTCCGAAGCTGACGACGGCATTGGCGAAGGGCCCGTGGATTTGCTCGTGCGACCCGTGCTGTTCGACGGCCCGGGTCATGTCGGGCGCCACGCCCGCCGTCGTGACCAACGCTGCCGATCCGGCCCCCGCTCTCCTGAAGAAGTCTCTGCGCCTCATGGTGACCTCCGTTGGTGATTCGCGCGGCGAGGACAGCCACACGTGGAGGGGGCGTGTGGCACGACTTCCTGCTGCCGTCGCGAAGCACGGTCACGTGGCGCTCGTGGCCGCTTTCGTCAGCCCGCTGCAACGAGCGACGGGCGGTCAGCTTCCGTCGCCGGCGTAGCCGTGTCAAGCTCGACTGCGAAGCACTGCGTTCCGATCCCGGCTCATGGCCGGGGCGCCGTCACCGTAGGGCAGCTCGTCGTAGGGCAGCTCGTCGTAGGCCAGCTCTTTAGAGCTGCCGGAGGCCACTACGGGTGCGCCGCCAGCCAGTGGTCGCGGCGGCTCTCGAACCACGCCATCGGCCCGGCCGGCGCATAGGCCGGATGCGGGAAGAAGCGCTCGCCGCGGCGTTCGAGCCCGGCCTTCAGCAGCACATGCTGCGACGCCGTGTTGCCCCGATCGGTGATCGCGTTGATGTCGGACAGCGCCAGCGTGCCGTAGCCGTGGCGCAGCAGCGCCATGCACATCTCCGAGGCGTAGCCGCGCCCCCAGAACTCGGTGAAGAGCGCGTAGCCGACCTGCACGATCGTCTCGCCCTGGATGTGGTTCAGCGCGTGGAAGCCGGCGATCGCCCCGGTGGCGCGCTCGAGCGTGGCCCACATGCCCAGGCCGGGATGTTCGTCGTAATAGTCGAGGACCCGCGTGCGCAACAGCTCCTCGGTGGCGGCGCGGTCCTTGACGCCGCTCATGTACTGCATCACCCGCGGATCGGCATTCAGCCGCGCCAGGACGTCGAGGTCGTCGAAGGTGAACCGCCGCAGCGCCAGCCGCTCGGTCTCCAGCCAGGGCGCGGGCGCGGTCACTGGGTCCGGGCGCGAGACGCCGCGCGTCAGGCTTCCTTGCGGGCGACCGGCTTGAACTCGAGATCGCCGCCGTACTGCTGCACGATCGACAGCAAGCCGGTGTAGAGGAAGCCCACCTGGAAGAGCATCAGGAACGGCACCGTACCGTAGATACCGTTGGCCAGCGCGTAGAACAGCGTCGCCGTGAAGTAGAGGCCGAGGGTCAGCTCGATGAGCGGCTGGATCGCCACCGCCTGACGGTACTTCTTGCCCATCCACTCGTCGGCGCCGCCCTCGATGTGGTACTTCGGCGTGCGCGCGAACTCGCTCGGCTTGTGCAGCAGCGCTTCCAGCACCGCCTTGGTGTTGTTCACCGTCAGGCCGATGCCGATCGACATCAGGAACGGCAGGTAGCGCAGGCGCTCGGTCCACGTGCGCGGGTAGAGCTCGCGCTGGCACACCATGTAGAAGTTGGCCACCGACGCCGTCGCCGCCAGGAACAGCGGCACGTCGATGAGCAGCATCTCGTACCAGCCCATGTTGTAGCGGATGACCATCGACGGGGCCATCAGCACCGACAGCACGCACATCAGCGGGTAGTTGAAGTTGGCCGAGAGGTGGAAGAAGGCCTCGGCCTTGATCTTGAGCGGCTGATCCGACCGCAGGATGTGCGGCATCAGCTTCAGGAAGGTCTGGATCGACCCCTTGGCCCAGCGGTGCTGCTGGCTCTTGAACGCGTTCATCTCGACCGGCAGTTCGGCCGGCGCCACATGGTCGGGCAGGAACACGAACCGCCAGCCCTTGAGCTGCGTGCGGTAGCTGAGGTCGAGATCCTCGGTGAGCGTGTCGTGCTGCCAGCCGCCGCCATCCACGATCGCGTCGCGCCGCCAGATCCCCGCCGTGCCGTTGAAGTTGAAGAAGCACCCGCCGCGGTTGCGGCTGCCGTGCTCGAGCACGAAGTGCGCGTCGAGGAGGATCGCCTGGATCTTGGTGAGCAGCGAGTAGTCCTCGTTGACGTGGCCCCAGCGGGTCTGCACCATCGCCACCTTGTCGTCGGTGAAGTGATGGATGGTCTTGCGCAGGAAATCGCCGCGCGGAATGAAATCGGCGTCGAAGATGGCGATGTAGGCGCCGCGGGCCACCTGCATGGCGGCCTCGAGCGCGCCGGCCTTGTAGCCCATGCGGTCGGTGCGGTGGATGTACTTGATGTCCACGCCCTCGGCGGCATGGCGGCGCACGGCCGCCTCGGCGATTTCCGTGGTCTCGTCGGTGGAGTCGTCGAGCACCTGGATCTCGAGGCGCTCGCGCGGGTAGTCGATGGCGCAGACCGAGTCGACCAGCCGGTCGACGACGTACATCTCGTTGAAGAGGGGAAGCTGGATGGTGACGACCGGCAGCGACTCGAAGTGGTCCTTGGGGACCGGCACCTCGTGCTTGTGCTTCATGTACAGGTACACCATGTAGTAGCGGTGCCACCCGTACACGGCCAGGATCACGAGCACGAAGAAATACGAGGCGAGGATCAGGGTCTCTGCGAACGTCATCTCGGTGAGCCGATTCTAACTCGACGCCGGAAATCCCGATTATAGTTGACTACTTGGCAAAGTCAACGAAACGCAGGATATAGGGTGATGACTCCTGGTGAGATTCGGGCCCTCCTCGACGGCGTCCGCGACGGCTCGGTCACGCCGTCCAGCGCCGAGGCGCGGCTGCTCGACCAGTTGCGCGGCCAGCCGTTCGAAGACCTCGGGTTCGCCAAGGTCGATCACCATCGCGCCGTGCGGCAAGGCTTCCCCGAAGTGATCCTCGGACTGGGCAAGACGCCGGCGCAGGTGGCGGCCATCGCCGCGCGAATCGCCGGGCGCGGCGGACCGCTGCTGGTGACCAGGGCCGCTACCGATGTCTTCGACGCGGTGCGGGCCGAGGTGCCGGGTGTCCAGTACCACGAGCTCGCCCGGGCGATCACCCTCGCCAGGGAAGTGCCCAGAGGCCAGGGCGCGGTGGCGATCGTCTCGGCCGGCACGTCGGACCTGCCGGTGGCCGAGGAGGCTGCCGTCACCGCCGAGATCATGGGCAACGACGTGGACCGCGTCTACGACGTCGGCGTCGCCGGCATCCACCGCGTGCTCGCCGAGCGCGCCAAGCTGGCCGCCGCCCGCGTGATCGTCGTCGTCGCCGGGATGGAAGGCGCGCTGCCCAGCGTCGTCGCCGGCATGGTGAACGTGCCGGTGATCGCCGTGCCGACCAGCGTCGGCTACGGCGCCAGCTTCGGCGGCATCGCCGCGCTGCTCGGGATGCTCAACTCGTGCGCCAACGGCGTCGCCGTCGTGAACATCGACAACGGCTTCGGCGCCGGCTGCATCGCCTCGCTCATCAACCACAGCGGCTAGCGGCAGCCATGAGCCCTTCGTCGCTGGAATTCGATCGCATCGTCGAAGCGCTCGCCAGTTTCTCGCTCACGCCGGTGGGCAAGGCGCGGATGCTGGCCGAGCAGCCGCAGACGGACCGCGCCGTGGTCGCCCAGGCGCTGGCCGCCACCACCGAGGCGGTCCGCTACGTCGAGCAGCACGGCGTCTTCCCGCTGCGCGCCGGCGCCGGCCTCGAGGGCGCGCTCGACGGCCTGGCCGTCGAGGGCCGGCCGCTCGAGGCGCTGCAGCTGCGCATCCTCGCCGACTTCGTCGCCTCCATCGCCGAGGCCCAGGCCGCGATCGGCCGGGCGCCGGGCAGCTTCCCGATCCTGCAGCGCCTGGTCGGCCGCCTCGCCTCCTTCGTCGACGAAGTCTCGGCCGTGCGGCACGCCATCGACGTGAACGGCGAGGTGGTGGACGAGGCCAGTCCGGCGCTGGCGTCGATTCGCGAGCGCCTCCGCCGGCAGCGGGCCAAGCTGCGCACCACGCTCGAGCAGTTCACCCGGAGCCGCGACACGGCGAAGTATCTGCAGGAACAGGTGGTCACCAGCCGTCACGGCCGGTTCGTGATCATGGTGCGGGCGGAACACAAGGCGGCGATCCCGGGCATTGTCCACGGCGCCTCGGCCAGCGGCGCCAGCCTGTTCCTCGAGCCGATGGCCACCGTCGAGATCAACAACGACATCGTGGCGCTCGAGGAGGAAGAGGCGGAGGAGGTTTTTCGCATCCTCCTGGCGCTCACCGATCGCTTCCGCCGCCGCTCCGGCGACTTCCGGGTGAGCCTCGCCGTCGCCGAGGAGCTCGATCTGCTGCAGGCGCGGGCCCGGCTCGCCCACGTGATGGACGCCGTGGAGCCGGTGCTGGCTTCGACCGGACACGTCGAGCTGCGCGAAGCCCGCCACCCCCTGCTCATCCAGGCCGTCGTCGACCGCCTCGAGGACGCGTCCGAGCGCCGCGCCACGACGCCGGTCCCCGTGGACATCGTGCTGCTGGCCCCGGCCCGGGTGCTGCTCATCACCGGGCCCAACACCGGCGGCAAGACCGTGGCCCTGAAGACCGCCGGGCTGCTGGCGCTCATGGCGCAGGCCGGGCTGCACATCCCGGCCGCCAAGGGCTCGACGCTGCCGGTGTTCCGCACGCTGTTCGCCGACATCGGCGACGAGCAGTCGATCTCGGCCAGCCTCAGCACGTTCTCGGCGCACATCACCAACATCGCAGCGATGGACCGCGCGCTGCAGGTGCCGGCGCTGGTGCTGCTCGACGAAGTGGGCACCGGCACCGATCCGGCCGAGGGCGGGGCGCTGGCCACGGCGATCATCGCCCACTTCAAGGAGCGCGGCGCGCTGGTCTTCGCCACCACTCACTACGACGCGCTCAAGACCTGGGGCACGGCTACCGACGGGGTGACGACGGCCGCCTTCGCCTTCGATCCGCACACGTTCGCGCCCAGCTACCGGCTCGTCTACGGGGCCCCGGGGCGCAGCCTGGCCATCGAGATCTCGCAGCGCCTCGGGCTGCCGACGTCGGTGATCGCGGCCTCGCGCGGCTATCTCTCCGACGATCGCAAGCGGCTCGACGCCCACCTGGAACGCGTCGACGCCCAGGCGCGCGCGCTCGACACCGAGCGGCGCAAGCTCGAGCGCGAGCGGGCGGCGCTGGCCGTGGAGAGCCAGGCGCTCCGCCAGCGCGAGGGCGCCGTGGCCGAACGCGAGGGCCGGCTGGCCAAGCGGGTGAACGAGAAGCTCGACGACCGATTGCGCCAGGCCCGCAAGGACATCGACGACGTCATCGCGCAACTGAAGGAGCGCTCAGAGACGCTGGTCGAGCAGGCCTCGGCCAAGGCGCTTCGGGCCGGTGTCTCGACCGGCGACGCCGGCGCCGCCCGCGCCGACGCCGCGGCCTCTGTCAGCCGGATCATCGAAGGTCTGCGGCAGCCGGGCGCAGCGGCGCCATCCGCGCCCGAATCGCTGCTCCCGCTCACCGTCGGCGCCCGCGTCGCCGTCGCCGGCCTCGGTCTCGAGGGCGTCGTCTCGTCGCTCGATGGCGCTCGGGCCGAGGTGGACGTGCGCGGCAAGCGGATGCGGGCGAAGGCCGGCGACCTCCGCGTCATCGGCAGCGCGCCCAAGGGCGACGCCGTGCCGAAGGCGGCCGTTCGCATCGCCGTCGATCTGCAGCCGCGCGAAGGGTTGTTGAGCGAGATCAACGTGATCGGGTGCACCGTGGAGCAGGCCGTGGACCGGGTGGCGAAGTTCCTCGACAGCACGTTGGTCACCGACCAGCGCGAGGTTCGCATCGTGCACGGGCACGGCACCGGCGCCCTGCGCCGCGGCCTCGAGACGTTCCTCAAGGCCCACCCGCTGGTGCTGAAGGTCTCGCCGGCGCCGCCCAATCAGGGCGGCGGCGGCGCGACCGTGGTGGAACTGAAGGACTACGAAGCCGCTCGGCTTCACCCAGAAGCTCTCGCGCCAGGTCTCGCCCGGCGCAATCGACTGCAACTCCTTGTACTGCCCTCGGTGCGCCATGTTCAGCGCGTTGCTGATGGCGGCCATCGGCTCGAAGCAGATGAAGTTGCGTTCCGCCGGCGGTGAATCGCCTTGCCCGCCGCGGCCGCGACCCGAGGGGTTCGGCGCCCAGACGACCACCGAGCGGTAGCGCGGGCCCAGCACGACGTCGAGCCGCTGCTTCACGCCCCACACCGTCATCGTCGCCTGGCCCTGGGCATCGCCGGCGAGATCGCTGAACACCTCGTCGAGGCTGTAGTCGCGCAACCCCACGCGCGGCGCCGGCAGCAGGCGGTCCGCCGGCTCGGTCTCGCCCGTCGGCACCTTTCTCGCGTCGAGGAGCCAGCGGGTGCGCGCCCCCACGGCGATCGCCCACTCGTCGCGAGGCGAGTCGGTGAGCTGGAAGTACGGGTGGAACCCCACCGACACCGGCATGGGCTCGGCGCCGAGGTTGGCAATCGCCGTGGCCACTTCCAGCACGCCCTCCGACAGGCGGTAGGTGATCTCGATGGTGTGCGCGAAGGGCCACTGGCGCATCCAGTCGGGCTGTTGGTGGAAGTCCAGCCGGCTCGTCACCGCGGCGCCGCTCTCGGTGGCGCCGAGCGAGGTGACCCGCCACAGCGTGGTGGTGGTGACGAAGCCGTGAATCGGCACCTCGCCGCGGACGTTGCCGAGGGTCATGTCGAAGGCGTGCCGCTTGCCGTTGGCGTAGAAGGCCTGTTCGTCGAGGCGGTTCGCCCACGGCCCCATGAAGGGGATGCCGGTGGCGCCGGGCCGGGCTTTGAAATCGGCCAGCGAGGCGTGCGGGAACCGCAGCACGTTGTGGCCTTTGACCCGCATCTCGGTGGCGATGTTGCCCACCGCCGGCACGACCGACACCACGGTGTCGGTGCCGCGGTCGGTCAGCGTGACGACCTCGCCCTGCTGTTCAGCGCTGTAGCGCTGGGCGGCGGACGTCACCGGAGTGGCGAGGATTGCGGCGGCCATGATCCATCCGGCACGCCTCCCGATATATCGCGAAGCCATAGCACTAGTCACCCCATCCACTGCAGCACGGGTGCGGCAGCCTCTTCCAGCGATTGCGTGACGATGTCGACCAGGGCGGGTCCGTCGTGTCCGGCCGCTTCCCGCAGCACGGCGTCGAGTTCGGCCGGATCCTCCACCCGCCACGACCGCACGCCATAACCTTCTGCGATCCGGGCGTGATCGGTCGCCGAGAAATCCACCGAGAAGTAGCGCCCGCCGTAGCTCGCCTTCTGACTCGCCTTGATCCAGCCGTAGGTGGCATTCGACAGCACCAGCATCAACAGCGGCGCCTTGCAGCGCACCACCGTCTCGAGTTCGCCAACCGCGAAGCCGAAGCTGCCGTCGCCCATGACGGCGACCGCCTTGCGCCGCGGGTCGGCGAACCACGTGCCGAGGGCCGCCGGCAGCGCGTAACCCAGAGCGCCGTGGGCCCGGTTGGTGAGGAACTGCCGCCCGGCTGCCTGGAACTCGTAGTAGGCGGAGATGTACGGGCACGGCGTGCCGGGATCGGCGACCACCACGGCGTCGCGGGGCAGCGCGCGGTTCAGTTCGGCGATGACGCGCTCCGGGCGGATGGGCCGCTCGCCACTCGCCGCCAGCGGCAGGAACGCCTCGGCCTTGGCCCGGCGGGCGCAGGCCACGGTGGCCAGGCCGTCGCCGCGAGCCCGCGCCGAGGCGCCGCTCGCCAGGTGGTCGTGCAGCGCCTGCAGCACCAGCCTGGCGTCGCCGATGAGCGCGTGCGCCGTCTGATAGTTGGCCGAGACGGCCGCCGGATCGACGTCGATGTGCACGATCGGCACGTCGCGGGAGGGCTGCGTCCAGCGTTCGGTGGTGGTCGAGCCGGCGCGGCAGCCGACGAAGACCACCAGGTCGGCCTGCCGCACCACCTCCCGCGTGGCGACGACGCCGCCGTTCAGCCCGACGACGCCGACGCTGAGCGGATGGCTGTCGGCGATGCTGCCCTTGCCGGTGACGGTCGTGCAGACCGGTGCGTCGAGCAGCGCCGCGAGGTCGCCGAGGACGGCGGTCGCGCCGGAGGTGACGACACCGCCGCCGCAGATGAACACCGGGCGGCGCGCCTGCGCGATGGTGGCGGCGGCCGCCTCGACGGCGGCGGGGTCGGCGGCGGAACGCCAGGCCGGGTACTGCTGGTGCTCCGCCTGGGTCCAGATCTCGGCGGCATCCACCGGTTGCTTCAGCACGTCGTAGGGCAGGCCGATGTGGGCCGCCCCTGGCCGCCCGGTCGTCATCTGCCGGAAGGCGGTGCGAATCGCCTGCGGCACCTGGTCGGCGCGATCGCACACCGTATTCCACTTGGTGAGCGGCCGGAACAGCGACTCCTGATCGAGCTCGGTGAGCGGGTAGCGGCCGCGCGACGCCACCGGCACGTCGGAGGTGAGACCGAGCACCGGGCTGCTCGATTCGTTCGCCTCCACCAGGCCCGGCAGCAGGTAGGTGGCGCCGCCACCGCTCGGCCCCTCGCACACGCCGGGCCGGCCGCTTACCCGGGCGTAGGCGTCGGCCATGTAGGCGGCGCTGCGCTCGTCGCGGGTCAGCACGTGCGTGATCGAGTGATCGAGCCGGTAGAGCGCGTCGTAGAGCGGCAGGCTGGTGTCGCCGCACAGGCCGAACAGGTGACGGACGCCGTACCGATCGAGCATGCGGACGATGGCCTCGGCGGCGGGAAGACTCTCCATGCGAGCCGCCATAGTATCGTCAGCGCGCGATGCCCGCCGGCGACCGCTCCCCCAACGCGCTTCCGCCGGCGTGGGCGCTCACGGCCATCGGCCCCGGCCTGCTGGTGGCCGCGGCCGGCATCGGCGCCGGCGACATCGTCTCGGCCACCATGGCCGCGTCGCGGCATGGACTCGCCCTCCTCTGGGTCGTCGTCCTCGCCGCCTGCCTCAAGGCGGTATTGAACGAGGGCATCGCCCGCTGGCAGCTGGCCACCGGGACGACGGCCGTCGAAGGCTGGTGCACGCACCTGCCCCGGTGGCTGCGCTGGTACTTCCTCGTCTACCTGGTGCTGTGGACGGTGTCGGTGAGCGCGGCGCTCACCAGCGCCTGCGGCCTCGGGGCGGCGACCCTCACCGGCAACCTCGTGCCGCGCCCCTGGGGTGCCATCACGCACGCCATTGCCGGCGGGGCGCTGGTGGCCGCCGGCGGCTTCGCCGGCTTCGAGAAGGTGATGAAGGTGCTGATCGGCACGATGTTCTTCGCCATCCTGGCCTGCGCGGCGTTGACGCTGCGCGACCCCGGCGCCGTCGTGCGCGGCCTGGTCGTGCCGTCGGTGCCCGCCGGCGACACAGCCTCGGTGCTGTCAGTGCTGGGCGGAATCGGCGGCTCGGTTGCGATGCTCGCCTACAGCTACTGGATGCGCGAGCAGCAGATGGCGGGGTCGCGCTGGCTGGCCTTCGTGCGCCGCGACGTAGCCACGGCCTACCTCTTCACGGCGGTGTTCGGCGCCGCCGTCATGGTCGTGTCGACCCAGGCCTTCCACGTGCCCGGCGTGGCCATCACCAACGCCCAGGCCGTCACGCGGATGGCCGACACCCTGTCGGACACGATCGGCCCGGTCGGGTTCTACGCCTACGCGATCGGGTTCTGGGCGGCGGTCTTCGCCTCGCTGCTGGGCGTCTGGCAGAGCCTGCCGTATCTCTTCGCCGACTACTACGGCCTGCTCCGCGGCCATCCCCGGGCCGTCCGCGACCAGACTCACCACGGTGACCAGCCGCCCGTATCGGCTGGCGCTGCTCTTCGTCACGATCGTGCCGCTGCCGTTTGCCTTCGTCGACCAGCCGCTGTTCATCATCCGCACCTTCACCATCGTCGGCAGCCTGTTCATCCCCTTCCTGGCGGGCACGCTCCTCTACCTGAACAACGCGAAGATTCCCGTCGAGAGCGGCGTGCCCCGGAACTCCGCCGTGACCAACGCCGTCCTGGTGCTGGCCCTGGTGCTGTTCGCCGCCGTCGGGGCGTCGGAAGCCGGCCTGCTGCGGTGGTGACGGCGCGACACCGGCGACGACGATCCGCGGCGTGCTCGGAGGGGTGGACTAGAATCAGGCGCTGAGGCCCACGTCATGTACATCCGCCTTTCGGCCGCATGCCTGGCCGCAGCACTCGTCACGGCGTGCGCCACCGCCCAGCCGCGCGAGCGCCCAATCTATCGCGGCCCGGTCGATCAGGGCCCGGGTTCGTTGACCGCCGCGCGACAGTTTCTCGAGGGCCGCTGGTCGCTCGAGTCGTTCGAGGTCTACCCGCCGGGCAGCGCGCCCATCAAGCTGACCGGCGCGGGAACGCTCGTCTACGACAACTTCTCGAACCTCACCATGGACGTGCGGGCCGATGCCGCCAGCGCCGCCCTGCTCACCAAGGCCGGCATCGTCAACGACGGCGGCGTGATCTCGACCAAGGGCCGGGTCGTCGTCGACATGCAGAATCAGACGTTGACCTACGTCCTCGAAGGCCAGCCCTCGGGATTCGCCGCCGCCGGGCCGCTGGCCGTGACCCGCCCGCGGCACTGGGTGGTCGAGGGCAACCTGCTGACCCTGACCACTCGCGACGAGAGCCAGAAGCCGCTGTCGGTCGGGCGCTGGCGCAAGGAGCCGTAAGGCGCGCTCCCGACGGTCCTCCCACGTCATGGTGACCGTCTATTCCGACCGGCACCGGCTCCACCACGGCACCGCTGAGCTCATCGACGGCAAGATGATGCCGTGCTTCGAGATGCCGCGCCGCGCCGACATCGTGCTGGCGCGGGTGCGCGAGGCCGGCCTGGGCGATATCATCGGGCCCGGGATGTTCGACCTCGACGTGGTGCGGCGGGTGCACGACGCCGGCTACGTCGATTTCCTTTCCACCGCGTGGGAGGCCTGGACGGCGCTGGGCCGCACCAACGACGCACTGCCGCTCGTGTGGCCGGTGCCGGGCCTGCGGCACGACCGCGTGCCGCATCACATCGACGGCCGGCTCGGCTACTACTCGATGGACGCCGGCGTGCCGATTACCGCGGGCACCTGGGAGGCGGTGCGGACCGGCGCGGAAGTGGCGCTCACGGCCGCCCAGCAGCTCGTGGCCGGGGCGAGTACCGCGTTCGCGCTGTGCCGGCCGCCGGGGCACCACGCCGGCGCGATGGCGATGGGCGGCTACTGCTACCTGAACAACGCCGCCATCGCCGCGCAGTACCTGCTCGATTCCGGCTGCGCGCAGGTGGCGGTGCTCGACGTGGACTACCACCACGGCAACGGCACGCAGAGCATCTTTTACGCGCGGCGCGACGTGCTGTTTGCGTCGCTGCACGCCGACCCGTGGGACGAGTACCCGTACTTCCTGGGCTACCTCGACGAGGAAGGCACCGGCGCCGGCGCCGGCTACAACCTCAATTACCCGCTGCCGCACGGCACCGCCTGGCACACCTACGGCCCGGCGCTCGCCGATGCCTGCGGCAAGATCGCCGCCTACAGCCCGGATGCCGTCGTGGTCTCGCTCGGCGTGGACACCTACGAGCACGATCCGATCTCCGGCTTCCAGCTCGCCAGCGACGACTTCCCGCGCATCGGTGCGACGATCGCGACGCTCGGCCGGCCGACGGTCTTCGTGATGGAGGGCGGCTACGCCGTGGACGACCTCGGACTGAACGCCGTGAACGTGCTGGCCGGATTCGAGGGGAGGATCTAGTGCATTTTCGCAGCCCGCATGCCGACGTGGTGATTCCGCATGTGTCGCTGACCGACTACGTCCTGGGCGGCGCCGACGGCCATCGGGATCGGGCGGCGCTGGTCGACGGTGTGTCCGGACGCACGCTCACCTATGGCGCGCTCGCCGACGGAACGCGACGGCTGGCCGCGGGACTGTCGCGGCGCGGCGTCCGCCAGGGCGACGTGGTGGCGATCTGGTCGCCCAACCTGCCGGAGTACGCGGTGGTGTTCCACGCCGTCGCGCGGATGGGCGCCATCCTGACGACGGCCAACCCCGCCTACACCGCCGACGAGCTCGCCTTTCAGCTGCGCGACGCCGGGGCGCGCCTGCTGGTGACGACCGGCGCGCTCCTGGAGCGGGCGCGCGCGGCCGTCGCCGCCTCGGGGCTCGCGATCGACATCGTGACGATCGACGCCACCGACGGCGTGCCGTCGCTCGCCGATGTCGCCGTCGACGACGATCCTCCACCGGTCACCATCGATCCCGCCAGCGACGTCGTCGTCATGCCCTACTCCTCGGGCACGACCGGGCTGCCCAAGGGCGTGATGCTCACGCATCGCAACCTGGTCGCCAACCTGGCGCAGATCGACGCGCTCGAGATCGCAGGAGCTGCGCGCGTTCGTCGGCGTGCTGCCGTTCTTCCACATCTACGGCATGGTCGTGATCATGAATCTGGCCCTGCTGCGGCGCGCCACCAGCGTCACGTTGCCGCGCTTCGAGCTGGAAGCGTTCCTGCGGGTGCTGCAGGACTGGCCGATCGCGCTGGCGCACATCGTGCCGCCGATTGCCGTGGCACTGGCCAAGCACCCGGTGGTGGACAACTACGACCTGTCGAACCTGCGCTGGCTGTTCTCGGGCGCGGCGCCGCTGGGCCCGCAGCTGACCGAGGCCGTGGAGGCGCGGTTGTCGGTGCGGGTGCGGCAGGGCTACGGCATGACCGAGGCCAGCCCGGCGACCCACTACACCCTGCCCGGCGCCGACCGCGCCGGCAGGATCGGCCCGCTCGATGCCGAACACCGAGGGCCGCGTCGTCGATCCCGAGACGGGCGCGGATCTCGGCCCCGGCCAGGCCGGTGAAGTCTGGGTCCGCGGTCCGCAGGTGATGAAGGGTTACCTCAACAACCCGGAGGCCACGGCAAGCACCGTCACGGCCGACGGCTGGCTGCGCACCGGCGACATCGGCATCGTGGACGACGACGGCTACCTCGAGATCGTCGACCGTCTCAAGGAGCTGATCAAGGTGAAGGGCTTCCAGGTGGCGCCGGCCGAACTCGAGGCCCTGCTCCTCAAGCATCCGAACATCGCGGATGCCGCCGTGATCCCCGTCCAGGACGACGAGTCGGGCGAGGTCCCGAAGGCGGTCGTGGTCGTGCGCGAGCCGATGAGCCCGGAAGCCGTGATGGCGTTTGTCGCCGAGAACGTCGCGCACTACAAGCGCGTGCGGCACGTGGCCTTCGCCGCGAGCATTCCGAAGTCGGCGTCGGGCAAGATCCTGCGCCGCGTCCTGGTCGCTCAGGATCGCGCGCCAGCGTAGGGCAGAGCTTCAGCTCTGCCTGGAAGGCGGGTCTACAGCGCCGGCCGACGCAACGCCCCGATGATCGCCGTCGGTCTGGACTCCGGCGCGACGCAATCGAGACGCTCTAACGGCTCTACCCGCCGGCAGTGCTGCGCCGCCGCGGCGGCGCCGGCGGCATCGGCAGGGCCAGCGTCCTGGCGGCGTCCTGGCCCGCCACCTCGACGTGGAGGTGGTTGAAGTGCCCCGGCACCCGCCACAGCACCGTGAACCCGGCCCCGCGCATGGCCTCGGCCAGGGCGTCGGGCGCCGAGCTGTGCAGGTCCACCGCCAGCCCCTCGTAGTGGGCCGACGCCCGGCTGTGGACGTGGTCATTGGCCGAGACGAGAGTAACCGAGTGCCCAGTCCGCGCCGCCCAGATGTCGGCCACGTCGAAGATGCGAAGTGCTTCCCGCGAGGTCAAACGCACGCGCTCACGCAGTCCGCGGACTACTGCTGAGCGTTCAGAGGGGGCACGGTGTACCCCTGGGCCGACAGCAGCGCGCGAACGCCGTCGAGTGCCCGCCCCTGCTCCTCGACCGCTGCCGCCAGGCGCGCGTTGGCGCCGAGCAGCGCCTCGGTCGTCCGCCGGTGCTCCATCACGAGGAAGGACACGACACTGCCGGCCAGCAGCCAGGGCAGGATGGTGTTCTTGAACTCGGTCCAGTAGGTCACGGTCAGCCCTCCTGCGGACGCGCACGCCTCCGGATCGCGTGGGGGACACGTCGGCGGCGTACACGCCGGATTGTGGGGGAAGGCAGGAGTATACCGTAGAGTAGGGTCCCCGCCTCCCATGCCCAAGTTTCCACAGTCCTTCATCGACGAGGTCCGCGCCGCCGCCGACATCGTGACCGTGATCCAGGACTACGTGTCGTTGAAGAAAGCCGGGGCCAGCTACAAGGGTCTGTGCCCGTTCCACGCCGAGAAGTCGCCGTCCTTCACGGTGAACCGCGACAAGGGGTTCTTCCACTGCTTCGGCTGCCAGGTGGGCGGCGACGTCTTCAAGTTCGTCGAGCTGCAGGAAAAGCTGGGGTTCCAGGACACGGTCAAGCACGTGGCCCACAAGTTCGGCATCCCGATCCCCGAGCTGGAACCCGGCGACGGCCAGGCCGACACCGCGGCCGAGCGAGAGGCGCTGCTGAAGATGCACGAGGTGGCGGCGGCCTACTTCGTCGAGCACCTGAACACGCCCGCCGGCACGCGGGTGCGCGACTACCTGCTGCAGGACCGCGGTCTCACCGCGGCGACGATCGCCGCCCTGAAGCTGGGGTGGGCGCCGCCGGGGCGCGACGGGCTGCGGCAGCAGCTGTCGCAGCAGGGGTTCGCCGAGGGGCTCATCCGGCAGAGCGGGCTCGTCAGCGTGCGCGACGACGGCGCGGTCGTGGACCGCTTCCGCAACCGGCTCATGGTGCCGATCGCCCGCGACGCCGGATCGATCGTCGCGTTCGGTGGGCGCGCGCTCGAGAAGGACCAGGTACCCAAGTACCTGAACTCGCCCGAGACACCGATCTACACCAAGAGCCGCACGCTCTACGGGATCAACCTGACCAAGGGCGATCTGCGCAAGACCGGCTTCGCCATCGTGGTGGAGGGCTACTTCGATTTCGCGCAGCTCTACCAGGCCGGTGGACTGCCGGTGGTGGCCACCTGCGGCACCGCCCTCACGACCCAGCAGGCCCAGATGCTGCGGCGCTTCGTGCCGAAGGTGGTGATCAACTTCGACCCCGATACCGCCGGCCAGAACGCCGCGGAACGATCGAGCGAGCTGCTGGTCGAAGCCGGCTTCGACGTGAACGTCGTGCGGCTGCCCGGGGGCGAGGATCCCGACGCCTATCTGCAGAAGCACGGCCGCGACGCCTATCTCGCCGAGCTGAAGCGATCGCAGCCCTACCTCGAGTTCCTGCTCGAGCGGGCCGCGGCTGCACACAATCTCACACGCGACGACGCCCGCCGCGAGTTCCTCCAGCAGATGCTCGCCGTGGCGGCCCGCATTCCGGACCCGGCCACGCGCGATCAGTTCGCCGATCGGCTGGCCCACCGGGCGCGGGTCACCGAGGAGGTGGTGCGGGCCGAGATCCGCAAGGCCGCGGCGGCCCGCCGTACCACCCTGCCGGCGCGGCTGAACCCGGCGGCCACGCACGTGACCGACACCGAGCGGGGGCTGTTGTGGGCAATCCTGCACGAGCCCGAGACGGCTGCCACCGCCCTTCGATCCCTGCAACCAGCTGATTTGGAAGGGCTTGCCTCGGAGGAACTGCTCCTGAAGGCGGTCGAGCTGGCGGCCGGCGACGCGTCGGTGTTGCCAAGTGCGCTCATGGAGCGTCTAAACGAAAGGGAGGCGCAGATGCTGGCCCGGGCCGGCGCCGAGCGTCAGGCCCCGGTGCTCGACTTGAGCGCGTGTGTCGACGCCCTGCGAAACCTGCGCGTGCGGCGGGAACTGGCCGAGATCGAGGCCGAAATCGGTCGCCTGGCGACCGGGGATCCCGGATCGGCACGGCTGACGGAACTGGCGATGAAAAAGATCGCGATTCGACGGCGTCTCGGCGACTTTTAGCGGCTCGCCGCGTTACAATGGAGAGCTAACCCCAAGGACAAATTTGACTCAGAAGACTGCTCGAACTGCGATCACTTTTCCGGTTGGAGGTACGCCCTTGTCGCTCGAAGACAAGTTCGAAGAAGTCCGCCAACTCATCATTGTCGGCAAGGAAAAGGGCTATCTCCTCTACGACGAGGTGAACGACGTCCTGCCGGCCGAGTTGACCTCGAACCCCGAGGATCTCGACGAGCTGTTCACGGTGTTCGGCAACGCCGGCATCGATCTCGTCGACACCGAGAAGGGCTACCGCGAGCGCGACACGATGGAGCGGGGGGAAGGTCCGGCCGCCAGCGAAGACGGCATGGAGCTCGACCTCACGCCGGGCGCCCTCGACAAGACCAACGACCCGGTGCGGATGTACCTGCGCGAGATGGGCACGGTGCCGCTGCTCACCCGCGAGGGCGAGGTGGCGATCGCCAAGCGCATCGAGCGCGGCAAGCTGTCGGTCATCAAGTCGATCTCGCGCATGCCGGCGATCATCAAGGCCGTCATCCGCATGGGCGACCAGCTCAAGGCCGGCGAGCGCACCGTGCGCGAGCTGGTGATCTTCAACGACGAGGAGATCACCGACGATCGCATCGAGCAGCGGGCCCAGCAGTTCCTCAAGCAGATCGACGGCGTGCGCAAGGCCCGGGTCGTCGAGGAGAAGCTGCGCGAGAAGCTCGACACCGTCCTCAAGAAGGACAAGCGGAAGTACCGCCGGGCCAGCTGGAAGCACATGCGGTCGCAGGTCGAGGTCTCGGCCCTCATCCGCCGGATCGAGTTCACCGAGAACGTCAAGCGGCGGATGGTCGACGAGGTCAAGGACGCGGTCGAGGCGGTGCAGAAGGTGCAGCGCGAGCTCGATCTCGTCAACCGCACCCTCAATCCCAAGATCGTCACCAAGAAGACGCCGAAGCTCCGGGAAGAGGAGAAGAAGAACCTCCTCAAGCGGCAGAAGGACCTGCGCGTCGAGGTCAAGCGGATGAGCGACGGGCTCGAGGAGAGCCCCGAGAACCTGCGCCACACCCTCGAAGTGATCATGCGCGGCGAGGCCCAGGCCGAGCAGGCCAAGAAGGAACTGGTCGAAGCCAACCTCCGCCTGGTCGTGTCGATCGCCAAGAAGTACACCAACCGCGGGCTGCAGTTCCTCGACCTCATCCAGGAAGGCAACATCGGGCTGATGAAGGCGGTCGACAAGTTCGAGTACCGCCGCGGCTACAAGTTCTCGACCTACGCCACGTGGTGGATCCGCCAGGCGATCACCCGGGCGATTGCCGACCAGGCGCGCACGATCCGCATCCCGGTCCACATGATCGAGACGATCAACAAGCTGATCCGCACCTCGCGGGCGCTGGTCCAGGAGCTGGGCCGCGAGCCCACCTCGGAGGAGATCGCGCGGCGCATGGACATCCCGGTGTCCAAGGTGCGCAAGGTGCTGAAGATCGCCCAGGAGCCGATCTCGCTCGAGACGCCGATCGGCGAAGAGGAAGACTCGCACCTCGGCGACTTCATCGAGGACCGCAGCGCGGTCTCGCCGAGCGACGCGGTCATCAACCTCAACCTGCGTGAGCAGACCGAGTCGGTGCTGAAGACGCTGACGCCGCGCGAGGAGCGGGTGATCAAGCTGCGCTTCGGCGTCGGCGAGGGCTCGGAACACACCCTGGAGGAAGTCGGCCAGAACTTCGCCGTCACCCGCGAGCGCATCCGGCAGATCGAGGCCAAGGCGCTGCGCAAGCTGCGCCACCCGTCGCGCAGCCGCAAGCTGCGGGCGTTTCTCGAGGGGCGGACGTAGGGCGGAGCTTCAGCTCCGCCAGGGAGGCGGCTCTAAAGAGCGGCCAGGGACTAGCGGCTAGCGGCTAGACAGCAGGGCCGGTCGCGCTCACGCGCGGTCGGCCCTTTCTCGTTGCCAATCTAGGGCAGCGGCGTGCGAAGGCTGACGACCGCCAGCTCGGGGTTGGTCATGAGCAGCGGGTTGGTCAAGTACTGCGTGATGCGCTGTTCGATCCCCGGCGGGAACGCCGGGGCCGCCCCGGCGATGTGATCGCCGTACACCCGCAACATGATCTCGCGGAACACGGGCAGGGCCACTCGGCCGCCGGTTTCCCTCGGGCCGAGCGAACGACCGTCGTCGAAACCGATGCGCACCGCGACCGTGATCCCGTCGACGCCATAGGTCGAACCGACGAAGAGGGCGTCCTTGAAGTCGTTGGTCGTGCCCGTCTTCCCCATCACGGCGATGGGAAAGGCGCGCGAGGTCAGCGCATGGGCGGTGCCGGTCGGCATGCGCACGACGCCGCGCAGGCCCTCCTGGATCAGCGCCATGGTCTGCGCGTCCACGCCGAGCGGGACCGGGCGCTTTCGGCGCAGCGGAATCGACGCGCCCGACCCGCGGAGCACTTCGCGAACCACGTGCGGCTGGGCCACCACCCCCGAGGCAATCGTCCGGTAGGCGGTCGCCAGTTCCAGCAGGGTGACTTCCGACGCGCCCAACGACGTCGTCGGATACCGCTCCAAGCGCGTCTCGACGCCCAGCGCCCGTGACGTCCTCAGGACCGCGTCGATCCCGATCTGCGAGGTGAGCCAGATCGCCGCCGCGTTGCGCGATTCGGCGAGCGCCTCGCGCATCGGGATCAGGCCCTTGAACGCACCATCGTAGTTGGCGATCCACTTCGGCGGAGTGCCCGGGCGATCGGCCACGCTGATCGGCTCGTCCGGGACCAGGGTGTCGAGCGTGTAGTCCCCGCGCTCCAGCGCGGCCAGGTAGACGAACGGCTTCATGGTCGATCCGGGCTGTCGCAGCGCCTCCCGCGCCCGGTTGAAGTCCCCCGGGGTGCTCTCGCGGCCGTCATACACCTGACGGCCGCCGGTTTCTGCCAGGATGCTGCCATCGCGGTTCCTCAGCACCACCACCGCGCCTTGCACGAGGCTCGTCGCCCGCGGGCGCCGCCGCTCGTAGCGCTCCAGCCCGTGCTCCAGCGCCTCGCTGGCGATCCGCTGCACCTGACGGTCGACGGTCGAGTGCACTTGGATTCGTCCCTGTCGCAGATCGTCCATCGCCACCCCGGCCTGCGCCCTGAGCTCGTCGAGAACATGCTCGACGACGGCCGACGACCACGACGGCGGCGCGGCATGGGGGAGCAGTGCCGGAAGAGATCGTTCCCGCGCCTCGGCCAACTGGCCCGGCGACAGAGCACCGGCGGCGGCCATCAGCGCCAGCACCTGGTCACGCCGCCGCAGCGCCGCCGGGTTGTTCTCCGTGGGGGCGTAGTCGCGCGGCGCCTTGGGAATGCTGGCCAGGAGCGCCGCCTTGTCCACGTCATCGGCGGTGAAGGTGGACAGCGGCTGGCCGAAGTAATGTTCGGCGGCCCTGGCGAATCCGTACTGCCCATGCCCCATGTAGACGAGGCTGACGTAGCGCGCGAGAATCTCTTCCTTGGCGCGGCGCTTCGACCCAAACCGCTGGCGCATCTGCTGCTCGAGCCACAACGAGAGTCGCAACTCCTCGCGCTTCCTGACGGCCTTGTTCACGTTCCTGGCGCCGATGACCGCGGCGAGCCCGCGCGGGACGAGTCCCTCGACCCGGAGTTCATGGCTGTTCTCCACGGAAGTCTGCCGCTGCAGGAACACGCCACGCACGAGCTGCTGGGTGATGGTGGATCCGCCCTGTGGAAAGGTCGCCGGCTCGCGCGTACCGTCCGATGGCCTGCCCCGCGCCAGCCGTCTGACCAGAGCGCCCAATCGCACCTTGCTGGCCACGCGCGGAAGGCTCAGGTAGTCCACCCCGTCGTGTGCGAAGAAGCGCTTGTCCTCGGCGGCGAGCAGCGCCTGCATGACGACGGGCGGGATCTCGTCGTAATGAGTGATGTCGCGGTACTGGTCGGCCAGTTCGACGATCGGCTCGCCGGCGGCGTCGTAGATACGTCCGACAGTGGGAAGGTCGAAGCGGGTGAAGGAGTCGAGATCCGGAAGGTTCTCGCGGCCGGCGTAGATGTGATGCAGCTGGCCAGCGGCGACGAGCGCGACAACCAGGACCGCGGCGTGGACGATCGCCGCGCCGACGAGCAGCGCGATCACGCCCGATGTCCAGGGCGACACTGCCGGCAGCCGGCGCCGACTCCTGACAATGCGAATGCGAACGCCAATCATCGGCCAGTTGCCCGGACCCGCCCGAGCTACTCCTGGCGAAGATTTGCAAGCGACGTGCCCGGGGTTTTCTGCGCCGGGCCAGACGATCAGCGCCGATGTCGGAGTCGCGAGGCCAGCCGATTGCCGCTTGTGGGCAGCGCGCTACGCAGCCGCCCGCTGGCACGGAGGAAGTCGACGTCCGGACTACTTCGTGCGTTTCGCCAGGCCCTGCTCGTGCAGCATTTCCACCGAGCGCTTCACCAGCTCCTCGATGTAGCGGGGCAAGTCGCGGGCGTCGGTGGTCTCGGTGACGGCGGCCCACAGCAGCGCGTCCTGCGGCACGCTGTAGATCAGCGTCTCGACGACGACGTCGGTCTCGACTCGTGACGAGCCGGGGATATAGACCGCGCCCCAGCCGTAGCCGTAGTAGCCCCATAGCGTGCTGTAGGACGCGTCCACCCACTGCGGCGGCGTGTAGCGCCGCCCGGTGTCGACGCTGACGGGCCGCATCGCGACCACGCCTTCGACGGCAGCCCGTTCGAACCACGGCTTGGCCGTCTCGCTCTTGAGCAGCTCCTCCTTGGGCGCGATCCGGTAGGTGGCCACCGCCTGGAGTCCGCGGGCGCTCAACTCGCGCACCAGCGATTCCTCGCCGGCGACGCGCAGCGAGTCGTCGTTGGACATGACCAGCGCCGCCACTTTCTTGCCGGCAAACGTCACGGTGCTGGCATTCATGGACTTCCAGGTGGAAACGAACTTGACGTCCGCCGACAGCGCGACGATCGCCGACGCCACCACCAACGATGTACCCACGATTGGTCGCCTTCGCATCACCGGCTCCTCGCTGCGGTCGCCCGCGTTGTACGCCCATCATCATACAGTCGCGACCATCGACGGCGGGTCTCGCGCTGCCTTGGTGCCGGCGGGTGTGCTACAATCATTGGTTGCATGGATGACCTTCAGCTGCTGTGGATCCCCGTCGGCCTGATTCTGATTGGCGCCTCGCTGGCGCTGCCGTTCGCGGCGATGTGGGCGATGCGATAGAGTCCGGGGGCCACGGCGCTCCGACGTCGGCCCTCCAGGCCGCCGTCACACCACTACCTGACCACCGGAAGGAACGAGGCGCGAGCCGTAGTCGGGAGCGGTGTGTACCGCGTCCGCAATCCCGGCGACCGCCCGCGCGGTGCCTCAGCGCCGATCCAGCAGGCTCTCGAGCCGATCCAGCCGCTGCCGTAGCTCCTGGATCTCCCGGGTGCCGGCGGCGCGAGCCTGCTCGAGCCGCTGAACCTCGGCGACCAGCAGCGGCACCAGCAGGTGATAGCGGACGGTGAACGGTGCGCCCTGCTCGTCGCGCACCACCAATTCCGGCGCCACTTCGGCCACGTCCTCGGCGATCAGGCCGTACTGGACCGTCTTCGAGCCGTCGTCGAACTCCGGCTTGTATATGAAGCGCACCGGGCGAAGGTCCTGCAGTCTCAGGCTCTCGGCGCCGATCGACGTCACGTCGGTCTTGAAGCGGATCGACGAGGTCGTCGTCCCCATCCGCCCTCCGCCGTTGATCAGTACCGGAACCCCGCCGGCCGAAGTCTGGTTGGCGATGCCGGTGATGATCGTCCCGACGTGGTTCGCGTTGCCGATGCGGATGGTGTTGTTGTCCGGGGCGAAGCCCTGGTTGCCGATGTAGATGTTGTTGGTCCCGCCGCTCATGTCGAGGCCGGCCAGGGCGCCAATCGCGATGTTGCCGCTGCCGCTGGTGATGCTCACCAGCGCCTGGCGTCCGATCGCCGTGTTGTCGCCGCCCGCTGCCAGACTCGACAGGGTCCCGTGGCCCAGCGCCGTATTGCCGGATCCCGAGGTCAGGTCGGATATCGAACCAGTGCCGACGGCGATGTTGGTGCTGCCCGACTGGTTTTCGATGAGGGCGCGTTCTCCGACAGCCACATTGCTGAGGCCCGTCACGTTCGACTGCAGCGCGCCGGCGCCGACGGCCGTGTTGTAGTTACCGGTCGCGTTCGCGCTAAGCGCCTGATGGCCCATCGCGGTGTTGCCCAGCGCGTTGCTCGGCGCCCCAAGGGCAGACGCTCCGACCGCCGTGTTCTCCGCAGAGACTGCACCGCGCGCATGGGTGTGGTCGCTTCTCGCGACGGAGACCGCCGACCCCGAGCCGGCGAACGATACCGCGAGATTGACCGTGCCGGCTGTGCCGCCTCCGGTCAGGCCGGCACCGGCGGCGACGGTGGTGACGGCGACGCCACCGAGGCCTCCAGCCGGGCGCGGCGCTCCGGGAGTCGCCGGCCCCGGCTGCAGCGCCAACGCGCCGCTGTTCCCTCCGCTGTCGTGCCACGTGCCGCCGAACCCCGCGAGGCTCAACGACGCGTCGAGGTGCACCGGTGTGGCAGTCGCCGCCGCCACGATGTTCAGGCCGATGCCGATGGTGCCGTCGGGTCGCGGGAACGCCGTGCCGATGGCCGACGCCGGGCCGACGCCGCACTGGTCGTCGGTGCCCTCCATCCGGTAGACGCCGCCCACCTGCGTGACCGCCAGGGTCAGGACGTTGCAGTACGGCAGTAGCTGCCAGCGGAAGGTGCCGAGCGGCTGCGCCGCGGCCGGGGCAACTGCGCCGAGAACCACGAGCAGTACGAGCACCGTCAGCCGACGATTCGAGACCCATGATTCCTCCACGCCCGGGCACTGCGGCCCGCGTCTGACTAGCGACCTTTCCTTCGTGCTCCCCTCGCCATCGTACCCTCGACGATCGGCAACACCAGCCGCGAGGCGTAGGCCGCGCCGGTGTGGACGGTGATCCGCGCGACCGCCGTCTCCGCCGACTCGGTCTCGAGCTTCCCGGTGTGGAGGTTGCGCGACATGTTCGGCGCGAAGCTGGCCATGACCGCGATGCGGATCCGGTGGCCGCGCTTGAAGCGGTTGGCGGTCATCAGCGTGTCGAGGTCGAGCCGGTAGATCTCTCCGGGGGCGAGCAGCTCGCGCTGCGGTCTCCGGTTCCGGTAGCTGGCGCGGACCACGTCGAGGCCGGTGCTCATCAGGTTGTAGGCGGTGCCGTCGGGCGCCACGTCGAGCAGCTTCACCCACAGGTCGGTGTCGGGCTGGTCGGCGAGGATGTACATCTCGGCCTCGATCGGGCCGACGACCTCGAGGTCCTCGTCGAGCGGCGCGGTCTCGAAGGTGAGCACGCCGGGCATCGCGCTGAGCGCGCGGTAGTCGAGGCCGCCGGCGTCGCCGTCGTGCGGATCGCGCACCGGATTGGCGGCGTCGGAGACGAAGTGACGACCGGACGTTGTGATCCGGCTGCGCCCACGAGAGGCTGCCGGGGCGGCCGGTGGACGGATAGCCACCCAGGTACAGCGCCCGCCGCTCGGCCGGCGGCGGCCAGACCTCGCTTTCGCGCCACGCTTGCGCGCCCATCGCATACAGGCGCACCGGCGCCGCCCGATCGACGGCATTCGCGTCGCCCTTCAGCCAGCGGTCCATCCAGTCGAGCACCAGCGCGTCGTAGTCGAGCGACGCCGCCGGGCCCATCTCGCGGGCGCCGACGCGGGTCGTCGACAGATCGTCACCGTGGGTCCAGGGACCGACGATCACCTGCGTGCGCGCCTCGCGCGCCCGCCCACCGCGGGACTCGACCAGCCCGGCGAAGTTCGCGGTGGCGCCGGCGGGCCCGTACATCTCGTCGTGCCAGCCGCTGATGTTGAGCACCGCGGCCGACACGCGGTCGTACTTGCCGGTCAGCTCCGCCCAGTTCCACCACGGGTCGTAGGGTGGATGGCGCATCCATTCGTAGTACCACTCGGCCACGCCCTTGAAGGCGGCCATCGCCGTGAGCGGCAGCACGGCCTGGGCCGTCGCGCCCTCGGCCTTCCACGCCGCGCGCGCCTGTTCGTCGGTCTGCGGCCCGGGCGTGCCGGCCCGCCGGCGCAGATCGGGCGCGATGTTGAGCCAGGTCCAGGCCAGCCATGACCCGTCCCAGACCCCACCCGTGTACCAGAAGTGCATCGGCGTAGCGAAGGTCATCGCCGGCACCATCGCGACCAGGTGCGGCGGCGACTCGATCGCGGCCAGCCACTGGACCGCGCCCGGGTACGACAGGCCGAAGGTGCCGATGCGGCCGGAGGACCAGGGTTGCGCGGCGGCCCACTCGATCGTGTCGAAGCCGTCCTTCCCTTCCTGGGTGTAGGCCGAGAAGTCGCCGCCGGAGGCGTAGCGGCCGCGCACGTCCTGGACGACGACGGCGTAGCCGCGCGCGACGGCCTTCGCCACGAGCTCGCCGTCGCTGGTCTCGGCCTTGCCGTAGGGCGTGCGGTAGACGAGCGTAGGATGGCGCCCTTGCCCGGCCGGGCGCCACACATCGGCGCGTAGCACGACGCCGTCGCGCATCGGCACGCCGACGTTCCGCTCGACCGCGCCGGGCCGCGACTGCCCCGCCGGACGCGCCGCGCCGCCGGACGCAGCCACGCTGGCCAGGAGCGCGACGAGTCCCCTGCTCCACCAGCTGACTGCCCGCCCGGTCATGTCTATCGTCGCTCGACCGGCACCAGTCGCAGGATCGGCGTCGGCGCGCCGTCGACGCCGCGGACGTTCGCGTCGATGGCGACGTAGACGAGGCCGTCGGGGCCCTGCTGGACGTCACGCATCCGGCCCATGCCCTGAATCAGGACCTCGTCGGCCACGACCTTCTGGCCGTTCAGCCTGAGGCGCATCAGCCGCTGGCCGCTCATGCCGCCGACGAGCATGTCGCCCTTCCAGCCACTGAAGCGGTCACCGCCGTAGAAGATCATCCCCGACACACCGATCGACGGCACCCAGATGTAGGTGGGAGGGGTCATCCCGTCCCGGTGCGTGCCCTCGTGGATCGCCAGGCCGGTGGTGTAGTTCACGCCGTAGCCGATCACCGGCCAGCCGTAGTTGAGGCCCGGGCGGATCAGGTTGAGCTCGTCGCCACCCTGCGGGCCGTGTTCGTTCTGCCAGAGGTCGCCGGTGAGCGGGTGGAAGGCCATCCCCTGCGCGTTGCGGTGACCGTAGGTGTAGATCTCCGGCAGCGCGTGCGGCTTGCCCACGAACGGGTTGTCCTTGGGCACCCGGCCGTCGTCGTGCAGGCGCACCGTGGTGCCGTTGTGGGTCAGCAGGTCCTGGGCGGGATGGCGGCTGAGGTCGGCCACCGCTGGCCACTGCCGATCGCCGAGGGTCACGAAGAGATAACCCTGCTTGTCGAACGCCAGCCGGCCGCCCCACATCGAGCTGCGGTTGGTGCCATTGCCCGGCGCGTTTGCCTGGAAGATGTCCTGGACGGCGGTGAGGCGATCGCTCTCGAAGCGGCCGCGGGCCACCGCCAGGTTGCCGAATCCATTCGGCCCGGGCTTGACGTAGCTCAGATACAGCAGCCGATTGGTCGCGAATCCCGGGTGCAGGACCACGTCGCGCAGGCCCGCCTGCTCGCGGCCATCCTGCGGCGTGGCGCCGTTGCCGATGTAGAGCACCTCGGGCAGCCCCGCCACCGGCGTGGGCAGCAGTTGCCCCTGGCGCACGATGCGCAGCCGTCCCGGACGCTCGGTGACCAGCATGTCGCCTTCGGGCGTGAACGCCATCGAGTGCGGATGCACGAGTGCCGGCACGAAGGTCTCGACCCTGAAGTCGTGGAGAGCGGTCTTGACGACCGCGGCCTCGGGCGTCCGCCCCTCTTGAGCCGTGAGGGCGGCGGCGCCGGCCGCGACCCCGAGCGCGAACACCAACCCCGGAAGGCGAGACGGGCCGAACCGCGCCTGAGTGTGGAGGTGTGTCATCAGGCTGCCCACGATACGGCCTCCCGGGGAGTAAGGCAATCGTGGAGGCAGAGGCGTGCCGTACAATGCCGGTCCTGCGGTCACGTCCTAGCCGCTAGCCGCTAGCCGCTAGCCGCTGCTGTTTTTAGGGCCCATAGCTCAGTGGTTAGAGCGGCCGGCTCATAACCGGTTGGTCCCTGGTTCAAGTCCAGGTGGGCCCACCAACTTTCGCTCAGGATGCAGGCGGGGGTCGGCGTCGGCTCCAACGAGCCACGGTTGGCAAGCCCGGCACGGGAGTGAAGGCGACTTCGATACTCACCCATGCTTGTCCTTCAAGCGCGACGCAGGTGGAGAGGGCTGTTGCTGTTCGGGCTCTACGGCGCTCTCAGCGTGAGCATCTGCGCGCCGCTCTTCGAACAGCCGGACGGCCTGGGCATGAACGACTGGGACGTGCACCTCTTCTACTACGCCTCGGTCGTCGAAAGCATCGTGGAATACGGCCAGCCGCCGTTCTGGAACCCGTGGTACTGCGGTGGCAACGTCCTGTGGCAGAACCCGCAAGTGGCGCTGCTCAGCCCCGTCTACCCGCTGGCCGCCGTGGTGTCGCTGCCGCTGGCGATGAAAATCACGATCGTGGCGCACTACTGGCTCGGGTTCGTCGGCGCTCACGTGCTCCTGACCCGGGCAATCGGCCTCACGTTCCTGCCATTGGTGGTCCTTCTCGCCACGCTGGTGACAGCCTCGGGCGCGCTGGCGCTCCACCTGGCGGCCGGGCATGCGCCGTTCCTGGCCGCGGGCTACCTCCCGTGGCTCGCCTACTGCATGGTTCGCGCCGTGCAGGGTTCCGACGTGCGGTACGCACTCGGAGCGGGGGCCGCGATCGCTCTCATGGTCGTCAACGGCGGCCTCCACATCGTGCAGATGGCGGTAGCCGCCGTGGGAATCTTCTCGCTGCTGGCCGCCCTGGCCCGCCGGCGGTGGCGTCCGCTTCTGCTGGCCGCGACGGCGGCGGTGGCGAGCGTGGCCTATTCCGCGCCAAAGCTGCTGCCTGTCGCCTCATTCGTCACGAGCGAACGTTTCTGGGACACGCGCCTGCCGACGCTCCACCCGGATGCCATGACTCTGGAGATGCTGGCCCGCGCCTATCTCGACCGCGACCAGCGCCCCCGTCCGCTGCTCGCCTCGCAGCGACAACGGTGGCACGAGTACGGCAACTACATCGGACCGCTGGCGGCCGTCCTGATTGTTGCCGCCCTGGCTTTCGCGCCGTTTCGGCGTCAGGCACACGACCACTGGCTCGGGTTGTCGCTCGCACTCACGGCGCTGCTGCTGCTGGTCCTGTCAGCCGGCGAGTTCCACCCGCTGGCTCCGGCGTCGCTCGCCGCGCGCCTGCCGTTCTTCTCCAGCTTCCGGATCCCCAGCCGCTTCACGATGGTCTTCATCCCCTTCGCGGCGATGACCGTGGCCTGGACGGCGCGCGTCCTGTCGATCCAGAGCCGGTTGCCGCGGCCGCTCCTCGCCGTCGCGGCGCTTGGCTGCCTGTGGGCGACCATCGACCTCGCCGTGCACAGCCGGGGCATGTTGACGGGCGTCTTCGCGGAGGCGCCGCTGTTCTCGCCGTTCCAGTGGGGCAACGGGCCGCGAACCCTGCAAATCGACGGCGACGCGGACCCGTACGCGCCCGGGTCGCCGATGCTGCGGTCGCTGATGAACGGGCGCGTGCTCTTCAACTGCTACGAGCCCTTGCAGCTTCGCCGCACGGCCACACCTACTGGTGCGCTCGTCGCCAGCGCTGACGGCGCAACAGTGCTGGCCACGGACTTCACACCGAATCGCGTCGAGTTCGCCGTCGCCACCGGCGCCACGCCGGCCCGCGTCTCGCTCAATCAGAACGTGGCAGAGGGGTGGCGCAGCACGGCCGGTCCCGTCGACACGGCCCTGGCGGCCGATGGACTCGCGGTGGCACTTCCACCGGGACATGAGGGGACGGTGGCCTTCGTGTTCACTCCCCCTGGCCTCGTCGAGGGCACCGGCATCTTCGTCATAGCGCTGGCGCTCTCGGCCCGGCTGTGGCGGACGTTGCCGGACGCGCCCTCGTCTGCGGACCTGCCGTCGATCGGATAGCCGCCCTCGGCTCGCCTCGCAAATGGTCCGTCGAGCGACGGCGGACAGCTGGCAATTACCCGCTGGCCCGATCGCGGTTGCCGTAAGATGCCAGCGAATCGCGTCAACCTCCATGCTGGTCAATTGTGTCGTCTACGAACGGGGCGAGAAGGTCGCCGACATCCCGGTGGCCGACATTCGCAGCTATCTGGCCAGGCCTGGCTGCTTCGTGTGGGTGGCGCTGAAGGATCCGGAGGCGGCGGAGCTGGCTACGCTCCAGGAGGAATTCGGCCTGCACGAGCTCGCCGTGGAGGACGCGCAGCACGGGCACCAGCGGCCGAAGATGGAGGAATACGGCGCCTCGCTGTTCGTGGTGCTGCAGATGGTGGAAGCGGCCGGCGAGGATCTCCAGACCGGCGAGGTGTCGGTGTTCGTCGGCCCGCAGTACGCCGTCTCAGTGCGGCGCGGCGCCCAGTACGGGTTCACCGAGGTGCGCCGGCGCTGCGAGCTGGAGCCGGAGCTGCTCCGTCATGGGCCCGCCTACGTGCTCTACGCGCTGATGGACTCGGTCGTCGATCGGTATTTCCCGGTGCTCGACCGCGTCACCGAGGACATCGAGATCATCGAAGAACGCATCTTTGCCGGCGAGACGTCGCGGGCGCAGATCGAGGCGCTCTACACCCTGAAACGAAAACTGCTGGTGCTCGACCACGCCACCGGCCCGCTGCTCGAGGTGGCCGCCAAGCTGCACGGCGGACGCGTGCCGCCGATTTGCGCCGGTCTCCACGACTACTTCCGCGACGTCTACGATCACCTGTTGCGGCTCAAGCAATCGATCGACAACCTGCGCGACATGGTGACCACGGCAGCGTCGCTCAACCTGTCGCTCATCACCATCTCGGAGAGCGAGGTCACCAAGCGCCTGGCGGCGTATGCCGCCCTGGTGGCCGTGCCGACGATGGTGGCCGGCATCTACGGCATGAACTTCCAGCACATGCCGGAGCTGGGATGGGTGTGGGGCTATCCGGTGGCGCTGCTGTCGATGCTGGTGATCGATCTCTACCTCGTCTACCGGTTCCGCCAGGCGAAGTGGATGTGAGCGGCGGCCGGGCGGCGGCGGCGCGACAACTGCGCGGCGATCGAGCGATGCCCTGCCGCGCCGTAGCCGGGCGGCGGCCAAGGCGAGTATGCTGTAGACGCCCGATGCTGCCCGCGCTCACCGCCCTCATAGCCCTGCAAGACGTCGAAACCCGGGCCGAGGATGCGCGCCGCCGCGTGGCCGATGCGCCCGGACGGATCGCGGCGCTCGACGCGCAGCTGGCCGAGTCGACGGCCGCGGTCGACAAGGCCAAGGCGGCGCTGGCCGACAGCCAGGCGGCACGACGCGAACTCGAGAAGGAAGCGGCCACCGCCCAGCAGAAGGTCTCCAAGTACAAGGACCAGCTGATGGAGGCGAAGGACAACCGCCAGTTCCATGCATTGCAGCACGAGATCGCCACCTTCACCACCGAAGTGCAGCGCATCGAAGAGCAGGTGCTGGTGCGGATGCTCGAGAGCGACGAGCTCGCCGCGGGGCTCAAAGCCGCGGAAGCCAAGCTGACCGCCGACGGGAAGCAGGTGGCGGCCCAGCGGACGGCCATCGAGACCGAGAGCGCCGCGAGCACGGCGAGCCTGTCGACCTTGAAGGCGGAGCGCGACGCGATCGTCAAGACCCTCGAGCCGGGGCTGCTGGCGACGTTCGAGTCGGTGATGAAGGGCCGCAAGGGCGTCGGCATGGCGCGCGCCGTGGACGGCCTGTGCGAAGCGTGCCGCGTTCGCATCCGGCCGCACCTCTACAACCAGATCCGCAGCGGCGAGCAAATCATCCAGTGCGAGAGCTGCGTCCGCATCCTCTACTACATCCCACCGCCGAAGCCGACTGAAGCCGAAGTGACGCCAGCCCCCGACGCACCACCAACCGCATCGTGATCGCTCCCTGGTCCCCGGTCCCCGGTCCCTGGTCCCCGCGTTGATCACGGCCTACATCGACGGCGGCGCCCGTGGGAATCCCGGGCCGGCTGGTTACGGCGCCTACATCGTGGACGACGACGGCACCGTCCTTGCCGAGCTCTTCGCGCCTCTCGGCAAGGCCACCAGCAACGTGGCCGAGTACAACGGCCTGCTGGCCGCGCTGCACTGGGCGATCGAGCATGGCGTGTCCAGGCTGCACATCCGCGCCGATTCGCTGCTGCTGGTCGAGCAGATGCGCGGGAACTTCCGCGTCAAGAATGCCGGCTTGCAGCCCCTGCACCGCGACGCCCAGCGGCTGGCCGGCCAGGTCGGCGTCGTCACCTACGAGCACGTGCGCCGCGAGTTGAACAGGGACGCCGATCGGCTGTCGAACCTGGGGATGGACGCCAACAGCGGGGATCGGGGGCCGGGGACCGGGGACCGGGGAGCTACTCCGGAGCCACGATGATGGCCGCGAGCCGGCCCGCCTTGGGCCCGTCGGCCCGGTAGGACTCGAACCAGTCCAGGTGGGTCTTCGTGCAGAGGCCGGCGACGTGGACGCGGTCTGGCCGCAGCCCGGCGTGGAGCAGCAGGTCGCGATTGGCAGCCCAGAGGTCGAGGCGGAGCCGGCCCGTGTCGTCGCGCGCGAACCAATCGGCGCGCGCGGCCGAATCGTGTCCTGCCACGGCGAACGCCTCGAGCAGCTCCTCCCCCACGTCGTAGCAGCAGGCGCCGATGCCGGGGCCGATCGCAGCGACGAGGTCGGCAGCAGCGACGGCGTGCTCGCGGGTCAACGCTCCGACCGCCGCCCCGGCCACGTCGGCCGCGGTTCCCCGCCAGCCGGCATGGACGGCCGCCACCGCGCCGGTGACCGGGTCGGCCAGCAGAATCGGTACGCAGTCGGCGGTGACCACCGCCAGCGCGACGCCCGGCGTCCTCGAGACCAGCGCGTCAGCCTCGGGCCGGACGCCGCCGGCGGTCACCGAGTCGTCCACGGCGTGCACCGTCGCCCCGTGCACCTGGCGGACGCGGTGGACGTCGGCGGCCCGACAGCCGACAACCGCACCGGCGCGGTCCCAGCCGCCCGCGTCCTGGGCGCGCAACCCGAGGCGACGCGAGGTGAACGCGTGTCGCGCCACCCCGCCCAGGGCCGTGCAGCGCAGAACGGCCCCGGACGGCGTGTCGTCCCAGTGAAATCCTGCGGCCGCCGGCGGGTAGCTCATCGCCGGCCCGGCTGCCCGCCATCGGCAGTGCCAACCACCGTTGTCATGCTCACGCGCCTCGGCCGCCGCAGCCGCGGCGGCGCGCCCGTGATCGCTGGCGGTTCACATCGCGCGGCAAGTGGCACACGAGTTGAACAGGCCAGTCGTGGACGCGCGATCCGGCGATGCGCGAAGGGAGCACACACATGCTGGTCAAGATCACTCCGAACGACAAGGGCAGCCCCGTGGGCAAGCTGGCCGATGCCGAACTGCACTTCGACGACGGCCCGCTCGCCGGCCTGAAGCTGCTCGGCTTCGCGGTGTGGGAACGCCGCAATGGCTCGGGACGCAACGTCACCTTCCCGGCGCGGCAGTACTCGGTCAACGGCGAGCGGCGCAGCTACGCGCTGCTCCGGCCCCTCACCGACGTCAAGTCGCAGGATCACGTTCGCGACCTGGTGCTGAGCGCCTACGCGCAGTTCGAAGCGCAGGCCGCCGAACAGCCGGTGGAGCCGCCGGCGCAGGACTCGGCGCCGGGCCCGTGGTGACACCGGCCGGCGGTCACGACAGCATCTGCAGCAGGCGCGCGTTCTCCTGCTCCCGCTTGGCCGGCAGCGTCCACTCGGCGCGCAGGCTCTTCTCGAACTCGCTCTTGAAGAAGCGGTGCTTCATCCCGCCGTCGATGATGTCCCAGGGCAGCACCGGGTCGGCCGACCGGTCGCGGTAGATGTAGAAGTCGGCGTCCACACCCGACTCCTGCACCGCCTGACGCCACTGGCCGCCGTTCTGTTCGGCGGCTTCGATGGCCGGCGCCACGCGACGGTCGCCGAGCGAGAGCAACGCCTGGTAGTAGGAGTGGCGCTCGCTCTTGATCGAGAAGTAGACGTGTTCGAGACCGCTGACCAGCGTCCGCAGACGCTTCATCCGGCGCTCGAGGTCGGACGTCTCGGTCATCGGCAGCCACTGGTAGCTGGTGCCTGGCTTCGGCACCAGCGGGTTCACGCTGCCGACGATCCGGCCGATCCGGCCGCGCCCCTTGGCGTGGCGCACCATGATGTCGCGCAGCTGCACGGTGAGGTCGCGCATGGCCACGAGATCCTCGTCGGTCTCGGTGGGCAGGCCGATCATGTAGTAGAGCTTCAGGTTCTCGATGCCCTCGCCGAAGATGAGGTCCGCCTTTTCGAGGATCTCGTCGTTGGTGACCGTCTTGTTGATGACGCGGCGGAGGCGATCGGAGCCGGTCTCGGGGGCGATGGTGAGGGTCCGCTCGCCGCTCTCACGGAGCAGCCGCACGATCGTCGGCGTGAGGTCGTCGAGCCGCAGCGACGCCGGGCTGATGGAGTAGCCCATGGCGGCAAGCTCGGTGAGGATGTGCTCGATGTCGGGGTGGTCGCAGAGCGCGATCGACACCAGACCGACGCGGTCGGCATGGGTCCGGGCGGCCCGGGCCAGTTCGAGGATGCGCGCCGTCGGAAAGGCGCGCACCGGGAGGTAGTTGTAGCCGGCCCAGCAGAAGCGGCACAGGTTCGCGCAGCCGCGGACGACCTCGATCAGGAAACGGGATCCGAACTCGGTGTCGGGGGTGAAGATCGACGTCGCCGGAGGGTCAACGGCGTCGGTGGTCTTCAGCGCCGCCTTCTTCACCACCGGCGGCGCGCCGGTACCGGCCCGGGGCACGAAGGCGGCGATGGTACCGCTGTCGTTGTACTGCACGTCGTAGAACGACGGGATGTAGAAGCCGCGCTCGGCGGTGAGCTGCCGCAGGAGGTCCTCACGTGACGAGGCCCGGGCCACCGCCGCGAGCAGCGACGGCACCAGGACCTCCCCTTCGCCGGCGGCGATCACGTCGGCGAAGAGCGCCAGCGGCTCGGGATTCACGAAGGTCACGGCGCCGCCGATGACCACCAGCGGGTGGCGATGGTCGCGGTCCGCCGCCCGCGGCGGCAGCCCGGCCAGCCGCAGCATGGTGACGACGTTGGTGTAGTCCCACTCGAACGACACCGAGAAGGCGAGCACGTCGAGGTCGCCGAGCGGGATCTGCGACTCGAGGGTCACCAGCCGGGCGTTCTGCTGCACCAGGGTCTGCAGTTCCTGCTTGGGCGGCAGGAACACCCGCTCGCAGACCGTGTCGGGATGGTCGTTGAACAGCCGGTAGACGGTCTGGAACCCGAGGTTCGACATCCCCACGAAGTAGGTATTGGGGAAGGCGAGGCCTACCCGCATGCGGTCGACGTGCGGCTTCTGCACGTACCCCACTTCGCGGGCCAGGGTCTGACGCGCGGCTTCGCGCTGGTGCCAGTCTTTCATTCGCGGGGGCGGCAAGGCCCCCGCCCTGGTAGTGTACTACCCCCCCGCGGGCCGGCCCGGCCAGGCACGACCGGCGCTATCCCCGGCTATTCGTTCTGCCGCCGCAGGAACGCCGGCACCTCGAGTTCCGTCGTCAGGTCCACTTCGCCCGGTTCGAGGCCCTCGGTCGCCCCGCCTCCAGCCGCCACGCGCTGCAGCGGCATGTCGAGGGGCGCCCGGCGGCTGATCGGCATCCGGATCGAGGCGTGCGTGGCGTCGATGGCGTGGGAGCCGGCCCCGGCCCGCAGGTGAGCCGTGTAGTTCGACAGGTCCACTGGCGTGGAGCTCGGCGCCACCGGGAGGGTGCGCACCCGGCCCTGATCGAAGCCGGTGGCGATGACGGTGATCTTCACCCGGCCGGAGAGCGTCGCGTCCATCACCGCGCCGAAGATGATGTTGGCGTCCTCGTGCGCCGCCTCGTGGATGATCGACATGGCGTCGTTCACCTCCATGAGCGACATGTCGGGGCCACCGGTGACGTTGACGATCACCCCGCGGGCGCCGTTGACCGAGGCGTCCTCGAGCAGCGGGCTCGACACGGCGCGGTTGGCGGCGTCGACGGCCCGGGTGTGGCCGTCGCCCATCGCCGTGCCCATCATCGCCATGCCCATGCCCGACATGATCGCCTTCACGTCGGCGAAGTCGAGGTTGATGATCCCCGGCACCAGGATCAGGTCGGAGATGCCCTGGATCGCCTGGCGCAGGACGTCGTCGGCGGTGACGAAGGCGTCGAGCATCGACGTCTGCCGGTCGATCACCGCGAGCAGCCGCTCGTTGGGGATGGTGATCACCGAATCCACGGCGTCGCGCAGCGCCTCGAGCCCCTGCGCCGCCTGGACCAGCCGCTTCTTGCCCTCGAACTTGAACGGCTTGGTAACCACGGCGATGGTCAGCGCGCCCAGCTCGGTGGCCAGGCTGGCGATGACCGGCGCCGCTCCGGTGCCGGTGCCGCCGCCCAGGCCGGTGGTGACGAAGACCATGTCGGCGCCGCTCAACGCCGAGATGAGCGCATCGGTGTCCTCGAGCGCCGCCTGGCGCCCGACGTTGGGATCGGCGCCGGCGCCGAGGCCCTTGGTGAGCTTGCTGCCGATCTGGATTTTCACCGGCGCCGGATTCGACTTGAGCGCCTGATGGTCGGTGTTGGCGACGAGGAACTCGACGCCCGACAGCCCCGCCTGCACCATCCGCGACACGGCATTGCCGCCGCCGCCGCCGACGCCGATCACCTTGATCTTGGCGCCGCTGCGCAACTCCTCGTCGAGGGTCAGACGAAGCGCCTCGGGCACGTCAGACTTGCCGCCGCCTGGTTTCAGCCATCCATCCATCAGAAGAACTCCTTGAACACGGTGCGAATCCGGCCGAACATCCGCACGAGGGCGCTGCCGCCCGCGGCCGCGGGCTCCAGCTGACGGTGACGATGCGCGTAGAGCACGAGCCCGACGGCGGTGGCGCAGGCGGGGTTGCTGACGTGGTCGGCGAGGCCGCCGACCCCCGCCGGCATGCCGCGCCGCATGGGGAGATCGAAGATCTGCTCGGCGATCTCGGACAGCCCGTCGAGCACGGCGCCGCCGCCGGTCAGCACCAGGCCCGAGTTGAGCGACTTCTCGTAGCCGGCCTTGCTGATCTCGTCCCAGGCGAGGTGGAACATCTCCTCGGCCCGGGGCTGCAGGATGTCGGAGAGGATGCGGCGGGCCATCACCCGCGGCCGGCGGCCGCCGACGCTGGCCACCTCGATGGTCTCGTCCTCGTCGACCATCCCCGACAGCGCGCAGCCCGACCGGCGCTTGACCTTCTCGGCCTCGGGAATCGGCGTCCGCAGCCCGACGGCGATGTCGTTGGTGAAGTGGTCGCCGCCGACGCCGATGACCGCGGTGTGCCACAGCGAGCCGCGCTCGAAGATCGCCAGGTCGGCCGTGCCGCCGCCGATGTCGAGCAGCGCGACACCCAACTCCTTCTCGTCGGGCGTCAGCACGGCCTCGGCCGCCGCCAGCTGCCCGATCACCGTGTCGACCACCTCGATGCCGGCACGATTCACGCAGGCGACCAGGTTCTGGGTGGAGGTGGAGGCACCGGTCACGATGTGGACGTTGACCTCGAGGCGGGCGCCGGTCATGCCCACCGGGGCGCCCACCCCGTCCTGCTCGTCGACGACGAAGTCCTGCGGCAGCACGTGCAGCACCTCGCGGCCGGCGGGCAGCGACACCGCGCGGGCGGCGTCGATGGCCCGGCGGACGTCCTCGCGGGTGATCTCGCGGTTCTTGCCGGCGACGGCGACGACCCCCCGGCTGTTGAAGCCCTTGATGTGCGGGCCGCTCATCGCCAGGTGCGCCGAGCCGATCTCGACGCCGGCCATCAGCTCGGCCTCCTCGACCGACTTCTTGATCGACTCGACGGCGGCCTCGAGATTGACGACCACTCCGCGCTTCAGCCCCTTCGACTCGGCCAGGCCGATGCCGATGATGTCGAGGCCGCCGCCCTCGACCACCTCGCCGACGACGGTGCAGACCTTCGACGTGCCGATGTCCAGGCCGACGATGTACCGCTCGTTTCGCACCACTACTGTCCTCCCGTCCGTCCGCCCACCCCGGCGTCGCGCGATGCGGGCTCGGGTCCTCCGCCGTCGTTGCCGAGCGGCCGTACGTACATGCGTTCGCCGAAGCGCAGGTCCACGGTGTCGATGGCCGCCACGCGCTCCTTGAGCGCCGAGGCGACGTCGAGATAGCCCTGCAGGCGCGCGGCGAAGTCGCGGTCGCCGAGCCGCAGCATCACCGTGTCGCCGTCGAGCAGCACCACGGCGTCGTGGGCGTCGCGGACGTCGATCTGCGAGAGCTGCGCCGACAGCCGCGCGTGGCCGGCGACGTCGCCGAGGAGCCGGGCGACCAGGGCGGTGCGGCGCTCGTCGACCAGCGGCGTGCCCTGGCGCGGCGACGAGGCCAGCCCGTCGATCACCGGCAGGTCGAGGTCGCTGTAGACGGGACCGTACTCGTCGATCACCACGCCGTGCTGATCGACCAGGTAGAGATCGCGGCCCAGCCGCGCGATGCCCATCGGCGTCCGCTCCCGCACCACGACGTCGATGGTGCCCGGCAGTACGCGGCGCACCACCGCGGTCTCCACCCACGGCGAGGTCAGCAGCCGGTCGCGCCACGACCCGAGATCGACGGCGAGGATGTTCTGTCCGCGCAGGTCGGCGAGCAGCGCCAGCGCCTCGCCGCGCGAGAGCCGATCGTTGCCGTGCAGGTTGATGAGCGACACGCGCATCGCCGGCGATTCGGTGACGATGGCGATGGCGCGTCCGGCGCCGAGCGTGGTCAGGGTCCCCAGCAGGGCCAGCTTGGCCGCCAGTTTGGCGCGGCGGAGCCCGGCGCCCTTGCGCCCGGAGGGCTTCACCTGGGCGCGCCGGAAGCGCCGGTCCGACGGCGAGCGCAGGCCGAAGGTCACGACGCCGCCTCTACGCCGTGCCGGCGCTCCAGCTCGCGGACGACCTCGGTGGCAACGCCGCTGATCGATCCCGCGCCCAGCGTGATCACGAGGTCACCCGGGGCAGCCAGCGCCGCCACCGTCGGCGCGACCCGGTCGAGGGCGTGCACGACCGACACCGGCTGTTCCCGGCGCCGGTTCACGGCGGCGGCCAGGGCCTCGGCGTCGACACCGGGAATCGGGTCCTCGCCCGCCGGGTAGATGTCGGTCAGCACGACCTCGTCGGCGGCGGCCAGCGCCGCGGCGAACTCGGGCATGAGCTGCGCGGTTCGCGTGTAGCGATGGGGCTGGAAGGCCACCAGCACCCGGGACGGCGCCGCGGCGCGGGCAGCGGCGAGGACGGCGACGATCTCCGTCGGATGGTGGCCGTAGTCGTCGACGACGGTGATGCCGTGCACCACGCCGCGCCGCTCGAAGCGGCGCTCGGCGCCCTGGAAGGCGGCCAGCGCCTCGGCGAGCACGTCGAAGGGCACCCCGAGCTCGAGGCCGACGCCGAGCGCCGCCAGCGCGTTCAGCACCGAGTGGCGGCCGGGCACGTCGAGGCGCAGCGTGCCCAGCGGCGTCGGCGCCTCGGCCCCAGGCGGCGCATGCGGGACCCGCCGCACCACCGTGGACGAGCTGCCGAAGCCGTCGAGCCGTACGTCGATGGCGCCGATCTCCGCCGTGGCCGTGGTGATGCCGTAGGTGATGACGCGGCGGGTCATGCGCGGCAGCAGACGCGCCAGCTCCACGTCGTCGGCGCAGGCGATGACCGCGCCGTAGAACGGCACCTTGTTGGCGAAGGCGACGAAGGCGTTCTGGAGGTCCTCGAAGCCGCCGTAGGCTTCCAGGTGTTCACGGTCGACGTTGGTGACGACCGCGATGGTCGGCGACAGCTTCAGGAACGATCGATCGCTCTCGTCGGCCTCGGCCACCATGTACTCGCCGCGGCCGAGGCGGGCGTTGCTGCCGAAGGCCCGGAGCCGGCCGCCGATGACCGCGGTGGGGTCCAGCCCGGCATGTTCGAGGGCCAGGGCGATCATCGAGGTGGTGGAGGTCTTGCCGTGGGCGCCGGCGACCGCGATGCCCGACTTCAGCCGCATCAGCTCGGCGAGCATCTCGGCCCGCGGGATCACCGGGATCCCCCGGGCCCGTGCCTCGGCGAGCTCGGGGTTGTCGGTGCGCACCGCCGAGGAGGCAACGACGACGTCGGCGCCGCCGACGTGGGCGGCGGCGTGTCCGTCGCGCACCGACACGCCGAGCGCGGCCAGCCGCTCGGTCTGCTCCGAGCGCTTCTGGTCGGACCCCGAGACCGTGTAGCCCAGGTTCGCCAGCAGTTCGGCGATGCCGCTCATCCCGATGCCACCCACCCCCACGAAATGCACGTGCCGTGTCCGTCCGAGCACGCCGTCACCTGCCGTTGCCCGCCAACTGCTCGATGCGATCGGCGACGCGAGCCGCAGCATCCGGCCGCCCCTCCGCCCGCGCGGCGGCAGCCATCCGCCGACGCCGTTCGCCGTCACCGGCCAGCGCGACCAGGACCTGCGCCAGCCGCTCGCCCGTCAGGTCCCGTTCCTCGATCACCTCGGCCGCCCCCACGCCGGGCCAGCGCCGCGGCGTTCTTGCGCTGGTGGTCGTCGGCGGCGGTCGGCAGCGGCACGAGCACCATCGGCGTGCCGAGGATGGTGAGCTCCGCCAGCGTCGACGCGCCGGCCCGCGACACCACCAGATCGGCGGCGGCCATCCGGGCGTGCATGTCGTGGAGGAACGGCTCGACCGCGGCCGGGCAGCGCGCCGCGGCATAGCCCTCGCGCACCCGCGCCAGATCGCGCTCGCCGCTCTGGTGCGTGATGGCCAGCGTCGGGGCGTGGCGCGCCAGGTGCGGCGCGGCGGCCAGCATGGCGTCGTTCAGCGCCCGCGATCCCTGTGAGCCGCCCACGATCAGCACCCGTACCGTCCCGTTCCCGGCCCGGCGCTCATCGAGCGCCTCCCGATCCAGGAACACCCGCCGCACCGGATTGCCGGTGACCACGCCGACGCCCGGGAAGTAGCGCAACGTCTCCTGGTAGCTCACCGCGGCGGCGCTGACCCAGCCGGCCAGCGTGCGGTTGGTGAAGCCCGGCACGGTGTTCTGCTCCATCAGCAGCGTGGGGATGCGCCGCAGCGCCGCCAGCAGCAGGACCGGCCCCGAGCTGTACCCTCCCACGCCCACCACGACGTCGGGCCGGCGCCGCGAGATCACGCGCCAGGCATCGAGCGCCGAGAGCGGCAGCAGCGCCAGCCCTCGCAGCAGCGGGCCCATCGCCTTGCCCTTCAGCCCGGCGCTGCGAATCAGGTCGAGCGGGAACCCCAGCACCGGCACCACGCGGTGCTCCAGTCCCCGCGCCGTGCCGACGAAGTTCACCACCGTGGCGGCGTCGCGGCGGCGCAGCTCTTCCGCCACGGCGATTCCCGGGTAGAGGTGGCCCCCCGTGCCACCGCCCGCGATCAGCACCCGGATTGGCGGCAACGCTCACGCGGCTCCCGGCTCCACGGCCGCCGTGTCGATGACGGCGTGCTGGGAGATGTTGAGCAGCACGCCGATGCTGGCCAGGTTGACCAGCAGCGACGAGCCGCCGTTGCTCACGAGCGGCAGCGGAATCCCCTTGGTCGGCATCAGCCCGAGCACGACGCTGACGTTCAGGAACGCCTGGGCAACGACCATCGTGGTGATGCCCAGCGCGAGGAACGCGCCGAACCGGTCGGGGGCGGTGACGGCGGTACGCAGCCCGCGCCACGCGATCACGCAGAAGCAGACCAGCACCAGCGTGGCGCCGAGCAGCCCGAGCTCCTCGGCGATCACCGCGAAGATGAAGTCGGTGTGCGGCTCGGGCAGGTAGAAGAGCTTCTGCACGCCGCCCATCAGGCCGCGGCCGAGCAAGCCGCCGCTGCCCACCGCGATGAGCGACTGGATGATGTGGAAGCCGTCGCCCAGCGGGTCGGCCCACGGGTCGAGGAAGGCGAGGAGCCGGCGGCGGCGATAGCCGGCCGACATCAGCACGAGGTAGGCGGCGGGCAGCATCACCAGCGTCAGGCCCACCAGGTAGCGGTAGTTGAGGCCGGCCGCCAGCACCATCACGCCGACCACCAGCAGCAACGCCGCCGCGGTGCCGAAGTCGGGCTCGAGCAGGATGAGCGCGGCGAGGGCGCCGGCGATGAGCGCAATCGGCGACAGCGCGTACTTGACGTCGTTGATGCGCGCCATCCGCCGGTCGAGGGTGATGGCCGTGAAGAGGACGGCCGCCACCTTGGCCAGCTCCGACGGCTGCACACCGAAGCCGCCGACGCCGAACCAGCGGCGCGAGCCGTTGATCGGCCGCGCGAAGAGCACCGCGACGAGCAGTACCCCGACCAGTCCCAGCGCCGCCCAGACCACCTGCTCGTTGCGGTAGGTGCGGTAGTCGACCCGCATCACGATCGACAGGACGGCCAGGCCGAGCAGCGCCCACATCACCTGGCGGGTGACGAAGTAATAGGGCTGCTGGTAGCGGTCGAGCGCCACCACCGCCGACGCGCTGTAGACCATGACGACGCTGACGCAGACCAGGGCCAGCGTCGCCAGGAACAGCCACTTGTCAGACTGCAGCTTCCGCGCCATACTCTCCCCCCCTCGGGCACCCGCCCAAGGGACCCCTAAAGTGCCGGGGGCGATGTACCGAAACACGTCCGGACACCCCAGCGGGTTTCCGGCCGCTCCGCGACCGCATGTGTCGCGAGCGGTCAGCAGTCATCAGCCAGGCGGGGGACTGGGACACCAGCCTCGCAGACCGAGGAAGCCTGCGCTCCCAGCGACCGGCTCCCAATCGCCGCCTCCCGGCTGATGACTGCTCACTGCTCGCCTCACTCCCTCTCCGCTCTCCTTCCTCGTCCTAGCCGCTAGCCGCTCATCCGCGGTTCAGCCGCTCCAGCCGCTAGTCCGCCATCCGCTCAGCTCTGCTAGCACCTCCTCCTTGAACGCCCGTCCGCGCGCCGCGTAGTCCGAGAACATGTCGAAGCTGGAACACGCCGGTGCCAGCAGGACCACCCCGCCGGGCGCGGCCAGGGCGTAGGCCCGGCGGACGGCGTCGGCCATGTCCGCCGCGGTCTCGACCGGCACCGTCGACTGCGAGCGCGGCCTGCACCAGCGGACGGGCCTCGCCGATCGCCACCACCGCGCGCCCGTGCGCGGCCAGCGGCGCCGCCAGATCCTCGAAGCGGCCGCCCTTGTACTTGCCGCCGATGATCGCGACCACGCCGTCGAAGCTCTCGATCGAACGCCCGGCCGCATCGACGTTGGTGGCCTTCGAGTCGTTGACGAAGCGCACGCCGTTCACCACCGCGACCGGCTCCATCACGTGCTCGAGGCCGGTGAAGCCGCTGAGCGCGCGGGTCATGCCGTCGGGCGAGGCGCCGGCCAGGTGGCTGATGGCGCTGGCCGCGACGACGTTGGAGCGCATGTGCCGTCCGTGCAGTTCGACGGCGGCCAGCGGCACCAGGGCGACGTCGCCCTCCGAGGTGCGATGCCAGACGACGCCGTCCTTCACCGCGACGCCGCTGTCGAGCCAGCGCGTCGCCGAGCAGCGAAGCTGACGGGCGCGGCTGGCGGCGGCGAGGTCGAGGGCCGCCGGCTGATCGGCGTCGACGACGGTCCAGTCGGCGGGCGTCTGGTTGGCGAAGATGCGGGCCTTGGCCCGCCCGTAGGCGGCGACGTCAGGGTGCCGGTCGAGGTGATCGGCCGACAGGTTCAGCAGCGCGGCGATCCAGGGATGGAACGTGTCGGTGGTCTCGAGCTGGAAGCTGCTGGCCTCGACGACGTGCAGCGTCTCCGGCGTGGACCGGTCGACGTGCGCGCTGAGCGGCACGCCGATGTTGCCGCCGACCAGCACCTGCTTGCCCGACGCCTCGAGCATCCGGCCGACCAGGGTCGTCGTCGTCGACTTGCCCTTGGTGCCGGTGATGGCGATGACGCGGCCCTTCAGCCAGCGCCACGCCAGCTCGAGCTCGCCGATCACGGCGACGCCGGCGGCGCGGGCGGCGCGCAGCTCGGCCAGCTCGGGCGGCACGCCGGGACTGGTCACGATGAGGTCGGCGCCGGTGAAGCGTTCGAGGTCGTGGCCGCCGAGATCCAGCTCGACGCCGACCGCCCGGAGACGCTCCTCCCCGGGCACCGAGGGCGCGCGGTCGGTGAGCGTCACCACGGCGCCGCGCGACACCAGCAGCTCGGCGGCGGCCAGGCCGCTGCGGGCGGCGCCGACGACGAGGACGCGACGGCCGTCGACGGTGAAGGCTGGCCGGCCGGGCCCGGAGGTGGCGGTGGTGGACGCGGTCATCGCAGCTTGAGCGTGGTGAGGCTGAAGAGCGCGAAGAGGATGGCGGCGATGAGGAATCGCGTGATCACCTTCGGCTCGCTCCAGCCGATGAGCTCGAAGTGGTGGTGGAGCGGCGCCATCCGGAACACGCGCTGCCCGGTGAGCTTGAAGGAGCCGACCTGGATGATGACCGAGAGCGCTTCGGCGACGAACACGCCGCCGACGATCGCCAGCAGGATTTCCTGCTTGATGAGGATCGCCACGGTGCCGAGCGCGCCGCCGAGCCCGAGCGATCCGACATCGCCCATGAAGATCTCGGCCGGGTAGCAGTTGTACCAGAGGAAGCCGAGACTGGCCCCGACCAGCGCGCCGCAGAAGATGGTCAGCTCGGCGGCCGGCGGGAACCGCACCAGCAGCAGGTAGTCGGCGAACACCGCGTGGCCGGTCACGTAGGCGAGCGCGGTGAAGCACGCGGCGGCCACGGCGAAGGTGCTGATTGCCAGCCCGTCGAGGCCGTCGGTGAGGTTGACGGCGTTGCTGGCGCCGACGAGCACCAGCATCACCAGCGCGACGTAGGCCCAGCCCAGGTCGGGGATGAGCTGCTTGAAGAACGGGAAGATGAGCCGGGTGTTGTAGAGGTTGCGCGAGGCCAGCCACATCAGCGCCAGCCCGACCGCCAGTGCCACGAGGATCTGCAGCCCCATCTTGTAGCGCGCGGCCAGGCCGCCCGACGTCCGGCGGGTGATCTTCAGGTAGTCGTCGAGGAGGCCGATGGCGCCGAAGGCCGCCGTCGCCAGCACCGCGAGCCAGACGTAGACGTTGGTCAGATCGGCCCACAGGACGGTGGGCACGAGGGCGGCGGCCAGAATCAGCAGCCCGCCCATGGTCGGCGTGCCGGCCTTGGCGCGATGCGACTGCGGGCCCTCCTGGCGGATCACCTGGCCGATCTGAAACGCCCGCAGCTTGCGAATCAGCCACGGGCCGAACACCAGGCTGATGAGCAGCGCCGTGATGCTCGCCGCCGCGGTGCGGAAGGTGATGTAGCGGGTGACGTTCAGCACGCCGACTTGCGGGGCAAAGGAGAAGAGGAGGTGGTACAGCATCACGCCCCTCCCGCCACCAGCTGCGCGACCACGGCGTCGGTGCGCACGCCGCGCGATCCCTTCACGAGCACCAGATCGCCGGCCGCGACCAGGCGCTCGACCAGCACCGCCGCGTCGGGGCTCGTCGCCACGTGCGTCACCGAGGCCGGCGGCAGTCCGGCGGCGATCGCCGCCTCGGCGAGGCGGGCCGCCGGAGCGCCGCCGACGGCGATGAGCAGGTCGATTCCCGCCGCCGCCGCCGCCCGGCCGCACTCTTCGTGCAGCGCCAGGCTGTGATCGCCCAGCTCGAGCATCTCGCCGACGACGGCGATGCGCCGGCCCGCCGGGCGGCTCGCCGCCAGCAGGTCGAGCGAGCTTCGCAGCGCGCTCGGGCTCGAGTTGTACGAGTCGTCGATCACCGTGGCGCCCGAGGGCGTCCGCAGGACGGCACCGCGATGTTCGGCCGGCGCGAGCATCGCCAGCCGGTCGGCGACGTCGCTGAGCGGCACGCCGAGTTCGACCCCGACGGCCGTCGCTGCCAGGGCATTCAACAGGTGACCGTGTCCCGGCAGGCGGATGGTGAGGCGCATGGTGCCGGCCGGCGTCTCGACCTCGGCGGCGGTGCCCGCCACGCCGCGGTCCTCGGCCACCGTGGCCCGCACGTCGGCGCCGGCGGACAGTCCGAAGGTGACCACGCGCCCGGGAAAGCCGCTGGCGTGCGCCATCACCAGCGGGTCGTCGGCGTTGCAGACCAGCAGCGTGCCGGCGCCCGCCTGCTCGAGAATCTCGGCCTTGGCCTCGGCGATGGCGGCGCGCGACCCGAAGAACCCGAGGTGAGCGTCGCCGACATTGGTCCACACCCGCACGTCGGGTTGGGCGATGTCGACCAGCACGCGGATCTCGCCGGCGTGGTTCATGCCCAGTTCCATCACCGCCACGTCGGGTGCGGTCCGCAGTTCGACCAGCGAGATGGGCAGTCCGAGATGGTTGTTGAAGTTGCCGCGGTTCTTCACCACGCGATAACGCGCGCCGAGGACCGCCGCGATCGCGTCCTTGGTGGTGGTCTTGCCGGCGCTGCCGGTGATCGCCACGACCCGCGCCCGCGACGCCTGCCGCACCGCGCGGGCCAGGTCCTGCAGCGCGCGCAGCGTATCGGCGACTTCGACGACGACGGCGTCGCCCGTCGGGTGCGGCACCGGGCGGTGAACGACGACGCCGGCGGCGCCGCGGGCCAGCGCCGCCGGCACGAACTCGTGACCGTCGCGCGCGGCGTCGATGGCGAAGAAGAGCTCCCCGGGCGTCAGCAGGCGCGAGTCGATGGCCACCGGGCCGAGCCGCCGATTGCCGGCGCCGGCCGCCTGCCGGCCGGCGGTGGCCTGCGCCAGGTCCGCCGCGCTGTAGGTCCCGTGCTCGAGCTGCATCATCAGCTCACCGGGCCCTGACGTCGGCGCGCCAGCGCCGCCCGCGACACGTCAGCGTCGTCGAAGGTCAGCACACGGGTGCCGATGTGCTGCGTCTTCTCGTGACCCTTGCCGGCCACCAGCACGACGTCGCCGGACCGGGCGGCGCGCACGGCGCGGTCGATGGCTTCGGCGCGATCGACGACGGTGACCACGTCGGGGACGCGGCCCGACGACGCCGCCTCGCCGGCCGGGATGCCGCGCTTGATCTCGTCGATGATCGCCGCCGGGTCTTCACTGCGAGGGTTGTCCGAGGTGATGACCACGACATCGCTCAGCCGCGCCGCCACCATGCCCATCAAGGGTCGCTTGGTGCGATCCCGATCGCCGCCGCAGCCGAAGACGGTGATGAGCCGCCCCTGGGTCAGCGGCCGCGCCGTCTCGAGCAGATTGCGCAGCGCGTCGTCGGTGTGGGCGTAGTCGACGACGACGGTCACATCGTCCGGCGGCGCCGACACCACCTCGAAGCGGCCCGGTACGCCGCGCAGCGCCGACAGGCCGCCGGCGATGGCCGCGGTGGGCAGGCCGAGCGCGCAGGCGGCGGCGGTGGCCGCCAGCAGGTTGTAGACGTTGGGGCGGCCGACCAGCGACGAGCGGATCGACACCGGACCCGACGGCGTGGCGGCGGTGAACCGCACTCCCTTGAGGTCCATCGACAGCGCTTCGGGCCGCACGTCGGCAGGCTTCTGAATGCCGTAGGTCAGCGGCCGGGCGCAGAGCGCGCTCAAGGCCGGGGCCCGGACGTCATCGGCGTTGATCACCCCCGGCGACTCGGGCGGCAGCATCTCGAAGAGCCGGCGCTTGGCCGCGAAGTACGACTCCATGTCCTCGTGGAAGTCGAGGTGATCGCGGGTCAGGTTGGTGAAGACGGCGGCGGCGAAGCGCGTGCCGTCCACGCGCTTGAGGGCCAGCGCGTGCGACGACACCTCCATCACGCACGAACGGTTGCCGTGGGCGATCATCTCGCGCAGGAGTCCCTGCACGTCGGAGGCTTCGGGCGTGGTCCTGGCGGCCTCGCGGGCCTCCTGTCCGACTTTGTAGTGCACGGTGCCCAGCACCCCCGCCGACTGGCCGGCGGCGTCGAGCACTGCGGCGAGCAGGTAGGTCGTGGTCGTCTTGCCGTTCGTGCCGGTGACGCCGACGACCGGGATCTCGCGGCTCGGATGACCGGCGACCTCCGCGCCGAGCAACGCCAGCGCGAGACGCGCGTCCCGCACCTGGATCCACGGCACCGTCACGCCCGCCGGCCGCGGCAGTTCCGAGACGACCAGCACCGCGCCGCGGGCGACGGCCTGGGTCACGAAATCGTTGCCGTCGGCCTTGTCGCCCTTCACCGCGATGAAGCCGGCGCCGGCGTCCACGCGCCGCGAGTCGTACTCCACGGCCGTCACCACCGGCGTAGCGGCAGCGGCAGCCGACGTCTGCACGACGAGATCGCCGAGAGCGGCGGCGGCCGTCTCGGTCGTCACGGCACCTCCGCGAGCAGCGCCTGCGCCAGGCGGCGGGGATGGCGATCCAGGAGCAGGCGTGCACGGCGTGCTCGCGTCGAGCGGCGTGCCCGGGGCCGGCGACTGCGACACGACCAGGCCGGCGCCCTGCAGGCGGGCGGTGAGCCGCCGGCTGGCCAGCCGCCGCAGGGCCTCGCGGGCGCTCAACCCGCGCAGGTCGGGCATGCTGTGGCTGTCGTCGACGGCCGCCACCGTGATCACCGTCGGGGCCGGGCTCTCGCCCGGCGACGGGTCGCGGCGCACCAGCACCGGCGGCGCCGGGAACACCGTCGGCGCGACCCCGAGGTGGCGCAGCGATGCGTCGACGATCTTCTGGAACACCGGCGCGGCGACGCTGCCGCCGTAGTAGCTGCCGGCACGCGGCGTGTCGACCATCACGATCACCGTGAGCACCGGCTGGCGCGACGGCGCGAACCCGACGAACGAGACGTTGTACTCGGACTTGGAGTAGGCCCCGGCCACGATCTTGCCGGCGGTGCCCGACTTGCCCGCCACGGTGAAGCCGTCGACGCGGGCCCGGGTGCCGGTGCCACGGACGACGACGTCTTCCATGATCGAGGTGAGCTCGGCGGCGGTGCGCGCCGTGATCGGCCGCCCCACCTCGAGCGGCACGATCGGGGTGCGGACGCCGTCCTTGATCACGGCGCGGACGACCCGCGGCTGCAGCAACCGGCCCCCGTTGGCCACGGCGCTGGCGGCGGCGGCCATCTGGAGTGGTGTGACGCCCACCTGGTAGCCCATCGACACCGAGGCCACGGCGCTGTCGTCGAGACGGCTGGGGTCCCAGACGATGCCGGGACTCTCGCCCGGGAAGTCGGGCGAGCTGGTCTTGCCGAAACCGAAGCGGTTCACGTACAGGCCGAGCCGCTCGGGCCCCAGCCTGAGCCCCACCTTGATGGCGCCGACATTGCTCGACTTGGCGATGACCTCGGCGAAGGTGAGGACGCCGTAGCGGGCGACGTCCTCGATCGGCGGACGGCCCGGGAACTTGATCATGCCGGCGCTGACGTCGACCGGATCGGAGGGCTTGATCACCCCCTCCTGAATCGCCGCCGACGCGGTCACGATCTTGAAGGTCGATCCCGGCTCGTACAAGTCGGTCACCGCCCGGTTCTTGCGCGCGCCGTCGGCAGCCGTGCGAAAGGCGTTGGGGTTGAAGGCGGGATAGGTGGCCATCGCCAGGATCTCGCCACTGTGCGGATCCATGACGATGGCGCTGCCGCCGTCGGCGCGGTGCGCGGTGACGCCGGCCTTGAGCTCGCGCTCGACGATGTGCTGCAGTTGCTCGTCGATGGTGAGCTCCAGCGTGCCGCCGGCGGTGGGCGAGCGCTCGACGCTGCTGAACCCGCGACGCCGCGCGTCGGTCTGGATCAGGACCTTGCCGTCGCGGCCGCGCACGACCGAGTCGTAGGCCGCTTCGAGCCCGCCCAGGCCGACGTTGTCGACGCCCACATAGCCCAGCAGCTGGGCGGCCAGCTCCTTCTTCGGGTAGTAGCGCCGGCTCTCCTTCATCAGGCCGACGCCTTCGAGATCGAGGGCGGTGATGCGCGCGGCCACCTCGGGCCTGACGAACCGCTCCACGAACGTGAAGGCCCGCGAGGTCGAGAAGCGCTCGACCAGGGCCTTGAGCCGGCCGGCGTCACAGTCGTCGAGCGCCCGGCACAGCGTCCGCGCGGTCGCCGCCGGGTCGGCGATCTCGGCCGGCACCGCGTAGACGCTGTCGACGTCCACGCTGTAGGCGAGCAGCCGGTCGTGACGGTCGCGGATCTCCCCGCGCTTGGCCGGTGCCGTCACCGTCCGCAACTGCTGGCGCTCGGCCCGGGCCGTCAGGTCGGCGTGGCGCACGACCTGCAGGAACACCAGGCGCGATTCGACCACCGCCGTCCAGGCCAGGAGGCAGACCCCGGCCACAGTGGCTCGGCGCCTCAGGGTGTCGCGCCAGGGTGGGGGCGGTGGTTGGGCCACGGGACGGCTGGACGGAGTGGCGTCAGCGCGCGGCGACGACCGAACGGGTCGGCGGTTCGGCGGAGAGCACGCGCTCGAGCACGACGGCGTCGTCGCTGGTCGGCGCGATCATCCCCAGCCGATCGGTGGCCAGCTTCTCGATGCGCTGAGGAGCGCGCAGCGTCTCGATCTCGAGCCGCAGGTGCTGGCGCACGTCCTCCTCGGCGGCCCGCTGCTTCTGCATCTGCTCGACCTGGTAGCCGTGGCGGATCAACTCGAAGTGCTGCCAGGCGCTGAACATCACCACCAGCACCAGCACCAGGCCGATGCCGAGCGAGCTCCACAGCTCACGCTGACGGCGTTCGTCCATCTCGCGGACGATCGGGTTGTTGCGCACGTCCTTGCGGATCGCATATTCGAAGGTCTCTGCGTGATCCACCGCGTCCCCCCTTCTTCTGCCTACGCCAGCCGCTCCGCCACGCGGAGCTTGGCGCTCCGCGCCCGCGGGTTGAGGTCGATTTCACTGTCGGCCGGCAGCACCGGCTTCGCCGTCAGCACCCGCACCAGGCCGTCGCCACGATCGAGGGCCCGCAGGGTGTGCTTCACGATGCGGTCCTCGAGCGAGTGGAAGCTGATCACCACCAGCCGCCCGCCGGCGCGCAGCCGCGCGGCGGCGCGGCGCAGGAACTCGTCCAGCCGGTCGAGCTCGCCGTTGACCCAGATGCGCAGCGCCTGGAAGGTCCGCGTCGCCGGGTCGATCCGCTGCCATCCACCGCCGCCGGCCGCCCGCCGCACGATCGCGGCGAGCTGTCCGGTGGTCTCGATCGGCGCCTGCGCCCGCGCCCCGACGATCGCCCGGGCGATGCGCCGCGACTTGCGCTCCTCGCCGAACTGGAAGATGACGTCGGCGAGCGCCGACTCCTCGATCGCGGAGATGCGCTCCGCCGCGGTCGGCCCGCGGGTCTGATCCATCCGCATGTCGAGCGGCTCGTCGCGCCGGAAGCTGAACCCGCGGCCCTCGGCGTCGAACTGCAGCGAGGAAGCGCCGAGATCAGCCAGGGCGCCGGCCACCGCGGCCGCGCCTTGCGCGTCGAGCACGGTGTCGAGGTCGCGGTAGTCGGCATGGACCAGCCGCACGCGCTCGCCGTACGCGGCCAGCGCCTCGGCTGCCACGGCGAGCGCCTGGGGGTCGCGGTCGATGCCAATCACCTGCTCGGCGCCGCCCTCGAGGAGCGCCCGTGTGTGACCACCGAGACCCACCGTGCAGTCCACGTACGTGCCCCCGCGCTGCGGCTCCAGGAACCGCATGGCCTCGTCGACCATCACCGGAAGGTGCGCGGCACGTTTGTATCCCCAACCGAAAGGCGCCGCCCGGACGTCTGAAGGCCGGGCTCCGTTCAGCATCCGTCAAAGGTTTCGCCGGCCTTCGAGACGTCCCGCCCCGCCGGAGGCGGGGCCAAACAACACTGCTTTGGCGAGGCAGAGCCACATGGTCACGGCGAGCCTCGCTAGATGCCGAATTCGGCCAGGGCCCGCGCGTCGTCGTCGGAATACGGCTCGCGCAGGAGCTTGGCGAGGAACCGGTCGTGGTTCCACACCTCGAGGAAGTCGTACTTGCCGAGCACGTCCACCTCACCGGTCATGAGCGCCGACTCCCGCAGCCGGGGCTGGATGAGCACCCGGCCCTGGGGATCGAGCTCGGAGACCTGGCCGAAGAAATTGACGCGATCGAGGAACTTGAGCCGGGCCGGATGGGTCGAGGGGGCCTGCGCCAGCTTTCGCTCGATGTCGAGCCACACCGGCATCGGGTAGATCCGTACCGACTCGCCGGTCAGGCTGGTGACGAAGACTTCCCGGCCGTGTTCCTCGTGGATCACGGCCCGAAAGGCGTTGGGGACCTTCAGCCGGCCTTTGTCGTCGATCTTTGCCGGCGCGTTCCCACGAAGCACGGTTCACTCCACTCCAGTCCAAAAAAATCCACTCGGAGGATAGAGGAGGCCCCGCCCCCTGTCAACGGTAAGTTGTCGTGAATAATGAACTTACGTTATACCTTCGCCCGCTGTTCTCCGTCGACACCACAATCGGCGTCGCTTTTTCTTCGCCTCAGCGGCTACGTGCTACCATGGGCGGTTTCGTTCAGAGGTCTCGTTCCGCATGCTGCACGCCGCGCTGATAGGCCTGCCCTCCACCGGAAAGTCCACGCTCTTCCAGCTCATGACGAGCGCCAGGGAGGGCGGCAAGAGCGCCAAGGGCGACACGGCGGTGGGCGTCTCCAAGGTGCCCGACAGCCGGCTCGACCGGCTCACGGCGATGTTCAACCCCAGGAAGCGGGTGCCGGCCACCATCGAGTTCACCGACAGCGTTGGCGCCACGCGGGCGGCGGCCACCGCCCTGGTGGAGGTGGCGGGCTACAAGAACGCCGACGCCCTGGTCCACGTGGTGCGGGCGTTCCGCGACGAGGCAGTGCCGCACCCGGCGCTCACCATCGACCCGCTCCGCGACGCCCAGGCGATGGAGGACGAGCTGATCCTGGCCGACCTCGGCGTCGTCGAGCGCCGCATGGAGCGGCTCGAGAAGGACCTCAAGAAGTCGAAGACCGCGGAGCTCGAAAAGGAGCGCGACATCCTGGCCCGCGCCTCGGCGGCGCTGGCCGACGGGCAGCCGCTGCGCGCCCTGGGGCTCACCGGCGACGACCTCAGGCGGCTGCGCGGCTTCCAGTTCCTGTCGGCCAAGCCGCTGCTGGTCGTCATCAACCTCGACGAGGCCGACATCGCCTCGGCCGGCGACGTGGCCGCGGCGGCGCAGGCCACCGGGCTGACGCCCTTCCTGGCGCGCGCCGGGACGCGGGCGGTGCCGGTGTGCGCCAAGATGGAACTCGAAATCGCCCAGCTCGATCCGGCGGATGCGGCCGCCTTCCTGAGCGACCTCGGGCTGGCCGAGTCGGGCCTCGACCGGGTCATCCGCGCCAGTTACGACCTGCTCGGCTACATGTCGTTCTTCACCGTCGGCGAGGACGAATGCCGGGCGTGGTCGATCCCGCGCGCCACGCCGGCGCAACTCGCCGCCGGCGAGATCCACAGCGACATCCAACGGGGCTTCATCCGCGCCGAAGTGGTCGGCTACGATGCCCTCGTGACACGCGGGTCGATGGCGGCGTGCAAGGACGCCGGCGAGGTGCGGCTCGAGGGCAAGGAGTACGTGGTGCAGGACGGCGACATCATCAACTTCCGGCACGCGACCTAGTCGCCCCTTCATGCCTGTCCGCACCGTCCTCGTCTGTGAAACCCAGGTGCCCCTCGTGCGGGGCGGCGCCGAGCTGCTGGTCGGCAGCTGGTGGACGAGTTGCGGGCCCGCGGCTACGAGACCGACCGCGTGTCGGTGCCGTTCAAGTGGTATCCGAAGCAGGAGATCCTGCCGCACGCCGCCGCGTGGGGCCTGCTCGACCTGACCGGAGAGCAACGGCCGGCCGATCGATCTGGTGATCGCCACCAAGTTCCCGACTTATCTGGCGCGCCATCCCCGCAAGGTCTGCTGGCTGGTCCACCAGCATCGCGCCGCCTACGAGCTGACCGGCGACGACCGTACTGCCGACTTCGGCCACGACGAGCTCGACGTGGCGCTGCGCGATCGCCTGATGGCCATCGACGAGCGGGCCCTGTCCGAGTGCGTGGCGCGTTACACGATCTCGCGCACGGTCACCGCCCGGCTGGCCCGCTACAACGGCCTCGACTCGACGCCGCTCTACCACCCGCCGCTGCTGGCGTCGCGCCTGACGCCCGGCCCGTACGGCAACTACCTGCTGTCGGTGGCGCGACTCGAGCAGAACAAGCGGGTCGACCTGGCGGTGCGCTCGGTCGCGTCGTGGCCGGCGTCGCTCTCGCTGCGTCGTCGTCGGCGACGGCAGCCAGCGTGCGCTGGTCGAGACGGACGGCCGAAGAGGCCCGGGGTTTCGGACCGTGTGCGGTTCCTGGGCGCGGTCACCGACGACGCGCTGGTCGAGCTCTACCGCGGCGCGCTCGGCGTGGTCTATGTCCCTTTCGACGAAGACTACGGCCTGGTCACGCTCGAGGGATTCCTGGCGGCCAAGCCGGTCGTGACCGCCACCGACTCGGGCGGCACGCTCGAGTTCGTCGACGACGGCGTGAACGGCTTCGTCGTCACGCCCACGCCAGCGGCAATCGCCGACGCCGTGCACCGGCTGGACCGACGGCGAGCCGACGCGGCGGGGCTCGGCGCGGCCGGGCGCGAGCGCGCCGCCGCCATCACCTGGGACGCGGTCATCGAGCGGCTGGTGGCCCATGATTGACCGGCGTCTCCCCAGCCTGCCGAATGTGCTGGTGCTGCTCCCGACCTACAACGAGCTGGACAATCTGCCGGTCGTCGTCGAGAAACTGCTGGCCTATGCCGATCTGCGGGTGCTGGTGATCGACGACGGATCGCCCGACGGCACCGGTGTCCTGGCCGACCGGCTCGCCGCGCAGAGCGGGGGCCGGCTGTCGGTCCTCCACCGCACCGGCAAGCGGGGCCTGGGGCGGTCGTATCTCGACGGCATGCGCGCCGCGATGGCCACCGACGCCGAGTTCATCCTGCAGATGGACGCCGACCTGTCGCACGACCCGAGCTACGTGCCGGAGCTGGTCGCCGCCGGACGGCGCCACGACATCGTCATCGGCTCGCGCTACCTCCAGGGCGTCAGCGTGGTGAACTGGCCGCTGCGCCGGCTGATTCTCAGTACCTTCGCCAACTGGTACGTGCGGACGATCACCGGGATGCAGGTGCGCGACTGCACCGCCGGTTTCCGCTGCTGGCGCCGCGAGGCGATCGCCCGCCTGCCGCTCGACGGCATCGTCTCCGACGGCTACTCGTTCCAGGTCGAGACCCTGTTCCTGTCGCTGCAGGCCGGATCGACCGTCGGCGAGGTGCCGATCATCTTCGTCGAGCGCCGCGTCGGCGCCTCGAAGATCTCCGGCAAGGTGATCCGTGAGTCGTTCTTCACCCCGTGGCGGATGGCCATGCGGCGCCTGTTCGGCCCGCGCCGGCCGCAGGCCGCACGCTACAATCCTCCACGGCCGTGACCCTGCCCGCGCCGTCCGCCTCGCCCAGCCTGAGCATCTTCTTTCCCGCCTACAACGATAGCGGGACGATCGCCAGTCTGGTGATCGGGGCGCTGCACGTCGCCTCGACGCTGACCACCGACTACGAGGTGATCGTCGTCAACGACGGCAGCCGCGACCGCACCGCCGAGATCCTCGACGAGCTGACCCGGATCTACCCCGAGCACTTCCGCGTCGTCCACCACGAGGTGAACCGCGGCTACGGCGGCGCGCTGCGCAGCGGATTCGCGTCGGCGACCAAGGAGCTGATCTTCTACACCGACGGCGACGCCCAGTACGACCCGGCCGAGCTGGCGGTCCTGTGGCCGGCGATGCGGCCCGACGTCGACTGGGTGAACGGCTGGAAGATCAGCCGCTCCGACCCGCTGCACCGGATCATCATCGGCCGGATCTATCACCACACCGTCAAGCTGCTGTTCGGCCTCGAGGTCCGCGACGTCGACTGCGACTTCAGGCTGATGCGGCGGCGGATGTTCGAGGTGGTGCGGCTGGAGAAGAACAGCGGCGTCATCTGCCTGGAGATGATGAAGAAGTTCAAGGACGCCGGGTTCCGTGTCGCCGAGGTGCCGGTGCATCACTACCATCGGGCCCACGGCAAGTCGCAGTTCTTCAACTTCCCCCGCATCGCCCGCACCGGCGTCGACGTGCTGAAGCTGTGGTGGGCGCTGGTCGTGCGCCGCGAGCACCTGCCGGCGCACGCCGCCGCGCGAGCCGGCGACGGACGGACGCGGCGATGAGCGGCGACTTCTACCGCGGACGCCGCGTGATGATCACCGGCGGGCTCGGGTTCATCGGCAGCAACCTCGCCATCCGGCTGGTCGAGCTGGGCGCCGACGTGCTGCTGGTCGACTCGCTGATTCCCGACGCCGGCGGCAACCTGGCCAACATCGCCCCGGTGAAGGATCGGCTACGGGTCAACGTCGCCGACATCCGCCAGGCGAGCACCATGAACTACCTGGTGGGCGGACAGGACGTGATCTTCAACCTGGCGGGCCAGGTCAGCCACATCGACAGCATGCGCGACCCGCACACCGACCTCGAGGTGAACTGCCGGGCCCAGCTCACCCTGCTCGAAGCGTGCCGGCACCACAATCCCGGCGTGAAGGTGGTATTCGCCGGGACCCGGCAGGTCTACGGCCGGCCCGATGTCCTGCCGGTGACCGAGCAGCACCTGGTGCGGCCGACCGACGTCAACGGCATCAACAAGGTGGCCGGCGAGTACTACCACCTGGTCTACAACAACGTCTTCGGCGTGCGTGCCTGTTCGCTGCGGCTGACCAACGTCTACGGGCCGCGGCAGCTGATCCGCCACAACCGCCAGGGCTTCATCGGCTGGTTCGTCCGGCTGGCGCTCGACCGGCGCGAGATCCAGATCTTCGGCGACGGGTCGCAGATCCGCGACTTCGTCTACGTCGACGACGCCGCCGAGGCGTTCCTGCGCGCCGGGGCGACCGACGCGGTGAACGGCGAGGTCTTCAACGTCGGCGGCAACGAACACTGGAGTCACGCCGACCTGGTGGCGCTGCTGGTCTCGCTCAGCGACGGCGCGTCGTTCCGCTTCGTCGAGTGGCCGCCGGAGAAGAAGGTCATCGACATCGGCAGCTTCTACGCCGACTCGACCAAGTTCCAGACCGCCACCGGCTGGACGCCGTCGGTACGGCTGCGCGAGGGGCTCGAGCGGACGATGGCGTTCTACCGCGCCCACTACGACGACTACGTTGCGCCCGAGACGCGTCGCTCCGATCGGCGTGGCCACGAGGCGACGTCGTGACCACGGCGGCGATCCGCGTGCCGTTCAACGTCCTGCGGCCGGGCGACGATCGCGCGGCGATCGAGGCGGCGATCGCCCGGGTCCTCGACAGCGGGTGGTTCGTGCTCGGCCCCGAAGTGGCGGCGTTCGAGCGCGAGTTCGCGGCGGCGGCCGGCGCCGCGCACGCCGTCGGCGTCAACACCGGCACCGACGCCATCGCCCTGGCGCTGCGGGCCCTCGACATCGGCCCCGGCGACGAGGTGATCACGTCGCCGCTGTCGGCGGCCTACACCGCGCTGGCCATCGACATGACCGGCGCGCGTCCGGTGTTCGCGGATCTCGATCCGCGGCGGCTGACCATCGACGCCGGACGCGGTGGCGGCGGCGGTGACCCCGCGTACCAAGGCCGTCGTCCCGGTCCATCTCTACGGCCAGCCGGCCGACATGGCGGCGATCGGCCGGGTGGCGGACCGTCATGGACTCGCGGTCGTCGAGGACGCCTGTCAGGCGCACCTGGCCACGGCCGATGGTCGGCCGGTCGGCCGCGGCTCGGCCGCCGCGGCGTTCAGCTTCTACCCGACCAAGAACCTGGGCGCGCTGGGCGACGGCGGCGCGATCACCACCGACGATGGCGCGCTCGCCGATCGCCTGCGCCGGCTCCGCAACGGCGGGCAGTCGAGCCGCTACCACCACGACGAGCGCGGCGTGAACAGCCGCCTCGACGAGCTGCAGGCGGCGATCCTCCGGGCCCGGCTGCCGCAGCTCGGCGCCGCCACGGCGGCGCGGCGGCGTCTGGCCCAGGCCTACCGGGCCGAGCTCGACGGTGCGCCGGTGACGGTGCCGCCCGAGTGCGACAGCGGCCACGTCTATCATCTGTTCCCGGTGCTCACCGCCGACCGGCGCACGCTTCCAGGCGCACCTGGCGCAGCACGGCGTCGAGACCCTGGTCCACTATCCCGTGCCGATACCGCGGCAGCCCGCGGCCCGTCCGTGGGCACCGGCCGCATGTCCCGTCGCCGACGACGTGTGCGCGCGGCTGGTCTCGCTCCCCATGTATCCATCGCTGGCCGCCGCCGCGCAGACCGACGTCGTAGACGCCGTCCTGGCATTCGAAAGGTAGACCCCCTAGTGCGTGTGCTCATCACGGGAGGCGCCGGGTTCGTCGGCTCCCATCTCGCCGAGGCCCTCCTCGATGCCGGCCACCGCGTGCAGGTGATCGACGATCTGTCCACCGGCACCATCGACAACATCACCCACCTGAAGCCGCAACGAGCGCTTCCGCTACGTGATCGACACGGTGTTCAACGAGTCGCTCACCGCCGAGCTCGTCGACGCCGCCGACGTGGTGTTCCACCTGGCGGCTGCGGTGGGCGTGAAGCTCATCGTCGAGCGTCCGGTGCACACGATCGAGACCAACGTGCACGGCACCGAGGTGGTGCTGCGTCACGCGGTGAAGAAGAAGAAGCTGGTGTTCGTGGCCTCGACCTCCGAGGTCTACGGCAAGAGCGTCGACGTGCCGTTTCGCGAGGACGCCGATCTCGTGCTCGGCGCCACGACGCGCCATCGCTGGGCCTACGCCTGCAGCAAGATGCTCGACGAGTTCCACGCGCTGGCCTACTTCAAGGAACGGCAGCTCCCGGTGGTGGTGTTCCGGTTGTTCAACACGGTGGGACCGCGCCAGACCGGCCAGTACGGAATGGTGCTGCCCACCTTCGTCCAGCAGGCCCTGGCGGGCCGGCCGATCACGGTGTTCGGCGACGGGTCGCAGCGCCGCAGCTTCACCTACGTGGGAGACGTCGTGAGGGCGCTGCTCGACCTCATGGATGAGCCGGCGGCCATCGGCCAGGTGCTCAACATCGGCAACGTCGAGGAAGTGACGATTCGGGCGCTGGCCGAACGGGTGCGCGCCGCAGCCGGCTCGTCCTCGGAAATCGTCACGATTCCCTACGATGAGGCCTACGAGTCCGGATTCGAGGACATGCCGCGCCGGGTGCCGGACCTGACGAAGATCCGGGCCATGGTGGGCTACGAGCCCCGGGTCGCCCTCGACGAGATCATCCAGCACGTGGTGGCCGATTTCCGCGCCCGCGAGTGACGCGCGGCCCGGCGCCGCTTGCTATACTGAGCGACATGACCCGGGCCATCCTCACCGTGCTCGTGGTGCTGGCGGCGCTTCCCGCGTCGGCGCAACAGCTCACCCTTCAGATCGAAGACGGGCTGGTCTCGATGACCGCTACGTCAGTGCCCGTCCGCGAGGTCCTGGCAGCGTGGGCCCGCGTCGGCGGCACTCGCGTGGTCGGAGCTGAACGGATCGCCGGACAGCCGCTCACCCTGACGCTCGAGAAGGTGCCCGAGGCCAAGGCGCTCGACATCATCCTGCGCGGCGCAGCCGGCTACGTGGCGGCAACGCGCGCCGTGCCGGGCACCGGATCGTCGAGCTACGACCGCATCCTGGTGCTGGCCACCAGTTCGCCGCCGGCAGCCACGCGCCGCGGCCGCGCGCTCGGGTGCGCGGACGACGACCGCACCCGTGCAGGATGCGCCTGAGGTCGACACCCCGGACATGACCGCCGATGCCGTCGACGCCTCGGCGATGCCCGATCCCGCACAGAACCCGTTCGCTGCGGCGTTCGCGCAGCCCGGAATGAACCAGCAGTTCGGGCAACCCGGACAACCGGTGCCCTTCGGCCAGCCTGGCCAGCCGGTGCCGTTCGGCCAGCCGACGCCGTTCGGGCAGCCGCTCCCCTTCGGTCAGCAGCCTGGCGCCGCACCATTCGGCGTGCCGATGGCGCAACCCAACGGAACCGGGCTCTTCCAGCCGGTGCAGCAGCCGCCGCCAGTGCAGCCCGGGCCGCAGGGGTTCTTCGGCCCGGTCGGCTCGCCGGTCCCGGGGATGGTGCAGCAGCCGGTGCAGCCCGGGCAGCAGCAGCCTCAGCCGCGCCGCGCGCCCGCAAGACTAGGTCTGATCGCTGTCGCGCCCGCGGCTAGTGGCCGCCCTGGATCGCTATCGCGCGGATGATCGCCGCGCGCTCGAACAGTTGTATCGCCGCGCCGGCGGCCCCGAGGCCGCCGCGCGTCTGCAGCTCACCTGGCAATGGGAGCGCCGCCAGAACCCCGCCGCCCGCCAGTCGGCGCCGTGGCTCGTGCGCGAGGGCACCGCGATCATCGGCGCGTGTGCGGCCGTGCCGGTGCGCGTCTCGCTCGGCGGCCGCGACGTCGCCGGCGCCTGGCTCGCCGATCCGGTCGTCACCGCCGAACGCGACCGACAGGGCGTGCACGAGCAGCTGCTGCGCGCCTGGCACCGCGACGCCGACGTGACGCTGGCCGCGGGCGTGGCCGACACGACCCGCGCCGTCCTGGATCGCCTGCGGGTGCCCCGCGCCATTCCGGTGCCGTGTGTCGTCAAGCCACTCAGCCGGCGGGCGCTGCGCCGGCCCGACTGGCCGCAGCCGGTGAACCGGCTGGTCTCGGCGATGACGCTGCCGTTCGTGAGGGTCGTCGCCCGTCAGCGGCCGCTCCGCGAATCGGTGGAAGTCGTCCGCCGGCTGGATGACAGCGTCGACGAGCTGTGGGCCGAAGCCGCGGCGCGGTTCGCGCTGGCGGTGCGTCGTGACGCCGCCTACGTGAACTGGCGGTTCGCGCAAACGCCGCACGCCCGCTACGCGATGGCGGTGCTGCGGCGTGACGCCGCCGTGGCCGGCTACGCCGTCTACCGGCACGCGCGGGAGCCGCGAGGACGCGTCACGCACCTGGTGGACTTTCTGGCGGTGCCGGGCGACGACCGGGCGGTGAAGACACTGCTGCGCTGGGTCGACCGCGAGGCCCGCGCTGCCGATTCCGACAAGATCCGCTGCCACGTGATGCACGCCGGCTTCCGCAAGGTGCTGCGTCGATCGGGCTATTTCCGGGTGCGGCCGACCATCGCGCTCTCGGTGAAGGTGAACGATCCGGGTACCAAGCGCACCTTCTACGACACCACCGCCGACTGGCACTTCACGCTGGGCGACGGCTCCATCGACCACTGATCGAGGCCACCGACACCATGACCCTCACCGACACGATCACCGCCGACATCGCCACGGCGATGAAGGCCAGGGACGCGACGCGCCTGACCGCGTTGCGCATGCTCAAGACGGCGCTCACCACCAGGAGCATCGAGAAGTCGCGCCCGCTCGAGACGGCGGAGGATCTGCAGGTGGTGGCCGCGCTGGTCAAGCAGCGGCGCGACTCCATCGAGCAGTTCGAGGCGGCCGGGCGCCACGAGCTGGCCGACAAGGAGCGGGCCGAGATCGCCGTTCTCGAGGAATACCAGCCGCCGGCGGCCAGCGACGAGGACATCGCCGCGGCGGTGGACGCCGCCGTGACCGGCACCGGGGCGCAGTCGGCGAAGGACATGGGCAAGGTGATGAAGGCCGTGATGGCCGCGCTGGCCGGCAAGACGGTGGACGGTCGCCGCGTGAACGAGCTCGTGCGTACGCGGCTCGCGCCGTAGGCGTGCAAACTTTTCGGCGGGCCACGCCGTCTATGTCAGTGAAAGGCCTAGTCAGCCTCTCACCATCCTCCTCGGGCTCCCGCCGCAAGGCCGGAGCCCGATTTTTTTGCGCGTCCGGATCCGGACGGTGTGCGGATCCGGTGTGCGGCCGCATGCTACGCTTCGGGCGGCTGTGTCAGATCCGGAGCCGGCCTCGAGCCTAGTCCCGCCTCAGTCCGGCCCGCCCCTCAGCGCGCCTGCTTCGCGGCACCTGGCCCGTTCGGCCGGCGTCGTCGGCGTCGCCACGATGACCAGCCGCATGCTCGGGCTGGTGCGCGAACAGGTGCTGGCCTACTGGTTCGGCGCCGGCGACTCGATGGATGCGTTCCTGGTCGCCTTCCGCGTGCCGAACCTGGTGCGCGATCTCTTCGCCGAGGGCGCCATGAGCGCCGCGCTGGTGCCGACCTTCAGCCGGACCCTCGCCAGCGACGGCCGCGATCGCGCGTGGCGGCTGGGCAACGCCGTCCTCAACGCGCTCGTCGCCGTCACCGGCCTGATCGTCGTCCTGGCCATCGTCTTCGCCGAGCCGCTGGTGGGGCTGCTGGCCAGCGGCTTCGCCGCGGTCCCGGGCAAGTTCGAGCTCACCGTGCAGCTCACCCGCATCGTCATGCCGTTTCTGGTCCTGGTGGCGGTGGCCGCGGCGTGCATGGGGATGCTCAACTCGTTGAACGTCTTCTTCGTGCCGGCGCTGTCGCCGGCGATGTTCAACATCGCGTCGATCGTCGCCGTCGTGGCGCTGGTGCCGGTCGCCCAGGCTGCGGGCTACGATCCGATCCTGGCGGTGGCGGTCGGCACGCTCGTCGGCGGGTTGGGGCAGATACTGATGCAGTGGCCGGCGCTGCGCGCGCTGGGCTTTCGCTACCGGCCGGCGCTCGATTTCCGCGACCCCGGGTTGAGGCGCGTGCTGTTGCTGATGGGACCGGGCACCATCGGCCTCGCCGCCACGCAGGTCAACGTCTTCGTGAACACCGTGGTGGCCACCGGCGAAGGCACCGGCGCCGTGTCGTATCTCGGCTACGCCTTCCGGGTGATGTACTTGCCGATTGGCCTCTTCGGCGTCTCGATCGCCACGGCGACGACGCCGGCGATGTCGCGGCTGGCGGCCACCGAAGACACCGCCCGGATGCGCTCCACGCTGGCCTCGGCGGTGGCGCTGATGCTCACGCTGAACGTGCCGGCCACCTTCGGGCTGGTGGTGCTGGCCGAACCCATCGTCCGCGTGCTCTTCGAGCGCGGCAGCTTCACCGCCGCCGACACCGTCGGCACGGCCGCCGCGGTGCAGCTCTACGCGCTTGGCCTGGTCGGCTACTCGGTGGTGAAGATCGTCTCGCCGACCTTCTACGCCATCGGCCGCAGCCGCACGCCGGTGGCGGTCGGGCGTGACGGCGGTGCTGTTGAATGCCGTGCTCAGCGTCGCGACGCGCGCCGGTGTTCGGCTACCGCGGACTGGCGCTGAGCGCCTCGATCGCGGCGCTCTTCAACGCCGGCGTGCTGGTGTGGCTGGCGCGACGCGCTCTCGGGGGGCTGGAATTGAGCCGCGTGCGTGTTGACCGGCGTGAAGACCCTGACGGCCGGGGCGCTGATGGCCGCGGCCGCCTGGTTGACCCTCCAGGGGGCGACAGCCGTTCTGCCGGGGGCGGGCGCTGCTGCCGCAGATCGGGCGCCTCGCCGGCGCGATTACCGTCAGCCTCATGGTGCTGGCAGCGGCAGCCCACGTGTTGCGCGTCCGCGAATTCGAGGAGGTGCGCGACGCGGTGCTCCGACGGGTCCGCCAGGTGCTCGCCCGCCAGGGTTGATGGCCGCCTAGTCCCCTAGTGGGCGTTCACGATCGACGCCCAGCCGGTCGCTGCCGGCCGCGCCGGCGCCACGGCACGCTGACCGCGGGCCGAGGTTGGCGCCGCCGCCGAGCAGGCGCCGGTGCGGAGATAGCCGAGCGCTTCGGCCAGCGACGCTTCGTCGACGTCGCCCAGGTCGTGCGCGATGTCGTCGGCCGCCTGGCAGTCGGCCGCCAGGCCATCGAAGTAGTCGCCCTTGCCGTCGGCGTTGACCATCGCGAACGACACCGGCGCGAGCACCTTGTCGCAGAACGGGAGTATGTACTGGCCGACCGGCTTGCCGTAGGTGCGATCGCCGACGACGATGACCGGCACGAACGGCCGCAGGCCGTTGATCACCAGCTCGCTGGCCGACGCCGAGGCCTGCGTGGCGATGACGACGACGCGCGCCAGGTCGAGCGCCTGCGCCGGAGCGTCGAAGCGCAGCGTCTCGTCGCGCCGGCGGTTGCGATCGTTGTGGCGGTACTCGGCGAAGACCTGCCCCGAGGTGGCGGTGCCGCCGATGAGGCTCGCCAGGTGCACGGCGACGTCGACCAGCCCGCCGCCGTTGTAGCGCAGGTCGAGCACCAGCTCGCTGACCCCGGCCTCGCGCAGCGACGCGAACGCCTCGTCGAGCGCGGCGACGCTCGGCCGCACGAAGTTGCGGAAGAACAGGTAGCCGACCTTGCGGCCGCCGACGTCGACGACGCGGGTCAGCGACACCGTCGGGATGGTCACCGGCCGCTTGCGCAACAGCGCCGAGCGGACGACGCCGTCGCGGTTCGCGAAGTCGACGGTGACCTCGACGCCCTCGGCGGCGGCGCCGAACGCGCTGTCGATCGCGCCGGTGGCAATCAGCGTCGCGGCGGACACGCCGCCGATGGCGATGAGCCGGGCGCCACGGGCCAGGCCGGCCTCCGACGCCGGACTGTCGGCGAAGACCTGGAGGACCCGAATCTCGTTGGCCGACACGGCGGTCGACAGCCCGACGCCGATGTACTGGCTCTCGGAGTAGAAGGCGTCGCTGGCGGCGCGGGAGGTGATGTAGCTGAACGAGGTGTCGAGCGGGCGATAGCGGACTGCGTCGAGGTAGGCCTCGGGAGAGTCATACCGCGTCGGGTTCAGGGCCGGCAAGTCCCGGTACCAGAGATACAGCTCCTCGAGCGCGTCGCGCACGAAGAGGTTCTGGTTCGGCACCGCGCACGACGACGGCTGCGCCCAGGCGGGCGGCGTGAGCGCGAACGAGGATCGCGAGGACGGCGACGGCACGGACCGGACTCATCAAGCCTCTGATTTCATCATACGCGGCGCCGCCTCGCCGGCGATCCTCGCCGCGGGCGCCGGCTGCGCGGGGTGCTCGCCGCGGCGCCGCGCCGGGCGTGTAAGCTGTAGCGCATGGGATTCGGGCACCGCTGGCACCGTCTCGGCGCCGGTGCCCGGCGCGGTGGCCCGCACGATCGCCGGGCTGCACCCCTCGGTCGTCACCCTGGCGTCGACCCATTTCATCGTCGACGCCTACAACAACGTCTACGCGCCCCTCCTGCCGTTGTTCATCCCCCAGCTCGGGCTGTCGCTGACGGCCGTGGGCACGCTGGCGATGTGCTTCCAGATGGCCTCGTCGGTGTCGCAGCTGGGCTTTGGCGCGCTGGCCGACCGCTGGCGGCCGCGGGTGCTGCTCTTCGCCGGGCCGCTGTTGTCGGTCACGGTGCTGAGCTGCGTCGGCTGGGCCTCGTCGCCGCTGACGCTGGGCGCGTTGCTGGTGCTCGGCGGGCTGGGCGGCGCGGCCTTCCATCCGCCAGCGGCCGCCGCGGTCTTCCGGGCGTCGGGCCCGAACAAGGGCTACGCCATGGCCGTCCACATCACCGGCGGCTCGGTGGGCATGGCGATGGCGCCGCTGTTCTTCGCGCCGGTGATCGAGCGGATGGGCCTGCACTGGTCGCCGATCATCGCCATCCCGGGGCTTCTCGGCCTGTCGTTCCTGTTGAGGCGGGTGCCCGCGGTCGAACGCGGACCCGCCGGCGGGCGCGAGGGACTGGCCGCCCTGAAGCCCTACGCGCGGCCGCTGACGCTGCTCTACTTCTCGGTGGTGTTCCGGACGCTCACCTCGGCGAGCTTCGCCATTTTCCTGCCGGTGCTGCTGACCTCGCAGGGCATGTCGATCGCCAACGCCAGCCTGGCCGCCACGTGCTACCTGCTGGCGTCGGGCATCGGCGGCTTCGCCGGCGGCACGCTCGCCGATCGCTTCGGTCCGCGCCGGGTCATCCTGATCTCCCTGGTGGCGGCCGTGCCCTTCATGGTGGCGGCGTCGCTGCTCGAAGGCTGGTGGCTGGCGGCCGCCGTGTCGATCGGCGGCCTGCTCCTCCAGTCGACCCTGCCGGTCAACGTCACCTATGCCCAGATGCTGGCCCCGGTCGGCGCGGCGACCGTCTCGTCGCTCATGATGGGCTTCGCGTGGGGCGTCGGCAGCACGATGGTGCCGGTGGTCGGCCTGCTCGCCGACACCTTGGGGCTGCCACGGGCCCTGCTGGTCATCTCGGTGGTGCCACTGCTGGCGGCCGTGCTGGCGGCGCAGCTGCCCGAACGCTCGACGCGCACGACCCAGGCGGCGCACACGCCGACGCCGCCCGACGCGCACGCTGTAACCATATAATCCGGTAATGTCCCGCTACGGCAGCGTCGCCTACGCGATGGGGCCCGGGCCGATCAGCCAGGCCGTGAAGGTGCTGGTGGTGGTGAACGTCGTCGCCTACCTGCTGAGCCTGATCGTGCCGGCGATGATCGCGCGCCTGGGCCTGGTGCCGGCCGCGGTCGTCGACGACCTCACGCTGTGGCAACCGCTCACCTACATGTTCCTGCACGGCGGCCTCGGCCACCTGCTGTTCAACATGCTGGCGCTGTGGATGTTCGGCACCGAGCTCGAGCGCACGTGGGGCACGCGCTTCTTCCTGCGCTACTACCTGGTGACCGGCGTCGGCGCGGCCCTGGTGACCGTGGCCTGGGCGCTCAGCCCGCTGCCCTATGCCGACGAGCTCTATCACTCGGTGGTCGTCGGCGCGTCGGGCGCCATCTACGGCCTGCTGCTGGCCTATGGCCTGTACTTCCCGAGCCGCACCATCTACCTGTACTTCCTGTTCCCGATCCAGGCCCGCTACTTCGTGATGCTGGTCGGGGCGATCGCGTTCCTGTCGTCGATCGGCAGCTCCGGCGGTGGCGTCGCCCACGTCGCGCACCTCGGCGGGCTGCTGGTCGGCTACCTGTATCTCAAGGGCCGCCGGGGCCCGCTCGACGAGCTCAAGTACCGCTGGATGAAGTGGCGGCTGTCGCGATCCCGGTCACGCTTCGACGTCTACCAGGGCGGCCGTCGCGGCTCCGGCGGCGGAGACGACTGGACCAAGGAGTGGAAGAAGCACGTGCACTAGGGGCTGGCGACTGGGGGCTGGGGACTGGGGCGTGCGAGTGTCACGCTTCGCATCGCCGCGTTCTCGCTCGCGATGCACACGCCCTGAATTTGAGGTGCGGCCCTTCGCAGCGCGGCGGTGGTACGCGCCAGTCCCCAGCCCCCAGCCCCTAGGACGAGGTGTTTGGTCCGGGCGTCGGCGCGTCGTTGAAGTAGCTGTCGGTGCCGTCGAGCCAGTCCTGGCGGATCGGGCTGAAGAGGTCGATCTCGAAGGTGTCCTCGAGCGCCTCGGCCTGGTGCGGGACCCACGACGGGATGTGCAGCACCTCGCCCTCGCGCACCGTGATCTCCTCGCCGCCGATCAGGAACTTCAGCGCGCCCTGCAGCACGTAGGTGAGCTGCTCGCTCTCGTGCGAGTGCATCGGCACCACCGCGCCGCGCTTGAGGTAGATCTGGCCGATCATCTCGCGTTCGCCGGTGACGACCTTGCGCGAGATCATCTCGGTGACCTTCTCCAGGGCGATCTCGTCCCAGCGGTGCAGGCGGACGGGGCGGGTGGACATGCGAAGACCTCGCTGACAGGCAGGCGGACAGGCCGAGAAATCCCGCGCGAATCCGGCCGCGACATGCGGGCACCGTCGCGCGAGCGGGCGGATTATAGCACCCGGATCCGGATGGTATAATTCGGTGTTCGGCGCGGCTGAGTCCCGCGCACACCAGGACGGCTGGTCGAGCGTCCACGGCCCTTGGTTGGAGACGCAGGAATCATGAAGGGTTCGACGCTCGCCAAGCACAGCGAGACCATCGCCGGGCAGCCATCCGACGCCGCCGCCAGCGCCCACGCCGGCCTGTCGAAGGACGAGCTCGTCGCCGCCTACCGCGTGATGCTGCTGTCGCGACGGCTCGACGACAAGGAAATCCAGCTCAAGAACCAGAGCCTCATCTACTTTCAGATCAGCGGCGCCGGCCACGAGGCCGTGCTGGTCGCGGCGGCCGCGCATCTCAAGGCCGGATACGACTGGTTCTACCCCTACTACCGCGATCGCGCGCTGTGCCTGGCGCTGGGCATGACGCCGCTCGAGATGCTGCTCGGCGCCGTCGGCGCCAAGGACGATCCCGAATTCCGGCGGCCGGCAGATGCCGTCGCACTGGGGCCACCGCGCGCTCAACATCCCGTCGCAGGGCAGCCCCACCGGCACCCAGTGCCTGCAGGCCATCGGCTGTGGCGAAGCCGGCGTGATCTACGGCCGCGTCGCCGCCATTCCCGACGCGGCCGCCCGCCAGCACGACGACGAGATCACCTACCTGTCGGTCGGCGACGGCGCGACGAGCGAGGGCGAGTTCTGGGAGTCGCTCAACACCGCGTGCACACGGCCGGTGCCGGCGCTCTACCTGGTGGAGGACAACGGCTACGCCATCTCGGTGCCGGTCGAGGTGCAGACGCCCGGCGGCGACATCTCACGGCTGGTCGAGAGCTTCCCGAACCTGAAGGTGCTGCGCTGCGACGGCACGGATTTCCTCGACAGCTACCGCGTCCTCGGCGAGGCCGCCGCATGGGTGCGCCGCGAGCGCAAGCCGGCCTTCGTCCACGCCAAGGTCACGCGTCCGTACTCGCACTCGCTGTCCGACGACGAGCGCCTCTACAAGACACCGCAGGAGCGCGAGGCCGAAGCGGCGCGCGATCCGCTGGTGAGGATGCGCGCGTTCCTGCTCGGCGAAGGGCCTGGCGACCGAGGCCGACCTGGCCGCCATCGCCGCCTCGGTCGAGCAGGAGATCGCCCGCGCCACCGACGACGCTCTCGCGGCGCCGAGGGCCACCGCCGACACCGCTGGCGACTGGGTGTTCTCGCCCGACGTCGATCCGACCTCCGCCGACTTCGACACGCCCGAGACACCCGACGGGCGTCCCGACACGATGGTCGCGGCGATCAACCGCACGCTCAAGGACGAGATGGCGGCCAACCCCCGCATCGTCGTCTTCGGCGAGGACGTCGCCGACGTGAGCCGCACCGGCACGCTGGGCCAGGTGCAGGGCAAGGGCGGCGTCTTCAAGGTGACGCACGGCTTGCAGCGCGCCTACGGCGCCGACCGCGTCTTCAACTCGCCGCTCGCCGAGGCCAACATCGTCGGCCGCGCCGTCGGCATGGCGCAGCGTGGCCTCAAGCCGGTGGTGGAGATCCAGTTCTTCGACTACATCTGGCCGGCGATGATGCAGATCAAGGACGAGATGTCCATGATGCGTTATCGCTCGGGCAACAACACGACCTGCCCGATGGTGATCCGTGTGCCGATCGGCGGTTACCTGCGCGGCGGCGCGCCGTACCACAGCCAGTCGGGGGTGAGCATCTTCGCGCACTGCCCCGGCATCCGCCTCGCCTTCCCGTCCAACGCCACCGACGCCGCCGGGCTGCTCCGCACGTCGATCCGCTGCGACGACCCGGTGATGTTCTTCGAGCACAAGCACCTCTACCGGCAGACCTACAACAAGGGCGCCTACCCGGGCGCCAACTACATGGTCCCGTTCGGCAAGGGGGCGTTGAAGCGCGACGGCACCGACCTGGTGGTGATCACCTGGGGCGCCCTGGTGCAGCGCTCGCTGGTCGCGGCGCAGCAGGCCGAGAAGGACGGCATCAGCGCCGCGGTGTTCGACCTGCGGACGATCATCCCCTACGACTGGGCCGGCATCGCCGCGCTGGTGAAGAAGACGAACCGCGTGATCGTCGCCCACGAAGACCAGCTGACGTGCGGCTTCGGCGCCGAGATCGCCGCGCGGATCTCCGACGAGCTCTTCGACGAACTCGACGCGCCGGTGAAGCGTGTGGCGGCGATGGACTGCCCGGTCGCCTACCACCCGGATCTCGAAGAGCGGATCCTGCCGCAGACGGCCGACGTCCTGGCGGCGATCCGTCACCTCGCCGCCTACTGAGCGCCCGGTGACCTGGCGCCCCGCTGCGTCGGTGGTCGCCGTGGTGAGCGCGGCCACGATCGGTCTGGCGGCGCAGGCGCCCGCCAAGGGCGAGCGCGGCGCGGCGCGCGTCTCCTCGCCCGGCCGGGTGGAGACGCTGCGGTCGATCGGCGGGCTGCCCGCCGAGGTCGTCGGCGAGTTCCGCGAGCCGCTCGGCTACCAGCGCACGGCCTCGGGCCACCAGTTCGTCTTCGATCGCCGCGGCCACACCGTATACGGGATCGACGCGGTGGGCGGTACCGCCCGCAAGCTGGTGGCCATCGGCGGCGAGACCGGACGGGTGATCGAGCCGACCGCGTTCGACGCTGGCCCCGACGACACGTTCGTCGTCGCCGACGCACCCAATGGCCGCGAGCGACTGCAGTTCTTCGCGGCCGATGGCCAGCGGCTGAGCGGCTTCATCCTGCCCGGCCGGGCCACCCCGCGCGTGACCCTGGGCAGCCTGTCGCTGAGCGGCATCAGCACCCTGCAGTACACCGGGCGATCGGTGCTCATCAGCCAGCCGGAGACCGGCGCCCTGTTGACGGAGTACGGCCTGGCCGGCACGCCAGTGCGGACGATCGGACGGCTGCGCCGCACCGGCCACGAGGCGGATCGCGAGCTGCACCTGGCGCTGAACGCCGGCTTCCCGCTGGCCGATCCGACCGGCGGGTTCTGGTTCGTGTTCCTGGCCGGCACCCCGGCCTTCTCGCGCTTCGACGCCTCGGGCACGCTGCTCTTCCACCGCGTGATGCAGGGGCGGGAGATCGACCCGGTGGTGGCGGCCATTCCCGACGTCTGGCCGCGCCGCGCCGTGGACGGCACCGAGATCCCGCTGGTGGCGCCTGCGGTCCGCGCCGCCGCGGTGGACGGCACGGGCCGCCTGTGGGTCTCGTTCGTCGTGCCCTATACCTACGTGTACGACAACCTCGGCGAGAAGATCCGCACGGTGCAGTTCCACGCAGCCGGCCTCGTCTCGCCCAGCAGCCTGCACTTCCCGGCCCCTGGCCGGCTGCTCGTCACCCCGGGTTGCTTCGAATTCGCCATTTCAGCGAGGTAACTTTCCGGTAACGGTCGGGCTCGGTATGATCGAGAGCTTGGCAGGCAGACGATCGCTCTCCCGGTCGCTTCGCCGGAGTGTCGGGCGCACGTGCACGGTCGTGGCCATCGCAGTCCTTGGCGCCTGCCGTGACGACCCGCCCACGGCGCCGACGCCGCCGATCGCCGCCTTCACGCTGCAGTGTCCCGGCAACGTCCTCGGGCAGTCGACGACCGGAGCCCCGGTGACGATCCAGGTGCCCCCGCCCACCGCCGCCGGCGGCGTGCTGCCGTACACCATGTCGTGCGCACCCTCGACGACGACCTTTCCCGTCGGGTCGACGCGTGTTGCCTGCACGGCGTCCGACTGCGCGCGGCAACGCGGCCAGTTGCAGCTACGACGTCGTGATCGCACCGCCGCCCCTCCCCCGCACGTCGTTCCTGGCCTTCGGCGACAGCATGACGGCGGGCGAGATCACCGTGCCGGTGAGCGGTGCGCTCGACGCCCAGGGGTTCCCGCTGTTCACGCGGATCGTCGTCCCCTCTCAGTCGTACCCGACCGACCTGCTCGGGATGCTGCGTTCGCGCTACGTCACCCAGGCCGCGCAGTTGGTCGTGACCAACGCGGGCCTGCCGGCGGAAACGGCGGTCGCTGGGTCGAGACGATTTCCGCAGGCGCTGGCGTCGTCCGGGGCGCAGGTCGTCCTGCTGCTCGAAGGCGCCAACGACTTGGGGGCGGGGGCGGCCGCCATCACCCCGGCGCTCACCGGCTTGCAGACGATGATCCGACAGGCGCGGACGGCCGGTGCCACGGTCTTCATCGCCTCGATTCCGCCGCCCCGTCCCGGCGGCGCCAAGGCGCTGTCCCCGGCGGTGGTGCAGTCCTTCAACGATTCGATCAGGGCCGGCGCACCCCTTGAAGGGGCGATCTTCGTCGATCTCTACGCGGCGATGCTGCCCGACGTGAACACCCTCATCGGCGTGGACGGGCTGCACCCCAACGAGGCGGGCTACCAGCGGATGGCAGAGACGTTCTTCGCCGCGATCCGCGCCTTCGAGGGCCGCTGAGCGGACACCCCGATGCCCGCTTCGCCCGACGCGGCCGTGGACGTGCGGGGAGTGTCGAAGACGTTCGGCGACGCCTCGGTCCTTCATGATCTGACGCTGCGGCTGGCGCCGGGCGAAGTCGTGGCGCTGCTTGGTCCCAACGGCGCCGGCAAGACGACCACGCTGCGCATCCTGGCCGGGCTCATCGCCCCGACCAGCGGTGACGGTTCGGTGGCCGGCGTCGCGCTCGGGGGATCGCTCCAGCGGCTGCGGAGCAGGGTGGGCCTGCTCACCGAGGTGCCGGGCCTGTGGGAGCGTCTGAGCGTGCGCGCCAACCTGCTCACCTACGCGCGGCTCTACGGCGTCACCGCCGCATCCGGGCGTGTGGACGGTCTCCTGGAGCGGCTGGGGCTGGCCGGCACGAGCCAGCGATCGCGCCGGCGTGCTCTCCAAGGGGCAGCGCCAGCGGCTGGCGCTGGCCCGCGCTCTGGTCGCCGACCCGCCGGTGCTGTTGCTCGACGAGCCCACGTCCGGCCTCGACCCGGCGGCCGCACGCACGGTGCGCGACGTCGTCACCGAGGCTCGAGGGCGAGGCGTGGCGGTGCTGCTGTCCACGCACCAGCTCGACGAGGCGGAGTCACTGGCCGATCGAATCGCCGTCCTGCAACGCACACTGCTGGCCGTCGACACGCCGGCCGGGCTGCGGACACGCCTGGCCGGGCCGGGCCGCGTCGCCGTCACGCTGGATGGCCGGGCTGATGACTTCCGCGAGGCGCTGGCCGGGATTGCGGCGTCGGTGGACACGGCCGGCGCCCGTCTCGAGGTGACGCTCGCCGCCGGCCGCGACGTCGCGGACGCGGTCGCTGCCCTCACCGCCGCCGGCGCGCGGGTACGAGCCGTGCGCGAAACCGGGCCGTCGCTCGAAGCGGCGTATCTGTCGCTGGTGCGCCGCGATGGGTAGCGGGCGCGATCGCATCGCCGCCCTGGCGGCCAAGGAACTGGCGGAGCTGCGGGCGGCGCCGCTGGTCCTGGCCGGACCGCTCGTGATGCTGCTCATGGCAGTGGGGACGCCGTTCGCGGTGGCCATCGGCGTGCCGTGGTGGACCGGCGAGTCGCTCGCCAGCTCCGAGGATCTCGTCGAGCTGGCGGGCGAGGCGCTCGCCACGTCGCTTGGACCGGAGGCCGCGGCGCAAGCGTTCCTCATCGGCCAGTTCCTGCCGCTGCTGGTGCTCGTGCCGGTGTTAGGCGCGATGGCACTGGTCACTACCAGCATCGTCGATGAGTTGCGCGGCCGGTCGCTCGAGCCGCTGCTGGCTACGCCGATCACCACGCTCGAGCTCCTGGTGGCCAAGGCCGGGAGCGCGTTCGTCGTGGCGCTGTCGCTGCTGGCGGCCGGCGGTGTGCTCGTCGCAACCGCGGCGGCCACGCTGGCCGAGCCCGGTGTGCTGCCGGCGCTGGTCACGCCGCGCGCGTTGGCCGTCGTGGCCGGGCTTGCCCCGGCCGCGGCGGCGGCGGCGTTGATGCTCGGCGTCGTCGCCTCGTCGCGGGCCAAGGACGCACGGACGGCGCAGCAGTTCTCGGTGCTGATCGTGCTCCCGCTGGTAGCGCTCTTCGTCAGCCGGCTCGGCGACGGCGTTGGCATGGCGACGCTGTTGGCGTGGACAGCGGCCGGCTGGATCCTCGCGGCGGTGTTCGCGATCGTGGGTGTGCGGGTCTTCGACCGCGAACGGATTCTGACCAGGTGGGCGCAGTAGGCAGGCGCCACGCGCGAGGCGGGATTCGGCGGGTCCGCCGGGACCCCGGCTGAACCTCGCCGTGTCGTAAGATCCGGCGCGGGATGCATCGGCCCTGCTGCTGCTCGCGATAGCGGCAGTTCTCGCGACATCGCCCCCGTCAACGCGCCCAGCCCGCCCTGCCCGCCGCGGCACCCGAGACGCTCGGCCTTTCCCCCGCGGCCCTCGCCGAGGCCACCGCGCTCCTGCGCCAGTACGTCGCCGATCAGAAGATCGCCGGCGCCGTGGCTGCAGTCGCCCGCAACGGCTCGGTCGGCTACCTCGAAGCCGTCGGCGTCCAGGACCTGCAGACCCGAACGCCGATGACCTCCCGGTCGCTCTTCCGCATCTACTCGATGGCCAAGCCGGTCACGGCGGTGGCGGCGATGATGCTGCACGACGAGGGCAAGTTCCGGCTCGACGACCCGGTGGCGAAGTACCTGCCCGAGTTCGCCGACGTGAAGGTCGTCGACGCGCCGGGCGCGCCCCCGCGGCCACCGGCTCGTGCCGTCACCGTCGAGGACCTGCTGCTCCACACGTCGGGCCTGAGCCATCGCACCTCCGAGCTCTATCGCACCTTGGGCGTACGATCGCGCGCCGACACCTTGCCCGTGTTCATCGGCAAGATCACCCGCGCGCCGTTGATGGAGGATCCCCACAGCCGGTTCCGCTACAGCGAAGCGACGACGGTGCTGGGACGGTTGGTCGAGGTGTGGTCGGGCCGTCCCTTCGACGAGTTCCTGCAAGCGCGGCTGTTCAGGCCCCTCGGCATGACCGAGACGACGTTCTGGGTGCGCCCCCCACAGCGCGATCGACTGGCCACCGTGTACGGCCCGGCGCCCGGCGGCGCCAGCGGCCTGGCGCCGGTGGAAATGGAGGCCGTGCCTTTCACCGAGAAGCCGATGCTGCTCGAGGGCGCTGTCGGCCTCGTGTCGACCGTGCCCGACTATCTGCGCTTCAGCCAGATGTTGCTCGACAAGGGCGCGCTCGGCAGCGTGCGGGTGCTGAAGCCGGCCACGGTGGACCGCATGACCGCCAATGGTCTGCCGGCCGACGTCCAGGCGGTACGCGGCGGCACGATGGGCTGGGGTCTGGCCAACGTGAACGTGCTGCTCGACCCGGGCAACTCGGGTGCGAGCCGTGGCGAGTATGGATGGGACGGCACGGCCGGCACGATCTTCTGGGTGGATCCGGTGAAGCAGACCGTCATCGTGCTGATGACGCAGAGCTCGCCGCCCAATCCCGATTCGTTGCGTCAGCGCTTCAAGGCGATCGTCCAGCGCGCGGTCAACTGACCCGCGTCCGGCGGCGGCGGCCGGTGGCATCGCGCAGGCCATCGCCCAGCAGGGAGAAACTCAACACCGTGACGGTGATCGCCACGCCGGGCGCCACGGCCCCCAGCGGCGAGGTGCGCAGCAGGTCGCGGCCGCGGCTGAGCATCGACCCCCACTCGGCGTCGGGCGGCTGCACGCCCAGCCCGAGGAACGACAGGCCCGAGGCCAGCAGGATCGCGCTGCCGAGCATCACCGTGGCGTGCGCCGTCATCGGCGAGGCGCAGCCCGGCAGCACGTGCCGCCACAGCACGCGCCGGTCGGAGGCGCCGGCGGCGCGCGCCGCCAGCACGTAGTCGGCGGCGACGATCGGCTGCGCCGCCGCGCGCACGATCCGCGCAAACGACGGCACGGCGTAGATCGCCACGGCCACCACCGTGGAGACGGTGCCGCGCCCCAGCACCGTGATCGCGGTGATGGCCAGCAGCAGCTCGGGCAGCGCCAGCAGGATGTCGACGAGCTGCATCGACACCAGCTCCATCACCCCGCGGCGCCATACGGCCAGCAGGCCGATGGCGGCACCGATGACGAGCCCGGCGCCGGTCGCCGCCAGCGCGATGCCGAGCGACACCCTGGCCCCGGCGAGCAGGCGGCTCAGCGTGTCGCGGCCGAGATGGTCGGTGCCGAGCGGGTGCGCCCACGAGCCGGGCTGATAGTTGGAGGCCAGGTCGACCGCCAGCGGGTCGTAGGGTGCCAGCCACGGGCCGAGCGCGGCGGCGACGGCGGCCGCGGCCAGCACCGCGGCGGCCCCTGCCGCCAGCACGTCGCGGCGGAAGAAGCCCAGCCACCCGCTCATGCCCGCACCCGGGGATCGAGCCAGCCCGCGGTCAGGTCGGTGAGGGCGTTGACGACCACCACCATCGTCGCCACCACCAGCACTCCGCCCTGCACCATCGGGAAGTCGCGGGCCACGACCGCGTCCACCATCATCCGGCCGACGCCGGGCACCGCGAAGACACTCTCGACCAGCACGGTGCCAGCCAGCAGCCCGCCGACGCGCAGCCCGACCAGTCCGAGCACCGGCAGCATGGCGTTGCGCAGCCCATGGCGCAGCACGACCAGCCGCTCCGGCACGCCCTTGGCGCGCGCCGCCCGCAGGAAGTCCTGCGACAGCACGTCGCGTACCGAGGCACGGGTCATGCGGGCCACCGCGCCTGCCGACTGCAACCCGAGCGCCACGCACGGCAGCACGTAGTGCGCAGCCGTGCCGACGCCGATCGCCGGCAGCCAGCCGAGCCCCACCGAAAACACCAGCATCAACATCAACGCCAGCCAGTAGGACGGCGTCGAGGCCGACAGCAGGCTGACCGCCGTCAGCAGGCGGTCGACGAGCAGGCGGCGCGACAACGCCGCGGCCAGGCCGATGACCAGACCGAGGCCGACCGCCAGCAGCACGCCGCCGGTGGCCAGGATGATGGTGTGCGGCAACCGGTCGAGGATCTCGCGGCCCACCGGCACCCCGGTGCGAATCGACAGGCCGAGATCGCCGGCCAGGGTGCGGGTCACGAAGCTGGCGAACTGCACCGGCAACGGCTGGTCGAGGCCGAGATCGCGGCGGATGCGCTCCACCGTGGCCGGCGACGCCTCGAGGCCGGCGGCGATCACCGCCGGATCGCCGGGAATCACATGGACGATCGAGAAGACCAGCAGCGAGATCGCCAGCAGCACGGGCACCAGGCGGGCCGCTGCCCGGCCAGCGAGTTTGACGAGCCCGCGCATTTGGCAGCTCTCAGGGGCCGACCACCAACGCCCGCTCGAAGGTCACGACGCCGAGCGCCATCGGCCGCAGGCCGCTGACGGCGCGGCGCGCCGCCACGCTGTAGAGCGTGTCGAAGAGCCACACCGCCGCCGGGTCCTCCAGGTAGACGATCTGCTGGGCGCGCGTATAGAGCGCCTGGCGCCTGGAGGCATCGGTCTCGCGCATCGCCGCCTCGATCACCCGGTCGAACTCGGCATTCGAGTAGTAGCCGTAGTTGTTCTCGTTGGTGGCCGCGCTGCGGAAGATCGGCCGCAACCCCCAGTCGGCGTCGGCCGTGGAGGCGCCGGCGCCCATGATGAAGATCTCCTGGGGATTCTTCTCGGGCGGCAGCCCGGCCCAGAACTGCACCATCGTCGCCCAGTCGAAGACGTCGATGGCGGCGCTGATGCCCACCTTCTTCAAATCGGCGGCCACGGCCTCGGCCAGCTCCACGCCCATCGGGTAGCGCGGCGTCGTGGCGATCCTGGTGGAGAAACCGTTGGGATGGCCGGCGGCCTTCAATAGCTCGCGCGCCCTGGCCGGGTCGTAGGGAATCTCACCCAGGTTGGCGTAGCCGCGCATGATTGGCGTGAGGGCGCTGGTCGAGGGGCGCGCGAAGCTGGCGACCAGGTTGCGCACGATCGCCTGGCGGTCGATGGCCAGCGACACCGCCTGCCGCACCCGCGGGTCGTCGTACGGCTTCCTGGTGACGTTGAAGCGGAACTGCTGCGCGCCCACGCCCGGCAGCTTGTGGACGGCGAGGTCGCTGCGCGTCTCGAGCCGCGGGAGGTCGGTGGCCGGGACGCGCGAGATGACGTCCACGTCGCCGCTCTCGAGCGCGAGCACGCGCGCGGCCGCTTCGGGAATCGGGCGGTAGACGATCTGGCGGGTGACGCCCTTGGCGCCCCAGTAGTCGTCGAACCGTTCGAGCACTACTTCCTGATCCTTCTTCCAGCTGGCGACGCGGTAGGGCCCGGTGCCCGACACCGCCGACGCCGAGCTGCCGAACGCCTTGCCGTGTTCCGCCGCCGCGATCGGGTTGACGATGGCCGACGACACGTGGGCGATCGTCGGCTCGAAGGCGCCGAACGGATACTTGGTGACGAACTTGACCGTGAGCGGATCGACGACCTCGACGCGGTCGATCATGCTGAAGAGCGACAGCCGCTTGTGATTGGCCACCGGATCGAGAACGCGAGCGAAATTGAGGCGCACGGCCTCGGCGTCCAGGGGCGTGCCGTCGTGGAAGCGGACGCCGCCGCGCAGGTGGAACGTCCAGCTCACGCCGTCGTCGGCGACACTCCACCGCTCGGCCAGTCGCGGGACGATCGTCATCGCGTCGTCGAAGGCGATGAGCGGCTCGTACACCATCATGATCACCTGGTCGGACTCGGTGTCGGTGGTGTTGTGGGGGTCGAGCGTGGTCGCGTCGGCCGAGGCCGCAAAGATCAGCCGATCGCGGACACCGCCGGCGACGGCCCCGGAAGTCCCGTTCCCGCACCCTGCCCCCAGGGCCACGGCGGCGACGAGGGCGGCCACTTGCCGGCGCGGGGACGCGAACATGGCGCGGATTATAGAGCCCCGCACGCTCGGCCAGACTCGGCCGTGGACTGGGTTCCACGCAGTTGTTGACAGCCCGGGCGGGCCCGACCAAAAATGAATGAACATTCATTCATGGCTCGACCTGCCCTTGCTCCCGCCGCCAAGCGCGCCCCCGAACCGCGCCTTCCCGTCGCTGACAAGCGCGAGGCCATCCTGAAAGCCGCCACGCACGTCTTCGCCCAGCGCGGCTTCTTCAATTCGCAGGTTGCCGACGTCGCCAGGGCCGCGGGCGTCGCCGCCGGCACCGTCTACCTCTACTTCCGCGGCAAGGACGACCTGCTCGTGTCGCTCTTCGAGCGGACGATGAAGGACGCCATCGCCGCCGGCCGCGACGCGCTGGCCGGCGCCACCGACCCGCGCGAGCGGCTCCGGCGCATCGCGCGGCTCCACCTGGAGCGGCTCGGCCGCGATCGCGATCTGGCCGTCGTGTTCCAGGTCGAGCTGCGGCAGTCGACGAAGTTCATGGAGCGATTCTCGTCGAGCTACCTGCGGGAGTACCTCGGCCTCATCCGCGACGCCGTGGAGGCCGGGCAGGTCGCCGGGATCTTCCGCGCCGAGGTGAGCGCGACGACGGCGGCGAAGATCCTCTTCGGCGCACTCGACGAGATGGCCACCAACTGGATGCTCAGCCGGCGCCGCTACCCCCTCGAAGCCGACGCGGACGCCGTCATCGACCTCTTCTTGAACGGCGTCAACGCTCGTGCCGGCAACGCCGGAGGGGCGGCGTGAAGATCGAGTCGGTGGGCGTGCTCGGCGCCGGGACGATGGGCGCGCAGATTGCCCTGCACCTGGCCAACGCCGGCGTCCCGTCGATGCTGCTCGACGTCACCCGCGACGCCGCGCGCCAGGGCCTCGAGCGCGCGCGCAAGCTCAAGCCCGATCCGCAGTTCACACCGGACGCCTGGACGCTGGTCGCGACCGGCGGCTTCGACCAGGACCTGCCGCAGCTGGCCGGCGTCGACTGGGTGATCGAAGCCGTCGTCGAGCAACTCGACGTCAAGCGCGGGTTGCTCGAGCGCGTCGCCGAAGCCTGCCGGCCCGACGCGGTGCTGAGCACCAACACCTCGGGCATTCCCATCGGCGCCATCGCTGAGGGCTGGCCGGCGGAACGCCGCGCCCGCTGGCTCGGCACGCATTTCTTCAATCCGCCGCGCTACCTGTCGCTCCTCGAGGTGATCCCGACGGCCCACACCGACCCGGCGATCGTCGACGCCATCGCCGCCTTCGGCGACCACGTGCTCGGCAAGGGCGTGGTCGTCGCCAGGGACACGCCCAACTTCATCGCCAACCACCTGGCGCTGCACGGCGTGGCGGCGATGCTGCGCGCCGTCGAGTCGGGCCGCTACTCCATCGACGAGGTCGACGCGATCAGCGGACGGGCGATCGGCCGGCCGGCGTCGGCGACGTTCCGCACCGCCGACATCGCCGGCCTCGACGTGCTGGCGCACGTCCTCCGCAACCTCGAGGAGCGGCTGCCGGCGGCCGCGGATCGCGCGTGGTTCCGGACGCCCGATCTGCTGGCCCGGCTCGTCGCCGCCGGCGCCCTCGGCGAGAAGTCCGGCCGCGGGTTCTACCAGCGCCGCAAGGACGAGAGCGGCGCCTCGGCGATCTTCACGTTCGATCCGCCCAGCGGCGGCTACCTGCCGCAGCGCAAGCCGTCGTTCCCGTCGATCGAGGCGGCGCGGCCCATCGACGACACCGGCGCGCGGGTGCGCACGCTGTTCCTGGGTCGCGACCGCGTCGGCGAGTTCCTGCGCGAGACGCTGGCCCCGACCCTGGTCTACGCGGCGCGGGTCGCGCCCGACCTCGCCCATTCGATCGACGACGTCGACCGCGTGATGCGCTGGGGCTTCGGCTGGGATCTGGGCCCCTTCGAGCTCATCGACGCCATCGGCGTGCGCGAGGTCGCCGATGCGGCAGCGGCCCACGGCGTCACCGAGGTGCCCCCGGTGATGGCACAGGCCCTGACGGCGGGCCGCAACCGCATCCGCGAGGGCGTGCTGCCGCCGGCCGGTCCCGGATTGCAGGCGCTCGGCACGGCGAAGTCGGCCCGCGGGGTCGTGGCGTCGAACCCGGGGGCCAGCCTGGTCGACCTGGGCGACGGCGTGCTCGCCGTGGAGTTCCACTCGAAGATGAACGCCATCGGCGGCGACACGATCGCGATGCTCCATCGCGGCGTGCGCGAGGCCGAGCGGAGCTTCCGCGGCCTGGTCGTCGGCAGCGAGGCCCCCAACTTCTCGGCCGGCGCCAACCTCATGCTGGTCCTGCTGGAGGCGCAGGAGGGCAACTGGGACGAGATCGATCAGATGGTGCGCGGCTTCCAGCAGTGCATGCTGGCGCTGCGCTACTGCGAGGTGCCGGTGGTTGCCGCGCCGGCAGGGCTCGCCCTCGGAGGCGGCTGCGAGGTGGTGCTGCATGCCGATCGGGTGCAGGCGGCCGGTGAGACCTACATGGGTCTGGTCGAGGTCGGAGTCGGGCTCATCCCCGCCGGCGGCGGCACCAAGGAGATGGTCGCGCGGGCAATGGCCCGGGCACCCTTCGCCGCGGCCAGCTCGCTGCCGTTCCTCCAGCCCGCATTCGAGGCGATGGCACTGGCCAAGGTCTCCACCAGCGGGCCGGATGCGCGACGGCTGGGCTATCTGGCGCCGACCGATCAGATCTCGATGAACCGTCAGCGCGCCATCGCCGATGCCAAAGCGCTGGCGCTCCATCGGGCCGATGCCGGGTATCGGCCCCCGCCCCGGAACCGCATCATCCACGTCGGCGGTGAGTCGCTGGCCGCGGCGCTGAAACTCGGGGTGCACCTGGCCTGGCGCGCCGGCCGGGCGAGCGACCACGACGCGCTCATCGGCCGCACGCTGGCCACCCTCTGCGCCGGCGGCGAGGTGCCGCACCCGACGACGGTCAGCGAGCAGCACTTCCTGGATCTCGAGCGCGAGGCGTTCCTGCGGCTGCTCGGCCAGCCGAAGACGCTGGCCCGCATCCAGCACACCCTGGCCACCGGCAAGCCGCTGAGAAACTAGTGGCCACCATCTTCCAGCAGGGACAGGGCACGCCCCTCGTCGTCGTCCCGGGCATCCAGGGCCGATGGGAATGGATGCGGCCGACGGTGGACGCGCTGGCCGAGCACGGCCGCGCGATCACCTACTCGCTCTGCGACGAGCCGACCAGCGGGTTCGCATGGTCGAACGCCTTGGGCTTCGAGAACTACCTCGCGCAGCTCGACGACGTGCTGGCGGCGACCGATGCGCGCCAAGCGGTACTCGTCGGCGTCTCCTACGGCGGCCTGGTCGCCGCCGAGTTCGCCGCCCGTCATCCCGATCGGGTCGCCGGCGTGGTCATCGCCTCGGCGCCACCGCCGACCTGGACACCCGATCGGCGCGTGCGCCGCTACCTGGCTTCGCCGCGGCTGCTCGGAGCGGGGTTCTTCCTGGGGGCGCCGATGCGTGCCTATCCGGAGCTCAAGGCGGCGATTCCAGAGGCCGGCCGCCGCTGGCGGTTCGCGCTCCGGCAAGGCCTGCGGGTGGTGACCGCGCTGCCGTCATCGGGTCGGATGGCGCGCCGGCTGCACTGGCTGGAGTCAGCGCGGTTCGGCGTCGACCAGCCGGTGGACCTCCCGGCCCTCATCGTCACCGGAGACCCGGACCTCGAGCGCGTCGTCCCCCCCGGCCTGACGGCCGAGTACCAGATGTGGCTGCCCAGAGCGCGCACCACCACGTTGCCGCGCACCGGACACGCCGGCACGGTGACCAAGGCCCGCGAGTTCGCCGCGCTCGTTGCCGAGTTCGCCGCCGGCCTCGAGCACGACCCGCCCGACAGCGGCAGGGCACAGGAGTGATGTCGTACGTGCCCGCCGAGTTCCTTAGCGAGATCGCCGGACCCGTCGGGTCCCTCGAAGCGCGCCTCGATCTGCCTTCTGGCGCGCCGCGGGCCATCGCCGTGTGCGGCCATCCGCATCCGCTGCACGGCGGGACGATGCACACCAAGGCCCTGTACCAGACGGCCAAGGCGCTCACCCGGGTCGGCGTCGGTGCGTTGCGGTTCAACTTCCGCGGCGTCGGGGCCAGCGCCGGCACGTTCGACGCCGGGGTGGGCGAGCGGGACGATTTCCGGGCCGCTCTCACCTTCGCGGCGGGCCGGTTCCCTGGCCTGCCGCTGTGGGCGGCGGGGATGTCCTTCGGGTCCTGGATCGCCCTCGCCGTCGGCGCCGACGACCCGCGCGTGTCGCTGCTGCTGGGGGTGGCGCCACCGGTGGATCGCTACGATTTCAGCGCGCTCGCCGCCTCCACCAAGCCGAAGTTCTTCGTCCACGGCGAAGCCGACGAGCTCATCGCCGCCGCTGAAATCCGCAAGTTCTATTCGCCGCTCCTCGAGCCGAAGGAGCTGGTGATGATCGAAGACGCCAACCACCTGTTCGAAGGCAAGGCGTCGCTGGTGGGCGATGCCGTCGAGGATCTGCTCGCCGACTGGAAAGCTTAGGGAGCCGCCATGCACGAGGCCGTCATCGTCTCCGCTGTCCGTACCCCGGTCGGGAAGGCGCCCAAAGGGGCGTTGCGCCATACCCGCCCCGACGAACTCGGCGCCCTGGCCATCGCCGAGGTCATGCGTCGGGTGCCTGGCGCGCCCGCCGACGACGTGGACGACGTCATCCTCGGCTGCGCGATGCCAGAGGCGGAGCAGGGGCTCAACGTGGCGCGCATCGCCAGCCTGCGCGCCGGGCTGCCGGTGTCGACGTCGGCGGTCACGGTGAACCGCTTCTGCTCGTCGGGGCTGCAGGCCATTGCCTACGCGGCGGAGCGCATCATGCTCGGCCAGGCGTCGGCGGTCGTCGCCGGCGGCACCGAGTCGATGAGCCTGATCCCGATGGGCGGCCATACCGTCGCCCCGAATCCGGCGCTGGTCGACGCCTACCCCGACGTGTATCTCAGCACCGGCCTGGTCGCCGAGAACCACGCCCGCCAGTCGGGCATCTCGCGCGAGGCCCAGGACGCGTTTGCGCTCGCCTCGCACGAACGCGCCGTGGCCGCCATCGACGCCGGCCGCTTCGCCGCCGAGATCGTGTCGGTGCGGGTGCGCACGACCGAGCCAGCCATCAGCGGCGGAGCGCCCACGGTCCGCGAGGTGGTCGTCGAGGTCGACGAAGGCCCCAGGCGCGACACCTCGCTCCAGGCGCTCGCCAGGCTGGCGCCGGCCTTCCAGGTGGCGGGATCGGTCACCGCCGGCAACTCTTCCCAGACAAGCGACGGCGCCTCGGCGCTGCTCCTGGTGTCGGGCCAGTACGCGCGCGATCACGACCTGGTGCCGCTGGCGCGCTTCGTGGCCTATGCCACCGCCGGCGTGCCCCCGGAGCTCTTCGGCATCGGACCGGTGCCGGCCGTGCGTAAGGTGCTGAAACAGGCCGGGTTGACGCTCGACGACATCGGCCTGGTGGAGCTGAACGAGGCGTTCGCCGCCCAGGTCCTGGCCTGCCTCGCCGAGCTGGAGATCGCGCCGGACCGCCTCAACGTGAACGGCGGAGCGATCGCCCTCGGCCATCCGTTGGGTTGCACCGGCGCTCGCATGACGACCTCGCTCGTGCACGAGATGGGGCGGCGCGGCGTGCAGTACGGGCTGGTGACCATGTGCGTGGGCGGCGGGATGGGCGCAGCGGGGATTTTCGAGCGGCTCTAGGTTTTCGACCGCCTCGGATCTCGAGGCGCTCGCTGGAAGCGGCTACCGGCTAGCGGCTGGCGGCTAGAAAGCAAGGGCGGTTATGGCGACAGCAGACACGGCGAAGGCGGCGCGCGGCGGCGAGTGGCTGGTGACGGAGACCGATCCCGCCTCGGTGACCACCCGCGAGGGCATCAGCGACGAACACCGGTTGATCGAGCAGACCGCCGCCGAGTTCATGGACGGCGAGGTGCTGCCGGCGCTCGAGCGGCTCGAGGCCAAGGACTGGGCCCTCAATCGGCAGCTGGTCGCCAGGTGCGGCGGTCTGGGGTTGCTCGGCACCAATGTGCCCGAGAGCTACGGTGGCGTCGATCTCGACAAGGTGTCGACGATGGTCGTCAGCGAGCAGTTGGCCCGCAGCGCCTCGTTCGCCGCGACCTTCGGCGCGCAGGCCAACCTCACCATCCTGCCGATCTACATGTTCGGCACCGAGGCGCAGAAGGCGAAGTACCTCCCGCCGCTGGTCGCCGGCGAGATGGTCGGCGCCTACTGCCTGAGCGAATCCGGTTCCGGGTCGGATGCGCTGGGGGCCAAGGCCAGGGCGCTGCGGCAGACCGACGGCAGCTTCGTGCTGTCGGGCGAGAAGATGTGGATCACCAACGGCGGGTTCGCCGACCTCTACGTGGTGTTCGCCAAGGTCGACGGCGAGCACTTCACGGCGTTCCTGGTCGAGCGCGCCTGGGCCGGGGTGACCTCGGGCAAGGAGGAGCACAAGCTCGGCCTGCACGGCTCGTCGACCACGCCGGTCGTCCTCCAGGAGGTGAAGGTGCCGGCCGATGCTGTGCTGGGCGAGGTCGGCAAGGGCCACAAGGTGGCCTTCAACGTGCTCAACTTCGGCCGTTTCAAGCTGGGCGCGATGACGCTGGGCGGGGCCCGGATGTCGCTGGGGGAGGCCGCGAAGTACGCGGCCACGCGCAAGCAGTTCGGCGTCGCCATCGCCACCTTCGGCGCCATTCGCCACAAGCTCGGCGAGATGACCGCCCGCACCTACGCGCTCGAGAGCCTGATGTACCGCACCGCCGGCCTCATCGACCAGCGCATCGCCGCCACCGGCGGGTCGGCCGCTGCCACCCTGCAGGCGCTCGAGGAGTTCGCCGTGGAAGCGTCGATCGCCAAGGTCCATGGCAGCGAAACCGTGGACTACGTCGTCGACGAGGCCCTGCAGATCTTCGGCGGAAATGGCTTCGTCGCCGACTATCCCATCGAGCGCCACTACCGCGACGCCCGCGTCAACCGCATCTTCGAGGGCACCAACGAGATCAACCGGCTGCTCATCCCCGGCATGCTGATCAAGAAGGCCGTCAAGGGCGAGCTGCCGCTGATGGCGGCAGCCAAGGCCCTGCAGGCCGAGCTGACCGGGCCGCCGGCGATGCCGCCGGTCGAGGAGGCCGGCCTCTCGGCCGAGGCCCGCGCCGTCGCGGCCTTCAAGAAGGTCGTCCTGCTGGTCGCCGGCGTGGCAATGCAGCGGCACGGCGACAAACTGCAGGACGAGCAGGAGGTGCTGTCGCACCTGGCCGACATCGTCATCGACACCTATACGTCCGAGTCGGCGCTGCTGCGGGCCCAGGCCGCCGGATCGCGGCCGGATCGTTCCCTCCATGCGGCCGCGGCCACGGCCTGCGTCCACGAGGCGGCCGGGCGGGTGGAAGTGTCGGCCCGTCATGCGCTGGCGGCGCTGGCCGAGGGCGACACCCTGCGGGTGCACCTGGCGGCACTGCGGCGGCTGCTCAAGCTGACCCCCGCCAACCTGGTGACCGCGCGCCGGCAACTCGCCGATGCGGCGGTCGCCAGGGGCAGCTATCCATTCGCCTGATGCCGTCGCTGCGCCGGTAGCAACCCCGCGGAATCGCGTTCGTCGCGAGCGCCGGCAGCGCGTCGAATCGCGGGTGCCATCGTGCCTGTGGCACACTGAGTACAGTGGGTTCGACGTCCTCCATCCGGGCTGTGCTCGTCGCCGTGGGGCTCGCCGTCGCCGCCGGCTGCGGGCCGCAGGAGTCGCCCGATGCCGCCTACTTGCGCCGGGTGGCCGAGGAGCGGGCGCGCAAGGACGACTTCTTCCGGGCGGGCGGCGACTCTCCGGTCAAACCGCCGGACCAGGCCGCCTTCCTGCCCCTCACCTACTTCGACATCGATCCCGACTACGCGCCGCCGGCCCGGCTGCAGTTGCTGGAGGAGCGCACGCGGCTGGTGATGCCGACCTCCACCGGCAAGCTGCGCGAGATGGATCGGGTCGGCTATCTCGAGTTCATCCTGCGCGGCGCCCCACAGAAGCTCACCGCGTTCGCCGAGGCGGGGGCCGAGGTGTCGCGGCTCTTCGTGCCGTTCAGCGACCTCACCAGCGGCACCGAGACCTACCAGGCGGGCCGCTACATGGACATCGACCCGCAGTCGAGCGGCGTCTACGTGGTCGATTTCAACCTGGCCTATCACCCCTACTGCTACTACAACGCCGAGTACGACTGTCCGTTCCCGCCGGCGGAGAACCGCCTGAAGACCCCCATCCGCGCCGGCGAACGGCTGCGCGCGAGCGAGACGCTCGCCCCCACGCGATGAGGCCCCTCCACGCGGTCATCCTCGACTTCGACGGGGTGATCGCCGACAGCGAGGGCCTGCACTTGCGCGCGTTCCAAGAGGTGCTGTCCGGCACCGGCCTGGCGCTCGCCGACGAGACCTACTACCAGCACTACCTCGGTTTCGACGATCTCGGCGTGCTGCGATCGCTGGCGGCGGATGCCGGCCAGCCGTTGTCGGGCGAACGCCTCGATGCGTTGGCCGCGGCGAAGGGCCGCCGCTACGAAGTGCTGGCCAGCCAGGGCGAGGTGCTGTTCCCGGGCGCCGCCGACTTCATCCGCGCGGCGTCGGCCGCGGTGCCGCTGGCCATCGCTTCGGGCGCGCTCACGCACGAAATCGAAGACGTGCTCAAGCGCACCGGCCTCCGCGGGCACGTCCTGGCCGTGGTCGGCGCCGATCAGACCGCGCAATCGAAGCCGGCGCCAGACCCGTACCTCGAGGCCTTCGCGCGCATCGGCGCCGCGACCGGCCGCACCCTCGACCCGCGGCGCACCGTGGCGGTGGAAGACTCGCGGTGGGGGCTGGAATCGGCGAGGGCGGCCGGGCTGCGCACGGTGGCGGTGACCAACACCTATGCGGCGGAGGCGTTGACCGGCCATGCCGAGCTGGTCGTCGCCGGCCTGGCGACGCTGCACCTCGAGGCGCTGGATCGCCTCTGCGAGTCCTGACGTTGCTGCCATCTCCCAACGCCCTCGCCGCCGAGTTGCATGCGCTGTCCGACGATCCGGGCGCCGAGCTGGCGCCCGGAGCGCTGCTCATCGCCACGATCGAGTACCCGCGGCTCGACGCCGGGCGCTATGTCGAGCTGCTCGACGAGCTGGGCGCTGAAGCCCTCGATCGCGTGGCCCGCTCGGCCGGGGCCGATGGACCCGTGCACGCCCGCGTCGAGGCAATCAACGGCCTGCTCTACGGGGAGCGCGGCTTCCGCGGCAACCGCGACCACTACAGCGACGTGCGCAACAGCTGCCTCAACCAGGTGCTCGACCTGCGCACCGGGATTCCGATCACCCTCGCCGTCGTCTACATGGAGGTGGCCCGGCGCGCCGGGCTGCGCACCGACGGCATCAACTTCCCCGGCCACTTCCTGGTGCGGGCCTACCAGGACGCCGATGCCTCGGACGGGCTGGTGGTGGATCCGTACCACGACGGCACCATCCTGACCGAGCAGGACTGCCGTGAACTGCTCGCCCAGCACGGCGACGAGACGGCTTTCACGCCCGACCTGCTGTCGTCGGCCACCAAGCGCCAGGTGCTGGTGCGCATGCTGGTGAACCTGAAGCGGCTCTACGTGAAGAACCGCTCGTTCCCGCAGGCCCGGGTCGTCACCCACACGCTGCTCGAGCTCTCGCCGTCCTCGCTGCAGGAGCTGCGCGATCGCGGGCTGCTGTCCTATCACCTGCACGACTACGCCAGCGCGCTCCGCGACCTCGAGGAGTACCTGCGGCTCATCGCCATCACCGACCGCGGCGAAGAGGCCCGTGAGGAGACGACCCAGGTGTGGGATCACGTGAAGTCGCTGCGCCGCCGGATGGCGTCGTTCAACTGAGCGCGTCGGCGGACGAGGGCCGGTCGCTGGCCGCGTAGCGGCACCGCGGGGCCAGCGGGCACACCCGGCAATGCGGCGCCGTCTCGGCGCAGGCGTGTTCGCCATGGTGCGCGAGCACCACGGTGGCCAGCCGCAGCAGCTCGAGTTGCCGGGCGCACTCGGTCGAGAGACGCGCCCGGGCGAGACGGCGCAGGGCGATCGGCCGGGGGGCCTGCAGGCCGTGCAGGCGGGTGAGCACCCGTGTCACGGCTTCGTCCGCCGGGGCGACCGGGTGTCCGCCGACGAAGAGGAGCGCCCGCACGCGCGCGGCATCGCTGATGGCCGGCACCTCGGCCAACGCACGAACGGCGCGCCGCAGCGGCCCCGCCACCACCTGGTCGAGATCGCGGTGGCGGCGCAGGTGACCGCTCGCCGCCCGCAACCCGTCGATGCGCTCGTCGCGCGCCGGCAGCATGGCCAGCGCGCCCTGCAGGTCGGACTTCGAGGCCCGGAACATCGCGTCTGGGGTCAGCGCCGGGAGGCGCTTCAACGCCAGCCAGGCGATGTCGCGCCGCGACGGCAGGGTGCGTGCCGACAGCACTTCCCAGACGACGAAGCCGAAGAGATCGTGGGGCGGCGCGGCCAGGGGGCCGTAGAAGTCGCCGAGCGCGGCCAGCACCTCGCGCATGGCCCGGACGTCGCTAGCGCAGGGCGCCGATCTCCTCGTAGAGCGCGGCCGAGGCGATCACGCCGTTGTGGAAGTTCCCCAGATCGAGCTTCTCGTCCGGGGCGTGCGCGTTCTCGTCGGGCAGCCCGACGCCGAAGAGCACGCACGGCAGGCCCAGCTCCTCCTGGAAGGTCGCGACGACTGGAATCGACCCGCCCTCGCGGTTGAACACCGGCCGCTTGCCGAAGCCGCGCTCGATGGCCCGCCCGGCCGCCTGCACGTAGTGGTTGTCGAACGCCGTCATCCACGGCTTGCCGCCGTGCATCCGGGTCAGGGTGTAGCTGACCGACTTCGGCATCACCTTGGCCACGTAGGCCTCGAACAGGTCGCCGATCTTCTTCGGGTCCTGGTTCGGCACCAGCCGCATGCTCACCTTGGCCATCGCCACCGCCGGCAGCACGGTCTTGGCGCCCTCGCCGGTGAATCCCGAGAGCAGGCCGTTGACCTCGAAGGTGGGCCGGGCCCACACCCGCTCGAGCGTGGTGTAGCCCGACTCGCCGAACAGCTTCGGCGCGCCGAGCTCCATCCGGTACTTCCGCTCGTTGAACGGCAACCTGGCGAACTCCTGCCGCTCCTCGTCGCGCAGCGCCACGACGTCTTCGTAGAAGCCCGGGATCTTGATCCGCCCGCCCTTGTCCTTCATCTGCGTCAGCACCTGCGCCAGCGCCATCGCCGGATTGACCAGCGCGCCGCCGAAGGAGCCCGAGTGCAGATCGGACTTGCTGCCGCGCACGTCGATCTGGAAATAGGCCAGGCCGCGCAGGCCGTAGCAGATCGACGGGATGCCGCGATCGAACATCGGCGAATCGCTGATCACGACGACGTCGGCGCCGAGCATCGTCTTGTTGGCCCGGACGAAGTCGTCGAGGTTGGCGCTGCCGACTTCCTCCTCGCCCTCGAGCAGGACCTTGATGTTCACCGGCAGGCGTCCCTGCTGCGACAGATGCGCCTCGATGGCCTTCATGTGCATGAAGACCTGGCCCTTGTCGTCGACGGCACCGCGGGCGTAGAGCTCGCCGTCGCGCACGGTGGCTTCGAACGGCGGCGAGGTCCACAGCTCCACCGGATCGACCGGCTGCACGTCGTAGTGGCCGTAGAAGAGGATGGTGGGGGCCCCGGCCGCGCCGAGCCACTCGGCGTAGACCACCGGGTGACCCGGGGTCTCCATCAGGCGGGCGTTGTCCAGGCCGACCCGTCTCAGCTCGGCGGCGGTCCACTCCGCGCAGCGCCGCACGTCGGCGGCATGCGCCGGCAGCGCCGAGATGCTGGGGATGGCCAGGTACTCCTTGAGCTGCTCGACGTAGCGGTCGCGGTTGACGTTGATGTGGTCGACGATCTTGTCCATGGGTTGTGGTCCCGCGTAAGCATCGCACGATCGCATTCCGGCCTCGGCGCTGCACTCGTAGCACTGCCGGCGCGGTCATCGACAGCTGCCACAGGTTGCCGTCGCGCGTCGCTCCGCCGTCTTCCTCCAGCTTCACCAGGTGCGCGAGCACGCTCTCGTGGGCCTGCGGTACCAGCGCCGGTTCCAGGCCGACGTAGATGCGGCCGGCGATCTCGGCAATCGACACCGGTCCCCCGGCCAGCGCGTCGACGCACCTGCTGTTCGCGCCGATGTCGGTGGGCGAGGTAGTGGGCGATGAGCGCTCGCGGATCGTCGATCGGCGGCCCATGCGCCGGCCACGCGCGCCTGGGCTCGAGCGCGTCGAGACGAGCCAGGGAGTCGAGGTAGGCCGTCAGCGATCCGCCGTGCGACGCCGGGATCACGACCGTGCTGCCGAGGACCAGCAGATCGCCGGTGAACACGGCGCCGAACGCAGCGTGCCACAGGGCGACGTGATCGGGCGAATGGCCGGGCGTGTGGACGACCTCGAGCGGGCCCTCGGGCGTATCGATCCGCTGGCCATCGGTGAGCGGCGCCCAGGCGACGGCGATGGCGGGGTCGTGCTCTGCCCACGGCCACTTCGCAAAGCGGGCCGCCGGCCAGCGCGCCGCCAGCGCCGGTGCGCCAGATGCGTGATCGGGATGGACGTGTGTCACCAGAACGGCCGCCGGGCCCGTGGGTGCGTGGCCGGCCAGGGCGTCGAGGTGCGCCTGCATGGCCGACGCCGGCATCGATGAGGACCGGCGCCGGCCCGGGCAGCAGGTAGGTCCAGTTTCCGCTTCCGGTCATGTGTCCGGGATTGCCGGCGTGGAGGGGGATGATGTTCACGGGGGGTCACGCCGACGTCGAAGGAGCGTGAGGCCGCGCCCGGCGGCCCGCCTAGACGCCTCAAGTACCGCCGTAACCGATGGTGACGACCCCGTGATCGACGATCACGGGCACCTTGCGCTGGCCGCCCGAGAGCTGCAGCATCCGCGCCAGGTGCATCGCATCGCTGCGCACGTTGATGTAGGTCACCGGACCCTTCGCGGCGTACGCCTCACGGGCGGCCTGCGTGTACGGTCAGGTGTCCTTGCCGTAAATCACGACGGCGTCAGGCTTGGTCGCCATGGCCCGATTCTTATCAGCGCGCGGCGGCGCGCTCGCGCACCGTCAGCCACAGCGACAACGCCATGTAGTAGACCGGGAACACGACCGAGAGCGGCAGCCAGACGCCGCCCACCTCGGGCAATCGCCAGACCACGACGCCGGTCACGATCGCCCAGCCCACGCCGAGCGCGAGCGTGGCCCCACGCCAGGCTCGCGTGCGCGAGGGATACACGTAGCGAATCGGCACGAAGACCAGCGCCACCAGCCCGGCGAGGACGATGCCGTTCACTTCGGGAGCCAGTCGCCATGCATACATGTAGAGGGCGACGACGTTCCAGTAGGACGGGAACCCGGTGAAGAAGTAGTCGGTGGTCGACACCTTGGCGTCGGTGCGGCTGAACCCGTAGCCGCTGGCGACGAGCACGGCCACGCCGAGCCACGGCGCCGCCGGCTCCGGCAGCAATCCGGCCCGCAACATGATCAGCACCGGCACGAACACGTAGGTGAGGAAATCGACGACGTTATCAAGGGTGTCGCCGTCGATCCACGGCAGCCGCTCCTTGACCCTCACGGCCCGGGCCAGCACGCCGTCGCTCGAGTCGATGGCGAGGGCGAGCGCCAGCCACAGGAACGCTGCGCGGAACTCGCCGGCAAACGTCGCGAGCGCGGCGGCCATTGCGGCGCCGGCGCCCAGGGCGGTGTAGAGGTGTGCGAGCCAGGCGGTCACGCGATTCGTGCCTGCCGATGCCCGGGCGACATCGGCTACAGTCGCCGCACCGCGGCCGGGAAGTCCTTCCACACCGGCACACCGCAGAAGTGGGACCCTTCGGTGCAGCGCGGTGCCACGACCTTGTTGCGCAGCACGCACGGCGGGCCGAGGAAACGCGCCAGGCGCGGGTGCACTTCGCGCACCTGCGCGATCTCGTCCATCGACGCCAGGTAGATCTCCTCCTGGGCGTTGAAGCACGTCCGCAGCGTCCACTTGTGCTGCAGCGCCAGGAAACTGCCCGACTCGACCATCCGCAGCGCCTTGGCGTTGGGCAGCACGTAGAGGGCGTGCTCGAGCGGCACCCCCAGCTGCAGCAGGCGGTTCTTGGCGGTCCAGGCGTCGGCCATGGCGCGGCCGTAGACCTCGGCGGCGCGCGGATTCTGGCGGATGAGCCGCGGCGTGATCACGTCGGGCACGGTGGTGTCGGCGAAGGTCATCAGCGGACGCGACGCCGGCACCATGCGGTGCCGCTGGTCCTGCGAGTCGGCGGTGTGGCTCAGCTTCTTCTCGAACACATACGCCGGATGGTGCAGCGCCCTCATCATCGGCGAGTGGTGCGAGACGTTCAGCATGTCGACCCGGTAGAGATTACGGGCCGGGTTCATCACCCGGTCGATCGCCTCGCCGTCGTCGAGCTCGCCGGCCGACAGCCCGAAGGTGGCGCGCACGGCGTCGGCGACCACGCCCTCGGCGTCGGATGACCAGTCGCGCAGCCGCGACACCCGCCCGCCCAGCCGGGCGTCGAAGGCGGCCGCGAAGCCGTCGCCGCCGGCCCGGGGCCTGGGAAATGCTCCCTCGGGCAGGGCGCCCTCGGGCAGGGTATCGAGGCCGACCTTCTCGAAGAACAGCGGGTCGAACGCCTTGACCAGCTCGACCATCGCGCCGATGACCATCTGCGCTTCATGGGGCGTGTCACCGGCGTTCAGCATCCGGTGCAACCGGTGCAGGACCAGGCCCGAGACGGTGTGCACCATCGAGGTGAAGGCGCCCAGCGGGATGACGTAGCGCGCCGTCTCGATCGCCTTCTTCTCGGCCTCGCGCTCCACTTGCTTGTGCCGCTCGGGCGCGTTGGTCGGCCGGAGGTAGCGCAGTTCCTTCAGGATCGCCCAGGCGTCGTCCTTGAGCAGCGCCGAGAGCTCGGCGTAGTAGTCCCAGGCGGTGAGCACCGCCCGCTCGTAGACCTGCCGGGCTTCGCCGTCCAGCGGCGGCATGAACGCCCGCGGCTCCTTGAGCTTCACGTAGCGCTGGCTGCTCTGCTCGGAGTTGTAGAAGGGGTAGGCGTGGAGCACGCTCCACACGAACTGACGCGAGATGTTCTCGAGGCCGAACTCGAAATGCGCGTGCTGGAAGACCGTGTGGTGTCCGCCGTCGAAAGTGAGCGGCCCAATCGAATCGCGCTGCTTGTCGGTGATCTCGGCGGTGCCGATCACCCGCGGCGAGTAGCACGTCCGTGCCGCCGCGATGGCGCCGTCGTAAGGAACCGCGGGGGCGGAGCGCAACGTGACGCGTGGTGCATCGGTGGCCAGGACAACGGAGGGCACGGAACTGATTCTAGCGGCTAGCGGCTAGCGGCTAGCGGCCAGATTCCCTGACGCCCTCGCTCGGATGCGTTCCGGGCAGGACGTGGGCTGGCGGCGGGGGAGATTTCGCGGCTCGCGGCGGCGATCTATTGGAGCGGCACGTCGTCGCGGCGCGACAGCCAGCGCAGTACGTTGCGGGCGAAGCGGTCGTTGTTGCTGCCCGTGGCCCCGAGCCCGTATGGCTGGCCGTCGGCGTCGGCCAGCGACGTGAGCAGCGACAGATCGGCCACGACCACGACGCGGCCGCGGCCGCGCTCGAAGGCGACCGCCCGGGCCAGGCCCGGCACTGGAGTACCGTCCACGGGCGAGGCACCCAGTCGCCGCACTTCCACGGCCGACGGACCCAAGCGGAAGAGGACATGCACCCCGGGCGGCGCCGACAGCGCCGGGCCGCCGACGCTGACGGCCCGGTTGACGGCCGGAGCATCGGAAAAGCCGGCGACGATCGGATGGTCGCCAATCAGCCCGTTCTCGCGCGAGAACACCAGGCGCTCCGGCGCCAGCGGCTCGGAGTTGCCCAGGTCCAGCACCACCCCCGGACGAACGTCGATCCCGAGACGGGAGGTCAGGCCGCGCACAGCACGGGCCGGCGGCCCCTCGTCCACCGCGACGAGAAGCGCCCCGCCGTTCTCCACCCACTGGACGACGGTCTCCATTTCCTGCAGCCACAGTGCCTCGTCGTCGAGGAACGTGAGTGCGGGAAGACCGAGTCGCTCCGCCAGCTGGCGCGCCACCCCGCTCACGCCCAGCGGATTGGCGACCACGGCAATCCGGGCGTCGGCCAGCATCTCGGCCCGCGCGGCGTTGCCGTCGGCGAGCAGCCGGTAGCCGTCGGCGCGCAACAGCGCCGCAAAGCCCACCAGCCCGCGGGAAGTGGTGGCGCTGTTCCAGTGCGCGTTGTCGACGAGCACGGCCGGACCTTCGTCACCGGGCCAGGTGCTGCGGCCGAAGGTGGTCGCGAATGGCGCGTCGGCCGGTGCCGCCGGCCAGCTCCACCAGCCGAGGCCTGCCAGCACTGCCAGCAGCGCGGCGACGGCACCTGTCCGGCGCCACCGCCGGCGACGTGCCGCAATCCCGGGGTGGCGGCGTGCGAAGGTCAGTCGTCTGTGTCCTTGGCGTGGTAGCGGGCGTATTCGTCGAGGTAGGTGAGCGAGGCCAGCGACTTCATCCGGTCCAGGAACAGGATGCCGTCGAGGTGGTCGGTTTCGTGCTGAATGACCCGCGCCGGGAAGTCCTCGGCGTCGATCTCGAGCGCGCGCGCCTGCCGGTCGAGGGCCTTGACGACGATCTTCGGCGCCCGCGGCACCAGGCCACGCACGTCGGGAATACTCAGGCACCCTTCCCATCCCTCGATCATCCGGTCGTCGGCCGGGGTGATGACCGGGTTGATGATCACGCTGGCCTCGGCGTCCTCGCCGCCGTCGAGCATGGCCACGAACACCCGCAGCCCCTCGTGCACCTGCGGTGCCGCCAGGCCGACGCCGTTGTACTCGTGCATCGTTTCGATCAGGTCGTCGAGGAACTTCTGGAAGCGCGGGTCCCGGATCTCGGCCCGCTCGACGGCGCGGGCGGCACGCCGCAGCACCGGATGCCCCATCCGGGAGACCTTGAGGATGGCCATGCAGCCCAGTACAACAGACTCGGCGGCCCGGTGTCCACCGCCGGACGTGAGTGGGATACACTCGCGGCCGCTTGCACGCACGCCCGTGCCAAGGAGACAAGTGATGACAGTTGCCGGTCGTTCGCTCGCGGGTGTTGTCGCCGTTGCGCTGGTGCTGACGGTCCACACGGCCGACGCTCAGGTCTACACCGCAGCCAAGACCGGCGGCAACTACATGCACAACTACTACCTGCCACCGGCGGCCAGCAGCACGCCGTGGTGGCCGTCGTGGGCGCCAGACGGCAAGCGGATCGCCTTCGCGATGGATGGCTCGATCTGGAGCATCGAGGTCGGTGGCAGCGTGGCCAGCGAGCTCGCCTTCTCGGCGCGCGAGTACCTCTCGTCGCCCGAGTACTCCCCCGACGGCCGATGGCTGGCCTACACCGCTGACGACGACGGCAAGAGCATCAACCTGCGGGTCCTCAACCTGGCGACGGGCGCGTCCACCAATCTCACGACCGGGACGCACGTGAACGTCGAGCCGGCGTGGTCGCCCGATGGCCGGCGGCTGGCGTACGTCTCCACCGCGCCCAACGGCTACTTCAACGTGTTCGTGATGGAGGTGACCGACGGCGCACCCGGCACGATTACGCAAGTGACGACCGACAACGACTTCGGCCGCGAACGGCTGTACTTCAGCCCGATCGACGTGCACATCTCGCCGTCGTGGTCGCCCGGCGGCAAGGAGCTGCTGCTGGTATCGAACCGCAACATCCCGCTGGGATCGGGCGGCATCTGGCGGGTTCCGGTCGGCGCCAACGTGATGGGCTCACCGGCCGCGAAACTGATCCACAAGGAAGAGACGCTCTTTCGCACCCGTCCGCAGTGGTCGCCCGATGGCAAGCGGCTGGTCTACGCGTCGCACCTGGGCGGCCAGTACACCGAGCTCTTCGTGCTGCCGGCCACCGGCGGGGAGCCCTACAAGCTCACCTTCGGCGAGCACGACCACTTCCTGCCGCGCTGGTCGCCCGACGGCGAGTGGATTGCCTACATCTCCAACGAGGAGGGCCTGCCGCAGCTGAAGCTGCTCAAGTCTTGGGGCGGCGAGCAGCAGCGCGTACGCATCACCGAGCGCCGCTACTCACGGCCGATGGGCACGGTGTCGGTGCGGATCGTCGACGATGCCACCGGGCAGGAGACGCCGGCGCGGGTCTACCAGACCGCCGTCGACGGCAAGCCCTACACCCCCGACGATTCCTACGAGCGGCTGGCAACGCTGAGCCGGCACCTGTTCCACACCCCGGGCCGTTACACGACGCACGCCCCGGTCGGGCCGTTCACCATCGAGGTGGCGAAGGGCTTCGAGTACGAAGTGACCAGGACCACCGTCGACGTCAAGGCCGGTGAGAACCCGGCGGTGACCATCCGCTTGAAGCGCATGGTCGACTTCGTGGCCAAGGGCTGGCGCTCGGGCAGCAACCACGTGCACATGAACTACGCCGGCAACCTGCACAACACGCCCGCCAACATGATGCTGATGGCCAAAGCGGAGGATATGGGCATGACCAGCCTCCAGATCGCCAACAAGGACAACCGCATCCTCGACTACCAGCACTTCACGCCGGGCCAGGCGCAGCACCCGGTGTCTGGGGCCGGATATTTGATGCACGTCGGCCAGGAGTACCGGCCGCCGTTCTACGGCCACATCTCGCTCTTCAACCTGAACAAGAACCTGGTCTCGCCGTTCGTGACCGGCTACGAGGGCACCGGCATCGAGAGCCTGTACCCGTCCAACACCGACATCTTCCGCTACGCCAAACAGCAGGGCGGCATCGGCGCCTACGTCCACCCCTACTACGCCGACGGCGATCCGCTCGAGACCAACCTGGGGACCGCCAAGGGCTTCCCGGTGGACGTCGCGCTCGAGGCGCTCAGCTATCACGAGCTGTGGTCGCAGAGCGCCGGCGACGCGCCGCTGCTGGTCTGGTATCACGCGCTCAACAACGGCTTCCGTGTGCCGGTCACCGGCGGGGAGGACTCGATCTCGAGCCTGCACCGCGTCGAGCTGGTCGGCGTGTCGCGCGGCTACTTCCAGATCGGCGACCAGCCGTTCACGTGGGATGCGTGGATGAAGGCGCTGCTGGCCGGACGCGGCTTCGTCACCAACGGCCCGCTGCTCGAGTTCACCGCCAACGGCGCCGGCATGGGCCAGGAGGTGGCGCTGCCGGCCGGCGGCGGCCGCGTCACCTTCAGCGGCACGCTGGCCTCGATCGTCCCGGTGGAGCGCTTCGAGCTGGTCGCGAACGGCCGGGTCGTGCACACCATCCCGCTGACCGGCGACAAGCGCCGGGCCAGCTTCGAGCTGCCGATCGACGTGAAGACGAGCGGGTGGTATTCGCTGCGCGCCATCGGGGCGGCGCGCACCTTCCCCACCGAGAACACCAAGCCGATGGCGGTGACCAACCCGATCTACGTCGTCGCCGGCGGCCAGCCGATCCGCAGCCAGGCGTCGGCCGAGTACTTCGTGAAGTGGATCGACAAGCTGACGGCGATGGCGGCGGCCGACAAGGGCTGGCGCAGCGACAAGGAGAAGGCGCACGTGCTCGGTCAGTTCAACGAGGCGCGCGACATCTACCTGGCTCGCGGCAAGGAGGCCGCCGCGGCCGGCCGGCCGTAACATTACGAGCGTGGCCGAGTTCCGTTTCTGCCCGGTCTGCGGCCAGCCGCTCGAGCCGCGCGTCCTGAAGCTCGGCGAGCCGATGCGGCTCGTCTGCACCAGCGCCGTCTGCGGCTTCGTCTTCTATCTCGATCCAAAGGTGGCGGTCGGCACGATCATCCGGATGCCCGACGATCGCATCGTGCTGGTGAAGCGGGCGATCGAACCGGGCTTCGGTCTGTGGGTCTTCCCCGGCGGCTACGTCGATCGCGGTGAGGACGTGCGGCTGGCGGCGGTGCGCGAGGCGCGCGAGGAGGCCGGGATCGAGGTCCGGCTCGGCGAGCTGGTCGGCATCTACTCCTACGCCGGCAGCCCGCCGGTGGTCATCGTCTACCGCGCCAGCTGGCTCGGCGGCGAGCTCGCCGTGGACGACGAGAACTCCGAGATTCGCGCCTTCACCGCCGCCGACTTGCCGTGGAACGAGCTGGCGTTCCGCAGCACGCGGGAGGCGCTGCGCGACTACCTGGGAGCCGTCGCGTAAGGCCCGACGGTGGGCTTGCCCTGCGTGTTGGCCAGCGGACCGAGCTCGGCGGCGGCGCCGCGGGCGATGAGCGCGGTTTCGCTCGCGTTCTGGAAGCAGGTGAAGTCGGGGCGGTCGCGCCAGGCGAACGGCCCGCACAGCCGCACCTTGGCGGCCAGCGCCGCGTCGTGGACGATGTTGATCGCCCGCTCGTAGTCGGGGTCGCCCTGGCGGTAGCCGGTGAAGTTGGCCAGGTCGCCGCTGGCGGCGAAGATCGCCGTCACGCCCGGCACCTTGGCGATGGCCTCGGCGTTCTTGAGCCCCTCGAGCGTCTCGATCATCAGGATGACGACGAGGTTGTCGTTGATCGTGTTGCGGTAGCCGCCGGGCACCGCGCCCCACATGGCCGGGTCGAAGGCCTGCCCGCCGCCGTTGCTGCGGCGGCCCATCGGCGGGAAGTAGGCCCAGTCGACGACCTCGCGGGCCTCCTCGGCGGTGTCCACCGTGGGCACGACGAGCACCAGCGCGCCGGCATCGAGCGCGTGCTGGATCTCGCGTTCGTCGGTGTAGGCGATCCGCACGCCGGGCACCGCCTTGGCCTGGGCGCAGGTCCGCCACAGGCGGGCCGTGGCCTGCCAGTCGCGCTGGTCGTGCTGCATCTCGGTCCAGATGAAGTCGTAGCCGGCGTTGGCCATGGCGCAGTAGACGCTGGGGTCGGTGGACCCGAAGAGCGTGGCGCCGGTGACCTTGCCGCCCTGCTGCATCTTGATCTTCACCGGGTTCCAGACCGCGCTGCCGGCCGGCGGATCGAAGGCGCTGCCGTACTTCCAGGTGGCGGCGTCGAAGCGGCCCTGGTTCACGGCGCCCGGAGGCGGTGTCTCCCGCGCGCGGCTGTCGCTTCCGGCCGGCGCGGCCAGCGGGAATCCGGTCGCGCCCGGGTTCGGGTTGTTCACGTAGGGATCGGCGGTCGGCGCCGGCGTCTGCGGGCGCGGCGGCGCCTGCGTCTGCGACTGCGCGGCCAGGGCCGCGACGCCTACGGCTGCTGCCACCGCCACCATCGACCACGAGTGCTTCATGCTGCCCTCCAGGAATCCGGCTGTGGTGCCGACCCGGCGGATGCTAGCACGGCCGCGTCAGCGGCGGTCGGCTCCCCGGAGGCGCGCGACGGCATCCTCGCGGCCGGGCCGCACGTGCAGCAGGCGGGCGCCCGCCACCTCGCCGATCACGTCGGCTCTCAGGCCCTCGCGGGCGAGCTGGCGCGGCACCAGCACCGCCGTATTTCCGAAGCCGGGCATGTCCTTCAGCACGTCGACGACGACGAGGCGGCGGCCTTCGCGGGTGGCCCGTTCGAGCAGCGGGCCCAGGTCGAACGCCGCCGGAGCGCCGGTGTAGGTGCCGGTTGGCCGTGCTTCACGCATCACCACGAATCGCTCGCGGAAGAACTCGTCCAGCGCCAGCCAGGCGTCGACCCGTCCGGCCACCGAGAGCGTGGCCAGCTCGTCGCCGCCGGCGACCAGATCGTCGGGTTGGAGCTCCTCTCGCAGCGTCTCGAGGACCAGCGTCGGCCGCGCCGCCTCGGCGCGGGCGGTACGCGTCGGCAAGCCGCCCCAAGTCTCCAGCGTGACGACCAGGCACGCCAGCGCGGCCAGCACAGCGCCCACGCGACGGACCGGAGCCGCCGTCGAGGCGAGCACCTCGGTCAGGTCCACGGCCAGTGCGCACAGCATGAACGTCACCGGCAGCAGCAGATACCGCGCGGTGATGCCCGACTCGATCACACCGAACCAGAGCACCCAGCCGATCCACAACGCGTGAAGGGCCCGCTGCGGACCGGGCCAGGGGCCGCCAATGCCCACGCTGCGCGCCAGCAGACCGCCGAGCACAGCGGTAGTCAGCAGCGGTGTCTCGCGCAGCAGGTGCGCGAACATGTCGAGGGGATACCTGACGGCCGGGCCGGTGAGGTGACCGAGAGCCGTGCCGGCGGGGATTCCGGCTGCGGTGAGCGCGGTCAGCCAGAAGACCGCCCCTGCGGCGAAGACGCCGAGCGCCACCGGCACGAGACGGCGGGCCGGCCACGGCAGCAACGGCAGCGCCGCCAGCGCCAGGGTCGGCGCGACCGCGATCTGTCCCAGCGCGGCGGCCACGCCACCCCCGGCGATGAGTGTGGCGGCTGGAAGGTCGACGCGGGCGCGGAGAGCGGCCAGCGCCAGGGCCACCGGCACTCCGGCGGCAGCGGCCAGCGGCAGCATGGCGGCGAGGTCGAACGGCGGCCGCTCGAGGAGGTTCACCACCTGCCACACGAAGAAGCGCCGCACCATGACGTCGCCGTTCGCGGAGGGCGCGGCGGCGTGCAGCGCGAGGATGGCGGCCTGGCCGGCGGCCAGGCCGGCGGCGACGGCCACGCATCGCACGATCCAGGCGCGCCGCACCGGGCCACTCGTCAGCACCGCGACGAGCACCGGCACGACGGCGAGCGTGAAGGCGAGCTCGTGCGTCCACCGCGCGGCCGCGGCGGCAAGCGCCAGCGCCGCCAGGCCGGTCCACGACAGCGAGAACCGCGTCAGTCCGGCGAGGACCACGAGGTAGCACAGCAGGAACGGCGCGTAGAACCGGGCCGTGGTCGCCGACACCCAGAACGGCAGCGAGGCGGCTGCCAGCAGCGTGGCCAGCGTCGCTGCTACCGGTGAAGTGATGCGGCGAACCTCCACGAACAGCACCGCGAGCGCGGCCGCGGCGGCGGCGAAGCTGACGATTCGCGCCGGGAGCAGCCAGGAGCCAGCGCCGCCGGCCAGGGCCGAGGCGTAGGAGTAGAGCAGGCCGCGGTCGTACAGCAGACCCGAGGGTAGGAGCGGGAGCCCGTGAGCGTGAATGCCGTGCACGGCGAACAGCGTGAACTCCTCGTCGGGCGAATAGCCGAGGCGAGCGAGGTCGGAGGCCAGCAGCCCAGCGGCGACGGCGCCGACGACGACCAGCCAGCGTCCGTGCACGGGCCTAGTCGGCGAGCCCTTCGGCCTTGCGTTCCTCGGAGGTGATCTTCCCGGCCGCGGCCAGCCGGGCGTTCTCCAGCGACGGCAGGCCGGGGACCGGGGTCACGAACCGGGCGACAACCGGCGCGGTGCCGCCGATGCGCAGCTTGGTCATGAGGAACGCGAACTGGTCCTCGAGCGTTTTGCCGATGGCCGCACGCAGGTCGGCGGGCAGCGTCCACAACCGGCTCTTGAAGGGGCCGATGGCCTTCTTGCGGGCCTTGTACAGGAACTGCTCGTCGGTGTCCTTGGGCTTCTTCTCTTCTTGCGCGTGCTCGCGAATCCAGCCGTACATCTCGGCCTTCAGCGACGCCGGGAACACCGGGTGGTCGTAGACCATGTTCTGGAAATTGGTGGCCAGGTGGATCTCGCAGGCGCCGACGCGAGGAAAGGCGTCGAACGCCTCGGCGCTGAGGGTCGAGGCACCGTGCTGCACGGCGCCCGACAGGCCGTACTCGTCGCGCGCGACCCGCGACAGCTCCTCGAGCGTCTCGAGATCGATCTTGACGTCGCTCTTGACCTTGCCGTCCGGGCCGACGAAGCCGCCGTGCGCGGTGCCGGTCTGCACGCTGATCTTGCTGATGCCGACCAGGCCCCTGCCCTTGGCCGCCAGCGCCTCGTTGTAGCCCTGCATGAAAGCGTGCAGCTCGTGGACGTCGGAGTTCTTGCCGCCGACCTCGCCGATCTCGCCGCCGACCGAGACGGTCACGCCCGGCGGCTCGTAGCGCCGGATGAAGGCGGTGAGCTCGGCCGCCAGCTCGCAGTTCACCGCCTGCTGCTCGGCCAGCGTCGGCTTGTCGAGATCGACGAGCGTCGAGGTGTCGATGTCGATGTTGTAGAAGCCGGCGGCGATCTCCTCGCGAATGAGCCCGCGCAGGGTGTCCAGTTCCTTGTCGCGTTCGGGCGAGGCGTACTTCTTGAGACTCACCTGCACGTGGTCGCCCTGCAGGAAGAGCGGCCCGCGGAAGCCCTCGCGCAGCGCGGCGGCGGCCATGATCGCCGCGTACTCGTGCGGACGCTGTTCGGTGTAGCCGATCTCCGAGCGCGCGATCTCCAGGATGAAGGCACCGGCGTCGAGCCCCACGGCAGCGCGCATCACCGCGCGTCCGGTGTCGTAGGCCATGGCGCGCACGTTGATCGCCGGCACGGTGAAGCCGCCGGCGTCGCCGCGGCCCATCGCCATGTAGAGGTCGTGGATCGAGGCGAACAGCACCCCCGCGTGGGCGGCCAGGTGCAGGATCACCCAGCGGGCGGTGCCTTTCACCTCCGGCGAGGCGCCGAACGCCGCGGTGTGCGCCAGGCGATCGACGAGATCGCTCGACGGCATTCCGGTGACGCTGATGCGGTCGCCCGAAACGGTGGCGACGCCGGCGAGTGCGGCGAGGATGTCGGCAGCGGAGTTGAACACCATGTGTGGCCCTCGTGAGTGCCCGAGCAGCCGTCTATCTTAGCACCGGCCACTCGACCCGTTCGATGTCCGGTGCCGCCGTGGCGGCGCTGACCATCTCGGCCAGCGGCAGGCTGCGTTCGGCGTTCTCGACCTCGGCCGGGCGGGCGCGCGTGGCCGGGTGCCGCGGCGTGAAGAGCGTGCAGCAGTCGTCATCGGGCAGGATCGAGATCGGGTACGACCCGAGCGCGACGGCCTCGGTGGTGATCTCTTCCTTCGACATCCCGACCAGCGGGCGGATGGTGAGAAGCTCGGTGGCGGCGCCGATCACCGCGAGGTTGTCGAGGGTCTGGGACGCCACTTGGCCGACCACGTCGCCCGTCACCAGGGCCCGGGCGTGCACCGTGCGGGCCAGGCGGGCCGCGATCCGCATCATCAGGCGGCGGTAGATGACGACCCGCAACGCTCCCGGCACGGTCATGGTGACCTGGCGCTGCAGCTCGCCGAACGGCACGAACATCACGTGGGCGCCGAGCTGATAGGGCGCCAGCAGGCCCACCAGCTCGCGCACCTTGTCGATCGAGGCGTGCGAGGTGAACGGATGGCCGTGGAAGTGGACGAAGGTGGCGTGACAGCCGCGCCGGATCATCCGCCACGCCGCCACCGGCGAGTCGATGCCGCCCGAGAGCAGGACCAGGACGCGGCCGCCCGTCCCCACCGGCAGGCCGCCGGCGCCGGGTTCCTTGTCGAAGTAGTAGTAGGCCCGCCGCGGGACGATCTCCACCCACACCGTGAACGCCGGATCCGACAGGTCGACGCGCCATCCGGTTTCGTCCTGGACGCGGCTGCCGATGGCCCGCTCGGCGTCGGGCGAGGCCATCGGGAACTGCTTGTGCGCGCGCCGCACCTCGACCCGGAAGCTGGGCACGTCGCGGTCGCGCGGCAGGTCGCGCAGCACGGCGCTGGTGATGGCGTCCACGTCGGGCGCCGCGGTGCCGGCCACGGCGAAGTTGGCGAGCCCGCAGACTTGTCGCAGCCGCGCGCGGGCGGCGGCGACGTCGGCGTCCGGCCCGAGTTCGATCTCGATCCGTCCCATCGGCAGCTTCACCGCGCCGACGTCGAGCCCGACGAGCGCGTCGCGGATGTTGCTGGCCAGATGCCGGATGAACCAGGGCCGGTTCTGCCCCTTGAGCGCGATCTCCTGGTAGTGGGCGAGAAGAACTCTCATAGCGGCTAGGGGCTAGCGGCTCGCGGCTAGGCGTGTCCTACAGTCACGCTATCGCGCTGCCACGCTGCACGCCGACCAAGATGGCGCAGGACAGCGGCGGCGGCGCGGTGGCCGCTGATGACGGCGCTCTCGATGGTGCCGGGCAGGCCGGTGTCGATCCAGTCGCCGGCGAGGAAGAGTCCCGGGACGCCGGTCGTCGTCGCCGGGCGCGCCGGCTCATCGGCCGCGAGCGAAAAGGTGGCGCGCCGCTCGCGCACCGCCGTGCCTCGCAGCAGCCGGGCGCCGGCAACCGCCGGCACGGCCTGTCGGAGCTCGGCGTGGGCACGGGCGACGAGGGCCTCGTTCGGCAACTCCACCACGTCGTCGGCGCCGCTGCACACCAGCGAGACGTAGGTGGCCTCTCCCGGCGTGACCTGGCCGCGGTCGAAGCTCCATTGGAACGACCGGCCGGGAAGGCCGAGGAAGGGCGTGTCCAGCACGCGGCGATCGAACCACAGATTGACGGTAACGATCGGCGAGCTGCGCATCGCCAGGGCTCGCTGCACGACGGGGTGCAGCGCCTCGGGCGAGGCCGATCCACACAGATCAGGCAGCGCGTGCCACGGCACGGCGGAGATCACGGCGGCGGCGAAGAGCCGCTCGTCCCTCAGCTCGACACCGACCGCGCGGCCGGCGGCGAAGGCGACCCGCGCCGCGGCACCGGCGCGCAGGCGACCGCCGTGCTGCTCGATGTATCGATGTGCCGGATCGATGAAGGTGCGCGACAGCGACGTGGCCGGCAGTATCAGCGCGGCGTCGTCGGGCCCCGGGCCGAGCATGCGGCGCACGACCTCCACGAAGGTCGTCGCCGTGGCGGTGTCGATCGGTTGATTGAGGGCAGCGACGGCCAGCGGCTCCCACAGGAGCTCGCACAGCCGCGGCGCCTGGCCGTGCAGTGCCAGCCACTCGCGTACGGTCTGCCGCACCGGCGGCGGCGCGGAGCCGCGAAGCGCCCGGGCCAGGCCGACGACCGAGAGACGCTCACGCCACGACAGCGCCGACCAGCCGAGCACGCCGCCGACCAGGTGCATCGGCGTGGGCAACGCCGGACAGCGCAGCTCGCTCATCCGGCCGGCCCGGTCGACCATCGGCACCGAGAGCGCGGTTTGTGTCGACAGCAGTCGCTCCGCGCCGATGCGGCGGGCGAACGCCAGCGTCTCGTGGTAGCAGCCGAGCAGCACGTGCTGGCCGTTGTCGACCCAGTCCCCCGACGCCTGGTCGCGGGTCGCGAAGGTGCGGCCGCCGAGCACCGGCCGGGCCTCGACCACCAGCACGGTCGCGCCGGCTTCGCTGAGCGCGGTGGCGGCGCTCAACCCGGCGCACCCGGCGCCGACCACGACGACATCGGCCGCAATCACGAGGTGCGTGCCGGCGCCACCGCCTCGACCCCCGCCCGCATGAGCGTGCGGACCCACGTGGAGGCGGCAATCAGCGCCCGCTGCGGCCTCGGCACCCGCACCACCTCGGTGAACACGTCGTAGCCGCGGCCCTCGATGCGCTGGAGGATGGCGAAGTAGATCGCGCCCATGATCTCGGCGGCCACCAGGTGCCTGGCCTCGCCGGGCGGCAGCGCGGCCGCCGCGAGGTCGTAGTAGTGGCGGGCCCGCGCGCACTGCAGGGCCAGCAGCGCCGCGACTTCCGGCGTGACGCGGCCCGCTCGCAGGGTCGCCTCGGTGCAGCCGGCGCGGGCCATCTCGTCCTGCGGCAGGTAGATGCGGCCGCGGGCCAGGTCGGTGGCGACGTCGCGGGTGATGTTGGTCAGCTGCAAGGCCAGGCCGAGGTGCATCGCGTAGTCGCGTCCGCCGGGATGGCGGCAGCCGAAGATGTTGAGGCAGATGAGGCCGACCGTGGAGGCCACGCGCCAGCAGGTACTCGCGCAGGTCGTCGAAGGTGGCGTAGCGCTGGTGCTCGAGGTCCATCTGCACGCCGTCGACGAGATCCTCGAAGGCGCGCCGGGGCAGGGCGTAGCGGCGGGCCACCGGCTGCAGCGCCGCCCCTTGCCGTGATTCCGGCGTGGCGCCGTCGAAGACTCTGGCGATCTCGCCGCGCCAGAACCGCAGCCGCGCGGCCGCGTCGGCCTGCTCCGCAGCCTCGTCGACGGCGTCGTCGATGGCCCGGCAGGCGTCCCACACCGTGACGATCGCGTCGCGCTCCGCCCGGGGCAGCACCAGGAAGGAGTAGTAGAAGGAGGTGTCGCGGCTCACAGCAGCGTCCTCCACCCTATCACCAGGGCATCAGCGGCGCCGAGCCGGGGGCGCGCGGCCACCGGATCGAAGCGACCCTGCTCGAGCAGGTCGAGCACGCGCCACCCGCCGTGCCACGTCGCCCGCAGCTCCCACTTGAGGCGTCCGCGCACCTCATCGAGAAGCGGCTTGCCGTCGTCGAACAGGCCGCGCGTCCGCGCAGCGCACGCCGCCAGGGTTCGCTGCCACTCCGGCGGAGTCGTGGCCAGCGGCGCACGCAGGTCGTCGAGGCGGGCGCCGGCAGCGCGCCACTCCGATTCGGGGACGTAGAGCCGGCCACGCGCCCAGTCGATGGCGAAGTCCTGCCAGAAGTTGGTGAGCTGCAGCGCGGAGCAGATGGCGTCGGACCAGCGGTCGAGCCGCTCGTCGTGGTAGCCGAAGAGCCGCAGCACGAGCCGCCCCACCGGGTTGGCCGAGCGCCGGCAGTAGTCGTCTACGTCGGCCCAGGTCGCATAGCGCGAGACGGTCACGTCCTGCCGGAATGCCGACAGCAGCGCCTCGAACTCGGCCACCGGCAGATCGAAACGGCGGATGGTGTCGCCCAGTGCAGCGAAGATCGCCGCGCGCTCCGGCGCCTCGGCGCCATCGATCGGCTCGCCGGCGCCCAAGGCGCGGTGCAAGTGGTCGAGCCACTCGTCGAGCAGGCGCAGGCGCTCGCGCTGGGTGTAGCCGCCCTCGTCGGCGAAGTCGTCGGCGGTGCGGGCAAAGGCGTATACCGCGGCGACGTGGCGGCGCAGCCTCGCCGGTACCAGCCACGACGCGACCGGAAAGTTCTCGTAGTGGCCGCGCGCAATCCTGAGGCAGGTGTCGTAGGCGGCGGCGAGCCCGGCCTCGTCGACCGTCACCAGATCGACTCGGCCACGCCGGCCCGGTGGTTGGCGGCGCGCGCCATCACGAAGAGCAGGTCCGACAGCCGGTTCAGGTAGACGAGCACGACCGGCTCCACCGCGGCGTCGCCGAGCAGGAGCGTGTGCACCTCGGCGCGGCGGCAGACGGTGCGCGCCACGTGGAGGGCCGCGCCTCCGGGCGACCCGCCGGCCAGGATGAAGTGCTTGAGCGGTGGCAGCTCGGCTTCGAGGGCGTCGATCCACGCTTCCAGCCGCGCCACGTCGGCGTCGGTGACGGCGGCCTTGGTCACGCGGTCGGCGATCTTGTGCCGCGGGTCGGCCAGCCGGGCGCCAAGGGCGAACAGATCGCGCTGCAGGTGCGCGACCTTCTCGGCCAGATCGGCGTCGAGACCGGCGGCGCGGGCGGCGCCGAGGTGGGCGTTGGTCTCGTCCACCGTGCCGTAGGCGACGACCCGCGGGTGCGTCTTGGGCACGCGGGTGCCGTCGAACAGGCTGGTCGTGCCGTCGTCGCCCGTCTTCGTGTAGATTTTCACCGTCCCCGATTATGCCGCGCCGGCGAGGCACTCGCGTTCCGAAACCCAAGGTGCCGTCCCCGCTCGAGCGCGCGCGCTTCCGCCGGGTGCTGCTTCGCTGGTACGACCGGCATGGCCGCGACCTGCCGTGGCGTTCGACCGACGACCCGTATCACATCCTGGTGTCGGAGGTGATGTTGCAGCAGACGCAGGTCGACCGCGTGCTGCCCAAGTATCACGAGTGGCTGGCCAAGTACCCCTCGTTCGAGGCGCTGGCCGCCGCCCCCGAGGCCGACGTCTCGGCCACCTGGCGCCCGCTCGGCTACAACATCCGGCCGAAGCGGCTGCACTCGATCGCCCGCGAGGCGGTGGCGACCTACGACGGCAAGCTGCCCGACGATCGCGAGACGCTGCTGTCGTTCAAGGGCATCGGCGCCTACACGGCCGGCGCCATTCTCAGCTTCGCCTTCCGCAAGCGGGCGGCGATCCTCGACACCAACGTGGCGCGCGTGCTCTACCGGGTGTTCGTCGGCCGCGGCGACGCCAAGGGCCACGCGATGATCCGGCGGCTGTGGGCGGTGTCGGACGCGCTCGTGCCCCGCGCCCGCGGCTTCGACTTCAACCAGGCACTGATGGACTTCGGCGCCACGGCGTGCTCGGCCCGCAAGCCGAAGTGCCCGACGTGCCCGATGGCGGGGTTCTGCCGTTCGTATCCGTTGGCGCCGTGACGACCGGTGCCGCCGGGCTCAGCCTCGGCGAGCGTATTCCAGCTGTCTCGCGGTGGGCCAGATCGAGCGCCTCACTCAGCTTCCGGGCCAGCACCTGGACGTTGGGCTCATCCATCATCGTGGTGTGATCACCCGGCACGGGATGAACGGTCAATCGGTCGCACAATGGCTCGCCACTTCGCCTTGGCAGCGTCGCCGTCTTCACGCTGTGTGGCATAGAAAAGCGTGATCGCGTCGTGGTAGTGAACCGGCCGATAGGTCCGGTAAGCCAGGATATTGGCTTGCCGCACGTGGCGGAGCGCTTCGGCGATCGGCAGCTGCTCCCCGTTGTCGATCCGAGCCGCGACGGTGTGGATCTCGTTGCGGTTGTGCCAACGTCTCGTGGCGATGCGCCACCTCACTCTTCGTGCCCTGATCCGCAGATAGCCGATCCGGTCGCCTTCTCTGCCGAGGAGCAATGCGCTGGCCATCCGGCGCAGACGTTGGCCGAGAGCGCCGGCCCTGGTCGACCACGACGCGGGCGATTGCTCCGGCTCCTCCAGACCGAGCACCGTGTCGAGCAATGCCAGCAGCGACACCCGCTGGCCGCTGGCGAGGAGCTGCTGTGCGATCTCCAGGGCCACCATGCCGCCGAAGCTGATGCCGCCGAGCGCATACGGCCCCTCGGGTTGCAGCGACCGCATCTCGTGGACGAACCGCGCCGCGATGGCTTGAAGGTTGGTCAGCGGCACGTCACGGCCGTCGCGTCCGAGCGACTCGAGGCCGATCAGCGGCCGATCGGGATCCAGGTAGCGCGCCACTGCTCTGGAAGCCGAGGGTGTTGCCGCCGGCGCCTGGCAGGACGAAGAACGGGGGTTTGGAGCCCTGACGGCTGAATCGCCGCCAGGCACGGCGATCGACGAATGGTGTCGATCGACAGGCCAGGACCGGCAGTGGTGCCGGCTGCCCCGCGGTCGCTCGCCACCGTCGACGACCGTCTGGACTGCCGAGTCCGGGCGAAGCGGCGAGGTCTCCCGTCGGATCGCGGGTGGCGACGTCGCACCATCGAGGATCGCCGCGAGTCTCGCCACCGTCGGCGCTTCGAACAGCGTGGCCAGGGGAAGGCCGACCCCGAACTGGCGCTGAATCCGCACGAAGACCTGCAGCGCGGTCAACGAATGGCCGCCCACCTCGAAGAAGTTGTCGTCGACGGCGAACGCGTCGAGACGCAGGACATCGGCCCAGATTCCCGCCACGACTTCCTCGGTCGGGGTGCGAGGTGCTTGTGGCGCCCGTGGCAGCCTCGCTCTTTCAGGAGCAGGTAACGCAGTCCGGTCGAGCTTGCCGTTCGCCGTCAGCGGCAGGGCCGGCAACTCCACCAGCGACGACGGCACCATGTGGTCGGGCAACTGCGTCGTCAGCCAGGCTCGGGCATCCTCCACCAGCGAGCCGGAGCCAGGTTGGGCGCCGACCACGTACGCGACCAGCCGCTTGTCGCCGGGCATCGTCCTCGCGAACCACGACCGCAGCGCTGGCCACCTGGGATGCCGGGCGAGGGTCGCCTCGACTTCGCCCGGCTCGACGCGGAAGCCCGCGCAGTTTCACCTGGGTGTCGACACGGCCGCGGAACTCGATGTTGCCGTCTGGCCCGGCAACGCGCCGGTCGCCGGTACGGCGCAGCGCACGCCGCCCTCGAACGGACGCGGTGACGAATCGCCGCGGGTCAGCGCTTCGTCGGCCGAGGTAGCCGCAGGCGAGCCCGCACACCGCCGATGTACAGGTCGCCGGTCACACCGACCGGCACCGGTTGCAGCCGATCGTCGAGGACGTAGAGGGTCGTGTTGGCGATCGGCCGGCCGATCGGAATCGTGGCACGGCGGCGGCCGCCTGGATCGCCAGTGCGTGACGTGACCGCCGCTTCGGTCGGCCCGTAGAGATTGTGCAACTCGACCTCGGGCAGGCCGGAAGAAGCGGTCCTGAAGCTCACGCAGCAGCGGCTCACCGATGAAATCACCCTGTCGATCTCGTACCACGCGGCGATTGTCGTCGCCTCGGTTGGACCGTAAACGTTGAGGAGGCGACCCGGAGCGCCGGACCGCAGCAGCGCAGACGTTCGGCCGGAAAGGACGGGTCGAGCGGAACATAGGCGCCACCGACTTTCAGGACTCCCAGCGGCGCGAGACGAGTTCGACGGAGCGCTCGGCGAAGACGCCTACCCGCACGTCGGGCCCAACCCCGCGGTTCCGCAATTCATGGGCAAGCTGATTGGCACGGCCGTCGAGTTCCCGGTAGCTCACCTCCCGCCCTTCGAACACCACCGCGATCGCATCCGGCGTGCGGGCGACCTGGGCCTCGACCAGTTTGTGCAGGCGACTGTCACCGTCGTAGTCACGACCGGTCGCGTTCCACTCGACGACCACCTGCTGGTGCTCGGCGGGCGTCAGCATCTGCACCTCGCCGATTCGCCGATCGGGGGCGCTGACCGCTCCTTCGAGCAGGGCACGCCAGTGTTCCGCGAGACGCGCAATCGTGGCGCGGTCGAACAATTCGGTGGCATAACTGAAGTCCGCACGGAGGCCATCCGGCGTCTCCCAGGCCAGCACCGACAGATCGAACTGGGCGGCGTGCAAGTCGAGCGCAATCGGTTCAACGTCCAGGCCGCCCAGGTCCAACGGCCGGGCCGGCGCATTCTGCAGTCCGAACATCGCCGAAACACGGCGTTGTGGCTGAGATCGCGAGTGGCGTGCAGATCCTCGACCACCCGCTCGAATGGCAGATCCTGATTGCCGAACGCCTCCAAGCACACCGTCCTGGTCCGCGCCAGGAGTTCCCTGACAGTCGGATTGCCGGACAGGTCGGCACGGAGGACCAAAGTGTTCACGAAGCAGCCCACCACCCCTTCGAATTCCGCCCGCTGGCGGTTGGCCACGGGTGTGCCGATCAGCAAATCGTCCTGGCCGCTGTAGCGGCCGAGCAACGCCGAGAACCCGGAGACCAAGGTCATGAACAGGGTCGTCCCCTCTTGCCGGGACAGTCGCTGCAGCCGGTCCACGAGATCTCGCGGTACCATGAGCGAGTACAGCGCCCCGCGGTGACTCTCCACGGCCGGTCGGGTTCGGTCGGTAGGCAGATTCGAGCAACTGCGGCGCACCGGCGAGCCGCTTTCGCCAGTAGGACAACTGGCTGTCAAGGACCTCGCCCTGCAGCCAGCCGCGCTGCCACCTGGTGGCGTCGCGGTACTGCACGGCCAGCGGGGTGAGCGATGCCGACGGCCCGCCCGTGTAGAGCACCCCCAGCTCCTCGAACAGCAGGCCCATCGACCAGCCGTCCGAGACGATGTGGTGCATCACGAGCAGCAGGACGTGGGAGTCTCGCGCCATCCGGTAAAGGCAGGCACGAAACAGTGGGCCGCGCGACAAGTCGAACCGACGCGACGCGTCGGCCCGCAACAGTTCCTCGAATGCGGCGCCATCCGGACCCGGGTGTGGCGGTTCGACGACTGGCAATGCCCACGACGTGTCGTCGGCGACCACTTGCTGGAGCTCGCCGTCAATCAGCTGGAAGGTCGTGCGCAGTGCCTCGTGCCGGTTGACCAGCGACCGCAGGGCGCCCTCCAGCAGCGGCACGTCGAGCGGGCCACGAATGTGCTGCACGCTCGGAGTCACATAGGCGGCGCCGGTGGGGTCGAGCTGGTCGAGGATCCACATCCGCTGCTGGGCGAACGAGAGCGGCGCCGGCGCCGCCGCCTCGGCGACCGGAGCCGGCACCAGCGACTGCGGGGCGGCAGCCTGTTGCCGCGCGTCCACCAAACGGCCGAGGCCGGCAACCGTGGCGTCGGCGAAGAAGTCCTCGAGCGGAACCTCGACGCCGAGTGTCTGGCGAATTCGCCAGACTGCCCGCATGACGAGCAGTGAATGCCCGCCGAACTCGAAGAAGTTGTCGTCGGTTCCGAACGCGTCGAGATGGAGCACCTCGGCCCAGATCCCCGCCACGACCGCCTCGGTCAGCGTGCGAGGTGGCGTCGGCGACAGCGAGCCTCGCGCTTTTCAGGAGCCGGTAACGCGGTCAGGTCGAGTTTGCGGTTCGCCGTCAGCGGCAGGGCCGGCAACTCCACCAACGACGACGGCACATGTGGTCGGGTAACTGGGTCGTCAGCCAGGCTCGGGCATCCTCCACCAGCGAGCTGGAGCCAGGATGGGCACCGACCACGTAGGCGACCAGCCGCTTGTCGCCGACAACGTCCTCGCGAACCACGACGACCGCATCGGACACCTCGGGATGGCGCCGAAGCGCGACATCGACTTCGCCAGTTCGATGCGGTGTCCGCGGAGCTTCACCTGATAGTCGGTGCGGCCGAGGTATTCGAGGTTGCCGTCGGGCAACCAGCGAGCCCGGTCGCCAGAGGCGTAGAGCCGCGTGCTCACTCGACCCGAACGGGTTGCCGACGAAGCGCTCGCGGGTCAGGTCGTCGCGGCCGATGTATCCGCGACGCCACCTGCACACCGCCGATGTACAGGTCGCCCGGCACGCCGACAGGTACCGGTTGCAGCCGGGCGTCAAGAACGTAGATTGGGTGTTGGCGACGGGCGACCGATCGGGACGATGGCACGGCGGTGGCCGCCTGGCATCCGCCAGTGCGTGACCTCGATCGTCGTTTCGGTCGGCCCGTAGACGTTGTGCAAGCTCGACCTCGGGCAGGCCGGCGAAGAAGCGATCCTGGAGCTCACGAGTCACCGACTTCGCCGGAGCACAGCACTCGACGCAACGACCGCAATCGGGCCGGTACCAGTCGTCGATGAACATGCGCAGCATCGACGGGACGAAGTGCAGCGTCGTGATCTCCTGCTCGTGAATCACCCGCTGCAGATACTGGGGGTCGCGATGCCCTCCCGGGCGAGCGATCACCGAGTCGGGCGCCGTTCATGAGCGTCCCAAAGAACTCCTGGACCGAGACGTCGAAACTGAAGGGCGTCTTCTGCAGCACGCGTTGCGACGGGTCGGCTCCAAGAAGCTCGCTGCATCCACTGCAGCCGGTTGCAGACTCGCACGATGCGGTCGACGCCCTTCGGTCGTCCGGTGGACCCGGACGTGAACATGACGTAGGCCAGATCGTCGGGGGCCGCGCCGGTCGGCGGGTCGTCAGCGTGCGGCCAGCTCGTCGGCGAGGTCATCGACGTCAGATCCGCGCCGGGCCACTGCAGGCCGACGCCGTCCGCCGGTGCGTCAGAACCACGGCGGCCGCAGCGTCGTCGGTAGCAGATCGCAATCGCGACGCCGGATAACCGGGGTCGAGCGGCACATACGCGCAGCCGGCCTTGAGCACCGCCAGCATCGCCACCACGAAGTCTGCCGAGCGCTCCATGCAGACGGCGACGTGCGCGCCGGCGAGAATCCCCTCGGCCCGCAAGTAGGAGGCCAGGCGGTTGGAGCGGCGGTTCAGCTCGCGATAGCTGACCCGCTCCTCGCCGACGACGACAGCCGTGGCATCCGGCGCCCGCTCGACTTGGGCCTCGAAGAGCCGCGACACGCTGGCATCGGCCGGGAGCTCACTGGCGGTGCGATTCCAGTCGACGAGCGCGCGTTGTCGTTCGGTCGCGTCCAGAAGCCCGAGATCGCCGACCCGACACTCCGGGTCACTGACCATTCCTTCGAGCACGGTGCGCCAGTGTTCCGCGAGACGGGCAATCGTGGCGCGGTCGAACAGATCGGTGGCATAGCTGAAGTCCGCACGGAAGCCGTCGGCGGCTTCCCAGACCAGCACCGACAGATCGAACTGGGCGGCGGGCAGGTCGAGCGCAATCGGTGCGACGTCCAGGCCGCCCAGGGCCAACGGCCGACCCGGCGCATTCTGCAGTGCGAACATCACCTGGAACACCGCGTTGTGGCTGAGATCGCGGGCGGCGTGCAGCGCCTCGACGACCCGCTCAAATGGCAGATCCTGATTAGCAAACGCCTCCAGGCACACCGCCCTGGTACGCGCCAGGTGTTCCCTGACGGTCGGATCGCCAGACAGGTCGGCGCGAAGCACCAGCGTGTTCACGAAGCAGCCCACCACCGCCTCGAATTCCGCCCGCTGGCGGTTGGCCACCGGTGTGCCGATGAGCAAATCGTCCTGGCCGCTATAGCGCGCGAGCAACGCCGAGAACCCGGCGACCAGGGTCATGAACAGCGTCGTCCCCTCTTGCCGGGACAGCCGCTGCAGCCGGTCGACGAGATGGCGCGGCACCATGAGCGAGTACAGCGCCCCGCGGTGACTTGCTACGGCCGGTCGGGTTTGATCGGTCGGTAGATCGAGCAATTGCGGGGCACCGGCGAGCCGCCGGCGCCAGCAGGAGGACTGGCGGTCAAGGACCTCGCCCTGCAGCCAGCCGCGCTGCCACCTGGTGGCGTCGCGGTACTGCACGGCCAGCGGGGTGAGCGATGCCGACGGCCCGCCCGTGTAGAGCACCCCCAGCTCCTCGAACAGCAGGCCCATCGACCAGCCGTCCGAGACGATGTGGTGCATCACGAGCAGCAGGACGTGGGAGTCTCGCGCCATGCGGTAAAGGCAGGCACGAAACAGTGGGCCGCGCGACAAGTCGAACCGACGCGACGCTTCGGCCCTCAACAGTTCCTCGAATGCGGCGCCATCCGGACCTGGGTGCGGCGGTTCGACGACTGGCAGTGCCCACGACGTGTCGTCGGCCACCACTTGCTGGAGCTCGCCGTCAATCAGCTGGAAGGTCGTGCGCAGTGCCTCGTGCCGGTTGACCAGCGACCGCAGTGCGCCCTCCAGCATCGGCACGTCGAGCGGGCCACGAATGTGCTGCGCGCTCTGAATCACATAGGCGGCGCCGGTGGGGTCGAGCTGGTCGAGGATCCACATCCGCTGCTGGGCGAACGAGAGCGGTACCGGCGCCGCCGGCTCGGCGACCGGAGCCGGCACCAGCGGTGGCAGGGCAGCGGCCCGGTGCCGCGCATCCACCAGGCGGCTGAGACCGGCAACCGTGGCGTCGGCGAAGAACTCGCCCAACGGCACCTCGACGGCGAACATCTCGCGCATTCGCGCCAGGACGCGAATGGCGAGGAGCGAATGGCCGCCGAGATCGAAGAATCCGTCGTCCACACCGATGGGCTGGTCCGGTAATACCGACGCCCAGATCTCGACCAGCCTGCGTTCCGTGATGGTGCGCGGCGCGACGATCCCGCTGCGACGGGAAGCCGGTTCCGGGTCCGGCAACCTGCTCCGGTCGACCTTGCCGTTGGGCGTCCGGGGGAACGCCGCCAAGGGCACGACCGTCGTCGGAACCATGTAGTCGGGCAGCTTGGTCTTCAGCCAGCCACGGACGGCAGATGCAATCTCCGGAATGGCCTCCGCAGCGACGACAAGATACGCCACGAGCCGCTGGTCACCTAAACCATCCTCGCGGACGGCGACCACCGCATCGCTGACGTCGGGATGTCGCCGTAGCGTGGCCTCGACCTCGCCCGAGCTCGATGCGGTATCCACGCAACTTCACTTGATGATCGGTGCGACCCAGGTATTCGAGGCTGCCGTCGGGCATCCAGCGAGCCTGGTCGCCGGAGGCGTACATGCGTGCCCCGGCGGGACCGAACGGGTTGGGAACGAAACGCTCTGCGGTCAGCTCCGGTCGGTGCAGGTAGCCGCGAGCCACCGTGGCGCCGCCGATGAACAGCTCTCCCGGCACGCCGATCGGCAGCGGATTCCGCTGCCGATCGAGCACGTAGGTTTGGACATTCGGGAGCGGTCGCCCGATGGTCTCGGTCGAGCCGATTCCACGACTGGAGCAGGTGGTATAGGAGGTTTCAGACGGACCGTAGACGTCGAAGACCCGGCTGATGGTGGTCCGCTCGAGAATCTCGTCGACCAGGGCCGGCCGCAGCCGTTCGCCCGCTAGAATCGCCACCCGCAAGCTCGTCGGCAGATTGCCCATGCGCAAGAGCTCGGCCATCGCCGAAGGCACGGTATTGATCAGGGTGACGTCACCGGACGCCGGCAAGTGCGGCAACTGAAGGGCGTTGTCCGCCAATATGACGGCTCCGCCGCAACTCAGCGGGACGAACATCTCGAACACGGACAAGTCGAAGCAGATCGAGGTCGATGCCAGCACCCCGGCGAGATCGGCGTCGGAGTAGGTGTCATGCGCCCAGCCAATCATCGCTGCGGCGGGCCGGTGCTCGAGGGCAACGCCCTTCGGTCTGCCGGTCGAGCCAGACGTGTAGATGACATAGGCCAGGTCATCGGCACCGACGTCGACGCCATCGTTCGCAGCCGGACCAGCGAAGTCGCCGGCGATCGCGGCGACGTCGACGAACGTGGCGTGATGCGGCGGCAACACGTCCCGAACCTTGGCGCCGGTGACGACGACAGCAGCCCCGGTGTCTTCGAGGATGAAGCGCAGACGTTCCTTCGGATACGCCGGATCGAGTGGCACGTAGGCGCCGCCAGCTTCCAGGATCGCCAGCACCGTGATGATCAGCTCTGGTGTCCGCTCGAGACAGACGCCCACCAGCGATCCCCTGGTCACGCCGATTGAGCGAAGATGCCCGGCCAGCCGCGCGGCACGGCACCGCAACTCCTCGTAGGTCAGCGTTTCGTCCCGGTGGATCACCGCGCGCGCCGTTGGCGTGCGCGCGGCCTGTGCCAGGAAGAAGTGATGGATGCACCTGTCGACGAAGTGGCCGGACGGCGTGTCGTTGAAATCGACGACCACCTGCTGGCGATCGGCAGGCGTCAGCATCGGCAGCTCGCCGATTCGCTGGTCGGGCTGGTCTGATATCAGCGCGGCCAGGACCATCCTGATGTGACCGGCCATGCGGCGAATGGTCAGACCGTCGAACAGGTCGGTGCTGTACTCGAACAACCCTCGCAGTCCCGACGAGTGCTCCTCGAACCCGAGCAGAAGGTCGAACTTCGAGGTCCCGTTGTGCGCAGGAACAGCGGTCGCGGCGATTCCCGTGAGGCTGAGCTCCTCGAGCGGATCGGCCTGGTAGGCGACCATCACCTGGAACAGCGGCGTCCGGCTCGAGATCGCGTTCCGGACGCAAGGCTTCGACCACTTTGTCGAACGGCAGGTCGTGGTTGGCCGCCGCGCCGGCGGTGGCGTCCCGTAGCCGTCGGAGCAATTCTCGAATCGACGGGTTTCCCGACAGGTCGACGCGCAGCACGACCGTGTTGATCAGGAAGCCGATGAGAGCTTCGGTCTCCGACCGGGACCGATCCGCCAGCGGAGTGCCAATCAGCACATCCTCCTGGCGGGAGTAGCGGCCGAGTACAACGGCACACGCGGCCAGGAGCAGCAAGAAGGGCGTCACCTGCTGGGTCCGGGCGAAGGCTTTGACCGCGGCCAGTTCGCCCGCCGTCAGCTCGAGCCACTCGACTCCACCGTCGAACGTCTTCAATGGCGGCCGAGGACGGTCGGTAGGGAGCTCGATCGCCTGGGGCGCCCCGGCCAGCGCCTGACGCCAGTAGTCGACCTGCGATTCGAACGCTCCAGCCTCGAGCCGCTTCTCCTGCCAGACGGCGTAGTCGCCGTACTGAAGCTCGAGCGGTGCCAGCGTCGGCTCCCCACCATCAGCCCTCACGGCGTACAGTTGGGAGAGCTCGCGCAACAGCACTCCCATCGACCAGCCGTCAGCGACGGCGTGGTGCACGTTCACGAGCAACGTGTACTCGATATCGCTCCACTGGAACACCGCGACCGAGATCAGCGGCCCCGCTCTCAGGTCGAACACACGTCGTCACGAATTCCTGGATCGAGCTCCGTTCGCAGGTGCTCACCGATCCTCGGGTGCCACGCCGGTCAGGTCGACGACCTCGAGCGGCTGGCCCACGACCTCGGGAACGATGACCTGACGTAGCCCGTCGGCAGCGTCCCTGAACGTTGTGCGCAGGGCTTCGTGACGGCGAACCAGATCGGCTACGCTCTGCTCCAACGCGTGGAGGTCGAGCGCGCCGCGCAGCTCGAAGACGGCGGGAATGTTATAAGCCGGGTTTCCTGGCCGCAGCCCGTCGATGAACCACAAGCGCTGCTGCGCCGACGAGGCCGGAAGAACGAACTCGTCGCGGCTGACAGCCGTGCCGTGGGTCGACGGCGGGTGCGTCTGGACCCTGCCCACCGTCACGGCAAGCTCCCCTGGCGTGTTCGCCGGAACTGTTCCCGGCCGACCGGGACCAGGCGATCGGCTTCAAGGGCTCGCGGCGTCGAGAGGGTCCGCTCAATCGAGCGCGCCTGCTCGGCGATGGTGGGCGACTCGAAGAAGAAATGCGGCGGCAGATCCACGTCGCACGTCCGTCGCAGCTGCGACAGGACCCGAATTCCCAGCAGCGAGTGGCCACCGAGCTCGAACCAGTTGTCGTCGACGCCCACGGCGTCGACGCCGCCCAGCGCCTTCGACCACAGCGCGGCAACCAGCCGTTCGGTGTCGGTGCGGGGCGCCACCAGCCGCCGCGACGGCGCGCCGTCGCGACCGGCGCGCCGGGCAGTCGCCACGACGGCGAGGTTGCCGGCGATCTCGGCGAGGGTCAGCGGCGACACCACGACTTGCGAGGGGCCGGCCTGGGCCAGAATGCGATCCAGCGCCGCCAGGCCGCTGGCCGGGTCGATGCCCCCGGCGAGCAGCACCTGGAGCATCGATGGCTGCCCCGCTGGCTCGGAGGCGCCATGCGCGGCTACGTCGCGCAGGACCAGCGCCGTCGTGGAATCGATGCGCCGTAGCGTGAGCCGCTCGATCTCCAGGACCACGACGCCGCTCTCGTCGGCGACCGTCAGCTCGAAGGCGGCCGTGCCGTCCTCGGCGGCGAGCCGGTGGGCAAGCACGCGGAGCGACGGCGGCAGCGGCTGCCGGATTCGGACGCCTTCAAACGCCATCGGGACGTAGAAATCGTCGCGCTGGTCGTAGCCGTCGATGAGCAAGAGCGCGCCGCCCACGGCCTGATCGAGGAGCGCCGGATGGACGGCCAGGACGGCCGCGTCGTCGGCCAGCGCGGGCGGAAGCGCGAGCTCGACCATCGCCACGTCGCGCCCGAGGCGGATGCGCTGCAGGCAGCGCCATCGGGATCCCAGCGTCAGCCGGCGCTCCTGCCCGCTGCGCCACGACGGTCCGGCGACCACGTCGCGGACGGTGCACGCCGCCGAGAGGCCGGGGACGTCGAGCCGGATGGGGACGCTGGCGTCGAGGCTGCGCGCCCGGGCCCGCGCGTTCTCGACCCATCCGGCCTCGGCGCCGGACCGGCTGGCGATCGACAGCGTCCACGCTTCCAACGGGGCGACCGTGTCGAGCGTGATCCGCAGATCGCATTCGGCGCCCGCCTCGACTGCCAACGGCACCAGCAGGAGCAGTTCGTCGATTGCCAGGGCCTGGCCCGGCGCCTCCAGCCCGACCGCGGCGCGGACGATTTCGATATACGCGGTGCCGGGGAGGACGCTCGTCGGTCCGTCGATTCTGTGCTCGTCGAGGAGCCAGATCGTGTCCGGGCCGACTCTCGCGGAGTACTCGATGCGCCCGGGGACGACCTCTCGACGGCAGCCGAGCAGGGGGTGCGACACGGGCACCGCTCCGGCGTTCGCGGCCATGCCGACCTCGCGCCAGGCGGCCCAGTCAATCGCGACGACGCGCGTGTCACCACGACCGCGGCGACTGCCGGCGTAGGCGTTCAGGAACGCATTGGCTGCCGCGTAGTCGACCTGGCCCGGCACCGCCACCAGCGCGCTGATCGACGAGAAGAGCACCGCGAAATCGGGCCGGCAGCGGTCGAGGATCGAATCGAGGACGAGCGTGCCGTGCACCTTCGGCCGGAGGACCCGTCCCGCCGACTCGCGCGTCTTGACGGCCGCCGGCCCGTCATCGAGAAGGCCAGCGACGTGGAAGATCCCGTCGACTCCGCCGAACCGGGCAATCGCCGCGGCAACGGCATCGTCCATCTGGGCCGCGTCGCTGACATCGGCCCGGAGGGCGAGCACCTCGCCGCCGAGCCGCTCGATCTCGACGACCTTGCGGATCCGCTCCGAGACTGGCGCGCGCTCGAGGAGCAGGCGCGGCCACTCGGCGCGATCGGGCAGCCCGCTCCGTCCGGTGAGCACGAGTCGCGCCTTGACCGTGCGTGCCAGGTGCTCGGCGACCGCGAGTCCCAGTCCGCCGAAACCGCCAGTGACCAGATACACACCGCCAGGCCTCAGGGCGTCGGTGATTGCCGATTCCGGCGCTGGCAGCTGGCGCGGCTCGTGCGACGGGACCCAGCGGGACGCACCGCGCAACGCGACGACGGGTTCCGGCACGTCGGCGCGGAGTTCGCTGACGAGCGCCTCGAGGCTGGACGCGCCGTCGCCGGGAGCCCAGTCGATGCTCGAACAGGAGAGGGTGGGATACTCGCGCGGCATCACCAGGCACGGCCCGAGGGCGAGCGCCCGTGCCGGATCGGTGAGCGGTTCGGCTCCGACGGACTGCATTCCGCTCGAGACGACGGCGAGGTGCAACGGCTCGGACGGGTGGCGTTCGTCCCACGCCTGGGCGAGAAACAGCAGGCTGTAGAACGACAGGTCGGCGCCGGCCTCGATGCCCTCCGACCGCGACTCCGCCGCGCCGAGGCCCCACAGGTGCGCGACGCGCCGCGGCCGGACGGCACGCGTGGCCAGGTCGGCGAGCAGCCGATCGTAGTCGTCACGCTCTCCCGCGCGAATCACGAAGCTGCCGTCGGCGCGGGTGTCGTAGCTCGTCCCGAGGCTCACCCGCACGACCTCATCGCCCCGCGACGACAGCCCGTGCCGGACGGCGTCGTGCTGGAGGTCCCCGGTATCGAACACCAGCCACGTCGTGTGAGAGGCCGGCCGCGGCGGGAGATCAGCCGGCCGCCACGACGGCACGGCGAACCAGTCGTCGATCGCCGGCAACCGCGATGTCGTCGCGTCGGCGGCGCGCGCCGCTGGTTCGGCCATCGCCGTTGGCGCCGGCCGGTCGATCCAGTGGCGCTGACGCTCGAATGGATAGGTCGGCAGCGGCACGCGCCGGCCGCGGCGATCGGGCTGCCCGAGCCAGTCGACCTGCACGCCAGCCACCCACAGCCGGCCGAGCGCCGCCAGGAGTACCGCCTGGTCCGGGGTGGCGTCCTCCGGATGGCGCATCGACGCCACTGCCGACCGCGCCTGCGCCTGGCCGCGCTGCTGCAACACCAGTGACGTCAGCGTCGTGCCCGGCCCGACCTCGAGCAGCACGCATCCAGGCAGCTCCGCGAGGACCCGCGACAGGCCGTCGGAGAATCGCACTGGGTGGCGTAGCTGACGCGCCCAGTAATCGGCCGTCGTGACCTGGTCGGCGGCCCAATCGCCGGTGACGTTCGAGACCAGGGGGCGGTCGGGCGCCTGCAGGCGCACGCCGCCAATTGCTTCCGCGAACGCGTCGAGGTGCCCGTCGAGCAACGCCGAGTGCGCGGCGAACGACAGGCGGAGCCGGCGCACGTCGATACCGCGCTCGCCCAGCGCCGATTCGAGGGCCGCGACGGCGGACAACGATCCCGAGACGACGCACAGCGCGGGCCCGTTGACGGCCGCCACCGACAGCTCGGGCGTCAGGTACGCCGCGAGCGCCTGTTCCGACAGGCCGACGGCCACCGTGGCGCCCGAGGGCAGGGCATCGAGGACGCGCCCGCGGGCGGCGACGACGGCGATGGTGTCGGACAACGACATCACGCCGGCGACGCAGGCCGCCGTCAGCTCGCCCAGGCTGTGTCCGATGAGGGCGGCAGGTTCGATGCCGCGAGACCTCAACAGCTGGGCCATCGCGTACTCGACGGCGAAGGTCGCCAGCAGCGAGCGCGAAGCGCCTTCGAGCATCGCCGCCGCCGTGGCCTCGCCGCCGGGGGCGGGAAACAGCGATTCGATGAGGCTCAGCCCATGATCGGCGGCGACGATCGCCAGCACGCGATCGAGATGCTCACGGAACACAGGCTCGCTGGCGTGCAGCTCCCGACCCATGTTCGGATACTGCGCGCCACCGCCGGGGAACATGAACACGACCGGCGGCGCGGTCTCGGGCGCCGACGAGACGGTGGTGCCCCGCGACGCCTCGAGCTGCCGGACGGCGTCGTCGACACCGGCAGCGACGACCGAACGACGGCAGGCGAAGGCCCGCCGGCCGACCTGGAGGGTGTAGGCCACGTCGCCGAGCGCGTGATCGGAATTCGCGCGGAGGAAGGCCGCCAGCCGCTCGGTCGATCGGTCGAGGGCGGCGGAAGTGCGCGCGGAGAGGCACAGCAGGTGCGACGTCGCGGTGCTGTCGGCCGCGGCGGGAACCGGCGGCGCCTCCTCCAGCACGACGTGGGCGTTGGTGCCGCCCACGCCCAGGCTGTTGACGGCGGCGCGACGCGGAGTGTCGCCGGGCTCCCACGGCGTCAACGTGCTGTTGACGTGGAACGGACTCTGGTCGAAAGCGCACGCCGGATTGGGCACGCTGAAATTGAGACTCGGCGGAATCTGCCGGTGCTCGAGCGCCAGCGCCGCCTTGATGAACGAGGCGACGCCAGCGGCGGTGTCGAGGTGTCCGAAGTTGGTCTTGACCGAGCCGACGCGCGCAGCGGTGCCCGGAGGCGACGCCGTACGCCTGGGTCAAGGCCGCGATCTCGATCGGATCGCCGACCGGCGTTCCAGTGCCGTGGGCCTCGACGTAGCCGATGGACGAGGCGGGAACGCCGGCAATCGCCAGGGCCTCGGCGACGCACCGGGCCTGGCCATCGAGGCTCGGCGCCAGGTAGCTGACCTTGCCGCGTCCGTCGTTGTTCACCGCCGACCCGCGCAGCAGCGCGTAGACGTGATCGCGGGAAGCAGCGGCCTCGGCGGCCCGTCGCAGCACCACGACGCCGGCGCCGCTGCCGAAGATGGTGCCGCGGGCGTCGGCGTCGAAAGCGCGGCAATGACCGTCGGGCGACAGGATCTCGCCGTCGTGGTAGAGGTAGCCGAGGCGATGCGGCAACTGGATGCTGACGCCACCGGCAAGTGCCAGGTCGCATTCGCCGTTCAACAGGCTCTGCGCCGCCATGTGGATGGCCACGAGCGACGTCGAGCAGGCGGTCTGCACGGCCACGCTCGGCCCCTTCAGGTCGAGGCAATAGGAGACGCGCGTCGTGAGGAAGTCCTTGTCGTTGCCGGTGTGCCGCACCAGGAACGGGCCGACCTCCTGCATCAGCCGGCGATTGGGTGCCAGGTGATGCACGTAGTAGTCGTGCATCCCCGCCCCGGCGAACACGCCGATGGCACCGGGGAACGACTCGGGAACGTGGCCCGCGTCTTCGAGGGCCTCCCAGCACACTTCGAGGAAGTGGCGGTGCTGCGGGTCGAGGATGGCGGCCTCGCGGGCGCTGAATCCGAAGAACCCGGCGTCGAAGTGCTCCAGGTCGGCCAGCGGCGCCCCGGCAGGAACGTAGTTGGGGTCGCCGACCAGCGCGGGATCCTCGCCGGCGCTGCGCAAATCGGCATCGCTGAACCGGCTCACCGACTCCACCCCGGCTCGCAGGTTGAGCCAGAACTCGCCGATGTCGCGGGCGCCCGGGAACCGGCCCGCCATGCCGACGACGGCAATGTCCTGGGAACCGTTGATGGCGGCAATGGCCATTGGCGTCCGGTTACGGTTAGCAAGAGCAGTGCCGGAGTCGACGCACCAACCGGCGCGCGACGCTCCCGCAGGAACTCAATGAATCCGCGTGGTCCTCGACGGGTCGCCGTCACAGCGACCCATTCGTGAGTAGAACTTAGTCACTTCAAGAGCAGACTTTGCTCGGCCGGCAAGCGGTGGCCTGGGAGGACCGTCAAGGTCGGTGATTCGTGCGTTATCGTGTCTGCCACATCCTGATGTCCTTCCTCTACAGCGTCTTTTTGAAGCTGCTGTACCCCACGTCGCTCGCCCTGGCGTTGCTCGTAGCAGCCGTCCTGCTGGCGAGGCGCCGCGGCGCCCAGCGCGTGTGTCTGGCAATGGCGGTGATGGTGCTGCTGGTGGCTGGCAACGACTGGGTCGTGGCCGGCATGACCCGGCACCTCGAAGGGCAGTTCCTGCCGCGCGACCCGGTGCCGGAGGCCGACGCGATCGTGGTCTTGAGCGGGGGGGTGCTCGGCCGCCGGGCGCCGCGCCCGTCGATCGAGATCGGCGAGGCCGGCGACCGGCTTATCTACGGCGCGTCACTGTACAAACAGGGAAAGGCGCCGCAGATCATCTGCACGGGAAATGTCGCGACCGGCGGCCTGGCCCCTCGCCCGGCGTCGGAGGACATGGCCGAACTGCTGGCGATCCTCGGCATCCCCGACAGCGCCATCGTCACCGAGACGCGCTCGGAGAACACCCACGACCACGCCGTGCTGGTCTGCCCGATGCTCGAGCAGCGCCGCGCCGGCCGGGTGCTTCTGGTGACGTCGGCGATGCACATGCCGCGCGCGATGGGCGTGTTCAGGCGCGGCTGTCCGGCCGTGGAGTTCATCGCCGCGCCGACCGACTTCCGCGCTCCCTACGACCCGCCGATGCCGTGGTATCGCCGCGGCGTGGCCCTGCTCCCCACGCCGGGCTCCCTGCTCGCCTTCTCGGAAGCGGCGCACGAGTACCTGGGCGTCGCCTACTACACGCTGCGCGGGTGGATGTAGCCGATCGAGCGGCCGGGACGCTATGGCACGGTCACGACGATCTGATTGGATTCCGCGCCGACACCGTAGCCGTTGACCGCCACCACCGACACGAGATACACGCCGGGCGGCGCGGCGATGCTCAGCGCTGTGCCCGCCACCGGCAGGGTCGCGATCGGCGGGCCGGCGGCCGTGGAGCGGGCGACGACGACATAGCCGCCTGAACCCGCGACGGCCGTCCACGACAGCGACACCGTCTGGCCGCTGATCGACGCCGGCGCGAGCGTCGGCGGGCTGGGAAGTCCGGGCAAGCCGACCACGAACCCGACCTCGTTCGAGGTGAGCACGCCCCAGGCCGTGTCGGCGAGGACACGCGCGTAGTAGGTGCCCGGACCGACGGTCGCCGACAGCGAATTGCCGAGCCCGAGCAGATAGGGCCCGAAGTGGGTCGCCCCAGGGGAATGGCCGGCGACCACGCCGTAGGCCCGCACCGGGGTGCCGGGTCCGGCCTGCCACTGCAGCGACACCTGGTCGCCGGTGATCGTCACGGGATGCAGCACCGGCGCCATCGGTTCGTAAGTGAAGGCCGACGCGCGGACGACCTGTTGCCCCGCGGTCGTGACCACCACGTCCACGACACCCGGAGTGTGCGGCGGGACGATCATGCTCAAGGTCGAGCTGTTCGGCACCACCACGGCGGTCGCGGGGGTTCCGCCCACCAGTACCGTCGCGGGGCTGACGAAGCCGGCGCCCGTGAGCGTCACGGCCAACCCGCCGAGCGCCTGGCCCGTGTGCGGGGTGACGCTGTCGATGCGCGGCGCAGCCGGCGGCGCCGGGGGTGGCGGTGGCGCGGGTGGCCCCGGGGGCGGCGGAGGCGCAGGGGGCGGCGGGGGCGGCGGCGCCACCCCGAGCGGCAGCAGCACGAACGCACCGAACTCCGCGCTGGTGTGTCCAGGTTGGATCGGCGCGTTGCCGATCACCGGGGCCGCGGTCAGCCCCGTCATCGGGATCGTGATCGATCCGCCGCCGTAGACCCCGGACGCGACCGGCGGTCCGAAGAAGTTCTGCGCATCGCGCACCTCGTACTGCGCGCCGACCGCCAGTGCCGCCGCGATGTCGACTGACACGGCGCCGTGTCGTGCCCAATTGAAGATCGCGATGTTGGCCCGGCCGGGCTCGTAAGTGTTCGGCCGGATGCCCACCCACACACCCGACGGCGTGGTCCCGTAGGTGTTGCTGGGATACGCCGCCTGGGTCGCCCCGGCGACCGGGCCGAACATGGTATTGCCCGTGACGAGGGTGTTCGTGCACGACGCCAGGCGGAGCGGCGTGCCGCCGGCCAGATAGTTGTTCTGCAACCGGCCGTTGTTGCACTGGTTGACGTCCAGGCCGCGACCGGCACTGCCGGCCGGATAGTAGGCGTAGTTGCCGACGACCGAGGGGTTCTGCGCCACTTGATCGCCCGCAAACAGGATGTTCGCCTTGGGACCGGCCGATGGCGAGAGGTTGCCATGATTGAAGGCGATGTTGCCGGTCATCGTCAGGTTGTCGATGCGGCCGTTCACCGTGTAGGCGTGGATCCCGAAGCTGAACGACTCGAACAGGATGTTGTCGGCAATCCGCTTGGCGCCGTTGACGTTCTGGACGTAGATGGAGTGGCCGTGGCCACGGTCCCCGCCTTCATGGCCGACGTGCGAAATCACCGACCCGTAAATCTCCGAGTCGTCCGCCTGGCCCGTGGCCCAGAATCCGACGCCCTGCCCAGTGTCGTGGATGATCAGGTTGATGAACCGGTTGTGGTGGCCGTAGGTGTCGATCCCATCGCCGCGCGTCGAGGACCGATTGGGGTGGGAGTTGGTGATCTCGAATCCCCAGTAATAGGTGTAGCTGCCGTAGACGACCAGCACCGGCACCGACGGCGCCAGGTTGCCGTCGAGCGTGGCGCGCTCGCCCGGATACTGGCGCACGAGGATCGGCGCCGCCGCCGTCCCGTTCAGCGTGCTGACATAGACGACGGGATCGCCGTGCGAGTCCAGCGAGGACGCTCGCCGGTAGACACCGCCACGCAGCCACACCGTGTCGCCGGCGCGCACCGGCCCCGTGCTGGAGAGCGCGGTGCTCAGGTCGAGCGGGCTGGCGATGCTGCCGTTGTTGGACGGAAGGCCGGTTGGCGAGGCGTAGAACTGGCGGCCGGTCTGGGCGGAGAGTCCGGTCCAGATGGCGCTGACCACGATCGACGCGAGGAGGGCCGGTACAAACGCACGTCGCCGCCCACGATGCAGGATGCAGGTCACTGATCGTCGTCCTGTCTATCGGGGGTACTGTAATTATCGGCCGGTTGCCGCCCGGCCCGCGCGGAGAATCCGTGCCAAGATGCGCAATCAACGCCGCGTCGGCCTCGGGAAACGGCAGCAACGCCAGCTCGTCGCGCCCGACCCAGCGCAGCTCCTGGCCAACCATGCCCTTGGCCAGGCCTTGGTACTCACAGGCGTAGAAGTGCAGTTCGACGGTTCGGTCCGGATACGGATGCGTCACGGCGTGGACCCGCGCACCGACCGTGGCCACGACGTCGAGCTCCTCGTGCAGCTCGCGACGCAGCGCCTCGGCATGGCTTTCGTGCGCCTCGCACTTGCCGCCCGGGAACTCCCAGTGGTGGGCCAGATGCGAACCGTCGGGGCGGAGCGTGAGCAGAAAGCGGCCGTCGCGCTCGATGACGGCTGCGACCACGACGATGTGCGGCTGCTGGCTGATGGCGTCATCCCGGGGCCCACGAACCATGGGCATGGTGAGGGGAGGGCGAGGGGAGGGGGCCGAGCTCACAAGTCCTCCTCCGGTGTCGGCCTGGGTGACGCTGCAAACTCCCAGCCACTGGCTGTTCGGTGGCGCAGGGCCGGGTTTTCAGGTGACGGTCGAGAAAGTCGGCCGCCGCCGTGTAAGCGCGCGTCCAACTTCGATACAGCGGCCATGGACTCGTCGGGGCACACCAGCTGCTCGACGGTGGCCGCGATGCGGGCGGAACAGCCCCTGGCTGCCCTCCTGGCGTGAGGCGTATGCCGTCTCAGCTGATGGGGAGCGCGCTCACCGTGGCCGGCGCCACCGTGCCTTCGCAGTCCACCGCGAGGGTCGTACCCGGCTCGACGAACTCGCGACGCACGTAGCCGAGGGCGACCGGTGCCTGCTGCCGCGGGGACCACGCCGCGCTGGTCACGTGGCCGACGTCCCGGCCCTCGTGCCGGATCGGGGCGCGTGCTCGTGGCACGCACGCATCGCCGAGGCGCAGGCCGACGAGGCGGCGGGCCACCCGTCCGGCGCCCCGGTGGACGACTCGCACGATCACCTCCTGGCCCACGTAGCAGCCCTTGGTGAAGGAGATCGCCCGATCGGCGATCCCGGCTTCGAGCGGGATCGTGTCGGCCTCCATGTCGATGAGGAACTCGGGGCGTCCCGCTTCGATCCGCGCGAACTCGACCTCGGCGGCGGGGGTGACCACGGCGCCGGCGAGACGCAAGCGCGACGTCCAGCCGTCGCCCGCGGCCACCGGCACGCGGATGACGAAGCCCAGGTACGCCGTAGACGTCGTGACGGAACAGCCGGCCGGCGCCGTTCAACGCGGTGTTGGCGAACTCGGGCCACCCGGCGAGCGTCCCGGCCTCGGGCGCTGCGCCCGCCGACCCGGCGCTCAGCAGGGTGCGGGCCACGATCTGCGCGGCGCGGGCGCCGTGCACACCCAGCGATGTCCACACGCCGCACTCGTCGGTGAGCATGACGTCTTCGGCAAAAATGGCGGCATCGAGGCGTCGGTAGAGGTCCTCGCCGATCGAGCCGGGCACCTCGAGGGTGATGGCGTCCTCTTCGGCCAGGGCGACGGCGTCGGTGATCATCCGGCCCTGGGGCGTGAGCCACGCGCTGTAGCAGCCGCGCCCGGCGTCGAGCGCCACGACGTCGTTGGTGAGCAGCCCCTGGAGCCACGTCGCTCGATCCGCGCCCGTCACCCGGATGACCCCTCGATCGGTGCGGCCGACGAGCGCGGCTCCCGTGGTGAGCGCGGCCAGGCTGGTTGAATCAGACAACGGTGGTACCCTGAGGGGTGGAGCGACGCGTGTCGGTCATTCGTACTCTCGATTGTATCTGCCGTGCGGTGTTGATCCTGTCGACGGTGGCACTTGGCGCCATCGACGCCCGCGCACAGACGCCACCGCCGCCGCGGCCGGCCGAGTCCCTCGGCGGGGATGTGTATGTCGTGTTCCTGGCCGGCCAGGTGATCGGACGGGAAGAACTGGCGACGACCCGTCAAGCCGATGGGTGGATCCTGCGCGGCACGTCGCGCCTCAACCCGCCCGTGGGCACCACGGTGAAACACGTCGAGGTGCGCTACGACGCCGAGTGGCGGCCGCGCGCGCTCGAGCTGGATGCCTCGGTGCAAGGCCAAGAGGTCACCCTCAGGACGACGTTTGCCGACGGCAAGGCCGTGAACACCATCACCGAAGGCGGCAAGAGCACCGAGAAGATCGACCCGGTCTCCACCGACCCGGTCGTGCTCCCCAACGTGTTCTTCGGCAGCTACGCAGCGCTGGCGGCGCGGCTGACCGGCGCCGCCGTCGGCGCCGAGTTCAAGGCTTACATCGCCCCGCAGGCCGAGATCCCCGTCGTGGTCACCGAGGTCACGACCGAGTCGATCGAGACCCCGAAGCGCACGTTCGCGGCGAAGCGTTACACGCTGGCGATGAAGAACCCCAGCGGCGAGCTCGTGGTGGTGCTCTGGGCCGACGAGACGGGGGGCATGGTGCGCCTGAGCGTGGCCACGCAGTCGCTCGAGGTGGCCCGCGAGGACGTGGCGTCGGCCGCGTCGCGGATGACCTCGTTCACGATCGACGGCGACGAGTCGGTGCGGATCGCCGCCAACGGCTTCAACCTGGCCGGGACGGTGACCAGGCCGGCAAGCGCCGCCGGTGAACAGCCCGCGGTGGTGCTCGTCGGGCGGATCCGGGCCCGCCGATCGTGACGGCATGGTCGCCGGCATCCCGGTGATCGGGCACCTCGCCAAGGCGCTCGCCGAGGCCGGCTTCCTGGTAGTGCGCTACGACAAGCGGGGCGTTGGCCAGAGCGGCGGCCGGCCGGAAACCGCGACGATCGCCGACTACGCCGAGGATGCCCGCGCGGTGGTGAATTACCTGCGCAGGGGGCGCAAGGACGTGGACGACGAGCGCATCGCGGTCGTCGGCTACAGCGAAGGCGCGTGGGTGGCGCTGCAACTGGGCGCGGCGACACGCGACGTGAAGGCCCTGGTGATGGTGGCCGGCGCCTCGGGTACCGGTGGAGCGCTCGTGCTCGAGCAGCAGCAGCACCTCCTCGATCAGTTGAAGGTCTCCGACGCGGACAAGAAGGCGAAGGCCGAGCTGCAGGCCCGCATCAACGCCGCCGCCACGGGCAAGGGGTCGTGGGACGGCGTGCCCGATCCGCTCCGCCAGCAGGCGGACACGCCGTGGTTCGCGAGCTACCTCGCCTTCGACCCCGCCCGCCTGATGAACGACACCCGCCAGCCGGTGCTGGTCGTGCAGGGCGAGCTCGACACGCAGGTGCCACCGCATCACGCCGACGCGCTGGCCGCACAGGCACGCGCCCGCAACCGCAAGGCCGACGTCGAGGTGGCGAAGGTGGCCGGCGTCAACCACCTGCTCGTGCCGGCGAAGACCGGCGAGGTGAGCGAGTACGCCACGCTCGAGACCAAGCAGGTGAGCGCGAACGTGACCGGCGCGATCACCGCATGGCTCACCCGCACGCTGGGGCCCGGACGACCCTAGACCTCCAGCAATGCGTGTTCCCCGCCGCGACGACGTCCGCAAAGCCGTAGGTGCGGCCGGCAAGGCGGTCGATGCGGCCAGCAAGGCCCTGGGCGCGGTGCTCGACACCCGGCACAAGGCGATCGAGCCCGAGATGCTCAACTCGGCCGGCAGCGTGAGCGCCGAGTGGTACATCGAGACGCTGTGGCACTACCTGCACAAGCGATCGCTCGTGAAGGGCGTCAGCCGCTTCGACGTGGAGTTCAAGCAGCCGGCGCGCCTGGCCGACAAGCAGCTGCATTTCTCGTTGCCTCACCCCGACCAGGACGACCTGGTGATGGACTTCCACGTCCTGCGGCCCGATGGCAGCCGCAAAGCGCGGACGAGAGTGCCGGTGGCGCACATCGCCATCCATCGCGGCTCACACCGCCGGCGGCACGGCGTGGCGCCCGATCCGCCCGCGCATCCCTACGGCATCGAGATTCGCGAGCGCCACCTCAACAACGCCAGGCAAGTGTCGTGGTACACGCTCGTCTCGGTGATCATGGATGTGGCCCGGCGCGGCCTGCAGTTCGTGGATCCGCGCGACGATCGTCTCGATCCGCACCTGCTCTACGTCGTGCCGCGCTTCACGTTCACGCCGCTGGCGGCCGCGGCGGCGCAGGACAACCTGTTCGTGTACCCGCAGTTCGAGGTCGAGCAGCCGTGGGCTCGGGGCCGGACCTCGGCGACGGCCCGGGTCACCTACTGGGCGGCTGCCAACCACGCGCCGTGGCCGATCGCCGAGAGCGTCGTGACCGTGGTCCGCACCAGTCTGGTGAACGGCGTGCGCCGGCCGATCGATGACGACAACAAGCCGAGCGCCAAGTCCGCCTGATCGGAGCTCACGCCGGCAGTGTGCCGTTAGCGACGGCCTTGGAGCCAGGCATTGAGATAGCTGCCGCATACCTCGTGGAGTGCAGTGATGTTCCTCTTCGCTCGCGCAGCCACATACTCGGCGCTTTTCATCGGTGTTCTCCTCGTATGGCTTCCGGATCGGCTCCTGTCCTCAACCGGCATCAGTCCACCGGGAGTCGTCGGCGCCTGGCAGGTTGCCGGGATGCTTCTCGGAGCCTGCGGCGCAGCGCTCGCGACGGCGTGTATCCTCACGTTCGTGGTCGTCGGCAGAGGGACCCCCGCACCGTTCGATCCGCCTCGCCAGCTCGTGGTTCGAGGCCCATATCGACTGATCCGGAATCCGATGTACGTCGGCGCCGGCCTTGCCTTGGCCGGTGCCGCGCTCTTCTACCGATCGATGCTGCTGCTCGGCTATGCCGGCGCGTTCCTCCTCATCACCCACTTGTTCGTCATCTTGTACGAGGAGCCCACCTTGCAGCAGACCTTCGCTGGAGACTACGAGGCGTACTGTCGGCAAGTCGGGCGGTGGTGGCCGAGAAGGCCTGATCGACGTTCGTAAGACGTCAGCCTATGGCCTCCCTGATTGCGGCACCAGACCCGAACGAGGCACGAGCGCTTCTCGACGCGTTCGCCCGGCAGGGTGTTTCGTCAGAAGCGCTGCTGGTCGGAACGATCGGGTGCCACCTGCTCCCGTCGCTGGACATGCTGCTCGCCGTGGGTGGGAACGGCAAGGCGCAGTACGGCGTGCAGACGCAGTACCTGATCGACCGGTGTCCGGGTACGAACCTGCTGCTGTGCGCGGGCGCCGCCGGGAGCCTCGCCGACGGCGTCCGGGTAGGCGACGTCGTGGTGGCCAGCGCCACCGTCGAGCACGACTACAAGAATCGCTTCAATACCAAGCCGCTCCCCCGCCACGACGCCGATCCACGGCAGTTACAGCGGTTCACGCGTGCGGCAGGCATGATCGACGGCAACTTCCGAGTGCACGTCGGGGCTGTCGCAAGCGGCGATGAGGACATCGTCGACGCGGTTCGGGCCGCCGAGGTTCGCGCGGCCACCGGCGCCTTGTGTGTCGCGTGGGAGGGAAGCGGCGGGGCACGGGCGGCGCGGCTGAGCGGGATCGGATTCTGCGAGCTGCGTGGTATCAGCGACGATAGCCGATACGCCATGCCGGCCGGGATTTCCACGCCAACCTTGGTGCGGTGATGGCCAACGTCGTTCACTTGCTGCTGGCGTGGCACAGGACGAGGGACGCGTGACGATCCGCCCGGAGAGGCATGACGACGTCGCGGCGGTTCGGCGCGTGAACGAGGCCGCCTTCGGGCAGCGGGCCGAGGCCGACCTGGTCGACAGGTTGCGGGAGGCTGCCGTCGACTCGGTGTCACTGGTGGCGGAACTGGACGGCGTCGTCGGTCACATCCTCTTCTCCCCGGTGGTGGTCGAGGGCGTCGGACGACGCATCGTCGGGATGGGATTGGCGCCGATGGCCGTGCTTCCGGACTACCAGCGCCAAGGCATCGGCTTGCAGCTGGTGACTCGCGGTCTCGGGATTCTCGAGGAGCGCGGCGTCCCGTTCGTGGTCGTCGTCGGCCATCCGGAGTACTACCCACGCTTCGGTTTCGAACCCGCCTCGAGGCACGGCTTAAGGAGCCAGTGGGAAGGAATCCCCGACGCGGCCTTCATGGTTTTGGTGCTGGACCCGCTTGCCATGTCTGGTGTGTCAGGTGTGGCAGCCTACGGACCGCAGTTCACCGAGGAGAGTACTGACTGAAGCTGACACTGAGCACCCTTCGCCCGGTGGACTGCCCCGTGACAGCCCTACCGGCGCTGCGGTAGGCTCGCCACTCGTCTGTCCCGCAACCCTCGCTGGAGAGGAGTGTCTATGACGGTCAGCACCCTGAAGACCCTACGATCGATCGCCAGCGCCGGCGTCCTGATAGCCCTCGTCGGCAGCACTGGCACCGCGCAGGGCCCTATCCCCGGACTCGGCACCTGGACGCTCAACGTCGCCGACTCGAAGTATTCTCCCGGCCCCACCCCGAAGAGCGGGACCGTCACCTTCACCGTCGTCGGCCAGGGCGTGAAGGCCGTCGTCGACCTCCTCGGCCCCGACGGCTCGAAGGTCCATTGGGAGTACACGGCCACCCTCGACGGCAAGCCCGCACCCGTGACCGGCAACCCCGACGGCGACATGGTCGTGGCCAAGCGGACCAACACGAACACCATCGAGACCTCGTACACGCTGAAAGGCAAACCGACCACCGTCAACACGCGCGTGGTCTCGGCCGACGGCAAGTCCATGACGGTCACCTCCACCGGCACCAACGCGCAGGGGCAGAAGGTCAACAACCATCAGGTGTTCACGAAGAGCTGATCGAATGGCCCGTCAGCGACGCCCGCGCGGAGCGTTCACCCGGGCTGGCGGGTGGCACGGGGCGGGCGCCCGCCGGGCGAGGGGGTGCGTCTACCGTGCTGACACCCGAGCACCCCTTCGCACGGTGGGCTGCCCCGTGACAGGACCCGCCGGGTGCCCGGTTCAACGCTCGGCGCGATCCGCCCGGGCCTACAGGCGCTGCCACATCGCGTCCACGGTGTCCCGCAACCGGTTCGCGGCGTCCGCGTAGCTTTCGCCTTCGCCAACCGTGATCGGCCGACCCAGGGCGATGCGGACGCGATGCGGGCTCCACGGCCAGATGACGCTCCAGTCGATGCCCTTGCCGCGCGGCCACAGCTCGTAGAGGCCGCGTAGCGCCACCGGCACGATCGGCGCGTTGGCATGCTGCGCCAGAATCGGTGCGCCCTTCTTGAAACGCTTGACGGTGCCGTCGATCGAGCGCTCCCCTTCCGGGAACAGCAGCAGCACCCGGCCGTGCGCCAGGCCGAAGGCGCCGGCCTTCATCGCCGGGACGAGCGACGCGTCGGCATCGACCGGCACGCAGTTGATCTGGCGGGCCACCCAGGCCATGAACGGCGTCTGGAAGTACTCGGCCGCCCCGACCACGAACATCTCCTTGAAGGTGCGATACGGCAGCACGCCGCACAGGATGAACGGATCGAGGTAGCCCTGGTGGTTCGGGCAGATGAGGAATGGGCCGGTCAGCGGGCAGGTGCTCGAGGCCCGACACGCGCACCCGCGTCAGGAGCCGCCGGACGACCCGCACGGTCAGCCACAGCAGCGGCATCATCAGTCGTCGAGGCGCCAGCAGGCGGCTCAGCACCGGGTCGGTGTCGGGCGGCAGATCGCGGAGCAGCGTGCTCCAGGCGGCGTCCACGGCCGTAGCACCGAGCAACATCCCCGTCCGGCCGCACCGCCTCCACCAGCTGGCGCACGGTCACGATCTGGTGGGCGGTCGCCTCGGGCACCTTGAGCGCGAAGCGCTGCTCGAGCTCGGTGAGCAGCTCCACGCGCTCCATGCTGTCCAGTCCGAGGTCGAGCTCGAGATTCGAGTCGGGGCGTACGGCGGCGCCGTCCTTGGCGCGCTGCCGCACGAGGGCGAGCGCGTGACCCGCATGGGTGTCATCGAGCCAGTCCTGGTCGGCCGCGGTCAGCGGCGCGGCCGCCTCGGCTTGCTTCTCGGCGGCCCTGGCCGTCAGCCGGCGCTGGATCTCGAAGCGCCGCAACTTGCCGGTGGTCGTGCGCGGCAGCGGCTCGAACCACACGTCGTAGCCGAGCACCCGCTTGTGCGCCGGCAGGCTGGCGCCGAGGCCTTCCATCTCGAAGCGCAGCAGGTCGCCGGCGTTGGCGATCTTGCGGGCCTTCAGCACCTCCTGGTCGAGCACGATCACCGCGTGCAGCCGCTCGGTCGTCGGCTCGTCGGGGCGGGTCACGCCCATCACGCAGAGCTCCTTGATGATCGACGACTTGCGGTAGTGCGCTTCGATCTCCTCGGGGTAGATGTTCTTGCCCGAGGCGAGCACGATCATCTCCTTCTTCCGGCCGGTGATGGTCAGGCGGCCGGTGCCGTCGAGGCGGCCGAGATCCCCGGTCAGGAACCACCCGTCGCGCATCACCTCCGCCGTGGCCTCGGGCCGGTTGAAGTAGCCCTGCATCACGATCGGCCCGCGGATGGCGATCTCGCCGTCCTCGGCCTCGCCGTCCGGCGGCAGGATCTTCAGGTCGCTGCCCGGCAGCACACGGCCCACGGTGTCGAGGTGCGCCTCGTCAGGCTGCACTGATGGTGGCCGCACCCGAGGTCTCGGTGAGGCCATAGGCCTGGACGATCGTGAAGCCCAGGCCATACAGATCCCGCCCGATGGCCGGATCGAACTTCGAGCCACCGGTCACCAGCAGCCGCATGTGACCGCCGAGCACCGTGTGGACCTTGCCGAACAGCGATCCGCCCGATGTTGATGCCCACCTTCCGCAGCCGCAGGTTGGTGGCCAGCAGCGCGCGGAATGCGGTGCGGGTCAGCGACACCGCCCTTCGCCACCTCGCCGATCACGCGCTGGTGGATGAGATAGAAGAACTGCGGCACGCAGGCGAAGATCGTGATGCGGCGTTCGGCCAGCGCCTTCAGCAGGTCGGTGGTGTTGAGCGTCTCGAGATAGACCACGCGGGCGCCAACCGCAAACGGCAGCAGCAGGTTGGCCATCTGCGCCAGCGAGTGGAAGAGCGGCAGCACGCCGAGCACGGCATCCTGCTCGCTGACGTCGACCACGGCGAAGGCCGACTCGCGCTCGGCGGCGAGGTTGCCGTGCGTCAGCACCACGCCCTTCGGGTCGGAGGTCGTGCCCGAGGTGTAGAGGATGACCGCGGCGTCGTCGCGCGCCGCCGGACAGGACGCCAGCGGCGAGTTCGCGCCGCCGTCGACCATCGCGTCCACCGAGCGTCGTGGGATCGCCCGGATCGGCGTACATCCGCACGAGCGGCAGCGGCGTGACCTCCAGCGCCTGCCGCGCGGTCGGCAGCAGGCGCGTGCCGCAGACCAGCAGTCGGGCCCCGGACGCCGACAGCACCGTCTGCACCTGGGCCGCGGAGTAGCTGGTGTCGAGCGGCACCGCCACGGCGCCGATGCGCAGCATCCCGAGGTAGACCCCGCACCACCGCGCGTCGTTGTCGGCGAGGATGGCGCAGCGGTCGCGCCTGTGGACGCCCTCGGCGAGGAGCCAGCGGGCCACCGCCTCGGCCATCGCCCGCAGCTCGCGGTAGGTGACGCGCTCGAGGGCGTCGCGGCGCTGCACCTCGACGGCGACGTTGTCCGGGAAGCGATCCGCCGCCGCCTCGAACACTTCCCAGAAGTTCGACACGCGCGGCTGATTGTAGGCCAGGGCGTCGCGGCGTCGGTTCAGGACGGCGGCTTCTTGGCGAGGCCGGGCCTTCCGCGGCTTGGTGGCGGCGATCACCGCAAAGGCGTCGCGCCGCCAGGGCACGTCGACGACGAATCCGGCGGCCGCGCAGGAGCGAGGTCTCCAGGTCGAGCGTGAAATAGGTGTCCTCGTGGGCCCACGCGCGCAGGAACTTCGTGGCGCCGGCCTTGCCGTGGCTGGCCGCCAGGTGGGCGTGCCAGGCCAGGAAGTCGCGCTTCTGGAGCGCGTCGCTCGCGGCGGTGACACAGTCGGCGTCGATCAGCATCCCGCCCGGCGACAGCGACTCGTACACCCGTTCGAACACCTTGGCCTTGGCCGCCGGCGTGGTGATGTGATGCAGGGAGAACGACGCGGTCACGACGTCGCACTTGGGAATGGGCGCGGCTTCGAAATCGGCAATCACCGGCGTCAGCGCCTTGCCCAACCGGCGCCCGGCCATCGCCAGCATCGCCGCGTCGGTGTCGATCCCGATGACGCGGACCTCGGGCAGGCGCTTCAGGCACTGAGCCGCCAGCGCTCCCGATCCGGTGCCCAGGTCGACGATCACGCGGGCCGGCCGGTCCAGCGCGTCGAGCGAGGCGGCGGCATGCTCGAGGATCTCGGCGTAGTACGGGATGAACGTCCTGATCTGCTGGTCGTACTCGCTGGTCTTGATGCCGAGATGCGCCGCGACGCTCACCCCTGCATTCTAGCCCTGGGGGCTGGGGACTGGGGACTGGCGCGCGCCCAGCCACGCTGCGAGCAGCTGCACCTCAATTCAGGGCTTGTGCATCGCCGTGAGAACGCGGCGATGCGAAGCGTGACAGTCGCACGCCCCAGTCCCCAGCCCCTAGCCCCTAGCCCCTAGTAGTTCCACTGCACCTGGAATCCCAGCCGGTTGGCGTCGCGCGTCGGCTCGAACGGGAACGTGCTGGTGCGGGTCCGCCGGATGGTGTGGGTGTAGACGCCGGTGATCTCCACCTCGGCCCAGCGGGCGAACTCGACGCCGAAGTCCAGTTCGTTGACGTCGTTGTGCGGCGCATTGCGGGCGAACTTGCGGGCGCCGTCGTAGTAGTTCCACCGCGCGAACGGGAACCAGCACACCGGAGGCATGGCGCGTCCGGTAGTTGAGCTGCACGTAGCCGCCCTGGAGCGACCGCGACTCGATCGACCGCAGGTCCGCCGAGAGCTCGGGACCCTCGCCGAAGTTCCACTCGGCCTCGACGCCGATGGGCTGCGGATAGACGATCGCGGTCAGCGCCAGCCGCGTGTCGAGCACGCCGTCATCGGGCTGCGTGGGTGTGAAGGTGGCCCCGTCGCTGGTGATGGCCTGGGTAGGCACGACGAAATGCCCGTGATAACCCTGGACGCCGAACTCCATGAACCGCCCGCCGGCGGTCTTGAACGGATACGACACCCGCGCCAGCACGTGCGGATCGCCGTTCTGATCCGGCCGGTTCAGTCCCTGACCGGAATAGAGCCCGACGGCCGCCACGCCGTAGTCGCCCGATGCCCTTCAGCCCCTGCGCGACCAGGTCGCGGAATCGCTGCCGGGCGGTCGTGGACGCCCACATCACCGTCGCTCCCAGATCGCGTTCGCCCTCGGCGGCGCTGTTGATCGCGTCGGGACGCTCCAGCGGCGCCCGGTTCTGGCTCGACTGGAGGTTGACCCAGCCGTACGGCACCTTCGACTGCCCGAGGCGCACGCGGAAGGTCTTGTTCTTGTCGAGCCAGACGTCGCCGTAGAGGTCGCGCATCTGGAGGGCGAAGTCGCCGGTGCCGGTGGAGCCGTTGAAGTCGGTCTGCGCGTAGAGACTGAGGTGCTCGGCGACGTCGCCGCTCAGCACCACGCGTCCGCGGCGGAGGGCGAACGACTCGTTGGGGTTCACGGAGCGGTCGGCCGGCACCTCGAGCACCGCGCCGCTCTCCGAGGTGACCTCGCTGCCACGGAACTGGGTGTAACCGCGCAGGCTGAGGCGCTCGTACCACTTGCCGGCGAGCGCGCGGCTCACCACCGGCGCCGGGGTGCCGGTGGTGGCGGCCTTGACCTCGGCAATCGCCGTGTCCTGCGCGGCCTCGCGGAGGGCGATGTCCGGCGCCGGCGGGCTCACCGCAGGACGGGCCGCGGGCGCCTCGGCCAGGCCACGGATGTCGTCGTACTCCTGCGCGCTGATCGACCCACGGTCGCGCAGGACCTGCAGCAGGCGCAGGAGCGCCTCGTTCGAGGCGTCGGCAGCTGCGGCGGAACCGGCGTCGAACGCCAGGAGTGCGGCGGCCGCAACCGGAAGCAGCCGTCGGATGTGCAGCAAACCGTGGGCTCGAGAGGGCGCAAGAGTCATGGCTGTTACATGTACGTCATTCATGTTTCGCACGCATGTCTGACGGGTTACGGGCAGGTTACGGCCGGGCGGCGCATGGGGCCGAGCGCGAACGGGCTACGGTATCCGTCGGGCGTGAACGGGAGGCGACGGTCGTGCGGCGGCCAGGGCGGCTCGTGAGCCGGCCCTGGCCTGGCGAAGGGGCACACGGACGGACCCGGCGCTCAGAACTGAATACGGGCCCCCCACTGGATCTGCCGGGCGTCGCGCGCGGTCGTGTAGGCGGCGAAGCTGCCCGACGTGATCACGCCGCTCGGGTTCTCGTAGTTGACGGTGTTGAACAGGTTGTAGGACTCGAGGAACACGTCGAAGCGCACGCGTGAGCCCAGGGCGAACTGCTTGGTGGCCCGCAGGTCCACGAGCCGGTCGCCGGACGTGCGCGCCAGCTGCTCCATGGTGATCGGGCTGAGATTCCGCGACTGGCGGAACGCGTTGATGATGGCCAGGTTGCCGTCGCTCTCCCGGCCGCCGGCGTTCTTGACCAGCCCGGCCGGCCGGTCCTGGTTGTTGCCGTCGCGATCGAGATCCTGGCCGGCGGTGACGTCCCACGGGTTGCCGTTGCGCAGCGAGACGATCGTCGCCAGCTGGATGCCCCAGGGCAGCGGCGCGATCACCGACAGCGAGAAGGCGTGGCGGCGGTCGTTCTCGTCGAGCCCGCGGTCGTCGTTGCCGAAGGTGTTCCACGGGTCGGTGTTGGTGCTGGCGTTGTCGTTGGTGTTGTCGGAGATCGCCTTGGCGTAGGTGTAGGACACCTGCCAGTTGGTGCCGCGGTAGCGGCGCCGCAACTGGGCCTGCAGCGCGTCGTAGTCCGAATTGGTCAGCGAGTTGATGAGCGTCACCGACGAGAACTGCGGGTACGGCCGCGGGTTGGTGGTGATCGGTCCGACGGCCGGCAGGTTGGCGTCGCGCCCGGTCTGCAGGTCCTTCTGCGCCTGGTGGATGAAGTCCACCTCCAGCGACGTGTCGCCGGGCAGCATCTTGGCAATGCCGATGGTCGCGCTGATGACGTAGGGCAGGTTGAGGTCGTCGCCCGGCAGGTAGATGGCCCGGCCGCCGGCGGTGCGGATGTAGTCCTCCAGCGTGCGGCCGCCGAGCACCGCCGTCTGATCGGGATAGAACTGCAGCAGGTTGGGGTCGGTGACCTCGGCAGTGAACTGATTGCTCACGACGTCGCCGCGGATGTTGAACCACGGCCGGTTGCGGCCCGAGTAGAGGCCCAGGCCGCCACGAAGCACGGTGCCGTCCGTCGCCGCGCGCGTCCCACGCGAAGCCGAGACGCGGCTGGAGGTTGTTGAGGTCGTTGCCGCGGTCGGCGGTCACCATGGTCTCGAGGCCGGCGAACTGCGGATCGGCCAACAGGTCGGCGATCGAGGTCGGGACTGCGCAGGTTGCTGTCGAAGTCGTAGCGCAGCCCGAGGTTGAGGGTGAGATTGCCCAGCCGCAGGTCGTCCTGCGCGAAGAAGCCCCACTCGATGTTCTGGTAGTTCCGGGTCGCCGGGCCGCTGCCCAGCGTGAACCGGGTCGGCCAGGTCGTGCGATCGGCCTGGTTGAACGCCCGATCGGTGTTGAACTGCCAGACGCCGGCGCCGTAGTAGTCGGCGAGGTAGTCGAGGTCCTCTATCGCCATCCGGACGCCGAACTTCGTCGAGTGCCGGCCGCTGCGACCAGAAGAACGTGTCGTTGAAGGTGTAGCGCTGGCGCGGGAACCCCTGCGGCAGGTTGGGCGATCGGCCCGAGGTGAACGACGGCCGGATCACCTGCGTGTCGGTGCGTCGTCTGGAAGCGCTGGGTGTCCTGGTCCATGAACTGGACGGTGGCGGTGTTGAGCGTCGACTGACCCAGCGTCCAGTTCCAGGTCGCGGCGAGATCGAGAAATCGAGCGCCGTGTTCTCGGCCAGCTCGTAGGTCTCGACGATGTCGTCGTTGTCGTACAGATAGCGGACGCTGAAGGCATGGCGGTTATTGGCGGTGTAGTCGACCTTCGCCTGCGCCAGCTTCGCCCGTGTGCCGTTGTCGTAGACGCCGTTGTAGTCGGCGGCGAAGGGATTGGCCGCCGGCAGCGCGATGATGCGGACCGAGTTCTGCCGGTTGTATTCAACCGTGCCGAAGAGGAACGCCTTGTTGAGCACCATCGGGCCGCCGACCGCCGCGCTGAAGCGGTTGGCGTCGAACGGCGGCTTGGTGGTGGCGAAGGCGTTCTTGGCGTTGAGGGCGTCGATCGCGCCCGAAGTACGACACCCGGCCGCTCAGGTCGTTGGTGCCGGACCGGGTCACCACGTTGACCACCGCGGTGCCGGCCCGCGAGTACTCGGTGTCGAACTGGTTGCGCAGCACGCGGAACTCCTGCACCGCGTCCTGGCTGACGTTGACGATGGCAAAGCCGTAGATCGGGTGATCCATGACGCCGCCGTCGATCTGCATCGAGTACATGCTGCGGACGTTGGTGCCGCCGAAGGCGGTCGAGATGCCGAAGCGGCCGTCGGCCGTCCGCGCCGGTCCACCCCCGGGCAGCAACTGGGCGAGGCCGACGAAGCCGCGGTTGAGCACCGGCAGCTCGGACAGCTGTTCCTGGTTCACGACCGCCGAGAGATCGGACTTGGTGGTCTCGATCTCCACGGTGGCGCCGCGGCCCACCACCTCGACGCTCTCCTGGACCGCGCCAACCGACAGGGTGATCCGCAGGTCGGCAATCTGGCCGACGGTGAGCACCAGGCGTCGTGAGTCGGTGCCGAATCCGCTCAGGCTCGAGTCGACGCTATAGGGTCCCGGCTGCAGGGCCGGCGCCCGGAACACGCCCTGCACGTCGGTGACGACGCTCGCGTGCCACGCCGGTGCCGGTGTGGACGATCGACACGGTGACCCCCGGAAGGGAGCTGCCCGTCGAGTCGACGACGGTGCCGCGCAGCTCGGCGGTCTGGGCTGACGCAGCGGGCGCCGCCAGCCAGGCGGCAGCCGTGACGATGACGAGGAGGACGGATGTGCGGAAATGACTGCAGATTGATGTGCACGGGGACCTCCCGAAGGCTCCGGATTGAGCGAGCGTCTTCCAAGACATGGACACGCCGGCCGTCCGACGCGGTGATCGGGCGGCCGCGGATCAGTTCGCCTCCTTGACGACCAGGCTCTTGCCGGCATACTGCGCCGGGTCGACGGCTTGCAGCGTCTGCGTCTTGCGGCCGGACGCGGTCATGAACGTCACCTCGACGCGCACCGGCGCGACGGCGGCCAGGCCGAAGTGCACCGGGGCCGCACGCTGCGAGTTGTAGCCGCCGCCGGTGACGACCTGCCGGGCGGCGAGAACTCGGCCGGCGCGATCGAACAGCCGAACTTCGGCGCCGAAGCGGGTCTGGTGTCCCTTGGCGTCGAGGACGGTCACGCTCAGGCTGCGCTTCTTCGCCGCGGCCGGCAGGGTGTTGCGGAAGACGAAATGGCCGCCGACTGGCCCGTAGCCGTCGGTGATCGACAGGTCGATGCCGCCGTCGTTGTCGTAGTCGACGAACTGCGAGGCGTGGTCGGCCGCGGTTGAGCGGGCTGTCCTTGGTCAGCACGTTGACGAAGCGCCTTGGCGCCGTCGTTGCGGAACAGCGCGTTCAGCGGCGTCTGGGCGCCAACTTCGCCGACGTAGGAGATGACCGACAGATCCAGGTCGCCGTCGTTGTCGTAGTCGCCCCAGTCGGAGCCGACGGCGTGGTTCTCCACCGCCAGGCCGACCTTCGCCGCGACGTCGGTGAAGGTGCCGTTGCCGTTGTTCCGGTACAGCTGGTTGTGGCCGTAGTTGGGCACGAAGATGTCGAGGTGGCCGTCGTTGTCGTAGTCGCCGACGGCGCACCCGACTCCGCCCTCCGCCTTGGTCCGCGGCGGACCGGCCATGCCCAGCTGGGCGGCGATGTCCACGAACGCCGTCTTGTCGTTGCGCCACAAGGCATCGGCGGCACCCGACTGGTTGGCCAGGAACAGGTCGAGATCGCCGTCGTTGTCGGTGTCGAGCCAGCAGGCGCCGACCGTCGGCCGGGGATCGGTGGGCCCGACGCCGACGAACACGTGCGTGAACTTGCTGCCGTCGTTGCGGAACAGCTTGTTGTCGCCGGAGCGATCGGCCGAGTAGACGTCGAGATCGCCGTCGTTGTCGTAGTCCACCCAGTTGGTCTGGCGGGCCGATCGGCCAGGGATGGTCAGGCCGATCTCGGCGGCGACGTCGGTGAACGTTCCGCCGTCGTTGCGCATCACTTTGGTCAGCTTGTCGGTCGGCGTCGAGCCGCCGAGCAAATCGATGTCGCCGTCGCCGTCGTAGTCGCCCCAACTCAGGCCGCGCAACTCATGGCTGCCGGCCTGCGGCATCCCGGCCGCGGCACCGACACTGGTCAGCACGCCGTTGTCATTGCGGTAGAGCCGCACCTCGCCGGTGCCCAGCGAGACCGCGAGATCGAGGTCGCCGTCGTTGTCGTAGTCGCCCCAGGCGTTCGAGTAGGAGTTGGGGACCGACAGCAGTTCCGCCTGCACCGCCGTGAACGGCGGCTCGTCGACGACGGCCACCTTCAGCGCAGCAGGCGCCACGGCCAGCGCCACCGTCGCGAAGATGCATCTCATGCTGTCCATGAATCCACCTCGAAGGTCGGAAGCGGCGACTATCGGGGCATCGTGGCACAGAACGGCAACCGCCGCTGGAGGGACGGGAAATTTGCTGTGCGAAGGCCTGGCGCGATAGCGACGACGACGTGGCGGCGATTGCGCGGGCTATTCGTAGCGCAGCGCCTCGATCGGGTCGAGCCGCGAGGCGCGGATCGCAGGCACGAGCGCGCTCACGAGTCCCACGGCCATCAGGATGCCGGTGCAGACGAGCAGCAGCTCAGCCGACAGCACCAGGTGGATGTCGGCCGATTGCGAGCGGTCGTCGAGCAGCTCCGACAGGAACGGCCGCGGGCTCACCAGCATCACCAGCGCCCACGAGGCCACGACACCGGCCGCCCCGCCGGCCACGGCCGTCGCCACGCCCTCGAGCAGGAACTGCAGCAGGATGGCGCTGCGCCGCGCGCCCAGCGCCTTGCGGATGCCGATCTCGCGGGTGCGCTCGGTGACCGAGACGAACATGATGTTCATCACGCCGATGCCGCCGATGGCCAGGGTGAGCACGCCGATGAAGCCCAGCACCAGCTTCAGCCCCAGGGTGATGCCCTGGGTGATCTGCGCCGTCTGCGACGAACCGAACAGGCGCAGCGCCCGCTCGTCGCCGGGATTGAAGCCGAGCCGCTTGCCCAGCGCCTCCTTCACGTGACGGGTCGCCTGCTCTTCCTTGGACGCGTCCACCGCCTGGTAGACCATCACCGTGGTGTACTCGGTGTTCCAGAGCTGGCCGGCCGTGGTGTAGGGGATGTAGACCGACTCCTTGTCGGAGCCCATGTAGTTGGAGAGCTGCACCTTCTCGCGCTGCACGCCGACCACCTCGAACGACATGCCGCCGATGCGCAGCCGCTGCCCCACCGGCGGCACGTTGCCGAACATCTTGCGGGCCACCTCGCTGCCGATGAAGACGACGCGGCGCTGCAGCCGCAGGTCCTCGGCGTCGGGAAAGCGCCCGGCCTGCACCCATTGGCTGCGCATCACCGCGTACTCAGGCGCGACGCCGCGCACGCGGTAGGACGCCTGCTTCGTGCCCCAGCTCATCGGAAACTCACGGATGAACTCGGGGCTGACGAACTTCACGAAGGGCAGGCCCTGCACCGACAGCACGTCCTGCTCGGTGAGCTGAATCCGCTTGCCGGCCCGCTCGCCGCCGGCCTGGGTCGAGGTCTGGCCCGGCCAGGCGATGACCACCGCGTCGCCGAAGGCGCCGCGGAAGCCGCGATCGAGCGCGGCCTGGAAGCCGTTGCCGTAGGCCAGCAGCATCACCACCGACACGATGCCCCACGAGATGCCGAGCATCGACAGGCCGGCCCGCACGCGGTTGCGCGACAGCCCGGCCGCGGCCTCGCGCACGATGTCGCCGGCCAGGGCGCCGAAGGGCGCACGCCGGCGCGCCGGCGCTGGACAGGGCAACGTGATCGCGTGGTCGGACGCCGAGATCGCCATCCCTACATCTCGTAGCGCAGCGCCTCGACCGGCGGCAGCTGTGCCGCCCGGCGCGCCGGATAGGTTGAGGTGACCACGCCGATGACGACGAGCACGGCCAGCGCCAGCAGTCCTGATTCCCAGGTCATCACCAGGCCCTGGAACCGCGCCGGCATCGGCAGCGTGTTGACGGCGGCGCACAGCGCGGCGGCGAGCACGAACCCGACCGAGCCGCTCAGCATCGTGAGGAAGAAGCCTTCGAGGAAGAACTGGCGCTGGACGGTGGCGGTGGTGGCGCCGAGCGCCTTGCGCACGCCGATCTCGCGCGTGCGCTCGCGCACGGCGACCAGCATGATGTTCATCACGCCCAGCCCGCCCAGGGCGAGGGTGACCAGGCCCACCACCCAGAAGAAGTCGCGCATGGTGCCGATCATCCGGCCGAACATCAGCGTCTCGAGCGAAGTGTCCCAGACGCTCAGCGCGTCGCGGTCGTCGGGCCGGAAGTCGTGCCGGGCGGCCAGCACCCGGCGCACGTCGCGCTCCAGCGGCCAGTCGATGTCGGCGATGCGGCCGGTGCGCGCCGTCAGCACGCTCTCGAGCCCGGCCACCACGCCGGGCTTGGGCGCGACGATGATCTGCGACACGGCGCCCGGCGGCGCCCCGGTCCGGGGGAAGTCGCGAGCCATCGCCGCGAACGGCACGAACACCTTGTCGTTGTCGGGCCCGCTGTAGTTGCTGTCCTGTTCTTTCTTGCGGATTTTTCCCACTACGGTGTACGGGAAGCCGTTGATCTGCACGACCTCACCGATCCCCTCGCGGCCGCCGAAGAGCTGCGCCCAGGCGTCGGCGCCGATGATCGCCACCCGGCGGACCTGCGCCTCGTCGGGCCAGCCGAACACGCGCCCGCGCTCGACGTCGATGGTGCGGATCTCCTGGTACTGGGGCTCGATGCCGTGGACGCCGAGCGCCGCGGCGTTGTAGCGGCTCTTCACCTGCAGGCCGCCGCGGTTGATCTCGGGGCTGACCACCGCCGCCAGCGGCGATTGGGCGGCAATCGCCCGCGCGTCGTCGAGGGTCAGGAAGATCTGGCGGCCGGCCCGCTCACCTCCGGCCTGCAGCGTGGTCCGACCGCCCCAGACGATGGCGATGTTCTTGCCGAGCTCTTCGAGCACCGCCTGGTTGCCGCGCTGGAAGCCCTCGCCGGTGGCGGTGAGCACGACCACCGCGACGATCCCCCACAGGATGCCGAACATCGTGAGGAAGCTGCGCAGCTTGTTGGCCCGCAGGTTCTCGAACGACTGGACAATCGCCTCACGCATGTCAGCCGGGCAGGACGACTTTGTCCCCCGCCTTGAGCCCGTCAGTCACCTGCGTCCTCGTCCCGTTGCCGATGCCAAGCTTGACCGGCACCCGGCGACGGCCGGTCTCGGCGCCAGGGTCGGCCACCTCGACGAAGGCGGCCTTCTGGTCGTCGTAGGTGACCGCCGCCTCGGGAATGATGAGCGCGTTGGCCCGCTCCTCGAGGATCACCTCGGCGTTGGCCGTCATGTTGGCCTTCAGTTCCTGGCCGGGGTTCTCGATCGAGACTTCGATCTCGAAGGTGGTCACGTTGTCCTTCTCCACGCCGATGGGCGAGATCTGCGTCACCTTGCCGGTGAACACCTTGTCGCGGAAGCTCTCGGTGGTGATCCGGGCCGGCATGTCCAGCCTGACGAAGCCGATGTCGGCCTCGTCGACCTTGCCGCGCACGAACACCTGCTGGATGTCGCCGAGGGTCATCACCAGGGTGGCATTCGCGCCCAGGTTGAGGATCGACGACACCGGGCTGCCGATCTCGACGTCGCGGGTGAGCACGGTGCCGCGGATCGGCGCCTTGATGGTGGAGTTGGCCAGCTCCTCGTCGGCGCGCTCGGAGGCGGCCTGAGCCTGCGCCACCTGGGCCCGTGCTTCCTCGACCTTGGCCCGGCTCACCAGCAGCTGCGACTGGGCGGCGCGCTGGCGGTTCTGGGCCTGGTCGTAGTTCGTGCGGGCCTGGTCGAGCGCTTCCTGCGAGATGAGCTTCTGCTCGGCGAGCGCGGTCGCCCGGTCGTACATCGACTTGGCGAACGCCACCTCGGGCGCCTCGGCCTCGATCTCGTTCTTGCCGGCCTGGGCCTCGGCGGCGGTGAGCGCCGCCCGGGCGGCCTCGAGATTGGCGCGGGCCTCGCGTAGCCGGGCGTTGAGGTTCTCCTTGTCGAGCTCGGCCAGCACCTGGCCGGCCTGGACCCGGTGGTCGACGTCCACGGCCAGCCGCTCGATGATGCCGTTGGCCTTGGACTTGATCTCCACCTTGGTGATCGGCTCGATCTTCCCGGTGGCCACCACCGACCGCGTCATCGTGCCCAGTTCCACCGTGGCCAGCCGCGACGGGTCGATGGTGGTCGACGCGCCGTTCAGCGTCGACATGTAGGCGACCACCGCCCCGACCCCGACCACCGCACCGCCGATCGTGAGCTTCCTGGACCGTGTCATGGCCTCCCCGGGGCCGACGCTCCGCGCCGGCCACGTACATTTACGGCCTGCTTCGAACCGGTGTTCCCCGGTGGCCGATCCGCCCTGTTACAATTCACGCCGACTTCTCTCGGGACTCGGGGCGCGGCATGTAGGGCGGAGCTTCAGCTCCGCCTCGAGGCGGCTCTGAAGAGCCGCCCTACGCGCTGGGCGTCAAGGAACGACGTGCATGTGGACGATTGAATCGACGCCGGAAGTGTCCGACCCGCTGGTGTTCCGGCTGCTGCCGGGGGCCATCAAGACGGTGGGCCGGGCCCCCCGGGCCGACTTCGTGGTCGACGCGCCGCTGGTCTCGCGGTTGCACTGCCGCCTCACCCTGCAGGACGACGGCGTGCTCGTCGAGGACCTCGAGAGCACGAACGGCACCTTCGTGAACGGTCAGCGCGTGAGCAAGAGCCTGCTGGCCAGCGGCGACCTGCTGCGGGTCGGGCGGATGGAGTTCGCGGTCAGGAAAGCGTGAGGCCGGCCGCTCAGCCAGCGGCGGTGCGGGCCGCCCAGTCGAGCAGGAACTCGTTGGTGCGGCGCTCGTGGCCGATGGTGGTGTCGGGGCCGTGCCCGGGGTGCACCCGCGCGTCGTCGCCGAACGGCAGCAACACGTCGCTGATGGCGCGCATCAGCACCTCGTAGTTGCCGCCCGGCAGGTCCGTGCGGCCGATCGATCCGGCAAAGAGCGTGTCGCCGACGAAGAGGTCCATCCCGCGCTCGCCGCGCCGTCCCACCTGCAGGCACACGTTACCCGGACAGTGTCCGGGCGTATGGTGGACCAACACGTCGTAGTCACCGAAGCCGAGCGGGCCCGGTCCGTCGTACCAGCGGTCCACGGGCGGCGGCTGCTCCAGGCGATAGCCGAACATCGCGCCCTGTTGCACGGCGTGCGCGTACAGCCAGGTGTCGTCGGGGTGCAGCCAGATGGGCGCATCCAGCACCCGCTTCGCCGCCGCCACCCCCGACACGTGGTCGACGTGGGCGTGCGTCAGGAGAATCGCCGTCACGGTGAGTCGCTCGCGGGCGATGTGGGCGAGCAGCTCCTGCACCTCGTCCCCGGGGTCGATGTAGACCGCCTCGCGGCTGCGTTCGCACCCGAGGACGAACCCGTTCTTGAGGAAGGGCGGCGCGCAGGCCGACTCGATGAGCATCGTCACCCCTTCTTCGGCTGCGAAGGCCGGATCTCGACCCGGCTCGGCAGGCTTCGGCCCGGGTGGGCGATGAGGTCGGCAATCACGAGGGCGACGTCATCGGGATGGAGCTTCCAGTCGGCGCCGGCCGTCACCTCGCGGCCGTTGAAGCCCGTGGCCACCGACCCCGGACAGACGTGCGCGACGCGGATCCCGTCGTAGCGCACCTCCTGCATCAGCGCCTCGCTGAAGGCATCGAGTCCGGCCTTGGTGGCGCAGTAGGCGGCTCCGCCGGCGAACGGATTGCTGCCCGCCAGGCTGCTCACGTTGATGATCCAGCCGGCCCCCTTCGCCTTCAGATGCGGAATCGCCGCCTGGCAGCAATGGAACACGCCCGTCAGGTTGGTGTCGACCAGGCGCGCCCACTCTTCCGGGGCCAGGTCCGCGATCGGGCCGCCGACGCCGACGCCGGCGTTGTTGACCAGCACGTCGAGGCTGCCGAAGCGCTGTACGGACGCCGCCACGGCGCGATGCACGGCCGCGCGGTCGCGGACGTCGCAGGTCACACCCATGACGCGAGTGGCATCCCCGGCGGCCGCAGCCAGGGCATGCTCGGCGCGGAGGATGCCGTCGTCGGTCGTGCCGGTGATTGCCACCGCATGCCCGCGATCGAGCAGCGCCTTCGCGATTGCGAAGCCGATCCCGCGCGTCCCACCGGTCACCAGTGCCGTTGTCATCGTGTGTCCAGCCCCGAGCCCCGGGCCCCGAGCCCCGGGACGGAAGTCACTAGAATATCCGCGTGGCGGCGGTGGTGGTCCTCGGGGCGGGCGCGCTGGGCGGCGACACCGCGCGCGCCGTGGTGGCATCGGGGGCGGCGACCCGCGTCACGCTCCTCGACGACTCTGCGGACGTTGCCCGCGGCAAGGCGCTCGACATCCGTCAATCGGCGGCGGCGGAGCACGCGATCGCCGACGTCCGCGGCACCGCGGACCCCGGCGTGCTGGTCGGCGCCGCTGCGGTGATCGTCGCCGACCGGCACGGCGCACCCTCCTCGGAATGGAGCGGCGAAGGCGGCCTGCAGCTCCTCATTCGCGTCCGGGCCCTCAACCCGCTGGCGCTGATCGTCTGCGCCGGCGCCTCCCAGCTCGACCTGGTCGAACAGGCCGTCGTCGAACAGGGGTTCGATCGCCGCCGGCTGTTCGCGACGGCCCCCGACGCGCTGCGTGCCGCGATGGTCGCCCTCACGAGCCTTGAAGCGGGATGCGGGCCGCGTGAGGTCTCGCTGGCCCTGCTGGGCCGGCCCCCATCCGCGGCGTTCGTGCCATGGACCGACGGCGCCATTGCCGGCCTGCGGGTCACCGACGTCCTCGACCCGCCGGCGCTGACCCGCCTCGACGCGAGGCTGCCGCGGCTGTGGCCTCCGGGGCCGCTGGCGCTGGCCGCCGCCGCCAGTCGCGTCGTGCGCCTGGCGCTCATCGGAGGACCCGGGTCGGCCTGCGTCTTCGCCGTGCCCGAACCGGGCGTCACCATTCCCACGCGAGGCGCTTCCTTGCCAGCCACATTCTCGCCCGCAGGCGTTCGGGTGATCGTCCCGCGTCTGTCGACCCGGGACCGGGTGCGGCTCGAGGGAGTGCTGGAGCGCTGATCGCCGCTCAGCCGGCCCCTACGCGTAGAGGTGCAGCAGGTCCCAGACCAGGAGCAGCAGCGCGAGCGGCGCCGCGATCCCCAGGGCGAGGAGCGCCGCCAGCACGGCCGTGGAGGCACGGGGACGGCCCTCGAGCACCGGCGCACGCAGCGTGCTGACACCGGCTCCCGACTCGTGGACCTTGGCGACCACACGTACGCCGATCACGACAGAGAAGGCGAACGCCGTGATCAGGCCGAAGACGTAGAGCTCGATGAACGGGTCGAACGTGCGACGCCAGAGCTCGGTGAGACGCCACGCGTTGATCGATTGGAACCCGATCCAGATCGCCGCGAGGAGGGCCACGCCTTCGGCCGTGTGTTGCGCCACGACGCGCCGCTGCAGGTCCGAGGCGCTGGCGTCGCCGGCCCGGCGGACCCCCAGCACCACCGCCACCACGGCGGCGAAGACCGCGCCCATCGCCAGTTGCAGACCGAAGGGCAGGTAGACGAGCTCGGGGGTCTTGGCGGCGAAGTGCAGCGGGTTGCCGCCCTCGAAGCTGATCGGCACGACGATCGGCAGCCGGTCGTAAGCCGTGTGGAGGAAGGAAAAGGTGGCCGTGGCGACCAGCCCGCTCATCCAGCCCGCCAGGCGCGTGTTGTAGGTGCAGCGAGTGGCGCTCGTCATCAGGGTGACGGATCGACCGGCGTTACGTATCGATCGAACACGTCACCGAAGGTTTGCACGAACCGTGCCTCGACCTCGGGCAGCGGAATCTCCCCGCCAATCTCACGTTCGAGCGACGTCACGCCTCGATCGGCAATCCCGCAGGGAACGATCAATCGAAAATACTCAAGGTCGGTCCTGACATTGAAGGCGAAGCCGTGGCTCGTGACCCACCGCGAGATGCGCACGCCGATGGCGCCGATCTTCTCGGCCGGTCCAGAACTTCGCGACGATGCCCCGGGGGTGATGGAGGGATCCTGCGGACCGTCGGGACGAATCCAGGCGCCGGTCAGCCCGGCGATGCGTCCCGCTTCCAGCCCGTAGGCCGCGCACACCCGGATCATCACCTCCTCCAGGTCGCGGACGTAGCGGTGCACGTCGCGCCGATCGGGGTCGAGATCGAGGATCGGATACCCGACGATCTGGCCGGGGCCGTGATAGGTCACGTCACCACCGCGGCCGGTCTCGGCGATCTCGACGCCGCGGGCGCGCAGCACCTCGTCGGCGGCCAGGATGTGCGAGCGCCCGCCGTCGCCCTTCACGCCGAGCGTGAGCACGTGGGGATGCTGCAGCAGCAGCAGCGTGTCGGGAATCGCCCCGGCCTTGCGCTGCTCGACCAGCTCGCGCTGCAGCGCCAGCGCGGCGGCATAAGGCACGACACCCAATCGGCGGACGTCCAACTCGCGCATCGGGCTTCCTAGCCGCTAGCCCCTAGCCGCTGGCCGGTCTTCAGACGCTCTTTTCGTCGAACCCCTCGAGATAGGCCTTTACCTCGGCCATGAACTGGTCGGCCACGGCGCCGTCGACCAGCCGGTGGTCGTAGCCGAGCGTCAGGTAGCCCTTCAGCCGGATGCCGATCATGTCGTCGATCACCACCGGCCGCTTCTCGATCGTCCCGACGCCGAGGATGGCCACCTGCGGCTGGTTGATGATCGGCATCCCGAACTGCGCGCCGTAGTTGCCGGGGTTGGTGATGGTGAAGGTGCCGCCGTGCACTTCCTCGGGGTTCAGCTTCTTCGCTCGCGCGCGGTCGGCAACGTCGGCGATGGCCCGCGACAGCCCGAGCAGGTTCTTCTCGCCCGCATCCTTGATCACCGGCACGATCAGGCCGTGGTCCAGCGCCACCGCGATGCCCAGGTTGACGTCCTTCTTGTAGACCACGTTGTCGCCGTCGATCGAGGCGTTGATCACCGGGTGCCGGCGCAGCGTGTCGACGACCGCCTTGGCGATGAACGACGTGAAGCTGAGCCTGGCGCCCTGCCGCTCGTAGTCGGCCTTCCGCGCCTTGCGCAGCTCCTCGACGCGCGAGTAGGTGACCTCGAACACCGAGTAGACGTGGGCCGAGGTGCGCTTGCTGACCACCATGTGCTCGGCGATCTTCTTGCGCATCACCGACATCGGCTGGATCTCGACACGCTCGCCGGGCTTGAACGCCAGGGCCGGTGCCGCGGCCGGCGCAGCCGGCCGCGGCGAAGCGGCGTCGGGCGTCGCCGTCGGGGCGGCCGCCGGTCCGTTCTCCAAGTGCCCGAGGATGTCGTGTTTGGTGACGCGCCCTCCCGCGCCGGTGCCGCTGATGCGGCCGATGTCGACGCCGTGCTCCTTGGCGATGCGCCTCACCAGCGGCGACGAGCGTTGCGGACGGCCGTTGCCGGAGAGCCCCGCGGGGGCGGCGTTGGCCGCGGGCGGCGTCGCCGGCGGCGGCGCGCTTTCCTGCTGGCCGACGGCGGCCTCGGGCATCTGAGTGCGGACGCCGGGTTCCTTGGCCGGCGCCGGGGCCGTGGGCGCGGCCGTCGGAACGGCCGCAGCCGCCGCGACGTCCTTTTCGCCAGCGGCGCCGATGGTGGCGACGACGCTGTTGACCGGCACCGTCTCGCCCTCTTTCACCGCGATCTCGAGCAGCACGCCGGCCGCGGGTGCCGGAATCTCCGCGTCCACCTTGTCGGTGGAGATCTCGAAGAGCGGCTCGTCGCGGTCGACGCTGTCGCCCACCTTCTTGATCCAGCGGACGATCGTGCCTTCCGCGATCGACTCGCCCATCTGCGGCATCACTACGGGGGTGGACATGTTGGTCCCTTCAGCAGATCACCAGATAGATCGTCCGATCACCAGATCATCAGATCAGATCACCCGATCACCACATCACGAGATCATTAGATGTGAATAGCGGCCCCATGCCCCGCATGGGCCGCTTCTCCCATAGCCTCCGACATCGTCGGGTGGGCATGGATGGTCTTCACCAGCTCTTCCACCGTGCACTCCAGGCGCAGCGCCAGCACCGCCTCGGCCACCAGCTCGGTGGCGCGCGGGCCGATGATGTGGACGCCCAGGACCTCGTCGTACTTCTTCTCGGCGACGATCTTCACGAAGCCGTCGGTCTCCCCGGCCATCCGGGCGCGCGCCAGGGCGCGGAACGGGAAGGTCCCGATCTTCACGTCGTAGCCGGCGGCCCTCGCTTGCGCCTCGGTGAGGCCCACGCTGCCGATCTCGGGCTCGGTGTAGGTGCAGCGCGGCACGTGGTCGTAGTTGATCGGCATCACGGCGTGGCCGGCAATCCGCTCGGCCAGCAGGATACCCTCCATCGAGGAAACGTGGGCCAGCTGATAGTGCGGGCCGCCCATGGTGATGACGTCGCCGATGGCCGAGACGCCGGCGACGCTGGTGTGGAAGAGCGGGTCGACGACGATGTAGCCCTTCTCCATCTTCAGCCCGACCTTCTCGGCGTCGAGGCCTTCGGTCACCGGTCCGCGCCCGGTGGCGACGAGCAGCATCTCGTAGGATGCCTTCTGCGCCTTCAGGTCCTTGTCCTGCATTTCGACGTCGACGCCGGTGGCCGTGGCCTTCGCGCTGGTCACCTTCGTGCCCGTGTGCACCTTGATCCCGCGCTTCTTGAAGGTGCGCTCCAGCTCCGCCGACACCGCCTCGTCCTCGCCGGGCACCAGCCGCGGCAGCAGCTCGATGACGGTGACCTCGCTGCCGTAGCTCTTGAAGATCGACGCGAACTCGACGCCGACGGCGCCGCTGCCCATGATCGCGATCGACTTGGGCACCTGCGGCAGGTGAATCGCCTCGTCGCTGAAGATGATCCGCTTCTTGTCGACCTCGATGCCGGGCACCGAGCGGGGCACCGAGCCGGTAGCGACGATGAGCTCTTTGGTGGCAAGGATCGCCTGCGTCCCGCCGGTCGCCAGCGTGACCTCCACGCCCTTGCCGCCGGTGAGGCGCGCGGTGCCCTTGATCCAGTCGATCTTGTTCTTCTTGAAGAGCATCTCGATGCCACCGGTGAGCCCGGTGACGATCTTGTCCTTGCGGGCGTGCACCGCCGGCATGTCGATGCCGACCTTGCCGCCGTCGATGCCCGAGAGGCCCCACTCCCTGGCCGACTGGGCGACCTTGAGCGCGTGAGCGTGTTCGAGCAGCGCCTTGGTAGGGATGCAGCCCCAGATGAGGCAGGTGCCGCCCAGCGCCTTCTGGCGCTCGACCACCGCCACCTTCAGCCCGAGCTGGGCGGCGCGAATCGCCGCGACGTACCCGCCCGTGCCCGCGCCGACCACCACCACGTCGTATTCGCTCGCCACGCCCGACTCCTCCTCACGCGCACCGGCATCGGTCGTGGCGCGCCGCACGACCGGGTATTGCCCACCCGGCCAGCCTCCCACTGTCGCTTGGAAGCGGCCGGCTCGTCAACCGCGTGGCCGTCCCGGTGCAGTCGGTCCAGCGCTGTCAAATTTCTCGAGCTGGGGTTCCAATTCATTACCAGCGTGATCGGCGCATTGGGATCGGCCAGTTCTGTGTTGATCAGAAAGCGTCCGCCGGCAACACAGGACTTGCGCTTCACGGGCGGCGCGAGAAATTCGCGCTCATCCGCACGCTCGTCAGCTTCGGACGGGCCGGCGAATGCGCGCTGTCCTCCGCTGCACGGCTGAGGCACTGACCGCGCCCGGCCCGCTCACCGCTTCACATCGGTCAGCGCCACGAAGTGGGTGCCCGGCGCGGTACGGGGCGTGGCGCCCGGCGCTGGCGCCAGCGCATCGACCCGCGTCTTGAGCTCGCCATGGTCGTAGCGCAGCTGCCAGTACATGTCCGAGAGCTGCGCCGCCCGCCGGGCGGCGCGACGCGCGACGACCCAGCTGGCCAGTGCCAGCGCCAGTGCCCCGAGCGTCAGGCCCCACAGCCATCCCATGTCGGCGATCCCCCGCACAGTATGTAACGAGTGCGTGGCTGCTGCGCCGCCTATACTGACGCTCGATGGCGGCCCTCCGCAAGACGCTGCTGCTCGTGGACGCCGACGAGGCGAGCCGCGACCGGCTGGCGCTGATCCTCAAGCGCGACGCCCGCGTGCTGCGCGCCGGCTCGGCCGAGGCGGCGCTGGGCATGCTGGGACGCGACGGCGTCGACCTGGTGCTCGCCGACCAGACGCTGCCGGGGGTGAACGGCTTCGACTTCCTGCGCATCGTCCGCGAGAACTACCCGCTGGCCGAGTTCGTGATGCTCGCCGACAGGCCCGACGTCGACGCGGCGGTGCAGGCGGTGAAGCTCGGCGCCTACCACGTGCTGGTCAAGGACGCCGAGCCCGAATCCGTTCGCTCGATCGTCGGCCACGCCTCGGAACGGCAGGACCTGAACCGGCAGGTGCTCGCGCTCGCCGCCCAGGTGCAGCAGGAGCAGGGGGATCACGACTTCGTCGCCGGGCCGAGCCCGGCCACGCGCGAGGTCGTCGAGCTGGTCCACAAGGTGGCCACGCTGTCGGCGACGGTGCTCATCCGCGGCGAGAGCGGCACCGGCAAGGAGCTCGTCGCCCGGATGATGCACCGCTACTCGGAGATGCCCGAGGGCCCCTTCATCCCGGTGAACCTCGCCGCCATCCCGCGCGAGCTGGTCGAGAGCACGCTGTTCGGCCACGAGAAGGGTTCGTTCACCGGGGCGTTGCGCCAGCAGATCGGCAAGTTCGAGCTGGCGCAGGGCGGCACGCTCTTCCTCGACGAAATCGGCGATCTGAAGTTCGACCTGCAGGCGAAGCTGCTGCGGGCGATCCAGGAGGGCGAGATCGAGCGCGTCGGCGGCGGCAAGCCGATCAAGGTGCAGTTCCGGCTGATCGCCGCCACCAACGTCGATCTCGAGCGGGGCGTGCGCGAGGGCACGTTCCGCGAGGACCTGTACTACCGGATCAACGTCATCCCGATTCGCATCCCGCCGCTGCGCGAGCGCATCGAGGACCTGCCCGACCTGGTGCAGTTCTTCCTCAACCGCTACAACACCCGCTTCCGCAAGAACGTCCAGGGCTTCGCCACCTCGACGCTCACCTTGCTGCAGAACTACTGGTGGCCCGGCAACATCCGCGAGCTCGAGAACCTGGTCGAGCGGCTCGTCGCCATCTGCAGCCACGACTGGATCACCGACGGCGACCTGCCGTTCGAGCTCCAGGTCGCTGAAATCGATCGCGGCGACCAGGCGGCCCACCTGCTCGACCGCGCCCTCACCACCTTCGAGCGCAACTTCATCATCCGCGCGCTCGAGCGCAGCCGCTGGAACGTCACGCAGACGGCCCGCTATCTCGGCATTCCGCTGAGCACGCTGAAGTTCAAGCTGGATCGGCTGGAGATCAAGGACATCGCGCGGAAGATTCGCGGCAGCGCGTAACGACCGGGCGCGCGCGGGGCGGGCGGGGTGAAACGACGGGGACGCCGGTCCCCGCCGTCACGACACCGGGGGAGCGGGGCTACTTGCGCGGAAGCACCGCGTCCTTCAGCTGCTTCACGATGCGGGCCTTGACCACGGTCTTGGCCGGAATCTTGATCGGCTCGCCGGTAGCCGGGTTGCGGCCCATGCGCGCCTTGCGCTTCTGCACGACGAGCTTCACCATCCCCGGGATCACGAACTCGCCCGACCGCTTCAGCTCCTTCTCGCCCAGGGCGGTGATCTCGTCGAAGATCTCGCGCACCTGCGTCCGCTTCAGCTCGAACCGCTCGGCGAAGTGGGAAAAGAGCTCCGACTTGCCCATCCTGCGCGCGTCTACCATCGTGGTTCCCCCTGGTTGCAGTCCGCGCGCCTCGTGGTCGGGTCGGTCCGGGCACCCGCGCGCGGATGCGGATGCTGGGAAAAGTCAAGGAAAACGGACCTGATGCTAGCGCGCAGGCTGGGACGTGTCAACGAGCAGCTCGGCGCGTCGCGCGAGGCCGGCGCCGCACGCCGGTGCTAGCATTCCTCGCATGTCCAGCTCGCCCGCGCTCGAGACGTTTCCGAACCCGCGCCCCGGGCGCGAGTACGAGATCGCGATCGCGTGTCCCGAGTTCACGTCGATGTGCCCGAAGACGGGACTGCCGGACTTCGGCACGATCAGAATCCGCTATGTCCCGGGCGAATCCTGCATCGAGTTGAAGTCGTTGAAGTTCTACCTGATCGGATTCCGCAACCAGGGGCTGTTCTACGAGGCGGCCACCAATCGCATCCTCGACGACCTGGTGGCGGCATGCCAGCCGCGCCGCATGATCGTGGTCGGCGACTTCACGGCACGCGGCGGCATCACCACCGCGGTGACCGCCGAGTACATCGCAGAGCTGAGGTGCCGTCAGGCGGCGGGCACGGCGCGCGAGACGATGGCCCGCGCGAAGGTGTCGAGCTCGGCGCGCAGGGCCCCCGGACGCAGGCTCGACAGCGGCACGCCGGCGTTCAGCGCCGAGGCCACCGTGCGGTAGTCGCTGGTGAAGCGATGATCGATGTGCCGCCCGAGCGCCTCTTCGATCTCGCGCAGCGGCACGACCTCGACCTCCGACGTGCGGTTCAGCACGTAGCGGACCCGGTCCTCGGGCACGCCGGCGAGCCGGACCAGGTCGCGCAGCCGCTGCAGGTTGCGCAGGCACGGCACGTCGGGGTTCGCCACCAGGTGCACTTCGTCGGAGACGTGGAGAGCCGCGGCCGAGCATGGACTCAATGTGCTGCCGGCATCGACCACCACGAAGTCGTAGATCCGCCGCAGCGTCTCGATGGCCAGTTCGACGTCCGGGGCGTCAGCCGAGCCGGGGCGGCCGTAGTCGGGCGCTCCGGTCAGCACGTCGAGGCCGCAGTCGTGATGCGTCAGCATCTCCGGTACGGCGCGCGGATCGATCCAGTCGAGCTGGTCGAGCAGGTCGAGCAACGTGAACTTCGATCGCACGCCGAGGAAGAGACCCACGTCGCCAGTTCCGGGCTTGAGATCCACGACCACGGTCGGGAGGTTCGTGACGCGTCGAAGCTCGGCAGCACAGTTCACCGCGAGCGTCGTCGTGCCCGTCCCGCCCTTCGTGCCCAGGAACGACACCACCATGCCGGGGGACGAGGCAATGGGTATGCCACGGCGTCCGTCCAGCGGGATGACGTGCTGCGATGGGGAGTTTGCGCACGGATGCAACCGCCGGCCAGTGGCGCGCCGCCGCGCGGCCTTTCCAATCTGTAATGAAGGCGACCATTTCGGTGCAATTCGACGTCGGGCGGGGCTGCGTTTTCCGGCCCGCCGCCTCGACGATTGACCAGCGTTTACCGTGGCGAGGGCCGTGGTCGCCCGGGGCACGATCATTGCTCGCCGCGATGGTGGAGACCCTCCCCCGCATGGCCAAGAAGCGCCCGCTCGCGCCGCCGCCCTCACCCACCGACGAGTGGGGCATCTACGACCCTGCGAAGGCGGGCATGCAGGCCCTGTACACGCGCCTCGGCCGCCCGGTCATCAGGGCGTCGGCGGCCTCGACACGACGCGAGCGGAAACGGGCCGGCCGACCCGATCGCTCCGCCGACGGCGTCGGGATGGCCATCCAGGAGGCCAGGCGCCGCGCCGAGGTGTTAGCCAAAGCGAATGGCGCACCGCCGCCAGTGCCGCCGGTGCCCATGCCGCCCGCCGCGCCGGAGGTGGCCGCTCCGGTGGCCCGAACGACGCGCGCGAAAGGCCCCAAGGGCCTCAAGCGCGGACCGCTCGGCGCCGCCATCGCCGCCGCCGGTGCCAAGACCGTGGCGCCGGTCGCGCGTCCGGCGGCCGTTCCGGAGCCTCCGCAGATCGCTACCGCCGCGGGCCCCGGCGCCCTGGCCACGCCGCCACGCCGGGCGTCGAAGAAGGGGAAGAAGGCGACTCAGGCGACCGGCCACGACGGCGCACCGGCGCGCTCGACTCCCGCCGTGCCGCCGCCCTCGCCGCGGCGTCCCCGCGGCCCGGTGCCGCTGGCGGCCTGGGCCCACGCCGTGAGCGACTCGCCACGCCCGGAACCGAAGCGGGCGGAGGGCAAGGGGCTGTGGCGCGGCATCTTCACCATTCCGAGCGAGGTCGCGCTGGTCGAGTACGGCCGCGGCTGCCGCATCCACCGACTGGTCATCGAGACGGCGCCCGGCGCCATCTCGGATCCTTACTGACGCTCGAAGCGGCTAGGGGCTAGCGGGCATCCCCCCGGCCCAGGGCTTCAGCACCGCATACAGCGTCGAGAGGATCGGCACCGGCACGCCCAGCGCGGTGGCGCGGCGCACGGCCGCCCCCTGCAGCGCTTCCACCTCGATGCGCTTGCCCTGGTCGAGATCGACCAGCAGCGACGAGCGCGTGCTCGCGGGGATGCCGTCCATGTAGTGCTCGAGGGTGGCGAAACGGTCGGCGGAGATGCGCACTCCCTCGGCCTCGGCGATCGCCGCCACTTCGCGGGCGGCGGCGTAGAATCGCTCGCGCACCAGCGGCTGCCGCCAGAGCGGGCCGATCGGCAGCCGCGCGGCACCGGTGAACCCCGAGAACGGCGCCAGGTAGACGAACTTGTCCCAGATCGGCACCCGGGCGTCGGCCACCGCGGTGGCCTCGATGTCGGCGGCGCTCAGCGTCTCGGCAATGGCGGCGACGCGCGGCGAGATCGCCCGCCGCTCGCCGAACGCCTCGCCGAAGATGATCGAGCGGTGCACACCGGTCTGGACGATGCGGCCCGGCGCCTCCACGGCAGTGGCCACGTAGGTCGTGCCTCCCAGGACGCGCGCCTCTCCAAGGGTGGCGGCCAGCTGCACCGTGCTGTCGATGCCATTCTGCAGGGTGAGCACGGGGGTGCCAGTCCCGACCAGCGGCGTGAGCAGGGGAATCGCCGTGTCGTTGTCGTAGGTCTTCACTGCGAAGATCACCAGGTCCACCGGGCCGACCGCCGATGGGTCGGCCTCGGCGCGGGCCCGAACCGTGAAGTCCCCCAGCGCCGGGCTGACCACCTCGAGCCCGCGCGTGCGGATGGCGTCGAGGTGGCTTCCGCGGGCGATGAACGTCACGTCCTCTCCGGCCCGGGCGAGGCGGGCGCCGAAGTAACCGCCGACCGCGCCTGCGCCGACAATGGCGATACGCATGTCCCGGCTTCTTATCACAGGGCTCTCGCCGCCGAGGAACCATCGCCGGCACGGCGACGTCTACTTCTTCGCCGCCGTCTGCCCTTGCGGGAGGAGTGTGCTCGTGCGTAACTGGCCCCGCCTCGCTCTGGTCCTCGCCGCCCTCACCGCCAGCCTCACCACGCTGGGCGCGCAGGTCCCGGCCTCGCCCGCGCCCCGCGACACCGACCTCGACCGCTTCATGGCCGCGGTGGTGGCGCGGCGCGACGACAACTGGAAGAAGCTGCAGCAGTACATCCTCGACGAGCGCGAGCGCGTGCAGATCTTCGGCCCCGGCGGAGCGCGTCTCTACGGCCTGGTGCGCGACTACCGCTGGTTCGTGAAGGACGGCTACTTCATCCGCAGCCCGCTGGCCGCCAACGGCGTGGCGATCGGCGACGACGAGCGGCGCAAAGAGGAGGCGGCGTGGCTGCGTCGTGAGCAGCGGCGCGAGAAGCGGCAGGCCGACCGGGAGCGCGAGAAAGCCAAGGAGGCTGGCGAGCCGGCACCCGCCGAGCCCGAGCCGCCGGTCGAGGGATTCGGCGACGTGCTGCGTCAGCAGTCCGAGCCCAGCTTCGTCCGCGCCGCCTACTTCCTGAAGTTCCGCTTCGAGGCCGGCCGCTACGCGCTGGCCGGCAAGGAGACACTCGACGGGCGCGAAGTGCTTCGCGTCGAGTACTACCCGGCCCGCCTGTTCGACGACGAGGCCGACGACAAGACCCGCGCCGAAAGCCGCGCCGGGCGGGCGGGCCGGCGCGATCGTGACGACGACGGCCCCGACGGGGAACGCATCGAGCGGCAGATGAACAAGGCGTCGCTCGTCACCCTCTGGATCCTTCGCGACCAGCGCCAGATCGTCCGCTACGTGTTCGACAACGTGGACTGGGGCTTCCTGCCCGGCCGCAGCGTCTTGCGCGTGGACGACGTGCAGGCCTCGATGTCGATGGTCGAGGCCTTTCCGGGCATCTGGCTGCCAGCCAGGATCGACGCGCGGATGATGTTCGCCCTCGCCCCCGGCACCGTCGACGGGCGCTACGAGATCACCTATGCCGACTACAAGGAGGCCGGCGTGACCGTGCGCGTGCGATGACGGCGCATCGGCTCCTCGGTTCGCTCGTCGTGCTGCTGGCCCTGTCGGGAATCGCGGCGGCGCAGGTCGTCCCGGTCCCCGCAGGGACGCCGCCCATCGCCGAGATCCGCGTGCACGGCAACCACTCCACGCCCGACGCCGAGGTGATCGCGGCCAGCGGGCTCGCCGTCGGCCTGTCCGCGGACGACGAGGCACTGCGCGCCGCGGCCGAGCGCCTGCGTGCCAGCGGACGCTTCCAGTCGGCGACCCTCCAGCGGCGCGGGCGATCCATCGACGACCCGGCGGACATCATGGTCGTCATCCTGATCGAGGAACTGCCCGGCACCAGTCCCGACCTGCCCGCCCCGGGGTGGCTGAAGCGCACGACCGCCGGCGTGATGTGGCTGCCGGTGCTGTCCTACACCGAGGGGTACGGCGTCACCTTCGGCCTGCGGATCGCCGTCGAGGACGTGCTCGGGCCGAAATCGAGAATCTCGGCGCCGCTGACCTGGGGCGGTGAGCGGAAGGCCGGACTGACGCTGGAGCGGTCGTTCGAACGTGGCCCGCTCACCCGCGTGCTCGGCGGGTTCAGCATCCGCCAGAGCGAGCATCCGGCCTTCGACCTCGACGAGCGGCGCGTCGGCGGCGACGCGCGGGCGGAGCGGGCCCTCACGTCCTGGCTGCGGATCGGCGCGCTGGGACGTCTCGAGGACGTGCGGTTCGACGGCACCACGTCCCGCGTCGGCATCTACGGCGGCGACGTCACCGTCGACACGCGCCTCGACCCGGCGTTTCCTCGCAACGCCGTGTGGGTCGCTGCCGGCGTGGAAGGCGTCGATGTCGAATCGGTCACGCGCGCCCGCTATCGCCTCGACGCCAACGGCGCGCTCGGGCTGTTCCGCGGGTCGGCCCTGAGCGCGCGCGTCTTCCAGGTGTCGGCCGACGGCCCCCTGCCGCCGTTCGAGCAGGCGTGGATCGGCGGCGCGAGCTCGCTGCGCGGCTTCCCGGCCGGCGCGCGGGTGGACGACAACGCCGCCGGGGCGTCGGCGACGCTGGCCTATCCGCTGGGGTCGCCGTTGAACTGGGCGCGCATCGGCGTGCGGGCCTTCGTGGACTGGGCGGCCGTCTACCCCGCCGGGACGTCGTGGCAGGACGCGTCCTACGATCGCGGTGCGGGCGGCGGGGTGTTCGCGAACGTCGCGGCGTTCACCCTCAGCCTCGACGTCGCGCGCAGCGACGACGGCCACACGCGGGTGCATTTCCGGATGGGGACGCGGTTCTAGGGGCTAGGGACTGGGGGCTGGGGACTCGGGCGGGCCGCAGTCACGCTACCCATCGCCGCTCTTGCGGCGATGCACAAGCCCTGCTTGTCAGACGCGGTTCTTCACCAGTGTGACCGTTGCACGCGCCAGTCCCCAGTCCCCAGTCCCCAGCCCCAGGTCGAGCGTTCTAGCGGAGAACGAAGTCAGCGAGCGCTCGCGCCAGCCCGGCGCGCTCGTTGGTGTCGGTGATCGGTAATCCCAGCTCGAGCAGCTCGGGCTCGGCGTTTCCCATCACCACGCCGGTGCCGGCCCACTGCAGCATGTCGATGTCGTTGTGGTTGTCGCCGATGGCGAATACCTCCTCGCGGGTGATACCGAGGTGTGCGGCCACCGCCGCGAGCGCGCCGCTCTTGGTGGCGCCGGCGGCGTTCACGTCGACGAGCGAGAAATCACGCGCCGGGTAATGCGTGGCCGACACCGAGAGCGCCGGCAGGTCGGGATGGGCCGCCAGTTCGTCTTGGAGCCGGCGCATCTCGGCGGTCGGCCCGTTGAACGCCACTTGCACGGGATCGGCGTCGCGCATCGCCTCTTCGAGATCGTCGACCTGGGTCACGTGGCGGCGGACCTTGGCGTAGTAGCCGCGGCGATTCGGATGTTCCCACGACAGCCGGTCGTACAGCGTCTGCCCGGCGTCGGCCCGATCGAACTGCACGGTCGTCGCGGTGCGCCAGCCGCGAGTGTGGGCCAGCACGCGCCCGGCGACGGCCGGGTCGAGGGTGCGCCTCACGATCGTGTCGCCGCCGCGCTGGCGCGCCACCGCGCCGTTGTAGACGACGAGCGTCAGCGGGTCGGGCAAACCGGCGACGGCCGGAATCGCAAACGGATAGCTGCGCCCGGTGACCACCACGAGGCGCACGCCGCGGGCGGCGGCGTCGTGCAGCGCGGTGAGGTTGGCCTCCGGCACCTGGCCGCGGCCGTCGAGCAGCGTGCCGTCGATGTCGATGGCGACGAGCCGCGTCACCCGATGCGCTTCAGGAAGGCATCGTAGGCGTCGCGGTCCCGCCCCTGCCAGGCGGCCGCGAACTCGAGGCCGAGCCGCTCGAGGTTGCCCATGTACGACGGATCCTTGTAGGCCTCACGGATTCCCGGCAGCACCGGCTTGAGCCGCTCGAAGACGACCAGCAGCTCGCGCCCGCTCTCGAAGAAGAGCTCGCGGTTGAGCACGCCCGTGAGCACGAACGACGCCGCCATGTCCCAGTAGGAGATCACCATCCGGAACGAGGCGTTCTCGGCGCTCCCGGGCGTGACGAGGGTAGCCAGTTCTTCCCACTTCTTCGGCTTGAACTTGGCCGTATACCACTGACGCGCTTCCCGCATCCGATCGTCGCGGCGCATCTCGTAGAGCCGCAGGATCAGGTTGGCGTCGTCGTAGGTGGGCTGCGATGTCATGCCGGTAGGCCTCGGGCTCGAAAACAGCGGGGGCAGCCACTACAATAGTCGAGATATGAACCCGTGGGACCAGATCACCGGGGCCAACGCGGGGTACGTGCTCGAGCTGTTCGAACGGTTCCAGCGGGATCCCGCCTCGGTTGACGACCAGACGCGAGCCGCGTTCCGCACCTGGACCCCGCCTCCCCCGGACGCCGCCGCACCGACCGCCGCATCGTCCAGCGCCGACGTCGCCGCGGCGCTCGCCGCCGTCGCCCTCGCTGAGTCCATCCGGCGTTACGGGCACCTGGCGGCGCGCCTCGACCCGATCGGCTTCCACGCGCCAGTCGGCGATCCGTCGCTCCACCCGCAGTCGCACGGCCTGACCACCGACGTCTTGCGGCGTCTCCCGGCCGGCATCATCGGCGGTCCGGTGGTCGGCGGCGCGGCCAACGCCTACGACGCCATCGAGCGCCTGCGCTCGATCTACTGCGCCACCAGCGGCCACGACTACGCCCACGTCTTCGTTCCCGACGAGCGGGTGTGGCTGCGCGAGTCGGTCGAGGCGCGACGCTACCGGCCGCCGGCCGATCCGATCGGTGGACGCGAGCTCCTCGACCGGGTCACGCAGATCGAGGTCTTCGAGCGCTTCCTCCACCGGACCTTTCCCGGCAAGACGCGTTTCTCGATCGAGGGCCTGGATCTGATGATTCCGATCCTCGACGAGATCATCGCCGACGCCGCCGCGTCGGGGGTCCGCCACGTGCTCATCGCCATGGCGCATCGCGGCCGGCTGAACGTGCTGGCGCACGTGCTGCAGAAGCCCTACGCGCAGATCCTCGCGGAGTTCAAGGATCCGCTGTTCGCCAGGAGCGGCCGCATCGAGCTCGGCTGGATGGGCGACGTGAAGTACCACGCCGGCGCCCGCCTCGAACGGGCCGACCGGCCGACCTCGCTCGTGATCTCGATGCCGCCGAATCCGAGCCACCTCGAGGCGGTTGACCCGATCCTGGTGGGGATGGCCCGCGCCTCCGCCGCGACGGTGGCCGCGCCCGGCGCTCCGCGGCTCGAGAAGCACGAAGTGCTGGGCATCCTGATTCACGGCGACGCCGCGTTCCCCGGGCAGGGCATCGTCGCCGAGACGCTCAACCTCTCGCGGCTCACCGGCTGGGACGTCGGTGGCACCATCCACCTCATCGCCAACAACCAGCTCGGCTTCACCGCCGATCCAAACGAGTCGTATTCCACCAGCTACGCCAGCGGGCTGGCCCGCGGCTTCAAGGTGCCGATCGTCCACGCCAACGCCGACGATGCCGAGGCGTGCATCGAGGCGGCCCGGCTGGCGTGGGCCTATCGCCAGCGCTTCGCGCTCGACTTCCTGATCGACCTGGTCGGCTACCGCCGCTACGGACACAATGAGGGCGACGAGCCGGCGTTCACCCAGCCGCAGCTCTACCAGCGGGTGGCGCAGCATCCGACGGTGCGCCAACAGTACGCCCGGACCCTGGTGTCGAGCGGCGAGCTGACCGCCGCCGTACCCGACGAGCTCGTCGCCAAGCACGCCGCCAGGCTCGAACGCATCTATGCCGAGCTGAAACCGGAACAGGACTACGTGCCCGACGTGCCGGCAGTACCGCCGGGCGGTGCCGCCACCAAGGTTCGTACCGCGGTGCCGCTCGAGACGCTGAGCGCATTGAACGCGTCGCTGGCCATCCTGCCCGATGGCTTTACCGTGCACAAGAAGCTCGAGCGCGGCCGCGAACGCCGGACCTCGATGCTGGCGGCGCCCGGCGAACGGGCGGTGGACTGGTCGGCCGCCGAGGAACTGGCGCTGGCGTCGATCCTGGCCGACGGGATCGCGATACGCTTCACCGGCGAGGACGTCGAGCGCGGCACCTTCAGTCACCGCCACGCCGTCCTGCACGACGCCGTCACTGGCGATCGCCACGTGCCGTTGCAGCGACTGCCGCAGGCCAGGGCCGCCTTCGAGATCCACAACAGTGCCCTCTCCGAGCTGGCGGTGCTGGGCTTCGAGCTCGGCTACAACCTGCAGGAGCCGGCGCGGCTCGTGCTGTGGGAAGCGCAATACGGCGACTTCATCAACGGCGCCCAGACCATCCTCGACGAGTACCTGATGTCGGGCCGGGCCAAGTGGGGCCTGGCGCCGTCGCTCGTGCTGCTGCTGCCACACGGCTACGAAGGTCAGGGGCCCGATCACTCGAGTGCCCGGGTCGAGCGCTTCCTGCAATCGGCAGCGGACCTCAACGTGCGCATCGTCAACTGCACGACGGCCGCGCAGTACTTCCACGTGCTGCGGCGTCAGGCGCTGCTGCTCGGCACCGATCCCCTGCCGCTGGTGATGCTCACACCCAAGAGCCTGCTGCGCCACCCGATGGTGGCGTCCACCCCGCGGGAGCTGGCCGAAGGCCGGTTCCAGCGGGTGATCGACGACGAGCAGGTGGCGGCGAGCCCGGGACCGGCGCGGCGGCTGGTGTTGTGCAGCGGCAAGGTCTACGTCGACCTGGTCAACAGCGACCAGCGGGCCGCCGCCGCCGACGTCGCGCTGGTGCGGGTCGAGCAGCTCTACCCCTTCCCCACCGACGAACTGCAGGCGCTGTTCAGTCGCTACGGCAACCTCCGCGACGTGGTGTGGGTGCAGGAAGAGCCGGAGAACATGGGGGCGTGGGAGTTCGTGCGGCCACTGCTCGAAGAGGCAATCGACGGCCGCTGGCCGCTGCGCTACGTCGGGCGCGTGCGCAACTCGAGTCCGTCGGAAGGGTCGGCGGCGTGGCATCAGGCGAACCAGCGGGCGGTCGTCGCCCAGGCCTTCGAAGGCACTGCCGACGAGAAGGTGCTGGATCGGGTACTTTCGAAACAAGTCTAGGGGCTAGGGACTGGGGGCTGGGGACTAGGGCATGTACTCGTCACGGTTCGCATCGCCGCCATGGCGGCGATGCACGAGCCCTGGTTTCAGGGCACGTCAACGGCGTGACAGTCGCACGCCCCAGTCCCCAGCACCCAGCACCCAGTCCCCGTGAGGAACGATAGTGACGAACATCGTGGTCCCCGAACTGGGCGAGTCGGTCGTCGAGGCGCGTGTTGCGCGCTGGCTCAAGAACGAGGGCGATCAGGTGTCGGCCGGCGAGGCGCTGGTCGAGCTCGAAACCGAGAAGATCGACCTCGAAGTGAGCGCCGACCGGGCGGGGGTGCTCACGACCATCAAGCACGCCGCTGGCGCCGACGTGAAGGTCGGCGAGGTGCTGGCGCTGCTCGACCCGTCGGCGGCGGCGGCCGCCGCACCGGCCGCGAAAGCCAACGCCACCGCACGCGCCGACGCTCCAGCCCCGTCGCCGCCGTCCACCGGGCTCAAATCGACGCCGACCGCGCGGAACATCGCCCGCGAGCACGACGTGAAGCTCGAGGCGGTGCCGGCCTCCGGTCCCAGGGTGACCAAGAGCGACGTGCGCGACTTCGTGGCGAGCGGTGCCGTTGCGGCGCCGCCGGCGCCGGCAGCGGCCAGGCCCGCGCCCCAAGCAGCGCCGCGACCGGTTGCCGGCCGCGCTGCCGGTGATCGCACCGAGGAGCGCGTGCGGATGACCAAACGCCGGGCCACTATCGCCCGCCGCCTGGTCGAGGCCCAACGCACGGCCGCCATGCTGACCACCTTCAACGAGGTGGACATGAGCGCCGTGATGGCCCTGCGCGAGCGCCGCAAGGAGGCCTTCCAGAAGCAGCACGGCGTCGGCCTCGGGATCGCGACGTTCTTCGTGAAGGCCGCCGTCGGCGCGCTCAAGGCGTTCCCCGGGCTGAACGCCGAGATCCAGGGTGACGAGATCGTCTACAAGCGCTACTACGACATCGGCGTGGCCGTGGGCGCCGAAGGCGGCCTGGTGGTGCCGGTGCTGCGCGACGCCGACACGATGTCCTTTGCCCAGGTCGAGCGCGGCATCCGCGACTTCGCCGCCCGGGCCGGCAACAACACCCTCACCCTCGACGACCTGAAGGGCGGCACCTTCACCATCACCAACGGCGGCGTCTTCGGATCGATGATGAGCACACCGATCCTCAACCCGCCGCAGGTGGGCATCCTCGGTCTCCACAAGATCGCCGACCGGGCCGTGGCGGTGAACGGCCAGGTGGCGGTCCGGCCCGTGATGTACCTCGCGCTCAGCTACGACCATCGGCTGGTCGACGGCCGCGAAGCCGTGCAGTTCCTGGTGAAGGTCAAGGACTTCATCGAGGATCCGGCGTGGCTGCTCATCGAGGGCTGATCGGCCGGCGCGCCCGGCAATTGCAGTAAGATCTCCGCCTCCCCCCGGAGGGCCGCGGCCAGTGGAACCGACCGCAACGATACTGCTGCATGCATGGCGCGGCGGCGAAGCTTCCGCCCTCGATCGCCTGCTGCCGCTCGTCTATGAAGAGCTGGCGCGAATCGCCCGCGCGGCCCTGCGATCCGAGCGTGCCGACCACACCCTGCAGACCCGTGCGCTGGTGCACGAGGCCTACCTCCGCCTCATCGACGCCGACGTCTCGTGGCAGGACAAGGCGCACTTCATGGCCGTCGCCGCCCGCACCATGCGGCGGGTGCTCGTCGACCACGCCCGGGGACGGCGCCGGCAGAAGCGTGGCGGCGGCGCGGTGAAGGTCGAGCTGGAGGACGTGGCGGCGACCTCCTCGTCGCCCTCGGTCGACGTGCTCGACCTGCACGACGTGCTCGAGCGGCTCGCCGTCTTCGACCCGCGCAAGGCGGCCATCGTCGAGCTGCACTTCTTCGGCGGCTTGAGCTACGACGAGACCGCGGAAGCCGTCGGCGTCTCGGCGGCCACCGTGGACCGCGAGTTGCGGATGGCCAAGGCCTGGCTGCGCCACGAACTGACGGCGAGCACCGCGCCCAGAGAGTCCTAGCAGCCCTCGCCCCCGAGGCCGCCCCCTGATGACTCCCGAGCGCTGGGCCGCGGCGCAGCAGCTGTTCGAGGCGGCCCTCGCTGTAGCCGAGTCCGCGCGCGACGCCTTCGTGGACCAGGCGGCCTCCGACGCCGAGCTCGCCGTACTGGTGCGGGGCATGCTGTCGGCCGACGCCGCCGAGCGATCCGGCGGTGACAATCTCGCCGGTGTCGTGAGCCGCGCCGTCGAGCAGGTGACCGGCCAGCGGTCGACGCCGCTGGTTGAACGGCTCGGGCCGTACCGCATCGTGTCGATGCTCGGCGAAGGCGGCATGGGTGCCGTCTACCTCGCCGAGCGTGACGACGACGAGTTCCTGCAGCAGGTGGCCATCAAGGTGGTGCGCGGCCTGCTCGACCCTGAACGCGTCCGCCAGTTCCGCACCGAACGCCAGATCCTGGCATGGCTCGAGCACGCCAACATCGCCCGACTGATCGACGGCGGCACCTCCAACGACGGCCTGCCCTATCTGGTGATGGAGTACGTGCAGGGGGTGCCGATCGATCACCATTGCGACGCCCGGCGTCTGGGCGTGGCCGACCGGCTGCGCCTCTTCCTGGTCGTCTGCGACGCGGTGAGCCACGCGCATCGCAGCCTGATCGTGCACCGCGACATCAAGCCCACCAATATCCTGGTCACCCGGGCCGGCGTGCCGAAGCTCCTCGACTTCGGCATCGCCCGGCTGGCCCTGGAGGGGGCCGGCGGCGAGGCCGGGATCACGCGCGGGCCGGGCCGGATGATGACCCCCGACTATGCCAGCCCCGAAGTGGTGCGCGGCGGGCAGGTGACCACCTCGGCCGACGTCTACGCGCTCGGTGTGCTGCTCTACGAGCTGCTGACGGGCCGCCGGCCGCTGCGCTTTGCCACGATGTCGACGGCGGAGATCGAGCGCGTCGTCTGCCAGGTGGAGCCGCGGCCGGCCAGCGTCGCCGTCGCCGAGGCCGGGCCCCCGGGACCCACCGTTGACGAGCGCGCGGCGGCCCGCAGCACTACAGCGCCGCGGCTTCGCGGCGAGCTGAGCGGGGACCTCGACGTCATCCTCGCCACCGCGATGGCGAAGGATCCGGCGGATCGCTACGCCTCGGTCGAGGCCTTCGCCGCCGATCTCCAGCACCACCTGGCGGGTCGGCCGGTCGCCGCCCGTCCGGCGACCTGGGCCTACACCGCGCGCCGGTTCGCGGCGAGGCACCGCTGGGGCGCCGCCGCCGCCGCACTGTTCGTGCTCGTGCTCGCGGGCGCGGCGGTGGTGCTGTCGATGCAGGCGGCGCGTCTGGCCGAGGAACGCGACCGGACAGCGCGCGAGCGCGATACGGCCCAGCAGGTCGTCAGCTTCCTGACCGGGCTGTTCGAGATCTCGAACCCGGACGCCGGTGCTGGCGCCTCAGTGACCGCGCGCGAGCTGCTCGACCGCGGCGCCGAGCGCATCGACGCCGAGTTGTCGGGACAGCCGGTCGTGCAGGCCCGGTTGCTGGGAACCATCGGCACTGTCTACGGCAGCCTGGGCGTCTACGACCGTGCCGCGGCGCTGCTCGAACGGGCCCTCGAACTGCGCCGGACCACGCTGGGGGTCGAGAACGCCGACACCGCGCAATCGATGCAGTTGCTGGCCGAGGCCCTCCGTGAGCTGGCCCGTCTCGACGAGGCCGAGACCCTGCATCGCGAGGCCCTGGCCATCAAGCGTCGCGTCGACGACGCGCCGGCGTCGATTGCCGCCTCACTGAACGACCTGGGCCTGACCCTCAGCGAGCGCGGCAAGTACGTCGAGGCCGAGCCGCTCCTGCGCGAGGCGATCGCGACGTGGCGACGGCTCGCACCCGACCCGCCGGCCGACGTCGCCGTCGGGCTGAACAACCTGGCGCAGACCCTGCGCCAGCAAGGACGGCTCGACGAAGCGGCGACGACGCTCGACGAGGCGATCGCCATCCGCCGCCGCCGCTTCGGCAACGATCACCCGCTGCTGGCCAACGTGCTCGGCCATCTCGGCCAGGTCCGCAACGCGCAGGGCGATCTGGCGAGGGCCGAGCCGCTGCTGCGCGAAGCGCTGGCCATCCGGCGCAAGGCCTACGGCGACGATCACCCCGACACCGCCACGGCCTTCAACAACCTCGCGTCGCTCCTCCACGACGCCGGCGACCTCGAGGCGGCGGAGCCCTTCTACCGGCTGGCGCTGACGAGTACCGAGAAGCGCCTCGGCCCGCGCCATCCCGACTACGCCGTGCAGGTGAACAACCTGGCGTCGCTGCTCGAGGACCGGGACCGCCTGGACGAAGCCGAGACGCTCTACCGCGTCTCGTACGACGTGCGGCGGACGGCGTTCGGCGCGGAGCACCCGGCGGTGGCCCGCGCCACGCACAACCTGGCCCGGGTGGAGCTGGCGCTCGGCCGGGTGGCGCAGGCCGAGCCGCTCGCGCTGGCCGCTCTCGAGTTGCGGCAGCGCATCCTGCCGGCCGGCCATGCGGAAATCGCCGCGAGCACGAGCCTGCTCGGTGAGCTTCGCGCTGCGCAGGGGCGGGTCGACGAGGCCGAACGCCTGATCACCGAGGCACTCGAGACCGAACGCCGCGTGCTGGGCCCCAGGCATCCGCAGGTGGCCGCCACGCTGCTGAAGCTCTCCTCTCTCTGCCTGTCGACCGGGCGGGCCGCCCAAGCCGAGACGCTGGCGGCCGAGGCCGTGGCCATTCGGGCGGAGCGGTTGCCGGCGGGGCACTGGCTGCGTGCGCTGAGCGAGGTTGCGCGCGCCGGGGCGCTGCTCGCCCTTGGAAGACCCCGCGAGACGGACCCCTGGCTTGCGACAGCGGTAGCCGTCCTCGCTCGCCAGCTCGGTGAACAGGACCGGCGAACCCTGGCCGCCGCCAGGCTCGCCAGCCGGGCGGGGGCCGGACGGGGCCGCTGACCAAACCCCTTCCGCGGACACGGAGCCCCGCCCGAGGCGCGATCGCGCAGCCGCCGCTCAAGCCATCGGACATCCAAGCGGGACCCGTAGCCAGCTCTTCTATTAATCCAAGCGGTAGCTCGAAAAAGCGGTAATTTGCACGACAAAATCGACCGCGGCCCCCCTATTCCACTCCCTGCGGACTAAATGTTCTCGCGTCAAGAAGACTATTCTCGTTCGGACCGGCCCTAAATTGGCCAGCCAGGTCGCGCGATTGAGCCCCGTGTCGCGACGAATCGGCCGAATTCCCGCCTTCGTTGTCAGGAGCAGGCCAGAACTTGCTTGAGACGGAGCAGTAGAAACTGGGTGGCCCTTCTTTTGCTGCACGGCACTGGGAAGCGGCGCCGTGGCACCCGGTGTCCCGGCGACCGAGTGAAGGGTCCAGCAACATGAGCAGTGCGTCCACCGGTCCCGAGTCGAGGCACTCGATGATCATGCCCACGGCCGAGTCCCAGTTGGTCGGCGACAGCCCGGCGATTGCCGAATTGCGAACGGAGATCGAGCGGACCGCGCGATCCGAAGCCAAGGTACTGGTCACCGGCGAGAGCGGCGTCGGCAAGGAACTCGTGGCGCGCGCCGTGCACGCCCACTCGGTGCGGGCGCCGCGGCCGTTCGTGGCGGTGAACTGCGCCGGTCTGCCCGAGACGCTGCTGGAATCGGAGTTGTTCGGCCACGTGAAGGGCAGTTTCACCGGCGCCTACCGCGACAAGCAGGGCAAGCTCGAAATCGCCGATGGCGGCACGCTGTTCCTCGACGAGGTCGGCGAGATGACCCTGCGGATGCAGGGATTGCTGCTGCGGTTCCTCGAGACCGGCGAGCTTCAGAAAGTGGGCGCCGATCGGGTGAGGGCGACGGTCAGCATCCGCGTGATTGCCGCCACCAACAAGAACCTGCGCGACCTCATCGCGCAGCAGGCCTTCCGCGAGGATCTCTTCTACCGGTTGAACGTCATCCACCTCGTCGTGCCGCCGCTGCGCGAGCGCCGCAGCGACATCCCGGCGCTGGTCGAGAAGTTCCTGTTCCGCAGCACGTCGACCGGTCACTACGCGCTCCGCGCCGTGGCGCCCGAGACGATGGACGCGCTGTGCAAGTACTCGTGGCCGGGGAACGTGCGCGAGCTGCAGAACCTGGTCGAGCGGCTCGCCGTCACCTGCCAGCGCGAGATCGCGCTGCCCGAGGATCTCCCTCCCGAGATTCGCCTGCTCCCCTTCGGCACCTACAAGCCGCGTCGCGAGCGGCGCCGCACGGTGTCCGACGAGCTCTACCAGCGGCTGGTCGAATCCGGCGAGTCGTTCTGGACCGCCGTCTACCCCCTCTACATGAACCGCGAGATTACGCGTGGCAACCTGCGCGACCTCGTGAAGAAGGGCCTGCAGGAAGCGCGCGGCAACTACCGGATCGTCGTGCGCCTCTTCAACATGGACCCGGGCGACTACAAACGGTTCCTCAATTTCCTGCGCACGCACGAGTGCCAGGTCTCGTTCAAAGAGTTCCGATGAGGCGTGCCGCTCCAGCCTGGGCAACGGGCGGTCGGCAGCGCTGACAGGCGAGGCCCGTGACGATCGGTGAGGGGCGGGCCAACCTTCGCAGTCGTCAACTCGCCGCCCGGGCGTCCGGCGGTCGAGGACTCGCCCGGCGCGAGCTGCTCCTCTGCGGCCCGGCGGCGCTCGTCGCCTTCGCGGGCTGCTCGCAATCGCGCCCCGACCGCCCGTCGCCGGCTGAACCGCGGCCCGAGGGCGTACCGTTGAGCTCGTTTGGCGCTGCCTCCACTGCCGACGACGTCACGGAGGGCCTCGACCTGTCAGACCAGCTGGCGCTGGTCACCGGCGCCACGTCCGGGCTGGGACTGGAGACCGTTCGGGTGCTCGCTCGCCGCGGCGCCCACGTCATTGCCACCGGGCGAACCCTGGCGCGCGCCGCCGAAACGTGCGACGCGGTGGCGCCGGGGCGGTCCACGCCGCTGGCGCTCGAGCTCGAGGACTGGGACAGCGTGGTCAGCGCTGCCGCGACAGTCAAGAACATCGGCCGGCCGCTCGACATGCTCGTCTGCAACGCCGGGATCATGACGCCGCGCGAACTGCGCCTCGTCCACGGGGTGGAACAGCAGTTCGCTGTGAACCACCTGGGCCACTTCCTCCTCACCAACCGCCTGCTCGATGTGGTCACCGCGGCCCGGCAGGGGCGAGTCGTCGTCGTCTCGAGTTCCGCCCACGCGGTGGCCCCCGAGCGAGGCATCGACTTCGAGAACCTCGATGGCAGCCGGGGGTACGACGCGTTGCGGATGTACGGTCAGTCGAAGCTCGCCAACGCGCTATTCGCCTTCGAGCTGGCGCGACGACTCCGCGGCACGACGGTGACCGCGAACGCGCTGCATCCGGGTGTGATCCTCACCAATCTCGATCGGGCCGGATCGGCATTGGGCCGGCTCCGTGCGCGCCTGATGGCGTGGAACCGCCCGTACAAGTCGATTCGCGCGGGCGCGGCGACCCAGGTCTACCTGGCGACCGCCCCGGCCCTGGCGACGGTGACCGGGCACTACTTCGAGGACTGCAATCCTGTAGTGCCCTCCAGCCCCCACATGCGCGACGAGGCGCTCGCCCGGGCGCTCTGGGACCGATCGGTCGAGCTGACACGCCGGTACCTGTCCTGACGGACCGATCCCGGAGCTGCCAGCCGCTGCCCGCGCTACTTCTTCAGAATTCGCCGAAAGGCCACTCTTCGGGACCTTTTGGCGAGCGCGCCTGGGCCTACGCGACTGACAATTCAGGCTGGGGCGGTGTAATTCACGGATCAGCTCAACATTTCCCGCCTTTCGTCAGCCGATTCCGGTTGAATTGTTCCTGGATTGCTTGATTTTTTACTGTCGATCCTGGTATCTTTGGTGTTTGGCGTATTCGTCATCCGATGATGGCCAAAAATGCCTCCCCCACTATGGCTGCGCTGCCCGAGTCCCTTCCTTCAAAATCCGACGCCTCGCCGACGCTGATCGGCCGTAGCGCCGCCCTGCGGCTGGTCCAGCAGGAGGTGGAGTACGCGGCGCGATCCGACGCCAAGGTCCTCATCACCGGGGCCAGCGGCGTGGGCAAGGAGGTCGTCGCCCACCTGATTCACAGCCGCAGCCGCCGGCGCCATGCGCCGATGCTCACCATCAATTGCGCGGCCATGCCCGACACGCTGCTCGAGTCGGAGCTCTTCGGGCACGCGCGCGGCAGCTTCACCGACGCCTATCGCGACAAGCGGGGACTCTTCGAGTCGGCCAACGGCGGCACCGTCTTCATGGACGAAGTCGGCGAGATGTCGTTGCGCATGCAGGCGCTGCTGCTCCGCTTCCTCGAGACCGGTGAGATCCAGCGCGTGGGGGACGAACGGAACCGCGCCAACGCCAACGTGCGGGTGGTCGCCGCCACGAACCGGCGGCTGCTCGAACGCATCCAGTCGGGAGATTTCCGCGAGGATCTGTACTACCGGCTGAACGTCATCCACATCACGATTCCGCCGCTCAAGGATCGGCGCGACGACGTGGCGCCGCTGCTGCAGCACTTCCTGACGCAGTTCGCCCGCGAGCACGGGGTGCCGCTGCCGACCTGCGCTCCGGATTCCGTGGCCGCGCTCGAGCAGTACGACTGGCCCGGCAACGTCCGCGAGCTGCGCAACATCTCCGAGCGGCTGATCTGCCGCGTGCCGGGCGGGGTAATTCAGCCGAACGATCTGCCGACCGAAGTCATCTCGGCGGCGGCGGTCTCGGATGCGGCGCTGGGCAAGCCGGCGGCTGCGCCGCCGTCGCAGGCGCTGCTCGATCGGATTCTGCTCCGGGGCGAGTCGTTCTGGGACGTGGCCTACGAGCCGTTCATGGCCCGGGACCTGACGCGCGAAGACATCCGGCATCTCGTGCGCGTCGGGCTCGAGCAGACGCGCGGCAACTACAAGGCGCTGGTGCAGCTGTTCAACATGGAGCCGCAGGACTACAAGCGGTTCCTGAACTTCCTGCGCAAGTACGGCTGTCACATGCCGTTCCAGCGCTTTCGCATGGCGCCGCTGCGGCCCGAGTCCGCCGGCGACAGTGCGGTGCGGACGATCGACGAGCGCCGCGACTGAGCGGCGGGCCCTACGCCGCCGCGACGGCGTCGACGTAGCGCTGCCAGCGCTGGTCCGCGGTGGCCAGCTGCACGCCGCAGCTCACCGGCTGCAGGGGATCGCCACGATGCGCCCAGACGCGGTGGCCCTGAAGATCCATGCCGAGTTCGGGGATGACGATCTCCACCGCTTCCGATGGCATCGTCGCACCGAACACCTCGATGCACGCGCCGCCGTAACTGACGTCGAGCAGTCGGCCCGGCATGCCGCCCACCACGGCGGGCACTTCCATCGGCAGGCGCTTGCGGGGCCAGCGGCGCCTGGGCCGCTCCACGGCCATCACTTCGGTAATCGTGTCCTGCAGCGCCTGGCTGCTGACCGGGCCCGCCAGGTAGCGGGCGCCAAGACCCGTGGCCTCGACCTCGAGCACGTGATCGGCGCCGCCGATGACGACGGCGAATGCCCTGGGGAATTCCACGCGCGCCACCGCCACGAGGTGGAGACCGTTGTAGGGCCCCAACCGCACATCGGTGACGAGGATCTCGGGGGCCGGCCCTTCCTCGAGCATCCGCCTCGCGTCGGGGAAGCTCGAGCTGGCTCGGGGCGAAAATCCGGCGCGCCGAAGAGCGGTCACCCTGTCGGAGAGTACGTGGGGGTCGGCGCTGACTACGAGGATTTCGACGGACATGTCTTGACGGTCGGGCGTGCAAACCGAACGCCACAGACCGGATCGCCGAAACCCTTGTAATTGCTGTGTATTTCACCGAGTCCAGCGTGCCAGAGCCAGACTACATTGTTTGGATCCGCGGACTTTCCGCGGCACGGACAGCCCGTCTTCCCAGCGCAAGCAGCCGGAATGGCGGCGGTCCCCGGCGCTAGGAAGGCGCCTCGAGGCCGCGGCCGCTCGGCGACGCGAGCGAGCCGGGCAACAGCTCCAGGGCATCGACGAACGAGCGCCACTGGGCGTCTACGGCACTGTCGCGGCGGAGCGCCAACCCGCAGGCCAGCGGCTGGGCCTTGGCCGTGCGGCGGGCCCAGACGCGCTCAACGGGGACAGCCACGCCGGTGCCGGGCACGGTGAGCTGGAGGGCTTCGGCCGGAAGCTCGTCGCCGTAGACCTCGATGCCGGCGCCGCCGTAGCTGACGTCGACGATTCGAGCCTCGATGCCGGAGACGAACGTCGGCACCTCCTGGGCGGGACGCTTGCGCGGCCACCGGCGCTGCGGACGGGGTGTGGCGACGAGTTCGGCCAGGATCGACGCGACCTGACTGGCAGCGATCGGCTCTACGAGGTAGCGGGCGCCCAGATGATGGGACTCGGATTGGAGTGCCGGATCGCGCGGACCGACCACGACGCAAGTGGTGCGGGGGTGCTCGACCTGGGCGATGGCCACCAGGTGAAGGCCGTTGTAGTCGCCAAGGTGAACGTCGGTGACGAGGGCCTCGGGCTCGATTTCGGTGAGGACGTCGCGGGCCTCCAGAAAGCTCCCGACCGGCAGCGTGGCGAAGCCGGCGCTGACGAGCGCCGCGGCCCGTTGGCTCCGTTCCTGTTCCTGCACGCCCACCACCAGCACCGGCATTCGCATCGTCTAGCGGACCTCAGTGCCGCAGAGGACCCCGGCACATCGGTTCCGTACACCAAGTTTCGCGCCAACTTTGAAATCGCAGATTTGAACCTGATTTCGCGGATATGCCTGTAGACATCGGCTGAGGCGTCAACATATCTGTAAAGCGAGTGCGCGCTGCGTCGTTGGATTGACGCTTGGTCGGTTGCGCATCGAGGTTGCGCGCGATCGCCACCTGGTTCAGGATGTGGGACATGCGATCGACGATTTTTCAGTCCTGCACGGCGCTTCTCGTTCTTGCGGCGCCGCTCGTCGCGGCGGCGCTCCAGCCTCCGCCGCCCCAGCCCAAGCCGCTGCCGGCGCCACCAGACGTGGCGGCAGCTCCCAATGACGCCACCACCCTCCCCTCGGGCCTGGCCTTCAAGGTGCTCCAGCCGGGAACCGGCACGGCCAAGCCGGCCCCGACCGACATGGTCACGGTGCACTACACCGGGTGGACCACCGACGGGAAGATGTTCGACAGCTCGGTCACCAGGAACGCCCCGGCCACGTTCCCGCTCGACCGGGTGATCAAGGGCTGGGGCGACGGTGTTCAGCTCATGACCGTGGGGGAGAAGCGCCGCCTCTGGATCCCCGAGACGCTGGCCTACAAGGGCCAGGCTGGCCGGCCGGCCGGCATGCTGGTGTTCGACATCGAGCTCATCGAGATGGTGGCCTCGCCCACGGTGCCGCCACCGGACGTGGCCGCGGCGCCCGCGGATGCCAAGCGCACGGCGTCGGGACTGGCCTACAAGGTGTTGAAGGCCGGCACCGGCACCGCTCACCCGAGGCGCGAGAGCCGGGTCACGGTGCACTACACGGGGTGGCAGACCACCGGCAAGATGTTCGACAGCTCGGTGATGCGGGGATCGCCAGCCACCTTCGGGCTGGGCGACGTGATTCCCGGTTGGACCGAAGGTGTGCAGCTGATGGTCGTCGGCGAGAAGACGCGGTTCTGGATTCCGCAGGACCTGGCGTACAAAGGTCAGAGTGGCTCGCCCGCCGGCATGCTCGTCTTCGACGTCGAGCTCATCGCGATTCGCGACTGACCTCGCCCTGGCGCGCCGCCCGGCGTTTGTCGCCGATCGCGGCGACGACGCACACCGGCTGGATCGCGCCGTGCTGCGGCACGCCGAGCTGCATGGTCTCTCGCGCGCCCGGGTGCAGCGGCTGGTGGCCGAGGGCCGCATCCTCGTCAACGGCGCCCGCGCGCGGCGGCCGGCCCAGCGCGTGCGCCGCGGCGATGTCGTCGCGCTCGACGTGGCGCCGCCGCGGCCGCGGCCCGGTCCGACGCCCGAATCGCTGCCGATTCACGTCGTCTACGAGGACGACGATCTGCTGGTCGTGAACAAGCCACCCGGCCAGGTGGTGCATCCCTCGTTCAAGAACACCTCGGGCACGCTGGTCAACGCGCTGCTCGGGCGGGCCAGGGACGACGGCGTCTCGTGGACGCCGCACCTCGTGCAGCGGCTCGACAAGGGCACCTCGGGGCTGCTGCTGGTCGCGAAGTCACGCGCCGTGCAGACCGCGCTTCAGGGGGCCGACGTCACCAAGGAGTATCTGGCCCTGGTGTGGGGCCGGCCACTGCCCGGGGCCGGGCGGATCGAGGCGCGGCTCGGACGCGATCCCCTCGACCGCCGCCGGGTGATGGCGAGCGGCGGTGGCGCGATCGCCGTCACCGAGTACCGCACGCTCGCGCGCACGAAGGGCCCCGCCCTCGGCCTCACGTTGCTGTGCTGCCGACTGTTGACCGGGCGGACGCACCAACTGCGCGTGCACCTCGCCGATCGTGGCTGGCCGCTGGTGGGCGAACCGGTGTACCGGGCGCACACCGGCGTGCGGATCCCCGAGCCGCGATTGCACCGCGCCGCTCGTCGCTTCGGCCGTCAGGCGCTGCACGCGTGGCGGCTGCGCGTGGCACATCCCAGGACCGGCGCAGCCATGGAGTTCGTCGCCGGCCTTCCCGAAGATCTGCGGGCGCTGTTCAGAAGCGTGGGTGTCACCGCGCCGTGAACCACCACGCCATCGCCCCCAGCCTGGCCGCCCGGCCGCTTGTCGCCCTGGCGTCGCTGCCGACGCCGCTGCACGAAGCCGCGCGGTTGCGCGCGGCGCTGGGCGGGCCGGCACGCTGTCCGCGGATCTTCGTGAAGCGCGACGACCTCACCGGCCTCGCCGGCGGCGGCAACAAGGCCCGCAAGTTGGAGTACCTCGTCGGCGACGCCCGGCGCGCCGGTGCCACCACGCTCATCACGACCGGCGCCGTGCAGTCGAACCACGCGCGCATGACCGCGGGCGCCGCCCGCATCGCCGGGATGGACTGCGAGCTCGTGCTGACGGCGCACACCGCGGCCCCGGCCGACGAAGGCAATCTGCTGCTCGACCGCCTCTTCGGCGCCCGCGTCCACTTCGTGCCGTCGGTCGATCCGATGCTGGCCGTCGGCCACGACGAGGAGAAGGTTCGTGAAGTCGAAGCCAGTGTCCGGGCGGGCGGCGGCGTCCCGTACGTGATTCCGGTGGGCGGCTCGAGCGGCGTCGGCGCCCTGGGCTACGTGGCCGGCACGGTCGAACTCTGTGGGCAGCTCGAGGCGCTGGGTGTCGCACCGACGCGTCTGTACTTCGGCAGCGGCTCGCGCGGCACCCAGGCCGGTCTCACACTGGGTGCACACTTGTGCGCGGCGCCGTACCGATTGCACGGAATTGCCGTGAGCGCCGGCGAGGCCGAAAAGTACGAGCGGGCCCGTCGGGTCGCCCGCGAAGCGGCCGCGCTCCTCGGCTTCGACGACTCGGTGCTCACCGCGGAGTTCGTCACCGATCAGTCGTTCATCGGCGAGGGCTATGGCATCCCGACGCCCGCGGGGCTCGAGGCGCTGGTGCTCGCGGCCCGGACCGAAGCCCTGGTGCTCGATCCCACGTACACGGCCAAGGCCATGGCGGCGCTGATCCACGATGTGCGCGATGGTGCCGTCGCCCCCGGGGAGACGGTGGTGTTCCTTCACACGGGCGGATCGCCGGCGCTCTTCGCGCGAACGGCGGTCGCCGCGCTGCAAGGCGCGCCCGATTGGCAGCTTTTGTGAAATCCTGCTTGCACGCCGTGTGCAGATTCTGAGCAGGGTGTACCCGCCCGGAACACGTTCGATATAACTCTCACGCCGACAATGACTTGCCGCCTCCGGCCCAGCCCGCCCGGGGTCACGCTGTACCAGGACGGGCCAAGGAACGTGGCGATCGCTGCCACATGGCGAGGTATGAAGGACCGTGCAACGCCCGACCGCAACGAACGAATTGCTCAGTGATCTCCCCGTCCGCGCGAGCTTCGTGATCGCTCTCACACTCCTGGCAGCGGCTTTGCGGTAGGGGCGGCCATGAGATCCCTCCCCGTTGTGCGCGGCGTCAGCCGGACCAGCACCTTCCCTGGTCCGCTCCGAATGGCGCTCTGCACGCTGCTCGTGGTCGCCGGTCTGGGCGTGTTCGCCGACGATGCCTCGGCCCAGCGGCGCTTCCGACCATGGCGGGCCGACGAAGCCAAGTTCGACACGCTGTTGAAGGAGATGGCCTCCGAGGACGACGACCTGCCGGTCATCGTCGAGTTCAACGACGACCGGAACGCCGACGAGGCCATCGGTTCGCACGGCCGCCGCTCGGAGCGGCGCCTGTCGAGCATGCGCGGCCGCTCCACCCGGATGTCCAAGCGGCTGCTGCGCCAGCTGGCGCGGCGCGGCGATGTCAAGCGCGTGCACTTCGACCGGCCGGTCGAAACGCTGCTCGGTCGCTCCTCGATCACTGTGGGCGCGAAGACGGTGCAGGCGCTGATGGGCTTCGACGGCAAGGGCATCGGGGTCGCGGTGATCGACTCCGGGGTCACGCCGAGCCACGACGACCTGCGCTACGCCGGCAGCACCACCCAGCGGGTCACCAAGTTCGTCGATTTCGTCAACGGCCAGACCGCCCGCTACGACGACTGGGGTCACGGCACGCACGTGGCCGGTATCGTCGCCGGCAACGGCTACGACTCGCACGGCACGCGCGCCGGCATCGCCCCGGGGGCCACGCTGGTCGCCCTGAAGGCACTCGATGGCGAGGGCAGGGGCCGGATCAGCTACATCATCCAGGCGCTCGACTGGGCGGTGGCCAACCGCGCCGCCTACAACATCCGCGTCATCAACATGTCGCTCGGCGCGGGGGTGTTCGAGTCCTACAACACCGACCCGTTGACCCTCGCCGCCAAGCGCGCCGTCGACGCCGGCATCGTCGTGGTCGCGGCGGCCGGCAACATCGGCCGCAATGCCGCCGGCGACCCGCAGTACGGCGCGATCACGGCGCCGGCCAACGCTCCGTGGGTGCTCACCGTCGGCGCCTCGAACGCCAACGGCACCATCCGCCGCAACGACGACACGGTCGCGCCCTTCAGCTCGCGCGGGCCGACGATGCACGACCGCATCCCCAAGCCCGACCTGGTCGCGCCGGGCACCGGCGTGGTCTCGCTCTCGAGCCCGGGCAGCAAGATGTACGTCGAGAAGGCGCAGTACCTCGTCAACGGCAGCCGCCCGACCTCGTTCAAGCCGTACCTCACCCTGAGCGGCACCAGCATGGCGACGCCGGTGGTCAGCGGCACGGTCGCGCTGATGCTGCAGGCCAACCCGAGCCTCACGCCAAACCTGGTGAAGGCGATCCTCCAGTACACCTCCGAGGTGCGCCAGGGCTACGACTTCCTCACGCAGGGCGCCGGCTTCCTGAACTCGCGCGGCGCCGTGACGCTGGCGAAGTACTTCAAGGACGCCAAGCCCGGCAGCCGCTACCCGCTGTCGCCGACGTGGAGCCAGCACATCCTGTGGGGCAACCACCGCGTGTCGGGCGGCGTGATCACGCCGAACGCCACGGCCTGGGCCGCCAACATCGTGTGGGGCGAGGCGTCCAAGCTGGGCCAGAACATCGTCTGGGGCGAGAACTGCGCCACGTCCTGCTACGACGTCGCCTGGGGCAAGAACATCGTCTGGGGCGAGAACATCGTGTGGGGGCTCAACATCGTGTGGGGCCTCGACGACAACATCGTCTGGGGGCTCGACGACAACATCGTCTGGGGCCTGAACATCGTCTGGGGGCTCGACGACAACATCGTCTGGGGCCTCGACGACAACATCGTCTGGGGCCTGGCATCGGGCGCGAACATCGTCTGGGGCCTGAACATCGTCTGGGGGCTCGACGACGACAACATCGTGTGGGGGCTCAGCGACGACCCGAATGCGTCGTGGGGCAGTTCGGGCACCGATGGGTACGACTTCGGCGACGAGTCCTCCGAGGTGGGCGCGTTCGATCCGCTGGTTTGGGACCTCGAGAACAACCCTGACACGGTCACCGCGGTGGGCACGACCGGGGGGAGCTTCTAGTGGAAAAGATGCCCTTCGTCGAGGCCCTGCACGCCACGCTGCCGGTCATGGAGTACCCGGCCGCCCACGAGTCCACGGCCACCGACTGGCGCCGGCAACTGCCGGTGCTGACGGCCGGCGCCGTCAGCCTGCGGGCGCTGCGCACCGACGATGCCCCGTCGCTGTGTGCCCTGCTCACCACCGAGGAAGTGGCGCGCTTCATCTCGCCGCCGCCGACCACGGTGCAGGGCTTCGAGCAGTTCATCGCCTGGGCCCACGCCGAGCAGGCGGCGGGCCGCTACGTCTGCTTCGCGATCGTGCCGGCCGGTTCCGACACCGCCGTGGGCATCTTCCAGGTGCGCCAGCTCGACGCTGCCTTCGACACCGCGGAGTGGGGCTTCGTGCTCGGCTCGGCCTACTGGGGCACGGGCCTCTTCGCCGCCGGCGCGAAGCTCGTCGTCGACTTCGCCATCGACACGATTGGTGTGCGGCGGCTCGAGGCGCGCGCGGCCATCGCCAACGGCCGCGGCAACGGCGCGCTCGCCAAGGTGGGTGCGGTGCGCGAAGCGGTGCTGCGGCAGTCGTTCGACCGCCACGGCCAGCGGCTCGACCAGCACCTCTGGTCGATCCTGGCCGACGACTGGCGGGCCTCCCACGCCCAGCGTCATCCGCTCGTCCACTGATCTCCCGGCCTCCTCCGGCGCCCGGACCGGCCGTGCTGCCTGGTGCAGCACGGCCGTTTCCGTGTACGGCGGCGTCAGCGCCGTCTGGCTCGCACCAGCTGCCCGCAGTGACAACTCGTGACGAGGCCAGCGCCGAGCTGGTGTGGTTTGAATCAATGGTTCCCGTGAGTTCGCCGACCGCGTCGCGCCGCTCCCGACTCCTCTGGATGTGCCTCGCGGTGAGCATCACCCTGCGGCCGGCCCAGGCGTCGGCGCAGCTGGCCGAAAAGCTCATCGGCCCCGACCCGCCGGTGCCGCCTGCAGTGATCGTGCGCGACGAAGCGGGCCTGGCCACGGTGCGCGCCTCGCGCCTCGACGGCGAGTTCGTCCTCGACGGCGCCCTGACCGAGGCCATCTACACGTCGGTGCTCCCCTACGCCGACTTCGTGCAGCAGGAGCCCGCAGGAGGGACAACCGGCCACCGAGAAGACCGAGGTGTGGCTGTTCTTCGACGACGCCAACGTCTACGTCGGCGCGCGGCTGCACGAGAGCGATCCCGAGCCGGCGGGTGATGAGCGAGATGCGGCGCGACTCGTTCAACATGTTCAACAACGACCACATCGCGGTCCTGTTCGACACCTTCTACGACCGCCGCAACGGCTTCGGCTTCTCGGCCAACCGTCTCGGCGGCCTGTTCGACTGGACGGCCACCAACGAGCAGCCGAGCCCGAACTGGAATGGACTGTGGACCTCGGCGGCGCAGGACTTCGACGGCGGCTGGACCATCGAAATGCGGATCCCGTTCCGCTCGATCCGGTTCAAGGAAGGCAGCGACGTCTGGGGCGTGAACTTCCGCCGGATGGTGCGGTGGAAGAACGAGATCTCGTACTTGAACGCGGTGCCGCAGTCGTGGGGGCGTCGCGGCTTGAACAAGCTGTCGAGTGCGGCGACGGTCGTCGGCCTCCAGACTCCGTCCAAGAGCCTCAACATCGACCTCAAGCCCTACGGCCTCGGTTCAGTGCTCACCAACCGGACGGTGACCCCGCCCTTCGAGAACGACCTCGACGCCAACTTCGGCGCCGACGCCAAGTGGGGCATCACACAGCAACTGGTTGCCGACTTCACCTACAACACCGACTTCGCCCAGGTCGAAGATGACGAGGCCCAGGTGAACCTCACCCGCTTCTCACTCTTCTTCCCGGAGAAGCGGGATTTCTTCCTCGAGGGCCAGGAATCCTTTGCCTTCGGCGGTGTCGGCGGCGGGGGTGGGGGTGGCGGCGGCGGCGGCGGGGGCGGCGGCGGCGGCGGGGGAGGCGGCGGCGGGGGGGCGGCGGTGGCGGGGGCGGCAACAACCTGACGCCGATCCTGTTCTACAGCCGGCGGATCGGCCTGACCGAGAACCCGGTCACCGCGGACGCGGTCGTGGTGCCGATGATCGGCGGCGCCCGGGTGCTGGGCCGCAGCGGCGCCTGGCAGGTCGGCGCGTTGTCGATGCAGACCGACGACGTCCAGGCCGTGAGCGAGCCGTCGACCAACTTCTCGGTGTTGCGCGTCAACCGCGACGTACTGAGCCGCAGCCGCATCGGGTTCATCGCCACCAGCCGGGCCCCCTATCGCACCGATGCCGCGACCGAACAACTACGCCGCCGGCGCCGACGCGCAGTTCAACATCACCAGCGACCTGCAGGTGAACACCTACTGGGCCCGCACCGAGACCGACGGCGCCAGCGGCGACGAGTCGAGCTACCGCGGCCGCTTCGACTGGAACGCCGATCGCTACGGGCTGAACCTCGAGCACTTGTTCGTCGGTGAAGGCTTCAACCCGGAGGTCGGGTTCCTGCGCCGCTCGGCGTTCCGGCGCTCGTTCGCCCAGACCCGGTTCAGCCCGCGGCCGAAGGATTTCCTGGGGGTGCGCAAGCTGTACTACAACGCCAGCGCCGACTACATCACCGGCGCCACCGGCGGCGTCGAGTCGGAGGAATACCAGGGCCAGTTCAACGCCGAGTTCAACAACGGCGACTTCCTGAACTCGGAGGTGACCAACGCCTTCGAAGCGAATCGTCGAGCCGTTCGAGGTGGCGCGCGGCGTCTTCGTCCCACCCGGCGAGTACCGCTTCACCCAGACCAAGGTCTCCTACCAGATGGGCCTGCAGCGCCGCATCAGCGGTGGCATCACGCTCGGCGACGGCGGCTTCTACGACGGGACCCTGACCGAGGCCACGTGGCGCGGCCGCGTCGAGTTCACGCCGCAGTTCTACGTCGAGCCGACGTTGTCGTGGAACCGGATCGAGGCGCCGTACGGCGACGGCAACGCCAACCTGGTGAGCACCAGGGCCACCTACACGGTGACACCGCGCATGTTCGTCGCGGCGCTGGTGCAGTACACGTCGCTCACCGCCTCGATGTCCACCAACCTGCGCTTCCGGTGGGAGTATCAACCGGGCAGCGAGCTCTTCGTCGTCTACAGCGACGGCCGCACCACCGTCGGCCCGGGCTACCCGAACATGCAGAGCCGGTCGTTCGTGGTGAAGGTCACCAAGCTCTTCCGCTGGTAAGAGCGCCGGGCGCCGGCCCTTCGCTCACCGGCCGCTACTCCAGGTGGCTGCGGAGCATCCAGGCGTTCTTCTCGTGGGCGTTCTGGCGCCGCGTGGCCAGATCGGCGGTGGCCTGGTCCTTGGCCTCGTCGGCCGAGGCGAAGAGCTTGTGCGACAGCGCGACGATCACCGCCTGGTCGTTCATCAGTGTGCGAATCATCTCCTTGGCCGACGGATGGCCCGTCTCCTCCTTGATGGCGCTCCGCCGCGTGAACTCGCTGAAGCTGCCGGGCGCGAACGCGCCGAGCGCGCGGATCCGCTCGGCGATCTCGTCGATGGCCGTGGCCAGCTCCGTGTACTGCGTCATGAAGAGCTCGTGGAGCGTGGTGAACATCGGGCCGGTGACGTTCCAGTGGAAATTCTGGGTCTTGAGGTACAGGGTGTAGCTGAGCGCGAGCATGTCGGCGAGCTGCTCGACGACGGTGTTCGACTTTGCGGTCTTGGCCATGGACGTTCTCCGGGAAGGGGGCGGACGGTTACTCCGCCCCCATGAAGGGGTACGGGTACTCGCGCGGCGGGTTGTAGGTCTCCTTGATCGAGCGGGCGCTCACCCACCGCAGCAGGTTCATCTTCGAGCCCGCCTTGTCGTTGGTGCCCGACGCCCGGGCGCCGCCGAACGGCTGCTGGCCCACCGTGGCCCCGGTGGGCTTGTCGTTGATGTAGAAGTTGCCGGCCGAGTTCCTCAGCGCCGCCGAGGCCTCGCGGATCGCCCGCCGGTCGCGGGCGAAGACCGAGCCGGTCAACGCGTACGGCGAGGTCCGATCGACCGTGCAGAGCATCTCGCGCCACTTCGCGTCGGGATAGGGATGCGCGGTGACCACCGGCCCGAAGATCTCCTCGCACAGCAGCCGGTAGCCGGGATCCTCGGTTTCGACCAGCGTCGGCTCGATGAACCAGCCCTTGTCGCCCCTGCACACTCCGCCTTGCAGCACCCGGGCGTTCTGCTTCGCGTGATCGATGTAGCCACCGATCTTGGTGAACGCCTTCTTGTCGATCACGGCGCCCATGAAGTTGCGGAAATCGCGCGGGTCGCCCATGGGGATGTCGCGCATCATCGCCACCGCCCGCTCGCGCACCTCGGTCCAGATCGAGTGCGGCACGTAGACGCGGCTGGCCGCCGAGCACTTCTGGCCCTGGTACTCGAAGCCGCCGCGGACCAGCGCCACCGCCACCTCCTGCGGATCGGCCGACGGGTGCGCGACGATGAAGTCCTTGCCGCCGGTCTCGCCCACCAGCCGCGGGTACGACCGGTAGCTGCCGACGTTACCGCCGACCTTGGCCCACATGCCCTGGAAGACCGCGGTGCTGCCGGTGAAGTGGATGCCGGCCAGCTCCGGCGAGTCGAGCGCGATCTGGCTGACCATCACCGGGTCGCCAGGCACGAAGTTGATGACGCCCGGCGGCAAGCCGGCGGCTTCGAGCAGCCGGAGCGTGTAGTACGCGCTGAGCATGGCGCTGGACGCCGGCTTCCACACGACGGTGTTGCCCATGAGGGCCGGCGTCGTCGTGAGGTTGCCGCCGATGGCGGTGAAGTTGAACGGCGACACCGCGTAGATGAAGCCCTCGAGCCCGCGGTAGTCGGTCTGGTTCCACATCGCGGTGGTCGACACCGGCTGTTCGGCCATCAGGTCGGCCGCGAACGCGACGTTGAAGCGCCAGAAGTCGATGAGCTCGCAGGCCGCGTCGATCTCGGCCTGGAAGATCGTCTTCGACTGGCCGAGCATGGTGGCGGCGTTCAGGGTGTCGCGCCAGGTGGTCGTCAGCAGGTCGGCCGCCTTGAGGAACACCGCCGCGCGGTCCTCCCACGGCCAGCTCGCCCACTCCGCGCGCGCGTCCCTCGCCGCGGCGATGGCGGCGGTCACATCCTCGGGCCGGGCATTGTGGAAATCGGCGAGCACGTGGCCGTGGTCGTGCGGCATCACGGCGTGGCCGAGCGCGCCGGTGCGCACGTCCTTGCCGCCGATGACCAGCGGGATCTCGATGCGCTCGCCGGCCATCGACGCCAGGCGCGCCTTCACCGAGGCACGCTCCGGCGATCCGGGCGCGTAGCTGCGAATCGGTTCGTTGACGGGCGGAAGGACGGTGCGAATACCTGAGAAATCAGCGGCCATCTGCAGAGCACCTCACGGATCGGATAACCATAGAATTGTAGTCCCATGAACGTGGTCGGCGGGCTCGACGCCCGGACGCTCGGCAAGCGATTCGGGAACGTCGTCGCCGTGGACGACGTCTCGGTCACGGTGCAGCCGGGCGAGATCGTCGGCCTCCTCGGCCCGAACGGCGCCGGCAAGACCACGACGCTGCGGATGCTGGCCGGCATCCTCTCGCCCGATCGCGGGCGGGTGCTGGTCGACGGCCTCGACGTGCATGCCGAGCCGATCGCCGCCAAGCGGCGGATCGGGTTCCTGTCGGGCGACACGCAGCTGTATCAGCGCCTCACCCCCCGGGAGGTGCTCGCCTACTTCGGCCAGCTCTACGAGCTCGACCCGGCGACCATCGAGACGCGCAGCCGCACCCTCATCGCCGAGCTGGACATGGTGGCCTACGCCGACCGCCCCTGCGGCACGTTGTCGTCGGGCCAGAAACAGCGCGCCAACGTCGCCCGCGCCTTCCTCCACGCCCCGCCGGTGCTCATCCTCGACGAGCCCACCAACGCTCTCGACGTGGTGAGCGGACAGTTCATCGTGCAGGCCATCCGACAGGCCCGCGACGCCGGCCGGGCGGTGCTGTTCTCGACGCACATCATGGGCGAGGCGGAGTACCTCTGCGACCGGATCGTGCTCATCCACCAGGGCCGGGTGGTCGATGCCGGGCCGCTCGCCGATCTGCTGGTGCGGTCGGGCCAGGGCAATCTCACCGACGCGTTCCTCCACTACGCCGGCGCAGCGACCGGTTCGCCGGCGGCCTGACGATGCGCTTCTCGATCATCCGCACCATCCTCGTGAAGGAGCTGCGCGAGACGCTGCGCGACCGGCGGACGCTGCTCCTCACGGTGGGGCTGCCGGTGCTGCTCTACCCGCTGGCCATCCTCGCCTTCACGCGGATCGCCGAGTCGGGCGAGGACGCCATCGAGGCAGGACGCTCCGCCGTGGCGGTGTGGGGCACGTTGCCGGCGCCGATCGAGGGGCATCTGGGGAGCGCCGACGACCTGACGCTGCTGCCGTGGGCCGGGGCCCCCGACGACATTCGGGCCGGCCTGGCGGCGGGACGCTATGTGCCCCTCGACGCCGCCAGCGACGGCGCCGTGCGGACGACGCGGCGCGCGCGCCGACCGGCGCGCCGGGAGATCGAACCCGAGAACCCGGTGCTGGAGGCGGCCCGGGCGGCGGTGACGGCGCGGACGGCGGAAGCCGTGATCGTCGTCTGGGCCGACGACCGGCCCGGCCTTCGAACGCGGCAACGCGGCGACCTTTACCGTCTACTACGACTCGGTCCGCCGCGAATCGGCGGTCGCCGAGGACCGCATTGAGGGGGCCCTCGCCGCCGCTCGCGACGCCGTGGTCGCCGAACGGCAACGGAGCCGGGGGCTGCCGGCCGGCTTCGCCGAGGCGATCGCCGTGGAGCGGCGCAACACCGCGCTGGCCTCGCGCCGCAGCGGCCAGATGCTCGGGTCGCTCCTGCCCTACATCCTGCTGACCCTGTCGGTGCTGGGCGGGATGTATGCCGCCGTCGATCTCACCGCCGGCGAGAAGGAGCGCGGGACGATGCAGACGCTGCTGGTCGCGCCCATCCGCCCCTCGGAGATCGTCGTCGCGAAGTTTCTCACCGTGTGGCTGCTGTCGATGCTGTCGCTGGTCGCCAACCTGTCCAGCCTGTCGCTCACCGTGTCGCGGTTGCTCCCGGCGGACGCGCCCGGGGTGGGGGCTTCCAACCTGCTGCTGGCCCTCGGGGTGCTCGTGCCGGTCACGCTGACGACGGCCGCGGTGTTCCTCACGCTGGCCTCCTTCGCGCGCGATTTCCGCGACGGCCAGACGCTGCTGACCCCCGTCTACATGGCGGTGGTGCTGCCAGCGGCGGTGGTGGCCGTGCCGACGATCACGCTCAACCCCTGGACGGCCTTCGTGCCGATCGTCAACGTAACGCTCCTCATCAAGGCGCTGTTCCTGCGCGAGGCCAGCGCCGAGCTGATCTTTCTCACCCTCATTTCCGCGTTCGCCTACGCGGCCGTGGCCATCGCCGCCGCCGTACACGTCTTCCACCGCGAGACGGTGCTGGTCGGCGAGCGATCGTCGATGCGCACGGTGTTCGAACGCCGCGACGCCGGCGACACCATTCCCACTGCCGGGTTTGCGCTCACGGCCTTTGCCGCGGTGCTGGTGCTGGCGTTCTACGGCAGCCTGTCGATGCGCGGCTGGCCAGTGCACTGGATGCTGCTCGTCCTGCAGTACGGCGGCTTCCTGGCCCCGACGCTGGCCCTGGTGGCGCTCTTCGGATTCGACTGGCGCCGGGCGCTGGCGCTGCGCCCCCCGACGGCGGCCGCGGTGGCGATCGCCGTCGTCCTGGGCGCCACGGTCTGGCTCTTCGCCGCCGGCGTCGCCTCCCGGGTGCTCCCGCCGCCGGAATCGCTGACGCGGGCCCTGGAGCGTCTCATCCGCCTGGGCGACGACCCGATGCCGCTCGTGGTGGTATGGCTGGTCCTCGGCCTCACCCCGGGCATCTGCGAGGAGCTCTTCTTCCGCGGCCTGCTCTTCTCTGGGCTGCGGCGTCTCGGCGCCTGGCCGGCGGTGCTCCTCACGGCGCTGCTCTTCGGACTGGCGCACGCGTCGATCTACCGGCTGCTGCCCACGTTCATCCTCGGCGTCGTCCTCGGCGTGCTGCGCTGGCGCACCGGCTCGGTCGTGCCCGGGATCGTGATGCACGCCGTGAACAACTCGCTCATCGGCACGCTGGCACAGCGGCCGGCCCTGGCCGCCTGGTTCGGCCTGGAGCCGGCGTCGGGCGAGCTGCCGTGGGGGCCGGTCGTCGCCGGAACCGCGCTGATGGCGGTGGCGCTGGCCGGGCTGAGCCGGACCACGCCGCCTGACAGCGACGACCGCGGGCCGGGGCGTTGACGCGTCTGCGGGGACCGGGGCTGCCACGCGGCGCGCGCCGCCGTATAGACTTGGCGCACGGTCGTCGGTCGGCGGGACGCGGGTCCGGGCCAGCACGGCGACGCTGACCTGCGGAGATGAGTGCGTGAGCGAACTCCAGCGACGCATCGCCAGACCCCTGCTCATGCTCGTCGCCCTGAGCGGGTGGATTCCGACCGCGGCCGCGCAGGACAGCCAGCCTCCGTCCCCGGAGGTCGGTCAGGTCACCGTCACCCTCACCCTCGAGTCGCTGCGCATCCCGATGGTGACGGTCGAGCTGACCAACGTCGACACCAATGCGGTGATCGGCCGGACGACCAGCGACGGGGTGGGACAGGCGACCTTCCCCGACGTGCCGCCCGGCCGCTACCTCGTGCGCGCCACTCGCGACGGCTTCGCCGACGTCGAGGCCGCCGCCTTTCCGGTGACCGCCGGGGAGACGGCGCAGGTGCTGCTCGAGATGCGGCTGACGTTCGTGCGCGAGAGCGTGAACGTCGTCGCGCCCGCCAACTCCCCGACGCAGAGCATCCAGCCGGTCGCGGTCAGCGATGCGCTGACCGGCACCAAGATGGACGTGCAGCCGCTGGCCGGCGACGACTTCCAGTCGCTGATGACGATGCTGCCGAGCGTCATCCGCGGGCCCGAGGGCCGGTTGCGGGTCAAGGGCGGCACGCCCACCACCGGGGCGATTCAGATGAGCAGCGCCAGCCTGAACGATCCCTCAACCGGCGACTTCGACCTCGAGCTGCCCAGCGGCGCGGTCGAGTCGGTGGAGGTCCTGTCGAACCCGTTCGCCGCCGAATACGGCCGGTTCTCCACCAGCATCACGCAGGTCCGCACCAGGCGCGGCACCAACGAGTGGAGCGTGAAGCCCGACAACCTCGTCCCCGGCTTCGGCAAGGGCTTCATCACCAAGTTCGAGCCGAGGCTCTCCATTTCGGGGCCGCTCAAGCGGGATCGGCTGCTGCTCGGCCAGTACTTCCAGTACCGCCACGTCCGGACGCGGGTCAAGAGCTTGCCCGATGAGCCGGCCCTCGGACTCGACAGCTTCGATTCCCTGACGCGGCTCGACTTCGTGCTGTCGTCGCGGCACTCGCTGGTCGGCGGCGTCGTCTACTTCCCGCGCAAGATCACCAATCCGACGATGTCGACGTTCCGCCCGGCGGACTCCACGCCCAAGTTCAACCAGGAGGGGTTCTCGGCCGGCCTGGTCGATCGCCTGATCCTCACCGACCGCATGGTGCTCGAGACGACGGTGGCCACCCGCATCTTCGAGGTCGACCTGCAGACCAAGGGGATCGGCGCCATGGTCTACTCGCCGGTTTCCCAGAGCGGGCCCTACTTCAACCGCGAGGAGCGCCACGTTCGCAGCCTGCAGGTGGTCGAGGCCCTGACCATCTCCAAGGACGACTGGGCCGGCCAGCACGTATTCAAGTTCGGCGGCGATGTGCAGTACTCGGGCTACGACGGCGATAACTTCAGCCAGCCGATCGAGGTCCGGCGTCTCGACGGATCGCTGGCCGAACGCACGACGTTCGCACCGCTCCTCACCGTTCCCGAGGTGACCGCCACCGAGGTGGCGCTCTTCGCGCAGGATCGCTGGCGGGTCAACGACTGGCTGATGTTCGAGCTCGGCATGCGCATGGATCTCGACGACGTCGTCGAGAAGGCCAACTACTCACCCCGCGGCGGATTCGCCGTGAGCCTGCTGCCCGACGGGCGCGGCATCCTGCGCGGCGGCGTCGGCAAGTTCTCGCAGCGCACGCCGCTGAACATCGGCGCCTTCACCCAGTTGCCGCAGGCAACCGTGAGCCGGTTCGGCCTCGACGGCCAGCGGCTGGCGCCGCCGATCACCTACGCGCATGAGGCAGTCAGCCTGGAGACGCCGCAGAGCTTCGTGACCACGGTGGCGTGGGACCAGCGGGTCGGCCGCCAGCTGTTCTTCAAGGCGGCGATGGTGTACCGCGACGGCTCGCACGACGCGGTCGTCGATCCCGACGACACGGCGCGGACCCTGACGCTCTCGTCGAAGGGCGAGTCCGAGTACTGGGAGTTCGAGACCACCGGCCGCTACCTGGGAGCCGAGAACCGTGACCTCACCGTGTCGTACGTCCGCTCCCGCAGCACCCGCGACCTGAACGACTACGACGCCTACTTCGGCAACTTCAAGACGCCGCTGGTGCGGCCCAACCAGCGCTCGCTCAGCCCGACCGACGTTCCCCACCGCCTCATCATCCGCGGCTCGCAGGGCCTGCCCTGGCAGCTGGTCTTCGTGCCGCTGTTCGAGTGGCGCTCGGGTTTTCCGTGGTCGGCGGTGGACGAATACCAGGACTTCGTCGGCACCCGCAATCGCACCGGCCGCCTGCCGACGGTGGCGACGCTGGACTTCTCCCTGGCCCGGCCGTGGCGCTTCAAGAAGTACCGCTTCACCGCCGGCATCAAGATCTACAACGTGTTCAACTCCGGCGCCGAGCGCGACGTCCAGAGCAACATCACGTCGCCGGACTACGGGCGGTTCTACAACCCGATTCAGCGGTCGATCGGCGTGGCGTTCGGCTCGTTCAGGCCCTGACGGCTGGCGCCCGCCGGCGCGGCCGGCTGCAGCTCCACCTTGATGCTGCGCCACTTGCCCTGCCGGAAACGCAGGAACGACAGCGCGGCGCGGGTGAAGTGGCCGAGCAGGATCGCCAGCCAGATGTCGGCGGGCTGCAGCTGGCGCAGGCCCTGGAGCACCGTGCACAACCCGATCGGAATCGCCACCTGCGAGACCAGGGTGATGTAGAGCGGGCTCCGCGTGTCGCCGGTGCCCTGCAGTCCGCCGGTGAAGGTGAGCGCGAGGCTGATGAAGAAGCCCGAGAGCGCCAGGTAGCGCAGTAGTTGCCGGCCGATCTCGGCGACGTGGCCGTCGGCGGCGCCGAAAATGGCGAGCAACTGGTTGGGGATGACCAGGAACATCAGGCCGACGGCGCCGGCGACGAGCAGGCCGATGCGGGCCGCGGCGTAGACGCCCTGGAGGGCCCGTTCGGGCTTGCCGGCGCCAAGGTTCTGCCCGGCGATCGTCGCCGCCGCGCCCATCAGGCCGACCGACGTCCAGGTGATCATCGAGAAGAGCTCGGTGTAGCCGATGGTGTAGGCGGCCTGCGCCGCAGCGCTGAACTCGAGGCCGCCGATGAAGCGCAGCAGCAGCACGCCGGCGATGTTCATGGCGATGCCCTGCACGCCGGTGGGAAGCCCGAACTTGAACAGCGATCGGATCACCGTCCAGTCGGGCCGCGTACACTGCTCGCGCGTGAAGCGGATCACCAGCTTGCCGCCGAACAGCAGCCACAGCGCGTAGCCGCTCACCGCCGCGGCGGCGATCGCCGTGCCCATCGCCGAGCCGGCGGTACCGAACTTGGGAATCAGCAGCACGTTCAACACGAGGTTCAGCACCGTCATGGTGATGCCGAGCCGGAGCGGCGTCTTCGCATCCCCGGCGGCGCGCAGGGCCGCCGAGAGCATGAAGAAGAGCAGCATCCCGATGCTGAAGACGAAGTTGATGCGGAGGAACGGCAGCGCCTGCGCCCGCACTTCCGGAGCGGCGTTGACCAGCGTCAGGAGGTACGGCGCCGAGAAGTAGCCGATCAGCGCCAGCACGGCGAACATGCCGACGGCGGTGATGAACGCCTGGTAGACGACGCGGTTCACCTTGTCGTGATCGCCGGCGCCGGCGAAGCGGGCGACGAGCACGGCCTGGCCCGTGAACAGCGACGCCATGAACACGATCACCACCAGGAAGATCTGCCAGGCAACGCCGATGCCGGCGTTGGCCGCGTAGCCCAGCATGTTCCCGACCAGCGCGTGATCGACCACGCCCTGCAGCCCGGCCACGAGGTTCTGCAGCATGGTCGGCCAGGCGAGGCGCCAGACGGCCGGGGCGAGGGGACCTTCGACGAGCGAGCGGTCGAACTTGGTGGGGTTGGTCGCCGCGGCCATTAACAGGGAACGCGTGATTGTACCGCGGCCGGCCGTAGCTCTCGTGGCCGGGGGACCGGTGCCGGGGACGAGCGCTGCCGGAGGTGCGTACGTGGCTGCTCGACCTGACAGCCCGCGACTGTTGAATTTGGATGCAGTGCGTTCCAGGACGAGACACGCGCTGACACACTCACAAATACCGCCATAAACAGGCCGAATCTGCACCGCAGGCGCCGCCCGCGCCCCGAAACGGGACACGCTGCACGCCGTTGCCCGGCCTCGGCTTTCAGCTACAAGTGCTTGATATGTAAGCACTTGGGTTGGATCGTCGAGTTTGGCCCGCCGGTTGCGATAGCGCCGGCGTCCGGGAGGGATGAGCCCGTCCGCACGCATCCGGCATGAGCCAACGAATCTCCGCCCGTCTCGGCGCCCTCGCGTTGGGCACGATGCTCGTCGCGCACGGCTCCACGAGCGCTCCCGCCGCGCAGGTCCCACTGCTGAATGGGGTGGTCGCCCTGCTCGCCCCGGTGACGCAGGACGTCCTGGGTCGCCTGCTCGAAGCTCCGGGCCGGCCGGTGCGTGTGTTGCTCCAGGGCAATGTCGAGGAAGTGCGTCAGGCGGCGCTACGCGTCGGCCTGCGGCCGCTCAGAGTCGTCGAGGGCTATGTGGTCGTGGAAGCCACCATGGCCCAGGTGGAACAGCTCCGCGCCGATGCGGCCGTGAAGCTCATCGCCGGCGACGTGACGGTATCGACGCTCGGCGATGTCACCAACGAGACCATCGGTGCCACCAAGGTGCAGGCCGGCACGACCGCACGCGGCGGCACCGGCTATCCCGCGGTGAACGGCAAGGGCATCGGCGTCGCCGTCCTCGACTCCGGCATCTCGCCGCACCGCGCCCTCGGCAGCGCCGTCGCCGCCTCGGTCAGCTTCGTGCCGGGAGACTCGCGCACGACCGACGCGTTCGGACACGGCACGCACATCGCCGGGCTCATCACCGGCGTGGCCGGTCGCGATGGGGACTACCAGGGCGGAGCGGCGCCCGGCGCGCATCTCGTCAACGTCCGCGTGCTCGACGGGCAGGGCACGGGCACGACCAGCAGCGTGCTGGCCGGCATCGACTGGGTGCTCGCCAACCGGACCAGGTACGGGATTCGCGTCGTCAACCTCTCGCTGGGTCATTCCGTGACCGGCCCGTGCGTCACCGACCCGCTCTGCCTGTCGATGGAGCGGCTGGTCAGGGCCGGCCTCGTCGCGGTGGTGTCGGCTGGGAACCGCGGCCTGGCGCCGTCGGGACAGCTCGCCGTGGGCACCATCACCTCGCCGGGCAACTCACCGTTCGCGCTCACCGTGGGCGCGCTGAATACCTGGAGCACCATCGACCGGGGTGACGACACGGTCACCAGCTACAGCTCGCGCGGGCCGACGCCCTTCGACCGCACCGTCAAGCCCGACCTGGTGGCGCCCGGCAACAAGCTGGTGTCGCTCGAGGCCGCGGACGGCTTTCTCGCCGGCCACTTTCCGGAGCTGCACGTCGCCGGCACCGGCACCAACGCCTACTACCGCATGAGCGGCACCAGCATGGCCGCCGGCGTGGTCAGCGGCAGCGCGGCGCTGCTGCTGCAGGCGGCGCCGCACCTGACGCCGGCGCAAGTGAAGATGGCCCTGCAGCTGACGGCCACACCCCTCGACGAGGGCGTGATGGCCGCCGGCGCCGGAAGCATCGACGTCTGGGCCGCCCGCCGTTGGGTGAGCAACCAGGCGACGGCGACGCTGACCGGGGCGCTGCCGCTGCCCGGGCTCACCGATCTGGTCTCGCGGCTCGTCGGCGCGGTGCCCCTCACCCAGACGGTACAGGCCACCAGCATGGCGTTCTGGGACGCCGGCACGCTGGTCGGCAAGCTGTACGCCGGCACTGGATCGAAGCTGCTCCCGCTGCAACCGCTGCTCTCGGCACTCACCGCGCTGCCGCTGGTAGGCGACGTGCTCTACGTCGGGTCACCAGCGCTGGCCAGCGTCGGGGCCTCGCAGATCCTGTGGGGCGAAAGCGTCTTCAATCCGTCCGGCCAGCAGATCCTCTGGGGCGACAGCCTCCTCGACCTGAACGGCCAGCAGATTCTGTGGGGCGAGCAGATTCTGTGGGGTGAACAAATCCTCTGGGGCGAGCAGATCCTGTGGGGTGAACAGATCCTGTGGGGTGAGCAAATCCTGTGGGGCGAGCAAGTCACGCAGGGCGACCAGATCCTCTGGGGTGAGAACCACATCCACGGCGACGACCGCCCCTAGCCAGCGCGATGTCCGGTTCACCGATCGCCACTCGGCCGCGGCTGCTCACGGGCTTCGTCAGCGCCGTGATCGGCACCGGCGCGGCAGTTGTGGTCCACTCGCTCTTCCGGCTGCCGCAGATCCCCGATCCGCCGTCCTGGGCGCTGCTCAGCGTCCTGGCAGTGGTGACCGCGTCGTTTGCGCTGAAGGTGCCCGGCGTGCCGGTGTACCTGTCGATCTCCGACGCGTTCTTCATCGCGGCGGGGCTGCTGTTCGGCCCGGCGCCGGCGGCGCTGACCATCGCCGCCGACAGCCTGATCGTCTCGGCCCGCCGCAAGGCGGAACGGCGGCAGCTGCTCTTCAACGTCACCAGCTCGGCGCTGTCGTTGTGGTGCGGCGTCCAGGTGTTCTACCTGCTGGCCGGGCACGAGCCGATGGCCCGATCGCTGCGCTCGCCCGACGAGCACACGATCCTGCCGCTGGCCTGTCTCGCCGTCGTCTACTTCGCCCTCAACTCCGGACTCACCGCGGTGGCGGTGGCGCTCTCGAAGGGCGCGTCGCCGTGGCGCTTCTGGCGCGAGCACTTCGCGGTGATGTCGGTGAACTACCTGGCGGCGGCGTCGGCCGCCTACTTCCTGATCCTGCTGGTCCGGCACGCTGGCGCCGGCGCGCTCGCCCTGGTGGTGCCGCTGCTGATGGTCTGCCATCTGGCGATGCGCTCGTGGCTCGGCCGGGTCGACGACGCTCAGAAGCACCTGCAGGACGTCAACCGGCTCTACATGTCGACGATCTCCGCCTTCTCGACCGCGATCGAGGCCAAGGACGGCGTCACCAGCGATCACATCCACCGCGTGCAGGCCTACGCGATGGGATTGGCGCAGGTGCTGGGGGTGGCGGATGAGCCGACGCTGAAGGCGATCGAAGCGGCGGCGCTGCTGCACGACACCGGCAAGCTGGCCATCCCGGAGCACATCCTCAACAAGCCCGGGAAGCTGACCGCGCACGAGTTCGAGACCATGAAGACGCACGTCGACATTGGCGCCGACATCCTCGCCTCGATCGACTTCCCCTACCCTGTCGTGCCGATCGTGCGCGCCCATCACGAGCAATGGAGCGGCCAGGGGTATCCGCGTGGCCTGCGCGGCGAAGAGATTCCGATCGGCGCGCGGATCCTGTCGGTGGTCGACTGCTTCGACGCCTTGACCTCGGATCGACCCTATCGCCCGGCGCTGACCGACGCCGCGGCACTCGAGATCATCCAGCAGGGTCGCGGCACGATGTACGACCCGCTGGTGGTGGACGCGTTCGCCCGGGTCTACCGCGAGATCGCGCCGCCGTCGCTGCCGCAACCGAAGCTCGACGCCGTGCTCACGACTATTCGCGGCAACGCGGCGGCGCCCGCGGCGGGATTCGAGACTCCGGCGGCGATGGCGCCAACCGCCACGGCTACTGCGGCCGCGCCGGCGGAGCTGCTGGCCTTCGTGAGCCTGGCGCGGCTGGCGGCCGGCACGCCCACACTCGCCGACATCGGCGCGCTCGCCGGCAGCCATCTGCGCCACGTCGCCCCCGGTGCCACGGTGGCGCTGTTCGGGCTCGACCGGACCCGCAGCCAGCTCACCGCGCAATACGTCACCGGACCCGCGGCCGCGGCGATAACCGGCCTGGCCGTGCGGTTGGGCGACCGGCTGACCGGGTGGGTCGGCGCCAACCTGCGCGCGATGCCCAATGCCGACGCCCGGCTCGACCTGCTGGAGTCCACGCCGGGCACGGTGCGGTCGGCGTCGGCGCTGCCGCTGGTCGCCGATGGCACGCTCGTCGGCGTGCTCACGCTCTATTCCCTCGAGCCGCTGAGCGACGACCAGTCGCGGACGATCGAGATGATCGCGCCGCAGCTGGCGGCGGCGGTGGCCGCAGTGGAGGGCGCCGCGGCGACACCCGCGGCGGAGGCCGGCCGGACGACACGGGCGTCGCGCAGCGGCATGCGGGTGGTGGCGTCGCGGTAACGGCAACCGCTAGACGTCGAGCTCCTGCGCGTCCTCGGCCCGCTCCATGATGAAGCGGAAGCGCGCTGAGGCGTCCTTGCCCATCAGCTCGTTCATCACCCGGTCGGTGAGCAGGTGATCGGCCACGTCCACGCGCAGCAGGCGCCTGGTGCGCGGGTTGAGCGTGGTCTCCCACAGCACCTTGGGCATCATCTCACCCAGGCCCTTGAAGCGGGTGATCTCGGGCGCGGCCCGTCCGCCGCGCTGCTTCAGGATCTGCGCCTTTTGCGCCTCGTCGAGCGCCCAGAACGTCTCCTTGCCGACGTCGATGCGGTAGAGCGGCGGCTGGGCCAGGTAGACGCGGCCGGCGGCGATGAGCTGCGGCATGTGCCGGTACAGGAAGGTCAGCAGCAGCGTGGCGATGTGGTGGCCGTCTGAATCGGCGTCGGCCAGGATGATCACCTTGCCGTAGCGCAGGCGCGACAGGTCGAAGGCCTTGCCCACGCCGCAGCCGAGCGCAGTGGCCAGATCGGCGAGCTCCTTGTTCTCCAGCACCTTCGAGGTCGCGATGCCCTCGGTGTTCAGCACCTTGCCGCGCAGCGGCAGGATCGCCTGGCGGGCCCGGTCGCGGCCCTGCTTGGCCGAGCCGCCGGCCGAGTCGCCTTCCACCACGAACAATTCGCTGGTGATCGCGCCGGGATGCGTGCAGTCGGCCAGTTTTCCCGGCAGGTTGACCCGGCCGGCGGTCGGTCCTTTGCGGATGACGTCGGCCTGCGCCGCCCGGCTGGCCTCGCGGGCCCGCGCCGCCAGGATGATCCGCGCGACGATCGCCTCGGCGATCGAGATGTTGGTGTTCAGCCAGTGCTCCAGCGCCGGACGCACGATGCCGTCGACGGCGCTGGTCACCTCGGGGTTGTTCAACCGGTCCTTGGTCTGCCCCTGGAATTGCGGCTCGGCGAGGAACACCGACAGCACGCCGGTGAGGCCCTCGCGGATGTCCTCGGCAGCAAGCGTCACGCCCTTGGGCGAGAGGTTGTGGGTGTCGATGAAGTTGCGGACCGCCTTGCCGAGACCGGCCCGAAAGCCGTTCTCGTGCGTGCCGCCCGAGCCGGTCGGGATGCCGTTGACATAGCTGCGCAGGTGCTCGTCGGTGGACTCGGTCCACTGCAGGACGGCCTCGAGGCGCAGGCCGTTCTCTCTCGCCAGCGAGAACGCCGCCTCGTGCACCGGACGCGCCGATCGCTCGGCGAGGACCTTCCTCAGGTAGTCGGCCAGCCCGTCGTCGTGCTGGAAGGTCTGCTTGGTGCCGGTGGTCTGGTCGTCGAAGGTGACCTTGACGCCTTTGTGCAGGAAGCTGGCGATCTCGAGCCGGTCGCGGATGATCTGCGGTTCGAACTCGACCTTCGGGAAGATCGTCGGGTCGGGCTTGAAGAAGACCGTGGTGCCGCTGCCACGGGCCGCACCGATCTTCTTCAGGCCGCCGTCCGGCTTGCCCTGCCTGAAGCGCATCTCCCACTGCTGTCCGTCGCGCTTCACCGTGGCGACGAGCTCGCGTGACAGCGCGTTGACGACGCTGGCCCCGACGCCGTGCAGGCCGCCGGCGGTCTTGTAGCTGCCGTGCTCGAACTTGCCGCCAGCGTGGAGCACCGTGAAGATCACTTCCAGTGCGCTCTTCTTCGTCTTGGCGTGCACGTCCACCGGGATGCCGCGCCCGTCGTCGGTGACGGTCACCGACGAGCCGTCACCGTGCAGCGTCACGTTGATCGTCGAGGCGTGGCCGTTCATCGCCTCGTCGATCGAGTTGTCGAGGATCTCCCAGACCAGGTGATGGAGGCCCGAGGCGCCGACGCCGCCGATGTACATCCCGGGACGCTTGCGGACCGGTTCCAGGCCCTCGAGGACGGTGATGTCTTTGGCGGTGTAGCTCACGGGCAGGGGCTCGGCGACTCGGGGCTCGGGGCCCGGGAACGCTCGAATCGTGCAGAAGAGTGATAGCCTTGCGTGCGGCTCGCGGCGGATCGGCCTATCGTGGCGCCGTGAACCGAGCCGCACGCCGTCGTCGCCGCTGCCGTCGGCATTCGTCGATCGTCGGCCTGATCGGCGCCGCGGCATGCACCGGCCAGCGGCGATCGACCGGCCGCCGGCCGCGGGCTGCTCGTCGTCGTTCGACGGCGCCCGGCTGATCGCCGGCGACGGCGGCCCGGCCATCGAGCGCGCCACGCTCGTGATCGAGAACGGCAGGTTCGTCGCCGTCGGCGCGCAGGGGCAGGTGACGGTACCGGCGTCGGCGACGCGGGTGGATGCCACCGGCAAGACGATCATGCCGGCGATGATCGACGCGCACGCGCACATCGGCTACATGCGCGACCTGACGAGCGGACCGCAGAACTACACCCGCGAGAACATCCTCGACCACATGCAGCGCTACGCCTACTTCGGAGTGGCGGCGGCGCAGGCCATGGGCTCGGACTTCACCGATCTCCCGTACCAGCTCCGCGACGAGACCGGCGCCGGCCAGGTGGCAGACGCAGCGCGCTTTCTTACTGCGGGACGTGGCCTGGCGCCGCCTGACGAGGTGCGCCCCGACAACATGCGCCATTCCGCCTATCGCATCACGACCGAGGCGGAGGCCAGGGCCGCCGTCGCCGAGCTCGCGGCCCGCGGCGTGGCGATCGTCAAGACGTGGGTCGACGATCGCGGCGGCGCGGTCCGCAAGCTCACGCCCGAGCTGTATGGGGCGATCATCGACGAGGCCCATCAACGCGGGATGCGCGTGATGGTGCACGCCACCGGGCTCGCCGACGCCAAGGCATTGCTGCGGGCGGGCGTCGATGGCTTCGGGCACGCGTTCCAGGACGTCGACGATGAGCTGATCGATCTGGTGAAGGCCCGGCCGCAGGTGTTCTTCCTGCTGGCGCTGGGCGGACCGCGGCGGGTGGTGTCGGCGTCGTGGCTGAACCCGGTGCATCCGCTGGTGCAGGAGACCGTGTCGCCGGCGCAGATCGCGCGCCTGCAGCAGCGGCTCGCCAGCCAGACAGCAGAGGAGCGCGAGCGGGCGACCGGCGCCTGGGCTCGGATGGCCGCGGGGATCGTCAGGTTGAGCGCCGCCGGAGCCCGAATCGGCGTCGGGACCGATGGCGGGGGTCAGCTGGGCGACCAGTTCGTCGGCTGGACCGTCCACACCGAGGTGGAGAACATGGTGGCGGCCGGTATGACTCCGGCCCAGGTGCTGACGGCGGCGACGCGAGAAGGCGCCGGCATTCTCGGTCTCGCCGACCTCGGCACCATTGCACCGGGCAAGAGCGCGGACTTCGTCGTGCTCGACGCCAACCCGCTCGACGACATCACCAACACCCGTCGCATCGACCAGGTCTACCTGCGCGGAAGAGCCGTCGACCGTGCCGGTCTCAGGGCGCGGTGGACCGGCGCCGGCGGCGTCCGCTAGCCATTTCGCGCCGCGCGCGAGCTCTCGCTATTGCCGCCGGGCAGGCGGACCGGGCGGGTCTTGCAGCCGCCGGGGAACGGACCTATCGTTCTGAGGTGAGCCGGGCCGCGCTCGTCGTGGTGTGGTTCCTCGGCTGCGCTGTCATCACCGGCGCGTGGTGGCTGGTGTCGACGGCGAAGCGCTCGCCCGACCGCTCGCCGGCTGCGCTGTCGGCCCAGACGCCCCCCGCCGTGAAGCGCGTGGCGGTGCCGTGGGCTCGCTGGACGGTCACCGAGCAACTGGTCGCCAGCAGCGTGCTCGTGCTGCAGGTGGAGACCCACTATCCCGATGAGGCCCTGGCGATTGCCCGCGAGCTGGTCGAGCCGCAGAAGGCCCGCTTCGCCGAGGTGATGATCTACTTCCACCGGCCGGGACGCCCGTCCACGCTGCCGCCGCGGCGGGTGCAATGGAGCCCCGACCGCGGCTACGTGGAGACGGACTACGAGCACTAGGGGGGCTGGGTGCTGGGGACTAGGGACTGGGGCGTGCCGGCGTCACGCGTCGCATCGCCGAGCATTGGAGGCGATGCACCAGCCCCTGCCTGTCAGGCGGATCACTCAGCGGCGTGACAGCAGCGAGCCCTAGTCCCCAGCCCCTAGTCCCCAGCCCCTAGTCCCCAGTCCCTAGACCTTGGCCTTCCGTCGCGCCGGCGCCCGGCGTCCGCCGCCGGCTGGCGCCTTGCGCGCCCGCTTCGGCCGATCCGCCGCGTCCTCCGCGCTCATGGTCCGGCGTGGGCCGCGCTTGACGCCTCGCGCCGCCGGGCCGGCGCTAATCGGCTCCTTGGCGCTGCCCGGCGCGAAGAACTTCGACTGGTCGTCCTCGGGCTCGACGTCGTCGGGCACGATCGGCGCGATCTGCACCGGCACGTCGTCCTCGACGGTCTCGCCCTCGCCGTTGGCGTCCGCCGCCTCCGCCGTCTCTTCACCGTCGTCGCCGATCACCCAGCCGAACGTGACGCTCTTGGGCCGGTAGACATTGGCCGATGACGGCGCCGCGGCCGGCGTGGCGTCCCCCGCGGCCGGCGCCGACGCCGGCGCCGCGGCCGTGGGGCCGGCGGCGCTGAACACGCGCAGGCCGCCCTGGCGGTCGCGCTCGAGCTTGACCAGCCCTTCCTTTTGCGCCGCGCGCATCAGGTCGACGATCGACCCGTACTTGCGGTCGTCGAAGTCGGGGTGACTGGTGCGGATGAACTGCTTGATCTGGCGCAGGTACATCGGCCAGCGCGGCGGCTGCGGCGGATCGGCCAGCAGGTTGCGCACCAGCTCCACGCCCTCGGCCAGTGCCTCGGCGGTGGCCGGGTCGACCTCGCGAGGCACCCGCGGCAGCGGCGCCGCCGCCAGGGCGATGCCGTCAGTGGCGCCGCCGTTGACCACGCCCTCGGCGGCCGCCGGGGCGATCGCATCGGCCATCGCCGCCCCGGCCTCGCTCAGCTCCACCAGGGTGCTGCGGCCGGTGTGCTTGAGGAGCACGATGCCCTTCTCGGCGAGCTTCTCGGCGAAGTCGCGGAACGTGCTCACGCCGTAGTCGCGCTCCGAGAACGACGAGTCGAGCTGCAGCAGCGTGCTCTTGAGCAGGCCGAGCTGCGGGGTCACCTCGCGGTCGGCCAGCACCTTGAGGGCGCGGCGCACCAGCGGCACCACGCCGTCGATGTTCATCGCCTGGCCGACGCCGACCGCGGCCTGGCGCGTGCGATCGGCGGCCACCCGGGCCCGGGTGCCGGCGACGTTCTCGTAGGCGATGAACTCGGTGCAGTTCTTCTGCATCACCTGGCTGGTGAACTGCCGGCCGCCGACGACGAAGACCTTCTTGTCGTACTGCTTGAGCTTCTCGACCAGGGTGATGAAGTCGCTGTCGCCGCCGACGATGACGAAGGCATTGATGTGATCGTGGGTGAAGGCCATCTCCAGCGCGTCGAGCGCCAGGTTGATGTCGGCGCCGTTCTTGTCGCCGCCGGGGGTCATCACCCGCTGCACCAGCCGCACGGCGTGGTTGGCCATGGCCCGGCCGTAGTCGCCGCGCTTCCAGTCGCTGTAGGCGACCTTGGTGATGATCTCACCGCGTTCCTTGATGGCCTCGAGCACCGCGCCGATGTCGAAGCTGAGACCGAGGGTGTTCTTGACCCCGATCTCGATGTTGTCGAAGTCGATGAATACGGCAATCTTGAGTCGTTCGTCTGACATGAATCGTTCCTTTGTGACTCTGGCTTCCTCAGAAAGCAAAGTAGATGAAATCGAGCGACGTCGTGCTGCGCAGCACGAGCGTCAGGGAGGCGAGCACGCCGACGCCGGCCGCCTGGACGGCGGTGAGGCGCAAGCCGGTGGTACGCGACTCGATCCACGACACCGCCAGCACCCCGCGCTCGCGAGCGAGGGCCCACAGGTCGTGGACGAGGAGCGGCAGCGACCAGGTCGCCGCCAGGATGAAGAAGTGCAGACCGATCGCCGCCTCGCCTTCCATCGACGACGACGGCGACAGGCGCAGGAAGTGGCCGAGGTACTCGGCGTTGGTCTCGCGGAAGAACAGCCACCCGGCCATCATCGCCACCCAGGTGAGCGCCACCTGCACCACGGCCAGCGGGCCGGGCCAGTACTCGGGCAGTGCCAGCGCCCGGCCGATCGTCCGCGTGCCCCACACCAGCACGCCGTGATAGAAGCCCCACAGGACGTAGTTCCAGCTGGCCCCGTGCCAGAAGCCCGAGACCAGGAAGGTGGTGACCAGCGTGCACGACGCCACCAGCGCCGTCCCGCGGTTGCCGCCGAGGGGAATGTAGACGTAGTCGCGGAACCACGTCGACAGCGAGATGTGCCAGCGCCGCCAGAAGTCGGTCGGGCTGTGGGCGATGTAGGGGTGGCGGAAGTTGACCACCAGCTCGAACCCGAACCAGCGGGCGACGCCGCGGGCGATGTCCGAGTAGGCGGAGAAGTCGGCGTAGATCTGCATGCCGAAGGCGAACACGCCGGCCCACAGCACCTCGAACGCGGGGTCCTGCTGGGAGAACACGCGGTTGGCGATCACCCCGACGTTGTCGGCGATGACCAGCTTCTTGAAGAGTCCCCAGATCACCAGCACGACGCCGCTGCGGGCGGCGTCGGCGTCCCAGCGCCGCTGCCGCTCCACCTGCACGAGCAGGTTCCGGGCGCGCATGATCGGCCCGGCGACCAGGTGCGGGAAGAAGGCGACGAACAGCGCGAAGTCGATCGGGTTGCGCCGGGCTCGCATCTCGCCCTTGTAGACGTCCACGGTGTAGCTGAGCGCCTGGAACGTGTAGAACGAGATGCCCGCCGGCAGGGCCACCGCCAGCAGCGGTGGTGCCACGGTGAGGCCCATCGCCGCCAGCACGTCGCGCACGTTCTCGATGAAGAAGTTGAAGTACTTGAAGACGCCGAGCAGGCCGAGGTTCACGCCGAGGCTGGCCCAGAGGTAGAGGCGCTTGCGCGCCGGGTCGTCCTCCATCCGCTGGCCGGCCCAGTAGTCCACGGTGGTGGACACCAGCATGATCAGCACGAACCACGGATGGATCCAGCCATAGAACACATAGCTGGCGGCCAGGAGCAGGAGGTTCTGCGCCCGGTGCGACAGCCGCCAGTAGATCGTCACGACGATCAGGAAGAAGGCGGCGAAGTCCAGGCTGTGGAAGATCATCGGAACAGCGGATCCAGCCGGCGGCGGAACACCGCGGAGTAGTGGCGGCGATCGCGCACGTGGTCACCGTCGGCGTAGATCGACTCGGGCAGCTCGGGGTCGCCCCAGTCGTCGTGGAACAGCGCCCCGTTGGCTTCGACCCACGTCCTCAGATCGGCGACGTAACGCTGCAGGTTCGCCGACTGCGGCGGCGGCGTGGTGCCCGACGGCCGGCGCTGCACCCGCACGAAGCACAGCGTGATGCCGTGCTGGCGGGCCAGCGCGGTCATCGCCGGCAGCACTGACGTCGGCAGGTCGCGGGCAAAGTCGGCGGTCTCGTTGGCGTCCGACAGATCGGCGGCAACGTCAGTGCGCAGGCTGGCGAGGTCGAACCGCTCGTTCAGGCGCTGGTCGAAGCGCAGCCGCGCCGACGCGTCGGGATACCGCCAGTTGACGAACCAGCGGCGCACGCCAGGTTCCATCCAGCCGGTGGCGACGTCGGTTTCGTAGGCGCGAACGACCGCGCCGTGCACGCGGGACCAGACGCCGCGCTTGCGTCCGGCAACCAGGGCATTCAGCTCCGGCTCCTCGGCATGGGCCACCTCGTCGAGCGCGTTGCCATACAGGCTCTCGAGCCTGAAGAAGGTATCGGTGAGGTTGGTGTCGCGGAAGAAGACGAAGACGGCGCGCGGGCGGATGCCCGAGGCCACCAGGTGGTTCTTGAACGCCAGGTACCACCAGGCCGGGCCAGTGGCCGGATGGAAGAGGAAGGACACCAGCTCGTTGTGGGTGGACGAGATCTCGCCGAGGTACTGCAGGTCGATGCGCGTGCCCATCATCGAATCGCCGATGAACACCCAGGCGGGCTGCCCGTAGCGGAGGTTGGCGATGAGCTGTGGGTCGAAGGTGCGGTGCGGCCGGCTCAGTTCGAGCGCCGGCAGATAGCCGAGTCCCGGTGGCGTGCCGGCGACGGCGCGGTTGACCGCGGGGATCACCAGCGGCGTGACGAACGCCGCGGCCACGACCAGGGCGAGGGAGACCGTCCCGAGCCTGGTGACAGGCGCGGACTCACCGCGGGACACGGCCGAAGCGATGGACGACACTCGGAAACTGACGTCGGTTGCTGCACCGTGCACGCGGTCCCGTGCGTGGTGCCAGGCTTCCCACACGGCCGGGGCGCGGTGACGACCGAAGGACCGCGCGGCCCGGACGCAAGCCACCCGACGGGCGGCTGCTGGCGAACACCCGGCACCGCCACGAGCGGCGATCGGATGCCCCTATGCGAAAAGCTCCCGACGAGTATAGCAGTTTCAACCTCCGGGCCGCCGGCCGGTCTAACCCGGCCAGATGCCGTGTTCCCGCCGCACCCGAGGCGTCAAATGCTGCGCTCCCGCCGGGGCCGCCAGGAGGCCGCGCGCGAGCCCCAACCGGCTGCGCCTATCGCGACCTCGACCACAACCCGCCGGGTCCCGCCGGAGGCCGGGGCTAGCGCAGGGCCCGGCGCAACTGGGCGATCTGCCCGGCGTGATAGACGGTGTGGTGCACCAGGCCGTGCAGCGTGAGGTACTTGGACAGCCCGGTCCCGGCCGCCGCGTCACGGCGATCGACGACGGGCTGGTCGAGCATCGCCGGCGTTGCGCGCCGGATGGCCGCCGCGAGTTCGGCGTGCGCGGCGACGAGTTCGCGACGGTCGAGGTCCCACGCCGACGTGCTTACCTCCGGCACTGGCGGCCAGTCACCGGCGGACGGTTCACCGGCCGCACGATCGTCGAGCCGCTGTCGCACTTCGCGCGCCCAGCCGGTCATGTGCAGCACGATTTGCCAGATCGAGTGGCCGCCTGAAATCGGAGTCCGCGCGGCCTCATCCGCTGAGAGACCGTCCAGCAGCGTACGAACATTGGCGGCATGCCACGGGTCGCCGCCAATCACGCGGTCGAGCAGGTCGGCGATGCGGGCGGTCTCGGACATGGCTCTGGGCCAATTTGTACATGGTTCAGGGCAGACTGCGCCACGGTGCCTGTCCCCTCTTCGCGGTAGTGGCTCGGAACGCCACCGATATCCCGGCTCCTGGCTGGCACCCTCCTTGCAGCCATTGGGGGCATGAACGCCAATGTACGTCGCGGCCTCGCCACCCTGGGCGCCTGTCTGATCGCCGTCGCCGCAGTGAGCGCGGTTGGCCAGCAATCGGCCCAGTCGCTCCTTGAACGGGGCGAGTACGCCGAGACCGTCCAGCGGGTGCAGGCCGAGCGCGACGCCGGCAATGCCGATCCCGGGTCGGCGTACCTCGCCGGCCAGGCGCATCTCAAGCTCAATCAGGATCAGCAGGCGCGCGAGGAATTCGCGCGCCTTGCCAACGGCGGCGACGAAGCGTGGAAGGCCGTCGGCCAGTCGGCGATCGCCTTGATCGACAACGCCCTCGAGGAGGCGGTCAACGAAGGGGCCCGCGCCCGCGACATCAACGGCGAGCTCGGTTTCGCGCACTACCAGTTGGGCCTCGCGCAACTGCGGCGGTCCGACTGGAACGGGGCGGCGCAGGCGCTGGATCGCGCCTCCGAACTGATGCCCGACTACGCTTACGCGTTCTACAACGCCGGCGTCGCGCACCAGCGGGCGAAACGGTTCAATGAGATGGCGGAGCGCTTCCGGCGCTTCCTGCAGCTGGCGCCCAACGCGCCGGAAAGAAAGATGGCGGAGCTGGCGCTCAACGCCCTGCGCGGCTGAGCCCAGGCGGCCCGACGCGCGGGCCGATCGACATGCGGTGGCGCCGGGGTCTCCCCCCGCCGTGCACCGTCCGCAGAACGCCGCCGGCCCACGGGAGTATGCCCGTGTCGCTCCGGCGGCGTCTCTGCAACTACCTAGAACACCTGCCCGATCCCGAAATACCAGCGGCTCCCGCCGCCCCTGGCGGGAATGCCCACGTCCAGCCGCAGCAGGGCGAAGGGGGTGTCGAATCGCAGACCCACGCCGTAGCCCACTTCGAGCCCGCGCAGCGACACGCCGGTGTCGGTCGTGAACACGTTGCCGGCATCGATGAACAGCGCGCCCTTCACCCAGCCGTAGAGGGGGGTGCGCACCTCCTGGTTCAGGATGAGTTGAGCGTTGCCGCCCGTGGACACGCCGCTGATGTCCCGGGGGCCGAGGGAGCCTTCGGCGTAGCCGCGCACCGTGTCGGCGCCGCCGGCGAAGAACCGGTCGGTGAAGGGCAGATTGCCGAGGAACGAGCGGCCGGCGCGCACCGCCGAGGCCAGAGTGATCGCCCCCACCCTCTGGAAGTAGTAGACCCCGCCGAGCAGCTTGATCGAGTCGTCGCCCGAGTCGAAGTTGCTGATCCGTTCGGCCGTGAACGAGCTGAACCATCCCGTGGTGGCGTCGAACGGATCGTCGCGGCGATCGACCAGCGAGGTGCCGGTGAAGCGTCCGATCATCGAGTCGAGGAGGAACGGGTCCTCCGGGTCGACGGCATCGAGCACTTCGTGGGTGAGCCGGTAGCCGTAGCTGGCCTCGAACCCCCGCCAGCGGCGGATGCGCTGCTCGATCGAGATCTGCTGGCGCCGGCGAAGCAGGTCGGGGTCGGGATCGTCGTCCAGGGTGAGATCCTGGCGCGCCGCGGACCCGAAGACGTTGGTCTGCACGCGGCGGCCGAGCAGTGTCGGGAAGCTCAGATACGTGCTGCTCGACTGCAGCCGGCGCTCGACGCGCGTGTACAGCCCGAAGGTGAAGGCGCGGCCCAGAACGTTGCGGTTCTGCGCGTCGGCCACGACGCCGAAGTCGCGACTGCGGAGGCCCAGCGACGTGCCGTCGGCTTCGGTCAGGACGTAGTCGGCCAGCTGCACGCCGTAGCGCAGTCGCCACGCCGGCCACTCGGTGACCGTGACCCGGGCGCGTACCGGCTGCGTCCCGTCGGCGTTCACCGGGCCGGCCACTTCCTCGGGCCTGACCTCCACCTGACGGAACACGTTGGTGTCGTAGACGCGCTTGCGGGCCTGCGCCCATTGGCCGAAGTCCACCGGCGTTCCCGGATCGAGGTTGAGGGCATCGACCACTTCCTTGGGCCGGGTCCGTTCGACCCCCGACACGGCGACGTCGGAGAGTCGCTGCTCCGGCCCCGGCGACACGGCGAAGGCCACCGTGGCCGACGGCGCCGCCTCGTCGATCGCCACTCGCGGCGTGACGACCACGTCGTTGAAGCCGCGGCGCCGGTACTCCGCTTCGATGCGGCGCCGCGCCTCGTCGACGTCGGCGGACCGGTAGGGTTCGCCGACCGGCAGCCGGCTGGCTTCCGCCACCGGCTCCTGCAACGCGTCGACCCCGCCCTCGACCGTGACGCCGGCCAGCCGGGTGACCGGGCCCTCGGCGATCGAGACGGCGAGCACCGCGGTGTCGCCGTCGAAACGTGGCAGCTCCGGTGTCACCCGCACCGAGCGGTACCCCGCGGCCACGTAGTGATTGCGCAGCGGCTCGACCACCACGTTCGGATCGATCCACAGGTAGTCGGTCAGGCCGCGGGCCCGCAGCACCGCGGTGAGCGCCGACGCTTCGATCTCCTGGGCGCCGCTGAACCGCACCTGTCGCCCCGACGCCTGCTGGCCGCCGTTCACCTGGATCCGGACGACCTTGCGCGCCGCCGAGCTCTCGGTCACGGCGGCCTCGACGGCCGCGCCGACGATGTTGCGGTGGACGAGATCGAGCGCCACTTCGCGGCGCAGTTCCTCCAGCAGGAAGCGATCGAAGATGCTGTCGGACCAGGCGTCCTCGAGCCGGCGCCGCAACGAGTTCGACACCGGCGTGCCCTCCACCTGCAGCGTCGTCTCCGGGCCCGACGCCACGCGGTAGGTCAGCGCGACGCCGCCGTCGGAGGTGTCGCCGCGCGAGGCTCGAACCCTGGCTTCGAGGCGCCCCCGCTCACGCAGCCAACGTTCCAGGCGGTCGACGTCGTCGCGCCAGCGCACGAAATCGAACCGCTTGCCCACCTTGAGGCGAAGGCGGTCGCGCAGGGCGGCTTCGTCGGGTCCGGCGCCGTCGAACGCAATCGACGCCACCTCGGCGGCCTCCCGGCTGCGGGCCGCAGCGCGGCCGCCACCGAAGGTGATCTCGTGACGCACCGCGAACGTGCGATCCGAATTGTCGCGCTGCACGGCCCGCAGTTCCACGCTGCGAAACGGCCGGTAGTTGATCGCCGCCGAGATGCCCCCGCTCTGGCGCAGGTCCTGGGAGAGGATCACCTCCACATCCGATCGCAGGCGTTTCGACATCGTCAGCCGGGTCGACGGGTCGGTGTCCTCGGCGATCAGCCCCGGATCCTGCCGGATGAGGTCGGTGTCGAAGCCGCGTTCGACGCGCAGGCTGTCGAGGCCGATTCGCCGCCCGGTCACGCCGAGCAGCTCGCCCGACAGCAGCGCCAGGGCGTCCTCACCGCCCAGGGAGTTGCCGCCCAGCAGCACGCTCGCGACGCTCTCGTTGGTCAGGTCCGGATCGGTCGAGCTGACGTCGGTCTGCAGGCGGTCGAGCGTGCCGGAGAGCGTCAGCGTCACCTCGGCGCCGCTCGATCGGGTCGTCGCCGAAACGGCCAGGTCGGGCTCGATGGCGTTCGGGTTGGTGAACGAGATGCTGCTCTCGTTCAGCCGGTAGAGGCCGCCGAGCACGAAGATCTCGCCGCCTTCCCGCAACTCCGCCCGGCCGGTCACGCCTGGCCGGCCGACCGTTCCCTGCAGCCGCAGGTCGGCGCCGGTCAGGAAGCGGCCGTAGTTGTTGTCGACGACGAGGTCGTCCTCGGTCGAGACCGAGATGTCGAGACGCAGCGCGTCGAGGTACGGCGACGCCTCCGGCACCGGTTCGACCGCACCGCGATTGAACGCCACGAGCGCCGGCAGGCTGACGGTGGCGCGATAGGCGCCACGCAGCACCCGCACGTCGCCGCGGAGCAGTGGCGCGCCGACATCGCCCGTGGGCGGCACGAATACGAGCAGGGCGTCGATCTCGCTGTCGACGTTGTCCGGGTACTCCACCGCTACGCCCTGCGCGTGGAAGGTCAGCTGCCCGCCCGACACGGTCAGGCCGCGCACTCCGACTTCGCCGCTGGCCTCCAGCGAGCCGCCGTTCAACCACCCGGTGAGGCCGGAGACGACGATGCGGTCGCCTTCGAAGCGGATGGGCCCGAAGATGTCCGAGGCAATCACCCGCGGATCGCGCATGACGATCTCGCCGTCGGCGATGTAGACGCTGCCGGTGACGCGCGGCTCGGCGACAGCGCCGGTGATGTGCAGGTCGAGCGTCGCGGTCCCGTCCAGGGTCAGTTGCGGCGACAGCACCGAGAGCGGCCGCAGTCCCGGCATGCCGGTCAGCGTGACGTCGAGCGACGTGGTCTCGCCGAAGGCCACGCTGCCGCCGATCACCACCGGTGTCCAGGCGCTGAACGACACATCGTCGAAGCGCAGCACGCCGTTGGCGATGGACATGCGACCCGGACGCTCCTGCGTAATCGGGACACCCGAGGCGGTGAGGGAGGCCTCGTCGAGCACCAAGGTGCCGGTGATGCCGCTGACCTCGGCGGTGGCGATGTCGAGGCCAAGCGTCGCGGAGACGCGGCCGTCGAGCAGCCTGACCACGTCGGGCGACAGCCACGGGCGCAGCGCCTCCTGGGTGAGCCCCGTCAGCTTCAGGTCGGCACGTCCCGGTGGCGTCGAGGTGCCAGGCGGTGCGGTCATGAACAGGGCGCGCGGGAGGCGGGCGGTGCCCTCGATGCCGCCGCCCTGCCAGGTGGCACGGAAGGTGTTCACCGTCAGCAGCGTCCCGTCGTAGAGGGCGTCCGCCTGCAGTCCTTCGACCGCCGGCAGCTCGCCGTAGACGACGCGGCCGTTGCGCAGCGTGGCGGTGGCCGACGCGCAATCGATGCCGCCGGTGCTCTCCCACCACGCGCTCAGCTCGCCTGAGGCCTCGACATCGGTGGCCAGTCCGAACGCTCCGGCGACGGTCACGAGCTCGCCGACCGGACCGCCGTACCAGACCGCCAGCGGCGCCAGCAGCGGATCGCGCAGCCACCCCGACGCCACCAGGTTGCCGGCACCGACCTTCAGGGACAAGTCGTCGACGACGAAGTCGTTGGCGCGCACGGTGAGACGCGCCGGGCGCTCGAGCTGCAGGGGCACGCCGTTGGCGGTGACCGCCACCTCCTGCAGGTTGACGAAGGCGGTCGCCGACGCCAGGTCCGCGGCCTGGCCCTGGAAGGTCGCGCTGAAGCCGACGATGCCCGCCACCATCTCCGGCAACGCCCCGGCCGCCAGGGCCAGGGGCTCGACGTCGAGCCGGCTCACCACCGCCGTGCCGCGATAGGCGTAGGGCGCGCGCGGCTCGATGCTGGCGTCGACGAACGCGCGCAGCTTGGGCAGGAACATCCGCGCATCGAGGCGGTCGCCGACCAGCTGCAGCCGGGTCTCGGCGGCGCCCACCAGTTCGGCGATGCGGCCGCCTTCCGGCACCGCGCGGATGAATCCGCTGCCGCCGGGCGCGTCGAGGGTCCCGGCGCCCTCGAACTGGACGTCGACGACCACGGTCTCGGCCAGCGTGCCGACGAAGGGCTGGCCGACGACGAGGCCCTTGCCGCTCAGCGACACCGTGTATGCCTCGGACTCGTAGTCGTATCGGCCGGAACCCGCGATGCGACCGTCACCCTGATCGATGCCGAAACGCTCCACCTGGACGACTGTGCCCTGGAGTCGCCCCTCGGCCGTCAGCACCCCGATCGCCTGCTCGGCGTGCGCGATGGGCGTGGAAACCAGCCGCCACGGCACGTCCGGCCGTTCGGTCGTGCCGCCGAGCGTCGCGGCGAATTGTGCGGTGCCGGTGAACCCGTCGACGTCGGCATTCGCCGCCAGCAGCGGCCGGGCGAAGTCGGGGATCGAGGTCACCTCCGCCGCGACCGAACCCGACAGGGCGCCCGATACCAGGTCCACGAGCGCGTCGCCGGTCATGTGCATGCCCTGTGCGGTGAGCTCGAAACGCGGGACGTGCGCCTCCTCGGTCGAGATGACGACGTCGGCCGCCGCCGGACCCGAGGCGCCGGTCGGCAGCGACAGGGCCGGTGCCTCGAAGCGGCCTTCGACGCGCGGCTCCTCGATGGTGCCGGCCAGCGTCAACGTTCCGGTCACCGCTCCGCCGAAGGCCTCGAGCGCCGCCGAGACGTCGAGGCCCGAGCCTCGCGCGGCGCGGGCCGCGCGACCGACGTCGGCCACAGTGACCTCGAGCGGCCCGGTCAACGGCGCCGGCGCGGGAGCAACCACCGACGGCCAGCGCGCCGACCCTGAGGCCCGCACCCCGTCGAGCATCTGGTGGTCGTGGCGCGCCGCCCATTGCCCGTCGTCGGTCAGGGACGCCGTCCAGGTACCACCGACGGCGATGCGGCCGCGGCGGGCGAGCGCGCTGCTGCGCCCCGACGCGTCGATCTCGAGCGGTGCACCCGGAGCCGCGCGCCTCAAGGTCGCCGTGCCCTCCTCCCAGGCGGCGATCGACAGCGGCTCGCGGCCGTAGGCGGCGAGGGCCAGGTCGAGATCGAGATCGCGGAACGACGTCGGCACCTCGAGCGTGCCGGCCGGGCCGAAAGTGTAGGTCGCACGGCCTTCGATCGTGCCCGGCCAATCCGGCGCCCGGCTTGCGCCTGGCGCGACGATGCGGAAATGCTCGACCAGAGCCCTCGCCGACGTAATCGACAGGTTGCCGTCGAGCGGCAGGCCTTCGGCGCGGGCGATGCGCAGCGCCGGAGCCCGGAATCCGAGGCGGATCTCGTAGGCGCCGAGTTTGCCCTGCATGCCGCCCTCGAAGGTGCCGGCGCCCGACACCGGCACCGGCGGTGGCGCCCACGCCACCAGCGGCGCCATGTCGAGCGTGCCCTTGAGCGCGAGGCCGAACGACGCGTCGTCGAGCACGCGGTTGACCGGGCCATCGGCGACGATGGTGCCTTCGGGGAACGGGATCGTCAGCCCGCCGAGCACGGCGTTGCTGCCGTCGAATGCCAGTTCACCCTTGGCCGCGCCGCTGGTGGTCTCGTGATCGCCCACGCGGGCCCGAATGCTGGCGGCGGTCAGCGGGCCGCCGGCGCCGAGGAACCCCGGCACGTCCCGCTCGGAGAGATCGGCACGAATATCGCGAACGTTCACGTCGATGCCGCCGGTGCGATCGACGTAGTCCACGTCGAGATCGCGCAGGACGAGCCCACGGATGTCGAGCCGCCGCGGCGCGACCGGCGGCGGCAGTCCCGAGGGGGGCGGCAGGTTGACCAGCACCCCGCGTTCACGGACCAGCAGCACCCGGCCCTCGTCCACCTGGAGCGACGACAGCCGGACGGTGCCACCGAAGACGGCCCACGGCAGCGACGCCGACACGCGGCGCGCGGTGAAGAACGGCGCGTCGGCGTGGCCGGGCGCCGAGATCCGCACGCCGGTGAGGGCGACGCGGCGGGTGAGCAGGTTGTACTCGACGGCGGTGGAGGTCAGGTCGAGCTTCCAGGCGGCCGCCACCCGGGCTTCGAGCCACGACTGCACACGCGTGGTGGCCATGGGGGTGTGCGCCACCGCGAGCAGGATCGAAACGAGTGCGACCAGCGCCGCGACCGGCCAGACGATCCGGCCTGGAATCCTCAGCCCCACCACTCCATCATATTGTCCGGCCTCCAGACCCGAAGCCCGAGCATTCGCCGGCCATTGCGGCTACCATGAGTCCGGGAGGGCACATGCGGACCAGTCAGCTTTTCAAGGTCGGACTCACCGTGATGCTGGGCGCGGCCGCCGCAATGCTGGGCCGGGCGCAGACCGCCGTGGAGTTGAAAGTCGGCGACGACGCCCCGAACTTCTCGCTGCCCGGATCGGATGGCCGCACCCACACGCTCGCCGAGTACAAGGGCAAGAGCGCGGTCGTACTGGCCTGGTTCCCGAAGGCGTTCACCGGCGGTTGAACGATCGAGTGCAAGTCGCTCCGTGAGAGCGGCGACGCCATTCGAGCGTTCCAGGTGGCCTACTTCGCAGCCAGTGTCGACGACGCCGAGACCAACGCCAAGTTCGCCAGCCACGTCGAAGCCGACTACCCCATCCTCGCCGACCCCACCAAGACCGCGGCGTCCGCATACGGCGTCCTCGGCATGGTCGGGATGGCGTCGCGCTGGACGTTCTACATCGGCGTCGACGGCAAGATCGTCCACATCGACAAGTCGGTGAAGGTGGCGAGCGCCGGCCAGGATGTGGCGGCCAAGCTCGGAGAACTCGGGGTTACGCGAAGGTGAATCTGCTGATCTCGTGATCGGGTGATCGCGTGATCTATCTACTGATCTGATGATCGCGTGATCAGGTGATCGATCTGTTGATCCGGTGATCGGTCGGCCCCGACGCGAGATCACACGATCGATCAGCTCGATCAGCCGTTCAACAGATCTCCAGATCGATCCACCCGATCAGTCAAGGAACCAGGTTCATTGAACCGTGACCACGATGTCCGACGAGGCTGCTCCCAACCCGGCGGCGTTGAAGGCACGCACGCGCACGTAGTAGGTGGCCGGGGGCACTCCGGCGGCGCCGAGCGCGGGTACGGTCGTGTCGATCAGCGCCGCGTTGGCCGCACCCGGCGCATAGCCGGCTTCGAGACGGTAGCCCGACGGCGTGCCGCCCGAGGTCGGCGGCGTCCAGACAATCCCCACCGCACTGCCGACGACCGTCGCCGCCAGGCCGGTCGGCGCCCCGGGCAGCGGCACGCTGCCGTCGACGATGACGGTCACTTCGTTCGACGGCGGGCTCACGCCGCACGCGCTCGCGGCGCGCACCCGCACGTAGTAGGTGCCGACCGGCGCCGCGACGACGATCGAGGTCACGTTCGAGAGCGGGAAGCTGGCGAGGTCGGCGGCGCCGGGCACGGATCCGGCCTCGAGAAGGTAGGCGGCGGCCGTCGGCGACGCGCCCCATTGCAGGCTCACCGCCGCGCCGGCGGTGGTCACCGTCAGGGGCCCGGGCGCGGTCGGCGCCACCGTGCATGGCGGCGGCCCCACCTGCACCGTCACCTCGTTGGACAGCGGTCCGGGGCCGAAGCCGTTGCGAGCCACCACTGCTACGTAGTAGGTGCCGTTGCCCACCGCCGTGGTGAACGACGACGCGTTGCCGACGTTGATCCCGCCGAAGTTGTACAGCCCGGGCACCGAGCCGGCGAAGACGGTGTAGCTGGTGGGCGTGCCGCCGGTGAGGCTCGCCGTCCACGACAGGCGCACCGTGTTGCCGACCACGGTCGACGACAGCGCCGGCGGGCCCGGCGGGTTGCCCGGCACCGCCGCGTAGTACTCGACGCCGCCGGCGGCGGGCAGGTGCAGCAGCCCGCTGCCGTCGGCGAAGACCTCGTGCCACTCGGTGGTCCGCGCGGTCGGCGCCCCGGCTTCGGGGTCGTACTCGCGCCCGGCGTAGAGCCGCCCGGCCACGAAGGCGGCGCTGGCCGGCACCACGCCGCCGGTCGGGCCGTAGGGCGCCAGCACCGAGCCGGGGATGCTCGCCGAACCGATCAGTGGAGCGCCGAACGACACCCCGGCGACGAAGATCTGCACCCCGTCGGTGGCCAGGCCGTGGATGCGCGTGCCGCCCAGCGTGAAGAGCTCGGGCTGCACCAGCTCGCCGCTCGCGCCGTCGACGGCGCCGAAGCCCAGGCGAAGCGCGCCGTTCACCGAGGTGAAGTCGCCGCCGAGATAGATGGTCGGGCCGAGCGGGAGCAGCCGCCGAATCAGCGTCGCGCCCTCGGGCCCGTCGAGGAATGGCGCCCAGCTGCGCAGCACGCCGTCGACGTCCACCGCCGCCACGGCGCGGCGCGCCGTGGCCGGAATCGACAGGCCGGTAATGGTCGTGAAGTCGCCGCCGAGATAGATCACGCCGCCGTGCGCGACCATCGCCACGATGCTGCCCGGCTGTCCGCCGGTGCGCGTCACCGTGAATCGCCAGTTCTCGTCGACCTCGGCGGTGAGCAGGTCGGCGCGCAGCACCTGGCCGGTCGTGGCGCTGGCGAAGTAGAGATGCCGGCCGTGGATCGCCATTCCCGACACCGGCGACGCCGTGTGCTTCAGCACGAGGGCGCTGTCGTTGGGGTTCCAGCTCTTGAACGCCCCGGTGGCGCGATCGACGGCGGCCAGGTAGCGCCGGGTCGCGCGGGCGCCGCTTACCGGACGGGTGGTCAGCAGGCCGCCGGTGGTGAACTCGAGCGGCTGCACGACCAGCGGCGCCGGGTCCCACGGATCGAGGCCTCCGGTGGCCGTCGCCAGCGCGGCCACGCCGTCGCGGTCGCTGCCGGCGACGCGCTCGAAGTCGCCGCTCAGGTAGAGCCGCTGGCCGTCGGTGGCGAGGGCGGTGAACGCCGGCACGTAGGGCGTGCCCGACGGGTCGGGGCTCCGCTTGGCGAACAGCGCGGGCTGCCAGGTGGCGTCCACGGCGCCGGTGTCGAGCGCGAGCGCGGCGGGCGTCGCCACCGCCTGCCCGTTCACCGTGCCGGCCGCCAGGAACAGGCGCGTGCCAGCTACCTCCAGATCGGCCAGCGTCGGCACGACCGGGTCGGTCCAGCCGTCGCGCTTCGCCAGCGTGGTGAGGTCGTAGGCCTCGAGCGTGTTGTCGGGTGCCGGACGGGCCCGGAACATCGTGGCGCCGCGCAGCCACGTGCTCGAACCGAGGCCCTCATCGGCGAGCACGGTCGCCGAAGTCGTCAACGCCAGCGTCATCGGATCGACGGCGCCGAGACGGAATTCGCTCTCGGAGGTGCCGATCACGCGGGCGATGCCCTGTGTCGGACCGGGGCCGTAGAACCCGATCTCGGCGACGCCCGGGTAGAACTGAAAGCCGATGCGGGCGCCGCTCACCGCGTCGAACGCCGCGACCTGGGCGCGCAGGAACAGGTCGGGTCCGATGACGGCATTGGCGGCGAGAATCCGGGTGCCCACCGGCACCGGAATGCCGATCGACAAATCGTCGGGCGCCGACGGGTCGATCGACGGCGTGGCAAAGGCACGGTCCCACAGGCAGTCGTCGCCGATGCGGACGATGGTCGTCCCGGGCGGCGGCGCGAACGGGCCATTGGCGTCGGCGAAGGCGTCGGCGCTGTGCGTCACCACCAGCAGCCCACCGCGGCCATCGGGTACGCCGCCCAGGCTGCGCGACGCGCTGGTCGAGCGCGCACACTGCGCGCGGACCTGGGCGGTGACCGGATCGTAGAACTGGTCCTGGCTCGACGACGGCGTCGACAGCTGCGTGAACGGGCCGCCGAGGTAGATCGTCTCGCCGTGCTGCAGCGCCGTCGAGACCGAGCCGGTCAACCGCCAGTCGGGCGTCGGGGCGACATCGGCGATGACCCCGACGGCGCCGAGCGCGGCCGCCAGCGCCAGGATCGGGGCGGCCCGCCTACAAATCCTCACTCCACCCTTGTAGCACGGCGGGCGTGGACACGATGCGGGTGAACTGGCCGCGCTGCAGCAGCTCGCGGCCCTTGCCGCCACGCCCGGTCACTTCGTACTTGGCGGTGCTCACCGTCTGCTCGGCGCCGCGCGAGGTCTCGACCGTGAGCAGATCGCGATCGCCGGTGGAGGCGACGAAGCCGAGGACGCGATCGTCGGCGCCGATCTTGATCAGGATCACGCCCTTGCCCGGACCGGCCAGGAAATTCACTTCGCTGGCCGGGCACAGCATGGCCCGGGCGTCGCGCGTGGCGGCGATGACCGTCTCGGCGCCGGTCACGACACTGACCCCGACGATCTCCGCGCCCTCGGCCGGGCGGGCGAACCGCCGGCCGGCGCGCGTGCTCGGCTCGGCGACGTTGGCCAGGGAGAACCGCAGGCTGTAGCCGTCGCTCGACACGGCCAGCGCGTGCACCGGCGGCACCGGCACGTCGGCGTCGGTGATCGTGCCCTGCTCGTCGTCGCCGCCGTCGTTGGCGCGGCCGATGTCGCCAATCGCCCGCGGGTCGAGGCTGAACGCCGCCACCACGCGCTCGTTGTCCTTGAACTTGAAGAGGCGCTGCACCGGCTCGCCGTAGCCGGTCGACGCCGGCACGTCGACGAACCGGGCGGTGTAGGCCACCCCGAAGCTGGTGAAGAACACCAGCGTCGAGCGGGTGCTGCCGGCCACCGCCGCCAGCACGCTGTCGCCCTCCCGCAGCCGGGTGGTCGACAGGTCCTTCACCTCCTTCTGCCGCTTGATCCAGCCGTCGCGCGAGACGATGACGACGCTGTCCTCGTCGACGATGAACGCCTCGGCGGCGTACTCGGTCTCGTCGGCCTGCTCGATCGCCGTCCGGCGGCTGTCGCCGTAGGCCTTCTGCACCTGCTCGAGCTCGTCACGCACCAGCTTCCAGCGAGCCGCGTCGTCCTTGAGCAAGGCGTTGATCTGCCGGGTGCGCGTCCGCTTCTCCTTCAGCTCGTTCTGGATGACGAGAATCTCGAGGCGGGCGAGGCGATAGAGCTTCAGCTCGAGGATGGCGTCGGTTTGCGCCGCGTCCAGCGCGAAGCGCTTGATGATCTTCTCGGCGGCGTCGGCCTTGCCGTCGGACTTGCGGATGAGCGCGATGATGGCATCGAGGGCGTCGAAGACCTTCGCGAAGCCCTCCAGGATGTGGATGCGCCGGGCGAGCTGCTCGAGTTCGTGTTCCAGCCGGCTGGTGACGACGTCGAGCCGGAAGTGCAGGAAGTGCCAGAGCATCTGCTTGAGGTCGAGCCGCTCGGGGCGGCCGGCCTCGGTGTTCTCGGTCGGCACCAGGCACGTGAGGTTCACGGCGAAGTTGGTCTGGAGCGGCGTGTGCTTGAACAGGTACGCCATGACCATCTTCTCGTCGGCGTCGCGCTTCAACTCGAGCGCGATGCGGACGTCGTCGGTGGACAGATCCTTGACGTCGACCAGGTGCGGGAGCTTGCGCGACAACGCCACGTCGCCGATGCGCTCGACCAGCACCGACTTGTCCACCGTGTAGGGGATGCTGGTGATGTAGATGGTCTTCTCGGCCCGGCCGACCGGGCCGGCCTCCCAGGTGGCGCGCAGGCGGATGCCGCCGGTGCCGGTGCGGTAGATCTCCTTCATCTCGTCGGCCGAGTTGAGGATCTGGCCACCGGTCGGGAAATCCGGCCCTTTCACCCACCGGCACAGCTGCGCCACCGACAGGTCCGGGTTGTCGAGCAGCTTGATGAGCGCCTGGCACACCTCGGTGAGGTTGTGCGGCGGGATGTTGGTGGCCATCCCGACGGCGATACCGGTGGCGCCGTTCACGAGCAGGTTCGGGAGGCGCGACGGCAGCACCACCGGCTCGGTCTTGGTGCCGTCGTAATTGGGCCGGAACGGCACCGTCTCCTGGTCGATCTCCTGGAGGATCTCGTCGGAGAGACGCGCCAGGCGGCATTCGGTGTAGCGCATGGCCGCCGCCGGATCGCCGTCGAGGGAGCCGAAGTTGCCCGAGCCGTCAATCAGCGGATAGCGCAGCGAGAAGGGCTGCGCCATCCGCACCAGCGTCTCGTAGAGCGCCGAGTCGCCGTGGGGGTGGTAGCCGCCCATCACGTCGCCGACGACCTTGGCGCACTTGCGGTGCTTGGTGTCGGCGGTGAGGTTCTGCTGCCACATCGTGAAGAGGATGCGGCGCTGGACCGGCTTCAGTCCGTCGCGGACGTCGGGCAGCGCGCGCGAGGTGATGACCGAGAGCGCGTAGTTGAGATAGCGGCTCTGCGCGGCGTCGTGCAGGGCCACGGCGCCGCTGCCGTCGCCCGACATGCCGTTGCCGGAACTGCCGCCGCCGGTTGGAGGCGGGGGCGGCGGAACGGCCGGGGGCGCGTCGTCGGACGAGTCGTCGAACAGCGAGGGTTCGGGTTTGCGCTTGGCCATTCAGTCGACGATCTCGAGGGCGCTCACGGCGGCGAAGCCGCGAAAGTCGCGGTCGCGGGTGATGATGGGCAGGGCGTTGTCGAGGCAGAACTGGGCGATGAGCGCGTCGCCGAGGCGGGCGCGACGCGTCCCGGCGAGCACCGCGGCGCGCAACTGGCCGGCTCGCGCCCAGTAGCCGGGGGTCACGAATCGACTGCGAATCGTCGTCAGCTCGGCGGCCAGTTTCTCGTCGACGCTCGGATCGCTGAGCAGTTCTGTGAGCACCGGCGGCGGGAGCACGAGTTTGTCGGCGGACAGGGCCTGCTTGACATGATCCACGTCGCGGCCCGGCTCACCTTGCAGGAAGGCGACCATCGAGCTGGTGTCCACAGCGATCATCTAGCGATCGTCCTTCAGCTCTTCCCAGGTCTTCGAGAACTTGACCTTCCCCTGCAGCTTCAGCAGCTCCTGCTGCGCGTGCCGAGCGGTGACCAGCTCGAGGCCGTGGCGGACCGTGGCCGTGATGCCCTGGCCGGTCACTTGCTGGGCCCGTTTCAGCGTGGCCGTGGGCACTTCAATGGTGATTTTCTGCGTCGAACCCATATGGTCGATGATACCAGTCGATGACACTGGTATCAATCGCCATATCTTGACCATGGTCCGGAGTCGGTCCAGGAAACGGCACGTATCTCTGGAGCTCAGAGGATCTCGACCGAGAGCATCGGCAACAAACCGGTCCGGGACGGCATGCGGATCAGATCCACTGCACCTCGTGCCCGACGGCCGCGAGGTAGCGCCTGAAGTCCCCGCCCGACAGCACCAGCGTCGCCGTATTGACGTTGGGATGGAACGCGACGCGTGCAGCCTCTCGCACGGCCACGTCGATCGCCACCTCGACGCGGTGCTCCCGGTCGTTGATCAACCCGAACGGCGACACCGATCCCGGCGCGAGCCCGAGGTGCGCGAGCAGCCGCTCGGGTGACGCGAACCCCAGCTTGCGCTCGCCGAACAGGTCACCGAGCGCAGCGAGATCGCCGCGGCGGGTGATGGCCAGCACCACCAGGAAGTGCCGGGTCCCCTTCTGATTGCGCAGGAACAGGTTCTTGCAGTGCAGCGCGTCGATGCCGGCCCAGTGCTGCTCGGCCTCGGCGACGGTGGCCACGGCAGGGTGCTCGTGGCGGGTGAAGGTGATGTCGAGCGCGCGCAGGAACTCTTCGACGTCGTGACCGGGCGTCACGGCTCGGGAACCAGCTTGCCGGGGTTCATCAGGCCCTTCGGGTCGAGCGCACGCTTCACGTCGCGCATCACGGCCAGGGCGTCGCCGTGTTCCTGTTCGACGTACTTGAGCTTCCCCAGGCCGACGCCGTGTTCACCCGTGCAGGTGCCGCCGTAGCCGAGGGCACGCTCGACGAGCCGGTGGTTGGCGGCCGAGACGCGCGCCAGTTCCTCGGGGTCGTCGGGGTCGAGCATGAAGATCAGGTGGAAGTTGCCGTCGCCGGCGTGCCCCACCAGCGGGGCGACCAGGCCTGACTCGCGCAGATCGGCCTGTGTGGCCAGGATGCAGTCGGCCAGGTGGGCGATCGGCACGCACACGTCGGTCGTCCACGCCTTGCAACCGGGCCGTGAGGCGATCGTCGCGTAGAGCACGTTGTGGCGCGCCTCCCATAGCCTGGCGCGTTCCTCCGGCGACGTGGTCCACTGGAACGACGTCGCGCCGTGGCCATCGGCCACCTCGCGCACCAGCCGTGCCTGTTCCTCCACCGAGGCGGCGCTGGGGCCGTGGAACTCGAAGAACAGGGTCGGCACCTCAGGGAACGCCGTTTTCGAGAAGCGGTTGACGATGGCCAGCTGCACCTCGTCGATGATCTCGATGCGCGCCACCGGCACGCCGAGCTGGATGGTCTCGATCACGGTGGTAGCCGCGCCTTCCATCGAGGCGAAGCCGCACACGGCCGTCGAGATCGCCTCGGGCCGGCCGTAGAGGCGCAGCGTGACCTCGGTGATCACCCCGAGCGTCCCCTCCGATCCCACGAAGAGCCGGGTCAGGTCGTACCCCGACGACGACTTGCGGGCGCGTCCTCCCGTGCGGATGACACGCCCATCGGCGAGCACCACGGTGAGGCCCAGCACGGTCTCGCGCATCGTGCCGTACCGCACGGCGGCCGTGCCCGAGGCGCGGGTGGCGGTCATGCCGCCGATCGTCGCGTCAGCGCCCGGGTCGACCATGAACACGAGGCCGGTGTTCTTCAAGGCCTCGTTCAACTTGCGATGCGTCAGTCCCGCCTCGACGGTGACGTCCATGTCCTCCTGGCTGAGCCGCAGCACCCGGGTCATGCGGGTCAGGTCGATCGACACGCCACCGCGCACCGCGTTGACATGGCCCTCGAGCGAGCTGCCGATGCCGAACGGAATGATCGGCGCAGCGTGGGCGGCGCAGGCAGCAACCACGCGGCTCACCTCGTCGGTGCTTGTCGGGAAGACGACCGCGTCGGGGGGCGCCGCGGCGTGCCACGACTCGCCGTGGCTGTGGTGTTCGCGGACGGCGGCGGCCGTGGACACCCGGTCGCCGGCCACGGCCCGCAGGTCGGCCACGAGGGCGTCGAGGGCTGAGGTGGTGAGCGGCATCCGGGCGGTCGGTATTATTGCCCGGCTCCGGAAGGCCAGTGCCGATTGCACAACGGCCTGCCGGATTCACGTAGAGTGGCGGGGTGGCCCTCGCGCGGCTGATCGTCCCTGGGCGCCGGCTGGTCCGGACAACCCTGGTGCTCGCCGTCGTCGTCGTCGTGCTCGCCGGCGCCGACGCGCTGGCCCGCCAGCGCCGGTTCGGCGGCCGCTTCCCGATTCCCACCGAGCAGAGCTTCGACGGCGGCTTCAATTTCTGTCGCGCGGCATTCCGGACCGGTCGGTACGGACGGGGCGGCGGCTGGGGCGTGGACTATCCCGACGCCGACGTCAACTTCTCCATCCGCCTGTCGGAGCTGACCCGCACGCGGGTGAGCTTCGACGCCGAGAAGACGCCGCGTCACTTCGTGCTTCAGCTCACCGACGACGCGCTCTTCCGCTGCCCGTTCATCATGATGACCGAAGTGGGCGGCCTGTACCTGGAAGACGCCGAGGTCGCGCGGCTGCGCGAGTACCTGCTCAAGGGTGGCTTCCTCTGGGCCGACGACTTCTGGGGGTCGCCGGCGTGGGCCAGCTTCGAACAAGAGATGCGCAAGGTGCTGCCGGCTGCCGAGTTCCCCGAGCGCACCCTCGGGCCCGATCATCCGATGTTCAAGATGCAGTTCCCGGTGCCGGGCGTGAAGCAGATACCCTCGATCAACTTCTGGGCCGGCTCGGGCGGCGGCACGTCGGAATGGGGCAGCGACAGCTCCGTGCCCGAAGCCCGCGCCTTCCTCGACAAGCACGGCCGCGTGCTGGTGCTGGCCACCCACAACACCGACTACGGCGACTCGTGGGAGCGCGAGGCCGAGAACCCGGATTACTTCTACAACTTCTCGGTGCCCGGCTACGCCTTCGGGATCAACGTCCTACTGTACGTGCTGTCGCACTGACCGGAACGGGAGCGGATGATGACGAGCGTGGTGCTGTTGGTGGCGTGGATGCTGGCCGTGCCGGCCCAGGAGCAGACCGAGAAGAAGATTCCCAACGACTCGGTCGAAGTGTCGAGCCGCGGCTGCATCAAGGGGCGCGTGTTCGCGACCGGCGCCCGGGCGGCGGACGAGGAAGGCACGCGCGTCGGCCCGGACATCTCGAACAGGAGCTTCCGCCTCGCCGGCCCGCGCGAGGCCATGGATCAGGTCAAGAAGTACGACGGCCAGTGGGTGGAGATGGTGGGGATCGTGAAGAAGGCCGACCTGGCCGACTACACGCTGGGCACCAAGGTGGGGGGCGCCCGCGTGGTCATCGGCGCGCCGCGCAGCGACCCGACGCGCACGCAGCTGCCGCCGGCGCCGAGCGTGCCGGTCATGGACGTCACGGCGGTGCGGTTCCTGATGGAGGGCTGCCCGCTCCGCTAGTCCGACGGCCGCAGAGTCAACGCGGCATCGCTCCTCGCCTCGCGCTCGATCACTGCACGACGACCGACACTTCCGCCGACGCCGCTGAGATGCCACAGGCGTTGCCGGCCGCGATCCGGATGAAGTACGGGCCGCCCGGCACTGCGCCGCCCACGGCCGTGGTCGTCGCCGGCAGCGGGAGCGTCGCGCGATCGGTGCCGCCGGGGATCGAGCCGGCCTGCAGCACGTAGCCAAGGGGAATCGCGCCGGCGGCCGCCGGACTCCACTGGACGGAGATCACCCCGCCGGCACTCGACGCCATCAGCCCGGTCGGCACCGCGGGAATCGTGCAGATGCCCGGGGCGGCGGTGATCACCGCCTCGTTCGACGGCGGGCTCGGGCCGGCCGCGTTCACGGCGACGATCCGGACGAAGTAGGTGCCGGGCGGCGCGTCGACCACGAGGGTGCGGGCGGCGGGTGACAGCGGAATCACCCCGACGTCGACGAGCCCCGCCGCCGTGCCGGCCTGAACCTGATAGCTCGTGATCGCCGGGCCGAGCGGATTCTCGGACCAAGCGAGCGTGACCAGTGTGCCCTGCACGGTCGCGAGCAGCGCCAGGGGCGGCAGCGGCGGGCCGCTCTGCCCGATCGTGACTTGCACCTCGTTCGAGACCGGACCGGAGCCCGCCGGGGTCACCGCCCGGACGCGGACGTAGTAGACGCCGTCGGGCGCCATGGTGGCAAACGACAGGACGTTGCCGAGCGGCAGGCTGATCACCGTGGTGCCTGGCGCCAGCCCGGCATCGAGAACGTAGGTCTGGACCGGTTCGGTCGCGGCTGTCGACGGCGCCTGCCAGGTGAAGAGCACCGTGTTGCGCGAGACCGTGCCGACGAGATTCTGCGGCGCGCCCGGCACGGTCGAGGTCATCACCGTGATGACGAAGCTGGCCACCGCGGTCAGGCTGCCATCCGAGGCCGTGAGCGTGATCGTCGACGAGCCGAGGCTGGTGGCGCCGGCGGTGGAGATGGTGACGGCACCGTTCGCACCGCTGCCCGAGAGCACTACCCCGCTCGCCGGCACGACCGCCGTGTTCGACGACACCGCCGAGACCGACAGCGGCGTGCCATCGGGGTCGCTCACGGTGAACGCCAGCGGGCCCGACGAGACGCCGGTGCCGGGGTCGAACAGCGTGCGATTACCGGGCACGACGCCGAAGACGGGCGCCCGGTTGACGCCGACCGAGATCGTCGCGGTGGCGACGTTGCTCGGGAAGGTGCCGTCGAAGGCGCGGTAGGTGAAGCTGTCGGTGCCGGTGAAGCCCACGTTCGGGCGGTAGATGAGCGAGCCATTGGCGTTGAGCGTCAGGGAACCGTTGGTCGTCGAGGTCACCAGCTGCGCGGTCAGCGGCTGACCCTCGGGATCGGTGTCGTTGGCCAGGACGCCTGGCGCCGGGGCGTTCAGGGCCGCGCCGAAGGGCGTGCTGCCGCTGTCGTCCACCGCCACGGGCGGTCCGTTGGGGGGTGGCGCGGTGATGGTGAGCGCCGATGTCCGCTCGACCGTCTGGCCGTCGGGGTTGGTCAGCGTCAGCGTGCGCGGGCCGGCGGCGGCGCCGACGGTGTTCACGGTCAGCCTCACCGAGGTCGGCGAGTTGTAGGTCACCGCCGTGACCGTCACGCCGGTGCCGCCGAACGACGCGGCGAGGCGACGCAGGAAACCGGCGCCGGGATCGAAGAACCCCGCCCCGGCGATGGACACCCCGGTCACGTTGAGCGACGCGCCGGTCATCCCGCTGGCCAGCGTGGCGGGCGCCACCGACACGATCGGCGCCGGCGGCGGCGCCTGGATCCGCACCAGCCGCAGTCCGTAGGAATTGGTGTCGTCGACGAACTGTTGCAGCGTCCACATCGTCATGTCGTCGTCGGGATCCACGCTCGTCGACGAGGTGCGGCCCCACGGCTGCTTCAGCGCCGGGGCTCCCTGCAGGTTGTAGGTGAAGGAGTGGGGGTCGCTGTAGATCGTCGGCGCGTCCATCGCTTGCAGCGCGTCGCCGGCGAGGCGGCCGGTGAAGGCGGCGCCAACGTGGCGCAACGGGCCGGCAGCGGACATCCCCAGGGCGGCGTGGCCCTGTCCGTTCAGCATGATCGAGCTGTTCCAGTAGCTTTCCGGGTTCGACCCGACCGCGTGCCAGACCGTCCCGGCCTGCACCAGCGTCGGCGTGGTCGCCAGGTTGGCCAGCTCGTACCACCGGATGCCGTTGCGCCCGCCGCCGACCTCCATCTCGCCGAAGATGTTCACCTCGAAGTGGTGCGACGTCCACAAGCGGCCGTTGCGAACGACCGCCTGCGACAGCCGGCGGTCGAGGCCGTCGAGGGGCCGCGTACTGCCCGGATGCGGCACGTCGATCGGATTGCCGGTGGGGATCGGATTGCCGGCGAGATCGAACTCCAGGATGAGGACGACGTCGGATGAGAGGATCGGCACGGCGCCCGGATCGATCACTCGCCGCAGCACGAGTCGGTCCTTCAGGAGGTTGTCGACGCCGACGACGAAGCCGTGCGTCGGGTTGCTGTCGAAGTTCAGCGCTCCCTGCGGGGCGTAGATCCCCTGGCCGGTCGGGGTGGCGACCAGGCCGTCGAACTGCGAGACGACGGCCGACCCCTGCAGCAGATCGCTGCGCCGCACCACGTAGAGCGTGGTCGAGTCGAAGGCGAGTGTCTGGAGGCCCGGACCGCATCGCTGGTTCACGCCAATGTAGATGGCGTGGTTGTCGAGCGACAGCGTGGCGTCGTCGCCGAGACAGGCGTCGGCGCCGCCGACCCCGCCCTGGGTGCGGGTGTTCGACCAGGGCAGCAGGAACGCCCACGAGGTGCCGCCGGTGATGGTCGCCGTGCTGCTCACGGCCAGCAGGTAGCGGTTGGGAAGTTCGGTGGTGATGGCCAGCACGATCCAGCGGCCGGCGCGGCGGTCGAAGCGCACCCGCGGCGTCGAGGTGGCCTGGCCGTTGCGCACACTGGCGAAGAACTCGTCGAGCGTGCTGTCGAGCACGCCGTCGGACGCACCGGTCGACTTGGCGTGGGTGCGGATGCGGCCGTTCACGGCCAGCAGGTACTGGGTCGGGCCGACGTCCCCCGAGGTATCGGGACGCAGGGCGTTGGTGTCGGGCTCGGCGTTGGGCCCATGCACGAGCACCGTGACGTTCGGGAGCGCGGGCGTCAGGTCGAGGACGCCCGCCAGGGTTCGCCAGGCCAGCCCCCACCGGTCGACGACCTGCGACATGACATCGTCGGTCGTGCGCGAAATACCCGGGCCCCCTTCCCACGGCGCCGCGGGCGTATCCGCCTCGAGGGTGCCGAGGGGACCGTCCACGCCGGGTATCGCCGCTGCCGTCTGGCCGGCGGTGGCCTGGGCGTCGGTGTGACCGCCGGGGTGGGCACGAAGATCGCTCAAAGTCGCGACGAGCGCGGCTATTGCGGTGAGGGCGGCGGTGCGCCGGAACTGTGGCATCGTGTGGGCCCGACGGGGAGAGGTCGAGTGTAGCGGTCCGACGGTTCCCCGACCAAGGCGCGGCTCGCGCGGATGTGCACGCCGCTGCCTCGAGTCGCCGATCAGGCGGCGCGACCCGCCCGCCATGGACGCCCGGGGGAACGGCGGACCAGGGGTACGATCGCGGCATGCCCGACGCGCCCGTGTTCTCGGATCGCACGATCCGGTTCCTCCGCGCCCTCAAGCGCAACAACCGCCGGGAGTGGTTCCACGAGCGCCGCGCGGAGTACGACGCGCACGTGCACGCACCGATGGTGGCGACGATCGAACGGCTGGCCGCCGACTTCGCCGCCATCGCCCCCGACTTCGTTGCCGCGCCGAAAGTGTCGATGTTCCGCCCGTGGCGCGACACACGCTTCAGCGCCGACAAGAAGCCGCTCAAGACCAATGTCGCCGCTGTCTTTCCGCACCGGGCGTTGGGGCGCATGCGCGGCGCCGGCCTCTACTTCGAGATCGCGCCCCAGTACGTGTGGATCGGCGGTGGCCTGTACGCGCCGGATTCTCCGGCGCTCCACGCCGTGCGCACACACATCGCCGGCCACTACCGGCGGCTGACCCGCATCCTGGCCGCGCCGGCGTTCACCGGCGGGCTCGGGACGATGCACGGCGAGCAGGCCGCGCGCATGCCGCGCGGGTTCGACCCCGCCCATCCGGCGGCGAACTGGCTGCGCCACAAGCAGTTCCTCGCCTCGCGCGAGGAGCCGGCGTCGTTTGCCACGCGGCCCGACTTCCACCGGCAGCTCGTGGCCACCTTCGAGGCGATGGTGCCCCTGGTGCGATTCCTCAACGAGCCGCTCCTCGCGCTGCAACGCTCGGCCGCGGCCGATCCCCTGCTGGCGGACCGATCGGGCGGCAGGTTCGAACGGGCACCGAAGTGAGTCGGATCAGGCCGGGTCGCGGCCCGACACGCCGGCGCGGGCCAGGCCGTACAGCAGCGCGCCGGCGCCGAGTGCGGCCAGGCCGGCCAGCAGCTGTTGCGTGGTAGCGCCGGCGAGGATGCCGAGCGTGATGAGCGAGGCCACCACGGGGATCACCGGTCCCAGCGGCACCGTGAAGGTCGCCGGGGCCACTTCGGCGGCGGCGGCCGCCGCCGGACGGCGCAGCCACAGCGTGGCCAGGCAGGTGGAGAGGTAGATCACCAGCCGGGCGACGGCGCTCACCGCCGCGAGGAAGACGAACGAACCCGTGAGGGCGAGCACGACCAGCACGATGGTCGTGAACCAGATCGCCACGTGGGGCGTGCGATACACGGGGTGAACCCGCGCGAACACCGGCGGCAGATCGCCGTGCTCGGCCAGGGCGTACACCGATCGGGATCCGCTCAACAGCTGTCCCATGTTGTTGCCGGTCATCGAGATGACCGACCCGACGCTCACCAGCAGACCGCCGGCCGCACCCATCAGCAGCGCCGACGCGTCGGCGACCGGCGTGCGCGACCCCCCCACGTCGGGCAGCACGCCGGTGGTGACGGCTGCGGCCAGCGTCATGATCGAGGTGACGATGAGGATCGTCGCGACGAACGCGAACGGCACGTCGCGGCGGGGATTCGACGCCTCGCCGGCGGGAATGCCCGTCACCTCGTAGCCGCCGTAGGCGAAGATCAGCAGCAGCGCGGCCGTTCCGGCGTCGGCCAGCGGCAGCGGGCCCGACGGCAGCACGCGGCTGAAGTCGGCGGCCCAGACGCCGACCAGCACGAAGACGACCAGCGGCAGGACCTTGCCGATCGTAAAGGCGTTCACCAGCCACGACGCCTGCCTGATGCCACGCAGGTTGGCCCAGGTGAGCCCGCCAATCACCGCCAGGATCACGGCGGCCCGCGGCAGCCCGGTGGCCACCGCCGGCCAATAGAACGCCAGCGCGAGCGCCAGCCCGTTGATCACCGACGCCCCACTCGTCACGCGGGTGAACCACACCATCCAGCCGACTTCGAACCCCACGAAGCGGCCGAAAGCGGCGCGGGCCGGGCCAATCGGACCGCCGGTGCTCTCGAACCGGCTGCCCACTTCCGCGAAGCAGAGGGCGATGAAGAGCGAGGCCAGTCCGATCGCCGCGAACATCAGCGGTCCCCAGCTGCCCACCTGGCGGGCGACGTCGGCGGGCAGCAGGAAGATGGCCGCGCCCACCACCTGGTTGACGCCGATGGCCGTGAGGTCCCAGCGGCCCAGCGTCCGCCGCAGCGTCGTCGGCGTCGCCACGTTCAGCGGCTCAGCCAGGCGCCGTACAGCTCGGGACGCCGGTGCCGCAGGAACAACCGTCGCGCATGCGACTTCGCGACGGCGTCGAGGTCGACATCGGTGACCAGGATGTGGTCGGTGCCGAGCGGGGCGCGCGCGGTGACCTTGCCGTCGGGTCCGCAGACGAACGACTCGCCGGCGAAGTCGAGAGTGTCTTCCTTGCCCACCCGGTTGCACAGCGCCACGTGGTAACCGTTCTGGAAGGCCGCGACCCGCATCTCGGCTTCGTAGAGGCCATCGGGCCACTCGCCGACCGCGCCGGCCTGCGGCACGACCACCAGGTCGGCGCCGGCCACGGCGAGCGCCCGCATGTACTCGGGAAAATGCCGGTCGTAGCAGATGGCGACGCCGATCCGGCCGGCCTTGGTCTCGTAGACGGGCGCTCCCGAATCGCCGGGGGTGTAGTAGCCCTGCTCGTGGAAGCACGGATACTCGGTGATGTGGGCCATGCGGGTCACGCCGAGGACGTGGCCGTTGGCGTCGATCACCGGCGAGCTGTCGTAGGTCTCGAGCCCGTCACGCTCGAAGAAGTTCATCACCACGACCACGCCGCGATCGCGCGCCTTCTGGCGGAAGGCGGTCACGGTGGGACCGTCGATCGGCTCGGCCAGGCTGCGGCGGTCGCTGCCGGCGGGCTTCTGCGGATAGAACCACTCGAAGGCCAGCTCGGCGAAGCACACCACCCTGGCGCCGGCGGCCGCGGCCTGGTCGAGGGCGGCCAGTCCGCGCTGCACGTTGGCGGCCTTGTCCCGGGTCGCGTGCTGCTGGACGAGGGCGATCTTCATGGGCGACAGCATATCCCGGCCCCTGCGGCGCGACCCGGCGCGATCCTCGACACGAGGCGCGCGGATCGGCATACACTGGCGCGCGGAGACTCGACGATGGTGGCGACCACGCGTTTGGTAGGACTCGTTCTGGCACTGCTCGGCGTCGTGAGCTACCTGGGCACCGGGCGCACGAGCGTCACCGCTCTCATCCCGGCGTTCTTCGGCGTGGCCTTCGTGCTGCTGGCGTGGCTCGCGCGCAACGAGTCGATGCGCAGGCACGCCATGCACGTGGCCCTGCTGGTGGCGCTCGTCGGCATCGCCGGCACGGCCTCGAGGCTCATCGGCGCCACCGATTTCACGCGGCCCGCCACCCTGGCTCAGCTCGCCACCGTGCTGATCCTGGCCTGGTTCCTCGGCAAGGGCATCATGTCGTTCCGCGAGGCGCGCCGCGCCCGCGGCTGAGCGGCGCTACACCAGCGGCAACGCCGTGCGTCGAGGCAGATCCAGGAACGGCGTCGGCACCACCGTGGCGGCCGCGGTGTAACGCGTCGCCTCGACCGTGACCTCGATCTGCAACTCGGTGCCGGGAGCGAAGTGCGGGCGATCGACGGTGGCGAGCGCGATCAACCGCTTGAGCGTCGGCGACCAGGCGGTCGTGGTGGCCTTGCCGACCTGCTGCCCGTTCCGGTAGACCGGTACCGCCACCCGCGACGCCGCGGCCGGCGCGGTCGGCGGCAGCCCCACCGCCTGATACAACGCCTCGACGTCGGTCCAGCGCACCTCCAGCCCGACGATCTGACGACGATGTCCCGCCGCGTGCTCGCGGCGCAGGGCGTCGCGGCCGACAAACGCCGCGCCCTTGTCGAGGGCGACCAGGCGCCCGAGCCCGAGCTCGGCCGGCGAGTACATCTGCGGATCGATGCTGGCCTTGCGGCTGCTGTGGAAATCCACGTCGGTGAGCAGCAGCCCGGCCTCGACCCGGGCCACGTCGAGCGCCAGCATGCCGGCGGGCCGGAGGGCGTGCGCCCGGCCGGCCTCGATGAGCGCGTCCCACACGTCGACGGCACGGTCCCACGGCATCCACAGCTCGTAGCCGAGGTCGCCGGTGTAGCCGGTGCGCGTCACCTCCACCGGGACGCCGGCGATCGATCCGCTCGCCGCGCGGAAGTACTTCAACGTCGCGACGGCAGATCGCTCACCGCCGCCAGCAGCCGGGCGGAGGTCGGGCCCTGCAGGGCCAGCGCGGCCACCTGTTCGCTGACGTCCTCGACCTCGACGCGCAGGCCGACGGCGTGCTGCGCCAGCCAGCGCAGGTTCGGATCGGCGGCGGTCCAGCGGAAGCGATCGGCGGCGAGCCGGGCCACGGTGCCGTCGTCGATCACCTTGCCGTCGTCGTCGCACCACGGCGTGTAGACGACCTGCCCGACGGCGATCTGCGAGGCATCGCGGGTGATGACGCGGTCGACGAGGCGGACCGCGTCGGGCCCCGTGAGGTGGTACTTGAACAGCGGCGAGATGTCGATGAGCGCGCAGCCGTTGCGAATCGCGTTGTACTCGTGCTCGTGATGCGCCTCGAAGGCGCTCACCGCGTAGAACCCCGCCCAGTCGCGGAAGCTCAGCGTGCCGGCGAGCGGCAGCGTGCGCGCGTGAAAGGCTGTGCCGACCGCCACGCGGGCGATTATAGGCGGCCGGCATCTATACTGCTGGCCGACATGCGTTACGACGCATCGTCATCGGCGGCGGGCACAACGGCCTGACCTGCGCGGCGTACCTGGCGCGCGCCGGCCGCAAGACGCTCGTGCTCGAACGCCGGCACGTGCTGGGCGGCGCGGCGGTGAGCGAGGAGGTGTTCCCGGGCTTCACCTTCTCGGTGTGCAGCTACGTCGTGTCGCTGCTCCGGCCCGAGATCATCCGCGATCTCGACCTGCCGGCCCACGGGCTGGAGCTGCTGCCGCTCGACGGCACGTTCACGCCGATGCCCGACGGCGACTACCTGTGGCGGGTCAACGACCACTCGAAGACGCGCCGCGAGATCGCCCGCCACAGCCGGCTCGACGCCGATGCCTACGACGAATACGGGATGGCGATGGTGGAGATGGGCCGCTTCGCCAAGCCGATCTTGAGCATGACGCCGCCCGATCCCATGTCGCTCGATCCGCGCGGGTTGCTGGAGCTGCTGTCGGTGGGCCGGCGCTTCAGCCGGATGCGCTACCACGACCGCGTGAACCAGGTGCAGCTGCTGACGATGAGCGCCGTCGACTTCCTCGATCAGTGGTTCGAGACCGACGTGCTCAAGGCGACGATGAGCGCCTCGGGGATCATCGGCACCTTCCTCGGCGTGCGCTCGCCCGGCACGGCTTACGTCCTCCTGCATCACTACATGGGCGAGATCGACGGCGCGTTCCGCTCGTGGGGGCTGTCGCGCGGCGGCACCGGAACGGTGTCGACGGCCATCGCCGGCGCCGCCCGCCGGCTCGGCGCCGAGATCCGCACCGAGGCGCCGGTCGCGCGCATTCTCACGCGGGGCGGCCGCGCCACCGGCGTCGTGCTCGAGAACGGCGACGAGATCGCCGCCGACGTGGTCGTGTCGAGCGTCGATCCGCGCCTCACCTTCGAGCGCTTCCTCGAGCCGAAGGAGCTGCCCGACGAGTTCCTGGCCGCCGTCCGCCGCTACAAGTACCGCGGCTCGTCGGGCAAGGTGAACCTGGCCCTCGACGGCCTGCCGGACTTCACCGCGCTCCCCGGCCGGGGCGAGCACCTGCGCGGCGCCATCTCGATCTCGCCGAGCGTGGACTACATGGAGCGTGCCTACGACGAGGCGAAGTACGGCCGGTTCTCGAGCCAGCCGTACATCGACATCGTGATCCCGTCGCTCACCGACGGCTCGCTGGCGCCGCCCGGCAAGCACGTGATGTCGTGCTTCGTCCAGTACGCGCCCTACCACCTGGCCGAGGGCACGTGGGACGACCAGCGCGAGGCCTTCGGCGACGCGGTGGTGAACGCCATCGCCCGGCACGCGCCGAACATCAAGGACCTGATCCTCCATCGGCAGGTGCTGACGCCCCTCGACATCGAGCGCACGTTCGGGTTGAGCGAGGGCAACATCTTCCAGGGCGAGCTGTCGCTCGAGCAGCTGTTCTTCCTGCGGCCGGTGCCGGGGTGGGCGCAGTACGCCACCCCGCTGCCGAAGCTCTACATGTGCGGCTCGGCCACCCATCCCGGCGGCGGCATCATGGGCGCGCCGGGCAAGAACGCCGCCGAACGCATCCTGAAGGACGCGCGACGATGAGCGCGCCGGTCGTCGTCATCGGCGGGGGCGTGAACGGCCTGGTCTGCGCCACCATGCTGGCCCGCGCCGGCCGGCGCGTCACGCTGGTCGAGCGTCGTGACGCGGTCGGCGGGGCCGCCCTCACGCGCGAGCTGGCGCCCGGGTTCCGCGTCCCGGCGTTGGCGCACCACGTGGGGCCCTTGCGGGCCGACGTGGCCCGCGCGCTCGACCTCGAGGCGCACGGCCTGGCGTTCCTCGCCGGCGACCCCTGGATGACCGCGCTCGACGGCCGCGGCCGCGCCCTCACGTTGTGGCGCGACACGGCCAGGGCCGCCGCGGCGATCGCCGCATTCTCGGCCAGGGACGCCGAGCGCTGGCCGGGATTCGTGTCCACCCGCGCCAGGCTCGGACGCGTGATCGCCTCGGTGTTCGACTCGACGCCGCCCTCGGTCGAGGCGCCTTCCGGGCGCGAGCTGTGGGGCCTGTTGCGCACGGCGCGGCAGTTCCGCGCGCTGGGGCGCGAGGACGGCTACCGCCTGCTGCGCTGGGGTCCGATGGCCGTGGCCGACGTGGTCGCCGAGCACGCCGATACCGACCTGCTCAAGGCGGCGCTCGCCGCCGACGGCGTGTTCGGCAGCATGCTCGGGCCGTGGTCGGCGGGCAGCGGCCTGTTGTTCCTGCTGCACGCGGCCAACGACGCCGCCGGCGATCCACGACTGGTATGGCCGCGGGGCGGCCCGGGGGCGCTGGCCGACGCGCTGCGGCGCCGCCGCGACCGCCGCCGGGGTGACGATTGTCACCTCGGCGCGCGTGTCCGAGGTCGTCACCGACGGCAGCACGGCGCGCGGCGTGCGGCTCGCCGATGGCCGCACCCTCGATGCCCAGGTGGTCGTGTCGGGCATCGATCCGAAGTCCACCTTCGCGCTCTGCGATCCGATGGCGCTGCCCTCAGAGCTGCGCTGGCGCGCGTCGCACTACCGGGCGAAGGGGACGCTGGCCAAGGTGAACCTGGCGCTGTCGGCGCTCCCGGTGGTACCGGGCGCCGATCGCGAGCAGCTCGGCGGCCGCATCCGCATGGCGCCGGGCATCGACTTCATCGAGCGCGCCTTCGACCACGTGAAGTACGGGCGCATCGCCCCCTCTCCGTGGCTCGAGGCCGTGATTCCCTCGCTGGTCGACGATTCGCTGGCGCCGGGTGGCGCCCACGTGATGTCGATCTACGCCCAGTACGTGCCGATCGCACCGCCCGACGGAACGTGGGACACCGCCCGCGCGACCCTGCTGCAGGCCGTGCTCGACACGCTGGACCACTACATGCCTGGCGTGGGCAGCCTCGTCGTGCACGCTGAAGTGCTGACGCCGGCCGATCTCGAGCGCGAGTGGGGACTGTCGGGTGGACACATCCATCACGGCGAGCTGGCGCTCGACCAGCTCTTCACGATGCGGCCACTGCTGGGCTGGAGTCAGTACCGCACGCCCGATCGACGGCTTGTGGCTGTGCGGCGCCGGCACGCATCCCGGGCTCGGCCTCACCGGCGGATCGGGCGCCAACGCCGCCCGCGAGATCCTGCGCCGCACCTAGCGCCCCCCGGCCGAGACGTAGTCGCAGACGTCCGAGTAGAATCCGCGGTTCGGCCCACGAAAAGGTGGTGACGATGCGTCGCGCGTTCGCCGTCCTCGTTGTCGCGTCGATTTCGATGCAGGCTGGCGCTCCGGACGCTGCAGCTGGCGGCGGGCAGCCGCCGCGCGACCGCGTGACCACTCCGGCCGGCTCGGCCACGGTTCGCGGTGTCGTCGTCGACGGCGAGAGCGGCCAGGGGCTGCGGCGCGCCACCGTGACCCTCGATGTCGTCGACAGCCAGGTGCGGCGCACGGTGACCACGTCCACCACCTCGGATGCGGAGGGGCGATTCGAGTTCGTGAACGTCGCCGCCGGTACGCTGCACGTACGGGCGCGCCTCGCCGGCTACTACGACCGTGGCGGAGGTCGATCGGCCCCGTGGCGGCCCGCCGCCGCCGTCGATTCGAGACGGCGAGGTGATGGCGGGCGTCAAGGTGACTCTGTACCGGGGTTCGGCCATCGTCGGGCGCATCTCCGACGAGTTCGGGGACCCGGCGGCCGGTGTCGCCGTGCAGGTGCTGCGCCGGCGTCCGGGTCGGTCCGGCGACGTGAGGGGCGTTTACGGTGCGGGCGGGTCGCCGGTCACCGACGACACCGGCGCCTTCAGGGCGTGGGGCCTGATGCCGGGCGAGTACTTGATCAGCGCCCAGCCCAATCGATTCGAGTCGGAGCCACAAGGCATCGACCAGACGTCACGCGACGGCTACGCACCGACCTACTTTCCGGGAGCAGTCGACAGCGACAGCGCCGGCGCGATCGTCGTCAGGGCCGGCCGCGACACGACCGGCGTGGCCTTCGCGCTGTTGCCGGCCCCGCTGGCCAAGGTGCGCGGCACGCTGCTGCTGCCCGACGGCGTCGAGGCCCGGCGCATCAACCTGATGGTCAGCCGGCGCGACCGCAATCGCGGCGACAGCCAGGCGTTCGGGCGGCGGGTGAATGACGATGCCTCCTTCGAGGTGTCACGACTCCCCCCGGGCACCTACCGGCTCACTGCCGAGGTCTGGTCACCGCTCGAGGGGCGGGCCGCTCTCCACGGATCGACCGAGGTGCACGTCAACGGCATCGATCTCGAGGGCGTGACGGTGCCGGTGCAGACCGGCTCGACCCTGCGCGGCCGCGTGGTGACCGACACCGGCGAGCCGGTGCCGGCTGGCGTGCCGATCACGGTGCGCGTCGACTCGGCTTCCAGGGATTTCGAGGCCCCGTACGCCCGTCCGGTCCAGGCCGCCGACGACGGTACGTTTACCGTGCGCGGGGCCTTTGGCCGCCGACTGGTGCGGGCCACCGTCGCGAGCACGTCGCTGGTTGGCGTGACACAACAGGCACCTGCGCCGGCGTGGCTGCTGAAATCGGTGACGCGCGATGGCCGCGACGTCACCGACGTGCCGATCGAGTTCGACGGCTCGGACGTCGAGGTCGAGATCACGATGACCTCCCGGCCGTCGGTGGTCGCCGGCGCGGTGTCGTGGAACAGCGCCGCCGCAACCAGCGATGCGCCGCGGCCGGCGGTGGTGGTCTTCGCCGACGATCCCGGGCGCTGGCAACAGCCGACGCGCTGGGTCCGCGTGGCCCTGGTCACGGAGGAGGGCCGGTTCGAGGTGCGGGGGCTGCCGCCGGGAGACCGCTACCTCGCCGTCGCCGTCGAGGGCGGGGTGACCCCTGACCTCACGAGTCCGGAGTCGCTCGAGGCGCTGCGTCAGGCGGCCTCGCCCCTCCGCGTCGACGAAGGCGCCAGTCACGACGTGCCGTTGCGGGCGGTGCCAGCGCCCCAGCCGTAAACGGCGGTCGCGATCCATCGTAGGAACGTGCACGTATGCGCCGTCCGACGCTGCTCCCGGTGTTCGCCCTGAGTGCGGGCGTCCTGCTCTTCCCGCAGCCTGCTGGCGCGCAGCCGCCCGGCACGGCAACCGGCGCCGGCAGCCAGCGCACACCGCCGCGTCCGGTGCGGCCGGGCACCGAGGCGCCGCGAGGCACGGCGGTACTGCGCGGCTACGTCCTCGCCGCGGACACCGGGGCGCCGCTTCGGCGGGCGCAGGTTCGCGTCTCGGCGCCGGAGGCGCAGGACACGCGGATGACGACCACCGACGAGCAGGGGCGCTTCGAGTTCAAGGAACTGGCCGGCGGCCACTACACCGTCACCGCCTCCAAGGGCGGATTCGTCACGCTGCAGTACGGCCAGCGCCGCCCGGGCGAGCGCGGCACGCCGGTGGATCTGCCGGCCGGCCAGACGCTCGAGAAGCTGGCCATCGGCCTGCCCCGCGGCAGCGTCATCGCCGGCCGAATCGTCGACGAGTTCGGTGAGCCGCTCACCGGCGCCCAGGTGTCGGTGCAGCGCTATGCCTACGTGAACGGGACGCGCCAGCTCCGCCCGGCCGGCCAGGGCGATCGCACCGACGACCAGGGATCGTTCCGCGTGTTCGGCCTGCCACCCGGCGAGTACTACGTGTCGGCGACGCTGCGCGACGATCGCGGGCCGCGCATGATGGCCGACGACGACGCGCCGTCGAGCGGCTACGCGCCGACCTACTACCCCGGCACCACCAGCGCCGCCGGCGCGCAGCGCGTCACCGTCAACCTCGGCGAGGAAGTGAGCGGCGTGACCTTCGGCCTGACGCTGGTGCCGCTGGCCCGGGTGTCGGGCCGCGTCGTCGGCCCGGCGGGCATCGCGCCGATGGGGCCGATCATGGCGGTGCCCGACGAAGCGGGCCTGGCCGGTGGGAACGTGCGCACCGGGCAGATCCGCGCCGACGGCATCGTTCGACATCGCCGGGCTGGCCCCGGGCCGCTACCTGATTCAGGCCGGCCGCGGACGCCGGCCCACCAACGACCTCGTCGGGCGTACCACGGTGGTGGTGGCCGGCGCCAACGTCGACAACGTCATCATCACGATGACGACGCCGGGCATCGCCAGCGGACGCGTCGAGACCGACACCGGCGTCGCGCCGACGTTTCGCGCCGCGCAGGTTCGCGTCTCGGCGGTGGCATCCGAGCCAGGCCCGATGGCGTTCGGCGGCGGCGGCGGCACGGGTCCGGTCAACGACGACTACAGCTTCGAGGTGCGCGGCATGTCGGGCCCGTCGTACCTGCGGGTGAGCGCGCCCTCGGGCTGGTACCTGAAGCGCATCCTGCACGACGGCCGCGACGTCACCGACGCGCCGCTGCCCTTCGAGCCGGGGTCGCAGCTGTCGGGCCTGCGCGTCGTGCTCACCCAGGCCGCCGCCTCGCTGTCTGGGAGCGTGCGCGACGACCGCGGCACCGCGATGCTCGACGCCACCGTCGTCGTCTTCCCGGACGACGAAGCGTTTTGGCGGCCGCAGTCGCGCTTCATCCGCACGGCCCGGCCCGACACCTCGGGACGCTACGAGATCACCGGCATGCCGCCGTCGGCCGAGTACCGGGTGCTCGCCGTCCAGGGCCTCGAGGACGGCCAGGCCTCCGACCCGGAGTTCCTGGCCACCGTCCGCGACCGCGCCGAGCGCCTCTCGCTGAACGAGGGGGAGACGAAGGCGCTGGATCTGAAGCTTCGCCAGTAGGGGCTGGGGGCTGGGGGACTGGCGCGTGCCATCGTCGCGCTGCGCATCGCCGCGTTCACCGCGGCGATGCACAATCCCTGCGTGCAGGATGCGTTCGTCGGCAGCGGGACCATGGCAGGCGCCAGTCCCCAGCCCCTAGCCCCCAGCCCCTAGAAGACGTCCGACCGCCAGACGACGACGTCGGACGATGTCAGCGGCGGCATCGGCAGCGTGCGGTCGCGCAGCGGGCGGATCATCATCACCTCGTCGGTCGCCCGTCGCGACACGACCTCGAGCTGCGGCGGCTGCAGCGCGTGCGGCCACCAGCCGGTGATCTCGGGCGGCGGCAGCGACGGCTCGCGCGCCAGCATCACCTGCAACATGGCGCCGAGCCGGGCGCCGGTGGGATCGCGGTCCCCGGCCTCCTCGATGATCCAGCGGCCACGGTGCGCGGTGCACACGAGATAGGCGACGGCCATGTGCCCTTCTTCGGCGACCAGGAACTCGGTGTGCCGCAGGCCGCTCGGCCCGAGACCCGCCAGCAGGCGGCGCCGGGCGATCGCGTAGCGGATGTAGTCCTCGGTGCGATCGAGCGCCAGACGCGCACCGGCCGCGCGCGTCAGCGCCAGCTCGGCGAGGTGCGCCATGTCGCGGTCGTCGCCGGCCCGCACCAGCATCGCCGGCGCGCCGGCCTTCTGACGGACGACCAGCGTGGCCTGCTCGATCGGCAGCGGCACGAAGTCGAGCCGCTCGTAGAAGGCCGGGCCGATCGCCGAGAACAGCAGCGCGAACTCGTGGCCCTCGGTGTTGGCTGCATCCACCAGGTGCGCGACCAGCGCCGACGCCGCCCCCCGGCCGCGCAGCTCGCGCGGCGTGAAGATGGCGCCGATGCCGAGCACGCGGCGGATCCGGCCGTCCACCCGCGCCGCCAGGTCGAAGCGCTTGGCGCTGGCCAGCACCCGCTTGCCGTCGAGCAGCACGACACGCTCGCGATGGGTCTGACCCCATGCGGTCCGCCGCAAGCCGCTGTCGTAGCGCGCGAATGCCTCGAACGACAGCCCCTCGCCCCACACCGGATAGGTGTCGCGGAGAATCTGCTCGAGCACGACGCTCGACGCGGGAGCCAGTGAGAGGGGCATCTCGTCGAATCCGGGCCGCGCCAGCGGCCGATCCGCGCAAGGGTACTCCAAGGGCCCGCGTATCATTGGTCGCGTGACCCTGGACGATTTGCCGACGCCGGCCGTGCTCGTCGAGCGCCCGCGGCTCGTCGCCAACATCGCGCGCATGCAGGCGGCCGCCACCGCCGCCGGCGTGATCCTGCGCCCGCACGCCAAGACCCACAAGAGCCCGATCGTGGCGGCGCTCCAGATCGAGGCCGGCGCGATCGGCATCTGCTGCGCCAAGCTCGGCGAAGCCGAGGTGTTCGTCGCCGCCGGTGCCCGCGACGTACGGCTGCCCTATCCGCTCCAGCCCGATCAGGCCGCGCGCGTGCTGGCATTGCAGCAACGCGCCCGGATCTCGTTCATCGTCGACGACCTGGCGGTGGCGCGGGGGTGGTCGGAGGCGATGTCCGCGGCGGGCCAACTGGCGGAGGTGCTGGTCAAGGTGGACGTCGGCTTCCACCGCTGTGGCATCGCCCCCGACCCGCCCGACGCCGTCGCCTTCCTTCGCGCCGTCGATGCCCTGCCCGGCCTGCGCCTGCTCGGCATCCTGAGCCACGCCGGCCACGCCTACCACGCGCACTCGGACGACGAACTGCGGCGGATGGCCTGGGCCGAGCGCGATCTCATGGCGACGATCGCCACGGCCGCGCGCGGCGCCAGCCTGCCGGTGCTGGAGGTCAGCGCCGGGGCCACGCCGCCGGCGCGTCATTCGCTCGAGGCCGCTCCCGGCACGTTCACCGAGTTCCGGCCCGGCAACTACGCCTACCTCGATCGCACGATGGTCGGACTCGGCGCCGGCACGCGCGGCGACTGCGCGCTCACGGTGCTGGCCACGGTGGTGAGCGCAGCGGCGGCCGACCGCGTCGTCCTCGACTGCGGCAGCAAGACCCTGGCCGCCGACGGCGTCCGCGGCTTCGTGCCGGCGACGGGCCACGGCGAGGTCTACCGGAACCTCGTGCCGGCGGGCGGCGAGCAGCCCGATCCGCACTTGCACGTGGAGCGGCTCTCGGAGGAACATGCCACCGTTCGCGTGGCCCCTGGCGCTGCAGCGCTCCGTCCGGGCGATCGCGTGCGCGTGCTGCCCAATCACGCCTGCGTCGTGTCCAACCTCGTGGACCAGGCGTGGCTGATGGACGGCGGGCAGGTCGTGAACGCGTTGCCGATTGCGGCGCGCGGACGGACCCAGTAGCGCGCGGACGTCGACAATGGCGAAGAAGGGACCAAAAGTGAGCGACATCCCAGAGGTCGGCGACGCGCTCGGCATGGTGGAGACCCGCGGGCTGGTCGGTATGGTCGAAGCCGCCGATGCCATGCTGAAGACGGCCAACGTCGTCTTCGTCGGCTGGCAGAAGGTGGATGCGGGACTGGTGACCGCCATCGTCCGCGGCGACGTCGGGTCGGTGAAGGCGGCGACCGACGCCGGCGCGGCCGCGGCCCGTCGCGTCGGCGAGCTCATCGGCGTGCACGTGATCCCCCGTCCCGACGACGAGCTCGAGACGGTGTTCCCGATCCGCCCGAAACGCTAGCGGCTCACGGCGCCGCGATGCTCGGGCGCTCGAGCCGGTAGATCCGCACCACGCCACCACCGTCGTCTGAGGTCGTGATCGGCGTCAGATCCGTGCGCAACTCCAGCGCCAGTACCGCCGCGCCGTATTCATCGGGCGAGCCGAAGTGCTGGCCGTGCACGATCAGGAACTCGGCGCCGTTGGCGCGCATCGCACGGAGGGAGCGCTCGTCGGGGAAGTCCTTCGCCCGTTCGAGCATCAGGAGGTACCCGGGCGGATAGAAGCCGCTGTTGCCGTTCAGCAGGCGATGGCGGTGGTACTGCGCGAAGTACTGATAGTCGGCCTCGGCGCCCGGCAGCGCGCCTGGTCGCGGCAGCGGCGCGTGGACGATGACCGTCGGCGGCAGCAGGCTGAGCCAGTGGTAGAGCGGGGGGGCGCGGCGCGGCATCGCCCGCACCGGATGCACGCTGGCGTACTCGGCGCCGAGCAACAGCAGGAGCGCACCGGCCGCCACCGGGGCCAGCGACGCGCGGCCCAGGTGCCGCGCCAGGTTGGCGCAGCCGATCGCCGCCAGCAGCGCCACGCCGAGCAGCACCACGGCCGCGAACCGCGCCGGCACGCGCAGGCCGCGGTAGGGGGGTACCAGCCGGCGTAGGGCCTGGTAGGACCAGCCGAACTTGCCGATGGATCCGTCCACGGCGACGAGTGTCCCGGCGGTCAACGCCAGCGTCCACGGCGCCGTGGGCGCCAGGACGGCGGACACGGCCAGCGCCGACGCGACCACCCCGGGTGAGAGCCGTCGTTCCGCGTCTTCCGGTTGCGCCGTCCAGCCCCACACCCGGTTCGAGGGCGGGAAGTTCGCGTAGCTCTCCAGCGTGGCGCTGTAGCGATCCACTTCGTCGTCGTCCCGCTCGCCGACGATGGCCCGCGCGCGCTGATACGGCAGCGAGTAGACGGCGGCGACGACACCGGCGGCCAACAGCCACGTGGCCGCTCGCAGGACCAGCGGGCGCGGCAGGAGCGGCCGCGTGCGCAGCCACTCGATCCCGGCCATGACCGGCCAGATGGTGATCATGAACACGCCGTAGTAGATGCAGCAGAGGAACTGCGCGCCCAGCGACACACCGGTGAGCCAGGCGCCGCGCGCCTCGCCGCGCAGCAGCCGCACGGTGCCGAGCACGGTGAGGGGCATGAAGGCCGTCCACAACAGCTCGAGGTGCATCACGTGCTCGATGCGGCTCGGCGCGGCCACGAAGATCACCGCCGCCACCAGTGCCCCGAACCGGCTGCCACTGAGCTCCCGGGCGCAGGCGTACATCGCCAGGCCGGCGCAGAGGTACGAGAGCCACACGAGGCCGTCGTACACCAGCAGCGGCGGCGCGCCGAGCCAGATGAACGGCGCGGCCGGCACGGCCAGCAACGGAATCGCGTCGGAGTAGAGCAGAACCTCGCCGGCCGGCACGAAGATGTTGCCGTCGAACAGCCCGCCCGGCCCGGAACCGGCCAGGTTCCGCGCCCACTGGTAGAGCCGCCAGCTGGAGAACAGGGGATCCTGGTGCGCCGGCACCAGCCAGGGACTCGTGGGCAGCGGCCAGGTGCTGACCAGCGTGGCGGCGACGACCACCAGCGTCGCCACCGTCCATTCGCGCGCGGTCTCGACCGGCGAGCTCACGATCGCGCGGCGGCCCGGCGCGCGTGGGCGGCGGGTGCCTTGGCCTTCGGCCGGGGGTGGTGCTGGCGCGCGGTCACCTGCCGCATCCGGGGTTCCGGCCCCAGCATGAGCAGCGGCTGGCGCGGGTTGTCGAGCAGGTTGAAGTACTCGCCCGACTCGGTGCGGGCGTAGATGTCGTCGCCGTCGATGAAGAGCGTCACCGGACCGCCGCCCTCGATCGCCTCGAACAGCCGCACCTGGAAGCGGGAGCGCAACACGTCGAGCAGCCGGCGGATGCGCCCCAGCGTGAAGCCGCGGCGCCGCAGATCGGCCAGCACCATCAACTCGAGGAACTCGATCGGGGTGTAGCGCCGTTCGGTGAACCCGCCGGCCTCAGTGCGGTGGGTCGCAATCGCCGCGGCGTACAGCCCGACATGGTCCCACCACTGCAGCTGCCGTGCGGTCAACCCGGTCTGGGCCGCCACCTCGCGCGAGGTGTAGTGCTTCTTGAGCCTCAAGTCGCCACCGCGTCGGCCGCCCGGGCGCCGGCGAAGTCCTTCTCGGTGAGGCCTCCCGCGCTGTGGGTGGTGAAGGTCACGCGCACGCGGCGGTAGTTGATCGTGATGTCGGGATGGTGATCGGCGGCCTCGCTCGGCTCGACCAGGCGCGACACGAACGCCACGGCCTCAGGGAACCCCGCGAAGGTGAACTCCTTGACGATCGCCGTGCCCGCCCGCTGCCAGTCGGGCAGCTGTGCGAGGCGCTCGCTCACGACCGCGTCGGACAAGAGACCGCTCATCCGGGCAGTCTACAACCGACCCGCGCGCGATGGGTGCAGGGCCCCCAGGGCCTCGTCGCTGTCGTCGCCCTGCACCAGCCCCGGCGACGAGCGCCGCCGTCAGCGGCGCCAGCAGGACCCCGTTGCGATAGTGGCCGCAGGCATAGACCAGGCCGGGCAGAATCGCCGACCGGCCGATGTACGGCAGATCGTCGGGCGAGGCCGGACGCAGCCCGCGCCGCGCCTCGAGGAAGGTGGCGCCGGCCAGCGCCGGCACCAGCGCGATGGCCGCATCGAGGATCGAAGCGACGCCGCCGGCCGTCGTCCGTTCGTCGAAGCCGACGTCCTCCGAGGTGGCGCCGGCGAACACCGTGCCGTCGCGCCACGGCACGAGGTAGACCTCGGTGCCCCAGACCACCTGGCGCAAGGTGCGCGGGGGCACGGCCAGGTGCAGCAGCTGCCCCCGCACGGGGTGCACGGGCAGGGGGCTGCTGCCCGCCGGCATCAGCATCGGCGCCCACGTCCCCGCCGCCATCACGACGTGGTGCGCGTGCCGGATGGTCGCGCCCGTGTGCACGGCCAGCGCGTCGCCGTCGGGGACGAGCCGCGACACCGCCACGCCGGTGACGAACACCGCGCCCCGTCGCGCCGCCGCCTCGGCCAGAGCGGCAACCAGCGCCGGCACGTGAACAGCCGCGTGCAGCGGAATCCGGCGGCCGCCCAGTACGTGCGGCCCGAGCGCGGGCTCCTCGCTCGCCAGCGCCGCCGCGTCGAGCCATTGCCAGTCGACGCCCTCGGCGGCGAGCTCCTGGCTCGATCGCTCGAGCTGCGCGCGCCGTTGCGCGGTGGTGGCGACCTCGAGCGTGCCGAGCCGTTCGAACTCCACCGGACGTCCCGAGGCCCCGACCGCGCGCTCGACGAAGGCGCCATAGCTGTCGAGCGACCGCCGGCCGAGCGTACGCAGGATCGGCGAGCCATGACCTTCGACATACGGCGCCAGGATTCCGGCGGAGGCCTGGGAGGCTCCGGCGCCGGGCTGGCGCGCATCGATCACCGTCACCTGCGCGCCGGCGTCGGCCAGCTCGAACGCGACGGAGCAGCCGATGATTCCGGCGCCGATGACGATGACGTCCTGGCCCACGAAACAACTCTAACAGGGGCTAGGGACTCGGGGCTGGGGACTGGGGCTCGTCGCGTCACGCGTTCGCATCGCCGCGTTCTTCAAGGCGATGCACGAGCCCGACCACGTGGAGTTCTTCTCGGCGTGACTGCGACTCGCGCCAGTCCCCAGCCCCTAGAACGAGACCGTCGCGCCGATCTCGACGCGCCGGGCCGGCGCGGCCGAGGTGGCAGTGCCGAAGTAGGGCGACTGCACGTTGCCGATGAAGGTGTTGAAGTTCGTGCGGTTGAAGAGATTCTGGGCGCTCACGTACAGGTCGAGCCGGTAGCGCGAGTTCGAGCCCTCCATGATGACCATCTGCGGGCCATCGCCGCCGCCGCCGCCGCCGGGGCCGCCGCCCATCCCGCGCTGCGCCGCGGCGCCGCCGGATGGTGGCGGTGGAGGAGGCGTCCCCATCGGCACGCCCTCGGGACCGCCGCCCAGGAGGCCGCCGAGATTGAACGACTTGGTGAGCCGCAGGTCGGTCGTGAATTGCATGGCGCCGCGGCCGCGGTTGCGCGACACCGTCCCCGGCCGATCGTTGAACACCGTGTCGCCGTTGTCGTCGAACCCGGTCGTGATGTTGTACGGCCGCGCCGAGGCCAGCTGCATGTTGAGGCCGGCCCGGGTGTTGAACGGCAGTGGGACGTTCAGCATGGCAAACAGGCGGTGCCGCACGTCCTGGGCCGACGGGCCCCAGTCGGCATCGGGATTGGTGGAGTCGGCCGGCAGGCTGAGCGTCGAGTCGGCGTGGTTCCGCGTGTTGGCGAACTGGTACATCAGGTTGGTGAAGATGCGGCGGCTCGGCACCCGCCAGTTGAACCCGACGGTGATCCGGTCCTGCGCCCGCTCGCCGGTCGAGCTGATCTCGCTGATGTTGCCCACCGTCGGATCGGGCCGCACGCCGTCGACCGGCGCGTTCACGTTCACCGACCGCAGCATGTCGTAACCCCTGGTCCACATGTAGTCGGCGCGAAGTCCGATCGTCGGGGTCAGGTTCTTGTCGAAGCCGATCGACGCCTGCTGCACCAGCGGCTGGTCGAGGTGGCCGGCCGTCCGGATGATGCTGGGCGGCAGCACGTCGCCCGGCGTGGCGATCGACAGCGGGTAGCTCGGGTTGACGATGATCTGATCCCGTTGGTGCACGCCGTCGACGCGGACCGTCTGCTCGTAGGTGCCGCTGTCGAACCAGTCGTAGAAGATCCCCCAGCCGCCACGGATGTTGGTCTTTGCCACCGTCCAGGTGAAGGCAACGCGCGGCGCCAGGTTCCACGAGTCGTCGACGTGCGTCTGCACCTCCTGGCGCAATCCCAGGCTCACCTGCAGGTTCTTGGTGAGGCGGAAGTCGTCCTGCAGGTACCAGCCGGCCTGGTACTGCGTGTAGCTCACCAACGGGTCTCCGGCGCGGCGCGTGAACGTCTGTGCCAGGCCGGCCTCGAAGTCGGCCAGGTTCGAGAACGTGTAGGTGCCGTTGCCGTTGGTCTGTTGCGAGCTGTCCCACAGGCCCGCCTCGAACAGCAGGCCGGTGCGCAGCGCGTGCTTGCGGATGGTGAAGTCGAAGCTGCCGTCGAGGATGAACTGGCGGCCGGTGCGCACGCCGCTTTGCCCGGCGCCGCCGCTCGTGAACGCATCCAGGACCTTCACCGTCGGGTCGGTCGAGAACGAGGCGTTCTCGTTGGAGGTCTGCACGAACTCGAACTTCAGTTCGGAGAACATGCTCTTGCTCAGGACGCGCGTGTTGCGGAGCCGCAGCGTGTCGGTGACGCCGTCAGTGCGGTAGGCGCGCTCGGGTAGATCGAAGTCGCCGACGCCGAGGTTGCGGCGATCCTGGGTGCGGCGCTGGTATTCGGCGCGAATCGCGTTGCCGGCGCCGAGGGCCTGCTCGACGCGGATACTGGCGTTCACCACCTCGCTGGGCCGCCGGACCTGTCCGCGCACTTCCCCAACAGGTGTCGCGGCGACGACGGTCTGCGAGTCGTACGAGTCGTTGCCCTCCGCCGAGAAGGTGACGCTGGTCTTGCCCTTCACGATGGGCCCCTGGCTGTTCACCTGCAGCCGCCTGACCTGCTCGGGCGACTTGCCGTCGGCGAAGGCGTTGGCCGCGTTCATCGACTCGTCGCGGAACCCGAAGGTGGCGCGGCTGCGCCAGGCGCCCATGCCGGGCTTGGTGATCACCTCCACGCGCACCATGCCGGCATCGTGGTACTCGGCGGCATAGGAATTACTCCGGAACCGGACCTGCTGGATCTGGTCCTTGGGCGGCAGGCGGCCGCCGCGGAAGCCATCGACGAAGATCTGCGCGCCCGGTCCGGCCATCTGCGCGAGCTGCTCGGCCATCTCATCGGGGTCGTCCGACAGGGCCTCTATTTCCTCCTGTGTGAGCGTCGTCGTGAATCCGTTGTCGCGGCGCTCCGCGGCGTCGACGTCGCTGACCGTCACCTCCTCCTTGATGGCGAGGGGCAGCGTGAGGGTGACCTGGTTGCCGCCGCGCCGCACCGTGACGCTGCTGCTCGTCGTCCGGAAGGCCGCCATGGACGCCCGCACCTCATAGGCGCCCGGCGTCAGGTCCACGGCAGTCGCCACGCCCCGCTCGTCGACGGAGAGGACGCGCTCCCCGCCGTCGGGCCCCACCAGCACGACCGAGGCGCCGGGCAGCACCGCCGCCGTCTCGTCCTGCACCGTCACCCGCAGCGAGCTGCCACCGGCACGGTCCTGGGCGCGCGCGGGCGATCCGGCCGTAGCGAGGACGGCGGCGACGAGCGCGACGATGAACCGGACGCGGTGGCGCATGACGGAACCCGGCCTCACTTCTTGTCGAAGAAGTCGGCCTTCACCGACGGGTTGACCTTGATCTTCTCGAGCGTCCACTCCTCGGCGGGCTTGCCGTCGACCGAGATGCTGACCTGCGTGGGGAACTTCACGCCGTCCACGCTGGTGTACTCACCGAAGCTCATCTGGATGGCGCTCGGCGCCGGCGGCGGCATCGAGGCGATGCGCTGCCGGATCTCCTCCTCGGTCGGGCGCTGTCCGCCAGCGCCGCCGGCACCAGGACCGGGGGCCGCACCAGGGCCGCTGGGCGCGGGTGCGCCGGGGCCGCCTCCGCCGGGACCGCCGCCGCGGCGTCCGCCCGGGCCGCCCTGCATCATCATCCGCGGGCGCACCTCCTGGTACGCCAGCATCAGCGGCAGGTGCGTCTGCTGGTCCACGAACAAGCGCAGGGCCTGGCCGCGCGCGTCCTTCATCTCGAGCGTGTCGGCCTTGCCGTCGGGTGATTCGGCGACGCCGGCATAACTGACTTCGCCCGCCGGCGCTGCCAGCAGTGCCAGCATCCAGCGCTGCATCTCCGCGGTCAGCCGCGCCGTGCGCATCTTCTCGATCTGCGCCTCGTCCATCTGCGCGCCGCCGGGGCCGCGCATCATGATCTGCATCCCGCCGCCCATGCCGCCGCGGTTCTGCGTGTCTTCCCACGACGTCCCGTTGGCGACGGCGACGATCCGCTCGATCGACGCGCCGCCGGGGAACTCCGTGTCCTCGCTCTTGTGCATCTTGTCGGGGCCCTGGAGCACCATCACCACGGTGCCTTCCATCTGCCGCTGTCCCATCTCGCGGCGGAACGGCCCTTCCACGCTGAGCGTCTTCACCTGCTCGACCTTGGCGCCGCCGAGCGCCGCGCGCATGTCGGCGAGCACCTTGGCCGCTTCGCCGGCGGCCTGCTCCGCGGCATACACGGGCAGCGGCACCACACGATCCGAGCCCGGCGCGCCCACACCCACCAGCATCGCTGCGCCCATCACCATCCACGCTCTCATCGATCATCTCCTCTGCCCGCCCGTCGCCGCGTCGCGGCCCGGCCGTGGCGTGCCCGATGTCGTGACCATTTTGACGGGAGGATCACCGGTTCCGACGTTAAGCGTCGGCAAAGGGTTTGTTAAGAATGTTAAATGCGCGCCAAGGCTCATTTTCGTGGATTTTTCGCATGTTAGACTCCGCCTCATGACGGTTCACGCGCGGCGGATCGGCGGCACCACGTGGCTGGCGGCAGCGGTGGCCGTGCTGCTGCCCGCGCTGGCGTGGATGCAGTACGACTGGCTCAGCCAGCTGGCGTCGGCCGAGCGCGATCGTCGTGAGCGCACGCTGCGTACCGCGGCATCGCAATTCACGTCGGCGATTGACACCGAGCTGTCGCGTCTCGGCGGCAGCCTGCAGCTCGACGGTGCGATGGTCGAACGCCAGGACTGGGATGCCTATGCGCTCCGCTACGAAGGCGCCACGGCCAACCAGTCGCCGCCGCTCGTGCGCGGCGTCTGGTACGTCGAGTCGCGCGATGAGAGCCACTCCGACAACGACCGTCTCGTGCTCCGGCAGTGGATGGCGGTGACACGAACCTTCGAAGTAGTGCCCTGGCCGGCAGAACTGGTCACTGTACGGGAACAGATCCTTCGCCTCACGTCCGAGCGTGCCCACGAGCCCGACGGGCGTCGCGAGCTGATGGCCGCCACCGCGTCGCTGGGCGACGAACGGACCATCGTGATGCCGATCGTGCGGGTCTCGATGCCGCAGCGGGGCGAGCGGTCCCGCGAGCGGTTCCTCTCCGACCTCCGAATGCGGGGCTTCACGGTGGTGGGACTCGCGCTCGACGAGTTGGTGGCCACGCGCCTGCCGGCGCTGGTGGAGGAACACTTCCCCGAGGCCACCGACTACCGCGTGGCGGTGGTCGCCCGCGAGGGTGATCGGGTGGTGTTCGAGTCGGAGCCTGGCGCCGCGGCGGCCACGGCCGAGGCACCCGACCTGACGACGACCTTCTTCCAGCCGCGCGTTGGTCCGATGATGGTGTTCGCGCGAGCCGCCGCCGACGGGCGGGCGGTGGAGACCCGGGTCGAGACGCTGCCGCCGCCTCCGCCGCCCCCACCACCGGGTGCCGACCGGACCACCGAAACGATGGTCAACGTCTTCGAGGTGCGCGATCGCAACGGCGAGCGCACGGTGCGCTCGCGCACGATGCCGCACGCGCACGGGCACTGGACGCTGCGGGTGAAGCATCGCGCCGGGTCGCTGGAAGCCGCTGTCGCCGCCTCGCGCCGCCGCAACCTGCTGCTGAGCGGCGGCGTGCTGGCGCTGCTCGGCGTGGCGGTGGCGCTCATCGCCGTGTCGGCGCGCCGGTCGCACGCGCTCGCCCGCCAGCAGATGGAGTTCGTCGCCGCGGTGTCGCACGAGCTGCGGACGCCGGTGGCCGTGATCCACTCCGCCGCCGGCAACCTGGCCGACGGCGTGGTCGGGGATCCGGCGCGGGTCAGGCGCTACGGCGCCACCATCCAGACGGAAGCGCGCCGGCTCGGCGAAACGGTGGAGCGGGTGTTGCAGCTCGCCGGGCTCGGCTCCGGGCGCCCTCTGCCGATGACGCCCGTGTCGGTGGCAGACGTTGTGCGCGAGGCGGTGCACCACACCGCCCTCGACGCCGAACGTGCCGGCGTGGACGTACACGTGGAGATCGGCGCCGATCTGCCGCCGCTGGTCGGCGACGGGCCAGCGCTGCAGTCGGCGGTGCAGAACCTGGTCGGCAACGCGGTGAAGTACGCCGGCGTCGATCGCTGGGTGCGCGTGCGCGTGTCGCGCGCCGGCAGCGCGCCTCGACCCAAAATCCACATCGCCGTGGAGGACCACGGCCACGGGCTGGACGCCGACGAGCGCCGGCTGGTGTTCGAGCCGTTCTACCGCGGCAAGGACGCCGTGGCCAACCAGATTCAGGGCAGCGGCCTCGGGTTGAGCCTGGTCCGGCGGATTGTCGACGCCCATGGCGGCAGCGTGGAGCTGCAGAGCGAGCCGGGCCGTGGCAGCACCTTCACGATCTGCCTGCCCGCCGCTGGCGAAGGCGCGGGACTGGCAGCCCCACAGAACTCACTCGACGCGGCCGGCACGCGGGCCGCGGCCTCCTCGGCGTCGTAGCCTGCGTGGCCGCTAGCAGCCCGTGGTGGAACGCCCGGCGAGCACCGAGACCGCTGAGGCGCCCCGAGGGCAAGGCGCGACGACTGAGAATATCTGCCGAATATTCGATGGAGGAGCAACGCCGCCATCGGGGATGCATCGGCGGTCGAATGCCGGCGGGCGTTTCACCACGGGCTGCTGATGGCTGAGGGACGCCTGCTGCTCGTCGAGGACGAGCCCGGACTCCAGCTCACCCTGAGCGATCGCCTCACCGCCGAGGGCTACGTCGTGGAGACCGCCGGCGACGGCGAGCTGGGCCTGGCGCGCGCCACCGCCGCAACCTTCGACCTCATCCTGCTCGACGTCATGCTGCCCCGCCGCGACGGCTTCGACGTGTGCCGCACGCTGCGCCAGCGCGGCATTGCCACGCCGATCCTGATGCTCACCGCGCGCGGGCAGGTGGTGGACCGCGTGGTGGGGTTGAAGCTCGGCGCCGACGACTACCTGACCAAGCCCTTCGAGCCGATCGAGCTGCTGGCGCGGATCGAAGCGCTGCTCCGTCGAGCCCCGGCGTCCACACTCGCCGCGCCCGCCGGCAGCAGCCCTGGCAGCACTGCCCGCTACGTCTTCGACGAGTTCGTCGTCGACGTGCGGAAGGCGGAGGTGACGCGCGACGGCCAGGCGGTGGAACTGTCGGCGAAGGAGTTCCAGCTCCTGCGCTACTTCCTGGAACACCGCGGCGCCACCATCTCGCGCGACGAGCTGCTGCATCAGGTGTGGGGGTATCAGAACACGCCGTCGACGCGCACCGTGGACGTGCACGTGGCGTGGCTCCGCCAGAAGCTCGAGCCAAACCCCAAGGTGCCGCAGATCATCGTCACCGTCCACGGCCTCGGCTACAAGTTCGCCGCTTGAGCTGCCGAGCTTCGGCTGGGTCGTCAAGACCGGCCCGGACTTCCTGGACCCTTCGCGAGCGCAATGGTAGGATTCGCGAAGATTTCAGGAGGGTCAGATGACCGGCATCACTCCCGCCGGAGACCCGCGGTTCGGCATCGCCAAGGAACTGCTCGTACGCCTCGTGCGCAGCGTCCTCAGGGAAGAGACCGAAGCGCGCGAGACTGAAGCGCGATTGTGGCGGCTGCCTGAATCCGCCGCGTACTACACGTTCAACGCAACGAGCCACGCCGATCGGCAGGCGCTCGCACCGCTGGTCCACGAGCTTCGTGCCGAGGTCGCTGGCATCATCGAGGCTCTCGTCGAGCGCGAGCCGGCCCGGACGCGCCTGGGCCACCGGCTGCACGAGGCGGCCTGCCGCTGCGAGCTGCGGCCCTGGCGCAGCGACGATACGGCGGCGTACTCGGCGCTGCTCGACAACGAGAGGGTGTGGGCGATGCTGCCCGAGCCCTACCCTGGTCCGATCACCCGCAGCATGGCTGCCGACCTGATCGCGCTCTCGAACGGTGCGCCCGAACGTCACATGGTGCGCGCCGCCATCTGGCGCCGGGAGCCGGTGGGACAAGTCCGGCTCGAGTTCGATCGGTCGCCGGCCCGTCAAGACTCGGCCGAGGTGAGCTACTGGCTCGGCGAGCGCTTCTGGGGGCGTGGTCTGGCCACGGATCTGGTCGCGCTGATGACGGCCGAAGGCTTCGCCGCTCACCCTGGCGTGCGGCGCGTTTTCGCCCGGGTCGTCCACGGGCACGACGCCTCGGTCGGCGTGCTCGAGAAAGCGGGCTACCACGTCGAGGAGCCGTGTGCCTCGACCGTGGTGAAGCACGGCCGGACACTCGGCGTGCAGACGCTGAGCGTGTGGCGTTCGCAATACGTGACGAATGCGGCCGTCCTCCGCGCGCCGCGGCGGGTTCCCCTGCTGTTCCCGATAAGTGTCTCCCCCACCTGCTTGACCGAGCTCAGCGAGGTCGTCAGCATGCTGGCGGCGGTCGGGTAGCAGCAGCGTTCGGGGCCGAGCGGCTGATATCCTGACGCGCCATGCGGCGGGTCTGCGTCTTCTGCGGGTCGAACGTCGGTGTGCGTCCCGCGTATGCCGATGCCGCGCGGGCGCTCGGCCGGGCCCTCGTCGCCCGCGGTTCGGGCCTCGTCTACGGCGGCGGCAACGTCGGCCTGATGGGCGTGGTGGCCGACGCCGTGCTCGCGGCCGGCGGCGAGGTGATCGGCGTCATTCCGCATGCCCTGATGGCCCGTGAGATCGGCCACTCCGGCGTCACCTCGATGCACGTCGTCGACTCGATGCACGAGCGCAAGGCGCTGATGGCCGATCAGGCCGATGCGTTCGTGGCGCTGCCGGGCGGCGTCGGCACGTTCGAGGAGCTGTTCGAGGCCATCACCTGGACCCAGCTCGGCGTGCACGCCAAGCCGTGCGGCCTGCTCAATGTCGACGGGTTCTACGACGATTTGCTGCGCTTTCTCGACCATGCGTGGACCGAGGGGTTCATCAAGGCCGAAACCCGGGCGATCGTGAAGGCGAGCGCCGACCCGCACGAGCTGCTCGACCAGCTCGGGTCGGCGACGATGCCGGACGTGCCGCGCTGGATCTCGCGCGCCACCCGTTGAGGGCCGCGGTCAGGCCCGCGCGACGAGCGACAGGTCGGCGCCCAGCTCGAGGGCGAAGCGTCCGCGAGCCCGCGGCACGAGCCGGATATCGGGGCACTTCTCGTCGAGCCGCCGGCGTAGCAGCAGGAGCCGCGTCTCGAGGTTGTCCTTGTACTCGGGCAGCTGCAGCGACTTGTCGAGCCGGAGCTCGCGGTTGGTGAATTCGGCGCGGCCCTCCGCCTGCCGGGCCGAGAGCAGCTTCCACAGGATGCGCGCCGGCAGGCCGCGAATCAGGTACTCGCCGTCGACCAGCACGCAGTCGTCGGTGCGATAGAAGGCCACTTCGCGCCGCGCCCGCGTGCCCGCCGCCGGTGGCGGCGGCGCAGCGGTCACCTCCGAACTCCGGCCGTCGTCGGCCTCGCCGGCTTCCTGGAGCATGGCGTTCTGAATCGCCAGTGCGAGGTACGAGCCGAGCAGTTCGATCGTCGCGCGGTCTTCCTCGTGGAAGCGATACGGCGTCTCGCTCTCGAGGACCAGCACGCCCACCAGATCGCCGCGCGCGACCAGCGGCACGCCGAGCTGGCTCGCGGGGCTGGCGAGCCCGGGAAGCGGGATGGAGAATTCTTCGGGGCACAGGCCGTGCGCCTCGGCCCGGCTCCGCGCCGCGAAGGCATAGAGGATCCCGCGCATCAGCCCCGAGATCCGAATCGCCTGGCGCGACTCAGCGACCATGCCGGTGATGCCCTCGCCGAACCGCGCCTCGGCCCCGGCGCCACGGGCCGCATAGCCGCGCGTCGCGATCGCCACCAGCGTGTGCGGCCGTTCACCGGGCACGAGGATCATCGAGTGGTGGAAGCCGAAGAACTCGTCGAGACCGGCGAGGATCCGGTCGAGCACCGTCTCCAGGCCGTCGGCGCTGTGCAGCCGCACGGCCAGATCGTGCAGCGCCTTCATGGTGAACACCGCGTCGGGGGCGCGACGGGCGCCGGCCGGGACGGGCACCCCCGGCTGCTCGGGCACTTTCTCCACCGACAGCACCTCGTAGATGTCGGCGGCCTTCAACTTGAAGATCCCCTTCATCCCGCAGTACGAGGCGATGGCCTCGATCCGCAGTTCCATGCGCTCGAAGATTGGCCCGGCGGTATCCGACCGCTCGAGCCGCAATCGCAGCTCCCAGCCCTGCTGGGTGTCGGGATCGACCACCCGCACCAGCGCGTGCGGGTTCTCGACCACGTTGCGGCGGCTCTTGTTGAAGAACTGGAACGACAGCGCGACGTGGCTGGGATCGACGTACTCGACGTGGCTCAGATAGGCGGCATTGGGGATGCCATCGGCCGAGCAGGTGTAGAGCGTGGCCGGAATCAGCCCCTGGAAGCAGGGGGCGAGCGCTTCGAGGCCGAGGCTCACGTCAGCGCTGCTCCCGCCGTGGGACCCGGCGTCTGATCGAAGACGGCCGTCACGCGCAGGCGCACGGCGATGGCCGGCCACACGATCCAGGTCCGCGACGACTCGCCGGGCATGCCGATGATCGACAGCTGGCGCAGGAAGGCTTCGTACTGTTCCAGCACCTGCGGCTGTTCGTCGTCGGTCGCCGGCCGCGCCGCTACAAAGGTGCCCTTCACCTGGCAGGCGCGGTCGTCCTCCGGGCGCGCGAACACCACCGCCGCCTGGCCGTTGGCGCCCAGGTCGTCGAGCACGGCGGCGGCGCCTGCCTCCGGCACATAGACCGTGAGGTGGCGCCGGTCGACGTCGACCACGGCGGCGCCGACGTAGGCGGCGTGGGGCTCGAAGCGGGCGTTGCGGGTGCCGATGTTGATGGCCACCCCCTGCTGGAGGAAGGTGGCGAGCGCGTCGTCGATCATCGAAATCAGGCGGATTCTATCAATTAGGAAACTCTTAAGGTTGAGTAGGAAAGAGTTAGCGAACGGCCGCCGAACATCGCGGCGATCATCCCGTCTCAAGCCAACGCAAGGAGACGATGATGCTGAAGCCGAACCGATTCGCGACCCTCGCCCTGACCGCCAGCGCGGTCACCCTCGCCGGCCTGATCGCCAACGCCGGCAGCCAGGCGCCGCCCGCCCCCGCCCGATCGCAGGACCGCAGCCAGGTGGAGCTGGGCGCCTACCTGGTCAAGACGATGGGCTGCAACGACTGCCACACGCCGTGGAAGATGGGGCCGAAGGGTCCCGAAATGGACATGACGCGGGCGCTCACCGGCCACCCGCAGGACCTGGTCATGCCGCCTCCGCCGGCCATGCCGGCCGGCCCGTGGATCGGCTCGATGTCGGCCACCAACACCGCGTGGGCCGGTCCCTGGGGCGTGAGCTTCACCGCCAATCTCACCCCGGACAAGGAAACCGGCCTCGGCGACTGGACCGAGGAGCAGTTCATCGCGACGATGCGTACCGGCAAGCACCAGGGCAAGGGCCGGCCGGTGCTGCCGCCGATGCCGTTCTGGATGGTCGGCAACCTGAGCGATCCCGAGATCAAGGCGCTGTGGGCCTACCTGCAATCGCTGCCGCCGGTGAAGAACCGCGTGCCCCAGCCGATCGACCCGCCGGAAGGGACCCAGCAGTGACGACGACTCGCTCGAGCTGGACCCTGCTCTCGGCCGGAGCGCTGCTCCTGGTGGGCGCGCTGACCGGCCGTGAGCTGGTCGCCAGCACTGGCGGCGGCGCCGGGGCCTTCGTGCTGCCCGACCGCCTCTCCGAGACCGGGCTCTACGCCGACGCGGGCACGCTGGCGGTGGATCGGGCCAATCGCCCCTTCGCGCCGCAGTATCCGCTGTGGAGCGACGGCGCCGCCAAGCGCCGCTGGGTGCGGCTGCCCGACGGCGTGACGATCGACGCGCAAGACGTGAACCATTGGGACTTCCCCGTCGGCACGCGCTTCTGGAAGGAGTTCGAGTTCGGCGGGCGCCGGGTGGAGACGCGGCTGCTGGTGAAGACCGGCGCCGAGCGCTGGGAGTTCGCGTCGTATGCCTGGCGCGCCGACCAGCAGGACGCCGACCTCGCGCCGCCGGAGGGTCTGCCGCGCGTGGCCGAAGTCGCGCCGGGCAAGTTCCACAACATCCCGTCGCGCGAGGAGTGCCGCGCCTGCCACGACTCGGGCCGCACCGAGATCCTCGGCTTCACCGCGCTGCAGCTCTCCACGGATCGCGATCCGCTCGCCCCGCACGCCGAAGCGCTGACGCCGGACATGGTGACGCTCGCCACGCTCGTGGGCGAGGGCTGGCTCCAGCCGGCGGCGCCGGAGCTGGCTGCGGCCCCGCCGCGCATCGCCGCCGGCGATCCGCGGGAGCGGGCCGTGCTCGGGTACCTGTCGTCCAACTGTGGCAGCTGTCACAACCCGAAGAGCACGATCGCGTCGCTGGGCCTGTTCCTGCAGCACGAGGCCGATCGCCGGGCCGGGTGCACACCGGCGGCGATCGCGACGACGCTCGGACAGCCAGGCCACTGGGTAGTGCCGTCGGCTCCGGCCGGCACCTCGCGGATCGTGCACGCCGGTCGGCCAGAGCTGAGCTCCCTGCTGACACGGGCGAAGTCGCGGCGGCCGTCGAGCCAGATGCCGCCCATCGGCACGGTGGTCGTCGATCGCGAGGCGCTGGAACTGCTGAGCGCCTGGATCGCCGCCGGGCCGGGACCCGTCAGCGGCGACTGCCCGACGCGGACCACGCGCTAGCTGGTGGCCGAGCGCCGTGCCACTGACGCTTCTCGTGGGTCGAGCGAGCGGACCAGGCGGTCAGCCGTTCACGAGCTTCATGCCGCCGTCCATGTAACGGGCGCCGGCGATCTGCGGGGCGAGAGCCTCGAGCGCCGTCAGATCCGCCATCGTCAGTTCGACGCTCGCGGCGCCGGCGTTCTCCTCCACCCGCTCGGCCCGCGTCGAGCCGGGAATCGGCACGATGTCGGGCCCGTGCGCGAGCAGCCAGGCCAGCGCCAGCTGCGCCGGCGTGCAGCCCTTGGCCCGGGCCAGCTCGCCCACCTTGTCGACCACATCGAGATTCTTCTGGAAGTTCGCGCCCTGGAAGCGCGGGTTGTTGCGGCGCCAGTCGTCGGGCGCCAGGTCCTCGATCGATCGATAGCGGCCGGTGAGGAAGCCGCGGCCGAGCGGGCTGTAGGCGACAAAGCCGATGCCCAGCTCCCGGCAGGTGGCGAGCAACTCCCCCTCCGGATCACGGCTCCACAACGAGTACTCGGTCTGCAGGGCGGCGATCGGGTGGACGGCCACCGCCCGTCGCAGGGTGGCCGGAGCGGCTTCGGAAAGGCCCAGATAGCGCACCTTGCCGGCGCGGACGAGGTCGGCCATGGCGCCGACGGTCTCCTCGATCGGCGTCGCCGGATCGACGCGGTGCTGGTAGTAGAGATCGATGGCGTCTACGCCGAGCCGCTGGAGCGAGGCGTCGCACGCCTCGCGCACGTACTCCGGGCGGCCGTTCACGCCCAGTGGCTTGCCGTCGGCGTCGCGCCTGAATCCGAATTTGGTCGCGACCACCACCCGGTTGCGCCGATCGCGGATCGCCTCACCGACCAGCCGCTCGTTGGTGTGCGGGCCGTAGACATCGGCGGTGTCGAGCAACGTGATGCCGAGATCGATGGCGCGATGGATGGTGGCGATGGAGGAGGCCCGGTCGGCCGTACCGTAGAACTCGGACATCCCCATGCAGCCGAGGCCGAGGGCCGAAACAACGGGGCCGGATCTCCCCAGCGGGCGCGTGCGCAGCGTGGTCATGCTGGCCACGATATCAGGCCGGCTCGACGTCCCAGTGCGGGGCAAATTCTCGAACCCGGCGCCGATCGGGGTATAGGCTGGGCGCCATGGACTTGCTGTTCGCCGAATTGGCACAGGGGTGGCCCGATGCCGCGCAGGCCGTGCGCATCCTGCTGCGCGCGTTCATGGCGGCGCTGCTCGGCGGGGTGATCGGCTACGAGCGGGGCCGCACCGGCAAGGAAGCCGGCCTGCGGACCCACATGCTGGTGTCGCTCGGCTCGGCCGTCTTCGTCATGGCGGCGCTCGAGTCCGGAGTGACCGCGGGAGATGTCTCACGAGTCGTGCAGGGCGTGGCCTCGGGCATCGGCTTCCTCGGTGCCGGGGCGATCCTGAAGCTGAGCGACAAGCGTGAGGTGCGCGGCCTCACCACGGCGGCGGGCATCTGGATGACCGCGGCCACGGGCCTGGCGGCCGGCCTTGGTCGCTATGGCCTGGCCATCCTGTCGGTGGCGTTGGCGTGGGTGATTCTGGCGGTGCTGCCGTCCGCCGACAAGCCGGACAACGAGCCGAAATCGAAGGTGCTGGCGGCGTAGCCAGTCGACGCCGGCAGGCCACGTCTACACTCGCAGCAGCGCCCCTTCGACGCGACGGCCCATCGTGCGCCCCGCCGCATCCATGTAGAGCGCCACCTGCCGCTGGTAGACTTGCTCGCTGCCGGTGATCTCGACGTCGGTCTTGAAGTCCACCACCAGCCAGCCGTCGCCGTCGTCGAAGAGCAGGTCGGCCTGCCCGTCGACGACCACGCCGTCGACGACGACGCCGAGCGATACCTCACGACGGCAGGATCGGCCAGCGGCCTGGGCGGCCCGCGCCCGGTCCAGCAGCGCGTGCCGGAGCGCCCGATCGACCATCTCCGCCGCGGCGGCGCGTTCGGCGTCGCCGGCCCGCAGGAGCCGCGCCTGCACCGCGGCCAGGTGCGCGACCTGCTCGGCGGTGGCGTCGAGCGGCACGTGCGCCAGCAGGGCGTGGACCAGGATGCCGAACCGCGCGCCGGTGGGACGGTACGGATCGAACACGCCGGCGTCGACCACGCGGACTGTTTGGGCCGAAGTCTCTAGCGCCGCCGGCAGCGCCACCGTACCGTCCATGGTGGCCCGCGCCCATTCCGTTGCGGTCATCACCCGCACGCTCGGCACCAGGGCGCGATCGATCGTGTCGCTGCGCCACTGACGCCACCGCTCGTAGGCCGCGCGGTCGGCGGCGACGATCCCGGGGGCCGCGTCCTTGCCGATGAGGTGCTCGTGGCGGAGCCCGCGACGCTCGGCGCCCGGCCGATCGAGCAGCAGCGGATCCCACCACACCACCGTGTAGGGCGCGCCGGTCACCGGATCGTGGTGAGCGTAGGTCCCAGGGCGCATGGTCTGCAGCGTCGCCGCGTTGTTCGGCGGGCGATCCAGCACCGTGTCCCGCCCGCGGAACGCCGGCACGCCGGCCGCCGTCGTCTCGTCGCCGCCGTAGACGGCGTCGGACAGCGGCGAGATCCAGCCCTTCTCGTGCGAGCCGTCGCCGACTGCCGGAACCACGAGCAAGTCGCGAGCCCGGGTGGCCGCCACGTAGGCGAGGCGGACGCCCTCGGCCTCGTCGCGCGACGCCTCGAGGGCGTTGTGGTCGTGCAGGTCGAGCGGCGTCCAGCCAGCAAGGCTGATAGCGGCCAGCCCGCGCGGGGTGTCGAGATGGCGCTGCGCGGCGTCGCGACTGAGCTTGCCGCCGATGTCGGCGAGGATGACGACTGGAAACTCGAGTCCCTTGGCCTTGTGTGCCGTCATCAGCCGCACCCCGTCGGTGCCTTCCTCGAGGATCGGCGCCTCGGGTGTCGGCGCGCGCTCGGCGGCGTCGCGCAGCTCGCCGACGAAGCCGCGGAACGACAGCCCGCCTTCGGCCTCGTAGCGGCGGGCGAGCTCGGCGATCTGCAGGACATTGGCGAGCACCTGCTCGCCGCCGCTCCACAGCACGAAGCCGGCGTGCGCGCGGGTGATCTCGATCAGCCGGCTGACCGTCTCGGCCACCGGCCGGTGGTTGCGCTGGCGATTGAGATCGCGCAGCACGCCCAGCGCGTCGGCCACCGCGGCCAGCTCCGGCGCCACCTCCTCGGGGATGCCAAACGGCCGGAACCCGCGGTACCGCGCGTTCCACGCCAGCAGCTCCTCTTCGGCCACGGCGAAGAACGGGCCCCGCAGCGTCGCGAACACGCTCAGCCCGTCGTCGGGCCACTCGATGGCGGTGAGGGCGGTCCGGAGGGCGTCGACCTCTTCGCGCTCGTGGAAGGACCGGCCGCCGACCAGCAGGTGCGGCAGGCCGCGCGACTCCAGCTCGGCGACGTAATCGCGGGTCACGTCGGTCTGAAACGACGTGAACCGCCGGAACAGCAGGCAGACGTCACCGGCGCGGATGGGCCGCCGTCCCGGGGCGCGCCGGCGGCGGGCGGCGGCGCATGCTCGTCGGGCACCGTCCACCCGCTGTCGTGCACCAGCCAGCGGACGAACTCGCCGATGGCCTTGGGCTGCGACTCGGCCAGTTTCGCCAGCGTGACGCGGCCGTAGTCGCTGAGCGGACGCGGCACCGGCAGGGCGACGACCGCGGGCTGGGCGGGATGGTCGTCGCGGCTCGGCTGCAGCTCGACGTACTCGGCCTGCAGCGACGCCGGGTCGCCGGTCATGCGGCGGCTGAACGCCGCGTTGACCGCGCGCTGGATCGCCGGCACGCTGCGAAACGACGTGCGCAGGCGCACCCGCCGGGCACCGGCGGCGACCAGCGACTCGCAGATGGTGCGGTAGGCGCCGACGTCGGCGCGACGGAAGCGGTAGATCGACTGTTTGGGATCGCCGACGATGAAGAGCGCGCCGGGCCGCACCGGCAGCGCGTCGAGGTCGGCGGCGGCCGGGGGCGTCGATTCGTCGGCCGCCAGGCGCAGCAGCAGCTCGGCCTGCAGCGGATCGGTGTCCTGGAACTCGTCGACCAGCAGGTAGCGGAAGCGCCGCTGGAACTCGGCGCGCACCTGGCGGTCGTCGCGCACGAGGTTGCGGGCGCGAATCAGCAGGTCGAGGAAGTCCACCGCCCCGGCCCGCTGCTTGCGCGCCTCGTAGTTGGCGGTGGCCCCGGCCAGGGCGGCGTGGACCTGCGCCGCCAGGTCGGCGTCGGCGACGTCGCGGAACGCGACCAGCGCGTCCACGAGGCGATCGCGGGCCTCGACGACGGCCTCGCGCGGCACGTCCCTCCGGTACAGGCCCGTCCGGCTGCGGCCGGCACGCAGGTCGCGGGCCTTGCCGGCCAGCGCGCACAGCATCGCTTCCCAGCCGTCGTAGTCGTCGTGGCCGCGGCGCCGCTGCTGCTGCACGTCGGCCCAGGCGGCACGGATCGGCCGGGTCGCGGTGAACGACCGTCTCTGACCGGCCGATCGGCTGCTCGCTCAGGGCCACGAACGCGCCGATGGCGTCGAGCAGGTGGTCGATCGAGCGCGTCGCGATCGAAGCGCTCGGGCCGCCGCCACGGCCGGGGGTGGTCCCGCCATTCGAGCAGGTCGCGGCCGGCGCGCTTCAGCCGGTCGATCGGCCCGGCCTCGTCATCGTCCTGGCCGAAGTTCTTCTTCGACTCGCGCCGCAGCGACCGCCGGACCCCCTCGCAGGGATGATCCAGCTCGCCCTGGATCCAGTCGGCGAAGGCCTCGTCGTAGAGCCGATCCGACTGGCCCTCGGTGAGCACGGCGAAGGACGGGTCGATCCGCGCCTCGACCGGCCGCTCGCGCAGCAGGTCGGCACAGAAGCCGTGGATCGTGCTGACGTGCGATTCCTCGAACCGCTCGACGGCGCGGCCGAGGTGCGCGGCCTCGGCGCTCGTCGGCGCGGCCGCCAGCCGCGCGTGCTCCAGCACTTCGCGGAGCCGCAGCTTCAGCTCGCCGGCGGCCTTCTCGGAGAAGGTCACCGCGACGATCTCGGGAATCCTGGCGCGGCCGCTCTCGATCAGCCGCACGATCCGCCGGACCAGCTCCGTGGTCTTGCCGGTACCGGCGGCGGCCTCGACGACCAGCGTCTCGTCGAGCGCTTCGGCGATGAGCCGGCGATCCTCGGCGTCGGCGGGCGGCATCACGAGAACTTCCTCAGCGCCTCGAGGTCGGGCAACGGCGGCTTGCGCCGCGTCCGGTGCGCCTCGTCGCGTCCGCACACCGGTTGGAAGTCGCAGAACTCGCAGGCGCTGCGGTCGCCCATCCGGCCCGGCCGCGCCGCCAGCGTGCCGTGCTCGATCGCCCGATCGACGATCTCCACCACCTCGATCCCGCGCCGCCGGATGATCGGATCGAGCGTGATGGCGTGCGTGGTGAAGCCGCCGGCCGCCGTGCAGTACGACAGCCGCCCCGCCTCCACCGGCTCGCCGGTGATGGCCTCGAGCGCCACCGCGTAGAGCACCGGCTGGAGCACCTTGCCGCCGTCGACGATCGTGGCGATGCTGGTGCGGTTCTTCCCCGTCTTGTGATCGGTGACGCGCAGTGCCGCGCCGTCGATGCGCCGCTCCACGAGGTCGATCGACCCGCGCAGCAGGAACCCCTGCGCGCCGACAACGGCCGGCGCGGTGGTGGACGCCGGATCACGGTTGTGATCGTCGGGGAGCCCGAACGCCAGCTCGAACCGTTCCGGCGTCCACCGATCGCTGTCGCGCACCAGCCCCTCGAGCCAGCCCAGCAGGTCGATGCGCAGCGCCGCGATTTCGTCCTTCCACACCCGCTCGATCGCCGGCACGAGGTCGTCCTTGGCCTTGACCGTCACCGCGCCGATCGCCCATTCGAGGACCTGCCGGGCCGCCGACCAGCCGGGTCTCGGTCACCGGCAGCATCCCGTTGGCCTGCAGCCGTCGCAGGCATTCGGTCTGGATCTCGTGGAAGAGGCTGCCCTTGGTCAGCGGATCGAGACGCTGCAGCGGCGCCGGCTCTTCGAGCGGCGCGAGGCGATAGATGGCCGCGAGCTGGAACTGGTACGGGCAGGTCGCGAAGCGCTGCAGCGAGGTGAGCGAGTACGGCCGGGCGGTGAGCCGCGCCTGGTCGAGCGCCGGCCGCGTCAGATCGACGACGCGGTTGAGGCCATCGGCCGGGTGCGAGCCCTGCTGCCAGCGCGCGTAGCGCTCCCGCATCGAGCGGTGCAGCGACGGGTTCAGCTCCAGCAGGTAGCGGGCGCGGCCGTTGGCGCGCGAGCGATCGGCCGCCGGTTCGCGCAGCAGCGGCCGCAGCACCGCCAGGTCGTGCTCCAGATCGTCGATGGCGGCGCCGGGTGACGGCGGCGCCGGCCAGTCGAGCGACGCGTGGCCGTTGGCGAACGCCAGATCGCTCAGCACCGTGTAGCGCGGGATGGTGCCGGTGGTGGCCCGCAGCACGTCGAGCACGTAGAACGACGGCACGCGCGGCCGCGACTCGGCCAGCTCGAGTCGCGGATACGACAGGTAGAGCCGTTCGGAGGCCGCGCCCACGGCGAGCCGCAGCTGCAGCCGCTCGTCATCGGCCCGGGTCTCGGCGATGGGCAGCGCCGCCCCCAGCTCGGCGCGGCGGGCGTCGAGCAGCAGCGCGTCCTCGCGCAGGCGCTGCGGGAAGATCCGCTCGGCCAGTCCGGGCACGAAGACGACGCGGAATCGCCGCCCGCGCGCCGCCAGCGGGGTGCCGACCAGGACCCGGCCGTGACGCCGGCGCGGCGGTTCATGGGTCGTGGCGAGCAGGCGCGGCGCGAGCACGTCGCGCACCTCGCGCAGGCCGACCGGACCGACCGTGGCCAGTGGCGCCATGTCGGCCAGCACCCGTTGCACGCGCGCCGGCTGCCGGAGCACGCGCGGCACCAGCGCCTCGAAGGCCGCCAGCCACTCGCCCCAGGTGCGGCGGTCGCGCCAGGTGTCGAGTTCGGCGACGATGGGAAGCGCAAACGCTTCGAGGTGCCGCAGCTGGTCGCGGTCGCGCGTCATCGCGTTCAGCCGCGGCGAGTCCTGATCCTCGCCGGCCAGCTCGCGCAGGCGCCGCTCGTACTCGGCGCGCAGGCCCGACAAGCGCCGCTGCCAGCGGTCGAGGCCCTCGATCACGTAGGCCTCGACCAGCAGCTCCTCCCACCGCCACGGCGCGCGCAGCGTGCCGGCGACAACGCGATCGTCGGCGTCGCGTTCGGTGGGCAGCGGCGCCTCGTCGAGCGGCGCGGGGTCCTCGGGCCGGGCGTCGGCCGGGAGGGTGGCGAGAACTGCGTCCTCGGTCGAAATCTGCGGCGACGTCGAACGTTCCGTGCCAGCGGTGCCAGACCCCACCACTAGATGTGGCACCTGGCTGAGGGACAGATACTCGGCGAAGCGACGTGCCGACAGGCTCTCGTCGGCACAGGCCAGCAGGGCCAGGAAGGCACGGCCGGCGGGATCGGGGCGGCGGGTGCCGCGTTCGAACCACGCCGGCACGCCGGCGCGCGAGAAGGCGTGCTCGAGCAGGCCCAGGTAGGTCTGCGGCGCGCGCAGCAGCACCGCCATCTCGTCAAACGGCACGCCGCGCGCGGCTTCCTGCAGCACGCGGCGGACGACCTCGACCGACTCGCGTCCCTCGCCGGGGGCCGAGAAGACGTGCACCGTGTCGTCCACCGCTCCCGCGGGCGGCGCCGCGGGCGCAAAGAGCCAGACGCGCAGGCGGTCGAGGGCCGTGGGCGTGCCGGCTGCAGCGTCCTCCCGATGCCGTCTCGACGCCGCCGCACCGGGCGTGCGCGGCGCGGGTAACGGCGTCGCCAAGGGGCACGGTGGCCAGCAGGTCGGACGACGCCGCGACGATCGCTTCCAGCAGTTGGCCTTCGGCAGCGGTGGCCGCCGTGGCGTCGAGCAGCAGGACGGCGCGGGCCGGCAGCACGGCCGGTTCGGCGCGCAGCCGCCCTGCGGCGGTGGCGATCGCCTCGGCTCGGCTGATCGCACCGGCGCGATCGGCTTCGACGGCGGCGCGGGCGAGCAGCGTCGCCAGGTCGCCGCCCACCGCCGACACGCCCCGCAGCGCCGCGGCGTCCACGCCGGCCAGCTGCAGCTCGCTCAGCGTGCGGGCGACGGCGCGCGGAAAGCCGGGGAGATCGGCGACCGGCGCGAAGTACGCCAGCTCGCCCGACTGGTACGCGTCGAAGGCGACGCGAGTGGCAATCGCTTCGGCGCCGAGCGCGCCACTTGGCGCGACCAGCCGTTCGGCCAGCGCCGGCAGCGCCAGCCGCATCGCCAGCTCGGCGAAGGACATTCGCGCCACGCCGACCAGCGCGCCGCGGTCGCGGGTGACAGCGAGCGCCAGCTCGTCGGCCGAGGCTCGGGTCGCGCCGACGACGAGGACGCCGTGGCCGGCGTGCGCCTCGACGAACGCGCGGGCTGCCGCCAGGCGCACCGCGGCCGACGCATCGACGACGACGGGATAACGCAGAGACACGACGGACCCGTCGTGGAGGATACACGACGGATCTCGGCGGGGCTCGGGGCCCGGGACTCGGGGCTCGGGATGGGTGCCCCCCGCGACGAGAGCGCTGCGGACGGCTAGGGCGCGAGGCTCGACGAGAGCCGGTACTTCGCGGCGCGGCCGAAGTTGCTCGACACCTTCACGTGCACTGCCTGCCCGGCCGTCACCTGCACGGTCGCCGACTCGCTGGCCGAGTTGCCCTGCAGGTCCTGGTCGGAGCGATCCTTCGCGTCGGCGAAGTCATTTTCGGTGAAGACCTCCAGCACGAGGTCGGGCGCATCGCCGGTACCGACCTGACGGGTCACCACGGTGAGGGTGCCAGCCTCCGCCGCCTTCAGCACCCACCAGTCCCAGTTGTCGCCGGCACCAGGGTCGAGTCCGTCCTCGAGCGCCTTGCCGACCTGCCCGGCCTTGGCCATCGCCGGCCGCCGATCCGGATCGCCGGGACGCTGGAAGGCCGGGAAGCTCATGTACGAGCCCGGCGATCTGGAAAGTGCCGCCGTTTCCGCCCGACCGCACGCGCAGGCGATACGCCCCAGGCTCGGTGATCGTGGCCGACAGCAGCTCGGTGCCTTCGTTGCCGTTCAGGTCGCGATCGCTCGATCCGTCGGGCAGGATCTGGCCATCCTCGTCCACCAGCTGCAACGAGAGGTCGCTGGTGCCCTGCACCGCCACCGACAGCACTCCGGCCGTCTTCGCCGCCACCGCGTAATCGGTGGGCCCCTCGCCCACCTTGCCCTGCGCCGGCGCGCCCATCGGCAACGGGGCGGGAGCCTGGGCGGTCATCGATCCGGCCATGACGGCGACGAGACCGAGCGTTGAGAGCAGACGCATTCGCGAACCTCCTGGGTCTCGGACGGCGGCCGGGACGGCCGGTCCACGAAACTCCAAGGACTATAGCGCCACGCTCGCGGCCGCGGCCTCAGGGAAATTCGCGCACTCCTGCGACATTCCGGGCGCGCTGTCCCGCCCCGCCCGCACGTCAGCCGATCGATCGATTGCCGATCAGGGCAATCGCGTCGCCTTGACGTCCACGGTGGTCGTTCGCTTCGACACCGGATCGACCGCTCGCGAGACCTGGAGGCTCTGCCCGTTCTTGAGGATCACGTTGAGGCTCTGATGCAGGCGCGCCGGCCGCTGGGTGTCGGCCGTGCTCGAGACCTCGTCCATCGGCGGCACGTACTCCACGGTGAGCTCGAGGCGCAACGAGTCGGCGTTCAGGATGGTCGGGCGGGCATCGACGTTGAGGACGACGGCGTCGAATCCGGCGGTCGCGTTCGGGCGGGCGCTCCCCTGGCTCCGCACGCGGCCCCAGCTGGCGTCGGCCGCGAGCATCGACACGATCTTGGTTTCGGGCGTCGTGCCGCTGGTCTCGGTGATCGTCAACTCGATCTGCATGTTGACGTTCTGCCCCGGCTTGGCCGGAGGCGCCGGCGGCACGGGTGCTGCCGGCGGCGCCGGTGGTGTCGGCAGCGTCGGTGGCACTTGAGGGGCGGGCGCCCGCCGCGGCGTCGGTAGCACGGGTGGCGTCGGCGGCGTCGGCGGGTCTTGCGTCCGCGCGCTCGCGGCCGACGTGGCAGTCACCGTCGACCCAGCCTCGGCTGCCCGGGCCGGCCCGTGACCGGATCCGAGGACAAGCGCGCCAGCGATCACGACTTCGAGCAGCAGCATACGGATCTCCTCAGCGCGGTCCACTTCACTCATCCTGCCGCAGTGCGAGCGCGGGCAGTTCCAGTGTCTCGAGCGTCAGTGCGTCTGCGGGCAACGGCGCCGGACCAGAACCGGCGGCGACGGTTTCGTCGAGCCCCTCGAGACGCAACGCGCCGGTGAGGTCGAGCAACGGGATCGTCGAGGGGTCCTCGTCCGCCGGCGTCGACGCGGGCATCGGCGCTCGTGCTCGCCCGACGCCCGGCCGAGCCGCGAGCGATCGGCGCCAGCCCGCCGGCCATGACCGGTTGTTCAGCGGCGGGCGCCAGCCCGCCGGCGGCGCCCGGTGGCGAAAGAGCCGAGGAATCGTCGGGCGAGTCAGCGGGTGTCAGCCCGCCGCGCCCGATCACGACCAGGGCCAGGAGCGCGGCGGCAGCTGCCGGCGCCAGCCACAGCGGCCGCGGACCCCATGCCCGTTGTGGCACGCCCTGCAGGCGCGCCACCACGCGGGCACCTGCCGTATCGTCGGCCGGCGAGGCGACGATCCGCTCGACCACGCGTTGCAGCGCCGCCTCGAACGTCGCCTCGTCGATCCGAGCCGCCGCCGGGCCGCGACCCTGTCGGTCACTCATCGCCCACCTCGTGTCCCAGCGCCGCGAGCTTGTCGCGCAGGATCCGCCGCGCTTCGAACACCCGCCATTTCACCGTGCCCACCGGCAACCCGAGCCACTCAGCGATGTCGTCGTAGCGATGCTTGTGCGCGGTGGCCAGCAGGAACGGATCGCGCAGCCGCGCCGGCAGCGATCGCACGGCCACGGTGATGGCGCGATCGAGCTCGCTGGCCATCGCCAGCCCTTCGGGAGTCGCGCCCTGGTCGCACACGGCGTCGATCGGCGCGGCCGCGGCCTCGCTCGAGACCAGCCGGGCCAGCCACTTGCGAACGGATCGACGCCGGTCCAGCGCCTTGCGCCAGGTGATGCGCAGCAGCCACGATCGAAACGACCCTGCCTCCGACAGGTCGCCGAGGCGCTGCCACGCGGTGACACAGGCCTCCTGCACGACGTCGTCGGCATCATCGGGCGTGGCCAGCGCGGCCGCGGCGACACGCCTGGCGGCACGGGCGTGCCGGTCGACGAGCGTGCCGAACGCGTGGAGGTCACCGGCCGCGGGCTCGGGCAACGAGCCGAGCGGTGTCCGACTCCACGGTCCCGGGCCCGGCGGCGTCGCTCATGGCGGGCGCGCCGAGCGCTCGGAGCGTCAGCTCGGCCACGGTCACGACAGAGAGACGACCGTCCGGCGGCACGGGTTGGAGAACCTGAGACTGCAGGTTATACACCCAGCCTGAAACGAGGACAGGATCCCCCAGACAGGACAGGCAACCCGTCTAGAATCTGGGGGATTGGGCGCCTCCAGCCCCACAGATCGGGGCCGAGGATGGGCACATCCCTTGCTTTACCCGGGGCCGAGGAGATGGCAATGGAACTCAACAAGCTGGTCTTCGGCGGGCTCATCGCGGGAAGCCTGGCGGCGGCGGGCGGAGGGGCCTACCTGGCCACCCGCCACAACGCGCAGGACGCGGCCCAGGCCAGCCCGGCACCGGCCGTCGAGCCGGTGACGGCCTCGGAAGGGGTGCTCACGCCCGATCCGGCACCGGCACCGGCTCCAGCCGCCGCGGTTCCAGCCCGTCCGGAGCGCGCCGCCTCGGCCCCGCGGACCACACCGCCCCCGGCGCGGCGCGAGGCCCCGGCCCGGCGTCAGGCGTCGGTGCCTCCCGCTCCCCCGGTGGAGTCCGCTCCGGCGCCGGCACCGGCCAACGGCGGCTCGATGTGGGAGGCCCGGCCGGCCATCCAGCCCGAAGCGCCCGAACGGGAGGCCCCTGAGCCCGAGCCGGTCGCGCCCCCCGAGCCCGAGTTGATTGAACTGGTCGTGCCCGCCGATGCGGTGATCGGCCTGCAGCTCGAAACCACCGTGTCGAGCGAGCGGGCCAGGGTCGAAGACGCCGTCGAGGCCCGCGTCACCCGCGATATCCGCGTCGATGGACGCGTCGCCATTCCGGCCGGCGTCATCGTGCGGGGCACGGTCACCGAGGTCGAACGCGGCGGCAAGGTGCGGGAACGCGCCCGCCTCAGCGTCCGCTTCCATACGGTAGTGCTCGGCAACGGCGACCGCCTGGCCCTGCGCACCGACGCGATCACGCGTGAGGGCGCTTCGCCCGGCCGCGAGAGCGCCGCGAAGATCGGCGGCGCGGCGGTGGGCGGCGCCATTCTCGGGGCCATCCTCGGCGGTGGCAAGGGCGCGGCGATTGGCGCCGGTGTCGGCGCCGGCAGCGGCACCGCCGCGGTGATGGCTGGCGATCGCAACTCGGTGACCATTCCCGCAGGCTCGACGGTGAGCGTGCGGATCCAGCAGCCGGTGTCGGTCACGGTCGAGAAGGAATAGCCGCCGCCGTCAGGCAGCGCGCGCCAGGGCCTTCGAATACAATCGGAGGTCGCTCTCAAAGGAGATGCCCATGCGCGCGCTCATTCCGCTCTGCCTCGTCCTCGCGCTGTCGTCGCCGGCTCTGGCCCAGACCAAGGGCACCTATCCAGGCGTGACCAACTTCACCCGCGTGGACGCCACGGTCGCCTGCGGTGGCGCCGCCGAGGTGGCAACCCTCGACGCGCTCAAGAAGGACGGCTTCAAGTCGGTGATCAACCTGCGCATGGCCAGCGAGCCGGGTGCGAACATCGAGCAGAACCAGGCCCGGGCCAAGGAACTCGGCCTCGTCTACACCCACATTCCGTTCAGCGCCGGCAGCCCGGATCCGAAGGTGATCGACCAGTTCCTGGCGGCGATTGCCGACAAGGCCAACCAGCCGGTGTTCATCCACTGCGCCTCGGCGCAGCGGGTCGGCACGGTCTGGCTGGCCAAGCGGGTGCTGCAGGACGACTACAGCATCGAGAAGGCCACCGCGGAAGCCCGCGCCATCGGCCTGAGCAATCCCGGCCTCGAGAAGTTCGCCCTGCAGTACATCAGCGATCACAAGAAGTAGCGGCACCGAACGCCGCGGCTTGTCGATCGTTCAACCTTTCGGCGCCACCGAGGGTCGAAGCGGGCGTGCGCGCGCCGCCTGCTCGCGGAACCGCGGCCGACGAGGAGAGACGATGAGACACTGCCTGGCGGCCGTCGCTCTGGCCGTGGCGAGCACAGCGCTGCCCTCGACCGCGCACGCCGATATCCTGCTCACACCCTACGCCGGAACGAATTTCGGCGGCAGCACCGTTGATGCCAGGCTGAACTTCGGCGGCTCGCTCATGGTCGTCGGGCGGGTGTTCGGGGTCGAGCTGGACGGCGCCTTCATCCCCGACTTCTTCGCCCCCCGGGACCTCGACATCGACGTGCTGGGCACCAATAACGTGACCACGGTGATGGGCAACCTGGTGTTCGGCCGCTTCGGCGGCGGTCTCCAGCCGTATGCCGCGGCGGGCGCCGGCCTGGTCCGCACCCAGGTGACCGACTTCGGCGAGTTCTTCGACGCCGCCGAGTCGAGCCTGGGCGTGAACGCCGGCGGCGGGTTGCTCGTCGGCGGCGGCCGCTTCTCGCTGCGTGGCGACGTTCGCTACTTCCGCAATGTGACCGGCACCGACGAGCCGCTGCTCGAGGAAACGCTCGGCGACTTCGGCTTCTGGCGCGCCACGGCGGGGCTCACCATCAGGTTCTAGGGGCTGGGGACTGGGGCGCGGGCGACTGTCACGCTTCGCATCGCCCTGTTCTCACGGCGATGCACAAGCCCTGAAGTAGGGCGCGGTTCGTGTCTGCGGGGCTGCAGCATGCCCTAGTCCCCAGCCCCCAGCCCCTAGCCCCCAGTTCCGGGCCCAGCCCCTAGCCCCCAGGCCCCGTCCGTGAGATACTCAAGGGTCGTCTGGTGCGGCGATTTCCCGACTTGATGGGCCGCGCCCCGGTGGACCGACGACCGTCCGCCGGTTGGTTCTATCTAAGTCGCGGATGGCCCGCGACTCGCGGGCCTTTCTTTTTGGAGCGTTATGAGCGACCGATACATCTTCTCGTCGGAGTCCGTCGGCGAGGGTCATCCCGACAAAGTTGCCGACACGATTTCCGACGCCGTCCTGGATGCGTGCCTTGCGCAGGACAAGTTCAGCCGCGTTGCCTGTGAGACGTTCGTGAAGTCGAACGTCGTGGTGATCGGCGGCGAGATCACGACCAAGGCCAGGCTCGACTTCGAGAAGATCGCGCGGACGGCGATTCGCGAGATCGGTTACGTCAACGACGACGACGTCTTCCACGCCGACAAGGTGTTCGTCAACCTGCTGGTCACGCAGCAGTCGCCCGACATCGCCCAGGGCGTCGACGCCCGCAAGGCCACCGGCAAGAAGACCGCCAAGCAGGGCGCCGGCGACCAGGGGCTGATGTTCGGCTACGCCAGCAACGAGACGCCCGAGCTGATGCCGGCGCCGATCATGTTCGCGCACCGCCTGGGCCGTGAGCTGACCCGGATCCGCAAGAGTGGTGCGGTGCCGTGGCTGCGCCCCGACGCCAAGTCGCAGGTCTCGGTGATCTACGAGAACCACAAGCCGGTCGGCATCTCCAACGTCGTCATCTCGACCCAGCACGCCGCCGACGTGTCGCACAAGGAGATCGAGCGCTTCTGCATCGAGCACGTCATCCGCAAGGTGCTGCCGGCGAAGCTGCTGTCGAACAAGACCCAGTTCCTCATCAACCCGACCGGCCGGTTCGTCATCGGCGGGCCGCAGGGCGACACCGGCCTCACCGGCCGCAAGATCATCGTCGACTCCTACGGCGGCATGGGCCGGCACGGCGGCGGCGCGTTCTCGGGCAAGGATCCGACGAAGGTGGACCGCAGCGCGGCTTACATGGGCCGCTGGGTGGCGAAGAACATCGTCGCCGGCAAACTCGCCGAGCGCTGCGAAGTGCAGTTCGCCTACGCGATCGGCTATCCGGATCCGGTCAGCGTGCACATCGAGACCTTCGGCACGTCGACGGTCCCCGACGCCAAGATCGTCCGGGCGGTGAACCGGGTGTTCAGCTTCCAGCCGGCCGACATCATCGACCAGTTGAACCTGCGCCGCCCGATCTACTCGCAGACGACCAACTACGGACACTTTGGCAAGAAGGGCATGACCTGGGAATCAACCGATAAGGTCAAGGCGCTGCTCAAGGCGATCTGACGATCGAGGCGGGGCCCGGGGCTCGGGTCCCGGGGCTCGACGTTCGATGCCGTTCTGGAACGGCCCCGCTGGAGCGTCCGGCGGGGCCGTTCGCGTTCATGGCAGGGCCAGATTGCGCCTCGCCGCGGTGATGATGCCCACCCGTTCCACTCCGGCGACGTGCGCCGCCAGCGAGAGGGGGACGGTGAGACGCGAGCGGGCGCCGACGCCGTCGACGGGGCGCGTCATCTGTCCGAACAGATCACGAGGCATGGTCGATCCTCCTGGCGCAACCCGCGGGCACGGCCGTGAAGACCGCGGCGCAGATGCGCAATCGAAGGACGACGGTTCGGATCCGAGCGAGTCGTCGGTAATTGATTGGACACCGGCCGCCGCGATCGGTTCCGGCCGGTGCTCGGGGACCTGGGGACTGGGGACTGGCGCTTGACAGTGCCGCTATGACGCTGTGACGCGGTCTCAAGGCCACGCAGTCACGCGTGAGACCAGTAGTCTCAGCGCAACAAGAGTTCTTGGCGAGCCCTAGTCCCCAGCCCCCAGCCCCCAGTCGTTACTTGACCAACGCCATGCTGGCCACGTTGATCCTCAGCGTGCCGTCCTTCTCGGTGACGTTGCCCTTGGCCTCGATCTGGCGGGCCACGAAGTCGAGGAGCTTGGCGTTGTTGTTCGCCGCGTAGTCGCCCTCGACGAGATAGACAGCGTCGGTGGTCAGGATGGCCAACTGGTCGCCCTTCCGGGCGCAGGCCATCGCGCACGCGCCATGAGCATCACCGCGGCCGCCTGCTCCCTTCGTGGTGCTGCAGGCCAGGTCCACGACCTCGCCGCGGACCGTTCGGTTCTCGGCAATGGCCGGGGCGACCAGTGAAACCGCGAGCGCCAGTCCAGATACGCACGACGAGAGATGCTTCACGGCACGGGGCTCCAAGCCGGAAATGTACATCATCGGCGCGCGGACCGGTCATGCGTTGTAGACTGCCCCGGAAATCACGCCTCTGAGGGAGCCGACGCATGACGACTCGACGTTTCACCACGACCCCCGCCGCCGTTGGCGCACTGCTGCTGGCGTCGGGCCTCGTCGCCGCCTGCCAGGCGCCGCCCGCGCCGGCGCCGGCGGCCGCCGCCACGCCCGCGCCCGCCGATCCTGAGGCCGCGGCCCGCGAGAAGCTGGTCGCCCGCGGCAAGTCGCTCGAGCTGCCGACCAACTACGAGCCGGTCCCGGGCGACGCGCTGTCGCACCACACCTCGGGCTTCGCCAAGACGATGTGCTCGGCGGTCTTCATGACCGGGTACGACATCGAGTTCGCGGCGGAACACGTCGGCTACTTCACCGCCCCCTACGCCGAGCGGGCCAAGGTCGGCAAGCCGGTCGTCGACCGCGACAGGAAATCGGTGAGCATCACGCTCCCGAACGGCGTGACCCGCACGGCCGTGTACACCGGCAGCCAGGGCTGCATCACGCTGCCCGAAGGCTCCGACAAGCTGTCGTTCACTCCCAAGACCGTCGCCGCGAACCTGCCGTCGGCTGGCGCGCAGGACTGGCCGATGGGCGATCGGCTACCCAAGACGCCGTTTCCGGCGGAGCTCGACGAAGCGAAGATCAAGAGCGCGGTCGACGCCGCGTTCGAGATTCCGGACGCCGAGACGACGGCGTTCGTCGTCACCTGGAAGGGACGCCTGATCGGCGAGCGCTACGGCGAGGGCATCACCATGACCACGCCGCTCGAGAGCTGGTCGATGGGCAAGAGCGTGACCTCCACGATCATGGGCACGCTCATCCACAAGGGCGTCTACACCCTCGACCAGCCGGCGCCGATTCCCGAGTGGCAGGCGCAGCCGAACGACCCGCGCGCCCAGATCAAGATCCAGGACATCCTGCGGATGTCGAGCGGCATCCGCATCATCTCGCCGTCCGATCCCGACTACGACCCGGAGGGACCGTACCCGGATCACCTCTACCTCTACACGGGCGGTGTCGATTCGTTCAAGTACGCCGCCACGCGCCCGCAGCAGTGGCCGCCCAACACGGTGGGCCGCTACCGCAACACCGATCCGGTGCTCACCAACTACCTGAACAAGCTCGGCGCCGAGAAGCTGAAGGTCGACTACCTGTCGTATCCCCAGCGCAACCTGTGGGACAAGATCGGCGTCCGCACGATGGTCATGGAGACCGATCCGTTCGGCAACTTCCTGACCCAGGGCTACGAGTACATGTCGGGCCGCGACTGGGCCCGGCTGGGCAACCTCTATCTCAACGACGGCGTGACGCCGGGCGGCGAGCGCATCCTGCCCGAGAACTACAACGACTTCGTGAGCACGCTGGCGCCGGCCTGGGTGGCCGATGAGCGGCCGGTGTACGGCGGCTTCTTCTGGATCAACGGCGACGGCGCCTGGCCGATTCCGAAGGAGGCCTATTCGATGAACGGCGCCGGCGGGCAGCAGGTGTGGATCATCCCGTCGCACGACCTGGTGGTCGTCCGCATCGGCAACTTCAAGGGCCAGCGGCACGTGCGGCCGACGCTCGGCAAGGCGCTGGAGATCCTCATGGCGTCGGTGCCCAAGGCCACGCCGAAGCCGACCACCGGCAACTGAGCGCCTTCGAGCCCCGCACCCGTGCTGGGGCACAATGGAGCCCATGCCGCGCCACTGGGTGTGCCTCGCCGGCATCATCGCGCTCGCGGCCGTCAGCGGCGCCGCGCAGTCGCCGGTGACCGCGCTCCCGACTCCGGCCGGGCCCGAGAGCGGCATGTACTCCCTCGCCACCGGAGCAGACGGCCAGACCTATCTTTCGTGGATCGAGCCGGTCGCCGCGGGCGGACACGCGCTGCGGTTCTCGCGGCTGGAACGGGGGCGGTGGACCGAGCCGCGCGACATCGCGCGCGGCGGCGACTGGTTCGTCAACTGGGCCGATCACCCGTCGCTCACGGCGGCCCGTGATGGCCGATTGTTCGCGCACTGGCTGGTGCAGACCGGCAAGGGCGAGGGCGGCGAATACGGGTACGCGATCCGCGCCGCGACCTCCGCGGACGACGGGCGCACCTGGACCACGGTCTTCGAGGAGGGACAGCGCAACGTCAAGGACTACTCGGGCTTCTTGACGTTCCTGCCGACCTCGGCCGGCGTCGACGCCGTCTACCTGACCCCGCTGGCGCCTGATGACGGCAGCGGGCCGGCGCACAACCACATCAAGACGGTGGGCGTGGCGCGGCTGGCTCCGGACGGACGCGTCGTCTCGCGCCAGATCGTCGACGGCGATGCCTGCTCGTGCTGCAACACCGACCTCGCCGAGACCTCGCGTGGTCCGATCGCCGTCTACCGCGACCACGACGCCGGGGAGATCCGCGACATCTCGATCGTCCGCCTGGTGGACGGCCAGTGGACCTCACCCGCGCCGGTTCACCGCGACGGCTGGCGGATCGGGGGCTGTCCCACCAATGGTCCCGCCGTCGCCGCCCGCGGCCCGGCGGTGGCCGTGGCCTGGTTCACGGCGGCGGGCGATCGGCCGCAGGTGAACCTGGCGCTGTCCTACGATGCCGGCGCCTCGTTCGCCGCGCCAATCCGGGTCGACGACGGCGCGCCCGTGGGATGGGCCGACGTCGCCATGCTGCCCGACGGCGCGACGGTGGTGAGCTGGCTCGAGCGCACCGGCGAGGGCATCGGCGAGGTGCGGATGCGCAGGGTCGCAGGCAGCGTTCCCGACGCGCCCGTCACGGTCGCTCCCGCATCGAGTGGTCGCACGACCGGCATTCCGATGCTGGCCCTCGCGGGCGAACAGGTCGTCGTGGCGTGGCGCGACGCCGGTGTCAAGACCGCGCTCGTCGCGCTTCCCCGACCACTCTCGCGCCGCTGAGGCGGCCGGCGGCGAGCAGCCTTGTCCACCGCGGCGAGTGGGCGCACGACCGGCCTGTCGGCGGCGACGACGTAGAATGTGGCTGGTCGTCGAGCGAGGTCCCCCAAGCTCCGTGGACCGGAGGTCGAATGCCGGACGCGTTCGAAGAGCAAGCGGTGCTCGTCGCCGCCGAACAGGCGGCGGCAGAGGGCGACGCCACGGCGGCGGAGGGGCACCTCCGCACGCTGCTGGAACTCCAGTCGGCCCGTCTCGGGCCGAATCACCCCGAGGTCGCCTCTACTCTCCACAACCTGGCCGTCGTGTGCGAGCGCGCCGGCCGAATCAGCGACGCGGAAGGCCTCTACCGCCGCGCCTTTGCGGCGGCCTCCGCGGCTCTGCCTCCGACCGATTCGTTGGTCGTCCGGTGTCATGAGGACCTGAACGCGTTTCTCGAGGCCCGCCTGATGCCGGTGCAGCCGGCGGTGGCAGCCCCGGGGGGGGCGGCCCAGGCGGCCCGGCCCACGCCGCCGTCCTCGGGCGTGCGGCCGCCGCGGCCGACCGCCAGCGGCTGCCCGGACTCCCGCCAAGCCCGCGCCTCGCGTGCCGCCGCCACCGGCGGCGCCAACGTCGCTCATACCGTGGATCACCGGGATGGTGGTCGCGGCGGTGCTGGTCGCGGTTGCCGCGTGGTGGGCGACGCAGGACGCGCCGGCGCCGCCGGCCGCCGCCCGAACGACCGACCCGGCGCCCTCCGATCGGGCTGGGGCGCCACGAACCAAGGCCCCCGCCTCCCCGCCCGCTGCCAAGGCAGCACCGAAGGCCCAGACCACGCCGCCGCCACCCACCGGCACACCAGCGACGCAACCATCGCCGGCCGCTGTGCAGCCGGCGGCCCGGGCGACGCCACCCGCGGCGCCGGCAGCCAAGGCGCCGCCGTCAGCGCCGGCCAAGCCGGCCTCGACGACGGCGGCCGGAGCCGGGGGGTCCGTATCGATCCTCACGGCACAGCTGTGCCGGGAGCTGACCACCTCGGGTGCGTGGACGTGCACGCCGGCCGCGCCGCCCCTGTCGCCCGGCCGCCTGTACTACTTCACGCGGGTCGAGGTCCCGAAGGCCACGGCCATCGAGCACCGCTGGTACCACGGCAACGCGCTGGTCCAGTCCGTGACCCTTCAGGTGCGGCCCAACAGCGGCGCCGGCTTCCGCACCTTCAGCCGGCAGACCGTCGACACCAGGCGGGCCGGCGACTGGCGGGTCGAGGTGCGCGTGCCCGGGGGGGCGGTCCTGGCGCAAGAACGCTTCGCGATCCAATAGCGGCCGGTGACTGGTTCGCCGCTGGCGGCGCTCACAGGATCCGCGCATACATCCAGGCGTCGCACGGCTCCGGACCAAGGTTGGGGAACACGGTCTGACGCCGGAGCAGTCCTTCACGTTCGAATCCGCCTTTTTCGAGCACCCGGCGCGACGCGGCATGGTCGTTGTGGCACTGTGCGTACAGGCGGATCACGCCGGCCCGCCTGGCCACGTCGACCATGGCAACCAAGGCCTCGGTGGCATACCCACGTCCCCAGAACCCCGGCGCGAGAACGTAGCCGGTTGACGCACACCACGGTGATTCGAACCCCAGCCCCGCCCCCCCCACGAGGCGGTCGTCGGCCTTGGATTCGATCACGTAGGGACCGGCCGGCCAGCTCGCCCAGTGGTCGTCGCTGAAGTTCAGGAACGCGCGGGTCTGCTCGACCGACAGATGGCGGGACCAGCTGAGGTAGCGCGTCGCGTCGGCGTCGTTCGCGTAGGCGGCGAAGATGGCGTCGACATCCGACGGCTGCGGCCGGCGCAGGACGAGTCGTGAGGTCTCGATGCGTTCCGGCGCCTTGAGCCGTCGTGAGTCCGAAGCCATTCGTCCCGGCAACCATCCCTCCCGGCCAAACGTCCATATGCATGCTACGCTCGCCGGTCTCGGCTCTCCAATTCGAGGTGGCGTCATGCACGGGTTCCGCATTGCGGTTCTGGCGATCCTGGCGGCATCACCCGCCAGCGCGCAGTCCATCGACGACCTCATCGCGCTCAAGCGCGCGAGCGGCACGCCGGCGATCTCTCCCGATGGCCGTCGTGTGGCCTTCGTGGTGCGCGAGACCAACTGGGACGGCAACGCCTACGAGACCGAGGTCTGGGTGGCCGATGCCGGCACGGCCGGCAGCGCCCGTCCGCTCACCAGCGGCGCCAAGTCGAGCCTGCAGCCGGCCTGGTCGCCCGACGGCACGTGGGTGGCGTTCATCTCCGACCGCAGCGACACTCGGCAGCTCTATCGCCTGTCGGTCGAGGGCGGCGAGGCGGAGGTGCTCACCTCGGGCAGCGAGGGCGTGACCGCGTTCGCCTGGTCGCCCGACGGCGCGCGCATCGCCTACACCATGACCGACCCGGTCACGGCGGCCATGAAGGAACGCGAGGAGAAGTACGGCCAGTACACGCACGAGGATCGCGACCATCGCATGGCCCAGCTGCACGTGCTGGACCTGGCGACGAAGGCGACACGGGCGCTCACGGCCGGAGCATTCGTGGTCGGCAGCTTCGACTGGGCCCCCGACGGCACGCGGATCGCGTTCGACCACCGCCTCAACAGCGACGCCGGCAGCAGCGGCAGCGCCGACATCTCGATCGTCGAGGTGGCGACGGGCCAGGTGACGCCCCTGGTCGCGCAGGCGGGACCGGACAGCAGTCCGAGGTGGTCGCCGGACGGACGTCAGATCGTGTTCCAGACCGTGATGGCCAAACCGTTTTACTTCTTCGAGAACGGCGCGCTCGCGGTGGTGGCCGCCGGTGGCGGCACGCCCGAGGCCATCACCGGCCGCTTCGACGAGAACCCGTCGCTGGTCGCCTGGACGCCGGCCGGCATCTTCTTCTCGGCGTCGCACCGCACCTGGTCGTATCTCCATCGCCTCGATCCCGCGGGCCGGCAGATGGCCACCCACCGCGTCGGCGAGGAGTGGATCGGCCAGTCGTTCGCGGTCACGCCCAATGGCGCGCACACCGCGTTCGTGGCCAGCGGACCGCGCGAGTTTCCCGAGGTCTACTCGGCGCCCATGGCCGCGACGCTGGCGCCGACCAGGCTCAGCGACCTGGGCGCACAGGTGGCCGGCTGGCCGGTGCACGGCCGCGAGGTCGTCCGCTGGAAGAGCCAGGACGGCGCCGAGATCGAGGGCGTGCTGCACAAGCCGGCGGATTTCCAGGCGGGACGCCGCTATCCGCTCCTGGTCGTGATCCACGGCGGGCCTACAGGTGTGTCACGTCCCTCGCCGTACGGCAGCGCGAGCTTCTATCCGATCGACGGCTGGCTGGCCAGGGGGGCGCTCGTGCTCGAGCCGAACTACCGCGGCAGCGCCGGCTACGGCGAGGCCTTCCGATCGCTCAACGTGCGCAACCTCGGCATCGGCGACGCGTGGGACGTGCTCTCCGGCATCGACCACCTGGTGGCGCAGGGACTGGTCGACAAGGACCGCGTCGGCTCGATGGGCTGGAGCCAGGGCGGCTACATCTCGGCCTTCCTGGCGACCAGGCACTCGGAGCGGTTCAAGGCGCTGTCGGTGGGCGCCGGCATCTCGAACTGGGTCACCTACTACGTGAACACCGACATCCATCCCTTCACGCGCCAGTACCTCAAGGCCACGCCGTGGGACGACATGAAGGTCTACGCCGACACCTCGCCGATGACCTACATCAAGCAGGCCAGGACGCCGACCCTCATCCAGCACGGCGATCGCGACCAGCGGGTGCCGATTCCCAACGCCTTCGAGCTGTATCAGGGCCTGCAGGACCAGAAGGTGCCGGTCGAGCTGATGATCTTCCGCGGGTTCGGCCACGGCCTCGACAAGCCGAAGGCCAACCGCGCGGCGATGCAGCAGAACTGGGACTGGTTCAACAAGTACCTCTGGCCCGGTGACAAGAGCACCGAGGCCAGAGGCCAGTAGCGGCTTGGGGCTAGCGGCTAGAGAGTCACGATGTCGGCCGGTCGGAGCGCACTCGACACATGGTTGTAGATGTCACGACCGAGATCGTCGTCGCCCGGCCTCGTGACGAGGTGGCGGCGTTTGCGACCGATCCGGATCGGATTCCGCTCTGGTACGAGAACATCCGGTCGATCGAGTGGAAGACCGAGCCGCCGTTGCAGGTAGGAACGCGGCTGGCCTTCGTGGCGGAGTTCCTGCGCCGGCGGCTGGCCTACACCTACCAGGTCGTGGAGCACGTGCCCGGTGAGCGGCTGGTGATGCGCACGTCCGAGGGGCCGTTCCCGATGGAGACCACCTATACCTGGCGCGACGCCGGCGACCGCCGCACGACCATGACCCTTCGCAACCGGGGTACGCCAGGCGGGTTCTCCCGCCTGGTCGCGCCGCTCGTCAGCCTGGCGATGCGGCGGGCAAATGCCAAGGACCTGGCGCTGTTGAAGGCGATTCTCGAAGCCCGCACGAAGCGGGAGGAGGGCGCGGCGGCGCCCGGAAGGGGCCGATCGTGACGCGCACCCGCCCGTTCTCGCCTCGTCGCGGTCGCGGTCGTGATGGCCCTCGCGGGGGCAGTGGTACCACGGGCGCAAACGACCCGGCCGGCGGCGATCGCCATCCGCGGCGGCACGGTGTTCACGGTCACCCGCGGCACCATCGCCAACGGCGTGGTCGTGATCAACGGCGGGCGCATCGCGGCCGTGGGCGGCCCGGAGACCGCCATCCCGGCCGGGGCCGAGATCGTCGAGGCCAACGGCCGCTTCATCACGCCTGGACTCATCGACGCCCACTCTCACATCGCCACCGATGCCATCAACGAAGGCGGCACGACGGTGAGCTCGATGACCGGCATCGAAGACGTGCTCGATCCCACCGACGTCAACATCTACCGCGATCTCGCCGGCGGCCTCACCGCGGCCAACGTGCTGCATGGCAGCGCCAACCCCATCGGCGGCAAGAACCAGGTGATCAAGCTGCGCTGGGGCAAGACGCGAGCGCGGGATCTCGTGTTCGAGGGGGCGATGCCCGGGATCAAGTTCGCCCTCGGCGAGAACCCGAAGGACTTGCGGCAATTCGGCCAGACCGGGCCGCGCCGTTATCCCGTGACCCGTCCCGGCGTGGAGTTCGTCATCAGGGACGCGTTCACCAGGGCCAAGGCCTATCGCGCCTCGTGGCAGGAGTACGAAAAGCGCCGGGCCGCCGGCGAGGACGTCCTGACGCCCCGCCGCGACTACCAGCTCGACCCGCTGGTGGAGATCCTCGACGGCAAGCGGCTGGTCCACTCGCACGGTTATCGTGCCGACGAGATGCTGATGCTGCTTCGCCTCGCCGACGAGATGGGCTTCAAGGTGGCGACGCTGCAGCACGTCGTCGAGGGCTACAAGATCGCCGACGAGATCGCCGCGCACGGCGCCGGTGCCTCTACCTGGTCGGACTGGTGGGTCGGGAAGATCGAGGCCGAAGACTCGATCCCCTACAACGCTGCGATCATGCACCGGCGCGGCGTGCTGGTGTCGATCAACTCCGACAGCGCCGAGCACGCCCGCCGGCTGAATACCGAGGCCGCCAAGACGATCAAGTGGGGCGGCCTGAGCGAGGACGAGGCGCTGGCGCTGGTGACGATCAACCCGGCGAAGCAGCTCCGGGTGGACGCCCGGGTCGGATCGCTCGAGCCGGGGAAAGACGCCGACCTGGTCATCTGGTCGCACCATCCGTTCAGTACCTACGCCGTGGCCGAGCGGGTTTACATCGACGGCACCGTGTTCCACGACCGCGACGCCGACGAGCGGCGCGTGATCGACGAAGCGCGCGAGAGGACCTCGCTCACCGAAGCGGAGGGGCGAAAGGCCCCGACCACCGAGCCGATGACCTCGCCGCGGCCGCAGTCGTCGCCGGGCGCCGCGGCAGAGGTCAGCGCCGACGGGCGCGCCGGTCTCGGCGGGGTTGACGAGCAGGCGTTGACGGCGGCGGCGCGCCAGGCCGGCGGGACGGCGCTGGCGGTAGTCAACGCCCGGATTCACCCGATCACCCAGCCCACCATCGAGCGCGGGACGATCGTGATGCGCAACGGCCGCATCGAAGCGCTCGGCGCCAACGTCGCGGCGCCGGCCGGCGCCACGGTGATCGACGCCGCGGGCAGCGAGGTGTATCCCGGCTTCATCGACGCGCGCTCGACGATCGGTATCGACGAGCCCGGCGCGCGCGGCTTCGCCGACACCGCCGAGATGCTGGAGAACAACGCCGCGGTGCGGGCGCAGGTGGCGTATCAGGCCGACAGCGACGCCATTCCGGTGGCCCGTGCCAACGGCATCACCAGCGTGGCCATCGTGCCGAGCGGCGGCCTGGTGGGCGGACAGATCGCCGTGATGAACCTCGACGGCTGGACCTGGGAAGAGGCGACGGTGAAGGCGTCGGCCGGCGTCAGCCTGCAGTTTCCGCCGGTAGTGCGCCCAGCCGGGTTCGCCGGTCCCAGCCCCGACGCCAACCGCAAGTACGCCGACTTGAAGAAGGAGCGCGACGCCAGGCTCGATGCCTTCATCGACGAACTCGTGTCGGCGCGCGCCTACGCCAAGACTCCGGTTGCCGAGCGTCGCACCGACTGGACCCTCGAGGCGCTGGCCCCGGTCGCGACCCGCCAGGTGCCGCTGTTCGTGCTGGCCAACGCCGAGGCGCAGATTCGCGATGCCGTGGCGTTCGCCGATCGCGCCGGTGTGAGAATCGTCGTGATGGGCGGGCTGGAGGCGCCGCGCGCCGGCCCGCTCCTGCGCGAGAAGCAGATCCCGGTGATCCTCGGGTCGGTGCTGACGCTGCCCCTGCGTGAGGACGCGCATCACGCGGCCACCTACCGCGCCGCCGCCGATCTGGCCGCCGCCGGCGTGACGTTCGCCTTCGGATCGGGCGGCTACGCCAACGTGCGGCTGATTCCCTACGAAGCCGGCATCTCGGTGGCGTGGGGGTTGCCTCGCGATCGCGCCCTGCAGGCGCTCACCATCGATGCGGCTCGCATCCTGGGCGTGGACGAACGGCTGGGCAGCCTCGAGGTGGGCAAGGCCGCCAACCTCTTCGTGGCCACGGGCGACCCGCTCGATGTCCGCACGGCGATCACCCACGTGGTGGTGGGGGGCCGCGATGTCGGACTGGACAACAAGCACTTCGCGATGTTCCAGCGCTTCTCGGCGCGCCCGGCCCGGGTGAAGCCATGAGAGGGGCGAAGCGGGGCCGCAGCCTCGCGGCGTTGGCGCTGTGCGCGGCGGCCACCGCCGCCATCCAGGCACAGCCCCGGCTCACCTGGGCCATCGTCAACGCCCGCGTGGTTCCGGTGTCGAGCCCGCCGCTGGAATCGGCCACCGTGGTCTGGCGCGACGGCCGGATCGTGGCCGTCGGCACCGCGGTGACGGCACCGGCCGATGCCCGGGTGATCGACGGTAAGGGCCTCACGGTGTATCCCGGCCTCATCGATCTGGGAAGCGGGGCCGGCATCGAGGCCCCGGCGGCGCGCAGCGAGACCGCCCGCACCACCGAGGACACCGAGCGCGCCAAGCGTGCCGTGCTCGCCCGGCCGCAGCTGCGGGCGGCGGAGAACCTCAACCTCGCTGCGCCGGCGCTGGCCCGGGCGCTGGCCGCCGGCGTCACGACGACCCTGGCCCTGCCCCCGGCGGGGGCGATTCGCGGACAGTCGGCGCTCGTCAGCACCGGCCTGCCCGAAGACGACCCGCAGATTGGCGGTCAGGCCGACGAACGCCGTGGACGGGCCGTGCTGCGAACCCCGGTCGCACTTCACGTCAGCTTTCCCAATCAGCCGCCGGGCGGCAATGCCTACCCGAACTCGCTGATGGGGGTGATCGCGTTCGTGCGCCAGCAGTTCGCCGATGCCCAGCACTACCAGGCCGCTGCGGCCCAGGCCGAGCGCGTGAAGACCGCGGCGCCGGCGGATAGCGATGCGGTGCTCGACGCCCTCCAGCCAGCCCTGGCCGGACGTCTGCCGGTGGCCTTCCATGCCGGGTCGGAGCGCGAGATCCGGCGGGCGCTCGAGATGGCCGCCGCCTTCAAGCTGACGCCGATCATCGTCGGCGGACTCGAAGCCGATCGACTCGCCGCCGAGTTGAAGGCGGCCAACGCCCGGGTGATCCTCGGGCTCGACTTCCCCACTCGCTCCGAATCGCTGGCCCCCGAGGCCGACGAGTCGCTCCAGGTGCTGCGCACCCGCGCCGGCGCGCCGAAGGTGGCGGCGGCGCTCGACGCCGCCGGGGTCCCGTTCGGGTTTGCCTCCGACGGGCTCGACCAGCCGCGCGACTTCGTCAAGAACGCCGGACGGACGGCGCAGGGCAGCCTTTCGCGCGACCGGGTGCTGCGCGCCCTCACGCTCGACGCCGCCGGAATTGCCGGGGTGGCCGATCGGCTGGGGTCCCTCGAGGCCGGGAAGCTGGCCACGCTGGTGGTCACCGAGGGCGAGATCTTCACGGACCAGACGACGGTGAAACACGTCTTCATCGCTGGGGCGGCGATGAAGATCGATCCGCCGCGGCCGACTCAGTAGTCCGGCAGCGGTTGAGGCATGATCGCGGCGTGTCTCTCAGCCTCGAGCTCGCCGCCCAGTTCCGCCGCGACCTGCCCCGCCTCGCACACCAGCTCGAGGCCTTCGACGACGGTCAGCTGTGGGCGGTCGTGCCCGGCGTGACCAATTCGGCCGGCAACCTGATGCTGCACCTGAACGGCAACCTGCGCGAGTTCGTGGGACGCCAGATCGGCGGTGTGGCCTACGAGCGCGACCGTCCGCGCGAGTTCGCGGCGACCGGCGTGCCCCGCGCGGAGCTGGCGGCGGAGCTGGCCGGGCTCGCCTCGCTCATCCCGGGCGTGCTGGAGGCCGTCACCGCCAGCCAGTGGGACGAGACGTTCCCCGAGAACGTGCTCGGCACGCCGCTCACGAACCGCCAGTTCGTGATCCACCTCTACGCGCACCTGAGCTATCACCTCGGCCAGATCGACTACCTGCGCCGGACATTGACCGGCCAGGGAGCCTTGCCTCGGCCAGTCCGGGGCTAGGGGCCGGGGGCTGGGGCTGGGTCGGCCTCAAGGTCCGATGCCGCAAAGTTTCTTGAGGGCGTCAGTCGGTACTCCAACCAACGCCATTCGTCCAAGGCGCGTCGTGATGTAAGCCGAATCCGCACAAGTAGCAGGAGAGAGCCGCGATCGTGTCATCGCCGAAGGCGGTCCAAGATAGACGATCGCATCGAACTGTTCGTCCATTCGACGGGAACGCCATTGATCCTTGGGAATCTCGATACGCTTCCCTCTGCGCTGCGCCCAGCGGTTCGGCCGTGAACCGCCCATCCCGTTAGTCGCGAAGACTTCAAAATCCACCGAGCCCAGCACGGTGTCTTTCAGGAGCGCGAGTTTCGGCGCGGCCCACGACGAGACGTCCGGCTGGAGGCTGGCTAGATCGGTTGAGATCTCCGAATAGATCGAAAAGATTTTCGCCGCGGGGTTGTCGCCGAGACGATCGACGAGCGGGCCAAGATCATCGCGCTCATAATTCGAGCGCAGGCTTTTCCTGGACAGGTGGCCGTCACCGTAGATCACCAATGCGCGGCGATTCTTCGCCAGCACTTCACGATTGATGAGATCGACGGCATGCGTGTCCCGCGCCTCCGCCCACGGCAGCAGGTCCGGCATGGACTTGATGACATTCCAGTCGATTGGTGGATCGCCGAGCAGGACGCGCACCTTGCGCTCCGCCGGCAGCTGGTCGTTCACCGCCTTCACTTCGCGAATGAAGGCTTCATAGATCGGCAGGTCGCACAGGACGTTGATCGAGCCAACCGTGTTGCGCCAGGTCTCGCGGAGGTCGGCGTCGGAGACGGCCTCACCGCTCATGTAACGATCCATCACGCCCTGATACCGGGCGCTGCCACATTCCCAGACGATGTCGTTGACGGTGCGAGCGAACCGTGGGTCTCGAACAAGGGCCATTCTCAGCGCGTGGCCCTGTTCGATCATGTGAGGCTCACCCAGGGCGACGACGTTGTGGGATTGGAAGGCATCGAGAATCGCCGAAACCGGATCCAGCGGGACGGCGGGTGGTGGTCCCTGGGTGACCGCCGACGGCGCCCACAAGAGCGCGAGTGCCAGGACGCTGAGCGGAGCGCGACGCTTCATTGGGGCCTCGGAGGATTTCGCGCGGAGGTTAACAGGCCGCCGTTCATCCGCCCAAATCCACCCTTCGTCGCATGTCGATCGTCCGCACCCAGGCGTGCGCGGACAATGGCCTCGCATGTCAGGGGACGCTCATCTTCTCGCAACAATCTTATGCCCAGATCGGCGGCATCCTGTAGTTGAGATCATGATTCGCCTCCCGCAGAGTCTAGCAAGTACGGGAACTCATCACTCGCACCGAAGGGCGACCAACGGATCCACTTTGGCCGTCCGTCGAGCCGGGACAATAGGACGCGAGCGCTGCAACCGACATAAATAGTGCCGCGACGGTTACGAAGCTGCGCGCATCAAGAGGTGCCATGTCAAACAACTTAGAGAACCAAGGGCGTCAGGTAGGTTCTTCCTAGCGTCCACCAGTCACGTCGACGAAGGAACCGGTGGTGAACGACGCCTCGTCGGACAGCAACCAGAGGATCGCATGCGCTACCTCGCCGGCGCTGCCGCCGCGGCGCATCGGCACGAACGCCTTGACCCGGTCCACGCGATCCGGCTCGCCGCCGCTGGCGTGGATGTCGGTGTAGATGATCCCGGGGCGCACGGCATTCACCCGGATGCCCTCCGCCGCCACTTCCTGGGCGAGCCCGATGGTGAAGGTGTCGACGGCGCCCTTGGCCGCGGCGTAGTCCACATACTCACCTGGTGATCCCAGCCGCGACGCGCCCGACGATACGTTGACGATGGCCCCACCTTGGCCGCCGTGCTTCGTCGACATCCGCCGCACCGCTTCCCGCGCGCACAGGAACGAGCCGATGACATTGGCGGCGAGCACGCGGTGCAGACGGGCTGCGTCCATCGCCTCCACGCGCATCTGGGTCTCCAGGATGCCGGCGTTGTTCACGAGCGCGCCGATCGGTCCCAGCCCGGCGTCGCAGGCGGCGAAGAGGCGCTGCACGTCGGCTTCGAGTCCCACGTCGGCCTGCACCGCGATCGCTTTCCCGCCCGCCGTGCGGATCCCCGCCACGACGCCGTCGGCCGCCGCGCGATTCTTCAGGTAGTTCACGCACACGGCGTAGCCACGCGACGCGGCGAGGCTCGCCGTGGCGGCGCCGATGCCCCGGCTGCCGCCGGTGACGAGGATCACGCGCCCAGATGTCGACGAGGGCGGCGCCGGGCTCACGCCAGTTCCCGGTGCAGGGCCCGGACGGTGGCGCGCACCTTGTTCAGCTCACGTTGCAGGCCCACCTTGATGAACGGCCGCATCTCGGCCGGCGCCGAGGCCAGGCTGGCGGCGGCCTCGAGCCGTGGCACGGCGCCGAACTTCAGCGCCGGATCGTGGTCGAATCGCTCGCCCCTGGCGTAGTTGAGCGGCACGAGCAGCCGGGCCACGCGGCGGAGCACGCCGTTGAGGCGGCGGCGGTCGGCAGTGGTGCCGGCGGCCACGCTCGCCTCGGCCCGCGCGCGCCAGGCGGCACACGCCGGACCGAGCGCCGCGAGATCGCCGACAAGCGGCGCGAAGTCGACCTCCCCGGCGGCGGCCTCCTGGTAGCGGGCCACGGCGGCGCGCATCTCGTCGATCGCCGCCGTGTAGTCGAACGGGTGCAGCGGCGCGTTCAGGATCCGCACGATCGTCGTCAGGTAGACCGCCAGGTCGCGACGGAGGATCTCGAGGTCGGCCACCGGCATCAGGTCGTCGGGCGTGTGCCAGGCGATGTTGCCGCCGCAGCCGCCGACGGCGTAGAAGCCGCGGGCCTTCCGCTCCTCGATCGGGATGTTCGACAGCAGCATGTAGAGGCCGGTCGGCCCGATCTGGTTGAAGGAGTAGTCGCCGGCGCGAAGCGGCCGCACGCGTTCGGAGGGCAGCCCGAGCGCATCGTGGATCGACGAGCGGCACAGCGCGTCCGCCTCGGCCATCCACATCACTTCTTCGTAGGCGGTGGCGCCGGCGCAGCCGGGCGAGTCGATGTCGAGCTGCGCGATGCAGTGCTCGTCGATCTCGTCGGCGAAGGTGTCGGCGTACCACGTCGATCCGGCGTAGCGGCCGGTCGAGTGGCCCGGCCACCAGGCGATGCGCACGGTGCGTTTCAACTGGCCGCGCAGGCCCCAGAGCACCCGGGCCAGCTCGAGCAGCGCGGCGTCGCCGGTGGCGTTGTCGCCGATGCCCTCGTACCAGGAGTCGTAGTGCCCGTGCACGAGCAGGAACTCGTCGGGGTCCTCCTGGCCGCGAATCTCGACCACCGGCAGCAGGCACCGCATCCAGCCCTCGCGCAGCCAGGTCTTGATCGAGGCGCGGACGGGCCCGTGCTGCAGGTCGGCGATCAGCTGCCTCGCCGTCGGGGTGGTTGATGCAGACGACCGGCACGGCGGGCTTGCGGCCCAGCGACTCCGCGGTCGGGGCGCCCCAGATCGAGGTGCAGATGCCCTCGTGCACGTTCTTGCCGGGGTGGATGAAGATCTCGCCGATCGCGCCGCGCCGCTCGAACGCACCGACCGCGGCCGGCATCGAGAAGCCCTCGGTGAGCACGATCCGGCCGCGCACGGGGTCCTCCGGGTCCGCCGCCGCGGGCCGCCTCGGGCAGGTCGAAGAGACTCGACGTGCCGCCGGCGTACTTCGACGGGACGTAGCAGATCTCGCCGCTCACCGCGTCGTCGCCGGTGGACCGCGCCATCGCCGGCGGCCGGGCGTGCAGCGACGCGGCTGCCGGCGGCGCCGCCGATCGACAGCTCCGCGCGCACGGGGTTGCTGATGTAGAGCTCGGGCGTGTGCAGCGTCACCGGCACGCCGAGCGCCGTGAGGCGGTCGACGAGGTAGCGCCCGGCGGTCTCTTCGTCCGCGGTCCCCGACTCGCGCACCAGGGTCACGAACCGATCGAGCAGCGCCCGCGGCTCGTCGAGCCGGATCGCGGCGATCGCCTCGGCTTCCAGTGTTGGGTTCTTGTACACGATGTAACGGGGTCTGACCCCATTCCTCCGTGAGCGAGACTTGTCGCAGCTTCAGTGATCGTCGAAGAATATCGCGAGGTTCTGCGGCGGCGTCGGCGGGGTGAGCGCGGCTCACCACCACGAAGGCCAGCGCGCTCATCGCCACGCCCACCTCCACCGAGTCGATGCCGTGCGAGGCGAAGCGTCCGCTGGAAGGTGAAGGTCCAGGCGAGGCAGGCGACAAATCCCACCACCATCGCTCGCAGATCGCGCCCTCCTTGGTGCCGCGCCGCCAGTTGAGGCCGACCACCACCGGCACGAAGAAGAAGCTGGCGATGAACTTGGCCTGCTCGATGACGATGGCCTGCACGTCGCCCAGCCGCAGCGGTCGCCATCCAGAACGGCAGCACGCCGAGCACGACAATCGACAGGCGGTTGACCCACACCAGCCGTCGCTGCGAGGCGGCCGGGTTGACCAGCCGCTTGTAGAGGTCGTGCGCGAAGGCGCCGCCGGTGACCAGCAGGATCGAGTTCACGGTGGACATGATCGCCGAGAGCATGGCGATGAGGAACAGCGCGCCGAGCAGCGGCGGCATCACCGTGGCGGCCATGATGCTCGACGCCTGATCCGGGAACGGCAGGTAGGGATAGATGCCGCGGATGCCGATGCCGAGGATCATCACGCTCGAGCCGATGAGCACCTGCATGCCCATCGAGATGCCGATGGCGTAGCGCACCGTGGCCACGTCGCGCATCGAGTAGTAGCGGGTCATCTCGTAGGGCGCGGCGGTGATGCCGAAGCCGAAGGCCATGCCGAAGGCCAGCAGCTCCTTCCACGTGAACCACCACCCGGTGACGCGCGGCTCGATCGACCCGACGTACTCGCCGAGCGCCGTCAGGCCGCCGGTGTGGGCGAGCACCACCGGCACGGCGCAGACGAGCGCCAGCACCATGATCAGCGTCTGGATGAACTCGATGTACGAGCTGGCCCGCACGCCGCCCAGGGCGGTGTAGAAGCCGGTGCTGGCCAGGAGCAGCCCCATGGCCAGCAGCGGCGCCACCCCGAACACGGCCGAGGCGATCTCGCCGATGGCCTGGAACTGCGCCGTCAGCAGAATCGAGTAGCAGACGATGATCAGGGCCGCGGCCAGCGTCCGCGCGCCCTCGCTGCCGAACCGGGTGCCCGACGTAGTCGGCCACGGTGAGCGCGCCGAAGCGGCGCAGCTTGGGGGCCACGAACATCGCCGAGAGCAGCCAGCCGGTCCAGACGCCGAACCAGATCCAGATCCAGCTCACGCCGGTGAGGTAGTGGCGGCCGAGCGTGCCCACGAAGGTGCCGGCGCTGATCTGGGTGGCGGCCAGCACCGCGCCGCCGACCCAGGGACCGATCGTGCGTCCGGCGGCCAGGAACTCGTCTTCGGTGGTGGCACGGCGGTAGCCCCACACCGACACGCCGAGGACGAGCGCGAGATACACGAGCGTGGCGACGAGGAGCACCGACTGGTCGGCGGTCATCGCCGGTCACGCTCCCGGTCGCGTCGGGCCTCGCGCGCCGCCCACACGAAGTAGAGCGCCAGCCACGCCAGGGCGGCGACGAAGAACCCGTAGAAGCTCCAGCCGAAGCCCATCACGTGCGACCGGCCGCTGCGGTGCGAGCCAGGCGCGTGCGGCGCAGCCAGAGCAGCGACGCGATAACCAGGACGCCCACCGCCAGGCCGTCCATCATCCGGGCCAGGTTCCAGGGCGCGGCCTGGTCCTCGGTGCCGTACGGCAGGCGGACGAAGGCCGGCAGGTGCCCGAGCGTGGCGGTGCCCACCGGGCCCGACCAGCTGAACGACGGCATCGTGCCGGAGGGTCGCGCACCTGACGGCAGCGTTGCCGTGAGCCGCACCGTCCGCGACCGGCCGTCGGCCGGCGCGGTCGGGAGCCACAACGGACAGCGGAACGCCCCGGCGGGTGGCTGGGTCACCCGGTAGCGGAGGGAGTAGGTGGACGAGGCCGGGCGCACCATCAGGGCCAGGGTACGGCCGACTTGACGCGGGGGGTCGGCCGCGGCGTCCACCAGCTCCAGGACGACGGCGTCCGCACCCTCGAGGACCTCGAGCCGGTGCTCCAGCACCCCCGGGATGCCGTCCACCGAGAGCGCCAGGTGCACCTCGCAGGTCGTCGGCGACGTGACGGCGATTTGCGCGTCGGCCGAGCGCAGGACGGCCGGCGCCGCCGGCGCCGGCCGCGCCCCGAGCACCGCCGCCAGGCAGGCCAGGGCGGCACGTCCGGTGAGGCGGCGGGTCATCGGCCAGCGGACTCTACCCCGCTGCCCGGGGCCGCGCAAGGCGGCCGCCAGCCAGGCGGGGTGGCGGCGGCCATGAGGGTCGGGGCGCCCGAATCCCGCTTGTTCCGGTAGCGTCCCTATCCCCCGGGGACGCGATTGATTGGAGTCGGTGACATGACCCTGGTGATCGAAGACGCGCACGATCTCGATCGGACCGCCCGGCTGGCATCGTGGTTCGCCGGTCCGGCGGTCGGACAGGTGCACGTCCGGCTGCCGTGGCTCGATCACGGCGAACGCATGCGCTCTGCCCGCGCCGTGGCGCGGCACTTCAACGAATGCGGCAGCCTCTGGGCCGCACCGGCGTTCCTGAGCGTGCTGGCGTGGGCGGCCCTCGGCGCGCCGTGGTCCGGGGTCGGCACGCTGGCGGCGATGGCGATCTCGCTGTTGCTGGCCACGGCGGCGGCGCTCGTGGCAACGGTCTCGGCCCGGGTGTGGAGCCGCTGGCGGCTGCAGGTGCTGCTGGCCCGGCTCGCCCGCGGCCGGGTGATCGCGCAACGCGCGGCCTGACCTAGTGCCCGCCTCCCGTCACACCGGGCGGCGGATGGCCGTCGGGTGGGTCGGCTGGTAGAGGCCCACCTCGCCGCCGCTGGGCAGGCGCACCGTGGTCCTGATGCCCCACTCCTCGGTGTGGACCTCGGAGGTGGTGGCGCCGCGGGATTCGAGGTCGCGAATCGACGCGTGCACGTCGTCGGACATCAGATACATCACCGCGCCAAACAGTTCGTGCCCGGCGTCACGCTGGACGAAGCTCTGCGTGGCTGGATGTACTGCGATCTCGGCCGGGGGCAGCGCCAGGATCAGCCATCCGCCGCCGGCGTCCACGCCGCTGAGGCCCACGACGTCGCGCAGGAACTGCCGGTCGGCGTCCGCGTCCCGGCTGTACAAGAGAAAGTGCGCGCCCATGATCATCGGGAACCTCCGACAGCGGCTAGCGGCTGGCGGCTAGCGGCTAGGGAATCACGCTGCACGGCGACAGGCCGTTCAGGCTGCCACGGCGGCCAGCAGTATAGCCCCGTGGATTCGGCTAGCGGCGGGGGCGATGCCGCTCCATGTCGGCCTTCATGCGGCTGAGCAGCGCCACGGCGTTGGCCGCGTAGGGCGAGATCCAGCGGTCGTGGATCTCCTTCACCGGGGCGGCGTTCAGGTAGTTCCAGCGCACCCGGCCTTCGCGGCGTGAGATCACCAGGCCGGCCCGCTCCAGCACGCCGATGTGCTGCATCACGGTGCACCGGTCCAGCTCCCCCAGGAAGTGATCGCACAGTTGGCCCGTCGTTCGTGGCGCGCCCTGGAGCAGATCGAGGATCTCCCGCCGCCTGGCGTCGGCCAGGGCCTTGAACAGCTGGTCGTCCCGAGCTGCGGTTGACATGTTATAAAATTATAACATAAACTCGCAGACAGGAGGCGGAAATGGATCTCAAGTTCCAGGTGCAGTTGAAGATTCAGCGGCCGGTGGCCGAGGTGTTCGACGGCGTCGTCAACCCCGGCAAGCTGAACGGCTATTTCGTCCAGAAGGCCAGCGGTCCGCTCGTGGAGGGCCGGACCGTGCAATGGACCTTTGCCGAAGTGCCCGGCGACCACGACGTGGTGGTGCGCAAGGTGGTGCCCAACGAACGAATCGTCTTTGAGTGGGCGGCGTCCGAGGGGGGCTACAACACCACCGTCGAGATGAGCTTCGCGCCGATAGACGCCAAGGCCACGATGGTGCGCATCAGCGAGTCGGGGTGGCGGGAGACGCCGGCCGGGCTGGCCGCGTCTTACGACAACTGCGGCGGCTGGATGCACATGGCCTTGTCCCTGAAGGCCTATCTCGAGCACGGCATCAACCTGCGCGCGGGCGGCGCGTTCTAGACACCGGGCGGGACTCCCGATCGAAAATACCGGCGGGCGGATGTCGAGAACCGGCGCTCGACTCCGACCTCCGGGTGAACACGCCAATCGGGGCGTGGCCCTTCGAGAGGACCGACGATGAAGTTCATGCTGATGATGCACGCGCCACGGGCCGGGTGGAAGGACGCGGGCATCGGCACCTGGCCGCCGGCCGACATCCAGGCGCACATCGCGTTCATGATGCGCTTCCACGACGAGCTGAAGCAGTCGGGCGAGCTGGTCGATGCCCAGGGGCTGGCCGGCCCCGAGGACGCGCTGGTCGTCCGCGCCGATGCCGGGGGCGCGCCGGTGGTCACCGACGGGCCCTTCGCCGAGGCGAAGGAGTTCCTGGCCGGCTTCTGGATCGTGGACGTGGAGACGAAGGACCAGGCCTACGGCATCGCCGCGCGGGCGTCGGCGGCGCCCGGCAAGGGCGGCGCGCCCCTCAACATGCCCATCGAGGTGCGCCAGGTGATGAGCGCCCCTCCCCCGGATGCGTAGAGGCGCCGTGGCCCCGGTTCCCGAGCGCCTGCTGCGCGAGCTGGCGCCGCAGGTGCTCGGCGCGGTCGTGCGCCGCTACCGCGACTTCGCCGCGGCCGAGGACGCGGTGCAGGAGGCGCTGCTCGCGGCCTCGGTGCAGTGGCCCAGGGACGGCGTGCCGGTGAATCCGCGCGGCTGGCTGATCCACGTCGCCGGCCGGCGCCTCACCGACGAGATCCGCGCCGAGATCGCCCGCCGCCGCCGCGAGGCGATCGTCATGCTCGAGATGACGCCCGAGGCGGCGCCGCCACCCGAGACGGCCGGGCCGATCGACGCCGACGACACCTTGAACCTGCTGGTGATGTGCTGCCACCCGGCGCTGACGCGGCCGTCGGCGATCGCGCTCACCCTGCGGGCCGTGGGCGGATTGACCACGGCCGAGATCGCACGGGCGTTCCTGGTGCCGGAGGCGACGATGGCGCAGCGCATCAGCCGCGCCAAGCAGAGCATCAAGACGTCGGGGATCCCGTTCTCGCGCCCGTCGCCCCACGAGCTCAACGCCAGGCTCGACGCCGTGCTCCACGTGCTCTACCTGGTCTTCAACGAAGGGTACGCGACCAGCGCCGGGGTGGACCTGCAACGCACGGACCTGTCGAACGAGGCAATTCGCCTCGCCCGCATCCTCCACGCCGCGTTGCCCGACCATGCCGAGACCATGGGCCTGCTGGCGCTGATGCTGCTCACCGACGCCCGCCGCGCGGCTCGTGTCGGCCCGGGCGGCGAGCTGATTCCGCTGGCCGAGCAGGACCGCAGGCGATGGGACGCGCCGGCCATCGCCGAAGGCATCGCGCTGGTGAGCGCGGCCCTGCCGCGGGGCGAGGTCGGCCAGTACCAGCTGCAGGCGGCCATCGCCGCCGTGCACGACGAGGCGACACGCGTCGGCGACACCGACTGGCCGCAGATCCTCGCCCTCTACGGCCTGCTCGAGCGGATGTCCGACAACCCGATGGTCACGCTGAACCGGGTGATTGCCCAGGCGATGGTGCACGGCCCGGAGAAAGGGCTCGCGGCGCTGGCGCCGCTCGACGCCGCCGGCCGCCTGGCCGGCCACCACCGGCTGCACGCCGTGCGGGCGCACCTGCTCGAAATGGCCGGCGACCGGATCGGCGCGGCTGAGCACTACCGCATCGCCGCCGGGAAGACGGCGAGCGTGCCCGAGCAGCACTACCTGCTGACCCGGGCCGCGTCGCTGACCGCCAGCCCGTCAGCTTGAAGCGCCTGGGCGCCGGCGCCGACCACGGACCGCGGCCGGCAGGGTCCGACCTCTGGTGTTAACGATCGGCGCCCGTCGCGCATCTCCTCTCCAGACGAACAGGAGGCAGCGATGCGACAGACGGTCACCCGGCGGAGGTTCCTGCAGACCAGCGTTGGCTTCGGCGGCCTGGTCGCGGCGTATCCGGTTCTGCCAGCGGACGTGCCCGGTTGGCATCGTCCCGGGGGCCTCGTCCCTCCCGGGGAATGGTGGGCCGGGGGCGGCCCGCGAGCCGCGGCAGCCGTTGTGCGCTCACCGGTCCCGACGAGCCCGGCCAGCCCCTCGTCCTTTCGGGCACCGTCTACGGGGCCGACGGCCGGACGCCCCTGCCCGGTGTGACCGTCTACGTGTACCAGACGGATGTCCACGGGCTCTACAATCCGCTCGGCAGGCACGGCGTCCCCCATCGGCTCCGTGGCTGGGCGAACACCGACGACCACGGCCGCTACCAGTTCCAGACCGTCAAGCCCGGACCGTATCCGAACCGGACGACGCCGGCCCACATCCACATGACCGTCGCTCGCGACGACATCCCGGAGTGGTGGCTGCCTGAAGTACGGTTCGAGGGCGATCCGCTGCTCAGCGCCGCCGACGTGGCCGCATCGACGGCCGCGGGTCGGTTCGGCAACGTCCGGCCGCTCGTCGTGCACGGCGGCAGGCTCGGCTGCACGCGCGATCTGCGTCTCTGAGCCGCGGGCCGACCGCGAATCGACATCTTCGCGCCGCGAGGGCGCTGGAGCGAGAGTGAGCCCGCACCGACCGGGACCGGCATCGTGATCGAAGCGACGGCGTCGGGTGCCGCCAGCGACGAGGACGTGCGGCTGGTCGAGGCCGCGCGACACGGCGATCGTGAAGCGTTCGGCCTGTTGTACGAACGGTACGCCAGGCTGGTCCGTGCCGTCTTGCTCGGGCAGTCGTCGTACCAAGAGGTGCCGGATCTGATCCAGGACGTGTTCCTCACGGCGTGGACCCGGCTCGCGACCCTGCGCGATGGTCGCCTCTTCGGTTCCTGGGTCGCGGCCATCGCGCGAAACCAGGCCCGCGTCCACCGCCGCCGGCACGCGGACCTGGTCGAGATCGGGGACGTGGCCGGCACTGAAGCGCCGCCGGCGGAGGCCCTGGAAGCCCTTCGGGTGATCGCGACGCTGCCCGAGGCGTACCGCGAGACCCTGCTGCTGCGCTACGTCGAGGGCATGACCGGACCAGAGATCGCGCTGCGCACCGGCCTGGCGGAGGGGTCGGTGCGCGTCAACCTGCACCGGGGCATGAAGCTGCTTCGCCAGCGTCTGCACGTGTCGGCTGGAGGTGGTGAGCGGTCATGATCGAGAACGACGAACCGACAGCCGGCAGCTATCTCTGGGACAGATCGGGGCCGCCAGACGCCGAGGTCGCCGCCTTGGAACGTCTGCTCGGCGGCGTGGCGGATCGCTGTCCAGTGCCCGCGCTCGGCCGGCTGCCGGCAACCGCGCCACCGCGACGATGGCCGCTGTGGCAGGGAGCCGCCGCCGCCCTGGCTGCCGCACTGGTGCTCGTCGTGGGCGGGACGGCGCTCCGCGTGTGGCTCACGCCCTGGCAGGTCACGACGCTCGTGGGCCGCGTGCTCGTCGAGCAGCAGCCTGCGGCATCACCGATGTCGATCCGCGGCGGACAGGTGATCGAAACCGACGGACGGTCGAGAGCGCTGCTCTCGGTCGGAGTGATTGGCCACGTCGAGATCGACCCGGGCTCGCGCCTGCGGATCGTGACGACCAACCGCCGGGAGCACCGCCTCGCCCTGGATCGCGGCCGCATCTCGGCGGTGATCGATGCCCCGCCGCGCTGGTTCACGGTCGACACTCCAGCCGCCGCGGCGATCGATTTCGGCTGTGCCTATACCCTCGAGGTCGCCGCCAGCGGCGACGGTACGCTTCGCGTGCAGGAAGGCTGGGTGCAGCTCGACGGCGCCTCCCACGAAGCGATGGTGCCCGAGGGGGCCATGGCCTACATTCGGCCCGGACGAGGACCCGGCAGCCCGTTCTACCAGGACGCCAGCGACGCCTTCAGCCGGGCCCTGGCGTTGGTCGACTTCGGAGGAGACGGCGAGGTGGCCGCGTCGCTACCGGTCGTGCTGGCCGCCGCCCGTCCACGCGACAGCCTGACCCTGCTGTCGTTGCTCCGGCGACTCGACAGCGCGGGCCGGGGCGATGTCTACGACCGCTTGGCGGTGCTGCTGCCCCCGCCCGGTCCCGTCACCCGCGAGCGCATCCTCGGAGGCGACCTCGACGCGATCGACCGCTGGTGGGAGGCGCTCGCCCTGCCCCGGCCCCGCAAGCTGCTGCCGCGGCTGTGGGGCTTCGGCACCTAGCGGCCTGTCCCGGCCACTAGCCCGGACCGGACCCCCGGCGGCGGCGCTGAGCCGGGAAATCCAGCCGGTCCCTCCCTGCGTAGACCGGACGTTGCGCTGATCCCCGTCCGAAGGGAGACCCTGACCATGAGACGTACGTTGCTGAAGTCCGCCCTGGCCGCCGCAGTAGTGGCCGCCCCCCTGGCCGTGTTCACGGCCAATCACCGCGAGGCGCCGATCACCGCCCTCGACCGCGCCGCCGACATCACCGACTGGTATTCGTTTGTCAGCTACGACGATCCGTCGAAGCTGACGATGATCCTGTCGGTGGATCCGCTGCTGGAGCCGGGCAACGGCCCCAACTACTTCCCCTTCGATCCCGAGATCCTCTACGAGATGAAGGTGGACAACGATCAGGACGCCCGCGAGGACGTGACGATCCAGTTCCGCTTCCAGAGCCAGCAGCGGAATCCCGGCGTCTTCACCGCGTTCGTCGGCGGACTGCTCGGCATCCCGCCGATCACCGCGCTCGATGGTCCAGGGTCGGAGGGGCTGGGCTTCCGCCAGACCTACACCGTCACCGCGATCCGCGGCGGCCAGACCTTCAACCTGAGCGGCGGCCGCGCGCTGTATGCCGTGCCCACCAATGTCGGCCCGCGCACGATGCCCAACTACCAGGCGCTCTACGACCAGGGCGTCTACAACCTGGGCAACGGCATCCGCGTCTTTGCCGGCACGACCGATGACCCGTTCTACATCGATCTGGGCGCGGCGTTCGACTCCCTCAACTTCCGTCCCGAAGCCGGCGGCGGCGTGCTGAGTGCGGCCGACGACGCCAACAACGCGGTCAACGTGGCCCCCGACGACGTCGCCGGCTACAACGTCAACACCATCGCGATCGAGATCCCGATCGCCCTGCTGACCCGCGACTTCCGCCCCCACACCAACACCGAACCGGCGGCGGTGCTCGGCACCTACGGCTCGACTTCGCGGCCGCAGATCACCGTCCGGCGCCGGCCGCGCGAGGGCAACGGCAACCTCAACTCCCCGACGTTCCGCCAGGTGCAGCGCATGGGCAACCCGCTCATCAACGAGCTCATCATCGGCACCGGCTCGAAGGATCGGTTCAGCATGGACGACCCGACCAACGACTCGCAGTTCGTGGCCTTCTTCGCCCAGCCGCTGCTGGCCGACATCTTCAAGTCGATCGGCGTGCCGGTGCCGGCCGGCACACGATTCGACCTGGAGCCGCTGGTCCGCTACGCCGGTCCGACCATCCCGGCCGGCACCGCCAAGGGCCCGGTGGCCGATCTGCTGCGGATCAACACCGGCATCCCGCCGACCCCGGCGGCGCAGCAGCAGCGCCTCGGGCTGCTGACGCTGCTCGACGGCAACGCCGCCAACGACGACGCCGCCGGCTTCCCCAACGGCCGCCGGCCCGACGACGACGTGACCGACATCTCGGCCCGCGCGGTGGCCGGCATCCTGGCCAACCCGGCCACCTTCGGCACCCGCATCGGCGACGGGGTGAACGTGAACGACATGCCCAAGCGGGCGACGTTCCCGTTCATGGCGCCGGCCCACGACGGCCGCAACAGCCGCCACGTCGATCCCAACGAGCCGGGATGCGCGGGCGTGTGCCCGCCCGGGCAGTAGGCCGTTTCACAGGAGACACGACGATGAGCATCTGCAGACTCGTCCTCGTGGCGGCGGTGACGGCGGGGAGCGCGACGGCGCTCTCCGCCCAGCCGCGCCAGCCCCTATCCACGGCCGCCGAGACGATGGATTCGCCGGCGGAGCGCAAGATGGCGATCGCGCAAAAGAAAATCGCGCGCGACCCGAAGCACTACCACGGCTACAACGAGCTGGCGCTGGCGCTGACCCAGCGCGCGCGCGAGACCGCCGATCCCGTCTACTACCAGCAGGCGGAAGAGGCCGTGCGCACGTCGCTCGCGCTGGCGCCCGACAACTTCGAGGCGCTGAAGGTGCGCACCTGGGCGCTGCTCGGCCAGCACCGGTTCGCCGCCGCCCTCGAGCTGGCGACGACGCTCAACACGAAGGTGCCCGACGACCTGATGGTCTACGGCATGCTGACCGATGCGAACATCGAGCTCGGCAAGTACGACGAGGCCGAGAAGTCGGCCCAGTGGATGCTCAACCTGCGCCCGGGCAACATCCCGGCGTTGACGCGGGCCGCCTACTTGCGCGAGCTCTTCGGCGACATCGAGGGCGCGATCGAGCTGATGCAGCAGGCCGTCGGTCCGCATGCCGTTCCAGGAAACCGAAGACCGCGCCTGGGTGCTCACCCAGATCGGCCACCTCGAACTGGTCAAGCAGCGACCGGCGGAGGCCGAGCGGGCCATCGAGCAGGCGCTCGATCTGTTTCCGAACTACCACTACGCGCTGGGGGCGCTGGCCGAAGTCCGGACGGCGCAGGCCCGCCACCGCGAGGCGGCGGTGCTGCAGCAGCAGCGCTACGCCGCGGCGCCGCACCCCGAGAACCTCTACGAGCTGGCCGAGGCGCAGGCCCGGGCCGGCTTGACGGCCGAGGCCGCCAAGAGCTACGCCGCGTTCGAGGCCGGAGCCACGGCGGAGGCTCGAAGCGAGGACAACGCGAACCGCGAGCTCATCAGCTACTTCGTCGGCGCCGGCAAGAAGCCCGCGGAGGGTCTGGCGCTCGCCCGGCAGGAGATCGCCCGCCGTGGCGACGTCTACACGCGCGAGGCCTACGCGTGGGCGCTCTTCAAGAACGGCAAGCGGGCCGAGGCCCGGAAGGAGATCGCCGCGGTACTCGCCGTCGGTGTGCAGCACCCGCGGGTCCTGGAACGGGCCGCGCAGATCCAGGGCAAGGCGGCGAAGCAAGCGGCGGCACGCTGACACGACGACGAGCGCTCGCGAGGCGACGCGGTATCTCTCTCCGCCTCGCGCTCGGCGGGCGCACGCTCATCGCGGTTTATGGGGAAGGTCGCAAGGCCTCAAGCGTGCTTGCCATCAATCTCGTCGTCGAGAGATGAGATGAAGCGGCTGGCTGCCACCTCGCGTGGTAGCTTGCGCTCCACCAGAAGGAGTGTCGCTCTGCGCAAACAGAGCCCTCAAAAGGAGCAGCCAGCCATGGTCTATGGTGCCATCGATCTTCATATGCGGTATAGCCAGATTCGGATCATCGACGACGCGGGCATCGCACGACGGGATCAGCGGGTCCCGACCACGCGCGAGCGATTGACCCAGGCGTTTGCCACCGACGGGCCGATGCGGATTCTGCTCGAGACGGGGACGGAGAGTGAGTGGGTCGCGCAGACGCTCGAGGCGGCGGGCCATGAGGTGATCGTGGCGGATCCCAATTTCGCGCCGATGTACGGCGAGCTGACGCGCAAAGTCAAGACGGACCGGCGTGATGCGGTGGCGTTGGCGGAAGCCAATCGCCGCGGTTGGTATCGCGCGACTCATCGCGTCTCGGCGGCGCAGCGGGACATGCGGCAGGTGCTCCGGACCCGGCGCTTGCTCGTGCAGATGCGCTCGAGCACCGTGAGCCTGCTGCGCGCGCTGGTGCGGCAATCGGGCGCGCGCCTGGGGAGCGGCAGCTGTGAGACGGTGCCGACGCGGCTGGGGCGGCTCACCCTGCCGCCGGGGCTGGTAGACACGCTCGCGCCGTTAGTGCGGCAGATCGGCCGGCTGACCGAGGAGTTGCACACCATCGACGCGCGGGTGAAGACGCAGGTGGCGGGCGATACGGTGGTGGCGCGATTACAAACGGTTCCCGGCGTCGGGTTGATTGTGGCGACGACGTTTCGGGCGTTCATCGACACGCGTGAGCGATTTGCCGACGCGAGCCAGGTCAGCGCGGCTATAGGCCTCGTGCCGCACGAAGACAGTTCCGCCGAGCGCCGGCATCGTGGGCACATTACCAAAGCGGGACCGCGGGAGCTGCGCAGCTTGTTCGTCCAAGCGGCCTGGGTATGTTGGCGGAGTCCACGGAGCGCGACCCTGCGCGCGTGGGTCGAGCGGCTGGCCGCGCGTCGGGGGAAACGCATCGCCGTCGTGGCGCTCGCCCGTCGCTTGAGTCGGATTCTCTTTGCGATTTGGCGGGATGGAACGACGTTTGAGGTGACGAGATTAGCGACGGCCTAGCACCGTCGCGGCGACTGGCGAAGCCACGGAGCCGGTGGGGGGAGCGCGTGTGGTGTCGGGGTCCCGTGAGGCCGTTCGAGAGGTTGCGCCCCCCCGCCGACGCGAATGACATGATGCGCGGTGAGCGAGCGCTCACCAGGAAACGCGAATAGAAGGCCGCCCGGCTTCGGCCCGGCGCCCAGTTCCGCATCGTGGCTTCACGCGAGGACAAGGATAGAAGAAGAGAACGTGTGGAGCTTGACTCGTGAGGGCCGCTTCATAGAAGACACCACGCCGCCTCGCGAGCGTGGTAGTTGCGGGTCGCGGGCGAATCAGAAGCCGTTGAGAACGTCGCGACGAAGAGGAAGGGGAGCTGCGTCTCCCCCTTCCCGCTTCACGGACGATCCCGCGGCCGGCCGGTGAGACCGGCGGATAGGTGGGAGGGCCGTCGCCCGGCGCAATGGCACAGGTACCCGTCCACCAGCTGACAACCGAGCGGGACGAACCACTCGACGCGATACCCGGCTGGGGATGGTCGGACGACGGCGACGAACACGCGGAATCCCATGGCCAGCTCTCCGGAAGGCGCCGAGACGATCGTGGTCGTATTCGACCCACCGGGGAAGGTGGCGGAGACGAATACCTCGAGATCGGTCGCGGTCACCCGCTCGAGCGATTGACCGGTCGCAATCACAAGACGGCGGGTGGAGTCGGACACAACCGCCGACGGCGGCGGCGCGTAGAATCGCCCGACGGCTGACCGTCCATCCCCAATCCGCATCACGGCGCAACCAGAGCACAGTTCCAACGCTGTCGCCGCCGTGGGCGAGACCGCCAATCGCAACGAACTCCGTCGCGTTGGGCTCAATCCACCAGATGTTCCCCGATGGAGCAGGCGCCCGGGCCCAGGGACCAGCGGACCAAAGGGGGTCGCCGTCCTGCGTGTTTGGACTACGCCCGTTGTATCTTGCCTGCCATCTCAATACAGCGCCCGGAATCGCGCAGCCGTTCGGTTCTCGCGCTCGCGAGGCGGCGTGGTGGCTCTCGAAGCCGAGATTGATGGCCAGCACGCTTGAGGCGTTGCGATTTGCCCCACAAGCCGCGTTGAGCGTGCGCCCGCCGAGCGCGAGGCGGAGAGAGACACCGCGTCGACTCGCGAGCGGCGGTCGCCAGCCTGCGGGCGAACACGTTGACGTCGGCGCGTCTGGCGAAGCTGGCGAGGCTCCAACCTCGGCGGCGAGGGACGATCCCTTCGCCAGGCCGAATGATCTGCTGCAGCGGCCTGAGGCCAGGCGGAGGGATCGTCGCTCGACGCCGGACAGCGGCTCGGGCGCCGTGATAGATTGAGCCTCTTCCGTCCTTCCTTGGAGGCTCCTCCCATGAGTGCCATTGCCGACCGCGGCTACCGTCACCCCGACGCGCTCGTCTCCACCGAGTGGGTGGCCGCACACGCGAATGATCCCAACGTGCGCATCGTCGAGTCGAACGAGGACACGCTGCTCTATGCCTCGGGCCACGTGCCTGGTGCCGTGCACGTGGACTGGACCGCCGATCTGAACGACCAGCTGCGCCGCGACTACATCGAGCGCGCCGGTTTCGAGAAGCTGATGGCGAAGATCGGCGTCACCCCCGACACCACCGTCGTCTTCTACGGCGACAAGAACAACTGGTGGGCGTGTTACGCCTTCTGGGTGTTCCAGCTCTTCGGCCACGCCAAGGCCCACGTGATGGACGGCGGCCGGCTCAAGTGGCAGAAGGAAGGCCGGCCGTGGTCCACCGACACGCCGAGTTACCCCGCCACCCAGTACAAGGCGCCCGACCGCGACGATGCCAGGAACCGCATCCTGCGCGACGAGGTCATCCAGTACCAGAAGAAGGGCGGCCAGTTCGTCGACGTGCGCAGCCCCGAGGAGTACGCCGGCACCCGCATGCACATGCCCGAGTACCCGAACGAGGGCGCCATCCGTGGCGGCCACATCCCCAGCGCCAAGAGCATTCCGTGGGCCAAGGCGATCAACCCCGACGACGGCACGTTCAAGACCGCCGACGAACTGACGGCGCTCTACGTGAAGGAGAAGGGGCTCGACGGGGCGAAGGACATCGTCGCCTACTGCCGCATCGGCGAGCGCAGCAGCCACACCTGGTTCGCGCTCACCTATCTCCTCGGCTTCGAGAAGGTGCGCAACTACGACGGCAGCTGGACCGAGTGGGGCAACCTGGTCGGCGTGCCGATCGAGAAGTAGCCCGGTATCTCGTGCCCGAGTATCCCGGGAAGCTGCAGGCGCTGCTCGACGTGTTCGCCGGCGTGACCGACACGCACGAGCGCACGCAACTGCTGCTCGACTACGCGAAGCGATTCAAGGAGGTGCCGCCCGAGGTGGCGATGCGGCCGTTCGGCAAGGACCACCTGGTGCCGCACTGCGAGTCGGAGGCCTACGTCTGGGCGGTGCCGAACCCCGACGGCACGCTTGCGCTCCACTTCGCCGTCGAGAACCCGTCGGGCGTATCGGCCAAGGCCCTCGGCGCGGTGCTGCAGAAGACGCTCTCGGGGCTCACGCCCGCCGAAGTCGCCACGGTCGACCCCGAGATCGTCGAGCGGATCTTCCGGCAGAATATCTCCATGGGCAAGGGCATGGGCCTCATGTCGATGGTGGCGGCAGTGCAGGCCCTGGCCAGGCGCCACACCTGACCGTCCGCCCAGGCCTAGTGCTTCAGGCCGAGGCTGGGGGCGGCGCCGACACGAAACCGTGATTGCACATACAACCTCGGACGTGATGCGCGCCGCGGCTTCCGCCGGTATACTGCGCGCCATGCGATCGCGCCCTCGGCTTTCTTACATTGCGACTGTAGTGTTTGCCATCACTGCGCCGGTTTCGGCGCAGACGCCGCCCGCTCGGCTGACGGTGACGAGTCCGACGCTCGTAGCTGGTCAGCCGGTGCCGAAACAGCACACCGCCGATGGCGAGAACATCTCACCGGCGATCGCATGGACGGGTGCGCCGGCGACCACGAGGTCGTTCGCGCTGATCTGCGACGACCCGGACGTGCCGATTCCCGGGGGCTTCGTGCACTGGGTGATCTACAACATCCCCGCGAGTGCGGCGGGTCTGCCCGAGAACATCCCGATCGACCCGGCGGCGTCGATGCCGGCGGCGATCGCCGGCGCGGTGCAGGGGCTGTCGGGATTCAAGCGCCCGATCTATCGCGGGCCCGCACCACCACCGGGCAAGCCACATCACTATCACTTCACCGTTTACGCGCTCGACGTCGCCGGCCTGGGGCCAGGGCTCACCAAGACACAACTCGTCGAGGCGATGCAGGGACACATCGTCGCGCAGGGCGAGCTCGTCGCCACCTACGAGCGCAAGGCACCCACCCCGCCGCCGGGACACTGAGTCGCAGCGCCATGGCCGACGCTCCGCTGACCAGACGCGATCTGCTCAAGCTCGCCGGCGCCGCGGGGGCGGCCGCCGCGGCCGGCGCACCCGAGGCCCTCGCCTCGCCGATGGCCGAAGCGCAGGCGCCGCGGGCCAAGCCGGCGCGCGAGCCGCTGCGCGCCCTGACCGCGGCGGAAGCGGACCTGCTCGACCGCATCGCCGAGCTGCTCATTCCGTCGGACGCCAACGGCCCCGGCGCCACCGAGGCGATGGCGGTGCGCTACATCGATCGCGCGCTCGCCGGCGCTCTGCAGGATCAACGGCAGGCGTACACGGTCGGGCTCGCAGCGCTCGACCGCTACGCCCGTCAGACGCGCGGCGCGCCCTTCCTGCAGCTGTCCGAAACGCGCCAGATCTCGCTGCTCATCGACGTCGAGACCGGCACCGCCACCGGCGCCAACGTCGGCTTCCAGGGCAGCTCGGCGCAGTTCTTCGCGCTGGTCCGCGGCCACGTGATGCAGGGCACGTTCGGCGACCCGTACTACGGCGGCAACGCCGGCTACGTGGGCTGGGACCTTCTCGGGTACCCCGGCGTGCGCACCTACGTCGGCCCGGGCGAGCAAAGGCTCACCTCGCCGCCGACGCGCGTCCGCACGTCGGCCTACGACAGCCCGATGTTCAACAAGGCGATCGTCGATCTGAAGCCGGCCGGGAGCGACCGCGATGCCGACTAATCTGCCGGGGACCGATGTTGTCGTCATCGGCCTGGGGGCGGCAGGCGGCGTCGCGGTGCTGCCGCTGGCCGACGCCGGCCTGAACGTCGTCGGCCTCGAGGCCGGCACCTGGCTCACCGGCAAGGACTTCGCCCCCGACGAGATCCGCAACAACGTGCGCGACTGGCCGATGGCGGTGCAGAAGTGCAACCGCGAGGTGCCGACCCATCGTGTCAACGCCCAGGCGCCGACCACGCGCGCCGCCGGCCACGTGATGATGAACGGCGTCGGCGGCACGACGCTGCACTACTGGGCGCAGAGCTGGCGGTTGAGCCCGTGGGACTTCAAGGTGGTGAGCGAGACCACGCGCCGCTACGGGCGGTCGCGCCTGCCCGCCGGATCGACCGTCGAGGACTGGCCGTTCGGCTACCAGGAGCTCGAGCCGTACTACGACATCGTCGAGCACGAGATCGGCGTGTCGGGTCAGGCCGGCAACGTGCTCGGGACGATCGACCCGCGCGGCAACCCCTATCGAAGCGCCGCGGCGACGGCCCTACCCGATGCCGCCGCTGCGCAGCACCGGCTACCTCGATCGCATGACCGCCTCGGCCCGGGCCCTCGGCTGGCACCCGTTCCCGGGCCCGGCGGCGATCAACTCCGAGCGCTACCAGGATCGCTCGCCGTGCATGTACCACGGCTTCTGCAATCGCGGCGGCTGCCACGTCGATGCCAAGAACGGGCCCAACGTCACCACCATCCCGCGGGCGCAGAAGACCGGCCGCCTGAAGGTCGTCACCGAGGCGCACGTCACCCGGATCGAGACCGACGATCAGGGCAAGGTCACCGGCGTCACCTACGTGACCGGCAAGGAAGAGTTCTTCCAGCCGGCCAAGGTGGTGCTGCTCGCGACCTACACCTACGAGAACGCGCGGCTGCTGCTGCTCTCGACGTCGAAGGCGTTCCCGAAGGGACTGTCGAACAACCACGGCCAGGTGGGGCGCCACTACATGTCGCACGCCACCGGCGCGTCGGTGACGGCGCTCTTCCCCTTCAACCTGAACAGCTGGTACGGCCTGCCGGCGCAGGGCGTGGCGGTGGACGAGTGGGCCGACGACAACTTCGACCACGCCGGGCTCGACTTCATCGGCGGCGGCAACCTGTGGGTCTACTCGGACCGGCGGCCAATCGGGGCGGCCAACATGAACACCTTCGGCCGCGTGCCGGGGTGGGGCACGCAGTGGAAGGCCTTCGTCAAGGAGAACGCCGACCGCGCCAACACCGCCTATCTGCAGAAGACGACCCTGCCCTACGAGGACAACGTCCTCGACCTCGATCCCGTGGTGAAGGATCCGCTCGGCGACCCGGTCTGCCGCATCACCGCCGACTACCGGGACAACGAGCGGAAGATCGCCGAGTTCATCCAGGAGAAGATGGAGTTGTGGTACCGCGCGGCCGGCGCCATCGACATCGTGCGCGGCCCGCTCGGCACCATGGGCGTCAACACCCACGCCTACGGCGGCACGCGCATGGGCGACGACGCCGGGACCAACGTGGTGAACCGCTACGGCTTCTCGCACGAGGTGCCGAACCTCGGCGTGCTGGGCGCGTCGGTGATGGGGACCAGCGGCGCCCACAACCCGACGCTGACGGCGCAGGCACTGGCCTGGCGCACCGCCGAGCACCTGGTCAAGAACTGGAAGTCGATCGCGGAGTAGTCGGCCCGAAATGTAACGGGGTCAGACCCCTTTCTGGCCGGGGACCCCTGGCCAGGGCCAGATAGCCGCCGGACGGCTCCTCGCGCAGCGCCGCCGACAACTGCTCCGGGCTCACCTCGTCGACGCGCAGGCCGCCGGCATCGGGCACCAGGCCCTCCCGCCACAGCTGGTCGGCCAGCACGCGGCGGGCTACCAGTCCGGCGAGCCGCCCGGCCGGCGCCACGTCGGGGCGGCCCGAGCGCCTGAACGCCGCCGGCCCGAACCGCACTTCGACGTCCCTGGTCCACCCGGCCAGCAGCTGCGAGACGCTGAAGACGTGCGTCGCGCCGCCGTCGCGCTCGACGCGGGCCTTGGTCCCCGGCGCGAGCACGAAACCGTTCAACGTCATCGCGTGCTCGCCAGTAGGCAGCGCCGACACCGGTTCCGGGCCGCGCGGCTGCGCGGCGGCGATGGCGGCCCGCAGCAGCGCCGGGGTCAGCGGCTTGGCCAGGAAGTGGCTGGCCCCGCGGGCCAGCGCCGAGGTCGCCAGATCCAGCGACGCGTAGGCGGTCAGCATGACGATGCGCGCCTGTGGCAGCTGCTGGCGGATCTCCGGCATCAGTTCCACCCCGCTCTGGCCGGGCAGGCGCTGGTCGAGCAGCACGACGTCGAACGGACCGTGGTCCCGGATCGCAGCGAGGGCACTCGGTCCGTCGTGCGCCTCGGTGATCTCGTGCGTTTCCTCGAGGGTGAGACGGACCAGCCGTCGCAGCACCTCCTCGTCATCGACGATCAGCACTCGCATCGTGGGTCTCCTCGCGCACCTCGACGGCGCGCGGCAACGTGAAGACGAAGGCCGAGCCGTGTCCCGGGGTGGACTGCACACTGATCTGGCCGCCATGAGCCTCGACGATGCGCCGGCAGATGGCCAAGCCGAGACCGGCGCCGCCCTGCGGACCATCAGGCACCTGGACGAAGGGCTCGAAGATCCGGGCCAGATATTCAGGCGGGATGCCGACCCCGGTGTCGGTCACCGTGACCGCCACACCGTCGTCCTGCGCCGCCCCGGACACGACGATACGCCCGCCGGCGGGTGTCGCGCGCAGCGCGTTGCCAACCAGATTGGCGACCACGCGTTCGATCTGCACGCGATCGGCGGCCACTGGAGGGAGCGACGGTGGCAGCTCGAACTCCAGCGTCAGCCCGCGTGCCTCGATCTGGCGGCGCAGGGGTGCCACCGCCGAGGCGACGATCTCGGCGGGTGCGACCGACGTCAGGTGTGGCGGGCGCTGGCCGGTCTCGAGCCTCGACAGATCCAGGAGGTCGCGCGACAGCCTGGCCAGGCGCTCGCCGTCATCCCGGCACAGCTCGAGGATTTGGCGCTGACGCGCTGACAGCGACTCGGGCCGTTCGAGCAGCAGATTCAACCCCAGCTGGAGACTGGTGAGCGGCGTCCGCAGCTCGTGTGACGCCTCGGCCACGAACTCCGACTTGAGTCGATTGACCTCGTGCAGGTGCCGGACGTCTTCGAGCAGCATGACCCGCTCGGCCAGCTGCTTTGCCTGCGTCAGGGCCGCCTGGTCCGAAAGGCGCACCTGGCGCAGCCGAACGGCCATGGCATTGAACGACCGGGCCATTTGACCCAGTTCGTCGTCCCGATCGGTGGGCACCTCGACGTCGAAGTCGCCGGCGGCAATCTGCGCCGAGGCACGGGTCAGGGCCTCGATCGGCCGGACGACGCGGCTGGCGATCGCCGTCGTCATGACGATGCCTCCCAGAGTGAGCGCCAGCGCGAGCCCGATACCCGAGACGACGTTTCGCCGGGCCACGGCGCCGGCCTCGTCGCTCTTGCGATGCATCGCCTCCTGGTTGACCGCGAGCAGTCGAGCCGTGGCTTCGCGCAGTGCTGCCAGCTCGCCACCGGTCGGGCCGGCAAGATAGCGGACGAAGCCGGTACGGATCTGCTCGACGATCGCCCCCTCGCCGGGCTCGGTCAGGTTTCCCGCCGCCACCGCCAGCGCGGCGTCGAATCGGGTCCGGTGCCCGGCGAGGTCGACGGCCGCCGCCAGTGCCCCTTCCGCCAGCGCCGCGCGGCGGTCGCCGTCGATCCGCTCCAGGGCTTCTCGCATCTGCTGCGCGGCCTCGACCGACCGATAGTTGTCGGCGAGGATCCGCTGGGCGACTTCGCCCATCTCCCACAGGTGCCAGGCGCTCCACGCACCCAGCCCGGCCAGCGCGACCACCAGCCCGAGCAGCGCCGCGACCAGGCGGACTCTCAGCGATGCACCCATCTGGTCACGCCTCGCCAAGCGGCACGACCTGCACCGCCGCATCGGGCACCGCGCTCAGGAAGCGGTCGAGCGTCGATCCGCGCCACACCAGTTCCCAGCGCGACCGCGCCGTCTGGCCGAAGATCACGTGGGTGACGCCCTCGCGCTGGGCGAAGGCGATGAGCCCGTCGGCCGGACGCTCGGCCGTGACCCGCACCACCGTGGCGCCGAGGCTCTCGGCCAGCCGGATGTTCTGCTGCAGCGCCTCGGCGTCCCGCGTGCGGATGCGATCCGGCTGCTCGCGCGGCGTCTCGACGTAGACGGCGTACCAGCGTCGAGCCGAGCCGGCCGGCGATGCGCGCGCCGGTGCGGATCACCCGCGGCGCCAGCGCGTTGGAGCTCATGCAGACCATCACCCGCTCGGGAATCAGCGCCGGCTCGAGGCCTTCGCGGGCGCGGTAGCTGGCCGCCTTCTCGCCGACTTCGTCGGCCACGGCGCGCAGCGCCAGCTCGCGCAGCGTCGACAGGTTGCCCTTGCGGAAGAAGTTGGTGAGCGCCTGCTCGACCTTCTCGGGCCGGTAGATCTTGCCCTCGCGCAGCCGGCTGCGCAGCTCCTCGACGGTGACGTCGACGTTGATCACCTCGTCGGCGCGGTCGAGGAACGTGTCGGGCACGGTCTCGCGGACGCGCACGCCGGTGGCGCGCGCCACCGCGTCGTTCAGCGTCTCGAGGTGCTGGATGTTGACCGCGGTCATCACGTGGATGCCGGCGTCGAGCAGTTCGCAGCACGTCCTCGTAGCGCTTGGCGTTGCGGCTGCCCGGCGCGTTCGAGTGCGCCAGCTCGTCGACGACGCACACCTGCGGCTTGCGGCGGATGATGGCGTCGACGTCCATCTCCTCGAGCGTGACGCCGCGGTAGTCGATCGCCCGCCGCGGCACGACCTCGAGGTCCTTGATCTGCGCCTCGGTGTCCTGGCGGCCGTAGGTCTCGACGACGCCGACGACCACGTCGAGGCCGCGGGCCCGCAGCGCGTGGGCCTCCTGCAGCATCTCGTAGGTCTTGCCGACGCCCGGCGCGGCGCCGATGTAGACGCGCAGCCGGGCCCGCTCCTGGTCCTGGATGCGCGCCAGCAGGGCGTCGGCGGTCGGGACGCTGCTCGGTGGTCATGCCGGCCGGACTCAGACTACGCCAGGCCAACCGCGACGAGCACCAGGTCGATGGCCTTGATGCCGATGAACGGCAGGACCACGCCGCCGACGCCGTAGATCGAGCAGGTTGCGCCGCAGCATCGCCGCCGCGCCGAGCGGCTTGTAGGCGATGCCGCGCAGCGCCAGCGGGATCAGCGCGATGATGATCACGGCGTTGAAGATCACCGCCGACAGGATCGCCGATTCCGGCGTGGCCAGCCGCATCACGTTCAGCACCGCCGAGCTGCGGGAACGCCAGGATGAACATCGCCGGGATGATGGCGAAGTACTTGGCCACGTCGTTGGCGATCGAGAAGGTGGTCAGGGCGCCGCGGGTCATCAGCAGCTGCTTGCCGATCTCGACGATCTCGATGAGCTTGGTCGGGTTCGAGTCGAGGTCGACCATGTTGCCGGCTTCCTTGGCCGCCGTCGTGCCGGTGTTCATCGCCACGCCGACGTCGGCCTGGGCCAGCGCCGGGGCGTCGTTGGTGCCGTCGCCGGTCATCGCCACCAGCTTGCCCTCGGCCTGCTCGCGCCTGATGAGGCGCATCTTGTCCTCGGGCGTGGCCTGGGCCAGGAAGTCGTCGACGCCGGCCTCGTTGGCGATGGCCGCCGCGGTGAGCGGGTTGTCGCCGGTGATCATCACCGTGCGGATGCCCATCGCCCGCAGGGCGGCGAAGCGCTGCCGCATGCCGCCCTTGACGATGTCCTTCAGGTGGATGACGCCGAGCGCGCGGCTGCGCTCGGCGACGACCAGCGGCGTGCCGCCGGCGCGGGCGATCCGCTCGACGATGGCCTGCAGCTCCGCCGGCACGGTGCCGCCGTTGCCCTTGACGTAGGCCGCGATCGCGTCGGCGGCGCCCTTGCGGATCTCGCGGCCGTCGAGGTTCACGCCCGACATCCGCGTCTGCGCGGTGAAGGGGACGAAGACGGTCGCCTTGTCGGCCAGCTCCCGTCCGCGAATCTTGTACTTGTCCTTGGCCAGCACGACGATCGAGCGGCCCTCGGGCGTCTCGTCGGCCAGCGAGGCCAGCTGCGCCGCGTCGGCCAGCTCGGCGTCGGTCACGCCGGCCGCCGGCAGGAACTCGGTCGCCTGGCGGTTGCCCAGGGTGATGGTGCCGGTCTTGTCGAGCAGCAGCGTGTTGACGTCGCCGGCGGCCTCGACCGCGCGTCCCGACATCGCCAGCACGTTGTGCTGCACCAGGCGGTCCATGCCGGCGATGCCGATGGCCGAGATCAGCGCGCCGATCGTCGTCGGGATCAGGCAGACGAGCAGCGCGATCAGGACCGGGATCGGAATGTCGGTGCCGGCGTAGTGCGCAAACGGCTGCAGCGTGACGACGACGAGCAGGAAGACGAGCGTCAGCACCGCCAGCAGGATGTTCAGCGCGATCTCGTTGGGCGTCTTCTGGCGCTCGGCGCCCTCGACCAGGGCGATCATCCGGTCGAGGAAGGTGTGGCCGGGATCGGAGGTGACGCGCACGACGATCCAGTCGGAGATCACGCGCGTGCCGCCGGTGACCGCCGAGCGGTCGCCGCCGGATTCGCGGATGACCGGCGCCGATTCGCCGGTGATCGCCGACTCGTCCACCGAGGCGACGCCCTCGATGATCTCGCCGTCGGCGGGGATGAACTCGCCGGCGACCACCCGCACCACGTCGTCCTTGCGCAGGCTGGCGGCGGGCACCGTTTCGAGGCTGCCGTCGGCCCGGCGCCGGTGGGCGACGGTCTCGGTGCGCGTCTTGCGCAGGGTGTCGGCCTGCGCCTTGCCGCGGCCCTCGGCCATCGCCTCGGCGAAGTTGGCGAACAGCACGGTGAACCACAGCCAGAAGGCGACCTGCCCGGTGAAGAGCGGCTGCCCGGTGCCGGACAGCAGTTCCTGCAGGAAGACCACGGTCGTCAGCAGGCTGCCGACCTCGACGATGAACATCACCGGGTTCTTGACCTGGACGCGCGGGTCGAGCTTTCGTGATCGCATCGAGCGACGCCTGTCGGACGATGGCGGGATCCCAGAGCGAGATGGTGCGGGCACGGTCGGACATGATGTTCCTCGACTACTTGTTGGCCGCCGGCGCCGGGGCGCCGAGCGCGGCGTCGAGCGCAAGATTCAGCTCGAGCACGTTGACGCGGGCCCGCCCCAGCAGGCCGAGCGTCGGCGGCTCGGTGTGATCGGCGACGAGCTGGCGGACGCGGTCGAGCGGGACGTTCCGCGCCGTGGCGATCCGCCGGCGCCTGCAGGTCAGCGGCCGCAGGCGGGATGTGCGGATCGAGCCCGGCGCCGCTCGCCGTCACCATCTCCGACGGCACCTGCGCGGCCGGGACGCCTTCCTGCGCCGTGGCGGCGTCGAGGCGCTCCTGCACGGCCTTCAGGTGGTCGGGATTGGACGGGCCGTAGTTGGTGCCGCCGGTGGACGCGGCGTTGTAGTCGACGCCCGACGGCCGCGGCTGGAAGTACTCGGCGCGGGTGAACTTCTGCGCGATCAGCCGCGAGCCGACCACCGTGCCGTCGGCGGCGCGGATGAGGCTGCCCTCGGCCTGCGCCGGGAACGCCACCCGCCCGATCGCCCAGACGACGCCGTGGTAGGCGCCGCCGCAGAGCAGCATCGTGATGAGGGTGAACAACACCGCCTGACGGATTTCCTTGGCCATGATTCGAGTGCTCTCTCGTAGCGGCCGGCTCAGCCGACCAGTGCCAGATGCTCGGCGATCGGCCCGAGCACCGCGACCGGCATGAACATCAGCAGGCCGAGGATGACGATCACCGCCCACAGCGTGACGCCGAACGTGGCGCTGTCGGCGCGCAGCGTGCCGGCGGTGTCGGGCGCCGCCGGCTTGGCCGCCAGCGATCCGGCCAGCGCCAGCGGCGCGATGATCGGGATGTAGCGCGACAGCAGCATCACCATCCCGGTCCCGATGTTCCAGAACGGGGTGTTGTCGCCCAGCCCCTCGAATCCCGAGCCGTTGTTGGCGGCCGCCGAGGTGAACTCGTAGAGCATCTCGGAGAAGCCGTGCGGCCCCGGGTTCTTGAGCCAGGCCAGCGCGGTGCCGGGGTCGGCGGTGGTCGCCCAGACGTAGCAGGCGACGGCGGTGCCGACCAGGATCGCCAGCGGATGCCACAGCAGCGCCAGGCTGGCCAGCTTCATCTCGCGGGCTTCGACCTTCTTGCCGAGGAACTCGGGCGTGCGGCCGATCATCATGCCGGCGATGAACACCGCCACGATGATGAAGATCAGCATGTTGATGAAGCCGACGCCGACGCCGCCGAAGATGTTGTTCAGCCACATGCCGATGAGCGGCATGAGACCACCGAGCGGCGTCATCGAGTCGTGCATCGAGTTGACCGATCCGTTCGACGTCACGGTGGTCGTCACCGCCCACAGCGCCGACAGGCCGGCACCGAGGCGAACCTCCTTGCCCTCCATCGAGCCGGTCGTCTGGTCGACGCCCATGGCGGCGATGGCCGGGTTGCCGCCGAACTCCTGGCCGACGGCGAAGGCGACCATCGGCAGGTAGAGGGCGAGCATGGTGCGCGAAGACGACCACCGCCAGCCGCCGCCGGCCCACCATGTGGCCGAGCGTCCAGACCATCGCCATCGGGATGATGGTGATCGACCAGGTCTCGACGAAGTTGGTCAGCGGCGTCGGGTTCTCGTAGGGATGCGCCGAGTTCGGGCCGAAGTAGCCGCCGCCGTTGGTGCCGAGCTGCTTGATCGCCACCTCGGGCGCCGCCACGCCGCGGGCGATGACCTGCTCGGGCCCTTCGACGTGTCGTGGCCTGCGCCGCGCCCTCGAAGGTCATCGGCGTGCCCTGCCAGAGAATGATCGTCGCCACCAGCAGCGCCAGCGGCAGCAGCACCCGCACCGTCGCCCGCGTGCAGTCGACGTAGAAGTTGCCGAGCGTGGCCAGCCGGTTGCCGCCCAGGCCGCGAATCGTCGCGATGCACGCCGCCATGCCCGTGGCCGCGGTCACGAACTGCAGGAACGTGATCACGAACATCTGCGAGAAGTACGACAGCCCGGTCTCGCCGCTGTAGTGCTGGAGGTTCGTGTTGGTCACGAAGCTCGAGATGGTGTTGAACGACAGCGTCGGCTCCATGTGGGCGATGCCGTCCGGGTTCAGCGGCAGCACGCCCTGCAGCGAGACGATCGCGAAGGTCACCAGCCACATCACGACGTTCGACGCGAGCAGCGACACGGCGTATTGCTTCCAGGTCTGCTCGTCGGCCGGATCGACACCGACGACGCGCAGCACCAGCCGCTCGATCGGCACGAACACCGGATCGAGCAGCGTGCGCTGGCCCGTGAACACCTTGAACATGTACTGGCCGATGGCCAGGCTGGTCAGCGATCGTGAAGGCGATCGTGACGACGACGGCGATGTATTCGGTGCCCATAGACGCCTCAGAACTTCTCCGGCCGCAGCATCGCGTACACCAGGTACACGAACGCAGCCACGCTCAACAACAGCGACAACACGGTCATGCGTGCTCCCTCAGACTCGGTCGCAGAGGACGACGAAGGCGAACATGGCGACGAACGTCACCACGCCCAGGACGATCATTCCCAGCAGCATCTCGATCCACCTCCTACCAGGCACCGGTCTTGTTGCCGAACCACCACACCAGGCCGATGAGGGCGGTGTTCTGGTCGTCGCGCAGATCGTCGGGACGCGGCGCCGGTGAAGAACGGCTCGTTCGACCAGTCGCGGCGGTACTCGCCGCGAACCAGGAAGCCGTCGGCGAACTTGTATTCGAGGGTCGCGGTGATCTCCTGCAGCACCTGATCGATGCCGCCGAACAGCCCCTCGTCGTCGAGGCGCTCGTAGCGCACCGCCAGCGCCGCGGCGTGCTCAGCTGATAGCGCCCGTAGACGCCGAGGCCCTGGAGCGACAGCGCGTCGTCGACCTTGTTCACCTCGTTGGTCACGTAGTTGACGTCGAGGCCGAAGCTGAGCGCGGAGGTCGGGGTGTAGGCGACGTAGGTGTCGAACACGCGGAAGAAGCCGTCGGGCCCGTCGGGTTCGCCGCCGTCGGGCTGCTCCTGGCCGAAGTAGTAGTTGGTCGTCCAGGTGATGCTGCCGGTCGGCTTGATGATCGCGGTGAAGTGGTTGCTCTTGTAGTCGTTGAAGTCCTCGGTCTGCTGGATGCCGTTGGTGAGCATGTACATCACCGTCACGGCGTCGCTGACCGGCAGGCTGAGACGCAGCCCCGAGTGGTAGAACGGCAGGAAGTTGAACAGGTAGGCGCGCGAGAAGTTGTTGTTGTCCTTGGCGTAGTTGGTCTCGTAGCCGAGGTTCGAGGCGAACTTGCCGAAGTCGGCCTGCAGGCCGCGCCCCACCGGGAAGACGTAGGTGCCGTAGGCCTGCCAGACGTGGCGGTAGACATCGGGCCGCGGCTCGTTGGCGGCGCCGCCCTGCACGGTCTCGGTGGCCTGGCCGAACTGCAGGTCGACGCGGGCGCCGAAGCGGCGGCCGGCGGCGACGTCGGGCGCCCCATCGACGACGATCGCGGCCTGCTGGATGCCGAAGACGTTGGCCCGCGTGTCGTAGGCCCGGAGCAGGTTGATCCGGTCGTACGGCTCGTTCCAGTTGTATTGATAGAAGCCTTCGAAGGCGACGCCGAACTTGACGCCGTCGAAGGGCCCGGCCGGCGGCGGCGCGGCCGCGCTCTGGGCGGCCGGTTCCTGCCCGGCCGGGGCGGCCGGGGACGACGGGGCCGGCTGCGCGGCGGCCAGCGCCGAGACGCCCACCACGAGTCCGACCGCGAACAGAGACTTGCTAACGAGGTTCATGACGACCAACTCCTTGTCAATCACGTTAGCGAGCCCGCCCTGAGAAGCGGCGAAGAAGTTCCTCAGAAGGCGCTGAAGAATCCCGTTCTGCCGCCGCGCGCCGGAGCTGCACGGCTCGTGCCGCGGCGATTCATTGAGAAATGCCGCGCTCGCACCGAACCAGGGGCGGTCTCGTGGGGATTTCTTCGCGCCCCGGCGGATTCTCTTGGGCACTTTTTGAGGGAGTCCTCAGGGAATGCTTCGGCGCTCGGGCTCTAGGCTGGGGCCGAGCAGCATGAGCTAATTCGAGCGCGGGGAGGGCGTGATGACTTCCACGGTTGACGCACACAGGCTCGAATCGCTGCTGCGCAACACCAACGCCACGACCATCCGCAACGTGCTGGTGCAGTGGCCGCTCCGCCGCGTTACCGAGGCGCTGGCGGCGCTCCCGGTCACCGATCAAGCCCGGGTGCTGATGATGCTGCCCACCCGGGCGGCGGTGGCGGTGTTCGAGTTCCTCGCCACGCCGGCGCAACGACGGCTGGCAGCGGCGATGGCGCCGGACGACCTGGCCCTGCTCATGAACGACATGGCCGACGACGACCGGACGCTCTTCCTGAGCGAGCTGCCGGCGCTCGGCGTCCAGCCGCTGCTGAACGTGCTGCCCGCCGACGAGCGGGGCCGCGCCGAGGCCCTGCTCGCCTTCCCCGCCGACTCGGTCGGCCGGCTGATGACTCCGGACTACGTCGCGATCCGCGCCGACTGGACCGTGCAGGAGGTGCTCGACCACATCCGGGTCCACGGCCACGACTCCGAGACGCTCAACGTGCTCTACGTCATCGACGATCGGGGCCTGCTCATCGACGACCTCCGGGTCCGCGAAGTGCTGCTCGTGCCGCCGGCGCGACGGGTCGCCGAACTAATGACGCGGCGATTCGTGGCGCTGCGCGCCACCGACGATCAGCGCGGCGCCGTCGAGGTGTTCCGGCGGGAGGGTCGAACGGCGTTGCCGGTCGTCGATGCGCAGGGGGTGCTCATCGGCATCGTCACCGTCGACGACGTGCTCGACGCCGCGCAGGAGATGGCCACCCGCGACCTGCAGCGCTTCGGCGGCAGCGAGGCACTCGGGGAGCCGTACATGGCGATCTCGCTGCCGAAGATGATTCGCAAGCGCGCCGGCTGGCTGGTCGTCCTGTTCCTCGGCGAGATGCTGACGGCGACGGCGATGGGATTCTTCGAGGAGGAGATCGCCCGGGCCGTGGTCCTGGCGCTGTTCGTGCCACTCATCATCTCGAGCGGCGGCAATTCCGGCTCGCAGGCCTCGACCCTGGTCATTCGCGCCCTCGCCCTCGGCGAGATCGGGCTGCGCGACTGGTGGCGGGTGGCGCGCCGCGAGCTGGTGTCCGGCCTGTCGCTCGGCGGCATCCTCGCCGCGATCGGCTTCGCCAGAATCGCCGGCTGGTCGCTGTTCACCGACCTCTACGGCCCGCACTGGCTGCTCGTCGCGCTCACCGTCGGACTGACCCTGGTCGGGGTCGTCCTCTGGGGGACGCTGGTCGGATCGATGCTGCCGTTCGCCCTGCGACGCCTGGGATTCGACCCCGCCACCTCGTCGGCGCCGTTCGTGGCGACGCTCGTCGACGTCACCGGCCTCGTGATCTACTTCTCGGTCGGCATCGCCATCCTGCGGGGCACGCTGCTGTGAGTGAGCGCGTGCCGATCAGCCTGGGGGGTCGCCGGTCGAGAACCGGTAGCCGACCCACGGTTCGCTGATGAGATAGCGCGGCGCGGCCGGATCGACCTCGATCTTCTTGCGGAGCTGGGCGACGAGCGTCCACAGGTGCTCGGGCTGCTCGACGGCGTTGGCGCCCCAGATCGCCTTGAGGATCGTGCGATGGGTCAGCACCCGGTCGTGGTTGCGGGCGAGCAGCGACAGCAGCTCGAGTTCCTTGGGCGTCAGCCGGATCTCGGCGTCGCCGCGGACCACGCGGCGACGGTCGTAGTCGATGGTCAGATCGCCGGCCCGCACCTGGCCGGTCTCCACCGTCTCGTCGGTGGTGACACGGCGGAGGGCGACGCGGATCCGCGCCAGCAGCTCCTCGGGGCCGAACGGCTTGGTCACGTAGTCGTCGGCGCCCAGGTCGAGCGCCTGCACCTTGTCGGCCTCGGCGCCGCGCGCCGAGAGCACGACGATCGGCATCTTCGAGGTCAGCCGGATCCTCCGGCAGACCTCGGTCCCTTCGAGGTCGGGCAGGCCGAGGTCGAGCACGACCAGGTCGGGGCTCCGGTCGGCGACCAGGGCGAGGGCCTCGGCGCCGGTGCCGGCGACCTCGACCTGATAGCCACGCGCGCGCAGCAGCGGCCCGACGGCGCGTTGGATGGCCGGTTCGTCGTCGACGAGCAGGATGCGTGGGCCGGCGGTCATGTGGCGGGCGGGGAGCCCGAGGGGTCGGCGCCGCCGGTCGCGGCCGGCGGAACGACCAGCGTGAAGCGGGCCCCGCCGTCGGGGCAGTTCTCGCCCCAGATCCGGCCGCCCTGCACGGCCAGCAGGCCACGCGCGATCCACAGACCCATGCCGGTGCCGGAGATGCGGGCCCGCGACGCGTCGCCGCGATAGAACCGCTCGAAGAGGCGGGGCAGGTCGGCGGCCGCGATACCCGGCCCGTGGTCGCGAACGGCCACCGTCAGTCCCGCCGTCGTCGCCGAGGCGGCAATCTCGATGGGCGAGCCCGCCGGGGAGTACTGCGCGGCGTTCTCGAGCACGTGCGCGAGCGCCGACGCGGTGAGGCGGGGGTCGAGCCGCACCGGCTCGTCGGGCTCGGTGGTCACCGCGACGACGTGCTGTCGTAGGGCGTGCTCCACCTGGTCGCGGGCGGCGGCGACGATCTCCGACGGGTGGGCCGGACGCGCTTCGGTGGCCACGCCGCCGGCATCGAGCCGCGCCATCTCGAGGATGTTGTGGAACAGCCGCTGCAGCCGCTCCACCTCGGCCTGGATCAGCTCGCTCTGGTCCAGCCGGTCCGTCTCGGAGAGCGCGCCGGCCTGCAGGTTGGCGGCGGCGACGCGGATGACGGTCAGCGGCGTGCGCAGGTCGTGGCCGAGCGACGCCAGCAGCGCCGTCTTGAGTTGTTCGCTCTGCCGGGTCAGCGCTCCGGTCTTGCGTTCCTCGAGGAACTGCGCCCGCTCGATCGCCGATGGCCACCACGCCGGCGAGCGCGTCGAGAGTGCCGGGCTCGACCGGACGGCCCACCGCCGCGAGGAGCCCGATCGGCCGCGTGCCGACGCGCAGCGGCACCAGGCGCACGGTGCGACCGTCGTCGCTCTGCATCGTCCGGTGCCCGGCGTAGGTACGGGCGTAGGCATCGAACTCGAGCGTGGTCTGCGCGGACGCCAACGCCGAGGCGAGCTCGCGGGTGTCGAGCGGCATCGAGGCGCCGGCGTCGTAGATGTCCCAGTCGTCGCCCCGCGGCAGCGCGATCGCGACCGACGTCAGATCGAAGCGCCGGGCCACCGACCGGGCCAGCGTTGCCAGCGCCTCGCGGGTTTCGGTGCCCATCAGGACATCGCGGCTCAGGTCGAAGAGCCGGGCCAGTTCGTCGCGCCGGCTGAGCGCTTCAGTGGCGCGCGCCCGGGCCACCGCCGACAGGTTGCTGGCCACCAGGCTGACGGCGAGGAAGGCGGCCAGCGCCACCCAGTTCTGCGGGATCGGCCATGGTCAGCGTCCCCACCGGCGGCAGGAACCCGATGTTGAACGCGAGCATCGCCACCACCGACGTCGTCACCGCCACCCAGAGGCGTGAGGTGGCGGCCACGAGCAGCACGACCAGGAGCAGTGCCGTCGAGACGGTGGCGGCGTTGGCGACCCGCAACCACGTCGAGAACAGCCAGGTCACCGCGGCCACGGCCGCCACGCCAATCCCGAGCCGGGTCAGATCCGACGGGCCACGCGTCATCGCCGGTGATGATAGCTGACCATCATCGCGCCTCGTCATGGCACGACCACCGCGCCGTTCGCTACCGAGGCCCGACAAGCCCACCCGCGACGGCCACCCGGCGCGGCAGCGAAATTCACCGCGGGCAGGGCAAAAATTCGCAACGTGACGCGCCCGGCGGCCGGCCATCCCAGCGATCTCGACGGCACGGCCCTTGCGACTGGCGTGCGCAGGTCCCTTCAGAGCGACCACAGCCATGACCACGCCAGTCGACATCACGTTTCGGAACTTGGAGCCGGCGCCGGCTGTTGCCGACGAGATCCGCTCTCGCGTCACCTGGCTCGAGCACTACCATCCCGACATCCAGGGATGCCGCGTCGTGCTCGAAGTCCCGCACCGACATCAGCGGCACGGCCGCGAAATCTGCGTGGCCGTTGACGTGACCCTGCCCGAGGACCTGCTGGCGATCGAGTACTATCACGCGGCTGGCGCGGGGCTGCAGACCGCACGGCGTCGCAGGATGCCCGGAGGCGGGGAGCATCGCGACGAGATGGAAGCGATCCGAGAGACGTTCCGCGTCGTCCGGCGACGCGTGGAGGACGCCGCGCGGCGGCGACGGGGCGATTGACCTCCACCGGCGATCAGACCGACGTGCTGGCCTTCCTGGGCACACCAGGCAACCTCGAGAGAGGCGCGCGCCCGGTTGAGCGGCGTGACACGCACGCCTCGGTGGTGTTCCTGACGCCCGAGCGCGCCTACAAGCTGAAACGCGCGGTTCGCTACGACTATCTCGACTACTCCACACCGGAGAAGCGGCGGCAGGCCTGCGAGGCCGAACTGGCGGTGAATCGCCGGACCGCCCCGGACGTGTACCTGGGCGTCGCGCCGGTGACCCGACAGGCCGACGGCTCGATCGCCCTGGCCGGCCCCGGGTCGCCGATCGACTGGGTCGTGGTGATGCGGCGCTTCGACGATCGGCTGCTGCTCGATGCGCTGGCCGAGCGTGGCGCCCTGCCCCTGGCGTCGATGGCCCCCCTGGGCGAGGCGATTCGCGCCCTTCACGACGCCGCGGAACGAACCCCTCGCGAGGGTGGCCGGGCCGGCATGTCGTGGGTGATCGACGGCAACGAGCGCGAGTTCGCCGTTCTGACGGATGTGCTCGACCGGCAACGCACCCTCGAACTCACCCGTCGCTGTACGGCCGCCTTGCACGATCACGATGCCAGGCTCGAGGCGCGCCGCGCTGGCGGCTGGGTACGCCGCTGCCACGGCGATCTCCACCTCGGCAACGTCGTGTGGCTCGACGGGCGGCCGGTGTTGTTCGACGCCATCGAGTTCAACGACGCGGTGGCCTGCGTCGACGTCTGGTACGACCTGGCCTTCCTGTTGATGGACCTGGCCCACCGCGGCCTCGACGTGCACGCGCACGCCGTGTTCCAGCGCTACGTCGAGGCCGAACATGCGCTCGACGGCCTGACCCTGCTGCCGTTGTTCCTGGCCTGCCGCGCGGCGATCCGGGCCAAGACCACGGCCGAGGCGGTCCGGCTGCAACCTGACGGCGCGGCCAGGCAGCGGACGAGCGCGCGCGAGTATCTCGACTTGGCGATTGCGCTGTCGTCGCCGCCTCGCCCGGCACTGGTGGCGCTTGGCGGCCTGTCCGGTTCGGGCAAGTCGACGGTCGCCGCTCGATTGGCGCCGCTGCTCGGCAGCGTACCCGGCGCCGTGATCGTCAGCAGTGATGTCGTCCGCAAACAACTCGAGGGCGTCCCGCTGGAGCGCCGGTTACCGGCCAGCGCATACACCGCCGACGCCAAACGGCGGGTCTACGCCGCGATGAGCGCGCGGGCGGCCGCAGTGCTGGCGACCGGCCGGCCGGCCATCGTGGATGCGGTCCACGCCCGCAGCGAGGACCGTGACGCAATCGCCGCCGTGGCCGCGCGGGCCGGAGTGCCATTCGTGGGGCTGTGGCTCGACGCCAGGCCCGAGGAACAAGCCGCCCGGATCCGGGCCCGGGCCGGCGGCGCCTCGGATGCGACGGTGGCCGTGCTCGACGCGCAGCGCGCCCAGCCGCTCGGCACGATTTCCTGGCCCCGCATCGACACGACCGGGCCGCCCTCCGCGGTCGCGACCCTGGCCCGCGAGGTCGCCCCGCAGATGCCCTGGCGACCGCGGAATAACGCGCACCAGTCGGATTAATCCCCACTCAGCCGCGGCTCTGGACCGGATCGGCGCCGTCAGGGGCTGGCAGCGAAGTTGCTCCTGGCGGCCGCATGCTGGCCTCGGAAGTGCCTGACACCGGATGGGACGTGGTGCTCCGCGACGGCTCGACGCTGCACGTTCGTGCGGCCGCGCCCGCCGACGCGGCGGCCATCCGCGCCTTCTTCCATGATCTGTCGCCCGAGAGCCGGCATCTGCGCTTCCTGGCCGCGTGTCGCCCCGACGCGGTGCCGCTTCCCGATCTCGACCCGTCCCAGCCGTCGAGGTGCTTCACGATCGTCGCGGAGAGCGCCGGCGCCGTCGTCGGCGTGGCCAACTACGTGAGGGACCCACGGGACGTGCGTCAAGCGGAATGCGCGGTGGCGATCACCGATGCGCTGCAGGGACGGGGTCTCGGCACCAGGCTGATCGAGCTGCTGGCCGAGGTGGCGCGGGCCGCGGGAATCGACACGTTGACGGCCGACGTGCTGTTTGGCAACAAGCGGATGCTGGACGTCTTCCGCGACTCCGGATATCCGGTCGATCTCGATCAGCAGTCCGGCACCAACGCCGTTCGGATCGAGATCGGCGATGCGGAGGACAACGAGCGACGCCGCTTCGACCGCTCGCGTGTGGCGACGGCGGCGTCCCTGCGACCGATCTTCGAGCCGCGCCGGGTCGCGGTGGTGGGCGTCGGTCACCACGGCGGCATCGGCGCCGCGGTCTTCGGCAATCTGCGATCGCGATTCACCGGCGAGGTGATTCCGATCAACCCCAGAGCCGAGGCCTGCGACGGCGTGACGGCGTACGCGCGACTGGAGGACGTGCCGGGCCCGATCGATCTCGCCGTCGTGGTGGTGCCGGCGGCCAGCGTTCCCGCCGTCGTCGATTCGGCCATCGCCGCCAAGGTCGGTGGCATCGTCGTCATCTCGGCAGGCTTCGCCGAAAGCGGCGCCGACGGCCGCGCCGCGCAAGACCGGCTGCTCGAGCGGGTCAGGGACGCCGGCATCCGCCTGGTCGGCCCCAACTGCCTCGGCATCCTGAACAGCGATCCCGCCGTCGGCCTCGACGCCACGTTCTCGCCGGTGTTCCCACCGTCCGGGGACGGTGGCGATGTGCACGCAGAGCGGCGCCCTCGGCCTGGCCATTCTCGATTGCGCGCGTCAACTGGGGCTGGGGATCTCGAGCTTCGCGTCCATCGGCAACAAGGCCGACGTCTCGTCGAACGATCTGTTGCAGTACTGGGCCGGCGATCCCAGAACCCGCCTGATCCTCCTCTACCTGGAGAGTTTCGGGAATCCGCGGGCCTTCACCCGCATCGCCCGGCGGATCAGCCGCGACAAGCCGATCGTCGCCATCAAGGCCGGCCGCTCGCGCTCAGGGCAGCGGGCGGCGAGCTCGCACACCGGCGCGCTGGCCAGCTCCGAGGTGATCGTCAGCGGCCTCTTCGAGCAGGCCGGCATCATCCGTGTCGACACGCTCGAGGAGATGTTCGACGTGGCCGCGTTGATGTCCCGGCAAGGCGTGCCCACCGGTCGCCGCCTCGGGATTCTCACCAACGCCGGTGGAGCGGCGATTCTGGCCGCCGACGCCGCCGAAGCGGCGGGGATGACCGTGCCCGTGCTGCGCGAGGCGACAATCACGGCTCTCACCGGGTCGCTGCCGCCGGCCGCCAGCGTCGGCAATCCCGTCGACATGCTCGCGTCGGCGACGGCCGCCGACTACGGTCGGACCCTGCAGCTGATGCTCGCCGATCCCGGCATCGACAGCGCGGTGGCGATCTACGTGCCGCCCCTGGTCACGACGCCGGCCGAGGTCGCGACGGCGATCGCCGCCGCGGCGAACGGCGCCCGGGACAAGCCGGTGGCGGCAGTGTTCATGCAGGCGGCGAGTGCGCCGGTCGAGCTCGGTGCGGTGCCGGCGTTCCGATTTCCCGAGTCCGCGGCGAAGGCAATGGCGCGGGCGGCAGGCTACGGCGCCTGGCGCCGGCGACCGGAGAGCGCCGCCGCGCCGATGCGGCTCGCCGACGCTGCCCGTACCGTCGTAGATCGGGCGATGGCCGCCGGCGGCGGCTGGCTGCCGGCCGTGGACGTGACCGCCCTGCTCGGCGCCGCCGGCATCGCCGTCGTGCGCTCGGTGACGGCCACCGACCGGGCGGCGGCCGTCGCCGCTGCCGGCACCATCGGCTATCCGGTGGCGTTGAAAGCCGTCGGTGCCACCATCCTCCACAAGTCCGACGTCGGCGGCGTTCGCCTCGACCTGCGCGACGGCGAAGCGGTGGCCGAGGCCGCCGACGCCATGCAGAAGAGCCTCGGGAGCCAACTCGCCGGCTACCTGGTCCAGCCAATGGTCGGGCCCGGCGTCGAGCTGCTCATCGGCACCGTCGAGGACCCCAGCTTCGGCCCGGTGGTGCTGTGCAGCCTCGGCGGCACGCTCGTCGAGCTCCTCGAGGCACCGTCGGCTCGCCTCGCCCCGTTGTCGAACGTGGATGTGGACGAGCTGGTCGGCACGATGCCGGGCAGCGCGATCTTGAATGGCTACCGCGGCGCTCCGCCCGCCGACCGCGCGGCGATCGCCGATCTCCTGCGGCGCGTGTCGGCGCTGGTGACCAGGTGCCCCGAGATCCTGGAGATGGACCTCAACCCCGTCAGGGTGTTCAGCCACGGGTTGACCGTGGTGGACGCGAGGATCCGTGTCGGTGCGCCACCGGTGGCCAGCGGTCGGCGGATCGCTTACTGAGGCGGCCGTGGAAGCGGTAAGAACTCCCGTCGCAGCAGGCAACGCGCCCGCCGCTGCGGTGGCGCCGCCACCCGCCGTGGCGTTCGAGCACGTCTGTTTCGCCTTCGACGATCACGTCGTGCTCGACGACGTGTCGTTTGCGGTGCCGCACGGCAGCTTGACGGTGCTGCTCGGGGCGAGTGGATCCGGCAAGTCGGTGACTCTCAAGCTGATGCTCGGGCTGCTGCGGCCCGATTCGGGCTCGATCGTCGTCGACGATCACCGCATCGAGCGGATGTCCGAGGCCGACCTCCTGCGGCTGCGCGGCCGAATCGGCATGCTGTTCCAGGAGAGCGCGTTGTTCGACTCGCTGACGGTCACCGAGAACGTCGGCTACCGGCTGTTCGAGGAGACGGACATGCCTCGGCCGGCGGTCCATGCCCGCGTCGACGAGGTGCTCGACTTCATCGGGCTGGCGGGATTGGGGGACCGGCTGCCCTCGGCGCTGTCGGGAGGCCAGCGGCGTCGGGTGGCGATGGCGCGCGCCATCGCGCACAAGCCGGGGTTGCTGCTGCTCGACGATCCCACGTCGGGGCTCGATCCGATGACCGCATCGCGGCTCGACGACGAGATCCTCAAGCTGCGCGACATCGAACTCGTGACCGCGGTGGTCGCCACGCACCAGATCCGGGACGCCTTCTACCTGGCCGACCATCAGGCGGTACGCGACGACTCGCGGCTGTCCATCCGGCCAGCTGCATCGGCCCAGAGGGCCTGGTCACGTTCGTGGTGCTCCACGAGGGGCGGATCTATTTCAGGGTGGCGCCGACGATCTTCGCCAGTCCGACGACCCGTTTCTCCGTGAATTCCTGTTCAGGACCCTGCCGCCGTGGTAGGGCCGACGCAGCGGCGCCGCCGCGCCGCGGGCGAAGCCGGGTTGCCGGCTCCAGCCTGGCCCGCAGCAATATCAAGCCGCGCCGGTAACCCCGCTCATCGCCGAAGGCGGCGAAGCGGTGGGCGGGCGATGCCGGTCGATCACCAGGTGCATCGCGGCGCCGGGCTCGACCGATGCGATACAAGCGGAAAACAGAGCCACTGATACGCCGCACCCACAGATCGAGCAGCGCAATCGGCACCAGCAGCGAGTAGACGAACGGCAAGGTGACCAGCGTCCGCAGTCGTGGTGCCGGACGGCGTCGCGTGATCGAGGGGGCGCATTGTCGGCCACCTGCCCATGCCAAGGCGACGCGCTACCAGGCGGCCGTCGTTCGCCGGTGTTTCTGATGCGGCACGCGATGCGACAGCCCCCGGCGACGTGGCTGTTTGGCGCCGCGATCGAGGCCGCGACCGACCAGCTCGAGCAGGTCCGACACCGTCACGATCCCGCACAGACGACCGGCTTCGACGACGACCAGGCACCCGATCGAGCGCCCGCGCATCAGGTTGGCGGCCTTCCGAACGGTGGTCGACGGCTCAGCCACGATCGCCGGTTCACTCATCAGATCGGCGGCGGCGCAGTGGCGCCGCAGCGCGGCTCCGGCACGCCCGCCGGCATCGCGGTTCGACAGCACGCCGGCAACCCTTCCGTCCTTGACGACCACGAGGTGGTGGATGCCGTGGCCGGTCATCGTCGTCCACGCGACCTCGGCCGGCGTGTCAGGGGCCACGCTCTTCACATCGGTGGACATGACGTCTTGGAGACGCACTGGTAACTCCTTGGTTTCTGGCCGCCATTAGCAGCGACGCCAGCCGGCGAACGCCTCTGACCGGTGCCGATCAGAAGGCGGCCGGCCACCTCTCGAAGATCCGGACCACCGCCTGGTCCACCTGCTCGTCGAGCCAGCGTTGGTTGTCGACCAGGCCACTCACGTTGCCCTTGGCCCAGCCGCGCCAGATCAGCCGCTGGTCCGCCGCGTCGACGATGTCGATGAGCAGCGTGCCGGAGTCGTAGACCTCAGGCTTGCAGTCCGTGCAGTAACCGGCCGCGGTCTCCGCACCGGTGAACATCAGATCCTGGACGACGCTGACGTGGAAGTGCACCAGCACGTCCGGAGCGCCCGCGGCCTTCTGCCATTTGCGTTCGGTCAACGCCCGTTCGACTGCCGCTCGTACGCGGGCCTCGAAGATCTCGTTGTTGTCGAGGCGCGGGTCGCCGGTGGGCTGCACTGACGCGTCGCCCCACGCATAGGTCGTGCGAGACGCTGCCTGGAGAGGAGGCCGGCCAGCGTAGGAGTTCACCTCCATCTTGGCGCAGCCGGGCACCATCGCGGCCACGACCACCACGGCCAGGCGTTGCATCACGGCGTTCATGGCGTCCTCCCTGCCGGCGTCCCGGGCACCGGGAGCCGCTGCAACATGTGCTCCACCGCCTGCTCGATGGTCGTAGCCATCCGATCGGGGTCGGCGAGCAACTCATGCAGTTTCGTCTGTGCCCAGCCACGCCAGATCAGCCGCTGTGTATGCGCATCGACGAAGTCGAGTACGAGCGTGCCCACCTCGTATTCCACGGTCTGGCTGTCGCACTCACCGCCTGGACACGATCCGTAGGCACGGTCGATCCCCGCCACGTCGAGGCGAGTGGCCACGACGGCGTGGTAATGGATGAACACATCGGCGCCAGCAGCATCGCCCCGGGTCCAGCCGCGGGATTCCAGACCGGCGGCCACCGCTCCGTGCATCCGATCGTTGAACACCAGGTTGGCAGCGAGCCGCGGATCGACAACCGGCAGGGCGTCGGCGGGCGCCCACTCGAACGATCGATAGCCGGACCAGTCGCGGCCCGGCGCCACGTGGGAACTCACGCCGATGGACGCGGCGCAGCCGCTGGCGGCCAGGGCCAGCGCGACGACGATTGGGACGGAACGGAGCATCGGACACACCTCGTGGAAATCGCCTCAGTCGGCGCGTCGGAAGCGGCGGTCGGCCGTTGTCAGGAACCCGCGGTCGACCAACTCGGTGAGCACGTCCTTCGCAGCTGCTCACGTCGAGGCCGAACAATCTGGCGGCCTGGTCCAGCGAGACCGCGAGACCTGGCATTTCGAGGAATTCCGCCTGCACGCGGACGCGTAACCGATCGTGGCTGGCGATCGGTGGCGCGATCGAACGACTTGTCCGAGAGGTTCATGGAAGACTCCTGGGGTTGAACGCCTGGTGCCTCGGCCACTGGTGCGCATCGAGCAACAGTCGTGCCGTGGCGCGGCAATCCTCGAATCTGGCGGTCGGCCGTCGGCATCGTGACGCCGCTGCCTGCGATGCCGACCGCCGCGCGGGAAGTTTCCCGCGGTGCCGCGGGGAATCCCGCGGCCGCCAGGACGGGCGCGTCTTTCGTTGCCGGTGTCGAACGCGCGGTGGGCCGGCATGCCACTTGCGAGGACTGATCGTCGGCTCGCACGACGCCGGCAGCGGCGTGGTGAGCATGGAGGTGGTGATGGTGGCGATCAACCGCATCTTGTGTGCGATCGACTTCTCGGAGCATTCAAGGCGGGCGCTCGATCATGCGGTGGCGATTGCCCGCTGGTACGAGGCCAGCGTCACTGCCCTCTACGTGTTCTCGCCGGCCCCGGCGGCCGCCGTCGCACCCGGCATGGCGATGATCGAGCCGATCGTCCTCACCGACGTCGACCGCCAGCGCCTCCGAGACGACGTGTGGGAATTTGCATCCGCCGAGATGGCTCCCGGCGTCGCCCTCGACGCCGTGGTGCGTGAAGGCTTCCCGGCCACCGAGATTGACGCGTTCGCCCGGGAGATGAACGCCGATCTGGTCGTGCTCGGCACGCATGGCCGATCGGGGGTCGAGCGTCTGCTGCTGGGATCGGTCGCCGAGCGCGTCCTGCGCCGGGTGCCGTGTCCGGTACTGACCGTACCGGCCCGCCAGCCGGACGCGGTGCCGGCGACTGCGCCCGTGTTCAAGCGCATCGTCTGCCCGATCGACTTCTCCGAGCCCTCGATGCTGGCTCTCGAGTACGCGCTGTCGCTGGCCCGCGAGTCGGATGCCTGCCTGACCATTCTGCACGTGGCGTCGTTCTCGTTCGAGCCGCCGATGTTCGAGGTCCAGGATCCCGGCATGAGCCTCGCCGAGTTCCGGCGGCGAACCACGGCAGACCTCGAGGCGAAGCTGCGAGCGACGGTGCCGGCCGATGCCGGCGACTATTGCCGAATCGACACGATGCTGACCACGGGCAATGCCGGCAAGGAGGTCGTGCGGGTCGCGGTCGAGCGCCACGCCGACTTGATCGTGATGGGGGTGCACGGCCGCGGGGCGGTCGACCTGACGCTGTTCGGATCGACGACCCACCACGTCGTGCGGGCCGCTTCCTGCCCGGTCCTCACGATCCGGCAGGACCGCTAGGCGGCTTCCGGACTTCCGACACCGATGCCACACGAGGCCTGTGGTGAAATGGCGCCCTCGCCTCGCGCCGTGGCAACGGCGACTGCGGAACATTCCGCATCGGTGGGGACTACCGCGCGGCAGACACGGCAATCAACGGTCGAATTGGCAGGCCGCGACGTTGGCGCGAGCCGTGCATCGTCGTCACCAATGACCCTGGGAGCGCCGCGGCGCGCCATCGCCGACACGCTGCGCGGACTCGACGAGCTCCGGTATGCCCTCGATCAGGCGGCGATCGTCGCCGCCACCGACCAGCGGGGCATCATCACCTACGTCAACGACAAGTTCTGCCAGCTGTCGCAATTCTCGCGAGGCGAGCTGCTCGGGCAGGATCACCGGATCGTGAACTCCGGCCACCATCCCAAGGAGTACATCAGAGACCTGTGGCGGACCATCGCCAGCGCCCGCGTCTGGCGGGGGGAGCTCTGCAATCGCGCCAAGGACGGCACGCTGTACTGGGTCGACACCACGATCGTGCCCTTCGTCAACGGTGCCGGCAAGCCGCGCCAGTACCTGTCGATCCGCTACGACATCACCGCCCGCAAGCGCGCCGAAGCCGACCTGCGCGAGCGCGCGGCCCTGGTCCACCTCGGGCAGATCGCCGCCATCGTCGCCCACGAGGTCCGCAATCCGCTGGCCGGGTTGCGCGCCACGCTGCAGGTGATCAGCCACCCGCGTCCCGGAGTCCGGCGACCGGAAGGCGATGGCGGCGATGATCGAACGGATCGACGATCTGAACGACAAGGTCAACGACCTCCTGCTCTACGCCCGCCCCAACCCGCCACGTTTGCACAGCGTCGATGTACGGGCGCTACTGGTCGAGGTGGCGGCCAGCGCGAGCGCTGCGGCCAATCCTGGCGGCCGCCCATCGCCGTCGGCGGCGTCAACTGCTCCGTCATCGCCGACGCCGGGATGCTGCGGGCGGCGTTCTTGAATCTGATGGTCAACGCCCGTCAGGCCTGCCCGGGCGACGGCGTCGACGTCGTCGTCGCCACCGAGGGCGATCGCTGCCGGGTGCTCGTTCGCGATCGCGGACCGGGCATCGCGCCCGGCATCCGCGACCGGGTGTTCGAGCCGTTCTTCACGACACGGCCGAATGGCACCGGGCTGGGCCTGGCGGTGGTGAACCGCCTGATCTCGCTGCAGGACGGCACGGTGACGTTGCGCGACCGGCCCGATGGGGGCATGGAGGCCGAGGTCGTGCTGCCGCGAGCGGCGCCTCTAGCCGGTCACTGGGCTCGGCTCACGACTGGTCCGGCCTGCTGCGAACATACCGGGCCGACGAGCCGGGGGCTTGAAGGCCGGTGACGGGAGTGCCAGCACCAGGGCCGGCGTCGTGCACGCCACGCGGATCGAGGCCCACGGATGCAGCTCCAGGCCACGCCGGTCGGCCAGGCTGACGACCATCAGATCGGTGTCCGCCATGCGCGGGCGCGCCGATGGGCGCTCGGCTGCCCGGACGTCGTCCGGTGCGGGCACGTCTTCGAACGCCAGATCCACGCCCAGCGCTTCGGCCAACCCGATCGCGATGTCCCGCTGCCGGTGCTGTTCCGCGTCGGCGTCGATGGCGACGACGATGCGGCGGACGATGCGGCGCATGTCCTCGACATGGAGAAATCCACTCTCGATGGACGGTGTCAGCAACACCGGAGCCGTCGTGGCGAGCAGCACCGACTCGACGGTGGCCGTGTCGCCGCTTCGGCCAGCGATTCGGTTCGGTCTGGCCATGACGATCAGATCGCAGCTTCGCTCGCGGGCGACGCGCGTGATCTCGACCGCCGGCGCGCCGGCGGCGAGCTCGAACTCGAACATCGCCTCGAGCGCCGGCTGTGAGCCGAGGGTGGCGGCCACGAAGGCCGCCAACGCACGCTCGTCCGCGGCGCGAAGCACCGGCGATTCGAGCTCCGCGTGCCCGGGCTCGGCCTCGCGCACGGCCAGGACGATCAACCGCGTGACGAAATGTTCGGCCAGGGCTGCGGCGTAACGCAGCGCGCCGGCCGACGCCGGCGAGTAGTCGACGGGGCAGAGCAGCGATGGACGAACGTTCATGGCACCCTCCAGACGCTGAGACCGGGACTCATCGGTTTCGGACCGCGGCATCCAGGGCCTGCCTGAGCGCCACGTCCCTCGGGTCGCCGGTCAGAGCGGTCCCCATCTGGCTCGTCACGTAGCCGTAGCCGATCTCCGTCTCCGGATCGGCAAAGCCCATGGCGCCGCCGGCGCCCGGGGATCCGTAGGAGCTGGCACCACCGAAGCGGAAGGCAGGACACGATTTCATGAAGCCCAGGGAGAACTCGGCGCCGTCCGACTTCATGCACTCGTCGAAGAAGCCGTGGCTCGGCGGAGTGGCGGGAGCCGCCAGGGAATCGAGCGTCTCCTGTCGCAGCCCCAGCTCGCCCCCGCCGGTGGCGAAGACGCTGTAGGCGTGCGCGATCGCGCGCGCGGTGCCCACGGCGTTGCCGGACGGCACTTCGAGGTTACGGGCGTAGACCCGCTGCTCGTCGAGGTACACCGACGTGCCCGGATTCACGATCAGCGCGCGATAGATGGGGGACCGCGGGTTCATGGCCTGCAGGGTCAGCCGAACTGGGAAGCCGCGGAGCCGGGCGATCGGGCCCGGCGCCGCCAGCACGGCCAGACGGAAATTCGAAATCTCCTCGGGCAAGCGGATGTAGACGGCTTCGTCGAGCGGCGCGGCGACCTCGTCGTAGAAGAACTGGCCCAGAGTGCGGCGTTTGGGGTCGACCCGGCGTATCAGTTCGCCTTCGTAGAACCCGAGGGTGAGCGCGTGATAGGCCTGCCGCGTCCCGGGCTCCCACTCCGGCCTTTGACGCGCCATTACCTCCGCCAGCCGATCCAGGTCGGCGACGATGCTACGGTCCACCGGCTCGTCAAAGGCGAACAGGCCGGCCTGGTGCGCGAGCAGCTGGCGCACGGTAATCCTTTCCTTGCCGTGTTGGGCGAACTCGGGCCAGTACGCCGCCACCCGCTCCTCATAATCGAGCCAGCCGCGTGAGTGCGCGATCGCCAGGGTCATTGCCGCCAGGCCCTTCGTCGCCGAGTGCACGACGACCATGGTGTCCCGCTCCCAGCGCTCGGCGGTCGCCTTGTTCCGAACGCCGCCCCACAGATCGACGACCTTCTCGCCGCGATGGTAGGCGCAGCACCCGCCGCCCAGCTCGCCGCGGCGAACGAAGTTCTCTTCGAACGCGTCGCGCACTGCCTCGAAACCACGGCTGACGTGTCCCGCTACGACGTGAGCTGCCACGGTCCGCATGGTGCCGCCGTTCAGCAGATCTCGTCCCAGTCGTCGGTCTTCGCGTCGTTGAAGGACTGCACCGCGATCCGGTTGTCGACGTGAGCGATGCCGGGCGCATTCGCCGCCGCGCGATCGGCCGACTCCCATTGCAGCCAGGTGCCCACCGTGCCGGTCAGCGTCGCCGTATCGCCCGACACGGTGACGGTGATGTGCCGGGCGTCCAGGTCGGCGTCCTGATGCAGCGCTCGGACGATGCGGTGGCGGACGTCGCGGCTCGTGGCGTTGGGCGCGACGGTGATGTGGTTCGACACCCCGCGCACGCCGCGGATATGTCGAACGACCCTCTCGGCGCCCTCCTGCTGGTACAACCATGCCACCCGGCCGGTGAGCGTGAGATGGCCGTTGTGGACGACCGCTTGAACGTTCTCGGGAATCATGCTGTGGAGCTGCAGCGCCTGAGCGGCGTCTTGAGCGATATCAGGATCCGTCCGCTCGAAGCGAAGGCTTACGTCGATGTCGTTGGCCACGGCCCGTACGCCGTGAACCCGCTTGGCGGCGCGCTCGGCGGCGAGCTTGCCGGCATACGTGTCGATGAAGCCGCTGAGCGTCACGGTCCCGTTCCTGGCCGCGACACCCACTGCACTGGCGTCCATCTCGGGGTCCCAGTCGAGCTGTCGCATCACAGCGTCGCGCACTCGGACATCGGCCTCGGTGAGAGTTGCGGTTGTCACGGCGCCCTCCTTCGATGCGTCTCAGGTGTCGCAGCCGTGTCGCCTGTTCGTCCACCCGAGATCGCGACTACCGTCATCGAGGCAAGCGACGTGCCGTCCGACGCAACGGCTCCGGCGGGCGCTGACCAGCGATTCAGCGTTGCCGCCGGCGGCCGTGAGCGGTCTGCCCGCGGAAATCTCCACACTTGCCGGGATTTTTCCGCTCGAGCGCTCGTCCACACGGTGCGGGGGGGGCGGCTAAGCGCCAGCGGTGGGTGGCCTGGCGGTTGCAGTGTGTTCCTGCGGAGGGTGTCATGTCCCATCGACTCGCGGTCCTGACGGCAGCGTTGGTGCTCGGGGCCGGGCTGCTCGCATCCGCGTCGGCGCAAACGGTCGACGAGCGGTTCGCCATTCTCCGATCGCAAGGGCTCGGGCTCACCGTCTTCGCCGACCACTGCGCCAGCTGCCATGGGCGTTCCGGGCATGGCGACGGTCCCCGAATCAAGGAATTGACCGTGCGCCCGAGCGACTTGACGCGGCTGGCCGAGCGAAACGGCGGGGTCTTTCCGGCGACCACTGTCATGCGTGTGATCGACGGGTCGGATCGAGCGCACCGCGCTGGCGAGATGCCGCTCTGGGGTGACGTCTTCAGGGCCGATCCAGCGGTGGCCACCGACCAGGCGGTCAAGGAACGTCTCGAGGCCTTGACCCTCTATCTGGAGTTCATCCAGGCACGGCGGCCGCGCTGGTAGGATGCGCCGTCCGGCATCAGGGCTCGCAGTTCGCCTTCCTCATCACGAACTCGATGCGCGGCGCCTTGCCGCCGGCGCCACCGTCGATCCAGGCAGTCAGCGCCTCGGGACCGGGCATGCGGTAGCCGACGCGCTTCGGGAAGTCGTGCTTCGGGTTGGCAAACGTGATGGCCGACGCCGATTGATCGGCCGGCGCGGCGACGAACTCGGTCGGCGGGGCGCCGCCGGGTTGCGCGATGTAGACGAGCTCGTCACCGCGCACGACGATTCGCAGGAACTCGAACGCGCTGAGCGTGCTGCCCTTCAGCGTGTGCGCGACGCCGAGCAGGGTGTTGCCGTCGGCGACCACCCACCGCTCGCTGAAGCGCTCGGCACCGCGGCTCCCCGACCAGCAGCCGGCGATCCAGCGTGGCAGCTCCGCCGCACGGGTCCGCGCGGTGAAGGCGGTGCCGCCGCCAACCGCCAGCACGATCATCGCGATCGTCGCGACCTGGCCTGTCCGTACCGGGGTTCGTCTCGTCATCGGTCCTCCGTGGCGGCCAGTCTCCGACAGCCGGGGCGCGGTGGTCTTGGAAGAACGCGACACGTCAGCGGCCGGCCCGATCGACGAAGAACCGGGTCAGCTCGGCCAGCCGGTGGTCGACGAAGCGGCGGGGCGCGTCGCCGGCGAACGCCCTGAACTCGGCGATGAAGTGCGCCTGGTCGTAGTAGCCGTGATCGAGGGCCACGTCGACACCGCCGTTCGAGGGGTTGGCATCGAGCGCGGCGAGCGCGCGGCGGAAGCGGACCAAACGGGCCAGGCGCTTCGGGCTGACGCCGACGGCGGCCTGAAAGCGCCGTTCGAGCCAGCGCGACGACGTGCCGGTGGCACGGGTCAGCGCGTCCATCGAGATGGTGCCGCCGGCGGCCGTGATCCGCGCGACCGCGCTCAGCAGCCGCGGGTCGACCGGCGCCGCGGCCGCATAGACGCCGGGCAATGCCGTCCGCAGCCGGGCCACCGCAGCCGCGAGGGTCGGGGCTGCCGACGCTGTTTCGGCCAGGGTGTGGAGCAGCGGCGCCGCCACGGCGTCGAGGTCGACGATTCGATCGGCGATCCGCGCCTGCGGAAATCGACACAACGGCGCCAGGCCGGCGGGGGTGAAACGGACGCCGATCGATTCGACACGCCGGCCCGGAGCGATGGCGACGCCTCCGGTCATCTGGCCCACCACCAGCCTCCGCGGCTGAATCCGCGTCGCCCCGGTAGGAAGCCGCTGGCGGAACGGGTCGCCGCGATGCACGACCAGTTCCGGCCGGCCGTCGGGCAGGATGAGCTCGAAGGACGGCTGGCGCGCCGAACCGGTCAGCGTCCACAGGCACGCAACGTACGGGGCGACCTCCGCGGGCGGCGGATGCTCCTCGTAGCGCATCGCGGCGTCAGCGCCTCGACGCCTCCTGGAACGAGATGTCGAGGATCGGGTAGCTCTGCCAGTCCTGGTAGTTGAAGTGCCACCACTCGTTGGGCTCGACCGTGAAGCCGTGGCGCTCCATCACCGCGCGGAGCAGGTCGCGCTTGCCGCGTTCTTCGGGCTTGCCGCCGCGGTAGGTCGGATACGAGCGCATGCGTCGGCTCGTCGTAGTCGCCGGGCATCTGCACCGCCTGGCCGTTGGCCAGGTCGTAGAGCGTGAGGTCGACGGCGCAGCCGCGGTTGTGCTTCGACCCGGACTTCGGGTCGGCGACGAACTCCTGCATCGGCGTGCCGGCAGCCATGTCCCAGAACAGCTTGGTGATGGTCCACGGACGGTAACCGTCGTGGATCATCAGGCCGTAGCCGTGGCGGGCCAGCTCCCGGTGCGCGGCCAGCAGCGCCTCGGCGGCCGGCCGCTGCAGGAACGCGCGGGCCTCGGGATAGACCACCTTGCCCATGAAGTTGTTGGTGGCTGCGTAGCGGATGTCGAGCTTGATGGTCGGGTCGAGAGTGACCAGCTCGACCAGGTCGGCCTTACGCGTGGCTTTGGGGTCGCGCGGCGGGCGGTCCTGCGCCAGGAGCGCCGACGAGGCGACGAGCAGGGCGAGGGCGAGCGCGGCAGGTCTCATGTCGGCGCATTCTATCAGCGCGAGCTACGCCACTGAATCGGGGCCTGACACCTGGTGGTCGTCAACGAGACGCCGGTAGACGATGCGGCCGTCGGCGGCCTTCTCGCGCCTGAATGGAAAGTAGGGCGAGAAGAACGTTTCCAGTTTCTGCCGCGTCCACCACAGCGGTTCGGCGGGATCGCCCGCCAGCGAGTCGGTCAGCATCCGGTCGCCGGTCAACCTCAGGTGCTTGAACTGCTGGTCGCCGAAGTCGAAGATGCCGACCAGGCCTCTGCTCAGCCGCTCGCTGAACAGCGAGGCGATGGTGTAGCCGCGCAGCTGCGCGTCGATATCCTGCACGTGCCGGACGATCAGCGGACCGTTCTCGGCGACCAGCTCGGTGAGCTCCTGCAGTCCGGCCAGGCCGGACACGCGCAGCAGCTCCTCGCGGATCCGCAGCGGCGGCGTCGGCATTTTGGGGCGCTTGAGCAGCTTCTTGAGCCGCTGCCGGAGGTCGATGAGATCTTGGACGGTCCGCGGCGGCGGTCCATACACGATGGCGACGTACTTGCCCGCGTAGTTCGGCGGCGGGAAGCCGCCCACCGGCAGATCCCACGTCGCGAGATCGCCGGCCTTGAGATCGATGGTCTCCCACAAGATGGTGCCGTCGGTAGCACAGCCGTCGACGTAGGTGTGACCGGCCGGACCGGGCGAGTTGCGCTTGTTGAGCGGATCGAGCATGTAGACGAACGACACGACGCCGCTGGCGTAGTCCACGGCCCGGACGGTCACCCAGTGGTCCTCCGTGCGGAGATTCAGGATGGCGGGGACGCCGCGCTGGAGCGTGATCCCGACGTGCTCGAGGAGCTCGTCCTGCGAGGCGTAGGCGCCGACGCGCCAATCGGTGAGTCCGAGCGCCTGCAGCGCGGCGTTGCCCTTCAACAGGGCGGCGAGCTCATCGGGATGGGTGAACCAGCGGTAGGGCTGGTCGTTGGGGTCGGCCTCGAGTCGGCGCAACGCGTCCTGCACGACCGGCACCGGCTGCGCCTGCTCGGCCGGCGTTGGCGCCTTGCCGCTGGGGACACCCTGAGTGAGCGAGGAGATGATCGATTGCGCGCAGGCGCGTCCGCAGTCGAACGCCTGCTGGTCGGATGCATGGCGGAACACCGCCAGGGTCGGGAGAGTGGGCATGACAGCTCCAGTGGAACGCCGCCGGACGAGCATCCGGCGGCTGTCCCCATCGGTCGATCAGAAGTCGCAGACCTTGCCGCCGCCGGCACCCGGCGGGCAGGTCTTCTGGATCTCACGCAGCGTGTCCAGGATCACCGCGAAGGCGAGCGGAGCGCCGGCCGCCTCACTGAACGCCAGCACGCCGTGCTTGAAGGCGTTGTTGCAGACGAAGTCGCGGCCGGGCTGGTCGGTGTCCCAGTTGAGCGTCGCCAGGTGCTTCAGCACGCTGGTCAGCAGCAGGTCGTGGAACAGCGCGACGTCCAGCGGCGTGGCGAAGACCTGACCGCTGGTGCCAGGATTCGTGCGTTCGCGTTCGGCGCCGACCCCGGCGCCGAAATGCGCCATCACCTGGGCGACGATGCCCGCTGCCTTCTTGATGTCGGCCTTCTCGGCCTTGCAGCTGGCCCGCACGTGTGCGCAGGGGTCCTTCTTGATCACGGGTCGCCGCTTCAACGCGAGCGCGGGTCTCTTGCGGGGGTTTGGCTTCGGCATCTCATCCTCCGTTGGCTGCACCTGGCGTGAGGGCCCGAACGAAGTGCCGGGCCGAGGTCGGACGAACGGTCTTCGGACCGAGAAGGGTGGCGAAGATCTTGGCGGTTTCGGGGCGGAGCGCGCCGGCACTGTCCGCGGCGCGGTGCGACTCGGTGAGCACCCGGGCCACGGTCGCCGCCATCGTGGCGGCGCGGAACGGATTCCGGCCGGTACAGGCCTCGAGCAGGGTCACCGCCAGGCTCCAGAGATCGTCGGCGGCGGACGCCGGCGCACCCTGGAGCGCCTCCGGCGAGATGTAGGCCGGCGTGCCGCGCAGGCCGGGGCCGTCGAGGAGCCCGGTCAGGGACCACGTCGAGTCGGCGCCGTCCTCGCCGGCCGCTGCCGCCGTCTCGGGCACTGTCGCCAGTCTGGCCAGCCCGAAGTCCAGCAGCTTCGGCGTGTCGTCGGCGGTGAAGCCGATGTTGCTGGGCTTGATGTCGCGGTGCAGGAGTCCCTGGCCGTGCAGCGCGCCGAGGCCGTTGCCGAGGGCCACGCCCAGTGCCAGCATCTCGTCGATGTCGAGCGGCCCTCGCCGCAGGCGATTGGCCAGCGTGCCGCCCTCGAAGAACTCCATCACGAGCATCGGCGAGCCCCGCCACAGCTCCAGGCTGTGCAACGTCGCCAGATTGGTGTGTCGGGCCGACGCCATGACGCGGGCCTCGCGACGCAGCCGGGCCGTCGTCACCAGGTCGGCGACCGGCAGGGTCTTGACGGCCCGCGGCTGCTGCAGCCGCAGGTCGGTCGCCCGATAGACGACGCCCATCCCGCCGGCGCCGATGCGGCGCTCGAAACGCAGCCGATCGCCCAGCGTCAGCGGCGCCGGGGCGCGCCGCAGCAGGCCGCCGCACTCGCAGGACTGCGGCTCGGGTCCGAACACCCTGCCGCAGTCCACGCATTCGCGGGCCGGGGGATCGAGCACGCTCTCGGCGCCGTGGACCCGGGCATGCCGCGCCATCATCAGGATGCGGTCGATCGCGAAGCCGCCCGAGGCGCCGACGGCGGCCAGGAGCTCGCTGTCCTGGGAGGAATAGGGGAGCTCGCTCAGTTTCGGCCCGAGCGCGAGGATCCCGAGGAGGTCGTTCCCGGGGCCGCGCAGCGGCACCACGATCGCCGCGCCGGTCGCCGTCGCCCAGGCGCGATCGTGCTCGGCGAGGCGGACGAGAATCGATCGGTCGGCGGTGGTCAGGTCGAGCGGCGCATCGCTGCCGCCCACCAGCTGGGCCAGCGCCGACGACACGCGCAGCGGCATCACGTCGGCATCGATCGGGTGGAGGCACTCGTCGGAGCCGACGACGGCCGTGACCAGGCTCTGCGGATGGAACGCGCGCTCGGCGGCCACCGCCAGCGTCTCGCGCACCTCCTCGATCGACTCGGCGTGCCGCACCCCGTTGGCCACGTCGAGCAGCGTGGCCCGGACGTCGGCTTCGTGGCGGAAGAAGCGGCGATCGAGCCTGGCCAGCAGGCGCCGTCGGCCCATCGCGCCGGCGACCGCGGCGATCGTGAGCGCGCTCAGCACCAGGCCCGACGGCCCGGAGGCGAGCTCGGCGATCGACCGGTCGCGGTTGAACACGACCACGGCCAGCAGCGCCACGAAGGGCACCACGGCGAGGCCGCGGATGAACGCGCGGGCTAGCACGTACTGCAGCGCCTGCCGGAGAACGAGGCGGATGTCGAGCGTTTGCTGGACCAGGGCGGCGTATGCCGCCGCAACCGGGACGGCGGTCAGAGCCGTGACGATCAGCACGCCGCGCGCGCGCGCGAACGGCGGCGGAGTGGCGGCATACTGCGCCCACAACGTCTGCAGGATGGTGTTCGCGACCAACGGCAGGTAACCCACGCTCAGGCCCAGCGCCAGCCACTGGAAGCGGCGGCGGGCATCGGGACCGCACTCGCGCAGCTTCAGCGGCATCAGGACGAGGAGCGGCGCCATCAGGAGGAACTGCAGCGTGAAGTACCAGTCGTCCCCTCCGGGTGACTGGCGCTGGAGCACGACGGCCAGCGCGGGCGCCTCGGGGCCGAGCCGCGTCGCGACGCCGTCGGCCACGACGAGCGCGACGCCCAATACGAACGCCGCCGCCGTGCCGGCGTAGAAGACGGCGGCCAGCCGCGGGCGGGTCGAGGAACGCGGGAACAAGCTGGCGAAGAACCACACCATGGCGGCCTGAAAGGCGTCGGTGCGCAGATGGAGGCCCAGCCAGGTCAGCGCCGTCGGCGCGGTACTCGCCCGGACGAACGGCGTCAGGAGCGTACTGGCGGCGTCGAGGATGAACAGCCCGATCGACCAGGCCCGGCGATCGTGCCGGCCGAACCGGAGCAGCATGAACGCCAGCACCGCGAAGGTCGACGCCTGCAGGATCTGCGCCCAGGCGGGGATCAGGCGATTGGGGTTGGTCGACCAGGGCTCGGTGACGAGCGCGACGACGAAGATCACCGCCCGCGCCAGGATCGGCACGGCCAGCAGCGAGAGCGGCCACGAGGGAAACTCCCGCGGCGCCGCAGCGGTTGTGACCGCGGCAGGGGGCGCCGGCGTCGGCGGCTCGAGCGGCCGAACGGGGGGCGAGTTCGCTGCCATGACCAGGCATTCTCCGACTGCAGCTCCGTTCAAGCTGCGCAGCATACCCAATAGGACGAGCGGCCCGACGCCGCGCCACGCCCAATCAGCTGAACCTAGAAAAATCCCAGACCGCCCCTAGAACTGGCCCTTCCGCCGGTGTGCCTCACAGCGTAATCGTGCTCGGATCCTCGCGACGGATGATGAACTGCGCCTTGACGCTCCCGAACTCGACGCCGTCGCCGTCGATGAGTTTCGCAGGCGTCTTCACCGGGGCCCCCCGCAGCGCCGTGCCGTTCTTGCTCGCCAGGTCTTCGACCGTGGCGTCGGCCCCGTCGACGACGATGCGGGCGTGGACCCGCGACACGCTGCTGTCGTTGACGTAGACGTCGCAGTCAGGGTCGCGTCCCACGGTGTTGACGCCGTGGCCGAGCAGGATGCTCCGGCCGGCGATCCGCAGTAGCGCCACCGGCCCGTCGTGCGGCGCACCGTCGGCGGTGGACCGCGTCTCGATCACGTCGGAGACGAAGCTGTAGCCGATGCCGTGGTGCGTCCTGATCGAGCTGGACGACGCCGCAGTGTCGCCCAGCGCGGCACGCACCTCGCCGATGAGCACCGGGAGATTCGCTTCCACGACGTGGGCATCGGGCCACAGCTTGGCCATGAGCTGCGCCTTCGGCAGCACACTGGGGCGGGCGTCGATGAGCAGCCTGAGCAGCTCGAACGCCTTGGGAGACAGATGGACGGCTTCGCCGGCGCGCATCAGATCGCGGCTCGCGGTGTCCAGGCGGCACTGCCCGAAGGCGTAGCGCATGCGCGCCGATTCTACCGCAGCGATCGCCGCCGGACCCCTCTACTACGGGTCGCGGCTACAAACGGAAGAAGCGGGTGGCCTTGACGACGAGAGCGCGGTTCTTGAGGCCGGGATACCCGTGCGAGGTCGTGTCGCGCTCGTCGGTGTAGACGACGAAGAACTCGCTGCCCAGCCGGTACTCCCACCGGTAGCGGACGTTCATGCTGAAGGTCCGGTCGGCCGAGTTGTATTGCACCAGTGCACTGGTGAACATCCGCGGCGAGAAGGCGTAGTCGGCGCGCGTGCGCAGCAGCGTGGTGGTGAAGTTGCCCGCGGGCAGCTCGACGCGCGAGTACTGCACGGTGGGCTCCAGCGAGAACTGCTTCAGCACCGAGACGCGGGCCGCGGTATAGCTCACCGATCGAATGGTGCCGTCCCAGAACTCCCCGATCTGCGTGGCAATCGTCCCGGCAACGCGGCGCTGCGCCCCCAGGGTATAGCTCATCAGGATGTCGTCGAAGGAGTAGCTGCCAATCGGGATGATCACACCGGGCGCCACCTGGAAGGGTTCCTGCAGCAACTCGTAGTCGTGGGTCGCCTCGACGTTCACCGTGTCGCTGTTCTCGAACTCGACGTTGAACTTTCCCAACCCCACCCGCGTCTCGAGCGCGCCGTTGGTGCCGTCGGTCAGATATTCGTAGTCGGCCTGCCAGGTCAGCTTGCGGACGCCGCGCAGGTTCTTGGGCCGCGGGCTGAAGCGCAGCGACGCGAACGAGCGCCGGAAGTCGTCGCGCTGGACGAAGCCGACCTCGGGGTTGAAGTCGTCGCCGACGTCGAGGTACTCGAACCGCGCGCCGTAGCGATCGGCGAAGTAGTCGAAGCGGCCCTGGAAACTGTCGTCGTCGCCGGCGAGCGCGTCGGTCTGGGTGCGGGCCCAGTAGCCGCCGATGGTCAGGTCCTCGAAGAAGCCGAAGGCGGCGTCGACACCGTAGCCATGGTTCGACCCCGGTGACACGTTCGATTCGGAGCGGCCGGTGTACATCGCGCCGATCGTGCTGTTGTTCAGGACGTCGCGCTTCACGCGCATCACGGTGAAGTTGGTCGACGGCGTGAGCGTCGCCGGTTCGTCGTCGGCCTGGATGTTCAGCACCCCGAGGCCGAACTTGCCGACCTTGCCGGTCAGCCGCCCGCCGACCTGGATCGGCACTTCCCGGCCGCGGTTCAGGCCGATGCGCCGGCTGTAGAACAGGTACGGTGTGGCCGAGGGCGTGTTGAAGCCGCTGCCAAGCCCGCCGCCGCCCCCCAGGTTGCCGCTCGCGCCGCCGCGCGCGAAGTCGAAGATGCCGCGGCCCTCGAGGAAGAAATCGCGCTTCTCGGGAAAGAACAGGCTGAATCGCGTCAGGTTCACCTGCTGTTCGTCCACCTCCACCTGCGCGAAGTCGGTGTTGTAGGTGAAATCGGTGACCAGATTGGCGGTGATGCCGTACTTCACGTCGAGGCCGAGTTCCCCGTCGAGGTCGTTCGATACCGGCGGAATCCGCACGCGATCGGTGGACGAGCGGCCCAGGGCGTAGGGCTTGATCTCGAAGGTGCGGCCGGAGGCCGGGGCGTCGATGCCGGCGACGCTGCCGTACAGCGACACCCGGTTCAGGCCCATCGGTCCGCCCATCGACGCCGGCAGGGCCGTGAGGTACGACCACTCGTTCTTGCGGCGGATCGAGCGGCGCACCTGGAAGCCCCAGGTCTGGTTGCTGCCGCCGTCGAAGCGGAGCGACTTGAACGGGATGATCATCTCCATCGTCCAGCCGCCTTCGAACCGGCCGGTGCGGACGTTCCACACCGGGTTCCAGTCGCCGTTGGGCTGGCCCTCGTCGATGATCGAGTAGTCGGAGAAGGCGCCGAGCGGGCTGGCGTAGAACATGAACCCGCTGCGCCGGTCGTAGAACGTGTCGAAGCCGACGCCGATGTGATCGTTCTGTCGCAGCGGCGCGCTGTCGCGCCGGTACTCGTTGGCGATCCACTCATCGGGCGGCGCCGAGTCGTAGACCCGCGCGCCGACGTAGATGTTCCGGTCGTCGAACATCAGCCAGAGGTCGGTGCGCTCGCTGGCCGGCTGGCCGGTGGCCGGCACCGTCTGGATGAGCTCGCCGAACGGCGGATTCTCGGTGTAGACGGCCTCGTCGAGCGAGCCGTCGACGTCGAGCGGCGCCGACAGCCGGATCGCCCGCACGGTGGCGCCGCCATTCTCGTCGCGCGAGATCGTCGCCGGCGATACCGGCGCCGGCGGGCCGTCGATTGCCGCGGTGCGTTCGGGCGTGGCCCCTTCGACCTCAGGCTCCTGCGCGGCAGCGGCGGACACGCCGGCACAAAGCAGGGCCAGCGCAACGGCCACGCGACGCCAGGAGAACATCAAGCTCATCGAGCTTAGCCAACGCAACCGGGAGCGCACGTCACCGGTTGTCACGAGCGGCTACAAATGGCGCCCGGTCGAACCGGTGCGCTCGATTGTTGCCCGGCGAGGCGGATGGGTCGTCGACCGCGGAGCCCTGTGGAGGAGTCCGTTCGGAGATCCGACAACGCGAGAAAGCTCGGGGGATCAGGCAGTCTCACGGAGCTGCCGTCCAGCGGTCATATCGCGGCTATCGCAGCGTTGTCCGGGCTCCGGAACCGGGATTCGCGGGCGATGGCCCAGCTGACTCGCCGGATCAGAAGTGCCACCCTCCGAGGTCGGTCGGAAACAGGAACTCGAGGACGTTGCCCACGCGGTTGCCCCACGCCGCCTCGCTGTGCGTGGCTCCGGGCGACTCGACGTAGCGAAGGTCGTGGTGATCGCGCCATCCGGCCGCCACCAGCGCTTCGCGCACCCGGCGGGTGTCGGCCACCGCCACGCGGCCCTCGCCGCTACCGATGTCGAGCCAGATGCGGGTCTCCGGCTTGGGCCGCGCCTTGGCGATGGAGCGCAGAATCGCCCGGCGCCCCCACCACGCCGACGGCGACAGCGCCGCCAGCTTCGAGAACACGTCGGCGTGGCGCAGCCCGAGGAAGAGCGTCGAGAGGGCGCCCAGCGACGAACCGCCCAGGCCGGTGTGCTGGCGTTCCGGGCGCGTGCGATAGCGGGCATCGACAAACGGCTTGAGCTCCTCGGTGAGCAGCTGGCCGTAGGCCTTGGCCATCCCGCCGCCCAGCCGGGGGTCCCTGGTCGGGGTGTACTCCTGCAGCCGGCCCACGCCGGTGTGGTTCACGCCGACGATGACGAGCGGCTCCACCCGGCCCTCGGCAATCAGCATGTCGGCCATCTCGCCGAGCCGCCAGTGCTGTCCGCGGACGAAGGCGGTGGCCGGATCGAACAGATTCTGTCCGTCGTGCATGTAGAGCACGGGATAGCGCCGGGTCGGGGCGTCGTCGTAGCCGGGCGGCAGGTAGATGACGAGATCGCGCTCCCGATCGAGGAACCGGGACCGGAACCCGGAGTGGCGGTCGAGACGGGGCGCGGACGCGGACACGAGCATCGGTGGCGGAGGGCAGCCCCTGACGGACCCCCGCTAGTATATGTGGCGCCGCGGGCACACCGATGCCCGCCGGCGCATCATCGATGACCCGCGACTATCACCGCTGGTACTCCCGCTCACTCGGCCGCCACATGGAGCTGCTGGTGTTCGGGCACGCCGGACCACCGTTTGTCGTCTTCCCCACCTCGATGGGAGCGTTCTTCGAGTACGAGGACCGCGGCATGGTGGCGGCGGTGCGCGACAAACTCGACCACGGCCGGCTGCAGCTCTATTGCGTGTCGTCGGTGGACGGGGAGAGCTGGTACGCCGGTGGGGTGCATCCGCGCCAACGCGTCGAGCGCCACCTGCAGTACGAGACCTACATCCTGGGCGATGTCGTGTCGCTCGTCCGCCAGTTGAACCACTCGCCGGGCATCGGCGTCACCGGCTGCAGCTTCGGCGCCTATCACGCCATGGCGATAGCCCTCCGCCACCCGTACGTGTTCACGTCGTGTGTCACCATCAGCGGCGCCTTCGACATCAGCCAGTTCCTCGGTGGCTGGAGCGACCAGGACGCCTACCTGCTCAACCCGCCGTGGTTCCTGCCGGAGCTCGGCGAGGCGTACTATCTCAATCAGTACCGGCGCAACAAGATCGTACTGGCCACCGGAGAGTGGGACATCTGCCGCGCCGCCAACGAAGGCTTCTCGCGGCTGCTCGGCGCGAAAGGCATCCCGCACTCGCTGCACGTGTGGGGGTCCGGCAGCCAGCACGACTGGCCGTACTGGCTGCCGATGGCCAGCGCCTACCTGCCGTAAGGTCCTGGACTAAGCTGGAGCCTTCCCGGAGCACCCGCATGGCGACCATCGGCGTCCTGTTCGGCATGGAGAACGTCTTCCCCGGTGCGCTGGTCCAGCGCATCAACGAGATGCGCGTGCCCGGCGTGGACGCGGAGTTCGTCCAGATCGGCGGCGTCGCCATGGACGCCCCGTGCCGCTACCGGGTGATCGTCGATCGCATCTCGCACGACATCCCGTTCTATCGCGCCTACCTCAAGCAGGCCGCCCTGGCCGGCGCCTACGTGGTGAGCAACCCCTTCTGGGCCAGCGCCGACGACAAGTTCTTCAACTACGCGCTCGCCGCCCGGCTCGGTGTCGCGGTGCCGCCGACGGTCGTGCTGCCGCACAAGGAGCATCCGGCCGGCACCACCGACAAGTCGATGCGCAATCTCGTCTACCCGCTCAACTGGGACGAGGTGTTCGAGTACGTCGGCTTCCCGGCCTTCCTCAAGCCGTTCGACGGCGGCGGCTGGCGTGACGTCTACCAGGTGCGATCGCGCGAGGAGTTCTTCGCGGCCTTCGACCAGACCCGCACCCTGTGCATGACGCTGCAGCGGGCGGTGAAGTTCACCGAGTACTTCCGCTGCTACGTCGTCGGCCAGCAGGACGTGCACGTGATGCCGTACGACCCGCGGGCGCCCTTCCACGAGCGCTACGTGAAGCATCCGCCGGCCTACCCGCCGGCGCTCATCGACCGGGTGAAGCAGGACTCGCTCACGCTGTGCCGGGCCCTTGGCTACGACCTCAACACCGTGGAGTTCGCGGTCGAGGACGGCGTGCCCTACGCCATCGACTTCATGAACCCGGCGCCCGATGCCGATCCGCACTCGGTGGGGACCGAGAACTTCGCCTGGATCGTCGAGGCGGTGGCCACGATGGCGGTGAAGAAGGCCCAGGAGCCGCCGGCGCCGCTGGCCCTCCGCTGGGCGCCGATGCTCAAGGGCCGATCGTGACGAAGCCGTCGTTCACCATCGGGATCGAGGAGGAGTACCAGACCGTCGATCCCGAGACGTTCGACCTGCGCTCCCACATCCAGACCGAGCTGATGGCGCAGGGCAAGCGGGTGCTGAACGAGAAGGTGAAGGCCGAGATGCACCAGTCGGTGGTGGAGGTGGGCACCGGCGTGTGCCGCGACATGATCGAGGCCCGCGCCGACATCGTCAACCTCCGCCGCCAGATGCTCCAGCTCGCCCACCAGAACGGCCTGCTGCTGGTGGCCGGCGCCACGCACCCCTTCGCCGACTGGCGGGTGCAGGACATCTCGCCCGACGAGCGCTACCTGCAGGTGGTCGAGGACATGCAGCTGGTCGCCCGCGCCAATCTCATCTTCGGCCTGCACGTGCACGTCGGGGTCGAGGACCGCGAGACCGCCATCCACCTGATGAACCAGGTGCGCTACTTCCTGCCGCACCTGCTGGCGCTCTCGACCAACTCGCCGTTCTGGCTGGGGATGAACACCGGCCTGAAGTCGTACCGCTGCAAGGTGTTCGACAAGTTCCCGCGCACCAACATCCCCGACGCCTTCACCGGCTGGGCCGACTACGAGAACTTCGTCAACCTGCTCATCCGCACCAACTGCATCGACAACGCCAAGAAGATCTGGTGGGACGTGCGTCCGCATCCGTTCTTCTCGACCATCGAGGTGCGGATCTGCGACCTGCCGATGCGCGTCGACGAGACGCTGGCCATCGCCGCGCTCATCCAGGCCACCGTCTACAAGCTGTGGCTGCTCCACGCCAAGAACCAGTCGTATCGCCCCTACAGCCGCGCGCTCATCATGGAGAACAAGTGGCGGGCGGCGCGCTACGGCATCGAGGGCGCCCTCATCGACTTCGGCCGCGAGGTGGAGCTGCCCGAGCGCGAGCTGCTCGAGGAGTACCTGACCTTCGTCGACGACGTCGTCGACGAGCTGGGCAGCCGCCCGGAAGTGGAACACGTGCGCTGGATCATGGAACATGGCACCGGCGCCGATCGCCAGCTGGCGGAGTTCAACGGGTCCAACGATTTGCGGCGGGTGGTGGAGTTCATGGCGCGGGAGACGCAGGCGGGGCTCTGACGCCCGGACAGGGGCTCGCGGCTAGGGGCTCGCGGCTGGAGAATCGCGCGGTCACGCTGTCATGTTGAACGCTGTACGGCAGAGCTTCAGCTCTGCCGTGAGGGGTGCGTAGGGCAGAGCTTCAGCTCTGCCGTGAGGGGAAGCCAGTGAAGAACACGTTGCTCGCAAGCCTGGTGGTCGTGCTGGTCGGGGCCAACGCCTTCGCGCAGGCGCCGGCCACGGCACAGAAGCCGTACGAGCCCACGGTGGGCCAGGGCGGCAAGGACGTGGTGTGGGTGCCGACGCCGGCGGCGCTGGTCGAGAAGATGCTCGACATGGCGCAGGTCACCCCCAACGACGTGGTGATGGATCTCGGCTCGGGTGACGGCCGCAACATCATCGCCGCCGCCAAGCGCGGCGCCCGGGCCATCGGGGTCGAGTACAACCCCGACATGGTGGCCCTCTCGAACCGCCTCGCGGAAGAGGCCGGCGTGTCGGGCAAGGCCACCTTCATCGAGGGCGACATGTTCACGGCCGACATCTCGCGCGCCACGGTGATGGCGCTGTTCCTCTTGCCGGACAACCTCGAGCGGCTGCGCGATACGTTCGCCAACCTGCGGCCGGGCAGCCGGATGGTGCTGAACACGTTCGCGATTCCCGAATGGGAACCCGATGCGCGAGAGACCGTCGAGGGCGACTGCGTGAGCTGGTGCACGTCGCTGCTCTACTACGTGCCGGCCAAAGTGGCCGGGACGTGGAAGACGTCGCGGGGCGAACTGATGCTGACTCAGGCGTTCCAGGTGGTCACCGGCACCCTGGCTGTCGACGGCCGGACGATACCCGTCAAGGGCACGTTGCGCGGCACCGAGCTGACCATCGACGCCGAGGGCCTGACGATGCGCGGCACCGTCAACGGCGACCGGATCGAGGGCGCCGACTGGTCCGCGACCCGCGTCACCCGGTAGCGGCGGCACGGGCGGGCCCGCGTCCGGGGCGCTACTGGTCGGCGACGAGCATGCGGATGGTGCCGTCCTGCCGCGACGTGACGAAGAGCTCGCCGTCGCGGCTCACCCCGAGGTGCATGTCGGCGCGGGCCATCGTCGCTCCCCGCGTCCGCTCGACCAGTTCCCGCAGCGACGTGTAGACACGACGGCCGCCCGCCTCCAGCACGTAGAGCTGGATCTCCTCCACCGGTGCGACCGTGCGCGGGATGCCGTCGTCGGCCTTCTTCATCGCCGCCAGGTCGGCGGCAAACAGCCGGCCGCGCACGATGTCGCCGAACACGAACTTGCCGGCGAGCGCCGGGATGCGGCCGTGGTAGGCGAAGCCGCCGCTCACCGCCTGGCCATCGCGGTGGTCGTACATCGCCACCGGATAGAGAAAGCCGTCCTTCGTGCGGCCGTCGAGCACGTCGGCGGGCAGTGCGAACAGCTGGTTCAGCGCGCCGCCGTGGCGGCTCACGCCGTTCTCGTAGTAGCCCTCGCGCTTCATCCAGCCGTAGTTGCCGCCGTTCCTGACGATGTTCACTTCCTCGATCTGGTTCATGCCGATGTCGAGCGCGAACATCGTGCCGTCGGCCGGGTCCCACGACAGTCGGTGCGCGTTGCGGAAGCCGTAGGCGTAGATCTCGCCCAGCGTCTTCGGGTCGTGGTCGGCGGCGAAGACGTTGGCCGGCGGCACCGTGTAGTCGCCCAGGCCCTTGACGCCGCCGGTCACCGACGGCGGCCGCGGATCGATGCGCAGGATCGCCGTGATCACCGAGTCGAGCCGCTGGCCCTGCGCCGGATTGCTGGCGTGCGGCCCGCCGCCGTTGCTGAAGCCGTGGTCGCTGCCGCTGGTGTAGATCAGCCCGTAGTCCGGCGAGCCGGGCCGGGCCGTGGGGTCGAACTCCACGGCGCCCATCGGGTGCGTGAGGTTCTGCACGATGTGCGCCCCGCGATACAGCTCGCGCCGGGTGCCCTCGAAGCGGTTCGCCGCCGGGTTGGTCGTGTGCCACTCGGTGATCACGTTGTGGTAGGTGGCGTCGGCGGCGGTGAAGCCCGGCGGGATGAAGTTCGGCGTCTTCGGATTGCCGGCGGCGTGCTCGCCGTGCACGGTGTAGAACAGGCCGTTGGACGCGAATTCCGGATGGAAGGTGAAGCAGATGAACCCGCTCTCGAGCCGGTTGTAGACGGCGAGCGGGAACGCTGCCGCCATGTCGGCATAGACCACCGGCGTGGCGCCGTCGAGCCGATAGAGGAAACCGCGTGAGTCGTTGGCGAAGCGCCGGCCGTCGGGCAGATCGCGCACGTAGCTGACCCGGGCCCAGCCGGCGGGGTTGGTGTCCTGGTCCGCCGGTCGCAGCCCGCGCGTGTCGGGCAGCCGGGCCACCTCGGCGATGCGCACGGTGAGCCCGCGCTTCTCCGCCAGGTCGGCGAACGGTCCTGGCAACTGGGCGACCAGTGGAACGGCGGCCACCGCCGTCACGACGACCGCGAGAGACACGACGCGCTTCCGCATCAGGCGTTCACGATCTGCGGGATGAGCGTGCCGTAGACATCGGTGAGTCGCATGTCGCGCCCGTTGAACCGGTAGGTCAGCTTCTTGTGGTCCAGGCCCAGCAGGTGCAGCATCGTCGCGTGCAGGTCGTGGTACGAGATCGGCTGTTCCAGCGCCTTGTAGCCGAACTCGTCGCTGGCGCCGATGACCTGGCCGCCCTTGATGCCGGCGCCCGCCATCAGCACGGTCTGCGTGCCGGGGTTGTGATCGCGGCCGACGCCGCGCTGCGAGATCGGCATCCGGCCGAACTCGGAGTGCATGATGACCAGCGTCGAGTCGAGCAGGCCGCGGGCGCGCAGGTCGCGCAGCAGCCCGGCCATCGGCTTGTCGGTCTCGGCGGCGTGCTGGGTGTGGTTCGACTTCACGTCGCCGTGGGCGTCCCACGTGTCGACGTTCTGGTTGCCGACGCCGCCCGAAAATACCTGCACGAAGCGGACGCCGCGTTCCACCAGCCGGCGGGCCATCAGGCACTGCCGGCCGAACGGCTCGGTGATCTTGTCGTCGAGGCCGTAGAGCCGCTTGGTCACGTCCGACTCGCTGGCGACGTCCACGGCTTCCGGCGCGCAGCTCTGCATCCGGTAGGCGAGCTCGTAGGACGAGATCCGCGCCGCCAGCTCGCTGTTGCCCGGGAACTTCTGGATGTCGAGCTCGTTGAGCCGGGCCAGCGCGTCGAGGCGGGCCCGCTGATCGTCGGCCGTCACGCTGGCGGGCGGCTTCAAATCGACGATCGGATCGCCGGTCGAACGGAACATCGTGCCCTGATAGGCCGCCGGCATGTAGCCGGCGCTCCAGTCGTTGGGGCCGCCCAGCGGCCCGCCGCGGGCGTCGGTCATCACCACGTAGGCCGGCAGGCTGGAGGACACCGAACCCAGACCGTAGGTCACCCACGATCCGACCGTGGGGAAGCCGAGGTTGATCTGGCCGGTCTGCATCTCGTAGGTGCCCTGCACGTGGTCGTTCGACCGGCCGTAGACCGAGCGCAGGAAGGCGAGGTCGTCCACGTGCTGGCTGAGGTGCGGGAAGATCTCCGACACTTCGATTCCGCTCTGGCCGTACTTCTTGAAGCTGAACGGGCTCGGCATCAGCGGGCCGGGCGACCCCTGCCGGACGATGACGTCGCCTTTCACCTTGTCGTCGATGGGCTGGCCGGCGTACTTCGCCAGCGCCGGCTTCGGATCGAAGGTGTCCATCTGGCTCCAGCCGCCGCCCATGAAGAGCGAGATCACGGCGGTGGCGCGCGGCGCGAAGTGCGGCGCCTTCGGCCGCGTACGGATTCACGCCGGCCACCGGCGCCGAGCACGCGTCCGCGGGGGCCGAGGCCGCCGAGAGCACGCCGTCACGCTCGAGCAGGTACGCCAGCGCCAGGCCGCTCACGCCTCCGCCCGACTGGAAGAGGAACTCGCGCCGGTCCCAGAAGTATCGAGAGCATCGATGCGACACGGCTCACCTCATGTACATGAACTCGTCGAGATTGAGCAGCACGTGCGTGAACGACGCCAGCGACTGCCCGGCGATCAGCTGGAGCGCGACCTCGCGCTCGGCCGCGGCGGGCGGCCTGGCCAGCGCGATGCGATACGCCAGCTCGACCTGCGCCGCCGGATCGCTCGCCTCGCGGCGCACGCGCTCGGCGAGGCGTTCGGCCTGCGCCGAGCACGAACGGGTTGTTGAGCAGGGTCAGCGCCTGCGTCGGCACCGTCGACACGTTGCGGGCGCCGGCGACGACGTTCATGTCGGGGTGGTCGAAGGTGTCGAACATCGGGTACGGCAGCGACCGTCGTCGGTAGACGTAGACGCCGCGGCGCCAGGCCGCCGGCCCCTCCGGGGTGTTCTCCCACTTGCCGCGGAACTGCCCGGTGAGGATGTCCTTGGGGATGAACGGGAAGATCGGCTCGCCGCCGACCGCCGGATTGAGGTTGCCGCCCGCGACCAGCATGCTGTCGCGCACGATCTCGGCGTCGAGCCGCTGCGGGCGGAAGCGCGAGAGATACCGGTTCTCCGGATCGGCTTCGGCGCCGGGACCGTCGTCGCCGGTGGCGGCCATCTGATAGGCCGCGGAGGTCATCATCAGCTTGTTGATCTGCTTGATGCTCCAGCCGCGGTTCATGAACTCGACGGCCAGCCAGTCGAGCAGTTCCGGATGCGTCGGCGCCTCACCCATCTTGCCGAAGTTCTCGAGGGTCGAGACGATGCCGCGGCCGAAGTGCTTCTGCCAGAGCCGGTTGACGATGACCCGCGCGGTCAGCGGGTTGTCGCGCGAGCCGATCCACTTCGCCAGCGCCAGCCGGCGTCCCGAGGTGCGGCCGTCGGGGCGCGGAATCTCGGTGGGCGGGTTGCCGCTGCGTGATCACCTGCACGAACCCCGGCTCCATCTGCGGCCCGCGGCTCTCGACGTCACCGCGAATCAGGAAGTACGACGGCGGCACCTGGTAGCGCCCCGGCCCGTTGTGCACGTAGCTGCCGGGGAACGGCGGCGGGATCCGGCACTTCGGGCAGCTCACCACCTCGTCGCCCTCGCCCAGCGGCGAGAAGCGGTGGTCGCCGTCGGTGGCGATCTCGGCCATCGGCAGCGGCGGCGGCCGCTCCTTCTCGACGGCGGCGAGCTGGGCCATCAACTCGCGCCGGGCGTCGCGCTCGGCCGGCGTCAGCGCCGCCTCGAGCTCCCGCGCCGGCACGGTCACCGCCTCGAACACCTGCACGGCCAGCAGCTTCTCGCCCGGTGTCCGCTCGCTGTCCGGCTTGGCGGCGGCCTGATAGATCGTGTCGGAGAACCGCGCCTTGATCATCGCCAGTTCCAGCCGGTCGCGGTTCGGCTTCTCGATGGCCGCGACGCGCGCGCGCAACGCGTCGCGCCGGGCGTCGAGCGCGGCGTTGGTGGCCAGGTAGGCCTCGGCCTGGGGCGGCGGCGCCAGCGGCACGGTCGTCTCGACGTAGCCGAAGATCGACGCCTGCAGCGCGTAGTAGTCCTTCTGCCGGATCGGATCGAACTTGTGGTCGTGGCAGCGGGCGCAGGTGACCGTCAGTCCCAGGGTGCCCTTGCCGATGACCCCCAGCACGTCGTCCAGGTAGTCGAAGCGGCGCTCGGGGTTGTCCTTCTCGCGGAACAGCACCCGCGGCCCGGCGCGCAGGAACCCGGTGGCGATGACGGCTGTCGTGGCTCTTGCCGTCCATCTCGTCGCCGGCGATCTGTTCGGTGAGGAACACGTCGTAGGGCTTGTCGGCGTTGAACGCCTGGATGACGTAGTCGCGATAGCGCCAGGCGTTGGGGCGGTGGACGTCGTACTCGAAGCCGGCCGAGTCGGCGTAGCGGGCGACGTCGAGCCAGTGCCGGCCGTAGCGCTCGCCGTAGTGCGGCGACGCCAGCAGCGTGTCGATCAGCCGCTCCCACGCGTCGGGACGCGTGTCGGCGACGAAGGCGTCGACCTCGGCCGGCGACGGCGGCAGGCCGAGCAGGTCGAGATAGGCGCGGCGGACCAGCGTGCGGCGATCGGCGCGCGGCGCCGCCGTGAGCCCCCGGCTGGCGCGTGCCTGCTCGAGGAAGCGGTCGATGGGGTGGTCGAAGCCGTGACTGGCCACCGGGAGCGGCGCCTGCACCGGCGGCTTGAACGCCCAGTAGCCGCGTTCCTCGTCGGTGATCGGCCGGTCTTCGAACGCGGCCACCGCCGGCGTGCTCGCCGCGGCGGCCGTCGCGGCGCCGGCGTCCCAGCGGGCGCCGTCGTCGATCCACCGCTTCAGCGTGTCGATCTCGGCGGCGGTGAGCGCCTCGCCGCGCATCGGCATCGCCGGCTCTTCGAGCCCGGCGACCTGCCGGTACAGCCGGCTCTTGTCGGCCTGGCCGGGCACCAGCGACGGGTCCGTGCGCGCCGCCGTCGATCGCCGACTCGCGCGTCCGCAGGTCGAGCTTCGACAGCTGCAGCTTCTCGCCGTGGCAGCCGAGGCACTTGGCTTCGAGCAGCGGGCGAACGTCGGTGGCGAAGTCCACCGTCTGGCGGGCGCCTGACGCCGCCGGTGCTTGCGCGCCGGGCGTGCCCGCGGCGGTGAGCGCGAGCGTGAGCCCGAAGAGGGACGAGACGAGCGATCGGGGCATCGACCTTTCCACGTCTCCTTCCGCCGTCGCGGCGGGCCGGCCGTCACCGACCGGAGCCGCCGATGTGGGCACTCTACCGCAAGCGGCGACCGGTGTGACCCGCGCCCTACCCGCGCGCCCGGGCGTGCCAGGCTTTGAGCACGGCGGCCTCCTGGTCGGGGGTCGCCCCGGCCTTGAGCCGCTGGTCGGCCGCCGGGCGGGCGTGATGGAAGGCCAGCGTGGCAGTCGCCGTGTCGGCCAGGGTGCGGAAGGTGAGACCGGCGGCGACCTCGCGAGCGAGGTCGAACCGCGCGAAGCCTTCGAAGCCCGGCGTGGGCGGACGCCACACCGGCATCTCGGCATACGGCCGGATCTTGTGCTGCTCGAGGAACTGCCGCGGTATCCACGTCCAGGTGAGCGGCGCGGTGGTGACGGCAGCGATGCCGTAGAGGAACTCGGCCATCGACCGACCGTGCTGCGGCCCCACCGCCATAAAGGTGCCGTAGGTGCGGTGCTCGCACAGGCGCACCGCCCACTCGCTCAAGTCGCGCACGTCGATCACCTGCACGCGGTCGGCGTCGGGGTCGCCGGGTGCCAGAACCTCGCCGCCGCGTTCGATCCGCACCGGCCAATAGGTGAAGCGATCGGTGTCGTCACCGGGTCCGACGATGAGGCCCGGCCTGACGATGGTCGTCCGCGGGCCGAAGGCGGTGGTGGCTTCGGCCTCGGCCAGTGCCTTGGACAGTCCGTAGGGATAGGGCGTCCCGCGCTTCCAGTTCGGCGTGTTCTCCAGGGTCAGGAGCGGCGCGTCTACCGTGCCGGGCACGTGGCTCAAGTCGGCGAAGACCGATCGCGTCGAGATGAAGAGGTACTGATCGGCCGTGTCCTTCAGCAGACCGGCCGAGTGGCGCACCCAGTCGGGGGCGTCGGCGCGCGACGCGGAATTGTCGATCACGGCGTCCCAGCGCCGCCCCTTCAGCGCTTCGAGCTGGTTGGCGGCGCGGTCGCCGGTGAGCTCCTCCACGCCCTTGAACAGGCCGGGCGCGCTGCGACCGCGGTTGAAGATCGTCACCTCGTGGCCGCGCTCCACCGCATAACGCACCTGCCAGGGACCGATGAATCCGGTGCCGCCGAGAATGAGCAGCTTCATGCGGCGCGGCGGCGTAGCGGCCGAAGCCTGCGTCGGCGACGGCTGGTCGGCGCCGGCGCGGCGGCTCAACCCGATGGCCAGGCCGGCCGCGGCCGACTTGTGCAGGAAATCACGGCGTGACGGCATGACGGGGCTCCTGTCTGGTGAATAATGCCTTAAGAACGGGGCTCGGGGCTCGGGGCCCGGGGCTAAGATCAGATGCTTCGGCCCGACCAGATGGATGTGCGGTGACGACGACATTCGATCCAGAGCTGACGCCCGGCGCCCGCAACGCCATCCGCGTGTGCCTCGACGTGCAGCCCGATGAGCGGGTGACGGTCATCGCCGACCGCAGCTGCGACGAGATCGCCGCCAGCCTGGTGCGAGCAGATCGAGGCCGTCGGCGCGCCCTACCGCGCCTTCGTGCTCGAGGACGAAGCGCCCCGGCCGCTGGTGGAATTCCCGGCGGCGATCGCCGCCGAGATGGAGCGGAGCCAGGTGTCGGTGTTTGCCGTGCAGGTCCAGCCCAACGAGCTGCAGTCGCGGATGCAGATGACCGGCATCGTCAACCGCCGCCGCATGCGTCACGCCCACATGGTCAACATCACCCCGCAGATCATGTGCGAGGGGATGCGGGCCGACTACCAGAAGGTCGATCGGCTCAGCCAGAAGGTGGTCGAGATGGTCCGCGCCGCGCGCCAGGTGCGGGCCACGACACCGGCCGGCAGCGACTTCACCGCCACGCTCAACCCCGACTACAAGTGGCTGAAGACGAGCGGCCTCATCAGCCCCGACAAGTGGGGCAACCTGCCCGGCGGCGAGATCTTCACGACTCCCGGCGAGGTCAACGGCACCCTGGTCGTCGACGGCGTGGTCGGCGACTTCCTGTGCGCGCGCTTCGGCATGCTCACCGACACGCCGCTCACCCTCGAGATCAAGGCCAACCGGCTGGTCGGCGCGACCAGCGACAACAAGGAGCTCGAGGACGCGTTCTGGGCCTACACCCACACCGACGAGAACTCCGATCGCGTCGGCGAGTTCGCCATCGGCACCAACATCGAGCTGACCCACCTCATCGGCAACATCCTGCAGGACGAGAAGTTCCCCGGGCATCCACATCGCCTTCGGCAACCCCTACGGCGTGCACACCGGCGCCGACTGGTACTCCAGCACCCACATCGACGTCGTCGGCACCGAGTTCGACATCTGGGTGGACGACACTCCGCTGATGAAGCGCGGCGCCTTCCTCGTCTCGGCCTGAACCCGGACCCCGCGATGATTCCGGCGCTGCGCGAGCGCTTCAACCGCCAGTGGACGCCGGCCGGCTACGCCCGCCTCCAGCAGCGCCTCAGCGCCCGCACCGGGCTGCCGCTGCCCTTCCCGGTGAGCGAGACGCCGTGCTTCTTCCCGCGCGCGCTGCTCGACGAGATGTCGGCGCTCGCGGTCACCCTCGTCACCGGCTTTCTCGCCGACGTCGAGGCCCGGGCATCGGTCGAGGCGCTGGTCCCCGCGCGCTATCAGGGCCCGGGACAGGAAGCGCAGCCCACCTGCGTGCAGGTGGACTTCGGGCTCGTGCGCACCGCCGATGGCGGACTGACGCCGAAGCTGGTCGAGCTGCAGGCCTTCCCGTCGCTGTACGCCTTCCAGCACGTGCTGGCGGCGACGCACCGCGAGGTCTACGAGCTGCCGCCGTCGCTCGACGCGCATCTCGGCGGGCTCGACTCGTCGGGCTACCTGGCGCTGGTGCGCGACGTGCTGGTCGGACCGCACGACCCGGCCGAGGTCGTGCTGATGGAGATCGCGCCCGAGGCGCAGAAGACGCGGCCCGACTTCGTGCTCACCGAGCAGCTCTGGGGCATCCCGACGGTGGATCCGCGCGACGTCGTCGTCCGCGGCCGCCGCCTCGCCCGGCGGGACGACGGGCGCGAGATCCCCATCCGGCGCATCTTCAACCGCGTCATCCCCGACGAGCTCGAGCGCACCGGTCACCCGATGCCGTTCGACTACCGCGACGACCTCGAGGTGGAGTGGATCGGTCACCCGGCGTGGTATTTCCGCCTCAGCAAGTCGGCGATTCCGTGGCTGCGTCACCCGGCGGTGCCGCGCACGTGGCGGCTCGACACGATCGACGCGCCGCCGGCCGACCCGGCGTCGCTGGTGCTGAAGCCGCTCTTCTCGTTCGCGGGCGGCGGCATCCGCTTCGCGCCGACCGCCGAGGAACTGGCGGCGGTGCCGGCCGGCCAGCGGCGGTTCTTCCTCGTCCAGGAGCGGGTGGCCTTCGCGCCGGTGATCGAGACGCCCCACGGCGCGACGCAGGCCGAGGTCCGGGTGATGTGCCTGTGGACCGATCGCCTGCGTCCGGTGCTGCCGCTCATCCGGATGGGCCGCGGCCAGATGATGGGCGTAGCGCACAACCAGGGGCTGGCGTGGGTCGGCGCCTCGGCCGGCTTCGCGGCGGACGCATGACCACCGCGCAACGGTACGGCGTCGCGGTGGCGTCGGTGGCGCTGACCACGGTCTTCGGCCTGGCCCTGGAGCAGCTGCTGCAGCTCGGCCGCCTGCCGGCGGTCCTGTACCTGCCCGGCGTGCTCGTCTCCACGGCACGGGCCGGCCAGGGGCCGGGGCTGCTGGCCACGCTGCTCGGGCCCCTGGTCGCCGAGTTCGCCGTACCGCACGCCCATCCGGGGACCCCGGCCATCGCGTCCGAACCGGTCGGCACCCTGCTCTACGGCGTGGCCGGCGTCGGGCTGTCGCTGCTCGCCGGCCGGCTGGCCGAGGCCCGCGCCAAGGCCAATGCCGCCGAGGCCGCCGCCACCCGGCGCAGCGAGGAGCTGGTGGCGGCGCGGGAGGCGGCCGATCGGCTGGCCCGCGACGCCGAACGGCGGGCCCGCGACTTCTCGACGCTCTTCGAGGAGGCGCCGATCGGCATCGGCATCGCCGAGGACGTGGACTGCCGGCGGATCGTGCCCAACCGCATCTTCGCTGACATGCTCGGCGTCCCGCCCGGCCAGAACATCTCGCAGACCGCCGCCTCGGCGGAGCGCATTCCGCTGCAGGTCATCGCCCCCGACGGCACCCCGATTCCCGGCGAGGAGCTGGCGCTGCAGCGCGCCGCGCGCACCGGGCAGGCGGTGCGCGCCGTCGACGTCGACGTCGTCCGCCCCGACGGCACCCGGATCTCGCTGCTCGAGTTCGCTGCGCCGCTCCTTGACGACGACGGCCGGCCGCGCGGGGCGATCGGCGCGTTCCTCGACGTCAGCAGCCAGCGCCGGGCGTCGGAAGAAGCCCGCTTTCTGGCCGAGGCCACGCGGGTGCTCAACGACTCGCTCGACTACCAGGACACGCTCGGCCGGCTGGTGCGACTGGCGGTGCCGCAGATGGCCGACTACTCACTGCTCGACGTGTTGACCCCCGAGGGCGAGGTGGTCCGCGTCGGCCTCGCTCATCGCGATCCTGAGCGGGAAGCGGAGCTGACCCGCGTGCTGGTGATGACGCCGGCCGGCGAAGGCATCCGCGGCGCTCGCGGCCTGCTGAACATCGTCAGGGGGGGCCGGCCGGTGCTGTGGGCCGACGTCACGCGCGAGAGCCTGGAGTCCTACAAGTTCCGCCCCGATCAGATCGAGTTCGTGCTCTCGGTGGGCGTGAGCTCGTGCGCGATGGTGCCGCTCCTGTCGCGCGACCGGCTGATCGGCGCGTTCGCGTGGGTGCGCCACGACGGCCGTCCGCGCTTCGACGACCGCGATCTGGCGCTGGCTGAGGAAGTGGCGCGGCGGGCCTCGGCCGCGGTGGAGAACGCCCAGCTCTACCGCGAAGCCCAGCGGGCGAACCAGCTGAAGGACGAGTTCGTCGCCACGCTCTCGCACGAGCTGCGCACGCCGCTCAACGCGCTGCTCGGATGGACCGAGCTCCTGCGATCCGGGCAGCTTCCGCCCGACCGCCAGCACCTCGCCCTGGAGGCCATCGAGCGGACCGCGCGCCTGCAGGCGCAGATCACCAACGATCTCGTCGACGTCTCGCAGGCCGCATCGGGGGCGTTCCGGCTGGCGCCGCGACCGGTCGCCGCCGGCGAGGTGATCCGCAACGCCGCCGAGGCGTTCCGCCTGGCGGCGGATGCCAAGGGCGTGCGGCTCGGCGTGCACGTCGCGCCGGAGATGCCGCTGGTGCTGGTCGATCCCGACCGGCTGCAGCAGATCGTCTTCAACCTGGTGGCCAATGCGGTGAAGTTCACCCCGGCGGGCGCCGTGGACGTCCGCGCCGGTGTGCGGGGCGGCCGCCTCGAAGTCGACGTCTGCGACACCGGCATCGGTATCCCGGCCTCGTTCCTGCCGTTCGTCTTCGATCGGTTCCGGCAGGCCGACGGCAGCACGTCCCGTCAGTACGGCGGACTCGGGCTGGGGCTGTCGATCGTGCGGTCGCTGGTGGAACTGCACGGCGGGCGGGCCGTGGCACACAGCGACGGCGAGGGGCGCGGCGCCACCTTCTCGGTGTGGATTCCGGCGGGCGCGCCGGGCGTCACCACGACGCAGTCGGTCGGCGACGCGGCCTCACGCTGACGGCTGGGCCCGCAGTACCGACACCGCCCCGGCGACGCTGCCGGCGTGCACCACCCGGCCGCGATCGACGACGATCGCCCGGTCGGCGGCGTGGGTCAGCTCCTGCACGTCGTGCGTCACCCAGACCATCGGCACGCCGAGCGCCTGACGCGCCCGCAGCACGTACGGCAGGATGCGATCGCGCCGCGCCGGATCGAGCGCGCCGAGCGGCTCGTCGAGCAGCAGCAGGTCGGGCTCGGCGGCCAGCGCCCGGCCCAGCGCCACGCGCTGGCGCTCGCCGCCGGAGAGACCGGCGGTCGGACCGATCGAGCAGGTTCGCCACCTCCAGCATCTCGGCCACCGCGTCGACGCGGGCGGCGTGCTTCGCGCCGTACTCGAGGTTGCGACGGACGGTGAGGTGCGGAAACAGGAGCGCGTCCTGCGGCACGTAGCCGACGCGGCGCTGTCGCGGCGGCAACGTCGATGCCGGCGGCCGAATCGAGCAGCGTACGCCCGCCGACGCGGATCACCCCGGTGGCCGGCCGCAGCCCGGCCAGCGCCTCGAGCAGCGTCGTCTTGCCCGACGCCGGACGGCCCGGCCAGGCCCAGCACCTGCACCTCGGCGTCGTCGCGCACCTCGAGCGTGAACTCGCCCTGGCCGACGCGCAGGTCGAAGGTCAGCGCGAATCACGGCCGGCTCTTCCTGAGCGTCGCGTTGGCCGCGGCGAGCACGCCGAACGCGATGGCGATCGACACCAGCATCAGCGACGGTCGCGTCGACTCGCGGCCGGCCTCGGTCAGGTTGTAGATGGCCACGGCGAGCGTCTGCGTCTGCCCCGGGATGCCGCCGGCGACGACGATGGTCGCGCCGAACTCGCCCAGCGCCCGAGCGAAGCCCAGCAGGGCCGCCGGCGAGCACGCTCGCGCCGCGCCAGCGGCAGGGTGATGGTGGCGAACACGCGCAGCGGGCCGGCGCCGAGCGTCTCGGCCATCGCGCTCGAAGCGCCGGTCGACCTGCTCGAAGCCGGCGCGGATCGTCAGCACCATCAGCGGCACGCTCATCACCGCCATGGCCAGCACCACCGCCTTCCAGGTGAAGACCACCTCGATGCCGGCGGCGTCGAGCAGGCGGCCGAGCGGGCCGCTCGCGGCCGAGCAGCTGCAGCAGCAGCAGGCCGACTGGCCACCGGGGGCAGCACCAGCGGGAGCGATCACCACCGTCTCGACGCAGCGGCCTTGCCGCGAAACGTCGCGCGGGCCAGCAGCCAGCCGAGGCCCAGCGCCATCGGCAGCGCGAGCAGCATCGCCATCGCCGCCGTGGCGACCGAGAAGGCGGCAATGCCGAGCAGGCTCTGGTTCATCGACCGGCCGAGCGAGGCCGAAACCGGCGGCCGTGAACACGGTCGCCGGCCTCGGCGCCGCTGCAGGAACGCCACGAACCGCTCGGCGGCGTCGCGCTTGGGCCCGTCGACGACAGCGGCCGGATAACGCATCGGCGGCGCGTCGGCGGGAGGCACCGGAAGAGCACTGGCACCGACGGGTTCGGTGCGCGCGTCGGTGGCATAGACCACCGCCGCGTCGACGCGGCCGGCGCGCACCGCCGCCAGGGCGGCGCGCACCGTCAGCGTCGGCACCACCTTGCGGGCCACCGCCGGCCAGATCCCGGCCCGCTCGAGCCACTGTCGCGCGTAGACGCCGGCCGGCACGCTCTCGGGATTGCCGAGGGCAAGGCGCCGCACCGCGGGATCCGCCAGTGAACGCGGTCCAGTCACGCGCAGTGCCGTCGCCGGCGATCCGACGACGACGAGCTGATTGGTGAGCAGCGTGACGCGCGAGCCGGGAACCAGCCGTCCGGCGCGCTCGACAACGTCCATCTGGGCGTCGTCGGCGCTCACGAACACATCGGCCGGCGCTCCCTCGACGATCTGACGGGCCAGCACGTTCGAGCCGGCGACGTTCAGCCGCACGGCCTGCCCGGTGGCCCGCTCGTGGCGCCGCGCCAGCTCGCTCATCACGTCGGCCAGACTCGAGGCCACCGACGACGACGAGGGCTGGTGGCTTCGCCTGCGCGTCGATCGCGGCCGGCGACGGACCAGGCGAGCGCGGCGACCAAGATCATGGCGGGCCGGTACGACATGTCGAGCTGTCAGAATAGTATGATTCGCATCGCTATGGCCATCGACTCACCACGACTCACACCGGCTCCGGCCACGGTGCAGCTTGCCAAACCGGGCCAACGCTGGCACCGGTCACGCCAGCGGGCGGCGCAGCGGTGGGCGAGGTCCAACCGTGAGCGCCACCATGCTCTCGGTCCGCGAGGCCGCTGATCGTCTCGGCGTGAGCTACTCGGCCCTCAAGCAGTGGATCTACAAGGGCACCGTGCGGACCATCCGCACCGGCGGCGGCCACCACCGGGTGCCGCTGGCCGAAGTGGACCGGCTGCTCAGCCAGCAGACCGCGCCGTCCGCGCGGGCGGTGTCGCGCTCTCCCGCCGCCACGCACGGCGTGCTCGTCGCGCTCAGCGGACGCAACCAGCTGCGCGGCATCGTCGACGAGGTGCGGCACGACGGCCTGCTGGCGCAGGTGCGGCTGCGCATCGGCGACCAGCGGCTCACCGCCGTCATCACCCGCGACGCGCTGGCCGAACTCAAGCTCACGCGTGGCGACGAGGCGCTGGCCATCATCAAGTCCACCGAGGTGATGATCGGACGCGAGCAGGGACCGGCCGCCCGGCCGCGCCGCCGCCGCGCCGGCCCCGGCGGTCCGGCTTCGCGGTAGAATTCGGCGCCGCGCCCTTGCCGCTGTTGGCGGCTCCGGCGTGACAAGGAGGTGCCCATGCGCCGCGCCGTGATCCCGGCCCTCGTCCTCGCGCTCCTGCCCGTCGCGCTGTCGGGCCAGGCCCCGGCCGACCGCCTCACGCTCGATCTCTACTGGGAATACGAGACCGTCGTCGATCCGCAGCCCTCGCCCGATGGCGGCCAGGTGATCTACACCCGCCAGGCCTTCGACAAGGTGAACGACCGGCGCGATCAGGCGCTGTGGATCATGAACGCCGACGGGTCGAGGCCGCGCTTCCTGGCCAAGGGCAGCAACGCCCGCTGGTCGCCCGACCGGCGACCGGATCGCCTACACGGCCGCCGGCGAGCCGAAGGGCACGCAGATCTTCGTGCGCTACATGGATGCCGAGGGCGCGACCTCGCAGGTGACGCACGTCGAGCAGGCGCCCGGGACGCTGGCCTGGTCACCCGACGGCACGTCGGTCGCGTTCACGATGAACGTCGTGCAGAAGAACACCTGGCCGATCGCGATGCCGAAGGCGCCCGACGGCGCCAAGTGGACCGAGGCGCCGCGCATCGTCGAACGGCTCGACTATCGGCAGGACCGCGAGGGCTTCGTCGACGACGCCTATCGCCATCTGTTCGTCGTCCCCGCCTCGGGCGGCACGCCGCGTCAGCTCTCCACCGGCGACTGGAACCACACCGGCGCCGAGTGGACGCCGGATGGCCGGCGGCTGCTCTTCACCGGCAACCGGGTAGCCGATGCCGAGCACGTCTGGCGCGAGAGCGACATCTATGCGGTGGCGGTGGATACGGGCGCCATCACGCAGCTCACCCAACGGCGCGGCCCCGACACCGGGCCGAAGGTCTCACCCGACGGGAAGCTCATCGCCTACACCGGCTACGACTTCACCAAGGACACCTGGATCGACAGCAAGCTGTACGTGATGAACGCCGACGGCTCCAACCCGCGGCTGGTGTCGGGCGCGTGGGACCGCTCGCCGCAGGACGTCACGTGGAAGGCCGACAGCAGCGCCATCTACTTCACCGCCCAGGACCAGGGCGCGCAGAACCTCTACGTCCTGCCGCTGCCTGGCACCGGGGCTGGCACGGTGCAGCCGCTGACCACCGGCGCACACCTGCTCACGGTTTCGGACATCACGGCGAAGGGTCGGGCGTTCGGCGTGTCGACGTCGGTCCACGCCCCGCCCGACGTCGTGACGCTCGACGTGGCGGCACCGAAGACGATCACGCGCCTCACGTCGGTGAACGACGACATCCTCGCCGGCAAGCGGCTCGGCAAGGTCGAAGAGCTCTGGTACACGTCGAGTGACGGCCAGAAGATCCACGGCTGGTACATCACGCCGCCCGACTTCGATCCGTCGCGCAAGTACCCGCTGCAGCTGCGCATCCACGGCGGACCGCACGGCATGTACGGCGTCGGCTTCAACTACGGCTGGCAGGAGCACGCCGCCCAGGGCTACGTCGTCCTCTACACCAATCCGCGCGGCAGCACCGGCTACGGCAGCGCGTTCGGCAACATGATCATGCGCGCCTATCCGAGCAAGGACTACGACGACCTGATGGCCGGCGTCGACGCGCTCCTGGCCAAGGGCTTCGTCGACGAGCGCAACCTGTTCGTCACCGGCTGCAGCGGCGGCGGCGTCCTCACCTCGTGGATCGTCGGCAAGACCACCCGCTTCGCCGCGGCGTCGGCCGATTGCCCGGTGATCGACTGGGTGAGCTTCGTCGGCACCACCGACGGCCCGACCTGGTACCAGAACTTCGAGAAGCTGCCGTGGGAGGATCCGTCGGAGCACCTGCGCCGCTCGCCGCTGACCTACGTCGCCAATGTCAAGACGCCGACGATGCTGATGACCGGCGTGCAGGACCTGCGCACGCCGATGCCGCAGACCGAGCAGTTCTACAGCGCGCTGCGGCTGCTCAAGGTGCCGACGGCGATGGTGCGCTTCAACAACGAGTGGCACGGCACGACGTCGACGCCCTCGAACTTCATCCGCACTCAGCTCTACCACCGCTATTGGTTCGACAAGTTCAAGCGCTCGACGGCCCCGACGACCACGGCTGGCCGTCAGTAGCCATTCGAGGCCCACGGTGATGGAACGATTACCTGCGATGACGTTGGTGGTGTGTGCGCTGGCCGCCACCCTGGCGGGCCAGGCGCCGGTGCTCGACGCGGCCGTCATCGCCCGCCTCCGTGAGGAGACGACGCTGCGCTCGCAGGTCTACGAGCACGTCTGGTGGCTGTCCGAGGTGTTCGGACCGCGCGTCACCGGCACGCCGGCGTTCGCGCAGGCCAGCGAGTGGGCGATGCAGAAGTTCCGCGAGTGGGGGCTGGCCAACGTCCACCAGGAGCGGTGGGCGTTCGGCCAGGGCTGGACCATCAACCGCTTCTCGGCCACGATGCTCGAGCCGCAGCCCGCCGTGCTGATCGGCGCGCCGCGCAACTACTCGCCTGCCACCGTCGGCCCCGTGGTGGGCGAGGTCGTGACGGTCCGCATCGACAGCGAGGCCGACTTCGCCAACTACGCCGGCCGCCTGCGCGGCAAGATCGTGGTGATGCAGCCGGCGCGCGCCGTCCGCATGCTGGAGGGGCCGGTGATCCTCCGGATGGACGACGGCCCGTGGTGGAACGAAGCGTCGACGCCGGTCGAGCCGGCGCCGGTCGCGGCGCCATCGGCGGCAGCCGCCGCCGCGGCCAAGGCGCGTCAGCAGCTGGCCGCGGCGACGCAGCGGTTCCTGGTCGACGAAGGCATCGGGGCGCTGCTGGAGCGCGGCAGCGACGACGATCTGTCGGCCGGAGGCAGCGACCTCTCGTGGGAGACGCAGCGCACCGACGGCGGCACGATCTTCCCGACCAGCGGCGGCAGCCGCAATCCGAAGGCGGCGCCGCAGGTGCCGTCGGCGACCCTCGCCGTGGAGCACTACAACCGCCTCGTCCGGCTCCTCGAGCGCAAGGTGCCGGTGCGGATGGAGGTCTCGATCCAGACGACGTTCCATCCTGAGGGCGACGAGCCCAACGGCATCAACACGATCGCCGAGATTCCCGGCTCCGACCTGGCGCACGAGGTCGTGATCGTGGGCGCCCACATGGACGGCGTGCCCTACGCCACCGGCGCCACCGACAACGCCACGGGCACGGCGGCGATGATGGAGGCGGTGCGGGCCATCCAGGCCCTGAAGCTCAGGCCGCGGCGCACGATCCGGATCGCGCTGTGGGGCGGCGAAGAGCAGGGGCTGCTCGGGTCGCGGGCGTATGTCGCGCAGCACTACCGCGATCCGGCGACGGGGGCCCTCAAGCCGGCGCACGGCACGGTCGCCGCCTACTTCAACCTCGACAACGGCACCGGCCGCATCCGTGGCATCTGGGGGCAGGCCAACAAGGCCGCGCTGCCGATCCTCGAGCGCTGGGGCGACCCGCTGAAGCCGCTCGGCTGGCGGATGGCCAGCCCGCGGGTCGTCAGCGCCACCGATCACACGGCGTTCGAGGAAGCCGGACTGCCCGGCTTCCAGTTCATCCAGGAGCGGCTCGAGTACAACTCGCGGTCGCACCACTCGAACATGGACACGTTCGACCGCGTGCAGAAGGCCGACGCCGAGCAGCAGGGCGTGGTGGCCGCGATCTTCGCGTGGTCGGCGGCCAACTGGCCGGAGAAACTGCCGCGCAAGCCGACGGCGGCGAGGGCGACCCCATGAACCTGCGCGACACTTATCCGCCGCCACTGGAGCGCGCCGTCCTGAAGTCGCAGACGGCGCTCGACGGGCACATGAAGGCGTTCATCGCCGCCTCGCCCTTCCTGTGCCTGGCCACGTCGGGTGCCGGCGGCGCCGACGTCACGCCGAGGGGGGATCGGCCGGGATTCGTGCACGTCCCCGACGATCACACGCTGCTCGTGCCCGACTGGCCGGGCAACAACCGCCTCGATTCGCTGGGCAACGTACTCGAGAACAGCGCCGTCGGCCTGCTGTTCTTCGTCCCGGGCGTGGTGGAGACACTGCGCGTCAACGGCCACGCCGAGGTCTCCATGGACGAGACGCTGGTGGCACGCTGGGATGTCGGCGGGAAGCGGCCGCGCTCGGTGCTCAGGGTGCGGGTCGACGAAGCCTTCATGCACTGCGGCAAGGCGCTGATTCGAGCGCGCCTGTGGGCGCCGGAGGCGCAGATCGATCGCGCCTCGTTGCCCAGCTACGGCCAGATGCTCAAGGACCAGACGCGGCTGCCGGTCAGCGCCGAAGACATCCAGCAGTCGCTCGAGGACGGCTACAAGAACCGGTTGTACTGAGTCGACTGGTGCCGGCGGCGGCGCGTGAGCGATCGCCCGCGCCTCGCGGTCGCCACGCCGGTCGTCCCATCACTCGTCACGAAGCCGCGACGGCGAGGCCGGCCCTTGCTATGCTGACCAGCATCCCCAAGTTCACCAACGAGGAGATTCTCATGCCGGTCCAACGTCGCAGCGTACTGCTCCTGTGTCTGTTCGTCCTCGGCGCGGCGACGGCCGGCGCCCAGACCCGCGGCGGCGTGATGGCCGATCTGGCCAAGGACATCGCCGAGGTCGAGACCAAGATCGTCGGGCTGGCCAACGCCATCCCCGAGTCGGCCTGGGAGTGGCGGCCGGGTCCCGGGGTGCGCTCGGTGGGCGAGGTCTTCACCCACGTCGCCGCCGACAACTACTTCATGCCGGCTGCGCTCGGCACCGCGACGCCGAAGGAGGTCGGCATCTCGGGCACCGACTACAAGACGGTCGGCGTCTACGAGGAACGCAAGCGCTCGCGCGCCGAGATCATCGCCGAGATGCAGCGCTCGTTTGCGTTCCTGAAGGCGGCGATGGCCGCCGCTCCGGCCGACAAGCTCGACGCGCCGATGAAGGTCTTCGGCACCGAGACGACGGCGCGGGCCACCTGGATCGGCACGACGACACATCTGCACGAGCACCTCGGGCAGCTCATCGCCTACGCGCGCAGCAACAAGGTCGTGCCGCCGTGGAGCAAGTAGCCGGATCGACCCGGCGCTGAGCGTTGAGTCGCTGGCGGTCGAACGGCAACCGGAGGAGCAATGCAGGTTCGCATGCTCAGCGACGACGACGTGCGGCGACTGCTCGATCTCGACGAGCTCCTGGAGGCGCTGGCCCGGGGCTTCTCGGCCCTGAGCGCCGGGCAGGTCGCGGCGCCGCCCCGCAACGGCGTCGACGTGCCGGCCGGGTTCCTGCTCAGCATGGTGGCCCACGCCCCCGACCACCCCATGGGCGTCAAGCTCGTCTCGGTGTTCCACGGCAACCACCGCCTCGGCCTGCCCGGTCACCTGGCGCTCATCTCGCTCTTCGACGAGCGGACCGGCGCGCCGCTGGCGGTGATGAACGGCACCTACATCACGGCGATGCGGACGGCGGGCGGCGCCGCGTTGTCGACCCGCCTGCTGGCCCGTCCCGACTCGCGGATCCTGGCTGTCATCGGTGCCGGCGTGCAGGGCGCGGCGCACGTGCGGATGCTGTCGCGCACGCGCGACTTCACCGACATTCGCGTGGTCTCGGCCTCGCTCGGCGAAGCGCAGCAGCTGGCCGCCGGCGACGCGCGGATCACGGCGATGGCATCGGCCGAGGAGGCGGTCCGCGGCGCCGACGTCGTCTGCCTCTGTACAACGTCGCCCAGTCCGGTGGTCCATCGACGTTGGCTCTCGCCGGGCACGCATCTCACCTCGGTCGGCTATATGCCACCGGGCAGCGAGCTGGCGAGCGACGTGCTCGACGCGGCGCGCGTGTTCGTGGAGACCCGGCTGGCCTATGCCGCCCCGCCGGCGGGCTGCGCCGAGCTGGCCGGCCGTGACGCCGGTCAGGGCACCGAGCTGGGCGAAGTGCTGATGGGGACGCGGAGGGGGCGGGAGTCCGCCGACGAGATCACGGTCTACAAATCGATGGGCCACGCCGTGGAAGATCTCGTGGCCGCTCAACTCGTCCACGAACGCGCGATACGAGACGGCGTCGGCACGCTCGTGGCCTTGTGACCTGCTGGGCTATCCTCGCGACATGAGCGCCACACGACGTGATTTCCTCGGGACCACGGCTCTGGCCGGCGGCGCCCTCGGCGCCTCCGCGCTCCTGCCCGACGCGTTGGCGGGCTACCTGGCGGCGGGAGTGCAGGGGCAGCGCGCCCCCCGGCCGCTGCGCATCCTCATCCTCGGCGGCACCGGCTTCATCGGCCCGCACCAGGTGCGTCACGCGGTGGCCCGCGGCCACGCGGTGACGCTGTTCAATCGCGGCCGCACCAACCCGGGGCTGTTCAAGGGTGTCTCGGGCATCGAGGAGCGGATCGGCGACCGCGCCCCGACTCCCGGCGACTACGACGCGCTGAAGAACGGCGAGTGGGACGTGGTCATCGACAACCCGACCACCCGGCCGCGCTGGGTGCGCGAGGCGGCGGCGGCGGTGAAGGACCGCGCCGGGCACTACGTGTTCATCTCGACGATCTCGGTCTACGCGACGCACGACACCCCCGGTGCCGATGAGACGGCCGCGGTGGCCACCACGACGACCCCCGACGTGGAGAGTGGCCCCGAGTTCCCGCCGCTCTACGGCCCGTTGAAGGCGCTGGCCGAGCAGGAGGCGCAGAAGGCGTTTCCCGGCCGCGCCACCATCATCCGCCCTGGCCTGATCGTCGGTGTCGGCGATGCCACTGATCGCTTCACCTACTGGCCGGCGCGGATCGCCCGCGGCGGCGAGGTGCTGGCGCCCCCGGCCGCCGACCCGGTGCAGATCATCGACGCTCGAGATCTGGCCGAGTGGACCATCCGCTGCTGCGAGGACAAAGTCTACGGGACGTTCAACGCCACCGGGCCGGCCGGACGCTTCACCGTCGGCCAGATGCTCGACGGCATCCGCTCGGCGCTGGGCGCCTCGGCCACCTTCACCCATGTGACGGCGGCGTTCCTCGAGGCGCAGGAGCCGCCGGTGCGCGGCTGGTCGGACCTGCCGGTGTGGCTCCCGCCTCACGGCGAGTACGCGGGCATGACGCAGCGCAGCATCGCCAGGGCGTTGGCCAAGGGGCTGACGTTCCGGCCCTTTCCCGACACGGTCAAGGAGACGATGGCGTTCTACGCGCAGCAGACCGACGAGCGGAAGGCCCAGCTGCGCGCCGGGCTGACCGCCGATCGCGAAGCCCGCGGTGCTGGCGGCCTGGAAGAAGCGCAACGGCTAGCGCAGGTCAGCGAAAGACGTCGCGGATGCGGCGGCCGAGATCGTCCATCCAGCCCTCGACGGCGCGGACGACGCGCTGGCGGATGGTGCCGCGATGCAGCGGGCACACGCGATCCGGAACCTGGTCGCCCTCCTTGAAGTGCTCGGTGTAGAGCGGGCAGCCGTCCACCGGCTTGAGGTAGGTGATGGCACAGAGCGGCTCGTCCTGGAGACCCACCGGCCGCTCGAAGCGCCCTGGCGGGCGGATGCGGGCCGCGCGCTGCATGAAGTCCGCCCAGATCGGCAGGGCGTAGCGCGATCCGTAGGCGTCGTCGCCGATCGGCGCCGGCTGATCGAAGCCGACCCACACGCCCGCGACGAGCGACGGCGAGAAGCCCACGAACCACGCGTCCTTGAAGTCGTCGGTGGTGCCGGTCTTGCCGGCAACCGGGAAGCGCAGGCCGAGCCGCCGGACCGAGGCGCCGGTGCCGCGATCGACGACATCCCCCAGCATCGACACCATCTGGAACGCCACCTCGGGAGACAGGACGCGGTCGGCCTCGACGTCCTGGCGCAGCGCCGTCGATCCATCCGCGTCCCGGACGCGGGTGATGGCGCGCGGGCGCACCGCCCGCCCGCCGTTGGGGAACATGGCGAACGCGGTGGTCATCGCCAGCGGCGTGACCAGGCCGGTGCCGAGCGCCAGCGACGGAACGTCGGGCAGATCCTCGAGCCCGGCCCGCGCCGCCAGCGCCAGCACCCGCCGTGATCCCACCTGCTGCTGCAGCAGCGTCGCCGCCCGGTTGTTCGACTCGAGCAGCGCCGCCCGCAGCGTCAGCGTGTCGGGCGCGTCGTCGCGGATGTTGCGCGGCGTCCACTCGTCCGGGCCCTGCGGCGGGATGCGATCGAGTCCCGTGAGCGTCGATACCGGCGACAGGCCGCGCTCGAGGGCGGCGGCGAAGACCAGCGGCTTGAAGGCCGACCCGGGCTGACGGCGGCTGCGGCTCGCCCGGTTGAAGGCCGATCGCTGGTAGTCGCGACCGCCGACCAGTGCCAGGACGTTGCCGGTGTGCGGATCGATGGCGACCAGCGCCGCTTGAAGTCCGCGCGTGCCGAGCCGCCCGAGCCCGCGCTCGACCGCGGCCTCGGCGGCATCCTGGAGCGCCGCGACGAAGGTCGTGTCGACGCGCCAGTCGGGCGGGTGGTCGCCGCCGAACGTGTCCCGGAACCGCTGGCGGAGGTAGCCCTTGGCGTATCCGTGCCGACCCACGTCGTCGCTGCGATAGGGGCGGACGCGGAACCGCGCCCGGCGGGCCTCCCGCTCTTCGGCGGCGTCGATGAATCCGCCCTCGCGCATCCGGGCCAGCACCACATGGCTCCTCGCCATCGCCGCGTCGAGGTTCGACCACGGTGAGAGCGCCGCCGGCGCGCGCGCCAGTCCGGCGATGAGCGCGCTCTCGGCAATCGACAGGTTCCTGGACGGCTTGCCGAACACGCGCTGCGACATCGCCTCCACGCCGTAGACTCCGGCGCTCAGGTAGATGCGGTTGAGATACAGCTCGAGAATCTGCTCCTTGCTGAGCTGCGCCTCGATGAGGACCGACAGCACGGCCTCGCGGCCCTTGCGCCAGTAGCTCCGCCGGTTCGACAGGAAGAGCGTGCGCGCCAGCTGCTGGGTGATGGTGCTGCCGCCCTCCACCGTGCCCGGCGCGCGCGCGTTGCGGACGACCGCCCGCGCCACCGCGATCGGATCGACGCCGGGATGGCGGAAGAACCGATGGTCCTCGACGGCGACGAAGGCGTGCTGGAGGTGCGGCGAAATCGCGCTGATCGGCACGTCGTGCCGCTCCTCGTCGAGGCGGAACCAGCGCTTGCCGTCGGCGGTGTGGAACCAGGTGTCGCCCACGCCGCGTGTCAACGCGTGGACGGCGTAGCCCTGCTTGGCCACCCACCCGACGCCGACGCCGGCCGCGGCGACGACGACGTAGAGCAGCAGCCGGGCCCGGCCCAGGTCGGTGCGCCATGCGGCGGACACATCCTTTGGACGCCGGCCAGGCCGCGGAAGTCGCCGCCCCACGCACGGCAGCTAGTGCAGGCGTCGGCGATCCTTGATCATCTGCACCAGCGCGTCGAACCGGCGCCGGCGGGTCTCGGGCTTGCTGGCGGTCTGCAGCCGGTAGCAGATGGCAAAGACATTGGCCCGGTTGAGCGTCCTGAAGAACGCCAGCGCGCCCTTGTGACGCCGTAGCACCCGCAGGAAGTCGTCGGGCACCTGCGTGGCGGACGGCGAGTCATAGGCGCGGTCCCAGCGGCCGTCGGCCTTGGCGGCCGCCACCTGCGCCCGGCCGCTCGGCTGCATCCGGCCCTCGCGCTCGAGCCGTTCGACCAGCTCGCGGTTGCGCTTCGACCAGGCGCTGCGCGCCCGTCGCGGCGTATAGCGCTGCAGCCAGCTCTCGTCGTCGAAGGGCCTGGCCTGGCCGTCGATCCAGCCCCAGCAGAGCGCCTCGTCCAGGGCCTGCGGGTGGTTCAGGGTCTGCTTGCCGGTGGACTTCTTGAAGAAGCGCAGCCACACGCCGTCGGCGCGATGGTGGTGCGTGGCCAGCCACGCGCTCCACGCCGCCGGCGTGGCGAAGGTCTTCGTGTTCGATCGCGTCGGGGCGTGCGTTGGGGTTCTGCCGGCGGCGCTCACCGGGTGATGGGTTGGCGGAAGCCGGCGACGACGTAGACGAACGCCGGCACGTTGCGCTCATGCACGCGCGCCGGCAAGAAGCCCAGCGCGCTCACCGCCTCGATCGTGGGGCGATCGAAGGCGGCGCCCGACTGCAGGATGCGCGTCTGTCCCAGCGCGCCGTCGGCGCCCACGCGCAACTCGGCCAGCACCACGCCGTCGAAGAGCCCGTTGGGGGGGAACACCGGCATCGGCGGGAAAGCGCGCGGCGCCGGCACGGACTCCGACGGGGCGGCGATCGCTTCGGGCGGCGTGCCCAACGTGGTCGGGAACAACGCCGGCGGGCGGAACAGGCCCAGGACGAGCACCCGCGACGGCACGGCGCGGCCGGCCGTAGGCGCTGTCGCGCCGGCGGGCGGCGCGGGCGCGTCGGTGGCCGGCTCGAATCGCCACGACCTGACCGCCGCCGTCAGCGCCTCGGTGAACGGCGGCGTCGCCCGCAGCACTGCGACGTCGGTGACGGCGCCAGTGGCGCTGACCGAGAGCTCGAGCGCCACCTCGCCTCCGCTCACCGCCAGCGGCGGTTGCTGCGGAACCCCGCCGCCGCGCAGGCGTGCCGCCGAGCGAATCAGCGCCGGCCGGGGGTCGTCGCCGGCATCGGGTGGCGCTGGAGCCTCCGGCACGGGCGCGGGCGGACCGGCGGGCAGTTCTTCCTGGGTGATGACCCGCGCCGGCTCGGTGATGGCCTTGCGTCGCGCCGCCTCCGCGGCGGCGACCTGCCCGAGCGATTGCCCGGCCCACGCCTCAGCGGCCGCGAGGGTGAGGCAAACGAGTGTCGCCGCGGTGCCTTTCCGCATCGTCGCCTCTCCGGGGCCCGAGGGCGGGTCCCGCTATTTGTGCCGCACGAAGACGGTGGTCGGCCCGCCCTTGGTGAACGCCACCGTGTCGTACGGGTCCTTCGCGCCGCCCTGCTCCATGCCGGGCGAACCGATCGGCATGCCGGGCGCGGCGATGCCGGTGATCTTCGGCCGTTCCTTCAGCATCTTCTGGATGTCGGCGGCCGGCACGTGACCCTCGACGTAGTAGCCGTCGACGCGCGCCGTGTGGCACGAAGCCAGCTCGGAGGTGATGCCGGCTTCCCCGCCCATCGTGGTGAGGCGCGCCTGCGGCACGTCGTGGGCCTCCACCTGGAAGCCGTGCTGACGCAGGTGCTGCACCCAGTTGCTGCAGCAGCCGCAGGTGGAGGTCTTGTAGACGACGACGTGCGGCGCCGCCGGCTTCTGGGCCTGGGCGGCAAGTCCGAGTCCGGTCGCGGCCACGGCGGCCAGGACGGCAGCAAATCCTCTGGGGCTCATCCCCCAAGTTTGCCATTCCGCGGCGATTTCGGCTACCCTTCTGCCACCGTGTCCGCGCAGCACCACGTGCATCATGTCCACCACCGCCTGCCCATCGGGCCGGCCGGACTGCACGTGTAGCCACGCCTCACGAATCAGCCTTCATACCACGCGAAGCTGAGCAGCCCCGCCGGATCCGGCGGGGTTTTTGTTTTTTTGGGCGCCCTGCGCCCGCGAGGACAGGCGATGACGTTGGACTTCTCGAAGCTGGACGGGCTGGTGCCCGCGGTGGTGCAGGACGACTCGAGCGGCGAGGTGCTGATGGTGGGCTTCATGAACCAGGAGGCCTGGGACCTCACCCGCAAGATCGGCTACGTCACCTTCTACAGCCGCACCCGCAACACGCTGTGGACCAAGGGCGAGACGTCGGGCAACCGGCTGGCCGTGCGCAAGCTCCTGGTCGACTGCGACGACGACACCGTGCTGGTGAAAGCGGCGCGCGAGGGCGACGGCAACGTGTGCCACACCGGCCAGCGCACCTGCTTCTTCCGCGAAGAAACCGCCTGGACCGAGGCGTCGCGATGAGCGCGTTGAAGCTGGGCATTCCGAAGGGCTCGCTGCAGGATTCGACCGTGGCGCTGTTCCGCCGGGCGGGGTTCGAGATCCGCGTCGACCCCCGCTCCTACTTTCCCACCATCGACGACGACGAGATCTCGTGCATGCTCATCCGCGCGCAGGAGGTGGCCCGCTACGTGGGGGACGGCGTCCTCGACGCCGGCCTCACCGGCATGGACTGGATCGCCGAACACGCGATCGGTCATCCCGAGGAGGCCAAGCTCGTTCCGGTGTGCGATCTCGTCTACTCCAAGCAGAGCTTCGGCAAGGTGCGGTGGGTGCTGGCGGTGCCCGAGGACTCGCCGTTCACCACGGCCGCCGACCTGAACGGCAAGCGCGTGGCGACCGAGTTGGTGCGCTTCACCCGGCAGTGGTTCGCGGACCGCGGCGCGAAGGTGGACGTCGAGTTCTCGTGGGGCGCCACCGAGGTGAAGCCGCCGGTGCTGGCCGACGCCATCGTCGAGGCGACCGAGACAGGATCGACGCTGCGGGCCAACCGGCTGCGCATCATCGACACGCTGATGGAGAGCAATACGCAGCTGGTCGCCAACCCGAAAGCGATGGCCGACCCGTGGAAGCGCGAGAAGATCGAGACGATCGCACTCCTGCTCACCGCCGCCATTGAGGCCCAGGGCCGCGTCGGCCTGATGCTGAACGTGAAGCGGGCGGATCTCGACCGCGTCATCGCCCAGCTGCCGGCGCTGCAGCGGCCGACGGTGTCGGCACTGAGCGATCCCGACTGGGTGGCGGTGAACACCATCATCGAGGAGCGCACGGTGCGGGTGCTGATTCCGAAGCTGAAGGCCGCGGGAGGGCAAGGTATTGTCGAATACCCGCTCAACAAGATCGTCATCTAGCGAGGCTGTCCTTGCGCCGCCGCCCGCGGGTCCTGTCGCCGGGCCGGGGTCCCCAACGTGGCAGCCACGTTGGGGTGGCGTTCACCCCCATCCGTGCTCGCCCGAGTTCGCTTGCAGGGCTGCGCGCGGATGGGGGCCCGCGCCCGGCGCCACCCACGGGGCAGCAGCGCGCGGTCCACGTCCGCGCGGTAGCGTCGATGATTAAGCTGATCGATTCGACGAACGTTGCTGAGGTGAGAGCTCTTCTCAGTCCCGCAGCCGTCCGTGACCGCGCCACCGAGAAGGCGGCGGCGCGGATCATCGCGCGCGTGCGGGCCGAGGGCGATGCGGCGCTGCGGCGCTATGCGCGCTCGCTCGACGGCTGGAGCGGTCCGATCGAAGTCTCACGGCGGCAGATCGACGCGGGGGCACGCCAAGCGCCGCCGGCGGTGCGGGCGGCGCTGAAGCAGGCCGCGCGGGCGATTCGGGTGGTGGCCGAGGCGCAACGACCGCGCGAGTGGCGGGTGACGCCGTCGCCGGGCGTCACCGTGTCGCAGCGCGTGGTTCCCCTCGATCGCGTCGGGTGCTACGTCCCCGGCGGACGCTATCCCCTGCCCTCGTCGCTGCTGATGACCGCGATTCCGGCCCGGGTCGCCGGGGTGCCCGAGGTCGTCGTCTGCAGTCCGTCGGTGGATCCCGTGGTGCTCGCCGCGGCCGTCGAGGCCGGCGTCGACCGCGTCTTCCGGCTCGGCGGCGCCCACGCGGTGGCGGCGATGGGCTACGGGACCGCTACGGTGCCGCGCGTCAGCAAGATCGTGGGACCGGGCAACCGCTGGGTGTCGGCGGCCAAGGCGCTAGTCGCCGCCGACTGCCCGATCGACTTCTACGCCGGGCCGACGGAGATCCTGATCGTGGCCGAGCGGGGCCAGCCGGCGTGGATCGCCGCCGACCTCATCGCGCAGGCCGAACACGACGCCGATGCGCGGGCGGTGTTCATCACGTCGAGCCGCGCCCTCGCCACCCGCGTCGCCGAGGAAGTCGCCCGTCAGTTGCCGGCACGGGGACCGGCTGCCACGTCGCTGTGGAACCACGGGGGCATCGTCGTCACCCGGTCGATGGCCGAGGCCGAGGCGCTGGCCAACGCCGCCGCCGCCGAGCACCTGGTGGTGGATACCGAAGCCAGGGCCCGGGCGATTCGCCACGCGGGCGCGGTCTTCATCGGTTCGTGGACGGCGCAGGTCGCCGGCGACTACGCCCTCGGGTCGAATCACACGCTGCCCACCGCCGGCGTCGCCCGGGGGCGCGGCGGCCTGAATACCGCGGACTTCGTCAAGCTCGTCTCCACACAACGCGCGACCGCCGCCGGGTTGCGGCGGCTCGCCGGCACGATCACCACGCTGGCCCGGGCCGAGGGGCTCGAGGGACACGCCCGATCGATCGAGGTCCGTGTGCCGCCGGCGTCCGTTCCCGCTCGCCGCACGGCGGCACGAAAGGTTCGCGCGCGATGACGACCATCCAGGGCATGCCCAACCTCGGGCCAGGGCTTCGCCTGCACCTCAACGAGAACACCGGTGGGTGTTCCCCGAAGGTGCTCGCGGCCATTCACGGCGTCTCGATGGCCGATGTCGCCACCTACGCCGACTACGAGGGGGCGGTGCGCGACACGGCGGCGTATCTCGGCGTCGACCCCGACTGGGTGGTGCTCACCAACGGCCTCGATGAAGGACTGCTGCTGGCGGCCATCGCCTACCTGATGCCGCGGGCACCCGAGGCGCTGGTGACACTGGGTGCGCCGCCGATTGCGGTGAGCGGACAACCCGAACAGATCCTGATGCTGCCCACCTTCGAGCCGTACGTGATCAACGCCGTGGCGCTGGGCGCTCGCACGGTGTCGATCCCGTGCGGGCCCGACTTCCAGTTCCCGGTGGACGCGGTGCTGGCCGCCGTCACGTCGAACACGCGGCTCATCTACGTCAACACCCCGCACAACCCGAGCGGCCAGCCGGTGAGCGAGGCGTTCATCCGCCGCGTCGTCGAGCGCGCCGACCACGCCGTGGTTCTCATCGACGAGGCGTACCACGACTTCCAGGGCGTGAACTTCCTGCACCTCGCCCGCGAGTACCCCAACGTCCTCATCGGCCGCACCTTCTCGAAGGCCTACGGCCTGGCCGGCATGCGCGTCGGCGTGCTGGTGGCGCGGCCGCCGCTGCTCGACGCGATCCGGTTCGTGATGCCGCTCTTCAACCTCAACTCGGTGGCGGTGGCGGCGTTGCGCGCGGCCCTGGCCGACTCGGAGTTCATGCCCTGGTACGTGTCGCAGGCCCGCGAGTCGAAGGGGCTGCTCTATGCGGCGCTCGATCGGCTAGGCCTGCGTTACTGGAAGAGCGAGAGCAACTTCGTGCTGGTGGACGGCGGAACGCGGGCCCAGGAGCTCATCGCCGGGATGATCGCCGGCGGCGTCCTGGTGCGCGACCGCGGCAAGGAGCACGGCTGCGCCAACTGCTTCCGGGTGACGACCGGCGTGGTCGAGCACACCCGGAAGGGCATCGCGTTGCTGGAGGCGTTGTGCGCAAAGCGGTAGTCAACCGCAAGACGGCCGAGACGCAGGTGCGGGTGGCGCTCACGCTCGAGGGCCGCGGGCGGTTCGACAACCGCACCGGTGTGCGCTTCCTCGATCACATGCTGGATCTCGTCGCCCGGCATGGCGCGTTCGACCTGTCGGTGCAGGCCGAGGGCGATCTCGACGTCGACCAGCACCACACCGTCGAGGACGTCGGGATCGCGCTGGGCCAGGCGGTGAACGCGGCGCTCGGCGACCGGCGCGGCATCAACCGCGCCGGCTACTTCGTGATGCCGATGGACGAGACCCTGGCGGTGGCCGCCATCGATCTCGGAGGCCGTCCGCACACCGTCGTCGACACCAGGGTGCGCGTGCGTCTGGTCGGCGACCTGCAGACCGAGCTGGTCACCGACTTCTTCGAGGGCTTCGCCAGCGCCGCCAAGGCCAACGTGCACGTCAAGGTGATGCACGGCCGCTCGAACCACCACAAGATCGAGGCGTGCTTCAAGGCGTTCGCGCGGGCCCTGCGCGTCGCCTGCGCCAGGGACGCACGGATGGCGAAGCTGCTGCCGAGTACGAAGGGATTGTTGTGATCGCGCTGGTCGACTACGGCGCCGGCAATCTCGCCTCCGTCCGCAAGGCGCTCGCGGCGGTGGATGCGGATGTCTACACACCGGAGGGCCCCGGGGATCTGGCGGGCGCGGCCGGCGTGATCGTGCCGGGCGTCGGCCACTTCGGATCGACACGGACGCTGGATCAGGCGTGGCGCCACGCGATTCTCGATCGGCTCGACGCCGGCCGGCCGTTGCTCGGAATCTGCGTTGGCTTGCAGTGGCTGTTCTCGGGCAGCACCGAGGCGCCCGACGTCCCCGGGTTCTCGGTCTGCCAGGGCTTGTGCGAGCGCCTGCCGGACATCGAGGCCGTGTCCGAGGCACGCCAGAAGGTGCCGCACGTCGGCTGGAACACGCTGACGCTGCCGCGGCCGTCGCGATTGCTCGACGGCGTTCCCCCGGGATCGCACGTCTACTTCACGCACTCGTACGCGGCGCCGCTGGCGCGGGCCACCGTCGCCACGTCCACTTACGGCGTGGAGTTCACGGCGGCGGTCGAGGACGGGCTGATTTCCGGCGTGCAGTTCCATCCCGAGAAATCCGGCCAGGTCGGGTTGCAGGTGCTGCGCAACTGGCTCGCCGGGGTCCGCCGAGCGGAGGCGCGCTAGCGTGCTGGCCAAGCGCATCATCGCCTGCCTCGACGTGCGCGACGGCGTGGTCGTGAAGGGCGTGCGGTTCGAAGGGCTGCGAGCGGCCGGCGATCCTGCGGCGCTGGCGCGGCGCTACGACGCCGAAGGCATCGACGAGGTGGTGATCCTCGACGTGACGGCCACGCTCGAGGCGCGTCAGGCGCGGGCGCAGACGATCAGCGCGGTGGCGCGCGAACTGTTCCTGCCGCTGTGCGTGGGTGGCGGCATCCGTACCGAGGACGACGCGGCTGCGGTCATCGACGCCGGCGCCGACAAAGTGAGCCTGAACTCCGCGGCGCTGGCCGACCCGACGCTCATCACGCGGCTGGCCGAGCGCTACGGCAGCCAGGCGGTGGTCGTGGCGATCGACGCCAAGCGCGGGGACGGCGGCTGGACGGCATACGCGCGCAGCGGTTCAGCCGACACGTCGCGCGACGTGGTGGGGTGGGCGCGCCAGGCGGCAGCGTGCGGCGCCGGCGAGATCCTGCTGACCTCGATGGACCGCGACGGCACCCAGGCCGGCTTCGACTGCGCGCTCACTGCAGCCGTGTCCGACGCCGTGGCCATTCCGGTGATCGCCTCTGGGGGCGCCGGCGGCTTCGAGCACTTCGCCGAGGTGTTCACCGAGGGGCGGGCCGATGCGGCGCTGGCGGCGTCGATCTTCCACTTCGACACCCACGCCGTGTCGGAATTGAAGCAACACCTGGCCGCGCGCGGTATCCGTCGTTTGTCTGAGCCTGTCACGGTTACATTTGGCAACGCTGCAAAGGCTGCGTACGGCGCAGATTCTTCGACGATCTGAGATGTAACCGTGACAGGCTCGCAGAAGACACGCTACGCCAGCGCGGTCTTGAACAGCACCAGCAGGCGCGACCAGGCCCGTTCGGCCTGCTTCTCGTTGTAGACCGCCGAGTCGGGCGGGCACCACCCGTGCGCGGCGCCGGCGTAGACCTCGATTTCCGCCGGCAGCTTGGCCTTGGCGTAGGTCTCCTTGAGCACGTCCTTGGCCGTGGGGTCGCGTTGATCGTCGTTTTCGGCGACCGCGAAGAGAAAGTGCGCCTTCATCGTCGGCACGAGCAGATGCGGGCTGTCGGGCTCCTTGGTCACCAGCCCGCCGCCGTGGAACGACGCTCCAGCGCCAATGCGATCCGGGAACGGCCGCGGCGGTCCGCATCACGATCGGCCCGCCCATGCAGTAGCCGGTGGTGCCGATCTTGCGGCGCCGATCGACCGCCGCCTGGCTGTCGAGGAACGCCACGAACGCTCGCGCATCGGTGACGTGCGTCGTCGCGCTGAGGCCCTTTGGCCAGCGGCATCACGATGTCCCGCGTCGGCCTGGTCGGCGAAGCTCGCCCCGGCCGGCACGACCGGCGCCTTCTTCATGCGATAGAACGGATTGACGACGAGCACGGCGTAGCCCGACTCCGCCAGCCGCTTGCCCATCTGGCGGAACGCCGGGCGCAGGCCGAGGATGTCCGGCCACACGAGCACGCCCGCGCTCGCCCCGCTGGCCGGATGCACGAAGTAGCAGTCGGCGGTGCCGTCCGGCGTCGTGACGGTGACGTCCGACTCCTTCACCGCTTGCGCGTCGGCAGGCGCGGGGCAGCAGGAAGGCCACGCCGGCGCCGATCGATGCGGCGCCGAGCTGGCGGCGGGTCATCGCCGGGAAACGCGAGTAGTTGTCCAGATCGTGTTCGAAGTTCTCATCGCACATGCGGGTCACTCCTTGTGGCCGGTGGGGTCTGGCACCAATGGCACGGCTCTTTCGCCAGCCTGCAGTTGGGAGTGCGAGAGTTCTGCCTCCTTGGCAGGCATTGAACCGTCGTCCAACCAGGCTGCGGCCTCAGCGAGCCCGATGGCACGAGTCTCGTGCCATCGGTGCCAGACCCTCAGTTCGGCCAGAGCCAGCCGAAGGCGCCGGCAGTCAGGCACGCGTACACGAGCGAGTCGAAGGTCGATTTCAGCGACGTCGTGACCGAGCGCTTGTACCAGATCGTCATCTGCCACAGACCGAGGCAGTAGCCCATGAACGCCGTGGTCCCGACGACACGGAACACCATCAGGTAGTCGGCGCCGGGCCCCAGCGTGCGGCTGGCGACGTAGCCGGCGAAGAACGCGACGACGGCGGCGTAGATGAACCACTGCGCCATCTGCGCCCCCATGAAGTTGGCGCCCGAGGGCAGCACGGTCATCGAGATCACCGGGCCCTTGGCCCATTTCTCCTGGAACGCCGGATCCTTGAACCCGGCGGCGCCGCCGGCCCACGGCAGGAAGTAGTCGCCGGGCGGAATTCCCACCGGCCGGAGGGCGCCGATGATCTCGTCCTCCTTGGGCAGCCTGCCGTAGTCGCTGTTGTGATAGCCGAGCGCCATGTGGATGATCGAGCTTGCGACGAAGACGAGGACCGCCGCCACGAGCACCGGCAGCCAGAGCGACGCCAAAGCGACCATGGACACCTCCGCGGGATCGCAGCCCGTGTGGGGGCCGCACGAAGGCGGCATCCTACCACCGCCGTCCGGCGGCCGGGCCGCTGCCATTACAATCGCCCCGATGCCGGCCACCCGGACGACCATCGCGCGTCCTTGCCGCGTGCTGCGCGCTGCTCGGCGCCCTCGGCTGCGCAGACTCCGCCCGTGATGCGCGCGCGTCTGGCCACGGTGCCAATCGACATCGCGATGCAGGAGACCATCACCGGGATGGGCTCGGCCTCGGGTAGCCTGGCCGGCACCACGCTCACCCTGGAGGGCCAGTACCGCGGCCTCGTGTCGCCGGCCACGAGCGTGCGGGTCTACGAGAGCGCCAGAATGGGCATGCGGGGCACGCTGGTCGGCGAGTTTCCCAGCAGCGGCGGCACCGCCGGCACCTTCAAGGGCACGGTGACGCTCTCGCGCGATCAAACGGCCGCTTTCGCCAAGGGCCTGCTCTACGTGCAGATCCAGAGCGAGAAGGCCCCCGACGGCAACTTGTGGGGATGGCTCCTGCCTCCGAAGGGGGGACGCGGATGACACGCGCACGCACCGGATACGCCTGGCTCGCCGCCGCCGCGGGCGGGATCGCCGTCGTGCTGCTGGCGGCGGGCGCGCACATCCAGGCCACGCCAGAGTTCGCCATCGGACAGGCACCCGCGGCGCCGGTCTTCACCGCCGCGCAAGCCGCGGCCGGACGCGACGTCTACCAGGCGCGCTGCGCCGCCTGCCACCAGGCCGACCTGGGCGGCAGCAACGAGGCGTCGCCGCTGGCCGGGCCCGCGTTCATCGCCGTGTGGCGCGAGCGATCGACGGTCCAGCTCGCCGACTACATCCGCGCCGCGATGCCGCCCGGCGGACCGGCGATCGGCGCCGGCGACGCCCTGGCCGTGACCGCCTTCATCCTGGCGTCGAACGGCGCCCCGGCCGGCGCCGACTCCCCTGGCGGCAGGCGCTGCCGTGCCGATTGGCTCGGTGACCTCGGCCACGCAAGCGCCGGCGGCAGCCGCGCCCGTCCCCATGCCGCCCGCCCCTATGCCGCCCGGCCCCAGCGCCGCGACCCCGCGCCAGACCACCCCGCCGCCACGCGGACACTACGTGGTGGGCGAGGTGCCCCGCTTCTCGCCGGTGACCGACGCCATGCTGCGCACGCCACCCCCTGGCGACTGGCTGATGGCGCGCCGCACCTACCAGGCGTGGAGCCACAGCCCGCTCGACGACATCACGCCGGCCAACGTCGGATCGCTGCGCCTCGCCTGGGTCTGGAACATGAACGAGGGCGGCTCGAACCAGGCCATGCCGCTCGTGCACGACGGGATCGTCTACCTGACCAACACGATGAACGAGGTGCAGGCGCTCGACGGCGCCACCGGCGATCTCATCTGGGCCAACCAGGTCGGCCCCAACCGCCCGGCCAGCGCCTCCGGTGGCATGCGCAACCTCGCCATCTACGACGACAAGATCTACCTGGCCACCGGCGACGCACGACTCGTCGCCCTCGATGCCCGCACCGGCGCCACCGTGTGGACGGCGATCGTCGCCGACGGTACCAAGGGCTTCTCGAACACGAGCGGTCCGATCGTGGTCAAGGGCAAGGTCATCCAGGGACTGGGTGGCTGCGATCGCTACCGCGTGGAGCGGTGCTACATCAGCGCCTGGGACGCGAAGACAGGGGCGCCGGCGTGGAAATTCCACACCGTCGCGCACGCCGCCGAGCCCGGCGGCGACACCTGGAACAACCTGCCGGACATGATGCGCCAGGGCGGCGAGACCTGGATCGCCGGCAGCTACGACCCCGACGTGGACCTCACCTTCTGGGGCATCGCCCAGGCCAAGCCGTGGATGCCGGCGAGCCGCGGCACTCGCGCGTTCGACGCCGCCCAGCACACGGCGTCGACGGTGGCGCTCAACCCCGACACCGGCGCACTGGTCTGGCGCTTCCAGCACCTGCCGGGCGAGACGCTCGACCTCGACGAGGTCTACGAGAAGGTGTCGGTCGACGTCGGGCCGCAGAAGGCGCTGTTCACGATCGGCAAGTCGGGCATCCTGTGGAAGCTCGATCGCAAGACCGGCGCGCTCATCGACTTCGCTGAAACGATCTTCCAGAACGTCTACACCGACATCGACCGCAAGACCGGCCGGCCCACCTACCGGGGCGACATCCTGGAGCAGAAGATCGACCAGTGGCTGTCGTCGTGCCCGAGCACCGAGGGCGGCCACAACTGGCAGGCGATGAGCTATCACCCGGCCACCAGCGCGCTGGTCATCCCGCTCAGCCAGTCGTGCATGGAGATCGCGGCGCGCAGGGTGGAGCAGGTGGCCGGACAGGGCGGCACGGCCGGGGCCCGCCGCTTCTTCGAGATGCCGGGCAGCGACGGTAACGTCGGCAAGGTGGCGGCCTACGACGTCCGGACACTGAAGGAGCTGTGGAGCGTGGAGCAGCGGGCCGCCTATCTCACGGCGGCGCTCAGCACCGGCGGCGGGCTGGTGTTCATCGGCGACCTCGATCGCTACTTCCACGCCTACGACGTGCGCACCGGCAAGGAACTGTGGCGCACGCGGCTCGGCACCTCGGTGCAGGGCTTCCCGGTCAGCTTCACCGCCAACGGCAAGCAGTACGTCGCCGTCACCACCGGCCTGGGCGGCGGCAGTCCGCGGGTGGTGCCGCGGACCATCTCGCCCGAGATCAAGCATCCGTCGACCGGCCACGCGCTCTACGTGTTCGAGCTCGGCAGCCGCTAGTGCCGGCCACTAGGCTAGAATCGGACGTCTTGCGGAGGATGCCGTGACCGCTCCCGACCCCCTGGTCGCGCCGATCGCCGGTGCCGACAGCCGCACGGTAGGCGGCGTACAGCTCGACATCGTGCGCACGGGCACGGGCCGGGTGAAGCGCGCCATCTACCCGGCGGGCTTCCGCTGGTCCACCCACATGAAGCCGGTCACCGGCACCGAGACCTGCCAGCACGCGCACGTCGGCTTCCTGGCGCGGGGACGCATCCACGTGCACTTCCCCGACGGCTGCGTGCAGGAGTTCCAGGCCCCGGCGGTGCTGGCCGTCGAAGCCGGGCACGATGCGTGGGTGATGGGCGACGAGCCGGCGGTGCTCATCGAAGTGGACTTCGAAGGCGAGACGGCCGCGCGTTTCGGACTGCCCGCGTCACATCGACACTCCTGACGTGCCTTCCCGCTCTACGGGCCTCGTCCTCTCGCTCGTCGCGGTGCTGGCGCTGGCGACCGCGCCCTCGAGCGCGCAGCGCCCCCGCCTGGCCGCCGATGTTCAGCAATTCGTGGCCGTGGACGCCCCGGTCGTGGCGCTCACCAACGCGCGCGTCATCGACGGCACGGGCGCCGCCGCCCGCCCGGGCCAGACGTTGATCCTGCAGAACGGCATCATCGAGGCGATGGGGCCGGCGGCGAGCACCCCGGTGCCGCCGGGCGCCCACACCATCGACCTCACCGGCAAGAGCGTGATGCCCGGCCTGGTGATGGTGCACGAGCACTTCTATTACCCGACCGGCCCGGGGGTCTACGGACAGCTTGGCCAGAGCTTCGTCCGGCTCTACCTCGCCGGCGGCGTCACGACCATCCGCACCGCCGGCAACCTGAACGGCTTCATGGACATCACGCTGAAGCGCCGGGTCGAGGCCGGCGAGGTCGCCGGCCCGGCCATCGACGCGACCATGCCGTACGTGAACGGCCCCAGCCAGTTCGTCCAGATGACCGCGCTGCAGTCGGAGGAGCGATCCCGCCGGCACGTCGGCTACTGGGCCGACGAGGGCGCCACCTCGGTGAAGGCCTACATGCAGATCTCCCGGGCGGCGCTCGGGACGGCCGTGCGCGAAGCCCATGCCCGCGGCATGAAGGTCACCGGGCACCTGTGCTCGGTCACCTACACCGAGGCCGCCACCATCGGCATCGACAACCTCGAACACGGCTTCTTCGCCGCCACCGACTTCGTGCCCGACAAGGAGCCCGATGTCTGTCCCGGCGCGGGGCGCGGCCAGCAGACGATCGCCGACCTCGACCCCAAGGGCGGGCCGTTCCAGACCCTGATCCGGACGCTCGTCGAACGCCGGGTCGCCGTCACCTCCACCCTCACCGTCTTCGAGCTCAACACCCCGGGCCGGCCGCTGCCGCCCGGGCTCGACGTCCTGGTGCCGCAGCTGCGCGAGCAGTACCTGCAGAACCGGGCCCGCGTCGAGGCCAACACGCAGTCGATCTACCCGCGGCTGTTCCCCAAGGCGATGGCGCTCGAACGGGAGTTCGTCCGCGCCGGGGGCCTGCTCGTCGCCGGCACCGATCCCACCGGCGGCGGCGGCGTCATCCCCGGCTACGCCAACCACCGGCAGCTCGAGCTGCTGGTGGAGGCCGGGTTCACGCCGCTCGAGGCGATCCAGATCGGCACCCTCAACGGCGCCCGCTACCTGGGACGCGAGGCGCGCGTCGGATCGCTGGCGCCCGGCAAGCAGGCCGACGTCGTGGTCGTCGGCGGTGATCCATCGGCAGCCATCGCCGACGTCCGGAAGGTGGAGATGGTGTTCAGGCAGGGCGTGGGCTACGACCCGGCGAAGCTGGTGGCGTCGGTCACCGGGCGGGTCGGGCTATGGTGACTGGCGGAGCTCGGGGCTCGGGACTCGGGACTCGGGAGCGGGATGGCGGGGCTCGGGAAGAACGCTTCGTGCTGATCCCGTCGATCGACCTGAGGGGCGGGCGCATCGTCCAGTTGGTCCAGGGCGAGGCGCTGGCGCTGGAGTCCACCGACGTCGACGGCTGGATCGACCGCTTTCGCGGCTTCGAGATCGTGCAGCTCATCGACCTCGACGCGGCGATGGCCGTCGGCAACAACGACGCGCTGGTGCGCTACATCGCGGCGGAACTGCCGTGCCGGGTCGGCGGCGGTGTGCGCAGCGCGGCCCGGGCCAGCGAGCTGCTCAACGCCGGCGCCACTCACGTGATCGTCGGCTCGTCGCTGTATCGGGGCGCGCGCGCCAGTGATCCGCCGGGCCAGTGCCTCAACCTCGACTTCGCCAGGGAGCTGGTCCGCGAGGTCGGCACGGCCAGGGTGATCGGCGCCGTCGACAGCAAGGCCGGCCACGTCGTGATTCACGGCTGGAAGACCACCCTGCCGCTCACGGCAGTAGAGGCCGTGCGCACGCTCGAGCCCTACTGCGGCGCGTTCCTCTACACCCACGTCGACCGCGAAGGCCTGATGCAGGGCACGGACATCCCGGCCATCCTCGAGGTGGCGCAGGCCACGTCGCGCCCGGTGACGGCGGCCGGCGGCATTACCACCCGCGACGAGATCGACCAGCTGCACCGGCACGGCGTGCATGCCGTGGTGGGCATGGCGATCTACACCGGCCTGCTGGCGCTCGACCGGTCGGCTACTGGATGAACGCGACCGACCGCACGGCCTTCATCACGATGAAGATCCGGTCGTTGTTCGACTTCGGATCGGCCGGAGTCAGGAAGAACCCGGGCCGCGCGGCGTCGTAGGCGGTGGAGCTGCCGACCAGCACCTCGCCGTCGCGAAAGGTCACCTGCAGCTTGCGGCCCGGCACCTGCTTGTCGAAGGCCTTCCTCTCGTTGTAGTCCTTGTCACCGGTGTGATCCTTCACGAAGAACACCGCCTTCAACGCCGGCATGGTCACGCGCACGGCGGCGGTGGCGCCGGGTTCGGCGGGCATCACGTGGAAGAAATCGCGGGACACCGAGAAGTCCTGGGTGGTGCCCTTCAGCACGCGTCCGTCGGCAAAGCGGGCAACGACCCGGTTGTGCAACTGCATGGCGGCAGCTCGACCTCCATGGTGCCGGCGACAGGCGCACCGGGGGATGTCCCGCAACACGGGACGGCGCCGTCGCTCGCGGCAGGAGCGTATCATGACGCCGCGGTGGCATCGACCGACAAGGCCCGTGTGGTCGCCACGTATACGGCCGCGGCCGATCGTTTCGACGGGCTGCCGTTCTGGCACGAGTATGGACGGCGGACGGTGGGCCTGCTGCGGCTCCAGCCGGGTGCACGGGTGCTCGATCTGTGCTGCGGCGCGGGGGCGTCGGCGCTGCCGGCCGCGCACCTGGTCGGCCCGGCGGGATCGGTGCACGGCGTGGACCTCACGCCGGCCCTCGTCGAGCAGGCGCGCGCGTCGGCGGCGGCCGCCGGACTGGTACAGGCGCGCTTCGAGGTGGGAGACGTGGACGCTCTGTCGTTCCCGCCCGGCTCGTTCGACGCCGTGGTCTCGGTGTTCGGCCTCTTCTTTCTCGACGACATGGCCGGTACGCTCCGCCGCGCGTGGTCGTGGCTCGCTCCGGGCGGCGCAGTGGCCATCACCGTGTGGGGCGAGGTCGTGCTGGCGCCCGGAGAGGAGCTCTTCTGGGAGGCCGTGCGCCGCGAGGATCCGGCGCTCGAGGAGATCAGCCCGGCCGATCGACTGGCCACGCCCGGCGCGTTGCGCGATTTGTTCACCACGGCAGGACTGCCCGAACCGGTCGTGACCCGAGAACCCTGGCGCATGCCGCTCCACTCACCAGAGGCCTTCTGGCCGGTGATCCTCGGCACCAGCAACCGCGGCGTGCTCGAGGCGTTACCGGAGGCCGCGCAACGGCGCGTCCGGGCTTTCGTGGAGGGCGAGCTCCGCCGGCAAGGGACCACCGGGCTCGACATGGACGCGCTGGTGGCCGTGGCCCGCCGCGGCCAGCCAACCGGGTGGTAGCATCGCGCCCAGGTTGCCGCATGGCCGCATCCTCCGACGACACCATTGCTGCGCTGGTGGCCCGGGCGGACGGGGGGGACGTCGAGGCGAGGGGCGCGCTGTTCTCCGCGCTCTATGACGACCTGCACCGGTTGGCCCAGTCCCACGTTCGGCGCTCGGGCGGACCGATCACGCTCGGCGCGACGACGCTGTTGCACGAGGCGTATCTGTCGATGGCCGGGCGCGACGCCGCCGCCTTCCCTGATCGCCAGCGGTTCTTCGGCTATGCCTCGCGGGCAATGCGGGGGCTGGTGATCAACTACGTCCGCGATCGCCGCGCGCAGAAGCGCGGCGGAGAACTCACCTTCACCACGCTCGACGACGGCGCGGTGGCTGTCGAGTCCGCTCCCGACCTCGAGGCATTAGGCGAAGCCCTCGACCAGCTGGCCACGCTCGAGCCGGGACTGGCCGAACTGGTCGACCTGAAGTTCTTCTGCGGCTTCTCGTTCGCCGAGATCGCGGCGATGCGCGGCGTGTCGGAACGCACCGTCCAACGCGACTGGGCCAAGGCCCGGCTGCTCCTGCACGAGGCGATCGGGGACTAGGCGTCGGGGTGTCGCGTCTCGGCCGCAAAGGGTGATCTGGGTACCAGACGATGATCCGCATCGACCCGCAGACCTGGACGCAGGTGAGTCCGCTGCTCGACGACGCCCTCGACCTGCCGTCGACGGAGCGGGCCGCCTGGATCGCCCGCCTGCAGGCGACGCAGCCGGCCATTGCGACGGTGGTCGCCGGCCTGCTGGCCGCACACGATCGCCTCGCCGATTCGTCGTTCCTCCAGGGCCAGGTGCTGACGTCGCAGGATGGCGCGGCCGGCGCCACGGTCGGCGCCTACACCCTCGAGGCGCCCCTCGGCAGCGGCGGCATGGGGACGGTCTGGCGGGCTCGCCGGAGCGATGGCCGCTACGAGGGGGCCGTGGCGGTGAAGCTGCTGCACCTGTCGGCGCTCGATGCCGCCGGGGCGGCGCGGTTCCAGCGCGAGGGCACGGTCCTGGCGCGCCTGTCGCATCCCCACATCGCCCGCCTGTTCGACGCCGGTGTCCGGCCGTCGGGCCAGCCCTTCCTGGTGCTGCAGCTCGTCGAGGGCCAGCGCATCGATACCTACGTCGATGCAGCAGGCCTCGACGTCGAGGCCTGCCTCGGCCTCTTTCTGCAGGTGTGTGATGCCGCGGCTCACGCCCACGCCCATCTCATCGTGCATCGCGACATCAAGCCTTCGAATGTCCTGGTCGACGCCGTCGGGCACGCCACGCTGCTCGACTTCGGCATCGCCCAACTGCTCGACCGCGACGGCGACGCGGCCGGGAACGCACCGCGGGCGCTGACCCCCGAGTTCGCCGCGCCGGAGCAGGTGCGCGGCGGGGCGATGACCACGGCCACCGACGTCTATGCCCTTGGCGTGCTGCTCTATCGCCTGCTGACCGGACGCCACCCCACCGGCCGCGGCCTGGCCTCGCCCGCCGAGCACGCCCGCGCCACGGTCGAACTGATTCCCGAGTTGGCGAGCGCCGTGGCGCCGGCCGGGCGGCGGCGGCGCCTGGCCGGCGACCTCGACGTCATCCTGGCGACGGCACTCGAGAAGGCGCCGGCCGATCGCTATGCCAGCGTCGAAGCGCTCGCCATCGACGTGCGGCGGCACCTTCGTCGCGAGCCGATCGCCGTCAGGGCCGATTCGCGCCTCTACCGTCTGCGAACCTTCGCGCGTCGCCACCGTACCGGAGTCGGCGTTGCCGCCGCGGTCACCCTGGCGTTGGCCGGCGCGGCGGCGGCGATGTGGGTGCAGGCTCGGCAAAGCGCGCGGGATCGCGACTTCGCGCTGCAGCAGCTGGCCCGGGCCGAAGCCACCGGCGACATGAACGCGTTCCTGCTGTCGGACGCGGCGCCGTTCGGCCGCCCGTTCACGGCCGGCGATCTGCTCAGCCGCGCCGAGGCGCTGCTCACGCGCCATCTCGCGACCCCGCCGGATCCTTCCACCGTCGAGTCGCTGATCTCCATCGGCACGCAGTTCATGGCCCAGGACGAGGAAGGCAACGCCCGCCGGGTGCTCGGCCGCGCGTTCGAGCTGGCCCAGCAGCTGCCGGCGAACGCGATCGCCACCCGCGCCAAGGCCGGCTGCGCGATGGCCAACGTCCTGGCCCGCGGCGATCTCGACGACCTGAAACGCGCCGCGGCGCTGGCCGGCGAGTCGCTGGCGACGGTGCCCTTGGCACAGCCGTTCACCCTCGACCGTGTGTTCTGCCACCGCATGGTCGCCACCGTGGCCCGGCAAGCCGGCGACGACGACACCGACATCGCGCACGCGCTCGAAGCGCGCCGCTTGCTGCACGCCTCTGGGCTGGGCTCGGCGCTGGCCCACCTCACCGTCGACATGGAACTGGCCGAGGCCTATCGCTCCGGCGGCCGGCAGGCCGAGGCCGAGCGGGCATTTCGCGAGGCCTTCGCGCGCCTGGAAGCGCTGGGCCGCGATCGCACCGAGCGCGCCGGCACGCTGCTGAACAACTGGGGGCTGACGCTGCTCTTCCTCGGCCGGCCGCGCGAGGCCGACGATGCCTTCCGTCGCGCCGTCGAGATTTCCAGCGCCGATGACGCCCAAGCCAGCGTCTCGCCGATGCTGCTGCTCAATGCCGCGCGTCCGGTGCTGGAGCTGGGGCGCGAGGCCGAGGCCATCGCGATGATCGAACGGGCGATCGACGAGGCGCAACGCCATGACGACCAGGTAGTGCAACTGCAGTCGCTTTTGCTCCTCGCCGGCGCCCACCGCCAGCACGGCGACCTCGACCGCGCGAGCCAACTCTTCGACCAGGCCGAGCAGCAGCTGCGCCAGCGGCTGCCACCAGAGCATTCGGCGTTCGCGTCGCTGACGCTGCAGCGCGCCAACATTGAAAGCGCGCGCGGACGCCACGACGCGGCCCTGGTTCTCGCCAACGACGCCCTGGCCCGGGCCGAGCGCGGCCCGCAAGCCGGCGATCTGGTGAGCGCGGTGCTGGTCCGCCGAGCCCAAATCGCGCTGGCACTCGGCCACACCGATGCGGCCATCTCCGACGCGCGACGGGCGGTGGAGGAAGAGCGCCGCCGCTCGCCCGGCGACCAGCCGTCGAGCCGGCTCGGCCGGATGCTGCTGACCCTTGGTGACGCCCAGCGGAGGGCTGGCCACGACGAGGCCCAGAGCACGTTGGAGACCGCTGTCCGTCATCTCGAAGCCACGCTCGGCCCGGCGCACAAAGACACTACGCGCGCGACGGATCTGCTGGCCGACGGCCGCTAGGCGCGCGACTCGGGCAGCAGCCGCGTGTCGGGTTTGCTCGTCTCGTGGTGATCACTCCAGTGAGGCGGCTTCGACCGCCGCTGGAGGACGTCATGAGATCGCCACTCGCCGCCGCTTTGTCGGCCATCGTCGTTGTCGGATTGGCCCCGGACGAGGCCGACGCGCAGTCACTCGGCACGTTCCGATGGCAGCTGCAGCCCTATTGCAACGTCCTGACGGTCGTGGTCACGCAGGTGGGCTCGGTTTACCGGGTGGAAGGCACCGACGACCAATGCGGTGCCGCGACCAGCGCATCGGTCGTCGGCACCGCGTTCCAGAATCCCAACGGGTCGATCGGCTTCGGGCTCAACGTGGTGGCCGCGCCTGGCGGCATCGCTGCGCCGATCGACGCGACGATCGCGCTGGCGACGTTGAGTGGCACGTGGCGTGACAGTGGTGGCGGCTCGGGGACGTTTGCCTTCACGCCGGGCGCCGGCACCGGCGGCAGTCCGCGACCGGCACCGACGGCGACGGTGCCGACCACCATCCGACTGTTGACCGACGGCGGGCTGGTGGCCGGTGGACAGCTCGACGTCGGCACGATCCCGGCTGTCGGAGCCGGCATCCGGATGATGTGGCACCCGCGCAAGGCGGCGTTCCGCGCCGGCAAGGTGACCGGGTCGCACTGGGACGACGCCAAGTGTGGGCTTCTTCAGTACCGCCTTCGGTTACAACACCGAGGCCTCGGGCTTATGCCGCGGTCGCGATGGGGAACGGCGCCGCGGCCGTGGGCGACTGACAGCGTCGCCCTCGGCCCGTTCGCGCTGGCCAGTGGCGACGGCAGCGTGGCGCTCGGCTGGTCGACCGTCGCCAGCAGTTCGGCGGCATTCGCCACCGGGCTCCAGACCCTGGCCAACGGGGCACGCAGCACGGCGATGGGCCAGACCACGACGGCGAGCGGCAGCGCCTCGACGGCGCTGGGGATGGACACGACGGCGAGCGGCTTCTCCAGTCTGGCCACGGGCTGCTGGCACCAGGCGGCCGGGCCGTTCAGCATCGCCGGCGGGCTGAACAGCTCGGCGCTCGGCGATACGCGCCTTGGCGTTCGGCCAGGTGGCCGAGGCCGGCGGGGTCGGCAGCGTCGTGCTCGGACTCACCGCCCGCACCGCCGCGGCCGGCTGGGGCTCGTTCATGTTCGCCGACCGATCGACGTCGGACCCTTTCCAGTCGAACGCGCCCAACGAGTTCGGGGCGCGGTTCGAGGGCGGCTTCTACCTCTACACCACGGCCAACCTGTCGAAAGGCGTCGCCCTCGGCCCAGGCGGCAGCTCGTGGGCGTCGCTCTCCGACGTCAACGCCAAGGAGAACTTTAGCGACGTCGACGGCGAAAATCTCCTCGCTCGACTCGCTCGAGTTCCGGTGCGCGAGTGGAGTTACAAGGGTCAGGGAACCGACATCCGCCACATGGGCCCGACCGCGCAAGACTTCCGCGCCGCGTTCGGCCTCGGTGACTTCCCGCTGCGGATCAACACCATCGACGCCGACGGCGTGGCCCTGGCCGGCGTCAAGGCGCTCGACACCAGGACGTCGGCGCTGCGCGCCACCGTTGACGATCTCCGCCGCGCGAACGATGAGCTGCGGGCTCGTCTTGCCCGCCTCGAAGCCGTCCTGGACGGGAAATGAGGCCGGATCATGCGAACCCTGATTTCGGTCTCGTTCGTTCTTGCGATCCTCGCCGCGTCGGCCGGGACGAGCGCCGGACAGACCCTCGGCACGTTCCGCTGGCAGCTGCAGCCGTACTGCAACGTCATCACCGTGACGGTCGTGCAGGACGGCGGTCAGTACCACGTCGACGGCACCGACGACCAATGCGGGGCGCCGCGTCGCGCCAGCGTCGTCGGCCTGGCCTTCCCGAACGCCGACGGCACCATCGGAATGGGCCTCACCATCGTCACCACTCCAGGCGGTGCGCCCGCGCACATCGACGCCCGGGTCAGCCTGGCGACCATTGGCGGGCCGTGGGTCGACAGCGCCGGCCACAGCGGCTCGTTCGTCCTCACGCCCGGCGCCGGCACCGGCGGAGCTCCGCGGCCCCTCCCGTCGACGCTGCCAGCGGCAATCCAGCTGCTGAACGACGGCGGGCTGGTCGCCGAGGGCGTCGCCTCGTCCCCGCAGCCGTTTCCGTCGTCGGGCGCGGGCCGGCGGATGCTCTGGCACCAGAGCAAGTCCGCGTTCCGGGCGGGACGTGTAACCGGCAACCGATGGGACGACGCCAACATCGGGGACTACAGCAGCGCCTTCGGTGCGGACACGCTGGCGAGCGGGTTATACAGCACCGCATTCGGAGGCAGTACCGCCGCTACCGCCATGCTCAGCTTCGCTGCCGGCGGGGGGACCACGGCCAGCGGCCCTTACAGCACCGCGTTCGGGCGCAACACGCTCGCCAGCGGCGACACCAGTACCGCGTTCGGCTCGGGCACGACCGCGAGCGGCCCCGCCAGTCTCGCCCTCGGCGCGTCGACGAACGCCAGCGGTGCCGCCAGCACTGCGCTCGGCCGCACCACCACGGCAATCGGCGACGAGAGCGTGGCGCTGGGCGAGTCCACGGCAGCCACCGGCAAACGCGCGGTGGCTCTCGGCAACGGTTCCATCGCCGCGGGTATCAACAGCCTGGCCGGAGGTTCGGAGGCGCAGGCAAACGGCTCCGAGTCGGTGGCTTTGGGCCTGCGGGTGGTGGCCGGGGGCAACGCCAGCGTGGCCCTTGGCTCACACGCCGTGACCACGGCCATCGCCCACGGATCGTTCGTCTTCGCCGACAAGTCGAGCGAGAACCCGTTTGCCTCCTTCGCCCCCAACGAGTTCGTGGTCCGCGCCGCCGGGGGCGTCGGCTTCTACACCAACGCCGCGACCACGAGCGGCGCCGAGATGGCCCCGGGCGGCGGCTCGTGGGCCGCACTCTCGGACGCCAACATGAAAGAGAACTTCCGCGAGGTCTCCGGGGAGGAGGTGCTGGCGAAGCTGGCGGCGATCCCGATCCGCGAGTGGAACTACACCTCCCAGGATCCGGCCATCCGTCACCTGGGACCGACCGCGCAGGATTTCCGCGCCGCCTTCGGTCTGGGCGACTTCCCGCTCCGCATCAACACGATCGACGCCGATGGCATCGCCCTGGCGGCCATCAACGCCCTCGAACGCCGCACCAGGGATCTGCCGCAGCGGGCCGCCGACGTCGACCGGCTCGCCGACGACAACGCGGCGTTACGCGCGCAACTCGAAGCCGCCCGTGTCGAACTCGCCGAGGTGCGCCAGCAGCTTGCCGATCTGACGCGGCACGTTCTGGGGAGGCAGTGATGTCGATCGCGCGTAATTCCGTTCTCGCCGTCGCGCTGCTGGTGGCGCTGCCGCTGCTCGCCTCCTCCCAGACGCTGGGCACGTTCCGCTGGCAGATGCGGACGTACTGCAACCTGCTCACGCTGACGGTCACCCAGGTCGGCGGCGTCTATCGGGTCGAGGGCACCGACGACGAGTGTGGCGCCGGCCGCGACCGGGCCTCGGTGGGAGGACTGGCATTCATGAATCCCGACGGCAGCATCGGCATGGGCTTGACGATCGTCACCCCCATCAAGGGCACGCCCGTGCACGTCACGGTCGAGATCTCGCTGGCCAGCTTGAGCGGGACCTGGCGGACACCGAACGGCGACAGCGGGCCATTCGTCTTCACGCCGGGCGCGCCGACTGTCGGCTATCCGCGGCCCCTGCCGGCTGATGGCGCCGTCCCGCCGGCTATCTCGCTCCTTTCGGGCGGCAGCATCGTGGCGCGGCCGGATGGCGATTCGGGCATACCGGCCACCGGGCCGGGCACGCGAATGATGTGGTATGCCGGCAAGGCGGCCTTCCGGGCGGGTAGGGTCGGCGGAACGCAATGGGACGACGGCAACATCGGCCAGTTCAGCACCGCATTCGGGGAGGGCTCGATCGCGAGCGGACAAAGCAGCGTGGCCTTTGGCACGGCCGCGACGGCGACGGGCACCAACAGCTCGGCCTTGGGACATGGGTCGTCGGCAGCCGGATCGGCCAGCCTGGCCTTCGGTTGGAACACGACGGCAAGCGGGGAGGCCAGCGTCGCCGGCGGTTCACATACCACGGCGTCGAGCATCGGCAGCACCGCCCTCGGATCGCACACGACCGCCGCCGGGGTGGACAGCATCGCTAGTGGCTATCTGTCAGCGGCGAGTGGCCGCCAGTCATTCGCTTTCGGCGACCACGCGTCGGCGAGCGGTGCGGCGAGCGTCGCGATGGGCGCGTCGACGACGGCCAGCGGCAGCGCCGCGACCGCCATCGGGACGGGAACCAGGGCCGCGGGATTGCACAGCCTGGCGGGCGGCTTCGGCAGCCAGGCCAACGGCGCGGCAAGTATCGCCCTCGGCATTCAATCCTTCGCCAACGGCGACTCCAGCGTCGCGCTCGGCACCAACGCCGTGACAACGCCGGCAGCGCTGGGGTCGTTCGTATTCGCGGACAATTCCGGCGGAAACGCTTTTGCCTCCTTCGCCCCCAACGAGTTCGTAGTCCGCGCCGCCGGGGGCGTCGGCTTCTACACCGACGCCGCGACCACGTCCGGCGCCGAGATGGCCCCGGGCGGCGGCTCGTGGGCCGCACTCTCGGACGCCAACATGAAAGAGAACTTCCGCGAGGTCTCCGGTGAGGAGGTGTTGGCGAAGCTGGCCGCCATCCCGATCCGCGAGTGGAACTACACCTCCCAGGATCCGGCCATCCGTCACCTGGGACCGACCGCGCAGGATTTCCGCGCCGCCTTCGGTCTGGGCGACTTCCCGCTCCGCATCAACACCACCGACGCCGACGGCGTGGCCCTGGCTGGCGTCCAGGCGCTCGAGGCGCGCACGCGGGCGCTGCAGGACGAGAACGCGGCCCTGCGCGCCCTGATCGCGGAACTGCGCCGGGACCTCGACGCTCTACGCACGCCGCCCATATTGCGTTAGCGACGGACGGTCACCGCCTCCATCGTGACGGGATTCGTCGCCGGACGTCGATCTCCAAGTAGGCAGAGATTCAGGAGGGCGACGAATGGCCGACCGGCTGGCTCACACGACTCGATGGCTGCTGGTGACGATGGCAGTGGCCTGTTCGACCGGGGTCGACGCCCGTCAAGCACGCCACGGCGATCAGCAAGGCGAGGAAGATCTGCGCGGCCACGAGGCCGGGCGACCGGGACGGTTCGGCCGGATGTTCCACCTGCCGCCGTTCGCCGAACCGACGCCGGCGATCAAGGCCGCCCTGATCCGATTGGGCGCTCAAGGCGCTCTCCTCGACGCGCGCGACGACCTCGCCGCCGGGCCGGTGGCCCTCATCCTCGATCCGGCCCTGAACGTCGGCAATCCGAACAACGACGCGCACACCGCCGGGATGACCTTCGTCGGGCAGTTCCTCGACCACGACATGACCTTCGATACGACGTCGCGGCTCGGACGTCCGACCAATCCGAAACGATCGCCGAACGCGCGCCGGCCGTACTTCGATCTCGACTCGGTCTACGGCGACGGACCGGCCGGCTCACCTCAACTCTACGACCCGGCCGATCGCATCAGGTTTCGCGTGGAGAGCGGCGGCCTCCACGAAGATCTGCCGCGCGACGCCACTGGCCGGGCGATCATCGCCGATCCCCGCAACGACGAATCCGTTGTCATCGCCGGCCTGCAGGCGGCGATGCTGCTGGCGCACAACCATGCGGTCGACCAGCTCCGTCAGGCCGATCCGTCGATCGGCGACGATGAGGCGTTCGGACAGGCGCGGCGGCTCCTCACCTGGCACTACCAATGGATGATCGTTCACGAGTTCCTGCCACAGCTGGTCGGCTCGCCGATGCTGGCGCGGGTCCTCGACCAGGGTGATCGCCGCTATTACCCGCGGCAGGGCGATGCGTATATGCCGGTGGAGTTCCAGATCGCGTATCGGATGGGCCACAGCATGGTCCGCCCGTCGTATCGCGCCAACTTCACCGGCAACGGTGGTGCGCCGTTCTTCGCCCTGCTGTTCGATCCGGCACAGGAGGGTGTGGCCGACCCGGCCGACCTGCGCGGTGGCGTTCGCGGTGCACGCCGCTTCGTCGGCTGGTCGACGTTTTTCCGGTTCCCGGGTCTCGAAGCCGACGTGCGCCCCAACAAGCGCCTCGACACGCACTTGTCGTCGCCGTTGTTCACCCTGCCGCTCGGTGCGATCGCCAGCGGCGCGCCGCCCATCTCGCTGGCCGAGCGCAATCTGCTCCGCCACCTGACCTGGTCGTTGCCGTCGGGACAGGCGATCGCCGACGCGATCGGCGCGCCGGTCCTGCAGCGGTCGCAGCTCGCCGAGTTGGCAGCGTTCCATCCGGGGTTCGTGGATTCAACGCCGCTTTGGTATTACGTGCTCAAGGAAGCGGAGGTGACCACGCAGGGCGTCCAGCTCGGCCCGGTGGGCGGCTACCTCGTGGCCGAGGTGTTCCTCGGCTTGTTGCAAAGCGATCCCGACTCGTATGTGAACGATGCGCCGGCCTTCCTGCCTACCTGGGGCGCCGTGCCCGGGCAGTTCGGGATGATCGACCTGCTCACGTTCGCCGGGGTCGGCGGTCGCCGCTGAACCGCCACCGACCAGCGCTCACTTCGTCGGCAGCGCGAAAGCGACGATGCTGCTGCCCGACGGCGCACCGTTCTTGCCGCCGCCGCAGGCGATCACCACGTACTGCCGGCCGTCGATCATGTAGGTGGCCGGCGTGGCGTTGCCGGCCGCCGGCAGCGTCGTCTCCCACAGCAGCTTGCCGGTCGCCGCCTCGAGGGCGCGGAACTTCTTGTCGAAGTTGGTGGCAGCGATGAAGAGCAGGCCGGTCGACGTGACGATCGGGCCGCCGTAGTTGTCGCTGCCGGTGTTGGTCAGCCCCTGTGCGGCCAGCGCCGGCACCTCGCCGAGCGGGATGCGCCAGCGCATCTCACCCCGGTTGAGGTCGATGGCGTTCAGCGTGCCCCAGGGCGGTGTCACCGCCGGGTAGCCGTCGGGGTCGAGGAAGATCGACTCGCCGTCGCTGCGGTACTTCAGCCAGTTCGGATCGCGCTTCAGAGCCGGGTCGGCGCCCTTGTCCTTGCCGGTGATCAGGAACTCGGTGACGTCGTTGATGTTGCGGGCGCCCATGTCGGGAAACGCCGGCATCCGGTCGCCGCCCTGGCGCACGAGGGTGGCGATCTCGTCGCGCGACAGCTTCTTGCCGATGCCGATGAGCGACGGCGCGTCGGGCGTGCCGGTGCGATCCGTCTTGTGACAAGTGGCACACTTCGAGTTGTAGAGCGAGGTGTCGTTGTTGGGGATGAGCTTGACGATCCACGGCATCTCGTTCGAGTTGACGAAGAGCAGGCCCGACGCCGGATCGAAGGCCACGCCGCCCCACTCGGCGCCGCCGTCGAACCCGGGGAATACGACCGTGCCCTCGAACGACGGCGGCTCGAACATCCCCGAGCGCATGGCCCGGAAGCGCTTCAGCACGTCGGCGTGCGCCTCCGGCGTCCGCGTCGTGAGCATCGCCTCGGTGAGCCCCTGCCGGGCGAAGGGCGCCGGCTTCACCGGGCGGGGCTGCGTGGGCGAGGCGAACTCGCCGTCGATGCGCGACGGCGGCACCGGCCGATCCTCGATCGGGAAGAGCGAGGCGCCGGTCTTCCGGTCGAGCACGAACGTGTCGCCGTACTTGGTGACCTGCGCCACCGCGTCGATCTGGCGGCCGTCGCGGGTCACCGTCACCAGCGTGGGTGGCGCCGGGAAGTCCCAGTCCCAGATGTCGTGCTTCACGCCCTGGAAGTGCCAGATGCGCGTGCCGGTGCGGGCGTCGAGCGCCAGCACGCAGTCGGCGAACAGGTTGTCGCCCTGGCGGGTGGTGCCGTAGAAGTCGAACGACGCCGAGCCGGTGGCCGCAAAGACCATTCCGAGGGCCGGGTCCACGGTGAGGCCGGCCCAGGCGTTGGCGCCGCCCGAGATGCGAAAGGCGTCCTCGGGCCAGGTGTCGTAGCCGAGTTCGCCCGGCTGCGGAATCGTGTGGAAGATCCAGCGCTGCTGACCGGTCTTCCAGTCGAAGGCGCGGATGTGGCCGGGCGTGCCCGGCAGCGTCTCGGGCACGCTGCTCGGCAGGATCAGCAGGTCCTCGAACACGACGCCCGGCGTGCTCGCGCTCACGCTCAGTCCCTCGGCCGGCTTGCCGAGCCCCTCGCGCAGATCGACGCGGCCAGCGGCGCCGAACGTCGGGATGGGCTGGCCGGTGGCCTTGTCGAGGGCGATGAGGAAGTTGCGATAGGTGACGAACACGCGATCGGCGTGCACGGCGACGCCGCGGTGGCGGAAGCGCGTGCGCGCCGTCGAGCCGCCGCTCGGGTCGAACTTCCACAGCTCCCGGCCGGTGTCGGCGGCCAGGGCCACCACCTGCATCGTGGGCGTGGTCGCGTAGAGCACGCCGTCGACGACGACCGGGTTGCTCTGCATCTCGGACGCGGTGAAGTGGTCGCCGCTCTCGTAGGTCCAGGCCGCCTCGAGCTGGCCGACATTCGTCGGGGTGATGTCGGACAGCGCCGAGTATCGGGCGTTGCCCGGGCCGCCGTTCACCGGCCAGTCGGCGTTGCGAGGTGCCTGCGGACCGGCGGCGCAGCCCGTGAGGATGGCCGCGGCGGCGGTGAGGGCAAGGGGACGCGTCACGCGCGGATTCTAGCTCTGGTACGCCGAGGCGGCGGGACGAGGTATAACCATGGTTCCCGGGTGCGACCGCCCGGGCACGGATGGGGCGGAATCGCCCGAGAGGGGAATTCGAAATGCGCGCACTGCTGACGTTGGCACTGGCGGCGGGATTGGGGGCAGGCATGACGGCGCAGACGCCGGTCGATCTCAAGGTGGGCGATATGGCGCCGGACTTCAGCCTGGCCGGCACCGACGGCAAGACGCACAAGCTGTCCGACTACCGCGGCAAGAAGGCGGTGGTCGTGGCGTGGTTCCCGAAGGCCTTCACCCAGGGCTGCACCATCGAGTGCAAGTCGCTGGCGGCCAACGGCGACAAGATCCGCAAGTTCGACGTGGCCTACTTCATGGCCAGCGTCGACCCGCTCGAGGGCGAAGGCGGCAACATGGCGTTCGCCAAGAGCGAGAACGCCGACTTCCCGCTGCTGAGCGATCCCGACAAGGCGGTGGCGACGAAGTACGGCGTCCTCAACCCGAAGGGCTTCGCCAACCGCTGGACGTTCTACATCGACAAGAGCGGCAAGATCGCCTACGTCGAGAAGGCGGTGAAGCCGGCGACGTCGGCCGAGGACATGATCGCCAAGCTGGCCGAGTTGAACGTCGCGACGACCAGCCGATAGACAGGCTCTCGCACACTTGGGGTCTGGCACCACTGGCACGGTTTCCGTGCCCGTCGGCGTCAGGCCCCTCTTCTGAGCGGAGATTGGGCGAGGTCAGATCTGCGCCGACGCGAGCCATCCGGATGCGGAGTTCGTGCCACCGATGCCAGTCACCTCGTGTTGCTAGTTGCGGCGGCTCGGTGACAGGCTCAGTCCGACGCCAGGGTTCCTCAGGCATGCCCCTTGCCGCTGGCACTCGTCTCGGCCCGTATGAGCTCCAGTCGGCGCTTGGCGCCGGCGGCATGGGCGAGGTCTACAGGGCCCGCGATACGCGGCTCGATCGGACGGTCGCCGTCAAGGTCCTGCCGCCGGATCTCGCCGCGGATCCCGAGCGACGGCTGCGATTCGAGCGCGAGGCGCGCGCCGTGGCCGCGCTCTCCCATCCGCACATCTGCGTGGTGCACGACGTCGGCCGCGACGGCGACGTCGACTACCTCGTGATGGAGTATCTCGAGGGCGAGACACTCGCCGCACGCCTCGAGCGGACGAAAGGCCCGCTTCCCCTCGAGCAGACGCTGCGCATCGGCGGAGAGGTTGCCGATGCCCTCGACAAGGCCCATCGCGCGGGTATCCTCCACCGCGACCTCAAGCCGGCCAACATCATCCTGACCAGGGAGGGGGCGAAGCTGCTCGACTTCGGCCTGGCGAAGCTGCGGGCACCCACCGGCGCGAGCGCAGCATCGATCGACACCAGGACCGGCTTGCCCAACACCGCGACCGGGACCATCCTCGGCACCGTCCACTACATGGCGCCGGAGCAGGCGGACGGACGCGAGGCGGATACGCGCAGCGATATCTGGGCGCTGGGCGTCGTCATCTACGAGATGGCGGCCGGGGCCCGGCCTTTCGAAGGCAGCTCGGCGGCCAGCGTGATCGCCGCCATCCTGAAGGACACCCCCGAGCCGCTGGCGTCGCGGCAACCGCTCACACCAGCGGCGCTCGATCATCTCGTCGAACGCTGCCTGGACAAGGACCCGGACGGGCGCTGGCAGAACGCCGGCGACGTGAAACGCGAGCTGGCCTGGGTGGCTCGAGCGCTTTCGGGCACGGGCACGCGGGCGTCATCCGCCGATTCGCGCCGGCGGTCGACGCGCTGGTCGCCCGCCGTGGCCACCGGACTGGCGATCGCCGTGCTCGCTGGCATAGGGGCGGGCGCGCTGGCTTCGCGGGCGTACGTCGCTGTCGACCGGCGCGCCACGATGCCCGACACCGTGAGGTTCGAGGTGCTGCCGCCACCGGACGCGACGTGGTCGCCGTCGGCGAACGCCGCTACGGCGCAACTGGCGCTCTCGCCCGACGGATCGCGGCTGGCGTTCGTGGCCGCACGCACGGGCGAGCCGTCGCGCATCTGGATTCGCCCGCTCGATCGCGTCGACGCCCAGGCCGTGCCGGGGACCGACGGCGCCGCGTTTCCGTTCTGGTCCCCCGACGGCCGATTCATCGCGTTCTTCGCCGCCGGCAGGCTCAAAAAAGTCGACGTCGCCCTGGGGACGCCGCAGACGCTGGCCGAGGTGCCGGCCGGCCGCGGCGGATCATGGAGTCCGGCCGGCGTGATCGTGTTCGGGCAGTCGACCAGCCCCTTGTCACAGGTGCCGGCCGGCGGCGGCGCGGTCACGCCGGCGACCGCGTTTGACCCGCCACAGGAGCCCGTGTGGCACTACTGGCCGCAGTTCCTGCCGGACGGACGCCGGTTTCTCTTCTTGCAGCGCAGTCTCAAGCCCGAGCACCAGGGCCTTTACGTCGGGTCCCTGGATTCACCGCTGATCACCCGTGTGGTCACCGCCAACGTGCGCGGCCTGGTCGCGTCCGGCCACCTGCTGTTCATGCGGGACGGGCTGCTGTTCGCGCAGGCGTTCGACCTCCAGACGTTGCGGATAACGGGCGAATCAGCGCGAATTGCCGACGGCGTGGGTTTCTACGAGTCTGCGTTCGGCTACGCGGCCATCGACGCGTCGGCAAACGGCGTCATCGCTGTCGGGCCCGCCCTCCGGACGACGAAGGTGATCCAGACGTTCGACCGCAACGGGAATGCCACGGGGCGCTCGCTCGAGGGGCCCTTCGCGTCGCCGCGCCTTGCGCCCGATCAGCGGACGATCGTGGTGTCTGCCAAAGAGGCCGGAGCGAACGCGGACATCTGGGCGATCGATCTCGTCCGCGGCAACCCGTCTCGCGTGACGTCGGACCTGGAGAACGACTACTTCCCGACCTGGATGCCGGATGGGCGACACGTGTTGTTCGCCACAACGCGGGCGCCCAGCCGGGCCGGAGCCAACGCCATCTACAAGACGAACGTCAGCGGTAACGTCGTCGATGAACCGCTCGACCCGAGCGCGTCGGCCCGCGGGTTTCCCGGCGACGTCTCGCCCGATGGGGCCGTCGTGGTGTTCCACAACCTGACGCGGAACGCTTACGACATCGGCGGCGCGTCGTTGGTGCCGGGCGCGGCGCCCGTGGACTTCCTGTCGACGCCTTTCAACGAAGTGCAGCCGCGCTTTTCTCCAGATCGCCGTTGGGTGGCCTACGCGTCCGACGAGTCGGGCCGGTTCGAGGTCTACGTGCGCGCCTGGCCGTCCGCAGCGGATCGGATGGCGGTGTCGGGCGGCGGCGGCATGCAGCCGGAGTGGCGGCGCGATGGGAAGGAGCTGTTCTACCTGTCCGCGGACCGGAAGGTCATGGCGGTGCCGATCGCGATCGACGGGAGAACCGTCGCGATGACGACGCCGCAACCGCTCTTCTCCGTCGACGTGGCCGAGCCGGTTTCGCCATTTCCCAACGACTACACGGTCAGCGGAGACGGGCAGCGGTTCGTGGTGACGCTGAACGCGAAAGCCCCGGTCACACAGACCCTGACGGTCTTCTACAACTGGCCTACCGCGTTGCAGAAGTAGCCGCGGAGTTCGGTGACGGGATCGGATGCATGTCAGCGAGCCAGTCAACTCGCGGTTATTTCTGGCTCGGTGACAGGCTCAGGGGCGGCGTGGTCGGCGGCGGGCGGCGGTGCCTCGTCGCCTGCTCGTAGGCGTAGGCGGCGCCGATCAACGTCGGTTCGCTCCACGGCCGGCCGAAGAAGGTGATGCCGGCCGGGAGCAGCCCACCCCGCGTGTAGCCCATCGGCACCTGCACCGAGGGAAACCCCGTGGTCGGCGAGAAAAACTGGCTGTTGTCGCCGCCAGGCGTGTTCAGGTCGCCGATGAGACGCGGCGGGTTGCTCCACGTCGGGTAGACCAGCGCGTCGAGCTTCTGCGCGTCCATCAGCGCCAGGACCGCGACGCGCACCTGCTCGCGATACGCCGCCTCGGCCTTGCACTCGGCGGTCTCGGGGCCGTTGGCCGGCCCTTGTTCCGACTGTTCCAACCGCCGTTGCACCGTCGGATGGAACTTCCCACCCTTGACGATCGCCGCCAGGTCGTCGACGGGCACGTGACCCTTGCGCGCGGCGAGGAACGCGTTGATGTCGTACTTGAAGCCCTGGCAGGCGGCCATGCCGGTGACGCGCCGGATCGCGTCGAGTCCTTCCACCGTGGCCGGATCGACGATCGTGGCGCCGGCGCGGCGCAGATCCTCGACCGCCGCCAGGAACACCTGCACGATCTCGGGGTCGGTCGTGTCGCGCTCGTAGGCCTGCCGCAGCACCCCGATGCGCATGCCGCGCAGCGCCTCGCGGTTCAGGGCGTCGGCGTAACGCGGGATCGTGCGGCCGCGCGCGGCCACCGTGGCCACGTCGTTTGCGTCCTCCCCCGCCACCACCTGGAACACGGCCACCGCGTCGGCCACCGAGCGGGCCATCGGCCCGGCGATGTCGGCCAGCACGCTCAGCGGAAACACGCCGGCGCGGCTGGTCAGGCCCATCGTCGAGCGGATGCCGACCAGCGCTTGATGGGACGACGGTCCGCGAATCGAATTGCCGGTATCGGAGCCGAGCCCCACCGCACCGAAGTTCGCCGCCACGGCCGCCGCCGTCCCGCCGCTCGACCCGGCCGTCACGCGATCGAGGGCGTAGGGATTCTTGGTGTACCCGGGGAGGATCGAGCTCAGCGTCTCGTTGGGCGTGAACGCCCACTCGGCCAGATTCGACTTGGCCAGCACGATGGCGCCCGCCGCCTTGATGCGCGCCACCTGGAACGCGTCGGTCGCCGGCACGTAGCCTTCGAAGGTGAGCGACCCGTTCGAGGTCTGCAAGCCCACCGTCTCGAAGTTGTCCTTCACGATGGTCGGGATGCAGTGCAGCGCCCCCACCGCGCCGCCGGCCTTCACGCCCGAGTCGAGGGCATCGGCTTCGTCGAGCGCCTTCGGATTGACCAGGACGATCGCGTTCACCGCCGGCCCGTTCTTGTCGTAGGCGTCGATGCGCCGCAGGTACTGCTGCACCAATGCCCGGCAGGTGAGCCGACCGGCGCGCATGGCCGCGTGGATGTCGGCAATCGAGGCTTCCTCGACGTGGAATGGCGATGGCGCCTGCGCCGAGGCGGTCGCGGACGACGCCGCCGCGGCGAGCAGAAGGACGAGGAGAGGTCGCACGCCCGGATGATACGCTGCCGCCGTGCAGCACGAGTTCGCCTTCGAGATGGCCGCCTCCAGCGTGCGCTTCGGCGCCGGCGTCACGCGTGAGGTGGGGATGGACCTCATCGACCTGGGCGTGCGCCGGGCCCTCGTCGTCACCGACCCCGTTGTCGCCAGGCTGCCGCCTCTCGCCACGGTCCTCGCGTCGCTCGAGGCCGCCGGCGTCGCCGCCGTCGTCTACGACCGCGTGCGCGTCGAGCCGACCGACCAGTCGTTCCAGGAGGCCATTGCGTTTGCCGGCGGACACGGCCTCGACGGCATCGTTGCCGTCGGCGGCGGCTCGGTGATCGACACCGCCAAGGCCGTGAACCTCTACACGACCTATCCCCCGGCCGACTTCCTCGACTACGTCAACGCGCCGATCGGCAGGGCGATGCCGGTGCCCGGTCCGCTCAAGCCGCTCATCGCCATCCCGACCACCGCCGGTACCGGCAGCGAGACCACCGGCGTGAGCATCTTCGATCTCACCGCGCTGCACGCCAAGACCGGCATCGCCAGCCGGCGTCTCAAGCCCACGCTCGGCCTGCTCGATCCGGACAACACGCGCACCATGCCGCCCGAGGTCGCCGCCTCGAGCGGGCTCGACATCCTCAGCCACGCCATCGAGTCGTTCACCGCGCTGCCCTACGCGGCGCGCCCGCGGCCGGACCGTCCGGCGCTGCGCCCGGCCTACCAGGGGTCGAATCCCATCAGCGACGTCTGGTCGATGCAGGCGCTGCGGATGGTGGCCGGGTACCTCGTGCGCGCCGTCGAAGACCCCGCCGACGACGAGGCGCGGGCCCAGATGCTGCTCGCCGCGTCGTATGCCGGCGTCGGCTTCGGCAATGCCGGCGTGCACCTGCCCCATGGGATGTCCTACCCGGTGTCGGGGCACGTCGCCGGCTACCGCGCCCCCGGCTACTCCAGCGACCATCCCCTGGTGCCGCACGGCGTGTCGGTGATCCTCAACGCGCCGGCGGTCTTCCGCTTCACGGCGTCGGCGAATCCCGCGCGGCACCTCCAGGCGGCCGAGGCGCTGGGGGCCGACGTCGCCGGGGTGTGCGAGGCCGATGCCGGACGCGTGCTCGCCGACCGCATCACCTGGTTCATGGAACGCTTGCGGGTGCCCAACGGGTTGCGCGCCGTGGGCTACACGACTTCGGACATCCCGCGCCTGGTCGAAGGCACGCTGCCGCAGCATCGGGTCACGAAGCTCTCGCCACGTGCTGCCTCGGCCGACGACCTGGCGACCCTGTTCGAGCAGGCGATGGTCGCCTGGTGACGGCGGGCGGACGGCAGACCTGAAGGTCTGCCCTACGTGCAGCACTCAGGCCGTCGTAGGGCAGTTCTTCAGAGCTGCCGCTACCGTGCCAGGAAGGGCGCGATCTGCTCGTTGATGAACGTGGCGTCCGCGGCGTTCCCACCGCCGCCGGCCGAGTGGCCCCAGAGCGACGGAATCGGCACGAACTTGACGTCTTCGAGGAACTGCCGCTCGTAGGTGGCGTCGCCAATCGGGAAGTAAAGATCGGTCTCGCACGGCATGTAGAGCACGCGCGCCGTGATCGAAGCCAGCGCCTTCTCGACGTCGCCGCCGAAGCCCTTCGTGTCGCCCACGTTGTGCCGCTGCCAGGCCCGCGCCTGGGTGATCAGGTTGTTGGCGTCGCGTCCGGCGTCGCGGGCGACGCGCGCGGCGATGACTGCCTCCACCGTGGCGCCCTGGGACCTGTACAGCTCGCGCCGCCACCATTCCTGGGACCAGACCCAGGCCGCCCAGTGCGCCGACCACGCCGCCAGCCCCTTGGCCGGAGGCGCGCTGTAGCGCCCGCCGTTGAACGCCGGGTCGGTGGTCAGCGCGGCGATCGCGCTCTCGAGCCTGACGACGCCGTGCGGATAGGTCTTCGCCGTCCCGCACCACGGGACGATCGCGTCCATGAAGCCGGGGTGTGACACCGCCCACTGGAACGACTGCTCCGCGCCCATCGAGAAGCCGGCGACGGCGCGCACGTGCGCCACGCCCAGGTGCGCGAGCACGCGCCGCGACGCCTCGACGTTGTCGCGGATGGCGATGGCCGGGAAATCGGGGCCGGCATGCGGGGCCGGCGTGTTGCTGGGCGAGGACGACACGCCGTTGCCGAACATCTCGGTCGTGACGATGAAGGAACGCGCCGGATCGAAGGCCTTGCCGGGGCCGACCACGAAGTCGTAGACGTGGTAGTCGGCGCCGTACGAAGTGGTCAGCAGCACCGCGTTGTCGCGCGCCGCGTTGAGCGTGCCGAAGGTGGCGTAGGCCACCTGTGCCTTGGCCAGTACTCCTCCGCCCTCGAGGCGGAAGTCGGCGATTTCGAGCATCTTGCGATTCGGATCGGCAGCCGGCGCTGGCGCCGGTGCCTGCAGCACGAGGCCGGCGCTGGCGACCGTGAGGGTCATCGCGGCGATGTGGAGGTGTGGCATGGCAGAGGCTCCGTCGGCAGCGGGCCGATGATACGCCCACCAGCATGGCGGCTAACGATGACGGTGACCGGCACGGTCGACGCAGGTCCGACCGTCGGCCATCCGGCATTTCCTCGCGCATTCCGCGCCCTTGTGGTATTCGTGCTGCGTACGCATGCTCACCGGAGAGCCGTCATGACTTCGTCTGTCGCCACCATGCGCCCGCGCGCCCGGGCCGCCATGTGTCTGGCGCCCGCCCTGTTGCTCGCCGCCTGCGCATCGCGCCCTGCCGGGACCACCAGCACCGCACCGCCCGCGTCAACTGGCGCCCCCGCCCCGCCGGCCCCGGGAGCCCCCGGCACCACGACCACGGCCAAGCCCGCGCCTACGCCCAAGGTCACGATGGCCACGGCCAAGGACGGCACCAAGATCGCCTACGAGGTGACCGGCAGCGGACCCGCGCTGATGCTTGTCCCCGGCGGCGGCCAGGTGCGGGGATCGTGGAAGGACCGCGGCTACGTCGATCGGCTGAGCAAGTCGTTCACCGTGATCACCCTGGACCTGCGCGGCACGGGCGACAGCGACAAGCCGGCCCGGCCGGGGTCCTACGAGCTCGAGCTGATGCTCGCCGACCTGCTGGCCGTGGCCGACGCCGCCAAGGCCGCCCGCTTCCACCTGTGGGGATTCGGGCATGGCGCGGCGATCGGGCGCTACCTGGCGGCGCGATCCGACCGGGTGATCTCCGCCGTCCTGGTCGGCACGCCGATGGGGCCGCCGGTGGACGGCATGGTGCGCGACGCGATTGTCGGCATGCGCACCAAGTGGATGCCGATCGTCGAGGCGCAAGCGGCCGGAAAGCTCGACAAGAGCACGCTCACGCCCGGCGACGTGGTGGCGCTCGAGGGCGGCGTGGCGGTGTCCACCCTGATGCTGGGGGCCCTGGTGGATTACCCGGTGCTCGAGCCCGCCGAGATCAAGGTGCCCACCCTGTGGGTGGTCGGCGCCGCCGACGCCTCGGCGATGGTGAACGTGAAGGCCTACGAGCCGAAGCTGAAGGGCACGTCCGTCACGCTCAAGCTGCTCGACGGCCTGAGCTACTCCGACAGCTTCTCGCGGATCGAGCCGGCGATGGCGGCGATCGAGCCGTTCCTCAAGAGCAACCCTGGAACTCTGTAGAACGGTTGCAGATTCCGCGTAGGCGGAGCTTCAACTCCGGCATGGGCGGCCCTGAGGAGCCGCCCTACGCTGGATCGTGGGTGAGGGCGCCCAGGTAGTCGAGCACCGCCTGGCGCGCGCCAGGGCGGGTGTAGACGTCGGTCACGCCCGAGGCGATCACGCCGGCGATGATCGCGGCCACCTCTTGCGCGCTCTGCGCGTTGGGGAGCGTGCGCGAATCGGGCCCGCCGTGCACGGCGTTCACGCCGAACTCGGTGCTGACGATCCCGGGAGACACGAGCGACACCTGGATGTCCGGATGGCTGGCCTGGAGCTCGTCGCGCAGGTTGGCCGTGAGCGCGTTCAGGAAGTGCTTGGCGCCGCAGTAGGCCGAACGGAACACCGCCGACGGCATCCGGCCGAGCATCGACGACACGTTGATCACGTGGCCGCGCCCGCGGGCCTTGAAGTGCGGCAGCACCGCCTGCACGCCGTAGAGTGCCGATTTCACGTTGGCCCGCATCATGTCGTCGATGTCGTCGTCGGTGAGCTCGGAGGGCAGACGCGTGATGCCGCGGCCGACGTTGTTCACCCAGACGTCGATGCCGCCGGCGCGGGCGAGCGTGGTCTCGACCACACGCCGCGCGTCATTCCGGCGGGTCATGTCGGCCACCACCGGCCAGGCCCGCGGGCCGCAGCGCGCGCAGACGGCGGCCAGCGCGTCCTCACGCCGGGCGACCAGCACCACCAACCGGCCTTCGCGGGCCAGGTGCTCCGCCAGCGCCGCCCCGATGCCGCTGCTCGCTCCCGTGATCACCACCACCGTCTCCGCCATGCCGCCTCCGTGTGTGTGCCGTCGATCGGGCCTGGAGTATGTCACTCCGGCCGGCGGCGCCGGGACGCTGTGCTACCGTCGGCGCCATGACCAGCTCAGCACGGCCCGCTGAGCCGCCAGCGCCGCAACCCCGGCGGCGGATCTCCGAGGTCGCGACGCCGCTCCTCGTCATCGTGGCGGTAGGCAAGATCTTCGCCGCCCTGGCACTGGTGGCCACGCATCCGGCGTTCTTGAGACCGGCCGCCATTCCCGCCGTCGTGCTGCTGGCACACGTCGCGGTGTTCGGCGGGGCGGCGGCGTTCCTCGAGTCGGCGGGCCGCCACGATCGGCGGGCCGTGCACCTGGGCATGTTCTTCCTCCTGGTGGCGGTCTCCTTCGCCAATGGATTGACCGCGCGCCTTGAGGGTCTGCCGGCCGCGGCGGCGCAAGTGCAGCAGGCCCTGCTTGCGACGCACCCCGACGCGTTTCTGCCGCTCTTCCTGTGGCTCTTCGTGCAGCAGTTCCCGCGACTTCACCGCTTCGACGGCGGCGTGCGCGTCGAACGGGCCATGGTCGGCGCGTCGCTGGCGGCCGGCCTCCTCCTCTTCGTGGCGACGGCCTCGCGCCTGCCGGCGCTGTCCTCCATCGCCTGGAACGGCGACACATGGTTCGACCTGATCCGGTTCGGCCTGGCGATCCCGGCGCTGCCCTTCGGGCTGTGGAAGGCGGGCCGCGCCGACCTGCGCGAGCGCCGCCGCTATGGCCTGTTCGTCACCGGCCTCGCCGTCGGCTTCCTGCCGATGGCGGCCCAGGTGTTCGCCGAGGCGACCTTCCCCGCCTACAGCGCCTTCGTCAACCAGCCGCCCCGCCGGCTCCTGGTCGGGCTGGTTCTGTACCCCCTGCTGCTGTCGATTCCGATCACGACCGCCTATGCGGTGGTCGTGCATCGGGTGATGACCGTCAAGTTGCTGGTCCGGCGGGCCATGCAATATGGGCTCGCCCGCTTCACGATCGTGGCGCTGGCCGCCGCCCCGGCCGCGCTGCTCTTGAGCACGTTGGTGCGCAACCGCGACCAGACGATCGGCACGCTCATCAGCACCTCGGGAGCCTCGACGTTGGTGCCGCTGGCGGTGCTGCTCGTCGTGCTCGCCGTACGCCGCCCGCTGCTGGAGCGGATCGACCGCATGTTCTTTCGCGAGGCGGTCGACACCCGCCGCCTGCTCGGCGCGCTGGCGGCATCGACCGACTCGCGGGCCAACACCCTCGAGACCTTGTGCGCGGGATTCAGCGAACAGATCCGGGCGACGCTGCATCTGGCGCAGGCCGACGTCCTGGTGGCCGAGCGGGAGGCCGGGCAGCTGCTGTCGGGCACCGGGCGGCTGCGGCCGCTGCCGTTCGAGAGCCCGCTCGCCTCGGCCCTGGTGTCGCGGCTCGATCCGATCGTGGTCGAGCTCGACGACCTCGACGGCTGGGTGCACCAGCTGCCCCTCGAGGAACAGCAGTGGCTGGCCGATGGCGACGTGCATGTGCTGGTCCCGCTGCGCTCGGGCGAGGACCTGGTCGGGATCCTGGTGTTGGGCGAGAAGCTGAACGACCTGCCGTTCTCCCGGGACGACCAGGCGCAGCTGGCGCCGGTGGCCGCCGCCCTGGCCCTGAAGATCGAGAACGTGCGCCTGCGCGAAGCGCCAGACGGGAGCGCCGACGGCGGCGAGGCGCGGGTCGAGGCCGCCGACGACCGGCCGGCGTTCGTGTGCGCGCGGTGCGCGTTCATCGCTGCCGCCGGGAGCGATCGCTGCAACCGATGTGGCGGCGAGGTGTCGCCGTCGCAGCTTCCGGCGCTGCTCGCCGGCAAGTTCCGCCTCGAGCGGGAGCTCGGCCGCGGCGGCATGGGCGTGGTCTACCTCGCGTTCGATACCGCGCTCGAGCGGCCGGTCGCCATCAAGACCCTGCCCCGGGTGTCGATGGCCGAGTCGGTGCGGCTGCGTCGCGAGGCACGCGCGATGGCCGCCTTCACGCATCCGCACCTGGCGCTGGTCTACGGCCTCGAGAGCTGGCGCGGATCCCCGGCGCTCGTCATGGAGTATCTCGAGGGCGGCACGCTGGCCGAACGCCTGCGCCGATCGCGGATGGCGCCCGGCGAAGTCGTGGCCATGGCTCACGATCTGGCCGGCGCCATCGCCCTCATTCACGACGGCGGGCTGCTGCATCGCGACATCAAGCCGAGCAACATCGCGTTCACCCGATCCGGGCAGCCGAAGCTGCTGGACTTTGGACTGGCGCAGATCTTCGTAGCGGTCCAGCCGCGGGAGCCCAGGCCCCGGACGGTTCGCGACCCCGGCACCTGGATGGCCGGGGCCGACGTGACCACGGTGGACCACTTCGGCCAGTTCGCGGGGACGCCGGCCTACATGGCGCCGGAAGCCGTCGGCGGTGAATTCCTCGACGGCGCCGCGGACCTGTGGAGCTTCGGGGTGGTGCTGTTCGAGTGCCTCACCGGCGAACGGCCGTTCGCCGGACGCCCCATCGACGCCGTGGGCGTGGGCTGGGCGCGCGAGATCCAGGCCCGGGCGCCCGATTGTCCGCCGGCCCTGGGCGAGCTGGTCGGCGATCTGCTGGCACCCGACAAACGCAAGCGGCCCGCCTCCGCCCATGCCGTGCGGAACCGGCTGCTCGATCAGGCTACACTGCGCGTGGCGTGAGACCCCCCGACCGCCGGATTCCCCAACGGAGGACGTGATGGCGAAGAAGAAGAATTACCCGCCTGGAACCAAAGAGGACGTCGAGAACATCGTGGGACTGTTCCTGATGACCTTCGGCCAGGGCGTCAATCCATTGCACGTTAACCGGTCGACGGTGCGGGCGATCCGGGACCAGCTCGTTCCCCCCATCACCAGGGCCGTGAAGGCGAACGACTGGAACGAAGTTTGGAAACGAGAAGCCGCCACGGTGCTGGGCTGGATGGCGGCGGTTGGGCGAATGGCGGCGCAGATCGCCATGGAGCCCAAGGATCGCCGTTCGGTCGGTACGCCCGTCGGATTTCGAGGAGGCCTTCGAAGTCGTGATCGCCAACCACGCACCCAAGGAACAGTCGAAGGAACAGGCGACGCTCGGCAAGTGGTGCTCGTAGGACGCGGATCCCGCGACCAGGCCGTGGGCGACGGCCGGCCGGCAACCCTGGGCCCGCCGCCGCCGTCTACTGCTCCGAGGTGGCCATGAGATTCCTGTCAGGGGCGGTGGTGGCGGTGCTGCTCACGGGTGGGGCCGGCGCTCCGGCCTGGGCCCAGCGCATCGAAGAGCGGGTCGATCGCACCATTCCCTTCCAGCCCGGCGGCACGCTGCGCCTCAAGACCTTCTCGGGCACGGTGGAGATTCGCGGGACAGCCGCCGATCAGGTGGTGATCCACGCCGTGCGGCGGGCCACCGCCGAGAAGCTGCGCGAGATCACCTTCGACATCGACACCTCGGGGTCGGAGATCGTCATCAACGCCAACCGTCACGACGCCGACCGCGACAACGACAACGTGGTCGAGGCCGACATCCGCATCGAGGTGCCGACCCGCACCCGTCTCGACGTGAAGACCTTCAGCGCCCCGGTCACGGTAGTGGGTGTGGACGGCGCGCACGAGCTGGGCGGCTTTTCGAGCGCGATCCGTCTCGAGGGCGCCACGCAGGGTGCCCAGGTGAAGACCTTCAGCGGCAATGTCACCGTCGAGGCGAGCCGCTGGCCCGACGGCCAGGAGTTCGAGATCGACACCTTCAGCGGCGAGATCGACCTGCGCATCCCGGGCGACGCCCGCGGCTCGCTGGCGTTCAACACCTTCAGCGGCGACCTGGAGAGCGACGTGCCGCTCACGCTGTCGAGCGCCCGCGGGCGCCGGAACATCCAGGGCACGCTGAACGGCGGCGGCTCGGGCCGGGTGCGGCTCAAGACCTTCAGCGGCGACGCGCGCGTCCGGCACTAGGGCGAGTAGCGCGGCCGCGCCCGGCCGTCAACGCGGTGGCAGGTAGCTGAAGCGGGAAGTCGCCGCTGTCTCGGCCGGGGCGTGCGGCGACGAGGCCAGGATCCACGCCCGGGCATCCCGGTCGAGGAAGAAGCCACCCCGACGCAGGTCCGCGAACTCGGTCACATCGACGTGCGCGCGCATCAAGCCGGACGCTGCGTGATCGCGCGTGGCCAGCAGGTAGTGCCCGAGTTCGTGGGCGACGGCTCGACCGAGCACCACGCCGAGCCGACGATCGGTGAGCGCCTGGGGCTCGTGCCGCTGGCCGAGCGCCTCGACGACACGACGAGCCGCCGTCGTCGACACCACCGCAAACGGCACGCCGTCCTGCGCCCTGATGAGCTCGCCGACAGGCCAGGTGTGATCGGCCACGGCGGATGCTTCCCGGCGCATCACGAGCACCCGCAGTGTGGGCCGGGTCGGGTCGTGGGCGATGGCCGGGGCCCACCGCAGCTGCACGCCGGCGCGATGCCAGATGGCCTCGGCTTCCGCAATCAGCCCCGCTCTGGCCAGCGCCGGCAGGTCGTCGGCCGCTGTGAGGCGGACGGTAACCCGCAGGTCCGAATCGGCCGGCCGATCGGCGACTTCGCCGGCCAACAAAGTCGCCGTCAGGCTGACGACCACCCCCGCCCCGGTGAGCAACGACCGGACCCCTCGTCTACTGAGCGAGCGCACGCCGCGTTGTCGCACGACCGTAACGGGTGTCAACGAAGTAACAAGTCCATGACGCGCTGCTAACCGCCACGCCCGCGGTCGCGTCGAAGGCGCGCATGGTGCTCCACGACCTCCGCCTCGCGCTCCGCAACCTCGCGCGCCGGCCCGCGTTCGCCGCCACGGCGATCCTGCTGCTCGCCCTCGGCGCCGGGGCCAACGCGGCGGTGTTCTCGGTCGTCCGTGGCGTGCTGCTCCGGCCCCTGCCATTCGAGCGGCCGGAGGAGCTGGTGGCGGTCTGGCCCGGTGAGTTCGTGTCCAACGACGCGATCAACTTCTGGCGCGACCGGGCGACCGCGCTGTCGGCGGTGGCCGGCGTGGCGTCGGGGTGGCTGATGGCCCTGGCCGTCGAGAGCGGGGAACCGCTCCAGGTCACCGGCGCCCGGGTGTCGGACAACCTGTTCGCGATGCTCGGATCGCCGGCCGCGCTCGGCCGCACGCTCGTGCCCGGCGACGGCACGCCAGGGCGCGAGCGCGTGGTCGTCATTTCGGATCAGGTGTGGCGTCAGCGCTTCGGTGCCGACGCCGGCATCCTCGGACGCGTCGTCCTGGTCGATCAGGCGCCGCATGAAGTGGTCGGCGTGATGCCGCCGGCCTTCGAGCTGCTCGGCCGTCGCACCGACCTGTGGGTGCCCATGCCCTTCGTGCCGGGCACACCTCCGCAACGGCAGACCTTTTCCTCGGCCCTCGCGCGCTTGCGCGACGGCGCGACCGACGCGTCGGCGTCGCGCGAGGTCGCGTCGCTGGCCCCCGAGATGCGGCAGGCCCTGGCCCTGCCCGACGACTGGGGCCGCACCCTGCGTGTGGAGTCGCTGCAGCGCACCACGACCGAGGCCGTCCGACCCGCCCTCACCGTGCTGGTGGCTGCCGTCGGCCTGGTGCTGCTGCTGGCCGCCGTGAATCTCGGCACGCTGGTGCTCGGCCGCTCGATCGAGCGCGCGCGCGAGCTGGCGGTGCGGTCGGCCGTCGGCGCGTCGCGCCGGCAGCTCCTCCGCCAGCTGCTGGTCGAACAGGCCGTGCTGGCCACGGCCGGCGCGCTGGCCGGCCTCGGTCTGGCGCGGCTGGCACTCCCGCTGCTGCTGGCGCGCATCCCACCCGAGGTGCCGCGACAGGCCGAGATCGCCGTGGACGGCGCGGTGTTCGCGGCGGTGCTCGCAGCGTCGGTGGGATTGGCCGTCGTGATGGCGCTGGTGCCGGCGCTGCTGGCCTTGCGGCCCGGGCTGCAGCCGCTGCTGCGACACACGCCGTCCACCGACACCCCTGGGCGTCAGCGCGCCCTGGGCGGCCTGGTGGCGGCGCAGGTGGCGCTGGCGGTCGTGCTCGGCATCGGTGCCGGCTTGATGCTGCGCTCGATGTGGTATCTGCAGCGCGTCGATCCTGGCTTCGATCCTGGCGGCGTGCTCGCCTTCCGCCTGCAGACCACCGCCAAGTACCGGACCCTGGCGAGCGGCCTGCCGTACCTGCAACAGGCCGGCGAGCGCCTGGCCGCGTTGCCGGGTGTGGCGGCGGTGGGCGCGGCCGGCCACCTGCCGATGAGCGGCTACTCGTGGACGACCGCGGTGCACCGTCACGACCAGCCCCCGGCGCCGGGCGCCACGGTGCCGCGCGTGGGTTGGCGGTTCGTGTGGGGCGACTACTTCGAGGTGATGCGCATCCCGGTGCTCGCCGGGCGGCGGTTCGCCGAGAGCCGACGGCACCACGGCGCCGCCGGTGGCGATTCTCAACGAGTCGATGGCCCGCACGCTCTTCGGCGACGCCGCCGCCGCGCTGGGGCAACGCCTCGTGCAGCAGGGCGGCGGTCGCGACGGCGAGACGGTCGTGGAGATCGTCGGCGTCGTCGGGGACGTGCGCCACGACGGCCTCGACTCGCCGCCGCGCCAGGAAATCTTCCGTCCGCTGCCGCAGACCTTCATGTTCCCGATGCAGATGGTGGTGCGCACCGGCAGTGATCCCGCGAGCCTGGCCGCGGCCGTGCGCCGGGCGATGTACGAGGTCGATCCGGCGGTGCCGGTGGCCGACCTGCAGCCGCTCACCGCGATGCTCGCGGGCACGCTGGGACGGCCCCGACTGCTCGCCGTCCTGCTGTCGGTGTTCGCCGCCGCCGGCGTGCTGCTGAGCGTGGTCGGCCTCTACGGCGTGGTCGCCGTGCGCGTCAGGCAGCGCGAGCGGGAGATCGGCATCCGCATGGCTCTCGGGGCCACGGCCCGCACGATGGCCGGGCAAGTGGTGCGGCAGGGGCTGGTGCAGGCCGGCGCTGGGTTGTGCGTTGGGATCCCGGCGGCCTTCGCCCTTGCCCGCTTCATGGACAGCGTGGTGTTCGGCGTGACGACGCGCGATCCGCTGACCTTCGGCGTCCTGCCCCTGTTGCTCACGGCGGTCGCGGCCGTCGCGTGTTACCTGCCGGCGCGGCGGGCGGCACGGGTGGATCCGGTCGTCGCCATCCGAACCGACACGCACTGAGTGAGGCGGAGACGGGGCGCCGGGCCAGCGTGGCCGCTGGGCTATGCTTGCGCCCGTGTTCTGGGTCAGACGTTCGCTGACAGACGTTTCGGGCGCGGCGCCCGGATCGCAAGGCGAGAGGAGCGAGCATATTGGCCGATATGTGAGCGACGAACAACGAAGCGAGGCGGGATGCCCCGCTCGAAACGTGTCAGCGAACGTCTGACCCAGGACACGAAGTGCTCGCCCGTCTGCTCGCCCGTGTCGGCCTGGTCACCCCCGAGCAGCGCGCCTGGGCGTGGTACGACTGCGGCAACTCCGCCTACTTCACCACCGTCGTCACGGCGGTGTTCCCCGCCTTCTTCGCCACCTACGCCGCCGCCGGGATGCCCGCCGGCGAGGCGACGACGCGCTTCGGGCTGGTGACGACGATCGGCATGGCCATCGTCGCCGTCGCCGCGCCGATCCTCGGCGCCTACGGCGACTACACCGCGCGGCGTAAGCGGCTGCTCGTCGGTTGCGCCCTGCTGGGCATCGCCGGCACCTTCGCGCTGACGACGATCAGCGAGGGCGGTTGGCGTTGGGCCGCGCTGGTGTTCATCGTCGGCAACATCGGCGTCTCGGGTTCCCTGGTCTTCTACGACTCGATGCTGCCCAGCGTGGCCACGCCGGACGAGACCGATCGGGTGTCGTCGGCGGGCTACGCCCTCGGCTATCTGGGCGGCGGACTGCTGCTGGTGCTGAACCTGGCGTGGGTGCTGCAGCCGCAGCTGTTCGGGCTGTCGGGCACGGTCGCCGCGATCAAGCTGTCGTTTGCCAGCGTCGGCATCTGGTGGCTGCTCTTCATGATCCCGCTGCTGCGCCGCGTGCCGGAGCCGCCGCGCGTGGTCGCGGCCGGGGACCCGCAGCGGGGCGGCGCCCTGCGCGGGGCGTTCACGCGGCTGGCGCACACGTTCAGAGAAATCCGGCAGTACCCGCAGGCGTTCCTCGCCCTGCTGGCGATGCTCGTCTACCAGGACGGCATCCAGACCATCATCCGCTTCGCCGGCATCTACGGCGCCGAGGTGGGTGTCGGGCAGTCGCAGCAGATCGCGGCCTTCGCCATGGTGCAGTTGCTCGGCGTGCCCTTCGCCTTCGTGTTCGGATCGCTCGGCGCGCGCATCGGCACCAAGCGGGCCATCTTCCTGGCACTGGCGATCTACACGGTGGCCGCCACACTCGGCTACTTCATGCAGAATGCCACCCACTTCTTCCTGCTGGCCGGCCTGGTCGCCACGGTCCAGGGCGGCGCCCAGGCGCTCAGCCGGTCGCTCTTCTCGCGGCTGATCCCCGTGGCCAAGACGTCCGAGTACTTCGGCTTCTACGCCGTGGTCGAGCGGTTCGCGACGATCTTCGGCCCGCTCGTCTTCACGTTGAGCGGCGCGCTCACCGGCTCGTCGCGCTCGGCGGTGGCCGGCATGATCGTCTTCTTCGTGGCCGGTGGCTGGCTGCTCTCGCGGGTGGACGTCGAGGCCGGCGAACGGGCGGCACGGGCGGTGTAACGGTTCGACGACGAGCGCAGGCGCGAAACCGCTCTAGGATCGGGGCATGCCCCGCGCCAAGACTTCGCCACGAGACGCCTACAGCAGCCTGCCCATGGGCCGCCGCAAGCGTATCGCGCTCATCGCCCACGACAACTGCAAGCTCGATCTGCTGGAGTGGGCGCGCTACAACGTCGGGACGCTCGGCCGGCACGAGCTCTTCGCCACCGGCACCACGGGCGCGCTGCTCAGCGACGAGCTCGGCCTCGAGGTGATCCGGTTCCTGAGCGGCCCGCTGGGCGGCGACCAGCAGGTGGGTGCCGCGGTGGCCGAGGGCCGTCTGGACTTCGTCCTGTTCTTCTGGGATCCGCTGGAACCACAGCCGCACGATGTCGACGTCAAGGCGCTGCTCCGCATCGCCGTCGTCTACAACGTGCCGGTGGCCTGCAACCGGGCCACCGCCGACTTCGTCCTGTCGAGCCCGCTCATGGACGTCGAGTACGGGCGCCTGGTCGTGGATCACTCACCCCGGATGAGCGTCTGAAGGCGGCCCATGAACGGCCTCCGCGGCGTCAAGCATTCACGGCCGTGGCCTTGAAGAACGTGTAGCAGAACGTGCCGTCGGCCCCGGCGGTGCGATACAAGTCGGCGACGCCGGCATCGAACTCGGCCGCGGTCAGCATGCCGGCGGCAATCGCCGCGTCGCGCACGCCCTCGACCATCGCCGTGAAGGTGAGCTTCGTGAAGCCCTCGACCAGCTGGGGACGACTCGCGTCCACGTAGACCATCCGCGGCGAGACCCGGACGTCGGCATAGCCGGCTTCACTCACGAGCGGGAACAAGGCCCGGCCGATCAACGCGTCGCCGCGGGCGCGAGCCTGGAGATCGACCAGGCACTGGATGGCCCGCTGCGCGCGGTCGCTCTGCGGGTGGAAGTAGGCCGAGCCGTGGTCGCCCTCGATCACGGTGAGCGTGCCGCCGGTCTTCAGGACGCCCTTCAGCCGCCGCAGCGCCTCGACTGGGTCGGCCAGGTGCTCGAGGACGAAGCAGACGAACACGTGGTCGAACGACTGCGGCGGGAACGGCAGGTCGAAGAGATCGGCGCGGCGGAACGTCACGTTGGTGAGGCCGGCGGCCTCTACCGCGGTGGTCGCCTGCGCGATCGATCGCTCGGACAGGTCGATCGACGTGACGAGCGCGTCGGGACTGCTGGCGGCGAGCGTGACCGTCTGCGCGCCGACGCCGCAGCCGGCCTCGAGCACCCGGCTGCCGGCCGGGTAGCGGGTGTCGTGGTGCAGCAGATCGACGAGCGAGGCCGCCTGGTCGCGCAGGCGCTGGTTCTCGCGCGCGTCGTAGCCGTGGACGTAGGCAGTGCTCATCGTGGCGCGATCGGGTCGAGGCCGCTCGCCTGCATCGCGCGCAGCCCGGCTGGCGACTGCAGATGGGCGATGTACCGGCGGGCCGCCTCCGGCTGTGCGGATTTGGCGACGATGCCGGCAGAGAACACGGTGACCCGCTGCACCTCGTCGGGCAACGGTCCGACGATGTCCACTCCCGGCACCTCGAGCAGTTCGCTGATTTGCTGGAAGGCCAGCTCGGCCTCGCCGCGGGCGACGACGGCCGCGACCCGCCCCTGCTCCACCCGCTGGGTCTTGCCGGCCATCTCGGCGGCGATGCCCAACTTCGGGAAGAGCTCGGTCGTGAGGTAGACGCCGCTGACCTGCGGCGACACGGCGATCGACCGCGCCCGGAGCAGTGTCTCCCGCAGCGCCGCCACCGACGAGATATCGGGTTTCGGCGCACCAGCACGAACCGCCAGGCCGACGCTGGAGCGCGCCAGGTCCGTCACGCTGGCGGCGACGATGCTGCCGTCGGCGACCAGTTCGTCGAGCGCCGCCCGCGAGAGCATCACGACATCCACGGCTTCGCCTCGCCGCACCCGACTCGCGATCGAGTTGGCGCCCAGGCCGGTGCTGGTCGCCAGCGTCCGCACCGGCGCGCCGGATTGCCGTTCGAACTCCGGCGCCAGCGCGAGGTGGGCCGCGGTGGTGGCGCCGGATGTCATCACGCCGAGCTCGCGCGCCTGCTGTCCGCTGAGCTTCGGCGTCAACCCGGCGGCGGTGAGCACGCCGGCCACGAGGACGCCGATTGCGGCAACACGGCGGTGCGTCGAGATGCGAGGAACACGGCGCATGATGAGGGGATTCTAGTCCGCGAGTTGGAGACGGCAGCGTCAATGGATCAGCTGGCCGACGGCCGTATCGGCTCGTCCCCGGATTCGTCACATGATCGACACAGATGGCCTGGCCGCTTGACACCTCAGGCGTCGCATGGGATAAGAGCTCAAGTGTCGGTTCAACTCTCTTGCGCATGTTGTTGTCGTGAGGCTCAGCCTCCCGGGCGCCATGCGCTGTACATGTTGAACGTGCCGACTTAGCGTCGTCTCCAGCGGCACCCAACAGGTTTCAGAACCAGGCCCGGAAGGCTTCCAGCTTTCCGGGCCTTTTTCTTTTGTTCCGTTCAAGGACCCCGTCATGTCATTACCGGCATCAATTCAGCCGTTTCTCGAACCAGAGGCCCAGTGGCTCGACGACGTACCACCGATGGAGCGCGCACCCGGCGCGCCCTGGTGGTCGGCGTTCGCGGTGCTGGTGCTGCTGGTCATCATGTGGGAGGACGTGGCACGCAACGGGCCGTGGCAGGGCGTGCCCGGGCCGCTCGAGCTCGCCGCCCTGCCCCTCTCGGTGAGCGTGGGTTGGCTGCTGGCAGGGACGGCGGCCACGCTGGGCGTCGGCGCCTGGCTGGCGCGCCGCCGGGCAGAGGCCGCGCTCGACACGGCGGAGCCGGTGCTCCCGCGCCTGCCGGTGTTCCTGAGATTCGACGGCCGTCGGGTCGTGGTGGTGGGCGGTGGCGCGGTGGCCGCCGCGAAGATCCCGGCGCTGCTCGACGCCGGCGCCGACGTCACGGTGATCGCGCCGGAGATCGCGCCCGACATCGACCGCTCGCGGGTGCGGGTGCTGCAACGGGCGTTCGTTGCTGCCGACCTCGACGGCGCGTGGTTCGTGACAGCGGCGGCCACACCCGGGGTGAACCGCCAGGTGCGCGACGCGGCCGAGGCGCGGGCCGTGTTCGTGAACGCCGTGGACGATCCGGCCAACGCCACCGCGTATCTCGGCGGCGCCATCGCGCGCGGCGGCGTCACGGTGGCGTTCTCGACGGCAGGGCGGGCGCCGGCGCTGGCCGGGCTGCTGCGCGAGGCGTTCGACGCGATCGTGCCCGACGACATCGACGCCTGGGTGGCGCGGGCGCACGAGCTGAGCCGCCGCCAGCGGGCCGACGGCGTGCCGATGGCCGAGCGGCGGCCCCAACTGCTCGACGCGCTCAATCGCCAGTACGAGGGGCGCGAGCGTGTGCGGGCCGGGGCACCCACGCGCCCATGACCAGCCAGCCCGCCGGCTTCGTGTCCCTGGTGGGGGCTGGCCCCGGCGATCCCGACCACCTCACCCTGAAAGCGGCCCGCTGCCTGCGCCAGGCCGATCTCGTGCTCTACGACGCCCTGGTGGCGCCTGAGGTGCTGGCGTTGGCCTCGCTGGCCAACCACGTGTTCGTGGGCAAGCGGGCCGGCCACGTGCAGACGTCGCAGGCGGCGATCCACGAGTTGATGATCGCGGCGGCGCGCCAGGGACACCGGGTCGTGCGGTTGAAGGGCGGCGATCCGTTCGTGTTCGGTCGCGGGTCGGAAGAAGCGCTGGCGCTGCAAGCCGCCGGAATCCGCTACGAAGTCGTGCCAGGCGTTTCGTCTGCGGTCGCCGCGCCGGCCCTGGCCGGCATTCCGCTCACGCACCGTGGAGTGTCTTCCGGCGTCGTCGTGCTGACCGGCGCCGACCCGGCGACGTGCCAGGCGGCCCTCGACAGCCTGCCGCCCGGCCTCGTCACGGTGGTGCTGATGATGTCGTTGGGGACGCGGGCCGAGCTGGCCGCGCGGCTGATCGCCAACGGGTGGCCCGGCGATACGCCAGCGGCCGCGATCCTCGGCGCCGCCACGCCGCACGCCTGGACCTGGAAGGGACCACTCGACGAGCTCGCCGGTCTCGAGGTGCCCGCCGACCGCACCGATCTGCCCGGGACGATCGTCGTCGGGGGCGTCGCCGGGCTGCCACTGACGCCGTCGGCGGGCGACGACCTCCTCGATCCCGATCCCTTCGGTCTCATCGCCACCGCGGTGGCCGGCGAGACCACGCCATTCTGAGGAACGCAGCGATGTCCGCTCACCAGCACCTCGAATCCGCCACCCACGGCCGGGCCCGGCTGTCGTTTGCCAGCGACGCCGACATCGACGAATTCGCCGCCGTTCTCGGCCAGTTCGAGCGCGGCGAGATCACGCCCGAGCAGTGGCGCGTCTTCCGGCTGGTGCGCGGCACCTACGGCCAGCGGCAGCTCGACGACGCGCAGATGATCCGCATCAAGATCCCGCAGGGCCTGCTCACCGCGGCCCAGCTCGACGCGATCGCCGACGTCGCCGAGCAGTACTCGCGCGGCTTCGGCCACATCACCACCCGCCAGAACGTCCAGGTCCACTTCGTGAAGCTGCACGACGTCGAGCCGGCGATGCGCCGGCTGGCCGAGGCCGGGCTGACGACCCGCGAGGCCTGTGGCAACTCGGTGCGCAACATCACCGCCTGCCAGTTCGCCGGCGTGTCGGCCGACGAGCCGTTCGACGTGACGCCCTACGCCGAGGCGCTGACCCGCTTCCTGCTGCGCCACCGGCTGAGCGCGTCGCTGCCGCGCAAGTTCAAGATCGCCTTCGAGGGCTGCGCGCGCGATCACATCAAGCTGACCATCAACGACATCGGCTGGCTGGCCCAGGTGAAGGACGGCCGCCGCGGCTTCAAGGTGTTCGTCGGCGGCGGCACCTCGACGATGACCAATGCCGCCCCGGTGCTCATCGACTTCATGCCCGCGGAGGACCTGCTGCGCGTGGCCGAGGCAGTGATCCGCGTCTTCCACGAGCGCGGCGACTACCAGCACCGGCAGCGCAACCGGATGAAGTTCCTGATCAAGTCGCTGGGCTGGGACGGGTTCCGCGCCGCCTTCGAGGCGGCGCTGGCCCAGGTGCGCGCCGAGGGCGTGCAGGATCTCGCGTTCGATGTCGAGCCGCCGGCCGACGAGCCGGCCCCGGCGTGGACGCCGGCACCGGCACCAGACCCGGCCGACATCGCCCGCCGGGTCGACGCGGCGACGCTCCACGGACCCGGCATCCACCCCGACCGCCGTCCAGCCCTGTCGAGCGGCGCCTTCCACCGCTGGCTGCGAACCAACGTCCGCCCGCAGAAACAGGAGGACTTCGTCTGCGCGGTGGTCACCGTGCCGCTCGGCGACTTGAGCGGCGCGCAGTACCGGGTGATCGGCGAGCTGGCCAACGCCTACAGCGACGGCTCGGTGCGCGTCACCGCGGTGCAGGATCTGGTCTTCCGCTGGGTCCGGCGCACCAGCCTGCCCGACCTCTACACCCGGCTCGAAGCCGCCGGGCTCGGCCTGCCCGACGCCGACACGATCGCCGACGTCACCAGCTGCCCGGGCGCCGAGTCGTGCAAGCTGGCAGTCACGCAGTCGCGCGGCCTCGGCCAGGCGCTCGAGGCGCACCTGCGGGCCACGCCCGAGCTCATCGACCTGGCGCCCGATCTCGACATCAAGATCAGCGGCTGTCCCAACGGCTGTGGGCAGCACCACATCGCGACCCTCGGCTTCCAGGGCAGCCTGCGCAAGGTCGACGGCAAGGCGGTGCCGCAGTACTTCGTGATGGTCGGCGGCGGCATCGACGCCAACGGCACGACCTTCGGCACGGCTGGCCGCGAAGGTGCCGGCCCGGCGCGCCCCCGAGGCGCTCGAGCGGCTGGTGCGGCTCTACGCAACGACCCGCCAGCCGGGCCAGTCCCCGGTGGCGTTCTTTCGCACGCTCGAGGTGCCGAAGGTGAAGGCGTTGCTGGCCGATCTCGAACTGCTCACCGCGGCGACGGCCAGCGAGACCGACTACATCGACCTGGCCGAGACCACCGAGTTCAGGCCGAGCACCACCGAGGGCGAATGCGCGGTGTGACGCTACGCGTAGGGCGGCTCGCCGAGGCACGGAAGGCAGAGCAAGCTCTGCGTTCCGTCACGTGGCGATGCCGCTACTTTAGAGCCGCCGAGAGGCCGTTCAGCCTCGCCAGCGGTGGCGTTCCACGTCCATCTGCGCCGCGTCGGCAATCTGTGCGATCGAATAGCGGCTCGATCCGGTCAGCGGGTAGCTCGCTGCAGACGTCACGAGACCGGCGCGCACCGGATTCTCGATGATGTAGCGGGCGACCGGCAATTCCGGCTCATCATCGCGAAGAGTACGCTCGAAGTACCCGGCCTGCCACAAGCGGCCTCCTCGACGCGCGTGCCAGCGAAAGCCGGTGACCTGTTTCCAAACCCGAATGAGATCGCAGAGCGGTGACTCGTCTGTCGTGGCCGTCACCAGCAGGTGTGCGTGGTCGGGCATCAAGCAATAGGCAGAAACTGCGAAATCGTATCGCGCCGAGTACGCCAGGAGCAGAGCGGCAGCCTCGAGGCCGAACTCGACGTCGTGGAATGCGTTACGCCGCGAATGCGTACATGTCGTCACGAAGTACGCCGCCAGGCCGGTGTAGGAAGTTCCGCGGAGACGCCTCGGGCGTGCCACGGACCACACCTCTACAGGATCCTTGCCACTCTAGGGCTTCCAGGCGGAACTAAAGTTCCGCCCTACGACAGTGCTAGAGCCGCCCTACGGATGGTGCCCGTCAGGCGTCGGTCTTAGTGCTCTTGGCCACGAACGGATACGCGCGGCGCTCCAGCACCTCGCCGACGGCGCGGCTCGCCTCGAGGAACGCGGCGTCGGTGTGCGGGCTGGCCGCGGCGTCCGAGTTGGCGATGGTGATCGACCCGAATGGCTGGCGCGCCTTGACGCACGGCCGTTCGGGACTCGAGGTGAATACCCACTCCGGCGGGTCGGTCAGGCTGTTGTAGGTGTAGGCGTAGCCGTGCGGCCACCGGTTCACGGTGATCGCGGCGATGTCGCGGCCCGGGTCGAAGCCGCCGCCGCCGAGCGTGCGGGCCAGCTGATCGCGGATGTTGCGCTCGAAGGTCTCGAACGAGGTCGACAGCAGATCGGCGCGGCCGAGGCGGTGCTGCTCCTTGCGCGGCTTGCCCGGCGCGCACGGATGCCGGTCCATGCGGATGACGATCGGCTCGTCGGGCGACTGCGGATGGTGCAGGTCGCCGAGGCTGACCGCTTCGCCGAGGCCAAAGCTGTCGTGGTACATCGTCGGCGCGCTGATGTTGGCGACGCCCAGCTTCTGGAAGGCGCGCCAGTTGCGCAGCGCCACGCTGGTGTAGACCAGCGGTCCCTTCACGCCGTAGACCAGCGCCTCCTTCTGGGTCGCCGGCAGGTCGGGCACCAGGTGCGGGATGACCATGTTCCAGCACGCCATGACGACGTGGCGGGCCCGGACGTCGGCGAGGTTGCCGTCGCGGCTGTAGGTGACGACCACGTCGCGGGCGGCGCCCGGATCACCGTCGTGCCGCACGTTGACGACCGTGCTGCTCAAGCGGATGCGCGCGGTCTGGCCGACGCGATCGATCTTCGCGTAGTCCACGTGCGCGGCGCCGACGTCCTCCTGCGTGCGGCCGGGCACGGCGTCGGGAATCAGCCAGCGCACCAGCAGCCGGGCGACGGTGGCGTTGCCGTCGGGGAAGTGGATGCTGCCGCCGCCGCCCTCGGCCTTCTGCCGGCCGTGATGGCCGCCGGGCAGATCGGCCAGCACCCCATCCGGCGTCGGCTCGAGCTTCAGGCCGGCGAAGCCGGGCACGCCCATCTCCCAGCCGAAGAGCGCCGGGATCGCGTCGGCGCCGACGCAGAACACGCCGCGGCCAGTGGCCATGAAGAACCACAGGCACTGCGGGTCGACTTTGGTCGACCTCGAGCAGGTAGTGCTCGAGGCTCATCCGCGCCAGCTTGTCCTTCTTCTCCGCCGACGTGAGCCCCGGCATGTAGTCGGGCTGTTTCGGATCCTGCAGCCGCCGCATGTCCTCCTTCGCCTTGGGCGAGAGCGGCGTGAGGTCGAGGTACTCGGGTGAATAGCCGCCGCGCCGTGGGCCCGCCGGCCGCACGGCCAGGCGGTCGCTGCCCCACGTCTCCTTGTCGAAGAAGTGCCCGCTGCGCATCCCGAGACCGGAATAGAGGCCGCGGTTGGCCTCGTTGTTCTTGACGAAGCGGTCGAGGTCCACGCCGATCCCGGCGAGCAGCTGCCGCGACGGCTGGTTGTAGCGCAGCGGCGACTCGATGTTGAGCGTGCCGCCGTTCAACGCCAGCAGCTTGCCGTCGACGACGAACTCGTTGCGCTTGGCGTGGCCGCCGAAGTCGTCGTGGTTGTCGAGCACCAGCACGCGCGCGTCGCGGCCGACGTTGGCGACGAAGTAGTAGGCCGCGGCCAGCCCGCTCAACCCGCCGCCGACCACGACCAGGTCGTAGGTCTCGTTGGTGTGGGCCGCTCCGGCCAGGTCGAGCGCGCGGCCATCGCGCAGCTGGTGCGACAGCTCGAACGAGCCGGCATGGCTGCCGCGCATGCCGGTGCGTCGGGGCGGGTAGTCGGCCTCGCCGCCCTGGCCGGCGACCTGCTCGTCGAGGGCCAGCGCCCAGCTCCATCGCGGCAGCAGCGAGGCGCCAAGCGCCACCGCCGAGCCGTTGACGAAGTCGCGCCGGCCGATGGCACGGTGCAAACCGAGTTCGCGATCGTCGCCCTTCATCTCTCGGTCGCCTCCACCGTAGTTCGGAGCTTCAGCCCCGCCTCCGGGCAGCTCTAATCCGGGCAGCTCTCAAGAGCTGCCCTACAACAACCTGTCAGGCCATCCCCCGGCTGACGAGCAGCTCCTGCACCGCGCGGTGTGCCTCGTCGAACGCCTGGTTGGTGAAGGCGGCCGCTCCAGCGTCCGAGTTGGCGATGGTCACCGGCCCGAAGCGCTGCCGGCCGATCACATGCGGACGCTGCTCCGGCGGCACGTCGGGATCGGCCAGGGTGTCGTAGGTGTAGGAGTAGCCGTCGGGCCAGCGGTTGACGGCGAGGCCGACGATGTCGGCGGCCGGATCGAAATCGGTGCCGGCGAGCATCCGCGCGAACTGCCGGCGGATCGACAGCTCGAAGTCGTGGAAGCTCATCGTCAGCAGTTCCTGCTGGCCGAGGCGGTTCTGCTCCTTGCGCGGCAGCCCCGGCGTGTTCGGGTTGCGGACCATGTGCACGACGATCGGCTCGTCGGGCGTGGTCACGCCCTGATAGCCGCCCACCGTCGACCCTGGATCGAGGCTCGTGTTCGGGTGGTACATTCCCGGTGCGTTGATGCTGGCGACGCCCAGCTGCTTGAACGACGTCCAGCGCCGCAGCAGCACGTTGGTGTAGAGCATCGGCACCTTCACCGAGTAGGCCAGCGCGTCCTTCTGTTGGTTCGGCAACTCGGGAAGGAGCCGCGGCACCAGCGCGTTGAAGCACGCCAGCACGACACACTCGGCGCGCACCTGGTGCATCTTGCCGCCGCGCAGATAGGCGACCTTCGCGCCGGTCGGCCGGCCAGCCGGGCCCTCGACCGCCACGCGCGCGACCGTGCTGTTCAAGCGGATCCGCGTCGGCGTGCCGGCGTCGTCGAGGTGGTCGTAGGCCACTGGCGGCGCCTTCACGATCGACGCCATGTCGTGCGTTCCAGGAATCGCCTTGGGCGTGAGCCGCGACACCAGCAGGCGCGCAATCGAGGCGTTGCCGTCGGGGAAATGGAAGGTGAAGCTGCCCTGGCGGAACGACTCTTCATCAGGCAGCCCGAGACCGTCGAAGCCGATGCGGCCGGCCCGCGCCGCCTCGAGGGCCGGCATGGTGTCGACGCGCTTGTTGTTGCGTCCACCCTGGCCGAGGAAGAACGGCAGCGCGTCGGGACTCATCTTCGCGTGCGTGAGCAGGAACTCCTGGTAGCTGATCCGGGTGAGCAGCGCCAGCTTCTGTTCGATCGTCTTGCCGTGCAGGTAATCGGGGTTCTTGCCGTAGAGCCTGGCCAGGTCGCGGCGGGCGGCCTCGCTGAGCGGCGCCTTGGCGAAGAACTCGCCCCACGACGGCCGGCCGGTGCCGGCCACCAGCCGGTCTTCGCCGAAGTGCTCCTTGTCGAAGAAGGTCCCGGCGCCGAGCTGGTACTGCTCGAACAGCGTGCGGTTCTGGAAGTCGGCGTTGCGCGGCACGTCGACGCCCAGATCCACCAGCAGCTGCTTGGCCATGTAGCTGTAGGGATAGGGCGTGGCGACGCTCATGGTGCCGCCGTAGGCCAGGTAGGTGCGGCCGCCGTGGACGAACTCGTTGCGTTTGGCGTGGCCGCCGAAGTCGTCGTGGTTGTCCAGAACGAGCACGCGCTGGTTGGGCAGCGCCCGGTGCCAGAAATATGCGGCGGCCAGTCCCGAGAGGCCGCCGCCGACGATGACCAGATCGTAGGTCTCGCTGGTGTCGACGTCGATCGACGGATAGGCGGCGAAGTCGCCGCGTTTGATGGCGTCGAACGACGCGATCGCCGAGGCATGCTGCCCGCGCAGGCCCAGCCGCAGCGGCGGATACGCCGGTTCACCGGCCGGTGCCTGGGCCCTGGCAAAGAGCGGCGCCGTCCCGTTGCCCACCATTGCCGCACCAGCAACGCCCAGCGCCATTCCGTTCAGGAAGTCGCGGCGCGGGATGCGCCGGTCCATCCCGAGCTGGCGGAACTCCCGCGTCGTGCTCATGATGCGACCTCCGGCCGGGGCGCGCTCGTCATTCGCACCGGACGACCTTGTCCCGGGCGTGGCCGGTATAGGACACGACCCGCCACCCGTCCTTCGTCTTCCCGAACAAGTACGACACGCCGCCCACCGACATCACGCTGCCGTCGGTCTTGTAGCGCGTGTTGTAGCCGCTGGCGATCGCCGCGCTGGCGTTCAGCACGCAGACGTTCTCGGTGGTGAACACCGACTTGCCCCACCCGGAGGCGACGAGATCCTTCAGCGATGCCTCGAAGCGCGCCTGCGCCTGCTCCTTGGTCAGGTCGGGCTGCGGCCCCGACCCGCCGATCACGATCCACGGGATGTTGAAGATCTCCTCGGGGAGAGCCTTCATGTTGTGCTGCGAGAACAGGCTGTAGTACCTGTCCACGGCCGCAGTCACTTCGGTTCTGATCCGGGCCACGTCGGCGGCGCCGAGCGCCGGTTGCTGGGCGGCCGCGGCCGCCGTCGCGGCGATGACGAGGGCGGCTGCCAGCAGGGGGCCGAGTCGGACGGTGCGGTTGCGCATGTCGTGCCTCTCCGGGTCCAGGCAGGCGTGCAGCGGTTGGACATCGGCCGGCCTGGGATCCACGCGGCGGCTGTCCGAGCCGAGCGGCTCGGAGGCTGTCACAGGGTCCGAGGGTTGTCAATCGCCGGAACCGCCCGCCGCGACGTGTCTCCGATTGTCGTCCGCCCGCATTGACACCGGGCCGCAACCGGTCATAATCCGCCCGAACCGCCCCGTTCGTTCGTCCGCGCTCGCAACCCGCGCGCGAGCGCTGGCGGCGCCCGCGACACCGTGGAGGCCCGTGATGAGTCGATGGCTCAGTGGAGCAGCGATGGCGGCAGTGGCTTGCTGGCTGGCCGTCGGCGTCGACGCGCAATCGGGTGCCCCGGGACAGTGGCGCGCGGTCGGCGGCGACGCCGGCTTCACGCGCTACTCGCCGCTCGATCAGATCAACGGGAAGAACGTCGGCACGCTCAGGATCGCCTGGCGCAAACCGGCGTACGACCACGCGATCAAGCAGACGTTCCCCGATCTGCGCGTCTCGGGCAACCTCCGCTCCACGCCGCTGATGATCAACGGCGTGCTCTATGCGCCCAACGCCCTCGGCCTCATCCGCGCCTTCGGTCCGGGGTCAGGTGAGATCCGCTGGGAGCAGGTGCCCTTCGCGCAGACCATCGAAGAGGTGTCGCGGCCCAGCCCGCGCGGCGTGGAATACTGGCGCGACGGCGCCGACGAGCGGTTGTTCCTGGTGCGCGGCGAGTACCTCTACGCTGTCAACCTCAAGGACGGGTCGTACATCAAGGACTTCGGCCAGGGCGGCCGCGTCAACCTGCACTGGGACCATCCGCTCGCCGCCCTGTTCAGCTGGACGGCGAGCCCGCTGGTGGTCGGCGACGTGATCGTGGTGGCGGGCGCCACTGCCGGCGCCGGCGACGGCGGCGTGAAGAAGGAAGCGACGCCCGAGGACATCCGCGGCTTCGACGCCCGCACCGGCAAGCTGCTGTGGACATTCCACGTCGTGCCACGCGCCGGCGAGTTCGGCGCCGACAGCTGGAGCGACGAGTCGTACGCCTTCTCCGGGGATCTGGCGTCGTGGTGCTGTATCTCGGCCGACGCCGAGCTCGGTCACGTCTACATCCCGACGTCGGCGCCCACCGGCATCAACTACGGCGGGCACCGCCCGGGCGACAACCTGTTCGCCGATTCGATCGTCGCGCTCGACGTGAAGACCGGCAAGCGCGTGTGGCACTTCCAGATGGTGCACCACGACTTGTGGGACTACGACACCGTCGGCCCGGCGACGCTGGGCGACATCACCGTCGACGGCCGACGGATCAAGGCGCTGATGCAGCCGAGCAAGACCGGCTTCATGTACGTCTTCGATCGCGCCACCGGCATCCCGGTATGGCCGATCGAAGAGCGCCCGGTGCCGCAGTCGACAGTGCCCGGCGAGGTCACCGCGAAGACGCAGCCCTTCCCCACCAAGCCGCTGCCGTTCGATCGCCAGGGCTGGACCGAGGACGACCTGATCGACTACACGCCGGAGCTGCGCGCCCGCGCCAAGGAGAAGATCAAGGACTTCAAGATGGGACCGCTGTTCTCGCCGCCCTTGCTGCCCAGCGACCAGCCGGGTGGCAGCAAGGGTCAGCTCACCATGCCGGGCGGCTGGGGATCGGGCAACTGGCATACCGGCGCTTTCGATCCCGAGACCGGAATCTACTACGCCGTGTCCCACACGCAGCCGGGCATCAGCCGGGTGATCAAGACCGACGATCCCGTCGCCACGATGGACTACGCCACCCAGGCGCGCGAGCGCCGCGAGGGCGGCCCGCCGCCGCCGCCCATTCCGTGGCCCGGCCCGGACCTGTCGATCGACGGGTTCCCGATCTTCAAGGGCCCGTACGGGCGCATCACCGCCATCGACATGAACCGCGGCGAGCACGTGTGGATGGCCGCCAACGGCGACGGTCCGCGGCATCACCCGTTGGTGAAGGACCTCAACCTGCCGCCGCTGGGCATTCCCGGCCGTGGCGCCCCGCTCCTCACCAAGACGCTGCTCTTCATCGGCGAAGGCAGCGACGCGCTGCCCGGCACCAACCGCGACGGGATGTTCGGACGGAAGTTCCGGGCGTTCGACAAGGCCACCGGCACGGTGGTGTGGGAGACGGAGCTGCCGGCGGGCACGACCGGGGCGCCGATCACCTACATGCACCAGGGCAAGCAGTACATCGTGGTCGCGATTGGCGGGCGCGAGCTGCCGCCCGAGTTCGTGGCCTTCTCGCTGCCGTGAGCGTGGCCGCGCCGGCCCGCCCACGTTGACCCCAGTGTAGTTCGCGCCACGTCCACCGGACGGCTGACCACAGGAGACGGCGTATGACTTCTCGACGACTCGGCCGCGTGTTCCTGGCTCTTGCGCTGGTGTGCCTGGGAGTGAGCACCGGCACCGCGCAGACCTCCACTGGAGGGCTCCGCGGGTTCGTTCGCGACGGCACCGGCGGCGTCCTCGCCGGCGTGACCGTGGCGGCGTCGAGCCCGGCCCGTATCGGCGCGCCGGCGGTCACGGTCACCGACGAACAGGGCCTCTACTCGTTCACCAACCTGCCGATCGGCGAGTACACGCTGCGCTTCGAGATCTCCGGCTTCTCCACCGTGCAGCGCGAGAGCCTGCGCGTGGAGGTCGGCCGCACCATTCAGGTGGACATCGGCATGGAAGTCGGGGCGCTCGAGCAGGCGATCACCGTCACCGGTGAGGCGCCGGTCGTCGACGCCGCCAACGCCGGCTTCTCGACCAACTTCACCCAGACCCTGCTGCAGAACATCCCGACGGCGCGGCAGTCCTACTTCGACGTCGTCACGTTCGCACCGGCGGTGCGCATCAACCAGGTGCCCAACGACTCGCGCTTCATCATCTTCGGGTCGAGCAGCGACCAGAACCAGTTCCAGTACGACGGCGTGGACATCTCGGCGGTGTCCAACGGCGGCGTCTGGGACTTCCCGAGTCCCGACATCATGCAGGAGGTGCAGGTCAAGGCGATTGGCGCCTCGGCCGAGTACCACAGCTTCCAGGGCGGCGTCGTCAACATCGTCACCAAGTCGGGCGGCAACGACTACCGCGGGATGCTCAGCACCTACGTCATTCCCGGCGACTGGGTGGCCAACAACACGCCCAGCGAGCAGTTCCCCTACACCGTGCACTACAGCCAGCAGGGCACCTTCGAGCTGGGCGGCCCGATCAAGCGCGACCGCCTGTGGTTCTACGGCATCTTCCCGGCCAACCGCGCGGCCACGACCGGTGTCGGCGTCGACCCCAGCCTCGAGCGTGCCGGCGGCGTGTCCTACAAGCCGTTCTTCAAGGCCACTGCGCGCCTGTTCGAGAACGGCAACCTGTCGGTGGGCTGGAACAACAACATGTTCTGCTGCGGCGCCACGGCGAGCCGCACGGCGCCGCTCAACACCCAGACCGTGGAGCACGGCCACAACCCGGTCGTCTACAGCCAGTACACCCAGACGCTCGGCAACGCCACCCTGATCGAGGTCCGCGGCGGCGGCATCTACATCCGCGACAACTTCACGCCCTACTCGAACGACTTCGAAACCCCCGGCCGCACCGACCAGGCCACCGGCGTCAGTTCGGTGAACGGGCAGAACGCCAGCAAGCAGTTCCACAACCGGACCACCATCGACGCCGCGATCGCCCATTCCACCTCGGGGTTCGGGCCCGGCACGCACGACTTCAAGACCGGCGTCCAGACCGCGTTTGCCAACCAGCGCACCGTCCAGGCCAGAATCGGCGGCGTCAGCTACACCGATCTCAGTGGCGCCCCGTACCGCGCGACCTACAACGACCCGCAGGCCACCGGCGGCCGCATCCGGTCCTGGGGCGCGTATATCCAGGACACCTGGACGCTGAACGACCGTGCCACGCTCAATCTCGGCCTGCGCTACGACGCCATCGACGGCGACGTGCCGGAGCTGTCGTCGGACGCTGAGATCGAAGGCACCGACGGCTCGACGTTCTCGCCGCCGGTCGTGACCTATCCCGGCGTCCCGGACCTGGTCTCGTACAACACGGTCGCACCCCGGGTCGGCTTCACGTTCCGGCTCGACCAATCGGGACGGACGGTGCTCAAGTCGGCCTACGGACGGTTCTACGGCAAACTGGTGACCGGGATGTTCTCCGGCATCTCGCCGGGCGGAGCGGTCACGATCGTGCGCGAGTACAGCGCCACCACTGGCGACTACACGATTCCGGTCAGCGTCACCGACCCCAAGCGCAACTTCGCCGTCGATTCAGGCCTGGACAACCAGTACACCGATCAAGTGTCGGTGGGCATCGAGCGCCAGATCGCCGGCGGCGCCGGGATCGCGGTGTCCTTTGTTTACAAGAACGAAGCCGAGTTCGTCCGCCTGCAGGACACCCGCGGCGCCTATGCGCCCCGCGACATCGTCGACACCTTCGACGGTGTGTCGCAGACCATCACCGTGCAGTCGCTCACCAGCGGCGTCGGCTCACCGCTGTACACAGTGGTGAACCGCGGCGATCTCGACCAGAGCTTCAAATCGGTCGTGGTCGAATTCAACAAGCGCTTCTCCGACCGCGTGCAGGCCAACACGTCGTACACATGGCAGGACTCCAAGGCCTTCGGCTCGGGTTCAGTCAGCGGCAGCACCCAGCAGGACTTCAGCAGCCTGTCGCCCACCGCCGGCTACGGCCGCGACCCGAACGACACGCTGAACGCCTTCGGACCCACCGCGACCAACGCCGAGCATGCAGTCAAGCTGTCGGCCACGTATCTCCTGCCGTGGGACTTCCAGCTCGGCGGGCGCTACTCCTACGAGGCCGGACGACCCTACGGACGGCAGATCATCGTTCGCGGCATGGGCGCCGGCCAGGGCGATGTGACCATCCTGGCCAACACCCGCGGCTCCTACGCGTTGCCGGCCGTCAACGACTTCCAGATCCGCGTCGACAAGGACTTCCGCTTCGGCGGGCAGCGCCGGCTGCGCCTGTCGTTCGACGTCTTCAACATCTTCAACTCGGACACGGTGCTCACGCTGCGCAACAACAGCTCGCAGGTGACGGCGACCACGCCGTGGCAGCAGACCCTGTCGGTGGTGCGGCCGCGCACCGTGCAGCTCGGCTTCCGCTTCGAGTTCTAGAGAGTCGTGCTCGGTTCGGTGTAGGGCGGAGCTTCAGCTCCGCCCGGGAGGCGGCTCTGAAGGAGCCGCCCTACTTTCAGCTAGCGGGGCCGGGTGTAGACGACGGCGCCGCCGAAGATCGTCGTCTGCACCTGCACGTCGTCGGCCGCCGCCGGCGGCGCAGTCAGCACGTCGCGCGACAGGACCACGATGTCGGCCAGCTGGCCCGCGGTCAGCCGGCCCTTGTCGTGCTCGTCGAACGAGGCGTAGGCGGCATCGGCGGTGTAGCCGTCGATGAGCTCGCCGATGGTGAGCCGCTGCGTGGGCACGGTGCGATGCCCGATGCGGTTGACGCCCACCCAGAGGCCGACCAGCGGGTTGAGCGAGGCGACCGGCCAGTCGCTGCCGAACGACAGGCGGCCGCCGGCGTCCTTCACGCTCTTCCACATCCACCCGTGCGAGGTGCGCTCCGGCCCGATGTTGCCGGCCCACTGGCCGCGCGGCTCGGGGTTGTTCATCAGCCGGGCGTGCGGCGGCTGGAACGAGCCGATCACGCCGAGCGCCTTGAAGCGCGGCACGTCGGCGGGGTCCATCGTCTCGATGTGCTCGATTCGATGGCGCCGGCCGCGGGCCGGGGCCGGGTTGGCCCGGGCCGCTCGTTCGAAGGCGTCGAGCACCCGCCGGACGCCGCCGTCGCCGATGGCGTGGATCAGAATCTGGTAGCCGCGGGCGTCGAGCACGCGGACGATCCGATCGAGCTCCTCGTGCGAGTAGTTCGGCAGCCCGGTCGTGGCCGGGTTGTTGTCGTAGGGCGCCAGCATCACCGCGGTGTTGGTCTCGATGACGCCGTCGATGAGCATCTTGGCGGCCCCGGCCTTGAAGGTCCGATCGCCAGCCACGCTGGCGCGGACGGCGTCGAAGCGATCGGCATCGGCATCGCTGAAGCCGGGAGTGACCGACAGCGCCGAGTACACCCGCAATTTCAACTCGCCGCTGCGCCGCAGTCCTTCGTAGAGCGCGAACTCGTCGGCGTTGCCGCTGGCGTTCTGCACGCTGGTCACACCGAGCTGATGGGCGCGGGCGATGCCGGCGAGCAGCGCCCGGCGCTGGTCGTCGCGCGGTGATCGGCGGCATCGCCTTGCGCACCAGCTGTTGCGCCGATTCCTTGAGCAGGCCGTCGGGCTGCCCGGCGGCGTCGCGGGTGATGGCGCCGGCCGGCGGGTCGCCGTGTCCTTGGTGATGCCGGCGGCCTGCGAGCGCCTTGCTGTTGACCCACGAACTGTGGCCGTCGAAGCAGACGAGCGTGGCCGGCCGGTCGGACAGTGCGGCGTCGAGTTGCGCGCGCGTCGGCAGTCCGCCGGGGAACGCCGAGTAGTTCCAGCCGCGGCCGCGGATCCACGGGACCGACGGGTTCTTCGCCGCGAAGTCGCGGATGCGCTGCTGCACGTCGTCGAGCGTGCGGGCGCCACTCAGGTCGAGCTCGTGCAGGCCTGGCGATCCGCTCAGGAAGTGGACGTGGCTGTCGTTGAAGCCGGGGACGACGGCACCCCCGGCGGCATCGACCACTACCGTGGCGGGCCCGCGCAACGCTTCGATCGACTGCCGTGTGCCCACCGCGGTGATGCGATCGCCGGCGACCGCCACCGCCTCGGCGACGGGCTGGCCCGCGCCAGTGAAGACCGGGCCATTGACCACGATGAGGTCGGCGCGCGGCGCCTGCGCAGCATCGCGCCGGGCCCGGCGACGCCCATCGCGGCAGCCAGCGCCGTCAGCACGGCGGCCAGGACGATCCACGGCTTGAGCACGATCGACGTCACGGCGCGCCTCCGGGTCGGGCTGCAGCGGAGTCGATTCCGCGTCGGGCCGCATCCTACCAGAGCGCCGGACGTGATATTTCTTCGCGGTCATGTGCAGAATCTGCGCGGATGGCAGCCACAGCACCAGCACGCGATGTTTCCGTGACAGGCACGGTTACATCTTGGCGCTCCTGATCGTGGTCGCTGGCTGCAGCACCGCACCCGCCGAGCCCCCGGCGGATCTGCTGGTGACCAACGCTCGAATCTACGCCGCCGACGGCGCCGGGACGCTCCACGAGGCGTTGGCCGTGCGCGGCGATCGCATCGCCGCGGTGGGACGCGCGGCCGATCTCGAGCGATGGCGCGGCGCCGCCACGCGCGTCGTCGACGCCGGGGGCCGGAGCGTCGTGCCCGGCTTCAACGACACGCACCTGCACCTCTTCGAGGGCGGGCGCGCCGCCGAACGCGCCGACCTGGGCGAGGCGGCCACCGTAGAGGAGGTGCAATCGCGGCTGCGCGAGTTCGCGGCCGCGCATCCGGCCGCTCCCTGGGTGCTCGGCGAGGGCTGGGGCTACAACACGTTCCCGGGCGGCCTGCCGACCCGGGCCCAGCTCGACGCCGCGGTGCCCGATCAGCCGGCGTTCCTGCGCTGCTTCGACTACCACACGGCCTGGGTCAACTCGAAAGCCCTGGCGTTGGCCGGCATCACCAGGGACACACCCGATCCGGTGAACGGCCGCATCGTGCGCGATCCGGCCACCGGCGAGCCCACCGGCGTACTGCAGGAGAGCGCGCAGGGCCTGGTGTCGCGGCTGCTGCCCGAGCCGACGATCGACGAGCGCCTGCGCCTGCTCGACGCCGTCACCGCGAAACTGCACGCCGCCGGCGTCACCAGCATCCAGAACGCGCTGGGATCGGCCGAGGAGTTCGACGCCTACGATCGAGCCCGGCGTGACGGCCGCCTGCAGCTGCGAGTCTACTCGGCGGTGTCGCCGGCCGGGCTCTTCGCCGCCGAGCCGCCGCCGCCGATCACCGCGTCGATGGTCGACGGCTGGGACGCGCTGCGCGCCCGGTACCCCGCCGATGAGACCTTCCGCCTCGGCATGGTGAAGCTCTTCGTCGACGGCGTGATCGAGACCCACACCGCCAAGCTGCTCGCACCCTACGCCAACCGGCCCACCGACGGACCGTCGAACTACACCGCCGAGGAGCTCACGCGCGTCGTCACGCTGCTCGACGGCCGCGGCTGGCAGGTGATGATGCACGCCGTGGGCGACGGCGCCGTGCGCATGGCGCTCGACGCGGTGCAGGCCGCAGCCGCAGCCAATCCCGTGCCCGAGCGCGGGCGCCGTCACCGCATCGACCACATCGAGACGCTCGATCCGGCCGACGAGCCGCGATTCACAGCGTTGAGCGTCGTCGCCTCGATGCACCCGGGAGGGATCTATCGCGCGCCAGACTCCTCGACCGGTGGCCGCAGCGCCTCGGGCCGCTCCCCCGGTGAGCGTGTGGGCGAGCAACATCGGCCCCGAGCGCGCGTCGCGGGGTGGCGGCTGGAAGCGCATCCGCGATGCCGGCGGGCGCGTGGTACTGGGCAGCGACTGGCCGGTAGCCTCCTACGACCCGTCGGGACGGCTGTTCCAGGTAGCGGCGGCACCGCCGCGCGAGGGTCGCCCCGATGGCCGGCTGCCGCTGATGGCCGCCATCGACGCCTACACGTCGCAGGCCGCCTGGCTGGAGTTCGAGGACGGACGCAAGGGCACGCTCGCGCCCGGCCAGCTCGCCGACTTCGTCGTGCTGGCGACGGACGTGTTCGGCAAGCCGCCCAGTGCGCCGGCCGACCTGGCCGTGGTCACCACGGTGTTCGGCGGCCGGGTCGTCTACGAACGGCGCTAGATCGGTTTTCGTAGGGCGGAGCTTCAGCTCCGCCTGGGAGGCGGCTCTAAAGAGCTGCCCTACTGCGGCAACGTCGGCGGCGAGGCGGTCTTGCGCTTCTCGACCTCGGCTTTGTAGTCGTCGTCGTTCAGGTAGACGATGTTGATCCAGGCGTGGGCCATCTCGTCCACGGTGCGGTCGCCCCAGCCCACCCACTGCGTCGGATCGGGGTTGCTCTTCTTGGCCGAGGTGTTGTCGTGCCACGCCGTGACCTTGAGCAGCGTGCCCTTGGGCAGCAGCGGCGCCGCGTCGTCGGCGTAGACGAACGTCGTCATCCAGTTGAAGTTGAAGTTGTCGACGTTGCTCAGCACCTGGCGCTGGCCGGTGGGCAGCACCGCCTCGACCATCATCGCCTTGCCGCGCAGGTGCATGTGCGGCTGGAAGCTCTCGATGCGGGCGTTGTCGCGCAGCGGGAAGAAGCCCTCCGACACCGTGATCGAGTTCGGCCGGATGTCGAGGGTGCCGAGCGCGGCCGGCACCAGCGACAGGTTGTTGCGGTGCTTCGGCTCCTGGCCCTTCGGGTAGAAGTAGATGCCCATCTCGACGTTGCTGGTGATCTCCTCACCGGCCTGCGAGTAGTGGATGTCCCAGCGGAACTTCGACCCGGGCAGCAGCAGCTTGCCGGTGTCGGGCCGCATCAGCTCGCCCTGCTTCCCCACCGCCCATTCCATGAACGGCACCGGCAGGAAGCCGGTGGCCGGCGCGTCCGGGTCGTCCTGCTGCAGGTAGGCGATGGCGTGGTGGGTGATCTTGCGGCCCTTGACCGAGCTCGGCCGGATCTCGATCGCCCGCACCCAGCGCGGCTCGGTGATGCCCGAGTCGGTGACCCGCTCGTCCCAGGCGTCCTGCGCCTGCGCCGGCATGGTGAACGAGTGCGACGTGATCACCAGGTCCGGCGCGGCCTGGCCGAAGGCCTTGGCGAAGTTCCACCCCTGATCGTCGGGCCACGCCACCGGCGGCGGCATGTCCTTGGCGTCGCCCTGCGGCGCGCCGGCATCGACCCACTTGACGATGGTCTGGAGCTCGGCGTCGCTCAGCGACTCGTCGTTCTTGAACTTGGTGACGCCCACGGTGCGGTCGATCTGGAACGGCGGCATCGAGTGCTCGGTGATCCGCGCCTTGATCGAGCGGGCCCACGGCCGCGCCTCCTGGTAGGTGACCAGCGACATCGGCGCAATCGAGTCGGGCCGGTGGCACGCCTCGCACTTGCGCTGGAGGATCGGCGCCACGTCCTTGGTGAAGGTCGGCGCCGTCTGGGCCGACGCCGTCGCGGCGCCGCCGGCCGCCGCGGCCACGACGAGCCCGGCCACTCCACCCACCCGCCACAGCGTTTCACGGATCATCTTTGCGCTCCTCGTCGTCACTGCGCGTTGCCTACTTCACTGCGACCTTCACGTAGGTGTTCGTCCAGCAGCACTGGAAGCCGCCGCCGCCCTCGCCCGATTCGTCGTTGCCCTGCACCCGCAGCAGGTACTCGCCCGGCAGGCTGAAGGTGGCCGCGGTGGTCACCGTTTCGCCTTGTGTCTTGGCGCCGATCCGGGCCGGCTCGAAGGTGACCGTGCCGGGGCCGCGGAACTTGTGGAACGACACGTTGGCCACCGCGACGGCGCCGCCGCGCCCGCCCCGGCCCTCCAGGCCCTGCTTGGTCTGCTTCGGATCCTCGACGGCCAGGGCAATCGTCACCGGCTGTTTCACCGCTCCGGTGAGGCTGGCGGCGACCGTGGTCGGCGGACCGGTGACCTTGCCGCCGCCGGCCGGGAAGGCGAACACCGGCGGCTTGTTGCCCATGCCGGCTTCCTCGAACGGCGTGATCGGATAGCTCTTGTTGAGCGCGAAGGGAATCGTCTGCGTCTCGCCGTTGGCCGTGATCGTCCAGGTGAGGGCCTTGGTGCCGAAGTCCCGCGGCACCTTGATCACGAACACGCCCCACTGCCGGCCGGTCTGGAAATGCGTCGGCTGCCCCTGGTCGATCGCGCCGGGCTCGATCTTGTTGTTCGGCCCGACGGGGATGTCGAGGGTCTGGCTCTTGTTGCGGTTGAAGTAGCCGATGAGCAGGCTGTAGCTGCCGTCGGCGTTCTCGAACCAGCCCTCGTAGGCGGGCGTGATGCTTTCGCCGCGCTCGCGCGCCGGCTCGAGCGGGAGCGGCGGCGACGACTGCGGCGGTGGGGGCGGTTGCGGCGGCTGGGGCACCTGGGCCGAGAGCGACAACGACAAGGACGCGAAGGCCGCAGCGAGCACCGCCAACCGAAGGTCGAATCTCAGAATCATCGCGATCCATTAGTGTGTGGGACGGCCGGGCTGGCGTCAAGCGCGCCGGCCGCGATTGGTTGGATGGCGCCGGCGGATGGATGCCTCCGGGCGAATCGCTCACGCCGCCGCGCGCAAACCCAGCAGCCGCTCGCCGCCCTCGGCGCGAAACACCGCCAGCGCCTCGCGCTGACGCGCCTGGGCCAACCGGACGATCTCGCCGAAGCGCGCGTGATTGCGCAGCGGCGCCAGCCAGGGATCGGCGAGCAGGGTCTGCGGCACGTGGAAGCCGCCGTCGACGGCGTTGCGGAGGAGGCGCAGCGCCATCTCGTCGCTGCCGAGGCGGCTGAGGACGATGCCGTTGGTCATCAGTCCCTCGGGGTCGTTCAAGTTGTAGCGGTCCATCACCCGCTCGACGACCGCGCGGGCATCGGGCGAGTCGGTCAGGCAGGCGACGATCATCTCGTCCCAGTCCTTCATCATCGGCGGCGCGTCGGGGCCGGGCCGTTGCCAGGCGGCGATGGCTTCCTCCTTGCGGCCCAGCCGGTAGAGCGCCATGCACTGGCTGTCGGGGTCGCCGGCGTCGGCTTCGCGCACGATCCGCTCCCAGTCGTTCTGCAGGGCGTAGGTGTTGAGCACGCTCGTCTGGATCGTCGGATCGAGCCGCCGCGCCTCCTCGTGGGCGGCCACCGACGCGTCGAGCAGGCCGGCGTAGCGGCAGGCGTGCACCAGCCCGGCGAAGTGCTCGGGATCGACGGCCACCTGGGCGCGGCGCAGCAGCCGCTGCATCGCCGCCACGGCGCGGCCGGCGTCGCACTCGAGCTGCGCGTAGTACTTGTGCAGCACCGGCAGATCGGGATTGATCGCCAGCGCGCGCTGGAAGGCGCGCTCGGCTTCCTCGACGGCGTCGGGCACCTCGAGGTACTTGCCGATCACGCGATGGCAGCGCCCCAGCGCGGCCCATGCCGGCGCAAAGCCCGAGTCGAGCTCGGTGCAGCGCTGGAACACGTCGCGTGCCTCGACCATGCGATCCCAGTCGCGGGCCAGCTCGTTGCCGCGCAGGTACAGCTCGTAGGCGTCGGGACTGCGCGGCACGTCCTTTCGGGGCGCGCGGCTGTCCGGCTCCCCCAGCGACTGCGACAGCGAGGCGACGATCCCGCCGACCAGCTCGTCCTGGAGCGCGAACACGTCCTGCAGCGGATGCTGCGACGAGTGCGACCACACCACCGTGCCGGCCGGCGCCTCGACCAGCTGCGCGGTGGCGCGCAGCTGCCCGCCGGCCCGCAGGATGGTGCCCATCAGCGCCAGGTCGACGTCGGCGTCGGCGGCCAGCCGGCGCAGGTCGGGGGCCTGCGGGTCGAATCGGGCCGCCGCGGCGCTGGAGCGCACCAGCAGGTTCCGGGTGCCGGTCAGCGAGGTGGTGATCGCGTCGGGCAGGCTGAAGGCGAGGAAGTCGGTTTCGGCATCCGGCCGCAGCACGCGGAACGGCAGGGCGATGAGCCGCGTCATGGCCCGGGCCGGCGACGCCGCCAGCTCCGCCGAATCGCGAGCCGCGACCACGTCGCGGATCGCGGCCGCCATCGCCGCCGCCGACTCGTAGCGGTCGGCGGCCTGCTTGTGCAGCGCCCGATGGACGACGCGATCGAGGCCGGCCACCGCCGCGCCGCCCGACAGCGCCGGCGGCTGCTCGTGCAGCACGGCGTGCAGGACGTCGACCAGCGTCGCGCCGGTGAACGCCAGCGCGCCCCGACAGCATCTCGAAGAGCGAGCGCCGCCATCGCGAACAGGTCGCTGCGGGCGTCGAGCGGCTCGCCGCGCACCTGCTCGGGCGCCATGTAGTTGGGTGTGCCGACGATCGCCCCGGCCTGGGTCAGCAGGGTGCCGGTGTCGCCCGACAGCCCTCCGGCCATCGGCCGGGCCAGGCCGAAGTCGAGCAGCTTGACGCCGTGCGGCGTCAGGAACAGGTTCGACGGCTTGAGGTCGCGGTGGATCACCCCGCGCGCATGCAGGGCGCCGAGCGCGTCGAGCGTCTGCAGCGAGATGCTGGCGGTGTCGGCGGCGGTCAGCGGCCCGCGGCCGAGCCGCGCGGCCAGCGGCTCGCCGGCCAGCAGCTCCATCGCCAGCACCAGCCCGTCGTCGGTCTCGTCGACCTCGTAGAGCTGGCAGATGTTCGGGTGGCTGATGCCGGCGGCCGTGCGCGCCTCGCGCCACAGCCGCTTGCGCGCCGTCTCGTCGCTGTCGCCGCGGATCATCTTCAACGCGACGACCCGGTCGAGCCGTTCGTCGCGGGCCTCGTAGACGACGCCCATGCCGCCTTCGCCGATCTTCCGCTCGATCTTGTAGCGCCCGATACGCTCGGGCATCCGCGCCGGGAGGGACATGCAGTTCGATTGTATGACGCTCGCCTGGACCGGGCCGTTCCAGGAGCGGTCGGCCGGCGTGGTACGCTGCCATCAGCATGGCCGGATCGCGCCCGCTGCGCGTCGTCGCCTGGCTCGCGCTCGCCGCCGCCGCGCTCGTCGTCGTGGCCGGGGTGCTGCTGTACCGCATGCTGCCGTTCACCGGTCTGGCGCCGGCGCCACACGACTGGACGGCCGAATGGCGGTCGGATCCGCCGGTCGTCGCCACGCTGCCCGGCGGGTTGCTGGAGACGGCCACGATCCGGATGGGCGAGGACTTCTACAAGTCCGACGCCATGACGTGGTGGGGCATCTACCTGGGCAACACCGTGTCGCACATCCAGGCGGCCGTCACCTACCGCTACGGCGTGCCGCTGGCCGACGAGGCCTGGGAAGTGATCACCCGCGGACAGACGACGGTGGTCGTCGCGCCGGACCTGCGGCCGAGCCTGCCGGTGGCCATCGACACCAACACGTGGCGCGAGAAGACCGAGAACGGCTGGGCCCGCTTCGACAAGCAGGAACAGCTCGAGGAGCTGCGCCGCAGCATGTCCGCGCGATCTCGAAGACGCGCGCCAGGGACGACCGGCGCGTGGCGCTGGCCCGCGAAGCCTCGCGGCGGACGATCGGCGAGTTCGTCGAGAAGTGGCTGCTGACCAAGGATCCGCAGTGGAAGCCCGGGGCGTTCAGCGTCGTGAAGGTCTACTTCCTCGACGAGATGGACGAGGGGCTGAGCACGGAACTGGGCGCACGCCGCTAGACGTCGTCGCCGGCCGCCCGCGCCGCCAGGACCAGCGCCCCGACCACACCTGATCGACGGCCGAGCGCCGGTGGCACGACGTAGCGCTCGATGTCGCTACCCAGCTCCGGCGCCTGGATGTAGCCGTTGAGCAGCGTCGTCAGCTCCTGCCGCACGAGCGGCAGCAGGTGCGGCGATTCCATCACCCCGCCGCCGATCACGATCCGCTGCGGCGACAGCGTGCAGACGAAGCCGTGCAGGGCCAGGGCCAGATAGTGCGCCTCGAGTCGCCACGCCGGATGGGCCTCGGGCAGTTGCTCGGCGGGGATGCCCCAGCGCGCCGCCATCGCCGGGCCGCTGGCCAGGCCCTCGAGGCAATCGCCGTGGAACGGGCACACGCCCGGAAACGGATCGCGGGCCGCGTCGTGAGGCACGCGCACGTGTCCCATCTCCGGATGCACGAGGCCGTGCATCGGGCGTCCGCCCACCAGCCCGCCGCCGCCGATGCCGGTTCCCACCGTGAGATAGAGGACCGTGTCGAGCCCCTGCGCCGCGCCGTAGCGCCACTCGCCCAGCGCCGCGGCGTTCACGTCGGTGTCGAACCCCACTGGCACGCCGAGCGCGCGCTGGATGGCCCCGGCCACGTCGGTGTCGGCCCAGCCAGGCTTGGGCGTGGAGGTGATGAAGCCGTAGCGCGGCGACCCGGGCTGCAGGTCCACCGGCCCGAACGAGCCGATCCCGATGGCGCCCACCGGCCCGTGCTCTGGCCTGTTGCTCGCGGAAGAACGCCACGACTCGCTCCAGCGTCTCGGCCGGCAGCGTCGTCGGCACGCGCGCTTCGGCCCGCAGGTCGTCGGGGCCGGTGCCCACGACACACACCACCTTCGACCCGCCGGCTTCGACTCCACCGAGCAGCATCCCGCGCTCGCCTACTCGATCCCCAGCTGCCGCTGGATCTGCTCGAGCGACACGCCCTTGGTCTCGGGCAGGAAGACGAGCACCACGAAGAACTGCAGCACCATCATGGCGCCGAAGACGGCGAAGGCCAGGCCGCCCGACGCTTCGGCGAACACCGGGAAGCTCCAGCTCACCGCCGCGGCCCAGAACCAGTGGACGAAGCTGCCCAGCGCCTGTCCGCGCGCCCGCACGCGATTGGGGAAGATCTCGGCCAGGTAGACCCAGATGACCGCGCCCTGCGAGAAGGCGAAGAAGGCGATGTAGCCGATGAGGCTGCCCAGCAGCAGCGCGCCGCCGATGCGCTGCTCGAAGGCGTAGGCGGCGACGAACAGGCACGCGGCGAGCCCGAGCGAGCCCACCAGCAGCAGGCGCTTGCGGCCGACCCGGTCGATCACCGTCATCGCCAGCAGCGTGAAGACGCAGATTGGTGACGCCGATGGTCACCGATTGCCACAGCGCGCTGGTCCGGCCGGCTCCGGCCATGGCGAAGATGTCGGCGGTGTAGTAGATGAGCGCGTTGATGCCCGACAGCTGGTTGAACGTCGCCACCATCAGCGCCAGCAGGATCGGCCGCCGGTACTTGCGCGTGAAGAACGGCTCGTCGGCCGACACGGTCTCCTGATGCAGCGACTCGGCGATCTCGGCCGCCACCGCCGACGGCGCCTCGCTGCCGACACGGCGCAGCACCTGCCTCGGCCTCCTGGCGCCGCTGCTGCTTGATCAGCCAGCGCGGACTCTCGGGCACGGTGCCGAGCAACACGTAGAAGAGCGCCGCCGGCAGCGCCGGCGCGCCGAGCATCACGCGCCAGGCCGCGGACTCGGGCCCGCCCAGCAGCAGTTCGACGATCGAGTTCGACAGGTAGGCGACCAGGATGCCGACGACGATGTTGAGCTGGCTGGTGCGCCACCAGCCGCCCGCGCTGCGCGGCCGGGGCGATCTCGGCGATGTACATCGGCGCCGCCACCGACGACCCGCCGATGGCCAGGCCGCCGATGAAACGGAAGACGACCAGCGCGCTCCAGCTCCACGCCAGGCCGCAGCCGACCGCCGACACGAAGTAGAGGACGGCCAGGGCGCGCAGCACCGGCCGGCGCCCGTAGGTCTCCAGCGGCGGCCCGACGCCGAGCGATCCGAGAATCGTGCCCAGCAGCGCGCTCGCCACCGTGAGGCCGAGCGCCTGGCTGCTGAGCGCGTAGGTCAGCCGCAGCGCTTCGGTGGCGCCGGAGATGACCGCGGTGTCGAAGCCGAAGAGGAAGCTGCCCAGCGCCGCGACGCCGGCGCTCCTGAGCAGCTGCGGGTTGAGGGGCATGGCGCGCTCACCGCACCAGCGGCTTGTCGAGCGAGTCCCAGCCGTAGGCCGCGGCCACGCGCGCCTCGATCTCGTTGATCAGAGGTCGGCCGCGATCGCCGTTGGTCATGACGGCCACGCCGTAGCCCTTGCGCAGGTGGCCGACGATGTCGGCCTGGAAGCCCCAGTTGGAGCCGCCGTGCGAGAAGTACCAGCCCTCGCCGCGCATCTCCATCGTGAGGCCCACGCCGAAGGGGCCGGTGCCGACCGGCGAGGTCATCTCCCGCGCCGAAGCCTGCGCGAGCACCTTGCCGGCCGGACCGCGCACCGCGGATTGCACTTCGATGATGAACCGCGCCAGGTCGGTGGGCGTGGTCCACAGCCCGGCCGCGGCCTGTTCGGGGTAGACGTGCCACGCCGGCCCCATCGCCTTGCCCTGCCCGTCGTGGGCGCGCGCGAGCTGCGCCGCGAGCTCGGGCGGCGGCGGCTGCTCGAACGAGCTGTCGACCATCTGCAGCGGCGTCGAGGACGGTGTCGGCCATGAAATCCGCGAACGGCCGGCCCGTGAGCTCGGTGAGCGCCAGCTGCATGATGGTGATGCCGCCGCCGGAGTACTTGTAGCCCTGGAACGGCGGCCGCGCGAACAGCACCTGCCCCACGTTCGACGGCGGCTGGCCGTTCAGGATCTGCACGACCGACGGCCGCGGCGACGACGGGGCGTAGCCGGGGAAGCCGAAGCCGTCGTCGGCGCCCGACGTGTGGCTGAAGAGCGCCCGCGGCGTCACCGGCGTGCTCCCGCTCTCTTCCGTCCGCGGCACCTTCCACGACTGGAGCACCGCGTTCACGTCGGCGTCGAGGTCGAGCTTGCGGTCCTGCACCAGCCGCATCGCCGCCATGGCCGTCACCGGCTTGCTGATCGACGCCGCCTGGAAGCGCGTCGTCGCCTCCACCGGCCTCCCCGTCTCGACGTCGGCGACGCCGTAGGCCTTGGCCCAGTGCACCTGGAAGTCCTTGACCACGGCGATGCTCACCCCGGGGACGCGCACGCGCTGCATCACCTGCTGGAGGGTGAGCCCGTCGAACCCCTGACGATCGGGCGCCTGGCGCGCTTCGATGCGGGCGATGACCGCCGCCGCGTCGTCCTGGGCGCGCGGGAGCGCTACGCCGAGGCCGACGGCCAGGGCGATCGTGGTGAGCAGCAGTCCGGTGCGGGCATGAGCCATCAGCGTGTCCCTCGATTCGTTGGCGGCGAGCCGTCGGCCAGCTCACCGGGCGGCGGCCGGGGTCCACCGCGTGCGCATCCCGGAGCGGTCGAGCATCTCGCCACGCAGGTAGATCGCCGAGATCCGCGCCGCATTGGCGATGTCGTCGAGCGGGTTGGCGTCGAGCACGATGAAGTCGGCGCTCTTGCCGGCGGCCACCGTCCCCATGTCGTCGAGCTTCATGAGCCGGGCCGGCGTGCTGGTGGAGGCCACGATCACCTGGGCCGGCGTCATGCCGCCGGCGACCATCGTCTCCATCTCGTACTGCTCGGCCCACCCGTGCCACGCGCCGGGGATGCCGGTGTCGCCGCCGAGCACGATGGTCACCCCGGCAGCGGTGAGGGCGGCCAGGCTCGTCGCCATGATCTCGTAGGTGGCGCGGGCGGTCGCGACGGCCTTGGGATCCCGGGCCGCGCGCCCCGCCTGGTACTGCTGGATCACGGCGGCGGGCACCGTCTCGCCGAGGAGGGCGAGGGTTGGCGCCGGCAGCTCGGTGAGGGCCGCTCGATGCGACCCGCCGATGTTGGCCGCGGCGAACACGTTCTTCGCCTTCATCTTGGCGATGAGCGCGGCGTCCATCACCTTGTCGCGGACCAGGTGCATGAAGCCGTCGACGCCGGCGTCGACGAGCTCATGGGCGTCGTCGAGGTAGTAGACGTGGGCCAGCGCCATCAGGCCCTGGGCGTGCGCCTCCTCGATGATCGGCCGATAGAGGTCCGGGGTGAGCTTCTTGACGCGGCCGTTGCGGTCGTCGACCCAGATCTTCACCGCGTGCGCCCCCTGGGCCTTCAGCTCGCGCACGCGCTGCACGCCCCTCCTGCGCCGTGGTGATCGGGAACGACGTGTTGGCGATCGCCGGAAAGCCCGGCCCGCCGTCGGGCGTCGCCATGCCGCGGCCGGCCGTGAGCAGCCGCGCCGCGTGCGGCGGCCGCTCGCGCTCGATCTCGAACGACAGCGGGCCCACGTCGGTGCCCATGCTGAACACCGCGCCGACGCCGTGGTAGGCATAGCGCTCGAGGTGCTCCACGATCTTGTCGCGCGTGTAGACCTGCGGCCCGAAGTCCATGCCGTCGAGCAGCCCGACGTGGATGTGGGCGCTGACCAGCGCCGGCATCACGGTCTTGCCCGCCAGATCGACCCGCGTGCCGCCGGGCGGCAGCGGCACCGCGCCGGTGCGGCCGACCACGGCAATCCGGCCCGCTTCCACCACGAACGCCGCTCCCTCGATCGGCGCCGTCCCGTCGCCGACGATCAATCGCGCGCCTTCGAACAGCGTAGGAGACAACGACGAGCTCGACGTCGCCGAGGGCGGGGGCGATGCGCACGCCGCCGCGGCGGCGATCACGAGCATCAGCGGCAGCAGCCGTGGGTATTTTGGCGTCACGGTGGGGTCCAATCGCAACCGCACTCGCGGCAACCGGGCGGTGGCTTCTGGGATATACACGCGAACGACCGGGAGCTCAATGCCATAATGCGGCGCCGGACCATCACTCTTCGAGGGCCACATGAGGCACGCCAGGCTGTTCGCGCTCGTGACCGCGCTCGTGACCGGGCTCGTCACGGTGTCGTGCGGTGCACCCGAACAGACCGGCGCCGGCCGCCGGCGTGGCGCTGGCCACCCCGCGCCGGCCCAACATCGTGTTCGTGCTGGTCGACGACATGCGCTGGGACGATCTCGGCGTCGGCGGGCATCCGTTCATCGAGACGCCGCACATGGATCGGCTCGCCGGTGAAGGCGCGCGGTTCACCAACGCCTTTGCGACCACGCCGCTCTGTTCGCCCAGCCGCGCCAGCTTCCTGACCGGGCAGTACCCGCACACCAACGGCATCGTCGACAACACGGCGCGGCCCAGCCACGACCTGCCGGTGTTTCCCAAGGCACTGCAGCAGGCCGGCTACCGCACCGGGTTCTTCGGCAAGTGGCACATGGGCAACGACGACAGCCCGCGTCCGGGCTTCGACCACTGGGTGGCAATGCCGGGCCAGGGCGAAGCGATCGATCCGTCGCTGAACGTGGACGGGCAGCGGGTGCGCGAGAAGGGCTATACGACCGACCTGCTCACCGACTACGCCGAACGCTTCATCGATCGGCCGTCGGACGCGCCGTTCCTCGTGTATCTCGCGCACAAGGCGATCCACCCCAACGTGATCCAGAACGACGACGGCAGCCTGACCCCGCTGGCCGGCCAGCCCGGCGGCTTCGTGGCCGCCGACCGGCATCGCGGCCGCTACGCCGGGCGCCCCATGCCGCGACGCGCCAATGCGTTTGCGCCGCCGCTGGACAAGCCGGCGCTGATGCGGCGGATCGATCGGCTGCCGCCGCTCGGCAAGGCCACCGCCACCACCGACGAGGAGATCCGCGGCCGGCTCGAGATGCTGCTGGCCGTCGACGACAGCCTGGGACGCCTCCGCGCCATCCTCGAGCGCAAGGGCGTCCTCGACGACACGATCATCGTCTTCACCAGCGACCACGGCTACTTCTACGGCGAGCACGGCCTCAACGAAGAGCGGCGGCTGGCCTACGAGGAGACGATTCGCATCCCGCTCATCGTCCGCTACCCGCGGCTGGCCACTGCCGGATCGACGCCGGCCGCGATGGCGCTCAGCCTCGATCTCGCGCCGACGCTGCTCGAGGTGGCCGGGCTCACGCCGGACGCGGCCGTCCAGGGCCGTTCGCTGGTGCCGCTGCTGACCGGCACGGCGAAGGACTGGCGCACGTCGTTCCTCGTCGAGTACTTCAGCGATACGGTGTTTCCGCGCATCCGCACCATGGGCTACGTGGCCGCGCGGACCGGCCGGCACAAGTACATCCAGTACCGCGAGCTGCAGGAGATGGACGAGCTCTACGACCTCGAGGCCGATCCCTTCGAGATGACCAACCTCGTCGCCAGGCCGGAAGCGGCCCCGGTGCTGCAGCAGATGCGCGGCGAACTGCAGCGCCTGCTCGACGAGACGAAGTGGACGAATTGAGCGGCGCCGTCTATCGCGATGCCTTGCGCGCCTCGGCCAGCTCCGTCCTCACCGGCGGTTCCGCGCGGGCGCCCAGCTTCAGCAGCGCGGAATAGTAGCCCGACGCGCTGGCACGATTGCCGGATGCCTGGGCCGCCTGCGCCGCGCCGTAGAGCGCGCGGAAGCGGTTCGGTTCCGTCTTCAGCGTGGCCTCGAACGCGGCCAGCGCGTCGGCGGGCTGTTTCAGCTCCAGCAGCAGCTCGCCCAGCAGCTCACGCGCCGGCTTGATCGGACCGGGCGTGATCGGAGCCTTCTCGGTGGCGTCCTCGCGATCGGCGGCTTCGCGCATCAGCGCCAGCGCCTCGCTCCGCTGGCCGGCGGCCAGCGCCGTCCACGCGGCGGCGCCCAGGCGCTGAATCTCGACCTGCTCGGTCCAGTAAGCGTCGTTGGCCTTCTTCAGCGCATCCCGCAGCACCGCCAGCCGCTCGACGTCCTGCCGGGCCGCGTCGACCTGGCCGCTTCTCGCGGCGCCCAGGGCGCGCGCGAAGCGCGTCACCGCGTCGGCCCAGGGGAACGGCGACTCGGTCGGCGTGAGCGCTGCGGCTTCGGCCCAGGCGTTGCGCTCCAGGGCGATTCGCGCCGGAATGGCCGCGCGCGCGTAGTAGCCCGCCGACGGCGGCGCGGCGTTGCCGGCGCCGGCATTCGGGATCTGCTCGCCGAGCGGCGCGATGAGGTCGAGAGCGCGCCTGGCCGATGCGTCCTGGGCCATCTGCAGGTAGGCGTAGACCTGGTAGTCGAGCGCGTGCAGCTCCTCCGCCGCCGCCCCGGCGTCCGTGTGAGCAGCGGCGGCCGAGGCCAGGTTCGACGCGATCGAGTCCTGCCACAGGCCGAGGCGGGTGTAGGTGTGCGACGGCATGTGGAGCGCATGCGGCGCGTCAGGGGCGATCTGCGAGTAGCGGCGGGCCGCGTTCAGCCCTCGCGAGGCCAACGGGGGCACGTCGAAGCTGTGGATGATGTAGTGCGCCAGCCCAGGGTGCTCCGGCTGGCGGGAGAACTCCTCTTCCAGGATCGACGCCGCCTTCAACAGGTTGGCGTAGGTCTTGTCGGTGGGGAGCGCCGTCTGGCCCAGGGCCAGGGCGTAGAAGATCCGCGCCTCGACGTCGTCGGGCCACCTGGCCACCAGGGCCTCCATCGCCTTCTCGTAGGCGACGGTGCGCGACCGCTGGTCACGCGTGGCAGCGTCGCGGTAGAGCAGCTCGACGGCCTGGACGTACGCCTTTTCACGTTCGGTGCCCGAGCCGGTGGCGCGCGCGGCGTCGACGGCGGCCAGGCCGGCAGTCAGGGCCTGCGGCGACCGGAACCCGGCGAAGGGGTTGCTCCACCAGCTCATGGCGATACCCCAGTGCGCCATGACGCACTTCGGATCGGAGTCGAGGACGCTGTCGAACGACGCCACCGCCGCGGAGAACCAGAACGAGTGCAGCTGGGCCACGCCGCGGTCGAACTCGGGCTGCACCGCGGCGGCACACGACGTGGCGAAGTGCACCGAGCCGAGACGTCCTGCCGGCGCGCCGTGGTCATGGGTGACCGGCGGCTGCGGGGGGGACGGCGTCTGGGCACCGGCGGGGGTGGCGAGCACCCAGGCCAAGAAAGCAAGAGCGAGCGGGGTGCGTGACATGGCGACGGCCTCCTTGCAGAGCGCCTGACGTACCTATACACCTCGACCAGCGACAAATCGCCGGCCCCGCTGTCAGGCATCGCTGTCCCTTCGCTTGCCCACTGTGAGTACCGGCATGTCAACGGACCAGTCAGACGCCGCTCTCCGAGATTGGATGGGCCTGGCGTTGGTGCCGCCGCTACGGGCCTTTTGTGCGTCCACACGGCTCGAGCGTGTGGCACGCCAGATGCAATGCGCTGACGCGGACCAACCTCGCCGCGCGATTGGAGATGTCGATGAACACGATCCTCCTCGTCGTCGTCGTGTTGCTGCTGCTCGGCGCCTTACCCTCCTGGCCGTATAGCCGTGGGTGGGGCTACGGGCCCTCCGGCGGCTTGACCCTCATTCTCGTGGTCCTGCTCCTCATGGTGCTGACCGGCAGACTCTGACCCTGCGGTCCTGTGGAGGCTGGCATGTCACCCGTGCCCCGGCGGCCCTTCGGCCGTCACCCCGACCAGGTGTCCATCCTCGGCCTCGGTGGCTACCACCTGGGCAAGGTCGCGACCGTGACCGAAGCCGTGAAGATCGTCCACGCCGCCATCGACGCCGGCGTCACCTTCCTCGACAACGCCTGGGAGTACCACGACGGCGAGAGCGAGACGCGCATGGGCCGCGCCATCCGCGACCGCCGGGAGTCGGTGTTCCTGATGACCAAGGTCTGCACGCACGGCCGCGACGCCGATGGTGGCGATGCGTCAGCTCGACCAGTCGCTGCGCCGCCTGCGGACCGACCACCTCGATCTCTGGCAGATCCACGAGTGCGTCTACGACAACGACCCCGAGCGGCATTTCGCCAAGGGCGGCGTGGTCGAGGCGCTGGTGCGGGCCGTGGCGCAGGGCAAGGTGCGCTACGTGGGGTTCACCGGGCACAAGCACCCGGAGATCCACTTACGGATGCTGTCACACGGCTTCCCGTTCGACGCGTGCCAGTTGCCGCTGAACGGCTTCGACGCCGGCTTCCGCAGCTTCCAGGGGCTGGTCCTGCCCGAGCTGGCTCGCAGCGCATCGCCGCGATCGGCATGAAGAGCCTGGGCGGCGACGGGCGGGCGGTCACCAAGCGGGTCACCAGCGCCCCGGAGGCCCTGCGCTACGCGATGAGCCTTCCAGTGTGCACCACCATCTCGGGGATCGACTCGATGAAGGTGCTGCAGCAGAACCTGCGCGTCGCCCGCAGCTTCGTGCCGATGAGCGCCAGCGAGCGAACGGCCTATGAACGCGGCCTCAGGGCGACGGCTCCCGACGGGCGGTTCGAGCTCTACAAGACCAGTGCCGAGCACGAGGGCGATGTTGGACGGAAGCAGCACGGCTTCCCCTCACAGCAGGAGATGGCGGGATGATCACGAAGATCTACGCGGTGGTGAGCACGGCGCAACTCTCGCGGGCGCACGAGTGGTATGCACGGCTGTTCGGCCGCGCATCCGACCTGCACCCGATGGCCGAGGTGCACGAGTGGTACTTCGTCAACGGCGGCGTGCAGCTGGTGGCCGATGCCGCGCGCGCCGGCCGCTCGATGCTCACGGTGATTGTCAGCAACCTCGACGCCGTGCGGGCCGAGATGCAGACCCGCGACCTGGCGCTCGGTCCGGCCTCGGGTGGCAACTTCGCCACCATCGCGCAGATTCAGGATCCGGACGGCAACCAGATCACCTTCGCCGAGCCGGGCCCGAAACAGCAGGCCGTCGCTCATCCGACGGCTAGCGCGCTTCGCGCTTGAACTGCGCCTGCATCGCCACGCGATCGAGCCTGGCCCCGTCGAGATAGACATCAGCGATCCGCCGCGTGTTCCTGATGTTCTCGAGCGGATTGGCGTCGAGCACGATGAAGCTGGCCCGCTTCCCGGCGGCCAGCGCACCCAGGTCGGTCTGGTCCATCAGCTCGGCCGGCCGGCTGGTGGCGGCGACGATCGCCTCGGCCGGCGACATTCCGAGCTGCACCCAGCGGGCCATCTCCACGTGCTCGCCCGAGCCGAAGGTGTGGCCCGGCTGGATGCCGGTATCGGTGGCCAGCACCACGCGGGCGCCGGCCTTCAGCATCTGGGGAAAGTTGACCGCCATCTGCTTCTCGCGGGCAGCCGCGTTCGGGTTCGGCGGCCCGCAGCTGGGCGCCAGCGGTCGTCGCTCCATCGTGGCGCGGATGGTCTTGATCACCGGGTCGGGCATCGCCTGCTCGAAGAACGGATCCGGCTGGCAGACCCCGGTGGGATCGCCCAGGCCGATCACCGTGGCCCAGTAAGGCTTCTTCTCGCGCACGATGGCGAGGTACTCGTCGTCGAGCGGCTCGCGCTGCACCATGTGGACGAGCACGTCGGTGCCGGCCTTGACCACCACCTTCTGATCGGCCAGGTCGATGGCGTGGGTGTGCAGCGTCATCTGCTGCTTGTGCGCCTCGTCGAGGATGGCGAGATAGGTATCAGGAGTGAGCTTGGGATACGAGCCGCGGCGGTCGTCGAACCACGCCTTCACGTGGCGGACTCTCTGCGCGGCCAGGTTCTGCACGGCGGCCCGCGCCTCGGCCGGGGTGGTGACCTCGTTGACCACCTTCAATTCGTTGGTGGCGACGCGCAACACCGCGTCGGGCCCGCCGTTGGGCGGGGCGAAGCCCGGCAGGAACAGCAGCCGCGCCGCCGGCGGCAGCTTCCCCGCCCGTTGATCGGCCTGCACCTGGCGCATCTGCTCGAGCGGGCTGGTGCCCACCGAAGCGGTCGCCGCCGTGCCGTAGAAGGCGCTCCGCTGCAGGTGGTCGAGGACGTTGGCCGGCGTGTGATTGGCCGCCTGCCACGTCGAGTAGCCCTCGTAGCCGATGTGCACGTGGACGTTCACCAGCGCCGGCATCACCGTCTTGCCCGCCAGGTCGATGCGCTGCGTTCCGGAAGGCACCGCGACGCGTCCCACCGGGCCAATCGCGCGAATCACCCCGTTCTGCACGAGCATCGAGCCACGCTCGATGGGCGGTGTGGCGGTGCCGAGGATGAGCCGCGCGTTCTCGTACAGGACCGCGACCGGCGGCGGCGTCTGGGCCGCCGCGACGGCACCCGCCACGACCAGTGCGGTCAAGATGCGTATGACCATCGCGTCTCCTGCCAGCTAGTGGCCGACCGGGCCGAGATACCGGTCCAGCCAGTCGAGAATCTCCTTGAACACGTCCTGCGGACGCGGCGGGATGTGGCCACCGGCCAGCACCGCATGGCGCTTGTCGGCGGCGGCCGTGCCCAGCGCCTTGAACAGCGGCACCTGCGCGGTCTCGTAGGGCAGGTCGAAGTCCTCGCGGCCGTTCACCATCAGCACCGGCTGCCTCACGCGCGGCGCGAAGTTCACCGGGTCGGTCTCGGCCGGGACCGTCCACGTCTCGAAGCCGCCCGAGAGCAGGACGCCGGTGCGCAGCCGCGGCTCGACCGCGAGGTACACCGGTCCGAGCTGCGCCCCGAGGCTGATCCCGTAGAACGCCACCTTCGTGGCGTCGATGTCGGGCCGGGTCTCCAGGTAGTCGATGGCGCGGCGCAGATCCTGGCCGCGCTGGATGCTGATCTCGCGCAGGAAATTGGTTCCCGTGGGCTCCCGGCGACGCTCGTAGGTCTGCTGGTAGATCGGGTACGCCACGGCGCGACCGCTGACCATCAGGAACTGCAACAGGTAGGTGTTGACGCCGCGGCTGGTCTGATTGCGCGTCGCGTCGGACCCCGGAAAGAAGACCGCCACCTGATAGGGCGGCTTGCCGGCCTTGGGCAGCATCAGCATCATCGGCTGCCGGTCGGTGCCGTAGGCCGCGGTGAACGACACCCGCTCGGTGATCCACTGCGGCTGGGTGTCGTCGCGTTCGTCGACGCGCCCGTCGAGCGGACGCGCGTCGTAGTCGTACAGCCGCTTGTAGGCCTGGAAGACGTCGTCGCCGACCGGGACCAGCGCCGCCGCATCGCGCTCCACGGTGATTATCGGCCGCGTCAGTGCATCGTCGGCCGGCGCATCGGTCCGCATGCAGCGAAAGCCGAAGCCGGCGTCGCGGGTGAACGGGGCGCGGGCGTCCTGGTCGATGAAGGAGTAGGCGGCTTCGAACCAGCCGCCGCCGAGCACGAAGCGGCGTCCAGCGGTACTTTCGTTCCACACCCATTCCTTGACGTTGCCGGCCATGTCGGCGGTGCCGAACGGGCCGAGGCTGCCCGAGGCGCCCACCGGCAGCGGCCCCCGCCCGCCGAAGTTGCTCACCTGCAGCACGTCCGAGAAGATGCCGCCGGCGCCGGCGGCTCGATACCAGTGGAACATCGTCGGCAGGGTGCGGCCGGCGAACGCGGCATAGGCGGCCGCTTCGTACCAGCTCACCCCGCTCACCGGCAGGTCGGCGGCGCCGTCGGGAAAGGTCCCCAGCTCCCACGTCGACGGGCCCGGCCGGCCGGTGCCATCGCGCAACTCGGCCATCGCCTCATCCCAGGTCAACGCACGGCCGTCCTTCACGAACGGCTGCGTCCAGTAGTCCCGCTTCTGGTAGCCGCCGGCGTCGACGAACGCCTTGAACTGGCGGTTGGTCACCTCGTAGGCGTCGATCCAGAAGCCGGGGACCGTCACCTGGCTGTGCACGGCGGGATCCTCGACCGCGCCCTGGGGCACGAGCACCATCCCCGGCGGGCCGGCGCCGGCCTTGACGAGCGTGAGCGTCTCCGGTCCGGGGTTCGGCACAATCTCGCGTGGTTCGTACCCGTCGAGCGCGAACCGCCAGCGCATCTGTCCCATCGGCAGCTGAGCGGTCAGTGGCGTCCGGCCGATCGCCGTCCACCCCTCGTCCTTTCCCGAGAGCGATCGAATCGACACCTCGGCGCCCTCGGGCTCCGAGGTCACCCGCACCTGGTTGGTCACCGCATCCCAGGCCGCGGCCAGCTGCGGATCATCGGGGGCCGCCGCCAGCGCCTGTTGCGCCAGACGGTAGGCCTCGGCACGCTGCCCCAGGGCCACCAGCCGGCTGATGCCGGGCATGGCCTCGTCGCGCACCCAGCGAAAACGCGACTCACGGGCCCGGAACCACAGGAACGCCCCCGATGCGATCGCCAGCACCACCACCGCGGCGGCGATCCAGGCGCGGCGCGATGTCGCGGCGCCCGGCTGCGCTGAGCGATCGATCTCGGCCCGCGCGTCGACGAGCGCCTGGTGGAGCTCACGTCCCGAGGCGTAGCGCGCCGACGGATCCTTGGCCAGCGCCCGCGACAGTACCTCGACGAGTCGAGAAGGCGTCGCCGGCTGGAGCGCGGTGACTTCCGGCGGCTCAGCGTGCATGGTCGCGTCCATCACCGCCCACGTCGACGGGCCCTCGAACGGCGCCGTGCCGGTGAGCATGCGGTAGAGCGTCGCGCCCAGGGCGAACACGTCGGATGGCGGTCCGCCAGGATGCCCGGTGATCTGCTCGGGCGCCATGTAGCCGGGCGTGCCGACGACCGCGCCCAGGGCGGCCGCCCCGCCGGCCATGCTCGCGGCGCGGGTGGCCTCGTCGGGCAGCGCCGAGCGGCGGGCGATGCCGAAGTCCAGCACCTTCACCCGGCCGGCCGGGGTGACGATCACGTTGGCCGGCTTGATGTCGCGGTGGACGATGCCCTGGGCGTGCGCCGCGGCCAGCGCGTCGGCGATCTCGATGGCGTAGCCGAGCGCCTGCGTCGGCGGCAGCCCGCCGTCCGGGACGACGCGATCGAGCGGCACGCCCTCCACGTGCTCCATGACGATGAACGCCACGTCGCCGTGCTGCTGCACGCCGTGGATGGTGACGATGTTGGGGTGGTTCAGGGCAGAGGCGGCGCGGGCCTCGTGCAGCAACCGGGCGCGCGCCTCCCCGTCGGCTACTTCCAGCACCTTGATGGCCACGGTGCGATCGAGCTCGGTGTCGCGAGCGCGATACACCGTGCCCATGCCGCCCCGTCCCAGCCGTGCGTCGACCCGGTAGTGCAGGAGGGTGGCGCCAATCATGGCCGTCCTGGATTCTACGTCCGGCACGCCGCGCCGAGGCAGCGGGTCACCGCGCCTGCTCTTTCGGCGCCCTCGGGAGGGAGCTGGACGTGCGCGAACCTCGTCAGGCCGGCTTGACGCCCATCTGGCGGACGAAGCGGTAGTGCGAGCGCAGCGCGCAGAGCACCGTCCGGTTCTCCCGGCACCGGATGCCGCGCTCGGCGCACACCTCGCGCACCATGTGTGACAGCGCCGGATAGTGCACGTGCGCCACGCGGGGGAACAGGTGATGCTCCCGCTGGTGGTTGAGCCCGCCGAGCAGGAACGTGGCCAGCCGGCTGCCGGTGGCGAAGTTGGCCGTGGTCTCCACCTGGTGGACGGCCCACTCGCTGCGCTTGCCGTGCTGGATCGTGGGATGTTCCACCACGTCCACGGTGTGCGCGAGCTGGAACACCACGCTGAAGATCAGCCCCATCGTCATCGAGATGAGCAGGTAGACGGTGATCACAGCGCCCGGGTCGTGCCGTCCCAGCGGCACGGCGAACGCCATCGTCAGGAAGAATGCCTTGCCGCCCAGCAGCCACGCCATGTCGGCGCCCTTGGGATAGCCGGCGGTGAGTCCGTCGTTCTTGCCGAAGGCCAGCCGCTGCACGTCGCTGTAGAGATAGCGCAGGTGCACGCAGGTATAGAGGGCCCACAGGTAGAAGTGCTGGTAGCGGTGCCACCAGTACCACGGATGATCGGCGCTCAACCGCGCCAACGGCCCGAGCTGGATGTCGGCGTCCTCGTTCGGGATGTTGGTGTAGATGTGGTGGTTGTCGTTGTGCTTGTCCTTCCAGAAGTACGAGCTGGCGCCGATCAGATCCAGCGTGAAGCCGGCCAGGCGGTTGAGCCACGGACGACGGGAGAAGGTGCCGTGATTGCCGTCGTGCTGCACGTTGAAGCCGATGCCGACCAGCGCCAGCGCCAGCGCCGCCGCCGCCAGCAGCACCGTGACGGGCGTCTGGGCGTGGAAAACCAGCCAGGCGTAGGCGCCGATCGTCGCCGAGATCAGCGACGCGGCCTTGGCATACATCAGTGGACTGTCGGCGGTGAGACACGCGGCGACAAACGGCTGCACCCGCTGATTCAGAGCGACCTTCAAAACCGCGGGAGAAGCAAACGTACTGCGCGTAACCGACAGAGTGCGCTGACTGTACCACGCGCCGGGCCCAGGGAGTTCCCGCAATGGCCCGATATCTTCGAGAGAAACACCGAAAAATCCGGCGATTGCTGGCCCGCTCCAGAATTCGCGCGGCCAGGGGCGGTGTGCACGACGGCGTGGCGGCGGCGCATCGGGTGTAACGTATGGGCCCTCATGGGCAGCGGCGACCGCCCGGACACATGGCCGGAGGGTGAGACCCAGCCACCGGTTGAACTGGAGATCGACCGGCGAATCGGCCCCTACCGCGTGCTCCGCGAGCTCGGTCACGGCGGGATGGGCGTCGTCTATCTGGCCGCGCGTGCCGACGATCAGTACCGCAAGCGGGTCGCCATCAAGGTCATTCCCATCGGTGGCACCAGCCACGACGCGATCCGCCACTTCCGACGGGAGCGCCAGATCCTCGCCAGCCTCGAGCATCCGAACATCGCCCGGCTCCTGGACGGCGGCACGACCAGCGACGGCGCCCCCTACATCGTGATGGAGTTCGTCGAGGGCGAGGCCATCGACCGCTACTGCGACCGGCACGAGCTGGCGCTCGCCGATCGGCTGCGCATGTTCCAGGTCGTGTGCGGCGCGGTGGCCTACGCGCACCGCAATCTGGTCGTCCATCGCGATCTGAAGCCGCGCAACATCCTGGTCTCGGGCGACGGCGTCCCGAAACTGCTCGACTTCGGCATCGCCACGTTCCTGAACCCCGATCTGGCCGGCGAGACGGCCGGGCCCGCGGCAGCGTTCACGGCGCGCTACGCCAGTCCCGAGCAGGTGCAGAGTCTGCCGGTGACGACGGCGGCCGACGTCTACTCGCTCGGCGTCGTGCTGTACGAGCTGCTGACCCACCGCAGTCCCTACAAGCTCAAGACGCGCACGCCGTCGGAGATCTTCCGGGCGGTGTGCGAGCAGCAGCCCGAACCGCCGAGCGCGGCGATTCAGCCGCGACACCGCGGCGAGCCCGACCGACGACACACCGGCGACCGGCCCTGCCGGCGCCGACGTGTTCCGGCTGCAGCGCCGGTTGAAAGGCGATCTCGACACCATCCTGATGAAGGCCCTCCGCAAGGAACCGCATCAGCGCTACCTGTCGGTGGAAGCGTTTGCCGACGATCTCCGGTGCTTTCTCGACGGCAAGCCGGTGGCGGCGCGCCGGCCCACCCTGGCCTATCGCACGCAGAAGTTCCTGCGCCGCCATTGGCTGCCGGTCGCCGCCGCCGCGGCGCTGCTGGTGACCTTGGTGGCCGGCGCGGCCGCGCTGGCGCTGCAGGCCAGGCGGCTCGAGCAGGAACGCGACAAGTCGGCGCGTATCGCCGGCTTCCTGACCGAGCTCTTCACGGTGGCCGACCGAGTCGATCGCGAGGCAGCTCGGTGACCGCCCGCGAGATTCTCGACGAGGGCGTGAAGAAGATCGACTGCCACGCTGGCCGACGATCCGCCGTGACCCGCGGCGACCTGCTGCGGCACGATGGGCGACGTCTACGAAGGTCTGGGCCTCTACGCCGAAGCCGAGCGGCTCGTCCGCCAGAGCCTCGAGCTGCACCGCACGACGCTCGGCGAGGCGCACGAGACGACGCAGGATAGCATCGTCGGCGATGGCGTTCGCCTCGCCGCACTGGGGCGGGTCGACGAGGCCATCGCGCTGCTGGAGCCGGCGCTGGCGCTGCAGCAGCGAACGCTTCGGTGACGAGCACCTGCTCACGGTCGCGACCAAGGAGCGGCTGGGCGTGGGCTACACGCGAGCCGAAGCGGCTCGACGAGGCCGAGCGTCTGCTGACGCACGCGGTCGACGTCAGGACGCGCCTCTCGGGCGCGACCACGAAACGACGCTGGCGTCGCTCAACAACCTGGCCGTCCTGTATCAGGCGAAGGAACGCGTCGACGAGGCGCTCGCACTCGATCGCGAGGTCCTCGCCCTCCGGCGGGCGGCGCCTTGGCGCCGATCATCCGATGTCGATCCTGGATCGCTGAACAACGTCGCCTTCCGGCTCGGCACGCTGCGGCCGGTACGACGAGGCGCGTCCGCTGCTGGAGGAGGCGCTCACGCTCGCCGAGCGGACCTGGGCGTCGATCATCCCATCTACGGCACGTTGGTACACAGCCTCGGCGAAATCGAGCTGAGCGCCGGCAACCTCGACGCGGCCAGCAGCGGCTCGAGGCCGCGCTCCGAATCTATCGGCTCCAGCCAGGACATCAACACCTCGGGCTCGCTGCTCTATCAGCTGGCGCAGGTGGCGGTGCGTCGGTCGCAGCTTGACGCGGCAATCGACTTGCTCGTGAGAGGCCGCTGAGCTTGGGCGGCGACATCAGCGGCCGAGGAATCCGACTGGCGCTGGCCAACGCACCCTCACCTCGCGGCGCTGCTTCCGATCCGCGGTTCCAGAGCTGCCCGGAGGCTGAGCTGAAGCTCCGCCCGACAGCCAAATCGAAAGGCGCTAGGCATCGGCCCGAACCCCGCCGGTGAGGTGAACGGCCCGGCCACCACCAGCCGCCCGCCATCGAGCTTCAGCGGCAGCGCCGGCAAGCGCCGCGGCGCCGGGCCGCCGATCACCGCCCCCGATTCGCGCGGGTCGAAATTGGAGTTGTGGCAACTGCAGAAGATGGTCTGGCTGTCGCCCAGCGAGGCGTCGACCTCGCAGCCCGAGTGGGTGCAGATCGCCGAGTAGGCGACGATGTCGTCGGCGGCGCGGGCGCGCGTGGCATCGTCGAACGTCGTCGGATTGAGGCGGGCGAGCAGGATGCGGTTGAGCGGCGCGCCGCTCTTGGGTGCGTCGGCCGTCGGCCCGATCGGCCACGCCACCAGCGCGCGGCCGTCGAACGGGACGTCGTCGGGCGAGAGCGGGATGAACGCTGGGTCGTCGACGCGCACGAGGAGATCGCCGGCGGCGGGCGGTGGGACGTTGGTCTCCTGGGCGGCGGCGCGAACCGGCGTCAGCCAGGCCAGCACCAGCCCGGCCGCGCCGCGCAGCAAGGTGCGTCGAGCGCAGTCGGTTCGGCGGCTGGGGTCGTTCGAGGGCGTGTCGGGCATAGGACGGCGCCTCATTCTACGGGATGACCGCCTGCCCCTCGCGCAACGCCGCCGGAGGCGGTTTCGTTCAGCGCCCGCCCAGGGCCCCGCGCAGCTTGTCGGCCAGCGATCCGAGCGAGGCCGATGGTCCGGCGTCCTGCCGCTGCCGTTCTTCGTACTCGCGCAGCTCCGCCTTCTCGCGCTGCTCCGCCACCGCCTTCTTGCTGACGCGGATGCGCCGGCCCGCTGGATCGACCTCGATCACGGCCACTTCCACTTCGCTGCCGACCGGAAACGCCTTCAGCAGATCGGCGTCGCGATCGAGGCCGGTTTCCGCGAACGGCATCAGGCCGGTGCGTCCCGGCGCCAGGAACACGAACACGCCGAACTTCTCGTGGCGCTCGACCTTGCCGGTGACAATCGCTCCCGGCGCGAGGGCGTCGTGCAGCGACACCGCCCCGGCGGCGCGCGCCGTGCCTTCCTCGACCATCGCCACGCCGATGCGCTTCTGCGCCAGGTCGACGGTCAGGATCTCGAACGCGCCCGTCGTGCCCACCGGCACCGTCTTCGCCCATCCGCCGGTGCGCCCGGTGGGCGGAAACGTCGAAACGTGCGCCAGTCCTTCGATGCCCGGTTCGAGCTCGATGAAGGCACCGAACTCCGCTACGCGCGTCACCCGGCCCGTGCGCACTTGCCCCACCGCGTAGGTGGCGCCCACCGTGGCCCACGGGTCGTTCAGGAGCTGCTTGAGCCCGAGCGAGATCTTGCCCGTCGCCTCGTCCACGCGCAGCACCTTGACGGTGATCTCGTCCCCCGGCGAGGCGATCGCACCCGCCGTGGTCACGCGTGACCAGCTCATCTCCGAGACGTGGAGCAGGCCCTGGATGCCGCCGCCCAGGTCGACGAAGGCGCCGAAGTCGAGGACCGAGGCCACCCGCCCGGTCAGCACCGCGCCGGGCACGATCGACGCGCGCACCGCCTCGGCGCTGGCCTGCTGCTCGTCGTCGAGCGCCGCCCGCCGCGACACGACCAGGTCCTTGCCGCCGTTCTTGAACTCGATGATGCGGAAGGCGTAGACCTTGCCCTCGTGCACTGCCGGGTCCGCGGTGCGGATGTTGTCGATCTGCGACAGCGGGCAAAAGGCGCGTTCGCGGGCGATGCGCACTTCGTAGCCGCCCTTGACCACCCGCTCGACCCGGCCCTCCACCGCCAGGCCCGACTCGAACGCGTCCTCGAGCTCGCGCTGGGTGGTGGCACTGCGCACGCCCTTGCGCGAGAGCACCAGCCCGCCGCTGGTGGAGACGACCCTGGCCTGGATGCGGTCGCCGACCTGCACCTCGATGTCGCCGTCGGCGTCCTTCAGCTCGGAGACGTCGATCTCGGCCTCGCCCTTGCCGCCGACGCTGACGAAGGCCACCTTCGGCCCGATGGCCACGATGGTGCCTTCCACCGTCTGGCCGCGCTCGAACTGCTTCGCCTGGGTGGACGCCGCGAACATCGCGGCGAAATCTTCGTCTGGCTCGCTCAACCTGGGTGCTCCCGGGAACCGTGAACCTTTGATTATACGAGCGGCCGCAACGGCACGAATTGCTGCGCAGCGTCGTAAATCCCCACTCTTCGGTGATCCCAGCTCATCTTTTCGGTGATCCAAGCTCATCCATACGCTATGCTTCGCGCCATCGCCGTCTGGAGCCCAGACGGCGGCCTGGTCCAGTCACTCGGAGGTCTCGAATGCGCATCGCCGCCCCCCGCCTGCGCTCGTTGCTCTGTCTCGTCGTCGTCGCCACCTCGTGGGCCGCGCCCCCAGGGGCTCACGGCCAACCGGTCACCACCGTCGCCCGCGCCGGATGGCGCGTCGGCGGCAACGTCAACGCCACCGCACGGCTCGGAAACGTGCTCTATCTCGGCGGCAACTTCCGCGGCGTCGCCCCCGAAGGAAACGTCGCCGCCGGCGTGCTGGCGGTGGACGCCACCTCGGGCCTGCCCGGACCTGCGGCCAAGCTCAACGGCAACGTCTTGGCCATCGAGCCGGACGGCGCCGGCGGCTGGTACGTGGGCGGCAACTTCGTCGAGGCGGTGATTGGCGGCACGCCGCAGCCGCGCGTCCGTCTCGTGCATCTGCTGCCCAACGGCGACCTGGATCCGGCGTTCACGGCCTCCGCCGATGGCGGGCCGGTACGCGCGTTGGAGTTCGTGCCCGGCGTGGGACTCTTCGTCGGCGGCGACTTCACCGGGCTGAACGGCTCGTCACGTAACCGCGTGGGGCTGGTGGAATCCCGCGACCGGCGCGCTACAGGCCTGGAACTACTCGGTCACCGGTGCGGCCTTCGGCGCCGGGCCGACGGTGCGCGCCCTCGCCTACGACAGCGGCGCGCTGCTCATCGGCGGCGCCTTCGCCATGGTGGACACCACGACGCGCACCAACCTCGCGGTCGTGAGCGCCACTGCTAACGGCCAGTTCGGAGCGACGGGAACCCCCGTCAACGGCATGGTCGAAGCGCTGATGGTCGCGCCCTCCGGCACGGTGTACATCGGCGGCGGGTTCGGCAATGTGCTCAGTCAGCCGAGGTCGCGTCTGGCCCGCGTCACGCTCACCGCTGCCACCCTGACGGCCGCGCTCGACCCCTGGAACCCTGGCGCCGACGGCAACGTGCGGGCGTTTGCCGCGGGCACTGGCACCGTCTTCGTCGGCGGCGATTTCTTCGCGGCTGGCGGCGCGGGGCGGCAGCGCGTGGCCGAGCTCGACGTCGCCACCGGTGCGCCGACCGCGTTTGCCACCTCGTTCAACGGCTCGGTCAACGCGCTGGCCCTCAGCAATGGGCAGCTCTTCGTTGCGGGGTCGTTCGATCGCGTCTCGAACGAAGGCCGCTACGGCGCGGCCGCGGTCACGGTGGCCACCGGTGCCGTGCTGCCGTGGAACCCGGCGCCGGTCGGGCTGCCCGCCGCGCTGGCGGCCACCGGCAACACGGTGGTCATCGGCGGCACCATCGTCGGATTCGGCGCCGTCGGCCGCACCGGCCTGGCGGCGGTGGATCTCCAGAGCGGCGCGATCCTGCCGTGGAACCCGAATCCCGGCACCACCCAGATCGACGAGATCCTGGTTCACGGCAACAGCGTGTACATCTCGGGGAACTTCTCGTTCATCGGCGGTGACCAGCGGAGGGGTGTCGCGCAGGTGGACCCGATCTTCGGCCAGCCGCTGGACTTCGACGCCCAGCTCAATGCACAGGTCACGGCGATGCTCATCGACGGGAACAGCCTCTACCTGGCCGGCGGCTTCACCCTGCCACGCCCGCGACTGGCTCGCTTCGATCTCACGACCGGCGCCCTCGATCAGGCCTTCGCGCCCACCGTCGCCGGCACGGTGAATGACCTGGCGCTGTCGGGCACCACGCTCTACCTCGGCGGCACCCAAATCTCCGTCAACGGCGGCGGGACCACGCCGTTGGCGGCCGTCGACACCGCCACCGGCGCCCCCGTCCCGGGGTTCAGCGGCGGCGCGAACGACACCATCCAGGAGTTGGACGTCGAGGGAGCATTCCTCTATCTCGCCGGCAGCTTCACGAAGGTGAAAGGCATCGACCGCGATGCCGTCGCGCGGGTGTCGACGGCGACCGGCGACCTCGACCCGGCATGGGCGCCCGATCTCGAGCTGCCGGTCGCTGCCGCGGCGTTCGGCTTCACGCGCAGCGTCAACGACGTGGACGCGGTGAATGGTGTGGTCATCCTGAGCGGCGCCTTCGAGACAGTGGGCGGGCAGAGCCGCCTCGGCGTGGCCACTGTCGACGCCACCACCGGCGCGCCCACCGCCTGGGCGCCGCAGCTCGGCACGCCGGCGGCTGGCATCGGCAGCGCCATCCTCACCGCGCCCGACCTCACCGTGATTGGCGGCCAGCGGATCCAGCTGGCCGACGAGCTGTTCAACGGCCTGGCGCTGTTCGTGGAACCCTCAGCGTCCTACGTGCTGCCGCCGACCAATCTCTCGGCGACGATCACCGGCGGCACGATCACGTTCACCTGGGCGCTGCCGCCGCTGGGCCTGGCCGGCGTGTCGTTCATCCTCGAGGCGGGCACGGCTTCCGGGCTCACTAACATCGCCACCGTGCCCATCGGCCCCGCCACGTCGTATACGGTGAACGGCGTGCCGCCGGGCACCTACTACGTGCGCGTCCGCTCGGTCCATGCCAGTGGCACCAGCGCGCCAACGCCCGATCTCGCGGTGACCGTCGGCGGCGCCGGTTGCACGTCGCCACCGCAGCCGCCGCTCGACCTCGACTATCAGCTCGACAGCGGCGTGCTGAGGCTGTCGTGGCTCGCCGGGGCGGGGCCGGCCCCCACCGGCTACCTCCTGCAGGCGGGTACGGCGCCGGGGTTGGCCAACATCGCCACCCTGCCGCTGGGGCCGGTGTCTGAGATCGAGATTCCCGGCGTGCCGCCGGGCGTCTACTGGTTGCGGATCCTGGCGGTGAACGGCTGCGGGATCAGCGCGCCGAGTGCGCCCTTCCCGCTGCTGGTCGACGTCATGACGGCTGCCCCGCTGGAGCCGCTCGGGTTCACCGGCACGGCGTCCGGTGGGGTGGTCCAGCTGTCGTGGGTGGAACCGCCGTACCTGACGCCGACCAGCTACCTGCTCGAGGCCGGCACGGCGCCGGGACTGAGCAACATCGCGGTGCTGCCCGTGGCGTCGACGAGCTTCTCGGTGGGCGGCGTGCCGCCGGGGGTCTATTACCTGCGCGTGCGGGGCGTGAACGCCTCGGGCGTCGGGGCGCCGTCGGCCGAGTTGAGGCTGGTCGTGCCTTGACGAGTCGTCGGTAGCGAGCCCGGTGAGTGCGAGGGCGCGGCGCGCGGCCGCCCCTGGCACTCGCTCGGCCTGCTCTCAACCCACGGTCATTCCTGCCGAACGGCAGGTGTGTAGGGTGAACTCGAGCAGGGAGCCGGATCGCCAGCACCTTGGTCGGACGCTACTCGGCGTCCAGCCCGAGCGCTCGCTGTCGGTCACGACGTGGACGCGGCGGCCATCGGGGCCAGCGGCGGTGTCACGACACCGGTTCGCCCGTTTGAAGGACTCGCCAACAGGTCTGGATGGGCAGGCGATTCCAGCTCGTCAACAGGAAGACGGAGTTCAAGGCCGGTCAAGTCTTTATTCTGTATGTATTTACATTGACGAGCTTGCTGAGGGTCTGGTAAGAAGTCTCGGCCCGTAGGGCTTGACCTACGTCGACGTTTACCTGAAAGGGAGACGACTCATGAGGCATTCCCCCGCCCTCGTGTCGGTCTGTGCTTGTGCTGCTCAGGGACAAGACCGACATCGGAGACTCAACATTTGTTGCTGTGAAACGGAAGGGCTTGTCCGTCCTTGGGTGTTCGCAGATCTAACTCAGGAGCGAGGTGAGCCATGAGTCGGACTTCGTCGCGTTCCTTTCTGTGCGGCGCTCTCGTTGCGGTCAGCCTCTCGCAGGCAGCGGTGCCCGCGGACGCACAGGCCCCCGTTCTTCCTCGACAGTTCACGGAGACGCCGCCAGAGCGTCAGGTCATGCCTCCCGTGTCGACGGCGGTGCCGACTGCACTGCCCACCAGCCTTCGCGTCGAACTGAATCAACTGGCCTACAGCGCTGGGGAGCACATGTTGGTCGTCGCGAATCTGTCTCCCCCGTTTCCGACCGGTCCGGTGGATGCATATGTGGTGGTTCAATTGCCGAGCGGGCAGTACTTGTCGCTCCAATTGGACGGCTCGATCGTACCCGGCCTCGCGCCGATCGCGCGGCAATTTCAGCCGTTCGCGGTCCACGCGCCCATCGCCAGCTATCAGTTCACCGGCGCCGAGCCCCTCGGCTCGTATACGTGGCTCTCAGCGCTCACCCGGCCTGGTACGCTGGAGCTGATCACCGAAATTTCCCAACAGCCGTTCCAGGTGATGGCCACGCCGCCGCGGCAAATCACGCACACCACCATTACGCCCGCGGGCGGCCAGGCGGTGCTGCCGAACGTCGCGGCCATCACATTCGCTCCAGGGGCATTTGCGAGCCCCACTAGTGTGGCTGTTGAGTCCACGAGCTCGGCCGCGACGGCGACAGTGTTCAACGAGACCGCCGCCATCTTCCGACCGGCGGGCCGTCTGGCCTACGAGGTCAGGGTCAACACCGGCGCGACACCGCCCGCTGGCGATACTGTTGCGGTTGGTCTGTCGGTCCCCGCCGCACTGCTCGCCGCGATGCCGGCGAACTATCAGTTCGATGTCTTTGCGCAGGTGTATCAGGACGGCGGTATGGACGTCCACGATACCTTCGAGCTCTTTGCAGGCGTGTACGATGCGGCGACGCTCACGTTGAACGCCGTGTTGCCGATGCAGGTGTTCACGAATCAACGTACGGCGGATCAAACATGGGAGGCGATCCTCACGATTGCCGCGACGCCAGGGCCCTTGAACGCGATGACGCTATCGATGCAGGCGGATCAGAACAGCATTGCCGCCCTGCTCGGTCCGCAGGCGGGTACCTGTCAGGCCACCAGCATCGCTTGTCCGCTTGGCGGAACCGACTGCACTGCGGCCCTGACGCAGCGGATACCAGCTGGCTGGACGCACCATCAACGGCACGACGCGCCCGCATTACGGTGCCGATTTCGGCGTGCCAACGGGTACGCAGATCAACGCCGCGGCGGATGGCGTGGTGGAGCGTTCCTACTTGAGCTCATCCTATGGGGAGACGATCATCCTCCGTCACTCTGACGGAGGCGCGACCCTCTATGCCCATTTGCAGACGCGGTCGGTCACGCCAGGGCAAACGGTGACGCGCGGATCTCAAATCGGCGTCTCCGACAACACCGGACGCTCGACCGGTCCCCATTTGCACTTGGAATATGTGCCGAACGGGCAGATCATCCAGTCGAGGAACCGAATCGACCCGCTGCCCTGCGTTGGCACCACGCTCAACGGCGCGATCACGGTAGGGGACAATGGTTCAGCCGCGGACGACGCTTTTGAGATCTTCTTGGATGGTGTGCGCCTGGGTGCGACGAGTATTGGCGCCACGAACACCCTGGCGGCCAACAATCTTGTGTCCGGCAACCATATCCTTCGTATCGTCGGCATCGTGGTGCCGGACAACGCGGGCACATTGGGCGTGTCGTTGAGCCAAGGACTGACATTTCTCGGCGGCGGGACGACGCGCAGCACAACGTTGCCCACAGGTGGAGAGGTGTCGTACACGATCATCGTGCCATGACGACGCAGCAACTCGCGTGTCTGGCGGTGTTGGCGCTCCTCGGCCTGGCGCCGCGGCTGCTATCCGCCCAGACGCCGCGGGGCGAACGCTGCGTGGAGGATGCGGCCGACGGCGTTGTCACGAGCGCCGGCGCGCGGGTTCGGTTGGCGGGCGTTGGAGAGGCGGTGTGGCCATCAGGGGCCACCCGCCTTCCCGTGCCGGTGCGGCTGGCTCGCGTGTGCTCCACCGACGAAGCCGGCTTGTTCGAGGAGACCACAGCGATTCTTGGCAACTACACAACGACTGGGTTCGTGCGCGTGACCGTTCCGCGCGGGCTCGAATCCCTCACCCTGGCGCTGTCGAAACCGAGGGACGCGCGTCGCGGGTTCAGAGTCTTCCTGAGAGTGGAAGAGGGGGGGGCAAACGAACTGCACTATCTCTACGCGCCGGAGGATGCGGCTCAGGAATCAAGTGGCGCGATTACCGTTCACCTGACGTCGGAGAGTTTCACCGCTGCTGGGGAACGGCGCGAGAGCACGCTGGCACTCGGGTGGTTGCGCTAGCAGGGCCAATGACATCGCGGCAGAGCTGAAGCTCTGCCCTACAACGCGCGCGGCGACACGGCGCTACGGCAGGCCGAACGCGAGCAGCACGTTGCCTGGCCGGCCACGCCAGCGCCCGTAGCCGGATCCGGTGAAGACCATCCCGCCGGCGATGGTCGGACCCGGCCCGTCGATCGATCCGCCCGAAGCCGCCACGCCGTTCACGGTCGCGAAGTCGCGCGCCGTGTCCGACCTCCCAGATGACCTTGCCGTCGCTCGAGTCGTAGCCGCGCAGGTGGCCGCTCACCGCGCCGGAGAACACGACGCCGGGAATCACGCTGATGGCCGCCGACTGCGCCGCGCTGCAGCCCAGGCCGCCCTTGCACGACAGCGCCGGGCGCCGGCGTGTGCCAGATCCGTTCGCCGCTGCCGAGGCTGACGGCGTGCAGACCGCCGGCGTTGGCGTGCAGCACGTCGGACACCGGCACGTACATCACCCGGTCGTCGGCGGCCGAGCCCCACTCGATGCCGCCCAGCGCGCTGCCCTGGCCGGCGCGGTAGCGCCACAGCACGGCGCCCTTGTTGTCGGGGTCGAGCCCGAACGCCACGCCGGACTTCTGGCCGATGGCGATCACGGTGCGTCCGTTGGCCAGCCGGCGCAGGATCGGCGAGTTGCCGAAATCGAAGTCGGGCCCGGCATCGTCGGGGCAGTTGGCGTTGCCGGCCTTGCAGCCGACCAGGAACGCGTCGCTCGGCGTGGCCTGCGACACCCACTGCACGGCGCCGGTGTCGAGCGCCAGCGCCAGCACGGCGTCGGTGGTCGGCGCGGCCGGCTCGGTGTAGGCGTTGCCGGTGGCGACGTAGACGCGGCGGCGGGCGGCGTCGATGGTCGGCGCGGCCCAGATGGCGGCGCCGGCCGGCTTCCACAGCGGCGTGCCGGCGGCGTTCTTGCCGACGATCGCCGGCGCCTCGGGAATCGTGTAGGTCTTCCAGATCTGCTTGCCGGTGGTGGCGTCGATGGCCACGACGCTGCCGCGGAAGGTGCAGCAGGGATAGTCGGGACGCGCGCCCGGCAGCTCCTCGAACGACGACACCGGCACGTAGAGGCGGCCCTCGAACAGCGTGGAGCCGCCGGTGATTCGCGCCCAGGCGTGATCCTCCACCTTGAGCGACCAGAGCTGCTCGCCGGTGGCGAGGTCCACGGCATACACGGTGGCGCGCAGGTCGCCGAAGTAGGCGGCGTAGCGCGCTGGCCCATCGCCGGCGAGCCGTCCCACGACGGCGGCGCTGCGCACGCCGGCGCCGGCCTTGAACTGCCAGCGCACGCAGCCGGTGGCGGCGTCGAGGGCGTAGACGACGCCCGATTCGCTGCCGACGATGACGCGGCCGCCGAACACCGTGGGCTGCGCGCTGACGACCATCACCCCGGGAAGGCCGAACGCCCATTTGAGCGTGAGCCGCGGCACCGACTGCGCGGTGAGGCCCGCCGCCGCCGCCGACTGGAAGCGCGAGTTGGTGGGGTCGTTGCCCCAGCCGTTCCACTGCGGCAGCGTGGCCGCCTCCGACAGCGGCGGGGCCGGCGTGGTGCACCGGCCGGCGTCCGGGTCGACGACGGCGGCGGTGGTCTTGGACAGGAACGCCGCCACCGCGGCCCGCTCGACCGCGGTCATCCCCGTGGCCATGGGCGCCATCGTGCCGCCGGGTGACAGCGCCGCGACGATGGCCTCGCGGCTGAGCGCGGCCAGCGACGGCCTGAGCGGCGCCCGCGACGCCTGCTGGTTCGGCCCCTCGTCGTGGCACGAGGCGCAGCGCTCCCGGTAGAGCGTCGGGCCGGGACCAGCGAGGAGGAGCGCTTCCTGCGCGCGCGCCACGCCCGGCGGCCACCCCAGAGTGGCGGCGCCGGCGGTGACCATCAGCAACGAACTCAGGGCAGCCGCGCGGGCAACCGGTGTGGTCATGCGCGGGACATTACACCGATTCAGCTCACGGTCGTTCCTGGCGCACGGCAGGCGTGTAGGTGAATTCGAGCAGGGCCCCGGGATCCGCCAGAACCTTGGTCGGACGCCACTGCGTCGTGCCACGACCCTCGCTGTCGGTCGTGACGACGAAGATGCGGCGGCCATCGGGACCACGGCGGCAGCGCGATCGCGATGCCGGTTCGCCCGTTTGAGGTCATCGCGCGCCGGGCCGTCGACCGACCAAAAAAAAAGAATGCAGTATGCAGCCGCGATACCGGCTCGCCCGTTTGAACGTAAGCTGCCGGCCATCACGGCGCGCAACGGCAGAATCCGTCCACCGACCGCACGGTTCAGTACTCGCCCCATGGCGGCCGTCCACCGATTGCCGCGTCCGTCGTCAGTCAGTTTCACGCGATAGACGACGCCGGTACGCATCCCGGTGACCAGCAGCGACTGCCGCCACCCTGGAATCCCCGTCGAGTCGTAGAACTCGATGCTGCCCGGGGCGATCGTCGCGTTGCCCTGTTTCGCCAGGTCGTAGCCTGCCGGGGACGGTGAAGAACGTGATGAGCGGCGCGGCGCGTGGGGGGAAGAGGCCACGAAGTCCGGGTGCCGCCACCCGGACTCTTTGGCCGAGGGCACCGACGGCGGCGGATTCAGGCTGTCGAACTTCAGCGACGCACACGGCGCCGGGGACGACGCCGACCAGTTGGCGTAGGCGTAGGCACGGTCGTCGTTGAAGCCGGCGACGTGGGGCCAGCCGTAGTTTTTCCCGGCCTGGGCGAGATCGATCTCGTCGTCGGTGCTCGGTCCGTGCTCGGAGGCGTGCACACCCGTCGATCCAAACGTCAGCCCTTGCGGGTTGCGGAAGCCGTAGCTGTGGATGTGGCTGCGCACGCCGCCGATCGCCGGGTTGTCCGCCGGGATCGCGCCGTCGAGCTCCATGCGCAGGATCTTGCCCTGGTAGGTGGTCCAGTTGCGCGCCGCGACGTCGCGGCGTCGTTTTCGCAGGGATTTTCATGGCAGCGCCTCTGGCGCATTCGGGCCGAGTAATGGATTAGGGCGAGACGCTGCCGGCAGTCCTTGCAAAGACCTCCAGAAAGGTGCAAGATTCGCCCAATCGACCGTCCCCGGAGGCGAAATGAGCCGCGAGGCCAAGCCTTCCTACGAGTTCGGGTCCTTCCGCCTCGACCCCGCGGAGCACGTGCTGCTGCGAGACGGTCGCCCTGTGCCGCTCACGCCGAAGGTCTTCGAGGTACTGCGTGTCCTCGTCGAGCACAGCGGACACCTGGTCGAGAAGGACTGTCCTCTTGAAGGAGGTCTGGCCGGACAGCTTCGTCGAGGAAGGGGCGCTCAGCCGGAGCGTGTCGATCCTGAGGAAGGTCTTCGACGACAGTCCCGCCGAGAAGGCGTACATCGCGACGGTGCCGACGCGCGGCTATCGCTTCGTGGCGCCGGTCACGGTATGCCACCGCGGCGAGGCCGTCATCGCCGACCGCGGCGGTCACATCGCTGCGGTGCCGTCGGATCCGCCGCCGCTCAGCCACTCCCCGCAGCGCCGTCGTCATCCCGAGGGGGCTGGCCCTGGCTGACTCCAGGCGTCGTCGGCCTGGGGGCGCTGCTCGCGGGCGTGCTGACCTACGGACCCGCGGAGCGTGAAACTCCGGCCACGACGGTGTCACCTCCCCTTGCTGCGGCGCACCGGCAGGTGACGTCGACGGGCAGGGCGAGTGCGCCGACCCTGTCGCCGGACGGCACGCGCATCGCCTATGTGTCCAACGACGCGCCCGAGAAGAAGCTGATGGTGCAGGACCTGTCCGGAGGGCCCGCGCTCGCGATCTTCAGCGCGCCCGAAGTCGGACACCTGCGCTGGTCGCCCGATGGCACCGAACTGCTGATATGGGCGCGAGGCTCGGGATCCAATGGCGTCTACGTCATGTCGCAGCTGGGGGGCAGCCCGCGCCGGGTTGCGCCCGGTCTCTATGTGGCGTGCTGGTCTCCCGACGGCTCGACCATCGCCGTCGCCAGCTACCTGGATGGACGGATCTGGCTGCGGGATCGGCTCGGCCGGGAGCTGCGCACGCTCTCGCTCCACGGCAAGCACTGGTCGATTGGCGATCTCGACTGGTCTCCGGCCAACGGCCTGCTGGCGTTCGTGAGCAACGACTATCAGGGACGATTTTCCGTCTGGACCATCCGGCCGGACGGGACCGACCAGCGACGAGTGGTCGCAGACAGTTCCGAGATTGCGTCGGTGCGTTGGACGCCCGACGGGGACGGCCTCTACTATTCCCGCCGGCTGAACCAGACCGTGTCGATCGCCAGGATCAGCGGTGAGCCCGGGCGAGGATCGACCGGGAGACCGGCGGCACCACTCTCGTCACGGGACTCGAATCCGACGGGTCGTTCGCGCTGTCGGTCCAAGCACGACGTCTCGTCTACACGCGGGCTCCGCATCACTCCAACCTGTACGCCCTCGACGCGAACGGCGGCGACCAGCGCCCACAAACCGCCGCCAGAGCACTGACCGAGGGCACGCTGCTCATCGAACGGCCCCGCGTGTCACCCGATGGAAGATCGGTGGTGTTCAACGTCGGGCACGAGGGGGCGGCCGATCTGTTCATCGATGCCCATCACGGGCGGCGCCCCGAGACAGCTGACCTCTCTCGAAGCATTCAGCCTGACTGGCGTCTGGTCGCCCGATGGGCGGCGGATCGTGTTCGCCTCGACACGTGGCGGGACGCCACGCGTCTGGACCATCGACGCGGGTGGAGGCGCCCCGCGGGCACTGTCGTCGGGAGACCTGAGCGACAGCTTCGATGTCGCGTGGCCCGAGGCGTCGCGGATCCTCTATCAGCAGGCGGGCAATCGCAACTACTACGAGCTCGACCCCGACACCGGGACGGAACGGCTGCTGGTCGGCGACAGCTCGGTGGGTTGGATGTTCTCGCCTGTCTACTCGCCTGACGGCCGCAAGATCGCCGTGTTCTGGAATCGCCGTCCCACGCGCGGCATCTGGATCATCGACGTCGCGAGCCGGCACGAGTCTGCCGCTGTACTCGACGACTGCGGCCTCGGCCAAACCGTTGGGCTGGTCCGCCGACAGCCGGTCCATCTATGTGCTCGAAGGGAAGAACTCGACGCTCCGGGGCCTGACGGCGCCGCTCGGCGAAACGCTGACCGACGCGAGGATTCTAACGGTCCCCGTGGACGGCGGGCAGGTCAAGACCGTCGCTGCCATTCCCTTCGAAGAGATTGGCGGGGTCAGCATGACCCCCGACGGGCGCACGTTCGTGTTCCCGGTGTACTCGTCGCGGTCCGACGTGTGGGTCGTCGACGACTTCGACGTTTCGCTGACGCCCAAGCTGGCGCGAAGGCAGTAGTCGGCTGGTGTCCGCAGCGCCGCATCCTAGTCACGATGCGCGTTGGACCGTGGAAAGGTCAGGACCGCGACGCGGCCGGGCCCGACATCAACGCAACGTCCGGGGCGTCGCTGGCGACCTCGTCAGGAGCGCCGGCCAGTTGAGAATCACGTGCATCGGCGCTGCCGGGTCTGGCTCGTCGGCACGCTCACGGATCAAGAAGCGGCGGCCGTCCAGCGTCGCGTCGAAGCCCGTGGCCCCGCCGCCGGTCACCGCACCCCGCACCGGCGCCTGGAGAACCGGGGCGGTGTGACGAAACCCAGATGACGTCTCCGCCGCGGCCGCCATGATGCCGCGGCCGGGATCGAGGTAGTAGAGCATCCGCCCGTCACCTCTCCACCGTGCCTCGGTGCCGCCGTCGTTCGAAATCTGCCACTTGGCACCGGAGGGCGGAAACGGCTGGACGTAGACCTGCGCGCGGCCCGACTCGTCCGACGTGTAGGCCACCCACCGGTCGTCAGGAGAGAACCGGCCGCGCGTCTCCACGAGCTGTCGTGCCGGCAATGGTCGTCCTCGCCCCGGTGTCGACGGTGACGGCACGACGTCGCCGCGGCCTTCCGCGGTCTGCTCGTTGACGAGGACGGTCCTGCCGTCTCGCGACCAGTCGGTCGGGTCCTTCTGCACCTCTGACTCAATCACCACCGCGTCGGGCGTGGCGCCGCTCGCCGGGCGCTGGTACAGGTCGAGCGGACCATTGCGGTACGAGCCGAACAGGATGCGCTCGCCATCGCGCGACCAGATCGGCACCCAGTCATCCGATTCGCCGAAGGTGGCACGGGTCCGGTTGCCACTCGCGCTGTCGACCACCCACACGCTCCGGCCGCCGCGAGGGTTGTCGTCGACGTCGACGACCACGCGCGTGGCATCCGGGGAGATGCCGGAAGTTGCCGATCCTGGCGGCGGCGCCGAGCGTTCCGAGCGGATGGCCGGCCTGGTCGTACCAGCGGAGCTGGAAACGGGGCTCGTCCAGGGACTGATGCACCAGGACGCCCGTGTCCGAGAGCGAGAAACGAGCCCGAAGTCCGGTGCTGGACGCCCGGACGCCGTCCGCAATCCGAATCGGATCGCCCGCGAAAGCCAACGAGGAGGCGTCGACGGCCTGCGCGACCAGCGTATCGTCCTGCGCGTACACCAGGTGCCCCGACGCGGAGTAGCGCACCTGAGCGCTGACCTCCATCAGGCGCACCGGAGGGCGACCGTCGAGGAAACCCGACGTAGGCGGAGCTCCGGTCCGGGCGGCCGCTCCGGGCGACGAACACGAAGCGCTGACCGTCGGGGAGGAACTGCGGCCAGCGATGCGAGTTCTCCTGCCGCGACCGATCGAGCGTCGTAATCTGGGTGAGCGTCCCGCCGCCGGCGAAAGCTTGTAGAAGCCGAACCGCAGCGACACCACGATCACGTCGTCGCGATTCCAGGCGGCGCCGAGAAAGACGTCCTGCACGTCGCAGGATCGCTCGAGGGCTTCCGCCGGCCGACCTCGGTCCGCATCAGGCGTCCGCGGGCGACGAAGCCGACCGAGCGGCCGTCACCGGACCAGAAGGGCGACGCTGCCCCGTCGGTGCCATCGATCCGGCGTGTCGATCCCGATGTGAGGTCATGGACGTACAGGCCGGCCGCCCCTCCGGCTCGCGGGCGCGCGGTGAAAGCCAGTTGGCCGTCCGTTCGGCGAGATCTCCGGTGCGGACGAGCCGCTGGTGTCGAGGTCGCTCGGCGTGACCGCAAATCGGATGACGGGCGCCGTACGATGGGGGTGCCGGCTGCGGGCGCGAGCCACAGGCCGGCGACGAGGCCGAGCGCCGCGGCGATCGCCATCCACGAGCAGCCGCCGGCCTGGCTTCGCCAAGAGGTGCTGGAGCCACCTCGTCGGATTGGCCGAGATGCTCCTGGGCGTCGTCGATGTCGAGCCGTGCGGCGGCGATGTCGGGCAGGCGGTTGCGCCGATCCTTCACCAGGCAGCGCCGAAGCAGGCGCGAGATGCGGGCGGCGTCGATCGCCGGCAGCGGCGTCCAGTCCGGATCGCTGGTGACGACCGCCGCGATGCGTGTCGGTGGTGTCCTCGCCCTCGAACGCGCGCTCGCCGGTGAGCATCTCGTAGAGCACGCAGCCGAACGCCCAGATGTCGGCGCGCTTGTCGACCGGCTTGCCCTTGCGCCTGCTCCGGCGCCATGTAGGCGGCCGTGCCGAGGATCACGCCCGCGCATCGTCATCGCGGGCGAGCGTGATGGTCGGCGAGTTGCGCCAGGTCGACGAGCCGCTCCGGCGGCCCGGTCCGGACTCGATCGCCTTGGCCAGCCCGAAGTCGAGCACCTTCACCGTGCCGTCGGGCGCGCACCTTGATGTTGGCGGGCTTGAGGTCGCGGTGGACGATGCCGCGCTCGTGCGCCGCCTCGAGCGCCTCGGCGATCTGCCGCGCGATCGGCAGCGCCTCGTCGACGGGCATCGGGCCGCGCGCGATCCGCTCGGCGAGGTCCTCGCCCTCGACCAGCTCCATCACCAGCGCGCGCGTGTCGCCGCCGGCACTCCTCGACGCCGTAGATCTGCGCGATGTCGGGATGGTTGAGCGACGCCAGCGACCTGCGCTTCGCGCTCGAAGCGCGCCAGGCGCTCGGCGTCGCCGGCGAACGCCGCCGGGCAGGACCTTGATCGCGACGTCGCGCCGCAGCCTGGTGTCGCGCGCGCGATAGACCTCGCCCATGCCGCCGGCGCCAAGCGGGCCGACGACCTCGTACGGACCGATCCGGGTGCCCGGGGGCAGCGGCATGGAACCGCGGGCAATTGTAGCGCCCCGGCGCCGTCGCGACCGTCAGCGCGCCGCGCCGTCGCTCACTTCGATTCGCCGCCTTGCGCCCTCGCCTGGAGCTCGCGAGATCCAACCGCTGACCAGGACCAGACGCGGCGCGACGTACCCGGCGCTCCTGACGACGATGAACCGTCCATCCGGCGCCTGGTCATAGCTGCGCGCGGAGCCGCCAATCGGGGGCGGCGTCGGCGAGAGGTCAAAAAGACGACGAGGGGCGCCGGCCGCCCATTCAGCGCCGGGGTTCACTTCGACGCGCATCAGCGCGTGCCGGTTCGACCGGAAGAAGAGCGCCTTGCCGTCTCGCGACCACGACGGCTCGCTGCCGCCTTCCTGCGAGATCTGCCAGCGCCCGCTGTCGACATCGGGATAGGGGCGCACGTAGACGTGGAACGGGCCCGACTCGTTCGACTCGTAGGCGAACCATCGGCGATCGGGCGACACTTCGCCGTTCTGTTCGAGGAAAGGCGTCTTGACCAGCGGCTGCACGGGACCTCCGCCGGGCAGCGCCAGGCGGACCAGGTCGTATTGACGGCGCGGACTCGCGAACGATGATCGCGCTGCCATCGGACACGACCGAGCTCACGGCGTGGGTATTGGGACCCCGGAGTCAGACGCTCGGGTGTCCCCGTGCCCATCACCGACTGCCGGTAGATGCTCGGCGTGCCGTCGCGGTCGGACGTGTAGACGACGGCGCGGGAGTCGGGGAGCCAGGCCGGGAACCGATCCGGACTGCGGTCGGTGGTGAGGCGAGTCAGCGTCGCCCCCGCGATGTCCCAGATCCAGATGTCGCTCTCCTGATCGCGAAGATCGAGGGCGATGCGACGGCCGTCGGGTGACGATGCGCGGGTAGAGGTAGGCGCGCGGAGGCGCGCCGAGCGGCGTCTCGACCCCGGCCTGGTCAATCCAGGCAACGTCGCCTGCGGCCCGGCCCGACCCAATGCCGCGCGCCTCGAGGTAGACCAGACGTCCCATCGGGCGCCACGTCGTAGCTGATGTTCAAGTTCGCACCGGCAACGACCGACTCGACCACTGCGCACGGGCGAACCGCACGGCGTCCGGCGCGTGCGAGGTCGAGCGCGCGACGTACAGCGAGGCTGAAGTGGTGCTGCTGGGAGCGCTCTGGACGAGAGAACGCCGGCCGACAAGTAACGAGGCGTCGCTGGCACCACGGGCGAGCACCTGATGCTTTCCGCTCTCGATGTCAAGCAGGCTGACCACGGGTGGCGCCCTTCCCGCCCGACGGCGCCACGGTGTAGATCAGCGGCCGCACGGCCAGCCACTGCCGAGGGCCAGACATGATCGCCTTGCGTCGAACCGTCCGGCGTGGTCGAACGTCGTGACGCCGCCACCACGTAGCTGCGACGCGCAGCAAGCCGGTGGACGGATCGTTGGTGGCGAAGACGATCGTGTCGTCGTCGAGCCAGGTGGCGCCGAGCTGCGTCGCCGACAAGCGGGCGACGATCTCGGGCTGGCCGCCGGCGGCGGGCAGCCGCGTCAGGGGCGTTGTCACGATCGAAGTAGCCAATCCAGCGTCCGTCGGGCGAAAAGAACGGGCTGCGGGCACCGACTGTGCCGGCCAACGCGGTCGGTTCCAGCCGATCGATTTGCCGGACGAACAAACCGTCGGCGGCCCCGACGTAGACGACGCGCAAGCCGTCGCGAGAGATGGCCGATATCGTGCCCGACGCCGGTGCGGGTGCTCTCGCCGATGTAGGAGCGCGTCGCGGCCACCGGGCCGGCGGCCGCCGCGCCAGTGGGGTACAACGCATCGGGCGCCGATGGCCCCGAGGAGCAGGCCGGCGGCGCCAGTTGCGGCCCAGACCAGGCGGAATCGTGGCGGCGCAGTCGAGACCGGGTGAGGTGCGTCGGCCAAGGCCGGCGACGCGTCGTCGATGTCGAGCCGCGCCGAGGCGATGTCAGGCAGCCGCTGTGACGGTCCTTGACCAGGCAGCGCCGCAGCAGCGCCGGATCACTGACGCCGGCGTCGCCGGCCGGGAGCTGCGTCCAGTCCGGATCCTTCGATGACCACGGCGACGATCGTGTCGGTGACGTCGTCGCCGCCGAACGCTCGCCGAGCCGGTGAGCATCTCGTAGAGCACGCAGCCGAACGCCCAGATGTCGGCGCGCTTGTCGACGGGCTTGCCCTTGGCCTGCTCCGGCGCCATATAGGCGGCCGTCCCCAGGATCACCCCGCGCATCGTCAGCGCCGGCGACGTGATGGTCGGCGAGTTCGCCAGGTCGCGAATGGCGCGTGCGAACCGGCCGGGTCCAGCGCCTTGGCGAGCCCGAAATCGAGCACCTTCGACGGTGCCGTCGGGCCGCAGCTTGATGTTCGCCGGCTTGAGATCGCGGTGGATGATGCCCTGCTCGTGCGCAGCTTCGAGCGCGTCGGCGATCTGGCGGGCAATGGGCAGGGCGTCGTCGAGCGGGACCGGCCCGCGGGCAATGCGCGCGCTGAGGTCGTCGCCCTCGACCAGCTCCATCACCAGCGCATGGGCGCCGTCGGCCTCCTCGAGGCCGTAGATTTGCGCGATATGTGGATGATTCAGCGAGGCCAGCGTCCTGGCTTCGCGCTCGAACCGCGCCAGACGGTCCGGATCGGCGGCAAACGCGTCGGGGAGGATCTTCAGCGCGACGTCGCGGCCGAGTTTCGTGTCGTCGCGCGCGATAGACCTCGCCCATGCCGCCGGCGCCAAGCGGGCCGACGACGTCGTACAGGACCGATCCGGGTGCCGGGGGGCAGCGGCATGGGGCAGCGGATTATAGCTGGGGTGGAGATGCCGGTTGTCGGCGTCTCTTGGGGCGCGCCGAGAACGAAGAGACCCGAGCCCAGGACCGACGTCCCTCAGCGCGGCGGGTTCCAGCCGACGATGACGGTCATGCTCGCCTCCGGCGGCGAGACCATCCGATTGATCAGAAAGCGGGACCCGTCGGCCGCGACATCGTATTCATACGCCGCAAAGTTCCCGCGATCAGGATGGGCGATCAGCCTCGCCTCGAAGAGCGGCGTGGGCCGGCCTATCGTCGGTCGCGAGCCGGCCGAGAACGTCGTCACCATCAGCCGGGCGTCCGCAGAAAGGAAGTACAACTCTCGGCCATCGGCTCGCCAGCGCGGATAGCCGCCGCCGTCCACGGACACGGGATAGCGTGGGCCGCCTTCAGGAAAGCGGCTCACTTCGATCTCGAAACGGCCGGACCGGTTGGAGGCGAAGGCGATCCACTGGTTGTCCGGAGACACTCGAGCTTCGTACATCTGAGTGCTCTCTCGAAAGATCAGCAGCGGCTCACTGCCCGGCAGCATCGTCAAGATCGACGTGTCGCCGCGACCGGACGGTACGGCCGCGATCCACACCAGCCGTCCATCGCCCGTCCAGCCCATGGGCTTCTGCATGTTCGCGCCTTGCAGCGCGGTGGTCGCGCCGCCGGTCGCGATCGTCGGTGGTGACGAGATCGAAAGTGCCGATCCCGCGCCCCTGCAGCAGCGTGAGCATGTGGGTGCCGTCGGGCGACCAGATGGGATGGCGGTTGAGGCCACCTGCCGTGACGCGGATCGGGACCGGCCGTGCCAGATCCATCGTCCAGATCTCGCCGGATCGGTAGGTGGCGAGCTGTCGCCGATCGGGCGACAGCTCGACGCCGAACTGGCTGGTGGGCGGGCCGACGATGTCGAGCACGCGACCGTCCCGAGCGATCCAGGTGAACTGTCCGATGCCCTCGGCGGGACCGAGCATCGCGACGACGCCGCCGGGAGCCGTGGCGACGACGTGGCGTCCCAGAGGTTTCCGAGACGCGGGTCTCGCCGATCTGGATCGGCTCGCCGCTCAGCTGGCCGCCGGGAAGCGTCATTCGCTGCGCGAGCACTGGCGCCGGCCCGCCAGGTGCGCTGGCGTGAACACCAGGAAGCCGTTCACGTCACTCTGCCGCGCCCGGGTCGGGATGAACGCGATCTCCCGATTCGGGTCGTCGAGCGCGACCAGCCGCGTGCCGCTCTTCTCGGGCGCGCGGTTCACGGAGAAATACAGCAGCTGGCGCCCGGGAAGACGCTGAGGGAACCGATGCGACGTCTCGGCCTCGGTGAGCGCGGTCAGCGGCACCGGCGACCCGCCCGCGGCGCTGACGCGCAGCAGCGGCGAGGTCGCTGTGGGCGCGAACACGATGGTGTCGTCGTCGAGCCACAGCCCGCCGCGGCCGGCGGGCACCTCGCACACGACCACGGGATTGCCACCGGCGATCGCCACGCGCTTGAGCTGGCCGGCGGCGAAGAACGCGACGGCGCGGCCGTCCGCCGACCAGAACGGATAACTCGCGCCGCCGGTGCCCGGCAACTCGGTCGCTGCGGCGGCACTGAAGCGGCCGCCGCGCAGCCGTGCCTCGCCACCAGCTTCCGGGGCAGCGACGAACACGATCTCGCGGCCATCGGGCGATACCGCCGGGACGCTGACGAACCGCGTCCCCGGAGGTGGCGCCGGCTGGAGCCGGATCTCGGGGGCGGCGTCGTCGCTGAGTGCGCAGGACGAGGTAGCCAGCGAGCGCGAGCGTCAAGACCCCGGCCAGCGCCATCCAGCCGAGCGTGCGGCGGCGCCGACCTGCCCGCGACGGGCGGCGCCGCTGAGACGGGAGTCGAGCGGATCGTCACCGCGCAGCGCCCGTTCGGCGTCTTCGATACTCGAGCCGGGCATCGCCGATGTCGTGGAGGCGAGCCTTCGGTTCGCGTTCCAGGCATCGCCGCACCAGCCGGGCGATCGACGGCGGCGTCGATGCTGGGCAGCGCGCTCCAATCCGGCGTCGATTGCAGGACCGCCGCCAGGACATCCGACGCTCGTCGCTCCGGCGAACGGCCGGCGGCCCGTGAGCATCTCGAACAGCACCGCGCCGAACGCCCAGACGTCCGACCGGTTGCGTGACCTCCGCCGCCGCGCGCCTGCTCGGGACTCATGTAGGCCGGCGTGCCGATGACCACCCCAGCGTCGGTGAGACTGATTGTCGCCGCGGTGCGCGATGGCGGCGGCCCGGCGCTCGTCGAGGACCTTGGCGATGCCGAAATCGAGCACCTTGACCGTGCCGTCCGGCCGGACCTTGACGTTGGCCGGCTTCAGGTCGCGATGCACGACGCCCTGCTCATGGGCGGCTTCGAGCGCGTCGGCAATCTGGCGGGCGACGCGGAGAGCGTCCTCGATCGACAGCGGGCCAGCGTCGAGGCGCTCGGCGAGCGTCGATCCACCGACCAGCTCGAGCACCAGCGCCGGGCCAGTTCCCGAGTCCACCACCCCGTGGATCGCCGCGATGTTGGGGTGGTTCAGCGAGGCCACGATGCGGGCTTCACGCTCGAGGCGGGCGAAGCGGGCGCGATCGCCGGCGAACCGCTCGGGAAGCACCTGAGTGCGGTGCACGGGCCGGCCGGCACCCGCCCAGCCCGACGCCGAGCATCGCCGCGCCGCCGGTTGTGAGCAGGGCGCGTCGGATCATGAGCCCGCGATCTTAGCCCCGCCGTTGCCGGCAGCCGCTACCAGATCTTCACGCGCTCCTCGGGCGGACGGTACATGCCGTCGCCGGGCTTGACGTCCCAGGCGTCGTAGAACGCCGCCAGGTTGGTGAGCGGCACGAACGCCCGGTAGTTGCCCGGCGAGTGCGGGTTGGTCAGCAGCTGCTGGCGCATGGCGTCGTCGCGCATGCGCGTGCGCCACACCTGCGCCCAGCCGAGGAAGAAGCGCTGATCGCCGGTGAAGCCGTCGATGACCGGCGCCGGCTTGCCGCCGAGCGAGAGCTGGTAGGCCCGGTAGGCGACGGCCAGGCCACCCAGGTCGCCGATGTTCTCGCCGAGCGTCAGCTCGCCGTTGATGTGCAGGCCCGTCGAGCGGCTGCGTAGGCGTCGTACTGCGCCACCAGGCGGCTGGTCCGGTCCTGTGAACGCCTCGAGGTCGTCCGGCGTCCACCAGTTGCGCAGGTTGCCGTCGCCGTCGCGACTTGCTGCCCTGATCGTCGAAGCCGTGGCTGATCTCGTGGCCGATCACGGCGCCGATGCCGCCGTAGTTGACGGCGTCGTCGGCCTCGGATCGAAGAACGGCGGCTGCAGGATGGCGGCCGGGAACACGATCTCGTTCGTTGGCGGAGTTGTAGTAGGCGTTCACCGTCTGCGGCGTCATGCCCCACTCGCTGCGATCGACCGGCTGGCCGAGCTGCGTGACATTGTCGTCGTACTCGAACTGGAAGGCGCGCTTGGCGTTGCCGACGAGCGTCGTCCGTCTTGATGGCGATCGACGAGTAGTCGCGCCACTTGTCGGGATAGCCGATCTTGACCGTGAACTTCGCGAGCTTGGCCTGGGCCTGGGCCTTGGTCTCCGGGCTCATCCACTCGAGCTCGTCGATGCCCTGCTCGAAGGCCGCCAGCAGGTTCTTCACGAGCTGGTCCATCCGCGCCTTGGCCTCGGGCGTGAAGTGGCGCTCCACGTAGAGCTTGCCGACCGCCTCGCCGAGCGCCGCCTTCCACCTCGTCGACGGCGCGCTTCCAGCCGCGCCCGCATCTCCTGCTGGCCCGACAACGTCTTGCCGCGGAACTCGAACTGCGCGACGCCGAAGGCCTCGGGCAGTTCGTCCGCGTAGGTCGTGAGCACGCGGAAGGTGAGCGCATCCTTCCAGGTCGCGAGCGGCGTGTCGCGCAGGATGGCGTCGAGTGCCTGCAGGTAGTCGGGTTGCCGTACCACGACGTGGGTGGCCTTCTCGATCCCGGCGGCCCGGAAGAACGCCGGCCAGCTGAACGACGGCGTGAGCGCGTTCAGTTCGGCCACCGTCATCTTGTTGTAGGTCGGCATCGCGGTCGCGGTTGCGGGCGCGGTCCCAGTGCTTCTCGGCAATCGCGGTTTCGAGCGCCATGATGCGCTTGGCCGCGCCCTCGGGATCGGGCTGCTTGGCCAGCGTCAGCATGGTGGTGATGTAGCGCAGGTAGGCGGTGCGGGTCGCCTCCAGCTTGGGGTCGGGCCGCAGGTAGTAGTCGCGGTCGGGCATGCCCAGGCCGCCCTGGTTCACCGCGACGATGTAGGCGTCGGATTGCTTCTGGTCCTGGACGACGAAGGCGCCAAAGGGTCCGGCCACGCCGACGCGGGCCATCCTGCCGAGGAGGCCGGCCAGGTCAGCCGGCGCCGTGAGCGCGGCAATCGACTTCAGCTCGTTGCCCAGCGGCTCGATACCGAGGGCCTCGATGCGCGCCGTGTCCATGAACGCGAGATACGCGTCGGCGACCTGCTGCGCGGTGGAGCCCGGCTTCTGCGGCGTCTTCGTGACCGAGTCGATGATCTGCTGCAGCGCCGCGTCGCTCTTCTCGGAGAGCTCCGGAAACGAGCCCCACGACGAGCGGTCCGGTGGAATTTCGGTGTTCTTGATCCAGGTGCCGTTGACGAAGCGGTTGAAGTCGTCCTGCGGCCGCACCGAGCGATCGAACGTCGCCAGATCGACGCCCAGCTTTCCCGGCGCCTGGCGTGCCGTCACCACGGCGCCGCAGGCGGCGGCGAGCAACACGAGCACCGGGCCGAACGGGCGGCCGACGGACATCCGGGCAGGTCGGGGCATGGCGGACCTTGTGCGGCAGACGCGGCCAGGATCGGCCGAAGCGCGCAGAATACCATCGGGTCTGGCAGCGCCGCCCGACCTGGGGCGAAGGGCTGTGACGAACCGGCCGCGCCTTCAAGGCCCTGAGCTGCGGGTGGCGCGCTTCTCCTTCCCAATCCAGAACCGCGGTCCCGGCCCGGCCCGGCCGGCGCGATCCCCCGGGTTGGCGAGCTGGCACTGCTGCAGGGACAGACATCCGCAGCCGATGCACTGCGTCAGCCCGTCCCTCAACCGCTGCAGCTCCCCGATCTGCTCGGTCGACGCGCCTGGTCCAGTCGGCCGAGAGCCTTGCCCAGTCGGCCCGCTCAGGCACACGGTTGTGCGGCAGCTTCGACAGCTCGGCGCCGATTTCGTCCAGCGACAGACCAATTTTCTGCGCGAAGACGATGAACGCGATGCGCCGAAGGACCGCCCGCGGGTAGCGGCGGTGACCCGACCCGGCCCGCTCCGAGGCGATGAGTCCCCGGTCCTCGTAGAAGCGGAGCGCCGAGGAGGCCACGCCGCTGCGGCGGGCCACGTCGGTGATGGTCAGGAGCTCGGCCATGGCCATGGAGTGGGCGACAAAGGACTTGACTTAAAGTTAACTTTAACTTGTAGGGTGGAAGATGTCAACACACGTCTTGAGGTACACGTCATGACCGATACATCCCTGCAAGGGCTGCGCGTGGTGATCACGGGCGGAACGTCCGGACTCGGCCGCGCGCTCGTTGGCGAGCTCCGCAACCGCGGCGCCCGCGTCGCCTTCGTCGCGCGTAGGTCGCGACGGTGTCGAGCGGACCACGCGCGAGTGGCCCGATGTGCATGGCATCGTCGGCGACGTCTCGCGGAAGGACGACACCCATGCGATCGCGATCCAGGCGCTGGGCGTCCTGGGCGGCCTGGACGTCCTCGTCAACAACGCGTCGTCGCTCGGGCCGGTGCCGCTGGTCCCGCTCGCCGACACCGAGTGCGAGGACCTGGAGCTCGCGCTCGCGACCAACGTCGTCGGCCCATTTCGCCTGACCAAGGCGTTGCTGGGGTCGCTCGCCGCCTCCGCACGGGAAGGTCGTCGCCCGCTGGTGGTGAACGTGTCGAGCGATGCCGCCATCAACGCCTACCCGACGTGGGGCGCCTACGGCGCGAGCAAGGCGGCGCTCCATCATCTGAGCCGAATCTGGAACGAGGAGCTCACCGGCGAAGGGATCCGCGTCCTGTCCCTCGACCCGGGCGACATGGACACGCCGCTGCACGCGGTGGCCGTGCCTGATGCGGACCGCTCGACCCTGAAGCGCCCGGAAGTAGCGGCCTGGGAGCTCGCGGAAGTGATTGCCGCCAGCGCTTGGGCGCCACGCGCTGATGAGGCCGCGATCATCCCAGAGGCGGTTCGATGATTCCTGCGGGCGTGCCGATCCAGCGGGCGGCAGATGCGAAGCTGTTGGTCGTCGATGCGGATGGCGGGGTGACCCATCGGGCGAGAGCCGAGTTCCCGGACCTCGTGCGCGACGGCGACATCGTCATCGCGAACGATGCGTCGACCTTGCCGGCAAGCCTCACCGGCGTCCATCTGCCGACGGGCGCTCCCGTGGAGCTGCGGCTCGCCGGACGAGAGACGCTCCTGCCCGAGGGCGTCCGGCGATTCATGGCAATCGTGTTCGGCGCGGGCGACTTTCGCACGCCGACCGAGCAGCGATCACCCCCGCCCGTCCTGCAGCCGGGAGACACGCTCCAGCTCGGACCACTCAGCGCGGAGGTCGTGCGGATGCTCGGACATCCACGCTTGATCGAGGTGCACTTCCGCGACTCGGTCGCGGAGATATGGGAAGGCGTCGCGCGTCATGGACGGCCGATCCAGTACGCGCATCTCCCGGAACCACTGGCGATTTGGGATACCTGGACGCGGATTGCGGGCCAGCCGGTCGCGTTCGAGCCGCCGTCGGCGGGCTTCATCCTCGACTGGAGCGCGATCGGGTCACTCCGTTCACGCGGTGCGCGGTTTGCCACCCTGACCCACGCGGCGGGGATCTCATCGACCGGCGACGCGGAACTCGATCGACGTCTGCCGTTCGACGAGCCGTATTACATCCCGCCATCAACGGCCGCGCTGATCGATGCGCCGAGCGGGCGTCGGGGCCGCGTGATTGCCATCGGCACGACGGTCGTCCGGTCCCTGGAGCATGCAGCGCGCCCTGACGGGACGGTCCAGCCGGGATACGGGATCGCCACCGAACGCGTCGGTCCGCACACCCGCCTTCGCGTGGTGGATGCCATCGTGTCCGGAATGCACGAGCGAGGGACCAGCCACCATGAGCTGCTCCGCGCCTTTCAGGACGATGAAACGCTCGGCCGGATGGACACTGAGGCGGAAGCCGGTGGCTACCGGAGTCATGAATTTGGCGACTCGGTGTTCCTCGCCCGAAAGCAGCTCACGTTCAATGGGATCGCGTTGGGGGCGTCCACGGCTGTTGCTTAGTCACTCGAGACGAACCCGTCCGCCCTGCGCTCCCGCGCGTATACTCGCGTCACACTTGGCCCTCACTCCTGGCGCCCGACTCGGCGTCTACGAAATCATCGCCAGCATCGGCGCCGGCGGAATGGGCGAAGTGTATCGGGCGACGGACACGACTCTTGGCCGCCAGGTCGCGATCAAGATCCTGCCGGACGCGTTCGCATCTGACCCCGAACGCCTGGCGCGGTTCGAGCGCGAGGCCAAGACGCTCGCGTCGCTGAATCATCCCCACATCGCCGCGATCTACGGGTTCGAGAAGTCCGCCGGCATGCACGCCCTCGTGATGGAACTGGTCGAGGGGCCGACGCTCGCCGACCGCGTCGCCCAAGGCCGAATTTCCCTCGACGAAGCCTTGCCCATCGCGAAGCAGATCGCCGAAGCGCTCGAAGCCGCGCACGAGCAGGGGATCATTCATCGCGATCTCAAGCCGGCGAACATCAAGGTGCGGCCCGACGGCACCGTGAAGGTGCTCGACTTCGGCCTGGCGAAAGCGATGGAACCGACGGGCGCGATGTCGCCGAATGTCTCGCAATCGCCGACCATCACCACGCCGGCGATGACGCAGGCGGGGATGATCCTCGGCACCGCGGCGTACATGAGTCCCGAGCAGGCCAAGGGCCGCACGGTGGACAAGCGCAGCGACGTCTGGGCGTTCGGCTGCGTGCTCTACGAAATGCTGACCGGCGCGCGCGCCTTTGCCGGCGACGACGTCAGCGACACGCTGGCAGCCGTGCTGCGGGCCGAACCGGATTGGCGCACGTTGCCGCCCGAGACACCCGCGTCGATTCGGCGATTGCTGCGGCGCTGTCTCGAGAAGGATCGGAAGCGCCGCCTCTCGGATGCCGCCGGTGCGCGGTTGGAGATCGACGATGCGTTGACGGTGCCGGCGTCCGACGTGGTCACGCTGCCGGCGACTGCTTCGCGCGCGGGATGGCTGCGCGGGGCAGTGATCGCGACGGCCGCGCTTGTCGTCGGTGGGGCCGCGGCGGGCGGGGCCGTCTGGATCACCACCCGACCCGGTCCGGCCCGCGTCATGCGTACGACGATCCAGACGTCCGGCGCCACCGCGCTCGTGAGTTCCTCGAGAGGTGGGGGCAGTCTCGCCATCACCTCGGACGGATCGCGGATCGTGTACACCGCGGCCGGTCAACTCGTGGTACGTCGCCTGGATCAATTCGAGGCGACGCCGCTCATCAGTCTGGGCTCACCCACGCAACCGTTCATCTCCCCCGACGGTCAGTGGGTGGGATTCTTCGACGGAAACGTTCTCAAGAAAGTGGCGATGACCGGCGGACCGCCGGTGACAGTGTTCGAGGACAAGGACCCCAGCGGCGGGCCCTTGGGCGCCACCTGGGGTGCCGACGGCACGATCGTCTACGCAGGGTCCAGTGGTGCTGGATTGAGGCGGGTCTCGGCTGGGGGTGGCGAGGCAGAGACGCTGACGACGCCCGACCGGGCGCAAGGTGAGTTCAGACACGCCAGACCCGAGTTCCTGCCGGGCGGCCGGGCGTTGCTCTTCACGATCGGGTACGCGGGCGGAGGGCCAGACGGCGCCCGGATTGCAGTGTTGGACCTGGAGACCGGTGCAAAGACTGTGCTCCTCACCGGGAATAACGCGAAGTATCTGCGGTCCGGCCACCTGGTGTATGGAACGGAGGGCACGCTCCGCGCCGTCGTGTTCGACCTCGAGCAGCGGACCGTGGTCGGAGCCCCAGTGCCGCTCCTCGCCCCGGTCGCGGTCAGCGGTCAAGGCGCGTATGAGTACGACGTGGCTGACGATGGGACGATCGTGTATCTGTCGGCGAACGTCGCGCCCCAGGCCACACGCACGCTCGTGTGGGTCGATAGGCAGGGTCGCGAGACGCCGCTCGGCGCCGAAGCTCAATCGTACGTCCACCCCCGATTGGCGCCCGACGGCACGCGCGTGGCCGTCCTCAATGCCTTGAATATCTGGATCTGGGATCTCGCGCGCGCGAGGCTGACCGCCGGGACGCTCGACGGTGGCAACATTTCGATCTGGACGCCCGATAGTGCGCGCATCATCTTTAGTTCGTTCCGCGGCGGCGGCAGCCCGAATCTCTACGCCCAGGCGGCCGACGGCACCGGGACGGCCACGCGGCTGACCGATAGCCCGAACCCGCAGTACCCGACCGGCATCACCCCCGATGCCACTCAGGTCGTTTTGAACGAAGCGACGCCTGCGGCGCTCGCAGACATCCGCCTGCTGACGATGACCCCGACGCCGCAAGTGAAGCCGCTCGTGGAAACACGCTTCGACGAGCGCGGTGGCGTCGTGTCCCCGGACGGCCGCTGGCTGGCGTACGAGTCCAACAGATCGGGTGCGTACGAAGTCTACGTCCAGCCGTTTCCAGCCGTCGATCGCGGTCTGTGGCAGGTCTCGACCGGCGGCGGAACGCAGCCGCTCTGGGCGCGGAACGGGCGGGAACTCTTCTATGTGGCGCCTGACGGCGCGTTGATGGGGGTGCCGGTGGAAGCTCGGGGCTCGGTCTGGTCGGCTGGCCCGCCGATGCGGCTGGTCGAGGGACGGTACTTCAGTGGGGGCGAGGGGACCACCGTGCGCCAGTACGATGTCAGCGCGGACGGGCAGCGATTCCTGATGATGAAGGAAGAGGCAAGAGACACCAACGCTGCGCCGTCGATCAATGTCGTACAGAACTGGTTCGAGGAGCTGAAGCAGCGCGTGCCGACGAAGTAGCTAGATGAGCTCGATGCTGAAGATGTAACCGGTGTGCGGGCTCTCCATGCCCTTCCATCCCGGGTGGATGCCGGCATCGCAGCTGACGAGGCGGCCATCGTGCCACACGAGCCCGTGCGGGTCACACGATCCGGGCTGCAACTCGACCGTCATCAGGAGTTGACCGGTCTTGCCGTCGTATTTGTTCAACCCGGCTTTTCCCCCGGCATAGCTGGTGCTGTTGTTGCCGGTGACGACCCAGATATTTCCCTCGTCGTCGAACGCCACGTCGTGAAGGCGAGGCCGCTCCTCCGAACTCACGCGGATCAAGGCTTCGGGAACCCACGTCTTCGGATCGACACGCAAGATACCGCCCAGGCGCAAGGCGGCAATCCAGAGCTTGCCGTTGTGCCACTTCACACCGTGTGTGCCACCGCCCCTGCCGTCGATGCCGAGCGGAATCTGACGGTGGGTGATCTGCTTGCCGTTCATGTCGACCTGGAAGATGCCGTATGGCTCGGCGTTCGCGCCCATCCAGACGCAGCCGTCGCCGTACGCCATGCCGGAGGTATTGCGCGAATGAGTCTGGACCGACTTGAGCAGCTTGCCGTTCCAATCGACGAGCCACGCCATCTCATCGCGGTCCGGGTCCAGGGGCAGGTTGTAGGTCGGCGCATTTTGAGGCAGTGACCTTCTGCTGCCCGATCCACAAGCCTCCGGGTCCGTCGGTCATCACGGCCAGCGCGTTGGGATACAAGCCGGGCGATTTGAACATCCTGGTCGTCTTCGCCGAGCGGGTTGGGGTCGCGCCGCGTCCCGGGGTCGCGCCGCCTGGCTGCGCCAGCGCAATCGCCAGCGGACTGAAGTTCAGTGCGAGACCGGCCGCCAGAAAATCCCTTCGTTTCATGCTCATGGCGTCACCCCTCGAGCGTGAATTATCGCGCGGCCTCGAAACGTTGCTTGGTTTGCGACAGCGATTTCATCAGCCCCGAACGGGCACGTCGCTGGACGATGGGACGCGACACCGAACCGAGGAGCCCGGCGAGCCGCCCCACCCGGCTGCGGTTCATGTAGAGCCAATAAAAGGCGGGCTCGTTCCCTTGGTCGCGATCGGGCATCAATCGGCTGACGGCGACCGATCCTTCCAGGTAATGGCTCGCATAGATCTGCGTCGTGACGACCGTCACGCTTCCGGTGCTGCCGTCCGTAAAGACACGAACGTGGTTCATGCCGATGACCGGCTTGAAGCCGAACACCTCCTTGGACCAATAGAAGAAATCCTCGATGTTCTCGGCCGCTCCTGCCGGGTAGTGTCGGATGTGATCCTGCAGCGCTGGGGCATGGTCCAGCAGCGACGGCTTCGCGTCGAGAAGAGCGGTGGTTTCGGCCGCCAATCGAACGGCCGCCTCGCGATCCTGATAGTGGACGAGCTGATCGTTGCCGCCGGTTCGATACCTGGTCAGATGCGCAAAGAGGATGCCTTTGTATAGTGCCGTGGCGTCTTCGGCTGCCGTCGGCGACCGCCAGTTCACGTCAGCGCTGAGACGGCTGATATCGTCTGCAGCCAACTGGACGTCACACGCGCCAACTCGGCACTCTCTCAAGGACTCGATATCCTCTTCATCCACTATCAGCGAGTCGAGATGGCTCAACTGCGGCGGGTCACTGAATTTCTGAATCTGCAACACGAATTGGCTGGTCTTGAATCCCTCGAGCGTCTTGAACTGGTTGACGAAACGCCACATGGCGTCGCTGCGGATGCGCACGGCGCCGGCGGTGGTCATTTCTCGATTGATGGTCGCCGGCAGCGTCTTCACAACTGGCTGTCCTTGAGTCAGCGCCGACAGCTCGGAGTTCGAGAATTGCAGCTGGGTTCGAAGGATTGTGGAAAGGTTCGTGGTGTCCACAACGCTCGACGTGCCTGCCAGGTGGGATCCCGCCCATAGCATCAGCAGCACGGCGGCGGAGGCGGTCGTCACTACCACACGAGCGTGACCGGTCCGTTTTGGTTGCCTGGGGTCCCTGGTCATCAATTCGTACCGACTGGGCCGTCTCAGCAGTGTCGAAGTTGCAACAGCCATCGTAACCGCGGTCGGTGGCCGCGTCGGCACGATCAGCGCGCCCGGGTCAGCAGCTCGCGCCAGTTGACGAGCAAGGTCAGCGGCGTGGGTCCCGGCAACGAATCGGGCGAGATCATCAGGAACCGGCCGTCGGGCGCGACGTCGTAGAACTGGCGGCGGAACCCGTCGGGTGGCCGGCAGTCGAAGAGCGGCGTGACCGACGTGACGTCGAACCGGCCGCCCGGTGTTCCGACCGACGCCGCCACGATCTTCCCGTCGTTGAAGAAGAACAGCTCTTTCCCATCCGCGCTCCAGCGCGGCAGATCCCCGCCGTTCGGGGAGACCTGCACGAGGCCGTTCGCCGCCCGGGAAGGCGCGCACGTAGATCTCCATCCGTCCCGACTCGTCCGAGGTGTAGGCGACCCAGCGCCCATCGGGAGAGAACTGCGCGTAGCGCTCCTCGAACGCCGTCGCGACGAAGGGCGCCGGCTTGGCCGCGCCGTCGAGCGGCAGGCTCCAGATGTCGTCTCCGGTCTCGAATAGGAGGACGCGTCCATCGCGCGAGACGCTCTGCGACGCCTTCAACCGCTCGTCGCTCAGCACCTCGGACTCCGTTCCCGTGCCATCCGTGCTCTTGCGATACAAGTCGATCCGGCCCTCCTTCGCGGCGGTGAAGATCACGCCCAGCCCGTCGGGCAGCCACACGCCCGCCCGGTCCGCGGTGCCGAAGGTCAAGCGGCGGCGCACCGACCGAGCCAGGTCGACGATCCAGAGGTTGGCGCCGCCTGCCTGGTCGCCAATCTGGCTGACGACCGCGCGCCGGCCGTCTGGAGCCACCGACAGATTCCGGTAATCGGACGGCTCGTCGATGACGACCTGTTCCGCGCCGCTTCGCGTTCGCCACACGAGCTCGGTGTCCGCGCGACGAGCCAATCCCGCTCTCGAGGGTGGCACTCTGGTAGGCGAGCGCGCCAGCCGCGGACACCGAGAACGCCCCGCCGAACGGGATGGTCGTATTCGTCAGAACGGCATCGGCGATCGTGACCGGCTCACCGGACAGCGTCCGGGATGCGGGATCGAATGGCTGCATCACCAGCGCGCTGCCGCGCATGAAGACCAGCGCGTCCTGCGCGACCTGGAGGTTCGACCCGCCCTCCATCAGCCTGACGCGCTCGCCCGGCCGGTCGAGTGTCGCTACGTAGGTCGCAACCGACGCGAGCCCCTTGTAAGCCACGTACAGGAAGTGCCGGCCGTCGGGGAGGAAGTGGGCGAAGCTGTGCCGGTCTTCGCCGCCAGACGGGTCCGGCGTGGTCAGCGGTTCGAGCGTTCCGCCCAGCACCGAGATGCGCTGGAGTTGCGATTGGGGCGCACCCGCGCGCCCCGTGTCTCCCTCTCCACGTATGTAAGGAGAGCCGACGTAAGGAGAGCCGACGATGATCACGTTGCCCGTACCCCGGTGCCGTTGACGTTCTGGCCGAAGAACGAGCTCTCGCCGATCGTGTCCGGCGGCCCACCGGCGCGGTCCACCTTCAGGAGCTTGCCTTCTGCGAAGAACGCTACGTAGCGGCTGTCGGGCGACCAGAACGGCGAGCTCGCGCCACGCGTCCCGGCGATGGGCTGTGCGGTCGTGCCGTCCAGCGCCCGCAGCCAGAGCTGCCGCGTCGGCCCGTTCCTTCCGACGTAGGCGAGGTGCGCGGCGTCTGGCGACAGGGCGAAACGGTTCGAGGGCGCGTTGACGATCAGGCTCTGCTCGCTGGGGATGAGCAGCGTGGAGCGATAGATGGATGCGGGCACCGCGGGCGCGGTCCGTGATGCCCACCACATCCCGCCGGTGATACCGGCCGCCAGCGCCGCAGCCATCCCTGCCCACGCCAGGACGCCGATCCGGAACGCTCTTCAGCGGTGCGGCGGCCGACGGCATGGAGGCCGCGCCGGGCGCCGGCACGGGCGACTCCAGTTCCAGCCGCGCGACGCCGATGTGCGGCAGACGCTTCGGCGCGTGCTTCTCCAGGCACCGCCGCAGCAGCGTCATCACCGCGGGCGGCGTCGATCGGCGGCAGCGCGCGACCAGTCGGGCTCGTTCGTGAGGACGGCGCCAGCGTGTCGGTGACGTCCTCGCCGTCGAAGGCGCGCGCGCCGGTGAGCATCTCGTAGAGCACGCACGCCGAAGGCCCAGATGTCGGCGCGGCGATCGACGGCCTGCCCTTGGCCTGCTCCGGCGACATGTAGGCGGCCGTGCCGAGGATCACGCCCGCGCATGCGTCATCGCCGGCGAGGTGAGCGTCGGCGAGTTCGCCGGATCGCCGCGACGCGTCGCGGATCGCGCGGCGTCGAGCGCCTTCGCCAGCCCGAAGTCGAGCACCTTGACGGTGCCGTCGGGCGCGCACCTTGATGTTGGCGGGCTTCAGGTCGCGGTGGATGATGCCCTGCTCGTGCGCGGCTTCGAGCGCCTCGGCGATCTGCCGGGCGATCGGCAGCGCGTCGTCGAGCGGCATCGGCGCCGCGCGCGATGCGCTCCGCGAGCGTCGTCGCCCTCGACCAGCTCCATCACCAGCGCGCGTGACGCCGCCGCCTCCTCCAGGCCGTAGATCGCGGCGATGTGCGGATGGTTGAGCGACGCCAGCACCTCCGCCTCGCGCTGGAAGCGGGCCAGCCGCTCGGGGTCGGCGGCGAACGCGGCGGGCAGCACCTTGATGCGCGACCTCGCGCTCCAGGCGCGTGTCGCGTGGCGCGATACACCTCGCCCATGCCGCCGGCGCCGAGCGGCGCGACGATCTCGTACGGACCAATGCTTCGCATGCGGGGCCAGGCTTATTCGGCGACGCGCGGATTATATCGTCGCCACCTGACCCGTGGCGTGCAGGACCGGCGGTCAGATCGCGATCATCAACGTGGCAGTGCAGCGCTCCAGTTGACGAGCACCTCCAGAGCCGGTCCTACCTCGCACCCGGGTCGGCAACGTTGACGAGAAACCGCTGTCCGTCCGCACTCACGCTGAAAGCGCCCACCCCACCCGCGTCCAGATTCGGGCGTGGCACCGTGAACAGCACCTCAGGTTGGCCGGCGTCGAACGCCGCGGTCGACGTGACGTGGACATCAGCCGCCATCAGTCGTCCGCCGTTCCAGAAGTAGAGTTCACGCCCTGTCCTTACGCCAGCGCGGTATCCAGCCGCCGCCGGTCGAGATTCGCCATGGCCCGCCCCCGTCGGAAAAATGCCGCACGTACACTTCGAGCCGTCCGGACTCGTCCGAGGTGTACGCCATCCAGCGCCCGTCCGGAGACAGACGCCCGCCGAACTCGTCAGCCGCCGTGCGGAGGAACGGGTCGGGTTGGCGGTCGGTGCCGGTCATCGGCAAGACCCAGAGATTGCGCTGCGTCTGCGGATCACGCTGGTCGAAGACGACATGGGCGCCATCGTCGGACCAGTGGGAGGGATGCTTCGGTTGCTCGTTGGCCAGCAGCAACTCGTCCAGGCCCTCTCCCGAGGCCGCTCGCTGATAGAGGTTGAAGACCCCGCCGCTGCGCGTCGATGCGAAGACGATGCGGTCGCCGGCTGGTGACCAGTGCGGCTCCATGTCGGGTGCGGTCCGGCCGGTGGAGGTCAACGGTCGCTCGTTGCCTCGCACCAGGTCTTTCACCCAGATGTTCTGAGACTGCCCCGGCCCACGCCGGCGGACGAATGCCGCTGTCGAGCCGTCGGGAGCCATCGCCATCTGAAAGCCGAAGGCCGGTTCCGACCCGCCGATCGGCAGGCCGCGGCGATCGACGATGGTGAACACCGGTTCCGCAATGCGCTCGGACAGCAGCACGCCGGTCTCGGAGGCCGAGACGGGCGCGGACCACACGTTCGTGGTCGTTGGGACCTCGTCGGCGACCGGGAACGGATCGCCCGTCACCACACCTCGCACCGCGTCGAATGGCTGCGCCATGAGAGTGTTGGCGCGGATGAAGAGCACTCTGGCGGCGGCGACGCTCACGCCGGGACTGCCGTCGGGCAGCACCTGCTGGGTGTCGGTGCCCTCGAGCGAGGCCATGAGCACGGCGGGCCGAGTGCCCCCGAGCACGTAGAGAAAATGCCGGCCGTCCGGCAGAAAGGCCGGGAACCGCGCCAACTGGCCGGGGACGCGCGCGGTCACGTCAGCCGGCGTCCCGCCCGATGCCGACACCCGCTGAATGGCTTCGCCCGCGTTGCCGCTCGGCGAAAAGATGATGACGTCGTCGCGGTTCCACGAACCGCCCCGCGGATCGCTCACCTCGCAGAGCTCCTGCGGCGGGCCGCCACTCGCCGGGACCTTCTTCAGCTTGCCGTCGGCGAAGAACCCGATGTAGCGACTGTCGGGCGACCAGAACGGGTAGCGGCCACCCTCACTGCCGCGCATCGGCTCGTAGTGGAGCGCGTCGAGCGGGCGGAGCAGCAGCTGGAACCGGCCGTCCCGCTGTGCCGAGATCACCAGGTGCCGTCCGTCAGGAGAGATTGCCAGGCTATGCAGGCCACCGATGTCTTCCGGTAACGCCAGGCTGTATCGCTGCGGAGCAGAGTCGCGAAGCGGCGGTGCCGGCCACGCCGCGAACCCGGCCGCCATCAGCAGGGCGCCGGCCGCGAACGCGGCGGTCATCGAGAGACGCGACCGCGAGTGAGACGGATTAACGGCCGCTGCCGGTGCCACCGTGCCGCTGGTGCCGGAGCCGACGTCTTCATTTCCAACCGCAGGCTGGCCGCGGATATCGAGCCGGCGCCGTGGATCCTTCTCGAGCGAGCGTCGCAGAAGACGGCGAACAGGTTCGGGGGGGTGTCGGCCGGGAGTCGGAAACCAGTCGGGGTCACGCTGCAGGACGCGCGAGATACGTCCGCAAGGTCCTCGCCCTCGAACACACGCCGCCCTGCCAGCATCTCGTAGAGCACGCAGCCGAATGCCCAGATGTCGGCGCGCCGGTCCACGGCCCGGCCCCGCGCCTGCTCGGGCGCCATATAGGCCGCGGTGCCGAGGATTATGCCCGCCTGCGTCATCGCCGGTGAGGTGATTGTCGGCGACTGGCCCGGCGCCGATCCCCGGGCCGGGCTCGAGTCGAGCGCCTTGGCCAACCCGAAGTCGAGCACCTTGACGCCGCCATCGGGGGGGAGCTTGATGTTCGAGGGCTTGACATCGCGGTGGATGATGCCGAAGCTCGTGCGCGTCTTCGAGTGCCTCCGCGATCTGTGTCGCGATCGGGAGCGCTTCGTCGAGCGGGACGGTCCGTTCCCGATCCGTGCGCGAGCGTCGTCGCCCGCCACCAGTCTCCATCACGAGCGCGCGGGTGCCGTTGTCTTCCTCCAGCCCGAGGATGCCGGCGATGCTCGCGTGGTTCAGCGCCGCCAGTGTCCGAGCTTCGCGCTCGAACCGCATCATCCGCTCGGAATCGTCGGCGAACGCGGCCGGCAGCATCTTGACGGCGACGTCGCGCCCGAGGCGCGTGTCGCGCGCCCGATAGACTTCGCCCATGCCACCAGCGCCGAGCGCGCCGACGACCTCGTACGCCCCGAGCCTGGAGCCGGTTGGGAGCGGCATGGCGCGCGGATTATAGCTGGCCCAGCGGTGCCGGTGGTCGGCGCCGTTGGCGCGAGGTGGCCACCTCACCGCCCGCGCCGCCGGTGCCGGACCCTGCGTGGGCCTT
>CAVTMO010000002.1:0-452366 GCA_963735875.1 uncultured Acidobacteriota bacterium
CCACCATCCTTGATCGCGCGATTTCCTAAGGAATTCGCGCGATCTATCCGGCTGTTCCCGCCGCCTCCACTATTTCTCCACGGAGCGCCTGTTTTCGAGCGCTGGACGACTCTCGAGCTAGACGCGCGCGCGCCCGGATTCTGGCCAGTTTTCGCGAGTCCGGCGAAGCGCTCGCTGCTGGCGTCCGAGCCGGTTCCCGCCGCCTCCACGCAGTCGTTGAAGGGCGCCTGCTTCTGTCTGTTGAGTTAGGCCGCGAGCGCGAGCGTGGCGAAGGTCCGACTACCGCATGCTATTGTCTGTGCCGAATTCGTCCTGCGGCGGCGCTCGGGTCCGATCGACGTTCGGAGCCGATGAGACAGTCGGAGAGTAGGAGCGCAAGTGAGCGACACCGTCCCACTTACCCCCTCGACCCTACAAGTTCTGCGCCGGTGTCTACTCCAACCACCTCGATTCGGACGATAGCGCAGCTCGCGTCCGCGCGGCGTGGGGCCAGAACTTCGCCCGGGTTGTCGGCGATCAAGCGCGTGTACGACCCCGACAGTTTCTTCCCAGTGAACAGCAACATCCCGCCAGCGGCACGAGTGTCGTGACCGAATCCCCGACCAGCGCCGAGCGATTCGGCCCGCTATCGAGTCGTTCGGGCCCTCGGTGAAGGAGGGATGGGGGTTGTTTTCGAGGCCCAGGACGATCGCCTCGACCGCCGCGTTGCGCTGAAGGTCATTCACCAGCGCTTGACGGATGCGATCGGCGTCCGCGAGCGGTTTCAGCGTGAGGCGCGGCTGGCCGCGCGCGTGAACCATCCCGGCATCTGTCAGGTCTACGACGTAGGGGATGCAGATGGTCGGATGTTCATTGCGCTCGAGCTACTGCAGGGCGAGCCGTTGTCGGCGCGGATCGCGCGCGGCCAGATGCCCGTGGATGAGGCGACGGCTCTGTGCCTCTCGGTGCTTTCCGCGCTTGGCGCCCTGCACGACCACGGCATCGTCCATCGCGATCTGAAACCGTCGAACATCTTCGTGACGTCGCACGGGATCAAGCTGCTCGATTTCGGCGTCGCGCGGTCCGTGGCCGTGGACGCCGAGACGGTACTTTCGCTCACGAGCTCTGGAGCGATGGTGGGTACACCCCGATACATGGCGCCAGAACAGGTGCGCGGAGATGCCGTCGACGCTCGAACGGACCTGTTCTCGTTCGGGGTTGTGCTCTACGAGATGCTCACCGGCACCTCTCCCTTCGAGGCTGCATCGCTTCCGGCCATTCTCGAGCGGATTCTCAACGACGATGCCCCCGTACTCGGCGGCTCACTCGCCGTTGGCAGCATCGACAGGGTCATTCATCGCTGCCTGGCGAAGATACCGTCGCAGCGCTACTCGAGCGCGGCAGCTGTGGCGGACGACCTTCGCAGCATCCACGCGCGAGACGAGTGCGGACAGGTGCGGGCCATGGCGGTCACCCGCGTGATCGTCTTGCCGTTTCGCCTGCTCAAACCAGATCCTGAAGTGGACTTCCTCGCGTTCGGTCTCGCGGACGCGATCGCCAACTCCCTTGCTGCCATCGACAGCCTCGTCGTTCGACCGACACTGATGGCGGGCGGCACGCTGCCGACGCGCCTGACCTGAAAGCCGTCGCCGAGGCCACCAACGTTGACGTTGGGACCACGGTACGGTCCTGAGGGCGGGTACGCGGCTGCGTGTCGCAGTCCAGCTCGCTGACTCTCGCGCCGCGCGTGTCATCTGGGCCGATACTTACGAGGGACGGGTCGACGACATCTTCCGCCTTCAGGACGACCTCTCTCGAGGCGAATTGTGGAGTCGCTGGCGCCCCCACTGTCGGGCCGTGAGACTCGGGCGTTCGGCCACGACGTGCCGGCCAGTGCCACAGCCTACGAGCACTACCTGCGAGCCAATGAGCTGGTGCTGGACTCGGCGACCATTGACGTTGCGCGCGAGACTACCTCAAGGCCGTCGAGATCGATCCGAAATTCGCTCCCGCGTGGGCTCGGCTGGGCCACTTGTATAGCGTAACCGGCAAGTATCGGAACGAGACCGACATCGTCTCGCGTGCCGAGGCGGCGCTCAACCGGGCGCTCGAGTTGAATCCCGATCTGTCGTTCGCTGATCGCGTCTATGCCCAACTCGAGGTCGGCCACGGGCGGTCTAAGGATGCCATGGCGCGCCTCACGAGGCGGGCCGTTGTGCGCGCGAACGATCCGGATCTCTTTGCCGGGTTGGTGCACAGCTGCCGGTACTGCGGGCTCTTGGACGCGTCGATTGCGGCCCACGAACGCGCACGCCGGCTCGACCCAAAGATCAAGACCAGCGTTCAGGACCACGCTCCTCGTCGCTGGTGACTACGAGCGCGCGATCGAGCAGGCCGGAGGTACGGAACCGATCGCTGGCCTGGCGATGATCATAGCGGGGCACCCCGGCGCGGCCGCCGAGTGCCGCGGCCAGGCTCGCAAGCTCATGGAGGCCAAAATGGCGCCGTTCGCCGGCCTCTACGAGGGCATGGCATGTCTGGCCGAAGGCGACGTGCGTCCATTACGTAGCGCCGTGGACGCGCTGTTTGCCGGCGGCCTGCGCGATCCGGAGGCGTTCTTTGTGACGGGGCTGTCGTTGGCTGGCGGCGGTGATCTCGATCGCGCCCTCCGAACTCATTCGCGAGGCGATCGACCGCGAGGTACCTGCCGCTCGCGACGCTCGACACTCATCCGTGGCTCGATCAACTTCGGGGCCGAGCGCTTTTCGTGGAGGTTCTGGAGAAGGCGCGCCGGCTCCGTGCGGATCCGCGCCAGGCGTTCCTCGAGGCGGAAGGGGGCTTCTATGAGCGGCGTTGGTCCATCCAGCGAACGCCGGCGGGCCTTCGAGGTGCTCCCGCCGGCCGCGGCGGTTCTTGATTGTGATGGGCAGTGCAGTGGCGACGTCGAGCCAAGACGCCATTCCAGTCGTTCGCGCCCGCTATCATCGCGTCACGTTCGAGAACGACGACGTGCGCGTCGTTCGTCGAACTCCGACAGCGGCCACCACGGACTATCACGAGCACACGCTGGACTCGGTGGCTGTCGTACTCGCGCCAGCATCCGTCTCGCTGCAGCCACCAGGCGGCGCGGCTGCGGAGGCAAGCTTCACGTCTGGGGATGCGATCTTCACGCCGGCGTCAACGCGTGCCGCCCAGTACGGGTTGGCGACACCAGGCGCAGGGTGGTCAGAACTGGCGACGAGTCCAGCTCAAGCGGTCAGCCTGGAGCTTCGCCGCTGTCCCCCCACGGCGAAGCGTCGGCCGGTTTCTGTTCGACGACGGCCGCGTGCGAGTTCCAGGCATATATTCGCTTGCGCCGGGCGAATCAGCTCCGGCCCTCCAAGGCCCGGCAATGCGAGTGTTCGTCACCGCCGGCGCGATCCTGGACAGTGGTCGGCGGGTCGAGGTCGCGTCCGGCGCCACTCGGTGGACGCCCAGTGGCAGCATTTCGATGATCGCCAGCGCCAGTGACGCGAATCTCACGCTGGACATGCTGCTCAAATAGCTCACCGAGACTCAATTGAACGAACAGCACGTTGCCCGCGCCGGCCCGTTCCACGAATTCCCCTATGAAATCATCCAGGCTTCCACGCGGTTAAGGGCAGACTTACGCGCTGCCCTCGGGAGCTCGCATCGACAAGACTCCTTCCGGTTCGATCCCTGGGTCGTGAGGCGGCGGGAACGGTGTCCCGCCGCCTCCACTATCTCTCCAGAAGGGTCGAACTCGGGGGATTCGAGAGGACGTCAGTGAAGTGACGAGCAGCGGCAACTACCGTTGACTGAACGCGTTAGCCCCAGAAGTCGAGCGCCATCAATGACTTAGCCAGACGCGCCGACTCGCGTTCAACTCCCGCCGCCTCCACCATCTTCGCTCCGTTCAGCCGGTGTTCGGCAGCGGTTGTTTACCACCGACCGGACGTTCACAGTGCAGGTCAACTGCTTGGCGCCGTAAGCCCGCCGGCTCGCTAGCGGCAAGGCCTAGCACTTACGCGCTAGGCGTCGTGTCAGCGCGGCCTCCACGCTGGGCTGTGACCGTTCGAGAAAATCAGCCCGCTCTTGGTGCCGTCTGTACTCACATACCGCAGCGAGCCCGCGCAGTCGCGACACGCCCTGGAAGAGAAGGCGATTGTGCTGCCGTCGGGTGACCAGGCCGGCCTCGCAAATCCCCCCGCCTGCACAAGCGTCGTCAGTCCATCGCCATCCGCGATCGCTATGGAGCTGCTCGGGTAGCAGTTGTCCCACGCGTAGCCGCAGACTACGACCGCCATCTTCCCGCCATCAGGCGCCCAAGAAGGCTGAAAGTAGAAGGTCTGGCCCTCCCTCGAGAAGAATGGCCCACCGAACAGCATCCTGGTGTTGGAGCCGTCGGTATTCATGACGTAAACATCAAAGAGAAAATCGAAGGCTCGCCAGTCGCTCACGAAGGCGATCTGCCCGCCGTCAGGTGACCAGGCAGGATGAGCGTTCCATCCCCGATCGTGGCCAACGCGCGTGGGATTCGCCCAGTCTCCATCCACGCTCATTACGTAGATGCCGAATTGTCCATCGCGTTGGCTCGAGAACGCGATCTTGCTCCCATCAGGCGACCACGCTGGTGCGTCGCTCGATCCCGTGTCCGTTCGCCGCACCGGATTCGAGCCGTCCGCATTCATGACATAAATGTCCAAGCTGCCCGCACGGTCGCTCGCGAATGCGATTCGCTGGCCGTCAGGGGACCAGGCGGGATCCGTATCGCGTCCCGCATCGTTGGTCAGCCGCAGGAGATCAGTCCCGTCCATATTCATGACGTAGATCTCGGAATTGCCATCCCGTTCAGAGACGAAGGCAAGCATGCCGTCTCTGCCTCCGGCGGGCGGCCTTGCTGAGCCGAGGCGGTCCCTGCCGACACCAGGATGAGCGCGCCGACCAGCAGGAGCTGTGGATAGTCAACCATACCGGTCACCTCGGGAGGCCTACAGCCAATCGGTCGAAAGCGCGGGCTCGCAATACTTCGGCACTACTCTCGTATAGCGTCGAACTCCACGCAAAGTGCTCGCACTGCCCTGGAGCCCGATCCGGCCGACGAACGCGACTGTCGGACAAGACCTCACCCCCCGAGACGTGTGACCGTGGCGTCATCGGGACTGAGTTGGCGATCGCCCGGGGACGAGTGCCGTTCGCTCGTCCGGGCGTGTCGTTGTACACGGCCAGGCGTGGGCGCACTCGTTTCAGCGGTAGAACCAGGTGTGGCGCCCTTCGAGGGCGGAAGTGCGACGGTGCGCTCGCCGAGGCAGTCCGACCAACGGCGGGGGCCACAACGCACAAAGTAGCGCCGAGATGGACGCGACGTCAACCAGCTCTACCGTTACTCACCGTCGTAGAGCACGACCGCGTCATGGCTCGATACCGAAAGCCGCCAGGACCAGAGCGGCGTGAGGCCGGCCGCGGCGGCGCCGATCCGGCTGAGAGATGGCGCTCGAACGCGTCGCCAGCGGTCGCCCCGTGTGCACCAGCATGGGTCCGAAATCGCGCGGCGGGACCGGTGTCCCGCCGCCTCCAATATCCCTCCAAGAAGGGGGTCGATTCCCGAGGTGTCCCGCGGAGGTCAGTGAACTCGGCGAATTGCGCCAAGTGCCGCCGAATGAACGCGTTATCGCCAGAAGTCGCACGCCATCAATCAGTTAATGATCGTGCCGCTCTTGCGTTCAACTCCCGCCGCCTCCATCTCTCACCTTCCGATCAACCGTGCTCTCTGGGGCCGAGCCTCTTTGCGTCCCTCTCGAGCCATGTACCGGTCGTGTTCTTCGATGCCCTGCGCGTGAAGATTCGCGACGAAGCGGTCGTCGCAGCAAGGCCGTCTATCTGGCCCTCGTCGTCTTGCCGGACGGCTCGCGTGAGGTGCTCGGGAGCTGGATCGAGCAGACCGAAGGCGCGAAGTTCTGGTTGTGCGGTCACCTGGTATCAGGCGGCGGCTCGGAGCCCGTCCACGCGGCGCAGCCAGCCTGCGACTCAGTTCCCACTGACGAACGTTCGGGTCGGCGCGGCCGCGAGCTGCAGAGCGCGCTTACCCTACGCACGGGAGGTGTGTCGGCACTCCGTCGAGCTACGCCATCGCAGTCAGCGAAAGGAACTCATCGAGCAGACAGCGTTCCCCCGACAACAACCGTCGCGTCGAGCGAGGGTGGACCCATGCCGGCACCGTTCACCGCGCGGACCCGCACGAAATAGGTGCCTGGCACGGCGCCGACCACGGCAAACGACGCTACCGGACCCAGCTGAACCCGCGCCACGTTCGATTCACCCCGTGAGGTGCCCGCCTCCAGGACATAGCCGGTCGGTGCGTCGCCGCTGGCGGGCGCGGTCCACGCCAGCGAGACGTTCGAGCCGGACACCGTTGGGACAGGTGCGCCCGGTGGTCCAGGCAGTGTCGCGGCGGACCCCACGACGACGAAGATCTCGCCGGAGGGCGCGCTCGTGCCGCAGGCGTTGCCAGCGCGAACGCGGATGAAATATGTTCCCGAAGGCGCCACCGCGCTGAAGAGCGCCGCCGGCGGAAGTACTGCCGTCGCGAGGTTGCTGAGGCCGGGGCCGGAGCCAGCTTCGAGAATGTAGCGCCCGACGTTGCCGGATGCCGGATCCCAGTTCAAGGTCACCGATCCGCCGGCGACCGACGCGCGCAAGCCGGTGGGGATTCCAGGCGGCACGACGCACCCGACATCCAGGCGCATGACCGGTGTCGGGAGGCTTTGCCCGGCAGCGTTGGTTGCGCGGAGTCGCAGGTAGTAGCTGCCCGGCGGCGCGGCCGACGCGAACGTCGTCACGTCGCCGAGAGGAATCGAAGCCAGCGCGAAGCTGCTCGGCGTCGCTCCCACCTCGAGGAGATATCCGGTCGCAGCGGGACCGATCGTGGGCCTCGTCCACTGCATCGACACCGTGTTGTCGCTGGCGCTCGCCTGGAAGGCCTGGGGCGGATCGGGGTAACCATCGTCCCGCGGGGTCAGCGTGACCCTGAGCACGGCGCCGACCGCGATCGGCGGCAGCGTGATCTGGACCGTGCCGTCGTAGACGTTCGCGGCTGTGGTCGAGAGCAGCGAGGGTGCTGACAAGGCCGCCTCGCCGGTATCCGGAATCGACTCGATGCGCACGTTCACCCTCCGGACCCCGTTGAACAGCGGCATCGAGGTGATGCTGTTCAAAACAAGTTGTGCGTTCAACGAGGCCGGCTGCCTGGTGTACGACCTGACGAAATCCACGTGACCGACGAGCACCTGCGGGAACGCGGTATCCGACGCGCGGCTGGCCAGCGCGACGATATGAGGGCCGCTCACCGAGGACGCCACGCGCGTCGCGACGCCGTCTGCGTAGAGCTTGTGGGCCCACCACACCGAGCGGGGTTGCAGGGAGCCCGCGGTCAGCAACCCGGCGAGCATCCCGTCGAAAGCTTCAGGAGTTCCCGCGCTATCGAACCAGGTGGTTCGCGCGCCGAAGTCGGCGCCGCCCGCTTCGAACTCGGCGTAGTGCGTCAGCGTCCCGGCGGGCTGGTGTGTGTAGCGCGGCCCGACGATCTCGTTGTTCACGATGCGCCGGATCTTGAGCGGAGCATAACGCGGATTCTCGAGGAACGAGGCGCGCGCGTCCCGCGCATTGGCGGCAATGGCGGCGATGCCCGGTGGCGAGTCGTCCGCCACATGATAGGTGAGGTCGTTGACCTCGCAGCCGTTGGCGAGGCAAAACTCGAGAAACGCCTCCACGTCTGCGTGAATGTAGGTGCCGAGGGTCGGCCCAGCGACCGTGACATCCGGCCCCATCTCTGCCCGAATGACCCGATACGCCCGCAGGTACAGCTCGTGAAACTGCGCTCGCGTGCCGTTCCAGAACATCGGGATGTCCGGCTCGTTCCAGACCTCGAACGTGTCGGGCAGGTGATCGTCTCTGAGCCTCCGCACGACGCCCCGCAGGTGCGTCTCGTATCTGGTCCAGTTCAGCCAGGGTGCGCCGTTCGGCCAGTTGCCGACCGGAAAGCCGTAGTAGGTTGACAGCATCAGCTCGGTCTCGACATCAGGGACGATCGAGTAGAAATGACGCGCCAGATCGGCCCGCCGGTAGAAGATCGTGCTCGGGCTGATCGGCTGTGGCCAATGGAAGTCCGAATAGCGCCAGAATCGCGGCCGCAGAGGCGCCAGGCGATCGGCGGCGGTCGTGGTCGTCGTGCCATAGAGCAGGCCGGAGGCCGAGTTGACGTGCTGCACGGCCGCAAAGTCCACGGTCACGGATCCGGTCACGGCCTGCGCCGACAGAACCGCGGGCACGATGCAGGCCAACGCGAGGACTCGGATGACGTTCGAGGCTGCAGGGAGGGACAGCCGTGGTCCAATCATGTGATGTCTCCGCACCTGTGAACGACGAACTGGAGCGCCTCGGTGAGGACGCTCCTCATCTCCGACACGTCGTTCACAGGCCGCCGACAACTCCCGGCGTCGCTGTTCTGGTTTCAGTTTCGGGTTGTCGAGCTGTGGGTACTGCGTGACCCCCACCAGCAGCGCTCGCTTCGTGCCCTCTGCAGCCCCTAAAGCAGTCGTGCCAGCCAGCTGCGTGACAGCAGCAATCAAGCAGAGCCCCCGGGAACAGTTCGGGGTCCGGATACGGCGATGGTCTTTGTCAAACGTCTTCGCGGTTCGATCGCTGTTGTGTGACCCACAAGCACAGAGCGCGCCAGCTCATCGGAAAGTGTTTCTCTGCCATCAGCGCGGCACCCGTGAAAGCCGAACAAGCTTTGAAAAACCGCAATGATCAATCGGCACAACCTCGCAGAATGTGCAGCACTCCCACGGGTCGCTCCAGAAGCTGTGCCGCAACGAATCCGACAAAAGTCCAGCTCGGCTGTGACTTATTTCAGGCCAATCTTTGAAAGTCGCCCGAGGTCTCAACAACTGAAATCGAAGTTGTTCATCGAGGCAACCGCTCTGAGTGGGGCTTCAGAACCCTGCGTCAGGTCAACCGCGATCCGGATGCTCACGGGCCGACCAGACTTGCAACCGGTTCTAGGGTGTTGCGGGATAGCGGGCCCACGTAGCCTTCCACCATGTGCGGCTATCGCGGAAGCCTGACGCGCTCGATCAGCGCTGCAAAGCGCCGGTCGGACCGCAGAGTGTCGAAAGCGGGTTCGATATTGAGCAGCGCCACCTGCCAGTCCCTCGCGTCTATCGCCTTGTCGAGCCATTCGAAGGCTCGATCGGTCTCGCCAAGGCCGATGTGCAAGAAGGCGACGCGCATCGGTGCCGGGTCCCTAGGCTGCGAAATGCGCCGCAACTCGTCGACCATCGCACGCGCCTCGAGCTGGCGTCCCGACCTGGCCAGGACGTAGGCGTGCGGCGTGATCACGTCGGGACGAGGCCCGGTGATGGCGCGAGCACGATCCAGTTCCCCCACCGCACGATCCGGCATGCCGCTTACGCTAGAGAGGCTTGTCGCGCCATGGCTCGGCCATCGCCGCCCGACGGCGCCCGTTGCCGCAGGAGACCACATGCATTCAGATCGCCGCGCGTTCCTGAAGACCACGGCCGCCGGAGTTGCGTCGGCCACCGCCGCGACGTTCGCAGCCGCACCCGTCGAGGCGCAGGGGAACACGGTCGGGGCGGGCACCTTCGAGATGCCGCGCAACATGACGCTGCTGAACCTGCAGACCCCGGCCGGGCCGCGGCTGGGCGTGAAGCGGCCCAAGGGCGTCCTCGACGTGGCGGCGGCGGCCGCGATGTACAAGCTGCCGGCGCCGGTCGATACCGACGACCTCCTGCAGAACGGCAAGGGGGGCATGCTGGCGACGCTCGTGGCCGCGGCGGCCGATGGTCCGTCGAGGCTCTACCTGCAGGACGGCTCCGTGCGGCACGCGCCGCTCGTGACGCGCCCCGAGAAGATCATCATGATGGGGTTCAACTACCGCCGGCACGCGGCCGAGACCAATACACCGATCCCCGCCAACCCGGTTCTATTCAACAAGTTCAACAACGCGCTCAACCACCACGGCGGCACGATCGCGCTGCCGGTGGAAACCGCACAGCACTTCGACCACGAAATCGAGCTGGTCATCGTCTTCGGGCGCGAGTGCCGCAACGTGTCCGAGGCCGACGCGCTCGGCTACGTCGCGGGCTACTGCACCGGCAACGACTTCACCGCCCGGGATATGCAGTACCTGACGGGCCAGTTCATGATCGGCAAGACGTTCGACGGATTCGCACCGCTCGGACCGCACCTGGTGACGAGCGATCTCGTGGGTGATCCAAACCAACTGCGGCTCGAATGCCGGGTCAACGGCGAACAGCGGCAGGACTGGACCACGAGCGACATGATCTTCAACTGCCGGCAGATGATCAGCTTTGCGTCGCGAATGATGACCATCAAGCCGGGGGACATCTTCTTCACGGGCACGCCGCACGGCGTCATCTTCGGCAAGCCGAAGGCCGAACAGCTGTGGCTCAAGCCGGGCGACCGCGTGGCCTGCAGCGTGGAAAAGCTCGGCGAGCTGGCCTTCAGCCTCACCTGAGGCGACCACGCGACCGGATAGTCCGAGTCCAAGGGCAATGAGGCATTCATGGCAAAGCATCGGATCTACACCACGCGCTTCGCGAGCGTCTACCCCCACTACGTGGCGAAAGCCGAGAAGAAGGGGCGCACGCAGGCCGAGGTCGATCAGATAATTCTCTGGTTGACCGGCTATCGCCAGGTGGAGCTCGCGGCGCACTTGGCACAGGGCACGGACGTCGAGACGTTCTTCACCGAGGCGCCGCAACTGAACCCCTCGCGCACGGTGGTCACGGGTGTGGTCTGCGGCGTCCGAATCGAGGAAATCGAGGAACCGATGATGCGGGAGATCCGCTACCTCGACAAGCTCGTCGATGAGTTGGCGCGAGGGAAGGCCATGGAGAAGATCCTGCGGGGGCCGGTTGTGTGCACTACGCCCCTCAGCGGTCCGCAAGCAGCCCGACGTACGCCGGACTGAGATGGATCGTGTTGTGCCCGACGCCGTTCAGCACTTGAAGCGTCGCGATGCCGGGCCGCACGAGGCCGGCCTGCACCACACGCCATTATCGCCCGCGGTCGTCCCATGCGGGCGCCGTTTGCGGAGCCTCGTCGCGAAAGGCGGAGATGCGCACGCCAGCGGCGGCGCCGTGAGCGCATCATCGGCTGAACCAATCCCCCGCCAGGCCCTTCGGTGATGGCCCTCGCGGCCAAGGCGATCTCGTTCACCTTCGCTCAGCCGCAGGCACTACACGCTGGCCGTGAAGTCGCGCAGCCGGCGATTGAAGCTGGTCGCTTGATCCCAGAACGGCGCGTGTCCAGTGTCCGGCATGATGTCGATCTGCGCGTGAGACACCAGCGCCTTGTGGCGATCGACGACGTCTGTGCTGACGATCGCGTCAGCTGCGCCATGGGTCAGCAGGACAGGTTTGCGGATCCGCGCCAGAACGTCATCGTTGTCGACCGAGCGCGAGAACAGCCCCTGGCGGACGTGCGGGGGCACCGACACGTTGTAACCCAGCATGAGATACAGCTCCTCGGCCGGGGGCTCCCGAGGAAAGCACAAGCGCAGCAGCGATTCGAGGCTGCGAATGCTCTCGTCGACGTTGGTGGCGAAGAAACCGGGCACCAAGCTGAGAAACGCGGGAGTGATGACCGACATCGCCTCCTCGGTGCCAATCTTCGTGATCGCACCGATGAGTTGGAGGCCACCGATGCCCTCGTCCCCGTAGTGCCGGAGATAATCGAGCGCCACCAGCCCATACGACCAGCCGCAGAGGATCGGCTGCTCGAGGCGGAGTGTCCGGATGACGGCGTCGATGTCGTCCGCCCACAGCCTCGAGTCGCCATAGCCGTCAGACGGCTTGTCGGACAGTCCGTGACCGCGCAAGTCCACGGCAATGAGGTGATGGTCATCCGCCAGCGCCGAGTTGAGCTGGCGGCTCCATGTCAGCCAGCACTGGGAAAATCCGTGGATGAACACGATCGGCCGACCCCTGGTGTTGCCGGCCTCGACGACGTGGAGCTGCACGCCGCCACCGCCAGTGATCCTTCGGCTTTCCATCGGACTCCTCCGCTTCTAGGTGCCGAACTGGTCTGGACTACGCCGCCGCGACTCCGGTCGCGGCTGGCCGTCGCGCCGCCTCTATATTCCTTCAAGCGCCGAATGAGCCTGCGCGCCTTCGCTGCGCCCGGATCGGGTCATCTGGCTGCGGACGCATCGAAGACCACCTGGTCGTGCTGGCAGCGCCGTTCGAGGAGACCAGGGCGCGTGCCGTCGGGGCGATCGACAAGTCGCCACAAGCACGGAGTGCGGAGGATCGTCGTTGGAATGAGTCCGACGCGGCGCGAGCGCTGAGTTGAAGCGCCAGGCGAAGTGTCGCGCAACTCTGACGCGCGCCGACCGTCAAGGCAGGCGATCGACTGCCTCTGACGGCCCCTGCGCGGTCAGCGCGCGCGCTGGCCGTTCACGATGCGCCGGCCTCGTTCGACCGACACCACGCCGCGGTCAAAGGACCCGGGCCTGGTGCGATCGAACGAGGTCGGACGCGAGCGCCTCAACGACGGCGACCGCCGCCGCCTCGACCGCCGCCGCCCATACGAGCGCCACCGCCGCGGTAGGACCCGGCCCCGGAGCGGGTACCGCCGCTGCTCTGCCAGCCGCTGCGATCGGTGGCGCGCTGGTTGCCCTGGACGCGGGCGTTGCGATCCCGGTCGAGTTGTCCGGCCTGGGTGGTGCCAGTGGCAGGCCGGTTCGCGGCGCGATCACGCGCCTGGTCCGCACGCTGACCATCGGTGGGCGTCCAGCCACCGGAGCCGTTGCTCTGCTCCCAGCCACCGCCCTCGCCCCGGCGGTAGACGTTGCCGTCGTGGCCGGCGTAGACATCGCCGCCCTGGGTGCGGCCGACCGTCGTGCGGCCGGCTTGCCCGGTGCGCGTCACGGCGCCGGCGCCGCTGTCGGTCCGAACGCCGCTCGTCCGGCTGCCGGTCTGGTAGTTGGTGCGATGCGCCGTCTGCGCCCAGTTGTCGCCGCGCTGCACGGAGCTGCTGCCCCAGTTGCCGTAGATGTTCGAGCCCTGGCGGGTCTGCGCGTAGGTGCCGGTGCGCGGGTTGTACGCCTGGCCCGCCGCGCGCGATCCGTACGGGCCATAGGCCGCGGCGCCGCGGGCGTAGGTCCCGGTCCGCGGATTGTAGGACGCGCCCATCCCGACCCCGCCGTACGGACCGTAGGCGGCGTAGCCGCGTCCGTAGGCGCCGCTGTACGGGTTGTACCAGGCGCCCATGCCGTAGGTGTGCGGGTACCCGTAGTAGGCCGGATAGAAGCCGCCGTAGAAGCCGTAGGGCGGGTAGTACCAGCCGGTGCCCCATACGGCGCAGCCCCACCCGATCATCATCCCCGTGTAGGCCGCACCGTAGGCAAACGTCGCCCACTCGTCATCGTCGTCCTCGACGGTGACGTAGGTCACGTGGTGCGCCGGCGAGCTCGCCGGAATCGAGTACACCTCCGGCGGTATGGTGGTGGCCACTTCCCAGGGTCCGTTCGCCGTGTTCGACACGAACCAGACGGCCTGGTAGCACATGTAGTAGAGCGTAGCCGACCCTGACGATGTCCTTGTCGGTGTTCACGGCCCGCGCAACACCCTGCGTGCCATCGATGGGGGTGTACTGCGGGTCGCCCGAATACGCCACGTCGGGCGCCTTCAGCTCCTTCTTGTTCACCCGCGCGGTCCGCGGAATGCTGGCCAGCACCACGGCCTCGATGGCCTGCGACGTGCCCGGCACCGAGGCCAGCACGCGGGAGCGCGGATGTTCGATCGGGATCTTCTTGAAGTCCTCCGGCAGCTTCGGTGTGGCGAAGGTCCACGGGCCCTCGAGGCCCGGCGCGCTGAACCACCGTCCGGCGACGAGGAAATAGAAGGCGCCGTCACGGCCCATGCGGAACAGGTCGGCTTCGGTGTTGTTGACCCAGAGCAGCGACGTCGCCCCGGGGACCAACACGTAGCTCGCCGGACCCTCGAGGACGATGAGCTCGGCCGGCGTCGTGCTGACGAACACCCTCGGCGTCGTCTTGGCGTTGAGCTTCACGCCCGGCAGGGCCGCCTTCACGTCCTTCCAGTTGTCGTCGGCGGGCAGCTTGGAGAAGCTCTCGGGCAGGTTGCCCGTCACCGCGGTCCACGGCCCGATGATGGTCGGGGCCTGCAGCCACGACTGGTTGTAGCGCACAAACACGAGCTTGCTCGGCGGGTGCTCGAACAGATCCCAGTTCGTGTTCAGCACGTAGCGGAGGTCGACCTCCTTCATCGGGCTCCAGATCGGGTCGCCGTCGATGTTGATCAGGATCGCCGGCGCCGCCGCCGAGAACACGATGGGCGGATCGGCCTTGATGCCCTCGACATCCTTCACCTTCAACGGGCTGTTGGCCGTGTAGGCGAGGAGCCGGTCGAGGTCGAGCACACGCTGGTGCTGGGGCAGCGCCTGGACGTCGGCGACGAGCGACTTCACCACCTCCGGCGCCAGCGTCTTGAAGTTGTACTCGGAAATGCGGAGGTCGAGACGCACGACGCGGTCGTCGACGGCAACCTCCGTTTCGCCTTCGATCTTGATCGTGCCCATCGCCGGTTCCTTGGCGCCGGTGGGCAGGAACGACACGGCGGACCACCCGACGATCTTCTTCTGGTCGGTCCAGCTCTCGATCTGCGGCTGATGCCACACCGCGGTGCCGCTGTTCACCGCGACGGTCCGCGGCCAGCCGGTATCGGCGTTGGTCCCGGGCGGCGGCACAGCGGTCGCGGCCGGCTTCGCCGTCGCTGGCGTGGCCGGTGCGCGGGCTTGGCCTGGCTGCTGGTGTAGCTGGCGCGGGCTTGGCCTGTGCTGGTGTAGCCGGCGCGGGCTTGGCCTGTGGCGGCGCGGCCTGCGCGACCAGCAGGACCTGGGGCGTTGCCAGCGTCGCCGCGAGGAGCACGGCGAGCCAGCGCGAGGGACGAGTCGGACACATGGCAATACCTCCTGCGGCGCCTATTTCACGCCCGAGGTCACGCTGATCGCCAAGGCCCTCGTGTAGGTGATATCCACCTGGTCGCCCACCTTGTAGCCCTCGAGGTTCTTGACGTCCTGGACCCTGAACGACGAGCGGCGGCCGTCGGCCGTCCTGATGGTCACCGCGGGCGTCTTGGCATCGATCGCCTCGATCGTCACGGTGGCGGTCACCTGGCGCCCGATGGTGCCTCCCGGCGCGGCGCCGGGGGTGCGGGTCACCGACGTGGCGGCCGGCTTGTTCGCGTCGCCGGGGCGCCGAAGGGCGGTGACGAGCGTTTCGTAGTAACGGAAGGTGACCGTGTCGCCCACCTTGAGGGCGTCGAACCGCTGCACGTCAGGGCCGCAGACGACGTCTTCGAGGAGGCCGGCCTTGTCCTTCAGGGTCACGATGCGCGACGCGTGGTCGATGGCCTCGATGGTGAACGACTCGCTGACGGCTTCGCCAACGGTGACGGGATTTTGTTCCAGGGCAGCAACCGGGCTGACGAGCAGGAGCGCCACGAGGGCGGCGGTCCGTGATAGCCGAAACGTCGACATCTGCATTACCATGAACCTCGCGTTGAAGCCGTCCTGTGAACCGCCGACGCCCGTCTGCCGAGACTCGGCCCCTGAGCGTCTGATGCCGCGCCGGCTCAGCGATTCGAGCACGGGGGCGCCCCTGCCAGGCAGCGCCTCCCAGTATGCCCCGAATCATCGCCGTCCGTGGGACTGGACGTTCAGACTCAACTTCGGCCTATTTCGGCCGGGCTGCGTACGGATTGCCGCCGAGCGCGTTCGAGATGTCGGCGATCGCCCGCTGCGCCTTCACGCTGTTGCCGGCCTCGTCGAGCGGCGGCGCGATCACCGCGATGCCGAACTTGCCCGGGCGAGACGGCGATGAATGCCCGCCGCCGACGCCGCTCTTCGCCGGCAGGCCGGTGGTGAACAGCCACTTGCCCGAGTCGTCGTAGAGGCCGGCCGTCGCCATCACGGCGAGAATCTCGGGCACGTTCGTCGCTCTTCACCACCTGCTTGCCGGTGACGGGATTCTTGCCGCCGTTGGCCAGCGTGGCCGCCATCGTCGCCAGGTCCTTCGCGTTGACGCTGATCGCGCACTGCTCGGTGTAGATGTCGTTGGCGCGCAGCGGCTCGGCCTTGATGTGACCGTAGGCGAACATCAGCATCGAGATGGCCTGGTTGCGCTGGTTGGTGTCGGCCTCGGACTTGAAGACGTCCTTGTTCACCGAGAGCGGACGGCCGGCGAAGTCGCTGTGGATGCCGAGGATCTTCTTCCAGATTTCGTCACGGGTCGAGCCCGAGACCATGCTGGTGGCGTGATGGCGCCGGGATTGACCATCGCGTTCATCTCGCGCGCCCCGTGTACTGCTCGACGGCGACGATCGAGTTGAACACCTGCCGGTGGCATCCACGCCCATGTTGCTGGCGATCGCGTCGACGCCCGACTCCTCCATGACCAGCGCCATGGTGAAGACCTTCGAGATCGACTGGATCGACACTTCCGATCTTGATGTCACCCATCGTGTAGACCTTGCCGTCGACGGTCACCAGCGCGATGCCGAAGATGTTCGGGTCGACCTTGGCCAGCGCCGGGATGTAGTCGGCGTTCTTGCCTTCCTTGAGGTTCTGGTACTTCGCGTACGCGGCCTTCAGCGCCGCCTCGATCTCGGCCGGCGTCTGCGCCGACGACGGACGCTGCGAACCAGAACGAGAGGGCCGCCGTGACGAGCGCCGTGACGGCTCGCCGCGAGTAACGTGTTGACTCATGACTACTGACCTCCGATCATCGCCGAGAAGTTGTACCGGAACGAGAACTGGAGCTTGAACCCGTCGCCGTCATAGGGATCCCGGAACATCTCGCGTCTCCCCCACTGCAGCTCGCCGCCCATCATGACGTTCGCGCACCGGCATGTAGAGGAGGTTGCCCAGCGCGTACTGGCCGGTCTTGTAGGCGTCGTCGGCCTGGCCCTCGGGTTGTCGATGTCGGTGCGCGAGTAGCCGATCGAGGAGGAGAATTGCTCGCTCCAGTTGATGTCGAGGAAGAGCGACGCTGCCGAGCGAGCGGAATCGCCTCGCCCTCGATCGGCGTCGCTCACGCTCGGCCCACGGACGATGCCGACGTCCACCGGCGCGTCGTTCATGTAGTTCTGGATGCCCTCACCGTAGACGAACTGCGCGCGCACCGTGGCCTTGCGTGCCCAGCTTCACGTTCGAGCTGAAGTTGAGGCCCCAGCGGGTGGCGCTGCCGCTCAGGTCGAACGCGTCGTCGAGCAGGTCGTCCCACTCCATCCGGCCGAGGAGCCCCGCCGCCTCGACGTAGCCCCAGCCGCCGCCGAAGCGGTACTCGGCGGTGAGATCGGGCAGCGGCGACCGGCCGCTCACGTTCTCCAGCTCGATGCGGTCCGACAGCCGGCCGGCGTCGCCCGACGCGCCCGGACGCTCGAGCGCGATGCGTCAGCCGCGAGTCGCCCTGGATCGGCATCCAGCGCACCTGGACGTTGCGGAAGAACACCATGCCGGTCGGCCCCCAGTACTCGAGCGAGTTGGGGAACACGTCGATGTCCATGAACGGGCTCCAGTACTGCCCGGCGCCGAACTGGCCGAGCTCGCCGTAGGCGTGCCGCAGGCGGAACGTCGTCTGGCCCTCGTCGACGCCGGTGCCGAACATTTCGAACTCGAACGTCGTCCGCAGCTCACCGAGCGGCGTGGGGTTGAAGCCCCTGACGCCCAGGCGGGTCTGCCGGACACCGGCAAACGTGCTGTCGTCCTCGCCGAACTCGCCGTCGAACGACGGCAGCCGGTTGACCCGCATGGTGTCGAACCAGTTCGGGTTGATGGTCTTGAAGTTGAGGCCCATGTCGAGCATCGCGAAGCCGTAGATCTCCATGCGCGGCTTCTGTTCGGCCGGGACCGGGGCGGCCACGCTGACGGCCAGGCCGCGGGTGTAGGTGATGGTCACCTGGTCGCCGACCTTGTAGCCTTCGAGGTTCTTGGCGTCCTGGACCCTGAACGTCGAGCGGCCGCCGGAGGCGGTCCGGACGGTCACCGAGGGCGTCGGCGGTTCGGATTGATCGCCTCGAGCGTGACGGTGGCGGTGGTCTGGCGGGCGATGGTGCCTCCCGGTGCGCACCGGAGTGCGGGTGACCGTCGTCGAGGCGCCGTCGCCGCGGCGCCGGGCCGGCTCAGGGCGGTCACGACCGTCTCGAAGTACCGGAAGGTGACCACGTCGCCGACCTTGAGGGCGTCGAAGCGCTGCACCTCGGGACCGCAGTACACCTCTTCGAGGAGTCCCGCCTTGTTCCTGAGGGTCACGACCCGCGTCGTGTGGTCGATGGCCTCGATGGTGAACGACGCGCTGACCTCCTCGGTCCTGGTGGCGGGCTGCTGTGCCAGCACAGCCGCCGGACCGATGAGCAGGACCGCCACCACGGCCGTCCCGATGAGCCGAATTCCCGCACTCGTGGCCATCAGGGCCAGTGCGGCTTCCAGTCATCAACTTTCTCACGATGTTGCTCCTTTGGTAGTCGGGCTCGCACCTGTCGGGGTGTCGCATCACTGACCGCCTTTTGCATTGGCTGCCTCCCAGGCGCGTACGCGACGGCGCCCCTCGTCGAAGATCCGCTCGTAGTTGCCGCGGCGCACTTTCAGGCTGGCATCGGCGTTCAGTTGCTTCCAGACCGGCGCCCACAGGTCGAACACCGCGAAGTAGGGCGCGGGCCCGGCCGGGGCCACGGTATCGGTGCCGAACAGGAAGCGGTCCGGATGCCGGTTGAGCATCGCCGCCACCCGGGCGACTGACCTGCGGCGACGACACGGCGTACTTCGCGACCTCGTCCCACGAGATGTCGAAGTTCACGTGGGCGAGCGAGGCGTCGGTCAGCATCGCCTCGAGGATGTCCAGGTGGGTGGGGTGACGCTCGGCGGCGTCGGCCGACACCTGTACCGGCCGGACGATGCGGCCCAGGCCGGTGTGGGCCCAGATGATCGACGCCTTGGGATGGCGCCGGAGCAGCGCCTTGGTCTGGGCCAGGTAGACCGGCTCGGCGTCCACCTTGCCGAACGGCATGTCGATGTCGTTGTGGAGGATCACCACCAGGCCCGAGGCCGGCGGCGAACTCGAGCACGCGGTCGAGCGCCGGGTTGGTGAGGCTGGCGGTTTCGCCGGCGATCTTGGCCGAGACGAATTCCTTGTGGATGCTGAACTCGCCGATGCCGGTGAAGACGCCGGGGAAGGCCTGCAGCACCCGGCGGATGTGATCGGCGGCGTACATGTCGGCCGGGTTGAACCCGGTGATCATCGGGTCGAAGCGGGCCTGCTCGTCCTTCGTCAGCCGGCTGTAGGCGACGGCAATCGCCGCGTCGGTGAACGAGTAGTAGTAGAGCGGCGCGTCGCTGTGCAGGTAGTAGGTCGGGGCGAAGTCGCCGGAGTTGCCGTAGGACCACTGCTGCTGCAGCGGGATGCCGAAGAGCGTCGAGCGGCCGACGCGGGTCCCCATGATGCGCAGGAAGTCGCGGGCCCCGATGCCTTCCTGGACGTAGTTGGTCAGGTGGAAGTGCGAATCGTTGAAGGTGGACCCGGAATCGCCGGCGGCGGGCTGCGGCACCGGGGCCTGGCGGGCGCCGAGCCCGGCGCTGGCGGCCGCACCGATGAGCGCCGCCGCGATCGACCGCGACCACCGCCGTGCTGACGCCGACGTGGATCTGCTCATGATCGGAGCCTCTCACGGCTACTCAGAAGAACACCGAGAACGCCGTGGCGAAGGTCGTGCCCTTCTGGCCGCCGACGTAGTAGCCGAAGGCGCTGCTGACCGGCGAGCGGTTGACGTCGATCAACTGCATGTTGAGCCGGACGTAGCGTGAGTCGATCGGGTAGTAGTTCATCCCGACCAGGTACTCGGAGCTGTCGGCGAAGCCGGCGTCCTTGTCGCCGTAGATCTGCGAGGTGGCGCCGTAGACCTCGAGCTTCTTCTTCACGGGGTAGAACGCCGCCTGGCACATAGAAGCCCGTGTCGTGGATGCTGGCGACCGGCAGCAGGCCGTCGGCCTCGAAGTTGTCGAGCCAGCGGTTGTAGATCTCGGTCTGCAGGAAGATGCCCTTGTATTTCATGCCGGCATCGAACGCCAGGATCTCGTAGTCCACGTTGTCCACCGTGACGTCGGGCGCCAGCGCGCCGGTCTCGAACACGTTCACGCTGTCGGCCAGCCTGAGCGTGGTGTTTCCGGGACCACCCGTGAGGCTGTCGGTGAACCGCTGCTCGGGGCTCCGCGTCCACGAGACGCCGAATCGGGTCGCCACGTCCTCGTGGCACTCCCAGTCGCCGTAGGCGCCCTTGGGGCCGAACTCCTTCGTCGTCGGCATCCACCACGTCGACGCCCCGGTGGTCCACTCGCGATCGAGCTGGCTCGACTTGACGTCGAGGATGCTGTTGGTGTTGCTCAGCATCGCGTTGTACCAGAGACCGGGCACCACTTCGCCCTGGGCCCAGACGCCGGAGCCGAAGAAGGGCCGGAAGAACTCGTCGGCCATCACGCGGTCGTTGCCCAGCCAGAGCGGATGCGTTGCCCTGCAGCGAGCGGGTCCCGGGGTTGCCGTTGAGGCCGGCGTAGATGCTGAACTTCCGGCTGGAACTGATAGCCGACGTTGGTGAAGATGGCGTTCTGGCTGGTGTCGAGCACGGTCCAGAACGTCATCGAGTAGATCAGCTTCGGGTGCCGAGCCAGCCCTTCAAGAAGACCATCACCCGGTGCGGGTAGATGTCGTGGCGGCCATCCACCGGGCGCGTGTTCCCCAGGTGATCGGTGAACTCCTGCTCGCCGGGCATCTGGTTGATGTAGCGCACCAGCCCGTAGCCGCTGATCGCCAGCTCGCCCAGGCTGCTTCTGCCGACGAGGAAACCGGTACCGGGTTGAATTCGCCCCAGGTTTCGATCAACGGATCGCTGGCGCCCTCGGCGGGACGCAGGCGGCGCCTGAGCCGCCGCAGCCGCGGCGGCGGATCCGACCAGGAACTCGCCGCCGCAGCCGTCGGTCACCCAGACGCCGGTTGGTCGTAGCCCCACGTCTTGCCGAGCAGGCACTCACCGGTGCCCGTGGACGCGCGTCAGCGCCACGCCCGGCGACGTGTCGGCCGGACAGTGCTGGCGCACGCCCGCCGTCGTGCGAGACGCACACCAGCACCGCCGGCGTGATCTGCCGCGGCCTGAGGTTCGACCGCGGGCGGCGGCGACGGCAGGGCTCGAATGCGGGCGCTTGCGCCGCCGCCCCGACCGACATGCACAACACCGCTCCTGAGGCCATCGCAGAGTGACTTCATATCTTGGGATTCACCGTCTCGGTGCGCGGCATTGCGCCGCCGCGATTGGCGGGCGAGTACGCCGGCCGAAGGCTGCAGGAGCGGTGCCAGCGGCGTGCGGAGCCGCCGTGTGCCCGCTAACCCGTGTGCGCACTCCAGTTACTGAGAACGCATCGAGGTGCCGCGGCGGCGACTGGTGAGCCGGACAGCCCCCCGGTTTCCCGGGGGCGCCCCCAGCATTTCGGGGCACCCTCCGGCAGCGACGGTGGCGGTTGATCTCACCTCGCCTCGGCAACCTCTGGTCGTCGCTGCGCACCGTTTCGACGTAGTCGAGGCCCATCCGCTCTGGCGACGAAGTCGAACTCCACGGTCGGACGGGCCGGCGAGGCCTCGAGCACTTCCAGCAGCTTGGTGAACGCGTCCGAAAGGACACGCTGGCGCATCGCCTCCTCGCTTCGCCATCGCTCTTCGTAGTGCACGAGGAAGGCCTCACCCAGTCTCGGTCCAAATCCGCAGGACAGGCATCCCGGTTCGAGACGGGTGGCGACAATCAGCACCCGAAGCGCCGTGACTATCCGCCGGCCCTCTCGTTCGGGCGCGCTCAACTCGATGGACAGGCGCACCACGAAGCGCGGACAGAGCATGAAGGGTGCCAGCGCTGCGCGAATCGCGATGAAAGTCGCGGATGTGACTTGCCGGCAACGAGGTTAGCGGGCGGGCCGGGTCGGCAGTGGCGAGCCGGCTGCCGCCGCCGAAGCCCCGGTAAGACTGCAGGCGGTTCACGGATTCCCGGGGATTGTCCGGCGCGGAACTCTCGGTGGAGCACGCCGCACGACGCGACTGGCTTTTCATCGGCCTGCTAGACTAAGCGCCATGAACGAGCCCGGTGGCCCTCCACCAGCGGGAGGGGCCCGCGACCGCGCTCGACGTCGAAGCGGCTGTTCCGCACTGCACTCGAATCGTCTGCCAAGCGGCGTCGTGCTCGTCGACGACGGCGGCAAGATCGTCCTGACCAACCAGCAGCTCGAGCAGCAGTTCGGCTATCCGGCCGGCGAACTGATCGGGCAGAGCCGTGGACGTCCTGCTGCCCCTCCGCGCTGGCCAACGGAGCCGCCCACGGGGCTTCGGTTCAGCGGCGCCGAGCGCCCGGGCCATGGGCGCCGATCGCGACCTGTTCGGGCGCGCCGCGACGGTTCCCGGTTCCCGGTGGAAGTACGGTCTGACCCAGGTGCAGCACCGATCGACGGCTGCATTCGATGCTCGCGTCGGTCGGTGGACGTCACGACCCGGCGCGAACGGGAGCAGGGCCAGCGGGCTGCCGTCATGGGAAAGCAAGAGTTCGAGCGGCTGATCGCCGACATGTCGGTCGCAGTTCATCAACCTGCCGCTGGAGGGGGTGGACGCGGCCATGCGGGAGGCCCTGTCGCGGATCGTGGCGGCCCTCGACCTGGATCGCGCGACGTTCTTCCGCATTCAGGCGGACGGCCAGTTGGTCGATCCGGTGAGCTCGGACCGCGACACCGTGGCGCCGCTCCCCGATCCGTTGCCCGACCACGCACATCTTCCCGTGGGCCCTTCAGACGCTGCAGTCCGGCGAAGTGGTGAGCTTCACGACGGTGGACGACATTCCCAATCCGATCGACCGCGACAGCTACCGCCGGCTCGGCATCCGCTCGGCGGTCACGGTGCCGCTGTCGGTGGCCGGCCGCATGGTCGGCGCCGTGGGATTCAGTCGCTTCGGCAGGAGCGGGCGTGGCCCGCCGACGAATTGCACCTGCTGCGCCTCTTCGCCATGGCGTTCGCCAACGTGCTGGCCCGCCGCGAGGGCGATGAGGCCTTGCGCCAGTCCCACGCGGAAGTCGTGCGGCTTCGCGACCAGTTGCAGGCGGAGAACGTCTACCTGCGCGCCGAAGTCCGCGACCGCCTGGGCGCCGGCAACATCATCGGCGAAAGCCCGGCGATGCTCCGCACCCTCGAACAGGTCGAGCGCGTCGCGGCCACCGATTCGACGGTGCTGCTGCTTGGGGAGACGGGCACCGGCAAGGAACTGTTCGCGTCACGCATTCACGACCTGAGCGCGCGGCACGCGCGGGCCATGGTGCGGGTGAACTGCGCGGCGATTCCGGAAACGCTGGTCGAGAGCGAGCTGTTCGGGCGCGAAAAGGGGGCGTTCACCGGCGCCCTGGCGCGGCAGGTCGGCCGCTTCGAGCTCGCCAACCACTCGACCATCTTCCTCGACGAGATCGGCGAGTTGCCGATGCCGGTCCAGGTCAAGCTGCTCCGGGTGCTCGAGGAACGGTCGATCGAGCGGCTGGGCAGTCCGACCTCCATTCGCATCGACACCCGCATCATCGCCGCCACGCACCGCAATCTGGAACAGCTGGTCGCCGACGGGCGCTTCCGCGAAGACTTGTACTACCGCCTCAACGTCTTTCCGATTCACGTGCCACCCCTGCGCGAGCGGGTCGACGATATTCCGCTCCTGGTGTGGCGGTTCGTCGAGCAGTTCTCGCGGGCGTTCGGCAAGCCCATCGAGACGATCCCGGCCGACAACCATGGCGGCACTGAAGCGGCATGCGTGGCCGGGCAACATCCGCGAGCTGCGCAACGTCGTCGAACGGGCGATGATCGTGGCGGCCAGCGCCGCGCCTCACGGTGCCGGTGCCGGTGCCGGCTGGCGCGCCGGCATCCGGTCAGCGCAGCGAGGTGCTGGAAGACGTGGAGCGGGACCACATCCGGCGGACGCTCGAGATGGCCGGGTGGCGCGTCCGCGGCGCGGGCGGCGCGGCCGAACAGCTCGGGCTGAAGCCCAGCACGCTCGAAACGCGCATGGCCAAGCTCGGCGTCAAGCGGCCCCCGAAGTGATCGTCGTCGGACTGACGTCGAAGCGGCACGAGGGCGCGGTCGCGGTGGGCGGTGCCGGCCGTCTGCTCGGCGTGTGCGCCGACGAGCGCGTCACCCGCGAACGCGGAGGCAATCCGTGCGGCGGCTGGCCCGCCGCGTCACTGGCGCTGCTGCTCGAGCGGCTCGGCCACGCGCCGGACGCGGTCGGGCGCTGGGTCATCGCCGATGACGGACACGAGGCGGCGACACCGGCCTGGCCGGAACGTCCCGTCGAACGCATCACGCCGCATCTGGCCCACGCCAGCGCCGCGTATCGCACCTCGCCGTTTGCGTCCGCCGCCATCGTCGTCTGCGACCACAAGGCCCCGGAGGTCAGCGTCTGGATCGGCGAGGGCGGCGAGATCCGCGCGGTGGACTGGTCGTGGACCGGCCCGGGGTTCGCGGCCGCCTACGCGGCGATCGCCGATGCGCTCGGCCTCGGCACGGTGGCGCCGGGCCAGCGCCTCGAGGCGCTGGCGCGACTCGCGCCCGACGTCGCCCAGCCGTGGGCCGCTCCCCTGCTCCGACGCGAGCCCGCCGGACTGGCGATCTCGCCCACCCTCGGCGCCGCGATCGCCGGCGCGCACGCCGAAGATGTCCGGGCGGAACGGCCGGCCGGCGTGACCGCCGCCGCGGCCCTGCTGGCGCGTCTCGGCGACCTGGTGGTCGAGCTCCTCGGCGAGGTCCGCAGCCGGGTCGGGATCGCGCACCTCTGCCTCGGCGGGAGCCTCTTCCGGCAGTCGTCGATGACGACGCGCGCCAAGCAATCGGCGTTGTTCGACGACGTGTTCGTCCCCGTCGACCCGGGCGATGCCGGCCAGGCCGTCGGCGCGGCGCTGCACGGGCTGGGCGCCGCACCGGCGGTGGCCTCGCCGTTTCTCGGCCCCGTCTACTCCGCCGAAGAGATCAAGGAAGTGCTCGCCAACTGCAAGCTCCACTACTCGTGGGAATCCGAGGAGCGCGGCGTACAGGCGGCGGTGGAAGCGCTGATGGCCGGCCGGATGGTCGGCTGGTTCGACGGCGCGATGGAATGGGGACCGCGGGCGCTGGGCGCCCGCTCGATCCTGGCCAGCCCCTTCTCGCCCTACGTGCTCGAGAACCTGAACCGCTTCCTGAAGCACCGCGAGCCGTGGCGGGGCTACTCGCTGAGCGGCCTGGCCAACGACGTGCACACGCACTTCGACGGCCCCGATCGCGCGCCCTACATGGAGTGTGACTATCGGCCGCGCGATCCGCAGCGCTTCCAGCACGTGCTGCCGTCACCGGACGCCACCCTGCGCCTGCAGACCGTGGACGACGGCGCACCGCCGCGGTTCCGCCGCCTGCTCGAGGCGTTCGGCGAGGCCAGCGGCTGGCCATTCCTCGTCAACACCTCGTTCAACGGGTTCCACGAGCCGATCGTGTGCAATCCCCGGGACGCCGTCCGCGTGTTCTACGGCTCGGGCCTCGATCTGCTGGTGATGCCGCCGTTCGTGCTGCGCAAGTAGCCGGCGCGCTCCGATCCGAAGGCCCGACACGATGGCACGCCCCGCCGACGACGACACGCCGGGCGCGAGCGGCGGCCCGCGCCCGCTCGCCCACATCCCGCTCTTCGCCAGGCTCGACGATGCCGGCCAGCAGGCCTTGCTGGCGCTGCTGGCGCGGCAGCCGGTCAAGGCCAATGACCCGGTGTTCTGGTTCGGCGATCGCGGCGACACGATGTATGTCGTCGAGGACGGCCGGGTGGCGGTGACCGCGCCCGATATCCACGGCGATCACGTGTTGCTCGACACGCTCGGCCCCGGCGGCATCTTCGGCGAGCTGAGCCTCCTCGACGGCGGTCCACGCAGCGCGACCGTACGCGCCGTGACCGACTGCATGCTGCTCGCCTTGCCGCGCGAGGCCTTCCACGCGTTCCTGCGACAGCGGCCCGACGTGGCCATCGACGTGCTGCAGATTCTCGGCGCCCGGCAACGCACGAGCACGGCGGCGATCCGCGGGCTGAGGAATCCCAACGCGGTGATCGCCGAGGCCGCCACCATGTGGCAGCGCGTCAGCGACCGGGTGGCGACCGTCGCCGCCAGCCACCTCTTCACGCTGGCGCACGTCGCCTGGTTCGGCGTCTGGATCCTGCTCAACACGCTGGCGGCGGCCGGATGGCTGCCCCGCGCCCTCGCCTTCGACCCCTACCCGTTTGGGTTGCTGACGTTGATCGTGAGCCTCGAAGCCATCTTTCTGTCGATCTTCGTGCTCGTCAGCCAGAACCGGCAAGCCGAACGCGATCGCATCCGCACCGACCTCGACTACCAGGTGAACGTCAAGGCGCACGTCGAGATCATGGGCATCGCGGCGCGGCTGGATCGCATCGAGCAGGCGCTCACGCCGCCGAGCCGTCCACCGGGGCCGGCGTCCGAGCGGCCGCCATCCTGAGTTGCGGCCCTTCGGCAACGCGTTCAGCGTATCGCGCGCGTGTGTCCTGCTCCCAGGCCACTGGATCGATCCCTCAACTGCAGCCGGGAGGCGCGCTCCAATAGCCCTGCCAGACCTGACGCAGGCCGACGGCGAATGCGGCGAGGGCGGTCGTCACGCGCACCGCGCCATCGTACACCACCCGCCGGTCGCGTCCGCCGCGCGGCGCCGTCAGCCCCGCAGCAGGGGCCGCGCCACGTCGAGGAAGCGGTCGATGTCCTCGTCGGTGTTGAAGAGCGCCGGCGACACGCGCACCATCCGTCCGCCGTCGCGTACCGTGACGTCGACGCCGGCCTTCGCGAAGAGCGCCGCGGCGTCGCGCGCCGGTTCCACCGCGAAGGACACGATCGACGAGCGGTTGCCCACCGGCGTGAGCACCCGGGCGTCCTGGGCGCGCAGGCCGCGGTGGAGCCGATCGGCCAGGCCCACGGTGTGCCGCTCGATGGCCGCAACACCGACCTGTTCGAGCACCCCGAGGGCCGCGCCCAGTTGATAGATGGGGCCGAAGGCCGGCGTGGCGTAGTCGAACCGCTTGGCGGTGCGGTAGATCTCGTAGCGGTGATCGCCCAGTTCGCGCTCGACGTGCAGGGCGCCGTACCCGGTCGAGCGGAATGCGATCGAGGAGCGCCCGGCGGATGTAGAACGGCGCCACGCCGAAGCTGCCGAGCAGCCACTTGTAGGTGCCGGCGGCCATGAAGTCGACGCCCGCGGCGGCGACGTCGACCGGGAACATGCCGACGGCCTGCACGGCATCGGCATACAGATAGGCGCCGTGGGCGTGGGCGAGGTCGGCCAGCGGCCGCAGGTCGTGACGGAAGCCGTTCTGGTGCGACACCCACGCCACCGACACCAGGCGGGTCCTGGCGTCGACGGCCCGCGCCACGTCGTCGGCGAGCACCGCGCCCTCCCGGGCCTTCACGATTCGCAACGCGATCCCGCGCGTCCGCTCCAGCTCGCGGTAGAGGACGAAGCTGGTGTTGTAGTGCAGCTCGTCGACCACCACGTTGTCGCCCGCTGCCATCGCGAGTCCGCGGGCGACGATGTTCTCGCCTTCGCTGGTGGCATAGAGGAACGCGATCTCGTCGGCGGCGGCGCCGATGAGGCGGCCGTAGGCGGCGCGCACGCCGTCGGCGGCCCGCAGCATCTCGCCGAGCGGGATGGGCTGTTCGGTCTTGGCGTCGGCGAACGCCCGGCCGGCGGCGGCGACGGCGCGGGGCGTCGGCGCGATGTAGGCCGAGTTCAGGTAGAGGCGACGCGCCGCTGCCGGAAACTGGTCGCGCACGCCGAGCGGGTCGGCGGCGCGGGCGGCCGGGGCGGCCGACGACGCCGCGGCCACGGCGCCGACTGACTGGAGGAAGGCGCGTCGGGACGGCATGGCGCGATTATCCCCGACTGGCGCCGGGTGCGTGGCTCCTAGTGGCCTGTCGCCGGCGCGCCGAGACGGGCGGCGAGGCGTCGCTTCAGCGTGGGCGTGGACAGGTCGAGCAGCGTCGCCGCGTAGGCCAGGTGGCCGGGGACATGGCGCGCGACGCTGTCGAGCAGCGCCGCGTCCACGCGGTCGGCCAGGCTGCCGTCGGGCGGGGCGGGCGCCGCCACGACGGCCGCGAGCGCCTCGACGACTGGCGCCCACGACGGCGGACGCGTGGTCATCGGCCGGTCAGCCAGGGCCTGGGTCAGCCGGCGGGCATATGTGGTGAGCGGAAGCCCGAGGCGTTCGGCCGCCCGTACCCGCACCCCGGCCGCCACGTCGATGGCCGCGAGCACCAGGTCGGCCGCCAGCCATCGGCCCAGCGGCCACCCGGGCCGCGGACGGGCGGTGGCGGCAGCGCGGACCTCGTCATCGAGCCGCGCCTGCAGCGCCGTCCACGCCGCATCGAAACCGCTCGCGTCGCCCGGCGCGGGCAGTGCCGCCGGCGTGCCGTCCGACGCCGGCGGCACCGATGCACCCGGCGGCGCATCCGGGCCGCCGGTGATGTCCGGCAAGGCGAGGTCGGCGACCTCGAGCCGGTCGCTCTCGCTGAGGACCACGGCCTGCAGGATCACGTTCTGCAGCTCGCGGACGTTGCCCGGCCAGGCGTGGGCGAGCACTCGTTGCTCGGCGGCGGCAGTGAACCCGGCAATCGGCTTGCGCTGCTCGGCGGCGTACGCCCGGGCGAAGTGCTCGGCCAGCAGCCGCACGTCCTCGAGCCGCTCGCGCAGCGGCGGGATGTGCAGGCGCACGACGTTCAACCGGTAGAAGAGGTCCTCGCGAAACCGGCCGGCGCGCACCTCGTCCTCGAGGCGCCGGTTGGTGGCGGCGATGATGCGCACGTCCACGGTGCGGGCCCGGGTGCCGCCGACCATCGAGATGGTCTTCTCCTGCACGAACCGCAGCAGTCGTGACTGCACGTCGAGCGGCAGCTCGCCGATCTCGTCGAGCAGCACCGTGCCGCCGTCGGCCTGGGCCAGGCGCCCGAGCGATCGCTGCTGCGCGCCGGTGAACGCGCCGCGCTCGTGCCCGAAGAGCTCCGAGTCGATCAGCGTGGCCGGGATCGCGCCGCAGTCGACGATCACGAACGGCTTGCCGCGGCGGGCGCTCAGCTGGTGCACCGTCTGCGCCAGCCGCTCCTTGCCGGTGCCGCTCTCGCCGGTGATGAGCACGGTGGTCTCGGTGGTGGCCACGCGGCGCGTGCGGTTGAGCAGTTCGGTCATCGCCGCGGACTGGAACACGAACTGGCTCTGCTGCAACGCCGAGCGGAGATCCTGCACTTCGGCCTGAAGGCGGCGCCGCTCGTGCTCGGCGCGGACGCGGTGCAGATCGGCCAGGTGCTCGCGGTCGAGCGCCACGGCCAGCTGGGCAGCCACGCCGGTGAGCACCGGCAGGTCCGACTTGTCGAGGTCGAGGGCCTCGGGAGCGCCGACGAGCAGCAGCGTGCCGAGCACCCGGCCGCTGGTGACGAGCGGGACGGCGATGCCGAGCCGCGCCCGTGCGGGCTCGGCCGCCGAATCGAGGCTCACCGTGCCCTGCCGGGCCTCGGCGCTGGCCGCGGCCTCGGCCATCAGCGCCCGCTCCGCTTCCGAGATATCCGAACCGGCCAGCGGCACCGGCTGGCCGTCGCGGCCGCGCTGCTTGCCGACCAGCAGGCGCAGCCCGGCATCGTCGCTGATGAAGAGGCCCACCCGCTCCGGACCGAGCAGCGTGCGCAGCCGCTCCACCACGTGCTCGGCGAGCTCGGTGCTGCCACGCGCGCTGGAGAGCACCTGCAGCACGTCCCACAACAGGCCCATGTTGCGGTAGTCCTTGTCGGTGCGGCCGGTGAAGATGCCGAACAGGCGATCGGTGGCCGGGGCATCGGCCCCGGTCGCGTCGTCGCGCCACGCCACTACCGTCTCGCCGCCCTGCTGGCGGGCGGCGGCCAGCGCCTCGTTGGCGCGCCGCAGCAAGTCGAGCGGCTCGAGCGCATCCGCCTGGGCGGCCTCGCAGGCCACGACGCCCACCGCGCAGCGAAGCTGCACGCCGTCGTTCATGAACCCGCGGCCGGCGACCTGGCTGCGCACCCGTTCGGCGACCAGCATGGCACCGGGCAGGGCCACGTTGCCGAGCGGCAGCGCGAAGATCGCGCCGCCGTAGCGCATCAGCACGTCGGATCGACGCAGCAGCGACTGCAGCACCTGCACGACCTCGCGGACCACGCCGTCGCCGGCGCGACGGCCGTGCGCGCTGTTGACCCAGTCGAGGCCGATGGGATTGACCAGGACGAGGGCACACGGCAGCCGGTGGCGGCGGGCGCGCTGCAGGTCGAGCCGCAGGGCGCCGTGGAGTTCGTTGCGGCCGGGCAGCCCGGTGAGCGGGTCGGTCAGCAGACCGTAGAGGCTGACCACGGTCGACGCCAGCGAATGCGCGAGCTGGATGTTGGACTTGTTGGCGACGGCGCTCGCGTCGGTCGACGGCGCAAACCGCAGCCCCACCCACCCGGCGGTGGCAGCGTCGCCGCGGCCATCGGATTGGCGGCGCCTGGGCGTACCCGCACGGGGCGTTACCGCTCCGGCCCAGAGAGTCGTGAGCAGCGGTACCGGAATCAGCATGCCGTCGCCTGAGCGGCTGGCGACGATGCCGTCCGCGTCGGCCGGCGCGCCCGCCCACCGGCCGGTCTCGGCCACCTCGGCGGAGAACTCCTCGGCTGCCTGCTGGGACGCCAACTCAGCGAGCGGCGAGTCGGTGCCCACCTCCAGCAGCAGCGCCCGCGCCGTCGATTCCCAGGCTGCCGGCAGGAACAACGCCACCGACGAGGCGTTGGCAATGTCGGCCAGGCGGTGCAGCTGATCGACGAGCTTCTTCGTCGGGTGCATGCGGACTCACCGAAAATATCGGTCGGTTGGCAGCCGAAATTTACAGTAGACACAGGCCAATTAGTGCTGAATTTTCGGCTCGACATGGGCGAATTTTGTCGTCCCTCGTGGGCGCACTCCGGTTGGCCTGACGCGCATGGAGTCACTAAACATCGTGGAGACAGATAGTTACGTGTCCCTACCCGGCCGGGAGGCCGGGGGCTGAGACCTGGCAGCGCGATTGCCTCTCACGAGGCCGAACCGTGGGATGCCACCGATGACACCAGCCCGCGCCGCTCGCGAATCCGGCCCGAACCGGGTGCTGTCGCGCTTCGTCGCCGCCGTCACCGTGGCGGGCCTCTTCGCCATCGCCCAGTCGGTCGCGCAACTGCCGGCCATGGACCGCACGCCGGAGTGGCTGCTCCTGGGCATCCTGGCGGTGGCCTGCGGATCGTTCACGCTGCGGGTGCCGGGCGTGCCGGTGCACGCCTCGATGTCCGACACCTTCCTGTTCACGTCGGTCATCCTCTTCGGGCCGGCCCCGGCCACGGCGGCCATCGCCGTCGACGGATTTCTCGTCTCGTGGCGCCGCAACCACGCGGTGGAACGGATCCTGTTCAACACCGCCAATCCCGCCCTGGGGCTGTGGGTCGGCGCGCACGCCTTCATGTTCCTGGTGGAGCGCGGGCCGCTCGGCGCGCCGCTGACCACGGTGGAGGCCGTGGCGTTGCCGCTGGCGGCCATGGCCGGCCTGCACTTCCTCGTCAACTCGGGGTTCACGGCGATCGCCGCGGCGCTGGAGCGCGGCGTCTCGCCCTTCGACGTCTGGCGGCGGCACTTCGCCGTGTTCTCGCTCAGCCACGCCGCCTCGGCCTCGGCGGGGCTGTTCCTGCTCGTGCTCGCCCAGCGCTTCGGGGTGGTGGCCCTTGCCGCCGTGATGCCGATGGTGGCCATCGTCTACCTCGGGCTGCGCTCGCGCTTCGGCCAGCTCGCCGACGCCGAACGCCACGTCAAGCAGGTCGACCGGCTCTACATGTCGACGATCCAGGCGCTGTCGACCGCCATCGAGGCCAAGGACGGCGTGACCAGCAGCCACATCCGCCGCGTGCAGACCTACTCCCTGGCCCTCGCCCGCGCCGTCGGCGTCACCGACCCCGACACGCTGAAGGCCATCGAGGCGGCCTCGCTGCTCCACGACACCGGCAAGCTGGCCGTGCCCGAGCACATCCTGAACAAGCCGGGCCGGCTCACGCCGGCCGAGTTCGAGGCGATGAAGCTGCACGTCGACGTCGGCGCCGACATTCTCTCGTCGATCGACTTCCCCTACCCCGTGGTGCCGATCGTGCGGGCCCACCACGAGAGCTGGGACGGCACCGGCTATCCACGCGGCGTGAAGGGTCGACGCGATCCCGATTGGCGCGCGCATCCTGTCGGTGGTCGACTGCTTCGACGCCCTCACCTCCGACCGCCCCTATCGCCCGGCGATGACCACGGCGCAGGCGCTGGCCATCGTCGTCGAGCGCCGCGGCACGATGTACGACCCGAAGGTCGTCGACGCGTTCCTCGAGCTGCTGCCGACGCTGCGCGCCGAAGGCGGCGCCGAGCCCGAACTGCAGCGCGCGGTCACGCGCATCCGCGACGCCGCCGTCACCGAGCCGACGCCGATGCCGGCCGGCGGCGATGGCCGCCAGATGGCCGCCGTTTCGGTGGTCGACAGCCTGGTGCGGGTCGCCTCGGGCGCGCCACGCGCCGCCGACCTGGTGCGCCTCATCGCGCCGGAGCTGCGGGCGCAGACGCCGGGCGCGGAGTTCATCGTCTACCTCGCCTCGTTGACCGGGCAACGTGTCGTCGCCAAGGCCACCAGCGGGACGCAGGTGCACGGCGCGCAGGACATGTCGATCGTGGTGGGCGAACGGGTGAGCGGCTGGGTCGCCGCCAACCGGCAGCAGGTCGTCAACTCCGACGCCCGCCTCGACCTGGGTCCCCTGGCCCAGTCCGCGGCGCTCACCTACTGCCTGGCCACGCCGCTCGTCGACGGCGACCGCGTGGTCGGTGTGCTCTCCGGCTACGCACCGGCGCCCTTCTCCGACGACGCGGTCCGGCAACTGGCGACCCTCGCGCCCCGGCTGGCGCCGCTGCTGGCACGGGCGTCGGACGCCGACGACGCCGCGCCACGCCCCGCGCGCGCGACGCTGCGCGCCGGCCGGGCCGACCTGCGGGTGGCCGTCAGCCGCTAGGTTTGCGGGCGGTACTGCAGCGGGCAGCGCCCGCCGACGCTCGCACCTGTTGCAGCACCGCGGCAATCGACTCGCGCACGATGTCCACGAGGCGATCGATGTCGGCGTCGCTGGTCACCAGCGGCGGCGCGATGCAGATGCAGTCGAGTGCCACCCGGGTGTAGAGGCCGCGCTCGAGCATCGCGTCGGTGAGCTTCTGGGTGACGCCGAGTTCCGGTGCATGCAACTGCTTGGTGGCCTTGTCGGCGACGACTTCCACCGCCGCCATCATCCCCAGGCCGCGGACGTTGCCGACGCCGTCCATCGACTCGAGCGTGCGCAGGCGGGCCAGCAGCCGCTCGCCGCTGGTCTTCGCGCGGGCCACCAGCCCTTCTTTCTCGAACAGGTCGAGGTTGGCCAGCGCCACCGCACAACAGGTCGGATGGCCCGAATAGGTGAACGCGTGCATCCAGCGCTTGGCCGGCGGCACGCCGTTCATCACGTCGCGGACCTTGTCCGAGACGCCGATGCCGCCGAGCGGGACGTAGCCGCTGGTGATGCCCTTGGCGAACTGCATGATGTCGGGCTCGACGCCGCAGTGCTCCAGCCCGAACCAGCGGCCGGTGCGGCCAAAACCGGTGATGACGTCGTCGGCGATGAGCAGCACGTCGTACTTGTCGCAGATCTCGCGCACGCGCGGAAAGTAGTCGGGGGGCGGCACGATCACGCCGCCGGCGCCCTGCACCGGCTCGGCGATGAACGCCGACACCGTGTCCGGCCCTTCGCGCAGGATCGCCTCCTCGAGTTGGTTGGCCATGGCCACGCCGAGACTCACCGAGGGATCGGGATTGACGAAACGGTACGGATCCGGGGCGTCGATATGGCTGAAGCCCGGCACGCGCGGCTCGAACATCGGCCAGTACGCAGTCAACCCGGTGGCGCTCATCGCCGCCAGGGTGAGACCGTGATAGGCCCGGTGCCGCGAGATCACCTTGACCTTCTCGGGCTTGCCCAGTGCCTTCCAGTAGAAGCGGGCCGTCTTGAACGAGGTCTCGGTGGACTCGGCGCCGCCGCTGGTGAAGAAGAACGTGTTGATGGACGTGTAGGCGATCGCGCTCAGCCGCTCGGCCAGGGCGATCGCCGGCCCGTTGGTGCCGCCGGCATAAGCCGAGTGGAAGGCCAGCGTGCCCATCTGCGCCTGGGCGGCGTCGGCGAGCTCCTTGCGGCCGTGGCCGACGTTGACGTTCCACAGGCCCGACAGGCCGTCGAGGTAGCGGCGCCCGGACGAGTCGACGATCCAGGCGCCCTCGCCCTTGACCCACAAGCGCGTGGATCCGTAGGCGGAGGGATGGTGGAGCGGGTGGAGCAGGTGGGCCTGATCGGTGGCGAGGGTCGTGGTCATGGGGTACTCCGGGAGATTCTAGCAGCGGCCGGCCGCGGCGCCGCTGAATGCCTCGAGATCGCCGGCCGACGACGCCGGCGGGCCGCTCGAACCGCTCGTGCCGTCGCGGCCTCGCACGAATCCGTCCTGGCAGGTATGACGCTCGAACCCATCCTCGCCGCGCCGCTGGCCGTCCAGTTGCACTTCGTCACCGTGGTGCCGGCCTTCGTGGCGGGCACCTGGCTGCTCTTCTTCAGCCGCAAGGGGAGCCCGAGGCACCGCCTGCTCGGCAAGGTCTACCTGGGCCTGATGGCGACGACGGCCGTGGCGGCCCTCTTCATCCGATCCTTCAGCGGCCTGAGCGTGGACGTCGGCCCGCTGCGCCTCGGCCTCCTCCACCTGTTCGTGCCGCTGACCGCACATGGCGTCTACGGGGCGCTGGCGACGATCCGCGCCGGCAACGTCGCCGGGCATCGCAGCGCGATGCGCGGACTGTATTTCGGCGGCCTCATCATCGCGGGGGCGCTGGCCTTCGCCCCCGGCCGGGTGATGCACCGGATGTTCTTCGGCTGACCGGCGGCGTGATCACTGTTTCGTGAGGGCAGCACGAATCGGCCGGCCTGGCCGCGCCGCCGTCACCGCCCCGCCGTCGACCACCACCTCGCCGCGCACGATCACGAACGGAATGCCCGCCGACGGAATCGAGGCGTCTTCGTAGGTGGCGCGATCGATGACGGTGGCCGGATCGAACACCGCAAGGTCGGCATCGGCGCCGACCTTCAGCCGGCCTTTGGCGGCCATCGCCGGCACGCGCTTCTCGAGGCGTCGCGCCGGCTCGATCGTCATCCGCCGCACGGCGTCCATCAGCGTAACCGCCCGCTCGTCGCGCACGTAGCGCCCGAGCACCTTGGCGTAGGTCCCCGAGGTGCGGGGATGGCCTCGTCCCCGCTCGATGAAGCCGTCGGAGGCGATCATCGACAGTGGGCTGGCGATGGCGGCCCGGGTCTGGGCCTCGGAGCGGCCGTGGATGATCACCGTGCCGCCGGTCTCGCGGGCCTTTGCGAAGCTGGCCCGGGTGAGCCGCTCACCGCTCGACACCAGCTGATGCAGCCCGAAGCGCTCGTCGGGCCACGTCCGCCAGTCGTCGAAGAGCGCCGACTGGATCTCGGTCATGCCGGCGCCGTAGGGATACGCCTCGGTGGTCACGTCCTGGCCGGCGTCGCGGGCCGCTTGGATAGCGGCGAGGAACTGGTCGATCTCGTCGCCCGCGGAGGAGTTGACGTGCACGATGTGCAGGGCGGCCCCGGCCCGCCGGGCCGCCTCGAGGGTCTCGAGCAGGCCCTCCAGGCCGCCACGCATGTGGATGTGCGCCGACACCCCGCCGGCCGCCGCCACCCGGAACATCCGTTCGATCTCGGCCATCGGCGCCCCGGGCGTGTAGGCGCTGCCCAGCCCCAGGGCCACGGCGCCCTCGGCGAGGCCGCGCCGCAGGATGTCCTCCATGGCGCTCATGTGGGCATCGGTGGCGGTGCCGCTGCCGCCGATCCCCGCTGGCAGGAGTCCCTGCCCGGGATCGCCGAGTACCTTCATCCGCGCCGGGATGTGCCCCACCGAGACGCCGAAGTTGACGATCTGCCCGGCGGTACGGGCGCCGTACCACGCGGCCACGTCGCCGGTGCCGACCTCGAGCTCGAAGGCCGAGGTGACGCCGTCGCGCACCATCATCCGGTAGCTCTCCTCCTGCTGCCCGTGCTCGTGGAGGTCGATGAAGCCCGGCGTCACCACGTGGTTGGCGGCATCGATGAGGCGCGCCCCGGCGAGCGGCGTCGCCGAGATGTCGGCGATCGTGCCGCCACGGATGCCGATGTGGCGCACGCCGTCGAGCCGCGACTCCGGGTCGACGACGCGGCCGTTGGCAATCACGAGATCGAACTGAGGCGCCGGCGGCGCCGGCTGAGCGCAGCCGGCCAGCGCCATTGCCACGCACACCGCCAGCGCGTCACTTCGCACGGGCGAGATCCATGACCACGTCGAACTGGAAGCGCACGAACCGGTGCAGCTCGCTCACCAGGATGCGTTCCTGATCGCTGTGCGCGCCGAACCCCTTCTGCGCGTCCTCGGAGTCGATCGCCGGGCCGATGCCGTAGCACTGGATGCCCTTGGAGCGGATCTGGGCCATGTCGGTGGCGCCGGTGCCCATCGTCGGCAGCGTCACCGTGTCGTAGTGCTTCTTGATCTGCGATTCGATCACCGTGAAGGCCTCGGTGTTCAGCCGCGACCCGCCGGCCGGCCGGTAGCGGTCGCGGAACCAGCGGACCTCCACGTCGGGGTCGTTCACGACCTTGCGCACCTGGTCGAGGAACGCGTTCTGATCCTCGTCGGGATGGAGGCGCACGTCGATGGTGGCCTTGGCTTCCGACGGGATCACGTTGTAGCGGAAGCCGGAGGTGAGGATGGTCGGCACCAGCGAGGTGTGGGTCATCGACCAGTGCTGCGGCTCGTTCACCAGCATCCAGTCCTCGACCGGGGCGTGCACCTTGGGGTCGGGGTTGAGCAGGTCGCGGTAGCGCTGCGCCAGCTCGGGGTCGGAGATCGTCGTCAGCTGCTTGAAGTACGAGGCGGTCGTCTCGTTCAGCCGCAGCGGCGGCTTCCACGACCCGATCCGTCCCACCGCGGCGGCCGCCGCCAGCACGGCACTGTTCTGGTTGGGGACCGATCCATGGCCGGCCGGGCCGGTGACGATGAGCTCGATTGGCCGCGGCTCCTTCTCGGTCGTGCCGATGTTGGCCTGCTTCACCTTGCCGCCCTGGCGCACGACGCCGCCGCCCTCGGCCAGGCAGAACTCGGCGTCGATGGCGTCGAGGTGCGCGTCGATCATGAACTGCGCGCCGACGTCGGGCGCCCCTTCCTCGCCCGCCTCGGCCAGCAGGATCACGTCGCGGTCCAGCGCCGCCTTGGTGCGGTGGAGTTGCAGCACCAGCATGAGCGCGGCCACCAGGTTGTCCTTGTCGTCCACCGTGCCGCGGCCGTAGACGTAGCCGCCGTCGAGCGTCGCGCCGAAGGGCGGAAAGGTCCATTTCTTGGCATCGACGGTGACCACGTCGGTGTGGCCGAGGACGAGCACCGGCCGCTTCTTGCCGTTGCCCTTGATGCGCGCGACCAGGTTGGGCCGCTGCGGGTCCTTGGCGAATATCTGATACGGGATGCCCTCGGCGTCGAGCACCTTCTTCAGGTAGTCGACGGCCCGGATCTCGTTGCCCGGCGGGCTGCTGGTGTCGGCCTGCACGAGCGCCTGGAAGTGCTTCAGCGTCTCGGCTTCGAGCGCGGCGTTGCCGCCGCCCTGCCCGCTGGTGAGGCTCGTGGCCGCCATCAGCGCACCGGCCGTGGCCAGAAGTCGGGTGTTCATCCCGACATACTACACGCGGGGGCCGGCGGCCGGCGCAGCGCTCCGCCTCTCATCCGCCACGGGCAACACGCGTTGATCGTGGCGGCGAGGGAACAGCTTACCGGTGTTGGCCGAGTGTCGCCACGACGGCCCGCAGGTCACCAACCGCACGTTCGAGATCGCGGATCTGTGCTCGGAGGTCGGCGTTCTCCTGCGCCAGGTCACTGTCATTGCCGGCGAGACGTGTCGTGCGTGCCTCCAGCGCCCGCACGGCGGCGAGCGCGACGCCGTCGGCGTCGAGGGTACTGATGCGCAGCGGGTCTTCGCCCAGGCCGAAGGCGGCGTGGAAGTCCTGGGCGGTCGGGCCGAGGTGCCGGATGGCGCGGTCCTGGGTCTTGAAGTTCCACTCCCTGACGGGCATCGCCGCGATCTTCGCCAGAACCTCCTCGGCAGCGATGTCGCGGAAGTTCTCTTTGCTGTTGACGTCCGAGAGACTCGACCAGGCCGAGGTCCCGGAGAACAGCGCCACGTTGGAACCAGTGGTCGTGTTCGCGCTCGACCAGAACACGACGCCGCCCGCCGCCCGCACGAGGAACTGGTTGGGCAGAGACGAGGCGACGATCCCGTCGGAGGCGTCTCCATAGACGAACGAACCGACGGCGCTGGCCGTCGTCTCTGCGCCGCGACCCATTGCGGTGCTGCTGAAGGCTCGCGCCGCGGTCTCAACTCCCATGGCCGTGCTGTTGTCGCCGCTCGCCAGCGTGGCCAGTCCGATCGCGGTGCTCTCGTCGCCGCTCGCCGTCGTCAAGCTGCCCATCGCGGTGCTGCGGAGGCCGGTCGCCGCGGTGGCAAATCCCATCGCGGTGCTGTCGGTGCCGCTCGCCGTCGTGAAGGCGCCCATCGCCGTGCTGGTGGTGCCGCTGGCCGTCGTGCTGAATCCGATCGCGGTGCTGTTGTCACCGCTGGCCCTCGTACTGAACCCCATGGCGGTGCTGCGCACGCCGACGTTCGCGTCATCCCACTGGGCGCCGTCGACCAGACCGGCGCGAAAAGCCGACTTGCCGGGATACCACATCAGGCGGGCCCCGGTGCCAGACGCCGGGATGCTTCCGGCGCCGAACGCACCGCCGGCGAGGAACCCGCCGTCGCTGCGGAGCGCGATCGCCGGCGGGATTAGCGGTGGTGCGGGCCGGGCGGCTCCACCCGAGGAGGCCCCGAACGCCAGCGTCCCGCTGTGACCGGCACTGTCCTGCCACGGCCCGCTGACCGTGGTCAGCGAAATACGGGCCTCCACCGCGACCGGACCGCCGCCGGGCACCGTCACGATCACCAGCCCGAGGCCGATCGTGCCGTCGGGATTCTGGGTCGCGACTCCCACCAGCGGCGCGTGCTGGGCGGCGCCGCACTGATCGTCGTGACCGTCGAGGGTGAATTGGCCGCCCAGTTGAGTCACCGTGACAGTGATCACGTTGCAGAACGGCTGGAGCTGCCATCGGAACGTCCCCAGCGGCTGGGCCGCCGCCGGCGTGCTGCCGGCGACCGCCAGCGCGAGCAGCAGGCTGCACACCGTGGATTCGCGCGCCATGTGACCTCCCCACCAGAGTCGGGACTATCAGTTCAGGGCGGCGACGCGTGGTTGACCAGGTCGCCGTACGCAGACGTCGAGAGCGCGACAATCTAGCCTCAGGACGCCGGTCCTGACAAGGGCGGCCGTGGTCTAGTGCTCCGGTGCGACGTCGGGCGAGGCGCGTTGCACTGAGGTCGTCCACCAGCGCTCGTAGCGCGGCGTGATCCACAGCACCCACGGCACCAGCAGCGCTCCGGCGATGAGATCGACCACCCAGTGGTGCCGCAGGTAGACGGTCGAGACCAGCAGGCCGATGACGAAGACGAGCAGGATCGGGAAGAACCAGCGGCAGTAGCGCCAGGCGTAGACCAGGCTCAGGCAGCTCACCCCGGAATGCAGACTGGGAAAGGCGGCACGGGCGGCCTGGTTGGGCATCATCTCGATGAGCGCCTGCTGGAAGTTGGCGATCGGCCCGCCGCGCAGCGTCACCGAGAACATCCCGAGCGACTCGAGGTAGAGCCGCGGCGGCGCCGCCGGGAACAGCACGTAGAGGATGTAGCCGGAGTAGAAACAGAGGATCGTGCCGAGCAGCACGTGACGGGCGGCGTCGCGCTTGCCGGTGAACCACAGCAGCAGCACGACCGACGGCGCCACCAGGTAGAAGTTGGCGTAGAACAGCGTGAAGAACTCGGTGCGGCCCGGGGTGATGTAGCGCTCGGCCCAGACCACTGGCTGGCCGCCGAAGAGCCACTGCTCGGCGGCGTTCAGGTACTGATGGATGTCGTGCGGGTTCACGAAGCGCACGGTATCGTGCAGGTTCGTGTAGACCGCGATGCACATCGCGAACGGCAGGATGGTGCGGAAGAATTCGGCGGTGCCGTGGCCGCGTGAACCGGCCGAGGCCCGGCGCAGGTAGCGCTCGATGGCCACGACGATGGCCGCCAGCACCAGCACCGCCGCCAGGCGCGCCAGCCCACCCTCGATCCGTCGCGAGCTCACCCCGCGGGTGGCGAGGTCGACGTTGGCGTAGATGGTGACGACGGCCGAGGCCACGAAGCCGAGGACCAGGAGGCCCTCTTCGGGTCGAAGCCGCCGCAGCCACCGCATGTGGCGCCCAGAGTACCACCGGCCCGGAGCCGTCCCCGGACCGGCCGGTCAGCTGTCGCTGGCTATTGCCAGCCGGCCGGACGCGCCGCGTGCTGCGGGCGGCCCTGGCCCTTGCGGTGCGCCTTCGGCCGATGCTGGCCGAACCGCGACGGCGGGCGGTGCGCCGACGGGCGGCCCGGACGTCCACCAAACGCTTCGCGGGCAGGCGCCTCGACGGGCCGCGGCGCCCGCGCCACCTTGGGCGCGGCGGCGAACTGCGGCAGCGGCGCCCGTTCGATCGGCGACGGCAGCAGCTTCTGGATGTCGTGCAGCAGCCCGCGCTCGGCGTTGGTCGCCAGCGAGATCGCCTCACCCGACTGCCCCGCCCGGCCGGTGCGGCCGATGCGATGGATGTAGTCCTGCGCCACCAGCGGCAGGTCGAAGTTGACCACCAGCGGCAGCTTCTCGATGTCGAGGCCGCGGGCCGCCACGTCGGTGGCCACCAGCACGCTGACGCGTCCGGCCTTGAAGTCGCCGAGGGCCCGCTTGCGGGCGCCCTGCGTCTTGTCGCCGTGGATGACGGCGGTGCGCAGGCCAGCAGCCCTCGAGGTGACGGCCGACCCGATCCGAGCCGTGCTTGGTGCGGCAGAAGACCAGCGCCTGGCGCGACGGGCCATCGGTGAGGACGTGGGTCAGCAGGTCGCGCTTCTGCTCCTGGCCGACGGCGAACACGCGATGCACGACGTTGGCGGCCACGATCTCCTTGGGGGCGACGTCGATGCGCACCGGCTCCCGTGTGAATGCCTTGGCGATGGCCGCGACCTCGCCCGACAACGTCGCCGACAGCAGCAGCGTCTGACGGGTCGCCGGCACGGCGGCCATCACCCGCTTCAGCGGCGGCAGGAAGCCCATGTCGAGCATGCGGTCGGCTTCGTCCAGGGTCACGATCTCGATCGCCGACAGGTCGATCGTCCGCCGGTCGAGGTGATCGATGAGCCGTCCCGGCGTGGCGACGACGATGTCGACGCCGCGGCGCAGCGTCCGCACCTGCGGCATGATGGCCTCGCCGCCGACCATCGTCATGGTGCGCAGACGCGTCGCCTGCGCGAAGCCGCGCAGCGCTTCCTGCACCTGGAGGGCGAGCTCACGGGTGGGCACGAGCACCAGGCCGCGCGGACGGGGCGAGGTACCGATCACTTCGGCCAGCCGTTCGATCATCGGCAGTCCGAAGGCCGCGGTCTTGCCGGTGCCGGTCTGGGCGCGGGCCAGCACGTCACGGCCCTGCAGCGCGTCGGGAATCACTGCGGCCTGCACCGGAGTGGGGGTGGCATATCCCAGGCGGCTCAACCCGGCCAGGACGCGGGGCGAGAGCCCCAGAGAGGCGAACGACATCGACACACACTCCTTGCCGGGCCAAGGCGTCGTTTGCGCCACGGCAACGGGGACGAACTCGTTTGCTTTGGGGTGAATTGCAGGCCCAGGAACGACGACCCGCGCAAAGAAGCGAGGTCATCAGTATAGCGCATGTGCGAGCGCCGCCGGCGGCGGGTCGCCCGTCCCCCGGCCGTGGCGGTATGCTTGAGCCCTGCACGGCGCCCCGGAGCCCGGCGGCGTTTGCGGAGGAGACAGCGCGTGGCACGGTGGACACGACTGGTCGGTGGGATGCTGGCGATGCTGGCCGCGCTCGGCACGGTCGTGCTGGCGGCCGACCGCATCTTCACGAATCCCAAGGTGGAGCCGCACCTGCGGGCGCTCTTCCCCAAGGCGGCGGCCTTCTCGCCGCTCGAGGGCACGCCCCTCCACTTCAAGGCCTACGCGGCCGACCCCAAGACCACGCCCGAACCCGCCGCTCGTCGGCTACGCGTTCTGGACCACCGATCTGGTGCCCAACGAGTACGGCTATCACGGCCCGATCCACATCCTCGTCGGCATGGATCTGACCGGCATCCTGTCGGGCGCGATCGTCGACTACGACTCGGAGCCGTACGGGTACTTCTCGGTGCAGCCGCCGGAGTTCGCCGCGCAGTTCGAGCGCAAGAGCGTGCGGGCGCCGTTTCGCGTCGGCGGTGACGTGGCGGCGGTGTCGCGCGCCACGATCACGATGACGAGCGCGGCGCGCGCCATCCGCGACAGCTCGCGGGCGATGGCCAAGGCCTTTCTGAACCCGGCCGACGTCAAGCCGTGATCCAGCCGGCCGACGACCCCTGGGGCTTCGAAGAGGAAGCGGTCGAGACCTGGGGCGACGTGCTCGGCGCCCAGGCGACCGATCTGGCGCTGCTCGGCGCCTTCCTCGTCCTCGCGCTCATCGGCTTCAGCCGCCGGAGCGAGCCGCTCAAGTACGTCACGCTGGTGGCGGCGGTGGCCTACCTGGGCTTCAGCAAGAGCTACCTCATCTCGATCACCAACGTCTTCAGCGTGATCGACGGCAGCTGGCCCGTCTTCAAGTACAACCTCGCCTGGTACCTGTTCTTCGGCTTCACGGTCGTCTCGACGGTGCTGTGGGGGCGGCTCTACTGCGGGCGAATCTGCGCCTACGGCGCCTTGACGCAGTTGATGGACGCGGTGCTGCCGCGCCGCTGGCGCATCGACGTGCCCGCGGTCGATCGAACGGCGGGCCAGCTGGATCAAGTTCGGCCTGCTGGCCGCCGTGCTCGCCTACTACGTGGCGACGAAGAACATGATGATCTATCGCTACGTCGAGCCGTTCTGGATGTTCGGGCTGTCCGAGAACGCGATGCTGTGGGTCGGCCTGGGCGTGCTGCTCGTCGCCACGGTGTTCGTCCGCAACCTCTACTGCCGCTTCCTGTGCCCGGTCGGCGCCACCCTCGGCCTGATGTCGTACCTGACGGTCTTCAAGATCAAACGCTGGTCCGAGTGCACCACCTGCCGGATCTGCGAGAAGACCTGCGAGTGGGGCGCGATCCAGGGCCCGAAGATCCTGGTCACCGAGTGCGTGCGCTGCGACGACTGCGAGCGGCTCTACGCCGACACGGCGAAGTGCCCGCACTGGCGCATCTTGGACTATCGGAAGCGTAAGGGCGCGACCATTCCCCTTACGCCTGTCAGCGGCTAGCGTTCTCGGGCGGCTCTTCAGAGCCGCCTCCCGGCGGAGCTGAAGCTCCGCCCTACATTGCGTCAGGGCGTGGGCGGGCGCTCCAGGTTCACACGATCGGTGAGGCCGCTCGAGATCAGCACGCGGTTGTCTGCGGTGACGATCACGGCCTCGACGTCGGGCAGGCGCTCGACCAGCGCCATCCCGCGCTCGGGCCCGAGGATGAAGACGCCGGTCGACAGGCCGTCGGCCACGGTGGCCTGGCGGGTGACGATCGGTGACGCTGCGGCAGCCGCGCGCCGGCTGCCCGACCGACGGGTCGAGGATGTGGTGGTAGCGGGTCCCGTCCTTCTCGAAAAAGCGCTCGTAGTCGCCTGACGTGCTGAAGGTGGCGTCGGAGAGCTCCAGCGTGGCGAAGTGCGCCTCGGCGGGCCCTCGCGGATCCTGGATGCCGAGCCGCCACGGCACGTCGTGGTTGCGGCCGGCGACGTAGAGGTCGCCGCCAGCCTGCACCATGAAGTCGCGCAGCCCGCGCGCGGCGCAGGATCGCCACGGCACGGTCCACCGCGTAGCCCTTGCCGATGCCGCCCAGGTGCACGCGCATGCCGGCGCGATCGATGAACGCCGTCCCGGGGCCGGCGTCGACGTGCACCCGGCGGTAGTCCACGAGCGGCAGCCGCGCGGAGATCTCGGCGGCGGTCGGCACGCGGCCGTCCTGGTCGTGGTCGAACTTCCACACCTCGGCGAGGGCGCCGAACGTGACGTCGAACGCGCCGTCGGTCCAGGCACTCACCTGGCGGGCCGCCTCCAGCACGCGCCGGGTGTCCTCGTGCACGGCGATCGGTGCCTGGCCGGCGGCGGCGTTCAGCCGCTGGACGTCACTGCCCTCGCGCCAGATGCTGAGCAGGCTCTCGAGGCGCTCGAACTCGGTGAAGGCGCTGGCGAACGCGGCCCGGGCCGCGGCCTCGTCGCTGGCCCAGGCAGTGAGGTGCAGCGACGAGCCCATGGCGAGCCGCTGCTCCTCCACCACTCGCGGCTCGACGGCGTCGCGGCCGCAGCCGGCCGACAGGGCGGCGAGGACGATCAGTCCGGCGGACGGCGGGACACGCATCAGTCGCTCTGGCAATATGCTAGTCGCCCATGCCCCGCCCCACCCGCGTCGTCCGCACGGCCGTCCTCCTGTCGGCGCTGCTGCCGGCCACTGCCCTCGGCCGGCGTGATGCGGCTGGAGATCGTCCGCCGCGAAGTGGTGCTGAACGGCCAGGCATTCGGCGCCGCGGGCGCCTACGAGAAGCTCGTCGGCCGGGTGCACTTCGCCCTCGACCCGCGCATCCCGCAGAACCAGGGCATCGTGGACCTCGCCCTCGCACCGCGCAACGCCGAGGGCCTGGTCGAGTTCTCGGCCGACTTCTACCTGCTGAAGCCGGTGGACCCGGGCCGCGGCAACGGCCGGCTCTTCTACGAAGCCGGCAACCGCGGCAGCAAGCGCATCCTGCCGGTGTTCCAGAACGCCGCCGACTCCGCCGATCCGACGACCGCCGCGGAGTTCGGCAACGGCGCGTTGATGCGCCAGGGCTTCACGCTGCTGTGGATGGGATGGCAGTGGGACGTGCCGGCGGGGCGCATGCGGATGGCGATCCCGATCGCCACCGAGCACGGCCAGCCGATCACCGGGCTGGTGCGCGGCAACTTCATTCCCGGCGCCAACGCCACGGTGGCGGCCATCGCCGACCGCAACCACGAGGCCTATCCGGTGGTCGATCCCGAGAGCGCCGATCACGTCCTCTACGTGCGCACCCTGCCCGCCGATCGGCCGGCGGTCGTCCCGCGCGCGCGCTGGCGCTTCGCCAGCGCCTCGACCATCACCCTCGACGGCGGCTTCGAGGCCGGACGGATCTACGACGTGGTCTACCGGGCCCGCGATCCGCGCGTGGTCGGAGTCGGCCTGGCCGGCACCCGCGACCTCGTCAGCTTCTTCAAGCACGCCACGGCCGCCGAGGGCAACCCGATGCCCGGCCTGCAAACCGCCATCAGTTGGGGCGTGTCACAGACCGGACGGTTCCTCCGCCATTTCGTCTACCAGGGGTTCAACGAGGACGAGCGCGGCCGCATCGTCTTCGACGGCGTCTTCGATCAGGTCGGCGGCGCCGGCCGCGGCTCGTTCAACCATCGCTTCGGCCAGCAGTCACGCGATCAGCTGCAGCACTTCAACATCCAGTACCCGGTGGACATGTTCCCGTTCACCGACGAGGACGAGGCCGATCCGGTGACCGGGCTCACCGACGGCCTGCTGGCGCGGGCCCGCCGATCGAACACCGTGCCGAAGATGGTGCACCTGCTCACCAACTCCGAATACTTCAACCGCGCCGGCTCGCTGGTCCATACCGACGTCACGGGCACCCAGGACGTCGCGCCGCCCGAGACGAGCCGGATCTACATGGTGGCGTCGGCCCCGCACATCGTCGGCGCGTTCCCGCCGGCGCCGTTCGGCGACAAGGACTTCGTCGGCCAGGCGCCGATGAACCCGCTGGTCTACACGCCGGTCATCCGTGCCGTGTTTCGCGCGCTCGATGCCTGGGTCGCCGAGGGCACGGTCCCGCCGGCGAGCCGACACCCGCGGCTCGCCGACGGCACGCTGGCGGCTCCCGACGCCGCCGCCTGGCCGGGTGTGCCAGGCGTAAAGCTGCCGGCGGCGCCGATGACGACCTACCGGCTCGACTTCGGCCCCACCTGGACCAAGGGCATCGTCACCAGGGAACCCCCGGGCCTCGGCGCGCCGTTTGTCAGCCGTGTGCCGGTCGTCGACGAGGCCGGCAACGATCGCGGCGGCGTTCGCCTGCCCGAGATCGCCGTGCCGCTGGCGACCCACAGCGGCTGGAACTACCGGCAGCCGGCGATTGGCGCACCGGATCGCCTGGCCAGCGAGATCGGATCGTACCTGCCGCTGCCGCGGACCAAGGCCGACCGCGCGCGCACGGGCGACGGCCGGAAGTCGATCGAAGAACGCTACGCCAGCCGCGAGGACTACCTGGGCCGCATCGCCCTCGCCGCGCTGACTCTGGTCGACGAGCGGTTCCTGCTGGCCGAGGACGTGCCGGACGTGATTGCACGCGCCGCCCGGCATTACGATTGGGCGACGCGGGACAGGGACTAGGGGCTGGGGGCTGGGGACTAGGGCATGTGACGGCCACGCCGCCACCAACCGCGCCCTACTTCGGGGCTTGTGCATCGCCGTGAGAACGCGGGCGATGCGAAGCGTGACAGTCGCGAGCCCCAGTCCCTAGCCCCCAGCCCCCAGCCCCTGTCCTAGAGCATGAACCCCACATCCGTGCGTCGTGAAGTTCCCGAGGTTGGAGAAGGTCTGCGCGAGTTCGGCTTGCGAGGCGCCGAACCACTTGCCGAGCGTGGCGCCGAACTGCGAGGTGGAGATCTGCGGAATCCACACGCCGCGGTTGTTGGCGTCGTCGGGTCCGCCCAGCGCGAGCTCGGGAAAGCGCCCGTAGATGCCGGGCCGGACCGAGCCGCCCAGCACGAACTGGTGCCCGCCCCAGGCGTGGTCGGAGCCGGTGCCGTTGGGCTGCAGCGTGCGCCCGAACTCCGACTGGGTGAAGGCCGTGACGTGATTCGGCAGCCCGATCTCTTCGGTGGCGAGATAGAACGCCGCCATCGCGCCCGACAGTTGCTGCAGCAGCGACTGGTGATTGAAGTCCTGCGAGGTGTGCGTGTCGAAGCCGCCCATCGAGCAGAAGAACACCTGCCGGCCGGGTCCGATCTGCGAGCGCAGCTTGATGAGCTTGGCGACCTCGCGCAGCTGCGTGCCGAGGCCCGTCCCGGGGAACACGGTGTTGATGGTCGACGAGGCGCCGGTGCCGGCCAGCGTTTCGGCCAGCTGGAGCCCGTCGGCGAACGCCGAGTTGGTCGCCGTGCGCAGCGGGTGGCCGCCGTCCATCGCCAGCATCGCCGCCACCGCCTGCTTGCGGGCGGTCGACGCCGACGACGGCGAGATGTTCATGCCCGACAGCCCGAGACTGGCACCCGGCGGGATGACGTTCGGGGCGTTGCCGCTGCTCTGCAGGAAGGTCGCCGCCGACGAGACCGAGATCGCGCCGAGCGTGTCGTTGACGCCGAACACGTCCAGCAGCCGACCGCCCCAGCCGCCGCCGATGACGTTCGAGGTGGCCGTCTGCGCCTGCAGCGTCTGGTCGGAGTGCGAGAAGAGGTTGCTGGGCGCGAGCTGCCCGGCCTGGTACTGGGCCCGCGTCAGCGGCCGCTCGAGCTGCGCCGGTGTTGAGCACGATGGCCAGCTTCCCCAGCGTATAGGCGGTGTGCAGCTCCGGCATCGCATTGAAGAGCGCGTACTGGTTGCCCGCCGGGTCGGCGATGGGCGGCATCAGCCGGGCCGGGGTGAGCGCCAGCCCGGCGCGCAGGCTCTGGTAGACCGTGTACCTCGCGGCGTCGACCGGCACGATGGTGTTGTTGCAGTCGTTGCCGCCGAACAGGTAGATGCAGACCAGCGCCTTGTAGTCGGTGACCGGAGCGGCGAAGGCCTCCGACACGAAGAGCGATCGCGTCGGGCCGAAGCCCATGCCGGTGAGGCCGAGCGTGGCGAGCCGGGCGCTCAGCCTCAGGAAGTGGCGACGGGCAGGTGTATGGGTATGCATGGCGACTCTCGACATGGACCTAGGGAATCACGACGGTCTGGATGGCAGTGCCCGGGCTGGAGCCACACGCATTCACCGAGCGCACACTCAGGTTGTAGGTGCCCGGCGGCGCCACCGCCGCGAAGCCCAGCCCGCTGACCGGGAACACCCCGTTGATCGATCCGGTGACGGTCAGGTGGTAGCCGAGCGCCGGCGTGCCGCCCGACGGCGGCTCCCACGACATCACGACGGTGCTGCCCACATTGGTGGCGAAGTAGCTCGACGGCACCCGTGGCGCCGTGCAGTTGTTGCTGGGAGAGGTCACGGTCACCGACGACGACTGGTTGCTCGCCCCGGCGGCGTTCAGGGCCCGCAAGCGCAGCGTGAAGGTGCCCGTCGGCATCGCCGGCACCGTGAACGCCTCGCCGAAGGGCAGCGCGCAGGGTGCCGGTGAACCCGCCGGTGACGTCCATCGCCAGCCCCGTCGGCGCGCCGCCGGCGTAGGTGTTGCGCCAGGCGAGCCACAGTGTGGATCGCCCTGACGGCCGCCTGGAAGTTCGTCGGCGGCGACGGCCGCTGGGGCACGTTGACGTAGACCCGGATTTCGTTCGAGGGCAGGCTCACCTGGGCGCCGCTCATCGCCCGCAGCCGAAGGTAGAACGAACCACTGGGCGCGGCGAAGGTGAACTGCGCCGCCGGACTGCCGGTGGGCAAGGTGGCGATCGGCGCGCCGGGGCTGAGCCCGCCTTCGAGCAGGTAGCCGGTGGGTGCCGGGCCGATGTCCGGCGGTGTCCAGCGCAGCGTCAGCATGTTGCCGGCGATGTGGACGGCGGTGAGGCCGGTCGGCGATTGCACGGTGGTCGGGATCACGCCGCCGGCGCTGAAGCCGCCGCCGTAGACGGTGTACTCGCTCGAGATGGCGGCCAGGTAGATGGCGCCGATGGCGCGCTGGCTGGGATCGGAGGCCGGCACCGCCGCCGTGGCGGTGATGAGCACCTGGCGGAGCTGGGTCGACATGCGCCCCATCATCAGCCGCTGGTTCACCATGTCGACCAGCGCCGCGGGATCGCCGGCGGCCGCCTGGAAGGGCGCCCGGTCGATCGCGTAGGCCGAGCCGTACTGGCCGGTGATGATGCCGTAGATGAAGTTGGCGCGCTGAATCGCCAGCGCCGGCGGGTACAGCTGGAACTCCGGTCCGAAGTAGGTGGTCTGCCCGGGAATCAGCGCCGTCGGCTGGTAGAAGCTGAACACCGTCGCCGGCGTGAGCACGCGCTGGCTCAGGTTCGAGAACACGTTCTGGAAGCTGTTCGGGTCGCTGATCGTCGCGCCGAGGGCGCGGCCGAATCCGATCACGTGCAGCACCGGGTCCTTCAGACGGCCGTGCTCGACCATCGACGGGTTGAGGGCTTCGGGGTCGAGCAGCACCGCGCGCACCACGGCCGCCAGGTCGCCGCGGACGCCCCCGCCGTTGTTGATGAACGCCGCCGAGACGCGGGCGACGTAGGCGGGGCTCGGGTTCGACGTCACCATCGAGCGGATGAGACGGGTGGCGATGAAGGGCGGCACGTTCGGGTGGTTGAAGATGTTGTCGACCACCAGCTCCAGTTCCTGGGGCGCGGTCAGCCCGGCGGAGATGACGTAGCCGTTCAGCAGCGTCTTCGCATCCGTGTCGTGGCGGGTGGCGTTGGAGGTGGGTACCACGTCACCGACGAAGTACTCCGGGTTGTTGTTGCCCGAGGTCTGACCGGGCCGCGGCGGGTAGGTCCAGCCGGTGAGCGCGCGGGCGAAGTTGGCGATCGTCGCCTGGCTGTAGCTCGGAATCGGGTTGCCGCCGCCGTCGAGTTTCTGGCTGCCGTCGTTGTTGAGATCCCAGGTGCCGATCGAGAAGAGCTGCAACAGCTCGCGGGCGTAGTTCTCGTTGGGCGAGGTGGTCGCCGTCGCCTTCCGGTTGAACACGTTGTCGAGGTACTTGCCCATCGTCGGGCTCAGCGAGACCTCGCGCAGCACCGTGCGGAAGTTGCCGAAGGCGTTGCGTGACAGCAGCCGCACCCACGGCGTGAGCTCTTCGCCGGTGGTGACCTTGTTGGCCGAGACGACGATGGTCTGGCTCAAGGCGAACATCACCCGCTGGCGCAGCTGGTCCTGCCCATCAGCCATGTTGAGAAAGAGCTGCGACCGCACCGCGTCGCCGTTGAGGGCGTCGGGCAGGGGGCTCTCGGGCAGGGCCATCTGCTGGTTGACCCAGGCGGCCGGGCCCATCGCCTGCACCGACACGACGTCGAGCGCCGTCGGGCCGAAGGACGCCTGCTCGAGGAAGTGCACGGCGGTCGTGGCGTCCACGGCCTGGGCGTGGCCAATCTGCACGCCGGTGTACGAAACGAGAACGAATGCCGTCAGAATTGCAATCCGTGCTCGAAGGCCCGGCGTGCGCCGAGGCGGCCCGGACTTGCCGGATTTTGGCCGAACTCCTGACAGGTTCATGCGCCCAACCTCGCTGAGAGTCTGCTCGGGGGTGCCGAGGTGACCTCGAGCTAGGCAGGATGTATGCCAGGGAGGGCGGGACCCGGGGCTCGGGGCTCGGGGCTCGGGAATTTCAAAATCGTCGGTCGCGCGTAGGCCCCTATTTGCCCGGGCTCGGCAGGTAGTACCTGCTTGTACATTCCACGGCGAAACAGCCATCCACCGAGCGGCCCGAGCCAGCCGAGGACGTGGTACATCCGGCCCAGGTCCATCAGCTCGATCAGGTTGCCGTCGAAATCTCGTACGAAGAAAAACGAGTGGCCGCGCGGCGAGCGCTCCGGCGGGCTGACGATCTCGACGCCCCTGGCCTTCAAATCGTCATGCCATTTCTGCAAGTTGCGGACGTTGAAGGAGAAATGCGTGAGGCCCACGCGGTGCCACGGAATGGCCGCCGGCGGCAGCTTCGGCTCGAAGGCGAAGATCTCGAGCACTCCCCCGCCGGGCACGCGAATCCACCCGATCTTGCACTGCGGCGCCGGCGCGTCGACACCGAAGAAGGTCTTCACACGCTCGGGCGGCGTATCGGCCACGCCCACCAGCGGGCAGCCGAACATCTCCCAGTAGAAACGGACGGCGGCGTTGAAGTCCGACACGGTGAGGCCGACGTGGCTGAAGCTGCGGGCGCGCATGACGCACTCCTCTAGTGAAGGTCCGTGGCCCGGATGTGCTCGGCAACGCGCAGCGCCTGGGCGACGATGGTCAGGCCGGGATTCACCGCCGCCGACGACGGGAAGAACGAAGCGTCAACGGCAAACAGGTTCTCGACGTCGTGCGTCCGGCAGAACGGGTCGAGGACCGATGTGGCCGGATCGGTGCCGAAGCACAGGGTGCCGCACTGGTGCGTGGTGTTCTTGCTCAGGTGCGAGTGGGTCATCACCTTCCAGAACCCGTGGCGGCGCAGGAGCCGCTGCATCAGGCCGACCAACTGGTGGTGCGCGGCGACGTTGTTGGGCCGGTAATGGAGGTGGATCCGGCCGTCGCCGTCGACGGTCACGCGGTTGTCGGCGTGCGGCAGGTCCTCGGACATCACCAGCCAGTCCACCCCGCGCGCCACCCACGCGTCGTAGGCGGCGAGCGGGATGCGCGGGATGATCGTGTCGCCGACGACCTTGGCCATGATGCCGTGCGTGCGGCCCTGCGACTGGACGTGCCCGAGCGGATAGGCCGCCGCCGGGCCGCCGAAGTAGAAGTCGTTGATCGCGACCGTCTTCTGGAACACGGTGTCGTTGCGCTGGAACGGGTGGAAGCCCTGCATCATCGTGGCGAGGTGGGCCATGTAGCGCCGCCCGACCAGCCCCGACGAATTCGCCAGGCCCTGGGGATGACGGTCGCTGGCCGACTGCAGGAGCAACGCGGCCGAGTTCACCGCGCCGCACGCCACCACGACCAGGCCGGCGCCCACCGTCTCGGTTCGCCCGCCGCGTTCCACCTCGACGGCCTCGACCCGGGATCCCGACGCGTTGGTGCGAAGCCGGCGCGCCCGGGCCCCGGTCCACAGCTCGACACCCGGGTGCGTGAGCGCGGGCTGCACGCAGCACACCTCGGCGTCGCTCTTGGCGTGCACGCGGCACGGAAACGAGTTGCAGGTGTTGCAGAGGCTGCACCCGCCGTCCTCGCCGGGACGCAGCAGCCCCAGCGGCAGCGGCGACGGGTGCAGGCCCTCGGCCCGGAAGCCCTCGACCAGCGCGGCGATGCGCGGCGCGTGAGGCACGGCGGGATACGGGAAGGGCCCGCGCGGGGGCTCGGTGGGATCGGTGCCGCTCTCGCCTCGCACGGCGAAGAGCCGCTCGGCGTGGTCGTAGTAGGGGGCCAGCGTGTCGTAGTCGATCGGCCAGGCCGGCGACACGCCGTCGAGGTGCGTCAGCTCGCCGAAGTCCTCGCGCCGCAACCGGTACAGCACGCTGCCCCAGAACTTGGTGTTCCCGCCCACGCAGTAGTGCGTATACGGCCGGAAGTCGGCGCCGCGCTTGTCGACCCACTGCTCGCCGGTGCGGTAGCGCAGCTGCTGCCAGACCGCCTCGGGACTCCAGTTCTCCGCTTCGCGCGGCACGTAGTCGCCGCGTTCGAGCACCAGGAGTGCGCGCCCCGCTGCCGGCCAGGCCGTAGGCCATGGCCCCGCCACCGGCGCCCGAGCCGATGATGACGATGTCGAAGTACGGGGCCCCCATGGCGCGGCGCTCAGCGGTTCGCGCCGGCGTCAGCCGGCGCGGCCGTCACCGAGGCGTAGATCTGCTCCATCAGCACCTGATCCGCGGCAGCGCGCTCGAGGCTCATCTCGGGGGCCCGGCCGGCCGCCGCCGCCGCGACGAAGTCGCGGTACATCGCCCGGTAGCCGCGCATGTCGCGAAAGCCCGGGAAGTGCACCGACGGCAGCCCCCGTCGTCCGCGGGCGATGACGAACGTGCCGTTGGACTCGAAGGTGATGACGCCCTCCCGCCCGAAGAGCTTCGAGAGGCGCAGGCCCCGGAAGAGCGACGGCACCTCGCGGGAGTAGTAGAGGGCGCCGACCGCGTCGTTGTCGTAGCGGAAGGCCACCATCATGCTCTTGGCCCGGCGGTCGGGGCCGGTGCGCGACGCCGGCGGCCGGAAGCCGTGCGCCGAGACGATGCGGGGGCCCAGGCTGCCGGCCACGTGCAGCCAGTGGATGCCCTCCTCGAAGAAGGCGTCGCCGCCGGCCATCGCCTCGTCGTTGCGCCAGTCGCCGGCCTCCTTCAGCCGGTGGGCGATGGTCGTGAAGTGCGCGAACACCATCTCGCCGATGCGGCCGTCGGCGACCAGCCGGCGGAGGCGCACCGCCAGCGGCTTGTAGTGGTCGTTCTCGCCCACCAGGACGACGCGGCCGGCCCGGTCGCGGGCGGCGATCACCTCGCCGAAGTCGGCCAGGGCCGGGAAGGCGGGCTTCTCGACCAGGACGTGCTTCCCCGCCGCCAACGCCTGCAGGGTCAGCGGTTTGTGGAAGACCGGCGGCACCGCGACCACCACCGCGTCCAGCTCGGGGTCGGCGATGGCGTCGGCGTAGCCACCGTAGGCACGGACGCCGCCGAACTCGCGCCTGAAGGCCTCGGCGCGGCCGGCGTCGCGGCTGGCGTAGCTCAGGCGCGCGACGCCGCCGAGGGCCCGGAGGTGGGCGCTGTGCACGCGCGTGATGAAGCCGCAGCCGAGGAAGGCCAGACGCAAGGGCGAGGGCATGCGCGGGCGGCCACCGCCTGCCGGCCGCCGTCTCGACGGCAGGATATACCGAGTGCGGGGCGGCGCCCCGCGAGAACCGCCTCGACCCAGCGATCAATTGCTTGCGACCGGTGCACCGCCCCGCTATGCTCGCTCCTTCGGGAGGAGTGCGATGGAACGCAAGACCGCCGCTGAGTTCGATCCGCAGGTCCTGATCCTCTTCGACGCCTACGTGCACGGGGCGCTCGATCGACGCGGCTTCCTCGACAAGGCCGCGAAGTATGCCGTGGGCGGCGTCACTGCTTCGATGCTGCTCGACGAACTGAATCCGAACTTCGCCGAGGCCCAGCAGGTGGCCAAGGACGACGGGCGCCTGAAAGCCGAGTACGTCGAGTTCGCATCGCCGCAAGGCTACGGCAAGATGAAGGGCTACCTGGTGCGGCCCGCCAAGGCGTCCGGCAAGATCCCCGGCGTGCTGGTCGTCCACGAGAACCGCGGGCTGAACCCGCACATCGAAGACATCGCCCGCCGAATCGCACTCGACAATTTCGTGGCGTTCGCGCCCGACGCGCTGACGCCGCTCGGCGGCTACCCGGCCGCCGGCGAGGACGAGGCCCGCACCCTGTTCCAGAAGCTCGAACAGCCCAAGACCCGCGAGGACATGGTGGCCGCCGCCGGATTCCTCAAGGGCCACGCCGAGTGCACCGGGCGCATCGGCGTCGTCGGCTTCTGCTACGGCGGTGGCATCTCGAACTTCCTGGCGACGCGGCTGCCCGATCTGGCGGCCGCGGTGCCGTTCTACGGCGGTCCACCGCCGGTCGAGGACGTCCCGAAGATCAAGGCCCGGATGCTCATCCACTACGCCGGCGTCGACGAACGGATCAACGCGGCGTGGCCGGCCTACGAGGCCGCTCTCAAGGCCGCCGGCGTGCGCTACGAGATGCACATGTACCAAGGCACGCAGCACGGGTTCAACAACGACACCACGCCTCGCTACGACAAGGCCGCCGCGACCGAGGCGTGGAAACGGACGATGGCCCTCTTCAACAGCACGCTGCGCACGTAACGCTCCCCGGGGGGTGGGCCGCCCGGCCCGCCCCTCTCCGTTCCCCGGTCCCTGTTCCCCGCCGTGCCTCCACGCCTCAACGCCCTCGGACAACCGATCGGCCCCGCCCTCGAGCAGTGGCGGCCACCGCAGAAGCCGCCGCGCGCGGTGATCGAGGGTACGTGGGCCCGCCTCGAGCCGCTGGATCCGGATCGACATGCCCGGGCCCTGTTCGACGCCAACGTGCTCGACACCGACGGGCGCAACTGGACCTACCTGCCGGTCGGTCCCTTCGCCGATTTCGCCGGCTACGAGGGCTGGCTGCGGAAGGTGGCGGCCGGCGAGGACCCGGCGTTCTACACCGTCGTCGATCGGCTTGCCGGGCAGCCGGTCGGCGTCGCCAGCTATCTGCGCATCGATCCTCCGGCCGGATCGATCGAGGTCGGCCACATCAACTTCTCGCCGCTGGCGCAGCGGACGCGGGCCGCCACCGACACGATGTTCCAGATGATGCGCCAGGCGTTCGCGCTCGGCTACCGGCGCTACGAGTGGAAGTGCGACGCGCTCAACGCCCCGTCACGGGTCGCCGCCGAGCGGCTGGGCTTCACCTTCGAAGGCATCTTCCGCCAGGCCACCGTTTACAAGGGCCGCAGCCGCGACACGGCGTGGTATTCGATTCTCGACAGCGAGTTCCCGGCGCTCGATCAGGCGTTCGGCGCCTGGCTCGCCGCCGACAACTTCGACGGCGACGGCCGGCAGCGACGCCGCCTCGCCGACCTCATCGCCGCCGCGCGCGGATGACGAGGCGGGGGCGCCCTGTGACGCCCGCGTGCCCGTCGACGATCGCCCGCGGACAATCAGAATCCGAACCGCGCGCCGAACTGCCCCTGCCGCGGGAAGCCGCCGCCGCGCAGCGCCGTGAGCACCAGGAAATCGGCCAGCCGCCGGTCGCCGGTGGGGTCCTGGCGCGCGGCCTTGTATCCTAGTGCCCCGTCTTGGTCACAATTCGACCAGGACAGGCCACTAGACGGCTGACATGCGACGACGCGTCCTGGTACTGGTAGCACTGCTGGCGACACTGCCGGCCCCGGCCCCGGCTCAACAGGCCGATGTGATGAATTCCGGCCGCCGGACGATGACCGCCGAGCGCATGCGCGACGACGAGCGCATCGAGCTCGACGGCGTCCTCGACGAGCCGGTTTGGGACCGCGCCCAGCACGGGGGCGAGTTCATCATGCAGGACCCGGTCCTGGGCGGCACGCCCACCGAACGCACCGAGGTCCGCATCGTCTTCAACCGGGACCACCTTTACATCGGCGCCACCCTCTACGACTCCGAGCCCGACAAGCTCAAGGGCAACACCCGCAAGCGCGACGAGTTCCTGAGCGCCGACGACCGGTTCATGTGGACGATGGACACGTTCCTGAACCAGCAGACCGGTTATTTCTTCGAGATGAACCCCTCGGGCCTGATGGCCGACGCGCTGAAGGGCCCGAGCGGGACCAACAACCGCGAGTGGGACGGCATCTGGAACGCCCGGGCACACCGCAGCGAGATCGGCTGGGTGCTGGAGATCGACCTGCCGTTCCGCACCCTGGCCTTCGACCCGAACGCGCCGGCCTGGGGCATCAACTTCCAGCGGACGGTCCGCCGCAAGAACGAGGAGCTCCTCTGGACCGGCCACGAGCGCAATCAGGGCCTGCAGCGAATGGCCAACGCCGGGCTGCTGCTCGGGCTCAAGGACGTAACCCAGGGGCTGGGCCTCGAACTCAAGCCCTACCTCGCCGGCCGCATCAACGACGCGCCTGGGCTGGTGCCGGAGATCGAGCAGGACACCTCGGTGGACGTCGGCATCGACGTGACCTACAACTTCACGCCGAGCCTGCGCGGCGTCGGGACGATCAACACCGACTTCGCCGAGACCGAGGTCGATCAGCGGGAGGTCAACCTGACCCGCTTTCCGCTCTTCTTTCCCGAGAAGCGCTCGTTCTTCCTCGACGGCGCGACGTTCTTCGACTTCTACACCCCGTCGGCGTTCTTCTCGCGGCAGATCGGCCTCGATGCCGACGGCCAGCCGCAGCGCATCGACGTCGGCAGCAAGATCACCGGCCAGGCCGGCCGCCAGGACATCGGGCTGCTCTACGTGCGGACGGCGGAAGAGGACGACGTGCTCGGCGAGGACTTCCTGGTCGCCCGCATGCGCCGGCGGATCCTGCGGCAGTCGTTCATCGGCGGCATCTACACCGGCCGGGACACCCGGGGCCAGTCGGTGGTGGACACCCGCCACACCGCCGGGCTCGATTACCGGCTCCAGACCTCGACCTTCCTCGGCAACAAGAACCTGGCCTCGTCGGGCTACCTGCTCTGGAACTCCGATCCACGCGATGTGCGGACGACCGCCTGGGGCACGACCCTGGAGTACCCGAACGACATCTGGGAGGCCAGCCTCGCCTACGAGGCGGTGCCGCGCGACCACAACCCGGCCGTGGGCTTCACCCCGCGGACCGGCTATCGCCTCTACCAGCCCGAGCTGACCTACAGCCCGCGGCCGGCCGACAGCCGGCGCATCCGCCGGTTCCGGTTCGGCGGCGAGTTCGAGCTCTTCACCGATTTCGACGACCGCTGGGTGACCCGCAACCTCGATTTCACCGTGGGCCGCGTGGAGCTGCACTCCGGCGACAACGTGGAATTCGGCATCGAGCCGTCCTACGAGCGGCTCGAAGAAGACTTCGAGATCTATCCGGGCATCATCCTGCCGGAGGGCAGCGACTACGAGTTCACGCGCTACTCCGTCGAGGCGAACACGGCCAACAAGCGCATCGTGTCGCTGCAGCCGCGCTACGAGTGGGGCTCGTTCCTGTCGGGCGATCGCCGGGAGCTGTCGCTCGGCATCGGCGTCCGTCCCCGTCCGGGGGTGACGATCAACCTCGAGAACGAGTGGAACACCGTGCACCTGGCGGAGGGCCGGTTCACGACCCGGCTGCACCGGCTGATCGCCGACACGCAGTTCAGCCCGTTCATGTACCTGGTGAACAACGTGCAGTACGACGACGTGAGCCGCCTGCTCGGCTGGCAGTCGCGCTTCCGGTGGATCGTCCAGCCGGGCAACGACATCTTCGTCGTCTACAACCACAACTGGATGGACGACCAGCTCGACCCGAATGGTCTCGGCGACGGGCGCTTCCGCACCCTCGATCGGCGCGGCGCGGCGAAGATCGTCTACACGAAGCGATTCTGAACAGCGGCTAGCGGCTAGGCGTGTGCGCTGTCACGCTGTCACGCAGTCAGCGAGCTGGGGCCGACGACGTCCGGGCCTTCGCCGCCACGCGGGCCAGTCCCTTGACCGACGGTGTCCGGTTGGGCATGCGCAACAACGACTGCTCGAAGGCCGCCGCCGCTTCCTTGTCGCGGCCGACCTCGGTGAGCAGCTCGCCGTAGAGCTCGAGGGCCGGCTTGATCGGATCGGGCGGACCTGACGGCGCCTCCATCGTCAACTCGACGTCGACGGCCGCCTTGGCCAGCGCCAGCGCCTCTTCCTTCTGCCCCTTGGCCCAGCGAACGATCGCGCCCAGCTCCTTCTCGCGCACCAGATGGGGCCGCACGGCGTAGGCGTTGGGGCCACCCTGGGCCCGCTCGCGAAACGCCTTCAGCTGGGCCTCGGCGGCGTCGGCCGTGGCCATGTCGCCCGACTTGGCGGCGCTGACGCCGACGATGTAGACCCAGGTGGCCGAGCCCTGAGGCGGTCCCATGTTCATGCCCGGCATATTGGCGTGGTCACCGGCCGCCGGCGCCGCGGCCGCCGGCAGTTCGAGCTTCTCCCACTGACCGGTTTCCTGGATGTGCCGCGCCCGCATGCCGAGGTAGCCGTCGCGAATCCCGGCGCTGGCCGGGTTGCGATCCGCCGCCGCCTTGGCCAGCTCGACGTTCTTCTTCGACTCGTCGAACTTGCCCAGCATCAGGTTGGCGTAGCTCAGCCAGCCCAGGGTGTGGAAGTCCTCGCGGCCCTCGGCCAGCTTCATCTTCGTGTTCAGGTCGACGGCCGCCTTGTAGGCCACGACGTTCGAATCCACCACCTGCTGCCACATGCCGCGCTGGACGTAGATGTGCGAGGGCATGTGGAGCGCGTGCGCGGCCGACGGAGCGATCTTGGCGTAGGCGTTGGCGGCTTCCAACGCCAGCGGCGCGTGATCGGGATCGTCGAACGAGTGGATGATGAAATGCGCCGCGCCCGGGTGGTTCGGATTCTTGGCGAAGATCTTCTCGGCGATCGAGGCGGCCAGCGCCTGACGGCGATAGCCGGTGTCGCCCGGCCGCACCGTACCGAGCAGCGACAGCGCGTAGAACGTGCCGATCTCGTTGTCGTCCGGCCACTGCTCGTACATCCGGGCCAGGCTGGCGGAATAGGCGATGTCGCGGGCCAGCTTGTCGCCCGGACCGTAGTAGAGCGCCTGCATCGCCTCGAGGAAGGCCTTCTCCTTCGGCAGCTTGGCCTTGGCCAGCCGCGCCTCGTGCGTCGGGGCGAGCTTCTCGAGCGCCTGCTTCGCCTTGTCGAGATCCTGCTGCGCCCACAGCGGGTGGTTGTGGCTCATCGCCTCGCCCCAGAAGGCGAGCGCGAAATTCGGATCGGCGGCCTCGGCCTGCTTGAAGGCCACGGCGGCCTCGTCGAACTGGAAGTTGTGCAGCGCCTTGACGCCGGTGAGGAACGCCTCTTGTGCCGCCGGGGCGCCAGAGGTCGGAAAGGTGATCGACCCGAACTGCTGGCCCGACACCTGTGTCGACAGCGCCACCACGGCCGCCACCCCGACCACCGCCACCGAGATCGTGCGTTCACCCACCATGAGCATGTCCTCCGGAATCGCCGCCGCGGCCCGTCGCCGCGCCGCATCGATGAGACGGCTAGCTTACACCTGCGCCCGCCGCTGGACCCTGAGTTCCAGCAGCCGGGCTGGGCCCTCGGTGGCCACGGCCAGACGCGTCGACGCCAGGTAGGCGAGGCCCTCGGGGCGCTCCTTGCCGGTCAGCGGCAGTTCGAACGTGCCACGCAGGCGCAGTTGATCGCCGTCGACCTCGAGCACACCCAGACAGCGGCTCTGTTGCGACAGCACGACCAGGGCGCCGGTGACCGGGTCCACGGCGACGTCGGCCAGATCGTCCAGTACGTGCTTCGCCCCCTTGGGCAGCTTGAAGTCGTGGACAGGGGCGAGCGTGGCGAGATCGAAGACGCAGAGACGGCGCGGCTTGCCCTCGTGTGCCGCGACCAGCGCCGCCCGCCGCGACGGCGAGTGGCGGGCCGGCAGGTAGGCGAGCCCTTCGAAGCCCTTGTTGGACTCCTGTCCGGGCCGGGCGAGCGTGGCGACCCGGCGGATGCGCGGTGGCCGCGGCGGACCGGACAGCTCGACGAGCACGCCCGACTCCTCGGCCAGCGCCCACACGACGCCGCCGGCCTCGTCGGTGGCGATGGCCTCCAGGTCGGCGAGCGCGGGGTGGACGTCGGGCCCGGCCCACAGCATCGCCGTGGCGCCGCGGAGCCGGTAGATGCCGGTATCGTCTTCCACGACCAGCAGCCCCGAGCGGGCGGGAGCCAGGGCGGAGACCCCTTTCAGCGGCAGTCCGCGGGCCGAAATCAGCGTGAAGCGCAGCGACGCCGGACCGGGCATGCGGCTATACACTCTACACACCCAACTCCCTGGAGGACGACAGATGCACGCGCGCACCCTTCTCATCGCGTCGGCCATCGCCGTCACGGCCAGTGCGGCGGTCATGCGGGGGCAGCAGCAGGCCGCCGAGGCACCGGCCTCGACGCGCCCCGCGCTGACCCGTCCCGCCGTGGCCGGGCGCCACGGCCTGGTGACCACCGGACATCCCATCGCCTCGGCCGCGGGGCTGCAGATCCTGATCAAGGGCGGTAACGCGTTCGACGCCGTCGCCGCCGTCGGCGCGATGGCCGGGCTCGGCGAGCCCGAGATGAACGGCATCGGCGGCAACGGCTTCATGACGGTGTTCCACAAGGCCACCAACACCGTGTGGTCGGTGTCGATGGCCGGCGCCGCGCCAAAGGGCATCGTCCCCGCCGAGATGACACCCGAGACGCTGAACGCCGGCATGAAGGCCGGTATCGTGCCCGGCAACCTCGGCGGGTACCTGTCGGCGCTCGAGCGGTTCGGCACCATGTCGGTGGCCGAGGTCTTCGCGCCGGCCATCGAGACGGCCGAGCTCGGTTACCCCATCGACCCGATGCTGGCGCAGTCGATCGCCCGCGGGCAGAAGAACCTCGCCAGGTTCCCGACGAGCGCGAAGATCTTCCTGCCCGACGGCACGCCGCTCAAGGCCGGCGACCTGTTGAAGAACCCCGACTACGCGGCGACGCTGCGCAAGATGGTCGAGGCCGAACAGCAGGCGCTGCAGAAGGGGGCCTCGCGCGCCGCGGCGATCCGCGCCGCGGCCGATCGTTTCTACAAGGGCGACATCGCCCAGGAGATGGACCGCTTCTTCCGCGAGAACGGCGGCGTGTTGCGCGCGTCGGACCTGGCCGCCTACACCCCGCAATGGACCCAGCCGCTGCACACGACCTACCGCGGCTACGACCTCTACAGCAACCCGGCGACCTCGCGCGGCGGCTTCGAGGTGCTGATGGGGGCCAACCTCATCGAGGCCGTGGACATGAAGGCGGCCGGCGCCAGCTCGCCGGCGGCGCTGCACGCCGTGATCGAAGCGATCAAGATCTCCAAGGCCGACATCTACAAGTTCGTCGCTGACCCGGCCTTCGTGAAGGTGCCCACCGCCGGGTTGCTGTCGAAGGAGTTCGCGACGGCGCGGCGTGCGCTCTTCGACCCGACGCGGGCGATCGCCTATCCGCCGGCTGGCAGCCCCGAGGGCAGCCCCGCGACCTCGCCGCGGGCGCAGGGCCCGGCCTTCGACGATCGCTACGACGGCGAGCTGCACACCACGTCGTTTTCGATCGCCGATCGCTTCGGCAACGCCGTCGGCACGACGCCGACGCTCGGCGGCCTCTTCGGCAGTAACGTCGTCGTCGGCTCCACCGGCCTCCTGCTGAACAACGGCATGCGCCTGGGCTCGACCTCGCCCTACCCCACCGACGTCAACTACGTCGGGGCCGGCAAGATTCCCATTCTCAACAACTCGCCGGTCGTGGTGCTGAAGGACGGCAAGCTCGCCTTTGTCTTCGGCACGCCGGGTGGCGAGACCATCGGGCAGACCGAGTTCCAGGTGCTGGTCAACCTGCTCGATTTCGGGATGCCGGTGCAGCAGGCGATCGAGGCGCCGCGGCTGGCGCTCGATGCCGAGCCCAACTTCTACAAGCCGGGGGCGGTGGTCACGGTGCAGATCGAGAGCCGGGTCCCGGCCACCACCGTCGAGGCGCTCAAGGCGATGGGCCACACGGTGCGGGTGCTGCCCGGCTGGGGCAGCCTGGGCCACATGCAGGTGATCGGTGTCGATCTGCGCACCGGCGCGATGACCGCCGGCGCCGACCCGCGGCGCACCGGCTACGCGATGGGCTACTGAGGCCGGCGACGCTACCCGATCCAGATGGCAGGACCTCGTCTGTACCACCGGGTCTCCCGGGCCGTCGCCGGCTGGAGCGACCCGATCAGCCGCGACCTGGGCCGATCCGGGGACCTGTTCGTCGCGCGCTTCCGCCTCGGCCTGCTCCTGCTGCTCACGCTCGTGCCGCTCTCGACTGCGCTGGCCAACCCGGCGCAGGTCGAGAACTGGCTGGGCCTGGTGTCGATCGGCGTCGCGCTGGCTTTCGCAGCGTGGTTCGAGCGCCTGGCCGCCCGCGACCTGCCGCCGACGTGGCTGGGCTTCGCCACCAGCCAGTTTGACATCGCCGTCATCTCGCTCGGCTTCGTCAGCTTCCTCGTCGCCGGCCGGCCAATCGTCGCCACCAACAGCCTGGTGCACTACACGATGTACTTCGTGGCGCTGGCCGGCACCGGCCTGCGCTACGACCCGCGCGTATGTCTGGCCGCCGGCGCGGCGGCGCTCGTCGAATACGGCGCCATCGTCACCTGGGTGGGCCTGTACGAGCCGTCGGCGTGGACGGTCGAGCCCGTCTACGGCACCTTCCAGTGGGACTCGCAGGTGAGCCGCCTGCAGCTCATCGCGGTGGCGACGATCATCCAGGCCGCCGTGGTCGTGCGGTCGCGGTCGTTCTGGCTCGACTCGATGCGCGACCACCTCACCGGGCTCTTCAACCGCGGGTTCTTCGACGAGAGCCTGGCCCGCCTCGTCGCCGACCAGGCCGGCGGCGCACGGCCCTTCACGCTGGCGCTCATCGACCTCGACAACTTCAAGAGCGTGAACGACCGGCACGGCCACCAGGCCGGCGACGACGCCCTGCGTTACGCCGCCGACCGGCTGCGCGAGGCGTTCCGCGACGACGACATCATCGCGCGCTTCGGCGGCGAAGAGTTCGCGGTGCTCGTGCAGGCCGACCGCGCCTCGGCGGTGTCCCGCCTCGAGGCGTGGCGGATCGCCCTCAACGCCGACTCGCGCAGCCCGCGCTTGTCAGCCAGCGTGGGCGTCGCCAGCCTGCCCGAGGACGGCGTCCTCGGGACGTCGTTACTGGACGTGGCCGATCGGCGCCTCTATGCCGCCAAGGCGGCCGGCCGCAATCGCACCATCGCCGACGGCTATGCCGCGTAGGACCGGCATGCACGCGCCGGCGCGGCCGCGGATCGCGCTGGCGCTCCTCGTCGCGTTCCTCGCCCTGGGTGCCGTCGAGCGAGCGGTCTCCCGCGCGTCGGCGCAACGGGTCGAGACGGCCGCGCCCGATACGGCGCCGGCGCTCCAGGTAGACCCGCACTGGCCCTCGCTTCCGCCGCAGTGGACGCTCGGGCAGGTCACGGGCGTGGCCGTCGACGCCAGCGATCACGTGTGGGTGCTGCACCGGCCGTGGTCGCTCACCGACGACGAGAAGGCGCGCAACCCCGAGGCACCGTGCTGCACGGCGGCGCCGCCGGTGCTCGAGTTCGACGCCAGCGGCCGCTACCTGCGCGGCTGGGGCGGTCCCGGCGCCGGCTTCGAGTGGCCCGAGGACGAGCACGCCCTCCACGTCGATCACAAGCGCAACGTCTGGATCACGTCGGCCGGCGGACCGCGCCTGCGCGACCGCAAGGAGAACCAGATCCTCAAGTTCACCAGTGACGGGCGCTTCCTGCTGCAGATCGGCCGGCGCGGACAGAGCCAGGGATCGCTGGACACCGCCAACGTCAACAACGCCGCCGACCTGCAGGTGGACCCCGCCACCAACGAGCTCTACGTCGCCGACGGCTACGTCAACCGCCGCGTGATCGTCTACGACGCCGACACCGGCGCCTTCAAGCGGATGTGGGGCGCCTACGGCAAGCCGCCCGACGATGCGGCCTCCCGCGAGATCACCTACGACGGGCCGCCGCCGCCGCAGTTCACCCTGGTGCACGGCATCCGCGTGTCGCGCGACGGCAAGGTCTACGTCGCCGACCGCAGCAACAACCGGATGCAGGTGTTCACGACGGCGGGCGTCTTCGAGCGCGAGATCTTCGTCGAGCGCACGACGAAGCTGCTCGGCACCGCGTTCTCGATCGCGTTCTCGCCCGATCCGGAGCAGCGACTGCTGTACCTGGCCGACGCCGGCAACGGCCGCATCCACATCTACGACCGCGCGACGCTCAGGGAAACGGGCGCCATCGGCCGCATCGGCCGCTACGCCGGCCAGTTCGTGTTCCTCCACGCCCTGGCGACGGACTCGCAGGGGAGTCTCTACACGGCCGAGGTCGGCACGGGCCGGCGGGTGCAGAAGTTCGTGGCGAGGCGCTGAGGCTGGCGCGCGAGGCGGGCGCCGGACCGGCGGCTACTGCGTGTCGCCGTCCAGTACCTGGCCCGCCGCCCCGGCAAGCACGGTGACGGCCTCGATCTCATGCGCCGTCGGCTGTCGCTGGTCGCGGTAATACGTACCGAACGTCCCCAGCACCCGTTGGTCGGTCGGCGACTTGATCGGCATGCTCCAGGCACCGACGAAGCCGAGCGCCAGCGGCAGGTGACGCAGTTCGCCCCACTTGTCGTCGGCCAGGAAACTGGGCGTGATGACGACTGATCCGGTCGCGGCTGCGGCAGCGCAGGTCCCCACCGCGGGGTCGGGCTTCAGCCGATCGATGGCGTCGAGGTAGTCGCGCGGCAGGTTCGGCGAGGCGCCGTTGCGGAGCAGTCCGTCCTGGTCGAGGACGAGAATCGAGGCCACCGCCTGCGGTGCCGACACGCGCTCGGCGGCGGTGACCAGGCAGGTCAGCATCTCGTGGCGCGGCGCGCTCCGCTCCAGCATCTGAGCCACGCGGGCGCAGGCCTCCTGGACGGGATCGTCGTCATTCATCTGGTTGGAGGACCATCGGCGGCGACGCCGCCCAACGGTGGACCCCACTATACCGCGCGCTCGGTGCTTGACGGGGGTGCGTCAGCGCGACGGCAGTTCGCAGGGCACCGCGCCCGTTCGCCACGACGCCAAGGCGTGCGGATTCTCCCACGCAAACGGCTCGCGCCCGACGCCGCCAGAGGGGAGAGGGAGCCATTCCGGTACCGCGTGCTCATACCCGGCCGGGACCTCGAACAGCCGTGCCGAAGGCTCGACCAGGCTGAGGTGCGTGACCTCGTGCTCCACGACGCCAATCGCGGGATCCTCCGTTCGGCTGCTGAGCTCGATGGCCAGCGCGTCCGACAGCCAGCGCTCGTCCGTCATCTCGCGCGGCGGCGTGTTGTCGGGCCAGAGCAGGGTCGCGGCGAACCTCGTGCCGATCGCCGGCACACCGAGGAGCACTCGCTGCCCGAGCGCCTCTTCCGCCGGCGCTCCGCCCTGCCGGTGATGAATCGATCGCGGCCGAAGGAAGCTGATCACGCACCGCATCGACACTGGCACGACCAGGCGGTCTGGCGTCACCGTCGACATGTTGACGAGACCAGCCGGGACTTCTCTAGCGGTCCGCGCCGCAGGGTCGAGGAGGAAGGCGATACGGCGCTGCGGGTCGGGCAGCACGAAGATGCGGTGCGGCCCTCCACCCGCCGGCTGCCCGGCGAACGCCTGCTCCAGCCGCACCCGTCCGGCTCGGTCGCGAAACATGCGTGAGGTGGTGCGCAGCTCCGGCCGTCCGCTGCCGGCCGCCGGTTTCCACGTGGTGACGGCCTCAGCCGAGAAGGGCGCATCGATCATGGCCGGAGCGGCGAACAGTCCTCCCTCCAGATCAAGCCGATGCGGCGCGTTCTGATCCGACGGTGCGACCTGGGCCGCGACGGGTGTCGGAGCGGCAGTCATCACGCTGAGGACGATGACCGCGCCGGCTGCTGAGCTGGTCCGCATGCGGAGCCTCGTGCGACGGGAGTCGACACCGAATCGAGAAGACGGCCGACGCCGTCCAGTCTACGCTTGGATCAGCGCCCCGCCGCGGCGCGGCCCGCCTTGATCACTGTGTCGGTGTCGGCGCCCATCGCCAGCAGGCCGAGAAACCCCTGCTGCGTCCGTTGCGCCACGTCCTTGATGTCGGCGGTGAGCATGTTGACCAGCTTCACCCGCTTGGTTTCGACCAGCAGCGCCTGGTTGCCCGCCTCGGCGGCCGCCCGGTCGCCCATCAACGCGCCCGTGAGGCTGCCGATGCCGCAGGCCAGCACACTGTAGCCGCCGATGTCGGCAATTTGCGCCGCCTGCGCGATGGCGCCGGGGTCCTCGAGCATCATCATCGCGATCACCGTGCCGCCGGGATTGGCCGCCGACCAGACGTTGGCGCGGGCGTCGGTGAAGAGGCTCACCACCTGGCGCCCCTGGTCGAGGTTCTCGACGTGCGGCACGGTGATGCCGTCGGCACCCATCGCCAGGATCTCCTTGATGCGCTGCCCGGTGACCATCGGGCCGGCATCGACCAGCGACGGAATGCGTACGAGGAGCGTCTTGCGCCCTGGCGTGCCCGGCTTGCCCAGCCCCTCGCTGATCGCCATCACGGCATTGCGGTCGTAGGCGCCCTCGAGGTTGAGGAAGACGAAGTCGATGAGCGGGTTCCTGGCAAGGGCCTCCCCACCGGTCTTGGTGTAGACGGCCGGCCCGCGATTGGCGCCGCGCGGGGCCGGGTTCTCATCGGGCACGAACACCCCGAAGGCCGTCTTGCCTGCGGCCCACAGATCCAACACCGCCGGCCGCGCGGCCTGTGCCCCCGCGGGTAATGGCAACGCGAGTGCCAGTGCCGCGATCGCCGTCCGTCCCCACCTCGTTGTCGCCATCCCGTCTCCCCTCGACCGCCGTCGATTCTATGCCGGTCCGTGCCCGGCCTCGCACGGCGACACGCTAGAATCTGATCTGTCGTGCGCCGTTCGGTCGCTGCCGTCCTCGCCGTCCTGACGTGTGCCGCCTGGCCGGCCGCGGCTCAAGCGCCGTCGCCCGCGCCGATCACGGTGCTGGCCTCGCAGGGGCGACGCTCGCTGGCCGTCACCACCATCAACAACGGCGACTACCTGGCCCTGGACGAAGTGGCGGTGGCGCTGGGCGTGACCGCCCGGGACGACAAGGCCACCGGCGCCTCCACGGTGACCAGCGGCCAGCGCTCGGCGGTGCTGGCGCCGGATCGCACCGTGGTGTCGGTGCAGGGCCGCCTGGTCTCGCTGGCGGCGCCGCCGGTGCGGCAGGACGGCCAGATGTTCGTCACGCCGGAGTTCGTCACCCGCGCGCTCGCCCTGCTCCTGGAGCAGCGCATCGAGTTCCGGCGCGCCGGACGGCTGCTCGTCGTGGGGGACCTGCGCGTGCCCCGCGTGCTCGTCCGCGGGGAGTTCGCCAGCGCCGCGGGGCAGGTGGTCTTCGAGATCTCCCCCGCCACCGACGCCACCGTGACGCCGGCCGGCAGCGGCCAGTTGACCGTCACCTTCTCGGCCGACGCGCTCGACCCGGTGCTGCCGACGGTGCCCGCGCAGGGCTTCGTGCAGGCGATCAGAGCCGGCGACTCGCCGGCGTCGCTGGTGATCGTCACCGGCCCACGCACCGCCACACACCGCGCCACCACGCAGGCCGTCGATGCCGGCTCGACCCGACTTGTCGTCGACCTGCTGCCTGCCGGTGCCACCACCGAGCCGGCCGCCCCGGCGCCGGCGCCCGCCCCACCCGCGGCCACCACGCCCCCGTCGCCCCCGACCCTCACCCCCGGCGCGAGCGTCTCGGCGCTGGGTGACCCGCGCGACATCAACGCCGTCCGCGTCGTCGTGCTCGACCCCGGGCACGGTGGCGAGGCCAACGGCACCGAGGGCCCGAGCGGCACGCTCGAAAAGGCGATCGCGCTGGCGGTCAGCCGCAAGGTGAAGGCGCTCATCGAGGGCAAGCTGGGGCTGCGCGTGATCATGACGCGTGAGGACGACCGCACGCTCGACCAGGATCAGCGGGCGGCCATCGCCAACAACAACCACGCCGATCTGTTCGTCAGCATCCACGCCAACGCCGCCGTCCGGCCGTCGGCGAAGGGCGCCGAGGTCTACTACCTGAGCATCGATCGGGCCGACCTGGAGGCGCGGCGCCGCGCCGATGCCCCGGCGGCGGCCCTGCCGCAGCTGGGCGGCGGGACGCGCGCGATCGAGCTCATCCTCTGGGAAGCGGCGCAAGCGCGGCATCTGGAACAGTCGGCGCAACTGGCGTCGATCGTCGAAGCGTCGCTCCGGGCGCGCGTGGAGATGAGCCCGCGGCCGCTGCAGCAGGCCCCCTTCCGCGTGCTGGTCGGCGCCAACATGCCGGCGGTGCTCGTCGAGATCGGCTACCTCTCCAATCCCGAGGAAGAGAAGGCGCTGGCGTCGGGCGCCTACCAGGATCGGGTGGCGGCGGCGATCTTCGACGCCATCAGCCGGTTCCGCGATCAGGTCGAGCGCCCCGTCCCATGAACGGCCGCGGCCTCGCGGTGGGCGCGGGCATCGCGGTGCTCGTCGTCGCGCTGGGCTGGGGGATGTTCTCGGCCCTGGGCCGCCAGCTCGCCACGCCGACGCCCGACGCCGAGCCGGTCGCCGCGGCGGCACCGGCGCCGTCCTCGAGCGGACCCCAGATCGCCGCCACCCTCTATTTCGTGTCCGAGGACGGGACGAGCCTGGTCGGCGTGGCGCAGGACGTGCCGCTCGGCGGCACGCCGGTTGGCCAGGCCCGCGCGCTGCTCGAAGCGCAGCTCGCCGCCGAGCCGCCGGCGCCGCTGGCCCGCGCCGTGCCGGCCGGCGTGACCCTGCGCGGCGTGTTCCTGCCCGGGGGCGAGGACGCCTACGTCGACCTCGATGCCGCCGTCCGTACCGCCGTGCCCGGCGGCTCGCACAACGAGCTGATGGCGGTCTACGCCATCGTCTCGCTGCTCACCACCAACCTGTCGCCGATCGCGCGCGTGCAGATCCTCGTCGACGGCCGCGAGGTCGACACGCTGACGGGGCATGTGGACTTGCGCGAGCCCTTGCGGAAGAATGAAGCGCTGATCCGCACCCCGCTGATCCCTCCCCCATGATTAGAACCCCTATCAAGAGCCCTGCCTGCATTCGGCCGGCGGGGCATCCCGCCTCGCTTCGTTGCTCGGCGCTCACATATCGGCCAATATGCTCGCTACTCGCGCCTTGCGATCCGGGCGCCGCGCCGGCCTCGATGCAACGGCAGGGCTCTTGACATGGGTTCCCGCCAGTTCGATCGCGCCCCCGGCGACCTGCGTCCCATCACCATCACGCCGCACTACCTCGCCCACGCCGAAGGCTCGGTGCTCATCGAGGTGGGCCACACCAAGGTGATCTGCGCCGCCTCGGTCGAGGAGCGCGTGCCGCCGTTCCTGCGCGGCACCGGCAAGGGCTGGGTCACCGCCGAGTACGGGATGCTGCCGCGGGCCACCAACACCCGTACCACGCGCGAGGCGTCGCAGGGCAAGGTGGGGGGCCGCACGATGGAGATCCAGCGCCTCATCGGCCGCTCCATGCGCTCGGTGGTGCGCCTGGAGCGCCTGGGCGAGCGCACCCTGTGGCTCGACTGCGACGTGATCCAGGCCGACGGCGGCACCCGCACGGCGTCGATCACCGGCGCTTTCGTGGCGATGGTGCTGGCGTTCGGCAAGCTCAAGCAGGCCGAGCAGCTGACCGCCATCCCGGTGAACGATTACGTCGCGGCGACCAGCGTCGGCATCGTGGGCGGGATGCCGCTCCTCGACCTCGCCTACGAGGAGGACTCCAAGGCCGCGGTCGACATGAACGTCGTGAAGACCGGCGACGGACGCTTCGTGGAAGTGCAGGGCACGGCCGAGAGCGAGCCCTTCGACCAGGAGGCGCTCGACGGCCTGCTCGCCCTGGCCGGTCGGGGCATCGACCAGCTGATCGAGCACCAGCGCGCGCTGGTCGGCTCGATCCTCGGCCGGTGATGCGTTCGTTCACGCTGGCCACCACCAATCCGGACAAACTGCGCGAGGTGCGCTACGTGCTGCGCGACGCCGGCGTGGCTATCGGCTCGCTGTCCGACCGGCCGCCGATCGCCGAACCCGAGGAGACCGGCCGTACCTTCGAGGCGAACGCGCGATTGAAGGCGCTGCACTACGCCGCGCATCTTCCAGGGCTGGTCGTGTCGGAAGACTCGGGCCTCGTGGTCGACGCCATGGATGGCGAGCCCGGGGTGCGCTCGGCGCGCTACCTCTCCCCGACGGCCTCGTATCCCGAACGGTTCGCGGCGATCCTGCGCCGGCTCGCCGGCGCGCCCGACTCGGCACGCACGGCGCGTTTCGTCTGCGCCGTGGCCGTCGCCGAGGGCTCGGCGCTGCTGTTCGAGACCCGCGGAACGGTCGAGGGGCGCATCGCCCACCAACCGGCGGGCACCGGCGGCTTCGGCTACGACCCGATCTTCTTCAGCCCCGAACTGGGCTGCACGCTGGCCGAGGCCGGCGACGCCAAGGCCGCCGTCAGCCATCGCGGGCGGGCATTTGCCGCACTCGCTGTCTGGCTCGACGACCTGGAGTAACCTTCGTGTGATCGGTGCCGCCACGCCAGCGGCAACCGCGAGCCCATCCCCCCATGCTTCAGGAAGAACGGTCGGAACGCAGCCGCACGGCCATCCTCGACGCCGCCCTCGAGCTCTTCTCCCACCGTGGATACGGCGCCACCAGCATGCGCGACATCGCCGGCGCGGCCGGCGTGTCCACCGGCAGCGTCTACCACCACTTCGCCGACAAGGAGTCGATCTTCCAGGCGCTGCTCGAGCAGTTCCGCGACGTCACCCAGCGGCCCGACTTCCCCATCAACGTGGTGCTCGAAGAAGGGGCGTTCCTCGACGACTTCACGGTGCTGGCCGAGGCCGCCCGCGAGGTGCTGGTGAAATGGCGCGCCCACGTGGCGCTCTTCTACGTGGACGCCGTGGAATTCGACGGCCGGCACATCCAGCGCTTCTATACCGAGCTGGCGGCGCGCTTCAACCACTTCGTGGAGGTCCACCGCGAGCGGCTGAAGCTCGACGAGCGCATGCGCGAAGGCATCCCCGCCGGCACGGCGCTGCTCGTCGCCGTGCGGCTCTTCATCTACTACTTCTCGGTGGAGTTCATCTTCGGCGTGGAGAAGCAGCTCGGGCCGCCGACGCCGGCCGCGATGCGGATCATCAGCGACATCCTGCAGCACGGGATGCTGAGGCCAACGCCCCGCCGCTGACCGGCTGCTAGCCCTGCCCTGGCGGGGTCAGGCCGAGCAGCCGCATCTCGTGCTCGATCAGGTGCCGGAGTCCCTCCTGGAGCGGGCGTGGCGCGAACCCGAGCTCGCGACGAGCCTTGTCGCTGGCCCCCAGGTACGTCGTGCCGGCCAGGACGCGGAGCGTCTCGGATGACAGCGCCGTGGGCGGCGTCAGCACGGCTTCCACCACGCGCATGATCGCAGCGGCGCCCTTCATGATCGTCGGCGGAATGGCAGCCAGCGGGGCGGCGCGCCCGCTGTAGCTGGCCGCGGTCCGTACGGCGTCGCGAAGCGTGTGGGCCGGACCGGCGATGATGTAGCTGTGCCCGGGCCGCCCGTGCTCCATCGCGTCGATGTGGGCGCGGGCGGTGTCCTCGATGTGCCCCCAGCAGAGGGCGGTGCGCGCCGGCACCAGCGGCAGGCGGCGCCGGAGGTGATCTACGAAGACGCTGCGCAGGCCGCTGGTGTCGCCGGGACCGTAGACGGCACCGGGCAGCACGATCACCAGCGGCAGCCCTGCTGCCATCATCGGCGCCGCCACCTCGTAGTGCGCCTGCCATTTCGAGCGGTCGTACACCGACACGTGCGGTCCGGTATAGCGGTACGTCTCGTCGACGACGACGCCGTGGGTGTCGGAATTGACCGCCAGCGTGCTCGTGTACAGGCCCTTGCGGATGCCGAGGTCGCGCATCGCCGTGAGCACGTTCCTGGTGCCGGTAACGTTGATTGCGGTCGCCAGCTCCGTGGCCCGTGGATGGCCGGTCTTGTACCAAGCGGCGATGTGGAAGACGCCGTCCACGCCCTGCATCGGGGGGCGCAGGGTGTCGGGCTCGGTGATGTCCCCCGCCGCCACCTGGGCGCCCAATCGTGCCAGGAGCACGGCCTTGGCTGGATCACGGACCAGCGCTGTCACCTGGTGGCCGCGCGACAGCAGTTGCTTGGCCACCTCGGCGCCCACGAAGCCAGTGGCGCCGGTCACGAAATAGCGAGCCACGGACGCTCAGAATAGCGCACGCGGTTCGGCCGCGCGCCGCGGCTGCACGATATCAGCGCGGGGCCGGCCGGCGATCACGGCCGCGAACTCCGGAACCAGCAAGGTTCCGATCGCCGCCGGGATACAATCGGGGACGGAGTCGGGGCGTAGCGCAGCCTGGTAGCGCACCTGCCTTGGGCGCAGGGGGTCGCTGGTTCGAATCCAGTCGCCCCGACCATTTTCCGCGTTGCAGGTCACCTGCGGGGCACAGGCTGCCGTCTGGATCGCCGCACGCGGAAGTACGGACTCGGACACGAGCCGCGATTCAGCGCTCCGGACCGACGCGCTGGCCACCTCTAGGTACCCATCGCCTGCATGCGCTTCTGCATTTCTTCTGGCGAGACGTCCTCCTTGTGCGTGGCGATGGCCCACTTGTGGCCAAACGGATCGACGAGGTTGCCCATCCGATCGCCCCAGAACTGATCGGCCGGCGTCATTTCGGAGGCGGCGCCCAGCGACACGGCGCGGTTGAACACCGCATCCACATCGTCGCAGTAGAACATGATCGATGTGGCGGTGCCGCCAATCGACTGCGGCGACAAGTTGCCGCGGTCCGGGTTTTCGTCGGATAACATCAGCATCGAGTTGCCGATCTTCACTTCGGCATGCATGACCTTGCCGTCGGGGCCGGGCATGCGCACCATCTCCTGCGCGCCGAATGCCTTCTCGTAGAATTCGATCGCCTTGGACGCGCCTTTGCACACGACATACGGCGTCAGCGAGTAGTACCCCTCCGGAATGGCTCTTACGCTCATCACGACACTCCTTTCGAAGGCTTCAGCGTTGACAACTGCCTTTCTACCACGTCTGTCGTGACACGCACCTACGGGCACGGCATTCGTGGTGACGAATGCATGGACCGGCCGTTTCTTCAGGTAGAATCCGGACCCATGCCGTTAAGAGAGTTGCAGCGTTTCGCGTCGACGTTGACCATCGGTGCGGCGATCTCCCTCGGGCCTGCGCTCGATGCACGCCAGGCGGGAGTGCAGCCACTGCAATACCGATCACCCGAGGGCGTGGAGTATCGCTCGCTTCCTGATACCGACGCCGTCAAGAGCGCGCGATCCGCTCTCGAGGCCGACCCACGAAACGTTTCGAAAATCATCGATCTCGGCGTTGCGGAATCCGGTGCGCGGCAGTTTCGCGAAGCCATCGCGACGTTCACACGAGGGCTCGAGATCGAGCCGACGAACGCGCTGCTCCTCCGATGGCGTGGGCATCGATATCTGTCCGTACGTGAATTCGATCGAGCGTTCGCCGATCTCACGCGCGGCGGCGCCCTCGACAGCACGATCTATGGAATCTGGTACCACCTCGGTATCGTCCAGTACCTGCGCGGAGACTTTGCCGAGGCGGCCGCATCGTTCGCCAAGGCTCAGCCGATCGCCCCGGATGCCGGCGAGCTGGCCGGTTCCACCGACTGGCTGTGGATGTCGCTCAGCCGAGCCGGTCGCGGCACCGAAGCGAAGGCGATGCTCGATCGGCGGCCAGACTCGAAGCCGGTGACCAACGCCTACACGCGGCGCCTGCAGCTCTATCGTGGCGAGATTGGTCCGGAAGCCGTGGTCACGCCGGCGGATACGGAGGACGTGCAGGTCGCCACGCTCGCCTACGGCCTTGGCAACTGGTACCTCCTGCGCGGCGACAACGCGCAAGCGCGCCGGTGGTTCGAACGATCGATCCAGTCTGGCGGCTGGCCCGGGTTCGGTTTCATCGTGTCGGAGGTGGAGCTCCGCCGGCTTCGTTGAGGGGGGCCGGCCTGATGTGGGCGAACATGCTGCGGGCGTTCCAGGTTGGGAAGGCCCTGACCAGCGACGGTGCGCCGTCGAGCTGGATGCGGCCGTCGCGCGTGGCTTCGGCCCAGGTGACCTGGCCGGCGTGCCATTTCACGAAGGCTTCGGCCTCCGCCGTGATGTAGAGGTCCTCGTCGAGACCGGGGTTCGTCTTGCAGATCTCGGTGTCCCCGAGCTCGATGAGTAGCCAATAGCGCTCCCGGTGCGGGCGGCCGGTGAAGTCGAAGCGGATGACGACACGTCGATGCGGGAGCCGGTCCCGGCGGAGCGCGTGGCACATCGACCACAGGGCCACAAAAGGGTCGAGGTTCTCGGGGGCGATCTCGAGCCAGCGCGCGCCCCACTCGCCGAGCGACTGGCACACCGTGAAGAGGTCGTGGCCCGCAGTCGTCAGCTCGTAGCGGTGCCCGCGCCCGTCGGGCTTGGGTGCCGACTCGACCACACCGAGCCGTTCGAGCTGCTTGAGCCGCTGTGAGAGCAGGGTACGGGAGAGTCCGGGCGCGCCCTCCAGGATCTCACTGAAGCTTCCGCAGCCAAGGTAAAGGTTGCGGACGATCAGCGGAGTCCAGCGCTCGGCGAAGATCTCGGCGCCACGGGCGATCGGGCAGTACTGACCGTACGTCCTCACAACACCAGTGTTGCGCAGGAGCCTGCGGGTGTGAAGTCCAGATTCTTGACTTTACGACCGCGGTCCGTGGTGCTCCGATGTGGCCATCAAGAGGAGGACCCGATGACGACATCGACGACCGCGGAAGTCGGCCACGGAGGCAAGAAGCCAACCGTCGTGGAGATCGATGGATTCCGAGGCCGGCTCATCAGTGCCGACCACGCTGACTACGACATCGCCCGTGCAATCTGGAACGGGGCCATCGATCGGCGCCCGCGCCTGATCGCCCGATGCAGCGGGGCTGCCGACGTGATCGCGGCCGTGCGATTCGCTCGCGACCACGATCTGGACATCGCCATCCGGGGCGGAGGCCACAATGTGGCGGGCACCGCCGTTTGCGACGACGGGATCGTCATCGACCTCTCGGCGATGCGGGCCGTGCGGGTCGATCCCGCCGACCGCAGGGCCTGGGTGCAGGGTGGTGCGCTGTGGGGCGACGTCGACCACGAGACGCAGGCGCACGGTCTGGCTACGACCGGCGGCATCGTGAGCCACACCGGAGTCGCCGGGCTCACCCTCGGCGGTGGCGTGGGCTGGCTGATGCGCAAGCACGGCCTCACGGTAGACAATCTTCTCGCCGTCGACGTCGTGACGGCCGACGGCGAGCTGCTGCGGGCGTCCGAGGACGAACACCCCGACTTGTTCTGGGCCTTGCGAGGTGGCGGCGGCAACTTCGGGGTGGTCACCTGCTTCGAGTTCCGCCTCCACTCCGTCGGGCCCACCGTCCTGGCCGGGCCCATCTTCTGGGACGCGACCGACGCCGTCGAGGTTCTCCGTTTCTACCGCGACTTCGTCGGCGAGGCTCCCGACGAGCTCGGCACGGTGGTGAGGTTCGGCGCGGCGCCGCCGTTAGCGGACATCCCCGAGGATCTGCACTGGCGACCGGTGGTGATGATCGGTGCTTGCTACACCGGGCCGATCGAGGACGGCGAGCAGGTGCTCCGCCCGCTCCGCGCATCCCGGACTCCGCTCCTCGACCTCGTCGGGCCCACGCCGTACGCAGGATTCCAGAGCGCGCTCGACTCGACCGTCGTCCACGGGTGGAACTACTACTGGAAGTCCACACACCTCCCAGAGCTTGGCGACGACCTCATCGACGTGATCGCCGGGCGCGCGTTCTCCTGCTCGTCGCCGCGGTCGTACGCGGCGATGTTCCATCTGAAGGGGGCGGTGAGCCGAGTGGCCGAGGGCAGGACGGCGTTCGGGAACCGGCAGGCGTCGCACGCGATCACCCTCGATGCGGTGTGGCGGCCCGGCGAGGACTTCGGCGACCCGGATACCGCGTGGACGAGGGCGTTCTTCGCGGCCCTCGGCCACTTCCGCCAAGGCGTTTACGTCAACTTCCTCGGCGGCGACGAAGACCCCGACCGGGTCCGCGAGGCGTACGGCGACTCCGTTTACGACCGGCTGGTGGACGTGAAGGCCACCTACGATCCCGACAACGTCTTCCACCACAACCAGAACATTCGCCCGGGGTGAGGCCACCGTGAGCCAGCGATGCACGACCCTTGGCCGGCCGGAGGTCCTCCAGCCGGCCGGGGGACGCTTCGGTTCGACACCGTAGCACCTCCACGCGCCCCTGCACGCAAATCACCACACAGGAGTAACTTAAGCGGTCGCGCCATGACCGCCCACCGCTGGCCTCACTTATGCTCGGAGGCTGCGCGCGAGGCGTCCCGTACGCGGCGGATCACGGCCCGGGCCGGTCGTTCGCGACACGGCCGCGCTCGACGGATCGGGCTTCTTTCGACGACCAGAGGCACTCATGGCGACCAAGGAACAGCAGCGACTCGAGGAAGCCCGCACCGGAACCGCGGCCTGGCGCAAGTGGGGACCGTACCTCAGCGAGCGCCAGTGGGGCACGGTGCGCGAGGACTACAGCGCCAATGGCGACGCCTGGAACTTCTTCACGCACGACCACGCCCGCTCGCGCGCCTACCGGTGGGGCGAAGACGGCATCGCCGGCATCTCCGACGACAGGCAGCGCCTCTGCTTCAGCCTGGCCCTCTGGAACGGCAAGGACAGCATCCTCAAGGAACGGCTGTTCGGCCTGACCAACAGCGAAGGCAACCACGGCGAGGACGTGAAGGAGTACTACTTCTACCTCGACAGCACGCCGACGCACTCCTACATGAAATACCTCTACAAGTACCCGCAGGCCGCCTTTCCCTACAGCGACCTGGTGGAGACGAACCGCCGGCGCAACCGCAACGACATGGAGTACGAGCTCCTCGACACCGGCGTCTTCGACGACGACCGCTACTTCGACGTGTTCGTGGAGTACGCCAAGGGCGCGGCCGAGGACATTCTCGTGCGCATCACCGCGGTCAACCGCGGGCCGGAGGCGGCCGACCTTCATCTCCTGCCGACGCTCTGGTTCCGCAACGACTGGTCGAAGTGGATCGCCGAGTCGAACCGGGCAGCAGAGAAACCGAACATCACGCCGATCGACGCCGTCCCCGGGGCTACCGCGGCCGCCGCAGTGCATCCCCTGCTGGGGACCTTCGTTCTCTCGTGCGACGGCAAGGTGCCGCTGCTCTTCACCGAGAACGAAACCAACCACGAGCGCTTGTTCGCCGGAGAGCAGAACGAGAGCCCGTATGTCAAGGACGGCATCAACGACTGCGTCGGTACAGGGCCGGCAAGACAAGGTGAATCCCGGCGGGCAAGGCACCAAGGTCGCGGCGCACTACCACGCCACGATCGGCGCCGGCCAGACGGCGGTGATTCGCCTGCGGCTGACCAGCGGCATCCCCGATCGGAAAGGCACGCCGTTCGGCACGCCATTCGACCGACTGTTCGAGGACCGGGTCCGCGAGGCTGACGAGTTCTACCAGTCGGTCACGCCGCCCTCGGTAAGCGCGGACGCCGCCAGCGTGATGCGCCAGGCCCTCGCCGGCATGCTGTGGAGCAAGCAGTTCTTCTTCTTCGATGGCGACAACTGGCTGGACGAACACCGGTCCAATCCCCTCCATTCCGGCTACACGGCGGCCCGGAACTCGGATTGGTTCCACATGCTGAACAAGGACATCATCTCGATGCCCGACAAGTGGGAGTATCCCTGGTACGCCGCCTGGGACCTCGCCTTCCACACGCTCCCGATCGCGATCGTCGATCCCGAGTTCGCCAAGGAGCAGATGGAGCTGATGCTCGAGGGCACCTACCTGCACCCGAACGGCCAGATGCCCGCCTACGAGTGGAACTTCAGCGACGTGAACCCGCCGGTCCACGCCTTCGCGACCCTGTTCCTCTACCGCACCGAGCAGGCCCTGCGCGGCGAGGTCGACCTGGCCTTTCTCCGGTCGACCTTCAACAAGCTCCTGCTGAACTTCACCTGGTGGGTCAACCGCAAGGACCGCGCCGGCCGGAACGTGTTCGAGGGCGGCTTCCTCGGCCTCGACAACATCGGGGTGTTCGACCGCAGCGCGCCGCTGCCGACCGGTGGCCACCTCGAACAGGCCGACGGCACGGCGTGGATGGCGCTCTTCAGCCAGAACATGCTGGAGCTCGCCGTGGAGCTGGCCGCGCACGACGACGCCTACCAGGGCATGGTCTTCAAGTTCGTCGAGCACTTCTACTACATCGCCGCGGCGATGAACCGGCCCGGCGGCGACGGCATGTGGGACGAGGAGGACGGCTTCTACTACGACCTGCTGCGCCTCCCCGACGGCACCGCCACGCGCCTCAAGGTGCGATCGATGGTGGGCCTGCTCCCGCTGTGCGCCACGACGGTGACCGAGAAGTGGCAGCGCGAGCGCATCCCGCGGGCGATGGCTGGAATCCACGAGCGGCTGCGCCGCATGCCCGAACTGTCGACGACGATGCATCCCATTGGTCCGGGGCACTACGGGATCGCCGAGCGCAGCCTGCTGGCGCTGGTCAGCCCGGATCGGCTCCGCCGGATCCTGTCCAAGATGCTCGACGAGGACGAATTCCTCAGCCCCTACGGCATCCGCGCGCTCTCCAAGTTCCACGAGCGCCATCCGTACACGTTCTACTCGGGCGGCCAGGAACACCGCGTGGACTATCTGCCGGCCGAGTCGAACAGCGGTATGTTCGGCGGCAACTCCAACTGGCGCGGCCCGATCTGGATGCCGGTCAACGCCACGCTGATCAGGGCGCTGCTGAACTTCTACCTGTACTACGGCGACACGTTCAGGGTCGAATGCCCGACCGGGTCAGGCCGCCTGATGAACCTCTTCGAGGTGGCGAAGGAGATCTCCGACCGCCTCACGCGGATCTTCCTGCGCGACGGCGGCCGCCGGCCGGTCTACGGCGCCACGCGGAAGTTCCAGGAGGACCCCCACTGGCGCGACCACATCCTGTTCTACGAGTACTTCCACGGCGACAACGGCGCGGGCCTCGGCGCGAGCCACCAGACCGGATGGACTGGACTCGTGGCCAAGCTAATCCAGCTCTTCGGCGAGCTCGACGCCAAAACACTGCTCGAGGCCGGCAAGCGCGGCGTGTTCGCTGGTGACCCGTCCGTGGTGAAGTAACGACCGAATGCCGACGTGGCGCCCGTCGCGCCGGGGATGCCGACATGCACAGGCCGCTCAATCCGTCGCTCTACCAGGTCAACACCCGCGTGTGGCTGACCGAGTTGTCGCGGGCGATCGGCAGGCCGGCGACGCTGGACGACATCCCTGATGCCGAGCTGGATCGCCTGGCCCTGCTGGGCTTCGACTGGATCTGGCTTCTCAGCGTGTGGCAGACCGGTCCCGCGGGGCAGCGCAGTTCGCGCACCAACCCGGAGTGGCGGCGGGAATTCGAGGAGACGCTGCCCGACCTTCGCGAGGAGGACATCGCGGGATCCGGCTTCGCCATCACCGGCTACACGGTCCACGAGCTGCTGGGCGGCGACGCGGCGCTGGGCCGCCTGCGCGAACGGCTCCGCGCACGCGGCCTGCGCCTGCTCCTCGACTTCGTCCCCAACCACACCGGCCTGGATCATCCGTGGGTGGAGCAGCACCCCGAGTACTACGTCCCGGGCACGGAGCAGGACCTGGCGGGCGCACCGCAGAACTACACCAGGGTCTCGCGAACACAAGGCGACCTGGTGCTCGCCCACGGGCGCGACCCGTACTTCCCGGGCTGGCCGGACACGCTGCAGCTCAACTACGGCAATCCGTCCACCCAGGACGCGATGATCTCGCAGCTCCTGAAGATCGCCGGGCAGTGCGACGGTGTGCGCTGCGACATGGCCATGCTCGTGCTGCCCGACGTGTTCGAGCGGACCTGGCACGTCCGCGCGCCGCTCTTCTGGCCGGAGGCGACGCGCCGGGTGCGCGAGCGCGCGCCCGACTTCTGCTTCATGGCGGAGGTCTACTGGGACCTGGAGTGGACGCTGCAGCAGCAGGGATTCGACTACACCTACGACAAGCGGCTGTACGATCGCCTGCGCGAGGGCCACCCGCGACCGGTGCGGGAGCATTTCCACGCCGGGCTCGACTACCAGCACAAGCTGGCCCGCTTCCTCGAGAACCACGACGAGCCCCGGGCGGCGGCGACCTTCGCGCCGGACGTGCACCGTGCGGCCGCCGTCATCACCTTCCTGTCGCCGGGCCTGCGATTCTTCCATCAGGGGCAGTTCGAAGGCCGTACGAAGCGGATCTCGCCGCATCTCGTGCGAGGGCCCCTCGAGCGCACCGACCAGCGCCTGGAGGAGTTCTACCATCGGCTGCTCGACGTCCTGCGTCAGCCCGTCGTGCGGGACGGACGGTGGCAGCTGCTCGAGTGCATCCCGGCCTGGGACGGCAACTGGACCTGGGACTGCTTCGTGGCCTTCGCCTGGCAGGCGCCCGACAGCCGCGTGCTGGTGACGGTGAACTTCGCGCCCCACCAGAGCCAGTGCTACGTCCGGCTGCCGTTCGCGGATCTGGCCGGCGGTCAGTGGCGGCTGCAGGATCAGATCGCAGACGACGCCTACGATCGTGATGGCCTCGAACTGCAGAACCGCGGGCTGTACCTGGACTCGCCTCCGTGGCAAGCCTCGGTCTTCGCCCTGACCAGGCAGTCGCGCTGACCGGGCTCAGTGGCCCATCGCCTTGACGAACGCCCCCCACGGCACCGGCGCGCCGTGCACCGGCGCCAGCGTGGCGATGTCGAGCTTCATGCGCTGCACCTGGTTGAACAGGCTGCGCATGGCCGGGGTCGGCGCCGCCGGCGGCGGTTCGTGGGTATCGAAGAGATCGGCCTGGAACGCAATCCGCTCGGCCGGCAGGTAGGCCATCAGCATCCCCGACACGTGCTGCAGCGGCTGCACGTAGTAGACGCGCAGCAGCCGGCGGTTGTCGGTGATCACGTAGTTCTCGTTGATGGCCTCGAAGTTGTAGCCCTCTGACAACTCGGTCGGCGGCCACAGGGCGACGATGTCGGGCGCCACCGTGCGCGGGCGGTAGGACAGCACGTCGCGGTTCAGGAAGTCGATGGCCTTGCGGTGCGCGACGATGGTCGAGCCGATGTGCAGGTAGGTCCGCAGCCCGCCGATGTGGTCGAAGTGCGGATGCGAGCTGATCAGCCAGCGGATCGGCTTGCCGGGCGCCAGCTTGACGACCTGCTCGATCACCGCCAGGCTGCGGGTTTCGTTCAACGGCGCCTCGAACACCGCGACGAAGTCATCGAACTCCACCAGGTAGCTGTTGTGGGTGGCGCCGCCCAGGCGATAGACGCCCTCGGCCATCTTCCCGACCGTGACCTCGGCGGGCCACGTTGCCTGCCGCACCGACTCGGGCACCGGCTCCGGGCCGCCGCAGGCGTTGGGTTGCACGTTCGGGAACTTCCCGCCGTAGGCGTTGTGGCCGGTGCTGGCGTTGTCGAACTGCCAGTTGTCGTCCCAGCCCTGGTGCGAGTGCCAGTTGATCGGCCACTTGACGTCGCCGACGGTCAGCTGCTCGGTCGACTCCTGCTCGATGTTGAAGTCGCCGAGCGCCGGCTCGCTCACCGTGGTCTTGATTCGCTGAATCTGGTTCTGCGGGTTGATGGTCGCCTCGACCCGGTACTTGCCCAGCATCGTGATCGACACCACGTGCATCTTCTCGGGGCGGACGACGTTGCCGTCGCGGCCCATCTCGATCTGCTCCCACCGCCAGATCGCCTTGGGATTCGCCCCCGGGAGGCGCGCCGCCTTGAGGAACCCCGGCGGGTTCAGCCACAGATCGAGCTGATAGCGCTCGGCGTCCTCGGGCGAGGCCGCCACCGGCGGGCCGTCGCCGTCGCGGTGCCAGGCGTGCGCGCCGTTGACGATGTGCGTCTGGCGCACCTGCTTCTGCAGCGGCGTGCCGCCCCGCCAGCCGAGGCCGTACTTCCACGACGCCGGGTTGAGGCCCGGCTTCCGGTCGAAGGTCTCGACGCTGGTCCGCGCCTCCCAGTTGATGGTCCGCGTGTAGTTGGCCATCGCGTCGATGCGCGGCCAGTCGACGTTGACGGCGTTCTCGAAGGTCTGCCCCACGGCGCCGCTGTAACCGGTGCCGGAGAAGGTGATGCAGCGGAGATTAGCCTCGCCGATCTCCTTCGCGGCCGCGGCCAGCAGCGGCTCGGGATCGACATAGCCGGGCGGAAACGATTGCGCCAGCGTCACGCCGCCGGCCAGCGCCGACGCCGCGATGGCGGTCCAGAGTCTCGTCATGGCGGGCTCCCGGGCCTATCCTAGCCGCGAAACGCGCGCCATCGAATCGCCACCCGCCGCACCCGCGTGGTGCTATGCTCCGCCCAAGGAGGTAGCGCCAATGACCTCTCTCCCGACGACCGCCCTCGCTATCGTGGTGGTGCTGGCTGCCGTGCCCGCTGCCCAGTCGAAGCCGGATTTCTCGGGCACCTGGACCATCGACCTGGAGCGCAGCGAATCGCCGCACCAGGGTCCGTCGTTCGAGCCGGTCACGTTCGTGATCACCCAGAGCGCCGCGGAGGTGGTGATCGAAACGCGCCGCCGCACGGCCACCAGCGAACGGCGCTACCCCATCGGATCGGCCGAGCCGACGGCGCAACCCACTGGCGCCGGCGCGATGCGCGCTTATTGGAACGGCAACAGCCTGGTCACCGAGGGCACGCGGGTCGTGCAGGGACAGACGGTTTCGGTCCGCGAGTCGCGCGCGCTCGACGCCACCGGTACGCAGATGACGCTCGACACGCTGTTGGTCGTGCAGCACGGCTACACGTTCAAGGGGGCGCAGAACTACGGCGCGACCAAGGACGTGTATCGCAAGGTGACGGCGCCGCGCGATACCGACACGCGGCGCCCGCGGCCGGTAGGACGTTGGGCAGCCTCAGAGCTGCCAGCCGGCGGCGGCCAGGGCCTTGCGGCCCTCCGGCGTCACCTGGCCCGTGATCCGTAGCCGCAACGACGTGGCCTTCAGATCGGCCTTGGCCTGAGCGGGCGAGCTCCTTGGCCGCGGTGATCGTCGTTTCGCTGCGGCGCAGCCAGTCGAACGGCAGCAGCGCCACGGCCTCGCCGCTGCGCAGCCGCGCCACGAGGGCCCGGACGTCGTCGAGCACCGCGGTCACCGGCGACGCCTTGTGCAGATCACGCAGCATCTCGGCGCTCTCGACGAAGAACAGCGCCTCACGTTCGTCGGCGGCTTCGGCCGCCGTTTCCAGGTACGCGCCCGCGCCTGGCACCCGCACGGCGTGCAGCGCGCCGATGATGCGCGTTTCCAGCGTGAGCGTGTAGGCCTTGTTGCGGAAGAACGCCTTGGCGCCGTCGGCGCTGGTCCCGAGTTCCTTGACGCGACCCTCGTTGAGCTTGCGCAGCTCCTCAGGATCGCGGCCCCACACCAGATCGCCCACGTCGGCCGTCTTCGACACGACCATCGGGATGGGCACTACCACCTTGGTGGCGATGCCACCGGCCACCTCCACCTTGGCGACCGACTCGAGCGCGCTCTTCAGCACGGGATTCGTCGTGTAGGGATCGGCGCCGACCTTCTTGGCCCACTGCCGCATGGCGTTGTTCACGCCGAGAACGTTGTTCGCGGTCGACTCCGCTGCATCGGCGGTACTCGCGTTGGTCGGAGTCTCGTCGCCATGGGTCGCGTCGTCGGCCGCGCGCTTGGTGCGGCGGCCGATGTTCACGCCCATCCGCTTCACGCCGCCGCCGATCCCCTTGGCCGTCTCGGCCGGCTTGGTCACGGCATGGGCCACTCCGGTGCCGACGTGGGCGAGCGAGGTGCCGGCCGCCTTCACGAACACTTCGGTCTTGCTCACCTCGTGCAGCGCCGCCAGGGCGTTCACCTCGTCGATGCGCGTGGCCACCTGCGAAATGCCCTCGGCCTCGAAGTTGCCGAAGGTCGAGTTGACCGTGAAGACGTGGTACGGCCCCGGCGTCTCCACTTTCTCGCTCACCGTGTGATGCGGGCCCTTCAGCTGCGCCTTGGGCAGCAGCGCCGACGCCTTGAGCACCGGATCGGGTTCGGTGGCGGGGGCTTGCGCCCGGATGGCCGGCTGCACCGCGAGCAGCGCCATCGCCGCCGTAGCGGCCAGGACGAGATGATGACCGGAGAGCGGGCGACCGTGAAGAGTCATGGCAGAGGCGAGCATACCTCGGCTACCATGCGCGCATGCTGAGCGATGCTCCTGCCGTGGTCGGGATGCTGGTCCTCGCGGTCTTTGCCGCCGCGGCGGGCGCCGTCGGCGCCCAGCCCGACCGCACTGCCTCGGATCGCGCGCAGTTGCTGGCCCTGAACCTCGACTACGTGAACGCGGTGCAGGCCGGCGACGTCGCGCGGTTCCGGCAGATCCTCGCCGACGATTTCCGCGGTTCGATGCCCGACGGATCGATCCTCGACAAGGCCGCCTTCCTCGCCCAGACCGCGAAGCCGGTGACCATCACGGGCCTGGCCTGCCACGACGTGGAGCTGCGGATTCTGGGCGACGTGGCGATCGTGCACGCGCGCACCACCTACACGACCGCCGACGGCCGCGCCGCGGCGGGCCGCTACACCGACGTGTGGGCGAAACGCAACGGCGCCTGGATCGCCGTCGCCGCGCACGTGACGCGCAACTGACGGCCGCCCAAGGGCCTAGCGGCGGAAGCGCAGGAGCCCGCGGGACGACGACAGCGTCAGCGTGTTCGCGTCGAGCGCGGCCGTACTGTCGCCGGCAAGCAGCGCTTCGTACTGCGACTCGTAGTCCATCGTGACGCACGCGGCTCGCGTGCAGGCGAGCGCGGGACCAATCGACAGCGTGCTGCCGCTGATGGTCAGCGCACCGCTGCAGACGTTGCAGTCGGCCTTGGCCGAGGCGCGGCCTTCGGCGAGCGACAGGTTATAGGTGGCGCCGCTCGGAACCGGCTTCGCGGCCTGTCCGGTGGGCTGAATCGAGGAGAGCGTCCAGGTGCCCTCCACCTGGCTGGCGCTGAGCGCCGACGAGCCATCGGCCGCTGAAGGACTGGTCGGGCTCGAGGTGCCGCTGGCGCAGCCCACGGCGAGGCTGACGGCGGCCAACAATGCTGCTATTTTTGACATCGGTCGCTGCACTTTGCAGCATTCGTACCAGAACAGAATGTCACAGATCAACCATGAAAACGCGTGTTCATCAATGCCAACCCAGGCGAATCGTCATGAAAAGGCTACACAGCGAGGACACGTCCCCAGGACTCGAGCCGGCGCTGGCTGGACAGGGCGAATCGGCCAGGCGGATGATCCCTGCATCGTGAACCGCCAGCTGGCCGGCCCGCTCCTCGTCGCGGCGGCGGCCGTGCTCGCCGCCTGCTGCGCGCCGCTCTCACCCGCACCGCCGCGCAACGTGCTGCTGGTCACCATCGACACGATGCGGGCCGACCGCCTCGGCACCGGCGTGGCCCCGGCACTCGACCGGCTGGCGGCGACCGGGGTGCAGTTCACCCGCGCGCGCACCACCGTGCCGCTCACCTTGCCGGCGCACGCGTCGCTGCTCACCGGCGCGCTGCCCACGCAGCACGGCGTGCACGACAACGGCCAGGTGCTGCCCGACGACGTGCCGACGCTGGCCACCGCGCTGCGCGCCGCCGGCTATCGCACCGGCGCCTTCGTCGGCGCCTATGTGCTGAATCGCCGGTTCGGCCTGGCGCGCGGCTTCGACACCTACGACGACCGCGTGCCCCGCGATCCGCGCGCCACCGAGCGGCTCGACGCCGAGCGGCCCGCGAATCAGGTCGTGGACGCGGCGCTGGCCTGGCTCGACGCGGATCGCGGCACGCCGTTTTTTCTGTGGATCCACCTCTACGATCCACATGCTCCGTATGCCGCGCCGGCCGCGGTGGCCGAACGGTTCGCCGGCCGCCCCTACGATGCGGAGGTGGCGTTTGCCGGCGCACAGGCGGGGCGGGTGTTCGATCACCTCGATGCGACCCAGCGACGTGCGGCCACGATCGTCGTGTTGGCGGGTGACCACGGTGAAGGCCTCGGCGACCACGGCGAGCTCACCCACGGCATGCTGGCTTACGACAGCACGCTGCGCGTGCCGCTGGTGATCGCCGCGCCGGGCGACCCGCCGCGGCGGGTCGACACGCCCGTCTCCCTCGCCGACGTCGCGCCGACCGTGCTCAGCCTCACCGGCGTGACTGGCGCGTTGATCGCGGCCGCATCATCACGCGACCTGCTCGGCGCGGCCCCGGCCGCGCCGGACATCTATGCCGAGACCGACTACCCCGCGGCCGCGGGCTGGAGCCCGCTGTCGGTGCTGGCGACGACGCGCTGGAAGTTGATTCGCTCATCGACGCCGGAGCTGTACGACCTGCAGGCCGATGCCGGGGAAGCGGCCAACGTCGCCGCGACGAACCGCGCCGAAGTGCAGACATTGGCCGCGCGCCTGGCCGCCCTGCGGGCGGCGGCCCGCCCGCGGGCCGCGGCCGCCGGCCCCGACGCGCAGGCCGCGCTCCGCTCGCTCGGGTACGTGGGCGGCGCGAACCCGGCCACCACGCCGGCGGCAGCGGTGAACCCGGCCACCACCGCGGTCGAGTGGGCGCGCTTCGAGCAGGCGCTGTCGGCGCTCGGCCGTGGCGACGCCTCGTCGGTGTCGCCCGTACTTGCCGATCTCGCCGCGCGGTTCCCCGCCGGCGCCGTGTTCCAGTCCACCTACGCGCGCGCTCTTTCGATGCAGGGACGGGCGCCGCAGGCGGTGCGGGTGCTGCGCGAGGCCGTGGCCCACATCCCGAACGACCCGACGCTCTTTCACGACCTGTCCGTGGCCGCGCGCGAGGCCGGAGACGCCGGCGAAGCGCTGCGGGCCGAGCAGGCGGCCCTGGCCCTCGACGGCACGAGCGCCTCGGCGTTGAACGGGCTCGGCCTGCTCCACGCCGACGCGGGACGCGCACGCGAGGCGGCGGCGGCCTTCGAGCAGGCCACCACGGTCGATCCGTCGAACGCGTCGTACTGGTCCAACCTCGGGAACGCCCGGCGCGCGCTCGAGGACAGCGGCGGCGCCGAGGTCGCCTATCGACGGGCTCTCGAAGTGGATTCCACGCACGCCGACGCCGCCAACGGGCTCGGGGTGCTGCTCGTGCAGCGCGGCGCGCCGCAGGACGCGGTGATGTGGTTCGAGCGCGCGCTCGCCGCCGATCCCGAGCTCCACGAGGCCCGGCTCAACCTGGGCATCGCGTATCAGCAGGCCGGCCAGCCGGCGCAGGCCCGGTCCGTCTACCAGGACCTGCTGCGCCGGGCGCCGGCCTCGGCGACGCGCGAACGGGCCGCCGCCACGGACCTGCTCCGCTCCATGCGCTAGCCGCCGGTGGCGTACAAAAACACGGGCGGGCCCGAAGGCCCGCCCGCATCGTGACAGTGTGACAGCGTGGGCGTCTAGCCGCTAGCCGCCTAGCCCCGTAGCCGCTCAGAAGGAGAACCTGAACCCGATCTGGCCGACGCGCTGCTCGGGGTTCTGGAAGTCGCCCGAGTACTCCGTCGGCTGCATGAAGTCGGGGTTCGGCGCGCCGGTGCCGAGCAGGCGCGTCGTGATGAAGGTCGAGGGGTTGTCGGCGTTGAAGAGGTTGAACGCCTCGCCGATGATCTCGATCCGCGATCCGCGGTAGAGATTGAACGACTTCGAGACGCGGAAGTTCGCCTGCGTGCGCCACGCGCCACGGCCGCAGTTCCAGGTCTCGCAGTCGCCGATCTCCTTGGCCGGGTTGCCCACGCCGTCGAACTGGTAGGCCTTCACCGGCAGGTCGTTGCGCTCGCCGTTGTTGTTCGTGTCGAGCCCCTCGGTGATGGGCACCGGCAGCGGCGACCGGAACAGGAAGATCGGCGAGACGTTGATGCCCCACGGCGCCTGCCACACGGCGGCGATCGTGCCGGTGTGCCGGGCGTCGGTGCGGTTGGTCGGTCCGAACACCCGGTCGTCCTCGTAGAGGAGCTCGGCCTCCTGGAGGTTGTTGGCGTTCAGCTCGTCGCCGGCAGTGCCCACGGTGCTCTTCGCCTCCGCCAGGGTGTAGTTGACGGTGAAGTCGAGGCCGTTGGTCAGTCGGCGGCGCAGCGACAGGATCATCGCCTGGTAGAGGCCCTTGCCGTCGCTGATGGCGGGACGCGTGCCCGCTGCATCCGGCTGCAGGTTCAGGAACGTCAGGCGCCGCGGCGCCGTGGGCTGGTTGACCGGGCGGGTGTTGATGCGCGGCCGCACGTTCAGATCACGGGCGTCGTTGCGGACCAGGTCGAGGCTGAACACGGTGCTGCCGGAGAACTGGTGCGACCAGCCGAGCGAGGCCTGGCGCGTGTAGGGCATCTGCAGCCGCGGATCGAGGAACTGGCCGATGAGCGGGAGCGAGCTCGTGCTGGCCTGGTTCTGGCTGGCGATGTTGGTGATCGGCTGGCCCACGCGGTAGAAGCTGCCATCCGGGTTGCGGATGCCTGCGGGCACGTCGACGTCGAACACCACGCCCGAGCCGATGCCAGTGGCGTCGATGGCCGGGAACAGGACGTTCGAGTTGGTGTAGCCCACGTCCTGGTAGACGCCCCAGCCGCCGCGCAGCACGTCCATCCCGTTGCCGCGCAGGTCGTAGGCGAAGCCGATGCGCGGCTGCCAGTTGTTGGTGTCCTCCTGCGGATCCTGGCCGAAGTTCTCCATGCCGCGGATGCCGTTGAGCAGCCCGGCCCGGCCGGCCGCCTGCACCTTGACGTAGTTGGGGTTCTTCGACTGATCGACCTGGATGCCGTCGATGAGGTCGTAGCGCAGCCCCAGGTTCAGCGTCAGCCGGTCGCTGAGGCGCCAGTCGTCCTGCACGTAGAAGGCGTACTGGTCGAGCGGGATGTTGGCCTCGGCGGCGCCGCCGTTGCGGTTCACGCGCGAGATGGGCCCGGTGAGGGTGTTGTCGAGATGGGTGTAGGTGTAGTCGTTGGTGCCGGTGTTGAACGTGATGAAGAGGCGCGGCTCGTGGATGTAGTTGAAGCCGACCTTCATGTCGTGGCCGAGCCCGCCCATCCCCGACATGTGCCAGGAGAAGTCGTCGCGGAACTGCCACTTCTTCTGCTGGGTGGCCTGCGGGGTGTTGATGTTCTGGCCGATCGACACGTTGTTCGGGAAGGTCTCGGTCGGGTCGGAGCTGTTGGCGCCGATGGCGTTGCCGAAGTCAGCGTACTGGATGATGACTTCGTTCAGCATCGACCCGCCCAGCACCCAGTTGTGATTGAGGTTGGCCGAGTTGAACTCGTTCTCGCTGGTGCCCCAGCCGCTGACCGGCGTGCGCGGATCGGCGCCGTAGGGCTGCGAGTTCTGGTTGCGGCCGTAGCGCACCGACAGGTAGTGGGCGGTGTTCGGGTTCATCGTCACCTTGCCGGTGAGCAGCGTCTCGCGGTACGGCGTGGCGAAGGTGCCGTCCTCGCTCGGGAACAGCCCCTGGGTGTTGACGCTCTGGAGCGTGTCCTGCTGGGTGCGTTCGAAGGCGCCGAAGAAGTGCATCTTGTCGCGCACGATCGGCCCGCCGAACGACCCGCCGTACTGCCAGCGCTCGTAGTCCTGCTTGTCGCTCTCGTTGAGCTCCTCGGTGGTGGTGGTGGCGTTCAGGGCGTCGTCGCGGCCGAGCGTGAACCAGCTGCCGTGCATGCTGTTGGTGCCGCTCTTGGTGACGATGTTCATGACGCCGCCGTTGCTGCGGCCGTACTCGGCCTTGTAGCGCGAGGTGAGGACGTTGAACTCCTGGATCGCCTCGAGCGGGAACAGCTGCAGCAGGCCGCCGACGGTGTCGTCGTTGTTGTCGCCGCCGTCGATCTGGTAGTTGAGGTTGCGGCCGTTGCCGCCGCCGATCTGCGGCGAGTACTGCGTGCTCTTGGTCGGGTCGCTATGGAAGCCCAGGCCCACGCCGGGGACGGTGACGGCGAGGTTGGCGAACTGCCGGCCGTTGAGCGGCATGTTCTCGATGCGCCCGACGTCGACGACGCCACCGACCGACGACGAGGTGGTCTCGATGAGCGGCGACTCGCCGGTGACGGTGACGGTTTCCTGCAGAGTGGCGACCTTCATCGCGATCGGGATGTCGATCGTCTGGCCGACGTTGACGATGATGCCGCGGTTCTCGACGTTGGCGAACCCGGCGAGTTCGGCGGTGATGGTGTAGGTGCCGACCGGCAGGGAGTTCAGCCGGTAGATGCCGGCCACATCGGAGACGTCGGTGCGGACAAAGCCGGTCTGCGAGTTCGTCGCGGTCACGGTCACGCCCGGAACGGCGGCGTTCTGCGCGTCGGTGACGCGCCCAGTCACGTTTCCGGCGGTCTGCTGGGCCAGTGCGGGGATCGCCAGCACTGCCAACAGCGCGCAGGCAAGCCCGGCGCGGAGAATCCTCTTCATACGGTCAGTCCCTCCCATCGAACGCACGATCAAGACAGGCCGACCCCACTCGGACTCGGCCGAACGATCGTTCGGAAGCAAGGGCCAGTCCACCCGCCACGCGCCCGTCCCAGGGCGCGGGAATGCTCCGGAAAACGGCTGGCTGAGCCGTAGACCGCAGTGACGTTCTGGTCACACCAGCCGTTCGGTATCCAATCCCTTGATTGTTACAGGGACGTTACGACGGATTTTTGGGTCGGACTGCCATCCACCAGGGTTGGATGGTTGTTGGAGGGACTACTGGAGTGCTGAGATGAGCCGGAGCACCTCAGGGCGCTGCGGCGCGTCGGCGGGAAGCCGATCATACAACGCTCGAGCTGCTTCGAGCGCCGCCAGGCGCCGTCCACCACGGGCCAGCGCCACGGCCAGCTGGAACCGCGCCTCGAGGAAGTCGGGGTCCAGCGCAAGCGCGCGCTCGAACAGAGGTACGGCGTCGAGCGGCCGGCCGGCGTCCGATCGCACGACGCCCTGATTGGCGACGACCACGGGGTTCTCGGGCTCCACCACGAGCCCGTCGGCCAGCACCTTCTCAGCCGCGGCGAACCGGCGGTCGGCGGCAAGGCACCCCGCCAGGCCGAGGTGGGCATCGGCGGTGGGCAGCCGGGCGTCGATGGCGGCGGTGAAATGGGGCTGGGCGTCGCGGCAGCGGTTGGATTCCGCGAGGACGAATCCGAGGCGCAGATGGGCCTGCGGGTTGCCCGGATCGTCGGCCAGGATCGCCCGGAGCGCCGCCTCGAGCCCGGCTCCGGACAGCTCGCCGGAGGTGACCTCGGCGAGCCGGGCGGCCAGCTCGCGGCGATCCTTCGGGTCGGCGAGTGCGGCGCCCGCCGGCGTCCGGGCGCGTGACGAAACGTAGCCGAGCGACTGAAGCCGCCGGGCGGCGTCGGAGGCGACCGTCGGCGTCTCCACGTGTGCCGTCGACACCCGCTCCACGCTGCCCGCCATGCGCCGCGCCACGTCGGGCACGGTCGCGCTGAGATCGCGCGTCTCGCCGGGATCGGCGTCGAGATCGTACAGCTCGGGCCGGGGCGCCGCGATGTACTTGCGGCCCGCCTCGCGCAGCGTGCGCAGCGGGCTCCACCCGAAGTCGAGCAGCGGCGCGAACGACTCGGCATAGAGCGCGCGCGCCGGCAGCGTGCCGCCGGCGAGCAGCGGCGCGACGCTCACGCCGTCGCTCTCGGCTGGCGGCAGACCGAGCAGGGCCAGGGCGGTCGGCAGCACATCGACGAGGCCGACGGGCTCCGCCACCACCTGAGGGCGGACGCCGGGGCCCGCCATCACCAGGGGCACGCGCAGCGTGGTGTCGTAGGCGAAGACGCTGTGCCCGATCTCGCCGTGCTCGCCGAAGGCCTCGCCGTGATCGCCCGTGAGCACCACCAGCGCCTGGTCACGCGCCGATCCCAGCGCGTCGAGCAGCCGGCCCACCTGCCGGTCGGCTTCGGCCACCTCGTCGTCGTAACGGGCGGCCACGGGGCGGCGGTCTCCCGGCGTGCCGTACGGCGCATGCGGCTCGAAGAGGTGCACCCACAGGAACATGCGCGCGTCGCGGTGCGCAGCCATCCAGGCGGTGGCCTCGTCGACGACCGCCTGGCCCGCCCGTTCGTTCGCCGGACGGCCGCCGGCGCCGCGGGGCAGCCGATCGCCGTAGGTCTCGAAACCGGCGGCCAGGCCGAAGCGGCGGTCGAGCGGGAACGCGGCGACGAACGCTGCCGTCGCGAACCCAGCCTCGCGGAGCATGCCGGCGAGCGTCGGCGTGCCGGCGTGCACGGACATCCCGTTGTGGCGGGCGCCGTGGGCCGGCGGGTAGCGGCCGGTCAGCAGCGAGGCGTGCGAGGGCAGCGTGATCGGGGCGGTCGCAAAGGCGCGATCGAATCGCGCGCCACCGGCGGCCAGCGCGTCGCTGGCCGGGGTGCGCGCCGATGCGTGGCCGTACGCGCCGAGGCGATCGGCACGCAAGGTATCGATGGTGACGAGCACCAGGTGCCGGGCTGGACTCGCGGCCGGCTCGGGCGAGCCAGCGCCGCAGCCGGCGACGACAGCGGCCGCCAGCGCGACCCCGCCCGCCCGCACGCCGAAGCGGCAACCGCACGCCCGAATCCACGTCACGGCCTCATTATCACTGGCCCCAGCTGGTAGCATGGCGGCATGCGAAACGTGCTCGTGCCAGTGGACGGCTCACCCAGCGCGCAGCGGGCCGTTCAGTGGACCGGTGAGGTGCTCGGCCACCAGGCCGGCGCGCACGTGCACCTGGTGAACATCCAGCAGGCCGTCGACGCCTGGGAGGTGATCAGCCACCTCGGCTCGAGCGAGATCGCGCAGTGGCAGGCGGCCACCTCGGCGTCGGTCCTCGACCCGGCGGCCAAGCAGCTGCTGGCCGCCGGCGTGGCGGTGACGACCCACCCGCGCGTGGGCGACGTGGCGGAGACGATTGTCGGCTGCGCCCGGGACCAGTCCTGCGACGCGATCGTGATGGGTACCCGGGGGCTGGGCGCGGTGCGGAGCCTGCTGGTGGGGTCCACGGCGATGAAGGTGATCCACCTGGCCGACGTGCCGGTGACGCTCATCAAGTGACCACCGCGTCGACGTCGAGGACGCCTGAATGATCACCGTCCGCCCCGCCATCACCGCCGATCTCGACGCCCTGGTCGCCGGCAACAGCCGAGATGGCCGCCGAGACCGAGCAGCTCCAGCTCGATCGGCCGACACTGCGGCTGGGCGTCGCGGCCGTGCTCGACGCACGGGTGCCCGGCCGGTACTGGGTGGCGGAGTCCGAAGGCCGCGTGGTGGGACAGCTGCTCATCACCTACGAGTGGAGCGACTGGCGCAACCGTCAGGTGTGGTGGATCCAGTCGGTGCACGTGGCGCCGGAGGCGCGTCGCCTCGGTGTGTTCCGCGCGCTCTACGCCCATCTGCGACGCGAGGCGCAGGCCGCGGGCGCCGGCGGGCTCCGGCTCTACGTCGACGAGACCAACGGCCGCGCGCAGGCTGTCTACGCGTCGCTCGGGAATGACCGGCGGCCACTACCGCGTGTTCGAGGACATGTTCGCAGAACCTGCCAAGCTGGCCTGATCAGCACCGCTGGCGAAAGAGTCATGCCAGTTGGTGCCAGACCCCTCGCCACGGGTGGTGGTCAGCCGATGGGCAGCCAGAACGACGTCTTGATCACGAAGTAGTTGGTCCCGGGCGCGCTCAGCGAGCGGAACATGTCGCTCGGCGCCCACGTGGGCGCCGGTGATCTCGCTGTCGGCCCGGCTCTGCTGCCACACGACGTAGAGCGTGCTGCCCGGACGCCATTCCCAGCGCAGCACGACGTTGCTCCTGAACGACAGCGTGTTGAAGTCGCGATTGCGCAGGGTGAAGGTCGATCCGTCGGCCGTCACCGTCTGGCTGCCATCGGGGTTGACGACCAGCGACGTGCCGTCCGTGCCGTAGCGCAGCCGCTCGCGGCTGCGCGGCGCCAGCAGCTCGCCGTAGTCGTAGTAGCGTCCCGACGCGGCGAACGGCTCGGCGTAGACATCCAGGTTCATGTCGGGCTTGAGGGTGAAGCCGAGCCGGAAGGCCGTGGCCAGCGTCGTGCGGTCGATGAACGCGAAGACGTAGCGCGAGTCGTAGGTCTCGGGGCGGCCGCCGGGCAGCGTCGTGACGTACTGCTGCGGCTCGACGGTGCGATCGTAGTACGGCTCGGCCGACAGCTGCCACCGCGGGGCCGGACGCACCGACAACGATCCGCTCACGCGATCGCTCAGGTAGCCGTCCTCGTTGCGCCCCGAGGTCAGGGCGCCGGTCCAGCGCGTCTGCGCGCCGGCGCGGTTGCCGACGTTCACCACGGTGGTCCAGCCGGGGCCGCGCCCCATCAGCGGCCCGCCGCGGGTGAGCGACACGCTCGTCTGCTGCAGGTCGCGGCGCACGGCGACCGACGAGGTCCAGAAGTTGGCCCACGTCACCGAGACCGTGCCGCGCACGTAGCCGGCCTGCACCAGGCGCCGCAGCGTCGTGTCGGCGTTGCCGTCGACCTTGAACTCGTAGTTGCGGAACACGCGACCCGGGCTGGGTCTCGCGGTAGCGCAGGTTGGCGTTGCTCAGCCAGCCGTCGGCGCCGTTCAGTTGCGCCAGGTCGTTGGTCTCGAAGTTCTCCGAGTCGATCTTGGTGTTGGCGCCCCACAGCCAGTGGCGGCCGCTGACGCGGTCCATGTTCACCTGCACCGTCCAGCCGCCCAGCGAGGTGAGCGTCGGATCGAGCGGCGAGTAGGTGCGATCCGGCCGCTGCGCGAAATGCGCGCTCGACCGCTGCACGCGCTCGATGGCCGGCGCCGTGCCGTCGACGATCGAGGTGCCGCCGGCGGCGCGCAGCTCGTATTGCCGCCGCCGCCGAAGCGCAGCAGCGTGTTGCCGGCGAACGCTGCCGCGTTGCGCGGTTGCAGGTCGGCCAGCGGGCTGCCCTCGTCGAAGTCGCGGTGCATGGCGTTGACGAGGACCCCGGCGGTGGAGCCCAGCGTGCCGAACTCCTGGAGCACGCGTCCCACGCCGTAGTAGGCCCGCGGCGCCACGTCGATCTCGCGCGTGCCGGGCGCGGCGGCGAAGCCGATGTCGGCCGATTCCTCGGCGGTCATGGCCGACAGGAACGCGATCGACGTCCTCGACGGCAGCCGGCCGCTGAGCTTGGCGGCGGTGATGATGGTCGTGCTGTCGGGATAGTCCACGTAGTCGCCGGGGGCGGGGCCGACCGGTCGCGCCCCGATACGGCGCGAGTAGTAGAAGTTCGGGTGGCCGACGTTGAAGAGCGGCGCGCCTTCGAGGAAGAACGGCCGGCGTTCGGGGAAGCGGGTCTCGAAGGCGGTGAGGTTCACCTCGGCCGGATCGGCTTCGACCTGGCCGAAGTCGGGGTTGATCGTCGCCTCGAGCGTGAGATTCGGACCGAGGCCCATCTTGACGTCGGCGCCGACGCGGCCGGTGGCGTTGGCCCCGTCGGTGAACGGGTTGCCGGCGCTCGTGCCCGGGTAGAGCGTCGACGCGCCGGCCACGTACGGCGACAGTTCGAGCCGGCGGCTCGAGGGCATGTCGGTCAGCCCGCGCAGGTCGCCGAACCACGACGCCCAGGCCCTCACCGTGCGCGGGATGAGTACCCAGGTGTCCTGCTCGTTCAGCGTCGGCCGGAAGCGCTGGATGTTGAGCCCCCAGGTGAGGTCGCTCCCGGGGTAGAAGCGGAGCTGCGCGAGGGGAATCCAGATCTCCGCCGTCCAGCCGTCGGCGTCCTGGCGGGCGGCGGCCTCCCACACCAGGTCGAAGGTCAGGTCGAACGCCTCCTCGCTGTCGGTGGCGTGGATGCGATCGAGCCGCACCCCCGATGCCGTGACGCCGAAGACCACCGACGTGCGCCGATCCAGGAACGTGTCGAGCGCCACCAGGATGTGCTCCGCCTGCGCCACGTTGTCGCGCCGGCCCAGCGGCGCCTGGATGGTGCGGCTGTTCACGCTGGCCATCCGTGCGCCGATGTAGAAGGCGCCCTCGTCGTAGGCGAAGCGCACCTCCATCGCGTCGGTCGGGGTGCCGCCCTCGACCGGCTCCTTCATCACGAAGTCGGTCACCGGCTCGGCCAGCCGCCAGGCTTCGTCGGCGAGGCTGCCGTCGACGCTGATAGCCCCGTCGGGCACCCGCGTCGCCGCGGCCCGCTTGGCCGGCCGGACCTGCGGGACGGCAGCCGGCTGCGCCTGCGCGCCGGCTACCGCGGGTAAGGCAACGAGCAGGCTGGTGAGGACGGCAAGGCGCATCGGGCGGACTTGAAGGTGCAGCAGCGGGCCGCGCGATGATACCGCGTCCTGACGCTGGTACCATGTGTGCGCGGATCCGCCGGCAGCCCGTATCGCTAGCCGCTAGCCGCTAGCCGCTAGCCGCTAGCCGCTGATCAAGCATCCACATGGCCCTCACCGCCACGCTGTACCAGCTGACCCTCGACCTGTCGCACGTGGACCGCGGCGTCTACGAGACGCTCGACCTGCGCGTGGCCCGTCATCCCTCGGAATCGGCGGAGTACATGCTCACGAGGGTCCTGGCCTACGCGCTGGAGTACCAGGACGGGATCGCCTTCACCGAGGGCGTGTCGGCGGGCGACGAACCGGCGGTCGTGGTCCGCGACCTGACGGGCCGCCTCACCGCCTGGATTGAAGTGGGCTTGCCCACCGCCGAACGCCTCCATCGCGGCCACAAACTGGCCGGACGCGCGGCCGTCTACACCCACCGCGACGCCCGCCAGTGGCTCGCGCAGGTGCAGGGGACCCGCATCCACCGGGCCGCGGACATCCCGCTCATCGGGTTCGATGCGGCGACCATCGAGGACGCCGCGTCGCGGCTCGAACGTCGCACCGGCCTGACCATCTCGGTCGTGGACGCGCAGCTGTTCCTGGGCATCGGCGAGGCGCAGTGGACCCTGCCCCTCGTCCCCACGCGCCTGCGCTGACCACTCTCCGCCAATACCGCAGATCTTGCAGCGTCACGAAGTGTCTCCGTGACAGGCCCGGAGACAAATGGCGGGGCCGTGTTACCGTACGGGCACCAGCCTGGCGCGCCACCCGGGCAAGCCGAATCTCATGATCCACGCGTCGCGCGCGACTGTCCTCCTGCTCGCGGGGTGGCTGGCGGCCGGTTGTTCGTCGGGCGTCCTCGACGAGACGCCGACCCGGCCGACGCCCGAGGCCGGGGCGCCCTCCCCGCCTCCTACGGCCAGTCCCCCACCGACGACGAGCACGGTCATCACGGTGACCGCCACCGGCGTGTCGCCGCAGGTCCTCACCGTGCCGGTCGGTACCCAGGTGACGTTCACCAACGCCGACAACCGGCCACACGACTTTTCCGGCGGTCCGGATCCGAGCCGGCCCGAGTGTCCCGAGATCGACGTCGCCGGCTTCATCGCCGCCGGCCAGAGCCGCCAGACCGCCCCCCTCACCACGGCCCGGACCTGTCGAGTACCACGACCACACCTACATCGGCGTGGCCGCGTTCCAGGGCCAAATCGTCGTGCAATGACCGCCCGTGTGGCGCACGCGCTGGCGTGCACGGCCCTGGTGCTGGCAGCGGCCGCCTCGGCACAGGGGCAGCCCGCACCTGCTCCGCCGCCGGCGACGCCTGCCTGGCAGTGGTCGGGCGCGGCCTCGGCGTTCGCCGGCTTCAACTACCAGGAACGCCGGTTCACCGACTTCGACGCCTGGGAATCGCAGAACTGGCTGATGGGCGCGGTCGAACGCCGCGACGCCACGTGGACCGTGCGCGGGGTGTCGATGCTCAGCTTCGAGCCCTTCAGCCTCGACGACATCGGTTCGCCGCAGGCGTTCCAGACCGGCGAGACGTTCAACAACGCGCCGATCATCGACTATCAGCACCCGCACGACCTGCTGATGCAGCTCTCCGGCGAGGTGAGGCGCACGGCCGGACGCGCCGAGCTGGCGCTGACGGCGGCGCTCGTCGGCACGCCGGCGCTCGGGCCGGAGCCCTTCATGCATCGGCCCTCCGCGTCCGAGAACCCGCAGTCGCCGCTCGGTCATCACTACCAGGACTCGACGCACGTCACCCCCGGGGTGATCACCGCAGGCATCCGGACCGCCGGGCTGGGGGTCGAGGGCAGCATCTTCCACGGTCGCGAGCCCGACGAGCACCGCACCGACCTCGACTTCGGCCCGCTCGATTCCTATGCCGTGCGGCTGTCCTACCTGCGGGGGGCGTGGTCGGCGCAGGTGTCGGGCGCCTGGCTCGAGACCCCCGAGCGCCTCTCGACCTACGACTCGGAGAGGCTGATTGCCTCGGTCTCGCACGCGTTCAGGCTCGGCGCGGGCGAGCTGGCGTGGACGGCGGCGGTCGGCCCAGAACCGCGAGGTCCACGGCAACCTGGAGGCGTTTCTGCTCGAGGGTGTGTGGCGGCTGGCCGGACGCTGGGCGGTGTACTCGCGCGCGGAGCTGGTCGACAAGGACATCCTCGACGCCGGCTTCCATCCCGTCGGCGTCGGCCACACCCACCGGCAATCAGAGGTGGGCGCGTTCACGCTGGGCGCCACCCGTGACCTCGTCACCGGACGCTGGGGCACACTGGGCCTGGGCGGCGACGTCACCGGCTACCACGTGCCGCCGAACCTGCGCGACGCCTACGGGTCGCCGCTCTCGGTCCACGCCTTCGTCCGCTACCGCGGGCGCGCCGGTGCCCAGAGCGTGGTTCCGCACCAGCATTGAGGCCGGTCGAATCCCCGCACGCTCACTGCGGCAGCGCGTAGGCCACCAGGCCGGTCGTGAGCCCGGCGCCCGCCGCGACGACCACGTACTGCCGTCCCTGGTGTTGATAGGTCATCGGGGCGCCCATCGGCCCGGCGATGGGCGGCGCCGTCGCCCAGATCTGCCGGCCGGTGGCCTTGTCGAAGGCGTAGAGCTTGCGCGTCTCGGGCGGCGGCAGCTTGATGCCGCTGCCGGCGGCCGGCGGCGCGGCGCCGACGTTGCCGCCACCCTGCGCGACGAAGAGCAGCGTGCGGGTGACGAGCGGATTGCCGCGCGTCTCCATCCCGAGCGGCGGCAGGTTCAGGTGCGCGATGTGCGGATGGTTGCGCGGCCCATCGCCCACCGGCACCATCCAGGCCGTGGTCCCCTGCCGCAAGTCGAGGGCGGTCACGCGGCCGTACGGCGGCTTGGTCACCGGCAGGCCGTCGATCGAGGGCACGACCATCAGCCCGCCGCGCCGCAGCTGGAAGTTGCTCTTCTCCGGGTCGGGCTTCACGAGCTGCACCAGCGTCGGGCTGGTCAGCGACGGCACGAAGAGCCGCTCGGTCTCGGGATCGAAGGCGGCGCCGCCCCAGTTGGCGCCGCCGACCCAGCCGGGCACCTGGATCGTGCCGCGTTCCGAGGGCGGCGTGAACAGCGGCCCGCGATCGTAGGGCTTCAGCACCTCGATGGCCCGCTGCCGCAGCTCGGGGGTGAAGTCGATCAGGTCGTCGTCGCCGAGGCCCTGCCGCTCGAAGGCCGGCGGCTTCGACGGAAAGGGCTGGGTCGGAGACGACCGCTCGCCCGGCGTCGTCGATTGCGGCACCGGGCGCTCCTCGATCGGCCAGACCGGCACGCCGGTGCGGCGATCGAGCACGTAGGTGAAGCCCTGCTTGCTCACCTGTGCCAGCGCCTGGATCCGGCGGCCGCCGACGGTGATGTCCGCCAGCGCCGGCGGGGCCGGCAGGTCGTAGTCCCACACCCCGTGGTGCACCGCCTGGAAGTGCCACTTGCGCTCGCCGGTGCGCGCGTCCACGGCCACGATCGACTCGGCGAAGAGGTTGGCGCCAGGACGATGGCCGCCGTAGAAGTCGTTGGTGGGCGTGCCGAAGGGCAGGTAGACGAGGCCGAGCGCCTCGTCGGCCGACATCGTCGTCCACACGTTGGTGCTGCCGGTGTACTCCGCCGCGTCGCCGCTCCAGGTGTCGTGGCCGAAGGCGCCCTTCTCGGGAATCGATCGGAAGGTCCACAGGCGCTTGCCGGTGCGCACGTCGAAGCCGGTGACGTCGCCGCGCGGCCATTCCTTGGTCGTCGGGCCGTCGTGCACGCTGGCGCCGACGACCACGACGCCGCCGACGACGATCGGCGCCGACGAGTTGGAGAACGTGCTGCCGCGCGTGGCCCGGGCGACGCCGGCCATGAGATCGACGCGACCCTGCTCGCCGAACGCCGGATCGAGCGCGCCGGTCTTCGCGTCGATGGCCAGCAGATACGCGTCGCCGGTGCCGAGCAGCAGCCGCTCGCGGCTGCCGTCGGTCCAGTAGGCCAGGCCGCGATGCACGAAGCCGAGGTTGCCGGGCCGCCCCGCCTTCCAGCTGCCGGGGTCGAACACCCACCGCGCGACTCCGGTGGCTGGATCCAGCGACGCCACCTGGCCGAGCGAGGTCACCGTGTAGAGCGCGCCGTTGGCCATCAGCGGCGTGTCCTGGTAGGCGCCCGGGCGGGAGGTCGGATTGGCGGCCACCACGGCGTCGTCCGCCGAGGTCCACTGCCACGCCACCTGCAGGCGGCCGACGTTCTCGGCGGTGATCTGCGCCAGCGGCGAATAGCGGCGGCTGCCCGCGTCGCCGCCGTAGTAGCGCCATTCGCCGGCCGGCGCGGCCGGGCCCGGCTGCGCGGCGCCGCCCGCCGACACCAGGGCCGTGACGAGCACGAGCGCCCAGGCGCGCCGCTGTCGCATCGCTCCCTCCGCGCCGTCAGTCGAGGATGGCCTGATAGGCCAGGTTGCGGGAATAGCCGTGAATCTGCGTCGCGCTGAGCAGCGTCCGGCCCGAGTGCTGGATCATGCCGATGAAGGCGAAGTCGCGCTCGGGATCGATCCAGAACCACGTGCCGCCGATGCCCCACCAGTTGGCCGAGCCGTCCGAGTAGGGCTCGCCGGCCGCCGCCGCGTCGATGACGACCTGCGGGCCCAGGCCCCAGCCGGTGCCGGCGCGCACGGTCTTGAGCGGGTCGGCCGACAGGTGGTTGGTCCGCCACATCTCGACCGTGCGCGGCGCCAGGATGCGCGCGCCGCCGAGCTCGCCGCCGCCGAGCAGCATCTCGCAGAACCGCGCGTAGTCGGCAGCGGTCGAGAACAGGCCGTGCCCGCCGAACGCCGCCACCGGGGGCTCCGTGGGATCGCCGCGGCTGTCGTCGGGCGGCGTGAGTTTTCCCGCGGCGTCCTCGCCGTGGATGAGGGCGAGCCGCGACAGCTTCTCCTTGGGCACGAAGAAGCCCGTGTCGGTCATCTTCAACGGCTCGAACAGGCGCGTGCGCAGGAAATCGGCGAACGACTGCCCCGACAGCTTCTCCACCAGGTAGCCCTGCACATCGACGGCGGCGCTGTAGGACCAGCGCGTGCCCGGCTGGGCCACCAGCGGCAGGGCGGCGATCCCGGTGATGAGCGACTGCAGCGGCTCGCGTGGGTTGAGCAGGTTGGCCTTGACGTAGAGCTTGTCCACGGCGTGACTGCCCACCAGCCCGTAGGCGAGGCCGGCCGAGTGCGTCATCAGCTCGCGCATCGTCATCGACCGGCGCGCCGGCTCGGTCTTGGGCGTGCCGTCGGGGTTCTCGCCCACCCACACCGTGAGCTTGCCGAACTCCGGGATGTAGCGCGACACCGGGTCGTCGAGCCGCCACTTGCCTTCCTCGTAGAGCATCAGCATCGCCACGCCGGTGACCGGCTTGGTCATCGAGTAGATCCGGAAGATGCTGTCGCGGGTGATCGGCGCGCCGCTGCGGATGTCCTTCACGCCGTGCGCGGTGAGGTGCACCGTCTTGCCGCGCCGGGTGAGGAGGCTGACGATGCCGGCGACCTTGCCGTCGGTCACCAGGCCCTTCATCCCGGCGTCGAGCCGCTTGAGCCGCTCGGAGGACACCCCCACCGACTCGGGCACGGCCACAGCCAGGTCGCGCCCTGGCTTGGCGAGGACGACCGGCCTCGACGCATCGAAGGTGAGCCCCAGCGCGACGGCCACCGCCGCGGCGCCGGCGATCACGCGGGTTCGATCCAGCCTCATACGACTCTCCCCGGGCCATCGGCGGCCCCCGACGGATGCTACTGCGCGGCGATGTTCGGCCGGCCCTTGCGGAGCACGAACTTCTGAATCTTCCCGGTGGCGGTCTTCGGCAGCTCGGGCACCGTCGTGAAGCTGTGCGGCACCTTGAAGTGCGCCAGGCGTTCGCGGCAGAAGGCGCGCAGCACGTCGGGCTCGGCGGCGGCGCCGGCGCGGAACACGACGAAGGCGTGCGGCGCCTCGCCCCACTTCTCGTGGGGCATCCCGATCACCGCCACTTCCTGCACCGCCTCGTGGCGCAGCAGCGTCGCTTCCACTTCCACCGACGAGATGTTCTCGCCGCCGCTGATGATCACGTCCTTCAGCCGATCGCGGATCTCGAGGTAGCCGTCGGGATGCACGACCGCGGCGTCGCCCGAGTGGAACCAGCCGTCGCCCATCACCTTGGCGGTGGCCTCCGGGTCGTTGTAGTAGCCGCGCATCACGACGTTGCCGCGGACGACGATCTCGCCCTGGGTCTCGCCGTCGGCGGGCACTTCAACGCCGGCGTCGTCGACGACGCGCACTTCACCGCCGGTGATCTGCTCGACGCCCTGGCGGGCCTTCTGCCGGGCCCGGGCCTCGGGCCCGAGGGTGCGATGTTCGGGCAGTTCGTCGCAGAAGGTCATGAGCGGCGAGGTCTCGGTGAGGCCGTAGAGCTGCGTCACGGTCCAGCCCAGGCCTTCCTCGACCCGCTGAATCGTGGCCGCCGCCGGCGGCGCGCCGGCGGTCAACACCCGGACCCCGCGTGGCACGCCGGCCTTGAGCGCGTCGGGGGCGTTGGCCAGCGAGATGAGCACGGTGGGCGCGGCGCAGAGAAAGGTGACGCCTTCCTGGCCGATCAACCGGAAGACCGCGGCGGGGTCCATCTTGGGCAGGCAGATGTGGCGCCCGCCCACGGCGGTGACGATCCACGTGAACGTCCAGCCGTTGGCGTGGAACATGGGGAGCGTCCACAGGTAGGTGTCGGCGGCCGTCATCGGCGCGTGGACCATCATGCCGAGCGCGCTCACCCAGGCGTTGCGGTGGGTGATCATCACGCCCTTGGGCCGCGACGTCGTGCCGCTGGTGTAGTTGATGGTCAGCAGGTCGCGCTCGTCGATGTCGGGCCGCTCTGGCGCCGGCGACGCTTCGGCGACGAGTCCCTCGTAATCGAGCCAGCCGGCGCGTGCGCCGGTGAGCGCCACGAAATGGCGGACGCCGATCAGCGCCGGCCGGATGCCGTCTACCGCGGCCAGGTAGTCGGCGTCGGCGCAGACCACCGTGGCGCCGCAGTGCTCGATGAGATATTGGAACTCCTCGGTGGCGAGCCGGAAGTTGATCGGGACCAGCACGGCGCCGATCTGCGGCACGGCGCAATAAGACTCGAGCTGCGCGTGGGTGTTGGGCGAGATGTAGGCGACCCGGTCGCCCTTGCGGACGCCCAGTGCCTGGAGCGCGGCGCTCCAGCGGTCGCACCGCTCGAAGAACTGCGCGTAGGTGAAGCGCGTGGTGCCGTCGACGACGCCCTCGCGGCCGGCGTACAGCCGGCGGGCGCGGCGCATGAACTCGAGCGGGCTGAGCGGCGTTTCCATGCTGCGCACTTCGGGGTGCGTCGCGAATTCTATACCCGAGCGGTGCGGCAGGTCCCTGACCCGTACGCGGGCCTCACCTAGGCGGAGACCTCTGCCGCCTCCGTTCGGGCTCGACCCGAGTGGCCGACGATCACGGAGCGGGAAAATACGTGGCGGTGAGGGAGGAGTCCTGCATCTCCGTCGTGCCGTCCAGGCTGCGGCAGATGAGGTTGACGGTGAACGTCCCCGCCGCCGTCACGGTGAAGCCGCGGGTCAGGGCAACCGGAAACGACAGTCTGGTGCCCGTAGTGGCCACGTTGTCCCCAAAGGCGGTGCGGAAGTTGAAGTCGAACGTCCCCGTCGTCAGCGAGCACTGCGCACGGTCGGCGGCCGCCGAGGCCGCGATCCCGAGTGCGCTCGCGTGTGTGACGACTGTCCCTCCTGCTGGAACCACCAGCGAGACGCTGCGTACGACCAGCGGCTCCGCCGTCAATGTCAGTTCCTGAAGTCCGCCCGCGAACGCCGCACGGGGGCTGTCCAGGAGGTCGACGCTGGCCAGGCTGCCGTTGGCCACCTTGGCGCCGGTGATGGCGTCGTTGGCAATCTCGACGTTCGTAATTACAGCCGGGGCGATGCCGCTCGGGGGCAACGGACGCGCGAGCAGACCGGGCACGTTGCCGAAGAAGGCGAACGTCCCGGAGTTGCCCACGCTGTCGGTCCACGTGCCGCTGCCGTCGGCCGGGCTGACCACGGCCGAGACGTGCACCGGCTTGCCGCTTGGCGCGGTGACGATCGTGAAGTTGAGGGTGACGTTGCCGACGGTGTTGAACGTGGCCACTCCCACGGCGCTGGCCCTGTTGGTGGCCCCGCACTGATCCTCGGTTCCGTCGAGGATGAAGTTCGCGGTCAAGCTCGTGAGCGTCAGCGTCACCTTGTTGCAGTACGGCTGCATCTGCCAGGTGAACGTACCGAAGACCTGGGCCGATGCGTTCGACGCGGCCAGCGTAACGAGTCCCGCGGCCACCATCGCGCGAAGCGTCAAGAGTCCTTTCATGCCAACCTCCTTGGGGACAAGGGCAGTGCGAGCGGCGCTAGTCTGGCCGAAGGGGCGCTGCCCCACGCCACCTCAGTCGATCGGGACCAGCACCGCGCCGATCCGCGGCGCGGGCGCAGAACGACTCGAGCTGCGCGTGGGTGTTGGGCGAGATGTGGGCCACCCGGTCGCGCTTGCACACGCCCAGCGCTTGCAGCGCTGCCCTCCAGCGCTCGACAGCGCTCGAAGAATTGCGGGGTAGGCCTAGCGTCTCGTGCCCGTCGAAGACGGCGTCACGCCCGGCGTTAGAGCCGCCGGGCGCGACGCATGAACTCGAGCGGGCTGAGCGCCGTCGCCATGGTCGGCGTAGGAAGAGCTGCTGTGACGGGTGGCTTGCGAATCGTGTCACCCTACCGCAGCTTGAAAATCGTCACGCCTTCTCCGTTCGATGCCAGCTCGGGGTCGCCGCTCGACCGGCTGGTAGTCACGCGAATGGTATCACCCGCTGCGAGCGACAAATGTGTCGCCCCGGAAGGCGACACAAAAAGATTAGCGGCCACGTGGTGAACGCAGCTCGCAATCATCAAGCACGGCCCCGGCGCGAACGAATCCGCAGACTCGTCCCTGGTGTCGCCGTGGCGGTAATCCAGGAAACGGAATAAGTCACGGAGTACAGCTCCCGCGCTCGGAACGGTGTACACGCCGGTGGCGGCATTGTAGGTCCCGCCGCCGACGTTGTGAGTGATGCCCGACCACAACACGGTGCCGGAGGTCAACGCCCCAGTCTGGTGCGCCGTCGCACGGAAGAACACGCGACCAGTTGGTCGTACAGGCAGACCGGGTGTGGCACCGAAGAATGCGAAGGTGCCGCTGTTGTCGGCGTCGTCGGTCCACGTTCCCTGGCCATTGGCAGGGCTTACGTTCGCCGCCACTGCGACGACGTGACCGCTCGGCTCGACAATCGTAAAGTTCAGGCCGACGCTGCCATCTGGATTGAAAACGCCGATCCCGGTGGCGCTGCCCTTCTTCGCGGCGCCGCACTGGTCGTCCGAGCCGTCGAGGGTGAAGTTCCCGGTCACGCTCGTGAGCGTTAGCGTGACGTTGTTGCAGTACGGCTGCATCTGCCACGTGAATGTGCCGAAGACTTGAGCCGACACGTTCGACGCACCCAGTGCAAGGCACGCCGCCGCCATCAAGATGCGAACTGTCCAGAGTCCCTTCATGCCGACCTCCTGGGGAATGGAAGTAATAAGCGGCGCCAGTCTAGCCGCACCGAGGGCGCCCCGTGCCGCCTCTGTCTGCTCGATACCTTGATGTGCCAATGCGAACGCACCCAGGGCCCAGCGGAGGTCGCTGGTGCGTCTCGCCACCGTCAAGCCCTAGGCCTACGTTTCTGGGCGCCGCGGCCGTCGGCCGGGATCTCAGCGCCGCTTCCCACGGCCACCATTGGAACTCGCAGCGTCCCTGACATACCGCCTCCGTTTCTTGCAGTCACGATCGTCGTGTGCGATAGCGTCTACTCCGTCCTTCTCCCTCATGTCCGCGAAGGCGTCGTGGGCGCGGTCGGAGACCCCATCCGTCCCAGGCGAATCCGGGTGGCCGAGGCGGCGCCAGCCTGGCGAACGGGGGCGTCCGTCGCCACCTCATCCGCTTGACACCATCTGGTCCCGATGCGAGCATCCAGGGGTCCGCGGAGGTCACTGGTGCGTCTCGCCACCGTCAAGCTCTGGGTTACTGCTCTAGGTGCCGCGGCCATCGGCGCCGCGCTCGCCGTTACCGCGCTGCCGGTGTCGGGCCAGGCCCCGCGCCCGGCGATTCCCCGCACCGCCGACGGCAAGCCCGACCTGAACGGCATCTGGCAGGCGCTGAACACCGCCAACTGGGACATCGAGGCGCACACGGCGCGTCCCGCGCTGGCGATGCGCCCCGGGCCCGTCGTACCCGTGCCGGCCAAGGAAGTGGTGGCGCTCGGCGCCGTCGGCGCCGTGCCGTCCGGGGTCGGCGTCGTCGTCGGCGGCGAGATTCCCTACCTGCCGGAGGCGCGCAAGAAGAAGGACGAGAACCAGGCGAAGTGGCTCGACGCGCGATCCCGAGATCAAGTGCTACCTGCCCGGGCGTGCCGCGCGCCACCTACATGCCGTTCCCGTTCCAGATCTTCCAGAGCCAGTCGGCGTTCTTCATCGCCTACGAGTACGCCGGCGCCGTCCGCAACATCTACCTGAAGGATCCCGGACCGCCGCAGGTGGACACGCTGGATGGGCCAGTCGGTGGGCCGCTGGGACGGCGACACGTTCGTGGTCGACGTCCAACGGCTTCAACGACGAGAGCTGGTTCGACCGCGCCGGCAACCACCACAGCGAGGCGATGACGGTCACCGAGCGCTACACGATGACCGGGCCCGATCACATCCAGTACGAGGCCACGATCGAGGATCCGAAGACCTTCTCCCGGCCGTGGACGATGTCGATGCCGCTCTATCGTCACGTGAACGCCGACGCGCGACTCGGGCAGTTCAAGTGCGTGGAGTTCGTCGAGGAGCTGATGTACGGCCACCTGCGCAAGACCCCGCTGCCCTGATCGGCTGACCGGAGGACCGACAGATGCGACGCGTTCACTACTCGCTCGGGGCCGTCGGCGGCGTCGGCCTGGGGCTGGCGCTGCTGCTCACGCCGGTGGCCGCCCAGGCGCCACCCGGCATCGCCAAGCCATGGACGATGCCGCGCACGCCCGACGGGCACGCCGGATCTGCAGGGCAACTGGACCAACGCGACGATCACGCCGCTCGAGCGTCCGGCGGGCCAGCCCGCGGCCCTGACGCCGCGAGCAGGTCGTGGCCAGATGGAGAAGGGCGTCACCGACCGGATCGAGCGGCTGGCCGCGCCGAGCGATCCGAACCGACCGGCCCCGCCCCAGGGCGGCGACGGCTCGACCGGCGCCGCCGGCAACGTCGGCGGCTACAACAACTTCTGGATCGACGCCGGCGACCGCGTCGCGGTCGATGAACGGCGAGTACCGCACGCTCGCTCATCGTCGACCCGCCCAACGGCCGGGTGCCGGCGCTCACCGACGCAAGCCCGCGCCCGCCAGGCCGAGCGCCTGCAGCGCTCGCCAGCAGTTCGGCCAGTACGACAACCCGGAGAACCGGCCGCTGGCCGAGCGCTGCATCGCCGTCGTTCGGCTCGAACGCCGGGCCGCCGATGCTGCCCAACTACTTCTACAACAACAACTACACGATCGTGCAGACGCAGCGACCACGTCATGATCATGACCGAGATGGTGCACGACGCCCGCATCATCCGCATCGGCAAGGACCGCCAGCGCCTGCCGGCGCAGGTGCGGCCGTGGATGGGGCGACTCGATCGGCCGGTGGGAGGGCGACACGCTGGTCGTCGAGACCACCAACTTCCACCCGCCGCAGCTGTTCCGGGGCGCCTCCGACACGCTCAAGGTCACCGAGCGGTTCTCCCGCGTCGACGCCGACACGCTGCTCTACAAGTTCACCATCGACGACCCGAAGACGTTCACGCGGCCGTGGAGCGGCGAGGTGCCGTTCGAGAAGCTCGACGAGCTGATCTACGAATACGCCTGCCACGAGGGCAACTACGCGTTGTCGAACATCCTGAGCGGCGAACGCGCGCAGGACGCAAGGCGCGCACCACCGCCACGCCCAAGCCCCAGCAGTAGGAGACGACACGATGCGCACGATCTTCCTCGGACTCATGGCCGGCGTGGTGCTGGCCTCGACCGTGCCGGTCACCGGACATCACGCCTTCGGCGCCGAGTTCGATCCGAACGCGCCGATCCGGCTGCAGGGCAAGGTCGTGAAGCTCGAGTGGGTCAACCCCCACGCCTGGATCCACATCGAGATCGCAGAAGGACGGCAAGCCCGAGGTGTGGATGGTGGAGGGCGGCACGCCCAACACGCTGCTGCGCCGCGGACTCACCCGCGACTCGCTCACCGTCGGCACCGAGCTCATCGTCGACGGCTACCAGACCAAGGACCATTCGCTGAAGCGCGCCAACGGCCGCGACGTGACGTTCACCGACGGCCGCAAGATCTTCATGGGCTCGTCGGGCACCGGCGCGCCGCGCGACGGCGCCGATCCCACCGAAGGCGCAACGCCGAAGAAGAAGACGCCCGGCGGGCGATAATCGCGGGCATGAGCTGCCGCCGCGCCTGGTTCGCGCTGGTCGTGTGTCTCGCCGCCGCCGTGGCGACGAGCCGGTGCGGCGCACCGTCGGCGCCGGCGCCGGCCACGAGCGGGGCGCCACCGCTGGCGTTCGGCGCCTTCGTGGACACCTTCCTGGGCGAGTTCGCGCGCATGAACCCGTCGATCGCCGCCGGCAACGGCCTGCACCAGCACGACGACACGCTCGAGGACTTCAGCACCGGCAGCATCACCGCCCAGGTCGCCACCTGGAAGCAGCTGCGGACCACCCTGCAGGCCATTCCCCTCGACGGCCTGACGCCCGATGAGCGCGTCGACCATCGCATCATGGCCGGGCTCATCGACGGCTGGCTGCTCGACCTCGAGACGGTCAGGAGCTGGCAGAAGAACCTGATGGTCTACGCCTCGGCGGTGTCATCGGGCGTGCACAACCTGATGACCATGGAATCGTCGCCGGCCGAGGCGCGGGCGCGCCGGATCATCGCCAAGTTGGCTGGGGTGCCGGCGCTGCTGGCTGCCGCCGACGCCAATCTCGTCGATCCGCCGAAGGTGATGAGCGAGCGCGGCGTTCGGATGTTCCGCGGCGCCGCCGGGATGCTGCGCGGTGATGTGCCGCTGGCGTTCGCCGGGCTGCAGGACGCCACCCTGAAGCGGGACCTCGTCGCCGCCACGTCCGCCGCGGCCGGCGCCATCGACGCCTTCGCCGAGCGCTTCGAGCGGGAGAAGCTGCCCAAGGCCGCCGGCGCCTATGCTGTCGGCCGCGACACCCTCGAAGCGCGCTACCGCGCCGAGGAACTGATCGACCTGCCGGCGGCCCAGCTGCTGGCGATCGGCGAGCGCGAGTTGGAGACGGCCGAGCGGGCCTTCATCGCAGCCGCTGAACGCATCGACCCGCGAAGGCCTGCCCTCGGCGTCTGGGAGCAGGTGCTGCAGAACCATCCGAAGCGTGGCGAGCTGGTGCCGGCGGCGCAGAAGGCCGTCGATGCCTTGCAGGCGTTCGTCACCTCGAAGGGCCTGGTCTCGCTGCCCTCCACCGAGCCGGTGATCGTCGCCGCGGCACCGCCCTACGACCTGGGCCTGGCCTCGATGCACTCGTCGCCGCCACTCGAGACGACCCCGGTGAAGAGCTACTTCTACATCACCGACGCCCAGGCCGAGTGGGACGCCGCCCGCCAGGACGCCTGGCTGCAGAAGTTCAACATCCCGACGCTCACGGTGATCAGCTCGCACGAAGTGATGCCCGGACACTACGTGCACAGCCTGTTCATGCGCAAGACGCCCGGCAAGATCCGCCGCATCTGGATCGGCCTCAACCCGTTCCCGCAGCCGTCGTCCGGCCAGGACGGCTGGGCGCACTACGCCGAGCAACTGGTGCTCGACGAAGGCTTCAAGGCCGACGACCCGCGCTACCGGATGGCCCAGCTGAGCGAGGCGATGACCCGCATCTGCCGGCTGATCGCCGGCATCCAGCTGCACACCGGGGCCTGGACCGTGGACCAGGCGGCGCAGCTCTTCGAGCTGCGCGCCCACCTGCCGCCGCCGGCGGCCCGCCAGGAGGCCGAGCGCGGCACCTACGACCCGACCTACGGCGGCTACTTCCTGGGCAAGCTGCAGGCGCTGAAGCTGCGCGACGACGTGCGCGCGAAGGAAGGGGCGTCGTTCGACCTGCGCCGCTTCCACGAGCGGGTGATGACCAACGGCATCGCGCCGTGGTGGGCGCACCGCCAGTTGCTGCTGCCCGGCGACACCGCGCCGCTGCTGCAGTAGCGCGTAGCTGCCGTAGGGCAGCTCTTGGCAGGCAGCTGCCGGGAGGCAGAGCTGAAGCTCTCGCCCTGCACGATTCGAGAACGCTCCTACGAGAAGCCGATCCAGCGGCCGGCGGCGGCGACCACGAACCACAACAGGAGCGACGACGCGCCGGTGAGCCGCTCGGCGACCCGGCTGATGCCCTCGACGCCGATCACTCGCTGCCGCACCGCGAAGGTGAACGCCAGCGCCACCGGAAAGGTCGTGATCTTCACCCAGAACGCCTGGCTGTAGTAGCACTTCACCGACTCGGAAAGAAACAGCAGCACGCCGGTGGCGACCATCACGACGATCGCGCCGATGAGCCAGGGACGCACGTGGCGCGCCAGTACCACTACGGGAGTGGCGGTGAGGCCGCGGCCGAGCAGCCGCAGGTCGACGACCAGCAGCGTCCCCCCGAGGATGCACAGGCCCAGCAGGTGCGTCGCCTCGATCACCGGGAACAGCCACACCGACTCGCGCACCATCAGCCCGAGGGGCGTGGCCTCGCACCACTCGAAGAACGGCAGCAGATCCATCTCCGGCTACTCGGGCGGCGGCACGACGCAGCCGGCCGCCCAGTTGATGAGGGCCGACTGCGGCTGGATGTCGCAGTCGAACCAGTTGTAGGCCATCATCCGGCCGGCCACCACCACCCCGGCCCACGCCGTCAGCGACACGATCGCGGCGATCCGGGCCGCCCGCGGCGGCACGGGAGCGTGATCCCACTCGGCCACCCGCCGGTGGACGCGCGAGTGGAAGAGCCACACGTTGAGGCCGGCGGCCACCAGCAGGATCACCTTGATGCGGAAGAACACGTTCTGGTAGTTGCGCACCGGCGTGGCGTAGAAGAGCAGCAGGCCGGTGACGGCCATGAGCACAAACCCGGCGCGCGTCCAGGGAAGCAATCGGGCGGTGAACGACGAGGCCGGGACGCCGCCGAAGGAGACGCCGAGCAGCCGCAAATCCATCATCGCGGTCGAGCCGACGAAGAGCGCCAGCGTCAGCACGTGCGTGGACTCGATGAGCGGCCAGACGAACAGCGACTCGCGAAGCGCGATGCTGGCCGGCTGTTCGGCCATCCATTGCATGAGCGGGAGCAACGACACGCGGAAGAGTATAAACTCACGTTCATGCGGACGGCCGCGCTGGTCCTCGTCCTCTGGGCGCTGACGCCGATCGCCGGTGCGTCCCAGGCGCCGGCACCGCCGGCGCCCTCACCCGCGCCGAAGGCGGGAGCACCCGCCGCAGAGCCGCGCGTCGTCGGCACAATGAGCGAGCTCATGGTGCACGTGGTCCGGCCGACCTCCGACGCCGTGTTCTACATCACCAGCCGTACCCCTGAGACCGAGGAGGCGTGGGGCACGCTGCAGGCGCAGACCCTGATGCTGGCCGAGTCGGGCGCCCTGCTGATGCTGCCCAGCAGGGCGCGCGGACGCCAGCAGTGGCTCGACGACGCCCGGCTGATGCTCGAGGCCGGGCGAAAGGCGTTCGCGGCGGCCAAGGCCAAGGACGTGGCGGCGCTCGAGGCGCTGAACGACGAGATGTACCAGTCGTGCGTGACCTGCCACCAGCACTTCCGGCCCGGCTACGGCAAGCGGCCGCGACCCTAGCCTTCGCGACCAGGCAGGGGCCCGGGCCACCCTAGCGGACCGTCACGAAGCCAGTCACCTCGCAACCCTGGAATGTGCCGAACGTGGCCGAGTCGTCCACCGACAGGACGGCGGCCACGACCTGACCGGTTAGGCGCGCGTAGCTCAGAGTGAGCTGCCCTCGAAAAAGGGGCTGGATCGGGTTGAGCACGTCGACGATATCGAAGTTCGAATCACGCACTCCACCAGCGCTGCTGTTCTCCTGCGCTTGGGATGCGAACGCGGCGTCGTTGACCGATGTCGTAGCCGCAAGAGCCACGAGGCCGCCAGGACACGCCAAGGTCAGCTTCAGGCCGGCCAGGTCGAAGACCGTCGTCGCGCCCGTGCCCGTGGGAATCGCGACGAACACCGGTTGCATCACCACCGGTAACGGCCGCACCGGCAGCCCGGGCACCGCGCCGAAGAACGCGAAAGTGCCGCTGTTGCCGGCGCTGTCGGACCACGTACCCTGCCCGTTGGCCGGGCTGACGATCCCGGAGACTTGCACGCCGCGCCCCGACGGTGACGCGACAATGGTGAAGTTGATCCCGACGCTGCCATCCGGGTTGAAGACCCCGGTGCCGACCGCGCTGCCCTTGGTCGCGGCGCCGCACTGATCGTCTGAGCCGTCCAGCCTGAACCCGGCTGGCTCGCTGGTCAGCGTGAGTGTGACCTTGTTGCAGTACGGCAGCATCTGCCAGGTGAAGGTGCCGAAGACCTGCGCGGAAGCGCCGGACGCGGTCAGCACCGTCATGCACAGCACGAAAAGCGTGGCTCGGATTCGAGCGGACACCATAAGCGCCTCCAGGGGGATGGGCGGAAAAGCCAGCGTGAGTGTGGCCGATTCGCTGCTGACAGGCAACGGGAAATGCCGCGGCAGCCGGCCTCAGTCCTGCGCGTTCGGTCTGGCCAGATCGACGGCGTACTTGGCGTGGCACGCCGTACACGTCTCGTAGACCTCGGCGCCGACGTCGAACACCGCCTGGGTGTTGTGCGACTCGGCGGCGCGGATCGCCCGCTCCCCGGCGTCGACCATCGCCCGCGACATCTGCATCCACTCGCCGCCGTCCTTGGGCCGGGCTCCGAGCATCAGCAGGTTGCCCGACTCGGCGATCACGTAGGCGCTGTTGACCAGTGCGTCCCACTCGCCCTGCGTCTCGGGCTTGATCTCGGTCACGCCCGACTGGTCGATGATCGTCCCGACGCCGTCCCAATAGAGGTCGGCTGCGGGCTCGACGACGAACTGCATCAGCTGCTTGACGTCGGCCACCGGCTTCATGGGTGGCGGCGCGGGACCACCGCAGGCGGCGGCGTACAGCGCAACCAGGATCATGCCGGCGATTCGGGACATGGCGCGCATCTTACCCGGAACCGGCCCGGACGTATGATCCCGGCGATGTGCTGCCGCGGCCGCTGGCGGTTCGTGGTGCTGCTGGCCAGCCTCCTGGCCGGCGCTACCGGGCTCGGGGTCGGCGCCCACGATCTCGAGCGCACCACGGCGCACCTTACGCTGACCGCCGACGGCCGCTTCGCGCTGCGCCTGGCGCACGATCCGGCCTGGCTGGTGCTGCGGCTGGAGCGCTTCGCCGGCGTGTCGGGTACGACCGCGCCAGCCGACGACACCGCCCGCGATGCGCCGGCTCCGCGACTGGGCGCCGCTGATGCTCGACCGCGTCGTGCTGTGGGTCGACGGGCAGGAGGTGCGGCCGGCGTCGGTCGAGTACGCGCCGCCACCGGCGGTGGTGCCGGCCGGACAGTTCGCGCTCGCCGCCTACACGCTGCACGGGCAGATGCCGCCCGGCGCCGGCACGCTCCGCTGGTACTACGGCCTGGTCGTCGACCCGTATCCGCTCACGGTCACGCTGGCCGATGGCAGCGAGACCACCGAGTGGGTGCAGGGCGACGCCTGGAGCACGGCACTGCCGCTCGGCGGGCCGTTCGCGAGCCCGTCGCGATGGACGCGGTGGCGCCAGTACCTGACGCTCGGCTACACCCACATCCTGCCGAAGGGGCTCGACCACATCCTGTTCGTGCTCGGGTTGTTCCTGCTGCGCGCCGCGCTGCGGCCGGTGCTCGTGCAGGTGACCACCTTCACGCTGGCCCATTCGCTGACGCTGGCGCTCTCGCTCTACGGCGTCGTGTCCCTGCCGACGCGCGTGGTCGAACCGCTGATCGCCTTGTCGATCGTCTACGTCGCCGTGGAGAACCTGCGCACGCAGGCGCTCACGCCGTGGCGCGTGGCGCTGGTGTTCCTGTTCGGCCTGCTGCACGGGCTGGGCTTCGCCGGTGTCCTCACCGAGCTGCAGCTGCCGCGGGGCGACTTCCTGGTCGCCCTGCTCGGCTTCAACCTCGGCGTCGAGGCAGGCCAGCTGTCGGTCATCGCCGGCGCCGCCCTGCTGGTCGGCTGGTGGCGCCAGCGGGCCTGGTATCACCCGCGCGTCGTCGTGCCGGCCTCGGTGGCCATCGCCGTCGTCGGCGCGTACTGGACGGTGACCCGTCTCCTGCCCTCGTAGCCGGTGCCAGTCCGGTCTCGTCCCTGCCGGGCCGGCGTTGGTCACATCCTCGCACCGCAGGCGACGCTGTCGGCCTAGAATCGGGGCCGCTTTCACCCTGGAGGTCGCCATGACACGCTCGGCCCTGTGCGCACTGCTCGTCCTCGGATTGACCGCCGCCGCGGAAGCCCGTCAGGGGCCGACTCCGCCGGCCACCCTCGAGGCCGCCGTGCAGCGCAGCTGGAAGAGCGTGCACGACAAGATCCTGACGATGGCCAAGGACACGCAGTACCCCGAAGACAAGCTGCAGTGGAAGCCGCATCCCGATTCGCGCACGGTGATGCAGGAGCTGCGGCACGTCACCATCGGGCTGCGGATGACGAGCGCCCTGGCCCGCGGCGAGAAGTTCGACTTCGAGGCGCAGGAGAAGGCCGACGAGAAGAAGCCGAAGACGCGGGCGTCGGTGGTCAGCGAGATGGAAGCGGCGATCGCCGAGTCGTATCCGCTGGTCGACAAGAGCCCGGCGCCGCGCCTGGTCGGCTGGCTCGAGCACCAGGGCGAGCACTACGGCAAGATGGTCACCGCCTATCGCGCCAACGGCGTCGTACCGCCCATCAGCCGGCCCAAGAACTAGGGGCCAGGGACTGGGGGCTGGGGACTAGGGCGTGCCTAGAACCCAGTCCCTAGAACGACGTTCCGCCCGGCACGAACTTCTGCAGCCGCTGGCCGTAGGTGTCGGCGGCGTAGACCGCGCCCTTGGAGTCGACGACGATGCCGTGCACCCAGTCGAACTGCCCCGGGCCGGTGCCCTGGGACCCCCAGGTGGCCAGGAACTTGCCGTCGGCCAGCGAGAACTTGTGGACGCGCTCCAGCAGGTGGTCGGCGACGAAGCCGTAGCCCTCGGTGCCCTTGCGCGAGATGGCCACGTCCCACGGGTTCCACTCGTTCTTGATCTCGCGCTTGTAGGTCAGGTCCTTGTCGAACACCTGCAGGCGCTTGTTCTCGCGGTCGATGATGTAGAGGTTCTCGTCGGCGTCGACCGCCAGCTTGTGCGGCAGCACCCATTCACCGGCACCGGTGCCCTTGTCGGCCGGCCCGCCGGCGCCCTTCCCCACCTGCTTGAGGAACTTGCCGGCCTTGTCGTAGAGGATGACGCGGTTGTTGCCGTAGCCGTCGGTGACCACGATGTTGCCGCTCTTCAGCACCGCGATGCCCGAGGGCAGGTCGAGGTGGGTCGGGCTGTTGCCCTTCTCCATCGTGGTGCCGAGCTGGAGCAGGAACCGGTCGAGCTTCGGGCTGAGCTTGACGATGCGATGCGCGTCGCGCTCGATCACCCAGACGTTGCCCTCCCAGTCCACCGCGCCGGAGTGCTGCCAGTCGGAGTTGATCTTCTTGCCGTTCAGCTCCTGGTCGGCGCCCGACATCACAAGCTTGCCGGCGCGTGTCGAACACCATCACCGGCTTGGGGCCGCGATTGAACACGTAGATCCGGTCCTGCTGGTCGATCGCCAGCCCCGAAATGCCGGGCTGGTTGGTCGGGGCGCCGCCGGCCCCGGGCATGGCCCCGCCGCGCGCCCGGCGGGCCGCCGCCTGCGCCTCGCGTTCGGCCGGAGGCGGCGGCGCCTCGCGCAGACCGAACCACATGCCCTGCGGCAGCGTCGGCCAGTTGGGCACCAGCTTGTAGCCGCCGTCGCCCTGCGCGCCGACCCCCGGGGTCGTCGCCAGGGACAACGCCGCCGCCGCCATCACGCCCATTACCATCCGTCGCATGAATCGCCTCCGTTGATGCCTGGGCAGTTGTATACGCGCCCGTAGGCGGCGTCAACCGCCGAGTCGCCGGCGCGTGGCGGCCCGGTACTGCCAGGTGGGCCACCGCCGCGATACACTCCGCGCCATGTCGAGCGCGCGACCCGGACACACCACGGCGGGACCACTGCAGATTCGGGGCACGGTGATGGAGCGCTACGGCGACGTCCTCACGACGGCCGCGGTCGAGTCGATCGAGGCCCTGGCGCCGTTCGACCGGACCCGCGCCGAGCTCAATCGGGCGAGGACCGCCCGGCGCGCCACCCGCGCGTCGACCGGCACGCCGATCGAGTTCCTCGATCCGTCGGGCGCCATCCCGCGCACCTCCGTCAAGGTGGGCGATGCGCGCGAGGGGCGCTTCGACGGCGCGGAGATCCCCCCCGATCTCGAGCGCCAGTGGATTCAGGGCACGGGCCCGGCGGCGCGTCCGGGGGCGCCGGTCGAGCGCAGCCTGCGCAACGTCGCCTATGCGCTGTTGTCGGGCGCCGACGGGTGGATGTTCGACGGCGAGGACGCCCTCGGCCAGGTGTCGACGATGTCGCTCGACAACCAGCGGAACCTCGCGCTGGCGCTGGGCCGCGCCCCGGTGTTCCTCGAGGTCGCCGCCGGCGTGGCCGGCGAGATGAACGCCTGGTCGGTCGCGGCGCTCGGCCGCCCGATCGTCGACGACTGGGCGGCGCAGCTCGACTTCACGGTGCCGCTCTTCCGCGCCCGCGGCCTGCACCTGGACGACCGGCACGTGCGCTGGGCCGACGGCGCCGGGTTCTCGGCGTCGATCGTCGATGCCGCAATCTACGTGGCCAACAACCTGGAGAGCCTCGGCGCGCTCGGCCGGTCGGTCGTGTTGTACCTGCCGAAGATCCAGACGGCGGAGGACGCCGCGCTGTGGAACGACATCCTGTCGGCGCTCGAGCACCACCTCGGCGCCAGCGAGGGCACGATCAAGGTCTACGTGCTGGTCGAGCAGTTCGAGGCGTGCTACCAGCTGATGGAGATCCGCGCCGCCCTGGGCCGCCACTTCGTCGGCTTCAACACCGGGCGCTGGGACTACATCAACAGCGTGTCCGACGCCCTGGCGTGGAGTCCCGGCTTCCAGAATCCGAACATCGACCAGGTCACGATGACCTACGCCTACATGGCTGCCTACGAGGATCGCGTGCGCCGGGCCGTGAACACGCCGGACCGGAGCGGACGGACGGCGCTGTGGCAGGGCGGCATGGAGCCGAACATCCCGGTGGGATCGGCCGCCGGCGTCAAGGCCGGCATGGCCCGCGCCGTGGCTGGCGCCGAGCGCGAGCAGGCCGCCGGGGCCAGCGGCAAGTGGGTGGCGCACTGGAAGATGGTCCACATCGTGCGGCCGGTGTGGGAGAAGGCCGGCGCGCCGAACCAGCGCGGGCGGGGCTTTCCGCGGCTCGCCTACACCGACGCCGACGCCGCCGCGCTGCGCCGGCTCACGCCGGCGCCGCGCACGGTGCGCGGTGCCCGCGACCTCATCAGCGTCGCCGTGCAGTACGGCAACGCGTTCGGCCAGGGGCTGCAGGCTGCCGCGCTGAAACCCGCCGATTTCTTCGGCGACGACGACGTCCTCTACCTCATGGAGGACATGGCCACCGGCGAGATCCGGGTGAGCATCCTGTGGGAGTGGCTGCACAAGGATGCCCCCTTCACCGACGCCGACGCGGCGACCGGCGTGAAGGCCGGCGACACCTTGAGCCCGGCGCTCTTCGCCCGCCTGCTCGACGAGGAGTACGCGAAGCTCCTCGCCGCCGGCGACCGCGACGTGCACGACGACTCCAAGACCACCACCTTGCCGATCGCCCGTGACATCGTCGCCACGCTGGTGGAGAGCGAGGTGAAGGCGCCGTGGTACATCGACCTGCTGAACCTCACGCTCGACAATCACGACCGGGAGGAGTGCCAGCGGCGCGTCGCCGCCTACATGAAGGCGTTCGCCGCCGACGGCACCCGCATCACCCGCAACGTCGAGTTCGACCGCGTCGAGACTGCGGGCGGCGCGTAGGGCGGCTCTTCAGAGCCGACGCGTGGCGGAACTAAGTTCCGCCCCACGTCCAACACCGCGGCTGCTCGTCACCTCAGCGGACGACGGCGAACGCCAGGAGCACGTTGCCCGGATTGCCGCCGCCGAGATCTGAGTACCCGGAGCTGACGAACAGCATCCCGCCGGCGACCACCGGGCCGGCGGCGTTGATGCCGCCGCCGTCGGCCTTGGCGCCGTTGACGGTCTGGAACTCGCGGTCGGTATCGAACTGCCACAGCGCCTTACCGTCGGCCGTCGCATAGGCGTAGACCATCCCGTTGCTGGATCCCTGGAAGACGACGCCGGGCACCACCGTGACCGGCGCGGCGGCCCCTGCCGGCGGCGCGCCGCGCCAGGCGATCTCGCCCGTGCCGAGATGCACCGCCGCCAGGCCGAGCGGTTTGTCGTTGCCGGTGACCGGGAAGTAGGCCAGCCGCTCGTCGGCTGCCGAGCCCCACATCATCCCGCCGCCGCCGTTCTCCCAGCCGCGGCCCAGCTGGCGGCTCCACATCACCTCGCCCTGCTTGTCGGGGTCGAGGCCCCAGGCGTGGCCGTCCTTCTGGCCGACCACGATCATCGTCTTGCCGCCGGGCCTGGCGCGGAGGATCGGCGAGTTGCCGAAGTCCATGTCCGGGCCGAGCTCGTCGGGACAGGTCTCCGACTTGTTGTCGGTCGGAACGTTGGGCCGATAGATGCCCGGACAGTCGCGGACGTACGAGTCGTTGGCCATCACCTGCTTCACCCACAGGCGCTTGCCGGTGTCCAGGTCGTAGGCAATCACGGCATCGGAGGCGATGTCGGCCGGCTGGGTGTAACCGTTGCCGGTCGCCAGATACACGGCCCGCCGCTCGAGGTCCACCGTCGGTGACGACCACACGCCGGCGCCGGCGGGAGCCCACAGCTGCGTGCCGGTCGAGGTGCGTTTGGTGCGCCGCGGCTCGTCGGCCACGGTGAAGTTCTTCCACAGGCGGGTCCCGGTCTTCGCGTCGTAGGCGGCGACGCCGCCGCGGAACGTGCAGCAGGGGTACGACGGGTTGCCGGCGCCCGACTCCTCGAGCGAGGACAGCGGCACGAACAGCCGCCCCGCCGCCAGCTTCGGAGCACCGGTGACGCGCGCGACCGGGTGCGTGTCGACCCGCGCCGTCCACACTTCGACGCCGGTCTCGGCGTCGACGGCGTAGACGCTGCCCTTGATGTCGCCGAAGTAGGCGAGGAAACGATGCGCACCGTCGCCGGCGCCGATGGTCGGCGCCGTGCGGACGCCGGCCCGCGCGCGGAACGACCAGTGGACGCAGCCGGTGGCGGCGTCGAGCGCGTAGACGAAACCGGTGTCGCTGCCGACGAACACCCGGCCGCCGACGACGCTCGGCTGGCCGTAGGCGGAGTTGCCGAACGGAAACCCGAAGGCCCACTTCAGCGCCAGCTTCGGCGTCGCCTCGGCGGTGAGGCCGCCGGGATCGGGCTGGAAGCGCGTGTTCGATCCGTCGACGCCCCAGCCGTTCCACTCGGAGCCGCTGAACGGCTGGAACGGCGGCGCGGTCCGGCAGGCGTTGGCCATCGTCGCCTTGTCACCGGCGGCCGAGGCGCCGAGCGGACGGCCACCGACGTAGACCGCAACGACGCGCTTCTGGTACTCGGTCATCGCGCTGGCGTGTGACGCGTGCGGACCGGCGGCGATCTTCGCCAGGACCTCCTCCGGCGTGCGGCGGGCCAGCGTGTAGCGATCGGGCGCGCCGTCGCGGCCGCTGTCGTGGCACGACGCGCACGCGCCGGTGAAGGCGAAGATGCCGGCGTTGGTGCCCTGCGGGCGCGACAGGTCGCCGTCAATCGCGGTCGCAGACCGCGCCCGGCGGCCGCACCGGGCCCTGACCGCGGAGCGCAACCGCCCCGACCAGTCCGGCGACGAGGACCAGGAAGCCCGACGCGAAGCGGTTCAGCACGAAACGCACTTGTGGTTGTTCTTCGCGCCCAGCGCCGCCAGGAAGTCGATGGTCTCGGGGAACGGCTGCACCCGCTGCACGGGGCCGTTGGCGAGGTCGACGGTGGTCTGGCCGGCCCGGTTCACCCGGGTGACGTCGGCGCCCTTCGCCACCAGGTAGCGGATCATCTCGGTGTCGCCGCGCGAGGCCGCGTGGTGCACGACGGTGTTGCCTTCGTAGTCGGTGGCGTTCACGTCGGCGCCGACCTCCTCGACCAGGTACCTGACCGCCGGCATCATCCCGCTCGGGGCGAAGACGTGCGAGTTGCCGGCGAAGCCCTTGCCGTAGCCGACGCCGGCCGCGGCGAGCAAGGGCGGAATCCCCGGCCCGCCCACCGGCACCGGCGGCAGGTTCGAGACGTCGCGCTGTTCGCCCAGGCCGTCGAGGCCGCGGTTGCGCTCGGCCGGCCGGACCGACGGAATGAACGGGTCGGCGCCGCGCGCCACCAGCAGCCGCATCGCGGTCACGTCGCTGGCGTAGGCGGCGCGCCAGAACGGCGTGGCCCCCACTTCGTCGACGCCCGACTGATCGAAGTTGTAGCCCGAATACCAGACCTTGCGGCCCAGCCTGGCATTCGGGTCGGCCCCGCGGTCGAGCAGCAGCGTCATCAGCTCGAGATAGGTGGTCTGCTGCTGCAGGTAGGCGCGCGGCTGCGGGTAGGCGGCCTTGGGCGCCCATTGCACGTTCAACACGGCGTAGAGCGGCGCGGCCCCGCCTTGACTGGCCAGGTTCGGATCGGCGCCGCGCTCGACCAGATAGCGGGCCAGGTCGAAGTGCCCGTTCAGGGCGGCGATGAGCAGCGGCGTCGTGCGGTCGCCGGGGCTCGGCAGGTTGACGTCGGCGCCGGCCTCCACGAGGGCGCGCACCGAGGCGGCGCCGCCCTGTCGGGCCGCGAAGTGCAGCGCCGAGAGCCCACCCTGGCTGCCGATGAGCTCGTTGTAGCGGAACGGCCGCGTGGCGCCGGCCACGCCGGCGGGAGGCGCGGGCCGCCGGCCCGCGGTCGGGGTCCCCGCGGCGGCGCCAGTCTGGTTCTGCGAGCCGGCCTGGCCGCCCTGCGGCTCCGGCGGCCGTCCATCGCCCTCGCCCGGATCGGTGAGCGCCGCCAGGTCGACGACCTTCGACGTCAGATTGGGAGTGGCGCCGCGCCCCACCAGCAGGCGCACGACCTCGGCGCGGTCGTAGGCGGCGGCGAACATCAGCGCCGACTGGCCGTGGGTCGTCTCCACGGCGTTGACGTCGGCCACGGCGTCGAGCAGCGCCGTGACCGTGTCCACGTGCCCGGATTGCGCGGCGAGCATCAGCGCGGTGGCGCCGGTGCCGGTCGGCGCCGCGGCGTCGGCGCCCCGTGCCAGCAGTGCCCTGACGACCGCGGCCGAGCCGCCCTGGCTGGCCACGTGGAGCGGGGTGTAGCGGCCGAGCCGGCTGGTGGCCCGCACGTTGGCGCCGGCATAGAGGAGCACCTCGGTGAGCTCGGCGTCGCCATGCGTGGCCGCCCAATGGAGCGCCGTCATCCCGTCGCCCTGGGCCGCGTTGACGTCGCCGCCCTGCCTGACCAGGGCGCGGACCGACGCCGTGTCGTGACGCATCGCCGCGTCAGCGACCGGCGCTGGCGCCGGCGACGCCTCGAGCCATACCCCGAAGACCACACCCACCAGGGTCGCGGCGGCCGCGCGCATCGGGGTCGAGCGAGTCATGGCGTGTGCCTTTCTACGCGGCCACCGTCGGGTCGGCGGCGCGGGTCAGGTCGAGCGGGCCGGTGCTGTCGCCGAAGCTGGGCACGTCGACGTCGAGCGCGTGCAGCATCGACAGCATCGCGTTGGCCATCGGCGTGCCGTCGGCGGCCTTGATGTGGAGGTTACCCTTCAGCCGCCCCCCGGCGTGCCCGGCCACGAACAGCGGGCAGCGCTTGTGGTTGTGCATGTTCGAGTTGCCCATCGCCGAGCCGTAGACGACCAGGCTGTTGTCGAGCACCGTGCCGTCGCCGTCGGGAATCTTCTTCAGCCGGTCGAGCAGGTACGGCATCAGGCCGATGTGGTAGGTGTTGATCTTCTGGAAGTCCTTGATCCGGTCTTCGCGTTCCTGGTGGTGCGACGAGGTGTGGAACGCGGTGGTCGATCCGCTGGGCCCGAACACCCGGTTCGAGACATCGCGGCTCAGCTTGAAGGCGAACACGCGGGTGACATCCGACGCGAAGGCTACGGCCTGCAGGTCGAACATCAGCTTGACGTGGTCCTCCCAGGAGTCGGGCACGCCGATCGGCGCGCCGGGTAGCTCGCGGGCCTCTCCGCTGGTGTTCTGCGCTTCGACCCGCTCGATCCGCCGTTCGATCTCGCGCACGTCGTCGAGGTAGTCGGACAGCCGGGCGCGGTCGGCGGAGCCGAGGCGGCCCTGCAGATCGCCAACCGACTCGGCCACGAAGTCGAGGATGCTCCGGTCGTCGCGCCGGCGCGTCCGGCGCGCCTCGGGCGTCGTGCCCAGCCCGAAGAGCTGATCGAAGACGGCGCGCGGATCGCGGATCATCGGCAGCGGCTCGGTCGGCGACGCCCAGCTGATCGTGTCGGTGTAGACGCACGAGTAGTTGTACGAACACCCGCCGGCCTGGTCGACGTTCTCGATGCACAGCTGCATCGACGGAATCGGCGAATCCTGGCCGAACCTGCTGGCGAAGATCTGATCCAGGGACGTGCCGGCGAAGACATCGGAGCCCTGGGTCTGCTTCGGCTTGGCCTGGGTCAGGAACACCGCCGCCGAGCGGAAGTGATCGGCGCCGATCTCCGGGGCGCTGAACGCCTCGGCATTGCGGCAGTCGGTGTTGCTCACGATGGTGAGCGCGTCGCGGTAGGGTTCGAGCGAGGTCATCGCCGTGGGCGACAGGTCGAACGCCGACCCGCTGGCCGCCGGCGCCCACATGTTCATCTTGGCGCCGTAGGTGGTGCTGCCGGCAGCGCCGTGCACCATCTCGATGGCGATCAGCCGCAGCTTGCGATCGGCGGTGCTGGCCCACGCCGTGGCCGCCGGCCGCATGGCGTCGAGGAGCGGCAGCGCCAACCCGGCGCCAAGCCCGCGCAACACCGTGCGCCGCGACAGATGTGTCTTGCTGATGAAGCTCGCCATATCGTTGCTCTCTAGCCGCTAGCCGCCAGCCCCTCGCCGCTACCGTTGGGGCTCCAGCGTCGTGAGCGGAGTATCCGCGCGAACGACGCTCTTCTGAAATTGATCCGTGGCCACTACGCCTTGTACGAACGCCGACACCTTGTAGCCGCCGGCGGCGGCGCTGCGGATGATCTGCCGGATCGCCGGCATGTCCGACGCCTCGATCCGGCGGCCGAGCGCGTAGGTCAGCAGGTGCTCGGTGAAACTCAGCAGGAACGCGTCCTTGTGTTTCAGCAGGGCGCTGCGCAGCCCGGCCGCACCATCCATCCGGGTGCCATCGTAGAGGTCGCCAACGGCATCGACCGGCACCTCGTTGTCCTTGATGCGGTAGCGGCCGGTGGCGTCGAAGTGCTCGAGCGCCAGGCCGAGCGGATCGATCACCTTGTGGCACGAGGTGCAGGCCGGGTTCTTGCGGTGCTCCTCCATCCGCTCACGCACCGACAGGACCTTGCCGTCGCTGGTGCCCTTGGTGTCCTCGAGCGCCGGCACATTGGGCGGCGGGGGCGGCGGCGGCGAGCCGAGCAGCACCTCCATGATCCACTTGCCGCGCTGCACCGGCGAGGTGCGGTCGGCGATCGAGGTGAGCGTGAGCACGCTGCCCTGCCCGAGGATGCCGCGGCGCGGCTCGGGCAAGGCCACCCGGCGGAACTGCGGTCCGGTCACGCCGGGGATGCCGTAGTGCCTGGCGACCCGGTCGTTGACATACGAGTAGTCGGCGGTGAGCAGGTCGAGGATGCTGCGATCGTCGCGCACCAGGCTGGCGAAGAAGAGCTCGGTCTCCCGCTGCAGCGCCTGCGCCAGCGTGCGGTCGTAGTACGGATACAGAATCGGGTCGGGCGAGACCTCGTCGAGATCCTGCAGGCGGAGCCACTGCGAGGCGAACCGTGTGGCCAGGGCGTCGGCGCGCGGGTCGGCGAGCATCCGCGCCACCTGCCGGTCGAGCGCGCCGGCCGTGAGCGGGCCGTGGGTGGCGGCCTCCAGCAGCGCCGGGTCGGGGCCGGCGCCCCAGACGAAGAACGACAGCCGCGAGGCCAGCTCGACGTCCGCCAGCCGGTAGGGCTGTCCCGGCCGCGCCGTCGCCGGGGTGTCCTCGAGGCGGAAGAGGAACTGCGGACTGGCCAGGATGGCTTCGACCGCCTTGGCGACGCCGGCTTCGAAGTTGCGCTGGCGGCCGGCGTCGTAGAAACGCATCAACCGCGCCACTTCCTTCTCGCTCGGCACACGGCGGAAGGCGGTGGTGGCCAGGCCCCGCACGATCGAGGTGGCGCAACTCGCCTCGTCGGCGACGGTCGTCGGCCGGCAGGTGAAGACGCGGCGGCGGCTCACCGTGTCGGACACGCCGGTCACGCGGTGCGGACCGACCACGGCGAGGTTGCGCAGGTGCGGCAGGGTCGTGATGCCGACGGCGATGCCGATCTCGGTGTCGGCCAGGGTGTGCTCGATCGGCGCCACCAGGTCGTTGACGGGCCCCTCGAAGCGCTGCAGGAAGGCCGCCGTCAGGCGATGCGGCCCGGCGGCCACGTGGGTGGCCGGCGTCTTCAGCGACAGCCCGGTCGTCGACTCGTTCATCCGCGGGTTGATGTCGAACAGCGTCAGCCGCTCGCCGTCGAGCGACACTTCGATCTGCTCGCCCGGCGTGGTGTTGCCGAACAGGATGCCCAGCGGCTCGGCGAAGAAGTCGAGCCGGAACACGTAGTCGCCGTCGGCCGGGAAGGTGTGCACGACCGACAGGCCGCCGCGGGTGCCGAGCGGCGCGCCCTCGGCGCGCGCCAGCTGCGAGGCGGTCTTCGGCAGGCTGTAGGTCGACTCGCTGGCCGAGCTGTCGGGGTCGCCCAGGGCCAGCGCGGCGACCCGGCTGGCGGCGCGCAGGTAGCCCTCGAGCAGTGTCGGCGAGAACGTCTGGGCGTCGGCCACGTTGTCGAAGCCGTGGCTGATCGTGTCGGGCGGCAGCAGCGCCGAGACGTCGACGTCGACGCCCAGCAGATCGCGCACCGCGCGCTGGTACTCGGCGCGGTTCAGCCGCTGGAACGGCCGCCACCCGGGATTGGGATTGACGGCCGCGAACTCGTCCATCCGCGATTCCAGCGCCGACATCAGCCCGTCGAGCGCGTCCTGCGGCGGACGCTTGGCGCCGGCCGGCGGCATCATGCCGGCGCGCAGCTTGCGGATCATCTTCTCGGCGGTTTCAGGCGATTCGTGCGCGAGCATCGCATTGAAGCCGGCCAGCGACAGGCCGCCGGCCTTGGCGCGCTCGCTGTGGCACGTGGCGCAGTAGGTGACGACCAGCTCCGACTGCGCGGCCGGCGTCATCGCCGACCCGGCCGCAGGGGGGCTGGACGCGGCGCGGCGGGCAGGCGTCCGCGGCGTCGAGGTGACCGGTGAAGGCGCCGGCGGCGCCGCAGCCTGGGGCGACGCCGGCGCGGGGCCGCCGGCCGATCCGACGAGCGTCGAGCCGGCCAGCGCGAGTGCGCCGATGCCGAGCGCCGCTGCCACGTGCCGTCGCATCCCGTGCCTCCATCCGCTGCGTCCCGCAGCGGTGTGTCCGTCCCGCGTAGGGCAGCTCGTTTAGAGCTGCCTTTCGGCAGAGCTGAAGCTCTGCCCTACCGGAGCGCTAGTACGCCGCCGGTCGTCTCCGGCGGCGCGGTTCAAATCCATCGCGCCGGTGCTGTCGCCGAAGCTCCGCAGGTCGTCGAGGCCGAGCACGTGGAGCATGCTCAACATCACGTTGGCCATCGGCGTGGCGTCGGCGGCCCTGATGTGCAGGCCGCCCTTGAGTTGCCCGCCGGCGTGCCCGGCGAGGAACAGCGGGCAGCGCTTGTGGTTGTGCACGTTCGAGTTGCCCATCGGCGACCCGTACAGCACCAGCGTGTTGTCGAGCAGGCTGCGCTCCCCGTCGGGGGTGTTCTTCAGCTTGTTCAGGAAATACGGCAGCATGCCGACGTGGTAGGTGTTGATTTTCTGGAAGTCGCGGATCCGGTCCTCGCGGTCCTGGTGATGCGAGGCGGAGTGGAACGCGGTCTTCACGCCGCTGTCGGCGAACACGCGGTTCGAGGCGTCGCGGCCCAGCTTGAAGGAGAACACCCGCGTGATGTCGCTGGCGAAGGCGATCGCCTGCAGGTCGAACATCAGCTTGATGTGCTCTTCGAAGGAGTCGGGCACGCCGATCGGCGCGCCCGGGAGCGCCCGCTCGTCGCCGCTCCGGTTGAAGGTCTCGGTGGCCTGGATCCGCCGTTCGATCTCGCGGACGTCCTCGAGGTAGTCGGTGAGCCGCGCCTGGTCCGAGGCACCGAGCTGCTTCTTGAGCCGGGCCACGTCGGCGGTGATCCAGTCGAGGATGCTCTTGTCCTCGGCGCGGCGCTCGGCGCGGGCTCGCGGCGTGGCGCCGACGCCGAACAGCTGATCGAAGGCGACGCGCGGGTCGCGGATCATCGGCATCGGATCGCCCGGCGACGCCCAGCTGATCGTGTCGGTGTAGACGCAGGAGTAGCCGTAGGAGCAGCCGCCGGCGGCGTCGACGTTCTCGATGCACAGCTGCATCGACGGGATCGGGGTCTCCTGGCCGTGGCGTTGGGCGTAGAGCTGGTCGAGCGAGGTGCCGACGTGGACGTCGGAGCTCTGCGTCTGCTTCGGGTGCTGCTGGGTGAGGAACACCGCGCTGGAGCGGAAGTGATCGCCGCCGATCTCGGGCAGTTCGAACGCCTCGGCGTTGCGCACGTCGGTGTTGCTGACGATGGTCAGGTGCTCGCGCAGCGGTTCGAGCGGCAGCAGGCTCGTCGGCGTCAGGTCGAAGGCGCGGCCGGTGGCCGCCGGCGACCACATGTGCTTCTGCAGCCCGATGGCGGTGGCGCCGGCCGAGCCGTGCACCATCTCGATGCAGGCCAGCCGGACGCGCCCGGCAGCCGTCCCGGCCAGCGCGGTGCGCGCCGGGACCATCGCCTCGAGGAACGGCAGGGCCACGGTGGCCCCCAGCCCCTTCAGCACGGTGCGCCGCGACAGGTGCTTCTGCGTGATGAACATCCCGAGTCCCGCCTCCGCGTTCGTGCCGCTGATCGTAACCGAAATGCCGGGGCAGGCCCCGATGCATCGCCCTGGGGCCTGTCCCCGTGTCAGTGTCTCGCGCCGGCCGCCACCGGCGCCGTCGTGGTCGCCTCGGGCAGCTCGGCGCGGCTCATGCGGAAGGCGTCGCTGGCCACGACGCCCTGCACGAAGGCCGTCACCTTGTAGTCCTGTGCCGCGGCCTCGCGGATGATCCGCCGGATGGCCGGCATGTCGAACGCCGCCACGCGCCGGCCGGTCGCATAGGTCATCAGGGCCTCGGTGAAGCTGAGGAGCACCGCGTCCTGATGGGCCTTGAGCGCCCGGCGCAGCGCCACCGGGCCATCGAGCCGGGTCCCGTCGTAGAGGTCGCCCACCGGATCGACCGCCACCTCGTTGTCCTTGATCCGCCAGGCGCCGGTGACGTCGAAGTTCTCGAGCGCCAGCCCGAGCGGGTCGATCACCTTGTGGCACGACATGCACGCCGGGTTGGCGCGGTGCTGCTCCATGCGCTCGCGCACCGACAGCGTGCGGCCGCCCTTCACGTCCTTGACATCGTCGAGCGCCGGCACGTTGGGCGGCGGCGGCGGCGGCGGCGAGCCGAGCAGCACCTCCATGATCCACTTGCCGCGCAGCACCGGTGAGGTGCGGTCGGCGATCGACGTCAGCGCCAGGATGCTGCCGTGGCCGAGGATGCCGCGGCGGTTGGGATCGGTGACCGTCACCCGGCGGAACTGGCTGCCGGTGACGTTCGGCATCCCGTAGTGGATCGCCACGCGCTCGTTGACGAACGTGTAGTCGGCGTCGACGAGGTCGAGCACGCTGCGATCCTCGCGCAGCAGGCTGTCCATGAACAGCTCGGTCTCGCGCCGGAAGCTCCACGCCAGCGTGTCGTCGTAGTGCGGATATTGCAGGTAGTCGGGGATGATCTTGTCGAGATCCTGCAGCCGCAGCCACTGCGCGCCAAACCGTGTGGCCAGCGCCTCGGAGCGGGGATCGGCGAGCATGCGGCTCACCTGACGGCTGAGAGCCGCCGGCGTCCGCAGGCCGCCCTGCGCCGCCGCCTTCACGAGATCGGCGTCGGGCACGGTGCCCCACAGGAAGAAGGACAGGCGCGACGCCAGGTCCTGGTCGCTCAGCCGGTAGTTCTGGCCGGCACGGGCCGTCGCCGGCATCGCCTCGAGGCGGAACGCGAAGCGCGGGCTGGCCAGGATCGCCTGGAGGACGTGGCGGATGGCGTCTTCGAAGTCGCCGCTTTCACGGCCCCGGTCGTAGAACGCCATCAGGGCATCGAGATCGGCCGGCGGAACCGGCCCGCGGAAGGCGCGGGCGGCCAGCGAACGCACGATCTGCGCGGCGCACGCCGGCTCCTCGGCCGCCGAGGTCGGCCGGCAAGTGAAGACCATGCGCCGGCTCACCGTGTCGGACACGCCGGTCACGCTGTAGGGCCCGTGCACCGTCATGTCACGCAGGTGCGGCAGGAGCGTCACCCCGAAACTCATGCTCACGTCGGCGAGGGTGTTCTCCACCGGGACCAGCAGGTCGTTGGGCGGCGCCTCGAACCGCTGGATGAACGCCGCCGAGACGCGGTGCGGTCCGGCCTTGACGTGGACGCGGGCCGTGCGCGGATCGAGGCTGTTGGACCGATCCGACTCGCTCATGCGCTCGTTGAGCGCGATCACAGCCACGCGCTCGCCGTCGATCGAGACGTCGATCTCCTCCTTGAGATCCATCACGCTCATCGTCGTCCGGCCGTAGAGGCCGCCGAGCGGCTCGTTGTGCAGGTTCACGCCGATGACGTACTCGCCGTCGGCCGGAAAGATGTGCGTCACCGAGACGCCGCCGCGCGTGCCGAGCGGCGCGCCCTCCACGTGGCGCATCTGCGACATCGTGCGGCCGACCTTGTAGGTGACCACTGCCGGCGTGGCCTCGCGGTCGCCGACGGCCATCCGGCTGATCTGGCTGGCGGCGCGCAGATACCCTTCCATCAGCGTCGGCGACAGGCCCTGCACGTCGGCCACGTTGTCGAAGCCGTGGCTCATCGTGTCGGGCGGCAGGAAGGCGGCGACGTCGACGTCGAGGCCGAGCAGATCCTTCACCGCACGGGCGTACTCGGCGCGGTTCAGCCGCTGGAACGTCCGCCACCCGGGGTTGGGGTTGGTGGCCGCCTGCTCGTCCATCCGCGATTCCAGCGCGGTGGTCAACGCGGCGATCGTCGCCAGCTCAGGCCGCTTGGCGCCGGCCGGCGGCATCATCCCGGCCCGCAGCTTGCGGATCATCTTCTCGACGACCTCGGGCTGCTCCTGTGCGCGCATGGCGTTGAAATTCGCCAGCGACAGCCCGCCGGCCTTGGCCCGCTCGCTGTGGCACGTCGCGCAGTAGGTCGTGACCAGCGCCGTCTGATCCGCCGCCGACAGCGCCGGCGTGGCGGCGTGTGCCGCCACCGGCGCCCCGCTCGCCCCCGCCGGCGACGCCTGGCGCACGGCGGGCGTCTGGCGCGGCGCGGGTACGCCGGTCTGCGGCGCGGCGGTGAGGCCGACCGCCACGGAGAGGACCGCCGCGCCCACCAGCGTCGCGTGCCGAGTCGTCTTCGGCGGGCGCGCTCCGTCCACGTCGCCTGTCAGCACGACACGCACTTGTGGTGGTTCTTCGAGCCGAGCGTCTCGAGCAGCTTCAACGCCTCGGGATACGGCTGGGTGCGCTGCACCGGTCCGTTGGCCATGTCGGCGGTGGACTGGCCTTCGCGGTTGACGCGGGTGACGTCGGCGCCCTTCGACACCAGGTACTCGATCATCGCAATGTCGCCGCGGGCCGCCGCCTGGTGCAGCGCCGTGTTGCCCTCGTGATCGGCGGCGTTGACGTCGGCGCCCAGCTCCTCGACCAGGTACTTGACCGCCGCCAGCATGCCGGTGGGCGCGTAGCGGTGCGAGTTGGCGGCGAAGCCCTCGCCGTAGCCGACGCCGGCGGCAGCCTGCAGGGGCGTCACGCCGGGACCGCCCACCGGCAGCGGCGGCAGGCCCGACACGTCGCCGCCGGCCCGCACCCCGGCGTCGCCGACGCGCGGCCGGCCGGCCGGCTTGGCGGTGGGCAGATGCGGGTCGGCGCCGCGGGCGACGAGCAGCTTCATCGCCTCGACATCGCTGGCGTAGGCGGCGCGCCAGAACGGGGTCGCGCCGATCTCGTCGACGCCCGACAGGTCGAAGTTGTAGCCGGAGTACCACACCTTGAAGCGCAGGCGGGCGTTGACGTCGGCGCCCTTGTCGACGAGCGCCGTCATCATCTGCAGGTACGACGTCTTCTGCTGCAGGTAGGAGCGCGGCTGCGGGTAGAGCGCCTTGGGCGCCCACTGCACGTTCAGCACGGCGTAGAGCGGGGCGGCGCCGTTCTCGGCGGCCAGGTTGGGGTTCGCGCCCTTGTCGAGCAGGTGCATGGCGATGTCGAAGTGGCCGTTGGCCAGCGCGATCACCAGCGGGCTGCTCTTGTCGCCCGCGCTCAGCTGGTTCACGTCGGCGCCGGCCTCGAGAAGCACGTCGACGGCGTCCCTCGACCCCTGGCGCACCGCGAAGAGCAGCGGCGAGAGGCCGCCCTGCCAGCCGACCAGCTCGTTGTAGCGGAACTGCCGATCGACGCCGGCCGCCCCCTGCGCCGGCCCGCGACGCCCGCCACCGCCGGCGGCCTGGGCCGCCGCGGGAGCCGCCGGTGCCGGCGTGGCCGCGGCCGAACCGGCCGGCCGCGCGGCCGCGGCGTTGGGCTCGGGAGTCGATCCGGGCCGGGCCTGAGCGCCGGCCGGGGCGGGCGGCTGCTGCTGTTGCTGCTGACGGAAGAACTCCTCCTCGGGCGAGGTCAGCGCCGCCAGGTTCACGACCTTGGTCGTCGCCTTGACGTCGGCGCCGGCGGCGATGAGGGCCTTCATCGCGTCGACGCGGGCGTAGGCCGCCGCGAACATCAGCGCGGTCTGCTCCATCGACTGCTCTTTCGCGTGGACGTCGGCGCCCGCCGCCAGCAGCGCCTTCACGGCCTCGACGTTGCCCGACGCCGACGCCAGCATCAGCGGCGTGGTGCCGGTGGAGGTGGGCGTCTTCGGGTCGGCGCCGGCCGCCAGCAGCACCTCCACCACCCCGGCGTTGCCGTTGCGGGCGGCGATGACCAGCGGTGTATTGGCGCCCAGCCGCGTGGTGGCCTTCACGTTGGCGCCGGCGTAGACCAGCATCTGGGCCATGGCGGCGTCGTTCTTCGTCGCCGCCCAGTGGAGCGCGGTCATGCCGTCGCCCTGGGACGCGTTGACATCGCCGCCCCGCTGCAGGAGCGCGCGGACGGCCTCACGGTCGCCCTGCATCGCCGCATCGGCCACCGTCCCGCGCGCCGGCGACTGTGCCGCCAGCACCGACGTCATCAGCAGGGCGCCGAGCGCCGCTGCCATCACCCCGCCCCGCTGTCGCAGTCGCATCGCTGGTCTCCTACAGCGCGGCCGTGGTCTCGGGCGCGGCGTTCAGGTCGAATGCTCCGGTGCTGTCGCCGAAGGTCGTGAGGTCGTTCAGCCCGAGCAGGTGCATCGCGCCGAGGAACGGATTGGCCATCGGCGTGCCGTCGGCGGCCTTGATGTGCAGGCCGCCCTTCAACTGGCCGCCGGCGTGGCCGGCGAAGAACAGCGGGCAGCGCTTGTGGTTGTGCACGTTCGAGTTGCCCATTGGCGACCCGTAGATGACCAGCGTGTTGTCGAGCAGGCTGCGCTCGCCGTCGGGCGTGTTCTTCAGCTTGTTCAGGAAGTACGGCAGCTGGGCCACGTGATAGGTGTTGATCTTCTGGAACTCGCGGATGCGGTCCTCGCGGTCCTGGTGGTGCGACGACGGATGGAAGCCGGCGTTCGATCCGCTCTCGGGGTAGGCGCGGCTGGATCCGTCGCGGCCCATCTTGAACGAGAACACCCGGGTGATGTCGCTGGCGAAGGCCACCGCCTGGAGGTCGAACATCAGCTTGACGTGCTCGGCGAAGGCGTCGGGCACGCCGACCGGCGCACCGGGCAGGTCGCGCGGCTCGCCGCTCGAGTTGGCCTGCTCCACCGCCTGGATGCGGCGCTCGATCTCGCGCACGTCGTCGAGGTACTCGCCGAGCCGGGCCTGATCGGCCGGGCCGAGATCGCGGCGCAGCCGGGCGACCTCGCCGGCGATGAAGTCGAGGATGCTCTTGTCGCGCTGCCGGCGGAGGATGCGCTCCTCGGCGGTCGCGCCGACGCCGAAGAGCTGATCGAAGGCGGCGCGCGGGTCGCGGATCATCGGCAACGGCTCGGTCGGCGAGGCCCAGCTGATGGTGTCGGTGTAGACGCACGAGTAGCCGTAGGCGCAGCCGCCGGCCTGGTCGATGCTCTCGATGCACAGCTGCATCGACGGGATCGGCGTCTCGCGGCCGACCTTCCGGGCGTAGAGCTGGTCGAGCGAGGTGCCCGCCAGCACGTCGGAGCCCTGCGTCTGCTTGGGGTGGCTCTGGGTGAGATAGACGGCGCTCGAGCGGAAGTGGTCGCCGCCGATCTCGGGCAGCTCGAAGGCCTCGGCGTTCCTGACATCGGTGTTGCTGACGATGGTCAGGTGCTGCTTCAGCGCGTTGAGCGGCATCAGGCTGGTGGGCGACAGGTCGAAGTCGGCCCCCACCGCCGCCGGCGACCACAGGTTCTTCTGCAGGCCGATGGCCGTCGCGCCGGCCGAGCCGTGCACCATCTCGATGGCCGCGAGCCGGATCCTGGTGGCCGCGGTCTTGGCCAGCGCCGTGCGGGCCGGCACCATCGCCTCGAGGAACGGCAAGGCGACGGTGACGCCCAGGCCTTTCAACGCCGTCCGCCGCGACAAGTGCTTTTTCGTGATGATCATCGGTTCCGTTCTTTCCCTGGTCCCTGGTCCCTGGTCCCCGGTCCCTGTTCGATCGTCTCAGTCGGCTCGACGCGGTTCATCCGGAAGGCCGGCGTGTTGACCACGCCGAGGATGAAGGCGGAAAGCTTCAGGTCGTGGCCGGCGGCGTCGCGGATCACCCGGCGAACCGCCGCCATGTCGAACGCTTCGACGCGCCGGCCGAGCGCGTAGGTCATCAGGTGCTCGGTGAAGCTGAGCAGGAACGCGTCCTGGTGCTTGAGCAGGGCGTTGCGCAGGCCGGCCGGGCCGCTCATCGGGGTGCCGTCGTAGAGCTCGCCGTTGGCGTCCACCGCGACGTCGCCGTCCTTGAACCGCCACCGGCCGGTGACGTCGTAGTTCTCGAGCGCCAGGCCGAGCGGGTCGATCACCTTGTGGCACGACGTGCAGGCCGGGTTCTTGCGGTGCTCTTCCATCCGCTCGCGCACCGACAGCAACCGCCCGCCGCTGTTGCCCTTGGTCTCCTCGAGCAACGGCACGTTGGGCGGCGGCGGGGGCGGCGGTGATCCGAGCAGTACTTCCATCACCCACTTGCCGCGCTGCACCGGCGAGGTGCGGTCGGCCACCGAGGTGAGCAGCAGCACGCTGGCGTGGCCGAGGATGCCGCGGCGTTGGTCGGGCACCGCGACGCGGCGGAAGTCCTGCCCCATCACGTTGGGAATGCCGTAGTGGCGGGCCACCCGTTCGTTCACGAAGGTGTAGTCGGCGCGCAGCAGGTCGAGGATGCTGCGGTCGTCACGCACCAGGCTGTCGAAGAAGAGCTCGGTCTCGCGGACGAGGTTCTCGGCGAGGGTGTAATCCCAGTACGGGAACAGCAGCGCATCCGGGCGGATCTTCTCGACGTCTTGCAGGCGCAGCCACTGGTGCGCGAAGCGGGTGGCCAGGGCTTCCGACTTCGGATCGGCGAGCATCCGCCGCACCTGCGACTCGAGCCCGGCGGCGGACTTCAGCCCCCCGGCGGAGGCGGCCCGCACCAGTTCCGCGTCCGGCACCGTGCCCCAGATGAAGAACGACAGCCGCGACGCCAGGTCGAGGTCGGCGACGGCGAAGGCCTGGCCGACGCGGGCAGTGGCCGGCGGCTGCTCGAGGCGGAACACGAAGCGGGGGCTGGCCAGCAGCGCTTCGAGCGCGACGCGGATGCCGGCCTCGAAGTCGCCGCCGTCGCGGCCACGCTCGTAGAAGTGCATCAGCGAGCGCACGTCCGCGGTGGTCGCCGGCTCGCGGTAGGCCTGCGACGCCAGCCGCTGGAGGATCTCGGCGGCGCACCCGGCCTCTTCGGACGGCGCGGTCGGCCGGCACGAGAACACCGTCCGCCGGCTCACCGTGTCGGACACACCGGTCACGGTGAAGGGCCCGCTGATGGCGAAGTCGCGGACGTGCGGCAAGGTCGTGATGCCGAAGCCGCTGCCGATCTGCGAGTCGGCCAGCGTGTAGTCCTGCGGCGCCATGATGTCGTCGACCGGCGCCTCGAACTGGCGCAGGAACGCCGCCGAGACGCGGTGCGGCCCGGCGCTGACGTGCACGCGCGGCGACTGCAGGTTCATCCCGTTGGCGTCCTGCTCGCTCATCTGATGGTTGATGTCGAGCAGCGCCACGCGCTCGCCGTCGATCGAGACCTCGAGCTTCTCGCCGCGGACGATGCTGCCGTAGAGCTGACCGGTCGGGATCGAGTGCAGCATGGCGCGGAAGCTGTACTCGCCGTCGGCCGGAAACACGTGCACCAGCGAGACGCCGCCGCGCGTGCCGATGGGAGCGCCGGCGATGTGCTCCATCTGCGACTGTGTCCGCGGCACCTTGTAGGTGGCTTCGGTCGGGGCCGAGGTCGGATCGCCCAGGGCCAGCGTCGTGATGCGGCCGGCGGCGCGCAGATACCCTTCCATCAGCGTCGGCGAAAAGCTCTGGGCATCGGCAACGTTGTCGAAGCCGTGACTGATCGTGTCGGGCGGCAGGAACGTGGTCACGTCCACGTCGATGCGCAGCAGATCCTTGACGGCGCTGGCGTACTCGGCGCGGTTCAGCCGCTGGAACGGCCGCCAGCCGGGATTGGGGTTGGCCGCTGCCTGCTCGTCCATCCGCGATTCCAGCGCCGTGGTCAGCGCGGCGATCGTCGCCAGCTCGGGCCGCTTGGCGCCGGCCGGCGGCATCATCCCGGCCCGCAGCTTGCGGATCATCTTCTCGACGACCTCGGGCTGCTCCTGCGCGCGCATGGCGTTGAAATTCGCCAGTGACAACCCGCCGGCCTTGGCCCGCTCGCTGTGGCACGTCGCGCAGTAGGTCGTGACCAGCGCCGTCTGATCCGCCGCCGACAGCGCACCGTCGGGCACCCTGTGCGTGGCGACCGGCACCGGGCGACGGGCGGGCGGGGCCGCGGCGACCGGGGACGGCGCCGGAACCTGCGGGGCGTCGTGCAACGATGATGTGTCGGCGGCGACCCGTACCAGCGCCAACCCGAGGAGGGCGGCGATCGCGATGGCGAGCGCAGTCGGTTTCATGCCGGCACGAGTCTCGTCGGGGAAAACGGCGCTAAGTGCCTGATTCCAGACACCAACCCTGGCTTGAGTATACGGTGGAAATCGGCCCGGTCCGGGCGGCAGCCACGCACTTTCTGGTCTTGCCCTGTCTGCCGATGTAACGGGGTCTGACCCCGTTACATCTCTGGCCGGGCACGGCGACAATTGCGCAGGTTGCGTATCCTGCCGGGCACGCAGGACGTCGAAGGCTGTGAACGAGGGTCCGCATGAAACTGTCGAAACTGTTCGGTGAGCACGGGCCGGAGCTGAAGGCGTTTCCCGACCCTGCCCGCGATGTCGCGCCGGGCGCGACGTCGGCCCGCAGCGCCATTCTCGCCGGCGGCTGCTTCTGGTGCACCGAAGCGGTGCTCCTGCCCCTGGACGGGGTCACCGGGGTCAGATCGGGTTACATCGGCGGCGCGGCATCGACGGCCAATTACGAGGCGGTGTGCTCGGGCACCACGGGGCACGCCGAGGCCGTCGAGGTGGCGTTCGACCCGGCGGTGATCACTTACGGCCAGCTCCTGAAGGTGTTCTTCGCCGTCGCCCATGACCCCACGCAGCTGAACCGGCAAGGCAACGATCGGGGGACGCAGTACCGGTCCGCGATTTTCCCGGCCGACAGCGAGCAGCGCGCGGTGGCGGAGGCTTACATCTCTCAACTCGCTGATTCGAAAGTATTTAGTGATCCCATAGTGACGACGGTCGAGCCCTCGGGCACGTTCTACCCGGCCGAGCAGTACCACCAGAACTTCGCGGCCCGAAATCCCGCCCAGCCCTACGTGGCCATGGTGGCCTTGCCCAAGGTGGCCAAGCTCGAGGCCGCCTTTCCAGAAAAGCTCAAGAAGGCGGCCCTGTAGCGGCTAGAGGCTAGCGAAGGGCGTAGATCCCATAGAGATCCCGCAGACCCCGCTCGACGACGCGGCGCACCGTTCGTAGTCGGTCCCCCGCCGTTCGCCGCCCCGAGCTGAACGTCTGGCCCCCACCCACGTCAGATGCTGGCAAGGAGGGTCGAGACGTGGTGCACACCCTGCGGGCGGCGAAGTTCCTGGTGAAGGCGCCCCTCATCCTGCTCATGCTCGCCGTCATCAACCTGATGACCTCGCCCGGGCACTGGTGGGTGCAATGGCCGGCGCTGGGCCTGGGCATCGCGTGGGTCCTCAGCCTGTTCCGGGTGGTCCGCGCGGTGGTGCTGGCCGGCGGCCTGGCGGCCCTCGCCGCGGTCCTGCTGCGCCGCCGCGCCTGACCGCGGCAAGGCGGGGACGAGCAAGGGTCGAGGCGCCGTCCCTGGCGGCTAGTCGGGCACCGTCACCGTGAGTTCGGCCGCGTAGAGCATCTCGCGATCGTCGTCACGCGCCGCCCACGTCAGCAGCGTGCCGACATCCCGGCCCACCACCGCGTCGTGCACCGGCCGGCCGTTCACGGTCACGACGACGGGTTTGGCGAAGTCCACCGCATCGGGCGACAGCAGCAGCGTGAAGCGCGCGACGCCGCGCGTCCGCGCCTCGATCGTGTTGCCGCGACGCACGACGTCGACGCGGCCCGACGGCCCGCGCCGTGTGAACATCCGGCGTGGCGGGCCCCGCGGCGCCTCGGGCGGAAAGCGTCCCTTCAGCGTCAGCCGTTCGCCACCGCGATCGACCTGGAACACGATCGACGGCCCGGTGTTGCGGTCGAACGCCGCGAGGATGTCGGCCAGCGCGGCAATCGCCCGGCCGTCGATCTCGACGATCTTGTCGCCCACGGCCAGCCCCATCGTCGCGGCGTCGCTGTCGGCGATCACCTGCACCACCCGCGTACCGTTCTCCTTGCGCGAATCACCGCGCAAGCCGAAATCGGGGTCGTACCGCTCGGCGAAGGTGTTGACGTCGGCCAGGGGCGCATCGCTGGGGCGGACGCCGAGCTCGTCGATGACCAGCCACTGGATGCGGTTGTAGCGATCAGTGCGCTCGGTGGTCCACGACAACAGCGCCGGGTGCGCCGGGCGCGGATGGTCGCGGACGAAGGTCTCGTAGGCCGCGCGCTCCTGCTCCCACCACGACGTGTCGTGGCCGCCGGTCGATTGGGGATGGAACGTGAGCGAGACGCCGGCCGTGTCCAGCGCCTCGAGGTACGGCGCGACGCGGGCCGCCGGATAGAGCGGATCGCGCATCCCGTTCACCACGAAGAACGGGCGGTTCACCAGGTTCGAGATGAACAGGTCGCCGTCGGCGCCGGTCGAGGGATTGGCCAGGACGGCGAGGTGGCCGATGAGCGGCAGCACCGAGGCCCACGGCGTGGGCTCACGCATGGCCAGGAAGTAGGCGCCGGTCGCGCCATCCGACGTGCCGGTGAGGTAGACGTGCGACTCGTCGACGTTGTACTGGCGCTTCACGCGGTCGACCAGGGCGAGGATGTTGTCGACCTGCGGCGCGTGCCACCACGCCGCCTCGGCCCACCCGAACGGATGGACGACGATCTGCGGCTCCCCGGGCAGCCGGTTGGCACGCCGGCGGCGGCCCTCCTCCGGGTTCTGGCGATCGACGCCGCCGTGCAGTTGCACGCGCACCGGCCAGCGCCGCGAGGGATCGTAGGTCGCCGGTACCTCGATGTAGTTGTCGAAGGCCAGGCCGCCGGGGCCGGTCGCGCGCAGGTTGCGCTCGCCGGAGGCTGTCGCCGTGTAGGCGCGGCCCGCCTTCAGCCGTGTCCAGGCGTCGTCGAAGGTGACGCCGGCGGCGATCAACCGTTCGGCTTCGCCGGCCGCGTCCTTGGCTGAACCGGCGCGCCAGTAGGCCTGCCATCGCGCGTCGGCCGGCGCCCCCTGCGCGGCAGGCCGATCCGCCGACGAGAGGATGATGCCCAGCGCAGCCAGCGCGATGGCGGCAGCCAGCGGCCGGTGCCAGGAGAACGCGGCGATCATGGATGCTCCGGCGCGGCGCGGCTACCGTGGCGGCTCGATGCCACGCCCGGCCGAACCGGCGTATTCTGACCTGCCCGGCGTGCGGCGCCAAGGCCGTCGCTATCAGCGCCGGCTCCCCGTGCCACCCGTGCCGTCCCTGTCGATGCGCCGCCTCGCCCTGTGGCTTGCCCTCGTTCTTGGTCTCTGGACCGCGGTGGTGGTTGCCAGCGGCGGGGTCTCCTTCGTCGTGGGCGGGCTCCGGGTGTCGTCGCGCAGCGCCGGGCGGCCGGCCGTAGTCGCGCTGGCCGTCCTGGTGCTGGCGTTGTGGCGCCTGCCGGCCGAGGAGCGGCGCCGCTGGTTCACGGCGGCGGCCGACGGCGCCGACCGTCACGCGTCGTGGCTGGCCGCGCTGCTCGCGCTCACCGTCACCCTGCTCTCGGTGCAGTTCGGCTCCCACGTCGCCGGCGGCTCCGACAGCAGCGGCTACCTGAGCCAGTCGCGGGTGTGGGGCGCGGGACGCCTCACCGCTGATGCGCCGGTGATCACGGACGCCCCGTGGCCGGCTCGTGGACAGCTCGTCGCGCCGCTCGGCTATCGGCCAACTCCGGCGCCCGACCGCCTCGGCCCCACTTATGCGCCGGGCCTGCCGCTGCTGATGGCGCTCGGCGCCGCAGTGGCCGGCGACACCGGCCGCTACGTGTGGACGCCGCTCGCCGCAGGCCTGCTGGTGTGGGCAACGTTCCGCCTCGCCGCGTTCGCCGCACCGCCGGCGGCGGCACTGGCGGCAGCCGTCCTGGTCGCGACCAGCCCGCCGATGCTGTTTCAGGCGACCGAGACGATGAGCGACCTGCCGGTCGCCGCGCTCTGGGCGTGGGCGCTCGTCTGGTTACGGCGTCCAGGCACGGGCGCCCGCGCCGCGGCCGGCGTGTTTTCCGGAGTGGCGCTCCTGGTGCGTCCCAACATGGCGCCGGCGGCCGCGGCGGTCTGGCTGGCAGTGCTGGCGATCGAGCCCGGGACGCTGCGGCAGCGGGCGACGCACGTCGCAGCGGGCGCGGCGCCCCTGGCGCTCGGCGCGATGACCGTCGCGCTGGTGAATGCGCTCATCTGGGGTTCGCCGTTCATCTCGGGGTACGGCCCCCCGGAGAGTCTCTACAGCCGCTCCGCCATCCTGCCCAACCTGCAGGCACTGTGGACCTGGACGGTCGAGACGCGTGGCTACTGGACGGCCGCAGGACTGGCGGCGCTCGTCGCGCTGGCCGCGCAGCGCCGTGGCGGTCAGGCGTGGTGGCCGGGGCTCGCGCTGACCGGCGGCGTGCTGGCGAGCTACCTTCCGTACGCCACGTTCATCGAGTGGTGGTACCTGCGCTTCTACCTGCCGGCATGGCCGGTGCTCGCGGCCGCGGTCGTGGCCGCAACGTGGCGCCTGCTGGCGAAGTGGTCACCAGACGGTGCCAGGCTGACCCTGGCGGCGGGCGCGGTGGCGATGACGGCCCTGATGACCACCGACGTCCGCGATCGTCAGCTGTTCGAACTCTGGCGCGGCAATCAGCGCTACGCGGCCGTGGGGCGATACGTCGACGGCTACGCGGGCCGCAACGCGGTGATCCTGGCGATGCAGCACAGCGGCGCGGTGGCCTATTACAGCGGCCGGGCGATTGCGCGCTACGACGAAGTGCCCTCCGACAGGCTCGATGCCTTCTGCACGGCGTTGGCAGCGGCGGGCCGCGAGGTGTGGCTGGTCGTCGACCAGTGGGAAGAGCCCGAGATCCGCGCTCGCTTCGCTACGCAGCGGCGCGGGCGCCTCGACTGGGCGCCGATCGCCGAGGCTCGCGTCGGCCCGGCCCGGGTGCATGTCTACGACATGGCGACACCGACGCGCGCGACCGCGCCGGCGCTCGTCCCGGTGGCCAGCGGCGGTCCGTGGCCATGGGCCCGCCAGCGCGACGGGTCCGCGAAGTAAGATCGCGCCGTGGTCCGCAACCCACGCGCAACCACCGCGATCACGATCGCCGGCGCCAGCGTCGTGCTCGGCGCGGCGGCCTGGGCGTCGCGAGCAGTGCTCGACGAGGTCGTGGCCGACGGCATTCGTCAGCGGGTGGCGCTGGTGCCCTCCTGGCACACGGCGTTGGCCTTCACGGTCCTCGGGCTGATGGCGGGAGCGAGCGCGTACCGTGCCTTGGCCGGCCGTCGCGCCGGCCGCCCGATGCACGACGCGGCCGACCTGGCCTTGCCCGTCTTCGGACTGGCACTCCTGCTCGTGCCGTACCTCCCGGGTCTGCCCGATCGCTGGCCCCTGGTGCAGGTGCTCGCCGGCCCCGCGAAGTGGATCGTCTGGGCCGTCGTCGGCGGCCAGTGTCTCTGGGTGGCCGCGCCGCATGCGGTGGCGCTGCGAGCGTGGATCGCGCGGCGGAGCGTGTTGGGCCTCACCGTGGCCGTCGGGCTGGCCACCGCCCTGGCCGCCGGCCTGACCGCATCGCGCCTGACCTACACGGTGCTCTTCCCGTCGGGCGACGAGCCGCACTATCTCGTGATCGCTCAGAGCCTGTGGCGCGACGGCGATCTGAAGATCGAGAACAACCACGCGCGTGGCGACTACCTCGAGTACTTCGGGCGCGAGCTCGATCCGCACTACCTGAGACGCGGCGTCGACGAGGAGATCTACTCGATCCATCCGATCGGCATGCCGCTGATCGTCACGCCGGTGTTCGCGCTCGGCGGCTACCCGCTCACGGTTGCGTTCTTCATCCTGATGGGCGCCGCGGCGGCCGCGGTCGTCTGGCGCTGGGTCGTCGAGACGACCGACGCCCGCGGGCCGGCGACGCTGGCGTGGGCGGCGATCGCGTTCTCGGCGCCGTTCCTGATCAACACGTTCACGATCTATCCCGAAGTGCCGGCCGCCTTCGTGATGGCCCTGGCATTGCCGATCGTGCTGCGCCCGACGCCCGATCGTCGCGCCTGGCACGGGTGGGCCGTGGGGGTGCTGGCCGCGGCGCTGCCGTGGCTCAGCACCAAGTACGCGCCGATGTCGGCGGCGCTGGTCGCGGTGGCTCTGGCGCGACGGTGGTGGCCGCTGCACCGCGCCGAGACGCGGGCCCCGCTGCTCGGCGCCGCCGTCCCGGTCGTGCTGCCCTACATGCTGGGACTCGCGGCGTGGTTCGCGTTCTTCGACGCCTACTGGGGCACGTTTTCTCCGAGCGCTCCCTACGGGCCCATGAGCCAGACCGCTCCGGCCAACACGCTCGTCGGCGTCCCCGGCCTGCTCTTCGATCAGGAGTACGGACTGCTCGCCTACGCCCCCGCCTACGTGCTGGCCGGCTTCGGCCTGTGGACCATGGTGCGGCGTGCGGGACCGCTGCGCCGGGTCGGGCTCGAGGTGGGACTGCTCTTCGGCGCGTTGATCGGGACGGTGGGCGCGTTCGGGATCTGGTGGGGCGGCACGGCGGCGCCGGCACGGCCGGTGATGTCGGGGCTGCTCATCCTCATGCTGCCGATGGCGGTGCAGATCGGATCGGCGCGGGCCGGATCGCCGCGCCGTGCCGGACAGCACCTGCTGGTGTGGGCCGGCGTGGCGCTGATGGTGCTGCTCGTCGTCGCCGAAGACGGCCTGCTCCTCGCCAACGACCGCGACGGCACCTCGTCGCTCCTCGAGTGGCTGTCGCCGCGCTGGCCGCTATGGTCGATTGTCCCGACCTTCATCGCGCACGACCCGGGGCCGGCCCTGGCCGGCAGCGCGGTGTGGATCACAGCGGTGGCGCTCGGCTCGTGGGTCCTCGCCCGCGTGCCGGCCGGCACCGCCGGACGCTCGTCGTTGCGGGCCATGGCCGCGACGGCGGCAGGCGTCCTCCTCGCGCTCATCGGCTGGGCGTGGCTGCCGGCGCCCGAGCCGGCGCTGCCGGCCGTCGACCTGCGGGCACGCGCCCGTCTGGCGGGGCTCGACTCCTTCGATCGCGTCACCCGGCCGTACGCCGTGCAATACGAGCCGTGGCGGGTCTCCGCGGCCGGAACGGTCGAGCCCACGCTCGCCGTGGTGGTCACGCCCGGCCTGCGCACCCAGCCGCAGCCGATGCGCGTGCTGCACAACGGCCGATTCTCCCTGCCGGCCGGACGCTACCGCGTGCGGGTGCGGTGGGCCGGCCGCGACCCGTTGCCCGCGCAAGGCGGCATGCCGCTTGGCCTGCAGGTCGGCCGCATCGGGCCGCCCTACCGGCAGTGGACGGTGTCGCCGTCGCCAGGCGAGAGCTGGGACGCCGAGTTCTGGCTGCCGGTCGACGCCGGCTTCGTCGGCTTCCGGGGCACGCCGGAGCTCGAGCGGTCGATCGACGAGCTGCGAATCGAGCCGCTCGACGTCATCGACGCGGGCACGCGCACGCCGACGCCGCAGGTGCTGGCCGCCGCGGCCTACGGCGACATGGTGGTGCTCTTCCACGACGAGCGCATGTACCCCGAGTCGCGGGGATTCTGGACCGCCGGCGGACGGCTCGTCCGGCTCACGATCGCCTGCCCGGGCGGCTGTCGCGACGGCGTCACGCTGCGAGCGCACAGCGGGCTGCGGCCGAATCGGGTGCGCCTGGCCACGCACGGCTGGAGCCAGACGCTCGAGCTGCAGGACGAAACCCTGGTGCCGGTGTACGTGCCGCCGGTGGCCGGCGGGGGCGCCATCGCGCTCGACGTGGAAGCCGCCACCGGGTTCGTGCCGATCGAAGTCGATCCCGCGCGGCGCGACCGTCGCTATCTGGGCGCATGGATCGAAGTCGCGGCGGGCAGGCGGGAGCCGTGACGATGTCGATTGCCGATCTGCGCCGCGACTATCGCGCCCGGGCGCTGTCCGAGGCGGAAGCCGACCCCGACCCGATCGTCCAGTTCCGGCGCTGGCTCGACGACGCCATCCGGGCCGAGCTGCTCGACGCCACGGCGATGACGCTGGCAACGACGGCGGCGGACGGGGCGCCCGACGCGCGCATCGTGCTGCTCAAGGACGTCACCGGCGACGGCTTCACGTTCTTCACCAACTACGACAGCGCCAAGGCGGCGCAGATCGAGCGCGACCCGCGGGCGAGCCTGGTCTGGTTCTGGGCCGAGCTCGAGCGTCAGGTGCGGGTCACGGGGACGGCGTCGCGGGCGACAGCCGCCGCCAGCGACGCCTACTTCGCGTCGCGGCCGCTCGACAGCCAGCTCGGGGCGTGGGCCTCGCCGCAGAGCCAGGTGATTTCCGGACGCGACGTCCTGGACTCGGCGGTGGCCGCGGCCGCCGCACGATTCGCGGGCGGCGCCGTGCCTCGACCCGCGTGTTGGGGCGGCTACGTCGTGGCTCCGACGGTCATCGAGTTCTGGCAGGGCCGCGCCAATCGCCTGCACGATCGGCTGCGATATCGACGGGCCTCTGGTGGCGCCTGGCTGGACGCTCGAGCGCCTGGCGCCGTAGACAGGGGTCTGGCACTGCTGATCGCATGATCGGACGACTCTTCGCGACCAGGTACGCCAATCTTGCGATCAGGGTTGGTCGGCATTCTCTGGCGCTGAAGGCTCTGACACTGAGCCGAGCGCAGATCGACCATACCATCGGGGTCAGACGATCTGCATCACCAGGTGATCTGTTCCCTCGCCGACCCTGACTGACGCTCCGCCGACGTGCACGCGCGCGATGTCGGCCGGCGCGCTCGCCTCGACGCGCACGTGCAGACGGCTCGGCCGGCCCATCTTCACGCCCTGCGCGCTGACGATGCGCTGAGCGTCGGCCAGCGGCACCACCCCGTTGCGCACCAGGTAGCCCCCGAGCGGCCCGCACGCGCTGCCGGTGGCCGGGTCCTCGACGACGCCGGCGTCAGGCGCGAACATCCGGCTGTAGACCGTGGCACCGTCGCCGGCATCTTCCGCGCTGAAGACGAAGACGCCAACGTGCCCGCCGGGGAAGGCGCTGCGGATCCGGCGCATCGCCGCGATGTCGGGTTCGCAGGCGTCCACCGCCGCGCGCGTCGCCAGCGGCACGTAGACGAAGGCATTGCCGCACGATCCCTCTTCGACGGGCCAACCGGTCCCCTTCCACGCCGCCGCGATCGGCGTTGATCGCGCCGAGCACTTCGTCCACCGGCGTGACCGGCGGACGCAGCTCCGGGCGGCCTTGGTCCATCCACGCCGTGCGCAGCACGCCGTCGTCCCAGTCGAGGGCTACCGGGGTCGGGCCGATGTTCAGGCCGAACACCCAGCGCGCGCGGCCCGAGGCGATCACGCCCTGGTCCGCCAGCGCGAAGGTGGTGCCCACGGTGGGATGCCCGGCCATCGGCATCTCGCGCGCCGGCGTGAAGATGCGCATGCGGATGTCGGTGCCGGCGGTCTCGGCCGGCAGCACGAAGGTGCTCTCGGCGAAGTTCATCTCGTTGGTCAGCCGCTGCATGTCGACGTCGCTCACGCCGCGCGCGTCGTCGAACACGGCGAGCTGGTTGCCCTCGAACGGCCGCGAGGTGAAGACGTCGTAGTGGAGGTAGTGCAGGGTCGGCATGGCGCGATCGTATCAGCGGCCCGCGTCTGGCGGCGCGCGATACAATCCGCTGCGCATGCGCCAGCGCCTCCGCGCGCTCCTGCTCGCGGCCGTCGCCGCCACTGTGGCGCCGCTCGGCGCCGCCGAGGGTCCGCTGACGATCATCGCCCCGGCCGCGCCCGGCGGCGGCTGGGATCAGACGGCGCGCGCCATGCAGCGGGCCTTGCTCTCGCTGGGCCCGGGCGACATCGTGCAGGTGGAGAACGTGCCAGGCGCCGCTGGCACGATCGGCCTGGCGCGCTTCGTCAGCGCCGAGCGCGGACGCCCGGAGGCGCTGCTCGTCACCGGCCTGGTGATGGTCGCCGGCATCGCCACGACACGGTCGGTGGCCTCGCTCGCCGACGCCACCCCGATCGCGCGCCTCACCGGCGAGCACGAGGTGATCGTCGTGCCGGCCGCCTCGCCGCATCGCACGATCCAGGACCTGCTCGACGCCTTCGTCGCCGCGCCGGGCAGCGTCTCGTGGGGTGGCGGATCGGCCGGCGGCACCGATGACCTGCTCGTGCGGCTCATCGCCGAGGCCCTGCACGTGCCGCCCGCCGCCGCCAACTACGTGGCGTTCTCCGGCGGCGGCGAGGCCCTGGCCGCGCTCCTGGGCGGGCAGGTGACGGCCGGAGTAAGCGGCTACGGAGAGTTCGCCCAGTCGATCGCCACCGGCCAGCTGCGCGCGTTGGCCAGCTCCGCGCCGGCGCGTGAGGCCACGCTCGACGTGCCGACGCTGCGCGAGTCGGGCGTGGCGCTCGATCTGGCGAACTGGCGTGGCGTGGTGGCGCCGCCCGGCATCAGCGCCGCGGAGCAGGAAGCGCTGACGCGCCGCGTGCGCGCGCTCGTCGCCAGCCCGAGTTGGCGCGAGACCCTGGCGCGCACCGGATGGACCGACGCGTATCTGGACGGCGCGGCATTCCGCCAGTTCCTGCTCGCCGAGCAGGCGAGGGTGCACGCCGTGCTCGGCCGCCTGCAGGCACAGTCGGCGCCAGCGGCCGCCGCCTGGCAGCCGACGGCGCAGACCGCGCCCGTCGTGATGCTGATTGCGGCCGCGGTGTTTGCCGTCGGTCTCGGCTGGCAGCGGCGCACTGCCGGCCCCGACGGTGGCACCACGGGCGTCGCGCCGGCAGCCGGCCTCGTCGCGGCGCTCGCTCTGCAGGCCCTGGCGATGCCGCTGGCCGGCTTCGTGCCGGTGGCCGCCGTGCTGTTCGCGTCGACGAGCCGGGCGCTCGGCAGCCGGCGGCTGCTGCGCGATGTGACGCTCGGGGCGGCGCTGGCCGGGATGCTGGCCGTGCTCTTCGCCTGGGGGCTGGGCGTGCCGCTCCCGTCCGGCGGCGAGCTGCCGTGAACGCTCTCACCTCGCTGTGGGAGGGCTTTCAGCTCGCGCTCACCCCGGTGCATCTGGGCTGGGGCCTGCTCGGCGTCACGCTGGGCACCGCGGTGGGTGTGCTGCCCGGCATCGGCCCCGCGCTCACCGTCGCGCTGCTGCTGCCGGCCACCTACGGCCTGGATCCCACCTCCGCCTTCATCATGTTCGCCGGCATCTACTACGGCGGGATGTACGGCGGGTCGACGACCTCAATCCTGCTGAATACGCCGGGCGAGAGCGCCACGATCGTCACCGCGCTCGAGGGACATCAGATGGCGCGCAACGGCCGTGCCGGAGCAGCGCTGGCCACCGCCGCCATCGGCAGCTTCGTCGCCGGCACGCTCGGCACGCTCGCGCTCACCTTCAGCGCGCCGGCACTGGCGCATCTGGCGCTGTCGTTCGGCCCCGCGGACTACTTCGCGCTCATCGTCCTGGCGTTTGCGGCCACGGCGAGCCTGCTCGGGGCGTCGCGCCTGGCGGGCCTGCTCAGCCTGTCGATCGGGGCGATCCTGGGACTCGTCGGCATCGACCGCCTGAGCGGCGAGGCGCGCCTCACCTTCGGTGTGGCTTATCTGCTCGACGGTCTCGACCCGACCATCGTCGCCATCGGACTGTTCGCGGTCGGCGAGACGCTCACGCTGGCCACGGCCCCGCCGGGGACCAGCACGGTCCTGCCGCTGGAGCGCACGCGGTGGATGTCGCGGCAGGACTGGGCGCGGTCGTGGCGACCGTGGCTGCGCGGCACGGCGATCGGCTTTCCGCTGGGCGCGCTGCCAGCCGGCGGCGCCGAGCTGCCGACGCTGCTCTCCTACGCCGTCGAGAAACGCCTGTCGCGTCACCCAGACGACTTCGGGCACGGCGCGATCGAAGGCGTGGCCGGACCGGAGGCCGCCAACAACGCGTCGGCCGCCGGGACGTTGGTGCCGCTGCTCACGCTGGGGCTGCCGGCCTCGGCCACGGCCGCCGTCCTCCTCGCCGGCTTTCAACAGTTCGGCCTGCAAGCCGGTCCACTGCTCTTCCAGAACGAGCCACGTTTCGTGTGGACGCTGCTGGCGAGCCTCTACGTGGGCAACGTGCTGCTGCTGGTGCTGAACCTGCCGCTCATCCGCGTCTGGGTGCTGCTCTTGCGGATCCCGACGCCGCTGCTCTACGGCGGCATCCTGGTGGTAGCCACGGTAGGCGCCTGGACGGTGCACCGGTCGGCGGGCGACCTGGTGGCCCTGGCGGCGATCGGCGCGCTGGGCTTCGCGCTGCGGCGAGCCGGCTGCCCGCTGGCCCCGGTGATGATCGGCGTGATGCTCGGCCCGGCCGCCGACCTGCATCTTCGACGTGCGCTGGCGATCGCCGAGGGCAATTGGACCACGCTCATCACCCGGCCGCTCGCAGCCGCCCTGCTGGCGACGGCCGTGCTCGTGATCGTCGGACCGGCCCTGCTTCGGCGTTCCCGGCCGAGCTGAAGCTCGGCCCTACGCGTCGCAGGGCGGCTCTTCACAGCCGCCGAACGGCGACGAGCGGCTAGACTGAGGAGACACGCGATGGCCCAGCCGCCTGCTCCGCTCATCGTCGCCCTGACCGGCGCCTCCGGCATCGTCTACGGGGTGCGGCTGCTCGAGCGGCTCCGCGAGGCCGGCGTCCCCACGCACCTGGTGATGAGCAAGTGGGCAATCCAGACGCTGCTCCACGAGACCGCCTGTTCGGTCGATTCCGTCAAGCAGCTGGCCACCGACGTCCACGCCGCCGAGGACTTCGGCGCCGCCATCTCCAGCGGCTCGTTCGTGACCCGCGGCATGGTGGTGGCGCCGTGCAGCATGCGGACGCTGGCGGCCATCGCCACCGGCAGCGGCACCAACCTGATCCACCGTGCCGCCGACGTGGTGCTGAAGGAGCGGCGCAGGCTGGTGCTCGTGCCGCGCGAGGCACCGCTCAGCGACATCCACCTCGAACACATGCTCCGGCTGTCGCGGATGGGCACGGTGATCTTCCCGCCGGTGCCGGCGTTCTACCAGCGCCCGGCGTCGATCGACGATCTGGTCGATCACACCGTGATGCGTATCCTCGACCAGTTCGACCTGCACCTCGACACCGCCGGCCGCTGGGACGGCCGGATGCAGACCACCTCGACCCGCAGCTGACGGCTCCGTAGGCCGTGGGGTAGCATCCCCTCATGCGCATGCGAACCGCTGCCGCTCCCTGCCTGCTCGCCGTCACGATCGCCTGCTCGCCGGCGCCCGCCACTCCGCCGCCCGCTGCCGCCTCCGCTGCCGCGCCAGCCGCGGCGGCCGCCGAGAAGAAGTACCTCCTCGAGCGGGTGGACGACGCCGGGGTGGTCCAGCTCTACGCCGACGGCTTCAGCGAGCTGCCGCTCGACGAGAAGCGGCTGATCTATCACCTCACGCAGGCGGCCATCGCCGGCCGCGACATCTTCTGGGATCAGCGCTATGCGCACAACCTCGAGATGCGCGCAGTGCTCGAGCAGATCGTGTCGCACAGCGCCGGCATCGACGCGGCGACGCTGGCCGAGATCCAGCGCTACACCAAGCTGGTCTGGATCAACACCGGCCCGTACAACAACCTGACGGCCCGCAAGTTCGTCCTCACCTGCACGCCCGAGGCCTTCGCCGCCGCGGCTCGGCAGGCCGCGAAGAACGGCGCGATGTTCCCTGCCACCACCTCCGACCGCACCACCCCCGAGGCCGCGCTCGACGCGCTGCTCACCCGGCTGCAAGCCGATGTTCTTCGACGCCACCTTCCATCCGATGGTCACGCAGAAGACCCCGGGGGCCGGCAAGGACATCCTGCAGGCCAGCTCGAACAACCTCTACGCCGGCGTGTCGACGGCCGACCTGAAGGGCTTCACCGAGCGCTACGGGCTGAACTCGCGGCTGGTGAAGCAGAACGGCAGGCTGGTCGAAGAGGTCTACAAGGTGGGCGGCCGCTACGACCCGCAGATCCGCGCCGTCATCGGCCACCTCGAGGCGGCGCAGGCCTTTGCCACGCCGTCGATGAAGGAGGCGCTGGCCAAGCTCGTGCAGTGGTATCGCACCGGCGAGGACGCCGACCGCAAGGCCTACGACATCGCCTGGGTGGCCGACAAGGACTCGCCGGTGGACACCATCAACGGGTTCATCGAGGTCTACATGGACCCGCGTGGCGTGAAAGGCTCGTGGGAGGCGCTGGTCTTCTACGTGAACCGACACAAGACGGTGGACCTCGAGAAGCTGGCCACCAACGCCCAGTGGTTCGAGGACCGCATGCCCTTCGCGCCGCAGTACCGCAAGGCCGGGGTCACCGGCATCACCGCCAAGGCCATCGACGTCGTGATCGAGACCGGCGAGTCGGGCCCGGTGACGCCGATCGGCATCAACCTGCCCAACGACCAGAAGATTCGCGAGCAGTACGGCAGCAAGTCGGTCTCGCTCGCCAACGTCACCGAGGCCTACGATCGCTCGACCGTGCCGGAGTTCCGCAAGGAGTTCGCCTGGGCGCCCGAAGAGGTGACCCGGGCCAACAAGTGGAGCGCGTTCTCGGGCGAGCTGCACACCAACATGCACGAGGTGATCGGCCACGCCTCTGGCAAGATGGCCGACTCGGTGTCGGCGACGCCGGCGGCGATGCTCAAGGAGCAGTACTCGGCACTGGAAGAGGGCCGGGCCGACCTGATCGGCCTGTATTTCCTCGCCGATCCGAAGCTGGCCGAGTTGGGCATTCTCAAAGCCGAGGACCAGGCCGAGATCGTCCAGACCGAGTACGAGGTCTATACCAAGAACGCGCTGGTGCAGCTCCGCCGGGTGCGCCAGGGCAGCCAGATCGAAGAAGACCACATGCGCAACCGGCAGATGATCGTGCGCTGGCTGATGGCCAACACCAAAGCCATCGACGTGCGCCAGCGCGACGGCAAGACCTTCTACGTGATGACCGACGCCGCGGCGTTTCGCGAGGGCGTCGGCAAGCTCCTCGCTGAGGTCCAGCGGATGAAGAGCGAAGGCGACTACGCGGCAGCCAAGGCGCTCTTCGAGGCGCACGGCGTGCACTTCGATCCGAAGCTGCGCGACGAGGTGGTGGCCCGCGTCGACCGCCTGAACCTGCCCTCCTACTCGGGGTTCGTGATGCCGAAGCTGACCGCCACGACCGACGCCAGCGGGGCGATCACCGACGTGGCCATCTCGTACCCGATGGACCTGACTGCGCAGATGCTCGAGTTCTCGAAGGTCTCGGCAGCGATCCGATGAGCCTGTCGTCCAGTCGGACGCCGGCGCACGATCGTCGAGCATGAGCCGGCGCGCGTATCGGGCCGGCCAGTCGGTGGAGGACCACTGCCGGTCCTGTCACGAGGACCGCATCCACACCGTGGTCGTCGTCGACGAGGCCCAGCAGCCGCTGCGGGTGACCTGCGACTTCTGCGGCAGCGAGCACAACTTCCGGGGCGGGCCGCGCTCTGTGGTCGCGTCGGCCTCGCCCGCCGGACCGCGCTCGACCCCATCGCCGGCTGGCGACGACCGATCAACACCGAGATCCGCGCCGGCCGCGAGCGCGACCCCGCCTCTCGTCAGCGACCGCGAACTGCTGGAGCCCACGATGTCCGATGCGTCCGTGCCCGCCAACCTCGAGCTGCTGCTGCGCCGGATCATCAGGGAGGAGACCGGGCTCACCGCGGTGACGCCGGCCGAGAAATGGCGCGGTGGCCACCTGGTGCTGCGCCCCGGCAAGCCCGGCGTGCAGGAGAAGACCTGGCCGATCGAGAGCTTCTTCCACAAGGTGGTGATGCTGCGCAACCGCCTGCGCACGCTCGAGCAGCAGGTGAACGCCTCGGAGCTGCCCGACGACCAGAAGGTGAAGCTGCAGAGCTACATCACCGGGTGCTACGGCTCGCTCACCAGCTTCAACGTGCTGTTCGCCGACGAGGACGACCGGTTCGTGGGCGCAGCGGCCGACTAGCCGTCGGCGTGGTCATGCGGATACCCCCTGCTGGCCGCCCCCAGCGCCGACTCGGAGCAGCACGTCTCGCGACGCTGATGGCGACCGCCGGCATCGGCCTGGCTGGCTGCGATGAGTCGCCAACCGGCCCGAGTGGTCTCGCCGTGGTCACGTTCCAGGTCGTGGCCGAGCAGTTCCGCGTGCGGCTGACCTCGGAGGATCAGCTGCGGGCCGCGCGGGCCGCACAGTCCGGCGGCCGGGCGCGGATTCCCGTCGGCCGCATCGTCGCCGGCACCGAGGTCAACGCCGGATGGTCATGGCATCTCGAAGAGGTCACGTTCGCCGAGGTGACGGTCGAGGTCTGTGACGGGCTCCCGTCTCACGTGGAACGCGCCGGCGGGCCGCCCTTCGCCAACGGCCAGTACTGCCCTGGAGCGCTCAGGTCATCGACATCCAGACGTCACGATAGCCATCAGCGCCGCGTCCGTCGCCTGACGAGCGCAGCGGCACACGTCCCACCGCGAAGCGCAGTGCCGCCAGTTCGATCAGCGTCGCGAGCTCTGGACGATCTTAGCCGTGGTCACCACCTGCCCGGTATGCCTGGACGCGTGCTCCGCGGCATGGAAGAGCACTCCCAGCAGCGTCGAGGGCAGCTGGGCCCGGCCGATGGCTCGCGCCTCGGTCAACGCCGACTCCGGCGTCGCGCCGAGTTGAGTCAACGCCGCGCCGACACCGGCACGCCAGGCGTCGAGGAGTTGAGCCGCCGTCGGCCGAGGTCGCGTGTTGGCCGCCTCGGCCGCCAGCACCGCGCGCTGCGCCTCGCTCAGACTCGAACCACGCGCGTAGGTGAGCAGCCGGTCGGTGCTGCCGGCCAGGTGGCGGAGATGATAGCCGACCGATGCGGCGCCACCGGGCGAGGTCCAGAGCTCGTCGACGGTGAGTTCCGCGGCCGCGGTGTCGCAATCCTCGAGGGACATCACGAAGGCGTGCGCCGCCGGCTGCAGCAGCGCGGGGATGCCGGGGATCGGTCCACGCAGCCAGGGTTCGGGAGGAGGCGCGCTCATGCCGGCATCGTAACGCGACGCCCGACGTGCGATCGGTCGAGGCTGCTACGATGAGCCCACGCGCCCGTAGCTCAGTTGGATAGAGCACCGGCCTTCTAAGCCGGGGGTCGCTGGTTCGAGTCCAGCCGGGCGCGCCAGACCGCCTAGAACCGGAAGCTCACCCCTCCACCCAGCCGCATGACGTCCCGGTCGCGCGAGAGACGGAAGTATCTCGCGTCGAGGTCCGCCCAGAGCTGGCCCGCCAGTCGCACGCTGGCGCCCGCTCCCGCGTTGAACGCATAGCCAGTGTGCGAGACCGAGTCGTCGATCGCCGGCGTGAACGGGGTCGCGTCGAGTTTGAACTCTTGGTCGGTGTGGTTGATGCCGAGTCCGCCGGCGACGTACGGACGGAAGCGCTCGGTCTGCACCGGCAGCTCATAACGGATGCCTATCGTACTGATCATCGTGGAGCCGTCGGCAGACGCCCGCAGCCGGCCGATGGGTTCGACGGGGAAAACCGGCAGACCCGGGAATCGGATGCCGCCGGGAAAGCTCCCCCCGAATACCCCGGCCCGGCGCCGGATCAGATCGCCGAGGTCGCTCGCGTTACCGATGTTGTCGAACTCGACGTTCCGGTACCTGAAGCCACCCGCCGCCGCGTCGATCCAGGTGAGATCGCCTTCGAACCAGAAATGTTCCGAAAAGCGATAGCCGAAGGTGCCCCCGATCGCCAGCTCCGCATCGTCCCCGACGGTTGCCACTGCGGGAGCGAACGATGCCCGGAAGCGCTGGTCTTGAGCCTGGACCAGAGCAGGAGCGAGGAGGATGAAGGCGGCCAGCGCCACCAGGGGCGCCGGAATCCTGATTGTCGACATTCTGTCTCCTGAAATGTGCGGCGGAGAGGACACCGTGCCCGGTCTCCGTGGCCCTTCTGTCCGTCGCAGGAGACGGATTGAGCGGGCTGCACGCCAACCAGCAAGCCGCGTACCGGGGCCGGCACGACCCGGGCTCACGCAAGAGACGACCCGGACGCGAGTCCAGAGACTCGGCTCAATCCAGAGAGACGTCGCTAGGCCGATGGCGCGCCGAACGCGAGGAGCCTGCCATCGCAGTCCTTCACGACGAATTCGCGCGACTGCCAGGGCGTGTCGCCAAGCGGTCGCGTGAACTCGACGCCACGGGCGGCATACTCGGCATACAGTCGATCCGCGTTCTCGATGAACACGTATGCGTCGAGCAGCTCGTCAGCGTATTTGTCGGGACTTGGCGTGGGCGGACTGGCAAGGCGGAAGTGGATTCTGTGCTGGTCGCGCCCGACGATGGCGTAGACCGGCGGGTCATGCCAGGTGCCGAGACATTCGAAGCCGAGCGTGTTCCCGTAATACTCGAGGGTCGCACGCAGGTCCGTGGTGAAGAACTGGGGCGCGATCTGGCGGATCATCGCGTCAACATACCACGTGGCAATCCGATCAAATCGCGTGGCGATACTCACCAGATCGCCACGACCAGCCCGACGCTGAACTCGGCCTGCCAGACGACGTCGGCGTCGACCGCGACGAGGCAGCCGCCGAGCCCGGTGCAGGCGCCCGCTTGACCGTCGAGATCCGCAAACGTCGTGAACACGCGGCCATCGAGCCGCAGTCCGATACGTGATGCGGGCATCAACTTGACGCCGCCGCCGACGCTGACGGCGAACCGGATCTCGTGGTCGCCCTCCGCCGCGTAGCGCGTGAGCCCCAGCAGTCCGGTCACGAACGGGCGGACGCGGCGGTCGAGCCTGAACTCTTGCGTTCCGCCGCCCATATAGTGATCGACCGTGATCCGCCAGGCCGCCGACGGTACAAAGATCCCGGCGGCGGTCCTGAACTGTGCCTCCTGATGCGTGTAGAGCGCCTCCGCGAACAGCCCGAAGCTGTCGAACCTCACATCGACGATTCCGCCGAAGGCCTCGGTGCCGTCGAGATCGACCGGTTGTCCTGAAATGATCTCGAAGAAGTCGCCGCCGAAGCGGTAGCCGACAAACGGCGACACCTCGACGGTCTGCGCCTCGCTCGTCGCCGGCCAGCACAGCAGCCACGCCGCCACGGCGGTCCGGGCAAGGCGCCGCACGACCGTACTCAACTCGGAGTGTCCCCTGGGATGGGTCGCGAATGTAGCAGCCAGGCTTCCGGGTGTCGATGGATTTCAGGACGCTTGCACGTGTTCCCGGGTGTGATATACATGTCGATTATCGACATGTCGAACCACAAGACGGACCGAACCGAAGTCCTCAGCGGCACCCTCGACCTGCTGGTCCTGAAGACCCTTCACACCCTGGGGCCGCTGCACGGCTACGCCGTGGCCCGCCGGATCGAGCAGATGTCGGCGGGCGTCATGCGCCTCAGCCAGGGATCGATCTACCCGGCGCTCATCCGGCTGGAGCAGCGTGGCTGGATCACGACCAGCTGGGGGATGTCGGAGACCAACCGCAAGGTCAAGTTCTACGCCCTCACCAAGGCCGGCGCCCGCCAGCTCAAGGTCGAAGTGGCGCAGTGGGAGCAGGCCAGCGCGCTGGTGGCGCGGGTGCTGGGGGCCAAGGCATGAGCCTCCGGCACGCGCTCCACCGGCTGCTCGCGCTGGTCCGCCAGGGCCGGCTGGATCGCGAGCTGGACGACGAGGTGGCGGCGCACCTGGAGCTGGCCGAACAGGACGCCGTGGCCCGCGGCCTCACGCCCGAGGCGGCCCGGGCCGAGGCGCGGCGCTCCTTTGGCGGCATCCTGCAGATGAAGGAGCGCCACCGCGATGCCAGGAGCGCGCGCTGGCTGGAACACACCGTTACCGACGCGGCTCGCGGCATCACCTCGCTTACCCGCGATCCGGGCTTCACGCTGGTGGCCGTCGGCGTGCTGGCGCTCGGCATCGGCGCCAACACGGCGATGTTCAGCCTGGTCGACGGCGTGCTCTTCAAACCGCTGCCGTTCCCCGACCCGCAACGCATCATGCGCGTCTGGGAGGCGCCGACCGCGACCACCAGCAACTCGACCACGACCCGCAACTTCGTGGAGCTGAAACAGCAGAACCGGTCGTTCGAGGCCTTCTCCGCCGAATCGCTCTCCACCGCGACCGTCCCGGTGAACGGTGAGCCGGTGCGCCTCAACGGCCGCTACGTGTCGGCCGATCACTTCGCCGTGTTCGGCGTCCAGCCGTTCATCGGCCGCACCTTCCGGCCCGAGGAGGACCAGCCCGGCGCGCCGCGCGTGGTGATGCTGAGCCACGCCGCGTGGCAGCGCCATTTCGGCGGCGACGCCGCCATCCTCGGTCGCGACCTGCTGCTCGACAACGAACCGCACCAGGTGATCGGCGTGCTGCCGCCGGGGGTGTTCGATCGCGACCGCGCTCGTCCCCTCGACGAGCCGGCGAGCTTCTGGCGGCTGAACGCCTTCGACGCTGGCGAACTGGCCGCCAGCATGCACTGGCTCAACCCGGTGGGCCGGCTCAAGCCTGGTGTCACGCTGGTGCAGGCCGAGGAGGACGTGCTGGCGGTGCGGGCACGACTCGCCGACGTCATTCCGGCGTGGAAGCGCGACTGGAGCATGAAGGTCGAGCCGTTCGACCAGCTCCTGGTGGGCGAGCGCCTCCGCCAGTCGATCGTCGTGGCCCTCGGCGCCGTCGTGCTGGTGCTGCTCATCGCCTGCGCCAACATCACCAACCTGCTCCTGACCAGGGGCGCGGCCCGCCGGCAGGAGATGGCGGTGCGAGCGGCGTTGGGCGCGACGCGTGGCCGGTTGGCCGCGCAGTTGCTGACCGAGACGTTGATGCTGGGGCTGCTGGGCGGCGCCGCTGGCGTGGCCGTGGCCACGCTGCTGATTCGCGTCGCCGTGCCGCTGCTGCCGCCGCTTCCCTTCACCGCCGACGTCACGCTGAACCTGCGCGTGCTGGGCTTCGCCGTGGCCACCGCCGTCGCCGTCTCGGTGCTGGTGGGGATGCTGCCGGCGATCCGCGGGTCGTCCGGCGCGGCGGCCGCGGCGTTGAAGGACGCGGCGCGAGGCTCGTCGGGGACCCACGACCGCGCCCGCCGCACCATCGTCGCGGCGGAGGTGGCCGTGTCGGTCGATCCTCATCTGCGGCGCTGGCCTGCTCTTCCAGAGCCTGCTGCGGCTGCAGCAGGTGGACGTCGGCGCCCGCCTCGATCGCGTCATCACGATGGCGCTGGATCTGCCGTGGGAACGCTATCCGACCGGCGCCCATTCGGCGGCGTTCTATCCGCGGCTCGTCGAGCGGCTCGAAGCGATTCCGGGCGTGGAGTCGGCTTCCGTCGCCGGCGACGTGCCGCTGGAAGGCACCGGGGGTGAGAACCTGCGCCTGCCGGGCCGCGAGGAGCGGCTCCTGGTGCGCTTCAAGCGAGCCGACGCCGGGTACTTCGCCACCTTGGGGATTCCGGTGCTGAAAGGCCGCGGCTTCCTGCCTGGCGATCGGGCCGGGGCGCCCTATGTCGCCGTCGTCAACGAGGCCCTCGCCCGGCAGCTGGAGGAGCGATTCGGTCTCACCGAGCCGGTGGGCCAGGCGGTCGACCTGCCGGCGCTCGGCTTCGTGCGCGATCGGCGCGAGACCATGACCATCGTCGGCGTCATCGGCAACGAGCGCGTGCAGCGCGACCTGCGGGCACCACAGGACGGCGTGGCCTACGTGCCGATCGCCCAGGCCCCGCGCATGCAGGTGAAGGTGGCCGTCCGCACGCACGGTGAGGCCACGGCGGTGGTGCCGTCGATCCGCGAGGCGGTGCGGCAGCTCGACGGGCAGCTCGCCCTGGCCGACATCCGCACGATGGAGCAGATCTGGGAGGGCAGCCTCTCGGGTCTCAAAGAGCCGGTGTGGCTGGTGGGCGCGTTCGCCACGGTGGCGGCGCTGCTGGCGGCGCTCGGCCTCTACGGCGTGCTCGCGCACGCGGTGGCGCAGCGGCAACGCGAGATCGGCATCCGCATGGCGCTCGGCGCGGCGCCGGGCGATGTCGTGACGCTGGTCGTCCGCAACACGCTGGCGATGGTCGGCGTCGGACTGGTGGCGGGCCTGCTCGGGGCGGCGGCGCTGACGCGGGTCACGCGCAGCCTGCTGTTCGAGGTGTCGCCGCTCGAGCCCGGTGCGTTCGCCTTCGGCGCGCTGGCAATGACCGCCTTCGCCCTCCTGGCGGCCCTGGGGCCGGCCCGGCGCGCGACCCGCGTCGATCCGGCGACGGCGCTGCGGCGCGACGGCTGATCGGCGCTGCCGGGTTCGGCCCGCGGTCCTGCCACGTCCGCGCCTGGTTGCGCGCGACAGAGAACCGGGAGTAGGGTGTCAGGGCCGTCGAGCGAGCTGCTGTGGCGGTGACGGCCGGAGACGGCTACGACGACGGCACATTGACCAGGAGACATGCATGAAGACTTTCAGCACGATGGCGATGACGGGTGCCCTGGCGGGCATGGCCCTGCTGCTCGCCGGCAGCCCGGCCGGCGCGCAGAGCCGGACCATTCAGGGGGACTCGGTCACGGTCACGGCGACGATCGAGGCGATCGACCAGGGGACCAGGACGCTGACGGTCAAGAACGACGACGGCACGTACGAGAACATCGTGGCGCCGGCCTCGATGACGCGGTTCGGCGAGCTCAAGGTGGGCGACAAGATCACCGCCCGCTACTACGAGAACGTGGTCATCCGGGTGAAGAGGCCGGGCGAGACCGCGGTCGACCTCGACACGGCAGCGGTCACCCGGAATACCGGCGCGCCCGGCGCCACGGCCGCCACCCAGCGGACCCTGACGGTGGCCGTCACCGCCAAGGATCCCAAGACGTCGTCGGTCACCGTCAAGGGACCGAACAACTACAACTACAGCCGTCGAGTCGTCGACAAGAAGGTCTTCGACGGGCTCAAGATCGGCGACCAGCTGGAGATGACCTGGACCGACGCGCTCCTCATCTCGGCCGAGCCGCCGAAGAAGTAGACCGGCGCGTCGACGAGGGCCGCCGCAGATCGGCCCACAGGTCGCCGACCTCGGCCAGGCGTGCCCGCATCGTTCGCAGGGTGAACGATTGCGGGTGCACCGCGCCGGCCTCGATCTCGTCCCACGTGCAGGGAGCCGACACGGGCGCGCCTGGCCGGGCGCGCACCGTGTAGGCGGCCGCAAAGGTGGCGCCGGCCCGGTTGCGGCCGGTGTCGAGGTAGATGCGCCCGTCGCGATCGGCCTTGGCGAACTCCCGGGTCAGGGTCCGCGGGTGCCGGTCGACCAGCAGACCGGCGATGCGGTCGGCCAGCGTCGCGGAAGCATCGAAGGTCGCCCGCGGCGGGCATGGGCACCACCACGTGAAACCCCTTCGACCCGGAAGTCTTCACCCAGCTGGCGTGTCCCAGCTCCTGCAGGACCAGGCGCAGCGCCAGCATCGCCTCCCGCAGCTCGCCCGGCTCGTCGCGCGAGGGATCGAGGTCGAGCACGCACAGGTCGGGCCGATCGAGGCGCGGCGTCCGCGACGGCCACACGTGCAGGGTGACGGCGTTCTGGTTGGCCAGCCACTGCAGGGAGCGCCGATCGCCGGCCAGCGGGTAGTGGACGACACCGCCCTTCTTGGGCGCCTCCACCCGCTTCAGCCAGGCGGGAAAGCCCGTGCTGACGTCCTTCTGGATGAAGCCCTTGGCGTCGATCCCTCCGGAAACCGCTCCATCGTGATCGGCCGGCGCCGCAGGTGCGGCAGCATCACCGCGCGCGACCTCGGCGTAGTAGGCCGCCAGCTCCCCTTTGGTGATGCCGTCGCCCGGGAACAGCACCTTGTCGGGATGCGTGATCACGGCTGCTCCCTCACCACCTCGCGCGGCCGGCTTGTCGATCGCGGAGACCGAGCAGGCGCGGGTGGCGCAGCTTGCCGTGCGACGTCCACTCGGTGAACGCCACCTGCACCACCACCTCGGGCCGCGCCCAATGCGCGCCGGCGCGCGGCAGGCCGGTGCCGCGCGTGAACGGGGGCGACGCCACGCGCAGCCGATCGAGGCGCGCCCGCAGCTCGAGCAGCAGCGCGGTGTCGAGCCCGGTGCCGACCTTGCCGGCGAAGACGAAGTCGGCGCCGTCGAAGTAGCCCACCAGCAGCGCGCCCAGTCCCACCCGGCTGCCCCGCGGATCGGTGAAGCCGCCGACGACGAGCTCCTGCGTGGCTTCGCATTTCATCTTCAGCCACGCCTTCGACCGGCGATGCTCGTACGGCGAATCGAGCCGCTTGGCGATCACGCCTTCCCACCCCTGGCGGCACGCGGCCTCCCACGGCGACGGCCCGGCCAGCGGACGCACCCGCGCCAGCGGCAGCCGGAACGGAATCTTCCGCAGCAGCGCCCGCCGCTCGGCGAGCGGCCGTCCGGTGACGTCCCGGCCGTGCAGCCACAACACGTCGAACACGTGAAAGTCGGCGCGCCCCTGCTTGCCCCAGGCGCCGGTCGCTTCGCCGTCGAGGATCGCGTCGCCGATGGGGAGCGCGGCAATCGCCGCGGCCACGCGCGGGTACGACGCGGTGAGCGACAGGCGATTGCGCGAGCACAGCCGAACCCCGGCTGCCCTCTTGAACGCCAGCATCCGGATGCCGTCGAGCTTGCGCTCGAACGTCCACGCCGGATCGACGAAGCGCTCGGCCGTGAGGGTGGCGGCCATCGGCTCGAGCCACTCGGGCAGCCGCATGCTGGGATCTACCTTATCGCGTCTGTCACAATGGCCCCGTGAAGCGCTCGGGCGTCGCGGACTTGCCATTGCACGGCGGCCGGGTGCCGGCCTGGCTGGCCGACCGCATGGTCGCGCTGGGCACGGCCATCGCCGAGGCGGTCATCCACCACCACGGACGCGCCGGCTGGCTGGCGCGGCTGAGCGATCCGTTCTGGTTCCAGGCGCTGGGCTCGGTGATGGGCATGGACTGGCACTCGTCGGGCATCACGACATCCGTCATGGGCGCGCTCAAGAAGGGCCTGAACCCGCGCGCGCACGAGCTGGGCGTCTACGTGTGCGGCGGCCGCGGCAGACACTCGCGGCGCACCCCGGACGAGCTGCGCGACGTGTCGGATCGCACTGGCCTCGACGCCCAGGCCCTGGTCCGTGCCAGCCGCCTCACGGCTCGCGTCGACAACAACGCCGTCGCCGACGGCTTCCAGATCTACCTCCACAGCTTCGTCGTCACGGCCGATGGCGAATGGGCGGTGGTGCAGCAGGGCATGAACGAGACGAGCGGCCTGGCCCGGCGCTACCACTGGCACTCGCCGGCGGTGGCGGATTTCACGGTCGAGCCGCACGCCGCCATCGTCGGCGCGCCGGCCGGCACGATCCGTAACCTGGTGGACCGCCGGGCGGTCCCGGCGCAGCAGGCGCTGCTGGCGATCGCCGCCGACGATCCAGCCCGGACGCTGGCCGCGGTCCGGCGGCTGGAGATGCCGCGCCGACACGACGTGCGCGCCGCCGACGTCAGCGAGCGGCGCCTGGGCGCTGTGCTTGCCCTGGCACATGAGCGGGAGCTGGCCGACTTCGCCTCGTTCCTGCTGCTCGAGCAGCTCGGACCGCGTACGCTGCAATCGCTGGCGCTGGTCGCCGAAGTGGTCCACGGCACGCCGACGCGCTTCGACGATCCGGCGCGGTTCTCGTTCGCCCACGGCGGCAAGGATGGCCACCCGTTCCCGGTCCCACTCCGCGTCTACGATGAGTCGATCGCCGTGCTCAGGCGCGCGCTCGAGGCGGCCAAGGTCGGGCACACCGACAAGCTCGACGGGCTGCGACGGCTCGACACCTTCACGCGGGCGATCGAACGTCGGCGCCAGGCCGGGGTCGACGTGCCGGCGGCCATCGCCCATGAACGGGCGCTTGCCCCGCGCGTCGGCGGCCGCACGGTCTTCGACGATCGGCGCCCACGACGACGCCCCGCCGGCGGCGGCGAACAGCTGCCGCTCTTCCCGTCGGGCGGGCGATGATGGCAAGGGTCCAGCCGGCGCTGTCGGACGCGCAGCTTCGGCGCTACTTCGCGCGGATCGGCTATGCCGGCCCGACGGCGCCCACCCTCGAGGTGCTCCGCGCGGTGCACCGGGCGCACCTGCTCGCCATTCCCTACGAGAACCTCGACATCCATCTCGGGCTGCCGCTGTCGCTCGATCCCGAGGCGATCGCCCGCAAGCTCGTCGACGAGCGGCGCGGCGGCTGGTGCTTCGAGATGAACGGCCTGCTCGGCCGGGTCCTCGAGACGCTGGGGTTCGAGGTGCGCTATCTCTCCGGCGCGGTCGGCCGCGCCGCGCGCGGCTGGCGCGCGCAGGGCAATCACCTCGTGCTGCTGGTGACCCTCGATCGCCGGTGGATCGTCGACGTCGGGTTCGGTGACGGCTTCCTCACGCCGCTGCCCCTGGAGCCCGGCGGCTACCGGCAGGACTACCTGCAATACCGGGTGACCCGCGACGGCCCGCGGTGGCGCGTCGACAACCACCAGTTCGGCGGGGCCGACGGCTTCGACTTCACGCTCACCGCCCGCACGCTCGACGCTTTCGCCGCCCAGTGCCGCGAGCTGCAAACCTCGCCCGAGTCGCCCTTCGTCCAGACCACGGTCTGTGAGCGCTTCGTGCCCGGCGGCCTGGTGATGCTTCGCGGCGCGGTATTGCGACAGGTGACGGCTGCCGGCGTCACCACGCACGTCGTCGCCGGCGCCGACGAGTACGTGCAGGTGTTGCGAGAGCGATTCGACCTCGAGCTGCCGGAGATGGTCGACTGCTGGCCGGCCATCTGGGGGCGGCACCTGGAATGGGAGGCGACCCAGGCGCCGGGTCCGCTCGCCCCGCCGCCGGCGCTGCCGGTACCTTAGCGCGGGGTCAGTCGCTGCGTGGCTGCAGCGGGGGGCCGGTGCGGTTGGTCACCGGCGGCAGGGTTCGCAAGTAACGATAGAGGCTGCGCAGGTCGGTATCGCGGAGCCGCGCGTAGCCGCCCCAGGGCATCGGCGTGCCCGGGATGAGCGGCCCCTGACGGAACCGGGCGACGAACGCCTCTTCGGTCCACGCGCCGATCGGGCTGGTGAGCGCGTCGGGGGTCAGGTTCGGCGTCACGAAGACGTGCGTCGTGGACGTCGCGACGTCCATCCGCTGTCCGCCACCGAACGCCGGTCCGGTGAGTGCGCCGTCCTCGCCGCGATTGGTGTGGCAGGCTACACACGACGACACCGAATTGGCGAGGTAAGCGCCGCGCTCAACCGACGGACCGGCGACGTTGTCGTGCGGCGGCGGCGTGGCCGGGCCGGTGGGCGTGATCGCAAAGCCCATGAGCGCCTTGCCGAATCGGGTCAGGGCATGCTCGGGCACGGTGTGCGACACGGCTGGCCGCGAGCGCAAGTACGAGATCACCGCGATGAGATCCGCGTCGCTCAGGTCGTGGAACTCCATCAGCGGAACCGCCGCCCGGCCATCGGCGCGCACGCCGTAGCGCAGAACTCGCGCCAGTTCGCCGTCGCTCCGGCCGCCGATCCCGGTGGCACCGTCCGGCGTGATGTTGGCCGAGTAGATGTCGCCGAACGGGAGCGGGAACAGATGACCGCCGGCCAGCGCCAGCCGCTCGCCGCGGTCGAGCACGTCCCACTGCTCGCGCGGCACATGGCAGTAGGCGCACGCCGCCGCGGCATAGACGAGATATTCACCTTCGGCGACGATGGCCGGTTCGACGCTCGCTGCGAGCGCCGGGTAAGGCGCATCGAACCTGCGGGTCCACCGCAACTCGATGGCCGCCAGGCCGGCCACCCACAGCAACGCCCCGCTGGCGGTAAGGACGACCAGCGCGGTGCGAAGGCGACGGCGGCGGACCGGAAGCGGCGGCGCCGCACGAACGGTGTCGGACATGGGTTGCGAATCTCCATCCCGACGATATGCGTTGGCCGCCGCCCAGGCATGACCGTCGCGTCGCGAAGCGGTGAGGTTTCGGTAAGACCGTGCCGCGCTAGCCGCCGAGCCCGAGCTTCCGGGTCACGAACTGGACCAGCTCGGGAAACGTCCGCTCGTCGATGAAGTGACCGCGATCGGCCGACTCGAAGTAGCTGCCGCCGAGCCGGGCCGCGACGAAGCGGGCTTCCGCCACCGGGATGAGCGGATCGTCGGCCGAGTGGAAGATGCCGATCCAGTCCTGGTTGGCCCTGATCCGGCCCCAGTCCCACGGCGAGGCGAAGTAGCCGCTGGCGCGCTCCCCGGCGTCGCCCAGGTCGGTGTGGCACACGGCCACCAGTACCGAGCCGCGGACGCGGTGCGTCTCGGCGTAGCGCATCGCGGCGACGGCGCCCGACGAATGGCCGATGAGCACGGTGCCGGGCCCGGCGCCCAGTTCCTCCAGGAACGGCAGCCAGTAGCGGGCCCGGGCCTTCACGTTGTCGGGAAACGTGCGGTTGACGACGTCGAGCCCGGCCGCCGACAGCTCGCGCTCCACCGACGGCAGCCAGAGATCGGCGGCGGTACAGCCGCCGTTCCCGTGGATCAGGACGACGTCGGGCACCCGGGTCCGCGGCTCAGCGCGGGCTCGTGCGCGGCCACACCGTGCCCTGGTGCTCGGTGGTGACCGGCGCCAGGCCGCGGTTCACGAACTTCTGCAGCCGCTTTCCTTCCCAGGTCTCGGTCGTGTAGAGGTTGCCCTGGGAGTCGATGGCGATCGAGTGCACGCCGTAGAACTGCCCCGGCTGCCGGCCGCCGTCGCCGAAGCTGGTCAGGATCTGCATGGTGTCGCGCTGCAGGATGTAGATGCGGTTGTTGATGCCGTCGGCGACATACAGGAACCGCTGCTGCGCGTCCCTCGAGAAGGCCACGTCCCACACCGAGCCCGACGCCTTGGTGTTCTTGGCGATGAACACCTCCTTGACGAAGGTGCCGTCGGTCTTGAACACCTGCAGCCGGTCGTTGAGCCGGTCGCAGACGTAGACCAGGCCGTCGTTCGAGACATCGGCGCAGTGCACCGGGTTGCGGAAGTGCGGAAACGGCGGCGCGTCGGGGTTGTAGAGCCCGAGCTGGACGCTGTCGTCGGGCGGCTTGCCGTAGGCGCCCCAGAACCGCTTCATCTTGCCAGTCGCGGCGTCGAGCACGGCGACGCGCCGGTTGAAGTAGCCGTCGGCGATGTAGGCCTCGTTGGCCTTGGGCTCGACGAAGATCTTGGCGACCCGGCCGAAGCTCTCCTGATCGCTGCTCCCGGGCGTGAAGGTCGGCTGCCCCTTCTCGTTCTTGCCGGTCATCCGCGCGTTGGGCTTGCCGTACTGGGCGACGAACTTGCCGTCCTGCGTGAACTTCATGATGTGCGAGTCGCCCGGGCCGTTGCCGCCGATCCACACCATGCCGGTGTGGTCGACGAAGATGCCGTGGTTCGAGTCGGGCCAGTCGTAGCCCTGCCCGGGGCCACCCCAGCGCTGGATGAGGTTCCCGGCCTTGTCGAAGGCCAGCACGCCCGGCGCGCCGGCACAGCAATCGCCGGCCTTGAGCTCGAGCGCCTTCTCGTTGGCGGCCAGGGTGTCGGAGCCGCGGTGCACGATCCAGACGTTGTCACGGGCGTCGACCCAGACGCCGATGGCGTTGCCCAGCACCCAGTGGTTCGGCAGCGGCTTGGGCCAGAAGGGGTCCACTTCGTAGCGCGGTGCCTGCGCGGCGCCCTGGACCCGGGCGGCGGCCACGTCGTCGAGAGCCGATTGGGCGATGCCCAGGGCTACGACGGCTCCAAGCGATGCAGCGAGCGTCCGCAGGCGACGGTTCCCGGTCATGAGCGCCTCCCGGTGCAGAACGAGTCAGGACCACGAGTGGGGCGCCGGCATTCTACCCCGACAACACGGCCGTCGCGGCCGCCGTGGCGCGGGTGTTTTCGGCTAGGATCGGCCCGCCATGCCCGTCTCGGCCGCCAACTCCCGCGTGATCTTCGACGCGCTGAAGGCGTGCGACGTCAAGGTGATGTCGGCGCTGCCGGAGACGTGGCTCGTGCACCTCATCCGGCTGGCCGACGACGACCCCGAGACGACGCTCGTCAGGCTCGCCAAGGAAGAGGAGGGCGTGGGCATCTCGATGGGCGCGCACCTGGCTGGGGTGCGCTCGGCGATGCTGATGCAGAACCACGGCTTCCTGGCCTCGGTGAACGGCATCGTCTCGGGCGCGCAGCTCTACCGCATCCCGCTGCTGATGATCATCAGCGACCGGGGGCGCTTCGGCGAGCGCGATCCGTGGCAGACCGAGGGCGGCGGCGTCACCGAGCCGGTGCTGCAGGCGCTGCGCATCGCCTACGAACGTCTCGACGACCCGGCCCGGGTGGCCGGACGGGTCCGCCAGGCGATCACGCTGGCCTATTCGTCGCTGCGGCCGGTGGCGCTGCTGCTCTCCCGCGACCTGATGTGGGAGGAGGCGTGAGCCGGTGACCCGCCTCGAGGCGATCCAGGCGATCCACGATCGCCTGCACGACTGCGCGGTGGTGACCATCATGGGCGCGGTCGCCGCCGAGATGCAGGCGTGCGGCCACCGCGACAACACGTTCTACCTGCAGCACGCCATGGGGCTGGCCTCGTCGGTCGGCCTCGGCATCGCCCTCAGCCGGCCCGACGTGCCGGTGGTGGTCTTCGACGGCGACGGATCGGTGCTGATGAACCTGGGCGGCCTGACCACGCTCGGCCGCTACAAACCCGCCAACCTCACCCACGTCGTCTTCGACAACGAGTCGCTGCTCTCGGTGGGCGGCTTCCCCACCGCCACCGGCGCGGGCACCAGCCTGGCTGGTGTCGCCGCCGCGTCAGGAGTGCCGCGCACGGCTGAGGTGCGGACGGTGCCGGCCTTCGTCGCCGCCTTCGACGAGGCACGCGCCGCCGGGGCGCTCACGACGATCGTCGCCAAGGTCGACGCCGTCGGGCCGGCCGCCTTCGTCACCGACCTCGGCCTGCTCGAGAACCGGTTCCAGTTCCAGCGCTACCTGCGCTCGCGCTGACCGACAGGCCCGCGGCCGCTCACCGCGCCGGGGCGTTCATGTCCTTCCCTTGCTTGAGCGCGGCGACCGCCGTCTCGAGCGAGGTCTTGTTGAGGGCGTCGGGCGCTTGCGTCAGCGCGCGCTCGGCGTGGGTCAAGGCGGTCTTGTAGTCGCCCGCCGCCGAGTAGCCCCGGGCCAGGCCGACGTGCACCGGCCAGGCATCGCCGAACCGCTTGGCGTTCTTCTGATAGACCGCCATCGCCTCGGCCTGCTTGCCCTGCTGCTGCAGCTGGCGTCCGTACTGATGGATCTCGACCGGCAACGCGTTGGGCAAATCCATCGCCGTCTGCATCGCCGTGGTGGCCTCGGCGGTCCGCCCCAGCTTGGCGAGAATCTGCGCCTTGGTCGAGTAGGTGGTGAAGTTCGCCTGCCCGACGAACTGCAGGCCGATGGCGTTGTCGGCCCAGGTCAAGGCCTCCTCCAGATTGGTGTTCTGTTGGAGGCAGTACTGCGCCGCCGCATTCCAGTTCTGCCACTGGAAGCCGGCGAAGTCACGCAGCTCGCGGCGCAGGCTCTCGACATACAGCGTGGCCATCTGCGGCACGGCGATCGTGAACGGCACCCGCAGGTCCTCCCATTCGAGCGCCGCCACGGCCCGGTCGGGCTTCCGCTCGACGAACTCGTAGGACAGCCACTCGCGGTAGGGGGCTTTCTCGGGCGTCACGGGGACGCGCAGCTGATCCTCGGCCTGGTCGTAACTGAAGCTGCCCCACGAGGTGGAGTTCTTCGAGAAGATGAGCGTCCACTCCGTCGGCCCGGCGAGCATGTGCAGGCCGTAGCGGCCGGCCGGCAGCGGCTGGCCCTGGATCGTGACGGGATGCGACACGGTGAAGACCGTGTTCTGGTTGGCGCCGGCCCGCCACGGCCCCTTGCGGTTGTTGAACCCCAGGTCGTGGATGCCGTAGGGCACGAGCGTGCCGAAGATCTTGCCGCGTCGATCGTCGCCGTTGGGCGCGTGGACGTCGGGACTGCCATAGGCGATGGAGACCGAGACCCGGCCGATCTGCTGCGTCACCTCGCTGCGCTGGTTGTCGCCGTCGGGCGGCAGCGTGAGCGATTGGGCGGCGGCGGTGGCAGAGAGCGCCACCGTGGTCGCGAGGGCAAGGGCGAAGCAGCGGGTCATGGGCACCTCCCCGATCGGGGCTGGACGAATCGTCCGCCGACGACGCACACCGCGTGCCGGGACCGGGACGTCCGATTGGAGCGCGCGTGGGATGAACGGCGGCCTGGCGGTGCCGAAGCGGCGTCGCCGCGGGCCGCCTGAACGGCGCGATCGGGCCCCCGTTCGATCGTGGGATTCCGAGCGTGCGCAGCCGAACGGGTCGATCGCGCCTACAGCAGCGCCGACGCCACCGACGCCTCTTCCCTCTGGACATCGAGGTCGTCTGCGGCTACACTCGTATCGATTTCGATAGGAGAGGCGACCCGATGCTGCTCGACAAGCTCGATCTGCTGGTCCTCAAGGCACTGGCCCTGGCGCCGCTGCACGGCTACGGCATCGGCCGGCGCATCGAGCAGCTCTCGGGCGGCGACCTGCGCGTCACGCTCGGTGCGCTCTACCCGGCGCTGCAACGCCTCGAGCGCAACGGCCTGGTCACGGCGGAATGGTCGATGTCTGAAAACAACCGCCGCGCCCGCTATTACACGCTCACCGCCGCGGGGCGTCGCCGTCTGGCGTCTGGCCAAAAGGCCTGGCAGCGCAGCATCGCCGCGGTCCTCCGGGTCCTGCAGGCGGACTGACGTGGTCACCGGCTGGCAACGTCGCGTGGCTGAGGTGGTGAGGCGGCGGCGGGTCGCCGCCGACACCGACGACGAGCTCGCGTTGCACGTCGAGCTGCTCGTCGCCGAACAGATCGAGCGCGGCATGAGCGAAGCGGAGGCCCGACGCCAGGTGGCCGTGGCGGTCGGACGCGTGGACGCGGCTCGCGAGCAAGTGGCCGAAGAGCGGACCGGATTCGCCGTCGAGCAACTGGGCCGCGAGTTGCGCCACGCCGCGCGCCTGCTGTGTCGCGCCCCGGGGCTCGCACTCACATCGGTGCTCACCATCGGCGTTGGCATCGGCGCCAGCACGGCCCTCTTCGCGCTGGTCGATGCGGTGGTGCTCCGCCCGCTGCCCTATCCGGACGCCGGCCGCCTGGTGCGGATCGTCGACACCAACACCCAGTCCGGCATCGACCGGACCGGCGTGACGACCGGCAATCTGCACGACTGGCGCCGCCGGGCGACCGCGTTCAGTGCCATCGCCGGACACTACGCGATGGGCCGCACGCTCAGCGTCGGCGGCGAGGCCGAGGTCGTGATCGGCGCGCAGGTGACCGCGGACTTCTTCGCCGTCGCTGGAACCGCGCCAGCGCTGGGCCGGACCTTCACGCCCGAGGAGGTGGCCGCCGCCACCTTCAGCACCGCGGTCATGCCGACCAGCCCCAGTCCCGTCGTCATCATCGCCGACGGCTTGTGGCGGAGCCGATTCGGCGCCGATCCCGCGGTCGTCGGACGGACGATCCTCCTCGAGCGCCGGCCCTTCACCGTGGTCGGGGTGATGCCGCCCCTCTTCGCGCTGCCCGACCGCGACGTGCAGATCTGGCTGCCCTGGCACGTCGACGCCGACAGCCCGCGCGACCAGCACTTCGTCGGCGCGACGGCGCGCCTGGCGCCGGGCGTGGCGCTGGAGGAGGCCGAGCGACAGCTGGCCGGCGTCGCCGCCGAGCTGGCCGTGGAGTATCCCGAGACCAACCACGGATGGAGCGTGCGCCTGCTGCCGCTCGCCGAGGACACCGTGGGCACCGCTGCTGACGCGCTGTGGCTGCTGCTCGGCGCGGTCGCGCTGCTGCTGGCCGTCGCGTCGGCCAACGTGGCGCTCCTGACCCTGCTGCGCGGCCTCGATCGCGCGACCGACACGGCGCTGCGCCTCGCCCTCGGGGCGTCGTCGGCGCGACTGGTGCGCGAGTTCCTCATGGAGTCGCTACTGCTGGCCACGGCCGGGGGCCTGCTCGGCGCGGCCATCGCCGGAGCGCTGCTGCGGGCGCTGCCGATGCTGGCCCCCGACCTGCCACGCGTCGACGAGGTGACCCTCGATGGCCGGGTGCTGGTCTTCGCGATGGCAGTCACCACGACCGTCGCGCTGCTTTCGGGCCTCCCGCCGGCGTGGCGCCGCGCCCGGCTGGCCCCCGCCTCGGCGCTCGCCGATTCCTCGACGCGCGCCACCGGGGGCGGCCGGCGTCACCTGTTCCGCGACGGCATGGTCGTGGCGCAAGTGGCACTGGCGGTCGTGCTGCTGCTCGGATCGGGCCTGCTCGTTCGCAGCGTTCGCGCCCTCGGCGCCGTCGATCCGGGCTACGATCCTCGTGGCGTGCTGGTCGTGCCGGTGTTCCTCGACAGCCAGGGCTACGCCAGCGGCGAGCGCAGCCGCACCTACTACCGCACGCTGTTCGACGCGATGGCGTCACTGCCCGGCGTCGTCGCCGTCGGCGGCGCCACCACGGTGCCGACCAGCCCGTTGGGCCCGGACTTCGAGCGCCCGGTCTGGCCGGAGGGCACAACCCCGGCAGCCGCCGATCGCACGCCGGCGTCGGTGCGCGTGGTCACTCCGGGGTACTTCGCGGCGCTCGGGCTGCGCGTGGCCGGCGGCCGGGCCTTGGACGACCGCGACACTCCGACCGGGCCACTCGTCGTGATGGTGAACGAGTCGCTCGCGCGCCGGCTGTGGCCGGGCCAGTCGCCGGTCGGACGACAGCTGGTCGTCGACTACAGCACCGCCGGCACCTACCCCTACGAGATCGTCGGCGTGGTGGCGGACACGCGATTTCGAGGTCCGCGCAGCCAGCCGCAGCCGGAGATCTTCCTGGCGCACGCGCAGCGGCCGTATCTCATCCTCAACGTGGTGGTGAAGGCCGCCGGCGATCCACGCTCGCTCATCCCGGCCGTACGGTCGGCGCTCCGCCAGGTCGACCCACTGAAGCCGCCGCAGGGTGTGTACCAGCTCGAGGATCTGCTCGGCGCGACCTACGTCAGGGATCGCCAGGTGATGACGACGATGCTCGTCTTCGCCGCCGCGGCCACCTTCCTGGCGGTGTTGAGCGTCTACGGCGTGCTGTCGCAGCGGGTCCGCGAGCGCTCACGCGAGATCGGGATCCGTATTGCGCTGGGCGCGACCGCCGCTGGGCTCGTCGCCTGGGTGGGACGGGCTGGCGCGCGGCTCATCGGGCTCGGGCTGGTCCTCGGCTTGATGGTCGCGTGGGCCGCGTCGAATGCGCTCGACGGGCTCCTCTTCGAGGTGGCGCCGACCGACGCGCGCACCGGCACGACCGTCGTCGCCGCGATCTGGATCGTCGGCCTGGTGGCGACGCTGGTGCCGTCGTGGCGGGCCACGCGGATCGACCCGGTGGCCATCCTGCGGCGCGGCTGAGCCTTCGGGGCCGACCCGCGGTACCCTGACCGACAGTGGGCGCGTCACCTCCACCGGGTCACCGCTCGGCGCCGAGCGACCTGCCGCCGCTGCTGCGCCGGCGGCTGCTCATCGTCTCGCTGTTGACGATCGTCGCCACGATCTTCTTCGCCGCGTTCCGCGCCGTGCAGCCGGCCGAGTGGGCCTACTTCGTGGCCTCGCGCTGGGGGGTCGCGGTGCTGGTTGCGGAAGCCGCCGTCGGCCTGATCGCGGCGGTCTCCGCCGTGGCCCTGTCGCGCCGCCCCGGCTGGTGGACGCTGCGGCGCCTGCGGGCCCTCGAGTACCTGCTCGTCTTCGACATGGCCGTCTACGTCGGCTGGAGCCAGCTCTTCGCCTTTCACGGCGAGCGTCTTGCCGGTGGCGCCGCCGCCGACCCGTACTTGATTCGTCTTGCCACCGACTCGATGGCCGTCCGCTGGGCGGTGGGGATCATCGGCCTGTCGACCCTCATCCCCGAAACGTTGCGCCGCAACAGCCTGCTGGTCGCCGCCCAGGTGAGCCTGGCGATGCTGATCACGACGGCGATGGCCATCACCGACCCGGTTTACGCCCCGCGCGCCGGCCGGGTGGTCGCGCTGATGGGCCTCTGGATGACGCTGACAGCGACCATCGCCATCTTCGGCGCGGCCAAGCTCGCTGAACTGCGGCACCAGGTGGCCGAAGCGCGCCGCCTCGGACAGTACCAGCTGGTGCGGCGGATCGGCGCCGGCGGCATGGGCGAGGTGCACCTGGCCGAGCACCTGTTGCTGAAGCAGCCGGTGGCGATCAAGCTGATTCGTCCTGACCGCGCCGGCGATCCCGACGCGCTGGCCCGCTTCGAGCGCGAAGTGCGGGCGACGGCGCGGCTCACCCACTGGAACACCGTGCACATCTACGACTTCGGCTTCGCCGACGACGGCACCTTCTACTACGCGATGGAATATCTCCCCGGCCTGACCCTGGAGCAGATCGTCCAGCGGCACGGGCCGATGCCGCCGGCAAGGGCCATCCACTTCCTGCGACAGGTGTGCGCCGCGTTGGGCGAGGCCCACGCGATGCACCTGGTGCATCGCGACGTCAAACCGGCCAACGTCATGGTATGCGAGCGTGGCGGCATCCACGACGTGGCCAAGCTGCTCGACTTCGGCCTGGTGCGCGGCGGCGGTCCCCAGGCCGAGACGCTGCACGACGGCCACCTGGTGGTGGGCACGCCCGGCTACATGTCGCCTGAGCAGGCGCGCGGCCACGACGATCTCGCGGCGCCCAGCGACATCTACGCCGTGGGCGCCACCGCCTACCTGCTGATCACCGGCGAGCCGGCCATCGCACCGGGCCAGGCGGTGCAGATGCTGATCGCCCAGGCCACCGAGCCGCTGCAGACGACGCGGCAGCGGCGCGGCGCGGTGCCGGCGGACCTCGACGCCGTCGTCATGCGCTGCCTCGAACCCGAGCCGACACCGCCGCTTTCCCACCGTGGCCGGCGCTCGACGACGCGCTCGCCGCCTGTGCCGACGCCGGGTAGCTGGACCGCCGCCGACGCCGACGCCTGGTGGCGCGCGCATCCGCTGGTCGAGCCGCCGGGCGCTGCGCCGGTCGGCTCGAGCGCGAGCGGCGCGACCATCGGCCCGGCCACCAGGTCCATGGAGGGATGACGATGCGTGGTGCAGGCGCACGCGCGAGGCTCGGACTGGCGATGGCCGGAGCGGGGATGCTGCTTGCCGCGCAGTCGCCCCCGGTGACCTGGGAACCGCAGCTAAGCGGCGTCAGCGTCCGCTTGCGGGGGGTGAGCGCCGTCTCGGCGGACGTGGCCTGGGCCAGCGGCGGCGAGGGCACGGTGCTCAGAACCACCGACGGCGGGCGCACCTGGGTACGGCGGCTGGTGCCCGGAGCAGAGGCCCTCGATTTCCGCGACGTCGATGCGGTCAACGCCGGACAGTGCGGTCGTGCTCAGCATCGGTCCCGGCGAGGCGTCGCGCATCTACCGCACCGAGGACGGCGGCGCGACCTGGAGTGAGCGCTTCCGCAACCTGGAGGCGGAGGCGTTCTTCGACGCGGTGGCCTTCGCCGACGCCGAGCGCGGCGCCGCCATCAGCGACTCGGTCAGTGGACGTTTCGTCGTGCGGCTCACCGCCGACGGCGGGCGGACGTGGACGCCGGTGCCGGCCGATCGCCTGCCGCCGGCGCTGGCCGGCGAGGGCGCGTTCGCGGCCAGCGGCACCAACGTGGCGATGGCCGGGCCCGGGCACATCTGGGTCGGCACGACGGCGGGGCGGGTGCTGCGCTCGACCGATGCCGGCCGCACCTGGAGCGTGCACCCGACGCCGATCGCCACCGGCGAGGCCACCGGCATCTTCTCGATCGCGTTTCGCGACGCCCTGCACGGCGTCGTGGTCGGCGGTAACTACCAGCAGGAGGCCGCCGCCATCGACAACGTCGCCGTGACCAGCGACGGGGGTGTCACCTGGACGCTCGTCACGGACCGGGCGCTGTCGGGGTTCCGTTCAGCGGTGGCGTGGCTGCCACGCTCGGGCCGGTCGTGGCTGGCCGTCGGCCCCTCGGGGGCCGACTGGTCGAACGACGACGCCCGCACGTGGACGCCGGCCGGTGGCGCCGGCTACGACGCGCTGAGCTTCGCGCCGGGCGGAACGGTCGGCTGGGCTACCGGATCCGGCGGCCGGATCGCCAAGGTGACGTTCGGCGGCCGCTGATGTTCGATCGTCGGCGACGCCGCGAGGGCAACTCTTTAGAGCTGGGAGGCGGAGCTGAAGCTCCGCCCTACGCACCGAGCGGACGACCGGCCATCGACCTCGCCAGATTTAGCAGCTCACGCAGCGGTGGTTGTTGGTCGCGCCGAGGCTCTCGAGCAGCGCCACGGCTTCCGGGAACGGCTGCACGCGCTGCACCGGGCCGTTGGCCATGTCCACCGTCGTCTGGCCGCTGCGGGCCACGGCCTTCACGTCGGCGCCCTTGGACACGAGGTACTTGATGAGCGCCGTGTCGCCGCGGGCGGCGGCGTGGTGGAGCGGCGTGTAGCCGTTGTGATCGCGGGCGTTGACGTCGGCGCCCAGCTCCTCCACCAGGAACGTCACCGCCGGCACCCAGCCATCGGGCACGTGGCGATGGGTGTTGCCGGCGAAGCCGAGGCCGTAGCCGACGCCTGAAGCGGCGTGGATCGGCGCCACCGCCGGGCCACTCCACGGAATCGGCGGCACGCCCGACTGGTCGGGCGCGTCGGGGTCGGGGCCGCCTTCCTCGTAGCGCTCCGGCACCTTGGCGGTGCGGATGCCCGGGTCGGCGCCGTACTTCAGGAGCAGGCGCATCGCCGGCAGGTCGAGCGTGTAGGCGGCGAGCCAGAACGCCGTCGCCCCGGTGCGATCGACACCCAGCAGGTCGCGGTTGTAGGTGGTGTACCAGAGCGTTTTGGCGAGCCGCGCGTTGACGTCGGCGCCGGCCTGCAGGAACGCCTCGGCCAGCTCGAGGTAGCCGGTGTGCTGCTGCATGTAGTGCGCCGGCTGCGGGTGCCGCGCCTTGGGCGCCCACTGCATGTTGAGCACGCCGTAGAGCGGCGTGGCCCCGCCGTCGCTGGCCAGCGTCACGTCGGCGCCGCGCGCCAGCAGCCGCGCCGCCAGATCGTAGTGGCCGTTGATGGTGGCCATCAGCAGGGGGCTGGTGCGATCGCCAGCGCTCACCTGGTTGAGGTCGGCGCCCGCGGCGATGAGCGCCAACGCCGTGTCGTCGCGGCCGTCGCGGACGGCCAGCAGCAGCGCCGTCAGCCCGCCGTGGGCGCCGACCAGATCGGCGTAGCCGAGCGGCTCCGGTTCGTTGCCCGAGTCGTCGGGGGCGCGCGCGGCGCGCTGCGCGGGCGGCACGGCGGCGTTGCCGGCAATCTTGGCCAGGGCGGCGGCGCGCTCGCGCTGGATCGCTGCGACCCGCGAGTTGCGGGCGCGGCTCTCGGCGCTGTCAGCCTGGTTGCGGGCGCTGACATCGACGACCTTGCCGGTGGCCGACAGGTCGGCCCCGCGTGCGAGCAGCACCTGCACGACCTCGGTCCGCCCGGCCGCGGCAGCGAACATCAGCGGCGTCTGGCCCCACTGCGGCTCGCGCACGTCCACGCGGCACCCGCCTCGAGCAGCGCGGCGACCGCCTCGGCCCGTGCCTGCGGCGGCGGCGAAGTGCAGTGGCACGGCGCCGGTGGTGGTCACCGCCTGGGCGTCGGCCCCGGCGCCCAGGAGGGCCCGGACGATGGCGGCGTGCCCGCCGCGCGCGGCGACGTGCAGCGGGGTGTGACGGCCGATGCGGGTCACGGCGTCGACGCGAGCCTGGCGTCCGAGCAGGACGGCGACCGCCTCGACGTTACCGCGATCGGCGGCCCAGTGGAGCGGTGTCATGCCGTCGCCGTGCGCGGCGTTCACGTCACCGCCGCGCTCGACCAGCGTGCGCAGGGCCGCCAGGTCGTCGCGCATCGCCGCGTCGGCCACGGGGGACTCGGCGGCGCGGGCCCCGAGCGAGCCGCCCAGGAGCGACAACGCCAGCAGCCAGGCGATCGCCGAGCGGGCGTGGGTCACGAGTAATCGGCATCGGTGATCCCTACAGCGAGTAGACGCCGGTCGAGTCGCCGAACTGCTCCACGTCGTCGAGCCCGACCATGTGCATGGCCGAGAGCAGCACGTTGGCCATCGGCGTGCCGGCCTCGGCGCGGTGGTGGAGGTTGCCCTTGAGCGCGCCGTTGGCGCCGCCGAGCAGCACCAGCGGGCACCGCTTGTGGTTGTGCACGTTGCCGTCGCCCATCGGCGAGCCGTAGATGATCAGGCTCTTGTCGAGCAGCGACCGCTCCCCTTCCTGGATCGGCGGCGAGCTTCTCCAGGAAGTACGGCAGCAGGCTGACGTGATAGCGGTTGATCTGCGCGAACTCGGTCACGCTGGCCGGCTTGTTGCCGTGGTGCGACGACGGGTGGAAGCCCTTCGAGACGCCGCTCTCCGGGTAGACGCGGCTCGAGGCGTCGCGGCCCATCTTGAACGAGAACACGCGCGTCACGTCGGCCTGGAAGGCCAGCGCCTGCAGGTCGAACATCAGCTTGACGTGCTCGTCGAACGAGTCGGGCACGCCGGCCGGCGCGCCGGGCAGTTCGCGCGCATCGCCGTGAGGTTGCGGGCCTCGACCCGCTGGATCCGCCGCTCGATCTCGCGCACGTCCTCCAGGTAGCGCTCCATCCGCTGCCGGTCGCTGGGGTCGAGCTTGCGGTTGAGGTCGGCCACCTGGCCGGTGACGTAGTCGAGCACGCTGGCGGTGGCGCGCCGCCGCGACGCGCGTTCCTTCGCCGAGCCGCCGGCACCGAACAGCTGGTCGAAGGCCATCCGCGGGTCGCGGATCATCGGCAGCGGCTCGGTGGGCGACGCCCAGCTGATCATGTCGGTGTAGACGCACGAGTAGCCGTAGGCGCAGCCGCCGGCCTGATCGACGTTCTCGATGCACAGCTGCATCGACGGAATCGGCGTGTCCTGCCCGAACTTCTGGGCGTAGAGCTGGTCGAGCGAGACGCCGGCGCGCACGTCCGAGCTCTCGGTCTGCGGGGGTGCGCCTGGGTGAGGAACACGGCGCTCGAGCGGAAGTGGTCGCCGCCGATCTCGGGCTGCGTCGATCGCCTCGGCGTTGCGCACGTCGGTGTCGCTGACGATCGTCAGGTAGTTCCGGAAGCGCCTCGAGCGGGCTGAGCGAGGTCGGCCGAGGTCGAAGCCGGCGCCGGCCGCTACCGGCGACCACAGGTGCTGCGTGGCGCCCCACGGGCTGCTGCCGGCCGACGCCGTGCACCATCTCGATGCAGACCAGCCGCGGACGGTCGAGCGAGGCCGCCGTGGCCGACGCGCCGAGCGAGCCCGCGAGCCGGCACCATCGCGTCGAGGAACGGCAGCGCCACCGTGGCGCCCAGGCCCCGCAGCATCGTCCGGCGCGGGATGTGTCTACCGGTGATGAACGGCATGTCGAGTGCTCCCGTGTGGGTCGGTCCGGACCCGGTCCATTATCGCCCGGCGACCGGGGCCGCGGTCGTCGTGGCCAGGTCGGCCGCCTTCATCCGGAACGCCGGCGTCTGCACGATGCCCAGCACGAACGCCGAGAAGCGGTGGTCGGCGCTGGCCGCCTGCCGCACCACGCCCGCGGACCATCGGCATGTCGGCCGCCTCGAGCCGCCGGCCGAGCGCGTAGGTCATCAGGTTCTCGGTGAAGGTCCGGACCAGCACGCCCGAGCGCTTCATCAGCGCCTGCCGCAGGTCGGCGGCGCCAGCCAGCGGCGTGCCGTCGTAGAGGGTGCTGGCCGCGTCGACCGGCGTGCCGTTGTCCTTGATGCGCCAGGCGCCGGTGACGTCGAAGTTCTCGAGCGCCAGCCCGATCGGATCGATCATCCGGTGGCACGACATGCACGCCGGGTTGCGCGCGGTGCTCCTCCATCCGCTCGCGCACGGTGCGCAGCCGTCCGTCGGCGGCGTCGGCGGTCTCGTCGAGCGTCGGGCACGTTCGGCGGCGGCGCCGGCGGCGGCGTGCCGAGCAGCACTTCCATCACCCACTTGCCGCGCAGCACCGGCGAGGTGCGCTCGGCGTGCGAGGTGAGCGTCAGGATGCTGCCGTGCCCGAGGAGCCCGCGCCGCCGCTCGTCGGGGTAGGTCACGCGGCGCGATCTCGGCGCCGACGACACCCGGGATCCTGTAGTGCCGGGCCAGCCGCTCGTCGACGAAGGTGTAGTCGGCGGTGAACAGATCGAGCACCGGCCGGTCGTCGCGGACGATGTGGCGGAAGAACATCTCGGTCTCGCGCCGCATCGACGCCTTGAGCTGCTCGTCGAAGTCGGGATAGAAGCGGACGTCGGGGTTGATCTTGTCCAGGTCGTGCAGCCGCAGCCACTGCGCGGCGAAGCGCGACGCCAGCACGTCGGCGCGCCGGTCGGCGAGCATGCGTCGCACCTGGCGCTCGAGCTCGCCGGCGCGCGACAGCCGCCCGGCCTCGGCCAGCCCGCAGCAGCTCCGCGTCCGGTCGCCGACGCCCACAGGAAGAACGACAGGCGCGAGGCGAGATCGACGTCGCTCAGCGTGTAGGTCTGGCCCGGGCGCGCTTCTGCCGGCCGCTCTTCGAAGCGGAAGACGAAGCGCGGGCTGGCCAGGATGCCCTCGAGCGCCATCCGCACGCCCGTCGTCGAAGCCGCCCTCGGCCGCGCCCTCGCGGTAGAGCGCCATCAGCGCGTTGACGTCGCGCTCGGTCGCCGGGCGGCGGAAGGCCTGCGAGGCCAGCGCGCGTCACGATGCGATGGGCGCAGTGCGTCTGCTGCGCCGCGGACGCCGGCCGGCAGGCGAAGACCTTGGCGCGGCTCGGCGTCTCGGACACGCCGGTGGCCTCGAACGGCCCGGTGATGGCCAGATCGCGCAGGTGCGGCAGCGTGGTGAAGCCGTAGGCGTCGGCGATGCTGGTGCTGGCGATCGACCACTCGAGCGGCGTGATGAGGTCCTGCACCGGCCCTTCGAAGCGGCGGATGAACGCCGCCGACGACGCGGTGCGGACCGGCGGTGATGGCGATCGGCTCGGTGCGCAGGTTCACGCCGTCGGGATCGGAGCTGTTCATCCACCGGTCGACGTCGAGCAGCGCCACGCGCTCGCCGTCGATCGAGATCTCGATCTGCTCGGGCGCCTCGGCGGTGTGCAGCGCGGCGCGGCCGTTGCCGTACAGGGCGCCGGTCGTCTCGTGGTAGAACGACACGCGGAAGCGGTACTCGCCGTCGGCCGGGAAGGTGTGCATCGACCGACAGGCCGCCGCGCGTGCCGAACGGCGCCCCTCGACGTGCTCGCGCTGCGAGGTCCAGCGCGACACCTGATAGGTGGCCTCGCGCGCCGTCGCGCGCGCGGTCGCCCACCGCCAGGCGGCTGATCTCCGCCGCGGCGGTGAGATACGCCCTGCATCACCGTGGGCGAGAGCAGCTGCGCGTCGGCGATGTTGTCGAAGTTGGCGCTCTTGGTGTCGAGCGGCAGGTAGTCGCCGGCATCGATGTCGAGCGTCGAGCAGGTCGCGGACCGACTGCGTGTACTCGGCGCGGTTCAGCCGCTGGAAGGTGCGCCGGCCCGGCGTCGCCTCGGCCACGCGCGCATCGGCCTGCGCTTCGAGAGCGCTGGCCAGCCGGTCGAGGACGGCCTCCTCCGGACGGCGGCTGCCGGCCGGCGGCATCTGGCCGGCGCGGAGCTTGCGGATCATCTTCTCGGTGGTGTCGAGGTGATCGGCGGCGCTGGCGACCGTGTAGCCCTGCAGCGATATCCCGCCGGCTTTGCCGCGATCGCTGTGACAGCTGGCGCAAGTCTCGGCGATGGTGCGCTGGGCCTCATCGAGCGTCGCGGGCGACTGGGTCGCCACGGCGGCGCTGCCAGCGGGCGCATGGGACGCGACCGGCCGCACGGGCGGCGCCTGCCTCGCCGAGAGGGCCACGCCGCACGCCAGGAGGAGGACGCCGCCGGTGATCGAGAATCGCCGCATCCGCTTGAACTCAGGAAACGTGCCAATCATAGCAGGCCGGACCGGCCGGAACGGCTCACTTCCCCGCGCTTCGCGGCGCGGGTTTCAGGATGGCATAGGCCGGCAGTCCCACCGCCTTGAAGCGCTTCATCACCTCGGCCGCCGGCGGTTCGTCAGGCTGTTCGGCCTGCAGTTTGATCTTCACGTAGCCAGTCAGCGCCTGCGTCACCTCGGGGCTGGCCAGCGTCGTCTTGTCCATCGTCAGGCAGTTCTTGCACCAGGTGGCCCACAAGTCCACGAGCACCGGCTTGCCTTCGCGCTCGGCCGCCGCCAGGCCATCGGCGAGCGAGGCGTGCCAGCCGGCCTTCAGCTTGTCTTCGACGCTCGACGACACCTCGGCGGCGTCGACCCAGCGATCAGCGAACAGCCCGTAGGACAGATAGCCGTAGTAGACCGCCGTGCCGAGGATCAGCACGCCGAACCCCTGCTTCACCCGCACCATCCACGGGCCCGGCTTGGGCAGCTTGGAGAGGCCGGCGCCGGCGATCGGCCAGGGGATCGCCATGCCGATGCCCAGGAAGAAGGGCAGCGCCAACGCCACGCTCGTGCCGGTTGCATACAGATTGCTGGCGAAGAGCACCACCTGGATCACCACCGGCGCCACGCACGCGCCGGCCAGCAGCGCCGCCACGCCGCCCATCGTGAAGGCCAGCGTGAAGGTGCCGCGGTTGGCGCCGGCGCCGACGGTGCCGGCAAAGCGCGAGAAGTCGATCTCGAACACGTCGAACATCGCCAGCGCCAGCGCGACGAAGAGCACCGCGATGGCCAGGTTGAACCACGGCGAGGCATTGATGGTGCCGAAGGTGCTGGCGGTGAGCACGACGACCAGGCCGAGCACACCGTAGACGAACGCCATGGCACCGCCGTAGGTCAATCCCAGGAGGAACCCGCGCCGCCGCGAGCCGGCCTGCGCGCCGGCGCCGATGATGGCGAGGTTGATCGGGATCATCGGCAGCACGCAGGGCGTGAGGTTCAGGGCCAGGCCGCCGACCAGCACCAGCAGCAGGATGGCGAGCGGGCCGCGGCCCTCGAAGAGCCCGCGCTCGGTCACGCCGGCTTCGGCGTTCTGGATGAACGTCATGAAGTCGGCAGTGCCCTGGTAGCCGCCGGTCGTGGCGACGACGGCGAACCGCTCGAGTCCGGCGAGGCCGTCGCCGGTCGCGGCGCCCGACGCCGCCGGCGGCGTGCCGGCCGAGCGTGGCCGCGCCGCGGTCCGACGGCGCGACACCGGTCCCGAACGCGAATCGCGTCGAACACCTCGGAGTGCTGCGGCCCGCTGTTGGGGCCGGACCCGACGACCGCGACGGTCCATTCGCTGCGCGCCGTGGTCGGCGCGAAGCACACCTTGTCGTCGCACGCCTGATAGCGCAGGGCAAATCGGCACCGCGTACGACCCTGGCGCCAGGGTCGGCGGCACCGCGAGCTGCACGCCAATCGTGAAGTGCCGATCGAACACCAGCAGCGGCTCGGGCAGGCCGTCCTGGCGGAACTCGATCGCCTTCGGGAAGACCACCTCGGTGGCCTGCACACCCGACTCACCGTCTACGGTCAGTTCGGTGGCGATCAATGACGGATCGCGCGGTGCGTTCGACTGGACGTGGAACCCTTCGGGAAGCGTGACTTGCACCGCCGCACGCACGGTCGTCCCCGATCTCACGCCGGGGCTCTCGATCAGCGTCACGATCTCGGCCGGAATGCGCTTGAGCTGCGCCATTGCCGTCGACGGGGCGAGGCACGCGACGGCGACGACGGCCAGACCCAGGGCGCGGAACCGCATGATCACTTCGATGTTACCCGGTCTCCCCACGGTACGGCTGGCCCGCAAGCGAAACGTGACACCGGGTTACTTCCACCAGGCCGGCACCTCCGGTACGGTCTCGGCAACGATTTCGACAATCGCCCGCCGGTCAGCGGAGGTCAGGTGCGCCGCCGGCCCGCCCGCGGCGGCCGTCAGCGCCGCGTGGAGCCGCCGCAGGATCGCCTCGCGCACCACACCCGGCAACGCCGCAAAGGCCCGTCCCTCGACGAGGTAGCTGAGCGGATAGCGGAACAGGCGCGTCTGCAGGTCGAGGTCGCGCAGCGAACGGCCACGGCGGTCGCGCACCCCCCGGGCCGGGAACGTGCGAGCGAAGCTGGACACGCCTTCCACCGGCTCGACCAGCCGCGCCTCCTCGGCAAAGAGCATGTAGGTGACCAGGTCGTCGAGGTCGGTGGCGAGGGCCCGGCTCTCGAGCGGCCGTCCGGGCAGCGCCTGCTCGGCGAGGCGCACCTGCCAGGCCACGCGCGTCAGCAGGTTGGCCATCTGCGTCTGGTGCTCGAAGACCATCAACGCGACGATGTCGCTCGTTGGCGCCAGGTAGCCGCGCAGATCGACGAGCCCCATCAGCGTCGGCAGGTTCGGCCGCGACTCGCGGACCAGCGCCCCCGGATCGGCGGGATTCGACGCCACCGCGTTGGCCCGGTCGGGCTGCTCGCCGCGCCGGGCGGTGACGTACCACCCGCCCCAGCGCTCGGCGAACGCCGACGTGTGGTCGGTGATGATCGCCGTGTCGTCGCGCAGCGGCGCGCCGCTGGGGCCGGGTACGACCGAGCCGACGTAGAGACCGGGCACGCCGGCGGTATTCGGTCCGTGATGGCACCGCAGGCACGACGAGGTCGCGGTGAAGGCCGGCCCCTCGGCGGTTTCGCGTCATCGCGTAGAAGACGGGACCGCGATCCGGGTCGAGGGCCGCCACCTCCAGCCCCGGCGCACCGGGGACGTGGGCCACGGCCACTTCGTCGCCGAAGTAGATCGCCCGCGGACGCTCGGGAGAGATGCGCGCCGCCTGCACGCTGGTCTTGGAGAAGACCAGCATCTGCGAGTCGACGGCCACGTCGAGCGCGGCGAGCAGCGATGGCAGGTAGCCGAGCGGGCCGTCCTGGCGCTCCAGACGCGTCTCGCCGCGGGTCAGCCGCGCCGCCAGCCGGCTCACGACGTCGTCGGTCGTGGCCGAGAGCGGCGTCACGGCCGGATGGTCGGCCGGCAGCGTCGACTTGTACTCGCGCTCCTGCCCGGCAACCGCGGTGAATGCCGCCGCGACAGCGATCGCCGCCCAGCCGGCGTGTCGTCGTCCCACGTGTCTGCGCGCGCCGGTCGGGGCGCGTCGTCCCTTCACTGCCCCGGCGGCTTCTCTTTGGTGTCGTCCTTGGTGTTGTTCACGCACGCGGTCGACCGGCAGTCGTGCGAATTGAGCGACCCCATCTGCTCGAGCAGCTTGACCGTGTCGGGGTGCAGCAGCGATTTCTCGCGCGGGCCATTGGCCATGTCGGCCACCGTGTCGCCGGCGCCCTCGGCAACGTCGACCGCGCCCTGCGTCCCGCCCAGCCGGCCCTTGGCGCGCGCCGTCGGGTCGGCGCCCTTCGCCACCAGGTAGCTGACCAGGTCGTTCTCGCCGACGTAGGCGGCGCCGTGCAGCGCGGTGTAGTGCTGGATGTCCCTGGCGTTCACGTCGAGGTGCAGCTCGTCGACCAGATACCGCACGGCGGCCAGCCGCGAGTCGGGGACGAGGTTGGTGCCCTGGTACTCGAAGCCGATGCCGGCGGCGACCATCAGCGGCGTGACGCCGAGCAGCGTCGGAATCTGCGGGATCGGCGCCGCGGGCGACCAGCAGCCGCATCGCCGCCACGTCGTTGGCCTGGGCCGCGCGCCAGAACGCCGTCGCGCCGATCGGCTCCACCCAGTCGTCGCCGTAGCGGAACTTGCGGAACCACAGCTTGCGCCGCACGCGCGCGTTCAGATCGGCGCCCTTGTCGATGAGCCGCTCCATCAGCGCCAGGTACGACGTCTTCTCTTCGTCGACGGTCGGCTGCGGATACCAGGTGTTGTGACGCCACTTCATGTCGAGCGCGGCGTAGAGCGCGGTCAGGCCGTCGATGTTGGCCGGCGACGGGTCGGCGCCCTTGTCGAGCAGATACGCGGCCATGTCGAGATGGCCGTTGATGATGGCCTCGACGAGCGACCGACGTCTGCTCGCCGCCGGACACCGGTTCAGGTTGGCGCCGCCCTCGACCAGCGCCTGCACGGCGCGGCAGATGGCCCTCGCGCGCGGCGAAGTGCAGCGCGGTCATCCCGCCGATGACCGTGGCGCCGAACACCCGGCCCTGCCGCCGCGGATCGGTGGAGGCCGAGCGGGCAGTCAGCCGTGCCGCCTCTTCCGGCGACAGCGGATCGCCGTTGGCGTCGACCAGCACCCGCGTCAGCGGCACCACCTTGGTGGTGACGTCGGGATTGGCGCCCTGGGCCAGCAGCGTGGCGATGGCAGCGCGGCCGTTGCGGGCCGCCGCGAACATCAACGCCGTCTGGCCGTTGGTGGTCTCGACGGCGTTCACGTCGGCCCCCGCGGCGAGGAGCAGCGCCACCGACTCGGCATCGCCCGAGCCGGCCGCGGTCATCAGCACCGTGGTGCCGTTGCCGTTCACCTCGCGGCGCATCGGCGCCGGCGCGTGAGCAGCGCCCTCACTACCGGCGCGTGGCCGTTGCGCGCCGCCATGTGGAGCGGCGTCATGGCGCCGATCCGCGTCGCCGCCGTGACCTTGGCGCCGGCGGCGAGCAGCGCCGAGACGAGATCGGCGTCGCCGTGGTAGGCGGCCCAATGGAGCGGCCGTGGTGCCATCGCCATCGGCGACGTTGACGTCGGCCCCCTTGGCGATGAGGGCGCGGACGCCGGCAGCGTCGCGCTGCATCGCGGTGAGCACGATCGGGTTGTCGGGGGCGGCGGCGAGCCGGGTTGCCCCGACCGCCAGCAGGACGGCCACCACCAGCGTAATTCGCAGGGTCATAGCGCCACCTCGCCGGTGCTGTCGCCGATCGATTTCTGGTCCACGCCGAGCTGCCCGCAGCGTCGAGAGCAGCACGTTGGCGTACGGCGTCTCGTCGGCGCACTGCACGTGGTGGTTGCCGCGCACCGCGCCGCCGGCCTTGCCGAGCAGCAGCACCGGCAGGCGCTTGTGGGCGTGCACGTTCGAGTCGCCCATCGGGCTGCCCCACAGGATCAGCGAGTGGTCGAGCAGGTTGCCGTCGCCGTCGGGCGTGCTGCGCATCTTCTCGAGGAAATACGGCAGCATGCGTCATGTGGTAGCGGTTGAGCTTGGCGTACTCGTCGATGCGTCGACGCCACCGAACCGTGGTGCGACATGGTGTGGAACGGCGTCTTGATCCCGCTGTCGGGGAACACGCGGTTGCTGGTGTCGCGGCTCATCTTGAAGGACGACACCCGCGTCACCTCCGACGAGAAGGCCAGCACCTGCAGGTCGAACATCAGCTTGACGTGCTCTTCCCACGAGTCGGGCACGCCGAACGGCGCCGCCGGCAGCTCGCGCTCTTCCCCGCTGGCGTTGCGCTGCTCGATCTTCTCGATCCGCCGCTCGATCTCCCGGACGCTGTCCAGATAGGTCGCCAGCCGGGCCCGGTCGCGCGCGCCCGAGGTCGCGCTGCAGCCGGCCGACGTCGCGGGTGATGCCGTCGAGGATGCTCTTGTTGGCGCGCTGGCGGGCGGCGCGATCCTGCGGCGACCCGCCGTCGCCGAACAGGTTCTCGAAGGCCATCCGCGGATCGATGGTCATCGGCATCGGCGTGGTCGGCGACGACCAGCTGATCGGCCCGGAGTAGACGCAGGCGTAGTTGAAGCCGCAGGCACCGGCCTGGTCGACGTTCTCGATGCCCAGCTGCAGCGACGGCATCGGCGTGTCCTGGCCGGACGTGCTGGGCGTAGAGCTGGTCGATCGAGGTGCCGGCCTCGACATCCGACCCTTCGGTCTGCTTGGGGTGCGCGGCGGTGAGGAACACGGCGCTCGAGCGGAAGTGATCGGCGCCCTCCTCGTTGGCCGACCAGGCCTCGGCCGCCCGCAGATCGGTCCTGGTCACCACGGTCACGTAGTCGCGGAACGGCTCGAGCGGCTCGAGGATCGGCGTGAAGTCGGAAGTCGCGCCCGTCCGTCTCCGGCATCCAGTAGTGCTTGTCCATGCCGTGCTGGGTGCTGCCGGCCGACCCGTGCACCATCTCGATGCAGACCAGCCGGGTCTTCGGCACGGCAGCGGTGCGGGCGAGCAGCGTCTGCGCCGGCACCATCGCCTCGAGCAGCGGCAGCGACACCGCGGCGCCCATGCCGCGGAGCACCGTGCGCCGGGAGACGGCCTTGCGGGTGAGATACATCGCTACGGGTCTCCTGAGCTGCCTACCGGCGCGCGCCACCGCGCGCCGTCGCCGGACGGGCGGGTGGCGTCGACACCAGCGTGGTGGCGGCCTCATCGGTCTGTCGCATCTGGAACGGCACGCTCGTGACGACGCCGATGAGGAAGCGCGACAGCCGGTAGTCGTGCGCGGCGGCATCGCGGACGATCGCCCGAACCGTCGGCATGTCGCGCGGGTCGAGCTGACGGCCGAGGCCATAGCTCAGGAAGTTCTCGGCGAAGGTCGTGACGTAGGCATCGCTGTGCGCCAGCACGGCGGTGCGGAGGCTGACCGGGCCGTCGAGCGGAGTACCGTCGAACAGCTGCCCCGACGGGTCCACGGCCGCGCCGCTGTCGGTGTTGCGCCACACGCCGACGGCGTCGAAGTTCTCGAGCGCCAGCCCGATCGGGTCCATCATGTTGTGGCAGGCGGCACAGGCGGCGTTGGCCCGGTGCTTGGCGAGCCGCTCGCGTACCGGCAAGGGCCGCTCGTTCTCGACGTTCTCCTCGAGCGGCGGCACGTCGGCCGGCGGCGCCGGCGGGGCCACGCCCATCAGCACTTCCATCACGTACTTGCCGCGCAGCACCGGCGAGGTGCGCGTCGCCAGCGAGGTGAGTGTCAGCACGCTGGCATGTGCCGAGCAGGCCGCGGCGGTTGGGGTCGGTGACCGGCACGCGGCGGAACTGCCGCGCCGGTCACGTCCGGAGATGCCGTAATGCTTCGCCAGCACCTCGTCGACGAACGTGTAGTCGGCGGTCAGCAGATCGAGGAGGCTCCGATCCTCACGCACGACGCTGTCGAAGAGCAGCTTGGTCTCCTGGGTCATCGACTGGCCGAGGTTGCGCGTGAAGTTCGGGAACAGCCCGCCGTCGGGGTCGGCCTCCTTCACGTTCTGCAGCCGGAGCCACTGCACCGCGAAGTTGTCCATCAGCGCCTGGGACCGGCGATCGGCCAGCAGGCGCTGCACCTCCCGCTCGAGCACCGCCGGCTCGCGCAGCTTCCCGGCCGCGGCCAGGGCGAGGAGCGGCTCGTCGGGCGCGCTGCTCCACAGGAAATAGGACAGGCGCGACGCCAGCTCCAGGTCGGTGATGCGGTAGGTGGCGGCCGTCCGCGCCGCCGGCCCGGCCGGCCGCTCGAAACGGAACACGAACTTGGGGCTGGCGAGGATCGCCTGCACGGCCATGCGAATCCCGCGCTCGAAGCTGCCCTCCTGCCGGCCTTCCTTGAAGTAGCCCATCAGCATCTCGCTGTCGGCGTCGGTCAGCGGCGCGGCGGTAGGCCTGGCGGGCGAGCGCGGCGATGATGCGCTGCGCACACGGCATCTCGTCGGCCGCCGACGCCGGGGCGCAGCTGAGGATCTTCCGGCGGCTGGGCGTGTCGGACACGCCGGTGACCGACGTGCGGGCCGGCCACCGTCATCGACAGCAGGTGCGGCAGCGCGACCAGGCCGGGCACGCCGGCGCTGATGTCGATCATCGACTGCTCGACCGGCCGGAACTGGTCCTCGGTGGGCCCGTCGAACGTGGCCAGGAACGCCGCCGCCACGCGGTGCGGGCCGGCCGTGATCCGGATCGGCGGCGTGGTCAGCAGGGCCTTGGTCTCGGGAATCGACGGATCGATCGTGAAGAGCGCCACGCGCGCACCGTCGACGGCCACCTCGATCTGCTGGCCCTGCAGGTTCTTGCGGCAGGCTCTGCCCGAACAGCGTCTCGAGGTAGTCGTAGTAGAACGCCAGCCGGAACGTGTAGTCGCCGTCGGCCGGGAACGTGTGCACCAGGGCGGTGCCGCCGCGCGTCCCCAGGGCGCGCCCTCGACGTGGCGCATCTGGTTGACCACCTTGGGCACGCGGTACATCGTCATCGCCGGCGCCACGTCGCGGTCGCCCAGCGCCTCGCGGCTGATCTTGCTGGCCGCGCGCACGTAGCCCTGCACCAGCGCCGGGGTGACCGTGAGCGCTTCGGCCATGTTGTCGAAGCCGCGGCCGAGCTGATCCTGCGGCAGCATCGCCGAGACGTCGACGTCGAGCGTGCAGGAGATCGCGGATCGAGTTGCGATACTCGGTGCGATTGAGGCGCCGCAGCTCCGGCGCACCGGCGTACGGCCGCTGCGCCGCCTGGCGATCGATCGCCGTTTCCAACGCCCCGGCCAGGCTCGTCAGGCTGGCGGCGTCGGGCCGCGGCGCGCCCGGCGGCGGCATCAGCCCGGAGCGCAGGCGGCGGATCACCTTCTCGCTCTGCGCGGCATTGGCGGCCGGATCGGCCAGGTCGATCGACGTCCACGAGAACCCGCCCGACTGGCGCCGGTCGTTGTGGCACCCGGCGCAGTACTGGTTGACCAGCCCCTGATGCGCGGCCACCGGCGCCGGCGTCTGCGCTCCGGCTGATCCAGCGCCGATCAAGACCAGTCCCAACGCCGCGAAGCACGCTCTCATGTGTCCCTGTTCCCTGTTCCCTGTCTTCCGAGTGTCAGCCCCACCGCGCCGAAAGTCCAGCACAGCCGTGACGGGCGACGACTGCGGCGGACGCCCGGCCTCCGCCGTCAGCGTGACATCGTGGAAGCCCGAGCCCCGGGACCCGGGACCCGAGCCCCGCCTCTAGAATTCGAACCTGAATCCCACCTGCACCGTGCGCGGGTCGAGCGTGGCGATGATCCGGTTGTACTGCGTGCCGTTGCTGATGTTGAAGTTCGACACGGCGTTGTTGTTCATCAGGTTGTAGGCGTCGAGGATCAGCGCCGTGCGGAAGCGGCCGCCGAAGACGAACGTCTTGTCCAGGCGCAGGTCGAGGATCGGCACGACGTCGGAGTACTGGTTGTCGAGGGCGTCGAAGAAGAACTGCGCCGTGCCGGCGTTGGCCAGGCTCACCGTGGCGATGCGGGTGTAGCCGTAGCCACTCTGCACCCGGTAGTTGACGCCCAGGCCGATGTCCCACTTGAACACGTAGCGGCCGGCGACGCGGGCCGACCAGTTGGTGGTCTCCTGGCGGTTCGGCTCGTCCGGGCGCACGTTCTGGAAGAAGCCGACCCCCAGGGGATCGGTGTTGAGTGGGCTGGTGGTGATGTTGATCGTGCTGGTGCTGCTGGTCGCGCTGCCGCCGCGCAGCTCGTCGCGCCACTGGTAGTCGAAGCTGCTCTGCACGAAGAAGCCGCCCGGCCACCGCTTGTTGAAGCCCAGCTGGATGGTGTCGTAGTTGCCGTTGGCATCGGGCCAGTTGCCGTAGACGTTCTGGACCACGCCGCGCAGGCTGTCGGGGATGTCGAACACGTCGAAGGTCTGCGTTCCGGTGACCGGACCGCCGAAGTCCTGAATGTTCACCACCACCGAGCGGGGCACGGTGTACTGGCCCAGCCGGGCGACGTTCTGGAGGCCGATCTCGTTGCGCACCATCTTGCGCACGTAGGCCACCCGCACCGACGACTCGCCCCAGAACTGGTGCTCGAGGGCGCTGCTGATCTCGTCGGCGTAGGGCGGGTCGAAGTCCTCGTCGATGGTCGTCGAGATGCCGCCGCGCGCCGAGACCAGCGCGCCGAGCTCGCCGGTCCCGTCGTAGAGCCGGTTGCCGTTCAGGTCGTTGAACTTGTAGATGCGGTAGTTCTCCCCGCCGGGGTTGCTGTTGTTGCCGAGCACGGTGGTCAATTCGTTGTAGAAGCGGCCCCAGAAGGCCTTGACCACCGTCTTGCCGCCGCTGAAGGCGTAGTTGGCGCCGAACCGCGGCGCCCAGTTGTGCTTCGGCTCGAACGAGCGGCCCTCGGTCTCACGCGTCGGGAAGATGTCGGTCAGCACCGGGGCCCGCTTGCCCGGCTCGTAGAACCCCCGCTGCCGGTCGTAGCGCAGCCCGGCCAGGAAGGTCAGGTTCGGGGTCGGGCTCCAGCGGTCCTGCAGGAACACCGTGATGATCTCGTTGCGGTTGTCGGGACCGGTCCAGGTGTCGTACAGCGACTCGCGGGTGCCGACGTCGACCATCTCGATCTCGTCGGTGAGGCCGGCTCGATCGCGGTAGCGGATCGGGCCCGAGTTGCCGTTGATGACGGTCCGCTCGATGTCCATGACGTAGCCGCCGCCGAACTTCAGGTCGTGGTTCCCGGTGCGGGTCGGCAGGTAATAGGTGGCGGTGAGCAGCCCCTGCGGGCGGAACGGCTTGTTGTCGAACGCGTCCCAGCCGGCGCCGGCGTTGATGTTGGTGGCAGTGTCGATGCGCGGCGGGCTCTCGCGTGAAAGGCACGTTGGGCTGCATCGGCCAGTCGAAGCCGTGGAAGCCGTAGCGCAGGTCGGTGAACAGGCGGTTCGACCACACCCGCTGCCATTGCAGCTTGCCGGTCCAGTACGGGCTGTCCTGTTCGAGCACCGACTCGCGCGGCGTGGTGGCCGACAGCCCGCGCAGCGGCTTGTACTTGTAGCCCCACTGGTAGTGCATCTGCAGCGTGTCGGACTGGGTCATCTTGTAGGTCAGCTTGACCGGCACCTCGTGGAAGATGCCCAGGTCGGTGGCGATCGCCTGCGGGATGCCCGACACGATCTTGTCGATGCGGAAGTAGTTGTAGGCGGCGAAGAACCACATCTTGTCGCGCATGATCGGGCCGCCGATGTCGTGGTGGTCCTCGACGTAGAGCAGGTTCGGGTTGCCGGTGAAGCCCCGCGCCGCGGTCTCGTCGTCGACGTTGTCCGAGGAGAACGACTCGGGCTGCCAGACGATGCTGTTGAGGCTGCGGAAGGTGTTGCCGCCGCTCTTGATGGTCAGCGCGATGGCCGCGCCGGGGCTGTTGATCTCGACGTCGCCGCCGGCGGCGCTCACGGCGATCTCCTCCATCGACAAGGCGTTCGGGTAGTTGCCCTCCGACTGGATGCCGTCGATGGTGAACTGGCTCTGGCCGCGCACGCCGAAGCCTTCGTAGCCGAGGGCCTGGCTCTTGTGGCTGCCGCCCACGTCGTAGCCCTGCATGCGCACGCCGGGCGCCTGCGAGAGCACCGCCCACATGTCGGTGGCGCTCGGAATGCCAATCAGCTTCTCGGCGTCGAAGGTCGTCCCCACGGCGGTGGTCGTCACGTCCACCACCGGGGACTCGCCGGTGACGGTGACCGACTCCTGCAGCGTGGCCACCTGGAGCTGGTTGTCGACGGTGATCGTCTGGCCCAGCCGGAGCAGGATGCCCTCGCGCACCGTGGTCTGGAATCCGGTGAGTTCGAAGGTGATGGCGTAGGTGCCGCCGGGAAGTGCCACAAAACGGAAGCGGCCGTCGGCCTCGGTGACGGTGGTCTGGCCGCCGATGAGGGCCGGCGATCGGGCGGTGACCGTCACGCCGGGCAGCACCGCCCCCTGGGCGTCGGTGACGATGCCGTTGAGACGCGCCTGCTCGATCTGTGCCGGCGCGGGAGGTGCCATCACGAGCAGGCTGACGAGCGCCAGCCACGGCGAACGACGAAGAGCCCTCATCATCGTCTCCCTTCTGCTTTTCGCACCCGGGGCCGCTGGGGGTTCGGCCGTGCAACCTGTTACAGACGTAACGGTTGTACGCGCCGGACTCTAGCATTCCCGGGTCCGGGAGTCCATCATCAGCGCCGCGCCCCGGCTGGCTGCGCCGGGGGCGCGCGGGTAGCGGCTAGCGGCTAGCGGCTAGCGGCTAGCGGTAAGAATCAGGCTGTCAGACTGTAGCCGCTGATCCATGAACAAAGGCTACTCCTACCGCTCCACCGTCGATCCCGCCGGGGTGGGCAGTACGGTCGTCGCCTTCCTGGCGGAGCGATTCCGTCATTCGCCGCCGGAAGAATGGCAGGCGCGCATCGAACGCGGCGAGGTCGAGATCGGCGGCCGACGCGCGGGAGCCGGCGACGTGCTGCGCGCCGGCGAGGTCGTCGTGTGGCACCGGCCGCCGTGGCCGGAGCCCGAGGTGCCGCGCGCCTTCACCGTGCTGTACGAGGACGACGCCGTCGTGGCCGTGTCCAAGCCGAGCGGGCTGCCGACGATGCCGGCCGGGGGCTTCCTCGAGCACACGCTGCTGCACCTGGTGCAGGAACGCTTCGGTCACGTCCGCCCGCTGCACCGGCTTGGCCGCTTCACCTCGGGCGTCGTGCTCTTCGCCCGAACGGCGCGCGCCGCATCGGCCCTCGCGCTCACCTGGCGCGCCCACGCGGTGCAGAAGGACTACCGGGCGCTGGCGGCCGGCGCGCCGCCGTGGGACGCCCTCGAGGTGCGGCAGCCGATCGGCCCGGTGCCGCATCCGCGGCTGGGAAGCGTCCACGCGGCGCGAGCCGATGGCCGCGCCGCCGTCAGCCGGCTCGCCGTGGCCGAGCGCCGCGACGGCGCGGCGCTGCTCGACGTCCGCATCACCACCGGCCGGCCTCACCAGATCCGCATCCACTGCGCGTGGGCCGGGCATCCGCTGGTCGGCGATCCGCTCTACGCCGCCGGCGGCGGCCTGCAGCGCGACCACCCCGGCCTCCCCGGCGACGGCGGCTACCTGCTCCATGCGTGGCGCCTGCAGTGCGCACATCCCGGCGGCCTCGGCGACCTCGCCGTCGAGGCCCCGGTGCCGGCGGAACTGGGACGTGCGACGTAACCGCTTACGGCCGACGTAAGCCCCGGCGCCCGCCGAACGGCCGTTTCGCGAGATTTTCGCGGTGACAACCGCCGACCGCGCTGGTACCGCGCTTGCTCTGTGGTACCGCTGCGCCAGGAGGTTTCCCAGATGCACTTTCGACTCGTCTCCGGCTCCCTCGTCGCGGCGCTCATCGCCGCGGCCGCCTGGGGCTGTGGCGGTGGTGGTGGTGGCTCGACGCCGACGGCTCCCAGTGCGCCGAGTACGCCCACGCCGCCGGCCGCGACCACGGTCACCGTCAACGTCGTCGGCTCCATCGGCAACGCTGCCTACCAACCCAACCCGGTGCGGGCCGCCGCCGGTGACACGGTGATGTTCCGCAACAACGACTCGGCCATGCACCGCATCGTCATGGACGACGGCTCGGCCGACCTCGGCGACGTCGCCCCGGGCGCCACCAGCCGGGGGTTCACCGTGCGCAACACCAGCGCGCTGAAGTTCCACTGCTCGGTGCATCCGTCGATGGTCGGCAGCATCAATGGCGCCACGGCCCCCGAGCCGCCGCCGTGCCCCGACCCGTACGGCTACGGCTGCTAGCGCGTCACACCCGAGTCGCCGCACGTCGGGCTGCCCGGCGGGCGGATGCGTAGGAGCGTAGAATGAGCCTCGCTCCACGAGGCCCCCACCATGCGCATGCCGCTCGCTCCGCTCGCCGTCGCCGCCGCCGCCCTCGCCGCGGCACCCGTCAACCTGCTCGCCCACTTCAAGCTCGTCGAGCCGGCGTCCTGGATCGTCGAGAACGAGCGCGGCGACCCGCAGAAGTCGACGCCGTGCGGGGTCACCGCCGACGCCAAGATGAGCGGCGCGATCACCAAGGTGACCGGCGGTTCGCTGCTGCACCTGAAGGTCGTCGAGACCATCTACCATCCGGGACACTACCGGGTGGCGCTGGCGGTGAACTCGCGCGAGGAGCTGCCGCCCGACCCGATGACCTTCGAGCGGGTGACCGAGAAGGGTCCGCGGTCGGTGTGGGGCGTGATTCAGAGCCCGCCGCAGCTGCCGGTGCTCGCCGATGGGCTGTTCCCGCACTACACGAAGCCAGCCAGTCCGGCCACCTACGAGGCCGACATCGCGCTCCCGAACATCTCCTGCCCGAAGTGCACGCTGCAGGTCATCCAGTTCATGGCCGAGCACGCCTACAACCAGCCGGGCGGCTACTCGTATCACCACTGCGCCGACCTGGCCATCACCGCCGACCCGGCCAAGCCGATCGACAAGGGCTGGCCGGCGGCAGCAGCCACGACCGCAGCGCCACAGCGCTAGTCACGGTTTTCGATTCGATGTAGGGCGGAGCTTCAGCTCCGCCGTGAGCGGCTCAGAAGGGCCGTCCTGCGTCGTACCTGCGCGCGGGGCCACGAGGAACGCGCGCATCGCCTCGACCTCGGCCTCGAGCGCCGTGGCGTAGCCGCGATCGCGCGGCGGCCGCCCGGTCGCATAGCCGAAGCGCGCCTGCACCACTCCGCCGGCGGCGCTCACGTTGGCCCAGCCGATCACCCGATCGCGCCACAGCACCGGCAGCGCGTAGTAACCGAGCTTCCGCTTCACCTCGGGCGTGTACGCTTCGAACCGGTAGGCCCAGCCCCACAGCACCTCGAAGCGCCGCCGATCCCAGACCACCGGATCGAAGGGCGCGAGCAAGCGCACGGCATCGGGTGAATCGACCTCTGCCGGGGACTCCAACGGCGGCCAGTACCACGTGACCCCTTCCACGGGCGCGTGGGCCAGACGCGCCCTCGCCCTCGCCAGCGCCGCGGTCAGCTGCGACTGCCACTGCGGCGCCGCGAACCGCAGCCGGCGGACGAGCCACGACAAGGTCGCTGCCGGCAGCGGCGCGTAGGCCTGCACGACGGCGTCGACCAGGACGTCGAGCCGGGCGCGACGCTCCTCCAGCCGGGTCGCCGCCGGCCCGTGCACCTGCGCGGCGTAGAGGCGGATGCCGCCTTCGCGGCCGTGCACGCGCAGCAGCCCGCGGTAGTGCAGGTGGTCGAGCGCGTGGGTCGTGGCGTTGGAGGAGCCGCCCCAGTAGTTGCGGACCGCCCCGTGCGCGAAGTGCGCGTCGACGTCGCGGGGGTGGACCGGCCCGCGGTCGCGGACGAACGCCAGCACCCTGGCCCCCATCCGGGCGCCTGGTGAGGGCCAGGCGCCGAAGCCGCCGCGCGGGTGCATCAGCGGCGTAGGTCCGGCGCGGCAGGAAGCCGTAGTTGACGAAGAAGTCTTCTTCGACGTCGAGCGATCGGTAGCGGCGTTCGAGATCCCCGGCCAGGTAGCCGTCGACACGGTGCCGCAGGATGAGGTCCTGCGCGCGGGCCGGGGCGCGGATCGGGTCGGCCTGCACGTAGCCGAGCCGATCGATCGCCGCTTGCAGGCTGATTGGCGGGAACAGGCTGCGGGCCACCGCGAAGCGGCGCAGCGCCGCCAGCGTCACGGTCATCGGAGGGCGGCGCCGGCGGCGATCTCCGCTGCGGGCTCCCCGGTGCCCCGGCCCCGCAGCACGTTCCCGCCGAGACTGCCGAGCCCGGCCGCGGCCAGCAGTGTCAGCACGCCGCAGCCGATCATGACCAGCGCCGGCGCCGTCGACAGCCCGGTCTCGCGGATGAGGGTCGTCGCTACCAGCGGCGCGGTGCCGCTGAACAGGGTGAATGCCACGTTGAAGACCAGCGCGACGCCCGTGAACCGGATTCGCGTCGGGAAGAGGTCGGTCAACAGCACCGCGAAGGTGCCGTTCACCAGGCTGGCCGCCAGCGCCGCCAGCACCATCGCCGGCACCAGGCCGATCGACCGCGAGGCGAGCGCGTTGTAGAACGGGAAGGCGAACAGCAGCAGGATCGTGGCGCCAAGGCCGATCATCAGCCGGGGCGAGAAGCGATCGGCCAGCCGGCCGACACCAAGGATCGCCACGGCGTGGACCACGACGCCCACGGTCTGGGCGATGACGGCGTCGCGGGCGCCGTACTGCAGCACGCCCGACAGGTACGCCGGCATCAGCGCGAAGAAGAGGCCGTTGAAGCCGCCCGTGGCCGCCAATCCGCCGATGCCCGCCAGTACCGCGCCGCGGTGCGTCTGCAGCACCTCACCGAACGGCCGCTTCGAGGCCAGCGCCTTCATGCGCGCGAACTCCGGCGACTCCTCCATCGCCCGGCGCATCAGGAAGCTGAGGAGGCCGGCCAGGCCACCGAGCACGAACGCGATCCGCCAGCCGTAGATCGGCACCAGCTCCGGCGCCAGCCACGTGCGCACACCCAGGCTGACACCCGAGGCGACCGCCACGCCCATCGTGACGCACGCGAAGACCAGCCCGCAGACGAACGGCGCATGCTTCGGCGCAGTCTCGACCACGTAGGTGAGCGCGCCGGGCAGCTCGCCGCCGATGCAGAAGCCCTGCACCAGCCGCAGCGTCACCATGGTGAAGCTGGCCCACACGCCCCACGCGGCGTAGGACGGCACCAGCCCCATCCCCAGCGTGGCCGCCGACATGACGAAGAGCGACAGCAGGAACACGGTGCGCCGCCCGTAGCGGTCGCCGTAGTGGCTGAGGACGAGTCCGCCGATCGGCCGGGCCAGATAGCCGGCCGCGAACGCGCCGAACGACGCCATGAGCGACACGATCGGCGTGGTATTGGGGAAGATCGCCTCGGCGATGTCGCGCGCGAACACCCCGAAGACGACGAAGTCGTAGAACTCGAGCGTGCCCCCCAGGCTGGCGAGCAGCACGATCTTCCATCCGGCGCTGGTGATGCCGTCGCGGGTTCGAGGCACGCGCGGCATTATGGCCCAGCAGGAGGCTTGGTGATCGGGGGCGCGCCGCTCAGCGGCCGGCGGCCGCGGTCGTGTTGAACTCCTCGAACGTGCCCTTGAAGTCGTGGACGCCGCCGCCGTCGAACTGCCACACGCGCGTCGCCACGGCGTCCATCAGATCCTCGTCGTGGGTCACCAGGAACACCGTGCCTTCGAACTTCTGCAGGGCGGCGCTGAGCGCATTGATCGACTCGAGGTCGAGGTGATTGGTCGGCTCGTCGAGCACCAGGACGTTGGGCTTCTGCAGCATGAGGCGGCAGAACAGCAGCCGCGCCGTCTCGCCGCCCGACAGCGCCGCCGTCGGCTTGTGACCCTCTTCGCCGCTGAACAGCATCTGGCCGAGCAGGCCGTGGATGTCCTGCCGCGAGGCATCGGGGTCGAAGCGGTGCAGCCACTCCACGGCGGTGAGGCCGTGCTCGATCGCGCCGGTGTGATCCTGGGCGAAGTAGCCGATCGACACTTCGTGACCCCAGCGCACGGCGCCGGCGTCGATGTCGCCGGGCGCCGCCGGTTGCCCGGGCGCGTCGGCCAGCAGCGCCTTCAGCAAGGTCGTCTTGCCGAGGCCGTTCCTGCCGACCAGGACGATCCGCTCGCCGCGGTTGACGATGGCATCAAAGTCGCGAATCACCGCCTCGCCGTCGTGGGCCTTGGCCACGTCGCTGCATTCCATCGCCAGGCGCCCCGACGGACGGTTCTGGGTGAACCTGATGTACGGACGGGCGATGTTCGAGCGGGCCAGGTCGGTGGTCTGCAGCCGCTCCACTTCCTTGCGCCGCGACTGCACCTGGCTCGAGCGCGTGCCGGCCGAGAAGCGCTGGATGAAATCGTTCAGCTGCGCGATCTTCTTCTCGCGCTGCTCGTTCTGCGACTCGAGGCGGGAGCGGATCTGGGTCTTGGCCAGCACCATCTCGTCGTAGCCGCCGGTGTAGGTGATGATCGTCTGGTAGTCGATGTCGGCGGTGTGGGTGCAGACCGCGTTCAGGAAGTGGCGGTCGTGCGAGATGACGACCAGCACGCCCTCGTAGCGACTCAGGAACTCCACCAGCCAGTGGATCGAGTCGAGGTCCAGGTGGTTGGTGGGCTCGTCGAGGAGCAGGGCCTGGGGACGGCCGAAGAGCGCCTGGGCCAGCAGTACCCGCACCTTCTGGCCACCCTGCAGCTCCGCCATGGGTCGCTCGTGCAGGTGGCCGGGGATGTCGAGACCGTCGAGCAGCACCGCGGCGTCGCTCTCGGCCGAGTAGCCGTCGTGCTCGCCGATGATGCCCTCGAGCTCGCCCAGCCGCATGCCATCGGCGTCGGTGAGCGCCGCCTTGGCGTAGAGCAGGTCGCGCTCCTCGAGCGCCGCCCACAGCGGCGCGTTGCCCATGATCACGGCGTCGATGACGCGGAACTGGTCGAACGCGAACTGGTCCTGGCGCAGCACGCCGAGCCGGCCGGGCCGGGCCACCTCGCCGCGCTGCGGCGCCAGCTCGCCGGTGAGCAGCTTCATGAAGGTGGACTTGCCCGCCCCGTTGGGCCCGGTCAGCCCGTAGCGCCGCCCGTCCGAGAACATCGTCGTGACGTCGTCGAAGAGTACCTTCGAGCCGTACCGCATCGACACGCCGCTCACCGAGATCATCGTCCTGGTCTCCTGGCCGGCCCTGGGCCGGCGTCCGCAAACGATCTAGTGTAACAGGCCACGTGCCCGACCCGCTCCTCCAGGCCCCGCCGGCTCATCTGGCCGGCGAGGCCGCCCTGGACGCCTTCGTCGCCGCCTGGCGCGCCGGCACCCTGCCCAAGCCCGAGTGGACCCACGCGGCGCACGTGGCCGTGTGCGCCTGGCACGCCTGGGAGGCGCCCGATGTCGAGGCCGTGTTCGGCGCGATGAAGCGCGGGATCACCGCCTACAACGAGGCGGTGGGGACCGCCAACACCGACACCAGCGGGTATCACGAGACGCTGACGCGGTTCTGGGCCGGGGTCATCGTCGAGCACCTGCGGGCCGCGAACCCGCCGTCGCGCCTCGACGCGGTGCGCAGTGCGGTTGCCACCTTCGGCGCGGCGCGAACGCTGCACGCGGACCACTATTCGTTCGACGTCGTGGGCGACCGCCGCGCGCGGGCGGTGTGGGTGCCTCCGGACCGTGATCGAAGGTCGGTCGAAGCCCGGCCGTGGCCGTCCGCCACGGAGTGACAACACGAGACAAACTGCGGCGTGATATTGCATGTTTTCCGAGTGAATTCGCGATTTTCGCAGCACTATCCGGTGTATATTTTTCGTGATCGGGACAGGTCCGGCCGGGGTGTCCCCTGCCTTGAAGCGACGGGGTGAGACGGATGACGCGTGCGAGTGTCACAGTCGTGGGCGCAGCGCTCCTCGGTGTCGGCCTGACCATGTCGACCGGTCTGGCCGCTCGGGATCGAGCGCCCGCCCCCAGTTCGCAGACCTCGACGCCGGCCGCCACCGCGAGCCGCCAAGCCCCGCGCCCGGCACCGGTCGCACCAGTGGCCTCGCATGCCGTGCCCACCGCGCTGTCGGCGCGCGAGCAGAGCGACCTGGTCAAGACCTACTGCGCCACCTGCCATAGCGAGCGCGCGAAAGCCGGCGGGTTGTCGCTGGCCGGCTTCGACGCGATGAAGGCCCACGAGCAGCAGGACGTGGTCGAGAAGATGATTCGCAAGCTGAGCGCCGGGCTGATGCCGCCGCCGGGGGCCAAGAAGCCCGAGGCGGCGCAGCTGCAGGCCCTGACCACCTCGCTCGAGGCGCGCATGGACGAGTACGCGGCGTCGAATCCCAACCCGGGACGGCGCACGTTCCAGCGGTTGAACCGGCCCGAGTACGAGCGCGCGATCGCCGACCTGCTGGCGCTCGACGTGAACGCCGCCAACTGGCTGCCGCTCGACCAGAAGAGCGCCAACTTCGACAACATCGCCGACGAGCAGGGCCTGTCGCCGACGTTGCTCGAGGCCTACCTCAACGCCGCCGGCGACATCAGCCGGATGGCGGTGGGCGACCGCCAGGCGGCCCGCGTCGATCAGGTCTACACCAACCCGAGCTACGTCTCGCAGCATCCGTGGGATCACGTCGAGGGCGCGCCCTACGGGACGCGCGGCGGGATGGTGGTCAACCACGTCTTCCCGGCCGACGCCGAGTACGAGTTCGAGCTGCTGGTCATCTCGGGCGACAACGCCCGCGGCGAGGACATCGACGTCTCGATCGACGGCCAGCGCGTCGCGCTGGTCAAGTTCGAGAACGCGCCGGCCGCGGCCGCCGACGGCCGCGGCGGCTTTCCGTTCCGCACCGATCCGATCCTGGTCCGCGCCGGCGAGCACAAGGTGGCGGCGCCTTCGTCAAGCGCACCGACGGTCCCTACGAGGACCTGATCAAGCCGCACGAGTGGTCGCTACGCCGGCGGCGGCTCGGGCGGCGCCGGGATCACCACGCTGCCGCACCTGCGCGACGTCGTCATCGCCGGTCCCTACAACGCCACCGGCGTCTCCGAGACGCCGAGCCGGCAGCGCATCTTCACCTGCCGCCCGACCTCGGCCGCCGAGGAGCGGACCTGTGCGCCGCTCGATCGTCACGCGCCTGGCCGGCGACGCCTATCGCCGGCCGTTGACCGCTGCCGAAGTCGACAGCCTGATGCCGTTCTACGAGAAGGGCGCCGCCCGCCGGCGGCTTCGAGGCCGGGGTGCGCGCGGCGCTCGAGGCGGTGCTGGCCAGCCCGCACTTCGTGTTCCGGATGGAGCGCGAGCGGCCGGCCGACGGCGGCCCAGGGCTCGACCCGCGTCGCCGACCTCGACCTCGCCTCGCGCCTCTCGTTCTTCCTCTGGGGCGCTCCGCCCGACCAGGAGCTGCTCGGCGCTCGCCAGGAGCGGCAAGCTGACGGCGCCCGGCGTGCTCGAGAAGCAGGCGCGGCGCATGCTGGCCGACCCGCGCGCCGCGGCGCTCGGCACCCGCTTCGCCGCCCAGTGGCTGCGGCTCCAGGACCTCGACAAGGTCCATCCCGATCCGAACTTCTTCCCGAACTTCGACGACAACATCGCCGCGGCGATGAAGGAAGAGACCGACACCTTCTTCAACGACCTGGTGCGCCGCGACGCGCAGCCTGCTCGATCTCTACACCGCCGACTACACGTTCGTGAACGAGCGGCTGGCCCGTCACTACGGCTTCCCGGGCGTGGTCGGCCCGCAGTTCCGCAAGGTGCCCTATCCCGACCGCACGCGCCGCGGCCTGCTCGGCCAGGGCGTCGATGCTGGTGCAGACCTCGCTCGCCAACCGCACCTCGCCGGTGCTGCGCGGCAAGTGGGTGATGGAGGTGCTGCTCGGCACGCCGCCGCCGCCGCCGCCGCCCAACGTCCCGGCGCTCGAGGAGACCGGCGAGGCCAAGGACGGCAAGCTGCTCACCACGCGCGAGCGGATGGAGATGCACCGCGCCAACCCGACCTGCAACGCCTGCCACCGGTTCATGGATCCGATCGGCCTGTCGCTCGACAGCTTCGACGTCACCGGCCGGCTGCGGGTGCGCGAGAACGGCATGCCGCTCGACACCCGCGGCGACTACTACGACGGCAGCCCGATCAACGACCTCGGCCAGCTGACCGACGCGCTGATGAAGCGGCCCGAGCCGCTGGTGCGCACCTTCACCGAGAACCTGATGGCCTATCGCCCTCGGCCGGCGCATCGAGAACTTCGACCAGCCGACGGTTCGCGCGATCACCAGACAGGCGGCCGGCGACGGCTACCGCATGTCGTCGTTCATCCTCGGCGTCGTCAAGAGCGACGCCTTCCAGCGGAAGCGTTCCGAGGCCCCGGCGTCGACCGACGCCGTCCAGGACGCGGCGAGACGTTAGTTCCCCGACCGTCCACGTATCAGGAGACACCGATGTCGTTCATCACCGGAAAGCAGCTGCCCCGACGCACCTTCCTCCGCGGCGCCGCCGGAGCCACTGTGGCCCTGCCCTTCCTGGACGCGATGGTGCCCGCCGGCCGGCTGCTGGCGAAGGCGCCGGAGCGCACGCGCCTGGTCTGCATCGAGGAAGTGCACGGGCTGGCGGGCTGCAACGACTGGGCCGCGTCGAAGTTCCTCTTCGCGCCGGAGAAGACCGGCCAGGACTTCGCAGCTGGTGACCGACAATCCGCTGAAGGCGCTCGAGCCCTTCCGCGACTACCTGACGGTGGTCAGCAACACCGACGTGCGGATGGCCGAGGCCTTCGCGCTGCCCGAGATCGGCGGCGATCACTTCCGCTCGAGCGCGGTGTTCCTGACCCAGTCGCATCCCAAGCAGACGCAGGGGTCCGACATCTGGTGCGGCACGTCGATGGACCAGATGTACGCCCAGCGCTTCGGGCAGTCCACGCCGCTCCCGTCGATGCAGTTCTGCATCGAGAACCTCGACCAGGCCGGCGGCTGCACCTACAACTACTCCTGCGCCTACACCGACTCGATCAGCTGGGCGTCGCCCAACGATCCGCTGCCGATGATCCGCGACCCGCGCGTCGCCTTCGACATGCTGTTCGGCTCGGGCGGCTCGACCGCCGATCGCGCCGAGCGCCGCCAGACCCGGCGCAGCATCCTCGACTGGATCGCCGGCCAGGTCGCCGACGTGCGCAAGGAACTGGGTACCAGCGACCGCACCCGGCTCGACAAGTACCTCGACAACGTCCGCGAGATCGAGCGCCGCATCCAGGCCATCGAGGCCCGCAACAACAGCGGCGAGGCGCGCGAGCTGCCCGGCGCGCCGGCCGGCGTGCCCGACTCGTTCACCGAACACATGCGGCTGATGTTCGACCTGCAGGTGCTGGCGCTCGAGACCGACATGACGCGCATCATCACCTTCAAGACCGGCCGCGACTCGCAGAACCGGGTGTTCCCGGAGTGCGAGTCGACCCAGCCGTTCCACCCGGCGTCGCACCACGGCAACCGCGAAGAGCGCATCCTCGAGTTCAACAAGATCTGCAAGTTCCGCGTCGGCCAGCTCCCCTACTTCCTCGAGAAGCTGAAGGCGTCGATGGACGGCGACCAGAACCTGCTCGAGAAGACCGTCGTGATGTGGGGGTCGCCGATGGCCGACGCCAACGTGCACAACCACCGCCGCTGCCCGCTGGTGCTGCTCGGCCACGGCAACGGCATGCTCGAGGGCAACCTCCACCTCAAGGCCGCCGACGCCACGCCGATGGCCAACGTCATGCTGTCCCTGCTCAAGCATCTCGGGCTCGACGACCTCTCGAGCTTCGGCGACAGCACCGGCGAGTTCTCGTTCAGGCAGTCGGCGATCACCGCCTAGGCACGCGCCCGCAGCCACGGAGAACCGGACATGCGATTTCGGCTGAGCGTGAATCTGATCGCGGTGATGGCAATGACGGCGCTGGTCGGCGCCGCCCCGCCATCGAACTCGCCGGTCGCCGACGCGGCGATGCGCGGCAACCGCGACGCCGTGCGCTCGCTGCTGCAGCAGGGCGCCGATGTCAACGGCGCGCAGGGCGACGGCATGAGCGCGCTGCACTGGGCCGCCGACCGCGGCGACGCCGAGCTGACGGCGATGCTGGTCTACGCCGGCGCCAACACCGGCGCCGTGACCCGCATCGGGCAGTACACACCGCTCCACCTGGCGAGCCGATCGGGCAACGTCGAGGCGGTGAAGGCGCTGCTGGCCGCCGGGGCCGCCGTCGATGCCCGCACCAGCACCACCGGTGTCACACCGCTGCACCTGGCCGCCACGGCGGGCAGCACGGCGGTGGTGCACGCGCTTCTCGAGGCCAAGGCCGACGTGAACGCGAAGGAGAACGAGTGGGGCCAGACGCCGCTCATCTTCGCCGCCTCGCTCAACCGCGTCGACGCGGTGAAGGCCCTGCTGGCGCGGCAGGCCGACCCGAACGTCACCTCGAAGACCGTCGACTTGCAGAAGCACATCCCGCTCGAGCGGGCGTCGAACCAGCGGCTGGCCAAGGTGCTCGAAACCGCGGCCGGCAAGAACGGCAAGCCGTCGCCGAGCCAGGTGCAGGCGGCGGTGCAGGCGAGCCGCGACCTGTACGCCTCGGGCAAACTGCCCGAGCCCGAGAAGACGGAAGGCGGACCGGCCAACGCCGGCCAGGGCGGCCAGGGACAGGGACAGGGCGGCCAGCAGATGTTCTTCGAGGAGACGCCCGGTCTCTCCTCCAAGGGCGGCCTGACCGCGCTCCTCCATGCGTCGCGGCAAGGCCACCTGGTCACGGTCACCGCGCTCGTCGACGGCGGCGCCGACGTCAACACGGTCAGCGCCGGCGATGGCACCTCGCCGCTGCTCATGGCGGCAATCAACGGCCAGTTCGACACGGCGATGTTCCTGCTCGATCGCGGTGCCGATCCCAATCTGGCCGCCAGGGTGAACGGCGCGACGCCGCTGTGGGCGGCGGTCAACACCCAGTGGCAGCCGCGCACGCGCTTCCCGCAGCCGCAGGAGATGGAGCTGCAGAAGGCGACCTATCTCGACCTGATGCACAAGCTGCTCGACAAAGGCGCCGACCCCAACGCGCGGCTCTACCAGCATCCTTGGTACATGGTCTACAGCGGCTGCGGCAACCGGAACTGCGGCCTGGCCGACACCGCCGGGTCGACGGCGTTCTGGCGCGCCGCCTACTCCACCGACGTCGAGGCGATGCGCCTGCTGGTCAAGTACGGCGCCGACGCCAACATCCCGAGCATGGCGCCGCAGCAGCGCGTCCGTCGCGGCCCCCAAGGCGGCGGCCCCGGCGAAGACGGCTTCAACAAGCCGCTGATCACCCCGCCACCAGTGCTGGCGCCGATTCCCTACGGCGGCCCGGGCGCCACGCCGCTCCACGCCGCGGCCGGCGTCGAGTACGGCGAAGGTTTCGCCGGCAACGCCCATCGCCACGCGCCCGACAGCTGGCTGGCCGCCGTGAAGTTCCTGGTCGAGGAGATGGGCGCCGACGTCAACGCCCGCGACAACGACGGCTACACGGCCCTCCACCACGCCGCCGCCCGCGGCGACGACGAGGTGATCCTGTATCTCGTGAGCAAGGGCGCTGATGTCACCGTGGTGGCGCGCAGCGGCCAGACCACCGCCGACATGGCCAACGGCCCCGTGCAGCGCGTCTCGCCGTTCCCCGGCACCGTGGCCCTGCTCGAAAAGCTGGGGAGCAAGAACAATCAGCGGTGTGTTTCTTGCTAGGGGCTGGGGTCTAGGGACTGGGGGCTAGGGCTTCCCAAGAACGACAAGGCCCGGCGAGTTCGCCGGGCCTTTCTCTTTGTACCAGCGTGCCGTTCGGTGCTCTGTCAAGCGCCAGTCCCCAGCACCCAGTCCCCAGCCCCCGAGAATCACCACGTGTAGCTGCCCGCTGGAGGCGGCCACAGGCCGAGGAACTGCCGCAGGATCACCACCTGGCCCAGGTGGTGCGCGTTGTGCTGCGCGACGTGCTCCCACACGTCGCGAGCCGTGTAGCCGGCGAGCATCGGTAGTTCGAACGCCGGCTGGAGCGGCGCATCCGGGTCGAGCTGCTCGACGACGCGAGCCAGCCGTTCGAGCCCGGCGACGAAATCGTCGCGCACCTCCGGCCACGCCTCTTCGGCCACGCCGGGCCAGCCCAGCGCGGCGCTGACGACGATCGGCGCCGCCTCACCCTCGGCCCGGCGCCGGAACCACTCCTGCCAGAACGCCATGTGCGCCACGATCTCGGCGATCGAATGCGGGACGCCGCCAACGTGGCGGGCAGCATCGGCCGATGACAGACCGGCGAGGGTCGCGGCCGGGGGCAGGTGGGTGTGGGTGTCGACGAGCAGGTGGCGGACGTCCATGCGGCGGGGAACCTCGGCGCTACTGTATCAAGGGCGCCGAGGGGCGCGGGACTGGAGGCTGGGACTGGGGCGTGCAAAGGCCGCGCTGAGCATCGCCGCGTTCGCAACGGCGATGCACAAGCCCTGCTTGTCAGATGCAGTTCTACGTCCCGTGATCAGCACGCCCCAGTCCCCAGTCCCCAGTCCCCAGTCCCCAGTCCCCAGTCCCCAGTCCCCAGCCCCCAGCCCGGTGAACGATCATTTGTCCGACATCGTCTAAGAGAGGCATGGCGGAGACCCCGTCGCTCGGTGAGTTCGAACAACTGGTGCTGCTCGGCGTGCTCCACGGCGGCGACGGCGCGTATGGGGTCCCGGTGTGGCGGGAAATCGAGTCGCGGACGTCGCGGGGCGTGTCGCTGGCGGCCGTGTATACGACCCTCGACCGCCTCGAAGGCAAAGGCCTGGTGCGAAGCCACGTCGGCGAGCCGACCGCCGCGCGCGGCGGCCGTCGCACGCGGCTCTACCGGGCCACGCCGGCCGGATTGAAGGCGCTGCGCGCCTCGCTGGCCTCGCTGGCGCGGATGACCGACGGTCTGGACGAGGTGCTGGGCACATGACGCCGCCGTCGATTCCACGCGCCGCCCTCGAACGCTGGCTGCCCGGCCACCTGGCCGAAGCGGTGCTGGGCGATCTGGAAGAGCTCTTCGCGGCCGAAGCCGCGCGGGCGCCGTGGCGGGCGCGGCTGGCCTACGGCCGCCGGGCCGCCGCCATGCTCTGGCATCTGAGGGACCGCCGTCGCCCGCCGGTCCCCGCGTCACGGGGAGATTCGCCGATGCGCACCGTGTGGAAGGACATCGTCCACGGGCTTCGCCTGTTCGTCACCCAACCCGGCTACGCCTGGGCGGCCGTCGTCACGCTGGCACTGGCCATCGGCGCCAACACCGTGATCTTCACCATCGCCAACGTGCTGGTGATCAAGCCGTTGCCGTTCGAGCGGCCAGACACCCTCGGCTGGATCCTGACCAGCGGCCCCAGTGCCGTGCAGGATCGCGGCGGCGTGTCGCTGCCGGACTACGCGGCCTATCGCGACGAAGTGGCGGCGTTCTCCCGGCTCGCCGCCTGGCGCCGGGTGCCGGTGACGTTGCGTAGCGGCGATCAGGCCGAGCGAGTGCTGGCGCAGGAAGTCGTCGGGGATCTGCAGGGGACCTGGGGCCTGGCGGCGGCGCGCGGGCGCCTGTTGTCGCTCGCCGACGAGGGGCCGGCGGCGGCCCGGGTCGTCACGCTGAGCCACCGGTTCTGGACGACGAGGTTCGGGGCGGCTCCGAGCATCATCGGCCAGGACATCGTCGTCAACGGCCGGCCCCACACCATCGTCGGCATCGTGACCCCCGACATCGAGATCGGCAACCAGTCGGAGATCGATCTGTGGGTGCCGGTCGCGCTGGACCCGGCGCTGGCCAGTCGCAGCGAACGCCAGTGGCGTCCGGTCGGCCGGCTGGCCGACGGCGCCCGCCTGGCCGATGCCAACGCCCGGGTCACGGCGATTGCCCAGCGGCTGCAGCGCGAGTTCCCCGACACCAACCGCGACTGGACCTCCCGCGTCGGGATGACTCGCGAGGCCCTTGCCGGCGCCAACACCTGGGTCGTCCTGTCGCTGCTCTTCACCGTCGTCGGGCTGCTGCTGGTGCTCGCCTGCGCCAACATCATGAACCTGCTGATCGCCCGGCTGATCGGCCGCCGCCAGGAGCTGGCGGTGCGCACCGCACTCGGCGCCACCCGCGGCCGCGTCGTCGGCCAGATCGTCGCCGAAAGCCTGCTCATCGGCCTGGCCGGCGGCCTGCTCGGACTGGCCATTGCCGAAGGCGGGCTGCGCGGCGTCCACGCCGTCGCCACCGAGCCGTTCTTCCGCCAGCTCACCCTCGACGTCCGCGTCGTCGGCTTCGCGTTCCTGCTCGCGTTCCTGGCGCCGCTGGTCTTCGCCATCGTCCCGACGCTCCGGGTGCTCCGCCTCGACGTCCGCAGCTCGCTGAACGACGCCTCGGCGCGCAGCGTCGGTGGCGCGTCGGCGGCGCGCGGACGTTCGGCGCTGGTCGTCGTCCAGGTGTCGCTGGCGGTGATGCTGCTGGTGGTCTCCGGCCTGGTGGTGCAGTCGATGACCGCGCTGACACGCGTCGACCTCGGCTACGACCCGTCGCGGCTGCTCTCGGCCGAGATCGACGTGCCGACCTGGAAAGTCGGCGACGACGCCGACGCCCTCACCCTCCGCCGGCGCCTCCTCGAGCAGGTGCGCGCCATCCCCGGTGCCGAGGGAGCGGCGTTCGCCACTGGCCTGCCGGCGCTGCACTTCCCGCCGGCGACCCCGTTCGACATCGCCGGCCGCGAGTCGACGCCACGCGATCGCCCGACCGCCGGGGTGGTCGTGACGTCGAGCGACTACTTCGGTGTGGTCGGCGTGCCGATCGTGACCGGCCGGGCCTTTGCCGCCGGCGACGCCGCATCGCCGCGAGCCGTCACCGTGATCTCGCAGGCCACCGCACGCCGCTACTGGGGCGACGCCAGCGAAGCGATTGGCGGCGTGATTCGCCTGGCCGCCTCGGACCAGCGGCCGGCGCTGGAGGCCACGGTCGTCGGCGTGGCCCGCGACACCGCCAACGCCGACATCGACGAACCGGCCCAGCCGGTGCTGTTCCTGCTCGACGAGCACCGGCCGACCCGGCGGCTGCTGGTCGTGCTGCGCGCCGCCGCGCCCGCGGCCCTGGCTCCGGCACTGCGCGCCGCCGTACGCAACGTCGATCCCGATCTGCCGGCCTACCAGCTGCGGACGGCGACCGAGGGCTTCGCCGACGAGAACTCATCGAACCTGCTGCTGAGCGGCATGTTCACCGCGTTCGCCGTCGTCGCCGTGCTCCTGGCGACCACCGGCCTCTACGGGGTGATGGCCTACGCGGTCAGCCAGCGCACGCCGGAGATCGCCGTGCGTCTCGCCCTCGGCGCGCCCGTGCGCACGATCGCGGCCAGCGTGGTCGGACGCAGCCTGGCCCTGGCGGCCATTGGCGTGGCGATCGGCGGGCTCGGCGCACTCGCCCTGGCGCAGGCGATGACCTCGGTGCTGTTCGGCGTCACCGCCACCGATCCGTTGACCTACCTGGGAGCGGCCGCGCTGGCACTGGCCGCCGCGATCCCGGCGGCGTGGGTGCCGATGCGCCGGGCGTCGCACATCGACCCGATCCAGAGCCTGCGGCGCACCTAGGGGCTGGGGGCTAGGGTCTGGCGCTCCCCTGAGACTGCGAGGGCCCGGCGGGATCGCCGGGCCATGTTTTCGCACGACGGCCGCGCGTCAGCGCGTCGGTTCGTGGCGAGCCCTAGTCCCCAGCCCCCAGTCCCCAGTCCCTAGCAAGACACGCACTTGTGGTTGTTCTTCGCCCCCAACCCCTCGAGCAGCTTAATAGTCTCGGGGTAGGGCTGGGTGCGCTGGACCGGGCCGTTGGCCATGTCGACCGTGGTCTGACCGCCGCGGTTGACCAGCCGGACGTCGCCGCCCCGGGCGACCAGGTACTTGATCATCTCGTTGTCGCCGCGCGAGGCGGCATGGTGCAGCGCGGTGTTGCCGTCGCTGTCGCGGACGTTCGGATCGGCGCCGACGTCCTCGATCAGGTACCTGACGGCGGCCAGCATCCCGGTCGGGGCGAAACGATGGGCGTTGCCGGCGAAGCCCTCGCCGTAGCCGGCGCCGGCCGCGGCCAGCAGCGGCGGGATGTCCGGGCCGCCGGTCGGGATCGGCCCCAGGCCCGAGTGGTCGCGGCTCTCATCGGCGCTGCGGGTGCCGCCCTGGCGGAAGCGATCGTTGGCCGCCGGCTTGATCGTCGCAATCGTCGGGTCGGCGCCGCGCGCCACCAGCAGCTTCATCGCCTCGATGTCGCTGGCGTAGGCGGCGCGCCAGAACGGCGTGGCGCCGGCGTCGTCGACTCGCAGCAGGTCGAAGTTGTACTGCGTGTACCAGATCTTCTTGCCGAGCCGGGCGTTGGGGTCGGCGCTCTTGTCGAGCAGGGCGGTCATCAGCTCGAGGTAGCCGACCTGCTGCTGCTGGTAGGCCCGCGGCTGCGGATAGAACGACTTCGGCGCCCACTCCACGTTGAGCACGGCGTAGAGCGGCGCCATCCCGGCGTCGCTAGCGAGATTCGGGTCGGCCCCCTTGCCCAGGAAGTACTTGACCAGGTCGTACTGGCCGTTGACGGCCGCGATCAGCATCGGCGTAGTGTGATCGCCGGCCGACGCCTGGTTGACGTCGGCGCCGCCTTCGACCAGCGCCTGGACGACGTCGGCGGCACCCTGCCGGGCGGCGAAGTGCAGCGCCGAGAGCCCGCCATGCTTACCGATGAGCTCGTTGTATTTGAAGGGCCGGGTGACGCCGGCCACGCCACCAGCCGAGCGTTCCGGGCGGTTCGGCATCGCGTCGTTCTGCTGACCGCGCTGCTGGTCGCGCAGCGAATCCTGTAACGTCTCCTCCGGCACGTCGACGTCCGACAGATCGACAACCGCAGAAGTCATCTTGAGGTCGGCGCCTCTGGCGAGCAGCGCTTTGACGGCGTCGATGCGGCCCAGCGAGGCGGCGAACATCAGGGCCGACTGGCCATGGGCCGCTTCCACCAGGTTGAGCTCCGCGCCGGCGTCGGCGAGCGCGACGACGACCTCGGCGTTGCCCGAGGCTGCGGCGAGCATGAGCGGCGTGGTGCCGGTGGAGGTCCTGGCGTTCACCGGCGCACCACCCTTGGCTAGCGGTGCGACGACCGCAGCGCGGCCGTTCTGGGTAGCCAGATGGAGCGGGGTGAAGCCGCCGATGCGGGTGGTGGCCCGCGGATTGGCGCCGGCCACCAGCAGCATCTCGGCCAGCGGCGCATCGCCGTGCATCGCCGCCCAGTGCAGCGCCGTCATGCCGTCGCCCTGGGCGGCGTTGGCGTCGGTCCCACTCTTGAGCAGGTGCCGCACCGAGGCGGCGTTGCCAGCCATGGCGGCGTCGGCCACCGGGCTGCGGCTGGTCTGTGCCTGGAGCAGCGTCGACGTGGCCAACGTGGCGACGACCAGGCCGGCGATTCGGCGGGCGAAGGGAGCAGTCATGAGCTCAGGGCCTTTCCACGGTCGTCTCGGGCACGCCGTTGAGATCCATCTCGACCTTGCTGTCGCCGAATCCGGCATCGTCGACGTCGAAGGTCCGCAGCATGCCGAGCATGGCGTTGGCCATCGGCGTGCCGTCGGCGGCGCGGATGTGCAGGTTGCCCTTGATGGCGCCGCCGGCGTGGCCGGCGATGAACAGCGGGCAGCGCTTGTGGTTGTGCACGTTGGGATTGCCCATCGGCGAGCCGTAGAAGATGAGCGAGTTGTCGAGCAGCGTGCCGCTGTCGCCGTCGGGCGACTTCTTCAGCTTTTCGAGCAGATACGGGACCAGGCCGACGTGATAGCGGTTGATCTTGGCGAAGTCGGTGATACGGTCCTCGCGCTCGCCGTGATGCGAGGCGATGTGGAAGCCGGTAGTGACGCCGGTCTCGGGGTAGACGCGGTTCGAGACGTCGCGGCTCAGCTTGAAGGCGAAGACCCGTGTCAGGTCGGACTGGAAGGCCAGCACCTGCAGGTCCATCATCAGCTTGACGTGCTCGTCGTAGGCGTCGGGCACCCCGGCGGGCGCGCCGGGCAGCGCCCGCTGCTCGCCGCTGGTGTTCATCGCCTCGACCTTCTGGATGCGGCGCTCGATTTCGCGCACGTCGTCGAGGTACTCGGTCAGGCGCTGGCGATCCGCGGCGCCGAGGTCCTTCTTGAGCCGGTCGACCGAGCTGGTCACGAAATCGAGCAGGCTCCGGTCGCGCTTGCGGCGGCGGGCGCGGGCCTCGGCGGTGGCGCCGATGCCGAACAGCTGGTCGAACACCAGCCGCGGGTCGCGGATCATCGGCAGCGGCTCGCTCGGCGAGGCCCAGCTGATCGAGTCGGTGTAGGCGCAGGAGTAGCCGTAGAAGCAGCCGCCGGCCTGATCGACGTTCTCGATGCACAGCTGCATCGAGGGAATCGGCGTCTCGTGGCCGATCTTCTGCGCCACGATCTGGTCGATCGACGTGCCAGCGTGGATGTCGGAACCCTGGGTCTGCTTGGGGTGCGACTGGGTCAGGAACACGGCCGCCGAGCGGAAGTGATCGCCGCCGATCTCGGGGGCGGTGAAGGCCTCGGCGTTGTTGACGTCGGTGTTGCTGACGATGGTCAGATAGTCGCGGTACGGCTCGAGCGGGGCCAGCGCCGACGGCGTCAAGTCGAAGGCCGATCCGGCGGCGGCCGGCGCCCACAGGTGCTGCTTGGCGCCGAAGGCGGTGCTGCCGGCGGCCCCGTGCACCATCTCCATGGCGATCAGCCGCTTCTTCGCCGGCAGGGCCTTGGCCAGCGCGGTGCCGGCCGGCACCATCGCGTCCAGCAGGGGCAGCGCGAGGGCCGCGCCCATGCCCCTCAGCACCGTGCGACGCGGCAGGTGCCGCTTGGTCATCAACTGCATGTCGCTCTCCTGAACACCCTGGGCGGACGCCGGTTGCGGGTCATCGCGCCCCGCCCGGCGCCGCGGTGATCTCCGCCCCGACCGTGTTCATCTGGAACGCCGCGCTCTCGGCCGCGCCCAGCACGAACGCCGACAATCGGTAGTCCTGCGCTTCGGCCGCGCGGATGATCCGGCGGACCGCCGGCATGTCGCTGGCGTCGAGCCGGCGCCCCAGCGCGAAGGTCATCAGGCTCTCGGTGAAGCTCAGCAGGAACGGATCCTTGTTCTTCACCAGGGCGGCGCGCAGCCCGGCGGGACCTTCCATCGATGTGCCGTCGTAGAGCACGCCGCTCGAATCCACCGGGTGTCCGCTGTCCTTGATGCGCCACCGCCCGGTGACGTCGAAGTTCTCGAGGGTGAGACCGAGCGGGTCGATCACCCGGTGGCACGAGGTGCAGGCGGGGTTCTTGCGATGCTCCTCCATGCGCTCGCGCACCGTGAGGGTGCGGCCGTTGGTGGCCGCGCCGGTCTCCTCGAGCGCCGGCACGTTGGGTGGCGGCGGCGGGGGGGGCGATCCGAGCAGCACCTCCATCACCCACTTGCCGCGCATCACCGGCGAGGTGCGGTCGGCCACCGAGGTCTGCACCAGCACGCTGCCGTGGCCGAGGATGCCGCGACGGTAGTCGGGCACGGTGACCCGCCGGAACTCGGGGCCGGTCACGTTGGGCAGGCCGTAGTGCTTGGCCAGCCGCTCGTTGACGAAGGTGTAGTCGGCGGTGATGAGCTCGAGCAGGCTGCGGTCCTCGCGGACGAGGCTGTCGAAGAACAGCTCGCTCTCGTGCATCATGGCCCGCCCCAGGGTCCGGTCGAAGTACGGATACAGCAGCGCGTCGGGCAGGATCTCCTCGACGTCGCGAAGCCGCAGCCACTGGCCGGCGAAGCGCTGGGCGAGCGCCTCCGAACGCGGATCGGCGAGCATGCGGCGCACCTGCCGCTCGAGCATGCCGGGCGCCGTCAGCCGGCCCTGGGCGGCGAGCTGCGCCAGGGTGGTGTCGGGCCCCGTGCCCCACAGGAAGAACGACAGCCGCGAGGCGAGGTCGACGTCGCGCAGCTTGTAGGCGCTGCCCGCGGCGACGCCGGCGGGCAGCGATTCGAGCCGGAACAGGAACTGGGGACTGGCGAGGATCGCCTCGAGCATCGCGCTGATGCCGCCCTCGAAGTCGCGCTCCTCGCGGCCGCTCTGGTAGAAGGCCATCAGGTCGGCGAAATCGGCGGCCGAGACCGGGCGCCGGAACGCCTTGGTGGCCAGCCGCTGCACGATCTCGGTGGCGCAATCCTGTTCGCTGCGCGTCGAAGTCGGGCGGCAGGTGAACACCGCGCGGCGGCTCCCGGTGTCGGAGATCCCGGTGACGCGCTGCGGTCCCGCGATGGCCAGGTCCTTCAGGTGCGGCATCGTGGTGATGCCGTAGGCCACGCCGATCTGGGTGTCGGCCAGGGTGTGGTCGATCGGCGCCATCAGGTCGTTGACCGGCCCTTCGAACTTCTGGAGGAACGCGGCGGTGACCCGGTGGGCGCCGGCCGGCACGTGAATCGGTGGCGACTTCATGTTGAGGCTGGTGGTGCCCTCGTACATCTTTGGGTCGATGGCCATCAGCGCGCGGCGCTCACCGTCGACGGAAACCTCGATCTGCTCGTCGGCGGACGGCGCGCCGAACAGGAAGCCGCAGGCGTTGCCGTGCAGGTCGACGCGGAAGACGTACTCGCCGTCGGCCGGGAAGGTGTGCATCACCGAGATCCCGCCACGCGTGCCGAACGGCGCGCCGTCGACGCGCTGCAGCTGGGAAGCGGTCTTCGGTACCCGGTAGTGCGCCTCGCTCGGTTCGGCGTCGCGGTCGCCGAGGGCGAGCGCGGCCACGCGCCCGGCCGCCCGCAGGTAGCTCTCCATCAGCGCCGGGGAGAAGGTCTGCGCGTCGGCGACGTTGTCGAACCCCTGGCTGATGGTGTCGGCGGGCAGCAGCGCGGTGACGTCGATGTCGAGGGCGAGCAGATCCCTGACCGCGCGGGCGTACTCGGCGCGGTTGAGGCGCTGGAAGCTCCGCGCGCCCGGGACTGGATGCCGGGCCGCCTCGGCGTCGATCCGTCCCTCGAAGGCCATCGCCATGTCGGCCAGCGTCGTCCCGTCGGGGCGCTTGGCGCCAGCCGGCGGCATCATCTTGGCGCGCAGCTTCCGGATGACCTTCTCGGCCAGTTCGCGGTCGTCGAGGATCCGGGCGGCGTCGAAGGCGGCCAGCGACAGGCCCCCGGCCTTGCCGCGCTCGCTGTGGCAAGTGGCGCAGGTACCTGCTTCACGGTGGCGGTGTACGAGGCGGGATCGAAGGCCGGAGCCCCGGGAGTCGCGGGCTGCCGCCGCACCGTCGGCGCCGCGGGCACGGCCGGTGACGGGGCGGGCGACGCCGGGGCCGGGACGGCCTGCGACGGCGCGGCCCTCGGGAACCGCTCCCTCGCGCGCCTGCACGGCAGCGAACCACGCCAGGGTGACGCTCACCATCGCCGTGGGGAGCGCCACGTGCACGAACCTCGGCATTCGAGACTCCTCGCCACGGCGGTGGGGCATCCGATCGCGCCGCGTGTTTCCTGCCCGTATTCTACACGCCGGGTTGCGGGCCGGGACGTGACATCGCGTGACGATCGGGCCGACTTCAGGCCGGGTTTCGCGCCGCCGCAGCGATCGCGCCGGTGCCCGGGCGGCGTAGACTAGCGCCTCACGGCGAGCCCGGCCGGGCCCCCTGCCGGCGCCATGGAGGATTGACGATGCGACGCATGTTGCTTGGATTGACGGTAATCGGAGTGGCCCTGGGCGGAGGAAGCACGCGGGTGAGCACACAAGGCCAGCCGCTGGGGTTCTTCATCACGAGCGCGGGCAAGGGCGACGGCGCCAACCTCGGCGGGTTGGCGGGCGCCGACGCGCACTGTCAGGCGCTGGCCAAGGCGGCGGGTGCCGGTAACCGCACGTGGCGCGCGTATCTGAGTGCTACGGCCGCGGGCGGCCAGGCCGCGGTGAACGCCAAGGATCGGATCGGCAGCGGGCCCTGGTACAACGCCAAGGGCGTGATGGTGGCCCAGAACGTCGCCGATCTCCACAACGACGCGACGACCAAGGTGGGCAAGGAGAATTCGCTCACCGAGAAGGGGACGGTGAACAACGGGCGCGGTGACACGCCGAACCAGCACGACATCCTCACCGGGTCGAACATGGACGGCACGCTGGCGACTGGCGCCGGCGACACGACGTGTGGCAACTGGACCAGCAACAAGGGCGACGGCAGCGCGCTGGTCGGCCATCACGACCGCCAGGGCGGCGGCGCCAACCCCAACTCCTGGAACTCGGCGCATCCGTCGAAGGGCTGCAGCCAGGAGAACCTGGTCGCCACCGGCGGCAACGGCTACTTCTACTGCTTCGCAGCGAAGTAGGGCGGCGCACGTCCCGCGGGGCCGGCGCCCCGCGGGACCTGCGGCGCTCACGGCGGCGCCGGGGCAAGGCTCGCCACAGCAGATCTTGAGGAGGGCGCGGCGCGGGACCGCGGCGGCGGCCCCCGCCCTCGCCGCTATTTCTTCACGTACTTCTTGACGGCCCTCGGCCCGACCTCGGCGCCGTAGATGTTGCCGGCAGCATCCACCGCCACGCCTTCGGCGGCCAGCGTGCCGGTCGCGCCGGGCGAACCGTCGGCCTTCTTCATCACCGGCTTGCCATCCACCATCGAGAAGGTCTCGCCGACGCTGGTCGGATCGAGGATCAGGGCAGTGACCTTGCCGTCCTTGGCGGAACCGATGCGCATGCCGCGGCGCCAGGCACCGTGCGGCGGGTTCACCGAGCCCGACTCCGAGTCGGCGCCGTAGATCATGTCGTTCTTGTCGATGAAGATGCCGCTCAGCCGGCTGAACTGGTACCAGGTGTCGAGCGTCTTGTAGGACTCGGCGTCGAGGATCTGGATGCGGTTGTTCGATCGGTCGGCCACGAACAGCCGGCCGCGCGAGTCGAACGCCAGTCCATGCGGCTGCATGAACTCGCCCTCCGGACCCGTGCCCATCTTGCCGAACTCGCGCAGGAACTTGCCGCTCTTGTCGAAACGGATCAGCCGCGCGGTGGCCGGCGCGGCGTTGCCGTGGCCCTCCGCGACGAGGATGTCGCCGTTTGGATAGGTGATGACGTCGTTGGGCTGGTAGAACGAGGCCGGGTCGGCCGGCTGCCCGGGCTGGTTGCCGCCCGGCTTGCCGAGCGTGAGCAGCAGCTTGCCGTCGGGGCTGTACTTGTAAACCTGGTGGCCGACGACCTTGGCCGGGGCCGGCGGCAGCGGCGAGTCGGGCGCCGCGTTGGGCGCGCGCCGCGGGATGTTGTCCTGGCCGTCGGTGATCCACACGTTGCCCTCGCGGTCGACGTGGATGCCGTGCGGGAAGACGGCGACGCCGGTGGCGAAGCTGCGGACCAGCTTCCCGGATTCGTCGAACTTCAGGATGACCGGCAGCGGCGACATGACCGCCTTGGCGCGGTCGTAACAGGAATTGGCGCCACAGCGCTCGGCCACCCAGATCGACTTGCCGTCGGGATCGATGTCGACGGCGCTGGTGGAGCCCCAGGTCCGGCCCTCGGGCAGCTTGAAGTGGTTTTCGATCGTCGTGTACGGGTTCGGCGCGTCGTTGGTGGGCGTGTTCGCGCTCTGCGCCAGAACCGCCGCACCAGCCACCAGCCCCACCCCGATGGCGCCCGCGACGGGGCCGCGCCAGGTTCGAATCAACTGTGCCATGGTGCTCCTCGGAAAAGGTCGTGCTCGAAGCCGCCTACTCTACCAGAAGCCGCCGGCACGAACCGCGCGGCCCGTCAGGTCGGCCGGGGCTCCTCCGCCAGCTGGCGGAGGTACGATCCGTACTCGCTGCTGCCCATGCCCGAGGCGAGGCGCAGCACGTCCTCGGCGCTGATGTAGCCGAGCCGGAAGGCGACTTCCTCCGGACACGCCACCCGCAATCCCTGCCGCTCCTCGATGGCCTGGATGAACGTCGACGCATTGAGCAGCGCCTCGGGGGTGCCGGTATCGAGCCAGGCCGTGCCGCGCCCGAGGATCTCGACGCGCAACCGGCCCTGGCCGAGGTAGACCTTGTTGAGGTCGGTGATCTCGAGCTCACCGCGGGGCGAGGGCTTCAGGTCGCGGGCGTGATCGGCGACGTGGCGATCGTAGAAGTACAGGCCGGTGACGGCGTAGGACGATCGCGGCACCTTCGGCTTCTCCTCCAGACTGACCGCCCGGCCGCGCTCGTCGAACTCGACGACACCGTAGCGCTCCGGGTCGCGGACCCGGTAGGCGAACACGGTGGCGCCGTCGGCCTGGGTGGCGGCGCGGCGCAGGTCGTCGGCGAGTCCGGTGCCGTAGAAGAGGTTGTCGCCGAGCGCCAGGGCGGCGCCGTCGCCGTTCATGAACTCGCGGCCGATGATGAAGGCCTGGGCGAGCCCGTCGGGCGACGGCTGCACGGCGAAGGAGAGGTCGATGCCCCACTGCCGCCCGTCCTGCAGCACGCGCCGGAACGCCGGCGCGTCGTGCGGCGTCGTGATGACCAGGATTTCGCGGAGGCCAGCCATCATCAGCGTGGTCAGCGGGTAATAAATCATCGGCTTGTCGTAGACGGGGACGAGCTGCTTGCTCACCCCGAGCGTCATCGGATACAGCCGCGTGCCGGTGCCCCCGGCCAGGAGGATGCCCTTCATGCGCGCAGCGGATTATGGATCAGCGCAGCGTGGGGGACACCAGGAGCGCGCCGCTGCTAGAATCCAGGACCGCATGCCTTTCACCTTCATCCACACGGCGATCCCCGGGGTCGTCCTGGTCCAACCGCGCGTCTTCGGCGATGCCCGTGGCTTCGTGATGGAGTCGTATCGGCAATCGGAATTCGTCCGCGCCGGCATCCCGGTGCCCTTCGTTCAGGAAAACCACTCGCACTCGGCGCGGGGCACGCTGCGCGGCCTGCACTACCAGCGCGACCCCCATGCGCAAGGCAAGTTCGTCCGCGCGGTGTCCGGCCACGTCTTCGACGTCGCCGTCGACATGCGACCCGAGTCGAGCACCTACAAGCGCTGGGTGGGGGTGGACCTGACCAGCGAGAACCGTCTCGGTCTCTACATCCCGGCCGGCTGCGCCCACGGGTTCTGCGTGCTCAGCGACACCGCCGACGTGATGTACCTGCTCACCGGCGAGTACACGCCGGAGCACGAAGCCGGGATTGCCTGGGACGATCCGGCCATCGGCATCGAATGGCCGCTGCGCGAGCCGCGGCTGTCGCCGCGCGATCAGGCGTGGGCGCCGATCGGGTGAGCGCGTCGCGCTGCTACGGAATGAAGGTGAACTTGGTCTGGCCCGAGGCGGTCGTGCCCCACGGCCACAGCGGCACGTTGTTGGCGGGCCGCGCCGCCGCCCGCACCACCACGTAGTACTCGCGGTTGGGTTCGAGGCTGGAGGTCCGGAACAGCGGCAGCTTGTCGAAGGCGGTGAGCCACTCGCGCACGGCGGCCTCGTCGTCGGTGACCTTGGCCTCCTCGACCCGGCCGTCGAGGAGCCGCGACACCGAGTGCCGCCGGGTCAGATTGTCGTACTGGACGGTGGTCGTGACCACGGCCGACTCGACGATGCGGTCGACCCACATGGGGACCTTCAACCGCAGTTCCACCGTATAGGTGAACGTGGTGCGCAGGCCGCTCTGGATGACCTCCCGCAGGTCGGTGGTGTAGGCGTCGGCCAGGTGGCAGGACACGAGCACCTGCCCGTCGCGGACCAGCGGCACGATCTTGAGCGTATCTGCCCGGGCCTGCACGGCGCCCGCCAGCCAGACCGCGACCAGCGCGGACGCTAGACGGACCCCCCGTCGTGAACGGACCTCAAGCGGCATGTGGGTTCGAACCGCCAATACTCTAACACACGGGGCCTGACGGCGGCGCATCGAAATGCCGATGGTATGATGGGAATCGACGACTCCCAGGCGTCAGGTCATGCGCAACCTCCGTCCCGCCGCCGTCGCGGTGCTGGCTCTTCTGGTCAGCGCCCCCGGGCCCGATGCCCAGGGCCTGCCGTTTGCGCTGTTCGAGCGCTATCTGGAGTCGCTTCGCGAGCAAACCGGCATCCCCGGCATCTCGACCGTCATCGTCCAGGGGGGCCGGGTGGTCTGGGCCGCCGGCCTCGGCAAGCAGGACGTGGATCGGTCGATCGACGCCCGGGATGACACCGTCTACCCCATCGGCGATCTGACCCAGACGCTCGCGGCCGTGCTGGTCGGGCGCTGCGTGGACACCGCGGGCCTCAACATCAACCAGCCCGTCCGCCGCTGGACCGATGCCATCCCCGAGAGCGGCGCCACGGTCCGCCACGTGATGTCGCATGCCTCCAGCGGCGTGCCAGGCGAATCGTTCCACTACGACGCCGGTCGCTTTGCCGCGCTCACGAGCGTGGTCGACCAGTGCGTGGACCAGCCCTTCCGGCTGGCGGTCACCGAGGAGATCTTCGAGCGCCTCGGCATGGCCGACTCGGTGCCGGGGCGCGATCTGGGCAACGGTGGCCGCGACCGCCGCCTGTTCTCCGATCGACAGCTGTCGAGGTTCGAGGGGGCACTGCAACGGCTCGCGACGCCCTACCGCGTCGACCGCGCCGGCAAGGCGACCAGGAGCGAGTACCCGGCCGAGGACGTCAACGCGGCGACCGGGGTGGTGTCGACGGCACAGGATCTGGCCCGCCTCGATGCCGCCCTCGGCGACGAGAGCCTGGTGCGGCGCGACCTGTTGTCGGTGGCGTGGAGCAACGTCACGACCAGCAGCGGCGCGCCGTTGCCCTCGGGGCTGGGCTGGTTCGTCCAGAACTACAACGGCGATCGGCTGGTCTGGCACTTCGGCGTGACCTCCGGCGCGGCGAGTTCGCTCATGATCAAGGTGCCGCGCCGCGACCTGACACTCATCCTGCTGGCCAACAGCGACGGGTTGAGTCCGTCGTCGATTGCCGAGGGCGACGTGACCGTGTCGCTCTTCGCCAAGCTCTTCCTGCGACTCTTCGTCGCGTGAGGCGCGTCAAGCGCCCGGTCCCGTGAGACGTCTGCCGGCCGCCGTCCTCGTGGCGGTACTCGCCTCGCCCGGCGTCGCGCGCGCCGACATCTTCCTCTCGCCGTTCCTCGGCGTGAAGTTCAAGGGGAACACCAACGAAATCAACTTCGGTGAAGGCGCCACCGACGCCAAGCTGTCGCTCGGCGCCGCCACCGTCTGGCTGACCGACAAGGGCCCCGGCGTCGAAGCCGAGCTCGGCTACAACCCCCGATTCTTCGAGCGCGGCACCGGCGACCTGGTCACCAGCAGCAGCGTCACGACGCTGTTCGGGAACTTCGTGCTGGCCCTGCCGCTCAGCATCACCCGGGAGTCGCTGCGGCCCTACGCGCTGGCTGGCATCGGCTGGATCCACGCCTCGGCCAACGACAGCATCGGATTCAGCTCGGTCAGCAACGACTTCCTGGGCCTGGCGATCGGCGTCGGAGCAGTGGGCTTCCTCAGCGACGTGACCGGCGTGAAGTTCGACCTGCGCTACCTGAAGAGCGTGTCCTCCGGCGACGTGTCGGACCTCCCCGATCAAGGCTCGGCGCGCATCAGCTTCTGGCGCGCAACCGTCGGCGTGGTCTTTCGCTAGGCCGTCCGCTCCGGCTGCCACTGCAGGCCCAGGGCCATGATGCGCTCCAGCAGCTCGGCGTACGACACCTTGGCGCGCTTGGCCGATTCGGCGAAGTCTTCGCCGTGGGCGAGCTGCGGATTGGGGTTGGCCTCGATCACGAAGATGCGGCCGTCGGCGGCCAGCCGCATGTCGATGCGGGCGTAGCCGGTGAGCTCCAGGGCGCGGAACACGCGCTTGGCCAGGTGCTGCACCCGGGTCGCCATGCCGTAGGTGAGCTCGGCCTCGCCGGTGTCGATGCCGTGCTTCTTCTGGTACTTCACGCTCCACTTCACCCGCTCGGTGGCAATGTGCCAGGTGTCCTCGGGCATCTTCGAGAACGACATCTCCCACACCGGGAAGACGCGCAGCCGGTCGTTCCCGAGCACGCCCACGTACATCTCGCGGCCGTCGATGAACTGCTCGACGATGGCCGCCGTGCCGATGGTGTCGTGCACGAACTGCACGCGCTTCTGCAGCTGGTCGTCGTTGGCGACCACCGACGCCTGCGAGATGCCGATCGACGATTCGTAGATGAGCGACTTGACGATCAGCGGGAACGCCAGGCGCTTGGGCAGCTTGGCCTTGCGGCCGCACGGCACGACCAGGAAGTCGGGCACCAGGATGCGGTGGTAGGCCATCAGCTTCTTGGCCAGGCCCTTGTCGCGCGACAGCGTCAAACCGCGCGGGTTGCAGCCGGTATAGGGCACGCGCAGCAGCTCGAGGTAGCTGACCACGTTCTGATCGAAGACCCCGATGTCGGCGAAGGCTTCCATCAGGTTGAAGACGATGGTCGGCTTGAAGTCGTCGATGGCCGGGCGGATCGGCGACAGATCGTCGCTCACGCCGATGACACGAAGTTCGTGCTGGCGTTGCCTGAGCGTCGAGATGACGTCGAACTCCATCTTCCAGTCGGCCGCGGTGACCTCCTCCGCGGTGGCGGTGTCGGGCGGGATCAGATGCTTGTGGACCAGGACCAGCGCGCGGACCGGCTTCACTGCCGCGTCCTCATAGCGCCACCCGGTGGTGTCCGCTGTGGAGGTAGTTCATCGTCTGTACCGTGAGGAAGACCATGAATTCCTGGCGCGCCTGCTCCTCGGGCACGGCGAGCCGCAGTTTCAGCTCGCGGCAGCGCGCGCTGACGTCCTCGAAGACCTGGTCGATGGTGTACTGGTAGATGCCGGTCCAGCTCGCCACCAGCCGCCGCACCGGCCGGCGGATGCGGTTCAGGAACTGCACCGCCGACAGGTTGCCGGCGTGCTCGGGCGCCTCGGAAAACAGTCGTCGCAGCTCGCGATCGTAGAACTTCGGCCGCTCCACCCCGTAATGGCTGCGCTTGCGGCGGTAGTGCTGCCGCAGGGTCTTGCGGATCTTGCGCACCGGATCCACCTCGGTGGGGGCGTCGACACGCACCTTGCGGCCGCGCAGCGAACGCATCAGCGCGTCGACGTACTCCAGCTTCTTCGCCGCCGGCCAGCCCAGGTAGCGGTCGGCCCAGTCGGATCCGGGCGTCAGCCACACCGCGAAGGTCTCGGCAAAGTCCTCGTCGGGGTGGCTCTGCGCGTACCACGGGTCGATGTGCATGACGAAGCTCTTGCTGTACGGCTTCGGCGTGTAGAACTCGGGGTACGGATCCGACGGCAGCCCGAACAGCAGCTTCCGCAGCCGCTTCAACCGCAGCCGGTAGGCGTTGTCGACGACGTGGCCGGCCTCGTGGCGCAGGATGCGCATGCACCACTGGTAGTCGCCGCCCTCGACCTCGAGCATCTGCGCGCGCTCGAGCCGCTCGAGGCGCGGATGCGCCATGTAGAACGGCACCGCCATCGAGGTGGCGCCGTCGGGCGTGAACCACTCGTCGGCCAGGTAGTAGTGGATCGGCACGCGCAGTTCGCGGGTGTCGAGCTCGGCCTGCAGCTCGGCGATGCGCCCCTGCATGACGCTGCCGGCCAGCGCGATTGGCAGATCGCACATCCGCAGGTCGAGGAGCTGTTCGTCTGGGAGGTCGGCCCACTGCTCCGGGACCGGACGCGCCTTCGCCATCGCGCGGATCATATCCCGCGGCTGGAGATGCCCCGACGAGCCGGGCGGCGCGTCAGGTGGACCGGCGGTAGGCGTGGAAGACGGCGCGGTCCTGGCGGAACCGGGCGCGCAGGCCGCCACGCCCCTGGAGCCGGTGCCACACGGCCCGCGCCGCGCGGAAGGGCGCCGACCGCACCGGGGTGATCACGTCGACGCGGGCGAAGCCGACGCTGTGCAGCATCCCCCGCACCGCGGCGTGGTTGGGCCCCCACCAGTTCGTCGGGTCGCCGTTCAGTTCGCGATCGGGGTAGAACGCCGCCGCCGGCCGGCCGAGGCCCACCATGTCCACGACGGTCTCGAGGATGAGCATGTCGGCGGTGACCGCGGCGACGCGCTCCAGGGCGAGCAGCGGGTTGGGCAGGTGGTAGAGCACGCCGAGCAGGAGGACGACATCGAACGACCCGAGGCGCTCCGGCGACAGGTCCATGACGTCGACATCGGCGTCCTCGACCCGCGAGTGCAGCGCGGCGCGGGCGAGCGCGAACCCGGCCTTGCCCTGTCCCGTGCCCCAGCCCACGCCGTGCCACGCGTAGTGGTCGGTGGCGAGGATCGCGCCTGGCGCCGCGGCGCTCGGCTTCGAACGAGAAGAATCCGTCCCAGGCGCCGATGTCGAGCACGGTGCGGCCGGACAGATCCTCCGGCAACCGCACGCGGGCGAGCCGTTCGGGGGAGTTGTCGATCCCGGGCGTCACGACGCCGTGGCCCAGATCGATCGAGTGGTACCACCGCAGGGCCTGCACCTGCGCGCGCAACTCGTCGGTGGTCATCAGCAGTGTCGGCATTTTATGCCGGTCCACCGCGGACCACGTTCGCCGTGATGAAGGTGACCTCGCGCAGCGAGGTGGCGCGCCCGGTGTCGAGGGCTCGTGCCCGTTCGCGGCGGCGGTGCCGCCGCGACGCGCCTGAGCACTGCCGTGGCGCGACAGCTCGCGCAGCGAGGTGGCGCGCCCGGCAGGGCTCGAACCTGCGACCTACGGCTTCGAAGGCCGGCGCTCTATCCAACTGAGCTACGGGCGCCTGCGAGCATTCTATCCGCGCTTCGGCTGCGCCGCCGCTACTTCGGTCATCACCAGGGCGATGTCGTCGAGCGCACGGGCCAGCGCCCCCTGCACCGCGGCGCGCTGGCCGGCATCGAGGGCCGACAGGACGCTGTGCATCTCGGTGGTCCGGCTGCGCAGCGCCAGCGTCATGAACAGCTCAGGCCCGTCGTCCAGGTAGCGATCGATCGAGATCTCCACGCTCAGCTCCCCGTGCGGAGCTGCAACGCTCCGTCGACCTCGTCGACCGTCACCGTCGTGCCGGCAGCCAGCTCGGAGAACAGCAGCAGTTCCGAGAGCGGCTTCTTGATCGATCGCTCGACCAGCCGCGCCATCGGCCGCGCCCCGAAGGCCTTGTCGAAGCCGTGGGCCGCCAGCCAGGCGCGGGCCCGGTCGGTGAGCGCAATCGTGATCGCCCGGTCTGCGACCTGAGCCTGCAGCTCGGCAACGTGCTTGTCGACCACCTTGGCGATCTCGGCACCGCCGAGCGCCTTGAAGTGCACCGTGGCGTCGAGCCGGTTGCGGAACTCCGGGGAGAACACCCGCTCGAGCACGCCGGTGGCCTTGCCGCCCTGGCCGGGGTCGCCGAACCCGAGCTTGCGGCCGGAGAGGTCGCGCGCCCCGGCGTTGGTCGTCATGATCAGGATCACGTGGCGGAAATCAGCCTTGCGGCCGTGGGTGTCGGTCAGGGTCGCATGGTCCATCACCTGCAGCAGGATACTGAAGAGATCCGGGTGCGCCTTCTCGATCTCGTCGAGGAGCAGCACCGCGTGCGGTGATTGGCGGACGGCGTCGATGAGCAGGCCGCCGTCCTCGTAGCCGACATAGCCGGGCGGCGCGCCGATGAGCCGCGACACGGCGTGCTTCTCCATGTACTCCGACATGTCGAAGCGCAGGAACTCCACGCGCAGCACCCGGGCCAGCTGCCGCGCCAGCTCGGTCTTGCCGACGCCGGTGGGACCGGCGAACAGGAAGCTGCCGATCGGCTTGTCGGGCGCCCGCAGCCCGGAGCGCGCCAGCCGGATGGCCGACGCCACGTCGTCGATCGCACCGTCCTGGCCGAAGATCATCCGCTTCAGCTCGTCATCGAGGTTCCTGAGCGCGGTCTTGTCGTCGCTCGACACCGCTTGCACGGGCACCCGCGCCATCTTGGCGACGACCGCCTCGATGTCGGCGACGTCCACGGTGCGTGGGCCCGCGGCTTCGGTGGACGCCGCCGCGCCGGCCGGCTGCGGCCGCAGCTTCATCGCCGCGCCGGCCTCGTCGATCACGTCGATGGCCTTGTCGGGCAGGTGCAGGTCCTTGAGGTAGCGCGCCGAGAGCGTGACGGCGGCGGCCAGCGCCCCGTCGGTGTAGCGGACGCCGTGATGCCGCTCGTAGTGTTCGCGCAAGCCCTTCAGGATTTCGGTGGCCTCGGCTTCGCTCGGCTCGAGGATCTCGATCTTCTGGAAGCGGCGCGACAAGGCGCGGTCGCGATCGAAGCCCTGCTTGACGTCGGCAAAGGTGGTCGAGCCGATGCAACGCAGCACGCCGGACGCGAGCGCCGGTTTCAGCAGGTTGCCGGCGTCCATCGTCCCTCCCGACGCCGAGCCCGCCCCGACCAGCGTGTGGATTTCGTCGATGAACAGGATGGCGCCGGGCTGCTTCTCGAGGGCGCTGAGCACCTGCTTCACCCGCTCCTCGAAGTCGCCCCGGTAGCGCGTGCCGGCCACCAGCGACCCGAGATCAAGGGCGTAGACCTTCGACGCCGCCAGCGCCAGCGGCACTGCGTCCTCGGCGATGCGCAGCGCCAGGCCCTCGGCCAGCGCCGTCTTGCCCACTCCCGGCTCGCCGACCAGCAACGGGTTGTTCTTGCGGCGGCGGCACAGCACCTGCACCACGCGGTCGAGCTCGAGGCTGCGGCCGATCAGCGGATCGATCTGTCCGCGCCGAGCCTTGTCGACGAGCTCCACGGCGTAGGCCGCCAGCGGGTCCTTCGGGCCGCTCTCCTCGCCCTCCGGCACCCGGGCATCGGGCCCGCCGGCTGGGTCGCCGTGCGCGATGGCCTTCAACAGCCGCAGGCGGTTCACGCCCTGTTTCTTCAGGAAGTAGGCGGCGTGCGAGTCCTCTTCCTGCAGCAGGAACACCAGCAGGCTGCCGCTGTCCACCTCGCGGGCGCTCGACGACGCCGCATGCACCACCGCACGCTCGACGACGCGGTCGAAGCCGATGGTCGACTCGGGCTTCACTGCCCTGGAACCGGGCACCGGCGTGTGGGCCCGCTCCAGCACCTCGTCGAGGTCGTGGGTGAGCTGCGTCCGGTCGACGTTCAACGCCGCGAAGGCGGCCTGCGCCCGCGGGTCCTCGACCAGGGCCCGCAGCAGGTGCTCGAGGGTCACCATGTCGTGCCGCCGCTCGGCCGCGAAGCGGAAGGCTCGCCGGATGGTCTCCAGGGTGTCGGGCGCGAAGGGCACGGGGGTGGCGCTCACCGTCGGGTCTCCTCAGGTTCAGGTTCCATCGTCACACGGAGCGGGTATTCGTGCTGTTCGGCCAGCCGTTCGGTGGCGGTGATCTTCGACTCGGCGACGTCGCGGGTGTAGATGCCCGCCACCCCCACGCCGGCGTTGTGCACGTGAAGCATGATCGTCACCGCCTCGGCGGCCGGCTTGCGGAACACTTTCTCCAGAATCCACACCACGAAGTCCTGGGTGGTGAAGTCGTCGTTGTGGAGCAGGACCCGCCACATCCGCGGCGTGTCCGGCCGCACCTCGGGTCGCGACTCGGTGACGACGCCTTCGCGAGGGGCGGGCATGGATCGATTCTAGCGGCTAGCGGCTAGGGGCTAGCGGCTAGACCCCTCCAGAACGCCCCCCGCCAGGTCGGGGTCGAGCCGCCATGGACCGGTGGATGCGGGCAGATCGACCAGCCCGGCAATCTGGCGCAGGAAATCCCGCCGGGGCAGCTCCCGCGCGCCCAGCGACACCAGGTGATCGCTTCGCACCTGGCAGTCGATGAAAGGCACGCCCCAGCGCCGCAGCTGGCCGGCCAGGTGAACGATGGCGATCTTTGAGCCGTCGTTGGCCCGCGAGAACATCGACTCGCCGAAGAAGGCCCGGCCGATCGCCACGCCGTAGATGCCGCCACCGAGGTTGCCGTCGATCCATACCTCCAGCGAGTGCGCGGCGCCGTGGCGATGCAGGGCGTCGTAGGCGCGCCGCATGTCGCGCGTGATCCACGTGCGGCGGTCGCCGCCACGCGGGGCGGCGCAGGCGGCGACGACCTCGGTGAAGGCGGTGTCGAGCGTGACCGCAAAGTTGCGCTGCCGGAGCCGGCGACCGAGCGACCGCGAGATGTGCACGCCGTCGGTTGGCAGGATCAGCCGCGGATCGGGACTCCACCACAGCACCGGATCGCCGTCGTCGAACCACGGGAAGATGCCGTGCCGGTAGGCGTCGAGCAGGCGCGGGATCGACAGTCCGCCGCCGATTGCGACGAGACCATCGGGCTCGGTCAGTGCCGTCTCCGCCGACGGCATGGGGTCCGACGGGCCCAGCCGGGGAACCATGTTAGGATGAAAAACTCACGTACGGTGGGTGTAGCTCAGTGGTAGAGCTCCGGACTGTGGCTCCGGCTGTCGCGGGTTCGAATCCCGTCATCCACCCCATTCTCTCGCGCTTCCGACGTCACGGGCGACCGCGCAGCGACGCACCCACATCGACGTCGACCTTCGGTGCCGTGCGCGTGCCGGCGATGTCCACCACGAGGCGTGTGCCGGCGCCGTCCTTGCTGAGCAGCGGGTCGAGCGGCTTCATCAGCACCCGCCGCGCGCCGGTCTGCGTTTGCGACACGCTGGCATCGAGCCGGGCGATGCCATGGAAGTCGAGCTGCTCAGTGGCCAGTCCATAGCGGCCCGAGGCGTCGATCGACACCCCTGGCACCGTGAACTGCACCGCGTGCAACCCCAGGTCGCGCCGCTGCAGCACCACCCGTCCCTGCATCCGCGCCGCCACGCCGGCGATGGTCGCGTCGGCCGGGCGCCCCTGCCCGCGCCGCGACAGGTCGTCGATCCGCAGCTGGACGTCGGGGTTGGCGAAGCGGAGACGGGCCACGTCGAAGGTGCCGTCCACGGTGAGGCGATCCTGGACGTCGCCCTCCCCCGCTGGCACGTCGAGCGCTGCACGCAGGCCCAGCCGGCCGGCCAGCGGCGGGCGCTGGCCGTCGACGAGCAGCCGCATCACGTCGGCGATGTCCACCGGCTCTGGCGTCCTCGCCTTCAACGACAGGTGCCGCCCGCGTACACCACGCTGGCGCAGCACGCTGCCGGAGATCGCGAAGGTGGACTCGCCGATCGTCGTCGTGAGGCTGGTCAACGCCAGGTCGCCGGACGTGCCGTCGAAGATCGCCTGGTAGGTGGCAGTCAGCGGCAACCGGCCGGTGGCGTTGTTGGACAGGCCCAACTGCGGCGACGACGCCTTCCCCGAGGTCTCCAGCCGTCCCAGCGTGCCCAGGGCGTTCCCCTCCACGTGCACATTGCCTTCAAGCCCCGGCACGGCGCCGAGGTCGCCGTCGAAGGTGTACTGCCCTTGCAGCGGCAGCGTCTCCAGCTCCTGCCGCGGCCACGGGCCGGCGGTGCCGGAGGCGTGCGCACGGTCCTTCGGCAGCGGCGTGTCGACGGTCGCGCTGAACGGGGACTCGGCGTCGAGCGAGAAGTCGTGCATCACCAGATCGCGGACATCCCAGACCACCGGGTCGCGATCGGCGTGGCGGGGCTGGACCTTGATGAGCACCTGATCGGCCTCCAGGCGATCGACGAGCGGTCCCGTGCGCTTCGTCGATCGTCCGGAGCGGGCGTCATCGTCGCCATTGACGCGCAACGGCCGTAGATCCTGCTTCCGGCCGGGCGGCACCACCAGCACCACACCTTCGAGCCGCACTGCGGTCAACCGCTTCGTCCAGAGCCCGGTGACGGGGCCGGTGCCCACCCACTTGCGGATGGTGACGAAGGGCGACAAGTCGGGGCGTCCTTTGATCCGCAGGACGAGGTTGGTGCCCTCGAGCCGCAACGACGGAATGACGCGCACGCTGAGCGCGTCGATCGACACGTCGCTGTTCAGGCGGTCCGAGAGCCAGCGCTCGAGATCCCGGCGCAGCCGCGGTTCGGCGGTGGTGACGAACCACACCGCGGCGCCGATGGCGCCGGCCACGACGAGCAACGTGATGCCCGCAAGGGCCTTGTGCCAGCGCTTCACTCGACTGCGTCCGCGGATCCGGGAGTCCCTTCCACTATTCTATGGGCCACCCCTGCGGGTTCGCCGGTTCCGCCATGCCCCTCGATCGCGCCGCCGGACTCGACGCCTGGATTGCCGATCTCGAGTTGCGGCACCTGCGGGACATGACCACGGCCGAGGTGGCGCGCGCCCTCCGCGCGTTGTCGTCCACCTATGTCGAGCGGCGGGCCCGGCTGAGCGGCCGCGGCGCCTTCGACACCGCCGGTAAACGCGCAGCTTACGCGCTCTACTACGCCCCGCGGCGCTTCCTGATGACGGCGCACGTGCTGGGTCAGCTCGACGACCGGGCGGGGCCCCTGCGGGTGATCGACCTCGGATGCGGCACCGGTGCGGCCGGCGCCGCGTGGGTCTACCACGCCGGACCCGGTGCCTCGGTGCATGGCCTCGACACGCATCCGTGGGCGCTCGAGGAAGCGCGGGCCACCTACCGCGCCCTGGGCATCGAGGGCGTGGCCAGGCGCGGCTCGGTGTCCGAGACCGGGTGGCGGGGGCCGGAGCGGCCGCGCGGTCACGCGCGGGCGGTACCGGCCGGCGTCGTCCTGAGCTACGTCGCCAACGAACTGGACGACGAGAGGCGGCGGGCGCTGCAACAGCAGCTGCTCGACGCGGCCGCTACCGGCACGCGCGTGCTGGTGATGGAGCCGATCTCGCGCAAGACCTCGCCGTGGTGGCCGGCCTGGACCCGCGCCTTCACCGGCGCCGGCGGCCGTCAGGACGAGTGGCGCATCCGGATCGCCCCGCCCCCCATCACGACCGCGCTGGGCCGGGCCGCGGGGCTCAATCCTCTCGAAGCGACCGGCCGCACGCTCTGGCTGGGCGCTCGGCGAGTGACCCGGCTATTGGAAGGAGCCGCGGACCGGGAACCTGGCGGCGATGGCGGCGCGGAACGCCGTCGCCATCGCGGCGTAGCCGTTGACGGTCGGGTGCAGGCCGTCGGCGCCGAGCAGGTTCACCCCGCCGTCGGGCCCGCAGTTGTCGCCGAAGGCGCCGTAGAGATTCACGACGTAGACGTTCTGGCGGCCGGCCGCCATCGCCGTGAGCGCGTTGTTGAAGGCGACGATCCTGTCGGCCGAGTTCTGCCGCACCTGTCCGGTGCCGGGCTGCACGCTCACGCACGTCTGGAACATCGTGCTGATGAGGACCGTGGCGTTGTGGAGCCGCGCGATCTCGACCATCTGCTGAAGTGATCCGACCACCTCGCCGATCGATCGGCCGCTGTTCAGGTCGTTGATGCCTTCGAGCAGCAGCAGCCCCTGTGGCCGCTGGGCGGCGATGGTCGAGGCGAAGCGCCCGCTCGACACCGCCTGCCCGGTCTGCTCGCCGGGCTGGCCGAAGTTGCCGACGGCGAAGTCCTGAACCGGATAGCTGGCTTCGAGGCCGGCGTCGAGCTGCTCGGGGTACGAGCAGCCCGGGCAGGGGTCGAACAGGAACCCGCCGTCGAAGGACGACTCGGTGCCGAAGGTGATGCTGTCGCCGAAGGCCAGGAATCTGGTGGCGCCCACCGCGTTCACCCCCAGTGGGTCGGGGCTGGGGGTCGGCGCTCCGCCCTGAGGAACGGACCCACGCGACAGGACGGAGCCGGGAGTGCTGGGTGAAGTCGGCGTCTGCGCGCACCGCGCCGCCGACACCGCCAGGAGGGTCGCGCAGGCAAGGCGCGCCCAGCCCGGCCGGGATGCCAGAAACATGCTCTATTAGGATAACAGGCTCGGGCCGCGATCCTTGTCATCTGCCGCGTCATCAACCCTCGTGGAGCGTCGCCTCCGCTACCTCGAACGGCAGCGGGTCTTGCAGCGCCAGGCGGCGGTTCACGACGCCGCCAACACCCGGCCGCTGGGCACCGGCCCGCCCAACCGGCATGGCCTGCCCACCGTGCCCACCGGCCAACGGGTGGTGCCGAACTGGCCGGTGCTGGACCTGGGGGACACGCCCGACATCCGGCCGGCCGACTGGCGACTCGAGATCGGCGGCGCCTGTGACCACCCCTGCTCGCTCACCTGGGAGGAGTTCCTGGCGCTGCCGCAGGTCGACGACGAGAGCGACTTCCACTGTGTGACGACCTGGAGCCGCCTGAACAACCGCTGGCGCGGCGTCCGCTTCCAGGCGATCGCCGAGCTCGCCGTGCCGGCTGCCGACGCGCGGTTCGTGTCCTGTACCGGCTACGACGTGGCCCCGGGCACCGCGGTGCCGTACACCACCAACCTGGCGCTGGCGCGGGCCGTCGAGGACGACGTGCTGCTCGTGCACACCTGGGACGGCCAGCCGCTGCCGCGCGAGCACGGCGGGCCGTGCCGGATGATCACGCCGCGGCTGTATGCGTGGAAGGGCACCAAGTGGATCCGCCGCATCGAGTTCCTCGCCGAGGACCGCCCGGGCTTCTGGGAAGTGCGCGGGTATTCCAACACCGCCGAGCCGTGGCTCGACGATCGCTACGCCGACTGAGCCGGCGCCGGCACCGGCCGCACTACGATAGGCGCCGTGTTCTCCGCCCAGGACCTCCGGCCGATGCTCGCGGCCGCGCCCGACGCGGTGCCGCCGCTGGCCGACCGGCGCCTGGTCTACGAGCCGAAGTACGACGGCATCCGCGCCATCGTGCTGGTCGAACCGGGCTCGGCGCCGCACGTGCGCATGTGGTCGCGCAACGGCAACGAGAAGTCGCGCCAGTTCCCGGAGCTCGTCGCGGCGTTGTCAGCATGGGCCGCGTCGCTGACCGCACCAGTGGTCCTCGACGGCGAAATCGTCGCGCTCGACGGGCGCGGTCGGCCCGCCGGCTTCCAGCGTCTGCAGGGCCGCATCAACGTCTCGGTCCCGGGCTATCGCTCCTCGGCGAAGCCGCAGAGTCCCGCCGAGCAGCCCACGGCGCTCGTCGTCTTCGACCTGCTGCGCGACGGCGACGTGGACTGGCGGGCCAGGCCGCTGCACGCGCGGCGGGCGGCGCTGGTGACGCGGTGCGCAGCGATGCAGGGGCCGACGCTGCGCGTCAGCGAACAGGTGGCGGGGGACGGGCACGCGTTGTACGCCCGCGCGGAGGACGAGGGGTGGGAGGGCCTGCTCGTCAAGGTGGCCGACTCACCCTATCGCGCCGGACGCCGCACGCCCGAGTGGCGCAAGTTCAAGATCCAGCGACAGGACGAGTTCATCGTCGCCGGCTGGACCGAGCCCAAAGGCGCGCGGCACGGTTTCGGCGCCTTGATCCTCGGCGCGCGCGAGTCGGATGGCACGCTGACCTACGTTGGCGACGTCGGCACCGGATTCAGCGGCGCCGAGCTCGATCGTGTGTTCGCGATGCTGGAAACGCTGGCCACCACCACCTGCCCGTTCGCCACGCCGCCGAAGACGCCGGGCAAGGCCCACTGGGTACGGCCGCGGCTGGTGGCGCAGATTCGCTATACCGAGATGACCGATGAGGGCCGGCTCCGCCATCCCGCCTACCTGGGACTGCGCGATGACAAGGCGGCCAGGGTGGTGACCATGCCCCGAACGCGGAAAGCCGCGGCGGCCCGCACCGCCACATCTGAGGCCGCGCCGACGAAAGCGGCGGCGAAGCCGGCCAAGGGCGCCGCCCGACGAGGGCGCCGGGCGCGCGGCGCCGATCCGCTGGCGGCGTGGGACGCCATCGCCGAGGCGATCGTCGCCCAGATCGACGACCTGGAGAAGCGGCGCAAGGATGGCAAGCTCACGCTGCCCGAAGGCCAGACCCTCGACATCACCAATCCCCACAAGGTGTTCTGGCCCGAGGGCAAGCGCACCAAGGCCGACCTGCTTCGCTACTACACGCGGATCGCCCCGGTGCTCCTGCCGGTACTCGACAACCGGCCGCTGGTGATGAAGCGGCTGCCCAACGGCGTCGACGGCCAGTCGTTCTACCAGCACCGCGCCCCTGAGCCGGTGCCGCCCGGCGTGCGCATCGAGACGCTGCCCCACGACGACGTGCCGGCGCGGCTCATCGGCGGCGCCTTCAAGACCCTGCTCTACATGGCGCAGCTGGCGTCGATCTCGATGGATCCGTTCTTCTCGACCTTCGACGCGCTGCCCACCCCGGACCAGGTGGCGATCGACCTCGACCCGCAGCCGGGCGCCACCTTCGATCAGATCCTCGACGTGGCCCGCTGGGTGCACGAGGTGCTCGAGAAGGTGCGGGTCCCCGGCTTCCCCAAGACCTCCGGATCGGAGGGGCTGCACATCTTCATCCCGCTGGCGCCGGGCACGCCGTACCAGGCCGGGATGCTCTTCTGCCAGATCGTGGCGACGATGGTGGCCACGGCGCACCCCAAGGTCGCCACCGTGGAGCGCACCGTCGGCAAGCGCAAGGACGGCACCATCTACGTCGACTACCTGCAGAACATCGAGGGCAAGACGCTGGCGTGCGCCTACAGCGCGCGCGGCAGCGCCTTTGCCGGCGTGTCGACGCCGCTCACCTGGGACGAGGTGCACGCCGGCCTGCGGCCGCAGGACTTCACCATCGACACGGTCATCCCGCGGGTGCGCGATGTGGGCGACCTGTGGGCGGGCCTGAGAGAGCACGAGGGCGCGGATCTGCTCGCCGCTCTGGAAAAGATACGGTAGCGGCTCGCCCGACCAGCGGCTGGCGGCTAGGGGCTAGCCTAGAACTGGACGCGCAATTCACCGATGACCTGGCGCTTGAGCACGTCGCCGAAGACGTGCGACTGAATCTCCTCGTCGAGGAGGTTGATGACCTTGAGCGTCGTGGTGAGCCGGCCGTCGAGCCAGTGCATGCCGAACGCGCCGTTCAGCTGGGTGAAGGCCTCGGTCGGCCCGTGGAAGCGCGCGTCGAGCACGTCCTGCCAGAACGCCTCGTCCTGGTAGGCGACGCTCGCGTTGCCGACGAAACGCCCGGAGTTGTAGTTGATGCCGGCGTTGATGCGGTTGGTCGGCGGCAGGTTGACCTCGGAGAGGGCGAAGTCGGGATCCGGCTCCCACTGATACGAGTAGTTGGCGAAGACGTTGAACTCGCGGTTGACCGCGGCGTCGACGCCCAGCTCGATGCCCTGGTCGCGCACGGTCCCGAGGTTGAGATAGGTGTAATCGGACGGCAACCCGCCCGACGTGCACGGCTGGAGCGGCGACGGGCAGGGCGGCGGCAGCACTTCGAGGATGCCGGCGGCGACGACCGGACCGACCAGCGGGCTGAGCTTGGCGAGCCAGCCGGGCGGCGGGCTCAGGGCCCGATAGCGGCCGTTCTGCGTGAAGAAGATGTCGTCCTTCGACTTGTTGTAGTAGTAGGCCACGGTCACCGTCGCCCGCTTGGCGACGATACCCGTGTAGGCCACCTCGAAGGCGTCGACCTGCTGCTCGACCAGCTGCTCGTTGCCGATGGCCGCGGTCGGGAAGTTGTACAGCGGGCCGCCCGGCGCGGCGGCGAAGGCCGGGTTGATCGCCCGCAGGTCGATCTGGTTGACGATGCCCACCTCGAGGAAGTTGTTGATGAGCGACGGCGCGCGGAAGGCGCGGTTGAACGAGAAGCGCACGGCGTGATCGGGCGCCGGCTTGACGATGACGGCGGTGCGCGGCGAGAAGTTCGGGTCGTCGAGCACGCTGAACTTGTCGAGCCGGGCTCCGATCACCCAACGCAGGTGGTCGCTGATGAAGATCTCGTCCTGGATGTAGACGCCGCCCTCGGTGCGGTCGTCACCCCGCGGCGCGAGACTGAGGTCGAACTGGTTGTAGCGGAAGTTGCCGCCGTAGCTGAACACGTTGCGGGTGCCGAGCGTCGAGACGTTGCCGTACTCGATGTCGAAGGTCTTGGTGTTGAACTCGAACAGGATCGGCTGTCCGTCGAGGCCCACCGACAGCAGCGCGTCGGCGTCGCCGTTGAGGATGTTGGTGAAGAAGCTGACCTTCTGCGCCCCCTTGGTCCAGCGCGCCGAGCCGTAGCCGAGCAGCGTGCCGCTGTTCATGTCGAAGGGACCGATGCCGGTGTGGATGATGCCCTCGGTGCCGGCGACGCCGCCCGAGAACGACAGGCGGTAAGCGCCCTCGGGGGCGTCGTAGTCGACGCGGCCGTCGAACTTGGGCTGGCTCGTGCCGCTGTTGGCGAAAGCCGGATAGGGGGTGTTGAGCGCGTTGTCGATGGTCCCTTCGGGCCGCGCCATCGCGTCCTGCGTGAACCAGCCGGCCGAGGCCTTGTAGGACCAGCGGTCGTTGGCCGCCGCCGCGTGCGTGCCGTTCATGTACCAGAGCGAGCCGTTGCCGCTGCCGTTGTCGTCCACTTCGCGGCCGAACGTGCCCACGCCCATCGTGAAGCTGGTGCCGGCCAGCTCACGCGGCGTCTTGGTGATGAAGTTGACGACGCCCGACAGGGCGTTGGCGCCCCACACGGCCGACGCCGGGCCGCGGATCACCTCGATCTGGCGCAGCTCGTTCGGGTTGACGGGCAGGAAATCCCAGGCCACGAAGCCGAAGAAGTCGAGATAGAGGCTGCGCCCGTCGATGAGCGCCAGCTGCGAGGTGGCCAGCGTCGAGGTGGCGCCGCGCATGTTGATGTTGAAGTCGCGGGCCGACGTCTGGGTGATGTTCATGCCCGGCACCGAGCGCAGCAGCTCGGCGTAGTTGGTGGCCGGCGAGCTCTGGATCACGTCGGTGGTGACGACGCTGACGGTGGCGGGAGCGTTGACGAGCTGCTGCTCCAGCTTCGAGGCGGTCACGACGACCTGTTCCTCGTAGATCGGCACCTCCTCGGGCGGCGGAGGAGGCTGGGCGGGCGGCGTCTGGGCCAGGGCGGGCGCCGCCAGGGCCAGCAGGGCCATCAGGAACGTGGCAAGCACTGTCCTCACGGGAACCTCCCCACGCTGAAAAGGGAGACGCCCTTGGGCGTCTCCCCTCAGAAGATCTTCGGTGCATTGTAACGAATTCATTACGGCGGGCCGCGGCTCGTGCACGAATGCCCATGGCGCACAGGGCGGCTCTTCAGAGCCGCCACATGGCAGGGCTGAAGCCCTGCCCTACGGAATGGCGTCGGCTACGCCGCAGCCGACATCGAGCTCGCCCATCGTTCCAGGGCCCGGGCATCCAGATCGAAACGGCGGATCCCGTCGCTCAACTTCTCCACCGCCATCGGGTCCTGGTTGTGCATCCAGCGGAAGGTCTTCTCGTCCATCGTCACCCGCGCTTCACCCTCGCGGTGCGCCATCTCGAGGGTCAGCGCCGGCGCCAGGTCGCCGTCGGTCGCGGCGAGCTGGGCGAGCAGCTCGGGACTGATCGTCAGCAGGTCGCAGCCGGCGAGCTGGATGATCTGCTCCACGCGGCGGAAGCTGGCGCCCATCACCTGGGTGCGGAACCCGTGCTTCTTGAAATAGGCGTAGATGCGCCGCACCGAGGTGACGCCCGGGTCGTCGTCGACGGGAAGCTCGGCGCCGCGCGCCTTGCGGTAGTAGTCGTAGATGCGGCCGACGAAGGGTGAGATCAGCGTGACGCCGGCTTCGGCGCAGGCCACCGCCTGGGCGAAACTGAAGAGCAGGGTCATGTTGCAATGGATGCCCTCGCGTTCGAGTCGCTCAGCGGCGCGGATACCCTCCCACGTCGTCCCGACTTTGATGAGCACCCGCTCGCGCGGCACGCCACCGGCCTCGTACAGCGCGATGAAGTGACGCGCCTTGGCGATCGACGCCTCGGTGTCGAAGCTGTAACGGGCGTCGACCTCGGTGGAGACGCGGCCGGGGATGATCTCGAGAATCTCGCGGCCGAAGGCTACGGCCAGACGTTCCATGAAGGCTTCGGCGCGGGCCGCGCCTCCCTCGGCCACGCGCGCCGCATCGGCCAGCGCGCCGTCGACCAGCGGGCGATACTGCGCCGCCTGGGCTGCCTTGAGCAGCAGCGACGGATTCGTGGTCGCGTCCTGCGGCCGGTGGGTGCGAATCGCGTCGAGGTCGCCTGAGTCGGCGACGACCACGGTGTAGCGCTTGAGCGCGTCGAGGAGGGACATGGGGAAATTCTACTAGGGGCTGGGGGCTAGGGGCTAGGGGCTCGGGCGAGCCGGAGATCACGCTGTCACGCGATCACGCTGAACACTCGAGTGCGCGGTAGACTCGACGCCATATGAGGCTGCGTTCGCTGGACGTGTGGAAGCGGCTCGAAGAGCACCGCGACCGGATGCGCGACGTGCACCTGCGCGCGCTGTTCGCGCACGATCCGGCGCGATTCGAGCGCCTCTCGCTCCGCCTCGACGACCTGCTGGTGGACTACTCCAAGCAGCGCATCACCGAGGAGACCGTCCGTCTGCTGGTGGAGCTCGCCGAGGTCACCGGCGTGGCGGCGCTGCGCGATCGGATGTTCGCCGGCGAGCGCATCAACAGCACCGAGAACCGCGCCGTCCTCCACGTGGCGCTGCGCCGGCCGGCGACGGCCCCGCTGATGCTGGATGGGCGCGACGTGATGCCCGAGGTCGAAGCCGCTCGCGCGCACGTGCGCTCGTTCAGCGACCAGGTGCGGTCGGGCGCCTGGACCGGGGCGCGCGGCCATCGCATCACCGACGTGGTCAACCTCGGCATCGGCGGTTCGGACCTGGGCCCGGCGATGGTCACCGACGCCCTGGCGCCGTACGGCCGCGAGGGCCCGCGGCTGCACTTCGTCTCGAACGTCGACGGCGCCCACCTCGACGAGACGTTGCGGCTGGTGTCACCCGAGTCGACGCTGTTCGTGGTGGCCTCGAAGACCTTCACCACGCAGGAGACGATGGCCAACGCGCACTCGGCACGTCGCTGGCTGGTGCGGGCGCTCGGCGACGCGGCGGTGGCGCGCCATTTCGTGGCCGTCTCCACCAACGCGCCCGAGGTGCAGCGCTTCGGGATCGCGCCGGCCAGCATGTTCGTGTTCTGGGACTGGGTCGGCGGCCGCTACTCGCTGTGGTCGTCGATCGGCCTCCCGGTGGCCCTCGCCGTCGGCGCCACCCACTTCGACGCGCTGCTGGCGGGCGCCGCCGACATGGACGAACACTTCCGCACGGCGCCGCCGGCGCGGAACATCCCGATGATGCTCGCCCTGCTGGGGATCTGGAACACCAACTTCCTGGGCGGACACACCCATGCGGTGCTGCCCTACGATCAATCGCTGCGGCGGCTGCCGGCGTTCCTGCAGCAGCTCGACATGGAGAGCAACGGCAAGGGCGTGACCCGCGACGGCGAGAGCGTCGACGTCGCCACCGGACCCATCGTGTGGGGCGAGCCCGGCACCAACGGGCAGCACGCCTTCTATCAGCTGCTGCACCAGGGCACGCGGCTCGTGCCGTGCGACTTCCTGGCCGCCGCCCTGCCGCATCATCAGCTGCCCGAGCATCACGAGCTGCTGCTGGCCAACTGCCTGGCGCAGTCGGAGGCGCTGATGTGGGGCCGAACCGAGGACGAGGCCCGGGCCGAGATGGCCGCCACAGGACTGCCGGCCGGCGAGCAGGCCAGACTCGCCCCGCACAAGGTGTTCCCGGGAAATCGCCCCTCGACGACCCTGCTCTATCGGCGCCTCGATCCGCGCACGCTCGGCCGCCTGCTCGCGCTGTACGAGCACAAGGTGTTCGTCATGGGCGCGGTCTGGGGTGTGAATTCCTTCGATCAATGGGGGGTCGAGCTGGGGAAGATGCTCGCCACCCGCATCAGGCCCGAACTCGACGGCCCGGTGGCGGCGACGAGCCACGACACGTCGACCAACGGGTTGCTGACCCACCTCCGCGCATTGCGAAGCGGGCAATCGACCTAAGGCTGGCGCTGGAGTGAAAGGTTGGGCCGACGGGCGCAGCTACGTCCGGGAGGACGTGGCGCGCCCGGCAGGATTCGAACCTGCGACCTCACGCTCCGGAGGCGTGCGCTCTATCCAGCTGAGCTACGGGCGCGTTGAGACTGGCGCAGTGTCCTGAGTAGGCCGCACTGCGTGTGCCGGAAGAGTCAGTGTACCGGAACGCCGGAACGAAGGGCAACCCGCGCCGGCCACCGGCGGCGCGCAGCTACGGATCGCGGAGGATCGCGACCGGATCGATGCGTGCCGCCCGCGCACTCGGCGCCAGCGCGGCCAGGACGACGACCGCCGATCATCGCGACCGCACCGATGGCGAACGCCCACGGATCCAGCGGGCTGATGCCGAAGAGGCGGGCGCGGACGGCAACCGAGAGTGCGGCGGCGAGGACGGCTCCCCAGGCGACGCCAGGCGCCGCGGCCCAGGCCGCCTCCGCTACCACCAGGCGGACGACTGCCGAGGGCCGAGCGCCCAGCGCCAGCCGGACACCTATCTCGCGGCGCCGACGCTCCACCAGCCAGGAGGTCAGGCCGTACAGACACACGCCGCTCAGCAGCAGAGCGACCGCGCCGAGCCCGGTGGCGGCCGTGGCTGCCACGCGAGCCGGCAGCAATTCGGCCGCCAGATGGTCATCCATCGTCCGCGGAAAGAACCCGACGATGCCGGGCCCGACACGGTCGAGGACTCCCTGCACGGCCACCAATGCCAGGCGTGGGTTGTCGGCGCTGCGAACGAGCAGCGTCAGGTTGAACGCGGCCGGAGCCGGCCGATACAGGTGCGTCGCGCCGGCATCAGTGATTGCGCGGTACTTGGCGTCGCCGGCAACGCCGACCACGCGGACCACCTGCCGATCGGCGCCGACGACGAGGGCGCGACCGATCGCGGTCGCGTCCGGCCACAGCCGGCGGGCCAGCGTTTCGTTGACGATCACGACGCCGTCGCCGCGCGCGCACTCGACCCGTGTAAAGGCCCGTCCGGCAACGATGGGGACACCGACGGTCGCGAAGTAGTCCTCGGTAGCCAGGGCCATCGTGGTCTCCCCCACCAGATCGCCTGACGCCGCTGACCGCACCTCCACCCCCGGCAGCGACCGATCGACCGGTGCGCGATTGGACATCGCCGCGCCGGCCACGCCGGGAAGCGCGGCCACGCGGTCGAGCGCGTCGCGGGCCAGGGCCGCCGACACTTCGGGCCGCACGTCCGGCGCCAGGTCGAAGTCGAGGGCGACGAGGCCGTGGCGAGGGAATCCGAGGTCCTCGCCGGCGAGCGCCGCGAAGCTGCGCGAGAAAAGCACCGCGCCGATGATCAGGGTCAACGACACGCCAGCTTGCGCCGAGACGAGCAGACGTCGCGTCCTCGGCATCGTGGCGCTGCCCGCCGCCCGATGTTCCCCAGCGCCCAGCCCGCTCGCGGTATCGATCCGCAGCGCCCAGAACGCCGGGCCGATCCCCAACAGCAGTCCGCCGGCGGCGGCGACCAGCAGCACGGTGACGGCGAACGTTCCGTCGAGGGGCAGGTCGAGCCGCAGCGACAGGGTGGGTAGGAGTGCCACCTCGGCAAGCCGTTGGCGCGCCCAGACGTACGCCGCCAGCGCCACACCGCCGCTGGCGCCTCCCAGCACGCGCGCCCTCGATCAGCAGGCGGCGGGCGATGGCCGCCCGGCCCGCGCCGAGCGCCAGGTGAATCGCCGTGCGCCGGCTCGACGCCGCTGCCTTGGCGAGGAGCACGCCACCCACGTTAGCGGCGCCGACGACGAGGATCAGCGCGGCCAGCCCGCCCAGGATCCAGACCACCCCCGCCACGGCCGACCGCTGTCCGCCGGTGAGCACGGCGCCGGGCACGCTGCGCAGGCGCCGATCGCGCCAGACCTCCGGGTGCCGTGCGGCCAGGTCGCGCGCCGCAAGGCCAAGCCCGGCGTCGAGGTCGGCCGCCGGCGGCCGACGGCAACGCGAAGAGCGCGAACCAGCGCGCCTCGGGGTCGGTACGCCAGCCCGGACTGAGCACTGCGTCGGCGTGGGCCAGCGCCGTCCACGCATCGACGCCGGCACCGAGTGCGCTGGCCGAGGCCGACGCCGCCGTGACCCCGATGATGGTGAAGGACGCGCGATTGAATGACACCGTACGGCCGAGCACCGCCGGGTCGGCGCCGAAGCGACGTCGCCACAACCCTTCGCTGATGACCACCGCTGGCGGCGCGGCCGCCCGATCGTCAGCCGAGACCAGTGCCCGGCCAAGCACCATCGGGCCGCCGATCAAAGGGAAGTAGCCGCCATCGACGACCTCGATCATGGTCTGCTGGTCGGCGCCCTCGGCGCGCAGCACAGCCGGCTGAAGGTTGGCCGCGGCGTGGCGGGCCCGGCCGTCGATGTGCTCGCGGATGCGTTCGACCTCGAGGAATGACAGGCGGAACCCGGTGCGTCCCCCCTCCTCGACGACGGCGATACGACGCAGCGCCTCGCCGTGCAGCGTCGAGACCGGGCGCCACAGGACGGCGCGGGCCAGGCCCGTCGCCAGCAGGACCGCAAGTACGCCGATCGCCAGAGTGGCGGCGGCGCCGATCGCCGCTACCGGCGCCTGGCGGATCCCTCGCCACGCCAGTCGCAGGTCGCGCACCGCGCCCGGGCCGCCGCGGGCGACATCGGACAGGGCCGTGGCGGCGAAGGCCCGGACGATCGACGCCGCTTCACCGACGAGCCAGAGGCGCGCCGCCCACGGCCGGCGCCGGGCCCGCACCCGCCGATAATCCTCCTCGAGGTCGTCGATGACCGCGGCCGCCAGCCGGTCGGGGACGATCCGGCGCAGCAAGAAGACCACCGCCCGCGGCACCATACGGCTCACCGATCGGTCGGCAGCAGGGCCTCGAGCCCGTGCCGCATGCGTTGCATCCCAGCGACCGCCCGGCGCAGGGCCTGGAGGCCGCGGGCCGAGACCCGGTAGTAGCGCCGCGGCCGGCCGCCCCCGTCGGCGTCGCTGACCCGCGAGGTGAGCAGGCGTTTGGTCTCGAGGCGATCGAGCGTCACGTAGACGGCGCCGCGGGCGGCGCGGCGGCCGCTGCGCGATTCGATCTCGGCGCGGACTGCCGGCGGGTAGGCGGTGTCGCCACCGTGCAGCACCGCCATCAGCACCAGGACTTCGAACTCCCCGAGGGCGCCGCCGGCCATGATGCCTACGATGTAAGCATGGCGTCGACGTCGATGTCAACTATGTAGGCATCGAGGCCGGGCTCACTCGGCGCGCAGCACCTCGCTCGGACTGGTGTTGGCAGCCCGTCGCGCCGGAATCAGGCACGCCGGCAGGGCCACCAGGGTGAGCACCAGGGCGGCGCCGCCGATCGCCCACGGGTCGGCGGGTGACACGCTGACCAGGAACGAGGCCAGGAGCCGCCCGGCCCCGAGCGATCCGGCGATGCCTGCGATCACCCCGGCCCCGACCACGGCAAGGCCACGCCCGAGCATCAGCCGCAGGATGTCGAGCCAGGTGGCGCCGATCGCCATGCGCACGCCGATCTCTCGTCGATACTGCAACGCGATTGCAGTCAGCACGCCGTAGAGCCCGGCGGCGGCGAGCACCAGCGCCAGACCGGCGAATCCGGCGAGCACGACCAGTGCGAAGCGGCGCGCTGAGATCGTCCGGTTCACCAGTTCGTCGAGCGTCGCCGTGCGGTGGAAGGACTGCAGCGGATCCACCGCCCACACTTCGTGCTTGGCCGACTCGAGCAGCGTCCGCGGGTCGGTCGAGGTGCGCGCCACCAGCGTCATCGAGCCCGACGGAATCTGGGCGAACGGCCGGAAGATCTCCAGCCGCGGCGGCGCGTCGAGCCGTTCGTGGCGAAGCGACGGCACCACGCCGACGATCTCGATTTCCAGGGGTTTGCCTTGCTGCCTGAAGCTGATCCGCTGGCCGACTGGATTGCGATTGCGCCAGTAGCGCTCGGCCAGCGCTTCCGAGATCACCGCGACCTGGGGGCTCTCGGGTCCATCGCGGTCGTCGAGACCGCGGCCGCGGACGACCGGGATGCCCATGGCGCGGAAATAGCCCGGGGTGGCCGAGTTGAACGAACTGCGCGGCTCCTCCCCCACCGCCGGCGCCGGATCGCCGACGATCTGGAAGATGCCGCGGATGTCGATGTTCGACTCGATGAAGGGCATCGCCGTCACCGCGCCGGCACTCTCGACGCCCGGCAGCGCCGCGATCCGGCCAATCGCGGATTCGAAGAACCCGCGCAGCCGATCGGGGCCCGGATTGCGATCCCACGCGAACACCTGCAGCACGGCGACCCCGCCGCGCGCGAAGCCGGCGTCGAGGTTGACCAGATTCACGAAGCTCTTGAGCAGCAGTGCCGCGCCCGATACGAGCACCAGCGCCAGCGCCACTTCCGAGACCACCAGCGCCGTGCGCGTCCGGCGATGCCCGCGGTCGCTGGTGGTGGTCCGCGACGCGCCGCTGCCGGTGCTGCTCAGGCGCAACGCCGGCACGACACCGGCCAGCACTGCCACTACGACGCTGAGGAGCGCGGCAAAGGCCGCCGCACGCCAGTCGAGGTGGAGCGAGTCCACCCACGGCACGTCGCTCGGACCGAAACGTGCCAGCAGCCGGGTGGCGCCGGCGGCGAGGCCGAGCGCCGCGGCCGCGGCCAGCGCGGCCAGCAGCAGGCTCTCGACGAACAGTTGCCCGATGAGGCGCTGCCGGCTGGCACCAAGGGCGCTGCGCACGGCCAACTCCGTCGTGCGCGTGGCGCCGCGGGCCAGCAGCAGGTTGGTCACGTTGACGCAGGCGATGAGCAGCACGACGACGACCGCGGCGGCGAACAGCCGGACGGCCATGCGTACGTCGCCGACCAGGTGCTCCCGGATGGTGATCACTTCGATCCGGCTGCCGCGGTTGGTGCGCGGCTGCTCGGCCTCGATCTGCGCGGCCAAGCCGTCCATCTCGGCGCGAGCCTGGGCGATCGTCACGCCCGGCTTCAGCCGGCCGACGACGTTCCAGTAGCCGCTGGCCCGAATCCTGGGCTCGTACTCCTCGATGAACTTCGGCGCCCAGGCGTGGATGCTCCCCGGCCGGGCTTCCTGGAAGTGCGGCAGGAAGTCGTCGGGCATCACGCCGGCGATCTCCCACGGTTCGCCGTCGATCGTGACGCGCCGCCCCACCGCCGCGGGGTCGGCGGCGAAATGCGATCGCCACAGCCCGGCGCTGATGACGACCACCCGATGTCGGCCCTTGACGTATTCCTCGCGCGCGAACGTTCGGCCGAGGAGCGGCGGCTGGCCGAAGCTCTCGAAGAAGCCCTCGGTGACGTTGAGGATCCGCCACACTTCGGGCCGTTCGCCGTCCGAGTAGTCGCGGCTGTAGGGTTCCGCGCCGGCCAGTGATTGAAACGACCGTGCCCGTTCCCGCCAGTCGAGGAAGTTGCCGGGGGAGACGTCGAGCCGGCCGGGGGTCGACGGCTGCCGCTCCCACAGCGTGACGACGCGGTCTGGCTCGGGATACGGCAGCGGCCGCAGCAGGATCTGCGAGACGACGCTGAAGGCGGCGATGGATCCCGCCATGCCGAGCGCCAGGATGCCGATGGCGACGACGGCAAACCCGGTGTGTTCCCGCAGCTGCCGCCAGCCGTGCCGCAGATCGTCGACCCAGCGCGCGTCGGCCACGTGCCGCTGGCGCAGCCAGAAGGCGTCGGCGAACGCCCCGCCGGCGTGCCGCATGGCGCCGCGCCGGCCGTCGGCGGCCCAGGCGGCGAGCTCGCCGTGCCATTCGCGCACCCAGTCCTCACGCAGCGCCTGTGGCACGAGCCACGACGCGATGCGAACCAGGCGACCGGCGCCGGCGGGAACTGGTGACGGCGCGTTCATCGCTCATACCTCCACGACGCGCGGCGCAAGCCGGCGGTGCCCGGCGGGCCGCAGGCGCTCGATCGCCTCGAGCGCCAGAGCCGAGCCACCAGCGGTGAGCTCGTAGTAGCGGCGTGGCGGCCGCTGTTCCTGGCGGGCCACGCCGTCGCGCTCCCAGCGCGACCGCGCGGCGCCGTCGGCGTTGAGCCGGCGCAGGATGGGATACACGGTGCCGCTGGGCAACCCCGTGGCCTCCATGATGTCGAAGCCGTAGTGCCGGCCGTCCAGCAGCGCCTGCAGCACCAGGGCCGTCGGGTAGGTGAATCGCACGTCGTCCCTCCTGCCGCCCGGCCCGCCAGCGGCGGACGGCTCCTTATTCTACATACGTAGACCTTGACGCGGACTTGGACGAGGGCGAGACCGGGAACGTTGCCGGGGCAGGCGGTGCGTCACGGCGCCACGGGTTGACAGTCGGGCACGGCCTGCGTGTTGGGCCGGTCGAGCGCGTCGAACGGCCGCCGCGGCGGCGCGTCGGTCCGCGCCATCGCCAGGCGGCGGCTGACGAAGAGCACCTCGTAGGCCCAGGCCGGAAACGGCTCGCGGCCGGGCTCGCAGCTGTGGTTGTTCATGTGCAGGTTGGCGACGTGGAAGTACTGCTTCAGCCGGCGCACGGCGAAGGAGAAGCGCCGGTCGCTGGTGCCGTGGAACTCGACGACGAGCTGGTCGATCCGGCTCAGCACCTCGTGGGAGGCGGTGAGCAACGCCTCCCACTCCGCCCCTTCGACGTCCATCTTGACCACGACCCGCGACGTGGCGTCGCCGTTGCGGGCGAGCTGATTCTCGAGCGTGTCGAAGGAACGGCCCTCGACCTGGCCTGGCGGGCCGATGCACTCCGCGTGGAAGATGGTACGGGCGTCGCATGCCGGCTGCGCGGTGTTGAAGCAGTCGTACTGGTGCACCGGCACCTGGCGGCGGGTCGCGACGTCGCATCCCCAGCCGTCGTAGCCCGAGATGCCATAGGAGTAGCCGGACGTCACGCCGTCGAGCAGGTTGGCGCAGAGCAGGTACCCGCCGTCCCCAGCCTCGCCGAAGCGCTCCAGCGTGCATCCCTCCAGCGTCACCGGCTGCAGATCGAACCACAGCAATCGCCGGACGAACGCCTGAGGGTCGGCAGGCGGCCGCGTCACTTCACGCCACTCGACCGCGGCCAGGGCCAGGACGATCGCCAGTGGCACCATCCAGGCCAGCCGTCGCATCGCGACGTGATGATATCCCAGCGCGATTGCCGCGGGCGTGGTCGGTGCGCTCACACACTTTGACTATCATTTCGGACCGACATGTTGCCAGCGGCGCGGTCTCGGCGGCTGTTCTTCCAGGAGTTCGTCCAGACCGAAGCGGCGGGCGGCATCGTGCTGCTCGCCGCGGCCCTGGTTGCCCTGGCGCTGGCCAATTCCCCGTGGGCCGCCGCCGTCGAGACGTTGTGGAACACGCGCCTGGTCGTGGGACCCGAAACCCGTCCACTCGAGTTGACCGCTCGCCACTGGGTGAACGACGGGCTGATGGCGGCCTTCTTCCTGCTCGTCGGCCTGGAGATCAAACGCGAGCTGCTGGTCGGTGAGCTCTCGACGACGCGGCAGCTGGCCCTGCCCTTCGCGGCCGCCCTGGGCGGCATCGTGGTGCCGGCGGCGCTGTACCTGCTGCTGGCGCCCCCGGAGGCCCGGTCGGGCTGGGCCGTGCCCACGGCCACCGACATCGCCTTCGCCCTCGGCGTCCTGGCGCTGGTCGCACCTGGCGCCCCGGCCGGTCTGAAGGTGTTCCTGGCCGCGCTCGCCATCGTCGACGACATGGCCGCGGTGCTGGTGATCGCCTTCTTCTACACCGCGGCGGTGGACTGGACCGCGCTCGGGGCTGCCGCCGCCGTGACTCGCGGGCCTCGCCGCCGCCAATCGGCTCGGCATCCGTCACCTGGGCGTCTATGTCGGACTCGGCGCGGTCTTGTGGTACTTCGTGCACGAATCCGGCGTCCACGCCACGGTGGCCGGGGTGCTGACAGCGCTGACGGTGCCGACCCGCACACGCATCGACGCCGCGCAGTTCTCGGCCGACGCCCGGGCCGTCCTCGACGAGTTCGATCGCACCGAGACCGGCGACCTGATGGTCATCACCAGCAAGGGCCAGCAGGAGGCTCTGCACGCCCTCGAGTCGGCGAGCGACGCGGTGACGGCGCCGCTACTGCGGCTCGAGCACGAGCTGCACCACGCCAGCGCCTTCGTCGTGATGCCGGTCTTCGCCCTCGCCAATGCCGGCGTGGCGCTGACCTTCGCGGGGATCGACGCGCCGACCGCGGCGGCCGTCGGCGCCGGCCTGGCGCTGGGCAAGCCGCTGGGCATCACCGCGGCAGCGTGGCTGGCGTGCCGCACCGGGTGGGCCGCACTGCCGGCCGGCGTCACCTGGCCGATGGTGCACGGTTGCGCCTGGATCGCCGGCATCGGGTTCACCATGTCGCTCTTCATCGCGGGACTCGCCTTCGGCGACTCCCCGCGGTTCGACGCCGCGCAGGTGGGGATCATGGGCGCATCGCTCGTCGCTGCCGGTGTCGGGTCGGCGATCCTCCGACGCGTCGTCGCGGCCCGGGAGGCGCGATGACGGCGCCGTCGCGGGCCCGGCGCACCTACCTCGAGATGCGCGCGCCGGAAGCGCTGCGGCCGGCGGCGGCGCCGGCCGGGCAGCCGTTGGTGGTCGCCCGCGAGTGGCCGTGTTCCGCCGAGCGCTATCGATCGCTCTACCTCGGCGTGGGCGAGGCCCATCACTGGGTGGATCGGGCGGCGTGGACCGATGTCGAGATCCGGGCCCACGTCACGCTGCCGGGCATCGAGATCTGGCTCGGATGGGTCGGCACCGACATCGCCGGGTTCTTCGAGCTGCGCGACTGGCCGGACGGCTCGACCGAGATCGCCTACTTCGGCCTGCTCCCGGCGTTCCTCGGTCGCGGGCTGGGGGGATCGCTGCTCACCGAAGCGGTGCGCACGGCCTGGGCGAAAGCGCCCGAACCGGGTCTGGCTGCACACATCGTCGCTCGACCACCCGGCGGCGCTGGCCAACTACAAGGCGCGCGGCTTCACGGTGACGCGGGTGGAGGAGTACCAACTCTAGGGGCTGGGGGCTGGGGGCTAGGGACTGGGGCTTGCCAAGAGCTAATGTCACGCTGTCACGCTGTCACGCCGTCTACACCGTGATCCGCTAGCCCTAGTCCCCAGCCCCCAGCCCCCCGGTTACACCCGGGCGGCGACGCGTTCCATGATCGCGGCGGCATGGGCCAGCACGTCGACCTCCTCGGCCAGCAGCGTGGTGAGCCCCTTGGACAAGCGCTGCACGCGGCGACGCCGGCCCTCGACGAGCAGGCGGTGCCCGCGGGCGGTGGCTTCGACGCGGATCGCGCGGGCATCGTCGGGGTCGGCGGTGCGGCGCGCCAGCCCTGCCCCCTCCAGCCCGGTGACCACCTTCGTCATGGTCGGCGGCCGCACCTGCTCGGCACGGGCCAGGTCGGTGAGCCGATGCGGCCCCCCGAATACCAGCACCGACAGCGCCGAGAGCCGGGCCGGGCCGACGCCGGCCTCCTCGTCTTCCTCCCGCACCCGGCGCAGCAGGTGGATGGCGGCCGAATGCAGGGCATCGGCCACGGCAAGGCGTTTTGTGCTTGATCGGGCGGCCATGTCCGCAGTATGAATTAGTTAGCCATGGCTAATCAATGTGAACTCCGCCGCCACCGGCAAGGGGACGGCTCGCCTCGAGCGAGTGCAGGCGCGTGACGACCCCGACCGACATCCCGGGGCTGGGGCGCATCCACCAGATCGCCCAGCCGATTCACGACATCGATCGCGCCGTCGCCTTCTACCGCGACACGCTCGGGCTGCCCGTTCCTGTTCGCCGCGCCGCCGAACCTGGCGTTCTTCGACTGTGCCGGCGTCCGGCTGATGCTCTCGCCGCCGTCGCCCGGGCACGACCATCCGGGCTCGGTGCTCTACTTCGCGGTGGACGACATCCAGGCCGCGCACCGGACGCTGGCGGCCAAGGGCGTGACGTTCGTGGGTGCGCCGGCGAAGATTGCCACGCTGGCCGACCGCGAGGTCTGGCTGGCGGCCTTCACCGACACCGAGGGCAACTCGCTGGCGCTGATGTCGGAGCCGCGGCTGGCCTAGCTGACCACGGCGCGGTCGGTGATGTCGAGCGCCTTGTCGATGATCGCGAACGTCTCGCGCAGCTCCGCCTCGGTGATGCACAGCGGCGGGTTGGTGAAGAAGGTGTGCCAGCGCACGAAGGTGTAGAGCCCTTCCTGCCGGAAGTACTTGCCGAGGGCCTGCATCTCCGGCGAGCTGCCGTGCATCGGCGCCATCGGCTCCATCGTCTGGCGGTTGCGGGTGATCTCGATGATGCCGAAGAGGCCGATGTTGCGCACGGCGCCGACCGACGGGTGTTTCGCCGCCAGCTCCTGGTGAAGCCCGGCCATCACCACGCCCATCTTGCGGGCGTTCTCGATCATCCCTTCGTCTTCGTAGACCTTGATGGTGGCCAGCGCCGTGGCACAGCCGAGCGGGTGGCTGTTGTAGGTGAGCCCGCCGTTGAAGGCCTTGTCCTTGAAGTGATCGGCGATGTGGCGCCGCATGCCCACGGCGCCTAGCGGAACGTAGGCGCTGGTCAGGCCCTTGGCCATCGACATCAGATCCGGGACCACGTTCCAATGATCGACGCCGAACCAGGTGCCGGTGCGGCCGAAGCCGGCCATCACCTCGTCGCAGATCATCAGGATGCCGTGCTTGTCGCACAGCGCGCGCACCCCCTGCAGGTAGCCGTCGGGCGGCACGATGATGCCGTTGGTGCCGCTGATTGTCTCGAGGATGAAGGCGGCGATGTGCTTCGGGCCTTCGAGCTCGATGACCTCTTCCAGGTAGCGGAGCGACTGCTCGGCCGTATCCCAGCCGCGGGCCATGCCGTGGTAGGGGTCGAGCACGTGCACGACGCCAGGAATGCCTGGCTCGGCGGCCCAGCGGCGGGGGTCGCCGGTAAGCGTGAGGCTGCCGGCGGTGCCGCCGTGGTACGAGCGATAGCGGGCGAGAATCTTGTGCCGTCCGGTGACGGCGCGGGCGATGCGGACGGCGTTCTCGTTGCACTCGGCGCCGCCGTTGGTGAAGAAGAACACCTCCATGTCACCCGGCGTGATCGCGGCCAGCTTCTCGCCCAGCCGGGCCCGGGCCTCGCTGGCCATGAACGGGTTCGTGTAGGCGAGCGACGCCGCCTGATCCTGGATCGCCTTGATGATCGCCGGGTGCCCATGGCCGGCGTTCACGCACATCAACTGGCTGTTGAAGTCGGTGTAGCGCTTGCCTTCGGGCGTCCAGAAGTGGATGCCCTTGGCACGGGCCACGGGAATCGGATCGACGGCGCCCTGGGCCGACCACTCGTAGAGCGTGTGCTGCTTGCACAGCCCGACCATCTGTTCGCCCGTCATCCCCGGCGCCGCCACTGCCTGACTCATCGACTCCTCCTCCACCGCCTCGGGGACGGCCGGACCGATCGAGTCTATCCGACCGCTCGGCTATAGTGCGAGCGTGCCGATGCTGCGGCGTCTCCGTGCGATCGTGGTCCTTGCCCTCGTGGTTGGCGGTGTCGTATCCGCCGAGGCGCAGCGTGTCCGCCAGGTGATCGACGGCGACACGATCACCGTGTCGGGCGTCGGCGTCGTGCGGCTGCTCGGGGTGGATGCGCCGGAGAAGACCGGCGGCTACCGCGACTCGGAACCCTTCGGCGATGCGGCGGCGAAGTACATGCGGGAGCTCCTGGCCGGTAGGGACGTGCGGCTCGAGTACGACGGCCCGCTGAAGGATCCGTACAACCGCACCCTGGCCTACGTCTTCCTGCCCGACGGCCGGCTGGCCAACGTCGAGATCATCCGCGCCGGCTACGCCGAGACGTATCGCCGCTTCGAGTACCGGCGAAAGACCGAGTTCTTCGCCGCCGAGCGCGACGCCAAGGCAGCGCGACGCGGCATGTGGGCCCAAGCGCCTGGCGCCCAAGTAGCAGCCCGATCACGAAGGCCGAGGAGGTGTCGATGTCGCTCGTGACGCGATGGTTGATGGTGTGCGTGGCCCTGCTGGCCGCTCCAATGCCGGCGTGGGCGCAGGATGCCGCGTGCAAACCGTTGTACGACGCCGTGCGGAAGGCGCACGAGCAGCCGGGCGTCGAGCGCACGAGCACGATCGGCGATCCCGCCAAGCCCGACATGACCATGGTGGCGCGAAAGACCGCCGCGGGCTGGTACCAGCGCATGGGAACGGCACCGTGGCGCACGATGGCCGTCGACCCTGATGCCGCGGAGAAGAAGATGCTCGAGAACCCCAGCGCGTTCACGAAGTGCACGGCCGGGGCCACCGAACCGGTCAACGGCGAGCCGGCCCGCGTCTGGAGTTATGCGGTGGCGGCGGGTCCGGCGCCCACGGCGGCAAGGATGTGGATCAGCGTGGCGCGAGGCCTGCCGCTCAAGGTGCAGGGGGACAAGGTGCTGCAGGTGTCGTCGTACCAGGCGACGCCCTTCCCCACGCCGTAGCGAGCGGTCCTGACGGGACCGCGAGGCGGGGCTGCCCCGCGGTCCCGGTGCGTTCGCCCTACGCGTTGCGAACCTTCTTCGCGACCGTTTCAGCCGTCTCGGCGACCTTGCGCTTGGCCGTGCCGACGGTTTCGGTGACCTCGCCTTCGGCCTCGTCCTGCCGCCCCTCGTCGACGAGCTGCGGATCGTTGGTCCACTCCCCGACCTTCTGCTTCGCCTTGCCCTTGGCCTGATCGACCTTCCCGGTCACTTCGTCCTTGTGCAGCATGACGGCTCTCTCCCGTTTGATGAAGGAGCAAGAGCGGTTCCAGCCTCGAATCGCCCGCCAGACGGCGGTTTCGGCGGGCGGTGACCGACAAACTCCCCTCAGACGGGCACGCGGCTACCCAGGATGGGAGGCCGCGGGGCGAGGATCGGCCCGGTCAGGCCCGCGAGATCGCGCCGTTGACGGCGACGAACGCGCGGGCGAAGTCGTCGTCATCGAACGCCACCGTCAGCTCGGTCATCCTGGCGTTGGCGCGGGCGGTGATCCCGGCGACACGATCGGCGTCAGTGAGCAGCGACGGCACCAGCAGCGGCGCCCGCCACAAGGCGCGGCCAAGCACCGGCAGCAGCACAACGCGGGCGACCAGCTCGCAGATGAACCCACCGGCAATGCCGGCCAGCAGACCGCCGAGCGCGCCCAGCACCAGTGCCGCGGGCGTCCGCGGCGGCCCGGCCGTGGGGTCGTCGTCGATGCCCCAGACCAGCGACTGCCAGCCGACCAGCACGAACGCCGCGCCACCGGCGACGAGGAAGCCCAGCGCGAAGGGCACGAACCCGGCCAGGAACACCAGCTTGGTCGCGCGAGCGCAGGCCCCGCAGTGCGGCACCTGCCAGGCAATCGTGACTGGCCGCTGCGCGCCCGACTGACGTTCCACCAGCCGGGTGATCATCAGCTTCGACGTGATGGTCGGAGCCGCGCCGCATCCCGCGCAACGCTCGGGAAAGACGGGCGGCTGATCGCCAGACACGGCGAGAGTGACGGTGGTGGCCATGACGGGTGGCTGGGCGGCGCGAGTATACGCGGGCGGTGGCCCGGCAGGCCCGCGCCGAACGTTTCGCGGCCCAGGTATCGTCGTTGCGACGCCGCGCCGGCGGATGCTATAGTTTGGGTTTGCCAGTCGCGTGGCGGCGCTCGCCGTGCGCGACCAGCGAGCGTTGCTGGCCTTCGGGCCGCCGCACTCCACTGGGCCCGTAGCTCAACTGGCAGAGCAGCAGACTCTTAATCTGTTGGTTGAAGGTTCGATTCCTTCCGGGCTCACCACAAATTCTTAGAAAAGCCCGCGATCTGGTGTTGACGAGCTGAGCGTTCAGCGGTGTTGACACACTAGGTGACACACTAACTGTCTGGAAATCGGGCGTGCGAGCCCTAGCGCTGCCATATCCCGACGCCAAGCAGCTGACCGATCCGGTCGAGTGCCACGCAGACGGCTGGCGTCGAGCGCAGTTCTTGTGCTGCGTACATCTTTGCGTGGGGTGTTGCTCCGAGTGAGGGTGATTTCCATAACGACGTCGCTCCTGTTCCGGCCAGCCTCAGTGCCGACCGCGACGCCGATGAACGCTCTTCGGGGGAACGGTTGCAAGTCCTTCTCCGTTCGCAACGCCAGAGCGGACGCTAAGCAGGTTTGCGCTTCGGACTCGGCGGCGGGAACAACTTCATCTTCATATGTGGGACGTTGATCAGGCCCACATAATTGAACTCCTTGTAGCCGCTTCGTTGGCCGCTTTTTCGCTGCCTCCTGCGAACGTTGTCCTTGGTCAGGAACGGGAAGAAGTAGACCTCGTGGCGAGGCTCGTTCGTCGCCCCATCTACCCACTGAAAGTTCAAAAGCAGTGGCGGGATGAGTTGGCCAGATTTGAGAGTCTTTTCGAGCACATCCCAGCCGGCTCCAAAGATCTGATCCTTCGGCGGCGCAGCCCGCACCGTCTTGATCTGCGCTCGGAACATGCACCGGGTGCACTGCACGTCGAACAACGGAAATCCCGGCGGAAGCAGCATCAGCTTCGATTGGCAGTTGGGGCACCGAACAACCTCGACCACCGCCTCTTCACCGGCTTTCCCAGCCTTCCCGAGGTTAGACCAATTTACGGGCATCGCTCGGGGCGAAGCGTCTCAGAAGGTATATACCTTTGTCAATCAGTCGGAGGTGGGCGTCGAGCGGGCGTGTTCACAGGGTCAGGCGTCCTGCGGCGTAGAGTTCCAGCGCGCGAATCAGGATGACACGCATCGCTCGGTGCTCAGCCAGCGCCCGCCTCCGAGCACGTGCCCAGATGTCCGGCGGGATCGAGCGAACCAATTACGAAGTCTGAACGGAAGGGAAATCTCCGTTCGTTCAAGCCGGCCGGCCGGAATCAAATCCGTCGGCTTCTTTAGGCCCTACGCGGCCCTGCCTCGCTGCCTGGCAGCTTTCAACCTCGCGACCAGGTCGATCCTCGCCTGAGTGCGCCACTGGAGCCGGTTGACGCCGTTAGCTGAGCCGGACGATGATGCGAGCCTCGACGGCGTCGCTTCGGCCGGTCCCCGTTCACAAAAGAGGTTCCTATGACGAGCTCCCCCCGGCTTGTGTCGATCTCTCTGTTCGCGGCAATCGGATTGTTGAGCGCGGTGAACGTTGAGGCCAGGCAATCGTTGCTGTCTCACACGTGCCCGGGCGGCGCCGTCGCCCCCGGAAAGAGCACGGGGACTGTGGTGGGCGGCCGCGAGTACACGCTCCACGTGCCAACCGGGTACGACCCGCACCAGCCGATGCCCGTCGTGTTGAACCTCCATGGATGGAACGACACCCCGGACATCCAAGACAGCCTCAGCAAGTTCCCCGAGCTCGGCGAGCACAAGAGATTCCTCGTGGTCACGCCGGCGGCCTCGCCGTCGTTCTTGGGCATCCTTTGGAACGCCCTCCCCCCTGGACCGTTCAACTGGCCCTCTACATTTTTGCCGTGGGACGACGTGGCCTTTATCCGGGACGTGCTGGATGACGTGTCGAACACGGTCTGTGTTGACCCCGGCAGGGTCTACGCGACGGGCTATTCCATGGGCGCCGTGATGGCCCATAAGCTCGGATGCGAGCTCTCCGACCGCATCGCCGCCATTGCGCCGGTGGCCGGCCAGAACCTGGCGGATTGGACGATGCCGGTGCTCCAGCCCTGCACCCCCGCGCGCCCGGTCCCCGTGTTCTACGTCCACGGCACTGCCGACACGATCCTCTATTATGGCGGCTGCGAAGCAAACCCCGAATTCGGGTGTTTTTTTCCTTTTGCGCCGCCCTACCCCTCCGCACCCTTGACCGCGGCAAACTGGGTCGCGCGTAACCAATGCGACGCGAAACACAGCAAGGTGTGGACCAACGGCGACGTGAGCTGCAGGAACTGGAAACACTGCGCCGAGGACGCCGAGGTGACGTTCTGTACGGTCAGCGGCGGCGGGCATACCTGGCCCGGCTCGGTTGACCACAGCCAGCCGGCATACGAGGCACTTTACGGCCCCACGACCTTCAACCTCGACGCGACCGAGGAGATCTGGGACTTCTTCTCCAAACACAAGATCGAGTTCGACTGAACAGCGTTGCGCGTGCCTCGTCGCCTGCTCGCGATGGCTCACGACTCGTCGGCGGCGACCAGCCGAAGGCGAGTCGGACCGCCGGGCGGTGATGTCTTTCCGGTCGGCGAAGTCGGCGAGCATCGCCAATGCCACTGCCGGCGGCGAAATGCCGGTGCGATCGTCCGGGTGAGCCGATAGGGCGGCGCCATGATGAAGTCGTCGCCCTCCCGGGTCACCGCGAAGCTACAGCAGGCGGTAGGCGTCACCCCGAGCTACGTGCAGTTTGCTCAAACAACTCTCGGGGATAGTGGCTAACCCGAACGCAATCAACACCCTAGGACCAGAAGTCGTGCGCCATCAGCCAGTTAGCTGAATCACGATTCTAGAGTTCGATTCCTTCCGGGCTCACCACTAACCCCCACCCCACCCCAGTGAGGCAGCTGCGATCGCACGCCGCGCGGCGGGAGGCTGATTGCCCGGCGGTCGAGATGGCCGGGACGAGCAGCAGGGCAGCAAGCAGGGCAACGTCGAGCGGGCGGGCACGCGTGCCGTCCTTTCCATGGGCCGCAGTGCGGCGGCGCTGCAATCTATCCCGCGGCTCGGGCGCGGTCCGAGGCTGCCCGTCGATACGAGTCCTTGACAGATATATCTGTAACGGATATAACCGCTGCATGCATATCACCTCCACGGTCCATCGCCGCGCTTGCCATGGGGCTGGTGGTCTGCGCCGCGGCCGCGGCAGCGGCCCAGGCCAGGCCGGACTTCTCGGGGGAATGGGTGCTGAACCGTCAGGAGAGCACCCTGCCGCCGCCGGTCTCCAGTGTCGAGCGCGGCGTCGTGCGCATCGACCACCGCGAGCCGGCGTTCTCGTTCCATCGCAGCTACGTCATCGGCGGTACGCCGCGGGAGGCCAGCTTCACGCGCGTCACCGACGGCAAGGAGGTCACTGAGACCGGCCCGCAGGGCGTGCCCAGCGTCTCGACTCTGCGGTGGGACGGGCCGGCGCTGGTACTCGCGATGCGAATCAAGGGGCCGGGCTTCGAGGCCACCAACGACGTCCGCTACGAACTCCTGAACGGCGGCCGTCGCTTGCGGGCCACCGAGCAGGGACGCAGCCCGCAGGGCAATCACGACGCCGTCTGGATCTACGATCGGCGCTGACGATGGCCGCCTACCAGCCGCTCACGCCCGCCGTCTTCCACGTGCTGCTTGCTCTCGCCGACGGCGAGAAGCACGGCTACGCGATCATGCGAAGCGTCGAAGACCACACGGGCGGCACGCTCAAGATGGGCGCGGGCACCTTGTATGGCACCCTGCAGCGGCTCAGCGACGCCGGCTGGGTGCTGGAGGCGGCTGCGCCGCAGGCGCAGTCGGCGCGGGATGAGAAGCGGCGCTTCTATCGCCTCACCGGCGCGGGCCGCGAGGCGCTGGGCGCCGAGGTTCGACGGCTCGAAGATCTGGTACGTCTTGCGAGACGATCGCGGGGCGTGCCCAGGCCCGCGCGACGCTAGTGTCCACAGGGAGGGGGTCGTGGTCCATGCCTATGCGGTCTTGCTCCGGCTCTACCCGCAGCCCTTCCGCCGCCGTTATGCGGCGGAGATGTCGCTCGACTTCGAAGATGCGCTCTGCGCGGCGCGTGCCGGCGGGTGGGTCGCGGTCGGCGCGTTCGCGATGCGCGCGCTCGGAGATCTGGCCGTGAGCCTGCCGCGCGAGTGGACGCGCACCGGCAGACTGGCGATTCACGGCCGCGACGGCTGGCCTCACGGCGCTCCTCTGGGGGCTGGCGCTGCGGCCGTGGACCTGGTGGGACATCCAGCCGGGGCCGCCGGCGCACGCGCGCAGCGCGCCGCCGGTCACCGAGGCGGAACTGCTCGTGCTCGCCGTGCTCGCGTTACTGCCCGTGGTCGTCGTGATCCTCTTCGCCGGACACCTCACGCGCGCCAGGCCGCCTCGCGCCTGACGCAGGAGTTCGTGCGAAGGGGAAGGACCCGACCGTTGCGAAGGGGAAGACCCGGGCGGGGGTCAGCGTCGCATGACCGTGTCGCGAGTCACGACAGAGGAAACGGGAGTCACGACAGGCGAAGGCTGACTCGCTCACAGTTCTGAGCACCTAGGTGGCACGTGGCCGATGACGACCCGATATCACGGTCGTGCCCTCCTTCAACCTCGCCGCCACGTGCCACGCTCAGGCGGTGATGCCGGATCAAGTCTCGCCAGCACGATTCCTTCCGAGGCTCCGTTCCCGTCGCTCAACACACGCTCGACGCAACCGGCTCGATGCCTTGCGATCGTGGCACGTACCTACGGGACGACAGCAGTGCAGATGCGATTAGCGGACGGGGAAGGCATCGTGACACCTGCGGGCAGAAAGCGCTTTCCGAGTTCTGCGCTTCCGAAATCGGAGAGAACGCGCAGGCCTCGCGCGGTGACGAACGCCCTGGCGTCCTCACCGGGGACGCCAAAAACGAATGGCTCTCCCACTTTGGCCACGAGCTTCGACACCTCGCCCAAGGCCGAAGTCCGCGAGTCGAGTGCGCTTCGCAGGAAGTAGTCGAAGACGATCCGGCTTCCGCTCGCGCCCTTCCGCGTCACGGTGCGCAGGGTTGCATCCACTGCAGCCTCTGGGATGTACATTGAAACACCCTCCCAGATGAACAGGGTTTTCTTGGTCGCGTCGTATCCGGCCCCGTCCAATACCGCGGCAAGATCCTGCGTTGTGAAATCGATCGGAACGTACGACACGTGGCCCGGTAGCGATCCAAGCACGTCGCGAACGCGACCCTTCTTGTACTCGTGCGTCTGCGGCAGATCGAGTTCAAAGACTCGCAAGTGGCGAAGGGCGTCGAACCGGTAGGCGCGAGAATCGAGGCCGGCACCAAGCAGCACGATCTGGTCGATGCCGGCCGCCAGGCTGTCGCCGAGCACCTCGTCGATGTGGCGGGTCCGGATGTGGACGCCGCGTGCGAAGACGCTACGGTTACCGAGACTCGCCCACGCCGCGTCGGTGTTCATGTCGAGCGCTTCGACGACCGCCTCACCCCCACCCGCAACCAGGATGGCGCGCTCGGCTGGACCGAGTAAGCGTTGGGCCAGATGATCACCATTGCGGACCGCAGGATCGGGATGCCGCGCTCCGATCGCTCGGTAGGCGGCGACTTCCAGGGCGGTGGAAGACGGGTTGGCTTGGGTATCGGCAATGGCCGCCGCCGCCGCCGCCGTCACAACCGCAGTGACCGCCACGAGTCGAGAGCCGGTTGCCACGAGGAACATGCCGCGCAACCTACCAGACCGGATCGCCACCGTCAACGACGGTGTGCTGAGTGTTCACGGGTTACCCGTTTGAGTATCCCATCCCGCCAGTCCTCGACCGCCTGGGACAGAACGGGTGCTCAGCGACCGAACGATGCCGGCGACGGTTCGGACTTGAGTTTCCTTTCGCGCGCCGTCGTGATCAGCCGCCAGCGCGCACGAAATGGCCTTCGTGAGATTCGGCGCCCTGGAGCCAACCCGCTGGCCCATCTACTTGACGGTCACGCCGCTGACATCGAGAACACGAACGTGCGGCCCGCCGCCCGGCCCTGCCCCGGTGACGATCTCGGCCACGCCGTCGCCGGTCACGTCTCCGGCCGCCACGCTGACGCCGCCCGGGAACGCCGGGTCGTAGGCGAAGAAGCTCGCGACCTCCGTCACGCCGCCCGCCACGCCGAACGCGCGCACATGCGGACCACCGCCGGGCCCCGCTCCCGTAATGATCTCCGCCACGCCGTCGCCCGTCAGATCCGCCGGCCGCCACGCTGACGCCGCCTGGGAACGCCGGGTCGTACGCGAAGAAGCTCGCGACCTCCGTCACGACGCCGCCCACGAGGCTGAAGGCGCGCACGTGCGGCCCGCCGCCGGGCCCTGCCCCGGTGATGATCTCGGCCACGCCGTCGCCGGTCACGTCCCCGGCCGCCACGGTGACGCCGCCGCGAACGCCGGGTCGTACGCGAAGAAGCTCGCGACCTCCGTCGCGACGCCGCCCGCGAGGCTGAAGGCGCGCACGTGCGGCCCGCCGCCCGGCCCTGCCCCGGTGATGATCTCGGCCACGCCGTCGCCGGTCACGTCCCCGGCCGCCACGCTGACGCCGCCGGGAACGCCGGGTCGTAGGCGAAGAAGCTCGCGACCTCCGTCACGACGCCGCCCGCGAGGCTGAAGGCGCGCACGTGCGGCCCGCCGCCCGGCCCTGCCCCGGTGATGATCTCGGCCACGCCGTCGCCGGTCACGTCCCCGGCCGCCACGCTGACGCCGCCCGGGAACGCCGGGTCGTACGCGAAGAAGCTCGCGACCTCCGTCACGACGCCGCCCACGAGGCTGAAGGCGCGCACGTGCGGCCCGCCGCCGGGCCCTGCCCCGGTGATGATGTCGGCGACGCCGTCGCCGGTCACGTCCCCGGCCGCCACGCTGACGCCGCCTGGGAACGCCGGGTCGTACGCGAAGAAACTCGCGACCTCCGTCACGACGCCGGTCCCGCTTGCTGGTTCGTATCAGTGGCTGAGTTGTTGCGCAGGGTTCACGTCCGTCGCGCCCGCGCCGGCTGCCACGGTCACCGTATTCGACGAGCGCGCCGCTCGCGCTCGAGCTCACGGTGCCGTTGACCGTCAACGTCAGCATGTTGCCGGCCCCGGGGCCAGACTCGCCGCGGTGAAGCTGACGCTGTTGCCCGACGAGCCGTTCGTGCCGCAATTGCCCGTGCCGGTGACTACGCACGTGACCGACACGCCGGTAATCGTTGCCGGCACGTTGTCGGCGATGCTGAAGCCGGCCGCGGTTGACGGCCCGGCATTGGTCACCGTGATCGTGTAGCTGATCGCCGTGCCCGGCGTGTAGGTCGTTAGACCATCAGTCTTCGTGACCGCGAGATCCACCTGCGATGCCGCCGGCAGGATTGTGGTGACGTCCGTTGCCGTGTTGTTCGCGGTATTGACATCGCCGCCGCCGGAAATGGTCGCCGTGTTGGCCACCGACGCGGGCGCGTTGGCGGCGACATTCACGGTGATCGTGACCGGCGGGTAACTCGCTCCCGGGGCCAGGGCGTCGCTTCGAGTGCAAGTGACCGTTGCCCCGTTGAGACCGCAGGTCCAGCCAGCACCAACGGCCGTCGCCGGAGTCAGGCCCGTCGGGACAGTGTCGGTCAGGGTGACGACCCCAATGGTCGAGGGGGTGCCGCTGTTCGTCACCGTGACGGTGAACTGCGCTCCGATCTGTCCCTGCGTGAAATTACCCACGTGACTCTTGGTGACAGTCAGGTCCGGCGCGGGAATGGCGGGCGGCTCGAACCCCGTCGCGTAGGCGGCCAGCGGGGTGGCCGGTGCCGACTGGTTCGCGACGGAGTAGAACAGGTCGTCGAAGTAGAAGCCCTGGGCGGCCGTGTCGGCGAATGCGCCATAGGCACTCGGGGGTGCGCCCGAGCGGAAGAACAGGCGGTTGCTCAGGGCGTACGTGAACTGAAGCCCGTCGCGCCAGCCCTCGAAGGTGCCGAACGTGGTGCCGCCGAGGGGATTGGCGAGTGGGACTCCATCCAGTGCGTATTCGACGGTGTCGTTCGCCGTCCCCGTCGAGGAACTTGGCAACGATGTCGAGGCGGTGATAGACGCCGCGTGTGATTCCCGTGGCGATGACTTGGGTGGGACGGAAGTTGCCGGTCACTCCGTCGGGCTCACTGGCCCGAAGCTGCAGACCGCCGTCAGCGTCGGCCCGGTTCGTCACCGCCAGGAAGTTGTTGCGGTCATCGCCGGGGACGGTCCCGAGATCGATCTCGATGTTGGAGCCATCGGCTGACGCACTCGCGGAGCGGAACCACAGCGTCGCGGTGAACTGATCGGCGCCGGCCCCGGATGACGGCTGGCCAGCGGACACCGGGAGGCCCGGGCCGAACACCCACCCGGCGAAGGCCCCGTTGTGGTTGCCCAACGAGGTGTTGTTCGAGATCCGCCAGGCTCCCGTCCCGGTGCGTTGGTTGACACCGGTCAGGTCGACGGTCTGGTCGACGCTCGCGACGATCGGGATCGTTCCGCCGGACCAGCCTTCCTGGCCCTGGATCGAACCGGCGGAGAAGCCCGGCTCGAACCCCGTCGCGTAGGCGGCCAGCCGGATGGCCGGTGCCGACTGGTTCGCGACGGCGTAGAACAGGTCGTCGAAGTAGAAGCCCTGGGCGGCCGTGTCGACGAATGCGCCATAGGCACTCGGGGGTGCGCCCGAGCGGAAGTACAGGCGGTTGCTCAGGGCGTACGTGAAGTTGAAGCCCGTCGCGCCAGCCCTCGAAGGTGCCGAACGTGGTGCCGCCGAGCGGGATTGGCGAGTGGCGACTCCATCCAGTGCGTATTCGACGGTGTCGTTCGCCGTCCCCGTCGAGGAACTTGGCAACGATGTCGAGGCGGTGATAGACGCCGCGTGTGATTCCCGTGGCGATGATTTCGGTGGGACGGAAGTTACCGGTCACTCCGTCGGGCTCACTGGCCCGAAGCTGCAGACCGCCGTCAGCGTCGGCCCGGTTCGTCACCGCCAGGAAGTTGTTGCGGTCATCGCCGGGGACGGTCCCGAGATCGATCTCGATGTTGGAGCCATCGGCTGACGCACTCGCGGAGCGGAACCACAGCGTCGCGGTGAACTGATCGGCGACGGCCCCGGATGACGGCTGGCCAGCGGACACCGGGAGGCCCGGGCCGAACACCCACCCGGCGAAGTTCCCGTTGTAGTTGCCCAACGAGGTGTTGTTCGAGATCCGCCAGGCTCCCGTCCCGGTGCGTTGGTTGAGACCGGATTGGTCGACGATCTGGTCGATGCTCGCGGAGACCGGGATCGTTCCGCCGGACCAGCCTTCCTGGCCCTCGATCGAACGGGCGGACATGGCCTCGATGACGGTCCCGATCGTGACCGGGAGCAGACCGGCGATCAGGCCGATCGCCACCAGAAGGCGGACATGACGGCGTGGAGTCATCGGGCTACCCTCCTCTGCACGACTGGACGCAACCTGTCCGGGGACAGGGACATGGCCGAGAATGGGCATCGTGTTGACTACCCGCTAACCGCCTGACATTGCCGTGGAGGAGTCGGCCGCCGTGTAGCTGCAGAACGAGTGCCACGGCACGCGCGCGGTTATCGCGTAGGGAAATGCGTACGACGTGGCAAGTCCGGGTCTAGGCAGTCCGGCATATCGGAGGCGCAGGCCAGCCATTTCGGAGGCCCGTGGCGAGCCCCGATATATGATCGGCTCATGGCGCGGTGGATGCCTGCGATCATTGGCGCGTCCTGGCTGGTGGTCGTGCCGCTCCAGGCGCATCATGCCATCTCGACGTTCTACGATACCAGTCGGCGAGTCACCATTGAGGCGATCGTCCGAGAGCTGCACTTCGTCAATCCGCATCCGTTCGTCCTGAGTGACGTCCGATCCCGCGATGGTGCCAGCGAGCAGTGGCGTCTGGAACTGGACAACCAGCGAGAGCTCGTCGACATCGGCTTTACGCATCAGACGCTGAGGCCCGGCGACGCCATTGTGGTTGCCGGAAGCCCGGCTCGCCACGAGACTCGCAGCATGTATGTCCGTCGAATTGACCGTCCATCAGACGGCTTCTGGTACGAGCAGGTCGGAACCACCCCACGAATTCGCCCCCGGTAGGCCTGCACAAGCCGAGCAGCCGTCACGCGGGCTCACGATGCGCCTTTCGTCTGGACGCGGTGCGGCAGCGGTGAAAGCAGGAGGCGCAGAAGCACCGCGAGAGTCGCACACGCGGACAGGCCGATGAGCGTCGCCAGCCACACCGGCAGACCCACCACCACAAGACGTACCCACCAGATTGCCGGCACGTTCAGCGTGACACTCGACTGAAGTGCGTCCGCCATGTCGATTGGCCCAGGGGGGCGGACCTGCGAACGGATAGTCGCGCGTTCCTGCGCGCGCCCCGCAAGTTCGTGGATCCGCGGAAGCCGCCGCACGACCTGCACGGCCATCCGCGGCTGCTGCACCCACGGCGAACGCCAGGGCGACCACACGCGTTCGGTCTCCGTCCAGCCTCGCACCTCCGCATACGCGCGAAGCCGTTCGTGCGGTGCGACGAGCAGGAGCGCGTTCATCACCACGCACGCGGCCGCCAGCGTCAGCCCGACCCGGCGCGCCGGCGCGTGCCTCCGCCAGACGAGCACGCAGGCAACCGCGAGCAGCGGCACGAACGGCGTCAGGAATCGCGGTCCCCAAGCGACCCCTCCGGACCACCAGCCCCAGCTGCCGTAGAACGGGACCGCGATGGCGAGCAGCACGACGACGCCGGTGGCCAGATCGCGAAGTCGAGTCTCGCCGCCCAGGTCGAGACGCGGCATGACGCCAAGCGTGGCGGCCCACGGCGCGAACCAGAGCAATCCTGCACCGGGGGCGAACACGATGCCGAGCCAGCCCGCAACCGGCCACTCGGGAAGCGGCAGACGTTCGTATCCCGTCCGCCAGAATGCGCCGAATCGCATCTCGTTGTAGGCGCCGAGGGCGATCGCGGCGACTACCAACGGCAACGCACACGCCGCGATGGCTAGAGGGACGGGGGGACGCCGCTGGCGCCACGCCATCACGACCAACACTGGCGCAAACAACGCCATCTCCCAGCGAAAGGCTACTGCCAACGCGAGCGCACAGCCCAAGCGCGAACGTTCTGCGGTAGAAAACGGCATCGCGAGACACCGCCGCGAGTGTCGCGGCGAGCAGACAGATTGCCGCCGGCACCTCCGCGAAGTAGCTTCGCCCGTACTGAAAGTCGAAGCCGGCCAGGAGCATCCCGAGCGCCGCGAGCACGTTACGGCGCGGGTTGTCATCGAACTGCCGAAGAATTGCGTAGACGAGCACGACGCCGATTGCCTTCACCGCGGCGCCGATCATCGCGCACAGAAATTCCTCGAGGAACGACACGGGAAGGTTGGCCGGCAGCGCTGAACCGGCAAGCTGTGCGCCGGCGACGGCGGGCAGCATGAGCAGTGAGTTCGCCGGGCCGTAGTACGAATAGAACAGGCCGCCGTTCCCCTGAATCCCAATGGCGGAATCGACCACGAAACCGGCACCGGACATTACATGTCGCGCGGCATCCAGCATGACGCGCGCGTCGATCGTCGCCAGGTCGCCGTAGCTCACGATCGAGCAGATCAGGGCGGCGCACAAGTACAGCAGGACGTAGACGCGCCGCGGCGAGGGCACCGCAATTACAGACGTCACACACCTATTGTGCGCCACGCGTTCAACGCTTCAACCTTGAAGTTCTCCAGGTTCTCTTCGGTTCGACCAAGCCTGGAGGCCTTAGATGAAAGGGACATCGGCGGCTAGGCGTGTAGCTCAACCGTAGCGCATGGCCCATCGGGTGCTTAGTCACACATTAGAGCCGAAGGACACTTCAAAGAGGCGTTCTCGGCCGGGGGCTTGGACGACCTTCTTGTCCGCCTTCGCCACAATGCCTTACTGCTGGTCGCGCTCGAAGATGAGAAAGTGGCTTTCGCGGGAGAAGATGCCCCACACTTTCTTCGTCTCGTGGATCGTCGTTCGCAGCACCCAACCACGCGCGGCATTCTCGTTCAAAGCCCCAGTGAGCTTCGTCTCGTTAATCGTTCCGCTCATGCAGCCGGTGAAGTAGGGCACGACCATGTACTGTTTCATGTCATCCTCGGGTGATTGGTAGATCTTTGGACCTGTTGTGGCCGTCGGTGATCGCAGCGGGTCTTGGTGGCCAGTCTGGTCCTGAGAACGTGCCCCCCGTGCAACGAGCCAGGCGCTCCCTCACGACGGGACTTCCTCGGAGGAATCCGCACGTCTGCCACACAAGCTGTGCGTAGCGGGAGCACGACGGCGTGTAGATACAGACAGCGGGAAGCCGCGACGAAATCAGCACACGGTAAGTAACCGTCGAGGCCCCAGCGATCTTGCCTAAGGCGCGATCTAATACGTACGCGACGCGCAACAGGATCACCGGCCGTAGCCTTCGTTCAGCCAGAGCTCGTTGCACCAAGGCCGAAACTGCTGCACGACAGTCACCACGCCATCCGAGACGCCGCCGCCGCACCCGACTCGCCCCCATTTTGCCGAGCAGGTTTCAGAGTGCCCGCCGCCCTGGTAGCAGAACGCAAGATCACCGCTTGTGACGGATGTCGCGCCAGACGGTCCCGACCGACAGACGCTTGATAGCCAGCGACGCACGTCGACCCGCTACGAACATGCACGCCTCCCGGCCGGCCGAAACCCTTGAGCGTCAGCCTCGCGTTTTCCGAGGAACACGCCGTTCCTCGTTGATCCGTAGTACCGCGTGCCCGGGCAGTGGTAGACCCGCGAGCTCGTGTTGACCCAGACCCGGACGTCCGGTGCCGACGTGGCAGCGGGCGCCTCAGGTGGACTCACCGCCGGCGTCTGCGGCGACGCCGCTGCTGCCCCGCCACACCGCCGGCCTCCTGCTGGCCGGTGGCCTTGCGCTTCAGCAGCGGCCTCAGATAGGTATTCTCCACGGGCCGTATTGCCGTAATAGCGCGTTCCAGGGCAGTGATAGACGCGAGAACTGGTGTTGACCCACACCCGCGAGGGTTCGACGGGTGTGGCCTTCGGCGGCGATTGGCCCCATAGCCCGCGTTCCGCCTCGCGGGCCTCACGTTCGGCGGCCCGAAAGCCCTCCGCGTGCGCGAACGGGTACGTCAGGTAGGCGTGCCCGAACCCTTGCCGGATGATCTCGCGGTTGACGAACGTACCGTCGCTCAGGAACAGGTATGCGAGGGTGCGCTGATACTTGTCGTGCCGCTGATGGTCGTACTCGACGCGCACGGACTGCCCCGATAGCATTGACCGGAGAAAGGCCGACGCCTCGATGCCGTAGGTACTGCACTGGCTTTCGCGGATCCAGCGTCTCGGGTGTGTCGACGCCGATCAAGCGAACCGATCCCACCCCAGCGAGGACAACGGTGTCGCCATCTACGACCCGCTGAACCGCATAGAGGTTCTGCGCGTCGAGGCCGACCGCAAGGGTCAGCCAGAACCCTCCGAGCAGGGCGCGTAGGCGGTGGCTCCGAGTTGCCCGAATCAAACCCAAGAGTGCGAAACGGGGACCTACCTGAGCCGCATCCGCCATCACGGATGCACCACAGCCACAGCATCCGCCGTCGGCGCGCTGGCGCCGGCGGAGTTAACGGCCTGCACCCTGACGTAGTACGTCCCCGGGGGTACGCCGGTTGTCGCGAAACCGGCACTGGTGACCGGCATACTCATGAAACTAGTCCCCGGCGTCATCCCTGCGTGGAGGATGTAGCCGCTTGCGGGTGCACCAACCGGGTCAGGAGACCAGCCCAGTGTGACGGTGGAGCCGACTACGGTCACCTGAACAGGACCGGGAGTGCCCGGGGCCGCCATTCCGGCTACGACCAACGTGACTTCATTGGACGCTGGCCCGACGCCTGCGCCGTTGGCTGCGCGTACGCGCACGTAGTAAGTGCCTGGCGGTACACCAGGAACAAAAAAGCCTGGCGAGGACACCGGCACCACGGCGATGTTGGTCAAGCCTGGCGCGCTGCCAGCTTCAAGCAGATAGTGCGTGGGCGCCCCTCCCGCTCCGGGAGGGGTCCATGAAAAGGTGACGTCCGCGCCGCTCAATTGGGCCGACAGCAAACCGACGGGCCCGGGAGCCGTGCCACCAACCCTGAGCACGACCTCGTTCGAGGGTGCCGAAACGCCCAGGCCTGCCGTCGCCCGCACTCTGACGTAGTACGTGCCGTTCGGAACAGCAACGACAAAGCTGTTCACAGGAGGCAGAGGCGCAGCCGCCAGGTCTGAACGGCCGGGCCCGGTACCCGCCTCCAAGATGTAGCCGGTCGCAGCAGGGACGGCTTGCCACGTGAAGGTAACGAGAGTTCCGCCGGCGCTGGCGCCGAAGTTCTGGGGCGCCGGCAACGAAGTTGGCGCTGCTGCCGCCTGTATGACTGTCACAGTGACGCCAGCAACAGTGACTGTGCCGGTCCGAGCTGCGCCACTGTTGCCGGCGACTTGGATAGTCGACGCGCCTGACCCATTGCCACTACCGCCTTGGAAGGTCAGCCACCCCGCCTGGCTCCCGGTACTCCACGCGCAGCCGGGCTGCGTTGTCACGTTGACTTGGACTGGCCCGCCCGCAGCGGGTGCGTTCACATTGGTTGGCGTAGCGGTGAACGAACAAAGATCGGGCAAGCGCGCCAGCCCGTAGCCCCACGTGTTGTTAATACCGCCACGTGGTTCAGCGAAGTACTTCAGATAGTTGGCGATTTCGGCTGGCGTGTAGGCCGGACGCGCCGCCGCAACGAGCGCCGCAAGTCCCGCCACGTGTGGACTCGCCTGGCTGGTCCCAGGGAACCCACCTGGTCCCATGCTGAACGTATCGGCTCTGTCTACACCGACAAGGTCCGGCTTTATCCTGCCGTCCGGCGATGGCCCGGTATTGCTGTAGGACTCGATGACGTTTGGCGTTGCCCAATTGGCCGCTCCGACCGCCAGGGCACCAGGATTAGCGGTTTCAGCAGGATTGCCTATACTGCCTCCGGTGGGTACTGCCAGCGGCTGATTCGTCCTTACCTGTACTTGGAGCCAAGAAGGTGGGGCTCCGGCGTAACGCTCAACCACCAGCCAATAGAGACCTGAATACGGAGCGGTGAAGCTCAGGTATTCGAATGGCGTATCGCCAGAGAAGCCGGACTGGGATGATTCGGACGCCCACACCGTATTGAGATTGCTGTCGTAGACATAGAGATCGAGGTCCTTGGTCGACGCCTGCCAGCTGTCATTCCAGCGAAGCTGCAGGTGGACGGTCTCCCCTCCCAACACATAGATGTTGTTGTAATCAGCGCCCGAGAACTCATGCAGCCTGTCCCCGTCAGTGTCCTGCCAGGCGCCGAACCACGTCGACTCGCCTTGGTTTCCAGCTGATGTGACAACTACAGCACCGCCGCTGACAGCAGCATCAACCCAACGTAGAGGGCTATCTGAGTACGGTGAGGTTCCATTACCCGGCCCATCCCACGGCCATGATGCCGAGTAGTTGATAATCTTCACACCGTTCGACAGCATCCACTGCACGGTGTGCCATTGATCGACTCTGGAGATCGGGTTAGCGATGTAGAGCTGAACGGCTGGCGCTATGTCTACGAGGGATTCGGCAACCGCACTGCCGTGATTATTTCCGCCGTCGCATGCGGCAACCGCTGAGGAGTGGACACCGACAGAGGTATAGCAACGCGCGACTACAGTCGCTGGCAGCTCGTTGCCCATCAGCTGCAAGATGCCCTCAAAGCTGTCCATGATTCCGACTTTCACACCGGCTCCGACGTGACCGCCAGCGTGCCAGCGCGCGGCGTTATGCGCCTGGGTGCCTTGGCTGATCACCTGCGGCCTGTCAGGTTCGATAGCCTCGATGCTACGAACAGCAGACGCACTGGCCAGCTCGCGCACGTCGTCGAGGGACACGTACGCTTCGACGATCTCGCCAAGTCGGTTCGCGACCGTTCGTCCGAGAAGTTCCAGCAAGGGCTCGGATGAACCTTCCGACGCTTCCACAAGCCTGATCGGAATAAGCCCTTCGTCCGAAGCTAGAGGAAATGCTCGCTTCAGCTCGTCGCGGTCGGCACCAGCGGTGCGGGACGACGCTACGCCAGGTTGGACAGCCTCTCGAAGGGCTCCCGAGATCTTGCTAGGCTGTTTGTCGGGATGCGGATGTGTGAACTGAGCCGCAGCCGTGCCGCTGAAGGCGAGCACCAGCGGCAGGATCCATAGCCCCGTACGCCTTCTTGCCCTGGCTGTTCTCTTCGATACTGAGGATCGGTCAATGAACGGCAGCAGGGCGACACAGAGGGCGTGAAAGGGGGCACGCATGCGAGTGACTCCAGGGCACGGGGGCGTGCCGGGTTGTAGCAACCTCACCGAAGCACGCCGCAGAATGCGGCAGTCCGGGACCGCCTAAATTGACAAATTAGTGGCACTGGTGAGGCTAACGGACTCAGCGCAACCTCGTGGTATCCCGGGGGGCCAGATCAGCCTCCACTTGGCGCGAGCAGTCACTGTGCCGCGGAGCATGACGCTCCGAAGATGGCGGCGGGTTGCTGAGAGCGGTCAGGCCTCTCTGAACTCGCTGGGCGTCTTACCAGTCCACCGGCGGAAGGACCGGTGGAACGCCGCGGGTTCGGAGTACTGCAGAAAGAACGCGATGTCGCCGATATTCAGGCTGCGATCCTGGAGCAAGGCACGCGCGAAGTCACAGCGCACCTGGTCGAGAATGTGACGGAACGATGTTCCCTCCTCGGCCAGGTGGCGGGTCAACGTCCGCCGGCTGACTGCAAGCGCTTTGGCGACGGCGTCGAGGGTCAGGATCGACTGCCCGAGATGCTCGACCAGAATGCGGCGGACGCGGGTGCTCAAGGCGCCGGCACTCGTCTGATCGCGAAGTTCCAGCGCGTTCTCCAGCCGGCGGCGGATAATCCCGGCGAGTGCCGCATCGGCGTCGCACATTGGACGCGCTGCATCGACTGCACTGAGACTCATCGCGCTCGCGCCGGCGCCAAAGCGAACCTTCCGGTCGAAGAACCGCCGATGCTCAGACATGCTGGCCGGAGCAGGATGAGCGAAGCTGACGCGCAGCGGTGTGATGGCCGCTCGCGTACAGTCACGCGCGAGCTTGAGCGCCACGGCCAGCGCAAATTCTGCTCGTGCCGGATGCAACGGCGTCGCGCCAATGTCGTGGACGAGAAACAGCAGGCTGTCTCCCTTGCCGTGGGTCCGCGCCGCCACGCGGTCGCTGAGCAAACGCCCATAACGCGCCAGGCGATCGAACCCTGTCCCGAGAGAGGGGCTTGATCGCAGGGCGTACTCGATGAGGTCGAGCGCGCCGCGCGGCAGCGCTTCGGCGAGATGGATGCCGACCGCGTCGTCGCGTGTGAGGGTGGCCGCAAGCCGCCAGGCCGTGTCGGTCACAGCCTCGGGGATCCGAACGTTGGGATCCACGAGCCTCGTCTGCCCGAAGAGCCGGCGAATAGGCGAGGCGTCGACGCGATGACTCTCGACCCAGGCGATGAGGTGCGGCAGTACCCAGCCTTGCACGGATGGCGCGATGACCGCGCGCCCGTGTGCGCTACCGACACCGTCAGCCCGTCCGGCTGGCGTCGTTGGCCCCCTCGAGCGAGCTCGCGCGTCAGCCACGGTCGTCTCGCGTGGCCATTCTGCAGGGACGATAGCAAGTAATGGCGCGTTGCGGGTGACGGAGTGGGCGTCAAGGGACCCGGTCCCGCACAGTCGTTGCTGGACCCGCCGCACGGGCGGGTCCAGCAGCACCACGATCTAGGAACGGTCGAGCGGCCAGAGGCCACGGCGCGGCTGCGGACGCGAGGCATCGGCTGACGGGAACGCCACGGCATGGACGACACCGTGGTCGGTCGTGAGCGCCGCCCCGACGACGCCGCCGCCTTCGACGCGCAGGTCACGGCCCTCACCGACGGCCGGGTACACCGTGCAGCGCGCGCGGCTGACCGCCTCGAGGAAGCGGCCGCGGATTGGGCTCGGCAAAGCCGTCGCCGCCGATGCCGAGGTCGAGCGCATCGAGGCCGTAGCTCCTCACCAGCTTCGGCATCAGCAGCGTCCAGGTGCGCGGCGCGTCGAAGACGTCGAGGCCGGCAATCTGACCGCGGATCGCGAAGACGGCGCCCACCTGTCCCGGCACCGGCTTGAGCCCATCCACGAAGCGATCGAGGTTGCCGCGCTCTTTGTCGTACATCGCGCCGGCGGCGCGCGTCGGCGACGGCGCAGCCATACGCGCGGCCTTGACCTCGATCTCCTCCCAGATGGCGCGCTGATCCGATCGGGCTTCGCCGCCGTCGCAAAGCGCCATTGACACCTGCGATACCTTTGCACGGCGGCCTGTGGCGTGAAACGCCTGCGGCGACGGGCGGAACTCCGGGCTCTGCTGCCGCCAACGCCCGGCCTCCACGCACGACACCGGAATCGTGATTGCCGTCTTCGGCGGCACGAGGATCGTCAGGTTGACGATGCGGTTCTGCTTGGCGCCGACCAGCTCCTCGCCGTCGACGATCAGGATGTGGCGAGGGCTATCGTTGACGACGCGAAGCTCGGGGACGCTGCCCGCTTCGGAGATCTCGGTTACCCGGGCAGTACCGCCGGCGACGGCTTCGGCGAGGGTGTCGTACCACGGGTCTGGCGCCGGCTGGCGCAGGAGCGGAAACACGGTGAGGTCGGCCACCGACTGGCTGGGTCCGGGGGCGAGCGTGGCGAGAAACGCGTCGAGCTGCTGCATCAAAGGCCCTCCTGGGCTACACTGGATTTGAATAACTCGATTATACTAAATGAGTTCAACAAATCAACCGCCCGATCCTTATCCCCGTCGCCGCGGGCGGACCCCCAAGCCCACCGACCACCCGATTGGCCGGCTGATCCGCGAGCGGCGCCTGGCCCTGGGGCTGTCGCTGGCGGCGCTGGCCGAGAAGGTCGGCATCGGGCCCACCTCGGTGTCGCTCATCGCCGCGATGGAGCACGGCACGCTGCCGCCACGACGCGACGTCGCCGAGAAGCTCGCCGACGTGCTCGGCCTCGAACGGCAACTGCTGATCGAGTGGTCGTCGATGAGGGTGTCGCCGCACCTGCCGTCCGACGTGCTCGAACGACGGGAGCGCTACGACGCGGCACTGCGCGACGCGTGGGACACCAACAGCGAAACGATAGTGTTCGCAAGCAGACCGTCCTTTGACCAGGATGCCGCACCCACCTTGGAACGACGGGCGCTATCGGCCATGTCGCGACTAGCACGTTCAATGCACAGCGACCATTCCTCGCTGCCCGTTCCCGCGGGGAGATTTAGCATGGAGGAACTGCCGCCGTCGCGGGACTCCGACCCCGCGAAGATCACGGTCTACCCCGCCGGCGTCGATCCCGATCGGTTTCGTGGCGAGCCGGCTGGATATGTGGACCGAGCGCAAGTCGAAACACTGGTGCAGGGGCAGGCCGAGCTCATCCGCCCCATCGCCTACCTGGTGCCCCTGCAGGATCTCGAACGCCTGCGGCGGTCGTCGTTCCCGAGCACGCCACCCACCTGCGCCGTGGTCTCGCGCCCCCTCCCTGTCGTCATCGACTCGCGCGAGCCGTACGCGATCCGATTCCGTCGGACGGTCATCCTTGCCTACTGCGGGTGGAACGGCCGCGAGCTTGTGGTGCTCGACCCGCCGGGCCGTCAAGGCTTCGTGCGGCTCAAGGCGCGCAACACCCGTGCGCTCGAACAAATCGTCGTCGGCCAGGTGGTGGCCCTCAGCTGGTTTCCGATCGAGTGAGCTGACGCGCTCACCGGACCGTCGCGACGCCGCGAAGGGCTCACGGCGCCTGCTACTTCTGAGTCATCACGGCTTCGAACCTGTCCAGGAAGCCCTGGACGTCCACGTTCGTGGCGGTCGTCACCGCCGGTCGGCCGCGCCACGGTGGCAGCTCCAGCTGGTAGTCGTACGCCGGCATGATCGTCTCGCCCATCGCGATGCCCTCAGTGACCACGCGCACGGGACCCGTTCTGACGATGAAGAGGCTTGGGTCGATGAGGTACATGATCGCCGACGGATCGTGGACGTAGACGCCGCCTTCGACGTGATTCACGTTCCTGTGGAACTCCATGTAGAACCGGGATATCGACCAGATGAACGGGCCGTACCGGTCGTTGTGGTCCCTGACGCGCCGCAGGATCTCGTCGCTCAGCTTCACTTTCGTGGTCGTGTTGAGCGCCAGCATCGTGACCTTCCAGGGAGCGGTCAGGACGATGTCCGCGGCGTCGGGGTCACCCGAGATATTGGCCTCCGCCACCGGGCTGACGTTGCCGGGCACATGGAACGCGCCGCCCATCACAACGACCTCCCTGATGTTCGACGTGAAGCTCGGATCGAGCCTGATGGCTTCTGCGAGGTTCGTGAGCCTGCCCTACCGCCACGAGCGTGATCTGCCCCGGGAAGGCTCCGCGCGATGTCGACGAGGAATCGTGCCGCCGCTGTCGGCTGCGCGGCGCGCTTCGGAAGCGGCTGATCCGTGTTGCCCAACCCGTCCGTGCCATGCACGAAGTCGGGCGGCGGACTCATCGGGAGCCGCAGCGGTCTGGCCGCGCCCTGGTAGACCGGGACCGCCCGTCCAGACAGCTCGACGACGGTCAACGCGTTTCGCGTCGTGCGGTCCACAGCGGCATTGCCGAACATGGTCGAGATGCCGACGATCTCGAAGCCGGAGTGCTGCATCGCCAGGGCGATGGCAATGGCATCGTCGATGCCCGGGTCGCAGTCGATGACGATCTTCCTTGGCTGTGCCGCGGCGTCACACTGCAACAGGTGAAGGGCGATCAGCAGAGCGATGAAGCGACGTGGATGCATGGAATCAACCATCAGGCGTGTCTTGGATGCTGCACGACCAGAGGACCGCGATCAGAGCTTCGCAATCCGGCTCGCGATGCCCGACTGGTCGAATCGACGGCGAATCGTCTCGTCGGAGAGGGCCGCGCGGATCCCCGCGCAGGTCGTCTTGGCCTCCTGCGCCGTGGCATCGTCGCCTTCCAGCTGGAGCAGCGTGTCGACGGCACGCAGCACGAGCGCCGGATCCTCGATCGCGCGGGCGATCCGCACGGCCTCCCTGGCGGCGGCTATGGCATCGGCTTGCCGGTGCAGCCGCGACAGCGCCTGAGCCCGGGTGACCTGGCCGAGGGCCTCGTATTTCGGCCGCGTGCGGCGGCGGCACTCGGCGATTCCTTCGTCGGCGGCCGCCACCGCCGCCTCCCACTCTTCGCGAGCGAAGGCCAGCTCGGCGCGAACCTGCGTCAGGCGCAGGGCCCACAGCCAGCCGTGCCATCCGGGATTCTGCCTCGAGGCCTCGACCGTTTCGGCGAACAGCCGCTCGACGCTACCAGGATCGTGACGACGTGCCGCGATCAGGAGCAGGTCGATGTTCGGGCTCACGACCGTCGGCGAGAAGTTCACCCCCCGAGCCAGCTCGCGGGCCTCGAGCTGGATTCGCTCGGCGGTGTCGTAGTCCTCGAGGCCGAAGCGGTAGCCGGCCGACATCGAGATCCCGCGCGCGAGCAGCGGCACCACGCCGTACTTGCGGCCAAAGGCCCGCGTCTCCTCGAAGACGCGCTCTGCCTCGGCATAGCGGCCGACCGCCGCGAGCGCCAGTGCGGAGTGCGACAACGAGTACATCGTGAAGGTCGCATCGCGCACGTCGTCGGCCATACGGGTCGCCTGGGCGGCCGCCGCCACGGCATGGTTGCCGCGTCCCGCCCAGTACAACACGATCGAGCCGAGCGAGTGCGAGATACGCGCGGCGGTGCCGAATCGCTCGATGGTCTCGCGGTCCCGGTCGAGGGCGTCCAGAACGTTACCGCCGGCCTGACGGCAGCGCGCCAGCCAGCCCATGGCAATGGCGGCCAGATCGGAGCGGCCGAGCGCGTCGGCCAGCGTCAACGCTTCTTCCGAGACCCGTTCCAGCGTCGGAATGTCGAAGAGCCAGAACAGGGCTTGCCCGAGGTCGACCAGCATCTCGCACCGCTCCTCGGTTTGATCGGGCTGGAGATGCTCGAGCGCTACTTCGAGGGCAGCACGCTGATTGGCCCATTGCCCAAGGTTGCTGAAGGCGCGCGCACGACGGCGATGCAGCGTCACCCGCTGGCGTTCGACGCCGGTCCCGGCAGGCATGTGGTCGAGTGCCTGCAGCGCCAGGTCGTAGAAACGCGATGCCTCTTCCTGAGCGAGCGCATCGGCCATTCGATCGCCGGCGCGCTCGGCGTAGGTCACCGCCTTGTCGGCCACGCCGAAGCTCGCCGCCTGGGCGAAGTGATAGGCGAGGTCGGCGAGCGGCGGCTCGGACGCGCCGGCCGTCAGCCGCTCGATCACCTCGGCCGCACGTCGATGCATCCGGACGCGCCGCGTTGCCGCCAGGCCGTCGTACAAGGCATCCCTGATGAGCGCGTGATGGAAGTTGAAGCGGCCCGGCCGGCCCGCCGCTTCGTCGACGAGTTGCGCCTGCCTCGCCTGGTCGATCGCGTCGAGAAGGAGGTCGTCCGGGATCTCGGCGAAGGCTTGCAGGACGTCGAGGTCGAACTCCCGGCCGAGGACGGCGGCGAAGGTGAGCGCGCGCACACACGTCTCGCTCAGGCGCGACACGCGCCTGAGGATGACGTCCCGAATCCCCTCCGGCAGGCCCGCCGCCAGGCCCGTTTCGTTGAGATGGCGGAACATCTCTCCGACGAAGAACGGATTGCCGCCGGTGCTCTCGGCGACCTGTTGTGTGAGGCTCGCCGGGACATCGGACGCGCTGAGCATCGCCGCCAACCGGCCAACCTCGCCCGGCTCCAGGCCCGTGAGGGCCACCCGCGTCACCGACGACTCGCGGCGCAAGTCGGCGAGGAGCTCGCCGAGCGGGTGTCCCGCCGTCACCTCGCCTTCGCGATAGGTGCCGATCATCAGGAGCGCGGCCGGATCCGATCCCCGCAGGACGTGGCGCAGCAGTGACAGCGTCGGCTTGTCGGCCCAGTGAAGATCGTCGAGGAGCAGCAGGACGGGAATCTGCCTCGACATCGTCGACAGCAGGCTGCTGACGGTCTCGAACAGCCGGTAGCGCTGCCCCTGCGCGTTCATCGGCGTGGGTGCGGGCAAGTCGGGCAGGCGGACGAGGAACTCCGGCGCAAACGCTCCCAGCTCGCCGCCGCCGCCGGCCGGTATCGCCGCTCGCAGCGACGCTTCGGGACAGACCCGCGCGTACCATCCGAGTGCCTCGACGAAGGGCTGGTAGGGCACCAGTGCCTCTTCGTCGCAACGACCAACCAGCACCGTGGCTTGCTCGTCGGCGCAACGGCGCGCAAACTCGACCGACAGGCGCGTCTTGCCGATTCCCGGTTCGCCGGCCACCAGGCACAGTTGACGCCGACCCTCTCTGGCGCGCTTCCAAGCGTCGGTGAGCAGGCAATGCTCGCGTTCGCGGCCGACAAACGCGCTCTCCCTTGGCGTCCGTTCGAGCAGCGGCGGTGGCGGCAGCGGCGTGGGCTCGGCCGGTTCGAGCGTTGCCGCGACGGGACCCGAACCGCGCGAGCCGACATTCTGGAGCGCGAACTTGATGCTCTCGGCGTGCTGATAGCGATTGGCGGGATCCTTGGCCAGGCAGGTCTCAATCACCGTGCGAATCGGCTCCGCGGCCGGCGCCATGCGGAGAGGGGCGGGCGGATCGCGCAGGATCGACGCCATCAGCTCCGCCCGGCTGTGGCCGGTGAACGGCTGACGGCCCGAGACCATCTCGTACAACAGGATGCCGAGCGCCCAGATGTCGGTGCGTCGGTCGATGGTCGTCGCCCTGACCTGTTCGGGGGCCATGGCGTAGGGCGTGCCCGCGCTCAGGCCCAGGGCGGTGCCGAGCCCCACGGTCGAGGCCGCCGCCATTTGCGCATCGAGCCGGTGCGCGAGGCCGAAGTCGACGATCTTCGGCCGGCCGCTGGTCGACACGATGACGTTCGCCGCCTTGAGATCGCGGTGAATGACCCCGCGTTCGTGGGCGTGCGAAAGGGCATCGGCGACGTCCATCCCCCACCGGACCACGTCGCCGACGTCGAGCGGCCCCCGGGCGATTTTCGCGGCCAGCGACTCGCCATCCACGTATTCCATGGCGATGAACGCCGAGCCCTGCTCGGCGCCTATCTCGTAGACCGTGCAGATGGCCGCGTGGTTGAGCGCGGACGCACTCTGGGCTTCGCGGAGGAGCTGATCATCTGGACCGCTTCTGCTCCCTTCTCGCAGCACCTTGATGGCAAGGGGGCGCTTGAGCGTGGTGTCGTAGGCGCGATAGACCTCGCCCATACCACCAGCGCCGATCATCGCCTCGATACGGTAGCGGCCGAACCGTGTTCCCGGAGTGAACAAGACCTCAGGTTCGATGGGATCCTCGGAGGCATTCTAAGCCTTGCCGATTCCATCGGCCCTGGAGCGCCACCGGGGAGGCGTCGATGAGCACGACCCGTCGTCAGCGACGCCTGGCTCGCGTCCGCGCGGCCTTGCGGGCCGCCGCTCGCCGAGCGCTGGGGCCACGACGCTTCGCGGCCGCTGTTGCCTGACGGGACAGCGCCTGATGAGACGCGGCTGCCCGCGGTTCGTCCGCGAGCGCCGCCTTGGCGGCGCGCGAGCGGGCCGCCGACGGCTTGCCAGCACGACGGTTGGCAGCGCGCGCGGCGTTGCGCTTGGTGCGTTCGCTGGCCGTCGCCGGCGGCGGTGGCAGCTTGACACCGGCGCGGCGGGCCTTGGCCAGGCCGATGGCGATCGCCTGTTTCGCCGATCGTGCGCCGTGCTTCCCCTCCCGGATGTGCTCGATCTCTTCGTGAACGAACGCGCCCGCTTGAGTCGACGGCGCCTTGCCTTGGCGCTTGGCTTTTCGGGCGGCTTTGACCGTGCGTTTCTCTGGCATGGGACCCCCTGCGCGACAAGATGCAGGGCGCATGCCGGGACGACCGGCGCGTGGGCCGGTCTTCTCACGGCCCCGAGGGCCAGCGCTTGAGCTGGTCCTCCCCTACTCCCTCCAGCGCGCTTGGAGCTCGAGTTCCACCTCGCCGCCGTCGACCTCGTGCTCGATCGAGAACGTCGCGGTGGACGGCACGGCGAAGCGCTTGCCGAGCACCTGAATTCGAACGGGCTCGGTCGACTCGAGTGCGTCGGCGACGCGCCGCAACGTGGCGATGAATTCTTCCTTCGAGCAGGACCTCTCGGCATCACGATCGGACATGGCTTCCTCCTTGCGCGTCAGGACAGCTCCCGGCGGACCGCGCCTCTGGCGCCGGTCAGATTCGCAGACGGCGAGGATAGTAGCGCTCGACATGGGAACGCATCCGGCCGGTTAGCCCTCCGTGGCTGGCCACGCCCGCCACATTCCTCAATTGACGAGCTGGCTGTATACTCCCGGCGACCCTCTACCAGCGGTTCCGATGGCAGCCCGGGTTGGAGCCAGGGGTCGGTGCGGGTTAGAGGGATCCAGCCATGCTTCGGCTTTTCGTTGCCGCCCTGACGGCGTTCGCCCTCCTGTCGCTGCCGCTCCCCACTGAGGCGCAGCCACCAGCGTCGCGAGTGGACTTCCGTCGCGACGTGCAGCCGATCCTCAGCGACAGGTGTTATGGCTGCCACGGTCCCGATCAGCAGATGAACGGGTTCCGGCTGGATCGCCGCGCCGATGCGCTGCGGGGCGGCAGCCAAACGGTGATCGGGCCTGGTAACGCGGAAGGGACGCTGTTGTATCGGCGGCTCGTCGATGCCAATGCCAGCGCCCGCATGCCCCCGACCGGTCCGCTGCCAGCCGCCGAAATCGCCATCATCAAGGCCTGGATCGATCAGGGCGTCGAGTGGCCCGACGACCTGGCGGGCACCCCGCCGTCTCCACCGGTCGACCCCGCGGCCGAGCACCTTGCGACACTCATCCGGGACGGGGACCGTGGGGCGATCGACACGTTTCTCCGCGCCAACCCTGGTTCGGTGCGCGTACGCGCGTCGGGCGGGACGACGCCGCTGATGGCCGCGGCGCTATACGGCGACGCCGATCTGATGAAGCGACTGATGGCCATGGGGGCGGACCCGCATGCCTCGAATGTGTCGGGGGCCACCGCATTGATGTGGGCGCTGCCGGATACCGCGAAGATGCGCTTGCTGCTCGACGCCAACGTGAACGTCGATGCGCGCTCGGACGAACGCCAGACCGCGCTGGCGATTGCCGCCGGTATCGTCGGCGCCGAGCCGGCGGTGCGGCTGCTGCTCGACTACGGCGCCAGCCCGTTTCCCGCGAAAGCCGGCGACCCGATGCCGTTGCAGGTGGCCGCACGCGTCGGCAGCGCGGACGTGTTCCGCCTCCTCCTCGCCTACGGTGCGGATCCTTCGGGTATCGCCGCGCCCCTGCTCCGCACCGCCTGCTTTGCATGCGCGCAGCACCTGGGCGTCGGCGGTGACGGCCCGCTGGCGCGCACGCCGCCTCCGGACCGCGGCCTGCGCCCGACACTGGAGGTGTCGCTTCCCCGCGCGGGTGTTGTGGCCGTCACCTCCGTGACCCCCGCCACCGTTCGCGCGGCCGTCGAGCGGAGCTTGCCTTTGCTGCAGGGCATCGCCGAGCCGTTCATCGCCAAGACCGGGTGTGTGTCCTGTCATCACAACAGCGCGGTCTCGTCGGCGGTGCTGACGGCGAGCCGACACGGCTATCGCGTCGACGAACAGGCCGTGAGCGCGTCGCGGGCACGGATCGCCACCTACCTGGAATCGTGGCGGGAGCGCACGCTGCAGAACATCGCCATCGCCGGAGGACAGGACACCATCAACTACCTGCTGGTCGGCCTCTCGGCGGACGGACACCCGGCAGACATGGCCACGGACGCGCAGGCGCTGTGGCTGCTGAGGCGCCAGAGGGCAGACGGCCGCTGGCCCGTGGGCACGATCCGGCCGCCGATCGAATCGAACGACATCGAGGTGACGGCGCTCTCCATGCGCGCGCTGCAGCTGTACGCGCCGAAGGCCAACCGCGCGGAGTACACCAGAGCCGTCGGGCGGGCACGCGACTGGCTGGCATCGACGAAGGGCGAGGTCACTGAAGCGCTGGCCTTCCGCCTGCTCGGCCTCGGCTGGGCCGAGGCTGGCGAGGATGCCCTGAGGGCGGCGGCGCGCGACCTGTTGGCGCTACAGCGCCGTGACGGCGGTTGGGCGCAGGAGCCGTCGCTCGAGAGTGACTCGTACGCGACGGGCGAAGCGCTCACGGCGCTGCGCGAAAGCGGCATGGCCGCGACGGACGATCCGGCGGTCCGTCGAGGCGTCGAGTTCCTGCTCCGCACCCAGCTCCAGGATGGGTCCTGGTACGTCAAGTCACGGGCGGTCCCGATCCAGGCGTACTTCGAGAGTGGCTTCCCGCACGGCGCCGACCAATGGATTTCCGCCGCCGGCACGGCGTGGGCCGTGCGGGCGCTGGCGAACGTGAACTGACTCTCCCACCGCGAGGACTACCGAAAACACGGCCAGTGACGGCCGATCGGTCGTTCGATGTGGCTACGGCCGGAAGATCTTTCGAATGGTCCCCGCCGGTCCAACGAGATAGAGCGCCCCATCCGGCCCGGTCTGGATGTCGGTGACGATGCCGAAGTCCATGCCGAAGAGGATCTCGTCGCCCTCGGTCACGAAGTCGTCGAGGCCCGTGTTGTCGGCGACGGTGTCCTTCAGCCGCGGATCGTCGAACTGGAGATGGTTCCTTCCGCCGTTCAACCGGAAGCGGTACAGATGCCCCGCATTGGCGGCGCGGGCGACGGCCGACCCCACGATGAGATCACCGTCGTACTGGGCGCCGAGCGCCGTGCCGGTAATGAAGCCGAGCGCCGCCGGCGGCACGACGTTCTTCCAGCTGAACGCGGGATCGCGCGGGTGCGAGGACGGCACGTCGAACAGCCGCGCCTTGGCGTCCGAAGGCTTGTCTGACAAGCGCGTCGCCGGGAAGCGCAACTGCTGCAGCCCGTTGGGTCCGTTGGCGCCGACGCCGGCGGCGATCTCCAGCTGCTTGAATTGCGCGACGCGGCCCAGCGGTCCCATGAACTGGATCCAGCCGCCGTTCCATCCCTTCTCGACGTGATTCACCTCGTCGAAGGCGCGGCCGCCGTTCTCCGTGGTCCAGAGGTCGCCCTTGACTGGGTCGAAGGTCATCCCGAAGCTGTTGCGGACGCCGTAGGCGAAGATACGCTGCAGGTTGCGGCCCACTTCCGGGCCCAGGGTTCCGCCGATCCGCTCGCCGGCCTGCGCGCCCGCCTGATGGAACGGATTGTCATCGGGAATGGTCCCGTCGTCGTTCAGGCGCAGGATGACGCCGGTCAGGTGCGCGTCGTCGGGGGCCGGTCCGCCGAACTCGTCGTCGGGCACGGGACCTTCGAGGTTGTTCTGCAGCCAGCCGCGGCGGCCGTTGTCACCGATGATGATGTACAGCTTGCCGTCGGGTCCGAAGCGGATCACACCGCCGTTGTGGTTGCCGCGGAGCACCTCCAGCGCCGGGTTCGCGACGTTGTTGTGATCGTTCTGGAAGGCTCGAAGCTGAATGAGGTTGCGATCGAACGTGAGCATCGACCCGCTCCACCGGAAACGGTCGACGCGATTGCCCAGTAGCGGCACCTCGGCGGCGACGCTCGTGTCGGCTCCGGTCGAGCTCGCGGTGTTGTAGAGATACACGAACGGCGTGGCCGGGAAGTTCGGGTGCAGGGCCATGCCAAGCAGTCCGCGTTCGCTGTTCGAGTTGACCGCCAGATCGAGCACGACACCGGTGACCAGGCCGTTGACGACGCGCTTGACCTGGCCCGTGGCCTTCTCGGTCACCAGCAGGTCATCAGGGCCGATGAACGCTATCGAAATGGGTTGCGAGAGGCCTGTCACGACAGGCGCCACGCTCAGTTCGGGATCCAGCAGCGTCTGTGCCGGAACCACGCTAGGCCGCACGAGCAGTCCGCAACCGATCACGACGCAACCCACGACGCGGCGCGCCGCAGCGGTGAACATTCCAGATTCCATTGGTCAGCCTCCGTCGATAGACACACGGCCCCGCCGGCGGCGGCCGGGGTTCCGCGCAACCGACGAGTGGTGACGAATGGCGCAATTGGAAATTCACCACGCAGGGGACGAAGCCGTCAAGCACGGCCGTGAAAGGCAGCGCGACGAAGGCGTCAGACGACACGACATCGAGAGGTGATGCGGGTGCGACCTTCGGCACTCGCCGTCACCACCTCGGCATCACGCGACACAGCGCGACCGGCGCTCGATCGCCTTCGGATGTATTTCGCCGGAATTCGCGCTGGCACTGGCGTTGCAGTGACGCGGTCAGGCCGGACAAGCCAGCAAACGAGCGATTCTCGAGAACCTCGTTCTCGACGGAGACGAAACCGAATGCGGGCTGTCCCGGCCGCCAACTCGACGACCATGGCGGACCGGCGCGGTGCTGCTGGCGGCCGCGGCCCCTCCCGCGGGAGGCACGCGGCGCCGCGACCGGCCTGATCATGGTCTTCGTCGGTATCGGCGTCCTTTCTCGAGGCCGCCTGGCAGAGCCGGTTCGTCGAGCGGATGCTCGAAACCGGCGCTGCTGCCATCTCGATCTCCTCACCAGCCTGCGGTAGACGGCGGCGTCGGTGGTGTGGAATACGTCTCGAGGGTCAGGTTCTACACTTCCCCGCACTCGCCCGTGCTGTCGCCAACCGATTGCACCGGCACACCCGCCCGACGCAACACCGTCAGCAGCACGTTCGAGATCGGCGTGCGGTCGGGCAACGGCACACGCCGGAGCCCTGGACGCGTACCGCACCCGCCGCCAATCATCGCCAACGGGAGTGGGAAGTGATCGTGCGCGTGGCTGTCACTCATGTTGCTGCCGAACAGGATCAGCGAGTGATCGAGAATCGAGCCATCGCCGTCCGGCAGCTGCCTCGAGCGTGCGGGCGAAGTTCGCGAGTGTCCTGGTGTGAAACGCCTGGATGCGGACGAGCCGGTCGAGCTTCTCGGGATCGTGCTGGTGATGCGACACCAGGTGGAACGACTCCGGAACGCCAATGTGGCCGTAGGTCATCGAGCTGGCCTCGGCCGCCATCATCAGTGACGCCACGCGGGTGATGTCGGCGCGGAACGCCAGCGCCGTCAGGTCGAACATCAGCGTCAGCCGCTCGATAAAGCGCTGTTCGACTTCACCGTCGGACTGCCGGCCCAGGCACGGCCGTGATTCGAGGTGCTCGACGCGACGTTCGGCGTCGCGGACGGCCTCCAGGTAGTCGCCGAGCGCGGTGCGATCTGCTGGCCCGAGCCGCGTTCGCAGTCGGGCCGCGTCGGCAGCGACCAGGTCCAGAACGCTCGTCGCGCCCGCGGTGTGCGCGTCGCTGGCGTCACCGGTCCCGCCGCGAGCGAACAGCTTGTTGAACACGGCACGCGGATTGGATTGCATCGGGACTGGCACGCCGGCCCGACGGAAAGAGATGGTCGTTGCCAGGCTTTCGTCGTACTGCCCCTCCCAGAGCCCCGCACCGATTTTGACGGGTTCCTCGGCGGCGAGCGCCAGGGACGGCAGCGCGGTCTCTCTACCGAGATAGTCCGCCGCCAATTGATCGATCGTTGCCCCGTGCGTCCCGTTGCCGCTCTCACGTGGCGAGGTTCCGGAGAGCCAGGTGCCCGGCGTGATGGCGTGCACGGGGCCGTAGGCATGACGATTCTCGACGCCGCTGACGATCGTCAGCCGATTCGCCACGGGCGATAGCGGCTCGAGGATGCGCCCCAGCTGGCCGCCGCGGCCTGCCGTGGGCGGCATCCACTCGTCCATCACGGCGCCGTGAGGGAAGTAGACGAACGCCAGGCGCGGCACCGGCCTCGTCGAGGCCAGCAGCACCCGCGCCGGCACCATGGCGTCGAGCAGCGGCAGGGCGACCGTCGCCCCCATGCCGCGCAGAAACGTGCGCCGGTCGAGATGTCTCTTCGACAGGAACATCGGGTCCCTTATTCCGCCCCGCTGGGATTGCTGGCCGCCGGCATCGCGCCGGCGCTCGCCAGCTTCACGTCCTGGGTGGTGATGAACTCGAGCAGCACCGGCTTGCCTTCCCTGGTCGCGCGGATGCCGTTCACGATCGCATGCACCACCTGCTCCGGCTCGGTGACGCGCTCGCCGTAGCCGCCCATCGCCTTGGCGAAGTCGGCGTAATTGCCGGAGATGTCGCAGGTGCGGTATTTCGCATGCGATACCTGCATCGCCGCGTACTCCGTCTTCATCCCGAAGTTGTTCGACAGGATCGACATGATCGGGATCTGGCACCGCACACAGGTCTCGAAGTCCATGCCGGTCATGCCGATGGCCGCCTCGCCCCACCAGTTGATGCACAGCTTGTCCGGGTGCGCGACCTTGGCGCCCATCGCCAGCCCGAGTCCATAGCCCAGCTGCGTCGTCTTGCCCCAGCCGATGTAACTGAGCGGCGTCACCGATTTCCAGAACGGGACCATCTCGTCGCGCGGCGAGCCGGCATCGTGCGTGATGATCGTGTTGGCGACGTCCGCCGTCTGCAGGAGATCGTGGAGGACGCGGTACGGCGACAGCGGCTTGGCGTTGCTCGTCATGAATGGCCGCCACGCGTCGAGCCACGGGCGATTCTGTTCCTCGATGCGCGCCGAGACCTCGCGCGTCAGGCCGCGCGGCTTGCCGCGCAGCCGCTCGCCCAGCGCCTGGTGCAGCATCGCCAGCGTGAGCTTGGCGTCGCCGAGCACCGGAGAATCGGTAGGAATGATCTTGTTGAGATCGCGCTCGTCGACCGTGGCATGGATGAAGCGCTTGTTCGCCGCCGGCCAGCGGATGGAATAGCCAGGACTGAAGCTGACGCCGACGCCAAAGACGACGTCCGCGTCGCGGACGTGAGTCGCCAGCGCGCGCGACATCGTGTTACCGCCGGCGCCCAGCGATAACGCGTGGGTCTCGGGAAACGCGCTCTTCCCTTCCATGCTCGTCCCGACCGGCGCCTCGAGCAGCTCGGCCACCTGCAGCAACTCGGGCCACGCCTTCGCATAGTGGACGCCCTGGCCCGCGTAGATCATCGGCATCTTCGCCTTGAGCAGCATGTCGGCCGCCGCGTCGATCGCTTTGGCCTCCGGTGCGATCAGCGTTCGCCTGGTCGGCTCGTACGCGAGGTCGGCGGGCGTGGGAATCGTCGGAATCTCCGCGCCGAAGACGTCGCAGATTTCGACCAGGCACGGACCTGGACGCCCATTGCGCGCCAGCGTGAACGCGCGGCGCAGCGCCGGGACGATCATCTCCGGCGTGGTCACCGTCTCCGCGCTCTTGGTGATGTGCTGGTAGTTCAACGTGGCGTTGAAGGCGGGCGGGACGTGGGCCTGCGCGCGCGACGGCCCGGGCACGATCACGACCAACGGCACGCCTTCGGAGAAGGCCTGCGCCACGGCGCCGAAGGAGTTCTCGATGCCAGGGCCGCCCTGGCACGCAAACACCTTGACGTCGTCACTCGCGCTCAGGCGCCCGCCGGCGTCGGCCATGGCACAGGCGACGCGCTCCTGGCGAACGACGATCGGGCGGATGTCGGCGGCGGCCGCGTACTCGGTGAGCGGCGTGAGGGGATAGACGAACAGCGTCTTGACCCGCTCGCGCTTCAGGATTTCGGCAACGACGTCACCTACGCGCATGGGGGAGCTCCTCTCAGCCCACGGTCCACGGGTCCACGGTCCTCAGCCCAGGGTGCTCGGTCTCGGTCCGGAGGTATGAGTGAGGGTTTTAGCGTGTTCGCTGGTCTTTCGCAACCGGGAGATTTCGAGCTATCGTGTAGCACCGTGATGCCGCGGAGCGTGCTTCCCGAGGCGGCGCTGGCGGCCCGCTTCACCGCATGACACGTTCGCTCCTGCTGGCGCTGCTCTTCAGCGTCCTCACCCTGGTCATGGCGCTGCCGTTCTCCCTGCACCCGGGCAGCCGGCTGCTGGTCGACGCGCCGGACACCCACCTGTTCCTGTGGACGCTCGCCTGGGAGGCGCACGCCCTGGTCACCCAGCCGCTGTCGATCTTCGACGGTAACTTCTACTACCCCTACGACAACACGCTGGCGTGGTCGGAGAACATCCTCGGCAGCGGCCTCATCGCGGCGCCGATCATCTGGCTGACCGGTAACGTCGTCCTCGCGCTCAACCTGGTGGCGCTGCTGAGCCATGTGCTGTGCGGGCTGGGTACATGGCTGCTGGCGCGCACGATGGGCGTGGGACCGTACGGCGCGGCCGTGAGCGGGATCGTCTTCGCGTTCTCGCCGGCGCGCTTCTTCCGCATGAGCCAGCATCACCTGACAACGGTGCAGTGGATGCCGTTTTCGCTGGCGTTCGTCTACGCTTACCTCGAGCACGGACGGCCCCGCGACCTGCGCCTGGCCATCCTGTTCTTCACCCTGCAGGCGCTCACCAGCGGCCATGGTGCGGTGTTCCTGACCCTGGCCATCCTCGTGCTGCTGGTCTATCGCGCCGCGCTGGGCGAGCCGCTGGCGCCGCTGCGGCGGCTCCGCGACATGGGCGTGGTCGGCGCGCTGCTGTTCGCGCCGGTGGGATGGATCTGGTGGCACTACCGGCGGGCGCAGACCGAGATGGGCCTGGTGCGCGAGCTCTTTCCGAACGACTGGTTTCCGGCGCTCCAGAGCTTCGGCGCCTCGCCGACCCACGTCGACATCCTGCTGCAGCGTTTCCTCACCGGCGGCGTCCTCAACGACCGGGCTGACTCCTTCCTGTTCCCGGGTTTGCTGCCAATTGTCCTGGCGCTGGCGGCCTTCGTTCCCGCACTCGGCGCGCCGCTGGTGCGCGATTCCTGGCGCGCGCGTTGGCGTGTGAGCGCGGTCGGCTTCGCCGTCGTGCTGACCCTGGCCAGCCTCTGGATCTTCCTGCGACCGCCGTTCGGTGTGTGGCCGTATCTCTACTGGCTGCCGGTGTTGAACCTGATCCGGATGCCGTCGCGCTTCATGATCCTGACCCTGTTGCCGCTGTCGGTGCTCGCCGGAATCGGTTTCGAGCGCGCGTTCGCGCGCCTGCGATCGACGCAGTGGCTCGCCGCGACCATCATCGCCGTCGTACTGCTGCTCGCCGAGTTCTCCGCTCACCCGTTCAGCGGCGTGCCCTACGCCATGGACATTCCAGCCATCGATCGCTGGCTGGACACGCAGCCGAAGCCCTTCGTGGTGGCCGAAGTCCCAGTCCCGAAGTACAACGAGTACGGCCCCTACGAGCGCTTCCAGGTCAATTCGCTCCTGCACTCCACGGCCCACTGGCAGAAAACGGTGATGGGGTTCACGAGCATCCGGCCCGCGGTCCATCGGCGCCTGTACGACCTCATGCCCGGGTTCCCCGACGACGCCAGCCTCGCCGCCCTCCGCGACATCGGCGTCACGATTGTCGTCATGCACACGGACCTCTACGCGCGCGGGCAGTTGCCCGAGGTCGAACGGCGGTTGGCGGCGCACGACGACGATTTGCGGCTCTTGCACACGGAAGGGGCCGGCCGCGCCTACGCCCTGCTGCCCGCAAACTGATGGCCACCGACACCAGCACCGAGCCGGGCACCGAGGCCGAGCGCGTCGTCATCATCGGCGCCGGACCGGCCGGGCTCACCGCCGCGTGGGAACTCATGAAGCGAGCCCAGACCGCGACGATTCTCGAAGCCGACTCGGTCGTCGGCGGCATCAGCCGAACCGTCGAACGGGACGGCTGGCGTTTCGACATCGGCGGGCACCGTTTCTTCACCAAGGTCGCCGAGGTCGAGCGGGTCTGGCACGAGATCCTCCCGGCCGAGGACTTCCTGCTCCGTCCCCGGATGAGCCGCATCTACTACAACGGCAAGTTCATCGACTATCCGCTCCGCGCGATGGACGCACTGACGAAGCTGGGGGTGTGGGAAGCCTTCCTCTGCGTGTGCTCGTACATCGGCGTCCGGATCAAGAAGCCGAAGGACCTGACGTCGTTCGAAGGCTGGGTGGCCTCGCGGTTCGGCTGGCGCCTCTACCGCGCCCTGTTCAAGACCTACACCGAGAAGGTGTGGGGAGTCGACGCCGACAAGCTGCCGGCGGACTGGGCCGCCCAGCGCATCAAGAACCTGTCGCTCAGCACGGCGATCATCAACGCTCTTCTCCCGAAGCGGAACCAGAAGGACGTCACCTCCCTGATCGAGGAGTTCCAGTACCCGAAGTACGGGCCGGGGATGATGTGGGAGACCTGCCGTGACAAGGTCGAGGCCGCCGGCAGCACGGTGATCATGCGGGCGGCGGTGACGGCGGTGCACCACCGCGACGGCCGTGCCGTCTCGGTGACCGCCGAGACCGACGGCGTGCCGACGACGCATGACGCCACCGCGGTGATCTCGTCGATGCCGATGAGCGCGCTCCTCGAGGCCATGGATCCGCCGGTGCCGGCCGACGTGCTCGCGGCGGCGCGGGGATTGAAGTACCGCGACTTCATCACGGTGGCGCTCGTCGTGCCCGAGCGCTTCTCCTTTCCCGACAACTGGATCTACATACACGCTCCGGACGTGTTCGTCGGCCGGGTGCAGAACTTCGGGTCGTGGTCGCCTTACATGGTGAAGCCCGGGAGGACGTGCCTGGGCCTCGAGTACTTCGTGAGCGCCGGCGACGAGCTGTGGGAGATGAGCGACGATGACCTGGTCGCGCTCGGCGCCCGTGAGCTCGAGCGCATCGGCCTGGTCGACGCCGCGCAGGTCGAGGTGGGGTACGTCGTGCGCACGCTCAAAGCCTATCCCTTCTACGACGGCACCTACCGCGCCAACGTCGACGTGATGCGCCAGTGGATCCGGGCGAACACGCCCAACGTGTATCCGGTCGGCCGCAACGGCATGCACAAGTACAACAACCAGGATCACTCGATGTTCACGGCGATGCTCAGCGTCGACAACATCTACGGCGCGCACCACGACATCTGGGCGGTGAACGTCGAGCAGGAATACCACGAGGAGGGCTCGACGACCGGCACCTCGGGCACCGGTCGGGCCGCTCCGATCATCAAATGACGGTCACCGCGACCGCCGCCGCGTGCTACGACCTCTGCCTCGCCGCCGCGGATGCGTGCGAGCGTCGGCCGTTGTGGATGCTGGCGGTGGGCGCCCCGCTCATGGCCGCGTGCCTGACCAGCGTCGGCGTCGCGGTGCTGCAGGACTTTCCGAACTCCGGCGACGAATACGCCTATCTCTACCAGGCGGCCACGATGGCCGAAGGGCGTCTGACCAACCCGTTGCCCGACGCCCCTGATTTCTTCGCCACGTTCTACATCGCGCATGACGAGGGCCGGGCTTACGGCACGTTCCCGATCGGATGGCCGCTGCTGCTCGCGGCGGCGATGCGGGCCGGCGTGCCCACCGTCGTCGTCAACCCGCTCCTCGGGGTGCTCACCCTGGTGCTCGTCTTTCTGGTCGGGCGTGAACTGTACGGACCTCGCGTCGGCGGCCTGGCGATGGCCCTGACGGCGATCTGTCCCTTCTTCGTGCTCAACGCCGCTTCGTATTTCTCCCATACGTTCTGCGGCTGCCTGCTGCTCGGGGCCGCCTTCACCGCCGCCCTCGCCGCGCGGCGCCATCCGGCCTTCGCCCTGGCTACCGGGTTCCTGATTGGCTGGGCGGGACTGGCCAGGTATCTGACCAGCGCCGTCGCCGGCGCCGCCATCCTGGTGTGGCTGCTGCGCAACGGCCGCGGACGACGGACGACGCTCGTCGCCCTGTCAGCGGCCGGGGCCGTGCCCTGGGTGCTGCTCCTGGCGTGGTACAACGCCGCGCTGACCGGCAGCCCCTGGACGCTCACGACCGAGACCGCCACCGTTTCGAACTGGTTCGCCGATGGGGTCCTGCTGCGAGGACCGGACATTCTCGCCACCCAGATCCTTCGCCTCCTCCTGTGGACTCCACCAGTGGTGATGGCGGTGTACGTCGTCTACCTGCGGCACTCGCGCCTTCCGCGCCGGCACCGCGAACTCGAATGGCTCCTGGTGGTCATCGCCGGCACGCTGGTGTTCTACGTGAATCGGGGCGGCAATCAGTACGGTCCGCGCTTCTACTACGAGGCGACGCTCTTTGCGCTGCTGTTCACGACGGCGAACCTGTTCGCCGAGCGGGATTTCCAGGACAAGGGCCGGCGTGAGCGGTGGGCGTGGCTCGCTGCCGGCGCCAGCGTGGCGGTCGTGCCCGTCCTGATGGCCGTGCACCTCGAGGCGGCCGGCGAGATCGTCCGCGAGCGACAGGACCCCTACGTGGCAGCCGACGCCGCCCGGCTCGACAACGCGGTGGTGCTGTTGTCGGGCCGCATCGGCACGAGGCGGTCGATCGACGCCCGCGACCTGACCCGCAACGACTTCGCCTTCAAGAACCGGGTCCTGTTCGCGCTCGACCTGGGGGCCGCCAACTGCGAGCTCGCCGCGGCCTTTCCGGGGCGGTCGCTGTACCGCTACAGCTGGAACAGCGCCGCGCGCCAAGGCCAGCTGACGGCTCTACGCTGTTGACCGTCGTCGGAAGCCCGGGGATTCCGCTCGTCAGGGTTTCCGCTGGCCCGGGTACTTCTCGAAGACCGCGGCCACCGCCGCGTCGATCCCCGCCTCGAGCGCGGCCGGGTCTCTCTCGAGCGGTGTGTTCACCCGGGCGCGAAAGAGCGACTGACGAGAGGCGGCATCGCGCACGTCCACGTCCAGTGTGCCGACGCTCAGCTCACGTTCCGTCCCGTCCTTCTGGGGCGCGGCCTTGACGTCCACTTCACTTCGGCCGAGGGCGGTGTAGGAGACCACGACGTCGCTTCGGCCCGAGGTCACCTTGGTGATGCCTCGCGCCGCCAATTCACGATCGATGGCGGCGGTGATCACGACATCGACTTGCCGTTTGAGCGAGCCGCCCGCCCACAGGTAGGTCGCCACCTTGGCCAGCCGTTCCGGGTTGGTGGTCTGCACCGTCACACCGGGCTTCGTCTGCGCGCGCGCCGTCACCAGTGCGCCCGCAGCGACCAGCGCCAAGGCCAAGACCAACCGGAAGTAAGTCGTCCGCATGCGTCACTCGTCCCTTCACGATCGACAACCAGCCGACCCGGTCCTCCGAGCATACTGCCTGTTACCGGTCCGCCGACGCCTTGAAGGATACGGCATGGATTGTCGTCAGGCGATTCGCTGGGGGTAGCCGCTCACCGCGAATTTTCACTGGACGCGTATTTGCGGCAGGGCTAGTCTTCCGGATGCTCGATCGCAGGCGTCAGGCGCGCGGCGCCGTCCTCGGAGCGCTCGCGGCGGCCGCCACGTTCGCCATCGCGTCCGCGCAGGACGGACCGGTCGCGACCATGTTCCGCGCCGACCTCAAGCGGGAGCAGGCGCTGGCGTTGAGTTTCCAGCCGTTCGAACTGCCGGCGGTCGGTTCCGTGCCGCCGTTGCAGCTGTATCTCAGCGCCGGCGATCTCGAACGCGCATTTGACAGCCCCGAGTTCCGGCCCGACGCCGCAATCGTGTCGACCAATACCGGCCTCGTCGTCACCGCGGCCTCTCCCACTACCCAGCGCGTGTTGAGTCAGCGGCTCCAGAGGCAGCCGCAGGTGCTGGCCGATCTGCAGGATCAGATCGCGGCCCGCCGAAAACAGGCGCCGGCCGGCGATGGCAGCGTGCTGCAGATCGGAGTCGATTACTTCGTCGCGGAGCTGCCGAGGAAACGGAGCGCCAGCGGCGCCACAGGCGCGTTTCCGCGACTGGTGTGCCTGATCGCGACCGATTTTCCCACGGGCGGAGCGGTCGATCGCCGCGAGCTGTTCGTTCAGGATCGCGTGCGCAAGGGCGTCGCCGGGTGCCTGACCGCACTCGATGCCGCCGGCGCGGCCAACGTCGCCATGCCGTTGCTCGGCGCGGCGAGCGCGAAAACCCAGAAAGACGATCCGGTGTACGAGGGCCAGCGGTTGCTCAAGGAGTGCCGGCATCTGAACTCGACAGCGGGCATTGCGCTGGGGATCCGCGATTTTGCGCCCCTGCGCCGCTCGGTGCGGGAGATCGGCATCGTCCAGTGGAACAGGGAGATTGCTGAGATGTTCGAAGGCGGACGGCTGGCCCAGGCCGCGTACCGTTTATACGCGGAACAAATCAAGCAAGCCTTCACCAAGGGCCTCGCTGGAGCGAAGACGACCCCGGGAGACGTGGACGGCGCTTGCGCCGCGACATTCGGCGAGTGAGCGCCGGTGTGGCTATCCGACCCTTCGCCCCCCGATGTGATGGTTCTCGATCAGTTCTGCCACACCGCGAACCCTTGCGCCCGTAACCATGCGGCGAGTCTCGGCTCCATGCAGGCAGCGATCCGATAGGGCAGCTGCGAGAACCCCTCCACGAGGTCGAGTCTCAGCCTGAGGCCATGCTCGCGGACGAAGCGTCCGGACTGCGTGCCGGCCCGGTGTCGCTCGAACCGCTCCTCCGGGGTCAGACCCGTCACGCCGATATACAGGCATCCGCCTGCCGCTCCGCCGGGATTGCGGTCGCGGAAGACGCGATTGTTCCAGACCGCTCGATCGAGCTCGATGGCGTAGACGCTGTGGTGGCCCCGTGACCACGAGCTCGTCGACAGGCCGGCGCACAGCGAGAAGAACTCGGCCTCGACCCGGGCGGCACGAGCGGGTTCGAGTGGCTCGCCCGAGTCAATCCGGCGTCTGCCGCCCCAACGGAAGAAGACCTCGGACCAGGTCTTCTTCGTGCGGATGACGTAACCGCTTCCCCACTGCGGGTAGTCCGCATGCCGGACGATGTCGCCGGGCACCATGCCTGAAGTACATTACGCCGGCCGCTTCCAATCGGCTGAACGTCCCCGCCGGATTGCCAGTCACCGTCGGTGGCGCCCGTTCAATTGGCGCGGCACCTGCAGTCAACAACCGTTACAGCTCTCCGGAGGTGGACGTGGACGACCGGATGGGAGTGCTGGCCGGCCCCGCGAGCGCGCGACTCGGCGCCGAGGTCTGCAGGACACTGGGGGTGGCGCCCACCGCGTATGAATGCCGTCGCTTTCCCGACGGGGAGACGCGGGTCGACGTCCAGCAGTCGGTGCGGGCGTGCGACGTCTACCTGGTGCAGTCGACCAGCCCACCGGTCGAGCTGCACCTGATGGAACTCCTGCTGATGGCCGATGCCTGCCGGCGCGCCGGAGCCGCCAGGCTGACGGCGGTGATCCCGTACCTCGGCTACGCGCGGCAGGAGCGCCGCACGCACCGCCAGGCACTGGGCGCGCGCGTGGTGGCCGACATCATCGGCACTGCCCGATTCGATCGGTTGATGCTGATCGATGCACACACCGCGGCGATCGAGGGCTTCTTTGGCATTCCCGTCGACCACCTCACCGCCGTGCCGCTGCTGGCGCGCGCGGTCGCCCCGGCGGTGAGCGACCATTCGGTTGTCGTCGCGCCCGACCTCGGTTCCATCAAGCGGGCCCGTGAGTACGCGCGCCTGCTGCAGTTGCCGGTGGTGGTGGTCCACAAGACGCGGTTGGACGGCGAAGAGGTGGAGGCGCACGGGGTCATCGGCGACGTTGGCGCGAAGCTGCCGATCATCGTCGACGACATGCTGAGCACCGGTGCGACGCTGGCAGCGGCCATCGGCGCGCTGCGTTCGGCCGGGGCGCTCGAGCCGATGACCGTGGCGGTCACCCATGCGCTCCTCACTGGTCGCGCGCGAGAGACCCTGCGCATGCTGCCACTGACCCGCCTCATCGCTGCCAATACCGTGACCATCGAGCCCCCCGACGTCCCGCATCTCGAGCTCACCAGCGTGGCCCCGCTGATTGCCACGGCGATCCGGCGGGACCACCGCGGCGAATCGCTCACTGATCTCCGGATGTCCTAGGCCTTCGCGGTGCCCCGCACGCGCCTCGAGTCGCGGCCGGCACGCTACGATCTCCTCGAAGAGCAACTCGAGGCTCTTGCCAGCCGCATTGACGCGTCTGCGCTCCGAGTCTAGTGCGGCCTCCACGTGAAGCTCCGCACCGCCGACTCGATGTCGTCGTAGATCTCGAAGACGAACTTCAGCTTCAGCATCGCCAGCAAGTGATGGCTGCGGGCCGTGAGCCGCGCCAGGCGCACCGCACCCCCTTTTTCGGTCACGCGTTTCGACTCCGCGACCAGCATACCGACGCCGGCGCTGTCGATGTAGCTGACGCTCGACAGATCGACGACGATCTGCCGCCGGCCCACGGCGATCATCTGGTCCACGTAGCGCCCGAAGGCCAGGTCGCCGTCGTCGAGCGTGAGTTCGCCCGCAAGCGTCAGCACGGTGACGTCGCCCTGCTGGTGTTCGGTGATCTGTCAGTTTCGATGGCTCGTTCATCGTCGCCGTGCGTCTCGGTCTCCCGGGTTCGCCACCGACGTTCTCAGGCACGCCGCTCGCCGGCCCGTTGCGGGCGGGCACGAGTCTACTCTGGCTCGAGGCGCCAGCCCGCGGTCCAGTTCTGGGCTTGCAGCTGTTCGCTCCAGAGCAGGGCGCCGGTCCAGTCGTCGAAATCCCGAAATCCCACCGGACGGTCGTTGACAAACCAGATGACGGCCACCCCGTCCAGGTGTCGGTCAATGACAGCATGTGACGACTGGCCATCGGCGCGACTCATGCGCCACATGACCGTCGGCTCGTCGTATCCCGGTCCCGACGGGGTCTCTGACACGCCTCGCCGGAGGCAAGGGTGATGCCACCTCGACGGCCACTGTTCTCGCCGCAAGGCCTGCCGCGCCGTTCCTGAAGGTACCCGACCGCAAGACAAAAGGGCGGCCCGGGCGAGGGCCGAACTACTTCTTGACCCGCTTGTTGTAGGTCACGTGCGACACGCCGGTGATCTTGCCGTCCTTGTCCATCCGGATGTACTCGTTGTCGATCCGGGTGTTGTCTTCGTTCAACGTGTTGATCACCACCTGGTAGACCACGCCGTCCCGCTTGTTGTAGATGCGGATGCTCTTCGCGCTGCCGTTGATCAGCTCAACGGCGGTCTCGGACCCGGGCTGGCCCTTGACCGGACGGAACTTGCCGTCGAAGAACGTCTCGTAGCTCCACTCGTCCCCGGGCTTGCTCGGGTTGCTGACGGTGAGCTTGCTGCCGCCCTTCTCGAAGGGCTCGTAGGTCATGACGTTGTTCGGGTTGGTGGAGTTGTCCCACACCCCGACGCGCAGCTCGGCCTGGGCGCGGCTGGGGCTGGCGGAGACGAGCACGGCCACGACGGCCGCAACGCTGATGGAAAGCATTCGCACACGCATCGATTTTCACCTTTCGCTGCCGGATTTGCGCCGCCCAGCATACCGAAGGAGGCGCCCCCGGCGATACTGGTATCCTACCCGGCCATGTGGGCACAAGCTGAGAGCACCTGTTGGCACCTCGTTCGTCGAATGATTCCGGCCGTCGCGGCGGTCGCGCTCGTCAGCGCGTGCGGAGGCTCCCCGCCGGCGCCTCCTGCGGCCACGGCCTCACTGGACGGCCCTGACATCGCCACTGCGCTCAAGGGGTTCGAAGGCAGCCAGATCAAACAGCACATGAGCGTGCTGGCCGGCGATGCGCTCGAAGGGCGCGGCTTGGGCACCGAGGCCTACGAGGGGGCGCTGCGCTACGTCGAGACCGCCGTGAAGGGCTACGGTCTTGCACCGGCTGGTGAGGGCGGCGGGTTCCGGCAACGCGTGCCGCTCAGGAACAGTGCCGTCGTCGAAGACGGAAGTGCCATGTCGGTGAAATCCGGGGGCCGAACGAAGACCCTCGTCTACGGCAAGGACTACCTGCTGGGGGCCGATCCACTGCGCGCCCAGGTCGGCATCGAGGATGCGCCGGTGGTGTTCGTCGGCTACGGCGTCAGCGCCGCGGCGCTGGGCTACGACGACTACGATACGGGCGCGGACGTGAAGGACAAGGTGGTGGCGTACCTGAGCGGTGCGCCGGCGATGCTGCCGAGCAACGAGCGCGCGTACTACTCGTCCGGGGCGGTGAAGGAGGCCGAGGCGGTCAAGCGCGGCGCGATCGGCACGATCAGCTTCACGTCGCCAGACGATCCGCGATTCCGCTGGGACGTGAGCGTGGCCACCAGTAAGCAGGGCGGCTACGCCTGGGTGGACGCGGAAGGGAAACCCAACCGGGGCGATCCGGCGCTGCGCGGGTCGGCCTCCCTCAACCATTCCGGCGTCGACGCGCTCTTTGCCGGGGCGTCGAAGCCCCCCGCCGAGGTCTTCGCGGCCGCGGCGAAGAGCACGCCGCAAGCCTTCGACCTGGCCACCCGCGTGTCGCTCGCGACGCGCACGACCCACAAGGACGTCGAGAGTGCCAACCTGGTGGCGCGCCTCGAGGGGAGCGACGCGACCCTCAAGAACGAGCACGTCGTCTACATTGCCCACGTCGACCACTTCGGGCGCGGTGTGGCGATGAACGGCGACGAGATCTACAACGGCGCGCACGACAACGCCTCGGGGGTCGCGATCGTGCTCGATGTGGCGCGCGCCTATGCGGCGCTGCCGACGCGGCCGCGGCGTTCCATCCTGTTCCTGTTCGTGACGGCCGAGGAGCGCGGGCTGCTCGGCTCCGACTACTTCGCGCGCAATCCGACAGTGCCCAAGGACGGAATCGTGGCCGATCTCACGCTCGACATGCCCTTCCTGTTCCACCCGCTGCTCGACATCGTGCCCTACGGCGCGCAGCATTCGACGCTGGCAGCGCCGGTGACACGGGCGGCCCAGCATCTCGGGCTCGAGATCGGAACCGATCCGATTCCCGAGCAGGTCCTCTTCATCCGCAGCGACCACTACAGCTTCGTCAGGCAGGGCGTGCCGTCGCTCTTCATCAAGAGCGGCTTCAAGACCGGGGACCCGGCTAAAGACGGCGCCGCGATCAACGCCGCGTACCGCCGCGACGTCTACCACAAGCCCAACGACGACATGTCGCAGCCGTTCGACTTCGACGCGGGGGCGGCGCACGCGCGGGTCAACTTCCTGACCGGCTGGCTGGTGGCGCAGGAGACCGCCCGCCCGGCCTGGAACCCGGGCGACTTCTTCGGCGGGTTGTTCGGCGGCGCCGCGTCGGGGAGAACCGCACCGGCGAAGACGACGAACTGAACCTCGGCCCCGAGTTACGACGTCCTAAGCCAGGGAGCCCTAGGCTGGGAACTGCCGCTCAGACGGCTCGGGTGCCGGCGCGATCGGCGCTGGCCCGTGACAGGTAGCCGTCGATCGCCTCGACCTGCGCCCCGGCCGCGTCGCGATCCCCGGCCCGTGCGCTGGCCTCGAGCAGGCGCCCGAGCCTGGTGAGTTCCGGGAAACCGAACGACGTGCCGGTGCCCGCCAGGTTGTGGCCGATCGTCCGCAGCCGCGGGAAGTCGGACGCCGACGCCGCGCGTTTGAGCTCCTCGACCTCCAACCGCTGGTTGGCGAGGTAGCCCTCGACCAGGGCGGCGAATTCGAGAGTCGCCTCCACCGCCGCCTCGTCGGCCGCCGGCGCACCGCTGCCGGCGGTGACCGAGGCCAGTGTCGCCAGCAGCGCGCGCTTGGAGATCGGCTTGACCAGATGGGCATCGCAACCAGCTGCCCGGCTGGCTTCGGCGTCGGCAGCGCCGGCCGTGGCGGTGACCGCCACCACCGGCGTGCGCGGACGTCCTTGCGTGCGCTCGAACGCCCTGATCAGCCGCGTGGCCTCCAGGCCATCCATGACCGGCATCTGCACGTCCATGAGGACCACATCGAACGTGGCGGCCTCGAACAGCTCGACGGCCTGGCGGCCCTCGTAGGCGAAGGTCACGACGTGGGGCGAGCCTTTCAGGTAGGCCTGGACGAGCAGCCGATTGTCGGCCACGTCCTCGGCGACGAGGATCGCCAGCGGCCGCACACCCGTCGCCGGGGCGTCCTCGACCGCGCGAGTCGACGCGCCCACGGCCAGCGCGTCGCAGATCACCCGGAGCAGCGCCGCCCGGCTGACCGGCTTGGTCGCGAACCCGACGACGCCGGCCTCGGCGCGACGGCGTTCGTCGCCCTTCTGCGCATCGGAGGCGAGCATCACGACCGGTACCTCGGGGGCCACTTCCCGGGCGCGCCGGGCAGCCTCGAACCCGTCCATGTCCGGCATCTGGCCGTCGACGATCACCAGTGAGTACGGCCGTCGCTCGGCCCCCGCCGCCGCCAGGTCGCCGAGCGCCTCTTCCGGGCGCGCGAACTCGCGGCTGTCGAGGCCCCAGCCGGTCAGGGTCTGCTTCAGCACCAGCCGGTTGGTGGCGTCGTCGTCGACCACGAGCACGCGATGGCCGTGCAGGTCGGCGACGACACGCGCCGGTACCGGGACGTCGGCCGCCTCGAGCTGCACGGTGAACCTGAAGGTGCTGCCCTGGCCGGGAGTGCTCTGGGCGGTCAGCTCGCCGCCCATGAGGCGCACCAGGCGCCGGCTGATGCCCAGGCCGAGGCCGGTGCCGCCGAACCGGCGGGTGGTCGACGAGTCGGCCTGGGTGAAGTCGTCGAAGATCCGCTCGAGCTGGTCGGGAGGAATGCCGATGCCGGTGTCGGCGACGGCGAAGGTGAACGGACCGGCCGGGCCCTCGGGGGCGGTGATGGTCAACGCGATCGTCCCGTGGTCGGTGAACTTCACGGCGTTGCCGATCAGGTTGACCAGCACCTGGCGCAGCCGCAGCGGGTCGCCGATCATCGACACCGGCACCTCGGGCTCGCGGTGCACCGACAGCGCGATGCCCTTGGCGCGCGCCCGCGATCCGGTCAGCTCCACGCTCTGGCTCACCACGTCGTCGAGGTCGAACGGCACGCGCTCGATCTCGATGCGCCCGGCTTCGATCTTCGAGAGGTCGAGGATGTCGTTGATGAGCGCGAGCAGGGTGTGGCCGGCGCGGCGGAAGACCTCGACGTACTGCCGCTGGTCGCCGGAGAGGGGCGACTCCCACAACAGATCCGCCATGCCGAGGATGGCGTTCATCGGCGTGCGGATCTCGTGGCTCATCGCCGCCAGGAAGTCGCTCTTCGCGCGGTTCGCCTCTTCGGCGCGGCGGGTCTGCGCCGCCAGCTCCTCGTTGTTCAGCCGCAGCGCGCCCTCGAGGCGCTTGCGGGCGGTGATGTCGGTGGCGACGCCGAGATAGCCGGTGATGTCGCCGCCGGCGCCGCGCACCGCCGTGATCACCAGGTTGACGTCGAGGCGCGTGCCGTCCTTGCGAACGTAGGTCCACTCGTGCTCGTCGAAGGTCCGCTCGCGGGCGCCGTCCACGAACACGTCGAAGCCGGCGATCGGCCGGCCGCGCTCGGCGGTGAGCTGGCGCGCCCGATCGGCGCATTCGGTCGGGTCGTGGATGATCTCCGGACTGCGCCGGCCGACCATCTCGTCGGCGCGGTAGCCCAGCATCCGCTCGGCGCCGGTGTTGAAGACGGTGATCAGGCCCTGTGGGTCGGTGGCGATGATCGACAGCTCGGTGGCCGAGTCGAGAACGCCTTGCAGCCGGGCGCGCGCCGTCGCGCTCTCGCGAGTGGCCAGTGCGAGGGCCTTGGTCCGCTCCTGACTCGCCTGCCAGAGCAGCACGGTCGCCCCGACGAAGAAGGCGATGACCAGGCCGCCGACCAGCAGCAAGTCCGATCGATACGTGCTCGGGTTCGGGGGCGGGTCGACCAGTACCCGCCAGCGCGCGCCGAGCACGATTTGGTTGAACTCGGCCACGTCACCAGACGCCGCCAGCGGCGTCGCGCGAGCCGCACTCGCCACCGGCCGCCCGTCGACGAACACCGCCACCCGCGCGGCCTGGCCGGTAGGAATGTCGAGCTGCTCGAGGAAGAGCGGCAGGTCGACCGCAGCCAGGAAGGCGCCGCCGCCGCTACTGCCGAGACGAATCGCCAGTTCACCGGGGTTGAGCACGACCGTGTCGCGTCCGGTCGGCGACGGCGGCGCCAGGCGGTCGGCCAGGGCGTGGGCGAAGGTCGCGACGTCGCCCGGGTCGTCGAATGCCACGGTGCCGCCTTCCAGCGGCCGGAGTACCGCGAAGCGATCGGCGACGACGTTGGCCCAACCGAGCCGGCGGAGCGCCGGGAAGTCGCGCACGAGCGCCATGACATCGCGCTGACAGGCGTCGTCGCAGGGATCGGCCCAACGTTCGTCGAGCCGATGGAGCGCGCCCACCAGGTCGTCCACGCCGTGCGCGATCAGCCGCGTGATGTCACCGGCCCGTCGCTGCGCATCCTGGGCCCGGGTGAGCGCCTGCTCGGCCCGGCCGCCCAGCCACACGACGACGGTGATGCCGGCCACGCAGCCCGACAGCCCCATCGCGAGCCAGGTCGCCCTGCGACGCTCCACCTGGCGCCAGCCCGCCACCAGCAGGCCGGCGCCGAGCAGGAAGATCGCCGCGGCCGTGTGGACGCCCATGCGCGTGGGGCCGGCCCACCGGTAGACGAACTCCATGCCGGTGAGATAGCCGACGATGGCCGCCATCGAGACGCTGAGCAGTCCGACCGCAGCCGGCAGTGCCACGATGCCGACCATCCACGGCGCCACCGACGCCACGACGTAGGCCAGCCCGAGGCCGGTGAAACACACGGCCGTGTTGAGGCCCATTCGCCCGGGGGCGTCGCCGCCGGACCAGTCGGCCAGCAGGACCTGGTCGATGCCCAGGTCGACCGCCGCGATGTACTCGACCACCGTCAGGACGCCGAGGGCGAACAGGAGTCCGCCGGTGACCAACCTGAGCCGTGACCGGCGTGCAAATCCGGGCAGGCCCAGCCCGCCGAGGACGAGGCCCACGGCAGTGTTGAGCTTCATCGGCGCGGCGCTGGGCAGCACCTCGACGAGGCTGGGCAACTGCAGGACCCACCCGAGAATCGCCAGCATTCCGAGCAACGCCGCGGGTATGCCGCAGGCGAGGCCCACTGAATCGGCACGGCGGGAAGGCATGTCGCTCCACATCCTATCGGGCATCCGGGCTGGCGTCTGGAGCACCCACGCCAAGACCTCGTGTGCGTTCGCCACGGTCCGGGAACTTCGTGCAAGATCCGAGGATGAAGGTGCTGGTGGTGGACGACGATTCGGCCCTGCGGACCCTGCTGACGTTCTGGCTGAAGGCCGAACGCCACGAGGTCGTGACCGCCAACGACGCCTACGGCGCCGTGCAGGCGGCACGCACCGAGCGGCCCGACGTCATCCTGCTCGACATCACGATGCCGGCCGGCCACGGGTTCATCGCGCACGAACGCCTGCAGAAGCTGTCGACGACCGCGGGAGTGCCCGTGATCTTCATCTCGGCCGATACGACCGCCGGGCCGCGGGCGTTGGCGGCGGGCGCGGTCGGCTTCCTGCCCAAGCCGCTGACGAAAGAGGCCGTCGTCACCGCTCTCGCGGCGGCACGGCCGTAGCGGGCACGTGCGATAGACTGGAAGCTTGGACCAAGATCAGGACCGCTCGATCGAGGGAACGGAGCTCGCCGGCCGCTACCTGATCCAGGAGCCGCTCGGCTACGGCGGCATGGGCCGCGTCTACTGCGCCACCGACCAGCAGCTGCACCGCCGCGTGGCGGTCAAGCTGCTGCGCGAGGAGCTGACCACCGCGCACGACAAGGAACGCTTCATTCGCGAAGCGCGCTCGGCGGCGTCGCTCGAGCATCCCCACGCCTGCCGGCTGTACGAGCTCGGCGAGCACGACGGCCAGCTGTTCCTGGTGATGGAGCTGCTCGAAGGCGAGCCTCTGTCGGCGCGGCTCAAGGGCGGGCCGATGCCTGTGGAGTCCGCCCTCGAGGTGGTCCTGGAGTTGATGGGCGCCGTGTCGGCGCTGCACGACGTCGGATTGATCCATCGCGATCTCAAGCCGGCCAACGTGTTCCTCACGGCGCAGGGCGTGAAGCTGCTGGATTTCGGGCTGGCCCGCCATACCCGTCCTGAAGCGGCCGTGACGACTCCGTCGCTGACGTTGGCCGGCCGGATTGCCGGGACGGTGCGCTACATGGCGCCGGAGCAGGTCACTGGTGATCGCGTCGACGAGCGCACCGACGTCTTCGCGATTGGCGTCACGCTCTACGAGATGCTCACGGGCCGCATCCCCTTCACGGCCGAGACCAACCTGGACTGGTTCCAGGCCGTCCTTCACGACGACCCGCAGCCGCTCGGCCCGCCGGAGCTGGCAGCGCTCGAGCCGTTCATGCGTCGTGCGCTGCAGCGCCGTCCTGGCGACCGGTTCGAATCGGTGGCCGAGATGGCGGCGGCCCTGCGCGCGCTGTCGGCCTCCGACGCGCCGGCGGCGCCCACTCCGTTCGCAGTGGGCGACACCCAGACCGTCGTGGTCACGCCATTTCGCAATCTGCAGGACGACCCGGACATTTCCTTCCTCCAGCATGCCGTTCCGGAGGCACTGACCGCGGGCATGGCGGGGCGCAACGGGTGGCGGGTGCTGTCGAACCGCGAGGCCATGCGTTTCGACGAGTCGGCCGACACGGTGACGATCGGCCGTCAACTGGGCGCCGATCTCCTGGTGACCGGTACGGTCCTTCGCGCCGGCGATCAGGTGCGGGTCACGACCCAGCTGGTCAACGCAGTGGATGGCACCGTCCGTTGGTCCGAGACGACCCAGCACGCGTTTGTCGATCCTCTCACCCTTCAGGACGACATCTGCCGTCAGATCCTCGACCGGCTCGAGGCGGGCCAGGCCGACGAGAACGCCGCGACAGACGCCATCACTACGGCGCCGTCACCCTGACGCCCGGCGCACGGCGATCGATCACGGGACGATCGTGAACGGTGTCGCCTGCAGCGGGGCCGCGAGCGTCAGCGTGCCGGGCACGGTCACCGCCGCGAGCCAGGTGTAGCTGCCCACCGGCACGCCTGCCAGCGGGAACGAGAACGACACCGCCACCGTCGGGAGCACGATCTGGCGCGCGATGGGCACCAGGCCCGGCACCAGCCGGCCATCCAATTGCAGCGACGCCAACGCGCCGCCGGCCTGCACCACGACATAGGCGTCCACCGGCGAGGCCACGACACCCGCGATCGCGTGCACCGTCGCGACCAGCGTGTCGGCCGCCCGGAACGTCGACTGATTCAGCCCCACAGACAGCGGCGCGGAAGCCGGCGGTGGCGGCGGCCCGGCGGCACCGAATTCCCGCGCGCCGCGATCCCACACCCCGTCGGCGCCGCGCAGGACACCGGCGACGTCCACGTGATACGGCGCCGCCAGCACAGCGCCCGGGGCGTCGGCGCCGCCAGGCGGAAGTCGTCGCCGGTCCAGTTCACGAAGGGGTCGCCCGTCGCGACCGCCCGATTCGGATCGGTGTCGCCGGTGACGGTACTGACGTAGGCGTTGTGCGACCAGGTCAGGGCCGACACGTTCGCTGTCCGGTAGACGGTGGTCTCGACGCCGGCCCACAGGTTGTTCTGCACCCGCATGCTGTCGCCGCAGGCGCCGTCGAAGCCGACGAACCCGCTCGACACGTTGACGATGGTGTTGTTGACGAAGTGGAAGTCGCCGGTATGCCGGTGGTCGAAGACGTAGAGGATGCCGCCGCCGGTGCCCGTCGACCGACCCGGGACGACGGAAGAACACGTTGCCGTAGAGATACCAGTCGCGCTGCACGGTGCCGCCGCAGCCCGGATGACCGCCGGTCGGCGTGCCGATGAAGGCCGTGCCCTCGATGTCCTCCATCACGCTGTGGCGCAGGGTGAAGTTGCTGGTGCCTTCGGTGGCGACGATACCTTCGGCGTGCTGGGCCGGGCTGCTGTGGTTGCGGGCGATCCACGTGTACTCGACCAGCACGTTGGTGGTGCGGAACAGGTGCAGGTTGCTCTCGCCCTGGTCGTGGATGTAGGACGACGACACCGTCACGTTGGATGAGCCCAGCGCGGTGATGAAGCCGCGATCGTTGAAGGCGTCGGTGCGATCGCCGGTGCCGCGGATCTCGACGAAGCGCAGCGTGACGTCGCTGACGGCCAGATCGAAGGGAATGCCGAGGACCACGCCGTAGCTGCCGCCGGCCTGCGACACGTCGACCACGAAGCCGTAGCCGCTGCGCCAGTCGACGTGGCGTGTCTGCCCGTCGATCACGACGTGGCTGGTCACCACGTGCAGCGTGCCGGTGAATCGGGCCGCGTTGGCGTAGGCGGGCTGCCACCCGGCGTCGGTGCCGTGGTCGGCCGCGGTGGCCTTCTTGATCGTGATGGGCGTCGTGCCGGCGACGGCGTCGTCGAAGGTGTAGCCACCGTAGGTCCCGGCGGCGATGTAGTAGGTCGCACCGCGGACGAGCGCGGGCGGCAGCGACGGGTAGGCGTCGGCCCAGTTCGTCCCGGCGCCAACGGCGCCTTGTCGCACGTAGTAGGTCTGCGCCTCGGCGGCCGTGGCGGCGAACAGTGCCCACAGCAGCACGAGACCGCGCAGGGCGACTCGACGCGCCTCGCGTGGACGGGAGACTTCGGGTGTCGTTCGTGGTGTCAATGGGCTGGGCTCCGCTCCAACCCTGCTTATCGACCGCGGTCCGGGCCTGGCGCAGAGCGGCGACCGGCACGCCTCCGCGCCGGGCGTACACTCGGATCTGGCAATGAAGGACGCGATGCCCGCGGAGATCGCGCGCCCCTTCCGAGGCTGGCGGTTGGGGCGGCAGGTGACGCTGGACCGCCTCCTGCTGATCGTGGCTCTGGCCGCCGGCGGGGCCCATCCCTGCGTCGCGCAACCGCGCGCGTAACGCTGGAGCAGCTGCGCCAGGAGCTGGCCCCTGGTGACGTCGTCACCGTCGTGCCCGCGGTCGGGGCGCCGGTAGCGGGGCGACTGACCCGTCTCGGTGTTGGCGATCTCGAGCTCCGGCTCGTCGAGGGCCCGGCCCATCGGACCGAGACCGCCAGGACGTCACTTTCCCGCTCGGTGCGCTTCGGTCAATCGAACGACCACGCGACCCGGCGAGAAACGGCGCATTCCTCGGGGCCGTCATTGGCGCGGGCGTACCGGCGGCGCCTTGTTCCTCGGCGCGCTCATCGTCGACCGGAACGAGATCGACGAGTGGGCGGCACCGTACGCTGGCGTCGCGGCGGCGTGCACCGTTGTCGGTGGGCTGGTCGGCTGGTCGCTGGACGCCGCGAGGTCGAAACCGCACCTCAGGTACGAGGCGTCCTCGGGGCAAGAGACGACAGTCGTGGTGCGGCCCTTGTTTGCGCAAGGGCCCGGCATCGCCATCGCGGTATCGTTCGCACGCTAGATGCGCGCCGGCGCGGAGCGAGCGTCAGAACGTGACGCCGATCGACGCGACGACGAAGTGGTCGTCGTCGAACGGGTTGAAGACATAGACCGCGCCCTCGAGCCGGCCCTTCGTGGCCGCCGAAGAGGAGGCCGCGCTGGACGTCGCGCGGCGTGTCGTAGACGCGGGTCCGCTGCGTCACGACTCCGGCGCGGATCTGTTCGGTGAACCACACGCTCGCCTCGGACCAGTGATAGAGGAAGCGGTTGTCGAAGTCGTCGGTGTCGATCACGTACTCACTCTCGATGTAGAACTCGAGACGCTTCCAGGACAGGTCCGCCGCCGCGGCCGGCACGATGCCATCGGTGCTGCCGACGACGGCGCCGAGCATCGGCGTGACCTCGAGCACGACGCTCGATCCGAATTCCAGGTTCCAGCCCACGAATCCGGAGACCGCGTTGAGATCCTCGTAGTTGAAGCGCGTCTCGAGATGCCACCCGCCGTGGTCGGCGGCCAGCGTCGGCTGCACGTAGTTCATCTCGTCGGGCAGGACGTAGAGGGCGGCCGCCCCGCGCACTTCCCAGGCGGGCTGATCGGCGGGCTGATCGGCAGCCTGGCCGCCGGACGCTGTCGGGCTCGATTGCGCCGCCGCGGGTGCGGCAAGCGCGACGATCACGGCGGCCTGGACCGCGAAGTGCATTCTCGGACGCATCACCCACCCCCGCTGGCCGGCCAGGCCGGGCCTGCCAGGCTTCGCTGTGCCAAGGTTGGCCGGTCACTCGGCCCTCATGGTCTCAACCGGATCGACCGCCACCGCCCGGCGCGCTGGCAGGTAGCTGGCCAGCACCGCCGCCGCGGCCAGCACGAGCGGGACCGACACGAAGGTCATCGCGTCGAGCGGGCTGACGCCGAACAGCACCGAGCGCATCAAGGGGGCGAGTCCGGCAGCCCCGCCGAGGCCGATCGCCACGCCAATGGCGGCGAGCCAGAGCCCCTGCCGCATGACCATCCCGCGAACCTCGCCCGGGGTGGCGCCGAGCGCCAGGCGGATGCCGATCTCACGCCGCCGCTGCGACACGGCATAGGCGATGACCCCGTAGATGCCGACGATGCCGAGCAGCAGCGCCATCGCTCCGGCAATCGACAACATCACCAGCGTGAAGGACGCGCGCGACATCGACTCGTCGACGACCTGACCCACCGTGCGCGGCTGCGCCAGCGGCAGGTTGGGATCGACCGACGCGAGCACCTGGCGCATCTCAGCGAGCAGGCCGGCCGTTCCGGCGCGGTCGCTGCGCGCGACGACGACGACGCGGCGCTGCTGGAAGCCGGGGATGCCGAACAGCTGCGCGAAGGCCCGCCCGGGCCAGTACACCGTCGGCGGCGGCGCCACCTGCGCGCCGTCGTCGGCGACGTCGGCGGCGACGCCGACCACTTCGCGCCAGATACGCTCCTTCGAGTAGTACTCGCACACCCGCTTGCCCAGCGCCGCCTCCGCCGATCCCCAGAGCTGGCGCGCCAGGCCGGCCGAGACGATCGCCACCTCGCGCGCCTCGTAGAGGTCGGTCCACGTGAAGTCGCGCCCGGCGACCAGCGGCGTGCCCATCGTCTGGAACATCCCGGGAGAGATCAGCTTGACCTGGTGGTTGGGCGGGGTCTGGCCGTCGTCGGGAATATCCTCCGCGCGCAGCGCCGCGCTGAACCGGTCGTTCGGGTCCATCGGCAACCGGATCGTGAACGCCGTGGCGGTCACGCCCGGGAGGGCCGCCACCTTCTCGAGCACCTCCTGCTGCATCCGGGTCACCCGTTCCGGCTCGGTCGCCACCAGCGGTGGGATCGACACGGTGAACGCCTGCAGGTGCTGGGGCTCGGTGAATCCGGGGTCGACACGCTGCAGCGCCTGGACACTGCGGATCATCAGGCCCGCGCTCACGAGCAGCACCAGCGCGAGCGCCATCTGCACCGCGACGAGCGTCTGCTGCGGACGGCGGCGATCGCGCGTCAAGCTCACCGTGCGGTTCCCGAGATCGAGTGACGCGGCGCGGCCCGGCCCGGCGTAGCGGATCACCGGAACGAGTCCGAAGACGAGCCCCGACAGCGCCGACACGGCCACCGCAAAGGCCAGCACCCTCGGATCGATGGTCACTTCGGCCAGCCGTGGCAGGCTCACCGGGGCCGTGGCCACCAGCAGGCGCAGGCCGCCGGCCGCCAGTGCCACGCCAATCGCCCCGCCCACCACCGCCAGCGCCAGGCTCTCGACCAGCAGCTGACGCGCGATCCGCGTCCACCGCGCGCCCAGCACCGCCCGAATCGCCAACTCCTGCCGCCGCCCTTCCGCCCGCACCAGCAGCAGGTGTGCCACGTTGGCGCAGGCCATGACCAGCACGATGCCGATCGCCGCCATCAGGAGCCAGAGCGTCGCCCCGGCGTCGCCGACGACGTCCTGCGCGAGCGGCCGCAGTGCCGGACCGTAGCGGGCCTGCACCGCCGGGTCGCGCTGTCCGGAGTCCTCGAGCCAGATGCGCAGGATGCGGGCCACGTCGGCGTTGGCGCGGGCCAACGACACACCGGACTCGAGCCTCGCCACCCCGAGCAGCCTGAAGGCCCGCACCGGGGTGGCGCGATCGAGGCGCAGCGGCAGGATGACGTCGGGCTCGCCGGCGAAGCGGAAGGTCGAGGGCAGCACGCCGACGATCTCGTGCGGCCGCCCGTCGAGGGTCAGCGTCTGACCCAGCGCCTCACCGCCGCCGCTGAACCGCCGCTGCCAGTAGCCATGGCCGAGGACGACGACATCGGCCGCGCCGGGCGTGTCGTCGGCGACGGTGAACCAGCGGCCCACGGCCGGCTCGACGCCGAGGGTCGTCAGCACCCCGCGGCTCGCCGCCCACGAGCGCACTTCTTCGGGGTCGCCCCGTCCGGTGATGGCGGCGGTCTCCCCGTCGGTCCAGACCCCGAAGTCTGCAAACGTCTCGGTGTTGTCGGCATAGGCCGTGGCAATGGGGTCGGAGAAGTACGGCTGCTCGGTGCCGCCCACCGAGTGGACGATCCGCACCAGCGCGCCCGGATCGCGGTACGGCAACGGGTTGAGCAGCACGCCGTGAACCACGCTGAACACCGCCACGGTGGCGCCGATGCCGAGCGCGAGCATCACCACGGCCGCTGCGGTGACGCCGGGTTGCCTGGGGACCATCCGTGCGGCATGGCGAAGGTCCTGTGACAGATCGTCGAGCAGAGCGTGCGCCATGGCCACACATGCTACAGGGACTGAGACCACCGGCTTCAAGTGTCGTGGGCCGAGAACCACCGCCTCAGCCGTTGAGACGGCACGAACCAGCCAGCCGTGATATACGACGTACTTGCACCATCGAGGGGAGACGGCATGTTGATATCACGACCGACGCTGGGATGGCTCGTCGCCGCTGCGATGGTCGTGGCCGCCGGCTGCAATCGGGCCCCGGAAGTCCTGACGCCTGAGGCGGCCAAGGCCAAGGGCGACGCGATGCTCCAGGAGATGAGCAAGAACCTGAGCGCGCTGCAGACCTTTGCCTATACCTCCGACGAACGACGCGAGGTCGTCAAGGGCGGAGCGAAAGAGGAGCTGCGGACGACCCGCCGGGTCATCGTGCGCCGCCCCAACGCGCTGACTTTCACGACCAAGGGCGAGGAGCGCGACGGCCAGGGCTGGTACGACGGGAAACAGATCACCTTCATTTCCAACCGGGCGAAGGTCTGGGCCCGCGGTCCGATGCCGGGGACGCTCGACGAAGCGCTGGACTTCCTGGCGGCCGAGTACGACATCCGGATGGCGACCGCGGATCTGCTCTACAGCAATCCGTACGAGGCGCTGATGACCAGCGACACGACCGGCGGGTGGGTCGACGTGCAGAAAATCGGCGAGCGGAACTGCGACCATCTCGCCTATCAGCACCCCGTCGTCGACTGGGAGCTCTGGCTGGCCGAGGGCACGCGCGGACCGTGCCAGGCCAAGATCGTCTACAAGAACGAGCCCGGCGAGCCGGCGACGACGGTGGTCTACACCGCCTTCGAGAGCACGCCGGCCGTCTCGGACGACACCTTCGCCGCCAAGATTCCCGACGGCTATCAACGGATCAAGATCATGCGGCGCGCCACCGTCGAGGATCCCAACCTCGCCGCGCCCCCGGCGGAACCCGCCAAGCAGCCTCGCTGACGTGCAGGAGCCAGTCATGAACATCTACACGACGCGTCACGGTGGGCTTCGACGCCCCCTCGCCTTCGGTCTCGTCGCCCTGGTCATCGTCGCGCTGGCCGCGTTCGTACCGGTGGACCTCTCCGCCCAACGCGGGGGCGGGGGCCGTGGCGGGGGCGGAGGCGGAGGCGGAAGCCGGAGCGGGGGTGGCGGCAGCCGCGGTGGGAGCAGTGGCGGCTCGGTCCGGCAGTCACGGGCCACCACCAGCAACGCCGGCGCCAACAAGGCCAACAACTACAACCGGGGCAACAACAACACCAACGTCAACGTCAACAACGTGAACGTCAACCGGAATACGAACGTCAACCGGAACACGAACGTCAATCGGAACGCCAACGTCAACACGCGGCTACGGCTACGGCGGCCGCGGCGCCGTCGCCGTCGGCGAGGAGGGCGCGGTGGCCGTGGGTCGCCGGGGCGCCGTGGCGGTTGGCGAAGAGGGCTATGCCGGCGTCGGCCGCTACGGCGGTGTCGTCGGCGGCGAGCACTACGAGTCGTATGAAGGCTGGAAGGTGGCGGCCGGCGTGGCCACCGGCATCGCGGTGGGCACGATGCTGGCCCGGCCGCCGACGACCTCGGTGACTGTCGTCTCCGGCGGCGCCAACTACATGTATTCCGACGGCGCGTACTACGAACAGGTCTACTACGGCGGCGAGGTCTGGTACAAGGTCGTCACGGCGCCGGCCGGCGCGATCATCACCACGCTGCCGGCAGGCTGCACCACCACCGTGATGGGGGGCGTCAGCGTGCAGCAATGCGGCGGCACCTACTACCAGCGCGTCAGCAACGGCTACCAGGTGGTCGTGTTCTGACCCTCGCCGCTCACGCCAGCACCACGACGAGGCCGGTGACCACCAGGGCCCCGGCCCACAGCCAATCGAGGTTGAACCAGGCGGTGCGGAGGATGGCCAGCCCCATCCAGCGATAGACCACCCACGCCATCGCCGCCGTGACCGCCAGATAGGCGGCCGAGTGCAGGGCCACGGCGAGCACGCCGTCGACGGGCAGGCTGGCCCCGGCCGCGGCGTGGCCGGCGTGCGGGCTCGCCGCCGCCACCCCGGGCGTCGCCATCACGAACGGCAGCACCATGAGCCCGGCGCCGTGCGCCGAGGCCATCAGGAACGACCAGATCGCCAGGTCGCGGAAGCCCACCTGCATCCCGCCGAATCGAGGATGCCGGTGTCGCCACAGCCGATACACCCCCAGCGACACCAGGGCGGTGGCGACCAGCGCCTTCAGCACGCCGATCGGGATCACGACCCTGGCCGACGCCGCCAGCGCCACCACCGCACCGACGGCGGCGGCGTGGCCGAGCGCGATCGGCGGCAACGCCCGCCCGACGCCCCACGCACTGCCCTGCTGCAGGCCCAGCGCCACCGCGAACAGCCACCCCATGCCGGGGTTGATGCCGTGGTAGGCGCCGAGCAGCAGCATCGCCACCCAGCTCATGGCGTCCGCTCAGGCGTAGCAGTACGAATCCGACGAGGCGTCGCCGCCTTCGAGCCGCACCTGGTGCATGCGCAGGTGGTCGTGCTCGAGGAAGAAGCCGCGGTCGATCTCCAGGCCGCCACCGGGCTTGGCGTTCACCTTGGCCATCCAGCCCCTGACCCCGTCGGGATAGAACTGCTCGTCCCACGGCGTGTAGAGCGCGTTGGTGAAGTACAGGCGCGAGCCGTCGCGGCTGATCTCCACCATCTGCGGCCCGCCGTTCAGCGGCTCGCCGGGCTTGGCCGGGTGCGCCGCGCGGCTGACGATGCCGCCGAGGCGGATCGAATCGACCTTCTTCGGGTGGAACGGATCGCTGACGTCGTACTGGATGAATTCGCCCGTGCCCCAGCACGACACGTAGAGATAGCGATCGTCGAGCGACAGGTTGATGTCGCTGACGAGCGGCGCCACCGCCTTGAAGCCCTGCAGCATCGGCGGCAGCACGCCCGGATCGGCCGGCTCGGCGGGGATCTCGATCACCTTGGTGATCGCCCACTTGCCGTCGGCACCCTTGGCGCCGTTGCCGCCGCCCTCGCGGTGCCACAGCCAGATCGACGCCGACAAATCCTTCAGCGACACGACGACGCCGACGAAGCCGTAGGCCTTGGACGGGTCGTGGGCCGGGCGGATCTCGAGCACCATCTGCTGCTCGGCGCCGAGGTCGAGCTCCTGCACGTGGCGCCGCCGGCGCAGGTCCCAGACGTGCAGCTTGCTGCCGTACTTGCCGCCGAGCAGCAGCTCCGGGTTGAGGCCGTCCTTCACCATGTTGGGCGTGCCCCAGGTGCTGGTGATCATCGTGTCGAGGCCGAGGTGCCACCACACGTCGTAGGCCAGCTGCTGCGGGCCGCGGTCGAGCTCCCAGGCGCCGCGCACGTCGAAGGTCTCGGGGTCGAGGATGAACGTCCCGCCCGGGCCGTTGCCGTCGGGCGCGCCCAAAGCGCTGAGATACACCCCGTCGGGACCGCAGTGCACGGTGTGCGGCGAGGCGTAGCCGGTGCGCGCCGCCACCGTCTCGGGCTCGATCACCTTGACGATCTCCGGCTTTCGCGGGTCGGGCTTGGTGTCGAGGATGTGGATCCGCGACGAGTTGATGCCCGGCACGACCAGGTAGCGGCGCTCCATGTGCGGGTGCGGAGCGTAGGGACACAGGCACGAACTGCACGCGTTCCAGCCGAAGTGGTGGAGCTCGTCGCCGGCGTTCGGCATGTCGGTCTGACCGACGAGCCGTCCGTAGCTCTTCGACTTCGGATCGACGTCGACGACGCCAATCGCGTCGGGCTGGCCGCCGTTCTTGGGGTTGATCAGCGCCAGGTAGGCCAGCGTCTCGGGCGCCGCCTGCATGGCCATCTTCGGGGAGGGGTAGAACGTCGGGTCCGGTCGCAGCAGAGGCATGCGTCGCTCCTTGGCGCCCAGGCGATCGGGCGCGAACCGCGGTGCGGGATCACTCGGGCTGCGGGAAGAGCCGCTTGCGGCGGCTCAGCGCGAGGATGGTCCCAAGGGCGAGATACTACCCCAGAGCGATAGCGTCGGCGCGACCGTTCTAGTTGGCGGAGGTCCGGCCTGGTGGCGCGGGCCGCACCAGACGGAAGCCGAGGTGATTGGTGCCGGTATCGACCGCGCCCTTGCCGCGCGTGCCGACCATGTACCGCGAGCAGTACTGATCGGTGCACAGGAACGAGCCGCCCCGATGGACACGTTTCGGCGTGCCCGGCTCGGCGGGGTCATACGACGCGGCGGGTCCGCCGGGATTGCGCGCCGCCCCGCTCGCCACGGCCAGCTGGGCGTAGTAGTCGGGCCGGTACCAATCGCTCACCCACTCCCAGGCGTTGCCGGCCACGTCGTAGAGCCCATAGGCATTGGGGGCGAACCGTCCTACGGGCCCGATGCCGTCGAAGCCGTCGGCGGCCGTATCGTGGTCCGGAAAGTGGCCCTGGTGGCTGTTGTTCATGTGGCGGCCGCCCGGCGTGAACTCGTCGCCCCACGGATACAGCTTGCCGGCGAGGCCGCCGCGCGCGGCGAACTCCCACTCGGCTTCGGTCGGCAGCCGCTTCCCGGCCCAGGCCGCGTAGGCCTCCGCGTCCTCATAGGCAACGTGCACGGCGGGATGGTTCTGCCGGCTCTGCAGGTCGCTGGCCGGTCCGAGCGGATGGCGCCAGCTGGAGCCGGCCACGTACTGCCACCACCGTAGCGGGTTGTCGAGCGGCACCGGTCCGGCCGGGGCTGCAAAGACGGCGGAACCGGCGACGAGCTTCTCCTGCGGCACGCCCGGGAAATCCTCGGCGCGCGGCACGCGTTCGGCCACCGTGACGTACCCGGTCGCGTGAATGAACTCGGCGAACCGGGCGTTGGTCACCTCGGTGGCGTCCATCCAGAACGCGTCGACGTAGACGCGGTGAATCGGTCGTGAGTCGGTCGTCGCCTGCATGCCGACGTCGTCCATGGCCGGCGGCTCGGCGGCGCCCATCGAGAACTCGCCGCCGGGAATCCACACCATGCCGGCCGGGGCGGCCTCCGGCACGGGAGACGGATTGGCGAGCGTCGCGGCGAAGACCGCTGCCGCGGGGCCGCTCGTTGCGGCGGGAGGCGGCGGCGCCGGCCAGAGCAACCAGACGGCGGTGCCGGCCGTCACGATCACCGCGGCGATCCAGCGAAGGGGCATCGCGCCGCTGCGCGCTCAGCGCTCAACTTCCAGCTTCAGCTGATTGAGCCGTACTGGCTCGCTCGAGTAGTTCTCGAGCTCGACGGTGTTCTTGCCCTTGTCGAAGGTGATCTGGGTCGCATAGGCCATGCGCCCCTCGCCCTGCCCGCTCTTGTCGAAGCGCATCTCGAAGAGCGTGAAGGGATAGTCGATGGTTCGCGGCTGTTCGCGCGCCTCGCGGAAGCCGATCACCCGCGGGGTGATGATGACGATGCGCCGTCCGCCATCCTCGCCGGGGTGGTTCATGGCATAGCGGATGTCGGTGCCCAGCCGCATGACGTTGTTCGGATCGGGCCCCATGTAGCCCGGGAAGCGGAACCGGCCGAGCTCCGGCTGCTTCTCGAGCTCACGGATCAGGCCGCTCTGCTTCTTCTCGAGGAACGTCTGAATCAGGTGCGTGCGCTGGCTCGGCGTGGACCAGCTGTTGATGTCGATCTGAATCGTCTGGTTGGCGCCGGTGGCGATGTTGCTCATGTTGAGCGCCCACCCGCTGATTCGCACCTTCTCGGTGGCCGGCCCCTGACTGAAGGCCGGCGCCCCCATCACTACCAGCACCGCCGCTGCTATCAACGCGCTCGACGCAGTTTTCGTTCCCACGACCGCCTCCCGGATGGCGCCGCGCTGAACTAGCGCGGCACGTTGACAACTATATACATCGTCGATCCACCGGAGAACCGAGGTTGGTCCCAGGTCGAGCCGCACCTGCTGATCGGTGAATCGTTTACGAGGAGCAGCGAGCAGGACTGGGGCAGGGTGTTGATCACCGACCAGGCGCGGCAGTGAATTGATGAGCTGGATTCCCGTGCAAGGGTCGGGACGATCGACGCTGCGTCAGGCAGAGTTAAAGCTCTGCCTACGGCGAACCCAAAACCGCTCTAGCGGCGGCTACTCGAACCCGTCGACCAGGTACAACGCGGACAGCGCCCGCACGAACGTGTAGGCATACGCACGCGCGTCGGGCGTCATCACGATCCGCAGGATGTCCATCGTCCCGGCCGGGTCTGGCGGCAGCAGCGTGCGCACCGGCTCGCGGCGGCCGGTTCGCAGGTTGACCCGCGCCACTTCGGCCGGCAGGTCGTTCGGACCCTGCACGTAGAGCCACTCGCCGTCGGGGCTGACGACGATCGGAAGATCCCGCGGGTCGGCGCCGGCGAGCGGCCGCGGATCGCCGCCGGACAGCGCGAACACCGCCAACCGCCGGTCGACGCCGCGGGTGACGAACCGCGCGCCGTCGGGCAGGATGGCCAGCCGGCCGAACACCCCTTCCGGCGTCACCGGCTGAGGGTCGCCGCCATCGATCGACTGCAGGAAGATCCGGTTCGGGCGCTCGCGCTCGGCGGCGGCCACCAGGAATCGGCCATCGGGGAGGAAGCGCGCCCCCGGGAAGTATGAGGCGATGCCCCCGGCTGGCAGCGCGCGCGACTGACCGGCGCCAGTGGGCAGCAGCACCAGGCGATCGCCGGCCACCGGCATGGAGAGCACCCAGGCCTTGTCGGGCGACAGGGCCAGCGGCACGCCGTCGCCCAGGCGCACCGCCGGCGCGCCATCGGTGGTGCGCAGGTAGATCGACCGCGCCGCCCCGCCTCCCTCCCATGCCTCCTCGAGGATCAGGGTGGTGCCGTCGGCGGAGAGATCCCAGGCCGTGGATCCGTCGAGCCACGACAGATCCCGTTCCTGCGCCGCCGCCGGCGTGCGGGCCATGACGCCGGCGCCCCAGGCGTCGCGTGACACGAGCGCCCGCCCGTCGGGCGACACGTCGTGGAGCGTGAGTGTGGCCGGTGCCGACAGCAACAGACGTTCGACGCCCGTTCGCGACACGGCGTGGAGGGCCTGCGCGGCCCCGGTGCGGGTGCCGGTAAACCAGATCTCCTCGCCGCTCGGCGACCACGCCACCCCCAGCACGCTGTTCCAGCCGGCCGAGAGCGGGCGCGCGCGGCCCTGCAGATCGACGAGCACGACCGAGCCGGCCGTGTCGCCGGAGACCGGGTGCTCGAGCACGGCCACGGCATCACCTGTGGGCGACACCCGGATGTGGGTGATGTGTCCGGGCGGGTCGTAGAGCGTCGTGCCGATCGGGTACTCGAGCACGTCGCCGCCGTTTCCGGTGCGGACGATGGCCAGCTCGGCGCCGTCGGGCCGCCAGTCGGCGGCGACGACCGCCTGCGCCAGCTCCCGCGGCGGACCACCGGCCAGCGCCGCGCGGGCCAGCGTCCCCTGCACGCGGCCGAACCCGGTCGGTCCCAGCGCCAGCGCCATCTCGCCCTTGGCCGAGATCGCAAAGAGTCCCGTCCCCGTCATCTGCAGCGGCCGCGCCTCCGGCGCCTCGGGCCGTGTCGAGAAGAGCTCGGCGGGACGCCCTTCCCACGCCGCGGCGTAGACGATCGTCTGGCCGTCGGCGGTGAAGCGCGCTCCCTGCACGGCGCCGCGACGGAAGGTGAGCTGTTGAAACTGCGGGTGCCCGGCGGGCGGTCGCCGCGAGCCGGCGAGGAACCCGCCGCCGAGCGCCAGGGCGAGAGCCGCCGCGGCCAGCGCCCAGCGCCACGGCAGCCGCCGTGCCGGACGCGCGGTGACGGCCGGGGTCGAGATGCCCGAGATTGCCTCCAGCGCGAAGCGGAGATCCGCCGCCGACTGGAAGCGATCGTCGCGGTTCTTCTCGAGGCAGCGATCGACGATTCGCGCCAGGCCGGGGGCCAGCCCTGGCACGACAAGCGTGAGGTCGGGCGGCTGCTCCTTGAGGATCGCCGACAGCGTCTCGACCGGCGAGTCGCCCTGGAACGCCCGCTGGCCCGACAGCATCTCGTAGAGCACCGTGCCGAACGAGAAGATGTCGGAGCGGTAATCCGCCGGCTCGCCCTTGGCTTGTTCGGGCGACATGTATCCCACCGTCCCGAGGATCAGGCCGACCGCGGTGGTCGACACCGCGCTGTGCCGGCCGCCGGCGCCTTCGGTGAGCTTGGCCAGGCCGAAGTCGAGCAGCTTGACCAGCCCGTCGCGGGTGACGAACACGTTCTCCGGTTTGAGGTCGCGGTGAACGATGCCGCGCCGGTGCGCCGCCGCCAGCGCCCGGGCGATCTGCTGTCCGTAGGCGAGCGCCTTGCGCAGCGGCAGGGCGCCGCCGCCGAGCGCCGCCCGCAGCGTCTCGCCATCGAGCAGCTCGGTGACGACGAACGGCCGGCCGTCGAACGCCCCGACGTCGTAAATGGCGACGATGTTCGGGTCGTTCAGCGCGGCGGTGGCCCGCGCCTCCTGTTCGAAACGCTGGAGCCGGTCGGGGTCGGCGGCGAACGCCGGAGGCAGCACCTTGATCGCGACGTCGCGTCCAAGACGGGAGTCGCGGGCCCGATACACCTCGCCCATGCCGCCGGCGCCGATCAGGCTGGCGATCTCGTAGGGACCGAGTCGGGAATCCGGCGCCAGGTTCATGCGGCCGGGGCGGATTCGTTCTCGTGCACCATTCGTCCCTCCTCCGCTCTGCCAGTGCCGGTATCGGGCGCTGGCGCGGGCCGCCGCAATACTAGTGCGGGTGTGGCCGGGTATGAGCCTCGACGCCGGCCAAACCTGTCAGTGTCACGTCAGGTTCTTCCGGCACCGACCCGACACTCGGACCGAAGACGGCGCCGGGCCCGCCCGTCGACCTGTGGTCGCCAGCGGCATCGATATTGCTCCGACGCAAGCGTGCGATCCCTCCTCATCGCGCGGCTCGTCTCGACGGGAGTCGCGCTGTCCTGCCTGGCGCTCCTCGGGCCCGCCATCGACGCGCGGCAACCCGGGGACCCGGCCAGCTTCGTCCTCCACCACGACACGATCCCCAACTTCGCCAGCACGCCGACGATCCGGTCGGTGCAACCGGGATCCTGGTCGGCGGCCGCGACTTGGTCGCCGGCGCGCGTGCCGGCCGCCGGCGACATCGTCCGGGTGGGCCACGACGTGTCGTATGACAGCGCCAGCGGCATCGCCGATGTCGTCGGCGTGGCGGCGACCGGCCGGTTGCTCTTCCGCACCGATGTCTCCACGAGACTCGCCGTCGGCACGCTGCTGGTGATGCCGGGCGGCGCCGTCGAGATCGGCACGGCGCGCAGCCGCTGCCGGCGCAGCACACCGCCGAGATCGTCATCCGCGATCTGCCCCTCAACCTGGCGGCCGATCCGAAGCAGTTCGGCACCGGCTTCCTGTCGGTCGACGGCAAGGTCGCCCTCCACGGCAGCGCCAGGTCGCCGACCTTCGTCCGCCTCGCCACCGCGCCCCGCGCCGGCGACGCGAGCTTCGCGCTCGCCCAGCCGGTGGCCGGATGGCAGGTCGGCGACACCATCGTCGTGCCCGACTCGCGCCAGATCCCCAACACCGGCAACGATCGGCACACCTACGTCCGGCTCGAGACGCGCACCGTGCAGGCGGTCTCGGGCGACGGCCGCACGGTGTCCTTCGCGCCGGCCCTCGCCCACGCCCATCCCGGCACCACCGACGAGAACGGCGACGGCCAGCCCGACTACCTGCCTCACGTCGCCAACCTGTCGCGCAACATCGTCATCCGCTCGGAGAACCGCGCCGGCACGCGCGGCCACGTGCTGTTCACCAATCGCGCGCAGATCGACGTCCGCCACACCGAGTTCGAGGGCCTCGGCCGCACCACCTTCAACGACCTGAACACCACCACCAACCACATCGGCCGCTACTCGCTGCACATCCACCACCTGTTCGGTCCCGTCCCCACCGTCGATCCGGAGTACCAGTTCCGCCTGGTCGGCAACTCGGTGCACGACGAGGGCGCCACGACACCGCCGCAGAAATGGGGCATCACGCTGCACGGGTCGCACTACGGGCTGGTGCAGGACAACGTCGTCTTCAACCTGGGCGGCGCCGGCGTGGTCACCGAGGACGGTTCCGAGAGCTTCAACGTCTTCGACCACAACTTCGTGGCCAAGATCACCTCCAACGGCGGGCGCGACGAGCACGAGGACCAGCCGCGGGGCATCGCCCGCGAGGGCGTCGGCTTCTGGTTCCGCGGACCGAACAACCGGGTGCGCAACAACGTCGCCGCCAATCTCGGTGAGGACGCCGGCGACGTCGAGGCGTCCTACGCCTTCAAGTACAACCTGGTCTATCTCGGCACCGTCAACGTGCCGAACTTCCGCGGCGCCGACACCATGATGGCGGGCCAGTACACCGCACGCAACGGCAACCGCATGCCGCTGCTCGAGTTCGACAACAACGAGGCCTACGGCGTGGTGCAGGGCCTGACGATGTGGTGGCTGTGCTCGTTGAGCGCCGGCGACGACTTCCTCGGCCAGTGCGGGCAGAGCGTGGTCCGCAACCTCGTGGTCTGGCACGTGATGCGCTACGCCTACTACGGCTATCCCGGCTACAACTACGTGTTCGACAACGCCAGGGTCTACGGCGACGCCAGCCAGTTCAGTGCCTTCGGCAACGCCATCTGGCACTACGGCGACTACGCCACGGTCGACCACATCACCCGCAATTCCGCCTTCTACAACTCGGTCGGGGTCTATCCGCCGCTGTGGCGGGAAGGCACCGTGCGCTTCGAGAACAACCTGCTCAAGACCCAGTACGGCTTCATCTTCCGGACCAGCGCCGCGCCGGGCGCCTGCCCCACCTGCGACCTGCCCGACCCGACGACGGTCTTGAACAACAACCGCCATGTGGCGCCGGCCGGCCAGCCGCTGCGTGCGGTCTCGATGGACTGGTACACGAATGGCCAGGACGCGGGCAACGCCGATCGCCTGATCTCCTGCAATCACAACGGCGTCGCCGGGCAGCACTTCGAGGTGTTCTGGCCGCAGAAGGGCAACGCGCCGTGTGCGGCGACCCGCCCCGACGTCGATGACGGGTACGTGTGCACGACGGCGCTGGCCAACTCGATCTGCAGCGGCTCTACCGACACGACGCCGCCGGCGGTGGCCGTCACCTCTCCGGGGGCGGACGCCGTCGTCTCGGGTGCCGTGACCGTCAGCGCCGCGGCCAGCGACTCGGGCACCGGCGTGGCCGGCGTGCAGTTCCGGCTCGATGGTGGTGCGCTCGGGTCGGAAGACACGACGGCTCCTTACACCGCCGGGTGGGACACCCGCAGCGTTGGCAACGGACCACATGTGGTCACGGCCGTGGCGCGCGACGTCGCCGGGAACACCGCCACCTCGACGCCGGTTCCGTTGACGGTCGACAACACGACCACGACGCCCACGCCGCCGGCGCTGTTGCCGTTGTCGGTGACCTTGAACCAGCCCACCTTCACCGTTCGCGACGTACTGGTCGCCACCGTGCACGCGGTGAGCGGGCCAGTGACGACGCCGGTCGACGCCTATGTCGTGGTCCAGGTCCCGGGTGGGTTCCTGTCGCTGCAGATGGACGGCCGGCTGGTGCCGGGCCTGGTGCCGATCGCCCGGACAGTGGTGCTGCCGACGCTGTCGGTGCCGTTCAGCTTCCCGCTCGCCGGCGCGCCGCCGGGCGCCTACGCCTGGCTGGCCGGCGTCACCGCGCCGAACACGCTGAGCCTGGCGGCGCCGATCGCCAGCACGCCGTTCACGATCACGCCCTAGCGGTCGCCACGGCGCCGCGGTGCTACGCCCCGACCTTCGCCACGGGCTCCTGGAGACCGTGACCGTCGGCGGAACGCTGCACGACCGCCGGCGGATCGGCCAGCACCGGCACGGACAGCGACGCGGCGGCGGCGAGCGCCGGCGCCCGACGACGGCTCAGCCGCAGGCGCATGTTCTCGATGTAGACGTAGTAGACCGGCGTGATGTACAGCGTCAGCAGCTGCGACACCACCAACCCGCCGACGACCGCCAGGCCGAGCGGACGCCGTGATTCGGCGCCGGCGCCCCACCCGAACGCGATCGGCAGCGTGCCGACCAGCGCGCACATCGTCGTCATCATGATCGGGCGGAAGCGCACCAGGCAGGCCTCGCGGATCGCCTCGATCGGCGTCTTGCCGTGCTCGCGCTCGGCCACGGCGGCGAAGTCCACCATCATGATGCCGTTCTTCTTGACCAGGCCGACCAGCATGATCACGCCGACGAAGGCATACAGGCTCAGGTCGCTCTTGAACAGCAGCAGCGTCGCCAGTGCGCCGAAGCCGGCGGCCGGCAGGCCGGAGAGGATGACCAGCGGTTGCGTGAAGCTCTCGTAGAGGATGCCCAGCACCAGGTAGATGACGACGATGGCCATCACCAGGATCAGGCCGAGGCCGCGCAGCGAGTCCTGGAACGCCTGGGCGGTGCCCTGGAACCGTGTCGACACCGTGGCCGGCAGCGTCGACGCCGCCGTGGCTTGAATCCGCGAGACCGCGTCGCCGAGGGCGTAGCCGGGCGCCAGGTTGAACGAGATGGTCACCGAGGGCAGCTGCCCAGTGTGGCCGACGCTGAGCGGTCCGGCGCCGGTGGTCACCTTGGCCAGCGTGTTCACCGGCACGAGCTTGCCGCTCGAGGAGCGGACATACAGCAGCGAGAGCGCTGCCGGGTCGCGCTGGAACTCTGGCGCCACGCCCATGATCACCTGGTACTGGTTGTTGGGCGCGAAGATCTGCGACACCTGCCGGGTGCCGTAGGCGTTGTAGAGGGCGGTTTCGACCTGGTTGACGGTCAGGCCGAGCGCCGAGATGCGGTCGCGGTCCATCTCGACCTGGACCTGCGGGTTGTTGAGGCGCAGATCGCTGTTGACGTCGGTGATGCCGGGAATCTCCCGCATCTGCGCCTCGAGCAGCGGCGCCGATCGGTAGAGCACGTCGGTGTCGGTGTCCTGCAGCGTGAACTGGTAGACGCTGCGCGCGCCCTGCTGGCCACCAAGGTTGATCGGCGGCTGGTTGACCATGAACACGCGCACGCCGGGCACCTGCGCCACCTTCGGCCGCAGGTCGGCGATGATCTGGTCCACCGACCGGGTCCGCTCGTGCCGCGGCTTGAGGTCGACGCCCATGCGGCCCTGGTTCAAGGCGCCGCCACCCCCGCCGCCCCCGCCGCCGCCGATGTTGTTGCTGAAGCCGACGATATCGGGGTCCTGGCCGACGATCTCCGCCACCTCCATCTGGTGGCGGAGCATCTCGTCGAAGCCGATGCCCTGGATGCCCTCGACGCTGATCTGGAACCGGCCCTGATCCTCGCTCGGCAGGAAGCCCTTGGGCACGATGAGGAAGAGGTAGCCCGATCCGGCGACCAGGACCAGCGACACCGCCAGCGTCAACGCCCGGTACTTCAGGCTCAGTCGCAGCGACCAGTCGTAGGCCCGCAGCCAGTAGTCGAAGAGCCGCTCGGTGATGTTGAAGAGCCGGCCGTGGCCGTGGCTGTCGGGCGGGGTCAGGAACCGGCTGCAGAGCATCGGCGTCAGGCTGATCGAGACGAATCCCGAGACGATGATCGCCACGCCGATGGTGACCGCGAACTCCTCGAGCAGGCGGCCGACCAGCCCGCCCATGAACAGCACCGGGATGAAGATCGCCACCAGCGACGCGGTCATCGCCACGATGGTGAAGGCGACTTCCTTCGAGCCGTCGAAGGACGCCTCCCGCGGCGGCTTGCCCATCTCCATGTGGCGGACGATGTTCTCCAGCATCACGATGGTGTTGTCGACGACGAAGCCGACGCTCAAGGTGAGGGCCATCAGCGACAGGTTGTCGAGGCTGTAGTTGAGCAGGTACATGACCGCGAAGGTGGCGGCCATCGTCACCGGCAGGGTTACGCTGGCGATGATCGTCGCGGTGACGTTGCGCAGGAAGCCGAAGATCACGGTGACGACCAGCACGAAAGTCAGCACCAGGGTCAGCTTGACGTCCTGCACCGACTCGCGGATCGACGCCGAGCGGTCGGTGCGGATGTCGAGCAGGACCGAGGGCGGCAGCTGCTCACGGAACGTCGGCATCAGGGTCTTGATGGAATCGACCACGGCGACGACGTTCGAGCCGGGCTGCTTCTGGATCGCCAGGTTGATGTTGCGCAGGCCCTGGTAGAAATTCGCCGACTTGTCCTGCTCGATGCCGTCGTAGACCCGGGCCACCTCCGCCAGCCGCACCGGATTTCCGTTCCGGTAGGCGATGACGACCGGCTGGTAAGCCGCCGCCCGCATCAGCTGCCCGTTGGCGAGCACGGTGAAGGCGCGGTCGGGCCCGTAGATGGTCCCGGTCGGCAGGTTGACGTTGGCGGTCTGGACCGCCGTCGCGACCTCGTCGATGCCGATGCCGCGGGCCGATAGCTTGCGGGGGTCGACGTCGATGCGCACCGCGTACTTGGCGGCGCCGAAGACCTGCACCTGCGCGACGCCGCTGACCATCGAGATGCGCTGGCCGATGGTCTCGGCGTACTCGTTGACGGTGGAGAGCGGCAGCGTCGCCGACCGCAAGGTCAGGAAGATCACCGGCTGATCGCCGGGGTTGACCTTCTGGTACGACGGCGGCGACGGCATCTGGGGCGGCAGCTGGCGCGCCGCCCGGGCGATCATGGCCTGCACGTCCTGGGCAGCGGCGTCGATGTTGCGGCTGAGGGCGAACTGCAGCGTGATGTTGGTGTTGCCCTGGGTGCTGGTCGAGTTGACCGCGTCGAGGCCGGCGATGGTCGCAAACTGCTTCTCCAGCGGCAGCGCGACGGCCGAGGCCATGGTCTCGGGGCTGGCCCCGGGCAGGCCGGCCTGCACCTGGATCGTCGGGAAGTCGACCGTCGGCAGGTCGCTCACCGGCAGCAGGCGGTAGGACATCACCCCGAAGACGGTGATGCCCAGCATCAGCAGCGTCGTGGTGATCGGCCGCTTGATGAAGAGCTCGGCGATGTTCATGATCCCGCCTTGGCGTCGCCGGCGGCGCGCTGGGTCACCCGGGCGCCCGGTACCAGCCGCAGGTGCCCGTCGATGACCACGGTGTCGCCGGCGGCGAGCCCGGTCGCGATCATGGTCTCGGTGCCGGCCACCCGCGCCACGGTGACCGGCCGCAGCTCCACGGTCTGGTCCGCGGCGACGACGAACACGTAACTGCCCTCGGGACCGGTCTGGACGGCCACCGACGGCACGACGATCGCCGCCGACTCGGTCGCCAGCCGGACGACGACGTTGACGAACTGGCCCGGCCACAGCGCCCGTTTCTCGTTGTTGAACGTCCCCTTGACCTTGATGGTGCCGGTCGTCTGGTCGACGGCATTGTCGACGAAGGTGATCTGGCCGACCGCCGCCGGTCCGTCGCTGCCGGTGGGACGGGCCTCGACGCGCAGCGATCCGCGGTCGAGGTAACGGCGCAGCGCCGACAGCGACGCTTCCGGAAACGCGAACGCGACGAAGATCGGCGTCACCTGGTTGATCGTCACCAGCGGGGTCTGGTCGTTGGCGCGGACCAGGTTCCCGGCCGTGACCATCAGCGCGCCGGTACGGCCCGGGATCGGGGCGCGGATGGTCGCGTACTGGAGCTGCACCTCGGCGTTCTCGATGGCGGCGCGATCGGCTGCCATGGTGGCTTCGAGCGCCGCCACGGTGGCCCGGGCCGTGTCGCGCTGTTCGCGGGCCAGGATGCCTTTCTCGACCAGCGTTTCGTAGCGCTCGAGGATCGCGGTGGCGTTGCTGGCCTGGGCGGTGTCACGCTGGAGGTTGGCCCGTGCCTGCAGCAGCGCCGCCTCGAGTGGCCGGCGGTCCAGCGCGAAGAGCTCCTGCCCGGCCTCGACGTCTTCGCCCTGCTGGAACTTCACCGCGGTGAGCTCGCCGGTGATCTGCGCGCGCACGGTCACGGTGGAAAATGCCTCCACCGTGCCGATGACGCCCATCTCGAGCGGCAGGTCCTTGCGGATCGCGGCGGCCGTGGTGACGGGCACGGCCGGCGGCGGGCCAGCCTGGGCCGGCTGCTGCGCGTCGCTTTGCGAGCAGGCCGCGGTCACGGCCAGGGCACACATCAGCAGCCCGCGGGAGAAACCATTCGCCAGTTGCATCACCAGAGCCCTTCTGGGTCGGGCCGATCTGGCGCGATTAGAACATATAAGGCCCTGCCGCCGTTGTAACGGGATGACACCGCGACCGTAGGGTCGCGGCGGCCGCGGCGGGCCGGGCCGGTGCGCCGCCGCCCGTGGCGGTTGTGTCGATGTGACGTCTCCCGTAGGATCCCGGCGGTGAGGGGCCGCCTGCCTGCCGCTGCCGTCCTCGTCCTCGCCGTTGCCGGCGTCGGCGTCAGCGTCGATACCCGGCAGCCGCCTGCCTGCGGCCTGCTCATTGCCAACGGTCGCGTCGTCGACGGCACCGGCGCCGCCGCATTCGTCGCCGATGTCTGCGTCGTGGACGATCGCATCGCTGCGGTCGGCGCCCTCGACGGCCGCGCGTCCGGTCGCCGCCTGGACGCCACCGGCCTGGTGGTCGCCCCGGGGTTCATCGACATGCTCGGCCAGTCCGAGTACTGGGTGCTGCGCGACAGCCGCGTGGCCAGCAAGGTGATGCAGGGAATCACGACCGAGCTCACCGGCGAGGCCAGCTTCACCGGCGTGGCGCACACCGGCGCCCGCCGCACGCATCCCTTCGCGTCGATGTTCGATCGCGAGGGCGTGCCCGCCTGGGACGACCTGGCGGGGTACCTGTCGGTGCTGGATCGCCGCCCGGCCACCATCAACCTCGGCACCTTCATCAGTGCCGGCGGGGTCCGCGAGTCGGTGGTGGGCCGAGAGGATCGCGCCGCGACGCCTGAGGAGCTGGCGCGGATGGAGGCCCAGGTGGCGGCGGCGATGGAGGCCGGCGCCTTCGGCCTCTCCACCTCGCTGCAGTACGTGCCGGATCGCTTCGCCCGCACCGACGAACTGGTCGCCCTCGCCAGGGTCGCCGGGCGCCGCGGCGGCAGCTACATCACCCATCAGCGCTCCGAGGCCGACGCCATCGACGAGAGCCTCGACGAAGTGTTCCGCATCGCCCGCGAGGCCGGCGTGCCGGCCACGATCCATCACCTCAAGACCGCCTACCGGCAGAACTGGGGGCGGATGCCGGCGGTGCTGGCGCGAATCGAGCGGGCGCGGGCCGAGGGTCTCGACATCGCCGCCGATCAGTATCCGTACGTCGCCGGCAGCAACCCGCTCGATGCGAGCCTGCCGGTGTGGGCCCGCGAAGGCGGGCGCGAGGCGATGGTGGCGCGGCTGCAGGACCCAGCCACGCGCGCGAAGATCAAAGCCGAGATCCTCCAGCCGTCCACCACCTGGGAGAACCAGTACCTCGGGATCGGGCGGCGCTGCCGGCATCCTGGTTTCGGCCGTGGGCCGCGCCGAGCTGAAGAAGTACCAGGGCCGTACGCTCGACGACATCGCCAAGGCAGAAGGCACAGACCCGCTCGACGTGCTGATGGACCTCATCGCCTCCGACGACACCACCGGCAGCGGCGTGATGTTCTTCATGAACGAGGAGGATGTCCGGCTGGCTCTGAAGCACCCGCTGGTGATGCTCGGCACCGACTCGGGCGGGATGGCGCCCGACAGTCCGCCGCCCACCGCCGGCGTGCACCCACGGGCGTGGGGATCGACGGCGCGGATCCTCGCCAGGTACGTGCGCGAGGAACACCTGCTGACGCTCGAAGAAGCGATTCGGAAGATGACGTCGCTGCCTGCCCGGCGGATGGGATTGTGGAACCGCGGCCAGGTGCGGCCCGGTGCGTTCGCCGATCTCGTCGTCTTCGATCCGGCGACCATCGCCGACCGGGCCACCTTCGCCCAGCCCCGGCAGTACGCCGAGGGCGTGCGCCACGTCGTGGTGAACGGCCAGCTCGTCGTCGATGGCGGGCGGCTGACGGCAGCCAGACCTGGCCAGGCGCTGCGCGGTCCCGGCGTTGGCGGTGGCGTGACGGCCGGCGTCCACGCCGCGGCCCCGGATCGCCCGGCCGCATCATCCGGCGACGTGGCGGCCGTCCATCGCGTGGTCGACGATTACGTGGGCCTCTACCGCAAGGACACGCTGAGCCAATGGCGGACGCTCTTTCTGCCCACCTTCACGGCCACGTCGCCGGCCCGCGACGGCGGCGTCACCGTGCGGACGCTGGACGAGTTCTTCGCCGCGCAGGCGCGCGGCTTTGCCACCGCGACCGACATGTCCGAGACGCTCGACCAGGTCGTCATCGAGCGCACCGGCAAGCTGGCCACCGCGTGGGCCGACTTCGTCTTCCACCAGAACGGCACGTCGCGCCGCGGCCGCCTCGTGCTCACGCTCATCGAGGCCGGCGACGCCTGGAAGATCGCCAGCCTGCTGTTCTCGTATTGAGGGCGCGACGGTCCGGCGCGACGGCCCGGCGACACGATCGCACCGGGCCGTCGGTCGTCGTCAGAGCGAGTCGAGGAATCGCAGCAGCTGCTGCTGGAGGGCCGGCGACAGCGCCTCGTAGCGCACTCGCACCGGATCAGCCTGGCCGCGATGGCGGGCGATCGCCTCCTGCTTGGTGAACGACAACCCGTCGTGCATCAGCCGGTTGCGGGTGCGCAGTCCCCACAGCGGCGCGGTGCGCATCAGGTTCGAGGTGTGGGCGAACTCGGCGGTCGGCAGGATCGGAATCCCGTCGCTCGTGCCGATGTCGTGGGCCAGGAAGTCGCTGTAGGGATGGATGATCTTGTTCCCCAGCGCCTCGGGCACGCGGAAGGCGCCGCCGTTGATGACCGTGCCGGCCGGCGCGGTGGGCAGGGCCGGCACGTGACAGGTGGCGCAGCCCACCCCGATGAACACCGCCTCGCCGACCCGCACGTCGGGCGTGATGGCACCGCGCGGCGGTGCCTTGGTCGAGCGCATGAAGTTGGCGAAGGCGATGATGTCCACGCCGTCGTCCTCGGGATCGGGCACCGGGTCGAACGCCGTCACGTCGCGGCCGGCCGAGGTGTTCTCCTCGGGGAACATTGGACTGGTGATGCCCATCTCGTTCAGGTAGGCGTCGCCCGAGAACGACTCGAGGCTGCCGTGCTGGTTCTTCCAGCCGAAGCGGCCGACCCGCATGGTGCCCGGCCGCTCGAGCACCGGCACCATGATCGGCGTGCCGCGCAGCGACTCGGGCTGCAGCGCGCTCAACCCCAGCAGCGTGCTGTTCGAGATCGCCTCGATGAAACCGGCGCCCAGCGTGTTGGTCGAGATCCGGAAGGTGCGGACGTCGTCCTCGACGTTCACCAGCTCGGCGGCGTCGGGATGGGTCGCGCGCGAGTGCACCAGCGACCCGCCGAGCGACTCGAAGAACTGGCCGCCGAGCATGTGTCCCGTGCGGTGCTCGGCGATCTGGCTGGCGCCCCCGGTGACCACGTTCTGGTGACACTCGCGGCACGACTGGGCGTTGTAGGTGGGTCCCAGTCCGTCGGCGCGAGTCTCCACTTCCTCGAAGATGAAGCGGTTGTCGTTGAACGAGGCCAGCGGCTCGACCGACTCCTCGTCGATAGTGTCGAAGTCCGGCCCCTGCGGATCCATCCCGTTGGTCTGGCCGTCGAAGGCGGCGGGCGCCTCGGTGGGCGATCGGCCGCCGAGCGGCGGGCCTTCAGGATCGACCGAGCCCGCGCGGGTCAGGCGTTCGCGGCGGCCCTGGTCGGCACGGGTGTCGAAGCGTCCCTCCTGGGCGGTGGTCGCGGCAATCGCCGCGGCGAGCAACAAGCTGGTCGAGATGAAAGCGCGCACGGGCACACGTGCGCGACGGCGGATCGGTCGATCGAGCGACGGTTGCATGGGCTGTCCTCCCAGATCGGAGACGACGAGTCAGCACTAGCACCGTGCGAGAGGCGTTCGGGGGCCCGTCCTTCCGCGTCCGGCGGTTTCAGGGGACACCGCACGATACGGAATGGAGTGGCGGCTGTCGTTGAAGCAGTTCAAGACGCCGCGATCAGGGGCGACTGGCGCGGAGACCGCGGCGCAGCCGCTTGCGGAGCTTGCTGAAGAACTCGGCCGAGATGCCGATGAAGGAGGCCACTTGGTACTGGGGCAGCCGCGTCTCGAGTGCCGGATAGAGGCGCTGGAACTCGCGATACCGCACCTCGGCCGAGCGTCCCAGGCCGCCGATCAACCGCCGCTGGACGTCGGCCAGCATCGTCTCGGCGAGCAGCCGCAGTCCCCGCTCGCCCTCGCCGCCCTGCTTGGCGAGCGCCACGCGCCCCCGGTGATCGAGCACGAGGATCTCGGTGGCTTCCAGGGCGTCGATCCCGAGCCTGGCCGGGCGCTGACCGAGCAGGCTGTCGAGATCCGTGACGCACCAGCCCGGTGCCGCGAAGTACAGGACGCGCTCGGCCCCGTCGGCATCGGGCGCATACACGCGCAGGCAGCCCGCGGTCACGATCGCCTGGAACTGGCAGATCTCTCCGGGCTGCAGCAGCGACTCGCCGCGGGCCAGCCGGCGTGGGGCGAGCGCATCCGCCAGCGGGCGCAGGTCGGCCTCGTCGAGGTGCGTGGCGAACCGCAGCAACACCGAGAGCGGCAGCGGAGCGGGCGCGCGGAGGGCAGACGTCGGACGGGCAGCCATCTGAGGTGAGTGGGAGCGGCCGCCTGGAGGGACGTGTCGCGGCCTACTGGTTCGACGCTCCGCGGCAGCGAAAAGGTTTCACTCGACCTCAGCCGTAGCACAGACGACCGCCATCCGTCCCGCGCAGACGCGCCCGTAGGGGCGGCAGAGCCGCCTCAGGGCGGAGCTGACGCTCCACCTCCGCCGACCCGAAAACCGCGCCTAGGCGCGGCAGCCCGGGTGCATACAGTTGCAGTGCAGTTCGGTCTCGGGCGCCTTCCGGCAGTAGTCGCTGCAGTACTTCGTGCCGGCCGGCACGGTGCAGTCGCAGGAAGGATGCGCGCACTTCGGCCGCGGATCCGTAGTGGGCTCGGGCATGGCGTCCCTCGCTTTCCAAGGGGCCCGCGGGGTCGCGCCGTCCTTACCGCGTCGCCTCTCCCCGCGAGCCGCTCGGCAATCATGCCCCCGAATCCCCGTCCACGCCAGCCCGGGCTCTGCCGCCCGTGCCGGCCCGACCGTGGCCACGTTGACGCACCGCGGGCCGGAACACTAGACTCCGGGCTGAGATGGATCCAGCTGGGTCCGTCACCTCAGTGCATGCCTCGACCGATTGGCGGCGCCTGCTGTTGTTGTCGTGACGGCTTCCGCCTCGAGGGGCCTGGAGCGCAACGGCCGTGAAGCATTGAATCGGTCAGCCACGATGCGCGCCAGTCACGTCGGCCCTCTCGATTCCGGGAGGGCCGTTGTCGTTTCTGGCCGGGAGCTCGTATGAACCTTGCTGCGATCGTCAATCTCGTCGTGTTCGCCCTCGCCTTGGCCTGGCTCGCGTACCGGCGGCGGCAGGGCACTCCGCTCTCCACCACGGTGCTTCTCGCGCTGTTGCTCGGCGCGGGGCTGGGGGCTGTGGCTCAGGCCATCTACGGGCTCGGGAGCCCGGCCATCACCGGCGCGGTCCCCTGGGTGGGGGTCGTCGGCGGTATCTATATCCGGCTGCTCCAGATGGTGATCGCGCCGCTGGTGCTGGTCTCGATCCTCGCCGCGGTGACCAAGATCGGCGACACGCGCGCCCTCGGCAAGATCAGCGCCGGCGTGCTCGGCATCCTGCTGGCCACCACGGCGGTGTCGGCGGTGATCGGCATCGGGATGACCCGGGCGTTCGGTCTGCGCGCCGACGGCCTGGTGCAGGGCGCGCGCGAGCTGGAGCGCGGCACCTACATGGAGGGCCGGCTCGGCGAAGCGCAGGCGCTCAACGTGCCCTCGCTGCTCCAGAACTTCGTCCCGACCAACATCTTCGCCGACCTGGCCGGCACGCGCTCCATGTCGGTCATCGGCGTGGTGGTCTTCGCCGCGATGCTCGGCCTCGCGGTGCTGGCGCTGCGCAAGGACAACCCCGAGCTGGGGGAACGGGTGCTCAAGGGCATCGAAGCGCTGCAGGCGCTGGTGCTGCGCCTGGTCCGGATGGTCATCCGGCTCACGCCCTACGGGGTACTCGCCCTGATGACGCGGGTCGTCGCGACCTCCAACGTGGTCGACGTCGTCAACCTCGGGACCTTCGTCGTGGCCTCCTACATCGGCATGGCGATCATCCTGCTGATGCACGCCGGCATCCTCGCGTCGATCGGCATCAGCCCGGTGCGCTTCTACCAGAAGCTGTGGCCGCTGCTCACCTTCGCGTTCACGTCGCGGTCGAGCGGCGCGGCGATTCCGCTGAGCATCGACACCCAGGTGACGCGCCTGGGCGTGGCGCCGGCCATCGCCAATTTCTCGGCCAGCTTCGGCGCCACCATCGGCCAGAACGCCTGCGCCGGCCTCTACCCCGCGATGCTCGCGGTGATGATCGCGCCGAGCGCCGGGGTGGATCCGACGTCGTTGTCCTTCCTGGCGACGCTGGTCGGCGTGGCCACGGTGGGCTCGTTCGGCATCGCCGGCGTGGGCGGCGGCGCCACCATGGCGGCGCTGGTGGTCCTGTCGACCTTGAATCTGCCCGTGGCCCTGGCCGGCCTGCTCATCTCGGTGGAGCCGCTCATCGACATGGGCCGCACCGCGGTGAACGTGAGCGGCTCGGTGACGGCGGGTACGGTGACGAGCCGCCTGCTGGGCCAGACCGACCTCGCCGTGTTCGCCGCCGACGACGCGGTGACAGCCGGCGCCGAGCCTGGTGCGGCGCACGGCGACGCGGTCAGGCGGCCGGCTCCGGCGGCTTGAGCGCGCCAGAGAGCCGTCTTCAGCTCGGCCTAGGACAGAGCTTAGCTCTGCCATCAAGCGCTCTGAAGACCCGCCCTACGTCGCGCCTGCTCTCGTAGCGGGCCTACGGGTCAACGCGGGTGAACGTGGCGCCGTTGGCCGTCACCGTGGCGACGCGGCCGCGCCCGTCGATCTGAAACGTCGCTGGTGACGTGCCACGCCACTTCGCGTCCCACACTGCGCGGAACGTGTCGTAGTGCCAGTGCTCGAGCGGACCGGCATGGCCGGTCCCGAAGGTGGCGTGCAGCCCCGCGCCGTGCCTCGCCACGACCAGCGTGCCGTAGATCGGGTGCGTGTAGCGGCCCACGTAGCGGTCGAGCGCCAGTGTCGGGGACGTCCCGTTGACCCGTTCGGCATCGGCCTTCGCGCGGCGCGCCGCCGCCTCGGTGGCAAGCCCGCCGTAGAGCCCGCGCAGATCGGCGCTCCAATCGCGCGCGGGCCGGCCCAGGTAGCGATCGAAGACGGTGTACATCAGCGCGTGCCGGAGCTCGGCGTGGTCGAGATTGGCCAGTACGTAGACACCGAGCCCGCGATCGCGGATGAGCCCGGCGATCGCCACCATCCCGTCGATGCTGCCGGTGTGGAAGTCCACCTTCTCGCCGGCGTAGTCGGCCTGGAACCAGCCGAGCCCGTAGGTGGTCCAATGCGGCTTGGTCAGCCGCGCCGTCGGATAGAACGCGTCTTCGCCGACCATCGTCTGCGGCGCAAAGAGCTCGGCGATCACCTTGGCGCTCAGCAGGCGCTGGCCGCCGCTGGTGGTGCCGCCGGCGAGGAGCATCCGCAGCCACTCGCGCCATGTCGCGCGCGCTCGACCAGACCGACCCGGCCGGCGCCACGCCGTCGACGCTGGCGTTGTGAATCACCGTCACCGTGCCGTCGATGTCGTAGTGCGGCGCGGCGACGTTGGCCTGGCCGGCCAGCGCGGCCGCCGTCGGCAGCGTGCCGTTCATGCCGAGGGGCACGAAGATGCGGGCGCGCACGAACTCGCTCCACGGCATGCCGCTGACCGCCGCCACCACCTCGCCGGCAGCGGCGTACATCACGTTCTGGTAGGTGAAGTGCGACCGCAGCGAGCTCTCGAGCGGCACCTCGCGGAGACTGGCGATGATCTGGCGGGCCGGGGTCGGCTGCTCGTACCACAGCAGGTCGGTGTTGGGCACGCCGGCGCGATGGGTGAGCAGATCGCGGATCCGCACCTCGCGGGTGACATACGGATCCTCGAGCGCGAACCAGGGCAGGTGTTTCGTCACCGGGTCGTCCCAGCCGAGCTTGCCCTCGTCGACGAGCATGCCGATGGCAGCGGCGGTCATCGCCTTGGTGGTGGACCCGACGGCGAACCGCGTGTGCTCGTCGACGAGCTCCGGAGCCCCGAGCCGGCGGACGCCGTAGCCTTTCGCGAAGACCACGGCGCCGTCCTTGACGACGGCGATCGCCAGCCCGGGGGTCTTCCAGTCGCGCACCGCCTGCGCGACCTGGGCGTCGAAGCCGGCCAGCGGCGCGGGTTGCGCCAGCGCATTGGCCGGCCAGGTCATGGCCAGCGCGATCAGGATCAGCGGGAGACAACGGTTGCGCCTCGGCATGTGCGCGAGTCTAGCCGCACTGGCCCCGGGGGCGATCGCGACGGGCGCGCCGATCCGAGCGGCAGCCTCGCGGGCCTGATAGCATCCGCCGGCAATGTCCTGGTCCATTCGCCGGCGCGGCGGGATTGGCGTCGCCATCGCCGCGCTGGCGGCGTGTCTTGCCGCCGGCGCGGTGTCGGCGACCGTGCAGACGCCGCGTGAGGGCTCTCTCCAGGTGCCGGGCGCCCGGCTGTTCTATCTGGATGGTGGTGGCTCGGGCCCGGCCCTGCTGCTGCTCCATGCCGGCACCGGCAGCGCGCGCGTCTGGGAGCATCAATGGGCGCCGCTCGGCGCCGCGGGCTACCGCGTCATCGCCTACGACCGGCGGGGATACGGGCGCACCACGATCGATCCGCAGGGACCAACCGGCACCGCCGCCGACGACCTGAAAGCGCTCACCGATGCATTGGGCCTGGATCGCTTCCACCTGGTCGGCACGGCGGCTGGCGGCATCGTCGCCATCGACTTCGCCCTCGCCTTCCCCGAGCGCCTGCGCACCCTGGTGGTCGCCAACAGCCTGGGCGGGGTGACCGACGCCTCGTACGTCGCCCTCGGGCAGCGGCTGCGCCCCAGGGAGTTCGCCGCCCTTCCGCCCGACCTGCGCGAGCTCGGCCCGGCGTATCGCGCCGCCAACCCCGAGGGCACTGACCGATGGCTGGCGCTGGAGCGCGTCAGCCGCGCTCCGGGTGCGGCGCCGCCCGTCCAGCCCGCGAAGCACATCGTCACGTTCCAGATGCTCGAGGGCCTGCGCGTCCCGACGCTGCTGCTCACCGGCGGCGCCGACATGTACACCCCACCGGCGGCGCTCCAGTTGTTCGCCGCGCGCATCAAGGGGGCGACCTCGGTCGTCCTGCCCGACGTCGGCCACTCGGCGTACTGGGAACAGCCCGAGGCGTTCAACCGGACCGTGCTCGACTTCCTGCGCCGCCATTGAGCAGCCCGGTCTTACGCGCCGCCGTCGATCCGCATCGTGTAGCACACGGCCTGGCCCTCGAGCGCGACGACGCCGTCCTGCCGGGTCACCCGCGTTGCCAGCGTGGTGATCGGCTTGTCGCTGCGCACCTCAAGCACTTCGACCCGGCCGGTGATGGTGTCGCCCGGACGCACCGGCGCGGTGAAGCGCCAGTCGACGTGCAGGAACACCGTGCCCGGCCCGGGCAGCGCCTCGGCGACGACGGCGTTGAGGATGGCGCTGGTGACACCGCCCTGCACCACGATCTCGCCGAAGCGCGAGGCCCGCGCCGCCGCTTCGTCGTAGTGCAACGGGTTGCGATCGCCGCTGATCGCGGTGAACAGCCGGATGAACTCCGGGCCGACCAGGTGCGTGCGCTCGGCGACATCGCCGACGCGGGGCATCGGCCCCGGCCAGACGGTGGATGCTTCACTGCTCATCGGTGTGCCTCCCGACGTCTGGCCCGGCCCTGAATGGGGTCAGACCCCGTTACAACTCACGCGTGGCCGAACGCCTCCGCAACGGCCCGCTGCTGGTCGAGGTTACCAATCATCGCCAGTCCGGCGCCGGCCGGAGGGCAGAGGTTGTTGGACGACCGCAGCCAAACCGACCCGGCAGCGATTCTCGGTAGACTCGTAGGCCTCATGACCGTGCCGGCCCTTCGCGCCCCCCGCCGCTGGCGCGTCGCCGTGACCCGGGACGAGGCCGCGGATGGACCGCTCAGCCGCGCCCTCGCCGCGGGGGAGTTCGAGCCGTGGTCCTGTCCGGTGCTGGTCGAGCGGCGGCCGGCCAATCCCGAGGCCCTGGCCCGCATCGCCGCGACGCTCGAGGGCTACGACTGGGTCGTCTGCGCCAGTGCGCGATCGGTGCGGGCGCTGGCCGCTGCCCGGCCGACGCGCTGGCCGGCGGGACTGCGCACCGCGGCGGTCGGCCGCCAGACCGCGCAGGCATTGGTCGAGGCCGGGACGACGCGGCCCCCGCTGGTCGCCGACGGCGACGGCGCCGACGCGCTGTGGACACGGCTGCGCGACGCCGACGCGTGGCCCGGTCGCCGCGTCCTGCTGCCGACGACACCGGGCGGACGCCGCACCCTCGCCGACGCGCTGAAGCAGGCCGGCGCGATCGTGCACGAGCTCGACACGTACCGGATGGAGGCCCGGCCGGCGGCGGCGATTGCCGGCGACTGGCAGACCGCGGCTCCCGATGCCGCGGTGATCGCCAGCCCGCGCGTCGCCAGCGTGCTGGTCGAGGTCGTCGGCGCCGGCGCGCTCCGCGATCTGCGTGGCCTCGTCGCCATCGGCCATACCACCGCCGCGGCCTTGACGGCTGCCGAGGTGGCGGCGGTCATCGCCGACACGGCCGACTTCACCAATGCCGTGCGCACCCTGGCCAGCCTGCGGGATGCGGAGGGCGGCCGATGATCCAGGGGCCGGAGACCGCATCCGAGGTGATGGACCGCATCTTCGTCGAGTGCAGCGCGCTCGGCTTCCAGTCGGTGGTGACCTCGATCCTGGCGATCGCCTGCTACGTGCTGTGGCGGCGCCAGCGCGGCGACTATTTCCTGACCTGGGCGATGGCCTGGGGCGTCTACGTGGTCCGCCTCGCCTGCATGTCGGCGTTCCTGGTGCGCCGCGACATGGTCTGGCTGTTCGTGCACCAGGCGGCCACCGGGGTCAGCGCCCTGCTGCTGCTGGCCGCCGCGCTGCAGATGGCCCGCGGCTTCGTGCTGCGGCCGATCCACGCCGTCGCGGTGCCGATCTCGATCGCCTGGGCGTGGACCACCGTCTACGGCATGGGCAGCATGATCGCCGGCGGCATCTCGGCCACGGTGCTCCTCACCTCGGTCACGCTGTGGACCGGCATCGTCTTCTGGCGCGAGCGGGCCCGGATCTCGAGCGGCGCCTCGCCGGTGCTGGCCGGCGCCTTCATCCTCTGGGGCCTGCATCACCTCGACTATCCGCTGCTGCGCGGCTTCGGCGCGGCCGTGCTCTACGGCGTCTTCGCCGACGTGTTGTTCCTGTTCGCCATCGGCCTCGGGCTGCTGTTCGTGGTGCTCGGCAACGAGCGCGACCGCCTGGCGGAACGTACCTCGGAGCTCGAGCAGCTCACCGGGCTGGTGTTGCGGGTGCAGGAGGACGAGCGGCGTCGCATCGCCCAGGAGCTGCACGACGAAGCCGGCCAGGCGCTCACGGCGGTGAAGATCGAGCTCGAGCTCGACGGCCGCCACGAGGCGGGCGCGATGGTCGGGCGGGCGCTGGCCCAGGTGCGCGATCTCAGCAACCTGTTGCGGCCGTCGGTGCTCGACGACCTCGGACTGGCGCCGGCGCTGCGGGCGCTCGCCGAGGACTTCTCGGCGCGGACACGCATCGCCGTGCAGCTCGATCTCGAAGGGGCCAGCCGGCGGCTCAGCCCCGAGGTCGAGGTCGTGCTCTACCGCGTGGTGCAGGAAGCGCTCACCAACGTGGCCAAGCACGCCGGCGCGGCGGCGGCGCGGGTGCGCGTGGCCAGCGACGAGCGCGCCGTGGTGCTGGCGATCGAGGACGACGGGCGCGGCGCCGCCGACGACGCCCAGCCGCACATGGGATGGCTGGGCATGCGCGAACGCGTCGCCGCCCTGGGCGGCCGGCTGACCATCGGGCCGGGCCGTGACGGCGGCCTCAGCGTCCATGCCGACATCCCGATCGGAGCGCAAGCGTGATCGGCAGCCGCCCCGTCCGCGTGCTGCTGGCCGACGATCACACGCTGGTGCGCAGCGGCATTCGCCGCATCCTCGAGGGCCAGCCCGGCGTCGAGGTGGTCGCCGAAGCGGCCGACGGCCCGAGCGCCATCGACCTGCTGCGCACGACCGCCGTCGACGTCGCGGTGCTCGACCTCAAGATGCCGGGCTCGGAGAAGCTCGATCTGGTGCGCGAGGCCAAGGCGGCCCGGCCGGAGCTGCGGGTGATCGTGCTCACCATGCACGACGGGCCCGAGTACGTGGCGCGGGCCGTCCGCGGCGGCGCCGACGCGTATCTGCTCAAGGACTCGGCGGTGCACGACCTGGTGGCCGCGCTGGAGGCTGTCACCGCCGGGCACACCTATTTCAGCCCGCCCATCCAGCAGCAGCTGGCCGGCCTGCTGCGCAGCGGCACGCCGGGCGCGACCGGCGCGGCGCTCACCGATCGCGAGCGCGAGGTGCTCGGCTGGCTCGCCCGCGGCTTCTCCAGCCGCCAGGTGGCCGAAAAGCTCGACATCAGCGTCCGCACCGTCGAAACGCACCGCGCCAACCTGATGCAGAAGCTGGGCGTGAAGTCGGTCGCCGTGCTCATTCAGGTGGCCATTCGCGAGGGCATCCTCGAACAGCCCTAGCCCGGGCGCCAAGTCCGTACTTGTACGGAGTCGCTTCCGTAATCCTCCGAATTGTCGGGCTGCCGCTCGGGCCATACTCTCCCCACAGCGTCATGGATGTCAGTTCGTTGCCTCCGGGCGGCGCCGCCACCGGCCGCGAGGGGTCTCGTCGATTGTCCGATCCTGGATTGAAGGGCCTGCGCGCGATCACGGTGAGCCATCGCAGCGTCGGTATCGGCGCGCTCGCCGAGCATTCGCTCGACGCCGGGGCCGCCACCGCGCTTCACGTCAGGCTCTCGGCCGCCGGCATCGAGTCGTTCGTGCTGGCCACCTGCAATCGGGCGGAGGTCTACTGGCGCTCGCAGGGCGGCCTCGACGACGACGCCGTGACGCGGGCGTTCTCCCAGGCCGCGGCCGGTTCGCGGCCGATGACCGGCTTCCTGTGCGGCAGCGCCGCCGCCACGCACTTGTTTCGCGTCTGCGCCGGCCTGGAGTCGCTGGTCCTCGGCGAAGCCGAGATCCTGGGCCAGGTGCGGGCGGCGCTCGACGCGTCCCCCGGCGTCGGCGGGTTCCTGCGCGGCGTGGTGCAGGCGGCCCTGCGCGCCGGCGGCCTCATCCGGGCCGAGACCTCCCTCGGGGTGGGGGCGCAATCGGTGGCGTCGGCGGCGGTGCAACTGGTCGGGCGTGACGTGGCGCTGCCCGACAGCCACGTCGTGGTCGTCGGCGCCGGTGCGACCGGCGTGAAGGTGGCCCGCCACCTCCGGGCGGTGGGTGTGAAGCGGCTGGTGGTGGCCAATCGCACCCGCGACCGCGCCGATGCAGTGGCCTCGACCGTCGCCGCCGAGAGCGTCGCGCTCGATTCGCTGTCCGACTCGCTGGCCGATGCCGACGTCGTCTTCTGCGCGGTGGATGCGCCGGTGCACGTCGTCACGCAGGCCGCGCTCCGGGCGGTGGCCGCGGCGCGGCGCGGACGGCCGCTGATCGTGGTAGACCTGAGCATGCCGCCGGCAGTAGAGCCCGGCGAGGTGCCGGGCATCACGCGCGTGGACCTGGGCACGCTGGAGCAGGTGGTGGCCAGTCAGATCGATCGCCGCACGGCGGAAATCCCCAAGGCGGTCGAGGTCATCGAGCGCGAGCTGCGCTACCTCGACACCTGGGCGCACCGGCAGGCACTGCGCCCACTCGTCTCGGATCTGCGACAGAAGGTCGAGGGCATCCGCCGCGCCGAGCTCGCCCGGGCGTGTCTGGAACTGGCCGAGCCGCACAGCGATCCGGCCGCGATACTCGATCGGTTGACGCGCCGGCTGCTGGATCAGGTCCTGGCCGTGCCGCTGGCCTCGCTGCCGGCCGCCCCGGCAACGGCCGCGATCGACCCGACGACGGAGACGCCCGCGACCGCCGGGGAAGGTGAGGCCGACGCATGACTCGCGTCCGCATCGGCACCCGCGGCAGCGCGCTGGCACTGTGGCAGGCGCGCGAGATCGCCGGCCGTCTGGCCGCAGCCGCGCCCGAGCTGGCGATCGAGCTGGTCGAGATCACCTCCACCGGCGACGCCGTCATCGACCTGCCGCTGGCCCAGGTGGAAGGCACCGGCTTCTTCACCGCCACCATCGAGCGCGCCCTCGCTGCCGGCGAGGTGGACGTCGCCGTGCACAGCCACAAGGACCTGCCGGTGGACACGGCGCCGGGCCTGACGGTGGCGGCGGTGCCGGCCCGTGGTCCCATCGAGGACGTGTTGTGCGCCCGCGACGGGCAGACGCTGGCGACGCTGCCGCGCGGCGCCCGCATCGGCACCTGCAGCACGCGGCGCACGGCGCAGGTGCTGGCGCGCCGTCCCGACCTCGACGTCCGGGTCCTGCGTGGCAATGTCCCGACCCGCGTCGGGCGGGTTGCCGAGGGGTCGCTCGATGCGGTGGTGCTCGCCCGGGCCGGGCTGGAGCGGCTCGGCCTGCAGTCGCACATCACCGAGGTGTTCGCGCTCGCCGAGATGCTGCCGGCACCCGCGCAGGGCGCGTTGGCCGTCCAGTGCCGTGAGGGCGACCGCGAGTTGCTGGCGCTGCTCGCTTCCCTCGACCACGCGCCGACCCGCCGCGCGGTCGAAGCGGAACGGGCGGTGCTCCACACGCTCGGCGGCGGGTGTTCCGTTCCGGTGGGCGCGGTGGCGTCGTGCGACGGCCATCAGTTGACGCTGACCGCCGGAGTGTTCGCCGTGGATGGCACGCGCGCGATCCGCGCCGAGGGCCACGGCACCGATCCGATCGCGGTCGGGACGGCCACGGCGCGGCGGCTGATCGAACTGGGCGCCGGCGATGTGCTCGAGGCGTGCGATCGGGCGGTGCGTCTCGAGGCGTCCGCGCCCACAGAGGTGCGATCGTGAGCTTCCCCGTCCATCGTGGCCGCCGGCTGCGCCGCACCCCGGCGCTGCGCGCGCTCGCGCAGGAAACCCGGCTGGCCCCGGCCCAGCTGGTCGCCCCGATCTTCGTCCGCACCGGGCGGACCGAACGCGAACCGATCGGCTCGATGCCGGGTCACGCCCGCCTCTCGCCCGATCTGGTTGCCAGCGAAGCCGCAGCGCTGGCCGGGCTCGGCGTCGGCGCGGTGCTGCTCTTCGGCATCCCCGACACGAAGGACGCCGGGGGATCAGCGGCCTGGGACCCGCACGGCCCGGTGCCCGAGGCGATCGCGCGCATCCGCGACGCCGCGCCGGCCTTGTCGATCTGGGCCGACGTCTGCCTGTGCGAATACACCGACCACGGTCACTGCGGCGTGCTCGACGACGGCACGGTCGACAACGACGCCACGCTGCCGCTGCTCGCGCGCGCCGCCGTGGCCTACGCCGTCGCCGGCGCCGACGTGATCGCCCCCTCGGACATGATGGACGGCCGGGTCGGCGCGATCCGCGGCGCGCTCGACGCCGCCGGCTGCACGCAGACCGCGATCGTCTCCTACGCCGCCAAGTACGCGTCGGCCTTCTACGGGCCGTTCCGCGAGGCCGCCGGCTCGACGCCGCAGACGGGCGACCGGCGCGGCTACCAGATGGATCCGCCCAACGTCCGCGAGGCCATCCGCGAGGCGCTGGCCGACGTCGAGGAGGGCGCCGACATGGTGATGGTCAAGCCGGGGCTGCCGTACCTCGATGTGATCCGCGCCATCCGCGAGCGCGTCGACGTGCCGGTCGTCGCCTACCAGGTGTCGGGCGAGTTCGCCATGCTCTGCGCCGCCGCCGAGCGCGGCTGGATCGAGCGGCCGCGCGCCGCCATGGAAACGGCGATGGCCCTGCGCCGCGCCGGCGCCGACGTCGTCATCACCTACTTCGCCCGCGAACTGGCCGAGACGCTCGGCGGAGCGTCGCTGGCCTCCACCGTTCCCGCGCACCGATGACCCCCACGCCCACGACCTCCGCTGCCACCTGGTTCGACCGCGCCCGCAAGGTCACCCCGGGCGGCGTCCATTCGCCGGTGCGCGCGTTCGCAGCGATGCGCTGCGATCCGATCGCCGTTGTCTCGGCGCGCGGCGCGCACGTACACGACGCCACCGGCCGCGACTTCATCGACTACATCGGCGCGTGGGGACCGGCGCTGCTCGGTCACGGCCATCCCGAGATCGAGCAGGCGGTCGTGGCAGCCGCCAGCCGCGGGCTGGTGTTCGGGCTGGCGTCGCCCCCCGAGGTGGATCTCGCCGAGCGCATCGCCGCGCGGGTGCCGGGCTGCGAGCAGATCCGGTTCGTCGTGACCGGCACCGAGGCGACGATGAGCGCGGTGCGCGTGGCCCGCGCCGCGACCGGCCGGCGGGTGGTCGTCAAGTTCGCCGGGGCGTATCACGGGCACGCCGACATGTTCCTGGTGAGCGCCGGGTCAGGCGCCGCCACGTTCGGGATCCCCGACTCGCCCGGCGTCACCCCCGGGGCGGTGCAGGACACGGCGATTGCCCGCTTCAACGACCTGGCCAGCGTCGATCGCTGCTTCGACGAGGCGGCAGGCGGGGTCGCCGCCGTGATCCTCGAGCCGGTCGTCGGCAACATGGGCTGCGTGCCGCCGGCCGACGGCTTCCTCGACGGCCTGCGCACGCGCTGCACCCGCCACGGCGCGGTGCTCATCTTCGACGAGGTGATGACCGGCTTCCGCGTCGCCCGCGGCGGCGCGGCCGAACGCTACGGGGTGACGCCGGATCTCGTCACGCTCGGCAAGATCGCCGGCGGCGGGATGCCGCTGGCGGCCTTCGGCGGCCTGGCCGAGTTGATGCGCCAGGTGGCGCCGTCGGGCCCGGTCTACCAGGCCGGCACCTTCGCCGCCCATCCCCTGGCGGTGGCGGCCGGACTCGCCACCCTCGACGTCATCGACCGCACTCCCGGCCTCTACGACGCGCTCGAGACCCGCGGCGCCCGGTTGCAGCAGGGCCTGCTCGACGCCGCCGCGACGGCCGGCGTGCCGGTGTCGGTGCAGCGGGTCGGGTCGATGTGGACGGCCTTCTTCAGCGCGACGCCGGTGCGATCGTGGGACGACGCGGCCGACGTGAACCGCGAGGCGTTCGCGGCGTTCTTCCGCGCCATGCTGGCCCGCGGGGTGCTGCTGCCGCCGTCGGCCTTCGAGTCGGCCTTCCTGTCGGCGGCGCACGACGACGCCGTCGTCGATCAGACAATCGCGGCGGCGGCGGCCGCCTTGGCCGAGATGCGGGGATGACCGACCGGTTCCTGCGCGCCTGCCGCCGCGAGCCGGTCGATCGGACGCCGCTGTGGATCATGCGGCAAGCCGGACGCTACCTGCCGGAGTACCGCGCGCTGCGCCAGCGTGTGGACTTCCTCACGCTGTGCAAGACGCCGGAACTGGCCGTCGAGGCGTCGCTCCAGCCGCTGCGCCGCTTCCCGCTCGATGCCTCGATCATCTTTTCGGACATCCTGCTGCCGCTCGAGGCGTTGGGCGTGCGGATGACCTTCAACCCCGGGCCCAAGCTGGCCGAGCCGATCCGCACCCGCGCGCAGGTGGAGGGGCTGTCCAGCGCCAGCGCCGCCGAGACGGTGCCCTACGTGGCCGATGCGGTGCGGCTTCTTCGCCGCGAGCTCGACGGCCGCACGCCGGTGATCGGCTTCTGCGGCGCGCCGTTCACCCTGGCCGCGTATCTCGTCCAGGGCGAGGGCAAGGAAGGCTTCGGCGCGGTGAAGACGATGCTCTACCGCGAGCCGGCCACGCTTGAACACCTGCTGGCTCGTCTGGCGGCGGCGATGATCGACTACCTGCGGCTGCAGATCGGCGCCGGCGCGCAGGCAGTGCAGATCTTCGACTCGTGGGCCGGGCTGCTGTCGACCGACGCCTACGGGCGTTTCGCGCTGCCGTGGGTGCGCGCGATCGTCGAGGGCGTGCGCGACCTCGACGTGCCGGTGATCTACTTCCTGAACGGCGGCCCGCACCTCGTCGGCCAGGCGTCCAACGCCGGCGCCGACGTGCTCGGGCTGTGCTGGCGCCTGCCGCTCGACGTCGCTGCGGCCATCGTCGGACCGGACGTCGCGCTCCAGGGCAACCTCGACCCGCACGTGCTCTTCGCCGATCCCGCCGAGGTCCGCCGCCAGGCCGACGACGTGCTGCAGCGCGTCGCCGGGCGCCCCGGCCACATCATGAACCTGGGGCACGGCATCCTGCCCGACACGCCGATTGCGAGCGTGGAGGCGCTGGTCGAGGCCGTCCACGCCACCGCCGCCCGCCGGCGCCGCGGCCCTGCCATGAACCAGACGCCGCTGCCACTGGCCGATCTCATCGCCCGCTACGACCGTCCCGGTCCGCGCTACACGTCGTATCCGACCGCCGTCGAGTTCCACGACGGCGTGACCGACCATGTCTACGCCACGCACCTGGCGCTGGCCGACGCGCTGCCCGACGCGCCGCTGTCACTCTACGTGCACCTGCCGTTCTGCGAGGAGCGCTGCGGCTTCTGCGGCTGCAACGTCGTCATCACGCGGCACCGCGACGTGGCCGCACGCTACCTCGACTACCTCGACCGCGAGATCGACCTGCTGGCAACGCACCTGCCGCACCGCCGCGGCGTGTCGCAGCTGCACTGGGGCGGCGGCACACCGACCTACTACCTGGCCGACCAGCTCGAGCGCGTGTTCGCGCGGCTGACGTCCCACTTCAGGCTGGCGCCCGACGCCGAGATCGGCCTCGAGATCGACCCGCGGGTGACCTCGCCCGAACAGCTCACCACGCTGCGGCACCTCGGCTTCAACCGCCTCTCGATGGGCGTCCAGGACTTCGCGGCCGAGGTGCAGGAGGCGGTCAACCGCATCCAGAGCTACGAGCAGACCCGGACGCTGGTCGAGCACGCCCGGGCCGTCGGCTTCCGATCGCTGAACATCGATCTCATCTACGGGCTGCCCTATCAGACCGAGACGGGCTTCCAGCAGACCCTCGACCAGGTCGTCGGCCTGCGCCCGGAGCGGGTGGCCGTCTACTCGTTCGCCTTCGTGCCGTGGATGGCCGCGCACATGAAGCGGCTGCCCGAGGAGGGCCTGCCCGGTCCGGCACTGAAGATCGCGCTCCTCGCCCGCGCCCAGCGCGCGTTCGGCGAGGCCGGCTACCGCCAGATCGGCATGGATCACTTCGCCGTGCCCGAGGACGAACTCGGGCGAGCGGTCGAGGCGCGCACGCTGCACCGCAATTTCATGGGCTACACGGTGCAGTCGGCGCGCGACATGGTGGCGGTGGGCGTGTCGGCGATCGGCGACGTGCAGGGGCTGTTGGTGCAGAATACCAAGAAGTTGACCGAGTACTACCAGGCGCTCGACGCCGGCCGCTTCCCGACCGAGCGCGGCTACGTCCTCGACGAGGACGACGCCTTGCGCCGCCACGTCATCACCGAGCTGATGTGCAACGGCCACCTCGACGTCCGCGAGGTCGAGCGCCGCTTCGGCGTCACCTTCGCCGAGTACTTCGCGCCCGAGCTGGCCGATCTGGCGGCGCCCGGTGCCCCGCAGGCCGACGGCCTGGTGCGGGTCGACGCCGAGGCCCTCGACGTGACCCCGGTCGGGCGGATGTTCGTCCGTAACGTCTGCATGGTGTTCGATCGCTATCTGCGCGCCCGCACCGGCGGGGCCTCGCCGGTCTTCAGCCGCACGGTATGAGCGCGCCGCGGGTCGTCGTAGTGGGCGCGGGTGCGACCGGCCTCGCCGCCGCGGTCACGCTGGCCGACGACGCCGCCCGCGCCGGAATCCCCCTGGCGCTGCGGGTTCTCGAGGCGGCACCGCGGGTCGGCGGCCACGTCCAGTCGACGTGCGTGGACGGCTTCGTGATCGAGGCCGGGCCCAACGGCTTCCTCAACCGCGAGCCGCAGACCCTGGCCCTCATCGAGATGCTGGGACTGACGTCGCGGCTGATCGAGGCGCGGTCCGACGCCAAACGTCGCTACATCGTGCGCGACGGTGGATTGCGCCAGGTGCCCGACGGTCCGGCCACGCTCGTCACGTCGCCGGCGCTGTCGTGGCGAGGCAAGCTGCGCCTGCTCGGCGAGCCGTTCGCCGCCGGGCCGCCGCCAGGCGAGGAGTCGGTGCACGACTTCGCGACGCGCCGGTTGGGGGCGGAAGTCGCGGATGTAATCGTCGATGCCGCCGTCGGCGGCATCACCGCGGGCGACTGCCGGCGGCTGTCGGTCGAGGCGCAGTTTCCCAGGCTGGTGGAGATGGAGCGCACGCACGGCAGCCTCGCCCGGGCGCTCTTCGCCAAGTCGCCGGCCGGCGCGCCATCCCCGCCGTCGAAGCTCCTCAGCTTCGATCAAGGGATGGGCGTGCTGATTTCGGCACTGGCCCGCCGGCTCGGCCCGGCGATCACCACCGGGGTGCCGGTTTGCTCGCTGGCCCGTCGCGACGGCGCCTGGCAGGTGGCCACGACCGCCGGCGAGGTGATCGCCGCCGATCACGTCGTCGTCGCGGTGCCGGCAAGTCACGCCGCGCCGATGGTCGAGCCGCTCGACGGCGCGCTCAGCGCGGCCCTCACCACGTTCGAGTACGCCGGCCTGGTGGTGGTCGCCCTCGCCTACCGTGCCGCCGACGTCCCCCGGCCCCTCGATGGCTACGGCTACCTGACCACGCGGCCGGAGGGGCTGGCGACGCTCGGCGTCGCGTGGGAATCGTCGCTCTTCCGCGGTCGCGCGCCCGACGGCATGGTGCTGCTTCGGGTGATGCTCGGCGGATCGCGGCGGCCGGACCTGGCGGACGCGCCGGCGGGCGAGGCGATTGCGGTGGCCCGCGCCGAGTTGGAGACCGTGCTCGGGATCAGCGCGGCCCCGGCCCACGTCGTGGTCCACGCCTGGCCGCAGGCCATCGCCCAGTACACGCTCGGCCACCGCCAGCGCTGTGCCACCGTTCACACCATGGCGGCGCGGCATCCGGGGCTGTGGCTGTGCGGCACGTCGTACGAAGGGGTGGCGTTCAACGACGCGATCAAGAGCGGGCACCAGACGGCGCAGCGCGTCGCCCGGCAGGCGTGGGGCGAGGGCGCGCCGCCAGCCGAGGCACCCACGGAAGCGGCGGGGGTGCAAGCGTGAGTGAACGACGCCACGTGGTCCTGGTCACCTACGGCGAGCCGCCGACGCCGTCGTGGATCGAGCAGCTCGTCTACTCGTGGCGCATCCTGCTCGGGCTGACCCGCACGGTCGCCGCGATCCCGGCGCCGGTCGTGCCGCTCATCGCGCTGTCGCGGGCCCGCATGCGGCACCGCCTGTGGACCGACCACGGCTACGGATCGCCGCTCGAGGCGCACACGCTGCGGCAGGCCGAGCGCCTGCGCGAGACTCTAGCCGCCACCGACGGCGGCGACTGGCGCGTGCACGTCGCCTACGAGTTCCGGCGGCCGCTGCTCGCCGAGGTGCTCCGCGGGCTGCCCGGCGACGAGCCGGCGTGGGTGGCACCGATGTATGCCGCCGACTCGGCGTTCACGCACGCGCTGTCGCGAGAGACGGTCCGCCAGCTCAGCGCCGCGGCGCCGCGCCCGGCGCCGATCGTGGTGCTGCCGGCGCTCGACGGCGAGCGGCTGGCCGACCTGTCGATCGCGCACGTCCGCGAGCAGACGGCCGACGACGGCTGGCACGGCCCCGACGTGGCGCTCGTCCTGGCCGCGCACGGCACGCTGCTGGCGCCCGAGAAGCCGATCGCCACCGGGCTGGCGGCAACCGACGCGCTGCGGCAGGCCATCGCGGCGCAGCTGGCGCCACGCTTCGGCCGCGTCGTCCACGGCTGGCTCAATCACACCCGTGGCGGCCGGTGGACCGAGCCGCCGATCGAAGCAGCGCTGCACGACATCGCGGCGGCGGGTTTTCGCAAGATCGTCTACTACCCGTACGGCTTCCTCGCCGACAACGCCGAGAGCGAGCTGGAAGGACGGATCGCGCTGGCCGCCCATCCGGCGATCACTTCGCGCCATCTGGCCTGCTTGAATGACTCGACGAGGCTGCTCGACGCCATCGCCGGACAAGTGCGCGAGATGGCGGGCGTCAAGGAATCTGGTGATCTTGTGATCGGATGATCTCGTGATCGATCTGGTGATCTCCTGATCGGGTGATCTGGCGATCTGATCTGGTGATCTACGCAACGTAGGGCAGCTCTTTTAGAGCTGCCTCCAGGCAGAGCTGAAGCTCTGCCCTACGCACATTCGAAAAACGCTCTAGAATTCGCGCCATGTCCCGCCGTCCCCCGCAACCAGCTCTCGCCCTCGCCCTCGTGGCCGCGCTGTGCGCCGCCAGGCCCATCGCGCAGTCATCGGTGACCGCCATCGTCGGCGGCACGCTCATCGACGGCAACGGCGGCACGCCGGTTGCCGATGCCGTGATCGTCGTGGAACGCGACCGCATCCGCGCCGCCGGCGCGAAGGCCGCGGTGCCGGTGCCCCCGGGCGCCACGGTCATCGACGCGGCCGGGAAATTCGTCGTCCCCGGCTTCATCGACACCAACGTCCACCTGTCGCTCTACGGGGGCGTCAACGACCGCTACGAGACGCTGGTGCGCTACAACGCCCGCCAGGCCGACATCGTCCTCGAGGCGGCGCAGATCCAGCTCGCCCACGGCGTGACCACCGTGCGCGACAGCTACGGCGTGCTGCCGGCGCTGGTCGAGGTGCGCGAGCGCATCCACCGCGGCGAGGCCACCGGCGCGCGCATCCAGGCGGCCGGCAACATCGTCGGCTGGGGCGGGCCCTACTCGGTGTCGTTCAGCCTGATTCCCGAGCGCGGCCTGACGCTGTTCCAGGAACAGATGAACGACCAGCTCGCGCAGGGCGCCGGCGAGGACCTGATCGACATGACGCCCGACGAGCTGCGCGTCGCCATCAACGCCTACCTCGACAAGGGCCCCGACTTCATCAAGTTCGGCGGCACCGCGCATTTCGCCCGCCCGGCGTTCATCGGCTTCTCGCCCGAAGCGCAGAAGGTGATGGTCGAGGAGGCGCACAAGCGCGGCAAGAAGGCCGAGACCCACGCCACCACCACCGACGGCCTGCGGCTGTCGATCGACGCCGGCATCGATCTGATTCAGCACCCCGAGGTGCTCGGGCCGCGGGAGCTGCCCGACGCGCTGGTGAAGACCATCGTCGAGCGCCGCATCGTCGGTTCGATGCTGGTCAACACCATCACCGGCGCCCCGTGGACCAAGCACCTGAAGGATCGCGAGGAGGCGACGAAGAAGCTGGCCGAGGACGCCGCCAAGGGCCCGGCCCGCGCCAGGACGTCGGCCGAGCGGCGCAAGGAAGCCGCCGACACCGGTGAGGAGCTGGCGATGCGCCGCACGAACGCCCAGAAGCTCGTCGCCGCCGGCGCCATCGTCACCCCGGGCACCGACAACTACTGGGCCTCGGCGCCGGAGCTGGCCCGCACGCCCAAGCCCGAAGCCCAGGACCACGGCATCGGCACCATCCTGGCTATCGAGGGGCTGGTGGAACTCGGCATGACGCCAATGCAGGCGCTGGTCGCGGCGACCAGGCACGGCGCATTCGCCGCCGGCCGCAGCAGCGACCTCGGCACGATCGAGGCCGGCAAGATCGCCGACCTGCTGGTGCTCGACGCCAGCCCGCTGGTTGACATCAAGAACATCCGCGCCATCCGCTCGCTGATGGCCAACGGCCGCGTCGTCGACCGCACCCGCTTGCCAGAGCTACGGGTGCTGTCGCGGCCGCCGGTCAGCGGACAGTAGCCTCAGGCCTCAGCCTCAGGCGTCGCTGGAAGCGCGGCCCCCCCGGCGGCCCTCGCCGGCCCCGGCCTGGCCGGTGCCCGGCCGCTCGAGGCGATGGCCCGGAACAGATCGGCTTCGGCCACCGGTTTCACCAGGTGCAGGTCGAAGCCGGCGCCGGCGGTCCGCAGACGGTCCTGCGGCTGGCCCCAGCCGGTGAGCGCGATGAGCGTCGCGCCGGCGCCCCATGGCGCCTGCCGTAGTTCCCTGGCGGCGTCGTAGCCGTCCATCTTCGGCATGCCGAGGTCGAGCAGCACGACTTCCGGTGCGAAGGACTGCGCGACCGCCACCGCCTCGGCGCCGTCGTAGACGGTGCGGACTTCATGGCCGGCCATCTCCAGCTGCAGCGACAGCGAGGTCGCGGCATCGACGTTGTCGTCGGCGACGAGGATGCGGCGACGCACCATCGGCACCGCCGGCGCCTGGGCCGGCGCCGAATCCGATCCCGGCGCCACCCGCGACGCCTGCGCCGGCAGCCGCACCGTGAGTGTGGCGCCGTGACCGAGGCCGGTGCTGTCGGCGGTCACGGTGCCGCCGTGCATCTCGGCCAGCCGCCGCACCAGCGCCAGGCCGATGCCCAGGCCGCCCTGCGAGCGTCCGGAGCGGGCGTGCTGGGTGAACAGATCGAAGATCGTCGGCAGCGCCGCGGCGTCGATGCCGATCCCGGTGTCGGTCACGGTGATCACCGCCTGTCCAGCCTCCCGGGCCACGCGCAGGGTGATCCGGCCGCGCGGGTCGGTGAACTTCGCCGCGTTGTGGAGGATGTTGCTGACCACCTGCACGAGCCGCGTCTTGTCGCCGTCCACGGTGATGAGCTCGTCGGGCATGTCGAGGGTGAGCTCGTGGCGGCGGGCGTCGATGGCCGGACGGGCCGTCTCGACGGCCCGCGCCACCACCGCCGCCACCAGCACCGTCTCGCGTTGCAGGGAGATCATGCCGCGCGTGATCCGGGAGACGTCGAGCAGGTCGTCGATCAGGTCGACCAGCTGCTCGACCTGCCGCTCGATGATGTCGCGGGCGCTGGCCCGCTGCGCGTCGGTCAGCTCCTTGAGGCGCAGCAGTTGGACGGCGGTGCGGATCGGCGCCAGCGGGTTGCGCAGCTCGTGGGCGAGCATCGCCAGGAACTCGTCCTTGCGCGTCGCCTCCTGCTGCAGCGCGGCCGTGCTGGCTTCGAGCGCCGCCGTTCGCTCGGCCACCCGCGCCTCGAGCTCGCCGTTCAGCCGCTCGAGCGCCCGGGTCTTGCGGTACAGATCGGCGAACACGCTGACCTTGGCGCGCAGGATCTCCGGCACCACCGGCACCGGCACGTAGTCGACGGCGCCGCACTCGTAGCCGCGCAGCCGATCGAGATCGGTCAGCAGGACCGCCGACACGAAGATGATCGCGGTCTGCTGGAAGCGCGGGTGCTGCCGGATCATCGCCGCCAGCTCGAAGCCGTCGAGCTCCGGCATGCAGACGTCCACCAGCACCACCGCGATGTCGGTCTTCAGCAGGTGCTCGAGCGCCTCGGTCGCCGACGTCGCCGTGATCAGGGTCTCGCCGAGCTCGCCGAGGATGGCCTCGTAGGTGAGCAGCTTCGCCGGCTGGTCGTCGACCAGCAGGATGTTGACGCGGTCGATTCTGGCGGGGGCAGCCATCGCGCTCACCCTCACCGATGCAGCCACATGCGCAGCGCCGAGAGCAGCTGCTCGGTGTTGACCGGCTTGGCCAGGTAGTCGGAGGCGCCGGCCTCGAAGCACTTCTCGCGGTCGCCCTTCATCGCCTTGGCCGTGAGCGCGATGATCGGCAGCCGGCGCAGCGCCGGATTGGCCCGGATCGTCTGCATCGTCTGGTAGCCGTCCATCTCCGGCATCATGATGTCCATCAGCACGATCGACACGTCGGGGGTGGCCTCGAGCAGCGTCGCCGCCTCGCTGCCGGTGCTCGCCGTCAGCACCTTCATGCCGCGGCGCTCGAGCACGCTGCTCAGCGCGAAGATGTTGCGCACGTCGTCGTCGACGACCAGCACCGTCTTGCCGACCAGGTCTTCGTCGGAGCGGTGCAGCCGCTCGAGCATGCGCTGCTTCTCGGGCGGCAGGTCGGCGACCACGCGGTGCAGGAAGAGCGAGGTCTCGTCGAGCAGGCGCTCGGGCGACTCCACGCCCTTGACCACCACGCTGCGGGCCAGCGTGTGCAGCTGCGCGTCCTCCTCGGGCGACAGCTCCCGGCCGGTGAAGACCACCACCGGCACGTCGGCCAGCGCCGGGTCGTGGCTGATGCGCTCCAGCACCTCGAACCCCGACATGTCGGGCAGGCGCAGGTCGAGCACGACGCAGTCGCAGGGCTGCTCGGCCAGGGCCGCCAGCGCCGCGGCGCCGGTGTCGGCGATGACGATGTCGAGGTCGTCGTGGCTGAGCAGCGCCTTGATGCTCAGCTGCTCGGCGGCGTTGTCTTCGACGACCAGCAGCCGCTTGCGCCGCGGCGAGGCGTAGGCCTTGATGCGCTCGATGGCCGCGTTGAGGCCCTCGGTGGTCGTCGGCTTGCTGATGAACGAGAACGCGCCGCGCGCCAGGCCGTGCTGGCGGTCCTCGTCGAGGGTGACGATCTGCACCGGGATGTGGCGCGTCTCCGGATCCTGCTTGAGCTGGCTCAGCACCGTCCAGCCGAGCATGTCGGGCAGGAACACGTCGAGCGACACGGCGGTCGGGCCGGAACTGCCGGGCCAGCGCCAGCGCCTCGGCGCCGCGCATCGCCACCAGCACCTTGAGGCCCTTGTCGCGGGCCAGATCGACGAGGATGCCGGGCGTAGTGCGGGTCGTCCTCGACGATGAGCAGCGTCGCATCGCCGGGCTCGAGATTGTCGCGATCGTCGGGCACGACGTCGGTGCGCTCGGGCGGGCGGACCACCGACACGCGGGTCGGCCGCGGAATGCCGGCGGCGTCGCCCTCGGCGCTGCGGCCGGCCGCCACCGGGCCGACGTAGCGCAGCGGCAGATACAGCGTGAACGTGCTGCCGACGCCGGGCGTGCTGCGCAGCTGGATCTCGCCGCCGAGCAGGCTGGCCAGCTCGCGGCTGATGGCCAGCCCCAGGCCGGTGCCGCCGTACTTGCGGCTGGTGCTGGCGTCGGCCTGCTGGAACGCCTCGAAGATGATGCGCTGCTTCTCGGCCGGGATGCCGATGCCGGTGTCGGACACCTCGAAGGAGACGACGCCGCCCTGGCTCAGCATCGGGTGGCCGGCGGTCCAGCCGCCGGTCGACGCCGAGACGGTGAGCCGCACGCCGCCCTGCGAGGTGAACTTGAAGGCGTTCGAGAGCAGGTTCTTCAGCACCTGCTGCAGCCGCTTGGCGTCGGTGACGAGGCTGCGGCCGAGCCGCGAGTCGACCTGCACGTCGAAGGACAGGCCGCGGCTCTCGGCCTCGTGCCTGAAGGTGCGGCCGACCATGTCGAGCAGGTTGGTGAAGAAGACCTCCTCGGCCTCCACCGTGACGGTGCCCGACTCGATCTTCGACAGGTCGAGGATGTCGGTGATCAGGTTCAGCAGGTCGGTGCCGGCGCCGTGGATCGTCCGCGCGAACTCCACCTGCTTGCGCGGTGAGGTTGCCGTCGGGGTTGTCGGCCAGCTGCTGGCCGAGGATCAGGATGCTGTTGAGCGGCGTGCGCAGCTCGTGCGACATGTTGGCCAGGAACTCGGACTTGTACTTCGAGGTCAGCGCCAGCTCGGCGGCCTTGTCCTCGAGCGCGCGGCGCGCCTGCTCGATCTCCTGGTTCTTGCGCTCGACCTCGACGTTCTGCTCGGCCAGCTGCTGCGCCTTCTGGCCGAGCTGATCGTTGGTCTGCTGCAGCTCCTTCTGCTGGGTCTGCAGCTCGCCGGCGAGCTGCTGCGACTGCTTGAGCAGCCCCTCGGTCTGCATCGTCGCCTCGATGCTGTTGAGCACGATGCCGATGCTCGCGGTCAGCTGCTCGAGGAAGGCGAGGTGGGTCGGCGAGAACTCGTGCAGCGACGCCAGCCCGAGCACCGCCTTGCATCTGGCCCTCGAAGACCACCGGGAAGACGACCAGGTTGCGCGGCAGCGCCTGGAAGAAGACCGAGCCGACGGCGATGGTGTCGGGCGGCACGTCGGAGATGAGGATGCGGCGCCGGTCGCGCGCGCACTGGCCGACGAAGCCCTCGCCCAGCCGGAGCACCGCCGGATAGGGGTTCTCGTGCGCGTCGGCGTAGCTGGCCAGCATGTGCAGGCGCGGCAGCTCGGCGTCCATCTGGTAGATGACGCCCTGGTGGGCGTTGACGAGCGGCACCAGCTCGGCGAGCAGCAGCTGGCCGACGGCGGCCAGGTCGCGCTGGCCCTGCAGCATGCCGGTGAAGCGCGCCAGGTTGGTCTTCAGCCAGTCCTGCTCGGTGTTGCGGTCGGTGGTCAGCCGCAGGTTGTCGATCATCGTGTTGATGTTGTCCTTGAGCTCGGCGACCTCGCCGCGGGCGTCGACCTGAATCGACCGCGTCAGGTCGCCCTTGGTCACGGCGGTCGCCACTTCGGCGATCGCCCGCACCTGGTTGGTGAGGTTGGCCGCCAGCAGGTTGACGTTGCCGGTCAGGTCCTTCCACGTGCCGGCGGCGCCGGGCACGTTGGCCTGGCCGCCGAGCCGCCCTTCGACGCCGACTTCGCGGGCCACCGACGTCACCTGGTCGGCGAAGGTCGCCAGCGTGCCGGTCATGTTGTTGATGGTGTCGGCCAGCGCCGCCACCTCGCCCTTCGCCTTGACGGTGAGGTTCTGCTCGAGGTCGCCGTCGGCGACCGCGGTCACCACCTTGACGATGCCGCGCACCTGCTCGGTGAGGTTGGCGGCCATCACGTTGACGTTGTCGGTGAGGTCCTTCCACGTGCCGGCCACGCCGGGCACCTGCGCCTGGCCGCCGAGCAGGCCCTCGGTGCCGACCTCGCGCGCCACGCGGGTGACCTCGGCGGCAAACGCGTTGAGCTGGTCGACCATCGTGTTGATGGTGTTCTTCAGCTCGAGGATCTCGCCCTTGACGTCGACGGTGATCTTGCGCGACAGGTCGCCGCGGGCGACGGCGGTGGTCACCTCGGCGATGTTGCGCACCTGGGTGGTGAGGTTGGCGGCCAGCAGGTTGACGTTGTCGGTGAGGTCCTTCCAGGTGCCGGCCACGCCCGGCACCACCGCCTGACCGCCGAGCCGGCCGTCGGTGCCGACCTCGCGCGCCACGCGCGTCACCTCGGCGGCGAACGAGCGCAGCTGCTCGACCATCGTGTTCAGCGTTTCCTTGAGCAGCAGGATCTCGCCGCGCACGTCGACGGTGATCTTCTTCGACAGGTCGCCGCCGGCGATGGCGATCGCCACCTCGGTGATGTTGCGCACCTGCGCCGTGAGGTTGCTGGCCATGAAGTTGACGTTGTCGGTGAGGTCCTTCCAGGTGCCGGCCACGCCGGGCACCTGCGCCTGGCCGCCCAGCTTGCCTTCGGTGCCGACCTCGCGCGCGACGCGGGTCACCTCGGCGGCGAACGCGTTCAGCTGGTCGACCATCGTGTTGATGGTGTTCTTCAGCTCGAGCATCTCGCCCTTCACGTCGACGGCGATCTTGCGCGACAGGTCGCCGCGGGCGATGGCGGTGGCGACGTCGGCGATGTTGCGCACCTGCGCCGTCAGGTTGTTGGCCATCGAGTTGACGCTGTCGGTGAGGTCCTTCCAGGTGCCGGCGACGCCGCGCACGTTGGCCTGCCCGCCGAGCCGCCCTTCGGTGCCGACCTCGCGGGCCACGCGCGTGACCTCGCCGGCGAACGCGTTCAACTGGTCGACCATCGTGTTGAACGTGTCCTTGATCTGCAGGATCTCGCCGCTGACGTCGACGGTGATCTTCTGGCGCAGGTCGCCGCTGGCGATCGCCGTCGCCACCTTCGACACGTCGCGCAGCTGCACCGTGAGGTTGCCGGCCATGGCGTTGACCGAGTCGGTCAGGTCCTTCCACGTGCCGTCCACGCCGGGCACCTGCGCCTGGCCGCCGAGCTTGCCGTCGGTGCCGACCTCGCGGGCGACGCGCGTCACCTCGGCGGCGAACGCGTTCAGCTGGTCGACCATCGTGTTGATGGTGCTCTTCAGCTCGAGGATCTCGCCCTTGACGTCGACGGTGATCTTGCGCGACAGGTCGCCGCGGGCCACGGCGGTGGTCACCTCGGCGATGTTGCGCACCTGGGTGGTGAGGTTGGCGGCCAGCAGGTTGACGTTGTCGGTGAGGTCCTTCCAGGTGCCGGCCACGCCGGGCACCTGCGCCTGGCCGCCGAGCTTGCCCTCGGTGCCGACTTCGCGGGCGACGCGCGTCACCTCGCCGGCGAACGCGTTCAGCTGATCGACCATCGTGTTCAGCGTCTGCTTCAGCTGCAGGATCTCGCCGCTGACGTCGACGGTGATCTTCTTGGACAGGTCGCCGCCGGCGATCGCGGTGGCCACCTCGGCGATGTTGCGCACCTGCGCCGTCAGGTTGTTGGCCATCGAGTTGACGCTGTCGGTCAGGTCCTTCCACGTGCCGGCCACGCCGAGCACGTTGGCCTGCCCGCCGAGCCGGCCTTCGGTGCCGACCTCGCGCGCCACGCGCGTCACCTCGCCGGCGAACGCGTTCAGCTGGTCGACCATCGTGTTGATGGTTTCCTTCAGCAGCAGGATCTCGCCGCTGACAGTTGACGGTGATCTTCTTGGAGAGGTCGCCGCCGGCGATGGCCGTGGCCACCTCGGCGATGTTGCGCACCTGCGCGGTCAGGTTGCTGGCCATGAAGTTGACGTTGTCGGTCAGGTCCTTCCAGGTGCCGGCCACGCCCGACACCTGCGCCTGGCCGCCGAGCTTGCCGTCGGTGCCGACCTCGCGCGCGACGCGGGTCACCTCGGAGGCGAACGCGTTCAGCTGGTCGACCATCGTGTTGATGGTGTTCTTCAGCTCGAGGATCTCGCCGCGGACGTCGACCGTGATCTTGCGCGACAGGTCGCCGCGGGCGACGGCCGTGGTCACCTCGGCGATGTTGCGCACCTGGTCGGTCAGGTTGCGCGCCATCGCGTTGACCGAGTCGGTCAGGTCCTTCCAGGTGCCGGCGACGCCGGGCACCACCGCCTGACCGCCGAGCCGGCCCTCGGTGCCGACCTCCTGCGCCACGCGGGTCACCTCCGAGGCGAACGAGCGCAGCTGGTCGACCATCGTGTTGATGGCTTCCTTCAGCTGCAGGATCTCGCCGCGGACGTCGACGGTGATCTTGCGCGACAGGTCGCCGCTGGCCACGGCGATCGTGACCTCGGAGATGTTCCGCACCTGCGCCGTCAGGTTGCTGGCCATCGAGTTGACGCTGTCGGTGAGGTCCTTCCAGACGCCGCTGACGTCGCGGACCTGGGCCTGGCCGCCGAGCTTGCCGTCGGTGCCGACCTCGCGCGCCACGCGCGTCACCTCGGAGGTGAACACGCCCAGCTGCTCGATCATCGTGTTGACGATGGTGGCCGAGCGCAGGAACTCGCCTTCGAGCGGCCGGCCGTCGACGTCGAGCCGCACGGTCTGCGACAGGTCGCCCTTGGCCACCGCGGCCAGGGCCCGGGTCACCTCGTGGGTCGGCCACAGCAGGTCGTCGATCAGGGTGTTGACCGACGCCTCCATCGCGCCCCACGCGCCGCTCGACCCCGAGAACTTCACCCGCTGCCGGGTGTTGCCCTGCTTGCCGACCACCGTGCCGACCCGCTCGAGCTCGCTGGCCATGCGGGCGTTGGCGGCGACGATGTCGTTGAAGGTGTCGGCGATCTTGCCCTCGACGCCCGTCCAGTCGCCCGGCAGACGCACGGAGAAGTCGCCGTCGCGCACGGCCTGGAGGGCGCTGAGCAGCTGGGACACCTCTGTAGGGGGTAGGGCGGCGGCGGGGGTTGAGGGGGTGGCAGACAGCGTGGGGTCGGTGAGCGGCATTGCGGGCTCCGAATCGGCGGGGCTGTGGGTAGACGGATACCCACTCTGGGCAGGGGCATTCCAGTTCGAGGTCGGCTGCGACCCTTCGGCCAAGCGTTGAGTCAAGTGCCGGAGCACCGGCAGCAAGACGCGTGCTCGGCAGCGCGCCGCGGCGTCAGGCGATGACGGCGCTGAGCACGCGGGTGAGCTCGGCCGGATCGACCGGCTTGACGAGATGCTGGTCGAAGCCGGCGGCGGTGGCCTGCCGGCGTTCGCGATCCTGCCCCCAGCCGGTGATGGCGACGAGATACGGCGCGGCATCGGGCAGCGTGGCCCGCAGCCGGCGGGCGGTCTCGAAGCCGTCGAGGCCCGGCATCCCCAGATCGAGGAGCACGATCTGCGGCCGGAAGTTGGGGGCCATTTCGACGGCCGACCGACCGTCGTAGACGGCCCGCACGACGTGGCCCTGCACTTCGAGCAGCAGGGCCAGGCTGTCGGCGGCGTCGCGGTTGTCGTCGACCACCAGAATGCGTCCCGACGGCGACTGGCCCGGCGCGTCGGCCGACGCCGTCGCCGGCAACCGGACGGGCGGCGAGATCGGCAGCGAGATCGTGAAGCGGCTGCCGAGGCCCACGCCGGCACTCTCGGCGGTCACCCGGCCCCCGTGCAGCTCCACCAGGCCCCTGACGAGGGCCAGGCCGATCCCGAGCCCGCCTTGCGCGCGATTCACGGTTTGCGTCGACTGCGAAAACATGTCGAACACGCGCGGCAGCATCTCGGCCTCGATGCCGATGCCGTCGTCCCGCACCTGCACCTCGACGGTGCCCCCGCTGGCGGTGGCCGACAGCCCGATGGCGCCGCCGACCTGCGAGTACTTCGAGGCGTTGCTCAGCAGGTTGGAGAACACCTGCGACAGCCGCACCGGGTCGCCGTCGAGGGTGACCGGCGCCCCGGGCAGGGTAATCGACAGCGTCTGCCGGTGCGACTCGATCTGCGGCCGGACGGTCTCGACCGCAGCCTCGATCACCTCGGCCAGGGTGACCGCCTCGCGGCGCAGTTCGAGCCGGTCGCGGGTGATGCGTGAGACGTCGAGCAGGTCGTCGAGCAGCCGCGCCATGTGGCGCGTCTGCCGCTCGATCACGTCGGCAGCGTTCCTGGCGATCGGACTGGTCGCGCCACCGTGCCGCAGGACGGCCACGCTGTTGCGAATCGGCGCCAGGGGGTTGCGCAGCTCGTGGGCCAGCAGCGCCAGGAACTCGTCCTTGCGCCGATCGGCGTCGCGCAGAGTGGTCTCGAAGGACTTGCGGGCGCTGATGTCGCGGGCGATGGACGAGGCGCCGACGATCCGGCCGCTGTCGTCGCGGATCGGCGACAGCGTCACCGAGACGTCGAGGATGGTCCCGTCCCGGGCGACGCGCTCGGTCTCGAACGGCAGCACCCGCTCGCCGAGACTCACCCGGCGCAGGATGTCGGCCTCTTCGCCGCGGCGATGCGGCGGCACGATCCGGGTGACGGGCGCACCCACGGCCTCGGCGGCGGTGTAGCCGAACATCTGCTGCGCGCCGGCGTTCCAGGTCAGGACCTGGCCTTCGAGGCTCTTGGTGAAGATGGCGTCCTCGGACGACTCGACGACCGCCGCCAGCATCGCCCGGGCGCTGTCGGCGCGGCGCCGTTCGGTGAGCTCCTGGAACACCAGCACGCTGCCGACGACGGCGCCGTCGGCGGCATGAATCGGCGCCGCCCGCACGATGATCGGCCGACGGGTGTGGTCGCGGGCGACGAGGACGACATGGCTGGCGCCGTCCACGGCGGCGCCGCTCTCCAGCGACTGGCGCACCGGGCTCGGCAGGGGCGCGTCGGTCAGCTCGTGCACGGTGTGGAAGACCTTGCCGATGGGCTGCTCCACGGCGGTGGCGTGGCTCCAGCCGGTGAGGCGCTCGGCCACCGGGTTCACCGACGTGATCCGGCCATCGGGCCCGGTGACGATGACGCCGTCGCCAATCGCCTGGAGCGTGGTACCGAGCCGCTCCGTTTCGAGTCGCTGAATCTCCGCGGCCCGGACCCGGGCGTCGACCTCGAGTGCCAGTGCCTCGTTCTGCCGTTCGATGAGGCGGCGGGCGGCGTGGAGGCGCTCACTCGACCAGCTGACGATGCTGCCGATGCCGATGAAGAGCAGCACGCCGATGGCATCGCCGGGCCCCAGCGTGCCGCGCGGCGCGATGAAGAGTGCGAAAGATGCGGCGACGCTCAGGCCTACCGTCATCAGGCCGGGCCACAAGCCGCCGTACCAGGCGGCGACGACGATCGCGGCGAAGAACGTGATGTACGGCAGGTCGTAGCCGAGCCAGTGCGACAGCAGGCCGCGCGTGCCGGCCGCCATGATGGTCAGCACGAGGGCCAGCAGGTAGGTGGCCGACCGAGACACCGTCATTTCGGACGCCGACGATTGGAGGGGGCCGTTGATAAGGACGCCATCACGCCGCCCGACGTTTGCGCCCCGCCGGGGCGGCGCGCCGACGCCGCGCCCGGGGCGTCGCGGCCGAGCGACCCCTGCCGGCGCCGCGGTGCGGCTTGCGAGCGCCATTGCCCTTGGTGGCCGCCAGGCTCTGACGGAGCCGCTCGACGAGATCGGAGACGCCGGTCGATGGCGCCGCCGGGTGTTTCTGCCGCGCCGGCGTCTTGCCTTTGCGCTTGGCCTCGATCAGGCGCATCAACGCCGGGACGTAGTCGTCGGTGTAGCGCGCCGGCTCCCAGCGATCGGCCAGGCCCGCCACGAGCTGGCCGGCGAGCGCCAACTCCTTGGCCGAGAACGTGCCGGTCTTCACGGCCGGCTGCGCGACCAGATCCTCGTGGAAGCGCAGCGTCGTGAGCATCAGCCCGTCGTCGATCACCTGGAGTGCCGCCAGATGCTGCCGCTGCCGCATGACGTACTTCGCGATCCCGGCCCGCCCGTCGTCGGCCAGCGCCCTGACCAGGAGCCCGTAGGAGTGCTCAGCGCCGCGGCCGGGCCGCACCGCGTACGGCGTGTCCCAGTAGCGCGCATCGATATCGGCGGCGGGCACGAACTCGAGGATGTCGATGCTGCGGCTGCGCTCCAAGGCCGCCGTCTTGAAGTCGTCTTCGGTCACGGTCACGAACCGGCCCGGCTCGACCTCGTAGCCTTTGACGAGGTCCTCCCAGGCCACGGCGTGGCCGTCGAGCTGGCAGATGCGCTCCTGCCGGATCGGCGACAGATCCTTCTGGTGCAGGAGGCGGAACCGGGGCGTGTGATCGCGTACTGCCGTGTGCAGCTCGATCGGAATGTTGACCAGGCCGAAGTTGATCAGGCCCTTCCACAGCGCCCGTGCCATGCATGACTCCTCGTGAGGCCGCGCCATCCTCGCGGAGCAAGACCTGTTCCCGGTGCGCGGCGACGAGTCCCGGCGTCGCGTACGGCAACGGATTGCCGAAAGTGAGGTGGCGGCTGCCATCCTCCGGGCAGGTCGGCCCCGCGGGCGAACCCACTCCGCGGGTCGCGCCCGCGCTCAGCGCGCGAGGCCAACCGGCCGCGAGCGACGCCCGCGGTTCGGTCGCTGCCCGCTCCGCGCTCTGGCTGCCCGTCGGCCGCCCTGCCCGGCGGACGGCGATCCACGCCGGCGCGTGCCGCGGGCACTCCGGCGGCGCAGCAGCGACAGCACGGCCGCCTCGATCGGCCGGAGGGTCGAACGCCCGTGCACGCCGCGTCCCGGCCTCGACTGCAGGGCCCGCGCCAGTGACCCGTCCTGATACGCCGCGAGCACCTCGGGGTGCACGTAGCACTTGCGGCACACCGCGCGGGTGTTGCCGAGCACCGCGGCCACCGCGTCGATGGCCCGCACGAGGGCGACGTCGGCAGCGGGGGGCGACGCCGCCGTCGCCAGCTCGCGGAAGGCCGCGGCGGCAAGGACCGTCCCCGCCCACGTACGGACGTCCTTGGCGGTGAACGCCTCGCCCATCGCGTCCCGCAGATAGGCGTTCACGTCCGCCGAGCCGACGTCGCGCACGCGTCCACGCTCGTCGCGGTACTGGAACAGCTGGCTGCCGGGCAGTTCCTGGCACTGCTTCACCAGCCGCGCCAGCCGGCGATCGCCGATGCTGACGTCGTGCATCTTGCCGCTCTTGCCGCGGAACCGGAAGCGGATCGAGGCTCGGCGCACCTGGGCGTGGCGATCGCGGATGGTCGTCAACCCGAACGATCCGTTCTGCGCCACGTACTCGTCGTTGCCGACGCGGATCAGCGTCCGCTCGAGCAGGCGCACGACCAGGGCGAGCACCTTCTCCCGCGGCAACCCGGCCGCCGCAAGATCGTGGCGGACCCGGCGTCGCAGCGCCGGCAGCGCCTCGCCGAAGGCGATCGTCCGCGAGTACTTCGCGGCATCGCGCACCGCCACCCAGCGCGGATGATAGCGATGCTGCTTGCGACCGCGCGCGTCGCGGCCGGTGGCCTGGACGTGGCCCTGCGGATGCGGCGCGATCCAGACGTCGGTCCAGGCCGGCGGAATGACGAGGGAGGCAATTCGCCGGATCGTCGGCGCATCGCGAACGCGCCGGCCGTCGGGCCGGACATAGACGAAGCCGCGCCCGCGCTGGACACGGCGGATGCCCGGTCCGGCGTCGGAGATATAGCGAAGTCCCGGCACGGTCTCGGGGTCGTGCAAGACCGCGGCCACCAGCCACTAGTGGCGCGGGAATCGGCCGATCCCGGTCACCGACCGTGCGGGCGCGCCATCCGTGCCGGCTGCACCCACCGGTCGAAGTCCGCCGCCGCGACGCCGGATTCGAGCGCCACCTCGCGGAGCCCCCGGCGCTCGCGGTGCGCGGCCACCGCGATCGCCGCGGCGCGGTCGTAACCGATGTGCGGCGCCAGCGCCGTCACGAGCATCAGCGAAGCCCGCAGATGGGCATCGATCCGGGAAATGTCGGGTTCCAGTCCCTCGACGCAGTAGCGCGTGAACGCCTGGCAGGCGTCGGCGAGCAGCCGCGCCGGCTCGAGCACGTTGTGGAGGATGACGGGCTTGTAGACGTTCAGCTGCAACGGACCCTGGGCGTTGGCGGCCGACACCGTGGCGTCGCAGCCGGCCACGTGCAGCGCCACCATCGTCAGCGCCTCGCACTGGCTGGGATTGACCTTCCCCGGCATGATCGAGGAGCCCGGCTCGTTGGCGGGCAGGACCAGCTCGCCGATCCCGCCGCGCGGCCCCGACGCGTAGAGTCGGATGTCGTTGGCGATCTTGAAGAACGACCCGGCCAGCGCCCGCAACGCGGCGCTGGCCTGCTCCATTGCGTCGTGCGAAGCGAGCGCGGCGGGCAGACTGCGCGCCTGCCGCAACGGCTGACCAGTGACCGTCGCGAGCTCGGCGATGGCCCGCACGCCGAACTCGGCGTGGGCGTTCAGCCCCGACCCGACCGCGGTCGCGCCGAGGGGCAGCGCGCAGAGTCCCGGGCGGCTGGCGGCGATCCGCGCCGACGCGTGGTCGAGCTGGCTGGCCCACGCGCCGACGACGTCGCCCAGCATGATCGGCGTCGCGTCCTGCAGGTGTGTGCGGCCGAGCATCGGAATGTCGCGCCAGCGTGCCGCCCGGTCGGCGAGCGTGCGGCGCAAATCACCGACGGCGCCCTCGACCGTCTCGAGGGCCTCGAGCGTGGCCAGGTGCATGACAGCGGGAAACACGTCGTTGGACGACTGCCCGCGATTGACGTGGTCGTTGGGGTGCACGGGCCGGTAGACGCCGAGTTCCCCGCCGGCCAGGAGATTGGCGCGATTCGCGATCACCTCGTTGGCGTTCATGTTGGTGTGCGTCCCCGAGCCGGTCTGGAACACGCCAATCGGAAACTCGGTATCCCAGTCGCCCGAGGTCACTTCGGCGGCGGCCCGGGCGACCCACCCGGCGATGTCGGCCGGAACCTCACCGAGCGCACCGTTCACCTGCGCCGCGGCGTGTTTGATGCGCCCCAGGGCCCGGATCACGCCTCGCGGCCATCCGAACGCGAGGCGGTCGCCGATGGCGAAGAGCGCGCGGCAGCGTTCGGTGCGCGCGCCCCACAGCCGGTTGCCCGGCACGGGCACCGAGCCCAGTGCGTCGTGTTCGGTGCGGGTCGGGACGCCGGCGGGTTGCAGCTGCATCACGGGACGACCACGATCAGGCGTCGCGACGGCGACGACAACTTCTGGAACGCGTGGCGACGCGGCATCGCGGTTGCATCATGCGAGACCCATGAATCCCATCCCTGAACCCGGCCACGCCCCCGGCGCCGCGGGCGCCCCGAACCGATCACCGTCCCGTCCAGCACCGCCGGAGCCGTCGGCGCCAGACGGCGCGCCACTGCGCAGCCCCCTCGATCCGGGCACCATGCACCGTCGCGAGGACGACGACGCCGCCATCGCGCACAGCCGCGATTTCGCCGACCTCCCGCCCGGGCACATCGACGATCCGTAAGCCTCAGCGGTGCGTGGTCCGGGCGATGCCGCTCACCCGCCAGACGGTGTTGCCGACATCATCGGCCACCAGGAGACCGCCGCGGGTATCGACGGCGACGCCCACAGGACGGCCCATCGCATCCCCGTTGTCCAGCACGAAGCCGGTCAGCACATCCACCGGCAGCCCGCCCGACGGGCGTCCGTTCTGAAAGGGCACGAAGACCACCTTGTAGCCGCTGCGCGGCGTGCGGTTCCAGGAGCCGTGCTGCCCGACGAACATCCCCTCGTCGAGCTGCGGCGACAACTCGCTGCCCATCGCACTCGCCAGCCCGAGCGACCCGGTGTGCGCGCCCAGCGCGTAGTCGGGAACGATGGCCCGCGAGACCAGATCGGGGCGAGGCGGTGAGACCCGGGTGTCGAGGTTGGCGCCGAAGTAGCTGTAGGGCCAGCCGTAGAAGCCGCCGTCCTTGACGGCGGTCATGTAGTCGGGCACCAGGTCGGGGCCCAACTCGTCGCGCTCGTTCACCGCCACCCACAGGGCCCCGGTCAGCGGCTCCCAGGCCATGCCGACGGGATTGCGCAGTCCCGATGCGTAGGTGCGATGGGCGCCGGTCTTCAGGTCGAGTTCCCAGACCTCCGCCCGACCCTGCTCTGCGTCGAGGCCATGTTCGGCGACATTGCTGTTCGAGCCGATGGCGATGTAGAGCCGTGAGCCGTCGGGGCTGGCGAGGAGGCCCTTGGTCCAATGGTGATTGCGCGGGCCGGCCGGCAGGTCGAGCACCTTGACGGGTGCGGTGCCGGCGGCCGTCTGGCCGGTGGTGTAGGGCACGCGCACCACCGCGTCGGTGTTGGCGATGTAAAGCACGTCCTCCGCCAGCGCCATGCCGAACGGTGAGGACAAGCCCTCGATGAAGACGGTCCGCTCGTCGGAGACGCCGTCGGCATCGGTGTCGCGCAGCAGCGTGAGGCGGTCCGCGCTGGGCACCGCGCCGCCAGCCTGTTTCTGGTACCTCGCAAACAGGCGGCCGCGGATGCCTTGGCCGTCCTCGGGACGGGGCGGCGCATTGGTTTCGGCTACCAGCACGTCGCCGTTCGGCAGCACGTGCAGCCAGCGCGGATGGTCGAGCCCGCGGGCGTAGGCCGAGACCTGCGTGCCGGCCATCACCTTCGGCATCGCCCCGCCCTGCCAGCCGACGGCGGTCGCGACGTCGATGGTCGGAACCAGCGGCTGGGCGGGCGCGACCAGGGTGGGCGCCGGCCCCATCGTGGCCGAGTCGGGCAGACGCGAAGGCGCCGCACACGACGCAGCGGCCAGCACTGCGGTGACGACAGCCGTCATCGACAGGCGTCTCATCCCAGCGTGTGAAGCAAGACCCGCACCCGCAGGGACCGGCAGATACGGTCCCTCGTTCAGGGTGAGCCGATGCGTACTGTGGGCACGTCCCTGCCGCCATTGACGCCCCGGCGACCCGTCGGGCGGGTTGGGCCCATCTTCCACGCCCGACCGCTCCGAGGGCCGATCCCTCAGGATGCAGGTCCGACAGGTAGACGGCACGCGTGCTGCAGCCGGCTGGAACGTGGCGATCTCACCCGGGCCATTCCGCTGGCAACGCGGTGGCTGCCGAACCGCTTGTTCCGACGGACATGGACCTGCGTAGCGGCATCCCGTACTGGCAAGATGTTCAGGGCGAGGTCCCCAGCTACCCGCCGCTGCGCCGCGACGAACGGGCCGATGTCGCGGTGGTCGGGGCCGGCGTCACCGGCGCGCTGGTCGCGCAGCGCCTGACCGAGTCGGGCGCCGACGTCGTCGTCGTCGATTCACGGGCCGTGGCCTGCGGCAGCACGCTGGCGACCACGGGATTGCTCCTCTACGACACCGACACCTCGCTGCGCGACATCGCCGGCCGATACGGCCTGGACACGGCCGTGCGCGTCTATCGGCTCGGGCTCGAGGCCACCGGCGCCATCGAGCAGCTGGCCGCCGGCGCCGGCGGCTGTGGGTTCTCACGCCGGCCGAGCGTCTACCTGGCCTCCGACCCCGCCGACATCGGGCCGCTGCAGGAGGAGTGGCGGCTGCGCGAGGCCCACGGGTTCGACGTGACGTGGCTCGACCGCGATGGGCTCGAGGAGCGCTACGGCATCGACGGCGCCGGTGCCATCGTCGGGCAGGGCAACGCCCAGATCGACGCGGCGCGCTTCACGCATGCGATGATCCGCCGGGCCGTGGGCGCCGGTGCGCGCGTCTACGACGCGACCGAGGTGGTTGCCGTCCACGATCGCGGCGATGGAGTCAGAGTCGAAACGGCCGGCGGCCCCACGGTGACCGCCTCACGGATGGTCTGGGCCTCCGGATACGAAGGCGCCGAGCCCTCGACGCGCCGTCTGGCCAGACGTTACAGTACGTGGGTGCTGGCCAGCGAGCCGCTCGACGATCTGGGCCAGTGGCACGACGGCGCACTCTTCTGGGAAACGGCCCGGCCGTATCTTTACGCGCGGCTGACCGACGATCGTCGGGTCATCGTCGGCGGCGCCGATCGGCCGTTCCACTGGTGGCACAAGAGTCCGTGGCTGATGCAGCGGAAGACGGCCCGGCTGCAGGCGCTGATCGGCCAGCGCTTTCCGCGTCTGCAACTGGAGATCGCCTACCGGTGGGCGGGGGTCTTCTCGACCACCGCCGACGGGCTGCCCTACGTTGGCGAGGTCGCCGGGCATCCGCGCCGGTGGCTCGCCTTCGGCTATGGCGGCAACGGCATCACCTTCTCGTTGATAGCCGCCAATCTCATCCGGGATGCCTGGATCGGACGCAACAACCCCGATGCGGCGATCTTCCGCATCGGCCGGTGAGCGATGGCGCCCGCTGACGTCAACGCCGCCGTCGCCGGCGCGCTGCGCGACATGAGCGACATCCAGACCACACCCGCGCGCCAGTGGGGCTACAAGCAGGCCGCGGCAGCGATTCGTGAGCTCGAAGTGGCGGTCACGACACTGGTGGCGACGGACGGCACGCTCGGTCGCATTCCGCGGATCGGGCCGGCCTCGAGCCGCATCGTGCTGGAAATGCTCGCCTCAGGACGTTCGGAGACCGTAGAGAGTGCGGTCGACGAGAGCGGCCGCCGCGCTCAGATCGAGCAGCGCCGCGCCTGGCGCGTCGGCTTCCTCAGCCGCGCGGCGGTGGGCGAGGTCCTGGCGCTCGGCACCTTGCCGGCCAGTCAGGGCGATCTGCAGATGCACTCGACGTGGAGCGACGGCCAGGACTCGCTCGCCGCGATGGCCGCCGGCTGCATCGAGCGTGGGTATCACTACGCGGCGATCACGGATCACTCGGGCGGACTGCCGGTGGCTCACGGACTCTCGGACGAACGGCTCGCCGCGCAGGCGGAAGAGCTGGAACGGGTCAACGAGACGTGCACCGGCCGGTTCCGCTTCCTGCGCGGGGTCGAAGCCAACATCGGGGCGGATGGCACCGTGGACGTGTCGGCCGACAGGCGTCGCCAGCTCGACATCGTCGTCGCCGCCCCGCACTCCGGATTGCGATCGGCAACGCCCCAGACGGCGCGCATGCTCGGCGCCGTCGAGACTCCGGGCGTCCACGTGCTTGGCCATCCGCGCGGCCGCAAGTACGGCCAGCGGGCCGGGATCCTCGCCGACTGGCCGCGGATTTTCGCGGCCGCCGCGACGCTTGGCGTCGCCGTCGAGATCGACGGCGATCCGTCACGGCAGGATCTCGACGCCGGCCTGGCGCAGCAGGCACTGACCGCCGGCTGCCTGTTCGCGCTCGACAGCGACGCGCACGCCGTCGACCAGCTTGGCTACGCCGATATCGCCCGCGCCCACGCGGTGCTGGCTGGCATCCCGGCCGAGCGCATCGTCAACTGCTGGCCGCTGGAGCGTCTGCTGGCGTGGGCAGCGCGCCGGCACGAAGGACTCGGAGCCAACCGATGAAGCACCACGGGCGAGGCGGACTCATCTCGACCGCACCGACGGCCGTCAGGGCCTGGCGGCACCACGGCCTGTCGATCGTGCTGACCGGGCTGTTTCTCGCCTCGCTGGTGGGCCATGCCGCGGCCGGCTGGAAGGTCTACAACGACCAGCGCCGGAGCCACGGCGAGGCGCCCGCCACGCTCGGCGCCTTCCTCGGGTCGAGCGAGTTCGGGGAGACGCTTTTCGAAAACTGGGAGAGCGAGTTCCTGCAGATGGGCTGTTACGTCCTGCTCACGGTGTTCCTCTTTCAGCGCGGATCCGCCGAGTCGAAGGACCCGGAGGCGCCCCATGCCGTGGACGACGACCCAGCCGCGCACCGATCCAGTCCGTCGGCGCCCGGGCCGGTCCGCCAGGGCGGCTGGCGTCTGGCGATCTACCGGTCGTCGTTGACCACGGCCCTGTTCGCGCTGTTCGCCGTCTCATTTTTCGGCCATGCGATCACCGGGGCCCGGAAACTCAGCGTCGAGCACGCGCGCGATGGCCGGCCGCCGGTCGGCGCGATCGAATATCTGGCCGAGCCGCGCTTCTGGTACGAGTCGTTCCAGAACTGGCAGAGCGAGTTCCTGTCGGTGCTCGCCATCGTCGTGCTCTCGATCTGGCTGCGCCAATGGGGGTCGCCCGAATCGAAGCCGGTCCACGCACCGCATCGACAGACCGGATCCGGGTGATCTCACTGGCTGATTCTCACCAACGAGAGCGTTCGTGCGATTGTCGTGCGTGTCGTGCACGACCGCGCTCATGGCCTCGCGCCGCTCACGGGCAGCACGACGCCGGGGCCCGCCTGGGCCGTTGCCGAAGCGTAGCCCGGCACGACCGTGTCGCAGGACGAGGTGATCGCCGAGGCCGAGCAGCCACGCTGCCAGCCCGACTTGGGCGGCCATCGCCGCGAACTCCCGCCGCACGGCGCGCGTCGCCGGACGAATGGCTGCCGGCCGCTGGCGCGGGTGCAGCCACCAGGGGGACGCCAGGCCCAGTGCGTCCGCCGGTTCAAGCGTGGTCTCGTCCGTAACTGCCGCGCTGCCTGTGATCACGACGTCCTCCAGTGGCGAAATGCCGATTGAGAGGGAGCACGCCGCGTGCCAGTGCAAACGGGGCGCGGCTCGGGGTGCCATCGGCGGAGTGCTACTCGGAAGTGGCAGCACCCTGCCCACACCCGCGGTCGACGTAGCGGTGCGCGGTAACGCGCGACCCACGGTCCGGCGTACCGCCGTGCTGCCTCCGGCCTCAGTCGGCCGGCGCGCGAGCCGCATGGATCACGGGCGCTTGGTGCTGAGCAGCTCTTCTGTCACCTGCGGGTCGCCGTCATTGTCCGCGGGCCGGATGTCGAGCAGGCGGCAGAAGAGCTCGTACAGGTGCACGCTCGCGAACGCCGGCACCCGCAGTCCGCGGCGGAAGGACGGGCCGGCCGCCACGAACACTCCGTGCATCAACGGCGTGGCCGGGTCGAAGCCGTGGTCCCCGTGCGGCCCGCCACCTTCGGCCAGCCACCGATCCCGCTCCGCCCGCGTCAGCACGAGCCAACCGTCGTCGGCCAAGCCGACAATCGGCGGGTTGCGCGGCGAGCCGGTCGCGTGGAATCGCTCCGGCATCGCCTCGCCCCGATACACCGTCAGCTGCGAGGGCGCCGTGCGCAGTCGGGCTAGCAGCGCCGCGAGCGCCGCGGCGCCGCCGGCCGGGCCGCCACGCGGTGCCAGCCGCAGCATCGGCCCGGTTTCAATCACGTCCACGGCGTCGAGGTCCACCAGCTGATCGAGCACGATGGTGCGGTCGGGGTGGGTCTCGATCATGCCGTGGTCGCTCACGACGACCACGTTCAGCCGTGAGCCATCGAGCCCGCGCGCCGCCAGGCCGCCCAACAGACGTCCGACCAGCGCATCGGCGGCGCTCGCCGCCGCCAGCGCTTCGCGCGAGTCGGGGCCGTGGGCGTGCGACGCCACGTCGACGAGGCTGAAATACACCATGGCCAGCGCCGGCCGCCCGGATGGCGGACCCGTGAACCACGTCAAGACCCGGTCCACCCGCGACTCGTGCGGGAAGTCGTCGTCGTAGCGCGACCACGCCGTCGGCCGGCGTCCGCCGATCGCCACGTCGTCGCCCGGCCAGAACAACCCGGCGGCGCGGCGGCCCTGCCGTTCCGCCGTGATCCACACCGGCTCACCGAGCCACCAGCGCGGGTCGCTGCGGGCGTCGTGATCCGACAACGCGAAGCGGGCGGGGATCGCCGGATCGACCATCGTGTTGGCGACGATCCCGTGCCGCACCGGGTGCAACCCGGTTGCGATGGTGGTGAAGCTCGGGAACGTCTTCGATGGAAACGGCGGGATGAGCCCGGCGCCGCGCACGCCGCTGGCGGCCAGCGCCCGCAGCGCCGGGACCTCGGCCCGCTCGAGATAGTCGGAACGGAAGCCGTCGATGCCGATGACGACCAGCGGCGGTGGAGCGCGGTCGGGCTGCGCGGATGGCAGGCCCGCCAACACGAGCCACGCGCCGAGTACGCAGACTCCGCGCAAAACGGCCTGGTGCCTGGCACCGATGGCACGGAATCGGCGCGATCGTGCCATCAGGGCCGAGCCGTCGTCTCAGCGCTTGAGCCGGGGGACGTACTTGGTCAGGCCCTGAATCGGCCCGACCTCGCCGGCGTAGACGTTGCCGGCGCCGTCCACGGTCACGCCCTCGCCCATCGAACCGTAGCCGCCCATGCCCGAGGCCTGCTTCGACACGTGCTCGGGCACGAAGTACCAGACCTCGCCGGTGCGGGCGCTGCCCACGCGCAGTCCCTTGCGCCAGCCGGGGTTGTAGTTGTCGTCCGATTCCGAGTCGATGGCGTAAAGCGTGTCGTCGGCGGTGATGGCCAGTCCGCTGATGCGGCTGAACTGATACCAGGTGTCGAGGTGCTTGCCGTCCTGATCGAAGATCTGGATGCGCCGGTTGCCGCGATCGGCGACGAACAGCCGGCCCTTGGAGTCGAACGCCAGCGAGTGCGGGCCGCGGAACTCACCGGGGCCGAACCCGAAGGCGCCGAAGCTCTTGACGAACTTGCCGTCGGCGGTGAACTTCGAGATGCGGCCGATGGCCGCCCGGGCCGGCCGCGTCGAGAAACTGCGCGTTGTGCGCCTCGGCCACGAAGATGCTGCCGTCGGGGGCGACAATGACATCGTTCGGCTCGGTGAATCGGGCCGGCGGGTCGCCGGCCTCGCCCGGGGTGCCCAGCGTCATCAGCAGCTTGCCCTGCGGGCTGAACTTCAGCACGGCATTGCCCTTGCCCTTGGCGTCGGGAAATTTCTTCAGCTCCTCGGCGCTGGCCACGCGCGCATCGACCACCCAGACGTTGCCCTGCTTGTCGACGTCCATGCCGTGCGGCCACAGGATCTGCCCGGCGCCGAACTGGGCCACCACCTTGCCGGAGGGATCGAGCTTGACGATCGGATTCACCGTCGATCCGGCGCAGGAATTGGTACCACAGCGATCGCCGGCCCAGATGTGCTTGCCGTCGACGTCCACTTGGATCGCGCTGACCGACCCCCACCGGCGCCCGTCGGGGAGCGTGCCGAAGTTCCGCACCGTCTCGTAGGGGTTCGGCAGGTTGTTGACGGGCACGACCTTGGCGTGCTCGGGCGGACCTGAGGCACCGCGCGGCGGCTGGGCGCCGGCCTGTGCCAGCACCACGCCGGCGGCGGCAACGACGCCAAGCGCGGTCGCCGCGCGCAGGAAATGGATCGTCGGTCCGGAACGTTCGCAGCGTGTCGTCATCGAGGGTCCTCTGGGTGGCGGTGCATTGTCGCCGGTTGCTGCCGGCGGAATCAAGACGGGTCGTGGGAGCGCGCCGGGACCGCGCCCGAGGCCGCCGCCATCGCGCCGCCGCGCAGGCCGCTGGCGTCGAGGAAGACGTGCCGCACGTCGCCGCACATCCAGGTGTCGTCGAGGAAGTGGACGGCGCCGCTGGCCACGTCGTACATCGCGCCGATGAGGCCGATCTCGCCGCGCTCGATCATCTCGCGCAGCACCATGCTGCGCTCGATCACGCCCTCGACGCCCCGCCGCACCTGCAGGAGCGCCACCTTGTCCACGAACTCCGCGTTGCTCGAGGTGCGGTTCTCGGTGACGGTCCGTTCGAAGTACACCGCCGGCTGGATGAGGTTCAGCAGCGTGGAGAGGTTGCCCAGCTGCACGTTGTCGCAGGCGCCCTTGATGGCCCCGCAACTGGTGTGGCCGAGCACCACCAGCAGCCGCGACCCGGCCAGCTTGCAGCCGTATTCCATGCTGCCCAGCACCATGTCCGACAGCACGTTGCCGGCCATGCGGATGCTGAAGATGTCGCCCAGGCCCTGGTCGAAGATGAGCTCGGCCGAGGTGCGCGAATCGATGCAGCTCAGAATGGTGGCAAACGGCCATTGGCCGTCGCTGGTGTCGTTGACCTGCGCCAGCAGGTTGCGATGCGCCTTCAGGTTGCCGACGAAGCGCTCGTTGCCGGCCCGGAGCTGGCTCAGGGCCTTCTCCGGCGTCATCGTCGCCTGCGTCTCGCGGGTGTGCGCGCGCACTCCCCCGCCGGCCGCCTCGCCAGCCTCCATCAGCGGTCCCCGGGTTTCGGTTGGGTGCGCGCCGGCGCGTAGTTGACGTGAACGATGGCCCAGGTCCCGGCGCGCTTGAAGAGCACGTCGGTCTCCTGGTTGTCCTCGACGGTCACCTCGCCCTTGACCGTCCGGGTCGTCACGCGCAGCACGTAGGTGGCCACCGCGGCGTCGCCCGACGGGCCGACCTGCACCTGCAGATCGCGCACTTCGGCGCGCTGCACCGCGTTGCCAGCGCCGATGTACTTGGTCCAGGACGCGCGGTAGGCGGCGAGATCGACCCGGCCCTGGGGAAACCACTGGGTGAGGTCGGTCGCGAACGCCCGGAAGTAGGCGTCGAGATCGTTCTTGGCGTAGTCGGCGTTGTAGGCGGCGATGAAGGCGCGCACTTCCTGCTCGGCCACCGTCACCGCCCCGGGCGGCGGCTGGACGGGCGCGGGCTGCGCCGCGGCGCCGGCCACCGAGATCCCCAGCATCAACAGCACCAGCACGACGGACATGCGCCACCTCCTCCCGGCGCCAGACGGCGCCCGGCAGATTGTAGTGGACCTCCGCCGGCCGGCGTCAGCGGCTCGACAGGACCTGGCCGTGCTTCAGGTGCTGGTCGAAGAACGCCTCGGCCCGCCGCCACGCGTCGCGCAGGATGTGGGCGCGGCGGAAGAAGTGGATCTCGCCCGGATAGACGCCCATCTCGAACGGCTTGCCCAGCTTGAGCAGCACGTCGATCACCCGCAGCGAGTCGCGGAACTGCACGTTGCGATCGTTGGTGCCGTGCAGGATCGAGCAGCGGCCGGGCCAGCTTCTCCATGTGATAGATCGGCGCCGACACGCGGTAGATCTCCGGATTCTCGACCGGCGTGCCGAGCCGCGGCGTGGTGTAGCCGGCACCGTAGGTCGCCCAGTCGACGACGCCGGCGACGTTGATGCCGCAGCGCCACAGCAGCGGATCGCGGTCATCGCCTGCAGCGTGAGGATAGCCGCCGTAGCTGAGCCCCCAGACGCCGATGCGATCGGGATCGACGTAGTCGAGCGTCTTCAGGTAGTCGGCGCCCGAGGCGACGTCGGCCGCGTCGTTGACACCGAGCCCCATGTGCACGCCGGTCGCCCAGTCGCGGCTGTAGCCGGAGCTGCCGCGATAGTCGGGCGTCAGCACGACGTAGCCCTGCTGCACCAGGTACTGGCTCACCGAGTAGTACATCCGGTAGCTGCCCGGGTGCCAGCCGAGGAAGTTCTGATCGGATCCCGACCCGTGAATCCAGACGATCGCCGGGTGCTTGCGCGACTTGTCGAGGTTCTTCGGCAGCATCAGCGTCGCCGGCACCGGCGCCTTGTCGACGCGGCTCGGGAAGCGACACCGGCGTCGGCGCGACGAGATCGGCCGTGATTCAGCCCGGCCGGCATCGAGTCGCTGAGCCGCACCGGCGCGGCGCGCCGCGCGCGACGGCGCGACGTAGAGATCGAGCGAGTTCTCGACGTCGGTGCGCTGGAAGACGAGCGACTGGCCGTCGGGCGCGAACAGCGGATCGAGGTTGACGCCGCGCGCGGTCACGACCGGCTCGCTGCGCCCGCTGGCCACGTCCACGACGTCGACGAAGCGCTCCATCTGGTTGCCGGCGACGCTGTGGTGATACGCCAGCTGGCGGCTGTCGGGCGACCAGCTGCCCAGGCCGGCGCCGAAGGCGCCCGACGTCAGCGCCTGCGCCTGCGACTCCGACGGTCGCGTCCAGCGGGCATCGACGTAGACGTGAATCCAGCCGGTGCGATCGCTGACGAACGCCAGCGACTTGCCGTCGGGCGAGACGAGCAGCTTCGACGTCGCGATTGGTCGGCGACCACCAGCGGTCGTCGCGGTCGCGCCACAGCACGCGCGGCGGTGCCGCCGGCGCACGACGGTCTTGATCTCGCGCGTCTTGCCGTCGGGCGACAGCTCCTGATAGACGAGCGACGCCGTCGCCGGCGAACTGCACGCCGCTGACCGCGCCGACCGTGGGCATCCACGCCACGTCGCCGCCCTGCGCCGCGACGATGCCGAGCGCGCCGCTCGCGCGTGACGTTCTCCATCGAGCGCACCATCGGCCCGTTCCAGCGGCAGGTCCTCGGGCTCGAGCCCGCCGCGCGACGCGGTGAACGCCAGCCAGCGGCCGTCGGCCGAGAACACCGGCACCGCACGGCGCTGAGCCCCTCGGGCAGGTTGGTCAGCTGCCGCTGGGTTCTGGCCGCGACCGAGCCAATCCAGATCTGGCCGCGGCGCACGAACGCCGATCTGCTGCCGATCGGGCGAGAGCGCGAACGCGCCGGCATCGCCAGCGCGCCGCCGCATCCGCGCCGGCTTGCCGTGTCGCGACCGACACCGTCCAGAGCTGGCCGTCCTTGCCGAAGAGGATCTCGTCGTTCGACACCCAGGCGAACGCGCCGATGTCCGAGACTGCAGCAGGTCGGGGTCCACCGGGAAGTCGGTCAGCGCCACCGGCGCGGCGCCCGGGGTGACGACGAACAGGTCCTGCTTGCCGGCGGCGTCCCACAGGAACGCGACCTTGCGTGCCGTCCGGCGACCAGGCCGGGTTGGTCGGGTACTTGATGTCGGCGATGCGCTCGATGGTGATGCTGCCGCGCGGCGGCTCGGCCGACGCCGAGCCGGCCGCCGCGGCCAGATGGACACCGCACCGCGAGCGCGAGACTCCAGCTCTTGGTCATACGGCTCACTCCTCGAGCCCGTCCTGTCTCAGAACCGCGCCGTCACGCCGAAGCGGATGATGCGCGGCGTCAGGATGCGCGTCGGCCGCCCCCACGTCGTGCCGATCTGCTCGTTCTGCAGCAGCACGTGGTTGGCGTTGAGGAGGTTGAAGAAGTCGACCGCCGGCTCGACGCTCGAACGGTTGCGGGCGGAAGCGCTTGGCGAACCGGAGATCGACGAACTTGGTGACGTCCTCGGTCCGATCCGTGCCCCGCTGGACGAGCCGGATGGTCTCGCTCGCCTGCGAGGCCGTCAGGCCGGAGAAGGTCGACGGTGCGGTTGAGCGGGTCGCCGGCCCGCGCCGTGTACTTCCCGGAGACCATGATGTCCCAGGGAAACTGGTAGCTGCCCGACGATCGTCGCCGTCCACGGCAGGTCGATGAACACCGAGCCGTCGTAGCGGTTGATCGACGAGTTCGGGTTGCTGAAGTCGACGCCGGTGTAGGTGCCGCTGTGGTCGAAGCCGTGGTGCTCTGCAGGCTCAGGCCGGCCAGCATCTGCCAGCGGTTCGACATCCGCTTCTGGAAGTCGAACTGGACGCCGTCGTAGTCGCTGGTCAGGAACTCGACGTTGTGATTAGCGGTCGCGGGCGGTGATGAACTCCGGCTTCAGGTTGTAGATGGTGATCGACTTGCGTCTGCCCGCTGATCGGGATCGACGTAGGTGCGCTCGATCGGCGTGTAGGCGTCGAGCCGCGCGCGCGGTCGAGGATGCCGAGCCCGTTGCGATGCTCCGGCGATGGTAGCTGACGCCGAACGGCCATGTTCCCGGCCAGCTGCTGCTCGAAGCCGACGTTGAACTCCTGGCTGTAGGGCCGGAGGCGCCGTCGCGACGGTCGGGAACAGGCCACGCGGGAACCCGGTGAAGGCGCCCAGCTCCCCGGGATCGAGCGCCAGGTTCCCGTTGTTGTCGGTCCACGACACCGCCTGGTTGACGATGCGCGTTCGGGTTGGCGGCTTCCGAGATCTGCGACCCGAATTGGTTGTAGAAGCGCCCGTAGTAGGCCTTCAGCGCCGTGCGGCCGTTGCCGAACAGGTCGTAGGCGACGCCCAGGCGCGGCGCCACGTTCGGACCGAAGTCGAAGACGTCGGCCTCGGGGAAGCTGCGCGCTTCGACGAGGCCCCGGCCGGGCTGGTCTGCGCCGGCAGGCTCGCGCTCACCCCGTCCAGGCGCAGGCCGGGTTGATCGTCGCGCGGCCGAGCACCCAGCGGTCCTGCAGGAAGACCCCCCAGGTCTGCAGCCGATGGTCGGAGTTGATCGGGGTGTTGAGCCAGCTGCGCCTGGAACGGCACGCCCGTCCTGCAGCTCGAGGTAGGATGTCGCCGTTGCGGATGCGCTCGTACTGGACCTCCTCCCACGACAGCTGCAGCCCGGCCTTGAGGTCGTGGGTGCCGGCCCTGGGCGAGTCGAGGAAGTAGCTGCCGGCAAGGTTGCCCTGGTAACGGCCGTTCGGGTTGAGCGACTGCTGGCTGGCGGCGTTGACGATCGTGAAGCGGCGACGTCGCGGATGGCGATGTCGGTCGGCTGCACGTCGGCCTGGTAGCGCACCGGGAAGACGCCCCACATCCGGCCGAAGCGGCCGTCGACGACCATCCGCGAGCCGACGACCTGGTTGTACTGCGCGACGTAGTTCTGCGCCGGCTGGTTCTGCAGCATCGTCGCCTTGTCCTCGACGAAGAGGTAGGGCGGGTCGCGGCGGTGGAAGCGATCGTTGATGTTCTTGTTGAACAGGAACGAGGTGCGGACGTTGGGCGTGGCCTGCCACGAGTGCCTTGCCGACGAAGTTGCGGATGCGGTTGTCGTCGATGGCCTGCGAGCCGTCGGGGTTCAAGGCGCCGATCTGGAACTGGTCGAGCCGCCACCAGCGGATGGCGCCGAAGAACCAGGCCTTGTCGCGCACGATCGGACCGCCGATGGTCGAGCTCCAGTCGTAGCTGATGTCGATCGGGTTGCCGGCGGCGCCGCTCTCCTGCCCGGGCGCCAGGCCGAGCCGCGGCGCAGCTCGTCGTCGAGGTTCTCGCCCTGGAGCGCGTCGTTCATGAAGAAGACGTTGTGGTCGCTGGTGAAGCGGTTGCCGCCCGACTTGGTCACCATGTTCATGAAGACGCCCGACACGTCGCTCTCGGCGGTGCCCGAGGCCGTCTGCATGTTGTACTCCTCGTACATCTCGAAGCCGTAGTACATCATCGTCGCGCCGCCGTCGCCGCCGGCCCAGTTGACCTTGAGCCCGTCGATGCTGAACGACTTCTGGCTGTTCGCCGATCCGAAGGCCTCGATGTTGTACTGCTGCGCGCCCTCGGTGCCGCCGACGTCGAGTCGGCCGGTGACGACGCCCGGCACCAGCCCGGCCATCACCCAGGGATTGCGGCCGGTGGGAATGGCTTCGTAGAGGTCCTTCTGGATGTTGGTCTGCGTCACCGTCGACGAGACGTCGACGACCGGCGAGGCACCGCTGACGGTCACCGTCTCCTGCAGCGTGCCGACGCCGAGGTCCAGATCGACGCGAGCCGTGACGGCGACCTGCACGATCACGCCCTCGCGCCTGAACGGCGCAAAACCGGTGAGCTCGGCGGCGATGAGGTAGGTGCCGGGCGGGAGCGCGAACTGGTAGCTGCCCGCCTCTCCGGTCACCGTCGTGCGCGAGCCGCCGATGAGGGCTTCGCCGCTCACCGTCACCGTCACGCCCGGCAGCACGGCGCCTTGCGGGTCGCGCGCCACGCCGGTGAGCGTGCCGGTCTGCTGTGCACCGGCGGAGCTGGCGGCCAGCAGCACCACCGTCAGCGCTGTGACGAGCGCCCCGCTCGTACGCCTGCTCCCCCGGATCCGCCGCGGCCGAATCGTCATGCGGGCACCCTCCCGAGCGCGCGAGTCTGGGGGCGGAGACGGCGGGCGCGCTCCAGCCCGGCATCCTACCGCACTCGACAGCGCGACGTCGCTCGGCCTTGGCCGGTGTGGCACCGCACGCGGGAGAATCTCGGGGACCGGCGTGGGGACGCCGGCCCGGCGGCGCTCAGGCTAGGCTGTTGAGCGATGGCGTCCGCCTTTCCGATCGATCCGCCCGTCGAGCCGATGCTGGCCAAGGCCATCGCGGCCGTGCCAGAGGGGCCCGGCTACCTCTACGAACCCAAGTGGGACGGCTTCCGGGCCATCGTCTTTCGCGGCGGCGACGACATCTACATCCAGAGCCGCGAGCTGAAGCCGCTCGACCGCTACTTCCCCGAGCTGCGCGCAGCGCTCCTCGCGGCGTTGCCGCCGGGCTGTGTGGTCGACGGCGAGATCGTGATCGCGACGGCTCACGGGCTCGACTTCGACGCGCTGCAACAGCGCATCCACCCGGCGGCGTCGCGGATCGCCAGGCTCGCCGCGGAGATCCCGGCGTCGTTCGTGGCGTTCGACCTGCTCGCCGCCGCCGACGACGACCTGCGTGCCGCGCCGCTGCGGGCGCGTCGGGCCCGGCTCGAGGCGCTCCTGGCCGGTGTGGCGCCGCCGGTGCACGTCACGCCCGCCACCCGCGATGTCGCCGTGGCCCGCGACTGGCTGGCACGATTCGAGGGCGCCGGCCTCGACGGCGTGATGGCCAAGCCCGACGACGGCAGCTATGAACCGGGCGTGCGGGCGATGATCAAGGTCAAGCACGCGCGCACCGCCGACTGCGTGGTCGCCGGGTTCCGGTGGCACAAGACCGGTCCGGGCGAGCTGGTGGGATCGCTGCTCCTGGGCCTCTACGACGAGCGCGGCCGGCTGCAGCACGTCGGCGTCACCTCGGCCTTCACGGCGGCGCGGCGGCGTGAGCTGGCGCTGGAGCTCGCCCCGCTGCGTGACGGGGCGCTCGAGGGGCATCCCTGGCGGGCGTGGGCCGAGAGCGACGGCGCCGGCGGACGCATGCCCGGCGGCCAGAGCCGATGGAGCGCCGGCAAGGATCTGTCGTGGGAGCCGCTGCGGGCCGAACGCGTCTGCGAGGTGAGCTACGACCACATGCAGGGCGACCGCTTCCGCCATGCGGCGATCTTCCGGCGGTGGCGGGTGGACAAGGCCGCCGCCGACTGCCGTTACGACCAGCTCGAAGTGACCGCGCCATTCGAACTGGCCAGGGTCTTCGGCGCCGGCTGACGGGGGCGGCTTCGGCGCGGTGCGCTCACCCTGTCCCGGGCGGGCCGATGCCCGGCACGGGGGTGGCCTCGTCCTCGCGAACCGCGGCGGCCTCGGTTGTGGTGGAAACGCTGGCCGACACCCGCGCCGCCAGCGCCTCGTCGAGCGGATGGGTCCGGCGCAGGGTACCCAGCCGCGCTTCGTCGGTGACGTCGAGGGTCAACGGCGTGAGCGAGACCCACTGCTGCTCGACCGCCCATCGGTCCGACCCTTCCTCAGCTGCTTCGATCGGCGTCACCGTGAACCAGTAGATCTCGCGTCCCATCGGGTCGTGGGCGGGGACGATCCGGCCGTCGTATGCCTGCATCGACGACTTGGTCCACAGCAGGCCGCGCGGCTCACGCGGCAGGTTCACGTTCACCAGATCGAGCCGCGGCGACTCGACCAGCAGCGTCTGCAGCACGCGGTGCAGCCACGGTGCGAAGCGGGCGAAATCGGGCTCGGCCCCCGCCGGCGCGCTGATGGCGATGCCACGCACGCCCAGCAGCGCCGCCTGCTTGGCGGCGGCCAGTGTGCCCGAGTGCCACACGGCGTGGCCGAGATTGAGGCCGATGTTCAGCCCCGACAGCACGACGTCGACGCGGTCCCACTGGTGCATGCCGAGCGCGACGCAGTCGGCGGGCGTGCCGTTCACGCGATAGGCCGTCAGGTCGGCGATGGTCGTCCTCCGGTAGGTGAGCGGTCGCGACGCGGTGATCGCCTGGCCGCTTGACGACCGCTCGACGTCGGGGGCGACCACCCGCACCTCGCCGAAGTCCCTCGCCGCGATGGCAAGCGTGGCCAGGCCGGGGCTGTAGACGCCGTCGTCGTTCGAGACCAGGATGCGCATGGCGGATCGAGTTGCAAACGCCCCGCCACCCCGGTCCCGTTCTTGCAGCCGCCGGGGCACATGCCGGGAGCACGACTCAGGTGAGGATCGGACTCGTCTATAACGGCGACGCCGGTGATGCGCAGTCGGTGAAGGCGCTGACGGCGGCCATCGAGCGCGGCGGCCACCAGGTGGCCGGGGTGGTGGCGCCCACGGCCGGTCTCGACGGGCTGGGCGAAGGCCTCGACGCGGTGGTCGCCGCCGGCGGCGACGGCACGATCGGCGTGGTCGCGCGCGGCCTGGCCGGGTCGGGGGTGCCGCTGGCGATCCTGCCGATGGGCACCGCCAACAACGTCGCGCTGAGCCTGGAGATCCCGGTTGGGCTCGACGAGGCGATCGCCGTGTGGGCGGGCGGCCGGACACGCGCCCTCGACCTGGGCATGACGACCGGGCCCTGGGGCGCGCGGGGCTTCGTCGAGAGCGTGGGCGGCGGGCTGGTCACGCACGGGATCGTGGTGATGGACCGCCAGCCGGCCGAGCCCCTCGAGCCGGCGGCGCAGCTCGCGCGGGCGCTGCGCGCCCATGCCGACGTGCTGGCGCTGGTCGATCCGGTGGAGTGGCGCCTGACGCTGGACGGGGTGCCGATGGCCGGCGAGTTCCTGCTCGTCGAGGCGCTGAACATGCGCGCCATCGGCCCGAACCTCGCGCTGGCCGACACCTCATCGCCGTGGGACGGCAAGCTCACCGTCGTGGCGGCGCGACCCGACGATCGTCAGGCGCTGGCCGACTACCTGCGCCGACGGGCCGAGGGCCTCGACGCCACGCTGGACCTGCCGGTGTGGCACGCCGCGGACATCACCGTCGGGGCCGGCGCCCGGCTGCACGTGGACGACGAGGTGATGGACGAACCCGGGCCGCAGCCCGTGCGCATCCAGGTCGAGGCCGCGGTGGTGCGGGTGCTGGTGCCTGACGGCGCCGTGCACCTGCGCGATTACGGTTTCTGAGTGGTGCGCCTGCGCCGCGACGGCGCTACCCGCGGCGCCTCGCCGGGCTGGCGCTTGTAGTGCGGCGGCCACGGCGCGTCGCCCAGGCCCTCGGCCGCCTGCCGATCGGCCAGGGCCAGCAGCGCGTCGAGCGTGCACGGGCGCTCGTCCATCGCGGCGTGCAGATCGCCCACCGCTGCCAGCCGGTCGGGCATCGTGGCCAGGGTGAACGCGGCCGGATCGCAGTCGGCGACCTCGTCCCAGGCCAGCGGCGCCGACACGCGGGCGTCGGGACGGCGGCGAACCGAGTACGCCGCGGCGATCGTGCGGTCCTTGGCGTTCTGGTTGTAGTCGAGGAACACGCCGTGCCGTTCCTCCTTCCACCACTTGCTGGTGGCCAGGGCCGGCACCCGTCGCTCGACATCCCGCGCGAAGGCCAGCGCGGCCCGCCGTACCTCGTCGAAGGTCCAGCGCCGCTCGATCCGCACGTAGATGTGCATGCCGCGCGAGCCCGACGTCTTGGGCCAGCCGACCAGGCCCACGTCCTGCAGCGCGGCCCGCACCACGACGGCGACCTCCCGCACCTGGGCCCACTCCACGCCGGGGGTCGGATCGAGATCGACCCTGAGCTCGTCGGGATGGTCGAGGTCGTCGGCGCGCACCGGATGCGGGTGCAGCTCCAGGCACGCGAGGTTGGCCATCCACACCAGCGTGGCGGCATCACGCGGCACGATCTCGTCGGCGTTCCGCCCCGACGGGAAGCGAATCGTCACCGTCTCGATCCAGTCGGGCCGCGCCGTCGGCGCGCGCTTCTGGTAGAAGGGATCCTCGCCGATGCCGTTGGGATACCGCACCAGCACGTTGGGACGCCCGCCGGCCGCACGCAACGCCCCGTCGGCCACCGTCACGTAGTAGCGCGCCAGGTCGAGCTTGGTCACGCCGGCCTCGGGAAACAGGACCTTGGCGGGATTGGTGACGGACACCTCGCGACCGGCTACCGTGAGCGCGACGGGCGCGCCGCTCGACATGCCGGGACTATACCCGGAGCCTGGCGTCCGAAACTCCGACGTGCCCGGGCGCGCACCGGCGTCACGGCGCGACGCCGCGAGCCCGGGGCGGATTACGTCACCGCGCAAATCTTGGCAGTGACAACCAGGGAGGTGACGGCCAGCGTCGGCAGATTGCTGGTGTCGAACACGGTCCCGGTGGCGCCAGGCGGCGCCGTCGTCCCCGGGGTGGGCGTGGCCTCTGGCGAGCGGCCAGCCAGCGGCGCTGACGTCATCGGCGCGGTCGTGGCCCCGGTGACGCGCACCTGTTGGCCGCGATGCGCCGCGACGTCCACCGTGCCCGCCTGCGCCCGCAGCACGTACATCGGACGCGACGGCTTGGGATTTCCCGCTGCGGTAGCGCCGGAGGAGGTCTCTGGCTGCGGGGTTGGCGACCGCTGCGGCCGGCGGGCCCATGAGCACGTACAGCGTTGTCGCACTCTTCGAGGTACGGGCCGCATCTGGCGCCGCCGACGGGCTGCCCGGAGGCGTGACCGCGGTCACGCAGCCCTCCACCGTGACCATCGCCCCCTGAGCCGGCTCTGGCGCCGGCGCCGGCGGCTGGAGGGCGGCCATAGAAGCACTGAATGCGACGATGGCGATGAACGTGCCGAGACCTCGATGCATGACACACCGTCCCCAGATTCACGGCGCCGTGGCGGCGCCGCAGCCGTGGTCACCGTGCGGCCGGTGGACCGTTTACGATCGCCCGATCGACGAGCGTCGCCGCGGCGTGGCGGCGTCGAGCACTTCGCGGGCGCCGGTTTCGATCGACGCCGCCGCCCGGTCGATGTGTGACTCGAGGTTCTCGAGCTCGACCCCGGCCATCTCGGCCAGCGCGTGATAGCGACGGGCGACGGCGTCACGCACGGAGGTCATCGATTCGCCCAAGTCGCCGCGAAGGTCGGCCCCCGCCTTGGGGGCGAACAACAAGGCCAGGCCGGCGCCGACCATCGCGCCGGTGAGCAGCCCGGCCGCGAACCCACCGTCTCCTCGTTCCGTGAACATAGCGGACTCCACGACGGGGTCGGCGCCCGGCGCGCCATGCGTCGCGCGACACCCACACGGCAGAGAACGAGCACGCATCGTGCCAGGGGGAATGGCGGTGGCCCTCCGCGCGTCGCGAGCGCCGCCTGCCACATCTGTGTAGCGCGGTGCCGAGCTAGAGCAGCCACCGAAGCCGCGGCCTTGCGCGGGGCAGGCCTCAACGGCGAGCGCCGGCCCGCCGCGGCACGCGCGACGTCACGTCGTCGAGGTCCTCGAGCGGCGACTCCGCCGGGCCGCCGATGACCCGGCCGTCGGGGGCGAAACGCGATCCGTGGCAGGGGCAGTCCCAGGTCTGCTCCACCTCGTTCCACCCGACGATGCACCCCATGTGGGTGCACACGGCCGAGCGCCGGATGACCGTGCCATCGCGGCGCCGATACTCCGCGACACTTCGCCCTTCCAGCTCCACGATGCGTCCCTCGCCTTTCCCCACGCTGTCCTCGCTGGCGGCACCGGCTACCAGGTCGCGCATCCGGTAGTACGGGTAGTCGGTGTTCTCGGCGAGGTAAGTGCGGGCGCCGCCGGTCCGGAGGCCGGTGCGTGACCAGGCGAACACGTCCGCCCACGGACTGGCCGTGCCGGTCACCCAGTCGGCAGCCATCAGCCCCGCCACCGTGCCGAAGGTCATCCCGTTGCCGCCAAAGCCGGTGGCGCTGAACTGCCCCGGTGCGCTCTCGCCGATGAAGGGCAGCCCGTCGATCGACTCGACCACCTGCCCCGACCACGCGTAGTCGGCCGGCTCGGCGCCGAACCCGCGCAGCACCTCGCGCAGTTCGGCGTCGGGCTCCCCCGTCCCGGGCTGGCCGGTCTTGTGGTCGCCACCGCCGAGGATCGCGTAGTCGGCACCTGGCGTCGGATCGAGACGCAGGTAGCGGTACGGGTTGACCGTGTCCCAGAAGAGCGCGTCGGGCACCCGGCCCTTCGGCATCCGGGCGCGCTGCGCATACGACGTGTACAACGCGATGCGGGTCTGACCGAGACCGGCGGCGGCCGTCGTGGCGATGCCTTGCAGCGGCGTGTGCGTGGCGATGACGAGGCGGTCGGCCGACACGACGACGCCGTCGGCGTGCACGCCGATTGGCGGGCCCGAGACCTCGGTGACGTTGGTGTCCTCGTGCACGACGCTGCCGTCGCCGTGCACCATGGCCGCGAGGGCCCGCAGGTACCGGTGCGGCTGCAGGCGGGCCTGACCATCGAAGCGCAGCCCCGGCACACCGAACGGCGCGACGCGATCGGTCCACGCGACGTCGATGCCCAGCCGGTGGCAGGCCGCCAGATGCGCCCGGAGGGACTCGGCGTCCTCAACGGCGCGGGGATGGTCGGGGCGGACGTGCAGGTACCCGGAGACGCGGGCGAAGCCGCACCGGATGCCGAACTCGCCCACGAACCGCTCGATGCGATCGATGGCGGCGGCGCCGGCGTCCCAGACCTCGCGCGCGCCCTCACCCAGCGAGGCCTCGAGGTCGTCGAAGGGCCGGTCGGTGACAGCCGTGAGGTGCGCGGTCGTGTGGCCGGTGTCGCCGCTGCCGATCGCGCCGCGATCGATCAGCGCCACGGTGTAGCCGAGAGCCTTGATCAGGACGGCGGCGGTGACGCCAGTGATGCCGGCGCCGATGACCGCGACATCGACCCGATGATCGCGCGTCGGCGGGGCAAAGGTGCGGGACGGCGCCGTGAGCCAGGGGGTCGGTCGCATCCGGGATCTCCGCCAGTAAGTTCCGGGAGGCCGGCATTGCCCCCAGCTCTGCCGGCCCCCCGGTGCAGCTCAGGCAGGGTGCCTGCCCTTGCGGACCGGCATGCCTGAGTGGCGCCGCTCGGATGTGCCCTCGACGCCGATGTCGAGCGCCATCCGGATCTCATGGCTCACGTCGCGGCCGCCTTGGCGCCGCTCCGCGCGCACTCGTCGGTTGCAAGCCGGCTGCCACCCCTGGCGCCGCCGAAGCGCCCCCTACGATGTGCGATCCAGGCCCACGCCGTGCCACTCGTCGGTGTACCGGGCACAGTACGGCAAGCCGCGCCTCATTTTGTGGTCGCGCGTAACCCACGGTCCATGACGACTCGGGCCGAGCGTCGCGCTGCGCACGCGCCGCACGGCCGCGACACCGCGATCCACTGGATCATTTTGTGCAAAAAAGAGTTTGCCGGCGATCGCGTGAGGTGACGCCGGGCACAGGAGGAGTATCTATGAAGGACGCGATTCTCGCCGCCTGCGGCGCCCTGTTCGTCGCGGGCACCGTGGCCCTCTCGGCCCAGACCCCGGCCCGTCCGGCGACGCCGTCGCCGGCGACACAACCCGTGGCACCGACCCGCGCCGAAGAGAAGACGGTCACCGTTACCGGCTGTCTGAAGACGTTGGACGCGGCCATGAGCCCGACCGGCGCCGCCCCGTCCAGCGCATCGACCCCGAGCGCCGGCACGTCGGTCGCGACGCGCTACGTGCTGACCAATGTCGAGAGCGACATGACCAGCGGCAGCAGCTCTGGATCAGCAGCCGCCGTGGCTACGCAGTACGCGGTCACGGCCGACAGCACGTCGGTCAACCTCTCCCCGCACGTGAACCACAAGGTCCGCATCACCGGCAAGGCAACCCCGGCCTCGCCGACCGCGGCCCCCTCGAGTTCGACCGCGACCGGCACGCGGCCAACCGACCCCGAGCGCACCGGCGACCGGATGGCCGCCATGCCGAAGCCGATGGCCACCCTCGCCGCCACGTCGCTGACGATGGTGTCGGCGACCTGCGCGACGACCTCCCTCCAGTAGGCGAATCGGGCCGCCCCAGCCTCCGGGGCGAGTCCCGTCCCTCCCGGGTGCCGGCCCGGCGCTCATTTTCCCCAACTCTGACCCTCCAGCCGCGCCGCGACCGTGTCTCGGGTCGAGCGGCTGCGCCTCATTTTCGCCCGCGGTCCCCTGACTCCGGCACACGCCATGCAGAGGGAACCGGCATGACCGTCGATCGGGTCGCGACCGCTCGTTCCGTGACCGGGTCGGTGTCCACCGATGCCGGCGACGCGTGCCGCATGCGCGCGCTCTCGCCGGCATCCTCACCAGAAGAGGTGCTGCATGCGTAGGTTCCTGACGTCGTCCGTTCTCGCCTTCACGCTGTGTGCCGCCGCTCCTGCGCGCGCCGACGTCCTGCTCACGCCGTTTCTCGGCGTCACTTTCGGCGGCGACGCCGAGAACCAGCAGGTGAACTACGGCGTGAGCCTGGCGTTTCTCGGCGGCGGTGTGTTCGGGGTGGAATTCGACGCGTCGTTCACGCCGAACTTCTTCGACACCGACGAAGACGTGGTGCTCATCGACGACAGCAACGTCACGACGGTGATGGGCAACCTGATGCTCTCCACGCCCGCGGCGCCGGTTCGCATCTACGGCTCGGGCGGTGCCGGGCTCATCCGCGCCAGGGCGACCAGCGTGGGCAACGTCTTCGACCTCGACGACAACAGCTTCGGGTTCAACGTCGGCGGCGGCCTCATCGGGCAGTTCAACGATCGCGTCGGCATGCGCGGCGATCTGCGCTACTTCCGCAGCATCCAGGATTTCGACGTTGACGAGGACTTCGACCTCGATCTGGCCAGCTTCGACTTCTGGCGGGCCACCGCCGGTCTGCTGATCCGGTTCTAGTCCACGCGCCAGTCTTCCAAGAGGTGCGCCATGAACGAGCCACCCCCTGACCTGTTCGTCGCCTGTCACCCCGCGCCGCGCGCCGGCGCCGACATCGCGTTCAGGGCTGAGCGGTTGTCCCCGCCGCTCGCCAGCCACTGGATCCTGTTCGTCGAGAGCGACCAGGTGGCCGTCGAAATCACGCGGCTGACGCCGGCGGCTCTGGGCCACATCCTCGACACCGGCGGCGTGCTGGGGCTGCTCTTCCCGGCCACGGTCACCACCGTGCAGGTCGAGGTCGCACCCGGGGCTGCCGACCAGCGCTGGCGCTTCTGGGTGGATGACGACGTTCCCCGGGCCGTCTCGGCGGCGACGAGCGCCCCGTGAGCACCGAGCACATCTACGAGCGGCCAGAGGACTACGACCTGGAGCACGACGGTCACGCCGAGGACGCACGTTTCTACGGCCACTTGCTACGCCGGTTGCACCCGACGCGGATCCTGGAGCTGGCGTGCGGGTCGGGCCGGGTGACGGCGGCTCTCGCCGTGGCGCTGCCGCAGGCCGAGATCGTCGGGATCGACGCGTCCCAGGAGATGCTCGACCGCGCGTCGGCCAGGCTGGCTCGCAGCGACGGCGCCGTCCGGCAGCGCGTGACCCTGATCCAGGGCGACATGCGCACCTGGGACGGCAGTGGGCAGCCGTTCGACGCCGTGCTGCTGGGTGGCTGCTCGGCGTCGCATCTCACCACCCTCGCCGATCGGCTGGTCACGTGGGGGAACGTCGGTCGATGGCTCAAGCCCGGCGGCGCCTTCCTCATGGACGTCCAGATGCCCGATCTGGCGACCCTGGCCGAATCGCAGCGGCTGGCGCCGCGGGCGGTCCTGCAACTCGACGTCGATGCGTCGCGCCGGCGGGGGCCGGCGTCGCGCCTCCTCCGTTGCACCGCCACGATGTACGAGCCCCATCTGCAGCAGGCCGAGGTGCGTTTCCTCTACGACCGCTGGGACGGCGGGGACCACGCCGATCGCTTCGTCAGCGACTTCACGCAGCACGTGTACTTCCCGGCCGAGCTCGAGCTGCTGTTCGCGGCGAGCGGATTCGAGCTGGTGCAGCAGTACGGCGACTACGGCTTCGTGCCGTTCGGCCGCACGTCGCCGTATCTCATCACGCTGGCGCGACGTCCCGCCCAGGCCTGAGGCTACGCCACCCAGGAATCGGCCCCGGCGTGGCGGCGGCGCCGGCGCCACCACAGCACCGCCTGCAACAGCCCTTGCGCCGCCGCGCGTTTCGGCGCGGTCGTGAGCAGCGAGGCGGCCGAGGTCGCCCATTCACCGGTGACGTCCACGGCGTGACGCGCATCGTCGATGACGTCGCGCACCGACTCGGTGCCGCGGACCAGGGTGTCGACGGCGCGGCGGGAGCTGGCGGCGAGCTCGTCGACGACGGCGCGCAGCTCGCGGATCTCGCGCTCGGCCGCGTCGGCGGCCCGCCGGTAGGCGATCCAGGCGCCCACGGCGCCGGCGACCAGCATCACGGTCTGCACGACCAGGCACACCGCCATGACGACGAGCGCGCGCTCGAGGGTGACGAGATCGGGGTTCATGCTGACCTCCAGGTCAGGCCCGCGGCCGCGGCGGCTCTTCGATGAGCGGCTTTTCCGACGGCGCCTGCACCGGGGGGTCGGTCGACGGCGGGTCGATGCTGGGTTCGCGGTCGACGTCGGGACGGTGCGGATCGTCGGGCGGCACCACGGGCTGTTCCGGCGACTTGGGCAGGTCGGGGATGGGCCCGTGCGGGGTAATCGGATCGTGGGGCGTCGGCGCCTGGGCCTGCATCTCGACTCCGTTCATGCGCGCCGCACCGCGACCGCGCTCCCGGTTCCGGGCTGGTGACCATCGCCGGCCTCGACCGCGTCGGCCAGGTAGTCGAGCGCGACGCCGTGCAGCGCGTCGGCCGCCGCGATCTCTTCGTCGAGGCTCTGATTCAGCGTCGCCGCGACCTCGTCGAGGCCCAGCGCGGTGGCCTTGGCGGCGGCGGTGCCGTAGGCGGCCATCTCGTAGTGCTCGAGGCGCTGCGCCGCCTCGACGAGCGCCAGGCTCTTCAACGGGGTCGACAGGCCGTCGTCGAGGGCCGCTTCGATCTCCTCGGCGATGCCCAGGATGCCCGGACAGCGCGTCCAGCGGACCGGCGCGTCGAGAGCGGTGAAGAGCTGTTCGAGCCGCACCACCTGGTGCGACGTTTCGGCCAGGTGGGTACGGGCCGCGCCGCGCAGCGGTCCAGCGATGACCATACGCTTGAGCTTGCGCCAGAGCATGACTTGCAGATGCTCCGCACTGTAGAGCTCCTGGATGGTGTGAACGAGCGACTCATGCAGAGGGTGACCGGTCATGGGAACGACCTCCTCGGTCGTCGCGACTTGCGTTGCACGAGCCGTGCCGTCAGCGCTCTTGGGGACGCTCGCGGTCACTCAGGAGCTCGCTCCAGCTCGTCAGCGACTCGACGCGATCGGCGATGGTCTTGGCGATCATGAGCATCGGCACCGCGATGATGATCCCCACGACGCCCCACAACCATCCCCAGAACATCAGCGCCACGAAGGTGGCCACGGTGTTGACCCGGGCGGCCCGGCCGAGCATCAACGGGGCCAGCACCAGGCCCTCGATGGTCGTGACGACGACCGATACCGCGGCAACCAGCAGCGCCTGTGACACCGACTGGAACTGCGCCAGGGCGGCCACCGCCGAGGTGACCATCACCACCGTCGGTCCGAAATAGGGCACGCAGTTCAGCACGCCGGCGGCCAGTCCCCACAAGGCGGCGTAGCGGACGCCGAGCCCCCAGAAACACAGCCACGTGAACAGCCCGACGACCAGGCCGCTCCACGCCTGGTAGACCACGAACTGGCCGATCTTGGCGGTGATCTCCTCGATCATCTGCAGCGTGACCTTCTTCTCGGAGAGCCGCACCCCGCCGAGTCTGACGACCTTCAGCTTGATGAGATCGCCCGACGCCAGCAGGAAGTAGACGAGAAACAGCAGCAGGACCAGCTCGGCGACCCACTCGCCCACCCGCCACGTTCCGGCCACCACGCTCCACTGAACATCGACCGGTTCCACGATCTGGACGGGCGCGGCGCCGCCGGCAGTGGCCGACGCGGCCGTCCGCTGGAGCTCCGACACGGCCTGTTGGAGGCGGCGGATCACGCCCTCGCGCGGTGAGGCCGAGAGCAGCGCCCGACGGACCTCACGCACGGCGTCGGGCAGCTCCTGACTGGCCCGCACGGCGTCGTCCGACAACGCGTAGACGGTGGCCGCGGCGACGCCGACGATGCCCAGCACCACCAGCAACGCAGACACGGCGCGCGGCAGGGCCCGCGACAGCCACCGAACCAGCGGGGCCAGCGCCACGCTGACGAGCACGGCGATGAGCAGCGGCGCCAGGAAGCCCTGCGCGTACTTCAATGCGGCGATGACGAGAAGCGCCGCGATGATCTGCCCGCTCGTCCACGACGTGGGGAGCGTGGCCATCGAGGCGGCTGGGGCGTCGCGCTCGGCAAGCTGTGGCATGTCGGACTGTCCTCCGTGTCTGGCGTCGCTACAGCGGTGTTGCAGGGCTGCTCAGCAATTCGAGTGCCCGCCCACGCGCGGGCCGTGGTGCCTCGCCGTGCTCACTCTTGGTAGGCCGATACTCACCAACCGTCCCAATTGGGAACCGCCGATCCCTGGTCCGGGGCGCGGGACAGCCGAGGGCGCGGACTCGGGACGTCGATCGGCTGGCACCTCGCTTGCTCCCCTGATCACACCCACACCCATTACGAGGAGATCGACCATGGCCGACACCGGAACCCTGCATGCCGCCTTCATCGACGAACTGCGCGACAGCTACGACGCCGAGAAGCAGCTGGTCAAAGCGCTCCCCAAGCTGGCCAGGGCCGCCAGCAACGACGCGCTGCGCGGTGCGTTCGAAAGCCACCTGGCCGAGACGCGCGAGCACGTCACGCTTCTCGAGCAGGTCTTCGCGACGATCGACGAGAAGGTGAGCGGCAAACACTGCGACGGCATCGCCGGCATCATCGAGGAGGGCGCGGCGCTCATGGAGGAGGACTTCGACGAGGTGACGATGGACGCCTGCCTCATCGCCGCCGGCCAGCGCGCCGAGCACTACGAGATTGCCGCCTACGGCACTCTGGCCGCCTGGGCCAAGGCGATGGGGCACCACGAAGCGGCGGCGATCCTCGGGCAGATCCTCGACCAGGAGAAGGCCGCCGACGAGACGCTGAGCTCGCTCGCCGAGGGCGGGATCAACCAGGAGGCGGCCGAACTCGCCCATCCCGGCGACGCCGACGAGGCCGAGTCCGACGCGAAGCCGTCGAAGGCGGCCGCGGGCAGCACCAGGGCGAGGAAGACCACTCGGAACTGACCGCGCTACCCGACAGTGGACCCGGCGCGTGCGTATGTCGCGGCTGGGTCCGGTCTGGTTTGGCGATCACCTGTTTCCGGCAGGTGACACTGTCCCCCGCTCCGCTCCGGAGCGTCCCTGGATCCGGCGTCCCAAGCTGCGGGTACAGCGTGCGTCCGCGCTGGCACCGTCGTTGCTCTTCTGGACGTCAGGGCCGCTATGGCGGTCCAGGGAGGTGTGTGATGCGTGCAGGACGGTTCGCGCTGGTCGGCGCGATGGTGATGGCCCTGGCGGGCGCGCCGACGGCGGCGCAGTTCTCCGCGGCCCCGAGCGACCTGACCAGCCTGGAGCGGCGCGCCGACGAGGCGCGGGCCCGCATCAACGCGTCGGGCCCTGTCTCGGGCGCCAACCCCGGCGAAGTGTCGCGACTGCAGGAGGAGCTCGACGCGATCAGCGATGAGCTCGCCTACCTGCGGGTCAAGTCGCGGCGCGGCGAGCGCGTGACCGATCAGGATCGGCGCGACGTCGCCGACCGGCTCAGCCGCCTCGAGGCGCAGATCGCCGGGCGCGCCAGCGACACCGGCGACCGTTCGCAGATCCCGGTGGGTACCGAGCTCGACATCCGGCTGCAGACGCCGCTCTCGTCGGACGACGCACAGGTCGAACAGCGGGTCGACGCCACCACGGTGGTCCCTCTGTATCGCGGTGAGGGCGTGGCCGTGCCGGCCGGGTCGTCGGTGGTCGGCCACGTGGTGGCGGTCGATCGCGCCTCGCGGACCGATCGCCGCGGGAGCCTGGTGCTCCAGTTCACCCGGCTCACTGTTGGCGGCCGCGAGCACGACGTGACGCTCTCGATCACCGAGGCGCTGGAGAGCGAGGGCATCCGCGGCGAGATCGGCCGCATCGGCGCCGGCGCCGGCGTGGGCGCGATCCTCGGTGGCATCCTCGGCGGCGTGAAGGGCGCGCTGGCGGGGATCCTCATCGGCGGTGGCGGCACGGTGCTGGCCACCGAAGGCAAGGATGTCAAGCTGCCGGCCGGGACAATCCTGCGGGTGCGGTTCGACGCGCCGCTCGATCTCGAAACGCGGTGACTAGGGTGCGGGACGGCCGTCCCGCCCCTCCCCTCCACGACCCGTCCTCAGACGTGATCCATCTTGTGGTGCGCCTCGGGATCGACCACGGCATCTCCAGGGTTGGAGTAATGGCGGGGACGGCTCCAGTGCCCCATGCCCACGATGATGAGGACGATACCCGCGGCAAAACTCGCGGCCGCCACCAGGGGCAGCGCGATGCTCACGAGCGCATCCGTGCTCTGCGACGGCCGCGCCCGGGCCACCGGCGTTCCGCCTGGCGCCTCGCCGACGCTGAGAACGGTCGCGACGGCCAGTGCCAAGCCGACGACCACGAGCACCACGCCGATCAGCTTCATCATGGGGAACACCTCGGCGTGCCGATCGCGGCGGCGCGAACGGGCACGCTGAAGGAGCAATTGCCGGCCAGGACGCGGCCCTCGGCGGCGAAGTATAGCGCAGCCCGGTCGGCCGCGGGTTCGTGTGCTAGGAAAGGTGCGCGCGGCCGGCGTCGCTCCAGCGTCTTGCGGGCGTCTCGGGGCGCGGCGGTGGCGGCGCCTCGTCGCGCGGCGGCCCATCGGGCAGCAGCGGATCGGGAATGGTCGACGGCGGATCGCTGGCCGGGAAGCTGTCCTCCACGGTCTCGTCGAGTCCGGCCTCGCGGCTGGCTGGCGGCGGCATCGATGGCGTGCGCGGCGGCTGTGTCATGACCGCGACATGTTCAAGTCCGGTGCCACGCGTCCACGTCGTCATTCGACGCGGCTGATGAGCGCGGTGAGCTCGTCGGGATCCACCGGCTTCACCAGGTGGCCGTCGAAACCGGCTTCGGTGCTGCGCAGGCGATCGGCATTCTGGCCCCAGCCGGTCTGGGCGATGATCCGGATGCGCGCCCCCCACGGTTGCGACCGCACCCGGCTGCACACCTCGTGGCCGCTGCACTTCGGCAGCCCGATGTCCAGCAGCATGAGATCGGGCCGGAAGCGCTCGGCGGCGGCACACGCGGTCTCGCCGTCGTACGCCGTCTCGACCAGATGTCCGTGCTGGCGCAGGTACAACGCCAGCGAATCGGCGTTGTCCACGTTGTCGTCGACGACCAGGATGCGCCGCGACCGGCCTTCGCGGGATCGCGGCGGGGTGATCGCCGGCCGGATCGACCGCCGGATCGGTGACCGGCAGGCGCACGACGAACTCGCTGCCCTGGCCAGGGCCGTCACTGTGGACATCGACCACCCCGCCGTGCAGCGAGACGAGGCCGCGCACCAGCGCCAGCCCCAGCCCCAACCCGCCCTGCGTTTGGCCGATCGCCGGCGATACCTGCGAGAACTTCTCGAACAGGCGCGGCTGGCTCGCGGCCGCAATGCCGATGCCGTTGTCGCGCACGCGAAGTTCGACGGCGTCGCCCACGCGTCCCGCGCCCAGCAGGATCTGCCCGCCGCGCGGGGTGTACTTGCAGGCGTTCTGCAGCAGGTTGGCGACGATCTGCGTCAGCCGCGTCGGGTCGCCGAGCACATGCAGGGGCTCGGGCGGCAGCGAGAGCGTGAGGACGTGCTGCGCCCGATCGATGTCGCCGCGCGTGGTCTCGACGCTCTGGTGCAGGATCTCGGAGACACTGACCGGCTCCAGCCGCAGGTCGAGCTTGTTGGCCGTGATCCGGCTGACGTCGAGCAGATCGTCGATGAGCCGGACGAGGTGTCGCATCTGCCGGCCGATCACCTGGTGCGCGTGCGAGACGATGGTGGGCGACACCGCGTCGTCTTTCAGGATCTCGAGCCCGGTGCGGATCGGCGCCAGCGGATTGCGCAGCTCGTGGGCGAGGGTGGCGAGGAACTCGTCCTTCCGGCGGTCGGCCTCGCGCAATCGGCCCTCGCTGGTCTGCAGCTGCGCATTGGCGAGGGCCAGCGCCTTGGTCCGCTCGCCGACCCGCGCCTCGAGGTCCAGCAGCAGGCGCTCGCGCTGCGTCTGGAAGCTCTGGATGCGCCGCAACGTCTGCCAGACGACGATGGCCAGCATCGCGGCGAACACGACGACGACCAGGGCGGTGGCCAGCTCGGCGTCGAGACGACGGCTGAGCAGCTCGCGCGCCCGTCCCAGCAGCAGCGGCAGCGCGAACGCCAGGGCGAGCGTCCCCGGGGCGATCGCGCTCTTCACCTGTCCACCGCGCAGCTGCGCCAGCGCGTGTTCGGAGCTGGCGAGGACGGTCACGCTGCTGAGGGCAAGAAGGGCGATGGTCAACACCGCCATGCCGGGGAAGCCCGGCACGTCGGCCATGCGCGACCCGTCCAGCGACACCGCCAGCACCGCGAACCAGCTCATCGCCAGGGTCGTACCCGCTGCCAGGCGCACCACCGCCGGCCCCCGGCCACCCCACGGCAGCGCGGCAAGACTCGACGAGAGCAGCACCAGCGTCAGCGCAGTCATCGCCGACATCCGGCCGGCGTACGGATCCTCACCGCGGAACGAGACGCCGAACTGGTTCTCGAGGCCCCAGCGCGATCCGGTCGCGTACTCGGACAGAGTGGCGACCGGCACCACCACCGCCAGGGCTGCCAACGCCGGGAGGCACCACGGCGGCGCGCCCACGCCAAACAGCGCCAGCCCGACACCGACGCACGCGAATCCGAACGCCGTGGCGGGTACCATGACGCGCGACCCCTCCACCAACGAGCCGGCGCCAGGTATCCCAACCAGCCAACTGATCCAGACCGCCGCGCCCGTAAGGGCAACACAACAGCCCACGGCGAAGGTCACCGGGCGTGGCACGGTGACCAGCGTAGCGCCTACCACTCGCGCGTCGGGCGCGGTCAGGGAATAGGCCACGGCATCCGGTGAGCCCGGCTACAACGTCGGGCTCTTCCCCTGGATCACCCGGATCAGGACCACGGCCACGGCCAGCACGAGCAGCAGGTGGATGAACCCCCCGAGCGTGTACGAGCTCACCATGCCGAGCAACCAGAGCACAATCAACAGCACGAGTATCGTGTTCAGCATCCGGACCTCCGATGACGCTGAGCCAGCGAGCAGAGGTCGTGCCAAGGTCGCGCGGGATGTCCGTCCCCCGCAATGGGCCTGAGTAGGTTGATTGGTGCCGAATGTGAGTAGCCGGCTACCCACCGGCCAGCAGACGACGGAGCTGGACCACGAGCTCGGATGGATCGCACGGTTTGGTGACGATCATCGTGAAGTGCGCCCGCGCTTCGTCGAGCGTGCGGCGGTCGGAACAGCCGGTGGCGGCGATGCGCGGGATGCTCCGCGTCTGGGGATCCGCGTCCAGCGCGCGGGCCACGTCGATGCCCGAACATCCGGGTAAATCCAGGTCCATGACGACGATACTCGGGCGCGTTTCGGTGACCCTCGCAATCGCCTCGGGACCGTCGGAGGCGGTCTCCACGTCGAAGCCGGACGCCCGCAGGTACAGGGCCCAGACCTCGGTGGCATCGGGATAGTCGTCGACGATGAGAACGCGCGGCAGGGTAGGCGTTGGCATATAAAGTGGATCCGGCGACCACGGCGGTTCGGGAGATCGACCTCCCCCCCAACATGGAGGCTCGCCCAAGGTGACGACTAGCGAACGTGCGCTGCACGTCCTGATCCACGATATCCGTACTCCGGTCGGAGTCGCGCAGGGATATCTGCGGCTGCTCCGGGAGGATCGCCTCCCGCCGGGCGACCAGCGCGAGCGGGCCCTAGCCCAGGCTCAGCTGGCCCTCGACAAGGTGTCGGGTCTCTGCACCGACGCCGCCACCCTGGTCGGCGACGAGGCGGCCGCGCCGCGGGTGGTCGTCTCGGCGGAACGCCTGGTGGGCCGGGTGATCGAGCACCTCGAGCGCCAGCCGATTGCGGTGCGGGTCGAGGAGCAGGCCCGCGGCCTGGTCAGCGTCGCGGGCGATGCCGACCGGCTTGCCGACGCGGTCACGCGCGTGCTCCTGGCCGGGCCCCCGGATCGCGCCGGGCATCCCGGCGCCGTGTCGATTGGGGTGACCGACCGCGAGTTGTGGTTCACGTCGGGGCCAGAGCGTGACTCGCTCTCGGGCCAGGCCCTCGATCCGTGGAAGGGCGGCGGGTTCTCGCTCCCGCTGGCCTGCCAGACCATTGCCAACGCCGGCGGCCGAGTGTGGGCGGCCGGCGCCAACCGGCCGGGCACGGGAGTGGCCTTGCCGATCGAGGTGACGCCATGACAGCTCGGTTGGCAGTAGTAGACGACGACGAGGCCTTTGCCGGCTACCTGCAGACGCTGCTCGGCACGCGCGGCTACGAGGTGGACGCGTACCACAGCGGCGCCGCGCTGCTCGACGGTCTGCGCACCGGGCCGGTGCCCAGCGTCGTGCTGCTCGACGTCATGATGCCCGACGTCGACGGCCTGGAGACGCTGCGTCACATCCGCCAGGCGCATCCGACCACCCAGGTGATCATGCTGTCGGGGCGGCAGGCGCCGGCCACCATCGTCGAAGCGGTGCGCCTCGGGGCCGCCGACTACGTGTTGAAGCCCGGCGACGCCGGCGGGGTCGGCGAGGCGGCGCTCGAGGCGGCGATCCGCAATGCGCTGGAGCGGGAATCGCTCACCGCCGAGATCGAGCGGATCGGGGTGCAGCTGGCCGAGGACCCCGACGGCGTGCAGCCATGCTGGAGTTCGGGCCGCGCCATGCAGCCCGTGATGGCGATGCTCGATCGCGTGGCCGACAGCGACGTCAGCGTCCTGCTGCGCGGCGAGAGCGGCGTCGGCAAGGAAGTGATCGCCCGCGAGCTCCTGCGCCGCTCGAGCCGGCGGCAGAAGCCGTTCGTCAAGGTGAACTGCGCCGCGCTCCCCGCCGACCTGCTGGAGAGCGAGCTCTTCGGCCACGAACGCGGGGCGTTCACCGGCGCCGGCCAGACCCGGGTCGGGCGGTTCGAGTTCGCGCAGCACGGCACGATCATGCTCGACGAGATCGGCGAGCTGCCGCCGGGCCTCCAGGCCAAGCTGCTGCACGTGCTGCAGGACGGCGAACTCACCCGGCTGGGCAGCAACCGCAAGGTGACCATCGACGTCCGGGTGATCGCGGCGACCAACCGCGACCTCCAGGCGATGATGCGGGCCGGCAGCTTCCGCGAGGACCTGTACTACCGTCTGCAGGTGATCGAACTGCACGTTCCGCCGCTGCGCGAACGGCGGGAGGAGATCGCGCCGCTGGCCGAGTTCTTCATCGCGAAGTTCTCGCGGCTCTACCGCCGCCCGATGCAGCGGCCGAGCGCCACCTTGATGAAGCAGCTCACCGCCTATTCCTGGCCGGGCAACGTCCGCGAGCTCGAGAACATGATGAAGCGGATGGTGGTGCTGCAGGACGAGCAGTTCATCCAGCAGGAGCTCGGTCGGCTGGCCGCCTACAATCACCAGAACGGCGTGCCGGCAAACGAGACCATCGCGCCGCCTCCCGTCGCCGCGCCGGTGGCGCCGGTGCTGCCGGTGGCCTCGACGCCGCCGGCCGAGGCGGCGGCGCCGGCCGCACCACCCACGCCGGAGCGAGCTTCAGCACCGGAAACCGAAACGCGCGAGCCGGCGCGGCCCGCCGAGCCGGTGAGCCTGCACGACCTGGCGCGCGCCGCGGCCATGGACGCCGAACGCCAGGCCATCAACGAAGCCCTCAACCGGTTCCGCTGGAACCGGCGCAAAACGGCCGCGCACCTGAAGGTGAGCTACAAGACGCTGCTCAACAAGATGAAGGAGTGCGGGATCCGCGGCGCCGAGTTGGCCTGACAGCTCGCCTGGCGCTCAGGCAGTGGTGGCACCGCCGAGCAGGCTTACGACTTCCCCGGTCATGTAGCTGGAGTCGCGCGCCGACGACAGGAAGACGATCGCCGGCGCGATCTCGTCGGGCTGGGCCGGCCGGCGCATCGGGGTGTCCTGCCCGAACGAGCTCACCTGGTCGGCCGGCTTGTCGGCGACGTTCAGCGGTGTCCACACCGGCCCGGGCGCGACGGCGTTCACCCGGATGCCGCGGTCGACGAGGTTGCGCGCCAGCGACTTGGTGAAGGCGTGAATCGCTCCCTTGGTGGCCGCGTAGTCGAGCAGGTGACCGCTGCCTTCCAGCCCGGTGACCGAACCGACGTTCACGATCGCCGCCCCGCGTCCCAGGTAGGCCAGGGCGGCGCGCGCCATGTAGAAGTAGGCGTAGACGTTGGTGCGGAAGGTGCGATCCCACTGCTCGTCGTCGATCTCGGCGATCGACTCGCGGTGCTGCTGAAAAGCGGCGTTGTTCACCAGGATGTCGAGACGCCCGTAGTGGCGCACCGTGTCGCGCACGACACGGTCGCACACCAACCGGTCGGTGAGGTCGCCCGGCAGCAGCAGGCACCGCTCGCCTTCCTGCGTCACGAGCTCGGCCGTAGTCTCGGCGTCCTGCTGCTCGACCGGGAGGTAGGTGATCGCAACCGAGGCTCCTTCGCGCGCGAACAGCACGCAGGTGGCGCGGCCGATCCCGGAATCGCCGCCGGTCACGATCGCGACCTGGCCGCGGAGCCGCTCCGCCCCACCATAGCCGTCGCCCCGGCTCTGCGGGGTCGGTTGCATCCGAGACTCGAGCCCCGGTCGAGCTTGATGCTGCGGCGGGAAGGGCGGCTCCGGGCGCTGGACATCGCCGGGGGACGCAGACAGGGGGCCGCCGGCACGAGAGACGCTCACGAACAGTCAGAGAGCATCAAGCGTGCCACGCCCTGCCCCGGATCACCCGCTCTGCAGAGCCTCCATTCTGCGCATGCTGAGGACTTCTGCACTCAAGTGTGCACGCGCGGTGCCCTTCCCGAGGCCGGGGCACGGGCACGCGAATTGGATCCGCAGGACGTACGGACCCGCCAATGCCTTTGCCCGTCTTGTGTCTCGCCGACTCCGAGTGGCACCAGCGCCACCGCCGGCTCTTCCACGTGATGAGTGCGTTGGCCGCATCGCGCCGGGTCTACGTGCTCGAGCGGAGCGTGCATCCGTGCCGCCTGTCGCTGCTGAGCGCCGCGCGGGCGGGGGCGGTTATGCTCCTGACGCCGTTCCTGCCGGACGGCGCCGACCGGCGCACTCAGTGCCAGCTCATCGCGCCGCTGCTCGAGGCCGTGCTCGACAACGACAGCATCCGCGCGCCCCTCGTGTGGGTGCGCGATGCCGACGCGCTGCCGGTTGTCGACCGCGTGACGGCGGGAGGCACGGTGTACGACTACCCGGCGCGCAGCGCCTCGCCCCGGCCCACGCGGGCGGAACGCGACGCGCTGGAGCGCGCCGACGTGGTGCTGGCGGCGAGCGCGGCGCAGGCCGACTGGCTGCGCCGCTGGCACCCGCGCGTCCATCACGTTCCCACAGCGCTCGCCGCGGGCGAGGTCGCGGCCCTGCCGTCACAGCCGTCGATCAGCGCTGCGGTCGAGCAGCTCATCGACGAACCGCTGAACATCAGGAGAGGCCCCGATGCCGAGCCAGCCCGCCCCGAATCCTCCACCGGATCCCGTCGAGCCCCGACGCGACGAACCGCCTCCGCATAGCCCGCCCGCCTCGGCTGACCAGGACGTGGACATCGCCGGCACCGAGGCCGACGAGCCGGCGGTCGGCGAAGCGCTCGAGGACGACCGGCGCCGTCCCGGCCGAGGCGAGACGCCAACCCGCTGAGCGAGCCCAAGCGGCTATCATGACGGCGCCATGGGCCGCCGCGCCGTCGTGCTGTCGCTCGTCGTCGTGCTCGGCACGGCTGGCGTCGCCGCGGCCCAGATGCGCGCCGTGCGGTTCGGCCAGCTGTGGGACGGCGAGCGCACCATCGCCGACGCGGTCGTGACCATCGACGGCGATCGCATCCGGGCCGTCGGCAGCGGATCGCAGGCCGTTCCCGCCGGCGCCGAGGTCGTCGATCTGCGGCGCTTCACCGGGCTGCCAGGGCTCATCGACGCGCACACCCACATCACCTACTACTGGGATCGCGCTCCGGGCACGCGCCCGCGCGGGCAGCGGCGGCTGCCGGCCGTGACCGTGTTCCTGGCTCAGGACAACGCGCGCCGGACCCTCGAGACCGGGGTCACGACGGTACGCGACCTGAACGCCGCGAGCGACACCGACCTGGCGATGCGTGAGCTCATCGCGACGGGCGCCATGACGGGGCCACGCATCTTCGCCTCGGGGCCGGGCGTGTCGGTGGGGTCGCGGCCGGCCGCTTCGCCCGGCACGCCGGCGCCCGGCGCGCTGGCGGCGCTGGTCGGCGAGCGCGTGAAGTCCGGCGTCGACTGGATCAAGGTGTTCGGGTCCCGCGGCGGCTTCGACGTCGTGGACGGCACCCAGACCCTCACCTTCGAGGAGATGAAGGCCATCGTCGACGCCGCCCACGCGCAGGGCGCGAAAGTGGCCATCCACTCCTACGGCGCGAGCGGAGTGAGTGACGCGGTGCGGGCCGGCGCCGATTCGGTCGAGCACGGGGCCGACATCGACGAGGCGACGCTGGCCGAGATGGCCAGGCGCGGCACCGTGTGGGTGCCCACCGTGGATCACAACCGCTACTACATCGACGCGCAGGCGGAGTACGGCTTCCCCGAGAGCGCCGAGGCGGCGTTGAAGGACTACATCAACCGCAACCTCGAGTCGGTGCGGCGCGCCGTGCGCGCCGGCGTGAGGCTGGCGATGGGGTCCGACGCGGTCTACACGATGTTCGGCCAGAACACGCGAGAGCTCGGCTGGTTCGTCCGGGCCGGCCTGACCCCGGCGCAGGCCCTGGCCACGGCCACGACGGTGCCGGCGGCGATGCTCGGCGCCGCCGACCGGCTCGGGCGCGTCGCGCCCGGGTTTCTCGCCGACCTGGTCGCGGTGGAAGGCGATCCGCTGAAGGACATCGACGCGGTGATCTCGGGCGTGCGGTGGGTGATGAAGGACGGGCGCGTCGTGGTCGACAAGCGATAGCGCGCGCGATGGCAGACTCCCCCGCCCCGAGCCGGCCCGGCGTTGCCATCGCCATCGGTGGCCTGCTGGCCGGCCTGTTCGACATCCTCGGCGCGTTCGCGGTGTACTGGCCAGCGCCCCCCGCCGGCATCCTGCGCTCGATCGCCGCCGGCGTCGTCGGTACCGCCGCGGCGCGAACCGGCGGGGCCGGGCTGGCAGCGCTTGGCCTGCTGCTCCACTTCGTGGTGGCCATGGGCGCGGCCGCAGTGTTCGTGGCGGCGTGCCGGGCGGCGCCGGCGCTGGCGCGCCGGCCCTCGATCGTCGGGACCGTTCTACGGGCTCGTCGTGTTCCTGGCGATGAACTACGCCGTAGTTCCCCTCTCGGCGATCGGCCGGTTTCCGGGGCCGTGGACGGCCACCACGCTGCAGGTGATCGCTTTGCACCTGGTGGGGGTCGGCCCCCCCATTGTCCTGGCCGCTCGCCGGTGGGCAATCGAGCGGGCGTCGCCGGGGCTCAGCGCCCGTAGCTGATGCGGTAGATGAACCCCTTGTTGTCGTCGGCGACGTAGAGCGCGCCGTCGGCACCTGTCGCCAGGCCCACGGGCCGACCCGAGACCTCGCCGTCCTTCAACCAGCCGGTGGCGAAGTCCTCGACGCCGGCCGGCCGGCCGTCCTTCATCACGACCCGCACGAGCTTGTAGCCGACCTTGCTGGGAATCGTGCTCGACCCCTTCATCGACACGAAGAGCGCCTGGCGGTACGGAGCCGGGAACTGCGTGCCGGCGTAGAAGGCGAGGCCGAGCGGCGTGGTGTGGGCCGGGAGTTCGACCACGGGAGGCACGGCCTGCTCCGCGGTGACCGGGCGCGTGACGTTCTGGACCTCGGGCACCGTGTTCGGGACACCACGACCGTAGTAGAAGGGATAGCCGTAGTGCCGTCCCTCTTCGACGATGTCGATTTCGTCGGGCGGCAACGTCTCGCTCAGCTGGTCCTGGCCGATGTCGGTCGTCCACAGCGCGCCGGTCTCGGGATGCCACGCCATGCCGACGGCGTTGCGCAGCCCCGACGCGAACGTGCGGCCGTTCTTGCCGTCGGCGTCGAACACCTGAATCGTCGTGCGCCGCGCGTCGGGCTCGACGCACACGTTGCACGACGATCCGATCGAGACGTAGAGCCGCCCGTCGCGCCCGACGACCAGCGATCGCGAGGTGTGCAGCGAGGGCGTGGACGTCGGTAGATCGGCCAGCCGCTCGGGCACGCCGTCGGGCCGGCCGTTCGCCCAGCGCACGCGCATCAGCGCCGGGGTGGTCGTGAAGTAGAGGAAGCCGTTGGCGAACGCGAGGCTGTGCGCGTAGGTGAGGCCGCTCAGCAGCACCTCGGGTTCGGCGCGCCCGTCGCCGTTCGCGTCGGGCAAGGCGACGATCTCGGTCCGCCGGGCCACGACCAGCGTGCCTTCGGGGCTCACCGCCAGGTGTCGCGCCCCGGTGAGGCCGGCGGCGAAGACGTCGACCCGAAAGCCGGCGGGCACGGCGATGTCGGCCGGCGCGGGAGGTGCGCGCCGACGCACCTGCCGGGGCAATTGCCCAACTGTGCCGTGGACGGCGTCGAGGGCTGAGCCCGGAGACGCCTGCGGCCACCTGAAAGGCAAGCCCCACCCAGACAAATGTCGCGCCTGCATGACGGGATTTCGCCGAATTTGTCGCGAATTCTGGCTCAGGCGGGGTCTTTTCGCGGTGTTCACTTTGTGCCGCCTCGCCGTTAATAAACCGTGCATACTCAGCCGTAGTCGGCACTCCCACTCGGACCGAGCCGGTGCCCCCAACGGTTTCCGGCTGACGCGGAGAGATTAGAAATGAAGCGAGCTACTGCTGGCAGTCGTCGCTGGTGCACTGCTGCTGCCCCTGGCTTCCGCGCGAGTCGGCGCGCAGGCCCCCGTCGGATTCGATGTCGTTCTTCAAGAACTACTTCGTCACCGGCGACGTCGTGACTGCCGGCATCGGTCTTCGCGGGCAAGGCGGCGCTAATGGACTCGCCACCGGGACCATCCCGGTCCAAGGTGTTCCGGCCGGCGCCGACATCGTAGCCGCATTTCTCTACTGGCAGGTGGTGACGACTACCGGTCCCGATACCGGCAGCCTCGGCGTAAAGTTCAAGGGCTACAACCTGTCGCTCGACAACCCGGCCACGCCGGCCACCGACCCCGAGCCGTTTGGCAAGACCCTGGCCTTCGCCGGCACGGCCCCCTGTTACAACCCCGGCGGGTCCACGGGAAGCGGCGGGGCGACGACCTGGACCTACCGCGCGGATGTCCTCCGTTTCTTCGCGACCGACCTCACGGGGAACGCGCAGACGAACCCCAACTACGGGAAGTTGTCCGTCAACACGCCCGTCGGCGTCGGCATGGGCCATGCGGTCAGCGTCCCGGATTCAGGTCCCAACGGCAACAACTCGCCGATGGCGCTGGGCGCGAGCCTGGTCATCGTCTACCGGCTGGCGTCGATGAATCTGAGCGCCATCGTCCTCTACGACGACGGCGTGACGCTCAACAATGACCAGCGGACGCTGGTGCAGCCGATCCAGGGCTTCTATCAGGCCTCCGCTGCTCCCAACAACGCGAAGATCTCCTACATCGTGGGGAGCGGGCAGGCCGAAAAGAACGATTTCGTGTTGTATCCCGGCGGTGGCGCGACGAACGAGTTCAACGGCCACGATGGGGCCACCTGGGATACCCGGACGTATTCCGCCACGGTGGACGCGAATGCCGCCCAGATCGCGACCACGATCAGCAACGACGTGTCGGGCGGCGGCGGCCGCGACTGTCTCACGCTGGCGGCCATCGTCTTCAAGACCGAGGTGCAGGACACCGACCACGACGGGTTGCTGGATGTCTGGGAGACCGCCGGCAGCCCGCTGAGCGGCGGAGGCACCGCGCCGCAGCTGTTCGACCCGAAGGGCCAGCCGCTGCCGCTGCTGGGTGCCATGGGGGCGACGCCGACCCGGAAGGATCTGTTCGTCGAGATCGGCTACATGGGCGTCGCCGGGCAGGTGGACAGCGACGATGTGAACCCGGATCTGGATTCGGTCTACTACGGTAGCCAGCTCAGGGCGCGGCACGACCACCGGCCCGGGCACGAAGCGCTGAAGCTGGTGGGTGACACCTTTGGGAACGCGCCGGACGGTGGAATCGCCCTTCACTTCGACGTCGGCGACGGCTACCTGCCGTGCGAGGACGACGCCTGCTCCGATACATCATCCGGGACGCTCGGACAGGCGCCGGCCCTGGCCCGCGGCGGCGAGGCCATCGACGAGATGGTCACCGTCTGCACGCCGGGGGCGAACGCTCCGGAGTGGGAGTGCCAGTACAAGAATCATCCCGGCACGGTCGGGTGGAAGTCGGGATTCCGGTTCCTGCGCGATCAGGTGTTGTCGGTCAACGGCGCCGCGACGCCTGCCAACTTCGACGAAGAGCTCTGCGGCACGACGGTGGGCGCAACGACCTACTCGTGCACGCGGCGGTTCGACAGCAACCGCATGCACATGTTCCGCTACGCGCTGTTCGCCCACGCCCTGGGCCTGCCCAAGTCTGAAAAGCCGTGCCTCGCTGCTGCTGGCGCCGGCCCCGCCGTCGACGCCGGCGCCGACGATCGGTGCGCGGCCGGCACGACGCCGAACCCCGACTTCCACACGCCGCGAACCAACACCGGCATCGGCGACTTCCCGGGCGCCGACACGCTGGTGACGCTCGGCGCCTTCCTCGACTACGACAACGTGACGCCGACCGGCACGCCGTTCATGCAGGCCGCCACGCTGACCCACGAGATCGGGCACACCATGGGCCGGCGGCACGGCGGCGAGGCCTTCGAGCCCAACTGCAAGCCGCAGTACTTCAGCGTGATGAACTACGCCTATCAGCTCCGCGGGCTGGTCGGCGCCGACGGCCTTCCCAATATCGACTTCTCGGCCAATGCGCAGACGAGCATCTTCGACGAGGCGAGCTTGATCGACGGCTCGACCGGCGTGAACTCGCCCTACCGGATGGCCTGGTATGCGCCAATCGTCACTGGCGGCTCGCTGGCGAGCCGACCGGGAATCAAGGCCTCGGTTCGGCACTGCGACGGGTCGACTATCAACCCGGGCGAATACCCCGTCGGGGCAACCGGCTACGTTCGCCTCGAGTCGCCGGATCACGGCAGCATCGACTGGGCCGGTGACGGCGTCATCAACGCCGGAACGCGCCCGCCGCAGGACCTCAACTTCAACGGCTTGCGTCGACGTCGGGCGACTTCAGCCTCACGGGGGTCGAACGACTGGACCAGCCTCCAGGTGAATCAGATCGGCAGCCGCCGCAACGTCGGTGGGCTGTTCGTCGATCCGACCACGGGCGCGCTGATCGTCGGTCCGCTCTCTGGCGACGTGGGCAAGGGCGACCTGGGCAAGGGCGACCTGGGCAAGGGCGACCTGGGCAAAGGCGACCTGGGCAAGGGCGACCTCGGCAAAGGCGACCTCGGGAAGGGCGACCTCGGCAAGGGCGATCTCGGCAAGGGCGACCTCGGCAAGGGCGACCTCGGCGATGGCGACCTCTTCGGCGACGACGGCGAGATCGACGAAACCCTGGCGAACGATCTGACCCGGGTGCCGCCGTATGCGGTGGCCGCCTGCCAGTTCGGCGGAGTGAACTGCCCGCCGGCCACACCGACGCAACCAGAGGACTACGTCCGCGTGAGCTGGACCGCTCCCAGCGTCGGCGGCATCATCCGCTACACGGTGTACCGGGCGCTCCGGGATGCCCTCTCCGGACAGCCAGGACCGTTTGCGAGCGCGGGCACCGTCACCGTTCCGGCCGTTCAGGGTGCGGACAACAGGCACTTCGAGTGGATCGATCCCAACTCGCACCGGCTCGTGCAGGGCCAGACGTATCTCTACTACGTGACGGCGACCTACCTGGTCAGGAACTCCGTGACCAACCTCATGGAGGAGTTGGAGAGCATCGGCAGCACGCCCGACGCGCCGGTGACGATCACGAACGCCGTTCCGACCATCGCGCACGCCATCGCCGCGCAGACCATCTTCACCAATACCAGCACGGCGGACCTGGCATTCACCGTCGGCGACCTCGAAACTTTCGCCTCGGGGGCGGCGCCGGCGAATATTCTGACAGTGGGTGCGGAGGTGACGGGCTCCACGAACCCGTTACTGACCGCGCAGGATTTCAGCTTCTCATTCGGCGGCAGCGGCACGGATCGAACCGCAAGGGTCACCCATACGGGCCTCGACACCGGCACCGTCACGATCACCCTGGCGACGCAGGACACGCAGTGCAGTCATGCCGCCCCGCCGGTGCCCTGCTCACCAGGGAAGGCCAACAGCACCACCTTCACCGTGACCGTGAACCCGCAGGCGCTCTACGCCTTCGTGGCCGTCCAGAACCTCCCGCCGAGCAAGGCCAAGGCCGGGAGCACGACGGCGGTGAAGTGGCAGTACAAGAGCGGCGCGACCGTCGTCAATAGCGCGCAGGTGACCCACCGGGTGACGGTCTGCCGCGTCGTCTCGGCGACGCAGTGCAATGCCATCGCCCAACTGACCAACACCGATTCCGGAGGCAGCTCGTTCCGCTACTCGGGCGGGATCTGGACCTTCAACCTGCAGACGAAGTACCCGGATGGCCGGTCCTACGAAGTCGGCGACTACAAGGTGACCATCGACCCGGACAACGCCGGCTACCAGACCGGCGGACCGTATCTCTTGCAGCTGACGAAGTAGCTGGACCGCTCGAACGAGTAACGGCCCCGGTGTCACAGGCACCGGGGCCGTTGCCTTTTGAGTATGCTGGGCGTGGGAGGCTGACCATGTTCACGCGCGCGCTGACCTGCGTCGCGGTTACGATGACCCTCGTGGCCTGGAACTTGTCCGCGAACTCCGGCGAAATGCCCGCCCCCTCGCTGACCGCCGCGGAGCAGGCTGCCGGCTGGCGGCTGCTCTTCGACGGACGGTCGCTCGACGGGTGGCGCGGCTACAAGAGCGACGCCGCCCCGGCGGGCTGGCGGGTCGTCGACGGCACGCTCACCAAGGACGGGCAGGTCGCCGACATCGTCTCGCGCGACCAGTTCGCCGACTTCGAGCTCGAGATGGACTGGAAGATCGGCGAGGCCGGCAACAGCGGCATCTTCTATCGGGGCACCGAGGAGGAGACCCACATCTACTGGACGGCGCCGGAATACCAGCTGCTCGACGACGTCAGCGGCGAGGACAACAAGACGCGGCTCACCTGCGCCGGCGCCGCCTATGCCCTGTACCCGTCGCCGGCCGGGCACCTCAAGCCAACCGGCGAGTGGAACCGCGCCCGCATCGTCGCCCGCGGGCCGCACGTGGAGCATTGGCTCAACGGCATCAAGCTGCTCGAGTACGAGCTGTGGAGTCCCGACTGGGAAGCGAAGGTGAAGGCCAGCAAGTTCGGCAAGTGGCCGCGCTTCGGCCGGGCCAACACGGGACACATCGCGATGCAGGGCGATCACGCCGGCCTGCTGGCCTTCCGCAACATCCGCATCCGCGAGCTGAAAGCCAGCTAGAGCGGATAGCGCACGCCGAGCTTGGCCAGCGCGGCGTCGGGGCAGCCGGTCCATTCGGTCACGACGCGGTTGCCCATGAACTGCAGGTCGTCCATGCCCAGGCGGCTGCTCCAGAAGCCCGTCGCCGTGAGGTCGCGGAAGCTGGCGAAGAAGGCGCGGCCGTGGGCCCGAATCGGCAGGGTGGCTGGCTCCGCCGCCGCCCGCTCCTCGACGGCCTCCTCGATCGGCGGCGGTTGCGAGATGTCGTCGAGCAGGGTCGTCCGCTGCGCCTCGCTGCAGCCGACGAACGTCTCGTCGAACCGCCGCTGGCACTCGAGGTCGAGCCAGGCCAGGCCGCCGCGCATCGCCGTCTGACGCCGCGACGCCTCGGGCAGCTTCGGCTCCTCGGCCAGCAGGAAGTCGATGAACTCGGGCACGCCGGCGTCGGTAGCCCCACCGGATCGTTCGTCGCGCGGGATGATGAGGTCGGCGAGCAGGCGCACGGTCTCGTATTCGTGCGCGGTGAAGAACGCCGGCGTGAACGGCGTGCCGGCTCCCGCCGCGCCGCGCGCCGCCTGCGCCAGCGTGTGGGCCGCCGTCGCCTCGGCGTCGTTCCAGGCGAATCCGGCCGCCGCCGGCGCGGCGGCCAGCAGGTGCAGCAGGGTGCGCCGCGTCATCGCCGCCATCAGAGCCGCCCCGCCTTTCCGTTCGCCGGCGATGTACTCGCTGGTCCGCATCGCCAGCGCCAGAATCGTCCAGGTCACGTTCTTGTCGGCGTTGGTGACGAACGGCCCGCCGTCGGCGACGAAGAGGTTCTTCACGTCGTGGGCCTGGCACTGCGCGTTCAGCACCGAGGTGGTCGGCGAGTGCCCCATGCGCGTCACCCCGACCTCGTGGATGATGCGCCCGCCCGGCTCGATGCCGTAGCCGCGGTCGCGCGGCGGCATCGGCGACAGCGCCGTGCCGCCCATCTCGTCGATGAGGGCGCGGAACGTCTGCTGCATGTGGCGCACCTGGTTGTATTCGTAGTCGGTCCACTTGAAGTGGAAGCGCAGCACCGGGATGCCCCACCGATCGACCACGGCGGGATCGATCTCGCAGTAGCTGTGCTCGTTCGGGATCATCTCGCCGCGGCCAGAGAAGTTGACGGTGGCGCCATAGAAGCGCCGGTAGTCGTCCTTGAGCGTCTTGCCGTAGCCGGCCGGGACGATCGCCTGTCCCGCGCCGTCGGTGCCGCGGAAGCGATGGATGCCGCCGAGGAAGCCGGCCCCGGGCATCCGCCGGCCGCCGCCGGGCTCGATGTGATACCCGCGCGGGAAGTCGAGCGTGCGGTTGTCGAGCCACCACGGCATGTAGAGATGCATGCCGCCAACGCCGTCCTCGTTGTGCGGCACGCCGTGCATCATCTTCGGAATGAAGCCGCTCACGCTCACGCCGGTGGTGTCGGTCAGGTAGCGCCCGACCGCGCCGCTGGAATTGGCCAGCCCGTGCGGAAAGCGGGACGAGGTCGAGTTGAGCAGAATCCGCGCCGACTCACAGGCGCTGGCCGCCAGCACGACGATCCGTGCCCGCACGTGGTTCTCGCGGCCGGTCGTCGTGTCGATGTAGGCGACGCCGGTGGCCAGGCCGGTCTCGTCGGTCGTCACCTCGCGCGCCATCGCGCCGGTGATCAGCGTCAGCCGCCCGGTGGCCAGCGCCGGCGGCAGCAGCACCGAGGGCGACGAGAAGTTGGCGTGGATCGCGCAGCCGCGTCCGCACTGGCCGCAGTAGTGGCAGGCCTTGCGGCCGTTGTGCGGCCGCGTCAGGATCGACAGCCGCGACGGGATGCAGGTGATCTTGAGCCGGTCGGCGGCCTGCTTGAAGAGCAACTCGTAGCAGCGCGGCCGGGGCGGCGGCAGGAAGTGGCCATCCGGCTCGTTGTGCAGGCCCTCGACCGTGCCGAAGACGCCGACCAGGTCGTCCACCTGGTCGTAGTACGGCTTCAGGTCGTCGTAGCCGATCGGCCAGTCGTCGCCCAGGCCGTCGAGGCTGCGGCGGCGGAAGTCGTCGGGACCGAAGCGCAGCGAGATGCGACCCCAGTGGTTGGTGCGCCCGCCGAGCATCCGCGTACGGAACCAGTCGAACCGGCTGTCGGGACCGGTCGTGTAGGGCTCGCCGTCGAGCGTCCAGCCGCCCAGGCCGGCGTCCAACTCGCCGAACTGGCGCTCGGGGATCGCCGCGCCGCGATGCGGCGCGTCGTAGGTCCACGTGAACATCTTCGCGTCGCGGGCGGCGTCCCACATGACGCCGGCTTCGAGCATCACGACGTCCGCGCCGGCCTCGGTGAGCACCTTGGCGGCCATCCCCCCGCCGGCCCCTGACCCGACGATGCAGACGTCGAACTCACGCCGGTTGCGGATGATCTGCATCAGGGTTTCGTTCTCAGGTCACGCGTGACGGCGTTGGGGTTCTAGCCGCTAGCCCCTAGCCGCCAGCCGCTGATCGGGAGTCACTTCGCCACGCGCACGGCGTCGATGCCCTTGCTGAGCGAGTAGCGGGCGCCGACGGCGCCGACCATCGCGGTCTGGCGAGTCAGTCCGGCCAGCTCACGGATGCGATACGTGGCCTCGATGCCGGTGCAGTGCGCGCCGACGAACTGCTGGACGCCGAAGCCCTTGAGCTGCCTGGCGGTCCAGGCCAGGTGATCGTCAGTGGCGCCGAAGAGGTGGACGCCGCCGATCACCGCCTTCACCGGCGCCGGGTCGATGGTCTTGCGGGCGTGCTCGATGGTGTTGATGACACCGGCGTGGCCGCAGCCGAAGAGGTAGACCGGCCCCTGCTCGGTCTGCACCACCAGCGTCATGTCCTCGGGCACGGTGTCCTCGATGTCGCCGGTGGGGGCCCGCACCTTGCCGAGCGAGCTCCAGTTGCGCTCCGGGTGCACGCGCGGCACCGGGCCGGTGAGCCACACGCCGGGCAGAATCTCGGTGGGTCCGCGGACCTCGACGACCTTCGCGCCGGTGGCCTCGTAGTCGCGGCGGATCGCCGCCATCCGATCGTTCACCTGGCCGTCGGCCTCGAGCCGCGGCCAGAACAGTCCGGTGCCGGCGTACGCCGTCGACAGCGCCTTGGGATTGGCGGCGGCGAACTGCCGCCGGAGCGTCATCAACCCGGTGGTGTGGTCGGCGTGGTTGTGGCTGAGGATCACCAGCTCGACGTCCGACAGGTCGAGCTTCAACACCTTCAGGTTGCGCTGCACGGTGTCTTCGTTGGCGCCGGTGTCGAAGAGGATCTTCCGGCCGTCCGCTTCGACCAGCGCGGCGAAGCCCCACTCGCCGAACCCTTCGTCGGCGAGCATGGTCGAGAGGATCCGGATGTCGAGCTGCTTGACCCGGTGGCCGGATCGGGCGACCTGGGCATTGGCCGCAGTCACCCCGCGGCAATCGTGAGCGCCAGGACGACGGGAACGAGACGGGACGGGCGCGGCATGGAGGCTCCTGGGCACGGCGCCGATGGAGGCGACGGCCGGTGCAGGATACCCCAGCGCGGCCGCCGTGCCTTCGAGGCCGAGGCCGCGTCGGGTCGATTGCAGCGGGTCGAGTCGCGGTTCAGGGCCGCAGCTACTCTGGCGTGGCCCCCATGGTGACCGCGACATCGTGAACGCGGCCATCGTCGACCAGCGGCACCGCCGCCGGATTCACCGTCACGCCGTCGAGCACCGCCGAGGCGACCCCCGAGTTGCGATGGTCGGGATTGGCGACCCGGATGCGGTACAGACTGCGGCCGAACTTCCAGTCGATCGTGAACCCTGGCCAGCCGGCCGGGATGCACGGCTGTACCGAGAAGGTCGGCCCTCGTCGCGCCAATCCGAGGATGCTCTCGACGGCCGCGCGATACATCCATGCCGCCGACCCGGTGTACCAGGACCAGCCGCCGCGCCCGGCGTGCTGCGGATGCGAGTAGACGTCGCCGTCCACCACGTACGGCTCGGTGACGTAGCGCTCGACGTCGGCGCGGGTGCGCGTGTGGTTGATCGGGTTGAGCAGGTGGAAGAGCTCGACCGCTTCGTCGCCGTAGCCCAGGCGGGCCACCGCCATGATGGTCCACAGGGCCGCGTGGGTGTATTGCCCGCCGTTCTCGCGGATGCCGGGCACGTAGCCCTTGATGTAGCCGGGATCGCGCGTCCCCTGGTCGAACGGCGGCGCCAGCAGCAGGATCAGGCGGGCGTGGCGACGCACCAGGTGCGTGCGTACCGCATCCATCGCCCGTTCGCCGCGCGGCGCCGAGGCGCCGCCCGAGAGCACCGCCCACGACTGGCTGATCGAGTCGATCGCGCACTCGTCGTTGTCGGACGACCCGAGCGCCGTGCCGTCGTCGAAATAGGCCCGCCGATACCAGCCGCCGTCCCATGCCAGTTCGAGTGCGCCGGTGAGGCGCCGCGCCTCGGTGCGGCAGCGCCCGGCCAGACTCGGGGCGGTGGTGCCGATCGGCGATGTCGGCGAAGTCGTTGAGCAGGCGCAGCAGGAACCAGCCGAGCCACACGCTCTCGCCGCGTCCCTCGTGGCCGACGCGGTTCATCCCGTCGTTCCAGTCGCCAATCCCCATCAGCGGCAGGCCGTGTGCGCCCACCGTCATCCCGCGCTCGATCGCCCGCTCGCAATGCTCGAACAGGCTGGCCGACGCTCGCCGATGCCGCCGGCAGGTCGTAGACCTCGTGCTGGTCGAGGCGCCAGCGGCGGCGCCGTGATGAACGGCACGACCTCGTCGAGCACGCCCGTATCGCCGGTGGTACGCACGTAGTGCGCCGTCACGTACGGCAGCCACAGCAGATCGTCCGAGCAGCGGGTGCGGGTACCGCGACCGCTCGGCGGGTGCCACCAATGCTGCACGTCGCCTTCGACGAACTGCCGGCCGGCCGCGCGCAGCAGGTGCTCGCGATACAGGTCGGGCCGGCTGAAGCCGAGCGCCATCACGTCCTGCAGCTGGTCGCGGAATCCGAAGGCGCCGCCCGGCTGGAAGAAGCCGGTGCGCGCCCACAGCCGGGAGCTCACCGTCTGGTAGAGCAGCCAGCGATTCACCAGGAGATCGAACGAGTCGTCGGGCGTGCTGACCGAAATCGCGCCCAGCAGTTCGTCCCACTGGGCGTGCACGCGGGCCAGCGACGCGTCGGCCTGGCGCGGGTCGCCGTGACGCGGCGATGGCCGCCTGCACGTCGGCGACCGACGCGGCCTCGCCGATCAGGAACACCACCCGCGCGGTCTCGCCCGGCGCCAGTGTCACCGCCACGTGGAGGGCGGCGCACGGGTCGAGTCCGGCGCCGACCCGGTTGGACAGCGCGTCGAGGGCCAGGCCGGCCGGGCGATCGACGGAGCCGTGCCGTCCCAGGAACTCGGTACGATCGGCGGTGAACGATCGCGCCGGCTCGCTGCACCAGGCAAAGGCCACGCGCCCGGCGTGCTCGGCGTTCCAGGGGTTGCGCGCCAGGATGGCGCCGGTGACCGGGTCGAGCGACGGTCACCACCGACTGCTCCCACAGTGCCCGCGGCGGACCCAGCAGCCAGGCGTTGTAGGCGAACAGGCTCAGCCGCCGCGAACGATCGGCGCGGTTGGTCAGGGTCAGCACCGACGTCTTCACCGCGGCGTCGGTCGCCACGAAGACCTCCAGCCGTTGGGCCAGGGCGGCGGTCGCCCGTTCGAAGGTCGTCAGGCCGGCGCGGTGTCGCACCAGCCAGCGGTCCTCGAGTCGCCGGCGCGGCGCCCTGGGAGACGTCGCCCCAGATGGCGCCGGTCCGTCGTCGCGCACGTAGATCGCCTCGGCGGTGACATCGGACACCGGGTCGTTGGCGAACGGGGTGAGGCGGTTCTCGCGGCTGTTCCCCGACCAGGTGAACGACGCCCCGGATGACGTGACCAGGCTGCCGAAGCCGGGATTCGCCAGGATGTTGCACCACGGCGCCGGCGTCTCGACGTCGCCCTCGAGCGCGATGACGTACTCGCGTCCGTCCTCGGTGAAGCCGCCGACGCCGTTGGGCATGACCAGCGGCGGCGGGGCGATGGTTTCGGGCGGCTCGGGGTCGTCGGGGGCCTCGGACGCGAGCGCGCGGGGCGGCGCCACCGCGGCCGCCGGCCGGTCGAGCTGCTCGGACAGCTCGCCGCGATCGCCCGAGAGGACCGCCGCCGCCGCCGATTCGATCAGCACGCGCTCGTCGGCCCCGAGCGCGTCGGCACGCAGCAGGTAAATGCCGCCGGGCCGATCGCGCCAGGTGCTCCACACCCCGCCGTCCAGCAGCCCCGACAGCGCCTGGTGCACCTCGTCGAGGTAGTCGGTGGCATGCTCGTTGAGGATGACGACATCGGCGGCGAGCGCCTTCACCCGCCAGTACTCCTGGGCCTGCAGCACCTGCCGCACCAGCGCGAGATCGTCGGCCTCGACGACCTTCACGAGCACGATCGGCAGATCGCCAGAGATGCCGTGCGTCCAGAGCCCCGGCTGCCCCAGCCGGTTGCGGGTCAGGATGTCGCCGCGGGCGCGCAGCGTCGTATCGAGATACAGCGCCCGCGAGGCCAGGCGGTCGTACTGGCGGGACAGCTCCGCGGTGATGCCGAGGTGCCTGAGCAGCGTCTGCGCCTGCGTGAACGCCATCGCCGAGGCTCGCGCCGACGCCCCCCGGTCGCGGTAGCGCCGGGCCAGCGTGATCGCCGCGTCACGGCTCGAGGCCGCCCCGGTGGCAAAGGTGATGCGCGCGAACCCGCCGGGCTCGAGACGCACCCGCTGGCGCAGGCTCATCACCGGGTCGAGCACCGCCCCGGTGGTGCCGGCCAGCGGCAGGCCGTCGAGGGCGGCCGGGTGTTCGACCGATCGTCCCCGGCCGATGAAGGCGGCACGGCTCGTCTCCCATTCGGTGGGCGACTGCGTGCGGCCCTCGACGCTGAGCACGTGGAAGGCCCAGGCGCCGGGGTCGCCGGCCGACGCGCGGCCGCCGGCCGCAGACCAGCGCCGAGATGTCGGCGATGAGCTCGGTCTCGACGAAGAGCTTGCCGAAGGCCGGATGCGCCAGGTCGTCCTCGAGCGATCCGAGCACGATCTCGGCATAGCTGGTCACCTCGATCTCGCGGAGGCGGGCGCTGCGGTTGGTGAGCGACAGCCGGCGGATCTCGACGTCGTCCTCGGCCGAGACCACGACGTCGAGCTGCGTCGTGACCCCGTCGTCGGTGCGGCGGAAGGTGGCCTTCTCGGAGGTGAAGGTCACCAGGTAGTCCACGGGCTCCCGGCGCGTCGGCAGGTAGGTCGGCGACCACACCAGGCCGGAGCGGACGTCGCGCAGGTAGAGGAACTGGCTGCCCTCGTCGGTGGTGCGGTCGCGGCGGGCGCGGGTGACCGCCAGGTTGCGCCACGTGCTGTGGCCGCCGCCGGCGTTGGTGACCACGGTTACGTAGGTGCCGTTGGACAGGAACTGCGCGTGCACGTGATCGGTGTGCGGCGTGCGGAAGCGGCGCACCGGGATGCTCGGCGGCGACCACAGGGCGCGGGTCTGCTCGGCCGGTCGCGGCGGCGCGGCAGCAGCGTAGTGCGGGACCCGCTCCTGGAGCAGCAGCTCGGTGGCCTGGACGCGCGAATCGGCGTGGAAGCGGTTGACCATCACCGAGTCGCGCAGGACGTTGGTGATGGCTAGCAGGATCATGCCCTGGTGGTGAGCCATCCACGTGCGCACGACGACGCCCTCGGGCGCCTCGGAGGTGGCCGGTTCGTCGGGTGTCGCCTTGGTCCGCGCGGTGAAGTCCACCGCGTCGTAGTAGCCGAACCGCCCTTCGGCGCCCAGCTCCGACAGTCGCGTCAGGTTGCGCAGCGCCGCCTGCGGCCGGATCGCCAGCGCCAGCGCTGACGCATACGGAGCCACCACCAGGTCGTCGGCGAGGCCGCGCTTCAGCCCCAGGCCAGGGACCCCGAACGCCTTGTACTGGTAGGTGTCGTGGCGATCGACGACGTTGTAGGCCGACTCCGAGATGCCCCACGGCACCCCGCGGAGCCGAGCGTACTGAATCTGGCGGTCGACGGCGACGCGGTTGGTCGTTTCGAGCAGCGTGCCGGCGAAGGACCGCATCAGCAGCGTCGGCATCAGGTACTCGAACATCGTGGCGCTCCACGACAGCAGCACCGGCGTGCCGGCGATGCTCACCGCCGAGCGGCCCAGCCGGAACCAGTGCCGCTGCGGCACGTCGCCGCGGGCGATGGCAAAGAAGCTGGCCAGCCGCGCTTCCGACGCGAGCAGGTCGTAGTAGGACGGGTCGAGTCGCCCCGGGCCTTCGATGTCGTCGACGCGGTAGCCGATCGAGAACAGCTGGCGCGTCCGGTCGTACAGGAACCCGAAGGGCATCTCGTCGGCCAGCGCCCGGCAGCGGGCCGCCAGTTCGGTGAGCCGGCCGGCCACCCCGGGTGTGGCCGTCTCGGACAGGCGCAGCAACCCCGCGCGCAGCGAGCGCGTCCAGGCCACCGCGGCCGCCGGCATGTCCTCGCGCCCGGCCACGAGGGAGAGCCCGTCGTCGATCGCCCGCAGGGACGACGCCGGGAACCCGACCGGCCATCCGGCCTCATCGCTGCGCGCGACGTCGGCGACCACGCGGTCGGCGATCGCGCGCAACCGCGCCATCTCCGGCAGGATGGCCGGCGACACCGGACGGGTCGTCGCGGCAGCGGCCTGCAACGCCGCGGCGGTGTCGAGCAGACCGGCCACGAGCTGGGCCTGGCTCTGGGGACGCAAGGCGGCCTCCTCGAGCCCTCCTGCCAGCGTGACCAGCGTGCCCACCAGGTTGCCACTGTCCACCGTGGAGACATAGCGCGGGCGGAGCGGCGCGAGGGTCCGCGTGTCGTACCAGTTGAGCAGGTGCCCTTCGTGCCGCTCGAGCGAGTCGCAGGTGTCGAGCGCCCGCTCGGTGCGCTCGACCAGTTCGTCGGTGGTGATGAACCCGAGATCGTGCGCCGCCAGCGTGGCCAGCAGGCCCATGCCGATGTTGGTCGGCGAAGTGCGTTCGGCCAGCTGGCCGGCGCCGGTGTCCTGGAAGTTGTCGGGCGGCAGCCAGTGGGTGTCGGGACCGGTCAGCTCCTCGAAGAACTGCCAGGTGGCGCGCGCCATCCGGCGCAGCTGGCGGCGTTCGCCGGGATCGAACTCCACCCGGCGCGCCGGCGGCGGCTGGCTGAGCCAGTAGGCGATCGCCGGCGCCGCCATCCACCCGGCGACGAACGGGAGCGCCACCGCCCAGCCGTCCGCCGGCGAGGCCGTGGCCAGCACTCCGGCCGCACCGGCAATCCACAGGCTCGGCGCCATCGTCGTGACGAAGGTCCGCAGGCGGCCGGGGCCGGCCAGCCCGAGGCCGCTGGCGGCCACGCTGGCGGCGGTCTCCCACTCCAGCAGACGGCGCTGCGTCACGACGAGGCGCACCAGCGTCAGGATGATCGCGTAGGCCATCTCCCACGCGTGGAAGGGCAACAGCGTCAGGCTGAGCAGCCCCTGCGCCGCGGCGATCTCGAGGTCGGCGGACAACCGCCGGATGAAGACGGTCACGGGCTGCCCCGGCCACGGCGCCGCGAGCACGCGCGACAGCGTCAGCAGCACCGGGGCGAACACGACCGCCAGGGCCATCGCCGTCCACACGATCGGCCGCCCCGGCAACGCCGTCCAGCCGGCGACGAGGAAGATCGAGCAGGGCCGGCGCCGACAGGCTGCGGCGCAGGTTGTCGAAGATCTTCCAGCGGCTGATGAGCGGCAGCCGGTTGCGCGCCATGCCGGCGGCGGTCGGCACCAGCGGGAACAGCCACAGCAGGATCTGCCAGTCGCCGCGCACCCAGCGCTGCTGCCGCCGGACGTGCGCCAGCACCGTCGCCGGGTAGTCGTCGACCACCTCGACGTCGCTGACGAGCGCGGCACGCGCGTGCAGCCCTTCGAACAGGTCGTGCGACAGCAGGGCGTTCTCCGGCACGCGGCCCTCGAGCGTCGTCCGGAACGCATCCACGTCGTAGAGGCCCTTGCCGGCGTAGATGCCTTCGTCGAACAGGTCGTGGTAGACGTCGGACACCGCCGTCGTGTACGGGTCGACGCCGGTATGGCCGGCGTAGACGCTCGCAAACAGCGACCCGGCGGCGCTGGCCATCGTCACGCTCACGCGCGGCTGCAGGATGCCGTAGCCCTGGGTGACGCGGCCGAGCGCCGGATCGACGTGCGGCTGGTTGAGCGGATGCAGGATGATGCCGACCAGCTCGCGCGCGGCATCACGCGGCAGCCGCGTGTCGCTGTCGAGGGTGATGCAGTAGCGCACCTGCGGCAGCACCGACAGGTCGCCCTCGAAGTGGCCATAGCTGGTGTCGGCGGCGCCGCGCAGCAGGCGGTTGAACTCCTCGATCTTGCCGCGCTTGCGCTCCCATCCCATCCACCGGCCTTCCTTCGGATTCCAGCGGCGGGCCCGGTGGAACAGATAGAAGCGATCGGTGCGGCCGTTGCCGTGGCGGTCGTTGAGCCGGGCGATGCCGGCGTGGGCGGCTGCCAGGATGGCGTCGTCCTCGGGCCGGTGCTCGACCTTGGCATCGGTGAAGTCGCTGAGCAGGGCGAAGTGGAGGTACGGATCCTGATTGGCGAACGCCTCCACCTCGAGGTGCGCGACCATGCGCTCCACGGTCTCGACACTGCCGAAGAGGGTCGGGACGATGACCATCGTCCGCGCCTCGGGCGGCAGTCCCCCTTCGAGATCGATGCGCGGCAGCCGCCGCGGCCTGACCAGCGCGTTCAGCACGCGCTGCACGATGGCGGTGGCGAGGTCGCTCGCCGGCAGCAGCACCACCAGCGCCACCCACGGCAGGATCGCGGGCGAGCCACCGGCGGATGCGGCGTAGGCGACGGCGGCCGCCACCAGCGACGTCGTGACCACGGCGATCGGCAGCAGGTAGGTCCAGGTCGCATGGGTGAAGAAGAAGCGCGCCAGGCGGCGGCGCCGCGTCAGTCGATGAACGGGATTGCGCTCGAGCGTGGGACGGCCGGGCCCGATGAGGTAGTAGCCGACGTGCGCCTGTCGCGGATCTTCGTTGGCGCCGGCGCTTCGATGCGCCAGGTCGACGCAGAGCTGGGCGACGCCGTTCTGGTCCTCCCCGGTCTCGCCGGCCAGCGCCTCGAGCGACTGGCGGTAGCGGTCGCGGCTGGCGAAGTCCATCCGGGCGTAGACCCCGGCCGGGTCGTGGCGGAGGATCTCCTCCACCTGACTGGTGGTTTCGAAGAAGCGGCGCCAGTCGTTGGTGGCGCAGAAGCGCAGGCTGGTGATGGCGTTGGCCATCGACACCTGGTCGGCCGCCGCCCGCTGCCCTTCGACCCGGATCGCCTCTTCCGAGGTCAGCCGCGACGTCGCCAGGCGGGCCTCGAGACTGACGCGCAGCGGCGTCATGCGCGGGCCGTATTCGCGGATGCGCTGCAGCAGGCGGATCACGAACGGCAGGGTCGCGCCGTCGTCGAGCGCCGGCGGCGCGGCGTCGCCCGACGCCTCGACGTCGGCCAGGTAGCGGTCGGCCCGCGCGATGTCCTGACGGGTGGCCAGGATACCGGCCGACAGGGCCGCGAGGTGATCGACGAGCGCTGCCTTGAGGATGCTCGGCCACGCCCACAGCTCGCCGATGGTCAGCGGCGCGATCGACTGGAACGCAATGACGAAGCCGCGCGTGCGCTCGATGTCGAGGCGGCCGTCGCTCAGATCGACCAGCGTCCGCGCCATCGCTTCGACGCGGGCGACCCCGTTCCACGTGGGGCCGGGCACCTTCGGCAGCCGGCGGTAGTAGCCCCGCGGCAGGTCCTTGCGCACGCTGTCCACTTCGTTGGCGATGAGGTGGACGTTGTCGAGCAGCCACTCCGCTGCCGGTGACACGGGCTCGCCGCGCGTGCACGTCCTCGGCCACGGCGCGGTAGGCCTGCGTGACCACGTGGCTGTGCTGACGGAGCCGCTGCAGGTGCGCCGGCCGCGGCCACCGCGACGCCGAGACGTCGAGCGGGTGCAGCTTCGACGCCAGCTCGCGAGCGGCGGCGTGCAGGCGATGCAGGTCCAGGTACTCACTGCGCACGTCGAACGTTCCTCCAGATGCCCGCGTGGGGCGCAAGACCGAAAGGGGCACGCGAGGGACGCGGTGCCAGTTGCCATTGTTGGGCAAACCCATGCCCACGCGGCAACGGCTAGGGGCAACCACCGTCGGGCTGGCTGCGAAGATTGCGGCTCTCGTGCCAGACTTCCAGCGTCCGCTGAGTATCAACGGCCGTGCTGGTAGACTGCCGGCCGATGATCGCACGATCGATAGGCGTTCTGCTCGTGGCCGCCTCAGCCGGCGCCGACATTCTCGGCGTTCAGCCGCCGGACGCGGTGGTCTACACGTTCCGCTACGACCGGCCCGGCGACGACTCGGTCGCCGTGACCATGACCCCGGCGGGCGGCGTCGCCCAGGCCCGCGCGCTGGTGATGCCGCGAGCCATCCCGATGGGCTACGGCGAGCAGCGCTACGACGCCTTCCTGACGGAGGTCGTGACCGTGGACGCGGCCGGGGCCCGCACCCCGGCCGCGCGCGACGAGGGCCCGCGCTGGCGGCTGCCGGCCGGCACCGCTCGGGTGGAGTACCGCGTCGACCTGCGGCGGCTGGAGCACGAGGTCAGGGCGGCGTCGGATCAGTCGCGCGTGCGCGACGGCTACCTGGCCGCGCTCGGCTATTCGGTGTTCGGGTTCGTCGATGGCTACGAGACACGCCCGGTGACCGTGCGCGTCGAGGGCCCGGAGGCCTGGCCGGTGTTCAGCACGCTGGCACCGGCAGCGCCGATGCCGACCGGCGGCCTCAGCGCAAGCGCCGACGACTTCTATGCGCTGGCCGACAGCCAGATCGTGATGGGACCGCGGGCCACGGTGCGCCGCGTCTCCGAGACGCCCGCGCCGCTGTACCTGGCCAGCTATGCCGAAGGGCCGGTCGATCTCGATCGGGTGAGCCGCCTGGCAGTCACCGCCTTCCAGCGCGTCGCCAGCTACTTCGGCACGACCCCGTTTCCGCACTACACGATGCACCAGGAGCTGCTCACGCCGCTCACGCCCCAGCACGAGTACGGCATGAGCATGGAGCACCTGTCGTCGAGCACCTTCTACCTCGCCGCCTCGGCCGGCATCACCGCGGCCTCGACGCCGGCCGACGACGCCCGCGTGCTCTACAACTTCGCCCACCACATCGCCCACGCGTGGGTGCCGAAGCGCTCCTACGGCCACGGCTACTTTCCGTTCCAGTGGGAGCTGGCGCCGGTGCTCGACTCGATCTGGTTCGCGGAGGGCTTCGGGCAGTACGCCGCCATCATGGCAGTGGCCGCCGGCGAGCCCGACCCGGCGGCGTTCCGGGCCGGGATGCTCGACCGCCGCTTCCGCAGCAACCTGGCCAGCGCGCCGCCGTTCCTCAGGCGGCTTCCGCTCGTCGACCTGAGCCGCGTCGCCTCGACGCGCTACGCCGAGGACTTCCGCACCGGACGCCTGGTGTTCTCGCGCGGCGGGCTCATGGCCGCGGCCATCGACGACCGCATCCAGGCCGAGACGAAGGGCGCCAAGTCACTCCGCGATGCGCTGCGCTTCCTGGTGGCCTGGACGGCGCGCGAGAAGCGCGCGTTCGCCACCGAGGAACTGGCGCCGCTCATCCGCGAGGCCACCGGCGTGGACACGAGCGCGGTCGTCGCTGAGTGGCTCAGGCCACTTGAATAGCGGCTAGCGGCTAGGGGCTGGCGGCTAGACCCCAACGAGTCACGATTGACCGAGTGGCGTTGAGATAGCCCGGCTAGCGGGACAGCGTCAGTTCCGCGAGCCCCTAGCCGCTAGCCGCTTCAAGTATCAGTTAGCGCCTGCGCAGCACGTTGTCCGACACGTAGTCGGCGATGCGCGGGCACTGGCCGATGCTCGACGTGGTCTCGAACAGGAAGTGGATGCCGCCCCAGATGCGGCTGTAGGCCTCCTGGTCGCCCAGCTCGCGGAACCCGTTGTAGTTGCGCGTCGTCGTCGGCCCGGTGGTGCCCGTCCAGGTCACCGAGAACGCGATGTTGTTCTGGCCGAACAGGCGTTCGAGCGACCGCGACGCCGAGGCGCCGACGCACGCCATGTTGCCGGGCGCGCTCGGATACGGCGGGGTGACCAGCAGCGGCAACCAGTTGGGATCGGCGTCGGTGGCGGCGTTGCCGTCGGTGTCAGCTTCGCGGATCGCCGTGACCGGACGCCACAATCCGTAGACGAACTTCCCGGAGAACGACGTCTGCAGCGCGTCGTGCAGGGTCATGTTCAGCAGCGCGTATCCGCGCGCGGTCTCGAGTCCGCTCAAGCCACGGCTCCGCGCGACGTCGCCGAGCAAGTTGTTCCACACGCCATTGAGGGTCGTCGAGGTGCCGACGCCGGCCCACTGGTTGGAGATCAGGGTCTGCTCTGCAGAGCGAACCGTGCTGTTGACGGCGCCCCAGGCCTTCACCTGGTTCAGGTCGGTCGCGTAGCGCTCGCTGCTGAGGGCAGGTGGGCCCTCGATCGTGAAGCGGTTCCGGTCGGGCATGACGAAAGGCGTGACGTACGGGTAGTTGGTGAACGTCGCCGGAGAGTTGGCCGGCGGCGTCGGCTTCCAGTAGCCGGGAAGACTTGGAAGAACGAGCGGCGGGAACGGACGGTCCCAGCCATCGCCGGCGCGCCGCGCCAGCGTCGCCCTGGCCGCCGCGGCGCCGACGGCCGCTCCGTCGGCCGCGGCCTGCGCCGGAATGCCGGCGAGCGCGGTGGCGAGCGCCGAGTCGAAGGCTGCGGTCTGCGACGGCATGACGCCGACCAGCGCGTCGTGGGCGGCCTGCGCCACCGCGGCGTCGCGCGAGGCGCCGGGGACGACGTCGAACGATGCCGTGTAGGGCTCATAGATGCGGTCGAAGCTGTTGGCGGCGTCGAACACGGCGGCGCTGACCAGCGCGAGAGGGCGGGTGGCGAACACCGTCGGAGGAACCGCTCCGGGAGCAATGAGCCCGGCGAGCAGGACGCGATTCCACTGAATGACCATGTCGATACTCTGCGCCCGCGCGATCGACGGCGCGGCCAGCAGCCCCGCGCACACCAGCAGCGCGGCGATCGGCGCCGACCATGCGTGAACTGCTATCACCCGAGCCAACGAGACGACCAACGGACTGTGTCATGGCGCCCTCCGAGTTGGGCCGACGGAACGTAGCTCTTCGCGGCCGATCGAGTCGTGGCCTCGTCCTCAGGGACTTCTGGGTTCTTCATGGGGCCTGGGACCAGGCCGACACCGAGCCGGCCGAGGCACACCACTCGAATGAGGGCTCGGCCCCGTCAGATACGACCGACGCGCGAGAGACAGCAATCAATTGCCGCCGGGTACAGCGCCGAAACGCGGTCCGTCGCCTCAGCGGCGCGCCAGTATACCCGAGCCCGGGCGCCGGACGTCACCTCGGGCGGCAGCTCGGGCGCGGCCGTCAGGCCGCCCGGCGCGACCAGTAGAAGTAGAACGGCAGGCCCAGCGCGACCAGGGCCAGGCCGGCCACCGACTCGGTGGGCCGCTCCATCAGCGTGTTCCAGACCAGGGCGAACGACCCCAGGACATAGAGCGCGGGAATCAGCGGGTAGCCGAGGGCGCGGTACGGCCGGGGCACGTCCGGCCGTTTGGCGCGCAGCACGAAGATGGCGACGCCACCCAGCGTCCCGAACACCACCGAGGCGAAGGTCACGTAGGTGAAGAGCGCCTCGTAGCCGCCGGTGAGGGTGAGGAACGCCGACCAGGCCGAGGTGATGATCAGGGCCACGTGCGGGGTGCGGTACACCGGGTGCACGCGCGCCGCCGCCGGGAAAAATCTGCGGTCGGCGGCCATCGCGAAGCACGAGCGTGAGGCGGCGATGACTCCGGCCACGTTGCAGCCGAAGGTGGACACGACGACGCTGGCGGCGACGATGGCGGCGCCGGCCGGGCCGACCAGCGTGGTCACCATCTTCTCGGCGATCCGCGTCACGCCCGACATCTCGGCGAGGGTCAGCGAGTGGATGTAGGCGAGGTTCACGCCGACGTAGATCGCCGTCAGCGCCAGCGTGCCGTAGATGAGGGCGCGCGGCACGTTCTTGGCCGCGTCGCGGATCTCCCCGGCCGCGAAGGCCACGTAGTACCAGCCCTCGTAGGTCCACATCACCGCAATCATGACCACGCCGAACGAGACCAGCGGCCGCAGCGACTCGGGCGGCACCACCGGCGTGAACGCGGGCTCGACCCGCAGATAGGCGAGGGCGAGTAGCGGCAGCGCCACCAGTCCACCGACCTTGGCCACCGTCAGCACGCTATTGGCGGCGTTGCCACTCTGCACGCCCACGTAGTTGATGGCCGTGATCACCACGATCGACGCGGCGGCCACGAGCTGGCCGGCGCTGATACTCCACGGCCCCCACGGCATGGCGAAGGTGGCCAGCACCCGGTCGGTGCCGAGTGCCGGGAAGAAATAGCTGAAGTACTCCGCGAATCCCACGGCCACCGTGGCGACGCTGCCGGTGAGGATCACCAGCAGGCAGGCCCAGCCGAACAGGAACCCCCACACGCTGCCGTAGGCCTCGCTGAGATACACGTAGAGGCCGCCCGACCGCGGGTACATCGACCCCATCTCCGCGTAGGTGAGGCCGCCAGCCATGGCGAGAAGCCCGCCGGCCAGCCACGCCGCGAGCACCAGCGTGGTCGAGGGCAGTTCCGCGACCATCGTGCCGGTGGTGAGGAAGATGCCCGAGCCGATGACGTTGCCGATGACCAGGGCGATCGCACCCCACAGCCCGATGCCGCGCAGCAGCTTGTCGTCGGCGGCCGCGACGGCGGCGGTGGTCGTGGCGGGGGCGGTGGTCGTCATTGGGCAGCGTCACCGCGCCTCCAGGCGAAATCTTCCGCCGTCGGGTCGGCCTCGGAGCGAATCATACGCGATGCCAGCAGTCCCGCGGCTGGCCCGGACAACCGCCGGGACCAGGCCCGGACCACTTCGCCCAGACCGATCAGCGGCCGCCGATCGCACTCACGACATCCGTCCTGGCGAAGTCGGTGCCCTTGAACAGCAGCGGCTCGGCACGTGTGCACGACAGCGCGTAAGCGAAGCAATCGCCGAAATTGAGGTTGGCGTCGTGGCGCCCTTTGCCGAACCGCCGGTACCCCAAGCGACCAGCCTCGACCTGTTCGGCGTCAACCGGCACGGTTGCGACGCCGAGCTTGGCCAGCAGCCGATCCAACTCGATGGCGCCCGATCGGCCATGTCGAGCCTCGACGACGATCGCCGCTTCCATCAGCGTGCCGGCCGAAATGATGGCCCCAGGGGATCCGAGAATCGCCAGCTCGAACTCGAGAGCATCCGCCTCGCCCAGGTAGATCGCCAGCAGCGCTGACGTGTCGACCACCATCAGCGCGGCAAGCCACGCTCGTCGTAGCCGAGGATGTCGTCAACCGGACGGGAATCGAGCACCGGCAGCTTCGCGACCCGGGCCTTGAGGGCCTGGACCTCGGCCAGCACCCGCTTGACACGACCCGGCTTCCGGACCCGATCAAGTCGCTCCCGGAGGGCCGTCACCACCGCGTCCGTGAGGGTCTCTCCGGTCTCGCGGGCCAGCGCGCGCGCCAGCCGGTCGGCCTCGTCGTGTTTGATGCTCAGCGCCATGGGCCATCGTCGCACATTCTAGAATCTTGACAATTTCTAGATTGGTCGGTCGGAGGCGACTCTCGGAGCTCGACGGGCGTGTCACGACGGCGACTCCTTTGGGGCATGCCTGAGCTGGGTCTCGAGCCGAGTGGCAACTCGGTTGGATCAAACGTGAACTGCAAGGCAGCGAACGGCGCGCGGTAACATGCCCCGTCGATGGCGTGCGGAGTTCGACCCGCTGCTGCGCTGCTCACCGGGGCCGCGATCGTCGCGACGCTCGCCCCGGCGGCCGCAAGTGCGCCGCCCGATGCCACCGGCGACCTCCTCGCCCGGGCGCGCGACACCTGGACGACGTTCGAGGCCGCGCTGGGCAGCGTGCTCGCCGACGAAGACTACCGTCAGGAAGCCACGTGGCCGGCGACGCTCGAGGGCAACGCGGTCGTCCGGCAGCTGCGTTCCGAGCTGCTGCTCTTCCAGGTGCCCGGCTCCTCCGAATGGGTGATGTTCCGCCATGTCGAGGAGGTCGACGGCGCGCCGCCGCCCCAGCCCTCGCCGTCGATCACTGCGACGCTGGCCGACACGTCGCGCCCCATCGATGCGCGCGTCGGGCAGCTCGTGCGGGCCAGCGCCGCCTACAACCTCGGCGACTTCGAACGGACGATCAACACGCCGACGTTCGCCCCGATCGTGCTGCGCTGGCAACACGCCCGGCGCGTCCGGTTCCGCCGCGAGGAAGACACCACGATCGACGGCCAGCGGGCGGTGATCGTACGCTTCGACGAGACGGCGCGGCCGACCATCGTCCGCGGGCTCGGGACGCGCAACGTACCGATGCGGGGCCGCCTTTGGCTGCATCCGGACACCGGTCAGGTGCTGCGATCCGAGCTGGTCATGAAGAACTCGGGGGCCTTCCTCACGGCGACCATCGAGGTCGACTACGGCTACGACGGCGGTCTCGGGATGATGGTCCCGCAGGTGATGCGCGAGCGCTACAAGCGCGGCGGACACGCGGTGACGACCGAGGCCCGCTACCGCAATTACCGGCGCTTCACGACCAGCGTCCGGATCATCGGACAGTGAGCAACGACCCGGGCGCCACCGACCGGCGGCCGCGTCCCTGCCGCGCCAGTTAGCGCCAGACGGCGATGTCGTCGAGCGGCTTGCGCTGAATGTCCGGTACCTGGGCATCCGCGGCCGGATAGCCGACTGGCATCACCAGCATCGCCTTCTCGCCGGCGGGACGCCCGAGCAGCTCGCCCAGGAAGCCCATCGGGCTCGGCGTGTGGGTGAGCGTGACCAGGCCCATCATGTGCACCGCGGCGATGAAGAAGCCGGCGGCGATGCCGCACGACTCCGGCGTGTAGTAGAGCGTGCGCTTGGTGCCGTCGGGGTTCAGGCCGTGCGCCTGGCGGAAGAGCACGACGACCCACGGCGCGTCGGTGAGGTGCGGCTTGTGCTCGTCGGTGCCGAGCGGCGCCAGCGCGTCGATCCACTCCTGGGGCGCGCGGCCGCCGTAGAAGGCCTGCTCCTCCTTCTCGGCCGCCTCGCGCATGCGACGCTTGGTCTCGGGATCCGAGACGCACACGAACGTCCACGGCTGCTGGTGCGCGCCGCTGGGCGCGCTGCCGGCGGTGCGTACGGCCCATTCGATGAGCGAACGGGGGACCGGCTCGGTCGAAAAGTGCCGGGTCGTGCGCCGCTGCTGCATCTCGTCGTGGAAGTCGCGGGCCCGGCGGTGCGATTCGTCGAGCGATCGCCGGGTGAAGCGCAGGGGGACGAACGGGAATTGACGGGCGGCCAGGGCGTCGCGCAGTGACTCGGGCATACGGATCGCGGCCTCCGCCGCACTCACCGCGCCGAGCATACGACGGGCCCGTGTTGACAGCCGCGGGGCCACGGCGGTATTTAGTGTGTCAGTTAACTACGGCCATGGCCACGCACCTCGCCACCGACCCGCTCAGCACCACGTTCGCCGCGCTGGCCGATCCCACGCGCCGGGCCATCCTGGCCCGGCTCGCCTCGGGAGAAGCGTCGGTCACCGAGCTGGCCGAGCCCTTCACGATGAGCCTGCCGGCGGTGTCGCGGCACCTCAAGGTGCTCGAGCGTGCCGGGCTCATCGCCCGCGGACGCGAGGCGCAGTGGCGGCCGTGCCGCCTCGAGGCGGCGGCGCTGAAGCCGGTGGACCACTGGCTCGACAGCTACCGGCGGTTCTGGGCGGCCAAGCTCGATCGGCTGGAAAGCTACCTCGGCGCGATGCCGAAGGAGCCGGCCAGCCCGGCGCGGTCGCGGCCTCGCCGGCGCCGGGCACCTCGACGCTGATCAGTCTTGCGCGGTGTTCTTCGGCCGCGCTTCCGCGTTGGCCAGGTCCCAGCTCGCCTGGTGGATGAGCCGGGCGATCTTCTCCATCTTCGCGTAGTTGATCTTCTCGGGCCGGTCGTAGACGGTGTGGTAGTCGGGGTGCAGGCCGGTCATGAAGCCGAGCGCCGGCACGCCGTGCTGCAGGAACGGCCACTGGTCGCTGCGCCGCACCAGGTTCGACGTGTTGTTGTCGTAGCGCTTCTTCAGGTCGAGGCCGATGCCCTGGTTGGCGCGGTCGACCACCGCGGCGAGATCCGGCGCCCTGGCGAAGCCCATCATGTTCACGGTGTTGGCGTTCGACTCGGCGGTCTGGACCTCGAAACCGTTGAAGCGTGCCCCGCCGCCGACCTGCACCTCCTCGTTGCGCCCGATCATGTCCATGTTCAACATGCCGGCGATCTTCGACAGCGGCGCCAGCGGCGCCTCGGTGTAGGCCCAGGCGCCGAGCAGGCCGCGCTCCTCGGAATTCCAGGCGGCGAAGAGCACGCTCCGCTTCGGACGCTGCCCCGCCGCCGCGGCCAGTGCGTAGGCATCGGCGATCTCGAGCAGGGCCACGGTGCCCGATCCGTTGTCGTCGGCGCCGTTGAAGATCTGCGTGCCGTCGGCGCCGTTGTGATCGAAGTGCGCGGTGACCAGCACCCACTCGTGCTTGAGCATCGGGTCGCTGCCCTCGAGCAGCGCCACCACGTTGCGATCGGGGATCGTGTGGCGGACCACCGAGGTGGCCAGCGTCACCCGCGCGCCCGGCAGCGCCACGGCGCCGCGGCCGCGAGCGGTTTCGGCCGAGGCCGCCAGGGCGGCCAGGGACTGGCCGGTGCCGGCGATGAGGGTCGTGGCCAGGCCCGGCGAGATCTGGGCCGCGGGGATGCGCAGCTGGTCGGCCCACGCCGCCAGGGTGTAGGTCTTCAGAGTGCGGCGGGGCGTCGGGCCACACGGTGCGTGCGGCCTGCTCGAGGTTCACCGCCGCCGGGTGGTTGTGGACGTCGCTCACGAACAGGATGCCGACCGCGCCCTTCTGCTGCGCGGCCAGCGCCTTGCGCCAGGGCGCCGCCGGTTCGGCGGTGACGACACCTTCGAACGGGCTGTTGGGGTCGCGCTCGCCCGGCTCGTGGTCGAGCACCAGCACGATCTTCCCGGCCACGTCGCCCGAGTAGTCGTCGTACTGCCAGCGCGGCGCGGTGATGCCGAAGCCGGCGAACACGACTGGCGCCGTCACCTCCCCGCTGGCGCTGAACCGGTGCGGGTAGAACTCCTGGCCGTGGGCCAGCCGGCGGACCGAACCGTCGGCGCCGTGCACCTCGATGGCGTTGTCGTCGCCGAGCGTCGCGGTCATCAGGTTGTAGGGCTGGAAGTAGGAGTCGCCCGGCGCGGCCGGCTTGAGTCCGGCGCGCTCGAATCGGGAGCGGATGTAGTCGGCCGTGGCCAGGTTCTCGACCGTGTCGGTGAGGCGCCCGCGCATCGCGTCGCCGGCCAGGAAGTGCAGGTCGGCGCGCAGTTCCTCCTGCCGGATCGACTCGGCGTGGGGCGCGCGCTGCGGCTGGGCCGAGACCGCCATCGTGGCGGCCAGCGTCGAGACGGCCAGGGAGACGAGGCGAGACGAACGACCATGCGTGACTCCAGTGCCGGCGGCCCGCGAATTGTAACGGGGTCTGACCCCATTCTGGGCCCAGCTTGAAAAGGGACTGGCCCCGCGGCCATGCTACCCTCGGCCCGCGGCGGCCTGAGGCCACCGATCAGCTTGGAGGAACGCGCCATGCGGCAGTCGATGTCTCGCCTCGTCATCTCGGTGTCCGGCGTGCTGGCCATCGCCGTGTTCGCCCTGTCGGCGCAACAACCGCCGGCGGCGCCGGCCATCGACCCCGATGACATCGGCGGCGTGGTCACCGGGCCAAAGGGTCCCGAGGCCGGGGTCTGGGTGATTGCCGAAACCCGCGATCTCCCGGTGCGCTACATCAAGAGCGTGGTCACCGACGATCGCGGCCGCTACGTGGTGCCCGACCTGCCGGCGGCGAGCTACAGCGTATGGGCGCGCGGCTACGGGCTCGTCGACAGCGCCAAGGCGACGAGCAAGCCGGGGCAGATCGTCAACATCACGGCCACGCCGGCGCCTTCAGCGGCCGCCGCGGCGCACTACTACCCGGCCATCTACTGGTACTCGATGCTGAAGATCCCGGCTGCCGATCAATTCGGCACCGAGGGCAGCGACATCCCGGCGCGCCTCTCGCAGCGCCAGTGGATCGCCTCGATGAAGAACACCGGCTGCGTCGGCTGCCACCAGCTCGGGCAGCAGTCCACGCGCACCATCCCGCCGTCGCTCGGCACGTTCGCCACCGGCGCCGAGGCCTGGAAGCGCCGGGTCCAGTCCGGCCAGTCGGGCACGATGATGCTCAACCAGTTGAACAACCTCGGTGAGCGCGCCTTCGCCAACTACGGCGAGTGGACCGACCGCATCGCCAAGGGCGAGCTGCCGTTCGCTACCCCGCCCCGCCCGCAGGGCGTCGAGCGCAATATCGTCGTCACGCTGCGCGACTGGATGGACGACAAGCACTACCTCCACGACCTCGTCGCCAGCGACCGGCGCCAACCCACCGTGAATGCCTACGGGCGGATCTTCGGTTCGCCCGAGTACAGCTCGGACGACATCCCGATCCTCGACCCGGTCAAGAACGTCGCCACCACGTTCAAGGCTCCGGTACGCGACCCGCAGATGCCGCTCAACCTCGGCCCCGGCCACGCCGCCGGCCTCGATCCCACGCTGCCCTCGCCCTACTGGGGCGAGGAGCGGATCTGGGAGACGCGCGTCAACAACCACAACTCGATGTTCGGCAGGGACGGCCGGTTGTGGCTGACCGCGTCGGTGCGCGGCGCCGACAATCCGGCCTGGTGCAAGGCCGGCTCCGACCATCCCTCGGCCAAGGCATTCCCGATGGACCGCGCGGTGCGCCACCTGTCGGTGCTGAACCCGAAGACGATGAAGTACGACTTCATCGAGACGTGCTACTCCACCCACCACCCGCAGTTCGGCTACGACGCCAACGACACGCTGTGGACCAGCGGCGGCGGGCCCGTGGTGGGCTGGCTGAACACGAAGAAATTCGACGCCACCGGCGACGCCGCGGCCTCGCAGGGTTGGACGGCGCTCGTGCTCGACACCAACGGCAACGGCAAGCGAGACGCCTACGTCGAGCCCGACCAGCCCGTCGATCCCACCAAGGACAAGCGCGTGAACTCGCCCTTCTACGCGGTGATGCCGAGCCCGGTGGACGGATCGATCTGGGGATCGACGCTGGGCACGCCCGGTGCGATCGTGCGGCTGGCACCGGGTCCGAATCCACCCGAGACCGCGCTGGCCGAGGTCTACACCGTACCGCTGCCCGGCTTCGCCGCTCGCGGCGCCGACATCGACAGCAAGGGCGTGGTCTGGGTGTCGATGGGCAGCGGCCACATGGGCAGCTTCGATCGGCGCAAGTGCAAGGGGCCGCTCAACGGCCCGAAGGCCACCGGTGACCACTGTCCCGAGGGCTGGTCGTTCCACCAGTACCCGGGTCCAGGCTTCCAGGGCATCGGCGAGAACAGCGCCGAGTCGAGCTACTACTCGTGGGTCGACCAGCACAACACGTTCGGCCTCGGCAACGACGTGCCGATGTCCACCGGCAACCTCAACGACGGCATCGTCGCCTTCGCCAACGGCCGGATGGTGGTGCTGCGCGTGCCCTATCCGATGGGCTTCTACTCCAAGGGGTTCGACGGCCGCATCGACGACGCGAAGGCTGGATGGAAAGGGCGCGGACTGTGGTCGGCCAACGGCGATCGCACGCCGTGGCTGATCGAGGGCGGCAAGGGCAGCAAGCCGCTGGCCGCGCATTTCCAGCTGCGTCCCGACCCGCTGGCCAAGTGATACCCGAACAGCCGCTAGGGGCTAGCGGCTAGGGAGCTTTCGCACACGGGCTGATGAAGGGTGCCCGGATGATCGGCCAGACGCTCGGCCACTACCGGATCGTGCGCGAGATCGGCGCCGGCGGGATGGGTGTCGTCTATCAGGCCGAAGACACCACGCTCGGTCGCCAGATCGCACTCAAGGTTCTCCCGCCAGAACTGGCCGGCGATGACGAGCGCCGGTTGCGCTTTGCTCGCGAAGCCCGCGCCGTCGCGGCGCTGAACCACCCGAACATCGTTACGGTGCACTCGGTCGAAGAGTCGGCAGGCACGCACTTCATCACGATGGAGCTGGTGAAGGGGAAGACGCTGGCCGGCCTCCTTCCAAGTCAGGGCTTCGCCCTCGGCGGCTTCTTCGACATCGCGATCCCCCTCGCGGATGCGGTGGCGGCTGCGCACCAGCAAGGGATCACCCACCGGGATCTCAAGCCGGCCAACGTCATGATCAATGACGCCGGCCGGATCAAGGTGCTCGACTTCGGACTCGCCAAGGCGGTGGTCGGCGACCGGAGTGGCGCCGAGCTGCCGACGCAGGCGGCGACACAGGCCGGCCACACCGTCGGGACGCCGGCGTACATGTCTCCCGAGCAGGCGCAAGGCGAGCACGCCGACACGCGCTCGGACATCTTCTCGCTGGGAATCGTCTTCTACGAGATGTTGACGGGCCGGCGGCCGTTCGAGGGTAGCAACCCGGCATCGGTGATCTCCGCGATCCTGCGCGACACGCCACGTCCGGTCTACGAACTGCAACCGGCGGTGCCGCGCGCGCTCGCCCGACTCGTGGAGCGCTGCCTCGCGAAGAACCCCGTCGATCGCTTTCAATCGGCGATCGATCTCCGTCACAGCCTGGAGGAAGTCAAGCAGGACGTCGATTCGGGCGACGGGTTGCCGGTGCCCCTTCCCGCGCCCGCGGCCCCGCGGTCGACGTCATGGCGGTATGCAGCGCCCGCGGCGGCCGTGGCCGCTCTAGGTGCGGCCGCCGTCGCCCTCTGGGTCGGTTTCGGTCGCAACGACAGTCGCGCTCCGGCCGTGCCGCAGGTGCGGAACCCCGTCCAGGTCACCTCTGCGCTCGACGTCGAGAACTATCCGACCTGGTCACCGGACGGCCAGCGCCTCGCCTATCAGGCGAATGAATCGGGTTTCGTTCCCGTCGCCAACCACGATATCTGGGTGGCGCAGCTCGGCAGCGGCGAGCCGGTGAACCTGACGAAAGACAGTCCCGCCAACGATCGCCGGCCGAGCTGGTCGCCGGACGGAAGCAAGATCGCGTTCTACTCGGATCGCGACGGCGACTGGGGTGTTTACGTCGTGGCTGCGCTAGGCGGCAATGCTCGCAAAGTGCTCGAGTTGCCAGGGCTGGCAAACAGCTGGAGCGCGCCGCAATGGGCTCGAGACGGCACCAGACTCTTCGTCGCCGCCAACGAGGCAGACGTAAACGTCGTAATTGATCTCCGGCTCGACACCCTGGAGACCGGCCGGATTGCGTTGCCTGCGCACGAGTCGCCGGTGCGCTGGGATCTCACCATCCGTCCCGACGGCCGTCGGTTCGCCTATCTGGAGGCTGGTGCTGGCAACCCCGAGCTGACCCGGTTGTGGACGATTGGGGCATCGGGCGAAGACGCCGTTTCCCTCACCGACGGGCTCACCAGGGTCTGGAGCCCGACCTGGTCCAACGACGGGCTCACGGTTTATTACGTCTCGAACCGCGGCGGGAGCATGGATCTCTGGCAACAGGCAGTAACGGAGGGCGGTAGGCCGGTCGGAGAGCCGCTCGACGTGACGCCTGGCCTCGGCATCACCTCCGCGGCCTTCTCTCCGGACGGGACCAAGCTGGCGTACTCGCGGGGCGGCCGGGTCTCGAACGTCTGGCGTCTGCCCATCCTCGCGGACCGACCGGCCACCTGGGCCGACGCCTTGCGGGTGACGTTCGAACGCGCTTACATCGAGTTCGTCGACGTGTCGCCCGACGGGCGACAACTGGCCGTCAGCTCGGACCGTCGCGGGAATCCAGATCTCTGGGTGCTGCCGGCGATCGGTGGCGAGATGACACAGCTGACGACCGACCCGACGCCCGACTGGTCGCCACGATGGTCGCCCGACGGCAGCCAAATCGTGTTCTACGCGTATCGGAGCGGCAATCGCGACATTTGGGTGATGCCGGCGCGTGGCGGCCCGGCGCAGCAGCTCACATTCGACCCGGCTTTCGACTGGTTCCCGAGCTGGTCTCCGGTCGACGGACGCGAGATCGCATTCCAGTCACAACGCGGAGGAGAGGAGGCGATCTGGACGGTCGCCGCCGCAGGAGGCGAGCCTCGCCGCGTGACGATGGGAGCCGACTTCGACTGGTCGCGGGAAGGCCGATGGCTGATCGTGGCGAGGCAAGGCCAGCTGGTTCGCGTGCCGACCGACGGCGGGGAGTCCGTGCCGTACTCCACCGGCGCCCATCAGCCCGCTACTCCCCGCGTATCGCGTGACGGACGGTTCATCTACTACGCCGTGTTCAGCGGACCTCGAGAGCAACACGGCCTCTGGAGGCTATCGCTGGCCGACGGCGCGATTTCACGACTCACGAAGCTCGAGGGTCAGCGGGGTAGCTTCGGATACCAATTCGCCGCGAACGCTCGCTACCTGTATCTCACCTGGTACGAGGACGACGGCGACATATGGGTGATGGATGTCGCCCCGAACGACGACAGCCGATGAGCGTCGTCGCAGCTCTTGGAGCTGCACAAGGCAGAGCTGAAGCTCTGCCCTACGGAGTGCAGTCGTAGGGCAGCTCTTTAGAGCTGCCTGGAAGGCAGAGCTGAAGCTCCGCCCTACGGAGTACAGCTCAAGGCGACGGCGTCACCCGCAAGTTGGCGAAGAAGCCCTCGGTGCCGAGCTTCAGGTCGGTGACCACCAGCGCCGGTTGCGGCGCATCGTGCACGAAGAGTCGCGCGGTGCGGCCGGCCACTTCGATCCGCATGCGTGTCCAGGCGCCGGGCACGAGATCGACGTACGACTCGTAGCGCTCGGGCGATTCCTTGCGCAGCCGGTCGAAGTCGTAGTCGGGCTGCGCTGCGTACTGCGTCGAGTGATTGCGGCGCACCTGGTCGTCGGCGCGGCCGTTGTCGGGCCGGAGGTAGATGTACTCGTAAGTGGCGCCGCTGGCCCGGGTGCGGAACGCCAGGCCGATGAAGCCGCGATCGGCGGGCACCGCGTGCGGTCCGCGCCGGCCGGCAACGTCGACTTCGAGGGTGCCGTCGGTGAAGGTCACGCTACGCAGCACCGCCAGGCCGCCCTGCCGCTTGTCGTCCACCTCGAGGAGACGCAACGCCGGACGCCCGTCGTGTGTCACCGTCTCGGCGCGCACACCGCGCAACTCCAGCCGATCCAGGGACGGCACCGCAGGCGCCTGGGCCGCGCCGGCCGTCAGTCCCCAAGCGACGAGCACGCCGATGATCGTGACCGCTCGACTCATGATCGACCTCCGTCGGCGAGGGTATAGACGTCGCATCAGGTCTCGTGGCCGTCAACACGGTAGGATGTTGGGCACTCGATGCCCCCGTCCTCGCGCGCCCGATCCTCGCGGCCCCGGCCGCGGTCCTCTCCCCTGCACGTCTGGAAGTTCGGTGGCGCATCGCTGGCCGACGCCGCCGCGGTCGCCACCGCGGCGCGCCGCATCGCCGCCTATCCAGGACCGCTGGTCGTCGTGGCCTCGGCGCTGGCCGGCGTCACCGACCTGCTGCTCGACGCCGCGGATCACGCCGTGGCCGGCCGGGCCAAGGCCGCCGCCGGCGCCGTCAACACCCTGCGCCAGCGCCATCGGCGCGTGGCGACGACGGTGCTGCCGGCCGGCGCTGCCCGCCGCGCCGCGCTGGCCGCCGTCGAGGCATCGGTCGGCGAATGCGAAGAGCTCCTGGCGGCGATCGCCATCCTGCAGCACCTCGCCCCGCGCACCCGCGATGTCATCGTCGCCCGGGGCGAGCGGCTGTCGGCCACGCTGCTGGCCGCCGCCGTCACCCGCGCCGGCCGACGGGCCGTCTACGTCGAGGCGACGGAGATCGTGGTCACTGATGGCCAGCACGGCGGCGCCAGTCCGCTCATCGGCCCGACCACCCGCCTGGCGATCCGAGTGCTGCGGCCGCACCTGGCCGCCCGGCGCGTCCCGATCGTGCCGGGCTTCATCGGCCGGGCCGCCGACGGCAGCGTCGCCACGCTCGGCCGGGGCGGTTCGGACCTCACCGCCACGCTGCTGGCGCGCGCCCTGGGCGCCGAGGTGGTGTCGCTGTGGAAGGACGTTCCCGGGATCCTCACCTCCGATCCGCGACTCGTGCCCGACGCGCGTCTCATCCCTCAGCTGCACCACCAGGAGGCCGCCGAAGTCGCGCACTACGGCGCCAAGGTGCTGCATCCGCGGGCGCTGATCCCGATCTCGGGGACGCGGATCACGCTCGAGGTGCGGTCGTTCCTCGACCCGTCGCGGCCTGGCACCACGGTGGCCGGGCGCCTCGTCTCGCCGCAGTACCCGGTGAAGGCCGTGGCGGTGCTGCCCCGCCAGGCCGTGGTGACGGTGGCCGGCAAGGGCATGGTCGGGGTGCATGGCATCGCCGCGCGCACCTTCGTGGCGGTGGATGCCGAACGCCTGTCGGTCTCGACCATCTTTCAGGCGTCGTCGGAGAGCTCGATCGGCTTCACCGTGCCCGAGGCCGAAGCCGACCGGGCCGTCGCCAGCCTGCGCCGCGCCTTCGCCGCCGAGATTGCCACTGGCGCGATCGACAGCGTCACCGCGCGAACCGGGCTGGCGGTCATCGCCGTGGTCGGCGACGGCATGGCCGGCACACCGGGGATCGCCGCGCGGGTCTTCACGGCGCTCGAGACCAGCGGCGTCAACGTCGTGGCCATCGCCCAGGGATCCTCCGAGCGCAACATCACGTTCGTCGTCACGGCGGAGGACGCCGCTGAGGCCGCGCGGAAGGTGCACGCCGCGTTCCAGCTCTCGAAGATCGGCGGCGGCCGCCCGCCGGCCCGCCCGTCCACCGACGTGGTCCTTCTGGGGTTCGGCCGCGTCGGCCGGGCGCTGGCTGCGCTCGTCGCCGCGACACCCAAGGGCCACCCGGTGCGCATCGTCGGGCTGCTCGATCGCTCGGGGTACGTCTTCGACGCCCGCGGCATCTCGCAGGCCCGCCTGCGGACGCTCGCCCAGGAGAAGGACGCCGGCAGCATGCTTGCCGCCATCGGCGGCCGGCCGGCGACGGCGGCGGAGGCCCTGGCCTTCATGGCCGGCCACGCCGTCTCCCGGCCCGTGCTGGTCGACGTGACCAGCGACGAGACCAGCGCCATGCTCCTGTCGGCGCTGGGCCACGGCTTCGATGTCGTGCTCGCCAACAAGCGCCCGCTCGCCGGATCGTGGGAGGCCTACACGCGGCTGCTCGCCGCGGCCGCCGACACCGGCCGCACCATCCGCTTCGAAGCCACCGTCGGCGCCGGGCTGCCGGTGATCGACACCTACAAGAAGCTGGCTGAGACGGGCGACCGCGTGCTGCGCATCGACGGCTGTGTCAGCGGCACGCTGATGTTCGTGCTGTCGGAGGTGTCGCGCGGCCGCCCGTTCTCCGCAGCGGTGCGCGAAGCGGTGGCGCGCGGCTACGCCGAGCCCGATCCCCGCGACGATCTGTCGGGACAGGACGCCGCCCGCAAGGGCGTCATCCTGGCGCGGCTGCTCGGCTATCGCGGCGCTGCGCCCACACCCGAGGACCTCGTGCCGTCGGCGCTGAAGCGGCTGCCGGTCACGGAGTTCATGCGCCGCCTGCCGACGCTCGACGCCGGGTGGCAGCGGCGCGTGGCCCGCGAGGCCGCGCGCGGACAGGTCCTGCGCTACGTCGTGAGCGCGACCCCGGCGCGCGCCTCGGCGCGACTGGTGGCGGTGCCGGCCACCAGTCCGATGGGCTCGGCCGGCGGCGCCCGCAACCTCATCACCTTCACCTCGGCGCGCTATCGCGACGAGCCGCTGGTGGTGAGCGGCCCGGGCGCGGGGCCGGCGGTGACCGCGGCGGGCATCCTCAACGACCTGATCGCGCTGGGCTCCAAGTAGGGCAGCACTTTAGTGCTGCCCGCCAAGGCGGCTCTTCAGAGCTGCCGGGGAGGACAGCACCTGCGAAGGCAGAGCTAAAGCTCTGCCCCACCGAACCAAGAGCCGCTCTAGCGCGCCGCGGTGGTGAGCGCCGCGAGCTTGCCGCGGAGGGCGGCGAGCGTCTCGGCGTCGGTGCCTTCGATGGCGCCTTCCTTGTCGAGCGCCGCGAAGATCTCGACCGCCTCGGTGAAGTCCTTCGCGGCGGCCTGCCGATCCTGGGCTGCCGTCGCCGGCGATCTGCTGCGCGAGGATCAGCAAGCTGTCGGCGCGGGCCTCGAGGGCCGAAGCGACGGCAATGCGCAACTCGACGTTATCGGGATTGCCAGTGGCGAGCGTCCGGCTCACCTCGACCGCGCGGGCCAGGTTGGCCAACGCCGGCGCGCGCTGGCCCAGCTTGGCCTGCAGCTTGCCGCGCAAGGCGTCGTTGGTCACCGTCTCGGCCCGGGCCCGGGCATTGCCCGGATCGGCCGCGGCCAGTTGGTCCTGGATGGACGCCGCCCGCTCGAGCGAGGCCAGCGCCTCGCGCGTCTTTCCGTCGGCGTCGAGCATCTCGGCGGCCTTGTAGTGCGCGATCGCCAGATCGTTCCTGGCGGCGGCGTTGGTCGGATCCTCCTTCACCTGCGCCTCGTAGGTGGCCAGGGCCAGCCGCTCCTGGGACATCGCTTCGTCGCGTCGTCCCATCGCTGTGAGGATGTCGGCGGCGTTGCTGCGGGCCACGGCGAGGTTGCGGTGGAACATCGCGTTCTCGGGATACATGGACGCGGCGCGGGCAAAGACCGCGATCGACTGCTCCATCTCGGCGAGGGCTCCGGCGTGATTGCCGACGTTGGGATAGTTGGGGTTGCCGAGCACGTTGCCGACCTTGTGATGGGCGACGCCGAGCTGCCGCAGGTTGGCCGGGTCGTCGGGCGCGGTGGCCGAGAGCGACTGCATTACCGCGAGCGCCAGCCGGTGCTGCTCCAGTGACGCGGTGGTGTCGCCGGTGGCCGCCAGCATGTCGCCGAGGCGGCTGTAGGCGACGACGAGATCGCGCCGGGCGGCCGGCGACGCCGACGCGTCGGTGGCGATGTCACGCTGCAGATCGACGGCGCGCCGCACCGCCTGCATCGCCGCCCGGCTGTCGCCGCTGGCGGCGAGCAGCTCGCTCAGCCGCAGCAGGGCCATTCCCATCTCGCGCCGGAGGTCGGCGGGGCTCTCTGCGGTGATCCCCAGCGACTCGTAGAGACCGACCGACTTTTGGTAGTTGGCCAGCGCCCCGGCGGTGTCGCCGAGGTTGGGGTTGAAGGGACGGCCCTGGACATCGCCCACCCTCAGGTAGCCGGCGGCCAGCTCGCGGCGAAGGTCGGCCCGGTCGCCGGCGTCGGCGGCCAGCTTGTCGAGGTACTCGATGCCCTTCTGCACCACCAGCTGGCGCGCCGGCGTCGAGCCCGACAGGTTGCGGATGGCGTCGTGCAGGTCGAAGAGGAACGCGTTGGCAAGCGCCCGCACATCTTCGAAGCGTTGCTCGGCGCGGGCGCGCTCGGCCCGCGCCACCCGCGCCTGCCAGGCGACCCCGACCAGTCCGGTGATCAGCGCCAGCACGACCGCGGCCGCCGCAGTGACCGCGCCGCGGTGGCGGCGCACGAACTTCGACGCCCGGTAGCCGATCGTGTCGTGCCGGGCCAGCACCGGTAGTCCGCGCAGGTGCCGTCGCACGTCCTCGGCGAATTGATCGACCGTGGCGTAGCGGCGCACCGGCTCCTTGCTGAGCGCCTTGAGGACGATGTTGTCGAGATCGCCTTCGAGCTGTCGCCGCAGCCGAACCGTGTCCGCCGCTGCGGTGGTACGGGTACCGGGGCGGGTCGTCCCCGCCGTGCCCGGCGGGCCGGAGCTCCCGGCGGCGGGGCGGCGCGCCGACCGCCACGCTCGGCGGCAGCGGCTCCTCTTCGCTGACGACGCGGGCGATGTCGGCCACGGCGCGGCTGGTGATCTGGTAGGGCCGGCGTGCCGGTGAGCAGCTCGTAGAGCAGCACGCCGAGCGAGTAGACGTCGCTGGCCGTCGTCACCGTCTCGCCGCGGACCTGCTCGGGGCTGGCGTACTCGGGCGTCATCAGGTGCAGCCCGGCCGCCGTCGGCGCCATCGTCTGGCCGGCCATCTCGGGGTTGAGCAGCTTGGCGATGCCGAAGTCGAGCAGCTTGGGCACGCCCTCTTGCGTGACCAGGACGTTGGCCGGCTTCAGGTCGCGGTGGATGATCAGGTTCTGGTGGGCGTACTGCACGGCGCCGGCCACCTGCAGGAACATCTCGAGCCGCGCCGGCGTGTCGAGCCGTCGGGCCTCGGCGAACTCCACCAGCGGCGAGCCGTCGACGTACTCCATCACCAGGTACGGACGGCCGTCGGAGGTCGTGCCGCCGTCGAGCAGCCGGGCGATGTTGGGATGGTCGAGCCCGGCCAGGATCTGGCGCTCGGTGCGGAACCGCCGGACGATCGCGTCGGTGTCCATCCCGCGCTTGAGCACCTTGAGCGCGACGCGCTTGCGGAACGCGTCGTCATCGCGCACGGCGAGATACACCGAGCCCATGCCTCCGTGACCCAGCTCGCGCACCAGGCGGTAGGTGCCGACGCGTGGGTTCAGCGATTCGTCGAGGGTGTCGTCGGGCTGCGGGCGAGTGTCGTCGTCGTGCGGCAGGGTCACGGTCTGAGGGGGTATCGAGGGGCGTGGCCCTCACGCGTCCCGCGGTGCAGTGTACCACTGCGTGGCGAGGCCGCCCGATGGCACACTAGTCGCGCATGCCCAGGTGCCGCGCCGGAGCGCTCGCGGGCGTCGTGCTGGCGGGTTTGAGCCGCGCCCGTCTTGCACGCCGGAGGCCAGTCGGCGGCGCCAACCGGGCAGTGCGCGACGCAGGTCGCGGCGCAGCGGGCACGCTGGGACGCCGGCGACCCGCCGATCGTCCAGCCGCCCACGACACCTGGCGGGCTGCTCCGCCACTGGCCGACCGCCGCGGTCGGCGTGTGGCTCGTCGAAGACGTCTCAGGCACGCACGCAACGCTGGCCCGGGTGAGCGGCGGTCAGGTCACCCGCATGACGTGGTCGTCCGAGTGCCAGGCGACGAGCGACACGCGGCAGCGGCCGACGGCGCCTCCGCCCGCCTTCACCGACGACGACCTGTCGCGCCTGCTGGCCAGCGGGCAGCCGGCCGTGCTCTACCTGTGGTCGCCGCACATGCCGCTGTCGGTCGATGGCTACGTCCAGCTGGTGACCGCGGCGCGACCCAGAGGTCTCACCGTGGAGCCGCTGCTCGATGCCGCGGCCGATCGGAGCTTTGCTGAGACGTCGCGGACACCCGGCGGTCTGCCCGAGTCGGCATTGCGGGTCGTGGATTCGGTGGAGCTGCAGTTCCGCGAGTTGCCCCTGCACGCGCCGGCGATCGCCGTCATCAGCCGCGGGCGCTTCGTCGGGGCCGTCCTGCGCGGCTATCGCACCGCCGCGGAGTACGGCGCGTTTCTCGATCGCGTGTTGCCGGCGCCGTAGATCGAATGTAGGGCAGCTCTTTAGAGCTGCCTCCAGGCAGAGCTGAAGCTCTGCCCTACTTGGCGTCGCAGGCGGCGAGCAGCGACGCCTTGCGGGCGTCGGTGGCCGGCAGCCACTTCTCGTCCACCAGCTGGCGGCACTGCGCCGCTGGCAGGCTCAGGTACGCCCAGGCGGCCTCCTGCGGCCGGAACGGCGCCAGCCCGGGCGCGCAGGTCTGCCGCCACAGCTCGCCGATGGCGTCGGCGGCTTCCCGCCGCGTCGCCGATGTGAAGACGCTGGTGGCGCTGCGGCGCCCGGCGGGATCGACCACGCTGAGCCGGAACCGCTTGGGCTCGGTACTCTGCCGCGGCACGGCGTTGGACACGTAGAAGAGCTTGCCGTCGGGCAGGAACGCCGGGAAGTAGTGGCCGACGCCCTCGGTCGTGGAGGTGGTCAGCCGCGACACGCCGGCCACGCCGGTGATCGTCCCCTTCGCGTCGTGGGTGAGATCGGCCACGACGACGTCGGTGATTGCCGGCGCCCGCAGCCCGCCGTCGACGAACGGCGTCAGGTAGTCGTGCTTGCTGATGTGGAACGTCACCTGGCGGCCGTCGAAGCTGAAGTCGGCCTTGCCGGCGGCGAAGCCGAAGTCGGCGCGCACGGCACAAGAGGTCGTCTGGGCCGCCGGATCGGTGCCGGTGATCTCGAAGATCTTGAGCGACGCCGGCTGGCCGGCGACGCTGTCGTCGTGCGCCACCACGTAGCGGCCATCCTTGGAGATGAACGGCGTGGCCAGGTCGCGGGTGATCTGCGGGCACAGCCGCATCGGCACGGTCGGGGTCACCGAGACGGCGCCGTTCTGCCGCGTGAAGGTGTAGTCCACCACGCGGAAGCCCGGCATCTTCGGCGTGGTCGACCCCGAGAACATCATCCGGTAGACGGTGGTCTCGCGCCCGCCCGAGGTCGTCTGCGACACCACGCCCACCGACTGGTAGTAGACGTCGTGGACGTCGGCGTGGCGGTGCTCGAACACCGCCTTCACGTCGGCGGCGTCCTGCTTGGCCTCGAGCCGCTGCAGCAGCGTGGCGGCGTCGTAGAAGTTGATGGTGTTGGCGGCGGTGTAGTGCGACGGCACGGTGACGTAGCGGCCGTCGGGCGTCGCCACCGCATCCGACTTGTCGGGGATCCGCACCCGCACGCCGGTGGTGAGGTTGTAGAGGTAGTTGAGGTTGTGGCTGGCCACGGCGACGATCCAGTCGCCCTTGGCGTTCGGGACCGGACGCGCGAACCAGTTCACGTCGTCGAGTGGCGGGTCGCCCTCGGCCGGGCGGACCATCTTCACCGTGCTGGCCGGCGTCTCGACCGTGCAGTACGGCGGCGGGTCGCCCGGGGCCGCGGCCACGCGCGCGGCCAGCACGACGACGAGGGCGACGGTGGTGCGCGACCGCGACATGGCGCCCTCCTACTTCGACGGGGTGACCAGGAACCGCTGCACGCGACGGCCGGTCGAGGCCTCGCCCACGTACAGATTGCCCTTCGAGTCGATGCTCATGCCGTGCGGGCGGAGGAACTGGCCGAGCTGCCGGCCGCCGCGGCCGAACTCGCCGACCACCTCCATCGTGCTCCGGCGCAGCACCCAGATCTTGTGATTGGTGCCGTCGGCCAGGTACAGCCACTGCTGCTGCGGATCCTTGGACAGCACCGGCACGAAGGCCGAGCCCGACGACAACGTGGCCGGCGCGATGATCTTCTCGGTGACGAACTTGCCGGACTGCTCGAACACCTGGATGCGGTTGCCGCGGCGGTCGGCGACGTAGATCTGGCCGTCGCTCGATCCGGTGATGCCGTGCGGGGTCGAGAAGCTCTTGGGCAGCGCGCCGCGACAGCATCGTCTTCGGATCGAACTTCTCGGTGTCATCCGGTGGCTGTCCGTAGGCGCCCCAGTGCCGTTTGTAGGCGCCGGTCGCGCCGTCGACGACGATCACGCGGCGGTTGCGGTAGCCGTCGGAGATGAACGCCTCGTTGGTCTTCGGATCGACCCAGATGCCCGACGGGCCGCCGAGCAGCGTCGTGTCGGCGCTGCCGGCGTTCTTGTCGTACTGCGCCCACGGTCAGCACCAGCTTGCCCTCGCGCGTGAACTTCATCACGCGGTGGTGCATGTGCGAGCCGACCCACACGTGGTCGGTGTGGTCGACGAAGATGCCGTGCGGGTTGCGCGGCCAGTTGGCCGGCTCGTCCTTGGCCTTGTCGCCCCAGCCCTGCACGACCTTGCCGTTCTGGTCGAGCTCGATGATGACCGGCGCCGCCTTGCAGCAGGTCCCCATCGGCGGCGTCTGCTCTTCGTAGAGCTCCTCTTCGGTGAGCGTCTCGGGCAGGTGGGCGATCCAGACGTGGTCCCTGGCGTCGACGAAGACGCCGGTAATCGAACCGAGGATCCAGTGGTTGGGGAACTCCTGCGGCCAGGTCGCGTCGATCTTGAGCGTCGGGCCGCCCGTGGCTTGCTCGGCGCTGCCCTGGCCTCGTGAGCGGCCAGCCCCACGGCCATCGCCACGCCCACGAGCCGCTGCCATCCTCGCCCGTCGCATCATGTCCATGTCCACTCCGCCAGGCACGTTCCAGCCCGGACGGGCCACGATATCACGCGGTGGATGCGATGCCCACTCGAGGCGGCGGGGCGTCTCTCGACGACGAGATTGATGGCCAGCACGCCGAAGATGTCGCGATCCACTGGAGCCTCGCAGTGGGCGTGCGCCAGCCGAGCGCGAGCGGAGAGAGATGCCGCGTCGACTCGAGTTGGCAGGCGATCAGGCGCCGATGCGCTTGCGGATCTCGGGCAGCAGCGGATCCTGGCCGGCCTTCTCGCGGATGCCGAGATAGGTGCGATACGGTTCGGCGAAGCCCGCGCTCTTCAGGCCCTCGCGGACGCGGCCCTGGTAATAGTGCACGGGCGGCAGGAAGCCCGACGTCGGCTCCTCGTCGAGGAACAGCGACAGCGCCTCGCCGCTGCGCTTGAGGCAGCGGTCGAACTCGGAGTCGGCCTGCGGTGAACGCGCCGGCCGCGAGATAGGCGCGGCCAAGGTCGAAGCGGCCGATCCAGGTGTCGAGCAGCGCCGTCGCCTCCAGACAGGACCTTGACGGCCAGCCGCGCGTCCTTCTGCTCGAGCGCGATCACGCCGTCGATGATCTTGCCGTAGGCCTGCGGCTCGGCCTGCAGCTCGGCGCCCAGGCGGCTGGCGATGGCCCGGGCCTGGGGCACGGCGCCGACCTGGGCGTAGATGCGCGCGGCGAGGAAGCGGATCTGCATCGCGGTGCTGTTGGCCACCGCCTGGTCGGCGGCGGCGCGGGCCTGGGCGCCGCCGGCCGCGCGCCAGCTCGGTGTAGGCGAGCGCGGCGAACTTGGCCGCGGCGCGGTCGCCGTCCTTCTCCGCCAGGTCGGCCTTGGCGCCCTCGGCGAAGAGCGATGCGGCATCGGCGTAGCGCCCTTCGTACAGCGCGACGTCGGCCAGGCCCGAGGTGGTGTAGCGTGCGGCCGGCGCCGGGCACGGTGGCCAGCGCCTCGTAGCTCTTGAGCGCCTCGGCGAGCTTGCCCTGCCCCTGCTGGGCCAGCGCCAGCGCCTGCGAGCGCCCACGGATCCTGCAGCTCCTGGGCGACCACGCGCCTCCTGCTCGGCCGCGCTCGAAGTCGCTCGCGTAGGCCGAGTAGAGCGCGGCGTTGACGCGGTAGAGCGAGCGCTTCGGCAGGATCTGCACGACCCGCTGCATCTCCTCGCGGGCCCGCGTCATGTCGCGCAGCTTGGTCGAGCACAGCGCCAGGTTGTTGCGCGCCGCGGCGTCGGCCTCGTAGCGCGCCAGCAGGTCGCCGTACTCCTTGACGCACGCCTCGTAGTCGTTGGTGATGTAGTAGAACATGCCGCGCGTGCGGAAGCGCTCGCGCTCGGTCATCTTGTCGACGTGCCGGATCGCCTCCTGCACGTAGGTCGTCGCTTCCTGCGGCTGGCCCATGTTGGACGAGGCGATCGCCATGCCGGCGTAGGCCAGCCCGAAGTTCGGGTCGAGCTTCACGGCGCGGCCGAAGCGCTGCCGGGCCTCGTCGAACTTGCTGTTCGACAGCGCCTGCATCGCCATGGCGTACTCGCGGACGACGTCGAGCGAGGTCGCCGACAGCGTCTCGGTGGCGAAGCGCTGCGCCGAGTCGGAGGTGTCGTCGCCGAGGGCCGTGCGCACGCGGTTGCCGAGCGTGGTCGCCACGCGACAGCACCTGATCCTTGCCGGACGCCCGCCCCGACTGCGTCGGCGATGACGTTGCCGGTGACGCTCTCGGTCGCCTTGAGCGTGACGCCGTAGCCGTTGCCGTCCCGCGCGAGCGTGCCCGCCAGCACGACGCCGACGCCCTGCTTGACGGCGATCGCGCGGCCCGCCGCTCTCGTCGAGGACGTCGGGCGGGGTGACGCCGAGCTGACGGCGGATGCCGTTGCGGTCGTAGGCGCTGATGAAGCCGGCGCCCTCGAGCGCCAGCTTCAGCATCGGCTCGAGCGTGCCGTTCGAACGTCGGGTCGCCGGTCGTGTTCGGTGAGGTCGGCGATCAGGATCGACACCGGCTCGTGCTGGACCGGCGGTGGCGGGCCCTGCGCGGCCCACCAGCGTGACGCCCAGCAGCGACGCCACGACGAGCGGCCGCGGCGGTCGTCATCTTCCAGGTGAGTCGCCGGACCAGCGGCAGCGGCACGCCCTTGGCGTCGAGCTTGGCCAGCTCCCCCAGCAGATCCTGGGTCGTGGCGAAGCGCTTGGCGGGATCGACCTGGATGCAGCGCGTGATCAGTTTGTCGAGCGCCACCGGGATGGTCGGGTCCAGCGTCCGCGGCGGCGGCGGCGACTCCTGCATGCGCCCCTGGAGCTCGGCGATGGCGCTGTTGGTCTTCTGCGGCGCGGATGCGCCCGAGCAGCAGGTCGTAGAGGATGAGGCCGAACGCGTAGATGTCGGCCCGCTGGTCGACCGGCTCGGCGCGCGCCTGTTCGGGAGCCATGTACTCGACGGTGCCGACCACCGATCCGGCCATCGTCTGGGCCGCCGACGCCGCCCGCATCGCACCGGCGGGGAACGTGCCGGCGGCCCCGCCGGCCGGCGGGCCCGCGGTGGAGCGGGCCACGCCGAAGTCCATGACCAGGCCCTCGCCCTCCTCGTCCACCATGATGTTGGCGGGCTTGAGGTCGCGGTGGACGACGCCGGCCAGGTGCGCCGCGCCGAGCCCCGAGGCGACGCTGCGCGCGATGGTCATCACGCGCTCCGCCGACAGCTTGCCGTCGCGCTTCAGGATCGTCGCCAGATCCTCGCCCTCGACGAAGGGCATCGTGATGTACTTGACGCCGTCCACTTCGCCGATGTCGTGCACGCGCACGATGTTCTTGTGGGTGACCTTGCGGGCGAGCAGCAGCTCCTGCTTGAACCGCTGCTCGAGCATCCGCGCCGTCTCCGGGTCGGCGGCCACTTCGGGCCGCACGGTCTTGAGCGCCACGGCGACGCCCAGCTCCCCGTCCCACGCCTGATAGACGGCGCCCATGCCGCCGGCTCCGAGCAGCTTGATGATGTGGTAGCGCTCGCCCAGGTCCTGACCGACCAGGTCGGTGGCGGCTTCGCCGAAGCCGCCGTGCGTCTTCCCACTCCGCGTTCCGCTCCGGCTTCCGCTCCGGCTTCCGCTCTTGGTGAGCCGCGAGGGCGGTCTGCCGGCGTAGGTCTCGGCGTTGTCGCCCGACGAGGCAGCGGGCAACCGGGTGACGTTGGGGTCGAGCGGACCAGCGCCCGGCATCTGCGTGACATCGGGGTCGATGCGCGCGGCCGGCGCCCGCGTGACGTCGGGATCGAGCGGCCCCGGAGCGCGCGTGACGTCGGGATCGAGCCGGCCCGGGCCTGGAGCGCGCGTCTCGTCCTCCGAGGACGACGCCGCGGGCGGCAGCCAGCGTCACGTCGGGATCGGCGAAGGCGGCGGCAAGCCCGAGGTCGGTCGCCTCAGGGTCGGGGAGCGGCACGCCGGCAAAGGTCGAGTCGGCCTCGGGCCCACCCGACAGCGGCGGCGGCGTGGGAATCGGCGTGGCTAAGCCGACGGCGACAATCGGCTTGGGGGGCAGCGGCATGCCGCAGGACAGGCACACGCCGGAGGCTGGCTCCGTCGCGTGTCCGCACCTGGGGCAAGTCATTGGAGGAATAGCCATCGGGCCTTGCTGCCAGGCCCACGTCGCAGATATTAGGCTTCCTGACCGCAAGAAACAAACGAAATTGTGTGCAACGGGCCGGTTCGCCGGTCCCATGACGGAACCGACGTGACGGTACTAGGCAATAACGTCAACCACGGCGTTACCCCACAGCGGGCGAGGGCTCGCGTCGGCACCTCGAACGTGGCGATCATGCCGGCCCGTTGGCCCACGGTCCAGTGATCGCCAGGGTGATCCCCGGCGTCTGGATATTGACGAAGAGCCAGCGGCCGTCGGGGCTGAACGTCGCCCCGGCCATCTCGCTGGCCCGGAAATCCCCGGACAAGCCGTTTCGCTCGCCCTCCAGAACCACGTTGTTGCGAGCGAACCGGGCGATGCGGCCGTCGCGGGTGAGCACGTGCAGGCACGGATTCGCCGTCCCGTCCTCGCAGATCACCAGCCCGCCGCGCGGTGAGACCACCAGGTTGTCGGGCATGTTGAGCTCGTGCGCGCCCGGCGACTCGTAGACCAGACGCAGTTCCTCGCGGCCCGGCGCCAGCTCCCACACCTGCCCCATGCGCGCCTCGCCGCCATTGGTGCTGGTGATGAAGACACGGCCGTCGGCGTGCCACGCGCCTTCGAGGCGTGCGAAGGTCGCGCCCCCGCCCTCGAGGCCCTGGAGGTGCACCCCGCCGCCCAACAGTGGATTACCGTCGTGGGCCTCGTCGGGTCTGGCGATGTCCACCCAATAGATGCCCATGGTGACGCCGACCAGCTGCCCGGCGCGCAGGTCGGCGCGCGGCCGGCCGCGGACCGCGAGCATCTGCAGCCGGCCGCCGCGCGCGAGGTCTCCGGCCGTCGCCGGCACGAAGCGATAGAGACCCGCGGCTTCGGCGTCCTCGGTCTGGTAGACGATGCCTGACGCCGGATCGACGGCGACCGCCTCGTGCACGAAGCGGCCCATGGCGGCGAGCGGCTCCGCGCTCGGGGTCCCGTTCACCGGCACTTCGAAGACGTAGCCGTGCGGCCGGGTCAGCGCGGTGTCCACGTGCGGCCCCAGCACCGACTCCTCGCAGGTCAGCCACGTGCCCCACGGGGTCGGGCCGCCGGCGCAGTTGCGTACGGTGCCGGCCAGCCCGGGCCAGGCGCGCACCAGGCGCTCGGATCGCGGGATCGAAGCTCAACAGCGTCGTGCCGCCGCCGGCGGCGGCGTCGTAGACACTGGTCGGCGCGAACGCCGGCCCGGCGACGCGCTCGTGGTTACGCACGAGGGTGACCAGGCCATCGGCGGCGGCGAACGCGGCCATGCCGTCGTGGAGGGGCGGCGTGGTGAGTCCGCCCTCGAGCGGATCGCCAGTCCACCCCATCGAGCGGTAGCGGAAGCCCGCGGGCAGCTGGACGAGTGGCAGGCCCGTCACCTCGTCGGCGACCGGCGCCAGCGGGCCGTAGCCATCAGTCGTCGGCGCGCGGCCGTGGCGCCGGGCGGCGTCGGCCAGCGCCTCGAGCGGCTGTACGACCGCGGCTGCGCCGGCCAGCAGGCCGCGACCCAGGAAACGTCGACGCGTGGTGCCGAACACGGCCGCAAGCTTACGCCAGGGCTGTCGCCGGCGCGTAACGGGACGCGATACGCCGTCGGTTCGCTCGATGACGCCGGAAGCTGGCCACGGTGGCTCGACGCGACGTCGCGCCCGCGATGCGTCGCGCCGAGTGCCACCGTGATGGCGACAATTGAACGTGAACGGGACGGTGTGTCGCGCTGTCACCCGGTCCCGCGCTGGTCCCGGCCCCAATTCCTAGAAGTGCAGCCTCACCGAGAACTGCATGGCGCGCGGGTCGCCGGCCAGTGTCGAGATGGTGCCGACGTTGCTGCCGGTGATGTCGCTGCTCGGGTTGCCGAGGTTGGCGCGGTCGAACAGGTTGAAGACGTCCCAGCGCAGCGTGACCGCCACGCCGCGGATCCGAGGGGATCCGGCGCTGCAGGCTCAGGTCCATGGTCACGTAACCGGGACCGCGCAGGCTGTTGCGGCTCGGCGTCGCCGAACGTGCCGGCTGGCACGCGCTGGAACGCCGCGACGTTGAACCAGTTGTCGACCGTCTCCTGGCCGTCAGGGTCGCCGACGAGGTTGGGCATCCAGGTCGCGCCCTCGAGGCCGCCCTGGGTCACCGTGAACGGGCGCCCGGTGCGCGCCGTGTAGATGCCGGCCAGCGTCCACCCCCCGAGCAGGGCGTTGCCGGTACGGCCCACGTCGTAGGCACGGCCGAACGGCGACTCGACGACGAAGTTGCGACCAGCCGATGCCGCACGTCGAAGTCGCTCGGCCCCTCCCAGGCGTCGAGGTCGTCGGTGTCCTGCTGGACGGCCGGAAGTCGCCGCCAGGTGCTCCGGGGCCTGGTCGGTTGACTTGCTGAGGGTGTAGGCGACCCGGTAGCTGTAGCCCTGCGCGAAGCGCTTCCGGGTGAGAAGTCCATCGCCGTAGTAGTTGGACGTCGCCCGCCGGGTCGCGCCACTGAATGTGGGCGAAGTCCGGGTACGGCCGGGCGCCGTTACCGTTGGCCGGCTGGTTCAGGTTGCGCAGCACGGCGATGTTCCGGCCGAGGTTGCCGATGAAGTCGGCCGATACGGACGAAGGTCGCGGAACATCTGACGTTCGGCGCCGACGGAGAACTGATGGAAGCTCGCGTTCTCGCCGCTCGCGTCGGCCGCGCGGATCAGCAACCGGCTCAGCACGATGTTCGACGGGTCGAGGTAGTTGGCCGGGAAGCCGTCGCGCATCAGCAGCACCGGCGTCGTCGTCGAGGTCGTCTGTCTGGTTGATGTTGCGCAAGCCCAGGCGGGTTGAGGGCCAGCTGATCCTCCGAGCCGATGCGATCGAGCGGGTTGTAGAACCGGCCGTAGCCGCCACGGATCAGGGTGCAGTTCGTCAGCTGATACACAACCCCGACCCGCGGGCCGAAGTTGTTGCGATCCGGCGTGACGAGCGCCCGGTCCTCGAGCGAACCGTCACCGGCGAAGACCAGCGCGCCGCTGACCGGGTCGAAGTTCGCGTCGCGGTCGTCGGCCTCGTACGCCGGGGTCATGAAGTCGTAGCGCAGCCCCAGGTTCAGCGTCAGCTTGGGACTGGCACGCCAGTCGTCCTGGACGAAGAACGCGGTGGCCCAGCGGTGCTGGTTCACTTGATGGACGTTGGAGAGCTCGGCGGTGCGGGCGTAGCCCAGCAGGTAGTCGGCAACCGCGTTGCCGGTGAACTGGCCGGTGAACTGCAGGTTGCCCCGTGTCGACGGAACGTCGACGTATTCATTGTTCATCGGGCCCATGATGTCGAAGCCGGCCTTCACCTGGTGGCTGCCGCGCAGCCACGACGGCGTGTCCAGGTACTGCACCTGGTCGGTGTGCTGGTACTTCGGCATGAAGTTCGGCGAGCCGAGGCGCAGGTGCCCGGTGATGTCGACGCCGATGACGCCGCCCGCCACGCCGCGGATCTTCGGGTACCCCTGGCACCACGGTCCGACCTGGCCGAAGGGATCCTGCTGGCCGTCGGAGATGCCACGCGCCCACGAGATCCGGGCCTCGTTGACGAGCGACGTGCACAGCACCTTGGTCCAGCCGCCGACGGTCGAGTGCGAGGTCAGGAAGTTGCGGCCCCACGCCGAGGTCGAGGTGCCGTCGACGACCCCGCCGAAGAAGCCCGGCACGAAGCGCGTGCGGTCGGCGTAGATGTAGCGCACGAACACGCTGTCGTTCTGGCCGGGCTTGACGTCGACGCGGGTCAGGTAGCGTTCGCCGTTGTCCTCGACGTTGGGCTGGCGGATGAAGTTGTTGTTGCCGCTGGCGTTCGGCAGCGGCACGAGATCCATGATCGCCTTGGCCACCGGGTCGATCCGGTTGGCCGGGATGGTGTTGTTGGGGAACGCCAGGCCGGTCGCCGGTCGCGTGATCGTCGCGGGGAAGACGCCGTTACGCTCCTCGGCAGTCGCGACGCGGCCCGTGCGCAACACACCCTGGGTGATTCCGTGGCCTCGACGTCGGCGAAGAAGAAGGCCCGATTGCGGAAGGATCGGGCCGCCCAGGTTGCCGCCGAACTGGTTCTGGTCGTTGGCCGGCTTGTCGAGGTTCTGGCGTTTGGCGAAGTAGGTGCGCTCGTCGAAGTCCTCGTTCACGGTAGTAGTCGTAGGCGGTGCCGAAGAGGCGGTTGGTGCCCGACTTGGTGGTCACGATGATGGCCCCGCCCGGGGCCCGGCCGTACTGGGCACCGAAGGGGCTGGTCACCACCTGGAATTCGTCGATGGCGTCGATCGAGGGCCGCGACACCTGGGTGCTCAGCTCCTGCACGTTGGTCGAGATCGAGTTGTTGTCGACGCCGTCGAGCAGGAAGTTGTTCTGCAGCGACCGGTTGCCGTGGACACTGACGCCGCCGGTCCGCCCGGCGTTGGTCGTGCCGGTCTGCTCGGTGTAGCGGTCGCCCTGCACGCCGGGGATCGTGAACAGCAGATCGTCCCAGTTGCGGATGGCCAGCGGCAGATTGGCGACCTCATTGCGGCTGACCACCGTGTTGAGTGCCGCGGCCTGGGTGTCGAGCAGCGGCGTCGCTGCCTGCACCGTGATGGTCTCGACGACGCCACCGGCGGCCAGCGTCAGATCGAGGCGCGCTCGCTGGCCGGTGGTGACCACCACCAGCTGCGCCGCCGTCTGAAAGCCGGTGGCGACGGCCTCCACCAGGTATTCGCCAGGAGCGAGATCGACGACGAGCCACGTGCCGTCTTCGGTCGCGGTGGCCGTCCGCCGCACGCCGGTGGCGTCGTGGCTGACGGTAACGGTGGCACCGGGCACGACCGCGGCGCTGGCGTCGCGGACGACGCCGGTGAGCGTCGCCCGATCGACTTGCGCGAACGCCGGCACACAGAAGTACGCGGTCACGGCGCAGGCGAGGACGGCGATACGAGAGGTCTGCATGACCTGACGCTAGCCCGGTGATCCAACATCGGCGCAACGCGGAGGCAAACGCTTCGTATCGCCGCCTGGTTACCGCTTTGTCACGATCTGGCGCTAGGCTGGCTTCATGTCTGCGCGGGTTGTCGTCGCCGCCGGCGTGCTCGCCTGCACGGCATGGCTGGCGGCCGGCGCCGATCGCGGACCGCTGGCTCCTGGCGCGCGCGTCTGGCTCCACGCCCACAATTGCTATCCCGAGGAGGGGCGTGGCGCCGATCGCCTGTGGCGAGCGGTGGGCGCGGCGCGTGGCCCGGTGGCGATCGAGCAGGACCTGGCCTGGGATCTGGCCCGCCGTCAGCCGGTGCTGTCCCACGATGCCGACCTCAGCGGGACGGAGCCGACACTCGAGGATCACTTCTTCCGCACGGTCGCGCCGCTGCTCGACCGCGCCCTCCAGGACGGCGCGACAGCGACCTGGCCGGTGATGGTGCTGCACCTCGACTTCAAGACCAATGAACTGGAACACCACGCGGCGGTCTGGGCCCTGCTCCAAGCCCACGCCCACTGGTTGACCACCGCACCCAGAACGGCCGACGAGCGCGATATCCAGCCGCTGACGCCAGGCCCGCTGCTGGTGCTGACAGAAGCCGGCGACGGCCAGGCGACCGCCTTCCATGACGCCGTGCCGGTTGGCGAACGCCTGCTGCTGTTTGGCACCATGCCGCCGCCGTCGCCACCGGCGGAGTTCACGCCGGCCGAGCGGATGGCCGCCGCGGTGGCTGCCAATCCGCAAACACTGATTCCAGGGCCGGCGACCAACTACCGCCGCTGGGCCAACCACCCGTGGGCCGTCATCGAAGAAGGCGGTCCGCCCAAGGCCGGCCGGTGGACCGCACAGGACCGGCAGCGCCTCGACGCGCTCGTCACCCGCGCCCACGAGCTGGGCCTCTGGATCCGCTTCTACACGCTGAACGGGCACGACGCCGACACCGAAGGCTGGGGCGATGGCTACAACTTCGGTGCCCGCAACCGGGTCGTGCTGCGCTGGCAGGCCGCCATCGACGCCGGCGCCGACTTCGTCGCCACCAATGGTACCAGGAGTTCGCCGACGAGCTGCGCAAGAAGGGCTCGACGCGCCGTTGAGCGGAACGTGAGGCGCCCAGAGCCTTGACCCGAGGGTCGGGGTCTGTACTCTAGCCTCGAGGTCTCATGCCGGAGCTCACCCCGCTCGTCACCGCCGACGGCCTGCGCCTGGCATCGCGCCCGATTGGCGCCCTCCCTCCGCGCGTGCTCGTGCCCAATGGCAGCTACTTCGCCGACGACTTCGCGTCAATCTGGACGCGACGGTCCGCGCTGGTCTACGACCTGCGCAATCGTGGCGCCTCGGAGCCCGTGGCGGACACGGCGCGACTCGAGCGCGGGGTCCTCAACGACGTGGACGACCTTGAGGCGGTGCGCCGCCAGGTGGGCGTCGACCGTGTCAATCTCATCGCGCATTCGTACGTCGGGGTCGTCGCGGCGCTCTACGCGATGAGGAACCCGCAGCGCGTCGGACGCCTGGTGTTGCTGTCGCCCGCCCCCGCCAATCTGGCCATCCACCCACCGCCACCGCCCGACGAGACCATGCGCCGGGTGTTCGCCGCGCTCGGGGCGATGCAGCAGGCGCCGCCGCCGGGGGACGCCGAGGCCCGGTGCCAGGCGTTCTGGGCGCTGCTCTGTGAGATCTACGTCGCCGACCCGGCGCTGGCGCCGCGCGTCGCCGGC
>CAVTMO010000003.1:0-168095 GCA_963735875.1 uncultured Acidobacteriota bacterium
ATACGCGGATGCTCGACGAAGTCCTGGCTGCAGGGCCTGAACGGGTTGGTCAGGCGTTTTTCGAATCGGATGGTCAAGACGAAAGCCGAAGGTGGAACGCCGCTGGAAAGCGGTGCGGCGCTCAGCGTCTTTCTCGGTTCGGCCGCCAGCGACGGCATTACCGGCCGCTTGCTGAGTGCCGTCTGGGATCCGTGGGCGGACTTGCCCGCTCAGTGGGCCGAGCTCGAGACGACCGACATCTACACCCTGCGCCGCATCGTCCGGCCGATCGCGGACGGGCGTAAGATCCCAACCTTGCGCTCCTCGCTCGGTCTCGGCTCGGTCATCGTCGCCTGCTGCGCCCTTGCGGCATCGCCGCTCGCCTTCACGCCGATCTTTGCGCTCGATTGGGTCAATCACGGCTGGTTCGCCGCCTACGTGACTCACGTGCTGACGGCAGAATGGGCGGTTCCGATGTTCGTCAGTACGCCCGCACTGATCGGCAATCCGGTGCTGGTCTTTTACGGCACCGCGCTCTACGTAGCGCTGTCGCCATTTGTCTGGCTGTTCGGCCCCGACGTGGGGATGCGGTTGGCGGTCGTTGTCGGCACTGGTCGTGCCTGCACTTGCGATGGCCCGCTTCTTCCTGGCGCTCGGTGTTGATCGGCTCACGACGGCGTGCCTGACGATCTGCCTGTCGAGCTCGGTGTATCAGCTCACGAACATCTACACGCGCGGCGCGGTCACGGAGTTTTTCGCCTATCAGCTCATGCTGCTGGGCGCGGTCGTGTTGTTGTCGGTCTTCGCGGGCGAAGGGCCTCGGCGCGCCGCATCGAAACTCGTGCTCGGCTTCGCCTCACTGGCACTCGGCGTTCTCGCGCACCCACCGACCTTCGCGACGGCCGGACTGTTTCTCGGGCTGCCGGCCGCGGTCCTGGGGATAGGCCTCGTTCTTCCTGCTGCTGCGGCGTCGATTCGACGGCAACCGCTGGCGTGGGCACTGGTCGCGACGACGCTTGTACCGGTCACGTTGTGGCTGCAGATCGCCATCGCCCAGCGCGCCGAACTCGGCGTCACCCAACAATATAGCGACTTCCTCTACTTCCCGCTTTCAATTGATCATTGGATCGCGCGTTTCTGGCCGTTTTCGATCGACCTGCGAGTGCTGACCGACGGCTACAACCTCGTGTCGACGCCGTTTCTGTCCGCACCGGTCAACTCGATGGCGCTGCTTCTGGCCGCCCTTGCGCTATTCGGACACTACCTCCGACCTTTGGCAGGTGCGCCCCGAAACTTGACGGTCCACTTGTTTGTCGCGGCCGTTTCTTTGGCGATCATCGCGCCGCTGCTGCTCTCCCTGCCCATCGTCCGCACCGAACCGGTCCCGGGTGTCGCCGGCGCCGTTCGCCGGCATGGTCCGCGCCCTTCCCGGTTCCACGACCGCGAAAGTGCTTGGCCCGATCCAATTCGCCTACCGGCTCGTCAACATCGTGAACCTGGCGGCGATCCTGGCTGTGCTCGGGATTTCACTTCTCCGATCGCGGACGAATCGCGATCGGCCGGGATGGCATCCGCTCGGCCCCGTGTGGCGCTACCTGCTGGTCGCCGCGGCGACAGCATCCACTGCCGCGATTGGCAGCAAGGTGCTCGACGTGCACCTGGAGTTCACCTTGCTGCCGCGGATCAGCCAACAGATCATCCGCCCTCGACCGACGGCATTCGTGGGTGGACGATCCGGAAACGATCGAGGCCAACCGTCTGGCGATGCGCACGGTCGACAAGATTCCGTCCACCCAGTACGGCATCGGACTGTACGGAATGCCGGGAATCTACCGGCGCTACGTCGAAAGCGCCGATTAGGACGAACTGACCACGACTCTGACGATGGTCGGCCATTTGGGCGCCAGGGCAGACGCACAATGCGCGCGACGTTGTGCACTCCTGACGAACCTGGTGGCCTCGCGTTGGGCCACGGTCACGATGGATGGACGCCGCGTGCCGCGCCGACTGCTCACGGTTCGTCCCGGCGCACTGGTCACCATTCTTGCCGAGCCGGGCGCACATCAGATCGAAGTCCAACTGGGCTCCCGGCAGACAACGGCGATGTCTTGGAGCATCCTCTGGCTCGTTGTCTTGTTCTGGGTCAGCGGCGTGGCCGTGCTGGTCAGGGCCCGGCCAAGCTTCCGCGGCCGCAACTCGACTCAGCCGGTATAGGTGCACGTCAGCGACGAACCTCGCACGCGACGCCGTCGGCGCGGCGAAGTGAGAGGTTTCTGACCGCAATTGTCAGCGGGCGCGGGTCGCTGGGCTGAGTCAGCGCCGGCGCCCGGCCGACCAGTTGCACGATCGCGTCGTTGCCGCCGTCGAGACTGAGGCGCAGTGTCGCCATCGGATGAAAGGCCCACGCCAGATCGCGAACGTCGACGCGAGCCTGGACGGTGCCGTTGACCACGATGTCCACGGCGTTGGGACGCGTCAACGAGAGAACCTCGCCCGTCAGCAGAAACGCACCGCCCTCGCGGGAGCGGATGCGGAGAGCGCCATTGCCGCTCGACCATCGCAGCCAGTCCTGGCCACCGCCCTCGGGGGCGTGCCAACCGTTGCCGAAACTCACGTCGCAACGGCTGCCCGCATATAAGTAGAACGTGCCGTTTGTCCAAATAGCTTCGGCATTTCTCGGCTTGTCGGTGACAACGTACTTCAGATCTTGCTCTTGGTTTACAGGTTCGGCAACCGAGGAGGGGTAGTAGACCAGCTCACCTTCGGTGAAGGCGGCCCGGTGGTGACGCAAATAGTAGGTTGCCCACTGAAAGGCTATCTGGTTGGCAATCTTCACCTCGACGCCGCCATCAAGAGGAACTGCTTGTTGGAGCTCGGCAAACTGGTCGATGGATTTCGGCGTCACCCATCGTTCAAACGCTGCAACCCGAGCAACGGAGATGATCACTAGCGCTGCAGCTATGGACGCGGTCGCACGCTTCGCGGTCCGCCCGAAATCGATCATGCTCAGGGTGGCGAGCAGCAATAGCGGTACCCAACCAGTCTCAAGAATCTTGAAGGCGCCATAGTCGTACCGCTGCACGATCAGGAAAAAGGCCGCCCCCGCCACAGTGATGCAGGCGGCGATGACCAAGGCAACATTCCTGCGCCAGGATAGTAGCGCTGCGGCGAGAACGGCCCAGCACCCGAGGCTGACGGCGAGTTTCGCGTAGTGAGCCAAACTACTGCTCGCATTGAGCAAACGGCCGAAACATACCGAACCATGCCGCCGGACCGCAGACGCCAGAGAAGAATGTTGGAAAGTATCCGTTGCCGGGTCGTGCCGCTGCGGATGTCGCGCCGGCAACTGCATTGATCTGATTCAGGAAGAAGGCGTACAGGTCGGGCCACCCAGGAACGACAAGCACCACGGCGGTGATGGCAGCAATGGTGGCGCTCACTAGTTGCTCTCTGGGTTTTCTCTCGCGGAAAAGTCGCACCAGGAGAATGAGGCCAGCAGGCATCACGAACGGCACCGCCATCTCCGGGTAAATGTAGACTTCTGCGGCGACGAACAGACCGAACAGAATGGCATCGCCAATCGAACCCCAGCGCAGCGATGTAGGCGAGCCCGAGAATAGCCGGCGCGATGCTCATCGCTAACAGGTGATCGAAGTTGTTGGCCCACACCAGGTTGAGGATAGGACCACTAACTGCGGCCAGTGCGACGAAGGCGACTTGCAGATGTCGGCGACCCGGCATCGTCACCTTGGCGAGAAAATAGCACGACGACGAGAACGTGAAGAGGCAGAGGAACAGAAAGTATCCTGTCGCGGCCTGAGCGTCGCCGCCAAGCGGGTAGATGCCTTTCATCAGCGCGATTACAGATGACGATGTGTATCTGGCTTGCGCGAACTTATGCCCGAACTGGTAGAACAGTTCGAGGCCGGCAGCACTTTCACGACGAGGATGAAGCCACAGACTTTCGCCAGCGGCCATGTAGGCGAAGCCGTCCCAAAACCAGCTGCCGGGAAACGAGCCGATCCCGTGGATCAGGTACGGCGCCATGACGACCGACGCGGTGGCGATCGGAATGAACAGGACCCGAAGATCGGGGGCCGGGCTTATCGCGGACACTCAGGAGCGCACCGGCGACGGTGGCGATGGCGATGACTCCCCAGAACGGCTGCCATGATGGCGCTCAAGGGCACGCCACGATTGACAACCGCAACTATGGCGAGCGTCCACAGTCCCAAAAGCAGCGCGGGCGAGAGCGGGATGGCCAGGTCGATTCGGTTGCGCATGAACAGTCGCGACAGACTGTATGCGCCAAGAAAACCGACGATAACGAGCGTAAAATCCAGCAACGCTACTTCTCCGGAGCCAGGCCGCGGAACCTACTCCACCACGCCAACGGCGTAAAGCCTCGTCCGAAACCCACTACCGAAAGGGACATGCGTGGGGCGAGAATAGCCCATCTGTGGCAAGAAATTGAACCGCCGCGCCCTGCCCGCGGGCGAGCTCCGCTCTGCGATGTGGAGTCCTTCCACGGAGTGTGAAACCATCGTGCAATGATGCGCCGAGAGACCTTGGTGCTCGTTTTGTTCTCGCTCGATGCATCTGCAGGGAGCGCCTGCAACTCCCGACTCGCCGCCCGACCACACGGCACTGGCGTATGGCTGCTCGACGACTTCCACGCCCGTGACCGACCCGGCGCCAGCCTCCGCGAAGCGGAAGCTGAAAAAGCCATTGCAGGTGCCAATCTCGAGCACCGATTTGCCGCGCAGGTCGGGCAGGACGGGTTCGATGTAAAGCCATTTCGGAAAGGGCCGCATGATCGACGCTTCGTCGCTCGTGAGCCGGCCTTCGAGAGTGTTGAGGCCGCCTTCGTCGAGGCAAGCCCACTTGTGATTCGAGGTCGAGCTGATGTGCTGCGCCGGGAAGTCGATGCGCTGGAACCAGTAGCCCCAGAACGATTCAATCCCACGTGCCAGCTCGCTGTTGAGCGCGGCGAGCGTTTCCGGCGAACTGTCCCGGGCGAGGCGTCGCGCACTTGCGCGACCATGGCTTCGCGCTCTTGGCGGTGTAGAGCTCGCGTACTGGGCTGGCTGCGAACGGATCGGCCGTCGGGCGCCTTCCTGTCTCACCGCCGTGCCTGGCTGTAAGCGCAGATATTCGAGCCACGACGCCCCTTCTTTGGTCAAGAAATGTCCCTCCGCATGTTGATCAGACGGCAAGTCAGTGTTGGCGCCAACGGTGAGTCAACCTCGCCTGTTCTGCGGTTCATGCCCGCGTCTGGGCCATGTTTGGCGCCGGGGGAGCCGCCTCAATATAGCGGTAGAAAGGCGACCCCGCTAGGCGAGATTTGCTCGTGGGCAGCGCCCACGTAACGCCGCACAGCTCATGCTTCATCGACTAGCGTTGAGCTAGGTCACGAGGGCGGAAGGGTTCGCTGAGCCGGGCGTCCTCGCCCCCGCGGTCACAATCGCTCTCTGCGATCCGTCATACGTCGCAAAGGACGAGCGGGCTCGTCCTGAGGAGGTCCCATTGAACTGGAACAAATGGGTTCGGCAAATCCACCGCTGGGTGTCCATCGCCTTCACGGTGACCGTCATCGCCAACTTCGTCGCCCTGGCCCAGGGGGGAGGAGGGATGCCTCCGCCCTGGATCACCTATTCGCCGCTGCCCCCGCTCGCCTTGCTCATGCTCACCGGCCTGTACCTGTTCGCGCTGCCGTATCTCGCCAAGTGGCGTGGCGGTCGGAGTGTTAGCCCCCTATGAGGCGGCTCTGAAGAGCCGCCCCCGAGAGCCCTGAGCTCCGCGCCAAAGAACCAACAAATCGCTCTAAGCGATTGACGACTCTAAACAGTTTGATATATAGATTCGTCAGGACATGCCTGACAAACTGCGCGGCGTCGATTCGCTGTTGCCGCTCAAGCCCAAGGTGCTCCACATCCTGCTGGCGGTGGCCGATGGCCCGCGGCATGGCTACAGCATCATGCAGGAAGTCCTGGAGCGGACCGACGGCCAGGTGCGGCTCTGGCCCGCAGCGTTGTACGGGTTGCTGCGCGAGCTCGAAAAGCTCGATCTGATCGTGGAGTCGGACGAGCGGCCCTCCGCCGACGAAGACGACGAGCGGCGCCGCTACTTTGCGCTGACACCGCTCGGCAAGCGCGTGCTGGATGCCGACGTCCGGCGCCTCGAAGCGATTGTCCAGCACGCACGCTCGAGCCGGGCGCTGCGAAAGCTCCAGCGCGCATGACCGGCGATCGCGTCCTGCGGTGGTGCGCCAGGAGCTACGCCCAGCTCCTTGGGGTGCTTCGTGTGCGCGACAGCAGCGAGCGCCATGCCATTCGCGAAGACGGCGAGCGCCTCCTCGAAGCGGCGCACGCCCGTGGGCCCCTCGCGCTGGCGACGACGTGGCTCGCGCTGGTCTGGGATCTCGTCTTCGCCGGCGCACGGCATGATGTCGCCCAGGCGCTGCGGGCGCTCGTGCGCGCGCCCGGCGTCACGGTGGGCATCTCGCTCCTCCTCGGCCTTGGCGTCGCGGCCACGACCACGCTCTTCGCGTTCGTCGACGCCGTGCTGCTGCGACCGCTCCCCTACGACCAGCCGGATCGGCTGGTCGTGATGTGGGAGTCGAACGTCGCCGAGGATCGCCTGCGCGAGGGCCCGTCCCCGGGCAACGTCGTCGACTGGGTGGCCCGGAACGATGCGTTCGAGGCCATCACGGCCTCGATGACGGTCTCGGCCACCCTGAGGGGACAAGACGGTGGCACTCCGGTCACCGGAGTGCATGTCACGCGAGGGTTCTTCGACGTGTTTCGCCGTCAACCCAGGCTTGGGCGCACGTTCCATGCGGACGAATACGACGGCGCGGTGTCGATCACGTCGCGGCTGGTGTCCAGCGGCGAACCGGTGATCGTCCTGAGTCATCGCCTGTGGCAGAGCCTGGGCGCCGATCCTCAGGTGGTTGGCCAGACCATCTACGTGGAAGGCCACGACTGGCGCGTGATTGGTGTGATGCCCGAAGACTTCGCCGTGCCCGACGCCGCGGCGGCCTTCTGGGCGCCGTGGGACATGCCGGTGTCGTACCGCCCGCGGTTTCCGAACGGGCCCCCTCGCGATGCCCGGTTCCTGCGCGTCGTTGGCCGGATGAAGGCCGGGATGTCCATCGACGGCGCCGAGGCGCGGATGCAGACCCTGGCCAGCGGGTTGGCGGCAGAGCATCCGGACACCAACAAAGGTTGGAGTGTTCGGCTCGCGCCGCTTGCCGATGAAGTGGCCCGCACGAGCCGTCTGGAGCTCCTCCTCGTCTTTGCGGCGATGTTCTGCCTGCTGTTGCTGGTGTGCGCCAACGTCGCCAGCCTGGCCATCGCGCGTGGCGTCTCCCGCGCGCGGGAGATGGCGATTCGCCTGGCGCTCGGCGCCGGCGGGCGCCGGCTCACGCGGCAGTTGATCGCCGAGAGCGCGCTCAGCGCTGTCGTGACGATGGTCATCGCCATCGTGCTCGCGACGTGGTGGGTGGACGCGGCCCTGTCAATCGCGCCGGCCGGCATCCCGCGGCTGCACGAAGTGGCCGTGAACGCACGAGTGGCGTCGTTCGCTGCCGTGCTCGCGCTCCTGGTCACCGCGATCGGAAACGCCGTGCCGACGCTACGCGCCAGCCGCACACCAATTGCGGGCGCGCTCAAGGACGGGGCGGCCTTGTCGGCAAGCGCGTCGGGCCGACTGCGCGCGGGGCTGGTGGTGGCCGAGATCGCCGCCGCGGTGATGCTGCTGGTCGGCGCCGGGTTGCTGGCCCGGACCTTTGCCGAGTTGCGACGGGTCGACATCGGCTTCGGCACCAGCAACCGCCTCGTCTTGCGCATCACGCCTGATGCCGCGCGGTATCGCACGTCCGCGCAGACCACCGAGTACTACCGCCGGGTGCTCGAGTCCCTTCGCGAGGTTCCCGCGATCGAATCCGTGGCCGCGGTCACGGCCCTGCCAATGAGCACGATCGGCTCCGACTTCACCCGGCCGTACTGGCCCGAGCATGCCCGCCCTGAAGGCACGCCGGTGTCGAACGCCAGCATCCGGATGGCGACACCCGGCTACTTCGGGACGCTGGGCCTTCCGCTGATGGCCGGGCGCGAGTTCGCGGACCGTGACGACGCCGACGCGCCCCGTGTGGTGATCATCAATCAGAAGGTGGCGAGAGACGGGTGGGGCACCGAGAACCCGGTTGGACGGAACCTGGTTCTCGACTACCAGCAGGGCCCCTATCCCTATGAAGTGGTTGGCGTGGTGCGCGACGCGCGGGCCGACGGGCCGCGAAGCGAGCCGGTGCCGGAGATCTTCATTCCGCACTCGCAGAATCCGTACCTCGTGATGAACGTGATCGCCCGGACCACCACCGATCCCGCGGCCGTGGCCCAGACGGCCCGTGCCTACGCGCTTCGTGTCGACCCCGATCAGCCGGTCCATTCGGTGACCACGATGGACCAGCTGTTCGGCGATGCCGTGCAGCTGGATCGATTCGCCATGCTGCTCATCACGCTCTTCGCGGTGGCCGGGCTCATCACCGCGGCCGGTGGGGTGTACGCCCTGCTCGCCTACACCGTGGTGCAACGGCGACGCGAGATTGCGCTGCGGATGGCGCTCGGGGCGTCACCACGGCGGGTCGCACGGTCGGTCGTGATGGAATCGCTGCTGCTCGCCGTCGCCGGCGGCGCGATCGGCATGGTGGGTGCGGCGGCCAGCAGCCGCGTGGCGCGCACGCTGCTCTTCGGTGTGGCGCCGCAGGATCCAGTCACGCTCGTGACGGCCGTGGTGGTGCTGCTGGCGGTGGTCGTGGCAGCCAGTTGGCTGCCGGCGCGCCGTGCCGCCCTGATCGACCCGGCGCGCGCGATGAGGATGTGAGGCGCGGAGAATAGGATTGGCGCGATAGAATCTCGCCAGCGCCCAAGAGGCGCGGGAACGGCGGGTGCCGCGCGCCCGGCGTCCGGATGCACAAGCCCAGCCGACCACAAGGCCAGCCGACAAGGAAACGACACCATGACCCGACCGATTCTGCAGGCACTCGTCGTCCTACTTGCCACCGCGCCGCTCACCGCCCAGTCCGCCAAAGGGTGGATGGTCCGCGCCGACCGGAGCACCAGCGCCTCCGACCCCGATGCCGCCGGGGAGATCAAGTTCATGGCGATGGGGTCGGGATTTCATGCCATCAACCCGGCCGCGGCCGTGTACTGGAACCCCGCGAACACGGCGTCGGGTGACTACACGCTCAAGGCCTCGTTCAAGCTGCTCAAGCCCAGCAGCCACGCGAACTACTACGGCCTGGTGTTCGGCGGCAGCAGCCTCGGCAACGACAAGCAGACCTACCTGTACTTCCTGGTCGCCCAGAACGGCACGTGGATGATCAGCCGCCGGACCAGCGATGCGCCGCCGACGAGCGTGGTGGCCCGAACGCCGAATGGGGCCGTGACGAAGCCGGGCGCCGATGGCACGTCGGTGAATGCGCTCGAAGTGCGGGTCACGGGCAACAGTGTGGCGTTCGTCGTCAACGGCACCGTCGTCCACACGGCGGCCAAGGCCGACCTGGGCACCACGACCGACGGCATCGTCGGGCTCCGCGTGAACCACCAGCTGGAAGTCCAGATCGACGGGTTCGGCGTCAGCAAGTCCTGACCGAGCGACGCGTCCCGTTGAGAAGCGCCTTCAACTCCCAGGCGTTCTCGAGGGCAGCGCCGCTGGCCGTATTGTCGAAGACACACCACACGTCCGTTCCCGCGGGCAAGCCGCGGACGGCGGCGGCAAGCCCCGCGATATACGCCGTCTCGTATCTGGACCAGTACTTCCGCGGCGAACCGTGCAGGCGAAAGTATGCAATCCCTGGCCAGCCGCCCGGTTTGTCTGCGGCCGGAGCGGGTGGAGGATCGGCCGCGACCAGGGCGATGCGGAAGCGCTGCAGCAGCTCGGCCGCCCGGCCCGAAAACCACGTCGAGTGGCGCGGTTCACATACGACCATGCCGTCGTAGAGCTGGCGGACCACCGCGAAGAACCTGGCCACTACCCGCGCATCGAATGACAACGACGGCGGCAGCTGCACCAGCAACGGCCCGCGTTTCTCCCCAAGCCCCGCGGTTTGCTCGAGAAAGGTGGCGAACGGCACCCGGGCACGACGCAGCTCCAGCTCGTGCGTAATCGTGCGAGGCGTCTTGACGGCGAACCGGAAGTCCGCTGGCGTGCGGTCCCGCCATCTGGCATAGGTCGCGGCGGCATGCGGCCGATAGAACGACGAATTGATCTCCGCGCCCGTGAAGACCCGTGCGTACCGTTCGAGATGAGAGCCCGGGCCGTGACAGCGTTGCGCTGACGCACCTGGAACCGACCAACCGGCCGTCCCGATGTAGAGGCGCGCCAGCGGTCGTGCCGACAACGGAGGTGTCGAATTCATGGTTCATCATGGCGCGCGCTTCGGCCGAGGAGCTCGCCGTCAGGGGCGGCGAAGGTGTGTGGCGCCGCAGTCGCTCGCCGCCGTTCGATGGCGTCCCATTGCCGAACTGCAGAAGATTCGAGTCCGGTAAAGGTCTGGCCTCCTGGAAGGGGGAGGGTGGGCCGCAGTTGCTGAAGAGCGCGCCACAGGCACCGCTTGCCTTGAACCGCAATGGCGAGCGCTTCGAGCGTCCGAAACAGCGACAAGTCGCCTCGCGCTCCGCCGGCCACGAGCTTCAACATCGAGCCTGTGGCCTTACCCAACAACCGCTTGGGCGATTGCGGTGATTCCCCAAGCGTCCTCAGGAGTGTTCGGACGACGTCCCGGTCGGTCTCGAGCTCGCGGTACAGCCAGTCGAAGAGCTGACGCTCTTCCGTCTGTGTGCGCCGCAGTCGTTCGACGACCCGCATCGCGATGTCCGACCCGCTCAGGTGTTCGTGGAGATAGGTCACCAGAGCGACGTGTTTTTCGGTTTCGGTCGATCGCGCAGCCGTGGAACGCCGTCGGCCGACGGTACCGATCACCACTGCCAGTGCCACCATCAGCGCCGCTCCCAGTCCGATGGAGAACCCGGTGGGACGCTCTCGATCGATCGTCGCTGTATCTGACATCACGCCGTCCCTTCCGCCGCGGTTCGGTGTTCGAGCTGAGCCGGGCTCGGCCAGCCAACGGCGTCGATACCCACTCCTGCCAGCAGGATTCGTGCCGCGCAGGCGGCACCAGCGCCGTGGACCCAGGGGCGTTGGCAGCTCCTCGCAGCTCGCACAGCGCCCGGGGTATGGTTGAGCACCAGCCCGCGCCAGCCCCAATGCCCGCCACGCCAAGTGCCACATCACCGAGCCTTCGACCGAGAAGTCGACCTCTGGCGCGGTCGGCGCAACGTCTGAAGCCAAGCTGGCGCTTTCAGGCGGCCGACGCCCGGGCCCCAAAGGGCGAGTTGACGTTCTGGACCCGCGCCCGGCGCCTGGTCTGGTCGTGGTGGCCCTGGGCGCTGGTGAGCCTGTGGGCGGTCGTCGATGGGCGCCCGGGTTGGGCCATCGGCTGCGCCGCGGTGGCGATTGTGGCCCATCTGCTCGCACCGCCGGTCGAGCCACCGCGCTACGGCCTCGATCACGAGTTTCCAATCGACTCCGCGGAATTCCTCACCACGGTTGCCGGCGCCAGTGGCACCCCGTTCCTGCCCGGCAATCAGCTCGACCTGCTCAACAACGGGGACGCGTTCTACCCGCCGATGCTCGAGGCGATCAGGGGCGCCAAGGCATCGATCACCGTCGAAGCCTACATCTACTGGGCCGGCAGCATCGGCCAGGAATTCGCCGCCGCCCTGGCGGCCCAAGCGCGCGGCGGGCCGCCCGGTCAAGCTCCTGCTCGACGCGATCGGATCGGCCGACATCGGCCAGGAGATCCTCGATGTGCTCGAGGCCGGCGGCTGCCAGGTGGCCTGGTACAACCCCATCCGTTGGTACACGCTCGGCCGGTTCAACAACCGCACGCACCGCAAGTCGTTGATCGTCGACGGCCGGGTGGCCTTCACCGGCGGCGCCGGCATTGCCGATCACTGGCGTGGGAACGCCCGCGGTCCCCACGAGTGGCGCGATCTCCAGGTGCGCATCGAGGGCTCGGCGGTGGTGCCGCTGCAGACGGGGTTCGCGCACAACTGGCAGCAGACCACCGGTGAACTGCTGTCGGGTGAGACCTACTACCCGACGCTCGAGCCGGCGGGTCGCCACGCCGTCCAGACGATCCTGAGCTCGCCCGAGACCGGCGCGTCGAGTGTGCGGACCATGTACTACCTGTCGATCGTCTGCGCCCGCGAGTCGATCTACATCGCCAATCCGTACTTCGTGCCCGATCCCGCCGCGATCGACATGTTGATCGACGCCAAGCAGCGAGGTGTGGATGTGCGCATCATGGTGTCGGGCATCCGGAACGACAACTGGGTCGCGCGCCACAACAGCGTGCGGCTGTTCGGCCGCCTTCTGGCGGCGGATGTCGAGATTCACGAGTTCAACCGCACCATGCTCCATCAGAAGACTATGGTCGTCGACCGTCGATGGCTGACGGTCGGCACGACGAACTTCGACAATCGATCGTTCGCCCACAACGAAGAGAGCAACGTCTGCTGCTACGACCCACCTGTGGCCGACGAGCTGCGCCAGATCTTTCTCGCCGATCTCGACGGCTGCGACCGCATCACCATCGAGGGCTGGCGACGACGAGGCGCCTGGGCCCGCACGCAGGAGGTTATCGCGTCGCTGTTGCAAGAACAGGCGTGATCCGCTCCCTCCGAAGGTCTGCACGGATGAGCCGGCGACCCGCGCGCTAACTTCGAATGACGTCGCCACCGGCCACCGGGCGGAGCGCACACGGACCGGCAGGATTCCTGCACTGTGTGCAGCACGGTCACAGGCGCACCGGCGAGTGAGTCACGGGTGGTTCATTGTGAGCACCCGGCGACCGAGGAGGATGGCCCCCATGGCGAGCGAAACCCTGCGAGACGCGTTCATCGATGAACTGCGCGATAGCTACGACGGCGAGAAGCAACTGATCAAGGCGCTCCCGAAACTGGCCAAGGCAGCCAGCGAGCCGAAGCTCCGGGCGGCCTTCGAGGGCCACTTGAAGGAGACGCAGGCGCACGCCGCCCGCCTCGAGGAGGTCTTCGGGCTGATCGAGGAGAAGGTGCGCGGCAAGCACTGCGAGGGGATAGCCGGGATCATCGAGGAAGGCAAGTCGATCCTGGAGGAAGGCTTCGAGGGTGCCACCCTGGACGCGTGTCTCATCGCCGCGGGTCAGCGGGCCGAGCACTACGAGATGGCCGCCTATGGGACGCTGGTGGCCTGGGCCCGGACCATGAACCTCGACGAGGCGGCAGACCTGCTCGAGCAGACGCTCGAGGAGGAGAAGGCAGCGGACGAGAAGCTGTCCAAGCTGGCCGAGAGCGGCATCAACGAGAACGCCTTCGATGCGGCCTCCCCGAACGGCGAGGAGTCCGACCCGCCTTCACGCCCGACGTCGAAGGTGCGACCCGCGGTCAAGGCCAAGCGCCGCTAGGCAAGTGGAGACGTCGAAGGCTGCGTCTCCTCGCCGAGCTCGCTGACGCGATCGGTCAGCGTGCCGATGTCGGTCTTGGTAGACAGCTCGCGCAGCTGCTCGCTGGTGACAGTCGGCTCTACTCCCAGATGACGGCTGATGTCCTGCAGCACATGCAGCACGGCCGTCATCTCCCGTTCGGCGAGCAGGTTGATCTGCAGGTCCAGATGCCTCCGCTTTTCCGACTGCTTCGTCAGACGGCTCTGGCTCGACAGGACGAACAGCGACAGGAAGATAGCTTCGAGCGACGCGCCGATCGTCAGAAGCGGAAACGGGAACCGATCGAACGGCTCGGCTCCGGGGATCCACTCTCCGTTGTAGGCCATCCACATTGAAAACAACGCCACGTGAAGCCACAGACTCGGACCGCTGGCGGCAGCGTTGACCACCCGATCGACGATTCGTTCTGCCGGCGAACGGGCGAGCAGGGCCTGGTGCTCCCATGCCTTGATGGTCTCGACGTTCTCATCGAGCGCCGCGCCGGCTGGCGTCCCCGGTGGCGTCTCGGAACGTCCCGGGGCGCCGACGGGGACCGGGTCCGGTTCGGCGCGTGCCGCGGTGTCCGGTTCTCTACTCTTATGTGGCCTCAACCTACCTACCTCAAATCAATGTTGGGTCTGCCGCGCCAGTGACCGACGTGCGCCGCATCGAGTAATGCCGCAATTCCCCAGGTAAGCAGGTTGCGCGCCAGACGCAGTCCACTTGGCACGCGCAATGCTCAGTTCATGCCGCAGCGTCGCGCGGACGACCGCGATGTCGGGCACCGTGCCCGCCTACGACCGCCCCAAAAGAGAGACCCATGGCAAAGACGCGCCCGCAGCGCTCCAAGAACGGCGGAGCCTCCCGTAGCCGTCCCACCTCTGGAGGGCCTGCCAAGCCGGCGCCGCCGCTTCCAGGCGATCCCGTTGCAGAGAAGGCGGCAGGAACACAGCAGCTGGCGGCGTCGCGTCCGTTCAACCCAGGCAAGGCGGCCGAGTACAACCCGGACGCGGCCTTGGCACCTCCGCGCGGCAGCTCCGAGACGCCGGCCGACCCGCTGGTCGGCGCCAGCACGGTGACCGAGATGCAGGGTTCGGAGAAGGTGGGCAGCGGCGGCCCGGTCGTGGGCCACAACTCCACCGTGGGCTCTCTGGACCGCGTCCGCGTCGACTCGACGAACCGGGCCCTTACGACCAACCAGGGCGTGCCGGTGGGCGACAACCAGAGCTCGCTCAAGGCCGGACTCCGTGGCCCGACGCTGCTCGAAGACTTCATCCTGCGCGAGAAGATCACCCACTTCGACCACGAGCGGATCCCCGAACGCATCGTCCACGCCCGCGGCTCGGCCGCGCATGGCTACTTCCAGTGCACCACCGCGCCCACCGAGTTCACGCGGGCGTCGCTGTTCGCCGAGGTCGGCAAGCAGACGCCGGTGTTCGTGCGGTTCTCGACCGTGCTCGGGGAACGCGGGTCCACCGATACCGCGCGCGACGTCCGGGGATTCGCCGTCAAGTTCTACACCGACGAGGGCAACTGGGATCTGGTCGGCAACAACATCCCGGTGTTCTTCATCCAGGACGCAATGAAGTTCCCGGATCTGGTGCACGCCGCCAAGCCCGAACCGCACTTCGCGATGCCGCAAGCCGGCTCCGCGCACGACACCTTCTGGGACTTCGCGTCGTTGATGCCCGAGATCACCCACATGTTGATGTGGGCGATGTCGGATCGGGCCATCCCCCGCAGCTACCGGACCATGCAGGGGTTCGGCGTCCACACCTACCGGCTCGTGAACGCCAAGGGCGAGTCACACTTCGTCAAGTTCCATTGGACGCCTCGCGGCGGCACCCACTCGCTGGTCTGGGACGAGGCGGTGAAGATTTCCGGGGCAGACCCCGACTTCCACCGTCGGGATCTCTGGGAAGCCATCGAGGCCGGCGACTATCCGGAGTATGAGCTGGGCCTCCAGGTCTTCACCGAGGAGCAGGCCGAGGCGTTCACCTTCGACGTCCTCGACGCCACCAAGATCGTCCCGGAGGAGCTGGTGCCGGTGCTTCCCGTCGGGCGGCTGGTGCTGAACCGGAATCCGGACAACTTCTTCGCCGAAACCGAGCAGGTGGCGTTCTGCGTCGCCCACGTGGTGCCCGGCATCGACTTCTCGAACGACCCGCTGCTCGCCGGACGCATCCACTCCTACGTCGACACGCAGATATCCCGGCTGGGCGGCCCCAACTTCCACGAGATCCCGATCAACGCGCCGGTGGCGCCGGTCCACAACAACCAGCGCGATGGGATGCACCGGCAGGCCATCCACCGCGGCCGCGTGTCCTACGAGCCGAACTCCCTGGGCGGCGGCTGTCCATTCCAGGCCGGCACCGCCGGGTTCGTGTCGTTCGCCGAGCCGCGTGACGAGGGCGATCACAAGGTCCGCGGCAAGGCCGAGCGGTTCGCCGATCACTACACGCAAGCCACCCTGTTCTGGAACAGCCAGACCGAGGTCGAGAAGCGGCACATCGTCAGCGCCTTCCGCTTCGAGCTGTCCAAGGTACAGACGCCGGCGATCCGCCAGCGCATGGTCTCGGGCCTGATGAACGTCGACGCGGCGCTGGCCAAGGCGGTGGCGGCGGGGCTGGGCATCCGCGAGATGCCAGAACCGATGCCCAAAGTGCGCCCCAAGGACGTCAAGCCGGAAGTCTCCGCCTCGGCGGCGTTGTCGATGTTCGCGCGGCCGGGCGCCGGCGGCATCCGCAGCCGCCGCATCGCCATTCTCGTCGCCGACGGCTGCGACGGCGCGCCGCTGGTAGCGTTGGCCGAGCGGCTGACCGCCGAAGGCGCCGTGCCTCGCTTCGTGGGTCCCGCGCTCGGGGCGGTGAAGCCGGCGTCCGGGGCCGCCATCGAGGTGGACATCCCGCTCGCCGCCGCGCCCTCGGTGCTGTTCGACGCTGTGGTGCTGCCGGGCGGCGCTGATGGAGTGAGCCGCCTCGAGGCCGACGGGCGGACGCTCGAGTTCATCAAGGATCGGTACCGACACTGCAAACCGATCCTGGTCCTCGGCGACGCCACGACGCTGCTCACCGCGTGCGGCATCGACGCGCGTCTTCCCGGCGGCGGGGACGACCCGGGCGTGATCGTCGGAAAGAGTAGCGACGCGACCGCCGGCCGATTCATCCAGGCGGTGGCCGCACACCGCCACTTCGCTCGCGAGACCGACCCGCCACGGGTGTGACCGGGCGGTGTAATCGACAACCAGAACAAGGAGCAGGACAATGCCTATCAACAACCCGACAGGAAGCAACCCTACGGCCGACAGCGCGAGTGCCTTCGGCCAGCAGGCGTCCGAAACGGTCCGGGACATCAAACAGTCGATGTCGGATGCCGCCCGCACCGCGAGCGCGAAGGTGGAGGCGAACCGCGTCGCTGCCGCCGACACGCTCGAAGGGGCGGCCTCGACCGTTCGCCAGCGGGCCGACGAGCTGCCCGGCGGCGCCCGGGTGCAGGAGTTGGCCCACGCCGCCGCCGATCGCATCAGCACCACGGCCGACTACCTGCGCACGACCGATGCCAGCCGCATGCGCTCCGACGTCGAGACGATGGTGAAGAACAACCCCGGGCCCGCGCTGCTGCTCGCCGCCGCGGTCGGGTTCCTGCTGAGTCGCGCGCTGAGCCGCGACTGAGCGGCAAACTCGGGAGCGTCACCATGACCGAACAGCGTCCGTTTTCCGAGGTGCTGCAGGACATCCTGCGAAATCTGCAGGAGCTCATCCGCGCGGAGATGCGACTGGCCAAGGCCGAGGTGCGGCAGGACGCTAGCGAGGCTGCCGCTTCGGGGGCGTGGGTGGCCGCTGGCCTGGTGATCGCGATCAGCGCCTGGGGATTCCTGCTCTGGGCCGCCGCCTATGGCCTGGCACTGGTCGTGCCGATGTGGGCGGCCACCTTGATCGTGGCGCTCGTCACTGGGGTGGTCGGGATTGCGCTGCTCGCGATCGGCCTGCGCAGATTCAAGCGCCTTCGGCCGGTGCCGGAACGCACGGTCGAGTCGTTGAAGGAGAACCTGGAATGGATCAAACAGTCGACCAGATAGCGGCCCACATCGATCACACGCGCGAGCGGCTGGGCGCGAACCTCGAGGAGTTGGAGCAGAAGGTGGACGCCGCGACGGATTGGCGGGAGCAGCTGCGCTCACGGCCCTATCTGGTCCTCGGCGGCGGCGCCCTCGCCGGCGTGCTGCTGGCAGCGGCGCTCCGCCCGAAGTCTCGACGGCGCGTCACTGTCGGGCACGAGCTCCAGCCTCATGTCGTTGCCGCGCGCCGCGCCAGCGTTCGCGACCAGACCCTGGACTACTGGGACAACATAGTTGGCGCCCTGGTCGGGGTGGCCTCGACCAGGCTGAAGGACTACATCGACGACCTGGTCCCGGGGTTCGGCGACCAGTACGCCAAGGCCGCGCAACGCGGTCCCACCCGCAGCAACTTTGGCGCCTGACCGCCTTCCTCGTGGCGGGAGGATGTGAGGCAGCGCCCCCTCAGCCACTGAACTGGCGGAGGTGGTGATCCAGGTGCTTGTAGACGAACCGTCCCCATTCCTGTCCGCTCAGGCTGCCGAAGAAGCTGTGCACGCGCCGGTCCGCTGCCGAGGGTCCCTGCTCGCAGAATCGAGCGACTTTCTCGAGGAGACGACGCTGCTCCTCGACGAACTCGCGCTCGTCGACGATGACGCAGTCCGCGTCGGTGGGGGTGTTGCGACGGAGGGGGGCAGCACCAAAGACCGATGCCCTCACGAACGGCGCGATGAGGCGGCCCATGAGGGATTGCTTCTCCTGCCGTTCCCCGAGAGGAGTCTCCAGCGCCACCGCGCAGTGCGCCAGCATCTGCGCCGCGCTCATCGTCCCCCACTGCCGCGGTGAACCCGGGTGAAGCCCGTTGAAGCGGCGTTCGATCGCCACCCGATCCGCAGCGTTGAACATGTTCTGCATGGAGTGTCTCTCACACGCGACGAGCTGAGTCCTGTCCTGCATCGACGGCGCGGTTACCAGTGCGCTCGGGCCGCAGCCGCGGTGGCCTCGTCCATCGGGAAGAAGCACTCGATGCGCAGCTCCTGGAGGGTGATGTCCTGCGGCGTGCCAAGCACGGTGATGGCTGAGAAGAAGTGAAAGAGGCGCTCGCCGTGCCGAAAGCTGACCGGTAGCACCGGCACCAGGGGGGCGCCGAGGTCGGGCGTCCTCAACCGGGCCGGCACGCCGGGGTAGTCGAGAATCTCCGCCAGCAGCTGGCGTCCCGCCTCGTCGAGAGCGCCGCCAACCGCCTCACGGTGCACGCGACGCACCAGCGCCTGAGCCACGGCGTCCCAGTTCTCGACGAAGGGCCGCAACCCGTCTGGATGGAACATCAGGCGGAGCACGTTGCCGGCGCCGGCTGGCGGCCGGCCATCGAGCAGCAACTCGAAGAATTTCGTGGCCGCCCCGTTGGCGGCCACGATGTCCCAGTGCCTGTTCATGGCCACGGCCGGGTACGGCTCCTGCTGTTTCAAGATGGCGTCGATCGCGACGCGCACGGGGGCAAGCGCGGGATCGTCGAGGTTGGACTCCCGGAACATCGGCGCGAAGCCGGCGGCGAGCAGGAACTCGTTGCGCTCCCGCAGGGGGACGGCCAGGGCATCCGCCAGGAGGAGCACCATGTCGCGGCTCGGCTTGGCGCGCCCGGTTTCGACGAAGGAGACATGGCGTGGCGACACGTTCGCCTCGTGCGCCAGGGCCAGTTGGCTCAAGTTCCTGGCCCGGCGCCAGTACCTGCAGCAGCGTGCCGATCGAGGGAGGGCCCTGACCGAGAGGTTGTGCGTGCGCCATGTAGACCTCCGTCGGTCGTTCATTTTCGCACCACGCCATCATGAAAGGAACGCCACAGTGCCAGAAACTCGTCTCGCACGTCGGCGGGGTACTGTTTCTCGCTCGACGCCGTCGGCGATGATCTTCATGAAGATCGACCAGTGCGCGTCGGTGATGCCCAGCCCGTCGTGCACGGGCGGCATCGGACGCCCGAGATAGACGCACGGGCCGCCGGTTCGTTGACAGACGAGCTCGACCACCAGTTGGAACTGTCGCTGCTGGCTGTCCTTCCCGTGACCGCGGAACATGTGCGCGAGCTCGGGGTGTTGCGCCACGCGCGGGAACACGAGCGCGATGAAGGACGCCACGCCGTCGTAGCCACCGAGACGCTGGTAGAGGGTCGGACGCGGAGTCTCCGGCCTGGCCCTGCGCAGCGGCAGGCAGCGGCTGGAGAACGACGCTCGACAGAACCGCAGCGAGCACGATCGCTCGGCTGCGGGGCAACACACGCGGCTTGTTTCCACACACAGGCATCTGAGGCTCCTTGCTCCCGCCAGATCAGGGCGGAGCCTCAGGATCGATGGTCGTCGCCAGACGTTCAATTCCCTCCGAGGTAAGCAAGAGGGCCCGCGTGCCCGCTCGTCGAGAGGGCACAGCGCCCGACTCGCGCTGAGGCAGCTTGCGCGACCCCGACGCGGCCGTGGGCTAGAGCGTCTTTCGATTGAGCGTAGGGCAGAGCTTCAGCTCTGCCTGGAGGCAGCTCTAAAGAGCTGCCCTACGTGGCCTGTTCAGTCGGCAGGGTGTAGCCGGCGACAATGACCGTGATGTTGTCCTTGCCGCCGCCCGCCAGGGCGAGGTCGCACCAGCCGGGTGCAGGCCTCGGACGACCGTGGCGCCGCGGCCAGCGTCCTTGGCGATCGTCTCGTCGTCGACGAGGTCGGTGAGGCCGTCGCTGCAGAGCACCAGGCGATCGCCGTTCTCGAGCCGGAGCATGTCGACGTCGACCTGCACCCGGTCCTCGGATCCGCCGAGCACGTTCGTGAGGACGTGCCGCATCCGCGAGTGGGCAGCCTCGCTGGCCGTCATCTGCCCGGTGTCGACCAGCAGCTGGGCGTAGCTGTGATCCCTGGTCAGGCGCTGCAGCCGCCCGGCCCGGAGCAGATAGGCGCGCGAGTCGCCGACGTGGACGATCAGCAGATCGCGGCCGAAGCTCCGCGCCGCGGTCAGCGTCGACCCCATACCTTGCAGGGCCTCCTCCCGCCGCCCCCGTTCGACCACCTCGTGCCCCACCTGCTGCACGGCCCGCCTCGCGCGCATCTCGATCTCGGACGTGTGCTCGGCGTCGACCTTGAAGAACCAGTCGGGGATGTCGAGGGCCAGGCTGACCAGCGTGCTGATGACCATCCGGCTGGCCACTTCGCCGGCGGCATGGCCGCCCATGCCGTCGGCCACGACCATCACGTAGTTGATCTCGTCGGCGCGCTCCGGCACGGCGCCATCCGGCAGACTGGTGAGGATCGTCTCCAGCGAGCGCGTCAGCTGCGACACGAAGAACTGGTCTTCGTTGTTCGCGCGCACGAGGCCCGGGTGCGTCAGGGCGCTGACGTCGATCGCGACCGACGACGAGCGGAGCCGGTCGGGCGATGCGGCAGCCGGCGACGAACCGTCTGGTGATCTCCGTAGCGTCTCGGTCACGGGCGGCTCCTTGGGCACGGGACGGCGCGGCGATTATATGCGCCTGAGAGGACCGGGGTCATTTGCGAGCCAGGCGCCCCGGTGCATACTCTTCACGCCCCGTCGTGGAAGGACCTTCTTGAACCCAGCCGATCCCAACGAACAAACTGTGTCGCGCCAGCTCAACCGGCCCGCCCTGGCCTTGGCCGCGACCCTCGCCATCTGGTGCTCGGCGGCATCGCCCGCCTTCGCGCAGAAGACCGACGTCGTCGAGCTCATCAACGGCGATCGCATCACCTGCGAGATCCAGAAGCTCGTCCGCGGCAAGCTGTCGGTCAAGACCGACGGCCTCGGGACGATCTCCATCGAGTGGGACGACGTGGCCCGGGTGACGAGCACCGCCGCCTACGACGTGGAACTCGAGTCGGGGAGCCGGGTGTCGGGGACGCTGGCGCGCGGCGAGGCACGAGCCGTGCAGGTGGTGACGGCAGCGGGGCCCGAGCCCGTCGCGCTGGCGACCATCGTCCGGGTGTCGCGTCTCGGCCGCACGTTCTTCCGGCGGCTCGACGGTTCGATCGCCACGGGATTCAGCTTCGCCCAGGCCGACGTGCAAACCCAGTGGACCTTCGACGCCGACATCGACTATCGCAGCCGCAACTGGCTCATCGGGTTGACCGCCGACTCGATGGTCACGGCGCGGGAGGATGTGGACAGCCAGAAGCGCGGCGACCTGATCCTGCAGGCGCAGCGATTCTTCCGCCCGCGCTGGTCGTACATGGCCCTGGGCGTCGCCCAGCGGAACGAGGAGCTGTCGCTCGACCTGCGCTGGGCCGCCGGCGGCGGGCTGGTGCGTGTCTTCAAGCAAACGAACCAGACGGCGCTCCAGGCCGAGCTGGGCCTGGCCTACACCCACGAGCAGTACAGCGGATCGACCGCCCGGCGCGTGGGCGAGGCCATCAGCGGGGTCAGCTGGGACTGGTTCACCTTCGATGGCAAGTCCACCAACCTCTCGTTCGACGTCCTGTCGTTCATCGCCCTCGAACGCGACTCGCGGCTCCGGCTCGAGATGAACACTACCTTCAAGAGCGATATCGTCGGCGACCTCTACTGGAGCGTGAACGCGTTCGAGAGCTACAACAGCGACCCGCCCGACAACCGGAAGGCCAGCGACTTCGGCGTGTCGGCCACCCTGGGCTGGACGTTCTGACCCCCGCCCAGGCCGGCTCATGGAACAGGCTATAGAGAGTCTACGTCTCAGGCTATAGACTCTCTATAGCCATGACCCTGCACTCCACCCGCCCCGACGCCCGGGCCGACCTGCTGCCCGGCACCCTCGACATGCTGATCCTCCGCACCCTGCAGTGGGGACCCCAGCACGGCTACGCCATTGCCCAGGTCATCCGCGCCCAGTCCTCCGACGTGCTGCAGGTGGAGGCCGGCTCGTTGTATCCGGCCCTGCAGCGGCTGGCCAAGAAGGGCTGGGTGGCGGGGAAGTGGGGCCAGACCGAGGCCAACCAGCGGGCCAAGTTCTACACCATCACGCCGGACGGCAAGAAGCAGCTGGTGCGCGAGGAGTCGCGGTGGGCGGAACTGGTTCATGCCATCGGCCGGGTGATGAAACCGGCCGCCGCGCCCGGCACCGAGGAGTAGCCCATGGCGATGCTGATGCACATCCTGGCGGGATCGCTGGCGCTGGGGGCGGGCTACGTCGCCCTCGCCACCACGAAGGGCGCCAGCCTGCACCGCCGGAGCGGGATGCTGTTCGTCTACACGATGCTGGTGCTGGCGGGCAGCGGCACCGCGATCGCGGCCATTCAGGGCGTGGCGCCGGCCATCAACGTGCCCGCCGGCATGCTGACCGCTTACCTGGTGATCACCGCGCTGACCACCGTGCGGCCGCCCTCGGGAACGACCCAGTGGGTCGACCGGACCGCTATGCTGGTGGCGCTCGCGGGCGGGACGACCAGTGTCGTCCTCGGTATCGCCTGGCTGGCGGGCGGAAGCGGTCGGGGCGCGCGGGCTTCCGGCGTGATCATGGTGATCTTCGGCGGCATCGCACTGCTCGCCGGCCTGGCCGACCGGCGGCGATCGCGTTCGGCGCCGCTCATCGGCGTACCGCGGTTGAGGCGGCACCTCTGGCGCATGTGCACGGCGCTCCTCATCGCCTCGATGGCGTTCTTCCTGGGCCAGGCCGATGAGTTCCCGCAGTGGCTCCGCATCCCGGCGCTCCTGGCGCTGCCGGTGCTCGGGGTGCTCCTCGCGATGATCTACTGGCTGTGGCGGGTGCGCCGTGGACGAGCCGTGCCGGCCGTCGCGACTCGACCCGCCCCGTCGTGGGCGACGCGCCGCCAGTTGGATCTCGACGAAGACGACTTCCGCGACGAGATCGGCGCGCATCTCGCCATGGCCGAGGCCGAGCGCATCGCCGGGGGCGCCGATCGGGCAACCGCGCACTACGCGGCGTTGAAGGACTTCGGCAACGTCACGCTCACGACCGAGGCCGCGCGCCGGGTGTGGACACCCGGGTGGCTCGAGGCCGTGCGCGATCTGACGAGCGACCTCCGCTACGCAGTCCGCTCGCTCCTGCAGCACAAGGGCTTCGCGGCTACCGTGATCGGCGTGCTCGCGCTCGGCATCGGCGTGAACGCCGCCGTCTTCACCATGCTCAAGAGCATCGCGCTCACCCCGCTCGCCGGCGTGGACCGGTCGGCCAGCATGCACGTCATCCACGGCGAGACCAGCACCGGGCGGGCCCTCCGCGTGTCGTATCCCGACTACCTCCAGTTGCGCGAGCACGGCCGGGCGTTTTCCGGGCTCTTCGGCTCGGCCCTGGCCACCGTGACCCTCGGGCGAGGGCGCTAGCGCCCGCCAGGTGTCGGGCGAGCTCGTCACCGGGAACTACTTCCACGTGCTCGGCGTCGGCGCCCAGCGCGGCCGCGTCCTGCAGGCGTCCGACGAGGTGGCGCCCGGCCAGCATCCGGTCGTCGTCCTCAGCGACCGTCTGTGGCGCACCGACTTCGGCGCCAATCCCGACATCGTCGGCACGACGGTCTTGATCAACAGCGTCCCGCTCACCGTCGTCGGGATCACCGACGCCAGGTTCCACGGGACGATCGTGAGCTACGAGGTCGAGGTGTTCATCCCGGTGATGACGGCGCCCGAGCTCGGCTTCAACTTCGGCAGCCGCCACACGGCCCCGGCGGCGATCCTCGGCGACACGAGCGCCGGGATCTTCTACCCGCAAGGCTACCTGCGCCCGGGCACGACGGTCGCGACGGCCGTGGCGGAAGGCGAGGCGGTGTGGGCCACGCTGTCGCGTGACCGGCCGGTGGGCGAGACCGCGCAGCGGCTGCGGGTGGTGCCGTTCTCGCAGTTTCCGGGCAGCGGCCAGACCTACATCTTGCCGGTGCTGACCGTCTTGAGCGCGATGGGGATGCTGGTCCTGCTGATCGCCTGCGCCAACATCGCCGGGCTGGTGCTGGTCCGCGGCCTGTCACGACGCGGCGAGATCGCCGTGCGGCTGGCCCTCGGGGCGACCCGCGCGCCGCATCGTGCGGCTGCTCGTCCTCGAGAACCTGGTGCTGGCGGTGCCGGGCGCCGTCCTGGGCGTGGTCCTGTCATGGCAGGGGATCCCGCCGCTCGTCAACTACGCGGAATGGTTGGCCGCCCCGCAGCGCCTCTTCTTCAACATGGAACTCGACGGCCTGGTCATCGCCTTCACGCGTGGTGGCGGCCTGCGTCAGCGCCCTCGTCTTCGGCCTGGCCCCCGCCCTGCAGAGCACGCGGGTCGACCTGGTGTCGGTCATCAACGAGGACGCCTCGCCGCGGGGCGCGGCGCGAGGCCGGCTGCGCGCCGCCCTGGTGGTGGTCCAGGTCGCCGTGTCGCTGCTGCTCCTGGTGGGGGCCGGTCTCACGACGCGCAGCGTCGAGGCGGCCAAGCGCGCCGATGCGGGCTTCGATCCCGCCCAGGTGGCAGTGATCGAACTGAACGTGCGCCAGAACGGCTACGACGCCACGCGCGGCCGGACGTTCTACCGGCAGCTGCTGGAGACGGCGCGGACCGATGCCGGCGTCGAGTCGGCCACCCTCGCTTTGTACCATCCGCTGGCGCTGCTCGACACCCGGGCCGCTCGTGTGGCGATCGACGGCTACGAGCCGGGACGCGACGAGGATCTCGCCTTCATGTCGAACGTGATCGGCCCCGACTACTTCCGGACGATGCGGATTCCGCTGACCGCCGGTCGTGAGTTCGAGGACCGCGACGACGACACCGCGGCGCCGGTGGCGGTGGTGAACGCCAACTTGGCCGGGCGGTTCTGGGGCGGCGCGGCCAATGCTCTCGGCAAGCGCATCCGGCTCGACGACGGCGCCTGGCGCACGGTGGTCGGCGTGGCCGGCGACGTCAAGTACCTCGCGGATCAACGAGGCCCCCCGGCCCTACGTCTACCTGCCGTTCTTCCAGTCCTACCGGTCGGGCATGATGCTGCACACCCGCGGGTCCGGGCCGGTGGACGTGCTGGTCGACAAGGCGCGCGCCCGTGTGGCGGCGCTGGACGCCGACATGCCGATTACCCAGGCCCAACCGCTCACGCACCTCATCAGGGGCTCGCGGATCTTCTACGAGTTCGGGGCAGCGATGCTGCTGGTCTTCGGCGCCGCCGGCATGGCGCTGGCGGGCCTGGGCACCTACGGCCTGGTGTCACACACCGTGAAGCAGAGCACCCACGAGATCGGGATCCGCATGGCGCTCGGCGCCTCGGCCCTGTCGGTGCTGCGCGGCTTCCTGGGCCGGGGCCTCCGGCTCGGGGCGATCGGTGCGGCCGTCGGGGTGGTGGCCGCGTTCGCCCTGGGCCGGCTGCTCGAACGCGTGCTGTTCGGGGTGAGCCCGACCGATGCGGTGTCCTACTCACGCGCGCTGGCCGTGGTGCTGGCCGGGGTGATCGTCGCGACGCTCGTCCCGGCCTGGCGCGCCGCCCGGACCGACCCGTTGAGCGCGCTGCGGCATCAGTAGCGGAGGCTCCCGCATGGCAATTCGCTCCTGGTGGAAGCGGCGACGGCCGGACGACGACGAACTCGATCGCGAGATCCGCGCGCACCTCGCCATCGCCGAGGAGGAGCGAATCGCCGAGGGCAGCGATCGGCAGACCGCGCACTTTGCGGCGCTCAAGGACTTCGGCAACGTGACGCTGACCACCGAAGCCGCCCGGCGGGTCTGGACACCGCGCTGGGTCGAGGCCGTGCGCGATCTCGCCAGCGACGTTCGCTACGCGATCCGCGCGCTGGCCAGGAACGCGGGATTCTCGCTTGCCGTCATCACCGTGCTCGCGGTCGGCATCGGCCTCAACGCCGCCGTGTTCACGCTGCTCAAGAGCCTGGCCTTCAATCCCCTTGCTGGCGTCGAGGGGTCGTCCGGCCTGGCCGTCGTCCTCAACGAGACGAGCACCGGCCGCCAGGTGTCGCTCTCGTACCCGGACTACGAGTACCTCCGCGACCACGACCAGGCGTTCACCGGGCTCATCGGATCGCGGAACGTGACCGTCAACCTGGGATCCGGCCTCGGCGCCGAGCCGATCATCGGCGAGCTCGTGACCGGTAACTATTTCCAGCACCTGGGCGTGCGCGCCCAACTGGGTCGCACGCTTCTCCCGTCGGACGAGATCGCGCCCGGCCAGCATCCGGTGGTCGTCCTGAGCGACAGCCTGTGGAAGCGCTCGTTCGCCGGCGATCGCGACATCGTCGGCAAGGTGATCCGGCTGAACACCTATCCGCTGACCGTCGTCGGCGTCGCCGAGCCGGCGTTCCACGGCACGATCGTCAGCTTCGACGTCGAGGTGTTCGTGCCAATCATGATGGCGCCGCAGATCGGCCCCGGTGCGATGGCCGACCGCGAGAACATCTTGTCCAACTCCCAGGCCAACCTCCTGGTGGTGATGGGCCGTCTCCGGCCGGGTACCACCCGGGCCGACGCGGCGGCGCAGATCGCCGGGCTGTCGGCGCAGTTGAGCGCCGATGCCGAGGTCGACGCGCTGGTCCAGCAGCTGGCAGTGGTGCCCTTCTGGCGATCGCCGTTCGGCGCGCAGACCTACCTGATGCCGGCGGTGGTGGTGTTGAGCGCGATGGCCGCCCTGCTCCTGGCGATCGTCTGCGCCAACGTCACCAGCCTCGTCCTCGCCCGCGGCGTCTCGAGACGTGGCGAGATCTCGCTCCGGCTCGCCCTCGGCGCCAGCCGATCGCGGGTCGTCCGGCTGCTGCTGGTCGAGCAGCTCGTGCTCGCCGTGCCGGGGGCGCTGGGCGGTGTCGCCCTCGTTCCGCTGATCATGCCGACGCTGTTTGCCGTGATGGCGGAGGCGAGTCCGTTTCGGCTGTTCTTCAACCTGTCGGTCGACCGGCTGGTGATGACGTTCTCGGTGCTCGCGGCCTGCGCCAGCGCGCTGCTGTTCGGACTGTTGCCGGCCCTGAACAGCGCACGCGTCGACCTGCTCTCGGCGATCAAGGACGATCTCTCGCCTCGCGGGCCGGGTCGGGCACGCGTTCGCATGGCGCTGGTCGTCTCACAGGTGGCGGTGTCGGTGCTGTTGCTGGTCGGCGCCAGGCTGGTGTCGCGCAGCCTCGACGCGACGCGGCAGGCGGACCCGGGATTCGACGGCTCCGACGTCGTCGTGATGCGCATCGACGCCACCTCCACGCAGTACGACGCGGTGCGCGGCCGGGCGCTGTTCACCCAGCTGTTGGACCGGGTCCGCGGCGAGCCCGGCACCGAGGCGGCAACGCTGGCCCGCAGCACCCCGCTGACCTTCGTCGACGCCGGAGCCCGACAGGTGGTCATCGATGGCTATGCGACCGGCGTGGGAGAGGACCTGGCCTTCCTGACCAACGTCGTCGCGCCCGAGTACTTCCGCACGCTGACGATCGGGCTGCTCGCTGGCCGCGAGTTCGAGAGCCGCGACGACGCGGCGGCGCACGCCGGTGGCGATCGTCAACGAGACGCTGGCACGCCGGTTCTGGTCCGACCCGAGCGTGGCCATCGGGCAGCGTCTCCGCGTCGGCACCGACGGATGGCGCACGGTGATCGGCGTCGCCCGTGACATCAAGTATTCGCGCATCACCGAACGGCCGCGGCCCTACGTGTACCTGCCCCTGCTGCAGACCTACCAATCGAGCATGGTGCTCCACGTCCGCGGCTCCGGCCGGCGCGGCCACGACCATCGACCGCGTCCGGGCGCACCTCCAGGCCCTCGATCCCGACCTGCCGCTGCTCGAGGCCAAGACGCTCGGCGAGCTGGCGCGGGCCACCCTCGTGTTCCTGGAGGTGACCGCGGCCGGGCTCTTCCTCTTTGGCGTCGCCGGGATGGCGCTGGCGGGGCTGGGCCTCTACGGCCTGGTGTCCTACACGGTGCGGCAGAGCACGCAGGAGATCGGGGTGCGAATGGCGCTCGGTGCCCAGAGTGGCGGAGTCATCTGGCACTTCCTGCGGCGCGGGTTGTGGCTCGGCGGAATTGGGGCCGCCATCGGCGGCGTCGCCGCGTTGGCATCGACGCGCCTCCTCGGCAGCGTGCTCTACGGCGTCGACTCGACCGATCCGGCGTCGTTCGCCGGGGCGCTCGCCGTCGTCGTGGGCGGGGTCCTGGTTGCGACAATCGTCCCGGCCTGGCGGGCCGCGAGGACCGATCCGTTGAGGGCGCTGCGGCATCAATAGCGCTATCCTCCTGGGGAGGGGAGCCCATGAATCCCGCCGCCGCGCGTGCAGGCATCCTGGCCGTGCTCGTCGTGTGCACCTCGGCCTGCTCCTCGCCCGAGAGCCGTTTTACCGCGCCAACGCCGCTGCCAGCAGCCGCCGCACCGCCTACGCCTGAGCCGGCGCCAGCGCCGACGCCGCAGCCGCCAGCGCAGCCATTCCCGCCGCTGTCGGGCCCGTCACGGGTCTACGGCTTCGTGGCGCAGCTAACCCGGATCATCGCCGACTACACGCGCAATTCCCGGTACGTGCTCTACGACAACAGTGCGTTCGAGCTCCAGTACTACGGGCTCGGCGGCTCGTATCGCGGCCGATACGAGCAGACTGGGGCGGGGGTGATCTTCCACTGGGACGCGTCGAGCGTCGCTGGCTCGTGGAACGCGATCGGATCGCTTGACGGCGACACGCTCACGGTTCGCTACAACACCGTGATGATACACACCGACTTCGAGGACGCGGTCTATCAACTGCAGGGGCCGAACTGAGCAGATCGCGCGTACGACGAACGCCCGCGCGACGTAGGGCAGCTCTTTAGAGCTGCCTCGAGGCAGAGCTGAAGCTCTGCCCTACGTGGAATCGGCAACGTCTCTAGCGCTGCGACGTGCCGCGCGCCTTGCCGATGATCGCCAGGCCGACGCGGTTGGTGCTCGTCTGGTGGATGGCCAGGTTGCCGTCCGGCGTCTTGCGCATGTGGCGGATGATGCCGACGCCCGACGGAATCGCCCAGCTCTGGAACCGCTCGGTCTTCGGGTCGAAGCGCACCAGCGCGTCGGGACGCTTGCCCGATTCGTTGTACCAGATGACGTCGTCGATCACTTCGATGGCGTAGGGGTGCGACTTCTCGCCGCTCGGCGAGCGCCACTCCTTGACCTCGCCGGTCGCCGGGTTGAGGCGGCCGAGCCGGCCGAGCGACGAGTTGACGAACCACACCATGTCGTCGCTGGTGACGACCAGCCGGCGCGAGCGCGACGCCGGGTCGGGCAGCGGATACTCGCGCACTTCCATGGTCACCGGGTTCATGCGCCCGATCTTGCCGGCGCCGTTGTAGGCCACCCAGACGTCGCCCTTCGAGTCCTGCTTGAGGCCATAGGGCAGCGACCGCGGCGTCGTCAGCGTGATGAGCTTGATGTCGCCGGTCGAGGGCACCAGCCGGCCGAGCATGTTGCTCTGCTGCAAGGTGAAGAACAGCGTGCCGTCCTTGTCGAAGATGCCGGTGTGCGGATCGCGGGCCGCGGGATCGGGCATCTTGAAGACGGTGATCTCGCCGGTGGCAGGCACGAACTTGCCGATGGTGCCGTTGCCGTTGCCGAGATACCAGATGTTGCCGGCGGCGTCGTCGACGATGCTGTGCGGCTTGGACTCCGGGTCGAGCTTGAACTCCTTCATCTCGCCGGTGGTCGGATTGAGCCGGCCGATCAGGCTGATGAACTGGCCGTTCCACCAGATCGTGCCGTCGGGCCGCTGGAGCGGATCGCGCGACCGCTGGCCGAGCGTCGGCACCTGCCATTCACGGAAGGTGACCGACACGTCGCCGGCGATGAGCTCCGGGGCGCGGCCCGGCTTGGGCGGGAAGTGGGTGGCGAGGTACTGGGTGACGGCGGTCTCGCGTTCTGCCGGCAGCTTCACCATCGTCGCGACGAGGTCACGCCAGGCGGCCTGCGAATAGCCGGTGGCGCCGGCGATCATGTTGAGCCCGTGACACGAGGCGCAGGTGGAGGTGACCTCTTCCTTGCCGGGTCCATCCGGTAGCTCAACCGGGGCCCGGCCGGGCGCGGCCGGCCGATCCTGTGCCTGGAGGGACACGACGACCGCGAGAGCGGGAGACAGAACGAAGAACACGAACGCTGAGCTCGACAGTCGGCGCATGGCTCCTCCTCCGGATCGCGACGATGGTAGCTCCGCCCGCCCCGATGCTCAAGGCCGGAGTCCAGGGCTGGTGGCGGGCACTTGAAGAAGGCGGCTAAGGAGCGCTAGGCTCAGCCTACACGCCGTTCGCGGGAACTTTCCGGCGTCGCGACGAGTCTCACCAGATGATGAAGCCCCTCACCAGACGGTCGTTGCTCGCCACCGGTGCGCTCGCCAGCGCCGGCGCGGCCTGGACCAGCGTGTCGGAATCCTGGAGCGCGCGGTTCCTGCGGGCCCGGATGGCCGAGGTCGGCCAGGACGTGCCGCCCGCGCCGCACACCCCGACGCCGGCGGCGTGGTCCGACGATGCCGTCACCCTGGCGTGGCTGGGCCACGCCACCGTCCTCATCAACTTCTACGGGATGCGCATTCTCACCGACCCGGTGCTCTTCACCCGGATCGGCGTCGACTTCGGCGTCGGCAGCCTGGGACCGAAGCGGCTGGTGCAGTGCGCGCTCGGCGCCGACCAGCTCCCCGACCTCGACCTGGTGCTCGTGTCGCATGCGCACTTCGATCATCTCGACACGCCGTCGCTCGCCGCCGTTCGCGGCCGGCCACGGGCGGTGATGGCCGTCGCCACGTCCGACCTGCTGCCGCGCCGTTCCTACTCGGGTGTCGAGGAGCTGCGCTGGAACGACACCACGAGGGTGACCACGCCCCGCGGCGAGGCGCTCGTGCGCGCCATCGAAGTCAAGCACTGGGGCGCACGAATCCAGCGCGACACCCACCGCGGCTACACCGGCTTCATCGTCGAGCGCGAAGGGCGACGGCTGCTCATCGGCGGCGACACCGCCACTACCCCGGCGTTCGCCGGCCATCGCCGCTTCGGTCCGTTCGAGGCGGCGGTGATGCCGATCGGCGCCTACGACCCCTGGATCTCGAACCACTGCACACCCGAGCAGGCGGTGACCATGGCCGACGCCGCGGGGGCGCGCCTCTTCCTCCCGGTCCATCACCAGTCGTTCAACTTGAGCCGGGAACCCGTGCGCGATCCGATCGAGCGGGCGGAGCGGATGCTGCTCGCCGAGCGCGGCCGCCTCGCGTGGCGCGAGATCGGCGAGACGGTTGTCCTCGGCGCGTAGAGCGTTCGTCTCTGGTCTTCGTAGGGCAGAGCTTCAGCTCTGCCAAGAGGCAGCTCTAAAGAGCGTCCTACGTGTCTAGGAGACTGCTACGTGCCGGAGGGCGCGGCCAGCACCTTGCGGCTCTCCAGGTTCGCCTCGATCTCCGCCTTGGTGCGCCAGACCGGGCGCATCTCCTTCCGCGAGGCGAGCGGCAGCTGGTCTTCGATGTGCTTCGACCCCGTCTTCGACCAGTTGCCGTAGTTGAGCAGCGCTTCGGCGCGCTGCGGCGTCGAGAACTCGATCACGGCGTAGAAGGTGTCGCCCGACACGGCCTCGACCTTGCCGTTCTTGAACGGGCTCGACGCCGATGGTGCGGATGGCGCCGAGCTGTGACGGCGCGCCGTTGCCTGGCACGTCGGCGTTGCCGCGGCGGAAGCGCAGCACGTCGCCCCATTTCACGGTGAGGGCGCCGTATTCCTTCTCGACCTCGCCGGCCACCGTGTCGAGCATCGCCATCGCCTTGGCCGGATCCTTGAAGCCACGCGGCGTGTCGAGCGGACGCGCGTCGTCGGTCGGGCACCTTGAAGCCGCCGATGTCGCGAAGTTCGGCCCGGCCGCGGTCATGAACTTGTAGAAGAGCAGCGTGCCGTCGCTGTCGACCTCGGCCTGGCGGTCCCATTTCGCGAGCACGTCGGCGGCGCGCTTCGCGCGCTCGGTGCCGCTGGCCTTGGCCGTGGCCACGATCTCGTCCACGAACTGATCGGCGGTCTCGACGCGGGTCGAGAGCTTGCCGCGCTTGACGTCCTCGAAGGTCATCTTCGGCGGGCGCCGTGCTGAGGATGCGGATGCCGCGCTGCGCGCGCTGCGTGATGCCCTGCGGCGCGGCGAAGCCGGCGGCGAACTTCGTGCGAGTCGAGCATCATCGGATACATCGACGTCCACGGCATGTCGTTCGAGTTCTGCACCCAGCCCGTCGGGCGGATCGATCACCTTCGGGATCTCGTCGTAGGGCACGATCGTCGGTGGCGATGAGGTCCGACTTGTCGCCCGGCACCACGCCCTGCCAGAAGCGGTAGTCGCCGGTGGGATGCTACCGACAAGCGTGGCGTTGTAGACGTAGGCGATGTGGCCGTCGCGGTCGGCGTAGGCGGTGTTGAAGAGCGGCAGCTGCTGCATCCGCATCGCCGCTTCCCATTCGCCGAGGTTCTTCGCCAGGCCCATCTGCCAGAACTGCTCGAACAGCTTCGGGCGGTCGAGCGCGGCGACCTCATTGCAATCGGCAGCGCCGCGGCGCTCGGCCACCACCGGGCCGTGCACGCTGCTTCCGCACGACCAGCGCATCTTCCGTCATCGAGCCGTCGGCCTGCTTCACACTTGAGCGTCTCGGTGCGGGTCTCGAACTGGCGCACCGTGCCGTCGAGCACGTAGCCGCCGTCCTTCAGGACGAGGCCGATAGAGATCGGATTCGGCCGGGTTGTTGGTGGTCTGCGTCCAGCCGACGTACTCGGTGAAGCACTGGCGCAGCACCGGGAAGCCCACCCACACGGCGCCGTACGACGTGACGCCGGGGGCGGTGAGCTGCACCTCGAAGTAGGTGTGGATGTCGCCCCACTGCAGGTGCGAGTTGCTCATCAGGATCGCCTTGCCCGTGGCCGACCGCGACGGCGCCGATGGCCCACTCGTTCGAGCCGTGCGACGTCGACTTCGGCGCGCGCGAGCCGGCCTTCGAGCTTCGCGGGATTGACGATCCAGTCGTAGTGGATCACGCGCAGGCCGTGCGCGTAGACGTCCTCGACCGTCAGCGGCAGCACGCGCTGCGCCGCGGGACTGAGCTCGGCCTGTGCTCAGTCGCCCACTCGTTCAACCCGCGCACGAACGCCTCGATGAGCGGGGCGAACTCCGGGCTCTGGCCCGTTGGCCCACTTCTTCGCGGTGTCGGGAATGCCGTTGGTGCGAACCCAGCGGTCGGATGCGAGGTAGTTCGGCGCCGTAGAACTCGGCGCCGCGGCCGCGCGCCTGCGCGTAGAGCCGGAGCAGCAGCTCGCCGTGCGCCTCCATCTGGGCGTAGCCGTAGGCGTGGAACAGGCTCGGGTGATCGGGCGCGAAGATGTGCGGGACGCCGTAGCGGTCCCACAGGATCTCGGTGCCGCCCGCTGCCGCCGACGCGGCCTCGCCGGAGGGTGTCGCCGAACAGGCGCCGACCAGCAGGCTCAGCGTGAGGACGAGGGCGACGCGAGTCGGCCGGAGACGGCGAAGGTGGACGCGGATCATGACAAGCCCTCCGTGGCGCGGAGTCTACCAGATGGCGCCAGGCAGCGGCCGCCGCGTTGACAACGACAGGATCGCGATCACCTGCGCTCTATACTGACGGCCATGGATGCGGCGCCCCTGTTGGGAGAAATCGGCCGGAGGATGATCGCCGTCGGCCTCGAGGCCGTACTGATCGGCAACGCCGCCGCAGCGCTCCAGGGCGCGCCGGTCACGACCGTCGACTTCGACTTCTTCTTCCGCCGGACGCCACGCAACGTCGTCAAGCTCAAGGCGCTTGCCCGCGCCCTCCACACCGTGATCCTGCGGCCGTTCTATCCCGCGTCCGATCTCTTTCGCCTGGTTCGTGACGACGATGGCTTGCAGCTCGACTTCATGGCGACCATCCATGGCCTGCGCTCCTATGAGGGCGTGCGCGATCGGGCCCGGCGGGTGGAGGTCGGCGGTGCCACCATCCTGGTCGCGACCTTGCCGGATATCATCAAGAGCAAGCGAGCCGCCGGTCGCCCGCGCGACCGGGCGGTGCTCGACGTGCTGGAAACCGCCCATGAAGAAGCGACCAAGCCGCCGCGTCCGGCTCGCCGCCCTGGCGCGCGAAAGTCGTCGTGAACTCGTCGACCGGGTGCGACGCTGGCAGGCGCTGCCGCCATCGCGCCGCACGCATTTTCTGCGGCGGCGCATCGGCTGGCGAGCGTCGGCCCTCTAGTGGCCTGTACCGGCTGAAGCAGGGGCGCGGCGCTCAGACGAGCGTCGGCAGGTACTTCGGGGGCTGCCGGCGCTTCGTCGCCTGCTCGTAGGCGTAGGCGATCTTGAGCAGCGTCGGCTCGCTCCACGCGCGGCCGAAGAACGAGATGCCCGACCGGCAGGCCCGAGACGCAGCCCCATCGGCACCGAGATGTCGGGGTAGCCGGCGATCGCCGCCGGCCCGGCGCTCGAGCCGCCGTCGAGCCGGTCGCCGAGCACGTGATCGGTCGGCCACGCCGGCCCCATCGTCGGCGCGACGATCGCATCGAGGCGGTGGCGATCCATCAGCGCGTCGATGCCGTCGGCGCGGGTCGCCCGCTGAATCGCCGCCACCGCCTTGCGATACTCGGGCGCGTCGAGCGAGGTCGTCGCTTCCGAGATCACCAGGCGTTCCTGGCCGAAGAACGGCATCTCCCGATCGCGATTGCGCCTCGTTGAAGGCGATGAGCTCGGTCAGGCTCTTCACCCGGGCCGACGGCCCCAGCGACTGGAAGTACTTGTTGATGTTCGCCTTGAACTCGTAGTTGAGGACGGTGGTGGGCAGCTCCTGGAACACGTCGGCGTTCTGCGGCAGGTTGGCCGGGTCGATGATCTCGGCGCCGGCCGCTTTCAGCGCGGCGACCGCCTCGTCGAAGAGCTCTCAGCACCCGATCGTGGAAGCCGGGGAAGCTGCGGGCGATGCCCAGCCGCGCGCCCTTCAGGCCGGCCGGGTCGAGGAACGTCGTGTAGTCGGCGTGGAACCGTCCGGCGCTGGCGCCCGTGGCGGTGTCGCGCGGATCGACGCCGCACGCCGCGCCGAGCGCGATGGCGGCGTCGCGCACGGTGCGCGCCATCGGCCCGGCCGAGTCCTGCGAGTGCGAGATCGGGATGATGCCCGAGCGGCTCCACAGCCCGACCGTCGGCTTGATGCCGACGACGCCGTTGATCGACGACGGGCACATGATCGACCCGCCGGTCTCGGTGCCGATGGTCAGCGCCACCAGGTTGGCCGAGACGGCGGTGCCGGATCCGGAGCTCGAGCCGCAGGGGTTGCGGTCGAGCGCGTAGGGGTTGCGGCACTGGCCGCCGCGGGCGCTCCAGCCGCTGGTGGCCTTCATCCCGCGCCAGTAGGCCCACTCGCTCATGTTGGCCTTGGCGAGCAGGATGGCGCCGGCCTCGCGCAGCTTCTGCGCCACGAACGAGTCCTGCGGCGGGATCGAGCCCTCGAGCGCCAGCGAGCCGGCAGTCGTCGTCATCCGATCGTGGGTGTCGAGGTTGTCCTTGAGCGCGATCGGGATGCCGTGCAGCGGTCCGCGCACCTTGCCGGCCTTGCGCTCCGCGTCGAGCTGGTCGGCGATGGCCAGCGCGTCGGGGTTGGTCTCGATGATGGCCCGCAGCTCGGGTCCGCGCTGGTTCAGCGCCTCGATCCGCGCCAGGTAGAGCTCGGTGATCCGGCGTGCGGTCAGCTGGCCCGATCGCATCCCCTCCTGCAGGCTGTCGATCGTCGCCTCGTGCAGCTCGAATGCTTCGTTGCCGGTCACCGCCACCGGTGGGGCGGCGGGCTGCGGCGCCGGCGGAGGAGCACACCCGGGCTGGGTCGTGAGCAGGGCGGCGCCGCCGAGCGCCGAGGTGCCGAGGAAGCGTCGTCGGTTCATGCGCGGATTCTATAATCGCCGGGTGTCCCTCACGCCCGGCAGCCGCCTCGGCGCCTACGACGTCCTGGCGGTGATCGGCGCCGGCGGCATGGGCGAGGTGTACCGGGGCCGCGACTCGTCGCTGCAGCGCGACGTCGCACTGAAGGTCCTGCCCGACGCCTTCGTGCTCGACCCCGATCGCCTGGCCCGCTTCAAGCGCGAGGCCCAGGTGCTGGCGGCGCTCAACCACCCGAACATCGCGGCGATCTACGGCTTCGAGGAGTCGGGCGGCGCCCCGACGCTGGTGCTGGAGCTGGTCGAGGGGCCGACACTCGCCGATCGGATCGCGCAAGGACCATTGCCGCTCGACGAGGCGCTGGCCATCGCCCGGCAGATCGCCGACGCGCTGGAAGCAGCACACGTGCAGGGCATCGTGCACCGCGATCTCAAGCCCGCCAACATCAAGGTGCGGCCCGACGGCGCGGTGAAGGTGCTCGACTTCGGCCTCGCCAAGGCGCTCGACCCGCCCGGAGGGACCCCGACCAGCGATCACTCGCCGACCATCACCTCGCCGGCGCTGACCCGCGCCGGGCTCATCCTCGGGACCGCGGCCTACATGAGCCCGGAGCAGGCGCGCGGGCGCCAGGCCGACGCCCGCAGCGACGTGTGGGCCTTCGGCGTCGTGCTGCTCGAGATGCTCACCGGCCAGCGCACCTTCAAGGGCGACGACGTGGCCGACACGCTGGCGGCGGTGTTGCGCGCCGAGCCGTCGTGGTCCACGCTGCCCGCCGGCACGCCCCCGTCGATTCGGCCGGCTGCTGCGCCGTTGTCTGCAGAAGGACCCGCGACGCCGCCTGCAGCACATCGGCGACGCGCGGCTGGAACTGGCCGACGCCGACCAGCCGGAGACTGCCGGGCCCGCCGGCGCCGCCACACCGTCACCGCGGCGCTGGTGGCCGCTCGCCGCAGCGGCGATCGCCGGCGCGACCCTTGCCGGCCTCGTCGCGTGGATGCGGGTGCCGCCGCCGATGGCACGCCCGGTGAGCCGCTTCGCGATTCAGGCGCCGGGACTGGTGGCGCGCGTCATCGGCTCGGGCTCGTCGGTGACGATCTCGCCGGACGGGCGCATCGATCGTCTACGTCGTGGGCGGCGCGGTCCGGGCCCTCGAACGGCGCCGGCTCGACGACCTGCAGGCCGAGCGGATCCGTGGCACCGAAGGCGGTACGCGGCCATTCTTCTCGCCCGACGGCCAGTGGCTGGCGTTCTTCGCCGACGGCAAGCTGAAGAAAGTGCGCGCCGACGGCGGCGCCCCGGTCAATGTCGCCGATGCGCCGCCCAATGCCCGCGGCGCCTGGGGCGACGACGACACGATTGTGCTGGCCCGACCCGGCCTCGCCACCGTGGCGGCGAATGGCGGCACACCGCAAACGCTGATCGAAGCTGGCAACGAGGTCGGGCAGTTCTACGAGCCCGAGTTCCTGCCCGGGGCGAGGGTCGTGCTCGTGCAGAACCGCCGCCCGCCGGCTGCCGGCCACATCGAGGCGATCGAGCTCGCGACCGGCGTTCGACACCGGCTGCTCGAGGGCGGGTCGCCGAAGCTGTCGTCATCCGGCGACCTGCTGTTCGTCCGCGACGGGAAGCTGTGGGCGACACGCTTCGACGCCGCCGCGCTCGCCGTGGTCGGCGCGCCAGTGGCCGTCGTGGAAACGATCGCCTTCCTCGGCGGGGAAGCCGGCGAAGGGGCGTTCACCACGGCGCGGGACGGGTCGCTGGTCTACCTGGCCGGCGAGGGATCCAGCTCGCTCGTCTGGCTCGATCGTGGCGGCGCGGCCACGGCGGTGGTGCCCGGCGAGTTCCGGCTCCGCAATCCGCGACTGTCGCCCGACGGACGTCGAGCAGTGGCCCATGGCACCATCGCCGCCGACCTGTGGGTGTTCGACATCGAGCGCGGCTCGCGCCTTCGACTGACGTCCGAGGGCTTCAACCGCGGGAGTGCCTGGTCGCCCGATGGGGGCCGCATCGCCTACTTCTCGGCGCCGGACACGCCGCAGCTGGGCGCCGGCCTGACACAGGACCTGTTCGCCGTCCCCTCGAACGGCGGCACTCCGGCGCGGCTGCTCGAGCGGCCCGGGCCGCAATGGGCCGACTCCTGGTCTGCCGATGGGCGGCACCTGCTGTTCGACGATGGCCCGGGGTTCTCGCGCGACCTGTGGGTCCTCCCGATCGGCGGCGAGCCCGAGCCCATCGTCGCGACGCGGTTCAACGAGCGGGGTGGCGCGTTTTCCCCCGATGGCCGCTCGATCGCCTTCGTCAGCGACGAGTCGGGACGTGACGAGGTGTACGTCGCAGCCCTTCCCCGGTCCCGGGACGAAAGTGCCGATCTCGACCAACGGGGGCGTGCAGCCAGTGTGGGCTCGCAACGGACGCGAGCTGTTCTATCGCGAAGGCGATTCGATGATGGCCGTCCCGGTGTCACCCGATCCGTTCCGGGCCTCGGCACCGCGCCGGCTCTTCGAGATGCCCACCGCGCTCTACAACCTCGATCCGTTCGTCGCCGACTACGACGTGGCGCCCGACGGCCGCTTCCTGTCGGTGCGGCGCGAAGAGGCCGCCGAGATCCACGTCGTGCTCAACTGGGTGGAGGAGCTGCGGCGGGCCCTGGGAAAGTAGGGCAGAGCTTCAGCTCTGCCTGGAGGCAGCTCAAAAGAGCTGCCCTACGGCCCACTAGGTCGACGACGGCGACGAGATCGTCATCAGGAACCCGCTCGGGTCCACGACTTCGAAGGCGCGCGTGCCCCACTCGGTGTCGTAGGGGTCCTTGCTCAGGGCGACGCCGGCGGCTTTGGCTCGTGCCGCCACCTCGTTGATGTCGTCGGCGGCTTCCACGTAGATCCGCATGCCGACGCCCTTGACCCGGTCCTTGCCCTTCTTGCCGTCGTCCTGGCTCAGACCGAGGCGCGCCGTGCCCGCCTTCAGCATGACGCCCAGCAGCGCGCCGTCCTGCTCCCAGCGATCTTCCACCTCGAACCCCAAGCCGGCGTAGAAGTCCAGGCTCTGCTTCACGTCGTTCACGGTCAGGCTCGGCATCACGCTGGTGCCCTTGAGTGTCGTGGTCTGTGTCTGCGCCATGATGGCCTCCCCGATCATTCTAGCTGTCGGTGCTCACGACAACGGCCGGGCTGGAACCGGCGCGATCACCTCGCGCCGCAAAGTCAGCAGTAGCACGCTGTGCCAGATCCAGATCCACGTCACCGCGGCGTAGAACGCCAGCATGGCGATCGCCGCGGTGGATCCCGACGCGATCGTGGCGAACGACGCCAAGAATCCGATCGCTGTGACGATCGAGTAAATCGCCAGGAAGCGGTGTCCCTGACGGGCGAAGCGGCGGGCGAACACCACGCACGCGGCGATGAGCGCGTAGAAGCCGCCGCCGCCGAAGACGAAGTGGAGCAGTCCGCTGCGGCTGAGGGCCGTCGACTCGGGCGCACCGGGCGGGAAGCCTCGGCCCGGATCGGCGATGAAGATGCCGGCGCCGAGGAGGCCCACGCCGTAGATGCCGAGGAGGAGCGGTCCCCACGTGCCGCCCCGGGTTCCTCGCAGGAGACGCCGGGCGCCGATCGCCCCGGCGATGACCAGCGCCCCACTGATCAGGAAGTTGCCGATCTGGATCCAGCCCAGATCGCCGTTGCTCAACTGGCTGAGCGCGTGGCGCCGCACGTCGAACCCCTCACGGGTCAGCACCTGGGCCAGGCCGACCGCGAGGTACCACGGACCGGCAGCAGCGCCGAGCGTCAGCAGGCGGGCAGTCGTGCGCGCGTCCATGGTCATACTCGGGGCCCCGCCTTCTTCGCCGGCGTCTTCGCGGCGGGTGACCTCGCCGCGGCGACCAGCGACACGCCAATCACGAACAGGCGATGAGCGACCAACTCGACAGGCATGCTAATCCAGGCAACCGGGCGCGACGACCGGCCCCCGCCGCCGGGCAGCATGGAGCAGATACCGGCAGCTCATGGATTGGCCGCCCTCGACAGGCACTGGAACAAATCTCGACAACCGGCAGCACAGCGGCACGTATAGTCTGCGTGTACGCACCGGTCCGGCGCGTGTACGCGGTCTCGCGACGGTGCGACACGAAAGGTCTCGCGCTATGTCCTCCGGCCTCCGGCTCCCGTTGGTGATCTTCGTCCTGGCGGCGCTGGCGGCGCCCGCGGCGCGACAGGCGTCGGCGCCGGCTGGCGCCCGCAAGCTCGCCCTGGTGGGCGGCATGCTGCTCGACGGCTACGAAGCCGGGCCGCTGCACCACGCCGCCGTCCTCATCGAGGGCGACCGGATCGTTCGCGTCGGCCCCGCTGCCTCGACGCCGGTCCCGCCCGACTACACGGTGATCGACACCAGTGGCCGGACGATGCTGCCGGGGATGATCGAGCTGCACGCGCACCTCATCATCCTCGGCCACGGCAACTACGGCACCTGGTTCCCGTGGATCCAGAAGCAGGGCGGGTCGACGATGTTGACCCGGGTGATGGAGGTCTCGGCGAAGCAGCTGCTCGAGGCCGGCGTCACTTCCGCCGTGGATCTTGGCGCGCCGTTGAAGGAGAGCCTCGACGTGCGGACGCGGATCGAGCGCGGCGACATCGCCGGGCCCCGCATGTCGATGAGCGGGCCGTGGATCACCCGGCAGGGAGGCGGGATGACCGAGCAGTTCGGCGGCCTGACCATCACCAGCAGCGAGCAGGCCGGCCAGGAAGTGGACCGGCTGGCCAAGGCCGGCGTGGACGTCATCAAGGCGCACTCCGGCCTGACCCGCGACGACTACAAGGCGATTGCCGACACTGCCCACCGCAACCGGATTCGCGTCCACGCCCACGTCTACGCCGAGGACGACGTCCGCAACGCGCTCGAGACCGGCATCGACGTCCTGACCCACGCCGGGTCGGCCGGCACCGCCCCGCCTTACAGCCCGCGCATGATCACCGACATCGTCAACGCCGGCCGTCCGGTCGTGATCACCGCCGCGCATCGCAGCTGGGTCTATCCCGATACCGCCGAGTTCCCCGAGCGGCTTCAGGACCCGAAGCTGAAGAAGGACTTCCCGCCCGAGGTCTACACCGAGGTGCAGGACTCGCTGAAGAACTGGCGCGCGCTCGGCTACTTCGGCCGCACCGACCGCGAGATGCTGTTCCGCGAGCGCGGGGTCAAGCAATTCACCGAGAGCGGCGCGGTCATCGGCATGGGCACCGACTCGGGCACGCCGATGAACTTCCACACCGAGGCGCTGTGGCGCGAGGCCAAGGTCCACGTCGACATGGGCATGCCGGCGATCCGGGTGATCTCGTCGCTGACCCGCATCGGCGCCAACATTCTCGGCAAGCAGCGCGACCTCGGCACCATCGAGGCGGGCAAGCTGGCCGACATCATCGTCGTGAACGGCAACCCGCTGTACGACATCACCGCGCTGTCGCACGTCGAGACGGTGGTCAAGGGCGGCGTCGTGCACAAGGGCGGTCCGCCGGCGCCGGGGCGCGGCACGGCCAGCGCCCGGCCGTAATCGAGCACGCTGGGACGGAGCGAAGGAGATCAGCCATGGGCAGCATCGGTCATCGGGTCGGAGTTCTCGCCGTCGCCGTCGCGGTGGTCGTGGCGGGCGCGGCGGTGCCGGCTGCGGCGCAGGTCGTCGGCGCCAACCTGTCGGGCAGCGTCCTCGATCAAAGCAAGGCGGCGCTGCCGGGCGTCAGCGTGACGCTCCGCAACACCGCCACCGGACGCGAGCAGGTGCTGGTCACCGATGCCGAGGGCCGCTATCGCGCGGTGGCGCTGCAGCCGGGCCCGTACGAGGTGGTCGCCGAGCTGACCGGGTTCGGCACGGCCAGGCGGGCGGTGGTCCTGGTGGTCGGCGGCGACATCCGCGCCGACCTGGAACTGGGCGTCGCCACGCTGGAGGAGACGGTGACCGTCTCGGGCACCTCGGCGCTCATCGAGGTGACCAAGTCGGCGCCGTCGACGACGATCGTCTCCGACCAGATCCAGGCGCTGCCGGTGCTCGAGCGCAACTTCCTGTCGCTGGCGCAGATGATGCCCGGCGCCGGCCCGAACTACACCAGCAAGTTCTCGCGGGTGAAGTTCGGCGGCCCCGCCGACCAGCGCAACGGCTACACCACCATCGTCGACGGCGGCGACCTCGACGACGCCATCTGGGGCGACCCGACGGTGAACGTCAGCCAGGACGCGGTGCAGGAGTTCAAGGTGTTCCGCAACCAGTTCGACGCCCAGTACGGCGCGGCGCTGGCCGCGGTGGTCACCGTGGTGACCCGCTCGGGCACCAACGACTTCGAGGGCACGGGTTACTACTTCGGTCGCGACGACTCGTTCAACGCCCGCAACGCCTTCCAGCAGTCGAAGCCGGTCTACGAGCAGCAGCGCACCGGCGCCTCGCTGGGCGGCCCAATCTTCCGCAACAAGACCCACTTCTTCGGCGCCTACGAGTACAACCACGTCGCCAACCAGAAGATCATCGCCCTGCCGGCGAGCAACCCGTTCGCCACCCGCGAGAACGGCGAGTTCCCGGCCGGCAGCCGCGAGCACATGTTCGTCACCAAGTGGAACCACCGCTTCACCGACAACAACTCGGCGTTCCTGCGCTACGCCTTCGACGACCAGTGGGCGACGCGCACCGGCAACCCCAGTTCGGACAGCGCCAACGTCAACGACTCCTCGAAGATGCACAGCGTGATCGGCGAGCAGAGCTGGGTGCTGTCCAACACCACGGTCAACACCCTGCGCGGCCACTACATGTGGAACGAGGTGGCCACCCTGCCGGTGTCGTTCGGGCCCGGGGAAGTGCGCCCGTCGGTGACCACCGGCCAGAACTTCACCGCGCCGCAGTACTTCCCGCGCACCCGGCTGCAGCTGTTCGAGACGCTGTTCATGACCCGCGGCCGCCACGACCTCAAGATGGGCGGCGACTACACCTACGCCCGGCACACCTACGACGCGCATTTCTACGAGAACGGACAGTGGCAGTTCGGCACCGACGCGGCGTTCAACCCGGCGAGCCCGGCGACCTGGCCGTTCGCCTTCGTGATGCAGACCACCGGCGTCTACGAGTACAACTCGCACATCCTGGCCGGCTACCTGCAGGACGACTGGCGCGTCTCGGACAAGCTGACGCTCAACCTCGGCCTGCGCTATGACCTCGACACCAACCTGCGGATGAACGACGTTTACGAGCAGGCGCTGCAGGATCCGCAGTACGCCGGGTTGGACAACTTCGTCAGCGCCGACCGCGGCAACGACTACAACAATCTGCAGCCGCGCCTCGGCGTCACCTATGACATCAGCGGGCAGGGCACACTGGTCGCCCGCGCCGGCTGGGGGATGTACGTCACCCGGCACCGCCATTACTTCGGCCTCACCGCCCAGGACCGCCTGCTCGGCATCGCCGTGCGCATCGAGAACCCCGAGCAGCTGCGCCAGTACCCGAGCATCGACGGCGTGCTGGCCGGCAAGACCCTGGAGGACTACGTCCAGAGCGGCGCCGCGCGCTCGCTCTACGTGATCCCCGACGACTACGTGCTGCCCCAGTCGCAGAACACCACCGCCGGAATCGGCTGGCAGATCAACAGCGCCACCAGCCTCGACGTCGACGTCGTCCACGCCTACGGCTACAACCAGCTCGGCGCCTTCGACCTGAACCTGCCGGAGTCGGGACGCGTCAACGCCCTGAACCCGCGGCCGGTGCCCCAGTTCACCGAGGTCAAGAGTCTCGAGAACCTCTCGAAGAGCTGGTACGACGCGCTCGAGACCCAGCTGCGGATGCGGCCGCGCGGGCTCGACAGCCTGCAGGTCTCCTACACGCTGTCGCGCAGCTACCGCGACGGCGTCAACCACTACCAGACCTACCCGGGCACCATGCGCACGCCGCAGGAAGAGGGCTACAGCGACATGGATACGCGCCACAACCTGTCGGTGGCCGGCTCGACGACCCTGCCCTGGGACATCCAGATCAGCGGCATCGTGCGGGCGTTGAGCGGCACGCCCTACAACGCGTCGGCCGGCTTCGATATCGACGGCGACGGCCAGAACCAGAACGATCGGCCGCTCGGCCTGCCGGCCACCGTCGGCCGCGAGGAGATCGACGAGTCGCTGCAGATCATCAACGACCTGCGGACATCGCGCAACCTGGCGCTCGTCACCGAGGACCACCTCAAACTCGAGCCGTTCGTCACCGTGGACCTGCGGCTCAACAAGCGGGTGCACCTCGGCCGGACGCAGCTGGAGTTCTTCGCCGAGAGCTACAACCTCTTCAACCGGGTCAACTACGCCGGTGGCGGCAACAGCAGCATCATTTCGCCGGCGTTCCTGATCCGCAACGCCGCCCGCGATCCGCGCCAGGTGCAGTTCGGCGCGCGGGTCAGTTTCTGAAGTGGCGCGGGCCGACCGCCGGATCGGCCGCCGGGCCGAAGGAGGAAGGGTGGCAGTGATGCGACGCACCGTGGTTGTCGCGGTGGCGGCGCTCGCCGTGACCGCAGCGGTTGCCAGCCTGGCGGCCCGGCAGCAGGCAGGGCAGCAAGGCGGCGAGTGGCCCGTCTACGGCGGCGATCCCGGCGGCACCAAGTACTCGCCGCTCACCGCCATCACGCGTGACAATGTCGCGCGGCTGAAGGTCGCCTGGGAGTGGAAGCCCGACGAGCAGCCCCTGAAGGAGTTCGACACCTTCCCGGGGGCGTTCCAGAACACGCCGATCATGATCGAAGGGGTGCTCTACGTGAGCACGCCCTACAATCGCGTCGTCGCCCTGGAGGCGGCCACCGGCAAGCAGCTGTGGGCCTACGATCCGAAGTCGTACGAGGCCGGCCAGCCGGCCAGCGGCCAGGGCTTCATCCATCGCGGCGTCGCCGCGTGGCGCGACCGCGGCGCCCTGCGCATCTTCCTGAACACACGCCACCGGCTGATCTGCCTCGACGCCCGGACCGGCCTGCCGGTGACGTCGTTCGGCAGGGGCGGCGAGATCGATCTGGGTGAGGGGCTGCTCTGGCCGATCGAGCGCAAGCACTACTCGAACACCTCGCCGCCGGTCGTCTACCGCGACCTGGTCATCCTCGGCAGCGGCATCGGCGATCGGCTGATGTACAAGAACGATCCGCCGGGCGACATCCGCGCCTTCGACGCCCGCACCGGCAAACAGGTGTGGAGCTTCCACACCATCCCGCAGCCCGGCGAGTTCGGCCACGAAACCTGGCAGGACGGGGCCTGGAAGTTCACCGGCCACACCAACGTCTGGCCGCCCTTCACGCTCGACGCCGAGCGCGGCCTGGTCTACCTGCCGGTGAGCACGCCCAGCAACGACTACTACGGCGGCCGTCGGCTCGGCTCGAACCTGTTCGCCGAGACGCTGCTCTGCCTCGACGCCAGGACCGGCACGCGCAAGTGGCACTACCAGCTCGTGCACCACGGCCTGTGGGACTACGATCCGCCGTCGCCGCCCAACCTGGTCACCATCCGGGTCAACGGCCGGCGCATCGACGCCGTCGTGCAGCTGACCAAGCAGGGCTTCGCCTTCGTCTTCGACCGGGTCACCGGCAGGCCGGTGTGGCCGATCGAAGAGCGGCCGGTGCCGCAAAGCGACGTGCCGGGCGAGCAGAGCTCGCCGACCCAGCCGTTCCCGACCAGACCGCCGGCGTTCGAGGCGCAGGGCGATCACGCTCGACGATGCCTTCGACCTCACGCCGGAGCTGAAGGCCGCCGCGCAGGCCGAGATGAAGAAGTTCCGGCTCGGGCCGCTCTACACTCCGCCCTCGATGGAGGGCACGCTCGTGCGTCCGGGCGTGTGGGGCGGCGCCAACTGGGGCGGCGGGGCGTTCGACCCGGAGACCGGGATGCTCTACCTGAAGACCGTCGGGCTGCCGCAGGTCTTCCGCATCCAGAAGCGCGACCCCGCCGAGTCCACGGCGCGGCCCGGCGAAGTGGACGCCGACTACGTGAACCGCGGCCTGTCGGGCTTCTTCATGGAAGCGCTGCCGCTGACCAAGCCGCCCTATGCGCACCTGGTGGCGCTCGATCTCAACGCCGGCACGATCAAGTGGCGCGAGCCGTTCGGCGATCTGCCTGCCGTCCGGGAGCAGCTGGAGAAGCTGGGCGTGAAGGCGCCGGAGAAGCTCGGCGCGCAGGGGCCGCCGGGGCTGGTCGTGACCAGGAGCGGGCTCATCTTCGTCGGCGGCGGCGACCGCGCGTTGCACGCCGTGGAGACGAGCAGCGGACGCGAGCTGTGGTCGGCGCCGCTGCTCGAAACCACCGGCACGCCGATGACCTATGCGGTCGACGGGCGGCAGTTCGTGGCCGTGGCCACCGGCCGCGGCTCAGCCGCCACCCTGGTGGCATTCGCGCTCGACTAGCTGCCTTCGCTGCTGGGTCTTTCGATTGTGCGTAGGGCAGAGCTTCAGCTCTGCCTGGAGGCAGCTCTGAAGAGCTGCCCTACGTCGCGCCTGCGCTCGTCGGGAGAAGGCCTGAGCTCCGCGCCACAGGACCAATAACCGCTCAGGGCACCGTGACCGTGCGCTCCACCGACGGCGGGCTCTGGCCGCAGGCGTTCACGGCACGGACGCGGATGTAATAGGTGTTCGGCGGTGCGTTGGTCCCGACCGCCGCGGTAGGTGCGGCGAACGGGAACGTGAGGTTGGTGGCGCCCGGGACGAAGCCCACTTCGAGGACGGTGCTCGTCGTGCCCGGCTCGACGTTCCAGTTCACCGCGACGAACGTGCCGGAGACCGCGGCCGTGAGGGTCGTCGGCGCCACAGGAGGCGCGGCGCAGCCGACGTTGAGCACGAGGTCGCTGGTGGCCGGGCCGGGGCCCGCGGCGTTCACCGCGAGGACCCGCACGAAGTAGCGGCCGTCGGGGACACCGGTGAAGGCCAGGCCGGTGGAGGCTGCCGGGATCGCCCCGATCTCGACGCCTCCCGGCGTGTTGCCCGCCTGCAGCAGGTAGCCGGCTCGGCGCGCCGCCGCTGGCCGGCGCTGCCCAGGTGATCGCCACCGAGTTCCCCTGCACGTCGGCACTGAGGTTGGTGGGCACGCCGGGCGCCGACGGCGAAGCGAGCTCGATCCGGTACACCCGCCCGGTGCCCACCACCGGCGTGCCGGGCGTTGCGTCGAAGTCCATGAAGTAGAGCTCGCCGGCGGCGTCGCGGGCGAATGAGGTCACGCAGTTGAACGGCCCGCCCAGTTCGGCGGTGTGGTCGCGGTTGTCGGACGCCACGGCGTCGCCCATGGCGCCGATGGTGAGCGCGATCGACCAGATGCGGCCGGCGGCGCAGTCGGAGTAGAAGTAGCGGCCCTGGTAGAAGGCGCCGAGCGCGGCGCCCCGGTAGACGTAGCCGCCGGTGATGACCTGGCCCACCGCGTGCGTGTACTCGAAGATCGGCGACGTCATCGGCTGGAACGCCGGCGTATAGGGCGAGGCTTGATTGAGCGATGAGCCTTCGAACGTGCTCCAGCCGTAGTTGCGGCGACTGCGGCCGGCCGGCTCGTAGTTGATCTCCTCGATGCGCGCCCTGGCCGACGTCGGCGATGACCAGCGCGCCGGTGTTGCCGGCGCCCACGTCGTCGAAGTTGTAGCGCCAGGGATTGCGCAGCCCGAACGCCCAGATTTCCGGCAGGGCGTTGTTCACGCCGACCATCGTGAAGTCGGGATTGTCGGCCGGCACCGTGTAGCCGTTGGGCGGGATCACCCGACGACGTCGACGCGCAGCATCTTGCCGAGCAGCGTCGTCGGGGTCTGGGCGTTGTTCTGCGGATCGTCGCCGGCGCCGCCGTCGCCCATGCCGATGTAGAGGTAACCGTCGGGCCCGAACGCCAGGTGGCCGCCGTTGTGGTTCGGATACGGCTGCGTGATGAAGCCCTGCCGCGCCGCCGCCCGGCGCCCGGCCACTTGAGGTCGAACCGCGACGCGGGATCGAGCACCAGCGGATCGGCGGCGCTGCGGGTGAAACGCGCGATCACGGTGTTGCCGGCGCCGTTTCGATTCGTGAAGTTGACGAACACGCGCCCGCTGGTGGCCGCGTCGGGCGGGAAGGCCATGCCCAGGAGTCCCCGCTCGTCGGCGCCACCCGAGACGACCGCGGTGAGGTCGAGGAACGGCGCGGCGCGGAACCCACCGTTGTGGAACGTGAGCACCTGCCCGGTCTGCTGCACGAGGTGCACGGCGCCGGGGACCACGGGATCGAAAACGACCGCCACCGGGCGGGTCAAGCCCCGAGCCGAGCAACTGGGCACGAATCGCGGGTTGGGCGTGAGCGGTGGCGACGGAGCAGACGGCCGCCACGAGCAGCGGCAGGAACCGGACGAGCATGCAGGCCTCACTTGGGGGAGGCTTTGCCAGCGTAACATGCCGCCTGGCGCCGACCGCCGCTAGGTGCCGCCCACTGCATTGTCGCATGTACGGGCTGGCGCGATAATGCAAGCGTTCGCACGCCATGCACGGTCCTTCGCGAAGCACCCGCCGCTCGTCCCTGCCGCCGTTGGTGCCGTTTGCCGACGTGTGCGCGCTGGTCGGCGAGGTCATCGCCGCGCGACCGGCGATCCTGGCGCACGCCGCCGCGGGTCGCAACCTCGAACACGCGCTGCTGCGGCTGCGCGAGGGCATGCGCCATCACCAGTGGCACGTCGGGAACCGGCCGATCGACCTGGGGCCCGCGGTGGCCGACTACGACGCGCGCACGCGTGCCGAAGGCCTGCACGCCTTGAACGACTGGGACGGCGTGGCCGACGCGGTCAACGTCCACACCATCGCTGTCGACGTGCTCGACTTCGTGATCCGGCAGCGCGGCGCTGATGCGCCGCATCCGGCGACGCTGGCGATCATGCTCGACTACTACCTCGTCTACCTGCTGGCCCTGTTGTCGCTGCGGGTCTGGGACGACGGTGCCCCCGACGGCAACCTGGCCCGGCTCGAGACGCTGCTCGCCGACGTGCAGGGCCCGCGTGGCGGGGGCCAGCGGTTCTGCGACGACGCCGAGGCGCTGATGCTCGTGGCCACCGCCCACTTCGAGCTGCGTGAGGACGGCTACGGCCTGCTGCTCGAGCGCGTCCGCTCGCTGGAGCCGCGCCGCCGTACCCGGGTGGCGCTGCAGCACGCCGCGGCCATGGGCTGCCACCTGCGGTTCGGGTTCGAGGCCACCTACGCCCGCGACACGATCCGGATGCGCGACGACAACGTCGCCGACTACCCGTGGCTGTGCTTCGCGGTGGCCGGGGCGATGGATGAGTACGTCCGGCTGACCGAAGCAGGCGAGCTCGGCCCGGACCGCGATCGAGTGGTCGAGGCGCTCCTGAACGGGCTCAGTCCCGACGCCCGGGCGTTCGTGGGCGCGCCGGTCGGCACGCTGAGAGCGCACGAAGCCGAGCGGCAGCGGGCCCGGGAGCAACTGCTCGCCTACCGTGACCGCCTGCGCGAGGAGTTCGAGGCCTACCGGCCCACCGCGCAGGCCTACTCGCCGCTGTCGTTCTTCTTCAACTTCTCGCACAACGTGCTCAAGGGCACGGTCGTCGATGCGCTGCTCCGCCACCAGCCGTGGCCGGTGTCGCTGAACGACCTCTTCACGTCGTTTCCGCAGCAGCCGGAGGTGTCGAGCCAGAAGTCGCTGCTCGCCGCCACGCTGATGGCCTACGCCCGATCCAGCCCGCAGACGATTCGCGGCCGGCTGATGCCGGTGATCGTCTACGACCCCTCCACCGGTCGCGAGGCGTTCGGCAACACGATTCGGAAACTGATGGAGTAGCAGAACCTGCCACGGCGCGACTAGTGGCCCGCCCGACGCAGCCACCACGGATAGCGCAAAAGCCTCGGGGTCTGACCCCAATGGCACGAAGCTTGTGCCAGGATTCTGGTAGTGTTGGCCGGAGATCGCGCCCTGTGCGGCGCACGAGGCAGACCCCATGACGAGGATCGGCACGGTCTGGGCGGCGGCGCTGCTCGTCGTGGCGGCGGGGACGACCGGCGGCGGCCAGGCGCCGGCCACCGACCTGACGATCGCGCTCACGGGCGACTCGATCATCACCCGGCGGCTGTCGGTGTACACCGAGCCGGCCTTCACGCGGCTCGTCGAGCTGGTGCGCGGCGCCGACGCGGCGTTCACCAACATCGAGATGCTGTTCCACGACTTCGAGCCGTATCCGATGAACGAGAGCGGCGGCACCTACATGCGGGCGGAGCCGGCGCTGGCCAAGGAGCTGGCCTGGGCCGGCTTCGACCTGGGATCGCTGGCCAACAACCACACCGGCGACTACGGCGCCCTCGGCATGCGGCTCACCAAGAAATACGTGGCCGACGCCGGGATCGTCGCCGCCGGTTCTGGCGAGAGCCTGACCGAAGCCCGCGAGGCGAAGTTCCTGGAGACGGCCAAGGGCCGCATCGCCCTCATCTCGGTGGCGTCGACCTTCCCCGATCACTCCCGCGCCGGCCGGACTCGCGGCGACGTCCCGTCGCGGCCGGGGCTGAGCCCGCTGCGCTTCACCACCACCTACGTCGTGACCAAGGAGCGCTTCGAGCAGCTGCGCCAGGCCGCCGGCGAGCTCACCGGCACGACGCCGGCAGCGGGTGACAGCCTCACGTTCGTCGGACGGCGCTTCGTGGTCGGATCCACCCCGGCCATCCGCACCGAACCGCGCAAGGAAGACGTGGACGAGATCGCCGCCGTCGTCAAGAGCGCCAGGACGCTGGCGGATCGCGTGATCGTGACCATCCATGCCCACGAGGGCGGCCGCACGCGCCTCGAGCCGGCGCAGTTCCTGGTGACCTTCGCCCGGGCGATGATCGACGCCGGCGCCGATCTGTTCGTCGGCCACGGGCCGCACGTCCTGCGCGGCATCGAGGTCTACAAGGGCGCGCCGATTCTCTACAGCCTCGGCGACTTCATCTTCCAGAACGAGACGCTGTTGCGCTATCCGGCCGACAACTACGACGACCAGCGCCTCGGTCCCGACGCCCAGCCGAACGACTACCTCAACCAGCGCTACAACTTCGACAAGTCGGGGTTCCCGGCCGACCCGCCGATCTGGGAGTCGGTCGTGGCGATGCCGCGCTATCAGGGCGCGCGGCTCACCGAGCTGGCTCTCCACCCGATCTCGCTGGGCCACGGCGGCGCCCGCCATGTCCGTGGCCGGCCGATGCTCGCGCCGCCCGAGCTGGGGCGGAAGATCCTGAACGATCTGACCACGCTCTCGGCGCCGTTCGGCACGCGCATCACGGTGCGCGACGGCGTCGGCTACGTCGAGTTGCAGCCGGCGACCAGCCAGCCCTGAGCCGCCGGTCACCATCAGTCACGGCGCCAAGGGCCCCGCGGCCACGGCCAGACGCTACAATCGGCGCCATGTCCTGTCATCGATCCGGCCGGCTCGCGCTTCTGAGCGTGCTGGCGCTGGCCGCCTGCGGCACGCCCTCGACACCCCCGACGCCGGCCACCACGCCGCCGGCGCCCGCCTCCGCTGCGGCGACGGCGCAGCCGACCCGCTTCGACGTCGTCATCGCCAACGGCCGGATCGTCGACGGCACCGGCGCGCCCTGGTTCCTGGGCGATGTCGGCATCACCGCCGATCGAATCACGGCGATCGGCCGACTGGCGGATGCCCAGGCCACCACGCGCATCGACGCCTCGGGGCTGGTCGTCGCCCCCGGCTTCATCGACCTGCTCGGCCAGTCCGAGTTCAACGTGCTCGTCGACAGCCGCGCCGCCAGCAAGATCACCCAGGGCATCACCACCGAGATCACCGGGGAAGGCGTGTCGATCGCCCCGGTGAACGACCAGATGATGGCCGACCGCAAGGGCACCTACGACTTCTTCAAGGTGACGCAGGACTGGCGGACGCTGGCCGAGTACTTCACGCGCCTCGAGCGGTCGACCACGGCGGTGAACGTCGGCACGTTCGTGGGCTCCGGTGGACTGCGTGACTACGTGATCGGCAAGGCCGACCGCCCCGCGACCGCCCGACGAGATCGTCAAGATGCAGGAGCTGGTGACGCAGGCCATGCGCGACGGCGCCCTCGGCGTCAGCTCGTCGCTCCAGTACATCCCCAACCGCTTCGCCAGCACCGACGAGCTCGTCGCCCTGGCCACGACGGCGGCCGGGCTCGGCGGCATCTACATCACGCACCAGCGTTCGGAGGGCAACCGGGTGATGGAGTCGCTCGACGAGGTGATCGCGATCGCCGAGCGGGCCAACATTTCCGCCGAGATCTGGCACCTCAAGACCGCCTACCGGGCCAACTGGGGCAAGATGCCCGAGGCCATCCGGAAGCTCGAGGCGGCGCGCGCCCGCGGGCTGCGCGTGTCGGCCAACATCTACCCCTACGACCGGGCCTCGAACGGGCTCGACGCGTGCCTGCCGGTGTGGGTGCGCGAGGGCGGCACCGGCCCGATGCTCGAGCGGCTGAAGGATCCGGCCGTGCGGGCCCGGGTCAAGCGCGACATGGACGATCCGAATGCGCCGTTCGAGAACCAGTGGTACGGCTCGGGCGGGGCGGCGGGCGTGCTGCTCAGTTCGGTGCTCGACCCGTCGCTGCGCAAGTACGAGGGGATGAACTTCGCCGAGATCGGCACGGCGATGGGCAAGGACCCGCGCGATGCGGCGATCGACCTGGTCATCGCCGACAAGGCCGAGTCGTCGGTGATCATCTCGATCATGCGCGAAGACGACGTGGTCACCGCGATGCGCACGCCGTGGGTGTCTTTCGACACCGACTCCGGTGCGCGAGCCGAGGACGGCCCGCTGTCGGAATCGAAGTCCCATCCGCGGGCGTGGGGCACCTTCACGCGTGTGCTCGGCAAGTACGTGCGCGACGACAAGGTGCTCACCCTCGAGGAAGCCGTGCGCAAGGCCACCTCACAGGCGGCGATCCGCGTCGGCGTCGGCGATCGCGGACTGCTGCGGCCGGGGATGATGGCCGACGTGGTGGTGTTCGACCCCGCCACCGTCAAGGACGAGGCGACCTTTGCGCAGCCCAACAACTACTCGGCCGGGATGCGTCACGTGCTGGTGAACGGGAAGGCCGTGGTGACCGACGGCGCGATCACGGCCGAGCGCCCGGGCCGGCCCTTGCGCGGGCCGGGGTACACCGGCACCCGATAGGAGATGCGATGCGAGAGCCCCTGCTGGTCGGCGCGTTGGTCGTCGCCGCGGCGTCGTGCGCCGCGCCTGAGCCCGCGCGCATGAGCTACCCGGTCACCCGCACCGTGGAACACGTCGACACCTATCACGGCGTGTCGGTGCCCGACCCGTACCGGTGGCTCGAGGACGACACCTCGGCGGAGACGGCCGCCTGGGTCGAGGCGCAGAACAAGGTCACCTTCGCCCATCTCGAGACGATTCCATTCCGGGCGGCGCTCACCGCGAGGCTCGAACAGCTCTACAACTATCCGAAGTTCGGCGAGCCGTTCCGGCGCGGTACCACCTATTTCTTCTTCAAGAACGACGGGCTGCAGAACCAGTCGGTCCTCTATCGCCAGACCGGCCTCGACGGCGCGCCCGAGGTGCTGCTCGACCCGAATACGCTCTCACCCGACGGCACGACGAAGCTCAGCGTGTTCGCGGCCTCGAGAGACGGGCGCCGCGCGGTGTACGGACTGAGCGAGGGCGGGTCCGACTGGCAGACCTACCGCGTGCTCGACGTGGCCACCAAGCAGCCGCTCACCGACTCGGTCGAGTGGGTGAAGGTGTCGGGCGCGGCCTGGGCCGGCGACGGGTTCTTCTACAGCCGGTATCCGGCGCCCGAGACGGGCAAGGAGCTCACGACCAAGAACGTCAATCACCAGGTGTTCTATCACCGGCTGGGCACACCGCAGTCGGCCGACGAGCTGGTCTTCTCCGATCCCGCCAACCCCGAGCGCTTCCATACCGTGGAGACCACCGAGGACGAACGGTTCCTCGTGCTCACCGTATCGGATCGCGGCAAGGGCAAGAAGGGCAACGCCGTCTATTACCGCGACCTGGCGGCGAAGGACAAGACGTTCCATCCGATCGTCTCCGAGATCGGCGACGACACCTTCAACGTGATCGACAACGTCGGCGACCGGTTCCTGGTGCACACCGACCGCAAGGCGCCCAACGGCCGGGTGTTCCTGTTCGACCCGAAGACCCCGGCCGAGAGCGCCTGGAAGGACGTGCTGCCGGAGCGGCCGGAGCCGCTCGACGCCGTGGCCACCGGCGGCGGCAAGCTCTTCGCCTCCTACCTGAAGGACGTCACCTCGCGGGCCTACGTGTTCGGCCTCGACGGCACGCTGGACCACGAGATCACCCTGCCCGGGCCGGGGGCGGTCTCGGGCCTGGGCGGCCGCGACGACGACAAAGAGGTGTTCTACACCTTCACCTCCTTCAACTATCCGCCGACGATCTTCAAGTACGACGTCGCCGCCAGGAGCTCGTCGCCGTTCCGCGAGGTGACGATTCCCGGGTTCGCCGCCGACGACTACGAAGTACGGCAGGTCTTCGTGACCAGCAAGGACGGCACCAAGGTGCCGATGTTCCTGACCTTCAAGAAGGGGCTGGTGCTGAACGGCGCCAACCCGACGTTGATCTACGGCTACGGCGGCTTCAACGTGACGATGACCCCGGCCTTCAGCGCGCTGCGCATCGCGCTGCTCGAACAGGGCATGGTCTACGCCTCGGTGAACCTGCGCGGCGGCAACGAATACGGCGAGGCCTGGCACGAAGCCGGCACGAAGCTGAAGAAGCAGAACGTCTTCGACGACTTCATCGCCGCCGCCGAGTGGCTGATCGCCAACAAGTACACCTCGTCGGCGAAGCTGGCGATGACCGGCGGGTCGAACGGCGGCCTGCTGGTGGGGGCGGTGATGAACCAGCGGCCGGAGTTGTTCGCCGTGGCGGTGCCGCAGGTCGGCGTGATGGACATGCTGCGCTTCCACACCTTCACCATCGGCTGGAACTGGATCGCCGACTACGGCTCGAGCCAGGACCCCGAGCAGTTCAAGGGCCTCTACGCCTATTCGCCGCTGCACAACCTGAAGGCCGGGACGCGCTACCCGCCGACCCTGGTCACCACCGCCGACCACGACGACCGGGTCGTGCCCGCGCATTCGTTCAAGTACGCGGCGACGCTGCAGGTCCGGCAGGGCGGGCCGGCGCCGGTGCTCATCCGCGTCGACACCAAGTCGGGCCACGGCGCCAGCAACACGAAGAAACAGATCGAGAGCACGGCCGACGTCTACGCCTTCGTGATGCACCACCTGGGCATGACGCCGGTGTTCGCCAGCCGGAGCACTTCGTGAGCCAGCGGCCGACTCGTCGTGACGTGATGACCCGCACCGCGGCTGGGGTGGCCGGTCTGGCCGCGCTCGGCCTGCCTGAGTCAGTGTGGGCCCTGCAGGACGGCGACGAGCCGGTCACGTTCACCGACTACACCGACGCGTTCAAGATTCACGCGTCGGCATCGCGGCCGCAGGTGCGCTGCGTGGACCTGCGCAACCTCACCGGCTGGACCACTCCCAACGACGAGCACTACACGTTCACGCAGACCTCCACGCCCGCGGTCGATGCCGCCAGCTACCGCTTGCGCATCGGCGGCTTCGTCGAGCGCCCGATGGAGCTCACGCTCGACCAGTTGAAGGCACGCCGCGACCGGCGCGACGAGGCGGTGACGCTCGAGTGCTCGGGCAACTCGACCCGGCCGCAGCGCATGTGCGGGCTGCTCTCGAACGGCGTCTGGAGCGGCGTCGGCCTCAAGTCGCTGCTCGAGGAGTGCGGGGTGAAGCCCGAGGCCCGCGAGGTGTTGTTTCTCGGCCTCGACATGGAGCGCGAGAAGAAGTTCCAGGCCGGCAACCGCGAGTACGAGGCGCCGCACGGCCGCGCCATCCACCTGCTCGACGCGCTGGCGCCCGACACGATGCTGGCCTTTGCGCTGAACGGCCAGCCGATTCCGCCCGACCAGGGGTTCCCGGTGCGGCTGCTCGTGCCCGGCTGGTACGGCATGACCCAGGTGAAGTGGCTGGGACGGATCGAGGTGCTCGATCGGCGCTACGAAGGGCAGCACCAGGTGCGCAACTACCTGAGCCTGCGCTCGGTGCCGACGCCGGACGGCCCGTTGTGGCTCGACACGTCGATCTCCAGGAACCGCCTGAAGTCGATCGTCGCGCGGGTGACCCGTCGCCGCCACGACGGCCAGTGGATCTATCGCGTCGTCTGGCCCGGCCTGGGGCGGCTCGGCGCCGATCACGGCGGTAGAGGTGCAGGTGGACGGGGGCGACTGGCAGCCGGCCACCCTCGACGCCCGCCGCTCGAAGTACGGCTGGGTCTTGTGGTCCTCGTCGGTCCTCAATCTGGCGCCGGGCCTCCACACGCTCGTCTCTCGCGCCATCGACGCCACCGGCAAGGTGCAGCCCACCGATGCCGAGCGACGCGCCGAGATCGCCAGCGGCCGCGAGGACAACTCGCAGTGGACCCGCGAGATCCGCGTCGACGAATAGGCGCCGGCGAGGGCGGCAGGGCCTGACGCCGGATTCCCCCACCCGTGCTCGCGCATCATTGCCCCGCAGCTGCGCGCGGGCGGGGGGCCCCCTGCCGGCGCCACCCGCCGCTCTCGCCGGCGCGGTGTGTCGATGCGGACCCGCGCGTCACGTGCTCGTCAGATAGGGAATCGTCTGCGGGCCGTGGGGCAGCACGGCCAGCGTGGCGTCGGGGCCCGCGGCGCCCAGCGCCTGGCGCACCGCCATGCCGACGTCGGTGACGGGCTCCAGCTGGGCGGCGCGCAGCTGCTCGTGCGAGAGGCCCCCGGACTTCATCAGCACGGTGGCCTTGCGCTGGATGAGCGCCTGCACCTGCACCTGCCAGCCGTCCTGCTCGGCGAACCCCGGCGCCTCGACCATCTCGAGCAGCGCGGCCGGTGACGAGCGCTGGCGCAACAGCTCGCCGTAGGGTCCGTGCGCCGGGACGCCGTCGCGGCACTCGGCGGCGCAGATGATGGTCCCGCCGGGCTTGACGATGCACGCCGCTGCCGACATGCCCTTCACCGACTGGTAGAGGTTCTGGTCGAGCGGGTAGCCGGAGTTGGTCGTCACCACGACGTCGAACGGCGATTCGACGGCGCGCATCGCCGTGCGCTTGACGTGGGCACACGCGGCCGCGTGCTCGGCGAAGAGCTCGCCGGCGAAGACGCGGGTGATCGCCTGGTCGCGGTTGAGGGCGACGTCGAGCGAGAAATGCACGCCGGTCATCCGGGCAATCTCGCGGACGTCGTCGTGCACCGGGTTGCCCTCGGTGATGCCCCACGTCGCCTTGGGATGACCGATGTGCCGCGCGTCGTGGAGCACCAGCGTGGTCGCCAGCCCCGCCAGCCCGGGTGCGACCATCTTGGGGCCGCCGCTGAAGCCGGCGAAGAAGTGCGGTTCGACGAAGCCGGTCGTGATCCGCACGTCGGCGTCGAGCCAGTGCCGGTTGAGCCACACCGGCACGTCGGTGGCGGTGCGTCCCGCGAAGGCCAGCGAGCTGTCGTCGCGCGCGTCGTGGTTCACCACGCGGTAGCGCTCGACGATGGCCGGCCCGAGCATCGCCGCGAGCTCGGCGGCGGTGTTGGCGCGATGCGTGCCGGTCGCGATGAGGATCGTGACGTCCTCCGGCCGCACCGCCGGCATCGCGGCAAAGAGCGCCTCGAGCATCAGCGCGCGAGGCTGCGCCCGGGTGATGTCGCACACCGAGATGGCCACGCGGTGGCCGGCGCGCACGATCTCGTGGAGCGGCGGCCGTTCCATCGGCGCGGCCAACGCCGCCCGCAGGGCCTCCCCGGGGTCGGCGACCGGCGGCTCGTGCCGCGGGGTCACGACCTCGGTCCGTTCGTCGGGGACGTCGAGCTCGAGGCCGTCGCTGCCGTAGTCGAGACGCACGCGCATCAGTGTCTCCCCACTCCTGTCGATGATGCTCCGACCAGCGCCCCGGCGAGCAGCTCCATCGTGTGACACACCGGGATGTCGTGGCCGGCCACCGCCAGCGCGGCGTCGAGCTGGGTGAGGCAGCCGATGTTGCCGGAGATGGCGAGAGTAGCGCCCGAGGCGGCGATCGCCGTCGCCTTGTGCGCGCCCAGCTCCGCGGCCAGCGCCGGCTGTTCGATGTTGTAGAGGCCCGCCGAGCCGCAGCACATTCCGGCGTCGGCGAGCGGCACGACGGTGAGCCCCTCCACCTGCTGCAGCAGCCGCCGCGGAGCCGCCGTCACCTGCTGGGCGTGGGCAAGGTGACAGGCGTCCTGGTAGACAGCCGTCCGCGGCGTTGCCAGCCGCAGCGGTTCGGTCAGCCCGAGGCGATCGAGATACTCGGCGGCGTCGAGCACCGGCGGCCCGTCGTGAGCCTGCTGCTTCATCCACGACCCGCATCCGGCAGCCGTCACCACGATCGCGTCCACGTCGGCGGGGAAGGCACGCTGGTGGGCCTCAGCCAGCCGCCGGCTGCGCGGCTCCTCGCCGACATGCGCGGCCAGGGCGCCGCAGCAGCCTTGCCGGACGGGCACCGACACCTCCACGCCATTGGCGGCGAGCACGCGAGCGGTGGCGTCGGTGATCGCGGGGCGCAGCACCTGCTGCACGCAGCCGGTCATCAGGGCGACGCGGCCGCGCCGGGTGCCCGAGGCCGCGATCTTGGCCGGCAGCGCCGACGCCGCCGGCACCCGGGCCGGCAACAGTCCCAGCATCGAGCCCAGCGTGCCGGGCACCATGCCGGCCAGCGGCCCGACCAGGCGCGCCAGACGCAAGGCGCGCCTGAAGCGCGCCGGTGATTCCAGCAGGTCGAGCAGCCGGGTCGTGCGGGCCCGGGTCCAGCGGGATCGGGCGGCGTGGAGCCGCGACCGCATCGGCTCGATCAGATCGCGGTAGCGCACCCCCGACGGGCACGCCGTCTCGCAGGCCAGGCACCCCAGGCAACGATCGAGGTGCAACGCCGCGTCGGCCAGCGGCAGGGCGCCTTCGAGCACCTCCTTCATCAGCACGATACGGCCCCGCGGCGAGTCCATCTCCTCGCCGAGGACCTTGTAGGTCGGACAGGCCGGCAGGCAGAAGCCGCAGTGCACGCACGAGGACACGGCCGCACCCATGGCCGCGCCGTGCGGCCCGAGAGTGTCGATGGCGATCCGATGATGCATCCGGCCGGCCTCGTTGCGCGCGCCTACGAGAATCGTCCCGTCGGGTCGAGCGTGCGTCGCACGCGTTCGTGGAAGACGTTGCCGCGGCCGCTGCCCAGGATGCGGCCGCAGTCGGACCCGCGCAGCACCACGGCGCGGGCGTCGGAGGGGAGTGCCGCCTGCACGTCGTCCACGGCGCGGGTCGTCGCCAGCAGCACGGCCGCTCCGCCGCCGGTCGCCCGCAGCACCCCGAGCGGCGTCAGCGCAGCGGCCAACTGGCCCAGGAGCCCGGGCGTGGACGGCACCTTGACGATGGTGGAGCCGGCCGGCGCCCATCGCAGCTCCGCCGCGTCCTCCCAGGCCCGCGCATCGGCGGCGTCCTCGAGCATCTCGATCGACGTGCCACCGAGGGCCTGACGGGCGCGATCGGCCCGCTGCGGCAACGCCGTGCCTGCGCCCGCCAGGCGGGCCCAGACCGTGAGGGCGGAGAGATCGGCGTCGAGCGCCTCGAGGTCGGGCGCCGCATCGCGCAGACGTCGATGACGGTCGATCGTTTCAGCCAGCGATCCACACCCGACCCGGAGCGTGAGGCGCGCCTCCGGCCGTGGGAACACTTTGAAGGAGACTTCGCCGACGACTCCGTAGCGGCCGGCGCTGCCGACCAGGCCATGGTGGAGCAGGAACCCGGCGGCGTTCTTCACGACCTGGCCGCCGGATCGCACCAGCTGGCCGCTCCCGTCGACGACCGCAGCGCCGATCACGAAGTCGCGCACGCCGCCGTAGCGATAGCGGCCGGGCCCGCTGGCCGCGGCCGCCACGGTGCCGCCCACCGTGGCGCCGGCCTGGGCGAGCGGCGGATCGAACGGCAGGTACTGCCCGTGTGCGGCGAGCGTGGCGTCGATCTGCCGCACCGGGGTGCCAGCCAGCACCGTGACGACGCACTCGGCCGGGTTGTAGGTGACGATGCCGGCCAGGGCACGGGTATCGAGGATCGCGGCGTCGCGGCGCGGCGCCAGGTATTTGGTGCCGCCGCCGCAAATGGCGAGCGGCGCCGGCGCCGATGCCGCGACGGCCTCCTGCAGCTCCGACAGGGACCGCGGCGTCAGCGTCATGGCGCGGCCAGCGGCGCCAGCATCTTGCCGCGATTGGCCAGTTCACGGCCGTCGATCGACTGCCGCAGCCGGTGCATGAAGGCGATGTCCTCGGGCCGGAACATCTCGGGCAGGAACGCCCGCTTCTCGAGTCCGACGCCGTGTTCCCCGGTGATCGACCCCCCGAGCCGGATGCACAACCGCAGGATGTCGGCGGCCAGCGCCTCGGCGCGCTCGAGCGCGCCGGTCTCGCGGCCGTCGTAGAGGATGAGCGGGTGCAGGTTGCCGTCGCCGGCGTGGAACACGTTGGCCACGCGGACGCCGTGTTGCGTCGACAGCTGCTCGATGGCGACCAGCGCCTCGCCCAGCTTCGTACGCGGCACCACGCCGTCCTGGACGATGAAGTCCGGGCTGATCCGTCCCACCGCCGAGAACGCGCACTTGCGGCCCTTCCAGAGCAGCGCCCGCTCGTCGGCGTTGGCGGCGACGCGGACCTCGGTGGGCTGCGACGCGTCGAGCACGGCCATCAGGTGCCCGAGCTCGGCGTCGGCCTGCTCGCGGTCGCCCTCCAGTTCGACCAGCAGCACGGCGGCGGCGTCGCGCGGGTAGCCGGCGTGCACCGCGGCCTCGGCGGCTTCGATGGCCAGGCGGTCCATGATCTCCATCGCACCAGGCAGCAGTCCGGCGGCGATGATCCGGGTCACCGCATCGCCCGCCCCCTGGAGTGAGGCGTAGGAGGCCAGCACCGTGCGATACGCCTCGGGCCGGGGGATCAGGCGCACGGTGATCTCGACGGCGACGCCGAAGAGCCCCTCGGATCCGACGAACAGTCCCGTGAGATCGGGGCCCGCCTCCTCGACGCTGTCGCCGCCCAGGCGGACGACCTCGCCGTCGGGCAGCACGACTTCGAGGCCCAGCACGTGATTGGCGGTCATGCCGTGGCGGAAGCAGTGCGCGCCGCCGGAGTTGAAGGCGACGTTGCCGCCGATGGTGCACACCGACTGGCTCGACGGATCGGGCGCGTAGTAGAGGCCGTGGGGCTCGCCGGCGGCCGAGATGTCCAGGTTGATCACCCCCGGCTCGACGACCGCCAGCCGGTTCAGCGGCTCCACGCGCAGGATCCGGTTCATCCGGTTGAGGGCGATGACGATGCCGTCCTCGAGCGGCACCGAGCCACCCGAGAGGCTGGTGCCCGAGCCGCGCGCCACGAACGGCACGCCGGCGGCGTGGCACAGCCGCACCGTCTGCACGACTTCGGCCTTCGTCTCGGCCAGCACCACCGCCCGGGGCCGGGCGCGGAAGGAGGTGAGGCCGTCGCTCTCGTACGGCGCCAGCGTGGCGGCGCGCGTGAGCAGGCGATCGGGCGGGTAAATCCGCGCGAGGTCGGCGGCGAGATCGGCCATGACGCGCGACCACTATAAATCGCCCTCGCGTTGCGCGCGGCCCTCTGTATGATTGGGCGGCCGAAAGGAGCATCCCCTGAGCATGTGGCAGCACAACTACGAGCCGCTGGGCGACAGCCTGGCGTTGTCCGCCCCGGTCGCCGCGCTTCCCCTGGTGGTGCTGTTCCTGATGCTGGGGGTGTGGCGGGCCCCCACCTGGAAGGCGGCCCTGGCCGGCCTGGCAACCGCGCTCGTGGTGGCCATCGGCGTCTACGGCATGCCGGTGCCACTCGCGATCATCTCCACGGTCTACGGCGCCGCCTACGGCGTGTTCCCGATCGCGTGGATCGTCTTTGCGTCGATCATGCTCTACCGGCTGGCGGTCGACACCGGCAAGTTCGAGATCATCAAGGACTCGGTGGGCAGCCTCACCGACGATCGGCGGCTGCAGGCGATGTTCATCGCCTTTTCGTTCGGCGCCTTCATCGAGGGCGCGGCCGGGTTCGGGGCCCCGGTGGCGGTGTCGGGCGCGATGCTGGCCGGCCTCGGCTTCAACCCGTTCTACGCCGCCGGTATCTGCCTGCTCGCCAACACCGCCCCGGTGGCCTTCGGCTCGATCGGCATCCCGGTGACGACGCTGGCGGCGGTCACCGGCCTGCCGGTGATGCCGCTGTCGGCGATGGTCGGCCGGCTGTGCGCGCTCATCTCGATCATCATCCCGGGCTATCTCGTCGTGGTGATGGCCGGCCGGGCCCGGGCGCTCGAAGTGCTGCCGGCGATCATCGCCTGCGGCTGTCAGCTTCGCCAGCATGCAGTTCATCGTCTCGAACTACCTCGGGCCGGAGCTCACCGACATCCTCAGCTCGCTCACCTGCATCATCGTGATGGTGGTGGTGCTCAAGCTGTGGAAGCCGAAGACGATCATGCGGCTCGAGGGCGACCAGCCGATCACCGCGGCGGCGAAGCGCCACTCCGGCGGCGAGATCTTCATGGCCTGGCTGCCGTATCTCATGCTGGTGGTGTTCGTGCTGGCCTGGGGTGAGGCGTCGATCAAGCTGGCGATCGACACCTGGACCAACAGCGTGATGCCGTCGTTCCTCCCCAAGGCGGCGACCGGCCTGAACGGCGTGATCGTGCCGGGCCTGCACAACCTGGTCGAACGGGTGCCGCCGGTGGTGGCGGCGCCGTCGCCCTACGCCGCCGTGTTCACGCTCAACTGGCTGAGCGCGTCGGGCACGGCGTGCTTCCTGGCGACGCTGGCCACGGCCCTGATCCTGCGAGTGTCGCCCGGCAAGGTTGCCGGCATCTACGTGGCGACCTTCAAGCAGCTCGGATTCGCGATGGCGACCATCGCCTCGATGCTCGGCCTGGCGTATCTCATGAACTACTCGGGGATGACCTCCACTCTCGGACTGGCCCTGGCGACCACCGGCTTCGCGTTCCCGTTCTTCAGCGCCGTCGTCGGCTGGCTCGGCGTGTTCCTCACCGGCAGCGACACCTCGGCCAACGCGCTCTTCGGCAACCTGCAGGTGGTGACGGCCAACAGCCTCGGCCTCAACCCGGTGCTCACCGCCTCGGTCAACTCCGCCGCCGGGGTCATGGGCAAGATGATCTCGGTGCACAGCATCGCCGTGGCCGTGGCCGCCACCGGGATGACGGCCGCGGACGAGAGCCGCCTCTTCCGCTTCACCATCAAGCACAGCGTGGGGCTGATGATCGTGATGGGGATCGGTCTCGATGCTCTTCGCCTACGTGTTCCCGGGGCTGGTGCCGGTGGTGCCGGCGAAGTAGCGGTCAGGAGTACGCCGATGATGGATCGGCTCAGACGCAATATTCTGAAGACCGGCGCCGCGGCGACGGTCGTGGCCGCCGCGCCGCGGGTGTTCGCGCAACCGGTGGGGCAGGGAGGGCCAGCCATGCCGTTCTACGAAAGGGGCCCCGTTCGCATCCACTACCAGGAGACCGGCTCCGGCTTTCCGCTCTTGCTCATCGCCGGCGGCGGACTGAACTCGACGATCGCCGGCCTGACGAGTCCCTTCGACGCGATCGGCGAATTCAAAGGCGAGTACCGCTGCATCGCGGCCGACCTGCGCAACGCCTACAGCGGCCAGTCCTCAGGCCCGCTCGAGAGCCGACCGTCCGTGGGATGCCTATACCGATGACCATCTCGGTCTGATGGACCACCTGGGCGTGGAGAAGTTCATGGTGATGGGCTTCTGCATTGGCGGCCCCTTCATCTGGAACCTCCTGCGGCGGGCCCCGGATCGTGTGGTTGCCGCGGTCCTGGCGCAGCCCAGTGGCTCGCGTCCGGAGATGCGCGATCTGTTCTACGACAACAACATGAAGGGCTGGGGTCCGGAACTGGTCAAGCGTCGGCCCGAGATATCGATGGAGATGGTCGACCGGTTCCTGACGAGGATGTACCGCACCAATCCTGACTTCGTCTTCACCGTGACACGCGACTTCGTCCGCACGTGCCAGACGCCGCTGCTGATCCTGCCGGACGACATCCCGGCGCATCCGTTCGCCGTCGCCATGGAGGCCGCGATGCTGGCGCCGAAGGCCGAAGTCAGCATGTTCCCGTGGAAGGAGCCCAAGGAACGCATTCCGCTGGCAGTGCGCCAGATCCGCTCGTTCCTGCGCGCGCATCGGCCCGCCGACACCACGGGCCGACGCTGACCCCGGCCTTCGCGCGATTACGGGTGTGGTGTCCTTCAACCTCACCGTTGAGAAGAAGGCTGCTGTTCCTCGAACCACTTGAGTGCCGCCTCCACCGTTTGTCGTGCGGCTGCCTCCTGGCGTCGTCGATTGGCCGCCGCGACACCGTTGAGCGCTCGTGAAACGAGGTCGCCAATCGGGACCGACACGCGAACCATCTCACCCGGTCCGTTCGGCGTAACCAAGGTAAAGATGCCGACGGTCTTCGGCACCTGGCCCACGCCGCGTACGATTGGCGGTGGCTGCTGGAGCGCGAGGCTAATCCGTTCGAGGGAGCGGTCAGGTTCCTGGGCGACCAGAGGGGCCCAACAGACCCACGACACAAGGAGACCGCCCACGAGTCCCTTCATGGCTCTCACTATGACGCGCTGGCACGATGGTTGGTCGGTGCGATCCGATTGGCTCGAGCGACCGGCCTCAGAACAGACACCGTGCGCGTCACTCCAGCCGAATTCAAGCAAATCGATCTCCGGGCGCATTCGCTGCTCGCCGACGTGCCCTTGCACGACGTCTGGGCGGTCGATCTTTCGGGACCCACGCGGGGCCTGACGATCGCCGACCTTCGGCCCTCCTCTCATTGGAGAAACTGAGGTCCGCAAACCCGACGGTCAACCTGCTCTTCGCCCTCCGCTGGTGGCTCGGCCGGCTCCTCGGCTGGGACCGTACCCCTGCCAACGCGTCCCAGGCGAGCTATCTGGGACGACTCTCGGCGGCCGATGTGGCGTCCTCCCTCGTCCCGCCCGGCACCCTGGAGGGGCCGTTCCGCGTGCTCTTCGTCTCTTCGCGTGAAGCAATCTCGGAAATTCAGAATTCCACGGTGCACGGGTTCTCGGTGTTCGCGCTCGTGGAGCGAGCCGCGAGCTACCGGCTCTATTGGGCCATCTACGTGCAACCTGTGGGCGGAATCACGTCGTGGTACATGCGCCTCATCGATCCTTTCCGGCGACTGGTAATCTATCCGGCCGTGCTGCGTCACATCCGCGCGGCCTGGTCGCGCGGCGAGGCCGCGTGCCGGCGAACTGCATCCGAGGACGACGTCCATGACCGACTCTGAGCTGACCGACTTCGCCACCCGGTATGCCGCTGCCTGGAGCAGCCAGCAGCCGGCGAGTCTCGCGGCCTTCTATTCCGAGCACGGCTCGCTGACCGTCAATGCCGGTGCTCCCTCTGTCGGCCGCGCGGCGATTACTGCCACCGCCCAAGGGCTTCATGACGGCGTTCCCGGACATGGTGGTGAAGATGGATGCAGTCAGCGGCGATGGCAGCCACGCGATCTTCCGGTGGATCTGGACCGGGACGAACACCGGCCCCGGAGGCACGGGCCAGGCCGTTCGGATCAAGGGACTACGAGGAGTGGACGATTGACGCCGATGGGCTGATCGCGGAGTCGAAAGGACACTACGACGAGGCGGAGTACCAGCGTCAGCTGCAGTCGGGCGCGCCACCGGCCCATTGACGCGGTCGTCCAAGCGGGCTGGCGGGTGGCACGGGGCGGGCGCCCGCCGGGCGAGGGGGTGCGTCTACCGTTCTAACACCCGAGCACCCCTTCGCTCGGTGGGCTGCCCCGTGACAGGACCCGCCGGGTGCCCGCTCCGACGACCGTGTCTCGCGTTCTAGGGCCGCTGCGCCGTCGTCGTCGTGGGCTTCGGCGCCTCGTCGCTAGGCGCCTTCTCCCACGTGTAGGCCCGCTTGGTGACGTACTGCTCGAACCAGGCGAGCTCGACGTTCACCTTGAACAGCTCGTGCCGCAGTTCCTGCCAGCCGTGCGGCTCGCGCGGCGCCCGATAGAGGTGCGTCGGCACACCCAGGCTGCGCAGCGCCCGGAACATCTCCACCGACTGCGGCGGCGGTACGCGGATGTCTTCGTCGCCCACCAGGAAGATCGTCGGCGTGGTCACCTTGGCCACGTCCTTGAGCGGCGAGTGGTTCCAGTAGACGTCGATGGGCGCGTTGGCCTGCCACGGCGTGCCGCCGAACCACGGCGTGCGGTAGGTGCGCACGTCGCTCTGCGCGTACATCGAGATCCAGTTGGCGGCGCCCGCCCCCGACGCCGCGGCCTTGAAGCGGTTGGTGAAGGTGATGATCTTGTTGGTCATGTGGCCGCCGCCGCTCCAGCCCATCTTGGCCATGCGGTCGCCGTCCACCAGGCCGCGCGCGATGAGCGCGTCCACGCCGGTCATCACGTCGAGGTGCGCGTTCACGAAGTAGTGCCCGACCATGTCGCGCAGGAACGGATCGCCGTAGCCGGTGCTGCCGCGGTAGTTCGGCTGCAGCACCATGTAGCCCTTGGCCGCCAGCACCTGGGTGTAGTTGCCCCAGCGGCCGAAGCCGAACTTGTCGGAGGCCTGCGGTCCGCCGTGCGTCTGCACCACCAGCGGATAGCGGGTGCCGGCCTGATAGTCGAGCGGGTAGAACAGCATGCCTTCCACGGTCACGCCGTCGGCGCCCTTCCACTCCACTTTTTCCTGCCGCGGCAGCCGGAAGTCTTTGGCGTAGCGGTCGAACACGTGGCTCACCTGCGCCGGCGCACCCGTCGTCATCGTCCAGACGTCGGCACCCACCGGGTCGTCCTTGACGAACACGTGCCGTCCCGACGCCGGCGCGTAGGACCAGCCGCTGATCGCGTGGTTGCCGGTGGTCAACGCCTTCGGCGCCCCGCCCGCCGACTGGGATCTCGTAGAGCTGGCTGTGCACCCCCATGTTGGCGATGACGTAGATGCTGCGGCCGTCCCTGGACCAGGCGGCGTCGGTGATCTCGTTGCCGAAGTCGCGGGTGAGGTCGCGCAGCGGCCCGCCGGCCGAGGGCATCACGAACAGGTTGGCGTTGTAGTAGGTCTCGAGCCGCTCGTTCGAGCCCGACAGGAACAGGATTTGCGCGCCGTCGGGCGACAGGCTGGCGCTGCTTTCGGCCACGGTGTTCTTGGTGACGGCGGCGGCGTTGGCGCCGTCGGCGTCCATCACCCAGATCTCGCCGCGGTCGGCGTCGCCGAGCACCGTGCTCGGGGCCCGGTGATGGGCCATGCGACGGCCGTCGGTCGACAGCTCGTAGCTCAGGATCGAGAACGTCGCCGGAGGTCACCCGCGTCTCCGCGCGTGACGCCACCTCGATCCGCCACAGGTGGCGCATCGGCATGTTCTCGTCGAAGGCGTAGACGTCGTCCTTGGTCTTCTCGCGGGCGAGCTGCTCGGCCGACTTGGCGTCGTCGGCCATGAAGTAGACGTAGCGGCCGTCGGGCGACCACGCCGGGCTGCTGGCGGCAGTGGCGTGGGTGGTCAGCGCGCGGGCTTCGCCGCCTTCGAGCGGCAGGAGGTGAACCTGCGCCGTCTCGGCGCCGTCGCGCTTGCCGACAAACGCAATCCACTTGCCGTCGGGCGACCAGCGTGGTTGCGATTCGCCGTCCTTGCCCGGAGGTGAGCTGCGCCGTGCCGGTGCCGTCGGTGCGCACCCGCCACAGATGGCTGACGCGCTTGTTGACGGTCCAGTCGGCGTCGGCCTGCACGTAGACCACCTGCGTGCCGTCGGGCGACGAGCTGCGGCGTGCTCACGACCGGGCACGCTGATGAGGTCGACGATGGTCATCGGCCGCTGCGCCAGGGCCGGCGCCGGGAGCAGGGTCAGCGCGGCGAGCAGGCAGGCGAGGCGTCGAAGGGTCATGGCGGTCCTCCAGGCGGACGGGAGCGATCGCCGGGAGTGTAGCGCACCAAGCCGAGCCCCGCGTCGCCCCAGGCCAGGATGCGGCACAGCGCGCCCATCGCCTCCTCAACAGCACCGCAGCCCCGTTATGTTTCTCTGGACCGAACAATCGTGCCGCCCGCGGGCGGTAGAATCCAGGGCACTTGACGCTTTCCCCGACGATTGGCCACGTCTGAAAGAGGCGTTCGCGGCCGCGCGGCGTTGCCGGCCGACCTGCGCGCGGCGTACCTGGCCGATGGCGTGCGGCGGTAACGAAGCGCTGCACGACGAGGTGAAGTCGCTGCTGGCGCTGGACACGCACGCGAAGCGCTTTTCGAGACGCCGGCCGTGCTGCTCGCCGACGCCATGGCGGTCGAGCGTCTTCGAAGGCAACGCGTTGGCCCGTACCAGATCGCGTCGCGGATCGACGCCGGTGGGATGGGCGAGGTCTACCGAGCGCCGCGACGCACGCTCGGCCGCGACGTTGCGATCAAGATTCTCCCGCGGGCCTTTGCCAGCGATCCCGATCGGCTCGCGCGTTTCGAGCGCGAGGCGCGGATGCTGGCGTCGCTGAACCATCCGCACATCGGCGCGATCTATGGCGTCGAGCAGTCGGAGGGCGTTCCCGCATTGATCCTGGAACTGGTCGAGGGGCCGACGTTGGCGGATCGACTGGCGCTGGGTCCGATCCCGCTGACGGAATCACTCGGGATCGTTCGGCAGATCGCCGATGCGCTGGAGGCCGCGCACGAGCGCGGGATCGTCCATCGGGATCTGAAGCCGGCCAACATCAAGATCACGCCCGAGCGGCATCGTCAAGGTGCTCGACTTCGGTTTGGCCAAGGCCGCGCGGGCGACGGCCCCGCCCGTGATCTCTCACCGTTGCCGACGGGGACGACGGGGGCTCGCGGGATGGCGTGATCCTGGGCACTCCGCCGTATATGAGTCCCGAGCAGGCGCGGGGCCTGTCGGTGACAAGCGGACCGACATCTGGGCGTTCGGCTGCGTGCTCTACGACATGCTGACCGGCCGGGCTGTGTTTACTGCCGAGACGGCATCCGATCACCTCGCGGCGATTCTCGAACGCGACCCGGACTGGACGCGGCTTGCCAGAGGCGACGCCACCGGGATCTTCGACGGGCCCCGGCCGATGCGTCGCGAAGGATCCGCAGCGTCGGTTACAGGCCCATCGGCCATGCGGGTCTCGAAATCGAAGACCTGCTCTCGGCGGCCCCTGATGAATCGCGGGGGCCATGCCCGCGAACTTGGGCCTGGGCGGCGCACAGTGCGTCGGGCATCGTTCCCGGTGCGCTCGCCGCCCTCGCGCTCACTGGCTTCGGTGCCTGGCGCGGAGCCGCGCCCCAGAGCGATCCGGACCGAGGGCCGCGGTGCGAAGCGCCGTGGTGCTGCCCGACGGGATAGAACGACCGTTGTCTGGGTCGTCGCCAGCGCCTGTCGCCCGACGGCACGATGGCTGGTCTTCCGCGCGGTCCGCGATGGGCGCGCGCAGCTCTTCATCGCGCCGCGCTGGCCGAGCGCAGGTCATACCGATCGACGGCACCGAGCGCGGCGGCATGCCGTTCTTCTCGCCCGATGGCCACTGGCTCGGCTTACGGCCCGGGACGAAATCAAAAAAGTGCGCATCGAGGGCGGGCAGCCGCAGCTCGTGGCCACGCTGGCGACGTTGGCCGGCGTGAGCTGGGGCGACGACGACATGATTGTCGCGGGCCGACGCCAGAGTTCCGGGCTGTGGCGGGTACCGGCGAGCGGCGGCACGCCCGAACGCTTTACCACCGTGACCGCCGACGACGGCGACAACGATACCGCTGGCCGCAGGTCCTGCCCCGAGGTCGCGGGATTCTGTTCTCGGTGAGCACGGGACCGGAGGAGACGGCACGTATCGTCGTGCTCGACGCGCGGACGGGCGCGCGGAAGGATTGCGACCGGCAGCGCATCGGCCCGCTATGTGGCCACCGGACACCTGGTCTACGCCCGCAACGCGGAGTTGCTGGCGGTGCCCTTCGACCTCGAACGGCTGGAGATTACCGGCCCGGCGGTGCGCGTGGCCGAGGCCGTGAACGAGGACAACGATGGAACGCCCGAGTACGCGTTCTCGGATTGCGGCGACCTGGCCTACTTCGCGGGGTGGTCGGGCGGAAGCCGCAACGTGCTGACGCTGGTCGGCCTGGACGGCTCCGCGCAGGAGACCGCGTTTCCGCGCCACTTTATCAACAGTCCGCGGTTCTCACCCGACGGCCGGCGGATCGCCATGACCGTCGCCGCGGCCAAGAACAACGCCTGGGTATACGACATCGACCGGGCCAGCGCCACACGGGTAACCGCAGGCCGATACCACGACCCGATGTGGACCAAAGACGGCCGGCTGGTGGTGAGCAAAGGACCGCCGGCGCAACACGACCTGGTGCTGCGCTCCGCCGACGCCGAGGGGCCGGAGGAGATGCTGATTCCCTGGGGCCGGCCGCAGTACGCCGGCGGCTGGACCGCCGACGGGCGCCTCGTGCTTGAGCGGGAGGGCGACGGCGTCGGCTTTGACATCGTCGCGCTCGACCTCGCCACCCGTCAGGTCACAGTAGTGGTGGCCACACCGGCATCGGAAGAGTTTCCGCGCGTGTCTCCCGACGGGCGATGGCTGGCCTACCTGTCGAATGAGAGCGGCCGCATGGAGGCGTTCGTGCGCGGGCTGGCCCCGGCGCCGGCCGGCAGCGCGTGTCGACCAACGGCGCACTCGGCATCGGTTGGGCGCCCGACGGCCGGACCCTGTACTTCACCGGCCTCACGGACCGCGCCATGTGGGCGTCGCGCGTGACCACGACGCCGGCGCTGGCGGTGGGTCCGCCGACGCGAATGTTCGGCACCGAGCCTTACAAAGGAGATTTCGACATCTCGCCCGATGGCACACGGTTCGCGATGCTGCAGCGCGGGCCGTCGCCGCCGCTCAATCGGCTGGAACTGGTGCAGAACGCGCTCAGCGCCGTGCCCGGCGCGCGCTGAGGACAGCGCGAGCAGCCCTGCCAGCGCCAGGCGGCACGGCGCAGGACAAGGTCATCTTCTTCTTCAACTTCTTCGACGAACTGCGACGGATCGCGCCGGTGCGGTGAGGAAGGTCCGGTCGAAGAGCTGAAGAGCATGCGATGGCGGCGCCAGGTTGCGGACGTGAGCAACCTGGCCACCAAATGACGCACCGCTGTGCGCTGTTCGCGCGGCGCGCTCAGTCGCGTGGGGCGCGATCGACGTGAATCGTCCCCACGAAGCACGTCTTGTTCTCTGGTGCCCCCTCGCAGCTCGGCATCCCGACAATCGCGAGATACCGCTGATATACGACCTGCACTCGCGCGCCGGCGCGCCACCCAGTCAGGATGACGCCGTCGAAGTGGGCCGCGCCCGCCGCATTCTGCCCTCCCCGGATGAGCGCCGTGAACGAACGGTCCCCGTCCACGACCTCGTACATGGCCGTGAGTCCAACGACGTGCCCGTTCAGGCTCGCTTGTCGCCAGAGAACCTCCCCGACGTACGAGCCGACCGGACCGTCACCAGCGAAGCCTGCCAGGAGACCAAACGGGGGCTGCGGCGCGGGCAGAGGAGGTGCGGTCACCCCCCACTTCGTGAAGGTGACGTCGACCGGGCCGATTGTGATCGTCGCGGCCCTCGGCCATGACGGGTGCGAACGGGAACAGCAGCACCATCGCGCCGACGACGCAGGCAACGCGGGTGCGAACACGAAAGATTCGTCATAGGGGCTCCTTGGGTCGAGTGGGTCTATAAGATGAGAAGCGCAACCCAGCCCGGTTTCCTCTCATGAGCCAATGACCGGCCGCGCGGACGACGTCACGGGACTGCTCCTGTCCTGGCGCCAGGGAGACGCCGCGGCGCTCGATCGCCTGGTCCCCCTCGTGTACCAGGAGCTGCGCCGCGTGGCGGCCCGCCATCTCCGACGCGAGGCGCCAGGGCATGCCCTCCAGGCGACGGCGCTCGTCCACGAGGTCTACCTGCGACTCGTCGATGTGGACCGCATGGCGCTGAAGAACCGGGCCCACTTCTTCGGGGTAGCCGCGGTGTTGATGCGCCAGATCCTCGTCGACCACGCCCGCCGGCAACGCGCCGACAAACGCGGCGGCGGCGTCACGATGCTGAGCCTGTCCGACGTGTCGACTGCCACTCAGCCTGCCAGTGTGGACGTGCTCGCGCTCGACCAGGCGCTGGAGGCGCTGTCCGCACTCGATGCCCGGCAGTGCCGCGTCGTGGAATTGCGCTTCTTCGCCGGGCTCGACGTCGACGAGACGGCCGACGCGCTCGAGATATCGCCGGCCACGGTCGCGCGCGACTGGGCCTTGGCGAAGGTGTGGCTCTATCGGCGACTGTCGCCCGACCCCTGACGGCCAGACTCGCGGCGTCGCTAGCCCAGGATCCGCCGCAGGGCGCCCATCGCTTCCTGGGCGCCGACGAACAGGAACAGCACCAGGATGGCGACGAGCAGCAGATTGGTCGACGAGGGCGTTCTTCGGCACGTCGCGGTCGGCCCAGGCCACACGGTTGTTCAGGTAGAGCAGGGTGCCGGCCAGGAACGGCACGAACAGGCTGCCGATCATCGTGTAGGTCACGATGATGAGCAGCGGCGCGCCGGTGAAGGCGAGCGGCAGCGGCACCAGCGAGATGAAGAGGAGCGCCGAGCCGGTAGGGCGTGCTCGTCACCTGCGTGATCTCCTCGCGGGCCTCGACCGACAGGCCCTTCATCACCCCGTAGATGTCGGCGTAGAGATACGGCACGCTCTGCCACACGCCGAGGAGCGACGCGAACACCGCCGCCCAGAAGCCGAGCCCGTAGGCCTACACGCCGAACGGCCCGAGGATCGTGCCGAGAAACGACGCCATCCGCGGCACCGCCTGCGGCGTCGGTGATGCGTCACGCCCGGCAGGAAGAACGCGGTGTTGGCGATCAGCATGATCGAGATGCCGAACATCGCCGTGAACACGTAGGCGACGCGCGACGTCGCCGCGCACGTAGGACAGATACCCGGCGCCGCGCATGCCTTCCTCGCGCATCCAGTAGTTGTAGGACAGCATCGTCATCGATCCGCCGATGCCGCCGATGAGCGAGAGGACGTAGGTGCCGCTGCCGGCGGGAATCGTCGGCAGCACCAGGCCCTGGCAGTGCCGGCCCGGGGTTGGTCATGCGTCAGCGCCGCGCAGACCAGGATGCTGAAGCCCATCACGCCGACCAGCAGCTTCATCAGCTTCTCGAACTTGCCGTAGCCGCCGAGCCACACGAACGCGAAGCCGACCAGGCTGTGCAGCGACCGCGCCCCACGACTGCGGCACCGCGCCGCCGGTGAGGTTGGCGAGCCCGAGGCCGCAGGCGTTGGTGAGCGCCGCGCTCACCGCCACCGTCCACAGCACCAGGTACACGCCGAAGTAGAACTTCACCCAGGCGCGGCAGGTGCTCGGCCCAGCCCTCGATCACCGTCTGGCCCGGTGGCCAGCTGCCAGCGCGCGATGCCCTCGCTCAGCACGAACTTGAAGAACGCGCCGAGGGCGATCGCCCACAGCAGCACCACGCCGTAGCGGGCGCCGCCGACCGTGGCGGAGACGACGTCGCCCGAGCCGATGCCGGTGGCGGCGACCACCAGACCTGGACCCGCGAGCTTGAGAAAACTGGACGACGGGACGGCGGGCGACGGCGAGGGCTGTGACACGCGGCGGAAGCGTATCAGAGAACGCGCGGCCACGGCTGCTAGACTCTGCGGCGATGGAGTCCGAGCGCTGGCGCCGCGTGGAAGCGGTGTTCCACGAGGCGCTCGCGCACGGCGGGGCCGAACGCGACGCGTACCTCGTCCGGGCGTGTGGCGGTGATTCGGCGCTCGAGGCCGAGGTGCGATCGCTGCTGGCGCGCGAGCCGGACAGCGGCGGCGTTCCTCGAGGCCACCGCCTTCGACGACGCCGCCCGCGCCGTCGGACCGGCCGCGACCATCGCGGCCGCCAGCGAGCCCTCGCCTGCCGTCGAGACCGGTGAGCGCGTGGCGCACTACCGGATCGTCCGCCGGCTGGGCGAGGGTGGGATGGGCGTCGTCTACGAGGCGTTCGACGAGCGTCTCGAGCGTCGCGTCGCGCTCAAGCTGCTGCGCCACGCCGCCGCCGATCCGAGCGCCGGCCCGCGGCTGATCCGCGAGGCGCGGGTCGCGGCGCGGGTCGTGCACCCGCTCATCTGCCAGGTCTACGATCTGGGCGACGTCGACGGCCGCCCGTTCATCGCCATGGAGCTGGTCGAGGGCGAAGCGCTGGCCGACCGCCTGGCGCGCGGGCCACTGCCACCGGGCGACGCACTCCGCACGGGCGTCGCGATGCTGGATGCGCTGGCGGTCCTGCACGGCCACGGCATCGTCCATCGCGACCTCAAGCCCTCGAACGTCTTCCTGAGCGGCGGCGGCATCAAGCTGCTCGATTTCGGTCTGGCCCGGCCACTGCAGGCCCCCGCCGATGTCACCGGCCACCCGATCACCGCCGCCGGCATGTTCGTCGGCACGCCGCAATACGCCTCACCCGAACAGCTTGCGGGCGGCCACGTCGACGCCCGCTCCGATCTGTTCTCCACGGCGGTCGTCATCTTCGAGATGCTCGCCGGCCGGACGCCGTTCGGCGGCTCGACGCTGGCGGCGCTCGCCCACGCGGTGATGTACGAGTCGGCCCCGGTGCTCACCGGGGCGCCGGCGGTCACCGCCGCCGACCGGATGCTGCACCGGGCGCTGGCCAAGGTGCCGGGCGAGCGCTACCCGACGGCGGCGACCTTCGCCGCCGATCTGCGTTCGGCGCTGGCGCTGGTCGACAGCAGCGAGACCGTGGAGGCACGGCCGATCCTGCGTCTCGCCGTGCTGCCGTTCCGGCAGCTGAAGCCGGATCCCGACACCGACTACCTCGGCTCGAGCCTGGCCGACGCGCTGGCCAGCTCGTTGTCGGGGCTCGAGTCGCTGGTCGTGCGGTCCACCCTCAAGACCGCCCGCTACGCCCAGCCGCCGCTCGACCTCGACCGCATCGCCGCCGACCTGGCGGTGGACGTCGTGCTCTCCGGGACGCTGCTGGCGACCAGGGGCCGGGTGAGAGTGAGCGCCGAGCTGGTGGCCGCGCCGGCCGGCGACGTCTGGTGGGCGAAGGTCACCGACGCCGCACCGGACGGCGTGCTCGAACTGCACGACGAGCTCGCCGGGCAGGTGCTGGCGGCCCTGCCGTTGAGCCTGCGCGACAAGGGCACACCGCGGGCCCCGCACCGCCAGCGAGAAGGCCTTCGAGTTCTACCTGCGCGGCATGCAGCTGCGCGCCGAAGCCGGCGCGCTGCGTCAGGCGCACGCGTTCTTCGTCCAGAGCCTGGACGCCGATCCCGGGTTCGCCGCGGCGTGGGCCGAGCGCGGGCGGATCGAACGCGTGCTGGGCAAGTTCGAGGACCCGTCGCACATGGCCCAGGCCGAGGCGTCCCTCAAGCAGGCCCTGGTCCTCGATCCCGACAATGGCGCCGCGCAGTACTATCTCGCCCAACACGAGATCGGCCTCGGGCGGGTCGGCGACTCCCTGGCCCGCCTCCTCGAGCGAGGATGGCAGCGGCGCGCCGAACCGCACGTCTACGCGGGATTGGTCCACGCCTGCCGCTACGGCGGGCTGCTCGACGCCTCGGTGGCCGCGCACCGTGCCGCCGTCCGGCTCGACCCGACCGTGGCGACCAGCGTCCTGCACACCTACTATCACCAGCGCGCCTTCGAGCAGGCGCTCGACGAACTGCACCGCAGCACCGACCCCTTCGAGGCTCGGCTGCTCGGCGCGATGGGCCGCACCGCCGAGGCCATCCCCGCGGCTGAACGCGAGGAAGTGCGATACGCGGCCATTCCGCTGCTGCGGGCGTTCGCCACCGCCATGCGGTCCGGCCTCCAGGGCCGCGTCGACGAGGCCCGCGCGGCGATGAAGCCCTTCGAGCAGCGGACGAACAGCGACGGCGAGATGCTGTTCTACGTGGCCGAGGTCTATGCGCTCGTCGGCGACACCGCCCGCGCCTTCGCGCGTCTCGACGAGGCCGTGGATTCCGGCTTCCTGTGTGCCGCCGCCTTCGAGCGCGACACCTACCTGGCGCCGCTGCGCGCGATGGCTGCGTGGGCCCCGTTGATGGCTCGAGTGACCGCGGCCCAGGCGGAGGTGTGGCGCGTGTTCGACCAGCACCGCGGCCGGGCGCTGCTCGGCCTGTGAGCCGGCCTCACGCGTCAGGGGCGGCGTCGGGCGACAGCTCGCGCAGCAGCCACGCCTTGGCGAACTTCCAGTCGCGCATCACCGTCTCGGGCGACACGCCGAGCACCTCGGCCGTCTCGTCGACGGTCAGGCCACCGAAGTAGCGGAGCTCGACGACCTGCCCCTTGCGGGCGTCGGCGCGGGCCAGTGTCTCGAGCGCGTCGTGCAGCGCCACCACGTCGGGTCCCGGCGCCGCGCCGGCCACGTCGACGTCGTCCAGCGACGCCACCGGGGCCCCGCCGCCGCGCTTCTGGTAACCCCTGGCGCGGGCGAGGTCGACCAGGATGCGGCGCATCATGCGCGCCGCGACCGCCAGGAAGTGCGCGCGGTTCTGCCACCGTACGTCGGTCACTCCTATCAGCCGGAGGTAGGCCTCGTTGACCAGCGCCGTCGGCTGCAGGGTGTGCCCGGGCTTCTCGCCGCGCATGTAGTGGCGGGCAAGCCGGTGGAGCTCCTGCTCGACCAGCGGCAGCAGGGCCTGGAACGCCGCCGGGTCGCCGTCGCCCCAGGCCTGGAGCAGCGCCGTCACAGGCGCAGGAGACGGGGGAGCGTCGTCGTCGGCCATGGGACGGATGTCGGCGGCGCGCCTCGATCGTCAGTGGGCGACGGGCACCGTCGCTCTGACCGCCTTGGCGATCTCGGCCAGCGCGTCGCTCACCCGATCGGTGAACACGTCGAGCGCCGCCTGGTGCATCACCGTGGACAGCACGTAGGTCTGGCGGGTGGCGCTGAACACGCCGCGGTTGAGCAGCAGCAGGTGGAGCAGGCGCACGAGCCGCTGGTCGCTGCGCCCCAGGTCGTCCGGCGTGCGGAGCGGGCCGGCGGTGAAGTGCAGCTGCATCAGCGAGCCGTAGCCGGTGAGCGTCGCCTCGACGCCGATCCGCTCGGCGGCGGCCTGGAGGCGCGCCCGTACCAGCTCGCCCGAGGCGTTCAGGCGGCCGATCGCCGCACCGTCGAAGAGGCGCAGGGTGGCCAGGCCGGCGGCCATCGTCGTGGCGTTGCCGTTGTAGGTGCCGGAGTGCGCGATGGTCCCCGGCAGGCTCGGATCGTAGGTGGCCATCACGTCGGCGCGGCCGCCGAAGGCCCCCACCGGCAACCCGCCGCCGACGATCTTGCCGAAGCTGGTGAGGTCGGGCCGGATGCCGTGGACCTCCTGGAGCCCGCCCGGCGCGAGACGGAAGGTGATCACCTCGTCGAAGACCAGCAGCACGCCGCACGCGGTGGTGACCTCGCGCAACCCTTGCAGGAAGGCGCGCTCGGCGGGCAGCGCGCCGGTGCCGGTGAGCGGCTCGACGATGACGGCGGCCAGCTTGTCGCGGTGCTTCCGGACCAGCGCCGCCGTCGTGTCGAGGTCGTTGAAGGCGCCGACGACGACTTCGCCGACGGCGCCCGGCGACAGGCCCGGCGGCACGGCGTCGAACGGCGCCGAGACGGCGACCGCCACCTGGTCGTGCGACCCGTGGTAGCAGCCGGCCATCTTCAGGATCTTCGGCCGCTTGGTGAACGCCTTGGCGGCGCGGAGCGCCCCGAGCGTCGCCTCGGTGCCCGAGTTGCAGAACCGCACGCGTTCCACCGACGGGACGCGCTTGCACAACACCTCGGCCAGGGCCACCTGCATCGCGTTGGCCGTCCCGTGGACGGTGCCCTTGCCGGCCTGATCGGCGATGGCGCGCACGACGGCCGTGTGGCCGTGGCCGTGCACCAGCGAGGTGAAGTTGTTCAGGACGTCCAGGTACTGGTGGCCGTCGGCGTCCCAGAGGTGACAGCCCTCGCCGCGGGCCACGAAGAGCGGGTACGGGGTGTGGAAGGTGCCGGTGCGGGTGTCACCGCCGGGCAGCACCCGCCGGGCCCGGTCGAAGAGGGCGTGCGATTGCTGCGTCCGGTGCAGGTAGGTGGCGAGCTCGCGCTCCTCCAGTGCCTCGAGAGAGGTCATCTGCGCATCTTAGCCGGGGTCAGACCCCATGCTGGACCAGCCCAGACTTCTTCGCAAATCATCACCGGCGGCCCGCAACAGTCCGCGCCGGCAGCGCATGGGTCTGGCCCACCTCATCCAGCTGTCTCCCGGAGACATTTGTTGACGAATTGGCACTCCTGCCTATAATCGCCGGCAGCCCTGACCGCCGTGACCCACCCGAGCACGGCGTCTCGCCTCAGGCAGGGCCCCGGTTTTCTGTCTGCGTGTCTTGGATTGAAGGAGGAGTCATGAGGAAGCGACGGCTGTTCATCGCGGCTGCCTTGGTCCTGCTGTGGGCCACCGCCTCATCGGCGCAGACCGGCCTGGGCGGGCTGCGCGGCGTGATCGTCGACGCGCAGGGCGGTGCCCTACCCGGGGTCAGCGTGACCGCCACGGCCCCCGAGATGCTCGGTCCGCAGACCGGTGTCACCAACGAGAGCGGGGAGTACCGGCTGATCAACCTGCCGCCGGGCACCTTCACCCTCACCGCCGAGCTCCCCGGCTTTGCGACGTTCCGCCGCGAGGCCATCCTGATTCGCACCGGCGCCACCTTCCAGGTCGACATCACGATGCAGCTCTCGACGCTGCAGGAGACCGTGACGGTCACCGGTGACTCGCCGATGATCGAGGTCGACAAGGCCAGCAACGTCCTCAACATCGACGGCGAGTTCCAGCGGCTGATGCCGATCCAGGCGCGGCGCAACTACAGCGACTTCCTGGAGCTCACGCCCGGCGTCATCTCCCGCGGCTTCGACGACGGCAGCGGCCGCCAGGTCTACTTCGGCCACGCCACCGAGCACTTCGCGCACGTGCTGCAGCTCGAAGGGACCATCGCCACCAACTACCACGACGCGCAGCTCACTTATGTGTCGATGGGCGCCGACATGGTGGCGGACACCCAGGTGAAGACCGGCGGCGTCGACGCGGCCTCGCCGATGGGCACCGGGCTGGTGATGAACGTCATCACCAAGAGCGGCGGCAACGTGTTCAGGGGCAGCGGCGCGTTCGCCTATCAGCCCTACGACTGGAACGGCAACAACGTCGACAACTGCTCCTCGGCGCCCGGCTGCCGGCCCGGCACCGGCGGCACGCCGACCACGGCCTACGTGCGCCAGCTCGACGTGGCGGTGGGCGGCCCGGTGATGCGCGACAAGGTGTGGTTCTTCGGGGCGCTGCGCCGGGCGCTGTCGTCGAGCGGCATCAGCCGTACCGCCGCCGAGGTCGAACGCATCGAGGCCTATCCGGGCAGCGTCGGCCTGTTCGACAACGACTCGGAGAGCTGGCAGCCGTTCGTCAAGGTGACCAGCAAGTTCGGCCGGCACGACGTGCAGGCCTTCTACCAGGCCGATCGCCTGCTGCTGACCGGCGACCGCGAGTACAACTACGAGCCGATCCAGGTCCAGTCCACCGGCGGTCCGCTCTACAGCGGCAAGGTGACCTCGGTGTGGGGGTCGAGCACGACGACGACCTTCACCGCGTCGTACAACGGCAAGGGTGGGTCCGACGAGTCGACGTTCGACACCCTCGGCCTGACCGGCCCGCAGATCATCATCCACAACAACGCGACGCCCTCGGGCGCCACGCTGCAGGGCACCGGCCGCATCCTGGAAGGCGGCAACCTCCAGTCGTACAACCTCCAGCCGGCGTCGCAGATCATCGTCCGCGGCGACCTCACCTACTACAAGGACGGCTGGTTCGGGAACCACGAGTTCCAGACCGGCTTCTTCTTCGCCCCGCGCAACACCTACGACCAGGACACCCAGTACGTGAACGACGGCTTCGTGCTCGAGGAGCACAGGCTGATCGACGTCAACAACATCGCCGCCGGCACGGTGCCGTTCCGCCGCCGCTACCAGACCCCGGTCGACCTGCGGACGCGGCAGGCCGAGGATCGCGACTTCGCCCTCTACGTCCAGGACTCGTGGCGGCCGCACCCCCGCCTGTCGCTCAACCTCGGCCTCCGCGCCGACTTCGTCAAGCGCAACGACATTCTGTTCGACATCACCCGGCAGGACAGCACGGAGTTCGGCCCGCGATTCGGGTTCTCCTACCAGCTCACCGGCGACGCCCGCACGATCCTGCGCGGCAGCGCAGTGCGCGTCCACGAGCAGGTGATGGGCCGCGACGCCATCACGCTCTTCGGTGCCAACGAGGCCGCCGCCGACGTCAACATCTACGATCGGAACGGCAACGGCGTGTTCGAGGCGTCGGAAACCGTCACCACGGCGGCGCGCGCCGCTTCGATTGCCGACTACGAGTTCGCCGACGACCTGCACCAGCCCTACGTCAACGAGTTCATCCTCGGCCTGCGCCGCCAGTTCCCCTGGCAGCTGAGCGTGGACGTCGCCGGCATCTACCGCAGCTACCAGGACAACTGGGCGCGGGTCGACATCAATGGCATCTACCCGTCGGGCCCGAACCAGCCGTTCGGCGGCTTCGGCGCCGTCGATCCCACTCGCGGCATCATCTTCCAGCAGCAGAACAACTCGTGGAGCTCGCTGGAGTACCGGGCGCTGGAGATCACCGTCGCCAAGAACATGTCGCACAACTTCCAGCTGATGGCGGGCGTCAACCGGCAGTGGCAGCACTTCGGCGGCACCTGGAACCCGACCGACCCGGCGCGGTTCATCCAGCCCGATGCCTTCGAGAGCGACACCCTGCTCTACATGCCGCGCGGCAACAACGAGGAGAACAGCCTGCCGATTGCCACTGGCACGACCGTGCACACCTACGGGCCGACGTGGCAGGAGTACTCGATGCGCTTCGGCGGCACCTACATGGCGCCGTGGGGCATCGTCCTGGCCGGCAGCTACACCGTCCTGGCCGGCCCGTGGTCGGGACCGATCGTCGATCAGCTCCCGGTGGGCGATCCGCAGCTGGCGGTATTCGGGCCGACCAACGTCGTGCTCGCCAACGGCACCACGCAGAGCAACCCGCTGTCGACGCGGATGCGCTTCGTGTTCCCGACCCGCGGCGAGGGCCAGGTGCAGGCGCCGGCGATCAAGACCTTGGGGCTGACCGTAAACAAGACGATCAACTTCGGCGGCAGCCGTGAAGTGGTACTCGGCGTGGCGATCTTCAACCTGCTGAACGATGGCAACTACAGCCAGTACAACTACAACGGCGCCAACGAGCGCTTCAACACCGCCAACTACCTGCAGCTGCGCAACCAGCAGCCGGCACGGGCGGCGCAGTTCACCGTGCTTGCCAGGTTCTAGGGGCTAGGGGCTGGGGACTGGGGCTCGTCGAAGAGCCCCAAACGTGACGAAAGGGCCGGGCGTTATCGCCCGGCCCTTCGTGTCTTCTTGCTAGCCCTAGTCCCTAGCCTCCAGCACCCAGCCTCGCCGGGCGCCGACGGCGCCCGGCTCAGTCGTCGTGGTTCAGCTCGTACTCGCGCTGCTCGCGGGCTTTCTCACCCTGCTGGGACTTGTCGCGCTTCTGGGCGGCGCGCATCGCCAGGCCGTGCGTGGACTCGGACTTGATGGCGGGCAGCGACAGGAGCTTGTCGAGCTCGACGCCGGCGCACTTGGGGCAGGCCGGGGTGTCGCCGGTGCGGACCAGCGTCTCGAACTCGTGGCGGCACGACTGGCAGCGGTACTCGAAGATCGGCACGGCGTTTCGTTCCTCGGGCGGTCCGAGGCCGAGCATAGCATGCGGTCTGGAGGCCTTTGGGTCGCCTGGGAATGCTGGTCAGGGGACGGGGGGTGAGGCTAGGATTCGACCGCCGCCCTGGCCGCGTGCGACACCGCGAGGACCTTGCGCCGGTAGTCGAGTTCGCCACAGCTGGCGCACTGGGTAAGCCGGCCCTTGGGCAGGTCGGCCACCATCACGGCCATCTCGTGGCCGCACACCGGACAGGTGTGCAACAGGTCCGCCGGCAGCGATGCCAGCGGCCTCGGGGTATCCAGCACGACCGCGCAAATTGCAATCGATGTGCCCGGCAAGAGAGTCTGGGTCCGGTCGCGCCCACCGGCACCAGCCCGCGGCCAGATCGGTCCGAAATTGTTGACGTTTCGTGGGTTCTGCGACGTCGACGGGACGCGCCGCAGCGGGGAGTGAGACACCGGACCCGCCGACGATCTTGAGCCGGCGCTGTGCAGGAACAGCACAGCCGACTGGTCCTCCGCGGAACAGTCGCGGCCGGCCTCGCTACTTCGGCAGCTCGAACTTGATCAGCTTCAGGGGCTCGAGATCCTTGACGATCTCGGTGGTGCCCGCCGGGTACTTGTTCGACTTCAGCAGGTGCGCCACGATGTCGGCCTTGCCCTGGGCCGGCACCGACGACGGGTTGCCCGGGGGCATCGAGATGCGGATCCGATCGAAGAGATCACCCAGCGTGGTGCCGTTCCAGTTGCTCAGGAACTCGGTCCCGGAGAGCGCCGGAGCGAAACCGTCACCCTCGAGCCCGGCGCCGTGGCAGGACGAGCATTCCTTGTTGTAGACCTCGGCGCCGCGAGTTGCCTGTTCGTCGGTGTACACCCCGGCCGTGACGCTTTGTTCCTGCCTGGCCTGCAGCGACACCGCCACGACGGTCAGCCACACGACCGGGAGGGCGACCAGGCCGATTCTGGACAAGTTCATGGGATCAAGAATAAACGATAGATCGCGAGCCCGCACGTGAACTATCTGACGCCCGCCATCCTGGCGCTCATCGGCCGGGAGGCGCCGCCCATCGAGGCCACGCATCCGGTCGAGGCGGGTGAGGTGCGGCGGTTCCACCACGCGACGATGGACGCGGCCGCGCGGTACTGGGATCCGGAATCCCCGGCGGCCCGGCGCTTCGGCGGCGTCGTCGCCCCGCCGGGCTTCCCGGTGCACGCCTTCCGCCGCGCTCCCGCGTCCCCCGACCCGCTCGACGGCGACGACCTGGGCGGGCTCGGCGGCTACGGCCGCGCCCTGCGCCCCGGCCTGCCGCCGATCGACGTGCCGCTGCAACGGCTCCTGAACGGCGGCTATGCCTACGAGCTCTTCCGCTACGCGCGGATGGGCGAGCGGATCGTGTGCCGCAGCCGCTACAAGGACATCTACCAGAAGGACGGGGCGTCGGGCCCGATGGTGTTCGTCGTCATCGAGGACGACTACGCCACCGCCGCCGGCGAGCCGCTGCTGCGCGCGACCAACACGATGGTGCTGCGATGAAGACGCCCACGCACGCGCCGCTGTCGATCGAGGACATCGCCGTGGGCGACCAATTGCCGCCGCTGGTGAAGGGCCCGATCACGCCGTCGCACCTGGTCCGCTGGGCGGCGGCGATGGAGAACTGGCACCGCATCCACTTCGACTGGCGCTACGCCACGGCACACGACGGGCTGCCCGACGTGGTGGTGAACGGCTCGTGGAAGCAGCACGTGCTGCTGCAGCTGGTCACCGACTGGGTGGGGGAGTCGGGCTGGTTGTGGACGATGGCGTTCCAGTTCCGCGGCATGAACGTGCCGGGCGAGACGCTGACCGCGTGGGGACGGGTGACGGCGATCGAAGAGCGCGGTGAGTACGGGCTGGCCACGGTGGCCATCGGCCTGCGCAACGGCCGCGGCGACGACGGCACGCCGGGACACGCCGTCACGGTGTGGCCGACCCGCGAGGGCCCGCCGGTGCCGTATCCCTTCGACCCGCTCGCGCTCGGACCGGCGCCGCCCCGGGTCGAGCAATCGCTCTGAGCCCCGGGCCCAGCCCCGAGCTCCGACGGGAACATTCCGTGGTACTGGACTTGCACACCTCTGCCATTGGACGCCGCTGGCGACCCAAGGAGGCAGCATGACAGCCTATAGACGGACGACGGGGGTGCTAACTGTGGCCGCGATGGTACTGGGAGCCGCTGAAATCGGCCACGCCAGTTCCGCGGCGGATCCCGTCAAGCTCACCGGCTGCGTGGTCAGAGCCGACGACGGCGACGGCTATCTGCTGATCAACACACCGCGCGAGCCGGCCTCGACCTCGCCGGAGCCGCGTACGACGGCCCCGACCAGCATGGGGACCGCCGGTGTCGTGACCAACATCTTCTACTGGCTCGACAAGGACGACGCCTTGCTGCCGCACATCGGCCACCAGGTGGAGGTCGACGGCGATTTGAAGGGCGACCTCCAGGACGGGCAGATCAAGATCGACCGCAAGGATCAGTGGACCGAGATCGAGGTCGAGTCCGACGGCCGCGACATGAAGGCGCGGGTGCCGAACACGTCGATCGTGCCGGGTCCCAACGCCGATCGGAAGATCGCGGTCCTGGTGCGGCGCGTCGACGTGAACAAGGTGCGCATGCTCGACGCGGCCTGCCGCTGACCTCGCCGTACGAGACAACGGCGGCAGCCCGAAGGCTGCCGCCGTGACTATTTCACCCGCCGCCCCGCCGAGCGGGGCCAGCCGGCTTCAGTTGCCGCTGGTCTTCGGCCAGGGCACGCCCTGCTTGCTGGTCGTGACCGGGCCCTCGCCCTTGAACACGAACTTCTGCAGGCGCTTCCCGGTGTAGGTCTCGGTCGTGTAGATGTTGCCCTTCGAGTCGGTGGCGATGCTGTGCACGCCCAGGAACATCCCGGGCTGGCGGCCGCCGTAGCCGAAGTTGGTCAGCTCGGTCATCGACTTGCGGTCGAAGATGCGCACGTGCTCGTTCACGCCGTCGGCCATGTAGAGGTACTTCTGGGCGGCGTCCTTCGAGAAGGCGACGTCCCACACCGAGCCGTCGGCCAGGGTGGTCTTCTCGACGAAGTGCTCGCTCACGAACTTGCCGTCCTTGGTGAAGACCTGGATGCGATCGTTCGGACGATCGCAGACGTAGACCATGCCGTCCACTGACATCTCGGCGCAGTGCACCGGGTTGCGGAACTGCTTGGCCGGCGGGTCGGTGGGGATGTAACGGCCCATCGGGGCGTCGTCGGGCTTGGCGCCGTAGGCGCCCCAGTAGCGCTTGATCTTGCCCGAGTCCATGTCGATGACCGCGACGCGCTTGTTGAAGTAACCGTCAGCCACGTAGGCCTCGTTGGCGCGCGGGTCGATGAAGATCTTGGCCACCCGGCCGAAGTTGTTCATGTCGTGGCTGTTGGCCTTGAAGGTGGGCTTCTCGGCCGGCGACGCCGGATCCTTGAGCGCGCCCTGCTTGCCGAACTGCGCCACGAACTTGCCGTCGCGGGTGAACTTCAGGATGTGGGCGTCGGGGCCGCCGTTGCCGCCGATCCAGACGAAGCCCTTGTGGTCGACGACGATGCCGTGGTTCGACTCCGGCCAATCGTAGCCCTGGCCCTTGCCGCCCCAGTGGCCGACGAGGTTGCCGGCCGGATCGAACTCGAGCACCGGCGGCGCCGGATCGCAGCACTCACCGACCCGCGGGGTGCCCGCCTGGACGACGGCCAGCTCCGTGCGATCGAGGTTGCCGGGGTCGTTGCCGCGATGGATGACCCACACGTGATCGCGTTCGTCGATGCCGATGCCGATGGTCATGCCCATCACCCAGTTGTTGGGCATCGGCTTGGGCCACATCGGATCCACTTCGAAGCGCGGGGCGACCGCGCCTGCCTGGGCCTCGAGCACGGCGCGCTGCTCGAGCCACGACGCACTCAGGCCCATTGCCAGCGCCAACGCGACGAGCGCGCTGCCCACCTTGACCTTGCGCGACCGGATAACACGGCTCATGGTGCCTCCCGAACAGGGACCCCGCCGGGTGCGGGGTACCAAAACCCGGCGAGTATACACGGAACCGCCAGGCCGGCGGCGCCGTGGTTCGGGGGGCGCCCGGGTGGCGCTTGCCAGACGCGCCGCCGGCCCGGTACCCTCCCTCCGTGCGACGGACCCTGGCGGTGGTCGGCGTGGCGTGCCTGGCCCTGATGGCCCAGCCGCGCGCCCACGAGATTCCCAACGAAGTCACGGTGCAGACGTTCCTCCGGCCCGAGGGCGGCACCCTGACCTTCCTAGTGCGGGCGCCGCTCAAGGCGATGCGCGACGTCGATATCCCGCTGCGCGAGAACGGTTTCCTCGATCTGGCGCGGGTCGGGCCCACCCTCGAAGACGCGGCGATGCTCTGGATCGGCGACTTCGTCGAGCTGTTCGAGGATGGGCGGCCTCTGGGCACCCCGCGGGTCACCCACGCCCGCGTCTCGCTGCCCTCCGACCGGTCGTTCGCCAGCTTCGCCGAGGCTCAGGCCAGCCTGCTGGGCCCGCCGATGCCCGAGGACACGACCCTCTACTGGCAGGACGGCCTGCTCGACGTGGCCTTCGCCTACGACATCCAGTCCGATCGGTCGCGCTTCGCCATCCGGCCCGGGCTGACCCGGCTGGGCCTGCGGGTCAACGTGGTGATGCGTCTGCTGGCCCCCGGCAGCCCCGAGCGCGCCTTCGACGTGCACGGCGACGCCGGCATCGTGCAGCTCGACCCGCGCTGGCACCAGGCGGCGTTCCGGTTCGTCAAGGACGGGTTCTTCCACATCCTCGACGGCATCGACCACCTGCTGTTCCTGTTCTGCCTGGTCATTCCGTTCCGCCGGCTGCGGCCGCTGGCAGCGGTGGTGACCGCGTTCACGGTGGCGCATTCGATCACCCTCATCGCCTCGGCGTTCGACATGGCGCCTTCGGCGTTGTGGTTTCCGCCGCTCATCGAGACGTTGATTGCCGCGTCGATCGTCTACATGGCGATCGAGAACATCACCGGCGCCCACCTGCAGCGCCGCTGGGTCGTGACGTTTGCCTTCGGGCTGGTCCACGGCTTCGGCTTCTCGTTCGCGCTGCGCGAATCGCTGCAGTTCGCCGGCAGCCACCTGCTGACGTCGCTGCTGGCCTTCAACGTCGGCGTCGAGCTGGGCCAGCTGCTGGTGCTGGTCGTAATCCTGCCGCTGCTCGGCCTGCTCTTCGCGCGCGTGGTCGACGAGCGGGTCGGCACGATCCTCCTCTCGGCGTTCGTCGCCCACACGGCCTGGCACTGGCTGGCCGAGCGCTGGAACGTCCTGGTGCAGTTCCCGGTGCAGTGGCCGGTCTTCGACCTGGCGTTCGTCGCCGCGCTGCTGCGGTGGGCGATGCTGGTGGTGCTGGCAGTGCTGGCCGCCTGGCTGGTCAAGCCGCTGATGGGGCCGCGGCAGACGCAAGAGGTGCCTCGTAGGGCCGAGCTCTAGCTCTGCCGGAGGCAGCTCGTAGGGCAGAGCTTTGCCCTGACGACGTGCTCAAAAGAGCTGCCCTACACGTCGCTGGTGCCGCCATGCCCTGGCGACGCCGCGCGCACGATGAGGCAGGTGGTGGTGGCGTAGGCGAGCAGCACGCCCGCGGCGGTCTCGACCCGGCCCTCGGCCAGCGCGGTGGTGCGGCCGCGGTGGATCACCCGGCCGACGCCGCGTACCGGTCCGATCTCGCGAGTGATCGCCTTGACGTAGTTGATCTTCAGCTCGAGCGTCGGGCAGTTCTGGCCGGCGTCCAACGTCGTGTAGATCGCGCAGGCCATCGCCGAGTCGAGCAGCGTCGCGGCGAAGCCGCCGTGCACCCCACCCGAGAAGTTGTAGTGGAAGTCGGCCGGGGTGGCCTCGAAGACCACGCGGCCGGCGTCGGCTTCGGCCAGGTGGATGTCCATCAGGCGGGCCATCGGCGTGGACGGCAACTCGCCGGCGATCACCCGCCGCAGGGTCTCCAGTCCAGGACCGGCGGCCGCCAGCCCCGGCATCGTCATCGGGTCGTCCCACGTGATCGTACGCGAGCGCTCCGCCATTGTCGAAGTGTACCCGCGCCGACGCGCCGAAGGCGCGCCCGAGACCCGAGCGCCGAGCCCCGAGCCCCGATGGGCGTCAGTCCAACGAGATGGCCCAGCCAACGGCGACCGACAGGGTCTGCGCGGCGCCGCTGCCCAGTCGCACTTCGGTGAAGAAGCCGCTGTCGTGTCCGAAGCCGAAGAAGTAGTGGCCGCCGACGCTCGTGTCCTTCTCGTCGAAGTCCGCAAACCGCGTGATGACGATGCTCGGCCCGCCGCCCTGGATGAGCGTCCAGCCGCTCGCGCCGAGGGGAAAGCCGTAGACGAGATCCAGGTTGATGGCCGCGATCCGCAGGCCGTCGCCGGTGCCGCCGTCGACGCTCGGCCGCACCCGCAGCCCGCCGAAGATGTCGCCCGACTGGAAGAAGACGCCGCCGAAGACCTGTTCGGGATCGACCGTCCCGCCGCCGTAGAAGCCGATCGCCGGCTGTGCCTCCGCCTTCGATGGCAGCGCGACACCGAGCAGCGCGACAACAAGGATGGCGAGCGGAGCGATCGGCGTGACAGATGCACGCCCTAGCCCCCAGCCCTCAGTCCCCAGCCCCCGTCCCTGTCCTCCCCAGTGGACCATTCGCACCTCTCCGGCCGCACAGTTCAAACCGCGTTCCAACCGATGGGTTGTCGCGCCAATCCGCGAGAAGATGACGCTGTGTCGTCCACGCCCCCGCCGGTTGCGTTCCTGTATGAGGACGATGGGCTGGTCGTGGTGGACAAGCCTGACAAGACGTGCCGCGCGCTCGGCATTGGGGTGCCGGTGCCCGCTGAGGGCACGATCACCGTGGCGATGCACCCGGCGCGCAAGGGCAAGTCGCGGCCGGCAAGCGCCGGAGAGTCCGGCGTGCGGGACGCCGTCACCAGATTCGTGTGCATCTGCATGTCATCCGCACGCCCATCCTGGCCGATCCTGTAGACGGACGCCCGAGCATGATCTTCCGCCATGCCGCTTCGCTCACCCGACTGGCGCTGCACGCCAGCGCCCGCGATCTGCCGCGCCCGGCGGACGGCCGCCGGGTGCGGGCCGCGGCGGCGTGGCCCGCTGATCTCGAACGGCTGGCCGCCTGGTTCGATCGCCGGTGGACGGCGGAGGGTGTCGATTGAGGCTCACGGCGGTGGTCGTGCCCGATCGGGCCCTGGATCGCCTGGTGCGGGCGTGCGATCTGCCGTTCACGCTGGCGCCGGCAGGTGAAGTCGACGACGGCGCGCTGGTGCCCCTCGAGTCGCGGAGTGGCAGCGCGATCGGCTTGGCGATCGCCGATCGCACCGCCGAGTGCTGGCGCCTGATGACCCGCGCCGGCGACCCGTGGACGTCGACTGGCGACGCCTACCTCGACGCCCGTCTCGACGCCGCGCTGGCCTGGCGCCGTGCTGCCGCCGTGACCGGCCCCGAGGCGGCCTATCGGCTCGTGCACGGCGCCGGCGATGCGCTGCCCGGCGTGTACGTCGACATCTATGGGCCGTTCGCGGTCGCGTCGGCGCTCACCCCCGCGCTGCTGCCGCTGGCCGGCGCCGTGGCGCGCCGGCTGGTGACGCGCACCCTGGCCGAGGGCGTGGTGGTGAAGCACCGCGGCCGCGGATCGGCCGCGCACGGCGCCCAGGTCGTCGTGGAGATCGTCGGCCAGACGCCGCCCGAGCGTCTTGTCGTCCGCGAAGGACCGTGGCGCTTCGAGGTCCACCTGTCGACCGGCATCAACGTCGGGCTGTTCGGCGACATGCGCGCCGAACGGTTGCGTCTGGCGTCGCTGGCCGGCGGCCGGCGCGTGCTGAATCTGTTCGCCTACACCGGCACCCTCTCGGTGGCCGCCGCCACCGGGGGCGCCGTCCATGTGACCAGCGTCGATCTCTCCGAGGGGGTCCTGGCCTGGGCCCGTGACAACGCCGCGCTGAACGACGTGCCAGCCGAGCGACACCGCACCGTTGCCGCCGACGCCCGCCGCTTCGCGACGTCGGCCGCGGCCAGCGGTGAGGTGTTCGACCTGGTCATGGTGGACCCGCCCAGCTTCTCCCCGGCCCGCGACGCCGCCTTCGCGATCGACCGCGACTACAGCGGCCTCATCACCGACGCGTGCCGGCTGGTGGCGCCCGGCGGCCTGGCGTGGCTGGCCAGCAACACCCGCGGGTTTTCGCTGGTGGGCGCGGCGCAGGCCGGGACCGCCGCCGCCGGCCGCCGAGCGCAGGTGCTGTCGGTGGGACTGCTGCCGCCCGACCACCCAACCGAGCTGGCCGACGCCGAGGCGCGCTACCTCCAGACGATCCTGTTGCGGCTGACCTGAGGCGACGGCCGACACGCGGCTAGCCGCGCCGGATCGCCGCGATCTTCTCTTCGAGCTCGCGGGCCATGCGGTCGGTGTCGCGGCGGAACTCGTCGTTCAGCCGGGCCAGCGTCTCCACGTCGTGGGCGGTGGCGCGCGCCGCGGTGAGCATGATTTCCGCCTGAGCCCGCCGGGCGGCGTAGACCTGTTTCACGTCGGCGATGGCGGCCCGCTGCTCTTCGGTGAGCGGGGCGTCCACCGCGCCCTCGTCGGCGTCCTTCTTGCGGAGCCGCGCCATCGCCAGCTCGTAGGCGCTCTTGGGCGCGTCGTTCTCACTCATGCCGATCATTCTATGATCGGCGGATGAGCGTCCCGCCGTTGTCCGAAGGAGAGGTCTACGCCCGCATCGGCGAAGACGGCTTCGCCCGCCTCGTCCGTGCCTTCTATGCCCAGGTGCCCACCGACGACGTCCTGGGGCGGATGTATCCCGCCCACGACCTGGCGGCGGCCGAGGAGCGGCTGCGCGACTTCCTGGTGGGCCGCTTCGGCGGCCCGCCGCGCTACATCGAGCAGCGCGGGCATCCGCGGCTGCGGATGCGGCACATGCCGTTCGCCATCGACACCGCGGCCCGAAATCGCTGGGTGGCGCTGATGGACCGGGCCCTGGTCGAAGCCGCCCTGCCCGACGATGCCGTGGCCGTGCTGCAGCCCTTCTTCCATCACATGGCCTCTTTCATGATCAACGCGCCAGGCTAAGGACCGGGGGCTAGGGGCTGGGGACTGGGGACTAGGGCTCGACACGTCACGCGTTCGCGTCGCGGCTATATGCACGCGACGCACAAGCCTTGCTCGTGGGCGCATCGTTAGCCAGCGTGACGACCGCACGCCCTAGTCCCCAGCCCCCAGAACCCAGCCCCCAGCCTGGAGTACGCTCGCCGCATGAGCACGGTCACGGCCGAGTTCGGCGCCGCCCCCTACATCCAGTCGATCCGCATCCGCCAGCACCGGCTCACGGCCGACGAGGGCGCCGCGTTCGACGCCGCCGACACCGCGCCGACGCCGACCGAGCTCCTGCTGGCCGCGCTGGCCTCCTGCATCACCGTCACCCTGCAGATGTACGCCCGGCGCAAGGGCTGGGATCTGCGTCACGCGCGCGTCGAGGTGAGCGGCGGCGACCACGAGGGCGCCTACGTCATCGAGCGGCGGCTCGCGCTCGAGGGGGAGTTGTCGGACGACCAGCGGGCGCGGCTCACCGAGGTGGCCGGCAAGTGTCCCGTGTCGAAGCGGCTGGCCGGCGGCGTGCAGATTCGCACGGTGGCCTGAGAGGGGCACGCCGGCATGTCGATCACCAAGCGCTACAGCAACGGCGAGATCACGGTCGTCTGGAAGCCGGACCTCTGCGTGCACTCCACCATCTGCTTCCAGGGCCTGCCGTCGGTCTTCGACCCGCGCGAGCGGCCGTGGGTGCGAATCGGCGGGGCCACGACCGACGCGATCGTGCGCCAGGTGGACGCCTGTCCGTCGGGCGCGCTGTCCTGGGAGCGCGACGCAATGGGCGCGCCGTCGGCCGACGCCGCGGCGGCGGCTCCGGCCGCACCAGTCGTGCAGGTGCTCGCGCGCCCCAACGGCCCGCTCGTGGTCCACGCCGCGCTCGCCGTCACCCTGCCCGACGGCTCGGTCGTCGAGCGCGCCAGGGTGACGTCGTTCTGCCGCTGCGGCCACTCGGCCAACAAACCGTTCTGCGACGGTTCGCACGCGCGCGTCGGCTTTGTCGGCTGAGCGGCGCGCCGATGGCGCGGTCCGCATCGGTTGCATTCGCCGCGCGGCGGCACGTATCCTATTTGGTGGTACGACTGGATTGAAAGCAACCCGTGAGGAGCTGATCTGATGGCGGTCATTCCACTCACCCAGGTGGGGTCGGCGGGGCTGGGCAAGACCTCGCGCCGCGACACGTGGTGGGCCGAGCCGGTAGTGGTCGTCGCCGGCTTGTCGCTGCTGCTCGGCTACTTGACCTGGGCGATGTTCCAGGGTGAGCACTACGAGTTCGGTCCATACCTGTCGCCCGTCTATGCCCCGGTGCTGTGGGGCGATTCGCCGCACGCGTGGTTCGGCACCCGCCCGCCGTGGTGGCCCGGCTTCATCGTCTTCTCGCCGGCGATGCTGATTCTGCCGTTCCCCGGCAGCTTCCGCTTCACCTGCTACTACTACCGCGGCGCCTACTACAAGGCGTTCTGGGCCGATCCGCCGTCGTGCTCGGTCGGCGAACCACGGAAGGGCTACCTCGGCGAGAACTCGTTTCCGCTGATTCTGCAGAACATCCACCGCTACACGCTCTACATCGCGCTCGTCTTCCTGGGCCTGCTGAGCTGGGACGTCTGGCTGGCGCTGTGGTTCGACAACCCGGCCACCGGCCAGCAGGAGTTCGGCATCGGCGTCGGCACGCTGCTGCTGGCGGCCAACGTCGGGCTGCTGGGCAGCTACACCTTCGGCTGCCACGCCCTGCGCCACCTGGTCGGCGGGTTCAAGGACGAGGTCTCGAAGTCGCCGGTGTGCGACAAGGCGTATGCATGCAGCACGGCGCTGAACTACAAGCACCAGCTGTTTGCGTGGTGCAGCCTGTTCTCGGTGGCGTTCAGCGACCTCTACATCAGGCTGTGTTCGATGGGCATCTGGTCCGACCTGAGGTTGTTCTAGTGTCTCGTCTCCGACGTCTTGTTGCATTCGGCTCGCGCTGCATCCCGGCTGGCGGCGTTGCTCCTTCCTCAAATACTCAAGGTATTCACGGCCACCCCACGACGCACACCACGCGTCGTGGGGGCCCCGGCTGTCGTCGCGCCTTACGTCGGGGTCCCCAACGTGCGGACTGGGCACGTTGGGGTGAACGTCCGGGCGCATCGCGACCCTCGGTGCTTAACATGACGTCGGAGACGAAACACTAAATGGCCGTGCACGCCACGTTCTCGTACGACGTGCTGGTCATCGGCGCCGGCGGCGCCGGCCTGCGCGCCGCCATCGAGGCCTGCGGCGCCGGCGTGTCGGTGGGGCTCATCTGCAAGTCGCTCCTGGGCAAGGCCCACACGGTGATGGCCGAGGGCGGCATGGCCGCGGCGATGGGCCACAACGACGATCGCGACAACTGGAAGGTGCACTTCGCCGACACGATGCGCGGCGGCCAGTACGTGAACAACTGGCGCATGGCGGAGCTGCACGCCAGGGAGGCGCCCGATCGCGTCCGCGAGCTCGAGGGCTGGGGCGCGGTGTTCGACCGCACCCCCGACGGCCGCATCAACCAGCGCAACTTCGGCGGCCACCGCTATCCGCGGCTCGCGCACGTCGGCGATCGCACTGGCCTGGAGCTGATCCGCGCGCTGCAGGATCACACCGTCTACCTCGGCGCCACCGTGCACATGGAGCACACCGTCGTCGAGCTCATCCTCGACAACGGCCGGGTGGCCGGCGCGCTGGGCTACGACCGCGAGCGCGGCCGCTTCCACCTGTTCCAGGCCAAGGCCATCGTCCTGGCCACGGGCGGTGTCGGCCGCGCCTACCAGGTGACCAGCAACAGCTGGGAAGGCACCGGCGACGGCCACGCGCTGGCGTATCGCGCCGGCGCCGAGCTCATCGACATGGAGTTCATCCAGTTCCATCCCACCGGGATGGTCTGGCCGCCCAGCGTGAAGGGCATCCTGGTCACCGAGGGCGTGCGCGGCGAGGGCGGGGTGCTGAAGAACTCCGAGGGACGTCGGTTCATGTTCGACGACATCCCCGACAACTACAAGCCGCAGACCGCGTCCGATCCCGAAGAAGGCTGGCGTTACACCCAGGGCGACAAGTCCGCGCGCCGTCCGCCCGAGCTGCTCACCCGCGACCACGTCGCCCGCTGCATCGTTGGCGAGGTGAAGGCGGGCCGCGGATCCCCGCACGGCGGCGTGTTCCTCGACATCGCCTGGATCAAGGAGAAGCTGTCCGACGGCGAATCGCACATCAAGCGCAAGCTGCCGAGCATGTACCACCAGTTCAAGGAGCTGGCGGATCTCGACATCACCAAGGAGCCGATGGAAGTCGGCCCGACGACGCACTACATCATGGGCGGCGTGCGGGTGGACGCCGACACGCAGGAGTCGTCGGTGCCCGGCCTGTTCGCGGCCGGCGAGTGCGCGGCCGGGATCAACGGCGCCAACCGCCTGGGCGGCAACTCGCTGTCGGACCTGATCGTGTTCGGCCAACGGGCCGGGGAATACGCGGCGCAGTACGCCAAGGTCCACGCCCAGCCGACCGTCGACCCGGGAGCCGTGGACCGCGCGATGAAGGAGGCGCTGGCGCCGTTCGATCGCGGCGGCGCGGCCGAGAATCCCTATTCGGTACAAGCCGACCTGCAGCAGGCCATGCAGGGCCTGGTGGGCATCGTCCGCACCGAGAGCGAGATGCGCGAAGCGATCACCAGGATCGCCGCGCTCAACGAGCGGGCGTCGCGCGTCGGCGTGGCCGGGCACCGCGAGTACAACGCCGGCTGGCACACGGCGCTCGACCTGCGCAACCTGCTCACCGTCTCGGAGGCCATCGCCCGCTCGGCACTGGAGCGCAAGGAGAGCCGCGGCGGCCACTTCCGGGACGACTTTCCCGAGAAGGCGGCCGAGTTCGCGACGTTCAACTTCACGATCAAGCAGGCCGGCGACGGCTCGATGCAGCTGGGACGGACCCCGCTGCCCGAGATGCCGGCGGAGCTGAAGCAGATCATTGAAGAGCAAAAGACATAGGGCTGGGGGCTAGGGGCTGGGGGCTGGGGCTTCCCGAATTGCCTGCACCGGACAGGACACACACGATGAAGGCGACGTTCAAGATCTGGCGCAGCGACCCGGGGACGCCGGGGAGCGGCGGGTATCAGCCCTACAGCACCGAGATCTCGGAGGGCATGGTCGTGCTCGATGCGGTGCACCGCATCCAGGCCGAGCAGGCGCCGGATCTGGCCGTGCGGTGGAACTGCAAGGCCGGCAAGTGCGGATCGTGCTCGGCCGAGATCAACGGCCGTCCGAAGCTGATGTGCATGTGCCGGCTGAACACGCTCGACCTCAACGAGCCGGTCACCGTCGAGCCGATGCGCACGTTCCCGCTCATCAAGGACCTGGTCACCGACGTCTCGTGGAACTTCCGCAAGAAGACGACGATCCGGAAGTTCTCGCCGCGGAAGGCCGACGCCGCCGATGGCACCTGGCGGATGGCGCAGCGCGACATCGACCGGGTGCAGGAGTTCCGCAAGTGCATCGAGTGCTTCCTGTGCCAGGACGTCTGCCACGTGCTGCGCGACCACGGCAAGCACGAGGAGTTCATCGGGCCGCGGCTGCTGGTCTACGCGGCGGCGCTCGAGACCAACCCGCTCGACACCGCCGACCGCGTGCCCGAGCTCAAGGACCAGCACGGCATCGGCTACTGCAACATCACCAAGTGCTGCACCAAGGTGTGCCCGGAGCACATCCACATCACCGACAACGCCATCATCCCGTTGAAGGAACGGGTGGTCGATCGCTTCTACGATCCCATCGGCCGGCTGCTGCGGGTGTTCCAATAGTGAACACGGCCGCCGCCCTTGTCACCAGCTGTCTTGTCCGCGGCGACAACGTTTTACCCGGCCGACTCAGCAGTTTCCTGTAGATCGGCGGTTCATTTCCCCTACACTAATGACAGCCGTCTGGCTGATTGAGGAGACACGCGCCCATGTTCGAGACCACCGTTGACCGTCGGGGCTTTCTTCGCGGCTCCGCGCTGTTTGCCGCCGCGATTGGCCTGAAGGTCGCATCCCCGGCCGCCGCCCAGGAACAGGACGCCGACCAGAGCCAGCAGAAGCCGCAGGAAAAGAAGGACCCGTTCGCCAACGAGGAGAAGGGCAAGAGCGGCGAGAAGACCTACACCGACCAGGAAGGTCGCGAGTACCGCATCTGCCCGCAGTGCGCCTACAACATGTACAAGCAGGGCCGCATGTGGGTGTGCGACAACTGCGGTTACAGCTACGTCGAGTAGCTCCGACCACACATCAAGTCAACTGACGCCCGGACGGCCCCGCCGCTCCGGGCGTTCGTGCGTACAGTGGTGACAGAGCGCGGCTGCGTCGGCGCGGCTCCTCCTCCTGGCCTCAGGCCGCTGCTGTAGATCATTCGGCCTGGAGGAGGATCCACACCGCCGCAGCCGCGTTGCCCACGACGTCGGACTCTCGCAGATGGCGCCCCGGCCGAGTCACAATGGCGCCCATGTCACTCGCCGGCAAGACTGTCTTCATTACCGGTGCCAGCCGGGGCATCGGGCTGGCCATCGGGCTGCGCGCGGCGGCTGACGGCGCCAATGTCGTCGTCACCGGCAAGACCACCGAGCCGCATCCGAAGCTGCCGGGCACGATTCACACCGCGGCCGCGGCCATCGAACAGGCCGGCGGCAAGGCGCTGGCGGTGGCGATGGACGTTCGTGAGGAAGCCGACGTCCGGGCGGCGGTGACGGCGGCCGTGGACCGGTTCGGCGGCATCGACGTCCTGGTCAACAACGCCTCGGCCATCTATCTCACCGGCACGCTGGCCACGCCGATCCGGCGCTTCGACCTGATGCACCAGGTCAACGTGCGCGGCACCTACCTGGCGACCCAGCTTTGCCTGCCGCATCTGGTCGGCGCGGCGAACCCGCACGTGCTCAACATCGCGCCGCCGCTCAACCTGAGTCCGCGCTGGTTCGCTCCGCATGTCGCCTACACCATGGCCAAGTACGGGATGAGCCTGTGCGTGCTCGGCATGGCCGAGGAGTTCCGGGCCCAGGGCGTGGCCGTGAACGCGCTGTGGCCGCGCACCGCCATCGACACCGCGGCGATCACCCTCATTGCCGGCGAGGAGACACGGCGCCGCCGCACGCGCAAGGCCAGCATCATGGCCGACGCCGCCCATGCGATCCTCGCTCGCTCGAGCCGCGAGTGCACGGGCCGCTTCCTCATCGACGACGAGGTGCTTGCCGAGGCCGGGGTGACCGACCTGTCGCGTTATCTGCCCGAGGGCGCTGCGGAAGCGGACCTCATGGGCGACTTCTTCCTGGACGCCTGAAGCCGCTAGCCGCTACGCGGAGCCGAAGCGCTGGACCGAATGTGCTAGAAGCGGCCAGCGCCGGTCCAGCGAACCGGCTCCTCACCAGTGAACACGCGCCAGGTCGGCCGCGGGTTCCCGCAGTGCTGCTCGAGGATGTCCACGGCGTAGACCTCGTTGGTGTTGCCCTCGTCGGCTCCCGACCCGTAGTTGTAGAGAACCTCGTCGCCGGCCGCCACCACCGGGACGCCGCCGTTGTCGGCGGCCGTGCGCGTCGGCTTGGCGTTGTAGCCCCACCGCGTGTCGAGCTGGCGCAGGCGGTCCATGATGTAGTTCTGCCACGGGTTGGGGACGTACTTGATGCCCTGCGGGCACTGCTGCGACGGGAACAGGTCGGGCCGCTCGTTGGTCCACTGCACGATGAGGCCGCGGACGTCGGGCAGCGGCAAGCGCTGGCCCGCCGGCGGGTTCGGCGTGCGGGCACCGCCCGGTGTGGGCGCCGGAGCTGGCGACCCGGTGACCATGAAGTTGCTGGTGGACGACCAGGGGCCGAAGGCGCCGTCGAGCTCGGCCCGGGCGCGCCAGTAGATGCGTGTACCGGCGCGCTGCGCCCGCGTCACGGCGTAGATCACCAGGCCGCCGGCGTTGGCCGAGGCCGTGCCCTCGCCGGTGAGCGAGGCGAAGTCCTCCGCCTCGCTCAGCTGGAAGCGCAGCGTATTGACCCGCACCGTTGTGTAGCGCCCGACGGCCGGCTCGCCGATGAGCGACGGCGTGGCCGACACGGTCGCGCCGTTCAGGGGTGCGGCCAGCCGGGGCGCCGCTGTTTTGAGGGTGGAGCCGTCCGCGCCAGCCGCCGTCGATGCACCGGTGCCCGCCGACGGTGAGGTCGGCGAGCTCGAGGGCGAACTGCAGCCGGTGGCGAGCAGGACGAGGCCGACGAGCGCGAGCCCGCGGCCGGCGCCGGCGCGCAGCGCGACAGGAGTCATGGCGTCGACCCTACGGTGTCAGCCCGGCCAGGGTCCAGCGGCCGAACTCGTCGTAGAAGGTCCGGTAGTCGGGATTGTGCCGATCGGGTTGCCCCAAGATCCCCGTGCAGTGCCCGCCGAGCACGTCCACGAGGTAGACGTTGGGCGAACCCTCTGGCGCGTCCGACCCGTAGTGATAGGCGATCTCGTCGCCGGCGATGATCGCGTTGACGATCGCCCGCGTCGGCTTGGCGTTGAAGCCGAACCGTTGATCGATGGTCCGCAACCGGCGCACGACGTGATCGATGTAGTTATTGCGTTGGGTTTTCCGCGCTTCGATGTTGTCGTCAGGGAACCCGGGCCGCGTCGGGCACGCCACCGACGGGTTGAGAAAGCCGGCGTTGATGGCTTCCTGAGCGAACTGGAACACCAGTTCGCGCACGAACGGCTGCGGCAGACGTTGGCCGGCCGGCGGATCCGGCGTCCGCGCCGGCGTCGTGCTCGGCGACGTGATGGCCACCTCGTTCGACGGGCCACTGGTGCCGCACGCGTTGGTGGCGGCGATCGAGACGTGGAAGGTGCCCGCGGGAATGCCCAGCGTGAAGTACGGCGTGCCGAGCGGGATCTGAATCGGCGGGTTCGGGTCGTTGGCCTGGAAGGCCGCGCGGACGATGTAGGTGGTCGGTGCGCCGCCCGGGCCCGGATTCCACATCAGCAGCCCGAGCGCGCCACGCGTGATCACCGTAAAGTTCGTCGGCGCGGCGGGCGGATGGCAGCCGGCCCTGACCGGCAGCTCGATCTCATTGCTCGGCTCGCCAACGGCCGCGCCGTTCACGCCGCGGATGCGGACGTAGTAGTTGCCCTGGGCGATGCCGGTGGCGCTGAACGAGCTCAGCAGCTCGGGCAGCTTCGAGAACGGGTTGCCCGGCTGGGCGAAGGAGCCGGTCGGCAGGGTCAGGAACGGCGGCGCCCCGGGGGCTCCGGCCGCATCGATGAAGTACTGGCTGAACGGCCCGGTCGAATGCGTCCACTGGAGCTGCAAGCTGCCCCCCGGACCCACCACGTAGGTCAGGCCGCTGGGCGCTCCTGGAGCTGCCTGGCGCGCCGCCACCTGCGACATGCCAATCCACACCGCTGCTGCGAGCGCCACGGCAAACGTCATCCGTCGAACATGCTTCACGTAGATCCTCCTAGATTCGGGGCCGGCGGTTCGCCAGCGTGCGGTCGGGTGGGTACGACCGCCCTCCAGAATACCCCGGGAACGCGCGGCTCAGGCTTTTCTCCGGAATAATCCGCCAGGCGCCCCGCGGACATTCACGATCGGTAGTTGCCGAACTGCAGCGCCACGCCGAAGTCCTGCTCGCGCAGCAGCGCCATCGCCGCCTGCAGATCGTCCTTCGAGGGCGAGCTGAGGCGCAGCTGGTCGCCCTGGATCGACGCCTGCACCTTCTTGACCTTCCGGTCCTTGAGGAACTTGACGATCTCGCGCGATGCGTCGGTGGGGATGCCCTGCTGGAGCGTGATCACCTGGCGCACCGTGCCCGCTGACGCGTGCTCGGTTTCGCCCGGCTTGAGGTTCTTGACCGGCACGCTGCGACGGACGAGCCGGGTCTGGACGATCTCCCACACCGCGCCGAGCTTGAAGGCGTCTTCGGCGGTGAGCGTCAGCGTGCCCGCCTTCTGGTCGAGCTCGATCGTGGCCGTGGAGCCCTTGAAGTCGTAGCGCTGGCCGAGTTCCTTGCGCGCCTGGTTGACGGCGTTGTCTACCTCTTGCAGGTCGATCGTGGAGGTGACGTCGAACGAAAACGACTGAGCCATAACCCGGGATCGTAGCTGATCCATGCGAAACAACGCGCCGCCGCCGGCACCCGCGGCTATACTCCCGACCAGCCCCAGCCGTGACCAACGCACAGCCGCTCGTGCTGGTCGTCGACGACTATCCCGATGCCCGCGAGATGTACGCCGAGTGGCTGCGCGTGTGTGGTTACCGGGTGGCCACGGCCGGCACCGTCGACGAAGCGCTGGCCCTGACCCACGATCTGGCGCCCACCGTAATCCTCATGGACCTGTCCTTGCCGGGGGTCGACGGCTTCGAGGCCACCCGCCAGCTCAAGGCGGCGTCACGCACCCGGCACATCCCGGTGCTGGCGGTCTCGGGGCATGCCTGTGCCGAGACCTCCCGCCGGGCTCTCGAGGCCGGCTGTGACGGCTTCCTGGTGAAGCCGACGCCGCTGCAGGAAGTCGTCGCGGCGATCGAGCGCCTCGTCGGGAGTCCCTCGCCACGCACCGTGGAGACCGACGCCTCGTGACGATCAAGAGCCGGGGCCCGGGGCTCGGGACCCGGGGCTCGGAACCCGCTGACGTGCCGGGCTCAAAGCTCGGGGCCCGGCGCTCAGAACAATCCGAACCGAAGGGCCGGGAGACCGGCGTGCGCGTCGTCGAGCTCGAGCGGCGGACTGGCGCGTTCACGCGCGCGGAGGCCGATCGGGTGGCGGTCGAAGAGCCGATGGAGATCCGGGTCAACGGCTCGCCCTTCGCGGTGATCATGCGGACCCCGGGCGAGGACCTGGCACTGGCGGCCGGTTTCCTGCTGGCCGAGGACGTCGTGCGCGACAGCACCGAGATCGGCGCCATCCAGCAATGCCTCGACGTCGAGCCCGAGGCTCTCGGCAACGTGCTCGCCGCCACCGTCGTCGGCGCCGCCGTGGATCGACTGGCCGTGCGGCTCGGTGAACGCCGGCAGGTGACGACGACCGCCGCGTGCGGACTGTGCGGACGCCGCACCATCGAGTCGCTGCGATCCCGCGCCGCGGTCGTCGCTGGCGCGTGGACGGTGCCTGCGGCCGTGGTGCGCCGATTGCCCGTGGCGCTGCGCACCGCCCAGCGGAACTTCGACGCCACCGGCGGGGTGCATGCCGCGGCGTTGACCGATCTCGATGGCCACGTGCTCCGCGCCGCCGAGGACGTCGGGCGCCACAACGCGGTCGACAAGATCCATCGGCCACGCGCTGCTCGAGGGCCGGCTGCCGCTCGACCGCACGATGCTGGTGGTGAGCGGACGCACGTCCTACGAGCTGGTGCAGAAGGCGCTGCTCGGCGGCGTGCCGCTGGTGGCGGCGGTGTCGGCCCCGTCGAGCCTCGCCATCGACCTGGCCCGCGCCTCGGGCATCACCTTGTGCGGCTTCGTGCGCGGCGACAGCCTGAACGTCTACGCGCACCCGAAGCGGATCACCTCCTGAACCTCAGCGCCGCTTCCGGCGCTTGACCGCCCACGTCGGACGGGGCGCCGGTGGTGCCCCGGGCTCCGCCGGCACGTTGGTGCGCCGCCAGTACTCGTCGAAGGTCTCGCCGTTTTGTCGAGGGAAGCGCCGCATGATCCGCGAGAGCCAGCGAGGCGGTGCGCCGGGCGTGCCCCCGTCGATGCGCGGCAGCAGCGCGGTGAGGTCGGAGAGCACCTTGCAGCCGACGAAGAAGCCGAAGAACGCGCCCGGACGATCCAGCCAACCGGCCACGAACATGCCGACGAGGATGCTCAGGTGCACCAGCATCACGCGCCCGAGGATGTAGTCCGCGCGTTCGTTCACCCGGCTCACCGGCCACTCGGCCAGCGTCCACAAGTCCACCCCGAAGGCCAGCACCTGCAGCACGGCCAGGGCGATCGCCGCCTGGCGGAGCTGATCCAGGTCGGGCCGGGTGTGGAGCACCCCGGCGGAGACGAGCGCCAGCATCACGCCGTGGGCGAGCGAGAAGGGAATCGCCGTGCCGAGGAAGGCCAGCGCCCGGCGCGGTGCGAACGACGAGTCGGGCCGCACCTGGGGCACCGATGCCGGATCCCGCCAGCGCGCGTGCAGGGCGAGGCGGGCGGCGACGAGCACCGAGGCGATGAGGTTCTCGGCCCAGTAGACCGCCAGCGCGGTCGACGGCGACCAGTCGCCGGCGAGCACGCCCACCACGGGGATCGCGTTGATGCCGAGGATCTCGGCCAGCCTGGTCAAGCGCCTCGACATGCGCGCGACCGAGCTTGTCACGTTGCGGCGGCGGCTCGCTACTCCTCGAGGACGTCGGGTTGGCAGTGCGGGCACCAGTACACCCGCCGGCCCTCCAGCCCCGGCGCCGCCGAGCGGATCGCCGTGCCGCAGCGGCGGCAGGGCTGTCCGGTGCGCTGATACACCCACAGCGCTTCGCCCGGTGCCCTCCGCCCGGTGGTGTTGCGCATCGACCCTACTCCGGCCCGCGCGTTGCGCTGGATGAGCCCGGACGCGGCATCGACCAGGCGAGCGACGGCGTCGGGTCCGACTGCCTCCGCCGGGCGTGCCGGATGGAGGCCGGCCAGGAACAGCGACTCCGAACGGAGCACGTTGCCGACGCCGGCGACCACGCGCTGGTCCAGCAGCGCCTCGCCGATGGGCCGCGCGCCCGAGGCGGCGAGCCGCGCCGCGGCGTCGGCGTGGTCGAACCCCGGATCGGCAAGGTCGGGACCGAGCACGGCCAGCCGCCGGTGGCGCGTGAGGTCCCGGTCGCGGAGGAACTCCGCCTCCGGCTACGTCGAAGGCGACGGCCACCCACGCGTCGGTGTCGATGCGGATGCGCATGGCGCGCGCCGGCCGCTGCCAGCGTTCGCCGTGGCGGTAGAGGTGCCACGACCCGGACATCCGCATGTGGGTGCGCAGGACCAGCCCGCCCGAGAAGTGGAGCAGCAGATGCTTGCCCCGCGACTCGCACCGCTCGATGGTGCGGCCGGCGAGCGGCGTGTCGTCGTCGATGCGGGCCAGATGGGCCAGGCCGGTGTCGAAGGCCGTGACGACGTGGCCCGCGAGCACGCGGTGCAGGGCTGCGGCGGCGCGCGCGATGGTGTCGCCTTCAGGCATCCTCGACCACGGCTCAGCGGGGCGCTGGCTCGGGACCCGGGGCAAGAGGTGAGGCCCGGCGCGGCACGCGCAGCTGCAGGCCGCCGCTGGTGACGGCGAAGCCTGCTTCGACGAAGTAGCGGGCCAGCGGGCTCGTCGTGGCCGGCTCGCCGTTCAGTTCCGCGATGAGCCACCCCCGGTGCTCCGCCGCCGAGGCGTGGGCCAGCCGCACCAGCTCGCGGGCCAGGGCGCGCGCCCGTCTGCGACCGCTCGGGCTCCTCCTCGGGCACCGACACCAGCAGTTGCCGATCGCCGCGGCCAATCCACGCCACCGCGTGCCGTCGACCAGCACCACGCGTGCGCCGGCGACGCGACTCGCCTTGAGCGCGCCCGAACCCCATCCTGGCCACTCCACGAGCGCGCCGTACGGATTGGCCGGGTCGGTGGCGGCCAGGGTGACGGCGACCGGGACGGCCGACAGGTCCCGCTCCGCGCGCAGCAGGTCGACGGCACCCGGCTCGGCGAACTGCGCGCCGCCGAGACCGGCGACGAAGTAGCCACGCCGCACCCGGCCGGTGTCCTCGAGTCGCCGCAGCACCGGATAGATCGTGCTGAAGCCACCGGGCACCGGCTCGAGGGCCGTGACGTCGCGCGTCACCACGCCGTGGCGCGAGAGCAGTTGCTGGGTGAGCGCCGCCGCCCAGGCCGTGGGCGCGGCGCGTTCGGTCGTCGCCACCGCCGCCCAGCGTCCCTCGGCCGACGGCGGCACCAGCCGGCGCGAGCGGAACCGGTCCGCCCGCGCCTCGCGGCGCGACCGCTCGGGGCCGGCGCAGTAGGCCCGCAACGGATGCAGCGTGTCGTTGGTCACCAGGCCCTTCCACACGAGGGTCCACAGGGCGTCGACCGTCTCCTGCGGAAAGCCGCCGCCGGCGGCCTCGTGCAGCGGTCCGAAGAACGATGCTCCGCCCTTGTGCAGCCGGGCCAGCACCCGTGCTTCGCGATCGAGCAGTCCCTCGGTGCTGGAGGGAGGGGCGAGCATCCGGAGGTGGTCGGTGAGGTAGAGGGCGATGCGTCCGTCGCGTTCGCCCAGCGGCTCCACGCCAACCCAGGTGACCTCGCCGGCCGAGACCAGGGTGTCGAAGAGCGCCGGCGCATAGCCCTCGATGCGCGCCGGCAGCACCTCGCGCTCCAGCACCGAGGCGACCAGCGGCGCGCCCTGCAGCCGCTCCACGACGTCGAGCAGCGCGTCGAGTCCGGCGCGCGGCCGCGCCAGCCCGTGCCACGCCACCAGGAAGCGGCCGAGCACGTGCGGCTCGACCGGCTCGACCTCCTTGCGCAGCGCCGCCAGCGAGCGGCGGCGCACCAGCCGCAGCACGTCGGCGTCGCACCACTCGCGGCCCTGTCCCGCCGGGCCGGAACTCGCCCTCGACGACCCGGCCGTGCTCGGCCAGCTGGCCGCAGCGTCGCCTCGACCACCGACACGCCCAGGCCGAGGCGACCGACGATCTCGACGGCGGTGAACGGCCCGTGCGTGCGGGCGTAGCGGCGCACGAGGTCGGCGATGGCGTCGGGCGCCGGCTCGAGCAGCGAGGCCGGCAGCCCGGTGGGCAGCGGCGTGCCGACGCCGTCGCGGTAGCGGGCGGCGTCCTCGACGGCGATGAGGCGGGCGTCGCCGGCAATCTTCACCGGCAGCGCCCGCCGGCGCGCTACCAGCTCCTCGACGGCCGCCGCCGCGACCCCCGGCGCCGATCGCGCCTCGATCTCCGCCGTGGACAGATCGCCGAGGCGCAGCAGCAGGTCGTGCACGGCGTCGGTGGAACGGGCGTGGTACTTCTCGGGCAGCTGTTGCGCGTCGCGTTCCAGCGCGGCCAGCGCCTCGGGATCGACCAGCGTGCGCAGCTCGCCCTCGCCGATGAGCTCGGCCAGCTGCGCCTGATCCACCGACAGCGCGTGGGCGCGCCGCTCGGCCAGCGGCGCATCGCCGTCGTAGAGGTAGTTGGCGACGTAGCCGAAGAGCAGCGAGGCCGCAAACGGCGACGACTTCGGCACGTCCACGGTGTGGACGCGCACGCTGCGGCTGCGCACGCGCGCCAGCAGGTCGACCAGCGCCGGCAGGTCGAAGACGTCGCGCAGGCACTCGCGGTAGGCCTCGAGGATCATCGGGAAGGACCCGAACCGCGCCGCGACCGCCAGCAGATCCGCGGCGCGCTTGCGCTGCTGCCAGAGCGGCGCCCGTTGCCCGGGCCGGCGCCGGGGCAGCAGCAGCGCCCGGCCCGCCGCCTCGCGGAAGCGGGCAGCGAAGAGCGCCGTCGAGCCGAGCTGGCGCACCACCAGGCGCTCGACGTCGTCGGGATCCGGCACGAGCAGCGCCGGGTCGAGCGGCGCGTCGCCCTCCGGCATGCGGATGACGAAGCCGTCGTCGCTCCACATCACTTCCGCATCCAGGCCCCGCTCGTCGCGCAACTGCGCCGTCACCGCCATCGCCCACGGCGCGTGGACGCGGCTGCCGAAGGGCGTCAGCACCGAGAGGCGCCAGTCGCCGATCTCGTCCTGCGATCGCTCGATGAGGATGGTGCGGTCGTCGGGAACGACGCCGGTGGCGCGCTGCTGGTCGTCGAGGTACTGCAGCAGGTTCCCGGCGGCCAGCGCGTTCAGGCCGTGGTCGCGCGTGAGGCGGGCGGCCGCCTCGGCTGGGGCGGCGTGACGCAGCTCGCGGGTGAGCTTGCCGATCGCCTGGCCGAGCTCGATCGGCCGGCCCGGCCCTTCGCCCTTCCAGAAGGGCATCTTGCCGGGTTCGCCCGGCGCCGGGGAGACCAGGACGCGGTCGTGGGTGATCTGCTCGATGCGCCAGGTCGAGGCGCCGAGGAGGAACGTCTCGCCGGCGCGCGCCTCGAACACCATCTCCTCGTCGAGCTCGCCCACCCGGGCACCATCACGCGAGCCGTCGGCGAGGAACACGCCGTAGAGACCGCGATCGGGAATGGTGCCGGCGTTGGCGATGGCGACGCGCTTGGCGCCCTGCCGCGCTTCGACCGTGCCGTTGACCCGATCCCACGTCACCCGCGGCCGCAGCTCGGCGAACTCGTCCGAGGGATAGCGCCCCGACAGCATGTCGAGCACGCCCTCGAAGACGCGGCGGCTCAGCTCGGCGAACGGCGCGGCGCCGCGGATGGCGGCGTAGAGGTCGTCGACCGGCCAGTGATCGACCGCCGTCATCGCCACGATCTGCTGCGCCAGCACGTCGAGCGGGTTGCGCGGATAGCGCGAGGGCTCGACCAGGCCCCTGGTCATGGCCCCGGTCACCGCCGCGCAGGCCAGCAGGTCGCCGCGGAACTTGGGGAAGATGACCCCCTCGCTGACCTCGTTGACCCGGTGGCCCGAGCGGCCGATGCGCTGCAGCCCGCTGGCCACCGAGGGCGGCGACTCGATCTGCACGACCAGATCGATCGCCCCCATGTCGATGCCCAGCTCGAGCGAGGACGTGGCGACGAGTCCACGCAGCCGGCCGGCCTTCAGCAGGTCTTCGATCTCGGTGCGCTGCGCCCGGGCCAGCGAGCCGTGATGCGCGCGCACCAGCGGCTCACCGGCGAGCTCGTTGAGGGCCGCCGCCAGGCGTTCGGCCAGCCGCCGGCTGTTCACGAACAGCAGCGTGGAGCGGTGGGTGCGGACCAGCTCGAGGAGCCGCGGGTGGATCGAGGTCCAGATCGTCTGCACCGGCGTGCCCTGTGCCGCCGGGCCGCTCGGCTGCTCGACCGGCTGGCCCACCTTGGCCATGTCGGCGATCGGCACGTCCACGGTGATGGCCAGCGTCTTGGGCTCGCGTGCGTCGACGACGGTGACCGGCCGCGGCGCGCCCGCCGCCTCGCGCGCGAACTCGGCGTGAATGGCCGTTTCGGGCGCCTCGTCGCCGGCCCTGGCCGTGCCGCGCCGGGACCGGGCTGGCGCCGCGCCGCCGAGAAAGCGGGCGATCTCGTCGAGATTGCGCTGCGTGGCCGACAAGCCGATGCGCTGCAGCGGGCGCTCGACGATCCGCTCGAGCCGCTCGAGCGAGATGGCCATGTGTGCGCCGCGCTTGGTCGACACCAGGGCGTGGATCTCGTCGACGATCACGGTGTCGACCGATCGCAGCCGCTCGCGCGCGTTGGAGGTGAGCAGCAGGAACAGCGACTCGGGCGTGGTGATGAGGATGTCGGCGGGATCGCGCTGGAACCTGGTCCGCTCGGCGGCCGGCGTGTCGCCGGTGCGGATCGACATCGCCGGCACGTGGTAGGACACCCCCTGCGCCGTCGCCACGTGTGCGATGCCGGCCAGGGGCGCCCGCAGGTTGCGCTCGACGTCCACTGCGAGCGCCTTGAGCGGCGACAGGTACAGGACGCGGCACCGCGCGTCGCGGTCGGGGACCGGCGCGAACATCAGCCGGTCGAGACAGGCGAGAAACGCGGTGAGGGTCTTGCCCGTGCCGGTCGGAGCGAGGATGAGCGTCGACTCGCGTCGCGCGATGGCCGGCCAGCCCTGACGCTGCGGGCGCGTCGGGCCGTCGAAGGCCGACCTGAACCAGGCCGCCACCGGTGGCTGGAAGTGATTGAGGACGTTGGACCCCATCGGCCGTATAATGCTTCGGATGTTCGTGCGGCCGTCGGCACTTCCGAGGGCCCGCGTGCACGAGGAGGACCGCAAACACGATGGGTGATGCTGCCGAAGGATTGATCGACGCCGACCTCCGCATTCAGGAGCGGATGGAGGAGCTGGAGCAGGAGCGCAAGGCCGCCCGCAAGGCCGCGCCGACGAAGGACCCGGGCCAGGTGCGCGAGCTCGAGTCGTGCCGGCTGGCTCGCATCGAGCTGCAGCGGCAGTTCGACGCCACCGCGCACCCGGCGCGCAAAGAGCAATTGACGGCCGCCGTGGCCGAACTCGATCGTCGCATGAAGACCTTGGCGGTCTGACCCGCCCCGGCCCGTCCCCCTCGGGCCGCGACGATTTCCGATTCTGCTAGTGCGGTCCGGCCCCGGTCTGCAACGCCTCGGCGAAGGCCGCCGGCGTCGCATGCCGATCGCCGGGATCGGGCGCCAGCGCCCGCAGCACCGCCTCGCGTAGCGCGTGGGGCAACGCCTCCACGCGGCTGACCCGGCCCTGGGCCTGCGCCACGCCGACATCGAGGAACGAGCCGGCGCCGAAGGGCAGGGCGCCGGTCAGCATCTCGAAGGCCATCACGCCCAGGCTGAACACGTCGGCGCGCCCGTCCACGACCTGGCCGCGGAGCTGTTCGGGCGCCATGTACGCCGGCGTGCCGACGACGGTGGCGCCGGCGGTAATCGTGCCGCCCCCTTCTCCCTCTGCCGGGGCCAGCTTGGCCACGCCGAAGTCGAGCACCTTCGGCGGCGCGCCGTTCTCCGGCAACAGCACGTTCTCCGGCTTCAAGTCCCGGTGGAAGACGCCGGCGTCATGCGCCGCCTGCACGCCGCCGGCGACGCCAGCGACGAGCCGCACGACGTCGTCGGGCGGAAGCTTGGGGGTGCGCCGCAGCCGCTGGCGCAGGTCCTCGCCGCGGATGTACTCCATCACGATGTAAGCGGCGCCGTCGGGCAGGGTTCCGTAGTCGAACACCGCAACGACGGCCGGATGCTGCAGCCGGGCCACGACCTGCGCCTCGCGCCGGAAGCGCACACGCGCATCGGGCGACGCCAGCAGGTCGGCCCGCACGACCTTGATGGCGACATCGCGGTCGAGCCGCACGTCGCGGGCCTTGAACACCGCGCCCATGCCGCCGCGCCCGACCTGGGCGTCGACGCGGTACTTACCGTCGACGATGGGCGGCAGGCCGGGCACTGGCTCGAGCGCGGTGCCGTCGTCGGGGCACGCGGCCCGGGCCAGCGCCGTGCAGCGCTGGCAGCGCGGACACACGCCGAGCGTGGCCTCGACGCCGATCGTCGCTGCCGTCTCGAGCCGGCCCGACGCCGGCGCGGTTGCCCGGCGGCGGATGCCCGAGATGTCGAGGCTGACGGCCATCTGCGCGGCGATCGCCGCCAGCAACTCGCGGTCCTCGCGGGCATAGGGCTCGTCGGACCGCTTCGGCCCCAGCGCCAGCACCCCGACCAGCGTCGGCTCGGCGCTGTCGCCGGCGAGCATCGGTACGAGCAGCGCGATGTCGGCCGCCGCCAGCCAGGCACGGGTGTCGGCCGGCAGCCGCGCGGCGCTCGATCGCTCGTCGTCGAGGAACACCTCGAGCGGCTCCCGCGACCAGCGCAGCAGGGTGGTCAACCCCTGGCCCGCGGCGAGCGGGGGCAGTCCGTCGGGCCGGGCCCCGACCGGTTCGAGCCGTCCCGGCGCCACCTCCGCCAGCACCGCCACCGACTCGGGGTGCAGCGCCGAGTCGACGTGATGGATGACCAGCGCCACCAGCTCGGCGGGATCGGATTCGAACGGCATCCGGCCGGCGAGCGACATGAGGATCTCGCGCGCGTCGTACTCGGCCCGGAAGAACCGTCGGTCGAGCCACCGCTCGGCCGGTTCGCGGTAGCGGCGGGCGAGGACCAGCAGCCCGATGCCCACCGCGTAGAACAGCGGCCGGCCGGTGACGATTTCGGCGAGCGAGAGATCGCGCTGGCGCACGAGCGACAGGAGGAGCGGCACCGCCGGCAGGATCGTGAGCAGCGTGATGGTGCGCTGGGCCATCGCGTACTGCAGGCTGCGGCGCAGCACCGTGCGAGGACTGAACACGTGCTTCACCGCGACGGCATAGGGCAGCCCGAACGCCGGCAGGAGCATGGCGAAGGTCAGCACCACCGTGAGCGCCCACGGCAACTGGACCGGCCGGCCGAGCAGCAGCGCCCCGGCAATGGGCAAGGTTTCGGAGATGCCCCACGCCAGCGCGCCGGGGACGCCGGTGTAGACCACCACCATGATGCGGCGCCGTTCGTTCGCGTCGGGATTGCGCCGATAGCGCCGGTACCCCTCGACGACGATCGCCGCGTTGGCCAGCACGGCGAGGACGAAGGTCGCCGACCACAGCAGCGGGCGCGTCGCGAACCAGGTCAGCGGCGCGGCCACGGCGTTGGCGCCCAGGAGGTAGAGCGCCGCCAGCCCGTTGGCGGCGAGCAGCGGCGAGGCGAGAAGGATCAGGCTGCCGGTGAGCCAGGGCCAGCGTGCCAGGAGCGGTGAGGGTCTTGGAAAGTTCAACACCGTCAGGGCGACCACCGGGAACCCGAGCGGTGCGAGGAGCCAGCCGAAGAGCACGAGCGGCTCACGGGCGAAGGTCGGCAGCCAGGCCTCGGCCCCGACCAGCGCGCCGCCAACGGCGACGTTCACCACCATCGTGAGGGTCATCAGCGCGGCCACGCTGCCACGGACGCGCAAGGCGACCAGGGCCACGGCGGCAAGCACGGCCGCCACGATGTGGAGCGAGCTGCCGAGATGCCGGCGCAGCCATGGACCAGCCGTTCCGGCTGGCACATCGGGGAACCAGCGCGGCGCGATCGACAGGGCGATCGGAGCGCCGTTCCGGATGACCGTCACGGTGAAGGGACTGCGGACGTCGAGCCACCACGCCGTGCGCCATGCCGCGAGCGTGGCCGCGGTATCCCCGCCGCGAAGCGCCGACAGATCCAGGCGCCCGCCGGCCTCGTCCTCCACGCTCGCCACCTGATCGCCGGGGCGCAGGCCGGCGTTCTCGGCCGGACCGCCCGGCATCACCTCGGCCACGACCGGATCGAACGTGCGCGACGGATCGGGCGGCCGGGTCAGCCTGAGCGACGACGGATCGGCCAGCGGCCCGGCGAGGGCGCCGGCGCGCAGCGTGAACCCGGCGCCGGCTGGAAACGCCGTCGGCCGCGCGACCAGCACGTGTACCCCGACGAAGAGCGCCGCCAGGACCACGGCGATGCGCACCGCGGTCGTCAGCGCCGGTGAAGCATCGGTGGTCACGTCACTCCAGGAGACCGGCCGGCGACTCGATCCCGAAGGGCTCGAGCAGCGTCGCCAGGCCCTCGCCGCCGGAGGCCCGCAGGTGCGCCGGCAGTGCCGGACGCGGCGCCGGGCGCGCGGCCGCCTCGTCGATCACCGAGACGTAGGCGTCGGCCATGTGGTCCAGCGTGTGGTGGGCGCGCCAGTAGGCGCGCGCGGCGCGCCCCAGCCGCGTCCGCCGGTCGGCGCTGCGGACCAGCTGGTCGATGGCGGTGACCAGCGCGCTGGCTTCTTCGAGGATGGGCACGGCCACGGCCACCGCCGGCTCCCCCGCGGCGGACCAGCCCCGCGGCGGGGCGACCGGCACGTCAGGCTGATGGGCGAGATCGGTGATGACGGTCGCGCGTCCGGCAGCCACCGCGCGCAGCCACGACGCCGAGGTCTCGCCGTTGGTCGGCCAGCGCAGGCAGGCGCAGATGTCGGCGGCCTGCAGGTGCGCCGGCAGTTCGTCGTCGGGCACGTAGCCGGCGAAGTGCACGCGGTCGACGAGACCGTGCGCGGCGACATCCTCGACGACGTCGTAGTGCAGCGCCGGGTTGCCGACCAGGAGCAGATGCAGGTGGGGATGCGCCTCGGCGAGCGACGCCACCGCGTCGAGCATTTGTGGCAGGCGCTTCTCCGGCGTGAGACCGCCAAAGGCGCCGAGCACGAGGTGCCGATCGTCGAGACCGTGCCGGGCGCGGACCTCGGCGGCCGTGAGGGTCCCGGCGGCGGCGAGGGGATCGGCGACCCCCATCGGCACGGCGCCGACCTCCGCCTGATGATCCTCGGCGAGGCGGCGCGCGAGCGGCGCGCTGTGCACGGCGCCGAGCCGGGCGGCGCGCAGGACGAGGCGCACGTGCGGCCAGATCCCGAAGAGCTTGCCGCCCAGGCCGGCAGCCACCAGCAGACCGGCGTCCGGCGGCGCGTCGGGATGGTTGGCGGCGAACTCGTCGAGGTAGTCGTGGCGCCGCGAGTCCCAACGGCCGAGCAGGGCCTGGGCGCGGGCCTGGTGCACTTGCGCGTCGTGCAGGACCACGAGCCCCGGGTAGTGGAACATGTAGCCCCACATGTAGCCGTGACAGGCGGCGTTGCCGAGCTGATACACCACCAGGTCGTAGGGCGCGCGCCGGTGGCGCCAGACGAAGTCGTGGGCGCCGGCCAGCCCCTCGCCCGCGTGGGCGCCCTGATCGGCATCGACGAAGACATCCACCGCCAGGCCGCGAGCGCGAAGGAGCGGCAGGACTTCCGCCGAATAGGCGGCGATGCCCGACGACGACGGCGGCATCGGGCTGAACCACGCGACGCGCCGGCGAGGGCCGCCGACCGGCGTCGTCCGATCGCTCGCCGTCATCGCCAAGCGCCCACAAATACTCGTGGGTAGGGCGTTTGACTGTGCCTGCCGTGGTTGACTACCATCTACGCGACTCTTGCGAAATCCTTCACAAGCGACCGACACGAACGACGCGGCTCGGACGCGCGGCTGACGACTGGAAGAGGTATGGAAGGCTGGGGCGGCATCGCTATCATGGTCGCGATCGGCCTGGGATTCGGAGTGGTGTCCGTCATCCTCTCCTACTTTCTGGGCCCGCGGCATCCTACACCCGAAAAACTCGCCCCCTACGAATGCGGCATGCCCCCCGTGGGCGACGCCCGCGAGCGTCAGTCGGTGAAGTTCTACCTGATCGCGATGATTTTCCTGCTGTTCGACATCGAGGTGGCGTTCCTCGGCCCGTGGGCGATGGCGCTGCGCGATCTCGGCTGGCCGGGCTTCGTGCAGATCCTCGTGTTCTTCCTGATCCTCGCCGTCGCCTTCGTCTACGTCTGGCGCAAGGGCGTGCTGGACTGGGGTCCCGAGAGCGACCCCGACTACGTCCGCCCGCCCAGGCCAGGTCCGGCGCTGGTCAAGAGATACAACTATGGGACTCGAGACTGACATCGAAATCCCGGTGCTCACCACCACCCTCGAAAAGGTGGTGCAGTGGAGCCGGCGGTCGGCGATCTGGCCGGTGACCTTCGGCCTGGCGTGCTGTGCCATCGAGATGATGGCGATGGCCTCGAGCCGCTACGACATCTCGCGCTTCGGCGCCGAGGTCTTCCGGGGATCGCCGCGGCAATCCGACCTGATGATCATCGCCGGGCGGCTGTCGCGGAAGATGGCGCCGGCGCTGCGCCGCATCTACGATCAGATGCCCGAGCCCAAGTGGGTGATCTCGATGGGCGCCTGCGCCTCGTGCGGCGGGGTCTTCGACAACTACTCGATCGTCCAGGGCTCCGATCAGGTGGTGCCCATCGACGTCTACATCCCGGGCTGCCCGCCGCGGCCGGAGGCCGTGCTCTACGGCATCGTCCTGCTGCAGAAGAAGATCGACGCCTCCAAGATGTAGCGTGATGGACGCGCAGGCACACATCGAACAGCTGAAGACGCTCGTCCCCGCGGCCGAGCTCGCCCCGGTGCCGGCGGCCGACGACGCCGTCACGCCGGGCCTCTGGGTGCCGGCCGCCCACATCGTCGAGGTGTGCCGCGCGCTGCGCGATGCCCCCGGCCTCGAGTACCTGGCCTTCTCCAACGTCACGGCCGTGGATCACCACCCGCGCCGCACGCCGCGATTCGACGTGGTGTATCACCTCGTGTCGCCGCACCGGCGCGCCCGGGTCCGCCTCAAGGTGCAGCTGGGCCTCGACCAGCCGATGGCCTCGGTGACGTCGGTGTGGCCCGGCGCCGGCTGGCCGGAGCGGGAGATCTACGACCTCTTCGGCATCGTCTTCGAGGGCCACGACGATCTGCGCCGGCTGATGATGACCGAGGACTGGGAGGGCCATCCGCTGCGGAAGGACTACCCGGTGCAGGTGCGCAAGGACGCCCAGACCTACATGCCGCTCCAGGTGACGGCCGAGGAGTTCCGGGCCAGCATGGAGCGCGACCGCTACTCGCGGACGCGGCCCAAGTGACCGTGACCACCGATGCCGCGCGCCGCAGCAAGGTGGCCGCGGGGCTGCGCGAGGCGGCAGCTACGCACGAGCGGCTCGCCGACGGACCGGCGGTGGAGGCCGTGGCCGCCGCCGCCCGGGCGATTGTCACCTCGCTGACCGCCGGCGGCACCGTGCTGGTCTTCGGCAACGGCGGCAGCGCGGCCGACGCCCAGCACGTCGTCGCCGACCTGGTCGGCCGCTTCGTGAAGGACCGGCGCGCCTGGCCGGCGGTGGCGCTCACCACCGACACCAGCATCCTCACCGCGGTGGGCAACGACTTCGGCTTCGACCAGGTGTTCGCCCGCCAGATCGAGGCGCTCGGGCGACCCGGTGACGTGGCCGTCGGCATCACGACCAGCGGCGACTCACCCAACGTGCTCAGGGCGCTGGAAGCGGCGCGGGCCCGCGGACTGGTGACCGTGGCCCTCACCGGCAAGTCGGGCGGCGCGGCCGGCCACCTCGCCGAGATCCACCTGAACGTGCCCGAGACGGTCACCGCGCGCGTTCAGGAAGCGCACACCACCATGCTGCACCTGGTCTGCCAGCTGGTGGACGACGAGCTGGAAGGTTAGGGATCGCGGAGATGGCCGAAGTACGCACGGAAACGATGACCGTGAACATGGGGCCGCAGCACCCCAGCACCCACGGCGTGCTGCGGCTGGTGCTCGAGCTCGACGGCGAGACTGTCGTCTCGGTCTCGCCGACGATCGGCTTCCTGCACACCGGCATCGAGAAGACCGCCGAGCAGAAGAAATGGCAGCAGGTGATCCCGCTGGTCGAGCGCATGGACTACCTGGGCGCGCAGTCCAACAGCCTGGCCTACAGCCTGTCGGTGGAGAAGCTGCTCGGCCTCGAGGTGCCGCAGCGGGTCAAGGACATCCGTGTGCTCATCGCCGAGCTGCAGCGGATCAGCAGCCACCTGGTGTGGTTCGGCACGCACGGCATGGAGATCGGCGCCATCACCGCCATGCTCTACGCCTTCCGCGAGCGCGAGCTGATCATGAACCTGAACGAGCTGCTCGCCGGGTTCCGCTTCTTCCCGAGCTACATCCGGGTGGGCGGCCTGCGCGATGATCTGCCGCGGGGGTTCAAGGAGGCGGTGAGCGAGTTCCTCGACCGGTTCCCCGGCAAGCTCGACGAGTACGAGATGCTCATCACCAAGAACCCGATCTGGCTCGACCGCACCCGCGGCGTCGGCACCATCACCCTGGCCGACTGCTATGCCTGGGGGCTGTTCGGGCCGATCGCCCGTGCCGCCGGCAGCGATTACGACGTCCGCCGGGCCTTTCCCTACTCGGGGTACGAGAACTACGCGTTCGACGTCATCGGCGCCAGCAACGGCGACGTCTACGACCGCTACCTCACCCGCGTCGCCGAGATGCGCGAGTGCGTCAAGATCTGCCGGCAGGCGCTCGAGCGCATCGAGCCGGTGGGCGAGTGGCAGGTGGCCGATCGCAAGATCGCGCCGCCGCCCAAGGACGAGGTCTACACCGAGATGGAAGCGCTGATTCAGCACTTCCTCATCTACTCGCAGGGCTTCAACGTGCCGGCGGGCGAGGCCTACGTGCCGGTGGAGGGGCCGCGCGGCGAGCACGGCTGCTACGTGGTGTCGGACGGCTCCAACCGCCCGTGGCGCGTGCACATGCGCTCGCCGGGCCTGATGGCCAGCCAGGCGCTGCACAAGTTCATCGTCGGCGGGATGATCGCCGACGTCATCGCGGTGATAGGGTCGCTCGACGTGGTGATGGGAGACGTGGATCGATGAGTTTTCATCCGGCGATGCCGTACGGCACCGAGCGCTGGCATCGCTCCGAGCGCAGGACGCTGCCCGAGGGGCCGGAGTTCGTCTTCACGGCCGAACGGCGCGCTGAATACGAGCGGCTGGCGGCGATGTACCCGCCCGAGCACCGGCGCTCGTCGGTGCTCTATGCGCTCTATCTCGCCCAGGACCAGCAGGGCTACATCACCGGGAACGCCGCCCGGCACGTCGCCGAGGTGGTCGGGATCACCACCGCCGACGTCGAGGACGTGGTCAGCTACTACGTGATGTTCCACCGCGCGCCTACCGGCAAGTTCGTGCTGCAGGTGTGCACGACGCTGTCGTGCGCGCTGGCCGGGGCCGAGCGCGTGGTCGAACGCCTGGAGCAGCTCCTCGGCGTGACGGCCGGTCAGACCGACCCGTCGGGCCTGTTCACGATCATGCCGATGGAGTGCCTCGGCGCCTGCGACAAGGCGCCGGTGGTGATGGTGAACAACGAGCACTGGCACGAAGAGCTCGCGCCCGACCAGGTGCCGGCGTTCCTCGAGGCCATCCGGGCGAAGGGGCTCGCCGCGCTGAACGGCTGTCACCTCGAGGTCGAACACCGCACCGACGCGGCGGGGAAGTCCACCGTGCCGGTGCAGCCGGCGTCGGTCAACGGCTATGAGCCGGTGCTCACCAAGTACGCATTCACGCCGGGCGGTGCCACGCTGGAGCACTACCTGGCCAACCAGCAGGGCTACGAGGGGCTGAAGAAGGCCCTGGCGATGACGCCCGATCAGGTCATCGAGACGGTCAAGGCGTCGGGGCTGCGCGGCCGCGGCGGCGCCGGATTCCCGACCGGCCTCAAGTGGCAGTTCGTCGACAAGAAGTCGCCCAAGCCGAAGTACATCGTCTGCAATGCCGACGAGAGCGAGCCGGGCACCTTCAAGGACCACCTGCTGATGGAGCGCAACCCGCACCTGCTGGTCGAGGGCTGCCTCATCGGCTGCCACGCCATCGGCGCCAAGGTGGCCTACATCTACATTCGCGGCGAGTTCTACCACCTGTTCCCGGTCCTGCAGAAGGCCATCGACGACGCGCGGGCCGCCGGATACGTCGGGACGAACATCCTCGGCACCGGCTGGGAGTGCGAGGTCTACCTGCACCGTGGCGCCGGCGCCTACGAGGCCGGCGAGGAGACGGCGCTGCTCGACTCGCTCGAAGGCAAGCGCGCGCAGCCGCGCTTCAAGCCGCCGTTCCCGGCGGTGGCCGGCTTGTGGGGCTGCCCGACCGCCGTCAACAACGTCGAGACGCTGTGCAACGCGCCGCTGGTGATGACTCGCGGCGCCGCGTGGTGCGCGGCCCTCGGGCCCGAGAAGAACGGCGGGCCGAAGCTGTTCTGCGTCAGCGGCCAGGTCAAGCGTCCCGGCGTGTTCGAGGCGCCGATGAAGGTGTCGCTGCGCGAGCTGATCGAGGACTACGCCGGCGGCATGCGCGACGGCCACACGATGAAGGCGGTGATCCCCGGCGGCTCGTCGGTGCCGATCCTGCTGCCCGACGAGATCGACATCCCGGCCAGCTTCGACGCCATCCAGCAGGCCGGGTCGCTGCTCGGCTCGGCGGCGATCATCGTCCTCGACGACACCGTCGACATGGTCTGGCTGGCCGACAACCTGCTGCACTTCTACCGCCACGAGTCGTGCGGCAAGTGCACGCCGTGCCGCGAGGGCACCGACTGGCTCTACAAGCTCCTCCAGCGGATGCTGAGCGGCGAAGGCTCGGCCCGCGATGTCGCGCTGCTCCAGAGCGTGGCCGACCAGATCAACGGCAAGACGCTGTGCGCCTTCGGCGACGCTGCGGCAACGCCGGTGCTGACGACGCTGAAGTTCTTCAAGGACGAGTACGACCGCTACGCCCGCGGCGAGCGGCCGGCCGCGGCCGACTACCGCGCCTCGCAGCCGGCCGGCGCGCACCACTAGCATGATCGACTGGACCCTTTCGCTGTTCCGGCCCCCGAACAACTGGTGGGTGGCGTACGCCGCGCTGGTCAGCGGGCTGTTCCTGGCGCTGCAGCTCTCCGCCGCCGTGATGGTCTACGCCGAGCGCAAGGTGGCGGCGCTGATGCAGCAGCGTTACGGCCCGTGGCTGGTCGGCCCCAGGGGGCTGCTGCAGCCAGTCGCCGACATCGTCAAGCTCTTCTTCAAGGAGGAGCTGCAGCCCAAGGCCGCCGACAAACTGCTGTTCTCGCTGGCGCCGATCATCTCGGTGGCCACCTGCTTCATCGCCTTTGCCCCGGTGCCCTTCGGCGCCACGACGACGCTCTTCGGCTGGCTCGACGAGCCGATCGCCCTCCAGGTCGCCGACCTGAACGTCGGCGTCCTGTTCGTCTTCGCCATCGCCTCGGTCGGCGTCTACGGCATCGTCCTGGCCGGCTGGGCCAGCAACTCGAAGTACTCGCTGCTCGGCGGCCTGCGCAGCTCGGCCCAGATGATCAGCTACGAGCTGGCCTATGGCATGGCCCTGGCCACCATCGTGCTGCTCGCCGGGTCGATGTCCTTCCGCGAGATCGTCGACGCCCAGCAGGGGTACTATTTCGGGGCCATCCCGCGCTGGAACGTGTTCGTGATGTTCCCGTTCGGCCTGGTGGCGTTCCTGCTGTTCTTCACCGCCGGCGTCGCCGAGACCAACCGCGCGCCGTTCGACTTCCCGGAGGCCGAGCAGGAGCTGGTGGCGGGGTACCATACCGAGTACAGCTCGATGCGCTTCGCCATGTTCTTCATGGCCGAGTACATCAACATGGTCACGGTCTCGGCGGTGGCGGTGAACCTGTTCCTGGGCGGCTGGCACGGCCCGCTGATTCCCGAGGCCTACGGCTGGATCTGGTTCCTGATCAAGCTCTCGGTCTTGCTGTTCATCTACCTGTGGCTGCGCTGGACGCTGCCGCGGGTCCGCTACGACCAGCTGATGACGATGGGATGGAAGGTGCTGCTGCCGGTGGCGACCGTCAACCTGCTGGCGACGGCGGCGGGGGTGATCTACTTTGGCCTTTGACCTCCTGCTCTTCTATGCGTTCGCCGCCATCACCGTCGGCGGCGCGCTGCTGGTGGTCGGCCAGCGCAATCCGATCTACAGCGTGGTGGCCATCGTCGGGTCGTTCTGCGGCCTCTCGGGGCTCTATGTCCTGCTCGAGGCGCCGTTCGTGGCGGTGGTCCAGATCATCATCTACGCCGGCGCCATCCTCGTGCTCTTCCTGTTCACGGTGATGCTGCTCAACGCCGCCCGCGAGGACGGCGCCGAGTGGGACCGGGCCCACCCCTTCTACCGCCAGGGTCCGACCCGGATCGGCGCGGTGCTGGCCGTGGTCCTGCTCGGGCAGCTGATGTGGGCCTTCTCGCGAATGGACTCGCTCTCTGAAGGCATCGGCGAGGCGCAGCCGGCCGCCTCGAGCGTGCGGCTGCTCGGCCGCGTGCTCTTCACCGACTACATGTTCGCCTTCGAGGTGACCTCGATCCTGATCATCGCCGCCATGGTCGGCGCGGTGGTCCTCGCCGGGAAAAAGGGGAGCTGACCGTGGTTCCCATCAGCCATTACCTGATCCTCTCCGGGCTGCTGTTCGCCATCGGCACCGCCGGCGTGTTCCTGCGCCGCAACGTCATCACCCTGCTCCTGTCGGTGGAGGTGATGCTCAACGCCGTGAACCTGACCTTCGTGGCGTTCGGCCGCCAGCAGGGGACCGTCGACGGGCAGATCATCACCTTCTTCGTCATGACCGTTGCCGCGGCCGAGGCCGCCGTCGGCCTGGCCATCGTCATCGCCCTCTTCCGCCATCGGGAATCGCTCAGCCCCGAGGCGTTCACGAACCTCAAGTGGTGACGCCGTGCTCGCGCTGATTCCGCTGCTGCCGTTCCTCGGCTTCCTGGTCAATGCCAGCCTCGGCCGGCGCCTGTCGAAGGGCGTCTCGGGCGGGTTGGCGTGCCTGGTGATGCTGGCGTCGTTCGCGGTGGCGGCGCAGCAGGTGATGGCGCTGGCCGCCCTGCCGGCCGACGGCCGCGAGATCACCCAGACCTTCTTCACGTGGATCCGGTCGGGCGACTTCACGCTCGATCTCACGTTCCGGCTCGACCCGCTGTCGGCGCTGATGATCCTGGTGATCACCGGCATCGGGTCGCTCATCCACATCTACTCCACCGCCTACATGCACGAGGAGACCGACAGCGAATACGCACGGTTCTTCTCCTACCTGAACCTGTTCGTCTTCTTCATGCTCGTGCTGGTGCTCGGCTCGAACCTGCTGGTGATGTTCGTCGGCTGGGAGGGCGTGGGCCTGTGCTCGTACCTGCTCATCGGCTACTACTACGTGAAGAAGTCGGCCGGCGATGCCAGCAAGAAGGCCTTCATCGTCAATCGCGTCGGCGACTACGCCTTCGTGCTCGGCACGCTGCTGGCGTTTGTCACCTTCGGGACGCTCGACTTCCAGCTGATCGCCGCCAAGTCGACGCCGATGGCGGCGGAGGCGACATCCTTCGGCGTGCTGAGCCTCATCACGCTGCTGATGTTCGTCGGCGCCACCGGCAAGTCGGCGCAGATTCCGCTCTACACGTGGCTGCCGGATGCGATGGAGGGCCCGACGCCCGTCTCCGCCCTCATCCACGCCGCGACCATGGTGACCGCCGGCGTCTACATGATCGGCCGCAATGCCGTGCTCTTCGAGCACGCGCCGATCACGCTCGGGATCGTCGCCGCGATCGGCGCCGCCACGGCGCTCTTCGCCGGCACCATCGGCCTGGTGCAGAACGACATCAAGCGCGTGCTGGCCTACTCGACGGTGTCGCAGCTCGGCTACATGTTCCTGGCGATGGGCGTCGGCGCCTTCGGCGCCGGCATCTTCCATCTCTACACCCACGCCTTCTTCAAGGCGTGCCTGTTCCTCGGGTCGGGCGCCGTCATCCACGCCCTGCACGGCGAGCAGGACATCCGCTACATGGGCGGCCTGAAGAAGGCGCTGCCGATCACCTACTGGACGTTCCTGGTCGCCGCGCTGGCCATCGCCGGGGTGCCGTTCCTGTCCGGGTTCTTCTCGAAGGACGAGATCCTGTTCGAGACCTTCCGGCACGGCTACACGTGGCTGTGGGTGATCGGCGCGATCACGTCGCTGCTCACCGCCACCTACATGTTCCGGCTGGTGTTCCTGACCTTCCACGGCGAGCGCCGGGCGGCGCCGGCGGCGGCGCCAGCCGCCCACGGACCCGGTCATGACGATCACGCGCCGGCCCTGGCGCACGGCCATGTCGCTCACGACAGTGGGCACGGCCACGGCGGTCATGGTGCGCATCTCCACGACGCCCCGGCGCCGATGGCGCTGGCGCTCATCGTCCTGGCGATCGGATCGGTGCTGGCCGGCTACGCTGGCTGGCCGCACGCGCTCGGCGGCCACAACCTGCTGGGCGAGTGGCTGCACCCGGCCTTCACCGCCACCTCGAAGGCGCTCGCCGAGTGCAACGTGCCGGTCGTGCTGCCCGGGGCGCCGGCCGGGATGACGCTGGCCGAATGTGCGCCGGGCGACGCGGTGCCGGCGATGGCGTCGACGGCGTCGACCGCCACCGAGCAGGCGCTGCCGGCGTCGGCCCTCGCTGGTGCGCAGGAGCCGGCAGCGGCCGGCGCTGGCCACGAAGCCCCGGCCGGCGAGGACCAGACCGCGCTCGAGCTCAGGCTGATGGGCGGTGTCGTCGCTCATCGCCCTGCTGGGCATCGCCCTGGCCACCTTCCTGTGGCTGAAGAACCCGCAGGTGCCGGCGTCGCTCGCGACGCGGTTCCCCGGCCTGCACCGTCTGCTGCTGAACAAGTACTACGTGGACGAAGTCTACGACGCCGCCATCGTGCATCCGATCCAGCGCGCCTCCACCGAGGGGCTGTGGAAGGGGATGGACGTGAAGGTCGTCGACGGCGCGGTCAACCTCGCCGGGTATCTGGTGGCCGGCGTGAGCGCGGTGCTGCGGCTGATGCAGACCGGCTCGGTGCGCAGCTACGCCGCCTCGACGTTTGTCGGCGTCGTGCTGGTGCTCGGCTACTACCTGTGGAGATGACGGCGTGACCGGTGTGCCGATCCTGACGCTGCTCGTGGTGCTGCCGCTCGCCGGCGCGCTGCTGCTGCTCGCGCTGCCCGGCCGCGACCACGCCTCCGACGGGACGGTGCGCTGGACGGCGTTGGGCGTATCGCTGGCGACGCTGCTGCTGTCGCTCGGCCTGTGGGCCGGGTTCGACGCCTCGGCCTCGGCCCCGGCGTTCCAGTTCGTGGAGCGCCACGCCTGGATCCCGACCTTCGGCATCGACTACTACGTGGGCATCGACGGCATCAGCCTGATGCTGCTGGTGCTGACCACGTTCCTGACGCCGATCGCGCTGCTGTCGTCGTGGGAGGGCATCCACGAGAAGGTGAAGGCGTTCTCGGTCTTCATGCTGCTCCTCGAGGCGGCGATGATCGGGGTGTTCGTCTCGCTCGACCTGTTCCTGTTCTACGTGTTCTGGGACTTCATGCTCATCCCGATGTACTTCCTCATCGGGATCTGGGGCTACGACCAGCGCATCTACGCCTCGATCAAGTTCCTGCTCTACACCATGGCCGGCAGCGTGCTGATGCTGGTCGCGATCATCGGCGTCGCCTGGCTGCACCAGCAGGCCACCGGGCAGTACAGCTTCGACCTGCTGAAGCTCTACGAGCTGCGCGTGCCCGAGACGCTGCAGTACTGGTTCTTCCTGGCGTTCGCCGTCGCCTTCGCCATCAAGGTGCCGCTGTTCCCGTTCCACACCTGGCTGCCCGATGCGCACGTGCAGGCGCCCACGCCGGGCTCGGTCATCCTCGCCGGCGTGCTGCTGAAGATGGGCGGCTACGGCCTCATCCGCTTCGCGTTCCCGCTGTTCCCCGAGGCCGCGCTGGCGTTCGCGCCGCTGCTGGCCACGCTCGCCGTCATCGCCATCGTCTACGGGGCGCTGGTGGCCATGGTCCAGCCCGACATGAAGAAGCTGGTGGCCTACTCGTCGGTGAGCCACATGGGCTTCGTCGTGCTCGGCATCGCCGCGATGAACGTCCAGGGGGTGCAGGGCGCCACCTATCAGATGCTGGCCCACGGCATCAGCACCGGCGGGCTGTTCGCGATCGTCGGCATGCTCTCGGACCGGCGGCACACGCGGCTCATCAGCGACTTCGGCGGCCTGAAGAGCGTCATGCCGCGGCTCACGGCCGCGTTCCTGGTCATCACCCTGGCCTCGGTGGGCCTGCCGGGCCTGAACGGCTTCATCGGCGAGTTCCTGATCATGCTGGGGGCGTTCCGCTGGGACCCGCGCTTCGTCGTCGTCGCCGGACTTGGCGTCATCCTGTCAGCCGTCTACATGCTGTGGATGTTCCAGCGGGTCTACTACGGCCCGATCACCCATCGCGAGAACGCCGACCTGAAGGACCTGAGCCTGCGCGAGTGGGCGGTCGTCGGCCCGCTGTGCGCGCTGTCGATCGTGATGGGCGTGGTGCCCAACCTGTTCCTGGCGCCGATGGAGCCGGCGGTGACCCGCATCGTCCAGCGGCTGGAGTCGCGCGAGCCGATGCGCGTCGACGCCGGCTGGCGCTCGTGGTTCTCGGCCCCCCCCGCACCGGCGGTAGCGGCGGCCCGCCCGGGTGAGGGCGAGTAGATGTTCAACAGCGCCCTGGACGCCGTCGTGCCGGTGATATGCGTGTCGCTGGCCGGCCTCTTCGCCCTGCTGGCCGAGGCGTTCCGCGAAAAGGGCGAGCGGATGCCGATCGGCGGGCTGGCGATCATCGGCCTGGTCGGCGCCGGCGTCGCCTCGGTGCTGCTCTGGGATCGCAACGCCGCCAGCTTCGGGGTGGTCACCGCCGACAACTTCTCGCTGTTCGTGAACCTGGTGCTGGTGGTGGTCGGCCTGCTGACCGTGGTCTTCTCGTCGCAGACGCTCGAGCGCGACGGCCTGCCGGTGGGCGAGTACTACTCGCTGGTGCTCTTCGCCATCGTCGGCATGATGCTGATGGCCCAGGCCACCGACCTGCTGCTGGTGTTCCTGGCGCTCGAGACGATGTCGATCGCCGTCTACGTGCTGACCGGGCTGCGCCGCGACCAGCCCAACGCCATCGAGGCGGCGTTCAAGTACTTCCTGCTCGGGGCCTTCGCCAGCTCGTTCTTCCTCTACGGCATCGCCTTCGTCTACGGCGTGACCGGCACCACCCACCTGGAACGGGCCGGTGCCGCGATTGCCGCCCAGTCGATGTCGGGCAACCCGATGCTGCTGCTGGCCATCGGCCTGCTGATCGTCGGCTTCGCCTTCAAGGTGGCGGCGGTGCCGTTCCACATGTGGTCCCCCGACGCCTACGAGGGCGCGCCGGCGGTGGTGACCGGGTTCATGTCCACCGGGGTGAAGGCCGCGGCCGTGGCCGCCTTCGCGCGGCTGTTCCTGTCGACGCTCAGCCCGATGGTGGCGGACTGGACGCCGGTCCTGTGGGCGATCGCCGCCGCCACCATGGTGGTGGGCACGGTGGTCGGCGTCTCGCAGACCAACCTCAAGCGGATGCTGGCCTATTCGAGCATCGCGCACGGCGGCTACCTGCTGGTGGCGATCATCGCCGCCAACGACGTCGGCAAGGCGTCGCTGCTGTTCTACCTGGCGGCCTACGCCGTGACCAACGTCGGCGCCTTCGGCATCATCGCGCTGCTCGGCTCGCGTCAGCACGGCAACGACGAACTGCGCGACTACGCCGGGCTGGCGCACTCCCACCCGGCACTGGCCGCGCTGATGACGATCTTCCTGCTGTCGCTCGGCGGCTTCCCGCCCACTGCCGGCTTCATCGCCAAGTGGTACACGTTCACCGCCGCGGTGAGCGCCGGCTACTACGGCCTGGCGATCATCGGCGTGCTCTCGAGCGTGGTGTCGGTCTACTTCTACCTGCGCATCGTCGTGATGATGTACATGTCCGAGCGCGACGCCCGCCCGGTGCCGCCGCCGATCTCGCGCGTGGCCATGGCCGGGCTGGTCGTGTCGGTGGCCGCGGTGCTGTGGCTGGGGGTGCTGCCCGCGCCGCTGATCGCGTGGGCGGAGGCGTCGATCGCGACGATTTTCTGAGTTCCCGAACAGCGGCTCGGCGGCTAGCGGCTAGCGGCTAGGCTCGACAAATACTCGTCGTCACCTTCGGCGACGGTTCTCAGATCGAGCATCACGGCGTCGTCCTGGATGCGGGCGATGATCGGCGTCTCGCGCTCGCGCAGCCACGTGGCCAGCCGATCGGCGCTCCAGCCCGCGCGGGACAGCCGCACCAGCGCCGTCGGCACGGTGACCCCCGGCGCGCTGCCGCCGCCGATCGCCGATCCGCCCGCCGACGACGCCGGCCTCCCAGCCCTGAGCGCGCAGGCGCGCGGCGAGGGCCTCGGCCCGGACCCGCACCTCGTCCACCGGCGCGTGCAGCATGCGCAGCACCGGCACCGTCCGGTGCGCGCGGCCCGCCCAGTGCTCCGCCAGCGTGCCCTCCAGCGCGGCATAGGTCAGCTTGTCGACGCGCAAGGCCCGCATCAGCGGATGCGATCGCAACCGGTCCACCAGGACCCGGCGTCCGAGCACGATCCCGGCCTGCGGGCCGCCCAGCATCTTGTCGGCGCTCACGCACACCACGTCGACGCCGGCCGCGAGCGAGGCCTGCACGGTCGGCTCCCACGGCGAGTCGGCGTCGAAATTGCCGGAGCCCAGGTCCTCCGCCAGCGGCACGCCAGCGGCATGGGCGGCGGCCACCAGATCGGCCAGCGGCGGCCGCTCGGTGAAGCCCTCGATGCGGAAATTCGACGGGTGGACACGCAGCCACAGCGCCGTGGCCGCACTGCTCGAGGCGGTGAAGTCGGACACGCGCGTGCGGTTGGTCGTGCCCACCTCGCGCAGCGCCGCTCCGGACTGCGCCATCACCTCGGGCACGCGGAAGCCGCCGCCGATTTCCACCAGTTCGCCGCGTGAGACGAGCACCTCGCGGCCCCGTGCCACCGCCGCGAGCAGCAGCAGCACCGCCGCGGCGTTGTTGTTGACGACCACGGCGGCCTCGGCCCCGGTCACGGCGGTGAGCAGCCCCTCGGCGTGCACCGCCCGGGAGCCTCTTGCGCCGGTGGTCAGGTCGTATTCGAGGGTGGAGTAGCCGCGGGCCACCTCCTGGAGCCGGGCCAACGCGGCCTCTGCCAACGGCGCCCGTCCCAGGTTGGTGTGGATCACCACCCCGGTGGCGTTGACCACCGGTCGCAGCGTGCCCCGGACCGACGCGTCGAGGCGCGCCGCTGCGTCACGCTCGACCTCGTCCGCCACGACATCGCGGTTGGCGGCCGGCCCGGACCCCGCCGCCCGGGCCAGCGCATCCCGCGCGGCGGCGAGGCTGGCGCGCAGCGTCGTCACGGTGGCGTCATGGCCGTGACGCGCTTCGAGCACGCGCACGCCGGGGCGCTGCAGCAGCGCGTCGATGGAGGGCAGGGCGCGACGCTCGGTCATGCTCTCACGCGGCCGTCTTGCGGGTGGTGGCCGTTCAGGATACCATCGCCCCTCACCCGCCCGCGTGGTCAGCGGGCCCCGTCCGTGATGGCCGACGACCCCGCTCCCCCTCCTTCCGATCCCCTGCCCACGCGGCGGCCGCTCGAGCGCTTCTGGCCGTACGTCGAGCTCACGGAATCGCCCACCGACGACGAGCTCGCCGCCCTCGACCCCGATCTGCACGCCGCGCTGTTCGGCGCCCGCAACCTCCCGTTCTCGGTGACGTTGGTGTTTCCGCCGTTTGCGGGACCCGCGCTACGACGAGGCGCTGGCCAAGGCCCGGGCGTCGGCGGAGTATCGCGAGGTCGGCACCGGCGAGGCCCGGCGGCATCGCGCCCGGTTCTACACCTCCGCCGCCGCCGCCCTGCGCGAGCTCTACCTGCTGGTCGAGAGTCAACCGCAGACCGAGGTCCTGCTCGACGATCGGCCGATTCCCTTCGCGCGCGAGCTGTGGCTCCCGCTGATCTGGTTCCAGCTGCTGCCGTAGACCGCCGTGCCGCCGCCCACCACCAGCGAGTTCGACCGGCAGCTCCGCGAGCTCGAAACGGAGATCAAGAAGCTGGAGGTCGAGTACAACCTCTTCTTCGCCGGGCGGCTGCCCAAGCTGCCGTGGGAAACGCGCTCGCGGGTGGAAGGCCTCGTCAAGCGCTACGACCGGCTGCAGATTCAGAACACCGCCGAGCGTTTCCGCTTCCAGGGACTGCAATCGCGCTTCAGCGCGTTCTGCGAGCTGTGGGAACGCACCCTGCGCGCGCGCGAAGGCTCGCGCCCGGGAACGCGCCGCAGCGGCGTCGAGCCGCCGCCGATGGCCCCGCCGCCGGAGCGTGGGCGCCAGCCCGAGGCGGAGGCGCCTGCCGCGCCGCCGCCTCCCGCGGTGATGAGCCTGCACGATCCGGCCGCCGAGGCCGACAAGGTGCAGGCGCTCTACGAGCAGCTGCGCGAGGCCCGGCGCCTGGCCGGTGAAGCCGAGGTGCCGTTCGAACGCTTCCAGGAAGTGGTGCGGGCGCAGGTGTCGAAGCTGGCGAAGGACGGCGGCGACGTGGTCTTCAAGGTGAGCACGAAGGACGGCCGCGTGGCGTTCACGGCGAAGCCGGCGGGCACCGAAGGTGACGAGTCGTGAGGGGGAAGGGCGGGCGGGACGTGCCGGACGCGGGCGCTGACCGGCGCCAGCCTCTCGGCTGGCGCCGGGTGTGATGCAGTGGTTCAGACGAGCTGGACGTTACCCGCCTGTGGCCCCTTGGGGCCGTCGACGATCTCGAACTCGACTCCCTGGCCCTCTTCCAGCGATCGGAAGCCGGAGCCCTGGATTGCCGAGTAGTGCACGAACACGTCGCTCCCGCCTTCGCGCTCGATGAAACCGTAGCCCTTGGCGTTGTTGAACCACTTGACCTTGCCTGTAATACGCATCGTTCTCTTCCTGCTTGCTGTGGCTGTCGCCACCGTGCTCCCGACTCCGCCCGCCGAATCCGGCGTTCGAAGCCACAAAAAAAGGCCGCGCGTTCGCGGCCTTTCCGCGTGCCCCACATGGGGAATCGCATGGGGATGATAGCGACGGGTGTCTCCGAGTGTCAACATGGATGTTGGCGTCTTCATTGGACTTGCGCATTTTTGCTTTTGATTCGCCAGCCCGAGACGCGGTGAAAGGATCCTGACCCGAATGCGGCGAGCGTTGTTGAGCGTGTCGGACAAGACCGGGGTGGTGGACTTCGCTCGCGGGCTTGCCCAACGGGGCTTCGAACTGGTGTCGACCGGGGGCACGGCGTCGGCGCTGGCAGCGGCGGGGCTGCACGTCACCCCGGTGGCGCAGGTGACCGGCTTTCCCGAGATGATGGACGGCCGGGTCAAGACCCTGCACCCCAAGGTCCACGGCGGCATCCTCGCCCGGCGCCACGAGGCCGATGACCTGGCCGCGGCCGCCCGTGAAGGCATCGGCCTCATCGACGTGGTGGCGGTCAACCTCTACCCGTTCGCCCGCACGGCCGCCGACCCGGCGGCCTCCTTCGACCATCTCGTCGAGCAGATCGACATCGGCGGGCCGAGCCTGGTCCGCGCCGCCGCCAAGAATTTCCGCGACGTGTTCGTCGTGGTCGACCCCGCCGACTACCCGGCGGTGCTCGCCGCGCTCGACGCGCCGTCGCCGGCCGCGCACCCTGCGCTTCGACCTGGCGCGGAGGGCCTTCGCCCACACCGCGGCCTACGACACGACGATCGCGCAGGTGCTCGACACGGTGACCTACGACGCGGTGTCACCAACGCGCGTTCCGCTGCCGCTGGCCCCCGCCCGCCTCGTCGTCGAGGCCGCCCGGGTGCGCGACCTGCGCTACGGCGAGAATCCCCATCAGGCAGCGGCGTGGTACGCGGTGGGCGACGGCCCAGGTCTCGGGGCGGCCGTCGTCGTCCAGGGCAAGGAGCTGTCCTACACCAACCTGCTCGACCTCGATGCGGCGGCGCGGCTGGTGCTGGAGTTCGACGAGCCGGCCGCGGCAGTCATCAAGCACACGAATCCATGCGGCGTGGCGACCGGCGCCCGAATCGCCGAGGCCTTCCTCACCGCGCGCGACGCCGACGCGCTCTCGGCCTTCGGCGGCATCGTCGGCCTCAACCGGACGCTCGACGGCGACACCGCCCGCGCTCTCACGACGACGTTCATCGAAGCCGTCGTCGCCCCGGCAGTGGACGACGACGCCCGGGCCACGCTCGCCGCCAAGCCGAACATGCGCGTGCTGGTGATGGACACCGAGGCCTTCCGTCGCCCGGCCACGGCCGGGCTGACGCGCGAGGTGCGGTCGGTGCTCGGGGGCCTGCTGGTCCAGGCGCGCGACACCGTGACCGAGGCCTTGGAGCCGTGGCCGCACGAGAGCGTGCGCGTCGTGAGTGCCCGTCCGCCGAGCGCCGACGAATGGACGGCGCTGCGCTTTGCCTGGCGGGTCTGCGCCCACGTCAAGTCGAACACCGTACTGTTCGCCGAGGCCGGGCGGACCCGCGCCATCGGCGCCGGCCAGATGAGCCGGGTCGATGCCGTGAAGGTCGCGGTGATGAAGGCCTGCGGCTGGCGGCCGACGCCCGGGACGCGGCCCCTGGCCGGAACCGTCGCCGCGTCGGATGCCTTCTTCCCGTTCCGCGACGGCCTCGACGCCGTGGCGGCGGCAGGCGCCACCGCCGTCGTCCATCCCGGCGGGTCGGTCAAGGACGCAGAGGTTATTGCCGCGGCCGACGAGCAAGGCCTGGCGATGGTTTTCACCGGCCGCCGGCATTTCCGACACTGACTAGCCGCCAACCGCTGGACCCTCGAGCGCTTTGCGTTTCGCTGCAGGACGGAGCTTCACCTCTCCCGCTCGCCGCTGAACGGCAGTATCGTTAGGCCGATCCGGCGGAACGGGAGAGACGATGCCCCAGGATATGGAGATGATCGCAGATCAGATCAGCCGAGCTTTTCGGGGCGCGTCCTGGCATGGGCCTTCGGTGAGCGAAGTGCTGGCGGGTGTTTCGGCGGAAGACGCGGCCGCTCATCCAATAGCCGGCGCTCACAGCATTTGGGAGATCGTCCTTCACCTGACCGGTGGATACATCCTGGTTCTTCGGCGGGTTCGTGGAGAGCGTGCCCAGCTCTCGCCGGAGGAAGAGTGGCCTCCAGTGGCGGAGTTCAGTTCGGAGGCCTGGCGCGAGAACCAGCACACGTTAGAGCAACTGAATCAGCAGCTCCAGAGCGCCGTGCGCGCCTTCCCCGCGGAGCGCCTTTCGCAGGAGCTGGGTTCCCAGTACTCGGCGTACACTCAGTTCTCCGGCACGCCTCAGCACGACCTGTACCATGCGGGCCAGATCGTTCTCCTCAAGAAGGCACTCTCGGCGTCGCGAGGGGCGGCCTAGAAGCGAGATGAAGCTGGCGGGGTCCGATGGCTAACGGACGGGGACCCTCGCAGCTATCTCGACGTGAACCGGCGTGGCACGCCGCTCGAGATGGCGTGGTGTCTCGAAGCCGAGCTTTCAGCTCCGTCTCGAAGTGGCTCTCACGACCCGGCCTGCGAACCGCCCTGGGCGAAACACACAGGTGCAAAGCGCCGTAGCCGCCAGTCAGAGTCGTTGGCGCAGGTCGTCGGCGCTGACGGCGGACGTGCCGAAGCGCGTGACGACGATTCCAGCCGCCTCGTTGGCGAGACGGGCCGCCTCGGCCGAGCTCGCCCCGGCCGCCATGGCCGCGCCGAGGGCGGCGACCACCGTGTCGCCGGCGCCGGTCACGTCGGCGACTTCCCGAGCGGCGGCGGGGAGGTGCCCCTCGGACGACTGGTGCGAGAGCCAGACACCCCGCTCGCCCCAGGTGACCAGCACGCCATCGACCCGGGCCTGCTCCGCCAGGATCCGGGCGGCGCGGCGGGCGTCGGCGGCCTCCCGGATCGGGACGCCGGTGGCCAGCTCGGCCTCGTGGTGATTGGGGGTGAGCAGCGTGGCGCCGGCATAGCGCGCCAGGTGCGGCACTTTCGGATCGACGAGCACGGGCACGCCGTGGCGATGGGCCACGGCGATCGCATGCGCCATGACGCGCTGGGTCACGACACCCTTGAGGTAGTCGGAGACGATGATGGCGGCGGCGGAGGCGGCGGCCTCCTCGATCGCGGCGGCCAGCGCATCGTCGAGCGCCCCCTGCGCGTCGGCGGCGCGTTCGACGTCGATCCGCGCCACCTGCTGGTTCCGCGTGGTAGCCAACCGGGTCTTCCGCGTGGTCGGCCGCGCCGGATCGACGACGAGGCCGGTGGCGGCGATGCCCCGCGCCTCGAGCAGCAGGCGCAGGTCGGCGGCGGCGGCGTCGTCGCCCACCAGGCCGATCAGCGTGACGCGGGCACCGAGCGCCCGGGCGTTGTGAGCGACGTTGGCGGCGCCGCCGGGAACGCTGAACTCGCGCTCGAACTCGACGATCGGGACCGGCGCTTCGGGCGAGACCCGGCTGACCCGGCCGACCATGAAGTGGTCGAGCATCACGTCGCCCAACACCACTACGTGCACGTCACCAATCGCGTCGAGCAGGCTCAGCCCCCGCGCCCGGTCGAGCGGCGGGAGCTGCGGCGCCGTGTCGTCGCCGACGCTCACGGCAGGCCGCCGTCTCGATCGGCGGCGAAGGGCAGGGTGACGAACACGAGGAACAGCATCAGGAACTCCGAGTCGCCGAAGTTGTACTCGAACAGCCCGGCGGCGAGCATGGCAGCGATCGACGCCAGGCCGGCCGCCGCCAGCGCCGGCATCCGCGACCGCGGCAGCCGCCGCCACAGCCCGCGGGTGGCGGCCACGATGAACCACCCCCACGCGACCAGCGCCGGCACCCCCCGCTCGGCGGCGATCTGCATCGGCACGTTGTGCAGGTGCGCGTTGGTCGGCTCGACGGCCCAGGGCACGCGGTAGCGCGGATAGACGACGCGAATCATGTCGGGTCCCACGCCGGTCAGCGGATGGTCGCGGACGATCGCCCGGCCCGCCTCGAGCATCGCGACGCGGTCGCGGGTGGTGGGGTCGTTGACGTCGAACATCGAATAGGCGCGCGAGGTGAGCGCCGCCGGGGCCAGCGCGACGAGGATGGCCGCGACGATCGGCAGCACGCCGATCAGGCGGCGGTCCTTCAGCAGGAACAGGACCCCCACCCCCGCGAACACGCCGACCCACGCGCTCCGGGTGAAGGTCAGCCCGAGGGCGACGACGAGCGCCGGCATCACGACCGCAGCCCAGACGCGATCGCGCTGATCGAAGAGCAGCCGGGCGACGCTGCCGCAGACGACGAGCATCAGCGTGCCCGAGTAGGTCATCCAGTGCGACAGGGTGCCTTGCGGGCGCCGGCCCAGGTTGTCGTAGTTGAGCAGGCCGTACTGCACCACGCCGATGAACGCGCTGGCCGCGCCGATCGAGAGCGCCACCGTGGCGAGCGTGCGGGCGCGCGGGCCGCGGGCGAATTCGAACACCACCGGCACCAGCAGGAACAGCACGAGCTGCTTGGTGTCGGGGACGCTGATCGAGGGATCGCGGGAGACCCCGGCCGAGAGCAACGTCCAGAGCGCATAGCCGACCAGCGGCCAGGCGATCGGGGGCACCACCAGCGTTCCGGCCTCGCGCGATCGCACCAGCCAGGCCACCACGGCGATCGCCAGGCAGATCTGCGCGGCGGCAATCGACAGCTGGAGCGACGCCACGACGCCCATCAGCGCCCACCAGCCAACGCGCTGCGCTGAGAGGGCGCTGTCGGCGGGGGCGCGAAGGGTCGCGGTAGCCGTGCTCATGGCCGCGCCTCCAGCAGCGTGCGCGCCGCGGCGAGGACCGCGTCGGGAGTGATCGCCCCGAGGCAGCGGTAGTCGCCGTGCACGCACGTGCGCTGGTGGCACGGCCGGCAGGCGAGCGGACCGGGCTCGAGCGCGACAGCAGGAATGGCCGGCGAGCGCCAGGGCATCGAACGCGCCGGTAGCGTCGGCCCGAAGATCGCCACCACCGGCACGGCGGTCGTGGCCGCCACGTGCAGGGGGCCGGAGTCGCCGCCGATGAAGAGCCGCGCGCGCGCCACGATGACCTCGAGTTCCTCCAGCGGGGGCTCACCGCAGCGGACGATCGCCGCGCCGGCGACGCCGGCCTGCCGCGCGGCATCGGCGGCCACCGCGTCGGCGGCGTCCGCTTCCGACGGCCCGCCGGTGATCATAATGCGGCGCGCCGGGTCGGCCATCGCCAGCGCGGCCGCCACCCGGGCGAACGACTCGCGCGGCCAGCGCCTGAACGGGTTGCTGGCGCTCACGTGCAGGACGATCAGCGGCGCGCCCGGGGCCACGCCAGCGTTGGTCAGCCGTCGCTCGGCCGCCGCGACGGCATCGGCGCCCGGCGTCATCTCCACGGCGTCGACCGCCGGATCGGGCGGGCCGATGCCCAACGGGCCGAGCAGGTCCCATTGGTTGAGCACCGAGTGGCGGGGAGGCTCGAGGTGCGGGTGCCAGGTGACCCGGTCGGTGTACGCCCACCGGCGCCCGGGAATGTCGTAGCCGATGCGGAGACGCGCGCCGGTGGCCCGCACCAGCCACGCGCTCCGCGGGCCGCCGTGGAAGTCGATGGCCACGTCGTAGCGGCCCGCGCGCAGTCGCCGGGCGAGGTGCAGGTCGTAGGCCACGCGCGCCAGGCCGCCGGGCCGCGCCACTTCGATCACGTGGGAGAGGTGCGGGTTGTGCCGCACCACCGCGGCCGCCCCGGACTCCACGACGTAGTCGATCACCGCCTCGGGATGGAGCCGCCGCAGGGCCCGGATGGCGGGCGTGGTGAAGACCACATCGCCCACCAGCCGCAGACGAACGAGCAGGATCTTCAGGGCTCTACCGTTGCCTCGTCGAGCAGCATCACCGGGATGTCGTCCTTGATGGCGTAGACGCGGTGGCACTTGTCGCATTTCAGCGCGGTGCCGTCCTTCACGAGGCGCACCGGCGTCTTGCATGCGGGGCACGCCAGAATCTCGAGCAGCTCTGCGTCGATGGCCATGGCCGGAGTATAGCGTGCACGTCACGCCCCGCCCGACGCCCGCCCGGGCAGCGGAAAGTGTGAAAAGATGCAGGAGATGCCGCGTCTGCGCGTCGCCTCTGTGTGTCTTGCCGTGATGGCCCTGGCCCCGGCGTCGCGCGCGCACGCCCAGCCCGCGGCGCCCCCGGCCGCCGGCGGTGCGGCTGCGCCCGCGCCCAACAGCGCGGCCATGTACGAATTCCTCCTGGCTCGCCGGGCCGAGGCCCAGGACGACGCCGCCGCCGCCGAAGCGGCGCTCGGTCGCGCGGTCGCGCTCGATCCGTCGTCGGCCGAGCTGCGGGCCGAGCTGGCGGGATTCCTGGCGCGGCAGAACCGCGCCGCCGACGCGGTGGCCGCGGCCGAGCGCGCGGTGAGCCTCGATGCCGAGTCGGAGGAAGGGCACCGCATCCTCGGGCTGGTCCACGCCGCCTGGGCCGACGGCGCCGTCGAAGGTCCGACGGGGGGCACGACGGAGGCTTGGCGCACCAAGGCCATCGACCACCTGACGCGCATTCAGACGTCGCCGACGATGGCCACCGATCTCGGCCTGCAGATGACCCTCGCGCGGCAGCTCCTGGCGTCTGGCGACGCCGAGAAGGCCGTGCCGTTGCTGGAACGGGTGGCGGGGCAGACCGGTGCGGTCGAGCCGCTGGCGCTGCTCGCCGACGCCCATCGCTCGCTCGGACAGTTCGATCGCGCCGCGATGGCGCTCGAACAGGCCGCCGAGTCGAACCCCCGCTACTACCTCGCGCTCGGCGACGTCTACGAGCGCCAGGACAAGTGGGAGGAAGCGGCGGCCGCCTACGAGAAGGGCTCGGCGAACGTCCGCGGCCCCGGGCGGGAACTCCGCCTGCGCCACGCCTCGGCGCTGCTCAATATCCCGGGTGGCGCCGGCGCCGAGCGCGCGGTGGCGTTGCTGACCGAGTTCGTCAAGACCAACCCGAAGGACGTGACCGGCCACACCCTGCTGGCGCGAGCCTACCTGCAGCGCGGCGCCGGCGACGACGCCGAGCGGGCGGCCAAGGCCGCGCTGGCCCTGGAACCGAACAACCTGCAGGTGCTGGCGTTGCTCGCGGCCGTGTATCGCGAGCGCTATGACTTCGCGGCGGTGGTGACGCTGCTGACGCCGACGACGCGTGACGAGGCGACGCCGAGCGGACCGCGCATCGGCGAGTTCGTGCGCCTGCTGGCCGAACTCGGCGGCGCGCAGCAGCAGCAAGGCGACGCCGCGGCGGCGGTCCGCACCTTCGAACGTGCCCGCCGGCTGCTGCCCGACGCCGCGCCGGTGGCGGTCGCGCTGGCGCAAGCGCACCTGCAGGCCGGCCAGTTCGATCAGGCGCAGCGGGTGGCCCGCGACGCGCGCGTCACGTCCGCCGGCGATCTCGGCCTGCTGCGGGTCGAGGCCCTGGCCGGCGTGAAGGCGGGCCGGAGCGCCGACGCCGTGGGATTCCTCGAGCGCGCCATCGGCGAGAGGCGCACCGAACAGGATGCGGCATTCGTGCTGGCCGACGTCTACGAAGAGGCGAAGCGCTACGACGATGCCATCAAGGTCGTGAGCGCGCTCGGCGGGCCCGCGCCGGCCGACGACGCCGTGGCGTTCCGGCTGGCGGCCGCCTACGAGGCGGCGGATCGGGTGCCCGACGCCGAACGCGTCTTTCGCGCCATCGTCAGCCGCGATCCGCTCCACTCCAACGCCCTGAACTTCCTCGGCTACATGCTGGCCGACCGCGGGCTGCGGGTGGCCGAGGCGTTGACCTTCATCGACCGCGCGCTGGTGGTGGAGCCGGGCAATCCGGCCTATCTCGACAGCCGCGGCTGGGCCCTCTTCAAGCTCGGCCGGGCCGCCGACGCCGAGGAACCGCTGCGCCGGGCAACGACCTCGCTGCGCGGCAGTTCGGTGATCCAGTCGCACTATGCCGAAGCGCTGGCCGCGCTCGGCAAGCGGCCGGAGGCCGCCTCGGCACTGGAGCTGGCGCTCGCCGGCGACGGCATCGATGTCGACCGCGCGGCGCTCGAACGGCGGCTGCGTCAACTGCGCCAGCGCCCCCGATGAGCGATCGCGCGGAAGTGGAGCGCGTGGTCCGACGCCTCCCTGGCAGCCCGTGGTGAAGGTCCCGCGTCTGTTCGGTGCGGTCGTGATCGTCGCGGCGCTGGTTGCGGGCTGCGCGTCGCGAGCGCCGGCCAGACCCGCCGGAACACCGAGCCCCGATGCCGCGGCCATCCCGGCGCACGCGGCGGCCACCGCGCACTGTCGGCCGCTGCGCACCGCAACCGCCGAGATCAGCTTGTCGGGCCGCGTGGGCGCCGACCGCATCCGGGCCCGCCTGGTCGGCGGGTTCGCCGCCCCGGCCTCGCTGCGGCTCGAAGCGTTGGCCCCGTTCGGCGCGCCGGCGCTGCTGCTGGCGTCGGACGGCGCGGCGACGACGCTGCTGTTCCCGCGCGACAAGCAGGTGCTGCGTGACGCATCGGTGGCCGACGTGCTCGATGCGATCACCGGGCTTGCGCTTGGCGCCGCCGAACTTCGCGACGTGCTCTTCGGCTGCCTGGCACTCGACGCCGCCACCGGCCTCGGTTTCGCCGACGGCTGGCAGGCGGTCGAGGCCGGGGAGGCCCGCGTGTTCCTGCGCGGCGGCGTCGTGGTCGCGGCCGAGTATCGCGGCTGGCTCGTGGACTACGCCGCCCACGACGGGGGCCTCGCCCGCACCGTACGGGTGCGGCGGGCGCTGCCCGCCGGCGGTATCGATCTGACGGCGGGGCTGTCGCAAGTGATGATGAACGTCGACCTGCCGGCCGAGGCGTTCACGATCGCGGTGCCGGCGGATGCCGCCGCGATCACCCTCGGTGAACTGCGCGCGGCGAGTCCCCTCGCCCCGTCTGGCCCCTGACGCGGCATGGCCGAGCCGCCGATCACCCTGCGCGCGCACGCGAAGGTCAATCTCGACCTGCGCGTGCTCGGCCTGTTGCCAGACGGCTACCACGAAGTCCGCACGGTGCTGCAGTCGCTGGAACTCCACGACACGCTGACGTTCGCGTGCGCGCCAGGTCCGTTCGTGATCGACTGCAACGACCCGGCCATACCCACCGGCGATCGCAATCTCATCTGGCGGGCCGCCGAGGTGCTCGGTCACGCGGCGGCGCCGCAGCGTGGCGCACCGTCGGGTGTACGGGTGCGGCTCATCAAGCGCATCCCGGCCCAGGCGGGCCTGGGCGGGGGCAGTGCCGACGCCGCCTCGACGCTCCTGGCGCTCACCCGCCTCTGGCGGTTGCGCCTCGACGTCGTCGATCTGGCGCGCATGGCCTCCCGGCTGGGGGCCGATGTCCCGTTCTTCCTGGCTGGCGGCACGGCGCTCGGTGCCGGGCGGGGCGACGACGTCTCGCCGCTCACTGAACCGCCGCCGACCTCGGTGGTGGTCGTGACCCCTCCATTCGGGGTCTCGACCCCCGACGCCTACGGCTGGCTCGATCTGGACGGCCAGGCGTATCGGTCCCGTCGCAGCCGCGCGGTCCCGCTGCCCTCGTGGCCGGCATGGGCCGCAGAACTGCGCAACGATCTGGAGGCGCCCGTCACCCGCCGCCACCCCGTCATCGGCCGGTTGGTCCGAATGCTGACGGCGCTCGGCGCCGATCACGCCGCGATGTCGGGCAGCGGTTCGGCCGTGTTCGGCGTGTTTCTCAACCCGGAGATCGCCGCCGGCGCTCAGGCGGCGCTGACCCGCCGGGGCATCCTGGCCGTGCACACCCGAACGCTGGCGCGGTCGGCAGTGGCGAAGATGCGCCGGCGCGTGCTTGCCGCCGGCTGAAGGGCTCGTATACACTTGGGGTTTCGGCTGTTCGGGGTGAGCCGCGCCAGACGTACCGGCCTTCGGGGCGGGTCGCCGGCGCGGCGAGCCGGCGGCGGCTTGGCGGGCTGCAGATACTGGGGCGTGGCCAAGCGGTAAGGCGCGGGCCTTTGGAGCCCGTATTCGAAGGTTCGAATCCTTCCGCCCCAACCAAATCGGAGGGCCCACCGCCGGACGCGGTGATGGGCCGCGTGCGCGTAGTTGACGATGCCACAGACGGGCTTCGGAGATCTCAAGGTGTTCGCCGGCAGCGCCCATCCGCGCCTCGCCCGGGAGATCGCCCAGTTCCTCGGCGTGCCGATGGGTCAGGCGCGGCTGCGGAGATTTCCCGATACCGAAGTGTCCTTCCAGATCGACGAGAACATCCGCGGCACCGACATCTTCCTGGTGCAGCCGACCTGCGCGCCGGTGGATCAGCACCTGCTCGAGATGCTGATCATGATCGACGCGTTCCGCCGCTCGTCCGCCGCGCGCATCACCGCGGTGATTCCCTATTACGGCTACGCCCGCCAGGACCGGAAGGACAAGCCCCGGGTGCCGATCTCGGCCAAACTGGTCGCCAACGTGATCGCCGCGGCTGGCGCCCACCGGGTGCTGACCATGGATCTCCACAAGGCGCAGATCCAGGCCTTCTTCGACATCCCGGTCGATCACCTGTTCGCGGCGCCGGTGATCATCGACTACCTCGCCCGCCAGGAGTTCAAGACCCTCACCATCGTCGCTCCCGACGCCGGCGGCGCCGAGCGCGCCCGGGCCTATGCCAAGCGGCTCGACGCCGAGCTCGCCGTGATCGACAAGCGGCGCTCGGAGGACGGCAGCGCGGAAGTGATGAACGTGATCGGCGATATCCGCGGCCGCACGTGCATCATCGCCGATGACATCATCGACACCGCCGGCACGATGCAGAAGGGGGCGCAGGCCCTGAAGGATGCCGGCGCCGAGCGCGTGCTGGCGTGTGCCGTGCACGGCGTGTTGTCGGGCCCGGCGCTCGAACGTATCGAGAAGTCGCCGCTCGACCGGCTGATCGTCACCAACACCATCCCGCTGGAAGAGAAGAAGGCCAAGTGCGACAAGATCTACGAGCTCTCGGTGGCCCGGCTGCTCGGCCAGGCGATCCGGAGCATCCACGAAGAGACGTCGGTGTCGTCGCTCTTCGTGTAAGCCCGAACGAGCGACGACAGGGGCTGGGGTCTAGGGGCTAGGGGCTGGGACAGGAAAGAGGTTCGGAGTCATGGAAGCGATACTCGAGGCAGTCAAGCGGACGGGGAAGGGCAAGAACGAGGCGCGGCGGCTGCGCGCCGGCGGCCAGGTGCCGGCGGTCGTCTACGGCGCCCAGAAGGCCGGCGACCAGGTGGCGCCGCTGCCAGTCGCCGTCAGCCCGAAGGAGATGATGCGGATCCTGCGGTCCGCCTCGGGCGTGAACACGCTGATCTCGCTGACCGTGCCGGGCGAGAAGACCTACAAGGTGCTGGTGAAGGAGTACCAACTGGATCCGGTCACCCAGCACCTGCTCCACGCCGACTTCTACCGCGTCAACCTCGAGCGGAAGATCACCGTCAGCGTGCCCCTGGTGCTGCACGGCGAGGCCAAGGGCGTGAAGCAACAGGACGGCGTGCTCGAGTTCCTCCACAAGGAAGTCGAGGTCGAGTGCCTGCCTACCGAGATCCCGGAGCACATCGACATCGACGTCTCGAACCTCGAGCTGGGCCAGGCCATCTATATGAAGGATCTGGTCGCCAACGTCACGTGGACTCCGGTGAGCGACGCCGACCTCATGCTCGTGCACGTGGTGACCGCCAAGGTCGTGGTCGAGGAGGCGCCGGACGCCGCTGCGGCCGCCGCCACCACGGCTGCCCCGGCCGCTGCCGTCGAGCCCGAAGTGGCGAAGAAGGGTAAGACCGAGAAGGAAGGCGACGACAAGGACAAGAGCAAGAAGTGAAGCTGGTCGTCGGGCTCGGCAATCCGGGGGCCCGCTACCACGACACGCGTCACAACGTCGGCTTCCGGGTGGCCGACGAGATGGCGCGGCGCGCCGGCGCGGCGCACTGGCGCGAACAGCACCAATCGCTCGTCGCCAGGGTGCGGGTGGGCGAGGACGCCGTGCTGGTGGCCAAGCCCGTGACGTTCATGAACCTGAGCGGGGAGGCCGTGGCCGGCCTCGCCGGGTTCTACAAGGTGGCGACGGCCGACGTGCTCGTGGTGCTCGACGAAGCGGCCTTGCCCCTGGGGCGGCTGCGCGCCGGGGCCCGCGGGAGCGCCGGCGGGCACAACGGCCTGAAGTCGGTGATCGACCGGCTCGGCACGACCGACGTGCCCCGGCTGCGCATCGGCGTGGGACGGGGCGACGAGCGGTGGGATCTGGCGGATCATGTTCTCGGCACGTTCGGGAGCGAGGAACGCCAACAAGCGGAGGCGGCCGTGCTGCGGGCCGCCGATGCCGCGGTGATGTTCGTCACCGACGGCATCGAGCGTGTGATGAACACGTTCAATGCAGCCAACGACAAGCAGGACCCCGGCGCCGCCTCGTAGCGGACCGGAAGGTCTCCTTGCCACTACGGTGGCCATCGTCGTCGACCGACGGCGTGTCCACAAGGAGAACGGATGAGCGCACGTAAGTACGAACTGATCTACATCCTCAGGCCCGAGGCGACCGAGCAGGAACAGCAGGAGTTCCAGAGCCAGGTCGAGTCCATCATCGGCCGCGTCGGCGGCACCCTCGAGAAGACCGACGTGTGGGGCCGGCGCAAGCTGGCCTACGACATCGGCAAGCACAAGGAGGGCTTCTATGTCCTCCACGTCATCAACGGCACCGGCGAGCTCATGAAGGAGATCGACCGGCGCCTGCGCGTGACCGAGGGCCTGCTGCGCCACCTGATCGTGCGGGTCGACGAGCACGAGCGGAAGGCCGACCGCTCCAAGACCATCCGCGTGGAGGATTCGCGCCGCCGGCGCATCGCCCGCGGCCTGCCACCTGATCGCCAACCGGGTGAAGGCCCGCAGGCGCAGGACGGCGACGACGACGATCGCGACGGCTTCGAGCCGGCGGAGGTATAGACATCATGCCAATGGGCAGAAAATCAGGACCGGCCGGCAAGGGCCGCGGGCGCGGCGCCAAGGCCGGCGACAAGAAGGACGGCCAGCGCCGCGGGATGTTCCGGCGCCGCAAGGTGTGCAAGTTCTGCGCCGAGCGGGTCGACGACATCAACTACAAGGACATGCGGATGCTCTCGGGCTTCGTGCCGGAGCGTGGCAAGGTGCTGCCGCGCCGCATCTCGGGCACCTGCGCGCTGCACCAGCGCAAGCTGCGGACGGCCATCATGCGCGCCCGGCAGATTGCGCTGCTGCCGTACGTCACCGAATAGGGGGAGACCATGGAACTCATCCTCCGCGACCACGTGGAACACCTGGGCAGCCGGGGCCAGATCGTCAAGGTCGCCGACGGCTACGCCCGCAACTACCTGCTGCCGCGCAAGCTGGCGCTGCTGGCCACCGAGGCCAACAAGAAGCGGGTCGAGCGCGAGCGCAAGATCGCCGAGGCGCGCGAGGCCGAGGAGCGCTCGGCATCCGAGGCGATCGCCACCCGGCTCTCGGCCCTCGAACTCGCCTTCACCCGGAAGGTGGGCGAGACCGACCAGCTGTACGGGTCGGTCACCAGCCAGGACATCGCCGACGCGGTCAAGGCCAAGGGCTTCGACATCGATCGCCGCAAGATCCTGTTGCCCGACGCGCTCAAGGCGCTGGGCGAGTTCACCGTGCCGGTGAAGCTGCACCGCGACGTGACGGCGCAGCTCAAGGTGACGGTGGGGAAGGAATAGGCGGGGCTCGGGTTCCGGGGTCCGGGTCCCGGGACGAGAGCAATCACGGTACGGCCAGGTGTGAGCGTCACACCTGGCCGTTTTCTATTTCCAGCTGCGAGTCAAGTCTTGCGCCGCCCGGAGGGCGGGCGTAGAGTGCTTGCTTCGCCGAGCCCCGGGCCCCGGGACCCGAGCCCCGCTAGTTCCCATGCCCGAGACCGCCGTCGCCGCCGCTGAGCGCACGCTGCCGCACAACCTCGACGCCGAGCGGTCGGTGCTCGGGGCGATCCTGATCGACAACGAGGCGTTCAACACCGCGGTCGCCATCGTCACTGCCAGCGCGTTCTTCCGTGACGCGCACCGCCGCATCTTCGAGCGGATGACCGATCTGGTCGAGCGGCGCATCGCCATCGACTTCGTGACGCTGCGCGAGGAGCTGGGCCGTACCGGCGAGCTCGAGGACGTCGGCGGGCCGGCCTACCTGGCGGCGCTGGTCGACGGCGTGCCGCGCGCCACCAACGTCGAGTACTACGCGCGCATCGTCAAGGAGAAGGCGACGCTGCGCAACCTGATCTTCGCGGCCAACAAGATCGTCGTCAACGCCTATGAGGCCGACCAGGACGCCGACCTGATCCTCGACGACGCCGAGAGCGCCATCTTCTCGGTGGCCGAGGACCGCGTCAAGGCCGGCTTCGTGCCGATGCGCCAGCTCGTGCAGGAGAGCTTCCCGAAGATCGAGAAGCTGTTCGAGCATCAGTCGTTCGTCACCGGCGTGGCCACCCACCTGCCGGATCTCGACCGCATGACGCGCGGGTTCCAGCCCGGGGATCTGGTCATCATCGCGGCCCGTCCGTCGATGGGCAAGACCAGCCTGGTCCTCAACATCTGCCAGCACGTGGCGACGCAGCCGGCGACCGGGGCCGACCGGCTCGGCGTCGCCGGCATCTTCAGCCTCGAGATGTCGAAGGAACAGCTGTTCATGCGCATGCTGTCGTCGGAAGCCAAGATCGACAGCTTCCGCCTGCTCAGCGGCCAGATCGGCCAGCGGGAGTACGGGCAGATCACCCACGCCATGGAGACGTTGTCGGAAGCCCAGCTCTACGTCGACGATTCGGCCGCCGTCGGCGTGCTCGAGATGCGCGCCAAGGCGCGGCGGCTGCAGGCCGAGCATGGCCTGGACATCCTGGCGGTCGATTACGTGCAGCTGATGACCGGGCGGGGCCGGTTCGAGAACCGCACCCTCGAGCTGGCGTCGATCTCGCGGTCGCTGAAGGGCCTGGCGAAGGAGCTGAGCGTGCCGATCGTGGTGCTGTCGCAGCTCTCGCGCGCCCCCGAGGCGCGCGCGGACAAGCGGCCGATGCTCTCGGATCTTCGCGAGTGCGTCACCGGGGACACGCTCGTCATGTGCACGAACGGCGAGCGGGTGCCGATTCAGCAGCTCGTCGGGCGAACGCCTGACGTGTGGGCGGTGGACGAGCGGGGCCGGCTCGTCGCGGCGACGGCGGACAAGGTCTGGCCCGTGGGCCGGCGGGCCGTGCATCGGGTGCGGCTGGCCAGCGGTCGCCGCGTGTGCGCCACCGCCGACCATCGCATTCTGACCGGCGCCGGATGGCAGACCATCGGCGAGCTGCGTACCAACGACCGCGTGGCGGTCGCGCGACATGTCCCCGAGCCGTATACGCCGGAAACGTGGCCGGACGAACAGGTCGTGCTGCTCGGACATCTGATTGGCGACGGCAGTTATCTGCCCCATCAGCCGCTCCGCTATACGACTGCGGACGAGGCGAACAGCGCGGTCGTCGCCGCGGCGGCTCGCAATCAGTTCGGGGCCAGGGTCACTCGTCATCCCGGCCCGACCGGCACGTGGCATCAGCTGCTCCTCGCCGGTAACGGCAACCGATGGCATCCGGCCGGAGTCGGACGATGGCTCCGGGAATTGGGCATCTTCGGCCAGCGGTCGTGTCAGAAGCGCGTGCCACAGGCGGCGTTCCGGCTCGGCAATCGGCAGATCGCGTTGCTCCTGCGCCATCTCTGGGCCACCGACGGCTCGATCGCGCTGCGACGTGTAGAGCCGAGGCGGACATGGCGTGTATTACGCGACGACCAGCGAAGGCCTCGCCCGGGACGTGGCGGCGCTGTTGCTTCGCACTCGGGATTGTGGCGAGGGCGTCGACCGGACGTCAAGGCGCGGCTACCGCCCCTTGTATCACGTGCGCGTGTCAGGTGCAGATGCCCAGCGCGAGTTCCTCCGCGTGGTCGGGGCGCACGGCCCGCGCGTGGCGCCGGCCGACGCGTTGGCCGACGCACTTGCCGACGTCACACCGAACACCAACGTCGACACATTGCCGCACGACGTGTTTGCCTTGGTTCGCGCGCGAATGCAGGCGTTGCGCAGTCTCGCCGCGCGCCATGGCGGCGATGCGCGGCACGACATACGGCGGCGTCACCCATTTCGCCTTCGCGCCGTCACGGGCCGTTCTTCTCGACTACGCGACCAGGCTCGACGACGACGAGCTGCGCGATCTGGCGACGAGCGACGTGTTCTGGGACCGCGTCGTCGCCGTCGAGCCCGGCGGGTTCGAAGACGTGTTCGACCTGACGGTGCCCGGTGCGGCCAACTGGCTGGCCGACGGCGTCGTCAGCCACAATTCTGGCGCCCTCGAGCAAGATGCGGACGTTGTCATCATGATCTTCCGCGAGGAGATGTACAAGCCCGATCGCAGCGCGCCGTCGGAAATTGACGGCATCGCCGAGCTCATCCTGGCCAAGCAGCGCAACGGCCCGACCGGCACCGTGAAGACGGCCTTCATCGCCGGGCAGACCAAGTTCATGCCCCTGGCCCCCGGAATGTGACCCGCTGCACTTCGGCGCGGGTCGACCTGGCAGCGGTGCAGGCCAACTACCGCGCCCTCGCCGCGCACCTGGCCGCAGAAGCCGATCTCAACCACCGCACCGCCGCCGGTGACGGCCGCGTGCCGGGCATCCTCGCCGTGGTCAAGGCCAACGCCTACGGGCACGGCGCGGTGCGCGTGGCCGGCGCGCTGCGCCAGGCGGGAGCGGAGTGGCTCGCGGTCGCCGATCTCGAGGAGGGCATCGAGCTGCGCGAGGCCGGCGATCGCGGGCGCATCCTCGTCTTCGGCGCGCTCAGCGTGAGCGACGTCGGCGGCGTCTTCAGCCACGACCTCACACCGACCGTGTCTTCTCCCGGCGCGGCGCAGGCGCTCGCCGCCGCGAGCCGGGCGCGCGGGACCCGCCTGCGCTGCCACTTGAAGATCGACACCGGCCTCAACCGCCTGGGCTTCCGCCACGACAACCTCCGCCGCACGCTGCCGACGCTGCTTGGCCGACGACGCCCTGGAGATCGAGGCGGTCTACACCCACTTCGCCACCGCCGACGACCCCGACCACGGGTTGTTCGAGGAGCAACGCCGGCGCTTCGAGACCGCCCGTGCCGCCATCGCCGGGCTGGGTGGCCGGCCGCGGTTCGCGCACGCCGCCAACAGCGCGGCGTGCCTGCGCGACTCGCGGACGTGGGCCGATCTCGTGCGGCCGGGGCTGCTCCTCTACGGGGTAGTGCCGCCGCCGCTGGCGGCAACGCTGCCGCTCGCCCAGGCCATGACCCTGACCAGCCGCGTCGTCGCCGTGAAGGGCGCGCGGAGCGGCGAGAGCGTGGGCTACGGCGCGCGCCACGTGGCGAGCGCGCCCGAGACGCTTGCCGTCGTGCCCGCCGGCTACGCCGACGGCCTCGATCGCCGGCTCGAAGGGCGGGGCGCCGTCCTGGTGCGCGGCCACCGGGCGCCGATCGTCGGCGCGGTCAGCATGGACATGCTCACCGCGGACGTCACTGGCATCGCCGGCGTGTCTCCCGGCGACGAGGTGGTGCTGCTCGGATCGCAGGGCTCGGAGTCGTGGCAGACCATCGACGTCCGCGAGATGGCGGCATGGATCGGCACGATTCCCTACGAGGTGATGTGCCGGCTCGGCGCCCGGGTGGCGCGGCGGTACGACCCGTGAGGCCGGGAGAGGCCGAGAGGTCCACCCCGGTGCGCTACCGTTTCGGGGCGTTCGTCCTGTCGCCACGCGGCCGCACCCTGTCGCGCGGTGGCCGGACCGTGCCGCTCATCCCCAAGTACTTCGACGCGCTCCGGCTGCTGGTCGAGCGGCGGGCCGAGGCGGTGTCCAAGGCCGACCTGTTCGCCGTGGTGTGGAGCGACGTCATCGTGACCGACGGCGCGCTGGCCCAGGCGGTGCGCACGTTGCGGCGGGCGCTCGACGACGACCCGAAGGCGCCGCGCTACATCCGCACGGTGTCCCGCCACGGCTATCAGTTCGTTGCGGCGGTCACCGAGGAACCGGACGTCGAGACGCCGTGGCGAGCCGACGCGGAGACGCCGGCCGAGGCCGGAGGCACCCGGCCGGCCGACGATCTGGCCGGCCTCGTCGACCGGCTGATGGCGGCGGCAGCGACCGGAGCCGGCGCCGACGCTCGCGATGCCGCCGGGCGGCTGCACGCGATCGGCACGGAGGCCGCGGTGGCCGCGCTGCGCGCCCGCCCGGGTCATGCCCGGGCGCTGGCGTATCTCCGCGACGCCCGCTGGGACGAGCCGTCGGCTGGTGGCGTGCCTCTGGCCGACGACCCGGAGCGCACCCGCACCGCGGTTGAAGTGGTTCGCCTGCGGTTGAGTGATGGCGCGCCGCTCGTGGCGTCGCGCGCCCGCTCCGGCGTTCTGGTCGGGGCCGTGGTTGGCGCGATGGCCGGCCTGTGTGGCGGCGCCGTGCTTGCGCTGTCGCCGGGCTCGTCGGCCACACCGGCGGCGGCGATCGCGCTGGCGGCCATCGGCGCCACCGCCGGCGGGCTGGGCGTCGGCGCCGTCGCCACCGGCGTGGCGGCTGCCGAGCTCGTCGCGCGCTCGAACCGAGGTCCGGCAGTGGTGCTGGCCGCGTCGTTGTCGGCGCTCGCCGCCGGCCTGGCCGCTCACCTGGTCGTACGGGCGCTCCTCGAGGGCCTGTTTGCGATCGTCTATGTCGCCATTCCCGGTCCGATCGAAGGGCTGATCCTCGGTGCCGGAGTGTCGCTGGCCTACCTCGCGGCCACGTGGCCGGCGCCCGGCGGCGGGTTGCCAGCGCCGGCGGGCCGGCGACGCGCCCTCGTCGCTGGAATCACGGCCGCGGGCGGCGCTACCGCGGGCATCGTGCTCGGCGCGCTCGGATGGCCGCTCGTGGGCGGCCTGATCCACCAGATCGCCCGGCTGTCCGGCGACGCGCCGCTCGCGCTGGCGCCGCTGGCCCGGCTGATCGGCGAACCGGCCTTCGGCCCACTGACCCAGCGGCTGCTCGCCGGGTTCGAAGGCGCGATGTTCGGCCTGGCCACCGGGCTGGCCCTGACCCGTCGTCCCCCGCGTAGCTGAACACGGCACATCTCAACCAACGCTCATCCGACCGTCATCGGCCGCTGACGACGCCGCACAGGGCGCGGCTGCACGCTGTTCCTACGCCGGCGCATCGAGCGCCGGCGTCTGCCACAAGGGGGCTCCGTGACCGTCCGCCGACTCTTCGCCATCGCCGGGATCTTCCTGGGCACCAGCGCTGCCTGGGCCATCCTCGGCACCTCGCTCGTCGCCCGCAGTGGCGAGTTCGACTCGCGCCTCGAGCAGGAAGTACATGCCCTGTGGGGCGCTCCGCAGCGGCAGCTGGCCGCGACTGCCGCCCTCGATCGCCCGAGCGTCGAGACCGAGGTCGTCGAGAGCCGCGACGCGACGGGGAAGGTAACCCGCTCCGAGACCCGCAAGGACGTCGTCCATGCGCAGATTCTGAGCCCCGAGTCGACGCGCGCGTCAGCCGATGTGCAGCTGGAGCACCGGCAGAAGGGCCTGCTCTGGTACGCCACCTACGAGGTCCGCTTCCGCGGCACCTACGCCTTCCGCAATCCCGACGGGCAACCCCGGCCGCTGCGGCTGCGGCTGCCGCTGCCCGAGGGCCAGGTGTTATTCGACGACGTGACCCTGCGGGTCGACGGACAACCGGTTCCCGACAGCGGGCAGACCGGATCGGAGCTCATCGCCACGACGCTGGCTGCGCCGGGAGCGAGCGTGATCTTCGAGGTCGGCTATCGATCGCGCGGCGTCGGCACCTGGACCTACGCCTTCGCACCGACCGGCGCCGCCCAGGTGCGCGACTTCGAGCTGACGCTGACCACCAACGTCGGCGACGTGGACTTTCCGGCCGGCTCGCTGTCGCCCAGCCGGCGAGCCGCCTCTGGTACCGGTTCGACGATGACTTGGACCTTCGCCAACCTGGTCACCGGCCAGGCGATCGGCCTCGGCCTGCCCGAGCGGTTGAACCCCGGACCGTTCGCCGCCCGGGTCACCTTCTTCGCGCCGGTGTCGCTGCTGTTCTTCCTGGCGGTGATGGTGATGGTCGGCGTCACCTCGGGCCAGTCGCTGCACCCGATGCACTACTGGTTCCTGTCGGCGGCCTTCTTCGCCTTCCACCTCCTGCTGGCGTACCTGGTCGATCAGGTACCGGTCGCGCGTGGCCTTCGCCGTCGCCGCCGCGGTGAGCGTGTTCCTGGTGGTCAGCTACCTGCGCGTGGTCACCGGCATGCGGCGGGCGATTCGTGAGGCCGGCGCCGCACAGCTCGTCTTCCTGGTGCTCTTCAGCTACGCGTTCTTCTTCCAGGGCATGACCGGCCTGGCGATCACCATCGGCGCGGTGCTGACCTTGTTCGTGCTGATGCAGATGACCGCGCGCGTGTCCTGGGACGAGGTCTTCGCCGGGCCGGGTCGCGTGCGTGCCGGCGGGCCGGCAGCCGAGGACCGGTGATGGGCGTCGCCGCGACCGCGCCGATCACCGTCGTACATCGCGCCGTGCTCACCATCGAGACCGAGCGCGCGGTGCAGATCGTCGATCTCACTCCGCTGGTGGCCTCGGTGGTAGGTCGGGTCGGCCTGCTCGACGGGCTGGTGGCGGTGACGACCCGGCACACCACCACCGGCTTGCTGGTCAACGAGCACGAGCCGCTGCTCGGCCTCGACATCGCGGCGATGCTCGAACGGCTGGCACCGCCGACCGTTGCGTATGCCCACGACGACTTCGGCCGTCGCCGCGACGTGCCGGCCAACGAACGGGCCAACGGGCAGGCGCACTGCCAGGCGGTGCTGCTGCGGGCGTCGGAGACAGTTCCCGTGGCCGACGGCCGGCTGGCGCTGGGGAAGTGGCAGCGCGTGCTGTTCGTCGAATGTGACGGCGGCCAGCGCCGGCAGGTGTCCGTCACCTGCATTGGTGTCGGCGGTGGTCCCCAGGCCGCCACGTCGTGGCCGTCGCTGGCGTGATCGCGGCGCCGGCCCGCGCAGCGGAGCGCCGAGCCTCCACCGGGCGCGGTAGGATCGACAACCAGGATGAGCAAGGCGGCGAGACCGGTGTTCGTGTGCCAGGAGTGCGGCAGCCAGGCGAGCAAGTGGCTGGGGCGCTGTCCCGACTGCGAGGCGTGGAACTCGTTTGTCGAGGAGCGGCCGATCGAGACGGCTCCGGGCGCCGGGCTCGGCACCGGCCATCGCTACGCCCTGCCTGGCGGGACGCAAGGCGCCCGGCGCTACGCCGACGTGGCGCTCAGCGATACGCCGCGGCTGACCGCCGGCATCGACGAGTTCGACCGGGTGCTCGGCGGCGGCATCGTCCCGGGCTCGCTGGTCCTGCTGGGCGGCGAACCTGGCATCGGCAAGTCGACGCTGCTGCTCCAGGCGGCCGCCAACTTCGCCCGCGCCCACGGCCCGGTCCTCTATGCGTCGGGTGAGGAGTCGGAGCATCAGATCAAGGCCCGTGGCGAGCGGCTGGGGATCGGCGACGCCCCGCTGTTCCTGCTCGCCGAGACCTGTGTCGAACGGATCCTCGAGGAGATCGGCCGCGTCCGGCCGCGGCTGCTGGTGATCGATTCGATCCAGACGGTGTTCTCGCTCAAGTTCCAGTCGGCTCCCGGCAGCATCGGGCAGGTGCGCGAAGCCGCGACGCAGTTCCTGTTCGCCGCCAAGGGGCACGATCTGCCGACGTTCCTCGTCGGCCACGTCACCAAGGACGGCAGCCTGGCCGGCCCCAAGGTGCTCGAGCACGTCGTCGACACCGTGCTCTACTTCGAAGGCGAGCGGCACCACTCGCACCGCGTGGTCCGGGCCATCAAGAACCGCTTCGGCGCCGTCAGCGAGCTCGGCGTGTTCGAGATGACCGCCGAGGGGCTGCGGGCGGTGCCCAATCCGTCGCAGCTGTTCCTCGCCGAACGTCCGACGGCCACCCCGGGGTCGGCCGTGCTGTGCTGCGTGGAGGGGTCGCGGCCGCTGCTCGTGGAGGTGCAGGCGCTGGTCAGCACGGCCACCTACGGCACCGCGCGGCGCATGGCCATGGGCATCGACGGCGGCCGGGTGTCGCTGCTGCTGGCGGTACTCGAGAAGCGCGCCGGCCTCGTGCTCGTCGGCGAGGACGTCTACGTCAACATCGCCGGCGGCATGGCCATCGACGAACCCGCCGCCGATCTGGCGGTGCTCGCCGCGCTGGCGTCGAGCGTCCGCAACCGGCCGATTCCGCCGGGGACGGCCGTCTTCGGCGAGGTCGGCCTCGGCGGGGAAGTGCGAGGCGTCCCGCAGGCCGGCCTGCGGCTGCGCGAGGCCCGGCAGCTCGGCTTCTCGCGGGTGCTCCTGCCCTCGGCCAACATCGACGACGACAGCCGGCGCAGCGCCGCCGATGCCGGCACCACGCTCATCGGCGTGCGCCACGTCGGCGAGGCGCTCGACGCGCTCCTCGGGTAGCACCGGACAGGTCACCGCGTGTCGTTCCACCTGTTCCGCACGGTCTTCTGGCTGATTCCGGCGATCGCCGTCTACACCATCGTGCTCGGCACGCTGTCGCTCGGCTCGACGCTGGTCGGCGGCTCAGGGCACTTCGCGCACTGGTGCGCACGCGCCTGGTCGTGGCTCATCCTGGTGACGACCGGCGTCAGGGTCGAGGTCCGCGGGCTCGAGCAGCTGACCCCGGGCGCGACCTACGTCTTCGCCGCCAATCACCAGAGCATCTACGACATCCCGGTGCTGTTCGGCTCCCTGCCGTTCCAGCTGCGGATCGTCGCCAAGGCGTCGCTCGGCCGCTTCCCCTTCCTCGGCTGGCACCTGCGCCGCACGGGCCACATGCTCGTCGACCGCCGGCGGCCCAATCGCGCCGCCATCTTCGCCTGGGCGCGGTCGCTGCCGGCGCGCGGTCTCTCGCTCATCGTCTTCCCGGAAGGCACCAGGAGCCGTGACGGGCACGTCGGCGAGTTCAAGGCCGGCAGCCTGTTTCCGGCCGTGCAGGCCGGGATCCCGATCGTGCCGCTGTCGGTGGTCGGCAGCCGCCACGTGATGCGCAAGGGCGAGCTCACGACGCGGCCCGGCGACGTGCTGCTGGTGGTCCACCCGCCGGTGGTGACACCGGCCGCCGACGATCCGAACCCGGAGATGATGCGTGCGCTGGCGCTGCGCGTCCGCGAGATCATCCGGCCACCGGCGGATGCCGAGGCATCGGGCAGCGTGGTCCTCGGCTAGGCTGCGGCCCGCGCGCGGCGCATGCGGACGAACTCGATGGCGATCGGCAGCAGCGACACGGCGACGATGCCGATCACGACCAGCTCGAAGTTCTCCTTGACGATCGGAATGTTGCCGAACAGGTAGCCGGCGCCGGCGCAGATGCCCACCCACGCGATGGCGCCGGCGGCGTTGTAGGCGATGAACGACCGGTAGGGCATGCCGGCGCCGCCGGCGACGAAGGGCAGGAAGGTGCGGACGATCGGCACGAACTGCGCCAGCATCACCGCCTTGCCGCCGTGCTTCACGAAGAACTCGTGCGCTTCCTGCACGTGCTTCGGCTTGACCAGCCGCGCGATCGGCCCGGTCGCCGGATGAGCCGAGTCGCCCAGGAACCGGTGTGCCACCCGCGAGCCGATCGAGTAGTTCACGGTGTTGCCGGCGATGGCCGCCGCGATCAAGGTCGGCACCAGCACGCGGATGTCGAACACGCCGGTGGCCGCCAGCGCCCCGGCGGCGAAGTGCAGCGAGTCGCCCGGCAGGAACGGAGTCACCACGAACCCGGTCTCGGCGAAGATGATGGCGAAGAGCACCGCGTAGGACCAGGGGCCCGCGGCATCGACGATGGCCAGCAGCCGTTCGTCCACGTGGAGCAGGAAGTCGATCATCCGCTCTAGTGTACAGGTGCGGCCAGGCAGGCACGAGCGGCAGGGTAGAATCCGGCCGTGGACGTGCCCTTCGCACTCGCGCCGGGTCTCGCGTCGATCGTGCGACCGGGCGTGTTGTGGTGGGCGGCCGCCCGCGTGGCATCGCACGACGCGCTCGACGGCGAGGTGGCCGCCGTGACCAGGCGGGTCGTGGCGGCGCCGCCGCCCGAAACGCAGGCGGTGCGCGAGATGTACCGGCGCGTCGGCCTCGACCCGACCAAAAGGCGGCCGTCCAGCGAGGCGTTGCTGCGCCGCGTCCGCCGCGGCGACCCGTTCCCGCGCGTCAATGCCCTGGTCGACGCCGTGAACCTCTGCTCCCTCGAGTGGCAGTTGCCATACGGGGTCTACGATCGGCGGGCGTTGTCTGGCGCCGTCACGTTGCGACTCGGTGCGGAGGGTGAGGCCTACGACGGCATTCGCAAGGACACGGTGCACGTCGGCGGCCGGCTCACCGTGGCCGACGACCACGGTCCCGTTCGGCAACCCCACGTCGGATTCGGCCCGGGCGATGGTGACGGCGGCCACGGAGGAGGCGCTGGTGGTGGTCTACGCGCCGGCATCGGTGCCGGCGGTCGAGGTGGGTCAGGTGCTCGACCGCACGGCCGCCCGCGTGGCGGCGGCGGTCGGCGGACGCGAGACCCTGCGGTGGATCGCATGACGCGGCGTCCGTCGGTGAGCGCAATCCTGGCGGCCGGCGGCCTGGGCACCCGGATGGGCGGCGGTCCGCCCAAGCAGTTCCGCGAGCTTGGCGGCCGCACGCTGCTCGAGCGCAGCCTGGCGGCGCTGGCCGGCCATCCCCGGGTGAGCGAGGTCGTCGTCGCGCTGCCGGCGGCCCATCTCGATCCGCCGCCGGCGTGCCTGGCGGCCGTGTGGCCGTGCGCCGTGGTCGTGGTCGAGGGCGGCGAACGGCGCCGCGATTCCGTGGCCCGGGCGTTCAGCCGGGTGAGCGCCGGCGCCGACGTCGTGCTGGTGCACGACGCCGCCCGTCCCTTCGTCAGCGCCGTGCTCATCGACCGCATGATCGACGCCGTGGCCGACGGCGGCGCGGCCGTGCCGGCCGTTCGCGCCCGCGACACGGTGAAGCGCGGGGTCGCACGCGACGGGGACGTCTGGGTCGAAGGCACGTTGCCGCGCGGCGAGATCTACCTCGTGCAGACGCCGCAGGCGTTCGGGCGCGGGCAGCTGGCCCGGGCCTTCGCGCTGGCCGGGGACGACGACGCCACTGACGAAGCCGGCCTGGTGGAGCGCGCCGGCGGCGTCGTTCGCATCGTCGACGGTGAGGACACGAATGTGAAGATCACGACCGCGGACGACCTGCGGGCCGGTATCACGGCGCCGTCAGGGGTACTGGCGATGCGCATCGGCACCGGCTACGACCTGCATCGCCTGGTGCCCGGCCGCCGGCTGGTGCTGGCCGGCGTGGACGTGCCGTTCGAATCGGGTCTCGACGGCCATTCCGATGCCGACATCGTCTGTCATGCCGTGACCGACGCGGTGCTGGGCGCGGCCGCTCTCGGCGACATCGGCCGTCTCTTCCCCGATACCGACGCGGTGTGGAAGGACGCCGACAGCATCGAGCTCCTGCGTCAGGCGGTGGCCCGGGTGCACGCCTCCGGCCTCCGCGTCGGCAACGTCGACGTCACCGTCGTGGCCCAGCGGCCGAAGCTGCTGCCGTACCTCGAGGCGATGCGGGCCCGGCTCGCTGCCGCGCTCGCCGTCGACGTGGCGAGTGTCAGCATCAAGGGCAAGACCAACGAGGGCGTGGACAGCACCGGCCGCGGCGAGGCGATGGCCTGCCACGCCGTCGCGTTGCTCGTCGGCGCCGCAGGCGCCCCCGAGCCCCGAGCCCCGGGCCCCGAGCCCCGCCGATGAGAGTTCGCTTCGCTCCCAGCCCCACCGGCCACCTGCACGTCGGGAATGCCCGAACGGCCCTGTTCAACTGGCTGCTGGCGCGCCACCACGGCGGCACCTTCATCCTGCGCGTCGAGGATACCGACCGCGAGCGCTCGACGGCGGCGTCGGAACTGGCCATCAAGGACGACCTCCGTTGGCTCGGCCTCACGTGGGACGAGGGAGTGGACGCCGGTGGGGACCGTGGGCCCTACCGGCAGTCGGAGCGGCTGGCGCTGTACGACGACCACACGGAGCGACTGCTTGCGAGCGGGCATGCCTACCACTGTTTCTGCACCCCTGAGACGCTCGAAGCCGAGCGCCAGGCGGCGCTGGCCGCTGGCGCGCCGCCGCGGTACTCGGGCCGGTGCCGCACGATCGCCGCGGCTGACGCCAGGGCGCGGCGCGACGCCGGCGAGCGGCCGGCCGTTCGCCTGCGCGTGCCGGCGAACCGCGAGATCGCCTTTGCGGACCTCGTCCGCGGCCGCGTGGCCTTCCACACCGATGTCATCGGCGACCCGGTGATCGTGCGCGCCGACGGCATCCCCGCCTACAACTACGCGGTGGTCGTCGACGACGCGCTCATGCGCATCACGCACGTCGTTCGGGGCGAGGATCACATCTCGAACACCCCGCGGCAGATCCTGGTCTACGAGGCGTTCGGCTGGACGCCGCCGTCCTTCGCCCACCTGTCGCTGGTCCTCGGTCCCGACCACGCGCCGCTGTCGAAACGGCACGGCGCGACCTCGGTGGCGGAGTTCCGGCACAAGGGCTACCTGCCCGAGGCCCTGGCGAACTACCTGGCGCTCATCGGCTGGTCACCCGGCGACGGCGAGGAGGTGCTGCCGCTCGACGAACTGGCCCGCCGCTTCGACCTGGCGGCGGTGGGGCACAGCGCGGGGGTCTTCGACGAAGCGAAGCTGGCCTGGGTGAACCGGCACTATCTGAAGGCTGCCGCCCCCGACCGGCTCGCGGCGCTGAGCGTTCCCCACCTGGCCGGGGCAGGGTGGCTCTCAGGCCATCAGGGAGCGCCGCCCGCGACGGCGTGGCTCGAGCAAGTTGTGCCGCCGCTGGCGGCGTCGGTGGACCGCGTGAACGAGATCGCGGATCGGATGCGGTCGATCTTCGTCTTCGATGCCGCGGCGGCCGTTGCCCGTCCGGAGGTCGCCGCCGAACTCGCCGCTCCCGGCGTGCGTGCCGTGGTCGACGCGTGGGCGGCCGGTCTGCGGGACTCGCCGCGACTCACGTCACGCGAGGCCTTTCGCACGCTCGCCAAGGGTGTGGGCGCCGCGACGGGCGCGAAGGGCAAGGGCCTCTTCCACACCATTCGGCTGGCGGTCACCGGTGAGCCGGAGGGCCCGGAACTCGACGTGCTGATCCCGGCCATCGACGCCGCGGCCGACTTCACCCCGGCCGACGGCCTGGCCCCGGTGCTCGGCTGCCGCGAGCGCGCGGCGCAGTTCGCGATCGCCCTTGACGGCGTGACGACGTGACAGCGTGATAGCGCGACAGCGTGGCAGCGTGGCAGCGTGGCAGCGTGACAAGAGTTCTTGACCAGCCCCAGTCCCTAGTCCCCAGTCCCTGGTCCCTGTCTTGATCATCTACGGCATCCACCCCGTCCTCGAAGCCCTTCGCGCCGGGCGGGTGGAGGAACTCTGGGTCGCCGACGCCCGAAGCGCCCGCTTGCGGCCGCTGCTCGACGACGCCCGGCGGCAGGGCCTCGCCGTTCGCGCGATCGACGACGGCCGGCTGCGCCAGATGACCAAGGGCGGCGTCCACCAGGGCGTCGCCGCGCGGTCGCGGGCGCTGCCCGAGACCTCGCTCGAGGAACTGGCCGGCCTCGCGGGGGACGGGCCGCCGCTCATCGTCGTGCTCGACGGGGTCGAAGACCCGCAGAACGTGGGCGCCATTCTGCGCTCGCTCCACGCCGCGGGCGGCACCGGGCTGGTCCGCCAGACCCGTCACGCCGCGCCCCTGGAGGGCGCCGCCGCCAAGGCGAGCGCCGGCGCGGTGCACCACGTCCCGGTGGCCGGCGTGGTCAACGTCGCCCGGGCGATCGAGGACCTCAAGACGGCGGGCGTCTGGACCGTGGGACTCGACGCCGGCGCCGAATCGCACTACGATGACATCGACCTCACGCTGCCGACGGCGATCGTGGTCGGAGCCGAAGGCTCCGGACTGCGGCGCCTGGTTCGGGAGCGGTGCGACAGGCTGGCCTCGATACCGATGCGGGGGCAGCTTGGCAGCTTGAACGTCTCGGTGGCCGCCGCGGTCGTGTTGTTCGAAGCGGTGCGCCAGCGCAACCGGAGGAGGCACGGGTAAAGCAGCCCGGCCGTTGGCACTCCGGAGGAGGAATATTGAGCAAACCCACCGCCCGCCGCGGGCCGTCAGGGGCCTCTTGGCCCAAAAACCAGCTCGGCCCGCCTGGCCAAGAAAACCATGCTACCTCAGCACGTACCGCCGTTGCACGACTGGTACGGGACGTGCTACCATCCTTGATTCGTCTGGCTGGCGTAGCTCAGCCCGGTAGAGCGGCTGATTTGTAATCAGCGGGTCGTGGGTTCAAATCCCTCCGCCAGCTCCACCGGGTGCCGCGTTGGCCTCAATCGTGGGTATCGGGCCGAGTCGAGGTTTCCACAAACAACAGCGAGCGCGCCGGCGACAGTTCATCGGATTGTCGTGCGCGGACACGGACAACGGGTAGGTGGCGGAGCGGTCAATCGCAGCAGACTGTAAATCTGCCGGCCTTGTGCCTACGGAGGTTCGAATCCTCCCCTGCCCACCAACCTCCGCACTGGTCCGGGCCGGGCGGAATCGACGCGGGTTTCACAGGGTGAGCGAGGGCGAGGGCGGGAGTAACTCAGTGGTAGAGTCACAGCCTTCCAAGCTGTTGGTCGCGGGTTCGATCCCCGTCTCCCGCTCCAGATTTCTTGCCGGACAAGGGCCGGCCCGTCGGCCGTTGACCGAGGCGAATGAGTCGGGCCGAGGACGAACGCCGATGTAGCTCAGTTGGCAGAGCGCGTCCTTGGTAAGGACGAGGTCACCGGTTCAATCCCGGTCATCGGCTCCACACTTCGCGGCCGCCGCGGAGGACGGCCGCCGGCGCCGAGCGGGCGTGTGGCGAGGGCGGGAAGTGGCAAGGCCACGGGGCTGGGGCGTCCAGCCGGGGAACGCAGTGAGCAACCAAACCGACGCCGGCACGGGGCCGGGTCAGTAACGCAAACGAAGCGAGCGTAGACGAGTCATGGCGAAAGAGAAATTCGACCGTTCCAAACCCCACGTCAACGTCGGCACGATTGGCCACATCGACCACGGCAAGACCACACTCACCGCGGCACTGACCAAGGTTGCCGCCGACAAGGGCTGGGCGAAGTTCATCCCCTACGACGAGGTCGCCAAGGCGTCGGAATCGCAGGGGCGTCGTGACGACACCAAGATCCTGACGATCGCGACCAGCCACGTCGAGTACAGCACCGCCAACCGGCACTACGCCCACGTCGACTGCCCGGGGCACGCCGACTACATCAAGAACATGATCACCGGCGCGGCGCAGATGGACGGCGCCATCCTGGTGGTGAGCTGCGTCGACGGCCCGATGCCGCAGACGCGCGAGCACGTGCTGCTGGCCCGTCAGGTCAACGTGCCCTACCTGGTCGTCGCCCTCAACAAGGTCGACATGATGGACGACCCCGAACTGGTCGACCTGGTCGAGCTCGAGGTGCGCGAGCTGCTCAAGACCTACGGCTTCCCCGGCGACGACGTGCCGGTGGTGCGGGTCTCGGCGCTGAGGGCGCTGCAGGGCGAGCCCGACGGCGTCGAGTCGGTGATCAAGCTGATGGAAGCGCTCGACAGCTACATCCCGATGCCGCAGCGCGAGATCGACAAGCCGTACCTGATGCCGATCGAGGACGTGTTCTCGATCTCGGGCCGCGGCACCGTGGTGACCGGGCGCATCGAGCGCGGCCGGGTGAAGGTGGGCGAGGAAATCGAGATCGTCGGCTTCAAGCCCACCGAGAAGAAGGTGGTCACCGGCGTCGAGATGTTCCGCAAGCTCCTCGACGAGGGCGTCGCCGGCGACAACGTCGGCGTGCTGCTGCGCGGCGTGGAGAAGGACGACGTCGAGCGCGGCCAGGTGCTGGCCAAGCCCGGGTCGATCAAGCCGCACACGAAGTTCAAGGCCGAGGTCTACATCCTCAGCAAGGAAGAGGGTGGCCGCCACACGCCGTTCTTCAATGGCTACCGTCCGCAGTTCTACCTGCGCACCACCGACGTGACCGGCTCGCTCAGGCTGCCGGAAGGCGTCGAGATGGTGATGCCGGGCGACAACACGCCGATCACCGCCGAGCTCATCACCCCGGTGGCCATCGAGAAGGGCGCCCGCTTCGCCATTCGCGAGGGCGGCCGCACGGTGGGCGCGGGGACCATTTCCGAGGTCATCGAGTAGCTCCGCAACATCGGGCTCTGGCGGGTTGGGCGGGAGTCGGGGAGTGTTCGTGGCACGCCCCAGCCCCTAGTCCCCAGCCCCCAGCCCCCGGGGATTGCCAATGAGAGACATCATCCAAATGGCCTGCGGCACCTGCAAGCGCCGCAACTACAGCACGACGAAGAACAAGAAGAAGACGACCGAGCGGCTCGAAATGAGCAAGTACTGCCGCTTCTGCCGCAAGCACACCGCTCACAAGGAGCAGAAGTAGCCGAGCTGTGTGGGCCTAGCCGCTAGCCGCTAGCCGCTAGCCGCTGGTCGGACAACATAGGCCAATAGCTCAATTGGTAGAGCACCGGTCTCCAAAACCGGGGGTTGGGGGTTCGAGTCCCTCTTGGCCTGCCATGGAGCGTCCCGGCCGCCGAGGTTGCGAATCCGCGCGGGCGGGCGGGGCGAAGGCCGGGGCAGCGAGAATCGAGAGAGAGACGTGGCGACCGAAACGCTCGACAAAGTGAACACGCCGGCGACAACCGGGGGCGACGACGGCGGTGTCTCGGCCACCCGGGGCCCGGGCCGGCTGTTCGAGTTCATCGGCGAGGTGCGCGCTGAGCTCAAGCGCGTGACCTGGCCGTCGAAGGCCGAGGTCTACGCCACGACCGTCGTCGTCATTCTGACCTCGCTCGTGTTCGGGTTGTACCTCTTCGGCATCGACCTGCTGCTCAACTCGGCCGTGCAGCGCATCTTCCAGCGGTTCGGTGGGGCATGACCGACGTCGCAGCCAAGCACTGGTACATCGTCCACACCTACTCGGGCTTCGAGAAGAAGGTTGCCGAGTCGCTGGTGCAGCGCGTGCAGGCCTACGGCCTCCAGGACGAGATCGGCGAGGTGCTGATCCCGACCGAGGACGTGGTCGAGATGCGCGGCGGCAAGAAAGTCGTCAGCTCGAAGCGCTTCTTCCCGGGCTACCTGCTCGTGGAGATGCACATGTCCGACAACGCGTGGCATGTCGTCAAGAACACGCCCAAGGTCACCGGCTTCGTCGGCGCCGGCGCCAAGCCGACGCCGCTCAGCAAGGAAGAGGTCGAGCAGATCCTGCTGCAGGTGCGGACCGCGCACGAGAAGCCGAAGCCGAAGTACTCCTTCGAGCGCGGCGACCAGGTGCGGATCAACGAGGGGCCGTTCACGAGCTTCAACGGCACGGTGGACGACGTGAACGTCGACAAGAACACGCTCAAGGTGATGGTCACGATCTTCGGTCGCGCCACGCCGGTGGAGCTGGATTTCCTGCAGGTGGAGAAACTCTAAGGAGCAGGGAACAGGGAACAGGGAACAGGGAACAGGAAAGCTCTTGTCACGAAGAGCTCTTCCCCGGTCCCCGGTCCCCGGTCCCCGGTCCCCGTATTAAAGATGGCGAAGAAGATTCAGGCAATGGTGAAGCTCCAGATTCCGGCGGGCAAAGCGACGCCGGCCCCCCCGGTGGGCACGGCGCTCGGCCCGCACGGCGTCAACATCATGGACTTCGTCAAGGCGTTCAACGCCCGCACGGCCAAGGACGAGGGACTGATCATCCCGGCGGTGGTCACCATCTACTCCGACCGCTCGTACTCGTTCATCACCAAGACGCCGCCGGCGCCGGTGCTGCTCAAGCGCGCCGCCAACGTCGCCAAGGGATCGGCCGAGCCGAACAAGGCCAAGGTCGGCACGGTGACGATGAAACAGGTCCAGGAGATCGCCAAGCTGAAGCTCGTGGACTTGAACACCGAATCGCTCGAGTCGGCGGTCAAGACCGTTGCCGGCACGGCGCGGTCGATGGGCATAGACGTAATTGGGTAGGGACTGGGGGCTAGGGACTGGGGACTGGGGCTTGTCACGAGCCCTAGAACCCCAGCCCCCAGCACCCAGCCCCCAGTCACGTGGGAGGGTGCTCCGCACCCGGTTGAACCACGGAGGAGGCACATGAGGAAGCGCGGGAAGAAATACCTCGCAGCGCGCCAGCAGGTCGAAGAGCGCGCCTACGGACTGGAGGAGGCACTGCCGCTGCTCCAGAAACTGAAGTTCGCCAAGTTCGACGAGACCGTCGCGCTGTCGATCCGTCTGGGCGTCGATCCCAAGCACGCCGACCAGATGGTGCGCGGCACGGTGGTACTGCCGCACGGGCTGGGCCGGACCAAGTCGGTGCTGGTCATCGCCGGTCCCGACAAGCAGCGCGAGGCCCAGGAGGCCGGCGCCGATCACGTCGGCGGCGACGACCTCGTCGACAAGATCCAGGGCGGCTGGCTGGACTTCGACGCCGTGGTCGCCACGCCCGACATGATGCGCGTCGTCGGCAAGCTGGGCAAGGTGCTCGGCCCGCGCGGCCTGATGCCGAACCCCAAGACCGGTACGGTCACGGTCGACATCGCCAAGGCAGTGAAGGAGATCAAGGCGGGCAAGGTGGAGTTCCGCGTCGACAAGAGCGGCATCGTCCACGCGCCCGTGGGCAAGGTCTCCTTTCCGCCGCAGAACCTCATCGACAACGCCTCGGTGCTGCTCGACAGCATCGTCAAGGCGAAGCCGTCGGCTGCCAAGGGCAAGTACCTGCGCAGCATCACCGTGTCGTCCACCATGGGCCCCGGCATCCGCATCGACGAGCTGCGGATCGAGGCCAGGCACTAGGAGGCAGCAGCAGTCATGGCAGTCACCAAGGCCGATAAACAGGCCGAGCTGCAGCTCCTGGAAGGCATGTTCCACGGGGCCGATGCGGCGATTCTGATCGACTACAAGGGCATCAACGTGCCCCAGGTCACCGAGCTCAGGCGCGAGCTGAAGAAGGCCAGCGCCAGCTACAAGGTGGTCAAGAACACGCTGGCCAAGCGCGCCCTGAAGGGGACCGCCTTCGAGACGCTCACGGCGCACTTCGAGGGCACCACGGCGGTGGCCTACACCGGCGGCGATCCGGTGGCGATGGCCAAGACGCTGACGGCGTTCATGAAGAACGCCCCGGCGCTGAAGGTCAAGGCGGCGGTCGTCCAGGGCCAGGCCATCAAGCCGGCCCAGGTCACCGAGCTGGCCAACCTGCCGGGCAAGCCGGAGCTCTACGCCAAGCTGCTCTACCTCCTCAACGCGCCCGCCACCAACCTGGTGCGGGTGCTCAGCGCCGTGCCACGCGACCTCGTGAACGTGCTGGCGCAGGCCGAGAAGAAGCGGGCGTAGCCCCAACCGTTCAACCAGTTTCGATTCACACAAGACGGAGAGAAGACCAATGGCCGACGTGACGCAGCAGCAGGTGGTGGACTACATCAAGGGCATCAGCGTGATGGAGCTGTCGCAGCTCGTGAAGACGCTCGAGACCGAGCTCGGAGTGTCGGCGGCCGCGGCCATGCCGATGATGGCGATGCCGATGGGCGGGGGCGGCGCCGCCGCCGCGGTGGTCGAGGAGCAGACCGAGTTCACGGCGGTGCTGACCGAGATCGGCGCCAACAAGATCAACGTGATCAAGGTCGTCCGCGAAGTCACCAGCCTGGGCCTGAAGGAAGCCAAGGACCTCGTCGAGAGCGCGCCCAAGCCGATCAAGGAAGGCGTGACCAAGGACGAGGCCGCGGCGATCAAGAAGAAGTTCGAAGAGGCCGGCGCCAAGGTCGAGATCAAGTAACGCCCACGATGCGGCGGGGCGGGCACGGTCCCGGCCCCCGCCGGCGTGGGTGTTTCTGCGGTAGTCCAGGCGGGAGCTGGTCGGGCACCAGCTCTCCAGACCGAAGCCCTTTGGCCCCAGCCTGAGTCAACATGTACAGCCTTCCGAAGAACGTCTACCGCGAGCGCAAGGAATTCTCGAAGATCCGGACCACCGTCCCGATTCCCAATCTGATCGAGATCCAGCGCCGCTCGTACGAGCGCTTCCTGCAGATGAACCGGATGCCCTCGGAACGCGAGGATCAGGGGCTGCAGTCGGTGTTCAAGTCGGTGTTCCCGATCAGCGACTTCCGCGAGAACTCGTCGCTCGAGTTCATCGAGTACTCGATCGGGAACTGGGAGTGCAAGTGCGGCAAGCTGGCCGGGCTGCACCACCTGCGCAAGCCCTGCAAGGCCTGCGGCTTCACCCTGGTGGCCGATCCGTACGGCGAGCGGGACGTCATCTGCGCCAAGTGCGGCACCTCGAACCAGGCCCGCGGCGACGTCTGCGACATCTGTGGCCACACGGTGGCCCTCAAGCTCAAGTACGACGTCGACGAATGCCAGGAGCGCGGCATGACCTACGCCGTGCCGCTGAAGGTGACGATCCGGCTGGTGGTCTGGAACAAGGACCCCGAGACCGGGGTCAAGACCATCCGCGACATCAAGGAGCAGGAGGTCTACTTCGGCGACATCCCGTTGATGACCGACAACGGCACCTTCATCATCAACGGCACCGAACGGGTCATCGTCAGCCAGCTGCACCGTTCGCCCGGGGCGTTCTTCCACTCCGAGGACAAGACGCTCTACGTCGCGCAGATCATCCCCTACCGCGGCTCGTGGGTGGAGTTCGAGTACGACGCCAAGAACCTGCTCTACGTCCGCATCGACCGCAAGCGCAAGTTCCTGGCCACGGTGTTCCTGCGCGCCCTCGGGCTGCGCGGCGCCGACGAGATCATCCGCGCCTTTTACGGCGTCGACCGGCTGCACCTGGCCGGCAACGCGGTGAAGTGGGCGGTCAACGACACCATCGTCGGGCTGCGCGCCAAGAAGGGCGTGAAGATCCCCGGCGCCGACGTCTCGGTGGCCGAGGGCAAGAAGATCACCAAGGCCCACGTCGACGCCATGCGCAAGGCCGGCATCGAGACCATCGACATCACCGAAGAGGCGATGGAAGGGGCGTTCGCCGCCGCCGACATCGTCGACCCGGGCACCGGCGAGGTGCTGCTCGAGGCCAACGAGGAGATGACGGCGCGGATCGTCTCGCTGGCCCACGAGAAGGGCGTCGAGGCGATCGACATCTTCTTCCCGGAGCGCGACGAGATCGGCACCATCCTGTCGACGACCCTGCGCAAGGATCCGATCCGCACCCACGAGGAAGCGCTGATCGAGATCTACCGCCGGCTGCGTCCCGGCGACCCGCCGACGCTCGACAGCTCGCGCACGCTGTTCGAGAACATGTTCTTCAACCCGCAGAAGTACAACTTCTCGCGGGTCGGCCGGCTGAAGCTCAACACCAAGCTCGGGCTGAACACTCCGCTCGACGAGAAGATCCTGCACCCGCAGGACTTCTACGAGGTGATCAAGTACCAGCTCAAGCTCAAGAAGAACCCGACCAACGTCGACGACATCGATCACCTGGGCAACCGCCGCGTCCGCTCCGTGGGCGAGCTCCTCGAGAACCAGTTCCGCATCGGGCTGGTCCGGATGGAGCGCGCCATCAAGGAGAAGATGTCGGTCTACCAGGAAATGGCCACGGCCATGCCACACGACCTGATCAACGCCAAGCCGGTGATGGCGGCGATTCGCGAGTTCTTCGGGTCGTCGCAACTGTCGCAGTTCATGGACCAGACCAACCCGCTGTCCGAGGTCACGCACAAGCGGCGGCTCTCGGCCCTCGGGCCAGGCGGTCTGTCGCGTGAGCGCGCCGGCTTCGAGGTCCGCGACGTCCACACCACGCACTACGGCCGCATCTGCCCGATCGAGACGCCGGAAGGCCCGAACATCGGCTTGATCAGCTCGCTCAGCTGCTACGCGCGGATCAACGAGTTCGGCTTCATCGAGTCGCCCTACCGCAAGGTGAAGGACGGCCGGGTGATGGACTACGTGCTGGTCACCAACAGCGGCGGCAACCCGAAGTACAAGGTCGGCGACGTCGTCGCCGCCGACGAGCTGGTCGGCGCCGACGGCCGCACCAAGAAGAAGGGCGTCGAGTTCGAGCCGCACGCCTTCTACCTGTCGGCGTGGGAAGAGGACCAGTACATCATCGCCCAGGCCAACGTCGAGCTCGACGAGGACGGCCACCTCAAGACCGAGCGCGTCAACGCCCGCAAGCAGGGCGACTTCATCCTGGCCCGCCGCGACGAGGTCGACTTCATCGACGTCTCGCCCAAGCAGCTGGTCTCGGTGGCAGCGTCGCTGATTCCGTTCCTCGAGAACGACGACGCCAACCGGGCGCTGATGGGGTCGAACATGCAGCGCCAGGCCGTACCGCTGCTGCGCGCCCGTTCGCCCTACGTCGGCACCGGGATGGAGGTACATCACCGCCCGCGACTCGGGCGCGGTGATCGTCGCCCGCCGCTCCGGCACCGTCGACTTCGTCGACAGCACCCGAATCGTCGTCCGCGTCGAGGGCGGCGAGGACACCAGCAAGGAAATGGGGGCCGACATCTACCCCCTGACCAAGTTCAAGCGCTCGAACCAGAACACCTGCATCAACCAGAAGCCGATCATCTCGGTGGGGCAGCGGGTGCACAAGGGCCAGGTGCTGGCCGACGGCCCGTGCACCGAGCTGGGCGAGCTGGCCCTGGGCCGCAACGTGCTGGTCGCCTTCATGCCGTGGCGCGGCTACAACTTCGAGGACGCGATCCTGGTGTCGGAGAAGGCGGTCAAGGAGGACTACTACACCTCGATCCACATCGAGGAGTTCGAGATCGAGGCCCGCGACACCAAGCTCGGCCCCGAGGAGATCACGCGCGACATCCCCAACGTCTCGGAGTCGTATCTGCGCGATCTCGACGACAGCGGCATCATCCGGATCGGCGCCTACGTCAAGCCGGGCGACATCCTGGTCGGCAAGGTCACGCCCAAGGGCGAGACCCAGCTGACGCCGGAAGAGAAGCTTCTCCGGGCGATCTTCGGCGAGAAGGCCGGCGACGTCCGCGATGCCTCCCTCATCTGCCCGCCGGGCATCGAGGGCATCATCGTCGGCGTCAAGATCTTCTCCCGCAAGGGCATCGAGAAGGACGACCGGGCCAAGGCGATCGAGCAGGAAGAGCTCGACACCATGGAGAAGAACCAGCAGGACGAAATCCGCATCCTGCACGAGGAGACCAAGAAGCGCGTCGCGCAGATGGTGCTCGGCCGCACCCTGCGCGCCGACCTGTTCGACGAGTTCGGGCGCGAACGGCTGCTGCGCAAGGGCCAGCCGCTGACCGTCGAGGCGATGCAGGGGCTGCCGTTCGCGGTGCTGGTGCGGGCCAAGATCGAGACCGATGACGCCGGGCTGGAGCCGGATCTGCGCGCCATCGAGGAGCGCACCGAGCGCCAGGTGGACGTCATCCGCCAGATCTTCGAGGAGAAGAAGGAGAAGGTGCGCCGCGGCGACGAGCTGCCGCCCGGCGTCATCAAGCTGGTCAAGGTCTACGTCGCCATGAAGCGCAAGCTGCAGGTCGGCGACAAGATGGCCGGCCGGCATGGCAACAAGGGTGTCATCGCCCGCGTCCTGCCGGAAGAAGACATGCCGTATCTGCCGGACGGAACCCCGGTGGAGATCGTGCTCAACCCGCTGGGCGTGCCGTCGCGCATGAACGTCGGGCAGATTCTCGAGACCCACCTCGGGTGGGCCGCGCACGCCCTCGGGCTCTACTTCGCGACGCCGGTCTTCGACGGCGCGACCGAGGCCGAGATCACCAGCTGGCTCGACAAGGCCGGGCTGGAGCAGACCGGCGGCAAGACCCGGCTGAAGGACGGTTTGACGGGCGACCTCTTCGAACAGCCGGTCACGGTCGGCTACATCTACATGCTGAAGCTCTCCCACCTGGTCGACGACAAGATCCACGCGCGCTCGATCGGGCCGTACTCGCTCATCACCCAGCAGCCGCTGGGCGGCAAGGCGCAGTTCGGCGGCCAGCGCTTCGGCGAGATGGAGGTGTGGGCGCTCGAAGCCTATGGTGCCGCGCACATCCTCCAGGAACTGCTCACCGCCAAGTCGGACGACGTCACCGGCCGGGCCAAGATTTACGAGTCGATCGTCAAGGGCGACGCGAGCTTCACGCCCGGACTGCCCGAATCGTTCAACGTCCTCATCCGCGAGCTGCAGTCGCTCTGCCTCGACGTGGAGTTGATTTCCACCAAGCGCCGGCCCGCCGAAGTGATCGAAGCGGTTGCCGAGCCAGTGCTGGAGGGCTGAGAGATCCATGAGACCAAGCTTCACGGACGTTAAGACCGCGCTTCGCGCCGACTTCGACGCGATCCGCATCAGCCTCGCCTCGCCCGAAAAGATCGAGCAGTGGTCGTTCGGCGAGGTCACCAAGCCGGAGACGATCAACTACCGGACCTTCAAGCCGGAGCGCGACGGGCTGTTCTGCGCCAAGATCTTCGGGCCGATCACCGACTGGGAGTGCCTGTGCGGCAAGTACAAGCGCATGAAGCACCGCGGCGTGATCTGCGACAAGTGCGGCGTCGAGGTCACCCAGGCGAAGGTGCGGCGTGAGCGGCTGGGGCACATCCGGCTGGCCACGCCGGTCAGCCACGTGTGGTTCTTCAAGGGGCTGCCCAGCCGCATCGGCCACCTGCTCGACATCGCCCTGCGCGACCTGGAGCGGGTGCTCTACTTCGAGGCCTACGTCGTCGTCGATCCGGGCGACACCGACCTCAAGCAGAACCAGCTCCTCAACGAGGACCAGTTCCGCAAGGCCCGCGACGAGTACGGCTTCACCAAGTTCAAGGCGCAGATGGGCGCCGAAGCGATCAAGGAGCTGCTCAAGCGGGTGCAGATCGAGACGCTGGCGGTGGAGCTGCGCGAGAAGATGCGCACCGAGACCTCGGCGGCCAAGAAGCTGAAGTTCGCCAAGCGGCTGAAGGTCGTCGACTCGTTCCGCAAGTCGAGCAACAAGCCGGAGTGGATGATCCTCGACGTCGTGCCGGTGATCCCGCCCGAGCTGCGGCCGCTGGTGCCGCTCGACGGCGGCCGCTTCGCCACCTCGGACCTCAACGACCTCTATCGCCGCGTCATCAACCGCAACAACCGGTTGAAGAAGCTGATGGAGCTGAAGGCGCCCGACGTCATCATCCGCAACGAAAAGCGCATGCTCCAGGAAGCCGTGGACGCGCTGTTCGACAACGGCCGCCGCGGCCGCGTGCTGCGCGGCGCCAACAACCGGCCGCTCAAGTCGCTGTCCGACACCCTCAAGGGCAAGCAGGGCCGGTTCCGCCAGAACCTGCTCGGCAAGCGCGTCGACTACTCGGGCCGCTCGGTCATCGTCGTCGGCCCGGAGCTGAAGCTGCACCAGTGCGGGCTGCCCAAGAAGATGGCGCTCGAGCTGTTCAAGCCGTTCATCTACAACAAGCTCGAAGAGCGCGGCCTGGTCGCCACCATCAAGCAGGCCAAGGAGATGGTCGAGAAGCAGGTGCCGGAGGTGTGGGACATCCTGGAAGAGGTGATCAAGGAGCACCCGGTGCTGCTCAACCGCGCGCCGACGCTCCACCGCCTCGGCATCCAGGCCTTCGAGCCGGTGCTGGTCGAGGGCAAGGCCATCCGCATCCACCCGCTGGTCTGCACGGCGTTCAACGCCGACTTCGATGGCGACCAGATGGCGGTGCACATCCCGCTGTCGCCGGAAGCCCAGATCGAGGCGACCGAGCTGATGATGTCGTCGCGCAACGTGCTGTCACCCAGCAACGGCGCGCCGATCACCGTGCCGTCGCAGGACATCGTCCTCGGCTGCTACTACATGACCAAGTCCAAGGCCGGGGCCAAGGGCGAGGGCAAGGCCTTCGGCAGCATCGACGACGTGACGCTGGCGCTCGAAGCCGGCGAGGTCGAGACGCTGTCGCCGATCCGGCTGCGCTACACCGGGCCGCTGCAGGACCTGACCACGTCGCGCGACGACCAGGACGTGCTCCACACCGACGTCCAGGACGTCGAGAACAAGATCATCAACACCACCGTCGGCCGTGTGCTGTT
>CAVTMO010000004.1:0-662585 GCA_963735875.1 uncultured Acidobacteriota bacterium
TAGTCGCCCGCGTTCAGCGTCGCAAACGGATAGGGAACCACGACTGAAAGACCCGGTTGCGCCAGGCCTCTCTGCAGGCTGAAGTCCTCGATGAACCGTCTGATCACGCCGCTGTCTTCCACTGGCATCTGGATCAGACTGCCGGGCTCGCAGGCATGGAAAAACGCTTCGGGCTCATAGCTTCGACCGTCGAGGTCGTGCGACTTCGTGACCGCCTGTCCCATTAGCAGCGCGCGACCGTCGTCGTGCCGCACCGTGAGGCCGAACAGGGCGTTAATGCGCGAGGTCGCCGGAAAGACTGTCTTGCCCAGGCCCCAGCGGCCGCGGTCGGTGCCGCTCTTACCGGAGCGGCCGACATTGCGCCAGAACCAGTAAAAGGCTTCACGCTCAGGATTAGTATCGGGGTCCGAAGAACGCGCCGGATCCCCGATCAGGCCCTTCGTGTTGAAGTCCTCGACGACCAGCCATGTCATCGGTGCGAATGGCGGCTGTCGTAGAACGTCGTTGCCGAGCGCCTGCATGTGTCGTGGCAATCCACGCAGGTAGGGGTCCAGACGAGCGGTCGGTACTGCGGTCTCCGACTGGGACAGAGCAAAGCGCACTTCAGCCGGGCGATCGTCGATCCGCGCGTCCAGTGAGTTCTGTATTGCTTCTCTCACAAGCGAATCCGTCCGGCCAAATACCTCCTCGTTCTCTTCCTCACCCGTGAAGAATTCCGCCTCAAATGGATCACGTCGAACACTTCTCGGGTTTGCCTTCTCAAACTCCCACAGCGGCTCGATCATCCCAAGCTCCTGAATGCATCTGGTGCAGAACCTCGAAGCGTAGCGAAGTCGCGCGACTCAATCCTGCAAACGTGTGTCGACACTGTCGGGAGACCTACGTCGAGGAGGTCGTCATCATCTTCGCTGTGCGCTTCCTCGGTCTCGCCGGATGCGGCGATGCCAGTTGCGGGCGCGGCTGCCCGACCGGGCTCGAGCAAGTCGAAGTGGCGGCGGGATCCTGGAGGGTGAGCCTTCCATCGAGTGCCAGCGCCGTCGCGTTTCTTCATCGGTGCGAACTCGGAGTTCTCTCCGTGCCGAACTAGCACCTCACTTCACGCCGCTGGAGACAGCGACGAACAGCAGGTGCGCGATCCTCGATCGGCTCATCTTCGGAAACGCGCCCGGCACCAGTCTCGGCATCACGCTAGTGCTCGTCGTCACAGACTTGGGTGATACAAGATCGCCGTCTCGCGCTGGATCATGGTATGTTTCCTCGACCTGCTCTCGAAGCTCGTCCCTCTTCCGGAGCCTCGCCTAGTGCCGCCGCTGCGGCGGTGAGGTACGGATCTGCAGGTAAAGGTCCAGACGCGCGATGTTCGGGCGACGGTTGGAGTTGACCGAGAAGACCTGTTCGTCGGAGCGTCATTGTAGCGTTGGTTCCGTGCGACGTTGCTCGCGGCTAATGTAGTGCTCGGGGCGATCCCCGTCGCGACTGGTCCACGTCCTTCGCCCGGAGACGCCCGCCGTGCACGCGAGCCGTTCCAGTATCTGCGGTCGATGAAGCTGACGTCGGGCGTCGAGGGCGTGATCCGCTATTGTGTCGGGAGCACCTGCGCGAGCCTGCGCCGCCAGGTCCGAGGTCGCTAGCGAGCGGCGGATGCAGATTCCAGTCTCGCGATGTTTTCGCCGCTCGTTGGCAATCGTCGCCGGGTTGTTTACCGCGTCGATGGCGACGCAGGTTGGTTCGACATCAAGCGACTCCAGCACTGTGCACGCGACTGCCCAGGCGAGCAGAGGTGGCACTGCGTTTCCGACCTGGCGGAATCGCTCGCCGACGTTGCCTGAGAACGCGAATGCGTCGGGGAACGACTGCAGACGGGCTGCCTCGCGAATCGAGATCGCTCGCGCCTGATCGCTGTCGTAGTGGATGTGAGAATAGGCGTCTTTGGACAGGTGGGCGGGCACCGTCCACGAGGGCTGGTCGGCGACGAGCTTCCTCCACTTGTCCACGAAAATCTCTTGCGGATAGGGGGGCACGAACCGTCGCTCAAGCGCCAGATACTCCGGCGTGCCAGAGCCGGCGCTGAGCCGATCGACTGCCAGGCGCTGGAGTTCTTCGTGGAAGCGGGTTCGGGCGATTGCCAGAGGCCTGCAGGATATCGATCACCGGGCTTCATCCGCCTGAACGTCTCGTAATCCCGCGGCGTCCTGCGGATGATGTGGTCCTGCACAGGTGCCGGAACCGGCAGCCCCGGCCATGATCGCATGAGCCGTGCGAAATCTCGAGTGTGGTTCGCGCGCGTATTCGATCGACGCAGGAGCGCCGTTCGATCGCCTGGACCAGATCGGACGAGATGCTCCATCAACGGTGGAAGATCGTCGAGTGCTTCCCAGGAAGTCGTCGCCGGCATGCGACGCGGCGGCAGTGTCGACCGGCAACTCGGAGTGCTGAATGAACGGCAAGGGTACGGTCCATTCCGCGAGCGGTCTGAGGTATCCGGACGGCAGTGCCGCGAAGTGTGTCGCGCGGCGGCATTGACGGGCTGTCGTGCAAGGTCAGCGAACGAATCCCAATGAAGAACAGCCGCTCCCGGTACTGCGGCACGCCGTACCACACTGCGTTGAGGACCGCGTAGCCGACACGATACCCTCGGTCAGCCAGATCGGCCGCGGCCTCATCGGCGACATTTCTGTCCTCCGATGGAGAGCATGCCGGGGACGTTCTCCATCACAACGGCGAGCGGTTTCCAGAGGTCCGCCGCCTGCAGAAATCGTCGGTAGAACTCGTTCCGAGGATCGGCCGTATGCCCGTCGTCGGTCAGGCTGTCGAGCTTCGCTCGGCCGACTCGCGAAAAGCCCTGACAGGGCGGGCCGCCAATCAGGATGTCCGGGCGGCCTCGCCAAGCGAGGCGCTCCAGATCGAGTTGATCCTCAACGTTACCCTCGTCGCCTGAGAGCACAACAGGCGGCGCGTCAGGCTGCAGGCGACCGATGTTCTCCGCATAGGTGCGTGCCGCAGTTTCATCGACGTCGACGGCGCCGAGAATGTCGCAGCCTGCGGCCTGGAAACCCAGGCTGAATCCGCCTGCACCGCAGAACAGGTCGATGACGCCGAGGCGCCTGGAATCCCGAGTCGACACTAGTGAACAGTGGCACGCGACCGCTTCCGCGGCAAGAGGATCCTGATGCTGGCACCCCGACGTCGGCCGTCGGTCAGAACGCTGATCTCGCCGCCGTGCAGCCTGCACGATGCTCCGCGCGATGGTCAGCCCCATTCCTTGCCCGCCTTCCTTGCCCGAAAAGAGCGGCTCGAAGACGCGGTCAGCGACGGCGGAGGAATCCCCGGACCGTTGTCGGAGAAGATGATCTCGCAGTTCTGATCCAGACGCCGGGCGCTGATTCGAATCCGCGGTTGCCTGATACCATGAAGCCAGTCAAGCGAGTTGGTCGCCAGGATGTGCAGCAGGCGATGGAATGTTTCCGGCCTCATCTCAACTCGCATGACGTCCGCAGCGTCCGACGACGATTTCCATTTCCACGCCTGCTGGCCTCAAGAACGGGCTCCATCAGATCCTGAAGACCGTCAGCTCGGAAGCCACGTCCAGAGCACGACGCCGGTGATTGGCGCTCGGTCTCCATCGGTCCAACCATCGCCACGCGGTCAGCGACCATGTCGATTGTCTGCTCGAGTTGGTCCACGGCCGCGAGGGCCGATCTCCTCGTCGAGCGACCGCGCTCCTTCGCGAATCCTGTCGCTCGATCTCCCGAAGCCTATCGAGGTGCGGCTGCAGCGAGCGCGACAGGCCGATCGCCGCCTGACCGAGCGCCGCCAGATCGGAGTAGCCCTCCAGAGAATCGCTTGTGCATAGCTTCCTGGCGTTCGACAGACTGCCTGGCACGTGCTGCCAGCTTCAGCAGCTCCGTCCGCGTTTGGTGGATCGACCTTCTTCGCCAGCCTCTCCAAGGCGGCGGCGACGGAATCCTGCGTTTCGTTCGTGAGTACGAGGAGCTCGACGTGACGCCGAGCCGCCGGATGCCGCGATCGTCTGCCTCTCCGCCTCCAAGAATCTGAAGCACGAAGTAGAGCAGACCGTCGCAGGTCCTCGAATGCCCGGTTGTGGATCAGGCCCTCGCGATTGGTCTGGTCCACCAGATCGGGGTTGCCGTCGCGTGAGATCTCGACGAACCCGACGACCTGGTTGTTGCTCAGGCGCACCACGGGATTGTTGACGCGCCGCTGGTCAAGCCGCAGCCAGTCGTCATGCGGTTCTCCGTACGGCCAGACCCGGAAGCCGTCACGGTAGACGCTGATGCCGGACCATTCCCGCAGCCACGCCCGCACCTCCATCCGCGGACCGACGCGCGCAACGGCCTCGGTTTCGAGGTCGAAGGCGAAGATCCGATCTCTGACCGGCCCGCATCTCAGGTCGCTGGTTCCGTTCCACAGGTGCTCAACCGATCTGCTGCCGTTGACATTGATTTCGACCGTGTCCTGCCCGTCGAACTGCGGCCTCGATCCGGTAGGGAGCGCGATCGAGGACGTCCGCCCGCAACTCCCCGGAGTACTCGGGGAAACTCGTCTGACTCGATCCGGATCGTGAAGTTGCTGCTGTCCGAAACGGTGAGCGCAGTCGCGAGAGCCTCGTGGAGAGGCGCCGGAACATCCGCTCGTTCCAGAGCGCTCCGTGGACGCGGCGATCCGCAGGATCGTGCCGTGGCTTCGGAAGCACCGAAGCGCGGCGGAGCTCCCAGCGGTTCTGGACGTCCGACATCAGCAGCGCGTCGTTGTCGAACTCGTCCCAGTCGAACGACGCGACGACCTCGTCCGCTGCCCCTTCCGTCGCGAGATCAGTTCAAGCTGCGCGTCCGAGCTTGTCGGCCGCGAACCGACCGACACCCTTTTCGCCGAGCATGCGCCGGCCGCTCGGCGTGAACCGCGACGCCGGCCGCGCCTTGGAGGTGGCGGCCGGCTGCATCCACTGACCAAGCAGGGTGTCCAGGTCCATTCCGACACCGTCGTCGCTGACGACGATCTCGCCGCCGGTCGTACCGACTCCGCTGAAATGCGACGACGACGCTCGAGGCGTCGGCGTCGTGAGCGTTCTTCACCAGCTCGGTGACCGCCAGGACCTCGTCGCTGATCAGCTCGGAGCCGATCAGCTTCAGCAGCCGCGCGCGCGGCTGGAAGGCAACAACGCCGGATCGGGGCTCGTGATTCACGGACACTATCTCCTTCCTGAGCGCCTGAAGAACACTCTCGGCGATCTTCTCCGCGAGGAGCGGCGGCACCGCGTTGCCGAGCTGAGTCCACTGGTCGGACGGCGAACCGCAGAAGGCGTAATCGTCGCGAAACGACTGGAGCCGGGCGGCTTCCCGGATGGAGATGGACCGGATCTGTCGCGGATGGACGTATCCGTTACCGTCCTTCGCCAGGTGCGCCACGATCGTCTTCGACGGGCGATCACCGCGCAGTCTGGCGTACTTGTCGTCGAATACGTCGCGACGGTACCGCATCAGGTCCGCGCGGCCGTGTCGCTCGAGCACATGAATGCTGTCCTCGCCGGGCCGCAGCAGGGAGTAGAGCTCGAGGTCGCGCTCGTTGTGGTAGCGCACGGTGTGGTTGTAAAGAAGCCTCGAGCTCGTCGAGATAGCCCGAACTTGGCCAGATACCGGCGGTAGCGCGGATCCGTGCCGCGCACTTCGCGGTTGAAGGATTCGACCGCGTGACCCTCTCCTGCCGCGCGGCGCGGCAGATCGAAGATCGCCTCGTCGAGCGTGACCGGCGGCAGCGCATCGACGTCGAAGTCCTGCCGGTGATCCTGATACTCCTCGGCCGGCCGCGTCGGCAGCTCTCCTGTCGTGCGAAGCCACGAGGAAGTAGCGGATCCGGTCCTGCGGCACACCATGAGCGGCGGCGTTCGTTCGCCAGATCGCGCGTCTTGAAGCCGCCGCGGTCCTCCAGCATGCGCGCAGCAGCTTCGAGAAACGACAGCTTCTCCTTCCGCGCCGACTGCATGCCCGGAACGTTCTCCATCAGAAACATGCGCGGACGCAGCTCGAGAGCAGCCGCGACCATGTACTCGAACAGGAAGTTCCGGTCGTCCGCGCCGAGCCGGTAGCCGGTGCGCGTCACCTTGGACCGGAATCCCGCGTGCGAGAAGCCCTGGCACGGCGGCGCTCCGGCCAGAAGGTCAATACGGGTCTCGCCCAAGCAGCCTCCGCAGCTCACCCGGTCGCAGCGTCCTGATGTCGCGACAGAGAATCCGTTCAGCGGGAACCGTGGATGATTCAGCGCGTAGGTCCGCAGGGCCATCGGGTCGCTATCGAGCGCGAGCAGCACCCGAAAGCCGGCTCGCCCAAGCCCTCAGACAGCCCGCCAGCGCCGGAGAAGAAATCGACAGCCGTAGGCAGGCACGACTCTCCATCAGTGCGACGGACCTGGTCACCGCGATACGTCGAGCAGAAGTTCCTGAGTTCTCACAGGATTCGCAGGATGGGCTCTGGTTGCGCGGCAGACCTGCTTACCGTGAGCAGTGAGATTTCCTGGAGCGCGCGTCTGAGGACCGGCGGGATGAGTTCGTCGAACGTTCGCCGTCGATCGCCGTCGTCAGGCCCTCGAGAGAGAGTCCCAGCTCCGGTAGATTCCGAGTCGACACAGGACACGATCTGCGTCCGGCCCTGATGCGCAGATTTCGGGCTCATGGCTGGCTCGGCGCGGAGTGCACAGGAGCGACGCAAGCCGCGCGATTTCCGCAGGTGACTGATGCCGTCGTCGAGCTTCGCGCGCACACTCTCGCCGGATTCGCCTCGCTGATACACCTCGAAAGACGCGGTCCTTCAGCATCCGCGCCACAGTGTCGCTTTCGCCAGTCGGCGACGTCTGGAGGAAACACACGGATTCGATGATAGAAGTCGCATCGTTCGCGGGGATCGACGGGCCAGCCGAGGAGTCTGCGCTCGGCAGATCAGCGGAGTGCGCGACCAGCGATCGCAGCTGGTTGAGCTCCGCTCACTTCACGCCCTCCTCCGCGCGCATGCGTCCGCGCTCTCGTCAGCGCGAGGCATAGCGCCGCTGCGGAATCTCGGATGCATCGGCGAGCTCGACGAGCCGACGGGCCAGCGCAGGAATCGGCCGATGCTTGCCGTTCTCCCATCCGTTGACCGTGCTGAAGGTGACTTGAAGCTCTCTGGCGAGTTGCTCCTGCGTGATCTGGCGGGCCTGACGGATCTCCCGGACGAGGGCGGTGAAGTCAATCGCCGCCGGGAGTCGCAGCCGTCATCTGCCCTCGCTAGTCAACCGGCAAGCGGGTCCTGTACGAGATCGTATAGCGCATCATATAGGAAGTTCGGTAACCGAGATCTGAAGAATGCTGACTCGGCGTCGCGAGGGACAGCAAAAGGCGCACCGACCCACTGCAGTTGGTTGAGGTCCGGTGCGTCAGCCAGCGGGCCGTCGCTGAACGTTGCGCGCCGGCCGCGGACACGGCCAGCAAGCGAGTCAAGCCGAGAGCGAAGCTTCTCCGGACTTGCGAAGCTCACATTCCCAGACGGTGACAACGCGCCAGCCGAGTCGCCTGAGTGCGACGGTTGTCCGGCGGTCACGCTCAACGTTTTCGGTGAACTTCGTCGACCAGAACTCGAGATTGCTCTTCGGGGTGTAACGCGTACTTGCACTGTCGCGTGGCGGTGCCAGAAGCATCCGTGCACAACAACGACCGTTCGATGCTTCGGAGAACGACATCGGGGCGGCCGGGGAGACCGGCCGACATGGAGTCGGAATCGACAGCCCATCCTGATGGAGAATCGACCGGACCTGGCGCTCCGGCAACGGTGTCCCGACCGCGAATGCGGGACATGTTCCAGCTTCGCCGTTCGCGCGATAGTCCGTCCGCCATCAATGAGTCGAGCGTGCGTCCATCCGCCGTCCAGCCGGTTCATCCGACGCCAGACTGAACACGTGTGGTCTGCCGTTCGACTTTGCCGGCTTTGGCCCTGTCCGTCAAGCACACCCACGCCAGCACCTTCGGCGGGCAATCATAAGCCGGCAGTCGACGCGTCCAGCGCCTTCCTTTCTTAGGGTCCGGTCGTCCTCCTCCTGCCCGCTGCCTTGACACCTCGATCCGCGCTCGCTACCGTAACGCCCTTGTGCGTGTGACCCCGTCCTGATGGCCCAGAGCCGTCGCTGCAAGGTTCTCGCCCTCGCTCTGGCCGTCGCGTCGCTGCTGCTCCCCGCAGGCCCGGCCGCCGCGCAGCCCGCACCCACGTCGCCGTCCAGCCCGCAGGAGGCCGATCCGGATCCCAACGCCCTCAAGCTCCGCTACGGCATCGAGTACTGGGTGCGGGTCAGCAACATCGACAACTTCGACTTCGACGGCAGCCAGGACGACAACCTCAACTTCGGCTGGCACCGCATCAAGCCGTTCTTCGGCCTGCGCAAGCGCTGGTTCGAGCTGGTGCTGCAAGGCCAGGACGCGCGCTCCCACAACGTGCCGGAGCAGAATCCCAACGGCACGTCCAACTACGCGTTGGCCACCAGTCAGCTCGACTTCGTGAAGGCCTTCGTGACGATCAGGCACAAGGCCGGCGTGACGCTCAAGGTGGGCCGCGAGCAGGCCGACGGCATCGACATCGGCATGTCGCGCAAGTTCGCCAGCGCCTCCGACTACGCCACCGTGCTCAGGTCGTTCGACCTGGCGTCGCTGCGCTGGGACGGCCGGAGATCGAGCGTGATGGGCATCGTGGCGACGCCGGTGGACAACGAGCCCTACGGCTTCAACCAGCGACGGGTGGGGGAGCTGTTCTGGGCGCTGCAGGCCATCCACACGACCGGCCGGAACGCCCATCGCCTGTACCTGGCGCGCCGATCGACGGACTCGAAGGGGCCGACCAGCGAAACCGGCGTGCGCGGCGAGAGCGACACCTACGTGCTCGGGTTCCAGGAGCTGGGGCCGCTGTTCGTGCCGGGGCTCACCTGGGAGGTGGACTCGATCGTCGAGTGGGGCGACCGCGCCACCGACAGAGTGCGGGCCGCGGCCATCTTCGCTACGGCGACCCACGCCTTCAACCCCGATCAGTCGGTGTTCGTGGGCTACCACCAGTCCACCGGCGACGGCCGGCGCGGCGGCGGCACCACCCACCTCTACGACACGCTGTATTCCTCGGGCTTCAACAACTACGGCTACATGGGCCTGTCGCAGGGCCGCAACATCGGCGACGTGCGGATTGGCGGCCGGTCGAAGATCAAGGGGTTCCAGGAGCCCAAGGCCGGGCGCCTCACACTGCCAACGGCGACTCGACCGCGGGGGTCCTCGTGCTGGTCTGCGCGCGTTGCACGATGCCCTTCAATAAGCCGTTGAACACCACCGAGTGGAACGGCAGCACCAGGTACCAGTAGATCAGGCCCAGTAGCCCACGCGGCAGGAATCGCGCCTCCTGCACCAGCCGGCATTCGGTGGCCGCCGCGCTCGCGCCCAACGACCGCGTGCCCGTGGTGCCGCCCACGTCGGCGCCTTGGCCCGCGTCCACCGGCTCGATGCGGAAGTCCAGAAGCGCCTCGCCCGGCAGCCGCATCTCGGCCCGCAGCTGCAGGTGCCGGCTCGGATCGATCTCCGTCACCCGCCAGAAGTCGAGCGCGTCGCCGTAGGCCAGCTGCTCGGGATGGCGCCGTCCGCGCCGCAGCCCGGGTCCGCCCACCAGGCGATCCATCCAGCCGCGCACGCCCCACAGCCAGGTGCCGCGATGCCAGCCGGATTGGCCGCCCAGGCGGCACACCGCGTCGAAGGTGGGGGTGGGCCCAGTCGGGATCGCCGGGGATGGTGCCGGCCGACGACCACGACGTCTCGACGTCGAACGCCTGCTCCTTGTCGAGCGCCAGCCGCATCGCCTCGCGCACGGGGAGCAGCGTCTGCGGCATCAGCTTGGCGGCGTCGTCGTTGCGCGTGACCACGCGGTTGCGCAGGCCCTCGGCCAGCGGCCGCGCAATGCGATGGCTGAGCGGCGTGACCAGGTGAATCCACAGCGAGCTGAGCCACGGCGTGAGCACCGGCACCGGAATCAGCAGGCGGCGGCGCAGGCCGCGCTCCTCGGCCATCAGGTGCATCAGCTCGCGGTAGGTGAGCACCTCGGGGCCGCCGATGTCGAGCGTGCGGCCGGTGGTCTCGGGCACGCTCAGGCACGCCACCAGGTAGTGCAGCACGTTGCCGATGGCAATCGGCTGGCACTCGGTGGCGACCCAGCGCGGCGTGATCATCACCGGCAGGCGATCGACGAGGTAGCGGAGGATCTCGAACGACGCCGAGCCGCTGCCCAGGATCATGGCGGCGCGCAGCACCGTGAGCGGCACGCCGGAGCCGGCCAGCGCGTGCTCCACCTCGCGCCTGGACGTGAGGTGCTCGCTCAGCCCGTCCCCGGTCTCGCCCAGGCCGCCCAGGTAGATGATGCGCGTCAGCCCGGCGTCCTTCGCGGCGGCGGCGAACACCCGCGCCAGGTTGAGGTCGTGCTCGGCGTAGGCGCCCCCGGCCGACATCATGCTGTGCACCAGGTAGTAGGCCGGGCCGCAGCCCTGCATGGCGGCGGTCAGGCTGGCCGGGTCCTCGAAGTCGCAGCGCACGATGTCCACGCGGGGGTCGGTGCGCCAGGGGCGGTCGGCCAGCTTGCGCGGGGTGCGCACGGCGCAGCGCACCAGGTGGCCGGCGTCGAGCAGGCGGGTGACCAGGCGGGCGCCGACATAGCCGGTGGCGCCGGTGACCAGGACGCGGGGTTGCTCAGGTTGGGCAGAACCAGCGGCGGTGTCCACTCTATGGAGGACGCTGCAACTCGGCGGCCAGGTTCAGAGGAGGCACTACGCGCCTCAGCCCGTCGTAACGCACGGGTCGCGCTTCGACGAGTTCCGTACAATCGAGACGATGTCGTTTGGCTCCTCGCGCCTCCTGACGCCCACGGTCGAGCGCCAGCTCGTCGAAGTGCGCCACTTGCTCGGCGACCTGCGCGACGTGCTGGTGCCGCTGCCGGCGGCCGCGCCCGACCTCGAGGCACTCGGCGCCGCCGTGCGGCAGCTCGACGAGTTGTTCATGATCGTCGTGGCCGGCGAGTTCAACGCCGGGAAGAGCGCGCTGGTGAACGCCCTGCTCGGCACCCGGGCGTTCGACGAGGGAGTGACGCCGACCACCGCGCGCATCCAGCGGGTGCGCTACGGGCCGGAGGTCTCGACCACCAACGACGGCCGCGAGGTGGTCGTCACGGCCCCGATCGAATTGTTGCGCGACCTGCAGATCGTCGATACGCCGGGCACCAACGCCATCCAGCGCGAACACGAACGGCTGACGCGCGACTTCCTGCCGCGGGCCGACCTGGTGCTGTTCGTCACCTCAGCCGACCGGCCGTTCACCGAAAGCGAACGGACCTTCCTCGACACGATCCGCGAATGGGGCAAGAAGATCATCATCGTCGTCAACAAGGTCGACATCTTTGACGACGAGCGCCAGCTGGCGGACGTGATGACATTCGTCCGCGCCGCCGCGCGCGACCTGCTCGACATCGAGCCGCAGCTGTTCGCCGTCAGCGCCCGACGGGCCTGGCGCGCCAAGCACGGCGATCCTGATGAGTGGAGCACCAGCGGCTTCGCCGAGCTGGAAGCGTTCATCCGCGACACGCTCGACGACGAGGCCCGCAGCCGCTTGAAGCTGGCGAGCCCGGTCGGTATCGGCGAGTCGTTAGCGCGGCGCTACGCGTCGCTGGCCGGCGATCGCCTGGCCTTGCTGTCGGATGACACGGAGGCGCTCGACGACACGACACGGCAACTGGCGCTCTACGACGAAGATCTCGTCCGCGGCTTTGACTTGCGCATGTCGGCGGTCGAGAAGGTGCTGGCCGACATGGAACTGCGCGGCCATGAGTTCCTCGAGGACACGTTGCGCATCGGCCGGGTGTTCGACCTGATGAACCGGCCGCGCATCCAGCAGGAGTTCGAGTCGCGCGTGGTGGCGGACGCGCCCGCCATCGTGGAGCAGCGCGTCACCGAGCTCATCGACTGGCTGGTCGACCAGGACCTGCGGCAATGGCAGGCGCTGTCCGCCCGGCTGGCGCAGCGCCGCCGCGAGCACGGCGATCGCATCCTCGGCAACGACGACGCCGGCGTGTTCCAGACCGACCGCGCCGCCCTCATCGACTCGGTGGGGCGCCAGGCGCAGCGCGTCGTCGACACGTTCGATCGGCGGCGTGAGGCCGCCGCGCTGGCCGACGGGGCACGAACGGCGGTAGCGGCGGCGGCGGCGATGGGGGCGAGCGCGCTGGGCCTCGGCGCGCTCGTCAGCGTGCTGGCCACCACGGCGGCGGCCGACGTGAGCGGTCTGCTCGCCGCCAGCGTGCTCGGCGCCTTGGGCATGTTGATCCTTCCGGCGAAGCGCCGCCAGGCGCGAACGGAGCTGCAGGCGAAGATCAGCGATCTGCGGCAGCGGCTCGCGGAGGCACTCCGCGGCGAGTTCGCGACGGCCCGCGGGCGGAGCGCGCAGCGGCTGGCGGAGAGCATCGCGCCCTACAGCCGCTTCGTGCGTGCCGAACAGACGAAGTGGACCGATGCGCGCACGGCGCTCGACGCCTGGCGTGCGAAGGCGTCCGCGCTCGTGGCGTGACGTCGTCACGCTGGCGTTGTGCCTCCGCAGTTCACCTGGAGGGGGATGCACGACTGCGTCGTGGGACACCACTTGGCGCCCGGGCAGCAGCCCGTCGACACGTTGAACATCTGCAGGTCGCCTTTGATCACCGTGAGGTTGGGTAACGTCGGCTGATCGAGCCACTCGCCGTCATAGCCCGTGGCGCCGGTGACCAGGACGCGGGAATGCTCAGGTTGGGCAGACGGCGCGGCGATTGGCTCCACTCTCAAGACGACGCTGCAACACGGCGGCCAGGTTCAGGCGTGATCTGACCGGCAAGCGATCGACGAGATCGGTGCCGGAAGTCGTTGCGCACCACGAACACGCAAGCGGCTTGTTATATAAAAAACTCAGAACCTATCCTGGGACAAGGGCCGGCGGAAATCTCTGCCGGCGAGATCGCGGAGCAGACGATCATGGTCAAGATTCGTTCTCTCACTCAGCAAGATCTCCCGGCGGCCGATCGGATCTTCAGGCTCGCGTTCGGAACGTTCCTCGGCGTACCCGAGTCAGAGCAGTTTTGGGCTGACCTCGCCTATGCTCGTACACGGTGGCCAGCGGATCCGACGGCTGCCTTTGGCGCCGAGCTGGATGGAGAGCTGGTCGGGTCGAATTTTGCAACACGTTGGGGGAGCGTGGGGTTCTTCGGTCCGTTAACCGTCCGTCCCGATCTCTGGGATCGCAAGATTGCCCAACGGCTCATGGATCCCATCATGGAACGCTTCGATAGCTGGGGTGTTACCCATGCGGGTCTGTTCACGTTTGCGCAGAGTCCGAAGCATGTGGGCCTCTATTACAAGTACGGCTTTCGGCCTCGCTTCCTCACCGCCATCATGTCGAAGGCAGTGGAGCCGAAACGAGGCACGTCCGGATGGACTTTGTACTCGCAGATTTCCGAGAGCGAACGGAAGGGATGCCTCGAGGCTTGCCGCCAAGTGACGGAATCAACATACCCGGGGCTCGATGTTGAACGGGAAATCCGAGCGACACACACCCAAGGCTTGGGCGAAACTCTGCTGATCAACGAAGGTGGGGACGTCGTCGGGTTCGCCGTCTGTCACTGCGGTCCCGGCACCGAGGCAGGGAACCAGAAGTGCTACGTGAAATTTGGTGCGGTACAGCCGGGATCAACAGCCGGAGCACGGTTCGATCAACTCTTGGACGCGTGCGAAGAGCTGGCCGCCGCACGGGGCCTCGCACGCCTCGAAGCTGGCACGAATCTGGCCCGGCACGAGGCGTATGCCACAATGCTCGAACGTGGCTTCCGGACGGACATTCAGGGTGTGACGATGCATCGCCCCAATGAGCCCGGGTACAGCCGCGCGGGCGTGTATGTGATCGATGACTGGCGCTGATCCGCTATAGAGCGGTCAGCCGCGGGCAGGGAGCGCGACGCGACGAGAGATACCGCGTCGACTCGAGGTGCTCCAGGGGGGCATCAGACGAGTTCCAGCCGAACCTCCAGGCCGACGGCCGCCGCGGCCTTGCGCAGTGTGCCGAGCGTAACGGAGTCGTTGTCCGGGTCCAGCAGCCGATCCAGGGCGCTGCGGCTGCTGCCCATGCGCCTGGCCATCTCCACCTTCGAGACGCTTTGGGCGCTCATGGCGCCCTGTAGCTGGCGGGCCAGCACGCGCTTGATGGCCCGAGAGGTGGTCTGCTCGAAGATCCCCTCGTCGCGGAGCCAGTTGTCTAGCGACGACCCAATCTGCGCCTTCTTCATGCGCCGCCCCGCCGGCGCCGCGCCAGTTCCAGGTCGGCCTTGGGCGTGGCCTGCGTCTTCTTGACGAACCCGTGCAGCAGCACCATGCACCCGTGGTCCACAGTGAATATCACCCTGCCGATCCTTCCGTGGGTGAGCGCGCTTCGCACCTCCCACAGCCCGTGGCCGAGATTGCGCACCAGCGGCATTCCTAGTGGCCATGCGTACTCGACGTCCTTGATGTCTTCGCCCACGATGCGACGGTCTGCGCGGTCGAGTGCCTTGAGCCACTCGCGTACAGGTTCCCGTCCACTCGCCAGCCGGTAGAAGTGTGCCGGCAGGCGTTTGAGTCCCACCGTCATCCTGGACTGTACCGTTTTCGGTACATTGAGTCAATGACCCACGGCATGACTCAGAGGCGTGCAGATGCGTTGCCATGCGATTCGCCTGGAGAGACGCTGGGTCGGCCGGCCGAATGCTGTGAACTGCCACGCGCGCGGCGGGGCCAGAGTTTAGAAACTTCGTACATCGATCGACCGCGCGTTGAGCGTGCGCCAGCCGAGCGCGAGGCGGAGAGAGATACCGCGTCGACTCGAGTGCGAGCCCGCAACGTCGGCCGGCGCTACCTGATAGGCTGCCTGCCGTTGTTCGATGTCTACTGAGCCCCTTACGGAACCGTCCAGCCGCGCGTCACCCGTCCCCACAGTGTCGACCACGACCGCAGTGCTCAGTGCCGCGGTGGCGATGGTCTCGTTTCAAGTCGGGGCGGCGGTTGCCAAGCAGCTGATTCCCTTGATTGGCGCGCCAGGAACCACGGCGCTGCGCCTCGGCCTGTCCGCCATTCTCGTCATCGTGCTGCAGCGCGCGTGGCGCACGGTACCGACGCGACAGGTGTGGCCGGTGATATTGGCCTACGGCCTGTCGCTCGGCGCGATGAACTTCGTGTTCTATTTCGCGTTGCGCACCATTCCGCTCGGGATCGCCGTCGCCATCGAGTTCGTCGGACCGCTGGGCGTTGCCGTTTTCGCGTCGAGACGCCGCGTCGACTATCTGTGGGTGGCCCTCGCCGCCGTCGGACTGCTGTTGCTGCTGCCGATTCGAGCCACCGAAGACCGGCTCGATCCCGTGGGCGTGCTCTGCGCACTCGTCGCCGGCCTGGGCTGGGCGCTCTACATCGTCTACGGACAGAAGGCAGGCCGCGCGCATGGCGCGGCCGCTTCGACATGGGGCCTCATTGTCGCGGCTTGTGTGACCGTGCCACTCGGCATCGCCGACGCTGGACGAGTCCTCTTGGCGCCGTGGATATGGACGTTCGGCGTGGCACTGGCGGTGTTCTCGAGCGCTCTGCCTTACACCTTGGAAATGGTGGCGCTCAGGCGACTGTCGACCAAGACCTTCGGCACGCTGATGAGCTTCGAGCCGGCGATTGCCGCCATTGCCGGTATCGCAGTCCTGCGTGAGCACCTGACGCCAATGCAGTGGCTTGCCATCGGCTTCATCATCGTGGCCTCGATCGGCACCGTGAGCGGCGAGCACTGACAGCCGTCGACTCGAACGAGGCGGAGCTGCTGCGTGTCCTTGACACCTCGATCCTCGCTCGATACCGTAGCGCCCTTGTGCGTGTGATCCCGTCCTGATGGCGCCGAGCCATCGCCGCAAGGCCTTCGCCCTCGCCTTGGTCCTCGTCTCGCTGCTTCTGCCCGCAGGCCGGGCGGCTGCGCAGACCACACCCGCGCCGTCCAGCCCGCAGGAGGTCGATCCAGACCCCAACGGCCTCAAGCTCCGCTACGGCATCGAGTACTGGGTGCGGGTCAGCAACATCGACAACTTCGACTTCGACGGCAGCCAGGACGACAACCTCAACTTCGGCTGGCACCGCATCAAGCCGTTCTTCGGCCTGCGCAAGCGCTGGTTCGAGCTGGTGCTGCAAGGCCAGGACGCGCGCTCCCACAACGTGCCGGAGCAGAATCCCAACGGCACCTCCAACTACGCGTTGGCCACCAGTCAGCTCGACTTCGTGAAGGCCTTCGTGACGATCAAGCCCAAGGCCGGCGTGACGCTCAAGGTGGGCCGCGAGCAGGCCGACGGCATCGACATCGGCATGTCGCGCAAGTTCGCGAGCGCCTCCGACTACGCCACCGTGCTCAGGTCGTTCGACCTGGCGTCGCTGCGCTGGGACGGCCGGAGATCGAGCGTGATGGGCATCGTGGCGACGCCGGTCGACAACGAGCCCTACGGCTTCAACCAGCGACGGGTGGGGGAGCTGTTCTGGGCGCTGCAGGCCACCCACACGACCGGCCGGAACGCCCATCGCCTGTACCTGGCGCGCCAATCGACGGACTCGAAGGGGCCGACCAGCGAAACCGGCGTGCGCGGCGAGAGCGACACCTACGTGCTCGGGTTCCAGGAGCTGGGGCCGCTGTTCGTGCCGGGGCTCACCTGGGAGGTGGACTCGATCGTCGAGTGGGGCGACCGCGCCACCGACAGAGTGCGGGCCGCGGCCATCTTCGCCACGGCGACCCACGCCTTCAACCCCGATCACGTCGGTGTTCGTGGGCTACCACCAGTCCACCGGCGACGGCCGGCGCGGCGGCGGCACCACCCACCTCTACGACACGCTGTATTCCTCGGGCTTCAACAACTACGGCTACATGGGCCTGTCGCAGGGCCGCAACATCGGCGACGTGCGGATTGGCGGCCGGTCGAAGATCAAGGGACCGGTCTCGCTGCTCTGGGGCTACCACGAGCAGTTCCTGTCGGTGCGCCAGGACCAGTGGTATGCGATCTTCACGCCGAACATCGATCGTCCCGGCGCCACGTCGTCGCGGCTCGGGGGGGAGATCGACGCCACGCTGCTGCTGCGCTTCCCGTTCGCGCGGCACATGACGATCGGGCTCAGCTACCTGGCGTACTTTCCCCGCGGGTATCTCAAGGACACCGGTCCGCATGCGCGGGCGCAGCAGTTTGCGATCGACATCAACGGGCAGTTCTGAGCCGCCACATCAGTGGGGACGCTGTAGCTGCGGGAGCCAGGTTCGGCCGTGGCCAACCGCCGTCAGGCCGGGCCCATCTTTGGGGCTGCCGCAGACAGACCGGGCTCCTTCCGCGGTGGCACGGCAGCGGCTACTACCCGCCGCCGAATCCGCATCTGTCGGGCGCTCGGGTCCCGGCCGGCCGCGCGATCTTCGAGCGGCAAGGCTGCGCTGGCTGCCACATGCCGCCGCTCTACACCAGCAACAAACTGAGCTGGCGCAGAGGTTCACGCCACCGCCCGAGCATTTCGCCATGCTCGACATCCTGAAGGTGTCGGTGGCACCGATCCGGGTCTGGCACTGAAGACGCGTAAGGGCACCGGCTACTACAAGTTGCCGTCGTTGAAGGCCTGTGGATTGCAGGACACCTTCGTGGTCTGCGTCGCCGGAGCTGTGCGCTGGCGGCGGAGTTCGGGCGGGTCAACGGTCGGCCGAATCGTGACGGGGACGAGTACTAGGCGTGCGCGAGCCGGCGTCCCCTTGGCGGCGGAATGGTTCGCCCCTCGCTCCGAGCCACGTCGAGCCAGAGGTCGATGGCGTCCTGTGCGTTGGCCACGGCTTCGGCTGGCGTCGTCCCGTGCGCCATGCATCCGGGAAGATCTGGAACATCGACCACGAACGCAGCGTCTTCCTGGCTCCAGCTGACCACGAGTTCGTACTTGTGCGGCATCTCAGCCCTCGAACATGAGATTGTACCTGAGGATCGCGGAGCGGACCGGTCGGACCTGGTAAGGCTTCGCCGCCGGACCGTCCGCTTGCAGGTTGATCAGTTCAGGTACTCCGGCCTTCGTGAACAGGCGGTGGCTGCCGCGCTGCCGCTCCCTGAAGCCCAAGTCACGGGCGAGCGCTTTGCACGAGCCTTGCCGCTGCGCCGCCCCGCCTCAACCTGCGTCAGGCGCAGTGCGGCTGCGGCGGTACGCATCTTCTACGCGGTCTCTGCTGAACAGACGTCGCCACGTTGGCCACATCCCGGCCCGCAGTCGCGCCCAGTGACGTCGCCTAGCATCCCGGGTCACACGCGGCGCGATGCTCAAACCTTGAGTCCGTCTGGGTGGCAGAGATCCCACGCCCCGGCGCCGGACGGGGTGGGCGCCGAGCCCCTTCGTTCGCCCCATTGGCGCGGCAATCTCGCCGCTTGCATCCCGGGGCTACACTCGACGCGATGGCCACCGGTAGCCCCGGCCGCAATGATTCCTGCCCCTGCGGTTCCGGACGCAAGTTCAAGCACTGCTGCTTGGCCAAGCAGGACGCGGCGGACGCGGCACGCTTGCGCGTGCGTGCGGCCGAGGGCCGAGTCGTGCCGGCCATCCTGGACTACGCCCTCGCCACCTGGGGCGACCTGCTCGTCGCCCATGCGTGGGAGGACTTCTGGCTGTACGACGTCGTGCCCGTCGACATGCCGGCCGAGCCCGAGTTCGACGCCATGTTCACGGCCTGGTTCACGCTGGGCTTCGTCCCCGACCCCGAGTGCCCCGAGCGCGCACCCGACTGGCCGCTGGAGCCGCTCGGCCTCCACTGGCTGGCGTCGCTCGGTGGGGAAGTAGAGGCGATGGATCGTGCCTTCGTGCTCCAGGCGTGCCACAGTCCGCTAAGTGTCTTCGCCGTGGAGCAGGCGACGCCTGGCCAGAGCATGGACCTGAAGGACATCCTGACGGGACGCAGCTTCCACACCCGCGAGCTGACCGCCTCGCGGTCGCTGCGCACGGGCGACATCGTCTTCACCCGCGTCGTCACACTGAACGACGTGAGCCTGCTCTTCGGCATGGCCCCATACGCGGCGCCGCCAGCGTGGCACCTGCAGATCCTCGACTGGCGCGATCGGCGGTTCCGCAAGCGCCCGCCGACGCGGGCACTGGTCGCGGAGTTCGACAGCGAGATTCGCGACCTGTACCTGCAGGTGCGTGAGGCGGTTCGCGATCCGCGGCCGCCGGTGGTCACAAACAGCGACGGCGACCTGCTGCGAGACGTCACGCTGACCTACGCCCTCGATCTGCCGGTGCCGGCTGCCTACGAGTTGCTGCTGCCGCTGGCGTCCCTCGGCAGCGAACGGTTCGACGATCGCGTGCAGCGCGACGGCGCGGGCGTAGTGACCTCGGCCGAGCTCGTGTGGATGAACCGCACCGGCAAGCCGCCGAGGTCCAAGGCTCCCGCCACCGTGCTCGGCGTCATGACGCTCAGTCCCGGTCGCCTGGTTGTCGAGGTGAACTCCGAGCGTCGCGCCCAGGCGATTGCGCGGCAGATCTTGTCGCGGTTCGGTGAGGAAGCAAGGTCTATGGGCCGCCAGGTGTCGGACCCGGTGGCCGAGGCCCACGCTGAGGTGGTGGCGAGAAAGGGGCTGCGCCTGGTTGAGCCGGCGTCAGCCACGGACCCGCCGATCGCGGCGGCGGAGGCGGAGCTCCGTCGTCGATACTCGCAGACGTGGCTCGACACGCCGGTGCCGGCGCTGAAGGGTAAGACGCCGCGCCAGGCGGCGCGCTCGGCCGCGGGACGCGAGCGGCTCGAGGCGCTGTTGTTGGGCTTCGAGCGGGGGTCTGCGGCAGGTCAGGACGACGAGATCGCGTTCCTGCGGACGGCGTTGAAGCTGCCGCAGCTGTAGGGTCCTCGTCGGTCAGGCCGCCGGTCTCCGGACAGGATAGGGCCGAATCAGCACCTCGGCGGGAATGCCGCAGGCGTCGTGCAAGCGTCGAATCATCTCGATGGTCAAGGGACGCCGGCGGTTCAGAACTTCCGCCACGCGCGCGCGGCTGCCGAGCATGGGCTCCAGGTCCTTGCGAGTCAGACCGCGGCTTTCCATGTGGTACACCAGGGCGTCGATGGGGTCGGGTGGAGCGATCGGTTCGTGCTCGGCTTCGTAGCGGTCGACGAGGATCGTCAGCACCTCCAGCCGATCGCCTTCACGGCCACCGCGCTTCGCGGCGAGGAGCCGTTCGATCTCCCGCAAGGCCAGCCGATGATCGGTCTTGGATCTGATTGGTCGAATGTCCATGAGCGGCCTCTAAACAGTCTTGGCATCGACGCGATCGTACTCGCGGTGCGTACCGACGAACCGAACGTAGCAGATCCGGTAGGCGTAGTTGACCGCAACGATCAGCCGGTACTTGTTTCCTCCTATGTTGAACACGATACGCTGCGCACTCACCACCGAAGCATTGGCGTAGGTACGCTTTAGGTCAGCGGGGCGCCGCCAGTCGGCTCGTTCGACATCGTGGAACCATGCCCGAAGAGGGCCCTCGGCATCGGGGTGCCGTTCCCAGAACTCGCGTAGCGTGCGTCGGGCGATGACCCGCACCCTCCAAGCATACGCCGCTCCCACCGTGGGAGCAAGTGGTGTGAGCATATGATGGCCGCGCCGATGCCCCCCTCGTTCGCTCCCATTGGCGCGCTGGTCATCTTCGTGGCCGTCTTCGCGCTGGCCACCCTGCGCGGCGTGCACCTCGGCCTGCTGACGTTCGTGGCGGCCTGCCTGGTGGGCCCGGCCCTGGCGGGCATGACGCTGCGCGAGGTGATGGCCGGCTTCCCGGTGGGCATCTTGATCCTGATGGCCGGCGTCACCTACTTTTTCGGCATCGCCCAGTTGAACGGCACCATCGACCGCGTGATGGGCGCGATGCTGGCGCGCACGGGCGGGCGACCCACGGTGGTGCCGCTGGTGTTCTTCGGGCTGGCCACGGTGATGTCGGCGATGGGCTCGCCGCAGGCCGGGCTGGCCACGGGACCGGCCGGCATGTCCACCGCCCGGCGCGCCGGCGTCGATCCCGTGCTGATGGCCATCGCCATCACCAGCGGCATCTGCGCCGGTTCGTTCGCGCCGACCAGCCTGTTCGGCATCATCACCTATCAGGTGGCGCAGCGGGCCGGCATCGACGTCGGCACGTTCGTCCTGTTGGCCGTGTCGGCGGTCGCGAACGTGGTCCTGCTCGGTGTGGCGGTGATGATCTTTCCCAACCCGCCCGCAACTGAGGCAGCTCTAAAGAGCCGCCCTACGAGTGCCACCACTTCGGAGAGCCGCCCGACGAGTGAGGCCGGGGCGGTGCCGCGGTCGGTCGGGGCCGCGGCGGCGACGTCGAGCCCCGTCCCGATGACCCCGCACCAGTTGGCGACCGTCCTCTGCCTGGTGGGCCTGGTGCCCGGCATCATCATCAGTTCGCTGGCCGGCCTCGAGGTGGACATCGGCGTGGTCCTGCTCTCGCTCGGCGCAGTCCTCGCGCTCCTCGACCCCTCGCTCGGCGCGCGCGCGTTCGCGCGCATCGACTGGTCCACCGCCTTCGTGGTCGGCGGCATCGTCACCTACGTGGGTGTCCTGCAGAAGCTGGACGCGGTGAACTTGCTCGGGCGCGGGGCGATGAGCATCGGGACGCCGATGGTGGCGGCGGTGCTCATCTGCATGATTGCGGCGCTCGTCTCGGCGTTCGCCTCCACCACCGGCGTGCTGGCGGCGCTGGTGCCGATGGCGGTGCCGCTGGCCGCGTCGGGCGCGGTGCCGGGCTGGGCGCTCATCACCACGCTCGGGGTCAGCGCCACCATCGTGGACGGCTCGCCGTATTCGAACACCGGCGCCACATTGATTGCGTCCGCCCCCGAAGAGGATCGGCCGCGGTTGCGGGTGATGCTCATGCGGTGGAGCATGGCGATGGTCATCGTCGGGCCGATCGTCCTGCTGCCGCTGCTCGTTCTGCTAGGGCGGTAGTTCTTGCCACGTTCGGCGCTGGAAATCCAGTCCTGGCCAGAATGGGGTCAGACCCCGTTACATGGCGGCGTGAGATGCTGTGACGGCGAGGGACCCAATGCCCACGGCCACCCTGGTACTGCGGAGTCAGCGCGCCAAGCCGGTGACGGACCGCGTGGACTGGTGCGAGATTCGCGGCCGCTTTTCCGGGCCGGTGCACCCCGGGGACTTCGAGTTCAGGCCGGCGTCGGCCGAGATCGTCGGCGATCTGGTGCCCGATCGCTACACCATCGCACTCGACGTGCCCGGGTTCGCCTCCGGGCGCTGGGAGTTCGAGGTGGGCACGATTGCCGACTCGTGGATCGTGGAACTCGACAATCTGTGCACGACCCTTCCCACCGTGTCGGAGCTGGAACCCGAGCAGCGGCGGCTGCTGGCCACCCTGGACGACACGAAGACGCCGGGCGAGATCTGGCACGCGCTGAGCGACAACAAGGCGGCCACGTTCTATCAGGTGTCCTATGCGCTGGCCGCCATCCAGGGCGAGGGCGCACCGCTCTCCACGCTGGTGGACCGCGTGACGGTGCTGGGCGGGTCGGAGCTGACGGCGCCCGACACCTCGGGCACCATGCGCACGGTGATCGGCTGGCGCATGCACGTGCTGTTCGTGGACGCCGAGGCGGTGGAGCCGGCGCTCCTCGACGCCGGCTTCAAGCGCGATTCCGGCCCGGTCCACACGACCCACACCCGCTTCGGCTACAAGGTGAGCTACCGCGAGCGCACGGGCTCGCCGAAGATGCAGGTGACGACCGACTACAAAGCCACCGGGGCCGACGTGGACATCGACGCCGGCGCGTTCCACCGCTCCGCGCCAAAGGACATCTACAAGGCGTTCGCCAAGCGGTTCCCGGATGCCGCCAAGGTCTACAAAGTGAAGGTATAGGCGGCTTTGAAGAGCCGCCCTACATCGCCGCGGAGGCGTGACCTGCCCTGTCGCACACGCCCGCGACAATGAGGCATGCACATCCAGACCGACCGCGCACTCATCCCTGCCCACACTCCTTCGGTTCGTTATCTCCACGTCGCCATCAGCGCGCCGCCCGCCAAGTCGACGGCCGCGGCGCCACGTCCGGCCGCCAGCGTGGCCCTGGTGCTCGACCGCTCCGGCTCGATGGACGGCACCAAGATCGCCATGGCGCGCAGTGCCGTGCAGCACGCCATCCGCCTGCTGAAGCCGCAGGACCAGCTGGCCGTCGTCTGCTACGACGACAAGGTCGACACCGTGCTGGCGCACACCCAGGCCACGGCGGAGGCCAAGGCGCTGGCGCTCGACCGGCTGTCGCGCATCGACGCGCGCGGGTCCACGGACCTGGCGGGCGGATGGACTCGCGGCGCCGGGGAGCTGGGCGGGACCGTCGGCATGCCGTTGCTCGAAGGGCTCGGACCCGATAGCGCGGCGCGTGGGGTTTCGCGCGTGCTGCTGCTCACCGACGGGCTCGCCAATCAGGGCGTGGTCGATCCGCAGGAGCTGGCGGCCATGGCCGCGCAGTTGCGGGCGCAGGGCATCGGCACGTCCACGTTCGGCGTCGGCGCGGACTTCGACGAGGTGCTGCTGCAGCGCCTGGCCGCCGAGGGCGGCGGGCACTTCTACTTCATCGAGCAGCCGGGGCAGATTCCCGATTTCCTGGCCAGCGAGCTGGGCGAGGCGCTGGAGGTGGTGGCGCGCGACGCCGTGTTCGAGATCACGGCCGGCCCCGGTGTGGACCTGGGCGTGCTGAACGACCTGCCCACGGAGTCCGCCCCCGGCGCGCTGCGGGTTCGTCTGGGGGACCTGGTGGCCGACCAGGAGGTGACGCTCGTCCTGGCCGTGGGCGTGCGCCAGCCGCCGGCGCTCGGCGAGTCGCTCGAGGTGCAGTGCCGCGTGTCGGACCGCGACCAGGCGCTGTTCCCGCAGCCGATGCCGGTGCAGTGGCAGGTGGTGGACGGCGCGGCCAACGACGCGCAGCCGGTCGAATCAGAGCGTGCTCGTCGCCGTGGCCAGGCTGCTGGCCGAGCGCGCGCGGAGCATGGCGCTCGTCGCCAACCGGCGCGGGGACTTCGCCGAGGCGCAGCGCATCCTGGCGGACATGGCGCAAACCCTGGAGGCGATGGCGCCAGGGAACCAGGCGATTGCGGCGCTGGCCGGCGAGCTGCGGCGCGAGCAGGAGGTCTTTGCGGACGCACTGAATCCGCTCGACGCGAAGCGCCGGCACTTCGAGTCCTACGCAGTGAACTACTCGCGCGCACCAGAAGGGAAGGCCCGGCGGCGCGGCCAGCCGACGCTCACGTAGCCCGCGATCTCAGGGGGGCTGGTGCGGATCTCACGTCCGCAGCGGCAGCCTCGTCTGCGGCGGCGGCTCGTAGCGCAGCGACGACGACTCGAACAGGAACCTCGGGGCGTAGCCGTCGCGCGCCTCCTCGAGCTGCTCGAGGATTTCGGTGGCCAGCGCGGACGGCGCGACGACGCGGGCGTGCGCGCCCCAGCCCAGCACCCAGGTGCGCAGCGCCCAGTCGCGGCACACCTTCAGCGTGAGGCGGGCGCCGCCGTTGGACAGCGGCTCGAGCTGCTGGGACGGCGTGCCAGGTCCGTTCGCCGACATAGGCGGCCACGCGCGGCGAGAACTCGATCACGATCCGCTCGGGCTTGCCGCCGCGGTTCACGCCCAGGGAGTGGCCGAAGGCCTCGGTGGTCAGGTCCTCCACCGGCGTGAAGCCGCGCTCGAGCACGGTGACCCGCCGGATGCGCTCGGCCGCGAACACCCGCACCTGGCGGTACTCCGGCACATACGCCGTGAGGTACAGGCCGCCGTCGGCGTAGGCCAGGTTGTAGGGGTGCAGCTCGTAGTCCTTCTCCCGGTTGCTGTGGACGGAGAAGTAGAGCACCTTGGCCACGCGGCGGTCGGACGCCGCCTCGATCAGCCGGGCCACGAACTCGTCGTGCTTGGGCGCCGTCACCTTCTTCCGCGGCGCCGCCTTCACCTGCACCACCTCGGGCAGCTGCTTGAGGAACTTGCGCACCTGCGGCGACAGGCCCTTCTCGATCTTCTTCGTGATCGCCGCCAGCCCGGGTTCGAACGGCGTGCCGGTGAACGACACGAGCAGCGCGCGGCTCAGGTACAGCGAACACGCCTCGGTCACCGACAGCCCGGCGTCGTTCAGCGCCTTGAGCGGCATGTTCAGCAGCGTCCACACGGTGGTGCGATCCCGCTTCTCGTCGACGAGCGGGAAGCCTACCTCCTGCAGCGCCGCCAGATCGCGCCAGACGGTGCGGGTGGTCACGCCGAACTCCCTGGCCAGGTCCTGCACCGACACGCCGCTGCGCACGGCGTCGATGTGCAGCAGCATCTTCCAGTGGCGGACGACTTCCGCGTTGCGCGGCATGGCGGGATTCTATGCTCATTGACGGGACCGGGTGAGAGGCCTACACTCGCCCCGATCGGCCACACCTCAAGGAGGACGCGATGCACGCACCGTCGTTGCTCAAGTCACTCTCCCTCTCCACGGTTCTGGGGCTGTGCTTCGTCGCTTGTGGGTCGGACAGCGCCAACCGCTCGGGCGATCCCCTGGTCGGTACGTGGACGCTGAACGTGCAGAAGTCCAGTTACGTCCCGGCGCCGGGTCCCAAGGCTCAAACCGTGGTCATCTCCGGCACCGATCAGGCGCGGAAGCTCGTTGTCGACGTCACGCCCGACACCGGACCGGCGATGCACTGGGAGGTGGCGGGAGCCGCCAACCAGGACCTGCCGGTCACCGGCGTCAACCCGAACGCCGACACGTACACGTTCCGACGCGTCAACCCGACGACGATCGAAGCGCGCTACAAGAAGGGCGGCAAGCCCACCATCACCCAGACCGCCGTGGTCTCCGCCGACGGCAGCACGCTCACGGTCACCGGCAAGGGCACCAACGTGGCCGGGCAGGCGGTGAATACCGTGGCCGTCTACGATCGGCGCCCCGGCGGGATGTAGCCTCGAGCGCGGTACCGGCAGGCCGTCAACAGGATGAAGGTGTAGGAGGCGCGATGCGACTGTTCGTGATCGTGGTGTGCGGCATGCTGGCCGTGGCCGTACCTCGGGCGCAGCAGAGCGCGACACAGGGCACTGACGAGGCCGCCGTCCGCGAAGTCGTCGCCCGCTACATGGCCGCGCGCGACCTGCGCGACCCGAAGGCCGTCGAGGCGCTGTTCACCGCCGACGCCGACCAGTACACCACCTCGGGCGAGTGGCGCCGTGGGCAGGCGGCGATCGTGGCCGGCACGTCGCGGTCGTCGGCGCAGAACCCCGGGGCGCGGATCATCCGCGTCGAGGCGGTGCGCTTCGTCACGGCAGATGTCGCCATCGCCGACGGCCCGTACGAGATCAAAGCCGCGGGCGCGGCCAGCACCCGCCGAATGTGGACCTCGTTCGTGCTGGTGCGGCAGTCCGATGGCTGGCGCATCGCCGCCATCCGGAACATGGTGCCCACGTCGGCGGCATCGCCTGGCCGGCCCTGAGCCGCGGCGTCCACTCCTTCAGGAGTGCGCGGTTCGGCGGAGTAACTTGACAGAGCGAGGGATCCACCGCATCATCTTGCGGCTGAGCTGGCCTTCGTCGCACCCCGAAAAATGAAGCAGATCGCGGCCCCCCTCCGCGTCCTCGCGCTCCTCGTGTCGGCCATCGTCTGGACGACGGCCGTTGCCCACGCCCAGACCTACAGCCTGCTGCAGTGGATCGATACGCTCGCCGAGGGCTTCAACCCCGAACGGCGCACTCATCCTGGCCTCCGACGGCCACATCTACGGCACGATGCAGAACGGCGGCGGCGGCTCCGACGGCACGGTGTTCCGCATCACCCCGGCCGGTGCGCTGACCACGATCCACACCTTCGTCGCCACCACGTCCACGGTCGGCTATCGCCCGCAAGCTGGTGTCGTCGAGGGCGCGGACGGCAATCTCTACGGGATGACGTCGGAAGGCGGCACCTACGGCGAGGGCGTGATCTTCAGGATGACCAAGGCCGGAGTCGCCACGCCGTTGTACGCGCTACGGCTGTCGACGACGACTCCCTCTGGTGCCCTGGCGAGCCTGGTGCTGGCGACGGACGGCAACTTCTACGGCATCGGCTCGGCTTGGGACGGCACCTACTTCGGCAAGGTGTTCCGCATGACGCCGGAGGGCGAGGTCACCGTGCTGCACCGGTTCAGCGGCGCCGACGGCGCCTATCCTGCGTCGTCCGGTCTGATCCAGGGCAGCGACGGATTTCTCTACGGCACCACGGAGATTGGCGGCGCGGCCGACGCCGGTACGATCTTCAAGGTCAGCCTGGCCGGCATGCTGACCACCGTCCATTCCTTCGATGGCACGACCGCGGCCAAACCCAGGCACGGGCTGATTCAAGGGACCGACGGCAACTTCTACGGCGGCACGTCGCAGGCAACGCTGTCGGGCGGCGGCTCGGCGCCAGCCACGATCTTCAAGATGACCCCCGGCGGAATGGTGAGCACGCTCTACACGTTTCCCGGTACCGGGCTCGACGGACGTGAGCCGACTGGCAGGCTGCGCCACGCCAGCGATGGCAAGCTGTACGGCGCATCGCGAGTCGGCGGCGGCGGATTTTCGCGAGGTACGTTGTTCGCCCTCACCACGGCCGGCGCCTTCACCAAGCTCCACGGATTCCCGCTGGACGATACGGCCCGTCCGGCGGGCAGTCTCGTCGAAACCGGCGGTGCGCTCTACGGAATGGCCTTCGGCACCGGCAACTTCAACGGCGGCTTCTTCCGGCTGTCGGGCCAGTCGTCGCCGCCGGTGACCAGAGCCGAGGCCTACACGCACACGCCGCCGACTGGTCCGTCACTCACCGTCGCCGCGCCCGGAGTGCTGGGCAACGACTTCGGTAATGGCGGCGGCGCCATGACCGCGGCGGTCGAGGCCGGCGTCGGTCACGGCACGTTGACCTTCGCGGCGAATGGCGCGTTCACCTACACGCCGGCGCCGGGATTCACCGGCGTGGACGCTTTCACTTATCGCGCCACCAATGGCAACGGCGCCAGCGCCGCGACCACGGTGACCATTCGCGTGATGCTGCCACCTGTCGTCGTGAACGATGCTTATGCCGTGGCCTCTCCCGACACGCTCACCGTCCCGGAGCCGGGAGTGCTCCACAACGACCAGTTCAACGGCGCGCCCTTCATCAACGCCTCCGTCGTGAACACTGTTGCCCACGGGTCGCTGACGCTCTACATCTCGGGCCGCTTGGTCTACACGCCGGAGGCCGGCTTCGTGGGCACCGACAGCTTCACCTATCTGGGGGTGAGCGAAGGCGGGACCAGCAACGTCGCCACGGTCACCATCACCGTGACCGCGCCAACGGGGCCACCGCCGCCCGGTCCGCCGCCGGGCCCGCCATCGGGGGCGCTGCCGCCGACCGGGCTCACGGTCGACGCCGTGGCCGGCCAGCTGGTCACCGTGCGCTTCACGGCCCCGGCCGCAGGTCTGCCCCCGCTCGGTTACGTGCTCAAGGGCGGCGTGGTGCCCGGCCAGGTGCTGGCCGCACTGGCCACCGGCAGCACCGCGCCCATCTTCTCGTTCGTGGCGCCGGTTGGCTCGTTCCTGATTCGGGTCCACACGCAGACCGCGGCGGGGGAGAGCGGGCCGTCCAACGAGGTGCCGCTCCACGTGGGTGTCCCGGCGCCGCCCTCGCCGCCCACGGCGCTCACCGCGATGGTCAACGGGTCGTCGGTCGCGCTGTCGTGGAAGAACACGTTCGGCGGCGGACCGCCGGCCAGCATGTTCCTCGACGTCGCCGGATCGCAGAACGTGTCGCTTCCGCTCGGCCTCTCCGAATCGTTCACCTACCCGGCCGTGCCCGGCGGGTCGTACACCTTCAGGGTGCGGGCGGCCAACGCCGGCGGAACGAGTGCCCCATCGAACGCGGCGACCGCAGCCTTCCCGGGCGCCTGTTCGGGCGTCCCGCTGCCGCCAGCCCGATTCCTGGCCTACCGAGTCGGCACCACCCTGAACGTGGTGTGGGACCCGCCGGCCAGCGGCGCCGCGCCCACCCACTACCTGCTGCAGGTTACCGGCGCTTTTTCAGGAACGTTCCCGATCCCCGCTGCGGCGCGTCAGTGCGCCGGTGGGGCCCGGCACCTACGGCCTGAGCGTGCGCGCCGTGAACGACTGCGGATCGAGTGGGGCCACCGCCGAGCAGACCGTGGTCGTCCCCTGACCAGCGCGCACCCAGCCTGAGGCCAGGAGACCCTGGCGAGTTGCGGCTACGAGTCTCCGGCGGCTGGCGCCGGTAGAGCTCAGCCCCGTTTCCGCCCTACGCCGGCACTGGGCGGGTTGCAGGGCATCTGGTTCGGGATGCACGACTGGGTGTTGCTGCAAAACGTGTGTCCGGGGCAGCAATCGAAGTCCACGTCGTGTAGCGCCAGATCCCCCTTGATCACGTTGAGGTTCGGCAGCGTCGGCTGGTCGAGCCACTGGCCGTACCAGACCATCGAGACCTCGGGCATCTCGGCAATGAAGAACTCCCAGCGGTTGGGCACGCCGTTGATGCACGACTCGGACTCCTTGACGATGCACAGCCACGGGCCGTATTTCACGGTGCACCAGAACGGGTGCAGGAGGCTGACGCCGTCCAGCTTGCTCAGCTTGTAGTGCCGTTCCGTCCTGGCCAGCACAGCGACGTCGGGGCGCGGGCCCACGACATCGCCAGGGCCACTGCCGCCACCGCCGCCATCGGGTGTGGGATCGAGCGCGAAATCCTGGAGGAGGTCGCCAGGATCGTGGCAGATCACGCGCGGGTACCCGCACTGGGCGAAGTACGTGCGGATCTGGTACGACGCGTTGGGGATTTGGTGCGGCAGCGGCACCGGCTTCGGCGCCTCCGGTGCCGGCCGCACCGGCGGCACGATGGTCAGGAACGGTCCGCGCTTCGAACGGCCCAGCTTGCCGGCAAGTTCGAACGGCTCGAGCGGCAGCTCGGGCAGGGCGTCGATCGCGTAGCGTCCTTTGCTCACGGTGTCCCCCTGGATGCGGGCCGTAGCCGGCGCCGTGGGAACACTAGCGACGTTGGGCGGGCGGTCGCCTCGCTGCTTAGGGCGGAACGCTCCCGGTCGAGGCGGCGTGGTGTCTCTCCGGACGAGATTGATGGCCAGCACGCTTGAGGCGTTACAACCATCCCGAGACCCGCGTTGAGCGTGCGCCAGCCGAGCGCGAGGCGAGGAGGATACCGCGGCGACTCGACCGCTTCTACGCCTGGTGCGACACGCGCCCGCCCACCACTGTGCGCACGATCTGGATGTCCTTGATCTTCTCGACATCCACCGTGTGCGGATCGTCGGCGAGCACCACGTAGTCGGCCAGCTTGCCGGCGGTGATCGAGCCCTTGATCGCTTCCTCGCCGCTCGCCCACGCGCCGTTGTAGGTGTTCACCGCGATCGCCTCGCTGACCGTGATCTTCTGGTTGGCGCCCCAGACCTTGCCGTCCCAGCCCTTGCGCGTGGCCATGCCCTGGATGCCCATCAGCGCCGCGAACGGGCCGGGGCTGAAGTCCGACCCGGCGCAGGCGTAGACGCCGGCGTCGAGCATCGAGCGGTAGGCCATGCACCGCTTCATCAGCTCCTCGCCGTAGTACACGAACTTGTCGGGGTTGTAGTAGGCGTAGGTCGTGAACATCGCCGGCACCGCGCCGAGCGCCTGCGATGCGCTTCACCAGGTCGTCGGTGATGAGCGTGCAGTGCGTGATCTTCGGCCGCGCGTCCTTGCGCGGATGGAGCTTCTGCGCGCGCTCCATGGCGGTGAGATACATGTCGATGGCCACGTCGCCGTTGGCGTGGCAGTTCACCTGGATGCCGGCGCGGTGGACGCGCTCGACCCACTCGTTGAGGGTCTCCTGCGTCTCGGTGATGTTGCCCTTGTAGGGCGGCGTCACGCCCGGCATACGGCGTGCTGAGCGCCATCGTGCGCTCCGAGAACGAGCCGTCCACGGTGTGCTCGGAGGTGGAGCCGAACTTGATCCACTCGTCGCCGAAGCCGGTCTTGACGCCCGAGGCGATCATCCCGTCGAGGACGGCGCCGCTGGTCTCGTAGCTGATGCGGTGCAGCAGCTCGCCGCGGGCGCGCACGTCCTGCATGGCCGCCAGGTTGCCGCCCTGGTGGTGCACGCTGGTCAGGCCGTAGCGGGCGAACTGCTTGGAGATGTAGGCGATGCCGTCGCGGGCGCGCGCTTCGCGCTGCTCGGGCGTGAAGGTGGGCCGCGTGCCCACCTTGGCGAAGGCGCGCGAGGCGCAGGTCGGTGACGCGGCCGTTCAGCTCGCCGTTCGGGTCCTTGTCGAAGGTGCCGCCCATCGGGTCGGGCGTGTCCTTGGTGACGCCGGCCATCTCGCAGGCCTTGGAGTTGTAGAAGTAGGTGTGGCCGCCGCGGTGGCGGACGATCACCGGGTGGTTCCGCGACACCTCGTCGAGGTCGCGGCGGTGCAGCATCCGCTTGTCCTTCACCTTGGTGTCGTCGAAGAAGAAGCCCTCCACCCAGGTGCCCGGCGGCAGCGGTCGGCCTTGGCCTTCAGCTTGCCGACGATGCTGAGGATGCTCACGAACTCCACTTCGAAGGGATTGCCGACCAGCACCTCGTGCTGCAGCACCTCGCCGCCGGCGTGGTTGTGGCAGTCGATGAAGCCGGGGACGACGGTCATGCCCTTGGCATCGAACACCGTGGTGTTCTTGCCGGCAACGTTGCGCACGTCGCTCGTCGAGCCCACGGCCACGAAGCGGTCGCCCTTCACGGCGAAGGCCTCGGCGTTGCGGCGCGCGCGCGGTCCATCGTGTAGACCTTGGCGTTCACCACCACCAGATCGGGATCGCGCGAATCGGCCGGCGCCTGAGCGGCCTGTCCCGCCTGAGCCTGCGCGGTGGCGGCGAGCGCGGGCGCGCCCAGCATGCCGGCCAGGCCGGCGCCGGTCACGTTCATGAAGTCTCGACGGTTGTGGCGGGACGTCGTCATCGCGAATCCCCTGGAGTGAGCCTCGGCGGCGGGCCGAGGTCGTGATTCTACGGCACCTCGACCACCTGCGGAACCATCCCCGGGGGCGCGGTCAGGGATTCAAGCCGTGCGGCGGCGCCGTGACTCACAGAGCCTCAGCGGCCTTCGCCAAGCGCTTGTCGAGCGTGACGAGGGACAGGCCCGTCGTCTGCGCCAGCCACAGGTAGCTAGCGTCGTAGGGCGTGAGACCAGTGGCCGCGGCGACCCCCAGAACCGAGACGGCGTCTGGTTGGGCACGGCGGACGCCGAGGTGTTTGACCGAGGCCAGGGCGGCAAAGATCGCCGACCCTTCGGAGGGCGAGCGTCGCAGCTTCTTCCACGCGACGTGGGTCAGCTCGTAGTCGATGAGCGATGGTGCGAGGAGGGCATGGCCGCGAAGCTGACGACGCAGGATGTCGCCCTCGACTTCGCCGAACACGACGGCGGCGATCGCCGACGCGTCAACGACGACGGCCATCGCGACTCGCCCGGATGATCTGCACGGAGTCGGAAGGCGTCCGGAGCCCGAGCGACTTCACCTTTTCCGCGAGCTCGTCGATCGTCAGGGTGGGCTGCGCCGCTTCCTCGAGGATCGCCATCAGCTCCCCTTGCAATGAGCGATGGTGCGCCGCCGCGCGCTTACGCAGCCGCGCGGCCAGGGCGTCGGGCACGTTCTTGACCGACAGGGTCACTGGCATGGATCCATTGTGGATCCGTTTTGGCTCCATAGACGAAGACCTCCGGGCGGCACTCCTGCCAAGGGCGTGCCGCCGACACTCCCAACGGGGCAGTGGAGCCGCCGTGTCGCAACTCAGGTGGAGTGAGGTGGGAACAGGCGAGCAGGTGGAACCGGGCGCTCCGGGCGGCGCGACACGGAGCCGTTCGCGGACGACCCGGTATGCCGCACTCAGTCCGAAGCGCCCGGCCCTGCGCGCGAGAACCTATGCTGGCACGCGCACGGTCAGTGGCGCCGACAGCCGCACGAGCACTGTCGATCCGCGGGGGAGACGCACTTCCTCGCCCGCGGTGGCGAGCACAACGCCCGTGCCCGCACCGGCCCCTACGATACCGCCGATGGCCGCGCCCTTCCTGCCGTCGATGGCGCCGCCCACGATGGCACCGACGGCGCCCGGGACGGCAATCTTGGCGGCGTCCTTCTTCTTGGTCCCCGGTGCCTCGCGGCCCCAGGTGCGCGTCGACATGCGGTAGCTGTCCTCGTCGTCCGTCCGCACCTCGGTGAAGCGCACCGCCAGATACGCGCGGCCCTTCACCTTGGCCGACGGACGTGCCACGGTCACGTGGCCGATCGCCTCGGAGTTGGTCGGCAGCACAGCCCGGCCGTTGATCATCACCGGCGTTTCCAGATGAGCTTGCACGGTTTCTTCCACGCGTGATGTGTCGGATGCGTGGCTGGTGTCGAGCCGCAGCCGAAGCTGCGTGCCCGCGGGAATGGTTACCTCGCGCTCGCCGCGCTGCGTCAATGCCGCACGCGCAGCGTCGTTGGCGCGGATGTCGGCCGTCGCCGAGAAGATGGCCGATCCGGCCGTGAGCGTCGTGGCCATGACAGACGCCATTACTAAGTGCGTGTGCATCACGGGCCTCCACCCTACAGAGGAGCAATCGCGATGCCGTGCCGGGATAAGCGGTAAAGCACTGGCCCTCAATAGATTCGACGGATGGGTCGGATCAGCCCGCAACAGCGCTGCCCTCCCGGGCAGGCAGTTCTTACCCAGGATGGGCAGCTCAGCGGCTACAGCGCCGCAACGCCGATCGCGTTCCCGGAGTTACGAGGCTGGCCACTCGCGTGGCGTCGCACCGGCGTGACCCGCAGGCCGTGACGCATCCGCAGCGTGATGAGCGGCAGCGGTTCGATCGACTGGGAAGGATCGACGACGAGGCGCCACTGCGAGGCGATGGCGGCGAGCACGAGGATCGCTTCCGTCCAGGCGAAGCTCTCGCCGATGCACACGCGGTTGCCGGCGCCGAACGGGAAGTAGGCGAAGCGCGGGCGGGTGCTCGGCTCGCCCAGCCAGCGGTTCGGATCGAAGCGGGTGGGATCGGGCCACCACCGTGGATCGCGCTGCACGATCCACTGGCTCATCAGGATGAGAGAACCGGCGGGGATGTCGTGGCCGCCCCAGTGGTAGTCGCGCAGGACGCGGCGTCCCAGCGTCCAGGCCGGTGGATAGAGGCGCATCGCTTCGGCCACGATCGCCCGCGTGTAGGGCAGGCGCTGCGCGTCGTCGGCGGTGGGCACGCGCCCACCGAGCACCCGATCGAGCTCGTCGTGCAGGCGCGCTTCCGCCTCGGCGTGATCGGCCAGCAACGTCCAGGTCCACGCGAGCGCGTTGGCCGTGGTCTCGTGACCGGCCAGGAAGAGCGTGATCACCTCGTCGCGCACCTGGCGATCGGTCATCCCGCCGCTGCCTTCGGCGTCCTGCGCGTGGAGCAGCATCGACAGCAGGTCGCCGCGATCCTCGCCCGACGAACGGCGGTCGGCGATGATGCCGTAGATGAGCGTGTCGAGCGCCTGCCGCGCGGCGCGGTAGCGGCGCATCCGCGGCAGCGGCAGGTGAATCAGCCACTCGGCGAAGGGCAGCATCACCAGGTCGAACATCTCCATCACGTCGGTGATCGCCTGCTGGACGCGCGTAGTGTCGCTGTGGCTGCCGACCTCGGCGCCGAACAGCGTGTCGGCGACGATGGTCAGCGTCAGCCGGTTCATCTCGCGCGACAGGTCGAGCGGCACGCCGTCGCTCCACGCGTCGCGCGTGGCCACCGCCGTGCGGACCATCGCCTCGCTGTAGCCGGCGATGCGGGCCTTGTGGAAGGCCGGCTGCATCAGGCGGCGCTGTCGCAGGTGGAAGCTGCCCTCGCTGGTGAGCAGGCCCTCGCCCAGCGTCTGCTTGGCGCGTTCGAGGGCTCGGCCCTTGGCGAAGGACGCGGCGTTGGTCACCAGCACGTCCTCGATGGCGTGGGGATCGCTCAGCAGGAACACGCGTTGCGGTCCGAGCTTGAACTCGGCGACCGACCCCCTGGTGGCGGTCTCCTGCAGGAAGTCCAGCGGGTTGCGGCGGAACCGGCGCAGTTCCCGCCAGGACGACACGAAGCCGGTGCCGGTGGCCATGGCGCGATTGTATGGGACGGCGGCGGCGGGCGCGCTAGACTGTCGCGCCATGCACATCTCTCGTTCTGCGTACTTGGCACTTATTGCGGCACTTGCAAATGTCTCCGTGACAGGCTCGGAGACACAATCGGCGCCGCGCGGCGCCGGCGATCCTCTCGCCCGGGCCCGCCGCGGCCAGAACGCCGGCGACGAGTGAGGAGTTCGACGGCTACTTCAAGCAGGTGGCCAACTGGGGGCGGTGGGGTGCGGCCGACGAACTGGGCGCCGCCAACCTCATCACCGATGCCAAGCGGAAGCAGGCCGCGGGTCTCGTGCGCGTCGGTCGCGCGGTGGGTCTGGCGCACTCGCCGCTCACGGCCAAGGAGGTCGACAACGCCAGCCCGTTCGAGCACACGATGAACAAGGGCTTCTCCACCGACACCTATCGCGTGTCGTATCACGGCTACGCGCACAGCCATCTCGACGCGCTGTGCCACATCCTCTACAAGGACCAGACCTACAACGGCTACGCGCGCGCCGAGGTGAACACCGAGAGCGGTTGCACCAAGCTCGGCATCCAGGGCTTCCGCCATGGCTACGTGACGCGCGGCATCCTGATGGACATGGCGCGGGCGAAGAACCTGCCGTACCTCGAGCCGGGGACGCCGATCTTCGTCGAGGATCTGGAGGCGTGGGAGAAGCGCGCCGGCGTCAAGGTGTCGCCGGGGGATGCGCTGCTCGTCCGCACCGGCCGGTGGGCCAGGCGAGACGCACTCGGGCCCTGGAACGTCGGGCAGAACGCCGCCGGGCTGCACGCCTCCACGGCGGCGTGGCTGAAGGCGCGCGGCGTGGCCCTCATCGGCAGCGACGCGGCGTTGGACGTCGTGCCGTCGCTCGTCACCGGCATCAACCTGCCCGTGCACACGCTGGCGATCACCGCCCTGGGCATCAACATCCTCGACAACCAGGATCTCGAGGCGCTGGGGGAGCTCGCGGCGGCGCAGAAGCGCTGGGAGTTCATGCTCACCGTGGCGCCCGTGCCAGTCACCGGCGGCACCGGGTTCCCGGTCAACGCGTTGGCTACGTTCTAGGAGGAGCGACCGTGCCGTCGAATTCATTGCCCTTGAGCCGGCTCACTCGCCGGACGTTCCTCCACGCGGCCATGGCGTCGCCGCTCGTCGCCGGGGTGGGGTCGCCCACGTGGGCCGCGCAGGCCCAGCCGCCGCCGCCATCTGGGGCGCCGCAGCCGTTGCCGATTCCTCCCGCGCAGCCCCGCGACTGGAGTGGAGGCGAGATGGTGCGCTATCCCGACCCGGATGTGGTGGCGCTCGACGCGCGGTTCCGCCGCTACATCATCGGCAACACGCCCATTCGGCGCCTGCACACCGGCACACTGTGGGCGGAAGGCCCGGCGTGGAACGGTGTGGGCCGGTATCTGGTGTGGAGCGACATCCCCAACAACGTGCAGCTGCGGTGGATCGAGGACGACGGGCGCGTCACCGTGTTCCGAAATCCCTCGGGCAACAGCAACGGCAACACCTTCGATCAGGAGGGCCGCCAGATCTCGTGCGAGCATGGCGGCCGGCGCGTGGCGCGCTACGAGCCGTCGGGAGCGGTGACGGTCATCGCGGACCGCTACCAGGGCAAGCGCCTGAACTCGCCCAACGATGCAGTGGTCCATTCGGATGGCAGCATCTGGTTCACCGATCCGATCTACGGCATCCGCGGCAACTACGAGGGCATGAAGTCGGAGTCGGAGGTGAAGCCCGGCGTCTACCGGGCCGATCCCAAGAGCGGGCAAGTGGCGCTGATCACCGACGAGATCGCCGGTCCCAACGGGCTCTGCTTCTCGCCCGACTTCCGCCGCTTGTACGTGGCCGACACGGGCGCCGGGCGTGATATCCGCGTGCTCGACGTGGAGGGCGCCACGGCGCGCAACCTGCGTCGCTTCTGCCTGCTAGCGGTCCCGGGCAGTCCCGATCAGCCCTCCGCCGCCGATGGCATGCGCTGCGACGTGGACGGCAACATCTGGGCCGGCGCGCGGCCCGGCGTGCAGGTGATCGCGCCCGACGGCGTGGCCATCGGCATGATCCGGTTGCCCGAGAACTGCGCCAACGTGACGTTTGGCGGCGCCCGGCGGAACCGGCTGTTCATGACCGCCAGCCAGTCGCTCTACGCTGTCTACGTCGACACGCAGGGCGCCGGGCTGGCCTGACGGCCCGCTGCGCCTACTTCTTCGTTTCGAGCGCCACGCGCTCGTCCAGCCCCTTCATCGCGGTCGCCGCCAGCGCCTTGCACGCGCCGGCGTCCACGAACGGATCGCTGGCCGCGCCCGGCGTCAGCTTCGCGTCGGCGCGGTTCTTGCACCTTGGCGTCCATGCCGGTGGCGATGGGATGGGTGGAGATCACGACGTCGCACGGCAGCGCGCTGACCTTGCGGATGCTGGCGCGGAAGCCCTCGACGATGCTCGGTTGGCCGCCGCCACCGGTATAGCGGAAAGTGTCGTTGGCCACGGCCGTGAGGCTGTCGACGTAGACCATGTTCAGGCAGCGCGCGCCCTCGCACGACTGCCAGGTCCAGGTCGTGGCGCCGGGCGTGTGGCCGGGCGTGTAGTGGGCGGTGATGGTGGTGGCGCCGAGCCGCACCGACTCGCCGTCGGTCATTACCCGCAGACCCTCGGAGACGGCCGGGAAATCCTGAATGGGCGACGAGGGCCCGGCGAACTGCGGATCCTCGGGCAGCGGGTGTCCGAGCCGGAGCGCCGCCGCCGTGGCGCTGCTGGCCAGCACCGTCGCGCGCGTGTAGCGCTGCATCGACCGCAACCCGCCCACGTGGTCGAAGTGCGCGTGCGAGCTGAGGATGAACTTGATGTCGGTGGTGCGGAAGCCCAGCGCGCGGATGTTGGCGTCGATGAGCGGCGCGCTCTGCGGCAGCGCCACGTCGATGAGCACCAGTCCTGCGTCGGTGGTGATGAGGAGCGACGACAGCCCCATCGAGCCCACGAAGTAGGTGTTGCCGAACACCTTGAACGGCGCCCGCGGCTGGTTCCACTCGGTGCAGCTGTCGCACACCATCGGCGGGTCGGGGCGGAGCACGGCCGGGCTGGTGGCGGCGGGCGCGGGCGGCTGCGGCGGGGTCTGGGCGGAAAGGGCGGTGGCGAGTCGAAACGAGGGCGAGCGCGAGAACGGCAAGGCAGCGGTGGAGTCACGGACACTCCTTGGATCAGCGGACACTCCTGACAGGGCGGCAACACTGCAATCGTAACGCGTGGCACAACTCTCGTGCCATTGGCGGTCAGGCCCCGTTCTTTCGGTAGCGCGACTCCGTCCCCAGCCGACGGTTACCGAACGCGGAACTTGCCACTGTATCTATCGTAGATATAGTCTATCGACCATGGCGCGATTCGACCCGAGTCCGTACCTGCCACTCACCCCGGCGATGTTCCAGGTGCTGGTCGCACTGGCCGACGGCGAGAAGCACGGCTACGCGGTGATCAAGGAGGTGGCCCGCCGCACCGACGGCAAGGTCACGCTCCGTGCCGGCACGCTCTACACCGTGATCAAGCGGTTCGTCGACGACGGCCTGATCCAGGAGTCGGCGATGCGGCCGGATCCGGCCCTCGACGACGAGCGGCGCCGCTACTACCGCCTCACCGACCGCGGCCGGGCGGTGGCCGTGGCCGAGGCCCGGCGGATGGCCGATACGTTGGCGCAGGCCCGCGCCAAGCTGGGAGCGATCTGATGCAGGAACGCCTGTTCCGTTGGCTGCTTGGCGTGCTGCCAGAGGAGTTCCGCGACGGCTACGCGCGCGAGCTCGAAGCGGCCTTCCGGGCGGAGGCTCGCGAGGCCCGGACGCGCGGTGGCCGCTGGGCGCTGCTCAGGCTGTGGCTGGCCACGATGGTCGACGTGGTGAAGTCGGCCCCCGGCCAGCACCTCGACATCCTGGGGCGCGATCTACGATTCGCGCTGCGGTCGATGGCGGCGCGGCCGACCCACACGCTCACCGCGATGGTCACGCTCGCCCTCGGCATTGGCGCCAACGTCGCGATGTTCGCGGTCGTGGACGGCGTGCTGTTCGCCCCGCTCGACTATCGCGACGCCGATCAGCTGGTGGCGATCGCGGAGACGAAGCAGGGACAGGACCCGGTCAACATGGGCTACCTGTCGTTCGTCGATCTGAAGAGCCAGGCGCGCAGCCTCAGCCACCTGGTGGCGGCCACCCAGTCGACCGCGACCTTCAGCGGCGGCGGCCTGGACGCTGAGCGGGTCAACGCGATGCGCGTCTCGCGCGGCTACTTCGACATGGTCGGGGTGCAGCCGACCCTCGGCCGGGCCTTCACCAACGCCGAGGACATGCCGGGCGCGGCGCGGCGGGTGGTGATCCTCAGCGACGGGCTGTGGCGCCGCCGCTTCGGCGCCGATCCCGGGGTGATCGGCCGGCCGGTCGTCATCAGCGACATTCCCCACGTGATCGTCGGGGTGATGCCGCGCGGCTTCGACGACATCGTCGCCAGCCGCTTCTACAAGGACGCCGGGGTGTGGTTTCCACTCGGCTACGACCCGGCCGCGAGCTTCGCCTGCCGCACCTGCCGGCACCTGCGGGTGATGGGACGGCTCGCGCCCGGCGTTACGTCAGCGGCGGCCGAGGCCGAGCTCACCCAGCTGTTCGAGCGGATGGCCGACGTCGACCCGACGGCCTACACCGGCCCCGGCGCGCGCGTGACCCGGCTGCGTGACGTGTTCCTCGGCCCGGTGCGGCCGGCGCTGCTGCTGCTGTGGGGCGGGGTGGCCGTGCTGCTGCTGGTGGCCTGCGCCAACGTCGCCAGTCTGTTGCTGCTGCGGGCCAGCGAACGATCCGGCGAGGTGGCCGTGCGGGCCGCACTCGGCGTGACTCGAGCGAGACTGGTGCGCCAGCTCCTCACCGAGTCAGTGCTGCTCTCGGCAATGGGCGCGCTGCTCGGCCTGCTGCCAGCATGGGCGGCGGTGCGGCTGATCGCCAGCGCCGGACCTGCAGAGTTGCCGCGTCTGGCCGGGCTGTCGCTCGATGCCCGCGCGGTGACCGTGGCGGTGCTGCTGGCCATGGCCAGCGGGGTGCTCTTCGGCTTGGCGCCGCTGCGGCAGCTGACCCGTCGCGACGCCGCCGACGAGCTGCGCGGGGCCGGCCGGCGCACCGGCGGCGTGGCGATGTGGCGGGCCCGCGCGGTGCTGGTGGCCGGGAACGTGGCGATGGCGGCGGTGCTGCTGGCCGGCTCCGGGGTGCTGGTACGCAGCGTCACCAGGTTGCTGGCCGTGGAGCCCGGCTTCCGTCCCGACGGCGTGCTGACGATGCGGCTGTGGGCCGGTGGGGAGCGATTCACCCAGGGCGAAACGCCGCAGCAGATCGCCACGGCGGTGGCCTTCTACGACGAGGTGCTGACCCGTGTGCGGGCCCTCCCCGGAGTGATCTCGGCCTCGTCGGTCACCACCCTGCCGCTGGGCGGCGATATCGACGGCTTCGGCTTCCACGTGGCCGGGCGGCTGACCGCCAACCCCGCCGATGCGCCCTCGGCCGACCGCTTCGTCGTGACCTCCGACTACTTCGCCACGATGGCCATCCCGCTGCTGCGCGGCCGGCTCATCGACGCCCGCGACGGAGCGCAGGCGGAGCGGGTCGCGCTCATCAACCGCGAGGCCGCCGACACGATGTTCGCCGGAGAAGATCCGATCGGACGTCAGGTGATGATCGGCCCGTCGACCGCACCGCCCCGCACCATCGTCGGCATCGTCGGCGACGTCCGGCATCAGGGGCTCGACCGTCCGCTGGCGCCGCAGGTCTACGTGCCGCAGGCGCAGTGGGTGTGGGCCGAGACGCTGATGACGCTGGTGGTTCGCACCACCGGCGAGCCCACGGCGCTGGCCGCTGCCGTGCGCGGTGTGGTGCGCGACATCGATCCGGCGCAACCGGTGACCGACGTCGCCAGCTATGCCGACGTCGTCGCGTCGACGACCAGTACCCGCCGCTTCGTGGCCGGGGCACTGGGCGTGTTCGCCGCGGTCGCGCTGCTGCTCGCGGTGATCGGCCTGTACGGCGCGCTGAGCGTCACGGTGGCGCAGCGCCGGCTGGAGATCGGCATCCGGCTGGCCCTGGGCGCACGGACCACGGCGATCCGCCAGATGGTGTTCGTGAACGGGCTGCAGCCGGTGATCGGCGGCGTGGCGATCGGCACTGCGGTTGCGCTGGTGGCCCTGCGCGCGATGACCGGGCTGCTGTTCGAGGTGCGAGCGACTGATCCAGCGGTGCTGTCGGGCGCCGCGGCGCTGCTGCTCGTTGCCGGCGCCGCCGCCAGTGTGGGGCCGGCGTGGCGGGCGTCGCGGATCGATCCGGCCAGGTCGCTGCGGGCGGAGTGAGCCCGCGAGCGAGGGCTACGCCTCGCTCGCGGATCATGAAACAGCCCAGGCGTCAGCGGGCCGGAGCGGCAGCCGCCGCCGCGCGGCCTGCCATCGCTTCCTGCCGGCGGCGGGTGAGGTGCGGCGTGATGCCGAGCACCCGCTCGATCATCATCAGCTGCCCGCGATGGTGCATCTCGTGCTCCTTGGCGCCGAGCAGCATCTCGAAGCGGGTCTTGTTGGACGGCTGCAAGCCGGCCGGCAACGTCACCGACTCGGCCAGCTGCGCCTCGGTCACCGTTTCGAGCCAGGCGGCGAACTGCTCGCCGCGGGTAGTGAGCGCGTCGATGATCGCAGCCTTGGTGGTGAGCGCCGACTCGACGGCCTTGGCCTGGGCCATGTAGCCGCCGAAGTCCTCCATTGAGAGGCTCGACTTCTTCTCCACGCCGTGGATCTGGTGGTGATAGTTGGTGCTGGCGGCCAGGTGCGCGAGCATCGCGGCCACCGTCATGGCGCCGTCGCCGGCGACGAAGCCGTACTTGTCCTCGGGGATGTCCTGTGCCGTCTGGATGGTGTTCTGTCGAACCGTGCGAAATGCGTCACCGAGCTGCTTGCCGCCGTAGTAGGTCATGCCGTGCCGTCTCCTGGAATCGCGGGCGTCGGGCGCCCGCGGAGCTAACCGGGCTTGCGAGAACTTCTCATTGTAGTGCCCCGCGTTGCCGCGGGCGGAACCTCATGTCACGGTCGGCGGTCCTACAGCGCCAGGAGCGGGCGGCCGCCGAGGGCGAGAGCGAGCGTCACTCCCATCACCAGCGTCCAGACCACCGCCACGGTCGAGACGGTGCCGGTGCGCGCAGCGGGCGACGCCGACGTCTGGTCGAGGAGGAAGCCGAGCAGCGGAAGCGCCTGCAGCGCGTGGAGGCCGACGAAGTGGGCCACGCGCAGGTCGCCGCGATCGACCGACCAGTTGAGGAACGGCAGCCCGCGGCCGCCGTCTGGCCCCGGGACGCTGTGGCTGTTGTTGGCGACGATCACGAAGCCGAGCAGGCTGCCCACCACGAACACTGCCAGGCCGAGCCGCACGCCCCACAAGTAGCCGGCACGCTGCGGCGGCATCTCGCGACGCAGGAACCACAGCATCGCTGCCGCGGCGGCGGTGTTGACGGCGATGGCGAGTCCCATCAGACCGAAGACCACGGCGTCGAACACCGACGACTGGTTGAAGTGCGAGGTCGTGCCGCGGCGCCGCCTGGCCCGCGATGCAGACGATCTCGATGACCATCGTCGCGACGATCGTGCGGACGATCCAGGCGCGGGCGCGCGGCGGGGCTGCAGCTCGCTGGTGAACCAGGCGATCGTCGCCAGGTAGATGGCGATCGAGCTCAGGAACTTCATCGGCTTGATCCACGGGTTGATGCCGGTGATCAGCCGCGTGTCGAAGAGTGCGGCCACGGCGGCGAGGACGAACCCGGCGGCGAAGGCGAGGGCTGCGCCAGCGAGGAGCCGATCGCGGGCGAACAGTGTGTCGACGAATGCGCGCATCGCCTACGAATCGGTGAGGTCCGCCGTGCCGGCGCGCCACGTGCGCACGGCCAGGTAAGCGAGCAGACCGATGGGCCCGAGCATGAACGTCAACACGAGGCAGGGGATGACAAAGACAGTGGGCCACGCGGTGGCGCTGTGCGTCGCGGACCTCCCACGCGCCGATGAACAAATCGAAGGCGAGGTAGTGCACCCAGCCCGCCAGCAGCAGGGCCGGATTGGCGAACAGACGCGTGACGTCGGCGAGCGAACCGAAGCCGCCGTCGGCGGTGCCGAAGTGCTGCGCGATGAGCACGATGTAGACGAGCGCGATCGCCAGCGGGATCGCCACGCTGGCCACCAGGTGCGCGATACGGTGACGTGGTAGAGCGACCAGCAGGATCCAGCCGATCACTGCGAGAGCGCTGCAGACGGAGAAGATCTGCTCGAGCATGTCGGCAATGTTACCCGGGCCTGTCACGGAGACAATTGCTAGTGCCGCCGATTCTGCAACCGGCGCGGGAGCTGCTACTCAAACGCGGGCCAGAGTCGGGCGATACCCAGTCGCGGCCGCCGCGTTCCCATCTCCGCGGTGTGCCGCGGTTCGAGAGGCACGTTGACGAGTGCCAACCAGCTGGTGGGTGGAGGCAGCCTGACGGGTCCATCGCTAATCAACCACCGCGGCTCAATCCGCTCCCGCAAGCTCGACCATCGCCATTGCTCGGCACGGTCCACGAGTCCCGCGCGCACGGGGTTCGCCTCCACATACCGAAGCGTCGACGAACTGGAGCTCCGACGTCACCAGCCGTGCTCGATATCGGTCCTGGTAGATGTGACCGGTCCCTGTCGTTCCCGTTTGCCTTCGCAGGATTGCCGCGTGCGAACCCGTGAGGCGATGCATGAACTGCGACAGATGCGCTGCGTCGTTCGGCCACACCACGAGATGCCAGTGGTTTGGCATCAGGACATATCCGAGCAGCGGAAGTGACGCGCGGGTCGATGCCCAGGTCAGCAGGCCAGAAAAGCGCGATAGTCACCATCGGAGAAGAACAGCGCGCGGCGATCGTTGCCGCGGTTGACGGCATGGACCACGGTACGGGAACGAACGCCGTTGCGGGGGCAGGGCATGGAGGGCTCCTGAAAGCTCCCGCGCTCGCAAGATCCCTTCCAGCGGTGAGCCGCCACCTCCCGTGATCGAGTACGCAGTTCTCGCATCAGGCCGCGATGTCTCCGTGACAGGCCAGAAGACAATCGCGGATGCGCCAGCAGAACTAGTTCGTCAGTTCGACGAAACCCTTCCCGGGCGCTGAGCGAACGACGCTGCGAATTCTGCAGCGCCACCGAATGTAACCGTGACAGGCCTGTGCTGATGGCTAGCGCTGCGGCTGCACCGTCTCCCGCGCCGCGCCGGCGCTGCCTTCGGCCGTGCCCACGAAGATGCTGTTGAACAGGAACTTGAAGGTGCCGTGCGGCTGCGCGCGGAAGGTGATCTCCGGACCGAAGAGATAGACCTTGCCGCGGCCGAGCGGCGCAGTCACCGCCGCGGCGCCGCCCTCGAGGTAGTGCTGGCCCCACGCCCAGCCCGAGCGCAACGTGGACTTCGAGGCGAACCACGCCGCCGGCCGCACGTTCTTCAGCGACGCCTCGGGATCGAGGTGCAGCACCGGGCTGTTGTCGAACATCACGTCGACCTCTCGCTCCATCCCCCATGCCACCGGATTGGTGTTGTCCACCGCCACCCGCAGCAGCGAGCCCGGCACGTAGTATTTGTCGCGCGGCAGCGACCGCTCGACACCCGCCGAGGTCATCTCCACGAGGTGATCGCTGATCGGCAACCCGAGCTGCTCGCCGAGTGTGGCCGAGCCCCCGAACGCCACCAGCACACCGCCTTCCTCGGCGAAGCGCTTCAGTTGCGGCAGCGTCTGCTTCGCGGTCACGTTCCCCAGCGAGTCGCGGAACTCGGCGGGGATGTCCTCGGCCTGCGGCTGGCGGCCGCCGAAGAACTCGCCCCCTGGATTACCCGCGCCGCCGGGCGGCTCGGGAATGCCGCCATCGGGGAAGAGCAGCACGTCGTACTTCGCCTTGAGATTGCCGGCGTCGAGCGTCTTCGGAAACACCACCTCGAAGTCGAACTCGTACTGCTCCAGGATCCAGCGCACCCAGCCCGACGGAATCGCGCCGCCGTAGCGGTCCCACAGCCCGATGCGCGGCTTCAGCAGCTTGTGCGTCGGGCCGGCCGGCCGCTCCTTGACGCCGCGGAACGACAATCCGAGCTCAGCCGCGGCCTTCTGCAGCACTGCCGCAGTGGACGCCTTGGCCGGCACGTAGATCACGCCAGTGCCGTCGGGGCTCTGCCAGCTGCGATCGGCGACGAACTGCACCTCTTCGCCGGCCTTCAGCAGCCGGTTCACCGCCGTGAACGCATCGTTGTAGCGGTGGCCGACGACGAAGCCGACCGCGCCAGCGGCGTCGGTCACGGTGCCCGGGGTCGGCTTCTGCACGTCGTGTACGGCCTCGAACGCGCCTTCGACCCCTTCGAGCACACGCTCGAACTTCACGCCCATCTGATAGGCGAGCGTCCATCCGGCGTTGTCATAAGGTGGGATCGGCGGGCCGCCAGGGAACTGGAAGTCGTTCGGGTGATCCTGCGGCTCGAACATGTCGAGCACGTGCGGCCGGAACGCCTGCGCCGTCTTCACCACATAGGAGCCGGCCGGATACTGTTTGCCGGCAGCGCTGAACGGCGCCGTGGCGCGATGCACGACCACGCCGGTCTTGAGCAGCGCGTTGACGAACTTGGCGGAAGTCAGGAAGTCGCCTTCGGACGCCGATAGGATGTAGGCCCGCGGGTCGCGCCACTCCGGCTTCTTCATCAGCGACTCGTACTGGGCCAGCGGCACGGTGTTGCGCGTCAGGCCGCCCGGCACCATGCGCGCGTCGCCGCCATCGGCACCGGCCTTCGCCGCCCGAGCGATTTCGTCCTTCACCGCCTGCAGCCGCCGCGGATACACCGTCCAGGTGTCCTTGGAGCCCTTGTCGATCGAATCCTTCCCCATCTTGTAGATGTTGAAGAGGAACGTCTCGCGGTTGCGCGAGGCCACGTCGAGCACCGCGCGATTCGCGGTGATCGAGTACTCGATCGACTGGCGGAAGTGCCACTTCTGCGGCTCGATCGGGAACGGCAGATCGGCGCTCATGATCTGGCGGTCGGGCACGAACGCCACCTCCATCGGTGTGGGATGGCCGATGCTCTCGGTGAGCAGCCCGATCATGTTGTGGAAGTAGACCGTGGTGCGCAGCCCGCCATTCCACCAGGTGGAGTAATTGGCGCCGCGGCGCATCGTGGCGCCGGGCTTGTTCTCGGCCACGAAGCGGTTGTGCATGGCCGCGCCCACCACGTCGAGGCCGGTGACCACCAGCGGGTGATAGACGTAGTTGGCCGGATCGCGGAACGGCGGCGCGAAGAGGATCGTGCCGGTCGGCCCGGTCTGGTGGTGGTTGTACATGATCTGCGGGAACCACTCGCGATAGAGCTGGTGGTTCATGTTGATCGACTCGTTCTGCGCCGACATGTAGAAGTCGCGATTGTTGTCGTGGCCGATGTACTTCTGGTAGAGCCGCGGGATCGAGTTGGTGTCGCGCTTCAGCTGGTCGCTGTTGCGCATGTACCAGTTGCTGACCAGCTCCATGCCGTCAGGGTTGGCGTGCACGGCCAGGATGATGACGTCGCGCAGGAAGCGCATCGTCTCCTCGTCGGTGCGCGTCACCAGCTGATAGATGGTCTCGGTGAGCTGTTGCGCGCCGAGCACTTCGGTGGCGTGCAGCCCGCCGTCGATCCACACGACGGCCTTGCCCTCACGCGCCAGCGCGCGGGCCTGGTCGTCGGTCAACCCCTCGGCCAACGCGAGCCGCCGGGCGATGTCCTTGTACTTGGCCAGCTGCTTGTGGTTCTCGGGCGAGGTGATGATCGCCATCAACTGGTCGCGGCCCTCGGCCGTCTTGCCGATCGACTGGACGACCATCCGATCGGATTCCTTGTCGAGCAGCCGGACGAACTCGGTGTACTTCGTGTAGTTGGGCAGGACGTAGTCGGCGCCGATGGCGTGGCCGAAGAACGTCTCCGGCGACGTCACGCGGGGTGCGACCGCCTGCGGCTGCGCGTCGATGGACGCGGCGGCGCCGGTCACGAGGGCGAGACAGACGGCGACGAGCAGGGAACGGCGAATCATCGTGCGCATGGCGCGGCACCTCGACTGGGAAGTCAGCGCTATAGATTCTACGACTCGCGCAGCGCCGGATCGCAGTTACGGCGAAGAGTGCAGTTTCAACGGCGTTTGTGGCAATGATCTGCCGTGACAGGCCTGGAGACAACTAGTAGGGGGGGCGGGAGGACCACCCATCGGGGGCGCGGAGGCGGTCCAGGCTGCGACGCAGTTCCTGCCACTGGTCCCCCCACGCCAGCGCCAGCAGCGCCAGGATCGGCACGACGATCACCGCTCGACGCCAGCTCGGCCGCCGCGGCTGATTGTCCGTTCCCACCCCCAGGCTCGCGACCACGGCCAGGAGCGGCACCAGCGGTAGATGGAACCGGCTCTCGCCGAAGCTCGCCACGTGCAGCAGCGCCGTGGCGAGCACCACCAGCCCGACGGCGAGCAGCGCCCGGGGCGCCGGACGCGGCGCCCGCGCGACGCCAATCGCGGCTGCCACGCACAGCAGCGGAAACGACACCAGCAACAGCCCGCCCCACAGCGCGACCACTTCTGGCGAGCGCGCACCGAAGTAGCCGTGCCCGTAGACCCAGGCGTGTTCACGTCCCTCGAGCCCGAAAAGGTACGCGAGCTTGGCGATTGCCAGCCGGGCCCACGCTCCGGGATGCGCGACCGCCCACGACACGCCGGCGGCGATCGCGCGAGCGTTGCCATCCGCGACGCTGGCCGCACCCGTGACGTAGGTCTCGCGCAGCCACGGTTCGTCGGCCAGCACCAGCCGGCCCGTCGCGCGGGGGTTGTTCCCGGCCAGCAGGTTGAATCCGCTGGTGGCGTCGAGCAGCGGCCCCCCGGCCACGCGCGACGTGAACACGAGCCACGGCGCGACCACCAGGGCGCACGCACCGGCGACCAGCGCGAGTCGCCCGGCGGCCTGCCGCCACGTGACCTCGCCGTGCCAGGCCTCGCGCAGCCACACGCCCACCGGTGCGGCGACCAGCGCGAGGCCGACCGATCGCGTGAGGATGGCGACGCCGATCGCCTGCGCCCGCCGCCGCCGCGAGCCACGCCGACCGATGGCGCGCCGCCACGAGCGACGCCACGACCAGCAGCGCGTACAGCCCTTCGGGCATCACGTAAACCGACGACAGGATCAATGCGGGATAGATCGCCACGATCGCTGCCGCCACCCACGCGCGCCGGCCGGCGCCGGCAGCCCTGGCCAGGACGCCCGTCAACAGGACGAGCGCCCCGCCCACCAGCGCATTCACCACGCGCGCGGTCCACAACGAGTCGCCGACGACGCGGTAGGCCAACGCCAGGAGCGCGGGATAGCCCGGGCCGCGCAGCGCATCGGGCCAGAGCGTCCCGGTCACCGCCAGGTGCCGGGCGCGCTCGTCATACTGCGCCATGTCGGCGAAGACGCCGGCGTCACGGCAGGCCCACGCCAGGACCAGGCGGGCCGCCACCGCGACGGCGGCCCACGCCACCACGCGGCTCACACGTCCTCGATCGCCACCGGCGCCGGGCGACGCCGTGCGCCAGGCGAGGGGGCCGCGAACTCGGGATCGAGCGGCGGCACGCCGGGCACGCGCACGTCGTCGGGAGCGCTGGCGCCGTCGACTCGCGTCATCGCGTCGGGCCCGAGGCCGCGTGCCACCAGCGGCAGCACCAGATACGCGATCCCGGCCAGCAGCAGGTTGGTCTCGATGCCGAAGCTCATCGACACCATTACCGCGGCGATCGACGCCAGGACGGCGGCGGCGCCGTTGGCGCCCCACATCCATGCCAGGGCCGACGGATCGCGCTGTTGCACGAGGCGGGCGCCATAGGGGAAGCACAGCCCGAGCAGCACCGACAACGGCGCCACCACCGCCAGCACCGTGGCCACGCGCGCTGGCAGCGGCCACGCCACCGCCACGGCGCACAACGGCGCGATCGTGAACCCGGTCAGCACCAGCCCGGCGCCGAGCGCGCCCATGCCGGCGGTGAAGCGGCCCCCGCCGTGTCTCAGCACCTGGTTCGACAGCAGGCTGCCGAGGCCGGTAAACAGGATCATCGAGAAGAGGACCACGGCCAGCGCGTAGGTGGGGTGGCCGAGCAGCACGGTAAACCGCTGGAGAAAGGCCACCTGCGCCAGCATGAACGCCGCGCCGATGAGGGCGAAGTAGGCCAGCCCGGCGGCGAGGCGTCCGGATGGCATCGCCGGCCGGACGCGCAGCGCCAGCGGCAGGACGATCGCGCCGATCACGAACGCCACCGACACGCCGGCAATGGCCATCAGCGTGCTCGTGGCGCGGAGGTTGCCGGCCACCACGCCGCCGTCCGACACCGTGCTGCCGCTCCACCAGGCTCGCGGCTTCACCATGTTGAAGAAGAACGGCCGCGCGTCGGTGGGCGGCGAGTAGTCGTAGACCGGATCAGCGGTGGCCGTGGCCAGCTCGGCGACCGTTCGGCTTCCGACGATCGCCGCGAGCCGCGCATCGGCCGGCGCGGTCCGGGGCGACGCGAGCACCGTGAACCCGCGGGCGCGGCTCGTGGCTTCCACGGCGGCGAGGTCGTCGGCCGACAACGGATCGACCGACACGAGCAGCGTCGCCACGGTATGGCGCGACACGAGCGCCAGGTGCGCCTGCGGAGTGCCGACGCCGCGATCGAGCAGCGCGCGCACCGCCAGCGCGAGGAGCCGGCTCGTCTCAGAGGCGCGCACCGGCGAGAACCATCGCGACACGCTGAGCATGCCGCCTGGCGCGAGGCGACCCAGGAACATCCGCCAGGCATCGATCGTGTAGAGGCTGTTCTCGCTGAGCGTGAAGGCGCCGGCGCCGGTGGCCGCCCAGGTGTCGACGAGCGACATCTGGATGACGTCGAACCGATCGGACGTGCGCGTGAGGTAGGCGCGGCCCTCGGCGTGCACGAGCTGCACGCCGGGATGGTCGGCCAGACGGGTGAAGCGCCGGTGATAGCGGGTGAGCAGGGCCAGGACGTTGTCGTTCACCTCGATGCCGGTGATTGCGGGTGCGCCGCTCCAGATCGCCGCCAGGATGTCGCGTCCGCCCCCGACGCCAATCACCGCCACGGCCCCCCGCTTGCGGAGGTGATACGGCAGGGCGGTCACGTCGTAGGACACCCAGTCGAGCGACGCGGGATCGCCGTCCCATTCGGTCATTGGCGTGCCGGCCTCGCCGTCGAGAACGACGTACGCCTGGTTCTTCGTCGAAGGCTTCACCGCCCTCGCCGGGCCCCCAGTAGAACGCGCCCTCGACGCGAGGCGCGAAGGCGAGCACGTGGGCGTGGCTGTTCCACAGGCTGCGCAGGACCGGCATGATCCCAGATGGGACGAGCCTTGGTGTATCGCACGTGAATCGGCTCGGCCACCACGTTGGCCCCGGTCGCGATCAGTGCCAGCGCCACGGTGAGCGGGGCGACGACGCCCCTCGAGAGGCCGGCGGCGCGACGGAAGCACAAGGTGCCCATCGCCGCGGCCGCCGTGGCAGCGAAGGCCGCGGCGCTGAGGGAGGTGCGGTCGAGCAGCACGACGGCGGCGAGGCAGCCTGCCGCGGCCCCGAACAAGTCGGCGGCGTAGAGCCGGCCGACGGGCGCACGCGTGCGGGTGATCGCCAGCGTCGTGACGATGCCCGCCAGCGCGAAGGGCACGGTGATCACGGCGAGCGCGATCACCAGGGTCACGACGTCCATTGCCGTCCAGGACTGCCCGCCGGGCATCGGGATGACCAGGACTGAGCAGGTGGGATGCCGGGAGCGCTACGGCGAAGCGGCCGGCCCAGCGGGCCAGGTCGCGGGTGCTGTCCCCGGGGCGGAAGCGCTCGGGCGCGGCGAACACCGCCACGGCGCCGGCGGCGGCTCCCAGCATCGCCACCGAGATCGCCACGAACGACAGGTGGTACCACGTGATCACCGACAGCAGGCGGCTGACGACGATCTCCATCACCAGCGTTGCGAGCATCGTCAGCGCCAGTCCGGCGTAGATCGGTGTCACGCGGTGTCCCGGCGCAATTGTAGGCCACGCGACGCAGCTTGTCCGCCAGACCCTCCGGCCATGCGACCAGCGCGGGGCGTCACAGGAGGTCGTCGAACGAGAGTTGTCGGCGCCATCCGTCTGGTTCGGCCATCTGGCGGAGGAAGGGCAGGTAGTTGGCGAGCTGCGCCGACCACACGCCGGCCAGGAAGAGCAGCAGCGCCACGGCCGCAACCGCACGCCACCGGTGCACGCCGCCGCGCCAGCTGGCGAGGCCCGCGGCGAGGACGGCCAGCACCGGCACGAACGGCAGATGGAACCGCGGCTCGCCGAAGGCAGCCAGCGAGAGCGCCACCGCCGCGCCGAGGAAGCACACGGCGGGCCGGCGAATCGTCCGGTGCGCGTCGTCGCGGATCGCCAGTCCGGCCAGACCAAGGGCGAGGAGCAGCGGGAACGCGGCCAGCGTGGCCAGCCCCCACCGCCGCACGGTGGCTCCGCTCCGGTCCCCGAAGTGGCCGATCGAGTAGAGATAGGCCTGCTCGTTGCCTTCGAGCGCCAGCAGGTTGCCGAGCTTTCGCGGCAGCAGCGCCAGCGCTTCCGCCGGGTTCGCGGCGGCGTGAGCCACGGCCAGTGCGATGGCGCGGTTCGATCCCTCGGGCGTGGCGGTGTCGATGCCGGCCAGGAACTCGGCCTGCTGGCGCGAGACGGCCTGGAACTCGTATCGGCCGGTGGCCAGCGGTCCGCTGCCGATGAACACGTTGAGGCCGCTGGTGGTATCGAGAGGCACGAAGCGGCCGTACAGGCGTGCGCCGTGCAGCCACCACGGCGTCATCGCCAGGACGAAGCCCGCCAGCGTCAGCGCCGCGCCGGTCAATCGCCGACCAGGCGTGAGGCTCGTGCGCGATGGCCAGAGCGACGCCACCAGCACGGCTGGCAGGACGGCCACACCCGCTGGCCGGACCAGCGTCGTCAGCCCGGCGAGGACGCCGGCGGTCGCTTGCGATCGGGGCGAGTCGCAGGTGGCCGCGAGCAACGCGGCCAACAGGGGCACCGTCACGATGGCCTCGGTGGTGACCAGGCACGTGTAGGCCAGCAGCGACGGGTACAGCGCCACCGCGAGGGCCGCTGCCATTGAGGCAGGCACCGATGCCGCGCGCCGGGCGAGAAGGTACGTCAAGGCCGCGGCCGCGGTCCCGGCGACGATGTTGAGCAGGCGGGCTGCGGCCATCGACGGCTCGCCGGCCAGTGTGAACACTCCGGCGAGCACGACCGGCAGTCCCGGCATGCGCCAGCTGTCGGGATACAGCTGGCCGTGGTCGAAGAGATACACCGCGCGGTCCCGGTCCTCGGCCATGTCGAAGACCGGAGGCGTCACCGGCGAGGTCAGGTAGACGACGCCCCTCGCGGCCGCGGCGACCAGCGTCACGGCGACGAGGGCGGCGACATCGCGGCGCGTGTTCGAACTGGCCTCGAGGGTCATCAGGAACGGCGCCTCATTCTACCGGCGCCGGTCGCACGCGACGTGTGCCAGGGCTCAGCGACGTTCGACCCCGGCGGCGGCAGCGAGCAGCGTCGCCTCGTCGAGCGGTGCGGCCACGAGCTGGAGCCCGACGGGCAGGCCGCTCTCGCTCTCACCGCACGGCACCGAGATGGCAGGCACGCGCGCGGCGTTGAAGGGCCAGGTGTTGCGGAGGATGCGCATGCCATCGATGGGCCCGTCGATCGGCGGCGCCTCCACGGGCACGGCGGGCATTGCCAGCACGTCGACGTCGGTGAAGAGCGTGGCCACCGATCTGCGCGAACGCCTCGCGCGCCTGGCGCGCGCCGGACATCTCGGTGGCGGACGGGCCAGGACCACCGAACACCGTGGCGAAGTCGCGCGAGAACGCCTCGGGACGCAACGTCCAGTCGGACGCGTAGGTGTGGCGGATCTCGGACACCGCGATCGGCGCGAACATCGTGTCGTACAGCGCAGTGGTCACCGGCAGGACGACATCGCGCACGCGGGCGCCCCGGCTGCGCAGGCGATCGATGGCGGCGTCCACCGCACGGGCCACGCCGGGCGTGACATCGTCGAAAAAGTAGGCGCGGGGCACACCGACGCGCAGACCGGTGATGTCGCGCGCGGCCGCCGCCAGGTAATCCGGTGCGGGAGAGGTGCCGGATCCACCGCGCGACAAGGTGGGCCCGGCCAGCGCCGCGAGCAGGTGCGCGGCGTCGGCGACGCTGCGGGTGAGCACGCCGGCGTGGTCGAAGGTCGGACAGGCGCCCAGCAGACCACGTGTGTCGATGAGTCCGAAGGTGGGCATCAGGCCCACGCATCCGCACAGCGCGGCCGGAATGCGCACGCTGCCGCCGGTGTCGCTGCCCGTGGCGGCGGCGACCAGCCGCGCCGCCACCGCGGCCGCCGATCCGCCGCTCGACCCGCCGGCGATGCGCGATCGGTCGTGCGGATTGTGCGTGGTGCCGAAGAACGGATTGATCGTCGTGACGCCGCCGCCCAGCTCGTGGGTGTTGGTCTTGCCGAGGAGCACCGTGCCGGCCTCGGCCAGGCGGGCGACGACCGCGGCGTCCTGCTCCGGGACCCAGCGCTCGTGCAGGCGCGATCCGCCGGTGGTGCGGATGCCGCGCGTGGCGAAGAGGTCCTTGTGCGCGATCGGCACGCCGGCCAGCGGCCCCGGACGGGCCCCCGCGCTCCACCGGGTCATGACGCGCCGGGTGTCGTCGACCGCGCGCTCGCGGGTCACGGTGACGAAGGCGCCGAGTGCCGGATTCTCGCGGTCGATGCGGGCGAGATACGCGGCGGTGACGTCGATGGGCGTCAGCCGGCGCGAGGCAAAGGCGTCGGCGAGCTGCGCGATCGAGAGCATCGTGACGTCGTCGGCGGCCGGCGACTGCGTCCCCGGTGACCGCCGCGCTGCTACCAGCACGCCGGGAGACAGGCCGGCGAGGCCGGTCAGCCATTCGCGTCGCGTCACCGCGTGAGCATACTTGCGCAGGTTGCCGCCTCGACGTCGCGCCCGAGCAAGTTGGCACGAAGGCCGTGCCATCGGGGTCAGACCTCGATGGCTCGAGACAGACCTCGATGGCTCGAGATCGGTGCCATTGGTGCCAGACCCCGGTCGTGAGGGAATCGCCGGCGATCCGTTCGAGGGCTCGAACACCCATCTGGTGCGACGCCGTTGGCACGCCGCAGCGAGCAGCGTTGGGGTCTGACCCCGCTGGCATGTCTTCTGGCATGTGTCTTGCGCCGACGGCGGATGGCGCGTATCGGTTTCCGCTATGATCGCAGGGGTCCGGCGCACGTCCGGGCCGGGAGGGTCGCGATGGGGTGTTGTTGTCGTAGGGTGCGAATGGCCACGCTGGCGGCGGGCGTGGCGGTGCTGATGATGGCGGTGCCAGCCGCGGCCCAGCACGAGATGCCGATGGCGGCGACCGCCGCGTCCGATCCGACGTCGAGCCCCGGGGCCCTTCCCAAGTACGTCGCCGATCCGATTCCGCTCTACACCGTGGGCCTCGGCCCGTTCCACCGCAAGATTTCCTCCACCAATTACGAAGCCCAGGCGTTCTTCGACCAGGGCTTCCAGATGATGTACTCCTTCGCGAAGCTCGACGCCGTGCGCTCGTTCCGCGAAGCCTGGAAGCGCGATCCGTCGTGCGCCATCTGCTACTGGGGCGAGGCGTGGGCGTGGGGCTCGTACCTGAACGGGCCGATGATCGCCGAGCAGGCGCCGTTTGCTTATGCGGCGGCGCAGAAGGCGCTGTCGATGAAGGCCAGCGCCACGCCGGTGGAGCGTGCCTTCATCGAAGCCCTGGCGGTGCGCTACGTGAAGGACTTCGACCCGAAGACGCGCCTCGATCAGGACAAGGCTTACGCCGAGGCGATGCGCAAGCTGTCCGAGCAGTACCCCGACGACCTCGACGCCGGCACGCTCTACGCCGACGCGCTCTTCCTGATGGAGCCGCGCCGCGGCACCCGCGACCTCGCCAACCCCAACGTGCAGCGGTTGCACGCCGCGCTCGAACGCGTGCTCGCCAAGGACATCAAGCACCCCGGCGCCTGCCACCTCTACGTGCACGCCACCGAATCCACGGTGAAGCCCGAGAAGGCCGCCGCCTGCGCCGAGTTCCTCGGCAACACGGTGCCCGGCGCCAGCCACATGAACCACATGCCCTCGCACACCTGGAACGAGATGGGGCGGTGGAACGACGGCGTGCGCGCCAACCTGCAGGCCTGGCACTCGGATCTGAAGGCGGGGATCGGCGAGGGCTTCGCCATCTATCCCGATCACAACCTGCACATGCTGCTCTTCGCCGCATCGAACGATGGCCAGGGCGCCATCGCCACCCAGGCCGGGAAGGACTACGCCAAGAGCACCGGTGACACGATGTACCAGGTGCTGACGCTGCTGCGCTTCGGACGCTTCGACGAGATCACCGAGATCACCAAGCGGCCCGAGCGCGAGGTGGCGGCCGGTTTCTGGGACTTCGCGCAGGGTTACGCCAGGCTGCGCGCCGGCGAGATCGACTTCGCCCGCCTGTATCTCTCGCGCGTGAAGAAGACCGAGACCACCTCGACGCAGAACTTCCGCAACCATCCCGCCAAGACGCTGCTGGGCGTGGCGTCGGGCATCCTCGAAGGCGAGATCCTGCGCGCCGTCGGCGACCAGCCCGGCGCGCTGGCCGCGTTCGAACGCGCGGTCGCGGCCGACGATCTGATCGAGTACGACGAACCGGAGCCGCTGCCCTTCGACGCCAACCAGTGGCTGGGTGCGATGCAGCTCGAGGCCGGCCGGCCAGCCGAGGCCGAGGCCACGTTCCGCAAGGAGCTGGCCGAGCATCCCAACAACGGCTGGTCGCTGCTCGGCCTGTCGCAGGCCCTCAAGGCGCAGGGGAAGCACACGGCCGAGACCGACGCCGCGTTCGAGAAGGCGTGGGCGCGCTCGGACACGTGGATTCGCGGTTCGCGCTTCTAATGCGTCACACCTCCTCGCGTCGTGATGTCCTGAAGCAGTCGATCGCCCTGGCCGGGCTCTCGGCGTTTGCGCCGCGGGCCGCGGCGGCCCAGTCCCAGCCGGGCGGCGCTGGCGGCGACGAGTTCTTCCCCGGGTTCACCACCACCAAGGTGAAGACGTCGGGCGCCGAGATCCACGTGGTGCACGCCGGTTCGGGTCCGCCGCTGCTGCTGCTGCACGGCGCGCCGCAGACGCACATCTCGTGGCGGCTGGTGGCGCCCGAGCTGGCGAAGACGCACACGGTCGTCGTCCCCGACCTGCGCGGCTACGGCGACAGCAGCAAGCCGCCCGACGGCGACAACCACGCCAACTACGCCAAGCGGGCGATGGCGCTCGATCAGGTCGAGGTGATGAAGCACTTCGGCTTCGAGAAGTTCCCGGTGGTCGGCCACGACCGCGGCGGCCGCGTCGGCCACCGGCTGGCGCTCGACCACGCCGACAAGGTCACCCGGCTGGCCGTGCTCGACATCGTCCCGACCTACTACCTCTACACGCACGTCACCATCGAGTTCATCCAGGCCTACTTCCACTGGTTCAACTACGTGCGCGCGGCGCCGGGTCCCGAGGAGCAGCTCAAGGCGCAGTACGAGCAGCAGGCGGCCAAGGCGACCACGCCGGTGCAGCGCGAGTACAGCCGCGTCTACAACAACCTGGCCGCCCTCCACGGGATGTGCGAGGACTACCGCGCCGGCGCCTCGATCGACCTGCAGCACGACAAGGCCGACCTCGACAAGAAGATCCAGTGCCCCCTGCTCACGCTGTGGGGCGCCAAGGCGCCGATGGGACGGATCTACGACGTGCTGGCGATCTGGAAAGAGCGGGCGACGACGGTCACCGGCAAGGCGATGCCGGCGGGACACAACATCCAGGAAGACGCGCCGGCGGAAACGCTGGCCGAGCTTCGCGCCTTCCTGGCCTAGCCCTTGTAACGCACTGTAACGGGGTCTGACCCCTTTCTGGTCTTGGGCAGACTGGGGTCTGACCCATCGACGTTCCTGCCACCCCCGTTGACGTTCTCGCCACCGTTTTCCGCTTCCTGATCAGGGAGACGGAATCGGGCGCGCCTGCCCGTTCGACTCCACAACCGTCGGCGTTGACACGGTTGCGGCTCCTGCGCCGCGAGGAGACCTATGAGACGCCTCGTCTTCGTCGTGACCATCGCCGTTGTCTCGGCCGCGTGCGATGGCAGTTCACCGTCGGCGCCCTCGCCGATTGGCGGCCCCCAGCCGCCCAATACGCCGCCGCCCGCAGCAATCGCGTTGCGGTCGCTCTACGGCTATGTCTCCGACACCGCCTTTCGGGCGGTCGCCGGAGTGAGCGTGGAGATCCTGACCGGCGCCCATGCCGGGCTCGTCGCGTCGTCAGACGCCAACGGCCGCTTCTTTTTCGACCAGGACGTGGCCAGCCCATCGGAAGTGCGGGCGAGTAAGGATGGCTACGCCCTCAGTACCCGTACCTCGGTCGTGACGACGGACGGCCGCGCCTACGTCGGCTTCTCCCTGGCGTCGCTCAGCCCGCCCGCCGCGGTCGCCGGCAGATACACGCTGACCATCACGGCGGACAGCGCCTGCGCATCACTCCCCGACGACGTACGGAGCCGCGAGTATCCCGCCACCGTGATCCCGGCGATGTCAACGGCGCCTGCCAACACCCGTTTCAACGGGACGTTGACCCGGGGGCAGTTCCCACCGTATGCGAACCTGTTCTTCGTTGGCGTCTTCGGCAACGACGTCGCCATCAGCACCTGGGGCGAGGGTCCGACCATCGTGGAGGAAGTGGCGCCGAACCGCTACGTCGCGTTCTACGGCGACGCGAATGCCACGGTGGGGCCCGGCGGCTTGACGGCGATCTCGGTGCCCTTCGACGGCACGATCGAATACTGCGAGCTGGCCGTCCCGTTCGGCCAGTACTACGACTGCACTGGAGCGCGCGCGGCCGTGCGGCACGAGTGCCCGTCGAGCCGCCATCAGTTGACGCTGGCGCGCGAATGACGAGCCGAGGTCGCGGGCCTGGACCGCCTGGCCCGCTAGGCTAGCGCGCTCGGCGGACGAGCTTTGGTCCCGCGACTCGTCCCAGCGCCTGGACGACCGCGCTATCATCGCCGTCGATGTCCTCCCCTCGTCGTGTCCGCGTCGGCGTGCTGGGCGCCGGCGCCTGGGCCTGTGGCGCCCACCTGCCCGGCTTCGCCCGCGATTCCCGCTGTGAGCTCGTGGCCATCGCCGACCCCAAGCGCGAGCTGGCCGAGGCGGCGGCGCAGCAGTTCGGCATCCCGTTGGTCTTCGACAGTCACGAGGCGCTCATCGCCCACGAGGGCCTGGACGTGGTGGATGTCTGCACGCCGAGCAGCACGCACTTCGCGCTGGCGTGGGCGGCGCTCGAAGCCGGCCGCCACGTGCTGTGCGAGAAGCCGGTGGCCTTCGACTACCGCGAGACGCGGCGGGCCGCCGACCTGGCGCGCTCGAAGGGCCTCAAGACCAAGCTCGGGTTCACCTTCCGCTACGCGCCCTCGGTGCGCTACATGCGGCAGCTCGTCGCCGACGGCTTCGTCGGCACGCCGTTCATCTTCAACGGCTACGAGCAGAACTCGCAGTGGCTCGACCCGATGAACCCGCTGCGGCAGGTCGACCCCGACGCCGATCCCGACGTGCTGCACGTGTCGTCGCTCGAGGGCTACGGTGCGCCGGTGATCGACATCTCGCACCTGATCGTGGGCAGCGACCTCACCCAGGTCGTCGGCACCATGCGCAACTTCATCCCCAACCGGATGGTCCGCGCCACCGGGAAGATGCAGCGGATGAACATCGACGACGGCGACATCTACATGGGCGAGTTCGCCAACGGCGCGCTGTGCTCGATCCAGACCAGCTACGTCACGGTGGGCAACTACCCGGGGATCGAAGCGCGCATCTACGGCAGCGAGGGCGCCATCATCTGCCGGCTGGTCGAGGAGGACGGCATCTGCGAGCGGCTGTGGCTGGCGTCCAAGAACCAGGTCGAGTTCAGGCGCGTCGAGGTGCCCGAGCGGTTCTATCCGCCCGGCGGGTCGCCGCGCGAGCTGTGGCGCACGCTCTTCTACGCCAACCTCGTCAGCAGCTTCATCACCGAGGTCCTGGCCGATGACGACGCCAACGAGGGCAACTTCGACGACGGCGCCTGGGTGCAGGAGACGATCAACGCCGTGGAGCGGTCGTTCAGGGAGCGCCGATGGGTGACGCTGCCGCTCGAGTAGCGGACACGGGCGCGGCGCCGGCCGTCCTCGACCGCTTCTTCGCCACGTTCTATCGCCGCCGGCCGGTGCACGCCACGTTCACCGGCCTTCACGAGCACGACGGCGCGCTGCCCGACTGGTCGCCGGACGGGCTCGCGGCCGCCGCCGGCGAGATGCGGACGCTGCGCGGTGAGCTCGATGCCGCCGGGCGACTGCCCGACGACCGCCTGGCGCGTTTTCCCCACGACGTGGACCTGGCCCTGGCCGACGCGCACCTCGAGATTGCGCTGGCCGAGCACGACAGCGGACATTTCGTCCACCGCAACCCGTCGCTGTGGACCGGCGAGGCGATCTTCGGCGTGCTGAGCCTGGTGACCCGCGAGTTCGCCCCGCTCGGCGACCGGCTCGACTGCGTTCGACAGCGGCTCGGCGCGATTCCGGACTTCCTGGCATCGCTCCGACCGGTCGTGAAGGAAGCGCCGCTCGACTGGAAGGGTCGGGCCAAGCGCGAGTGCCAGACCGCGATGCGCCTGTTCGGCGAGACGCTGCCCGACTGGGTCGCTGCCGAGCACCCGCTCGCCGCCTCGGGCGTGCGGGCGGCGGCCCGGCGGGCGGCGCGCGCCTTCGAGGATCTCGACGCCTGGCTCGGTCCGCTGGGTGGTGCGGCTGGCCCGCTGGCCTTCCTCCGTTCCACCATGCCATCGGCGCCCGCCGAGCGCGAGTCGGCCGGCCGCGAGCTGCTGACCCTCCTGCTGGCGCGCGGTCACTTCGTGACCACGCCGATCGACGACCTGCTGCGGCGAGGCGACCGCGACGCTCGATGAGGCCACGGCACGCCTCGACGAGATGTCACGACCGCACGGCGGCTGGCCGGCGGTGCAGGAGCTGCTGGCAGCCGAGCACGCCCCGGCCGACGAGTACCTGTCGTGCCTCGAGCGGAAATGGCAGGCCTGCAAGGCCAAGTCCGATGCCCACGACCTGGTGAGCTGGCCCGACGCGCCACTCCGCTATCACCAGATCCCGGCGCACACCCGTGAGGCGGCGCCCCATCTCTACTACTTGAACTACCGCTCGCCGGCACCGTTCGATCCCTTTGGCAGCTTCGAGTACGTCGTGCCGCCGATCGACGGACTGCCACCGGCCGAGGTCGCGGCCAGGCTGCGCGGGATGAATCACAGCGTGATGATGCTCAATCACGTGATCCACCACGGCGCCATCGGCCACCACGTGCAGAACCACCATGCCTACCGCGGGGCGTCGCGAATCGGACAGGTCGCCGCCGTGGACACCGCCAACCGCATCGCGATGTTCTCGGGCGGCAGCCTGGCGGAAGGCTGGGCCTGCTACGTCTGCGACCTGATGGAGGAGGTCGGCTTCCTCAAGCCGCTCGAGCAGATCGCCCAGCAGCACACCCGCGTGCGCATCGCCGCCCGCGCCGTGGCCGATCTGTCGATCCACACCGGGCGCATGACCGTGCCGCAGGCGGCCTGGCTCTACGAGGACCGCGCCTTCATGCCCCAGGCGGCGGCCAAGGCCGAATCGGTGCGAAACGCGATGTACCCCGGCACGGCTGTGATGTACTGGCTCGGCACGCGCGGCATCCATCGCCTGCGCGCGGAGGTGTCGGCGCGCGAGGGCGCGGCCTTCTCCCTCGGCCGGTTCCACGATCGGCTGCTGTCGTTTGGAGCGATACCGGTGGCCCTGATTGCGCGGTTGATGCTGGCGGAGGACACGTCGCGATGAGGCGAGTCGGCGCCGGCGTCTGGCTGGTGGCCGCGGTCACCGTCGCGGCCTGCGGCGGCGCGAACGCGCCGGCCACCTCCGGCGGGGCAGCGCCGGCGCCAGCGTCGAGCCGGCTGGTCGTCGGCTACGACCGCGAACCCGACACCCTCAACCGCTTCAGCACCCACATCCTGGAGGACATCGAGACCTGCGTCGTCGAGGGCCTGGTCACCACCGACGAGAAGATGACGATCGTGCCGCTCCTGGCGGCGTCGATCCCGACGGTGGAGAACGGCGGCGTCGTGCTGCGCAAGGACGGTGGCATGGACGTCACCTGGAAACTCCGGCCAGAGGTGCGCTGGCACGATGGGATGCCGCACACGTCCGCGGATGTCAAGTTCACCGTCGAGGCGATCAACAGCCCGGCCTACAACCCCGAGAGCACCGACGGCTTCGACCGCATCAGCAGCGTCGACACCCCGGACCCGCTTACCGCGGTACTGCACTACAAGGAGGTCTACGCGCCCTACCAGCTGCAGTTCATGCGCGGCACGCTGCCCAAGCACGTGCTCGACGGACGGGACATCGACACCGCCAACGACTACAACCGGGCCCCGCTCGGCACCGGACCGTACAAGGTCGCGGAGTGGAAGAGCGGCGAGTTCATCCGGCTCGAGGCCGTGCCGGACTACTGGCAGGGCACTCCCGCGCGCATCTCCACGCTCATTTTCAAGTTCATTGCCAACACCAACACCCGCATCAACCAGTTGAAGAGCGGGGAAGTGGACATGGTGGTGATGTTCCCGTGGGACAAGCACCGCGAGGTGGCGGCCATCCCCGGGGTGAGCGTGCACCGCACCGACGGCAACGGCTACGAGCACGTGACGATGAACGAGCGGGCGTTCCCGGCGTTCGCTGACGTGCGCGTGCGACAGGCCCTCACGCACGCCGTGGACCGGGAGCTCATCACCACGACCATTCTCGAGGGCCTGGCCCCGGTGACGCATGGACCCGTGCAGCCGGTCTCGTGGGCGCACAACCCACGGGTGCGGCGATACGCGTTCGATCCGGCGCGCGCGAAGGCGCTGCTCGACGAGGCCGGCTGGCGCGACGGAAACGGTGACGGCGTGCGCGACAAGGACGGCCAGCGCTTCGCCTTCACGCTGATCACCCAGGCCGGGTTTGCCGTTCGCGAGAACGTCGCCCAGGTGCTGCAGCGGCAGTTCAAGGACGTGGGGGTGGAGGCCTCGGTGCAGCTCCACGACGGCACCAGCATCAGCAAGCTGTGGTTCGAGGGCAAGTTCCACGCGATGCTGCACTGGTGGCAGCTGCCGGCCGATCCCGAGCTGACGCTGTTCTTCGCCAAGGACCGCATGCCGCCGCACGGCCGCAACATCAACTACGTCGCCGACGACGCGCTCACGGCGCTGGTCTACGCCGCCGACCGCAGCGTCAGCCAGGCCGAGCGCGCGACGGTGCTGGCCGAGGCGCAGATCCGGATCGCGGAGCTGGCGATCGAGATCCCGCTCTACGGGGTGACCAAGCTCGACGCCGTACCGGCGCGGCTCAAGGGCTTCACCGGCAATCCCACCAACACCGGGCCGTTCTGGAACGTCCACACGTGGACGCTCGACTAGCGCGCGTCGCCGGGCGGCGCGCGCTCGAGGCGATGCCGCTGCTCCTCATCGTCTCGGGCATCGCCTTCGGCCTGCTGCAACTGGTGCCGGGCGGGCCGATCGAGGTCTACCTGTCCAACCCCGGCGTGCGGCCCGAGGACCTGGACCGCTTGCGCCGCGCCCTCGGCCTGGATCGCCCGCTGTGGGAGCAGTACGTGAGCTGGCTGGCGGCGTTCGTGCGTGGCGACTGGGGCTACAGCTTCAGCGACGGCCGACCGGTGCTGGCGCGCATCGTCGAGCGGCTGCCGGCGTCGATCGAGCTCATGACCGCGTCGCTGGTCCTGGCGCTCGCCGCAGCATTGCCGGCCGGCATCCTGGCCGCCGTCCGGGCCCGGACGTGGGTCGATCACACGGTCACTGCGGTGGCGGCGGCGGGCATCTCGATCCCCGCGTTCTGGATGGGGCTGATGCTGCAGCTCGCCTTCGCAATCGGCCTCGGCTGGCTGCCCTCGTCGGGCCGCGGACCCGATGACGGCGGCCTGCTGGTGCGGCTGCAGCACCTGGCGATGCCGGCCGCCGTGCTCGCCTTCGTGCACGGCGCGGCGTGGTCGCGCTACCTCCGCGCCTCGCTGGTGGAGGTACTGGACGGCCTCTTCGTCGCCGCCGCACGGGCGCGCGGTGTGCCCGGGCGCGATCGCCTGCTGCGCCATGCCTTGCCGAACGCGCTGGCGCCGGTGGCCACGGTGGTGCTGCTCGATGCCGCGCTGCTCGTGCCCGGCGCGGTGGTGACCGAGAGTGTCTTCGCCTGGCCCGGCGTCGGCAGCCTCTTCACCGAGGCGCTGGGACGCCGCGATTACACCGTGCTGATGGCGATGCTCATGGTGAGCTCGCTGGCCGTCATCGCCTTCAATCTGCTGGCCGACGTGGTCCACGCCTGGCTCGATCCGCGAGTGACGGCGTGAGACGCGTCTGGCTGTTGCTGGCCGGGCTGGTGCTCGTGGCCGCGGTTGCGCCCCTGCTGGCGCCGTACGCACCCGACGCCATCGATCTGGCGAACCGTCGCCAGGGCCCGACGTTGGTGCACTGGTTCGGCACCGACGACCTGGGCCGCGACGTCTTCAGCCGCGTGCTCTACGGCGGACGCCTGTCAATCGCCATCGGGCTGCTCGCGGCGCTGGTAGCGGCCGGGCTCGGTGTGGCCGTCGGGGCCGCGGCCGGCTATGCCGGCGGATGGGTCGACAGCCTGCTGATGCGCGGCACCGACGCGATGCTTTCCATCCCGCGGCTGCTGCTGCTGATGGTGGCGGCGGCCACCCTGCAGCCCTCGGTGGCGACGCTGGTGATCCTCGTGGGCGCGGTGGGCTGGATGGAGACGGCGCGGGTCACGCGCACGACCGTGCGGTCGCTGGCGGCGCGCGAGTTCGTGGTGGCGTCGCAGGCGGCCGGCGCCGGACACCTGCGTATCGTCTGGCACCACCTGCTGGCCAATGCCGCGGGCGCCATCCGCACGGCCTCGGTGATGGCCGTGGGGCGGGCGATTCTCGTCGAGTCGGCCCTCAGCTTCTTCGGGGTGGGGGTGCAGCCGCCCGACGCCAGCTGGGGCAGCATGCTCTACCAGGCCCAGGCGGCGATGTCGACCGAGCCGTGGCTGGCGCTGTTTCCCGGCGCCTGCATCGTGCTCACGGTCGGGGCGCTCACGGCAGCCAGCTCCGAGGCGTAGCTCGACCGGCCCGCAGGTGCCGACTCCGAGCCTGGGACGAGTCCATCCGCGGGCTGCATCCGTGCAGGCGACATCTGTTTACATTACCGATGGATTGCAGTAGCCTCCGCGCGATCGCCTTTGCTCCCCCAAGGGCGTGCGTCCCCCACGGTCGTCGTCTGGAACATTGCAAGGAGGATGGGAGATGGGTCGTTCACCGCTCGCCGCCTGCGTGCTGGGTGTGCTTCTTACGTTGGTCGCTCGTCCGGTCCTGGCGCAGACCGGAGATGGCAACCTGCGCGGCTACGTGAAGGACGGGTCGGGCGCGGTGCTGCCCGGCGTCAGCGTCACCGCGACCAGCTCCGAACTGCTGGCGCCGGTCGCCACGGTTACCGACGGGGCCGGTCTGTACCGGCTCAACAACCTGCCGCCGGGCACCTACGTGATCATTGCCGAGCTGCAGGGCTTCTCGATCGTCCGCCGCGAGGGCATCCTGGTGCGCGCCGGCGCCACCTTCACCATCGACTTCGACCTGCAGCTCAGCACGGTGCAGGAGACCATCACCGTGACCGGCGAGTCGCCGATGATCGAGTCGAGCAAGCCGACCACGTCGATCACCCTCGACCGCGAGCTCATCCGGGCGGCGCCGATCTCGTCGCGCCGCGTCTTCAGCGACGCCCTCGACCTGGCCCCGGGCGTGTCGTCGCGCAACGTCGATGACGGCGTCGGCCGCCGCTCCTACTACTTCAAGGGCGCGGTGATCTTCTCGCACGTCTTCACCCTCGAAGGCGCGCCGGCCGGGTCGTTCCTCGACTCCTCGGCGCACTCGATCGGGTTCGGCGGCGACACGGTGCAGGACACCGAGCTGAAGCTGAGCGGCGTGGACGCGGCGTCGCCGACCGGCACCGGCGTGGTGATGAACATCCTGGCGCCGCGCGGCGGCAACCAGTTCCGCGGCACAGCGATCTACGACTACCAGGACGTGGCCTGGAACAGCGACAACACCAAGAGCGGCAGCGCCCCGGGCGGCCTGCCCACGGCGCAGTCGGTGAACCAGTACGACGTGTCGCTGGGCGGGCCGATCCTCAGGAACAAGATCTGGTTCTTCGCCGCGTTCCGGCGCGCCGACCTGACCAACGGCATCAGCCGCTCACCGCTGAACACCCAGAACATCACCGAGCTGGCGCCCGACTTCGTGCCGTTCGACAACTTCCTGAAGAGCAACCAGCCGTTTGCCAAGATCACCGCCCAGGTGACCAACCGGCACGAGCTGTCGGCGTTCTACCAGAACGACCGCACGAAGTACTCGAGCAACCGCGAGCTGGACAACAAGCCCTACCTGTTCAACTCGACCGGTGGCGGGCTGGCCCACGCCAAGGTCAACTCGGTGTGGACCAACCAGCTGACCTCGTCGTTCTCGGTGAGCTACAACGACAAGCGCGGCAACGACAAGAACACCTACGACGGCGTCGATCTCGACGGCCCGCAGATCGAGATCCACCAGGACGCGTTCCTCAACGCCGGCAACCAGGTGGGCACCGGGGCGCTGGCCCGGCTCAACACGCCCGATTCGATCTCCTTGTCCGACGCGCACATCTGGCTGATTCGCGGCGACCTGACCTACTACAAGCAGGGCTGGGGTGGCGGCCACGAGATGCGCGTCGGCATCTGGGCGGCGCCGTCGATGGTGCGCGAAACCGTCACCGAGCAGGTCAACGGCGGGTTCGGGCTGCAGCGCGATCGCTACATCGATCCGAGCAACTCCGCGCTCGGGACGACGCCCTTCTATATCCGCACCCGCACCCCGGTGATCGCGCCGGCGATCAGCGAGCACGACCGCGACATCGCCTTCTACGTCCAGGACTCGTGGACGCCGACCCCGCGCATGACCTTGAACGGCGGGCTGCGCGTCGACTTCATCAATCGGCGCGACGAGATCCTCGACATCGACCGGCAGAAGAGCACGGCGGTGCAGCCGCGGCTCGGCGTCTCGTACCTCATCACCGAGGACGCCCGCAACGTCATCCGCGCCAGCTACGGCCGGCTCTACGAGCAGGTCAACGGCCGCGACTACATCGTCACCTTCGGCCAGACCACCGGTGCCGTCGACCAGACCGAGACCTACATCGACAAGCTCGGGAACCGCAACACGGTGCTCACCCCGGCGACCCGCAGTGTCGACCCGCGGCTGCTCTTCGACGAAGATCTGCACCAGCCCTACCTCGACGAGTTCTCGGCCGGCTACAACCGGCAGTTCGCCGGGCAGATCAGCATCGGCGTGGCGGCGACGCAGCGCCGCTTCAAGGACAACTTCGCCGAGTACGACATCAACGGCATCTACCCGTCAGGTCCGGGCCAGCCGTTCGTCGGCTTCGGCCTCGTCGATCCGAACCGCGGCATCATCACCCGCGAAACCAACAACACCTGGACGCAGGTGATCGTCAACGCCATCGAGATGACCTTCGCCAAGAACATGTCGAACAACTTCCAGATCATCGCCAGCGCCACCCGGCAGTGGCAGCACCTGAACGGCACCTGGAATCCGACCGATCCGGCCCGCTTCGTCCAGCCGGACGCGTTCGAGAACAACCGCGACCTGTCGCAGCAGCTCTTCGGCAACGGCGACGACAACACGCTGAACGGCGGCGGCCGTGAGTCGGGCGCCGCCTACCGGCCGTTCTCGGTGCGCATCGGCGGCCAGTGGCTGGCGCCGTGGGGCTTCAGTGTCGGCGGCAGCTACGTGATCCAGTCCGGCGGCTACATCGGGCCGCTCGTCAGCCGGCTCGAGACCAACGACCCGCAGCTGGCGCAGTTCGGCCCGGCCACCGTCCGGCTCGCCAATGGCCTGACGCAGCCCAACCCGCTGGCGACGCGGCTGCGCTTCACTGGCCCGACCCGCAGTGACGGCCAGATTCGCAACGACGACGCCAAGTACCTGCAGTTGAAGATCGGCCGGATGTTCCGCTGGGGCACCCAGTCGATCGAGCCGGCCGTCAACATCTTCAACGTGTTCAACACCGGCGCCAACACGCAGTGGGGCACCGACGCGAACCTGACCTACAGCCCGAACTACCAGAACCGGTTCAACCGGCATCCGCCGCGGGCGATCCAGCTGTCGCTGGCCTACAAGTTCTAGGGGGCTAGGGACTGGGGGCTGGGGACTCGGGCTTGCCCAAGACCTCGGCCATGCCGTCACGCTGAACGCTGTCCGCAATCACGCTACCAACCGGCGCCGGAGCTTGTTCCCGGCGCCGGTTCTCTGTACGTCAGCCCATGCAACTCGAGCTCGGTGTGATGTGACCGCAGATCGACGGGAGTTCGCGTCGAGCCCCAGTCCCCAGCCCCCAGCCCCCAGCGTCGGCCGCGCCTGCTTGTCAGGTGCGCGGCGTTCGTGATGCAGTGTCCCGCGTGAGCCGAGCGCGCGACCGACGACCACCGACCGCACGTGTGCCGTCAGCGGCGACGTCACAACCGGGCCCTCCGAGCTGGCTCGCCGGCTTGGCGGTCGGGGTGTTGCTGGTCGGCGCCGGCGGGACGTGGTGGATGTGGTCGCGCCAGGCCGTTGGGGCCCGCCCGGCGCAACCGAACGTGCTGCTCATCACGCTCGACACGACCCGGGCCGATCGGCTCGGCAGCTACGGCTACACGGCAGCGGCCACGCCGCATCTCGACCGGCTCGCGACAGGCGGGGTGCGGTTTGCCCAGGCGGTGTCGCCGGCGCCGCTCACGCTGCCGGCGCACGCCAGCCTCTTCACCGGTCGCAATCCCTTCGCCCACGGCGTGCGCAACAACGGCTACTTCGTGCTCCCGGCCGACGTGCCGACGTTGGCGGAGCGCTTCGCCGCCGCCGGCTACGACACCGCCGCCTTCGTCAGCTCGTTCGTCCTCGACCGACAGTTCGGTCTCGCCCGTGGCTTTGCGCACTACGACGACGCGCTCGATCCGCCGGCCGGGGCGGCCGACTCGCTGGAGCTCGAGCGTCGCGGCGACCGTACCGTGGAGGCGGCCGCTGCCTGGCTGGCCGCCCGCGCCGCCTCGCCGTCGCGGCCCTATTTCCTGTGGGTGCACCTCTACGACGCCCACGATCCCTATCGACCGCCGGCGGCCTTCGTCGCCCGGTTCGAGCAGCGGCCATACGACGGCGAGATTGCGTTTCAGGACGTGCTGGTCGGCGAGCTGCTGACGCGCGCCGGCCACGGGACGGCGGCCTCGCCGCTGGTGGTCGTGGCCGGCGACCACGGCGAGAGCCTGGGTGAGCACGGCGAGAGCACGCACGGGCTGTTCGTCTACGAGGGGGCGCTGCGCGTGCCGCTCATCGTCTCGTGGCCGGGAGTGATTGGCCCGCGCGTGGTGACGCCGGTCGTCAGCCTCGTCGACGTGGCGCCCACCGTGACCGCGCTGGCCGGCCTGGCGCCGCTCGAAGGCAGCGGAGGCCGCAGCCTCGAGCCGCTCATCGCCGGCGACGGCACCGACGGGACCGAGACGCGCGCTGCCTACGCCGAGACCTACTTCCCGCAGTTCTTCATGGGATGGGCGCCCCTCCGCTCGGTGCGCGAGGGTTCCTGGAAGCTCATCGACGCGCCCGAGCCGGAGCTCTACGATCTGGCGCGCGATCCGGCCGAGCGCACCAACGTCTACGCGACCGAGCCGGCCACGGCGAGAGCGTTGCGACGGACCCTCGAGACCATGGCGCGCGCGGCGCCCGACCGGGCCAGCCCAGCGCCGATGAGCGCCGAGGCGCGGCAGCGGCTCGCGTCGCTGGGCTACGTCAGCACCTCAGCCACGCCGCCGGCCGCCGCCGGCGCCGCGGATCCCAAGCGCATGGTGCCGCTCTTCGAGCGCCTGCTCGACGGCAACCGGGCCTTGTCGCAAGGGAAGCCCGAGGCCGCCGTCACGATCGCCGGCGAGGTCCTGGCCGAGGACACCGGTAACGCCTTCGCCCGGCTGGTGCTCGGCCGCGGACTGCTGGCGGTGGGACGACACCGTGAGGCCATCGGGGCCCTGCGGACGTATCTGGCTGCGGTGCCGGGCAGCGCCGACGCCCATCACTGGATCGCCCTCGCCCAGCTGCGCCTGGGAGATCGCGCCGCCGCGCTCGCCGAGGAGGACGCCGCCCTGGCCCTCGATTCGCGGCACGGCGCCGCCGTCGCCCTGCGCGCCGGCCTGCTGTTCTCCAGCGGCCGCAAGGCCGAGGGGCTCCAAGCCCTTCGCGATGCCGTGGCCGCCGATCCCGCCGACTTCTCGCTGCGCGTCTCGCTGGCCGATCTGCTGACCGATGCCGGACTGGCCACTGAAGCCGAGCCGGAGTACCGGCGGGTGCTCGCAACCCGCCCCAACGACGTGGCCGCGCTGGTCGGGCTCGGACTGCTGCTTGCCCGCACCGGCCGGCCCGAGCCGGCGCTGGCAGAGCTGACGCGCGCGCTCGAGATCGACCCGGGCCACGACGAGGCGCGCTTCGAACGGGCCGTGGTCCATGAACGCCTGGGACGCGTGGCCGAGGCCCGGGCCGGTTACGAACGGCTGCACGCGGCGGCGACGCGACCGGACATCCGCCAGGCGGCCGAGGCTCGGCTGGCCGGCCTCGGGCGCTGAGGGAACCTCGTCTTCACTCGCGCTTGTGGGAACAGGGTGCCGGGACGCGGGACGGCAAACCCGAGCAAGTGGTGCTTCTCGCCATCACATGTGTGGCGCCGAGCCCCGAGCGGCCGTCCCGGCGCTCGTTCAGTCGCGTCACGCGTTGGCTGGCCTCGGCGCGGCGGCAGAGGTATAAGGAACCCGTCCCCCGGCGTTGCGAGGGTTGGATGATCGAACGACTCGCACTGCTCGTCGGCGTCGGCTGGCTGGCGGCCACGGTGCCCGTGGCCACGCACCACAACTTCGCCTCCGAATTCGACGCCAGCAAGCCCGTCACCGTGACCGGCGCGGTCACGCGCCTCGAGTGGAAGAATCCCCACGTCTGGTTCTATGTCGACGGGAAATCCGATGCTGGTGAAGTGTCCTCGTGGGGCATGGAGATGGGCAGCCCCAATGGCCTGATTCGGGCCGGGTGGACGCGCCACTCGATGGCCGTCGGCGACGTCGTGACCGTGGAAGGATTTCGCGCCCGCAACGGCGCCACCATCGCCAACGCGCGAACCGTGACGCTCACCAAGACCGGCCAGAAGCTCTTCGCGGCGTCGAGCCAGGGCCAGTGAGGAGGGAGTGGTGATGAGCCGCCTGAGCAGGACCCTTGCTGCACTCGCCGTGTCGATCGCAGCGTCGACCACGCCGGCGGCGTCGGAGCAGTGGCTGAACCAGCCGACGCCAGGGGTTCCGCGCGACGCCAGCGGGACCCCGAATCTGCGTGCCGCCGCGCCGCGCACGCCGGCGGGCACCCCTGATCTCTCGGGCGTCTGGAAGTCGGACTCCGATCCCGACGGCATCCGCGGCGGCATCGAGGGCATCATCGCCCCCCGCTACATGATCGACATGACCCGCGACGTGCCGCAGCTTGCCACGCTGATGACGCCAGCCGCCGCCGCGATCCACCAGGCGCGGGTCGCCAACAACCTGCGCGACAACCCGGCGATTCGCTGCCTGCCACTGGGCGTGCCGCGGCTGGACTCGTACACGCACCCGTTCAAGATCGTGCAGACGCCGGGGCTGGTGATCGTCCTCTACGAATCGCAGACGCTGTTCCGGCAGATCTTCACCGACGGCCGGCGCCTGCCCGAGGATCCGCAGCCGGCCTGGCTCGGTTACTCGGTGGGCCGGTGGGAAGGCGACACCTTCGTCGTGCAGACGGCCGGCTTCACCGACCAGACGTGGCTCGACGGCACCGGCCACCCGCACAGCGAGGCGATGCGCCTCACCGAGCGGTTCACCAGGAGGGACGTCGGAACACTCGACATCGAGGTGACGATCGACGATCCCGCGTCGTACACGCGACCGATCGTCTACACCCAGCGGCAGTCCCTGCAGGTCGACGGCGAGCTCATCGAGTACATCTGCAACGAGAACTACGAGGCCAACCTGCCGCAGATGCGGCCGAAACCCTAGAGCGGTTTCTGTTGTTCGTAGGGCGGAGCTTTAGCTCCGCCTTCAGGCGGCTCTGAAGAGCCGCCCTACAGGGTGGTCCGCCAGCGCTCCCAGTCACGGCGCAGCCGGTCGAGCAGACCGGCGAACCCGGCGTGAGCCTTCAGCGGGGCCAGATCTGCGACACCCGAGAACTTGGGGTACGACGGGTAGCCCTCATCTGCCGCTTTCTCCAGCCAGTGGAACGCGTCGTCGTGACGCCCCAACAACGCCAATGCGCACCCGATCGAGAACTGCGCATGGTGGATTTCCGACGATCCGGTCGGGTTGACCGCCCGCGGCATCACCGCGGCGAGCGCTCGCTGTGCGTCGTCGCGCCGGCCCGCTCTTGCATACGCGTGAGCCAGCACCGCAAGATTGTTGAGCTCCATGTCACGGAACCCCGAATCCTGGCCGCCTCCAGCCGCAGGGGCGGTCAGCGCCGCCAGCGCCGTGGCGACCTCGTCCATCATCAGCAACGCCTCGGCCCGCAACGACGGGGCCAGCCAGCGTGGATTGCGCGCGAGGATTTCCCGCACTTCGTCGAACCGACGGGCATCGAACAGTGCGTTGAAGCGTCGGCGTGCCGCAACGGTCGCCAGCGGATCCAGGCGCAGCGCTTCGTCATTGGCGGCGATCGATTCGTCGGTCATCCCGATGTGGTAGTAGACCTTGCCCAACTCCACGTAGGCCTCGGCCAGGCTCGGGTTGTTGGCGACGGCCCGCCTGAGGTCGACGATGGCGCGATCGTGTTGGAAGCCGTTGCGGACGTTCCAGACGATTTGCCCGCGCGCCAGGTAAGCCTCTGCTTGATCGGGGTTGATCGCCAGCGCCCTCTCGATCGCCAGGAACGCCTTCTGCTCGTCGGCCGGGACGGTCGCATCGTAGAAGAACCGTTGGGTGTAGGCGCTCGCGAGCATGGAGTGACCGAGCGCGAAGTTGGCATCCAGGGCGACGGCGCGCTCGAATTCCGCGATCGACGCTGCCAGCCGCTGGCCGGGGTTCGTGACACCGGAACGTCCGCGCATGTGCGATAGGCCCCGGAGGTAGGCGTCGTAGGCGGCCGGAGTGGTGCTCTGTGACGGCGACGGGCGGTCGGGTGCGGGGCTGCCAACCGCCGAGGCGAGGTGCGCGGCGATCTGCCAGGCGATCTCATCCTGCGTTGCCAGCACGTTGCCGGCGTCGCGGTCGTAGCGCTCGCTCCACAGCGTGGTGCCTTGCCGCGCGTCGACCAGAGAGCTGTTGATGCGGACGCGGCCGCCGGTGTGCTGCACCGAGCCGCGCACCACGAGCGCGACACCGAGTTCGCGGCTGATGTCGCCGTCCGGCCGATCGCGATACGCAAACGCGCTGTTGGAGGCGATGACGCGCACCGTCTTCACCCGGCCCAGCTCGCGGGTGACCGCTTCGGTGACGCCGTCGGCCAGGTATCGCTCGCCGTCGCCGATGGTGCCGAAGGGCAGCACGGCCACCGACTGGGTGCTGACGGTCGCGGCCGACGCGGCCGGAACGGCGGTGGCGCGCGGCTGCAGGGCCCAGGCGCCGACAGCGAGCAGCGCCGCCGCGGCAAGGCCACCGGCGAGCCACCGGCGACCGCGTCGGTTCGCTGGCGCGGCAGCGATGGAGTGAGTGCGGGCGTCGCTGTCGGAGTCCGTGCGGACGTCGTTCAGGGCGAGCACCAGGTCGGTGGTCGAGGCGTAGCGATTCGCCGGGTCGCGGGCCAGGCATCTCGCCACCACCCGCGAGAACGCGGGTGGCGTGTCGGGCCTGGCGGTACTGAGCGGCGGCGGCGTATCGCGCAGGATCGCCGCGGCAATCTCGTGCGCCGTGTCGCCACGGAACGGATGGTGCCCCCCGACCAGCTCGTGCAGCAGGATCCCGAACGCGAACTGGTCGGTCCGGTGATCGACCTCGCGAGCCTCGAGTTGCTCGGGGGCCATGTAGGCGAGCGTGCCGACGGCGGCGCCCGGCGCGGTGAGCTCGACCGCCGGGGAAGTCTGCGTGCCGGCCATTTGCGGATCGACGAGCTTGGCCACCCCGAAATCGAGGATCTTCGCGGCGCCGCTCGACGTGACGAAGACGTTCTCGGGCTTCAGGTCGCGGTGCACGATTCCGCGGGCGTGCGCCGCCGCCAGGCCGCTGGCGACCGCCGACGCGACGTCCAACGCCTGAGGCCACGGCAGCGGGCCGCGGCTCAGACGCCGCCGCAGCGTCTCGCCTTCGAGGAGCTCGGTGACAAGGAAGAGGTGGCCGTCCTCCTCGCCGATGTCGTGGATGGTGAGGATGCCGGGATGCGACAGCGCGGCCACCGCCCGCGCCTCGCGGGTGAATCTCGCGACGGCGTCGGGGTCGAAGTCGCGGTGCGGCGGCAGGATCTTGATCGCGACGTCACGCCCGAGCCGCGGGTCGTGGGCACGATAGACCTCGCCCATGCCGCCGGCTCCAAGGAGCGAGACGATCCGGTACGGGCCGAAGGACCAGCCAGCCGTGACCATGGCGTTGGGCTCCGCCATTCTAGTGGCCACGCGCCGCCCACGGCTACGGGTCGGTGTCCACTTGGACGATGTAGTCGCGCACGCTCCCGCCGGACTCCAGCGTCACGAACACGTAGGCGGGCTGCTCCGGCGTGGCGCCCACGGCGGTGAGCAGCTTGTCGAGCTCGGCGGGTTCCTCGCTCGCCACCACCTGCACCACCATCGCCGTGACCGACAGGCGGCGCGCCCGGAGCTTGAGCATCCGGCGCTCGGACCGCTCGTCGACGAGGATGCGGCCAGTGGCGAGAAAGGCGGTGCGGACACGCCAGTGCGGCAAGTTGAAGAGCATACGGATGAGACCACCGACCTTCTGCACGTCGTCGAGCGTGCCGGCCGCGAGCCGCAGCCGCCCGCTCGGCGTCCGAACAGCGTAGTGCGCGACTTCCTGGGGACCGTCGGGCGTGTCGACGTAGACGCCGACTGGCGTGTCTTGAGCCGCCGCCATCGACGCCACCAGCACCAGCGCGGCGGCGACGGCAGCGATCCTCGCGGGTTGCGACATGACGTCACCGGGCCGTGGTCACCACCGGGATCTCCACCCGCGACGGGTAGCGCGCCGAGCGGTAGACCCGGTGCGTGGCCCGCACGAAGTCCTTCTCCTCGGCGTCGAAGATGCTCTTGGTGAATGTCTGCGGGTTGCGATCGATGAGCGGGAACCAGGTGCTCTGCACCTGCACCATCACCCGGTGGCCGGCCTTGAAGGTGTAGTTCTGGGTGTGCAGGCTGAAACGGTACTCCTGTACCTGGTTCGCCGGAATCGGCGCCGGCGCCTCGAAGCTCCGCCGGTAGCGGCCGCGGAAGACCTCGTTCGACACCATCAGCTGGTAGCCGGCGAGTGACCAGTTTTCCGGATACGACTCGGGGTAGACGTCGATGAGTTTCACGATCCAGTCGGCGTCGGTGCCCGTGGTCGACGCGAAGATCTTCGCCACCACCTCGCCGGCAATCGTCATGTCGCTGGCCAGCGGCGGCGTCTCCCAGCTGAGCACGTCGGCGCGGTCGTCGACGAAGCGCTGATCCTCGACCAGCCACGTGGACCACTTCGACCCGCCGGCGAAGTAGGTGGGCTGGATGGGCCGCTGGCGATACGGCACCGGATGCGCGGGATCCGACACGTAGCTGTCGAAGCCGGTCGCGGTGACGGCCGGCGGCGCATCCACGCCCAGGATCTCGTTGGCGCCGAAGTAGAGACCAACGGTCCGGGTCTCCCTGGCGGGCGGCCACTGGCTCCAGCGCCGCCACTGGTTGGCCCCGCTCTCGAAGGTGAGCGCCTCGGGGAAGTCGCGGGTGCCCTTGTCCTTCAGGAAGAAGGCGAAGAACGGCGCCTGCACCTGGTCGCGGAAGTGCGCGGCGGTGTCGCTGCCGAACGGAATCGGCCCGAGCGACGACCCGTTGCCGGTCCACCCGCCATGGTTCCAGGGTCCGACGACCAGGTAGTTGAGGCCGGCGGTGTCGTGCTTCTCCAGCGACGCGTAGATGTCGAGCGGGCCGTAGAAGTCCTCCTGATCCCACCAGCCGGCGACGTTCAAGGTGGGCACCTTCACCGAGCGGATGTGAGGGATGAGCGTCTGCCGCTTCCAGAACTGGTCGTAGTCGGGATGGCGGACGTAGTCGTTCCAGGTCGGGATCGACTCGCGCAGGAACCGGCGGTTCACCGCGCTGAGCGGGCCGAGCGACAGGTACCAGTCGAAGGTGTCGTAGCGGTCGAACTCGAAGTTCTTCACCTCCTTGCCCGACTCCATCATCGTGGCGTATTCGAAGGCGTAGCTGAGGCGGAACGCGCCGTTGTGATGGAAGTCGTCGCCGAGCCACATGTCGGAGGGCGAGGCCTGCGGCGAGACGGCCTTGAGCGCGGGGTGCGGCTCGAGCGCGCCCATGATCGTCGTCCAGCCGTCGTAGGAGACGCCGAGCATGCCGACCCGGCCGTTGTGGCTGGGGACGTTCTTCAGCAGCCACTCGATCGTGTCGTAGGTGTCCGTCCCTTCGTCGAGGCTGGTGGTGTCGCCCGGCGCGCGGGCCGGGCGCTGCATCACGAACGTGCCCTCGGACTTGAACTTTCCGCGGAGGTCCTGGAAGACGAAGATGTAGCCCTCGTCGGCCAGCGCCTTGTAGTAGCGGACAAACGATCCGGCGGCGCCGTCGATGCCGTAGGGCGTGCGGCGGAAGACGAAGGGCAGCGGCCCCGATTGACTCTTCGGCGTGAAGATGCGGGTGTGGAGCTTCACCCCGTCGCGCATCGGGATCATCTCCTCGCGCACGGTGAAGGCGTCGGCGGGCGAGGGCGGCGACTGGCGCGCGCTGACGACGATCGCGACAAGGCCCAGGGCAAGCAGGCCAAGCGGCAGCGCGATGCGACGGGCACGCGTCATCACGGCAGTATAGGGCGGGTGCCGCCGCCCCCGCGACGAGGCGGCGCCGTTGGCGGCATCGCCTTCCAGCCCCAGATCCGCATCGTCTCGTCGCCGCTGAGGCGATGGCCCAAATCACCCGCCATCATGACGATCTGGCCGCGATGGTGGGCGTCGTGCTGCATCAGGTAGGTGAGCATGTTGACCACACGCCGCGGCATGCCCTTCACGCGGGTGTGGCCGGCGGCGAGCGCCGACTCGAAGAGCGCCGCCAGGATGTCGGTGGACTGCGCCAGGGCTCTGCTGGCTTGCTCCTGCGTGACCACCTTGCGATCGAGCGACGGCGGTCCAGGACGTGCCCCGCCCAGGCGCGCGAACGTGCGCCGCACGCCCTGGATGTGGGCGGCGATCGCGGCGATGGTCCGGCCGCGCGCCCGCCCGGGAGGCGGCGCCTGCCAGAGCGTGGCTGGCAGCACCGAGACGAGATACGCGGTGACGGCACCGCTGCGCCGGAACTCGTCGAGCAGTTCAGCCTGGACGTCCAACGACCGCCGAATCGCCATGCGCATCCTCCTTCTGGCTGTCGGGCCCCGGGCGTCGGGCCCAGCAGGTCCCAGCGGTTGCCTTCGAGATCGCGGAACACCGCGACGGCACCGTAGGGCTCGAGCCGCGGCGGCGTGACGAACTGCACTCCGGCCGCCCGCATGCGGGCGTACGTCGCGTCGAAGTCGTCCACGCGCAGGAAGAAGCCGACCCGGCCGGCGAACTGGCGGCCGACGACCGCCGCCTGCGTCTCGCCGTCGGCGCGCGCCAGCAGCAGGCCGGTAGCCGCCCCCTTGGGCCGGACCACGACCCAGCGCTTGGGCCGGCCGTCGTTGGTGAGCGACAACACGTCCTCGACGAGATCGAACTGCAGCACGTCGACGAAGAAGTCGATCGCCGGCTGGTAGTCGCCGACGACGAGCGCAACCAGTGCGAGGTGTGACATCGAGCCTGATCCTCCGGCCCGTGCATCCTACCCGACGCGGTTGAGGGCGAACGATGCGATGCGTGGCCGTGCTTGACAGGTGCCCGGCCGGCCGCCAGCATGGGCGGAGCGTTCCCCATGGTGAGGTGTCTGTCGATGTGCCGTGTCGCCGCAATCGTCGTTCTCGTTTCGAACATAGCCGTGGGCGTGAGCGCCGCCGACCTGCAGAAGGTGATTCAGGGCACCTGGGTCGTCGACGAGAAGGCGCGGCTCGAGGCGTCGCCGCTGTACTCGCTGTCGACGCCGGAACGGAAGAAGGAACTCGAAGCCTCGCTCAAGAAGATGCCGGCGACACAGTTCGTGTTCACAGCGACCACTTTCAGCGTGGTCGGCGGCGACCCGGTGGCGTACAAGATCCTGAAGCGGAGCGCCAACAGCCTGGTGCTCGACACGGCGGCGAGCGCCGATGGGCTGATGCCCAAGGACGAGATCACGGTCGAGTACGTCAGCGATGCCTCGCTGAAGATGACGACCAAGAGCGCCGGCATCACCTTGACCCTCACCCGGGCGAGGTGACCGCCGACCAGCCGGCGGCGCGCAGGGCGGGATAGCTGAAGCCCAGCAGGTGTAGCAGGTTGAGCGCCGTATGCGCGGCCGTCGAGGCGGCCAGCGAGCGGCTCGACGCGTAGATCCATCCGTAGCCGATCCCGGCGATGGTCGACAGCCCGACGTAGGTCGAGCCGCCGCCGGCGTGGGCGATACCGAACAGTGCGCCCGCGAGGACAGCGGCGAGCCATCGTGCTCGTGTCGACTCGCCGAGTCGTTCGTGCAGCGCTTCCTGGATCACTGCGCGAAACAGCGTCTCCTCCGGCAGGGCGGTGAGGAACACCATACTGGCCAGCCACATCGGCCACCACGACGGCAGCTTGGGATCCCAGCGGGCGTAGCCCACGCTCACCGTCGCCGCGATCACGACCATCGCGAGAATCGCGAAACGCCACACCCATCCGGCGGCAGTGCCGCGCGACGGGCGGGCGGCGCGTCCCGGTGCATACAGGCCGAGGACGAGCAACGCCGCCGCGCCCTTGTCGAAGTTGAGGTACTTGATGTACGGCAGCGAATCGGCGCTGAGCTGCACGCCGTCGAGCACGCGCGGGTTGTCGAAGCCAGGGGCCGCGTGGACGAACAAGGTGGCCGCGATGCCCAGCATCAGGGCGTGCGACGCCAGGTTCAGCCGTGGCGGCGTGGCCAGGCGGGCCGCCCGGCACGCGGCCGCCAGGAGCACCAGCGCCATCAGGCCGAGCGGGTTCACCACTCCGGACGCGGCGGCACAGGCCAGCGAGAGCGCGAACGGCGCGGTCCACCAGAGGATCGCGCCACGAGATGCCGACAGTCGCGGCGCCCACAGCGTGGCGAGGGCGACGACCAGCCACGCGAACGCGGCGAGCGCCAGCGGCGCCACCGCCATTCCGCCGGTCACGGCGTCACGCGGGCAGACGCCAGCGCGTCACGAGCGGCGTCAGCGCCGGGGCTGGCAGCTGCACCAGTACCGGGGATTGGCGCGGATCGAGCCAGCGCATCACCTCGTCGAGCGCCGGCGCGGCCATCGCCGTGCAGCCCGCCGTGCCGGCGCCAGGAACCGGGCTGATGTGCAGGAAGATGCACGAGCCCTGGCCGGGCACCGGTTTGCCGGTGTTGTATTCGACCACCACGCCCCACCGGTAGGCCTCGCCCACCTGAGCCATCTTCTCGGAGCTCTTCCAGTCCGTGCTCGCCACGGTCGTGCGATCCACCAGGCGGTTGTAGTGCGCGGAGGCAGCGTCGTCCACGCACTCCAACGTCGCCACTTCCTGCACGTAAGGCAGCTTCAGCCAGCCAGTGTCGGCGGGTGACGCCAGGCCGAAGGCCGTGCCCAGAGCGAAGGCGCCAGCCGGAGATCGGCCGTCGCCCTCGCGCTTGATCGGACCGGGAATCGAGGGTGTCACCGCCGGATCCCACGCCATGCCGTTCTTGCCGACGACGATCTCGACCGGCGTGCCGACCGCCTGCCACGCGCCGTCGGCGGAGGCGCGCTGATAACGACGGAGTTCGCCGGACACCGCGTTCCAGTCCGGCGTCGTCACCACGATGAGCTGCCGCGCCGACGCCAGCACGCGCGGTGGCGGATCCACCGCGGCTCGGGACTCGGCCGAGGGCGCGCTGCCACAGCCCAGGACAACCGCGCCGGCCAGCGTCACGGTGGCCAGCGTGACGGCACGGGACCAACGCATCACCGTCCGCCCGCTCGCGCCGGCACCCGCTGCGACGTGGTAGTGGCCGGCGCAGGCTTCACCGGCGCCGGCGGCCCGACGATCGCCTGGTTCACCAGCGTGCGCACCCTGAAGCGCAGGTCCACGGGACCGGCCGGCAGCAGCTGGGTCATGAACACCACCACCAGCTTCTCGGCCGGGTCCACCCAGTAGGTGGTGTGGTACGCGCCGCTCCACGAGAACTCGCCGGTTGCGCCGTACCGTGGCGCGCGGCCGGTCTGCTCGACCACCTCGAAACCGAGGCCCCAGCCGAGCGCGCCGTTCTGGTAGAGCGTGCCGACGTGGTTCGAGGTCATCAGCGCCACCGTCGTCGGGCTCAGCAGCCGCACGCCGTCGAGCTCGCCGCCGTTGGCCATCATCTGCAGGAAGCGGGCGTAGTCCGCTGCCGTGGAGAGCAGCCCCGCCCCGCCCGAGAACGCCACCTGCGGGCCGCTGGTGTACATCCCCTGGCCGGGATGCCCGTCAGGCGCCCTGGTGATTGTCCCGTTCGGCGCCACGGCGTAGACGGCGGCCAACCGTCCGGCCTTGTCGGCGGACAAGAAGAACGAGGTGTCCACCATCTTCAACGGCGTGATGATGCGCTCGCCCAGGAACGCCGCCAGCGTCTGGCCCGAGACGCGTTCGAGGACGTTGCCGAGAATGTCGGTGTTGTAGCCGTAGACCCAGCGCTCGCCGGGCTGCGAGTCGAAGGGCAGCGTCGCCAGCTTGTCGATCCACGTGCTCATGTTCTGCGCCCGGTCGGCGAAGTACCACTGCGTGAACCCGGCCGGCGTGTAGTACGGCTCCAGCACGCCGCCGCCGTAGGAGATGCCGGCGGTGTGCGTCAGCAGGTCGCGGATGGTGATCTGGCGCCGGGCCGGCACCACCGCGACACGCCCGCCCTCGGCGGCGAGCACGGTGGTCTTCTCGAAGGCCGGGATGAACTTCGACACCGGATCGGTGAGCGCGATGCGGCCTTCCTCGACCAGCATCATCACGCCGACGCTGACCACGGCCTTGGTCATCGACGCGATCCGGAAGATCGTGTCGGTGCGCATCGGCGTGCCCTTCTCGAGGTCGGCCGACCCGGCCGCTTCGAGGTAGGCCACCTGGCCGTCGCGCACCACCAGGGTGACGGTGCCGGCCACCTGCCGTGCTTGCGCGGCGTCCTGCATCACGCGGGTGATGCGGCCGAGGCGCTCGGACGACATGCCGACAGCCTCGGCTGTGGCGGCCCTGGGCAGGGTCTGCGCGAGCGGTTGGCCGGGGAGCGCCGCCAGCACGGCGACGAGCACGAGCAGGGACGAGCGGCGAATGATGCGCATCATGATGGCAGTCCTCGACGGGTGTCCACGAAGTAGAGCGGGCGTTTCATCGACTCGACGAAGCTCTTGGTCAGGTAGACGCCGACGGTGCCGATGGCGAGGATGACGAGCCCGCCGATCAGCGCCAGGATGGCGGTGCCGGTGGCGATGGCCTGCACCGCGCGGTCGGGATCGGCCGGCGCACCACGCCAGCCAGCCCAGCCGGCCCAGGGCGATGCGCGATCACGGTCGCGCCGAGCATCACCACGAGCTGCAGCGGCACCTCGGAGTAGCCGACCAGCACGTGGAAGGCGAGCTGCGCCGAGCGATAGAGCGAGTAGCCGCTCGTGCCGGCGGCCCGCGGCTGGTGCTGCACGTCGATGGTCGTGGTCGGCACGCGCATGATCGCCATGATCGCGTTCACGTTGCGGGTCCGCTCACGATACTCGCGGAAGTAGCGCACGGCCCGCCGCGACAGGCAGCGATAGTTGCCGACCCGGTGGTCGTAGCGCACCTTGACGAAGAACTGCACGACGGCGTAGAAGATCCGCGCCAGCAGGCGCTTCAGGAGCGGATCCTGCCGCTGCATGCGGCGGGTCAGCACCAGGTCGGCGCCGGTCGTGCGGGCGGCCTCGACGATGGCCGGAATGGCCGCCGGGTCGTCCTGCAGGTCGCACGCCATGATGATCGTGTGGTCGGCGTCGGCGTGGTCGAGCCCGGCGGTGATCGCCACGTGCTCGCCGTAGTTGCGAATCAGCTTCACGGCGTGGACGCGCGGGTCGAGGGCGGCGAACGCCTCGACCATCGGCCACGAGCGGTCGCGGCTGCCGTCGTCCACGTAGACGATCTCCCAGTCGGTCGTCAGCGCCGTGAGCTGCGCCGTGACGCGCCGGTGCAGCTCGTCCAGGGTCGGCTCGCCCTGGAAGACGGGCACCACCACGCCGATTGTCGCCACGCACCCTCCGAGCCGTGTCGCATGTCGGGCGGCTCTTCGGAGCCGCCTCACCGGCGGAGCTAAAGCTCCGCCCTACATTGCGCTAAAGCTCCGCCCCACGTTCGGCAGAAAGCGCCCTAAGGATACAGCGCCGCGCTTGCCCGACCGCGGCGGCACCCATGGTGACTGCTACGATGCCGGCATGACGTCGATCCCGAGTGCAGCGGCCCGGTGGGTGGCCGTCGGCACCGCGATGGCGGTCTCGGCGTGTGGGAGCAGCATGAGCAAACCTGGCACTCCGGCCCCGGTCGAGGCGCCCTACGGCGCCTGGGCCTCGCCCCTGTCGGCGGCGCGCGCCACGGCCGGGGCCTTGCGCCTGGGCCAGATCGCCCTCGACGGCGACGACGTCTACTGGCTCGAGGGCCGGGCCTCGGAGGGCGGCCGCAACGTCCTCGTGCGTGCGTCGGCCGGCGCCCCGCCGGTGGAGGTCTCGCCGTCGGACTTCAACGTGCGGTCCCGCGTGCACGAATACGGCGGCGCCGCCTACACCGTGCACCGCGGCGCGATCTACGCGTCGAACTTCGCCGATCAGCGTCTCTACGAGATCACGCCCGGCCGTCCTCGGCGTGCCCTCACGCCCGACGGCTACTTCTTCGCCCAGTGCCGGGTGGACGAGGCGCGCGGGCGGCTCGTCTGCATCCGCGAGGACCACACCAAGGGCGATGCGCAGCCGCCGGCGTCCGTCGTTGCCATCCCGCTGAACGCACAGGGGCCGTCGCCGGGCGTCGTGCTGGCGCAGGGCGCCGACTTCTATTCCGACGCCAGCCTCAGCCCCGACGGGCGCCGGCTCGCCTGGCTGGAGTGGCGGCACCCGAACATGCCCTGGGACGGCACCGAGCTCTTCGTCGCCGAGCTCGACGCCGCCGGCGTGCCGCGCCAGCCCGTCCGGGTGGCGGGTGGCGCCGACGAGTCGGTGTTCCAGCCGTCGTGGTCGCCCGACGGGATCCTCTACTTCGTGTCGGACCGCACCGGCTGGTGGAACCTGTATCGCCATCGCGGCGACGTCGTCCAGGCCCTGCACCCGTTGCCGGCGGAGTTCGGGCGGCCGCAGTGGATCCTGGGCTCGACCACCTACGCCTTCACGTCGGAACGTCAGCTCGTGGTGACCTACGCGCAGGAGGGGCGCTGGCACCTGGCGCTGCTGTCGCTCGAACCGCGCCGGATCGAACCCCTCACGCTCGCGCTCGAGCCGCTCGACGCGGTCGTGGCCAACAGCCGTGCGGCGTACTTCGTGGGCGGATCCGCCACCGAGGGTCCGGCCATCGCCCGCGTGTCGTTCGGCGCTGCCGAGGTAGAAGTGCTCAAGCGATCGCGCACCGACACGCTCGACGCGGCGCTCGTGGCGGCGCCCGAGGCGATCACCTTCGACAGCGGCGGCCAGGCCGTGCACGCCTTTTACTACCCGCCGACCAATCCGGGCTTCCGCGCGCCGGCCGGCACCGCGCCGCCGCTGCTGGTGTTGAGCCACGGCGGTCCAACTGGCGCCACCGACGCGGTGTTCGATCCGGAGGTGCAGTTCTGGACCACGCGCGGCTTCGCCGTGGTGGACGTGAACTACGGCGGCAGCAGCGGCTACGGCCGTCCGTACCGGCGGCGGCTGAACGGGCAGTGGGGCGTTGTCGACGTGCGCGACGCGGTGAACGCCGCCAAGCACCTCGTCGCCGCCGGCAAGGCGGATCCGGCCCGCCTCATCACGCGCGGCGGCAGCGCCGGCGGCTACACGACGCTCGCCGCGCTGGCCTTCCACGACACCTTCAAGGCCGGCGCCAGCTACTACGGCATCAGCGACCTCGAGGTGCTGGCCCGCGACACCCACAAGTTCGAGTCGCGCTACATGGACTCGCTCGTCGGGCCGTACCCGGCGATGCAGTCGGTCTATCGCGAGCGCTCGCCGATCCACCACGTGGATCGGCTCAACTGCGCGCTCATCCTGCTGCAGGGGCTGGAGGACAAGGTGGTGCCGCCGAGCCAGTCCGAGATGATGGCCGCCGCCGTCCGCACGAAGGGCCTGCCGGTGGCCTACGTCACCTTCGAGGGCGAGCAGCACGGCTTCCGCAAGGCGGAGAACATCGTGCGCGCCCTCGAGTCGGAGCTGTACTTCTACGGCAAGGTCTTCGGCTTCACGCCTGCCGATACGCTGACGCCGGTCCCGATCGACAACCTGAAGTAGCAGTGGTCCGCTCAGCTAGTCGCGATCGCCGCCGGCGCCGCTGCCCGATTTCAGCTCGACGACGATCACGTCGGTCGCCTCCGCCGTGGTGGCCGGAGTGCCGCCGTGCTTCTCCGGTCCGGCCACCCACGTCACCGTTCCGGTCTTCGCCGCCTTTGAATCGTTGAGCCGCACGACGACGTTCGACGGGTGCTCGTGGACCATCGAGGGATCGCCCACGGCCGAGCGCACGCGCACCACCCGGACGTGCTCGTTCTCCATGACGACCGTGTAATTCTTCGGGTTCAGCTTCACCGGGTCGAGCGACATGCCCTTGTAGGTCTTGGACCCTGGCTTCTTCAGCTCCACCAGGACCACCTCGGTGCGGGTCGTGCCGGTGTTCTCCACCGAGTGCTTGCCGGCGTTCAGCAGCACGACGTCGCCCGGCTTCTGCGGATTTTCGGTCGGCTTCTGACCCGGCGTGGTCAGGCGGTTGACGCCGCTGGACAGGAACACACCGACGCCGTTGGGGTGGTCGTGGAGCGGCGCCTTCTCGCCTGGAGCGAACGTGATGCGCAGCACGCGCACATCGGCGTTGTCGAGCTCCACCTTGTGATGCGCCGGATCGATCGCGACGGGGTCCTGGGCGAATCCGGACCGCGGCGCGAACACACACATTCCGAGCACGAGCCAACCTGTCGTTCGCATTGGGGGCACCTCTGGCGAAAATGGCCTTCTGAGGCACCAAGTATCTACGGCTGGGCTGGAGGAAGCAACGGGAGAACGGGTCTAGCCGCTAGCCGCGAGCCGCTGGTCCGCCATCAGAATTTGAACGTCAGGCCGGCCGTAGCGCGCCAGAAATCGAAGTCAGGAAGCGGCAGGTCGAGGTCGGCGATGTCGTCCCACAACAGTTCGCCGGTCTGGAACCGGCGCACGTCGCCGCGGATGGCGAAGAACGGCAGCGGCACGATGTAGAGCCCGCCGCCGAAGTTCCAGCCGAAGTCCTGGGCATGGGCGTCCACGCCGCCGATGAACGGCACACCCACGCTGCCGGTGACGCGCGCAACGCCGGCCCCGGCCGAGGCGTAGGGCTGGATCGGCCCGGTCGGCAGCCGCACCACGGCGTTGAACATGTAGGTGGTCATGTGGGCGTCGACGTCGATGCCGATGTCCTCGAAGTCGATGTCGGCGATGTCGCCCAGCGACGTGCGGGCGGCCTCGAACTCGAACCCGAACAGGCCGCCGAACGTGATCGCGGCCCCGTAGGTGCCCTTGTTTTCGTCGTTGATGAAGCTCACGCCGCCGAAACCGGTGAGCCTCACGTCGGCGGCGGCGGGACGCGGCGAGAGCACCGCGACGAGGGCAAGCGCAGCCACGGTAGCGAAGCGAGTGTGCGTCATGTCCCTACTGTAGTCCGGCCGCGCGCCTCGACCCCCACACCGAGGCGGAACCCGGCTCATCCGCTGAGCGTATTGCTACGCATGACCAACCTGCGGCTCGCGCTGCGCCTTGCCGTCCGTCAGCCCATGGTGTCGGCGTTGGCGGTGGTCGCCCTGGCCCTGGGCATCGGCCTGAGCACGCTGATGTTCAGCATCCTGAACGGCGCCGTGCTGCGCGGGCTGCCGTTCGAGCGTTCCGAGCGCATCCTCCACGCGTCGCCCTTCGACATCAAGGAGAACGACGATTTCGCGGCCACGCAGTGGGAGTTCGCCGAGTGGCGGACCCGGCAGACCTCGTTCGAGGACCTGACGGCGTTCTACCTGGGCAACGCCAATGTCGTCGGCCCCGACGGCACGCCCGAGCGCTATCGCGGTGCCTGGATCACCGCCGAATACCTTCCGGATGCTGCGAACGCGGCCGGCGCTGGGCCGCGACTTCGCCGACGCCGACGGTCAGCCCGGCGCCGAGCCGGTGGTGATCATCAGCGACCGGGTCTGGCGCGACCGCTTCCAGGGCCGGACCGACGTGCTGGGCCAGCCGCTGCGGGTGAATGGCACCGCGATGACCGTGGTCGGTGTGATGCCGCCCAAGTTCGCTTACCCCATCGTGCAGGAGCTCTGGGTGGCGCTGGTCGTGGACCCCGCGCTGGAGGGCAAGGACCAGCGCACCCCGGTCGAGATCATCGGCCGGCTGCGCGACGACCGATCGCGCGACGAGGCCTCCGCCGAGCTGGCGACGATCGCTGCCCAGGTCGCCCAGCTCGACCCCAAGCGCCGCGACGGCATCACCGTGGAGGTCAAGCCGTACGTCGATGAGTTCATCGGCAGCGAGACCGTCGGCCTGCTGAGCATGATGCTGGCGGCGGTGCTGCTGGTGTTGGTCATCGCCTGTGTCAACGTCGCCAACCTGGTGCTGGCCCGGGCCGCCGATCGTACCCGCGAGGTGGCGGTGCGCACTGCCCTCGGCGCCCGCCGCGCCCAGGTGGTCCGGCAGACCCTCGCCGAGGTGCTGGTACTGGCCGCCGTCGGCGCGCTGCTCGGCACCGCCATCGCCGCCTTCGGCGCCAAGACCTTCAATCGCTACATCGTCGACACGACGCCGCCGTTCTGGATCGACGTGCGGATCGATAGCACCGTACTGCTCTTCGTCACCGGGGTCACCGTGCTGGCGGCGCTGGTGGCCGGGCTCGTGCCGGCGCTCCGCGCCTCGCGCGGCGACGTGCTGCCGCTGCTGAACGACGAGGGCCGCGGCACGACCAGCCTGAAGATCGGCCGGCTCTCGCGCGGACTGGTCGTGGGCGAGATGGCGTTGTCGTTCGCCCTGCTCGTTGTTTCCGGCCTGGTCCTGCGGAGCATCGTGAACGTGACCAGCTTCGACCCGGGATTCGCCACGCGCGAGGTGCTCACCGCGCGGCTCAATCTGCCCTCCGCCGAGTATCCCGACGGCCCCAGTCGCACCCGCTTCGCGGACTCGCTGCTCGGACAATTGCGCGCCCTGCCCGGCGTGGCGCACGCGGCAATCAGCACCAGCAATCCGCCATCGGCGGCCGAGATGAGCGTGGTGCTGCCGGGCCAGTCGTTCCCGGACGAGCGGGACTACCCGCGGTCGAAGGTCACCAATGTCACGGACGGCTTCTTCGAGGTAATCAGTGTGGCGCCGCGGCAGGGCCGGGTGTTCACCCCGGGCGACGGCGCCGACGCGCCCAAGGTCGCGGTGGTCAATGAGGAATTCCAGCGCCGCTACTTTCCGGACGGCGCGCTCGGGCGGCAGGTCCGCACGTTCAGCGGCACGAGCACGGAGTGGCACACCATCGTCGGGGTGGTGCAGAGCATCCCGGATATCGATCTCGGCGAGTCGATGCTGCAGCACGTCTACTTTCCGCTGTCGCAACGCCCTAACTCGACGATGAACGTCCTGCTACGGACCGCCGGCGACCCGCTGGCCCTGAGCGGCAGGGTCCGGCAGGCGGTATCGGAGTTGGACCGCAACCTGCCGATCTACAACGTCAATACGATTCAGAAGACGATCGACGACAACACCTGGGGCTGGCGGATCTTCGGCACGCTGTTCTCGGTGTTCGGCGTGGCGGCGCTGTTCCTGGCGACGGTCGGGCTCTATGGCGTGATGGCCTTCTCGGTCAGCCGCCGCACCCAGGAGATCGGCGTGCGGATGGCGGTGGGCGCCGGCGCCGCGGATGTGCTGCGCATGGTGATGCGCCAGGGCGCGTGGCAGGTGGGCCTGGGGATCGTCGCCGGCCTCGGCGTCGCCGTGGCGCTGTCCAACGCCATGCGGTTGTTGTTCTTCCAGGTGAGCCCCTTCGACTCCCTCACCTTCGTGGCCGTCGGCGTGCTCCTGCTCGCCACCGGCCTGGCGGCGGCGTTCGTGCCTGCCCGGCGCGCGGCGAGGGTCGATCCCATGGCCGCGCTCAGAGTGCAGTAGCGGGGCTGGGGGCTGGGGACTGGGGACTGGCGCGCGCGTGAGTCACGCTTTCCACGAACCCGCCGGCAAAGCCGGGCTCGTGCATCGCCTCGAGGATGCGTGGCGATGCGAAGCGTGGCGGAGGCGAGCCCCAGTCCCCAGCCCCTAGCCCCCAGCCCCCGGTGCGATGCGTTAGCATCGCCGCATGAAGAAGCTCCTCGCCGGCTGCCTCATCGTGGCCGTGCTCCTGATGGTCGTGGCCGGCGTGGGTGGCTACTTCCTGTGGCGCGCCGCCCGGCCGGTGGTCGAGGGCGCCCGGGATATGGCCGCGAACGCGTCGCGACTGGCCGAGATCACCGCGACCGATAAGCTGCTCGCCAACACCGCCTCCTACACCGGTCCCGCCAACGGCGAGCTGAGCAAGGAACAGGTCGAGCGGTTCCTGCGCGTCCAGGCGCATGTGAAGGCCACGCTGGGGTCGCGGACCGACGCCTTCAAGGAGAAGTACAAGGACCTGGCGACGACGCGGCCCGATGGCACCGAAGTGCCGCCGTCGCTGTCGCAGTTGCTCGCGGGGCTGTCGGACATGTCGGGGATCTATCTCGACGCGCGTCGGGCGCAGGTGGACGCCCTCAATGCCGAGAAGTTCTCGCGCGAGGAGTTCTCGTGGGTCCGGCTCCGCGTCTACCAGGCGGCCGGCATCGAGGCGGCGCGCTACGATCCGCGCGAGGTGGAGCGGTTCATCAAGTCGATGGCTTCGGGCGCGCAGGTCACGGTCCCCGAAGTGGACCTGCCCGATGCGCCGGCGAAGAACCGCGAGCTGGTCAAGCCCTACGCCGCGCAGATCATGGAGTGGCTGGCGATGGCGTCGTTCGGGCTGTAGTTCGTTCGCGTTCCAGCCCCTGAGGAGCGCGATCGCCGGGAGGTAGGTCCGTGTGGTTCGTCCTCATCGGCTTCGCCCTCGTCGCGCTCGCCCACACGGCGCCGTTTCCGTTCCTCCTCGAATATGCCGGCCCCGGGCGATCGCTGTGGGAAGGGCCGAAAGGTGAAGGTGGTCCGGCCGTCTATCTGACCTACGACGACGGACCGAATCCCGATGCCACGCCCGCCGTGCTCGACGCCCTGGCACGGGAGGGCGCCTCGGCGACGTTCTTCGTGATTCCCGGGTACGTCACCGCGGAGACTGCGCCGGTCGTCCGGCGCGCCGTCGAGGAGGGGCACGGCGTGGCGTTGCACTCGGGCACCCGGGCGCTGATGCTGAAAGCGCCGGCCGATCTGGCCGAAATGCTCGAGGCGCAGGCCGACCGGATCGAGGCGCTGACCGGGGCCCGGCCGTGCCGGCTGTTCCGCCCGCACGCCGGCTGGCGCGGCTGGGAGATGTACGAAGGGCTCGATCGCGCCGGGTACCGCCTGGTCGGGTGGGGATTCGCGCTGTGGGACTTCAACTGGTGGCGCGCACCGCAGCCGGAGCGGCTGGCCGCGCGCCTCGCCAAGCGGGTGTCCGACGGCTCGATCGTGGTGATGCACGACGGCCACCACAAGAATCCCCGCGCCGACCGCTGGCGCACGGCGACGGCGACCGCCGCGCTCATCCCGCGGTTGAAGCAGCGCGGCTTCTCGTTTCGGTCGCTGTGCCCGCCGCGTCCGTAACCATAGCGTCTTCCCACGACACCGGCGATCCCACGGCGATCGTCCCGCTCTCGAGGACCTCGGCGAACGCGCCGCCACCCCACGACGGCGACAGCGCCGCCTGCAGTCCCGGACACGCCTCGTCCATCTGATGGCACGGCCGCGTCTCGCCGAAGACGCGCACCCGCGCCTCGCCGATGCGGAGCACACGTCCCCGGCTGTGGTCGAGGTCGATGCCGCCCAGGAGCAGGTTCGCCCGGCGGATGTGCGGGGCGGGCGGCCCCGGCAGATGCGCGGTGAGCGCCTGCCACCGGTCGAGCGACATGATCGTCACCTGCCGGCGTCCGCCCTGCGTGGCGTCGCCACGCAGGCCCTTCCCGGCGACCAGCTCGGCCTCGGCGACCGCGTCCATCGGCCCCCGGTGCACCCGCTTGATCCAGATTCTTACCAGCTGTCCCATGCGAATCGTCACTGTTGCAGCTGGGCAGCCGCGGCGTCGCTCGAAGTTACGTCGTCGGCACGCGGCGCGTTTGTCGTGCCCCAGTCCCCAGCCCCCAGTCCCCAGCCCCTAGTCTAGGAGTTTCCCGTCCCGTGATGTCGCCGTTGCGCGGCGGTGACGCGGGCCCCCTAGGGTGTGTACCCGAGGCGCCGGTGCGGCGTCTCGGTGCCCCCTCCGCCGGGCCGTCACGCGAGATGCGTGGGGCTTGCGGACGGGCACCAGTCCATGACGAGGCCCGCATGCGACCTGTCCACGCCCTCCTCGCGATTGCCCTGCTGACCCTGCCGGCGCTGCCGGCCGCGGCGCAGTTCGAAACCGCCACCGTCGTCGGCACCGTGCGCGACACGACCGGCGCCGTGGTCGCCGACGCCCACGTCAGCCTGACCAACCTCGACACCGGCGTGGCCCAGGAGCGGAGCTCGGATGCCGCCGGCAACGTCGAGTTCTTCAACGTGCGGATTGGCCGCTACGTGGTCACCGCCGACAAGGGCGGCTTCTCGGTGGCGGTGGTCGACAACGTGCAGGTCACGGTCGGCGCCCGCCAGCGCGTGGACGTCGTGATGGCGGTGGGGCAGCTGACCGAGAAGGTCGAAGTCGTGGCCTCGTCGCCTCGCTGACGCTCTCTGAGACCAAGGACAACGGCGCGGGGTCGCTCGAAAGCCCGAACGGCAACTTCCCGGCGCCGCAGGACTTCCGCAATCTCGACGCCGAGTACGCCTTGTCGGGCTACCACCAGCCCTACAACAGCACCACGAGCGTCGTGTGGGAGCTTCCCGTGGGGCGTGGCCGCCGCTATCTGGGCGACGCGCCGCTGGCCCTCGACCTGCTCCTGGGCGGCTGGCAGGTGGCCGGCGTGAACACGATCGCGGCGGGCGAGACCGTCACGCTGCGCTACAACCCGGCCCCCGCGTTCCAGGTTTCGGGCATCCAGCAGGACTTCCGCGGGGCGAACAACTACCGGCCCAACGTCAGCGGCGACGTTCTCACTCCCGAGGACAGCCGGACCCCGCAGAACTACCTGAATCGCGACACGGTGGTGATTCCCACCGACCCCAGCCAGCCGTTCGGCAACGCCGGGCGCAACACCGTGCGCGGTCCGCGCTTCTGGGGGCTCGACGTCCAGGCCACCAAGCGGGTGCCGATGCCATGGCCGCAGGGGGCGCTGGAGTTCCGGGTCGAGGCCTTCAACGTGCTCAACCGCTCGAACTTCCGCGCGCCCAACGGCAACCGCAGTGAGGCCGGCTTCGGCACCATCACCGCCACCTACGATCCGCGGATCGTCCAGTTCGGCATGAAGTTGGTGTTCTGAACGGCTGCACGCCGGCGGTCCCCAACGCAGGTCATCGACGTGACATCAACGCCGGAGCCCGGGTCTATGCTTGGCACGACCGTGACGGCCCATCCCTCGCCGTCCCCAGGCGTCGAGCACGTGGAGGGCCCTGACGCCCTGGCCCGCGTGGTCGAGACGCTGACCCGCTTCGAGCCGGCCGTGCTGCTGACGGCCGACGGCCGCGGCGCGATCTACGTGCCCCAGACCCCGGGAGACGACGAGGTGCGGCGGTTCTGGCTGCTCGCCGACGCGCGCACGGCGCTCGAGTGGGAGACGACCCGCCGCCACGTGCTGACGCTCACGTTCCTGAGCCGCGACGAGCGCGTCTACCTGCGCGTCTCGGGCGTTGCCCAGCTGATAACCGAACCCGGCGTGGCGGCCACGCTGTGGCGTCACAGCTTCCAACGGTGGTTCCCGGGTGGGCCCGACGACGCGAGGCTGCTGCTCGTCCTCTTCACCGCGTCATCGGCGGACTACTACCAGAGCGAGTCGGGCCGCGTCAGCCCGCACGTCGGGTAGACAGGCCTGTTCAGCGCTGGGTGATCCGCACGCCGCCGTTGGTGGTGGTGACCTTCAGGCGCGGCCCGCCGCCGCCCAACGTCGCCCGCACCTGGCGATCGAGGCGTCCCTGCACGGTGAGCGGATAGTCGGTGCGGAACCCGCCGTTCTCGGTACTGGCCTCGAGCTCCGCCGAGTAACCGGCGGGGATCGCCAGCGACACGCCGCCGTTGGTCGTCTCGACGTCGAGGCCTTCGCCCTCCCAGCTGGCGCCGCCCAGCCGCACGTTCACGCCGCCGTTGCGCGTCGTGCCGACGACGTGGCCGCCCACCTCGTCGAGGGTGACGCCGCCGTTGGTGGTGGAGAAGCGCGAGTCGCCGCGCATGCCGTGCAGCGACACGCCGCCGTTGCGCGCGGTGAGCGCCAGGGCGGTCTGCCGTGGCGCCCAGATGCGAAAGCTGACCGACCAGCCGCTGCGGCGGCGGCCTTCCACCCGCTCGGGACCTTCGGCGCCCACGCGGGTGCCGGCGGCCGTGACCTGCACGCTCGGGAGCAGCGCGCGCGCCTCGGCATCGTCCTCGCCGTGGGTGTGCACGACGGCTCGCACGAGCACGTCCGGTTGATCCCAACCCTCGACGCGGATGCCGCCGTTGGGCGCGGCATCCACCGTGAGCGGACCGACCGGCGCCGGCAGGCGTGAGTCGCGCACCTCGCAGGCGTGGCCACGGTCGCCGCCGCGCGATTCGGTGCACGGGTCGTCGGTGGGGCTCGCCGTGCGATACGCGCGGGCATCACGCTGCCGGGCCCGCTCGTCGCGCCGCGCCTCGAGGCTCTCGCGGCGGCGCTCGGCGTCGTCGCGACGGCGGTCGGCCTGTTCACGGCGCCGCTCGGCCCGCTCGTAGTCGCTGCTGTCGCTCCACGTCCAGCCCGTGGCCGCCTGGACTTCGCGCATCACGTCGCGAATCACGTCGCGCACGATGTGCCGGGCGTCGTATCGCGCGTCGCGGACGGCCTCGCGCACGGCCTCGCGGATCTCGCGGACGGCCTCGCGATGGGCAAGGCGGAAGTCATCCTGGGCGTGGGTGTCGCCGGCGGCGAGCACCAGCGTCGATCCGCCGATGGTCAGGGCGGCCAGTACGGCCGCGGTCATTCGAAAGGTCATCGTGGTAGCTCCCGGATCAAGTCGTCGGGAGCTTGGACGAAGGGAGGGGTGGAAACGTTGGGTGAAGGAGGCGTGTGACCGGCTGTGGGACGGACGGAGAGAGACGGCCGACCCCTGGGACCACCCGTCTAAGCTCGCGTGATGACGAGGCGTGTGCTGATCGCGGTCGCCGCATTGTCAGTCGTTCTTCCGGCGTTGGCGTCAGGGCAAGGGACCCGCGTGCGGGTCATCGGGCAGGCGGCGGCCGGCACCCAGCTCAACGTGGGCGGCGACAACTGGTCGATTGCCGTCGGCCTGGCGCCGAACGAGCGCCTCGACCTGCTCGTCAGCGCGGAGCGCATTCATCTGCCGACGGACAGCAGCCGCTTCGGGGCCACCCGCGGCGGAACCGCGACGTTCGTGAGCGGCGAAGTCCGCTTCGTCCCCGCGACCTTCGGCCGGACCTCGCCCTATGTGCTGGCCAGTCTCGGCGGCGGCACGTCGCGCCCGACCGTGAGCGAGACGTTTCCCGATCAGGTCGAGAACGACGCGTGGCTACTGCTGTTCGGCGGCGGCGCCCGCGTCGGGCTGACCCGGCGGCTCAGTGTGTTCGCCGACATCCGCGTCGGCATCCAGGGGGAACTCGACGTGATTGGCCTGCTGGTGCCCCTCCGCGCCGGCCTCGCCTTTGGGTTCTGACGAGCAGAGGCTGGCACCGAGCGTAGGCGGCTCTGTCGACAGCCGCCTCCCAGGCAGAGCTGAAGCTCTGCCCTTCGAACCCCAAAGCGCCCTAGTCCCCCGTTGCCACCGGCCGGCTGCGGTCGGCGCACCATTCGCTCCACGACCCCGGGAAGAGCCGCGCCCCGGGCAGCCCGGCATGCTCGAGGGCCAGCAGGTTGTGGCAGGCGGTCACGCCCGATCCGCAGTACATCACCGCCTTGGACGCGTCGGCTCCGCCCAGCACCGCGGCCCATTCCGCGCGCAGCGTCTCCGGCGTCTTGAACGTCTTCTCAGGCGTGAGGTTCTGCTGGAAGAACCGGTTCAGCGCACCGGGGATGTGGCCGGCCACCGGGTCGAGCGTCTCGTTCTGACCGCGGAAGCGATCGGCGGCCCTCGCGTCGACCAGCACGTGTCCAGGCTGCTGCACGTGCGGCAGCACCTCGTCGACGCCGACCCGGGCCCCCGAGTCCACCCGCGGCGTGAGCCGCGCCGGTGTCCACTGCTCCTCGTCATCCGACAGCGCCAGCCCCGCCCCGGTCCACGACGCCAGCCCGCCGTCGAGCACCGCTGCCTGCGAATGGCCGAGCCAGCGCAGCATCCACCAGACACGGGCGGCGAAGGCGCCGGTATCGGCGTCGTAGACCACCACCTGCGTGTCGTCGCCGATGCCCAGCCGGCCGAAGGCGGCGGCCGCCGATGCGGGGTCGGGCAGCGGATGGCGGCCGGTCGTACCGATCTTCGGTCCCGACAGGTCGGTGTCGAGGTTGACGTAGCGCGCCCCCGGGATATGGCCCTCGCGGTAGAGCGCCTCGCCCCGGGCCGGCGCGGCCAGCTCGAAGCGGGCGTCGAGCACGACCCACGAAGGGTCGTGGACATTCGACATCAGATCGACGGCGTCAATGAGCGTGGTGTACATCGGATCCGGCGCTCCGCAGCCTGACGGCGAGCTGGTGGAGGAAGAGGCCCACGTCGGTGACGACGCCCACCGTCTGCGTCGAGCCGCGGTCGCTCAGCTTGGTGACGACGGCCGGGTTGATGTCCACCGACACGACCGTGACCCACGACGGCACCATGTTGCCGACGCCGATGCTGTGCAGCATCGACGACAGCATGATCACCGCGCCCACGCCGGTGAGCGCCTCGGCGTAGCGGTCCTGGGCCAGCGCCAGATCCATTACCGTCTCGGGCAGCGGGCCGTCGTCGCGGATGGAGCCGGCCAGCACGTAGGGCACGCCGTGCAGGTGCAGGTGGTACATCACCCCGCGCGCCAGGAGCCCGGAGCTGACCGCTGCGGCAATGCCGCCGGCGCGGCGGACGGCGTTGATGGCCCGCATGTGATTGCGGTGCCCGTGCTCCACCGGCCGGCCGGTGTCGAGGTCGATGCCGAGCGACGTGCCCGACAGCGCCGCTTCGATGTCGTGGACGGCCAAGGCGTTTCCGGCCAGCACGACGTCGACGTAGCCCTGGCGGATCAGCTCGCAGAGGTATTCGCCGCCGCCGGTGTGGACCACGACCGGGCCGGCCACGAACGCGATCTTTTCGCCGCGAGCGCGGGTCTGCCGCAGCATCTCGGCGACGCGCGCCACCGCCACTTCGACCCGCCGCTCGGAGGAGACGTCGTTGCTCATGAACCCGAAGGTTGGCTTGTCGCGGCCCTGCAGGTCGGGCCTGACGCGGATGCCCTGCATCCCGCACACCACGCGGTCGCCCTTCTTCAGGCTGCGTAGCTTGCGGCAGGTGGGAGTCTCGCCGTCGACCACGATCACGGCATCCATGCGCTGGCTGGTCACCGCCGTCCACGCGCCGTTCAGCAGCACCTGGGTGCGGTGGTTGGTAGTGGAGTAGAAGTCTTCCGGCGCGGCGCCGTCGATGTCGTTGACCCGGATCACCGCGTCGGGCGCGCCCTGGACGTAGCAGCCGAAGGTGGTGAGCGTGGCCAGCAGGTGGTCGAGGCCCTCGCGGGTGCCGCTCGACAGGCGCAGCGACAGGCGCGACGGGGAGGCGTTGGTACGCCCCATGTCGAACTGCAGGATCTCGTAGCTGGCGCCCTGTTCGACGATGGTGGTGAGGATGGCCTGCAGGTCGCCCGAGTCGATCAGGTGGCCTTCGGCATCGACGGTTTCCGAGAACATGCCCGGCTCATTGTAGCGTCTGGGCTGCCGCGACCCCGCGCCATCGGATCCGCTATCGGTGCAGGTCCCAGGTGACGTTCGTGGCGCCGACCCTGAGCTGGTCACCGGTCACCCGCCCTGATGCCACCCACGTGAAGGACGGAAAGACGATGCGACCGGTGAGGACGTCGCCCTCGATCCGGCCTTCCAACCGGTACTGATCCTCAGCGGCACCACAGCCCGGGTCGGTGAATAGCCCGGTCACCGTGCCGTTGCTCTGCGTCAAGGTGGCAATCGCCGGCCGGGAACAGCTGCCGCCACCGTCGATCGGATCCCAGACGACGGTCTTGGTCCCGGCCCACGCCCCGGAGACGTCGAACGTTCCAGGCCGAGGTCCAGGCGCCGGCGGCGGCGGGCTTGGCGCGGTCGGCACCTCGAAACCGCGGCTGTCGCCACAGCCGCTGCCAACCAGCGCGAGCGTGGCGCACAGCATGAGACAGACAGTGGCGCTCTGGGTCAGGCGCAGACACGGCATGGCCATCTCCTGGTCGGGGCTCGACGCGCGGAGCCGCCTGACCATTCTATGCAGGTTGGTTGACCTGCCGGGAGTTCTCAGCGGCGGGGCGAACGCCCCGGCTTGCGCCGGGGCTTGGTGCCGACGAAGCGGTGCGCCCCGGCGACCAGGTCGCGCAGGGCGTCGATCCGCACCCGGCCCAGGCGCACGAGCACGCACGGGTAGTTCAGGTAGTGCTCCTTCAGATAGTAGGTGTCCGGGTCATCCTCGACGAGGGCGTCGCGATCGGCGAAGTCCATCATCACGACCAGGGAGTTCGGCTCGGCCGACCGGTGCGAGGCCATGCACGCGAACATCTTGCCGCGCACCTTCAGCGACGGCTGGCCCCACGACGTGGTGACCTCGACGTCGGGCAAGGCCCGGGCGATCGTTTCGACCGTCGTGAACGTGTGCCCGCGTGGCATCGCGGCAACGGTGCCGGCGCCGGCCGGATGGCGCCGGGCCGGCGTCTATTGCGAGGTCTTCGGCGCCCCGGGGTGCGACGTGTAGGCGCCGTTCAGGATCTTCCAGGCGTCGCCGTCCTTGACCAGCGTGAAGTAGTCCACGCCGTGCGACCGGACCTGGCCGTCGATGACCACCGTGAAGTCGGCGCGCACGAAGGCGAGGCGGTCGTCCTCGACGTCGACGCGTACGTTGGTGAGCGGCTCGCGGAACTTCGTGGCCGTGGTCTGCGCCCGCAGGCTGGCGAGCCATTCCTCGGACGACTGGATGGTGGTGGTCCACTGGCCGTCGCGCTGCCGGGTCACCGCCATCGTCGCCTTGGCGGCGAAGAGCGCCGGCACCCGATCGAGATCGCGGTTGCCGAGCACGTCGAGGAAATGCTCGACGGCCGCCTGCACCGCCCGCGCGTTCGCCGCCGGCGCGGCCTGGGCCAGCAGCGCCGGCGAGGGTCCGGCCAGTACCGCGGCGGCCAGCACCGTTGCCGCCAGCGTCCTCATCGCAGGTGCTCGAGAGCGGCGATCCGCTCCTCGAGCGGCGGGTGAGTGGAGAAGAGCATCATCCAGCGGCGGTCGCCGCCGGCGATCTTCATCGTCGCCAGCGCCTGGTTCGACGGGTCGACCAGCTGGTGCGTGGTCTGCAGCCGGCGCAGCGCCGCGATCATGTTGCCGCGGCCGGTGAGGGCGCTGCCGCCGCCCATGAGGGCGGCTGCGCCGGCGTCGGCGCGGAACTCGCGCGCCCTGGAGAACCACGCCACGACCATCGCGCCGAGGATGCCCAGGGCGATGTCGAGCACGATGGTCACGATGAACCCCACCATCGCAGCGTTGCGCGAGTCGACGGCGCCACGGACGATGTTGGCGATGACCCGCGAGGCGAACAGCACGAACGCGTTGACCACGCCCTGGATGAGGGTCATGGTCACCATGTCGCCGTTCTGGATGTGGGAGAGCTCGTGGGCCAGCACGCCCTCCACTTCCTCGCGCCGCATGCCGCGCAGCAGCCCCGACGACACCGCCACGAGGCTCTTGGACTTGCTGGGCCCGGTGGCGAAGGCGTTCACCTCGGGCGAGTTGTAGATGCCCACTTCCGGCATCGGCAGCTGGGCCTGGCGCGCCAGGCGCTCCACCGTGTGGAAGAGCCAATCGGCCTCTTCGTGGCCAGTGCGCCCGTTGACCAGCTCGACGCCCATCGCGCGCTTGGCCATCCACCGCGACAGCAGCAGGGAGATGAACGCGCCCGCCGAGCCCCAGACCAGACAGAACACCGCCAGCGCGCCGTAATCCAGGCCGGCGGCCGTGCGGTAGCCGCCGAAGCCGAGCAGGCTGAGGACGATCGACACCGTCGCCATCACGGCGAGGTTGGTGAGGACGAACAACAGGATGCGTTTCATGGTGTGGGTATCAGACTCCAGCGGCGCCGGAACGACGGCGCAGTGACTCCAGAATAGGGCCCGGGTGCGGCGGGATCAAGCGGATCCGGACCCGCCGGCCGTTGAAACTTCCCGCCGCCGGCTGCGTCTAAGGGGGCCCAATCAGCGGGCGGCAGCGTAGCCCTTGGCCAGCTTGTCGCGCGCCGCCTGCACGTCGCGGTGGAACACGAACAGCCGGTCGGCGTTCTCGGCCTGCCGGTCGGTGAAGTTCCACGTCTTGCCGCCGCGCTGCTTCACGCGCAGGTTCTTGTCCAGGTAGTTCACCTCGAAGGACTCCACCTGGTCGTAACGCAGCGAGAAGGCGTCGCCGGCGTTGCTGGTCTCGTAGGCCAGCCCGTCGACGGTGGCCCGCAGGGTGCCCTCGCAGCCGCCGCCGACGCCGTGCTTGTGCGCCACGCCCGTGGCGGCGTCGAGCCGCACCTCCTTGAAGCGCACGGCGACGGTCTGCTGAGCCTGGCCCGATGCGACCTCGATCGTGCGGGAGATGCCGTCGAATCCCTCGGCCGACAGGTTCAAGCGCTTGGGCCCGGGCGACAGGTCCTTGAGCGTGACCGGCGTCGTGCCGACGAACTCGCGATCGAGGAAGACCGACGCGCCCGGCACGTCGGACTCCACCACCAGCACCGCGGCGCCGGTGGCCGGCGCAGAATCCGCGGGTGCATCGGCGGGCTCCGCGGTCTTGGCCTCCGACCGGCGGGCGGCGGCGGCCTCGGGCTCGGGCGATGGGGTCGGGGCGCTCTTCGGCGCGGATGCCTTCGCCGCCGGTCGCGGCGTCGCGACCGGCGCGGTCGCGCTCGTCGGCGGCGTCGTCGCGCCTGCTCACGAACCAGATCGCCGCGCCCACCGCCAGCAGCGCCACCAGGCCGACCACCCCGAGCGGCGGGCGGCCTGACCCGTGCTCCTCCGGAGGCGGCTCGTCGAAGACGCCCACGCGGCAGATGGTAGCATGCGGCCCGACGTGGTCCGGGGCCCTCGCATGTCCGCATCGTTGTCCATCTTGTGCATTGCGTCGTATCACAAGGGTCAGGCGTTCCTGCGCGAAGCCAAGCGCCAGGGCGCGCGCGTCTACCTGGTGACGTCCGAGAGCCTGCGCGACGCCGACTGGCCGCGCGAGAGCCTCGACGACATCTTCTTCGTGAAGGACGACGCCAACCGCTGGACGCTCGACGACCTGATCCTCGGCGCCAGCCACCTGGCCCGCCACGTGCCGATCGATCGCGTCGTGCCCCTCGACGACTTCGATCTCGAGAAGGCCTCGGCGCTGCGGGAGCACCTGCGGGTACCGGGCATGGGCGAGACGACCACGCGATACTTCCGCGACAAGCTGGCCATGCGCCTGCGCGCCGACGAGGCGGGTGTGCGCGTGCCGCCGTTCGTGCACGTGTTGAACGAGGCCAAGGTGCGGGCCTTCTGCGCCAGCGTGGCGCCACCGTGGGTGCTGAAGCCGCGGCTCGAAGCCGGCACCATCGGCATCAAGAAAGTGCAGCACGAGGCGGATCTGTGGCCGCTGGTCGACGCGCTGGGCGATCGGGCGTCGTTCCACCTGCTCGAGCAGTTCGTGCCGGGCGCGGTCTACCACGTGGACAGCGTGGTCTACGAGCGCGAGGTGCTGGTAGCGGTGGCCAGCCGCTACGGCCGCCCGCCCTTCGACGTGTCGCACGGCGGCGGCGTCTTCACGACGCAGCTGGTCGAACGCGGCGCCGCCGAGGACCGCGCGCTGCAAGTCGCCAATCGCTCGGTGCTGACCGCGCTCGGCCTGGTGCGCGGCGTGTCGCACACCGAGTTCATCCACGGCACCGACGGCCAGTGGTACTTCCTCGAGACCTCGGCACGCGTCGGCGGCGCCCACATCGTGGAGCTGGTCGAGGCGGCCACCGGGATGAACCTGTGGGCGGAATGGGCGAAGGTGGAGCTGGCCGGCGGCAAGGAGCTGTACGCGCCGCCGCCGCTGCGCGGCGACTACGCCGGTCTGGTCACCTCGCTGGCGCGGCAGGAGTGGCCCGACCTGGCCGAGTTCGGAGATCCCGAAGTGGTGTGGCGCCTGTCCAAGCGTCATCACGCCGGGCTCATCGTCGCCTCGCCCGACCGGGTCCGCGTGGCCGACCTCGTCGAACGCTACGCCCGGACGCTCGCCGAGCGGTTCAGCACCTACCTGCCGCCGGGCGACGTCGCCGCGCGACTGACGGCCGTGGCCGGGCGCCGCGACCGGCGCCCGCGGGCACGGCGTATCGCGGAGGAAGTCCAGCACCGCCGGCCCTGCCGTCTTGTCGGCGCGACTGAGCTCCAGGATGATGCGCTCGTGGCTGGAGCCCTTGACGGTGGTCAAGGTCGTCGGGATGCCGGCCTTCACCAGGCGTTCGTGGAACAGCCGCGACTGCCGCTGCAGCCCCTGATGCTCGCCGGTGGCGAACACGACGAGGAAGGGCGGGTCGTCGGCATCGAGCCACGGCCAGATCGAGGCGTCGTGCCACCAGTTGCCATCGAGCCGGCTGCCGCCGAAGCGCTCGGCGAAGTAGAGGGGATCGAAGCCGATCCGGTAGGAGTCGGCATCGCCGAGATCGTAGGCGGCGCCGCTCACCGCCGCCACGCCGCAGATGCCGCGTGGGTCGCCCCCGGTCATGGCCAGCCAGCCCGGGTCGGTGGCGACGCGGGCGGCGAGCTGGGCGCCCGCCGAGTGGCCCATCAGGAAGACACGATCGGCGCGGCCGCCGTGCTCGGCGATGTGGCCCTGCACCCAGGCGACCGCCCGCGCCAACGTCGCGCAACTGGTCGCGCCAGTCGACCGCCCAGACGAGGCGATAGCCGATCACCGCCGCGCCGTAGCCGCGGCTGGCGAGGAACCGGCCGATGTTGCGGTAGATGTCGGCGCCGCCGAATTTCTGGGTGCGATCCCCCCACGCCCAGCCGCCGCCGTGCACGAAGACCACCACCGGGAAGTCGCGGCCGCCGGGGAGGTAGAGATCGAGCTGCCGCTTGGGATCGTCGGGCGCGGCGGGGTCGTAGGACACGCCCAGCTGCACCGACGGCGGGTTCGGCGCCTTGTCGTAGAAGAGCTGCGCGCCCAGCCAATAGATGGGCGCGCAGCCCTGTGCGCACAACGCGGAGAGGAGGACTAGCGCGGCGCGATGTCCGGTCTTCCGCGCCACTGGGTAGTGCGTGGCCGACAAGCCCCAGTCCCTAGCCCCCAGCCCCCAGTCCCTTGCCCTAGTCCATCCCCGTCTTCTCGCTCGACGGCGGCACGATCTTGTTGAGGCGCATGTAGGTGACCAGGTTCCCGTAGTGTTCGTAGCTGTGGGCGATGTTGAACGTCAGCACCATCAGCCGGGGCGTGTCGCCGGTGAAGAACTTCACGATCTCCATGCCCTTCGGGTCGGTCATGCCGTCGATCACCTTGTTGCAGTAGGCTGACGAGTCCGCCAGGGCCTTGCTGAGCGCCGCCTTGGTGGTCATCGACTTCTCGATGCCGCTCTGGGCGGGCTTCTCGCCGACCGCGGCTGCGCACATCATGAACTGCGCGTCGGCGACGTGGCCGATGAGCTGTGCGATCGAGCGCACTTCGGGCGTGGCCTTGAACGTGTAGAGGTTTTCGGGGATCTTCTCGGCCGTGCGGGCGAGCACGCCGCTGATCATGCCGAACTGGCCCTTGACGGAGGCGGTGGCGGGATTCTGCGCGAAGGCGGCTGACGAGACTGCGAGCAGGGCGGCGCACGTACACACGGAACGCATGAGTCTCATGGCTGGTAACTCCAGGTTGGCACGACGATCGAGCATACCGCCAATCCTGGTGGCGTGTGCCGTGGCCGCATCGGCATGGGGGTGCGCCGCCCGGACTTCGGCAGTGGCGGAAGCGCCAGCCGCCGGCGCCGGTCTCGACTATCTCGGCGCCAGCGTCAACCCCCCGCTTTCGCTGTCGATCCCTGGCGACCCGTTGCGGTTCGGCAGCGTGTCGGGGCTGGCCTTCGACCCGGCCACAGGCGAGTGGGTGGGAGCGATGGACGATGTCGTCCGGCCCCGCCTGGCGTGGCTCGACGTGGCGGCGCGCACGGCCGATCTGGTGGTGACGCCGCTGCGTTACACCTATCTCCGGGCCGTGGACGGCCAGACGTCGCCCGAGGTCGTCGCCGCACTCGATCTGGAATCGCTGGCGCCGCTGGCCGACGGCGAGTTCGCGGCGACCAACGAGGGATACTTCGACCGTCGTGACGTGGCGCACCAACCGGCGCTGCTCCGCATCGCGCGCGACGGGCGGGTCACCCGGCTGGTGCAGCCGCGGGCGCATTTCACGATGGACCCGGCCGATCGCTCGCGCGGCGTGCGGCACAACCTCGGGATCGAGAGCCTGACCCGCACGCCCGACGGACGCCTCATCAGCGGCCTCGAGCAGCCGCTCGCCCAGGACGGACCGGTGTCGAGCCGGGCCCGCGGCGGGCGGGTCCGCCTGCTCGAGTTCGTGCCCGAGGGCGACACCTGGCGGCCGGGCCGCGAGTGGGCCTACGACCTCGACGCGACGCCGCGGCAGAGCGGCTACGGCGAGGCCTGCGAGGACGGCGAGAACGGGTTGAGCGAGCTCTTCGCGCTCGACGACACGCGGCTCATCGCCCTCGAGCGCGCCTGCCTGCGTGGGGATCCCGGCATGCCGGCCTTCAATCCCGTCCGGCTGCACCTGGTGGATCTCGACGGCGCCGACGACGTCTCGACGCGCCCCTCGCTGGCCGGCGCCAGCGTGCGGCCGGCGCTGAAGCGCCTGCTCCTCGACCTCACCACTCTGGCGCCGCGGGTGCCGCCGACGCTGCGCACGTTCAGCAACTTCGAGGGCATGGCCGAGGGTCCCCCGGGCCCCGACGGATCGTCGACGCTCCTGCTCGTGAGCGACGACAATTTCCGCGCCACGCAGTCGCTGGCTTTCCTGTGGCTGAGACTGCGCCGCTAGGCGTTCTTCGATTGTGCGTAGGGCAGAGCTTCAGCTCTGCCGGTTCTCCGACGTCTGCAGTTTGTAGCCGACGCCGCGTACGGCCAGGATCAGCGATGGGCGCGCCGGATCCTTCTCGAGATACCGGCGCAGCCGCACGATGAAGTTGTCGATCGCCCGCGTATCGGTGTCCTCGTGCAGTCCCCATACGTCGTCGAGAATCGCCTTGCGCGACACGACGGCGCCGGCATGCCGCACGAGATAGGCCAGCAGGTCGGCCTCCATCACGGTGAGCCGGTAGGCGCGGTCGTTGGCGTGCAGCTCGAGCGCCCGCAGGTCGAGCCGATGGCCGGCGAACTCCAGCACCTCGGACGGGGAGGGCGGCGCCGACGCCGGTAGCGGCGACTGCACCGGCCCGCGCAGCCACTGCTTGCGCCGCAGCAGCCCGCGGACCCGAGCCATCAGGATCGCCAGCTCGAAGGGCTTCGGCAGGTAGTCGTCGGCGCCGCTCTCGAAGCCGGTGAGCACGTCTTCCGGCCGGCTGCGCGCCGTGAGCATCAGAATCGGCACGAAGTCGCTTTCCGACCGCAGGGTGCGGGCCACGTCGAAGCCGTTCTTGCCGGGCAGCATCACGTCGAGCACCACCACGTCGTAGCCGTCGCGGCGTTCGCGCAGCCGCGCCAGCGCCTCGTCGCCGTCGCCCACCACGTCGACCTCGTGTCCCTCGGCGGCCAGGTTGAAGCGCAGGCCGTCGGCGAGGTGCTGCTCGTCCTCGACGATGAGGATGCGGCTCATGTCGCGTTCCGCGCCGCCAGTTTCGGCAGTTCGAGGGTGAAGGTGGAGCCGCGCCCCTCGCCCTCGCTCTGCGCGAAGACGCGCCCGCCGTGCTGCCGGGCGATCGAACGCACCATGTAGAGGCCGAGCCCGGTGCCCTTCACGCTGGAGCCGCGGGCCTGGAACCGGTAGAAGCGGTTGAAGATCCGGCGCAGCTGCCGTCGCGGGATGCCGACGCCGCGATCCCGCACCCGCACCCAGACGGTATCGGGCGACGGCGAGGCCAGCTCCACGGTGACCTTCACGTCGGCGGCCGAGTACTTCACGGCGTTGTCGAGCAGGTTGCCAATGGCGGTGCGCAATTCGTCGGCGTCGCCCTCGACGAGCATCGCCGCCGCCGGCGCCGCCGCGGCGAGCGTCACCGTGTCGTCGGCCAGATGGTGCCGGCGCCGCACCGTCTCGATGCACTCGATGGCCAGCGCTCCGACGTCGACCGGCGCGCGGTGCATCAGCTTGCGGCGCTGGCCGGTCACGCCGGCACGCAGCACCTGCTCGACGGTGTACTGCAGGCGTGTCGTGTCGTCGAGCATCACGCGATAGAACTCCTGCCGCTGGCTCTCGGAGATCTCACGCGCCTGCAGCGTCTCGAGGTACAGGCGGATCGACGCAATCGGCGTCTTGAGCTCGTGCGTCACGGCGTTCAGGAAACTGTCCTGCTGCTCGGTGCGCCGCAGCTCGCGCACGAGGAACACCGTGTAGACGATGATGCCGGCGATGATCAGGGCAAACGCGATCACGCCCAGGATGAGCGGCAGCAGCCGCTGCCCGCGCAGGATGAACCCGACGTTCAGCGACACCGCCGCCGCCACCAGGACGACGCAGAGGACGATGAAGACCACCGTGGCCATCTGGCGCCGGGTCATGGCCACATTCTAGGGGCTGGGGCCTGGGGGCTGGGGGCTCGGGCTTGTCAAAAGCGCTTGTCATGAGCGCGGGCTCGAAATGACAACGGGCCGGGCGATGTCTCGCCCGGCCCGTGAATCGTGTGCTAGCGAGCCCTAGTCCCCAGCCCCCAGTCCCTAGCCCCGCCGGCGACTTCGAGAGCGCCGGAGCCGCGCACTACATCACAGGCGCGGCTTCGGAAATGTCCACAGCATCAGGGCTCTCCTGCGGCACGATCTCGGCGGCGTCCCTGGCGATCCTGGCCACCTTCAGGTTCCAGGCCAGGCCGACAGCCTCGAGCAGCCTGATTTGCAGGTAGTTCATGTCGAGCTCGTACCAGGCCAGCCCGTGGCGCATCGACACCGGGTGCGCGTGGTGGTTGTTGTGCCAGCCTTCGCCGAAGCTGAGAAGCGCCACCCACCAGTTGTTGGTCGAATCGTCGCGGGTGAGGAAGCGGCGCGAACCCCAGAGGTGGGTGGCTGAGTTCACGAGCCAGGTGCAGTGCAGCCCGAAGGTGGTACGCAGCGCCGTGCCCCACAGCACGTAGGGCAGGCCGCCGTAGGCCAGCAGCGCCAGGCCCACGACCACCTGCGTCAGCCAGTGCCAGTTGGTGAGCCACAGGTGGTAGCGGTCGCGGCTCAGGTCGGGCACGTAGCGCTTCAGCACTTCGGTGTCGTGGTGCATCGCCTTGCCGAACAGGATCCACCCCATGTGCGCCCAGAAGGTGCCTTCGCGCGGGGTGTGCGGATCGCCGTCCTTGTCCGAGTGCTGGTGGTGGATGCGGTGCGTCGCCACCCAGAAGATCGGCCCGCCCTCGAGGGCGAGCGTGCCGCAGGTCGTCAGGACGTACTCGACCCACTTGGGCGTCTTGAAGCCACGGTGGGTGAGCAGCCGGTGGTAGCCCATCCCGATGCCGAGGCTGCCCGAGATCCACCAGAGCAGGACCGCGGCCAGGATGGCGCCGAGATCGATGTAGAAGAACGCGGCGATGGCGCCCACGTGGAACGCCGACATCGCGATGAAGGTGATCCAGTTGACGCCGGAGGCGGCCTTGCGGCCGTAGATTCTCGGGACTGCAGCCATATGCGGAATCGATGCTATCGGGATTCCGCGCGGGCCACTGTAATACTTCTGTCGCTGGCGGCGTTGCACGCTTACGGCGTGCGATGCGGCGTGAAGCCGTGGGTAGCGGACGCGCGCCGCGCGGTCAGGAGCGGCCGCGCCAGGGCAGCTGCGCCAGCGTGCCCACCAGGGGCGTGTCGGCCACGATCTGCGCCACGCGGCCGAACAGCCGCTCCGGTTCCACCTTGGCCGGTGTCGGCCGGTACCTCAGCGCCGGCGCCGACGACTCGGGCGTGTTCTCGAGCATCCGCCGCCAGGCGTCCATCGAGCGCTCGTCCGACTCGATGAGCGAGGCCCCGCACTGCACGCGGGGCTGGCTGGCGGTGGATTCGGATCGGACCCAGACCCGGCGCACGACCACGCCGACGTTGAAGATCGGTACCCGCACCGGGAAGTGCGGGCCGAGCTTGGCGCCGGCCTCGCGCGACACTTCCAGCCGCAGGCCCTCGCTGCTCACGTCGAGCAGGAACGCCGAGGCGCCGTCGATGTCGGAGGGCAGCCGGGGCACCAGCCGGCGGAGTGACCGCCGGGCCGGCCGCCCCTCGGCCATGGCAAGCGACGCCGCGAGCAGGAAGGTCGCCTGGTCGAGGGGCCGGGGGTAGAAGGACACCCCACGCTTCACGAGGCGGGCTTCGTCCGGGTCGCCGGCGTCGCCGATGGCCACGATGGGCAGTTGGGCGTCCACGCTCCTGAGCGCCGCGAGAAATTCCCGGGAGAGCAGGGCCGCATCGGCGACCACCGCGGTCAGGCGCAAGCCGGCGACGTCGGAGCTGACCCGGCAGGCGTCTACGAGCAGCACCGGTTCGAGCGATGCATCGCGGAGCCAATCTGTGAAGGCCGCGCGCTCACCGGAGATGGAACAAGCCACGCCGACCCGAGGGATAGTGGACATGACGGCAGCCCGGCCGTGCAAGCACATTGCCACCCCGAGCGGTCGTCGAATCCGGCATAGAGCGCCCGAAACATCGCCGGGCGCCAGTGTGGCGCCGACGATTCTGTCGAGTCGCACACGGTTTTCGGGGGCGCAGCTCCGAAAATGTACGGGCCTGCCACGCCCGCGAAATGTGTTGCGAGCCCCGAGGACGGGACACTACCATCCGCGCATGCGAAGACCCTTGTTGCTCGCGATGATCGTCGCCGCCGTGGCGGGCGCCTCGGCTCAGGGTCCCGCCGGCATCGACTGGAAGGCCGCAGACGCCGAGACCTTGAAGCACTTCCAGGCCATCGTGCAGATCGACTCGACCGACCCGCCGACCACCCCGCCGGGTGTCGAGAAGCCGGTGGTCGACTACATCCGGCAGGTGCTCGAGAAGGAGGGCATCTCCACCCAGACCTTCGCCGTCGAGGCGAACCGCCCCAACCTCGTGGCACGGCTCAAGGGCTCAGGGAAGAAGCGCCCGCTCCTGCTGATGGCGCACACCGACACGGTCAACATCGACGCCGCGAAATGGACCCACCCCCCCTTCAGCGCGCTTCGCCAGGAGGGCTACATCTACGGCCGCGGCACCGTCGACGACAAGGACAACGTCGCTGCCACGGTGATGACGCTGCTCACGCTGAAGCGCCAGAACGTGCCCCTCGACCGCGACGTCATCGCGCTCTTCGAGGCCGGCGAGGAGGGCGCGGTCCGTTTCGGCATCCAGTTCATGGTCGACAAGCACCTGGCCGAGATCGAGTCGGAGTTCTGCCTGGCCGAGGGCGGCAGCCTCAACCGCCAGGGCGGCAAGGTGACCTTCGCCTCGATCCAGACGCTCGAGAAGATTCCTCGCGCCATCACTCTCACCGCGCGGGGCACGGCCGGCCACGGCTCGGTGCCGTTGCGGTCGAACGCCGTCGTCAAGCTGACCACGGCGGTCTCGGCGGTCGCCAAGTGGAAGCCGCCGATCGGCTTCAACGAGACGACCGCCGCCTACTTCAAGCGCCTGGCGTCGATCTCGGATCCCGAAGCGGCGGCCCGTTACCGCGCCATCCTGGGCAGCGATCCCAAGGCGCAGGATGCCGCCGACGAGTACTTCCTCGACCACGAGCCGCGCCACGCCTCGACCATCCGCACCTCGATCTCGCCGACGATGATCAACGCCGGGTACCGCACCAACGTCATCCCATCCGAAGTGAGGGCCACGCTCGACACGCGCATGCTCCCCGACCAGGATCCGGCCGCGTTCCTCGAGATGGTGAAGAAGGTCGTCAACGACCCGGCCGTGGAGGTCACCTACGGCGCCCGCGACGTCCGGCCCGGCGGCGTGTCGCGGCTCAACACCGACGCCTTCACGGCCATCGAAGCGAACATGAAGAAGCACTACGACGTCATCACGCTGCCGGCGATGAGCACCGGCGCCACCGACATGGCCTACCTGCGCGCCAAGGGCATCCAGTGCTACGGGGTCGGCCCGGCCATCGACATCGAGGACGGCCCGAAGGGCTTCGGCGCCCACAGCGACCAGGAGCGCATCAACGAGTCGGAGCTCTACCGCTTCGTCCGCGCCTACTACGACATCGTCTCCGACCTGGCCCGGACGAAGTAGGGACGGGCGCGTGAACCGACGCCGGTTGCTGACCCACGGCGGGCTCGCGCTCGCCGGTCTCGGCCTGAACGCGTGCGCGCCGCGGACGGCACCGGCCACGGCGCCAGCGGCGCCGCCGCGGCGGCCGATGGTGCAGCTGCCGCTCGTGCGGGTGTCGGCCGATCGCGTGATCCGGCAGACCGTCGGGCTGCGGCCCCACCGGCCGTCGGGCTTCGTGCTCAGGCCCGGGAAGCTCGACGCCAAGACCGTCATCCACAACTACGGCCACGGCGGGTCGGGCATGTCGCTGTCGTGGGGCACGGCGGCGATGGCCGCCGACATGGCGCTGGCGCATCCGGAGCGGCGGGCGGCGGTGCTCGGCGCCGGCGTGGTCGGCATGACGACGGCCCGTCAGCTGCAGCGGCGAGGCTTCGCGGTGACGATCTACGCGGCCAACGTCCCACCCGACGTGACCTCGAACTTCTCGCTGGCGGCCTGGACACCGACCTCGGGCCTGGTGGAGTTCGCCAAGCGCACGCCGGAGTGGAGCGCCCAGCTGGTGCAGGCGGCCGAGATCGCCTACCGGCAGCTCCAGTTCATGACCGGGCCGAAATACGGCATCTCGTGGATCAACAGCTACACGCCAACCGACTCGGCGGCCTCGGCGGGCGGCGAGAACGCGTTGCTCCCGCGACACCTGGACAGCGAACGGACGCTGCTCCAGCCGGGCGAGCATCCGTTTCCGACCACCTACGCCATCGAGAGTCCCCAGCTGCGCATCGAGCCCAACATCTACCTCGATGCGCTGATGCACGACGTGCTCGCCTTCGGCGGGCAGTTCGTCATCCGCAGGTTCGAGACCCCGCGCGACGTGCTGGCGCTGCCCGAGAACGTGATCGTGAACTGCACCGGTCTCGGTGCCAAGGCGCTCTTCGGCGACGACGAGCTGATGCCGCTGCGCGGGCTGCTCGTGCTGCTGCCGCCCCAGCCCGAGGTGCGCTACAGCACCAACGGCGGGGTGAACATCCCGGCAGCGCAGCGCAACCTGTTCATCCACATGATGCCGCGCACCGACGGCATCGTGCTGGGCGGCACCTCGGAGCGCGACGTGTGGTCGACCGACGTCAACGAGGCCGAGCAGAAGCGGATCGTCGACAACCACGTGACGCTCTTCGCGTCGATGCACCCCTCGGGTGTGCCGTTACCGCCCCAGACCACCACGCGCCAATGAGCGCCCCCGGTCTCTCGCCCGGGATCACGGCCCGTTCCGGGCTGGCCCGCGAGATGGGCCTGCTCGGCCTCACCGCCACCGGCGTCTGCGCGATGGTGGGCGCGGCCGTCAACGTCATCCCGTTCATGCTGCAACGGCAGGTGCCGGGCATCGGTCCGAACGTGCTGCCGGCCTACGTGCTGGGCGCGGTGCCGGCGCTGCTCGCCGGCCTGGCCTACGCCATCCTGGCCTCGGCGATGCCGCGCGCCGGCGGCAGCTACGTGTTCGCCAGCCGGGCGCTCAGCCCCTATCTGGGCTTCGTCGCCTCCTTCTCGCAGTGGTTCTCGCTGTCGGTGGTGATGGGCGTGGTGTCGTTCCTCGTCACGCCGTTCCTGCGCGACATCGCCGTGGCGCTCCAATGGCGCGATGTGGCGGCCGCGCTCGAGCACGGCGGCGTGCGCATCGCCATCGCAATCGCGGTGCTGTGGGCGGCGGCCTTCCTCAACCTGCTGGGGATCAAGGCCTACGAGCGCCTGATGGTGCCGCTGATGTTCCTGACCTTCGCCCTCGGCTCGGTGGTGATCGTCGCCGGCTTCAGCTACGACCACGGCGACTTCCTGCGGGCGCTGCAGGCGCGTGGCGTCGCCCCGCCGGACGCCGGCACCGCCGCGCCGCTGACGACCACGCTGCTGCCGGGCTCGGTGCTGCTGTTTGCGTCGTTCATCGGCTTCGACTCGATCGCCCAGGCCGGCGGCGAAGCGCGGCGGCCGGCCCGCGACCTGCCGCTGGCCATCTTCATCGCCGTGGGCGTGGTGGCGCTGTTCTACTTCCTCTTCACGGCGGCCGTGTACCACACGGCGCCGTGGACCTACGTCGCCGCCGAGGCCGCGCGCCGCGACGTGACCGCGCCGGGCCTGCTCGGCGTGGTGCTGCCGCCGTTCTGGACGGTGGTCATCGTCGCCAGCGCCTCGGTGGCGCTCATCAAGGACCTGCCGGCGATGCTCCTGGGCGTGTCGCGGCTGATGTTCGCTTGGGCGGAAGACGGCATCTTCCCGGCTGCGGTCGCCGCCGTGCACGCGCGGTTCCGCACCCCGCACGTGGCGATACTGCTGAGCACCGGCATGGCCACCCTGAGCATCGTCGGCTGTCACCTGGCCGGCGACTGGTTCCTCGGGGTCGACATCCTGGTGACGTCGATGCTCATCAACTTCCTCCTGATGGCGCTGTCGGTGCTGGCCCTGCCGGCGCGCAATCCGGCGCTGGCCGCGGCGGTCTCGGTGCTGCCCGCCCGGTCGCAGCAGGTGCCGGCGGCGCTGGCCGGGGTCGTCGTCCTGACGCTGTATCTCGCGGTGCACACCTGGCGTGACCTGACCGGCGACGCCGCGTGGTACTTCAAGTCGACGCCGGTCTGGGCCGTCGTGATGGCCCTGGCGACCGTGGTCTACTGGCGGGAGATGCGCCGGCTCGAGGCGCAGGGGGTCGACGTGGCGGCGCGGTTCGCGGCGCTGCCTCCGGAATAGGCGGAACATCGGATGTCTTTGATCGATCGCATCGACCTGGCGCCCGGGCTCTCGATCTCGCGGGTGGTCACCGGCCTGTGGCAGATCGCCGACATGGAGCGCGGCGGCCGCACCATCGACCTCGACGCCGCGGCGCGGGCGATGCATCCTTACATCGAGGCGGGCTTCACCGCTTTCGACATGGCCGACCACTACGGCTCGGCCGAGCTCATCGCCGGCCGGGCCCGTCCGCACGAAGGCGAGGGCGGCCAGCACGCGCAGCTCTTCACCAAATGGGTACCGCCGCCGGGCCCGGTGAGCGCCGCCGACGTGCGCACCGCCGTGGTGCGATCGCTCGAGCGGCTCCGCGTGCCGGCTATCGACCTGCTGCAGTTCCATGCCTGGAACTACGCCGACCCGTCGTGGCTCGAGGCGCTCTTCCACCTGCACGACCTGCAGCGCGAGGGGCTCATCCGTTTTCTCGGGCTGACCAACGTCGATGCCGCCCACCTGCGGCTCGTGCTGGCCAGTGGCTTCCCGGTGGTCTCGAACCAGGTCAGCGCATCGCTCATCGACCGGAGGGCCTCGGGAGCGCTGGCCGCGGTATGCCAGGAGTTCGACGTGTCGCTGCTGGCCTACGGCACCCTCTGCGGCGGCTGGCTGAGCGACCGCTGGCTGGGCGCCGCCGAACCCGACTGGGAACGGCAGGGCACCTGGCCGCAGATGAAGTACGGACGCTTCATCCGCGTGGCCGGTGGCTGGGCGGCATTGCAGCGCGTGCTGCGGGCGGCCCGGCAGGTGGCCGATCGCCACGGCGTGTCGATTGCCAACGTGGCGACGCGGTTCGTGATGCAGCAGCCGGGCGTGGCGGCGGTGATTGTCGGCGCGCGGCTCGGGGAACGGGCGCACATCGACGACAACGCACGCCTCGGCGGCTTCGTCCTCGACGAGGACGATCGCCTGCGGCTGGAAGCGGCGATCGCGACCCTGACGCCCATACCGGGTGACTGCGGTGACGAGTACCGCGTGCCGCCGTTCCTCACCGCGTCGGGCGACCTGAGCCACCACGTCGACGCGTTCCCGCCGCCGTACGAGGTGCGCACGTCAGCCGACGGCACCCGCCGGTGCTTCAGCGGCACGGCCTGGGAGCCGCTGGCCGGCTACGCGCGGGCGGTCCGTCGAGGCGGGCACATCAGCGTGTCGGGCACCACCGCCACGCTCGGCTCGCGGCTGCTCGGCGGCGCCGACCCGGCCGCGCAGACCCATGCCGTGATCGACAAGATCGCCGGCGCCCTGCAGTCGCTGGGCGGTCGTCTCGAGGACGTCGTGCGCACCCGCGTCTTCGTCGCCGACATCGCCCACTGGGAACCGGTGGCGCGCGCGCACGGCGAGCGGTTCCGGGCGATCCAGCCCGCCAATACCCTGGTCGAGGCGCGGCTGGTCGGGCCCGAGTACCTCGTGGAGATCGAAGCCGAGGCCGACCTGGCGGGCGATTGAGCCGGGCCAATCCGCGGCCGCGCGATAGGATCGGCGGATGCAAATCGGACAGACGCCGCTCATCCGCCTCGAACGCGTGGTCCCGGACAACGGAGTGGAGATCTGGGTCAAGTGGGAAGGCGCCAACCCTACCGGCAGCATGAAGGACCGCATGGCGCTGTCGATGATTCAGGGCGCCGTCGCCCGCGGCCAGCTCCTCCCTGGCGGTCGTGTCGTCGAATACACCGGCGGGAGCACCGGCAGCTCCCTGGCGATGGTGTGCGCGGCCCTCGGCTACCAGGCACACTTCGTCTCCTCGGATGCGTTTTCCGAGGAGAAGCTGCAGACGATGCGCGCGTTCGGGGCCCGTCTCGACGTGCTGCCCAGTGACGGCGGCAAGATCACGCCGGAGCTGATCCAGGCGATCGTCGCCCGGGCGAAGGTCCTGTCGACCGAACCGAACACGTTCTGGACCGACCAGTTCAACAACCCCGACAACCCGGCGGGCTATCGGGCGATGGCCGAGGAGACGATCGCGGCGCTCGGTGGACGTCTCGACGAGTTCGTGATGATGGTCGGGACCTCCGGCTGCTTCTCGGGGAACGCCGCCGTGCTGAAGGCCGCCGTGCCCGGCCTGCGTTGTATCGCCGGCGAGCCGGCGACCAGCCGCGCCCTCACCGCCTCCGGGCCGTTCACGGGACATCGGATCGAGGGCACCGGGCCCGGCTTCGCCCCGGCCAACTACCGGCCCGACCTGGCCGATGCGGTCGTCGCCGTGACCGATGGCGATGCCTATGCCACGGCGCGGCGCCTGGCGCGCGAGGAAGGCATCTTCGGCGGCATCTCGTCGGGGGCCAACGTGTGGATCGCGCTGCAGCGGGCCTTGGCGCTGCCGGCCGGCGCGCGAATCGTGACCACCATCTGCGATTCCGGGTTGAAGTACCTGCAGGGGGATCTCTATCGCTCGTGACGACGCCGACGACTGATCCCGGCACGCTGTGGCTGTCGTGCCACGTGGACTACGCGTGCCGGCACTCCGGCGCCTGCTGCCGATCCGGTTGGCCGCTGCCGGTCGAGGCGTCGGTCGTGGCGCACATCGACGAGGCGGTGACGCGCAGCACCCTGACGACCGTCGATCGGGGCCGCATGTGGCTGGAGGGGCCGGTAGCGCGCGACGGTGTCCGCGGCACCCTCCGGCAGGTCGACGGCGGGTGCGTCTTCCACGTGCCCGCTCCGGCAGGAGCCGGCCGCGGCATCGAACGCCCCCGTCATTGCGCCATCCACACCACGCTCGGCCACGACGCGCTGCCGGCGTCGTGCCAGCACTTCCCGCGGGTGTGCCTCATCGACGATCGCGGCGTCCGCGTCTCGCTGTCGCACTACTGCCCGACGGCGGCGGCGATGCTCGTCGACGACGAGCGTCCCGTCACGATCGTCGCCGGGCCGCCGGCCGTAGCGAGCCGCACCGTTCCCGAGGGACTCGACGTGCGCGGCGAGCTCCCGCCACGCCTCACCGCGCAGGTGCTGACCGATGCCGAGGGCGCGACGGCGTGGGAACGCCACGTCGTCGAGACACTGGCCGGCGCGCGCATCGACGGGACGCCGGAGCATGCTCTGGCGGAGGTGCGTGCCGACGCCCGCACGCTCGCCTCTTGGCAGCCTTCCTCCGGTGTGTCACTGGGAGCCGCGGTGTCCGCACTGGCGCCGATCCCGGCACCGGATCGCGACGATACCGCCCGTCAACTCGCCGCGCCAGCGAGCTGGCCCGGGTGGTTCGATATCGCCGCGTCCACTTGCCGCGATCCCTGGCTCGCCGTCGATCCGCCGGCGACGCTCGCTGAACTCGATGCCCGCTATGTCGCTCCGGTGTGGGAGCGGCACGCCGGCCCTGTGCGCCGCTACCTTGCCGCCCGGGCCTTCGGATCGTGGATTTCGTATCAGGCCGATGCGGCCGTGTCGCTGGCGGCGTGGCTCACGCTGTGCCACGCCGTGCTGCGCATCGAGACCGCGCGAGCCTGTGGTGGCGCCGGCCGCGCGCTCGATCGCGAACTGCTGGTGCAGGCGATCCGACAGTCGGACCTCCTGTTGATCCACTACGCCGACTCGCTCGAGATGGCGCGTGCGCTTGGCCGATCTCGAACAGCGGCTAGCGGCTAGCGAGTCACGCTGGACAAGCGGATGGGCCGGTGTGGACCCTCCTCCAGGCCGAATGATCTACAGCAGCGGCCTGAGGCCAGGAGGAGGGTCCACGCCGGTCCATCCGCGACCGGGCGGGGCGAATGATCTACAGCAGCGGCCTGAGGCCAGGAGGAGGAGCCGCGTCGGCCCATCCGCTAACGCTGCGATGTCGTCGTCGGGCGTTCGCCGGTCTTCATGAACCGCTCGACCTCCTCGATCGTGCGGGGCACGGTCGCGGAGAGGCGCTTGAGGCCGGTCTCGGTCAGCAGGAACGAGTCCTCGATGCGGATGCCAGTGTGCTTGTACTTCTCGACCGCCGGCGCCACCGCGGCCTTGAACTTCTGGTTCTCCGGCGTGTCGGGCAGGTCGGCCAGCGCCTGCGGCCGGACGTAGATCCCCGGCTCCACGACGAAGGTCATGCCCGCGGCCAGCGGCTTCTGGTAGTCGCCGACGTCGTGCACGTCCATGCCGATCCAGTGGCAGATGCCGTGGGTGTACCAGGTGCGGAACTGCTCGCCGCTGGCGTCGGTGATGAGGCCGAGCTTCAGCAGGCCGGCCTTCACGACTTCCTCGGCGGCCTTCTCGACATCGGCGGTCTTGTTGCCGACCCTGGCGGCCTTCATGCCGGCTTCCTGCGCCTCGAGCACCAGCCGGTAGATCTCCTTCTGCGCCTCGGTGTAGGTGCCGCTCACCGGATAGCTGCGGGTGATGTCCACCGTGTAACCCTGGTAGCTGCCGGCCGCGTCGACGAGCAGGATGTCCCCCGGCTGCAATTGCCGGCTCGACGCGCTGTAGTGGAGGATCGTGGCGTTGGGGCCGCTGCCGACGATCGAGGGATAGCCCCAGGTCATCGCGCCGTTCTGCATGTAGACCTGCTCGATCGCGGCTTCCACCTCGTACTCGAAGCGGCCCGGCTTCGCCGCCGACATGCCGGCCATGTGCGCGTTGCTGGAGATGAGCCCGGTCTTCTCCATCAGGGTTTGCTCATAGGTGGTCTTGATCTGCCGCAGGTCCGAGACGAGCGGCCAGGCGTCCACGAACGCCACGTTGAGGAAGCGGTCGCGGGCCTTGGCGGCGAATTCGTAGGCCGCCGTCAGCGGCGCCGAGGGCGCCGGTCGCGGGCCGAAGGCCAACGCGAGCTTGGCGCGGTTGGCCCCCACGGCGGCGAAGAACGCGTCGAACTCGGTGGAGACCTCGCCGCGCTTGGCGCCGTACGCCTGCTGGTTGAACATGGCCGTAACGAAGGCCTCGAACTCGCCCGCGTAGTAGACGGTGGTGATGCCGCTCTGTGCGGCGGCTTCTTCCTTGGTCAGGATGTGGCCGTTCCAGTGCTCGCGCCGGGCGTTCGGCTCGCGGGTGAAGAGGATCTCCTGGCGAGTGCGATTGCCCGGCATCAGCACCAGGATGGTCTCCTCCTGGGTCATGCCGGTCAGGTAGAGCAGGTGGCTGTCCTGGCGGAACTCGTAGTCGACGTCGAGGGAGTAGACCCTGGTCGGGGCGCTCCACACGATGGCCATCGCGTCGGGGCCGAGCTTCTCCATGAGCCGGGCGCGCCGTGCCGCCAGGTCGTCCTGCAGCGGCCCTGCCGTAGCCGCGACCGCCGTCGCCAGCCCGATGGCGACCGCCCACACGATTCCGCGACCCAGTCCAGCCATGGATCCTCCTGCTGCAGTGTCCGAGCAATCCTAGCAGGGCTGACGGCCGCTCCGTGTATACTCCCGGCGCTCGAGCCTTCCGCTCGGCGCCAACCTGCTCGAGGAGAACGGCCCATGAGGAAGCGCACAATCGCGTTCGTGGCAGTGGCCTTCGGCATGGCGGCGTACGCCGCTCCGCCGGCGAATCAGACGACAGCGGCCGCACAGACGAAGCCTGCCGCTCCCACGGCGCCGCCGGCCGGCGGCGGGCTTGCCGGCAACGCCGAGCAGCAGGCCAAGCAGGCGGCGCTCGAGAAGGCGACCCCCAAGCTCACGGTCAGCGAAGAAGTCCTGCGGCTCTCCATCCCGGGCGAGACGATTGGCGAGGCGGTCGGCGTCGCCAAGAACGCCGCCGGCCACCTGTTCGTCTTCTCGCGCACCGGCAAGACGGCCCAGGTCAAGGGCAGCGCCGCCTCGATGCTGTTCGAGTTCGACCCGAGCCTGAAGTACGTGAAGGAGTGGGGCCCGAACAACTACGCCGCCGGCTTCGCCCACACCGTGCGCGTCGACAAGGAACAGAACGTGTGGATGGTCGACGAAGGCTCGAACATGGTCGTGAAGTACCGTCCCGACGGCAGCGTCGGCGATGGTGCTCGGCCGCAAGGAAGAGCCGCTCGACTGGCTCGAGAAGTTCGCCGAGGAGGGCGATCACCTCGAAGGTACCCCGCCGGCGCGCAACGGCGTCTTCAACCGGCCCACCGACGTCACCTGGGACACCCAGGGCAACATCTTCGTCTCCGACGGCTACAACAACTCGCGGGTCGCCAAGTTCACCAAGGACGGCACCTGGGTGAAGGCCATCGGTGAACGCGGCGCGGCGCCGAACCAGTTCAACACCCCGCACGGCATCACTTCGGATGACAAGGGCAACATCTACGTCGCCGACCGCGGCAACCGCCGCGTCCAGGTCTACGACCCCGACCTGAACCCCGTGCGCATCATCGAGGGCATGGGCGCGCCGTGGACGCTGTGCACGACGCCCGGGCCGACGCAGTACCTGATGAGCGGCGACGGCAACGGCAAGCTCTACAAGATGAGCCTCGACGGCAAGCTGCTTGGCTGGGCGCAGACCAGCCTCGGGCACGGGCAGAGCGGTTGCCTCATCCACGAACTGCACTGCGAGTCCGAGACCGTCCTCTACAAGGGCGACTGCTCGACCTGGACGGTCGAGAAGCTCACCATCGCGAAGTAGCGCAGCGGCGACGACTCGGCGGGGCCCGGCGGCCGTCAGCGGCCGGGCCCTTTCGCGCGAGCGGGCCGGCAGTGACATGCAGGCACCTGCACCCCGGCAGTGGTGGGCGATCGTCGTGGCGGCGCTGGCCATCGTCGTGATGTGGCCGCCCGCCGGCGGCAAGAGCCTCGGGGTCATCGTCGTGAACTGGGCGGTGGACCCTGCCAACCACCTGCCCGTCCTGCCGCCGCAACTGGCGCTCGGCCAGGGCGACGACCCCGAGGCCGTCGAGGCGCGCGACGCGGTCGTCCGCCACTACGACGCCCTGTACGCCCAAGGCGGGTGGACGCGGCGGCGTTTGGAACTCAAGGTGGCCGGCGAGCCCATCCGGCCCTCGACGATGCGGCAGCTGCTGATGGCGGCGGCGGTCGTGGTTGCCGCCGTCACCTGGCGCGTGGCGACCCGCTCGCGGTAGGGGGCCGAGGCCCCCAGCCGTGGCTGTGGCGCGGTATCCTTGGCGCGGGGCGAATCACGATGACCATCACGAGTCGATTGCGTGACTCCGGCGTCTCGCGACGCGAGATGATGCGGATCGGCGCCGGCGGTCTCGGGTTCAGCCTCTTCGGCGGCGTCGGCCCGGTGCCGCTCGTCCTCAGCCAGGCGAGCCGCGCCGCCGCGGCCTCCACGACCGGCCGGATCCTGGTGGTCTTCGAGTGGTTCGGCGGCAACGACGGGCTGAACACGATCGTGCCCTACGGCGACCGGATGTACTACCAGCACCGGCCGACGATCGGCCTCAAGGAAAAAGATCTGCTGAAGATCGACGCGCAGTTCGGGCTGCACACGTCGATGCACGGGATGAAGCAGCTGTACGACGACGGCAAGGTGGCCATCGTCCACGGCGTGGGCTACGACCAGCCGTCGTTCTCGCACTTCACCTCGAGCTCGTTCTGGCACACGGCGGCGCCGAACAGCGGCAACGAGTACGGGTGGCTGGGCCGGACGGCGTCGGTGCTGGATCCGGCCGGCACGCGCTCGGACATGATCGTGAACATCTCCGACAGCCAGGGCCTGGCGGTGAGGGCCCAGCACCACGTGCCGCTGGTGTTCATCGACCCGACCAGGTTCCAGCGGGCGGCCTTTGCCCAGGAGAAGGCGGCGTTGGACCTACTCGCGGCGCCGCACGCTCCGGTGGGCGATGCCCACAAGTACGTGCTGGAAGTCAGCCGGAGCGCCGCCCAGGCCTCCGAGGTGGTGCGGGCCGCCTGGAGCAAGTACAAGGGCAAGGACAACCCCGACCTGCGGCTGCTCGATCTCGACAAGGTGGCGGCGCTCATCGAGGCCGACTTCCCGACGCAGCTCTACTACGTGCCGCTGCGCAACAGCCTGTTCGACACGCACGTGAACCAGGCGGCGCCGCACGATCGGCAACTCCTGTACTGCTCCGACGCCATCGCCGGATTCTTCCAGGAGATGACGCGGATCGGCCGCGCCGACGACGTCGTGATGTACGTCTACAGCGAGTTCGGCCGGCGCGTGCCGGAGAACACCAGCCTCGGCACCGACCATGGCACGGCGCAGGTGAACTTCGTCATCGGCAACGCGGTGAAGGGGGGCCTCTACGGGACACCGCCGAGCCTCACGAACCTGGTGCTCGGCGACAATCTCGAGAACACCACCGACTTCCGCCAGGTCTACGCCACGCTGATCGAAGGGTGGCTCGGCGTCGATGCCGCCAAGGTGCTGGGACGGCGCTTCGACACCATCCCGGTGTTCCGGGCCTAGCTCGCACGGTCGAGAGGACGACGATGGCCACTCGCATCGGTTGGTCGCCCGGCCCGGCCGCCTGGAAGGACGACCTGGCGCCGCTCGCCGCCGCCGAGTGGAACTACGACCGGGCCGCGCACCTGCTGACGCACGCCGGCTTCGGCGGGACGCCGGCCGAAATCCAGGCGCTGGCCGACGCCGGCCTCGACCGCGCCGTCCGCTCGCTGGTGCACTACGAGAACATCCCGAATCCGCGGATGCAGCCGTTTGTCGAATCCGGGTTGTGGGATCCGACGCTCGACCGCTTCCCGGAGAGCCGGCCGGAAGCCACCGACCGCGCGGCGGCGCGCGGCGTTTCGATGGGTGTCGAGGTGAAGCCGGAAGGCAGCCGCCCGGTGCAGCCGGTGTCCGACCGCTTCTTCTACTGGCTGCGGGCGACGATGCTCGAGACGCGGCGGCTCGGCTACTGGTGGGCCAACCGGATGCTGCAGACCACGCATCCGCTCGAGCAGAAGATGGCCCTGCTCTGGCACGGCCACTTCGCCACCCACGAGAACAAGGTCCGCGACTACCGAAAGATGGTGCAGCAGATCGAGCTCTTCGAGCGCGGCGCCACCGGCAACCTCCGCGACCTGACCGTTGGCGTCGCCCGGAACCCGGCGATGCTGTACTTCCTCGACGCCCAGTACAACGTGAAGGGCGCCGCCAACGAGAACTTCGCCCGCGAGGTGATGGAGCTCTTCACCATGGGCGTCGGCAACTACTCCGAGACCGACGTCCGCGAGTGCGCCCGGGCGTTCACGGGCTGGTACTTCGACGACCTCACGTTCAAGGTCGATCCCGCCAAACACGACGACGGCGCCAAAACGTTCCTCGGCCGCACGGGGCCATTCGGCGGCGTGGACGTGCTGCGGATCATCTTCGAGCAGCCGGTGACGGCGGAGTTCTTCGCCGGCCGGATCTATCGCTTCCTGGTGCGCGACGAGCTGTCGCCCGACCTCCGCAAGCGGCTGGGCACGATCCTGAGAGACAGCGGCTACGAGGTAAAGCCGCTGCTGACGGCGATCCTGTCGTCGAAGGATTTCTACAGCCAGGCCAGCTACGGCGGCCACATCAAGGGGCCGGTGGAGCACCTGATCGCCATGCTGAAGCACCTGGGTGCCGATGCGGTGCCGGGGGTCCCCGACTTCAACCAGTCGACCATCGCCATGGGGCAGCACCTGTTGAACCCGCCGTCGGTGGCCGGCTGGGCCGGGGGCCGGGCGTGGGTCACGCCGGGCCTGCTGATGGCCCGCGGCAACGTCGCGCGCGAAGTGCTGATCCCCGACATGACCGGCTTTCGCGATTGGAACTTCAGTGCCGGATCCGACGACGTGCTCGGCCGCCGGCTGCGCGACGGCTACGACATCGGCGCCGCCACCGCGCTGAACGACCCGTCGGCGATGACCACCTTCGACATGGTGGCGCTCGAGCGCGACGAGCGGTTCAACACCCGGATCTCGGGGTACATCGGCTGGCAGCAGGCGGCGCGCAAGCTGATCCCGACGCCGCGTCACGCCGCGCAGTTCGACCTCACGACGATGTTGCTGGAGAACGGTGTCACGACGACGGCCGAGGCGGTGGACCACCTGCTGTGGCGGATGCTCCGGGTGCCGGCGGCGACCGCGGCTCGCGACGCCTTCGTGGCGTTCCTGACCAGGGAGTTGGGGACCGACAGCCTCGACCGCGCCAAGACCTACTCGGAAGACGCGCTGCGGATGACGGTGCACCTCATCATGAGTACTCCCGAGTACCAACTCGTCTAATGCGCGGGGCTCGGGGCTTGGGGCCCGGGGCCCGGGGCTGGGGGCTGGGGCACGCCACTGCCTCCCTCTCGTCGTCCTTGACTAGGGCCATTGCCCGGCTCACGATGCCACTGGAAAGGCGGGCCGCATGATTCAACGGCGAGCACTGATCCAGTCCGCGCTCGGCGCCATGGCCTTGCGGCCGGGCCGGCCGGCCGCGGCGCAGGCGCCGTTCGGCGACGCTCACCTCGAGCGCATGCGGGCCCTGGCCGACGCTGTGCTGCCGCAGTCGATCGGCGCGGAAGGCCGGCAGCGCGCGCTCGACCAGTTCAGGGCGTGGGTCCGCGACTACCGGGCCGACGCCGACGGCGATCACGGCTACGGCGAGACGCGCGTCCGCAAACTGCCGCCGTCGCCGGCGCTGAAGTATCCGGCGCAACTCGACGATCTCGATCGCCGCACCGGTGGAACCTTCGCGACCCGCTCGCTCGCCGAGCGGCAGAAGGCCGTGACCGAGGCGATCGCCGCCGCGAACATTCGCGACTTTCCGGGCCGCCCCAACGGCGGACACATCGCCACCGACCTGATGGCGCACTACTTCAACAGCCCGGGTGCCAACGACCTGGCTTACGGCCGGGCCATCGGCCGCGGCGCCTGCCGCGATCTCGAGGGCTCCGACCAGCGTCCGTCCGCGCTGACGGGAGGCCGCTGATGCCGACCTTCGAGGCGGATGTCTGCATCATCGGCGGCGGCATCTCGGCGGCGCTGCTCGCCCAGCGGGTCCACGCCAAGCGTCCCGGCACTTCGATGATCGTCGTCGAGGCCGGAGACACCTTCTTCGACGCGAAGAAGCGTTGGACACAGCGGGACCGGATGGTGGCCTACGGCGAGAACCCGTGGCCGGGCGACTACATCGCCGACCAGGCGGCCGCTGGCGCGGTCTCGCGGTCGATGGTGCTCGGCGGCCAGGCGATGCACTGGGGCGGCGTCACCAACCGGTTCTCCGAGGAGGACACCCGGCTGAAGTCGATGTTCGGGCTGGCGGTCGATTGGCCGATCGGCTGGACCGAGCTCGAACGCTACTACTGCGACGCCGAGCGCGTGCTCGGCGTGTCGGGCGATCCGAGTCCGCTCGCCGAAGACACCCGCTCCGAACCGTATCCGATGACCGGGATGCCCCTGACCTGGAACCTGAAGCAGCTGAAAATCTGGGGCGAGAAGAGCGGCATCCCGTTCTGGGGCACGCCGCAGGCCAAGAACACCCGCCCCTACGACGGCCGCGGCGAGTGCAAGCGGTGCAACACCTGCTCGGTGTGCCCGACCGAGGCCCGCTACGGCCCGGACTTCACCTTCAAGCAGCTGCTCGAGCGCAAGGCGATCACCCTGCACGATCGCACCCTGATCCGGAAGCTCGTGCTGGGTGATGGCGGTGGCCGTACGCCGCGCATCGAGGCGGCCACCGGGCTGCACCGCGATCGCCCCAACGACGTCGTCACCTATCGCGCGAAGACGTTCATCGTCGCCTCCGGCTACACCTGGAGCTCGCACCTGCTGCTCTTGTCGGCGTCGAGCCGGTTCCCCAACGGCGTCGCCAACTCCTCGGGGCTGGTCGGCAAGTACATGAACGGGCATGGTTTCATCCAGAGCCACATCGAGCTCGACGCCGAGATCTATCCGGGGATGAACGAGCAGCACAGCTTGATCTCGCGGCAGTTCTTCCGCGCGCCGATGAGCGGGCCGTTCGTGCGGCACGACCTGCGGCTGTGGGAGAGCCCGGTGAATCGCGACGCGCGACTGCGTGACGATGCCGGGACCGTGCTCTTCGGCGACGCGGTCATGGCCGACTGGAAGGCGCGGACCAAGCGGGCCACCGCCCGCGTGCGGGCCTACTACGACGTGCATCCCGATCGCGCCAGCGAGCTGACGCTCGATGCCACGACGAAGAACCAGTACGGCGACGCGCTGCCGAAGATCGTGCACCGGCCGGATGCGGCGTCGCAGGCCCGCTGGGAGTCGACGCTGGCGCACGTCCGCGGCGTGTTCGAGCGGCTGGCCAGGGCCGACAACGGCCGCTTGCATCCGCTCGACATCGGCACCTACTGGGACCATCCCGCCGGCGGCTGCCGGATGGGCACCGACCCGGCGGCCAGCGTCACCGACAGCTACGGCCGGACGCACGATCACGAGAACCTGTTCGTCGTCGGCGCGCCGACGCTGCCGACGGCCGGCTGCACCAACGGCACGCTGACCTTTGCCGCGCTGACCCTGCGGTCCGCGGATCACATCGCGAGCGCCCTGGGCGGCGCCCGCACGGAGGCACGAGGATGAGACGCGCACGAATGCTGGACGTCGTCGGAGTGGCCGTGGTTGCGGCGTTGACCGCGGCTTGCGGACAGACCGGACAGGCGCAGGCGCCGGCGGCAGCGCCCGCGGCCGCCGAGCGGCCGAACCCGCTGCCGGGCGTGACCAAGACGATGGACCAGCTCAAGAGCGAGATGTTCCACGTCAGCGCCGGCCGGCGGCTGAAGCCGCCGTCATGGCCGGGGAACAACCGCGTGGCGGTGGCGCTCTCCTTCGACGTCGACAACGCCTCGATGGCGCTGTCGCAGGGAAACCTGGACTACGAGGTGCTGTCGCGCGGCGAGTACGGCGCCATCGACGGACTGCCGCGCATCCTCCGGATGCTCGATCGGCAGCAGGTGCCGGCGTCGTTCTTCATCCCCGCCGTCAGCGCCGCGCTGCACCCGGCGATGGTGCCCAGCATCCTCGAGAAGAAGGTCCACGAGATCGGCATCCACGGCTGGATCCACGAGCGGCTGCCGACCTTGAACGACGAGAAGGAAGAGCAGCGGCTGCTCGACCAGTCGTTGGAGCTCCTCACCCAGCAGATGGGCAAGCGGCCGGTCGGCTACCGGGCGCCGTCATGGAAGTTCAGCCGGTTCACGCTGGCCCAGATCCAGAAGGCCGGCTTCCTCTACGACAGCAGCCTGATGGCCAGCGACGACGGCTACGAGATCCTCCTCGACGGCAAGCCGAGCGGGGTGGTCGAGCTGCCGATCGAGCGCATCGTCGACGACGCGCCGTATTTCGGCGCCTCCGACGGCTCGATGCCTTCGCCCGAGCACGTGCTCGAGGTGTTCCAGTCGGAGTTCGACGTCGCCTGGGACGAGCGTGGCCTCTACGTGCTGACGATGCACCCGCACATCATGGGCCACCGCTCGCGGGTGGCCGTGCTCGAACGGCTGATCGTGCACATGAAGAAGAAGGGCGGGGTGTGGTTCGCCACCCACGAGGACGTGGCGAAGGTGCTGAAGGGGATGATGACGGCCGGTCAGACCAACTAGGCGACGCTCACGACTGGTGTTCGGCACCTACGCGACGCCGATCGTCACCGGACTGGCGATCGCCGCCGCCGGTGTCGCCCCGTGGACGCTCCTCGCGTCCTTGAACAGCCGAGTGCGGCCCGAGGTGCCATGGGCGGCGCTGGCGACACTCGCCTACCTGGCGCCGCTCCTTCTGTGGCTCAACGGGTGGGGACCGCCGAAACGCACCGCCTCGCAGCGGCAACAGCGCCTGCGGTTGTGGCCGGCGGCGCGGCCGGCGGCAGACGGCACCGGCCTGGCGCCCGGCGCGGTCGTAGCGCTGCTCGGGGGCCTGTACCTGCTGTGGATCGTCGTCGGCCTCCAGTCGCCGGTGCCAGACCTGGGCACTTACCCGACCACGGTCTACCGGTGGTCCATGTTCCTGATGGGCGCCGTCACGGCGGGTGTGGTCGAGGAAGCCGCCTTTCGCGGCTGGATGCAGACCGGCCTCGAGCGACACGACCGGGAGAACGCCATCTGGATCACCAGTCTCGTGTTCGTGGCATCGCACATCACCCACGGGCTGGGTGCCGTCTTGCTCCTCGGGCCAGGATTGTTCGCCGCGTCGGTGCTCTACGGAGTGTTGGCGCGCCGCACGGGCACGATCCTGCCGGGCATGGCGATTCACGTGCTGGGCGATCTGGCCTACACGTTCTTCGGCGTGCTTCGGGGGAACAGCAGCCTGTTGTTCGTGAGCTGACCGGACGCCGCGCCGTCGACGGTGCCAGCACGGGGCCGGCGTCGGTGTCGATCGACGTGTCGACTTGGACGTTGGCGCGCGACAGCCGAGCGCCGTGTCGAAGCGGCGCGACGCATTCGCGGTCAGAGCGACCGCGGCGGTTCGCCGTCGTAGACGACTGGGATCCGGATGCGCATCGCTTTCTCGCGGGAGAGTTCTTCGGCAACTTCCGCCGTCAGTCCGGCGACCCGGCCGATGAGGAAGATCAGCCGACCGAAGGGCGGGTCGAACCCCATGTCGTGGAGTACGGCCGCCAGCGCGCCGTCGATGTTGATCGGCAGCTCTTTACCCTGGGCCCGCGCCGCTTCCTGGAGCGCCTCCATGAAGGTGATGCCATCGCCCGCCAGGCCGTTGGCGCGCGCCATCTCGAAGAGCACTGGGGTCCGAGGGTCGACCGTATGCACGCGGTGACCAAGCCCGGGAACGCGCGAGCCTGCTGCCCGTGCCTCGGAGAACGTTCGGTCCGCGGCCGTGGCCACCGAACCGCCTTCGCTCCTCGCACGGGCCAGTCGGTCGGCAATCATCTCCATGCAATTGGATCCGGCGCCGCCGTGTTCGTCACCAACGGCCAGAATTCCCGCCGCCACCGCTGCTGACAACGCTTGCCTGTTTCCGGAGGCCGCCAGCCGTGCCGTGGCGCACGAGGGCGACCCGGACCCGTGGTCCGCGACCCCGGTGAGAATCGCGTCGAGCATCTGACGCTGTTGGGGGGAGGGCAGACAGCCACGATGCAGCAGGAAGATTGTGTCCGTGAACGTGGTCCGCTGCATGAGCGCGGTGACCTCGTATCCACGAAGCCGTATTTCGCCGTCGCTCGTTTTAGCGATGGCCGTGCGCCAAGGCTCCATTGATGTTGTGCCCCTGAATCGACGCCTGACCGTACCCTGTGCACCTGTCAATCCCAACAGTGTAACCGTGGCGGTACGGTTACACCCTCGCAATACGGGCGCGACAGCCCTACCCTGCTGCATCACCGCGATGAGGCGCAGGGATGGCTCGCGTACTGACTCCCGACGAAGCTGACGTCGTCCGCACCGCCGTGGCCAGGGCCCGCCAGGCGATGGCGGCGATTGCCGACTACGACCAGGCGCGCGTCGACCGCCTGTGCCAGGCGGTGGCCTGGGCGACCGCCAACATCGAGACGGCGACCCGGCTCGCCAACATGAGCGTCGACGAGAGCGGCATGGGCGGCCGCGAGCCGAGCCGGCGCGGCAAGGTGCTGGGCATCCTGCGCGACGCGCTGCGCCAGAAGAGCATGGGGATCATCGAGGAGATCCCCGAGAAGGGCCTCGTCAAGTACGCCAAGCCGGCCGGTGTCATCGTCTCGCTCATCCCGGTGACGAGCCCCTACATCACCCCGATCGGCATCGCCATCTACGCCATCAAGTGCAAGAACGCCGTCATCTTCTCGCCGCACCCCGCGAGCCGGCGGACGACGAATGAAACCGTGCGGCTGATGCGGGCGGCGCTGGCGGCCGAAGGCGTGCCCGAGGACGTGCTGCAGTGCATCGAGCGCCCCAGCATTCCGCTGGCCAACGAGCTGATGGCCGCCGGCGATCTCACCATCGCCACCGGCGGGCCGGCGATGGTCAAGGCCGCCTACAGCTCCGGCAAGCCCGCCTACGGCGTCGGTGCCGGCAACGCCACGATGGTCGTCGACGAGACCGCCGACATCGACGAGGCGGCTCGCAACTCGGCCATCAGCAAGACCAACGACCACGGCTCGGGCTGTTCGGCCGACGGCAATCTGGTCGTCGACGACGGCATCTACGACCGGTTCCTGGCGGCGCTCCAGCGCGAGGGCGGCTATCTCGTGAACGCCGCCGAAGAGAAGGCACGGCTTCAGCAGGCCTACTGGGACGGCGAGGGCCGGCGCACCGCCGACACCATCGCCCGGCCGGCGGCGGCGATCGCCGCCAAGGCCGGGATCGCGCTGCCCGATGGCAAGACGTTCTTCATCGTCGAAGAGCAGCACATCGGCCGCGAGCACCTGTTCTCCACCGAGAAGCTCGGCGTGGTGCTGGCCGCCTTCCGCTACCGCGGCTTCGATCACGCCCTCGACCTGGTCCGCCGGATCTTCGAGACCGGCGGCAAGGGCCATTCCTGCGGGATCTACTCGTTCAACGACGAGCACATCCACCGCCTGGCCCTGGCCGCGCCGGTGAGCCGGATGATGGTGCGCCAGGTGCAGTCGCGGTCCAACGCCGGCAACTTCACCAACGGCATGCCGCAGACCTCGAGCATGGGCTGCGGCATCTGGGGCGGCAACATCACCAACGAGAACGTCGCCCTCAAGCACTACATGAACGTCACCTGGGTGAGCCGGCCGATTCCCGAGGACAAGCCGTCCGAGGCCGAGCTCTTCGGCGAGTTCTACAACGCCAGGATTCCGGTCTGACCATGAGCCAACACAGCCACGCCCGAGTGCCGAGACCGGCCGCGCCGTCGACGCGCATCTCGTCCTACCTGCTCACCGAGTATCTCGAGCGCCTCGGCGTCGAGGTGATCTTCGGCCTGTGCGGCCACACGGTGATCGGCTTCCTCGACGCGCTGGGCAAGAGCCGGATCCGCTTCGTCAGCACCCGGCACGAGCAGGTGGCGGCCCACGCCGCCGACGGCTACGCCCGCGCCTCGGGCAAGCCCGGCGTCGTGCTGTCGCACCTCGGCCCGGGGCTCACCAACGCCGCCACCGGCGTGGCCAACGCGGCGCTCGACTCGATTCCGATGGTGGTGATCGCCGGCGACGTCCAGTCCTACTACTACGGCCGCCATCCGCACCAGGAGGTGAACCTGCACCAGGACGCCGATCAGTCGCAGATCTACCGGCCGTTCTGCAAGCGCGTCTACCGGGTGGATCGCGCCGAGGATCTGCCGCGGGTGATGGAGCGGGCGTTCCACCTCTGTCAGACCGGACGCCCCGGACCGGTGCTGGTCGACGTGCCGATGGACTTCTTCTCGGCCGATCTCCCGGTCGACGCCTTCGGCCGTACGCCACCCCCGATCGTGCGGACGGGGCTCGACGCGACGACCACCGATCGCATCGTGCAGGCGCTCGCCGAGGCCAGGCGGCCGGTGCTGTATGCCGGGGGCGGCGTCCTGTCGTCGCGGGCCACGGCCGAACTGACCGCGCTCGCCGAGGCGCTCGACGTGCCGGTGGCCCACACGTTGATGGGGAAGGGCTGCCTCCACCACGACCATCCGCTGCTGCTCGGGCAGACCGGGTTCTGGGGCACCCCCATCGCCAACGAGAAGTGCCGCACCGCCGACCTCATCGTGGCCGTCGGCACCCGCCTGGCCGAAGCCAACTCGAGCTCGTGGGACACCCGCTTCACGTTCGACATCCCGCCGACCCGGCTCGTGCACATCGACGCCGACCCGGCCGAGATCGGCCGCAACTACCAGACCGAGATCGGCGTCGTCGCCGACGCGAGGCTGGCGCTGGCGGCGCTGGCCGAGGCGGCGCGTGGCCGGCCGCATCTGCACCGCGGCGCGCTGCGTGAGGAGATCGCCCGCGGCCGCGACGAGTTCGCCGCCAACTGGGCGGGGCAGCGGAGCTCCGATCAGTTCCCGCTGCGCCCTGAACGGATTCTGAGCGACCTGCGCAAGGCCGCCCCCGAGGACGCCTTCATCGTCACCGACGTCGGCTGGAACAAGAACGGCGTCGGCCAGCAGTTCCCGATCACCGTGCCCGGCACCTTCATCACGCCGAGCGGCCTGGCCACGATGGGCTTCGGTGCCGCCGCCGTGCTCGGCGTGAAGCTGGCCCAGCCCAGCCGCGCCGCCATCGCCCTCATCGGCGACGGCGGGTTCTGCGCCGCCAACCCCACCGTGGTGGCCACCGCGATGGAGGCGGGGCTGAACGTGGTGTGGGTGGTGATGGACAACTCCGCCTTCGGCACCATCGCCGGCCTGTCGCAAATGCACTACGGCAGCGAGTTCGGCTGCGTCTTCGAACGCGATGGCCAGCCCTACCACGTCGACTACGCCGCCATGGCGCGGGCCTTCGGTGCCGAAGGCATCCGCATCGAGGCGGCCGCCGAGTTCGAGCCGGCGTTGCGGATGGCGCTGGCGGGCAATCGTCCCACCGTGATCCAGGTGCCGATGGAGAACGCGCCAACTCCGACACCGGGGCACTGGGACATCAACGACATCTACCGCCGCGGCGAGTAGGTGCAGGCACGAGTCGAGCGACGGATCGAGCTGCCGGTAGAGCCGGCCAGAAGGGGGACCCTGTGAGAGCTCTGATATCACTCGTGATCGGCGCACTGGTCGTGGCGGCACCCGCCGCCCTGTCGGCCCAGGCGGTTGGCGGGGCCCAGATCACCGGCTTCGTCCGCGATTCGAGCGGCGCGACGCTGCCCGGCGTCGACGTGACGGTCACGCAGACCGACACCGGCATCCTGCGCACCGCCGTCACCGGCGGCGACGGCGCCTTCGCCTTTCCGAACCTGCCGGTCGGGCCCTATCAGCTCAAGGCCAACCTGCAGGGCTTCAGCGTCTTCGTGCAGGACGGCATCGTGCTGCAGGTGAACTCGAATCCGGTCGTGAACATCACGATGCAGATCGGCGCCGTCAGCGAGCAGCTCACCGTGACTGCCAACGCCTCGATGGTGGAGACACGCTCGACCGGCATCGGCCAGGTGATCGACAACCAGCGGGTGGTCGAGCTGCCGCTGAACGGACGCCAGGCCACCGAGCTCATCTTCCTGTCGGGCCTGGCCACCTCCGCCCCGGCCGCCGACCTCAACACCAACAAGAACTACCCGACGGTGACGATCTCGGTGGCCGGCGGCCAGGCCAACGGCATGACCTACATCATGGACGGCGGCACGCACAACGACCCGTTCAACAACCTCAACCTGCCGACGCCGTTCCCCGACGCCCTGCAGGAGTTCAAGGTCGAGACCAGCGCCCTGCCGGCCCGCTACGGCCACCACGCCTCATCGGCGGTCAACTTGGTGACCAAGTCGGGCACCAACGACCTGCGCGGCACGGTGTTCACGTTCGTGCGCAACTACCGCTTCAACGCCCGCAACGCCCTGGCCACTACCACCGACAGCCTCGAGCGCAACCAGTTCGGTGGCGCCGTCGGCGGCCCGCTGATCCGCAACAAGGCGTTCTTCTTCGGGGCCTACCAGGGCCGGATCGAGAACCAGACACCGCCCACCGCCATCCGCTGGGTGCCGACGCCGGCGATGCTGGCCGGCGACTTCACGGCGCTGGCGTCTCCGGCCTGCAACGGTGGCCGGCAGGTCGACCTTCGGGCGCCGTTCGTCAACAACCGCGTCGCGCCGTCGCAGCTGAACCCCGTCGCGCTCAACTACAGCCGCTACCTGCCGGCCTCCACCGACCCTTGCGGCCGGGTCCAGTTCGGCATCCCCAACGACAGCGACGAGCACCAGGCGCTGGGCCGCGTCGACTACACGCTGAACCAGCAGCACAGCCTGTTCAGCCGCTACCTGTTCGCCCGCTATGAGAACCCGGCGACCTACGACGGACAGAATGTGCTCACGCTGAGCCGCACTGGCCAGACCAACGTCGCCAACTCGGTGGTCACGGGCCACAAGTGGCTGCCCACCAGCAGCCTGGTCAACTCGTTGACCATCACCTACAACAAAACGCTGAACGACCGCCAGCTGCCCGAGTTCTTCACCGCCACCGACCTGGGCAGCAACATCGCCAGCCCGTATCCCGGCTATTTCGGCGTCAGCGTCACCGGAAACGGGTTCACCGTCGGCGCCGGTGCCACCAACCCCGGCTACTTCGACTCGACCGCCTTCCAGATCGCCGACGACGTCGATCTGGTGCGCGGGAACCACCAGATCTCGGCCGGCGTCAACTGGATCCACACCAAGATCGAGACCTCCAACAACCGACCGACCAATGGCCAGTTCACCTTCAACGGCCAGTCCACCGGGCTGGCGATGGCCGACTTCATGGCCGGCACCGTCAGCGGCGGCTTCCTCCAGGGCAACCCGGTCTTCGACTACCAGGATCACGACTACATCGGCATCTACCTGCAGGACGACTGGCGGGTGCGCCAGAATCTGACCCTGAACGCTGGGCTGCGTTGGGAGCCGTTCATCCCGCTGCGCAACACCTACTCCTGGGTGAGCCACTTCGACCAGGGCCGCTTCGATCAGAACCTGCGCAGCACCGTCTATCCCCAGGCGCCTCCCGGGCTGGTCTTCCCCGGCGACGACGACTATCCCGGTCGCGGCTCGAGCCGCAAGAAGTGGAACATGTTCGCGCCGCGGCTCGGGGCGATCTGGACCCCGACCGGCGACGAGTCGCTGAGCGTCCGCACCTCGTGGGGCATCTTCTACGATACCCCGCACCTGTTCTTCAACACGCGCTTCACCAACAACCCGCCGTGGGGCGCTCAGATCACCATCCCCAACCCGGCCGGCGGCTTCACCGATCCGTACCTGGGCTACCCCGGCGGCAACCCGTTCCCGGCGCTGAACGACAATTGGGAGACGGCACCCTTCCCGGCCTTCGGTGTCTACGTCAACGCCCCGCTCGATCTGGAACCGACGCAACTGCAGCAGTGGAACGTCAGCGTCCAGAAGGGCTTCGGCGAGTGGCTGGCGTCGGTCAGCTACCTCGGTAACCGGACGTTGAACCTGTGGCGCGGCACCGAGCTCAACCCGGCGGTGCCGATCGCCGGGGCGACGACCGGCAACATCAACCAGCGCCGCGTGCTCTTCCTGCAGGACCCGGTCGACGGCCAGGCCTACGGGACCATCGGCCACGTCGACGACACCGGCCGCGGCAACTACCACGGGCTGCTGCTGTCGTTGCAGAAGCGCATGGCCGACAACTTCAGCATCCTCTCGAACTGGACGATCTCGAAGTGCATGTCCGACCCGGCCACCAGCGAGATCACCGGGCCGACCATCGTCGATCCCAACAATCCCGACCTCGACTACGCCTACTGTTCCTCGGACCGCCGGCACGTCGTGAACTTCTCGGCGGTGGTACGCACGCCGGAATTCTCCAACGGCGTGACGCGCGCCTTGCTCAGCGACTGGATGGTCTCGCCGATCATCCGGTGGCAGAGCGGCAACCGCTCGTCGGTGACGACCGGCGTCGACAACGCCCTCACCGGCATGGGCGGCCAGCGGGCCGTGCAGATCCTCGACGACCCGTACGGCGACGGCTCGGCGGCGAACTACCTGAACCGGGCCGCGTTCACCAGCCCCGCCGCGGGCACCTACAGCGACCTCAAGCCGTTCACGATCGTGAACCCGTCAATCTTCCAGAACGACATCGCCATCACCCGGTCGTTCCCCATGGGGTCGAACCAGCTGCAGGTGCGCTGGGAGGTCTTCAACGTCATCAACTACGTCAACCTCGGCGTGCCGATCACCGCGCTGAACAGCGGCGCCTTCGGCCAGATCCAGACCGCCGGCGACCCGCGCATCATGCAGTTCGCCTTGAAGTTCGATTTCTGATCGGGAGGCCGGGCCGCCGCGGCGGCCCGGTACCTTCCGCCACGAGGTCGTCGCATGAGATTCCGGTCCCTGCCCGCGCTCTTCGCCGCCGCCGTCATGGCCGGCGCGCTCGTGTCGGCCGCGCCGTGGTTCGACGCCGGGCGGCTCAGGCGCGCCAGGCCCCGACCGGCAGCGCCGGGCCAGGGAGGGCCGCGCGGACCGCAGCGGCCGCGCACCCGCAAGGTGGTGCTGGCGTGGGCCGACACCCGCAACGGCATCGCCCAGCACGAGTCGGTGTCGCACGCGCTGGCGGTGATCGAGCGGCTCGGCTACGACTCCGGTGTCTACGACACCTTCATCCGCACCGACTCCAACATCGCGGCGATGGAGCCGAAGCGCACCACCGGCGAAGCGGCCAGCGGCGGGCCGAACCTGCGCATGGCCGACGCGATCTTCTTCCTCGGCCATCGCGACGTGCCGATTGACGAGCAGCAGAAGCTCGACCTGCTGAAATTCGTCCGCGACGACGGCAAGGGCTTCGTCGCGGCCCACACCGCGCTGACCGCGCTCGACGCCTGGCCGGAGTACGGCGACCTGCTCGGCGGCCGCTACGACGGCCATCCCTGGAACGTGGCCACCGGACCGGTGGTCAACGAGGCGCCCGACTTCCCGGCCACGCGGCACTTTCCGCCGGCGTTCACGCTGAACGACGAGTTCTACCAGCCGAAGGGGTTCTCGCGGGCCAGCGCCCGCGTCCTGCTGCGCCTCGACGTGGCGAAGATGCCGGCCAACGCCGACGTCCACGTGAAGGACGGCGACCTGCCGCTGGCCTGGGCGAAGACCTACGGCAAGGGCCGCGTGTTCTACTCCTCGCTCGGCCACGACGCCGGCGCGTGGGACAACCGCGATGTCGCCCAGATGTACTTCGAAGCACTCAAGTGGGCGCTCGGCCTGACCGAGGGCGACGCCGCGCCTCGACCGCTGACCGCATCGAGGTGAGCATGCCGAGGACGAGTCAGCAGTCGAACGATGGCGGTGGCGGCGGCGCTGGTCGTCGTTGCCATGGGTGTGCCGTCGGGGCAGGAGTGGACCAGCCACGGCGGTGACCTCGGCGAGAGCCGTTACTCGCCGGCTGACGCAGATCACGCCGGCCAACGTCGGGAACCTCGAGCCGGCCTGGGCGTTCGACGCCGGGGCGTCGAATCTCCAGCTCACGCCGCTGGTCGTTAAGGGCCAGATGTACGTGACCGCGGGATCGAACGTCTTCGCGCTGGAGCCCGAGACCGGCAAGCAGATCTGGCGGTTCGAGGCCCCGGGCGTGGTCAGCCGGCGCGGGGTGGCCTACTGGCCGGGCGACGCCAAGACTCCGGCCCGGCTCTACACCGGCGCCGGCGATCGCCTGATCGCGCTCGACGCCAGGACCGGGCGGCTCGTCCCCGAGTTCGGCACCCACGGCCTGGTCGAGCTCAGTGCCGGGATCAAGGGCGACGTCGACGGGCGCACCGGCCTGGTGTCGCCGCCCCTCGTCTTCAAGGACATCGTCATCACCGGCGGCAACAACGGCGAGCAGGCGCCCAGCCTCGGTCTCTACGGCGACATTCGCGGCTGGGATGCCCGCACCGGGACCCTCAAGTGGACGTTTCACACCGTTCCTCGTGCTGGCGAGCCCGGCGTCGAGACCTGGGAGGGCGAGAGCTGGAAGAACCGGTCGGGCACCAACATGTGGTCGTTTTTCACCGTCGACACGGAGCGCGGCATCGTCTACGCGCCGCTCGGCTCGCCGACCTCCGACTACTACGGCGGCGACCGCAAGGGGATGAACCTCTACGGCAACTCGATCGTGGCGCTCGACGCCACGACCGGGAAGCTCAAGTGGCACCGCCAGCTGGTGCATCACGACCTGTGGGACTTCGATCTGCCGGCGGCGCCGACCTTGATCGACGTGCGCCAGAACGGCAAGACGATCCCGGCCGTGGCCGTGCTGACCAAGGTGACCCTGCTCTTCATCTTCGACCGTGTCACCGGCGAGCCGCTCTACGGGATCGAGGAGCGCCCGGTCCCGAAGAGCACCGTGCCGGGTGAGCAGGCGTGGCCGACGCAGCCCTTCCCGCTGAAGCCGCCGCCGCTGGGCCGCATCGATTTCGATCCCGCGAAGGATTTCTACACGCTCACGCCCGAGCACGCCGCCTTCTGCACGGACCTCTGGGCCAAGCACCAGATGTACACCGAGGGCACCTACACGCCGCCGAGCCTCGAGCGGACGATGGTGACGTTTCCGAGCACCCTCGGCGGCGGCAACTGGAACGGCCTGGCGTACGACGCCCCCCGCGGCCTGGTGTTCACCAGCATCATGAACATCGGCCAGGTGGCGAAGATGGAGTTCGGGAAGGATCGGCGCAGCGGCCAGGAGGGGTATCGCCGCGTCAGCCCGTGGGGCGGTCCGGTCGGCCGCTTCTGGGATCCCGAGAACAAGATTCCGTGCTCGGCCCCGCCCTTCGGCGAGCTGGTGGCGGTGAACGTCAACACCGGCGACATCGTCTGGAAAGTGCCGATCGGACGCATCGACGAGCTGCACGCCAAGGGCTTCACGAACACCGGAGCCCTCAACATCGGCGGCGCCATCGCCACCGCCAGCGGCCTGCTCTTCATCGGCGCCACCAACGACGCCCGCTTCCGCGCCTTCGACTCGCAGACCGGGCGCCAGTTGTGGGAGACGACGCTCGAGGCGAGCGCCCATTCGATCCCGTCCACCTACCTGGGCAGCGACGGCCGGCAGTATGTCGTCGTCGCCGCCGGCGGCGGCAGCTTCCTCGGCTCGCCCAACGGCACCAAGATCGTGGCGTTCGCACTGCCGGAGGCGCATTAGTGCGGTCGGCGATCGCCGCCGTCGTCGCGGCGGCCGTTCTCTGGCCCGGCTGGCTCCCGCTCGGCGCCCAACCGCGCGCCGCCCCGAAACAGGTCCTCGCCTGGGCCGACGTCCGCAACGGCTACCAGCACGAATCGATCACCCACGCGCTGGCGACGATCGAACGCCTGGGCCACGAGTCGGGGCTGTGGGAAACGACGATCCGTACCGACTCGCAACCGATCACCAAGCAACCCATCCGGTTCAAGACCGGCACCGGCATCGCCACCGGCGAGCAGTTCCTGGCCCGCAATCTCACCTACTACGACGCCATCTTCTTCTTCGGCGTCCGCGAGATCGACCTCGACGCCGGCCAGCGCGCCGACCTGTTGTCGTTCGTCAAGGACGACGGCAAGGGGTTCGTCGCGACGCATGCCGGCGCCACCGCCTTCTTCTCGTGGCCCGAATTCGGCGAGATGCTGGGCGGCCGCTTCGACGAGCACCCCTGGGGCATCGCCGATGCCACCGTGGTCGTCGAGGATCGGGCGTCGCCGATCGTCGCCCACCTGCCGCCGTCGTTCGTCGTCAACGACGAGCACTATCAGCTCAAGGACTTTTCACGGAGCCAGCTCCACGTGCTGGCGCGGCTGGACGCCTCGCGGCTCGACTTGAAGGCGCCGCTCGTGCACCGCACCGACGCCGACTTTCCGGTGGCGTGGACCAAGACCTACGGCGCCGGCCGGGTGTTCTACTCGACCCTGGGCCACCACCGCCAGCTCTGGGACGAGGCGTGGATGCAGACGATGTACGCCGAGGCCCTGAAATGGGTCCTCAGGCTCTGACGGTCAGGCGCCGCGCGGTGGCCGCACCTCAGCCATGCGCCGCGACCTCCTTGATCCGCGAGGTGGCGGCGATGAACTCCGCGCTCTCCCGCAGCGCGTCGAAACGCGGGTCGACGCCGAGCGCGAGGAGCTCGAAGCAGCGGTCGTCGCAGGCCCGCGCCAGCCAGCGCAGCCCCTCGTCGCGCTGGCCCATCGCCAGATGGACGGTGACGAAGTCGAAGGGGGAGACGTACCGCGTCGCCGCCAGGGAGCGCAGCGCGTCGAGGCTCTCGTGCGCCTGATCCATGCGATCGGAGAGCGCGTAGGTGCGGGCCAGCGCCGCGCGCATGCGCGGCGAGCGGGGCGCCAGGTCGACGGCGCGGCGGAACGCGGCCGCCGACTCGTCGAAGTCGCGGCGCTGTTCCTGGACGACGCCGAGGGTGAGGTAGGCGGCCGCGAAATGCGGGTTCAGCTCCACGGTGTGATCGCACTGGTCGAGGGCGCTGTCGAAGTCGCGGCGGTAGAAGTGGATCACCGCCAGGTCGCGCGAGATGATCGACGACACCGGGTCGAGCGACTGCGCCGTCTGCATCTGCTCCAGGGCGGCGTCGAGCCGGCTCATCGGGACGAGGCACGACATCGCATACCAGTGGTGTGCCGTCGGGTAGCGGGGGCTGAGCCGGATCGCGTGCAGGAACTCCCGCTCCGCGCCCGGCCAGTCCCAGTCCTGGGTGGCGTGCACATGAGCCAGCGAGGTGTGGGCCTCGGCCGACAGCCCGTCGAGCATCACCGCCGAAGCGGCACTCGACGCCGCCTTGGCCCAGACGTCGGCCGGCCCGAGCACCCCGTAGTGCGCGAGCAGCCCGTAGGCGTCGGCGAGCCCGCTGTAGGCCAGCGAGTACCGCGCGTCCTCGACGATGGCCCGCTCGAAGAACTCCACCGCCTTGAGCAGGCCGTCTTCCGTCCGCTGGTTAACCTGATACCGCCCCTGCAAATAGAGGTTGCGGGCGGCCAGGTTCTCCGACACGCGGGGACGGCCGGCGGCGCCGGCATCGAAGAGCTCGGGTTTGAGACGCTCGGCGACCGCCACGGCGATGCGCTGCTGTCCCTCGAAGGGCTCGGCCACGGCGACCTCGTCGGCGCTCGACCACAGAACGTGTCCGCTCGCGCCGTCGACGAGATGGGTGGTCACCCGGGCGCGGCCGTGCGCCAGCCTGACGCTGCCATCGACGACGAGACCGACCTCGTCGCCCCCGGCCGCGACGTCCGGCGCGCCGTCGGCGCCCTGCCGCGGCGCAATGACTCGCAGGCGCGTGGCGCCGACCAGCGTGTGCACGATCTCATCGGCCAGGCCGCGGCAGAACGCCGTCAGCGTGCTGCCCGGGCTGCAGTCGGCATGGCCGCGCACGGCGATCGTGTTGCGGCTGGCCATGGCCGCGCCGAGCGAGGCGCGCGGCGCGGCGGCGCCCTCGCGGCCGCGGACGGCCGGGGTGTAGCCGCCCTTCGGCAGTTCGATGACGACGTCGTCGGCGTGCCCTTCCTCGCGGTAGTAGCGGTCGAGCCGGGCGCGCAGGCGGCGGGCCTGCACACGCACAATCGGATCGGTGCGCGGATCGAACGAGTCTTCGCGGCCGAACACCTGAACGCCGATCACGTACTCCTTGAGGTCGGCGCCACGGCCGGCGAGCGACTCCTCGACGATGAACCGGGCGAACCGCTTCAGCCGGTCGACCTGCAGGAACGTCTTGCTGCCGAGCAGCCGGGCGAGCTGGTCGCGCACCTCCTGGTCGGGTACGCGGGCGGGCGCCGGGGTTCCGGGACGGCCGGGCATCTGGCTCATAGTAACGGAGCCGGCAGCAGAGGACATCGATGACCGACGACGCGCCCGGGACACCGCGCACCCACGAGCGATGGTTCCCGATTCTCGCCTTGGTCGCCGTCGCAACCATGGTCAATTACCTCGACCGGACGGTGCTCGGGATCGCCGCGCCCTACCTCACACGGGAGTTGGGCCTGTCGGCCGCCTCGCTCGGCATCGTGTTCTCGGCGTTCTCGTGGAGCTACGCCTTGCTCCAGATTCCCGGCGGGATCTTCCTCGACCGCTTCGGCACGCGGTCCACCTACACGCTGGCGCTGACTCTGTGGTCGGCGTTCACCGCGTTGATGGGCGTCGTGCAGGGTCTTCCGGGCCTGGTGCTGACCCGGATCGGCGTCGGCATCTTCGAGGCCCCGTGTTTTCCGGCCAACAGCCGCATCCTCGCCACCTGGTTCCCGCAGCAGGAGCGGGCCCGCGCCAACTCCATCTATTCGGTCGGCCAGTACGCCGGCATCGCGTTCCTCAGCGTGCCGCTGTTCTGGGTGACACAGCAGTTCGGCTGGCGCAGCCTGTTCTTCCTGGCCGGCGGGTTCGGCGTCGTGCTCGGCGGGCTGTTCTGGAAGCGCTACCGCGAGCCGAGCCAGAGCGCCACCGTCAGCGACGCGGAGATCAGGCACATCCGGGCCGGCGGCGGTGGCGAATACACCGGGGCGCGCATCGCCTTCAGTTGGCGCAACATCGGCTGGCTGCTGCGGCATCGGCAGATCCTCGGCGCCTCCATCGGCCAGTTCGGCGGCAACTCCACGCAGGTGTTCTTCGTCACCTGGTTCCCGACGTATCTGGTGACCGCCCGGGGGATGGACTTCCTGAACGCCGGCATGATGACCATGCTGCCCTACATCGGGGCGTCGATTGGCGTGCTGGTGGCCGGACAACTCTCGGACCGGCTCCTGACCCGCACCGGCTCGGCCAACCTGGCGAGGAAGCTACCGATCGTCGGCGGCATGCTCCTGGCCTCGACGATCATCGCCGCCAATTTCGTGCCGGCGGGGTCCAACCTGCTCGTCGTCGCGATCATGTCGGTAGCGTTCTTCGGGCAGGGCATGACCAATCTCGGCTGGACGGTGATCTCGGACGTGGCACCCAAGGAGCTGATCGGGCTGACCGCCGGGATCTTCAACTTCAGCGCCAACCTCGCCGGCATCGTCACGCCGCTCGTGATCGGGTATGCCTATCAGGCCACTGGTTCGTTCTTCGGCCCACTGGTCTACATCGCGATCGTCGCGCTGGTCGGGGCGTTCGCCTACAGCGTGATTCTCGGCGACATCCGCCGCCTGGAAGTGAGTCGATGACGCCGACGCCAGCGCCGCACGCCTGACGCCGGGGCCGCCCGGCGTGAGAGGATCCCGGGATGGATCAGCGGCTCGCCCAGTGGCGCGCGGACACACCGGGATGCGTCGAGCGCCTTCACCTGAACAACGCCGGGGCGGCGCTGATGCCACGGCCGGTCCAGCACGCGATCGAGGCGCACATCGCGCTGGAAGGGGCGATGGGCGGGTATGAAGCGGCCGATGCCCGGGCCGCGGAGGTCGCGGCCGCGCACGAGGCCGTCGGCCGGCTGGTCGGCGCCGCCGCCCGGCACATCGCCTTCACGTCGAGCGCCACGGCGGCCTTCGTGCAGGCGATGTCGGCGTTCGACCTGCAGCGCGGCGACGTCGTGGTGACCACGCGCGCCGACTACACGTCGTATCAGATTCAGTTCCTGTCGCTGGCCAGGCGACTGGGGGTGCAGGTCGTCCACGCCGAGGATGCGCCCGAGGGCGGCGTCGACCCGCAATCGGTGCGCGAGATTCTCGGCCGCACGCGCTGCCGGCTCGTCCACGTGTCGTGGATTCCCACGCATTCGGGGCTGGTGCAGGACGTTGCGGCGGTCGGCGAGGTGTGTGAGGCGCACGGCGTGCCGTACCTGGTCGACGCCTGCCAGGCGGTGGGCCAGGTGCCGATCGACGTCGCCGCCCTCAAGTGCGACTACCTGACGGCGACGGCTCGCAAGTTCCTGCGCGGCCCGCGCGGCATCGGCTTCCTCTACGCCTCCGAGCGGGCGTTGCAGCGCGGCGATCATCCGCTGTTCGTCGACATGCGCGGCGCTACGTGGGTGGACGCCGGCAGCTACCGGATCGCCGACACCGCGGCGCGCTTCGAGGAGTGGGAGGGCGCCTACGCGCTGGAGCTGGGGCTCGGGGCGGCCGCGATCTACGCCGCCGGCGTGGGCATCGACGTGGCCCACGAGCGTGCCTGGGCGTTGGCGGCGCGGCTGCGCCGCCGGCTGGCGGAGATTCCCGGGGTGCGGGTGCTCGACCCGGGCGCGCGCCCCTCGGCCATCGTCACCGCCTCGCTCGGCCGGCCGGCCGGCGAAGTGGTGCAGCAGCTGCGGGCGCGGCGCATCAACACGTCGGCGACGCTGCGCTGGTACGGGCTGCGATCGTTCGAGGGCACCGAGGTCGAGTCGGCGCTGCGCCTCTCGCCGCACTACTACAACACCGATGCGGAGCTCGACACCGCGGTGGCCGTGATCGCCGAGTTGCTCTCGTAGGGCGGCTCTTCAGAGCTGCCTCCAGGCAGAGCTGAAGCTCTGCCCGACGCAGAATCGAAACACGCTAGAGCTTCATCCGGCACACGACGCCGACGTCGTCGCAGTACCACAACGTCCCCTCCCAGATGGTCAGGCCGTGGGAGAGCGGGTCGGTGTCGGCGAGCTGGATCTTCTCGACGATCGCGCCGGTGTCGACGTCGAACTTGAAGAACGCATTGAGGTCGCCGTCGTTGTGCCAGAGGTAGCGCCCTTCCCAGGCGAGGCCGTGGGGACGCGGTCCCGGCGCCGACAACACGGCTTCGACGACCCATCGCTGCGGATCGATGCGGTAGATCGATCGCGACGAGGTGGACGTCGTCCACAGCTTGCCGTCGCGCCACTCCTGGCCGTGCGCGCCCTGGAAGCGGAGATGCGGCGCCTGGGTGAGGCGCGGTGGCAGCCGGCGCGGCCGGCGTGGCTGGCGGCGGCGCCGGGGCGGCGGGACGGGCCAGCGGGCTGCGCCGGGGCGCCGGGTCGTCGGCCATCTGGTAGGTCGTGCAGCCCGGCGTCGGCCGGCGCTCGAGGACGGCGCCGGTCGTGGCGTCGCAGCGGACGTTCTCGTAGCTGAAGGTCGAGCCGATCCACAACGCCTGGCCGTCGAAGGTGAGGCCGCTCGGCCGCACGGTATCGGTGTCGAAGGATCGGATCACCTGGCCGTCGGCGTAGCGCACCAGGTAGGCGCGGCTGCCCGGGCTCTGGTCGATGATCCACAGGCCCTCGGGGGTGGCCTGCAGGCCGTTGGGCCGCGGGCCGGGCGACTTGAAGGCGATCTCGACCGGGCCGGTGCGCCGCAGCGGTACCGCCGCGAGCGAAGGCGGCGCCACGCTGGCCGTCGCCGCGTCGGCCCGCCGCCGGCGACCGGCACGGCGGCCGCCCATCCGAGGAATGCGCGTCGACTGACCATCGCTCTGCCTTCCTCCTGGCCGGCCCGGTTATACCACCGGCCGGTCGTTGCCGCGCGGTCTGCCGAGGAGCAGCCGATTCTTCGGGGTGACCTCCGCTGGAATCGTCTGCGTCCACACCTGGTAGCCCCGCTGCTCGAGTCGCCAGGCGCGCCGCAGGTCCAGCGCCAGCGCGCCGTCCACCCAGCCGGTCAACGGCTCGGCCCCCACGATCCCCACGTCGTGACAGCAGGGCAGCACGGCCACTGGTGCCCTCGCGTCGGCGGCGCGGTCGAGCACGTGGTCGGTGAGCGCCCCGCAGGCGTGCACCGACGCCACGACGTCGCTGGCATCGAGCGGGAAGTCGTCGATGGGCATGGACGCCCGGTGCACGCGGCCGGCCAGGCGCGGCCACGCCGCCGCGATCGCCGCGCCGAGCGACTCGCCCGACGGCGGCGTCGCGGGATCCACCACCCACGCCTCGGGCGACGTGTCGTCGAGCAGCAGCAGGGCGAAAGCGAGCAGCCCGTGGCCGCCGGCCACGTCCACCACGCGCCCGCCGCGGACGCGGCGTCGCACCCGGCGGGCCACCTCCCATGCCTCGTACAGCTCCTTGCGCGGCAGGCACCCGGCCTCACAGACGGCCCGGGCCAGCCGGTCGAAGAGCGCGTCGCCGGGGAAGCGGCCCAGGTCGTGATGCGTCAGCCGGGTCTTGGCCGCCGTCGAGAACGACACGACGCCGATCGTAGCTCGACGGGGACGGCCGTTGGGACCGGTGCGTTCAGCGCTCGTTCAGCCAGCCCGGTGCAGCATCAAGCGAGCTGGAGGTCTTCATGACAACGCGAGTCGGCCTTGCCATCGCCGCCATCACGCTGCTCGTTGCGACGTCGACGGCGACCGCGCGCGCAAACCGCGGCCACGGGTTCGCTCACCGACGTCACCGGCGTCTGGACGATGCTCGTCGAGGGCCACTCGTTCGGCCTCGAGCTCGAGCAGAAGGAGCAGAAGGTCGAGGGCGTGATGCTCGTCATGGGCCGCCGCGTGCTGCTCGTCGGCGACTACGTCGACCGCACGCTCACCCTGAAGGGCGAGCGGCCGGAGGACGGCGCCGGCTTCTCGCACGGCAGCGAGTCGGAGGCCAAGGCCGGGCCGATCGTCGCGACGATGAAGGACGACGGCACGCTCGAAGGCGAGCTGTCGACCAATCGCGGCCGCACGAAGTGGACCGGCGAGCGGCTGAAGCCGCGCTGAGCCCACGCCCCACGCCCTGGCGCTCCGGACCGCCGTCTTCGATCACTTCACCGGCGCGCCGATCCACCAGGTGATGCCGTTGGCGTCGACGACGCCGGCATTGCGGTGGCCGTAGGGCTTGTCCTCCGGCGGCATCTGCGAGGCGGCGCCGGCGGCCAGCGCCTTGGCGTAGGTGCCGTCGACATCGGGCACCCACAGGTAGAGTGCGCCGCCGAGCGGCTTCCACTGGTCGTTCGACTGTCCGAGCATCACGAGCGAGTTGCCGACGTGGAGCTCGGCGTGCATCACCTCGCCGTCGGGCCGGCGGTCCACCGACTTCTCGGTGGCGCCGAAGGCGGCTTTGAGGAAGGTGATCTCGGCGTCGGCGTTCGGGACGACGAGATACGGGGTCAGCGTGCGGTAGGTGTCCATGGTATCGGCCATGGGTCCATCCTGGCTGATCTCAGTGGGGGCCGGATTGTAGAAATGTGACGTGGTTGGCGAAGGCCGTGCGCGCCGCGTGGTAGGCCGTCGGCGTCAGCCCCGAGAAGGCCTGGAAGTCGCGGATGAAGTGCGCCTGGTCGTAGTACCCCGCCGACAGCGCCACGTCGATCCAGCTCACCAGGCGATCGGCATGCGCCCGGCGCAGGGCGTCCTGGAAGCGCAGCAGCCGGCAGTAGCGCTTGGGGGTGACGCCGACCTCGGCCTCGAAGCGCTCGGCGAAGCGTCGCGCGCTCATGCCGACGCGATCGGTGACGGCGGCGACCCGGGCGACGTCGGCATGGCGGCGGAAATCGCCCACCGCGTAGGCGACGGCCGGATGCACCACGCGCTCATGCCAGGCCCGGAGCAGCGCGGCTTCCAGCACGTCGAGCGCGGCGTCGCCGTCCACGGCGGCCAGCAGCTCTTCGCGCAGCCGCATCGTCTCGGATGGTCCCCACAAGGTGTCGAGCGGCACGTCCACGTCTTGCAGGTGATGGGCGGGCAGGCGGAAGAACGGCAGGGTACCGCCCGGCCGGAACGTGATCCCGACCACGTGCTCCTGCTCGGCGGTGTCGATGATCTGGTAGCGGGTGGAGACCCCGCTCAGGATCGAGCCCGAGGTGGCCTGGCACTCGGGCCGGCCGGCACGGCCCAGCGTGTAGGTCCGGGTCTGGTCCTCGAGAAGGTTGACCACCAGCTGGGCGCCGCCGGTTGGCAGGACGCGTTCGAGCGAGCGCGGACCAGGCGTGTTCCGGCAATACCAGACGTGGCCGATCGCCTGGTCGAGCGGTGCCGCGGGCCGGCGGGTCAGATACAGCACGACCCGACCAGTATCGGCTAGTGCCCGGCCGTGATCAACGCGGACGCTCGTCGCGGAAGGTGAGCACCAGCACATCGCGATGAGCTGGCGCCGTGCCGTCGAGCGGCTGCACCGGCGTGACGCCGTGCCACACGCGGTGATCGTCGAGCAGCACCGTGTCGAGCGGCGTCTCGAGCGTGAACGAGCCCAGGGTGCGCCCGCCCGGGTCGGCCACGGCCGTGACCCCACCGGCGACGTTGTGCCGGCCGACCAGGGTGACCGCCACCCAGTCGACGCCGTCGCGGTGCAGGCCCTCCGGGGTTGGCAGCCCGGCGTGCCGCGAGTCGGCTTCGATGCGGAACTGGTGCATCTCGACCAGCCACGACGCGGCAGCGACCGGGATCTGCGCCGCCGCAGCAAACGTCACGGCGAGCTGCTCCAGCAGGCGGAGGAGCAGCGGGTGCTGCGCCGTTGCGTCCTCGACCGGCGAGAACCAGCGGTCGATGCCGCCGTTCAGCGCGTTGTAGCCGACGCTCTGGTAGTGCGGCCGGTGCGGTTGCCGCGTGATGGCAAGGCCGTCCACTGAAAAGCACGCGTAGCGGCGCCGCCGGTAGCGGCCCCCATCGGCCATGTACTCGTCGGTGTCGAGGTCGTCCCAGCTGGCGGCGAAGTCGGCCCAGCCCGTGAGCGCGTCGCCGCCCAGCCACTCCCGCATCTCTGCCCCCGGCAGGCGGGCGAAGCCGTGACCGTTCAGGGCCGATGTGGCTACCGTCGCAGTGGTCATGCTCGTCCTCCTGAAACCGCCGCCGCGCAGGCGAGGATCGATGCCAGCGAGGCCTCGATGTCGGCGTCGGTCGTCGCATAGGACGACACGCTGATCCGCATCGCCTCGCGCCCCTGCCAGCGCGTGCCGCCGCACCAGCACACGCCGGCGGCCTGCACTGCTTCGATGACCCGCGCGGTACGTTGGTCGTCGCCGAAGGCGACCAGCACCTGGTTGAGCGCCACCTCGTTCAGCACCTCGTGGCCGGCCGCGACGAGTCCGCGGGCCATGCGGGCCGCGTGGCGGCAGCAGCGGTCGACGAGATCGGCCAGGCCGTCGCGGCCCAGGAAGGCCAGCGCCGCCCAGACGTCGACGGCGCGGGCGCGGCGCGAGCCGTCGGGCGAGTAGTTCATCGGGTCGCGGACGCCGGAGGGCGGCAGGTACGCTGCGGTCATCGCCATGGCCGCGCGCAGCGCCGCCTCGTCGCGGACCATCGCGATGCCGCAGTCGTAGGGCACGTTGAGCCATTTGTGCCCGTCGGTGGCCCACGAGTCGGCCAGTTCGTAGCCGTCGGCCTGGCTGGCGCGGGACGGGCAGGCCCGTGCCCACAGCCCGAACGCGCCGTCGACGTGGACCCACGCGCCGTGCTCGTGCGCCCATGCGCAGAGCGGCGCCGCCGGGTCGAGCGCACCGGTGTTGACGTTGCCGGCCTGCAGGCAGACGATCGCCGGCCCGGTCAGTGTCGGCAGGTCGCGAGCGAGGATGCGGCCCTGGCCGTCTACGGGCAGTATCACCGCGCGCGAGCGGCCCAGGCCGAGCAGGCCGAGCACGCGGCGCACGGTGGCGTGCACCTCGGCGCCGACGACCACCGTCACCGGCGGTGCGCCGTGCAGACCGTCGTCATCGACGTTCCAGCCGACGCGCGCCAGCACCGCGTGCCGGGCCGCGGCCAGCGCGGTGAAGTTCGCCATCGTCGCGCCGACCACGAAGGCGCCGGCGCAGCCGGTGGGGAGGCGCATCGCGTCGAGCGTCCAGCGCAGCGCCACCGCTTCGATGGTCGCGGCCGCCGGCGACATCACGTGCAGCGCGCAGTTCTGATCCCAGGCCGTGGCCAGCCAGTTCGAGGCGACGGTCACCGGCAGCGAGCTGCCGTTGACGAAGCCGAAGTAGCGGCCGCCCGACATCGTGACGGTGGCTGGCGACCCAAGGCGATCGATCTGGTCGAGGACGTCCTGCGCGTCGCGGCCGCGGTCGGGCAGCGCCGTGTCGAAGGCTGCCAGGGCGGCCAGGGCCGCCGGTTCCGGGGCCACCGGACGGTTGGCGACGGCGGCGCGGTAGCGCACCCCGCGCTGGGCGGCGTCGAGGAGGAGGGCCGCGGAAGACGCTTCCGTCCCGACCGGAGTAGCGTTATCGTCTGTCTTCATGGGAGAGAGTAGCAGCGTAGCGAGCGTCCTTCAAGCCCTGCGCCAGGAAGCGCGCCGGCTGACCCCCGGCGCGCGTCTGCCGTCGGTGCGCGCCCTGATGGCCCGTCACCGGGTCAGCCCCGGCACAGTCCGGCAGGCGATGGCGCGGCTGGCCGACGAGGGCGTGCTCGAGGCACGGCCCGGACACGGCACGTTCCTGGCCCCGCGCCCGGCCGATCCGCCCGAGGCCGCCGATTTCGCCTGGCAGGGCATCGCGCTCGGCGCCGGCCGCATCACCGCCGACGACGTGGCGGCGCTGCTGGCCGGGGCGCCGGCCGGTGCCATCAATCTCGCCGGCGGGTATCCGCCCGAGGATCTCCAGGCCGTGGACCTCGTGTCGCGGGCGCTGGCGCGAGCAGCGCGCCGGCCGGGGGTGTGGGGACGCATGCCGCTCGAGGGCATCGACGGCCTGCGCACGTGGTTCGCCCGCCAGCTCGGGTCCGCGGTGACCGCGCGCGAGGTGATCGTCTGTCCGGGATCGCAGGCAGCGATCGCCACGGCGTTCCATGCCCTGACGGAACCGGGGGCGGCGGTGCTCGTCGAGTCGCCGTCGTACGTGGGCGCGCTGGTCGCCGCTCGCGCCGCCGGCCTGCGCCTCGTGCCGGTACCCACCGACGCCGACGGCGTCGTGCCCGAACTGCTGGCGCGCGCCTTCGAGGCGTCCGGTGCGCGCGTGTTCTACACCCAGCCGCTGCACGCCAACCCGAGCGGCGCGACGCTGGCCGCCGCCCGCCGCCGCCAGGTGCTCGACATCGTCGCCCGGCACCGCGCGCTGGTGATCGAAGATGACTTCTGCCGCGACCTGTCGTTCGAGAAGGCGCCGTCCCGGCCGCTCATCTGCGACGACCGGCACGGTCACTGCGTCTACCTGCGCTCGCTGACCAAGTCGGTGGCCCCTGGACTGAGAATCGGCGCCATCGCCGCCAGGGGCGCGGCTCTGGCGCGGCTCACCGCCAGCCGGGCCGGCGCCGAGTTCTTCGTCTCGGGGCCGATGCAGGAGGCGGCGCTCGAGGTCGTGCACGCCCCGGCGTGGCAGCGGCACCTGCGGCGGGTCCGCCAGACGCTCGTCCTCAGGCGCGACGTGCTGGCGGCCGCGCTGCGCAGCCACTTCGGCGACTCCAGCCTGGCGCTCGTGCCGTCGGGCGGGATGCACTTGTGGCTGCGGCTCCCCGACAACGTCGACAGCGAGGTCCTCGCCCGCCGCGCCGCCGATGCCCAGGTCATCGTCAGCCCCGGCCGGCGATGGTTCCCGGCCGAGCCGACCGGTTCGTACCTGCGGGTGAGCTACGCCGGTGCCGCCGAGGCCGATCTGCGCCGCGCCGTCGCAGGCACTGGCGCGGCTCGCCGCGCACCGGGAGCCACGGCGCGCGCGGCGGTAGGGCGGCTCGTCCAGCACCCAGATCACGAAATCAGATCGACTAGATCGCCAGGTCAACCGATCAGATCAATCGATCAATCGATCACGCGATCAACCGATGCCGCGGAATCACAATCTCCCCATCCACTGCAACAGCCCGGTGGTCAGCCACGGCACGTAGGTGATGACCAGCACGCCGAAGCCGAGCACCAGCAGCATCGGGAACGACGCCGCGGCCACTTCCAGCAGCGGCTTGCGGAAGCGGTACGACGACAGGAACAGGTTCAACCCGACCGGCGGCGTCAGGTAGCCGAGCTCCAGGTTGGCGATGAAGATGATGCCCAGGTGCACCGGGTGCACGTCGTAGGCGAGGCCCAGCGGCACCAGCAGCGGTGCGACCACGAAGGTGGCGCTGAAGATGTCCATCAGGCAGCCGACGATGAGCAGGAAGCCGTTCAGCGCCAGCAGGAACATCCAGCGGCTGCCGATGTACTGCTGCGTCAGCTCGAGCAGGCGCCCGGGCACGTCGGCGTCGATCATCCAGCTGGTGAGGCCGACGGCGACGCCGAGGATCAGCAGCACGCCGCCAACCGTCGACGCGCACTCGGCGGCGACGCGGCCCATGTCACGGCCGATCTTCAAGTCGCGGTGGACGAAGACCTGGGTGAGGAAGGCGTAGAACGCGCCGATGGCCGCCGCTTCCACCGTGGTCGCGAAGCCGCTGAACAGCGCGCCGACGATCACGACCGGCAGCGCGACCTCCCACTTGGCGTCCCACAGCGCTGCCATCGCCTCGCCGACGGCGAATGGTGGACGGTGCACGTTGTTGGCCACGGCGGCGCGGATGCCCCACGCCGCGGTCATGCCGATGAGCAGGATGCCGGGCAGGATGCCACCGATGAACAGATCCTCGATCGGCGACTGGGCGACGATGCCGTAGAGGATGAGCGGCAGCGCCGGCGGCAGCAGCAGCCCCAGCGAGCCCGACGCGGTGAGCAGCCCGAGCGAGAACTTCTCGCCGTAGCCGTCCTTCACCAGCGCCGGGTACAGCAGCCCCCCGAGCGCCAGGATCGTCACCCCCGAGCCGCCGGTGAACACCGTGAAAAAGGCGCACAGCAGGGCGCAGACCACCGCCGTACCGCCGGGGAACCAGCCGAAGAGGGCGCGGAAGACCCGCAGCAGCCGGTGCGGTGCGCCGCCCTCGGCCAGCAGCACGCCGACCAGGGTGAACAGCGGAATCGAGGCCAACGTCGGCTTGGTTGAGAGCTGATACGTCTGGATGAGGATCGCCGACGGCGGGACGTTCTCGGACAGGAACATGATCGCCGCGGCGCCGCCGAGCAGCGCGAAGATCGGCGCGCCGGCCACCGCGCCGGCCAGCAGCGCGGCCAGCCACCAGCCGTACGATCCCGGTCCGCCCGGCAACCCGGGCTGGGCGCCCTGCTCGATCACCGCCGAGAGCGGATCGCTCCAGTTGAAGGGCAGCCCGCCGCCGAGATACAGGCCGGCCAGCGCGCCGAACGCCGCGGCGATGCCGGCGGCAAGGTGCGACTTCCAGGCGGCGCGGACGATGCGCCAGGTGATGACCGCGAAGCCGAGCGGCAGCAGCACCTGGAACGCCCACACCGGGACGCCCTCGGTGATGTTGCGGCCGGCCTCGCGCTCGAGCCTGACGACGTCGATGCCCGATCGGGCCAGCATCGCCGACACGATGGCGCCGGCGAAGCCGGCCAGGCTGCGGGCGGCAACGGCGATGTGGCCGCTGGGCAGCAGCGAGCCGGTGGCCAGCGCCAGCAGGCGATCGTCGCGAGCGGCCAGCGCCCCGCCGAGCAGCGCGACGACCAGCGTCAGGTGCTGGACGAAGGGCGTGCCGCCGGGGATGCCGGAATCGAACCGCCGCAGCACGATCTCGGCGATCGGCAGCAGCGTGAGCAGCGCCAGCGCCAGCACCGACAGCGTGTGCTCGGCGTGCTGGACCGGACCGTGGTCGTCGACGCCGCGCGCTTCGGCGGGGGCGCCGGCGGCTAGTGTCACTTGCTGCCGCGCGCCTTGCGGACGGCGTCGCGCTCGCGCATCGCCATGTCGTAGATGTCGGCGGGCACGAAGTTGCCGCGCATCGAGGTGGCGAACTTCTCGGCCATGTCGCGGAAGCCCTTGGCCGCGGCCGGGTCGGGCGTCGTCACCTTGAGGCCGCGCTTGATCATCTCGGCCTTGGCCTGGTCGTCCTGGGCCGGGACGTCCTTCTCGAGACCGTCCTGGATCTTCTTCGCCACCGCCAGCACCTGGGCGCGGTCGGCTTCCGAGATCGTCCCCCACGTCTTGGCGTCGACCACGGTGGCGCCAGCGAGCGGGCCCATGCCGAGGTCGAGCATGTGCGGCACGTTGCGATACCACTGGAAGGCCAGCGTCGCCAGCGGCGTCGAGGGCACGGCGTCGAGCAGCCCGGTCATCAGACCGCTCTGCACTTCAGAGAACGGGAGCGGCCGGGGATTGAAGCCATTGGCCTTGTAGAGCTGCACGAACTGGTCGTCGCCGGCGCTGGTGTAGAGGCGCTGCTTGCGCAGCTCGTCGATGTTGGGCGCCGGGGCCTTGCTGAACAGGTAGACCCACCCGGTGTCACCCCAGTTGAGCAGCACCAGCCCCTTGGCGTCGAGCTTCTGCTTGAGCATCGGCTCGATCTTGGCCCGCACGGCGCGGTACTCGTCGTAGGTGGCGAAGAACATCGGGATGGTGAAGACGTTGAAGGCGTTGTCCACCGACGCCAGCCCCACAGCGGTGATCGAGGCGGCGTGCTGCCGGCCGATGCGGATGTTCGAGATCATCGTCGCTTCGTCGTCTTGGGCCGCGCCGATCACCCGCACGACGACGCGGCCGCCGGTGGCGGTACGCACGTCGGCCTCGAACTGTTTCAGGGCCTTGTGCCACACCGAGCCGAGCGGCGCGGGAGAGGCCAGGCGGATGGTGGTCTGGGCGCCGGCGACAGTGGCCGCGCACAGCAGCGTGACCATCGCGAGCAACAGGCGGGAAATGGGCGTCATAACGGTTCCTTCGTCTCCTGATCAGCGAAACAGCATGGGCACCGGCGCGTGCGGCACGGGAGGGGCCACGGCCAGGCGCGGGGCCGACGGCGACAAGGCGCCGGCCGCGGTGAACAACTCGTCGACGCGCGACTGGAGGATCCGCGCGCGCTTCTGGGCGATGAGGGTGGCCAGACGGATGTCGGGCACCTCGTCGGGGTTCACCGCCAGGGCCTTCTCGAGCATCTCGTCGAACTCCTGGCGGTTCTGTGCCGGCTGCGAGACGCTGGCCGCCATTGCCACGTAGGCCGAGGCCGACCTGCCCTTCGACAGCTCCACCGCGCGCTCGAAGTGCTGCCGCGCTCTGGCCGCGTCGCCGCCCATCGAGGGCGACATGCCGTCGAGAGTGATGAACACTTCGTGGATGGCGCCGTCGGCGTAGTCCTCGTCGATGGTCAGCGCCTTCTCCATCAGCGTCCGCACCACCGGGAAGTCGGCGACGAGATCGGGCTGGTCGACGCCGACGGCGATCGCCGAACCCCACGACGCCCCGAGCCAGTACAGCTCCTCGACGTCGTAGGTCACGGTGCCGAGCGCCGTGGCCGGATCGGTGGACAACGCCGCGCGCAGTCCGGGCCGCTTCAGCTCGACGCGGCGCATGCAGTAGTCGCGGCCGCGCAGGTACAGCTTGCGAGCCCGCGCCTTCAGCCGTTCGCTCTCGGCGTAGTCGGTCGACTCGACCGCCTCGGCGTCGAGCTGTACGAAGGCGTTGGCGTAGGAGGTGAAGCCCGAACAGGCGGTGAGCAGCATGCCCTTGTGGTTGGGCGAGGCCTGCAGCAGCGACTCGAGCGTCTTCAGCGAGAAGGGCAGCGCCGCACGGATGAGCTCGGGGTCGTCATCGGTGGCGTACACCGAGGGACCAGGGGCTGAGAGGGCGTCGCCCACCGTGTTGACCGCCATGGTCTTGATCGAGCACGCCGCGAGGGCCAGCGCGCCACCGGTGGTCAGCGCCACCCGCAGAAGAAGGGATGCCGGGAGTGCCAACGTCCTCACAGGATATGACGAACCGGGCGCCGGGGCGAAACGCGGAGCCGCGGCGGCGTCACGTCAGCGTCACGCCGGCGGTGCTACTCGGCCCGGCCTTCCAGGAGCTCGTAGGCGCGGGCCGTACCGTGCCACAGCACGCCGGCGGCCGTGATGGCGGGATAGTGCGCGGCATGCGCGCGCATGTCGATGCGGCCCGCCGCGTCTTGCGCCGACACCCCGGCGGTGTGCAGCGCCTGGGCCTGCGTCCAGAAGTCGCGCAGGTAGGCCTGGAAGTGATCGATCTTGATCTTGCCGGTGAACGCGTTGCCGTGTCCGGGGAGCGTCGTGTCGAAGTCGAGCGCCCGCAGCCGCTCCAGCGTCTGAATCCAGTCGGGGATGAAGCTGTCGCCCAGGTACGACGTGCCCTCGACCAGCAGATCGCCGGTGATGACGACGCGCTCCTTCGGCAGCAGCACGACGACGTCGCCGCCGGTGTGGCCGCGCCCGAGGTAGAGCAGCCGAATCTCGCGGCCGCCGCGGAAGAGCGTCAGGTGATCGTTCAGGGTCACGGTCGGCGCCGCGACCGCGATCGCCTTGGTGCCCTCGAGCTGGGTCTCGAGCACTGCCAACTGGGCCTGCAGCTTGCCGCGTTCGGCGGCGTCGCTGGTCGCGGTGACCCGCCCGCGCAGCTCGTCGATCCGGGCCGGCAGGCCGCCGATGAAGAGGTCCCAGCTGCGTCCGCGCGTCGAGTCGCCCGCCGCGAGCCGCTGCCGCGTGTACTCGTGGCCGATGATCTCGACGCCGGGGCCGTAGATCTGATTGCCGTGGGCGTGGTCCCAGTGCCAGTGGGTGTTGATCACGTAGCGCACCGGCTTGGGCGTGATCGCCTTCAGCTCCTCCTGCAGCGCCCACGCGCCGCCGGGTGACATGTGGGTGTCGACCACGAGCACGTCGTCGTCATTGACGACCACCGACGCGTTGCAGCCGACCGCCAGCGCCCCGGTGCCGATGGCGTGGTAGACCCCCGGCGCCACCTGACGGAAGTCGAAGGCCTTGCCGCTGTAGGTGGCGCCGGCCGGCCGGGCCGGCGGCTGCGCGGCCGCCGCGAAGCCCCCGGCGAGGGTGAGGCAGGTGGTTGCTGCCGCGAGGATGACGGCGAGCACGAGCCCGCGATGCCGCCGGAGTGAACGCGTCATGGCGCCAGAGCGTACCGCGTCGGCGCGCCGCGCTCAAGCGGCCGCGCTGCGCCCGTCAGGCGAAGGTGGCGACGACGGGGCCGTGGTCGCTCGATCCGATCTCGCGCTGCACCACGCAGGTGGCGGCGCGCCGCGCCAGCGTTTCGGAGGCCACGACGTAGTCGATCCGCCAGCCGATGTTGCGCTGTTTGAGGTTGCGCCACGGCGCCCACCACGTGAAGAGCGCGTCGTTGTCGGGATGGAGCGTTCGGCCGACGTCGACCAGCCCGCGCGACAGCAGCCGCTCGATCAGGGCGCGCTCGTCGGGCCGGGCGCCCACCTGATTGGGCTTGCGTTCCTTGGGGTGGATGTCGAGGTCGGTCCGCGCCACGTTGAGATCGCCGCAGAAGAGCAGCGTCCGTCCGGCCGCCTGCGCTTCGGCTGCCCAGCCGTCCATCGCTTCGATGAAGCGCAGCTTGGCCTCGTAGTCCTTGCCGCCGTTGGGCACGTAGAACGACGTGGTGAGGACCGGGCCCTGGCCGAGGTCGACCTCGGCCGAGATCACCCGCGACTCGAAGTCGAACGCCGGGTGCGAGAAGGCCGGCGGTAGCGGCGACAGTGTCTTGGCGACCAGCAGCGCCACGCCCGAATAGCCCTTGCCACCGTGCCAACCCACCCAGTAGTGCTCCAGCTCGCGGAGATCGAAGGGCAGCTGATCGAGCGAGGCCTTGATCTCCTGCAGGCAGACGACGTCGGGACGCTCCGCAGCCAGCCAGTCGAGCAGCTGGCCCTGGCGGGCGCGGATTCCGTTGACGTTCCAGGTGGCGATTTTCACGGCCGGGCGCGCGGCGGACGATCCAAATGATAGTAGCTCTGCTGTAGGAGCCGGTGACAACCACCGGACGGATGAGTCGCGACCGTTCTGTGCCCCGGAGCGTCCCAACTGGCACGGTGCGGCTATACTGACCAGCCCAAGAGGAGATTGCATGACCACCCGATTGATTGCCCTGGGGCTCGTTGCGGTCGCGCTCGCCGCCCCTCCGGCCGCCAATGCCCAGACCGCCCCGGCGCCGACCCAGCCGCCCCAGACGCCGACCCGTCGGCCCGACGTGATCTACGTGCCGACCCCGGAGGAGGTGGTCGAGGCGATGCTGCAGGTCGCCAAGGTCACCAAGAACGACATCGTTTACGACCTGGGCACGGGTGACGGACGCATCCCGGTGACGGCGGCCAAAAAGTACGGGGCCCGCGGCGTCGGCATCGACATCGACCCGCAACGGATCAAGGACGCGACCGAGAACGTCACGAAGAACGGCGTCGGCGACCGGGTGCGCATCATCCACGGCGACCTGTTCGAGACCGACATCTCCGAGGCCACCGTGGTCACGCTCTATCTGTTACCGTCGCTCAACCAGAAGCTGATCCCGAAACTGAACAAGGAGCTGAAGCCCGGCACACGCATCGTGTCGCACGCCTTCGACATGGGCGACTGGAAGCCGGAGCAGGAGCTCGACGTCAGCGGCCGCAAGGTGTACTTCTGGACGATCCCGAAGCGCTAGCCAGCCCGCCAGTACACGCCAAGGGCGGCCGGATGATCCGGCCGCCCTTGTCCTTCCCCGAATTCAGCCGGCGTCAGTCGGTGGCCCGTCCTTCCAGCAGCGGTTCGCAATTGCGCGTCTCGGGGCCGTTTGCCGTGCACACCGCGTACTGCGTCTGGTACATCGAGACGCCGGCGTGCTCGCCCTTCTTGTTGAGCACGTAGAAGCTGATGCCGAAGGCCGGGTTGCCCTTGCCGTTCAGCAGCCGCTTCTCGACGGTGTTCGCCTTGATGCGACGGAGCGCCTCCATGCCGGCGTCCTTGGGTGACTTGCCGGCGCGCATCTGCTCGACGATGAGGAACGAGCACAGGTTGTAGAGGTTGGCCTCGCCGCGCCCGGTCGAACCGGCCGCGCCGACCTCGTTGTCCACGTAGAGGCCGGCGCCGAGAATCGGTGAATCGCCGACCCGGCCGGGAATCTTCCACGCCAGGCCGCTGGTCGTGGTCACGCCGCAGACCTCGCCCTTGCCGTTCACGCCGTCGCAGTTGATGGTGCCCCAGAAGTGGTTGGGGTCGATGAGTCCGTCGCGCACCATGCTCAGGCCCGCCATCAGCCCGGCGCGCTCGCGCTTCTTCGGGTCGAGGTAGTGCTCCGGATCGATGCGGCGCTTCCACTCCAGCCACAGCCCGCGTGACTTCTCGGTGTTGAGGTCGGCTTCGATGGTGAAGCCCATGTTGCGGGCGAAGTCCTGCGCGCCCTTGCCGACCAGCAGGTGATGGTCGGTCATCTCCATCACCGCCTTGGCGACCAGCGACGGCGTGCGCACGCCTTCGAGCGCGGCGACGCCGCCAGCGCGCCTGGCCGGACCGTGCATGCAACACGAGTCGAGCTGCACGACGCCGTCGGCATTGGGCAGGCCGCCGTAGCCCACCCCCGCCTCGGTCGGGTCGAGCTCGCAGAGGTTCACGCCGGCGATGAGCGAGTCGAGGACGTCCTTGCCGCCGCTGGTCATCATCTCGAAGGCCAGCGCGACCCCCGTCTTGGCGCCGCCGTTCTTGTAGACGTTGCCGTTGTCCGAGGCGATGACGACCGGGGTCGACCCGCCGCTTCGCACCGCTGGGGCCTGGCCGAAGGCCGAAGACGCCGCGCCGATTGACAGCCCGGCCGCCGTGGTCGTGTGGACGAACTCGCGTCGCGTCAGCTTGGTGGACATGGGTGCTCCTGTGGCCTACGCGCGCATCCTAGCCGCCTGGCGGCGGCGACGCAACCGGATTGCGCCGGACGTTGCGGGTGGGCAGCGGCGCCCGCGAGCGGGCCGGCCTTGCCCCAAAAACGAAACGGGTCGTGCCCGGCAAGGGCACGACCCGTTTCGCGGATTGCTCAGCGGACCTTTACCGGAACACGTACCGGAGGCCGCCCCAGAACTGGTAGTTGTTGTCGATTTCGTCCAGCTCGTCGAAGAAGATCCGGCCCTCGACGACGAAGAGCAGGCGGTGCCGCCCGTCCTCGGGGTACCGGGTCAGCGGGAAGCCGCCGTGCAGGAGCAGGTTGAACGTCACGTTGTCGCCGTGGTTGAAGTCCCACAGGCCGACACCGGTGCCGAAGTACCCGCCGTTGTTGAAGACGCGGTTCAGTTCGAGGTCAGCGAAGAAGCTGGTCCGGTCGCTCTCCTCGAGGTTGAACGCCACGCCGACGGCGGGCGCCAGCACGACGTTCGGCGTCAGCAGGAACTCGACGCCGCCCTTGAGACCGAGTAGCGCGTCGCAGTAGCTGTCGATGAACTCGAGGTCATCGCCGGCGTCGTTGTCGTTGTCGACATCGAGCTCCAGCGTGCGCCGCTGCTTACCGAACGCCCCCATGACGAAGGGGTTCAGCTTGTCCACGACCGGCGGCGGTGGTGGCGGCGGCGGTGGCGGCGGCGGTGGCGGCGGCGGCGGTGGCGGCGGCGGCGGTGGTGGCGGCGGTGGCGGTGGTGGCGGCGGTGGCGGCGGTGGCGGCGGCGGTGGCGGCGCCTGCTTCGTTACCGCCGACTGCAGCGCCAGGTTGCCGCAGTCCTGCGGGACGATGAAGGTGTAGACCGTCGTCGACGTCTCGACCTGGAAGCGGTAGGCGGCAAATGGCTTGGGCCCGCCCCAGCTCACGCTCCGGAGGATGTCGGGCCGCTTCTGGCGGCGCAGCGCCATCCACTCGAGGCGCTCGCCCGGCGCGATCGCGGCGTCGGTGACGCCGGTTCCTTGCAGCGCCTCGTTGACCTGGGGCTGGAGGTTCGACAAACCCGCGATCTCGAGCACGCGCCCGATATCTGCCTGGTTGGTCTTGGCCCAGGTTCGCAGAGCCGGCAGGGTTCGCACCGGAGGGCTGAATCGTGTCGACACGCCCCCCAACCGGCGCATGACCCGGTCGGTGGATTGCGGCTGGCTCGATAACCCGAGCTGCGCTGTCGCCTCCGGCACGCCACCCAGCAGGATGAGCGCGGCCAGCAGGACGCCGGCCCTCCCAGTTCGCTTCGTCATATGACTCCTTCACATCCGTCGCCACGCGGCAAGCGCGACGGAATGGACACCAGTCTCACGCCGAATAGCCGAGAGACACCGAACGATCAGGGCGACGAATCCGCGCGCCGCGCCGCGTCGAAGGCCCAGGGGGGTGAGCCGTGACGACTACAGAGGCTACCGTAACTGCCCTGTTATCACAAGTTGCACGTTTTAACAGGTGCACGGTATCCGGGATCGAGGGGGAAGTTTCGCTAAACTTTCCCCTCTCGGTCGCCGAACAGTTGATCCTCTGTCGGTCGGACGGCGGTCGGACTGTAGGCCGGCTCCCTACCGGCCCGGTTGCCACAGCCGTCGCCACCACGGGGCGGTTCCCTCGGCGCCAGCCGGTGCGACCGGCCCGTCGCCTTGCTGACGGCGGATCTCCTCGAGCGGCCAGCCGGTGAGCGAGGCCAGCGTCTGCGCCTCGCGATCGCGGCGCGCGACCAGCGCCTGCCGATAGGTCTCGGCCGCCGCGCATGTCGCCGTGCCCGTCCACGCGTGACGCAACACGTAGCGTCCCTGGAAGTTCGTGCGGTCGCCGGTTTCGTGGAAGACCAGATCCTCCGGGAAGTGTTCCTTGTCGTAGCGGACGTGCAGCCTGGTCACGAAGACGTTCTGCGGTTGCGGGGCGATGCGCATCGACGGCTGTGGTCGCGGCCCCGCGGCGGCGCCGTCAAGCCAGAAGACGCCCAGGCCACGCAGTTCGTCGGCGCTCAGCGGGTCGGCGGCGCACGGATCGCACCAGCCCATGTCCCAGGCGTACTCCTGGAACACCGCGCTCATGTTCTCACGGCGCACGTGCTGGTCGAAGAGCGCCCGGTACATCCGCGAGAAGACCGCCGGATCCTTCACGTAGGCGGGGATCTCGACGTCGGTCTGCAGCTTGACCGTGCGGTAGTTGGTGCTCTCGACCCGGCCCTTGCGGGTGAGGGTGTAGACGAACAGCTCCTGGGCCCCGTCGGCGTTCACCATTCCGAGGCGGATCGGCAGCATGAACTTCGGCGACTCGTAGGCCACCTGGATCGGCCGGAGCGTGACCACGCCGAGCTTGGCCTGCTCGGCCAGGTTCACCTTGGCGACGAAGAAGCGCATGTTCTGGCGGATGTAGCTGCCGAGCACCTCAGTGGCGCCGGCCGGGATGCGATAGCCGTTCTCCTTCAGCCACGTCTCCAGACCCGAGCTCTGCGACGCCGAGAGGATGAGGATGTCGTATTCGCCCACCGTGTATTGCGCCTCGATGGTCACGCCGAGGCTCTTGGCGCGGACGTCCTGGCGGGCGGCGCCGAGCGCCGCCGGTGCGGCCATCGACTCCATGAGCCGCCGCTCGTACACCGCGCAGGGATCGGAGTCGAAGTACTCGACCAGCCGCGGCGCGGTGTAGGCGTCGAGGTGCTTCACCAGCGCCGACTCGGCGACGTGAATCTGCTCGCGGGTGATCGAGGTCGGCACCGGGATCACCATCGCGAACTCGCGCGGATTGCCGCGGAAGTCGTTGGCCATGGTGATGACGGTGCGGTCGCCGTCGCGGACCAGCACCACCTGCGACGCCTTGTTGAAGAGCGAGGTGTCGGCCTTGGCGACGTAGAACCCGCAGAAGGCCTCGGCACGGGCGGTCGTCGCCAGGGCGATCGCGGTGGCAATCAGGAACACGGCAGTCTTTCGCAACATCGGGGTCCTCCAGTCGAAACGGGTGACGCGGGTGAGAACCTGCGGCCACTGGTAGCGGGCCGCCGGGACGAGCCAGTCGACGACGGGCACCAGCGGCGACGCCGCGGCCAGGGCCCACAGGAAACCGTTGGTCCGGAACAGCCGGAAGTGCACGTACCAGGCGCCGGCGGCGACCAGCATCGCGAACGCGATGCGGCCGCTGCGCGAATCAGGAGTGGTCTTCGGATCCGAGATCATGAAGAAGCTGAAGAGCAGGAACCCCCCGCTTTCCAGCCGGTGCAGCGGGATCGTCAGCGGCTCGCCGAGCCAGAGCGAGCGGCCGACGAGCAGCGCCGCGTAGGCGGCGATGAAGGCCAGCGTCACGTCGCTCCGCGCCGCGCGGTTGACCACCAGCATCCCGGCGCAGGCCATGGCGAAGGCGAAGGCCGCCGCCGTGCCCCACTGGCCCGGCGACACCCAGGCCAGGTCGGTGGTCAGCAGCAGCGCCACCAGCGCGCCGTTGGTCGGGTTGAAGACGTGCTTGCCGCGGACCCGGATCAGGAACTTCGACCCGACGGCGATCGCAGCCGCCACCGCGGCCAGCCACCACGCATCGGTGCGCAGGAGCAGGCAGAGACTCAAGGCCGAGATGAGCGCGCTCTTCGCGCCGGCGCGCCACGGGGCGCCGGTCCACCAGTCCCCAGCCCGCTGCACGGCGAGCGCGGTGCCCAGCGTGACGCCGACCTGGACGAGACCCAGGTCGAAGCCGAGCCAGCCCAGGCCGTAGGTCAGCAGCGACGCCAGGGTCAGGATCTGGCCGTGTCGGGGGTCGGCGGTCAGCGTCCGCCGGAGCGATGACAGAAGCAGCATGGGCGTCGTCCTCTAGGTGAGAACGGCGCCCCCGGAATTCCTTGCAGGCGGTCAGCGCGCGGCGGGTCAGACGGCGACGCGGGCGGCGGCGCGGACGCCGCTCAACCGGGCGGCCGGCCGGCTGGCCGGCGCCGGTTTGGCGAAGTAATAGCCCTGGCCGAACTGGCAGCCGAGCGCGCAGAGGTACTCGACCTGGGCGGCGGTCTCGGTGCCCTCGGCCACGATCTCCAGGCCCAGGGTGCGGGCCAGGCCGACGATCAGCTTGATGATCTCGCCCTTGTCCTCGTCGATGTCGATGCCGGCCACGAACGAGCGGTCGATCTTCAAGGTGTCGAGCGGCAGCGACTGCAGGTAGCTGAGGGAGCTGTAGCCGGTACCGAAGTCGTCGAGGCTGATGCGCACGCCCAGGGCCCGCAGCTCGGCCAGCACTGCCCGGGCGCGCTTGGCGTCCTTGATCGCGACGCTCTCGGTCACCTCGAGCCGGAGGCCCGACGCTGCGTAGCCGGTCGAGTTCAAGGTCTCGCGGATGGTCTGGACGAGCGTCTCCTTGGCAAAGGCCTTGGCCGACAGGTTGACGCTGATCGTCGACGACGCACCGAAGGTGCCCGAGGCGAGCCACTCGCGCCCCTGCAGGCAGGCCTCCTGCAGCACCCACTCGTCGAGCTGCGTGATGAGCCCGACTTCCTCGGCCACGTCGAGAAACGCGCCGGGGCCGAGCATGCCGCGCTCGGGATGCTCCCAGCGCACCAGCGCCTCGACGCCCACTACCTGGTGGTTGGCGAGGGCGACAATCGGCTGGTACCACACCCGGAACTCACCGCGCTCGACGGCCCGCCGCAGGTCCGTTTCGAGGCGCAGGCGGTGGACCGCGGCGTCGTGGAGCGCCGCGTCGAATACCGAGTAGCTGCCGCCACCGGCGTTCTTGGCGCGGTACATCGCCAGGTCGGCGTCGCGGATGACGTCCTCGCCGGAGCGGTGCGAATCGGAGGCCACCGCCACGCCGATGCTGGCGCTCGTGAACACCTCCTGCCCGTCGAGCGGCAGCGGCAGGGTGGCCATCTGCTGCACCCGCTGGGCGACGCGTACGGCGTCGATCGGCTCACGGATGTCGTCGAGGAGCACCGCGAACTCGTCGCCGCCCAGGCGGGCGAGGGTCGGTTCGGGTGCGGCGACGCCGGTGGTCACCCGCATCACCACGTCGTCGCGGCGGACGGCGGCGGCGAGGCGCTCGGCGAAGGTCACGAGCAGCCGATCGCCGGCGGTGTGTCCGAGGCTGTCGTTCACGTGCTTGAAGCGATCGAGGTCGACGAACAGCACCGCGAACTGGTAGTCGCGACGCCGCGCCCGCCGCGCCAGCGCGCGGTCGAGGCGCTCCTTGAACAGCGCCCGGTTGGGCAGCTTGGTCAGATCGTCGTGAATGGCGTCGTGGACCAGGCGTTCGTGGGCGTTGCGCAGGCTGACGCTCATCGCGTTGAAGGCCCGGGCCACCGTCGCGGCCTCGGCGGTGCCGCGGATCGGCAGCTGCAGCGAAAGATTGCCGGCCGAGATCTGCGCCGCCGCCGTGGCGATGTCGCGCAGCGGGCGGTTCAAGTGCCGGCTGAGGAACACGCCCCCCAGCAGCGACAGGATCAGCGCGACGACGCCGGCCAGAAAGAACCGGTCGCGCAGCGTGTCGATGAACTCCTGCGTCTGCGCCCAGTCCGACAGCACGAGGAGCCGACCGGCGTCGCCGCCGGGGATGTCGGGCTTGAGCGGGAAGGCGCCGGCCACGTACTGCCGCTCGCCCATGCTGAGCACGTCGGGCTTGAGCCCGGGTGCCGTCATCGTTGCGCGCACCAGGGTGTCGACGTCCCGGCCGGCGCCCGGCGCCAGGCTCGTCGCCACGACGGTGCCCCCGACGACCAGGGCCACCTCACACCGGGCCAGCCGGGCGAGCTCGCCGGCGATGTCGTCGGTCAGCCGGTAGCCGACCGTGGCCGTGCCGATGATGTCCTTGGCCGCGCGCACCGGCACCGACACCACCAGGAACAGCCGGTCGCGGTCCTGGACCAGTGCGCCGGTGGCGCGCCCGCTGCGCGCCGCGTGTTGCGCGTCGCGCACCACGTTGACGCCTGAACCCGACGAGTCGGCCCAGCCGGCGCTGCCCAGCCAGGTGCCATCGGCCCGCGAGACGATGAGGAACTCCGCCTGCATCTGCGCACGATGGGCCTTGGCGATGGCGTCGAGCGAGGCGCGCACGGTGGCGGGGCGCGTTTCGCTCAGCTGCGCCCTGAACTCCGGCAGCTGGGTGACCAGCTCCGCCACGTCGATGGCCGAGGCGATGCGGATGTCGAGCAGCGTGTAGAAGGCCTGCCGCGCGACTTCGAGCTCCGCCGCCACGCGGTCGCGTGAGCGCGCCGAGACCACGCCCACGGTGACCAGCAGCATCGCCCCCAGGGCGACCGCCACCAGCAGTCCGAGCGCGGTGGCGACGCGGGCTTCGAGCCGCTGATGCCACGGCAGCTCGACGGGCGTGAAGGTCGGCTTGCTCATCGCCACCGGGCGCCACCGGACGAGGACACGTCGACTGACGTGGCGGAGGGGCCCGCCATGGTGCGAGGAGCGTCGTAACGAGCAACTGTCTGCCGGATCGTGGCCACCGTCTCCGTTCAGGCGTATCGGCGGGCAACCCGCGGAGATTTAGGCGCAGTCCGGCTGGCCGGCCCGCCCGGTGCCCGGCGGCCGGGACGGCGCGCTCCACCGGCTCACGCGGCCGGCGCGCCCAGCCGATAACCCCCGTAGTGCCGTCCGCACGCGCCGCCCGAGGAGTCTTCGTGCGCCCGCTGTCCCGCCGCTTCACCCGCCGGATGTCGTATGTGGCGCTGGCCGCCTGGAGCCTCACCATGGGGGCGCTGGTGCAACGCACCTGGTGGGCCACTTCCTCGGTCAACCTCGCCACCGACCTTGCACGGTATGGCACCGAGGCGCAGTGGCGCGGGGTCTACTACCGCGGCGAGAAGATCGGGTTCACGGTGGGGCAGGTCGTGCCGACCGCCGACGGATTCGAGCTGCAGGAGGACGGCCGCCTGCAGATGTCGCTGCTCGGGGCCACCACACCCGCCATCCTGAAGACGACCGCGCGGGTCGATCGGGCCTTCGCGCTGCAGTCGTTCGACTTCTCGCTCGACCCGGGCACCGGCCCCCTCACGCTCTCGGGACGCCTCGACGGTCTGCAGCTCACCCTTGCGATCCGCAGCGCCGCCGGCACGCGGACCGAGGTGCGCACGCTGCCCGAGGCGCCGTCGCTGATGGTGAACCTGGGACGGCGGCTGGCCAGTGCGGGCCTGGCCGACGGCGCCACCCATCGCCTGATGGTGTTCGACCCGGCGACGCTGACCAACGCGCCCGTGGTGGTGAAGGTCGGCCGCCGCGAGGTCGTCGTCACCGGCGGGCGCCCCACGCCGGCGTTCCGGGCCGAGCTGTCCTTTGCCGGCATCACCACCACGTCGTGGGTGACCGACACCGGCGAGGTGATCCGCGAGGAGAGCCCGCTCGGCCTGCTATCGGTGCGCGAGCCGCAGGAGCAGGCCACGCAGCTGGCGGTGTCGAGCCGTGTGCAGGCCGACCTGCTGGCGGCGGCCGCCGTCGTGCCGACGATGAACGCCCGCATCGACGAGCCGCGCGACGTGGCCAGGCTGCGGCTGCGCGTCGGCGGCGTCGACACGTCGGCGCTGGCGCTCGACGGCGTGGGACAAACCTGGACTCCCGATGTCCTCGAGCTCGTCGACGCCCGCCGCCTGAGACCCGGTCCGGCCGACCCGCAGCGGGCCGAGTACCTCCGGCCCGAGCCGCTCATCGAGAGCGACGACCCGGAGATCGTCGCCGCCGCGGAACGCATGGTGGCCGGCGCCGTCTCGCCGCGCGAGCGCGCCGAGCGGCTGGTGCGCGGAGTGAACGGGCTGCTCGACAAGACGCCGACGATCAGCGTGCCCTCGGCGCGCGAGGTCCTGCGGACGAAGGTGGGCGATTGCAACGAGCACACCGCGCTGTATGTCGCGCTGGCCCGGGCCGCCGGGCTGCCGACCCGCGTCAACGTCGGCCTCGCCTACGTGCTCGGGGCCTTCTACTACCACGCCTGGCCCGAGGTCTACCTCGACGAAGGCGGCGGCGCAAGGGCTGTGGCTGCCGGTGGATCCGACGTTCAACCAGTTTCCGGCCGACGCCACCCACGTGCGCCTGCTGCGCGGCGGTCTCGACAAGCAGGCGGCGATCCTGCCCCTCATCGGCCGGGTGTCGCTCACGGTGCTCGACGTGGAGCTGTCGCCCGGCGCGGTGGTGCGCACGGCGATGCCCGTGCGGCCCGCCGCGGCGGCGCTGCCGCTGGCGCCGCCCTCGGCCGCGAGATCGGCAGCGGGCGCCGGCTGCTGGTTCGCCCACTGCCGGGGGGCCCGATGATCAGTGTCGTCGACCTCTGCAAGCAGTACGGCGAGTTCACCGCGGTGGACGGCGTGTCCCTCGACGTGCAGCCTGGACAGATCCACGGCTTCCTCGGCCCCAACGGCGCCGGCAAGACCACGACCATCCGCATGATCGCCGGGCTGCTGAAGCCCTCTGCCGGCCGGATTCTCGTCGATGGCCACGACCTGGCGGCGGCGCCCGAGGCGGCGAAGGCGGCGCTGGGGTTCATCCCCGACCGGCCGTTCATCTACGAGAAGCTCACGGCCGGCGAGTTCCTGCGCTTCCACGGCGGCCTCTATGCGATGGACGCGGAAGCCGTGGAGACCCGCATCGGCGAGATGCTGGAGCTCTTCGAGCTGGGGCGCTGGCGCGACGAGCTGGTCGAGAGCTTCTCGCACGGCATGAAGCAGCGGCTGGTGATGAGTGCCGCCTTCCTGCACCGGCCCAAGGCGGTGCTGGTCGACGAGCCGATGGTCGGGCTCGATCCGCGCGGCGCGCGGCTCATCAAGGACGTCTTCCGGAAGATGAGCGAGCGCGGGGTCGCCATCCTGATGAGCACGCACACGCTGGAAGTGGCCGAGGAGATGTGCGACCGGATCAGCATCATCCTCAAGGGACGGATCATCGCCTGCGGCACGGTCGCCCAGCTGCGCGCCCTCGCCGGCAGCGCCGACGAGGAGCTGACGGCGGTGTTCCTCAAGCTCACTGGCGGCAGCGGGCTCCAGGAGATCGACGAGGTCCTGTGATGTCGAGTGACCTGTCCGCGCGGCCGTTCCCCTTCCTGCTGCTGCCGTCGCTCTGGGCGGTCGAGGAACCGGGCCCGGCGGCGCGAACGCGGCGATCTGCTCCGCGGCCTGGTTTTCGGCGGCATCGGCCTGGCGGTCGTGGCCGCCCTGGTGGCCGGCGCCTTCTGGGTCACCTTCCAGGCCATCCAGTACGCCGAGCTCGGCGACTACCTGATCCGCATCGGCCTGTCGTGGCTGTTCCTCACTTTTCTGTCCTTCCTGGCGTTCAGCGGCGTGGTCTCGACGCTGGCCACCTTCTTCCTGAGCGACGACCTCCGGCTGGTCATGGTCTCGCCGGTGGCCGCACGCCGGGTGTTCATGGCCCGTTTCGCCCGCACCGTGGCCCAGTCGGGCTGGATGGTGGTGGTGTTCCTCATGCCGGTGCTCGCCGGCGTTGGCTTCGCCAAGTGCGCGCCGTGGTCGGTCGTCGCCGTGGCCACCCTGACCGTGGCGCCGTTCGTGGTGATTCCCGTGGGCCTCGGCGCGGCGGTGACGCTGCTGCTCGTGAACGTGTTCCCGGCGCGGCGCGCCCGCGACATCCTGATGCTGATGGGGCTGCTGTTCGCCACCAGCCTCGTCGTCCTGCTGCGCGTGGTCCAGCCCGAGCGGCTGCTGCGCGTGGAGTCGATGCCGGTGGTGACCGATTTCTTCGCCACGCTGCAATCCCCGGTCACGCCGTTCCTGCCGTCGTTCTGGGCCGGCGAGGCGATCTTCGCCGGGCTGCACGGCGGCGTCGACTGGCTGCACCTGGCCGCGCTGTGGACCACGGCCGCGGCCGTGACCATCGCCCTCGGCGGGGCCTTCGCGCGCTGGCATTTTTCCGGCTACAGCAAGTCGCAGGAGGCGCGCAAGGCGCGCTTCGCGCAGTGGCGCGGCCTCGACGTGGTGGCCGGCTGGCTGCCCATCTCCGCAGTGCGGCGCCAGCTGCTGGTGAAGGACGTCAAGGTCTTCCTGCGCGACGTCAGCCAGTGGTCGCAACTGCTGCTGCTGGTGGCGCTGGTGCTCGTCTATCTCTACAACTTCCGCGTGCTCGATCTCGATCGCGTGCCGGGGATGAGCGGCGTCATCAAGAACGCCTACGCCTTCCTCAACATGGGCATGACCGGCTTCGTGATGGCCACCGTCACGGTGCGCTTCGTGTTTCCGGCCGTGTCGGCCGAGGGCGCGGCGTTCTGGATCATCCGCACGGCGCCGATCTCGCTCAGCGACTTCCTGTGGTCGAAGTTCTGGACCGGGCTGGTGCCGGTGCTGGTCCTGACCGAGTGCCTGATCATCGTCGGCAACCACTTCCTGGGCACCGATCCGTTCCTGGCACGGCTCACCGCCGTGGCGGTCGGCTTCATGGCCTTCGCGCTGGTCGGCCTGGGCGCCGGCCTCGGTGCCCGGTATCCGCGCTTCGCCGCCGACAACGCCACCCAGGTCGCCGGTTCCTACGGCGGGGTCGCGTTCATGGTCGCCGGCGTGCTCTACGTGATGGCGATGATCGCGCTGCTCGGCTGGCCCTCGTCGGTGTACCTCTACGCGCAGATGCGCCGCCGGCCGTTGACCGACGTGCAGATCTGGCTGATCGGCGCGGCCTTCGCCTCGGCGGCGGTGATGAGCGTCGCGATCTGGCTGCTCGGCATGCGCAGCGGCGTCAAGGCGCTGCAGCAGATGGACCGCACGCCCGGCGCTGAAGCCCGGTCGTCACCGGCCCCGTGTGTAGCGGAAGTCGCAGCAGGGTGCGCCCTGCATGATCGTCTGGGTCCGCGTGAACTCGACGCCGGGGGCGAAGCCGTCGACGAGCGCGGCATCCCGCTGGCACGACAGCACCTCGCCGAGCTCGGGGATGCCGAGGGCCCGGTACATCTCGGCGTAGCGGCAGCGGGTGACGTCGAACGCCAGCCGCTCGTCCGACTGCTCGACCAGACGCAGTTCGAGCGCGCCGTCGCGCGTCCACGGCTCCCACCGCGCGAAGAACGCCGGCAGCGACGTGTCGCCGGTGGAGGCCATCGCCCGCCCCTGATCGCGGGCGATTCCCGCGATGGCCTCGCGGGCGACGGCCACGACGCGGTCGCGCCCGAACTCCCGCCCAAGGGCGTCGAGCACCGGGGCGAGGATACGGGCCTCGATCTCGCGGCGGGTCAGGACGCCCACCGCGTTCAGTCGATCAACGGCAGCAGGGTCGTCGGGCATGGCAGTTCTCCGTGCGCTCAGGCCGAGCTGCGCAGGCTGGCGGTACGGGCCGGCGTGAGGCGGACCCACACCAGAAGCGGCAGCCCGGCCAGCAGCATCAGGAAGCCGTAGTAGACGGTCTCGGCCCCCGCGCCCGCCACCGCGGCGAGGGCGTAGACGAAGCCGACGCCGCTGACGACCGCGGCCAGCCCGGCCGGGGCTGGATGGCCCGGCACCAGCCAGACCGCCAGCGCGCAGAAGACGTAGGACACCACGCTCGTCAGCGTGGCCAGCAGCACCACGAAGGTGTACATGCCGACGAGCCCGCGCGAGTAGTTCATGGCGACCAGGGCCGAGGCCAGGGCCGCGGCGACGACCAGCGCCACGTCGGGCGTGCCGCGCGCCGACAGCCGGCCGAGCGGTGCCGGCACCAGGCCGTCGGCGGCCACCGCGACCGGCAGTTGCCCGGCGGCGAGGATCCAGCCGTTGAGGGCTCCCAGGCACGAGAGCGCCGCACCCAGCGCGACGACGCGAGCGGCGGTGTCGCCGAACATCCGCCGGGCGCCATCGGCAAAGGGCGCCGTGGACGAGGCCAATGCCTCGGCCGGCACCAGGCTCATCACCCCCGCTGTGCACACGATGTAGAGCGCCGCGGTGAGCACCGTGCCCCAGACCGTGGCGCGCGGGATGGTGCGGGCCGGGTCGGCGACACGCCCGGCCGGGATCGTCGCGCACTCCATGCCTTGGAAGGCGAACAGGGTCAGGGTCACCACGGCGACGATCTGGGCGCCGGAGGACACACCGCTCGCTACTGGCAGGGCGAACGCGCGGGGATCGAAGTAGGCCAGGCCGCCGAGGCCGATGACGACGAGCGGCACCAGCTTCAGGATCGTCGTCGCGACCTGCACGCGGCCGGCCACGCCCACCCCCGCGAGGTTGACGGCGACCAGAGCCCAGACCACGGCGATGGCCAACCCGGCGGAAGTCGCCGGCGTGGCGACGACGGCCGGGAACAACGGGGCGAGATACCCGACGAAGGCGACGGCCAGTGCCGCCATCGCCGCCACGATCGAGAGCCAGTAGCCCCATGCCACCAGGAATCCCGCGGTGTCGCCGAACGCGTGGCGGGTGTAGGCGTAGATGCCGCCGTGCGCGGGGAACTGGCGGGCCAGCCGGGCGAAGACCAGCGCGAGCGCCACCGAGCCGACGGCCGAGATCACCCAGCCGACCAGGCTCAAGCCGCCATAAAGTGCGAGGGCGGCCGGCAGCATGAACACACCCGATCCCACCATGCTGCCCATGACGAGCGCGAGCGCCGACCAGAAGCCAAGCTCGCGCGGCGGAGCGACGACGTGGTGCGACGCGACTGCGCCGACGTCGAACGCAACGGCCCGAGGGGTGGCCATGTGCGCGACAGCCTACCAGAATGCGACGGCGGCGTCGCACGAGATCGACACGAAATGCGATCGACGCGCCGCCGATCAGGCGACTCGCGCGCCGGTCATCGGCGCGACGTGCCCTTCACATGGCGTTCGAGCATCTGGCGGCGGACGACCCCGCCGTAGACGTTGCCGTCGGCGTCGACGCCGACCCCTTCAGCACCAGCGTGCTCGACGGCCAGTGGCTCCATGTCCTCGATGAACGCCGTGACGGCGCCGGTCGTCGCGCTGCCGATGCGGATCCCTTTGCTGATCCCGGGCAGCTCGCGTGCGCCGGTGTCGCGGCCGCCCGATTCGGAGTCGGCGACGTAGATGGTGTCGTCGGCGGTGATGGCGATGCCGCTCGGCCGCCCGAACTGACGCCAGTCCGCCTGGAAGACGCCCTGCTGGTCGAAGATCTGGATGCGGTTGTTCTCGCGGTCGCCCACGAAGAGCCGCCCGCGCGAGTCCATGGCGATGGTATGCGGCTCGCTGAACTGCCCGGGGCCGGTGCCCTTGCCGCCGAATTCCGCGACGAACGTTCCGTCCCTGGTGAAGCGCACGACCCGGTTGTTCCTGCCGTTGCGGTGGCTGTCGGTGACGAACAGGTCGCCGTTGGGCGCCTCGACCACGTCGGTCGGCTGATCGAAGTGGGCGGGTCCCGAACCGCTGACGCCCTTGGTCCCGAGCGTCATCAGCACCTTCCCCTCGGGGCTGAACTTGAGGGCCTGGTGGCCGATGCCGTTGCCGCCGCGGGCATCGGTCATCCACAGATTGCCCTGCCGGTCGATCGTGCCACCGTGCGGGAAGTTCATCAGCCCGGCGCCGAAACTTCGCAGCAGCTTGCCGGTGGCGTCGAAGACCAGGATCGGCGGCTCGCTGCGGCCCTCGCACGAGTTGTCGACGCAGCGGTGCACGACGAAGATCTCGCCGTTGGGGGCCGGCTCGATGGCGGTGACCGCGGCCCATTTCACCCCGGGAGGCAGCTGTCCCCAGTCCCGGGTGGTGCGGTAGGGCTGCGGCAGGTCGTTCCGGGGCGCCTGCGGAGCTTGACCGCCGCGGGCCGCGGTGCCCACGGCGAACAGCCCGGCTAGAACGACGAGCGCGGACGCGCGAATACCCATGGCCACCTCTGTTCCCGTCCCCGCATGACTGCGCGGATTGTAGCGCGCGCGGCCGGCCCCCGGCGTCCCTCGGCGGGTGTAGAATCCGCGCGATCGGAGATGCCCATGACGTGTGGACCGCGTCTCGTCGTCGTCGCGGTGGCGGTTCTGGCCGGCAACGGCCTGCTCACCGGGCAGCAGAATCCTGCGGACGCGACGCAGCGTCCGGTGCCGGGCCGCTCGGTGGTGGCCACCACACTCGGTATCGTGGCGGCGAGCCAGCCGCTGGCCGCGCGTGCCGGCGTGCAGATCCTGGAGCGCGGCGGCAACGCCATCGACGCCGCCATTGCCGCCAACGCCACCATCGGCCTCATGGAGCCGACCGGCAACGGCATCGGCGGCGATCTCTTCATCCTCTACTACGAGGCGAAGACCGGCATCGTCCACGGGCTGAACGCCAGCGGCTGGGCGCCGTCGGGGCTCACGCCCGAGTTCCTGGCAGCGAAGGGCATCACCAAGATGCCGCAGCGGGGCATCTACTCGGTGACGGTGCCCGGCGTCGTCGCCGGGTGGGACGCGATGCGCACGAAGTTCGGCAGCAAGCCGTTCGCCGAGTTGCTCGCCCCCGCTATTCACTACGCCGAGAACGGGTTCCCGCTCTCGGAGGTGATCGCCGGTGGCTGGGCGCGGTCGGCGAAGATGCACAGCGAGCATCCGAACTCGAAGAAGACCTACCTGGTGGACGGCATGCGCGCGCCTCGGGCGGGCGAGGTGTTCAAGAACCCCGATCTGGCCGGCTCGCTGCGCCGCATCGCCGAGCGCGGGCGCGACGGCTACTACACCGGGCCGACGGCCGACGCCATCCTGGCGATTTCGAAGGAACAGGGCGGCACGTTCACCGCCGCCGACCTGACCGAGTATCAGCCCGAGTGGGTCACGCCGGTGAAGACCGACTACCGCGGGTGGAGCGTCTACGAGATCGGCCCGAACACCCAGGGCATCGCCGCGCTGATGATGCTGAACCTGATGGAGCGTTTCCCGCTCGGCGAGTACGGCTTCCACAGCGCCAACGCCCTGCACGTGATGATCGAGGCGAAGAAGCTGGCCTACGCCGACATGCTCCGCTACGTGGGCGACCCGCGGTTCTCTGCCATCCCGACCACGGCGATGCTCGACAAGGCCCGCGCCGCCGACCGCGCCGAGCTGATCGTGCCCGATCGCGCGTCGTGCCAGGTGCAGCCGGGGCGCCTGTCGGGGGTCACCGACGCCCAGGGCCACGACACGATCTACATGTCCGTCGTCGACAAGGACGGCAACATCGTGTCGCTCATCCAGAGCAACTACAGCGGCTTCGGCTCGGGGCTCGTGCCGCCGGGCACCGGCTTCATGCTGCAGAACCGCGGCGGGCTGTTCTCGCTGGACAAGAACCAGCCGAACACGCTGGCGCCGCGGAAGCGCCCGCTGCACACGATCATCCCGGCGTTCATGGAGAAGGGCGACGTCAAGATCGGCTTCGGCATCATGGGCGGGTGGAACCAGGGCCAGGCGCACGCCCAGTTCGTGTCGAACATCGTCGACCACGGCCTGACGATCCAGCAGGCGCTCGAGGCCGGCCGCTTCACGAAGGGCAGCTTCGAAGGGTGCGACGTCGACATCGAGGCCAGCGTGCCCGAAGCCACTCGCACGCAGTTGACGGCCCGCGGGCACGTGCTCGAGGTGGCGACGCCGCGCAGCGGCGGCTTCGGCTATGGCCAGGCGGTGATGAACGGGCCCGGCGGCGTGCACTTCGGGGCGTCGGAGCCGCGGCACGACGGCGCGGCGATTCCGCAGGCGCCGGCGGTGTTCGACGGCCCGAGACCGCGGTAGCCGTGGCCACGAATCGTCGGCCGGTCGGTCGTCGCGGGTTTCTGAAGGGGGCGGCGGTCGGTGCCGCCGGTCTCGTGACGCCGACGGTGCGCGCGTCGCGGCCCAGCAGGCAGCCCCAGCTGGCCCTGCCTCGGCATCGCCGGCGCCGGAACGGGTCGAGGTGTTCCACACCGATCGGCCCGGCTCCGACTACATGGTCGACGTGCTGAAGTCGCTGGGCTTCGAGTACGTGGCCGCCAATCCGGGATCGACGTTCCGGGCGCTGCACGAGTCGCTGGTCAACTACGGCGGCAACACGGCGCCCGAGCTCCTCACCTGCTGCCACGAGGAGTCGTCGGTGGCGATGGCGCACGGCTACGCCAAGATCGAGGGCAAGCCGATGATGGTGATGGCCCACGGCACGGTGGGCCTGCAGCACGCGTCGATGGCGGTCTACAACGCCTACGCCGACCGCGTGCCGGTCTACCTCGTCATCGGCAACATCCTCGACGTGCAGTGGCGGCGCAGCGACGTCGAGTGGACGCACGCCGTGCAGGACGCCGCCGCCATGGTCCGCGACTACACCAAGTGGGACGACACGCCGGTGTCGCTGACGCACTTCGGCGAGTCGGCCGTGCGCGCCTTCAAGATGGCGATGACGCCGCCCTACGGCCCGGTCGTGCTCGTGGCCGATGCCACCCTGCAGGAAGAGCCGATCGCGGCCGACGAGCGAACCCGCCTCCGCGTGCCGAGGCTCACGCCGACCACGCCGCCGGTCGGCGATCCCGGTGCGGTGACCGAGCTGGCGCGGATGCTGGTCGCTGCCGAGAACCCGCGCATCATCGCCGGACGGGTCGCCCGCACGCCGCTGGGCGTGTCACGCCTCGTGGAACTCGCCGAACTCCTTCAGGCGCCGGTGCAGGACATGCGCTTCACCCTGCGCATGAACTTCCCGAGCCGTCACCCGCTCAAGCTCGGACCGGCCGTGACGGTGAACGATGCCGACGTCATCCTCGGCCTCGAGCATCCGGAGTTCTTCCAGAACCTGCACACCCAGACGCCGACCAACCGCATGGGCATGGAGACCCGGCCCAACTTCAAGCCGGGCACGAAGATCGCCACCATCTCGTCGAGCGACCTGCTGACCAAGAGCAACTACCAGGACGCGGGCCGCTACATCGAGGCCGACCTGACCATCCCGGCCGACACCGAGGCGACGCTGCCGGCCCTCATCGAGGCGTGCCGCAAGCTCATCACGCCGGAGCGTCAGCGGGCGTTCCAGGCGCGCGGGACGCGCGTCGCGGCCGAGACACGGCGGGCGCACGACCAGGCGCTGGAGCACGCCTCCTATGGGCTGGGACGCCAGCCCGATCTCCACGGCTCGGCTGTCGGCGGAGCTGTGGAACCTGCTGAAGGACGAAGACTGGTCGCTGGTCTCGGACGCTGTCGTTCATCAGCGGCTGGCCGCACCGGCTGTGGGACTTCACGAAGCACTACCAGTACATCGGCTGGTCGGGCGCCTACGGCATCGGCTACGGTGCGCCCGCCGCCGTGGGGGCTGCGCTCGCCAATCGCAAGCACGGACGGCTGAGCGTGAACATCCAGTGCGACGGCGACCTGAACTACGCGCCGGCGGTGCTGTGGACGGCCGCGCATCATCGCATCCCGCTGCTGACGGTGATGCACAACAACCGCGCCTATCACCAGGAGCGCATGTTCATCGTCGACATGGCGACGCGCGCCAACCGCGACGTGAGCCGGGCGGGCATCGGCAACGATCTCTCGAACCCGGACATCGACTACGCGTCGCTGGCCAAGGCCTACGGCGTGCATGGCATCGGCCCGATCTCCACGCCTGCCGATCTCGGCCCGGCGCTCGAAGCGCGCGATCGAGGTCGTGAAACGCGGCGAGCCGGCCCTCGTGGACGTGGTCACGCAGCCGCGATGAGCGCAGGAGACACGCGATGAGTCGAGCTGTCGATCGTCTGCCTTGGCCGTGATCGTCGCCGGTGTCCTCGCACAGCGCGGCCTGGGCCCAGACGCCCGCGGCGAGCGACGGCGCCCACCGGCGATGCCGACGCCGGCCGCCGAGCTGTACACGGCCAAGTCCTGTTATCTGTGCCACGGCACCGAAGGGCAGGGCGGCGTGCCATATCCGCGTATCGCCCGCATCCAGCGCGGGCAGGAGAACTTCATCCGCTACGTCAGGCGTCCGGTGCGCATGGCCGCGTATTCGGAGGCGGTCGTCTCGGATACCGAGCTCGCCGACATCTACGCATTCCTGCGATCCCTGCCGGCGCCAAGGCCGGTGGACGAGATCCCGCTGCTGAAACAGATGCGGCGCACGCCCTGAGCGGCGTTGGACCCGCGCCTCAGCGCGTCATTCCTCGAAGATGTCCGACAGCCGGAGTGCCAGCGCCGGGAACAGCGGCGATTCCAGCAGGTCGCCCCGTTCGAGGGCGAGCTCGGCCACCCGCGCGAAGTGTCCGTCGGCCAGCCGATAGACCTTGATCTCATCGAGCTCGGGATCGATCACCCAGTACTCGCTCACGCCGAAGCGCTCGTAGAGCCGCCGCTTGATCGTCTCGTCGCGCTTCCGTGTCGAGGGCGAGCCGATCTCGACCACCAGATCCGGAGCCCCGCGTACGTGCTTGGCCGTGAGCACGTCGGCCTGGCGGACCTTCGAGACGAACAGCAGGTCGGGCTCGATGACGTCGAAGTCGGAGAACACGACGTCGAAGGGCGCGGTGAAGAGCCGGCCAATTCGGTGCTCCCGGAGGTAGGTCCACAGCAGGCCCGAGAGGTTCACCGAGACCGTCTGGTGTTTCGCGTTCGGCGACGGTGTCACGACGTGCTCGCCGTCGATCAACTCGTGCCGCTTCCCGTCGTCGGGAAACTGCAGAAAGTCGTCGTACGTGAGCCGAACATCGGAGGCGGGTGGCCGCACTGGGTCGCTCCCGGACACGAGGTCATTGTAACGCCCGGTGCGAAGCTCGTGCCGCACACCGAACGTCATCGGGGCGGGCCTTGGTGAATCCTGACCCTGGTCGGATCGCAGATCTTGGGCAGGCGGGTGTCGCCGAGTGCGCAGATTCCGCCGCGAGAGTAGCGCGGTCAATCGTCGTATCATGCGCGACATGATGCCGGCCTGGCGCCGCAGGGCCACTGTTTCGACCGTAGCGTTCGCGGCGTTCGCGGGAGCCATCGTCACGTCCCAGTCCGCGGGCCCGCTGTGGTTCGACGTCACCGCCGACGCGTTGCCGTCGACGAAGTACTGGACCAACAAGGTCGAGATCGCCGACCTGAACGGCGACGGCCGTCCGGACCTGCTCTTCGCCAACGGCGGCGACTACTCGACGCCGGGTACGCCGGAGCCAAACCAGGTGTTTCTCAACGTCGGCCCCGGCTTCAAGTTCACCGAGGCGACGTCGCGGGTGTTCGGCGATACGCCCGGATCTGGCCCGCGTGATCAAAGCCCGCGACTTCAACGGCGACGGCGTCGTGGACGTCGTCGTGGGTACGACCTACCAGACGCAGAGCCGGCTGTTCCTGGGGACGGGGCAGGGCGCATTTCGTGAAGTGACGGCCACGCACCTGCCACAAGTGCCGCTCAGCGTCGGCGACCTCGAGCCCGGCGACGTCGATCTCGACGGCGATCTCGACCTGGTGCTGGTCGACTGGGGCCCCGGCAACAACATGACCAACGACGGCGGCCGCACGCGGCTCTGGCTGAACGACGGCGCCGGCCGGTTCACCGACGCTACCGAGGCGCGGCTGCCGGCGCTGAAAGTCCGCTTCTCGTGGGATGTCGAACTGGCCGACGTCGACAACGACCACGACCTCGACGTGCTGGTCTCGTGCAAGCGCTGCCCGGGCAGCAGTCTGTTCAGGAACGACGGTGCCGGCACCTTCACCGAGGACGCGCGCGCGCTGCCGCAGTACACGAACAACTACGAGTTCGAGGCGATGGACCTCGACGGCGACGGCTACCTCGATCTGGTCACCATCAACGACGGCGACATCGCCGGCGACGATCAGTCGAGCCGGCGCGAGCACGTGTTCCGGAACGACGGGAAGGGCCGGTTCCTCGACGTCACCGCGTCGTGGTGGCCGCCGCCGGCCAACGTCGGCGAAGACGACAACATGGTGGCGTTCCTCGACGTCGACGCCGACGGCGATGCCGACTTCGTGATTGGCTCGCTGAGCGGTCCGGATCGGCTACTGATCAACGACGGCAAAGGACATCTCACAGCCAGGCTCGACGCCTTCGACGGTGAGCCCACGCCGGGCACGCTGGGGCTGGCGCTTGCCGACCTCGACGGCGACGGGCGGATGGACGTCGTGCAGGGGCAGGGCGAGCACAAGACAGCCGTGTCCGAGCGCGTGCACGCCGGTCGCGGCCTGCCGGCAGACACCGCTCCGCCATCGGTGACGCTCGTGCGCGCGAGCGACCGCCCCGGCGGAGGCCGCGTCGTCACAGCCCGGGTGCACGACCGCAAGAGTCCCAGCCTGGCCACCGAGTGGCGCCGCGTGGCCGTGGAGTGGACCACCGCCGCCGGCAACCGCCGCGAGGCGCCGATGCGCTGGTACGGCGAGTACCTGTGGGCCGCCGACTGGCCCGCCGACATTCCGCCCGCCGCACCGTACCGCGTGTGCGCCACCGACGCCGCCGGCAACACGGCGTGCGCATCCCCGACTCCGTAGTCACGAAAGGGCCGCCATCATGGAACAGACGATCGAGACGCTGTTGAACGAGTTCGAGGCCGGCAGGATGAACCGCCGGCAGCTGATCAAGAGCCTGGCGATGGTGGCCGTCGGTGGCCGCGCCCGCCACTTCGCTCGCCCAGAGCGCCCCGGCCAAGGCGCCGTGGAAGACCGTGCACCTCGACCACATCTCCTACTCGGTGACCGACTACAAGCGGAGCGCGGCGTTCTACGCCGGCCTGATGGGCTGGGAGATCGCCAACGACAACGGCACCAACCAGGCCACGCTGAAGATCGGCGACGTCGGCGAGATCATCATCCGCAACGCGCGCCGCCCCGACGGCGCCCCGGCGCCGGCGGCGCAGGCGGACCGCCCGCCGATCACCGGCGTCATCAACCACATCTCCTACGGCGTCCAGCCGTGGGACACCGACGGCGTGAAGGCCGAGCTCGAGCGCCGCGGCCTGAAGCCCCGGCCCGACATGGTCGGTGAGAACTTCAAGAGCTGGCACGTGCTCGATCCCGATGGCTGGGACTTGCAGATAAGCAACCAGACAGGGGGCTAGGGACTGGGGACTGGGGACTCAGGGCGTGCCAGTGTCTCAGTGTGCGTCGCCCCTGGCACCTGCGCGACGCCCCGGAATCCAGTGCGCTCAGCGGCCGGGCGACGTCGGCCGCGCCTCGCCGGCGCGGGTGAACGGCAGGCGGCGCACGCGACCCATGCTGATCGTCATCCCGCTCACGCCGGCGCCGGTGCGCTGGAACGTGACGGTGGGGGAGCCCGACGCCCCGGCGAACCGGTCGGCGCCGATCGGCGAGACGACCAGGTTGGCGATCCGCGGCCGGGCGATCACCAGCGTCTGGTCTACCACGGCGACGTCATAGGTGACCCCCAGATCGGTTGAGTGATAGCGGCCGGCGAAGGGTGTCAGTTCGACTGGTGCCGCGACTGGTGGCAGCCGCTTGAACATCGCCGGCGCCAGCGGCGGCGCCAGCAGGTGCAGCTCCTGGTCGTCGCCCTGCGCCGGAGGCGGGAAGCGCACCTCACCGCCGCGCGGTCCCGTGGTGAAGCGGCTGTCGCCGAGGGCCAGCAGCGGCGGACCTGTGGGGCCCGCGCGCAGCGTGCCGTCCACGACGGTGACGCGCCGGACGTCGTCGGTCACCGGATTCCAGTAGACGCCGGCCAGTTGCTACGGCGTCGGCCGGCGGCGTCGTCGGCGCCGGCAGCGGCGCCAGGGCCGAGGGCGGCAGCAGCACGTCGGCCACCTGCCGCGTCAGCTCGCCCGGAGCGATTGTGCTCAGGTTGCAGAACGCCGCGATCGCCAGGTCGTGGTCGGGGAACCGGATCACGTCGGCGCGGTAGCCGGCGTCGGCGCCGCCGTGACCGACGGCGCGCGCGCCCCGGTAGGCGCCCACGGCCAGTCCCCAGCCGTAGCCCACCGGCGTGCCGTCGTTCAACCGGCCCGACACCTGGGCCTCGTCGACCAGCGCGCGTCCGCCGATCCGGGCGTCGACGAAGTTCTGTTCCCAGCGCAGCAGATCTCCCACCGTGGTGAAGAGGCTGGTGGCGCCGTCGGTGTCGAACACCGGGATGCTGATCCGGAATCCGCCCTCGGGCCGCGGCTGGTAGGCGGAGGTGCGCTGCCGCACGATCATCGTGTGGTCGTTGTGGAAGTGGGTGCGCGACATGCCGAGCGGCGCGAAGATCCGCGCCTCGGCGAACTCGCGCAACGACTGTCCCGACACCCGCTTCACGATCGCGCCGAGCAGGGTGAACCCGGTGTTGCTGTAGAGATACTCGGCGCCCGGATCGAAGTTGAGCCCGTGCTGCCGCGCCGCCATCTGCAGCACGTCGGCCTCGGTGATCAGGTCGTCCTCGCGCCAGCCGGCGTAGTTCTGCAGCGTCCATTGGTCGCGCAGGCCGCTGGTGTGGTGCATGAGGTGGCGGACGGTAATCCGCTTGCCGAAGTCCGGGATCTCGGGCAGGTGCTTGCGCACCTCATCGTCGAGCGACAGCTTGCCGTCGGCGGCGAGCAGCGCCACCGAGAACGCGGCGAACTGCTTGGAGATGGACGCCACGTGGAAGATCGACTCGGGCGAGATCGCCGCGTCGTACTCGAGATTGGCCATGCCGTAGCCGCGGGCGTAGACGACGGTGCCACCGCGACCGATGCCGAGGGCGCAGCCCGGCGACGCGGTGCTGTCCCACGCGGCGAAGACGGCATCGACGCGCGCGCGCAAGTCGGCGTCGAGCGGCGATGCGGCGTGGTGACCCTGTCCGGAGATCGACGCTGCGGCGCCGACGATTGTGATGACGGTGAGCGCGGCGATCGACCCGGTGCGGATCACGGACATGGGCCCTCCAGAGATGGTCGCCGCGATGCTACCACCCGCCCGCAGCCGTCAGGCGATCAGGTCGTGCAGCACGGTGCCCGACACGTCGGTCAGGCGGAAGTCGCGGCCGCTGTACCGATAGGTCAGCTTGGTGTGGTCGATGCCGAGCAGATGCAGGATGGTCGCGTGCAGGTCGTGGACGTGGACCGGCTTCTCGATCGCCTTGAAGCCGAAGTCGTCGGTGGCGCCGTAGGTAACCCCGCCCTTGATGCCGCCGCCGGCCAGCCACATCGTGAAGCCGAACGGATTGTGATCGCGGCCGCTCGCCACCGTGCCGGCGCCGCCGCCGACCTCGACCACCGGCGTCCGGCCGAACTCCGAGCCGCACACGACCAGCGTGTCCTTCAACAGGCCGCGCGACTTCAGGTCCTTGATCACCGCCGCGAACGGCTGGTCGGAGTCCTTGGCGTTCTTGCGATGCTGCTGGATGTCGGCGTGGGCGTCCCAGGGGTCGCCCTTGGCGTAGTAGACCTGCACCATCCGCACGCCCCGCTCGACCAGCCGCACCGCCATCAGGCAGCCGCGGGCGGTGCTGCCCGGGCCGTACAGCTCGAGCGTCGCCTTCGACTCCTTGCGGATGTCGAACACGTCGGGGGCCTCGGTCTGCATGCGGTAGGCGACCTCCATCGAACCGATCGCCGCCTCGAGCTGCGGATCGGCCGGCGCGCCGGCGCGCTGCAGGTTGTCGAGCGCTTCGAGGAGGTCGAGCTCGCGGCGCTGCTCGGCCAGCGTGAAGTCCTTGTGGTGGATGAACGACACCAGCTTCTTCGGATCGAAGTCCTTGCCGACGATCTGATCGGGCCGTTCGACCTTGCTCGGGATGAAGGTGCCCTGGTGCATGGCCGGCAGGAAGGCGCTGTTCCACAGCGGCGGTCCGACGGTGGTCGGCACGTCGGGGCAGAGGACCACGTAGCCGGGCAGGTTCTGGTTGGTGGTGCCCAGCCCGTAGGTCAGCCACGACCCGATCGAGGGCCGGCCGACCTGGACGTGGCCGGTGTTCATCATCAGCATCGACGGCTCGTGATTCGGGATGTCGGTGTGCATCGACCGGATCACGCAGATGTCGTCGGCGCAGCCGCCGACGTGCGGAAAGAGCTCGCTGACCTCGAGGCCGCTCTTGCCGTAGCGCGAGAACGTGAACGGCGATTGCATCAGCGCGCCGGTCTTGCGCTCGGTGGCGACCTCGCCGCCGGGCAGCGGCTGGCCGTGGTACTTCGCCAGCATCGGCTTCGGATCGAAGCTGTCGACCTGCGACAGCCCGCCGTTCATGAACAGGAAGATGACGTGCTTGGCCCGGGCGGCGTGGTGCAGCCCGCCCGACGCGGCCACGGCCGTGCTGCGGCCGCCGGCCTGGAGCCCGGCCGCCGACAGCGACTGGTCGACCATGCCGGCGAAGGCCAGCATGCCGAAGCCGTTGCCGATGCGGCACAGGGCATCGCGGCGGGTGAGCGGCGGCGGCTGTCGGTGACCCATGGCTAGTTCACGTACAGGAACTCGTTCGAGCTGAGGAGCACCTTCACGTAGCGGCCGAAGGTGGTGATCGGCTTCATCTTGTCGGCCTCGGCGCCCGGGGCCTTGGCGCCGGGGGTGACGCCCGCCATCATCCCGTCGGCGGCCATCTCGGCCGGCTCGCCGTCGTCGCCGGCTGGCGAATCGGCCGCCGCCGCCGGCTTCTCCTCAGGCGTCGGCGCGCCGCTCCTTGGCCGCGACGGCCTTGGTCGTGCGCCGCTCCTCGTACTGCTTGACGGCCTCGGCCTTGAGGAAGGACGCGCCGGCGGCGATTTCCTCCGCCGTCGGCGCGCGGCCGAAGACCAGGCGGTAGACGGCGGCGATGCGTGCCGCATCGTCCGGCTCGTCGGCCACCTGCTCGGCCAGGCGTTCGGCGTGCTGCTGCATGAAGTCGCTGTTCATGAAGAACAGCCGCTGCAGCGGCACGGTGGTGGAGAAGCGCTGCTCGGCGGTCTGGCTCGGGCTCGGGAAGTCGAACAACTGCAGGAACTCGTCGAGCTTGTAGCGGCTGACCTTGCCGTAGATCGTGCGCCGGTCGGCGAGCGGCGTCAGCGGCACCGACGGACCGCCGATGCGGGCATCGAGCGCGCCCGACACCGACAGCACCGCGTCGCGGATCTGCTCGGCCGGCAGGCGGCGGCGCGTCGCCCGCCAGTACAGGCGGTTGCCGGAATCCTTCGCCGCGGCGGTGGGCTCGCTGGCGGTGCTCAGGCGATAGACGCGGCTGCGAAGGATTTCCTGGTGCAGAGCCTTCACCGAATAGCCGTGATCGATGAAGAACTGCGCCAGGTGATCGAGCAGCTCGGGATGGGTCGGCGGCTCGCCGTTCTTGCCGAAGTTGCTCGGCGTGTTCACCAGCCCGGTGCCGAAGTGCTCCTTCCAGATACGGTTGACGATCACCCGCATCGCGATCGGCTGGGCGGTGATGGTGCGGGCCAGCTCGAGCCGGCCGCTGCCGGCCGTGAAGCCGACGCGCTCGCTCGGGCTCAGCACCGAGACGAAGCCGCGCGGCACCGTGTCGCCCAGGCGCATCGGGTTGCCGCGCACGTGCACCTTCAGGTCCTGCGCGCCGTCGAGATCGCGGACGCCGTGCACGTAGGTGTATTTCGGGGGCAGCGCCTTCGCCATCGCCTCGATGTCCTTGCGCAGCACCTCGATTGTCGCCCGTCGATCCGGACCGAGCCGCTGTTCGAGACCCCAGCCGCGGAAGCGCAACAGCCCCGGCGAGTTCCGCTGCCCCGGGATGAACGAGTCGGTCGAAAGATCGACGACGAACACGTCACGATACAGGGCGGTGCGGTCCTTCGACATGCTGCGCAGCTCGAGGCCGCAGCCCGGACAGAAGTCGTCGTTGGTCTTGAACTCGTTGGGCATGTTGGCGGGCTCCTTCGGCTTGGCCGTCGGCAGCGCCCGCGCTTTGATGATCTCGTTCTCCTTGCGGACCTCCCGCTCTTCGAGCACGAGTCCGGTCACCAGCTCCTGGAAGGCCGTGGCCAGCGCCTCGGCCTCCTTCGCCGTGCCGCCGCGCGGCGATCATCTTCTGCCAGTCGCCGAGGAACGGGTAGAACGTGGGCGGCCGCGACAGGAAAACGAGCCAACGCTCGAACAGCTCGTAGTCGAGCTTCTCTCGCTCGATGATCTCGGCCTTCTCCTTCTTCGGCTCGCCGGTGACCTGCCAGGCGGCCTTCATGTACTTCGCCGTCTCGAAGGCCAGGGTGGCGGCGAGCTGCTCGGCTTCCACCCGCAGGAATTCCGCCAGCATCTCGCGCTTCTGCTTGAGCGCCTTTTCCTTCGCCTTGTGCTCGTCGACAACCGCCTTCGGCGCCAGCGGATACTCGTGGTACTCGGTGTTGAGGAACACGCCGCCCAGCGCGTAGTAGTCGGTGGTCGGGATCGGGTCGTACTTGTGGTCGTGGCAGCGCGCGCAGCCGACGGTGAGGCCGAGGAAGCCACGGCTGACGGCGTCGACGCGGTCGTGCCGCTCGTCGGCGCGGGTGATCTCGACGGCGCCGTTGTCGTAGTACCACGGGCCGAGGCCGAGAAAGCCGAGGGCCGGCAACTGGCGCACGCGCTCGGCGGGCGGCAGCAGGTCGGCGGCCAGTTGCGCGGTGACGAACTGGTCGTAGGGCAGGTCGTCGTTGAACGCGCGGATCACCCAGTCGCGGTAGAGGTGTGCGTTCGGATAGGGATTGAAGCCGCGGCCCATTGGATCGAGGCTGCGGTAGTCGTCCTCGCCGTAGCGTGCGACGTCGAGCCACACCCGGCCCCACGTCTCGCCGTAGCGCGGCGAGGCGAGCAGGCGATCGATCACAGTCTCGAAGGCCGTGGACGAGCTGTCGGCGAGGAACGCGTCGATCTCGTCGGGCGTCGGCGGCAGGCCGGTCAGCCCGATCGTCGCGCGGCGCAGCAACGTGCGCTTGTCGGCGTCCGCCACTGGACGGAGCCCGGCGGCTTCCAGGCGCGCCAGGACGAAGCGGTCGATGTCGGTCGACGGCCAGGCGGTGTCTCGCACCGGCGGCGCGGCCGTGGCGCCGAGCGGCGCGAACGACCAGAAGGCGCGTTGCTCGGCCGTGATGGCCTTGGCGTGCGACGCCACCGGCGTCGTGGCGGTGGCCGCCGTCGTGGGCGCGGGCCACGAGGCGCCGAGGCGGACCCACTCGGTGAGCAGATCGATGTCGCCCTGGGGCATCTTGGCGCGGCCCTTGGGCATCGCCGGATAGCCGGGCGCGTGCTGCAGCACCTTGATGAGGGTGCTCGACTCTGGCTTGCCGGGCTCGACGACGGCGCCGGCATCGCTGCCCTTGAAGAAGCCCTCGCGCGTGTCGAGGCGGAGCCCGCCCATCGCCGACTCGCCGTGACAGGCGTAGCAGTTGGCGGCCAGCAGCGGACGGATGCGCGCCTCGAAGGCGTCCGGAGCCTGCAGAATCGCCACGGCGGCCGGTGCTGGCTGCGGCGCCGCGGCCTGGCGGGCGGTCGGCGCGGCGGTGAGGAGGCCGACCCACGTCACCGCGGCGGCGGTGATCGCCACGGTGCGGCGCGTCGGCGCGATCGATGACTGCATAAGCCGCCAAGTATTATGCACGAGCATGAATCGACCACCGGCGTGCAGGATCGCGCGTGGCAGCGCAGGCGTAGCCCGCCGGCGCGGGTGGCACCGACGGCTGGCCGGCCTGGTCGTGGCGGCCCTCGGCGCCGCGTCATTGGCTTTTGCGCAGGAATCGCCCGCGCCTCCGCCTCCACCTCGTCCGCCCGACCGGATGCCGCTGTCCCGCCTGACCCCCGACGCGGTGGTGGCGGTGGCCAGCGGAGCTGGCGGCTGGGTCACCGCCGACGGCGTGTGGCTGCCCGGAACCGGTGAGCCGGTGGTGCGGCGCGTGGACGCGGCGACCAATGCGGTTGCTGCTGAGGCGCGGCTGGATCACCCGGTCTGTGCGTCGGTGGCCGTTGCCTTCGGCACGGTGTGGGTGCCGTTGTGCGCGGGCCGGACCACCGCGCGTGTCGACGTGATCAAGGCGGTGCCGGTGGCGTCCGCGGCCATCGCACCGTGGACGCCTGGCGGCAGCATCGCGGTGGCGGTTGGCAGCGTGTGGATCACATCGGGCGAAACCGGCGTCGTCTCGCGGATCGACCCGGCGACCAACGCCGCGGTCGCCGAGGTCTTCCTCGCCCGGCGCCCGGTGGCCGTGGCGGGTGGAGACGACGGCTTGTGGGTGTCCAGTGAGGACGGCGACGTCCTGACGCAGGTGAACCCGCACACCAACGCCGTCGGCGAGACGGTGAAGGTCGGCCCCAGGCCAGGCCGCATGGCGGTGGGCGAAGGCGCGGTGTGGGTGCTCAATCGCGGTGACGGCAGCGTGACCCGCGTCGATCCGAAGACCGCGAAGGTGGTCGCGACCATCGCGGTGGACGCCGCGCTGGCCGACGGAGACATCGCCGCCGGCGAAGGCAGCGTGTGGGTAAGTGCGCGCGGAGTGCCGCTCGTGCGCATCGACCCGCGTACCAACCGCGCTGTCCAGCGCTTCGATGGCGAGGGCGGCGGGGCGGTGCTCATCGGTCACGGCTCGGTGTGGCTGAGCGCCGGACCGAAGGTGTTGTGGAGACTCGACCCGCTGCTGGTGGCCGGCACGCGGCCGGACTAGCGACGTGGCGCCGCGACCGTTGGCGCGCCGTCGGTGTGCTAGCGTGGGCCCGGTGAGGCGCCCACTGGTACTCGTCCTCGCCGCCGCGCTCGGCCTCGCCGCGTGCGGCGCACCGCAGAGGCCCGCGGACCTCGTCATCAGAGCGGCAACCGTCGTCGATGTCCAGGCCGGCACGACGATCCCGAACCGGACGATCGTGATCGACGAGGGCCGGATCACCGCCGTGAGCGACGGGGCAGGCCCCGACGCCACGCAGACCATCGACGCGGCCGGCGCCTTCGTCATGCCCGGGCTGTGGGACAACCACGTTCACTTCGGTGGCGGTTCGGAGCTCATCGACGAGAACCGCAACCTGCTGCCGCTCTTCCTGGCGCACGGCATCACCACCGTGCGCGACATGGCTGGCGACCTCAGCCCCAGCGTGCTCGAGTGGCGGGCAGAGGTAGCTGCGGGACGCCTGGTCGGCCCGACGATCTTCACGTCGGGCCCGAAGCTCGAGGGCATCGACTCGATCTGGCCCGGCGACCTCGAGGTGGGCAGCGAGGAAGACGTCCGCGCCGCGATCGACAAGCTGCAGGCGATGCAGGTGGACTTCGTGAAGATCACCGAGAACACGCTGACCCCGCCGCTCTACCTCTACGGCCTGACCGAGGCGCGGCGTCGCGGCTTCACCGTGTCGGCGCACGTGCCGGTGGCGCTCACGCTCGACCGGGTGTCCGAGGCCGGGCTCGGCTCGATCGAGCACATGTCGTACCTGCTGCGCGGCGGCTCGCCGCGCGAAGCCGAGCTGAGCGGCGCCGTGGCCGCCGGCCGGATGACGGCGGCGGATGCGGTGACGGCGATGGTCGACGGCTTCGACGAGGCCACGGCGCTGGCCACCTACCGGCGGCTGGCGGCGCGCGGCACGGCCGTGACGCCGACGCTGAACGGCAGCCGCATCCTCGCCTACCTCGATCGGGACACCCACGCCGGCGACGACTACCTGAAGTACCTCGGCCCGGGGTTGAAGGCCACCTACGCCGGGCGCGTCACCCGGGCCGCGGCCGACGACGCCGCGGCGGTGGCGCGGCGGCATGCCCGCTACGAACGGAGCGCAACGCTCCTGCCGCTGCTGCAGCAGGCGGGGGTGACGATCCTCGCCGGCACCGACGCCGGCTTCCTCAATTCGTTCAACTACCCGGGCGTCGGCCTGCACGAGGAGCTGGAGCTCTTCGTTGACCATGGGCTGACGCCGGCACATGCGCTCAAGGCCTCGGTCGTGAACGGTCCGGCCTTCCTGAAGGCCAGCGGCAGCCACGGCGCCGTGGCGCCAGGCAAGGCGGCCGACCTGCTGCTGCTCGATCGCAACCCGCTCGACGACATCCGCGCCACCCGGGCGATCCGCGGCGTGGTGCTTGGCGGCCGGCACTTCGACCGCGCCGCCCTCGACGGCATGCTGGCCGACGTCGCGTCCCGCGCCGCGACCGCGCCGCCGCCGCCGACCCGCTAGCGGCCCCCGCCCGTCGTGGCCGGCCGGCTCACGGGCGCCAGCCCGAGTTCGCGCATGAAGAACGCCAGCTCCGCCGCGGTCTCCTGCACCCGCAGGCTGAAGGGCAGTCCGCGATCGGCGGCGTGTCCGGCCTTGGCGTGGTAGCGGAGGATGATCGGATGCCCTGACGTGCTCGACGCCTGCAGCCGTGCCGTGAACTTACGGGCCGCCAGCGGCGGCACGCGCGTGTCGAGGTCGCCGGAGCTCAGCAGCACCGCCGGATAGGCCGTGCCCGACCGCACCTGCTGATACGGCGAGTACCTGTTTGATCACCTGGAACTGCGGCTCGATCGCCGCGTCGCCGTACTCGAGCAGCGCCGGCATGTTGTTGTTGGTCGTGAACTGGTTGAAGCGCAGGATGTCGACGTCGGGGAAGCCGCAGAACACGGCGCGATAGAGCTCGGGGCGCTGGGTGAGCGCGGCGCCGACCAGCAGCCCGCCGTTGCTGGTGCCGCGGATGCCCAGCGTGGCCGAACTCGCGTAGCGTTCCGCGATCAGCCACTCCGACGCGGCGATGAAGTCGTCGAAGACGCGCGGCTTGTTGGTGAGCATGCCGGCACGATGCCACGCCTCGCCGAACTCGCTGCCGCCGCGGAGGATGGCCAGGGCGTAGACGCCACCCGCCTCGATCCAGGCGGCCGAGAGCGCGCTGAACGCCGGTCGCTGCCCGGCGTAGAAGCCGCCGTAGCCGAAGAGCAGTGTCGGCGTCGTCCCGGTGCGCGCGAGACCGGACTTGTGCGCGACGAAGACCGGCACCCGGGTGCCGTCCTTCGAGATCGCGGTGCCCTGCCGCACCTCCACGCCGGTGCCGTCCCACGCAATCTCCGGTCCGCGCTCGAGGGTGCGGCTGCCATCCTTCAGATCGACACGCCAGGCGGTTTCCGGCGTCGCAAACGACTCCAGGGTCAGGACGGCCTGTCCTGGCCCGTCGCCGCGGAACGCGGCCCCATGGAACGGCGGCAGCTCGAGGTCGGCTTCATGCACGCCCTGCGCATCGAAGCGGGCCACCCGCGACGCCGCGTCGCGCAGGAACTGCCCGTAGATGCGCCGGTCGATCACCGTGAAGTCCTCGAGGACGTCGGGCTGCTCGGGCAGGGCGACCCGCCAGCGATCGCGGGCCGGCCGGTCGAGATCCACCGCCACGACGCGGTTGTTCTGCGCCTCGAGATCGGTGCGCATCCACAGTTGGTCCTGGACGAATCGCGGGTAGAAGCGGGCGTCGGCGCCGGTGACCACCGGAAACGGCGTGGCGCCGCGCTTCCGCAGGTCGAGCGCGAACACGTCGGTGGAGGTCCAGCCGTGCTGCACGGGGAACACGAGCCACCGCCCGTCGTCGGAAGCCACCACCGTCACGAACGATCGGGGGCCGTACCCGTTTCCGAAGATCTCGGGATCGGCGGCGACTTCGGATCGCCAGGCGTGCTGGCGGATGCGCGCTCCGGTCTGCCGGGAGCGCAGGCTGTAGTAGAAGCCGCTGCCGTCGGCCGTCAGGACGACGCTGCTGTAGAGGCCGGCGGGGAACGTGTCGGCGAGGTCGAGGCCCGAGGCGAGGTCGCGGATGCGCGGCGTGATCTCGTCCTGGCCGCCGTCGCGGACGGCGTACACCAGGAAGCGGCCCTCGCGATCCACCGTCAGCAGCTCCACTCGGGTGGTGTGGTCCGGGCTGAGCCCCCGCGGATCGACGACGACATCGTAGGCCTCGGTTGCACTGATCGGTGTGCGCGCACCGGCCTCCGGGGCCGACCGCCGTACGATAGCGGCGAGTTCCTCCCCTGGCCGCCGCAGCGTGAAGTACTCCATGCCGCCGGCGCGCCGCGGGCTGCCGATCTCGGCCCGGTCCATCAGCGCGGCGAGCCGGGCTTCGAGCGTCTGCCGCAGTTGGTCCCGCGGCAGGATCCGATCGGCGTAGGCCGCCTGCACCGACAGCCAGGCGCGGGTGTCGGGCGACGACTGGGCCTCGAGCCAGCGGTAGGGGTCCTCGAAGGTCTCGCCGTGGATGACGTCGGCGACCATCTCGACGCGGGTCGGCGGGGCGCCGTCGGCCGCTGGCGCGACGGCGCGACACGAGCCGCCGGCCAGCCCCAGGACGATTGCGCCGGTCAGCGCGGCGCACGACAGGTGAGAGCTGCGCATCGCGCCCCACTCTAACCCGGACGGATGCGGGCGACCGCGGGCGTCGGGGAAAACCAGGGACGGTGCGGCGTCCCTCGAAGGCGGAGGTGGATGGTGCTGCTCGTGAAAGCGCAGCGGCCGACCCTCGGGCCGCTCTACGCCCGGGGCGACTTGATGAAGACGAGCGGCTGTTCGTCGGCGGCGGCCGGGCGGACGGCGGCCGTCGGGCAGTTGGCGCAACCCGGCGCCGGCCCTTTCGGCCGCACGAAGCCGGCCACGCGCCGGAACACGATCCAGCCGGCCCACAGCGCGACGATGGTGACGACGGCGTCCTGCAACCAGGTCATCATCCTCGAGCCCTCACGCCACTCCCGCCGCGCGCAACGCCTGGTGCAGCACCAGCGCGGTGACGTAGGCGAGACTCGACATGTAGACGAGCTGTAAGACGGCGTACTTCAGGCCACCGGTCTCCTTGCGCGTCACGGTGAGCGTCGGCAGGCATTGCATCGCCAGAACGAAGAATACCAGCGCCGCGGCGGCCGTGGATGGCGTGAAGAGCGGCCGGCCGTCGTCGCGGGTCATGCCGCGGATCCGCGCCACCACGCCCTCGTCGACGTCGGTCTCGGGCTGGCCGGAGGCCAGCACCGACATCGTCGACACGAACACCTCCCGCGCCAGGAAGCTGGTGAGCACGCCCACCGTGAGCTGCCAGTCGAAGCCGAGCGGCTCGAAGACCGGCGCCATCGTGTGGCCGATGCGGCCGGCGAAGCTGCCTGCCTGCGCGGCCTTGGCCTCGATCGCGTCGGCCTCGGCTGTCAGCGCTTCGGCCTGCCCGGTGGTCACCCCTGCCACTTCGGCGGCGGCCCGCAGCTCGACCGCCCGCGCCGGGGGATCGACGCGCGGATAAGCGCTCAGCCACCACATCACGATGCAGATGGCGACGATCACCGTGCCGGCTGTCGTCAGGAACGACAGTCCTTGATCCTTGGCGGCCAGCAGCGCGTTCCTCACCGACGGGGTCTTGTAGGACGGCAGCTCCATGATCATCGGCCGCGCTCGTCCCTTCAAGATCGTGCTGCCGAAGACCTTCGCGGTGAGCAGCGCCGCCAGCGCTCCGAGCAGGTAGCAGCCGGCGAAGGCCAGCCCGGCCAGCCCCGGGCTGCCGGCGAACAGCAGCGTGGTGAGGAGCACGTAGACCGGGAGCCGCGCCGAGCAACTCATGAACGGCGCCACCAGGATGGTGGCCAGCCGGTCACGCCGATCGGGAATCAGCCGCGTGCTCATGATGCCTGGCAGGGCGCAGGCGTGCGAGGTGAGCAGCGGCACGAAGGCATGCCCGGGCAGGCCGAAGCGCGCCAGGTGACGATCCATGACGAAGGCGGCGCGGGCCAGGTACCCGGTGTCCTCGAGCAGTGTGATCAGGAAGAACAGCAGGCAGATCTGGGGCAGGAACACCACCGTGCCGGCGATGCCGCCGACGATACCATGCGCCACCAGGTCGCGCAGTGGTCCGCCGGGCAGCGTCCGCTCCACCAGCGTTCCGACTCTGGCGAACGTCGCCTCGATCAGGTCCATCGGCACTGTCGCAAGTGCGAACAGGATCCAGAAGAGGATCCCCATGGTCGTCGCAAACGCGAGCAGGCCGAACACGGGATGGGTGAGGATCGCGTCGATCCGTTCCGTGGCGGTGTCGTGGGCGTCGATTCGGCCATCGCCGCTCGTGACGTGCGCCGCCACTCCGGCCGCCCAGGCGGCGAGCGCCTCCGCCGACGTCGCCGCGGCCGGCAGCCCGGCCGGGCGCTGGTGGGGCAGGAGCAGCGCGTGCCGCAACGCGTCGACGCCCTGGCCGCTGCGGGCCACGGTCGCGACCACCGGCACGCCGAGGCGCCGCGACAGGTCCTCGGTGTCGAGGATCAGCCCGCGTCTGGCGGCCAGATCGACCATGTTCAGCGCCACCACGAGCCGCGGGCAGCGGGCGAGCAGCTGGCCGACGAGCACCAGGTTGCGCGGCAGGTTGCAGGCGTCGACGATGACCACGACGGCGTCGGGGGCCGATCCGCTCGTGTCGTCGAGCACCGCGACGGCGATCTGCGCCTCTGGCGACTCGACGTCCAGGTCGTAAACCCCGGGCAGGTCGAGCACCTCGAGCGCCAGCCCGGAGGCGTCGCTGTGCCCGGTACGCACGGACGTGGTGGTGCCGGGGAAGTTCGACGTCTTGGCGCGCGCCCCGCACAGGGCGTTGAAGAGGGTGGTCTTGCCGGTGTTCGGATTGCCGATGAGGGCGATGCGACGCACCGCGGCCGCAACTGACGGCAGGCCGACCGCAGAAGCTAGGACGGCCGTGGTCATGGGCTCACGCCCCGGCGTCACCGGACGGCACGACGTAGAGCTGCTGCGCCACCACCCGCGACAGGCCGATACGAGTCGCCCGCACCTGCACGATGCACGGATCCCCCGACTTGCAAATCCGCAGCTCGCAGGCGTCCACGAGGCCGAGCGAGCGCAGAAACGGCCGCGACTCCAGATCGCGGACTTCGTGCAGAGTGACGACGCCGCCCACCGGTACGGCGGTCAGCGGGACCGCCGACTGGACCGGCGACGTGATGTCGGGACGGGAACGGGAGGCCATGCGGGTCCCTGCCATTGTAGCCGTGAACCTGAGACCAGATCTCAGTATCGCCCAGAGGCGCCTCGAAGCGACGGCGGGCGGGGCGGCGGCGCAGAAACGGCCGGGCGGGAACCGCCCGGCCGGCGCTCCGGCCGCGATGTACGATCGCCCGACCCAGAAGCGATGTCGTTCACGTCTTTTCAACGCTTGGCCATTGCCGCGACCGCGGTCACCTACCTGCTCATCGGCGTTGGCGGCCTGGTGCGGGCGTCGGGGGCCGGTCTCGGCTGCCCCGACTGGCCGCGCTGTTTCGGTTCGTGGATTCCGCCGGCCTCGGCCGCCGGATTGCCGCCGCACTTCGATGCGACGCAGTTCAACCCCACCCTGATGTGGACCGAGTACCTGAACCGGCTGCTCGGGGTGGTCGTCGGGCTCGTGATCCTCGCGCTGACCGTGTCGGCGTGGCGCCGCCATCGCGACCGTCCTCGCGTTCTCTGGCCGGTCGTCGCCGCGGTGCTGCTCACGGGCTTTCAGGGCTGGCTGGGTGGCCGCGTGGTCGCGCACGAACTGGCCGCCTGGATCGTCACCGTGCACATGATCGTCGCCCTGGTCATCGTGTCGCTGCTGCTGGTGGCGCTGCTCGAGTCGCTGACGCCGCCCGACGCCGTCGCCGCGCCGCCGCCGCGGCGCCTGGTCGCCTGGGCGACCGGTGCGGTCATCGCGCTGGCGCTCGGCCAGATCGCCGTCGGGACGCAGGTGCGCGGGCGGGTCGATGTCGCCCTCGACCTCGCACCCCGGGACCAGGCGCTGGCCACTGTGGGCGCGCTCGACGCGACGCACCGCGAGCTGGCGGCCCTGACCGGCCTGGCGGTTGTTGGCCTCTGGGGGCTGGTGTGGACCCGCCAGTCGAGCGACCGCGCCCTGCGACGGGCCGCCGATCTGGCGCTGACGTGCACGGCGGCGCAGATCGCCGTCGGGCTCGTCCTGACCGCCGCTGCACTGCCGCCGCCGGCGCAGGTGCTGCACCTCGTGTTCGCCAGCCTGATGCTCGGCGCGCTGACGGCGATGGCGTTCATCGCCTGGCGTTGGGTGCCGAACGCCGCCGTCTGACGCATGTTCGCCGATCCCCTCTTCGCCGCGTTCCTCAGCTTCACGCTGCTGTTCGTGGCCACCCCCGGGTCGACGACCGCCGTCGTCGTCCGCAACACGATCGATGGCGGCCGCCGCGCCGGCATCTGGGCTGCGGCCGGCGCCGCCGTCGCCAATGCGCTGCATGCCACGGTCGCGGGGCTGGGTGCGGGCGTCCTGATCGCCCGGTGGCCGGCGGCCATCGACGTCGTGCGGGTGGTGGGGGGCGGATATCTGGCGTGGCTGGGACTACGTGGCCTGTGGGATGTCTACACTGGACACGCCCTCCAGGTCGACGTGCCCGCCGCGTCCTCGACGGTGGATCATCGCAGCCTGCGCGAAGGGCTGATGGTGAACATCCTCAATCCCGTCATCCTCACCTTCTACCTGGCGGCCGTGCCGACGTTCCTGCGGCCGTCGTGGCCGCGGTTCGCCTATGTCACGCTCGCGGCGTGCCACGTCACGATGGCCTTCGTCTGCCACTCGGCCTGGGCCCTCGGCTTCGATGGCGTGCGCCACGTCCTCCAGCGGCGTGGGCCACGTCGCGTGCTCGGTCTGGCCACGTCGGGGGCGATGCTGCTGCTCGCCTTTCGCGTGTTGACGCGCTGACGTGCCCGATACCAGGCACCGGTCCCACCCGTCGTCCCCGTCCCGACCCTGGCCTCGCGCGTCGCGCGGCGGCCGTCTGCTACCGTACGTCGTGACCATGCGCAGCTGGATCTGGCTCCTGATGCTGGCGCTGCCGCCCAGCGCCGCCGCACAGGGGCCCGCGGACACGACGCGCGACGCCGCTGGCGCCGGCGTGGCCACGACCTACTCGGGCGTGGACCGGCAGCTGGCCGTGCGTCCGCCGCGGCTCGAGGCCGAAGTGGTCATCGACGGCGCGCTCGACGAGCCGGCGTGGCAGCAGGCCGCACAGCTGGTGAGCTTCTCGCGCTATGCCCCGGTCGACGGCGGCGCGGCCGAGCGCGACACCGAGGTGCTGGTGTGGTATTCGCCCTCGGCGATGCATTTCGGCGTGCGGGCGTCGGCGCCCGCGGGGAGCGTCCGCGCCACCCTCGCCGATCGCGATCGGATCGATGCCGACGACCACGTGCAGTTCTTCCTCAGCACCTTCGCCGACGGCCGCCAGGCGTTCGTCTTCGCCGTGAACCCCTTCGGGGTGCAGATGGACGGCGCCATCGTCGAAGGGGTCCGCACCGGTGGCGGCGGCTTCGGCGGCCTCGCCCAGGGCCGTGAAGAGGTCGACCGCAGCCCCGACTTCGTCTTCCAGTCGCGCGGGCGGCTGGTCGACACCGGCTACGAAGTCGAGCTGCGCATCCCGTTCAAGAGCCTGCGCTACCAGTCGGGTGCCGAGCAGTCGTGGGGACTCCACGTCACGCGCGTGAGTCCCGGCGCCGGCGTGGAGGACAGCTGGGCGCCGGCCAGGCAGGAGGGCGCGTCGTTTCTCTCGCAGGCCGGCTCGCTCGACGGGCTGCAGGGCCTGCGGCGCGGCCTGGTGCTCGATCTGAACCCCTTCGTCACCGCCAGGGTCGACGGCGAGAACGACATTCTGGGTGATCGCTGGCGCTACGACGGCTCACGTCCCGACGTCGGCTTCAACGTACGGTGGGGCGTGACCCAGACCCTGACGATGAACGGGACGGTGAATCCCGATTTCTCGCAGGTCGAGTCCGACGCCGGCCAGTTCCAGTTCGATCCGCGCTCGGCGCTGTTCTTTCCCGAGAAGCGCCCCTTCTTCCTCGACGGCATCGAGCAGTTCGCGACGCCCAACAACCTGATCTACACCCGCCGCATCGTCGCCCCGCTGGCCGCGGCCAAGCTCACCGGCCGGGTGTCGCAGCGCGCGAGCGTCGCCTTTCTGTCGGCGGTGGACGACCCGGCGACGTCGGCCACCGGTAGCCATCACCCCGTGTTCAACATCCTGCGTGCCCAGCAGGATGTCGGCGCGGGGTCGAAGGTAGCGTTCGTCTACACCGATCGCATCGACGGCCCGCGGTCCAATCGGGTGGCCGGCGCCGATACGCGGCTCGTGTGGAAGGACGTCTACAGCCTGCTGCTGCAGGGCGCGGCCAGCCGCACCGACAGCGCGCGCGACTCGCTCGTGGCGCCGCTCTGGCAGGCCACCTTCAACCGCACCGGGCGGCGCTACGGCCTGCGCGGCCAGCTGCGCGGGATCGACCCCGACTTCGAGACCCAGTCGGGCTTCATCAACCGCGGCGGCATCGCCCACGCCAGCCTCACCAACCAGCTCACCAGCTACGGGTCGCCGCGCGGGTGGCTGGAGCGCTTCACGAGCGACGTCGTCCTCGACGGCACGTGGCTCTACGACGAGTTCGTCGCCGGCCGCGCATCGCAGGATCGCAAGCTGCACTTCAACCAGAACCTGGCGCTGCGCGGCGGCTGGCGGGTGGGCGGCTCGGTGCTGGTCGAGTCGTTCGGCTACGACGAGAGCCTCTACGAGGACTACGCCGTGGCGCATCCCACGCCCGACGGCGGCCTGCAGTTCGTGCCCTACACCGGCGGGCGTCTGCCCAACCTCGACTACGTGGTGTCCTTCGAAGTGCCGACGCGGAAGGGCCTGACCGCCGACGGCCTCATCCTCTGGGGCAAGGACGAGAACTTCTACGAGTGGTCGTCGGCCGACATCGTGTTCGCCAACATCGGCGCGACCTGGCGGCCCACCAACCAGCTGCGGCTGGAGGGGCGCTACCAGCTCCAGTCGTTCCAGCGCCGCACCGACGGCAGCTACGTCGGCATCCGGCGCATCCCGCGCGTGAAGGTCGAGTACCAGGTGACGCGGGCCGTCTTCGTCCGGGTGGTGGCCGAGCAGAACCGCAACTTCGTCGACACGCTGCGCGACGACTCCCGGACCAACCTGCCGGTGTACATCCGCGATGCCGTCGGGGTGTATCGGCCCGCGTTCCGCACCCAGACCAATCGCGTCCGCCTCGACTGGCTGTTCTCCTATCAGCCCACGCCGGGGACCGTCGTCTTCGCGGGCTACGGCAGCAGCCTCGAGGAACCCGACCTGCTTGGCGACGTCCGGAGACAATACCGCCGGACGACCGACGGGTTCTTCGCCAAGATCAGTTATCTCTTCCGCCTGTAGTCCCGAACGGCACTTCGTCTCCTCCGCGACGCGGCCGCACGGTCACCCGCCTCCGGGCAGTTGTGCCCCAGGGGGAGGCGGCGTGCTTCTCCACGACCAAGCCGATGCCCGCACCGTCGCTTCGCCTGCTCCGTGCCCTCTTTCCCGCTGTGCTCTTGCTCGCACCTGCCTCCGCATGGGGTCAGGCCGCGGTGCAGACACCGGTGCCGCTGCCGCCCCTGCAACCACCGCCGCCGCCGCCTCCGTCGCCGCCGGCCCCGCCACCTCCCGGCTGGGCTGGCTCGCTCGGCGCAGGGTGGGCCGCCACCAGCGGCAACTCGGACACCTCGACCCTCAACTTCGCCTACGACCTGCTGCGCGACGCCGGTGGCAACTTCGTCTTCAAGAGCACCGGCCTCTACCTGCGGGGTGACAGCGAGGAGGCCGCTACGGTCGACCGCGCCGCCGTCGAAGCCCGGATGGAGTATCGCCTCACGCCGCGGCTGTCGGCCTTCGCCCTGACCGGCTACGCCCGCGACCGCTTCAAGGACATCCAGTACCTGGTGACGCAGACGGCGGGACTGAGCTATGCGCTGCTGCCCGCGGGACGCGTCGAATGGCGCGTCGACGGCAGCGCCGGGGTGGTCGTCGAGAAGGACAGCGGCTTTGCCGCCGAAACCGACGGCGCGCTGCTCGCCGGCGAGCGGTTCGTCTTCAACGTCAACGATCGGACGCGCATCACCAATGCGGCCACCGGGCTGTGGAAGATGGGCGACCTCGAGGACGCCTACTACACCTTCTCGCTCGGCGTGGCGACGTCGCTGGCCGGCAAGCTCGAGCTCAAGGTCGAGTTCCTGAACACCTACAAGCACCAGCTCACCGATCCGGATTTGGAGAAGAACGACCAGTCGATCGTCCTGGCGGTGGTGTACAAGTTCTGATGCTTGAAAGCGGCTCGCGGCTCGCGGCTAGGATTGAGCGGCTCGCGGACGCTGACACGACTTGGAGGACGAGATGCTGCGGGAGTTCAAAGACTTCATCGTCAAGGGCAACGCGTTCGACCTGGCAGTCGGCGTGATAATCGGCGGCGCCTTCGGCGCCCTCGCCGGATCGTTCGTGAAGGACATCATGATGCCGCCACTTGGCCTGATCACCGGCGGCACCGACTTCTCGAACGTCTTCATAACGCTCAAGGAAGGCGCCACGCCCGGGCCGTACCCGACGCTGCCCGCCGCGCAGGCTGCCGGCGCCGTCACCATCAACGCCGGCATGTTCGTCAACACGCTGATCAACCTGCTGCTCGTCGGCGCCGCCCTGTTCCTGATGGTGCGTGCCATCAACGTCGCCCGCCGCGCGGCGCCGGCGGCCGCCCCGGCCACGCCGGAAGACGTGCTGCTGCTGCGCGAGATTCGCGACGCGTTGAAGAAATAGGGTGGGCCAGTTTGCCGACGCGCTTCGGCAGCGGCTGACGCGTCCCCTGCCCGGACTCGAGGCGCAGTTGCGGATGGCGCCCCGGCCACGGCCCGGGTGGGATCCGACCTCGCTGCCCGATGGGCTGCGCGACGCCGCCGGCCTCGTGCTGGTCTACCCGCGCGACGGCGAGCTGTACGTGCCCCTCACGCTGCGTGGTTCGGCGCTGCGGCACCACACCGGCCAGGTCTCGCTGCCGGGAGGGCGGGTCGACGCCGGCGAGTCGATCGAAGAGGCCGCGCTTCGCGAGGCCGAGGAAGAGGTGGGACTGGCGGCGGGAGCGGTCGAGCTGCTGGGCCGGCTGACGCCGCTGCACGTCCCGGTGTCCGGCCACCTGCTGCATCCGGTCGTCGGCCTGGCAATCGAGCGGCCGGCGTTTCACGTGGCCGAGGCTGAAGTGGAGCGGCTGATTGAGGTGCCGCTCGCGCATCTACGGCGTCCCGATCAGGTCGGCTGGGAGCAGCGGCGGCGGGAGCGTCCGCCCACGGTGCTGATGGACGTGCCGTATTTCGACCTCGACGGGGCCAGGGTCTGGGGCGCCACCGCCATGATCCTGGCGGAGTTCCTGGCGGTGCTGACCGAGGTGGAGGCTGCCGGCGCACGATTTCGATAGCGGATCCGGCCACTGGCCGCCGGGCGGTCTCGCGCCGATAACACCCCGCGTGACCCATCCTGGCAGGGAGCCCGACGAGGCGCCCCTGCTCCTCGCCGCCGGCGACGATGTGCGTCCCGACCTCGAACCAGCGCTCGGCGCCGCCGGATTCCGCGTGATCTCCCTCGGCCAGGACCTGCCGGCGTCGTTCGCCGGCGCCGCGATGTCGCCGCAGATGGTGGTGCTCGACACCGGGCGGGCCGGGGAATGCGACGCCCTCGCCGCCTGCCTGGCCCTGCGCGCGAGCCCGCACGGGGCCGAGGTGCCGGTGCTGCTGCTCATCACGGTGGACGACACCGGCGTGGTGGAACGTGGACTCGCGGCCGGGGTGAACGACTTCGGCATCCGCACGGCGCCGCCGGCGCTGCTGGCGCACCGCGTCCGGCAGATGCTGCGCGTCAAGCAGACGGTGGACGATCTGCGACGCAGCGAGTCGAGCCTCGAGCACGCCCAGCGGATCGCCCGCCTGGGCAATTGGGCATGGGATCCGGCCGCCGACCTGGTGACGTGGTCGTCCGAGGTGGAGCGCCTGCTCGAGGTCCCCGACGGCATGCACGAGGCGCCGATGGCGCGCTTCCTCGCCCGGGTGCACCCGCGCGATCGCGCCGCCGCGCAGTGCGCCATCGACGGCATCGTCGCCACCGGGGCGCCGGCGGCCCTGGACGTGCGTTTCAGCCTGAACGGTGGGAGCGCGCGGGTGCTGCGAGCCCAGGGGGAGGCAGTCGTCGACCAGGACGGGCGCGTCTCGCGGGTCGTCGGCACCCTGCAGGACATCACCGAGCGCACCGCCACCGAAGACCGCATCCGCTTCCTGGCCTACTACGACAGCCTCACCACCCTGCCCAACCGGGTGCTCTTCACCGAACGACTGCGCGGCATGCTCAGCACCGCACGGCGTCGCGGCCAGCTGGTGGCGACGATCTTCGTCGACCTCGACAACTTCAAGAGCGTGAACGACACGATGGGCCACACGGCCGGCGACGAGCTGTTGAAGGCGGTGGCCGGCCGCTTCCGCGAGTCGCTGCGCGACACCGACCTCTTCGCCCGCGATCGCCGCGATCCCGGCGACGAAACCAGCACCGTGGCGCGGCTGGGCGGCGACGAGTTCATCCTGGCCATCGGCGATCTCGATCGGGTGGAGGACGTGCCGCGGATCGCCCGCCGCATCCAGGACTCCCTGAAGCAGCCAATCGCGCTGTCTTTCGGTGAAGTGTTGGTCACCACCAGCGTGGGCATCAGCGTGTTCCCGCAGGACGGGCAGACCGTGGAGGAGCTGCTCAAGAACGCCGACGCCGCGCTCTACCACGCCAAGGACTCGGGCCGGAACTGCTTCCAGTTCTTCAGCAGCTCGATGAACGAGGCGGCGCTCCAGCGCCTGCTGCTCGAAGCGCACCTGCGGCGGGCGGTGCAGAACGACGAGCTGCTGGCCTACTTCCAGCCCCAGGTCGACGGCCACACCAACCGGGTCGTCGCGGTGGAGGCGCTGATGCGGTGGAACCGCCCCGAGGCCGGCCTGGTGCCGCCGGCGCAGTTCATCCACGTGGCCGAGGAGAGCGGCTCGATCCACGACATGGGCCGCTGGATCCTGCGCGCCGCCAGCGCCGCGTCGGTGGCCCGCGGCTGGGCCGCGCGCGGCGTGCGCGTTGCCGTCAACATCTCGATTCAGCAGTTCAAGCGGCCCGACGTCGTCGAGACGCTGGTGGCGGCGGTCACCGAGTCGGGGCTCAGCCCCGATTCCGTGTCGCTCGAGATCACCGAGAGCGTGCTGGCCGATCACGCCCGCGCGGTGCCGACGCTGGTGGCCCTCAAGAAGGCCGGCTTCTCGATCATCCTCGACGACTTCGGGACCGGGTATTCGTCGCTGACCTATCTCAAGGCGCTGCCGCTCGACGCCCTCAAGATCGACCGCTCGTTCATCCGCACCATCACCACCGATCCCCGTGACACGGCCATCGTCACCGCGATCATCGGCGTCGCCCGCAGCCTGAACATGGACGTCGTGGCCGAAGGCGTGGAGCGGGTCTCCCAGCGGCAGAAGCTGCTCGAGCTCGGCTGCAGCGTGATGCAGGGCTACCTGTTCGGCCGACCGGTGCCAGTCGAGCAGATCAGCTGCTGATTCGAGCACGCCGCCGGAGAAGGGCTGCGTAGATGACCGCGTTGACCAGAAGAACCACGGCCCCCAGCGTGTACTGGCTTTCGCGCGAGAGGGAGGCAGGGTAGAGAAGCGGCATGAGGTAGTGTTCGATGAAGCTGGACGTGTACGCGGTGCCGCCGCCCTGGGTGCGAAGCCAGTTCTCGAGCGGCGTGAGCGGGCAGACCCAGCCGGCCAACTCGACCCATGCGCCCCAGGCCGCGGCGGGTAGGTGCACCCATGCCACCGAGGACCACCGCGCGGCGAGTAGCCCGCCCAAAACCACGAAGAGCACGAACGCCACGTGGAGCAGAACCGTGACGTCGGCGAAGAAGCGGAAGATCATTCTGGGAAGAGGTAGCGCGGCCTTCACGTGGCAACAGAGTGTCCGCCTCTTGCCGTTGCCTAACGTTGAACGAGGGGTTAGGCGTCGCCGGGGTGCGGATACCGGCGTCTGACTTCGGCGACCGACCCGGCAATGAGTGCCTCCAGGACCTTGACATCGAGGTCCGCCAGGCGCTTGAAGTACAGGCAGGTCTTACCCATCTTGTGTCTCCCGAGCTTGCCCAAGAGGGCGGCTTGCTCGGGGTTCTCCGCGATGACGTAGACGACGAGTTCCTTGCCGCGGACTGCGAAGCCCGTGAGGCATGTGTCGCCTGAGTGGCCACTCTCGTACCTGTAGGTGTACGAGCCATAGCCTACGATGCTTGGCCCCCACATCCTTGGCTGCTGCTTCGTAACCCTCTTGCACATGGCCATGATGGCCTTACAGTCCGCCAGCTGCTCTGGACTGGCTCTGGACGCGAGGTACGCATCGACGCTCGCGCCCGTGGGTCTGGTCTTGGTCTCTGCCATCGGAGATTCCTGATTAGCGGGAGCAGTGCTGGTGGTAAGTGCGACGCCGAACACCGGGATAAGCGCTTGCGGCGGCTTCGTCTGCTTCATCCCCTGCTGGGCGGCCTCGTCGACCTACCGTGATGGAAACGCCCCGAGTTGTTGTAGCAGCCCTACGGCGTCCGTATAGCTCCATCGCCGAATGCACCTGCCATTCTGAAGCTCAAGGATGGTAATACCGAGCCTTCAATGTTGCCGGCGTTCCATTGTGCTGCAGCAGCATGAAGCGCAGCCACGTTACTGTCGTTCGGCATCAGCTGCTCCCTCGTAGGACGGCTTCGCCAGCACGGTCCGCCCAACAAGTAGTAGACCGGTCAGCCGTCAGCCGCCTGGCCTGTCCCAGACTTCAGCATAAGAGCTGCGCCCTACGAATGAAGGGCAGCTTCCTGACTACTGCTTCGCCGGGCCCGTGTCCCACCAGAACGGCTTGGGCAATGTCTTCACCGTCGGCCAGACCGTGTTGAGCGTGTCGGCCTCGTAGAGCTCGCCGTTCTTCATCACGTAGCGCACGGTGTTGGTGTTGCGCAGGTTGACGAGCGGGTTGGCGTCGAGCACCACCAGGTCGGCGAGCTTGCCGACTTCCACCGAGCCGACGTCCTGCTGCAGCCCGAGCGCCTCGGCCCCGAAGGTCGTGATCACCTTGAGGGTCTCGTGCGGCGTGAGGCCGCCCGACCCGAGGTTCCATGTCTCCCAGTGGGCGCCGAGTCCCTGCAGCTGGCCGTGGCTGCCCAGCCCGGCGCGGCCCCCGGCGTGGACGATGTCGGCCACCTGCTTGCCGAGCTTGGTATGGCCGTACTCCTCGGGCGCGAACCACTGCGGGCGGCGGCGGATCATCGTGTCGAGCAGCTCGTTGGGGATCCACTTGTTCAGCTTGGCGTCGCCGACGGTGTTCTCGGTCTCGAACCAGTGGTTCTCGCTCCACGGCGCGCCGTAGGCCACCAGGATCGTCGGCGTGTAGAACGTCTTGGTGCGGGCCACGAACTCGATCACGTCCTTGTGGAGGGGCATGATCGGGAAGCTGTGCTCCTGGCCGGTGTAGCCGTCGGCGATCTGCGTCAGGTTCAGCTTCAGGTCGAGTGAGCCTTCGATGGTGGGGGTGATGCCGTACTGGCGGCTCGCCTCGATGATCCACTGGCGCACGATGCGGTCGCCGGCCACGTACTGCTTGATGGTGTTGGTGCGATACGCCTCCTTGTAGCGCTTGAGGAAGCGGAACGCCGCGTCGCGGTCGTCGATGCCCGACGACGAGAACACCCCGGGGCCGGTGGCGAACACCCGCGGGCCCGGCATCATGCCGGCGTCGACCATGTCGGCGTAGGCGAAGACGTCGGGCGTGGAGGTCTGGGGATCGCGCGTCGTCGTCACGCCGTAGGCGAGGTTGGCGTAGTACTGCCAGACCGCGGTCTGGTGCAGGCCGCGCGGTGCCCACATGTGGGCGTGCACGTCGACCAGCCCGGGCATCACGGTCTTGCCGCGCAGGTCGAGCCGGCGGACGCCGGCTCCGGCCGCGACCCGGCCGCGCTCGCCGACGGCGGCGATGCGGTTGTCGGTGACCAGGATGTCGCCGTTCTCGATCACCTCGTCGCCGTTCATCGTGATCACCCGGGCGCCGGTGAGCAGGATCGACCCCGATGGCCGTGCCCGCGGCGTCTCGACGACGATGTCGATCTTCTGTGGCTCGGCGGCGTCGACCCCCTGACGGAAGAACTGCGCGCCCCACGACCAGCTGACGCCGGTCCCGTCGCGCGTCCAGGCCGGATAGTCGCCGCCTTCGAGCGACAGCCGTTGCACGGGCACCGCGGTGGCGTCGCCGCCACGGCCCTGAATCTTCACCTCGACGGTCTCGCGGCCGGCCCGGGGCACGCTGACCAGGTAATGCCGGTTCTGCAGGTTGACGAATGCTCGTGCGCCGTCGGGCGACAGCACGATGTCGTCGGCCGCCGGCGGGTTGTTGCCAGGACCCACGCCCTGCACGCGCAGCAGCGTCCGTCGATCGAGGCCGCCGAGTGTGATCGACTGCAGTCCGCGGTTGGTCGTGAAGTAGACCCTGGCGTTGTCGTTCATCGCGAAGTGCAGCCCGCGGCCCCCTTGCGCCGAGGCGACCAGCGTCTGTGCGCCGCCCTCGGCCGGCATCCAACGGATCTCGATGGTGTTGGGCGGCGAGATTCCGCCGATCTCAGCGGCGCTCTCCGGTTCGTGGTCGGGCGGCGGCGTGCCGAGCAGGATCGAATAGATCTGATCGGACGCTGCGCCGGCGAGGAAGGCCACCTTGGAGCCGTCGGGGGCGAAGACCGGATCGAGGTAGTAGCCCTCGTGGGCGGTGAGCGTGCGCTCGGCGCCGCCGCCGGCGGGCACGCGCTTGATGTGGCCGCCGCCGGAGGTCCACGTGACGTAGGCAATCGACTGCCCGTCGGGCGCCCAGGTCGGCATGAACTCGCCTTCCTCGGCCGAGGTGAGCCGGCGCGGCGTGCCGCCCGGCAACTCCATCTCGTAGAGGTGATTGAGCGCGCTGAAGACGAGGCGGCGGCCGTCGGGCGACACCCGCGGCCAGCGGATGAGCCGTGCCCGCACCGTCGGGCCGTCGTCGATGCGCACCGGTGCGTAGGCGCGCGCCGCCACCTCGGCCTGCACCCGGGCGGTGAAGGGAATCGGGGTCGCCTGGCCGCTGGCCACGTCGATGCGTTGCAGCTTGCCGGCCACCGGCACGACGATCGAGCGTCCGTCGGGCGTGAAGTCGTAGCGGGGCAGCGTGTCGCGCGAGGCGCGCGACTCCTGGTCGTCGCGCGTCACCGGGTAGGCGAGCCAGCGCTCGGCGCCGGTCTCGAGATTGCGGATGCGCAACCCGGTGTCGGCCTTGTGCCGCGTGCCGTAGACGAGCCACTTGCCGTCGGGCGACAGCACCGGCCGCATCGCGCTGCCCTGCGCGTTGGTCACCTGCGACACGTCGCCGGTGTCGCGGTCGTGCCGGTGGATCTGCCACAAGGGGAACCGGGTGTTGTAGGTGAAGCCGCCGGCCCGCTGCGCGTAGTAGATGAACCGGCCGTCGGGCGAGACCGCGGCGCCCATCCGGTTGGGCGGCGGCGGAGGCGGTGGCCCGGTGGCGTCGGGGGCGGGCTGTGGCGGCGGGGGCGCGCCGACGCGCACGCCGTTGCCGCCATCGCGGTGGTACATGAACAGCCAGAACGTGCCCGGGTCGGGTGGCCGCGCCTTCGAGACGACGAGGTACTGCCCGTCGGGCGTCCAGGCCGGCGAGACCATGATCTGCGGCCGGTCGTCGGTGCGGCGGTCCTTGCTGACGGCCCGCGGGTTCGCGCCGTCGGCGTCGGCGACCCAGAGGTTCTCGACGCCCGTGCGGTCGGACAGAAAGGCGATCGTCCGGCCGTCGGGCGACCAGGTGGGCTGGCTCTCGAACGACATGCCGCCGACGATGCGCGTCGCGGTGCCGCCCTCGATGGGCAGCGTATAGAGGTCCCCGAGCAGGTCGAAGAGCAGCGTGCGGCCGTCGGGCGAGACGTCGGTCGACATCCACGTGACCTCGTCGGTCGTGAAGTCGATGGTCTGCTCGGTCTTGAGGACCAGCGTGTCGTTGGTGGCCGGCGGCGCGGGCGCTTGCTCCTGCGCGCCGAGCGGCCAGGCGGTGATGACGGCCAGGATGACGACGCTCACGCGACCTTGCACGGGCAGCCTCCTCGGGTGGTGACGAGTGGTGGGACCGGCGGGCGCCGCCGTCCCGGGAGGCGCATGATAGCGCGCCGTTGGCACGTCGTCAGCTGGCGGGCTTGACCGCGACGACGAGGTACCAGCGCGGGCCCGACGTCTCGAGCCGCACCTGGGCGAATCCGGCGCGCTCGAGCGTGGCTCGCACCTCGTCGGCGGCCATCCCGTGGCCGTTGCGGGGTGCGAAGTCGAGCACGCCGAGGCGGCCGCCGGGCGTCAGCGCCGCCAGCAGGCTGCGGCTCATGACCAGCGCATCGTCGAAATGATGGAAGACATCGCGCATGAAGAGCGCGTCGCAACAGGCGGCCGGCAGGTTCGTGTCGGCGGGACGGCCCTCCACCACGCTGACGTTGGTGACGCCCGCCGACGCGGCCGCGCGGGCGATGGCCCCGCGCTGCCGCGGGTTGAGCTCGTTGCTGAAGACACGCCCCGCCGGACCCACCTCGCGCGCGATGGCCACCGTGAGCGCGCCGTCGCCGGCCCCGATCTCGCCTACGGTGCTGCCGGGGCCGATGGCCAGCGCGGCGACGAGACGCGCGGCGTCTTCGCGATCCGACTGGCCGCGCACCGGCAGGGCCGAGGCGAGCAACAGCCCGAGGCCGAAGCCGAGGACGGCGACGACGCGCAGCGACGCTCTCGTGGTCATGGCCTGTCGCTTAGGACGACCGCCACTCTTCGGTGGCCGGTCCGTCGTCTCGGCCGCCGCGGGAGCGTGCGGATCGGCGGGGTATCATGCCGCGTCGCCATGCAGCCCATCACGGACATCGCCGCCCGCCTCGGGCTCACCGCGGATCTGCTCGAACCCTACGGCCGTCACACCGCCAAGATCCGCCTCGAGGCCCTCGACCGCTTCCCGAAACGCCGCGGCAAGCTCGTCCTCATCACCGCGATCACACCGACGACGAGTGGCGAGGGCAAGACGGTGAACACGATCGGCCTCACCCAGGGCCTCGTCAGCATCGGCAAGCAGGCGGTGGCGGCCCTGCGTGAGCCGTCGCTCGGGCCGGTCTTCGGGCAGAAGGGCGGTGCCGCCGGCGGAGGCCAGGCCTCGCTGCACCCGGCCGAGAAGATCAACCTGCACTTCAACGGCGACTTCCACGCCATCACCTCGGCGCACAACCTGCTGGCGGCGCTGCTTGACACCCACCTGCACTTCGGCAACGAGCTGCGGATGGATCCCAAGGACATCCTCTGGCCGCGCTGCATGGACATGAACGATCGGTCGCTGCGGAGGATCGCCAGCGGCATGGGCGGCCGCGAGAACGGCCCGGCCCGCGAGACCGGGTTCATCATCACGGCGGCGTCCGAGATCATGGCGATCATGGCGCTGGCCGAGAGCCGTGCCGACTTGCGGGCGCGGCTCGGCCGCATCGTCGTCGGCCTGAGCTACGACGGCCGGCCGGTGACCGCCTCGGATCTGAAGGCGGTCGGGCCGATGATGGTGCTGCTGAACGACGCGATCATGCCGAACCTGGTCCAGACGGGCGAGGGGGCGCCGGCGATCGTGCACTGCGGCCCGTTCGCCAACATCGCGCACGGCACGAGCAGCGTGCTGGCGCAGCGTCTCGGCCTGCACCTCGCCGACTACGTGGTGAACGAGACCGGCTTCGCCGCCGATCTCGGCGCCGAGAAGTTCTTCGACATCGTGATGCCGATGTGCGGCCACGTGCCGTCGGTGGCCGTGATGATCGTCACGCTGAAGGCCCTGCGCGCCCAGGGCGGCGGGCCCGAGGCGCCGGTGGCGCAGGGCTTCCCGAACCTGGCTCGCCATGCCGCCAACGTGCGCCGCTGGGGCGTCGAGCCGGTGGTCGCGCTCAACCGCTTCGCCGCCGACGCCGAGGCCGATCTGCAGGCCGTGCTCGACTATTGCCGGTCGCTCGGCGTGGAGGCTGCGCTGGCGGAGGGGTATCTGAAGGGCGGTCCCGGGATGGCGGACCTCGCGCACAAGGTCGTGGCGGCCGCCGATCGGGCCGACACGTCGAAGGTCGCGCCGCTCTACGGGCCCGCGCTCACCTTCGAAGAGAAAATCACCGAGGTGGCCACGAAGATCTACGGCGCCAGGGGCGTGGCGTTCACGCCCGTCGCCAGGGTCCGCCTGCAGCAGTACGCCGCGCTGGGCCACGGGCACCTGCCGGTGTGCATCGCCAAGACGCAGTTCTCGTTCACTGACGACGCCAAGCTGATGGGCGCCCCCAGCGACTGGACGTTGACGATCTCCGACGCCTCGCTCTCGGCCGGCGCCGGGTTCGTGGTGGCCATCGCCGGCAGCATGATGCTGATGCCCGGGCTGGGGAAGGTGTTTCAGGCGCAGAAGCTCGACGTGACGCGATGCGGGGGAGATCACGGGGATGGACTACTAGGGGCTGGGGACTGGGGGCTAGGGGCTGGGGCTTGCCACAGCGCCTCGCGCTCGCTGAACTCCGCCTCGCGCCCTGTCGATTCGGAATGCTCTTGAGCGTCTTCAGGGCAGGAAGCAAGACAAGCCCTAGTCCCCAGCCCCCAGAACCCAGCCCCCAGGAGTGCCAAACCATGCCCCGCTATCTCCTCCTCCTCCACGATGCCGGTGCGATGCCCGAGGGCATCGGGCCCGACGAGATTCAGGCCATCATCCAGCGCTACGTCGCCTGGCGGAAGAAGGTCGAGGCGGCCGGCCACGCCGTGATGGGCCACAAGCTGCGCGACAACGAGGGCCGGGTGATGCGTTCGGCCAACGGACGGGTGAGCGTCACCGACGGCCCGTATGCCGAGGCGCGCGAGGTGGTCGGCGGGCTGTTCGTGGTCGACGCCGCCAGCTACGACGAGGCGCAGGCGCTGTGCGCCGATTGCCCGCACCTCGACTTCGGTGCGATCGAGATCCGCGAGATCCAACCGACCTAGTGACCGCACACTAGGCACGGAGCCGAGCGTGGACGCACTCGTCGATCAGCTCTTCCGCCGTCAGTCGGGCCGGCTCGTGGGGGTGCTCACGCGTCAGCTGGGCTCGCAGCGGCTCTCGCTCGCCGAGGACGCGGTGCAGGACGCGCTGGTCAAGGCCCTGCAGACCTGGCCGGTCGCCGGTGTCCCCGACAACCCCGAAGCGTGGCTCTTCCAGGTGGCCCGCCGCGCCGCGCTCGATCGGCTGCGCCACCAACGCGTCGTCGAGGCCAAGGCCGGTGCCGTGGCCGCGGCCCGCGAGGCCAGCGAGGTGGTGCTGCTCGACACCGCCGCCCCCTTCGAGGACGACGAACTGGCGATGATGTTCATGACCTGCCATCCCGCGCTCACGCCGGATGCGCGGGTGGCCCTCACGCTGAAGGTGGTGGGCGGCTTCGGCGTCGGCGAGATCGCCCGCGCCTTCCTGATGCAGGATCCGGCGGTGGCCCAGCGCCTCGTGCGGGCCAAGCGCACGCTGCGCGAGCACGACGTGCCGTTCGCGCTTCCGGCGGCCGGCCAGGTGGGCGAGCGTCTGGTCTCGGTGCTCGACGCCCTCTACCTGATGTTCAACGAGGGCCACGCGCCCACCGCGGGTGCGCAGCCGCTCAAGGAGGATGTCGCCGAGGAGGCGATGCGCCTGGTCACGCTGCTGGCGCGCCGTCCCGACACCGCGCGGCCCGAGACCCACGCGCTCCGGGCGTTGATGCTGCTGCATGCCGCGCGCTTTCCCGGGCGGGCCGACGGCGGCGCGCTGCGGCTGCTGGCCGCGCAGGACCGCCGCGCCTGGGACGGCGTGCTGCTGGCCGAAGGGTTGCGCGCCCTCGACCGGGCGGCCAGCGGCGAGGTCGAGAGCCGGTTCCATCTCGAGGCGGCGATTGCCGCGGCGCACGCGGCGGCGCCCGACTGGGCCGCCACCGACTGGCCGCACATTCTGTCGCTGTACGACGCGCTCGTGGCCCGCTGGCCGTCGCCGGTCGCGGCGTTGAACCGGGTGATCGCCCTGGCGCAGGTGGACGGCGCCGAGGCGGCGCTCGCCGCCGGCCGAGCGGCTCGCCGACGACCCGCGGCTGGCGCGCTATCACCTGCTGCCGGCGGTGCTGGCCGACCTGCACGCCCGGGTGGGCAACCAGGTGCGGGCCGCGGCACTTCTCGACCGCGCGCTCGAGCAGCCGATGTCCGAGCCGGAGCGGCGGCTGCTCCAGAGCCGGAGGGACGCTATAATCCTCGGCGACGGAGCGCCGTGCAGTACCTGATCGAGCAGTACCCCCTCGAGTCAGGCGCTCTCGAAATCCAGTACATCGAAGAGTTCTTCGGCGAGTTCCCGCGGCGCAAGACCGCGGCCGATGTCCTCGAACGCCTCTCCGGGCGCGAGGCGCTGATTCTCATGGCCGAGTCGGCGCTGCCCGAAGATCCGTCGATGCTGGTGCCTGTCGCCTACAAGGTCGTGCACGAGCTTCGCGGGCTGGAGCGCGAGCCGAAGTTGCGCGACCTGGTGGATCGACTCGGCGGCTGCGTGGACTTCGCCGGCCGCAAGGTCCTCTACTCGTGGATCGGCGCGACACGGCGCGATTGGCGCGGCCAGGGCCACTTCCGCGCCCTCACCGAGCAGTCCGAAGCGTGGGCGGTGTCCCTCGGCTATCGGGAAGTGGTGGTCAAGACCAAGAACCGCTTCTACGACATGCGGGCGGTGTTGGCGCAGCTGGGTTTCGACGTCGTCAAGTTCGAGCCGTCGTCGAGCGAGGTCGGCGAGTCGAAGGTCTACCTGAGCAAGCAGCTGCGCCCCGATCTCGTGAGCGCGCATCGCAGCCGCCGCACGGTCGTGCAGGCCGGCGACTGATCCCCGCCGACCGTCCGTTGAGCCTGGCCATCAATCGAGCGAAGTCCAGGTCCAGCCAGACACTCGTTCCGCGAAGCACGATCTGCCTGCAACAGGACTGTCCGGCGCTGCGCCCGGCTGCACGCGCCGGCCACCGGAGGCGACGGGCACGACTCCTGCTCTGGAGAGCCGCACCGCGATGGAAAAACGACGACGCCCGCGCAAGAAGACGAGTCTCCCGGCCCGTTTCGGCGCCGACCGCCCCGAGCGGCTGGGTTTGGTCACCGACGTGACCGCGGGTGGGGTCTACCTGGCAACCAACGCCGTGCTCTCCAGAGGGTCCGTCGTGCAGCTGCAGGTGAAGGTGCCGAGCGGCGACCAGGTGCTCCTGCAGGGCCGGGTGATGCGCAGCAAGCGGGTGGCCTCGGCGCTGGCCATGATCGCCACCGGCGGGATGGGGGTCAAACTCGACAACCCGCCACCCGGCTGGCGCTCGAGCCTCGCGCTGCCCGAGGACCCGTAGAGCGTCCTCGCGCCAACGCTCAGACGGCGTCGCGCTCGTCGTACGGCACGCGCTCGCCGTGCTCGAGGAATCGCCGCAGCACGCGCAGGTAGCTGGCCCAGCAGCAGCTCGACGTGCGGAAGTGGTCGTTGGCGTGGCGCCAGCCGCTGTGGTAGAAGTCCACGACCGTGGCGTCGCCGCGCGGCGTGAAGCGTGCGCCCACCCGCGTGCCGGTCCAGTCGCCGTCGGCCTCGCCGATCTCCCACTCGATCCACCGGTCGGGGTCGCATGCCGACAGCAGCCCCTGCCAGCGATAGCCGGGCCCGAAGTCGAACCCGTAGGTGCTGCCGGTCTCTGGCACGCCGTCGGCCTCCAGCGTCCACCACTCGCTCAGCAGCCGCGGATCGGCGAACATCGCGAAGACGCGCGTCACCGGGGCATTCACCTGGAAGCGGTGCAGGATGTCGGGCATCGATCGAAGTGTCCCATCGGACCGCCCAGGCGCACCGGACGATCTCACAATTGCTGGGACGGATGACGGGCCCCGCCGGTTCGACCGGCCGCGACTACTCGGCGCGCAGCGCCGACACGGGATCGACACGCGTGCCGCGCCGCGCCGGCACGTAGCTGGCCAGCACGCCGGCAGCCACGAGCACGGCGATGACAGCGGCAAGCGTCAGCGGATCGCCCGGGCCGACGCCGAAAAGCAGCGACCGCAGAGACGAGGACAGCGGTACCGCCAGAACCGCGCCGACGGCGACGCCGCCCAGCACCATGGCCATGCTCTGCCGCAGTACCAGCCGCACGACGTCGGCCGGCTGCGCGCCCAGGGCCAGGCGCACGCCGAACTCGGCGCGGCGTTGCGACACCCCGTAGGCGACGACGCCGTAGACGCCGATGGCCGCCAGCAGCAGCGCGACGGCGGCGAAGAATCCCAGCGCCGCCGAGGCCACGCGCGGGCGCAGCAGTGAGCGCGACACCACCTCGTCGAGCGTGCGGATGTCCGAGACCGGCTGGTTGGGATCGACCTCGCGCACGACGGCCGCCAGCGACCGGCTGAACGCCTCGGGTTCACCGCCGGCGGAGCGGACCACGAAGGTGAGCGCGCCGACGGGGAGCTGCGCCAACGGCAGGTAGATCGCCGGACGGAACTCGCCGTTCAGGCTCGCCAGTGTGACGTCGCCGACGACGCCAACAATTTCCTGGGTCTCACCAAGCGAATCGGTCAGCCGCCGTCCGATCGGTGAGACGTCGGGCGAGAGCAGGCGGACGAACGTCTCGTTCACGATGGCCACGCGCGGCCGGCCCTCGACATCGGCGTCGGTGAAATCGCGTCCTTGTCGCAGCGGGATCTGCAGCGCGGCGAAGTAGCCGGGCGTCACCGGGCGGTAGTCGGCGACCGGGCGTTCTCCGGCGGCGGGCTCGGGGCGATCGGCGAGCAGGAACGAGGACCCGATGCCCGGATTGCCGTCGAGCGGCAGGAACGATGTCGCGGCGGCGGCCGAGACGCCTGGCAGCCTGCCGAGCCTCGCCACGACGTCGTTGGCGAACGCCACCTCGGAGGCCTGCGCGGCCGAGCCCATGCGCGAGACCCGGGCGGTGAGCACCTGCTGGGCGCTGAAGCCCGGGTCGACGTCCTGCAGCGCCAGGTAGCTGCGGCCCAGCAGCGCCGCACCCGAGAGGATGAGCGTGGCCGCGGCCACCTCGCCGGCCACGAGCCAGCCACGCAAGCGCTGCCGACTGCCGACGCCGCCACGGCCGCCCTCGCGCAGGGCGTCGCTCACCGAGGCCTTGCGGGCGCTGAGCGCCGGGCCGAGGCCGCAGGCCAAGGCCGTGAGGGCGGTGGCAACCACGGCGAACGCGAGCGCCGCGCCGCCAAGGCCGCCGTCGGTGACCAGCGGCACTCCGGCCTCGCGCGCCTTCGAGGACACGACCCGCGTGAGCGCTGGCGCCAGCGCCGCGCCGAGCAGACCGCCCGCGCCGACGAGCAGCAGGGTTTCGAGGAACAGCTGCCGGGCCAGGTGCATCGGCCGCGCTCCGAGCGACACCTTCACCGCCATCTCGTGGCGGCGGCCGATGGCGCGCACCAGCAGCAGCGCCGCGACGTTGGCGCACGCAATGAGCAGCACCGCGACCACCGCGCCAAAGAGCACCCACAACGCCGGCCGGGTCTCACTCGTGAGCTGCTCGCGCAGCGCGCACGACGTTGAGGGTCCAGCCGGTGTTGAACTCGGGGTGCTCCTGCACGAGGCCGGCGAAGACCGCCGCCAGCTCCTGCTGTGCGGCCTCGGGCGTCACCCCTGGCCGCAGCTTGGCGATCGACATCAAGCTGCGGCCGCGGAAGCTCGTGCGCGCCTCCGGGGGGATCACCGCCGGTCGCCAGAACTCGCCGCGATACCCGACCAGCGTGAAGTCGGCCGGAAGCACCCCCACGATGGTGGCCGGCTCGCCGTTCATCACGACGGCGCGGCCGACGACGTCGGCGGCGCCGCCGAAGCGGCGCTGCCACAGCCCCTCGCCGATGAGAATGGTGCGCGGCGCTCCGGGCTCGCTCTCGCCGTCGACGAACAAGCGACCGAGGACCGGGCGGGCGCCCACCATGCCGAAGATTCGAGGCTCCACCGCCACCCCGCGCAGCTCCTCGGGGGCACCGCCATCGCCCGAGAGGTTGCCGACTGTCGGACTGAAGACGCCGGCCGCCTCGAGCGACGTGCTCCGCTCGGACCAGGCGAAGAAGTTGCCGGGGTTGATGACGTTGCGGGCCCGCCCGCGGGTGAGGTTGTGCTCCCACACCATGACGAGGCGATCGGCATCGGGATAGGGCAGCGGGGCGAGCAGCGCCGAGTAGACCAGCCCGAAGGCGGCGGTCGTGGCCCCGATGCCGAGGGCCAGCACCGCCACCACGGCCGCGGTGAATGCCGGCGCCCGGGCCATCAGGCGCAGCGCGTGCCGCACTTCTCCGCCCAGGCCACTCAAGAGCGATCCCGAGCCCGGCTCCGGGGCCGGCGGCGTCGCCGACGTGATCCGGCGGTGCGCCAGGGCCAGGAAATCGGCGCGCCGCATCGTCTCGACCGCGAACACCTCGGGGTCGGTCATGGTCGCCGGCGACGGGCGCGCGTCCCACGCGTCCTCGAGGTGATCGGCGAGTTCCTCGATCACCGCGTCGGGAAGGTCCATCTGCTGCGTCTGCAGATGACGGCGCACGCGCCTCTGCCAGTCGCTCATCGCCATGACATCCTCACGCGAAGCTGATGCCGGCGATGCGGCCCAGCGCCAGCACGAACTGCTTCCACTCGTCGCGCTGACGGCCCAGCACGGCGGCTCCGGTGGCGGTCAGACGATAGTAGCGCCGCCGCCGCTGGCCCGGCCGTTCGACCCACCGGCCCTGGATCCAGCCACGTGCCTCCAGCTTGTAGAGCGTCGCGTAGAGGGACGCGAAGTTGTAGCTGAGAGCGCCCTCCGACTCGTTCTCGATGCGCGCCGCCAGTTCGTAGCCGTGCCGCGCCGTGTTTTCGAGCAGGGCCAGGATCACCAGCTCGGCGCTGCCCTTCTTGGCCTCGCGAAGCACGTCGGCCGCCGGTTGCGTCGTCATGATGGAGTACGATATATCGTAGTCCATCATATATGCAACTAGCCACTGGACCGGCCGATGAGGAGCGTGTCATGAGCAACGTTCAAGTGTGGGCAGCGATGGCCGCCGTGTCGATGGCAGCGCCGCTGCTGGCTCAGACGGGAGTACCCCTCGCCGAGGTTGTCATCCGCGACATATCGGTCGTGGACGTCGAGGCCGGCCGGATGCTGCCGGCGCGCGACATCGTCGTCCGCGGCACGCACGTCGAGCGGGTCACGCCGGCCGGGGGAGCGCTGCCGCGTGGCAAGACGCAGATCGAGGGTCGCGGCAAATTCGCGATCCCGGGCCTCATCGACGCGCCGGTGCGGCTGGCGGCGTTCTCCCCGGCCACGCTGCAGGAAGTGCTGGCCGCCGGGATCACCACCGTCGGCGATGTCGGCACCGAACCGGCGCGGCTCGACCGGTGGCGGCGCGATCTGAACACTGGCCGGCTCTACGCGCCGCGGATCGCCCAGGGCTGCGAGCCGGCGGGGAACGCCGGCCCGGCGGCGCGCACTTCGCCGGCGGCGCCGGGGGCGTTGCATGACGAGCTCGTCCGCCTCGTGTCGTCGGGCGGGCGGACCCCCGCACAGGCGTTGCGCGAGGTCACGTTCGATCGCGCCCGCAGGTGGTGCCTCGCCGGACTCGGCACCATTGCACCGGGTGGCCCCGCCGATCTCGTCGTCCTCAGCGCCAATCCCCTCGACGACGTGCGGCACACCCGCCAAATCGATGCCGTGGTGTTTCGCGGCGAAGTGCTCACGCTACGCCCATCTCCAGATGCTCCGGCGGGGTGCGCTGCCCACGCCCACACCGGCGCGTTAGCGAGGCCGCGGCGGCCGTGGGCCGTTGGCCGCTGTAGTACGCTCCGGCGGTGGCCAAGCCGCCGATCCGCCTCACGCTGACCTGGGAGGGCGAGCGCCGGTTCGGCGCGGTGACGCACGGCGTGCCGGTCGTCATCGACGGCGATTCCACCGCCGGCCCGTCGCCGGTAGAGGCGCTCGGGCTGGCCCTGGCCAGCTGCATGGGCGTCGATGTCGCCGACATCCTCAGGAAAGGCCGGCACGACCTGCGGGGACTGACCGCCGAGCTCGTCGCCGAGCGGGCTCCCGAGCCGCCCAGCCGCCTCACGGCGGTGGACCTTCGCTTCCGCGTCGTCGGCGACGTGCCCCCGGGCGCGATCGAGCGGGCCATCGCCCTGTCGCACGAAAAGTACTGCTCGGTGTGGCACACGTTCCGCCACGACATCCCGCTGACGACGTCGTTCGAGGTCGTGTCCTGACCGATCGGTCCGAGGCGTCGCCGCGCCGGATCTGGCTCGACTGGGCGCGCGGTGTGGCCGTGGTCCTGATGGTGCTGGCCCACGTGGTGGATGCGTGGACACGCGACGCCGATCGCGATCGGACCGCCTTCTACTGGACGACGTTCGTCGGCGGCCTGGCCGCGCCGGCGTTCCTGTTCCTGGCCGGCCTCGGGACGGCATTGTCGGGTGCCTCCAGGCTCCGTGCCGGCGCCACACGCCGCGAGGCCACGCTGGCGCTTGGCACGCCGCGGCGTGATCATCTTCGGTCTCGCCTTCGTCTTCCGCGCGCAGTCGCTGGCCCTGGGCTGGGGCGCGCCGATCGGCTTCCTGAAGGTCGACATCCTGAACGTGATGGGCCCGGCGCTGGTGATTGCCGCGGTCGTCTGGGGCACTGCCGGGACGCACCGCCGGGCGGGTGGTCGCCGCGTGCGCGGCGACCGTCGCGCTGGCGATGGCCGCCCCGCTCGTCCGCACCGCCGGCTGGGTCGACGCCCTGCCGGGACCGCTGCAGTGGTACTGGCGCCCGACGCCCGGCCATACCAACTTCACGCTGGTGCCGTGGGCCGCGTTTGCATTGGCAGGCGTGGGGGCCGGTGCGGCGCTGGCCGCCGCTCGCACCGAGCGCGACGAACGGCGGCTGCAGGCCGCCCTCGCCCTCCTGTCGGTGGCGGTGGCGGGCGTCGCGTATTGGGCGTCCTTCCAACCGACGATCTACCCTCCGGGCCGCTCCACGTTCTGGGGCGCGTCGCCGAGCTTCTTCTTCCTCCGGCTCGGCATCATCGGTGTGCTCCTGCCGCTCGCGTGGAGCCTGCGGCGGCGATTGCCGGAAGCGCTTGGCGGGCCGCTGGCGGTCGTCGGCGCCGCCTCGCTCTTCGCCTACTGGGTGCACGTGGAGCTGGTCTACGGCGGCATCGCGATCCCGCTCAAACGCCGCGTCCCGCTCGAGCTGGCGCTGCTGGCGACCGTGGCCATCGTCTTCGGGCTGTCGCGCCTGGTACCGCGGGCGCGACGATGGGTGGCGGCCCTCGATCGGCCGCCGGCGCGGGCCAAGCGCCTGGTCGCCCGCCTCCTGTGACCGCCGGAGCGGCGGACCGGACGCGAGGCGTAGGTCAGGTGGCGATCTGTGCGATCGTGACCGGCGGGAGGGCGGGAATGCGCACGACGGTGGTGACGCTGGTGCTGGCGATGGCCCTGGGGGCGACGGCGGGCGACGCGCAGGAGGCGCGGCGGCGCTGGGAACTGCAGCGGCAGATTCGCCTCGACAAGTTCGAGCAGGTGCTGCCGGTGGCGATGAAGAACGCCGGCCTCGATGCCTGGATCGTCGCGGTGAAGGAGAACCACTACGACCCGCTGTGGGAAGACCTCGGACGCGGCTATGTCACCGGCCTCGGCTACTACGCCTTCTTCCTGCGCGGCGAGCGCGTGGAGCGGCTCGCCCTGGGACCTTCGGGCTACCTGCTGAATCAATCCGGCGCCTACGACAAGTACGGCTCGGCCGACGACCTCGCCAAGGAGGTGCGCGCGCGCGATCCCAAGCGCATCGGCGTCAACATGTCGGAGGAGATCGGCCCGGCCGACGGCCTGTCGGTGACGATGCACGCGCAGCTGGTCAAGACGCTGGGCGAGCCGTACGCGTCGCGGCTGGCCAGCGCCGAACGGCTGGTCTCGGAGTTCCGATCGCGCCGCGTCGCCGCCGAGATCGTCGCCTTCGGCGAAGCGGCCGGCATCGCCATCCAGCTGGCCGAGCGGGCGCTGTCGAACGAGGTGATTGCGCCGGGGAAGACCACCCTCGAAGAGGCCGCGTGGTGGCTCCAGGACCGCCTGCTCGAACGCGGGCTGGGCTCGGAGTTCGACATGCCCTCGGTCTACGTCACCGGTCCCGAGGGCATCGTCGCCACTTCGAACGACCGCATCGTGCAGCCCGGCGACGTCATCATGATCGATTGGGGCGTCAAGCTGATGAACTTCGGCACCGACGTGAAGCGCGTGGCCTACGTCCTGAAGCCGGGCGAGACGATGCCGCCGGCCAGCATCCGCAACGCGTTCGCCCGGGCGATCGCCGCCCGCGACGTCATCAAGCCGGCGATCAAGGCCGGCCGCACCGGCAAGGAGACGATGGCGGCGATGGACGCGGCATTGAAAGCCGCGGGCTACGGCGTGATCGAGTTCAACAAGCCGAATCCCGACGACAAGACCGACATCACCTACGGCTTCCACCCGGTGGGCAACACCGGCCACGACATCGGCCCCTCGCTCACCACCTGGCAGCCGCTGCAGAGCACCTTCACCCTGCACCTGCAGCACCTGTTCTCGTTCGAGTACTTCGCCTACACGCCGTTGCCGGAATGGGGCGGCAAGAAACTGCGCATCCCGATCGAGGACGACGCGATGCTGATGGAACACGGGATCCAGTTCGTGCACTCGGCGAACTACCGGCTGCTCGTGATCAAGTGAGCAGCCGGGGCTGGGGACTGGGGGCTGGGGACTAGGGCATGCTGCTGTCACACTTCGCATCGCCGCATGGCGGCGATGCACAAGCCCTGTTTGCAAGATGCGGCAGTTCGCATCGTTACTCTCACAAGCGCCAGTCCCCAGCCCCCAGTCCCTAGCCCCGCGAGCCGTTGGCGATGACGTACTCTTTTGGAACGTTTCGTTTTGACAGTGGCTCGCTGGAGCTGACGCGGGACGGCCGTGCCGTCAGGCTGGAGCCCCAGCCGGCTCGGGCGCTGGCCGTGCTGCTCGCACGGGCGGGGGAGGTCGTCACCCGCGACGAGTTGCGCGCCGCCATCTGGGGCGGGCACACGCACGTCGATTACGACCGCGGCCTGGCCTACTGCATGGCCCAGGTGCGCACGGCGCTGGGCGACAGCGGCGAGAACCCGCGGTTCGTGCAGACGCTGCCCAAGCGCGGCTTCCGGTTCCTGGCGCCGGTGACGATCGAGACCAACGGCCGCGCGCCGCTGGCCGGCCAATCCGGCGACGCGACGGGTGCCCCCACGGCCCCGGCTCCGCCGCCGGCCGCGCAGACGTGGGCCGGCCGCGGCCGGTGGCTCACAGGCGCCGCCGCCCTCGTGCTGCTGGCCCTCGTCTGGGTGCGCGCCGACGGCCCGCCGCGGCCCGCCATCGTGGCCGTCTCCATCTTCGACAACGAGACCGGTGATGCGGCGCTCGACGGGTTCGTCTCGGGCCTCAGCGACCTGGTGGTGTCGCGTCTCACCGAGATGGCGCCCGACCGGGTTGCGGTCGTCGGCAACGCGGCGGCCCTCCGGCGGCCCCGGGCGATTCGCAACCTGAGGACGCTGGCGACCGAGGTACGGGCCGACTACATCGTCATCGGGCAACTCCAGCGGGAGGGCGAGGGGCTGCGGTTCATCCTCCACTTCATCCGCCTGCGCGACGAGGTGCACCTCTCGGCGCGACGCCTCGTCGGTGAGCGCCCCGACGTCACCGGGTTGGAGGACCAGGTGCTGCGCGAGGCCGAACGCGTCGTCCGCGCCCACCTGGTGGGCCCGCCTGATTCCTGATGCACGACGGCAAGTGTTTGACCCCGAGGCGGTTGCGGCCTGGTGCGGTCTTGGACGGATTTGCGGTTGGCAGCCGGCGCGTGAGCCGGCACGCTGGCGTGGTCGCACGCCCTTTTGGAGGACTCTCCGTCATGCCACAACATTTCTCACGCCGCTTCCTGCTCCGTCTGCCCGTGGCCGGCCTGGCCACCGTGCTGCCACCGGCCCTCGCGGCCCAGGCGCCTCCAGTCCCGGCGGCGACCGGGGACTGGTTCCCTCGCCAGGACCCAGCCGTCGCCCAGGAGATGGTCGGTGTCTCGCACGGCAACCTCGCCCGGGTCCGGGAGCTGGTCGAGCGCCAGCCGGCGCTGGCCCGCGCTGCCGTCGACTGGGGGTTCGGCGACTGGGAGACGGCGCTCGGGGCGGCCGCCCACACCGGGCGGCGGGAAATCGCCGAGCTGCTGCTCGCCAATGGCGCCCGGCCGACGCTCTTCTCGGCCGCCATGCTCGGCCAGCTCGACGTCGTGCGCGCCTTCATCCAGGCCCGTCCGGGCACCCAGCGGATTCACGGCCCTCACGGCATCACGCTGCTGGCGCATGCCCGCGCCGGCGGCAAGGACGCCGCCGGCGGTCGTGGCCTATCTCGAGCAGGTCGGAGACGCCGACCTCCGGACCGCCACCCAACCGGTCGCCGCCGCGGATCGCGACGCCATCGTCGGCCGGTACCGCTTCGGGACCGGCCCGCGCGATCACTTCGACGTCGACGTCCAGCAGGATCAGCTGGGCATCAGCCGCCCGGAGGCGACCCGCCGGAACCTGCTGCACGCCGGCGACCTGGTGTTCTTCCCGGCCGGCGTGCCCACGGTGAAAATCGCCTTCGCCCGCGAGTCGGGGCGGGTCAGCCGGTTGACCGTGGCCGACCCGGGCGTCATCATGAGCGCTGCCCGGGTGTGAGCGCAACGGTCGGCGACGGCCCGGCTGGTGACGGCCCGCCCGAACGGCGAAGAGGTGTGCAGCCGCCCGTTCCAGTTCGCCTGGGATGAGGTCGTAACCTCTTCCATCGGAACGGGTTGGAAGGACGTCGTGGGCGATCGCCGCGACGCCTCGCCGGCCGATCCGGCCAAAAAACCGTTGTGAAGCCCCAAGGCGGCCGGTAGAATCCGGCCGTCCATCGGACCCCTATGATCAGCGTCGCCGCGATTCGGATGCAGCAGTTCGGAGTTCAGTTCTACCAGGCGTCACTCAGTGCCAGCGACATCGACAAGCTGGTGCGCTTCGAGGTGCTGAGTTACGGCGACCAGTCGAGCGGGGGCGTTCGTGGCGGGAACAAGCGTGCCCCCTCGAAGATCCGCTGGGATCTGCTGGAGCGGCGCATCGCCTCGAGCGAGAAGGCGTATCAGCGGCAGATCATCCGCAAGAAGATCGACGAGCTCGTCCAGTACTACGAGCAGTGCCGGCAGGCTCGTGACCTGCCGTCGATTCCGGGCGCCGTCATCATTTCCTGCGACGAGAAGCTGCCGTTCGAGCCGGTCGACTCGGGAAGTTCGGTCGGACGCCTGAAAGTGCCGGAGCGCGAGGGGATTCTGCGGGCGATCGACGGACAGCACCGCCTGCTGGCCCTGCACGCCGACATCGACAACTTCCAGGACGAACAGTTCAGCGTGCCGGCGATCATCTTCGATCGTCTGCCCGAAGATCACGTCGTGCAGATGTTCGTCACCATCAACGCCAAGCACACCCGGCTGAACGCCTCGCACCTGGTCTCCCTGTCCGGACGCCAGCTCTACCGCGACGAGGCCCTGGCCGCGGCCCACGACGTGGTGCGCGCCCTCAACGACCGCGAGGATTCGCCGCTCCACAACGAGATCAAGCTGCTCGGCGTGGGCAAGGGCCGGGTGGCCCAGGCGCCGCTCGCGCAGGAGTTCAAGCGGCTCTTTGCCGACGAGGACGCGCTGGGCGGTCCGCGCAAGGCGGCCCAGTTCCGCGAGGACGCGAAAGCCTTTTTCGTCAACTACTTGAAGCAGGTCTCGTCGGTCTTCGAGACGGCCTGGCACGGCCGCAAGTACAGCATCCGGTCGGCGACGGCGCTGCGGGCCTTCGTGCGCGTGGCCCCCGACGTCCTGCGGGCGGTGGAGCAGCAGCACGCCGAACGCACCGACTTTCGCGCCATCGGGCGGGCCATCGCGCCCTGGGGCCGGCGCATCGGGGCCCTGCGGTTCGAGACCGACGGCGCCTGGAAGCGATCGGGCGCCACCGTCGACGGCCTGGCCAAGGAGTTGCGCCTCGCTCTCCAATACCCGGAAGGGGCTGGACAGTAGCGTCACCAGCCACCCGATGTACAGCCAAAAGGGCGGGTCGGGGTTGCCCCCAGCCCGCCCTTCGGCGTCGATAGGTGTCGCCAGCCTGGCTCCCCCCAGCGTTCACGGCACCAAACCGCAAACAACAGAACTGGCGACGTCGCCGTCCTTTACAAGCTTCGTGCCGCCGGAAAACAGGCCGATCTCGCTCGGGCGGGGGCGTCGGCCCCAACAAGTTTGAAGCGTCGGATTACAGGTTCGTTCCGGGGGCGGGCGTCAACGGGTGAGCCGGCTGATCTTTACGCCAGCGTCTTCGAGCCCGCGGCGTATCGCCGCCGCCAGCGCCGCCGCACCCGGTGTGTCGCCGTGGACGCACAACGTGTCGGCCTCGAACGAGATGCTCGCTCCGTCCACCGTGTCGACCGACCCCTCGCAGGCCATGGCGACCGCGCGCGCCACCACCGTGTCGACGTCGTGGATGACGCTCCCCGGAACGCTGCGCGACACCAGGGTTCCGTCGGCGTGGTAGGCGCGGTCGGCGAACGCCTCGGCCGCCACCGGCAAGCCGGCGTCGAGGCCGGCCTGGATCAAGGCCGAGTCGGGCAGGCCGAACAGCACCAGGGTCGGGTCGCAGGCCACCACGGCCCGGGCGATGGCCTCGGCCAGGGCTTCGTCCTGGCACGCCATGTTGTAGAGCGCGCCGTGCGCCTTGACGTGCTGGAGCTTGACGCCTTCGCTCCTGGCGATGCCGGCCAGCGCGCTCACCTGGTAGAGGACCAGGTCCTCGACGTCCTGCGGGCTCATCTGCATCTCGCGCCGGCCGAAACCCAGCAGGTCGGGGAAACCGGGGTGCGCGCCAACCGCCACGCCGTGCGAGCGGGCGAGCCGGATCGTGCGCCGCATCGTGCCCGGATCGCCCGCGTGCCCGCCGCAGGCCACGTTGGCCGACGAGATCACCGGCATCAGCTGCGTGTCCTGGCCCATCGGCCAGGCACCGAACGACTCGCCGAGATCGGCGTTCAGGTCAATCCGCACAGGCGGATTGTAGCGGGCCTTAGGCCCATGCAATCCGCCGGGGCGGGGGCTGGGGACTAGGGGCTGGGGGCTGGCGCGTGCCACGTCACGCGTTTGCGTCGTCGCTATCACAGCGACGCACGAGCCCGGCTGTTCGATCCGTTGTTACGTAGCGTGACGACTGCACGCCCTAGTCCCCAGCCCCCAGCCCCTAGCTGAACAGACGGATGAGCATCGCCTTCTGGGCGTGGAGGCGGTTCTCGGCCTGGTCGAAGGCCACCGAGATCGGCGATTCGATCACTTCGTCGGTCACTTCCTGGCCGCGATGGGCCGGCAGGCAGTGCATGAACAGCGCGCCGGGCTTGGCGCGGGCCATCAGCGCCTCGTTCACCTGGTAGCGCGAGAAGAGCTTGGTGCGCTCGGCGGCCTCGACTTCCCGGCCCATCGACGTCCACACGTCGGTGTAGACGGCGTCGGCGCCCTTGACCGCTTCGCGCGGGTCGACAAACTGCGACAGCTCGGCGCCGCCCACCGCGATTCGCTCGGCCGCCGACGCCACCTCGGCTGGCAGCGCGAATCCCTTCGGCGTCCCCACCCGCACGTGCGCCCCGAGCATCAGCCCGGCGTGCACCAGCGACGTCGCGACGTTGTTGCCGTCGCCGACGAAGGCCAGCGTGCGGCCGGCCACCGAGCCCCAGCGCTCGGTGAGGGTCTGCATGTCGGCCAGCGCCTGGCACGGATGCTCCTCGTCCGACAGCGCATTGACCACGCGCAGGCCCGGCGCCGACTCGATGAAGATCGACAGCCGCGACTGGGCAAACGTGCGGATCACCACCGCGTCGACCCAGCGCTGGAGGTTGCGGGCCACGTCGTGCAGCGGCTCGCGGTCGGCGTGCATCACGTCCGACGGGATGTCGACGATGTCGCCGCCCAGCTCGCCGACGCCGATGGTGAAGGTGACGCGGGTGCGGAGCGACGGCTTCTCGAACAGCAGCCCGACCTGGCGGCCGGTGAGCGCCGCGGCCTGCGGCTCGAGCGTGCGGGCGCGCCGGCGCGCCCCCAGCGCCGAGGCCAGCTCGAGACAGCGGGCCAGCTCGTCCGGGGTGAAGTCGAGGATCGAGAGAAAGTGCCGGACGGCCATCAGGTGCGGTACTCCGCGTTGATGCGGACGTACTCCTTCGACAGGTCGCACGTCCAGACGGTGGCGCTGCGGCCGCCGCCGGCGCCGAGCCCGACCTCGATGTCGAGGTCGGTGCCTTCCAGGTACTTCGCGGCTTGCGGCGCGAGATCGTCGAACGGGCGGCCCTCGGCGAACAGCACCACCGGGCCGATGCGCACCCGCGCCCGGTCGAGCACGAACTGCGCCCCCGAGCGTCCCGCGGCGGCCACCAGCCGGCCCCAGTTGGGGTCGGCGCCGTGGATGGCCGTCTTCACCAGCAGGGAGTTGGCCAGGGCGCGCGCCGCCGTCCACGCATCGGCGTCGGAGGCGGCGTCGCTGGCGGTGATCGCGACCAGCTTGGTCGCGCCCTCGCCGCCGCGGACGATGCCGAGGGCCAACTCGCGGGCGACCGTCCGGAAGCCTTCGAACAGCGCCGACTCGGTGGCGTCGTCGATGGCGACGCCGCTGGCGCCGCTGGCCAGCGCGAACACGCAGTCGTTGGTGGACGGCTCGCCGTCCACGGTGATGGCGTTGAAGGTGAAGCGGCAGGCCTCGGTCAGCACGCGGCGCAGGCGGTCTGGCGCCACGGCGGCGTCGGTCGTGAGGTAGCCGAGCATGGTGGCCATGCGCGGCTCGATCATCCCGGAGCCCTTGGCCATGCCGCCGACCCGGAAGGTGCCGATGGCCGTCTCGACCTCCACCGCCGCCGACTTGGGGAACGGATCGGTGGTCATGATGGCGTCGGCGGCGTCAGCACCGCCGTCCACGCGCAAGGCCGCCACGGCGCGCGGGATTCCGGCGCCGAGTGCCGCCATCTTCAGGTTGACGCCGATGACGCCCGTGGACGCCACCAGCACGTCGGCGGCCGTCACGCCGAGCGCCTCGGCCGTCAACGCCGCCATCGCCCGCGCGTCGTCCATCCCCTGCGGACCGGTGCAGGCATTGGCGCAGCCGCTGTTGGTCACCACGGCACGCGCCTGGCCGCCGCTGGCCGCCAGGTGGGCCTTGGACACGAGCACCGGCGCCGCCTGGGCGAGGTTCAGGGTGAAGAGGCCCGCCGCGGCGGCCGGCGCGTCGCACGCCACCAGCGACAGGTCGGGCTTGCCGCTCGCCTTGATGCCGCAGTGGAGGCCCGCGGCGCGGAACCCGCGCGGCGCCGTGACGCCTCCGGCGATGCTCGTGATCTTTGGCGCCATCATCAGCGGGATCACGCGACCCGGGTCTGCCACTCGCCGAGCGGCAGCACCATCGCCTGCTGGCCGCAGGTGCGGAAGAGCGCGCAGCCCTGGCAGTCGGCGACGATCTTCTCGCGGACCCAGTGATGCGGGACGATCGAGAAGCCGAGGCGCACGAAGAAGCCGGCGCCATGGGTGAAGGCGCACAGCGTGTCGAAACCGTCGAGGCGGGCGCGTCGTGCCAGTTCCAGCACCAGCCGCCGGCCGAGCCCGTGCTGCCGCGCGTCGCGGTGCACGACGAGCGACCGCACCTCCGCGACCGAGCGGCTGAGGGGCGCCAGTTCCGCGCAGGCCATCACGCGGTCGCCGGCCACGGCCACGACGAAGCGCGACGCGCGCACGGCGAGTTCGCCGAGCGCTCGTGGCAGCAGATGGCCCTCTTCGAGGTGCGCCTGGATGAGCGCGTGGATCTGCCGGGCTTCCTCGATCCGGGCGGTCCGCAGCACGCCGACCGGGCGCTCGGGGACGAGCACCGGTTCGAACGGCGCAGGAGCCTCTGCCACCGCGGTGATGACGCCCACGCTCACTTCGCCTTCACCTCCGCTGGCAGGCCGGCCAGCACGGCGTCGAGTGTCGTCACCGCCTCGTCGATGTCCGCGGTGGACACGGTGTAGGGCGGCAGCAGCCGCACCACGGATTCGGCCGTGCGGTTGACGAGCAGACCGCGGGCCATGGCGCCCTCCACCACGGCCGCCGCGTCGACGGTGAGCTGCAGCCCCCACATCAACCCTGCACCGCGCACTTCCGCGATTAGCGGATGCGAGGCGGCCAGGGCGCGCAGCCGCGGTTCGAAGTGGGCCCCGGCCTGCGCCACCTGCGCCAGCAATCCGTGATCCTGCAGCTGCTCGAGGACGAAGAGCGCCGCCCGCGTCGCCAGCAGGTTGCCGCCGTAGGTCGTGCCGTGATCGCCGGGCAGCACCTGCGCCGCCACGGCCTCCGAGACGAGCGCGGCGCCCACCGGCACCCCCGCGCCGAGCGCCTTGCCGACCGTGACCAGGTCGGGCGTGAGACCCAGCGTCTGGAAGTAGAACGGCGCGCCGGTGCGGCCGAGGCCGCACTGCACCTCGTCGGCGATGAGCAAGGCCCCGGTCCGCGCGCAGGCGGCTTCGATGGCCCGCGCGAAGTCCGCCGAGAGCGGCCGCACGCCGCCTTCACCCTGGATCGGCTCCACGACGATGGCCGCCGTCGCCGACGACACCGCGGCGTCGAGCGCCGCCACGTCGCCCGGCGGGACGAACGTCACCCCGGGGATCAGCGGCTCGAACGGCTCGCGATAGTGGGGGTTCGCGGTCACCGAGAGCGCGCCCATCGTCCGCCCGGAGAACCCGTGGTCGAGGGCCACGAACCGCGTCCGGCCGCGGACGCCCTGCGTGAACCAGTAGCGGCGGGCGAACTTCAGGGACGCCTCCATCGCCTCGGTGCCGCTGTTGCAGAAGAACGCGCGCGGCAACCCCGAGAAGGCCGCGAGGCGCGCCGCCACCTGGCCCTGCAGCGGGTGGTAGTACAGGTTCGAGGTGTGGAGCAGTGCGGCCGCCTGCTCGGCCACCGCGCGCGACAGCCCGGGGTGGCCGTGTCCGAGCACCGACACGCCGATGCCCGACACGAAGTCGAGGTAGCGCCGTCCCTCGACGTCTTCGATCCGGCCCCCGTCGCCGCGGACGAACACCACCGGCTGGCGTTTGTAAGTCTGCAGTACGTGCCGTGCTTCGAGCGCCTGGATATCGGAACTGGTCGTCGCCGTCGTCGTCATCGTCATTGCACCCGTGTCCACGGTCCCGACGCCTTGCCCTCGAGGGCCGCGAGCAGGCCCGCGGGCGTCCGTCCATCGGCGATCCGCACGTCGCGGACCCCGGCTCGCACCGCCGCGCGGCACGCCGCCAGTTTCGCGATCATGCCGGCGCTCGCGGCGCCCGATTTCACCATCGCGCGCGCGCCCGCGGCGTCGACGCTCGCCAGCGTGGCGCCCGCGGCGTCGAGCACCCCCGCGGTGGCCCCGGCCACGACCAGGCGCCGGGCCAGCAGGCGCGCGGCCAGATTGCCGGCCAGCGTATCGGCGTTGACGTTGAAGAGCGCCCCGGCCGGCGAGGCGCTGACGCTGGCCACCACCGGCACGAAGCCGGCGGCGGTCAGCCGCTCCAGCACGGCAGGCCGTCCCGTCGCTTTGGGAATGCCGACCCGGCCCAGGCTCACCTTCCGCCCATCGGCGGCCGTGAAGGTCGGCGCCTGACCCACCGGCGCCACGCCGGCGTCGGCGCCGGTCAGGCCGACGGCCCGCACACCGGCGGCGTTGAGCGTCGCGACCAGGCGGGTGTTGAGCAACCCCGCCAGCACCCCGACCACCACGTCGAGCGTCGCCTCGTCGGTCACGCGCAGCCCGTCGACCTGCTGCTTGGCAATCCCCGCCGTCGTGAGGGCGCGGTCGATCTCGCGTCCGCCGCCGTGGACGACCACCAGCGGCCCCAGCGCCGAGGCCTTGCGCACCACGGCGGCCAGTGCCTTGGTGCGCGCCGGATCCTCGAGCAGCTCGCCGCCGAACTTCAACACGACGATCCGGCTCACGAGTGGCCCGTCCCGGTCATATGTGCGGCGAATTCCGACGCGTGGCGCCCGAGATCCAAGGCGCGACGACCGAGCGAACCAAGCCTGTTCGTGAGGAAGGAGCAACGCCGGAGATCGGGATGCCCCGCGAGGAAGGCGCCGTACATATGACCGGGACTGGCCACTAGAGTCCGGTGCGCTCGTCGGCGCCGATGAGCAGGTTGAAGTTCTGCACCGCCTGACCGGCTGCGCCCTTGACCAGGTTGTCGAGGGCCGAGACGAGGATGATGCGTCCCGAGGCCTCGTCCACGCGCCAGCCGATGTCGCAGAAGTTCGACCAGGCGACGTGCTTGATTTCGGGCAGCGCGTTGCCGGTGAGCCGCACGAACGGCGACCGCTGGTGCGCTGCCTCGAGCACCTCCTGCACCCGGGTGGCGGAGGTCCCGGGAGTGAGCCGCGCATACATGGTGGAGAGCAGGCCGCGATCGAGCGGCACCAGGTGCGGTGTGAAGGTGACGTCGCGGCCGAGCGCCTGCGCCATCTCGGGCGTGTGCCGGTGCCCGAAGAGGCCGTAGGCGGCCACGCTGCCGTGGTTCTCGCAGAAGTGCGTGCGATCCGACGGCGCCTTGCCGGCGCCGGAGACGCCCGACTTGGCGTCGACGATCACGTCGGCGTCGTGGCGGAGCAGCCCGGCCTCGGCCAGCGGCTGCAGGGCCAGCAGCGACGCCGTGGGATAACAGCCGGGGCACGACACCAGCGACGCGCCGGGAATCGCCGCCGCGGCGAACTCGGTGAGGCCATAGACGACACCGGGCGGCAGCCCCTTGGTGGCCGGGTACCATTTCGCCCGCGCCGCATCGTCGCGCAGCCGGAAGGCGCCGGAGAGATCGATCACGCGGGCGCCGGCGGCGAGCAGCACCGGGGCGGCGTCGGCCGACGCGGCCTCGGGCAGTGCCAGGAACACGATGTCTGCGGCCGCGCTCACGCTCTGGAGGTCGAGTGGCACGACCTCGCCGTCCCAGATCCGGGCGAGCGCCGGCAATCGGCGCGGCGTGCTCGTGGCCTGCGATCCGGTCGCCTGCGTGAGGCGGGCGTGTGGGTGGCGGGCCAGCAGCCGCACCAGCTCCTGGCCGGCGTAGCCGGTCGCGCCGACGATCGCCACCCGGAACGTCGAGACCGGTGCGGCCGCGGCAGGCGTGAGCGTGTGGGTCTGGGTCATTGCTGTATGGCCTCGCAAATTTATACGCGAGGAAGAATAACTATGCACGACGACTCGGGTCCCGTCAAGCGTTTCGGCGCTATTTCGTGAAGCACCGCATTGCATATTGGTATACGCTGCCATGCATAAACATGAAGGCTCGACGCCAGGCCGCCATCATCGACCTCGTCGCCCGGGATCCCATTCGCAGCCAGGAACAGTTGCGTCAGCGCCTGTTCATCAAGGGCTTCGACGTCACGCAGGCCACGCTGTCGCGCGACATCAAGGAGCTCGGGTTGGTGAAGCGGGCCGCCGATGGCGCCTACCAGTCGCCGCCCGACGACGACAGCTCGACCACCGGCACCGACGCCGCCCGGCACCACCTGCAACGCGCGCTGGTCGACTATCTGGCCGGCATCGAGCAGTCCCAGCAACTGCTCGTGCTCAGGACCGGCGCCGGCGAGGCGCAGCCCCTGGCCCTGGCCATCGACCGGGCGAAGCTGCCCGACGTGCTCGGCACGATCGCCGGTGACGACACGATCCTCGTCATCAGCCGCGACCATCGCGCGGCGCGGACGCTGGTCCAGCAATTCGAAGGGTTGGCGGCGGGCTGACGCCTCCGCCGCGCGCCATGGAACGCATCGTCGTCCCGTTCACGTCGGTCGATGCCGCCGACGCGGTGTCGGACCTCATCCGAGGTCACACTACCGAGGTCGTGGCCGTCGCGGTGGACCTCGGCCAGGCGGTCGCGCTCGACCAACTGCGCAGCGTCGCGCTCGCCGCCGGCGCCGTGCGCTGTCATGTCTTCGACCATCGCGAGCGGCTGGCGGCGCGGTTTCTGTGGCCGGCGCTGCGCGCCGGCGCGATCGGGGTGAGCGGCGAGCCCGTCGTCACGGCGTTGTCGGCGCCGTGCGTGGCCGAAACCCTGGTCGACGTGGCGCGCCTCGAGGGGGCCGCGGCCATCGTCGCGACGGCGCCTGGCCCGCGCGAGCGGCAGCGGTTGCTGGCCGCGCTGCGCGATCTTGCGCCCGGCCTGGGTATCGTGACCGCCGCCGGCGCCCGCGGCCCCGGCGACGAGCGGAACATCTGGGCGCGGGTCCGCGGCCTTGACCGCGCCGAGGCGCCCGCGCTCGACGACGCGCCGACGGCGTCCCCCGCCCGTCTCGTGGTGTCGATCGCCCACGGCTGGCCCGTGGCACTGAACGGCGTGGCGATGCCGCCGGACGGGATCGTCGACAGCCTGGCGACGATTGCCCGGGTGCAGGGCGTGGCGGCCGACGTGGCCGCTGGCGACGCCGACGCGCCGGGCCAGCGATGGCTGGTCCACGCGCCGGCCGCCGTCGCCCTCGATCGCGCCTGCGCCGCGGTAGCCGGCCGCACGCTGGATGAGGCCGCGCGAACCTTCGCCGGCGAGGCCGCGGCGACCTACGCCCGGCTGCTGCGCGACGGCCACTGGTTCACCCGGCTCAGAGGCGGCCTCGATGCGTTCGCCGCCCACCTGTTCGAGGCCGCGTCGGGTGACGTGACGATGACGATCGGCGAGCGACGGATCGAGGTGGAAGCATGAGCGGGCACTTGTGGTCGGGTCGGTTCGACGCCGCGCCGGACGCCGCGGCGTTCGACTTCGGCGTGTCGTTCCCGTTCGATCGCCGTCTCTTCGAGGACGACGTGGTCGGCAGCCTGGCGTGGGCCGCGGCGCTCGAACGCGCCGGGGCCCTCGACCCGGCCGCGGTGGCCCGGATCCGCGACGGACTGCAGCAGATTCTCGAGCGGGGACGCGCCGAACCGGACTGGGTCACCGGCGACGACGAGGACATCCACAGCTTCGTGGAGCGGCAGCTGGTGGCGCTCGTTGGCGACGACGGCCGGCGGCTGCACACCGGGCGTTCGCGCAACGAACAGGTGTCGCTCGATTTCCGCCTCTACCTGCGCCGCCGCATCCCGCTGCTGCAGGCGCGCCTGCGCACGGTGATCGCCGCGCTCGCCGACCAGGCCGAGCAGGCCGGTGAGGCGCTGATGCCGGCCTACACCCACATGCGCCGGGCCATGCCGGTGCTGGTCAGCCACTTCCTGCTCAGCCACGCCGCGGCGCTGCGTCGCGATCACCAGCGGCTGGCGGTCGCCAGCGACGAGGCCGACGCGTTGCCCCTCGGCTCGGGTGCGGTGGCCGGCACCGGGTATGCGATTGACACCGGCGCGCTGGCCACGGCGCTGGGTTTTTCGCGCGTCGTGCCCAACAGCATGGACACGTCGTCGGATCGCGACTTCGCGGTCAGCTTCCTCCACGCCGCGTCGCTGGCGATGGTGCATCTCAGCCGGTTGGCGGAGGACGTGATCTACTTCACCGCCGAGGAGTTCGGCTTCTTCGAGCTGGCCGACAGCTCGGCGACCGGCAGCAGCATGATGCCGCAGAAGAAGAACCCCGACCCGATGGAGCTGGTGCGGGGCAAGGCGGGGCGGGTGATCGGCCATCACGTGGCGCTGCTCGTGGCGATGAAGGGTCTGCCGACCGGGTACAACAAGGATCTGCAGGAGGACAAGGAAGGCGTCTTCGACGCCGAGGACACCCTCACCGTCTCGTGCAACGCCGCCGCGTCGGTGATCTCGAAGCTCACCCTGCGCCCCGATCGCACCGGCAAGGCCGCCTCGGGCCTGCTCCTGGCGACCGACGCCGCCGACTACCTGGTGCGCCGCGGGTTGCCGTTCCGCAACGCTCACGAGGTGGTGGGGAAGATGGTGCGCGAGCTGCTGGCCGCCGGCCGCGACTTCGACGACCTCTCCCTGGCGGAATGGCGCGGCTACTCGGAGCTCTACGGCGACGACGTGAAAGACGCGGTCAGCGCGCTGGCGTCGGTGCGGGCCCGGCGCACACCGCAGTCCACCCATCCCGACGCAGTGCGCGCCGCCCTGGCCGAGACGCGCCGCTGGCTGGCCGAGGCCTAGCTGCTAACGGCGGCGGCGTTTGGTCCGGCGGCCCGGATCGGCCAAGATCGCCGAGGCTCGTTCAGGAGAGGACGCCATCCATGGGATCGCTCGACGGCAAGATCGGACTGATTGTGGGAGTGGCCAACAAGCGCTCCCTGGCCTGGGCCATCGCCCGGTCAGCGGCCGCCGAGGGCGCCCGGCTCGTGCTCACTTATCAGGAACGGTTCCGGGAGCACACCGAGGAGCTGGCGGCGACGATCTCGCCGGCGCCGATGCTGCTGCAGTGCGACGTGCAGGACGACGCCCAGATCGATGCGGTGTTCGCCCGGATCGCCGACGCGCACGGCGGGCTCGACTTCCTGGTGCACGGCGTCGCCTTCGCGTCGCGCGAGGACCTGTCGAACCCCTTCACCGACACCTCGCGCGAGGGCTTCAAGACGGCGCTCGACGTCAGCGCCTACTCGCTCATCGCGCTGGCCCGCGGCGCCCGGCCGTTGTTTGCCGCCCGCGGCGGCGGCGCGGTCGTCACGCTCAGTTTCCTGGGCAGCGACCGCGTGTTCCCCAACTACAACGTGATGGGCGTGGCCAAGGCCGCGCTCGAAGCGACGGTGCGCTACCTGGCGGCCGACCTCGGCCCGCAGAACGTGCGCGTCAACGCCGTGTCGGCCGGCCCGGTGAAGACGCTGGCGGCGGCGGGCATCGGCGGTTTCTCGAGCATTCTCGGCGTGGTGCGCGAGCGCGCGCCGCTGCGGCGGGCCATCGACGCCGCCGAGGTGGGCGACGCGGCGGTGTTCCTGCTCGGGCCCGGCGGCCGCGGCATCACCGGCGAGGTGCTGATGGTCGATGCCGGCTACCACGCCGTCGGGATGTAGGCCGGAGCTTCAGCTCTGGCATCCGGCGGCTCTGAAGGGCCGCCCTACAACGCGTCGGCTGTCACCGCTCGACCACGACTCTTGCCGGATCGACGCCCATCCGCGCGAGCGCCGTCGTCACGTCGCTGACGAACGGCCCTGGACCGCAGACCAGGCTCCAGGCCCCCTCACCCGGCCAGGCCGCCGACAGCAGGCGATCGTCGATGCGGCCGGTGCGACCGGGCCAGGTCGTCGGGTCGTCGCGCGTCACCGTGTAGTGCAGCGTGAGGCGTTGGGCGTTGGCCAGCGCCTCGAACTCCGCGCCGAAGGCGAACTCGTCGACGGCTCGAGCGCTGTAGACCAGGCTGATCGCCGCAGCTTGCGCCCGTCCGAGGCGATCGAGGACGACCGAGCGCAGCGGTGCGATGCCGGTTCCACCGGCAACGAGCAACAGCGGCTGGCTCTCGGCCGCCGCTGGCACGCCAAAGCTGCCGAAGGGACCCTCGACCTCCAGGATCGCCCCCACGATCGTCAGGGGATCCAGGGCCGTCTGACCGAACGCGCCGTCGGCGGAAACCAGGAGCTCCAGCGCCCCTGTGGTCGCGAGCAACGGCGCCGAGGCAATCGAATACGGCGCCCGCTGCCCCGATCCGGCGACACCGACGTAGACCGCCTGCCCGGCGTCGAAGGCCAACGGCCCCTCCAGGAGCTCGAGGCGAAGCTGCCGGGTGCGTGGCGTAGCCGGGGCCGCGTCGACGAGGCGTGCGGTGATCACTGGGCTAGGGACTGGGGGCTAGGGGCTGGGGACTAGCGCTGGCCAAACGCCAGGACAGACGATCACACCGGTACGATAACGCGGCGGCGCCTGAGCGCAACGGCGTAGCAGCGTGACTGTGTGGCATGTGCTGTTGGCGAGCCCTAGCCCCCAGCCCCCAGTCCCCAGCCCCGTTAGAGCACCCCGGTCCGGGCGCGTTCGATCTCGACGTCGCTGATGCCTGGCGGCAGCACCGGCGGCTTCAGGCCGGTGGCGGTGCGGAGCTTGACCCGGCCGCCGGCCGGGCGGGTCAGCTGCTTGCGCGTGGTCTTGTCGCGGTACATGCGCGCGTCACCGGTCGCCAGCAGCGCTTCGTAGGTTTCGCCGTCGTGCGGGTAGATCGCCGCGCCGACGCTGATCGACAGGTGCAGCCGGCGGCCGGGCCGCACTTCGAACACCACGTCCTCCATCGCCCGCTTCAACTCCACCCGCTTCCGCTCGGCTTCCTCGGCGCCGCAGCCCGCCAGCACGACGATGAACTCGTCGCCGGCGTAGCGCACGCAGATGTCGTAGGGCCGCACGCCGCCGCGCAGGACGCTGGCCACCTCGCGCAGCGCCCGGTCGCCGACATGGTGGCCGTGGTTGTCGTTGATGTCCTTGAAGTTGTCGCAGTCCATCACCAGCAGCGCCACCTCGGACTTCAGGCGCTCGGCGCGGGCCAGCTCGCGGGTCAGGTGGATGAACATGAAGCGGGTGTTGGGCAGGCCGGTGAGCGCATCAGTGAGCGAGTCCTCCTGGGTGCGCTCGAAGACGCTGGCGTTGTGGATGACCGCCGAGGCCTGCTCGCACACGCGATCGAGCAGCCGGCGGTGATCGTCGGTGTAGGCGTCGTCGGTGTCCTGGTAGACCGCCAGCGTGCCAATCAGCCGATCGCTGAAGACCAGCGGCGAGACGATTGCCGAGCGCAGTGACGTGCTGGTCGGGGCCAGCCCGGCGGCCTCGAAGTCGGCGCTGGGCCGGGCGTTGACCAGGGGCCGCCGGTTGCGCGTGACCCAGCCGGTGAGGCCGTGGCCGCTCTTGATCGTCATGCTGCCGATGAGCTCCGAGTCCAGTCCGGTGGCGAACCGGCAGCGCAGCCAGTCGTGCTCCTCGTCGTAGAGGAAGAGCGCGCAGGAGGCGAAGGGCACCAGGTTGCTCAGCTTCGAGCTGATGAGCGCCATCGTGTCGGCCACGCCGAGGCTGGTGCCCATCGACTGGGCGATCTCGTAGAGCGCGTAGATCTCGCGGTGGGCGAGGGCGATGTCCTCGAACACCGTGCTGCCGCGGCCGCTCTCGTGCTCGAAGCCGACGGCGGGGCGCCCCAGTTCCGACGTGGGTTCGAGGGTCAGGCGGCGCGACGGCTGCTGCTCCTGCCGCGACGCTTCGGCCGACAGCGCCGGCAGCTGGGCGAAGAAGGTCCGCACCACGACCGGATCGAGCGCCTTGCCGGCCTCCTGTTCGAGCAACGACAACGCCGCGTTGTGCTCCATCGCCCGGTGGTACGGGCGGTCGGAGGTCAAGGCGTCGAAGTAGTCGACCACCGAGAGGATGCGGGCGCCGAGCGGGATCTCGTCGCCCTTCAGGCCCTGGGGGTAGCCCTTGCCGTCCCAGCGCTCGTGGTGGCTGAGGATGAGCGGGGCCACCGGGTAGGGGAAGGGAACGGCGCTGATGATCTCGGCCCCCACCTGCGGGTGGATGCGGATCTTCTGGAACTCCTCCTGGGTGAGCGGCCCGGGCTTCGACAGGATGTGCTCGGGCACGGCCAGCTTGCCGATGTCGTGGAGCAGCGCCGCGGTCTTCACGCCCTGGATCTCGTTGTCGGGCATGCCGAGGGACTTGGCGATTCCGGCCGCGTAGACCTGGACCCGGCGGATGTGGCTCTGCGCGGTCTGGTCCTTGGCGTCGATGGCCAGGGCGAGCGCCTCGATCGTCGCCAGATGCAGGTCGGACATCTCCTGCACGTGGCGCCGCTCGTCTTCGATGCGGCCCAGGTACACCTTGTAGGTGCGGTAGATGAGGTAGACCGGCGCGGCCATCAGCAGCGCGAACCACGGCCCGACCTTCAGCACCGCGTGGCCGGTGACGAACGCCCCCGCCGCGCCGACGAAGTAGCTGGGCGCGCTCCACAGGAAGTTCTCGTTCCAGGTCGTCATCCACGGCTGGCGCGTCGACAGCGCGATCGCCACCGAGATGAGCACGGTGTTGAACAGGAAGTAGGTCGTCGCGGCGCCGATGAGCGCCGCGACTTCGATCGTCAGGTCCTCGCCGAGCGAGCCCGGGTCGCCGCCCATCCGCAGGTAGACCCAGCCGGCGGCCTGCACGGTCACCGCCAGGCACGCCATGCTGAAGAGCGTGCGATGGATGGAGGTCGGCTGGCGCATCCGGAACGTGCACTGGCTCCAGGCGCTGGTCACAGCGATCGCGGTGGTCTGCGCCGGCCCCAGCAGCAGGAGCGACGCGAAGTCCACCGCGTAGGACACCGACATCGTCGAGCCGCCGGCTGACAGCGGCAGCGCCACCTTGAACGCCGACGACACGTTCGACAACAGCAGCAGCGCGGCGAAGAGGTAGGGATTGTCGAGGCGGATCCCGAGCAGCGCGTGCACCAGAAGGCCAGCTCCCAGCACGACGACGGCGACGATGTAGGTCCGCGCGGACGGGGGGAGTTCGCGCATGCGCTAGGCGGTGATGGGGTCGCGCCTCCGCCGACCGCCAGTGGGCTCCAATCCGTACTCCTCGATTTTGCGGTAGAGGGTTCCGCGGCTGATGTCCAGCACCCGGGCCGCCTCGAGCTTGTTCCAGCCGACGGCGTCGAGCACGACCGCGATGTGGGCCCGTTCGTTGTCGCGCAGCGTCGGCAGCCGGCCCGGGGTGCCGGCGGTGGCGGCGAGGGGCTCGTGCAGGAACTCGATGTCCTCGGCGCGGATGAGCGGCCCGGGCGCCGACAGCGCCGCCCTCGATATCGTGCTCTCGAGCTCGCGGATGTTGCCCGGCCAGTGGTAGCGCAGCAGCCGGTCGGCGGCTTCCGGCGCCAGCTGCTTGGCATCGAGCGGCAGGCCGTTGGCCGCGCAGTAGCGGGCGATGAACCGCGCCGCCAGCACCGGGATGTCCACCGCCCGCTCCTTGAGCGACGGCAGGCGGATCGAGAACGCGTTGACGCGGTAGAAGAGGTCCTCGCGGAACCGGCTCTCGCGGACGAACTGATCGAGCGGCCGGTTGGTGGCCGAGATGAGCCGGAAGTCGACGTGGATGGACTTGCTGCCGCCGAGCCGCTCGAAGCGGCGCTCCTCGAGCACGCGCAGGATCTTGGCCTGGGCGACCAGCGACAGGTCGCCGACCTCGTCGAGGAAGAACGTGCCGCCGTTGGCCAGCTCGAGCCGGCCGGGCTTGCGCTCGTGGGCGCCGGTGAAGGCCCCCTTCTCGTAGCCGAAGATCTCCGACTCGAAGAGCGTGTCGGGCAGGGCGGCGCAGTTCACGGCCTGGAACTTCTCGGTGCCGCGCCGCGACAGCTCGTGGATCATCCGCGCCACCACTTCCTTGCCGGCGCCGGTCGGCCCGAGGATGAGCACCGAGATGTCCGACTTGGCGGCGGTGCGGATCCACTCGAAGATGGCCAGCATCTTCTCGTCGCGGCCGATGAGCTCGCGGAAGCGCTGCACCGACGGCGAGGTGTCCTCGATGCCGACGGCGGCGCGGCGTTCCAGGAACGTGTCGAGCAGCTTGCCGACCGTCGAGGTCGTGTCCAGCCTGGGCGCCGTGTAGGCGACCGGGTCGCCGGCGACCCGGCGGACGACCCCGAATTCGACCAGCTCGGTGAGGCAGTTCTCGACGTCGAGGCGCATGCGCCCGAACGCCTGCATGATGGCCTCGGCGTCGAACTGCTCAGCTGGCCTGGCGCTCAGGAACCTGAGGATGCCGGCCCGAAGGGGCGACTGCACGAGGGCCTTGAACCGGGCCTCGGCGTCGTTTTCGGACCGCGGTCCGGCGCTGGACGCACGTCTAGCGGAAAATGAAAGGTCGTCCACGTGGGTTTTCCTGTGTCCTTGTATCGGACACTCCGGCCGGCAGGCTTAGCCCTGCGGAGCGGCCGGGAGGTCCCCGGCGACCGACCCTGGTGTGGCCCGGGCGGGCGCCTCGGCCGACCGGTAGTACGCCGTCTGGTGGGTCTCGATGAGCTGCTTCATGCGCAGGGCGTCGGCCTTGCGGTGGCCGTGGCACTGCACGGCGCTGGTGCCGCCGGTCGTCTCGATGACCACGTCCGCGAAGAGGAGCCGGGTGTGGACGCTCACCGAGGCCACGTGGGCCATGTGGATCGAGTGCTCCCGACGGCCGATGAGCTGCGGGGTGACGTGGACGACGCTCGCCGGCGTGATCCGCACCTGCGTCGGAAACCAGAAGTTGCCGTCGGAGAAGCGGCTCGCCCGGAAGACGTCGCCGCCGGCGATCGGCCGGCCCTTGTGCCACACGATCGCGACGGCCGCGATCGCGGCGGTCGCGAGCACCACCAGGGTGACGACGAGAGGATCCATGCGGGTGATACTCTACCCTCGCTTCCGAGGAGGTCGATCGCCCCGTGCCTTATCGTGCCCCTGGATCACCCGGCACGTCCAAACGCAACCCGCTGTCGGGCCGTCCGATCCGCTACTACCGTCCCCGGGGCAGCGCCGACGTGCGGACCCTCATCGACGAGGGGTTCCAGGCCTTCAACGCCGCGCGGCTCGGCGAGGCCTGCCGCATCTATTGCGACAAGATGCTGGCCCGGGAGAACGACACGACGATTGCCCTGACGATCGCCGGCGCGATGACCCCGGCCGGCCTGGGCGGCGCAGTCATCGAGCTCGTCGAGCGCGGCCTGGTCGATTTCGTCATCAGCACCGGCGCGAACCTCTACCACGACCTGCACTACGCGCTGAACTTCACGCTGCATCGCGGGTCGCCGTTCGTCGACGACCGCGAGCTCTTCGAGCAGGGCGTCATCCGCATCTACGACGTGCTCTTCCCGGCCCAGGTGCTGCTCGACACCGACACCTACGTGCGCGAGTTCATCGTCCGCTCGGGGCTCGACGGGCCGGTCTCCACCGCCGAGCTGCACTTCGCCCTCGGGGAGGATCTGCGGAAGCTGTACCCGGGCTGCGAGGAGTACTCGGTCGTGGCGGCGGCGTCGCGGGCTGGCGTACCGATCTACACCTCGTCGCCGGGCGACAGCTCGATCGGCATGAACATCGCCTTTCACGAGCTGATGAACGGCGGCGGCCTGATGGTCGACCCCAACAAGGACGTCAACGAGATCTGCGCCATCATCCTGGCCGGGCAGAAGAACGGCGCGGTGATTCTCGGCGGCGGGTCGCCCAAGAACTTCTACCTGCAGGGGCAGCCGACGCTCTGGGAGGTCTACGGCATTCCCAAGGGCGGCAACGACTACTTCATCCAGATCACGACCGACCAGGTGGTGTGGGGCGGGTTGTCCGGCGCGACGCCCGCCGAGGCGGTGAGCTGGGGCAAGGTGAACCCGGGCGTGCTGCCCGACACCTGCGTGGTCTATTGCGATTCGACCATCGCGTTTCCGCTCTTCGCCGAGTACGCGGTGGGCCATGCCAATGGCCGGCGGCCGCTGAAGGGCCTGGTCCACAAGCGCGACGCGCTGGTCGCCGCGCTCAAGGTCGAGGCCTCGACGCCCCGCGCCGACGACGAGCCGGCATGATCACCGCCGGGGGCCGGAGGCCGGCGGCGTGATCCGGCTGCGCGGCGGGCGCGTGGTCCTGCCCGACCGCATCCTCGACGGCGCGACCGTCGCGATCGACGACGGCATCATCGTCGAGATCGGCCCGGGCGCCGCGGCTTCGGCCAACGACATCGCCTGCGAAGGCCACTGGATCCTCCCCGGGTTCATCGATGGCCACATCCACGGCGTGGACGGGACCGACGTACTGGGGGCCGCCGATGCCGTGTCGCGCGTGGCCGCCGCCCTGCCACGACGCGGGGTGACGGCGTTCTGTCCGACGACCATCGCCTGCGATCCGGCGACACTCGAGCGGTTTCTCAGCGCCGTGGAGCGGGCCGGCACGCGCGCGCCGGGCGCCGCCCGGGTGCTCGGGGCGCACCTCGAAAGCAACTTCCTGCACCCCGACTACAACGGCGCGCAACCGGCGGCCTGCCTGCGGCTGCCGCCGCGTCCGGGCGAGCCGCCGCGAGCCGACGGCGAGTTCACCGGCGCGGCCATCGTGCAGGTCATCGACGCCCACCGCTCCTCGGTGCGGCTGGTCACGCTGGCGCCTGAACTCGAACACGCCATCGACCTCATCCACCGGCTGGTGCAGAACGGCCACCGCGTGTCGCTGGGCCACTCGGCCGCGACGTTCGACCAGGCCGAAGCCGCCATCCACGCCGGCGCGCGCCACGCGACGCACCTGTTCAACCGCATGCCGGCGCTCCAGCACCGCGCGCCCGGGCTGGCCGGTGCGGTGCTGGCCCACGACGAGGTCACGAGCGAGGTGATCTGCGACGGCTACCACGTGCATCCGGCGATGGTGCGGATGGCGGTGCGCGCCAAGGGCGTGGACGGCGTGCTGGCTATCACCGACGCAACCGCCGGCGCCGGGCTGCCGGTGGGCGCCGAAAGCGTCCTCGGCAACCAGCGGATTCGCGTCACCGAGCGCTGCGCGCTGCTCGACGACGGCACGCTGGCGGGCAGCATCCTGACGATGGACGGCGCCTTCCGGATGCTGGCCGGGGCCGTCGGCCTGGGCATCGTCGAGGCGGCCCGGCTGTGCGCCACCACCCCGGCGACGGCGCTGGGACGCCCGGACCTGGGCCGTATCGCGGTTGGCGCGGCCGCCGACCTGGTGGTGCTCGACGCTGCCTGGCACGTCACCCAGACCTGGGTCGCCGGCGCCCTGGCGTGGAACCCCATCAGTCGATCGGCCGTCTCTCCAGCCGGGGGCGCGTGATGGCATCAGGGGCTGGAACCGTCGGGGCACTGGGCGCGGCGGCACTGGCCGCCACGCTGGGGGCGTGCACCGTCAACGTGAACACCGACGGTGCCACGGCGTCCGAGACCCACACCTTCAAGGTCACCGGCAACTCCAAGGTCACCCTCGACACCTTCGACGGCTCGATCGAAGTGCACGCCTGGGACCGGCCCGACGTCGAAGTCGTGGTGGAGAAGCAGGCGCAGGACGACGCGCGGCTCCAGGAGATCACCGTCGACAAGTCGCAGGACGGCGACCAGGTGACCCTGCGCGTCCGCGGCCCGGCCTCGTCGTCGGGGTCCAACGGAATCGTCATCGGCGTGCACCTCTCGCCCAGCGCCCGGCTGCGGGTGGCCGTGCCGAAGACGACGACGCTCGATCTGCGCAGCGGCGACGGCTCGATCACGGTGGAGGAGATCACGGGCACCGCCACGTTGCGCACCGACGACGGATCGATCGTCGCCGCGCGCCTCGCCGGCGAGGTCGTGGCCCGCACCGACGATGGATCGATCCGCTTTCGCGAGATCACCGGCAAGGTCGACGTCGAGACCGGCGACGGCAGCATCGTGGTGGGCGGGACGCTGACGCACGTGCGGGCCAAGACCGGCGACGGCTCGGTCCGCATCGCCCTCGAGCCCGGGAGCCGCGTTGAAGACGACTGGAGCCTCGAGACCCGCGATGGCAGCGTGGAAGTGCGGCTGCCCGAGGCGCTCGACGTCGTCGTCGACGCGGTGACCTCCGACGGCCGCGTCAGCTCGAACTACCCGGGGCTGAGCGTCGAGCGGAGCGATGATGACGACGACCGGTCGCGTCGCGAGTTGCGGGGCACGCTGGGGGCCGGCGGCCGCACGCTGCGGGTACGCACCGGCGACGGGGCGATTCGCTTCGAACGCTAGTGAGCGAAGCTCGAATGCGGCTCGCGGCGTTTTTCGATTGTGCGTAGGGCCGAGCTTCAGCTCTGCCTGGAGGCAACTCTAAAGTGCCGCCCTACATCGCGCCTGCGCCGCGCGGCGAGGGCTGCGCGTATGTCGTGGGATCCAGCACCGCGGCCTCGATGAACGCGTCGCGCCGTTCGCGGCACTTGCTGCACCGTCCGCAGTGCCGATCCGCGTCGGGCTGCATGCACGACAGGGTCAGCTCGAACGGCACGCTCAACCGCGCCCCCAGCTCGATCACCTGATGCTTGTGCAGCGCCAGGAACGGCGTGGCGATCGAGACCGCGTGCGCCAGACCGCGTGACAGCGCCTCGGCCATCGCGGCGAAGAACGCCGCCGTGGCATCGGGGAACGGATTGCCGGCCAACGGCCCGAGCGCGATGCGCCGGGCGTCGGCGCGCGCCGCGATGACCCCGGCCTTGGCGAGCAGGGTCAGGTTCCGGCCCATGAGATACACATCCTCATCGGGGGTGTCGTAGGACGGCGCCTGGCCGACGATGGCCCAATGGTCCTGCGGGTAGACGTCGCGCATCGGCAGCTCGATGACGGTGAGCGGCAGCAGATGGGTCGCCAGAGCCGGCGCCGCGATGAGCCGCGTCAGCGTCCGCAGCTCCGCCGCTTCCCACGCCAGCCCCGAGCGCACGTAGACCGGCCGCACGTCGTGCGTCACGGCTTCGTGCGCGAGCAGCACGGCGCTGTCGAGACCTCCAGACACCAGGACGACCGACACGGGAAGTCTCGTCACGCGCCCGAAGGATACAATCAAGCCCGACCATTGGGGAGATCGACCATCGACGGCGCGGAGCGCGGGCGATGACCTGGCCAGGCGCCCCGGGCGCGGTCGTCTTCGACCTCGATGGCACGCTGGTGGACTCGGCCACCGACCTGGCCGCTGCCGCCAGCGCGCTGGCGGTGGAGCTCGGCGGCCGCCCGCTGACGCGAGCCGAGGTCGTGGGCATGGTCGGCGACGGCGCCGCCCTGCTGGTGCGCCGTGTGCTCACAACGGCGCAACTCGACCCCCACTCGCCGGGCGCGCTCGAGCGGTTCCTCGCGTTATATGACGAGCGCCTGCTCGATACCACGCGGCTCTATCCCGGGATCCCCGCGGCGCTCGCGGCGCTCGATCCGTTGCTGGCGCTGACCGTCCTGACCAACAAGCCGCGCGGGCCGGCCCAACGCCTCCTCGAGGCGTTGGGCGTCAGTCAGCAGTTCATCGAAGTGATCGGGGGCGACGGTCCGCTGGCGCGCAAGCCCGACCCCGCCGGCCTCGTCGCCCTGCGCCTGCACGCCGGCGGAGGGCCGATGGTGCTCGTCGGCGATTCGCCGGTGGACGCCGAGACCGCGCGACGTGGCGGCGTGCCCTTCGTGCTTGCCGGCTACGGGTTCGGCGCCGCCGCGTTCGACGCGCCCCCGACGGCGTTCGTCGCGGCCTCGCCCGCGCACTTGCCCGGTGCCATCGTCGCCGCTCTTCACGCCGCTGCGGCGCCGGGCTACTAGCCCCGCCCGTCAGCCTGCCGTGTCGACGAGCAGCTTCGACGCCGCGCGCGTGCCGATGGTGACGACCGCGTCGCCGCGGCCGCGCAGCCGCACCGCGTCGGCCGCTTCGTCACGCGATTCGACCTCCACAGTCTCGCCGGGCTTCAACCCGTGCCGCTCCACGAAGCGAAGGAACGCCGCGTCCTGGTCCGTCACCCGGGCGACGACCACGCGCTGGCCCACCGGGCAGCTGAGGAGTGTCTCGAGGTGCTTTTCACGAAACGTCCCCTCCGGCCCGGGAATCGGGTCGCCGTGGGGATCGGTCTCCGGGTGTCCGAGCATCTCGTCCATCCGTTCGATCAGCCGGTCGGACACCGCGTGCTCGAGATGCTCGGCCTCGTCGTGCACCTCGTCCCAGCGCATGCCCATCACCTGCACCAGGAACAACTCGACCAGGCGATGGCGACGCAACACCGTGGCCGCCAGCTTCGACCCCGCCCCGGTGAGGCACACCCCGTTGTAGGGCTCGTACTCGACCAGGCCCGATTCGGCGAGCGCCTTGACCATGGTGGTGGCCGTGCCGGGCGCCACCCCGAGCGCGGCGGCCAACTGGCCCATCGGCAGCAGCCTCGTCCCGGGAGGGAGCCGGGAGACGCCCAGGTGGACCTCCTTCAGGTAATTCTCGACGGTGCTGGAGGGGGGCATGGGTGCCGAAATCGTAACAGAGTCGCTGATCCAGCTTGACTTTTCGGTGACCAGCGTCGATAATTTTGATTAATCAAAATCTCGCGATGGTCGACCCCCTCACCTCCCTCATCGTCGTGATCGTCGTCCTGGCCGCGGCGGCAGCGCTGGCCTGGCCCGGCACCGGAATCGCGTGGCGGTGGCGGCGCAGCCTGGCGGCCTCCGACCGGGTGGAGGTCGAGGACGCGCTCAAGCACATCTGGGATGGTGAGTACCGGCAGCGGCCCGCCACGCTCGAGAGCCTGGCCGGCGCCTTGGGCCTCTCGGGACGAGCAGCGGCAGATCTGGTGGATCGTCTCGGCCGGCTCGACCTGCTCGACCACGAGGACTCGACGCTGCGCCTCACGCCGGACGGCCGGCGCGACGCCCTGCGGGTGATCCGCATCCATCGCCTGTGGGAGCGGTATCTCGCCGACGAGACCGGTCTCGACGCCCGCGAGTGGCACGCGCACGCCGAACGCCGCGAGCACGGCACGAGCGACCAGCAGGCCGAGGCGCTGGCCGCAACGCTCGGCCATCCCCGCTTCGACCCGCACGGCGATCCGATTCCGACGCCCGGCGGCGAAGTGCCGCCGCACCAGGGCATGCCGCTCACCCAGCTCACGCCCGATCAGGTCGCCGAGGTGATACACATCGAGGACGAGCCCGACGCCGTCTTCGCCCAGATCGTGGCGGCCGGGCTGATGCCGGGCATGCGCGTGCGACTGCTCGAACGCACGCCCAAGCGCCTCCGCATCGCGGCCGAGACCGAGGAAATGGTGCTGGCGCCGGTGGTCGCCGCCAACGTCACCGTGCTGCCGCTCGAGCAGCCCGAACCGGTGACCGCGATGACCCGGCTCTCCGCGATCGCCCCCGGGGAGGCGGCGGAAGTCGTGGCCCTGGCTGCCACCTGCCGCGGCGCGCAACGCCGCCGGCTGCTCGATCTGGGCGTCGTGCCGGGCACGCACGTCGCCAGTGAGCTGCGCGGACCGTCGGGGGACCCGACCGCGTATCGCATCCGCGGCGCCCTCATCGCGCTGCGCCGCGACCAGGCCCACCACATCCTGGTGCAGCGCCTGAGCGAGGCGGCGGTATGAGCCACCCCTCACCAGAGGCCTGCGCGACCTGCCCGGCGCATCACCTCACCAATCTGAAGAAGCTCGGCGTGGACATGGCCGGCCACGACTACGTGGTGGCGCTGGCCGGCAATCCCAACACCGGCAAGAGCACGGTCTTCAACGCCTTGACCGGGCTGCGCCAGCACACCGGCAACTGGCCCGGCAAGACGGTGACGCGCGCCGAAGGCGCCTTTGCCGCCGGCGGGCACCGCTACAAGCTCGTCGACCTGCCGGGCACCTACTCGCTGCTCTCGGCCAGCCTCGACGAGGAGGTGGCGCGCGACTTCATCCTCTTCGGCCAGCCCGACGTGACGGTCATCGTCGTCGACGCCACGACCCTCGAGCGCAACCTGAACCTGGTGCTGCAGGTGCTCGAAATCACCAATCGGGCGGTGGTGTGCCTGAACCTGATGGACGAGGCGCGACGCAAGGGGCTCGACGTCGACCCGCGCCGGCTGGCGCGCGATCTCGGCGTGCGGGTCGTGCCCACCGCCGCGCGGCAGGGCGAGGGCTTGCCCGAGCTGATGCAGGCCATCGCCGAGGTGGCCAACGGCGCCGCCGCCGGCACGCCGCACCGCGTGGGCGCCCGCTCCGCGGCGCTGCAGCGGGCGGTGACGCGCGTCAGCGAGGCCGTCCTCGGACTCTATCCGCAGCTCCCGAATTCCGCGTGGGTCGCGCTGCGGCTGCTCGACGGCGACGAGCACATCCAGACGGCGCTCCGCTCGGGCGAGCTCGGCGAACTGCATCAGGCGACCGATCCCGCGAGCCCCGCGGCGGTGCAGACGCCGGATCCGCAGGCCGCCGCCGCTGTCGTCGAGCTGGCTTCGCAGCTGCGCTGGCAGGTCGGCACCGAATTCCATCAGTCGCTGATGGAGGCGCTCTACACCGAGGCGGCACGCATCGCCGACCGCGCCGTGACACGGGCCGAGGGCGGCCGCCGCTTCGACCTCGACCGCGCCATCGACCATCTCGTGACCAGCCGCGTCTGGGGCGTCCCGTTGATGATCGTGATGCTCACGGCGGTCTTCTGGCTGACGATCGCCGGCGCCAACGTGCCCTCGGGCATGCTGGCCACGCTGCTCATCGACTGGACCGTGCCGGTGCTCAAGTCGGGCGCCGCGGCCCTCGGCGCGCCGTGGTGGCTGTCGGGCTTCGTGATCGACGGGATGTACCTGGCCACGGCGTGGGTGGTGAGCGTGATGCTGCCGCCGATGGCCATCTTCTTCCCGATGTTCACGCTGCTCGAGGACTTCGGCTACCTGCCGCGGGTGGCGTTCAATCTCGATCGCTCGTTCCGGCGCGTCGGCGCCCACGGCAAGCAGGCCCTGACCATGGCCATGGGCTGGGGCTGCAACGCCGCCGGCGTCGTCGCCGCGCGCATCATCGAGAGCCCGCGCGAGCGCCTGATCGCCATCATCACCAACAACTTCGCCATCTGCAACGGCCGCTGGCCGACGCAGATCCTCGTCGCCTCGATCTTCATCGGCGGGGCCGTGCCGGCGCACTGGGCCGGGTTGATCTCGGCGCTGGCGGTGGTCGGTGTCGCGGTGCTGGGCGTGGTGCTCACCTTCGCCACGTCGTGGCTGCTGTCGCGCACGCTGCTGCGCGGCGAGGTCTCGGCGTTCAGCCTCGAGCTGCCGCCGTACCGCCCGCCGCGGGTGCTGGCCACGCTCTACACGTCGCTCATCGATCGCACGCTCTACGTGCTGTGGCGCGCCGTCGTCTTCGCGCTGCCGGCCGGCGCGCTGATCTGGCTCGTGTCCAACATCCCCTACGGCGACACCAGCCTGGCGGCGCAGATCGTCACCTGGCTCCAGCCCTTCGGCGGCGTGCTCGGGCTGTCGGGCGTGATCCTGCTGGCCTACGTCGTGGCGATCCCGGCCAACGAGATCGTCGTGCCGACGATCCTCATGCTGACCGTGCTCGTGACCGGCGTTGCGCGACGTCGGCGCCGGCGCCGGCGTGATGTTCGAGCTCGATTCGACCACCGACACCGCAGCCGTGCTGCGGGCTGGAGGCTGGACCCTGCTCACGGCGGTGTGCCTGATGCTCTTCAGCCTGGTGCACAACCCGTGCTCCACGACCATCTACACGATCTGGAAGGAGACGGGGAGCGCCAAGTGGACGGCCGTCTCGGCGCTGCTGCCGCTGGCGATGGGCTTCCTGCTGTGCTTCGTCGTCGCCCAGACGTGGCGGCTGGTGGGCGGCGCCTGACGGCCCGCTGCGCTCACGGCGCGTGATCGCGGTGCCGAATCGCGATAGCGTGTCGGGGCTGTCCCTCGCGACCGCCTTCGCATCGCCTGACGCCAAGCGGCGGCACGTCCGCCAGCTCTTCGCGGCGATCGCCGACCGCTACGACGTGGTGACGCGCGTGCTCTCGTGCGGGCAGGACGCGCGGTGGAAGGATCGGCTGACTCGCGTGGTGGCACCGCAGCCCGGCGAGCGGGCGCTGGACCTGGCCTGCGGCACCGGCGACATCGCGTATCGGCTGGCCGGGGCCGGCGCCCGCGTCTGCGGCCTCGACATCACGCCGCGCATGCTGCAGCTGGCGCGCGCGAAGTCCAGCGTCGGCCGCACGCATGTGGACGACCGGTGACATGACGGCGCTGCCCTTCGCGGACGCCACCTTCGACATCGTCACCACCGGGTACGGCCTGCGCAACGTCCCCGACCTCGACGCCGCCATCACCGAGATCGTCCGCGTGTTGCGCCCCGGCGGACGGTTCGCGTCGCTCGACTTCAACCGGCCCGAGTCACCGATCGCGCGTGCGGTCTACCTCGGCTATCTCGAGGTCGACCGGCGGCACCCTGGGTTGGGCACTGCACGGCGACCCCGACGCCTACCGCTACATTCCGGCGTCGATCCGGCGCTACCCGGGCGCCCGCGGCGTGGCCGATCGGCTGACGCGCGCCGGCCTGCGTGACGTGACGGTCGTCGGACTCCTCGGCGGCCTGATGTCGATGCACGTCGGCACCCGCCCTGGATGACATTTGCGTAGCTATCGTTGAGGTGCCAAGGGTCCGAAACACCAATGCAGGACGGTTGGGTCTGGGCTTCCCGTGAGGGGGAGTGCACCCCCGGGCAACCCGACCGATTGTCACCACTGATGCCGCTCGTCGATTCGCTCCTGACCGCCATCGTCCGCAGTGACGGCGACGCGCTGGTGCTCCACGTCGGGGAGAAGCCTTACGTCGTGGCAGCGACCGGCTCGGTCGAGCTGTCGCGTCAGGGCCTCGGTGCTCGGCGCGATGGAAGGCCTGCTCGCCCAGTTGCTGTCGGCCGACGCGCTGCGCGGCCTGCGCGAGATGGGCGCGGTCGAGCACGAGCTCGCGCGCAGTTCTGCGGCTGGCGCCGACCGCTTCACGGTCGTGGCCGCTCGCGGCGGCGACGACATCTGGATCGAAATCCGTCGCCACCGCAGCGTGCGGGCGCCGGTGTCCGCGGTGGCACCCGCGCCGCAGGACGAGGCGATCGAGGTCCCGCGCACGCCAGACAGCGAGGCGGCCGCCGAGCCGCTGACCGCCGCCGTCGCCGTCGAGGCCGTCGAGCCGGCGGTGGTGGCCCTCGAGCCGGAGGAGATCGTCGCCGCCGACGCGCCGGCGGAGCAGCCGCTCGAGGCCGCTGCGGTGAGCGCCGAGGCGCCGCCCGTGGAGATGCCGGCGGTCGAATCGGCTCCGGAGCATGCCGTGGCGCACCCGGTCGAGTCCGAAGCCGCTGTGCTCGACCACGCCGCATCAGCAGCCGCTGCCTCGGAAGCGGTGTCGACGTGGGTGTCGCCCGAGCCCGAGCCCCTACCCGCCGAGCCGTTCGCCGCCGAGCCAGTGCCCTTCGCCGAGCCGGTGCGCGCCGCGGCGCCTGTCGCGCACGAGGTGGGGGCCGCCGAGACGCCCGCAGCTCCCGTCTCGCCAGCCGAGGCTCCAGCGCTGGCCGTCCCGACGCCCGCCACCGACGTGTGGGAGATCGAGCACGTGCCGGCGATCGACTTCGATCAGCCCTGTGAGCGATCGTCGACGCGCCGCCGGCGATCGAGTTCCGGCCGACCTGCCGGCCGCGGTCGGCGCCCGCGTCGTTCGAGGCCGCGCTCGTCGCCGGCGCCGTGCCGCCGGTCGAGCCGCTGCCGCCGCCGGCGCCCGTGGAGCCCGCGCCGGCCGCAATGGCGGCCCCCGAGCTTGCGCCCACCGCCGGGTTCCGCGCCGGCAGTGGCCGCCGCGCCGCCGCCGGCATCTGCCGCGGCTGCCACGTCCAGCTGTGCCCCGACGTGCCGAGCCTCCGAGCGCGCCGCCCCACGCGCCCGTGGCCGACGCCTTCGCCATTCCCCGATACGACGCCCCAGCCGCCGCGGACTCCCCCCGCGCGCCGATGCCGCGCGTCGAGCCCACCGTGCCCGAGCCGACCGCCTACCCGCCGATCGAACCGCAGCCGACGCTGCCGGGACTGCCGTCCTCGACGCTCGACGCCGCCGCCTCGCGCCGAGGCGGCTCCCGATGCGCTGCCCGGCGTCGTCCTGTCGCTGACCCGCGATCGGCGCGGGCCGCAAGGCAGACCTCGCGCGGCCATGGCCGGGCCGGCGGCATCGAACGCCTGCTGCGGCTGGCCGCCGCGCGCGGCGCCTCGGCGCTGTATCTCACCACCCAGGCGCGGCCCGCCGTGCGCGTCGACGGCGACATCCGTCTCCTCGAGGGCGAGTCGACGCTGTCGAGCGGCGACGTCGAGGCCGCCGTGCTCGAACTGGCGCCCGAGGGCGCGCGCGACAAGGAAAGCGCCGAGTGGATCCGCGATCTGCAGGACGTGGGCGCGTGCGCATCACGACGTTCCGCGACTACCGCGGCCCCGGCGCGCTGCTCCGGATGATCTCGGCGCGCGCGACCTCGGCCGAGCAGCTCGGCCTGGTCCGCGAGATCCAGGCGCTGGCGATGGAGCCCGAGGGCCTGGTCATCGTCACCGGCCCGCGCGCCAGCGGCAAGTCGACGCTGGTGTCGGCGTTCGTCGACCTCATCAACCGCCAGCGCAACGACTACGTCATCACGCTCGAGGGCCAGATTCGCCTGGTGCACGAGAGCCGCGGCTCGCTCATCAGCCAGCGCGAGCTGCGCGGCAGCGCCGGCGAGATCGTCTCGGCCGCCCGCGCCGCCCTGCGCGAGAACCCCGACGTGCTCATCATCGAGGACCTGCGCTCGCCCGACGTGCTGCAGGTGGCGCTCGACGCCGCCGGATCCGGACTGCTGGTCTTCGCCTCGGTCACCGCCGCGTCGGCCACCGCGGCGCTCGAGCGCCTCGTCGACCTGTGCCCGTCGGAGCAGCGCCGCACGGTGCGCGCCGCCCTCGCCGAGCACTTGCGCGGCGTCGTCGCCCAGGTGCTGCTGCGCAAGGCCGGCGGCGGCCGCCTCGCCGCGCGCGAACTGGTGCTGAACACCAACGCCGTGGCCGCGCTCGTCAGCGACGGCCAGATCGCCCAGCTGCCGCGCGCCATCGACAGCGGCCGCAAGCTCGGCATGGCGCCGCTCAACGACGCGCTGGTGGCGTTCGTGCAGAGCGGCGCGGTCGACGTGCGCGAGGCCTACCGCAAGGCCGACGACAAGGTGGGCCTGCTCGGCCTGCTGCGCCGCGAAGGCATCGACACGTCGTTCGTCGAGCGCCTCGCTTAGTTCGCGCTGGACTCACACCGGGGCTGGGGGCTTGGGGCCGGGGACTGGGGCCCACCGACTCAACGCTTCAAGTGAGGCACCCCTGCCTCAGGCGCTCAAGCGTCGTGCTTGTGCAATCGCCGCATATAGCGGCGATGCAATCATGACGCTGGCAAGCCCTGGCGCCCAGTCTCCCAGCCATTTCCTGGCTTGGAGGTGCGACGTGGCGGTTTGATCTTCGCGCGATCACGTTTGCGCCGTCCACCGTCGGTCTACGCTCCCCGCCAGCCCCCGAGCCCGGACCGTACAGATTGAGCGGCGCGGTAACTGCGCGGCCCATTCACCGCGGTCGAGTCGCAGCCAACTGTTCAAAACGCTATCAACCGGGGACCAGGGACCTGGGGATCAGGGAAGCCGGATCACACGGTCACGCTGCCGAAGTCGTTGGACGGGCGTTCTTGAAAGGTTCTTCCCCGGTCCCTGGTCCCCGGTCCCAGTCCCTATCTTTCGAGCCAGGGCCGCAGTTCTTCGAGCAGCATCGCCGCCACGTGCTCGTCGGTGAGGCCTTCCATGCGGAGCGGCCCGGCCACGGGACGTTCGTGCTGCGTCACCCGGCTCCCGCGCGTGCGCATCACCCGGACGATCGGCTGCGGCGGATCGACGGTGGCGTCGAGCGTCAGCTCGATGCCGTCCTCGCGCGTGCGCTCCGGAACCAGCCGAACGCCGCCCGACGGCGCGATCACGTCGAAGAGCAGCCCTTCGCCGCGCAGCGCCGAGGCCATGGCGCGGAACACCGGCGTGGCCGTCTCCTCGAGGAACTTCTCGTAGCGCTGGCTGGCCTCGTCGGCGCGCACCCGCCGCTCGACGGCGTCGCGTTTGGCGGCTTCGATGGCCTGGAGGAGCGACTTACGGAGGAGGGCGATGTCCATCACTGCAGCGTACGGCGCCAGCCGACGCGAGGCGCGTCGATGGCCGCCTGATCGTATCCCAGCTCGGGCCACGGCGGCGGTGTGCTGGCCGAGCACCGGCGGGCCGAGGCGCACACTGGCGGGCGTGTCCGACAGCTTCACCGGCACGCCGGTGACCGAGACCTCGCCGAGCGTCGCGTGCGCCACCCGCGCGACCATCTGCCGCGCCGCGGTCTGCGGATCGGCGAATACTTCCTCGACGGTGCGCACGGCGCCGCACGGCACACCGGCGGCGAGCAGCCGGGCCGTCCAGTCGGCGCGGCTACGCGCGGCGAACGCAGCGTCGAGCCGGGGCTTGAGCGCCGCGTAGTGTTCGAGGCGGCCGGCGTTCGACGCGAAGCGCGGATCCGCCGCCAGATCGGGCAGCTCCGCCGCCTGGCAGAACCGCTGCCACAGGCCGTCGTTGCCGACCGCCAGCGCCAGGTCGCCGTCGGCGGTGGCGAACGTCTCGTACGGCGCGATGGTCGGGATGGCGGTTGCCGAGCCGGCCCGGCGCCGCGCCGGTCGCGAAGTAGTTGCCGGCCTGATAGGTGAGCAGCGCCGTCGTCGCATCCAGCATCCCGAGGTCCACGACCTGGCCCTGGCCGGTGCGGTCGCGGGCCACCAGCGCCGCCAGCACGCCCTGGGCCGCGAACATCCCCGACACGATGTCGACGATGGCGACGCCGAGCCGGTAGGGCGGTCCGTCGGCGGCGCCGGTGATGCTCATCAGGCCGCCCTCGGCCTGCATCACCGCGTCGTAGCCCGGCTCGTCGCGCCGCGGCCCGGTCTGGCCGTAGCCCGAGATCGAGCAGTAGATGAGGCGCGGATGGGCGGCGCGCACGCTCGCCGCGTCGAGCCCGACGCCGTCGAGCGTGCCCGGACGGAAGTTCTCGACCACGACGTCGGCGTGCGGCCGAGCAGCTTGCCGACGAGCTCGCGGCCGCCCGGCGTCTTGAAGTCGACCGCGACGCTCTCCTTGTTGCGGTTGACGCTGAGGAAGTAGGCGCTCTCGTCGCCCAGGAACGGCGGACCCCACCGCGCGTGTCGTCGCCGCGGCCGGGATGCTCCAGCTTGATGACGCGCGCGCCGAGATCGCCGAGGATCATCGTGCAATACGGTCCGGAGAGCACACGCGTGAAGTCGAGAACGGTGATGCCGGTCAGTGGTCCCATACGTTGCCGGAGTCATGGTACCCGCGAAGCGCTCGGGCGCGCTCTGGTAATGTGCGAGATGCGATGTCCGGGCGGCGCGTCGTCGTCTACGCGGGCGAGGGTTGACAGCCCTGCGAACGCGTGAAAGCGTGGCTTTCACAGGCCGGAGTGCCCTTCGAGGTGCGCAACGTCGACGAGGACTCGTCGGCCTACGATGAGCTCGTCGCGCGCGGGTTCCGCACGGTGCCGGTGACGATCGTCGGCGAGCAGGCGATCGCCGGCTATCAGCCCGAGGCGCTGGCGGCGGCGATCACCCCGCCAGCCGCCGGCTGACGCGCGCGAGATCGGCCAGCAGACCGTAGGCAGTCTGGGTCAGACCGCCGTCGCGCTGCACGATGCCGACCTCGCCCAGGTGATCGGTTGTCAGGTAGAGCGCGTTGTCGAGTCCGGAGACCTCGCGAGCGGATCGCCGGGGCGAGCCAGGCGGCGCGGCGCCGACCGCCACGCGATCGCCGTCGCGCCGGCCGTGGGAGACCAGCCGCAGACGCTGACCTCGCGCCGTGCCACTGGCGAGCGCGCCGGATCGAGGTCGCGGATGCCCGCCCGGGCGACGTCGTGCGGCGTGATCCGCGCGTCGAGCAGCACGTTGGCCAGCACCGCGGCCTTGGCGGCGGCGTCCCAGCCGTCGATGTCGAGCGACGGATCGGCCTCGGCGATGCCACGGCGCTGCATCTCGGCCAGCGCGTCGGCGAACGGCACGCCGCGCTCGATCGCGGCCAGGATGTAGCCGCAGGTGGTGTTGACCACACCGCGGAACGACGACACGCCGATGGCGGGCATCGCGTCGGCGACCAGCGAGAACACCGGCACGCCGTCCATCACGGCGCTCTCGAACAGGAACGCCCGCCCGGCGCGATCGGCGCAGCGCGGCCAGGTCGTGATAGGCGAACGCCGCCGGGCCCTTGTTGGCGGTGACCACGTGCGCCCCGGCCGTCAGCGCGTGGCGCACGTGGCTGGTCGCCGGCTCGCCGCGCTCGGCGTCGAGCACGGTGGTCTCGACGACCACGACGCGGCCCTCCGCGCACGCGCCGGCAGACGCGGCGAGCGCCTCGGCCAGGAACGTCAGGCCGTCGCCGGCGCCGGCGCCCGGCCAGACGCGCCCGCGTTCGGCGCGCGGCCAGGCAGCCGGTGATCGAGGCCGGCCGGATCGAGCAGCCGCCACGCGATCGCGAGCACACGCCGGCCAGCCGCCAGGTGAACGGCAGGCGGCCGGCCGATTCGTCGAGCAGCCCGAGCAGCCGGCGGCTCACGTTGCCGAAGCCGACGACGACGAGCGTCAGCTCGCGGTCGCGCCGCCATCACCGGGCGGGGCCGGCGCTGCGGCAGCCGGTCGAGCAGCGGCGCGCACGCGCTCGAGGCCGGCCATCACGTAGTCGGTGCGCTCGCCGACGCCGATACGCAGGTAGCCGTCCATCCCGAACTGATCGCCGGGCACGACCAGCACGCTCTCCTCCTCGCGCAGGCGCGGTGACCAGCGCGGTCGAGTTGATGGGATGGGCGTAGCGCGTGTAGACGATGGCGCCGGCCTCGGGCCGGATCCAGGCTGAAGCGATCGCCATGCGCCGCCAGCCACGCCTCGACGCGCGGCAGGTTGTCGGCGATGACCCGGCGGGTGCGGGCCGAGCAGCCGCGGCGCGTGTCGGGCGCGAGCGCCGTCTGCGCCAGGCGATCGCTGAGCGCGCCGGGGGCGATCGTCGTGTAGTCGTGATAGGTCCACAGCGGCGTCGGCCACCTCCGGCGTCGACACCACCCAGCCGACGCGCAGCCCGGGCAGGCCGTAGGCCTTCGACAGGCCGCTCGTCACCATCACGCGGTCGCCGCGGCCCCACATCGACGGCGACTCTCGGCCGTCGAGCTCGGCGCCGCGATAGATCTCGTCGGACACGATCCAGCAGCCGTGCCGCGCGGCCACGGCCGCGACGCGCGTCGAGCTCGGCGGCGGTGAGGCGCGCGCCGGTCGGGTTGTTCGGCGTGCACAGCACGATGGCGCGCGTGCGCGGACCGACGAGCGACGCGAGCGCGCTCGAGGTCCGGGCGCCAGCGGCCCGCCGCGCGATCCTCGACGAGCGGCCACTCGCGCACGACGCCGCCGAAGGCGCGCACGAGGCCGTGCGTCTGCATGTAGGTGGGCACGAGCATCACCACCTCGTCGCCGGGCTGCACCAGATACCACGCGGCGAGGAAGTTGGCTTCGGCGCCGCCGTTGGTCACCTCGACGTGGTTGGCGGTGGCGCCCGGGTAGAGCGCGGCGATCGGCTGGCGCAGCGGCCTCGGTGCCGTTGGTCTGCGTGTAGATGAGCGGCTGATCGAGCACCGCGTCGAGCGCGGCGCCGTCACCGACCAGCTCGCGCACGCTGAGCGGATGCACGCCGCTCTCCGACAGGTTGAAGCGGACCGGTGCTCCCACGTGGACTGGAAGCGCTCCATCGCGAAGGGCTCGACCCGCATGCCGGCGAGTATACTGAGGCACCCGATGCGTGAGGAGCTGTTGCCGCGGTTCGTCGAGGTGCCGGCCGGCGATTTCATCATGGGGGCGCCCGACGGCGACGACGACGAACGGCCGGTGCGGCGGATCACGCTCGACCGCTTCTTCCTGTCGGCCCATCCGGTCACCAACGCCCAGTACGCCGAGTTCGTGCGCAACACCGGGCACCATGCCCCCGACGTGCGCGACCTGCCGTCGTTCGTCGCGCCCTGCGGCCGAGGCGGCGTTCCGCGAGCTGGCCTCGCCCTACATCTGGCGCGGCGGCGACCTGCCGAAGGATCGCGGCCTGCATCCGGTCACGCTGGTCACGCACGCCGACGCCGTCGCCTACTGCGTGTGGCTCGGCACCCGGCTGGGCCGGGCTCGGTGCGGCTGCCGACCGAGGCCGAGTGGGAGCGGGCGGCGCGCGGCGGCATCGACGGCCGCCGCTATCCGTGGGGCGACGAGATCGACCCGTCGCAATCGAACTTCCTGCCCGACGTCGGTCTGAAGCGCATGCGCGGCACCCGCCCCGTGGGCACCTATCCGCCCAATCCCTACGGGCTGCACGATCATGGCCGGCAACGTCTGGGAGTGGGTGGCCGACTGGTATCAGTCCGACGCCTACGTCGAGCGGCGACGTCGCCAACCCGACCGGCCCGGTGGCCGGCACGCTGCGCGTGCTGCGCGGCGGGTCGTGGGTGACGCACGACGTGTTGCAGCTGCGCTGTTCGCATCGACACAAGGTGCCCCCCGACACCTACGCGTACTCGATCGGATTTCGGGTGGCGTACTCTGACACCCACGAGATCGCGGCCGCGCTCACCGACGAGGAGGCCCTGCAATGACCCGCTGCCTGCTGGCGTCGATGTTCGTCTGTCCGGTGGCCGCGGCGTCCGGCGCACAGAGCCGCCGCGTCGGGCCCGCCAGTGGTCGTCGTGCGCGGCGAAGGGGAGGTGCGCGCCGCAGCCCGACGTGGCGTTCGTCACGCTCGCCACCGAGCACCGCGGCGCCACGGCCAAGGACGCCCAGGCGCCAGGGCGCCACGGCGATGACCGCCGTGCAGCAGCGGCTCGGCCGCCGCCGGGCTCGCCAAGGACGCGATCCGCACGCTCAGCTACGACCTGCAGCCGCAGTTCGACTACGCCAACGGCAAGCAGGTGCCGCGCGGCTTCCTGGCCCGCAACGTGATCGAGGTGCGCGCCGACGACGTGGCTCGGGTCGGCGAGCTGCTCGAGCTGGCGGTCACCGCCGGCGGGCACGTCCGTGCAGGGCGTGCGCTTCGACCTGAAGGACCGCGCGCAGCTCGAGCGTCAGGCGATCACGCGCGCCGTGGCCGACGCGCGGGCCAAGGCCACCGCGGCCGCCGAGGGCGCCGGCGCCGACGGTGGTCGCCGTCGTGCGGATCGAAGAGGGAGGCGTCGTCAGCCGCCCAATCGAGCCGCCGATGATGCGGATGGCCGCCGATTCGATCGCGGCCGCGGCCCGCCGCCGCCGATTGCGGCGGGCGAAACCGTCATTCGCGCCACGGTCACGCTGACGGCGACGATCAAGTAGTCGCTCGCGGCGAGGGCGGGGCAGCGGGGTCGCTGGCGGCGGCGACGTACGGCGACGCCATCGAGGGACAGCTTCTCAAAGCAGGGCCGTGCATCGTCCGAGGCAGCGATGCTGAAGCGTGACTGCCGCTACGCCACAATCCCCAGAACCCAGCTCCCTAGGGTTTCAACTCGAGGCTGCGCCACAGGTACCAGGCGGCCACCGATCGGTGCGGCCGCCACGCCTCGGCCAGCTTCAGCGCTCGCGCCGGCGTCGGCCGCGCCGCGCAGCCGGTAGACCGCGCTGCATCGCCGTGAGCAGTCCCAGGTCGCCCACCGGCAGGATGTCGGGACGGTGGAGCTGGAAGAGCAGGAAGATCTCCGCCGTCCAGGTGCCGATGCCGAGGACGTCGGTGAGGGCCGCCAGCGCCGTCGGCGTCGTCGCAGGTGTCGAGCGCCGCCAGGTCGAGCCGGCCGTCGCGGACGCGCGACGCCAGGTCGCGCACGAACCGCGTCTTGTTGGCGCTGAGGCCGACGCCGCGCAGCGTCGCCTCGTCGAGGGCGAGCAGCCGCGCCGGCGTCGGGGCGCCGCCCGGGAAGAGCGCGCACAGCCGGCCGAAGATCGTCGCCGCGGCCTTGGTCGACAGCTGCTGCGACACGATGGCCCGCAGCAGCAGGAAGAACGGATCCGCCGCGCGGCTGGCGCCGAGGCGGCAGGGCCCGGCCCGACGGATGAGGTCGGCCATCACCGGGTCGGCGGCCATCAGGTGCCGGCGCGCGCGTCGGGTGTCGAGAGCCACGGCCGGCATTCTGCCACGATGCCGCGCCGCGCATCGACTGCAGCGAATTTGCCGCTCGACCCGCCGCTCGTCACACCCGCGTCGTGCGTCGAGGGCGATTTGTGCCATAAGCTGGACGAACGGTTCATCCGCCATGGAATCCGGTCTGGTCGCGGCCATCGGCCGCACGCCCCTGGTCAGGCTCACGCGCATCGAGCGCGACGTGCCGGGCCTCGAGCTGTACGGCAAGCTCGAAGCGAGCAATCCGGGCGGTTCGGTCAAGGACCGCGCCGCCCGCCACATGATTCTCGAGGGCATGCGCTCGGGCGCGCTCGGTCCCGGCAAGCGATTGCTCGACGCCACGTCCGGCAATACCGGGATTGCCTACGCGATGATCGGCGCCGCCCTTGGATTTCCCGTGACGCTCTGCCTGCCGGCGAGCGCGAGCCCCGAACGCAAGCGGATCCTGACGGCCTACGGGGCCGAGCTGGTGTTCACCGATCCGATGGACAGTTCGGACGGCGCGATCGTCGAGGCCAGGCGCCGCTATGCCGCCGCCCCCGAGCTGTACTTCTACCCGGACCAGTACAACAACCCGTTCAACTGGCGCGCGCACTTCGAGACGACCGGCCCGGAGATCCTGGCCGACACGGCCGGGCGGATTACGCATTTCGTGGCCGCGCTCGGCACGAGCGGGACGTTCATGGGCACGGGCCGCTTCCTGAGGGCCAACGTCCCGGACGTGGTGCTCATCTCGGTGCAGCCCGAGTCGCCGCTGCACGGGCTCGAGGGACTCAAGCACATGGCCTCGGCGATCGTTCCGGGCATTTACGACGAGACGCTGGCCGACTATGCGGCCGAGATGTCGACCGAAGCCGCCCACGAGTTGACGCGGCGCCTCGCGCGCGAGGAGGGATTGCTGGTGGGCGTGTCGAGCGGCGCCAATGTCGCGGCCGGGCTGGAGCGCGCCGCCGACGCGCTGCGCACCCGCGATCGCGTCGTGATGGTGGTCGTGCTCTGCGACGCCGGCGATCGTTACCTCTCCGAGCACTTCTGGGACGAGGGACGGATCCCCGCGGCCGCGGCGCGTCCCGCTGTCGGGGACCTCCACGACATGACGCCGCTCACGCTGGGGCCGGGCGTCCGCGCCGCCATCGAACAGCACGGCCGCGAGGCCTATCCGCACGAATGCTGCGGCGCCCTGCTGGGCGACGGCGACGTCGTCCACGCCGTGCATCCGCTGCCCAACGTGACCACCGAAGGGCCGCGTCGGCGCTTCCGCGTCGACGACAAGGACTACCTGGCGTCCGAGCGGCAAGGCGTCGGCGGCCGGACTGAGCCTGCTCGGCTTCTACCATTCGCACCCCGACCACCCGGCCGAGCCGTCGCAGTACGACCTCGACCACGCCTTTCCGACGTTCGTCTACCCGATCCTGTCGGTGCAGCAGGGGGAGCCGGCGGCGCTCCGGGCCTGGCGGCTGCGGGCCGACCGGTCGGGCTACGACGAGCAGCCGGTCGACATCCCGGCGGCGGCCGCGGCGTCATAGACTGAGAAGCTCCGACCGAGGGACCCGCATGCCCGTAGCCATCCACATCCCGACCCCCCTCCGCCCCTTCACCGACAAGCTCGACACCGTGCAGGCCTCCGGCGCCACGGTCGGCGAGGTGCTCAACGACCTCACCACCAAGTACGCCGGCCTGAAGCAGCACCTCTATTCGCCCGACGGCAAGCTGCGGAGCTTCGTGAACATCTACGTCGGCGACGAGGACATCCGCTACCTGCAGAAGGAGCAGACGCCGGTGGCCGACGGCCAGACGCTGAGCATCATCCCGTCGGTGGCCGGCGGCGCCGGCGCGGCCGCGCCCGCCGCGGCGCTGCCCGCGCTCGACGGCGAAGAGATCAAGCGCTACAGCCGGCACCTCATCCTCTCGGAAGTCGGGATGGAGGGGCAGCAGAAGCTGAAGGCGGCCAAGGTGCTGTGCATCGGCGCCGGCGGCCTCGGCTCGCCGGTGGCGATGTATCTGGCCGCGGCCGGTGTCGGCACCATCGGCATCGTCGACTTCGACACGGTGGACCTCAGCAACCTGCAGCGCCAGATCCTGCACGGCACCCCCGACATCGGCCGCTCGAAGCTGGCCTCGGCGAAGGACATGCTGCAGCGCCTCAACCCGCACGTGAAGGTGGTGACGTACGAAGTGGCGCTGAGCTCGCAGAACGCGCTCGACCTCTTCCGCGGCTACGACGTGGTCGTCGACGGCACCGACAACTTCCCGACGCGCTACCTCGTGAACGACGCCTGCGTGCTGCTCGGCATCCCCAACGCCTACGGCAGCATCTTCCGCTTCGAGGGCCAGGCCTCGGTCTTCGCCACCAAGGACGGCCCGTGCTATCGCTGCCTGTATCCCGAGCCGCCGCCGCCGGGGCTGGTCCCGAGCTGCGCCGAGGCGGGCGTGCTCGGCATCCTGCCCGGCCTGGTCGGCACCATCCAGGCGACCGAGACGGTGAAGCTGATCCTCGGCATCGGCGAGACGCTGGCCGGCCGCTTCCTCATCTACGACGCGATGCGGATGCGCTTCCGCGAGCTCACGCTGCGCAAGGATCCCGACTGCCCGGTGTGCGGCACGCACCCGACGGTGACCGCGCTCATCGACTACGACCAGTTCTGCGGCATCGCGCCGGCGGCGGCGCCGGCGCCGACCTCGTCGGCCACCGACATCACGCCGCTCGAGCTGAAGGCGCGGATGGACGCCGGCACGACCCCGTTCATCCTCGACGTCCGCGAGCCGAACGAATACCAGATCAACCGCATCCCGGGCTCGGTGCTGATCCCGCTGGGCGACCTGCCCGAAGCGGGTGGGCGAACTCGACCCGAACGCCGAGATCGTCACCCAGTGCAAGTCGGGCGTCCGCTCGGGCAAGGCCGCGGCCTTCCTCCGCCAGCAGGGCTTCGCCAGCGTGAAGAACCTCACCGGCGGCATCCTGGCCTGGGTGGATCAGGTCGATCCCAGCCAGCCGAAGTACTAGGGGCTGGGGGCTCTAAAGGGCTGGCCTCGCCTCAGCGACCTCTCGCACACGTAGGCAGAGCTTCAGCTCTGCCGGAGGCGGCCTCGACGCTACGTCGGTCGCGCGCCGCCGAGCCGTCGCGAGAGGGCACGAAGACGCGCGAGCGACGCGGCGCCGATCGCGAACTCGAGCACGAGCATGCCGTTGGTGCCCCAGCGGTCGTGCGCCGCGCCGTCCACGCGCAGCATGGCGAGGCCGAACAGCGTGTTCATCGCGAAGAAGAGGTTCATCTTGGTGGCGGTGGCGCCGGTGCCGACCACGTCGAGCACCATGCCCGGTGAGCGTGGCGGTGCAGAGCCCCAGCGCGAAGGTGTAGGCGAGCGTGACGACGACGTAGGCGACCGCGGTGCGAGCGGCGAGCCGCGAGCAGCAGCGCGGCGGCTGCCGAGATCGCGCAGGCTGTGGCGTAGGCCCGGGCGTTCGGGAGGCGCGCCGCCAGCCATCCGCCCGTGAGGCACCCGGCGACGATGGCGACCCCGCCGCCCGCGCCGAGGGTCACCGAGACGACGTCGGCCGACACGTGCCACTCAGGGCCGAGCGATCCGAAGAGAAACTGCGCCGCCCCGGTGCCGATCGGCAGCGTGGCGAGCAGCAGGCCAATCCGTCCGCCGTGCGTGGCGAGCACCGCCGCTCAGCTCGCGCCAGGCGTCGCGGGCCCGGGCGCCGACGCCGGGCCCGGCGCGTGTGCACGGGGCGGTTCCTCCAAGCCCGCCGAGCGCCAGCGAGCATCACGACCAGCACGGCGCACAGGGCCGCGCCCGCCATCCACGGCGCCGGCACGTGCTGCGTGAGCCAGAGGCCGAGGCCGCCGCCCGCGGTCTGTCCGAACTGGTTGCCGCTCTGGAACCAGCCGCTCGCGCGCCCGACCCCGCCGCGTCCGGCGTTGTGCGCCATCAGCCCTTCGGTGGCGAAGGCGACGAAGGTCGCGGCGAGGTTGCCGGCGAAGACGAGCGCGGTCAGGGCCGGCACGGTGGCCTCGCGGATCGGCATCGTGGTGAGCGCGAGCAGCACGCCGCCCATGACCGCGATGGCGAGGCGGTACCACGATCTTGCGGGTGAGCGCGTAGTCGGCCAGCGGCGCCCACAGGAACTTCAGCGCGTGCGCGAAGAAGGCCGAGCCGACGATGCCGGCCGCGGCCGACACCGGCAGGCCCGCCTGGGCACTGAGGTAGCCGAGCGCCACGCTCGGATAGCCGATCATCAGCCCCATCGGGAAGTAGAGCGCGGCGTAGCGCCAGGGGTGCGGGGGGCGAAGCGGGCATCGGTACGCGGGCGCCGGCGGGCGCGCCGGGCGCGGACGAGTATATTGGCGACCGTGCCGACGATTTCCATTGCCTCGCCCCCCGACGCCGCGGCCGACGCGGTGGTGACCGACGGGCTGCGCGCCGACCTGTCGCCGGTGTGGGGCAATCCCGAGCGCAGCGACGTGTCGGTGTATCTCCGCGACGACGACGGCGCTGTCGTTGGCGGCATCGTCGCGCGCATCGCGTGGCGGATGGCTCTACGTCGAGCGCCTCTGGGTTGACGCCGCGCACCGGCGATCGCGGGCACGGCGCCCGGCTGCTCGAGGCGGCCGAGGCGCACGCCGTCGAGCGCGGCTGCCACGGCGTCCACCTCGACACGTTCGGGGACGACGCACTGGCGTTCTACGGTCGCTGTCACTACGAGGTCTGGGGCACCCTGGAAGGGCGGCCGCCCGGCGGACGGCAGCACTACCTCCGCAAGCGGCTGCCAACGGCTGAGCTGGCTCGGCCGCCAGGACCGAATCCCGACTTGCGCAGTCGGAGTTCCCGGCCTAATCTACGACTCGATGGGTCGGATTTCAGGCGGCCCGGCTGGACAGCGTCGCCGGGGGCCCAATCCCCGGCTTCCCAGCCTCAGGACACAGACACATGCTGCGCCTTTCGAAGAAAGCGGATTACGCGCTCATGGCGATGCGCCACCTCGCCACCAGCGAGCCGGGTAGCTCGTCGAGCGCGCGGGAGATCGCCGAGAGCTACGCGATTCCCTCCGAGCTTCTCGCCAAGGTGCTGCAGCGGCTGGTGCGCGCGCGGCTGTTGCTGTCGGTGCAGGGCACCCGCGGCGGCTACAAGCTGGGCCGGCCGGCCACGCAGATGACCGTGGCCGACGTCATCCAGGCGATCGACGGCCCGGTCGCCGTTACGGCGTGCTCCCCGACCAACCACACCTGCGAACAGTTCGAGCTGTGCGAAATCCGCGACCCGCTCTGGAAGATCAAATCCCGGATCGTCGACGCGCTGGCTACCGTGAGCCTGGCCGAGCTGGCCGAACCCGTGTCGGCGCCCGAGGCGGTGCCCGTACCTCTCACGGTGACGCCGCGGGCGGCGTCGCGACTGGCCGACTGAGGACGCCGATGTCGATCCCGCGTCCCGTCTATCTCGACCATCACGCCACGACGCCTGTCGATCCGCAGGTGCTGCAGGCGATGCTGCCGTTCTTCAACCAGGTGTTCGGCAATGCGTCGAGCCGGCAGCACCGCTACGGCTGGCAGGCCGAGGAAGCCGTCGACCGGGCGCGGCAGCAGGTGGCGACGTTCGTCGGCGCCCGGGCGAAGGAGATCGTGTTCACGAGCGGGGCCACCGAGGCGAACAACCTCGCCATTCGCGGTGCGGTGCAGGCCCGCCGGGCGCGCGGCAACCACGTGGTCACCGTGGCCACCGAACATCACGCGGTGCTCGACACCTGCCGGTGGCTCGAAGACGAGGGATGCCGTGTCACGGTGCTGCCGGTGGAACGCGACGGCCTGGTCGATCCCGATCGATTCGCGGCGGCGCTCACCGACCAGACAGTGCTGGCGTCGGTGATGGCGGCCAACAACGAGATCGGCGTGCTCCAGCCGATCGGTGCCCTCTCGCGGGTGTGCCGGGCGCGCGGCGTGTGGCTGCACACCGACGCCGTGCAGGCGGCGGGCCGGGTGCCGTTCGACGTCGACTCGGCGGGCGCCGACCTGGTCTCGATCACGGCGCACAAGATGTACGGGCCGAAGGGTGTCGGTGCGCTCTACCTGCGGCGCGCGTCGCGCGTGGAACTGGCGCCGCTCTTCACGGGCGGCGGCCAGGAGCGGGGACTGCGTCCGGGCACGCTGAACGTCCCCGGAATCGTCGGTTTTGGCGCCGCGGCCGAGCTGTGCGGACACGAGCTGGCGGCGGAGGGACCGCGCGTGGCGGCGCTTCGGGACCGGCTGCTGGCGGCCCTGCAGCGCGGCCTCGAGGCAGTGACCGTGAACGGCTCGATGACGGCGCGCCTGCCGCACAACCTGCACGTCAGCTTCGCCGGCGTGGATGGCGACGCCCTGATGACCGGGCTCGCCGACGACGTCGCCGCCTCGTCGGGCTCGGCGTGCGCATCGGGGAGCCGCGAGCCGTCGCACGTGGTGAAGGCCCTCGGGCTGGGGGCGGCCGAGTCGTGGGGCGCGGTGCGCTTCGGTCTCGGCCGGGGGACGACCGAAGCCGACGTGGACTTCGCGGCAGACCGCGTGGTCGCCCTGGTGGAGCGGCTGCGGGCCCTGTCGCCGGTGGAAGCGAGGCCGGCGTGACCACGGCGCTGCGTTATTCGGCCGAGGTCCTCCGGCGGTGCCAGCAGCTGGAACGGGCGGGGAGCTGGCCCGAGGACGATCCGTGCGTCGGTACGGGAGTCGTCGGCAGCGTCGCCTCTGGCACGATGACCCGGCTGCAGCTGCGCGTCGCCGCCAACGGCGAGCGGGTAGCCGACTCCCTGTTCAGGGTGTTCGGCTGCAGCGCCGCGATCGCCAGCGCGAGCTTCGCCGCCGATCGCGTCGTCGGGGTGCCGCTCGTGGTGGCGCGGGCCCTCGACCCGGCGGCGATCGCCGACGCGCTCGATCTGCCCGACGACAAGCGGGCGATGGCGGAGCACGCCGCCGCCGCCGTTCGGGCGGCGGTGGAGGATTGGGAGAGGAAGAACGCGGAACAGCGGCTAGCGGCTAGGGGCTAGCGGCTAGACATGAGGCTGGTGGCTAGGACGAAACGATGATCGAAATCTCTGAGAGTGCGGCGCGGGTCATCAACCGGCAGCTCGAGAAACGCGGCGTGCCGGCGGGCGGGTTGCGCGTGGCCATCAAGGCCGGCGGCTGCTCCGGCTACAGCTACGTGTTCCAGTGGGAACCGGCGGCCAAGGGCACCGACCAGGTGTTCGAAGGGCCGGAGGGCGCCAGGGTCTTCGTCGATCCGCGGAGCCTGAAGCTGCTCGATGGCACGGTGCTCGATTTCGACGAGGGCAACCTGATGGCCACCAGCTTCACGCTCCGTAATCCCCATGCGAAGAGCGCGTGCGGATGCGGCACCTCGTTTTCCACCTAGCGGCTAGGGCTAGCGCTAGAGAGACAACAGACATGGAATCAACGGCAACGACCAAGGTGTTCGAGGATCTGGCGGCCCAGGACTACAAGTACGGGTTCGTCACCGACGTCGAACAGGACATCGTCCCCAAGGGGCTGAACGAGGATGTCGTGCGGCTGATCTCGGCCAAGAAGGACGAGCCGGAGTGGCTGCTCGACTGGCGGCTGAAGGCGTTTCGCGCCTGGCAGAAGTTGACCGAGCCGACGTGGCAGAACGTGACCTACCCGGCGATCGACTATCAGGACATCAGCTACTATGCGGCGCCGCGAGAGAAGCCGAAGCTGAGCAGCCTCGACGAGGTCGATCCCGAGATCCTCGCCACCTTCAGCAAGCTCGGGATCCCGCTCGATGAGCAGAAGCTGCTGTCCAACGTGGCCGTCGACGCCGTGTTCGACTCGGTGTCGGTGGCGACGACGTTCAAGGGCAAGCTCAGCAAGCTCGGCGTGATCTTCTGCTCGTTCTCCGAGGCCGTCAAGGAGCACCCGGAGCTGGTCAAGCAGTACCTCGGCTCGGTCGTGCCCCACACCGACAACTTCTTCGCCGCGCTCAACGCCGCGGTCTTCTCTGACGGCAGCTTCGTGTTCGTGCCCAAGGGCGTCCGCTGCCCGATGGAGCTCTCCACCTACTTCCGGATCAACGCCAAGGGCACGGGCCAGTTCGAGCGCACCCTCATCGTGGCCGAGGCGGGCGCCCACGTGAGCTACCTCGAGGGCTGTACGGCGCCGATGCGCGACGAGAACCAGCTGCACGCCGCGGTCGTGGAACTGGTGGCGCTCGACGACGCCACCATCAAGTACTCCACCGTCCAGAACTGGTATCCGGGGGACAAGGACGGCAAGGGCGGCATCTTCAACTTCGTGACCAAGCGCGGCATCTGCAAGGGCTCGCGCGCGAAGATCACCTGGACGCAGGTGGAGACCGGGTCGGCGATCACCTGGAAGTACCCGAGCTGCATCCTCCAGGGCGACGACTCGGTGGGCGAGTTCTACTCGGTGGCGGTGACCAACAACCGGCAGCAGGCCGATACCGGTACCAAGATGATCCACCTCGGGAAGAACACCCGCAGCACCATCGTGTCGAAGGGGATCTCGGCCGGCCTGGGCCAGAACACCTACCGCGGTGCCGTCAAGATCGCCAGGCAGGCCGTGAACGCCCGTAACTACTCGCAGTGCGACTCGCTGCTCATCGGCGACAAGTGCGGGGCCCACACCTTCCCGTACCTCGAGATCAAGAACACCTCGGCCCAGGTGGAGCACGAGGCCTCGACGTCGAAGATCGGCGAGGACCAGATGTTCTACTGCGAATCGCGCGGCATCTCGAAGGAAGACGCGATCAACCTGATCGTGAGCGGGTTCTGCAAGGAAGTGTTTCGCGAGCTCCCGATGGAGTTCGCCGTCGAAGCGCAAAAGCTGTTGAGTGTGTCGCTGGAAGGTTCGGTGGGCTAGGACAATGCTTGAAATTCGTGGTTTGACGGTACGGGTGGAGGAGGCGGAGATCCTCCACGGGATCGACCTGTCGGTGAAGGCAGGCGAAGTGCACGCGATCATGGGGCCCAACGGCTCCGGCAAGAGCACGCTGGCGCGCGTGCTGGCGGGTCACCCCGGCTACGAGGTGACTTCCGGCGAGGTGCGCTACCAAGGTGAGGACCTGCTGGAGCTGGCCGCCGACGAACGCGCCCGCAAGGGCGTGTTCATGGCGTTCCAGTACCCGGTCGAGATCCCGGGGGTGAACAACGCCTACTTCCTGAAGGCGGCGCTCAACGCCAAGCGCAAGGAGCAGGGCCTCGAGGAGCTCGACGCGATCGACTTCATGACCCTGGTCAAGCAGGAGGCCCGGCGCCTCCACATGGACGAGGGGATGCTCCAGCGGGCCGTCAACGAGGGCTTCTCGGGCGGCGAGAAGAAGCGCAACGAGATCTTCCACATGGCGGTGCTGCAGCCGACGTTGGCCATCCTCGACGAGACCGACTCGGGGCTGGACATCGACGCCCTGCGGGTCGTGGCGGACGGCGTGAACTTCCTGCGCAGCCCGGAGCGCGCCTTCGTCGTGGTGACGCACTACCAGCGGCTGCTCGAGTACATCGTGCCCGACCACGTCCACGTGCTGAGCGAAGGCCGCATCGTCCGTTCCGGCGGCCGAGAGCTGGCGCTCGAGCTCGAAGAGAAGGGCTACGGCTGGCTCGACGCCGCCGCCGCGGGAGCGCGCCAGTGACACCCACCGCGCCGGCCGTCGACTGGATCCGCGCCGGCCAGCAGGGTCTCGGCACGCGGGCGCCCGAGTGGCTGGCCGCCCACCGCGCCGCCGCCCTCGACGGCTTCGAGGCCACCGGCTTCCCGTCGACGCGGCTCGAGTCGTTCCGCTTCACCAACGTCGCGCCGATCGCCGGCACGGCCTTCGAGCTGGCCTCGCCTGAAGCCGAGGGGGCCGAGACGATTGTGGCGGAGCACGAGCTGCGCGACAGCAGCGCGACGGCCGTCGTCGTGAATGGCTGTTTCGACGAGCAGCTCTCCTCCTCGGCGCTGCCGCTCGGCGTGGTCGTCGACGGGCTCGCCAACCGCTTTTTGGAAGAAGGCGCGACCGCTCCGGCCACCGCCACGGCCCTCGACGTCGCCGGACTGCCGTTTGCAGCGCTGAACGCCGCGTTCCTCGAGGACGGCGTGCACGTGGTGATTCCCGAGGGCACGGTCCTGACCGGGCCGATCCACATCCTGGTGGCCACCATTCCCGAGACCGCGCCGGTGATGGCCCACCCGCGGATCGTCATCGAGGCCGGCGCCCAGAGCCAGGCCTCGGTGATCGTCTCGTTCGTCGGCGCCGACGACACGGTGTACCTCACCAACGCGGTCACGCAGGTGCGGCTCGACGAGGGGGCGGTGCTCGAGCTGGTCGTCGACCAGCGCGAGTCGGCGGCGGCGTATCACGTGCATCACCTGCACGCGCACTGTGCCGCGGCGAGCATCCTGCACTCCCGCGCCGTGTCGCTGGGCGGCCGTCTGGTCCGCAACGACCTGGCGGCGGTCCTGGGCGGTGAGGGCGCGCACGCCACGCTCGACGGCGTCTATGTCGCCGACGGCCAGCAGCTGGTCGACAACCACACGTCGATCGACCACGCGCTGCCGCACTGCACCAGCCACGAGCTCTACAAGGGGATCCTGGCCGGGTCGGCGAAGGCGGTGTTCAACGGCAGGATTCTCGTGCGGCCCGATGCCCAGAAGACCGACGCCAAGCAGACCAATCGGGCGTTGCTGCTCTCGGACACGGCTCAGGTCAACTCCAACCCGCAGCTCGAGATCTTCGCCGACGACGTGAAGTGCACCCACGGCGCCGCCGTCGGCCAGCTCGACGAGGACGCGCTGTTCTACCTGCAAGCGCGCGGCCTGCCGCGCGACGAGGCCCGCGACCTGCTGCTGCACGCCTTCGCCGGCGAGGTGCTGGGTGAAATCTCGTCGATCGAGCTGCGGGCGCGCCTCGAGGCGACGCTGTTCGAACGCCTGGATCGCGATCTGGGTGGCCAGCGTGCGGGGGCGGGCGGATGACCCCCGGAACCGCCGCGGCGGCCACGCCGCCCGACGTCGAGCGGCTGCGAGCCCAGTTCCCGATCCTGGCGGAGCCGGCGCACGGCCATCCGCTCGTCTACCTCGACAACGCCGCCACCACGCAGAAGCCGCGCGCGGTGATCGAGGCGCTCGTCCGCTACTACGAGACTTCGAACGCCAACGTGCACCGCGGCGTCCACATGCTGTCCGAGCGCGCCACCACCGCCTTCGAGGGGGCTCGCGCCGAAGCGGCGGCGTTCTTCAACGCCGCCCACACGCACGAGATCGTCTTCACCCGTAACGCCACCGAGGGGATCAACCTGGTGGCGCAGAGCTGGGGCGGCAAGTACCTCGGCCCGGGCGACGAGGTGCTCATCTCGGCGATGGAGCACCACTCGAACATCGTGCCCTGGCAGCTGGCCTGCGAGCGCACCGGGGCGCGGCTGCGCGTGATTCCGATCGACGACCGGGGGGCTCTCGACCTCGACGCGTTCCACGGCCTGCTGTCGGCGCGGACGCGGCTGGTGGCGATCTCGCATCTCTCGAACGCCCTCGGCACGGTGAACCCGGTCGCCGACATCACCATTGCCGCGCATGCCGCTGGCGCCGCGGTGCTCGTCGACGGCGCGCAGGCGGCCTATCACCGCCCCGTGGACGTGCAGGCGCTGGGTGTCGACTTCTACGTGTGCACCGGCCACAAGCTGTACGGCCCGACCGGCATCGGCGTGCTCTACGGCACCACCGCACAGCTCGACGCGATGCCGCCGTTCCTGGGGGGCGGCGACATGATCTCGTCGGTCACCTTCGAGAAGAGCACCTGGAACGTGCTGCCCTACAAGTTCGAGGCCGGCACGCCGCACATCGAAGGCGCCGTCGGGCTGGCCGCGGCGATGCGCTTCGTGAAGGGCATCGGCTTCGACTGGATCACGGCGCACGAGTCGCGGCTGCTGGCCTACGGCACCGAGGCCCTGGCGGCCGTGCCTGGCCTCCGCCTGGTGGGCACCGCCCCCGAGAAGGCCAGCATCCTGTCGTTCGTGATGGAGGGCGTGCACCCGCACGACATCGGCACGGTGGTCGACCAGCAGGGCGTGGCGATTCGCACCGGGCACCATTGCGCGCAACCGGTGATGGAGCGCTTCGGGGTGCCGGCCACCGCCCGGGCCTCGCTGGCGATGTACAACACCACCGACGACATCGACCGGCTGGTGGCGGCGCTGCACCTGGTGCGGAGGCTGTTCGCATGACGTCGGGCCTGTCCGAGCTCTACCAGGAGGTCATCCTCGACCACAACCGGCGGCCGCGGAACTTCCGTCCGATCGCCGGCGCCAGCTGCCGGGAGGGGTACAACCCCCTGTGCGGCGACCGGCTCGTGGTCTACGTGACCGTGGCCGACGGCCGGATCAGTGACATCGCCTTCGAAGGCAGCGGCTGCGCGATCTCCAAGGCCTCGGCCTCGCTGATGACCGAAGCCCTCAAGGGCCGGACGGTGGAGGAGGCCCGCGCTGCTTTCGACGCGTTCCAGCAGATGGTCACGGCGCCGTCGGGCACTCCGGTACCCGCGCTCGGGAAGCTGACGGCGCTGGCGGGCGTGCGGGAGTTCCCGATGCGCGTGAAGTGCGCCAGCCTGGCGTGGCACACTGTGCGGGCCGCCCTGGCGGGCGAGGCGGCCGGCGCGGTGTCCACAGAGTAACCGGGGCATGCAGCCCGGCAGGATGATCCCCGTGATTCCCGACCACAGCGGCCAGCCGTCCGAGGTTCCCGAAGAGTTCGGAGTGCCGCTCGACGTCACGCCGGATCCCGTGCAGATGGTCGAGCTGCGGCCGAAGGTGATCGCCGCCTTGCAGCAGGTCTTCGATCCCGAGATCCCCGTGAACATCTACGAACTCGGCCTGGTGTACGACGTGCTCGTCGACGCCGACCGCAAGGTGGGCATCCGGATGACGTTGACCGCGCCGGCGTGCCCGGCCGCCCAGACCCTGCCCGGCGAGGTGCGCGACCGGGCCCGTGGGGTGGAGGGCGTGAGCGCCGCCCAGGTGGAGATCACCTTCGATCCGCCCTGGTCGATGGAGCGGATGAGCGAAGCCGCCCGCCTGCAGCTCGGCCTGCTGTAAGCTCGGCCTCGCGCCGATGCCCGACGCCCAGACGGTTCCCTCGCGCTACCTGACCTTCGACCGCCGCGCCTGGGCGAAGCTGCGCGACAACACGCCGCTCACCTTGAGCGAGGCCGACTTGCGCGACCTGCGCGGCCTGAACGACGCGGTGTCGCTCATCGACGTCGAGCAGATCTACCTGCCGTTGTCGCGCCTGCTCAGCCTGCACGTGCGCGCCACTCAGGAGCTGCACCACGCCTCGCAGTCGTTCCTCGGCGACCACACCGCCAAGGTGCCGTTCATCATCGGCCTGGCCGGCAGCGTGGCGGTGGGCAAGAGCACCACGGCGCGCATCCTCCAGGCGCTGCTGTCGCGCTGGCCCGGGCATCCCTCGGTCGATCTGGTGACGACCGACGGGTTCCTCTTCCCGAACGCGGTGCTGAGCGCCCGCGGCCTGATGCAGCGCAAGGGCTTCCCCGAAAGCTACGACCGGGCCCGGCTGGTGCGGTTCCTGGCCGACGTGAAATCAGGGGTGCCCGAGGCGCTGGCTCCGGTCTACTCGCACCAGCGCTACGACATCGTGCCCGGCGCGTCCCAGGCCGTGCGCCAGCCCGACATCGTCATCGTCGAGGGGCTGAACGTGCTGCAGGGGCCGACCGACCGCAGCGGATCGCAGGTGTTCGCCTCCGATTTCTTCGACTTCACGATCTACGTCGACGCCGACGAACGCGACATCGAGCGCTGGTACGTCGAGCGGTTCCTGCGCCTCCGCGACACGGTCTTCCAGGACCCGCAGTCGTACTTCCATCGTTACGGGTCGTTGAACGAGGCCGAGGCGCGAGCCACCGCCGCCGGCATCTGGGCCGACATCAACGGCGTCAACCTGCGTGAGAACGTCGCGCCGACGCGGCTGCGGGCGCACCTCATCCTGCGCAAGGGCGCCAATCACGACGTCGAGCAGGTACAGCTGCGCCGGTTGTGACGGACGCGATGAGAAGTCGTAGGGCGGAACTTTAGTTCCGCCTCATGGCAGCTCTGAAGAGCTGCCCTACATCCTCGGCTCTGAAGAGCTGCCCTGCAACCGCGGCTTTGAAGGGCCGCCGCTACGTCCGGTCGGGATAGACGTTGAACGTCTTGCCGTTGTAGGTCACCCGCTCGGTCTTGATCTCGAAGCGCTTGGGATCGACGTGCCGGTGGCCGTGCACGAGCACGGTCGCACCAACCGGAATCACGCCCTCTTTCAGCCCGGCGCGCGAGGTCGCGGCCGGCGGCGCCAGGGTGATGTCCCACACCTGGTCGTTCACCTTGATCTTCATCGCCGCGTGCGCGCCGGCGAAGGTGACCCCGGTCTCCACGGTGCCCTCGATCTCGAATTCCGCGGTCTGGTAGCCCGCCCAGCCGTGATGAGCGGCCAGCGGCGCCACCGACAGCGCCAGAACCGACGCGAGGAACCAGCGGGTGAGTGAAGTGCGCATCGGACCCTCCAGGAATGCGGCCATCGCCCGAGTCTACCGCCGTCGTGGGCCCGATGCTACGATGCAGACTGCGGACGGCGTGGGGCCGTCTAAATCACCCATGCGACGGCTCCCGACCGTGTTCGTGACGCTGGCCGTGCTGGTCCCGGCGGCAGCCGCGGCGCAGGCGCCTGCCGCCAGCTCGGCCGCGCCAGGGGCTGGGCCGGAGACCGGGACGTCGGCGGCCATCGACCCCGCGGCGCTGGGCATCTCGATCGCCACGATCCGCCGGCGGCTCCAGGCCGACGCCGTGGCGCGCACCCAGGGCGACGCGCCGCTCAAGCTCGAGTACTTCGTCGACGTCTACGGCACGGCCCCCGCGCTGCGGTTCTTCACCGGCGAGGATCTCGTTTACGGCGCCGTCCCGGGCACCGCGCCGACGCACTCGGACATGATCTACCAGCTCACGCCGCAGGCGTTCCGATCGCCGACCGTCGACATCCTCGGGCTGGCCTACGCTGCCGCCTCGGCGGGCGTCCGCAAGGTCGACGACTGGCGCTACCAGCGCGACCTGCGCGCCTACCAGAAGCTCATCGAGTCGGGCCGCAACCCGCCGGCGCCGCAGCCGCCACGCCAGTAGTCGGTTCCCGGTTCGGCGTAGGGCGGAGCTTCAGCTCCGCCATACGCGGCTCTGAAGAGCCGCCCTGCGTCGCGCCGGTTCCTCCCGGCGGTTTCCGCGAAGTACACTGGCTCGGATATGCGCATCACCGTTGCCCACAGCCCAGACTCCGACGACGCCTTCATGCACTACGGCCTGTCGAGCGGCAAGGTGCCGAGCGAGGGGCTCGAGTTCACGCACCTGCTCGCCGACATCGAGACGCTCAACAAGGCGGCGTTCGCCGGCACCTACGAAGTCAGCGCGGTGTCGTTCCACGCCTACGCCCACCTGGCCGGCAGGTACCTGCTGCTGCCGCACGGATCGTCGATGGGCGACAACTACGGACCGATGGTCGTCGTGCGCGACGGCGGCCCCACCACGCTCGACGGCGTGACGGTGGCGATTCCCGGCGAGCTCACCAGCGCCTTCCTGGCGCTGCGGATCTACGCGCCCGACGTCCGCTACACCGTGATGCCCTTCGATCAGATCCTCGAGGCCGTGCGCGACGGGAAGGTCGAGGCGGGTCTGTTGATTCACGAGGGCCAGCTCACCTACCAGGACGAGGGGCTCCGCAGCCTGGTGAACTTCGGCGAGTGGTGGGCGGCCCGCACTGGCGGGTTGCCGCTGCCGCTGGGCGGCAACGTGATCCGCCGCGACCTGGGCCCGGAGCTGGTCGCGAAGGTGTCGCGCATCCTGCGCGCGTCGATTGCCTACAGCCTCACCCATCGCGACGAGGCGCTCGACTACGCCCTCACCTACGGGCGTGGCCTCGATCGCGCGAAGGCCGACGAGTTCGTCGGCATGTACGTCAATCAGCTCACGCTCGACTACGGCGAGCGCGGGCGCACGGCCGTGCAGCGATTCCTCGACGAAGGCTTCGAGAAGGGGATTCTGCCCGCCCGCGTCGCCGTCGAGTACGCGTGACCGGCGGCTGATCCCGGTCGGCGCGGCCGGGGGCCTTCAGCTGTTGCCGACGATGAGCGCGATCGCCGCCACGGCCGAGGCGACGCCCAACTGCTGCCAGCGACCGAGGCGCTCGCCGAGCACGACGCGGGCCAGGAGGACGGTGCTGGCCGGATAGAGCGAGGCGAGGGTCGCCACCAGGCTCAACTGGCCCTCCCGGACGGCGGCGAGGTACATCGCATTGGCGATCATGTCGAGGCCGCCGCAGACCACGGCCGGAGCCACCGCGCTCGACGGCACGCTGAGCGGACGCCGGGTGGCGAGCGCCACGGCCCCGAAGAGCCCGATCGAGACACTGCGGGAGACGACCAGCGGCCACATCCCGGCGGCAGTCGAGGTCTGACCCAGGGCGACCAGGAAGAAGCCGACGGCGACGCCGGAGGCGAGCGCGACGCGCACGCCTTGGCCGACATCTGGCGGCGCCTCGCTGCCGGTGGCTGGCGACGGTGGCGTCACGCCCAGCAGCCCGACCGCGGCGATGGCCACGACCACCCCCAGGGCCGCCGCCGCCGTGAGTTGTTCGCCCTGCAGCAGGCCGACCACCAGCGGCACGATCACCGCGCACACCGCGGTCACCGGCGCCACGACGCTCATCGGTCCGATCGCCAGCGCCTTGTACAGCAGGGCCACGCCGATGCTGCCGGTGAGCCCCGCCAGCACGCCGAACGCCATGTCCCGGCGCCCGAGGCCGGTGTCGAGCATCAGCGGCGTGAAGAGCAGCAGCATCAGCAGCCCGGCCCCCTGCGTGGTGAGCACGGTGGCGATGGCGGTGGCGCGACGCGTGGTGATGCCGCCGAGGAAGTCGGCGGCGCCGTAGAACGCCGCGGCGCCGAGCGCCAGCAGGGAGGTCATCATCGCGGCGCCGCCGCCAGCGGCCCGATCCGGCGCCGTTCGATCACCGCGGCGGGGTAGCGATCCAGGATGGCCGCGGCCAGGACGTCGGCCGCCGCGTCGAGGGCGGCGAGCGGCATCGGGTCGAGCCGCTCCAGCAGGAACAGTGCGTCGGTCGACGTCTCCACGAGGCGCGTGCGCGTGCCCTGACGCCAGTTCCATCGCCGGCAGGTCACGCCCAGGTCGTCGGCCCAGACCACCTCCCCTGGCGCCGGGTGCTCGACCAGCGCGGCGCCGTTGGCCACGGTCTCGAACGGCTCGTCGCCCGCCGCGCGAACGAGCCGGATCGGTCCGACAAAGCGCGCCAGGTCCTCGCCGCCCACCGGCAGCACGTGCCGCACGCTCACCGCGTTGTAGAGGTCCACCAGCCAGTTCACTCGCGGCAGCGTGCCGGCGCGCGCCCGTTTCCACAGCGCGTCGACCGACGGCGCCGTCCGCTGCGGCTTGGCGCCGAAGGCGCGGTAGGCGTCCTGCCACGCGCCGATGTGCGGCTGAACATCGGCCCCTGCCGCGGCCCACGCCTCGGCGTCGCGCAGCCCGGCCTCGGAGCCGGCGTCGCCGGGGCCGTTGCCGGCCGAGGTCACGGCCAGTGCGCAGAGGGCGAAGTCGGGACGCAGCGCCCGCACGGCATCGGCGACGTGCAGACGATCGAGCAGGGACATCGGGCGATGATATCAAACTGTCCTCAGAGTTCACTATACTGGTCACACCATGAACGACCCGCGCCGCGTCGAGGCGGCCTTGGCGGCCAACGTTCGCGAGTGGCGGGCCCGCCGCGGGTGGAGCCAGGCCGAGCTGGCCCGTCGCGCCGGCCTCAGCAAGGGCATGCTGGTGCAGGTCGAGCAGGCGCAGACCAACCCGTCGATCGCCACGCTCTGCAAGCTGGCCAACGCCCTCGGCATTGCCCTGCTCAAGCTGGTGGAGGTCTCCGCGGAGCCGGTGGTGCGCCGGGTGACCCCGGCCGACATCACGTGGCTCTGGCGCGGCCGGTCGAAGGGCAGTGCCGCCGGCCTGGTGGCCGGGGTCGAGGCGCCGGTGCCGGTGGAGCTGTGGGAATGGCGCATCGGCCCGCGCGACGGCTACGACGCCGTCGCACACCCGGCCCACACCCGCGAGTTCGTCTATGTGCTCGAGGGCGACGCCTCGGTCACGGTGGGCGGCGTGGAGGTGATCGTGGCCGCCGGCGAGTGCGCGGTGTTCCAGGCCGATCGGCCCCACCGGTACGCGGCGGCGCGTGGCCGCGCCACCCGCTTCGTCATGGTGGTGGTGGAACCGATCGAGCCGCCGGTCCCGTCGCCGCGACGCCGTCGTCCCAGCGCTCGCCGGGCCTGAGCGCGGCCGGGACGTCGAGACCGAGCGTGCGGCACAGCACGGCGTGCACCTGGCGGACGCCCTCGGTGAGCGCCGCGGGGCCGGGCTGCAGGATGTAGGTGGACTTCACCTCGAAGATCCGGCCGTCGCGCACGAACGGCACCTCGCCCCAGCCGGCGCGGGCCCGCACCTTGTCCTTCTTCACCGGCTTGCCGCACCACGAGCCGATGAACACCTCGGGTGCCGCGGCGATGACGCGCTCCGCCGTGACGATGCGATCCTTCCCGAGCGCGGCCTCACGAAGCTCGGGGAAGACGGGCGTGCCGCCGGCAATCGCCACCAGCTCCTCGACCCAGCGGATGCCGCTGATGAGCGGCTCGTCCCATTCCTCGAAATAGACCCGCGGGCGCCCGGGGAACCGCGCCGCCGATTGGCGGACGTCCTCCAGTCCGAGTTCGAGCGAGCCGGCGAGCGCCGCCGCCTTGTCGGCCACGCCGACGATCCCGCCGAGCACGCGAATCATTTGCAGGATCCCGGCGACGCTGCGCTGGTTGAACGTGAACACCGCGTAGCCGCGCCTGACGAGCTCGGTGGTGATGTCGGCCTGCAGATCCGAGAACGCCAGGACCAGATCGGGCTCGAGGGCGGCAATCTTCTCGAACCGTGCATGCAGGAACGACGACACTTTCGGCTTCTGGCGTGCCTCCGGCGGCCGCACGGTGTAGCCCGAGATGCCGACCACGCGGTCGCCTTCCCCCAGCAGGTACAGCGTCTCGGTCGTCTCCTCTGTGAGGCAGACGATCCGGTGCGGGAGCTGATCGCCCGACGTCGTGAACGGCCGGGAGTCGTGCGAATTAGCCATGCTGTTTGACCGGCCGTTCACGACGTCGCGCCCGCACGGAGTGCGGGCCAAGAAACGCTGTAGCTAGCGAGGTGGAGCCACATGTCGTTGGTCTGAGGCGCAGCCTCGCTAGCCGATGAAGGCCGCCACCAGCCCTACGCTGGCGGTGGCCGCCAGCACGCCGAGCATCAGGCGCGTGCGCGCCGTCGAGCCGAGCACGGCGATGAGCTGCTGCACGTCGCCCTGGACCAGGCGCGGGCTGCCGCCGAGGCCGGTGGTCGGGACGATGCCGCCCTTTTCCGTCGAGAACGTGCCGAAGACGGCGACGGAGGCACCCGGCCGAATGTGCCGCTGCGCCAGCCGGCAATTGACCAGGTTCACACCGTCGAGAATGGCATAGGCCACGTCGCTGCGATACGACCCGTCGGCATCGGTCCAGCGGTCGAGCAGCTCCCGCGCCGCACTCTCGCGGCCCGTGAACGCGGTGGCGCGCGCATAGCGCTCGAAGGCGGCGACGTGATCCGAGCTGGACCCCGCCGCCTCGTCGGCCTCGTGCAGGTCCGGCACGGCCAGCAGGCGATGGCTGCCAGAGGGCGTCAGGACGAACGACGGGGTCAGCGCCACGCCCTTGAAGTGGGTGGAGGTGGTCCGGCTCCGACCCGTGCCGGTCTCCTGGGTGACCTCGTAGCTGTAGGTGACGCACTCGGCGCCATCCAGCGGCGCCTTGAGCGGCGCCCCTTGCGGATGGATCCTGCCGACGATCACCGCGCCCGGGCCGTCTCCCGGCCTAACGCCGGCGATGCCGCTGGCGATCGCGCGCCGCTCCCGCCACGACTGGAACGCCGACCTGAACAGGCCGAGGCCCGCCCAGCCGATCAAACCGGCCATCGCCGAGACGCCAATCGTGTCGATCGGCTCGACGCCGGAGCGCGACTGCAGGTACCAGGAAATCCCCGCGGCGAAGACGAGCCATCCACCCAGGCCGAGCCCGCAGCCCAGGGCCATCTGTTTCACTGGCTGTGCTCCTCCTTCGCGAGCATACGCGAGTCGCGGCAGCGGTCAGGCCAGGACGATGTCGGCGAAGGCGAAGCCGTCGCGGACAACGGTCTCGCCAACGACGACATCGATCGGCCCGGAGAACATCGGTCCGGCGGTGACGCAGGTGTGGAACTCACCGCGCTCGCCACATGGGTCGACCGCGGCGGGCAGCTCCGCGAGCAAGTCGGCGTCGAAGACCCGGCCAGCGAACGACACGTCGAGGTGCCGGGGATCGACCGTGCTGAGCCGGGCGCTCAGGCCCGCGTCCAGCATCTGTCGTGCCAGCGCTGCCGTCGTCGTGGTCTTCCACAACGGAAACAGCGGCGTCAGGCCGGTGCCAGCCAGCCGCTCTTCGCGGTAGCGCCGCACGTCCTCCAGGAACAAGTCGCCGAACGCGACATGGGTGAACCCGTCGGCCACCGCGCGGTCCACCGCCCCGGCCATGCGCCGCTCGTACTCCTCGTTCGGACAGGGCCAGGGCAGCGGCACCACCTCGAGTGGCAGCTGCGCCGCCGCCGCTTGCGCCTCGAGGACGTCGCGCCGGACGCCGTGCATCGCGACCCGGTCGAACACCTCGTTGGTGGTGGTGAGGAGCCCCTGCGCGGCACCCGGATGGATCGTGCGCAACACGTGCAGCATCCACGCGGAGTCCTTGCCGCTCGACCACGAGACGAGCACCTTCATCGCGCCGCCGGGGGGTGGAGCGCATCGGCGAAGCGCTCGACGGCCGCCGCGACGCGCGGTCCGGGCACGACCAGCCCCTCGCCAGCCAGCACGTGGACGCGCTGCGCTTTCACCGCCGGCACCGCCGCCAGGCGGCTCCAGACGGCCGCCGCCGCCGTCGTGTCGGCGTCGGTCCAGTCGGCGCGTTCGTGCACTTCGAGAATCACGTCGGGCGCGCGCGCCAGGACGAGCTCGGTCGTCGCCTGCACCGCTTCCTGCGCGACGTCGGCCAGGACGTTGGCGCCGCCGGCGGCCAGCAGCATGTCGTGCAGGAAGCCGCGGCCGCCGCTGGCGTAGATGTTGCGCAAGGATCCCTGCTCGCGGCCGAACACGAGCAGCACGCGCGGGCGGGGCCGTGGCGCCACGCGGCGGCGCACCTCGTCGATCCGCTGCTCGAGGCCGCGCGCCACCTCGTCGGCGCGACCGTGATGACCGGTGCGAGTGCCCAGCGCCCGCATCGCGGCGAAGACGTCGGCGAGGCCGCCGTGGCGGTAGTCGAACACCGGAATCGAGGCGCGTTCGAGCTGGCGCCGCAGATCGGTCTGGCTGCCGTAGATGGCGACGAGGTCGGGCGTCAGCGACAGCACGCGCTCCACATCGGGGTCGAGCAGCGCGCCGACGCGCGGCAGCCGCGTGACCTCGGGCGGATGCGTATCGAAGCTGCTCACCGCCACCACCTGCGGACCGGCGCCGATGGCGAAGAGCATCTCGGTGAGGGCGGGGACGAGCGAGATGATCCGCCGCGGCGGCGTCGGCCCCGGCTGGCCCGCCGAGAGGCCCGCGCACACCGAGCCCAGCGCCAGCGCCAGGGCCCAGCCGGCCAGTCGTCTCGTCATCGGCGGCATGCTCGTCCCTCCACCGTCACGTCCGTCGCACCAGCAGCCACAGGAAGAACGGACCGCCGATCATCGCCGTGATGATACCGACCGGGAGTTCCAGCGGCGCCATCGCCGTGCGCGCCACCAGGTCGCAGCCGATGAGAAAGGCGGCGCCGAACAGCGCCGACGCCGGCAGCACCAGGCGGTGGTCGGAGCCGACCAGCAGCCGCACCAGGTGCGGCACCACGATCCCGATGAACCCGATCGGACCGGCCAGCGACACCGCGGCGCCGGTGGCCAGCGACGCACTGACGAAGGCCACGCGTTCGGCCCGCGTCACGTCTACCCCGCGCGCCGCCGCCGCATCGGTGCCGAGCGTCAGCAGGTTGAGCGTGCGCGGCAGCACCGCGAACGCCGCGAAGGCCAGCGTGACGAGCGGCAGTGCGGCCAGCAGCGGGCCGTAGCTGCCGACGTCCAGGTCCCCCATGAGCCAGCGGATCGTGCGGAACGACTGGGTGAAATCGGCCAGGTACTGGACGAAGAGGATGAGGGCGGAGAAAAACGAGTTCAGAGTGACACCGGCCAGCAGCAGCACGTTGGTCGACAGGCCGCGACGGTGGCTCCTCGCCAGCCAGTAGACGAGGGCGGTGGCGACCATCGACCCCAGGAAGCTGGCCATCGCCACCGACGAGACGCCCAGCGCGCCGACGTCGAGGCCCACGGCGATGGCGAGCATGGCGCCGAGGGCCGCGCCGGCCGAGACGCCCAGGGTGAAGGGTGTCGCCAGCGGGTTGCGGAGCAGCGCCTGCAGCACGACCCCCGATGCGGCCAGCGCCGCCCCGACCAGGGCGGCGGCCAGCACGCGAGGGAGCCTGGCCACGAAGAAGATCTGCGCGTCGATGTTCTCGGTCCACGGCACCGAGGTGTCGAAGACCCGCCGCAGGTCGATCGCCGTGCTGCCCAGCGTGGGCGCCAGCACGATGGCGCCCAGGGCCGCCAGGCCGAAGAGCGGCAGCGTCGTCCACAACCGGCGGGCCACCGACACGGTCATCGAGCGGTCCGCCGCACCGGGACGACGGTGAGATGCCCCGTGTCCGGATGCCGCCGCACGTCGGCCTCCACGCCGTAGAGCGCGCGGAGATGGGCGCCGGTCAGCACGTCTTCGATGGGTCCGGCGGCGACGATCCGGCCGTTGCGCAGGAGGACCAGGTCGCGGCAGATGCCGGCGGCCAGGTGGAGATCGTGGGTCGAGACGACAATCGTCACGCCCCGCGTGCGATTGAGGTCGGCGAGCAGCTGCGCGATCTCCAGCTGCGCGCCGAGGTCGAGCGAAGACGTCGGCTCGTCGAGCAGCAGCACGTCGGTGGCCTGGGCGAGCGCCGCCGCGATGATCACCCGCTGTTTCTCGCCGCCGCTGAGCGTCGCGAAGTCGCGATCCTCCAGCGGGGCCATGCCCGTGGCCGCCAGGGCCTCGCGGGCGATCGCGACGTCGGCCGGGCCCTCGACCTCGAACACGCCCAGATGGGGGTGCCGGCCCATCAGCACCATCTCCATCACCGAGTAGTCGAAGGCGAGCTGAGTCTCCTGCGGCACGACGGCGATGCGGCGGGCGAGCGCGCGCCGCGTGTACCCGGTCAGCGGCTGCCCGTCGAGGTGCACCTGCCCGCTCGTGGGCCGGCGCGTCCCCGACAGGATCCGCAGGAGCGTGGTCTTGCCCGAGCCGTTCGGCCCGAGCACGCCCACCACCGCCCCCCGGGCGACCTCGAGCGTGATGCCCTCGAGGACCGGGTGGGCGGCGTCGTAGCCGAAGCCGAGCTCAGCGGCGTGCAGCAACACGGAGTCCCACGTAGGCCGTGCGGCCGAGCGCCGGATATCCGAGCGTGTCCTCGTACGACTCGTCGAACGCGTTGACGAGCCGCCCGAACAGCGTCAGCCGCCGCAGGAACGTCCACGATCCTCCGACGTTGACGACGGTGTAGCCGTCGTTCTCGTAGAGTCCGCCGAAGGTGCCGAAGTTCGGCTCGACGTCGAGCGTCTCGCCCCGCATCACCACCGACCCGAACACCTGAAACCCGCCGGCCGACCAGACCGCGTCGACGCTGCCCTGATGGCGCGGCCGGCGCAGCAGCGGGTCGCCGACGGCGAACGGCGTCGGCGCCTCCCCGTCGGCGCCGTCCACGGCAAGGATCTCGGTGTCGAGGAACGTGTAGGCGGCCCGCGCGGAGAACCGGCCCGACGGCCGCACGGTGAGTCCCAATTCGGCGCCACGGGCCCGCGCGTTGGCGATGTTGTCGGTCGTGTAGCGACTCGACGAGCTGAAGCGCCCGACCGAGACGATCAGGTCGTCGTAGGTGTTGTGGAACCACGTCGCATCGGCCGACACCGCGCCTGCAAACAGCGTCTGCGTGATGCCGGCCTCGAAGCTGGCGCTGTGCTCCGGCTTCAGCCCGTCGTTGTCGGTAAAGGCGATCTCGAACGCGTCCGGGGGACGGATGCCCGTGCCCGCCGCGCCATGCAGCCTGGTTGAGGTGGCCGACGCGCCGCCTTCGGGGACGATCGTCCACGCCGCGGTGACCTTCGGGTTCACGTCGACGATCGTCTCGTCGTCGAACGCCGGCCGGGGCGGGAAGCCGTCCGGGTTGGCCGGGAGCGCCTCCCGCGTGATGCGCGACGCCCGCGCACCGCCGGTGAAGGAGAAGCGAGCCGTCGGCTGCCACCGCGCCTCGGCGAACGCCGCCCAGACATCGCGTTCGACCGGCACCTCACCCGTCGCCGAGAGGATGTAGGTGCTGCGTCCGCTCTCGCCGACCCACTCGCCGCCGGCGCTGCCCGACAGGCCCGCCGCCAGCGCCGCGTCGGCCTGCAAACGGGCGTGGCCGCGAGCGGTTTCGCCGGTCGATCCGAACTCGTCGCGGTACTCCAGGTCGAAGTCGGACACATCGGCCTCGGCCCGCAACCGCACCCGGCTGGTGGCGCCGCCCAAAGGCTGCAACAGGCGCAGCCCGCCCGACTGGCGCCACGTCAGGCTGCGGGCGTCGCGGTCGACACCGCTGAAGTTACCGGCCGGATTCGACCCATAGGGCCCGGGCGAGCCCCGATCCGAGTCGAGGTACTGGAACGTGCCGAAGAGATCGGTTCCCGATGCCGCCCGCCAGCCGAGGCCGACGGCGGCATCCGACACCCGGCTGTCGTCGTTGGAGACGATCGTGCCATCCGCGGGCGCCGTACCCGTGTAACCCTCGTCCTCCAGGTATTGACCCGACAGCGTACCGTAGAGGTCGCCGAGCGAGGCCCGGGCCGAGCCGGCGACACGGCGGGCGTCGCGGCCGCCAGCTTCGACCAGCGCGTCCAGCATCGGATCGCCGGCCCGCGAGGTCAGCACCTGCACGACGCCGCCGATGGCATCCGACCCGTAGAGCGCACTCTGCGGACCGCGTACGACCTCGATGCGATCGGCGCCGGCGATCGACACTTGCGACAGATCCATCCCGCCGCCGAACGCGTTCATCCGCACGCCGTCGACGAGCACCATCGTGTAGTCCGATTCGCCGCCGCGCGGGAAAGATCGACGTGACCGTGCCCGGCCCGCCGTTGCGGGCCACGGTGAACCCGGGCACCAGGCGCAGCGCGTCGCCCAGCGTGGTGATCTGCCGGGCGTCGAGGTCGGCCCGTGACAGCGTGCTGACGCTGTCGGCGAGCAGCGAGAGCGGCGTGTCCACGTACGACGCGGTCACCGTCAGCGACTCGTCGACGGCGCTCACCGCCAGGCGCAGTTCCAGTTCCGTGCTGGAGACCTGTACGCGCGTGGCCGGCGCCGCCAAGCCAGGGGCCCACGCGTTCACTTCCACGCTGGCGCCGGCCGGCAGATCGTCGACGACGAACGCTCCCGAGGCGTCGGTCACCACCGCGATCGGCGCCGCCGTGGCGCCGGAAACGGTGACCCGGGCCCCGGTCACGGCGCGGCCGTCCGGGTCGACGACCCGGCCGCGCAGCGTGTCGGCCTGAGCTGCGGATGCGGCCAGTAGTACGCCCGCGAGGGCCATCAGGGCGGCGTGGTACGCGTTGACGAAGCCGTGGCGAAATCGGAAGGAAACGGGGGCCGTCGTCCACGACGGCGTGCGAAGGCGAGTCATCAGGGCCCTCCTCGGCGTTCTCCGCGCCGATCCGCTCCGTGAGGAGCGGGGGAAGGACGTGGGCCCGTGGAGGAAGGTCTCCTGACTCGCGGATCAGCGCGCATCGCCCGCGTCTTCCCACCGCCGGCGCCGCCTGGCGCCGATCGGCAGTGACGGGCTGACCACGACACGGTCAGCCAGTGGACGAGCGCTCCCCGCTTACAGTGGCGGGACCGTGTGGGAATCGCACCCACTTCCCTGGCCAGCCACGGGAACGCGTCGAGTGAGGGCGCAGTATAACAGCCGCCGGGGCTAATGGCCCCAGCGTTGCCGGCCCGTCGAAAATTTGCGTAAAATATACCGTTTGTGTTTGCATGTCACAGGGCCGCGCCCCCTCCGGCGGCCTTTTGAGAGGACCGCATGAGCAAGAGTTCGACCGTGACCGTCCGCGAGACCCCTGTTGAGGCGGTGGCCCGCGCGACGGCTGGGAACCTTGTCATCCACGGTGAGAACTTCGTCATCGACACCGACGAGCGCCTCGAGCTCGTCGACCTGACCGACCGCGTCATGGACTACGTGCGGACCTTCAAGATCAAGGAGGGCATGATCACCCTCTGGTCGATGCACACGACCTGCGCTGTCTTCATCAACGAGTTCCAGAAGGCCCTGCTCTCGGACATCCGCCGCTTCCTCGAAGAGATGGTGGCGCGCGACAGCTACTACCAGCACAACGACCCCAATCAATCGGATTGCGATCGCATGAACGCCGACTCGCACCTGCGCGCCATGCTGCTCGGCCACTCGCTCACCCTGCAGATCAGCGGCGGGGAAGTGGTGCTGGGCCAGTGGCAGCGCATCCTGATGGCCGAGCTCGACGGGCCTCGCTCGCGGACCCTGCGCGCGCAGGTCTGGGGTGTCTCCTAGGTCGGGGTCGAGGCTCGGGTCCCGGGGCCCGGGAAGGGCTCGGGGGTGGCGGGCCGCGCGACACCATGCGCGAACGACTCCGCGCCGCCGGACTCTCCGGGATCGCCGACAAGGTCGAGGCGCGGCAGCGCCTGAGCTTCGAGGATGGTGAGCGGCTCTTCGCGGCTCCCGACCTGCTGAGCGTCGGCTGGCTGGCCAACCGCGAGCGCGAACGGCGTCACGCCGGCCGCACCTACTTCAACCACAACCTGCGGCTCGAGGCCACCAACGTCTGCGAGGCGTCGTGCCTGTTCTGCGCGTTCGCGCGGCTGACGCCCGACAAGCCGGGCGCGCACACCGCGTCGGTCGAGCAGATCCTCAGCCGCCTGCGGGCCCGCGACGGCGAGGCGCTCACCGAGGTGCACATGGTGAACGGCCTGCACCCGGGGCTGCCCTTCAGCTACTACACCGATCTGCTGACCGGGTTGAAGCGGGTGCGGCCCGGGATCCACCTGAAGTGCTTCACCGCGGTGGAAATCGCCTTCTTCGCCGATCACTACGGCAAGACCGACGAGCAGGTGCTGGTGGAGCTGCGCGCGGCTGGCCTCGACTCGCTGCCCGGCGGCGGCGCCGAAATCTTCGCGCCGCGGGTGCGGCGGAAGATCTCCTACGACAAGTGCGACGGCGACCGCTATCTCGCCGTGCATCGCACCGCGCATCGCCTCGGCATCCGCACCAACATGACGATGCTCTACGGCCACATCGAGACGATGGCCGAACGCGTCGATCACCTGCTGCAGATCCGGGCGCTGCAGGACGAGACCGGCGGCCTGCAGGCGTTCATCCCGCTGGCCTTCCACAACGACCACAACCAGATGCGCAAGCTCCCGGCGCCGACCGGCACCGACACCCTGCGCACGCACGCCGTGGCGCGGCTGCTGCTCGACAACGTCGATCACATCAAGGCCTACTGGATCTCCTCCGGCGTCGAACTGGCGCAAACGGCGCTGTGGTTCGGCGCCGACGACCTCGACGGCACGGTGCAGGAGGAGACCATCTACCACATGGCCGGATCGACCACGCCGACGGCGCTCAGCACCGATCAGATCGAGCGCCTGATCCGCGACGCCGGCCGCGAGCCGATCGAGCGCGACACGCTCTACAACGTGGTCCGCGTGCCGGCCGCCGTGGCCTGAGTCGGGTGCAGCGGCAGCTCTGAAGAGCTGCCCTACGGCTGCTCAGCGCTGACAGCTCGTGTAGGGCAGAGCTTTAGCTCTGCCAGTTCAGCGCTGGCACTTCGGGCAGTAGAACGTCGATCGCCCCGCCTGCACGATCCGCTTGATCGTCCCGCCGCACCCGCGCCGTGGGCACGGCTCGCCGGCGCGTTCGTAGACGCGGAATCGTAACGCCGGTCGGCTGATCGCGTGCTCCAGCACCTTGACGATCGCGGCGGCGAGACGCCGCGCGGCCGGCGACGGTTGCCCGGTGCGCGTGGCCAGCGTCGCTGCCCGCCGGCGTGGCGACAGGCCAGCCACGTGCAGCGCCTCGCTCGCGTAGATGTTGCCGAGCCCGGCGACCACCTTCTGGTCGAGCAGGGCCACCTTGATCGCGACCTTCCTGCGGCGGCAGGCGCGGGCGAGGACGGTGGCGTCGAACTCAGCTGAGAGCGGCTCCGGGCCGAGCGCTCCGAGCAGCGGGTGCGCGGCGAGCGCCCCGGGCGGCACCAGGTCCATCAAGCCGAAGCGGCGCGGGTCGTTGAACGTGACGGTCGCGCCCGACGACATCGCGAACACCACATGGTCGTGCTTGCCCTGATCCGAGGCAACGCCCCGTTCGACGCGGAAGTCACCCGACATTCCCAGATGGACTAGCAGTGTCTCGCCCGACGACAGCGCGGCGAGCAGGTACTTGGCGCGGCGGCTCAACGTCCTGACCTCGTGGCCGACGAGCCGGTCGCCGAACCCGGCGGGAAAGGGGATGCGCAGGTTCGCCCGCCGCACCTCGACCGCCGTGATGCGGGCGCCGGCCATCGCCGGCTCGAGCATGCGTCGCACCAGTTCGACTTCGGGCAGTTCGGGCATGGAACCCCGATCGTACTGGCTCGGGCCGCGGGCCCTTGCGCCCGGCGCGCGTTCTGCTACTATCGAATGCAGACCAAGGCACGCCGAGGCAATCGCCCACCGGCCCCCCTTGGTCTTTTCGCGTCCGGAGATTGCGAAAAGTTTCACAAGCTCGCAATCGTACGACCGTGGCGCGGCGAAGGGGCGAAGGCGAAGACGATGAGCACAGGCACCTTTTTGCCGGTTCTCAACGAGGTGGAGAAGGCCAGCATCGGCGAGCGGCAGCCGCTCCCCGAGCGCTATCTCGGCTTGTCGGACGAGGAGATGGAGCGCCGCATCGCCGCCGCGCGGGCCACGCTCGGCAACCGGCTGGTCATCCTCGGCCACCACTACCAGCGCGACGAGGTGATCCGCTTCGCCGACTACACCGGCGATTCGTTCAAGCTGTCGCGCGAGGTGGCCAGGCACCCCGACGCCGAATTCATCGTCTTCTGCGGCGTGCACTTCATGGCCGAGAGCGCCGACGTGCTGGCGCTGCCGCACCAACGGGTGATCCTGCCCGACCTCGCCGCCGGCTGCTCGATGGCCGACATGGTGCCGGCCGATGAGCTCGAGATCTGCTGGAGCGAACTCGAGCAGATGGGCATGGCCTCACGCACAGTGCCGGTGACCTACATCAACTCGGCGGCGGCGATCAAAAGCTTCGTCGGTGAGCGCGGTGGCACCGTGTGCACGTCGTCGAACGCCGCGGCGGTGCTGGAGTGGGGCTGGAGCCAGCGCGAGAAGATCCTGTTCATGCCCGATCAGCATCTGGGCCGCAATACGGCGTTCTTCCGGCTGGGTGTGCCGCTCGACCAGATGGTGGTGTGGGATCCCAAGCTGCCCTTTGGCGGCGTCACCCGCGACGAGGTCGAGGGCGCGCGGCTGATTCTGTGGAAGGGCCACTGCTCGGTGCACGTGCGATTCACGGCGAAGCAGATTGCCGCAGTGCGCAGCGAGCATCCCGGCGTGCGCGTGATCGTGCACCCCGAGGTGCCGTTCGAGGTCGTGGAGACGGCCGACGACAGCGGTTCGACCGAGTACATCCTGTCGCAGGTCCGCGCCGGGGCACCCGGGTCGGTCTGGGCGGTGGGCACCGAGGTGCACCTGGTGCACCGGCTGGCCGCGGAGGTGGCGCCCAGGGGCATCACCGTGCTGTCGCTCGATCAGCTGGGCTGCCTGTGCTCCACGATGTTCCGCGTCTCGCCCAACCATCTGCTCTGGGTGCTCGAGGGCCTGGTCGACGGCCGGGTGCACAACCAGGTGGAGGTGCCCGAGCACCAGATCCGCTGGGGCCGGGTGGCGCTCGACCGGATGCTGCAGATCCACTGACGGCGGGTGCGCCCGCCGGGGCCGAGGCGCGCCATCCCGGCGCCGCGCTGCCTTCTGCTACGATCGGACTCCGACCAACCGACATACCGCCCCCTGAGGAGGCTCGCTCCATGGCTCATGCATTGCCCGCGCTGCCGTACGACGCTGCGGCGCTCGAACCGCACATCGACACCCAGACGATGCAGATTCACCACGGCAAGCACCATCAGGCCTACGTGACCAATCTGAACGCCGCGCTCGACAAACACCCCGATCTGCACGCCAAGAGCCTCGACGACCTGGTGAAGGGCATCGCGACCGTGCCCGAGGACATCCGGGGACCGGTGCGCAACAACGGCGGCGGCCACTGGAACCACTCGCTGTTCTGGAAGCTCATGGCGCCCAAGGCCGGCGGCGCGCCTGGCGGCGCCGTTGCCGACGGCATCAACGCCGCCTTCGGCAGCTTCGACAAGTTCAAGGAGCAGTTCCAGGCTGCCGGCATGGGCCGCTTCGGCAGCGGCTGGGCCTGGCTGGTGGACAACGGCGGCAAGCTCGAGATCACCAGCACGCCCAACCAGGACAACCCGCTGATGGAGGGCAAGAAGGCCATCCTCGGCGTGGACGTCTGGGAGCACGCCTATTACCTGAAGTACCAGAACCGGCGCGCCGACTACCTCGCCGCGTTCTGGAACGTGGTGAACTGGGCCGAAGTGAACAAACTTCTAGCGGCTAGGGGCTAGCGGCTAGCGGCTAGGATGGCGAGCGGTCCCGCTGGGGACCGCTCCGACCTTGTGATTCGGCTTCGTCATCTTGCCGCGATTGCGGCCTTGGCCTGTTTGTGGGGCGTTGCCGATGAGGCCGCCGCGCAGGAGCCCACGCCGGCCACACCGCCGTCCGCCGACGCGGCGTCGGGCGACACGTCGTTCCTGCTCGAGAACGTCACGCGGGTTGAGTTGTGGCGGTTCTTCGAGCCGTACGAGGGCGGCGGCACAGAGCCTGACTACACATTCCTCGGTAACCGCTCGACGCTCGGGGTCCGCTACGACGGCCGCCGATGGTCGTTGAACGGCGAGCTCCAGTACGTGCGGGTCGAGGGCCTGCCGCGCGGCGCCATCGGGCCCGGGCTGCTGGGCAACGGCGGCGCCTACTTCTTCCAGGCCGCCGACACGTTCAGTTATCAGTTCTACCTGCGGGCACTGAGCGCGGCGTACTCGTCGGCCTCACGCCGCGTCTTGGTGGAGATCGGCCGGCTGTCGCAGGCGCCCGGGCCGGAGCCGCCGCTGGATCCCACCGAGAGTCTCGCCCGCGAGCGGCTGTCGGCGCGGCTGCTGGGCGACATGGAGGGTTCGCTGTACGAGCGTGCCTGGGACGGCGGCCGCGCGCGCGTGGTCCACGGCGACTGGCAGTGGACAGCCACTGCCGCGATGCCCACGCAGGGCACCTTCGAGGAATCGGCCAGCCTGCCCATCGATCGCGTGCAGGTCGCGACGCTCGACGTCACCGCAACTCCCGGCGCCCTCGTCGATCGCACGCGGCTGCAGGTGTTCACGACGGGGTATCGCGACACCCGTGACGTGCGCGCCCGCCCCGACAACACCGGGCTCCCGGCCGCTGCCGCCGATGTCGCCATCATCACGGTGGGCGCGTCGGCGGCCGGCGTGTATCCGCGCGATCGCGGCACCTGGGACCTCACGGCCTGGTCGGCGGCACAGTTCGGCGACTGGTACGGGCAGCCGCATCGCGCCCTGTCGGCGCTTGCTGAAGGCGGCTTCCGCTGGACCGCCGCACCCGGGCGGCCTCTCGTGCGGGCCGGGATGGTCTACGCATCCGGGGATGGCGACGCGGCGGACAACCGGCACGGCACGTTCTTCCCGATGCTGCCCTCGGGCGACCGCTACGTGCGGTCGAATACCTACGCCCTGATGAACGTGCTCGATGTCTGGGGGGAGGCCCGGCTCGAGCCGCACCGCGAGCTGCACCTGCAGGCCGGCGTGCACCGGGCGACGCTGGCCTCGACCGCCGACCGCTGGTACTCGGGCAGCGGCGCCACCGAGCGGCGCGGCAACTACTTCGGCTACCTGGGCCGCAACACCCGGGGCGCCGGCACGCTGGGCACGATCGTGGAAGGCGAGGCGATGTGGCGGCCGGTCCGCTGGTGGACGCTGTGCGGTTACCTGGCCCACATGGCCGGCGGCGACGCGGTGGGCGCCCTTTTCGCCGACCGCCAGCTGGTCACCGCTGGCCGCGCTGGTCTCGCGCTTCAGCTTCTAGGAGAGCCAGCCTGCCGGGCGTCAGAAGAGCACGACATCGACCTGAGTCCCTGCCTCGACCGCGGTCGCATCCGCGGCGATCTCGATGTAGCCATCGGCGTGGGCCATGCTCGTGATGTCGCCCGAGGCTTTGAACGCCGGCTCGGCGCGCCCATCGACCAGGCGCACGGTGTAGAACTGGTGGCGGCCGGCGCCTGATGTGACCCGGCGGGCCAACAGGGCCTGCACGACGTGCGGCCGATGCGGCGGCAGCCCGGCCCGCCGTCTCAGGAACGGCGCCAGCAGCACGTACGCGTTGGTGAGACACGAGGTGGGATTGCCCGGCATGCCGAACACCGGCACCTCGCCGATGCGGCCGAACGCCGTGGGTTTGCCCGGACGGGTGGCGATGCCGTGGAACGCCACCTCGCCGCGCCGGCGCAGCACGTCGAGCACCAGATCGCGATCGCCCACCGAGCTGCCGCCTGAAAACACGATCACGTCGCACGTGAGCGCGTCGTCCACGGCCCGGTCGAGGGCCTCCAGCGTGTCGGCGGCGACCGCCAGCGGCACCGCGACGCCACCGTGATCGGCGACCACGGCCGACAGCGTGTGGCGATTGATGTCGTAGATCTGGCCGGGGCCGAGCCGCTGGCCCTGGGCCACCACCTCGTTGCCGGTGGAGACCAACGCGACCCGCGGCCGGGCCAGGACCATCGCGTCGGTGCGTCCCAGCGCCGCCAGGACGCCGAGGCGGCTTGGCAGCAGCCGATCGCCCGGCCGGAGCACGGTCGCGCCGCCGGCGATGTCGGCGCCGGCGCGTCCCACGTGCTGGCCGGGTGTGACGGCGGTGGCGATGGCGACGCCACCCGGTTGGGCGGGCCGGGTGTCCTCGACCATCACCACCGCATCCGCTCCAGCCGGCAAGGGCGCGCCGGTAGCGGTCTCGACGCAGGCGCCGGCCTCGAGGGTGCCGGCGAACACCTCGCCGGTGAAGACGCGACCGGCGATCGTCAGCACGCGCGGTGTGTCCGACGACGCCCCGGTCGTGTCGGCGGCGCGCACCGCGTAGCCGTCCATCATCGCGCGGGCGAAGGGCGGGACGTCGGCCTCGGCGATGACCTCCTCGGCCAGCACCCGGTCGGCGAGAGCCGCGAGCGGCACCCGCTCCACGCGGTCGATCGGCCGGGCCGCGGCCTCGAGGATCGCCTTGGCCTCGTCGAGGGGAATCGTGTTAGCGAACGGGCGCATTGGGGGCTACTTCGACGCCTGCTGCACGAGATGCGCGAGCTCCGGCAGCAGGAGCTTGGTCATCGCCAGCCGCACCGCGCCCTCCGAGCCCGGGAGGGCCACCACGACCCGGCCACCGACCAGGCCGGCGCAGGCGCGGCTCAACATCGCCGCCGGGCCGATGTCGTCGTAGCTCAGCCTCCGGAACAGCTCGCCGAAGCCGTCGAGGCGCTTCTCGAGGAGCCCGTCGATGGCCTCGAACGTCGAATCGCGTGACGTGATGCCGGTGCCACCCGTGGTGACGATCACCTGGGCGTCGCCGGCGAGCTGCGCGCGCAGGAAGGCGGTGACCTCGGCCGGCTCGTCGCGCACGATGGCCCGGGCCACCACGTGATGGCCCTCGACCTCGAGCAGGTCGGCGATGGCGCGGCCGCTGGCATCGGTGGCCGCGGTGCGGGTGTCGCTGATGGTCAGCACGGCCACGCGGACGACGCGCGGCGCCTCGGCCTTGTGTGCGTGCTGGGACACGGGGGGATCATAGCGGGTCCGGGGGCCCGGGTCTCGGGGCTCGGGAATTGGCAGACGAGCCGATATGATGCCGACTGTGCGAAGGTTCCTCCTCCCAACGCTGCTCGCCGTCGTCGTGTGCGCGGCGGTCGCCGTCGACCCGATCATTCCGGTGACACATGCGCAGGGACGGCGGCCGGCGACGCCGCCGCGCACGGTTCCGGCGGCCGTGGCGCCTCCAGTGCCCACGCTCGCTCCCAGCCTCGACAAGGACGCCGCGCGGTGGGTCGAGAGCACGCTCAAGAGCCTGACCCCCGAGCAACTGGTCGGCCAGCTGTTCATGGGGCGGCTCAACTCGACCTACCTCAGCGCCGATGCCCAGGAGTTCGAGGCGCTCGCCTCGCTGGTGCGCGACGTGCACATCGGCGGCTTCTGCGCCTTCGGCGGCGTCGAGACGGTGCCGCCGGTGATGCTGAACCCCACCTACGGCCCGACGATTCTCGGGCAGCCGCTGGAGCTGGCCGCCATCCTCAATCGGCTGCAGGGCCTGTCGAAGCTGCCGCTCCTGGTTGCTGCCGACTTCGAGCACGGCGTCGGCATGCGGATCAACGGCGGCAACCGCTTCCCGCGCGCCATGGCCTTCGGCGCCGCCGGCGATCCCGAGCTGGTGCGCCAGGCCGCGCAGCTCACCGCGCGCGAAGCCCGCGCCCTCGGCGTGCACGTGAACTTCGCGCCGGTGGCCGACGTGAACAACAACCCGCGCAACCCGGTGATCAACATCCGGTCGTTCGGCGAAGACCCGGGTCGCGTCGGCACGATGGTGCGCGCGGCGGTGGCGGGGCTGCAGGCCGGCGGGGTGTTCGCCACGCTCAAGCACTTTCCGGGACACGGCGACTCGGCCATCGACACCCACCTCGGCCTGGCCACGGTCCCCCACGATCGGGCCCGGCTCGACCGCGTGGAGTTGGCGCCGTTTCGCGCCGGCATCGCCGCCGGGGTCGAGGCGGTGATGGTCGCGCACGTCGAGATGCCCGCCCTCGACCCCACGCCCGGCCCGGCCACCTTCAGCGCGCCGATCGTGTCGGGGCTGCTGCGCCGCGACCTGGGATTCGCCGGCGTGATCTACACCGACTCGCTGCTGATGGACGCGGTGAAGACGATGGTCGATCCCGGGGAGGCCGCGGTACGGGTGCTCGAAGCCGGTGCCGACGTCGTGCTCGATCCCGTCGATGCCCGCCAGGCCCACGCCGCGGTGATGGCGGCGCTGGCCAGCGGGCGCTTGACGCGGGCGCGCCTCGAACAGTCGGTGCGTCGCCTGCTCACACACAAGGCGCGGCTCGGCCTGCACCTCCGGCGCGCCGTCGATCTGAACGAAGTGATGGCGGCGGTGGGCACGAAGGCCGGCGCCGACATGGCGCGGGTCGTGTCCGAACAGGCCGTGACGCTCGTCCGTGACGCGCGATCCGTGGTGCCGCTGCCCACGGCCCGCACGGGCCGGCTCCTCTACCTGTCGGTGCTCGACTATCCGGGAAACTGGCGGATCGCGGCGCCGAGCCGGACGGTCATCCCCGAGCTCCGCAAGCGATGGCCGTCGGTCACCGCCGTGGAGTTGTCTGATCACACGTCGTCCGAGGAGCTGGAGCTGGTGCGGGCGATGGCGGCCAGCCACGACGCGGTGGTGATCGGGGTGTTCGTGCGCGCCGCATCGGGCAGCGGCCGGCTGGATCTGTCGCCGGACATCATCCGGCTGATGACCGATCTATCCGCTGGCGCGGCCCGCCGGAATCAGCCGTTGGTCACGGCGTTCTTCGGCAGCCCGTATGCCGCGTTGGCCGCACCCTCGTTGCCGGCGATGCTCCTCACCTACGACCTGGGCGATGCCGCGGAGACCGCCGTAGTGCGGGCGCTGGCCGGCGAGATCGCGGTGCGGGCCACGCTGCCCGTGGCGCTGTCGGAGTCGTGGCCGGTGGGCTTCGGTCTGCAGCGTCCGGTCGTGGCCACGCAGGGGCGGTGACGGCCAGACCAGGGAAGTGGCTGTGTTAAGCTTGGAGTTTCTCAGGCCCCGCGCCCTTAGCTCAGTTGGATAGAGCGTCTGGCTACGAACCAGGAGGTCGCACGTTCGAGTCGTGCAGGGCGCGCCAACTCTCCTTCGGCGAGTTGGCTACGCCCTGCAGACTCTAGCTCAAGCCCCGCAACGCGTTTCGCGTCGCGGGAGCATGTACGAGTCGATCGGGAGGCGCGCCCACGCTCCTTCGGCGAGTTGGCTACGCCCTGCAGCCTCTAGCTCAAGCCCCGCTACGCGTTCCGCGTCGCGGGAGCATGTGCGAGTCGCGATTCGGCGGCACCTCGTTCGAGGTGCCCGGAGTGCCCCCGGGCATCCACTATGTGCGTGTACGCGCCGTCAGCAACGGCGGAACCAGCCCGCCGAGCAACGAAGGCGTCGTCACTGGTGCCTAGGCACCGCGCCGGTCCGCGCCCGGCCGCGGCCGGGTCGCCTGCGATAAGCTCACAGGCATGGCTGCCAGTCCGCAAGCCCGTGGTCTCCGTACGCTCAGCGTGTTGCTCGGCGCGTTCTTCCTGTTCCAGGGCATCGGCAAGATCGGCTGGCTGACCAACCCGTCGGCGCTCACCGATCAACTGACCGGCTACCTGGAGAACGCCAACGCCTGGAACCGCGCCTACCTCGAGCGCGTGTGCATCCCGTTTGCGCCGATCTTCGCGCGCCTGGTGCTGCTGGGCGAACTGTCGACGGGTGTGGCGCTCATCACCGGGACGCTGACCCGCTACGCCGCGGTGCTGGCGCTGCTGATGGTCCTGAACTTCCACTTCGCCAGCGGCATCATCTTCACCTACGGCTACCTGACCAACGGCTACGGGTTCCCGGTCCTCGGCGGGCTGCTGGCGCTGGCGATCGGCGCCGTCAACCTGCCCGGCAGTCTGAAGGGCAAGTAGCGCCTTGAGGACGAGACTGTCGGGCCGCGAGCGGTTCACCGAGCTGCTGTTCTACGCCGTGGTGATCCTGGTGGCGTACCTGGCCATGCAGGTGGTGTGGCCGTTCCTCGGCCCGCTGGCGTGGGCGGTCATCCTGGCGGTGACGCTGCGTCCCGTGTACCTGCATTTCTGCATCCGCTTGAGCCGCGGCAACGCCGCGCTGGTCACCACGCTGCTCACGTCCGTGCTCCTCATCGCGCCGGCGGCGTTCCTGGCGGCGGTCGTCGTGCAGCAGGTGCCGCTCGCCGTGGACTACGTGAACAACCTCTCGGCCACCACGCCCCAGCAAGTCATGGAGGTGTGGAGCACGCTCCGTGCCCGGCTGCCGGTGCCATTGCCGCCCGACCCCATGACGCTGCTCTCCGACGGCGCCAGGGCGGCGGCCGCGTTCCTGGCGGGACAGGCCGGTTCGCTCCTCGCCAACGTGCTGGCCACCGTTGGCAGCCTGCTGGTGATGCTCTTCGCGCTCTTCTTCCTGTTGCGCGACGGCACCGCCTTCGCCGAGGTCGTGCGGCGGCTGCTGCCGTTTCCCGAGGCCGAGAGCCAGCGCCTGATCAACGTGACCTCCGATCTGGTGGTGGCCAGCGTCGGCGCCGGGCTGACCGTGGCGGCGGTGCAGGGCTTCATCGGCGGCATCGCGTTCTGGGCCCTCGGGCTGCCGGCCCCGGCGGTGTGGGGCGTGGCGATGGCCATCACCTCGCTGCTGCCGGTGATCGGCGCCACCATCGTGTGGGTGCCGATGGCGTTGTGGCTGTTCCTGTCGGGGGAGGTCACCCGGGCCATCGTCCTCAGCCTGATCTGCGCGGTGGTGCTGGGCTCGGCCGACAACGTGCTGCGGCCCCTGCTCCTCAGCGGGCGCACCTCGGCGAGCGGCCTGGTCGTCTTCATCGGCCTGCTGGGCGGGGTGGCCGCCTTCGGGTTCGTCGGCCTGGTGCTCGGTCCGATCGTGCTGGTGATCGCCGGCACGCTCATCGACGAGCTGACGCGCCGTGTGCACCTTCCCGACGACGACAGCCGGATCGAGGTGCCGTGAGCGCAGCCGATCACGAGGCGCTGATGCGGCGCGCCCTCGAGCTGGCCCGCCAGGCGGCGCTGGCCGGGGAAGTGCCAGTCGGCGCGGTGGTGGCGCTGGATGGCGTGATCGTCGGCGTCGGACACAACCAGCCGATTGGCGCGCACGATCCCACCGCGCATGCCGAGGTCGTGGCCATTCGCGCGGCTGCCGCGGCCCTCGGCAACTACCGCCTGACCGGCGCCACGCTGGTCGTCACCGTGGAGCCCTGCCTGATGTGCGTGGGGGCGATGGTGCATGCCCGGGTGGGGACCGTGGTCTACGGCGCCGCTGAACCGAAGGCCGGCGCCCTGGGCTCGACCATCGCCGCGCACGACCTGCCGGCGCTCAACCATCGGCTCGGCCGTCGTGAGCGGGGTGCTCGAGGACGACTGCCGCGAGGTGATGCAGGCGTTCTTTCGCGCCCGCCGCGCTTGAGGCCGGCGCGGGCGGGCCCTCCGGCAGTGTGAAGCGCTCGCGCGACGGTGAGCACGAGGCGTCCCAGGTACGTTCTTCGTGTTCGCATTGCAGCCGATCGGAGTTAGTCTCTCGATGGCAGGTGCTGTGCATCAGACCTGTGCGGCCCGCCGGTGGCTGACCGGCAGATTGAGGGATTCACATGAGCGGACGAAGCGTGTCGATCGCGGTGCTGACGGTGGTGTTGACGGTCGGGCTGACGCCCCTGGTGGCCGAAGTGAGCGCCCAGGCGCCCACGGTAGTAGCGACGGGGCTGGACAACCCGCGTGGCCTGGCATTCGGTCCCGACGGGGCCCTGTATGTGGCGGAGGCTGGACGCGGTGGCACCAGTGCGCTGTGCCTGCCGAACCCGCCCGGCCCTCCCGGGCAGCGCTGCTACGGCCCGACCGGCGCGATTTCACGGGTCCTCACCACTGGTGGGCAGGCCCGCATCCTCACCGGATTGCCATCGCTCGCCGGTCCAACCGGGGCCGACGCGACCGGCCCGCACGACATCCAATTCGGGTTCGACCGCGCCTTCGTGACCGTCGGCTCTGGCGGTGACCCGGCGCTGCTGGCGCCCTTCAAGGCCGCCGGCATCAACCTGGCGTCGCTGCTGATGATCAGCTACACGGGGCAGATCACGGTGGTCGCCGACTTCGGGGCCTACGAGGCCGCGAACAACCCGGCCGGCGGCCCGATAGACTCGAACGCCTACGGGTTGGACATTCTGGCCGCCAGCGCCGTGATCGCCGATGCCGGGGGTAACTCGTTCCTGAAGATCGATCAGAGCCTGACCTTGTCGACGATGGCGGTGTTCCCGAATCGCCCGGTGCCTGGCCCGGGCGGTGTGGAGGTGCAGATGGAGCCCGTCCCGACGTCGATCGCCGAGGACCGCGACAACAACCTCTATGTCGGCGAGCTCACCGGCTTCCCGTTCCCGGTCGGCGGTGCCCGTGTCTACCGAGTACCGCCAGGCGGCGGCACTCCGACGATTCTCGCGGATGGCTTCACCAACATCATCGACATCCAAATCGGCGGGGACGGCGCGGCCTATGTGCTCGAACACGACGTGAACAGCCTGGCCGTACCCGGCAACATCGGCCGACTGACCAGGTTCGGACTCTTCGGCTCGCGCAAGGAGCTGGCCGCCGGGCTGCTGATCTCGCCCGGGAAGATGGCCATCGGGCCCGACAATTCGATCTACGTCACGGTGAACAGCAAGACGGCCGGCGACGGTCAGGTGGTACGCATCGCCCAGTAAGGGTCACCCGTCCGTAAGGGCGCGGTGTGCCACGGGGGGCCTGCCTGTCCGGGCAGGTTCCCCGTTTCCTTTGCTTAGCGAGACGACTCGGTGCCGGTTGGCACGCAGCGATGGCGACTGCTGCGATAGGCAATCGGGCCGGCGCCCGGCTATAATCAAATGTTCCGGGCAACCGGACGCGGTCCCACCTCAGCGGAGAGGTACCGAAGTGGTCGTAACGGGGGCGCCTCGAAAGCGTCTTGTCCGCAAGGGCACGTGGGTTCGAATCCCACCCTCTCCGCCAACTCACACCTCCAGCCGAACGGCTCGACGCGCCTACTTGGATGAACGCAATCCGAGCGCAGATCCTTACAGCCCAACGTCTCCGAACGACCGCTCCCGACGCGGAGCCGTCTACTGCCAGCTGTAAGAACTCCGGGAAGCTTACGTGGTGACGGCGACATCGTCGTCGAGCGAGAGCGTCGGATTCTGGACGATAGTGACGCGGCACCCGCGCTGGCGCAGGAGGTTGTAGACGCCCTGTCAGCCGGAACCATCAACGAACCCTCCGTGGACCAGCACGACAGACACGGACCCGCCTGCCTATGTTGCACCCGCAGCGCACCTATCACTGCCGCTCACCGTGAGTCGGCTCGTGGCGGAAGAAAACAAGCCGCGTCGTGCGCGGATGGTTGCTGAGCGCCGCGTTGGCGGTGGGTCTTGGCTCTACCGCCACCAGGTCCTGCTCCCAGGTCTGGTCGCGCTCTCCAGTCCAGGGAGGTCGCGTCGATTCAAACCGCCGACGCCACTAGGCGCTATCTCGTCGTGGTCTCATGGTGGTCGCATCTCGGAGGACTCTGCATGACGCATCGAGACGTCACGTTCCGCGCGCCTCACTACGCGCGCATGTGCGAAGCGCTGTGCAATCGCGCTATTTCGCATCGAAGCGCGACCATTGGATCGACGTTCATCGCCCGCCGCGCCGCAGATGACACGCCACCGCAGCCACGCACAGCAGCAGCACCGCGACGCCGCTGAACGTCCACGGGTCGGTGGACGCCACGCCGAACAGCAGGCTCGACATCACCCGCGTCAGCCCGTCGACCGGTGGTGCAACGCATCTTGCGACACCCGGTCTGCCCACCCGAGGCCGCCCGAGGCGCGGCCAACGCGCCACCCCGGCAACCGAGGCTCAGTTCAAGGGCGCTCCTGAATTCGACGCCGACTGCCGAGCCACCTCAGCTATAGTACGGACGGAGTCGCCGCTGACATGGTCTGGAATCGCCTTCGACTTCCCTCCGCCTGCGTCCTCTTTGTCGCGGTCTGGATGGCCTCGATGCACCACGCCGGCGCGCAGCCGACGACGCTGAACCTGTCGCGTGATCTCGTCGCGCTCGGCATCGCGGGCTCGAACATGGTCCCAAACCAGCCCACCCTGGACGCGGGGCCGCTGTTCAGGGCGGGGGTCGCGTACGCGAAGAGTCACGGCATCACCACGGTCGCCACCGATCCAGGGACGTATTACTTTCTGAGCACCGTCGACAACACCCACGTCATGGTCGTCGGGATCGACAACATGACGATCGATTTCCACGGCGCCAGTCTCATCTTCACGCACCCGCTGTACTACGGCTTGGTCGTCCATTCGAGCACGAACGCCACAGTGCAGAACCTCACTGCGGATTTTCAGCCGCTGCCGTTCACGCAGCTTCGGGTCGTGGCGGTCGACGTTCCGAACTCGCGAATCCAGTACACCGTCGAACCGGGGTATCAGGACCCGAGCGCCTTCAACAGCCTCACAGGCTGGCAGGGATTTGGACTCGACAGTATCGAAGTACACGTGTTCAGGAACGGCCAAGCGGCGTTCGGCACCCGCCGGATGCTAACCACGCGGCCGTTCGTCGGCGATCACTTGCCGCTCACCAGTTTCACGGCCCCGGCGACCGTCGGCGCCATCAGGCCGGGCGACATCGCCGTCGTGGCCTTGCGGGCCTCCGGCGGTGATGCCGTGAATACGAATCACTGCACCGGCTGCACGCTGCGGAACATCACCGTCTATTCCTCCGCGGGCCGCGGCGGCGCCGTTGGAATGATTGCGACCACGTCGAGCCTGCTGGAGCGCGTGTACCTGATGCCGAAACCGGGCACCGATCGGCTGATCGGCGCCACGAGCGCGATCTTCGTCGGAGTCCGGGGGCTCGGCAGCCAGATCCGCCTGTCGCGCGGCATCCGGACGACGGACGATGCGTTCTGGTTCTACGGACGGGTCGTTGGCAGCGTCCAGAGTCAACCGAGTGGCGCCAGCCTCGTCGTCTCGCCGGCCTCCGCCTGGACCGTGCTCGGCGACGGCGACAGCGTACCGAACGGCTCACCCGTCACGTTCCAGCGGAGGGCGGACGGCGCCGTCGTCGCGTCCGCGGTGATCGTGTCGCAGAGCTCGCCGACGTCGTCCCCGCCGCAAGTCACGTACGTCTTCGACCGCGTTCTTCCGGGAGCCGTCGTCGGCACCGTCATGTATTCGACTGACGTCACTTTCAACGGCGCGAATTCGCTCATCGAGCGGAGTACGGTGCAGAACCAGAGCACGTGCTGCGGCGGAGTGTATGTAGCCGGGTTGGCGAACACGGCCGTACGGGGGAACTACATCACTCGAACCGCCTTCCACGGAGTGTTTGGAGTCCAGGCGATGACTGAAGGGGGGGCTCCGGTTCCGCCCCTCGTGAACTTCACCGTCTCGAACAACGTCATCGACGGCACCAATACAACGTCGGACTGGTGGTGGTTTCAAATGGGGGCCATTCAGACGGAAACGTTGACGAGCGGTTTCACCCTCTTCGCCGGCAGTCCGTTCTCGAACATCAACGTGACGAACAACTTCATCGCCGATGCCGGCCGGTCGGGCGTGTGGCTGGGCAACACGACCGGCGGCAGCGTGACCGGCAACTACATCCTGGCGCCGAACGCGCGCCCGGATCTGGCCAACGCGAATCCGGCGAAGCTCGCCGACGCGCTCCAGCCGCTGGTCATCGACACGACGTCGAGCGGCATCACGACCGCGAGCAACACGATCGATCTGACGTCGCGGCGACTCGTCGTCACCGACGCAATTGATCGCGAGCTGGCCGCCTACGCGCCCGGCGGCGCCGCCCGCTTGAGCGCATACAACCTCGGCGCCTTGGCGAGTCCGACCGTGACACTCACTGACGCCGATGGCAACACCAGCCCGATGATCGTCCAGAGTTCGGCGGTGCATGCGCTCGACGTGCACGTGCCGGCGGGCGCCGCGCTCGGCGGCGCGTTCGTGACGCTGACCTCCGGCGGCGCGAAATACTTCGGAACGCTGTTCCTCGACAGCCAGGACAACATCCCCGCCGTCAACGGCTGCACGTTCCGGTCGAGCGTGTCGTCAACGCCGGTCTCCAGCCTCGCCAGCACCGTGCCCATTCTCGTCGTCACGCAGGCCGGATGCGGCTATCAGATCGTGTCGACGTCGGGCTTTGTGACCGCCGGTGGCGGTGGCACCGGCACGGGCGTGGTCTCCGTCGCCTTCGCGGCCAACGGAGGCGCCGCGCGAACCGCGACGATCGAGGTTGCGGGCGAGCCCGTTGCGATCCCGCAGTCCGCTGCGACCGATACGACCGCACCAACCGACCTCCAGGCCGCGGTCACGGGGACAACGGTGCGGCTGACGTGGGGTCCGCCCGCTCAGGGTACTCCGGCGTCTGTACGTGATCGAAGCCGGCAGCAGCGCGGGCGCGAGCAACCTCGCGGCGTTCGACACGGGCAACTCGGCGACGACGCTCACGACGGCAGCGCCGTCGGGGACTTACTACGTGCGCGTACGCGCACGTAGCGGTGGCGCAATCGGAGGCCCTTCGAACGAGGTGGTTGTCAACGTGACCGGCGCGTGCTCGGCGCCATTTACTCCGGCCGGCCTGACTCACACCTCCAACGGGTCATCGGTGCAGCTTTCGTGGCAGGCGGCGGCGGGTGCCACCAGCTACATCCTCGAGGCTGGCTCCGCCTCGGGTTCGAGCAATCTCCTCGCCAGCGACATCGGCAACGTGACGACGCTCGGGGCGACGGCCGCGCCGGGCACCTATTACGTTAGGATTCGCGCCCGGAACGCGTGTGGCTCGAGCCCGCCGTCCAACGAGGTGGTCGTGGTGGTTGCGGGCTGTGCACCGACGCTCGCCCCGGCCACCCCCGGCGCCACCGTAACGAACGGGACCGTGTCGGTTTCGTGGGGCGCGGTGGCGGGCGCAACCGGGTACGTGGTGGAGGCCGGGCTCTCACCCGGGGGCACCAACGCTGGCGTGTTCCAGGTCAGCGGCACGTCGATTGCCGGCGCGGCGCCGCCGGGTCGCTACTACGTCCGAATTCGCGGCCGGAACGGCTGCGGCGTGGGTCCGGCCTCGAGCGAAATCGTCATCGACGTGCCGTAGTCACTCGGTGGACTGGCGCCCTTCTCGCCGCCTTCGCGCGCTGGAAGAGCGAGTCGTGGCCAACTCGCGCCACGTTGCTGTCGCGCAAGCTGTACGATGAATTAGAGCCGCGGCTGTTCGAGGAGACGGGAAAACGGATCGGCTATGGGGGCGACGGCGGCCTCGTCGTCGCGTTCGAAGAAGCGGACGTGGCTCAACTCGAGACGATGGTCCGGTCGCAGGTCGGCGACGATTTCCCGGCTCAACTATTGAACCGAGAGGACGCCCGGACGCGCGAGCCTGGCCTGCCGGATCAGGTGGCGGCGGCCCGCCGCGCCCGCTTCCTGCCCACCGGTTTCTCGATCCCGCGGATCTTCACGGCGGTGATCGCGGAGGCGGCGCGGAAGAAAGGCGTCATGGTCCGCGAGGAAACGCCGGCCTCTGGTTTGATCTGGTCCGGGAGGAACACCGCGTGCTGGACAGCTGGTCGGGGTTGCGTCCCGGATCACCAGACGGCCTCCCGGCCGTCGGGCCCGACCCGCGCGCCGAAGCCGGCTATCTCTGGGCCGCGGGGCACGGAGGCAATGGCATGATGCAGAACCCTGCGACGGCGAAGGTCGTGACGGACTTGGTGATGAATCGCGCGCCCCGCATCCCAGCGGAGTCGGTCAGACCCGCGCGGCTGGTCGAGTAGCCGGCGACGACGGACGATCCATTTCGTCGCACGGAAGCGCTAGCGGCTTGCCGCCTCGAGACAGACCACCAGGCCGTCCTGCAAGCTGCGAGGATCCGGTGCGTCCCCGGTTAATCGCCACACCAGACGTCACGGGCGGCTCCGGCAGGGGCGCTTCGCTCTCGTCAACCGGAACGCGTATCGCAGCCGAACCGCACTGTTCACCGCCTCTGGTGGCGCGGCTCGGCGCTTCGAGGGGAGGCCGAGGTCGGAATGGTCGGCATCAACGTGGGGATTCCTGTGCCGAGGTAAGGCTGTGCGAGGAGCGGAGGGCGCGTCGCGAGCCGTAAGGTATCAGCTCCGATGTTCAGCGAGGTCGTAGTTGACGCTCTCACAACGCGCCCCCAGGTCGGACGATAGTAGCGATTTGCGCTAGTTGAAGGAACGGCCAACCGTCTGCATTCGCCAGGCGGACTGCTAGCTCGACCGCGACCCGTTTACTGGGCTGCGGTCGAGCTAGCGTTGGTGTGGCAGCCCAGCTTGACGGGCCTGCGGGCCGGGCGTCGCCCCTACATTGCCGGGCCAGCTACGGAACGACGCCATGCCCGCAGCAGAGCACACATGACAGTGCTTCGTCGGGAGGACGTGCAGTCTAGAGTCGCGAGTTGGGACACATGTCCGCATCGCATTGCTAGACGCCAGGCGCGTCTGCTAGCCCTGGCGAGACAGGCGCTGCGCTCCCGGGCACCGGGGCCACCGACAATCAATCAAGCCACGGCTTGACAGAGTTCACGAGTCGGCACTAGTCTCCACCGCGGACTGTCCCGAAAAAGGAGCGTGGTCTTAAGATGACACCTGTTCAACGCCGCCTCACCTTCGGTGAACTGCAGAACCTCGATAGCATCATAACTCTTGCACAAGAACAAGGCGTCAAACTTGGTGACGAGGTGAAAGTTCAGAGCGAGATTCTGTTGTTGTGGAGCGACAAGGACTGCCGGTGTTCTTGTCCTGCCGGAACACGACCAGCGAATCATGAAGCAGCTGGTAGAACTCGAATCGCAGCTACAGACGAGGCCGACGCTCGCACAATTGATCGAGGCTCGGGGCACCCTTCTCCGGGCAGCGGCAGAGAACAAGTGAGCGGTCGGTCCAATTGCGAGAGTGGTTGACCGGGCTGGTTCTTTGCGCGCTCTTCGTCGCAAGCGTGCTCAACCAGTTACCGTCTCGTCGATGGGCGAGCTTTGTCGTGCGCGTCGACTATTGGACCATACTGCCATTTTGGGCGTTCTTCGCCCCAAATCCAGGCTACGCTGGGACGCATCTTGTTTTTCGTGACCGGGATGAATCTGGCTGGACACCGTGGACCGAGATTCAAATTCCGGATACTACAGGTTGGCGTTGGTTCTGGAACCCGAGCCGGTTTGAGCGGAAAGCTCTCCAAGACTTGTTCAATGGTCTCGTGCGCAGCTCGAAGGAGATTAGCAACCCAACTGCCCTGGAGCTGACGACTTGCTATGTAGCGATGCTCTCATGGGTTGAGTCTCAGCCGCCATTACTACTGGGCTCGACTCATCGCCAGTTTACAGTGCTACAGGCCATAGGACACGGAACTCAGCGAACGCTCCAGGCGGTCGTGTTGTCTCGCGAGTATCGTCGTGCTTAGCGCAGAAGTCGCTCTTTCTGTCGCCTTCAGAACATCTCTTCTAGCCCTCGCCTTGGGGTTCGTAGAGCAATTGGTCGTGTTCGAACGAGCGTTTGGCGACCAGGGACCATTTTCTGCGGCCATGGCGAGGGTGTTCGGACGGTTCGGCTCAAAATCGCTCATCTTCGGAAAGTCGCTGCGGCTCATCCTCGCGACTGGCGCAGTGGCGGGCCTCTTGGGAGCACTGACCGGTCCGTACCCGGTTTTAGGTCGCCTGGCCGGCGTGTGCGTGCTGGGCTGCGTCGCGGCGATTCGATTACGGCGTGTCACCGCCAGCGACGGGGCCGAACAGATGGCAATCCTCACCCTCTTGGCGTCGAGTATCGCCGTAGTTCCAGGTCTGAACCATGCGACCATCACTTTCGCGGTGTGGTTCATTGCAGGCCAGACGATCTTGAGCTACCTGACGGCCGGCATTTCAAAGGCAATCTCCCCAGTTTGGAGAAGCGGCGACGCCATCCCCCTCATCATGAGTTCCGAATCGCACGGGCAGCCGTGGGCTGCGGCCGTTCTCGATGCCAGACCTCGTCTCGGCCGGTTTCTCACACGCTCGGTGATTGTGTATGAATGTGCGTTCCCCCTCATCCTCGTCAGTCGCGGCGAGATCGCAGCGGCGTTGCTGATGATTGGATTCTCGTTTCACATGGGGTGCGCTGTTACAATGGGTCTAAATGCCTTCCTGCTTGCCTTTCCTGGGTCGTATGCTTGCGTAATTTACGTTTCTCAGGTGACGTCCCCCTACTGGTAGAGCTGTTGTGCGATCTCGATACGGAACACACTCAAACTATCAAGATATTCCAGCGTTGAACTGAGCGTATCGAGGCGTCTCAAAGCCGCAGCTCAGTGCCGTTAGAATTACGTGTACACCGATCGTGGTCAACTCGACTTCGAGAGTCCCGTCTCCACGAGACAGAGATTCTCGACGGGGCGAAACGTCTGGTCCACAGCGCAAACGGTGGTTCCCGAACAAACGGATCCAGTAAGAGTCTTGTAATCTGTCGTTGTATCTCTGTACCGGCGCGACTGTCACCCGCCCAGCCGGATCTAAACACGCGCCCACGAGTCGCCATTCTCGCGGAGGCTCGCCATCCTCCAGACGGCGAATCACCGAGATGCTGCAGAAACACGCCTGCGTAGCCCTCAGCTGCTCACAGTAGGCGTGACTGAATCCCCGACCGCTTGCCAGAGATCGCGCACCACGTCGGCCCAAGCAGCCGCGTCGAACTTGTCGGATCGTCCCTTCTCGAGGACCACTTGGATGGCCGCAGATTGGCGTCCCAAACTTGGATCCGATTCGCAGTCAAGAACGCCCGCGCTCAGCCTGCTTCGGCCACGTGGGTTCCGGCGATAACCACGTGGGCCCACGGTGCCTGCTGCGCCAAATCGCGCACCGTAAGGTTCAGCGAGAATCGTGTGTTCATCTCCTCATGCAGGAGGTGCAGCGTGGTGCGAGGCGGGTTGGGGGAGAATCAGCGTGCGAGCGGCGCGGTCAGGCTACGCCAGCGAAGGCTATCAAGCGGTGCTCGAAGCGAATGGGGTCACCTGCAGCATGAGCCGTCGCGGCAATTGCTACGACAATGCCGTCATGGAGAGCTTCTTCTCGAGCGTGAAGAGCGAAGTGGCCGATCGCTTCGACAGCTGCGGCGAGGCCAAGATGGAGTTGTTCGACTACATCGAAGTGTTCTATAACCAGCGGCGTCGGCACTCGACGCTCGGTCAGATCAGTCCGGCCGCATTCGAGCGACGAGCGACTCAGGCAGCCTAGTTAAACCGTCCACCCGATCGGATCTAAGGTCTATACCTGGGATCTGTACCCGAAGACTCGGAACGCGGAGGGCTTCCACCCGCGTGTCTTGGCCTTCCGCAACACGTGTTCCATTCTGGCGACTGACCGTCATCAACAGGCACGTGGAACTTATCGCGCTCCCTTAGCGGCCTTGAGCCTGCCGGATGCTGAGCTAGTCGCTTCCGCAAGCCGCACCCAAAGCATCGCCATCGAATCACTGCTGCCGCTTGACGCAGTTCTCCAAGCCCGATGTCTGGTGGTGGCCACGGAGCGCGACGAGGTCGCCCTTTTCGCCGACTGCGCCGGGACCCGGCTTCCGGCGCGACGATTTGCCACAGCTCGTGGACCTGGGCGTTCGCCCACCAGGCGCGCGGTTCGCTCTTTGGACAGAACGAAAGCGAGAAATTTCGCGGCGCTTGCATCATCGACCGTCAACGAAGGTGTTAGGCGCGCAGCTGGCGAAGAGTCCGCCTTGGTCTTGTTGCAGGCAATCAGCAAGGATCGTCGCGAAATCCTACGAGGTTAGTGTGGCGCAGCCAAGGTCGGGATTGAGGCCAGAGTCGAAGCGCGTAAAGCGGCGGCGGACACTGTCGCGTTTTCGCTGGCGAGGCGTGGGGACCGCTCCGACCGATGAAGGAGCCGCGGCTGGCATCCTACCGATCGGGCTTGACCGGCCGATTCGTGAAGTGGTTAAGTCTGGGCGATTCTGCTAGCGGCGCCCCAAGCCGAATTGCGCCGGCACCCTGGCTAGTGCTGGTGGGACTGCAGGAAGAAAGGACCCGATCATGAGCGCCCTGCGTCTTCTGGCTATCGCTACGGTCCCATTTCTACTGGGGTGCGCCACGGTAAGCCATACAAAGATCGTCGACGATACTGCCGATTCGAGCGCCAAAGGCATTCGCTATTACGGCACCTCGCCGTACCTGTTCGGTTATCCGACGGCAAGGGCGAGATCATCACAGAAATACGGCACCTTCCTGATCCGCAAAAGAAAATGGCAGCTTGGCCCAACGGAAAGCTGGCGGATGTGTCGACGACGCTCACGTTGGATCGCGGCGTCCTGACACAAGCGACAGACGCTGGCGACGCGACGGCTGTGCCAGTCGCAATCGCAAAAGCCATCGAAGCCTTCGCGCCAAAACTCCTTGGTATGTTGAACGAAGCGCAGGTGCAAGAGAGAGTATTCGTTGCCTGCACCGTACAGTTACCAAGATCGTCGTACAGGGAAACGAATCGTCGATTCATCGGCAGCCAGGGTGACACCGAAATCAAGGTTACACTGCTGCCGCAGACGGCGAAGGAGTAGCCCATGAAAACTGGAACTGGGCGCTGGTGCGCGACTATGTCGCTGAACTTCGCATGCGCCACTACTAATATCACGGTTCGCAAGGTATCAGGCGCTGACGAGCCCGGCATTCGATACTCTCTGCCGAAGCCATTTCTTCTCATCACGCCGAACCCGAACGGTGACGGTTCGTTCAAGGCGGAAGTTATTTATCTGGCCGACGAGTCAGCGACCTACGCCATAGATGCCTCCACCAAGCGAGGCAAGTTCAGCCTTGATGTAGCGGTCAAAGAGGGGCTGCTGTCCAAGGTGGCCTGGACGCAAACGGATGCCAATGTCGCGGCGGAGAGCGTTCGCGTGTCCGGCGAGATCGTCAAGGGCGAGCTGGAGCGCCGCCAGAAAGAAGAGGATGCGCGCGAGGAGAAGAGCAAAGCTGGTCAGAAGGCAGCCGAAGACGAGTTGAAGAAGTTGGGCGACCTCGACGCGCGCCGCCTGGATGTCGGGATCTGGCCCAGGCGGAGGTCGATTCCGCCGGCGCAGCGGCCAAAGTCGAGAGTACGGAGGCTACCCGAGCGGCGCTCACGGCCGCCGAGCTCAAGCTTGCCCAGGCAAAGCTTCGACGCGATGCGGCCGAAGGGCCGGTCGAGGCGGCGCGAAACGCGGTTGAAGCGCTCGGCGGAGTCTTCAACGAACCGACCGTTCCAGGCCCTGCCGCCAAGCCGCCCGAGCGCGCGAAGTTCTGGAGCCCCGTCCTCTATGCAATCGTCGACAACGGGAAGACAGTCACTCTTGGCGGGTATCCCTTGGGACGCCGGGACACTCAAGCAGATTCCCTTCGAAACCGCAGCAGCGCCGAAGGAACCCAAGCCGCCGCCCGAAGAGCCAGCTCCGGTTGGGGGCACGGCGATGTCCAGCGCATGGCCGCGGCAGGCGAGCACACATGCCATTACGGTCGAGTTCAACGGGCTGCTCGATTCGATCGATACGGCACAGCGACGACTTTCAAGCCGGCAACTTGATGGCTCCTTCGCCCCGGTCGCTGGCACGCCATTCAACGCGGTACTCGACGATGGCAACAAGAGGCTCGTACAGGTCACCTTTACGCAGCCGCTTCAGGCTGGCACCTACCGCATCTTCTTTCCCTTCAAGCACAACAAGGATGCGGATGGAAGCGTGACGATTACGCTCGATCTGACGCGATGAGGGCAATCACGTGCTTCGTGGGTGGGCTGCGGCGACCGCTCCAGCCCATCGCCCTCCCATTCACGCTTGGTGGGTTCGATCCCGGCGAGCTTCTTCAACAATGCGTCAACTGCAGCTACAGGGCAGCCCGCTCTCGACCTTCGGTTCGACTTTAGCCGCTTTGCACCCGCGGTCTCGCCGCCAGCAGGAGCCCTCTGCTGGCTCTGCATATCGCACTTGGTGACCTGACGCGCAATGGTTCAGTCGTCGGCGCGGCTCGGAATGTCGGCTTGATCTTGACGGACTCTTTCCCTCCAAGGCCGACACTGCTCGGCATGATGTTTGACGTCGGGTTTAATATTGGGGTCGGCGACCCGGGTTCAACGCTGTCCCGCGGGAAGGTTGCGCGGTGTTCATGGATGCGGTCCGCTCCCTGCGTGGAGAGGCTCAAGCTTACGAATCCGAGGTCGCATTCACCGCAGTTCACGAGTTGGGCCATGTTTTCAACCTGTGGCATGTGCAGAGTCCACCGAATCTCATGAGCCAGAGCATGGTAGGCAATGCCTTCGGTGACCAGGCGTTGTTCTTTGTCAGGCACATACGTCCTTCCTTTCGAGAGCGGACAGCCCCTTCGTCGCACCCGGAGGATCACAGTGGGGTGATCGGGGTACGCTGGGCCCACCCGGCGACAACCCGTTCAATGATCCTCAAAGACGCGGACGCCTGCGCCTGCAGATTGCGATGCGCCAGTCAGAGTTCTGGAATTTCGAACCTGTCGAGCTCGAGGTGACGCTTTCGGCCCCGGCACTCTTCGAGTGCCCGACGTGATTGATCCGGGGTACGAACTCTTCAATATCTGGATCGAATCATCTGACGGCACTAGGGATCGGTACCGATCACCAGCTCTGTACTGCGCAAATTCCGGCTCAATTCACGTTGGCCCCGGCAGGCCCTTCAGCCGTGATGTGTCAATTTGGGGCCAGGCAGGCGGCTACACGTTCCGGAACGCCGGCCATCACAGTGTCTATTGCACGCTGCGCATCGGTGCGCGGACGATCCGATCGAACACAATCGACGTATTCGTTCGAGGCCCGATGCCGCGCAGCGTTAGTTACCGACGGCTCGCGATGACGCTTAGTCAGCCGAGAGCCGCGCGCCTGCTTTTCTATAAGAGCGCACGCGAGCCGTTGCGCATCGCGACAGAGTTGATTGGCGCTGCACGCGATACGAGAGGCTCCCCGTCAGGAGCCAATATCCGGTAGAACTTGGCGCAAGCGCTGATCGGCACTTGGCGTGCTAAAGGCCGCAATTCGAAACGACGGTACGGACCGGCTGCATCGAAACTCCTGAAAGCGGCCATTGATTCAGACGGCCTGAGCCCATCTCGCTCGCGTCGCGCGTCCGACGCGCTCTCCGAGCTGGAGGCCTGAACCTTTCCGGATCACACCACTCGGACCACTGAAACGCGGCCGTTCACACAATGCGCTTTCCAGGTGCCTTTCTACGCTCCAGACAGCTTTCCTCCGCCAAAAGCCAATCCGGAGAGATCTGTTGCACAGCGCTACGGCCGCTAGCCCGTGGGGCCGTGCTGCGCGCAATGGGCAACCGCCTCGTCCCGGGTGGACGCTAGCAGAAGTCCGCCTCAAGCTGCCCGCCGAGCTTTACTGTTTGAATACTTCCCCCATCTGTTCAAGACTGGAGAGAAATCGGCTCCGTAGCCCCTGTGCGTCAAGCCAACGCTGGAACTCCTGGTCCTTCAACGCGAACGTCTTTACGGAGTCCACCATCAGCCCCCAGCGCCACGCGGCTGATGGGTGCGTCGCACCAGGTTCCTCCTCAACAGTGCAGGAAAGCGATGCAGTTAGCAGAAAGGCCGGCATGGCCATCATAGCGCCGGCGGGATCGTCGCGCGTGATCTCAGACAATGCGAAATAGTCAGCCTCGCGCTCGTTCTGTCTGCTCTGTTCGAGTTGCTGCGAACGGGAACCAGTGGGCCGACGCTGCTCCAGATGTCCCTTCAGGTGATGCGCCAGTTCGTGGGCTAGAACCCATCGTATCGATGAACCATGAATCGCCCTCGCGTTCTCTCGACCCATTGCGTCTTGCGCGTGGCATCCCGGCGAGAAGCTTCGGCACGCATTCCGGCGCTCTCGGGCATAGGTGAAGAAGTCTGACACGGGGATACGCTGACCCACGCCAGTCCGCTCGTATTTGTGTTAGCGTCGATCGCGTTCATGATCCCGGTGACTTACGGAACCACGCAGGCCTCAGTTGCGCCCCAGCGTTGAGCAGCGACCGCAAGGCTCATCCAATACATCAGCATCATGTCTCCTGCGAACACCTGTATACGGCGCTTTCCTGACCGGGTGATGATGGCAAACGCGTTCGTGTTCCAAGTGGGAACTACTTCGTACTGAATCGCCTGCTCGATGGTCGCTTCCGATTGAGTGAGTCCCTCGCGAACAAGGGTGCGGAAGCGCGCCACCGAGCGGACACCCAACGCTTGCGCCTCATTCAAGTCAACCGGTTGCGCGACGCTCTGTGCGGGATCGAAGCACAAGCATGCGATCACCACGAGAGCGGTTGATACGATGCCGTAGACCGTCTTTGCGAACCGTCTCATCGCGTCACCTCGCGGTTGCCAACAGCCCCTAGAAGACGTTGCACTTCCCGATACTGCTGCGCCAAACGTGGATCTCTCGCATCAATCTCTGCCGAACGGCCAAGGGACTCGAGTGTCCGAAACTCTCGATATACCGGAGCCACATCCGGATACCGCGCCAACGCAATGTCGACACGCAGGGCGTCCAGACGCTGTCTCATGGAGGCCCAATCTCTGCGCTCGGACTCGGGCAGAGATGGCGCAGCTGATTGCAGAAGAGCCGTTGCTTCCCCCAGAGTCTGGATGGTGTCATCCATGATTTTGAGGCTCGCCTCAGCTCTACTTGTCGTTCTCAGTTGAAATTCTCCACCGATCTCGCTGGGTGAGTTCGTTTCATGTTCCGGCCCGTTGGCAGCAGGGCCCGTGCTTTGTGTGGGCGACATCGTCAGGTCAACGGTCTGCTCCTTGACGATGGCGATCGCGACAACCGCCACTCCGAGACTGAGCATACTCAGGCCCGGCGATGCAGTCTGAAGGGAGCCTTTCCCCAATGCGCCACCAACCGCCATGCGGAACGTGGCCTCTCCAGCGCGGGAAGGGCTGGTTAAGTCCTCCCCAGGAATACCAAGAGGAAGGCTACAAAGAGGGACGATGTTTTGACGACCGCCGCGTCGAGCGAGCGCGAGAAGGCCAGCAAGACGGGACCTCTGTCGTTTTGCTGGATGGAGGAGATGAGCTGCTGGTACGTGTCCACCTGATGGTAAAGGCCGTATGCCATTACCAGCGCGACAATAACCATGACTGCGACGGTCACCCGCAGGATGATGCGCCAGGGAGCTGAGGAGTGATCAGGCGCAGCAGTCGTGGGCCCCGCCAGGCCGTGAGTCACTGGCTCGGGCGGTTCAGGCTTGGTGGGCGTTGGATCCGTGGCTGGCATCGTCTTGGGCTCGGCTCTGGAAATTGCTGGAATGGCGGTGCGCCAGATGCTGGCGCGCTTCGTCTCGCGAATAGTGTTCCGACACGGTCACCACATTGAGCAAGCTGAAAGCCACGCCGGATTAGCCGGTGGCAGCACTCAAATCACACCCGCTGTGAACTGAGCGCTGCCATCGAAGAATCCGATGAGATCACGACCTGTGGCGCGAGACAGTCCACGGGTAGCTAACGCCGAGCTGCGGGCCAGGCGGATGACCCACAGCGATCAATCGCAGCTACCTTAACGCCCTACAGGCCCGGAGCGAACACTTGCTGGAGGGCCGAATCGTGAATAGGTGGACTGACCGAATTACGTCAGTGTAAAGGATTCTCGTTCAGTCGGGCCGCCCAGTAGGGTTTTGCGTCTCGAACTGCGGTCATTTTGTTGTGCAAGGCACTGCTGACGGTGGGGCCTTGACCGCCGACACGGCGCCGCGGCTCGCGCAGCTCTTCAAGACCACGCCGCAGTTCTGGAGCACATGCAAGCCAACTTCGACCTGAAGGCGGCCATGGTTCGCCGGCGTGCGCTGAAGCCGACGAAGAGGCCGTAAGCGATGGGTGACGGCTGCGGAGCAGCCCATTTCGACCCTGGGTCCCGACCCGATGGCGGGCAATGGCGGGCAATGCGCGACGGCATTGCCGGCAATCATGGCAACCGCGGCAACGTGGAAGTCTGTACGTTACAGACTCCAAAGAGTCTTGGCGGGTCCGAATCCCACCCTCTCCGCACACTCACACCTGCAGCGTGACGGCTCTCGCGGCCGTCCTGCCCGCGGCCGCCTACGACTCGTCGTGGCCGTGCCCGTCCTCGCCCTCGTCGTCGCAGCAGCCGTCGATGGCCTGCGCACTGCAGCACGCGTCGTGCGTCTTGTTGCAGCCGCCCTTGCGGCAGTCGTCGCAGCACTTGCTGCAACCGCAACGGTGTTGGGATGGTGTACGCCATGACGTCGAGCGTCTTCACCGGCGTCAGCGGATCGTCGCTCGTGATGACGAGCTCGCACGCCCGCGGGCACTTCTCCGTCGCCTTGTAGCGGATCAGCACGCTCAAGCACGACCCGGGATGCAGCGTCGGCCGGGAACGGGTTGTTGATGAGCTTCCAGTGCCTGCTCTGGCGCTTGAAGGCGACGCTCGTGACGTGGAGGTCGCAGTCGCCCACGTTGCAGATCGCGATCGTGCGCTCACCCAGGCAGCACTCCTTGACGCCGCCGATGCACGTGGAGCCGGTGACGACCAGCCGGCCCGGAGGCGCGTTGCCCGAGACCGACACCGTCTTCGGCCCCGACGGATCGTCGCTGGTGACCGTGATGGTGGCCGACTTCGCGCCGAAGCTCGACGGCGCGAGCCGGATGGGCATCGCCACCGCGGTGCCCGGCGCGATCTGGATCGGATACGCCGTCACACCCGGCACGACGAACTCGCTCGCGGACGAGGCGATGCCCGTCACCGTGAGCGTGCACGCGACCGCTGTTGATCAGGGTCAGCGGCAGGTCCCTGAAGGCGTCGACGCAGACCTTGCCGAAGTTGCCCGTGTCTGGGATCACCAGGTCGAGTTCCGGCGCCGGGGCCGTGCCCGAGACGGCGACCGTCCGCAGTCCCGCCGGGTCGTTGCTGACGATGCTGAGCGTGGCCGCCTTCGCACCGAAGCTCGACGGGACGGAACCGGACGGGCACGTCGATGGCGTCGCCGGCGGCCGAGCACCAGCGGGTAGAACAGCACGCTCGGGACTTCGAATTCCGGCGACGAGGACGAGATGTTCGTCACGCGCAGCGGACACGTGCCGCTGTTGTTGAGGACCAGGTCCTTGTCGACGAAGCTCCGCAGGCAGGCGTTGCCGAAGTGGCCCTGATCCGCGATCGCCGTCGTCAGCCGCGGCGTGCCTGGCAGCCCGGTCACCGACAAGTCGACCGCCGGCGCCGTCGGATCGTTGCTCAGGATGCGGATGGTCGCGGTCTCGGCGACGCGACGCCCGTGGGGACGTAGCGCACGGTGAAGTCGACGTGCTCGCCAGCGGCGATGACGAGCGGCGTCCGGGGCGTGGCGAGCACCGAGAATGCGGTCGAGCCCATCAGACGCTGGACGCTGGTGATCACGAGATCCGACACGCCGACGTTGAAGATCTCGAGCGTCAGGTAACTGCGGGCCCTGGCAGACCGTGCCGAACTGCGAGGTCGTTCTCGAGATTGACGGCGATCGACGGGCCGGTCGGCCTGACGAACGAGAAGACGCCGCGGCCGAACGTCGCGGCCCGCAGCTCGCCGCGGTGATACACGAGTTCGAACACCGGTGCGCCCGGGAAATGGATGTCGTCGAGCACGCTCCAGTTCGCGCCGCCGTCGACGGATCGCAGCACGCCGAAGTCCGTCCCGGTGTAGAGGGCAGTGGGCGTGTCGCTGCCATCGAGCGCGATGGCGTTGAACGGGAGGTCGAGCGGCGGAGAGATGTCCGTCCAGTTCGCGGCCGTCAGCGAGGTGCGGAAGACGTGTCCGCCGGGCACCCCGCTGAACCCGCCGAGCACCGCGTAGATGGTCGCCGGATCGTTGGGATCGAACGCCACCCCGCCGACGAACCGGCCCGGAAGGTTGCGCGTGATGTCGGTGAGGGTCAACCCTCCCGGCACGAGCGCGTCGGTGGACACGAACACTCGTCCTCCGATGGCGACGACGACGTTGTTGCCGTTGGTCGGCGCGACGTCCACTTCCGTGGCGGTGCCAGCGATCGCGACCGAGTTCGGCCACGTCGCGCCGCCGTCGGTGCTCTGCCACAGATTCTGGTTGCTGCTCGCGTAGACGGTGCCGCCGCGCTGAGGGATCGGTCGCCACGGCGGCGAGATAGACGTCCGACTCCGCCGCCGGCCACGGCGGCGTGATCCCGCCGTAGGAGCCGCCGTCGTCGGTCGAGCGGAAGATGTTGGCGTTGCTCCGTCCCGTAGACCTGCGCCGCCAGCACGCCCGTCGTGCGCCACGTCGAAGCCGTCGCCGCCGGCGCCCATCGTCCACGTCGGGGCGATCGCGCCCGCCGTCGTGACGATCCCGTTGTCCTGCAGCGCACCGAGCGTCACGCTCGCCGTGGCGTCGGGCGTGACGTCGAGGTTGTAGAACAGCGCGGTCTGGAAGCCGCCGCCGTTGAGCGAGGTGAAGTTGACGCCGGCCGTGCAGCGGAAGATGCCGCCGTCGTTGCCGCAGTAGACGACGGAGAGGGGACCGGGCTGTGGCGCGAACGCCCACGCGTGGGTGTCGGCGTGCAGTCCGCCCAGCGCCACGAAGGTCGCGCCCGCGTCCGTGGACCGCCCCTGGCCCAGCGTGCCGAAGTAGATGATGTCGCCCGCCCCGTCTCCCGGAGACGCGGGATCGACGGCCATGTGGAGGCAGTAGCCGCCGTAGGTCGTGCCGATCGTGGCCAGCACTGCGGACGTGGCTCGTGTCGTCCAGGTGCCGCCTTGATCCGTGCTCTGGAACACCCCGATGGCGTCCGCCGCACCGAACGTCACGCCGGTGCCGACCATCGTGGCGTACAGCACCTGAATGCCGGCGGGGTTCGCTGGCGCCGTCGGCGGCGCCAACGCGACGACCACCTTGCTGATGCCGGTGAAACCGCCGCCGGCGAGGCTCGCGGCCACCACGGGGGTGGCGGCGTTCAGGATCGTGGTCCAGTTCTGCCCACCGTCGGTGGACTGCACCACCCCGACTCCGCGCACGCCGGCGTACAGGATGCGTGCCGCGGCGGGCGACGTCGGGTCCAGGACCAGCGAGCGCACGTCTCCGGCCGGCACCGTCCCCTGGGTCCAGTTCAGGCCACCGTCGGTCGACACGAACAGGCCGCGATTGGAGGCGAGGTAGACGGTCTGACTGTTGGCCGGATCGACGAGCACGACGTTGATGATGTGCGTGAAGAAGATGCTGGCGTTGCTGGGGGCGTTCGAGGGGTAGGCGGACCCGAGGCGGATCCAACTCGCGCCGCCGTCGGTCGACTTGAACAGACCGGCCGGCGGCTGGGTCGCGTCGCCCGAGAACTGCGAGCCGTTGCGGCTGCTGGTTCCGACGTAGACGACGTCGGTGTTGACCGGATCAATCGCGATTGCGCCCGGTCCGCCGATGCCGAGCGAGGGCGCCCGGTCGAAGAGTGGTGTCCAGGTCGTTCCCCCGTCGCGCGTGCGCCAGACGCCGCCCCACGCCGTGCCGATGAAGATGATGTTGGAGTTGTTCGGGTTCACGGCGATCGCCGTGACCTGGCCGTTGGCGGAGATCGCACCCTGATCGATCGGGCTCGGGCCGATCGGCGTCCAGACGGTGCCGTTGAGGCTCATCGTTCGCCTCCGTCGTCGTTCTTCGTCCCCTGCGCTGGCGCCTTCGGCGCAACGTCCCCCGAATCGACGCCTTCACCCATCGGTGGCTTCGCCAACGCGCCGGGCAGGCGATTCCACTGCTCGCGAGCCCGCGCGTACAGCTCAGGCGTCGGCGGCAGCCCTCCGCGGAACCGGCGCCGCTCGATCTCGAGGTGCTGCTCGGGATCGTCGAACGGTTCTCTTGTCGTACGGGTCACCGATCGTCAGGGTCGTCTTGGGAGCCCCGGGCGCGATTGCGGCGTGTCTTAGCCATCGGCGTTTCCCTCCGTTGAACACGACTGGCGCCTGTCTCGGGGGCGGCCTCGAGCGACGCCAGAATGCGCGGGTGCTTGGGCGGCTTCAGCGGGTTCGGATGCCCTGCCGCCCGGCTGTTCCCGATCGAGCACAACTCGCCGCTGCAGGGCGGGCCACCCACCAATCGTCAAGACTGGGCTTCGCGCTACTCGATGGCGCGCGGCTCGCGGGCGGCCCGTCGCCGCCAGGCGCGAAGCGCCAGGGTTCCGGCAATGGGGACGATCAGCAGCAGCAGCTCAAACGCGCCTGAGCCACCATCGGGCGAGAAGCCGAACAATCGCTCCACGAAATCCATCGCGGACCTCCCGTGGCGCACATGGTAGTAGATGCTCGATCAAGATCTTGCACGAAGAGCGGTGTGCCCCTGGTCGGAGGGACTGGTTGAGCGCTGGACGCACCGACGGTGCCCGTGGCCGGACTGCCAACGTGGACGCATCACGGCAGAGCTAGGCGTGCCGACCTAGCTCGTCTCCGACGGCATCGGGAAGCGTTCTTGAATCCACGCCTGCCACCGCGGTGTTTCGCGGGCGACGGTTTCGGCCGCCTGATCGCCGTAATGGTAGACGGTCAGCGCCACCATGCTCTGGCCGCCGACGTTGAAGGCGCCAAGGGCGCCTACGCCCGGCCCCGGCTGGTCGAGCCGCAGCAGGGCGTCGTGCGGACTCTGGCTGACGTACTCCGCCACGCCGCTGAGCGCCGGCACACCCGCGGGCGCCGTCCAACGCTGCCCGACGCTCACGCCTTTCACTCCCACTGCGGCGGTCAGCGTTTCCCAGGCCTCCGCTTCGGTTCCCGCGACGGGAACCACGAACTGCATGATCGCGGAGCGTTGGCCGCGGAAGTGCGTGAGATAGATCCGCAGGGTGCGGAAGAAGCCGGGCCAGCCGAGTTCGGTGCCTTCAAGCTGGTTGTCCCAGTCGTCGGTGCTGGCGAAGAGGCTATGCACCACACGGACGAGGCACACACCACCCGCGCGCGCTTCGACGCTCCACTCGGTGGCGATGGGCGGCGAGCCACCCCAGCCCTCGCCCTGCGCGGCAAACATCCGCGGCGGATCCCAGGCCGTCACGACAGCACGGGACTCCATGCCCGGGCCGAAATTCGACGTCACCGCGACGGGCTTTCCGTCGCGCTCCTCGAACTTCGTCGGCACGAACCAGGATGAAATACCCGGCCCGGTGGCGATGGCCTGCCACACTTCCTCCGGCGTGCCGGGGACCTCGACTTCGACCTGGACTGAACGGCGTCCGGAGGCTTCTTTCTTCACGCTCATGATGGCTCCTTGGGATCGGATTTCTTCGGCAGCGGGTGCGCCACGACCACGAGGCGGTGCGCGCGGCCGCCGGGGGCGGATTCGTCGTGGTACTTCGCGACCAGTTTCGTGATGGCCTCGGTGAGTTCGTGGCTGAACGCCGCCCGGTCCGTCGCCGACCGGAAGCGAACCTCGGTATCCACCGCCAGGGTCGCCAGGCGTTTGCCCGTGTCTGTCGCACGACGAACCAGATCGCCCACCTCGCGGACGACCCGCGCGCCCAGGGCAATGAGGTAGCTCGCGGACAAGCCGATCGATTTCCCGACTCGGGTCCGCGGCGACCGGGCCCAGGGCGCCCGGCGAGACGACGTAGGAAGCGGCCGTCGCCACGAGCAGCCGTTCTGTCAGCCCGCCCCACTTGCGTTCCTGGGCCAGCCGCACCAGCCCGTGCGCCTCCAGCGCGTTCAAGTGGTAGTTGACTTTCTGCCGAGCCAGGCCGACCCGCGCGGCCAACGTCGCTGCCGAGGCGGGCGCGGCCAGCTCCGAGAGGAGTCGACTCCGCATGGGCACCAAAGCCACGGTCGCCGCTGCCGGATCTTCGATGACTTGGATATCGAGCACGAAGGCGATGGTAGGATTGACAACTTTAATTGTCAAGCCTGATTCGAGCCTATTCCGACGAATTCGACTTTCCTCGACACACCTCCTACCGCGCTCTTGGGTATCATTCCGCCATCGTATGGACCACGACGAGCTCGACCACCTACTCGTGCCTCGCCCGGACGACATCGTCGACGGGAAGTATCGCGTGCGCGAGCGACTCGGCACCGGCGGTATGGGCATCGTCTTTCGCGTGGAGCACCTCCACACGGGTCGCACCTATGCGTTGAAGGTGCTGCGGCCGGCCTTGGCCGCGACGCCCGAGGGGCAGCGGCGCTTCGAGGCCGAGGCCCGGGCCATTGGTGCGCTGCGCCATCCCAACGTGGTCGACGTCGTGGACTTCGGTTACGCGGGCACGGGCTCGGCCAGGTTCCCGTATCTGGTGATGGAGCGGCTCGAGGGCTATCCCCTCAGCCGCACCCTGATCGGCGGCGCCGGACTGCCGTGGCCGTGGGTCACGTCCGTGATGGAGCAGATTCTGTCGCGCGGTCGACGGCGCGCACGCCGCCGGCATCGTGCACGGCGACCTGAAGCCGGAGAACGTGTGGTTGACGCCGAGGACGGCGGGCGGCTTCGACGTGAAGGTGCTCGACTTCGGTCTGGCGCGCGCGAGTGCAGGCGATGCCACCTCCGTTGCCCTCCGGGACGCCCCTCCGCCCGCTCACGGCGAGCACACCACGGTCCTGCCCTGGACGACCACCCCTGGGGCCGATCGGTCGTCGCCGATGAGCGGCATTGCCGGGACCCCGGCATATATGTCGCCCGAGCGGCTGCGCGGCGAGGGCCTCTCAGCCGCTGCCGACCTGTACAGCCTGGGCGTGCTTGCCTACCGCGTCCTCACGGGTAGGCTGCCGTCGTCCGACGAGACGCCATCGACCGCTCGAGAACGGCTGGCTGCCGCGAGACCAGACGTCCCCGGCCACGCACTCGACGCGGTGACGGCCGCCCTCTCGCCGACCCCCGGTGACCGGCCGCCCAGCGCCGTGGCCTTCTTCCAGCTCCTCTCCGGCCGCACGGGCTCTGCCGCGTCGTCGCCAGACCGACCGTTCACAAGCGAAGTGAGCCTGTTCCTCGAAGGCCTCTGGCGCGACGTCGTGTACGGCGCACGCATGCTGTGGCAGAAACGTTCCTACAGCGCCATCGGTGTTCTCACGCTCGCGCTCGGCATCGGCGCGAACACGGCGATCTTCAGCGTCGTCAACACCGTGCTGCTCAAGCCGCTGCCGTTCGACGCCCCGGATCGCCTCATGGCCCTCGGCCAGCAGACCACGCAGAACCGCGCCGCGCTCACGCAATTTTCGTTTCGCAACTTCGATGACCTGCGCCAACAGAGCCAATCGTTCGATCGCCTCGCCGCCTACTACAACCTCAACCTGACGCTGACCGGCGATCGCGAAGCGCAGCTGCTGCGCGGCACGGTGGCCACGGCCGACCTGTTTCCGCTGCTCGGCGTCGCGCCGCCGATCCTCGGCCGCACGTTCCTGCCCGAAGAAGATGCGGCCGGCGGCGGCCCTGGCGGACGTCCGGCGATCCTGAGCTGGCAGACGTGGCAGGAACATTTCGGCGGCGACGCCGGCGTGATCGGACGCGTCGTTGAGCTCAACAACTCCCGCTTCACCATCGTCGGCGTGATGCCGGCCGGGTTCAGGTTTCCGATCCAGCCTCAGCCGACGGAGGTGTGGATCTCGACCGCGCTCGACAACGAGCGGCCGACAGGGCCCGGCGCGATCATGCTGGCGCGCGGCTATCGCGGCTGGCGCGCGATCGGCCGGCTGAAGCCCGGCGTCACCGTCGAGCAGGCCGAGTCAGAGGCCGGCGTGATCGCAGCGGGGCTCGCGGCGCAGTTCCCCGAAGAGAACAAGGACATGGGCATCGGCGTCAGGCCGCTGCACGAATCGATCGTCGGCAACCTGCGGCCGACGCTGCTGCTGTTGCTCGGGGCGGTCGCGTTCGTGCTGCTGATTGCCTGCGTCAACGTCGCCAACCTGCTGCTCGATCGCGCCCTCAGCCGGCAGCGTGAGATCAAGGTGCGGCTGGCACTGGGCGCGAGCGGCGCCCGCATCATCCGCCAGCTCCTCACCGAGAGCGTGCTGCTCGCCGGCCTCGGCGGCATCGCCGGAATGATGCTCGCCTACTGGGGCACGGATCTGATCGTCGCGCTCAGTCCCGAATCCCTCGCCCTCATTGCCGAGACCGAGCTCGACCTGCGCGTGCTCGGCTTCACGGCGCTGATCTCATTGGCGACCGGCATCATCTTTGGACTCGCGCCGGCGCTGCTCATTGCCAACACCAACCTCGCCGAGTCGCTCAAAGAGGGCAGCCGGGGCGCCACCGCCAGCGTGCAGACCAATCGCACGCGCAGCCTGCTGGTGGTGGCCGAAGTGGCCCTCGCCCTGGTGCTGCTCGTCGGCGCGGGCCTGCTGGTCAACAGCTTCGTCCGGTTGCAGCAGGTCGCGCCGGGGTTCGATCCGAGCCAGACGCTGGCCTTCAACGTGGCGCCGTCGGCCAGCCGAACGTCGACGCCGCAGCAGATCGGCGAGTTCTACCGCGAGCTGATCGCGCAGCTCAAAGCGCTGCCCGGGATTGTCAACGCCAGCATGGTCTTTCAACTGCCGCTCGCCGGCAGCGGCGCCACCACGAGCATCGAGATCGCGGGCCGCACGGTCCATCCCGCCGATCGGCCGCCGGTCGTCATCCACATGGCCGGCCCGGAGTACTTCAAGACGATGGGCATTCCGATCGTGACAGGGCGCGACTTCACCGAGCGCGACGACCTGAGCGCGCCGCCGGTGCTGATCGTCAACGAAGCGCTGGCGCGGCAGTATTTTCCCAACGAGGATCCGATCGGCAAGCGCGTTGCGCCCGGGTTCTCGACGATGCCGGTGCACGACGACGAGTCCGGCATGCGCGAAATCGTCGGCGTGGTGGCCGACGTGAAGCACCAGACCCTGCAAGGGGCGACGACGCCAGAAATCTACTTCGCGCAGGGCCAGATGCCGATGTCGGCGATGACGGTGGTGGTGCGCACCTCCGGCGACCCGCGCGCGCTGCAGCGCGCCGTACGCGGCGTGGTCCAGTCGCTCGACAGGAACGCCCCCGTTTACACCGTCCGCACCGTCGAGGAGATCCTCGATCGCTCAGTGGCGACGCCGCGCTTCAACACGCTGCTCATCGGCCTGTTCGCCGTGGTGGCGCTGATCCTGACGATGGTGGGGCTCTATGGGGTGATGTCGTGTGCGGTGTCGGAGAACACGCAGCAGATCGGCATCCGCATGGCGCTCGGTGCACAGCGCCGTGACGTGCTCAGGGTAGTCCTGGGGCAGGGGATGCGGTTGGCCATCGTCGGCGTCGTGATCGGGCTCGGCGCAGCGCTCGGGCTGACGCGGTTGATGTCGAGTCTCCTGTTTGGTATCGGCTCGACGGATCCGTGGACCTTCACGAGCGTGGCCGTCCTGCTGCTGTGCGTGGCGGCCTCGGCTTGTTACCTGCCAGCGCGGCGGGCGATGAACGTCGATCCGATGATCGCGCTCAGGCAGGAGTAGGTTGCTGGGCCAGCTCCTGGCCGGGGCGGTGACCAGGAGCTGAGCAGGCATTCAAGCCTCTGCCAGGACGCCGTCGATCTGGCTCATCGCTGCCTTGAGGCCCTCTTCCATACCCATGGCGAGGAGCTTCTCGAGTGCCTCGACCGACGGGAACGTCGTCAGCGTCACCATGCGCGTACCGCCGTCGTGCGGCTCGAAGCTGAACCGCATCTGCATGGTCGGCATGTCCGGCGCCTGCTTGCCGTCCGGGCCGAGAAAGCCGTCCTTCACCTCGAACGAGCGCGGCGCATCGATGCTCTGGAACTCCCAGAAACCGCGCGACTTCTCGCCGTTCGGGCCAGTCATGTAGTACTCGGAGCGGCCGCCAACCTTGAAGTCGTGCCGCTCGAAGGTGGCGGGCCACTCTGGCGGGCCCCAGAAGCGCTCGAGCTGACGTGGGTCAGCGTAGGCGGCCCACACCTTGGCGACGGGCGCGGCGAATTGCGCCACGACCTTCATCGTCAGCGCCTTGGTGTCCTTGTGAATCTCGACGACTGGCATGCATGCCTCCTGGGGATGAAGTGGCCAGTAGCGCGTCCAGGCGTTCGACGCGCCCCAGCCAGCGTTCCTCGAATTCCGTGAGCAGTCGGTTGGCCCGGCGCACGGCGTCAGGGTTGCCGGCGACGCGCTGCGCGCGGCCATCTCTTCGTTTCGTGACCAGCTGGGCTCGTTCGAGCACCGCCACGTGCTTTTGCACGGCGGCGAACGACATCTCGTAGCGGGCGGCGAGCTCGCTGACCGACGCGTCGGCGTCCATCACCCGGGCCAGGATGTCGCGCCGCGTGGCATCGGCCAGCGCGCCGAACAACTGGTCGAGGGCCCGCGTGGTTGGCTGACGTGCAACCATCTGGTTGTATATCCTAGCACAGCGCGGCCACCGCACTGTCGGAAGAACACAGCGGCGGGCTCAGATGATCAGCCGCCGGCCTTGTTGTCGGTGAGGCCTTCGATCCCTTCCAGCTCTTCCCCGCGCCTCTGCAACACGTCGTCGGCGGTGGAGGGGGAAGGCGGCTTGCCGGCATCTCCGGTTTCCTCGGGCGGGCTGCCGCCGGAACCCTTGTCCGACTCCGGCGTCACCGCGCGGCTCCTCGGCTTGCGCAGTCCGGGTGGTACGGGATGCCCATCGTGGCCCGTCGTCTTCTCCGTTTCGTCAGGCCGGCTCGGCTGGGTGGTCATGTTCGTCGTGGTGACGAGCCCGGAGGAGGGGAGGGGATCCCCACCCGGGCTCGCCGTCAAATGCTAGCGATCGGAGGTGGCGCCGATCTTCGCCTGGAGGGCGCGCGCTTTCTCCAGATGACCACGAATGGTCGGCAGCTTCTCGGACGCCCACTTCTTGAGGGCCTCGTCCTTGCCGTCACGCACCTCGGCCTCGAACAACTGGATGGTGGCCTGGTGGTCGTTGACCATCTTGGTCATGTAAGCGCGATCGAACGCCGCCCCCGTGAGCCCGCCAAGCGTGGCTTCGGCGCTGGGCTTCTGGGCCGGAGTCGGCGACTGCATGCTGACCAGCGCCTTGAGCTCGGCATTCGATTTCGAGTGGTCGTCAACCATCATCTTTGCAAAGGCCCGAACCTCGGCGTTGGATGCCTTCTCGCTGGCCAGCTTGCCGGCTTCCACCTCGCGCATGCCGCCTTCAGTGGCCTTCTTCACGAACTCGGTATCCGCGGATTCGGGGCCCGAGCGTGGCGTCGCGGTCGAGCTTGGGGTCGTGGTCGGAGGAACCTGGCCGGCGGCGGGCAGCGTGAAGCTCAGCGCGGCCACCGCCGCCAGCAGGAGTGTAGGTGTCGATCTCATAGCGCCTCCTCGAAACAGAACGTCCTTGTCGAACAATGACCTGCAAGGACCGAACCGACCGGCCGCGGGCTGGGAGTGGCCGGTTCGAGGCGGCGGATCGCCTTCACGAGCGGAGCCCGGCCGCCCGGGCTCCGCGTAGTACGGCACGTCGGCCCCACTTTGCGCAGCCGACGGCCCAGCTGCCGGGTCAATTGGACACGGGTCGAACCAGAGGCGTCAGTTCCGACCGCGCGCAGGGCTCGCCACCACTGGTGCGCCATCAGGTGCGGCACCGGTGCAACTCGAGCCTCGTGGCGCGATCGTCTCTTTGGCCTAGTCCGTGGCGGAGCAGACCCCTGTTAGCTGGAGTCGCCAGGAAAGGCTCTGGCGGTCAGAGTCGGCCAGTCAGGGCCATGAACAGCAGGATCAGCAGTATCAGTCCCCCGAGACTGCCGCCTACCCGGGGCCCACCAGCGTAGAGCCCACCACCGCCGAGGAGAATCAGCAGGATTATCAAGATCAACAGGGTGCTCATGCGGGAACACTACTGCGTCTGCGCTCGGCTGGCAACTGCGCTAGGTCCGACCGTCTCGCCTTTGCGGACGGGGGTCGGTCGACGGACCGCGCTCTTCGCCCACACCCTCGACGTTCGGCTCCGGCAGCGGCGGGATGCCCTTGCCTGCGCGCTCCTCTGGAGGCACCTCGTCGGCCTGCGGCTGCGCTTGGCCTTCGCTCTCCATCGTCTTGACCTGGTCGTCGAGCGTGCCCTGCGGCTTCGACGCGGAGCTTTGGGCGTCCTTGGGCGTGGGGGCAGGTGGCGTCGCTTGCCCAGGCTGGCCGGTCCGCTTCTCTCTTTCGCCCGCAGGCGGGGCTGGCTGGTCGGTCTTGGTAGGTTCCATGACCCGCAGGGAGCAAGGAAGGTGCCGCCATCCCGGAAGCGCCAGGCAGGACTCCAAGCCTTCTAGTCGACGATCAAGCGTTCACACAGTTCCCAGGCATTCTGGATGGCGGCGCCGCTTGCCGTGTTGTCGAACACACACCACACCTCCGCGGCGGACGCAATGCGGCGGGCCGTCACCGCCAGCGTTGCGATGTAGTCCTCGTCGTATTTTGACCAGTACATTCGTGGCGATCCGTGGAGCCGATAGTAGGCGACGCGGGGCCAGCCTGCGGGTACGGCTGCGGCTGGTACCGGTGGCGGATCGGCTGCCGCTCGTGCGATTCGATATCGATTGAGAAGCGACGATACGCGCGGCGAGAACCAGGACGCATGCCTCGGTTCGCACACCACGGGCCCCTTGTACGCATGTCGCACGAATTCGAGAAATGGCGTGACCACCGAGGCATCGAACGAGAGTGATGGCGGCAACTGCACGAGTATCGGTCCTCTCTTCTCGGCCAAGCCATCGGTCTGGGCCAGGAACGCCACGAACGGTTCCTGCGCGTCCTCCAGCTTCAGCTCGTGCGTGATCGTTCGGGGCATCTTCACTGCGAATCGAAAGGCCGGCGGCGTGCTGTCGCGCCACTTCGCGTACGTGGCCGTGGCGTGCGGCCGATAGAAGGACGAGTTTATTTCGGCACACCGGAGCCGGCGCGAGTAGCGCTGGAGATGGGTTCCAGTCGAGTCGAAGCGGGATGCTGAGGCGCGCGGAATCGACCAGCCCGCCGTCCCAACCCGAATGTCCGCAACCCTCACGACGCAAGACTCGAGGATAGACGCGTCGGCGCCCATGCCACCACGTCCTGGCGTCGTGCGAAGTGCAGGAGCGAGGGTGAACCGGTGATCGGCATATGACTTGCTGCGGCCATCGTATTGATCGTGATCGTCGCGCGTGCCACCTGCAGGGACCACGGCCGGTGGTGAATCTCGAGACGGTAGGGGCGGCCCCGGCGGTCGTAGTGGTACAGGCAGTAACGCTCCGTGAGAAAGTGCTCGACCGAGCCCACGGACGGCGCGAAGGGCGCACCTGAGGGTTCGTAGATGGCGTTGAACTGCGCACGGCCTCGGCTTCCGCGGACACTCTGATAGTGCACAGCGGCCTCACGGTGCTCGACGCTCATCACAGCGGCAAAGTACGGCAGATTCAGCAACGCCCGCGCCGCCGCGACGGCGAGCCGGCGTCCAGCGTCCAGGCTGAAGAAGTACACTCCAGGTCGCTCCGCCACTCGGACATAGGTGCGAACGTTCAGTTCCGGGAAGGCCGAAAGCCAGGGCAGCGACGGCACGGCCCGGACACCCACGTTCGTCATGTAGAACGGGACGACGCCGAGCCAGGCCTCGCCGTCAAAGAGATCGAGGTCGAAGGCGTCCGGAACAGCGCGGCGCAAGTGCGCTGCATCAACGCGCCAGTGCGCAAACAGCAGGCTGTTCCATGATTGGGTCATGAGCCATGGCGCGCTCGGCATCGGCCATGGCCTATGCGCGGTGCTCTCGACGACGGAGGGATCGAAGCGGTCGCTCATGCCTGCTTACACCGCCGCCGGACGCACCGTCGCGTCACTCCACCGTGGAAACAGGCGGTCTCCTGAAGGGCGACCAGCGATCCGCTGCAAGCCCTTGAAGCAGTGGGATCGTGTCAAGGATGATATTCGGACTGAGCCGAACTCCAATGCCGGTTTCTTCTTCAGTGGCGCCGGTGGCCAGGTCGATTTCGTCCGCGGGGCCTATGCGGCCAAGGGCGGCAAGTCGCTGATCGTGCTGAACTCGACGGCGGCAGACGGGGCCGTCTCCCGGATCGTCTCGCGGCTCCACGGTCCGGTCACGACCTCGCGGATGGACGTAGACTGGGAGGTCACCGAACACGGAGCAGCCTGCCTGAAGGGCAAGTCAGAGGCCGAGCCTGCCGAGGCCCTCATCGCCATCGCGGCGCCACATTTCCGCGACCAGCTTCGCGACGAGGCCACCCGGCAGGTCTGGGCGTAACGTACCCACGGCGAGAGAGGCAGAACGATGTCAGGACCAAACAGAGCGGCAATCGAGGACCGTCCGGCCGAAGCAACCCTGCCGGTGGTGGCGCACTTCATCAACGGGCAAGCCAGCGGAGCGAGTGCCGGACGCTACGGCGACGTCTTCAATCCGGCTAGCGGCGTGTTGAGCCGCCGCGTGGCCTTCGCGGACGCCGCCACTGTCGACGAGGCGGTGCGGGCGGCCGCTGCGGCATTTCCTCAGTGGGCCGCCGCCCCGCCGCTACGGCGGGCCCGGATCCTGATGCGCTTCCGAGAGTTGCTCGAGCGCGACCAGCAGCGTCTGGCGGCGCTGATTACCGCCGAACACGGCAAGGTCGCGTCGGACGCGGCCGGCGAGGTGCAGCGCGGCACCGAAGTGGTCGAGTTCGCCACCGGCATTCCGCAGTTGCTCAAGGGCGAGTTCACCGAAGAGGTGGGGACCGGGGTCGACAGCTATTCGATGCGCCAGCCGCTCGGCGTCGTGGCCGGCATCACCCCATTCAACTTCCCGGCGATGGTGCCGCTGTGGATGTTCCCGGTGGCGCTGGCGTGCGGCAACACCTTCATCCTGAAGCCGAGCGAGAAAGACCCGTCGATGGCCAACGAGCTGGCCCTCCTGCTGAAGGAGGCCGGATTGCCCGACGGCGTGTTCAACGTGGTGCACGGCGACAAGGAAGCGGTCGATGCCCTCATTGCGCACAAGGACATCGAGGCGCTGAGCTTCGTCGGGTCGACGCCGATCGCCGAATACATCTACGCCGAGGGCACCAAGACGGGGAAGCGGGTGCAGGCGCTCGGCGGGGCGAAGAACCACATGGTGGTGATGCCTGACGCCGACATGGATCAGGCCACCGACGCCCTCATCGGTGCCGCTTACGGCTCGGCCGGTGAGCGATGCATGGCGATTTCCGTGGCCGTCGTCGTCGGCGACGCGGTGGCCGACGAGCTGGTCGGCCGGGTCAAGGGCCGGCTTGGAACACTCAAGGTGGCGCCGGGGGATCAGCCCGGCTCGGAGATGGGCCCATTGGTGACCGGGGCGCACCTTGACCGCGTGCGCGGCTACATCGATCTGGGCGTCGAGGAGGGGGCCGAGCTGGTGACCGACGGCCGTACGCCGCCTTTGGTGTCCGACGGCTTCTTCCTCGGCCCGAGCCTGTTCGACCGGGTGTCGCCGGCGATGCGCATCTATCGGGAGGAGATCTTCGGACCGGTGCTGTCGGTCGTCCGCGTGCCCGATTTCGACAGCGCGCTGGCGCTCGTGAACGACCACGAGTTCGGCAACGGGACGTCGATCTTCACCCGCGACGGCGACGTCGCCCGCGTCTTCAGCAGCAAGGTGAAGGCCGGAATGGTCGGCGTCAACGTGCCGATCCCGGTGCCGATGGCGTTCCACTCCTTCGGCGGCTGGAAGCGCTCGCTGTTTGGCGATCACTACGTGCACGGACCCGAGGGCGTGCGGTTCTACACGCGCCTGAAGACGGTGACGCAGCGCTGGCCGACGGGCATCCGCAAGGGTGCGGAGTTCAAGATGCCGGTGCTGGGCTGAGTGCGGTCCGTGCCAGCCGATTCGAGTGCCGTCGCCAGCGGGACAGCGGCCGCCGGTAGCCAACCTGATGCGGCGCCGGCGGCGATGCTGACGGCCCACGAGCTGCTCTCGTCGAGTGAGTTCAAGCACCTGGTGAGCCGGCGCTGGCGGGTGTCGGGGCTGCTCACCGCCGCCCTGTTCGTCCTCTACTACGGCTTCATCCTGCTGGTGGCGACGAACCGCGCGCTGCTGGCCACCCGGGTCGGCCAGGCGACGACGCTCGGCATCCTGCTCGGCGTGACCGTGCTGGTTGGCGCGTGGCTGCTGACGGCGATCTACGTCGTGTGGGCAAACCGTGAGTTCGATCCGGAGGTGCAGCGGTTGCGCGAGCGCCTGCGCGGCCAGGAGGTCTCGAAGTGACCCAGGCGGCGGTGACCACGACCATCGGAACACCGACGCTGTCAGCGATCGTCTGCTTCCTGGCGATCGTCGCGCTGACGCTGGCCGTCACCTATTGGGCGGCGCGTCGCACGCGGTCCACCGCCGAGTTCTACGCGGCGGGGCGCAGCGTGAGCCCGCTGCAGAACGGCCTGGCGCTGGCCGGCGACTACATGAGCGCGGCGTCCTTCCTGGGCATTGCCGGCCTGGTGGCGCTGAGCGGCTACGACGGCATGATCTACGCCACGGGCTGGCTGGTCGGCTGGCCGGCGTTGATGTTCTTCATCGCCGAGCCGCTGCGCAACCTCGGCCAGTACACCTTCGCCGACGTGGTGGCGTTCCGCCTGCAACAACGGCCGGTGCGGATGGCGGCCGCGTTCGGCGGCATCCTGACCCTGCTCTTCTACACGATCGCCCAGATGGTCGGCGCCGGGAACCTGGTCCGGCTGATGTTCGGCATCCCATACGAAGCCGCCGTCACGCTCGTCGGAGCGGTGATGCTGATCTATGTGCTGTTCGGCGGGATGATCGCCACGACCTGGGTGCAGATCATCAAGGCCCTGTTGCTGCTCGGCGGCGTCACCATCCTGTCGTTGCTCGTGCTCGCGCAGTTCGACTTCTCGATCGGCAGACTCTACGGCGCGGTGGCGGAGCGTTACGGGCAGGCCGCCCTGGAACCGGGCGGCCTCGTCACCGATCCAGTCGACGCCGTGTCCCTTGGCCTGGCGCTCATGTTCGGGTTGCTCGGCTTGCCGCATATCCTGATGCGCTTCTACACCGTTCGTGACGCCAAGGCGGCGCGCACGTCGGTGCTCTATGCCACCGGCTTCATCGGCTACTTCTACCTGATCATCCCGATCGTCGGCTTCGGTGCGTCGGTGCTGCTCGGCCGGGACGTGATTCGGCAGGTCGACGCCGGCGGCAACATGGCCGCGCCGATGCTGGCGGAACTGCTCGGCGGCACCCCGTTTCTCGGGTTCATCGCCGCGGTGGCGTTCGCCACGATTCTGGCGGTGGTCGCCGGCCTGGCGCTGGCCTGTGCCAGCGCCCTGTCCCACGACATCTTCCTGCACGTCGTGCGGCGCGGCCAGGCGACCGAGCACGAGCAGGTTCGGGTCGCTCGTCTCTCGACGGTGGTGTTCGGCGCGGCGGCGGTGCTGCTGGGACTGGCGTTCAAGGGGCAGAACGTCGCGTTCATGGTCGGCCTGACCTTTGCCGTCGCGGCCAGCGCCAACTTTCCGCCGCTCCTGATGTCGATCGTCTGGCGGCGATTCACGACCACCGGCGCGGTGTGCGCGATCGTGGTTGGCGCCGTGTCGTCGGTGGCGATGATCGTCGCCAGTCCGACGGTGTGGGTCGACATCCTCGGCAACGCCACGGCGATCGTGCCGCTGCGCAACCCGGCCATCGTGTCGATGCCGGCGGCGTTCATCGCCGGCGTGGTCGGGTCGCTCGTCAGTCGCGAGGCCCGGGCCGAAGCGATGTTCGAGAGTGAGAAGTTGCGTTTGTATCTGGGTGTGGGTGCGGAATAGGCGCGGGAGAGCAGACATGCGTCGATGGGCATCACCATGGCTGCCGGCGATGTGGGTGTGCGTACTGCTGATCGCCGCCGGGCGCGTCGGCGGTAGCGGGCAGGCGCCGGCAACGCCGGTGCCCGGGGCCGTCACACCCCGCGCCGAGCGCTTCACACTCGACGAGGCGTTGCTGCGTTGGCCGTTGCCGGCCGGTGAAGAGCGCTACGGCGCCATCGACGGCCGGCGCATGCACACTCTGGTCGTCGAGCAGACCCAGATCTCCCGGCGCTACCGCGATCAGGGCCATCCGAAGTTCTGGGGCCGCATCACCGGGACGTCGTCCGACCATGAGAGCGCCGAGTGGCTGGCCGCGAAGTTCAAGGGTCTTGGCCTGTCGGACGTGAAGATCCAGCCGCTCGACCTCGAACCGCAGTGGCTGCCGCAGACCTGGGAAGTCTCGGTGAGCGGCGGCGGCAAGACGCTGCGCGTCGACTCGGCCCAGCCGCACTACGGTGCCAACGGCCTGCCGGCGGGTGGGGTCAAAGTGGAGGCGGTCTACGTCGGCCTGGGCAGCGAGGCCGACTTCGCTGGACGCGACGTGCGCGGCAAGGCGGTCTTCGTGTTCAACCAGACTGGCTTGCGCAACGAGGGCGCGGTGCGCCGCGCCGACGCCAAGGGCGCCGCGGTGATCTTCGAGGTGGACATGCTGCCCGGCAACATGCGCTATCAGGCCTATCCATCCGGCACCAAGGCACCGGCCTTCGAGCTCGGCGGCGACGATGGCTATGCGGTGCGCGAGATGATCGCAGCCTTGCCGGCCGGGCAGAGCGCCACCGTCAGCGCGACGCTGGACGTGCAGCGGGTGCCGAACCTCAAGACGGCGCTGGTGTGGGGGACCATCAAGGGGTCGACCGACGAGACCATCTACCTCATCGCACACCGCGATGGCTGGTTCGACGCGGCGGGCGACAACGCCAGCGGCGTGGCGTCGATCCTGGGACTGGCGGAGTTCTACGCGAAACAGCCGCCGGCGCAGCGGCGACGGACGCTGGTGTTCGTCGGACTGGACGGGCACCACAACTCGGGAACCGGCGCTGGCGTCGGCCGGCGATGGATGTGGGACAACCGGGCCACGCTGCTCACCAAGACGGCGTTGATGATCAACGCCGAGCATCCCTCGACCATCCAGACCACGGTCCGGCCCAGGTACGGTGCCGATGGCATCGTCTGGTCGAACACCCACATGCCGCAGCAGTGGTACGCCGGCGGACCGTCGCGGCGGAAGCTCGAGACCATCGCCGTCAACGCCTTCAGCCAGTTCGGCGCCAGCATCTACCTCGATCCGAACCCGCGACCGCCGGCGGGAGACCTCGGCGCCTTCTTCCGCGGCGTGCCTGGCGTGGCGACGAGCGAGTTCTACCACTACTTCCATACCGACGCTGAGACGCCGGAGACGGTGCCGTGGACCGGCCTGGAGGCCTCGACGCGCGCCTACGCGAAGATCATCGACGAGGTGAACAAGCTGCCGCTGAGCGACCTGCAGCGGCCAGAGGAGCCGGCCCCGACCGCGACCCGGGGCACCCCTCCGGCCGTGCTTCGCTAGCCAACTGTCGCCTCGACTACGACCCCCGCGACCGACTGCCGTTCGCGCGCTCGGCGCTTCGCCCTCGCCCGTGCGCGCGGCCGTCGGTAATCACGAGTCCGCGTGTCGCCCGTGTCGGGCTGAAGTTCAACTTCTAGGACGCGCCGCCGTTCGGCCGCTCGAGCCGATGGAACTGATGTTCACGACGTCGCGGCAGAAGTGTTCGAGAACACCGCCATTGTCTGGAGCCGCATCACGTTGCACGCAATGGTAAGTGGCAAGGAGGCGTGACTGAAGACGTCGCCGCAGCTCTGCCACAGCGTTACGATGGACTCAATGTATACGGCAACGATTCTGCTCGACATCCATGCACGCGCGCACGAGAGCCTGCGTCGGCTCATTGAGCTGTGCGGCACCCTCACCGACGACGAACTGCGGACGCCGCTCCTTGGCTTCGGGTTTCCCACTGTTCTCGGCCAGCTCCAACACACGATCGGCGCCGAGCTGTACCTGGCAGACCGTCGTCATCCGGGGATACGACAAGGAAGCGACGCTGCCCGACCTCTCGCATCTCGCGGCGATCGAAGCGTTTCGTCAGCACACGGCGTCGACGACCCGAAGCTATCTCGACCGCGCCACCGCCGCGCAACTGAACACGCCCCGAGCGATGATCTCGGATCCCGGTGAGACGCGGGTGCTCAGACCCGCGGACGTGATCCTGCGCGTCGTGACGCACGTCTTCAACCACCAGGGACAGATCCTCGCGATGTGCCGGACCCTCGGGAAGCCGAACGAGACCATCGATTTGGACTACCCGGTCGACGCAGTCTTCCCGCCAGCCAGCCTGAGCGGTGAGGACTCGCCTTAGGTTGTTGTAGAAGAGGGAGAAGAAGCCTTCGTCGAGCGCGCCAGCCGTGGTGCACGCGCGAACTCGTTCTGTTGGTCGCGCCGTCGCTACCGCATGCGCGGCGGCGGCACCCGCCCGCGGGTCGCCTGCTCGAACGCGTAGGCGATCCCGACGAGCTTCGCGTCCTGGCAGTGCGCCCCGACCAGGCTGATGCCGAAGGGCCGCGTCTTGTCGGTCGAACCCTTGGCGCCCTCGGCGTAGTTCATCGTCATGCCGAAGGGCACCACGATGATCGGATACCCCGCCTTGGTGGCGTAATTGGCGCCAGAGGAGCCAGGGAACACCAAGGCGTCGAGCTTGTGGGCGGTGATCGCGGCGTCGAGGCCATCCTCGCGGGTCAGCGTCAAGTCATCGCGCCGGTTCCGCTCGAAGCGGGCTTTGTCCTTGTCGAGATCGACCGAGTCGGCGAAGTCCAAACGGCCTTGCCCGTATCGGATCGCCCCCTGATCCTTGTGCGCCCGGTTCCACTCGCGCAGCGCGGTGAGGGACTTCACAGGCGCGGTGTCGCCGAGCGTCGCCAGCCACAGGTTGAAATCGCGCTTCATGCCGTAACGGAGCACGATCGAGCACAGGTCGTCGGAAGCCTTGCCGGTGAACGGGAGCTCGCAGATGCTGTGTGAGGTCAGGTTCCTGGCGGACTCCGGTGCGATCATGCTCGGCAGGTCGGCGGGATCGACGACCTCGGCACCTGCGGACTCGAGGGCCGCGATGGCCGCTTCCATCACGGCCATCTCGTCGGGCTTGAGACCCGCGAACGGCCGTGCCTGCCCGGGGAACGTTCGTGCCTCGTAGAAGCCGGCGCGAGGAATGCCGATGCGCGTACCGTTGAGCGCGTCGACCTTGAGGAACGGCGTGTAGTCGTAGTTCGGCGGGGCCGTGCATTCGCTGGTGCGAGGATCGTTGGGGTCGGGAGCGCCTTCCATCACCCCGAGCATGATGGCGGCGTCGGCAACCGTCCTGGTCATCGGCCCGGCGGTGTCTTGATCGAGGGTCAGCGGGATGATGCCGTAGCGGCTGATGCGCCCGGTGGACGGGCGGATGCCGACAAGCATGCTGGCGTTGGACGGCCCCTCGATCGAGCCACCGGTGCTCGTGCCGACGTTCGCGGCCCACAGGTTGGCGGCCACTCCGCCGCCCGAACTCGAGCCGCTCGTTTCGAGAAGCGGCGTGCCGTCGTCGTTGGCGCGCGGGTCGTAGGGGTTGTAGCTCTGGCCGACGGCGCCGTTGTAGCCGCCGGGCCGGAAGCTGTCGCCGAACCACCCGGCCAGCTCGCTCATCGTCGACTTGGCGAGGATGATGGCGCCCGCCTTCTTCAGGTTGACCACCAATGTCGCGTCGTACGGCGCCTGGAAGTGCCGGAATGCCAGCATGCCGCCGGTCGTCGGCAGGTCGTCCCTGGTCAGGATGTTGTCCTTGAGGGCCACCGGGATGCCGTGCAGCGGCCCGCGCAGGGTGCCGGCGGCGCGCTCCTGGTCGAGGCCGTCGGCCTGGGCCAGCGCATTTGCGTTGACCGACACGGCCAGGTTCAACGCGTCCTCGTAAAGACCGATGCGGCTGAGGTACTGCGTGACGATCTCGCGGGACGTGGTTCGGCCCTCGCGCATCGCCGCCTGCATCTCGGAGATCGAGGCTTCAACCACGTCGAAGGGCGCCGCTGGCGCCGGCGGCGGCGTGGCACAGGACGAAATCGCCAAGGCCGCGGCAATGACGATGGCGATGGGCAGGCTGACGGTCACGAATCCTCCTCCAACGAGAGCCGTGAATATATCAGCGGGTTACGATCGGAGGCATGAAGCTGCGATCCGCGTGCGTCGTCCCGGTCCTGATGGTCCTGGTCAGTGTCGCCTGTGGCGACCGCGGCCCGTCACTCGCCGACCGAGCCGCCGCGACCAAGGCGGCCGAGGCGGCGGCTGACGCGAAGGCACGCGCGGCGACCAGTGAGAAGCTCGAAGCGGAGCGGCTGGCGGCACTGTGGCGCTATCAGAAGGCCACAGTAGGTGGCGGCGCGCAGCTGACGGCCGCCATCTTCGCCGCCGACCCGGTCGACGTGGATGGACAGGGCGCGCGGCCGGTGCAGCTCGTGTTCCGCGACCACGAGAAATGGGGCCGCAGCGGCTACCTGGTGCTGCAGGCCGGCGACTTCGCCTGCCGGCCGCGGTGCACGGTCACCGTCACCGTGGACGATCGCCAGCCGGAGCGCATGCAGGCCTGGCGGCCCGACACCGATGAGGCGATCGCGATGTTCGTCAACGACACCGCGACACTGTGGCGCCTCGCCGGCAACGCCGCCCGTCTGCGCATCGAGTTTCCCGTGCGGGCCGGGGGGACCCGCACCGCCTCATTCGAGGTCGCGGCATTGGACGAGACGCAGATGCCGGGCTGGTGAATCAGCCTGAATCAGTATTCGTAGGTGCCGGCGTTCTTCCCCAGGAGGTACTTGTCCATGTAGCCGACGATGTGCTGGAGACGCTCGATGCGGTGCCAGGGTTTGCCGGCGCGGGAGAGCTCGTGATTCTCGTCGGGGAAACGCACCATCACCGTCGGCCGCTTCAGGTACTTCAGTGCCCGGAACAGCTGTTCACCGCCCGCTGACGGCGGTGTGCGCCAGTCTTCGTCGCCAAGGATGAACATCAGCGGCGTCTGGATGTTCTTCACGTGCGTGATCGGCGAGCGCTGGGCGAAATCGGCGGGATCCTCGAACGGCGCCTTGCGGAACCAGGTCGGGTTGAAGAGCCAGAAGTCCGCGGTGTACCAGAAGGTGGTCCAGTCGGAGATGTCGCGCTGCGACACCGCTGCCTTGAAGCGGTTGGTCTGCGTGACCACCCAGTTGGTCAGTAGTCCGCCGCCGCTGCCGCCGGTGACGCCCATGCGCGCCTCATCGACATAGCCCTTCTTCAGGACCTCGTCCACCCCGGTCATCAGGTCCTTGTAGTCGTCGCCGGGGTAGCGGAACTGGATGATGTTGCCGAAGTCCTGTCCGTAGTTCGAGCTGCCGCGCGGGTTGGTGAAGAGCACCACATAGCCCTTCGCGGCCATCCACTGGAACTCGTGGGTGAAGGTGTTGCCGTAGGCCGAGTGCGGCCCGCCATGGATCTCGAGGATGAGCGGGTACTTGCGCGACGCGTCGAACGAGGGTGGTTTCAGGATCCATCCCTGAATCTTCTTGCCGTCGAAGCTGGTGTACCAGAACTCCTCCGGCTCCGACAGCTTCAGCTGCCCGAAGAGCTCGTCGTTGAACGACGACAGCTTCTTCGTGGTCCCGTTCGTGGCGTCGACGACGTGGAGATCACCGAGCACCGTCTGCGACGACAGCACGGCGGCGAACTTCTGGCTGTGCGCGTCGGCCGAGTACGCCATCAGGTCGTGCTTGCCAGTGGTGACCGCATCGACTTTGCCGCTCGCGGCGTCGATGCGTTTGAGATTGGCGTCGCCCTGCTCGCCGACCTTGACGTAGATGGCGCGGCCGTCGCGGCTCCACACCGGCCCGGAGGGCGCGGCCCCGCGCGGGGCCCGCTGATCGCCGCCGAGCCCGCCGTCGACATCGAAGTCGTATGCCGCCGTGAGGTTGCGCGGCGCACCGGAGGGGAGCTCCATCACCCACAGATCCGACTGGCTGTACGACCGGACTGGTTCGCCGGCCAGCGTGCCGACAAACGCCAGGCGCTTGCCGTCCGGTGAGAATGTGTAGTCCCCAACCGTGCCCTCGATGCTCGCCACCTTCGTGATCTCACCACCGGCGGCCGCCACCGAGTAGAGATCGCTGTCGGGCGAGTGGTAGTACGGCTCCTTCACGCGAGTCGAGACGAACGTCAGGCGCGCGCCGTCGGCCGTCCACTGGAAGTTGCCTTCGGCGAACTCACCCGACGTGAGCTGCTTCGCCGGCGCCGGCGCCGTGGCGGTGTCCGACACTGCTACCGTCCAGATGTGCGACGGCCGATCGGGATCGACGTAGCCAAAATCGGCGACGCCGTTGGCGCGGTAGACGGCGCTCGTCACCACGCGCACGTCGCTCTGGCGCGGCCGGTCTTTCTTCTCGTCCGTGCCGGTGTCCTTGACGAGCTCGTCGGGACGGGCGCTCGAGGAGAAGGCGATGGTGCGGCCGTCGGGCGACCACTGCGGGTTGCCGGCGCCGCGCGGCATGTCGGTGATGGCGCGCGCTTCGCCGCCGTCCATCGCGAGCACGTGGACCTGAGGCGGCTGCGAGCGGCCGTCCTTCTCGACAACGCGCACGAACGCGATCCGCCGTCCGTCCGGCGACCAGCGCGGCCCGGTGTCGCGAGTGCCGAAGGTCAGCTGGCGGGGCGCCTCGGCGCCGTCGGTGCGCGCGATCCAGAGGCCGGTGTCGTATTGATCCTTCTTTTCGTCCACGGCGACCCGGACGAAGACGACCTGGGAACCGTCGGGGGAGATCTGCGGGTCGGCCACCCAGACGAACTGGAGCAGGTCCTTCTCGGTGATGTCCCGCTTCTGTGCGAGCGCCGGGACGGCAGCCAGCCCGAGCAGGGCAACGCAGGCGGCTGACCGAAGCAGTCGTGGTGACGTCATCTCTTCCACTCCTGTAGCGAACGACGATTATCAGCCAGTGGCCGTTAGTGACGCGGCTGTCGACCTGGCGTTCTCGAGGTCCAGGCACGATAGCACCAGGGCGCGATGTTCCGCAGCCTGGCGCATCATATAGTCGCTTTCTGCGGGCAGGGGCAAGGCGCAATGGCCCGGAGCACCTGGGCCGAGGACACTGGAGTGTGCAAGATGTCGAGTCAACCGAAGCGGATGTTCTCAGCACTGTCGGCACTGGCACTCGTGCTGACGACGGGGATGGCGACCTCGCCCGGAGCGGTAGCCGATGAGGCACAGGCCAGACGCCTCCTCAAGGCCATGACCGACTACGTGGGCGCGCAGCAGGCCATTGCCTTCGACTACGACGCCACCCTCGAAGTCGTCACGAAGGATCGACAGAAGCTCGAGCTGGCCGCCTCGGGGATGGTGTCGCTGGCGCGGCCCGACAAGATCCGCGCCACGCGGTCGGGCGGGTTCGTGGACATCGAGACCGTGTTCGACGGCAGGACGCTGACGTTCCTCGGCAAGAACAAGAACGTCTACACGCAGCTCGAGGTGCCTGGCTCTCTCGATCGCCTGGTGAACGAGCTGCACAACAAGTACGACCGGCCCCTGCCGGCGGCCGATCTGTTCGTCACCAATGCCTACGACGAGTTGATGGCCGGCGTGACTGACGTCAAGGACCTGGGCAGCGGCGTCATCGGCGGCATCGAGTGCGACTACTTCGCCTTCCGCACCAAAGAGGTGGATTGGCAGATCTGGATCGCGCAGGGCGCGATCCCACATCCGTGCCGGTACGTCATTACGTCGACGCAAATCGACGACGGACCGCAGTACAGCATCCAGCTTCGGAACTGGAAGACCGGGGGGCAGGTCGCCACGACGGACTTCGCGTTCAGGCCGCCGGCCGGAGCGCGTCGGATTGAGCTCGACGAGCTCAGGACCATGAAGGACGCCGGCGATCTCCCCAGCCACTTCATTCAGGGAGGCAAGTGATGGTTACGGCCAGGAAGTTACGAACGCTGCTGCTGATCGGGCTGATCATTCTGGGTCTCACCGTGCTGGGCGACCGGCTCTCGATCCCGGGCTTCCACGATCTGGCCACGAGCGTGAAGGCGGAGGTCGGGCGTCCGCTGTCGCCCGTCAGCGTCGCTGGTGTCGCGCGCCGCACATCTCGCCGCAACTGACTTGGTTGTTGCCGGCGCTGATTCAGGGCACTACGAGCGGTCGCTCTTCGCTGGGCGCACTCGTGCCGCACGCCGACACGGCCCTCACACGCACGTAGTACGTCCCCGGCGGTGCAGCGCCGTGGAACGTGCGGGCGGCGAGCGGCAGCGAGACGAAGGGCGAGCCTGGCGCGTGGCCGGCCTCCAGCACGAACCCGTCCGGTGCCGCGGAACCGAGGTCGCCGAGCTTCCATTCGATGGTGACCATCGAGCCGTTCGCCGTTGCCGAGAGCTGCCGCGGGGGCGCCGGTACGCCGCACGCCGCGGGCACCGCGAGGAGCACCGCATTCGACGCATCACTCACCGACGCCGGCCCGACTGAGCGGATTCGGACCAGGTAGGTCCCGGCCGGAGCGGCCGTCGAGAACGTCTCGGCATTCGGCGGCAGGTCGATGGACGCCAGCAGCGCCAGGCCTGGCGTCAAGGCCTCGATCCGGACGCCCGTGCGCAAACCGCCGGTCGCGGCGTTGCGCCACGCGAGGCGCACTTGGCCGCCGCTGACGTTGGCGAGCAGATTGCCGGGCGCGGCGGGCGGCGCCGCGGCGCCCACGCTCAACACCACCTCGTTGCTCGGCGGGCCAGGCGCGCCGTTCACCAACGCGCGTACCCGCACGTAGTACACGCCGCCCGGTACGACGGCCTCGAAGCTCGTCGCCGTGCCCATCGGCAGACTGCTGCTCACCGAGCCCGGACTGACTCCGGCCTCGAGCACGGTGCCCTGCAGACCCGGCGTCTCCGGATGCGTCCAATCGAGACGCACGGTCTGGCCGAAGACGTGCGCCCGTAGCGCGCTGCCGTCGACGACGGTCAGGGTGAAGGTCGTCGCCGCCGTGATCGCGCCATCGCTCACCGTGACGGTGACGTCCGCGGATCCCGTCTGGCCCGAGGCGGGCATGAGCGTGATGCGGCGATCCCAGCCCGTGCCGCCGAATGCGATGCCCGACGCGGGCAGCAGTACCGTGTTCGACGATGTCGCGCTCAGCGCCAGCGCACCCGGCGGCGTGTCCACATCGTCGACGACGATCGGATGCACGGCCGGCACTCCACGGCTGGTGACGAGGTTGCCAGGAACGGACAGCATCGGGCCGAACTGCTGCGTGTTACCCGAGACGACGACACTGGCCGTGTTGCGGAGGTCCACGAATACACCGCGATCCGGCCGCCCGGAGGCGATCACCTCGTGATTGTTCCTCACGGTGACGTTCACGGCGCGCGTCACCATGATCGCCCCTCGGGCCGCGGCGTCGATGCCGGTTCCCGTCCCCAGTATGTCGAATGGAATCTGGTTCGAACGGACGATTGTGTTGCCCTGGACGGTGACGCCGTTGGCGGACCCGACCAGGATGGCCAGCGCCGGCGTATCGGTGATGGTGTTGTCCTCGATGACAACGTTCTCGTGGACGTGGTGGGGCGAGATGCCTGCGGCGACGTCGCCGATGAGGCTGATGGCCGCCATGTGAGGGCCGTGGCTGTCGATCTCCCAGCTGCCGTAGCCCACGCCGGTGATGGCGTTGCCGCGGACGACCACATCCGACAGGCCCGTGGACTCGAAGAAGAACTTCGCGTCCGTCGTCAGGTGCATCCCCTGCATCGTGACGTCGCGGATGATGTTGTTCTCGACGACACCGAGCGGGGCCTGGATGAGGATGCCGCGAGCGCGATGGTCGTGGAACATGTTGTCGCGTACGAGAAAACGGGCGTTGTTGCGCGTCACGTTCCCGCCCAGGTCTCCTATCGCGAGGTCGGCGGGCGGCGCCGCATTGAACGTGGCGGCGTAGTCGGGGCCGTTGGCGGAGTTGAGGCCCACGACCGTTGCGCGCCAGCGCTCCGCCAGGTCGCCCGGCCGCACGAAGCGAATGACGTCGCCCACCTGCACGAGGCCGTGGGCGGCCCGGTGCATCGTCACGGTGTTCCCCGACACGCCGGTCACGGGCAGCCAGAGCCCGTGGATGTTCAGCGAGTCGTCACCCTGGCCGCTGAAATCGTTGTTCTCGATGATGATGTCGCCGCGCGTGCCGACGATGTGGATGCCGTCGGAGCCAGCCGACACGAAGCGGTCCGCCAGCGGCCGCCGCGCGATGCGGCAGCGCGCGATGCGAAGGCCGCGATCGGACGCCCAGGCGATGAAGGCCATCCCGGGCGAGCCGTAGATCGTCAGGTCTTCGTAGGTGATGTCCGTCGCGGTCAGCGTCTGGTAGAACGCCGCGTTCTCGTAGATATGGTGGCGGACGATGACCTCGGTGCCCGGTTCGAAGACGGCGAACGACGGCGACTGCAGCGTCTGCGCACGCCGGAGCGACAGGCTGGTGGGGTAGTACGCTTCCGGCCGCGCCTTCGCCCAGGACCGCGTGGCGTGTGTGTAGCGCGTCACCGCCTGCACGGGCGTCGTCGTGTCGATGGGGTAGGCGTCGTCCACTCGGACCGTCGTCGCCCCGTCGGCCTCGCGCTGCACGACGCCGGGCGACGCGAGGCGGAGATCGTAGTCCACGACGAGGTTGCGGATGGCCACGCGCAGGGCGTTCACGATCAGGACGCCGCCGCGCGGGTGCGTGAAGACGAACTCGGCGCCCTGGCCGTCGATGACGAGGTCCTGGACGTCGGTGATGGCCAGGTGGAAGTCCCCGGCGAGTTCGTCCATGCGATACACGCCCGGCGGGATGATGAGCCGGGCGGCCTGCCGCTGCCGCGCGGCGTCCAGCGCCCGCGCGAAGGCCTGCGGGGGTGTAACGCCCGCCGTCAGGAACTCGGCCATCGAGACCGTGACGTTGGTCCGCGCAACGGGAGGGTTGACGACGGGTGGCGGGCCCTGCCGGGCGGCGGCCGTCCCCTGGAGGCTGAAAATCGCGACAGCGATGGCGACAGCGTGTGACGGGGGTCTCACAGCACGCAATTGTAGTCGGCGACAACCATCCGCCGGGTGGGCAGACCCGGGATACGGCGGTTAGCAGCGTCCGTCGCTGGGCCTCGGGTGAATGGCTGGGAATTCCCGCGGCTCGGCAGCTAGGCCCGGTTCCTTCAGCGGCGTGAACGGGTGGACGCCTCTCGCAAGCCTAGTGTTTTGAGACGTGATATCAGCGTGGTTGGTTTGACGCCGAGCATGTCCGCGGCTCCGTCGCGCCCGTAGATCCGTCCCGTTGCGAGTTGTAGCGCGGTGCGCAGGTTCTCCCTCTCCCGGCGCCGCCACTCTCTCTCTGGTATGACGGCCGGCGGTGCCGCCGCCGTCGATTCATTGGATGTGGCACGGGTCGCGTCGCCCGCTTGGACGAGCGCACCGTCAAGCCGCAACACACCGCCGCGCGACAGCAGCACCGCCCGTTCGATCACGTGTTGCAGTTCACGAACGTTTCCGGGCCATGCGTAGGCTGCCAACGTGGTGATCGCGCGAGCACTGAGGTTGAGCCCACGCCGGCCGTGACGCTGCGCGGCTTGCTCGAGGAAGTGTGTCGCGAGGCGGGGAAGGTCATCCGCTCGCTCGCGGAGCGGTGGCAGTACGATCGGGAACACGCTGAGGCGATAGAACAAGTCGCGGCGGAAACGACCGGAGGCGACTTCTTGTGGAAGGTCCCTGTTGGTCGCGGCTATCACTCGGACATCGACTCTTCGTGTCGTGTCGTCGCCGACGCGCTCGAATCGACCTTCCTGCAGCACGCGCAACAGCTTTCCTTGGAGGTCGAGCGGGATCTCGCCAACTTCATCCAGAAACAGCGTCCCGCCGTCGGCCGCCTGAAAGCGGCCGGCACGGTCGCGTAACGCACCCGTAAACGCCCCCTTCACGTGGCCGAAGAACTCGCTTTCGAACAGCTCGCGGGGGATGGATGCGCAGTTCACGCTGATGAGCGCGCGGTTTTGTCTGGAGCTTCGATCGTGGATGGCACGCGCCACGAGCTCCTTGCCGGTTCCCGACTCGCCCTGGACGAGCACGGTGGCCGACGTCGGCGCCACGATCGCCACCTGCTCGAGGACGTTGCGAAGTGCCGGACTGCTGCCAATGATGCCGTCTGGCGCCTCGCTCCGGAGGTCCTCGCGCAGGTAGACATTTTCGAGCTCCAGCTGCTCTTTCAGCTGTTCGATCTGCCGGCGTGCCCGCGCGTGCGCGATCGCAATCGCCGCGTGGTCGGCGAACGTCCGAAGCCAGGCGAAGGTGCGACGGTCGCACGGATCGCGATTGAACACGCCGAGGACGCCCAGAATCTCGCCGTTGAAGACCAGCGGCTGGCCACCAAAGCTGCCGATCCGCTCGTGGCGCACCCAATCCGGGCGAGCGATCCAATCATGGTCGCGCGACACGTCTTCAATCAGGAGTCCGTCTCCGCTCGCACCGATGCGGCCGACCTTCCGCACGCCCAGGGGAAATCGCCTGAACGCGCCGTCCAGCCGGGACCAGTCAGCGCGGCCGTCGAGCGGCACGCCGGCACTCGCCGACAGATGAAGGCACTGCGTCTGATCGGGGCACTCAGCACGCAGCGGGCACGAGGCGCAAACATCCCCGGGCGCAATCAGCCAGACACGGGCGAGCGCCACAGCCGTGTGAGCAACCAGACCCTGGACGATCTGCGTCAGGACGCGATCAACCGACGTTTCGGCAGCCACCGCCAGCGCGACCGCCTGGAGAGCCTCAGGGTGCATCCCCGGACTCTACAACGAATATTCGCTATCGAGAGAACGGAGCTTCGTTGCTATAACGATATGTCGTTACGTCTGTGGAAGCATGTGTTTCCTCGTAAACAACTGACTATGAACAGGATGCTCGTGAAGTTCGCCTTGGATCGACATTCGCAGCTTGGCGGTAGGCGATGGAACGATGGTCGGAGGGGCTGACCACTCGGATCATGTCGCCGAGGAGCTACTGCCATGAGCCGGATCCCGCCTGTCGATCTAGGCACCACCAATGACAGCGTTCGAAGGAACTTCGACGCGGTTCAGAAACAACTCGGCGTCGTGCCGAACATGATGCGGACCATGGCGCAGTCCCCGTCGGTCCTCGAAGGGTACCTCGGCTTCGGCGCCGCCTTGAGACGCGGGGGCCTGCCTGCCGGGCTGCAGGAGCAAATCGCGCTCGCCGTCGCCGAGGCGAATTCGTGCGACTACTGTCTCTCGGCGCACACCGCGCTTGGCCGCGGCGCAGGACTCTCGAACGACGAGCTCGCCGGGTCTCGCGAGGCCCGCGCGGCCGATCCGAAGGCTGCCGCCGCGCTCCAGTTCGCGCGCGCCGTCGTCGAGCGGCGCGGGGATGTTCGCGACCAGGACCTCGCGAGTGTCCGCACCGCCGGCTACACCGATGGCGAGATTGCGGAGATCATCGCGCACGTGGCGCTCAACGTCTTGACGAACTACTTCAATCGAGCGGCGCAAACCGATATCGACTTTCCGTTGGTAACGGCAGGCCAGCTCGCCTAAGCAGGCCATGTCTCGCCCACGCATTGCCGGATTTCGACTCGGCGTCTACATCTTCAAGGACGCCGAGGTCGTCGATTTCGCGGCGCCCTACGGCGTCTTTTCCGTGGCCCGCCGCTTCGATCCCGAACTCGATGCCTTTCTGATCGCCGACGCCGCACGACTCGTGCAGGCCCAGGCCGGCCTGACCGTCCTGCCGAATTACAGCTTCAACGACCAGCCTGCGATGGATGCCTTCGTGATCCCGGGTGGCTTCGGGACCAGGCAGGAGATGCACAACCGCCGGCTCCACGCCTTCGTTCATGGGTTGCCGGAGACGACGTTGCTCGCGAGTGTGTGCACCGGGTCCTGGGTGTACGGGCGCATGGGTCTCCTTGACGGGGTCTGCGCCACGAACCGCAAGGAGGCCGATCGCGTCGAGGCGTCCGGCTTCGGCAAAGTGCCGATCGATCGGCTGGCAGAGATCGCGCCAGCATGTCGGATCAGCCGCGCCCGCGTCGTCGACGCGGGGCGGTTCGTCACCGCCGGCGGAATCGCATCGGGGATGGAACTCGGATTCCATCTCCTGCGCCGTGCCGGCTATGACGAAGGCTTCATCTCCGAGGTCGCGCGCGTGATGGAGTACCACCACGCCTATGAGCTCTATCGCGGCGACCTCGAACTGGCGACCGAGAGGGCGCGAGGGAGCGACTAACGGTCAGCCATCTGCCTGCTGTGATGGCGCGTATGGAGTTCCATGAAACGCACGTAGTCCTCCACCAGTACGGCGCCAAAGATGGTCGTGCGCAGCCGCTCGCCATGCGAGGCGGTCTGCCGGCAGGCCTCGTCGAACCGCCGGTGCGCGGTCTCGAGGCGGGTGCGTCCCTCGGCCGGCGTCGCCGGGCCGCTCGCGGGATTCATCGCCTTGTTGGTCTTCGCCTTTGGGAACGCGGCCTTCCTCAACACCCGCTTGAAGAGCAGGCTTCGCACAATGGGGTGAACGAGGGCGGGCAGCTTCGGAAACGTCGAAGGACGGCCAGCCGCCATGTTCGCCGACTCATCAAGCGAGCGGGCGACGTGCTCCACGATTTGGCTGGGCGACCACTTCCCCGGCGCGCGTGGGGTGGTCCAGGCGGCCCCGGTTCGTTCGCCGACCACCACCAACTGGTCTATCGCGTCCTTGCTCGCCGCGAGGGCCGTATTGAGATCCGCCATCATGTTCTTCCTCGCTCCACTGATGCTCCGCCTACGCCCCGACGGGGTTCTCCAGTCGAGAGGTGACTTCAGACTAGCTTCGCCCCTTGAGGCGGCTTCGGTTCGGCGACGTTCGTGTAGAACCAGATCTCGTAACCGTTCGGATCCAGGACCTTGAACGTGCGATCGCCCCACCACTGCAGGGTGAGTGGATCACTGATGGCGACGCCTTTCTTCTTCAAACGACTGTGGAGCGCGTCAACGTCTGCCACTTCGAGGTAGATCTCGACGGGTTGCTTGCCCGTCGGAGACGCGGGGTCGCCCGGTGCTCGCATGAACATGATCCGAGCCTCGCCCATGACGACCGTACAGAAGTCGAGCTGACCGTCCTTACCCACCATGCCCATGACGTGGTTGAACCCGAGAATATCCACGTAGAAGTTCCGAATGGCATCGACCGATGCCACGATGATCATCGGCATTACGCGCCCAGCAACCGTGTGACTCACAATCCCTCCTTCGTTCGACTTGCTGCGTATGACTGTGCTGCGGTCATGCCACTGGATTCAACTACTCACGGGAGTAGATAATCGGCGCATGCGGCTGGCCGATCCCGAGCAACTCGAGCAGGTGGGACTGACGCTCTACGAACGCAAGGCCCTGATGGCCCTCATGCTCTGCGGCGTGGCCGACGCGGCGACGTTGTGCCGTGAGGGCAGTGTCCCGAGCTCGAAAATCTACCTGGCTATGGAGAAGCTGGCCGGCCTGGGCCTGGTGCAGGTCCAGCCGACCCGTCCGAAGATGTTCGCGGCCCTTCCGGCAGAGGTGGTGGTCGCCCGGATCGTTGAGATGGCGCGGGAGCGATCGGATCGGTTCGCGGCACAGGCGCCTGAGCTGCAAGCGACGTTTACCGGGCTGCAGTCTCGGGTTCGCGGCCGGCACCCGTTCGTCGATCTGGCGTTGGGTGTCGAGGGTCACAATCGGCGACACCTCGTGCCGCTGGCAGCGGCGAGGAAGCGCATCCTGTCATACATGGAGGCCGGCGATCTGATGGCTATCGACGCCGCGATCAGCGGTGGGTTCCCGATTCTCAGGCGCATCGCCAAGAACGCGGCAGAGCATCGCGTCGAGCATCGGGTGGTGTTCGGCTTCTCGTATCAGAGCGCCGGGCAGCTCGTGGAGTTCCTCAAGGCGCATCGGCTTGACTTGCGACAAGTGACGGGCGTGCGGTACTCCGGCGAGCTCGGGCATCCGTTCCATGTGGTCGACGACGAGACCGTGGTGTTGCCGTTGGACCATCCCTTCATCAAAGAGGGTCGATTCGCGTCGTTGCTCGTCCGGGATCGCGAACTCGCCGACAGTCTGGCGGAAGGCTTTCACGAACTGTGGCGCAAGGCGATGAAGAGCCTCCGGGAGATCCAGGTTGATCCACGAGGCCACAAGGCGTGAGTCGAAGGACTCGAGTGATTACCCGAGATAGTCGCGTGCAGCGGCCACGAGCAGCACTTCCACGCCTTCGTCGGTCCACGCCTCGGCGTGATCGCTCTCACCTTCGGCGTGGTGGAAATCGCCCGCCCGCAAGACCTGGCCTTCGAGGATCAGCGAGCCACTGATCACGTAGCACTCCTCAGCCCCGGAGTGCCGATGGGCGGGGAACCTGGCGCCCGGTTCGCCCTTGAGCAGCATCGTGATCCGGTCCCGCTCGGTCGCCAGGATCTTCATCCGCACGCCGGGCACTGCGGTTTCGACCCATTCCCCGTCGGTAGAGGTGATGGTGTGGTTGGACGGCGCGGCAACCCTGGCGAGAAGTGCGTCCCGAACCCCTGGAGACGGCTCCTCGCCGCTCGCGCTCGCTGCGATCTCCACGCTCGCGTCGTAGAGGTGAGCCACGTCCGCGCGCACGCTGGGCGGCAGGGCGGCCAGGCGGGCCTCCAGGTCTCGGCGCTCGTCCGGGTCGAGCGCGCCGATCGCGTCGGCAAGGGCCAACGCCTGGATGTCCTCCGGGATCATACGGCGTGCTCCAGCTTTTTCCGCATCGCGATCATGCCGGCGCGGATACGCGTTTTGACGGTCCCCAGCGGCAGTCCGAAGCGTTGTGCGAGTTCGCTGTGAGTATAGCCCTCGAAAAAGGCCGCTTCGATGAGCTGCCCCTGTTCTGCCGGAAGGCCGGCCAGCGCGTCAGTCAGCGTCCGCCGCCTCTCAGCAACCAATACGGCTGCCTCCGGGGTCTGGATGCCCGTGGCGGGCGCGACGGCCTCGACCGCGGCCAGGTCGACCGCGGGCCCGTCCACGGTAACGTGAGCCCGCCGGGCCCGCAGGCGATCGATCGCGCAGTTGCGCGCCACGCGGACGATCCACGGGAGCGGTCCGCCCGCTCTTGCGTCGTAGGTCTCAGCGCGCGTCCACACGCGGACGAACGCCTCCTGCAGGATCTCCTCCGCCTCCCCGCGATCACGGACGATGCGCAGGATGAGACCGAACAGCAGTCGGCTCTGCCGATCGTACAGCTCCGCCAGTGCGGCGGCATCGCGCGCGGCAATGCGCTGCAGGAGGCTGACGTCAGTGGGATCGCTGGCGTGCATTACAGGTGTGCCGCGACCAAGTCTTTCACACAAAATCCAATCGCGAGGCTCCGCCGTGGGTAAGAATTTCGTAAGTAGCTCTGCAGTACGCTGCGTGAATGACGCGTTCAGCGGCGATCGACCAAGTCACTTGCGTGCCAGCCTCCGATCGAGGAAGTCGAGCATGAGCGCGGCGATGTCGTCCCCCTTGTCCTCCAGCGCGAAGTGGCCACTGTCGAGCAGGTGCAGCTCCGCGTCGGGCAGATCGCGCAGGTACGCACGCGCCCCGTCGGCAGGAAAAATCACGTCATTGGTTCCCCAAACGATGAGCGCCGGCGGCCGGCGCGAGCGGAAGAAGGCCTGGAACTGCGGATATAGCGCGACATTGCTGCCGTAGTCCTTGAACAGGTCGAGCATGATCTCGTCGATGCCGGGCCGGTCGAGCAGCGCCTGATCGTGCAGCCAGGCGTCCGGTGCGACCCGCGACGGATCGCGCACCCCGTCGAGGTACTGGGATTTCGTCGCGGCCAGGGTGAGCCCCGCACGCAGGGCGGCGCGATGCGCGTCCGAACCATCAGCCCAGTAGGCTTTGATCGGATTCCAGAACTGCTTGAGTCCCTCCTCGTAGGCGTTGCCGTTCTGAACCACGAGTGCCGTGATGCGCTCGGGATGCCTGAGCGCCAGACGGAACCCGACCGGTGCCCCGTAGTCCTGCACATACAGCGCGTAGCGCTCGACGCCGAGCTGGTTCATCAGGCCGTCCATCAGCTCGGCGAAGCGCTCGAAGCTGTACGTGAACGCGCGGCGGTCCGGCGTGCCGCTATGACCGAACGCCGGATAGTCGGGCGCGATCACGCGGTAGCGAGGCGCGAGCGCCGGAATCAGGTTGCGGAACATGTGTGACGAGGTGGGAAAGCCGTGCAGCAGGAGGACTACGGGCGCACCCGCCGCGCCCGCCTCGCGATAGAAGATGTCGATCCCATCCACCGTGGCCGTGCGATGCCGGGTGACGGCCGAGTCCACCCGTGGCTCCGCGAGGGCTGCCGGCGGAATTGCCGCAGGCAGCGCGCCGAGCATGACGAGCAGCGATAGCCCCGGATAGCGAGCTCTGAATGGCATGGGCTTCGGCGGTGGCAGCGTTGAAACGAGTTTGGTCATGTGACCTCCTTACAGGTCGGGCGGGCGGCGCTGGAGGAGGCTGCCGCCCAGGCCAGAGATCTACGGGAATGGGCCGGTGACTGGATTGCGCGCTTGCGGGATGCCCCCGGTGGCGCGTCAGCGGGCGAGAAGGCGGAGATCGACGGCCGCGGCCATGGCGCGATATCCGGCATCGTTCGGGTGGAGATGATCGCCGCTGTCGTACGCTGGCAGGAGGCGGTCCGGCCGATCCGGATCGCCCATCACGCGCTCGAAGTCGATAACCGCGTCGAAAGCGCCGCTGGTCCGGATCCAGGTGTTCACCGCCGCCCGGGCCGCATTGCCCGTGGCCGTCGTCACGAACGGCTTCTGCACGCCCCCTCGAGGCAGCATCGTGGCGCCCCAGATGGCGATTTCGCGCGCGTGTGCGCGGGCGATGAGCGTCTGCATGCCCGCGATGATCTGCGCGGGCGTGACGCGATCCTTCGGCGTGGCGAGCATGTCGGTGGCGCTGATGTCGTTGCTGCCCTGCAGCAGGATGACCCACCGCACGCCCGGCTTGTCGAGCGCGTCGCGATCGAACCGTGACAGAGAGCTCGGCCCGATGAACGGAGCGACGCCATCGTTCAGGAGCCGATTGCCGGCGATGCCGGCATTGACGACAGCGATCGACGCCAGCGCAGGATCGGCCTGCAGCCGGTCGGCGAGGGCGTCGGGCCATCGGGCATTGGCGTCTCTCGTGGAGCCAACGCCGGCCGTTATGGAATCGCCCATGATGACGACCGCTTTCCTTGGCCCATCGCGTTCGACTTCCACGTCGGTCAGGAAATAGCGGCTGCTATCCGTGGTGGCGTTCGGCCACGCGGCGGCGGCTGTCTGGTCGCCTTTCGCGATGAAGGTCGTCTGCAGCGCGGTGGTGTGAATGGTCGAGGGCGCCGCGCGGGCGGGCAGATAGAAGCTGACCGCCAGCTCCTGCAGTGCGTCCACCTGTAGGGCGACGGGATCGCTGAGGGCGTCGGCACCGGCGGCGATGGTGACCGTGGGCAGGCCGTTGAAGGTAACCGGACGATCGGTTTCCGGGATGATCGCCGACCCTCTCGCGTGGGCCGCCACCCGGATGGGGCCGATCCGCACCGGCGCCGTGCCGAAGAGGTTCGACAGTCGGATCCGCACGCGCGAGCCGGCGATGCTGGTTCGCGCAATCTGTCGAAGACTCTGCTGCTCGACGGGTGGCCCGTCGGAATCGGGGGCGGCGGTCCAGGCCGCCACCCAGGTCGCCTCAGCGGCGGACGGGAACGGTGTCGTTGCCACCGTGAGGCCAACAAGGAGGCCGAAGGCGGCGAGTGTGGTCGTGGCTCGATTCGTGGAACGGTTCTTCGCGGTCGTGTGCATGCCGACCACGATGCACGGTGGCGACCCGAAAAGTCCTGAAGCTGCCTTGAAACGCTCTGAATTCGCCTGAATTGATATAGTGGGCGTCGATCACGTGACCCGACCCAGCGAGACCGCGTTGCTTGTCGGCGACTGGTGTGTGCGTCCGGCGTCAGGTCAGATCTCGCGCGGCGGCGAGACGGTGCGGCTCGAGGCCCGAGCCCTGCGTCTGCTGATGTGCCTCATCGAACGCGCGGGCGACATCGTGAGCATTGACGAGCTGCTCGATCGCGTCTGGTCGGGTGTCAACGTTGCGCCGGATTCGGTCTACCAGGCTATCGCCTCGCTGCGCCGGATCCTCGGAGACGACCCAAAGCAGCCGGTCTACATCGCCACGGTGCCACGGCTCGGGTATCAGCTGGTGGCGCCCGTCAGGCCCTGGGACGAGTCCGTCGCGGCGCCGGCCGTCGCACGACCCGAGTCGGGTCGCCGGACGGTCGTCCTGGCGAGCCTGGCTGTTGGGCTGGCGGTGGCGCTCGCCGTGGGCGACCTGGATGGCGGGCGCAGTGCCGAAAACCACTGACCCGTCCCCGCCCACTGCCGAGTCGCAGACATCGATCGCCGTCCTGCCGTTCCTCGACCTGACCGACAAGATGAACCACGAGATATTCGTCGACGGCATGACGGAGGAGCTCGTCGACAAGCTGAGCAGTATTCCCGGTGTTCGCGTGCCGCCCGCCCGGTCATCGCTCGCATTCAAGGGCACGAACGCGGCGATCCGCGACATCGCGGCATCCCTGGGGACGACGTATGTGCTCGACGGGAGCGTGCGTCAGTCTGGCGCCGCCTTGCGAGTGGCGGCGCGGCTCGTTCGAGCGGACACCGGCTTCGTGGTGTGGTCTGGCACCTACGACCGTTCGTCGGGCGATCTCGTGACGATCGAGAACGACATCGCCACTGAAGTGGCCAGGTCCCTCAAAGCGTCGGTCGACGGCGGAAAGTAGCGACCGCACGGCGATCTCGAACGATTCAGAGGCTCTCAGGGAGTCGTAGCCCGCGCGCGCCACCAACGGCCAGCTGCGGTGCCCTCACGCGCGGAACCAATCCGAAAAGGACGGTCGGACGTTATTGGGATCGAGGACGGTTCGAGCCGCCCACGATCGCCGATGACTACTTTGGCCCTGCCTTCGTTCGACCGGGAGCGCGGCACACGTGCGCGCATCGGCTTCTTGACTAATCAACCGCGCACGTTCGGGATCTCGACCCGGCTGGATGTCTAGGGGGGCAGCGTTCGTGACCATGCCCCCTGTCCCGAATCTCGAGTTCTCTGTCGGCGATATGCGCCGAATGGCCGACGCGGTCATGGCGCGGTCGATCGAGCATGTCGCCTCGCTCGGAACGCAGCCCGTGCTCGGCGACGTCAATGCCGGCGAGTTCTGCCGGGGGCTACGAGAGCCCGCCCCGGAGGCGGGTTGCGCGCTCGAGCCACTGCTCGACCAGCTGTTCGACGACTACATCCCACGGTCGTTCAACGCGCCGGCGCCGGGTTACCTCGCGTTCGTCCCCGGAGGCGGCGTCTTTCCCGCGGCGCTGGCCGACTTCATCAGCAACACGGCGAACCGGGCCACCGGGCTCTGGCAGACCGCACCCGCACTGGTTCAGCTCGAGGCCAACGCACTCGACTGGCTGCGCGACTGGATGGGATTCCCCGAGACGACGCGCGGGCTCTTCACCACGGGCGGCTCGATGGCCACCTTCAACGCCCTGTTGTGTGCACGAGAGCGGTATCTGGGCGCCGACATCCGCCGGGGCGTGATCTACACGTCGGACCAGGCGCATCACTCGGTGCTCAAGGCGGCCAAAATCGCCGGCGTCATGCCCGACCGCGTGCGAGCGCTGCCGTGCGACGCGCGCTACCGCCTGCCGGTGCCGGCGCTGGCGGAGGCCATTGCCGCTGATCGCCGGGCGGGTCTGCTCCCGTTTGCGGTGGTGTCGAGCGCCGGCACGACGAACACCGGCGCAGTCGATCCGCTGCCGGCCATCGCCGACCTCTGCACCGCCGAAGCGCTCTGGCATCACGTGGACGGCGCCTATGGCGCCTTCTTCAATCTTTGCGATGAGGGACGAGCGGTCCTCGAGGGCCTGGACCGAGCGGACTCGCTCACGCTCGACCCGCACAAGGGAATGTTCCTGCCCTTCGGCACCGGCGCGTTGTTGGTCCGCGACGGCGCCGCACTCCGCGCCGCGCACCAGGCGACGGCGGACTATCTGCCGGCCCTGCCGCATCCCGCCGACTTCTACGATCCGAGCCAGCACGGCCCGGACCTGTCACGGGGTTTCCCTGGGCTCCGCGTGTGGCTGACGGTGAAGCTGTATGGCGCGGCAGCCTACCGCGCGGCCATCGCGGAAAAGCGCGCGCTCGCACTCGACGCGCATCGCCGGCTGGCCGCGCTCCCCGGCCTGGTGATCGACGCCGCGCCAGAGCTGTCGCTGTTCACATTTCACGTGACCTGGCCGGGCGCCTCGTGTGCCGAGGAAGATGCCGCCACACGACGGTTGATGGCCGGCACCGCCGCGCGCGGGCGCGTGATGGTCAGCGGCGCCGTGGCCCGCGGCCGGTACCTGGGGCGGGTGTGTGTGCTCAGTTTCCGCACGCACGCGGAGCAAATCGACTGGCTCGTCGAGGACGTAGAGACGGCCCTGCAAGAGATCAGAGAGTCGGGAAGGTAAATGGATTCGAATCTCTTCAAAACCAAGTCGATCGAACAGCTCGTCGGCGATATCGAGCATGGCAATCGCGCGCTCCGACGGAGTCTGTCGGCGTGGGACCTGACCCTGCTCGGCATCGGAGGGATCATCGGCACGGGGATCTTCGTGCTCACCGGAACGGCCGCCGCCAACCAGGCGGGGCCGGCGATCACGATCTCGTACCTGGCGGCGGGTCTGGCGTGCGCATTTGCGGCGCTCTGCTACGCCGAGTTCGCCGCGATGATCCCGATCGCGGGCAGCGCTTACACCTACGCCTACGCGACGCTCGGTGAGCTGGCGGCGTGGATGATCGGCTGGGACTTGATCCTCGAATACGCCTTTGCTGCGATGGCGGTGGCGATCGGCTGGAGCGGGTACATGCAGCAGCTGCTCTTGGGCGTCGGCGTTACGCTGCCGACGGCGCTATCGGCGGCTCCGCCGGTGGGCGTGGTCAACATCCTTGCGGTGCTGATCGTGCTCGCGATCACGATTCTCCTGGTGATCGGCGTCCGCGAATCGGCGCGGGCGAACGCCGTCATGGTCGCAATCAAGCTCGCCGCCGTGCTGTGCTTCCTCGGGGCCGGCGCCACCTACGTCAAGCCGGAGAACTGGTCGCCGTTCGCGCCGTTCGGCTGGCCCGGGATCATGTCGGCGGCGGGGGTGGTGTTTTTTGCCTACCTCGGCTTCGATGCCGTCTCGACCACCGCGGAAGAAGCGAAGAACCCGAAGCGCGATCTGCCAATCGGCATCATCATGTCGCTGGTGGTGTGCACGGTGCTGTACCTGGCCGTGGCCGCCGTCCTGTCGGGGATCATCCCCGTCGTCCAGTACCGCTCTGCCGCCGGCGCGCTGCCGGGCGCGGCAATAGTGTCGCCGGAGGAATCGGTGCGGTTCCTCAACGCTCCGGTCGCCTACGCGCTGGCCGTGATAGGGCAGGATTGGGCGTCGTACCTGGTATCGGCGGGCGCGGTGGCCGGCATCACGTCGGTGCTGCTGGTGCTGCTGATGAGCCAGCCGCGCATCTTCTTTGCGATGAGCCGCGACGGCCTGCTGCCGACCGGCGTCAGCAAGGTGCACCCGCGGTTCGGGACGCCGTACCTCACGACGATCATCACCTGCGTGATCGTGGCCCTCGTCGCCGGCGTGATGCAGATTCAGGTCGTCGGCGAAATGACCAGCATCGGCACGCTGTTCGCATTCGTCGTAGTGTGCGCGTCCGTGCTGATGCTGCGCGTCAAGCGCCCCGACGCACACCGGCCGTTCCGCGTGCCGGGCGGCCCGATCCTGCCGATTCTGGGGATCGTGTCATGCGGGTATCTGATGCTCAGCCTGCCGGTCATCACCTGGGTGCGCTTCCTTGTCTGGCTGAACCTCGGCTTCGCGCTCTACTGGTTCTACGGACGAACACACAGCCCGCTCGCGAGCGCTGAAGAAGCCGGGCGCCGGACGCCCCTGCAGGCGATCGCCAACTTCGTGCTGGTGTTCGGCGCGCTCGGCCTGTTCAACGGTGTGTGCATGTTCCTGCTGGGCCTGCTCACCGAGCTGGGCGTCACCACCGAGACGACGGCGAAGTGGGCCGAGCTCGACGCGCTGACCACGCGCCTCCTCGGCCTTGGCGTGACGGCGGAAACCGCCGACACGTTCGGGCTGCAGGTCCTCGGTGTCGGCGCCACCGTGTTCGCGGTGGGGTGGGTGCTGGCGAAGGTCGCGGGCGAAGAGTAGCTGTCCGTTCGAGAAATCCGGAATGCGCTTCGCTCCGTAGTAGCCGGCATGAAGCGGAATAAGTCGCTCTCTACAGAAGGGGTAGCACGTGTCTAGGATTTGTGTGGTCTATCACTCTGGCTACGGGCATACCAAGGTGCAAGCGGATGCTGTTGCAGATGGCGCCAGGTCCGTGCCCGCCACCGAGGTTCATCAGATTGCCGTCCAGCAAATCGACGCCCATTGGGAACAGTTGCATGCTGCCGATGCCCTGATCTTCGGCACCCCGACCTATATGGGTACGGTGTCGGCTGAGTTCAAGGCGTTCATGGACAAGACCTCGCAGTTCTGGGCGAACCAGCCGTGGAAGGACAAGCTGGCCGCAGCCTTCACCAATTCCGGTAGCCAGCACGGCGACAAACTGAACACGCTGATGTCACTCACCGTGTTCGCGGCTCAGCACGGCATGAACTGGATCAGTCTTGGCCTGCTGCCTGGACACAACTCGTCGACGAGCAGTGCCGAGGACCTGAATCGCATTGGCGGGTTTCTTGGCGCTATGGCCCAATCCAACGTTGATGAAGGCCCGGAGGTCGCCCCGCCACAGTCCGATCGAGAGACGGCCTTCCAGCTCGGTCGGCGTGTCGCAGAAGCCGCCCACCGGTGGCAGCCTAGAGCCGAGGAGCTCGCGCCCGTTGCGGTGCGCAGTGCTCCATGAGTCGTGAGGCCGCCTACGCTGAGGCAGAGTGCGGTCTGGAACAGGAAGCGTCATGTGGAATGACACCGCAATCACCCGGCGCCTGGGCATCCGGTACCCAATCGTGCAAGGGCCGTTCGGCGGCGGTCTCTCGTCGGCGCGCCTGGTCGCGGCCGTGTCCAATGCCGGTGGTCTAGGGTCGTTCGGCGCGCAAGGCATGACGCCCGATCGCATCAGCGAAGTCGTAAGCGAGATCCGGGCTCTGACGGCATCGCCGTTTGCGGTGAACCTATGGGTCTCCACCGAAGATGACGGTGCGAGTGAGACGACGCGTCGCAGCTACGAAGCGGCGCTCGTCCCGCTCGCGCCATTCTTCATTGAGCTGCGCGTGCCGCCACCAGTATTTCCGTTGCGCGGATGGGCGACCTTCGACCAGCAGGTCTCCGCACTGCTCGACGCGAGGCCGCCGGCCTTCAGCTTCGTATTCGGCGTGCCCCCGATGCCGGTCATCGACGAATGTCGTCGTCGATCGATCGTCACCATCGGGGCCGCGACGACCGTCGACGAGGCAGTTGCACTCGAAGAAGCGGGCGTCGATGTCGTCGTGGCGTCCGGCTTCGAGGCGGGCGGTCATCGGCCATCGTTTCTTCAGTCGCCGGAAACGTCGTTGACTGGCCTGTTCTCACTGCTGCCGCAAGTGTGCGATGCGGTCGACATCCCGGTGATCGCCGCTGGCGGAATCGCCGACGGGCGGGGGGTCGCCGCGGCGCTGGCGCTCGGCGCTGAGGGCGTCCAGATCGGCACGGCGTTTCTGGCGTGCGAGGAGTCCAATGCCCCTACCGCTCACCGTGAGGCCTTGTTAGGCTCTCGAGCCATACACACTGTTCTCACGCGGGCTTTCTCCGGTCGCCTCGCCAGGGGCCTGCGCAACACCCTGGCCGACGCGCTCGAGAGCCGATCGGCGTCAGTTCTGCCGTATCCGCTCCAAGGTCAGCTGGTAGGGGCACTACGCGAAGAGGCGATTCGAAGAGGGCGCACCGACCTGATCTCGCTATGGAGCGGGCAGTCGGGAGCGCTTCTCCGACACCGGCAGGCGAAGGAGCTCTTTCACGACCTCGTCGGCGTCACCGAAAGCATCCTCAACCGACAAGCGCAATGCGCAGTGGGCTAGGCGGGAGTAGACTGTCCGGCGATCTGGATTCAACGTCTTAGCCGTGTGGCCCTCTCTCCCTGAGAGGGCTATCGATTCGACTGCAGCGCCGGAGAAATGCCATGAGCAAGTCGTCGGACGTCACACGTCGAACAGCGATTCGCGTCGCGATTGCCGGCGCGGCGGCGGCCGCCACCGGCGCGGCGCGTGCGCCACGCCAGGCCGCCGGCGACATGGAACGCGTGCAGGGACTTGGCGGATTCTTCTTTCGTGCCAAAGATCCCAAGAAACTGGCCGGGTGGTACGAGTCCAACCTCGGCGTCGCCGGCGTCCCTGACAACTACGATGCGCTGCCGTGGCGGACCAGCGCCGGGACAACGGTCTTCGGACCCTTCAACGAGGACACGTCGTACTTTGGCGACCGGCGGTTCCAATGGATGATCAACTTCCGCGTCCGCGACTTGAACAAGATGGTCGCTCAGCTTCGCGAACGGGGCATCACGGTCGAACTGGACGCCGAGGTTTACCCGAACGGACGCTTCGCCAGGCTGTCCGATCCCGAAGGCAACCCGATCCAACTCTGGCAACCCGGCGGCAAGGATCCAGGATGAGAGCTATTCGACCGGGGCCCACGACTCGTCGGGGTTGAAAACGGTGATCGCCGGCGCTACGGCGTCGGTCTTCGGCCCCAGATCCTGCTGGCGAACGACGCCGTCGGGACCGACGATGAACGTCATCACGCCGGTCACATCGTACTCAGCCGGCCAGGCGACCAGCGCAAACCCTCCGGACATGACGTTGTTCACCACGTAGTTCTTCGCCCCGCCCGGCGCGGCGGGGCCTTGCGCCATCAGGATCTTGAAGTAGTAGCCACGAAACGGCGTGGGTGGCGTCGGGCTGGGGATTGTCGTGCCCTCTTTGGCGGCCTGCGCGACCAGGTCGCCGAGCGGACTCAGCCTCTGAGGCCCCGTGGCCGGCCAGTACAGGCCGTTTTGCTTGCCCGGGTCGCTGTTGACCGCCATTGCGTACAGGCCGGCCGGCTTGCCGTCGTGGCCCTCCTCCGCGTAGCGGAGTTGAGCGGCGACGTAGGCGCGGCTGGTGTCGATGGCCGACGTCTCGTTGCGCCCGATGCGCCGGGCGATCACTTCTTCCCGGCCGGCTCCCGTGTCGAACCGCCAGCGGTCGCCTTCTTTCACGATCGGCACCGGAAACGGCCACTCCTCGTTGCCGATGACCAGCGTCCGCTGAGTCGGGCTGTCCTCGATCAACTGCTTGCGCTCGCGGGAGGCGACCAGGAAGACCTGGCGGTTCATGCGGGCTGTCGCCGGATCCGACGATGCCGCCAGCTCACGGCCTTCGGGTCCGAAGATCGCGATCAAGGCGTCGAGGTCGCCGGCCTTCGTGGCAGCAGCCAGCGCGTCCACTGCCTCCTCGGGCGTGGCGAACGTACGATAGGGGGTCGTTTCGGTCCGCGCGCACGCCGAAACGACGACGAGCGCCAACACGCCCACGAGCGCCAGGCCGCGACGGACGAAGGATCGGTTCATGACGTGATCGGGCATCGTACCCTTACCGGCGCCGGCCGCCGCCGCCGCGCCCGCCCATGCTCCGCCCGCTGCTGGAACGGCTTCGCTGTCCCCGGGCGCTCGCTCCCCGCTGCGACGAACCGCGTGAATACCCTGAGAACGCGTCCGAGCTGCCGCTGCGCTGCTGCACGCCTTGAGTCCTGGTGCCGCCGCTGTATCCGCGTGCCTCGGGGCTGCCCGAACGCGGGGTCCGTTGCCCCTGCGCACTCGGCGTCGCCGTGCCCGACTGGCCGCGCTGTGTCTGCCCCGAAGCGCGAGCGTCCGATCGGCTCTGCTGGCGGTCGGTCCGCTGCTGCTGGGCGTTCTGCCCGCGGTCGGTCCGGTTCCCCTGGCGATCAGTCCGGTTCTCCTGGGCGTTCTGTCCGCGATCCGAGCGATTTTCCTGGCGATCGCCGGCCCTGTCGCCGCGCTCTCCGGCGATGTCTTCGCGGTGGTCCGCCCAGTCCTCGCGCGCATCCTCGCGGTGATCCAGGTAGTCGTCCCATCCGTCGTTGTACATGTAGCCACCGCCGTAGAATCCGTACCCGCCGTAGTAGTACGGGTTGTAGTAGGAGCTCATCGCGACTCCGGCCGTGAAGCCGATGACGCCAGCCGCGACGGCCTCTTCCCAATCGTCGTCGTCTTCCTGGATGACGACCGTGGTGGTGCTCGGCGCCTGCGTGTAGACAACCTGCGGGTTGTACTGCGGCACGTAGACGACCTGTGGATTGGCCGGCTCGATGATGATCACCTGTTCACCGGACGACGTCGCCTGGGTCGTCACCTCCTGCTGCGGGGTCGTCTTCAACGTCCCCACGGACTGCGCCTGGCGCCGCAGCTTCTGGATGCTGTTGAAGACCAGATTCCGGTCGATGGCGAAGGTGCCACCGAGCGCCTTCGTCCAGTTCAGGTCCGACGCCATCTGCCTGACGACCTGCGGGAAGAGGGCGAGCGCGACGAGGCTGGCCTCGTAGCCCGCCTTGACAGCCGCGTCCTGGAGGTTCGTCCCGCTCAGCGTCTTGCTGTTCGCCGTCAGCCACTGATCGAACTCCTGGACTTTCGCCGGGTCGGCGGCGCTCAGCAGGATCTGGGCGATCAGCGTATCTGGATACAGGGCGATCGGCGCTACCAGCTGGTCGATGCTCACGGCGCCGGTCTGCGCTCGCCCTGGAAGTACCAAGGACGGGACGAGCAGCAGGATGGTCGCAACGGCGATTCGGGCTTTCATACGGGATCTCTCCACACACGAGGATAGGGCGGGCCGACACACAGGTCAACCAAAGACGGGCTGGCCTGCGTCTGCTGCCCGGACGTTTCCCCCGACTCCGTCCCCCGTCCCAGCCTCTCCTTCACTTTCGAACGTCAGTTCTGTAAGACTGGCGAAAGGTGACGTGCGCGCGCGGAGCGCGAGGTGTTCACCCGAATTGCCCTCCAAGGAGTGACCGACGTGACACCGAAGAACAGGATCTGCCTCTGGTTCGACAAGGACGCGCACGACGCGGCCCGCTTCTACGCCGCAACCTTTCCGAATAGTGAAGTGACCGCTGTTCGCAAAGCACCGAGTGACTTCCCGGGCGGCAAAGAGGGCGATGTGCTGACGGTGGAGTTCACGGTGTCAGGCATTCCCTGCATTGGCCTCAACGGCGGTCCGGCATTCAAGCTCAGCGAGGCGTTTTCCTTCCAGATCGCGACGGACACTCAGGAGGAGACGGATCGCTACTGGAACGCGATCGTCGGCAATGGCGGCAAGGAAAGCCAGTGCGGCTGGTGCAAGGATCGCTGGGGACTGAGCTGGCAGATTACCCCCCGCGCACTGACCGAGGCGATGGCGGCTGGTGGCGCCGAGGCGAAGCGTGCCTTCGAGGCGATGATGCCGATGAAGAAGATCGACATCGCCAAGATCGAGGCAGCGCGGCGGGGCTGACGGAGGCCCGTCAGGGCGCCCCGGCCGTCGTCGACGTCTCGAATTCGCCGTCGTTCGAGGAAGGGGCGCTGTGACGAGCGCGACGGCATGTGCCGAAGACCATGGAGGGCGACGCCGTGAAGGTCTCAGACAAGGGCGCACGACCCAATCTCGCCGACGGTATCGACGGCAGGAAACTCAAACCCGGCGACATGCTGGCCGGGCGGGTGGGTGACAAGGACGTGCTGCTGGCGCGATCGGGCGACGAGTTCTTCGCCGTGGGCGCCCGCTGCACGCACTATGGAGGCGCGCTCGCCGATGGACTGCTCGTCGGCGATACCGTGCGCTGTCCCCTGCATCACGCCCGCTTCAGCCTCCGGAACGGCCAGGCGCTCAGTGCCCCGGCACTGGATTCGATCGCGTGCTGGAAGGTGGAGCGCCGGGGCGACATGGTGTTCGTACCGGAACAGACCCCGCAAACCCGCCCCTCATCCGGCACGACGGCCCCTCGAGCGCCGGCGAGCGTCGTCATTGTCGGTGGTGGCGGTGCGGGGCTGGCCGCCGCCGACATGCTGCGCCGAGACGGCTACGAGGGTCCGATCACGATGATCAGCGCCGAGGACGATCCGCCCGTCGATCGGCCGAACCTGTCGAAGGACTACCTCGCGGGCGAGGCTCAGGACGATTGGATGCCGTTGAGGTCGCCCGAGTACTTCAGCGAACGGCGCATCGACCTGTTGCTCGGCGCACGCGTGTCGTCGATCGACGTCAAAGGCCGAGAGGTGCGCCTCGAAAACGGCGAGCGACGTGCGTTCGGCGCCCTGCTGATCGCCACCGGGGCCGATCCCGTGCGGCTGCCCATTCCCGGCGCGAACAGTCCGCACGTGCATTACCTGCGCTCCTTTGCGGACTGCCGCGCCATCATCGAGAAGGCGCAGTCGGCGAAGCATGTGGTTGTGGTCGGCGCGAGTTTCATCGGTCTCGAGGTGTCGGCATCGCTCCGGGCCCGGGGCATTGCCGTAGACGTCGTCGCGCCGGACCGCGTGCCACTCGAGCGCGTCATGGGACAGGAGGTGGGACGCTTTGTCCAGGACTTGCACGAAGCACAAGGGGTCGTGTTCCACCTCGGTCAAACGGTCACCGGCGTCGACGCTCGAACGGTGACGCTCAGCGGCGGCACGACACTGGACGCCGACTTCGTGGTGATGGGTGTCGGTGTTCGGCCGGCGACCGTCCTTGCCGAGCAGGCCGGCCTGGAACTGGACCGGGGGATTGTCGTAAACGAGTATCTCGAGACCAGCGTGCCCGGGATATTCGCCGCCGGCGACGTGGCGCGTTGGCCTGGCGGGGATTCTGGCGAAGGGATCCGGGTGGAGCACTGGGTCGTGGCGGAACGGCAGGGCCAGGTCGCGGCCCGAAACATGTTAGGGCATCGCGAGCGCTTCGACGCCGTCCCCTTCTTCTGGAGTCAGCACTACGACGTGACGATCAGGTATGTGGGCCACGCGGAGCACTGGGAGACGGTGACCATCGACGGCTCGCTGGACGCGCGTGACGCGCGCGTGCAATTCCAGCACCGTGGCAAGACACTCGCGGTAGCGACCGTGTCGCGGGATCGCGAGAGCCTGCAGGCCGAGCTGGAATTCGAGCAAGGACAAGGGCATAAGAAGGATTAGTCATGAGGACACGATGGGCGACCGAGTTCGGCTGGGGAATCGAGTTCGGCTGGCACGAGAAGAACGCCCCCGGGCCGCAAACCGAAGACTCGCGGGAGCGTGGGTTCGCCAGCGACGCGAACGACGACGATCTCGGCCGCTCCGACGGGCTTGATCCGGACGCGGTGGGGGACATCGCCGACGAAGGACCTGGACGTCGGGGCTGAGCTCCCCGCGTCGGCCCATCTGTGGAGGCGCACATGCAGCGGTGGGGAGGACACCTGAGCCTGGCGGCTTGGCTAGCGGCGCTGATGCTGGCCCCGTGGGACCCGGCCGCGGCCCAGGACTTCGCCGGGCGCGAGAAGCTGCGCGCGCACGGCGAGCAGGAGTTCCGCAAGGACATCGTCACCGTGGCGGACGGCGTGTACGTGGCCGTCGGCTACTCGATGGCCAACGTGATCCTGATCGTCGGCGACGGCGGCGCCATCATCGTCGACACCACCAGCACGGTCGATGACGCCCAGGCGGTGAAGGAGGCGTTCGCGAAGATCTCCCGCACGCCAGTGCGCGCCATCATCTACACGCACTTTCATCCCGATCACACCGGCGGCGCCAGCGTCTTCGCAGGTATCGATCGGCCCGAAATCTACAGCCACCAGCTGTTGGTGGACCGTGTGCCCGACCTGGGCCGCGCCGGCCGCGACGGCGGCGATCAGTTCGGCTCGACCCTGCCGGACGCGCTGTACATCAACGGCGGCACGGGCACCGAGTTCGGGCGTCCGTCGGGACCCGCCGCGATGAAGACGGGTCCGCTGCTGCCCACCAAGACCTTCAGCGGCGACCGCCTGGCGCTGACGATTGCCGGCGTGCGCCTGGAACTGCTGCACACGCCTGGCGAGACCAACGACGGCATTTCCGTCTGGTTGCCGGACCGCCGCGTCCTGCTCACCGGCGATCTGTTCTTGAAGGCGTTCCCGAACCTGTATGCCATCCGTGGTGCCGCGCCGCGCCCGGTGATGCCGTGGATCGGCAGTCTCACGACGCTGATCGCCCTCGGCGCCGAGTATGTGGTGCCGGGTCACACACGCCCCGTCTCGGGCGCAACCAACGCACGCGATGCGCTGACGGCTTACCGCGACGGGATCAGGTCGGTGTACGACCAGACGATCGAGGGCATGAAGAAGGGCGAGCGCCCCGACGAGCTGGTCGCGCACGTGAAGCTGCCGCGGCCGTTGGCGGACAGCCCATATCTGCAGGAGTACTACGGCACCGTGGAATGGTCGGTGCGCGCGATCTACAGCGACCATCTGGGATGGTTCGACGGCAACGCCACGCGCCTGTTTCCGATGCCGGAGGACGAGCGGGCGCAGCAGCTTGTGGCCCTGGCTGGCGGGGTGCCGCAGACGCTGTCACGCGGCAGGGAGGCGCAGGCCAGGGGGGACTTCCGGTGGGCCGCCGAGCTGGCGGACTGCATCCTGGCCGTGGACGGCGCCAACGTCGACGCGAAGCGCCTCAAGGCGCAGGCGCTGACCGAACTCGGCGAGCGCCAGACGAGCGCCAACGCCAGGAACTACTACCTCTCGGTTGCCCAGCACCTGCTGCGAGGCCTGCCGCGGTAGGCGGGCCACCGCCAGGAAGTTCACCACGAAGCTGCTGTAGAACACCCCGCCATTGCCGCCGACCAGTTCGGGCAGGGCGAGGCCGCCGACCGGTGAGCGGCGAAGCCAGAGGGTACTCGGTGTTCCACCAGATGATGTCGTTGCGGAACGGATGGTAGTTGATGCCGAGGCGCACGTCCCACGGGTCGCCGTACTCGCCGAAGATCTTCGACCCCGACAGGTAGGCCTGGAGCAGCGTCGGGATCGGCATCGCCGACGCTTCGATCTTGAATCCATGGTCGCGCAGTTCCTGGAATGGCAGCGCCTCGACGCCGGCGCCGTCGAAGTCCGAGACCGTGCGCCAGTAGGCCTCGCCTTCGAGCGCCAGCCCCTCGTACTTCACGCCGGCATCGACCGCGACCATGCGGTACCTGGCATCGCTGATGGCAATGTCCGGCCCGAACAGGCCCGGGGCGAAGACGAGGTTGCCGTCCGACGTCCGGATTTGCGAGTTCTCGATCGCCCTCGGTGTCGGGCTGGCTCTGCCGTCAGGTTGCCCGTTCGCCGCTCGAGCCACGCACAGCAGGAGCGCGACCTGCCAGCTCGGCCAGACAGCGGAAGGCCTTCGATCTGATCTGGCGCTGCAGGTCACCCTCACGTGCACGCTCCGGGACATAGCGTATCTCGTGCCCCGGGATGTTGGTCGACACTGAGCAGGCGGTACAGGTTGGCGACGCACGGCTGTGGTTCAAGGAGGGCGGAGCCGCGACGCCAAGGGTCCAGCGAGGGCGAACGCGGGGACGAATCAGTGGGCGGGAATCTCGACGATCTGCACGTTGTCGCTGATCGTCAAGGTCGACGACAGGCTGCCGGCAAAGGTCCGCTTCGACACGCTGCCGTTGTCGTCGAGGCTGTAGACCGCCATCTGGCCGGGCGCGGCGGCGAGACTGAGCGTCACGGTCTCGTTGCTGAGCGGCCGCACTTCGAAGGTCGCCGGGTCCATGCTCTCGCGCTCGAGCCACAGCGCCAGATAGAACGTGCCATCGCGCTTCTGCAGCAGCAGGTGCCGCAGGTCCGGACGGGGCGTGACCGCGTAGTTCGAGGCGGCCCGGCGCGAAGTAGCCGGTGGGTTCCCACAGCACCGAGATCAGGCTGCGGATCGCGTAATACGATCGCTTCGGGGTACCGTTGGTGTAAATCAGGCCGTGCGTGGCAAACCCGTCGATCACCCCGGTTGACGTGAAGGTGTCGACCAGCTGATAGAAATACGTTCGCTCGATCCCCGCGGCGAAATGGTTCAACAGCAGGCGGGGCATGTAGCGGGCGACCGCGGTCTCGGGCAGGCTGCCCGGACCGGTCGGGTACCCGGTCTCGGTGGACCAGATCGGCTTGTGCGGGGCCATGAACCCGCTCAACCAGAAGTTCCACGCCAGGCTGCCGTAGCCGTTGTCGCCCCAGCCGCCGGACTCAGGATGGTGGGTGGCATAGTAGTTGTGCACGTTGGCCCGGTCCATCGCGTCGCCGATGTTGCCCACCGCGGCCGCGGCGTTCCAGGTCGTGACCGACGGCCCGATGACCGCCAGGTGCTGGGTCCGGGGATTGCCCTTCATGGCCTGGAAGAAGCGGCGCTGGTAGTCGCGCACGTCCTGCACCCAGTTGGCGCCGCCGTTCAGGTCCCACTCGTTGAGCGCTTCCACCGCCTCCAGGGTCGGGACGCTGTCGAGCAGTTGGTTCAGCGCACCGTCGATGTTCTCCGGGTGACCGAGGATCGCCATGCTGCGGATGCCGGCGCGCGTGTAGAGGGAATTGAGCCGATCGTAGTACTCAGGGTCGAGGCCGGGAATGGCGTCGCGGATGTGCCGGATGCCGGATTCGACCAGCCGATCGCGAATCGTCTCCCAACTCTTGTAGTAGGCCGTGTCGTGATAGTTGAAATGGGTGGTGACGCCGATGCTGTCGACGAACGCCGCCGCCGACAGCGCCTGCTGGCTGGGGGTGTGCTGCGGGCCCTGCGGATCGGCGCCGACGTGCTCCCAGTGGGTGCCGGCGAATCGCCACCACGTGCCGGTGGTCCCGAGGGCGTACATCGCGTTGCCGTAGAGCAGGAGCTGCGTGGCGTAGCCATCGGCCATGCGATGCCCGTTGCGGCGGATCGATTGATCGGGAGCGATCGTCCAGATGCCGCCGAAGTTGTCGTTGATCGACGGCGCCGGGGGCACCCGCGTCCCGTCGCCGGAGGCCTGCGGATCGCGGCCGACCTCGATCCAGGTCGTCCCGGCGAATCGCCACCAGGTGCCGGTCGTGCCCAGCGCGTAGATCGTGTCGGAGTGCAGCATCAGCTGCGAGGCGAAGCCGGCCGCCATGTGGTGGCCGTTCCACAGCACCGCGCCATCGGGAGCCAGGGTCCACGTGCCGCCGTTGCCGTCGTGAATCGCTGCGTTCGGCGGCGTGCGGATCGCGTCCTGGGCCGACGCCGACGCAACGCTACCGGCCAGGAGAATGACGACGAGCAGAAGATGTTGCAACGGACCCCTCCCGAGAGAATTGATTGGGGGGGTTGGTCTACCTTACGGGTCGCCTCGCCAATTTGCAACCCCTGATTGCCGCGTCGTCGCTCCGTTACATCGCATCACTCGACACGGTGGGCGGCGCTATGGCTCCGAAACGGCCAGCACGGTCCAGGTTACGGAGCGCTGCACGGGGGTGCCGTCGCTCAACTGCAGGCGCACGACGAAGGTGTGCGTGCCCGGGCCCGTCGCTGGACCACCGACGTTCGGGCACCGGAACGACAGGACGCCACCGGCGGCGCTGCCGGGGCGGAGGCACGAGGTGAGGAACGCCGTCACGGGGATCGCGTTGAACGTGGCCGTCCCTCCCGTGAGCGCCCGTCCCTGCAGATCCGCCAGCAGGACGATGTCGAAGGCCTGACGGGAACTGTAGGTGCCGCTCGGCGGCGACACGATCAGGCCTGGATCGACGAGGGCGACGTCGTCGAGCGCCAGCGTGCCGTCGCCGATCAGGCCGACCAGCGTGGCGGCGCCTGTCGCCAGGTTGATCGTATAGAGCGAGAGCCCGCCGCCCGAGGGTCGCAGCGCGGCAAAGGCGGCGTTGCCGGTGGCTGATGTCGAACGCCGTGGTCGAGCCGGCGAAGACGACACCAAGCGGTCCCAGTTCGGTCAGCACGCCGAGGTTGGGGCTGGGGGTGCCGTTGAAGCCGCCGATGGCCGCCAGCCCGTTGGTGGCCTGGTTCAGCGCGTAGAGCGTCGTCGTGGTGGCTCCGGCGAACGGGTTGGTGTAGGCCACCGCGTCCACGATGGCCCCGGCCGGCGACAGGTTGGTGTCGTCGCCGGCCAGCGCGCCGGTGTCGGGGTTGAGGCGCGCGTTCTCGTCCGCAGCATTCACCACCCGAATGCGATCCACTGTGGGGTTGAAGTTGATGTCCCACGAGGCGCCGGGCGTCGGCAGCATCACCGGGGTCCCCACGGCGGCGGCGGCCCCGGTCGCGGGGTTGATGGTGTAGGTGCGCACGACGGTATTCGAACCATCAGTGGCGATGGCGTAGAGGAGCCCGTTGGCCGGCCGGAAGTCGATGGCCTTCAAGGTGTCGCCGGCGGCCAGGCCCGTCACCGGTAGCGGCGCACTGACGGCCCCCGGCGTCGCCGTGTCGAACCGCACCAGCGAGTTGCCCCCTTGCACGAGGCCGAGGACGGCCTGGCCGGCGGACTGCGCCCGGGCCGGAACCGCGGCCAGCAGGAGCGCAACCGAAAGCGCCAGGGAGATGGGCATCGAACGGCGTCGGATCGTCATGACTTCCTCCAGAGCTTCGAGTGTTCGACGTGGGGGCACATTCGACGTTACGCGCCAGGCCGGCGTGTGGATTTCACCGGCGCGGTACAGCTGAGGTTGGGTCGTGGTGGCAGATGCGGCCGCTGCGCGTCTGGCATCGAATGCGGCGCAGCGACCGGCTCTAGGCTGGGGTCACTAGAAGGCTTGGCCGATGCTGAAATAGAAGCGGGTGCGGCGCTCACCGGGGCGCGGATCCAGAACGAAGCCGTAGTCGCCGCGAATCAGAAACCACGGCGTGCGGAGTCGCAGGCCAACCCCCACCGATTCGCGCAAATCAGTCAGCGAGAGGTCCTGCGCCCTGGGGTAGACGTTGCCGATGTCGGCGAAGAGGACGCCGTCGAGCGTCTTGAACAGCGGCGAGCGCAGTTCGCCATTGAACACCATCATGGCCAAGAAAGACAATTGGGCGATGATTCCCGGCTCGATGGGCACCAGGTCGTACATCGTCGTTGGCAAGGAGAACCCGATGAGCTTCGATTCGGCCCCACATGGCGCCGGGCGGCGGTTCTCCCGGACGAAGGCGCGCGGGTTGTTCAACATGCAGGACCTTGCCCGCGCGATGGAGGGCATCGAGTACCGGCACTCGAGCCAGTTGCTCGACGAGATACCGGGCGCCTACAAGGATATCGACGAGGTCATGAAGAATGCCGAGGACCTCGTGGAGGTCAAGTTCGTCCTCAGGCAGTTCGTGAACGTCAAGGGCGACTAACGGTTGAGACTGTCGGCGCACGGCGGCGCACTAACCTCCCCGCCCGGCCGGGTTCCCGGATATCTACGCGCCCGGCTGGTCGGCGTACAGGCTGTCGAGACTGTCGGGCGTGATCTGAATGGTGACCGCCTCACCGTTCCGCCCCAGCAGTCGGCCCGGTGCGCCGTTGATCGAATACTCGACCCGACCGGCATCGCCCACGCGAAGCGAGATCGTGCGTCGTGCTTCGACCGCCGTGCTCTCGCCCGGCTGCATCAGCCGGTAGACGGCGCGCTGGCCGTCGGAGGCCGCAGAAATCCAGCACGGTCCGGTGGTCCGGAGGTCCAGCCGCAGCGGCGAGCGCTGGGAATCGGCTTCCGCCGCGTTGGCGTGGACGACGTCGCCCTGGCCCTTCGGGCCGGCGGGCGTCTCAACCCCGGCCGGCATCTCCCGCCCCTCCGCCGCCTCACCCGGTTCCTGACGCTGCTGGAGGAGCAGCGTCCCGCCAATCAGAATCCCGATGATCGCGATCAGTCCCACCGGCCGCCGCTGCACGGCGCGAAGCCGTTCGCGCCAGGCGGGCTCGGGCGGGACCGGCGGCGCGGCCGGGGCAGGCTCGAATCGGGCCCGATACTCGCCGACCAGCTCGTCGGCATTCAAGCCGACCTCGGTAGCGAAGGTGCGCACGAACGCCCTCCGGAACACGCCGGCCGGCAGGCGACCGAAGTCGTTGCGCTCGATGGCGGCGAGCGACATCGTCGGTATCTTGGTGGTCGCCGCAATGTCGCCGAGGCTCAGGCCACGCTGCTCGCGGGCCTGCCGCAGGCAGGAACCGATGTCCGTGGCCATCAGCTGCATGTGAGGACCTCCCGTGATGGGATCCCGACGTGGCAGCGCCATAGGTCCACGCTAACGCGCGGCGCGGGTCAAGTCAAACGAACGAGCCGCCGCGTAAGGCACGCGTCCCGCGACGACCGGATAGACTCTGAACCGTCGTCAGCCGACATGCCTCCGCGGTCGAGTGGTGCACGCGCCGTGCGCGTCGAACTCGGCGCCGGATCGCGCTCGCCAGAGGTGCCTGATGGAGACCACCAGCCCCTATCGGCCTCGTGGCTCCCGAGAGACGCGGCTCCTGCTCGCCGCGGGCGTGATGGCGGTCGCGGCTCTGTGGCTTCTGGCGCGGTTCAGGTTCCCAGAGCGTCCCGTCACGCCCAATCCAGTGCCGGCGGTTGTCAGCCAGCTGGCCAATGGTCCGAAGTTCGATGACCTAGCCGGAGACATCGTGCAACTCCAGGCGCGACTGCAGCCGTCGCTCGCAGGGCTCGGCTCCCGGCCCGGCGTACGGGACTCGTCGCGGACGCGTGCGCTCAGGCTTCGCGATGAATCTGGCTGTGACGTGGATACCGCTGGAAGCGTCCCGAGAACCGTCGCTCGACGCGCCCATCCTCGCCCGCGATGCGGCATCGGACCTCGCCGTCGTGCGTGTCCCGGCTTCGGTACCCGCGCCACGTCCGGTCGCGTGGACGCTCGGGTCCCGAGTCCGATGCGGCTGACGGCCGTGGGGCCGAGGTCGCGCGCACACCCGGGCGCGACTCTGCCTGCTAACGGGTCTCGGTGATGGACGTGACGCGCCCCGCGCGCATCTCGACCACGCGGTCGGCGAGCGCCGCCGCGTCCTCGCGGTCGTGCGTGACGTAGACCATCGTCACCTGCAACTCGCGCCCCAGTTGAGCCAGTTCCGTGCGCAATGTGGCCCGCAGTTCCGGATCGAGGCTGGAGAGCGGCTCATCGAGCAGGAGGACACGGGGCAGACCGACCAGCGCCCGGGCCAACGCCGCTCGTTGCTGCTCGCCGCCGGACAGCTGGTGGGGAAAGCGCCCGGCGAGGTGCCCGATTCGAACCAGGCTCAGCGCCCGCTCCGCGCGCGAGCCGGCGTTCGCGGAGGTGGCACGCGCGCGGAACCGAGGACGAAGTCGAGATTCTGAGCCACCGTCAAGTGCGGCCACAGCGCGAGATCCTGGAACACGAACCCGATGCCCCGCCGGTGTGGGGGGACGAGCGTGCGGCCCGCCTCCGCGACCGGCGTGCCAAGGACGGCGATGGTGCCGGCATCCGGCGTGTCGAGGCCGGCGATGAGGCGCAGCAACGTCGTCTTGCCGCACCCGCTCGGGCCGAGGATCACGACCGCTTCGCCGGCGGCAACGTCGAGCGACACGTCCAGCAGCGCCGGGTGGGATCCCAGCCGTTTCGACACCTGCCGGATGGCGACCGCCGGGGCGCTCACGACGCCTCCCGGCGAGCGAGGAGAGCGGCGAGCACGGCCAGCGGCCCCAGGACGACGCTGGCCTGCAGCAGCGCCAGAATGGCCACCGACGAGGCCGGCGCGTTGGCGATGATCGTGTAGGTGCGGATGGGCAGTGTCGTCTCGCCCGGCGGTGCGACGAGGATGCTGGCGCCGAGTTCGCCGAACGCCAGCACGAACGCAGACGACCCAGGTGGCCACGACGCCCAGGCGGACTTGCGGCAGGACGATGTGCCACACGGTCCGCAGCCATCCCGCACCGCCGACGGCCGCGGCCTCTTCGTGCGACACCGGCACCGCGCGCGCGCTGGCCGCCAGGGAGAGGACCGCAATCGGCAGCAGGCGCGCGGCAGAGGCCAGCACGAGCATGGCGTCGGTCCCATAGAGCGCGCCGAGCGGCCCGGGCCGATTCCACATGCCGATCAGACCCACCCCGAGCAACGTGCCAGGGACGGCGAACAGGACCACGAGCGCGACGTCAGCGAGCTGACCAATCCGTGCCGGCGCCCTGGCGCGCGCGTAGCCCAGCCACACGGCGATGCCGACGACAACCGACGCGCCGAGCGCGCCGAGCCGGAGGCTGTTGGCGATCGCCTCTCCAGACCCCGCGATCACGGTGGCAATCGACTGACTGCCCAGCGCCTCGCGCGCGAGTACAGCCAGCGGCAGCGCCAGCGCCGCGACCAGGACGACCGCGATCGCCACGGCGGCGCCGGCCGAGCGTGTGAGACGCAAGGCGCCCGGCGTGCCCGCCCCCCGGGGCCGACCCGGGAAACGGTCGCGGTGCAGCGCGCTGGCCACGACCGCCACGGCCAGGCACAGCGCCAGCAGCGGCAACGCCAGGAGCGTCGCGCGGCCGGGATCGTAGAGCGCGGCGAAGGCGGTGAAGATCTCGGTCGTGTAGACACGGACACGCAGGACCCCCGGGACGCCGAACTCGGAGACCGCCAGGACGAAGGCGACCAACCCGGCGGCGACGACGCTGGGCGCCACCAGGGGCACCGTGATGCGCCAGAACACCCGCGCCGGCGTCGCCACCATCAGCGCGGCTTCCTCGAGCCGCCCGTCGATGCGGCGCAGCGCCACCTCGGTCGCCAGCATCGAGAGGGGATACATCACCAGGCCGAGCACCAGCACCGCGGCCGGCAGACTGTAGGTCCACGTCGAGACCAGCTCGGATCCGGTGACCGCGGCCAGGAGCCCCTGACGGCTCCCGAGGTAGGTCCACGCCAGCGCGACGACGTAGGGCGGCAGCAGCAGCGGCGCGGCCAGCACGACCCGCAGCAGCGCCTTGCCGGGAAGGGGCGCCCGCGCGAACAACAGGCCCAGCGGCGCGCCGATCGCGGTTGCCAGCAAGGCCGTGCCGATGCCGAGGCCGGCCGTGTTGACCAGGAGACCCCGTTGCCGGGCGTCGAGCGCGAATGCCGGCGATCGCGCCGTCGATCGACGTCATGACCATGGCGACCGGCAGCACACTGCCGGCCACGAAAAGCGCGCCCGCGATCCCGAGCACGACCGTCCGACTCGAGCGCCATCCCCACATGACGTCTGCGCGCGCCCGGGATCAGAGGCCGAGGATGCCGGCGAGGCGGCCGGTCACGTCCTCGACGCGCTGGGCGGCCTTGGTGAAGTCCAGCGTCATCGGGGTGAACGTCTCGATGGCGGGCAGGTTCGGCGGCCCTGGCACGCCGGCGTGCAGTGGGATCTGCACCGCCGCGGATCGGGCGAGCTGCTCTTCGACGTCGCGCGAGAGCAGGTAGTCGATGAGGCGTTGTCCCTCCACCACGTGCGGCGCGTTGGCGATGAGCGACACCATGTTGGGCATCACGGGCACACCCAGGCCGGTCGCGTCCGGCAGCACCATGGCGACAGGCTGGCCGTCCTCGATGGCGACGTTGACGTCATCGGTGTCGGTGAGGCCGATCTTGACCTCGCCGCGGGCGACCAGGTCCCGGACCACCGAGTTGCCGTCGACGATCTTCACGTCGTTGGCCTTCAGCCGACGGAAGAAGTCGTCCATCCGCTCGTCCCCCGCCACGGCGTAGAGGGCGGCGACGTGGAAGGAGGTCGAACCGAACCGGGGGTCGGCGATCGCCACCTGCCCGCGCCACCGCGGATCGGCCAGGTCGAAGATCGAGCGGGGCGCCTCGTCGGGTTTCACCAGCGTCGTGTTGTAGGCGATGACGCGGATGCGCGCCGAGAAGCCGGTCCAGTAATGTTCCGGATCGACCAGGGCCGGGGGAATGCCGTCGGCGTTCGGCGACCGGTAGGGCGCGAGCACGTTCCGCGACTTGAGCACGAGGGTGCGCACGGGCTCGTTCGACCAGAAGACATCGGCCTGGGGTCGGGCCCGCTCGGCCAGCAGGCGGTTGGCCAGGCCCGTGGACTTCGTCTCCTCGGTGTCGTAGACCGCGTTCACCGTCACGCCCGACTGTCGCTCGTAGGCGCGGAGGACGGGCTCGGAGAACACCCGGTCGGTCGAGACGTAGATGGTCACCGTGCGAACCGCCGGTGGACCCGGCGCGGATCCGCGGCAGGCCGCGAGCGCGGCCACGAGTCAAGACGGCCAGGGCGGCACCAAGCGCGGTGTGATCGCGGTGCGGCATGGCTTACCTCGTGACGATGGTCAGGTCATCGAAATGGGTGACGGAATCGGCCTTGGTCCAGACGCCGATGCGCCCCGCGGCCGTGAACGTGGTGTCTTCGACCTCGTACAGCTTCACGCCGTTGAGCGACACCTCGAAGCGGGGACCGGTCGCCACGACGCGCAAGGTGCTCCATTGGCCGGCCGGCACCTCTGCGGGCTTCCCGTAGGTGCGGCCCGCGCCCTTCACCGGTAGATCCGTGCGCCGGCCGCGCTCGACCTTGTACAGCACGACGTTGTCTTCGAGCGCGTTGGCGCGCACCAGGTAGTAGTTGTCTTCGTCCTGGTAGCGCCAGACCAGTCCGGCGGCCTGGTCGACCCGGCCCGAGACCGGCTTGAACCGCACGGAGATATCCGCGTCGGCCGTGGTGACCGCCGTCGCCACCGCCACGGGAAACCGCGACCTCGTGGCGTCGGCACGGTCTGGGCGAGGTACTTGTTCGTGCCTTCGACCTCGACGACCCAGGCGCCCGGCGCACCGACCTTGGCGGTGTGGCCGAAGACGAAGCCCTGCGGTGGCTGGCCGACGGAGTCACCGGTGAAATCGACAGTGCGGGTGGCGGCGTGCCCGACCCCCGTCGCGGCAACCAGAACCGCGAGACTCACGTAGTTGGTGCGCATGTCGTCTCCTTCCGTTCCACCGCAGGCCGCTCGGGAACCATCGGGTGCGGGTCTGGTCGAGCTCGAGCCGACCTCGATTTGACTCTGTAACAGTAGTTTCAGAGTATAGTCCTGTTGTTACGTAGCAATCAATCACCCGCCCACGTGGAAGTGGGCCCGCACACGCGAGGTACCGTGATGTCGATGATTGACCGCGGCCACGCACATCTTCGCCATCGGCTGCTCGTTGCCGGCCGGGGCGACACAATCCGGGAAGGCGAGCTCGTGGGATGACGTTCCAGACGACCAGGGCTACGGGCCGATGCGCGACGCCATCGTGGGCCATGTGCGAGCGCTGATCGACACGCTTCGCTGAGGAATCGGCGGCACCCTAACCTGCCTTGCCGGGCCGCGACGCCAGGGCGAACAGCAGCGCCATCGCCAGGCCCAGCGCCGCGGCACCCGTGAACAGCGCCGCGTACCCCGCGGCGGCGACGACGACCCCGGCGCCGATCGGCCCGAGCGCGTCGCCGATGTCGTAGATCGTGCCGAACACGCCGTGGGCCGCGCCGTAGCGTGCCTGCCTGGTCACGTCGGTGACGAGCGCGCTCGTCGCCGAGGTCGTCGCCGCGACGCCGGCGGCGTAGATCACCAGGCACGTCGCCAGCGTTGCACCGTCGTTGGCGAGCGACAGGGCCCAGACCGCCGCGCTGCACAGCGAGAGGCCGGCCACGATCACGCGAGCGGCGGCCGATCGTGTCCGAGATCGCCCCGACGATCGGCCGGATCGCCAGCGTGGTCACGGTCTGCGCGCCGAACAGCCAGCCGATCTCGGTGATGCTGAGGCCGACGACGTCGCGCGCGTACAGCGGCAGGAACGCATTCAGCGCGCCGTTCAGGACGAACTGCGCCGCGTGGGCCGCGCTCGTGACCAGCACCAGCCGATTGCCGATCACCTCGCGGATGCCGTCGCGGAACATCGGCCAGCGGGCCGTGGTCCTGGGCGACGGCGGTGGGGCCGAGACGCCGGCCAGGACGACCGGCATCGCCAACCCGATCACCCCAGCGACGAGGAACGCCGGGGTGAAGGAGCCGCCGACGAGCAGGTAGCCAGCCAACAGCGGGCCGAGCGCCTGCCCGGCCCCTTGGGCGGTTGCGTATCCGCTCAGCCACCGGCCGCGCCGATCGGCGGGCGCCAGGTCGGCGACGGTCGCCGAGGCCACCGGGCCGAAGATGGCGGTGGCGTTGCCGTGAAGGACGCGGACGAGGATCAGCCCGGCCAGGCTCGCCACCGCGAGGTAGGCGAACGGCATCAGCGCGAACACTGCCGCGCCGGCCAGCAGCAGCGGACGGCGGCCGAAGACGTCGGAGAGCGCCCCGGCCGGCAGCTTCACCAGGATGCCGGTCACCGTCGAGGCGCCAACCGCCACGCCGATCAGGGCGGGTCCGGCGCCCAGCTCCTGCGCGAAGAGCGGCAAGAGCGGCGTCCGGCACAGCGCGTAACTGGCGTAGCCGACGACGGCCGCCAGGCACAGCCGCGCGAGTCCGCCGCCGGGCGACCGCATCGCCGCAGCCTTAGCGCGACCGCCGCCGTGTCGGAGGGGACGTCCGGGCCCTCGGCGCCGCTGGACGTCGCGGTCTGGCGACCCGTCGAGGTCCGATGGGCCGTGCCTCCTGCGCGAAGGCGAGGTAGAGCGACTCGAACAGCGTGATGCCGCGTTCGAGCAGCGTGTCGTCGTCGGGCGTGCCGAGCTGGAGCCCCTCGATGACCGCGGCGACGGCGCCGGCTTCGGCCGCGCCGAAGCGGCCATCCTTCAGGTCGAGATCGTGGACGATGGCGGCTATCCGCGCGACCGCGGCCTCCGCGATGCCGAAGACCGTGCACAGGGTCTCGAAGGTGCAGCCGTCGCCCTGGTGGCTGAACGCCACGCCGAACATGTCGAAGGCCACCGCGTCGGTCGGGCAGCGCGTCACGGTCGGCGGCGAAGGCGAAGCGCGCGGCCGGGTCGATGAATCGCCGGATCAGCCACGCCGAGCTCATCCGGTCCACGCCCGGACGCGGCCGGGTCACCCACAGGCGTCCGGTGTAGGCCGTGAGGTCGCCGGCGACGGCCGGGCCGGCTGCTGCCTTGGGGTGGCGGTGCGCCTTGTCCTCGAGTGCGCTGAGCAGGGTGGCCACGCGGTCGCGGCCGGCGCTGCCGAAGAAGTCGATCCGCTCGAGGGCGGAGAACCGCACGCGAAAGCCCTCGACCAGGCGGCCCACGGCCGGCTTCCGCGAGCGGCGTGGCCGCCGCGTGGCGTCGAGCCGCTCGATGACGCGCTCGACCTCCTCGGCGAGCGACAGATAGGCGTCCTGTCGAGACCGCCGGAACTCCTCGACCAGCGCATCATCCGACCACGCATCGACGCCGTCGGCCGCGAACACCGTGGCGTCGCCGCCCGAGGCCTTGACCTCGGTCTTGAGCCACTCGAAGTCCTCGCGCGCGGCCGCGGTGTCGGGCAGCACGTAGACCGCCTGCTTGACGGGAATCGCCCCGAGCTGCTGCAACCGCCGCCACGTCCGCACCCGCAGGTTCGACGGCGAGGCCGGCAACTGGTGCACGAACAGGAGCCAGCGGCGGGTCGTGCCGGGCACGGCCGCGGGAACTGTCGGACGGTGGTTTGGCGGCGACAGGCATCGTATCTTGACTCTGTAACAATAGTTTCGGAGTATAGGCGCTTCGTTACGTGGCGTGCAACTCGGCGAGGCACGCGCGGCGAGGACAGCGCGGCGAACGCGCACTGGGCGAACGGGAGGGCACCGTGGCGAGGACAGGATCGACGCAGTCTGGCGGCGGACGCCGCACGGGTCACCGGATCGCTCGGCTGGCGTGGTCGGCCGCTGCGGTGCTCCTCCTGGCGGCTCCAGCGCACGCTCAGAACCAGGATCGCCCGGGTCGACGAGCTCGACAAGCGCCTGAGCGAGGCTCGTGGCCAGGCCGAGGCGCTGCAACGGACGATCGAGGCCCTGGCGGGGGAGCTTCGCGCCATCCGCGAGGCGCCGCCCGCTGCGCCGGCGCCGGCGAGTGCGGCACCGCCGCCCGCCACCGAGCTCGACGGTGCGACGGCGTTCCACGAGGAGGTCGTGCGCGCCGACCTCGCGCAGGACGAACGCGGCGAGGAGATTGCCGCCATGCCCGAGCTCTTCGTCCAGTCGCGCTTCCAGGCGCTGCCGATCGACGACGCGACGATCTCCGACGCCCCGACCAACTTCGAGCTGACCCGCATGGAAACGCGCTGGTCGGGACGGCGTGTCGCCCAAGGTAGGTCTCGGGTTCGAGCTGCAATACCATCCAGCCCCCGAGGGGGCGTCGTTCGAGATCGTCAACGACGCGTTCGTGGAGTTCTACCCGTCGGATCGGCTGACCATTCGCGCCGGGCAGTTCGTCAAGCCGTTCGGCTTCGACATCCAGCATTCGAGCAGCGACCGCGAATCGCCCGAGCGCGGCATCTTCGCCGGCTACTTCTTCCCGGGCAGCGCGATCGCGGGGCGATGATCACGGCGCGGCTCGGCCAGGGCTTCGACGCCGTGTTTGGCGTCTTCAACGGCAACCGCTTCTTCGCCGACGCGGATCGGCAGGTGAACTCCAACCTGCGGCTCCGCAAGGTCTTCGACCGCGTGCCCCTGGCGGCCGGCGTCTCGGCGCAGGTCGGGCGCCAGCTCGTGCCCGAGGGGGTCGAGGGCAACGGGGACGGAAAACCTCGTCGGCGTCGACGTGCAGTGGGCCTGGCGCCGGCTGGGCATTCGCGCCGAATGGGTCGGAGGGGACCGTCCATCGACGCTTCTGGCCCTCGAGCCCGAGTTCGCGCCCGCCTACGTGCCGGGGGCGCGTTCGTACGGCGGCGCGGTGTTCTCGATGCTCCGTCTGACCGACGCCGATCGGGTCTATGGCCGGTATGACCAGTTCAACGGCGATCCGGTGTATGGCTACGATGTGCGGGCGTTCAACGTCGGCTACTTCCGGCGCATCGGCGCCTACTCTCGATTGGGCATCGACTACCAGTTCAAGGACCGGCTGACGGCGAACGACGACAGCCTGAACAGCCGGCTGCAGATCATCTGGAACGTGGAGCGATGAGGTGGGCGTGAGAGGCTTCTGGCTCGTGTTCTGCGGGCTGACCGCGCTGCTGGTGAGCGCGGTCCTCGGTGCGGCACCTGAAGCGACCCAGCCCGGTCGGACAGCTGGCCCGGCCGGCGGTTTCGCCGGGGTCGTGGTCAGCGCCTCGGCAGCGCCGATGGCCGGCCGCGCGGCCGCCGATCCCGGACATCCGGTGAGCGGCGCCACCGTGCACCTCGTGCCCGTCACGGCGATCGACACCACCACGCCGATGACGGCCAGTGCCATCTACGCGGCGCCGTTCCCGGCCGAGGCCTACGACGAGCCGCTCGAGGATGCGATTCGCGCCGGAGGCGCGGGATTTCCGCAGGCGACCACCGACGCCCAGGGCCGCTTCGCCATCGCGAGCCGTGCCCGACGGCACCTACTTCCTCCACGTCACGCCCGCGGCGAGCGACCGCGAACACCTGCCGGGCGGCGACCTGACGCCGCCGCAGCTACGCCGCCGCCGAGCTGCGCGGCACGTCGATGACGATCGAGGTGTCGAGCAGTCCGCCGGCGTCGGCCCGCTACACCGGCAGTTCCGCGTGCCTGGCCTGTCACGCCGACAAGCGGCACTGGCAGCAGACCGCGCACAAGCTGGGGTGGACGGTGCCGGACGCGCCCGGGCCGCTGCAGGATTTCGCCCGGCACCCCGAATACTTCAACGCCCTGGCCGCCTTCCCCGCGGTGGACGACTACCGGCGGGGCACGCGGCTCGAGCTGGGCGACTACGACGCCAGCCGCAACGACGACAAGTTCTCGCTCCGCGCCTTCGGCGACGCGCGGGTGCCGATCGAGACGCCGTATGCCGACGTCTACCTGTGGCGGCGATCCAGCGACGGCAAGTACGTGATCACGATGGTCAACCGGCTGAACGCGCAGGATCCGAACAGCCCCGCGCACCTCGAGATCAAGCTCCTGTATGGCGGGGCCGTGCACGACCAGCGCTACATCGTCTCGGTCCCCCCCGGCCTGGGCGATCGTCAGGGCTGGTACACCGTCCTCCGCTACAACATGACCGGGCGGGACAACCACCTGCACCGGGAACGGCGGGTCTGGCACGACTACAAGTTCTACATGTGGTGGTCGGCCGGTGCCGACAGCAAGTACGGGAGCGCCGACGACGTCCTGGCCGCGCCGCCGGTCAACACCAATGCCGTGCAGACCATGTGTGCCGGCTGCCACCTCACCGGGCTGGGAGCGCTACCAGGACACGACGACCGGCCAGTTTCTCGTGCGGGCGGTCAACGATCCGGGCGGTGAGCTGAACATCGACGACGATCCCGGTCTCGACGAGATCAACGTCGGCTGCGAGAGCTGTCACGGTCCCGGGTCGGAGCACGTCGCCAACGGCGGCCGCTCCCGCTTCATCGTCAATCCGCGGCTGCTCTCGGCCGAGCGCTCCAGCCGTGCTGTGCGGCCGGTGCCACGACCGCCGGCAGGGGTTCGGTGGCCCGACCGTCGGCTACACGCAAGCGGTCAGCGCCGCGGGCCGCCTCGCCAGCCCCGGCATCAGCCGGCACGAGCTCCTGACGACCTACACCGACCCGGTCAAGAAGGGACCGACCATGCGCGGCGGCGGGCGGGAGGACAACATCTGGCCCGACGACGTCCACTCGAACAAGCCGCACCAGCAGTACGCGGACTTCCTGAAGTCGAAGATGTACCGGAACGATCGGCTGCTCGTGACCTGCTCGGACTGCCACGACATGCATGGCAACACGCCGAACCCCCGCTGGCTCGTGCACAGCGCCGACGATCCGGCCTCGCCGCTCTGCCAGCGCTGCCACAAGGTGGACGTGCTGTCGCACATGGAGACCAGGCTCAACGCCCGCATGAAGGGCCTCCAGACGCGCTGCATCGACTGCCACATGCCGGGCACGGCGAACACCGGCGGCGTGGCCGGCGACTTCGGCCGCATGCTCCAGACGCCGCCCTACGCCTCGGCCGCCGAGGAAGAGCAGCAGCGCCTACTGGCAGGGTCCGCTCAAGTCGCACGTCTTCGACGTGCCCCGGAAGACCAACGTGGCAGTCGACGGGGTGGCCCCTGGCCGGGCGATGCCCATCCCGTATACGTCGGCCTGCGGCACCTGCCACGCGGTGAACGAACTGCCGTTCAAGTAGTCATCACGGCCGGGCGACCGCGCGCAGGCCGTCGACGAGGCGGTCGATTTCCTCGATCGTCGTATAGAGATAGCAGGACGCCCGGACGGCCTCGCTCACGCCGTAGCGCCGGAGCAGCGGCAGCGCCGCCATGTCGCCCGCCCGCACCGCGACGCCGCGATTGTCGAGCGCCTTGACGATGCCGGCGACGGGCACGCCGGGCAGCGTGAACGTGAAGACGGGCACCCGCGATTCGGGATCGTCGAGGGTGCCGAGCACCCGAAGACCGGGCACCGCCGACGCGCGCTCGCGAAAGTGCCGGACGAGATCCGCATCGTGCCGGCCGATCGCCGCCAGGTCGAACCGTTCCAGCAGCTCGACCGCCGCCGCCAGGCCGACGGCGCCGGCCACGTTCGGCGTGCCGGCCTGGTACTTGAGGGCGCCGTGCTCGAACTGCGCCGAGGTGGCGTCCACCTCGTGCGCCATGTTGCTCCCGAGCTGGTAGGGCGGCATGGCGTCGAGGGTGGCCTGTCGTGCCCACAGCATCCCGGTGCCCATCGGGCCCAGCAGCTTGTGGCCGGAGCAGACCAGGAAGTCGCAGCCGATGGCCTGCACGTCGAGCCTGAGGTGAGGCGCCGACTGGGCGGCGTCGACGAGGACGGCAACGTCCCGGCCGCGCGCCACCCGGCAGATGGCCTCGGCCGGATTGACGATCCCGAGCACGTTGGAGACGTGGCTGAAGGCCAGCAGCCTGGTGCGTGCGGTGAGGGCGTCGGCGACCCGTTCGGGACGCAGGCGGCCCTCGTCGTCGACGTCCACCGAGACCAGCCGGGCACCGGTGCGTTCGGCTAGAGCGCGCCATGGCAGCAGGTTGGAGTAGTGCTCGGCGCTGGTCAGGACGATCTCGTCACCGCGGGATAGATTGGCTGTGCCCCAGCTGGACGCGACGAGGTTGATGGCCTCGGTCGTGCCTTTGGTGAAGACCACCTCGGCCGGGCTGCCGGCGTTGAGGAAGCGGGCGACCCGCGCGCGCGCGGCGCCGTACTGCTCCGCGGCGCGGCGAGCGAGCGTATGCAGCGCCGCCGCCGGGTTGGCGTTGTCGCCTTCGTAGAAGCGCGACACCGCGTCGATCACCGCCCGCGGCCGGAGTGTCGTGGCCGCGCTGTCGAGGTAGGCGAGGGGGTGGCCGTTCACCGACTGCGCCAGCGCCGGAAACTCGCGGCGCCAGGCCGTCGGCGACCCCGGGGCTGACGCTTGCCCTCCGGCCTCGCCGGGCCAGGCATCGAGGTCGGGCAGCATCGCCAAGCCGCACCCGGTCAGGAACGAGCGACGGTCGACGTCCACGGTACGCTCCTTTTTGTCGTATTGAGTGTAACGACTGTTGCAATTGTCTGTACTTTAGTTTCCTTGTCAAGCCCGGGACCGCGACGACGCTCAGAAGGTCCGGGACCGGGGCGTCGTGCGCTGGCCCCTGGTACAATCGCCGCTCAATGGCGAGGCGCGACCCGCGACCTGGAACATCGAATGACCTGTTCCTCCGGATCGATCGGGGTGTGGCCGGCCTGCGCGAGGAGATGGTCGCCTTCACCAGCGAGCTGATGGCCATCGCGTCGGAGAACCCGCCCGGGTCCGGATACCCGGAATGCGTGCGCTTTCTCGAGGGACGCCTGCGCGCGCTCGGTCTCCCCAGCACGCGCGTGCCGTACCGGCCGGCGAAGGGGGAGCGCGACCGATCCGGCGCCGCCGTGGTGCTGAGCCACGTCGGCTCAGGCCCGCGCTCGCTGTACTTCTCCGGGCACTACGACGTCGTGCCCGTGACCACGCCGGGCCAGTGCGCCCCGGTGCTGCGCGGCAAGACGCTCTTCGGGCGCGGCAGCGCCGACATGAAGAGCGGCCTGGCCTCGATGCTGTTTGCGTCGGTGGCCCTGCAGCGCCTGCGGGTGCCGCTCGACGGACGGGTCGGCCTGGTCTTCGTGCCCGATGAAGAGACCGGCGGCCGGCGCGGCTCAGGCTTCCTGGCAGCCACCAGGCGCCTCGGGGTGGACGGCATCGGCATGCTGACGCCCGAACCGACCAGCGGCGTCGTCTGGAACGCCAACCGCGGGGCGATTACCGTGCGGGTCACGGTACACGGACGCGAAGCGCATGTCGGGCTCCTGCACCAGGGACGCAACGCCTTCGAAGACGCCGTGCGCGTAGTGGCGGGCCTGCAGAAGCTGGCGCGCCGGGTCGGGCGGCGGCGGACCCGGTTTCGCGTGACGCCCGACGCTGCCCGCCGATCGCTGATGCTCATCGGCGGCCGCGTCGAGGCCGGGTCGGGCTTCAACGTCGTCCCGGGCCGGTGCGTCTTCACCGTGGACCGGCGCATGAACCCCGAAGAGGACTTCGAGGCCGAGCGCGCGGCTCTGTTCGACGTGTTCGCCGCGGCGCGTCGCGCCGGTGTGTCGCTCGACGTGGAGACGTTCCAGGAGGGCCAGCCGTCGGGAGCGTCGGAGGCCACACCGCTCGGTCGCGCCCTCAGCACCCACGTCCGGGCGGTCACCGGCCGGGCCCCGAAGTTCGAGATGTGCCCGGGCCTGCTGGAGATCAGGTTCTACGCCGCTCAGGGCATGCCGGCCTACGCCTACGGTCCGGGTCTCCTCTCCATTTCGCACGGACCCAAGGAGTTCGTGCACACCGACCGCATCGTCGAGTGTGCGGCCATCTACGCGCGCACGGCCGCGACGGTGCTGGCACCGCGGGGCGCGTGACCCACCGAGGGCCGGGCCTACTCAGGGGTTGGCCAGCGGTTCCGCGGCCTGGCGGGTCTGCCACTCGTCCTCGAACCGCTGACGGGTGACGAAGGACTTCTGCGTGCCGACGCCGGTGGTCGACAACGCCGCGTAGAGGTTCGCGCGCGCGATGGCGTCGCGCTCCGACAATCCCTCGCCCAGGAACACGGCGAAGCTGCCGACGAAGGCATCGCCGGCGCCGGTCGTGTCCTTGGTGACCACTCGGTACGGCGCGATGAGTTCCGCCCCGCCCGCGTGCGCCACCAGCGCCCCCTTCTCTCCCAGGGTGATGATGACCCGCTGCACGCCCTCCTTCACCAGGTGGGCCGCGCAGGTCTTGGCCTCCTCGACCGATCGGACCGGCATGCCGGTGATGGTCTCGGCCTCGCTCTCGTTGGGCACGAAGTAGTCGACGCCGGCGAGGGCCGCCAGGTCCACTGGCTGGCCGGGCGCCGGGTTGACGATGCAACGGATGCCGCGCTGCCGGGCGAAGTTCACCGTGTGGTAGACCGTCGCCAGCGGGATCTCGAACTGCAGCACGATGCAGTCGGCCGTCTCGAGCACCGCCGCAGCGGCGTCGACGTCGGCGGGCAGCAGGCGATCGTTGGCGCCCTTGACCACGATGATCCGGTTCTGGCCGTTCGACTCGACGAAGATCGGGGCCACGCCGCTCGAGGCGCCGGCCACGATGCGCACGTGGGAAGCGTCGATGCCCTGGGATTCGAAGTTGGCGATCGTCGCCGGCCCGAAGAGATCCTCGCCGACCCGCGCCACCATCGCCACCTCGGCGCCGCAGAGCCGGGCCGCCACCGCCTGGTTGGCGCCCTTGCCGCCCCAGCCGAGGTCGAAGCTGTCGCCGAAGATCGTTTCGCCCGGCTTCGGGAACCGATCGGAGAAGGTCGTCAGATCGACGTTCGCGCTGCCGACCACCGCAATCCTGGATCGTCTGGTCATGTCGCCTCTCCGCTAGACGCCCGCCGGGAGGCGGGCCAAACAACACTGCCAACTCGCGAGGTGGAGCCACTCATCTGTCGCTCCGAGGCGGAGCCTCGCGAGTCATCAGCTGGTAGAACTGCTCGTAGAACTTCGGCAGGTCGAGGTCCCACTGCACCGTCGCCACCCGCCACCACGACGCCATCTTGCGCGGCCGCGGCTGCTGGCCCGGCGGGCCGGCCGTTTCGGCCTCGACGAAGATGGTCTGGCCGTAGCCGGGGCCGTGGTCGATGTCGATGTTGACGTAGAGCTCCTGCTTCGCGGTGATGACGCTGGGATCGAGGAACGCCAGCACCGAGATCTCGTCCCACATGTAGCCGCCGCCACCGCCACCCTGGCCGATCGGCATGAACTTGGTGATGAACTGCGCCGCCGGGGATTTCGACGTCGCCAGCCGGCGCTTCAGATCGTCGTTGAGCGACGTCTTCACCGAGATGTCCACCGGCGTGATCGTAATCTTCTTCCACGGCGCGCTCATGGCGATGCGCGCCGCCTCCGGATCCCACCACCAGTTGAACTCGCGGCGGCCGTTGATGCGGTGGTTGCCGCCCTTGTCGACGTTGAAGCCGGCGCCCATCAGCACCAGTTCCTTGGCCAGGCCGGCAATCTCCGGGTCGAGCCCGAGGGCCAGGGCGACGGTGGTGAACGGCCCGCCGACCCACAGCGTGACCTCGTTCGGGTACTTGCGGATCTGCTGGATCATGAACAGCGCGCCGTGCAGGTCGATCGGCTTCAGGGTCGTGACGCCGGTCGGTGGCGTCGGCACCTCGTCGGGCGGGTGATAGCGCCCGGGGTTCCATGCGCCCTTGTACTGGAACTCGCCGTACTGGGCCTCCCACGCCTGGGCCAGCTCGCGGGAGTTGATCAAGGGGAAGGCGGCGCCCTGGGCCACCGGGATCTTGCCGTGGCCCGTCAGCTCCATCATCCGCAGCATGTGCGCGGTGCCGGCCTTGACCCAGGTGTCGCCGGCGGTCACGGTGATGCCGAGCACCTCGACCTCGGGCGACTGCAGCATCGCCAGCGTCGAGATCATGTCGGTGCCCAGCGACGCCCCGTCCTGATCGATGAACACCTTCTTGCGGGCGGCGGCGCCTGACCGGTGGCCGTCGTGGTCGAGCCGGCGACCAGCGCGGCGACCAGCGCCGCCATCCCCAGGTGGCGCGTGACAGTGCGTACATGACGACTCCTTTACCGCGTGAGAGCAGCGGTCACTTCCGTCGTGTCATCCGATCGACGTAGAGATCCCAGAACGCCGTTCGATCGACGTCCATCAGCACCTTCACCTTCTGGGTGCCGGCGGGGAAGTCGGCGGGCGAGTCGAGCGATCGGCGCCTCGACGGGTGGTAGCCGATGGAGCGGCCGTAGTTGGGACCGTAGGTCACGTCGATGTCGAGGAACCGGTCGTCCAGCTTGGTGGCGATCGCCGGCTGCAGGAAGATCGCCGCCGTCAGGGCGTCCCACACGAAGGACCGGGCGGCGGCGTCGCGCTCGAACCGCGGCCCGTGCAGCTGCCGGAACAGCTTCGTGATCGGAGTCTCCGGGACGGCGACGATCCGATCGTACTCGGCCTTGGTGTAGAAGACCCGTTCGGCGATGTCGATCGGCACGACGATCTGCTCCCGGAACGGCGCCCGCAGCGTGATCCGCACCGACTCGGGATCGAACCACCAGTTGAACTCGGCGGCGGGCGAGGTGTTGCCCGGAACGTCGATGGCGCCGCCCATGTAGTACACCCGCTTGACCAGCGGGACGATCTCCGGGTTCTTGCGGATGGCCAGCGCGATGTTGGTGGCCGGCCCGAGGACGAACAGCGTCACCTCGTTGGGGTGGGCCTTGACCGCTCGCACGATGAAGTCCACGGCGTGTTCGGCGGCCGGCTTGGACGTCGGATAGCCGATCGCCGGCTCGCGGTCGAGCGCCAGGTACGACTCGGGACGCGGCCGCGCGTAGGCGCCCAGGTATTCGGACTTCCCCCAGAGACGCTCCTCGGCCTCCAGCCACGGCTGCCGGTTGCCCATCAACGGCTCGCGCACCCCCATGAACACCGGGATGTCGGTGCGCCCGATGAGCTCGAGCTGCCGCAGCGCCGCCGCCGTGCCGTTCTCCATCCACGAGTTGCCGGGGACGATGGTGACCCCGAGCACCTCGACGTTCGGCGTGTTCAGCAGCATGAACAGCGCCACGGCATCGTCGTTCAGCACGCCCATGTCGGCGTCGACGATGACCCGCTCCTGGGCTGCGGCCAGCCACGGCGACGTCACGAGCACAGCGGCACAGGCGGCCGCGATCAACCAGTGCCGAGAGGCTGGGATGCTCACGGGCGGGTCTCCAGGGCCATCTCGCGGATGCGATTGAGGTAGCCGACGTAGATCGGGATCGGGATGTCGGGGGAGTCGCCGTCGTTGAGGAAGTGGTCGAGCCTGACCCCGGTGGTGGCGCGAATCACGCCGTTCAGCCGCGGCATCTTCAGGAACTTGACCTTCCAGATCTCCAGCATCAGCGCCTGGAACTGCGGGGACAGGAACCCGAACCGTCCACCGGCGTACCCGGCCAGATAGAGCGCGTCGAAGCGCTGCCGCACCAGCGAGCCGCGCACGGCGGCCACCGCCGGAAGGGGGCGGGACGCGGGGTGGTCGGCGAACGCCACGATCAGATGGAGCACGTCGGCGAGATCGCCCCACAGCACCTTTTCGTCGAGCGCCGTGAACACGACGGCGGCGCCCGGCGCGCGATTGATCCGCTGCTGCAGCGCGCGCGCCCGATCGGCCGGTGTCGCCCGCCGGTCGAGCTCGGCCTGGAACCAGTCGAGGCGCTCAGGCGTGAGGTTTCGCTTCAGGAACTCGACCGCGTAGCCGTTGGCGAAATAGAAGGCCTGGTCGGCGGCCAGGGCCGCCAGCCATGGGCGCCAGTCGATGGCCTGCAGCCCGGCGAGCAGGGCGCGCAGATCGCCCACCGAGACGTCGGGGTGATACTTGACCGCCTGCCAGAAGTGTTCGGTGGAGTCGTAGGTGGCACCGAAGAGCTCGATGCCCTCGTCGATCAGGTACCAATTCGACAGCACGCGGCCCGGAATCGACGGCGAGGCGCTCCAGCAGTTGAGGCTCTGCGACCAGCGGTCCCTGACCCGCAGGAAGGCCTCGCGATAGGCTGCGGCGGTCAGCTGCCAGTGCCGGCCCTTGAAGACCAGCGGGGCATCGGTCGTCGCGACCCCGGCCACGGCCGCCTCGAGCTCGGCCGGGGTGTGAGTCAGCAGGACCTCGAGCGGCAGTTCCGTCTCCATCGATACCACCCGGCTCTCGACGCCGCGACGCATGAGGTCGTCGGCGAACGCCTGGCGGGCCGCCGCCGAGTCGAAGTGCCACCGGCCGGCCTCGCCATCGATGAACGCAAAGAGGTCGGCGAGCGTGTCGAAGTAGATGAGGCCGTGGAGCGCGAACCGGAGCAGCCGTCCCTGCACCTCGAGGCGCGCGGCCGGCGTCACCAGCCGAGCAAGCGTGGGCCGCGACGCCGGCAGCGACGTTTGCGCGGCGGCATCGACGTCCGTGGCTGCGGCTCGCGCACTCGACACGGCGAGCGCCACGATCGTGAGCGCCGCGACTGTCAGCAGTCGCGTGATGGCGACGACGATGACGCAGCCGCGAAGGCTTGACAGGTCCAGATGCACGTGCTCTAGTCTGCCCAACGTTTTCACGGCTGCCGCGAATCTTACGGACAGATTGCCTCCAATGGACAGGAAATTCTGCGGCAAGCGCTCATGAATGTTATCCAGGCAGGTGGGCAATGAGACTACCCGGGTTGCGCCTCTCGACGTTGATCCTGGCCATGGGCCTGCTGCAGGCGGCGCCCACCTTCGCCCAGTCCGTGGGTTCCATCGCCGGCACGGTGCTCGATGCCTCGAAGGCCAGCGTCCCGGGTGCGGTGGTGACTGCCCGCAACGAAGGCACGGGCGCGGTGCGCGAGGTCGTCACCGACGAAGCCGGCCGCTACGCGATGCCGCTGCTGCCGATCGGCAGCTACACCGTGACCGCCGCGATGAGCGGCTTCCAGACCCTCGAGCGGAACAAGGTCGTCCTGGAGGTGCAGGCGGCGCTGACGCTGGACTTCGTCCTGACGATCTCGACCGTGACGACCGAGGTCACGGTCACCAGCGACGCCGCGGTGGTGCAGCTGCAAACCAGTGACGCCTCGCTGGGCCAGTTGATCAACGCGCAGCAGGTGGCCGAGCTGCCGCTGAACGGCCGCAACTTCGTCCAGCTGGCGCTGCTCGGCCCGGGAACGGTGACCGGGCGCGCCGGCAGCTTCCTGGCCCAGGGTCCGACCAGCGAAGTGTCCTACCGCGGCAGCATGTCGGTGTCGGCCCAGGGCATGCGCGAGAACGCCAACGACTGGCTCTACGACGGCGTCGACGACAACGAGCTGAGCGCCGGCGGCGTCGGCATCCTGCCGAACATCGACTCGATCCGCGAGTTCAAGGTGCTCACCCACAACTACCTGTCGCAGTACGGCAGCCGCGGCGGCACCACGGTGCTCGTGAGCAGCAAGGCCGGTGAGAACTCGTTCCACGGCTCGGCGTTCGAGTTCTTCCGCAACGACGCCCTCGACGCCCGCAACTTTTTCGACGGGGCGCAGAAGCGGCCGTGGAACCAGAACACCTATGGCGGCTCGGCGGGCGGACCGATCAAGCAGAACAAGACCTTCTTCTTCGTCGGCTTCCAGGGCAACAACATCGACGAGGGGTTGACGACGGTGTTGACCGTGCCGACGGCGCTGATGCACCAGGGCATCTTCACCGAGTCGTTCGGCGGCGCGCCGCTGCCGATCATCTACGACCCGGCGACGACCCGCATGGATCCGGCGACCGGGCTGCTGACCCGCGATCCGTTCCCCGGCAACCGGATCCCGGCCAACCGCATCGACCCGATCGGCCGGGCCCTGCTCGACCTGCTGCCGACGCCCACCTTCACCGATCGGCTCGGCGGCAACTACCTGGCCAACCCGGTGAAGACCCTGAACGACTACCAGGGCGACCTGCGCGTCGACCACAACTTCAGCAACAACGACCGCGTCTTCGGCCGCCTGAGCCTCGAGAAAGCCGACCAGTACCTGCCGACCGGCCTGCCCGACTTCGGGGCGCCCGGCGGGTTCGCCAGCAACCAGACCTTCGACACCGACGCGCTGAATGTGGCGCTGTCGCACACGCGCGTGTTCGGGAGCGGGGCCGTCAACCAGTTCACCGCCGGCTACAACCGGGTCTACAACTACATCACCTCGTTCGGCTACGGCTCGAACAAGGCGCGCGAGCTGGGCATTCCCGGCGCCAACCTCGGCACCGACGAGACCTCGTCGCTCACCCGCATGACGTTCCAGAACTTCGTCGGCATCGGCGACCGCGGCTTCTCGCCGTTCCAGGGCGGCACCGACGTCTACCACTACAGCGACACGCTGACGCTGGTGCGGGGCAACCACACGGTCAACACCGGCGGCACCTTCCGGGCGATGCAGCTGAACCTGCTCGGCGACACCGCGCTGGCCGGCCAGTTCGCGTTCACGCCGTTCTTCACCTCCGGCTTCAACGCCGCCGGCGCGCTCAACGGCGCCACCGGCTACTCGATCGCCAGCCTGCTGCTCGGCCTGCCGGCGTCGGGCGGCCGCAACGACCAGCTCAACGGCTCGGTGAAGGGGCGGCGCTGGAAGGAGTTCCGCGGCTTCGTCGACGACACCTGGCGGATGTCCGACGCCCTGACCCTGACCCTGGGGCTGGCCTACATGGTGACCACGCCGCAGAGCGAGGCCCACGACCGCTTCGCCAATTTCGACTTCGACACCGGCGAGACCTTCGTCGGCGGCACCGTCGGCGTCAAGACCGATTGGAGCAACCTCCAGCCGCGGCTCGGGTTCGCCTGGTCGCCGGGCGGCGCCGCCAACACCGTCCTGCGCGGCGGCTACGGCATCTACCACGACGTGTCGGCGATGGGCGGGTCCACGGGCCCGTACCAGAACCCGCCCTACGCCAACGCCTACGCCTTCACGAGCGACAACATCACCCCGGTGCGGACGCTGGCGACCGGCTTCCCCGTCAACAGCCAGCCGGTCGATCCGGCCAACTATCGCGGCGACTGGACGACCATCGACCCCGACTCCAAGCAGGGCCGGATCCAGCAGTGGAGCATCAACGTCGAGCAGCAGCTGCCGTTCAGCACCATCGGCAGCGTCGCCTACGCCGGCACCTACGGTGACCGCCTCTTCGACAAGACGCGCAACCTCAACACGGCGACGCCGGGCCCGGGCTTCAACCCGGCAGCCCGCCGCCCTTACCCCCAGCTGCAGGCGGTCAACGCCGCCCTCAGCCGCGGCTGGATGAAGTACAACTCGCTGCAGATGCGGCTCGAACGGCGCAACATCGACGGGCTCTACCTCCTCGGCGCCTACACCTTCGCCAAGGCGACCACCAACGGCGTGTCGGGCTTCGGCGGCGACCCCGGCATCGTCTATTACCCGGTCATCGACGACGACGCGGTCGACGAGGGTTCGGCCAACACCGACCTGCGCCACAACTTCACGCTCAGCGCGCTGTATGCGCTGCCGTGGTTCGACGAGGCCGGCGGCGTCACCGGGGCCGTGCTCGGCGACTGGAGCGTCAACCTCATCTTCGTGGCCCACAGCGGCTACCCGCTGGGCATGACCATGGCCAACAACCAGTCGGGCACCGCCTTCGGCAACCGGCCCGACCGGGTCTGCGACGGCGCGATCGACGACCCGACGGTGCGACGCTGGTTCGACACCAGCTGCTTTGTCGCGCCGGCGGTCGGCGTGCTGGGCAACGCGGAACGCACGACGCTGTTCGGGCCGGGCCGCTGGAACGCCGACATGGCGCTGTCGAAGCGGTTCGGCGGCTTCCAGTTCCGCGCCGAGATTTTCAACGTGTTCAACAACGCGCAGTTCGCCGTACCCAACACCGTGGTCGGCTCGCCGACCTTCGGCCAGATCACCTCGACGGTGAAGGGATCGCGGCAGGTCCAGCTCGCCCTGAAGTACATCTTCTGACCATGCGAACATCAAGTGCCCTGTCCCTGACCCTGGCCGTGGCCCTGGGGCTGGCCGCCGCCCCGGCGGCCGCCCAGCCGGCGCAGAAGGTCATCTTCGACACCGACTTCGCCTTTCCGCCCCAGGACGACGCGATGGCGTTGTTCTTCGTGCTCAACTCGCCCGAGCTCGAGATCCTGGGGATCACCACTGTCGCCGGCAATCGCAGCCTGAACATCGCCACGGCCGATGCGTTGAAGGTGCTGGAGGCGACCAGCCGCACCGAGATCCCGGTGTTCCAGGGCGCGGCCGCGCCGCTGATGCACCAGGGCAGCGAGTGGGACACCAAGCGGCACGGCGGCTGGTACGCCAACGAGCCGGCCCGCGAGCCGCCCGGTGGCTTTGCGCGCACCAAGAAGCCGGAAGCTCGCAGTGCCGTCGACTTCCTGGTCGGCACGGTCATGCAGAACCCCGGGCAGGTGACCATCCTGGCGATCGGGCCACTGACCAACATCGCGATGGCGATGCGCATGGAGGCCAACTTCGCCCGCAACGTCAAGCAACTGGTCATCATGGGCGGCGCCATCGCCTCGCTGCCCGACGGCGGCGGCAACCACACGCCGAATGCCGAGTTCAACTTCTACGTCGATCCCGAGGCCGCGCAGATCGTGCTCCGATCGGGCATCCCGATCGTGCTCTCGCCGCTGAACGTGTCGCGCAAGGCGAGGTTCACCAAGGAGTCGTACGACAAGATCGCCGCGGTCGACACGCCGATCACGCGTCTCGTGAAGGAGAACCTCGGCCCCGGCTACCAGCAGCGGCCCGACCGGGTCGCGTTGATGTACGACCAGGTGGCGGCGGTGGCCCTGGTAGCGCCCACGTTGATCAAGACGGAGGAGCTGTACGTGGACGTCGACAGCAATCCCGGCCCCAACTACGGCGTCTCGGTCGGGGCGTCGCAGCCGTGGCCCGGCGGCGAAGGGGCGCGCAAGATGCAGGTCCAGACCGACCTCGAGTGGGACAAGTTCATCCGGTTGTACGTGGAGCGGGTCACCGCCTCGCCGGTCCGGAAGCGATAGGCATGCGCGCGCGATCGGCAGCCGACCGCGCCGCGGAGGGTCGACATGACCGTTGTTGAGTCGTACGCGGCGGCCGTGGCGATGTGCGTCATCACGATGCTCTGCTGGGGCTCGTGGGCCAACACCCAGAAGCTGGCCAGCAAGGAGTGGCGCTTCGAGCTGTTCTACTGGGACTACGCCATCGGAGTGCTGCTGTTCGCGCTCGTCCTGGCCTTCACCCTGGGCAGCACCGGCACGGCCGGCCGCAGTTTCCTGGCCGACATGGCCCAGGCCGAGAACGGCCCGCTCCTCTCGGCGTTCGTCGGCGGGGTAGTCTTCAACCTCTCCAACATCCTGCTGGTGGCGGCGATCGACATCGCCGGCATGGCGGTGGCATTTCCCATCGGCGTCGGCCTGGCGCTCGTCCTCGGCGTGATCACCAACTACATGGCCAGCCCGGTCGGCAACGCCACGCTGCTGTTTCTGGGTGTCGGGTGCGTCGTGGCGGCGATCGTGCTCTCGGCGCTGTCCTACAGCCGGCTGCCGGCGCAGGGGCAGCGGACCGTCGGCAAGGGCATCGTCGTGTCGATCGTCGCCGGCTTCCTGATGGGGTTCTTCTACCGCTTCGTCGCTGCGTCGATGTCCACCGACTTCATCAATCTGGAGCCCGGCAAGCTCGGGCCCTACAGCGCCATCGTGATGTTCTCGGTCGGGCTGCTGGCCTCGAACTTCCTGTGGAACACCCTCGTGATGAAGCGGCCCTTCGTCGGGGCGCCGGTCGCCTTCGGCGACTACTTCTCGAAAGGCTCGCCGCGACTGCACCTGATCGGCATCCTCGGCGGCGCCATCTGGAATCTGGGCATGTCGCTCAGCATCATCGCCGCAGGCGCCGCCGGGTTCGCGATCTCCTACGGGCTGGGGCAGGGCGCCACCCTGGTGGCGGCGTTGTGGGGCGTGTTCATCTGGCAGGAGTTCCGAGGTGCGCCCGCCGGTACCTCCCGCCTGCTGGCGCTGATGTTCACCGCCTTCGTCGTCGGACTCACCTTGATCGTCGTCGCGCGTCTGGCCTGACCGCTCGCCGCGGCGCCGTCAGCAGATGAGTTGCCGCTGACGATCCTTGCAAGGGTCACGCGGGTGCCACGACCCGTGTGATACAGGCCTACGAGCGCGGCGGAAAGCGCTTGACCAGGTCGCGCGCGGCCTCGCGGATGAGCGACTCGCGCTTGCGGCTGTCGGCATCCATCTTGATTTGCGCGCGCGCCACCCCGCGCCACACGACCCGCCCCGCCGAGCTGATGTCGAGCACGAGCGATCCTTGGTTCACCACCTTGAACGACTGGGTGGCGCCGGCAATCGGCGGCAACCCCCACTCGAACGTCGTCGGCGCGAACTGGCCGATGACCTGGGCCGACACCGAGGTCGTCAACAGGAGGTAGTAGAACGCCGTCACGTCCGGCGACGCCGTCGCGACCTGCAGGCCGCGGCGGCCCATCTCGGTGCCGACCGCGTCGAGGATGATCGGCTCGGCGCGCTGGCGCATCGCCTCCGGGTCGTCCTCCTGGGTGCGCGCCATCTTCACGTCGCCCGGCTGCTCCTGGTTCCATGTCCAGGTCTTCACCTTGGAGAAGTCGAACGTCTTGTCGTAGTCGACCTTGACGTCGACCCTGGCGCCGACCGGTCCAGCGGCCAGGGCGAGTCCGAGCAGCACCACACCGGCATACGTCGCAATCGTGGCCTTCATGCAAATCCTCGCTTCATTCCACCCAGTGCAGCACGTCGCGGATGATCGACCACCGCGGCGGCTTCGGCGACGCGTTCTCGCCGAGCACCCAGTACTTGTAGAGCGAGTCGAGCGTACCATCCTTCCGCTTGAGCTCGATCCACGTATTCAGGAACCTGGCGAAGCCGGCGTCCGACCGCCCGACGGCGAAAGCGAGCGGAATCTTCACCAGGGCGCCGTCCGGTACGATCACCGAGTACTCGGGGTGGAGCAGCGTCCAGGCCGAGCCCCGCTCGGCGGGCAGCGCGATCGCATCGAGATCCGCCGACCCGGTGAGCGTCGACTCGATGTCGGTGAACTCGCGCAACGTCACCCGCGGCAGCAGCTCGTGGAGCTTGGCGATGAAATACGGAACGTCGGGCACCCCGAGGGTCAGCGGCTGTTGCGCCGATCTCACGCCAGGAGACGAACCGCTCGCGATCGTGGTCGCGCACCAGCAGGGCGAGCGTCTCATCCAGGTACGAGTCGGTGAACATCATCTCGGCCGCCCGTCCCGTCGTCACGGCGATGCCCGACATGAGCAGGTCGCACCGGCCGCTCGACAGGTACTCGGCCATCTGGTCGCGCGGCACCGGTACCAGTTCGAGCTTGACGCCAAGCTCCGAGGCCAGGCGGTGGGCGAGCTCGATGTCGAGGCCGACCAGCTCGTCGCGCGCGTTCGTGAAGGCGTAGGGCAGCGCCCCGGGCAGGAACCCGGCGCGCAGGATGCCGCGGGCGCGAATGGCCCCCAGCACGGCCTCCCCGGGAACCGCGGACGCTTCGGGCGCCGTGCGCAAGACCACCGCCCCTTCGCTCGGCGCGCGCAGCAGGTGCATCTGGGCCAGCACCTGGTCTTTCCGGTACTGCGGCGCGAGCACCGTCTGGAAGAGCACCCTGGCGCCGCCGAGCACCGCCGCGGAAATGGCCGCCGTCACCACGACGTAGCGCACCAGCGCCCGCGGCTGCCAGTGCACGGCGCCGGCCATCGCGCAGGCGCCGAGCAGCGACACGGTGAGCGTGTGCATGGCCGCCAGCAGCGTGCCGAAGCGCGCGTTGACGACGCCGGTGGCGAGGAACAGCTGGAAGGTGTCGGCGGGAATGCGGAACAGATCGAGCAGGAACGGCACCGCGGCATTGAGGCTGCCGAAGAAGGTGACCAGGCCCGACAGGGCGAGCTGCGGGTAGTCGGCCACCGACACCGCGGCGTCGGCGAACCACCCGGCGAAGAGCACGAAGCTGATCGACAGCAGCTTGCCGCTGTGCGGGAAGTTGAACGACGCCGGCACGATCACGTCGGGGAGCTTCGACGCGTCGCGGTTGCCGACGTGCCGCTCCAGCAGCGCCTTGCTCTCGTCGATGAGCGAGGGCAGGACGATGAAGAGGTCGCCGGCGACGAACGCGGTGATCAGGGGGTTGCGCGTCCGGCGCAGCAGCTCGAACGCCGGGATCGGCGTCAGCGCCGCGACCAGCCCGGGGAGCACCCACAGGCTGAGCACCAGCGAGATGGCGACGTAGGTCAGGACGTAGATCTGGAGCCGGCCGAGCTGCTCGACATCGAGCGTTCCGGCCGCGGTCGCCGCGATGGCGAACAGCCCGTAGGGGGTGAGCCGGGCGACGAACCGCGTCGCCCGCGACACCATGGCGCTGACCACCTGGAGCACGTCGAGCAGCACCTGCCGGCGATCGACGCCGATGAGCGCCACGCCCACCAGCACCGAGAACAGCACCACCGCCGGCACCACGTTGTTGGCCAGCGAGTTGAACGGGTTGGCGGGGATGTAGAGGGCGACGAAGTCGAACGCCGGCCGGCGCTGCGACCAGGGCGGTGCTGAAGAACGACGCGTTCTCCACCGTGGGGAAAGCCAGCGGAAGGAGGAAGGCGAAGAGCAGCGCGACCAGCCACAGACCGGCGATCACCGCCCCGACGCGCAGGCCGAGCGCCTTGGCGCTGGCGTAGTCGAGCGCGCCGAGGCTGCTGACGATCGAGACCGTCACGTAGGGCAGCACCGTCATCTGCAGCAGCTTGACGAAGCCGTCGGCCACCCAGTCGAGGGCGGCGGCCCGCTCGCCGAGGAACAGCCCGGTGACGATGCCCGCCGCCAGGCCGATGAGGATCTTCGTCGAGAACGTCATGGCGGCGTCAGAAGCGGAACGTCGCGCCGATCTGCGGCCAGCGTCACTGCCGAAGGTAGACCACGATGATCGCCAGCAGCCCGAGCGCGCCGATCGCGCCGGCCACCAGTCCGGCCACCGACCGCGGCTCGACATCGCCGTACATCGCCTTGAGCGCCAGGGTGCTGCGCCGGTGTTCGATGGCGGCGAGAATCGAGCGACCCAATGCCCATCGAGATGAGGATCATGGCGAAGCCGCGCGCGCCAATCAGCGGCTCGACGTCCGAGGCCCGCTGGCCGAGCTCGAGCTGGAAGAACTTGTAGATCGTGAACCCGAACGAGATGAGCGACGCGGCGGTCCGCACCCAGGCCAGCATCGTCCGCTCGTGGGCCAGCCAGGTGCGGTCGAGGGCCAGCTTGGTGCCGGTATCGAGGGAAGGGGCGTCGGTTGACATGACAGGGCTCGTTTCCGCTCCACGGGGTCGATCGGGTCGCCACGGCCTGCGCCATGCGCGTTTGACCCTTTCGCCACCGTGTATGCTACGACAACCATGGAAGCCATACGTTACGCGATCGAGCTTGCCGCCCAGGGCATCGAGCTCTTCGCCGTTACGGTCATCGTGGTGGCGATCGTGCACGCGACCATCCGCTACCTGGTGCGCCTGCAGCAGCAGCAGAAGGACGCTTTCGAACGCTACAAGGTCTATCTGGGACGGGCGCTGCTGCTCAGCCTCGAGCTGCTGGTGGCCGCCGACATCGTCCGCACGGTCGCCCTGGAGCCGACGCTCGACAATGTCTTGATCCTCGCTCTGCTGGTGATCATCCGGACGTTCCTCAGCTGGTCGCTGGTGGTGGAGATCGAGGGGCGGTGGCCGTGGCGCGCGCACGGCGCGGAGTAGCCGGCGGGTGCGCCTCGAGACGATAGCGCCGGGACTGGCCGCCCTGCGCGGCTACCGTGGCGAGTGGCTGCGCTCCGATCTGGCGGCCGGACTCTCGGTGGCCGCCGTGGCCATCCCCACCGCGATCGCCTACGCGCAACTGGCGGGGTTTCCGGCCGTCGTCGGACTCTACGCCTCGATCCTGCCGCTGGTCGTCTACGCCGCGTTCGGCACGTCCCGTCAGCTGATCGTCAACCCGGATGCCGCCACCTGCGCGATGGTGGCGGCGATCGTGGCGCCGCTGGCGGCGGGCAACGCCGACCTCTACACCTCGCTCGCGGTGTCGCTGGCGGTGCTCACCGGCCTCTTCTGCATCGTCGCCGGCGTCTTCCGGCTCGGCTTCCTGGCCGAGTTCCTCGGCAAGCCGGTGCTGGTCGGGTTCATGAACGGCATCGCGATCAGCATCGTCCTGGGACAGATCGGCAAGGTCTTCGGGTTCACCCTCGACTCCGGCCGCATCCTGCCGCGGCTGTTCGAGTTCGTGGGCAAGCTGCCCGACACCCACCTGCCGACCCTGACCGTGGGCGCGGCGACCTTCCTGGTGCTCAAGGGCGTGCGCCGCTTCCTCCCGCGGTGGCCGGCGCCGTTGATTGCCGTCGTCGTGGCGCTCGGGCTCGTCCTGGCGTTCGGCCTCGACACCAGGGGCGTGGCGGTGATTGGTCCGGTGCCGGCGGGGTTACCCGCGCTGGGCTGGACGCCGCTACCGCCGGCGCTGTTCGGCCCGCTGGTGACCGGCGCCGGCGCACTGGCGCTGGTCCTCATGACCAGCGGCATGGTGACGGCCCGCAGCTTCGCCACGCGCAATCACTACGAGATCGACGTCGACCGCGAGTTCGTGGCCATCGGCGCCAGCAACGTCGCCGCCGGGCTGTCGCAGGGGTTTGCCGTGACCGGCGCCGATTCCCGCACCGCCGTCAGCGACGGCGCCGGCGGCAAGACGCAGGTGACCGGGCTGGTCGCCGCGGCGGCGATGGCGGTGGTCCTGCTCTTCTTCACCGGGCCGCTCCAGTTCCTTCCCGGCAGCGCGCTGGGCGCCGTGCTCATCGCCGCCGGGCTGGGTCTGTTCGACTGGCGCGCGCTGGTGCGCTTTCGTCGCATCGGCGAGGGCGAGCTGCTGGTCTGCGTGACGGCGATGCTCGGCGTGGTGGCGCTGGGCGCGCTGAACGGGATCGGGCTGGCCGTCGCGCTGGCGATGCTCGTGCTGCTCTTCCGATCGTCGCGGCCGGCCGACGCCGTGCTGGGACAGCAACCGGGCCTGCCGGGATTCGTCGATCTCGCCGAGCCACGAGGGCGCCGCGGCGCCGCCCGGTCTGCTGCTCTACCGCTTCGCGGCGTCGGTCATCTTCTACAACGCGTCGTACTTCGGCAAGCGCGCGCTGGCGGCGGTCGACGCCGCGCCGGGCACGAGGATCGTCATCATCGACGCCTCACCGATCGTCCACCTCGACAGCACCGGTGCGGACGCGATCGTCGAACTGGCCGGGCGGCTCGCGCCACGAGGGATCAGGCTGGTGATCGGCGGCGCGCTGCCGCGCGTGCAGCAGGTGCTCGACCGGAGCGGCGCCGCGTCGGCCCTCGGACCCGAGGCGCTGTTCCCGACATTTCGCGCCGCCGTCGAAGCTCATCAGTCAGGAACCGGAGCGGCCGGTCCGCGTTCGTAGGGAGCCACGCGCGGGCGGCGGTGCCAGCTTCGCCGCACGACACGGCGGCCGCGGCTCACTTGTCGGCGGGCGGTGAGGCCGGCTCGGCGAACCAGCGATCGCGCGGGACGATCTTCGGGCCCGACGGATCGGCTTCGTAGTTCGGCGACATGATCTGCACGCCGTGCTCGTTGAAGGCGTCCTGGATGTGGCCGTGCAGCCGGTCGAGCGTCGGCGGACGCTTGGCCGGATCCTCCAGGCAGACGAACAGGGCGTACTCCACGTAGAAGTCCCGTAAACCGACCTGGCGCACGATCGGCGCCGGCTCGGACCGCACGCCCTCCGTGCGCTCGCGCCGCCTGCAGCAGCATCGCCTGCACCTGCCGCCACGGCACGTCGTAGCCGATGGTCACCGTGGTTGCGACGAACACCCCTTCATCGGCGGAGAAGCGCGAGTAGTTGGTCGTCTGCGCGGTGACGACGACCGCATTGGGAATGGTGATCTCTTCGTTCCGCAGCGTCTTGAGCTTGGTCGAGAGCGGCCCGAGGTAGGTGACCGTGCCCTCGACCTCGCCGATGCGGACGAAGTCGCCCACCCGCAGCGCGCGGGAGTAGGTGAGCGTCAGGCCGCTCATCACCTGGTTGACGATCCCGCTCGATCCGAGCGAGATGACCAGGCCGACGAAGACGCTCACGCCCTTGAACGCGTCGGTGTTGCTCCCGGGCAGGTAGGGATAGGCCAGGGCCAGGGCGAACAGCCACAGGAGCCCGGTGACAATCCGCCGCGTCGGCTGGGCGGTTTCGGGGTGGAGCCAGGGAATGGCCGCCCGGCCGTCTTCCACCGCCTCGAAGAGCAGGCGGCAGGCTTTGACCACCACCCGGGTGAACAGCACTATCAGCGTGACGGTGAACAGGTCGGGCAACGCCGCCACGATATTGGCCGCAAACGCCGCCAGGCGGTCGAGCAGGAAGCCGCGGAGGGCCTCGCCCCACGGCCGCGTGTACGGAAACCGGCGAAGGACGAACGTCAGCCAGCTGTAGAGGAAGAAGATCCCGATGGCGACCGAGATCACGGTCACGCCGTAGGGGAACAGGTCCGGCACCCGAAACGCACGGATGGCCTCGGCGCCCGGCAGGCGCCCAAACTGGCGTTCGGCCGCTTCGGCGGCATATCGCGCCGCCGCGTGGTGTCCACGGACGAGCAGTGCCAGCAGCAGGACCAGCGCCACGGTGCCCAACACGGCGAGGCCGACGCCCCGGGCCAGGCGGTTGGGTGAGCGCAGTTCGTCGGCCTCGTCGAGCGCCACCTGGAGGCGGGACGCCACCTCGGCCGCGGCCTCGTCGATGGTCTGCGTCCCGGCGGGGTCGAGATCGGCCGGGATGATGGCGAAGACGTCGCGCGACCCGACCGAGAAGATGTAGCCGCCGCTCTGCGGGCGCGAGGTGACCGTGGCCGGCCCGTCGTCGGCCAGCTCGCCCAGCAGCCGTTCCGCGGCGGTGGCGCGGACCGCCGGCGTTCGCAGCAGCAGGGTGGCGTGGAGCACGGTGATGAGCCGGTTGCTGACGCGGAGCGGGGCGGGCGGCGCGTCGGTGGTCGCCGAATCGACCGCCGACTGAAGGGCCGATGACAGGTCGGCAGGGACCGGCCGTTGGGCCTGGCCCGCCGGCTGGCCAGTGACCACGGCCGCGACCAGCAGCGCCACGGCGCCGAACCCCGCCACGCGACGCCGGCGCGCTCGCGGGTCGGGCCGCAACGGGCATCGGAGGACGAGCCGGCTGGGTCATGGCGCCCGATCCTAGCACCGGGGCAGCGCTGCCCACCCTCGGCAGCGACGTGACCACAGTGTGTCGCTCGTCACCGCCCCGGCAGTGTCCGCTGTGTAGCTTCGTTGGTCACTCGGGCCAAGCGACCGTGTAGGTATCGCCTCGACGGCTCGTGAGCCGCGTAGGAATCCCGCGAAATCAACGCCACCGGCAGCGGGCGTCCATCTTGCAACGGCTCTTGGTGGTCCGATTGGCTCTCCCCGAGTGATGCGGACCCGTGGCGGCGAGTTGTAACAGCGTCGCGGCGAACGCACGTCAGACATGTGACGGCATCCCAGCCTGCTCGCATGTCGCGTGTGACCGGTGGCGGCCCACCTCATGTGTGGGTGAAGGTCGCCCCGAAACCGCGTGGCCAGCCCCGGTCGCGCGACGTGGCACCCCCGGCCGCGGCAGGTGAGGTTCTGGCGAAGACGGCCAGCTCACCACAATCGCCACGATGTTGTTGCCCGTCCAGCGTCGGCTGCCCGGGCCAGGAACTGCAGGTGTGCTCGATTTGAAGGTCGAAACGTCATGACGCGGACCCTACGAGCCGTGCTGCCCGTGGCCCATCGTGCGTTCGACACGGTATGTGCCCTGGCTCTGCTGTTGGTCGTCTTCGCGGCGGCCAACGTCGAGCGCATGCCCGACGGCGCCGGCGACTTCTTCTCGGCCCGTATCAGCGTGAAGAACGTCATCGCGCTGCTGCTGTTCACCTTTATCTGGGATGCCGCCTTCGCGGCGGTGGGGCTGCATCAGCCCCTGCTGCGTCAACGGCTGAGGTTGCAGGCCTGGCGGATCGTCCTCGCCTGCAGCATCGGCGTGCTGCCCCTGCTCCTGTTCCCGTCGATCAGCAATCAGGGCGGGTTCCGCGTCGAGATGGCGCTGATGTTCTGGGCCTCGGCGATCGCGGTCGAGACCGCCGGCCGCACGCTGATGACCCTGGCGGCGCGCTACGCCGCCGAGCGGGCGATGGGCACGGTGCGGCTGGTCATCGTCGGCAGCGGTCCACGGACCTTGCGGCTGTTCGAGCGCATCCAGGCCGAGCCGCTGTCGGACTACCGGGTGCTCGGCTTCGTCGACTCGCCCGGGGGCGACCACGAGGTGGCCTTCGCCATCCGCGAGCGCATGCTGGGCACGCTCGACGATCTGGAGTCGCTGCTGGCCGGCAACGCCGTCGACCAAGTGCTCATCACGCTGCCGGTCAAGTCCTGTTACGACGCCATCCAGGAGGCGATCTCGGCCTGCGAGCGGGTCGGTGTGGAGGTCCACTACCTCTCGGACGTGTTCTCCGTCTCGGTGGCCAAGTCGGTACTGACCAGCGAAGACGACCTGGCGGCCACGCGCCTCACTTTCGTCACCGACGACTACCGGCTCGTGGTCAAGCGCGCGTTCGACTTGTCGGCGGCCTTCTGCGGTTTGGTCGTGCTCTCGCCGGTGCTGCTGGTCTGCGCCTGGCTGGTGCGGCGCAGCGGCCCCGGGCCGGTCCTCTTCGTCCAGCAGCGCTACGGCTACAACCGCCGCCAGTTCCCGATGTACAAGTTCCGGACGATGGTCGCCGACGCCGAGCAGCGTCAGGCCTCGCTCGAGTCGCAGAACGAGGCTGCCGGCCCGGTGTTCAAGATCCGCGGCGACCCTCGCATCACGCCGGTCGGCCGGGTCCTGCGCAAGACGCTCGATCGACGAGCTGCCGCAGCTCTTCAACGTGCTGAGGGGCGACATGTCGCTGGTCGGACCGCGACCCGCTGCCCGTGCGCGACGTGTCGCGCTTCAACGAGGCCCGGCTGATGCGCCGCTTCAGCGTGCGCCCGGGCATCACCTGCCTGTGGCAGGTCAATGGGCGCAGCGACACCAACTTCGACCGGTGGGTGCAGCTCGACCTCGACTACATCGACAACTGGTCGCTGACGCTGGACGCGCAGATTCTCGTCAAGACGGTCCCGGCCGTGCTGGCGGGCAATGGCGCAGCCTGAGTGTGAAGGGAACCGATGACTGTCAGGAATACCCGCCCCCGCGAGCGGTTCGACGCGATCGACTACGTGGCCGCGCAAGAGGCCATGGCCAGCCGCCCACCGCAGATGCTCCACGGGTCCGCGATGCCGGAGGAGTTCGTCGACTGGGTCGGGTTCCTGCGCCGCCATCTCGTGACGATGGTCCTCACCTGGCTGGTGGTGATGGCCGGGGCCGCCTACGTCGTCTTCCAGGTGCTGCCGAAGGAGTACCAGTCCGAGGCCAAGTTCCTGGTGCGTACCGCCCGCCAGGAGCTCGTCGTCGGGCCGGGCGCGGCGCAGAGTCCGTCGTTTCGCGGCGACATGTCCGAGGAGATTCTCAACACCGAAGTCGAGCTGCTGCGCAGCCGCGACATCCTGGCGCACGTGGTGACCGCGCTCGACCTGGGGCGGCCCTACGTCGAGAGCGGCCGCACGCCCGACATCGCCAGCGAGCTGGCGCTCCGTGACCTGTCGCGCGCGCTGGTCTCGGGCACGATTCGCAAGACCAACATCGTGCAGGTGTCCTACCTCAGCAAGGACCCGGAGATGGCCGCCAATGTGGTGCAGCAGGTGACCGACGCCTACCTGGCGGCGCACCTGGCGGTGCACAGCAGTCCCGGCACCTACGAGCTCTTCAAGACCCAGGCGGAATCGGCCGCCACCGAGTTGCGGCGTGCCGAAGAGGCGCTGGCGGCGATGGGCCGCAGCGCCAACCTGATGAACCTCGACACGCAGAAGAAGGACGCGCTCGAGCGGATCAACCAGATCACCACCCAGCTCGATTCGCTGTCGGCGGAGATGCGCGAGCAATCCACGCGGGCAAAGATGGCCGAGGTCCACATGGGCTCGGTGCCGAAGCGCGTGCAGACGCAGCTGCGCAACGTCCCCAACCAGTATTCGGTCGAGCGGCTGCACACGCTGCTGGTCGAGCTGAACAACAAGCGCACCGAGGCCCTGACCAAGTTCCGCGCCGACGACCGCCTGGTGGTCGAGATCGATCAGCAGATGAAGGACACCACCCAGGCGCTGGAGCACGCGCAGGGCCTCAGCGCCAACGAAGAGTCCACCGACGTCAACCCGGCGTGGCAGGCGCTGGAGTCCGAGCGCATCATGGCGCGGCTCGCCTTGTCGGGGCTGGAGAGCAAGACCGAGCAGCTGCGGAAGGAGCTGGCCGAACACCAGCAGACCGCCCTCCAGTTCACCGAGGCCGGCCCGGAATACGAAGCGCTGGTCCGTGACGTGGCCGAGGCGCGCAGCAACCACGAGATGTACGTGAAGAAGGAGGAGGAGGCGCGGATCGCCGAGGTGCTCGACCGGCAGCGCATCTCCAACGTGGTGCTGGCCCAGGCGCCGGTCGTGTCGTACGTGCCGGCGAAGCCCAACAAGCGGCTCGGCCTGGTGGCCGGCGGCATCCTGGCCTGCGCGCTCGCCCTCGGCCTGGCCTTCCTGCGCGAGATGTTCGGCTGGGGCCGGCGCCGCCACGAGGAGATGCGGCTCACCTTCGTGGGTGTATCGGCCCGGCCGGAACTGCGATGAGGAGTGCTGCCATGCGTTTGCGCTGCCAGGGCCTGTTGGCTCTCTCGATCGTCCTCGGCGTCGCCACCGCGTCGGCACAGCCGGTGTCGCCGGCAGCGCCGGTCCAGACGGCACAGCCTTCCGCCGATCCGGGCGTGGTGCTGCCCGACCCGTACTACAAGCTCCAGCCGAGCGACGTGCTGGCGGTGAAGTACCGCTACACGCCCGAGTACGACGCCACCGTCTCGGTGCGGCCCGACGGCTTCATCACGCTGCCGATCGTCGGCGAGGTGAAGGTCAGCGGCCTCACCGTGGCCGAAGCCGGACACGCGGTGCGCGCTGCCGCGGCGGCGCGGCTGCGCGAGCCTGAGCTCACCCTGGAGCTCAAGGACTTCCAGAAGCCGCGCTTCACGGTCGGCGGGGAAGTCGACAAGCCGGGCCAGTTCGAGCTGCGTGGCCGCATCAGCGTGCTCGAGGCGGTGGCCATGGCCGGCGGGTTCAAGAGCAGCGCCAAGCATTCGCAGGTGGTGCTGTTCCGACGCTTCGACGAGACCCGCGCCGTCACCCGCGTGATCAACGCCAAGGAGCTCGCCAAGGCCGATCGCATCGCCGAGGATCCCGACCTCCGCCCGGGCGATTTCCTGTTCGTCCCGCAGAACAAGATCTCGAAGATCGAGCGGTTCATCCCCTTCACCTCGATCGGCTGGCTGATCGCCGCCTCGTGGTAGCGACGCGATGAGCGGGATCGCCGTCTTCCACGACAACTTCGCCCAGATGGGCGGCGCCGAACGCGTCGCCGAGGCGCTGATGTCGGCGCTGCCGGGGGCCGCGCTGCACACGACGCTGGCCGCCCGCGCGAAGTTGATTCCGGCGCTGCAGCAGCGCCAGATGCACACCACGTGGATGCAGCGGCTGCCGGCGCCGGGGCGCTTCTACCGTCACTACTTCATGCTCTATCCGCTGGCCGTCGAGGGCGTCGACCTCCACGAGTACGACCTGGTCGTGACCAGCTGCTTCGGCTACGCCAAGGGCGTGCACACGCGGCCAGACGCCACGCACGTCTGCTACTGCTACACGCCGATGCGCTGGGTCTGGCGTCACGCCGACTACGTGGCCCGCGAGCACTTCAGCGGCGCCCAGCGTCTGGCCATGTCGGCGCTCCTGCCGTGGCTGCGGCGCTGGGATCTGCGCGCGTCGCGGCGCCCCGACTGCTTCGTGACCAGCTCAAGGGTGGTGGCCGAGCGGATCGAGCGCTTCTACGGTCGCACCGCTACTGTCATTCCGCCGCCCATCGATCTGGATCGGTTCCGGATCGACGGCGAGCCGGGCGACTACTACCTGATCGTCGCGCGCCTGGTCGCCTACAAGCGGATCGATCTGGCGATCGAGGCGTGCAACCGGTTGCGCCGCCGCCTGGTCGTCATCGGCGACGGTCCCGATCGCGCCCGCCTCGAAGCGCTGGCGGGCCCGACCGTCACGCTCGAAGGCCGCCAACCCGATGCCGTCGTCAGCGACGCGGCGGCTGGGTGCCGGGCGCTGCTCTTCCCGGGCGAGGAGGACTTCGGCATCGCGCCGCTCGAAGCCAACGCCGCCGGCCGGCCGGTGGTGGCCTGGCGGGGAGGTGGCGCCACCGAGACCGTCCTCGACGGCGAGACCGGCGTGTTCTTCGACCAGCCGACGGTCGAGTCGCTGGCCGCGGCCATCGAACGGCTCGAACGCAGTCCCTGGGCGGCCGGGCGGCTGCGCGCGCACGCCGCCCAGTACGACCGGCCGGTGTTCGTCCGCCGCATCCGCGACTTCCTGCAGTCGGTCGTGGCCCAGCCCGCCATGCGCCGGAGGCTCGCGACCCATGGGTCCTGATCCGTCGTCGCCCGACGCCGATCGGACGCCGCGCTCGTTGCCGACGACGCTACTCACGTCGATGGCGTTCAGGTTCGGCACGGTCGGCCTGAATGCGATCACCGGCATCGTCACGGCGCGGGCGCTGGAGCCGTCGGGCCGCGGCGAGCTGGCGGCGATGATCCTGTGGCCGATGCTGTTCGCCGGCCTGACCACGGTCGGCCTGCCGTCGGCGCTCGTGTATCACGTGCGCCGCGAGCCGCGCGAGACGCCGGCCCTCCTCGGCGGGGCCCTCGGCCTGTGCGCCGTCGCGTCGCTCATCGGCACGGCGATCGGCTGGCAGTTCATCCCGGCGTGGCTCAGCCACCACCCGCCCGAGGTCGTTCGCGCCGCCCAGTGGTGCCTGCTGACGACGCTCCTCTGTTCGCTGACGCTGACCGGACGGGCGGCGTGGGAGGCCAGGGGCTACTTCGTCTGGTCGTCGTCGTCGCAGTTGCTGACGCCGCTGGTCGCGGTGATTGGCATCTTCGTGCTGCAAGCGCTAGGCGTGCTGACCCCGGTATCGGCGGCGGCGGTGTACGTGCTCGCGGGCCTGCCGAGCCTCGTCTGGATCCTGAGCTCGCTGGCCGTCCAATGCCGCCCCATCCTCGGCGGCGGGCGGCGCCTGTGGGGCCGGCTGTCGCACTACGGGCTTCGCTCCTACGGCGTCGATCTGTGCGGCATTCTCGCCGTCTACCTCGACCAGGCGCTGGTGGTCGGCCTGCTGAGCGCGCCGTCGATGGGCATCTACGCGGTCGCCCTCAGCCTGTCGCGGGTGATCAGCGCCATCCACGCCTCGGTGGCGATGATCGTCTTCCCGCGCGTCGTCGGCCTGGCGCCGGAGGCGATGATCGCCGCCGTCGGCCGATCGGCCCGGATGGGGACGATCGTCTCGACCGCCGTCGGGCTGGCAGTGATCGCCGCCGGGCCGGCGTTGCTGACGTGGTTGTACGGTCCGTCGTACGCGCCGGCCGGAGTCATCCTGCCGATTCTCGTCGCCGAAGCCATCGTCGCCGGCCTGGCGCAAGTGCTCCTGCAGGGGTTCCTCGCCGCCGGCCGGCCGGGCGTGGCGACCATGGTGCTCGGCCTCGGCCTGGTCGGCAGCGTCCCGCTCTTCCTGGTGCTGGTGCCGGCGTTCGGCGTCGTCGGCGCGTCGATCGCCCTGCTCGGCGGCTCCTCGCTGCGCGTGCTCTTCACGGTGCTGGCTTACCGCTCGGCGCTGCAGCTGGCGGCGCCGCGCCTGTGGATTCGCGGCGAGGACCTGTTCGCCCTGGCGCGCTACCGGGACGCGCTGGCGGCGTCGGTGGCGCGCCTGCGCGCGGCGGGAGACGTGGAATGAGCGGCCCGGCGGCGCGTCGCCTCACCGTCTTCATCGCTCATCCGTCGGAGCTGCTCACCGACCACCTGCCGCACGGCGACGGGCTGATCTCGTTCGGCTTCGTGCGGCGGCTGGCCGAGCGCGGCCACGACGTGCACGTGGCGGCGCAGCGGGTCGACATCCGCTCGCCGCTGCCGCCGACGCTCCACCTCTACGTGCTGATGCCGTCGAGCGACACGTCGATCCTGGATCGGCTGGCCTTCATGGTGCGGATGCGCCTGCTGTTCCGGCGGCTCAGCCGCCGCATCGCCTTCGACCTCGTGCACCAGATGAACCCGGTCTTCACCGGCTTGAGCCTGTCGCTGGTCGGCGTGCGGCCGCCGCTGGTGCTCGGCACCTTCATCCCGCGCTGGGACAGCGCGGCCGATGCGCTGGCCAGCTACGCGTCGGTGCTGACCCGGGTGAAGCAGTGGACGCTGGGGGTGGTGGCGCGGCTCCAGCAATCGCGGGCGGCGGGCCTGCTCATCGCCTCGCCCGAGGCCATCTCGCGCATCGCGGAGCCGGAGCGTCATCGCGGACACATCTACGAGGTGCCGCACGGCATCGACCTGGCGCGATTCCCGCCCCGCGACGCGCCGCCCGGGCAGCCGTCGGTGCTGTTCCTCGCCAACGTCATCCGCCGCAAGGGCATCTTCACGCTGCTCGAGGCCTTCGCCCGGGTGGCGCGGCAGATGCCCGATGCCGAGCTGGTCATCGCCGGCGCCGGTGGCGATCTGGCCGACGTGCAGGCGGCGGTCGCGTCCATGGACGGCCTGCGCGTGCGGGTGCTGGGCCGGGTCGATCGCGAGAACGTGCCGGCGCTGATGCGGCAGCACTCGGTCTACTGCCTGCCGTCCTACGGCGAGCCGTTCGCGACCAGCCTCCTCGAGGCGATGGCGTGCGGCCTGCCGGTGGTGGCGACCCGCGCCGGTGGCCTGCCGCACCTGGTCAGCGACGCCGGCGGCCGCCTGGTCCCGCCGCGCGACGTCGAGGCGCTGGCCACGGCCCTGGTCGAGATCCTCGGCTCCTCCGAGCTGCAGCGGGCGATGGGGCAGCACAATCGCCGGCGCGTCGAGACCGATTTCGAGGTCGAGACCACGGTCGACCGCCTCGAGCGCGCCTATTCAGCGGTGTTGCAGCACGCCGGCCAGAAGGCGCTCACGCCATGACCGTGGTCATCATCGCGGATTTCGCCCACGTGAACGGCGGCGCGTCACGAATCGCGCTCGAAAGCGCCAAGGGCCTCGCCGCCCACGGCCACGAGGTGGTGCTCTTCACCGCGGTCGGACCGATCGCCGACGACCTCGTGGACGTCCCGCGCCTGCGGACGATCTGCCTGAACCAGCACGACGTGTGGCAGGACCCCAACCGGCTGCGTGCCGCCGGGCACAGCCTGTGGAACTGGGACGCGGCCCGCCGCCTGCATGCGCTGCTGGACACGCTCGACCCGTCGTCGACCATCGTCCACCTGCACTCCTGGACCAAGGCGCTGTCCTCATCGGTGGTGCGGGCGGCCCGCCGGCGGGGATTCCGCGTGGTGACGACGCTCCACGATTTCCTGACCGTCTGTCCGACCGGCACGCTCTTCAACCACGCCACCGGCCGCTGCTGCACGCTGACGCCGCTGTCGACAGCGTGCATCGCCACCAACTGCGACGCCCGGAGCTACGCGCACAAGCTCTGGCGGGTCGGCCGCCAGGTCGTGCAGGCGCGGATCGGCGGGCTGCCGGCCGTCGGCAGCGACTTCATCGCCATTTCGGAGGCGACCGATCGCCGGCTGCGCGACCTGTTGCCGCGCCGGAGCCAGCTCCATCACGTCCAGAACTTCACCGAGGTGCCGCGTGGCCCGGCGGTGGCCGTCGAAGGCAACGACGCCGTCCTGTACGTGGGCCGGCTGTCGGCGGAGAAGGGCCCGTTGCTGCTGGCCGACTGCCTCCACAGGCTCGGCGCCCGCGGCATCTTCGTCGGCGACGGTGAGCTGGCGTCGGCGGTCCGCGACCGGTGTCCGTCGGCGGTGACCACCGGCTGGCTGTCGGCGGCCGACGTGCGGCAGCAGCTGGCCCGGGCGCGGGTCCTGGTGCTGCCGTCGCTGTGGTTCGAGGCGCAGGGTCTCGTCGTCGCCGAGGCCGCGGCGATGGGCGTGCCCTCGATCGTGCCAGACACGAGCGGGGCGCGCGACTGGGTGACCGACGGCGTCGACGGGCTCTGGTTCCACGGCGGCGATGCCGACGACCTGTCGCGGCAGATCGCCCGGCTGCTCCGTGAGCCGCAGGTGGCGGCGCGCCTCGGGCGGACCGCCTACGAGAAGTTCTGGGCGTCGCCGCCGACGCTCGAGCGGCACGTGCGCGACCTCGAGGGAGTCTACGGCGCGATCCTCGACGCGAGGACGAGCGCATGAACCCGAGGAGGATCGGCGCCCGCGTCAACCGCACGCTGAGCTGGGCGTGGCCGGTTCTGGTGCTGGCGGCGCTGGTCGGGGTGCTGGTGCCGCTGCGGCTGGCCGGACCGCTGCGTCCGGCGTACCTGGCCCTCGCGCATCGTGATCGGCCGGTACCTCGAACGCCGGGACACCGCGCGCTACGTGAGCTTCGTCATCTGGCTGTGGTTCCTGTCGCCCTTCGTCCGCCGCATCGCCGACATGCACGCCGGATGGCAGGACCCGAGCCTGGTGCTGCTGACCCCGTATCTGGTCACGGCGTTGTCGGTGCCGGCCCTGCTCGTTGCGCTGCTGCGGCGAGGCCGCGGGTCGGCGCGACGGATCGCCGGGATCGGCTTCTTCGCCGTGGCCGCGTTGGCCGTGGGCCTGGGGATTCCCATGGGCCTGCTGGTCGGCCCGTCGACCGGCGCCCTCGAGACCCTCAACTGGTTCCTGCCGGTCTGCTTCGGCTGCTACATCGCCAGCCGCGTCGACCAGGTCCACCGCATCGAGGCCGCGGTGGCCACCACCTTCGTCACCGCCTCGCTCGTCGCCGGCGCCTACGGCCTCTATCAGTTCACCGCGCCGCCGCTCTGGGACATCAACTGGATGCAGCGTTCCGGCATGACGACGATCGGGCAGCCCGTACCGTTCGCCGTCAGGGTCTTCGGCACCATGCACTCGCCGGGCATCCTGGCCGTGTTCCTGGTGATTGCCCTGGTGCTGTGGCTGGCCCGGCCGCGCCCGGCCGGACTGCTGGCCGCGGGTGTCGCCGGCGTTGCCTTGCTGCTGTCGCAGGTGCGCTCGGCCTGGCTGGCGCTGGTGGTGGCGGCGCTCTTCGTCTTCGGCTCGCTCCAGCCGTTGCAGCGGTTCCGCATGGCCATGTTCGCGCTCGTGGCGGCGCTGTTCAGCGGCCCGTTCCTGTTCACGGCCGAGATGCGCGAGCTGGTCAGCAATCGCGTCGCCACGATGGAGCGGCTCGAAGACGACGAGAGCGCGGTGTCGCGCATCATCGGCCACGAGCTGGCGCTCGAGTTCGTGGCCGAACACCCGCTGGGCGCCGGCATCGGACAGGGCGACCCGAAGATGGAGCACTACATCTCGATGCGCGACAGCGTCCTGGCCGCGTCGCTGGTGCAGTTCGGCCTCGTCGGCACGCTGCTGTACGTCGGCGCGCTTTGCTGGATGGGCACGCTGCTGTGGAGTTACTACCGGCGGGCCGCCAGCATCCAGGGGGCGGCGCTCGCCTCGGCCGGGCTGGGGGTGTTCGCCACGTCGTGGTTGAGCGTGGTCACCGCCGGACCGATCGGCGTCTGCCTGTGGATGATCACCGGCCTGGCGATCGCCGATCGCGAGATGCGCCGGCGGCCGGCGCCGCTGCCCGAGCGCCGCCGCCCGTGGCCGCTGTTCGTGCCGGAAGGGCCGCGCCGCCGTCCGTGGCCGCCGTCCGCGGCCCCGGAACCGGCGGCGGTGTGAGGTGACGCCGATGATCCACGCGCTCCAGATCGGCTGCGTCTGGCCCTCCGAGCACGGTGGCGGCGGCGATCGCGTGTTCGCCGATCTCGCCCGCCGTCTGCCCGCCAAGGGCGTCGGCCTCGAAGCGCTGTTTGCCGGCGCGGCCGCCGGCGATCGGCCGGCCGGCGCCACGCTGTCGAGCTTCGGGGCGGCCACCGACGGCACGCGGTCGCGCTGGCTGGGCGCACGCAAGGCCATCGCCGCGCGCCTGGCCTCGGGACAGCTCGACGTCTTCGCCTCGCACTTCGCCCTCTACGCCTCGGCGGCCATCGGCTGGCTGCGGCGCGTCCCGCACGTCGTGCACTTCCACGGCCCGTGGGCGGCCGAGTCGCGCCAGGAGGGCGCCGGCCGGATGTCGTCGTTCGCCAAGTGGAGCATCGAGCGGGGCGTCTACCGGTCGGCCGATCGGTTCATCGTGTTGTCGCAGGCCTTCGCCTCGCTGGCGGCGCGCGACTACGGCGTGCCCGCCGAGCACATCCGCATCGTGCCCGGCAGCGCCGATCTCGATCGCTTCGGCATCGACGTCAGCCGGACCGAGGCCCGGGCCCGGCTCGGCTGGCCGGCCGACCGCCGCGTGCTGGTCACGGTGCGGCGGCTGGTGCGCCGCACCGGCGTCGACCGCCTGATCGACGCGATGCCGGTGGTGACCGCCCGCCATCGCGACGTGAAGCTGTTTGTCGGCGGCACCGGGCCGCTGCGGCCCGTCCTCGAGCAGCGGGTCCGCGACCTGGGCCTGGAGGACAGCGTCACCTTCCTTGGCTACGTGCCCGACGACCACCTCCCGCTGGTCTACCGCGCCGCCGACCTCAACATCGTGCCGACCGCGGCGCTCGAGGGCTTCGGCCTGACCGTGGTGGAGGCGCTGGCCGCCGGAACGCCGTCGATCGTGACCCCGATTGGCGGTCTGCCCGAGATCATCACGCCGCTGGCGCCTGAGCTGGTGCTCGGGTCGGCCCAGGTCCCCGAAATCGCCCGCGGCATCGTCGACGCGCTTGGCGGCCAGGTGTGGCTGCCCGGCGAGCGCGAGTGTCGCGCGTTCGCCGTCGAGCGCTTCTCGGCCGACCTGATGGCCAGCCGTGTCGCCGACATCTACCTGGAGATCGCCGGGAGGCGGCCATGATGCTGAAGGACGCGGCCAAGCAGGTACTGGGAAAGTCCCGATCCGACGCCATCAGCTACCGGCGCCGGTTGAGCGCCTACGGCGACGCGTACCTCAAGAACCTGGGGTGGGATCGATCGGTCGTGAGCCACCAGGCCGAGGACCGTCACGGCCCGGTACCGTGGATTACCTACCCGGCGTTGCGGATGCTGGAGCGGGTGGTCCAGCCGCGCTTCAAGGTGTTCGAGTACGGCGCCGGCAACTCGTCGCTGTGGTGGGCGGCGCGCGTGGCCGAGGTGGTGAGCGTCGAGCACGACCGCGACTGGGCGCGTTCGGTGGCCGCCCGCGCCCCGGCCAACCTCACCGTCGTGGCCCGGCCGATCGAAGCCGAACCGGACCCGCGCGGGCAGGCCCTCGTGTCGAGGTTCCTGGACGCGCACCGCGATCCGCCGCTGAGCGGCGACTTCGACCGCGATGTTGACGACGGACTGGTCTGGGCGCCGTTCACGGCGTATCTGGCCGAGCTCGGTGCTCATCCGGCTGGCTGGTTCGACGTCGTGGTCGTGGACGGGATGGCCCGCGCGCCGGCGGCGTGGATGGCCGCGCAGTTGGTCAAGCCCGACGGGCTGGTCGTCTTCGACAACGCCGATCGCTGGCAGTACAACGCCGGCTACGCCGCCCTGGCCGACGCCGGCTTCGTGCGTTTCGACTTCTACGGCACGCGGCCGATCCTGGTCGACGAGTCGTGCACCGCCATCTTCGCCCGGTCGGTCGACTGGGCGCGGGTCAACGTCACCATTCCGCGAGGCAGGCCGTCCGACATCCGTTGGTGACGGCATGAACCACCGTGAAACGAGCCCTGCTCATCAGCACCGAGAACCCGTTTCCCGCCGACAGCGGCGGCCGCCTGCGCCTGCGCGGCATCCTCGACGTGCTGGCGCGCGGCTTCTCGATCGACCTGGTGACCTACGAGCGGCCGGAGAGCCCGGAGCTGGCCGAGGCCCGCTCCCGCCTCAACGTCGTACAGGTGCCGCGGACGGTGACGCCGAGGACGGCAGCGATCCGCAGCCTCTACCGTCGCCGCTGCTGCGGCTACATGGGGCACGCCGACCTCGACATGATGCGTCCGGCGCGGGCCCTGTGCGCCACCCAGTCCTACCACTCGGTGTTCATCGACAACACGGTGATGGGGTACTTCATCCCGCGGCTCCGCCGCCTGCAGCCGCACGCCCGCTTCGTCACCATCGCCCACAACTTCGAGACCAGCCTGTGCCGGCAGCTGGCCGGAGCGCAGCGCAGCATGGCGCGGCGGGCGCTCTTCTCGCTGAGCGCCCGGCACACCGAGCGTCAGGAGACGCGGATGTGCCGGCAGACCGACGTGCTGCTCTCGACCTCCCGGCAGGAAGCCGAGAGCTTCGCCCGGCTCGATCCCGGTGTCGCCGCCAAGACGGTGGTCGTGCCCAGCTGCATCGACGCGGCCAGCTACGCCCGCTTCCGCCGCCGGCCGCCTGACGACGACTCGATCGTGTTCTCCGGCGACATGGCCTACTTCCCGAACGTCGCCGCCGCGCAGCACTTTCACGCCGACGTGTTTCCGGCGCTCAAGGCCCGCCGCCCGGGCATCACGCTGTTCCTGGTCGGGCGCAATCCGCACCCCTCGCTGCTCGAACTGGCGCGGCACGACCCGGCGGTGGTGGTGACCGGCTACGTCCCCGAGGCCGCCGAGTACCTCGCCCGGAGTGCGGTCGTGGTCGTGCCGCTGCTGCACGGCAGCGGCACGCGGCTGAAGATTCTCGAGGCGTGGGCCGTCGATCGTCCGGTGGTGTCGACCTCGAAGGGCTGCGAGGGCATCGAGTGCCGGGCCGATCACGATCTGGTGGTGGCCGACTCCCCGCGTGATTTCGTCGACGGCGTCTGCCGCCTGCTCGACGACCGGGAGTTCGCCGCGCGGCTGACCCGTCAGGCCCGGCAGACGCTGCTGTCCCGCTACGACGTGGGGTCGCTCGCCGATCGGCTGCAGGCCGCCATCGATGGCCTGCCGATCGCCGCGGAAGGAGGGACCGATGACCGCATGGTGTCCTGAGGCCCCGGCCGGAGCCTGGCTCTGGCGCGCGCTGGCCGTCGCGGCGATGATCCTGCTGCCCGGCCACGTGGCGCGGGCCCAGCAGACCGCCGCCGCCGATCACTTCGTCGATTCGGTGGGCGTCAACGTGCACCTGCACTACGAGTACACCCCCTACAAGGAGAACTTCGAGCTGATCAGGAGCCGGCTGATCGAGCTCGGCGTACGCCACGTGCGCGACGGCCTGATCGATACCCGGTGGCAGGGCTACTACGATCGTCACAACGAGCTGGGCGACGCCGGGATCAAGGGGACCTTCATCACCGGCTTCGACCAGAGCGTCGAGCTGCTCGCCTCCTACCCGTCGCGGGTGATCCGATCGTTCGAAGCGTATGAGGCGCCGAACGAGGCCGACAAGAGCGGCGACCCGAACTGGGTGTCCCGGCTCTGGCAGGCGATGCTCCGCCTCGGCGAGGTCAAGCGCATCGCCTCGGTCGCGCACTACCCGGTGGTCGGCCCGTCGTTGACCAGCGAGTCGTCCTATGCGGCCGTCGGCGACGTCGAGCGCCTACTTCGACGCCGGCAACCTCCACAACTACCTGGCCGGACGCCATCCAGGCACGTCCGGGTGGGGTAGCGATGGCTACGGCAGCATCGCGTGGAATCTGCGGGTGATCCAGCGCTACAGCGGCGGCAAGCCGATCACCACCACCGAGATCGGCTACCAGGACCATCTCACGATCCAGGACGCGTGCCGGCGGAAGTGGCCGGCCGCTACCTGCCGCGGGTGCTGCTCGAGCAGTACCGCATGGGGATCACCCGCACCTTCCTCTACGAGCTGTGCGACTTCCCGAACTCGGGCAGCTACGGCCTGCTCACCGCCGATGGCGCACCGAAGCCGACGTTCAACGCCGTCAAGGGCCTGCTGCGCCTGCTCGCCGACCCGGGCCCGCCGATCGCGCTGCGGCCGCTCGCCTACCAGATCGCGGGGAGCGACAGCGTGCGGCACATCGCCTTCCAGAAACGCGACGGCACCTACTTCCTGGCGCTGTGGCTCGAGGAAGCGAGCTACGACGTGCCCGTTCGGCAGCACACGTCGGTGGCCGGACAGACGGTGTCGGTGACGCTGCCGGAGCCGCATGCGGGTGATACGCGCGCATCGCTGGGAGGCGGATGGCTCGGTCGACGACATGGCGGTGCGCTTCGTGACGGCCACGCTGCCGGTGGGCGTGAGCGATCGTCTGACCGTGCTCGAGATCGCCGACGCCAACCAGATTGCCGCGCCTCCAGGTGGGCCTGCGGGACGCGTCGCCTCGCGCGGCTCGGGGACGTCCGTCAACGCAGGTGACGGCTCACGGCGATCGTCGCCGCACCTCCACTGAGCCACGGCACGTAATCCGGTGAGCAGCCGCCGATAGTAGTCGGGGGCCAGGTAGATCTGCCCGTCGATGTCCCAGCGCCCGGCGACGGTGAAGACCGTGGCCTGGACGATCCACGCCGCCACGATCCACAGGAGCGGGATCGCGATCACCGCGCCGCCGACCAGGCGCCAGACGGCGGCCGTGGCGGCCGCCGCCGCCGGCGTGGACGACGCGAGCCGCCTGCCGACGACCACCAGGAGCATCGCCATGACGACCCAGCGGCCGCGCTCCACCAGGTGCGCGTCGACCCACCACGGCGCGCCAGCCGACGGTCGGACCACGCTCAAGCTGCTGGTGAGTGCGGCCAGCAGCGCATCGGTGGCCAGCGAGACGACCATCGCCAGCAGAAAGGCCCGCGGGGCGGCGCGGATCACGGCTCGAACGCGAAGCCTACTCTGATCTCGGGATCCGGTGCGACCAACTGGGTCACCAGCCTGAAGCCGCGGCCGAACGACCATGCGGTCCGGCCGCCGCTCTGCCACTCGTTCTCGGCGCGGTAATGGACGCAGCTGCCAGCTCAACCGTTGAACTGTCTCGTTGCCTCCATTGACCGGGCTCCGGCGAATCAGCGTCGAATGAGGCTGCTATAGTCGCATCCGCCATCGCCGCTGCGTCGCGCTGCTGCATATCGACGCGGCAGACCGAGCGCGCATCGTGACTCGCTGCCCGGCCTGAAGTGACTCGGTCGAACACCCCGGCACGCGAGCGCGACGGATCGGTGGCACTTCAACCGTCGAAAGGAAGAGTGATGGCTGCGAAGAAACCAAACATCCTGATTCTGTGGGGCGACGACATCGGCTACTGGAACATCAGCGCCTACAACCTCGGCCAGATGGGCTACAGGACTCCCAATATCGACGGCATTGCCAAGGACGGCGCCCTGTTCACGGACTGGTACGGCCAGCAGAGCTGCACGGCCGGCCGCGCCTGCTTCATCACCGGCCAATCGGGCTTCCGGACCGGCATGCTGAAGGTCGGCCTGCCCGGCGCGAAGGAAGGGCTGCAGGCGCGTGACGTGACGATTGCCGAGCTGCTCAAGGAGCAGGGCTACATGACCGCGCAGTTCGGCAAGAACCACCTGGGCGACGCCGACGAGACGCTGCCGACCGCGCACGGATTCGACGAGTTCTTCGGCTCGCTCTACCACCTCAACGCGGAGCAGGAGTTCGAGAACGAGGACTATTTCAAAGATCCCGAGATGATCAAGAAGTACAAGACCCGCGGCGTGCTGCACTGCTGGGCCAACGCCGATGGCACGCAGAAGATCGAGAACACGGGCGCCCTCGGCAAGAAGCGCATGGAGACCATCGACGAGGAGTTCCTGGCCGCCACGCTCGACTACCTGGAGAAAGCGAGCAAGTCCGACAAGCCGTTCTTCCTGTGGTTCAACTCGACGCGGATGCACATCTTCACGCACCTCAAGGAGGCGAGCAAAGGCAAGACCGGGCTCGGCACCTACCCGGACGGCATGGTCGAGCACGATGGGCACATCGGCCAGATCCTCGACAAGCTCAAGCAGCTCGGCCTCGACGACAACACCATCGTCATGTATTCGACCGACAACGGCGCCGAGTCGTTCAGCTGGCCCGATGGCGGCACCACGCCGTTCCGCGGTGAGAAGAACGAGAACTGGGAAGGCGGTTATCGGGTGCCGTGCGCGATTCGCTGGCCCGGCGTGATCAAGCCCGGGTACGGTCAACAACGACCTGTTCTCGCACGAAGACATGTTGCCGACGCTTCTCGCCGCAGCGGGTGTGCCCGATGTGAAGGAGCAGCTGCTCAAGGGCATGAAGGTCGGCAAGAAGACCGCCAAGGTTCATCTCGACGGCTACAACATCACCGACCGACTCGCCGGCAAGGGAGAGAATCCGCGCAAGGAATTCTTCTACTGGAACGACGACGGCTCGCTGGTGGGACTGCGCTACGACAACTGGAAGATCGTGTTCCAGGAGCAGCGCAGCGAGGGTTTCGACGTGTGGCAGGACCCGTTCACACCGCTTCGCGTGCCGAAGATCTTCAACCTGCGTGCCGATCCGTTCGAGAGCGGCGACAGCCTGGCCATGAACTACGGCCAGTGGCGGATCGACCGTGTGTTCCTGCTCGTGCCGGCGCAGGAGTACGTCGGCAAGTACATCGCGACGTTCAAGGAGTTCCCGCCGAGCCAGAAGGTCGGCAGCTTCTCGCTCGATCAAGTGCTGGACAAGCTCACGGCGGCGAGCACCAGCGGCAGGTAACGGGACGGGGCGTTTCGCCGGACAATGGCTCGGGCCGGACTGACCGGTCCGGGCCATTCCTTCAGGGCGCGAGGACGAGATTGCCGTGAGCCAGGGAGACGAGGTTCGCGACTTCTACGAACGGATGCCCTATCCGGCGCCGGTTGCGCATCTCGACGAGTACCAGCCGCTCGAGCCCGGCCGGCGCCGGGCGGAGTTCCATCTCGCATGGCCCGACCGGCCGCTGTCGGACGAGCAGACCGTCCTGATCGCTGGCTGTGGCACGTCGCAGGCGGCCCGATACGCGCGTCGGTACCCGGCGGCACGCATCGTGGCCATCGACGTCAGCGACACCAGCCTGCGCCACACGCGCGAGCTCAAGGACCGGCACCACCTCGACAACCTCGAGCTCCATCAGCTGTCGATCGAGCGCGTCCGGCGAGCTGTCGTGTTCGTTCGATCTGGTGGTGTGCACGGGCGTCCTCCATCACCTGCCCGACCCCGACCGCGGCCTGCGCGCCTTGCGCGATGTGTTGAATCCGGCGGGTGCGATGCGGCTGATGGTCTACGCTCGGTATGGCCGCACCGGCATCTACATGCTGCAGGAGTACTGCCGGCTCCTCGGTGTCGGCGCGTCGGCGGCCGAGCTGCGGGACCTGCGGGCCACCCTCGACGGACTGCCGCCGGATCACCCGATCGCCGGCACGTTGCGCAAGGCCAAGGATTTCCGCACACACGACGCGATGGCGGATGCGCTCCTCCATCCGCTGGACCGCGCCTTCACCGTGCCTGAGGTGTACGACTGGCTCGAGCGCTGCGGCATGTCGTTCGGCCGTTGGACCGAGCAGGCACCGTATCTGCCGCGATGTGGCGCGGTGGCGCGCAGCCCGCATGCGGCGCGGCTCGTCTCGCTGCCGCCCCGGTTGCAGCACGCCGCCGTCGAGCTGTTTCGCGGCACCATGGTCGCGCACAGCCTCATCGCCTATCGCGACGATCGGCCGGGCGGGAGCCAGCCGATCAGCTTCGCGGGCGATCGCTGGCACGACTACGTGCCTTTGGCCAGGCCGATGACCGTCTGCGTCCGCGATCGTCCGCCGGCGGGCAGCGTGGCCGTCCTCATCAACCGCGCGCACACGTTCACGGATCTCATCTGCACCGTCGATGAATTCGAGTTCCAGCTGCTCGGCGCCGTCGACGGGCACCGAACCCTGGCAGAAGTTGTGGCGCAGGCCGGCGCCGGCGACACCCGGCGCGCCCTCACGTTCTTCGAACGGCTCTGGGACTACGACCAGGTTGTCTTCGATGCGTCCCACGGCGGCTCTTGACGGGGACCCTCGACCGTGGAAGAACTCTTCACCCGTGTAGGGCGGCGCCCCGCGCCGTTCGGAGGCGGCGCGTCAGGCGTGGTCGCGGGCCGTTCGCCGGCCGGTCATGCCATCGATGGCGATGCGGAAGATCACTGCTCCCTGATCCTGATCGCCCGGGCCAGTCGCGATCGTCGGCAGCCACCACTCGTGCTGCAGCGCCACGAGACTCTCGGCGTGGCGACGCGCGTCGGCCATGTCAGCGCCGTGGCCGATCTCCTCGAACCGGCCCATCGCAACGACGGTCGTCCAGTGGTCCTTGTCGGTGATCTCCTCCACCTGCAGGCAGACCTTCGGGTTCAGGCGCATCCACGTGATCTTCTGACCCTCCGTCGAGAACGCATATGCGCAGTGTTGCGCGGCGTCGAATGTGAACTGGATCGGGACGACGTAGGGCTGGGCCAGATGGGAGCACGCCAGATGGCCGACGGCGGCCCGCTCCAACATCGCCACGCACTCGTCGTGACTCAACTCGTGGATCACCATGACATCGCCTCGCTGGACCGCGTGAAAGTCGCATTCTACGGCCAGCCGCGGGCGCCGACCCCGGACGTCTACAGGCTGGGCGCCGCTGCCCGCCGTTGTCCGGTCTCGGCCAGGACGGCCGACCGGCCGGCCAGAGGGGCTCGCCCGGCGCGCCGCGATCGAGTAATCTTCCGAGGGTACTCCCGCTTCTGCCATTTGGAGGATTCATGAACGTCAGGCATCCGCTTTCCCGTCGTCGGTTCTTCGGAGGGGTCGCCGCAGCCATGGGCGCCCTGGGGCTGCGCCCCGGAGGCGACCTGTTCGCCCAGGGCGGCACCGCCCAGTTCCGCGGCGGCGAGGCCGAGTACGACGCCTTTGCCAAGCTGGCCAGCAACGAAAACAACTTCGGCCCGCCCCAGAACGTGATGCAGGCGATGAACCACGCCTGGAAGTACGCCAACCGCTACGGCTACCCGGATGCCGACGTCATCCAGGAGATCGCCGCGCACCACGGCGTGAAGCCCGAGAACGTCCTGCTGACCCCGGGTTCTGGTGAGGTCCTCGAGGTCGTCGGCGAGGCGTTCCTGATGGGCAACACCAAGAAGGTCGTCGGCGCCGACCCGACCTACGCCACGGTCTACCAGCACGCCACCCAGATCAAGGCCGAGGGCATCAAGGTGCCGCTGCTGAAGAACTACCAGCAGGACCTCGACACGATGATCAGCGAGGCCAACAAGAACGCCTCGACGGTGGGGCTGTTCTACCTGTGCAACCCGAACAACCCGACCGGCATGGTGATCAGCGCCGCCGACGTCAAGAAGGTGGTCGAAGGCATCCCGAAGACGATGCCGATCCTCATCGACGAGGCCTACCACCACTTCGTGGACGACCCGGCCTACGGCACCTCGATTCCCTACGTGATCGAAGGCCGGCCGGTCGTCATCGCCCGCACCTTCTCCAAGATCGCGGCGCTGGCGGCGATGCGCGTCGGCTACGCCATCTCGACGCCCGAGATCATCAAGCAGCTCCGCGTTTACGCCTCGAACAGCGTGAACGTGCTGGCCAAGCACGGCGCGGTGGCCTCGCTCAAGGACACCGCCGGCCAGGCCGAGGTGAAGGCCAAGATCATCGGGCTGCGCACCAAGACCACGCGCGAGCTCGAGGCGCACGGCTACCCGGTGATCCCCTCGCAGACCAACTTCTTCATGGTCAGCCTGGGCGAGAGCACGGTGCAGCCGACCATCGAAGCGTTCAAGCAGAAGGGCATCCTCGTCGGCCGGCCGTTCCCGCCGATGCTGAACCACCTGCGCGTCTCGGTCGGCCTGCCCGAGGAGATGGACAGGTTCACCAAGACCTTCAAGGAGATCTTCCCGAAGAAGTCGCCCGTCTCGACGATGGCGCGCGGCTGACGACCGAATCGAACCGACGCCTGGGACGGGTCGGCCACCAGGCCGGCCCGTTCGCTGTGTACGGTCAGATCGCGTCGGAGATCGACGTGAAGGTGAAGGCGCTCAGCCGGAGCGGCGGCACCATCAGCGGCGACAGGCGCTGCGGCGCGCCGATGGCCTCGACGTTCCACGGCGCCAGCATCGCCAGCACGCTCTGGTTGAAGCGGAGGTTCCGCACCGGGTGGCGCACCTGGCCGTTCTCGACCCACCACAGCCCGTCGCGGGTCAGCCCGGTGAGGACGATGGTCCGCGGATCGACCAGCCGCACGTACCAGAAGCGCGAGATGACCAGGCCGCGGGCCATGCCCTTGATCATCGCGTCCATCGTCGCCGGCGGCTGCGTGCCCTCCACGATGTAGTTGACCGGCCCGGGCGTGGGCTGGCGCTGGCGCTCCTGCGCCCAGAACCGCGAGTAGGCGAGGTTCTCGAGCACGCCGGCCTTGATGATCGACAGCCGGGCGGCGGGAACGCCTTCGGCCGTGCTCGGCAGCGCCGGCAGTTCCGGATGCATCGGGTCGCTGTAGAGGATGAGACGGTCGTTGAACAGCGTCTCGCCGAGTCGCGTCGTGCCGTCCTTGCCCGAAAACGCGCTGCGGCCCTCGTCGGCGGTGCGGGCGTCGAAGCTGCCGGCCAGGAAGCCGAGCAGGTCGGCGACGGCCTGCGGTTCGAGGATCACGGGATAGACGCCCGGCTCGATCGCCTTCGGCTCGCGGGAGCGCACCGCCTTGTCGACGGCCTCGGCGGCGATGCGTTTCGTATCGAGGCGCCCGACGTCGAAGTGGTCGCCGGCGTAGTAGCCCGACCCGGTGCCGTCGCCGCTGCGGGCGGTCACGCTGAGGGCGGCCTCGCTGGATCGGAAGTAGCGGCGGTTGCCGTTGGCGGTGGCGGCGGCGATGGCCGACGCCCGCGCCGTGTGGAAGCCGGCGCCGGTGACCTTGGCGCTCCGGCAGGCGCCGAGGACGCCGTCGAGGGCGGCCGCGCGAGCCGTGACGTCGATCTCGGCCGTGGCGGCGGCGAACCCGCGCGCCTCGGGGTAGTCGAGCGGGCCGAGCGTGGGCACGTACTCGCGGTGCACCGGCGACACGCGGGCGATCTGCACGGCGTCCTCGGCCATCCGCCGCAGCGCCTCGGCCGCGGTGTCGTTGCCGGTGATCGACCCGCGCCGGCGGCCGGCCCAGACGGTGGCCGTGATGTCGAGGTCCTCCGAGTGCCCGCTCGTGGTGATGCGGTTGTCGGCGAATCGGGCGTGCGCTTCGACGGCGTTCTGCAGCGAGACGCTGGCGTCTTCGGCCCCGGCAGCCTTGGCATGGGCCAGCACCGCGTCGCACAGGGTCAGTGCCTCGTCGCGGGTGAGCATCAGATGGCCGCCGTATTCAGCACCGTGACCTGGCGGAACCGCGCCGGCGGGCAGCCGTGACTGACCGCGTTGGTCTGCCCGGGCTCGCCCTTGCCGTCCGACGACGTCCCCCACAGGCGATAGGTGGCCGGACCGCCGAGGCCGTCGCACGAGGCCCAGAAGTCGGGCGTGCGCGACTGATACGCCGCGTCCTTGACCATGGCGCCGAGCTTGCCGTTGGTGATCTCGCGGATGACGGCGCCGCCGAACTGGAAGTTGTAGCGTTGCTGGTCGATCGACGAGCTGCCGCGGCCCTCGACGAACAGCCCGCGCTTGATGTCGGCGACGAGGTCGTCGAGCGATACCTCGGTGGCGGCGGGCTGGAGCGAGACGTTCGGCATCCGCGGGAACGGCACGCTCGACCAGCTGTCCGAGTGCAGGCAGCCGTGCGAGCGCGGCTGGCCGATGAGCGGCGCCAGCTCGCGCGTGGTCTGCCAGTCGACGAACATGCCGTCGCGCACCAGGTGCCAGCGCTCGGCCTTCACGCCCTCGTCGTCGAAGCCGGTGGTGGCCAGCCCGCCCGGCTGGGTGCGGTCGCCGACCAGGTTGACGATCGAGGCGCCGAAGCGCAGCTTGCCGGCATCGCTCGCCTTGAGGAAGCTGGTGCCGGCCATGTTGGCTTCCCAGCCGAGCGAGCGATCGAGCTCGGTCGAATGGCCGACCGATTCGTGGATGGCCAGGAACAACTGCGACGGATCGACCACCAGGTCGTAGCGGCCGGGCGCCACCGGCTTGGCCTTCAGCTTCTCGACCACCTCGTGGCCGGCCTTCTCGGCGTCGCGCCGCCACGGGTAGTCCTCGACGTACTCGTAGCCGACCAGCTGGGCCCGGTCGACGACGACGCGGGTCTGGAAGTCGCCGCTGGCGCGGTCGGCGGCCGTGGTGGTGAATTGCGGGTAGGTGCGCACCAGCCGCTGGGTGATGCGCGAACCCTCGCTCGAGGCGAAGTACTTCTGCTCGTCGACGAACAGGACCTGCGAGCTGATGAAGCTGACGCCCGGCACGGACAGCGCCGCCTCGTTGAGGCTCATGAGGAAGGCGATCTTGGTGTCGAGCGGCACCTCGAACGGATCGCGTTTGAAGCTGCTGGTCCAGGTGGCAACGGCCTTGTCGGCGCCGGCGAGCACCACCTTGCGCGTTGCCAGCGCGGCGTTGGCCCGGGCGATCGCCACCGCCTGTTCCGCAGCCGTTCTGGCCGCTCCCGGTTCCACCCGGTTGACGGCGGCGAAGCCCCACGCGCCATCGACCAGCACCCGCAAGCCAAAGCCGTAGCTGGTCGACCGCGAGACGTTCTGCACCTGCCGCTCGCGCGTCGCGATCGACTCGCGGCGATACCGGTTGATGCGGATGTCGGCGTAGGACGCGCCGAGTGTCGCGGCCCTGGCGAGAGCCACGTCGGCGACCTCGGCCCGCACGGCGTCATCAGCCGGGCCGGGCTGGGCCAGCGACGGCCAGGCCGGCACGTAGACGCCGCCGAGCACGGCGCCGCCGGTGGCGAGGAACTGACGACGGGAAAGCGGCGGGATGCGCACCGGTGGCGATTATAGCCACGGACCCGTGGCGGGATCAGGCCTGCTCGTCGGCGGTCGGGCCATAGGAACCGGGCACCGGGACGTCGAGCAGCCGCAGGTAGACCGAGAGCTGACCGCGGTGATGAATCATGTGGCTCAGCGTGAAATCGCGAACGGCGTCGATCCGCGCCCGCTCGACGCGCACCCTGCCGCGAAGTGTCAACCGCCAGGGTCGGGCCAGGGCCACCTCGTCCAGGGCCGCGAGCGCCGCCGAGCCCTCGGTCACTTTGTCGTCGAACGCCTGCAGCAACGCATCGTGCGAGGTGAGCTGGCAGGACCGGAATGTCGAGGGGTCGATGTCGAACTCGTCGTGGGAACAGATCGCGTCGAGCCAGCCGACGCAGTCGACCAGGTGCGATCCGAGCTCGCCGGCGGTGAACGACTTCGGGTGCGGCCGCCATCCCAGCCGATCGGGCGGCAGTCGCTCGAGCAGCCGTCGAGTGGTGCGCGCCTCGTTGGCGAACTCGGCGCCGAGCGAGAGGCGTGGCGTCACCGTACACCGCCGTCGGGATGAAGACTCGATGTCATCGGGAAGAGATTATGCACACCATCGGCGCCTTCCTCGGCGGCTCATCCGTATGGTGCCGATTTGCATCCGGCCCCGAGGTGAACGACCATCGGCGCAAGGAAGGCGTACTGCGGTAGTGTCAGCGCTTCTTGGCCGTCTTCTTCGCGGCCTTGGCCTTGGTCTCCGCCGTGCTGCGCTTCTTGAGGTCGGCGCCGTGGGCGCGCTTGTAGGTCTGGATGTCCGTGAATTCTCCGGCGCTGTCGCGCTTGGCGTAGAGCTTCGTGCCGGTACTGCTGCGGTGGGTCGTACGCTTGGCCTTGGCCATCGGAGGTCCTTTCGACAGGGGATTCGGCGCGTGCGGTGACGGCGGAAATGATAGCCGATAGGGCGAACGACGTGATGCGGGGGAGAGCGCACGATCCGCGGCTGCGCGTGGCGCGACTCCTGTCCGTGCCGGCGGTGACCGTGGTCTCCGTGCTCGTCGGGTGTGCCAGCGGTGCCCCTCAGACCGCGGCTGGAGGGGCCGGGGTGGTTCCGCCTGGAGCGCCGGCGGCCGCCAGGCCACCCGCCGCCGACATCCAGCCGGCCTCACAGGCCGGCGGGCTCGCCGGCACCTCGTGGCAGCTGGTGGAGTTCCGTTCCTCGGATGACGCCATCGGGATCGTCCGGCCGCCCGATCCCTCGAGGTACACGATGACCCTGGCGGTGGGTGGACAGGTGCACCTGCAGCTCAACTGCAATCGCGCCACCGGAACGTGGACCGCGGAGCCAGCCGATGCCGACAGCGGCGCCTTTACGTTCGGTCGGCTGGCCATGACCCGCGCGCTGTGCTCGCCGCCCTCCTACGACGCGCAGATTGCTCGCGACGCGGAGTACGTCCGCTCGTACCTGAGGCGCGACGGGCGCCTGTACCTGAGCCTGATGGCCGACGGCGGCATCTATGTGTGGGCACCGCGCGCTCCGTCACCACCCGCGGATGCGAAACCGACGCCCTAGGGTAGGGGCGTCGCGGTTCGCCCGCGCAGCAGCGCCGTCGACGTGGCCAGCAGCACGCTGAGGGCGACCCCCTCGGCGGCGGCCGTCACGGTGGCCAGGTCCGGGAACGTCGGCGCGACGCGGATGTTGCGGTCGCGGGGGTCGTGGCCGAACGGAAAGGTCGCGCCGGCTGGCGTCAGCTCCACCCCGGCCGTTTTGGCCAGCCGTACCACCTCTGTCGCGCAGCCGTCGAGCACGTCGAGGCTGATGAAGTAGCCGCCCTTGGGCGTGCCCCACGAAGCGACGCCGGCGCCAGCAAGGTTTCGCTCGAAGGCGTCGACGACGGCGGCGAACTTCGGCGCGAGGATGGCGCGGTGGCGATCCATCAGCGCCAGCAGCCCATCCGTGTCGCGGAGAAATCGCACGTGGCGGAGTTGGTTGACCTTGTCGCCGCCAATCGTGCGCTTGCCCAGGCGGGCGAGATACCACGCCACGTTCTCCGCCGACCCCGCGAACAAGGCCACGCCGGCCCCGGCGAGCGTGATCTTCGAGGTCGATCCGAAGACAAAGGTCCGGTGCGGATGGCCGGCTGCGGCGCACGCGTCGAGCAGGTTGGCGATCTCGATCCGCTCGGCGGTCAGGTGGTGGACGGCGTAGGCGTTGTCCCAGAACACGCGGAAGTCGGGCGCTGCAGTGGGCATGGCCGCGAGGCGCTCGATCGTGGCGCTCGAGTACACCGTGCCGGTCGGGTTGCTGTACTTCGGCACGCACCACAGGCCCTTGATGCCGGCGTCCTCCGCCACCAGCCGCTCGACGACGTCCATGTCGGGGCCGTCGTCGGTGAGCGGCACGGCGATGAGCTCGATGCCGAAATCCTGGCAGATGGCGAAGTGCCGGTCGTAGCCGGGCACCGGACAGAGGAAGGCGACGCGCGGCTCCCGGCCCCAGGGCCGCGGGCTGTCGACCGTGCCCTTCAGCAGGGCGAAGGCGATGGCGTCGTGCATCAGCGCCAGGCTCGAGTTGCCGCCCAGGATCACCTGCGCCGGCGTCGCGCCGACCAGCGGAGCGAGCAGCGCCCGTAGCTCGGGCAATCCCTGGAGCCCGCCGTAGTTGCGGACGTCGCTGCCGTCGGCGGCCAGGAAGTCGCGATCGCCCGGCAGGCTGAGCAGCCCGCTCGACAGATCCAGCTGTTCGGACGACGGCTTGCCGCGCGTGAGATCCAGCCGGAGGCCGCGCTGCCTGAAGCCGTCGTAGCGACGCTGCACTTCGTCGTGGAAGGCGGCGAGCTCGGTGGCCGGAAGCCGGGACAGCGTCTGCATCAGCCCGCTATCGTAGCCCGCGGGCGCAGCGCCAGGCTCGGGGGAGAATGTGACCGGCTCTTCGTGGAAAACATCGGTGCGTCGCCGGGGCAGTCTCGTCACGATCCTGGTGGTCGGGTGGAGCGCGATCGTCACCGCGCAGGCGCCCGGGCCGCCCACCGCCGTGCGCGTCGAGGTCACCGGCGAAGCGGGGCCGGTGGCCGGCGCGGCCGTGGAGGTCGCCGGCCAGTCGGCCATCACCGACCCGACCGGGGTGGCCCGACTCGTCGTGCCAGCCGGTGCCGCGCGCCTCACCGTCGTCAAGGACGGCTTCCTGCCGGCGGTGCAGGACGTGTCGATCCCGGCCGGCGCCGAGCTGCCGATTGCGGTCGAGTTGATTGCCGCGATCGAGATCGAGGAGGAGGTCGTGGTCGTCGCCACGACGCGTACCGGACGGCGTCTCGACGATCAGCCGACGCGGGTCGAAGTGCTCGACCGCGAGGAGATCGAAGAGAAGATGCTGATGACGCCGGGCGACATCGTGATGATGCTCAACGAGATGGGCGGCCTGCGCGTGCAGGCGACCTCGCCCTCGATCGGCGCCGCCAGCATTCGCGTCCAGGGCATGAAGGGCCGCTACACGCGCTTTCTCAGCGACGGGCTCCCGCTCTTCGGCCAGCAGGTGGGCGGCCTGGGCCTGCTGCAGATCCCGCCGATGGATCTCGGCCAGGTCGAGGTGATCAAGGGCGCCGCCTCGGCGTTCTATGGCGCCGGCGCGATGGGCGGGGTCGTCAACCTGCTGGCGCGGCGGCCGGGCGACGCGCTGGCCGTCGACGGGCTGTTCAACCAGACCACGCTTGGCGGCACCGACGCGGTCGTCTACCTCGCTGCGCCGCTGTCCGGCGCGCTGGCGGGGGTCGCTGCTGAGTGGCGGCCACCGCCAGTCGCGCAGCGACCGCGACGACGACGGGTGGGCCGACGTCGCCGGCTACGCCCGCGGCGTCGTCCGCCCGCGCCTGTTCTACGACAACGGCGCCGGCCGGTCGGTGTTCCTCACCGCCGGGGCCACCGTGGAAGATCGCGACGGCGGCACGATGGACGGGGCCGTGCTGGCGGCCACCCAGGAGCCGTACCTGGAGGCGCTCGATACGACGCGAATCGATGTCGGCGGCACCTTCCAGACGCTGCTCGGCGATCGCTACGTGTTCACGGCCCGCGCTGCCGCCGCCTGGCAACGGCACGACCACGCCTTCGGCCTGGTTCTCGAGCGCGACGCCCACGACACGGTCTTCAGCGAGGTGGCGGTGCGCGGCACGGCCGGGCGGCACACCTGGGTGGCCGGCGCGGCCTACGAGCGTGACGACTACGATCCCCGCGACGTCCCGCGGTTCGCCTACACCTTCGACGTCCCGGGCGTCTTCGCGCAGGACGACGTCGATCTGGCGTCGTGGGCGTCGCTGTCGGCCGGCGCGCGGGTCGACTGGCACAGCGAATACGGCGCGTTCGTGAGCCCGCGGCTGGCGGCGCTCGTCCGCGGCGGCGCCTGGACCAGCCGCCTGTCGGTGGGCGGCGGCTTCGTCGCCGCCACGCCGCTCACCGAGGAGACCGAGGCGGCCGGGCTGTCCGACCCTGGTGATCCGCGGACCGCTCGACGCCGAGGTCGGGACCACCGCCTCGATCGACCTCACCCGGACGATCGGCACCGGGGCCGTGACGGCGACCGTCTTTGCCTCGCGGGTCGATCATCCCGGTGGTCGTGGACCGGGAGGATCGCTACGTCCTCGGCAATTCCGGCGGCGACACGACCAACATCGGCGTCGAGCTGCTGGGCACGCTCCGCCACGCGCCGTTCGTGGCGACGGCCAGCTACACCTACGTGCAGGCGCGCGAGGACGGCGACAGCGGCCGGCAGGACGTCGCCCTCACGCCCCGGCACAGCGCCGGACTGGTCGGCATGTGGGAGGATGAGGACGCCGGTCGCGTCGGCGTCGAGGTCTACTACACCGGGCTGCAGCGCCTCGACGTGAACCCGTACCGCGACGAGTCGCGACCCTATGTCATCGTCGGCCTGCTGGCGGAGAAGCGCTTCGGCCGCTGGCGCGTCTTCCTCAACGCCGAGAACGTGACCGACGTCCGCCAGACCCGCTGGGACCCGCTGGTTCGGCCGTCGCGCGGAGCCGACGGCCGCTGGACCGTGGACGCCTGGGCGCCGCTCGATGGACGTGTGTTCAACGGCGGCGTGCGGGTGGCGTTCTAATCGTGTGTATTCCCGCTCTGGAGACCTCATGACCTGCCGGCCACGCTCCCGTTCCCTCGTCCTGGTCCTCGCCCTCGGCGCCGCGCTGGCCGCGTCGACGAGCTTCCGCGCTCAGCAGGCGCTGCCGCAGACCTGGCAGGAGCAGCAGAATTTCCGCGCCGGACCGACGCCCTTCGAACCGCTGATGCGCTTCTGGTACGACCTCGACGCGGCGAGCGACCTGGTCAACATGCGGCCGATCACCCGCACGCTGCTCGACCGCGAGATGTTTCTCATCACCATCGCCGACCCTCCGATCACCAACCCGCAGGACGCGCTGCGCTCGGGCAAGACGATCGTGCTGCTGGCACCGTCGGTGCATGGCGGAGAGGTGTCGCCCAAGGAGGCGGTGCAGCTCATCGCCAAGGAACTGGTCGCCGGCGAGCTCCGGCCGTTGCTGCGCGACGTGATCGTGCTGGCGCTGCCGCTGGTGAACCCCGACGGCGGCGAGGTGCGCCGGCGCACGAACGAAGCCGGCTACGACATGAACCGCGACTACGTGAAGCTCGAGTCGCAGGAGATCCACGCGCTGGTCACCCAGGTGATGAACCCGTGGACGCCCGACATCCACGTCGACGGGCACCACGGCGGCTCGCCGCCGTATGTCATCACCTACCAGGGCACGCTCAACCCGGCCGCCGATGCCGAGCTGCGGGCGTATCCCTACCGGCACATCTTCCCGAAGATCCGCGAGGCGGTTCGCGCCGAGGACTACGACGCCTTCGACTACCAGGGCGTGGTCACCCGCGGCGGCGTCGAGGGCTGGGGGTCCACGTCGGTGGAGGCGCGCAAGCACCACGTCTACACCGGGCTCACCAACTCCATCGGCATCCTTCTCGAGACGCCGAGCAACACCCACCGGGTGATGCGCGATGGCACGGTGCGGCCGATTCCCGAAGCCGAGCGCTACTACCACCAGATCCGCGGCGGCGTCCTCGCCATGCGGACGATCCTGCGGATCGCCGCGGCCGAGCGCCAGACGATCCGCGCCCTGACCAGCGCCTCGCGGGCGCGGGCGCTGGCCGCCGGTGCGGCCGGCGGCGATGCCGATCGTGCTCGACTACGAGCTGGGATCGCGCGGCACCGAGCCGGTGTGGATGCCCGACGCCTCGATCCCGGCCGGGTTCCGGCTGCGCGACGTGCCGGTGTACCTGTCGTGGACCCCGACCCGCACCACGACCCGGCCGCACGGCTATCTGCTGCCGCCGTCGATGGCCGCGGTCGTGCCGAAGCTGCAGGACCACGACATCGCCGTGTACCGGGTGCGCGCGCCGGCCACCGTGCCCGCCGAGGTCTACTACGCCACCAGCGTCAACCGCGACTCCTACTTCCAGGGCCACTACCTGAAGTCGGTGGACGTCGTGAAGCAGGCCGAGCCGCTCAGCGTGGTCCCCGGCTGGTACTGGATCCCGACGGCACAGTCGCGCGCCAACCTCATCAGCTATCTGCTGGAACCGGAGACCGACGACAACCTGATCACCTGGGGATGGGCCGATCACGTGCTGGAAGTGCGGCCCAAGACCGTGGACGAGGGGCTGGTGGCGCTGGCCGCGGCCATGGAGATCGATCTGCAGACGCTGCCCGAAGCCCGCCGCGCGCAGCTGCGGGCCCAGGTCGAAAAGCAGCTGGCTTCACGGCAGCGCGTACCGATGATGCGCGTGGTCACGCCGCAGCCGCTGTCGGTGGTCGAGGTGCGGCCCTTCAATCAGTACCAGCGGAACCGCTTCGTGCAGCCGTAACCGATAGCCACCAGGCTACCGGACGCCCTGGCGCGCATACCAGTCGGTGTTGACGAACGTCCGCGACACGTCGACGGCCTCGCCGACTCGTGGGGTCACCACCTCCACGCCACGCGTCGCCGCGGCCTTCTTCGCGCGGACGATCGGCTCTTCCCAGGCGTGGTACGAGAGGTCGAAGGTCGCCCAGTGCACCGGCAGCAGGAGGCGCGCGCCGAGGTCCTGATGCGCCCGCACCGCCGACTCCGGATCCATGTGGATGTCGAGCCAGGTCTCGCCGTAGGCGCCGATCTTCATGAGATTCAGGTCGACGGCGCCGAGCCGGCGCCGGATCTCGGCGAAGTGCGGACCGTAGCCGGTGTCGCCGCTGAAGTAGACCGCGCCGCCGGCGCCGCGCAGCATCCACGAGCTCCACAGCGTGGAGTTGTCCATCCAGCGGCGGCCGGAATAGTGACGCGACGGCGTGCAGGTGATCGTCACGCCGCCGAGCGAGGCCGTGTCCCACCAGTCCATCTCGTGAATCTGCGCCGTCGGCACGGCCCAGCGTTCGAGATGGGCGCCGATGCCGAGACCGGCATAGAAGTGGGTCCCCCGGCTGGCCAGATGCTGCACCGTGGCCATGTCGAGGTGGTCGTAGTGATCGTGGGAGATGACCACGGCGTCGATGCCGGTGAGATTCGCCAGGGCGATCGGCGGCGGGTGGAAGCGCGACGGGCCAATCGGGCACCGGCGAGACGCGGTCGGAGAGCACGGGGTCGGTCAGGATCCTGACGCCGTCGATCTCGACGAGCACCGTGGCATGCCCGAACCAGAACGCACGCACCCCTGGCGGCGCGGTGATCTGCAGCCGTTCCGGCGCCATCGGCACGACCGGAATCTGGAAGGTCGGCGTCCGCACGAAGCCCTGGCGGTAGAGGCGCAGGGTGCGCAGGATCGAGGAATCGGTGTCCTGGGGCGGCGTGTTCTCGAAGCGTCCGTCGCCGAACTGCGGCGACGCCTGCATCCGGGCAAGCCGGGCACCGTCGGCCCGGCCGCCGAAGGCGGGCCGCTGGAACACCGCGAACGCTGTCGCCGCCAGCACGGCGGCAACGACCGCCAGCAGCTTGAGCAGGCTACGCAGTCGCCGCACTAAGGACGAGCCTCGCAGTAGCGGGAGCCGCGACACGACGTTGGCACGAATACCTCGGCCTGGATGAGCCACACGCCGTCGAGTTTCCGCCACTGCGCCAGATAGGTGCCGCCGATTTCCACCACGCCGTCAGGCTCGGTCCAGCGTCCGGTCCACTGGCCGCGCTCCGACGCGACGGCCCACGCTGGAAACACGTCGACCACCGACGGCGTGCGCACGTAGACGGTGTCGCTGCGCCGGGCGAACTGCTGGGCCATGCGCTGGCCGTTGGTGTCGCGCCCCGTGCCCTGGGCGCTCGTCGACGTGACGATGTGCACGTCGCTGGTCCAGTGACGGGCGATGCCGGGGACATCGTGCGCGGCGATCGCCTGGTTCGACTGGGCCCGGGCGGCGCGAATCGCCGCTTCGTCGGCCGCCACGGCTGGCTGATCGCGCGCCGACACGGTGAACGCGACACCGGAGATCATCCACAGGACGGCCAGCGCCGCTCCGTGTCCGCCTGGTGCGATCGGTCCGCATGCCGGCACGATATCAGGATCGACGTACACTCGGTGGCCATGGATCGTCGAGCGTTTCTCGGTTTGTCCGGTTTGGCCGTGGCCGCCGCCCGGCTGCGGGCTTCACCGCAGACCGTTCCAGAGGACGACGGCGTCGAGGCGATTGCCGCGATCGTGCGCGCCGGGATGGCCGAGTATCGCGTGCCCGGCGTCGGCCTCGGCGTGTGGCACGACCAGCGCCTCCACGTGCGCGGCTTCGGCGTGACCAGCCTCGACGACCCCCGGCCGGTCACCGGCGACACGCTCTTCACCATCGCGTCGATCTCCAAGACGATGACCGCCACCGCGGTGATGAAGCTCATCGACCAAGGGCGATTGGAGCTGCAGACACCAGTGCACGAGCTCCTGCCCGAGTTCCGGGTACGCGACGCGCAGGCGACGGCGCAGGTCACGCCCTGGCACCTGCTCACGCACACACCCGGCTGGGAAGGGCAGCTGACCACCGAGGATCGCGGCGCCGAGGCCCTGGCGCACTTCGCGTCGACCATCATGCCGACCCTGCCGCAGCTGGCTGCCCCGGGCGAGACCTGGAGCTACAACAACGCCGGCTTCGCGCTCTCGGGCCGCCTCATCGAGAAGGTGACCGGCAAGGGCATCCACGACGCCCTGCGCGACCTGGTGTTCGCGCCGCTGGGCCTGGCGCGGATGTTCACGCGACTGACCGACGTGCTGACCCATCCGGTGACCCTCGGCCACCGCGAGCGCGACGGCAAGACCGAGGTGATCCGCCCCTTCCAGACGACCTCGAGCGCCACCGCCGGCGGCGTGGTTACGTCGGTCTCGGATCTGATGCAGTACGCCCGGTTCCACTTGAGCGACGGACTCGGCGCTGACGGGACGCCGTACCTGCAACGTCCCCGGCTCGCGCAGATGCAATCGCCGCAGGTGCGCAAGCACGGCACCGACGACGAGATGGGCCTCGGCTGGCATGTCCGCCGGGTCGGCGAGGTGGCCACGCTGGCCCACGGCGGCACGCTGAACGGCCATTGCCTGCTCGTGGAGCTGGTCCCGGCGCGCGACCTTGCCTTCGTGGTGCTGACCAACCACGTCGACGGCTGGCGCCTCGTGCAGGACGTGGAGCAGGCCATCCTGCGGCGGTTCACCGGCGCCGGCCTGGCGCCGGGGCAGCGCATCGGACATCGCGGCGTGAACGAGGCGATGAGCCTGCACAGCACGCCGCTCGCTGCGCAGCCCGACCTGGCCGAGTACGTCGGCACCTATCGGCGGCCGCCGGTGGGCGAAGCGGTGGTCCGGCGCGAAGGGGCGGGGCTCATCGTCGCTGCCGGGGCCGGCCAGCCCGATGCCGGCATCGTCTTCTACGGCCCGGATGTCGCCTACGCGGTGAGCGGCGCCTACACCGGGATGCCGTACGAATTCGTCCGCGACAGCGCCGGCATCGTCCGCTGGATCCGGGTGAACGGCCGGATCGCGCGTCGCGCGTAGAGCGGTTTTCGGTTCGATGTAGGGCAGTGCTCTAGCTCTGCCTGGAGGCAGCTCTGAAGAGCCGCCCTACGCGCCGAGATGGTCCTGGGCTTCCGCCCACACGCGGGTCACGATGTCGCCGGCCGGCTCCGGCCGGGCCAGGGCCGCCGCTTGGCCCGCCCACATCTGCATGGCGCGCGGATCGTCCCGGTCTGCGGCTGACGAGGTCATGGCCCGCGTCAACCCGCGTTGCACGGGATAAGGCGCCGGCCGCGGCGCATCGTCCCGCGCCGCCGCCCGCGCGTAGTCGTTGGACACGGCGCGCGCCAGCCGCCCGGTGAACGCCCGCGTCAGCAGCGTCGCGTCGGGCTCGAGCTCAGTCAGCGCATCGGTCCAGGCCGGCGAGACGCCGGCCTCGGGCGCGCGCAGGAACGCGGTCCCCATGACGACGGCGCTGGCGCCGAGCGTGAGCGCTGCGGCCACGGCCCGTCCATCGGCAATGCCGCCGGCGGCGATGATCGGGATGTCGAGTCGATCGGCCAGGCGGGGCACGAGCGCGACGAGTCCCACCAGCTGCTGCTCGGCCCGCGCCGCGTCGAAGGCCCCGCGATGACCGCCGGCCTCGACGCCCTGGGCGATCACGGCGTCGGCGCCGGCGCTCTGTGCGGCCAAGGCCTCGGCCGGCGTGGTCACGGTGGCGAACCAGGCGATGCGGCGGGCCTTCAGGCGCTCGACGACGCCGGCGGGGAAGAGCCCCATGATCGACGAGACGGCCGTCGGTGCGATGTCGAGGAACGCCTCGCACTGGGCCAGGAACTCCGGCGGCATCCCGTCGCCGGCCGACGCCGGCACCTCGGGCCCCCACTGACTCAGGAAGGCGCGCACCTGGGACTCGGCCGCGCTGTCGCGCACCACCGGCGGATCGGGTACCCAGGTGTTCAACTGGAACGGGCCGTCGCTGAGCGCCCGAACCCTTGCGGCCCAGGCACGGATCTCGTCCGGTCCATGGACGAGCGCACCCATCGCGCCCATGCCGCCGGCAGTGGCCACTGCCGCCGACAGCTCGGGGGACACGCCCCCGCCATCGGCGCCAGCAGGATCGGCACGCGCAGTCCGAGGCCGTCGCAGAAGGCCTTGACCCGGTCGCGGGTCGGCACGACCTTCCGGCCCGACGGGCTCACCGCCGCACCTGACGACGGGCGAAGGCGTCGAGTCCGCGGCGGGCCGCTTCGAGCCCCGCCGTGCCCTCCAGGGCCGACGATGACCGCACGCGCGCCACGATGAGGTATTCCACGCCCCGTGACTCTATCTCGCCCACCAGCCAGCTCACGCGCTCGTCCTTCACCGACGAGTTGCCGGTCTTGGCGCGCACCGTCACCGCACCGGGCCAGGCGAGCTCGAAGGCATGCGTGCCCGAGGCGTTGGTGATCTGTCCCGGCGGCATCTGCAGCGCCTGGCGCACGGTGGCCAGATGCGCCGCCTCCACCGCGAGGCTGCCGCCGAAGAAGCGCTGGAGGAACGCGTGCTGTTCGAGCGGCGTCACGACCAGATCGCCGTCGAGCCAGAAGGTGGCGATGTCACCGTCGAACCCGTCGGCGGCGTAACCGAGGGCGACCAGGCCCGCCCGCATTCGCTCCTTGCCGATGAGGCGGGCGGTGCGCTGGAAGAAGGGCAGCGCCGACCACTTGATCGCCGAGTCGAGGGTGTGGGCGCGCCGCCACAGCGTGGACCAATACTCCGTACCATCCCACGCGAACTCGGTGGCGGGTGTGACCACGCCGGCCTGCAGCGCGACCAGCGCATGCGGGATCTTGAACGTCGACGCCGGCGCGGTCGGCCGCGCGCATTCCGACGCGTCGGAAATCGTCGGCGGGGCGCCGAGGGCGCCGATGATCAGGCACTCCGTGGGCGTCGCCGGTGCCGTGCCACCGGTGGTCCCCGTGCCCAGCGCCGGCACGATCGCGGCGAGCACCGCGGCGAGGCGCAACGGACGGCTGCTGGCGAACACGTTCACGATACCGTCATCGTAGCGCGCGCCTCAGGACGGCGGCCAGTTGTCGAGCACGGTGTTGGCGCCGCACACGATCACCGCGACCCGCTCGCCGGCACCAGGCACGTAAGCGCCGGCGAGGAGGGCAGCCAGGGCCGCCGACCCACCGGGCTCGGCCACCAGCCGCAGCGTCTCCCACAGCACCGACTGCGCCCGCCGGATCTCGGCATCGGTCACCCGCACCACCTCGGCGACGTAGGCCTGCGCGATGGGGAACATCAGCGCGCCGACCTGGCGGGGCGCCAGCGAGTCGGCGGCAATGCTGCCGGCCGGGGCGTCCACCGGCTGGCCGGCGGCGAGCGCCATGGTGAGCGTGGGCGCGTCCACCGGTTCCACGCCGACCACCCGCACCGACCCCGCACACCAGGCGGCGGTGCCGCCGATGAGCCCGCCGCCGCCCACCGCCACCAGGATCGTGGTCACGTCGGGGCACTGCGTCATCAGCTCCATCGCCAGCGTGCCCTGGCCGAGCAGCGTCTCGCGCTGGTCGAAGGCGTGCACCGGCAGCGCGCCCGAGCGCGCCGTCCACGCCTCGCTCGCCACCAGCGCATCGTCGTAGCGGTCGCCTTCGACGACGAGCTCGGCGCCGTAGCTGCGAATCCGCGCCACCTTGGCCGGCGACGCCACCGTGGGGACGAAGATCGTGGCGCGGACCCCGCGTTGCCGCGCGGCGTAGGCCACAGCCAGGCCGTGATTGCCGCCTGAGGCGGCCACTACCCCCGCCGGTGGCACCTCACGCAGCAGGAGGTTGGCGAACGCCCCGCGCGTCTTGAACGTCCCGGCATGCTGGAGGTGCTCGAGCTTGAGGGTCACCGGCGCGCCGTCGAGGCCGAAGTCGCCGGCGGCGACGTGCACGACCGGTGTGGTTCGGATGTGGGGCCGGATGCGCTCGGCGACCCGGCCAATCCCGGCGCGGTCGACGGCCTGGTCGACGGAAGGGGACATCGGTGCAGCGTGGCGAGAACGCCGCGCCCGTGTCAACCGCTCATGCCGTTACAATCCGGCCCATGGCGAGACTCCTCGCGCTGGCCGGCGATCTGCGGTTGGCGACGCGCGGTCTGTGGCATGCCAAGGCATTCAGCGGCGCCGCGGTGCTCACGCTGGCCATCGGCATCGGCGGCGCGTGCGTGATCCTCGCGCTGGTGCAGGGCGTGCTGCTGCGGCCGCTCCCGGTACGCGACCAGGGTCGGCTGATCGTGGCCTGGAACGAGATTCGTTCGTCGGGATACGCCCACGCACCATTCGGCGACGCGGCCATCGCGACCGTGGCCGAGACCAGTCAGCAGTTCGAGGCGGTGGCCGGCGTGACGACCAACGGTGTGGGGCGGTGGGCCGCCGTCGACGAGCGCACCTCCGGCTGGGTGAACGGCGCCCTGGTCACCGGGCGCTTCTTCGAGGTGCTCGGCGTCGTGCCAGTGCTCGGGCGCACGCTCACCGCCGAGGACGACGTCGAGGGCGCCGAACCGGTCGTCGTGATCAGCCACCGGCTGTGGCGGGGCCGCTACGGCGGCCAGACCGATGTCGTCGGCCGGCGCCTCAGCCTCGGCGATCAGTCGTTCGTGATTGTCGGCGTGATGCCGTCGGGGCTGGACTACCCACGCGGCGTCGAGGTGTGGCGCACGACCGGATCGGTGCCGCCCGGCGCGACCTTCGCTATTGCCGCCCGCCAGGAGGTCGACCTCGTCGCCCGTTTGCGCCCCGGCGTGACCGTGACTCAGGCCGCCTCCGAGCTCACCGGGCTGGTGACCCGGCTCCAGGCGGTCGCGGCGCCCAATCTCCCGCGCGGCATGCTGCCGGTCGTGCGCGCGTTCGACGACGTCGTCCTCGGCAGCAGCCGGCCGGTGCTCGTGAGCTTGCTGGCGGCGGTCGGCCTCGTGCTGCTCATCGCCTGCGCCAACGTGGCCAACCTGTTGCTGCTGCGCGGCGAGACCCGACGTCAGGAGCTGGCCGTGCGGGCCTCGCTCGGCGCCAGCCGCGGCCGGCTGGTGACGCACCTGCTGGCCGAGGGCCTCGTGCTCGCGCTGCTGGCGGGGGCCGCCGGGTTGCTGGTCACCTGGTGGGGTCTCGAGGCCGTCGTCGCGCTGGTGCCCGACGGCCTGCCGCGCCTCGACGCCGTGCGGCTCGACGGCACGGTCGCAGTCTTCACCGTCGTGGTGGCGGGCGCCGCGGCGATCGTGGCCAGTCTCGCGCCGGCGCTGCTCACCGCCCGGGTGGAGCTGCTGCCGCAACTGCGCCTCGGCGCGCGCGGGGCGACCGATCGCGGGCGCGCGGCTGGCCGCCGGATGCTGGTGGTGGCCCAGGTGGCGCTGGCGGTGGCGGTCGTGGCCGTCGCGTCGCTGCTGGTGCGCAGCCTGCTGCGTCTCCAGGCGGTCGATACGGGGCTCACCACTGAACGCCTGGTGTTCGCCGAGCTGTCGATGCCGGCGCTCGAGTACGCCGACCGGGCCCGGCACGCCCGGTTCCTGGACGAGCTGCAAGACGCGCTGCGTGCCTCACCCGAGATCGCCGCCGCCACTCCCGTGAACACCTCGCCGTTCTCGGGCGGCTGGACCGTGCCCATCTTCTCCGCCGAGGGGCAGAGCGAGGCCCGGGCCGCCGAGAACCCGGCGCTCGGCCTGGAGGCGATCCACGCCAGCTACTTCGACACGCTCGGCGTGACGATCGTCCGCGGCCGGGCGTTTGGCGAGTCCGATGGCGTCGGTGCGCCCGAGGTGGCGATCGTCAGCCAGGATGTGGCCGCACGGGTGTGGCCGGGCCAGGACCCGATCGGCCAACGGGTCAAGATGGGGGCGCCGGCGTCGCGCGGCCGCTGGCTCACGGTGGTGGGCATCGCGGCGCCGAATCGCTACCGCGATCTGACCGCGGCCAAGGCGACGCTCTACGTGCCAGCCGCACAGCTCCTGGTGGCTGCTCAGGTCATCGCGCTGCGAACCGCGGCGCCGATCGAGCAGGTGGCGACGCTCGTCCGCGATCGTGTCCAGGCGACCGACGCCGACGTGCAGGTGATGCGGGTCTCGACCTTCGCGCAGCTGCTCGACGTACCGCTGGCGCGGCCGCGCTTCAACGCGGTACTGCTCGGCGTCTTCGGCGCCGCCGCGCTCCTGCTGGCGATGGTCGGGCAGTACGCGCTGATGGCTGCCTACGTGCGGCAGCGCGAGCGGGAGTTCGCCCTTCGTGTCGCCCTGGGGGCCACCGCCGGCGACGTTCGCACGATGGTGCTTCGCGAGGCGCTCGCCCTGGCGGCGGTCGGTGTCGGCCTCGGGCTGGCCGTGGCGCTGGGGCTCACCCGGCTGCTGCGCAATTTGCTGTTCGAGGTCGATACGCTCGACCCGTCGAGCCTCGCCACTGCCGTGGTCTTGCTGCTGGCCACCTCGGTGCTGGCGTCGATGGTCCCGGTGCGGCGGGCCACGCGCGCTGACGCCGTCGCGATGCTGCGCAGCTAGCCGGGCTCAGGGCCGGAACAGCCGGTTGACCTTGACGACCAGCGCACGATTGCGGAGCGGATCGACGCTTGGCAGCAGCGTGTCCGTGTTGTAGTCGTCGGTGTAGACGACGAAGAGCTCACTCCCTGGCCGATACTCCCACCGGAACCGCACGTTGGTGCCGGCCGAAGTGCTGGTGGAGCTGTACTGGACGATGCCGCTGACGTACATCCGCGGCGTCATCGTGAAGGTGAGCCGCGAACGCAGCACGGTGGCGGTGAAGGAGCCTTCCGGGAGGGTCACGTCGTTCACCGACAGGCTCGGCTCGATCGACAGCTGCGGCGTCACCTCGAGCCGGGCGGTGCTCACGGCGATCGATCGCCGCCGCCCGCCGTAGAAGCTCCCTTGGTCGTAGGTGAGCGTGCCCGAGACCCGGCGCTGCTGGCCGCCGGTGTAGGAGACCTGCAAGTTGCCGAAGTCGTAGGTGCCCGGGGCGATGCGGATGCCGGGGGCGATCGCGAACGGGCGGATGAGGCGCTCGAAGCTGTCGGTGTAAATCACCGCGGCGACGTCGCTGTTGGTGAACTCGGTCTGCAGCTGGCCGCCCTGCTCGCGCGTATCCAGACGGTCGCCGACGTTGGTGGTGTAATTCAGGCTCGCCTGCGTCGTCACCCGGCGCACATGGGGGATCCAGCGCGGGCGCGGGCTGAAGCGCAGCAGGGCGAAGTTGCGGCGGAAATCAGTCCGGCGCAGGAACCCCACCTCGGGGAGGAAGTCGGGCTGCACTTCGAGTCGTTCGAGCTGGGCTCCGTAGCGATCGGCGTTGTAGTCGACGAAACCGCGGTAGCTCAGGCCGTCGCCCCCCCCACCCTCGGAGCGCGTCGCCGCCACGTAGCCGTCGAGCCGCAGGTTCTGGAAGAACCCGAAGCTGCCGTCGACGCCGACGCCGTCGTTACTACCGGCCCGGCCCGGAGTGGCCGTGCGGTGGGTGCCCATCGCGCCGATGGCGCTGCGGGCGAAGACGTCGCGCTTGACGCGGAGCACGGTGAAGTTGGCACCGTCGACGCCGGTAGCGTCGTCGGCGCCGGTCTGGACGTTGAGGGCGCCGATGGTCGTGCGCCCGCGCTTGCCGTTGAGCCGGCCGCCGGCCAGCAGGGGGATCTCGCGTCCGCCGTCGAGGCCGATGCGCCGGCTGAAGAAGAGGAACGGGGTGTCGCCGCTGCCGGCGGCCAGTCCCGCGCTGGCGCGGCCGGCGAAGGCGAACGTCCCGGCGCCCTCGAGGAAGAAATCGCGCTTCTCGGGGAAGAACAGGTTGAATCGGGTCAGGTTGACCTGCTGTTCATCGACCTCCACCTGCGCGAAGTCGGTGTTCACCGTCAGGTCGGCGGTGAGGTCCTGGGTGAGCCCGTACTTGACGTCGCCGCCGCCGCGGGCTTCGGTATCGCCGTTGATCGGCGGCTGCATCGTGCGATCGGTGGCGAGGCTGCCCAGCACGTAGGGCTTCAGCTCGATGGTCCGGCCGTCACTGGGGGCTTCCAGGCCGGTGAGCGTACCGGCCGACGACACCTTGAGGATGCCCCGGAAGGTGGTCAGCGCGCGCGGCACCTGGGCCAGGTACGACCACTCGTTCTTCCAGCGCACCACCCGCCGCAGGTTGATGCCCCAGGTCTGCTCGTGGCCCGGCCCGTAGCGCAGCGACTTGAACGGGATCGCCATCTCGATGGTCCAGCCGCCATCGAATTCCGCCGAGCGCACCGTCCAGACGGTGTTCCAGTCGACATTGGGCGGGCCTTCGTCGGTCACCTGGCTGTCGGCGAAGCCGCCGATCGAGTTGGCGTAGAAGATGTAGCCGTTGCGGCGGTCGTGGAAGGTGTCGAACAGCACCGCGAAGGTGTCGTTCTGCCGCAGCTGGCTGGTGTCGCGGCGCATCTCGTTGGACACCCGCCGCCCGGATTCGCTCTCCCAGCAGCGGGCCGAGACGTAGACATGGTCGTCGTCGAAGAAGATCCAGGCCTCCGTCTTCTCGGTGGCCGGGGCGAACTCGAACGGCTCTTGCTGGACGAAGCCGCCGATCGGCGGCACCAGCGCGTACGGCGCGTCGTCGAGCACGCCGTCGATGCGCAGCGGCGCGCTCACCCGCGAGGCGGCCACCGTCGGCGCAGGAACCGGCGCCTGGGCCGCCACCGGGGCGCTGGCGATCACGATGAGCCAGGCCGCGCCGAGGAGGCGCCGGGTGGTCGTCACGGCGGGCCGATCGTAGCCGCAGTCACTTGCAAATTGCAAGTAACTAGATGTCACCGCGCCGTGCTACACTGCGGCGGCGATGGCAGGAGGGCGGCGCTCGCGGTGCCCGGTATCGTGCACCCTGGACGTGTTGGGCGACCGCTGGTCGCTGCTGGTGGTCCGCGATCTGCTCCGCGGCAAGCACCGCTTCGGCGAGCTGACGGCGTCGGCCGAAGCCATCCCGACCAATATCCTGGCCGAGCGGCTGCGGCGGTTGAAGGCCAAGGGCATCATCCGCGCCCGGCGCTACAGCGGCGCGCCGCCGCGGATGGAGTACTTCCTCACGGCCAAAGGGGAGGACCTGCGGCCGGTGCTGCGGGCGATGGTCGATTGGGGCGTGCGCCACGCCGGCGGCCGGGTGCCACCCGGCTTTGTCGCCACGCCGACGGGAATCGTGCCGGCGCTGCCGGATGCTCGAGAGCCCGGCGGCTAGAGCGCCGGGCCGGAGCCCAACGTCCGACTATTCGCCGGAGGGCAGATTGACCCTACTCCTCGCCTCGCACGTCGTCGTCAGCCTGGTCGCCATCGCCGCCGGCGTCGTGATGGCCGCCGGGCTCGTCAGCACGCCGCCGCGACATCGCGCCAGCTTGCTGTTCCTGTGGACGACGATCGTGACCAGCCTCAGCGGGTTTCCCCTCCCAGCCGATCGGATCCTGCCGTCGCACGTCGTCGGCGCGATCTCGCTGGTGCTGCTCGCCGTCGCCGCCATGGCCTGGTACCGCCATCGGCTCGCCGGTGGCTGGAGCCGCGCCTGGATCGTGACCGCCCTGGCGTCGTTCTACCTGAACGTCTTCGTCCTGGTCGTGCAGCTCTTCCGCCGGGTGCCGTCGCTCCACGCGCTGGCGCCGACGGAGAGTGAGCCGCCGTTTGCCATGGCCCAGGGCGCGGTGCTCGTCGGGTTCATCGCGCTGACCGTGGCGGCGCTGCGGCGGGCAAGGGCGGCTTGACACCGGCCCCCGCCTGACGGAAGCTCGAAGTCTCGTGGCCGCGGTCCTGACCTGCGCATGTTGCTGTTGTGGAGCCAATACCTCCATGGGCCGCGTTGCGTCCTCAGGAGTCGTGCCCGCCTAGCTCTCCCGCACGCTCCCAGTCGTCGCAAGCTCCGGCCCGGAGGCACCTGCCTGCCGGGCTTTTCGTTTGTAGAAGGAACGCACGACCATGACCCCGAACGCTCGACCGATCGCCATCTACTACGAGCACCCTGAGTGGTTCCGGCCGCTTTTCGCCGAGCTCGAGCGCCGCGGGATCCCGCACGTGGCGCTCGATGCGGCCCGCCACCGCTACGACGCCACCAACGGCGACGGCAGCCAGTACGGGCTGGTCTTCAACCGCATGAGCCCGTCGGCCCATCTGCGCGGCCGCGGCCACAACATCCTCTACACGCTCAACTACCTGGCTCATCTCGAGCACCTGGGCGTGCGCGTGGTCAATGGTCTCGGGGCCTTCCGCTTCGAGACCTCGAAGGCGCTGCAACTGGCCCTCCTCAGGTCGCTGGGCCTGCCATTTCCCGCGGCGCGGGTCATCAATCACCCCGAAGAGGCGCCGGCGGCCGCCGAGGGCCTGCGCTTCCCGGTGGTGGTCAAGGCCAACATCGGCGGGAGCGGCGCCGGCATCGTCCGCTACGACACGCCCGAGGATCTGGCGCGGGCCGTGAGCGAGGGCCGCGTCGAGCTGGGGCTCGACGACACTGCTCTCGTGCAGGAGTACATCCCCGCCCGCGGCGGCACCATCACCAGGGTCGAAGTGCTCGACGGACACTACCTCTACGCCATCGCCGTCGAGACCGGCACGCGGTTCAACCTGTGCCCGGCCGACATCTGCCAGAACGACGACGGGACGCCGGTGGACGCGGCCTGCCCGGTCGAGGCGCCGAAGCAGGGGCTGAAGGTCGTGAGCACGACCCCGCCCGACGAGGCCATCGCCGACGTCGAGCGCATCCTGGGCGCGGCCGGCATCGAGGTGGGCGGCGTCGAGTACATCGTCGACGACCGCGACGGCCAGCGCTATTACTACGACATCAACGCGCTGTCGAATTTCGTCGCCGACGCGCCGCGGGTGGTCGGCTTCGACCCGTTCGTGCGGCTGGTGGACTTCCTGGAGCGCGAGCGGCGCTGACGGTCGGCCCGACCCCGACCGGGGGGCACGCCGGGACGTCGAATCCGGAGAGCGGCGGCGCCGGCGCGAAACGAATCGCCGGCCGGCGCCAATCACCTCCGGATGCCGTCGCCCGCGCCCCTCGCCGCGAACTCAGACCAGGCGCTGCTGACACGGGCGGCGGCCGGCGACCTCGAGGCATTCGGCGTGATCTACGGACGCTACCGCCACGTGGTCTACCGCTTTGCCCGGGCGATGACCGGCGCCACCGACGCCGCGGACGACATCACCCACGATGCCTTCCTGGCCGTGCTCCGGGAGGCGGCGCGCTTCGATGCGCGGCGTGGCTCGCTCTCCACGTATCTCTACGGCATCGTCCGCAACCTGTGCCGGGAGTACCTGCGCCGCGCGTCGCGGGTGCAGCCAATGGACCTCGACGCCCTCGCCGGGTCCGGCGGAGAGGGCGGCGTCGATCGCGATCCGCTGGCCGACGCCGAACTGGCGCGTCTGGTACGGCGCGCCCTGGCCGAGCTGCCCTCGCGCTACCGCGAGCTGATCCTCCTGTGCGACCTGCACGACATCTCGTACGCCGAGGCGGCGCACATCGTCGGCTGTTCGGTGCCGGCGGTCCGGTCACGCCTGCACCGGGGGCGGCAGTTGCTGAAGGCCTCGCTGGCGGCGGCGCTCGGCCCTGCCGCGCCGCTGTTGAGACCGGTCCGGTGCGCCGTATGACTCACACACCCCTGTCCGACGACGATCGACTGAGGCGCGCCTGGACCGCGTTTGCCAGGCACGATGCGGCCGTGGCGGCACCGGACCGGGTCGACCGGCGCGTGCGCGAATCGGTCGCGGCGCGACTTTCCGCCGGGGCGCCGCGTGGATCGCGAGTGGCCCGCTCCGGCGCGCTGGCAGGCATGGTCGCCACCGTCGCCGCGTGTCTCGTGGCCGGTGTCGTCGTCCGGCGGTTCGCGCCCGTTGCGCCCGTGACCGCACCATCGCCGGTGGTTCCGGGCAACCGTGGGGTGGCGGCCGCCGGCCCGGCGCCTCAGGCGGTGGCGGCGACGCCGCCGGAAGCGGCGGCCATCGGTCGATCAGGCCGCCGGCGCGCCGCCCCCGCGCGCGCCGCGGTCGAGGTCCCTGCCGCCGCGGCGGTGCCGCCGACGGCCGCCGACGTTGCTGCCGCCGGCGACGTGTTGCAGGTGATTCGCGTCCGGATCGACGCCGGCGCGCTCGACGCGTTCGGCGTGCAGATGGCGGGACCGGGAACGGCCGGGCTGGTCGACGTCGACCTGGTCGTGGGGGTCGACGGCTGGCCGCGGGACGTGCGCCGGATCCGTCCGGTGAACGACACTGAGTGGCCGGAGTAGATCGAAGGAGGCGATGGTGATGCTGCGACGACTGTCGGCAATCGTGGTCCTGGGTGTGGTGTCGATCAGCCCGGCCCTGGCCCAGGAGGTGTTCACGGTGCCTGTGCCGCCGCCGCCGGGTGGCGCGGCCGGTACGCAAGTCTTCGTCGGCAGGGGCGGGCCCGGCGATGGGCCGATGGACGTCATGCAGCCGGCTGCCGCTGGCGAGCTGCTGTTCGTCGAGCCGCTGGAGAGCGCCGCCAGTGTCACCGATGCGCCTTACACCGCCGAGGCGATCACCGAGTCCACGCAGGCGCTCGCCGACGGCAATCGGATCAGCCGCCGATCGAGCGTGCAGGTTGCCCGCGACGGGCGCGGACGCGAGCGCCGCGAGCATCAGGCGATGGTCGTCGGCCCGATGGTGGCGCGTCGTTCGCTGGCGCTGGTGACGATTACCGATCCGGCCACGGGAGTCGCCGTGACGATCGACCACGAGCGCCAACTGGCGACGCGGATGCGGATGCGCCGCTGGGCCGGCGGGCCTGGGGCGCCGGGTGGGCCGCCGCCCGGGGGACCGCCGCGCCCAGGAATCGGGCTGAGCTATCCCCCGATGGCCGGCACGGTGACCAGCGTACAGGGCACCACCGTGCAGGGCAGCACAATGCACTGGACCGCCGCGGCAGGGTCTGACGTGACGATGGCGGCGCCGGCACGTGCCTTGGCCGAGAACGGCGAACGGCGCACAGAGACCCTCGAGCCGCAGCTGATCGAGGGAGTGCGCGCCGAGGGCACACGAACGACAGTCACGATCGCGGCCGGAGCCATCGGCAACGACCTGCCGATCGAGATCGTCAGCGAGCGCTGGTTTTCCCCGGAGCTCAAGATCGTGGTGCTGTCTCGGCGCCACGACCCACGCTTCGGCGAGACCGTGTTCCGGCTCGCGAACCTGGTCCGTGGTGAGCCGAGCGCCGACTTGTTCGAGATCCCCGCGGGCTATCGGATCGACGACGCGAAGGGGCCGCCGCTGCCGCGCTGACCGGGTCCGGCCTCGCACCCGCCCTGGCCGCGCTGTGCACCCGGCTCGCCGGGTCGTGGCGCGCGCGGCGGGGCTGCGGCAGAATGGGCGCCCGAGGTCCTGATGCCCGGCTGGTGTGTGCGCGCTGCGGCGCTCGTCGTCGTCCTCGTCCCGGTCAGCGGGCTCGCGCCGCCCGCCTGGCCGCAGGCAGCGGGATCGCGCCGACCCGTGACGATCGACGATCTGATGGCGCTCGCGACGATCAACGACGTCGAGGTCGCCCCCGCTGGCGATCGCATCGCTTACACGGTGTCGACACCCTCGCTGCCGACCAACACCCACGAGACCCGGATCTTCGTCGTGCCGACCTCCGGCGGCGCAGCGGTGCAGCTTGCCGACGGCGCCAAGGTCTTCGTGCCGGCGCTGCCGGCGCCGCGCCTGCGCTGGTCGCCCGATGGCCGCCGTCTCGCGTTTCTCGGGCTCGCCGAGGGGCGCCCGCAGGTGTTCGCGGTGGCGGCGTCGGGCGGTGCCGCTACGGCTCTGACCCGCGCCCCCGAGGGGGCGACCGCCTACGAGTGGTCACCCGACGGCCGGCAGGTCGCGTATCTGAGTCGCGACGTGGCGTCGCCCCCCGCCGTGGCCACGCCGGCCGGCAGCCAGCCGCCGCGAACGCGCCTCTGGGTGCAGCCCCTCGACGGCGATAGCGCGCCGCGGGCGTTATCGCCGACCGATCGCTACGTCGACAGCCTGTCGTGGTCGCCCGACGGCGGCGAGATCGCCTACGCCTCGTCATCGACGTCGGGCTTCCTCGCGCCGTACGCCACCCGCATCGATGCCGTCGACCTGACCCGCGGGACGACGCGCGGCATCGTCACCCGGGCCGGGATGAACGTGCAGCCGCAGTACTCGCCCGACGGCCGCCACCTCGCGTTCGTCTCGACCCACGGCGGCACCGGCATCATCTCGCCGCGCGGGCTCGCCGTCGTGCCCGCCGCCGGCGGCGATCCGTCGGCCATCCGCGCCTTCCCGATGAACGGCGCCTGGATGGCGGACGTCGTCTGGGCCGCCGACAGCCAGTCGCTGTTGGTCACCATGAACGAAGGGACGTTCGCTAGCGGCGCGCAGATGTTCGAGATGCCGGTCGTGCGCGTCTCGCTGGCGAGCGGCCGCGCCGAGCGCGTGCACCAGCGCGCCTCGGTCGACTACAACCTGAGCCTCAGCCGCGACGGCCGCACCCTGGCCTACCGCGCGGTGGAGGCCCGCACGATGGGGGAGCTCACCGTGCATCGACCTGGCGAGCGGCGCGCACCGCACCGTGACCGCGGTGAACCCCTCGCTCCAGGCGCTCGCGCTCGGGCGACTGGAGCCGGTGAGCTGGCGGTCCTTCGACGGCATGGAAATCTGGGGCCTGCTGCTCACGCCGCCCGGCTACGACGGCGGGCGACGGTTGCCGCTCATCGTCTACTGCCACGGCGGACCGATCGGCGGCGTAACTCTCGGCCTCTTTCCGCAGTTCATGCACGTGCCCGGACAGATCGATCCCTATCCCACCGAGGCGTTCGCCAGCGCCGGTTACGCGGTGCTGTTCCCGATGCCCCGCGGCGGCTCGGGCTACGGCGAGGCCGGCCACCGCATGATCGTCAACGACTGGGGCGGCCCCGACTACAAGGACATCATGGCCGGCGTCGATCACCTCATCGCCCGCGGCGTCGCCGACGCCGATCGCCTGGGCGTGATGGGCGCCTCCTACGGCGGCTACATGACCAACTGGATCGTGACCCAGACCGGCCGGTTCAAGGCCGCCTCCGCCGGCGCCAGCATCGCCGACCTGACCGACCTCTACTACCTGACCGATGGCGGTGAGCTGATGGTCGAGTACTTCAAGCGGCCGTGGGAGAACGCCGACGGCTATCGCGATCGGTCGCCCTTGACGCACGCCGCCAGGGTGACGACGCCGATCCTGTTGCAGCACGGCGACCGCGATCCGCGGGTGCCGCTGGTCACCGCGCAGAAGTTCCATCGGGCCCTGGCCGCGCTCGGCAAGACGGTCGAGTTCGACGTGTATCCGCGCGGTGGCCACGTCTTCTACGAGCCGGTCCAGGAGCGGACGGTGATGACTCGGAACCTGGAGTGGTTCCGCCGCTGGATCACGCCCTGAACGCGCTCGCCTTCCTCCATCGCTGGCTCGGCATCGGCGGGGGAGCCCTCTTCGTGCTGTGGTTCGCCTCGGGCGTCGTGACGATGTACGTGCGCATGCCCGAAGTGACGCCCGAGGAACGGCTGGCACGGGCGCGTCCGCTCGACCCGGCCTGGCTCGCGCGCCGCCGGCCGCTGTGGGACATCACCGCGATCGGGCTGAGCCTCGGTGGACTGGCGCTGGCCCTGACCAGCGCCACGCCGGGATGGCGGCGGGTGCAGCGGATGATCGACCGGCGTGACCGGGCGGCCGCGCGACGCGTGCTAGAGTGACCGCCATGCCCGCTTCCCACACCGACCTGCAGGTGCTGACCGCTGCCGACGTGCTGGCCCGCCTCCGCATCCTGCGCGAACGCCAGCCGGTGGCCTTCGCCGCGTTCTACTCCAGCCAGCTCGGCGGGATCGTGACCGACCCGGCGCTGATGGTGATTCCGTTCGACGACCACATGGTGCACCGTGGCCACGGCATCTTCGACACGGCGGGCCTGGTCGGCGGGAAGATCTACGACCTGGAAGCGCATCTCGACCGCTTCCTCAAGTCGGCCGAGCGCTCGAAGCTGAAGCTGCCCGGCAGTCGCGACGAGTTGCGCGCGATCATCGTGCGGACGACGGCGGCGAGCCGGCGGCGCGATGGCGCCATCCGCTATTGGCTGTCGTCGGGTCCAGGCAGCCTCGAGCTCAGTCCCGCGGCCGGCGCCGAGCCGGGCTTCTTCGTGATGGTGTTCCCGGGCCTGGCCTATCCCGAGCGGTGGTACACCGAGGGGTTGAAGGTGATGACCACCACCTATCCCATCAAGCCGCCGCTCTACGCCATCACCAAGACGACCAACTACCTGCCCAACGTGCTGATGCAGATGGAAGCCAAGGAGGCCGGGGTCGACAACGGTGTGTTCGTCGACGCCAACGGACACGTCGGCGAGAGCTCGAACATGAACGTGGCGTTCGTGACCTCCGAGGGCGTGCTGCGACACCCGCGTTTCGACCACATCCTGTCGGGGTGCACGGCGCTGCGGATGCTCGAGCTGGCGCGCGGCCTGGTCGGCCAGGGTGTCTTGAAAGGCGTCGAGGTCGGCGACATTCCCGTGGCCGAGGCGCGCGCGGCGCGAGAGATGCTGCTCATCGGCAGCTCGGTGCGCGTTGCGCCGATCGTGCAGTGGGACGGGCAGCCGATTGGCGATGGCCGTCCGGGACCGATCGCCAAGGCGCTGCTGACGGTGATCGACGAGGACATGCGCTCGGGCGATCGGCTGATCGACGTCCCCTACGAAGCCTGAGTCTCCGCACGCGATGACGCCGCGGCGAGTCGGCCCCGGGTTCCTGCGGCTGGCGGCGGCGCGCTGAGCGGCGTGGTCGGTGACCACCCCCTCGGGCTGATCTTCCTGCCTTACAGGCCGCAGTGGATCAGCCTCGACGCGCACTTTCCGCTTGACCGACTGATTCGGTCGCCAATAATCTGGCAAAGTTGAGACGCGATCTCAGGATTGAGGAAGGATGCGTGGCGTGATCGGGGCCTTGCGAATGATGCAGCGCGCACTGGCAGTGGTGGTGGTCGTCCTGGTGGGCCTGCCGGCCGGGCTCGCCGCCCAGACCGCGCCGCCGGCGACCGGAGTGCTGCTGCTGGCGCACGGTGGGTCCACGTCGTGGAACGAGCGCGTGATGGCCGTGGCGAAGGAGGCCAACGCGACCCAGCCCACCGAGGTGGCCTTCGGCATGGCGGCGCGGGCGTCGATTCAAGGCGCGGTCGACCGGCTGACGGCCCGCGGCGTCACCGAGATCGTGGCGGTGCCGCTGTTCGTCTCCTCGCACAGCTCGGTCATCACCTCGACCGAGTACCTGTTGGGACTGCGCGCCGAGGCGCCGGCCGACCTGAAGCTGTTCGCGAAGATGGATCACTCGAGCCACGGCGCTCCGGGGACGGATCCACATGCCGCCCATGTCGACCCGGCCTCGCCGATTACCTTGTCGGTGCCGCTGCGCATGACGCCGGCCTTCAACCGCCACCCGCTGGTCGGACAGATCGTCGCCGACCGCGCCGTGGCCATCAGCACGGCCCCGGAATCCGAAGCCGTGCTGCTGGTGGCCCACGGGCCGGTGCCCGACGACGACAACCGGCGCTGGCTCGAGGACATGGCGGTGCTGGCCGAAGCGGTGCGCGCCGTGAAGCCGTTCGCCGTCGTCGACTTCATGACCGTTCGCGACGACGCCGGCCCGGCGATGCGGGAAGCCGCCACGCAGGAACTGCGGGCCAAGGTCAGCGCCCAGATCGCCGCCGGCCGGCGCGTGCTGGTCGTGCCCCACGTGATGTCGTTCGGCGGCATCGAGCAGGGGATTCGCAAGCGCCTCGACGGGCTCGCCTACACGATGGCCGATCAGGGCCTGATGCCCGATGCGCGGGTCGGCGCCTGGATCCAGGCCAGCGTGGTGAGTGCCCGGGGCCAATGAGCCGCCGCGGCCGCTGACCGCCCGCCAGTACTGACCGGCCCCCTGGCGCGAATTCGACCGCAAGGCGCGGAGCGCCACCACGGCGAGGGCTATGGCATCGTGCCGTCATGCCCGCGACCGCGCTGCTGTCCGCCACCACCCTCGCCCGGCGCCTCGACCGCTACTCGTGGCCGGGCGTCGAATCGCATCTGGACGAACACGGCTGGGCTGTCTGTCCTGGCGTGCTGGACACCTCCGAGTGCCGCGAGGTCGCTGCCCTGTTTGACCGTCACGGGGCCGCGTTTCGCAGCCACATCGTGATGGCCCGGCACGGCTTCGGTCGCGGCGAGTACAAGTACTTCGACTACCCGTTGCCGCCGCTGGTGGCGGAACTACGCACCGCCACTTACCCGAAGCTGGCGCCGATCGCCAACCGCTGGCATGCCGCGCTTCGGCTCGACGCCACCTTCCCGCCCGCCCACGCGGCGTTCCTCGACCGCTGCCATGCTGCCGGCCAGCGCCGGCCGACGCCACTGCTCCTGCAATACGGCGAGGGGGATTTCAACGCGCTGCATCAGGACCTCTACGGCCCCCACGTCTTCCCGCTCCAACTCGCCGTGCTCCTGTCGCAGCCGGGCGAGGACTTCGAGGGCGGGGAGTTCGTCCTCACCGAGCAGCGGCCGCGGATGCAATCGCGCGCCCACGTCGTCCCGCTCGGCCGGGGCGACGCCGTGATCTTCGCCGTGCACCACCGGCCGGCGCACGGCGCGCGCGGCACCTACCGGGTGACCATGCGGCACGGCGTCAGCCGCCTGCGATCGGGCCATCGGCACACGCTCGGCGTCATCTTCCACGACGCCGCCTGAGCGCGCTCAGCGCCCGAGGGCGGTGTCGCCGGCGTGCAGACGCACCGTCGTGCCCCAGGGGTCGCTCGCGATGCGGTCGTTGCCGTCGGCGGCTGTCGTGTGGCCCGTCGCGGCCAGGCTGCCTGCCGCGTCCTCGACCGCGGCGGCGTCGGGCAGCACGATGCTCCATGCCAGGAGGCGGGCTTCGTCCTCGCGCGCCGGTGGCGCCGCACCGGCCCACGTGTTCACGCCGAGGTGATGGTGATAGCCACCCGACGACAGGAACAGCGCGCCCGGGTAGCTCCACACGATCTGATCGAGCCCCAGCCCGGCGTGATAGAACGCGGTGGCCGCGCCGAGGTCGCCGACGTGCAGGTGCACATGCCCCATGACCGTTCCGGCCGGCAGGCCGGTCCACGGTTCGTCGCTCGCGGATCGCACCAGGTCGCGCAGATCGAGCGGCTCGGTCGTCATGAACAGCTCCCGGCCGTTCACTCGCCACGCCGAGCGAGGCCGATCGGCGTACACCTCGATGCCCAGCCCGTCGGGATCGGTGAGATACAGCGCTTCGCTCACCGCGTGATCCGCGCTGCCGGCGTACACGCCTCGACCGGCGAGGTGCCGGAGGAACCGGCCGAGGCTGGCCCGATCGGGCACCAGCAGCGCGAAGTGGAACAGGCCGAGCCGCCGCTGGCGAGGCATCGGCGTCGCCCCCGGGCGCTCGACCAGCTCCACGAGCGGCGCGACATCGCCGCGCGCGGTGAGCTGGGCCTGCGCGCCGGTTGCGTGCGAGACTCGCAGGCCCAGCACTTCGGTGTAGTACTCGATCGATCGCGACACGTCCGCGACCTGCAGGCGCACCGGCCCGACGCCTGTGGTTGCGGGCAGGCGATACGACGGGGCGACGATGCCGTAACCCGGCGGGTGGTCGCTCATACCTAGTTACGGGCCACTAGACTGTCCCCACGATATGTCATTGACGCGGTGGGCAGCGCGCACGCTGTGAGGTAGGCTGACCGCCAGCCGCCGTGCGCCCTCCGCAACGACTATCGCGCCGGGATATGCTTCGTGCCGCCGTCCGCGTCGCGGCCGTCGCCAGTGTACGGCTGGAGGTGCTGGGGCAGATCGCGGCCTCGCGCATGCAGACACGGCCGATTCCGTCGACCGGCGAAGCCCTTCCCGTCATCGGATTGGGCACCTACATCAACTTCGACGTTGCTCCCGGCACCGCCGAGTACGGCGCGCTGCCCGCGGTGCTGCAGGCGCTGTTCGCTGCCGCCGGCAGCGTGATCGACAGCTCGCCGATGTACCGCCGCGCCGAGCAGACCACCGGCGAACTGTTGAGCGCGATGACGCCGCGGCCGTCGGCGTTCCTGGCGACCAAGGTCTGGACCAGCGGACGCGAGGCCGGCATCGCGCAGATGGAGCGGTCGTTCGAGCTGCTGCGCACCAAGCGCATCGAGCTGATGCAGATCCACAACCTGGTCGACTGGCGCACTCACCTGCCGACGCTCCGCCGCTGGAAGCGCGAGGGGCGGATCCGCTACCTGGGCATCACGCACTACACCGCTTCGGCCTACGCCGAGGTCGAAGCGGTGCTGAAGGCCGAGGCGCTCGACTTCCTGCAGATCAACTACGCACTGGACGATCGCAGTGTCGAGCAGCGCGTGCTGCCGTTGGCCAGGGACCGCGGTGTCGCAGTGGCGGTCAACATGCCGTTTGGCGGCGGCGGCCTGCTGCGACGGCTGCGCGAGCGGCCGCTGCCGGGGTGGGCCGCGGATGCAGGGGCGGTGAGCTGGGCGCAACTGGCCCTCCGCTTCGTGCTCGCGCATCCGGCGGTGACGTGCGTGATTCCCGGTACGGGCAACCCGCGCTACATGGCCGAGAACGCCGCGGCTGGCGCGGCCCGGCCGCTGAGTGAGACGGAGCGCCGGGAGCTCATCACGCTCGCCCGCTGATCGGCCGTCAGTCGCCGCGCAGGGCCTCGGCGGGATCCGTCCGGACGGCGCGTATCGCCGGGACAAGACAGGCGGCCAGCGCCGCGACCGCGAGGATCGGCAGCGTCGCCGACAGGCTCACGGGATCCCAGGGCGTGACCCCGTACAGCTGGCTGCGCAGCCACCACGCTCCCGCCGCGGCGCCAACCAGGCCGAGCACGAGACCGGCGAGTGCCAGCGCCGCGCCTTCGCGCATCACCATGCCGAGCAGCTGGGATCCCCGCGCGCCCAGCGCCAGCCGCACCCCGAACTCGCGATGCCGCTCGGTGACCGAGTAGGCGACGACCCCGTAGATGCCGACGCAGGCCAGCGCCAGCGCCGCCACTGCGAAGAGCACGGCGAGCACGGCGGTGAACTGCCGCAGGGCCCGCGCATCGGTGACGTAGGCCTGTAAGGGCCGCACGTCGTAGATCGGCAAGGCCGGGTCGAGCGAGCGCACCAGGTCGTGGACAGGCGCCGTCATCGCGGCTGGGTCGCCGGCGGTCTTGATCAGGTAGACCGCCGGGTTTCTCGGGATCTGGCGCTCGGGGAAGTAGACCTGGTCGCGTACCTCCTCGATCGGACTGCGATGCCGCACGTGCCGCACGACGCCGACGACGGTGGTCCAGGTGGCCGGCGTGCCGGCGACTGACGGATCCACTGCGAGGCGGCGGCCGAGCGCCGACTCGCTCGGCCACGTGCGCCGCGCCAGGCGCTCGTCGACGATCGTCACCGGCGCGCCGTGGTGGTCATCGCTCTCGGTGAAGAAACGCCCCTCGACCAGTTGCACGCCGAGCAGCTCCATCAGGCCGGGGGCGACCGCGCGGTAGTCGGCCTGCGGTGCGGTCGAGGGATCGGCCCCCTCGACCGCCAGGAACGGCCCGCCCCAGTTGGGCACGTGGTCGTACGGCGCGTGGCTCACCGCCGAGGCCGCAATCGCGCCGGGCTGCGCGGCGAGCGCCGCCTGGAGCTGGCGTGAGAAGGCGTTGAAGGCGTCTTGATTGGGGTAGCGCGAGCCCGGCAGCGCGACGCGGAACGACAGCACGCCGTCGGCGCGGAAGCCGGGATCGACCTGCTGGATCTGCTGCACCGTCCTGACCAGGAGCAGGGCGCCCACCACGAGCACGACGCTCAGTGCAATCTGCGCCACGGTGAGCGCCCCCCGCAGCCGATGGCGGCCGCCGCCGGCGCGGCGGGCATCGTGCTGGAGCGCGCGGGCCAGGCCCACGCGCCGGGCCTCGGCGACCGGCGCGGCCGAGAGGACGAGGGTCCAGAGGAGCACGGTCAGGGTGCAGACGACGGCCACCGGCGTGTCCACCGAGGCCAGCCGCAGCCGGCTGAGGGCGTCGGGTGCCGCGCTGAGCAGGGCCGCCAGCCCCCAGCGTCCGAACAACAGCCCGACCCCGGCCCCGAGCACACCCAGGACGAGCGACTCCACCACGTGCTGACGCACCAACCGCCCGACCGTGGCGCCGAGCGCCGCCTTCACCGCCGTTTCCCGGCTCCGCGCCGCCGCACGCGCAACGAGGAGGCTGCCGACGTTCACACAGGCGATCAGCAGCAGGATCGCGACGCCAATCGACAGCGCGACGAGCGGCCGCCGCACGTCGCGGGTGGCGTCGAGGTGGAGCGGCACCGTCTCGAACTGCCGGCCGGCCACGCCGTAAAACGCATGCGCCGCCGAGATCTCGCGGCCGACGGCGGCAATGTCCGCCTGCGCGTCGGCGACGCTGACCCCGGCACGCATGCGGCCGATCACGCGGAGGTAGCGCTGGCCGCGCGGACCCTCGGGGAACCGGCGGTTGAGCGGCTGCCACGCCTCCAGGTCGTCGGGCACTGCCGCGTCGGGCGGCATCAGCAGCCGGAAGCGGTCGGGCATCACGCCGACGACGATGGTCGGCCGGCCGTTCACGTCGATCCGGCGGCCGACGATGGCAGGATCGCTGCCGTAGCGGCGCCGCCACACGGCCGCGCTCAGCAGGATGGTGGTCGGCGCCGCGACAGCGTCGTCGTCGGTCTGGAACGTGCGGCCCAGCGCCGCTTCGGCGCCGAGCAGCGAGAAGTAGTCGGTGGTCACCAGCCCGATGCGCAGCTGCTCGGGGTCGTTTTCCCCGGTGAGCGCGGCGGTCGTGGCCCAGATCGCCCCGAAGCCGTCGAACTGCGACGAGCGCTCGTCGAGGTCCTGGAGCTCCGGGCCCGACAGCGGCGCGCGCGGATACCCCTCGGCGGTCTGGTCGGCCCAGACGAACAGCAGCCGCTCCGGATCACGGAAGGGCAGCGGCTCGATCAGGAGCGTGTTGGCGACGCTGAAGATGGCGGTGTTGGCGGCCACGCCCAGGGCCAGCGTGGCCAGCGCAGCGGCGGTGAACCCGGGGGCCTTACGGAGACCCCGCCAGGCGTAGGCCACGTCGCGCAGCGTCTCCTCGATCAGCCGTCTCATAACACCCTCCCGCAGGTGTGCCGGCTCTGCTCACGACCGCTCCGCCATCGACTCGCGGTTCTCACGATGGCGCTACTTGTGGTAGACCGCCACGTTGTTGATCGCCCGCCCTTGCGCGTCCGTCCCGGTGCCGGTCACGGTGAGCTGAACGGACGCATTTCGCTCCTTCTTGGTAAGTGGATCAAGGTCGCGAGTGTATGACTCAGCCCGAGCGAGGTCAAACACGCGAAGCGTGAAGGCCGAGCGCGGATCGAGTTGTCGCGCGGTCAGGCCGACGGGTCTGACGTCTTGGGCACGCCGGAATCAGCCAAACGCCGGGCGACCAGCAGCGTGATGTCGTCGAACTGCGGCGCACCGCCGACGAAGGTGTCGAGGGCGGTCAGCAGCCGGTCGATCACCGCCTCCGCAGGTTCGTGCCTGACCTCGCGCAGCACCTCGAGAACGCGGGCCTCGCCGAATTCCTCGTCGAAGATGTTCTGCGCCTCGGGCACGCCGTCGGAGAACAGCACCAGGGTGTCGCCTGGGGCCAGGTGCTGTTCGGTTTCGCCGAAGGGCAGGCCTGGCGGCATCAGGCCGAGCGGCGTGCCGGTGGACGACAGCAGCACCGCCTCGCCCGAGGCGCGGAGAATCAGCGTATCGACATGGCCGGCGCCGACGAAGCGGATGGCGCCGCTGACCGGGTCGAGGTCGACCAGGGCGGCAGTCACGTACTTCTCGGGCGCGGTCGACGCATAGAGCAGCGCGCTCGACCGCTCGGCGAGATCCGGCAGCGACGGCGTGCGGCCGAGCAGCGCCCGTAGCGTCGCCTGCATGTTGCTCATCACCAGTGCGGCCGGCAGACCCTTGCCCGAGACATCCGCCACGCACAGCAGCATCCGGTCGCCGGCAGGAGATGGCACCACGATCGCGTCGTAATAGTCGCCGCCGCATTGGCGTGCCGGCCGGTTCCGCGCCGCCAGGTCGAAGCCCGGCAGCGCCGGGAGCTCGGCAGGGAAGAGCGCCGCCTGGATGCGCGCGGCGAAGGTGAGCTCGCTTTCCAGCTTGGCGCGCGCGACTTCCGTCTCCTTGTTCAGCTTGAGTAGCCGCTCCCGCTCCTCCGCCGCCTGCACGGTGCGCTCGAAGAGCCGCGCGTTCTCCATCGCCGTGGCCGCCTGCAGCGCCAGGGTGTTCAACAGCTTGAGCTCGGCGGCGGTATAGGCCATCGGCACCGTGCTGCCGAGCGCGATGACGCCGGTGATGCGCTCGCCGACGCGCATCGCCGCGCCGATCAACGCCTTGATCGTCGTGTGCTCGGTGACCCGCCGGGGATCGATGTCCACGTCGTTGACGATCTCGGCCACGCCGGTATCGGCGATGGCCCCGACGATGCCCCGGCCCTTGTGGAATCCTCCCAGCACCGGCATCTCGTCGCCGAAGCCGGCGACGGTGGTCAGGGCGCCGCTGTCGGCGTCGAGCATCATGATGACGCCGTCGGTGGCGACGATCAGCCGCCGCGCCTCCTGGAGCGTGAGCTGGGCGACGCGCTCCACGTCCAGCAGCGCGGCGAGCTTCTCGGAGAAGCTGTAGATCAGGTTGATCTCGCGATAGAGGTTGAGCACTTCGCCGCCGAGCGCCTTGCGCTCGACCTCGCGAGCGGCCAGGTGGCCGAGCAGCGTCGCCAGCGCGGCGGCGTGGGCCGGGCCGGCCACGGCGCCGAGCATCGTCTGGTCGAGATGGACGGGAAAGCGGGTGGCTTCGCCGTTGATCGGCGTGCCGTGCAGATGCCGTCCCTCGCCGTCTTCGATGGCCATCGGACCGCCCAGGGTGGCGGTCATCGCGTCGACCAGCGCCCGCGCCTCCGCCGACCTGGCGAGGAGCTGCTTCAGGCCGACGCGGGACATGGTCGGATCACAGGCCGAGGACGGTGCGGGCCTTCTCGAGCAGCGCGTCGGGGTCGAACGGCTTGGTCATGTAGAGGTCGGCGCCGACCTCCTGGCCCTTCTGCCGGTCGAGCTCCTGGCCCTTGGCGGTGAGCAGCACGATGTAGACGCCGGTGAGCCCGAGCGTCTGCTTGGCGCGGCTGCACACGTCGAAGCCGCTCAGCTTGGGCATCATGACGTCGAGGAAGACGAGCGCTGGCCTCGCCGACTCGATGGTGGCGAGCGCTTCCTCGCCGTTGGAGGCCATGAGGAGCTCAACGCCTTCGTCCTCGAGTTCCTCGAGAGTCTGATGGATGAGCGTGCGCAGGTGCGGCTCGTCGTCCACGATCAGGATGCTGCGGTTCACGGCGGGCCTCACTGGTAGACGAGGAAGAGCACGTTGTCCATGCCCTTCTCGAAACGGAGCATTTGGACGGCGTTCGATCGGGCCGAGGCCACCGAGCTCAACATGATGATGTCGGGCTGGATCGCCCGGGCCCGCTCGACGAGATCCTCGCCGCGGGCTTCCGACACCGTGTAGCCGCGCGAGGTGAGGACGTCGGTCAGCGTCTTGACCGTCGAAATGTCCTCATCGACGACCAGCACGCGCTTGTGCGACTTCTTCTGCTCGAGCAGCGCGCCGACCTCGCGGAAGAGCAGGTCGGTGTCGATCGGCTTGGTGAGGTAGCGGTCGACGCCGACCCGGAAACCGCGGTCGCGGTCCTGGACGATCGACAGGATGACGATCGGGATGTCGGCCGTGAACGGGTCGTTCTTCAGAATCGCCGCGGCGTCGAAGCCGTTCATCTCCGGCATCATCACGTCGAGCACGACCAGGTCGGGCCGGTCGCGCCGCACTTCGGCGATGGCCTCGCGGCCGTTGGCGGCGACGCTCACCTGGTAGCCGGCCTCGGTGAACTCCTGGGTGAGGAGCTCGCGGATGTTCGCTTCGTCGTCGACGACCAGGATGCGCGCCTTGCGGTCGGAGGTGCGCGGCGCGGTGACGATCACGCGGTCGCGCAATTGGCGGATGAGCGTGGCCAGCTCCACTGGGGTGCCACCGGCGGTGGCCAGCGGGCTGACGCCAATCGGCAGCGAGAACGAGAACGTGCTGCCTTTGCCGAGCGTGCTGTCCACCCAGACCCGGCCGCCGTGGTGCTCGACGATCTCGCGGCAGATTGGCAGGCCGAGGCCGGTGCCCTTGGGCTTGTCGGTGAGCGTGTCGCCGACCTGCTTGAAGCGCTCGAACACCTTCGGCTGGTCGTCGGCGGCGATGCCCAGGCCGGTGTCGATCACGCTGACGACGATTTCGCTGCCGCGCCGATCCGCCCGGCAGGTCACCGAGCCGACGTCGGTGAACTTGACCGCGTTGGAAATCAGGTTGATGACGACCTGGATGAGGCGATCGCGGTCGCCGGTCACCGCCGGCAGCCCCGGCGCGACCTCCTTCACCAGCGTGAGTCCCTTGTGCTCGAGCAGCGACGCCGTGGCGGCCGTGGCGCGGTCGAGGATGTCGGCGACCGTCACCGCCTCCATGTGCCACTCGAGCTTGCCGGCCTCGATCTTGGCCAGGTCGAGGACGTCGTCGATGAGCTTGGTGAGCCGCTCACCCTCGCTGACGACCACGTTCAGGTTGTCGTCGACCTGCTGGATGGTCTGGGCCACCTTGCGATCCCCGGTGGGGACCAGCGGGAAGATGCGCTCGTCGAGCCGCTTCTTGATGATCTTGGCGAAGCCGAGCACCGAGGTGAGCGGCGTGCGCAGCTCGTGGCTCACCGTCGACAGGAACGCGCTCTTGGCCGCGTCGGCTTCCTCGGCCACGGCGCGGGCCTTTTGCGCCTCCTCGAACAACCGCCGGATCTCCACCTCGTGCTCGTTCAGCTGGCGATACGCGGCCGCGTTGTCGAGCGCGATCGCCGTATATGACGCCAGGCTCTGCAGCACGTTCACGTCGTGGTCGGTGTAGGCGTGCTTCTCGAAGCTCTGGATCGTGATGAGCCCGAGCACCCGATCCTTGGCTTCGAGCGGCAGATAGATGAGCGACCGCGGCGCCTTGGACATCGAGCCGTCCTCGAGCCGCTGGCTCTTCTCCTCGAACCGGCTGACGTAGTTCGAGAACTCGGTCTGGATGTCGTTGATGATGACCGGCTTGCGGTGCTCGATGCACCACACCGGCAGCTGGTCGGGGTCGGTCGTGTCACGGGTATACGGCGCGTAGCGCTTGCCCTCTTCGATGGCCAGCCGGTATTCGATCTGCTTGAGCTCGGGGTGGTACAGACCGACCCCGAACACGTCGGCGTCCACCAGTTGGTTGACCCGTTCGTAGAGCTTGCCGAAGATGGTCTCGAAGTCGAGCGAGGCGGTGATCTCGCGGCCGATGTCGCTGAGGAGCTCGATGTTCTTCTTGCCCTCGCTCTCGGTCCGGGCCAGCACCTCGGCGGCCTCGGCGCGCAGCTTGGCCTCGGCGAGTTGTGCGCGCTCGCGTTCCTTGCCGACCAGCCGCCGGCGCTGGAACCGGTCGGCGCCGAAGACGGTCAGTCCCAGCAGCGCCACGTATCCGGCATAGGCCCACCAGGTGCGATACCACGGGGGCAGGATGGTGAAGGCGTAGGTGGCGTCGCTGCTGATGACACCGGCGACATTGCGGGCCCGGACGTGGAACCGGTAGTCGCCGAACCCGAGGTTGGTCACGTCGCGCCTGGTCTCCCGTGACCACGCCGTCCAGTCGTCGTCGAGACCCTCGAGACGGGTCTGGTATTCGGTGGCGGTTTCGTCGAGAAACGTCGGCGCGGCGTACTCGAAGCGCAGCGTACCTTCGCCGGACTGCAGACGCGGTGACTCCAAGGCCCCGGCACCAGCGAAGAGGACGCGATCCGATGGTGCCACCACCCTCCGGACCAGCGCAGCGTAGGGGGCTGGCGGCGAAGCCGCCCGTCGCGACAGGTCGAAGCGGATGAGTCGACCGCGATCGCTGAACCACACGGCGCCGCCGGGCTCGACCGCCGGGAACCCGGTGCTGGCCCGTCCATAGGCTCCGAACGCCGAAGAATCGAACGTCCACGAGCCAGTCGGCGTACGGGTGGCGACCGACAGGCCGCGTCCGAAGTTGACGAGCAGCCGACCATCCGGCAGGCCGGCAAGTCCGAAGCTGGCACTCAGGACGTCGAACGGCTGACCTGCGAACGCGGGATCGCTGACGAAGCGCCTGGCCGCCGGATCCCAGGTCGCCGCGAAGTTCCTGCGGCCGGCAGTCCAGCGGGTGAAGTACACGGTGTCGCCGACGCGGTTGACGAACACACCGTCGTCCTGGAGACCCTCCTTCTCGCCGAATCGCTCAGCGGTCGCCAGCGCCGGGCGCGCCCGGCCAGGTTCGGGAGTCGTCGCGAAGGAGATGTGCAGCACGCCCCGGGAACTGGTGCCGGCCCACAGCGACCCGTCTTCCCGCTCGGACAGGCCACGGATCTGTTCGATGACTCCCTCGACGCGGCCCTCGTCGATCCACCGGCCGTCCACCCAGCGGAACGAGGCCAGGCCGTCGAACAAGGCGACCCACAGCCTGGTCGGGTCGACACGACTGCGTAGCAGCGCCGAGGTTCGGTAGGTGCCGTCAGCCGGCGCGCGGATCGGCCGTGTCGTCAGGCCCTGAATCTCGTAGAGGCCGTCGGAGCAGGCCACGGCCAGAACCCCAGGCCGCGTGCCCCCGGGGTCGTCCATGTCCTCGAACCACCAGCACTGGTTGTCGATGCCCGGTAAGCGGCTGAAGCGTCGCCGGTCTCCGGGGGCCGCCGGATGCAGGTACAAGACGCCCGACTGCGCCGCCAGGTAGAGCCGGCCATCGTGCCTGGTGTGATTGAAGTAGCCGACGAATCCGTCGGTCGCGTCGAAGAAGGATGCCGGCGACGGCGTCTCGATGCGGGCCAGTCCTGGCTCGCCCATCACCCAGATCGCCCCCTCCCGGTCGGCCATGACGCTGTACACCGCGTTCGAGCGCAGGCCATTGTCCCTGGTGATGTGGGCAACGCGCCGGCCCTGTCGGTCGATGATCACGAGGCCGGTGCCGGTCGTGGCGATGGCGAACGAACGGTCGGGAAGCTCGACGCCACGATAGACGGTGCCGCCGATGAAGACGCCGTCCATCTCGGTGGCAAACCGCGTGAGAGCGGCGCCGTCGTACAGGAACAGGCCATTGGCGCGCGTCGCGATGAGCAGCCGCCGCTCGTCGTAGCGCAGGACCACCGGATACACTTCTCGGGCCAGCGCCTCGGTCCCGGGCAAGGCGCGGAATCGATCCCCCTCCAGGACGTTCAGTCCCGACTCGGGCAACGTCGTGTAGAACAGGCCGTCGACGAGCGCCCCGCGGGAGATCCGCGTCGGCGCCCGGATCACCTGGACGGTGTCATTGGCCCAGCGGAACAGGTACTGCTCGCAGTCGAAGAGCACACCTGACGGCGTGATGAACGTCCGCCATACGTCGGTGAACGCCCGGGCGTCCTCTGGCACGTGCGGCAGCAGAGAGCGGTAGGCGAGCTGACCGTTGGCATCCGGTTCCAGATAGCCGAACCTTCCGGAGCCGGCGGCGTAAATCCGGCCGTTCGCGTCGATAGCGAGGGACCGGACGATGCCCAAGCCTTCCATTTCGATGAGCCGCCACGCGACCCCATCGAATTCGATCACGCCGTGGGCCGAGGCGACGTAGAGCACGCCCCTGGCGTCCTGCACCATGCCCCAGTTCTGCCCGGCGCCGGAGACTTCTTCGGGCAGGTAGACGCGGACGAAGGGCCGCCCTTCCTCGGGATGCCGCGCCGGCACGCCGTCGGTGGCCGCTGCACCCACGGCTGGCGCTGGCGGCGGCGCCTGCGCGGCGGGGGCTCCTGTCGCGATCAGGACAACGCCGACGAGGGCAGCGGCCGTGGGGCGAATCATGAATCGGCAGGCAAAGCGGCGACCCGCGATTCTACCTCAACGGTCGCACTCGTCCCGGGCCAGACGCACTGGTTGGCGGGAGGGATCAGCGGCGCGCGGGGACGGCACCCGAGGGCGCGGACACGTCGGCGAGACCCAGTGACACGAGGCGCTCCCGCTGCCAGCCCTCGATCTCGGCGGGCGTCACTTCCGCGGCGTGGTGCAACGTCCAGTTCAGCGCGGCGATGAGGTCGTCGGCGTCCTCGAGGCCCACCGCCAGCCGGATCAGCCGGTCGAAGCCGCTGCGCTTCAGCTCCGGGGCGGGCGTGAAGTACTCCGACACCGTCTGGTGGTGGTTCACCTTGGTGGCGAGTCCGTCGAAGGAGAGCGCGTAGCGGACGATCGTCGTCGTCGCCAGCACGTCGGCGACGTGCCGCGTCTGCGCCTCATCGGCGCCGCGGACGCGGAAGGACACCATCGAGCCGTGCCGCACGTACTGCGCGGCGATGGCGGCGGCATCGGGATGCCCGGGCAGCGACGGATGGAACACCTCGCTCACGGCCGGGTGCGAGGCCAGGAACGCGGCGACGCGGCTGGCGGTCTTCGATCGCCGGGCGTGCGCCTGTTCGGCGTCTCCGAGGCCGGCGGCGATCGCCTCGGCCCGGCGCCAGTCGAGGATCCCGCCACGCATCGCCATCAGATCCATCACGGCGTTGCCAATCGGCGTGTCGTTGGTAGCGACGTAGCCCCACAGATCGCGGTCGGTGCCGCCCAGTGCCTTGGTGCCGCTGGCCAGCACGACGTCCACGCCCTGGTCGAGGAGCGGCGTCGCGAACGCCCACGGCGTGGCGATGGTCGAATCGACGACCAGGCGCAGCTCGGGCGCGACGGCGCGCGCGCCGGCCACCAGCCGCACCAGCGCGGCGATGTCCTGGGCCCGGACCAGCGGGTTGGTGAAGGTCTCGGCGAAGACGAACCGCGTCTCCGGCCGGATGACGGCGCCGAGCGCCGCGTGATCGCCATCGTCGACGATGGTGATCGACCCGCCGACGCGATCGGCCAGCCACGTGAGGTACGTCTTGGTCTTGTTGTAGACCTGCCGCATCAGCACGGCGTGTGCGCCCGGCGTCATCAGGACGTCGAAGGTGAGCGCGGTGGCCTGCATCCCGGAATCGCAGACCAGCACCGCGCTGGCCGCCTCGAGCGCCTTGAGGCGGGCGATGAGTGCTGCCGTGACCGTGGTGCCGTAGCGCGCGTAGAGGTGCGGCAAGTCCGACCAGGCGCCTTCGCTGGCGAAGAGGAACGCGGCCTTGCCTTCCTGCCAGGCGACGGCGCGCGCCGACCCGAGCAGATCGAGCTGCACAGTGGGCTCGTCGGGATGCAGGTAGGCGAGACCGGAGCGTCGAGCGTGGGCGTCGAGCGAGTCGTGCAGCGTCCGGGTTGCCTCGGCCATCGCCGACACTGCCGGGCGTTCGGCCGGGCATCCCTGCGGGTCGAGCCAGCGGGCGACGCCGCTCATTCGAGCACCCCGAGCGTCACGGTGGTCTCCACGCGAGCCAGCCGCCTGACCGCCTCGCGCACCGACACGAGCGCCTCATCCTGGCTGGGCGAGAGCATGAAGGCCAGGTGCACGCGTTCGGACTCGGTACGCGTGGCGCGGTTCTGCACGGCCAGGCCGGCGTGGCGGACCAGGCTTTCGACCCGACGTTCGAGTCCCGGGTGCGCATCGCCGGTGACGCGCAGGTAGTGCCGCCTCGACGCCGGCCGCACCGCCGCGCCGGCCGCGGCCACCGGCAAGGCCTGCGGCACCGGCCAGCGCACCGAGTTGTCCTGCGCCAGATCGATGAGATCGCCGAGCACCGCCGTGGCGGTCGGCAGCGCGCCGGCCCCCTTGCCGAACAGGCTCAGGTCGCCCGCCGACGCGCAGCGCAGATAGACGGCGTTGTACTCCTCCTCCACCGACGCCAGCAGGTGCCAGGAGGGCAGGAGCAGCGGCTCGACCGCCATGTCGAGCGCGCCATCGATGCGCGCGGCCCGCGCGATGAGCCGGATGCGGCACCCCATCGACTCGGCGAGGTCGCTGTCGGCCGGGCCGAGTTCGCGAATGCCGCGGACCAGGAACCCGTCGGGCCGCACCCACGCGCCGAAGGCACGGTAGGCGAGGATCGACAGCTTGGCGGCGGCGTCCGAGCCGTCGAGATCGGCCGACGCATCGGCTTCGGCGAAGCCCAGGGACTGCGCCTCCTTGACCGCCTCGTCGAGGGTCAGCTCCTCCTGCTCCATCCGCGTCATCACGAAGTTGCAGGTGCCGTTGAGGATGCCGGCCAGGCTGTCGATCTCGTCGGCGCGATGACTCAAGTGTCGGATGATCGGCAGGGCCGCGGCCGCCGCGGCTTCGCAGTACAGCGGCGTCGCGGTGCGCTGCGCCAGGACGCCCAGCTCCGCCAGCTTCGACGCAAGGAGCGCCTTGTTGGCGGTGACGACCGGCTTGCCGGCCGCCAGCGCCGCGGTGAGGATCGGCTCCATCGCCGTGCCGCCGGCCACCTCCACCACCACGTCCACGGTCGGATCGCTGACCAGGTCCAGTGGCCGGTCGGTGAGCGGGATGCCGGCGGCGAGGGGCCCACGATCCTTGCCCAGGTCGCGCACGGCGATCCGCGACACGCGGAAGCGCACGCCGTAGCGGTCGGCGACGGCGGCGTGCTGCCGCTCGATCATCTCGAGCAGCCCGCGGCCCACCGTGCCGCAGCCCACCATGCCGATGCGCAGCTCGCGCACGGGTTCCACGCCCACACCCTCGAAGCGCGGACGGGAGCCGACGGTTGGCGTGCCGCCGAAGGCGCGCGCTCCGCGCAGCAACTCGGCCAGCCGGTCCTGATCGGCGAGGAACGCGTCGTGGCCGTAGAGCGAGTCGAGCGTCCACAGCGACGACTGCGCGCCGGCGGCCTGGAGCTCGCGGTGCAGCTCCACTTGCAGCGCCCACGGAAACAGCATGTCGCCGGGCACGCCGACGACGATGGTGTCGGCGGTGACGCCTTCGAGCAGCGCGCGCCGCGTCCGCGGATCGACACCGATGGCGCCGCGGTCGATCGACTCGCTGAGCATCAGAAAGGTCTTGACCGGGAACCGCTCGGCGAAGCGCCGGCCGTGATGCTCGAGATACTCGGCGACCGGCGGCCGTTCGAGGCCGGGCTCGAGCGTGCCGAAGCGGGTGTCGAGCTCGTCGCGGCCGCGGTAGGTGAGCATCCCGAGCTGGCGGGCGCGGCTCATGCCGGTGGCGACGTCACCGTTGCGGATGGCGTCGCGCACCAGCTCGCGTTGCAGGTGCCGGGTGGCCGTGCCCCACCCATCGGGGCGCAGCCCCGCCGAGATGGCGATGAGCCGGCCGCAGCGCTCCGGGTGCCGCACGGCGAAGGCCACACCGACCATGCCGCCGAGGCTGGCGCCCACCCACGTCACCGGAACCGTGCAGCCGCAGCCGTCGAGCCACGCCGCCACGAGATCGGCGAGGCCCAGCACCGAGATCGCCGGGAGCGGTCCGTCGTCGTCGAATCCGCCCCACGTCGAGCCGTTACCGGGCCAGCACGGGCAGAGCACGGTGACGCGCGCCGGGTCGATCAGGTCGGGGCCGGCGAGCGCCGGCCACCACGCGTCGGTGCCGCCTTGCGCCTCGCCGCGGCCATCACCGAGCGGAAAGGGCGACGCCGTAATCCCGCCGACGACGACCACTACCGGTGCGGTGCCGAGTTCCGGTCCGTAGGCCCAGCCGCCGAGCGAGACGTCGGTGAGGACATGGCCGTCGATGGTGATCTCGGAGCGCTGGACGTCGAGACGGCGCGGGGTGACGGCGGCGAGCACGGTGGCGGGCATGGCGAAGGACTAGCCTATACCATGAAGCAACATATCTACATTTGTGGATACTAGCTGGGGCTAGGGACTGGGGGCTGGGGACTGGGGCTTGCCGAATGACTACTTCACTAGAGCCAGTCAACGAGCAGGGCTGTGCACCGCCAGGAAGAAGCGCGGCGGTGCGCAGCGGGACCGTGGCGAGCGCTAGCCCCCAGCCCCCAGCCCCCGAGGATCGCCTAGCGGTGCAGCGCCACCAGGTCGCCGACGCTCACCGCGTCGCTGGCGCGCTCGATGCGGATGGTGGCCGATTCGGGCCGTACGGCGACGATGATCGCGTCGGCGATCGACACGACCGGCCCCTTGGTGCCGAGCGATCGCCGGAAGATCGTCAGGCGCTGGCCGCGTTCGGCGCCTTGTGCCGCGCCCCGGTCGATCACCATGAGCTGGCGCGGCGCGCCCATCGTCTGGCCGTGCTCGCCAATGATGACCTTGGCCGGATCGTCGTAGTAGGGCGTGCCCAGGGCCTGGGCGGTGAAGACCGGCAGCGCGTCGAAGGGCTCTACCGTGTCGCCGGCAAAGAGTTCGCCGCAGGCGTAGACGACGATCGCCACCGAGTTCTCGATGCCGGCTTCCACGATCTGGATGAGGCCGGCCGTCTGCTCACCGAACGTCGATTTGGCCGCCGGGAGGCCGCGCTCGCCGGTAGCGAAGCGGCGCCGAACGACCAGGTTCTGACCGGTTTCGAGCCCCAGGTCGGCGCCCACGTCGAGCACCAGGACGTCGCCACGACCGTACAGCCGGCGGCCCGGCTCGTCGCGGTGCGCCACCAGGTGGCCGATCGTGAGGCTGGCATCGCCCGGCTGGCCGGGTCCGCAGACTGAGGCCAGCACCTCCGCGGGCACGGGCACGGCTTCCGGCTTCCTGGGCGCCGCCAGCCGCACCGGCGGGGGCGGGGGCGGCGGTGGCGGAGGTGGGGCCGGTGCCGGCGGAGGCTCAGGCGCCTCGGCGACGACCTGCACGGTCTCGGCCAGCGAGGCCAGGCCGAGCTGCTGATCGAGGATGAAGAGCTCGCCCTCGCGAAGCTCGACGCCGGGCTTGGTGCGCGACGCGAAGCCCGACATCTCGAAGGTGACCTCGTAGACGCCGGGCGGAAGGGCCGGGGATGTGTACTGGCCGACGCCGTCGCTGACGAGGCTGGTCGGGTTTCCCGGGGCGGCAGGGCGCAGCGTGATGGTCACCCCGGGAAGGGCGGCACCCGACCCATCGGTGACCCGCCCGGTGAGCCGGCCGCCCGGGGGCACCGGCTGATCCTGCGCCGAGGCGGCGACGACCCCGCTCCACAACGTGGCGGCGACGAGACAGGCGAGGCACCGGGCCGTGACGGTCATGAGGGCACTCCAGGGGGCGATCGTCCGCTCTATCGGCGCCGCAGGTTGCCGGCTGCAGAGGCCCCACTAGACTGGAACCGTGCGATTGACCCGATCATCCCTGCCAGCCCGGGCCGCTACCGCCGTCACCACACGCACCCGGCCCCGCAGTGCCACGAGCAAGAGCGCGCGCCTTGCCATCGCCGGCGAGGTGCTCACCAGTCCCGACACCGGGCACGCCTACCGAATCGGGCGGCTCCTCGGCGAAGGGGGGTTCGGGCAGGTCTACCTGGCCCGCCGAATCGGCCGCGCGCGCGGGGTCCCGTCCGAGGTCTGCCTCAAGTTGAGCACCAGGATGGATGGCTGGTTGCGCGAGGCCTACTTCGGCCAGCTCCTGGCGGCGCATCCACGCGCCATCCAGGTCTACGACTGTTTCCCCGTCCGCCAGCCGGATGGCCGCATGTTCTATGCGCTCACCCTCGAGTTCGCCGGCCACGGCGACCTCAGCAGCTTCCTGGCGCGATCGGGCCGGCCCTGGACGGATGCCGCCGCACGGCGCGAGATCGCCGGCGTGCTCGAGGTGCTGGGCAAGCTCCATCGGGGCCAGCTCCTGCACCGCGACCTGACGCCCCTGAACGTCTTCGTCTGCGACGGCCCGACGCTCAAGCTCGGCGACTTCGGCATCGTCCGCCAGCAGAGCGACCAGCGCGGCATCACCGCCGGCACGATGAACACGCTCACCGCGCCGAGCGAAGTCATCGCCGGCCTCGTGCCGAAGTGGCAGGCCCGCGACGACGTCTACCAGGTGGGCCAGCTGCTGGCGATGCTCGTGAAGGGCGACGCGCGCTCACGCATCCGGCCGGCCGACGTGCGCCGGCTGGCCTGCAGCGGCGAGCTGAAGGAGATCATCTACCGGTGCATCGGCGAGCGGCGCAAGCGCTACGAGAGCGCCGACGAGCTCATCACCGCGCTGCGGACCCGGCCGGCGACCCTGGCCACCGGCCGTGTGCGCAGCCTGAAGGGCGTGCACCTGGCCTTCACCGGCATCCTGTCTCGGCCACGGGCCGAGGCCGCCAAGGCGGCGACGCGCGCCGGCGCCATCGTGCACGGTTCTCCGTCGTCGAAGACCACGGTGGTCGTGCGCGGTGCGCCCAATCCCCTGCAGGCCGCCGGCGCCGCCGGCGGCATCAAGCTGATGGAGATCAAGCGGCTCCGCGCCAAGGGGCAGGCGATCACCGTGCTCGACGAGCGTCAGTTCTGGCGCCTGGTCGCCCGGCGCTGACGCCGCTCAGGCCGCTGGCCGCGTCGCTGTCATGTTCAGCCGCCAGTAGTCGAGCGTGAACGCGGGCGCCTGGCGCGCCGCCAGCGCCGTGACTTCGTCGATGAAACGCGGCCGCAGCGTCGCCGGCAGCTGCGCCAGGTGCGGGTGGTAGATCACCGTGGTGACGAAGGCGCGGTAGTCGGCCTCGGTGGCGAGCGTCGTCGGCGCCTCGACCAGTTCGGTGACGACCGCGGTGAAACCCGCCGCCAACAGCCGGTCGCGCGTGGCCTCGGCCGAGGCGAACTCCCACACGCCGGGCCAGGCGGCGAAGTGCGGTGCGAAGGGCCCGCCGGCCATCACCTCTTCGGCCAGGGCGTGGGCCCGGGCCAGATTGGGTCCGCCGCCGCATTGGGCGTGCAGCCGTCCCCCGCGACGCAGGGCGCCGAAGATCTGGCCGAAGAGCGCCCGGTGATCGCGAACCCAATGGAACGTGGCCGTGCTGAACACGACGTCGGCCCAGCCCGCCACCGGCACGATCGGCAGCGCCGCCTGCACGAACTGGACGCGGTCGCCGTAGGCAGGCCGCAGGTTGGTGCGCGCCACCTCGAGCATGTTGCGCGATCGATCGAGCGCCAGCACGCGGCCCCGCGGCAGGCGGTCGAGCAGCGCAGCGGTGAGGCGACCGGATCCGCAGCCGGCGTCGATCGTCCGTTCGCCGCCGTCGAGCCCGAGACGCGAGAGCACGGCGTGACCCCAGGTGGTCTGCGGCGCCGACACGGCGTGATACGACGAGGCATCCCACTCGGTGGACACGGCTGCACAGTGTATCGCCGCCGTTTCAGGGCTGGCGCCGGGGCGCGGGCGCGAGATCACGCGTCGCCTGCCGGCCGTGCCCGCCGGCGTGGAGCGTCGCCGCACGATGACGTAAGCTCACGGGTCAGGTCGTCGTCAGGTCGGTGCGCATGCGGATTCTGGTCACGGGCGGGGCAGGGTTCATCGGATCGCATCTCGTGGACGCGCTGGTCGCGCGCGGGCACGACGTGCGGATCCTCGACGCGCTGGTGCCGCAGGTGCACGGCGCCGATGCCACCTGGCCGGCGTGGGTGCCCGCCGGCGTCGACGCGCGCCGCGGCGACGTGCGCCATCCGGCGGTGTGGGCGGACGCGCTCGCCGGGTGCGAGGTGGTCTACCACCTGGCCGCCGAAGTGGGTGTCGGCCAGTCCATGTACGAGATCACCAGGTACATCGACGCCAACACGATGGGCACCGCGCACCTGCTGGAGATCCTCGCCCACGGACGCTACCGGCCGGAGAAGCTCATCGTCGCCTCGTCGATGTCGATCTACGGCGAGGGGGCGTATCGCACGGCCGCCGGCGCCGTGGTCCACCCGGCGCTGCGCACCGATCGCACGCTGCGACAGCGCGACTGGGATCGCTTCGATCCGTACGGGGAGGAACTGACGCCGCTGCCGACCGGCGAGGACACGCCGCTGCGGCCGACGTCGATCTACGCCGTCTCCAAGCGGGACCAGGAGGAGATGTGCCTGTCGGTGGGCCGCGCCTATGGCATTCCGACCGTGGCGTTCCGCTTCTTCAACGTCTACGGGCCGCGCCAGGCGCTGTCGAATCCGTACACCGGCGTGGCGGCGATCTTCGGCGGCCGGCTGCTGAACGGCAAGGCCCCGGTCATCTTCGAGGACGGGCGCCAGGGGCGCGACTTCATCAACGTGCAGGACATCGTGCAGGGCCTGCTCCTGCCGCTCGCGAGCGGCGCCGCCGACTACGAGGCGGTGAACCTCGGCACGGGCCGCTGCACCAGCGTCCTCGAGGTGGCGCAGACGCTGATCCGACAGCTCGGCGTGAACGTCGCGCCCGACGTCAACAACCAGTACCGCGCCGGCGACATCCGGTGCTGCTTTGCCGACATCGGCAAGGCGCGCCGGCTGCTGGGTTTCGAGCCGTCGGTCACCTTCGAGGCGGGGATGGCGGAGCTCATCGCCTGGCTCCGGCAGCAGACCGCCGTGGACCGCGTCGACACGGCCACCGCGGAATTGGCCGCCCGCGGCCTCACCCGCTGACGGGGCCTGCCACCCGCCTGGCAGCGCCCGGCCGGGCCGCCGCCGGCATGGCCACCGGCCAGGCGACACTGCACGGATCGGCCCTGGAACGGGCCCTGCCAGGGCCGACCGCCGCAGCCACAAAACTGCACGCATCCATGCGCCGGGTGGTTTAGTATTTCCGGCAGCACGCCGGATCGGCCATGACGGCCGCGGCCCGGTCACTCCGGAGATACACATGTCGAAGCAGCACGGGCTCGGGCGCAGGACGTTTCTTCAGAACGCGGGGATGACGGCGCTGCTCGGCGCGGTGGGCGGCGGCGCGCCGGCCGTGGCCTCGGCGGCGACCGGCCTGGCGCAGGCCGGGAACGGCCGGTTCGATTTCGACACGCCGTACAACCGCTTCGGCACCAACTCGGTGAAGTACGACCAGCAGATCCGCACCTACGGCAAGGACGCCGTCCAGGTGGGCATGGGCATCGCCGACATGGACTTCAAGGCGGCGCCGTCCATCACCAAGGCGCTCAAGGATCGGCTCGAGCACGAGAACTGGGGCTACCTCGACATGCCCGACTCGTTCGCCGAGGGCATCATCGCCTGGAACAAGCGGCGCTACGGCGTCACCATCGAGCCGTCGCAGCTGGTCATCGCCGCCGGCGTCCACCCGGCGCTCATCGCCACGCTGAAGGCCTTCTCGCCCAAGGGCACCAAGGTGCTGCTGCAGACGCCGACCTACAACGGCTTCTACAGCGACCTCACCGCCAGCCAGACCCTCGCCGAGGACGTGCCGCTCAAGTTCGCCAACGGCCGCTTCGCGATGGACTTCGAGCAGTTCGAGAAGCAGATCAGCGTCGACACCAACACGTTCATCCTCTGCAACCCGCAGAACCCGACCGGCAACTGCTGGAGCGCCGAGGACATGACCCGCATCGGCGAGATCTGCCTGAAGCACCGGGTCGTGGTGCTGGCCGACGAGATCCACTGCGACTTCGTCGCCAAGGGCCAGAAGTACACGCCGTTCGCCAGCCTGCCCAACAAGGCGATCGTCGACAACAGCATCACCTTCAAGGCGGCCAGCAAGTCGTTCGGCCTGGCGGCGCACAAGACGGCGTGGTTCTATTCGACCAACGCCGAGTACATGAACCGCATCAAGGTGCACCACCGCGCCGACATCAACACCCTCGGCGTCATCGCCAACCAGGGCGCCTACATGCCCGAGGGCGAGGAGTGGCTGAACCAGTGCGTCGACTACATCGACGGCAACACCACCTTCGCGGCCGACTTCATCAACAGCAAGCTGCCGGGGGTGAAGACCGCGAAGCCGCAGGGCACCTACCTGATGTGGCTCGACTTCACCGAGCTCGCCGACCGGATCAACACCAAGGCGATGGCCGCCGACTACAACCGCACCAAGGCCGCCACCGCGCCGACGCTCACCCCGGAGCAGATGCTCGAGCGCTACCTGGTGAAGAACGCCAAGGTGCAGCTCAACGCCGGCCACAGCTACGGCACCGGCGGCGCCAACCACATGCGCATGAACGTCGCCACGTCGCGCCGCACGCTGGAAGTGGCGCTCAACAACCTGGCGGGGGCGCTCACCAAGACCTCGAGCATGTAGGCGAGTCTGCACGCTTCGGCACCAACACGAGGGCGGCGCGAGCCGCCCTCGTCGTCTGTACCGGAGCCGTCGCCGGCCGGGCGGTTGGCTGCACGAGCCAATGGGTTGTCCGGCGCCGCGGGCCGATCACGCGGAATCCGGCCACCAACGCCGCGACGGCGTCGTGGCGCCCTCCTTGCTCCACGGCACGCCAGGAGCTATCCCCATGGCGTCCTTGTCCTGACGCTCGTCGCGCTGGTTGCGCCGCCGCCGGTCGTCGCCCTGTCCGAGGGTCCCGCCATCGCGTCGATGGCGCTGGCCGCGCTCGTGCTGGCAGGCCTCTCGATCGTCGCCGAACGCCTGCACCGCGCCGGCCACGACCGTGACGGGCGTCACGGCGGCGGCGGGCCGCGGCCCTCGGCTACACGCGCTCGATCGTGACCGACTCGATGCGGACGTCCTTCACCGGGCGGTCCTGACGGCCGGTGGCGGTCTTGCCGATCCCGTTCACGACGTCCATGCCCTCGGCGATCTCGCCGAACACCGAGTGCTTGTTGTCGAGCCACGGCGTCGGCACCAGGGTGATGAAGAACTGGCTGCCGTTCGAATTCGGCCCCGAGTTGGCCATCGAGAGCATGCCGGGCTTGTCGTGCTTCAACCCCGGCGCGAACTCGTCAGCGAACTGGTACCCGGGCCCGCCCATGCCATTGCCCATCGGACAGCCACCCTGGATCATGAAGTCGGGGATGACGCGGTGGAAGATGAGCCCGTTGTAGAACGGGCGCGTCGTCTTGGTGCGCGTCGCCGGATCGGTCCACTCCTTGGTGCCTTCGGCCAGGGCCACGAAGTTGGCCACGGTCTTGGGCGTCTCCTTCTCGAAGAGGCGCACCGTGAATGTGCCGTCGCTGGTGGCGAAGCGGGCGTAGAGTCCTGGTGTCATCTGCCGATACTAGCAGCCCGTGGTGACAGGCGGGCTGCCAGCGCCACCCGCAGGTCCGCCGGCGCCACGATAAGATGCGGTCACCGCCGGCGATGTCCCGATCCCCGCTGCCTGCTGCCGACCTGCACGCGCTCGCCGAGGCCCGCCACGGCGATCCGTTCCGCGTGCTCGGTCCCCACACCGAGGCCGCGGGCGTGGTGGTCAGGACCGTGCGTCCCCAGGCGGCGGCGGTCGACGTCGTGGCCGAGCCGGGCGGCGCGGTCACGCCGATGGCGCGGCTGCATGAGGCGGGCGTGTTCGAAGCGCACCTGCCCGGGGCGTCGATCGACCGGCTCGACTATCGGCTGCGAGTGACCTCGCCCGACGGCGGGCAAGCTCTTCTGGACGATCCGTACCGCTACGGCACGGCCTTCGGGGAACTCGACGGCCATCTGTGGCGCGAAGGCACCCACCAGCGCGCCTACGAAGCCCTGGGCGCCCGGCTGTTCCGCTTCGGGCCGACCGACGGCGTGCTCTTCGCGGTGTGGGCCCCCAACGCCGCGCGTGTCAGCGTGGTCGGCGACTTCAACGGCTGGGACGCACGCGTGCATCCCATGCGCTTCCTGGCCGGGTCGGGCGTCTGGGAGATCTTCGTGCCCGGGCTGTCCGCCGGTCCGCGCTACAAGTTCTCCGTCCTCGACGCGCGCGGGCACCGCGAGCTCAAGGCCGATCCGTTCGCGCGCTGGTCGGAGCCGCCACCCGACACCGCTTCGGTCGTGTGGCGCGACGCCTACGAATGGGGCGACGCCGAGTGGATGACGCGGCGCGACGCCCGCCCGGCCACCCGCGCCGCGCCGCTGTCGATGTACGAGGTGCACCTGGGATCGTGGCGGCGTGCCGAGGGTGGCGCGCGCACCATGACCTATCGGGAAATGGCCGAGACGCTGGTGCCCTACGTGCGCGACATGGGCTTCACCCATCTCGAGCTGATGCCGGTGATGGAGCACCCGTTCACCGGCTCGTGGGGCTACCAGGTGACCGGCTTCTTCGCGCCGACGAGCCGCTTCGGCACCCCCGACGACTTCCGCGCGCTGGTCGACGCCTGTCATCAGGCCGGGCTCGGCGTCGTCCTCGACTGGGTGCCCGGGCATTTTCCCAAGGACGCCCACGGCCTGGCCCGCTTCGACGGCACGGCGCTCTACGAGCACGCCGATCCCCGTCAAGGCGAGCACCAGGACTGGGGGACGCTGGTCTTCAACTACGGCCGGCACGAGACCCGTGCCTTTCTCGTCAGCAGCGCCCTCTACTGGCTGCGCGAGTTCCACATCGACGGCCTGCGGGTGGACGCGGTGGCGTCGATGCTGTACCTCGACTACTCGCGCCAGGCGGGGGAGTGGGTCCCCAACCAGTTCGGCGGCCGCGAGAACCTCGAAGCCGTCGCGTTCCTCCAGCACCTCACCGGCGTCGTCCGCGCCGCGCATCCGGGCGTGCTGCTGGTGGCCGAGGAGTCCACCTCGTGGCCGGGCGTCACCCGCGACGCGCATCTCGGCGGGCTCGGCTTCACCCACAAGTGGAACATGGGGTGGATGCACGACATGCTCGACTACTGCGGCCACGATCCGCTGTTTCGCAAGTGGCACCACGACCGGATCACGTTCTCGCTGCTCTACGCCTTCAGTGAACGCTTCCTGCTGCCGTTCTCGCACGACGAGGTCGTGCACGGCAAGCGATCGCTGCTGGCGAAGATGCCCGGCGACGTGTGGCAGAAGCACGCCACGCTGCGAACCCTGCTCGGCTACATGTTCGCGCACCCCGGCGGCAAGCTGCTGTTCATGGGCGCGGAGATCGGGCAGTGGCGCGAGTGGAACCACGACTGGGAGCTCGACTGGCCGGTGCTCGGTGATCCGCGTCACCGGGGCCTGCAACACTGGGTCCGCGACCTGAACCGCACCTACCGCGACACGGCGACGCTCTGGGCCGAGGACTTCGCGCCGGAAGGGTTCTCGTGGATCGACTGCCACGACCACGAGAACAGCATCGTGTCGCTGGTGCGCCGCCATCCGGCCACCGGGGCCGTCGTGGTGGCGGTGGCCAACTTCACGCCGACGCCGCGGAACGGGTATCGGATTGGCGTGCCGCGGCCGGGCGGCTGGCGCGAGCGGTTGAACAGCGACGCGGCGGTCTACGGCGGCAGCAACACCGGGAACGGCGGCCGCCTCGAGGCCGAGCCGGTGGCGATGCACGGTCACCCGCAGTCGCTGCCGCTGACGATCCCACCGCTTGGATTCCTCCTGCTCGAACCCGAGACCGAGCCCGTGAGCCCCGTTCCGTAATCCCCGGTCCCCGACGCCCGGCCACTGGTCCCCGGGTACGGCACACCGCGTGCAGGGAGACGGCACGTGCTGCACGACCTTCGGCGCCGCACGATCGCCAGGCTCGACCTGACCAGCGGGCAGGCGCCCGGCCGTGTCCAGCGGCTCGTCAGTGATGAAAGCACGCTGGTCAGGGACGAAGCGCAGCGCGGGCTGCTCTCTTCGCGCACGCGCCTTGACCGCACCGGATGGGGGCTCGATAGTGGAGGGATGGTCAGTACGTCCGGCGCCCTCCGATTGCGCTTCATCTTCGGAGTCGCCACGGTCCTCGGGTTCTTCTCAGCGTTCACCGCCTACTCCTACGTCACCACCTTCGGGCAGAACGGCAAGGCGTCGTTGCCGATGCTGCTCCTGCTCAACCTGAGCTACTGGTACAGCTGGGCCCTCATCGCGCCGGCGATTCTGTGGCTGGCCCGGCGGTTCCCGTTCGAGCGGGCGTCGTGGCTGCGCAGCATCCCGGTGCACGTCGGCGGGGTCTTCGCCAGCACGCTCGCGCACGTCTCGCTCTTCGTCCTCGCTCGCTTCGCCATCTACACCTGGTGGGGGGAATCGACCGGGTCGTGGTGGATGGAAGCCCAGCGGCTGTTCTTCCTGCAATTCGACTGGGAGATGATGACCTACTGGGCGATCGTCGGCGTCAGCCACGCCCTGCGCTATCAGTACGAAGCGCAGGACCGGGCGCTGCGGGCCTCGCGGCTCGAGACGCGCCTGATGGAGGCCCAGCTCCAGACGCTGCAGCGCCAGCTGCAGCCGCACTTCCTGTTCAACACCCTCAACACCATCTCGGCCCTGATGCACCGCGACGTCGAAGCCGCCGATGCCATGCTGGCCCGGCTCGGCGACCTGCTGCGGCTGTCGTTCGAGTCCCTGGGGGTGCAGGAGGTGGCGCTGGCGCAGGAACTGGACTTCCTGCAGAAGTACGTCGCCATCGAGCAGGCGCGGTTCCGGGAGCGGCTCGACGTGACCTTCGACATCGCGCCCGACACCCTGGATTGTCCGGTGCCAAACCTTTTGCTGCAGCCACTCGTCGAAAACGCCATCAGGCACGGCATCGGACCGCGGATCGGCCCCGGGCACGTGCTGGTGCGGGCGATGCGCGCCGGTTCGATGCTCGAGCTGGAAGTGCGCGACGACGGCGTCGGCGTGCCGGCCTCCCGGCTGCCCGATCTCGAACGGGGCGTCGGGCTGTCGAACACCCGATCGCGGCTGGTGCACCTCTACGGCGACCAGCACCGCTTCGAGGTGCGGCGGCCGGCCGGTGGGGGATTGTCGGTGGTGATCGCGATTCCGATCGACGAGGTGGCCACCGAGGCCACCGAGACCGAGGCCCGGGAAACCGAGGCGATGGAGGGCGTGGCGTGACGAAGATCCGGACCATGGTCGTGGACGACGAGACGATGGCGCGCGAGCGCATCGTCGGCCTGCTGCAGCAGGAAAAGGACATCGAGCTCATCGGCCAGTGCGCCGACGGCCAGCAGGCCGTCGATGCGATCACCCACCAGCAGCCCGACCTGGTGTTCCTCGACGTGCAGATGCCAGCCTGCGACGGCTTCGGCGTGATCCAGCAAGTCGGCGCCGAGAAGATGCCGGCGGTGGTCTTCGTCACCGCCTACGACGAATACGCCCTCAAGGCGTTCGAGGTCCACGCCATCGACTACCTGCTGAAGCCGTTCGGCCGCGACCGCTTCCAGCAGACGCTGCAGCACGCCCGCAGCCACGTCGAGCGGCGCCGGGCCGGCGACCTGGGCAAGCGGCTGATGGCGCTGGTCCAGGACATCAAGCCCGAACCGCAGCGGCTCGATCGGCTCGTCGTCAAGTCGGGCGGGCGGGTGTTCTTCCTGCGCACCGACGACATCGTGTGGATCGAGGCGGCGGGCAATTACGTGCGGCTGCACCTGGGGGAGGACTCGCACCTGTTCCGCGAGACGATGAACGGGATGGAGGCGCGGCTGGATCCGCGGCGCTTCGTCCGCATCCACCGCTCCCGCATCGTCAACAGCGATCGCATCAAGGAACTGCAGCCCTGGTTCAACGGCGAGTACGTGGTGATCCTGCAGAACGGCACCCGCCTCACCCTCAGCCGGGGCTACCGCGAGAAGCTCCAGGAGCGCCTCGGCAAGCCGTTCTAGCCAAAGCCCTGTTCGGTCCCGGCACACACGACGTTCCAGAGCCGGACAGGCTCGTCAGGGGCGAGCCGGGAAAGCCCGCCGGCGCTCTGGTATTCAGGGCCCCCGGTTTGCACGATTCCGTGGTATCAGGACTCCTGTCCTCCAGGGAGGCGTCCCGTGCCCATGCCCGCTCGCAATCCCGAAGTCGAACACGCCCTCGCCGACGCCATTCGTTCGGGGGCCGACCGCGTCCCGAACAGGCGTTCGGCGACTACTTCCACGGCCGCCACGCCTCGTGCGCCCTTGGCGCCGCCTACGAGGGCATGTATCGGCTGCCGGACGATATGGAGGGGCGGCGTCCGACCAAGGACTTGGAGGCGTACTTCGACGTTCTGGATGGCACGGTGCGCGCCTGCCCGGGCGAGGGCTGCAAGAAGGTGCTGACGCTGTCGGCGCTGATCGTCCACCTGAACGACGACCACCGCTGGAGCCGCGAGGCGATCGCCGCCTGGGTCGAGAACGGCCGGCACGCGCCGCCCCCAAGCGGGCCCTGATCGTCTGCCGGCGCGGGACCAACGGCACGCCAGCGTGATCGGCGGCACCGGCCGGGCCGCCGCCGGCTTGACCCCCTCCAGCCGCGGCCGCATAGTGCGCGCATGCGCTCGCCGTGGCCGGTACCCATTCGCCGCCTGGTGGCCATCGCGCTGGTCTACGCGGCGTTCGGCGCGCTCCTGTCCTTCACCTTCACGCGGTCCACGGGCCTCTCGCGCTGGACGATGCTGCCGGCCGGGCCGGCGCTCTCGTACCTGAACCTGCTCGCCATCGGCGTGGTGACCTGGGGCGGCTGGGCGCTGCTGGCGGCCGGCGTCTTCGCCCTCGGCCGTCGGTTCCCGTTCGGGCGATCGGCCTGGCCCGTCGCGCTGGGCGTGCATGCCGTGGCGTCGATTGCCGTGGCGACCGCGCTGGTCGTCGTCGTGGCCTCGACGCGGGTCGTGCTGCAGCGCTGGTGGGGTCTGTCGCCGGTGTGGTGGGACTCGGTCTACGAGGCGTTCTTCCGCACCATCGACTTTCACGTGCCGATCTACTGGGCCCTCCTCGGCCTGCAGCACGCCGTGGACTACCACCGCGAGGTGCGCGCGCGCGAGGTGGCCGCGGCGCAACTGGAGACGCGTCTGGTCGAGGCGCAGCTCCAGGCGCTGCAGCGGCAGGTGCATCCGCACTTCCTGTTCAACACGCTGCACGCCATCTCGGCCCTCGTCCACCGCGATCCCGATCGGGCCGACACGATGATCGAACGGCTCAGCGACATGCTCCGGGTGACGCTCTCCACGGTGGGTGTGCAGGAGGTCACGGTCAGGCAGGAGCTCGATTTCCTGCACGCCTACCTCGACATCGAGCAGGTCAACTTCGGGTCGCGGCTGCGCGTGGCGGTCGATGTCGACCCGGCTGCGCTCGACGCGCTGGTGCCGAATCTGGTGCTGCAGCCGCTGGCCGAGAACGCGTTGCGCCACGGCTTGGCGCCGCTCCCCGGCGGCGGCGCGCTGGCGATCGCCGTCTGGCGCGACGGCGAGGCGCTGGTACTGCGCGTCAGCGATGACGGTCGCGGCTTCCGCCCCGGCTCGGTCGAGGCGCAGGGCCACGGCGTGGGGCTGGCGAACACCCGGGCGCGTCTCGACGCCTTGCACCGGGGCGCCGCCTCGCTGTCGGCCGAACCGCGCGACGGCGGCGGCGTCGAGGTGACCCTGCGCCTGCCCTACCGCCAGGCGGATCCGGCGGCCATCGAATGGCGGCGGCAGGCGTCATGACCGGACCGGCGATACGCGCGCTGGTGGTCGACGACCAGCCGATGGCCCGCGACCGCCTCGTCAGCCTGCTGGCGCTCGAAACCGACGTCGAAGTGGTGGGGGTGTGCGCCGCCGGCGGCGAGGCGGTGACGGCGATCCGCGACGCCGCGCCCGACCTGGTCTTCCTCGACATGCAGATGCCGGAGCTCGACGGCCTGGGCGTCGTCGAGGCGGTCGGGGTCGAGCGGATGCCGTTGACCATCTTCGTGACCGCCTTCGACGAGTACGCCGTGCGCGCCTTCGACGCCCAGGCGATCGACTACCTGCTCAAGCCGTTCGCCAGGCCGCGCTTCCAGCAGGCGCTCGACCGCGCCCGGCGGCATCTCGAGCGCCATCGGCAGGCCGAGCTCTCCGGGCAGCTGCTGTCGGTCGTCGAGACGCTGCGCGCCCGCGCCGTACCCGGGCCGCGGCTGATGGTGAAGGCGGCCGGCCGCATCGTGTTCGTCGACGTCGAGAGCATCGACTGGGTGGAAGCCGAGGGCAACTACGCTCGTCTCCATGCCGGGAGCGACTCGCACCTGGTCCGGCAGACGATGGCCGAGCTGCTGGTCCGGCTGGGCGACGACCGCTTCGCCCGGATCCACCGCTCGCGCATCGTCAACCTCGCCAGGGTCAGCGAGCTGCGGGTCGCCGGGGGCGGCGATTACGACGTCGTCCTCCAGTCCGGCGTCCGGCTCGGTCTCAGCCGCGGCTGCCGCGACGCCCTCGAGCGGCGTCTCGCCGCCGCCAGGCCGCCGCGGCGCTGACGGCGCCGTACAAACGAAGGGCCCGGCGGGTGCTCCCTCCGGGCCCTCAATCGTGACGTCATCGAACCTAGAGCGATCGATCGTCGTAGGGCGGCGCTCAGCTCGCCTGGGCCGCTCGAAGAGCCGCTACAACGTTCGAGCATCCGCTCCTACCAGTCGAACTTGACGCCGAACTTGGCGATGCGCGGCCCGAGCACCGTCGTCGCCTTCTCGAACGACGCGCCGGAGCGCCAGTTGATGTTCGGGGCCGTGTTCGAGTTGAAGACGTTGAACACGTCGACGAACAGCCCGAAGCGGGCCTTGGTCGCAAACCGCAGCTGCTTTTCGGCGCGGAAGTCGAACACCGACACGGTGTCCTGACGGCGGGTGCCAATCGGCTCGACCAGGATGATCTGCGTGCCGTAGTTGAGCGTGGCGTTGATGAAGCGGCCGTAGGGCGCGCCGCTCTGGATCTTCCACACCGGGGTCACGTTGATGCCCCAGCCGGCGTCGACCGTGCCGCTGAGCTTGCCGTTCCAGCCGTCGAACTCGTTGTCGGTCTTCTCGTTCGGGTTGGTCGGATAGCTGCCGAAGAACGAGAAGTTCGACTGGGCGGTGCGCGAAGCGGTTGTTGAAGTAGTTGTTCCCGAATTCGCGCGTCCAGGTGTACCAGTACGAGGCATTCAGGCCCCAGCGGTTGGAGAAGCGCTTGTTGGTGGAGAACTCGAGGGTCTTGTAGGTGCCCTCGTAGCCGTCGATGTTGATGGCTTCCTGCCGCGACGCGGTCAGCAGTGACGGGTCGAGGTTGAACGCCGCCACCGAGCTGTCGTCGCCGTTGCCGGTCACGCCGTCCGGTCCGGGATCGATGACCGACACCGGCACGTTGTAGGCGCTGAAGGGCCGCAGGGTGTTGAACTGCTGCCAGCCGTTCTTGTCCTTCTTCCACACGAAGCCGGCGCGGACGCCGAGGTCGGTCATCACCGACCGCTCGACGAACACCGAGGCCTCGTCGGTGAACGCGTTCTCGAGATCGGGGTCGATGAACGCGTTGGCGACGCCACCGAACCGCGTCTGGAGCGCGCCCTGCTCGCCGTCCTGGAAGATCCGGTCGTTGTTCAGGTCGTTCCACAGGTGGTCGCTGTACTGATTGGCGGTGTTCTCGTTGACAGCGTCGGCCAGGTTCACGCCGGGGTTGAAGTAGAAGCGCCCGTAGTTGGCCTTGACCACCGTCTTGCCGTCGCCGGTGATGTCGTAGCTGGCGCCGATGCGCGGCACGATGTGGTTGAAGGTGACGATGCTCGACTGCTCGGGGAGCGCCGTCGCCGTCGGCACGAACCGGCCGGCCGTGAACGACTGCTCGGGCAGCCACACGCGGTAGCGATCGAACCGTGCCCCGATGTTCATCGTCAGGCGGTTGACCGTCCAGGTGTCGGTGACGAAGAGGCTGGTGGTGGCCAGGGCGCTGATCGACACCGCGTTGTTGTAGAGGCGCACCTGGTCGGCCGTGGTGGCCGTGAGCGGGCCGGTGAGGTCGCCGCGAACGAAGTGGATGACGTTGTCGGCGTAGGCCTGATTCCACAGCGTCGTGCCCTCTTCGTCGAGGTACTCGCCGCCGAACTTCAGGTTGTGCGAGCCGCCGGCGAAGTTGTCCTTGAAGTAGCTGAGCGCACCGGTGTACTGGTTGCGGCGCCGGCGCAGCTCCCAGTCGCGGCCGCCGCCGAGCACCTGGTTGGTCGCTGACCGACTCGTAGCGGGTGGCGCCGGTGTTGCTGTCGAGGCCGAAGTTGTAGCCGAACTGCCCGGCCCGGAACTCGGCGAACATGTTCTGCGTGAGGGTGCCGTTCCACTCGCCCTTGTAGACCCAGCTCGGCGAGTCCTGCAGGGTGGTCGAATCGGCGGTGATGTGGATCGGCGCGCCGAGCTTGTTGCTGCTGTCGGTGCGGTTCGGCTGGGTCTTGGTGCCGTGCTGCAGGTAGCCGACGAACTTGTGGTTCTGCGACATCTGGTAGGTGAGCTTGCCGGTGTAGTTGCGCAGCTTGGTGTCGAACGGCGTGCCGTCGAGGAACGAGCCGGCCGGCGGCGCCGCCACCGAGTTGCGCTGGTCGAGGAACGCGCCGAACGCCCAGATGCGATCGCGGAGGATCGGGAAGCCGACGCCGATGTTGGTGTTCTTGTAGCTGGCCAGGCGGTTGCCGTCGGGCCGGATGCTGGCGCCGGGCGACGGGGTGACCTGCTCCAGGGCGAGGTTGTCGCTCTGGATGCTCTCGTCCTCCATGTCGTAGTAGACGCTGAGGCTCGGCGAGTTGCCGCCGCTCTTGCTCACGAACTGGGTCAGGACGCCCGAGTTCGGCATCTCGGCCGAGTTGGCCGCCGCGCCGATGAACACCTCTTCGAAGGAGCCGTAGTCGAGATAGAAGCCAGCGGCGGCGGTGCCTTCAGTGGTGTTGATGCCCTCGACCAGCGGGCGGTTCTGGCCCGAATAGCCGTAGGCGAAGTAGGTGGTCTGGGTGCCCATGGTGGCGCCGCCCACGTCGACGCGGTTGAGCGTGACCGAAGGCGTCGACGCCAGCAGCGACCACATGTCGCGGGCGTTGGGGAGGGCGTTCATCCGATCCTGGTCGAAGTTGGTCTGCAGGCGGGTGGCCGAGGTGTCGATGACCGGCGACTCGCCGCTGACCGTGACCGTCTCCTGCAGCGTGGCGACGCGCAGCGACACGTTGACCTGGGCGTTGAAGCCCAGGGTGATGCGGATGCCGTCGCGGGTGACGGGACCGAAGCCGGCCAGCTCGTAGTTGAGCGCGTAGGCGCCGGGAGGCACGGCGGGGAAGCGGTAGATCCCCGCTTCGTTGGTAACCGCCGTCAGCGCGCCGGGCTGGGCCGGGCTGGTGGCGGTGACGGTGACGCCGGGCAGCACACCGCCCTGTTCGTCTTTCACTTCGCCCGAGATACTGCCGGTCGAACTCGCACCCCCGCCCTGCGCGAACGCGCTCGGGGCGGCCAGCAGCGCGACGGCTGCGAGCGCGAGCAGTGTCCTGCTCCAACGTGCCATGGAAATAACCTCCTGTGGGGTTGTCGTGCAAACGCCCCGGCCCCTGGCGCCGAGGCGGCAAAAGAAGGCGGACCGATCGACCGGATCCGTCGTCAGGGGGAATCCCCAGCAAGCGCGATGCCGATCCCGGGGTCGGACGCCGACCGTCCCACGATCTGCGACCAGCTCAGGTGCGGCAGGGACGAACGCTCAAATCGCGGTACGAACGTGGTCGAGGACGCGAAGTTCGCCAGTTTCGCGAACTTGCGGCGGCCCGGCTTCAACGGGCCGAATGACGGAATCCGACCGTGCGGATTCGGGACTCGCCATCGCGGACGCAAGCTTCAGTTTTTTGGGTGGTCTGGATTCAAGAATCCGGATGATCGACTCACCGCATCAGGAGCGGAAGCGCGGTGACGACTGACCAGACGACCGCCGCGAGGGTCACCAGCAGGCACAGCGCCGCGGCCACGAGGTGGTCGATGCGTTCCGGCTTGAGCGGGTCGAGCAGCAGGCCGCCGAGATACCCGCCGACGAAGCCGCCGAGGTGTGCCTGGTTGTCCACGCCCGGCCAGATCAGTCCGAAGATCCCCATCATCAGCGCGTACTGCAGTCCGGCTTCGCCGACGTGGCGAGACCCGGTGCGCCGCCCGTAGTACACCAGCGCGCCGAGCAGGCCGAAGATGGGCGCCGAGGCGCCCACCGAGAAGCCAGCGCCGCCAATCAGGGGAATCCCACCGAGGTAGCGCCCGGCCAGCGACGTGAAGGTGAAGCCGACCATGCCGGCGAGCGTGTAGAGGATGACCATGCGGCCGGGGCCGTACAGGTCAGCGACGGCCGGGCCCAGCTGCCGAATCCACAGCACGTTGAAGAGGATGTGCAGCACGCCGGCGTGCAGCCAACCGGCGGTGAGCACCGTCCACCAGCGTCCGTAGCCGAACACCGGCACCGCACCGCTGCTGCCGAAAAGGAAGAGGACCTGCGTGCTCGGCGCCAGCAGCGTCTGCAGGTTCGCTCCCGACAGCAGCAGCGCCAGCACGTACAGGGTGATCGTCCCGCCCATCACCAGCGGCACGAAGCCCAGGTCCTGGCCGAGCTTGCGGAACCACGGCGCGTAGCCCCATAGCCCCGGATTGCGGCGGTTGCAGTTGTAGCAGGTGGCGTCGTTCACGCCCACCAGCACGCCGCACGACGTGCAGAGGACCGAGCCCTCGGTCTGGCGCTTGGGCAACACGCGACTACTCTATCCTCGGAGACCGTCGAACCGCCGCGGATCTCTCCGCCTCGCGCTCGGCGGGCGCACGCTCAACGCACGATCTCAGGCAGGCCGCAAGGCCTTCAGCGTGCCATGCGGTCGAAGTACTTCCGGTACCAGGCCAGGCTGCGCTCGAGCTGATCGACGACGTGCGCCGTCTCGCGCAGGCCGTGGCCTTCGCGCGGGATAGCGGACGAGCACCGTCGGCACGCCGACGTCGTGGAGCGCGATGTAGAGCTGCTCGGCTTCGGCGATCGGCACGTCGTTGTCGTTCTCGCCGTGGGTGATGAGCGTCGGGGTCGTGATCTTGTGCACCAGCCGGATCGGCGAGCGCTCCCACAGGCGGTCCATCAGGCCCTTCTCGTGCGGATACGACCCGAACTCCACGGCCAGGTAGTCGTGGTAGTAGGCCATGTAGTTGAAGCTCACCAGGTTGCTGATGCCGGCGTTGGGAATCGCTGCCTTGAAGCGATCGGTCTGGGTGATGATCCAGTTGGTCAACTGGCCGCCGTAGCTGGTGCCCTCGATGCCGAGGCGGGCGCCATCGATCCACGGATACCGGGCCAGCGCCGCGTCCACTGCCGCCAGCACGTCGGCGGCCTCGCCGCCGTTCTGATCGCCGAAGATCTTGTCGGCGAGTGCCTGGCCGTAGCCGGTGGAGCCGCGGTAGTTCACCATCAGCGCGGCCCACCCCTGCGCGGCGTAGACCTGGGCCTTGGCGGTGAAGCCCGGACCCTGCTGTCCGTGCGGCCCGCCGTGGATCATCACGATGAGCGGATGCCGCGACCCGGACGTCTGCCCCAGCGGCCTGGTGAGGAAGGCTTCCACCTCGGTGCCGTCGGCGCTCGGAAAGCGGAAGGCCTCCACCGCGGCGATCTCGCGACCGGCGAGGAGCGTGGCATTCAGCGTGGTCCGCCGCTCGGGGACCGCCGAGGCCCCGAGGCTCACGGTGTAGAGATCCGCGGGGCCGCCGGGCGTGGCCAGCGCGAACACCGCCGCCGAGCGCGCCAGGCCCCACGCCCCGACGCTGCCACGGTCCTTGACCACGAGCTCGAGCGGTCCGCCAGTGGCGGGTAGCCGCGCCAGCCGCACCTCGCCCCGCTCCTGCAGCGGCGAAGTACACGTGCCGGCCGTCGGCGGACCAGCGTGGCTCGCCCTGGCGGTTGTCCACCCCGGCGCCGAGCTCCAGCCGGCCGCTGCCGTCGGCGTTCATCACCCACACGTGGGTGTCTTCCATCGTCGTCTCCGACGAGGTGAGATCCCGACGCGTGCCGGTGAAGGCCAGGCGCGTGCCGTCGGGCGACCACACCGGCGAGTACTCCGCGCTCTTGGTGGCCGTGACGCGGCGGACTTCCCTGGTGCGGGCCGACACGGTGAAGACGTCGTAGTTGAACGTGCGATCCGGGTTGGCTTCGCGGTTCGAGACGAAGACGATCTCGTCGCCCTTGGGCGCCCAGTCGATCGAGTGCTCGTAGGCCGCCCCCTCGGTGAGCTGCGAGACCTGGCGGGTGCCGACGTCGACGACGAAGACGTGCGTGCGGCGATTGTCGTTGAACCGCGTCGATCCCTCGCCCGCCGTCGGCTTGTAGAGATAGCGGGTGATCACCATCGGGTCGCCGTTGGCGTCGTCGCTTTCGGGGCCCGGCGTGGCCGAGACGTAGGCGATGCGCCGTCCATCGGGCGCCCACGATACCGACTCCCCGGCCGAGGGCAGCGGATGATTCGTGCCTTCGACCGGCGCCAGGAAGCGCGCGCCGCTGCCGTCGGCCTCCGAGACCATGAGCCCGGCCCCCTCGGCCGACTGGCCCATGAACGCCAGCCGCCGGCCGTCGGGCGCCCAGCGCGGGCCGTAGGAGCCGCGCGGCAGCGTGGCGCTGCGGCCGGTGTCGAGGTTGAGGATTGTGACCACCGCGTAGGGACGGCCGGGCCCGTCGCTCTGCAGCACCGAGTAGGCGACCCGCGAGCCGTCGGGCGAGACCTGCACGTCGCTCACCGATTGCAGGGCGTAGAGGTCCTTGGGGGTCAGCCCGCGGGTCTGGCCGGCCAGCGGCGACGCCGCCGCGAGCAGGGCCAGCAGGGCGAGGCGCAGTCGCTCGGTGCATGGCGGCGAGTATATCCTCCGCGGGCAGCGAGCCGGTGTTCAGCGGCGTCCGGAAGTGACTCTGAACATGAGAGATACGGCGCCGGCTGAGGCTGTTGGGCAGGCTGCTGGCGGGCCGGCACGGCACAGGCGGGCTGGTACAATCGCCCGCCATGGGCGGGGTCGGTACCGAGATCGCGGTCGTGCTCGTGTTGCTCCTGTTCAACGGGGTCTTCGCGATGTCGGAGATCGCAATCGTGGCGGCCCGCAAGGTGCGGCTCCAGCAGCGCGCCGACGACGGCGACCGCATGGCCAAGGCGGCGCTGGCGCTCGCCAACGCGCCGAGCCAGTTCCTGTCCACCGTGCAGATCGGCATCTCGCTGGTCGGTGTGCTGGCCGGCGCCTACGGCGGCGTGACCATCGCCAAGTCGCTGCAGAGCCGGCTCGAGCAGGTGCCGCTGGTGGCGCCCTACGCCGAAGGCCTCGCCCTGGGCCTGGTCGTCGCCGTCATCACCTATCTGTCGCTCATCATCGGTGAGCTGGTCCCGAAGCGGATCGGCCTGAACCATCCGGAGACCATCGCCTCGTGGGTGGCCATCCCGATGCAGGCGCTGGCCCGCGTCGGCGGGCCGCTGGTTGCGCTGCTCACCGGCTCGACCAACCTCGTGCTGCGGGTGTTCGGCATCAAGGGCCAGATCGATCCGCATCTCACCGAGGACGAGATTCGCGCCGTGATCAGCCAGGGCGCCGAGAGCGGCGCGCTCGAGGAGAGGGAAGAGAGCCTGGTGCAGCGGGTCTTCCGCGTCGGCGACCAGCGCATCGGCGCCATCATGACGCCGCGGCTCGACATCGAGTGGGTCGACGTGAGCGCCACCGACGACCAGCTGCGCGAGTTCCTGAGCGGCCACAGCCACGGCCAGTTCGTCGTCTGCAGCGGGTCGCTGGACAACGTGCTCGGCACGGTGCGCGCCGCCGATCTGCTGTCGATGGCGATGAAGGACGCCCCGATCACGCTGAAGAGCCTGGTCCTGGAACCGCTGTTCGTGCCCGATTCGATGGGCGTCTTCAAGCTGCTCGAGGCGCTCAAGGCCTCGCACCGGCACATGGCCATCGTGCTCGACGAGTTCGGGGCCGTCGAGGGCCTGGTCACCGTCACCGACCTGCTCGAAGCGTTCGTCGGCAGCCTGCCGACCGATCACACCGACGAGCGGGCGATCGTCACCCGCCCCGACGGCAGCTGGCTGGTGGACGGCGCGACGACCATCGACGACGTGGTCAGCGACCTGGGACTCGACGAGCTGCCGCCCGACGAGGCCGGGGCGTATCACACGCTCGGCGGATTCGTGATGGCCAGGCTCGGCCGCATCCCCCGCACCGCCGATGTGTTCGAGTGGAGCGGGATGCGCTTCGAGGTGATCGACATGGACGGCCGGCGCATCGACAAGGTGCTGGTCAACCGGCTGCCGAAGCCGGCGGCAGTGGGCGAGATCAGCGACTGATTGCCGTTTCGGTGCTCGGCGCGTACGGCCGGAAGCGCGCCACCGCCACCACCGACCCGAGCCGCAGCTCGGCGCCGTCGTCGAGCGGCACGGTGCCGGCCACCGCGGTGCCCCCCAACCACGTGCCGTTCTTGCTCCCGAGATCCTCCACCCAGGCCTTTGGCCCCTCTACCAGCACCTTGGCGTGGTGGCGCGAGACGGTCGGCGAGTCGAAGACCACGACGTCGGGTCCGCTGCGGCCGAGGATGTTGACGCCCTCGCACAGGGGGACCTCGTGATGCTGGTAGATCAGGCGCCACTCCGAGATCCGGCCGCTGCGCGCGGCCACGCCCGAGGACGTCACGTCGGCTACGAAGGCGTAGCCGTAGCTGAACGCCGTGCGGATGTAGCGCGGTTCCTGGGCATCGTCGCCCAGGGCGCTCCTCAAATCGCGCACCACGGTGGCGAGGTTGTTCTCGCCGACGAAGGTGCCCGGCCACACTGCGCTCAGGATCTCGTCCTTGCTGAGGGCCCGGGGCCGCGCCTCGACGAGCAGGCGCAGCAACTCGAAGGCCTTGGGCTGGAGGCGCACCTCGGCGTCGCCGCTGAACAGCCGCCGCTGGTCGAGGTCGAGCACGAACGCACCGAACGTCAGACGCATCGTCAGGGCGCGGGCCGGGGAGCCACGCGGATTATATCGATCCGCGGCCGGCAGGTCTCACGGCGCGTGCTGGACCGCCCGGTCCCAGCGGTGCCGCGCGCAGTGCCTGCACGAGCGCGGGCGCCAAGGGACCACGGTCGCTCGCGCCGAGGTTGGCCTCGACGTGCCGTGCCTTGCGCATGCCGGGGATCACCGTGGACACGTCGGGGCAGGCGAGGATGAACCGCAGCGCCAGGTCGGGCATCGACGATCCCGCCGGCACGAGCGGCGCCAGCGCCTCGGCTCGCTCGACGCTGGCGGCGAGGTTCTGCGGGTTGAAGTAGACGTTGCGCCAGTCGCCGTCGGGCCAGCGGCTGTCGCGGGTGAGCGTGCCGGTGAGCGTGCCCTCGTCGAACGGCACGCGGGCGATGACGGCGACGCCGCGGGCACGGCACGCGGGGAACAGCACGTCCTCGGGCGCCTGGTCGAAGATGTTGTAGACGACCTGCACCGCGTCGACCAGGCCCGGTATCGAGCGCCCGGAGGACGTTCTCGGGCTGCCAGCGGTTGACGCTGATCCCGAAGGCGCGAATGAGGCCGTCGCGCTTCAGCGTCTCGGCGGCGCGCTGCCAGCCCTCGTCGGCGGCCCACGTGTCGTCCCACACGTGCAGCTGCATCAGGTCGAGGCGCTCCAGGTCGAGGTGTCGCAGGCTCTCCTCGGTGAAGTGGCGGATGTGGTCGGCGGGGAAGGTGTCGCCGGCGGCGTACTCCGCCTTGCCGGGCCATTGCATGTTCTTCGGCGGCACCTTCGACGCCACGACGAGCTCCCGGTCGGGATGCGCCTGCACCAGCTTGCCCAGCAGGCGCTCGCTCCGGCCCTGGCCGTAGGCCCACGCCGTGTCGAAGAACGTGCAGCCGAGCTCGACGGCGCGGTGCAGCGAGCGGAGCGACTCGGCGTCGTCCGACCCCGTCCACCCGCCCATGCCCCACATGCCGTAGCCGATCTCGCTCACCGGCCAACCGACGCGTCCGAACGTGCGGTACTTCATGATCCTTGGGGGCTAGGGACTGGGGACTGGGGACTGGGGCGGGTCTCATTCACACTGCGAAGTGATGCGTCGGAAGAGCCGGGCTGGTGCATCGCCGCAGGCGATGCGAGGCGTGACAGCAGCAAGCCCCAGCCCCCAGCCCCTAGCCCCCAGCCCCTGTCTTAGCCATCTTCTCAATCCACCCCCACTGCGCATCGGTCACCGGCATCACCGACAGCCGGGCAATGCGCACCAGCGCGAAGTCGGCGAAGCGGGGATCGGCCTTGACGGCCTTGAGCGTCACCGGCGCGGGCAGCGGCGCCTCGCAGGCGAGCTCGACGATGTACAGCTTGCCCTCGGGGTCGTCGGGATCGGGCCTGGGGGCGCTGGCGACCTTGGCCGTTCCGACCACCGCCTTCTCGTTGCCGGTGTGGTAGTAGAACACCCGGTCGCCCTTGGTCATCGACCGGAGGTTCCGTTGCGCCACGGGGTTGCGGACGCCCGACCAGGTGGTGCGGCCGTCCTTGCGGAACTGCGCGAAGTTGTAGTTCGACGGCTCTTCCTTGACCAGCCAGTTCATGGCCACAGTATGCACCCGGACGCCGGCCGACCGGCGCGGGCGTGGCTCCACTCCGGTGACGTCCCCAGACATCCGCGGGCGACTCCGGCACGTAGAGTAACCGTGATGCGCGACCTCGACGGCAACCGCCCACGCCGCGCACTGGCGCTGGTCGTGGGCGTGCTGCTGCTCGCCGTGTGTGCCGACGCGTCGGCACAGCCGGCGCAGGTGCTGGGCACGGTGCGCGACGACACCGGGGGCGCCCTGCCCGGCGTCGCCGTCGAGCTGGCGCAGGGCGACGAGCCGCTGCGCCGGGCCGACACCGACGAGCGGGGCGAGTACCGGTTCGAAGGGCTGGCCGCCGGACCGGTCCGACTCGCCTTCGTCCTCGTCAATTTCTCGTCCGCGCGCCGCGAGCTGGTCGTGCCCGCGTCCGGGGCGGTGCGCGCCGACGTCGTGCTGTCACTGTCGCTGACCGCCGACGTCACCGTCACCGGCAAGTCCACGTTCACCAACCTCGCCGACGTCGAGCGGCCGGCCGAGAACCTCGTCGGCATCGCGCAGTCGGCCAGCCAGGGCGCGATCACGGCCCGGCAGCTCGATCGCCGCCCGGTGATGCGCGCCGGCGAGGTGCTCGAGACGGTGCCGGGCGTGGTGATCAGCCAGCACAGCGGCGAGGGCAAGGCCAACCAGTACTACCTGCGCGGCTTCAACCTCGACCACGGCACCGACTTCGCGACGACGGTGGCGGGGATGCCGGTGAACATGCCGACGCACGGCCACGGCCACGGCTACTCCGATCTGAGCTTCCTCATCCCCGAGCTGGTCAGCGGCGTGCAGTACTCCAAGGGGCCCTACTTCGCCGAGCACGGCGACTTCGCCACGGCGGGCGCCGCCAACATCAACTACACCAACAGCCTGGTGCGGCCGATCGTGCGCGTCGGCGGGGGCGGGCAGGGCTTCATGCGCGCGCTGGCGGCCGGGTCGATGGCGGTCGGGGACGGCACGCTGCTCGGCGGCCTCGAGGTGCAGCACAACGACGGCCCGTGGACCCGTCCCGACGACTACCGCAAGGTCAACGGCGTGGTCCGCTACACACGTGGCGACGCATTGAACGGCCTGTCGGTCACCGCCATGGGCTACGACGGCCGGTGGAACTCGACCGATCAGATCCCGGCGCGCGCCGTCGAAGCGGGGGCGATCGGCCGCTTCGACACCATCGACACTTCGGATGGCGGCGACTCCTACCGCTACAGCGGCTCGGTCGACTGGCAGCACACCGCCAACAACGCCAGCACCAAGGTGAGCGCCTTCGGCATCGGCTACGACATGAACCTGTTCTCGAACTTCACCTACTTCCTGGACGACGCCGAGAACGGCGACCAGTTCCGGCAGGCCGACCGGCGGTTCGTCTCGGGCGCGAAGGTCAGCCACCGGCGCATCGGGGAGTGGGGCGGCCGCGCCGTCCAGAACACGGTGGCGCTCCAGATCCGCAACGACGACATCTCGAACGTCGGCCTGTATCACACCGTGCGACGTCAGCCGCTCGACACCGTGCGGGAAGACGCCGTGATGCAGACCAGCGTGGCCGCCTACGCGCAGAACGACACGGCGTGGACCCCCTGGCTGCGGACGCTGGCCGGCGTGCGCGTGGACGGCTACCGCTTCGACGTCGAGGCCGGCGAACCGGCCAACTCGGGCACCGACTACGCCGGGCTGGCCAGCCCCAAGCTCGGCGCCGTGTTCGGCCCATTCGACGGCACCGAGTTCTACGCCAACGCCGGCCTCGGCTTCCACAGCAACGACGCGCGCGGCGCGACCATCACCGTCGATCCCGCCACCGGCGACGCCGCCGATCGCGTGACGCCGCTGGCCCGCGCCCGAGGGGCCGAGGTCGGGTTCCGCAGCGTCCGCATCCCGCGGCTGCAGACCAGCGTTGCGTTGTGGACGCTCAGCCTCGACTCCGAGCTCATCTTCATCGGCGATGCCGGCAACACCGAGGCCGGCCGCCCCAGCCATCGCTACGGGGTCGAGTGGTCCAACTACTACTCGCCGCGGCCGTGGCTCATCCTCGATGCGGACGTGGCGGTGTCGCGCGCGCACTTCACCGACGACGACCCGGCGGGGGACCAGGTGCCCGGCGCGGTGAACTCGGTGGTGTCGGCCGGCATCACGGTGGACAGCCTGAAGAACGTGTTCGGCAGCGCGCGCCTGCGCTACTTCGGACCGCGGGCGCTGGTGGAGGACAACTCGGTGCGATCCGAAGCGACCAGCACGGTGAACCTCGAGCTGGGCTACCGCTTGACGCGCGGGATTCGCCTCGCCGTCGACGTCTTCAACCTCTTCGATACCGAGGGCAGCGACATCGACTACTTCTACACGTCGCGGCTGCCCGGCGAGCCGGGCGGCGGCGTCGACGACTTCCACTTCCACCCGGTGCCGCCGCGCAGCGCGCGCGTGAACCTGATCGTCGGGTTCTGACGGCTGCGCTGCCCCGGCGCTCAGAACCGGTAGACCACGCCCACGGTGAGCGCGTGGACCACGAAGTGATCGCTTCGGCGCAGGTCGGTGCCCCTGGGGTTGTCGCGGAGGAACGGGTTGCCGGCCGGCGCCGGTCCCTGCGCCCGGACGATGCCGTCGTCGCCGTCGTAGAACGTGGTGAGCAGGTACTCCGCTGAGATCGCCACGTTGTTGGAGATCCACAGCTCGACACCGCCGCCCACCTGGTAGCCCCACGCGTTGTCGCTGTCGGCGTCCTCCTCCTCCTCCTCCTCCTCGTCATCGTCGTCGCTGCCGATCGGCACGAAGGTGTTGACGCCGTTGCTGGTGGCGAAGACGTGCTCGATCCGGCCGAGCGCCAGCCCGCCGGTGGCGTAGGCGAGCACGTGGTCGTTGCCGGCACCGATCCTGCCCCGCAGCCCGGCCATCCATTGCAGGTCGCGGGTGAACGTGTAGAACGCCGGTGGGGTGCTGAACGCCGACACGCTGTCGGTGGCTTCGGGGAAGGACAGATCGCCGACCACGCCGAGAACGACACCACCGAAGTACTCGTCGTATCCGGCGCGGCCGCCGAGGGCGAAGCCGCTCTCGTCGTCCTCGCACTCGCTCGCCGGCGTCAGCCCGGTGGCCACGCCGGCGCAGAACCCCGGCGCGAACACGTCGGCCCCGGTGATGGTCCGGACGGTGTCGCCGAACTCCTCGTCCAGGTCGGTGTCGAAGGTGACCGTTTCGTCGTGATCGCCGTTCTGGAGCATGAGGCCGCCGAAGCCGCCGAGGTAGAAGCCGTTCCACTGGGCCGCCACCGGCGTCGCCATGCCGCTCACCACAACCGCGATTACCGCCGTCAGCCACTGCCTGTTCATCGTCGCCTCGCTCCCGACGACCCGCGAGGAAGGTGGCGGCCGTCGGGACAGCATGACGCAATGGCCGTTCCGCTGCCAGCTCGGCGGCAGCACCAGCTCTGCGGCCAGCCGGGTCCTACTTCTCGCGCGGGCTGTGCAGTCCGGCGTCCGGCGCCCGATAAGCGCCGGAGCGGATCTGAGCGCGTCATCGTCGTCAGGCTGCGCGCCGCCTGTTCGATCTGCGTGAACAGGTCGGTGTCGTCGTCGAGGTCGTCGTGGCTGGTGGCGTAGGGCTCGATACCAGCCGATCCACGTGTCGAGCGCCGCGCGCGGGCCGGCCTGGATCATCCCGATGTCGGTGAGCCAGTCGACCAGCATGCGCCGCAGGTTCTCCGGTCCGGCGGCGTCGCCGTGGGCGACGACGGCGAACGCCCGCCCGGCCAGGTGCTTGGGATACGACCAGCCGTCGCCCTCGAGTTCGAGCGCCTTGGCCTTGGCGGGATCCTTTCCGCCGGTGCTGGTGTAGTCGGGGTTGCCGCCGTCGGCGCAGACCAGCCGGTCGATCATCAGCTTGAGGCTGGCGGGCGCGTGATACCAGTGCACCGGACAGGCGATGAACACGCCATGCGCCGCCACCCAGCGCGGGTAGAGTTCGGCCATCCAGTCGTTGGTCTGCCCGAGCGCGTGGTTCGGGTAGCAGGAACACGGCCAGTGGCAGAGCGGCATCGCCGTGGACACGCACGCCTTGCACGGGTGAATCACCTTGAACGGCTCGTCGGCCAGCGCCGAGACGTCGAGCTCGTCCACCTCGTGGCCAGGCAGCGACTCGATCACCTGACGCGCGTGCTGCACCAGGCGGAGTGTCTTGGAGATCTCCCCAGGGCAGGTGTGCTGGCTGCGCGTCGACCCGTTCACGAGCAGGATGCGCGTCGGCGACGCCTTGTCCTTCTGGCGCCGTTCGGCGTCGGCGATCGCCGCCTTCGTCCGCACCCACTCGACCGGCAGCGCCATCGCGGATCGGCGTCGCCGGGCCCGGCCGGTTGCGTGCGCGGCGACTTGCGGTAGTCGACCCCGTAGCCCTCCCACGCCTTCTCGAAGACCCGCTCGAGCTCGGGCGCGACGGCGTCGAAGGCCGGGTCGTAGAAGCGCGCGAAGAAGCGCGTCGCGGAATTCGTCCCGGGTGAGCGGCACCCACTCGCCCTGGCGTCGTACGGTCGGCATCGACATCGGCGGCCTCCGCGGCCATCCTGCCACGGCCGTCGCCCTTGGATGCCGGAGCCCGGCCGGCCGTGACAATTCCGGTGCGCGCCCGTCGGCACCGCGTAGAATCCGCCCATGGCCGACTGGCTCTCCGCGTTCAAGTACGCCGCCCGGGGACTGCGCCGTCAGCCGACGTTCCTGGCGGTTTCGCTGCTCACGCTGGCGCCTCGGCATCGGCGCCACCACGGCCATCTTCAGCGTGATCAAGGCGGTCGTGCTCAACCCGCTGCCGTATCTGGACCCGGAGCAGATTGCCGTGCTGTGGGAGCTGAATCCCGAAGGCAGCCAGGAGCGCGTCTCGGTACCGACGTTCGAGGACTGGAAGCGCGAGGCGCACAGCTTCGAGTCGATGGCGGCCTACCGCCAGGTGGATTTCTCCTACGCCGGCACCGGCGACCCGATCAACGTGCCCGGGGTCCGGGCGACCCCCGACCTGTTCACCGTCCTGAAGGCCAATGCGGCACTGGGCCGCACGTTCGTGCCCGACGAGGCGGTGGTCGGCGCCGACCGCGTCGTGGTGGTCAGTCACGGATTCTGGACGCGCGTGCTCGGCGGCGACCGCGCGGTCGTCGGCACGCCCATCCAGCTCGACGCCGTGCCCTTCACGGTGGTGGGCGTGATGCCGCCGGGGTTCGAGTTCCCGACGGCGACCACCGTCGAGGTGTGGACGCCGCTGGCGTTCGACCCCAAGGACATGCACGGCGCGTCGCGGCGCGCCCGCTCGCTCACCGTGGTCGGGCGGATCACGCCGGCGGCGACGCTGGCGCAGGCGCAGGAGGAAATCGCCGGGCTCGCCGGCCGCATCGCCGCCGCCCATCCCGAGAGCAACGCGCGATGGAGCGGGCGGGTCGTCGCCGCGCACGAGCAACTGGTCGCCGCGTCGCGTCCGGCGCTGATGGTGCTGCTCGGCGCGGTGGCGTTCCTGCTGCTCATCGTGTGCGCGAACATGGCCAACCTGCTGCTGGCGCGGTTGTCGAGCCGCCGGCGGGAAATCGCCGTGCGCGGTGCGCTCGGTGCGGGACGCTGGGAAGTGGCGCGGCCGATCCTCGCCGAGTCGATCCTGCTGGCCACCGGCGGCGGCCTGCTCGGCGTCGCCGTCGCGGTCGGGGGTCTGCGGCTGCTGGCGGCGCTCCCCGAGGGCCAGCTGCCGCGGCTGGACCGGATCCAGCTCGATGGCGGCGTCCTGGCGTTTGCCACGCTGGTCTCGATGGCCGTCGCGCTGGCCTTCGGGATCCTGCCGGCGCTGCGCGCGGCCAGCGATCTCCGGCAGCGCATGCACGACGCCTCGGGCGCCACCGGGCAGCCCGTACGCGAGCCGGGTGCTGGGCGGCCTGGTCGTGATGGAGGTGGCGCTGGCCCTGGTGCTGCTGGTCGGCGCCGGGCTGATGACGCGGAGCTTCCAGAAGCTGCTCCAGGTGAGTCCCGGCTTCGACGCCACCAACCTGGTCGCCGCGCGCGTGCTCCTGCCGACGACGAAGTACGCGCAGCGGCCGGCGGTGGCGCGCTTCTATGAAGACGTCGTCGAACGCCTGCGCCGCGCCCCTGGCGTGACCGGCGCGTCGGCCGTTTCGGCGATGCCGCTGCACAACGTCGGCGCCGCCGGGGCGTTGCCCTTCACCGTTGCCGGGCAGCCGCCGCCACCCACCGAGGATCCGCTCGCCGACGTCCGGATCGTCGCGCCCGGGTACTTCGAGACGATGAAGATCCCGCTGCTCGAGGGCCGCTTGCTCGACGCCCGCGACGTCGAGACCGGGCCGCGCACCAGCGTGATCAACCAGACGATGGCCCGCCGCTACTTTCCCGATCGCAGCCCGCTCGGCCAGATCATCCAGAATCCGCACGGCAAGAGCGAGGTCGTCGGCGTCGTCGGCGACGTGCGCAACCAGGGCCTCGAGAGCGAGCCCAAGAAGCAGGTCTACCTGCCGATGCGGCAGAGCCCGTCGGCCGGCATGGCGCTGGTGGCCCGCACCGAGCGCGATCCGGGCGCGCTGGCCGGGACGATCCAGCGCGTGATCTGGGACGTCGACCCGCAGCAGCCGATCTACGAGCTGAGCACGGTGGAGCAGATCCTGGCCCGCGCCGTCTTCCTGCCTCGCCTGAGCACGTCGCTGCTGACGCTGTTCGCGCTGGCGGCGCTGCTCCTCGCCGCGCTGGGTATCTACGGCGTGCTGTCCTACGCCGTGAGCGAGCGCACCAAGGAGATCGGCCTGCGGCTGGCGCTGGGCGCCTCGGGCGGCGACACGGTGGCGCTGGTGATGCGCCGCAGCGTCACGCTGGTGGCGGTGGGCGGCGCCGTGGGGCTCGCCGCCGCGATGCTGCTGGCCCGATCGCTGTCGGGCGTGCTCTACGGCGTGGGCCCGTTCGACCTGCCGGCGTTTGCGGCCGCGGCGGGCGTGCTGCTCCTGGCCGGTGTCATCGCCAGCCTCCTGCCGGCGCTGCGGACGGCGCGCGTGGATCCGATGGTGGCCCTGCGCGAATCCTGACCGGGCCGCGCGACGCTCGATTCGGTTGGGCTCCGACGCCCGGGATTCTGTAAGCTATACGCGCCACTGTGCCCGAAGAGATAGAACTGCCGGCGACGTCCGGTCGGACGTCGCGGCCGTCCGTTGCCCCCGCCGCATCGTTCGAACAACGCTCGACACGCCGCCGCCGCATCGCCCTGTGGACGATGGCGGTGGCGCTCGCCAGCGTCCCCGCCGCGCTGGCCCAGGAGCCGGTGCCACCGCCGCCAGACCCCGCGACCCAGGCCGCTCCCCGCTGGAGCGTGAAGCCCTTCCCGTCGAGCGACATCTACTTGCCCTACGTCGCCGACCCGCATCGGGCGACCAACGCCCTGTCGGAGGCGGCGATCATCGACGGCGGCATTCCCTTCACGCAGGGGCCGTTGTCACGCCTCAGCACCGGCGGACGGTTCGGCATGGTGCGGATCGACCCGGCCACGCCGGGTGGCCGCGCCTGGCAGCTCAGCGTCGACGCCGGGTTCGATGCCATCTTCGATTCGAACAACCGTCTCGACGTGGTGGGATGGGACGGCAACTACGGCCTGACGCTGACCACCGCCTCGAGCAGCCGGCTGTCGTGGAAGTTCGCCGTGCTCCATGTCTCGGCCCACGTCGGCGACGAATACCAGGACCGCACCGACCACGATCGCATCAACTACACGCGCGAGGAGGTGAGTGCCGGCGCCGCGTGGCGGCTCACACCGAGCTGGCGGGCCTACGGCGAGACCGGCGTCGCCTATCACATGGGCCACGAGTCGCTCGAGCCGTGGCGGGTGCAGTGGGGCGTGGAGTACGAACCCGGGCTCGCCCGCAAGCGGATGGCGCACTGGTACGTGGGCGCCAACTTCGCGGCGATGGAAGAGCGGGCGTGGCGGGTGGAAGAGACCGTGGACATCGGGGTGGTCTTCCGCACCAATGGCCGCACGACGCGGTTCTTCCTCGAGTGGCACGCCGGCCGGCCGACGGTGAACGAGTTCTTCATGAACGACGTGTCGAGCCTCACCGTGGGGATCCGGGTCGACCCCTAGTCGCCTGACTCCGCTCGGGTCGACGCGTCAGTTCCCCCAAGTCGCTGAAGGCTAGACCATATGGAAAGACCGACCTCGGCTTTGCAATGACGCGGGTTACTCTCAGCCTGCGACAGCTCGGAGCAGAGCCGCATACAAAGGAGGTCGGTCGTGATGCAGTCTACTACGCTCATCGCCTTCGATCAGCACGCCGCGACGACGGTGGCGGCCGTCTTGTTGCCGAGCCAGCGCACGCCGGCGCTGCAGTCGATGACATCGGATACCGCCACGATTGTGCGCTTCGTGGAGCGCCTGCGTCGGCAGCGGGCGGTGCGCTGTTGTTACGAGGCGGGCCCGTGCGGCTTTGAGCTCCAGCGTGCCCTGACCGCGCACGCGGTGCCGTGCGACGTGATCGCGCCGGCCTTGATTCCCCGTCGCGCGGGCGATCGCGTGAAGACCGACCGTCGCGACGCCGCGCAACTGGCGATTCTGTATCGAGCGGGCGCGCTGACGCCGATTCATATCCCGACCGACCAGGAAGAAGCGGCCCGCGATCTGCTCCGCTGTCGCGAGGACATCCGCGCGGATCTCCTGCGCGCGCGGCATCGCCTGTCGAAGTTTCTGCTGCGGCACGGTCGTCGATTCACCGGCACGAAGAAAGCGTGGTCGAAGGCGCACGACGCTTGGCTGCGGGCGCAGCGGCGGCCGCTGCCGGCGCTCGACCAGACCCACGCCGCGTATCTGCGCACCGTCGATGAAACGGTCGCGCGGCTGCGCACCGTCGAAGACGATGTGCGGGGACTCCTCACGCTCGAGCCCCTGCGACCGCGCGTCGAACGGCTGCGGTGTTTCCGAGGGATCGATGATCTCACCGCGCTGACGATCGCCGCGGAACTCGGCGACCCACGCCGGTTCGCCGCGGCGCCACGCGCCATGGCGTTCGTGGGCCTGGTGCCCTCGGAGCATTCCAGCGGGACACGACCAGGCGCGCGGCGCGATCACCAAGACCGGCAACGCGCACCTGCGGCGTGTGCTGGTCGAAGCGGCTTGGCACTATCGCCATCGGCCCTTCGTCGGGAGCGCGCTGCGGCGCCGGCAACGGGGCGCGCCAGCGGCCATCGTCGGGCAGGCGTGGTCCGCCCAGCAGCGCCTGCCATGCAGAGCCGCCGTCCGCCAGAGGCGGCTCCGCAGGCGCAGGCCCTACTGACGGGTGAGGTCGAGGCTGTAGGCCACGTTCCGGCGCGCCGCGCCCGAGCCGACCAGTTGAAGCGCACCGACAGCCGGGAACCGGCTGGGATGGCGATTGTCGCCGCGTTGCTGCACGACACGACGGGCGCGGCGATCGTGCACAGCGTCCCCAAGCTCGTGGTGCCCTGGAACAGCTGAATCGTCAGCGTCGAGCCGGCGGCCCCGGCCGTCTCGAGGAAGAACTGCGATTGCACGTGTGCCCAGGTGCCGGTGGTGCGGACGGGGATGGCCACCGGCGGAGCGGTCGTTGCCGTGGTGGGCATGCCCGGCCCCATGAACGTCAAGGCCGCGCCGGTCGCGATCTGGCCGCCGCCCGTCAGGAGGATCCGGTTGATCGTCGGCCCGGTCGCGCCGGTCGGACCCGTCGGACCCGTGACGCCTGGGGTGCCGGGGATCCCCGGAGTGCCGGGGATGCCTTGAAGTCCGGTGGCGCCGGTCGCCCCGGTCGGTCCCGGTCGTCCCGGTCGGTCCGGTGGCGCCAGTCACTCCGGTCACGCCAGTCGCGCCTGTTGCGCCGGTCGGCCCTGTCGCTCCGGTCGGCCCCGTCACTCCGGTGGCACCCGTCGGGCCGGTCACGCCGGTGGCGCCGGTGACCCCGCTGGCGCCAGTCGCGCCTGTCGGGCCCGTCGCTCCAGGCGTTCCGATGGCGCCGGTCGGTCCGGTGGCGCCGGTGGGCCCGGGCTGGCCGTTGACTCCGGCCGGCAGCTCGCGCCGGCTCAGGAAGCCCGTCAATCGCAGGGCGCCGTCGCCGGCCATCGGCATCGACGTGATCAGACCGTTCACGATCCCGGTCGGCGCTCCCTGCATCAGCCCGGGACCGATCTTGATCAGGATGTCGTCGCCCATGTAGGGCAGGTTCGCGCTGTAGAGGGTGTTCGGAGTACCTGGCGGCGAGTAGACGACGGTGATGCTCACCGATGCCGGTCACGCCGGGCGCGCACGGGGTGCCGGGGTGGAACACGAACAGGCCGCCGACATAGAGCGGGCCGGACCCGAGATCCATCATGCCCGAGAGCAGGTACTCGCCCTCGAGGGCGCAGCTGGTCAGCTGGGCCGACGCCGGGCGCGGCAGGGCCGCACAACCCAGGAGGATGAAGCCGACAGCGATCAGGATCCGTCGCCGACAGCGAGCGCCGGAATTGGGCAACCCCGTTGCAAGTGCTGTCTGCGGCGCCTGATCCAAGTGCGGGGAAGTATCGCCGATTTCGCGGCCCCTGACAAGGTCGCGCGACGCTGCCGGCCGCGCCGTCGCCGAATGGCCGGACTATCATCCACGCATTCCACGTGAAGGTCCGCAGCACGCTCGTCCTCGCCATCGTCGGGGTGGCCGCCCTGGTGGGGGCGGCCTACGCCAACCACTTCGACAACGGCTTCCACTTCGACGACAGCCACGCCATCCTCGACAACCCGTTCGTCCGCGACCTCGGCCACCTGCCGCGGTACTTCTCGGACGCGACGACCTTCAGCGTGCTGCCGCAGAACCAGTCGTACCGGCCGGTGCTGCAGGCCACCCTCGCCGTCGACTACTGGCTGGCGGGCGGCTACGTGCCGTGGGTCTTCCAACTGGACACGTTCTGCTGGTTCGTCGCGCAGCTCGTCGTGATGTGGCGGCTGTTCCGGCGAGCCCTGTGGCTGTCGGCGCCGGACGAGGATGCCGACCACGCGGCGTTGGCGGCCGTCGCGGTGTTCGCCGTGCACCCGGTGGGCGCCGAGACGGTGAACTACGTCATCCAGCGCGGCGAGATCCTGTCGACGCTCGGCGTCGTGACGGCGCTGTGGATGTATGCGGACTGGCCGTGGGCACGGCGGTGGGGGATCTGGATCCTGCCCTTGGCCCTGGGGATCCTGAGCAAGCCGCCGGCGCTCATCTTCCCGGCGCTGCTGGCCCTGTGGATCGTCGTCATCGAGCGGCCCGCCACCTCCACCGCGCGGCGGCAGGCGTGGATCAGCGTCGGGATCGCTACCGCCGTGACCCTACTCGCGGCGTGGTGGCTCGCGTCGCACACGCCGTCGAGTCACGTGACCGGCGCATCATCACCTGTGCGCTACGTGCTGTCGCAGCCGTGGGTCACGCTGCGCTACCTGGGGGCCTTCGTCGCCCCCATCGACCTGAGCGCCGACAACGACTGGGCGCTCGTCAGCGGATGGGCCGATGCCCGCGTGTGGCTGGGACTGCTGGCGGTGGCCGGTCTGGTGTGGCTCGCCGCACGAACCGGGCGCCGACGCCTCACCGCGCCGATCGCGTTTGGCACCGGATGGTTCCTCATCACCCTGTTGCCGACGGCCCTGACGCCGCTGGCCGAGGTGGCCAACGATCACCGGATGTACTTTCCGTTCGTCGGGCTGGCGTTGGCCGTGGTCTGGGCCGCCTGGCTGCTGGTTCAGCACGGTCCCGTGCCGTCGGCCTGGCGCCGAGCGGCCTTGCCCCTGCTCGTCGCGGTCCTGGTCGTCGAGAGCGTGGGCGTGCACGCCAGGAACAGGGTGTGGCGGGACGACGAGTCGTTGTGGCGCGACGTGACGCTCAAGAGCCCGACCAACGGCCGCGGATTGATGAACTACGGCCTGGCGTTGATGGCACGCGGCGACTACGCGGCCGCGATCGACCACTTCGAGCGGGCGCTGGTGTTCACGCCCAACTACGCCCTCCTGCACGTGAATCTCGGCATCGCCTACGGGGGCGTGAAGCGCACCGCCGACGCCGAACGCGCCTTCCAGCCGGCGCAGGCGCTGGCACCCGACGACTGGCGATCGCACTACTACCTGGCGCGATGGCTGGGCGAGACCGGCCGGATCCCCGAGGCGCTGAGTCGCGGCCACGCGGGCCGTCCAGCTCAACGCCGCCGACGAAGCGTCGCGGACGCTGCTGGCGCGGCTGAACGCCGCCGGCGTGGCGGCCACCGCGGCGGCCGCCGCCGACGAGCTCGTGACGCGATCGCTGGCACAGCATCGGGCGGGGCAGTTCCGCGAGTCGCTGGCCAGCGCGCAGGCCGCCCTGCGGCTGCGGCCCGATTACGCCGCGGCGTGGAACAACGCCGCGGCCGCGCACATCGCCCTGGGCGAGTACGACCAGGGCATCGTCGCGGCCGAGGCGGCGCTCCGTCTCGACGCCACGCTGCAGATTGCCAGGAACAACCTGGCCTACGCGCGCGGCCGCAGAAAGCCAGGCAGGCAGCCAGACCGCCCGCCGCCGGGAGCCTGCCGCGTGGGTGACGACACCGCACCGGTCCTGGTCGTCCCCGCCTACAACCCGACCGCCGCTCTGCCCGATCTGGTTCACCGCATTCTCGACACGTCGCCGACGCCTGTGGCAGGCGCGATCGTGGTGGACGACGGCAGCGCCGCCGCCGCCAGGCCGGTCTTCGCGGCCGTGGAACAGGTACCGGGAGCGGTGGTGCTCCGGCGGGGGGCCAACGGCGGCAAGGGTGCGGCGCTCAAGGACGGATTCGCGCACGCGCTCGAGCGCTGGCCGGCGGCGATCGGGGTCGTCACTGCCGACGCGGATGGCCAGCATGGTCCCGACGACGTGCTGCGGGTCGCGCGCGCGCTGGTGGCCCATCCCGATCACCTCGTGCTCGGCGTGCGCGCCTTCGAGGGCCCGGTGCCGCTGCGCAGCCGGATCGGCAACCGATCGGCACGGGCGCTGGTCAGGCTGCTCACCGGCGGCCGGTTCGCCGACACGCAGACCGGCCTGCGTGGCTGGCCGCGGGTGATGGCTGAGCGGAGCCGGCGGCTGAGCAGCAACGGCTACGACTTCGAGCTCGATGCGCTGCTGACATTCCGTGACATGCCGCGGATCGAGGTCCCGATCGCGACCATCTACCTGGACGAGAATCGTCGCAGCCACTTCCGGCCCGTGCGGGACTCACTGCGGATCGGCCACGTCCTATGGCGTCATACGCGGCGACGATCGAGGCCGTGAACGCTCTCGGGTTGTGAGGAAGAGGGCTCCGACCTGAAGCGTGGCCCTTGGCCGGCCGGAGTCTCGAACGGTATTTCGGAGGCCGGTCCGTGGCGTCGCATCCGACCGACGACAGGACCAGGCGACAGGCCGTTCGCAATCAGTCCGTGCCAGCGGAAACCTGGCCTGGCACGGTTCGCGCATGAGTCGTGAGGCCGACGTGCGCGAAGGAGGACTGTGATGGATACGGACGCTGTCTTGGCCAGTGCGATCGTCACGTTGGTTACCGTCGCGTGGAGGATTGCCGGGGCTCTGGTCCTCTGGGTGGCCGGGCGATTGCTCATCGGGTTGGCCGCGCGGATGCTGAGCCGAACGCTCAACCGTCAGCGATTGGACGCGACGCTGAGTCTGTACCTGCGGCGAGCCCTGTCGGTCATTTTGAACGCCGTCCTGCTCGTTGCCATCTTCGGGTACTTCGGCGTGGAGACGACCACGTTCGCCGCGCTGGTGGCGGCGGGCGGTGTCGCCATCGGCGTCGCCTGGGGCGGGCTGCTGGCCAACTTCGCGGCCGGCGCGTTCCTCGTGTTCCTGCGCCCGTTCAAGGTCGGCGACTTCGTCACCGCCGCCGGCGTCACCGGCACCGTCGAAGCGATCGGACTGTTCGGCACCACCCTCAACACGCCTGACAACGTGGAGACGATTGTCGGGAACAACAAGATTTTCTCCGAGACCATCCAGAACTACTCGGCAAATCCTTACCGCCGCGTCGAGCTCACCGTGACGATCAACCACGCCGTGGATCACCGCGTTGCCATCCAGCTGCTGAAGGAGCGGCTGGCCGCGATCCCGAACGTGCTGGCTGCACCCGCCCCAATGGTCGAGATCCTCCAGTTCACGCTGGCAGGACCTGTGCTGGCGGTCCGGCCCTTTTGCAACAACCGGGACTACTGGCAGGTCTACTTCGACTCGAATCGGGTCATCCGCGAGACGTTCGGTGAGGCCGGCTTCCCGGTGCCGGCCACGGGTCACGTGGTGACGGGGCTCCCGACGGATCGGCCGTCGGACGCGGTGGCGAGCAGCTAGCGCGCGCTGCGGGTAGACGGTCCTCGCACTAGATGCCGAACTGACGAAGATGATGATCCGCATGACGGTAACTGAATCTGCCCCATTCCGCCGCCGACAGGCCGCCAAACAATGGATGGTCTCCTGATAGCTGCGCTTCCGCGCCATCGAACCGCTGAATCAAACGTCGCAATTCATCGACGTCGCGCGCAAACTCCGTCGGACGCGTGCCGCCGATTTCCTGGTCGGCTTCCGGCACCGTCCTCACGCCCTCCGGCCATTTCACGTTCGTGTGTATGGCAAGCCACCTGATGACCGTGCGCTCCCACAGCGTACCAATGACCGGAACCCGACGCTCGCCCAAGGCCGCGCGACATGCATCGCTCAGATGGCAGACCATCTGATGCGCTGTCATCCTGCCCCACCTGCGTTCGCTCTGCGGCGTGAGTGCCTCAATCCGTCGCAGGAGTTCAGCGCGCGTGGCCGGATGCAACAGAGTGCCCGTCTTCCCCGCAGCGACGTTGCTCATGGCAACCTCCCGCTGATGTTCTGGAGCAAGAACGCGGCCCAAATTCTGATTCACCCACGACTTATTGAACTGCCCTTTGTCAGGACCGTAGAAGCGCGGGACTCGAACATGCTTGTGTGCGATGCATGCGACAGCTTACAGTCAGCACGCTCGCTAATGCCTGCCCCGCTTCCGCAATGGACTACAGCCTGGGCGTTCAAGGGAACGTTGGAGGCGATTGCAGACACCTTGCGCACCACTGTTGATGGCAGTTGGTCCCCGCCTTGGATCATCTGAGCCGGCGTCAGGAATCAGCCGGGAGTAAGCGGGCGGGACACAGAGGAACCCTCTCCCGCCGGCGGGCGGGCGTCTGCCTTCTCTTCACCACGATTCTCTGCTTGTGGAAGCCGATCGCCGCACAGGAGCCGGGCTACTTACGGCGCCAGGAGTTGACGACGAACGGCGCCATGACCTTCGTCGGCAACGCCCTCGGCCTCAACAAACAGTCCATTGTCTGACAGTCCGGGAACGGCCGGGAGCATCGGCACGTTCATCACCACCGACACCAGTCTGCGGGACAACCCCACCTGGCCGTTCGGCACGACAGGGGACTGGCACCTCAACAGCTCCTCGGCGATTCTCGGCATGCCGGCGGGGAGCCGCGTCATCCACGCGGAGCTGATCTGGGGAGGGTCCTACCGTTTCGGCGACGAAGACGTGTCCGGGTCCCTGGACGAGCCGGTGAACTTCACCACACCGGCCGGAATACCGACATCGGTGACGGGCGATCCAACGACCGCCGTCACGCGATCCGGTCCCGAGTCCAACTATTACGTCCGCACGGCGAATGTCACGGCCCTCGTCAGCGCCGCTGGGAACGGTACGTACACGGTTGGTCGCGTTCCCGCGACGCAGGCCACCGACGAAGCGCTCTTCAACGGTGCCGGCTGGACGCTGGCCATCCTCTACGAGAACTTCGACCTGCCGACCCGCCGCCTCTCGCTGTTCCTCGGCCTCGAGCCGCCGGACGGGGCAATCGCCTCGGTCTCGGGCTTCTGCACACCGACGAAAAAGAACCAGCGGGCGGCCCGCGTGGCTGTGAGCGCCGTCGAGGGAGACACCCTCGACCCTGACGGCGACGCCCAGGATGGCCTTCACTTCGGCCCTGCCACGGCCCTCCTCGATGACAGCGTTTTTCGACTGTCTGGACCCAATAACCTGCGCAACAACTTCTTTGCCGCCCAGATCAACGGCGACGATGGCAGGCTGAACACGAGCGGGACGTTCGGCCACCGCAACAACAACTTGACGGGAAACTTTGCCGGTGGCCGCGAAGGCTGGGACATCAGCAACGTCGATGGCTCGGCGGAACCGCACCTGCTTGATGAGGGGGGGCAGACCGAAGTCCACACTCAAGGCAGGGCGCAAGAGGACGACTACTTCATCAACGCGCTGGCGACGCAGATCGATGTCGTCGCGCCGGGGTTCTGGGACGCCCGCGACGCGACGGATGTCAACCGCTCGACGGCGGAGGTCGGCGACGTTCTCACCTACACGGTCGAGTTCGACAACAAATCCGGCCTGGCGGATGCCAACGACGTCGTCCTGACGGTGCCTCTCCCCGCCGGAATGTCGTTCGTCGCCGGCAGCTTCACGCTGGATGGCAGGCCGACCGCCGACAACCCCATCACGGGTGCCGAGATTGGCACCGTGGGAGGAAGTACCACCACGGTAGCTGGCACCGCGTCAGGAGAGCGTCGTGTGGCGACGTTCGACCTTCGGGTGAATGCTGTTCCGCCTCCGCCGGCGCCCGCTCGATACGACGTCACGCCGACGTGGACGTACACGTTCGTGAACTGTGCAGGCCCGGCACCGCAGTCGGCTTCCTTCACGTCGAACACGGTCACGACAGAGGTTGCCGGCATCTCCGCCACCAAATCAGCCTCCAGCGCATCGATTCGGCCGGAGGAGGTCCTGACGTACACGATCACGGTCGCGAACTCCGGCACGACCGCAAGCGGCGGCACTCTCGTCCGCGACGTGATTCCAACCGGCACGACCTACCTGCCCAATACGACAACGCTCAACGGGGTGGCGGTCGCTGACCTCTTGGGGACGTCGCCCCTTGTCATCGGCATGTTCGCGAGCAGTCCTTCTGCCCCACCCGGGGTCGTGCGGCCGGGCCAGTCGGCCCTCTTCCGGTTCCAGGTGCGCGTCAACGCGTCGACGACGGGGTCTGTCGTGAATACGGCGACCATCGACCCCGATGGATTTCTCGGGGCCCTCCCAGCCTTCCCGGCGTCGGTCACGACGCCGGTCGTCTCGACCGCCGATCTGTCGGTGAGCAAGACGGGGCCCGTGACGGCGGTCGCCGGCACGAACGTCACCTACACAATCACTGTGCTGAATGCCGGGCCGATGTCGGCGACTGCCGTGTCGCTGACCGATCCCACCCCACCTGGCTTGTCGCTGGTGTCGGTGACCGGCGCCTGTACGGCTCTCCCATGCAGTCTGGGCACCCTTGCCGACGACGAGACCCGCACGGTGTTGGTGACCTATGCCATCCCGGCGAACTACTCGGGCGCCGATCCCATCGTCAACACGGCGACGGTGATGACGACGTCGCAGGACACGTTCCCGAACAACAACTCGGCGTCGGCGTCGACGGCGCTCGCTGCGCCGGTTGCCGACCTGATGATCACCAACACGAATGGCGTGTCGGGCGTGGTCGTCGGCACGGCGACGACCTACACGATCACCGTCACCAACGCAGGCCCGAATACGGCCACCAATGCCGTCGTCACCGACACGTTCCCCGCCGCTTTGACGGGAGTAACCTGGAGTTGCGTGGCCACTGGCGGCGGAGTCTGTACCCAGGCGTCCGGAGCGAGCCACATCAATTCGGCGGTCACGGTTCCCGTCAACGGCATCGTGACGTTCACGGCCACGGGAACCATCGACCCTGCCTTTACTGGCACGCTCGTGAACACGGCGCAGGTCGTCCCTGCTGCCGGCACGTCGGATCCCACGCCTGCAATCGCCACGGACAGCGACCTGGTCGAACTCCGAGCCGACCTGTCGGTGACCAAGACTGGCCCCGCAACGGTCGTGGCGGGAGATGACATCACCTACACCATCAGCGTGCACAACGCCGGGCCATCCGCCGCCGCGGACGTACAGGTCGATGACGTGTTTCCGGCCGGTGTGCACTTCCGGTCGACCAGCGTCCCCTGCACGACCTTGCCGTGCAGCCTCGGGACGCTTGCCGCAGGCGCGACAGTCAGCGCGCCGATCACGTTTACCGTGCCACCCGGGTACAGCGCTGCCACCATTACGAACACGGCGCGCGTCTCGACTTCCACCGTCGACCCGAACGAGGGCAACAACGTTTCGACGACGACGGCGACGGTCGATCGGAACGCGGACGTGGAAGTCATCAAGCAGACCTCGCCGGGAGCGACCGTGCTTGTCGGCGAGGATGCGACCTTCTTCGTGACCGTGATCAATCACGGTCCCGCGCCTGCCACTGGCGTCAGGGTCATGGACCTGTTGCCGGCAGGCCTGACCCTGGTGTCGCACAACGTGTCGCAGGGGAGTTACGTACCCCAGACCGGTGAATGGACGGTCGGGGCGTTGGCGGATGACGGGTTCGCGACGCTGACGCTGATCGCCACCCTGACCCTGCCCGATTCGATCACGAACATGGCCGAGGTCGTGGGGCAGGACCAGCCCGACCCCGTGCTGGCCAACAACTCCTCCGCGGCGGTGGTGAACGGTATCGCGAACGCCGATGTCGGAGTGAGCCTGGCCGTTGACAAGCCGGCGCCTTCGGTCGGCGAGAACGTGACGTTCACGGTGACGCTGGCCAACAGGGGGCCGAGCCCCGCGACCGGTGTCGTCGTCTCCGACGCGTTGCCCGCAGGGCTGACGCTCGTGTCTGCCACGCCATCGCAAGGCACGTACGCGGCGCCGAACTGGACAGTTGGCGCACTCGGCGAGACCGGAGTTCCCGCGACACTGATGATGGTGGCGACGGTCACGGCGCCCGGCACGATGGTCCATACCGCGGGCGTCACGCAGCAGGGGGAAGCAGACTCTAATCCGACCAACGACAGTGCGAGCGTGACGCTCAACGCGGCCGAGTCCGCGAACCTCAAGGTGGTCAAGGCGCTCACCCGTTCGGCGCCGCATGTCGGTGAACTGCTGACATTCAACGTGATCGTGGCCAACCAGGGCCCGAGCCCGGCGACGGGAGTCCAGGTCACGGAGCTGTTGTCGGCAGGGCTCGACTTCGAGTCGGCAGTCCCGTCGCAGGGCTCCTACGACAGCACAACCGGCATCTGGACGATCGGGTCGATCGTGAACGCCGGCAGCGCGGGGTTGACGATCACGGCGCGCGTCACCCTGGCAGGCACGGTCACCAACACAGCGAGTGTCACCGACAGCGATCAACCGGACCCCGACCCGACGGACAACTCGTCGACGGTGACGCTGACCACGGAGACGATCGCCGACCTGGCGATCACCAAGACGCTCACCGGGAGCCCGGTGCCAGGACTGCCAGTCACTTACACAATCGTGGTGACCAACACCGGGCCGAGTCCGGTGACCGCCGCGAGCGTCACCGACGTTTTTCCGATCGCGCTCGTGGCACCGGCCTGGACCTGTGTTGCCGACCCCGGATCGAGCTGCGCCGCTGCCTCGGGTACGGGCAACCTCGCGACCACCGTCACGCTCGAGGCCGGCGACCGCGCCACGTTCACCGTGACCGGCGTGATCGCGGCGAACGCCACCGGCCTGCTCGAGAACACGGCCAGCGTCGTGGCGCCGGCCGGAGCGGTCGATCCCGATCCCGCCAACAACACGGCGACCACTTCGGTGCCGCTGACGCCCTCCGCCGCCCTGGAGATCACCAAGGCGGGTCCGGCCAACGCGGTGGCCGGAACAAACATCCTCTACACGATCACCGTCACGAATGCGGGACCATCGGATGCCACCAGCGTCACGGTGGCCGACCCGACGCCCCCCGGCCTGACCTTCGTCGCCAACGCCGGGGATTGCACGACGGCTTTCCCGTGCGCCCTCGGCACGCTGGCCCCCGCCGCGACTCGCACGATCACGGCGACCTTCGCCATCCCGTCCGGCTATACGACGCCGAATCCGATCGCTAACACCGCGACGGTGTCGAGTCCCACGCCACCGGCGCTCAGCACGAGCGCGACCACCAACACACCGCTCGCCACGCCGGTGACCAATCTGCGCATCACGAAGACCAACGGGGTCGACGGCGTGGTCGCGGGCCGGCCGACGACCTATACCATCACCATCACCAACCCGCTCGGGCCGAGCGACGCGAGTGGCGCGATGGTCACCGACGCCTTCCCGGCGACGCTGACGGGCGTGACGTGGACGTGCACGGGCACGGGCGGCGGCGCGTGCCCCGCGTCGGGCAGCGGCGACATCAACACGTCCGTGACGGTGCCGGTGGGGGCGAGCGTCGTCTTCATAGCCACCGGCACGGTCGATCCCGCGGCCACCGGCGACCTCGTCAACTCCGCCCAGGCCCTCCCGCCCACGGGCCACACCAACCGGACGTCGGCGATCGCCACCGACCGCGATGCCATCGGCACCGAGGCCGACGTGGCGATCACCAAGACGGGACCGGCCTCGATCGTCGCGGGTAGTCCGCTCGTCTACACGATCACCGTCACCAACACCGGGCCGTCGGACGCCGTGGGCGTCGTCGTGAACGATCCAACCCCGCCAGGATTGACGTGGGTGTCGACCACCGGCGCGTGCGCGACCGCCTTCCCCTGCACGCTCGGCGTGGTGCCGCCCGGGACCACCCAGGCCCTCATCGCGACCTTCTCCGTCCCGCTCGACTACAGTGGCCCGTCGCCGATCGCGAACGTGACCGATGCGTCCTCGACGACGTTCGACCCGAACACGACCAACAACGCGGCGACCGCCCTGACGACGCTGAATCGCAGTGCGGACGTGGCGATCAGTAAGAGTGTCGCGCCGGCGGCGGTGCTGGTGGGGCAGTCGACGACCTTCACGGTGGTGGTGACCAATCAGGGACCGGCGCGCGTCACCGGGCTGGTCGTGCAGGACCTGCTGCCGGCCGGCTTGTCGTTCGAGTCGGCGTCGGCCTCGCAGGGGAGTTACGCGGCGGCGACGGGGGCGTGGACGATCGGGACGCTGCTGAACGCGCAATCCGAGACGCTGACGCTCGAGGCGACGGTGACGGTGGCCGACGCCATCACCAACCGCGCGCTGGTGGTGGCGCAGGACCAGCCCGACCCGGTGGCGAGCAACAACTCGGCGGCGGCGGTGGTCAACGGCACTGCCAACGCCGATGTCGGCGTGCACAAGGTCGCCGACCGGCCGGCGCCGCTGGTGGGCGAAACCGTGACCTTCACGGTGACGGTGACCAACAGCGGGCCGAGTCCGGCCACCGGAGTGGTGGTGACCGATGCGCTGCCGGCGGGCCTGACGCTCGTGTTGGCGACCGCGTCGCAGGGCACCTACACCGGGCCCACCTGGACCGTCGGCACCCTCGGCGAGACGGGCCCCGCGGCGACGGCGACGCTGACGCTCGAGGCGACGGTCACGGCGCCCGGCGCGCTGGTCAATACCGCGACCATCACGCAGCAGACGGAAGTGGATGCGAACGGGGCCAACAACAGCGCGAGCGTGACGCTCAACGCGGCCGAGTCGGCCAATCTGAAGGTGATCAAAGCGCTGACGCGATCGGCGCCCCATGTCGGCGAGCTGCTGACGTTCCACGTGATTGTGACCAACCAGGGCCCGAGTCCGGCGACGGGCGTGGCGGTCACGGAGGTGTTGTCGGCCGGGCTGGCGTTCGAGTCGGCGGCGCCGTCGCAAGGGGCGTACGCCCCGGCGACGGGCGTCTGGACGGTGGGCGCGCTCGCCCCCGCCGGCAGCGCGGGGTTGACGATCACCGCGCGCGTCACGCAGGCGGGCACGGTCACCAACACGGCCAGCGTCACGGCCAGCGATCAACCGGATCCCGACCCGACGGACAACACCGCGAGCGTGACCGTGACCACGCAGACGATCGCCGATCTGGCCGTCACCAAGGTCTTGACGGGCCCCGCGATACCGGGGCTGGCGACGACCTACACGATCGTGGTGACCAACCTCGGACCTAGTCCAGTGACCGATGCCAGCGTCACTGATACCTTCCCTGCCGCCTTCGTGTCGCCGACCTGGACTTGCGTGGCCGATGCCGGGTCGAGCTGCGCCGCCGCTGCGGGCACGGGCAACCTGGCGACCACCGTCAACCTCGAGGCCGGCGACGACGCGACGTTCACCGTGACCGGCGTGATCGCGGCGAACGCGACCGGGCTGCTCGTCAACACGGCGACGGTCACGGCGCCGGCCGGCGCCGTCGATGGGGATCCCAGCAACAACAGCGCCACCAGCGCGGTGACGCTCACGCCTTCGGCGGATGTCCAGGTCACCAAGAGCGGCCCCGCCACCGCGGTGGCCGGCACCAACGTCGCCTACACGATCACGGTGACGAATGCGGGTCCGTCGGAGGCCGCGGTCGTCACCGTCGCCGACCTGACGCCCCCCGGCCTGGCGTTTGTCGCGAACGCTGAGGACTGCACGACGGCCTTCCCGTGCACCCTCGGGACGCTGCCCCCCGGCGCGGCCCGCACGATCACGGCGACCTTCGCGGTCCCGTCCGGCTATCTCACGCCGGATCCGATCGAAAACACGGCAACGGTCTCGAGTACGACGCCGGACCCGGCAGCGGGCAACAACAGCGCGACGGCGACCACGTCACTCGGCACGGCGGTGACCGATCTCCACATCACCAAGACCAACGGGGTCAACGGCGTGGACGCGGGCCTGCCGACGACCTACGCCATCACGATCACCAACCCGCTCGGGCCGAGCGATGCGATCGGTGCCACGGTCACCGACGCCTTCCCGACGACGCTGATCGGCGTCACGTGGACGTGCACGGGCGCGGGCGGTGGCACGTGCCCCGCGTCGGGAAGCGGCAACATCAACACGTCCGTGACGGTGCCGGTCGGCGCGAGCGTCGTCTTCACGGCGACGGGCACGGTCAATCCCGCGGCCACCGGCGTCCTCGTCAACGCCGCCCAGGCACTCCCGCCCGCGGGCCACGCCAACCGGACCTCGGCGATCGCCACCGACAGCGACCCCATCACCGCGCGTGCAGACCTGGGCATCACCAAGGCGGGACCGGCGTCCATCGTTGCCGGCAATCCGCTGGTCTACACGATCACCCTCACCAACACCGGGCCGTCGGACGCCGCGGGCGTCGTGGTGAGCGATGCCACGCCGGCCGGCCTGCTGTTCATGTCAAACGCCGGCGACTGCACGACGGCCTTCCCCTGCACGTTCGGCGTCGTGCCGGCCGGGGCCACCCGCACGATCACCGCGACGTTCACCGTGCCGATCACGTATCCCGGCCTGGGACCGATCGTGAACGTTGCCAGCGTGTCGTCGACCACGCTCGATGATGCCGCGGCGAACAACACGGCCACGGTCGAGACGACGCTGAATCGCAATGCGGACGTGGCGATCAGTCAAGAGCGTCGCCCCGGCGTCGGTGCTGGTGGGGCAGCCGACGACCTTCACGGTGGTGGTGACCAATCAGGGGCCCGCCCGCGTCACCGGGCTCGTCGTCCAGGACCTGCTGCCGGCCGGCTTGTCGTTCGGGTCGGCGTCGGCCTCGCAGGGGAGTTACGCGGACGGCGACGGGGGCGTGGACGATCGGGACGCTGCTGAACGCGCAATCGGAGACGCTGACGCTCGAGGCGACGGTGACGGTGGCCGACGCCATCACCAACCGCGCGCTGGTCGTGGCGCAGGACCAGCCCGACCCGGTGGCGAGCAACAACTCGGCGGCGGCGGTGGTCAACGGCACTGCCAACGCCGATGTCGGCGTGCACAAGGTCGCCGACCGGCCGGCGCCGCTGGTGGGCGAAACCGTGACCTTCACGGTGACGGTGACCAACAGCGGGCCGAGTCCGGCCACCGGAGTGGTGGTGACCGATGCGCTGCCGGCGGGCCTGACGCTCGTGTTGGCGACCGCGTCGCAGGGCACCTACACCGGGCCCACCTGGACCGTCGGCACCCTCAGCGAGACGGGCCCCGCGGCGACGGCGACGCTGACGCTCGAGGCGACGGTCACGGCGCCTGGCGCCCTGGTCAATACCGCGACCATCACGCAGCAGACGGAAGTGGATGCGAACGGGGCCAACAACAGCGCGAGCGTGACGCTCAACGCGGCCGAGTCGGCCAATCTGAAGGTGATCAAAGCGCTGACGCGATCGGCGCCCCATGTCGGCGAGCTGCTGACGTTCCACGTGATTGTGACCAACCAGGGCCCGAGTCCGGCGACGGGCGTGGCGGTCACGGAGGTGTTGTCGGCCGGGCTGGCGTTCGAGTCGGCGGCGCCGTCGCAAGGGGCGTACGCCCCGGCGACGGGCGTCTGGACGGTGGGCGCGCTCGCCCCCGCCGGCAGCGCGGGGTTGACGATCACCGCGCGCGTCACGCAGGCGGGCACGGTCACCAACACGGCCAGCGTCACGGCCAGCGATCAACCGGATCCCGACCCGACGGACAACACCGCGAGCGTGACCGTGACCACGCAGACGATCGCCGACCTGACGATCACCAAGACGCTCACCGGGAGCCCGGTGCCCGGACGGCCCATCACCTACACGATCGTCGTGACCAACACCGGGCCCAGTCCGGTGACCGCCGCCAACGTCACCGATCTGTTTCCAGTCGCGTTCGTCGCGCCCGCCTGGACCTGCACCGCCGACCCCGGATCGAGCTGCGCCGCTGCCGCAGGCACCGGCAACCTCGAGACCACGGTCACGCTCGAGGCCGGCGACCACGCCACGTTCACCGTGACCGGCCTGATCGCCGCGAACGCGACCGGCCTGCTCGTCAACACAGTCACGGTCACCGTCCCGACCGGCGCCCTCGATCCCGATCCGGCCAACAACAGCGCGACCAGCACGGCGACGCTCACGCCTTTCGCGGATGTCCACATCACCAAGGAGGGCCCCCTCACCGCCGTGGCCGGGACCAATCTGGTCTACACGATCACCGTCACGAATGCGGGGCCGTCGGATGCCACCAGCGTCACGGTGGCCGACCCGACGCCCCCCGGCCTGACCTTCGTCGCCAACGCCGAGGATTGCACGACGGCCTTCCCGTGCAATCTCGGCACGCTGCCCCGCGCCGCCACTCGCACCATCATGGCGACCTTCGCGGTCCCGTCCGGCTACACGACGCCCAATCCGATCGCCAACACGGCGACGGTGTCGAGTCCGACGCCGGATACGGCAGCCGGCAACAACAGCGCGACCACCAACACGCCGGTCGGGGCGCCGGTGACGGATCTCCACATCACGAAGACCAACGGCGTCGACGGCGTGGTCGCGGGCCAGGCGACGACCTACACCATCACCATCACCAACCCGCTCGGGCCGAGCGACGCGAGTGGTGCGACGGTCACCGACACGTTCCCGGCGACGCTGACCGGCGTGACGTGGACCTGTGCCGGCACCGGGGGTGGCACCTGCGTGGGCGCCGGAAGCGGCCACATCAACACGTCCGTAACCGTGCCGGTCGGGGCAAGCGTCGTCTTCACCGCCACCGGCACGGTCGATCCCGCCGCCACCGGCGAACTCGTCAACGCGGCCCAGGTGCTCCCGCCCGCGGGACACCTCAACCGGACCTCGGCGATCGCCACCGACCGCGATGCCATCGGCGCCGAAGCCGACGTGGCGATCACCAAGACCGGGCCGGCCACGATCGTCGCCGGCAACCATCTGGTCTACACGATCACGGTGACCAACACCGGGCCGTCGGACGCCGTGGGCGTGGTGGTGAGCGATGCCACGCCGACCGGCCTGGTGTTCGTGTCGACCACGGGCGACTGCACGACGGCCTTCCCCTGCACGTTCGACGTGCTGCCGGCCAGCGCCACCCGGACCCATCACTGCGACCTTCACCGTCCCTCCCGACTACGGTGGACCGTCGCCCATCGAGAACACGACCAATGCGTCCTCCACGACGTTCGACACGAACACAGCGAACAACACGGCGACCGCCCTGACGACGCTGAATCGCGATGCGGACGTCGAGGTCACGAAGACCGTGTCTTCGTCCGGCGTGCTCGTCGGTGACGAGATAGCAGTCACGATCACTGCGCTCAACCTGGGTCCGAATCCGGCGACCGGCATCGAAATTACCGAAAGCCTGCCGGCCGGGTTCGACTTCGTGTCCGCGTCGGCCAGCCAGGGCGCGTACGATCCGGCAACTGGCGCGTGGTCGGTTGGATCGCTGGCCGTCAGCGAAACCGCACAACTGGTCCTGACGGCGACGGTGACGGCGCCCGGCGTGATCACGAATCTCGCCGTCAAGACCGGCCAGAACGAGCCCGACCCGATCGTGGGCAACGACTCGGCAGCGGCTCGCACCACCGCGACGCCTGCCGCCGATCTCGAGGTCGACAAGGAGGTCGATCGCCACGACGCGCTGGTGGGCGAGACGCTGACATTCACAGTGCGTGCAACGAATCGCGGACCGAGTCCGGCGACGGGCATCACGATCGCGGATGCGCTGCCCATCGGGCTCTCGTTCGTTTCGGCGGCCGCTTCCCAGGGCTCGTACGACACGGTGACCGGCATCTGGACGGTCGGAGCACTGGATTCACCTGCGCAGGCGACGCTGACGTTGGTGGCGAGGGTCGACCAGCCCGGCGCACTCACGAACAACGCTGCCATGGCGTCGCAGGACCAGATCGATCCGAACCCGCTCAACAACAGCGATGCCGAGTCGGTCAATGCCGCGCCTGCGGCCGACCTTCGCGTGGCCAAGGCCGTGAGCGACGCGGCACCTGGCGTCGGGGCGCTCGTGACCTACACGATTGCGGTCACCAACCTCGGTCCCAACGACGCCACGAGCGCCGAGGTCAGCGACGCGTTGCCCGCAGGTGTTGCGTTCGTGTCGGCGAGAGCATCACAGGGCAGCTACGACGAGGGAACGGGCATCTGGACCCTGGGCGCCGTGCCGGTGAGCGGGACCGAGATATTGAGGCTGACGGGCCGCGTCACGGAACTCGGCACCCTGGTCAACACGGCGACGCGCCAGTCGAGCACACCGGTCGATCCGAATCCGGCGAACGACACCGGAACCGCGACGCTGACAGCGTCAGTCGTTGCCGACCTCTCATTGACAAAGACGCCGAGCGTGCCGGTCGCCGCCGCGGGCACGGCATTCACGTGGACCGTCGCCGTCGTCAACAATGGCCCCAGCAACGCGGTGGGGGCTTCAGTCACCGACTCGTTCCCGGCGCCATTCACCGGCGTGACGTGGACGTGCACGGCCAGCTTCGGATCGAATTGCACGTCACCGGCGGGCACAGGAACGATCGCCACGACGGTCGACCTCCTCGCCGGCGGGACCGCGACGTTCGTTGCGACCGGTCTCAGCGCTCCCGGCGGTAGCAGTCTGCTCGTCAACGCCGCGACGGTGGCGGTCGCCGCCAGCACGACAGACCCCGACCTCTCCAACAATACCGACACGAGTGCAGTGGGACTGGCGTTCCTGGCCGACGCTCAGGTCACCCTGGCCGGTCCTTCGGCACTGGCGCCAGGCACTTCGGCGGATTACTTCATCACGATCGTCAATGCCGGAGCGTCGCAGACCCAGAGCACGACCCTGATGGTGCCGACTCCGCCCGGCTTCGGGCCGGTGGCCGTTCGTGGTACATGCGCGAGCCTTCCTTGCACGGTTGGAGCGCTTGCGCCTGGCGAATTGCGCGAAGTCATTGCGACGCTCTCGGTGCCCGCCGAATATGCGGGCCCTCCGACGGTGGTCGTGCGAGCGCTTGTCGTGAGCGATCCCTTCGATCCGCGTCCCGAGAACAATGCCGCCACCGTGGTGACGACCGTCACGCAGCTCGCAGACCTGTCGATCACCAAGACCGGACCGACAACTGCCGGTCCTGGTCAGCGAGTGACCTATGCGGTCACGGTCGCCAATGCCGGACCTTCTGCCGCGACAGGGGTCAGCGTGGACGATCCGACGCCGGACGGATTGACGTGGGTATCAACGAGCGGCGACTGCACGACCGCCTTCCCCTGCGCTCTGGAGACGATGCCGCCTGGTACGACGCGAACCATCGCCGCAACCTACACCGTGGCGGGGGGAACTGCGGCTCCTCCGGAAATCACCAACGCGGCGACCGTGCTCAGTGGAGTCAGTGACCCGAATCCGGCCAACAACCGCGCAACGATCAGCACGAGAATCCGCATCAGGACGACGTGCGATGTCGACGGCGACGGTGTGGACGAGATCATCACCGGCGCCGGGCCATCCGGCGGCCCCCACGTGCGCGTGCTCAAGCTCAACGGCGGCGCAGCCACGGAGCTCGCCAGCTTCTTCGCTTACGACCCAGGGTTCCGGGGTGGTGTGTTTGTGGCGTGCGGCGATATGACGGGCGACGGGCTCGCAGAAGTGATCACCGGGGCGGGGCCGTCGGGCGGACCGCACGTGCGCGCGTTCAGCTTCGCGGGCGGCGTCGTGACGGAGCTCGCGAGCTTCTTTGCCTATGACCCGGCGTTCCCGGGCGGGGTGACCGTGGCGGCCGCGGATCTGACCGGCGATGGCGTGGCCGAGATCATCACCGGTGCAGGACCGGGCGGCGGGCCGCACGTGCGAGCCTTCAGCCTGGCGGGCGGCACGGCGACAGAGGTAGCGAGCTTCTTTGCCTATGACCCGGCGTTCCCGGGCGGGGTGACTGTGGCGGCTGCGGACCTGACGGGCGATGGCGTGGCCGAGATCATCACCGGGACAGGACCCGGCGGTGGGCCGCACGTGCGGGCCTTCAGCCTGGCGGGCGGCCAGGCGACAGAGGTGGCGAGCTTCTTTGCCTATGACCCGGCGTTCCCGGGCGGGGTGACTGTGGCGGCTGCGGATCTGACGGGCGACGGCGTGGCCGAGATCATCACCGGGGCCGGGCCGGGCGGCGGACCGCACGTGCGAGCCTTCAGCCTGGCGGGCGGCACGGCGACAGAGGCTGCGAGCTTCTTTGCCTATGACCCGGCGTTCCCAGGCGGCGTCCACGTGGCGGCCGGGGACGTGACCGGCGACGGCGTGGCCGAGATCATCACCGGGGCAGGACCCGGCGGCGCGCCGCACGTGCGCGCCTTCAGCTTCGCGGGCGGCGTCGTGACGGAGGTCGCGAGCTTCTTTGCCTACGACCCGGCGTTCCCGGGCGGCGTCCACGTGGCGGCCGTGGATCTCGACCGCATCGTGCCTGCCGTACTGCCTGGTGTCCCGTCCCCGCTGACGCTGGCGATGCTCAGCCCGCCAGGACCGCATGGTGAAGCCCGAGTGCAGCACGGGACCATGGCTGCCGTCCGATTCCTCGACGGAGTGGGCGATGCCAGGTGGAACATCCCGGACCTGCACCTGAGACTCCGCCGCCGTCGTTGGGTCTCGTGATCGCGGCCGGGATCTCCGTGGCCATTCTGGGTTTAGGCATGTCGTTCAGCTTCCCATCTCGTTGATTCAAGCCCGAACAATAATGCGGGGGACGCGGACATCACTTCGCTGCTTCGATCTCACTGGGTCGCCACGTCTTGTCGAAGAACGGCTGCAGCGGACCATAGAGACGAAGGATGACGGTCCATCCCTTGCCGGGCCAGGTCTGCACCCAGTTGTTCTCCTTGCCTGACGGTGGCGTCGGCCCGAAATACACATCGACCGACGTATCGGCGTTGATCGCCACCCCTTTCTTCTGACTGCCGATGCTGGGAAACTGCTGATCGGTCTGCAGCATCGAGCGCGTCTGGGTGTCGTAGAGCACCAGCGACCAGAACTGTTTGGCCGGGATGTTCGGCGGCAGGTGCAGCTTGTAGTTCTTGCCGCCGTCCAGCGGCTGGCTCTTCGCGTCAACGAATGCGGCGGCGTACGCCGAGCCAGCGCCGACCCGTTGAATCGCCATCGCCGGCGTAATGCCGGTCGCATAGAAGAAGAAATACGAGCGCGCGTCGAGCAGGCGAGCGCCCTGGTGCAGGAACTCGGAACTGCCGCCGACGAACGGCGTGTTCCACGCGCTGTTCGGATAGAAATACGCTTCCTTCAACCGGCACCGATACGCGAGGGCGCGGACCGTGGCCTGGCCCACCGCCGCCGCCTCGGCGAGGATCTTCTTCATGCGCGCATCGGGCGCGAACGGCGTGCCCTTCACAATGCCGATCGAGGCCAAGAGTCCCGAGCGTTTCGGGATCGATGGCGTCGGCGGGTTCCTCCTGGATCACCTCGTTCACCTCCTCGAAGTACGAGGCATCCATCGCGTGAATCGTGTTGAAGGCCTTTCCGGACACGTTGACGAAGTTCGTCGCCGGTGGCTTCGCGGCATCCGCCAGCGGGTAGATCCGCAGCTGCTGCTTGATCGCGTCGACGCCCGGCTTCGGATCGCCGTTCACTTGAAAGCCGCGCGTCGCGAAGATGTTGGCGAAGGTCGGCGACTTGAAGGTGTAGTAGCCCTCTGGCGGACCTGCCGGTGAAGTCCGGCGGCAGGAATAGGAACTTGCCGCCCTTGCCCTTGTCGGGTCCCGCGATCCCGAGATCCGTCACGTAGCGGAACCAGAGATCGTCCGCGAGCCCGAGCGTGTTCGGCGGACTCTCGACCACGACTCGGACCGTTCTTGAGATTCAGCCAGGCGACCGCGTAGATGCTCTCGGTGTTCGCCGTCAGGAACAACGAGCGCGAGTCCATCAGCGACTCGAAGATGAGCACGGTCTGATTGTCGGGACCGAAGCCGCGCACCCCGCGTCGGCTGGCGACCTGCGACGCCGCGGGCATCGTCGTCAGGAACGCTTGCACCGCATGCTGAAAGTCGAGGTTGTCGAACACCTTCTCGACCGTGGCATCGTCGGGAAAGCCGTCGGTGAAGCGGAGCGTTCCGAGCCGCGTTTCGACGCGGTCGGGCATGGTGATCGGAGTCGGGATGTCCGTTGCCATCTTCGCTTTGGTCATGTCGTTCAGCTCACCTTCTCGACGTCGGCATCACCCACGCCTTGTCGAACAGTGCCTTGTCCTGGACTTCGTTGCTACTCATGAGATGGCTCTTGCTCGCGACTCGCCAATCGTACGTTGGTTGGTCCGGACAGGGTGCTGTGAGCCGTGATACATGTGCAGCCTGCGCGGGTGGACCGTTCGCAACGTTCACACGCAGCTCAACCTTGCTCGTTTCGTTCGTGCTTGCGCGCATGTGGATGACCCTCTTCTCGGCATCGGAGCCATTTCGTCGCACGTTCTTCACGTCGACATCGCGCATTGACGTGTTGGCCGCGAGATACCGGCGTTGTGCACGTGCTCCAGTCCGATCGACCTAGTAGTCGCAGAAGGATTGAGAGGTCCTGCACACGGAAAACTCGGAACTCGCAGCCGACGTGCGATAATCTAGGGCCTAACCGCTCGCAAGCTGTTGATTCTCAAGCGGAGAGATGTCCGAGTGGTTGAAGGAGCACGCTTGGAAAGCGTGTGTAGGGGAAACTCTACCGTGGGTTCGAATCCCACTCTCTCCGCCAACTCCAACGTTGTTGGAGTTGGCTCGAGAGAGTGGTCTTCAGGGATCGCACGACGGCTTACGCCGTCGTGACTTGCCACGAATCCCTCCGAGAGAGTGGGCTTCAGGTATCGCGCGACGAGCTCGCTCGTCGCGACTTGGCACGAATCCCACTCCGCACCGCTGGCGCCCCGGCGTGCGTGCGACGCCGAGCCGCGATGTCCGGACTTGACCGGGCTGTTGCCGCTCGTCCAAGCTGGTTGCAGTGTTGTCTGGACGGCGGGTGAATGCAGGCGAGTTCTGTGAGCCGGGGGCGTGGCGTTTCAAAGCGCGGCCGCGTGCGCGGCTGTGGCCCGTCCTGGGATTGCTCGTCGCAGCCACCGTGCTCGCCAACGCGGAGCAGGGGCCGGATCGCACTCCGGCCGCCGACGATCTCTTCGCAAAGCTGCGCCAGGCCGACGGTCCGCCGCTGCGCAGCTATCGAGCCCATCGCCGGCTCGAGGCCCGCAACGAGCGGTTCAATGCCCATGGATGGCTGGAAGTGTCCACCGAGTTCTCGGTCGGCGACGGGCTGCGATGGACGGTGGTCGCCGAAGGCGGGTCCAGCTACATCCGCGGGAAGGTGCTGCGCAAGGCTCTCGAGGCGGAGGCCGAGACGTATCGCACCGGCGGCCAGGCTCGCGCGGCCCTGACCGCCGACAACTACCAGTTCGGCGCGGCCTCCGACTCGTCAGGCGACACGCGCAGCATCCCCATCGAGCCGCGGCGTGAGGACGTGCTGCTCATGTCGGGCACGCTCCAGACCGACCGCGGTTGGGATCTGCGCTCGGTCTCGGGCCGGTTGGCCAAGAATCCGTCGTTCTGGACCCGCAACGTCGATGTCATGCGCCGCTACGGCCGCATCCACGGCGTGCGCGTGCCGCTCGAGATGGACAGCCGGGCCAGCGTGCGGATCGTCGGACCGTCGACGTTCCGGATGACCTACTCCTACGACGAGATCAACGACGAGGTCGTGGCCGGAACGCAGTGACTCCAGCCCCGGTGATCGGCGAGCTGCGCGCTGAGCGCTGCGCGATCGTCAGCCGGTGTCGACGTCGGCCGCGAACGTCACCTCATGCGTGGCCGACACGGTGAAGCGGTAGGCCTCGTTGGTGTGGTCCTTGCCGCTGTGCGTGAAGACCAGCACGCGTTCGCCGTCGGTGCGAATGTGCACGATGCCGAAGTTGCTGCGCTCGAACCCGAAGTACATCCCCGGCGGGCCGCCGTCCGCCACGTCCTTGCCGAAGAGCTTGGCCACCTGGCTGCCGGTGAACGGGTCCTGCGCCCGGGCGTTGAAGAAGGCCTTGAGGTCCTCCACGGCGTAGGACTCCTGCCGCATCGCGAAGAAGGCCGCGAGCTCGGTGGTGAACAGCAGTGACGTCCCGGCCTGGGACACGTTGCCGAGCGCGGCCATCAGCGTGGCCCGCGGGTGGATGTACTCCTTGGCCGCCGACTCGTCACCCGACGAGACGATGGTCACGACCGGTTTCATGTGCTGAAGCGCCTCGAAGTCGAAGTCGGCCGAGCCGTGGTGCGGCGCCTTGGCAATCTCGCATTGGAGCTCGGCGGGGGTGAGGTGCCCCAGCATCGCGTCCATGGAGTCGCGGTTCAGGTCGCCGGTCAGGTTGATGCGCACGTTGCCGAAGGTGAGCCGCATGGCCACGGAGTGGCCGTTGATCGTATGGGCCACCGAGTGCGAGGTGCCGGTGGAGCCCTGCTCGAGATGGGTGACGGCCGACGGGGGCGGCTTGCGTTGAAAGGGCAACGACTCGACCGGCCCGCCGACGACCGGGTCGTTCACGGTGGTCGTGAACGGCCCGTGCAGCTCCACCCCGATGCCGTCCTGGAGCAGGAAATCGAAGAGCTGCGCCGTGTCCATGCCGTGCGCCAGCCGCTTGCAGGCGATCGGCCCGCGGGTCTCCCAGTGCGCCAGGCTGGTGTGCCAGCGCTCGAAGTAGGAGTTGGTCGCCGGCGCCGGAGCCTGCCGGGTGTCGTCGAAGAGCGCGACCACGTGATGGCGGCCGTCGACGACCACCGTGCGCCCCAATTGCTCCTTGTCGGGCAGGCTGGTCGGGCCCTTCACCATCCCGTTGTGGAAGACCCGGCGCGGATGGATGAACAGCCGCTTGCGCGCCTGCTTCTCGGGCAGCGTCTCCGACCGGAAGATGTCGTTCAACCCGTCGAAGTGGTCGCCGTCACCATGGGTGATGACAATCGCGTCGACCTCGAGCGGCGTCGCCGGGCTCGTCTGGCGGTGGAGGAAGCGTGCCGCCGCGTGCCGGGCGAACAGCTTGTTGTCGCCGCCGTCGATGAACACGATCTTGCCCGACGGCGACTCCAGGATCATCCCGTCGCCCTGCTGCACGTCGACCATCGACAGCTTGAGGATGCCGGTGGATCGGAGCGCGGGGACGCCCTTGATGAAGCCCACCGCCTGGCCGTCGAAGATCGACGCCATGCGCACCTTGGTGAAGCCGTTCTCGGTGCCGAGCACCTCGACGGCGTCGCCGTAGGCGAGTGTCGCCTTGCGCTTTGCGGTGCTGTCGGCGGCGGCGCGGACGGCGACGAAGTCGTGATCGATGAACTGCAGCGGCATCGGCCACCTCCCCCTATACGGGAAGCGACATTAGCGCGCCGTCGTCGTCACCGCACTCGCCGCCAGGTGATGCGGGACTGCTGACCGCCGGCCGCCGACGGCGGCGGCTGCAGGTACATCGTGTCGCCGTCGATCTCGTAGAAGCGGATCTGGTCGGTGCCGCTGTTCATCGGGTTGAGGTCCGAGGTGGTGTGCACGACGATTTTCCTGGTGGCCGCGTCCACGTCGTAGCTGCCGAAATAGGCCAGATAGGTGCGCATCAGGGCCCGCGCTTCGTCTTCCGAGGCCTGGTCCAGCGCGGCGGCCGGACGTTCGGGATTGACGATCTGGACGGTGGTGTGGCCGTCGGGGCTGAAGATGAAGAGGCCCTTGGGGTTCGGGCCGAAGGCCCGTCGCACCTCGCCGTTGGCCATCGTGGTCTTGTGCTCGACCAGCTCCCAGGTGCCGGCCACCGCCTTGCGGGCCTCGGCGGTGTGCGGCGGCACTGGTGCGGCCGGCGAGAGACGCTCCCAGTTGATTCGCGCGAAGCGCTTCTTGCCGTCGACGACAGTGGTGGGCGTGGTGAGCACCAGCCGTGACCCCGACAGCTCGATCGAGCGGACGAAGTCGCGGTCGCCGGGCACCTGGCTGCCGTCGCGATGGTGCGTCACGATCCGCGCCCGTTCGTCCACCGTGTAGGTGCCGAAGTAGCTGGTCTGCGTGCGCAGCAGTTCCTTGACCTGTGCCGCGGTGGCGTCGGCCGTCCGCACGCGCGGCCGATCGGCGGGACCGAGCTGCGCCAGCATGTGGCCGTCGGCCGTGTAGGTGATCATCCCCAGCGGCCCCTGGCCCATCGTCGATGCCGGCGCCTCGCCCTCGCGCACCTGCTCGGTACCGACGAGCCGCCAGTGACCGATGAGCTGCTCCCGCAACGTGGGTTGGGACGAACCGAGTGACGGTCCAACGCCGACGAGTGCGATGGCGGCGGCCGCGACGTTAGCCCGTGTAGACATGCGGATCTCCCTGACGACGACGCGCTACTGTCACGCATTGTCATGTCGATGTAAAGCGTGTAAAGGGCACGGCCATTGCTTCGCCTCCGAGGCGATGCCTGGACCATGCAGGATCGACCTCGCCCGATGGCAGCAGCGTCTGCTGAAGGCCTCGTTTGTATGTGCCTTCGCAACCTTGAGCGTCATCGTATTGGCGCAGTCCACCGGCGCCCCGTACGCGACCCTGACACCTGGCCCGGCCGTAAGGTTCCCGGGCGAGGCCGACTCGAACAGCCCAGCCATCTGGGAGATGGTCGATGGCGAGTGGCGGCTGTCGGTGTTGAACTCCGTGGCCGGCGCGGCGCAGCTGAGCGAAGGCCGCAGCGTGCAGCGGCTCGCCGCGCAGGGCCCGGTGTCGTTCCAGGCGGCAGCGCCGCCCGGCGGCTTCTGGTTCGAGAGCGTCATCCGCGACGCCGAGGCGTGGTACGGCTTCTACCACAACGAACGCGAGGGCGTGGTGTGCCAGGGTTCGGGCAAGGTGTGGCCGCGGATCGGCGCGGCGCGCTCCGAGGATCACGGCCGGTCGTGGACCGACCTCGGGCCGATCCTCGAGACGCCGGTCGAGACGACGCGCTGCACGACCAACAACTACTACTTCGTGGGCGGCGTCGGCGATTTCTCGGCGGTGATCGATCCCGATCACAACTTCGTTTATCTCTACTACACGCAGTACGTCGAAGAGACGGGCCGCGTCGGCGTGTCGGTGGCACGCATGGCCTGGGCCGATCGCGATGCGCCGTCGGGACGGGTCGACGTGTGGAGCGACGGCGTCTGGTTGCCCCCCGCGCTGATCTCGTCCGCGGCCGAGCCGTCACCTGACGACGGCGAGTTGCTGCGGCCCGGGCCGCCGCCGGAATGGCGGTTCCCCGTGGCCTCGCCGCTGATGGTGGCCGGCGATCGCTGGGATAACGGCAACGGCAGCGTGAACGTCTTCTGGGGGCCGTCGATCCACTGGAACACGTCGATCGACAGCTACGTGATGTTCCTGAACCAGGCGACGTCGAACGACTGGAGGCAGGGCGGCGTGTTCGTCGCCTACAACCCCCGCATCGACGATCCCGGCGGCTGGTCGGTGCCGGTGCGGCTGGTGCAAGGCGGTGACTGGTACCCACAGGTGATCGGCCTCATCGACGGCCAGGGCACCGATACCGTGGCCGGCCCGGTGGCGCGGTTCTTCATGGGCGGCCGGTCGGACTTCACGATCGCCTTCAGCCGCCGCTAGTGTCCCGTCCGCGAGGAGCGTGGCATAAGTCCCGGAGCGGGAAGCCTGGATCGCCAGGCGCGAGGAGCGAGCATATTGGGCAATATGTGAGCGACGAGCAACGCCGCGAGGCGGGCTGAGCCGCCCGGGAATTGTGTCGCGCACTTCGCGGACGGGACACTAGTGTAGTCTGGCGGGCGCCGATGCCGGCGTCGCGCGTCCCGTTTCTCGCTACCCCGCCTGTTGCCGACGCCATCACCGCTTGGGGCATCGGCGGCATCGCCGTCGTCATGGCCCTGGTGGTGTTCGCCGTCTGCTGGCGCTGGCGTCCAGCCAGCGTGTCGGGCACGGTGGTGGCGGTGGCGGCGTGGCTGTCGGTGACCGCGGGCGCGGCGCTGTCGGGACGGCTGGCCCGGTTCGACATGGTCCCGCCGCCGATGGCCATCCTCATCATCGCGGTCTTCGCTGTCGCGTTCTCGATCGGCCTCGGCCCGGTTGGCGCGCGCCTGGCGCAGGCGGTGCCGCTCGCCACCCTGGTCGGGTTGCAGGCGTTCCGGCTGCCGCTCGAGATCGTGATGCACCGGGCCGCCACGCTCGGTATCATGCCGCCCGAGATGTCGTATGCCGGCTACAACTTCGACATCCTCACCGGCGCCGGGGCCATCGCCCTGACCGCCACCCTGCGCGCCGGCGTCGCCGTGCCGCGCGGGCTGGTATGGGCGTGGAACGTGTGGGGCCTGTGGTGCCTGGCCGTGATCGCCGTGGTCGCCGTGGCGAGCTCCCCGATGGTGCGGGCCTTCGGCGACGACCCGGCACACGTGAACACCTGGGTGCTGTTCTTCCCCTATGTGTGGCTGCCGGCGGTGCTGGTCACGATCGCGCTGGCCGGCCACGTGATCGTCGCCCGGGCCTTGCTGGCTGCCAGCTCGCGGCCTCGCGCAACTTGACCATCACGCGGCAGCGCCCGTATACTGCGTCGGTCCGATGACGGCCGCCATGTTCTCCGCCACTCGAAAGCGTGCGACGCGAAAGCGACTCGCGGCGGAGGGCCAGGTGCGCGCCTAGACCAGGACACAGGTCCACTCTCGGGCACCCAGCAACCCGCCAGCGCCGCAGCGCATGGCGGGTTTCGTATTTTCAGGACGACATCAACGGGCTTCAGCGGAAAGGGACGGCGACAGCGTGATGCAGCAACGGTCGATCGAGGTGGGCGTGCTTGGCGCCACCGGCGTGGTGGGACAGCACTTCGTGTCGCGGCTCTCCCGGCACCCGTGGTTCAAGCCGGTGTGGCTCGCCGCCAGCGAGCGGTCCGAAGGCAAGCGCTACGCCGCGGCCGCGCCGTGGCGGCTGGCCGCGCCGATGCCCGCCATCGCCGCGGATCGGACCGTGCACGGCTGCGTGCCGGGCACCGCCCCGCAGATCCTGTTCTCCGGGCTCGATGCCTCGGTGGCGGGCGAGATCGAGGGCGCCTTCGCCGCGGCCGGCCACGTCGTGGTGAGCAACGCCCGCAACTACCGGATGGACCCGCTGGTGCCGCTGCTCATCCCCGAAGTGAATGCCGATCACCTGTGCGTGCTCGGCGAACAACGCCGGACCAAGGGCTGGACCGGCGCCATCGTCACCAATCCCAACTGTTCGACTATCGTGCTTGCCTCGGCCCTGGCGCCGCTGCGCCAGTTCGGCTTGACCCGGGTGGTCGTGAGCACGATGCAGGCGGTGTCGGGCGCCGGCTATCCCGGCGTGCCGTCACTCGACATCCTCGGCAACGTCGTGCCCTTCATCGGCGGCGAAGAGGAGAAGATGCAGAGCGAGACGCAGAAGATCCTCGGCGGCGACGGCGGCCGGGCGCCGCACGACGTGCGGATCAGCGCTCACACCAACCGCGTGCCGGTACTCGACGGCCACACGATGACCGTGTCGGTGGAGTTCGAGGCCGCGCCCGGCATCGCCCGGATCGTCGAGGCGCTGCGCACCTTCCGCGGCCGGCCGCAGGAGCTGGGCCTGCCGAGCGCGCCCGATCCGGCCATCGAGGTGATGGCCGAGCCCGACCGGCCGCAGCCGCGTCTGGACGCCGGTCGCGGCGACGGCATGACCGTGTGCGTGGGCCGCGTCCGCGAGTGCCAGGTATTCCACGCCAAGTTCGTAGCGATGGCCCACAACGTGGTGCGTGGCGCCGCCGGCGCGGCGATTCTGAACGCCGAGCTGATCGTGGCCGAGGGCCTGGTGTAGTGACGAGAACAGCGGCTGGCGGCTAGGGGCTAGCGGCTAGAAAGCGAAGAGCCAGGGCAATGGTCGTCATGAAGTTCGGGGGCACGTCGGTGGCGGACCAGGCGGCGATCGAGCGGCTGGTCGCCATCGTGCGGCGGCAGCGTGAGCGCGATGCCGCGGGGGGCCACGCTCGGCGTGGGCCGGTGGTGGTGGTGTCGGCGTTGTCGGGGGTCACCGATCGGCTGCTCGGCGTGGCCGCCGAAGCCGGGGCGGGGGATGCCGAGGGCGCCAGGCACACGTTGCAGGGGCTGCGCGCCCGGCACCTGGGCGTGGCGGACGTCGTCACTGACGCCACGCTCCGCCAGGCCGCCCGCGCCGACATCGACCGCGAGTTCGACGAGCTCGAGCGCATCGCCGAGGCCCTGAGCGTCCTGCGCGAGGTGTCGCCGCGCTGGCTCGATACGATCGCCGCCGCCGGCGAGATCGTGAGCAGCCGGATGGTCGCGGCGGCGCTGGCCTCGCACGGCCTCGAGGGCGCGTGGATCGATGCCCGGCAGGCAATCGTCACCAACGGTGAGCATCAGGCGGCGGCGCCCGCCTTCCCCGAGACCACCGCGGCATTGGCGACGCTGGCCGATCCGATCCTCGCCGCCGGCCAGGTCCCCGTGCTGGGGGGATTCGTCGGGGCCACGGCCGCGGGTATCACCACCACGCTCGGCCGCGGCGGATCGGATTACTCCGGCGCGATTGTCGGCGCCTGCCTGAACGCGCGCGAGATCCAGATCTGGACCGACGTGGACGGCATGCTCACCGCCGATCCCCGGCTGGTCGCGGCGCCGCAGGTCGTGCCGCACCTGTCCTTCGCCGAAGCGTCCGAGCTGGCCTATTTCGGCGCCAAGGTGCTGCACCCGGCGACGATTCAGCCGGCCGTCGCCCGCAACATCCCGGTCCGCATCCTGAACTCGAAGCGCGCCGACGCGCCCGGCACGCTCATCACCGCCGACCGTCCTGCCAGCGACCGCCCGCTCACCGCGCTCGCCTCGAAGAAGCACGTCACCATCGTCGACATCACCTCGACGCGGATGCTCATGGCCCACGGCTTCCTGCGCCGTCTGTTCGAGGCGTTCGAGCGCCACAAGACCCCGGTGGACGTCGTGACCACCTCGGAAGTGAGTGTCTCGGTCACCGTGGACGACCGGCGCCGGCTGCCGGCCATCGTCGAGGCGCTGTCGGAGTTCGCCGAGGTCAGCCTCGAGCACGACATGGCAATCGTCTGCGCCGTGGGCGAGGGGCTGCAGCAGGAGCCTGCCCTGGTCGGCCGGGTGTTGCAGGCCGTCGGCGACGTGCCGGTTCGGCTGCTCTCCCAGGCCGCGTCTCGCCGTAACATCACCTTCGTGATCCCGGAAGCCGACGTGCCCAGGGCACTGGGCCGCCTCCACGACCACTTCTTCGCGCCGGCCGGCGCCGGGACCGTCGCGTGAACCGGCTGCTCCTGGTGGGCCACGGGCGGATGGGGCAGATCGTCGAGAGCCTGGCGCCCGCCTATGGCTTCGATCTCGTCGCCGCCGTGACCGAGCGCGACGAGGACGCCTTCACGCGCGACTACGGCCGGGTCGACGTCGCCATCGATTTCACGGTCCCGGAGGCGGTGCCGGTGAACCTGCCGCAGCTGGCGGCCCGCGGCATCAATGTGGTGATCGGCACCACGGGCTGGCTCGCGCACGAGGCCGCGCTCAAGGCCGAGGCCGCCCGCGCCGGCATCGGCGTGGTGGCGTCGGCCAACTTCTCGTTGGGCATGAACCTGTTCCTGCTTCTCGCCGAGGACGCCGCCCGTTGCTTCGCCCCCCGCCAGGACGTGGGCGCCTGGATCCACGAGCTGCATCACGCCGCCAAGAAGGACGCGCCGTCGGGGACGGCACTGCTGCTCAAGCGCGCGATGGTCGAGGCGGGCTACACCCGTGACATCGACGTGGCGGCGACGCGGGCCGGGTCGATCCCGGGCACGCATACGATCGGCTTCGACGGGCCGTCCGAGACGGTCACCCTCACGCACCAGGTGCGCGACCGCGGCGTGTTCGCCCGCGGGGCGCTCGAGGCCGCGCGCTGGGTGGTCGGCCGGCGCGGCTGGTTCACCATGCGGGATGTTCTGACGGCGACTACTGGCACTGGAGACTGACATGCGCACCCCGTTCACCGGCGTCGGCACGGCACTCATCACTCCCTTCACCGCCACGGGCGCGGTGGACGAACCCGCCGTCAGGCGGCTGGCACGTCGGCAGATCGATTTGGGCACGCACTTCCTGGTGCCGTGCGGAACGACCGGCGAGGTGCCGACCCTCAGCGCCGAGGAGCGCCGGCGGGTGGTCGAGATCGTGGTCGAGGAGGCGGCGGGGAAGACACCGGTGCTGGCCGGCGCCGGCGGCTACGACACCCGCGAGGTCGCCCACGCCGCCGCCGAGATGCACGCCGCGGGCGCCGACGGACTGCTCTCGGTGACGCCGTACTACAACCGCCCGACGCCGGAAGGGCTGTTCCAGCACTACCGCGCGATCGCCGAGGCGTCGCCGCTGCCCATCGTCGTCTACAACGTGCCGGGCCGCACCGGCTGCAACGTCGAGGCGCCGACGCTGGCGCGGCTGGCGACGATTCCCACGGTGATCGGCGTCAAGGAAGCAGCCGGCAACATGACGCAGATGGCCGAGATCGTCAACGCGGTGCCCGACGAATTCCTCGTCCTGTCGGGCGACGACGCGCTCACCGTGCCGCTCATGGCCATTGGCGGGCGCGGCATCATCTCGGTGTGCTCGAACCAGGTGCCGCGCGAGATGGCGCAGATGGTCGAGGCCGCGGAACGCGGCGATTTCGCCGCCGCGCGCACGCTGCACCGGCGACTCCTCGGCATCATGCAGGTGAACTTCTGCGAGTCGAGCCCTGGACCCGTGAAGTTCTCGATGGCGGCGATGGGCCTGTGCGAGGAGGTGTTCCGGCTGCCGATGGTGCCGCCGCGCCAGGCCTCGCGCGAGAAGGTGCTGGCGGTGATGCGCGCGCTCGACCTGCCGATCGTCTCCAGCGCCGCTGCGTAGGGCAGTGCCTGAAACCGTAGGGCAGCTCTTTAGAGCTGCCTGGAGGCAGAGCTGAAGCTCTGCCCTACGTACTGATCGCGTAGGGCAGCTCTTCAGAGCTGCCGGGGGCAGAGCTAGTCACATATGACTCTTCAGGCTGTAATCGAGGCACTCGCCGCCGCGGGGGCGGGCGCCGACAAGGGCAAGGCGCGCGAGGCGTTCGCCCAGTTGCGAGAACGCCTGGGGGCCGGTGACGTGCGGGCCGCTGAGCCGGATCCGTCGTCGCCCACCGGGTGGCGCGTCAACACGTGGGTCAAGCAGGGCATCCTGCTCGGCTTTCGCTTCGGCGACCTCCGCGACATGTCGATGGGCGACTGGCCGTTCTACGACAAGGACACGATGCCGCTCAAACGGCCTGGCGCCCACGCCGGCGTGCGCATCGTGCCCGGTGGCTCGTCGGTGCGCGAGGGCGCTTTCCTGGGCAAGGGCGTGATCTGCATGCCGCCGATGTACATCAACGTCGGCGCCTACGTGGGCGAGGGCACGCTCGTCGATTCGCACGCGCTGGTCGGGTCGTGCGCGCAGATCGGGGCCCGTGTCCACCTGAGCGCCGGCGCGCAGATCGGCGGGGTGATCGAGCCGGTGGGCGCGATGCCGGTCGTGGTCGAGGACGACGCCTTGGTCGGCGGGAACACCGGTATCTACGAGGGGGCGGTCGTGAAGCGCCGGGCCGTCATCGCCGCCGGCACGGTGCTGACTGGTTCGACGCCAATCTACGACCTGCCCAACGGCCGGATTCTCAAGCCGGAACCGGGCCAGCCGCTGGTGGTGCCCGAAGGTGCCGTGGTCGTGCCCGGCGCGCGATCGGTGAGCGTCGGGGCCGGCAAGGAGTGGGGGTTGTCGCTGGCCACGCCGGTGATCGTCAGGTACCGCGACGACAAGACTGACACCCGCACGGAGCTCGAGCAGTGGATCCGGTAGATCTGGTCGGCCTGGCCCGTACGCTCATCGACATCGAGTCGACGACCGGGCAGGAAGGCCCGGTGGCGCGGGTGCTGGCCGAGTACCTGCGCGGGCGTGGCTACTCGGTGCTCGAGCAGCCGCTCGATCGCGATCGCATCAACGTCATCGCCGCGGTGGGGGAACCCGAGCTGGTCTTCTCCACGCACTTCGACTGCGTGCCGCCGTTCTTTCCGAGCCGCGTCGAGGACGGCGTGCTGCACGGCCGTGGCGCCTGCGACGCCAAGGGCATCCTGGCAGCGCAGGTGGCCGCCGCCGAACGGCTGCGCGCGGCCGGTGAGACCCGCGTCGGCCTGGTATTCGTCGCCGGCGAAGAGCGGGGCAGCGATGGCGCCAAAGCGGCCAACGGCATCGCCTCGAAGTCGCGGTATCTCGTCAACGGTGAGCCCACCGAGCTGAAGCTCGGCCTCGCTACGCGCGGCGCCTTCCGCGTCCGCCTCAAGGCACGCGGCAAGGCCGCCCACTCCGGCTATCCCGAGCTGGGCGACTCGGCGATCGAGAAGCTGCTCGACGTGCTGCGCGATCTGCGCGGCGGCGACTGGCCCGACGATCCGGTGCTGGGCCGCACGCATTACACCGTGGGGCTCATCAGCGGCGGCGTGGCGCCCAACGTCATCCCCCCGCACGCCGAGGCCGAGGTGTTCTTCCGCACCGTCGGCGCCCACGACGCGCTGCGGGCGGCGATCGCCACCGTGGTCGCCGGCCGGGTCGACGTCGAGGAGATCCTCGAGCTGCCCGAAGTGCGCCTCCACACGCTGCCCGGCTACGACACCGAGGTGTTCGCCTACTTCAGCGACGTGCCGTTCCTCTCCAACTGGGGCACGCCCTTGCTGATCGGTCCCGGCACCATCCACGTGGCGCACACCGACCGCGAGCAAGTGGCGATCGCCGACCTCGAGCGCGCCGTGGACGTCTTCGCCGACCTGGCGGCGCGCCTGCTCCGCAGCTACCCGGGGTCTGGCACCGACGGCCAGGAACTTGCGCCGAGGTGGCCGAGGTGATCAGATACCGCAATCTGACAGCGCAGGTCCTGCCATCGCGCCCGTCGATCGCATCGGAGTGGCACGAGATTCGTGCCAACGGTGCCAGACCCCGGATGGTCAGCGGGGGCCGATCGCCTTGGTCACCTGGGCCAGGTTGTCGCGCGCGTTCTGATGCCGGGGGTCGATTTCGAGGGCCTGGGTGAACGCGTCCCGCGCGCCTGGTAGGTCGCCCTTCCGCGCCCGCGCGATGCCCAGGTTGTTGTGGGCGTTGGCGTCGCGCGGCGTCAGCGCCACCGCCTCGGTGAGGGCGCGGACGGCCTCGTCGAAGCGGCCCTGCCGCAGGAGCGCGCTGCCGTAGTTGACGTAGAACTCGCCGCTGGCCGGTGCGATCGCGATGGCCCGCTCGAAGAGGGCGATCGCCTGCGCCGTCTGGCCGCGACGGTCGAGGCCGGCGCCGAGGTTGTTCATCGACCGTGTGTGGAACGGGTCGATGGCCAGCGCGCGCTCGTAGTGCGCACGTGCCTCCTCCCAACGGTCGAGCCGATCGAGCACCGACGCCAGGTTGTACTCGGCGGCGGCGTCGCGCACGACCACCGCCCGCCGCAGCACCGCTTCGGCGTCGGCCAGCCGGTTGAGATCCATCAGGCTCCGCCCCTGCTCGACCAGCGTGTGGTGGTCGCCCGGGGCCAACGCTTCGTGCTGGCGGAGGTACTCGAGCGCCTCGGCCGGCCGCCCCTGGGCCTGTCGCATCGACGCCACCTCCATCAGGACGTTGAGATCGGCGGGATGCGAAGCCAGCGCCCGCTGCAGCAGGAACTCGCGCCAGGCGGCGTCGCCGGCGCGCGTGGCCAGCCCGGCGTGCTTGAGCAGCAGGTCGGCGTCGACCGAGGCGGCGACAACCGCGTCGAGCTGCGGATCCGCGGGCGGCACATAGGGTGCCTCGAAGGCGACCCGCGCCGGTGGCGGCGTGCTCCGCCCGCGATCGAGCTCGCGCCGCAGCGCCTGTGCCGCGCTGAACGCCGGATACGCCGCGAGGATCGCCTCGAGCTCGCGTCCTGCCTCATCGCGCTGGGCGCGGTCGAGCGCGACGCGCGCCAGGCCGAGGCGGGCGTAGGTCGAGAGCGGCAGCAGGGCGCGGGACGTGACTCCCGACGGCAGAAACGGCGGCTCCACCGGCGCGTCCCGGGCCCGCGCATACGCCGTCTGCGCCTCGTCGAGCGCCCCGCGCTTGAAGGCGAGCTCACCCAGGTGGAACCACGCCAGGCCGTGGGAGGGGGTGGCCGCCACGACCTGCTGAAACCCGCCGCCCGCGCCGTCGGCGTCGCCCCGATCCTCCAGCAGCAGCGACGCGAGATAGATCCACCGCGGATCGGCCCGATCCAGACGCGCGGCCAGCGCATAGGCGGCCAGCGCGTCGGCAGGACGCTGCGCCCCGTGATACGCCGTGCCCAGGGCGCCCACCGACGCGGCCGACGGGGCGTCGCGCGCCGCCTGGTCGGCGCTGACGATCGCTTCGCGTACCGGGGCCGAGAGGCTGTCGAGCGCGGGTCGCGGCAGCGCTTCGGCCAGCTGACGCCGGGCCAGCGTCCCGGCCCCGACCCAGGCGATGGCCGCCGTGGCGAGCACGACGCCGATCGCCCACAGCGGCACGCCGCCTAGCGCGCGGCGGCGCCCCATGTGTTGGTCCAGAGGGTGAGACGCGACAGCCGATCGTACAGGCCAGCTCATATGCATGCCGCCGGTCACGAGATCGGGGCGGCGATCGCCGGTGAGGTCGCCGATCGCCAGCGTGACCAGGTGGGTGGGCGCGGTGGCCAGGTCGCGCAGCGTGAAGGCGGCCTTGCCGTCGTTCTCGAGCCAGACCAGGCTCTGCGCGGCCGGGCTCGCCCAGTTGTTGTAGGCGCTGACGACGGCGATGTCGAGGTCGCCGTCGCCGTCGAGGTCGGCCGCCTGTGGACTCGACGCCCCCGGGATATCGGCGATCCGGTGATAGGTGAACGAGAGGCCGCCGGTGTTCTCCAGCCACTGCAGGCCGTTCCAGCTCCGCCCGGCCGTGGTCGCGTAGTCGAAGGCGTCGCCGTTGCTGTAGACGACGTCGGGGTCGCCGTCGGCGTCCAGGTCGGCCAGCGAGATCCAGCTCGAGCCGAAGTCCTCGTTGCTGGCGCCGAAGATCCGCTTGGCGGTGAAGGCACCACGTCCGTCGTTGACGTGGACGTAGATCTCCTCCCACTGCTGGCTCACCAGCGTGACGATGTCGAGGTCGCGGTCGCCGTCGATGTCGGCGATCTCGGCGTTGATGGGGCCCGAGAGCGACTGGAGCGTCTGGCTGTCGAAGCGCCACCCGCCGCTGTTGCGCAGCCAGCGCGTCTCGCCCTGGTCGTAGCCGAAGAGCGCCAGCGACAGATCGAGGTCGCCGTCGCCGTCGAGATCGCCCGCCCGCACGTCGGCCACCCGGGGCACGCCCTCGAGCACGACGTGCCGGGTGAACCGTCCCCGTCCGTCGTTCTCGAGCAGCACCACGGCGCCGATGGGCGCGTTGTTGGGGAAGAGCACGCCGAGGCTGGCCACCGCCAGATCGAGGTCGCCGTCGCCGTCGAGGTCGACGGGCTGGACGTGGGCGGGGCCGGGCACCTCGGCAATCGCCTGTTCGGTGAACCGGCCGGCCGGCGCCTGGCGCACCCAGGTGACTCGGTTGGTCGCGGCGTCGGCGGCCACGATGTCGGCCAGGCCGTCGGCGTCGAGGTCGGCGATGGCCACGTTGGCGATCATCGGACGGTCAGTGGCGGTAAAGCCCTCGCCGACCGGCGCCGGCCGCAGGAAATCCACGCGCGGGCCGCGCCTCACCGCCGGGGCCGCCGCGATGGTCTCGGTGATCGAGGCCGGCGCGCGGGCGCTCGTGTCGCGGCCGACCACGTCGGCCACCCCGAGCTCGGCGCGGCGCAACTGGATGACGACGGCGAGCATGGCGGCCGCCAGCGCCGCCACGATCACGATCGCCGTCGTGCGGCTCACCGCCCGGCTACGACGCGACCCGCGCGACCTTGGTGACGGTGATCGGCGGGGTCAGGCGCTGGGCCTCGGGGTTGGTGGTGCGGTCGGACGAGGACGGCGCCTGCTGGATCTTCCGCACCACGTCCATGCCCGACACCACCCGGCCGAAGGCCGCGAAGCCCTGGCCGTCGGGGTTGCGCTGGCCGCCGAAGTCGAGCGACGGCTGGTCGTTGATGCAGATGAACCATCCCGACGTGGCGCTGTCGGCGGTGCCGCGAGCCATCGAGACCGCGCCGTCCACGTGCTTGAGGCCGGTCACGCTGGTGCGCTCGAGCGGGATGGCGGGGAAGCCAGACTTGGCCACCTTCTCGTTCACCCCGGCCTGGATCACTTCGATCTTGATGGTGCTCTCGGGCTGATTGTCCATCTTGACGGTGCGATGGAAGGTGCCGCCGTCGTAGTGGCCGGCGTCCACGTACTTCAGGAAATTGGCGGTGGTGCCCGGCGCCTTGGCCGGATCGAGCTCGAGCACGATGTCGCCCAGCGTGGTCTGAACGCGCACGCGCACCGGCTTGGCGCCCGGCTGCGCGTCGGCGCCCGAGACCGCGACGAGGGTGAAGAGGGCAGCGGCGGTGACCGCCAGGAATCGTGACCGTGTCATGAATGAACTCCTAGAACACGAGGGGCGGAAGCCGAAGCCCCCGCCCCACGTCGTGTGCCGCGTCTGTCTAGCCGCTAGCCCCTAGCCGCTAGTCAGTATCTGTATGTAACGGCGAACTGGAACTGGCGCCCTGGGAAGACCGCCGAGCCGCCAGTGTGCTGGCCGAAGTTGGCCGCGCCGATGATGCCGACATACCCGTCGGCCGTGACGTTCCATTGGTTGAAGGCGTTGAAGATGTCGGCGCGGAACTCCAGCCGGTCTTCACCGACCTGGAACGTTCGTGACAGCGTCGTGTCGAGGTAGTTGATGAAGTCGCCGCGCTCGGTGTTGCGGGCGCCCGGCCGGCTCACCTGGCAGCCACGCGTGCTGCACTGGTTGAGCGTGGTGCCGGTGGGATCACCGTTGTAGCGCAGGGAGTACGGCGTGCCGCTCTGCGAGTGCTGCACGCCGCTCAGCCGCCAGCCGCTGAACAGGATCCCGCTGCCGGGGATGTCCCAGGTGGCGCTGGCCACGAAGTTGTGCGGCGTATCGGCGCCGGTGCGACCGCGGTCGAGCTCGGGGTCGGTGCTGTCCTCGGGCGCGAACCAGTGGTTCAACCGATCCTCCGACTTCGACAGCGTGTAGGACGCCGTGAGGGTGAGGTCCGACGACTGATGGCGGCCCGAGAAGCGGATGCCCTGGTACCAGGAGCGGCCCTCGTTGGTCAGCAGGTCCATGCGGCGGAAGGCGTTGGGCACGACCGGAAGCGGTCGCGTCACGTCGGCCTGGTCGCGCGTCCGCACCACCGTGGACAGGGGCGCCGCCGCCATGGCGGCGTTCAGCGCCGCCTTGTCGATCGGCGCGGTGGCGTTCACGTCGAGAAACCCGTGTTTCTGTCCGTTGTTGAAGTTGGCGGCGATCTCGACGCTGGCGCGCCGGCCGATCTGGCGCTGCACGGCGACGTTGCCAGCCCAGGCGTACCGTTCTCGAGGTCGGGCGAAATCTCCTGGATGTTGCGGGCCGGCAGGATCGCCCCCGGCGGGAACCCCGGCAGGACGTTGGGGAAGGTCGGGAACAGCGCGTCGGTCGGCACCAGCGTCAGCGTCACCTGGCCGTTGCGGCCGCCGACACCGCCCTTGACGATGGTGAAGATCGGGTGCTGCTGCGTGAAGTGGCCGACGCCGCCGCGCACGGCCCACCGCTGATCGCCGCCCGGCGACCACGCGAATCCGACGCGCGGGTCGAAGTTGTTACCGTCGGTGCCGGCCGGCCAGTCGGGGATGTCGTCGATGAACTCGACGTCGTAGCGCAGGCCGAGGTTGAGGGTGAGGTCGTCGCGGACGCGCCAGTCCTCCTGGATGAAGGCGCTCAGCACCGTGGCCTTCGGGTACATCAGCCGCGCCTCAGGCACCAGTGCGAACGACTGATCGAACTGGAAGGGACTGGGGAACGTCACCGGATCGCCGCGGAACCGGTAGACGCCGTTCTGCAGTGGCTGGAAGAGCTGCTTGGTCACGTCGTAGGTGATCGACGCCCCGGTCTTGATGGTGTGCTTGCCCATCCACAGCGACACGCTGTCCGACAGGTCGTAGGTGTTCTCGGGGATGACGCCCCAAGTGCCCTGGTCGTTGCCGCCGCTGATGGCGTAGTTGGTGCGGTTGATGCTCACCGCGTCGAGCTTGGCGGCGCGGCTGTCGGTGTACTTGGAGGTACTGCGCCCGCACTTCGTTCAGGAACCGCGACGACGCCACCGTCGTGAACATCGCATGCACGGTGTCGACGTTGTTGTCCCAGATGAACCCGGTACCGGGCAGGTTGAAGCCGCCCGACTCGTTGTCCTTCTCCCAGCGCACCATGTTGTAGCGCATGGCCAGCGAGTTCTCGGGGCTGAAGCGGTAGTCGAGCCGCAGGTGGCCCTGGTGTTCGTCGGCCGGTGTCTCCACCGAGGGCACCGGCGACGCCACCGACGAGATCGCCACCTCGCTGCGCTCGCGGCGGTACTCGTAGCTGGCGAAGTAGAAGGCCTTGTCGCGGGCCAGCGGCCCGCCGATCACGCCGCCGACCTGCTGCTGGTTGTAGGGCACGTCGACCCGGGCCAGCGGCGGCCGGGCGTCGAGCTCGCCCGGGCGCAGCATGAAGAAGAGCGATCCGTTGATCGAGTTGGTGCCGCTCTTGGTGATCATGCTGGCGACGCCGGCCGAGTGGCCGCCGAACTCCACCGAGAAGGCGTTGGTGATGAGCTGCACTTCCTTCACCGTCTCCAGCGCGAAGCCGCCCGAGCCCTGCTGGGGCGCGCGCTGCAGCGTCAGCCACTTCGAGTGGTTGTTGGTGCCGTCGACGTAAGTGCCGAAGTTCCACACCTCGCCGCCGCCGACGTTGACGGCGTTGGTGCCCGGCCGGCTCTGCACGACGTTGGAGTCGAGCGACAGCAGCCGGAAGTAGTTGCGCTGGGCCACCGGCAGGGTCTCGAACGCCGTCCGGTCGATGGTGCTCGACACTTCCGACGTCGAGGTCTGCACCAGGGGCGATTCACCCGAGACGGTGATCGTCTCCTGGATGGTCGAGAGCTTCATCGGCACGTTGATCACGGCGCGCTGCCCGGCGTTGAATACCAGGTCGTTGCGCAGCTGGGTGGAGAACCCGGTGAGCTCCACCGAGATCTCGTAGCGGCCCTCCGGGGGCAGCGCCGAGAACACGTAGCGGCCTTGTTCGTCGGTCGTCGCCGTGCGCATCAGGCCGGTGGCGACGTTGCGGATCGTAACGGTGGCGCCGGGCAGCACGGCCTGCTGCTCGTCGGCGACGACGCCCTCGACGGAGAACGTCGGGTTCTGCGCCCGCGCGTAGGACGGTGTGAGGGCAGCGACGCCGGCCACGAGGACGGCGAGCACGACGGCCCGTATTGCGGAACACCAAGGCATTGCAAACCTCCAGGACGGTACGAGGGAACCCCTCGAACGTGGGCGAAATCCTAGCATGGAACCTCGGCCCTTGCCCTTGCCGGCCGGGGCCCGCCACGCTACACTGAAGGTTCGTCCCGGCGTTTTTCGCGCGTCCAGCACGGCGCGCGGGACGGCGGGCCGCACCGCGGCCCGGAACCTGTGCAATGTCAGTCTGCGAACCGCGTCAGGGCCGGAAGGCAGCAGCGCTCAGCAGCTCCTGAGATGTGCTGCAGGCCCTCCGGGCTGCGGTGGGGTCCGTGCCCGATCCGGACGACGGCTCACTGACCTCATGGCCTACCAGGCGCTCGCGCGGAAGTGGCGGCCCCAGACGCTCGACGACGTCCTGGGCCAGCCCGCCGTCACCCGCACCCTGCGCAATGCCCTCAAGAGCAAGCGCCTGGCCCAGGCGTTCGTCTTCGCCGGGCCGCGCGGCTGCGGCAAGACCACCACCGCCCGCATCCTCGCCCGGGCCCTGAACTGCGTGCAGGGGCCCACGCCGACGCCGTGCGGCGTGTGCGAGCCGTGCACGGAGATCGCCGAGGGCCGCGACATCGACGTGCTCGAGATCGACGCCGCCACCCACACCGGCGTCGACAACGTCCGCGAGGTGATCATCGAGGGGCTGGCGATCGCCCCGGCACGCAACCGCTACAAGGTGTTCCTGATCGACGAGGTGCACATGCTCTCGACCTCGTCGTTCAACGCGTTGCTCAAGTCGATCGAGGAGCCGCCGCCCCACGTCGTGTTCATGATGGCCACGACCGAGCTGCACAAGATCCCCGACACGGTGCTGTCGCGGTCGCAGATCTACGAGTTCAAGACCATCTCGACCCGGACCGTCGCCGATCGCCTCCGCTACATCGCCGGCGAGGAGGGCATCACGGTGCCCGACGACGCGCTGCTGCTGCTGGCCCGGGCCGGCGAGGGCAGCATGCGCGATTCGCTGAGCGCCTTCGATCAGGTGCGGGCGTTCGCCGGCGACACCTTCACGATCGACGACGTCACCTCGGTGCTGGGGCTGGTCGGCCGCGACCTGGTATTCGACGTCCTCGACGCGGTGGCCGCCGAGGACGGCGCCGCCGCGTTCACGCTGGTGGAATCGGCGATCGAGCGCGGCTACGACCTGCGCATCCTGTGCCGCGAGTTGGCCCGGGCGGCGCGCGACCTGCTGCTCGTGTCGGTGGATCCGGCGCGGCTGAAGGATCCCGACGTGGCGGCCGAGGCCGAGCGCCCGCGGCTGTCGGACATCGGCGGCCGCTACTCGCGCGAGGATCTGCTGCGCGCCTTCGACGCCTTCACGCGGGCCGAGTTCGACGTCCGGCAGTCGGATCACCCGCGGTTCCAGCTCGAGATGGCGCTCCTCCGCCTGATGCACCTGCGCAAGCTGGTGCCGCTGGCCGAACTGCTGGAGGGCGGTGCCGGCCGGGCCCCCTCGCCGCTGCCGCGCAGCACGCCCGCGGCGGCCGCGCGTCCGCTAGCGCCGGCGTCACGACTGGCGAGCACCACCGCCCGTCCGACCCCGCCGGCCTCCACGGCCTCCGCCCCCGGTGCCGCAGCCGGGGCGGGCGACGGCGCCCGCGAGCGCTACCTGGCGGCCATCAAGAGCGGCAAGCCCTTCTTCTTCAACGCTGTAGTGGCGCAGGCCTACCGCATCGAGGTCACGCCGACGAAGGTCACCTTCGCGTTCCTGCCCAACCAGAAAGTGCCGCGGGCGCAGTGCGAGGAGAACCGCGAGTGGCTCACGTCGCTGGCGGCGCAGACGCTCGGGCACGACGTGCCGGTGCAGGTCACCACGGCCGATCCGTCCCAATCCGCGCCCACGCCTCCGGCGCCAGCCCCGGCGCCCGTGGGGGCCCCGCCGCGGCCGCCTGCCGCCAAGCCCGCCAGCGACGACGAACTACGCCAGGAGGCGCTGTCGGATCCCGGCGTGCAGGCCCTGTTCGAGATCTTCCCGGTGGAACGCACGAAGATCGAGGAGTTATAAGGCGACGTGCTTCCCGGTCCGCTCGACGCGCTCATCGAACAGTTCCGCAAGCTGCCCGGCGTGGGCGCCAAGAGCGCCCAGCGTCTGGCGTTCCACGTGCTGCGGACCCCCCGCGAGGATGCCGAGCGGCTGTGCGAGGCGATCCGCCACGTGAAGGACAGCGTCACCTACTGCTCGATCTGCCACAACATCACCGACGTCGATCCGTGCCGGTACTGCGCCGACGAGGGCCGCGACCAGCGGCTCATCTGCGTGGTCGAAGAGCCGCAGAACGTCAACGTGATCGAGAAGTCGCGCGGCTTCCGCGGCGTCTACCACGTGCTGATGGGCACCATCTCGCCGCTGCAGGGCGTGGGCCCCGACGACCTGAAGATCAAGGCGCTGCTGACCCGCATCGACGGGAACCGGGTGGACGAGGTGATTCTCGCCACCAGTCCCACCGTCGAGGGGGAGGCCACCGCCATCTACCTGGCCCGCCTGCTGCGTCCGCTCGGCGTGCGGGTGACCCGAATTGCCACCGGAATCCCCGTGGGGAGCGACCTCGAGTACGCCGACGAGCTCACGATGGGCAAAGCCATGGAGGGAAGGCGCGACGTCTCCTAGCGGCCGCCCCGGCCGCACCGGTTTCGCATCGTCCGCCGTACGAGAGATGCTCCCCATCTCCTATCAAATTCCCGCGGCCATCGTGCTGCTCGTGTGCGGCCTCATCGCCTGCGTCGCCGGCTTCCGCCTGCTGCGCTGGGTGCTCGCCGCCTTCGGCTTCATCATCGGCGGGCTCGCTGCCAGTTCGATCCTGGGCACCAGCGACGTCGCCTACATGGCCGGAACGTTCCTGCTCGGCGCCCTCGTCGGCGCCGTGGTGATGGTGGCGGCGTCCTTCATCGGCGTGGCGCTGGTCGGCGCCGGGCTCGGCGCGCTGGCGGTGACGCTGGCGTGGACGCAGGTGAACGGCGACCCGCATCCCTATCTGGTGGTGATTGCCGCGGTGGCCGGCGCGTGGATCGCCACCTGGCTGCAACGCTACGTGACCATCGTCGGCACCGCGTTCGCCGGCGCCTGGGGCGTGATGGTCGGCGCGCTGACGCTCGGTGGCGACACGGCGAAGCTGGCCGCAGCGGCGGCGGGCGACGTGTGGGTGCCGTATCCCATGCAGCCGGCGCCGGGGCAGGCCTGGGTGCCGTGGGCGTGGCTCGTGCTCGGCACGCTCGGCGTGCTGGCGCAGCTCTACGTCACCGCCGGCGAGGGCGGCCGGGTCGTCAGGGCTCGCAAGAAGAACGCCTGAGGGTCGAGGTCAGCGGCCCACGGTCGGGCTCATCACCCGGCCAAGACTGCCCTTGTAGCCAGTCATCTCCAGGTAGCCCCGGCCCGTGGTGGTCCGCCCGGCGATCGACCCGCGGACGTCGATCAGGCCCTCCCAGTAGGTGATGCCGGCAGCGAGCGTCGCCAGTTCCTGGTTTTCGAGCGGGGTCGAGACGTCGAGTTCGATCTGCTGCGCGGGTAGCGACACGTGCCAGACCACCGGGTAGGTTGCCCCGGACGGCGCGCGAAAGGGTCGGCCGGCGGTGGAGCGTGAAGTCGGCGGCAGCCAGGTGCGTGGTGCGGCCGCGGGCGTCGACGAGCGTGCCGCTCGACCGCGGATCGCGGGTACCGTCGGAACGGCGCAGCTGGTAGAGCATCAACTCGCGGCCTTCGTCGAGCTGGATCGACAGCCAGTCCCAGCCCTGCTGCTCGGCCTCGAGGAAGCTGGTGCCGAACTCGTGATCCATCCAGCTCTCGCCGCTCACCTCGTAGCGCTCGCCGTCGACCACGAGCGCGCCGCGCGTCGGCATCCGCGTCAGCGAGTAGTAGTGGGAGGCGTTGCCGGGACGCGCCCCCTTCTGGCTGATGCCATCGACGCCGTTCACCACCGCCGGCTTGCCGGGATCGAGCGTCAGTTCGACGGCCGCCTTGGCGCCGGCGGCGGCGAGCGTGTGCTGGCCCTGTGCGTTCAGTCCCGCGCGCCAGTCGTCGTTCCACACCTGGTAGCGATCGGCGGCCGCACCGGCCAGCCCCGGCCCGCTGCGGGCCAGACGTTCGTCGAAGCGGTAGCGCCCGCCCTGCGGATCCGACACCGCGAGGTGCGCCATGTGGATGTCGCGGACCGCCCAGCGCGACGGGTTCGCCGGCGCCTGGTCGACGCCCACCCGGAAGAACGTCACCTGGTAGCCGAAGCGCCGCCCGGAGGCGGTGGCGACATTGCCGGTGTAATACCACCACTCGAGCTTGAAGTCGGGATGCGAGGCATGATCGCGCGGGAACTCGAACGTGTACCCCGCGGTTGCCTCGCGCCAGGCGTCCTGCGCGCTGATAGGGGTGAGCGCGAGCGAAGCGAGCGTGAGCACGACAAGCCCCAGTCCCCAGCCCCCAGCCCCCAGCCCCCGGGTCTACTCCTCATGCTCCACCACCAGTCGGGTCGCCTGCCGGGCCGGCAGCAGGCCGGCCAACGCCGTGGCGACGACCACGACGACTGACACCTGCGCCAGGAAGATCCACGGCACGCGGAACTGGATCGTCCAGCCGAAGCTCTGCACGTTGATGACGAAGACGAGCACCAGCGACAGCGCCAACCCGACGGCGAGGCCGATCAGCATGCTGGCCGCCCCGATGAGCGCCGCCTCGACGACCACGATCCGCTGCACTTGGCGGCGCGCCGCGCCGATGAGCCGCAGCATCCCCAGCTCACGCCGGCGCTCCAGCACCAGGGTGAGCAGCGTGCCCGCCACGCCGAGCATGGCCACGGCGATGGCGATGAGCTCCAGCGCGTAGGTGATGGCGAAGGTGCTGTCGAAGATGCGCAGCACCTCGGCGCGCAACGCGCGGTTGCTGTAGATGAACGCCCGCCGCCCGTCCTCGAGGCCGTCGATGATTTCGCGGCGCACCACGTCCGCCTCCGCGCCGTCGCGCAGGTACACGGCCAGGCTGGTGGGCGGCAGGTCGCCGAAGTGCTTCACGAAGGTGCCGCGATCCATGGCGATGACGCCGCGGTCCACGGCGTAGTCGTAGTAGATGCCCTCCACGCGGAACGGCTTGTCCCCCGCGGGTGTGGGCAGTTGCAGCGTTGCGCCCGGCGCCGCGGCGTATCGATAGGCGAACGCCTCCGACACCACGACGGCATCGGCGCCGATCGCCCGTGCCAGCGCCGCGCGGCCATCGGCCGGGGTCTTGAAGAGCAGCCGTCCGTGCGACCGCACCACGTCGAAGTGCCCGGCGCCGAGCACCACGAGGTTGCCGCGGTAGACGAGGTCCATGTTGCGGAAGCTGTCCACGGCTTCCACGCCGGGATGGGTCCGCACGGCGTTGACCACCTCGGGCGACAGCGTCTGCGCCGAGCCGACGGTGGGCTGCACGCCCGGTCCGACGAACAGGTCGGCGTTGATGGTCTGACCCACCCAGTAGACCACCGTGTCGCGAAAGCTCCCGATCATCACCGCCACGGCCACCAGCATCGCCAGGCTCACCGACAGCGCCGCCACCGAGATCGACAGGCGGGGAATCGCCGAGGCGAGGTGCGCGTGCGCGAGCAGACCCTCGGCGCCGAGCAGGCGGCGGAGCGGCCGTCGCACCAGTCGGGCCATCGCGAAGAGGAGCACCGGCACGAGCAGCGATGCGCCGACGATGATGACCACCCCGGAGGCGTAGCCGAAGAGCGGCCGCCCGTTCACCGGCCCGAGCTGGGCAAGGCCGATGGCTGCCGCCAGCACCAGCAGGGGAGCGGCGATGGCCCGCACGCTCAGGCGCACGCGCATCTCCAGCCGGTCGCTGCCGCGAATCGCGGCCGTCGGTGGCACGCGCGAGGCTTCGAACGCGGGCAGCGCCGCGGCCAGCAGCGACAGCGGGATGCCGATGCCCAGCGCCAGCCACACATGGGCCACCGACAGGGCTGGCGGCGCCGCCGCCGTCGCGATGTAGAGGGTGCTGACGGTGGCGCCGGTGAGACCGATCGCCCAGTCGGCGAGCAACCGCGCCAGCCCGATGCCGAGCATGGTGCCGAGCAGGCCGACCAGGGCCGCTTCGGCCAGGAACAGCCCCAGCACCTGCCGGCGCGTGACGCCCAGCGCCCGCAGCATGCCGATCTCCTCGCGCCGGGCGAGAACGGCGATCGTGGCGGTGTTGTAGACGAGGAAGAGGCCCACGACGAGCGCCACCCACGACAGCGCCGAGAGGTTCAGGTGGAATGCGGCGAGCATCCGCTCCACCTGCTGCCCGCGGCGCGCCGGCCGTCCGGCCGTGAGCCCGGCGGGAAGGCGGGCGCCGATCGCCGCCACCGCGGCGTCGATCTCCGCGCCCGTCGGCGTCTGCGAGGCATCGAGCGCCGTGGCCGTGCGCGACAGCTGCACGTCGATGCGGTCGAGGCGGCCGAGCCGCTCGAAGGCCAGTTGTGCCGCCGCGATGTCCATCAGGACGAAGCTGCCGTCCATCACCCGGGCTGGACCCGAGTCCTCGAGCAGCGCGCGAACGACGTAGGTGCCGAGGCGGTCGCCGGTCATCAGCCGGATCTCGTCGCCTACCGCGTAGCCGCGGCGCCGAGCCAGCTTCTCGGTGATGACCACGCTCTGCGGGCTGGTCAAGATGGCCAGGAACTGCTGCGAGGTCAGCGGCGCCCCCGCCGTCTGCACCGTCACGTCATGGTCGCCGGGTGCGCCGTCATCACCGGGCCTTCTGGTGGAGCCTGCTTCCGAGCCGCGGCCCCCGGGACCCGGTCCTCGACTCGCGTCGCCGCTGCCACTGGGCGCCGCCAGCGACGCCACCACGTAGTCGCGCATCGCGCGGTCGCGCAGGATGTCGATGCCCAGCACCTTCAGCGCCTCGCTGCGGCGCGGCCGGGCGCGTCCGGCGCGGCCGGGCGCCACCAGTGCCATCTCGCCCTCGATTACCGGCGACATCGGCCCGAACTCGCGCAGCCACCCCAGTGCAGGGAGCAGCGTCTCGTCGATGCCGCCGGGGCTGGAGATCTCGATCGACGTCCGTCCCGACACGGTATCGAGCGCGGTCTCGAATCCGCGCACCGAGCTGGCGTTGGTGAGCTGGATGGCGACCACCATCGCGATGCCGGCGGCGACGCCGACGATGGTCGTGAGGCTGCGCGCCGGCTCGCCGACGAGTCGGCGGACGATGAACTGGACGAAGAGGCGTCTCATCCGATGACGTCGACCCCGATAGGACGCCTGGCTCGGGAGTGAGGGTCCAACCGCCTACGGTTTGCGGGCAGACAGCAGGGCCAGCAGCTCGATCGGCAGCGGGAAGACGATGGTGGAGTTCTGCTCGGCGGCAATCTCGTTGAGCGTCTGCAGGTAGCGGAGGGTCATCGCCCCCGATTCGGTGCCGAGGATGGCGGCGGCCTGCGTCAGCTTCTCGGAAGCGATGAGCTCGCCCTCGGCGTGAATGATCTTGGCGCGCTTCTCGCGTTCGGCTTCGGCCTGACGGGCCATGGCCCGGCGCATGTCCTCCGGCAGGTCGACGTGCTTGACCTCGACCGCCGACACCTTGATGCCCCACGGATCGGTCTGGCTGTCGAGGATGCGCTGCAGGTCCTGGTTCAGGCGGTCACGCGATGCCAGGAGGTCGTCGAGTTCCGCCTGCCCGAGCACGCTGCGCAGCGTCGTCTGGGCGAGCTGCGAGGTGGCGTAGGTGTAGTTCTCGACTTCGACGATGGCCCGACGGGGATCGACCACGCGGTAGTAGACGACCGCATTGACCTTCACCGACACGTTGTCGCGCGTGATGATGTCCTGCGGTGGCACGTCGTGCACGGCGGTGCGGAGTCCGACCCGGACGATGCTGTCGATCGGCCTGAACACCAGGACGACGCCGGGGCCCTTGGGCTGAGGGAGCAGCTTGCCCAGGCGGAACACGACACCCCGCTCGTACTCTTTCAGCACGTACACCGAGCTGACCAGGTAGAGCAACAGCAGCAGGGCGAAGATCAGCAGCGGGGATAGCATTCATGATTCGCCTCCTGGCAGCGCCGCCATTTCCAGCGCGCGCACGTGCAGGGTGAGTCCTTCGACACGTACCACGCGAAGGGCCTGGCCGGCCGGCACCGGCACGTCGCTGACCGCGCGCCAGATTTCTCCGCGCACACGGACCTGGCCCGGCTGCTCGGGGCCGAGAGGCGCCAGGGACTCGGCGTGTGCCCCGACCAGGCCGGCCATGCCGGTGTCGGAGGGCATCCGCTGCGCCTGGACGGCGAGCCGGCCCAGGCCCAGGACGAGAACCGCCGCCGCTCCGACGACCGGCAGGATGACGCCGTAGCCGACGATGATGCCGGGAACCTCGCGTGTGATCATCAACGATCCGGCGACCAGGGCCACGATCCCGCCGATGCCGAGCACGCCGAAGCTGGGCACCATCACCTCGGCACCGAGCAGCGCCATCCCGAACAGCACCAGCAGCAGTCCCGTCACGTTCACGGGCAGGATCTGGAACGCGAAGACGGCCAGCAGCAGGCACACGCCGCCGGCGACGCCAGGGAGCACGAACCCGGGATTCCACAACTCCACGACCAGCCCCAGCATGCCCAGGCTGAACAGCAGGTAGGCCAGTTGCGGGTGGGCGATCGTGCTCAGCACGCTCTGGCGCCACGTGGGTTCCATGCGCTCGATCCGGGCCCCCGCCGTGCGCAAGGTGACGGTGCCTTGGTCGAAGCGACGCACCGTACGGCCGTCGAGTTGCCGAAGCAGGTCGTCGAGGTTCTCGGCCGCCAGGTCGATGAGCGGCGGGACCGCCTCGAGCGCCTCGCGCTCGGTGAACGCGCGGCTCTCGGTTACCGCCTCGGCCGCCAGGGTGGTGTTGCGCTGCCGTCCCTCGGCGAGGGTGCGCGCGTAGGCAGCGGTATCGGCCGTGGCCTTCTGTGCCGTCGCATCGCTGGCCGCCTGATCCCCGCTCGCCGAAACCGGATGAGCGGCGCCGACGTGTGTCCCGGGTGACATCGCAGCCACGTCGGCGGCCAGGGTGACGAGGAATCCCGCCGAGGCGGCCCGGGATCCGGCCGGCGAGATGAAGACGACCACTGGCACCGGCGACGCGAGGATGCGCGACACGATGGTCCGGGTCGATTCGAGCAGCCCACCCGGGGTTCGCAGCACCAGTACGGCGGCCTCGGCGTGCGAGGTGGCGGCGCGCGTCAGCAGGTCGTCGACGAACTCCGCGGCGATCGGATGGATGATGCCGTCGTACTCGGCGACGACGACGCCAGGGGCCGTGCCCTGCGCGCCAGCCGTGCGAATGCCGCCGGTGAACTCGGTAATCAGGCACAGGCCGAACGCGACGAGGGCCAGTTGCGTCAGCCAACGCCACCCGAGAACCGCGTTCCTGGGAGTGCCAGGGGTGCGTGTCACGGCAGCGACGATCTTATCCCGCCTGTACCTGGGCCGTGGCTGGCAATCCGACGTCGAGCCGGCCATCGCGCAGGCGCACCGTGCGCCGCGCCGTGCGCGCCACGTCGTCGGAGTGGGTGGCGAGCAGAATCGTGACGCCGAGGTCGCGGTTCAGCTCGGCCAGGAGTTCCAGCACGGTGGCGCCATTGGCCGAGTCGAGGTTGCCGGTCGGTTCATCGGCAATGACCAGCGCCGGCCGGTGCACCAGGGCGCGCGCGATGGCCGCCCGCTGCGCTTCGCCGCCCGACACCTGCTGGGGGTAGTGGGTGAGGCGGTCGGTGATGCCGACCCGGGAAGCCAGGTCCGCGGCACGCGCTTCGGCCTCGCCGACCGGCAGGCCCGCGAGCAGGCAGGGGAGGGCGATGTTGTCGCCGAGGGTGAGCGTCGGCAGCAGGTTGAAGAACTGGAACACGAACCCGATACGGTCACGCCGCAGGCGCGTGAGCGCGTCGTCGTCGAGGGTCGTCAGGTCGTGACCTTCGATGGCCAGCCGGCCCGCCGTGGGGCGGTCCATCGCCCCGCACAGGTGCAGCAGCGTGGACTTGCCGCAGCCCGACGGCCCCATCAGCGCCACGAAATCGCCCGGCTCGAGGGTGAGCGAGACCCCGACCAACGCCGTGACGGGAGCGGCGCCGCCGGTGTAGGTTTTCTCCAGGGACTCGGCGACGAGCAGGGGCATCACCACCAGTGTATGACCCGGCCGACGCTCCTCTCGTCGCGGCGCGGGGTGGCTGTGGCGCGCGCTCGGCTGGCCGCGGTGCTTGCGGGCTGTGCGGGCTTCGGTCTACGATGAAGGTTCGTCCGGCCCGTCAGATTCGCGACGGAATCGGGCGGTCCTGCCTGTTCCTCGGTAGCTCAACGGCAGAGCATCCGGCTGTTAACCGGAGGGTTGCTGGTTCGAATCCAGCCCGAGGAGCCACCTCCGTAAGATCAATAAAATCAATGACTTGCGGTGAATCCATGCTTGCCTATGGCCTAAGTCACCGAATTACGGTGCTTTAAGGCTGTCTGGGCCGCACTGGACGATTTCCGCAACTGTGAGCTAGCTCTAGAGCGACGCCGTCGCGAGGTCGCGTGCGGCGTCCTCGCCGACCAGCGAGAAGCGCGAATGGATCTCTTGCGCCCGCGCCAGCGCCGCCTGGACGTGGGGCACGATGTTGTGGGCGCCGACATGTTGGATGAGTTCGGCCTGATGGAGGAACTGCGCGGGCTGGTGGCGTGCGCCGCACAGGATCAACGTGCGGCCGGATTTCTTCAGGCGATCACTGAGCGTTTCCAGCGCATGCAGACCAGACGCGTCGATCGCCGTCATATTCCGCAACCGCAGGATGACGATGGGCGCAAACGCCGATAGGTCGGCCGTCGCGTCCGCGAGCTTGTCCGTCATCCCGAACAGAAACGGCCCGTGGATGCGCAGGATCGTCACGTACGACGGGAGGTGCTTGTCCTGCAGGACGTGGGCACGGCCATCTTCGATGTATTCCGGTGTGACGGTCGCGATGCTGGTCGTGTCCGTGACTCGGTAGATATAGAGCAGCGCGGCCAGGGCCATGCCCACTTCTACGGCGATGGTCAGATCGGCCATGACGGTGAGCGCGAAGGTGATCATCCAGACCGACTTGTCGGCCCAGTCGAGACGCCAGATCCCGGCAATCTCTCGCCACTCGCCCATGTTGTAGGCCACGACGAAGAGCACGGCCGCGAGCGTCGCCAGCGGCACATAGGTGGCGAGCGGCGCCAACAGGAGCACGATGGCCAGTAACGTCACCGCATGCACCAGACCGGCGACCGGCGAGCGGGCACCCGAGCGGAAGTTCGTCGCCGTGCGGGCAATCGCTCCGGTGACGGGAATGCCACCGACGAGCGGCGCGAGGATGTTGGCCACCCCTTGCGCCATGAGCTCGGCGTTCGAATTGTGCCGATCGCCCGTCATCGAGTCGGCGACGACCGCGGAGAGCAGACTCTCCACCGCGGCCAGCAGCGCCACCGTCATCGCCGCCGGCAGCAGCGGCAGGATCAGATCGACGCGGAACGTGGGGATGTGGATCGGCGGAAGGCCGCCAGGGATTGCTCCGAACTTCGAGCCGATCGTCTCCACAGGCAGCTGAAACGCGACGACCGCGACCGTGCCGAGGACGAGTGCCACGATGGAACCGGGCACGCGCGTCAGCCACCGCGGCACCAGCAGCACGAGCGCCAGCGAGCCGATGCCCAGCGCCAGCGCCGCAGGATGGAACGTGTTCATCGACTCGACGAACAGTTTCATGCGCGCGAAAAACTCGCTCGGTGGGTTACCGATGCCCAGGCCAAAGAAGTCTTTGATCTGGGTGGAGGCAATCAGCACGGCGATGCCGTTGGTGAACCCCAGGACGACGGGCCTCGGGATGAACTTGATCGCCTGGCCGAGGCCGGTGACCGCCAGGAACAACAGGATGACGCCCGCCATCATCGTGACCATCAGCAGGCCGGACAGGCCGTGCGCGGCGACGATGCCCGCGACGATCACCACGAACGCCCCCGTCGGTCCGCCGATTTGAATGCGTGAGCCCCCGAGGAAGGACACCACGAATCCGCCGACGATGGCCGTGTAGATGCCCGCCTGTGGGGTCACGCCCGATGCGATCCCGAACGCCATCGCCAGCGGCAGCGCGACGACGCCCACCGTCAGTCCGGCGATCACATCGGCGATGAATGCTCGGCGGTCATAGGTGGCGAGATCCTGAAACAGCTTCGGTTGCCAGGTTCGCCACGGAATGCGATTCAACAGCGCGCTCATACGCGCCGATCGTGTTCAGGAGCCATCTCGCCGAGCATGGACAGGGTGTCGTTGAGGTGAGCGGAGACGTACTGCTTCAGCAGGTCGAGCACCTGGATGAGGACGGGGTCGCGGAGCGCGTAGTAGACCTGGTTACCCGACTTACGGCTGGCGACGACGTGTTTCGCCCGTAGGACGGCCAAGTGTTGCGAGAGGTTCGACTGCTCGCCCCCGAGCAGTGTGAGCAGTGCGCCGGCCGTGAGCTCGCCGTCTCGCAAAGCCTCCACAATCGCGATTCGGGTGGGGTTGGCGAGCGCCTGGAAGATTTGGGCCTTGAAGGTTCGCAGAGAAGAGTTCACGAATATTAGTATATTACAATATTCTAATATACTAGCTACTGGCGGTTCGATTTGATGGGAGGTCCGATCGCTCGATCTGTCCACCGATTCGCCGAGCGCTGCTGTGCAATCGGACACGGTTCTGCGGTCTGTCCGGCGGTAACCTGATCAAGTGTGGAGTGATCTGCCTCGAGGAAACGACTTGGCGACACGAGGCGATGAGTGACGGGAGGGTCGGGTAGCGACAGCCGCCCCGCTCATGGTCGCAGGCGGGCCGCGGTTAGTCGACGAGATCGAGCAGACGCCGTCGCGTCCGTGGCACCGCAAGACCACGGTCATCGCGGCGCTCTCCGTCGCGGCCATCGTTGCGCACCTCGCGCTTCGCTTCGGTTTCCGCGCCACTCCAACCACCTCCCAGATTCCGCTGCTGATCACGCTCGCGATCGGCGGCGTGCCCCTCCTCTATGACCTGCTGCGGAAGCTCCTGAAGCGGGAATTCGGTTCGGATTTGCTCGGCGGTATTTCCATCATCACGTCGGTCCTGCTGGGCGAGTACCTGGCGGGCTCCATCATTGTGTTGATGCTCGCGGGCGGTGAAGCGCTGGAGAGCTACGCGTTACGCAGCGCCTCCTCGGTGCTGGCGGCGCTGGCCAAGCGGATGCCGTCGGTGGCCCACCGGAAGCGGGACGCTGAGATCGTGGACGTCGGGCTGCAGGACGTGGCCATCGGCGACACCCTCGTGATCTACCCGCACGATATCTGCCCGGTGGACGGCGTGGTGATCGACGGCCATGGCGTGATGGACGAATCCTACCTGACGGGCGAGCCGTTCCAGATCACCAAGACCCGTGGCTCGACGGTGCTCTCGGGCGCGATCAACGGCGAGTCCGCCCTGACGATTCGCACCACCCAACGCGCCGCCGACTCGCGCTACGCGAAGATCATGAACGTCATGCGCGAGTCCGAGTCCAGCCGACCGACGCTGCGCCGGCTCGGGGATCGGCTGGGCGCGATCTACACGCCGGTCGCGCTGACGGTCGCCGTTGTCGCCTGGGTCATGACTGGAGACGCCATTCGCTTCCTCGCGGTCATGGTCATCGCGACGCCCTGCCCGCTCCTCATCGCCATCCCGATCGCGATCATTGGCTCCATTTCCCTGTGCGCCCGGCGGGCGATCATCGTCAAGAGTCCCGTCGTGCTCGAGCAGATCGCCGAGTGTCGCACGGCGATCTTCGACAAGACCGGGACGCTCACCTACGGCGAGCCCACGCTGACCGAACAACTGATCGCCCCGGGCTTCGCCCAGCCGGACGTGCTGACACTCGTGGCGAGTCTGGAACGCTACTCGAAACATCCGCTCGCGCGCGCCATTCTGGCGTCCGCGACGAAGGCCGGGATGCAGATTCCGGAAGCCACCGAGGTGAGCGAACCGCCCGGCCAGGGGCTGCGTGGAACGGTGGCGGGCCATCAGGTGCAGGTCACCAGCCGGAACAAGCTGATCGCCCAACACATTCCTGGCGCCGATCAACTCCCGCCGCTCGCCGGGGGACTCGAGTGCGTGGTGGCGATTGACCAGCGCTACGCGGCGGCCTTGCGCTTTCGTGATGCGCCTCGCGCGGAGAGTCTCTCCTTCGTGAAGCATCTGGGCCCCAAGCACCAGTTCCAGAAGGTCATGATCGTGTCGGGCGATCGCGAGTCGGAGGTGCGCTACCTCGCCGAGCAGGTGGGCATCACGGACATCCACGCGCAGAAGAGTCCTGAAGAAAAGCTCGCCATCGTCCGCGCCGAAACTGCCGCCGCCAAAACACTGTACGTGGGGGATGGCATCAATGACGCCCCGGCCATGATGGCCGCCACCGTCGGCATGGCGATCGGACAGAACAGCGACGTGACCGCCGAAGCGGCGGGCGTCGTGGTCATGGACAACTCTCTCGAGAAGGTCGACGAGTTCATGCACATCAGCCGCCGGATGCGGTCCATCGCCCTTCAGAGCGCGGTGGGAGGCATGGCGCTGAGCGTGATCGGCATGGCCTTCGCCGCCACCGGGTATTTAAGCCCAGTGGGCGGCGCCATCAGCCAGGAAGTCATCGACATTCTGGCGGTGCTGAATGCCCTGCGGGCCGCCTTTCCTCCCACCGTGATTCATGATCTCTGAGGCGTGGCAGACCGGCCTGCCGACGAGGCACTGGCCCACCAGTCTGGCGTACTTCAATGTTCCCTACGTCAATCTGGTCATCGTGGTGGCAATTTCGTTCAGCCCTCCAGGTGCAGAGCCAACACAACGCGACTCTGCGTCGCTTCCTGAAGACGTCGTCTTGGTCGCCGATTGCTTCCTGCTGCTCTCCGTTGGCGCGATCCCCAGAGTTTCTGGATATCGTCAAGGTCGCGCGTCACGCACGGAGGCAAAGAATGGTCGGGTGATGACACCGGTGCTATCGTTGCTCCGACACGCATCCGTGATATGCGGTGTGGGGCTGTTGCTCAACGTGTTATCAGGGAGTGCCAATGACCGCCAGCCACGACAACAACGCGACCATCGTCTACTGGCATCGCGATCTGCCGCCACTCGACGCGGAACTTGTGGCCGAACACACCGTTGAGGCCAGCAGTAGTCGGGTCTCCGGGACGCTTGCGCACCGCGACGAGCTATGGGACCAGTGCTACCAGGAGCTGATGACCAATACGACGAACCGTCTGGTCGAAGAAGTTGCTCGCCTCGGCGGACACTATGCGCACGTGCACGACGAGGCGATCAGCCCCAAGCATGACGACGCCGCGGGCGAGGCCTGGATGCATGGCCGTTTCACTTACATGTTGTACCGCCGGCCCGCGGTGACTCCGTAGACCGTCGGCTGGTGGGAAGGTGCACGTGCTTCGTCTGGAGGAGCGCCTCTCTCCGCTCGATGCCGTCGAGGGAGAGGCGGTGGATGCGTCCACCGCACGCGCCCGGTTCACGCTTCGCGGCCACACCACCACGGCCACGCTGTTCTCCGACACTGACAGCCGGCTCGCACGAGTGAGACAGTTGCAGGAGGGAATTGGCTGATGGACGCTGTACAGCCCGGCAGGCCACCTGAGAGCCAGACCCGCGTGACCTTCGAAACGGCTGCCGAACATGCCACCGCGCGCGTCCCGGTGGCCAGCCCCTTCCAGCGGGCCGGCGACCTCCGAGAACACCTGATGGGGCAGCGTTATGAGAGCGCCAGCCACATTGTCGTGTGTGAGGCTGACACATTCCTCGGCATCGTGAAGATTGAAGCGCTCTTGTTGGCCTCCGCAGAGGCCACGATGGAATCGCTGATGGATCCCCGAGCCCCGATTGTCGCCCCTGGCGTCGATCAGGAGGTTGCCGCGTGGCGCGCGGTTCGCCATGGAGAATCTGCACTGGCTGTCGTTGACGGACATGGCCACTTCGTGGGGATGATCCCGCCTCACCGGCTGCTGGGAGTACTCCTGTCGGAGCACGAAGAAGACCTCGCTCGCTCTGCAGGCTTTTTGAAAACTACGTCGGTCGCCCGGACCGCTAGTGAAGAGCCAGTGCATCGTCGGTTAAGACATCGGCTCCCGTGGCTGCTCCTGGGACTCGGAGGGGCTCTGATGGCCGCAGACTTGGTCGGTTCGTTCGAAGCCCACCTGCAGCTCAACGTCATGCTCGCCTTCTTCATCCCAGGCATCGTGTACCTGGCCGACGCCGTAGGGACACAGACGGAAACGGTGGTCGTGCGCGCCCTGTCTCTCGGAGTTCCCATGCGCCGAATGGTCGCGCGCGAGCTGCTTGCGGGCATCCTGATCGGTGTGGCGCTCGCCGCAGTCGCCCTGCCGTTTGTCTGGTGGCGCTGGAGCGACGGCGGTCTCGCCCTGTCAGTGGGTGTATCGGTCTTCGCCGCGTGCTCCACGGCGACGCTGGCGGCAATGATGCTCCCGTGGCTGTTCGACGCCTTTGGGTCGGATCCGGCCTTCGGGAGCGGTCCTCTCGCGACCGTCATTCAAGATCTCTTGTCCATCTGGATCTACCTGTCGGTCACGACTCTCGTCATGTCATGACAATCGAGCCGTTGCACTGGGATTACAGCTCCTGACTTCACAGCAATCTCCTGTAACGACTTTCACATGCATCCTCTGCTTGCCGGCACACCACGGCAACGGTCGAACCTACCGGCCACGTCACCAGAACACGCGCAGGATGATGACGATGAGGGCAACTAGGTACGTTGTGCCGCAAATCGGGAAGATCCGATCCGCAAACCACTTCGGGAGGAAGATATCAGCCACGGAGCCTCGCACCGCACCCAGCCGCTCCGCGAGAAGCGTTAGCGGGCAAGTCCAGCCCGACGCAACGAGTACGACACCCTCCAGGACGACGAAGCCTACGGCGACCCACGTCCACGTCGTGATGCGATCCATCACACCACTGAACAGCGCATAGACCACGCACGCGCTCAGGACCCAGAAGATGAGCGTGTGGATCAGCTTGATTCGGAAGATCGTGATGCTCGCCACGGGGGTTCCATCTCGGTGTACGACCCAACGAATACTCGTCTGAACTCGGCACAGAATACCCTAGCGGCAGTCGAGGGCGGCGCTGGTCGGACTCAACCTGTCGGCAAGTGCGACCAATGTCGAACGCGATCGCTCGGCGTTTCTCGCCCGTCTAGAATGAGTAGATGGCGCCGATGTCGGTCGAGTCTCGCGCGCCCCTTGGCCGTCTTGCCGTCTCGGCAATCGGTCTCGAGATCTTTCTGGGCGTCGGGGCGATCGGGGGCGGCGCCGCGCTCATGCTCGGGCCGCGCGGCGAGATCATCCCACTGCCAGTCTCGGCGCTGGCCGGAACACCGTTCGGCAGCTACCTCGTGCCCGGGCTGATCCTCTTCACCGTTCTTGGAGTGGGGCCGCTCGGCGCCGCTGCACTGGCCTGGCATCGTCATCCGATTGCCCCGTTGCTCGCACTTGGCGTTGGACTGGCACTCCTCATCTGGATAGCGGTGCAGATCGCGTTGATCGGATACAGCAGCGACCCCCCACTCCAGGCTGTCTATCTCGTGCTCGGATTTGTCATCGCGCTTGTCGGCCTCGGCTGGCTACGCCAGGTGGGTCGGATCCCCGGACGATGGTCGGCGCTTCGTCAGTAAGATGCCCTTTAGCCTTCACGACGTTCTGGTCCCGGCGTCACACCCAACAGGCCAAGTGTGGTCGATCGGGTGGAATCGCGCAGCTTACGCTAACGCAGGAGATCGTTGCGCACCAAGAAGCGGCCGTTCAGCCGGATCGGAAGCGGCTCGCCGCTCAGAAAGGCATCGTTTTCAGCAGGGCGTTGCGCGTGAATGTGCAAATGGGGCTCGCTGGTGTTGCCAGAGTTCCCAACCTGCCCGATAACGTCCCCCTCTGCGATGCTGTCTCCTGATTGGACACGTACGCTGCCTCTCCGCATGTGACCGACAAGCACCTGCACGCCCTTGCAGTGTAGAAAGGCGAAATTGCCAGCCATATGCTGCCTGTCGACTTCTGGCGGCGACATGTCAGCAACCCCGTCCTCGACGCGAAGCACCGTGCCGCCGCAAGGGGAGTAAATCGTCTCCCCGAAGATGACGTACGCACTGGGATCGCGCGGAGCGACTCCAGAGGCACGCAGTCCAAGCGCGCTGACTGCAATGATGTCTACACCGTAGCTCTGACCACGAAAGTTGCGGAAGCGCTCGGCACTGAGGGTCTGCATGTGCGCGCTAACGAGCTCGTTACTGCCGCCGTTCGCGACAGCGTACGTGCCGTCGCGCAGCGGAAACGCGAGATCGACAATCGGTCCGCTCGGCGGCCGGCGACCGGCCAGTGCGTAGCACACGAGTCCGACCGCCGCGATCGCGAGCGTCCCACCCACAGCGAGTCCGACGTTCCCTCGCCGGTTCTCCGGCCACACCGCGCGGGAGCGCATCCTCCGCGTTACCGGCATTGTCGCTACGGCGAAGAGCAGGAGATACACGACAGACAGGAACCAGGGCACGATTAACCAGAGTCCGACTAGAGCGATGGCCACCAGATAGGCCGCGATGAACAGCGTTTTTACCAGCGCCGTCGCACGGGACCTGCTGCGCCCGCCAGCCTGCCACGCCAAGAGCACGATCGGCAGCAGGACTTGGGCGACGAGCGGGAGCGCATGGAGCGCGATCATCGAATCAGCTGAGCCTGACCGTTTGCGTGGCGTCGAAAGTCCCCTGGTGAAATACGCAGTGTGATGTTGATCCTGAACAGGACATGACCAGCCGGGCTCCCGTTGAAGGCTTGGAGATGCAGGTTAAGGCTAACACTCCGAGCAGCACCGACGCTGTTGGCGACCTTGCACGAGAAGCCACTCCTGGCGCTGAGCTGGGCGAGTTCGACGACAGATCAGGATGGCGTGACAGTGTCGAGTGTGTCGTTTGGAACAGCCCAAGCGATGTGATGCGCGATATCGTCGTCTGTTATCGAGACGTAACGAGGTGCGCGCGAAGTGCCGCGCAAAGGAAGGCTGGACGAATCTGCCCATGCGGACTATAGAAGCGATAGCTGACCCGGTTGCCACAGCTGTCGAGACGAACGACATGATGAAGGCGCTGGTGTACGGTGGCCCCGGCCAGCGAACGTGGCAGTCGAAGCCCAAGCCGGTGGTTCGAGACCCCGGGGATGCGGTGGTCCGGATCACAACATCGACGATCTGCGGGACCGACCTTCACATCCTGAAGGGCGACGTGCCGACGGTTACACCGGGCCGAATTCTTGGACATGAAGGTGTCGGCGTCATCGAGGCCGTGGGTCCGCTCGTGTCGACGTTTCGCGCAGGCGACCGTGTGCTGATCTCATGTATCAGCGCGTGCGGGATCTGTGATGTGTGTCGAAAAGGGATGTACTCGCACTGCCGAACGGGCGGATGGATTCTCGGCAACACGATCGACGGCACTCAGGCGGAGTACGTGCGCACACCGCATGCCGACACGAGCTTGTACCATCTGCCTCCGGACGCAGATGAAGAAGCGATGGTGATGCTCAGCGACATTCTCCCGACCGGGCTTCGAGTGTGGGGTGTTGAACGGCAAGGTGGAGCCGGGCGACACGGTGGCCATCGTCGGAGCAGGTCCGATCGGACTTGGCTGCGCTGCTGACCGCCCAGTTCTATTCACCCGCGGCGATCCTGATGATCGACCTTGACGACAACCGGCTGCGAGTGGCCGAGCAATTCGGAGCGACGGCGCTGATCAACAGTTCCCAGGGAACCGCTGTCGATCAAGTGATGGCGCTCACGGGCGGGGCCGGCGTGGACGTCGCAATCGAGGCGGTCGGCGTTCCCACAACGTTCGATATCTGTCAGGCCATTCTCGCGCCTGGCGGCCGCCTCGCGAACGTGGGCGTTCACGGGAAACCTGTCGAATTGCATCTCGAGAAACTCTGGGATCGCAACATCGCGATCACGACGAGGCTCGTGGACACGGCGGCCATACCGATGCTGCTCAAACTCGTGCGGTCGGGGAAGCTGCAGCCGGCAAAGCTGGTCACTCACCGGTTCGCGATCGGCGACATCATGAAGGCCTACGACACATTCGGGAACGCCGCGCAGGAACGCGCGCTGAAGGTGATTTTGACAAACCGATGAGCCGACGGTACCCCGTTCACTGAATGCCTCATCCCTCCTACACCATGAGACCGGACCGGATCTCGATGTCGTGAATCGTTGCCACGATTGCGCCGATGACCTCCGATCACGCGCCTTGCGCACTTCGCGCGTGGTCGCGCTTCCGAACTCAGGCGGGAAATGATCACCAGAAGGCAGTTCGTGTGTGCCACCGGAGCAACGATTGCGGCACCGTTGGCGGTGCACGGTTGTTCCTCCGGTGCTCGCGACGACAGTTATGACCAGGCGGTTGAAAGGACATGGCGCGGGGCCGAACGCCCGGTGTCGGACCGTTCATCGCTTCAGCGCGAGCTCGTGCGCTACGCAACGCTTGCGCCGTCCAGTCACAACACCCAATGCTGGAAATTTGCGCTTCAGGAGCGTCGGATTTCGATTGTTCCCGACTACTCGCGTCGATGCCCGGCCGTCGATCCCGACGATCACCACCTCTTCGTGTCGCTCGGATGCGCCGCCGAGAATCTGATTCAGGCGGCGAGGGCGCACGCATTGATGGGCGAGGCTACCTTTGAGGTCGCCCCGACCGAGGCGGTGCACATTGCACTGGAGCCGACCAAGGCCCTCGCGTCTCGTCTATTTGCGGCGATTCCCCAGCGGCAATGCACTCGAAGCGAGTTCGATGGCCAGCCCGTGTCAAACGAGGACCTGAAGCTGCTGGAGCAAGCCGGGACAGGCGACGGGATCGCGTTGTTGCTGCTCACCGACAAGGTGGCGATGGAGAAGGCCCTTGAGTATGTCGTGCAAGGGAACACCACCCAGATGAATGACCCCGCTTTCGTGGAGGAGCTCAAGGCGTGGATTCGCTTTGGTGACGCCGAGGCTGTTCGGACGGGAGACGGTTTGTTTTCGCGCTCAACCGGTAATCCCTCCGTTCCACGGTGGTTGGGAAGCCTGCTGTTCAACGCGTTGTTCACGACAAAGGGCGAGAATGACAAGTATGCGAAGCACATCCGCAGTTCTGCCGGGATCGCGGTCTTTGTCTCCGACGCGGACAACAAGGCCCACTGGGTGGAAGCCGGTCGCTGCTACGAACGTTTCGCCTTGCAGGCAACCGCCCTGGGCATCCGCAATGCGTTCCTGAATCAGCCAGTCGAGGTCGCACGCTTGCGCCCTCAGTTCGCAAGCCACCTTGGCGTGGGCAACCGTCGGCCAGACCTCGTTGTTCGGTTTGGCCGAGGACCTGAGATGCCGCGGTCCTTGCGACGACCAGTAGAGGCGGTCATCGTGTGAAGCATCGACACAACCGCAGTGCGGCGGAGTTCGACCCGCGCGAAACCACCGCCGACAGCATGAGTCATCGTTACCCGCTGGCAATCTTTTTCGCGCTCGCGTATGTCATCTCGTGGCTGCTCTGGGCGCCGCTGTGGCTCCCTGCGTTCGGAGTAGACGACCTGCCGACGCTTCCCTTCCACCATGCACTGGGCGCACTGGGGCCGATCGCCGCAGCCTTCCTGGTGTCCGCGGCGGAGACCGGCGTGGCAGGCCAGGCTGATCTCGTACGGCGCATGGGCCTGTGGCGGGGACGGCTCGTGTGGGTGGCTGTCGCGCTCCTTGCTCCGTTGGCTTTGCTGATGGTGGCGGTCGTTGGAGCATCGCTCGTCAGCGGGGAGCGTGTGTCGCTCACAGGCCTCGGCCGATCACGCGAGTTCCCGGAGTTGTCGGCTGTCGGCTTTCTCGCGTACAACGTGGTGTCGTTCTGATACGGCGAAGAGGTGGGCTGGAGAGGGTTCGCCCTTCCGCGACTGCAGGCCCGACATTCCGCGTTAGTGGCCTCGCTTCTACTCACGTTAGGCTGGGCGGTGTGGCACGCGCCACTCTTCCTCTATCGGCCCGGCTACACCAGCATGAACGCGGCAGGCGTCGCCGGTTGGCTATTCAGCCTAGTGACAGGTGCGGTGTTGCTCACCTGGCTCTACAACGGGAGCAAGGGTAGCCTCCTCGTCGCCGCGCTCTTCCACGCTGCAGTCGACGTAGCCTTCACGTCGGCCATTTCCTCGCCGTTGGTGGTCAACATCGCCGGGGCACTCATCACCGTGTGCGGAGTCATCGTCCTCGTCGCCACGGGTCCGGGCTATTTGTCAAGGCGTGGCAAGATGGTGAAGCTTCCAGGTCACCGAGACGTCACGGGGTTCGTACACCGTGATACCCAGTTCGTGTGAGTGCCGTAGCAGCGAGTTGACGATGTTCTTCGCCGCACGGCCAGCAATGAGAACGCCGTATTTGCTGACGGCAGCACTTGCAGCCCTGATGGCAGTGCAATCCGCCCTCGGCGTGCTATTTCAAGGACAGTACCGGGACCCGGAGTGGATCAGGGCGGCGTGGTTTGGCAACGACTGGGTCACGCTCGTTGTAGCCGTGCCGCTGCTGCTAGTGGCTCTCGTTCTGGCGTCAATCGGCTCCCCACGTGGGCTCCTACTGTGGCTCGGCATGCTCGGCTACGCCGTGTACAACTACGCGTACTACCTGTTTGGCGCGACCCTCAATGTGTTCTTCGCCCTTTACGTGGTCGCGCTGCCACTGGCGGTAGTCGTATTGATCCTTTCATTGTCACGAATAGACGTCGCCGTCGTGGCGGCCAACTTCCGATCGAGCACGCCAGTGCGGATGATCGGCGGCTACCTGGCCTTTGTTGGAATCGGGTTGGGTTCCGTATGGCTGATCATGTGGGGAGCATACGCCTTCGCTGGCAGACCCACTCCCATCGAGCCCGAGGCGTTCAAGTTGGTCGCGGCGCTCGATATCTCCATCATGGCCACGGCGCTCACATTCGGTGGAGTGCTGCTCTGGCGACGGAATGCATGGGGGTACGTCCTAGCCGCAATCGCCGGCATCCAAGCCTCTCTGTACCTGGTCGTGCTGTCGGTCAACTCGTCCGTCGCGATCCATCGCGGTCTCATGGAAGCTCCCGACGAGCTTCTCGTCTGGGGTACGCTGACCGCACTCACGACTACAGTGACAACGCTGCTGCTCACCAACGCTCAGACCTGACGCGCGTGACATGAGACGCCGTCCTCAACTCAGTATCGAACACCATTCGCTCTCAAGGTTCTGCTGCGCCCCCGTCCTCCGTCATCAGCCACTCGGTAGCCGAGCGCTCGTTCTCATTTGGACATGAATAAGGCCAAGGCTGCTGTAGCTTCAGCACTCGTCCGGCAACGTCGCAGACACATCCGGCAAACCTGTATTCTGACGGCCACAATTCAGTCGAGGATGTTCCTCGGCGTAACAGAAAGGGGCGAATGGTTGAACGACCATGAAGCCCCCGAGGAGGATTGAGTCTTGCGCTGGGCGCTTATCGGCCTGCTCATCTTGCATGGTCTTATTCATCTGATGGGGTTCGCGAAGGCATTCGGCTACGCGGAGCTGCCCCAGCTCACGCAGCCGATCTCCCGTGAGTGGGGCCTGGTATGGCTGCTGGCGGGCGGCCTCGTCGTCGCCACTGCTGTGATGCTCGCCGCCGGCGCGCGCCCGTACTGGATCGTGGGCGGACTTGCCCTGCTTGTGTCGCAGGTAGTCATCATGATGGCATGGCGAGACGCGTGGGCGGGCACCGCGGGGAACGCGGTGCTCCTGCTCGTGGTCGTGCATGGACTGCTCACCGAAGGCCCCTGGAGTTTCCATGCGCAGTACCTGCAGGACGTCGAGGCGGGGCTGTCGCGCTCCGTCGACGCGCCGCTCGTCACAGAGGCGGATCTGGCTCCATTGCCCGAGCCCGTGCGGCGCTACCTGCGCGTGACCCGTGCGGTGGGACAACCCCGTGTGCAAAACTACCGCATCCGGTTCACCGGCCGCATCAGGAGCGCGCCAGATGCGGCGTGGATGCCGTTCGAGGCGGAGCAACAGAGCTTCGCGGATGAGCCCACGCGTTTGTTCCTGATGCGGGCGCGCCTGTTCGGCATCCCGGTGCAGGCCTTCCACCGGCTGATCGGCGGCCACGCGACGATGCGAGTGAAGGTGATTGGTGTGGTGCCGATGGCGGACGAACGGGGCGATGAGATGGATCGCGCTGAAACGGTGACGCTGTTCAACGACATGTGCATCCTGGCGCCTGGCACGCTCGTGGGGCCAGACATCACCTGGGAGGCGGCGGATGCGTCCACCGCGCGCGCCCGGTTCACGCTTCGCGGCCACACCATCACCGCGACGTTGTTCTTCGATACCGACGGCCGGCTCGTGAACTTCGAGTCCGACGACCGCTCGCGCTCGTCGCCCGATGGCACACACACGAAGCAGAGGTTTTCCACGCCGCTGCGCGATTATCGCGACTTCGGGCCTTTGCACCTCGCTGGGTACGGAGAGGCGCGGTGGCGGTTGCCCGACGGAGAGTTCACCTACGGGGAGTTCACCATGACGGACGTGGTCACCAACGTGCGCCGAACGGCAAAGCGCGCAAAGCCCTGACCGCGCGGGGCCTTCCCGGCATCCCCAGTCGTTGGAACTGATATCGATTCGCTGATTGGAGCCGGGCCGATCGTAGCCGCCTCTTGAGGATGTCCCAATCGCGAAACCTTGGCGAACCTGTCAATAATAGGCCATTTACGCTGCTTCTCGGATCAACCAGTTGCGGAAATCGTCCAGTGCGGCGAGCCAACTCGCCCGCGGCGAGTTGGCAACCTCGGCCTGTCTTCAGGCGTCCCAAGACCAGACTTCAGCGGCGATTTCCGTCCGGCGAGTCGCGAGATTGAGCAGGAACGTAGGCCAACCTGATCACATCCTCGCCAATCCGCTCACTAGCCATAAGGCGGAGCGGCGGCCGGGGCCCGGCGAAATAGGGCTTGCCGTGACCAAGCACGACAGGGTGCAGGTAGATTCGATACTCATCGATCAGACCAAGTGCGGTCAGGCTTTGCGCCAAGGCCGGGCCAGCAACTTCGATCTCCCCGTCGCGCTCGGCCTTCAGCTCGCGGATCGCGCCCTCAAGATCATCCTCAACAAGCCTGGCGTTGGGGCCGACCGACTTCAACGAGCGCGAGACGACCCATTTCGGCTGCTTCCGCCACGCCGCCGCGAAGGCGTGTTCCGCTGCATCCCATTCAGGATGATCGTCGTCCCAGTAACGCATGACCTCATACATGTGGCGACCGTAGACACTGCCCGCCTGCCCCTGAGCCTCCTCGATGAAGTGGCGGAAGAGCGTGGGGCTTGGCGCAAACGCCGTATGGTCGACGTAGCCGTCCAGGGACTGGTTCATTCCGAACACGAGCTTGGCCATCCCACTTCCGTTCCTCACGCGGCACATCCGCGCGGTTCTGATTGCGTTAGGGCCTACGCGAGTTGGCTACTCGCGCTGGGCTCGGCGGTTGCGCAAATTCTCGCATCGCTCGGCTTTGGCGGAACCGAGTCCAGCCCGAGCGGAGCGCTTACAGGTCGACGGCCACGTTGAATCCACCCATCGCCATACGCTTGACGTCAAACGGCATGTCCTGGGGATCCATCATCGCGTTCAGCCGCTCGTCCTTCATCACCTTCTTGTTGACGGCGTCGCGGTGGGCGCGCGACTTATAGACGATCCACGAAAAGACGACCGTCTCGCCCGCCCTGGTCTTCATCACCTTCGGAAAGCCGGTCATGTTCTTGATGTTCAGGTCGTCACCGACGCACTCGCGATACTCGAGCGCGCCATGCTCCTTCCAGACCTTGCCGGCCTTGCGAGATACGTGCAGATAGGCCTTGACCTTGCGTTTCGGAATCGGCAAAAGGAAGCCATCGACATACGCCATGAGTCCACTCCATTCCGCCCACGTTCCCGCGGGCACTGGTCCAGATTCTCGAATCGCGACCACATTATGCAAGGTCAGCATCACGGCGACGAAATTCCCATCCTTCGTTCCGGCTTGCCTACGCATGCAAGTTCTGGTGTATGAACGGCTGCACGTACCACCGTATTCCATCGGGACGATGAGGAGCCGACATGTGCGATAAGGATCATTTTGCAGAAAGCGTGGCGGAGTACGAGGCCAGGGGGCTGGTCACTCGACGGCGGTTCGGCGTGCTGCTCGCGGCCGGCGCTGCCATGATGTTGCCTGAGCCCGCCCACGCGCAGGCGACCAGCGAACGGGAAGTCGAGATCAAGACGCCGGACGGCACGTGTGACGCGTACTTCGTCCATCCCTCGTCCGGCACGGCAGCTGGCGTGCTGATCTGGCCCGACATCTTCGGGCTCCGTCCGGCGATGCGAACCATGGGCAAGCGGCTCGCGGGGTCCGGCTATTCCGTGCTCGTGGTCAACCCGTTCTATCGGACTGGGAAACCAACCGCCACTGGCGCAACGCCGATCAAGGAAATGATGGCGTTCCGCAAAGGCATGAGCCCGACGACGGACATGACGGATGCGAAGACGTTCGTCGCCTGGCTCGACGCGCAGCCGCAGGTCAACAAGAGCAAGGTCGGCGTGCAGGGCTACTGCATGGGCGGCCCAATGTCGTTTCATACGGCATCGGCGATGCCTGACCGCATCGGCGCCGTCGCGTCGTTCCACGGCGGCGGGCTGGTCAACGATGCAAGCGGCCCGAACAGTCCGCATCTGCTGGCGGCTGCCACCAAGGCGTCGTTCCTGATTGCCATCGCCGAGAATGATGACAAACAGCGCCCGAACGACAAGACCGTGTTGAAGGAAACGTTCGACAAGGCCAAGCTGGCAGCGGAGATCGAGGTGTATCAGGCCGCGCACGGCTGGTGCCCGCCGGATACTCAGGTCTACAACGAGCCAGCGGCGGAGCGAGCATGGAGCCGCCTGCTCGCTTTGTACGGGAAGGCGCTGGCCTAAGCCGATACGGCTGCGGGGGAGATTCGCCGTCAGCGCGGTCGCAGGCCCTACTTCAACAACCGCGCGACGGCCGAGGGCGTCGATCTTTCCGCCGTCGCGGGCACCGGATTGGTCCCCAGTGAGCCCACGGACATTCCGGCCGCGGTTGAGATTGGCTCCTTGGGCTGGATTCGTAGATGCTCCCGCCGAGCAGTAGTGTTGGCTCAGTCACCATCTGACGCGTCCGCCAGCTCCGCCCTGAGGATTTCTCGCGCCTCGGCCATCATCTCCGCAACAATCTCGGCCGCCGGCTTGACGGTCTTGATTTTCTTCACGCTGTCTTCGCCGGCGGGAAGTCCCATCAGGTCGACCTGGCCATTCGTGTCGGGAGTTGGGACCACCGCGCTGAACGGCGGCATGCTGTAGGGCACTCGGAGCGTGAACGGAAAGAGGACCGTTTCGCCGATCGGAGGATCGCCAGGCTGCGGCGGGGGAATCTCGTCTTCCCGGCCTTCAGTGCGCTTGACCAGGTCCGTTCTGAGGACGCGGTACGGGACGTTCGGATATTCCGGGCCGAAGGCAGTCGTGACGGCGGTCGCACGACCGTGCGCAGCGAGCAGGCGACGCTTGTATTCGGGATGCGCGAACGCTTCGGTCGAGGCGACCATTCTCGTGCCGACCCACACGCCTTCGGCGCCATGCGCCAGCGCCTCTGCGACGTCTGCGCCGGTGGCGATGCCCCCGGACGCGAGGACCATCATCGGCTTGACGGCACGAATGATGCGCCGCAGCAACGGCACCGTCCGGACGACGCTCTTGTTGTGTCCGCCAGCTTGCCGGCCTTGCGCGATGACTGCGTCGACGCCCGCGTCCGCCGCCTCTAGCGCCTGTTCGACGGAAGCCGCTTGCTGCCACACGCGGCAACCCGCAGCGTGCAGTGCGTCCACCCAGTTCCTGGGCGGAACATTCATGTGAAACACGACCAGCTTCACCCGCTCCGACACGCAGACGTCGATATGGGCGTCGGTCGTTGCAGGACCAAACGCCGTGGTGTCGTGCAGCAGATCGACGCCAAAGAGGTTTTGCGTCCCTGCCGCAATCAGGCGGATGAGCGATTGCGTGCTGGGCGGCGGTTCGACCGCATTGCCCAGCACGCCGATGCCGCCCGCATTGGACACCGCGATCACAAGCGGCGGATACGCGACGAATCCCATACCCGCGCTCACCAACGGATAGCGGACGTCATACTCGCGCGTGAGTCGCGTGCTCAAGACGCGTCCACCGCCGTGCCGGTCCGCGGGTTGCTCGAAGCGGCCGTTGACTGCTGTGGGCCCGGCCGCCGCAGCGCCCTCGGGCGCGGCGGTCCCTAGAGCGGCGAAAGCACCTCCAGCACGTCCGAGCAACGCCAGCATCCGCCGCCGATCGAACTTGGACTGTTTCATGTTCAGCTCCCCACACCGATCGCACCCTCTGTTGCAGCGGATGCGGACGAGACGCAAAATAACTACGTGGTGAAGCTGCTGTCCTAAGAGGACGGTTCAATTTCGGTTCAAGCACGGCGTTATGTCGGCCAAGGACCCGCCGCAGGTCACGTTCGGGCCGTTTCGACTCGACAGGGTGAACCGCCGTCTCCATCGCGGGCTGTCGGTGATCCCCTTACGCCCAAAGGCGTTCGCGGTGCTGGAACATCTGGCGACGCGCGCCGGGCGCCTTGTGACGAAGGACCAGTTGCTGGCGGTGGTCTGGCCGAATACGGCCGTTACCGACACCGTGCTCAAGGTCTGCATCCGCGAAGTCCGCGATGCCCTGGGCGATGACTCAGGCACCCCGCGATTCGTCGAAACCGCTCATCGCCTTGGCTACCGCTTTGTCGGCCAGACCTCCAACACCAATCTGCCAGCGAGACTGTCGAACCTGGTTGGCAGGCAGCGCGAAATCGGCGACATCGCGCAGGCGCTTGAATTGTCGCGCCTGCTGACGCTGGTTGGTGCTGGCGGATCCGGTAAATCGCGCCTCGCTCTGGAGGTGGCGGGATCGCTCGAGGAGAAATTCATCGACGGGGTCTGGTGGGTTGATCTGGCGCCACTGGGCGACGAGTCCTTCGTGCCGCAGGCCGTCGCCACAGCGCTCGGTGTGCGCGAGCAGCCGGGGCAAGGTCTGACCCAGACGCTCCGCGGGTTCCTCGCACCTCGGGAGGTCCTCCTCGTCGTGGACAACTGCGAGCACGTCATCGGCGCAAGCGCCAGCCTTCTTCAGGAACTGCTGCAGGCAGCCACGCGATTGCGGATCCTCGCGACGAGTCGCGAACCGTTGCGGAGCGATGGAGAGCGAATCGTCCTTGTTCCGCCACTGTCCGTTCCTGGTTCTCAGGAAGCGCCGCCGCCGGACCGCGCCCTCGAGTACGAGTCGGTGCGACTCTTTGCCGAGCGGGCGCGGGCTGCGCTGCCGTCGTTTGTTCTCTCGACCGGCAACTGCCGGGCTGTCAGCGACATCTGCCGCCATCTCGACGGGATGCCGCTGGCGATCGAGCTGGCCGCCGCGCGGGTCCGTGCACTCTCGCCCGAACAAATCGCCGCCCGGCTTGATGACTGCCTTCGTGTACTCGGCAGCGGTCACCGCACTGAGCTACCCCGTCACCAGACTCTGCGGGCGGCTATCGACTGGAGTTACGACCTGCTCACCGACGCCGAGCGCCGACTGCTACGCCGGTTGTCGGTGTTCGTCGACAGCTTCACGCTGGAGGCGGCCGAGGACGTCGCCGCCGGACTCGGGGCGGAGGACGCCAGCATCGTCGATCTTCTGAGCCACTTGATCGACAAATCGCTGGTCCACGTGACCGATCGCGAAGGTACGAATCTCCGGTATCGGCTGTTGGAGACCGTGCGCCAGTACGCGTATCAGAAGCTTCTCGCAGCTGGAGACGCAGCAGCGGCATTGGCGCAGCATGCCGACCACTACAGGCGACTCGCGGAAGGAATTGAGCCCAACATCAACACGGCCGCTCGACAGATCTGGCTCGCCGTGCTCGAGCGCGAGCATTCGAATCTACGAATCGCATTGGAACGCACATCCGGCGACGGAGCAGGGGACCGCGCGTCGCGGCTCGCGAGCGCCCTGTTCTGGTTCTGGTTTCATCGGGGCCACTGGCGTGAGGGACGGACCTTTCTCTCGGCCGCGATCGAACGCGATCACGGAGCGACGCCTTCCCGCGCACGAGCGCTCCTGGGGGATGGCGTGCTGGCGTGGACCGAAGGCGATCTTGGTGCCGCCGGTCCGCGGCTCGAGGAAGCCGGCGCGCTCGGACGAACAATCGACGACCTTCCCACGGCGGCGCACGCGCTGCATTTTCTGGCAATGGTGCGCCTGGGCGAGGGTGATGCAGCAGCTGGCCGTTCGCTGGGAGAGCAAGCAGTCGCGCTGGCGCGCCAGGCAGCGGATGCGTTCTGTCTCACCATCGCGCTCGCCAGCTACGGGGTCGTGCTGCTGGCGCTTGAACACTACGACGACGCCCGCGCCGCGCTCGAAGAAAGCGTCGCCCGTGGCCGAGAGGGCGGCGACGCGTGGGTCGTAGCCCTGCCGCTCCGAAATCTGGCGATCATTGCCTATCGCCAGCAGGATTACGACACCGCGCGCGCACTTCTCGACGAGAGCCTGCGTGGGCTCAGGGCGGTCGGCGAAAAGTGGTTTCTCTCGCGCAGTATGGAGACGCTCGGAGAGGTGATGGCGGCGGCGCGAGAGTACGAGCGCGCCGCGCACCTGTTCGGTGCAGCAGAAACGCTGCGCGAGGCCGTGGGGGCATCGGTCCTCGCCTTTTATCGTGCGGACTACGACCGAGCGATTGCCATGGCACGGTCCGCTCTCGGGCAGCAGAAATTTGAATCGAGTTGGACAGCTGGGCGTGCGCTCTCGCCGGACGAGGCGGTTGCGTACACGCTCGGCGAGTCGCGCCCCTCGATGCGGTAAAAGTCTGGTTCCCGGCTTCGAAGGAAGTACTAGACCTTCGTCACGGTCTCGCTTTTCAGCTGGCGCGCGATGAACGCCTTGACCATCTCGCGCGCCTTGTCGGTCTGCGGTCCGGGCTCCGCGACCCACTGGTGTTCGCTGCCTTCGAACACGTGGTAGTCGACGGCGCCGCCGGCGGCCTTATAGGCCGCCACAAACTTCGCCTGCATCGACGGCAACACGTTGTCGTCGAGCCCGCCCTGCATGATGAGCAGCGGCACGAGGTTCACCTTCTCCTTGCGCTCAAGGATTTCTAGCGGATTGCTCTCGTGAATCGTCTCCCAGGGCTTGAAGTAGGTGTGGTGATTCTGCACCATGCCGTCGCGCTTCTTCTCCTCGGCGTTCTTGAAGCGCGCGAACGGATCGCTGATCGGCGATCGGCACGCCACGTAGGCCACGGTGGCGTCGATCTTCGGCGCTTCGGGAAGCGGAATCGCGTTGTAGCGCTTATCGTGCGGGCGCATGGCGAGCAGTTCCGCCACGTGGCCGCCGCTCGAGCTTGCGTAAATCCCGACCTTCGACGCGTCGCCGTTCCACGACGCGGCCTTCCACTTGAGCCAGCGCACGCCGTAGTTCGCGTCCTGAACGGAGGCTGGATACGGCGCTTCCGGCGCGTTCGTCATGTCGATGGCCACCACCAGCAACCCGCTCTCCGCCAGCGCGCGATCCATCGGCTCTTCGGCCGTGCGGTCCTTGGCATTCCATGCCCCGCCGTGCAGATCGAGGAGCGTTGGAAATGGTCCAGGGCCGTTCGGACGATAGACACGCGCCTTCAGCATGCGTCCGGCCGCATTCTTTCGGAAGTCCACTTCGCTCACGCCGATCTCGAATTTCGCGCCCGGGTCGTAGGACGGCGCGTAGGCCGACACCAAACGCGGGAGCACCGCTACTCCAGCAGCCGTCAGCAGAAACTGTCGCCGATCGATCTCATAGTTGGCCATCTTGATCTCCCACGAAACGACGAACGACGGACTACGACTAGCGTGTTCCGGGCGACGGTGTAACGATCTCTTTCGCGTAGCCACTGAGCCTCAGGATGTGCAGGCCGCCGCCGGCACGGTCCGCACCGTAAATCAGGCCACGATCGTCGATCTCCACGTTGTTGGTGACGCCGGCGCTCTTGCACTTGCTGGTAGCCGTCTCGGTGCCGAACTCGCCGCCTTCCTTGGTTTCGGCATTCGCGCACGTCGGTACCGTGAACTTATTCGCCGGCGGAACGAAATAGGCTACCTCGTGAACGGCAAAGGGGTCGCGAATATCCCAAATGCGCACGCCCGCGTTGAACCACGCGAATACGGCGATCTTGCCGTAGTACGGCGGATAGAACGATTCAGCGGACGAGTGGGCGCCGAAGCGGCCCCCTCGTCCACAGTAGTCGCCTGGCGTCTCCGGCACGCGGAACGTCGACAGGGGCCAGGGCGTCGGCTCATGCGTGATATCGAGCAGGAACGCGAGATGCGGCGCGGCGCGGCCCTGCAACAACTGATCGGACGGATAGTTCTGGCCGCAATTGTCGGCGCGCGCGGCCTCCGAGACGACCAGGAGCAGATCGCGCGTGCGGAGTGCCTGATGCCCCTGGAAACCCGGGATCGGCACCCCGAATATCGGGAAGGTCGTGTGCGCACCTTGATCGGGCGACATGCGCAGGGAGCCCACCTGCGGCGCCAGCAGTTCTTCCGGCGTCGGCTTCAGAGGATTCTTGAAATCGGTGAGGAGCTTCTTCCGGTCAACGATCGAAATCACACCGTCGTTGCCGGTGCCATACGCGATGTACACCCGGTTCTTCGCGGGCCCAGCCGAAATCGCGCCATGGATGCCTTCGCCGTGTTCCTCACTACCCTCATGATGGGGCTGCGTGCCCACCATGCCGAAGTCGCGGATGTACACCGGCTTTGCCGGATCGCTCAGGTCGTAGATCTTCAGGTGATTGCCGCTCGTCCATCCTTCCTTCGAGTTGTTGGCGACCAGATACGCGATGCCGGTGTCGCATTCCCACCAGCTCTTATGCGTGCCGGTGAGGTTGTCGACGACCGTCGTCAGCTTGCTCGGCTTCGCCGGCGCGGTGACATCCCAGATTTCATGGGCGCGATTACCGAGCGGCCGCAGCAGGTACCACTTGCCTTTGACGCCTCGCGGCAGCGTGTTGCCGCTGCAGACGCGTACCATCTGCGCGCCGCCGCTGCGCCGGTCCTCGCCAGCCCCGTCCCCACCCGTAGCAATGTGCGCGAGGTATCTGGTATTCGCCGGGTCGGTGACGTCGACGATCGACGTCCCGCTCACTTCGAGTTTCCCGGTGAGCGGATTCATGAGCGGTTTTTGGTTGTTGTGGTGGCCGACGTAGGCGATCTGCCGGCCGTCCTGATTGATGATGAGCGGTTGGTAGGCGGATCGGCCCTGGAGATCGTTGTGGCCAACCAGTTCCATGTTCCACTGGGACGCGCGATCCCGCGGACCGGGAACGGGTGCCGCAGCGGGTGGGGGCGATCCCCCTCCGCTCAACGCGACCGGCGGAATCGCCGGCCCGTTTGGCACGAGCTGCGTCTGTGCAATGGGCGTCGCGACCAGCAGCGCGGCGAGCAGGCACGACGCGAGCAATGGCAGCCTCAGATTCCGTGTGCGCATGGCTTCTCCTCGTTTCCCGATCAGAACCGGAATACCACGTCGAACTGCGCCGACCGCGACGTCTGCTGGTTGTCCTGAACCAGGTAGAAGTTCGGGTCGTATGCCAGGTTCGCGCCGGAACGGTGCCATTCCGTGTAGCGGCCCGAATTCAGCGCATTGAAGATGTTCAGCCCCAACTGCGCGTGGCGGTCGCCACCCATCCTCAGGCGGTAGCCGAACTTGAAGTTGAGCGTTTTCACGTACGGGAGACCCTCCTGCCCGTCACCGCGGGTCGGATACAGGAACCGGATCCGCGTCGCCAGCGGATTGGCCTGACCGCCGCTGGCGACAGGCGTCGTGCCATTGAACCGCGCCGGCCCGAACCTCGTGACGTCCGGGTCGTTGGCGGCGAGCTGCGTGAGGATCGGACCCGTCCACGGGCCGCCGACGATCGTATAGCTCGTCGACACGACGATGCCCAGCGGTGCATTCCAGGTGCCGGCCACGCGGAACGACCCCGGCGTCCAGGTGGGAGTATTGCGGAGCGTGCCGCCGGTGGCAAGACTGTTGTTGTCAACTGGATCCTGGTTCCGCCAAATGGTCTTGTCGTTCGCGAACGCGTCCGGCTGAATGAAGCCCGCCGGATCGGTCGGGTTCCAGGTGCCTTCTTCCTTCTGCCACTGGTGCTGGTAGCTCGCCATCGCCTGGAAGTTGTTCGACATGTTCTTCGCCACAGTCACCATCACCTCGTTGTACTGCTGGCGAGCCCAGGTCCGGTTGGTCAGTCTGAGGATCTGGCCCGAGCGCGGATCCACCTTACCGAACCCGCCGAACGGGAGACCGGGTGCGTCCGGGTAGAACCCGTTGATGTCCACCTGCGCGTAAGAGTCGCGGAACGTCTTGTGCGTGTAGGCCACGTCGACGCTCATGTCGTACGGCAGCTGGCGCACATAACCCGTCGTGAACTCATCGATGAACGGCTGGTGGAAGTCCGGATCGAACCGCTGGCTGTCCACCGACGGCGGCACCGCGGGGGTCAACACCTCGGATTCAAAAATCCCGTCGCCGTTGGCGTCGTAGGTCGTCTTCGAGGATGCCGTCGGGTTGCCTGAGAACGCAGCCACGGCGTCCCGGCCTCCCATCAGCTGCCGGTGCACGCGCGCGAAGCTGGCCCGCACGACGTTCTTGGCGTCGTCGTCCAGCAGGAGCGCGCCGCCGAGGCGCGGCGCAACCTCGACGCTCTTCTCGATCTCGAAATTCCGGAGAACGTCGAAGCGCCTGACGAAGTCGGCCCGGACGCCGAGCGTCATGGTGAGGCGAGGGATCGGCCGCCAGGTGTCCTGAAGGTAGATCCCGTAGTCATGGTCGCGGCCCTCGGTGTTGACGGTTTCGAGCGCGCTCGTCACGAACGTGCGTGAGAACGGGACCGTCCCGGAGTTCATGTTATTCGGGTCTCTCAGCCTCTCTGATTCCGCGTTCTGCCCGCTGGGATCCAGGACGATGCCGGTGCCCTTGTAGTGGTTCCGCGGCATGAGCAGGAAGCCGGTCTGGAACTCGTGCGACCCCCCCCAGCCCTCCTGCTTGAACCACGTCACGTCGCCACGGATCATCGAGTAGCTCGAGTTCTCGATCAACATGGTGCCGTAGCCGCCTTCGTTGAAGATGTTGCCCACGCCGGTCGGGATTCCCTGGTTCAGCGTGATGCTCTGGAAGATGCTGACCGGCACGCCGAGATCGATCAGGCTCTGATCGTAGCTGCTCTCGTCGTTGCCCCGTTTGTTGTTGTAGTTGAAGGCAAACTTGGTCGTGAGGGACTGCCCGTAGGTGGACTGCAGTGACAGGCCGTACATCCCGCCGCCCACGTCGGTAACCGTCGTGCGGTTGGCCTCGTTCGAGCGGACCGATTGCTGCCGCATACGGTCGTACTGGAAGACGCCCACGAGCTCGTGATTCGAGGCCACCCTCGAGGTCACCTTTACGAACGGCTGATGTGAGTGCAGCTGGTTCGCCGGGAAATCGCCGACGAGATCGGGAGCGAACGCCTCGAAGGCCTGGACGTCGGCGGGCGAGCGGTCCACCGTGGAATCGATGTACGCCCGGCGATAGGCGCCGAAGATCCAGACCTTGTCGCGCTTGATCGGGCCGCCGAGCGACACGTCGAACTGGTCGACTTTCCTGGTGCCCGGCGTGCCGACAACGCCTTCCTGCCGGCCCTCAGCGGCGTTGTTCCCGTTCCACGAGAACGGCTGGAGGGTGTACCCGGCCGAGCCCGAGAGGGAATTGCCGCCGCTCTTCGAGATCATGTTGATGACGAGGCCGTATCCCATCGGGGCTGCCGCATCGACACCGGACAGCTTCACGTTGGTGTCCGAGATCGCCTCGCCGCTGAGGCCGGTCCGGTTGACGTTCATGTCCCAGTAGTTGGCGGCCATGAAGCCGTCCATCTGGGTCACGTGCTCCCGGTGCTCGACGCCCGACGCGTAATAGTTCTGCCGTCCGCTGCCGTCGTTGTGCGGCCGCGACAGAACGCCCGGCGTCATCTGCAGGAAGTCGGTCCAGAATCCGCCTTCGGTCAGCGGCAGGGCTTCCTGGAACTCGGCGTCGATGTTCATCGTCGTCGTCGGGTTGGACACCTCGATCATCGGCGACTTGCCGGACACGGTGATCGACTCCGACAGGCTGCCCAACTGCATCGTGAGGTCGTCGACCTGGAAATTCGCAGCTGCGCGCAGGACAATGCCTTCACGAATGACGATCGAGAACCCGGCGAGCTCCACCTTCAGCGTATAGGTTCCCGGCGGCAGGTTCGCCAGGCGATACTCCCCGGTACCGTCCGTTACGGCAACCACGGGCGTCAGAGCCTGAGGACTCGAGGCGGTTACCGTCGCACCGGGCATGGCCGCGCCCTGTTCATCGACGATCTTGCCACGGAGGGAGCCGTTTCCGCTTTGTGCCGAGACTTCCGGCCCGATCACGATCCCTAGCAGCACGACCAACACGACGGCTGTCTTCCTCATCGCTGCCTCCCTAGGAATTCCGCTAGTCCTAATTGATGGACGAGCAGTTCGTATCATGAATCGGCAATGCAAGATCAAAGAAAACAACAAGATTCAGCGACGTGGAGGGCTAGTAAGCGCGCAGCGCGAAGGTGGGCGTGAAAAGCGATTTCGGCCAATGAAATCGGCACCGAAACTGTCGAGCTGACGTGGTGCGTCGTCCGACAAGCTGGCCTCGCGGAATCGAGTGGGAGCGCTCTCTGTGCCCGCCGTAAGCTGAAGCTCACATTGTGATGTCGGCACCCGTAACATTCTCGGCGCTCTTCGATCGATCGGCGTGGCGCCCGCTTCCGAATTGCCCTGGCCGTTATGTGCTGGCGGCGGGACCAGTTACAACGCCGCCGGAGGACGTTGTCCCGGGCGCGAGCGGCGGCTCAGAACATGTCTCGGTCACGGCCAAGGATCCGGTGATCGTCACACCGTTCGAAGATGGCGGACTGATTTCGTATCGCAAGGCGGACGGCATGTTCCTTCACACGTTGAATACGCGCGAAGGATTTGAACGAAAGTTACGTCAGCTCGGCATTCGTTGAACTGCGTCAACCTGTCAACCGGACCTGCGCTCGAACTGCCGACATCTTCACTGGTGATTGCATGACAAACCCAATTCGACTGTCCGTTCTCTTTGCGCTCGGTCTCCTGGTGCTCACGACCGCCGAGGCTTGGGCACAACCACTCGGCACGTTTCGATGGCGGACCGAGCCATACTGCAACATCCTGACGCTCGCCATCTCGCAGGACGGGAGTGTATTCACCCTCGATGGCTTCGACGATCCGTGCGACGGCCATCCACGACTCCCGCTCAACGGCGTCGCCATCCCGCAGGCCGACGGCAGCATTACCCTCGGTCTGAACGTCCTGAGCGTTCAGGGTGGTGCCCCCGTGACCCTGGAAGCCACGGTCAATCTGCCGACGGTCAACGGCACGTGGCGCGACAGCGCAGGGAACACCGGCACACTCACGTTCAATCCGTTGGGCGCCTCCGGCAGTCCGCGGCCGTTCCCCACCTCGTTCGGTCCGCCGGGGCCCGCAGGACCGCCAGGGCCTCAAGGCGTGCAAGGCCCCCAAGGTCTACTGGGCCCGATGGGTCCTCCGGGATCACAAGGTCAGACTGGCCCGCGCGGGCCGAGCAACGTCTACGCGCGGTTCAAACAGGAGGTCACAGACCTGCCCGATACTTCGGACAACTACGGGACGTTCAACTTCGGCCGAGAGGCCGTTGTCACGTTGCCACTGCCTGTTGGCAGCTTCCATATCCAGGCGAAAGCCTTTGCGAATGGAACGGCAGGCAATGTCGGCTGCGTACTGGTCGCGGGACCGAACATCGATGGCTCCCTGGCGACGTTGCCCACAGATTCCGCCGTCGAGCCGCTCGTCATGCAGGTGCTCCACCAGTTCTCTTCGCCAGGAAATGCAGAGCTTCGCTGCACTGACTATGGCCAAGGGACGAGGGGGCTGTTCTGGATCAAGGTCCACGCGACGCAGGTCGAATCGATCCTCAACCTGCCGGAGCCCTAGACGAACGGGCCGCTGCGCAGCGGATACTCAGCGAACGAGAACGCGGGTGACACGACCCAAATCAGAGGGACGACAAATCCGACCCACGCGAGAACCAAGAGGAGCGTCTCCAGAGGAGTCTTGTGGCTCCGGGCGACCTTGACACTTCGACTTCGGCGGCCATGCGGCGCGCGAATCACAAATCATCGCGACCGCACCTACGCGGTCGTGAGAGAGCGACGGTCAGCTCGCGCGCTTCACCGGTGGCGGCGCCCACGTGCCGTCCGCGACTGCCTTCTTCGGCGCATAGAGCCGCAGCGCCAGCTTGAATCGCGCGTCTTTGGGGGCTGGCAGCCAGTTGCTCTCCTTGTCCTTGCCTGGTGAGTCGCTCTGGATGTACAGCGTCAGCCCACCCTCGGCATCGAACGCCAGGTGACTGCGATCGCCGAGCGCGTAGCGGTTGATCGGGTTGGCGACGAGATAGGCATCCTCGTCGTACATGGTCAACGACCAGAACGCGTCGACCGGCGGAATGTCGGCCTTGGTGAAATGCAGGCGGTACTTGTTCGCGCCGGTGTACGGCTTGCCGTCGGCGTCGAGTTCAGCAAATGGATACACGGCGTCCTCGGGCAGGTTGCCGCCGACGCCGTAGAAGGTCCAGCCCGCCCGGTAGGCGTACTTGGTGCCATAGCGCCCCATGTCGAGCGCAATCTGCCAGCCGTTGACCACCTTGCCGCGCACGGTCTCGCGCATCTCCTTGATCCCGTCGGCGACGCCGGCCTCGATCGCCCTTCGCACCTCTGGCGTGAAGGCGTCCATGCGGAACGTCCCTCCCGCTGCGATGCCGAGCTTGGCCAGGCGCGCCATCGTCTTGGGATCCTCCGGTTCTGGCGGGTTCGTCACCAGCAGGCGATTGAGACGATTGAAGAAGTCCTCGGGCGACAGCGCCAATACTTGCTTCGGCACTGGGGTCTTTGCGTCCACGCCTTCTTTGAGTGGGACGTTGTCCGCGGGCGTGTACGGCTTGCCCCAGGACGAGAGCGGCACCAATTTGTACTGGTCCTGCAGCGCATGGACCGCGGCGTAGTCGTCGGGTCCGCCGGTATACGTACGCCCGCCGATGAGCGCAAGGTTCGTCGGCACGCGCAATTCGGTCACCCCCCCAGGCAGTGTGCCTTTCCACGTCGGACCCACGATGGCGAAGTTACCGCCCTTGCTCCCGGTGGTGCGGGAACCCGGAGCATGCGGCACGTTGTTCCACGCGTCGATGATCTGCATCACCCAGAACCGTGTCCCCATGTCGGGCACTGACAGTACCAGCGGTTCGTTCGACAGGTCGACGTTCGCCAGCGAGTAGAGCGTATCGACGTTGAAGCCGACCACGGTCCGGTTCGACGCGTCGGGAAACGCTCGATAGTGAACGAACTGGTTGATTGGGGCATGGCCCGTGTCGACCTTGGACACGTGCGTCGCCGTGTCGATCTGGACCTCGATGTAGACAAGCGGCATGCCAAAGATCCAGGCGTCCTGCGCGATGGCTTTCGCTTCGTCGGTAGAGATGGACAGCTTGTGGTGTTGGGTCGTTGTCATAGGGCTCGCCGCTCCTCGTCAGTTCGGGCCTGCGCGCCGCGTCCAAGGAACGCCCGAAGGCGAGTTCTCGACGATGGAGGGAGCCGCCGCGGACATCGTCCCGGCACTAGCAATCGACTATAAGACCTTTGGCGGCATTGGCGCGTCGGGCTGCGGAAAAATCGAAGGACTGCAGAGCCGGGTTTCCACTCTACGCCGGGCGGCCGGCGCGATACACACGAAGCATCTGGACCAGGAACAGCACAGTCACCGGAGCCAACAGCAGCGTCAGTAGATTCGCCAGCGGCTCCGGGAGTGCGAGCCAGCCGATCGCCAGCGCGGCGCCGGCAAGCGCGAACGTCCAGCCCGCTCGGCGCTGGAGCCGCTGTAGCGTCGCTGGATCGCATGAGCATGCCGAAAGTGGCATGAGCGCCTTCGGGATCGCGTTGCCCGTGGCCATGAGAAAGGCGCCCATCACGGCCATCGTCGCCCGCGCGGGCCAGTCGCTGCCAACGAGGCCGTGCGCGGCCGCGACCTTTGTACCTCCGGCGACGACGATGATCAGCCCCGCGTAAATCAGACCTCGCCGAATGTCCGTGGATACCGTCATCTCACGCTTCTCCCTGTGTAGCTGACCGCCGTGTGCCGCGACGGGCGATGTCAACGGGTTGCGACGGCACGATCTTCCAGCCGAGCGTCTGCGCAAAGCCGAGCAACGCTTCTTCGAGGACCGACATCTTGAGTCGATAGAGAATCGTCCGCCCGGTCTTCGCGGCCTCGATCAGTCCTGCGGCCTGCAGCACTGCGAAATGCGCCGACATCGTCGGCTTCGACACGGGAAAGTAGTCGGCGAGCTCGCCCGCCGAGCGCGGCTGCTCCCGCAACAGTTCGAGCACGCGTCGGCGCGTCGGGTCGGCCAGCGCCTTGAAGACCCTGTTCACTCGTTTATGTTTAGCTAACTATCTAAATGTTGTCAACCCCATAGTCTTGGCGAAGCAATTTCTTGCGTGGAGTGGGCCACACGGTGGCGTGCTCCAACTGTTGCTGATGGGGGTATTCAGGTCTGTTGGACGCGGCGCAAGCACGCTATCGTAAGGCGCCTGCGACACTGAAGAACGAGTCGCAAAGCGGAGGTCGGACATGGCTCGAAAGAAGCCCTCACGATCGCAACGTGGTGCTCTGGCCCGCTCCAGCCGGCGAAAACCGGCAGACGTGCCGCCGGCTCCGCGAGTGGAAATCGCGGCCAAGAAGCGCAAGTCCGGCAAACCGGCGCCACGGGTTTCGAAGCACAAGAATCGCGCTGCGTGGTTCAGGAGCCGCGTCACGTGGCCGATGCGTGAAGCGTCCCGGGCGGCGCGCGCGGCCGAACGGCGGCGGGCGTCGCGCACGATGGCCCGGGCGACGCTGGCGAGCGACTGGGTCCAGGCCGGTCCGTCCAACATCGGCGGCCGGTCAACGTCGGTGGCCGTGGATCCGACCAACGCCGACCGCGTGTGGATCGGCGCGGCGGGCGGTGGCGTGTGGCGCAGCACGGATGTCGGCAGGACGTGGGCGCTCAAGTGGCGCTCCGGCGCTCCGCTCGAGATTGGCTCGCTGGCCATCGACCCCACGACGCCGACGACGCTGTACTGCGGCACGGGCGAGGCGAACCTGTCCGCCGACTCGTACCCGGGCGATGGTGTCTACCGGTCGACCAACGGCGGGACTACGTGGCAGCCGTGGGCGCTCTCCGAGACGACCGGCCTGCCGCGGCGCATCGGGACGATTGCGGTCGATTCGTTCGACAGCAAGCACGTCCTCGTCGGCGGCATCGGCTTCGGCCGTGTGTCGAGCGACAACGACTTCGGCGGCCTCTACCGCACGACGAACCGGGGCACGAGCTGGCAGCGGCTGACCTTCATCTCAGCGAACAACTACTGGTGCCACGCGATCGTCTTCGATCCGGTGACGCGCGGCCGCATCTTCGCGACCTTCACCGGGCCCGGCACGTCCAGCGGCATCTATCGGTCCAACGACGGCGGCGTAACCTGGACGCAGCTGACGAACGGCCTGCCGGCCACCGATCGGATCGGGCGGACGGCCCTGGCGATCGCGCCGTCGAACCACGACGTCGTCTACGCCATCAGCGCCGACCTGGCCAGCAACCGCGCGGACAGCGTGCTGGGCGTGTTTCGATCGAGCAACGGCGGCAGCACCTGGGCGGACGTGACGACGACGCACTTCCAGCAGGAGCGGCAGATGTCCTACAACTGCACGATCGCCGTGCATCCCGCCGATCCGAACCATGTGATCTGCGGCGGCGTCGACCTGCACCTGACGACGAACGGCGGCGCCACCTGGATCCGGACCACGCGGTGGAACGCGGAACGGGGGACGTCGAAATACGCCCACGCCGACCACCACCAGGTGTTGATGCCGGCTTCCGCGCCGGGACGCGTGTACGTCGCCAACGACGGCGGCATGGACGTCAGCGTCGACGGCGGGAACCGCTGGGAGAACCGCAGCAACGGGCTCGACACGAACATGTTCTACGACGTGGACGTCGCCCAGACCGACGTTCGGTTCTTCGGCGGCGGCGCGCAGGACAACGGCACCATCGTCACGACCGATGGCCGCCCCGACACCTACTTCGAGATCGACGGCGGCGACGGCGGCTGGATCGTCATCGATCGGAACGAAGCCGATCACGTCTACACGTCGTCGCAGTTCGGCGCCATCACCCGGCTGCGCAACGGGCACCGCCGCGACGTGTCGCCACCGTTCCGGGAGGAGGACAGCGGTGGCATCTGGATGGTCTACGTCACCTTCGACCCGAACGACTCGGACACCGTCTACACGGGCAATCAGCGGCTATACCGGACGAAGAACGACGGCCTCTCATGGGATGCGCTGACGCCCGTGCTCGACAGCAGCCCCATCTCGGCGATCGAAGTCGCGCCGGCCGATTCCAACGCGATCTACGTCGGCACGGAGAACGGCGGGATCTTCCGCAGCCTCGACGGCGGGCTCACTTGGAGCGCCAACCTCACGGGTCCCGAGCTGCCGGGCGTGATGGTCACGCGCATCGAAACGCATCCGGCCGACGCCAGCGATGTGTACTTGACCGTCGGTAACAGCGGCAACTCGCACGTGTTCCGCTCGAGGGACAACGGATCGACCTGGATCGACATCGACGGCGGCAAGCTGCCCGACGTGGCGCACAGCGCGCTGCTCATCCGGCCCGATAAGCCGAAGGAGCTCTATGTGGCGTGCGACGTCGGCGTCTTCATGACCAACGACGGCGGGACGACGTGGCGCGATGCCACTGGCGCGCTGCCGAGCGTCATGGTCGTGGACCTCGTCTTTCATGAGGCCACACGTACGCTCTTCGCTGCGACCTACGGCCGGAGCATCTGGTCATCCACGCTGCCCTGACCGGTCAGCGCGTCACACGGCGCCGTCGCTTGAAGGCCTCCTCGCGCTTGCGGAGGTGGTCCGGCCCTTCGGGGATGGCGACGTCCAGCGGCGGGATATTCGCCTCCGGCGGATTCGGTGGCGCCGGGTCGGACGCCACCTTTCGCCGCCGGGCGGTCTTGGCCGGCCGCTTGGTACGGGTTTTCGTCTTCGTCACGGCTGGGGTCCCGACTTCAGTAGCCTTTCGCCAACCCGGGAATCCGCGGATCCGACTGTCCGTACCAGCGTCCGTCTCGACGTTCGATCGTGGCGCCGATGCTCCCATCGTCGGGACGCTCGAAGAACCGTATATCGTGCCCGAGCCGCTGGAGCTCCGCCACATCGGCCGCATCGAAGCCGTTCTTCTCGAGACGAAGGGCATCCGGCAGGTGCTGGTGGTGCATGCGCGGCGCCGCCATGAGCGCGGAGACGCCCAGGCCGTAGTCGAGCCGGTTGGAGATCGCCTGGAACACCGTCGTGATGATGAACGGACCGCCGCTGGCGCCCGGTCACGAGCATCGGGCGGCGATCGGTGTCGAGCACGATCGTCGGCGTCATCGCCGAGAGCATGCGCTTGCCCGGGGCGATCGCGTTGGCCTCGCCCTGCACGAGGCCGTACATGTTCGGCGTGCCCGGCCGCGCGGCGAAGTCGTCCATCTCGTTGTTGAGCAGGAAGCCGGCGCCGGCGACCGTCACCGCGGATCCGTACCAGCCGTTGATGGTCGTGGTCAGCGCGACGGCGTTGCCGCGGCCGTCGGTCACGGAGAAGTGGGTGGTCTGCCGGCTCTCCGCACGCGCGGGCCGGCCCGACACCTCGCGCGACGGCGTGGCGCGGTCGGTCGAGATCGATGCGCGCAGCGCGGCGCTGAACGCCGGTGACAGGAGCTCGCGCCTGATCGAAGGTGACGAAATCGGGATCGCCGAGCACTTCGTTGCGCACGGCGAACGCGCGCCGCATGCTCTCGGCCATCAGATGCACGGCCTTCGCGGTGTGCCACCCGAGGCTGGCGAGATCGTACGCGGACAGCTGTCCGGCAATCAGCGCGAGCGTGAGGCCGCCCGAGGAGGGCGGCGGCATCGAGATCACCTCGTGCCCGCGGTACTGGAACGCGATCGGCGTGCGCCATTTCGCCTGGTAACCCTCCAGATCGCGCGCGGTGATGATTCCCTTCCCGCGCTTCATTTCCGCCACGAGCAGATCCGCGGTCTCGCCCTTGTAGAACCCGTCCCGCCCGCGCTCGGCGATGCGGCGCAGCGTGCGGGCGAGATCGGGGTTCTTGAGGCGCGTGCCCGGCGTGAGCGGACGGCCCTCCGGCACGTACAGCGCGGCCGACGCGGGAAAGCGGGCCAGTCGATCGGCCTCGGCCTTGATGACGGTCGCGGCGTACTCGTCCACCTCGAAGCCGTCCTCGGCGAGGCGAATCGCCGGCGCGACGAGGCTCGCCCACGGCTCTGCGACCCGAGCTTCTGATGGGCCGCCCACAGTCCCGCGACGCTCCCCGGCACGCCCGCCGCCAGATGTCCCGTGACCGACCGCTCCCCGGTCTCGCCCCGGGCATCGAGGTACATGTCGCGGCTTCCCGCTGCGGGCGCGGTCTCGCGGAAGTCGAGCGCGTAGCTCTGGCCGTCGAGGTGCGCGACCAGGAAGCCGCCGCCACCGATGTTGCCGGCGCTCGGCAGCACCACCGCGAGCGCGAACGCCGTCGCCACGGCCGCGTCGACGGCGTTGCCGCCGTCTTGCAGCACGGCGAGTCCGGTGGCGGTGGCCAGCGGCTGGTCGCTCACGACCATGCCGTGTTCGCCGGCCGCGGCGGGCTTGTCCAGCGGGAAGGACCAGGCTCCGGCACGCGCGGTGTGCCGGGTGTCGCCGCGGCCTCCGCGCCTCGAGGCGGTGTCGATCCGGGCGACGGGCTGGCCGTGCAGGCCCCGAACGTCAGCAGGCTGGCGGCAAGGACGAGATGCAGATGACGAGGCACGGCTGTGAGATTAACCCCGAGTGAGGGGGCCCTGTGCTCGAATCGACCTGAGACGGGCGTATACTTTCGACCGCGGGGAAGCGGTTTCCTGGTCGGCTCACGTGCGAAGGAGAGACCCATGGGCTCGAAACGACCTGCTCGGAGGGAATTCCTCAAAAGCGGCGCCGCGCTGGCTGGTGGTTTCACCTTGGGAGGCGCAGCGCCCGCGAGCGGCCAGGCCCCTGCCAGCGGCCAGGCGCACCACTCGCCGCCGATGATCAAGGAAGGCAAGGATCAGATCGCCTACGGCGACCGATCGCCTCACGTCACGTCCGTACGCATCGCCCACGGCGGCAGGCCCTCGCCCGACGAGTGGGGGCTGACGTTTCATGTGGCCGCCCCGCTTCAGGACTCGGTCGGGGTGATCACGCCATCCTCGCTCCACTACATGGGGACGACCCGTGGCTCGTTCCTCCCGGACATCGATCCGCGGGAGCACCGTCTCATGATTCACGGCCTGGTGGACCGTCCGCTGACGCTCACCATCGACGACTTGAAGCGTCTGCCTGCCGTGACGCGCATTCATTTCATCGAGTGCGCGGGCAACCGATCGTCGCGCAGGGCACAGAACGTGCAAGAAACCCACGGCATGACGAGTTGCGCCGAATGGACCGGCGTGCTGCTGTCCACGCTGCTCAAGGAGTGCGGCCTGAAAAGCGGGGCATCCTGGTTCGTCGCCGAAGGCGCCGAGGAAGTGAAGGGCGCGTCGAGCATGCCCATCGCCAAGGCCATGGACGATTGCATCGTCGCCTACGGCATGAACGGCGAGGCCGTTCGGCCGCAGCAAGGGTTTCCGGTACGGCTGATGATTCCCGGCTTCGAAGGCATCTTTCACACCAAGTGGCTGCGGCGAATCAAGGTGGTCGACCGCTATTACATGAACTACAACGACTACGGGCATCTCGATCGCGATCCGAAGGTGGCGGCGCTGGATTACCAGATCGGGCCCAAGTCCGTCATCACGTTCCCGTCCGGCGCACAACAGCTGCCCGGCCGTGGCTTCTACGAGATCAGCGGTCTCGCCTGGTCCGGCGGTGGCGCGATCACGCTGGTGGAAGTGTCTACCGACGGTGGCAAGAGTTGGAACAAAGCCGAGATCAAGGGCGCCGCGCAGCGCATGGCGCATGCGCGGTTCGGCTACATGTGGAATTGGGACGGACAAGCGACCGAGCTGCAGTCGCGCTGCACCGACGAAATCGGTCAGGTTCAACCGTCACGCGCACAGATCGCGAAGTACTGGAACAAGCCCTTCGATGAGACGTTCAGCGTGCCGGGTCTGGACAACAGCATTCAGCCGTGGAGGATCGCCAGCGATGGAGGCGTCACCAATGGCTTTGCTTAGAGTGCTGGCGTTCGCGTTGCTCATGGGCGTCACTGCGCTGGCGCAGTCGCCGACCTACGGTGTGGGACGCACGCCGACCGCAGAAGAAATCCGCGCGTGGGATATCTCAATCGGTCCCACCGGAGAGGAACTCCCGCCCGGGCGCGGAACCGCCAAGGAGGGCGCGCTGCTCTATCGCACGAAGGGGTGTGCCGGATGCCACGGAGCGACGGGCCTCGAGGGCAAGGCACCGATTGTGAAAAGCAAGAACGGCGCGAATCCTGACGTCTGGGCGCGAGGGCGAATCCTGCCGGTTCGCGCGCCATTCGCGACCACGGTCTGGGACTACATCAATCGCGCCATGCCCCTCAATCGAGAGGGAACGCTCACCGCCGATGAGGTGTACGCGCTGACGGCGTATCTACTGTTCATCAATGATGTCGTCCCGGAGGGCGTGGTACTCGACCCTCAGAGTCTGCCGAAGGTCAAGATGCCCATTGGCGACAACTACGCGTCCCTGCCTGAGTGGAAGCCCGGGACGCCAAGGCTGAAAGGTTACCCAGACTAGGGCGTTTTCCGATTGTGCGTAGGGCAGAGCTTCAGCTCTGCCTGGGAGGCAGCTCTAAAGAGCTGCCCTACGTGGCGTCCCTGGCCGCCGACGCGCGTGAGGACGTAGGAGCCCGGTCAGACGGGCGGACCGAGGCGCTCGAAGGTCGATACCAGGTCGCCGTGGGCCAGCGCCTCTTCGAGCAGCCGCAGCGTGTGTCGGATGCGATCGGCGTCGACCGTGCGGCCATGCAACTTCCAGAGAGCGCGCGCGTCGTCGATGTCCTTCGGGCGGCCGGCCAGCACTTTCGCGATGATGAGGTCGGCCAGATCGATGACGGGCAGCATCGTGCCGTGCACATCGGTCTGCCGTGCCCGGGCCAGAAACTCGTCCTCGAGTCCGGATCCGGCCAGCACGACATCCACGGGCATGCCGGTGGACGTGTGAACGAACGGCATCACGCGCGTCCGGCGAACGAAGTCCGGATCGTCGACGCGCAGGCTGAACCCGGCGGCGGCCATGTCCACGGCAAACCGATCCGGGGCGTCCGGTTCGAGGGCCAGGGTCACGTCAACGTCGGCGCTCAGCCGGGGCACGCCATAGAGGATGACGGCCTGGGCGCCGAACACGTACCAGCGGCCCCAGCGGCTCGCAACCGGCGCGAGCGCGACCAGCAGTTCAAGCGCGGCGGACTGGATCGGCACGGCGGAACAACTCGGCGAGACGAACGTGTGCGCACAGATCGTCGTTCCGGCTGGCCTCGTCCGGCCACGACGGCGCGTTCAGCCGCGCCTCCTGCCGGAGCGCCTCGCCGACCCGAAAGGCCTCCAGCGGTCCAAGACGGGCGATGCGGGCAGCCCAGTAGGCGTCCTTGCTCTGGCGCACCGCGGCCCAGTCGCGCGCAACGAATTCGCGAATGCCCCGAGTGATCACAGCACAATTGTACCGCCGCCACGCCGGCACCGGGCTCGCGGCCCGGGTCCCGCGAGTTAGTGGCCGCGATCCTGGCGGAGGAGACGAATCATGCGAATTCACTACCTCGAAATCGTGACCAAGGAAGCCGACGCGGTGTGCGCGGCGTACGCCGCAGCGAACGGGCTGCAGTTCGGCAAACCCGACGCGGGGCTCGGAAACGCACGCACGGCCACGCTTTCGGGAGGCGGGCTGGTGGGGGTGCGGGCGCCTTTGAGCGAGGTCGAGGAACCGGTGGTGCGGCCCTATTGGCTGGTGGACGACATCGAATCGGCCGTCGCCGCGGCGGTGCGGGCGGGCGGTGAAGTCGCCCATCCGCCGCTGGAGATACCCGGCCATGGCACGTTTGCCATCTACTTTCAGGGCGGCGTCCAGCACGGCCTTTGGCAGCTGTCGGCGCACGGCTGAGCTCACATTTCGCTTCCGTGGTCGCGGGGGCCCTTGCTATTCTGGTACGGCCCCCGGGCCGACGCGAACCTTCCATCAACGACGCTGATCCGATCGTGCAATACGTGTTCTCCAGGCGCTGGCTGGCGCTGCCGTTGTTGGTGTGGCCCTTGGCCACGTCGGCCCATGCGCAACCCGCCGCGGCAGGTCCGCCTGCCGGCCATACCCGCGTACTCGAGGCGCAGCGCGTCGCCGAAGCGCCGGCGATCGACGGCCGGTTGGTCGATACGGCGTGGCAGCTTGGCACCGCCGCCGAGGACTTCTGGGTGTCGCAGTGGGGCCAGGCGCCCACCGACCAGACGCGGGTGGTCGTGCTCTACGACGACACCACGCTCTACGTGGCGTTCACGTGCCTCGACGCCCGACCCGAGATGGTGCGGGCGACGCAGCTCACCCGCGACGCCTCGCCCGGCGTCGACGACCGCGTCACGGTTGAGCTCGACCCGCGCCACGCCCACCGCTCGGTCTCGCGCTTCACGGTGACGGCCCGGGGCACGCCGTCCGACGCGATCGCGGGCGGACGGGCTGCCGCCTTCAAGGGCAAATGGACCGGGGCGGCACAGCGCACGCCCACCGGCTGGACGGCGGAGTTCGCCATCCCGTTCGAGATGCTCGACCTCGACCCCGAGATCGACACGATCGGCGTGAACTTCAGCCGCTACCAGCACCGGACGCGCGAGCTGAGCTACTGGGCCGACGTCACGCCGCAGCGGCTGGCCGAGGAAGCCGGCCACCTCAGCGGGCTTCGCGTGCCGACGACAACGTCGTCGCGCAGCCTGGCGATGAGCCGTTACCTGTCGAGCAACCCGCGCCGCACGCCGGGAGCCACACCCGGGGAGAACGCCACCGGCGCCGACGTGCGCTACCAGTGGGGCCGCGGCCTGACCTCGACGCTGTCGGCCCGGCCCGACTTCACCGGCATCGACGCCGAGGTGGCCGGCGCCGGCTTCAGCTACACGGAGAAGTTCGTCGCCGACCGGCGGCCGTTCTTCCAGGACGGACGCGCCTTCTTCGGCGATCGGGAGCTCTTCCACAGCGGCCGCATCGAGGACTTCGACGTCGGCGTGAAGACGTTCGGCCGGGTCGACGACTACCAGGTGGGCGTGCTCGCCACCACCGAGGCCGACAGCGAACGCGCCGACTACGTGGGTCGCGTGGCGCGCGACCTGGGCCAGGCCTTCAACGTCAGCGCCACCGTGGCCGGCACCCGCCGCGAGGACCTCGAGAACACCGCCGTGCAGGTACAGGCCGGCGGACGGCTCGGACGGTTCTTCCAGGTGGACGGGCAGGTTGCCGTCACCGACACCGCCGGGGCCCCCGGCGACGGCTCTCGCGAACGCGCCGAGATCGCCTATCGGCGCGCGCGGTGGTACTCCGGCGGCTGGGCCGACAACACCGACCCCGGCTTCTTTGCTGCCGACGGCTTCCTGCCGGGCGATGTGGTCGGCACGACCGGCCGCGGCGCCTACACCGGCTACACCCGCCAGTCGGGCCAGTCGTGGCTGCGCAGCACCGACGCGTCGGTGTCCTACCAGGTGCGCGAGACCCACACCGGCGAGCTCCAGCGCGAGGCCGGCAGCGTCTACGTGGGTGCCAACACCGCCGCCAACGTCCAGGTGAGCGCCGGCGTCACCACCGGCAGCTACCGGCCGCGCGGGCCGACCTCCGGCGCCTGGCTCGATGTCGTCAACGACGACCGCTCGTATCAGGCGTCGGCGAACTATCAGAGTCCCGGCGGCCAGTTCGGCTACGGCGCGCAGTACACCTGGGGTCTCGCCGGCCCGCGGACCTACGACAGCCTGGCACCCAGCCTGTGGCTCGCGCCGAGCCCGCATCTCTCGGTCGGCTACAGCCTGGAGCGCGCCACCTACGATCAGGTGCGGCTCCAGCACGTGGTGTCGGGCACCTGGCAGATCAGCGCCGCCCAGGCAGTGGCGGCGCGCTGGGTCGAAGACGACGGCGGCTACTACCGGCTCAGCTACCGGCGCAGCCTGCTCGAGAGCATGGACGCGTTCGGCGTCTACACCTCGAATCCGTACGAGCCCCGCCGTTTCGACGTAAAGCTGGTGTGGACGCTGTCGGCAGTGTCGCTGCACTGACCGCGGCTCGGCGCGGCATCAGGGGTTGTCGTGTGCGAGTGAGCCGACAGATCTGCGGTGGGCCCGGGCCTGTGCGAGCAGCGTGTTGGCCTTGGCCTCGAACGTTTGCATCGCATCGGTGCCGGCAGCAAAACGGGCCGGCGGCTCCTTGAGCCCGACGAGCGTTACGAGGGCCCTGGCGAGCTTTGCGGGGTCGCCACTCTGTTTCCCATCCATACCTTTCAGGCGGCGACGATCTCCTTGGTCCGTTCGGCATAGCCGTCAACAGTGGGCTGGGCGTAGGTGGTCGAGTCGTTGCTGAGTAGCTCGGTACGGAAGAACCCGGCTCGACCAGCATCGTGCGGATTCCGAAGGCGGCGATCTCTGGCGTAAGCGACTCCATCCACCCTTCGATACCGAACTTCGCGGCGGCATACGCCGTGCAGAACATTTGGCCGGCGATGCCGGCGGTCGAAGAGATGGCGACGACCAGGCCAGAGCGCTGCTTGCGCATCACTGGCAGTGCGGCGCGAGTAACATTCATTGGACCGAACAGGAGCGTCTCGATCTGATTGCGGACCTGCTCTGGGCTGAGTTCCTCGAAGAAGCCGGCGAAGAAATTGCCGGCGTTGTTGACCAGAATGTCGATTCGGCCGAACTTCGCGACGGGGACCCGAACGGCCGCCTCCGCTTCCTGTGGGCGAGTCACGTCGAGCTTGATGACCAGCAGGTTGTCGTGGACGCCCACTGCGGCCGCGACCTTCGTAGCGTCGCGGCCAGTAGCGACAACGGCGTGGCCGGCGGCCAGGGCGGCCTTGGCGATGTCGACGCCCAAGCCTCGACCAGCGCCGGTGATGAGCCACACTTTCTTATCACTCACGGAATGTCCCTCACTTTGCTGGCCGCAGAGCCTGAATCACACGGACGAATCCGGCGCGTTCGTGTCGTCTGCGCCGCCCAGCAGCTTCAGGCGGCAGCGCAGCTTCGAGCAACGTCCAGGCAAGCGCCACGGCGAGCCCCCGTCCTGCGCGTGAGTCCATGGACCTGTAGGCGCTCTGATGGAACGCGGTGATGCCGAGATGTTCTCAACGCCGCGGCTGCGAACACGCCGACCGGCGCCGCCAGCAGCTTCAGGCGGCAGCGCAGCTTCAGCAACGTCCAGGCGAGGCCACGGCCAGCCGCCGTCCTGGCGACGTGAGTCGCATAGTACGTGTAGGCGCTCTGATGGAACGCGGTGATGGCGAGTGTTCTCACGCCGCGGCTCGACACCCCGACGGAATGCCCACAGCGCAGGACGGAACGTAGCGGGTTAGTGGCCCCTTGTTCGAGCCGGCGGCACAGGTCGGCATCCTCCCAGTACGGAAGACCAGCTCGTCGAAGCCCCCGACAGCAGTGAGCGCCTCGCGCCGGGCCATCATGCAGGCGCCCGACACCCAGTCGACCGCAAAACTCTCGCCGTTCGTGACGCGCTCGGGATCCGTACGCACGTTGCGCCGCGCCAGCCGGAATCGGGAAAGAGGCGAGTGAACAGGGCGTGCGGCCGAAGAGTCCCGTGAACAGCGTTGGATCGCCGCGAGCGCTGCCCTGGACACTGCCATCGTCGTTCAGGATCCTCGGTCCGGCGATGGCGCACTCCGGGTGGCGGCTGTTCCTCGGCAGGCATCAGCGGCGCCAGGTAGCAGGTAGCAGTCTGGATTGAGCAGCATGACCAGGTGGCTTGACGCCGCCGCCAGCCCCTGATTCACTGCCCGCCCGAAACCCAGTTCCGCGGATTGACCTGAGGGTCACGCCGGGCGCCGAAGGGCAGCGCTGCCGGCTGTCGTCGGTCGACGCGTTGTCGATCACGATGACTTTCGCAGCCGGTGCGTGCTCCTCGATCGAGTCGAGACACCGTGCCAGGTACTCGCCGCTGTTGAAGTTGACGATGACGATCGAGCCGCTGAAACTCATGCCGACGGCCTGAGGCCGAGGTCGAATCGCTTCTCGCGAATCTTCAGCGCGATCCAGCCGCCATCCATCAGCTTCCACAGCCGGCGCAGGGAATGCCGGCGCCGCTGGATGTCACGGCGCTGACGCCACACGCGAGGCAGTTCCCTGATGGCGTGCCATTTTGCCGAGAGAAAGGTGCGCAGGTGACCGGCGCGCGAAGGTGGCGGCCACGTTGTACAGCACGTGGCCCGGGAGGGTAGGAGCAACAGCGGCCACGGGTGTTCTTGACGTAGGTCCACTCGAGATTCCGCTGTCCCCAGAACACCGAGCGCGCGCTGACGCGCCCCAACGTGCCCGAGCCGGCGTGATGCACGACCGCCTCCGGGCAGTAGATGCAGTGGTAGCCGAGGAGCTGGCAGCGGTAGGAGAGATCGACGTCCTCATGCACGGCGAAGTAGGCCTCGTCGAATCCACCGATGTCGTCGAACAGGTCGCGACGAATCAGGCAGGCCGCTCCGCACGCGCCGAACACTTCCCGCGCCTCGCGCGCCTCCGAGGACGGAAGTCCGTGCGCACGTTTGAAGGCGCCGCCGAACCGGGTCATGCCGTCGCCAGCGCTGTCGACGACCGCGGGGTCGCTCAGATAGACGATGCACGACGCCGCCAATCCCGCTCGTTGCGAGTCGAGGGCGCCCGACCGTCGCCAGCCATCCAGGCTGCGGCGCGGCATCGTTGTTCAGGAACGCGAGGTACCGCCGCGTGCCAGGCACCCGCGTTGTTGCCGGCGGCGAAGCCCAGGTTGGATTCGAGCGGGAGGACACGAATGATGGGACCGAACGTCGACAGAAATTCGAGCGAACCGTCCGAGGATCCGTTGTCGACGACAATCAGCTCGCAATCGGGTGCCGTCTCGGCGATGGCCGCTGGAAGGCACCGCTCCAGCCAGGCCCTTCCGTTGTAGTTGAGGACGATGATGGAGACGGCAACCGGTCGTCGATCGCCGCGGCCTGGTCGACCGGGTCGATCACACGTGAAGGCCCGGCTGCGAAGCAGAGTGCCGGTGTTCGCGATACCAGGTGACCGTCTTGCGGAGTCCGTCTTCGAACAGCGTGTGCGCTTTGAAGCCGAAATGGCGCTGCGCCCTCGACGTGTCGAGGCAACGTCGCGGCTGACCGTCGGGTTTGGACGTGCCCCTGGGCGCGAATTCGGTCACCTTCGCAATGAGGTGGACGAGGTCCTTGATGGAGATCTCGAATCCAGCACCCAGGTTGACCGGTTCGGGTTCGTCGTAGCGCTCGGCGGCCAGCAGGATGCCGTCCGCCGCATCTTCCACGTAGAGGAACTCTCTTGTTGCCGCGCCGGTTCCCCAGACCGTGATCTTGTGCTCACCGGCATCCTTGGCTTCGACGCACTTCTTGATCAGTGCAGGAATGACGTGAGACGAGCTGGATCGAAGTTGTCGCGAGGCCCGTACAAGTTGACCGGCAGAAGGTGCACGGCGTTGAAGCCGTACTGCTGCCGGTAGGACTGCCCCTGGACGAGGAGCATCTTCTTTGCGAGTCCATACGGCGCGTTGGTTTCCTCCGGGTAGCCGTCCCAGAGGTTGTCTTCGTGGAACGGAACCGGCGTGAACTTCGGATAGGAGCAGATCGTGCCGATGCCGACGAACTTGGGCACACCGGCGAGGCGCGCCTGTTCCATCAACTGCACGCCCATCATGAGGTTTTCGTACAGGAACCGACCGGGATTCTCGCGGTTGGCGCCGATGCCGCCGACGACGGCCGCAAGGTGAATGATGAGGTCCGGCTTCGCGGCTCCCAGAAGCTTCACGATCTCGGATTCGTGGAGCAGATTGAACTCGCGCTTCCGGGGAACCAGGACGTGTCCGCAGCCGAGGCGCCTCAGTTGCTCGACGACGAACGACCCCAGGAATCCCGCGCCACCGGTCACCACGACACGCTTGTCGCGCCAGTATTCCCGGCGTCTGTCGGTGAGCGTGTCGTTCACTGCTGAATCCGCCCGCATGCTGAGCGCCCGCTAATCCGCGCAATGCATGTGCCCATAGTATAGCCGCCCGGTGCTGCGGTATCCAGCAGATCCATGTCGCTGCTTACGATAGCTTCCTGGGAAGGTCAACTGCAGAACGTCGCCAGGTCACGTGGTCGCCACAGTCGCCGCCGCTCGCCCGCTATCTCAATCCAGCGGCGTTCGCCGGCCATCTCTGGCGTCAGCGTGGTCTGATTGCCAGTTCACCCGACGCGAAGTCGAGGGGCGATACCGCAGTTCGGTGCTCGGCCTCGCCTGGTCGTTCATCAACCCGCTGGTGCTGCTGCTCGTCTACACCTTCGTGTTTGGCGTTGTTTTCAAGCAGCGTTGGGGAGGGGCGGACTCCGGCGGACTCGCCGGGTTCGGCCTCGTGCTGTTCGCCGGGATGATTGCGTTCGGGATCTTCAGCGAGTGCACCACGCGGGCGCCTGGTCTGATCGTCAGCACGCCCAACTATGTGAAGCGGGTGGTGTTCCCGCTCGAACTGATGCCGCTGAGCGTGCTGGGGTCTGCCCTGTTCCATGCGGTGGTGAGCCTGGTGATGCTGCTGGTCGTCTACATGGCGCTTGGGGGACGCCCCGGTTGTCGTGGCTGCTGATTCCCGTGGTTCTGCTTCCGATTGTCTTCATCAGCCTCGGGCTGCTGTGGGCACTGTCGAGCCTGGGCGTGTTCCTGCGCGACCTGGGGTACACCGTGACGCTCATCACGCAGGTGCTGTTCTTCGTCACGCCGATCTTCTATCCAGTCGAGGCGATACCACCTGCCTTCCAGGCGGTCGTGCGCTACAACCCGCTGGCCAGCGGCGTTGACGCCCTTCGAGGCGTCATCTTCGCCGGGACGGTTGGCGACCCGACCTCGCTGCTGGTCTCCGGAGGAGTGGGTGCGGTGATGATGCTGGTTGGCTATGCCTGGTTCATGAGAACCCGGCGTGCGTTTGGAGATGTGATCTGACCGCCACCACGCAGATCACCGCGGATGAGCGGTCGGTCGCGGTATCCGTTCGAGACGTGGGCAAGTGCTACCGGGTGTACGCGAAGCCGCAGGACCGGCTCAAGCAGATGTTGTTCTCGCGTCTGGGGCGTCGCTACGGTAGCGATTTCTGGGCGCTCCGGCATGTCAGTTTCGAGGTGGCCCCGGGTGAACGCTTCGGCGTGATCGGCCGCAACGGATCTGGCAAGAGCACGCTGTTGCAGATGATTGCCGGCACCCTTGCGCCCACCGAAGGGGAAATCACCGTCACCGGCCGCGTGGCGGCCCTGCTCGAACTGGGGAGCGGTTTCAACCCCGACTTCACCGGGCGCGAGAACGTGTTCATCAATGGCGCGATTCACGGGTTGTCGCGCGAGCAGGTCGCCGATCGGTTCGACGCGATCGCCGCGTTCGCGGACATCGGCGAATTCATCGATCAGCCGGTCAAGCTCTATTCGAGCGGCATGTTCGTGCGCCTGGCGTTTGCGGTGGGCACGACCATCGACGCGGATATCCTGCTGATTGACGAAGCACTGGCGGTCGGCGACGTATTCTTCCGGCAGAAGTGCTACCGGCGTCTCGACGAACTGCGCGAACGCGGCGTGTCGATCGTCCTCGTGTCGCACGGTCTCGGTGACATCGAGCAGTTCTGCGACCGGGCGCTCCTCGTCGAGCGGGGAGAGGCGCTGTTCGTCGGGCCGTCGGTCGCAGCGGTCAAACGGTACTACCTGCTCGAGAGCCGGGAGAAGCTGAAGAGTGCTCGTTCCGCGGATGCCCCGGACCGCCCGTCGGTCCCGGGCGAACTGCTGGCGTGGCCCGAAGGGGTCCCGATCCATGCCGTTTCGGAGTCCGCGCAGCGATCGGACGGATGGGCTCGCTGCGTTGGCGTTGTGGTGTGCGACGAGCTCGGCATCGAAAGCCGCGTGTTCGAGCAGGGGCAACGGGCTGTCTTCTGGTACGAATTCGAAGTGCTTCGCGATACGGAAGTGCCGATTGCAGGTCTCGTGATTCACAGCCGAGCGACGAACAGCCCGGCCGCATCGTGTTCACCGGACTCTTGAGCCATCCGCCGAACGTGGATGCCGCCGTCTACTTCGCGAAGACAGTTCTACCCGTGATCCGCCGATCCGAGCCCTCGGCGGAATTCCACATCATCGGTCGTCATCCGGTGCCCGAGGTCGTCGCGCTCACCGCGCTTCCCAACGTCCGGTTGTTCCCGAATGTGCCGGACATACGGACGCACCTGAGACCCGCATGCGTTGTCGTCGTGCCTCTCAGGTACGGCTCCGGATCGCGTCAGAAGATTCTCGAAGCGTGGAGCATGGAGAAGTGCGTCGTGTCCACGACCGTTGGTGCCGAGGGACTCGCGTACGAGGACGGCTCCAACCTGTTCATCGCGAATACCGTCGAGACGATGGCATCAGCGGTTGTCAAGGCGCTGCGAGATCCCGCCTTACGTGGCCGCGTGCGCCACAGCGGCCGTGTCGTTGCGGAGAGCAGGCACAACCCCGAGCGCCTGGCCGCCGGCTACCACGCCGAGTTGACGGCGGTCGCACGTCAGAAGGCTGAAGCGGACACTCGCATGCGGGTCCTCATCGACATGCGGTGGATGCTGCCGGGAGTCGCTGGCGGAATAGAAAACCTCGCCCGCGCCTTCATGCACGAACTGCTGGCACTCGACGCCACGAATCAGTACTGCGCCCTGGTGCCGGCGCGTTGCCGGTACGACTTCGATATCCGGGGGCGCGACAACGTCCGAATAGTCTGCCAGGACTCGGCATGGGAGATCGCCAGGGGGCTGGGACGACGTGCCGGGCAGCGGCTGCTGACGTCGCTTCGACTCCCGAACGTGAACACGCCGGAGGTTCGCGAACTCTCGAGGCTGGCCGAACTGGGTGTCGAGATCGGCTACTCATTCCCGGGATACATCCATCCACAGCTGTGGCCGCTGCGCAACGTGCTGGTCATACCCGACATTCAGCACGAGTACTTTCCCGAGTTCTTTGCTCCTGAGGCGCTGGAGGAACGGCGCCGGGTGTACACAGACGCGGCGCGTCGAGCCGACCACATCTGCGCGATTTCGGAGTTCACGCGACAGACACTGATCGATAAGCTGGGTGTTGACCCGGATCGCGTGACGACGGTGCCACTTGCTGCGGACGCCAGCTTCCGGCCCGATGACGTCGAGGGGACCGACCGTTCCGTGCTCGAGGCACACGGATTGTCCCGGGGCGGCTATCTGTACTTCCCGGCGCACACCTGGATGCACAAGAATCACGTGGCGGCCGTTGAGGCGTTGCGCGTGTTGCGAGACCGCTACAACATCCGCTTGACGCTGGTCTGCTCTGGAGGGGCTCGCGAGGCGCAGCCCGCGCTCGAAGCGAAGATCGATGATGCCGGCCTGCGCGATCAGGTCCGCTTTCTGGGGTACGTGCCGCGGAACGATGTTCCGGCTCTCTACCGCGGGGCGGCGTGCCTTGTATTTCCGTCGTTGTTCGAGGGTTTCGGCATGCCGGTGCTGGAAGCCATGTCGAGCGGATGTCCGGTCGTCTGCAGCAACACGACGAGTCTTCCTGAAATCGCCGGCGACGCGGCTGACCTGGTCGATCCGTCAGACGCGGACGCGCTGGCCGGGGCCGTCGCGCGTCTGGTCGCCGACCGGGAACTGCGTTCCCATCGGATTGCAGCCGGTCTTGCCCGCTCGAAGGCTTTTTCCTGGCGCCGTCATACGATTGAAACGATCTCCGTGCTCCGGAAGGTGCACCAGGATCTCCGGAGGTTCTGACCCGTGCGACCGAAGGTTTCAATCGTCACCAGCTCGTACAACCAGGGCGACTTCATTGGCCGCACCATCGACAGCATTCAGGCGCAGGACTATCCCGATATCGAACACATCGTCGTCGACGGGATGTCCACGGATGCAACTGTCGACGTGCTGGCGCGCTATCCGCACCTCAAAGTGATTCGCGAGCCCGATCGCGGGCAGGCGGATGCGATCAACAAGGGCTTCCGGATCGCGTCGGGACAGATCTTCGGGTTCGTCAACTCCGATGACCTCCTCGAACCTGGGGCGATCACGGCTGTGGTCGACGCCATCGATCCAGCTGCCGGTCGTCACGTGGTGATGGGGCGATGCCTGTTCATCGACGAGCACGACCGATTCCTCGGCGTGGAGCACCCCAGCGCGTTCGAGAGCCACCGGCGGGTCCTCGAGATCTGGAAGGGACACTGCCTGCCGCAGCCCTCGATTTTCTGGACACGCGAGGTGTGGGAGCGGAGCGGTCCGCTGAACACCGAAGAGCAGCTGATGCTCGACTACGATCTCTTCTGCCGCTTCTCACGCGACTTCGACTTTCACCGGATCGATCGTGTGCTCTCGAGCTACCGGCTGCACACGCAGTCGAAGACCAGCTCCGTGACGGACGCCGATCGACTGGAGCAGGCCATCACCGTCAGCCGACGGTATTGGGGGAGCCCGTTCAGCCTGAAGTACTGGCAGATCCAATCGTCATACATCCGATACCGTCTCGATCGGCGCTCGCGCGCCGTGCGGATGATGCGATCGGGTCGCGCGCGGCGGCGGGAAGGGCGGCGCGTGTCCGGCGCAATGCAGCTGCTGTCCGGCGCGTTGCTGGCGCCCGATGTTGTTGCGGACGTGGCGGTCATGCCCGTGTTGCGGCCCTTCGCCAGGAAGCTGATTGGCCGCACCGAAGCGATCGAAGCGTCGTCCGGTCACGCCCCAGACCCAGGCATACCTGAGCGGAACCGAATTGTTCCCGGACAACTGGGCGGGTCCGACTGTGATCGTGACCAGAGAGTTGGACGCGACGCACACGGCCATCGTGCTCGAGGCCGAGCTCCCTCCGGGAACGCTGTCGACGCCGCTGACCATCGAGGCGCACATCAATGGGCGTTCGCTCGGCGTCCAGGCGGCAGGCACGGAACCGCGATTCCGCCTTGTCTGGCGGCTGAAAGGCGTCTCACCAGGCACTCACACGATACAACTGAAGGCCAACGGCTTTGTGGTTCCGCACGACACGCTCGGCACGCATGACTACCGTCCGCTGTCGTATCATGTCAAGGCGCTCGGCTTCGCAGCGCTGACGAGAGCTGATTCAGCGCACATGAACACCAACCAGGAAATGGAAACGATGGAGCAACTCGTCGATGCGATCGCGAACTTGCCTGACGACTGGCATGGCGCCGGAACAGTTGGGCGAAATGTTCTGTCCGCGATCGTCCGTCACGCGCGAGCGCTCGGAACGATTCAGAACTCAGTCGAGACGGGATCGGGAAAGACGACCCTGCTGCTCTCACATCTGTCGAAAAGCCACAGGGTGTTCGCCGTTGACGCCGGTCAGAGTATTTCCCGCGTGAAGAGCAGCCCGTTGTTCGAAGCGAACACTGTCGTGTTCGTGGAGGGGCCAACCCAGCGGACGCTTCCGAAATTCGACTTCGTGGACAGGCATCAACTTGTGCTTCTCGACGGTCCACATGGGTACCCGTTTCCAGATCTCGAATACTTCTATCTCTACCCCACGCTGGACACCGGCGGGTTGCTGATCATCGACGACATTCGCATCCCGTCGATCCGCCGGATGTTCGACATCATCGGCGCGGACGACATGTTCGAGACGCTGGAAGTCGTCGACGGGAACACGGCCTTCCTGCGGCGCACGGAGGCAGCGCTCGTTCATCCGGAAAGCGACAGCTGGTGGTTGCAGGCGTACAACCGTTCGTACTACACCGAGATAATGGGAGGGGCACCAGTCGCGCCAAAGTGACGGCGTGATGAGCGTTGCCATTGCGGTTCCAAGCCTGAACCAGCGCCAGTTCCTCGGTCCGGCGCTCGATTCCCTCGATCGCTCGGACGTGAGAATCGTCCGGGCGGTTCTCGACGCTGGATCGACGGACGGCTCGCGAGACCTGATCGAGGCCCGCGCTTCGGAGCTCGCGTACTGGCGGAGCGAGCCTGATGCCGGTCAGGCCGCTGCGGTCAATGAGGGCATCGCGCGTCTTTGCGCGCTTCATCCCGACGTGGAAGCGGTCGGCTGGCTCAATTCCGACGATGTCTTCCTTCCGGGCGGCGTCGATCGCCTCTGGCAGGCGCTGGTCGATCACCCGGACTGGCTCGTGGCATGTGGTCGGGCGACGTTGCTCTCTGAGAATGGAGAGCAGGACGGCGAAATCCAGACCGAACCGTTCTCTCCCGAGCGCTTCGCCCGCGCGTGCACGATCTGCCAGCCGGCTACCCTGGTGAGGCGCTCGGCCTGGGAGCGCGTCGGTGGCCTCGACGCGTCGCTGCACATGTGCTTCGATTACGACCTCTGGTGGCGAATCGGCAGGCTGGGAACGATCGGCTACGTGGACGCATTCGTGGCTGCGTCGCGCGATCATGGCGAAACGAAGACGCGCCGGCACCGTGAACAGTACTTTCAGGAGGCCATGGCCATCGTGCGCCGTGAACGCCAGGCCGTGCCCTGGCACTGGTACATCAGCCGTGCCATGGAACGCCAGACTGGCTTCGAGGTCGGACGACGCCCGCCGGTGTGGCGCCAGCTGAAGGCTGGAGCCGAAGCCGTCTGGAGCTACGTCCGGGAGCGACGGCGCGCCCTCTGATGGCACGCATCGTTCACGTGTGCCCGATGTACTTCCCCGCCAGGGGAGGAGTGGAGCAGTTCTTCCTCAGGCTCAGCGAGCACCTGGCAAAACAGGGTCATGACGTCACCGTCTGGACGACCGATGCCCGCATCGTCCGGGGGTTCACCTCACCGGCCGAACCGCGCTTCCCGAAGGCTGATGAGCATCTGAACGGCGTTCGTGTGCGGCGCTTTCCAGTGCGACACGTGCCCGCGCAGCGTTTCTTGCGGACGGCCGCGCATTTCCTTCCGTTCGGCGTGCGGTGGAAGTGCGACACCCTGAGGTGGACGCCGTGGGTTCCGTCAATGACGCGAGAGGCTGGGCGGTCCGACCGTCCGGCCGACCTGGTGCACGCGGCTGGCCTTCCGTACAGTTCGCTGCTTTTCGCGGGGGTCCGCCTGGCAGAGCGCAGTACCGCACGGCTGATCATCAGCCCGTTCACGCACGTGCCGCCGCCAGGCGGACGCATGAATCGCGCGTATCTGTCACCGCTCAACATCGGGCTCATGTCCAGGGCGGACCGGATCTTCGTCCAGACCGAGTTCGAGAGTCGCGCGTTGTCTGCTGCGGGACTTGTCGACACACCGAAGACCGTCGTCGGACTGGGCGTGGATCCAGGCGAGTGCGTGGGAGGCAACCGACAGCGCTTCCGGGAAGCGCACAAGCTGAAAGGCGACGTGGTCGTCGTCGGGCATCTCGGCAACAAGAGCCGGGACAAGGGGACGGTCGACCTGCTCGATGCTTCCGAGCGGTTGTGGAGCCGGAACGTGCCGTTCATGCTCGTGCTGGCTGGTTCAGAGATGCCGGCCTTCACGCGTCGCATGGCCCAGGCGCGCTTCCCCGAGCGCATCGTCAACCTGGGCCAGTTGTCGGACGAGGAGCGGAAGGATTTCTTTGCCGCCATCGACGTGTTCGCTCTTCCGAGCTACGTCGAATCGTTCGGGCTCAGCCCTCTGGAGGCGGCACTGAACGGCGTGCCCGTCGTGGCGTACGCGCTTGGGGGGCCAGAGGCGATCTTCACCAACGAAGTGAACGCGTTGCTGGCGCCGCCCGGAAATCTCGGCAGGTTGGCCGAGACCCTTGAAAAGCTGATTCTCCAACAGTCGGAGCGTCAACGTCTTGGTGAGCAGGGCGCGGCTGTCGCAGGCACGTACTCCTGGTCGCGCGCGCTGGACCGAGCCACCGAAGAGTACGATGCGCTGCTGCGCTCATCCCGACGAAGCGCATAGGTCACGACGTCGACGTGTGGCGAGCCGCGGATACGCGTCGGCGACCGCCATCGCGAAACGCAGATCGATAGGCGTCGCTCGTCTGCATTGCCGTACTCCGCCATGTGAAACCTGCGGCGCGGGCGATTCCCGCCGCCCGCAGCTGCGCTGCTCGCGCAGGCGATCCGAGGATCGCTGCCAGCGCCTCGTACCACCCGCGAACGTCGTGCGGATCGATGAGCAGACCGGCGTCTCCGACCACCTCAGGAATGGATGCGGCCGATGACGCGATGACCGGTGCGCCGCATGCCATCGCCTCCAGCGCTGGAAGGCCGAAGCCTTCGTAGAGTGACGGATAGGCAAACGCCGAAGCACGACGCATCAAATCCACCACCTGATCGTCGCTGGAATCGTTCACGAAACGCAGGGCGCCGGAGATGCCCAGCGCCTCCGCGCGCGCGGTAATCGCGGCCGCCGAACCACGGTCGGCGCCCACCAGCACCAGCACGGTGTGCTTGAGTTCGTCTGCCCTGGCCCTGAGCAGGCCAAGCGCATCGACCAGCACGCCCACATTGCGCCTCGGATGAAGATCGCCGACGTGGAGGATGAAACGTTCCTCCGGCGGTGGCCATGGGTGCGCCGGTTCTGCGGCAGGCGTGAATGGAACGCCGACGCCGAGCGGAACGACGCGGATCCGATCTGGCCCGATCCCGTACGCTGCTTCGATCTCCTTCCGTGAGAACTCCGAGTCGGTGATGACGAGGTCCGCGCTACGGGCGCTTCGCCGGTAGAACCATCGGCGGACACGATCGCTCCGGTACGGATACCACTCCGGGTGCCGTTCGTAGCTGACGTCGTGAATGGTGACGACGAGCGGATGCACGCCCCAGAGTGGTGCGGTGTAGGCAGGAGCGTGAAACAGGTCGAGGGTGGCGCGCCGGCTCGCTCGTGGCAGCCCGTCGAGACACCACCCCAGGTTCGTGGGCAACCACGACTGCGCGGGAAAGTCGGTCAGGCCAGACGGCAGCGAGCCCGCGCCGGCTCCGATGGCGACGAACTCGAGGTCAGGCGCAATCTGGAGACATGCGCTCGTGAGCTCGTTGACGTACCGGCGCACTCCGCCCGCCGGCGAACTGAAGGCGTGTCCATCGATCCCGACGCGGAGAGGCGTGCTGCGCACCCTGTCGGCCCGCTAGACGGTTCCCATCGCTGGCGCCTTCGAGCATCATGTCGAACGGGCCGCCGTTGAGCGTCATCTTCACGGAGTGGATCTCATTCTAGCAGCGCGCCGTGGGCACACGCGCAGTGCCAGTCAACGCGACAGCGCGAGAGCGAGCGCGGCGCGTAGCCGTCAACCAGGCGCTTTCTCCACAATCACGAGATCCTGGACCTGGATGCCCTCCGATGCCCATCGGCCCGGGTACCACTTCAGGATCTCGAGGCGGTTGGCCGACAAAGCAGCCCGCACGCGATCTTCATCGTGCGCGACGGCCCATGACGGTCGATCCGCGTCGTTCACCATCGCGTCGCCGATCGGCGTCGTGAACTGAAATGCGCTGCGACCGGCCGCGATGTGGCTGCGCGTGGTGTGATTCAGCAGGTAGAACGACGCCACCGCGCGGCCGCCGGGCACGAGCACCCGCGCCAGCTCGCGAAGGTAGTTGTCGAGATCCGGCGTCAACAAGTGAGTGAACACGGACGCCACGATGGCGACGTCGAATGAACGATCCGGGAATGGAAATCGATACTGCGACGCCGGCGTGGCGCCGGCCGGGTTGTAAGCGTCGTTACGTACGTCGGCGACCTGAAAGCGGAATTGCGGAAAGCGAGGCGTGATCTGCTGCCGGCACCACTCAATCTCGGCCGGGACAATGTCGAACCCGTCGTAACGACCGGCTTCGCTCAAGTACTCGGTCAGGCCGACAGCAATGCGCCCGACGCCGCAGCCGACGTCCAGGATCGCGGCGTCCGCGCCCACGCCACATTCCCGCGCGAGAAACGCGACGAACTCGCGGCCGGTAGCGCGATAGTCGTTGTCCGGGTCAGTCGAGATCCGCCGCAGGCTGCGCGGCGGCGTCAGTGGATCCCGGCGGCCTGCGACCGCATCGCCAGCGTCCAGCATCGCGTAGTACGCCCGGGACAGCAGCGGACGCATGCGCTTGGGCGTCAGCCCCCGCATGACGTGTTCAAGTGCCGCCCTCGACGATCGCGCCATGGCGGTCCATCGTGCCTCGGCGCGCGTGTGGACGCGAGTGCAATCTGTTTGCAACCACCCGCTGACGCACGTCAGAATGCGGCGAGTGAGTTCGAACAGATTCGGCGCGGCGTACCGCCGCGCGGTCAGGCGGCAGCTCGCGATGCGCGGCGCCGCCGGCGCCGAAGCCGCGGTCGGCGGCCGCTTTGACGAGGTCGGCGCGCTCGAGCGCAGCGCCGTCGAGGCCGAGGGCCTGCCACGGGACGGTTTCCTGATCGACGTCGGTTGCGGCGCCGGCCGGCTGGCTGCGGCGCTGCGCGACTGGCCCGACCTGCGCTATCTCGGGGTCGACGTCTCGCCCCCACTTCTCGAGCATGCCCGCGTGACCGCCGCTCGTCCGGACTGGCGCTTCGAACTCGTCACGTCCGCCGCAATCCCGGCGCCGGATCAGAGCGCCGATGTCGTCGCGATGTTCTCGGTGATCACACACCTCAGCGAGACCGATACGTGCGCCTACTTCCGAGAACTGCGCCGCGTCCTCAAGCCCGGCGGACGCGGCGTCGTCTCGTTTCTCGATCCGGCGATTCCGCTACACAGGCAGCAGATCCGTCCGGCGTGGCTCGAAGCGATCGTCACGCGCATCGCGTGGGCGCCCAACGTCGCGACATCACCGGCTACCCTGCGCGCCTGGGCCGACGCCGCGGGGCTCACCGTCGTCCGCATCGACTCCCCATCGCCCGTTGGTCAGTCGCTCCTCGTGGTCGCACCGGCCGAGTGATCGTCGCCGCGGCCCTTGATGGGTCAAGACCGTAGGTTCTGCCGACGCCACGTCCGATGGCAATGCGCCTGCACGACGGTATTTGGCCTCGAAATGCGGGCACACAGTTTGCAACGGATAGGCCAGGGCCGCGAAACAGCGAGCGGCAGCCCATCACATGTCACCCCGCCTTGGCGCCGGAATCGCTCGTGTTTTCGCCGCGCTGGCGCTGGCGGCGGTCGTCCCGACCGCCGCCGATGCACAAATTACGGCGATCGATTGGTCACGGCCGGCCCAGTCCGGCCCGCCATCTCGAATTGAGGACACCTGGGTCTACGACAGCGTCTCGGCGCGCTTCCTGATGTTCGGCGGTTACGACCTCAACTGGAATCGCCTCAACGACATGTGGGAGTACAACGCGGCGTCGAGGACCTGGACTGACGTCAGCCCGGCGACCGGTGCGCGCCCCGAACGTCGGTCGGGCCAGGCCATGGCGTTCGATCCAGTGCGCCGCGTCGTCATCGTCTTTGGTGGCCTGCTCGATGAGCTCTCGTACCTGAACGACACCTGGGAGTGGAACACGGTCACGAAGACCTGGACGAACGTCACCCCCGGGGCGTCACCTCTCGCCCGCCAGGGCGCGAGGCTGGTCCACGACGCGGCCAACGGCCGGCTGGTGCTGTTCGGCGGCGTCGACGCCAACACGTTCTACGCCGATACGTGGGTCTGGAACCTGAGCGCGCGCACCTGGACGCAACTCGCGACGACGGCGAGCTCGCCGGTGGGACGGCCGTTCGTCGGCCGGACCTTCGCCGGGGCGACGTTCAACCCGACCGCCGGGCACGGAGTGACGATCTTCGGCGGCATCGGCTATCCGACCGGCAGTAACACCGTCACCGATTTCAACGACATCTGGGAACTGCGCGGCACGGTCTGGACCGACGTGACCCCGGCCGGCGGCAATCCTGCCGGGACGCGGCTGGACGCAGCTGGTGTGGGATCCCCTGTTCAACCGGATCGTGATGTTCGCGGGATACCGCGTCGCGGCGCCGGCGCAGTCGTACGGCGACACGTGGTCGTTCGTCAACGGCGGCTGGTCCGAGATCGTGCCGCAGGCGCTCGGCCCACGCGCCCGTGACAGCCACGGCATGGCCTACGACACCGCGCGGAACAGGATCGTCGTCTTCGGCGGGTATCTCCCGGACGTCATCGAGCTCGACGGCGCGACGTGGACGCCGGCGCTGTGGACGGACTGGCCGGCGTCGCAGGACCGGCACGTGATGGCCTACGACAGCGATCGTGACGTCGTCTTCCTCTACGGCGGCGGCAGCACCGAAGCGTGGGAGTACTCGGTTCCGGCGCACACGTGGATCTGGCACTACGTCGGGGGGCCAGGCGGTCGCGCCGGCGCGGCGATGGTCTACGAGCGCGCGCGACGGAAGATGCTCCTGTTCGGCGGTCGCACCCGCGTCAACGGACAGCTCGGCAGCAAGAACGCGGACACGTGGCAGTGGGACACCGCGGCGCGGACGTGGACCAACGTCTCACCGGCCGTCTCACCGGCCGCTCGCGACGACCATGCGATGGTCTACGACCCGGCGCACAACCGGGTGATCCTGTTCGGCGGCCGCAACGCCGCCGGTACCGCACTCGCCGACACCTGGCTGTGGGACGGCACGACCTGGACCGATGTCACCGCGACGGCCAACGGACCGTCGGCGCGCTTCGGCGCGGTGATGGCCTACGACGCGGTCCGGCGGACCGTCGTGCTCTTCGGCGGCGATACCGGCTCGCAGAAGAGAAACGAGATCTTCGAGTGGGACGGCCAGCTCGTGCGGTGGGTGCAGAAGCTTCCCGGCGGCTCGCTGCCGCAGGCGCGCTCGTTCGCGGCGCTGTCATCCTACGACGCGACGGCGCCTGGCGTCCTCCTCTTCGGCGGGTCGGGCGCGGCGCTGCTCAGCGACAGCTGGCTGTGGAATGGGACGGTGTGGACGCCGCTCACAGCGTCGGGCGCGACGCCGACGGCGCGGCAGTATCCGGTGCTGGTCCACGACGCCGCCGCCCAGCGCGTGTTTCTCTACGGCGGTCGCGACAGCCGTGGACCGTCCTTCGAGTTCTGGGACGCCGTGGTCACGACCTCGGCCACGTCGCCGGTGCCGATCTCGGTGACGCCGTCGCAAGGCACCGGCGCGCAAGACGACGCTGGTCGCCCGCTATCGCCACGCCGGCGGGGCCAGCCAGATCGCGAACGCGCTCATGCTCGTCAACGGCAGCGTCAACGGCGCCGGCGGCGGCTATCTGTCCTACGTCGCGGCCACGAACACGCTGCACCTCCGCAACGACACCGACACGGCCTGGTCGGGAGGTGTGGTCGGCAGCGCTGGTGTGCTCTCGAACGGCCAGGTCACGATCGGCCTGGCTGGCGTCTCGGTATCGCTGTCGGGCAACGATCTGGTGCTGCGGGTGCCGATCGTTTTCCCACCGTCCTTCAACGGATTGAAGAACATCTACCTGATGGCGCTCGATCCAGGCGGCGCCGCGCCGGCGGGCTGGCTCCACAAGGGCACGTTCTTGGTCGACGCCGGTCTGACCCCGCCGACCAACCTCGTGGCGCAGACCAACGGCCTGTCGGTGGCCCTGAGCTGGACCGCCGCGCCCGGCGCGCTCTTCTATCAGATCGAGGCCGGCTCGACGCCGCTGGCGTCGAACCTGGGCATCTTCAACGTGGGCACCGCCACGTCGGTGCAGACATCGCAACGCGCCGGGACCTACTTCGTGCGCGTGCGGGCGGCGACGGCACCCGGACTGAGCGTGCCGTCCAACGAGGTCACGTTCGTGCTGTCGCCGCCGGGCGCCTGCGCTGCGCCGCCGCCGCCGCCGACCGGGCACGCGGTGCAGGTCGCCAATCTGAACGTCGCGTTATCGTGGAACGCCTCGGCGGGAGCGACTTCGTACGTGCTGGAGGCGGGCACGTCCAGCGGGCTCGCGAACCTGCTGAACTTGAACGTCGGGACGGCGACGACGCTGGCGGCGGCCGGGCCTCGCGGCAGCTTCTTCACCCGCGTCCGTGCCGTGAACGCGTGCGGCATGAGCGGACCCTCGAACGAAGCCTCGTTCACGCTCGGATGCTCCGCGCCGCCCGTGGCGCCGACGATGCTGACGTTCTCGAAGGCCGGCAGCCTGGTGACGCTCAATTGGTCGGCCGCACCTGGCGCCGCGAGCTATCGATTGAGGGTGGGCACTGCGCCGGGGCTGACCAATCTCCTCGACGCCGACGTTGGCGGTGTCACAGGCCTGCAGGCAAACGCGGCCGGGTTGCCGCCGGGCCAGTATTTCGTGAGGGTCGTCGCCGTGAACGCCTGTGGCATCAGCGCGGCGTCCAATGAGGTGTCGATTCCGCTGCCCTGAAGGCTCGATCGTCTCCGGCCGAGTTGGTGTGGGTCGCAGCACCGCGGCACGCGACTCGCCGGTTCTCGCGATCGCGAGGGCGATCGACAGCCCCGTCCAGCTCAGGACGGCGATCAGGGCCAGGATCACGACAAGGCTCGAGGTCATCGGCGTTCCTCAGAACCGAACGGCACAGGGATCCGGCTGGTCCAGACGGCGCAGCGTGAGGTCCTTCACCGCGATCGCGAGCGGCCGCGGATCGGTCGGCGAGGTCACGGGCCTGGCTCGGCCGACGAGGTCCACGGTCACGGTGTGTCCCGCGGCCACGTGAAAGCGGACGGGCGTCACCGTGTGGAACGCCCATGCCGGATCCGTCACCATCCAGGTGGCGGCGGCCTTGCCGTCGATGCGCACGTCGATCGTGTTGGGCCGGACGAACGAGAGCACATCGCCGCTGAGTTCGAAGTCAGCCTCGGTCGTGGCCGATATCCGAAGCCGCCCGGTGCCCGAGGACCAGCGCAGCCAGCCTGAGTCGGATGCCTCCCGTGCGTGCCAGCCGGACACGAACGTCGTCGAACACGTCGGGTTTTGAGGGATCTCGGGCGGCACGATCTCCGAGCCCGGCACCGCGCCGATGGACACGGTCAGCCCTTCCATGCCGACGAGCAGCGGGCGCGGATCGCGCGCGATCGTCGTACTCGGCGTGTCGAGCGCGCGCACGACCAGGCGATTCGCGCCGCGGCGCACCGGGACGATCAGCGATTGGGCGCCGTCGCGCGCGATCGTGAATATCCGTGATTCGCCGGACGCTGTGGCAATCCGGAGGCGCCGAAAGGGCACGTTCGGGAGACTGGGCCCGCGTACGAATGACGCGGACAGCGCCGCGGCGCCGTCGGCCGTGGCGACGACGTCCACGATCGTCTCGCCCTGACCGATCCAGTAGAACGACCGGCCGTTGAGGCGCTCCGTGCCGTTGGGATTGGCGACGCCCACCAGGAAGGCCGCACCCGACGGGGGAATGCGCCACAGGACGAAGCGGCCGCTTTGCCACACCACGTCGCGGCCGCCGGCTCGTCCGTCGTCGCTCAGGACGTACGAGGCCGTGGCGATGTCGACTGGCGCAGCGCGGTCCATCAGCGGCTTGAGGTGGGGCTGCGCCATGTAGCCCCGGTAATCGAGCAGGCGAATCGCATGACGGCGGAGGAAGTACACGGCCCAGGCGTTCGCGACGTCGTTGTCGACGGAGACCAGGACCGGTGCGGATCCGATCAATCCCTCTGCCTCGGTGAGCGCCCGAAACGGCGCGACCGTCGGTGGATCGAGGCGCTGGTGAAAGGCGCGCTCGCGCAGTGCGAAACTGCCGAAGAACGCGATCGCGATCACGGCGCCCGCCGCGGCGGCGGTCAGGCGCACGGCGCGTCCGGCCCCGCTCGCGGCGACGCGCGCCGCGATGGCCTCCGCGCCGGCGGTCACGGCGGCGGCCATCGCCCAGTTCCCGAAGAGCAGGAGCTTGTAGGCCCCGTAGTCGTAGTGCTGCCGCGCGACCAGTAGCACGGCGCCGGCGGAGAGACCCAGGCCGAGCAGGACGACGTCCCACCGGCGCCGGCGCAGCAGGCCCACGATGCCCACGACGGAAAGGATCCAGAGCGCACCGGCGATGAGATCGCGGGTGGCGATCGCGAGCGGTCGTGCTCGGTCCGGTCTGAAAACCCCAGAAGGCGGTCGGCCACTTCGCGAAGTCGAGCAGATACGGAAAGATGCCCTCTCCGGCGCGGGCGCCCGCGGCGCCGGTCGCCACGTGCAGCTGGTTCGAGATGAACCACGCGAGATCTGCGCGTCCCGGAATCAGCAGGATCGCCGCGAGCACGCCAGCCAGCAGGCAGGTCTTGCCCCACGCCATCCACAGGCGGTCCCGCGTCGCCCGGCACGCCACCGCCAGCGCGAGGCCGAAGCCGACGAACACGCTCATCTCCGGATAGGTGTAGAGGGTCGCGGCCAGTACGGCGCCGAGCAGCACCGCCACTGAGGTGCCCGGTCGTTCGGCCGCGGCGAGGACGCTCATCGCGACCGGCAGAAACGACAACGCCATCAGGTTGTCGTAGTTGTGGATCTGCACCGCGGCGTAGACCCACGGCGACATGACGGCGATCGCGGTGAACAGCACGAGCCAGCCCCGCCGGATGCCCAGCGCGACGGCCGACGCCGCACACGACGCCCCGAAGACGAAGAGCGTCCACGCGACGAAGGCGCCGGCGGCCGCCTGCGTGTCGCCGCCCGCACCGGTCATCGGGGAGAAGAACGCGAGCATCGCACTGGAGATGAAGCGGGCTCTGCTCAGGTGCGCGGCGTACTGGTAGAGCGGCGCGAGGCCGCCCTCCGTGCCCTTGGGCCATTCCCAGAGGTACTGCCCGTACGCGACGTAGGACCAGCCGTCCTGGGCCGGTCCACCGATGTATTGCGACAGCCCGGCGGCGACGTCCATCGCCATCACGGCGAGCGGCATCGCCGCGAGGATCAGCAGTCCGGTGGGTTTCGCCGCCGCCCATGCGCGTCGGGCGTCGAGGGCGCCAAGGATCGCAACGACCATCGTGAGCGCCAGCAGGGGACCGCTCAGGTTGCGGAGGGTGAGGCCCAGCGAGACGCCGACGCCCAGCGCGATGGCCCAGACGAGCATCGTCGCGCCGGGAGCCAGGTACCAGCGATGGATCGGGCTGACGGGCAGCCGCAGCCGGGTGAGCAGGCCGAATCCCGCGAGGACGCTGATCGCCGCCAGCGCCAGGTAGGCACTCATCGACCGGACCGCGAGAGCGGCTCCTGGCGTGGCCGCAGGCTCAGACCCATGACGAGATTGGGCATGACGAACGGCAGGAACGGAAGCGGGAAGTAGCTGGTGCGCTCGACCTCGAAATACGGCGCCAGTGCGCGCCGACCTCGGCGCGTACTGCAGCGCTGACGTCAGTGAAGGTCATCACGCGTGTCAGTGGCGCCTTCCGCGCGTCGACGGCTCGAGGCACCGTCGCAGGGTCGTCGTTGCCGAGAGCCAGACGGGAGGCATCCGATCTCGGTCGTCGAAGCGCGTGCCGACATCGTAGCCCGTTTTTCGAGCGCCGGCATGCCGGCCGGCGCTTGATCTCAGACGTCGGCACATCACTGGTGCGGCCGCACGATCGCAGGTCGATCGACTGATTGCCGACCAGTCGTAGTACCGGATGATCGCCGGGCAATCGTGATTTCCGGCCGCTTTCGTACCGCGTGCTGACGATCGACGTGCGATGAGCGTGTCCGTGGCGACTGCTGACTCTGATAGACTCGCGGCCATCGACCATGTTCGTCAGCCTCATCATTCCCGCCTATAACGAAGCCGCTCGGATTCGCGAGACGGTAGGCGAGGCGCACGCATATTTCACGCGGCGCGGGCATCCTTTTGAAATCATCGTGTCCGCCGATGGGACGGACGGCACGCGTGAGGCGGCCGCCGAACTCGGGAAGACGAGACCCGGCATTCACGTCATCGGATCGCCCGAGCGGCGGGGCAAGGGCCTCGGCATCCGCGAGGGGGTGCGGGTGGCCCGTGGCACGATCATCGGCTTCACCGATGCAGACAACAAGACGCCTATTTCCGAGTTCGACAAGCTCGAGCCGGCGCTGTTGGCCGGCGCCGACCTCGCGGTCGGGTCGCGCGCGTTGCGTGGTGCGAGCATCGAGCGGCGACAGCCGCTCCACCGGAGGCTCGGATCGAAGGCGTTCGCGTTGGTCATGCACCTGATTGTCGGCCTTGACGACATCGTCGACACCCAGTGCGGCTTCAAGTTCTTTGCCGGCGACGTGGCTCGCGACCTTTTCGCGCGGCAGCAGATCGACAGCTACATGTTCGACGTAGAGATCCTCTATCTCGCCCGCGCACGGGGATATCGCATTGAGCAGGTTCCCATCCGCTGGCGTGACGACGGCGACAGCCGGTGGCCCGTGGTCTCCGGCAGTCTCCGGAACGGGCGCGATCTGCTCTCGATTCGCTGGCGTCATCGGTCGCTGAAGGTACCCGCTGCCGCAGCGGACGCGGCCTCGCCGCGAGGGTAGGTGTCGTCGCAGGGAAGCGCGCCGCCCGTGTGCCGCGTCTGCGAGGGCACCGACATTCAGCTTTGGGGACGCAAAGCCGGGCGGCAGGTCGTCGATCGGCAATTCACCTTCTGGCGGTGCAGGACCTGCGACGCGCGGTTCGTCACGCCGGTCATGGGACCCGAGATCTACGACGAGGCGTACTACGCCGGGCGCGGTGTCGATCCACTGGTCGACTACGAGTCCGAGTACACCAACTATCGGGCGACACCTCGGGTGGAAGAGTTCGCCGGCCTTGTGGCCCTGGTGCAGGACCACTGGACCCGTTCTGGCTCCAAGGCTGCCGACCTCCGCTGGCTGGACTACGGGTGCGGCGCCGGCGGCCTCCTGAAGTTCCTCCGCGATCGCGGCCGACTCGGCGACCACGAGACGGGGCCGCGGATCGTCGCGTCCGGATTTGACGTCGGGACGTATGCCGATCGACTTCGGGCGGTCGATCAGCTCGATGTCCACACGGCCGCGACGCTGGGCGCGCTGCCCGACGGGCAGTTCGACGTGATCAGCCTCGTCGAAGTGATCGAGCACCTGGAGCAGCCCATGCCCGTACTGGGTGCCGTGTCACGGTGGTTGAAGCCCGGCGGACTGCTCCTCCTGACGACCGGCAACCTGGCGAGTCCGCTCGCACGATGGCAGGGCATTCGCTTCGGGTACTGCATCCCGGAAATCCACGTGACGCTCTGGACGCCGGCGGCGCTCGTTGCCGCCTATCAGCGGGTCGGACTGCTACCATACAGCGTGCGCTGTCCCGGATCGATGCGTTTCAAGATCCGCAAGAACCTCGACCGCGTGCCGATGAAGTCGGTCGCGGCGCCGCTCTTGTGCTCGGCCGTTGGCGTGCGGCTGATGGACCACCTGTTCGGCGTGTCCGCGATGCCCATGGCGATCAAGCCGTTCGGCGCCGGGGCGGATGCGCGGCCATGAGTCGCGCAGCGCCGGGTGGGGACTCCGCATCAGGCTCGGTCTCTAAGTTCCGAACCTCGCCGCTCTATCCCGCTTCGTTCCGCCGGTCCAGGCGATCGCTATGAGCACGGTCGTCAGGGGCCCGGTGGCGCTCACGGCAATCTTTGCCGGCATCGTGGCGTTCTATGTGTGGACGGCCAGTACGTCGGGTGTGCCCGTGCGGCCGGCTGCGCGCCTCAACGGCTTCTACAACCTGCTCGCCGAGGGATTCCTCGGTGGTCATCTCTACCTTCCGGTCACGCCGAACCCGGCGCTCCTCGCGCTGCCGGACCCATACGATCCGGTCGCCAATGCGCCGTTCCGTTTGCACGACGCCACGCTCTACCGGGGGCGGTATTTCCTGTATTTCGGCCCGACTCCGGCGCTGATCCTGTTTGCGCCTTTCAAGGCCGTGACTGGCCGCCATCTGCCCGAACCCATCGCGATCGCGGCGGGCTGCGCGCTTGGGGTGCTGTCAGCGTTTCTGCTGCTTCGGCATCTCGTTTCGGCCGGCTTCCGCGTGCAACCGCCGACCTGGCTCTGGGCCGTCTCGCTCGTCACCCTCGGACTCGCGAATGTCGCGCCGTTTCTGCTCCGGCGTCCGGCCGTGTACGAGGTGGCGATCTCCGTTGGGTACGGTCTCGTGTTTGCGAGCCTCCTGGCGCTCGCCCGCGGCGCCATCGGGCCCCGGCCGCGCCCCGCATGGTTGGCCGCGAGCGGCGTGCTGTTGGGGCTTGCCGCGGGCGCTCGATTCCCGCTGTTCGCCGCCGGGCTGGCCTCGGCCGTCGCGCTGGCCTACTGGGCCTGGCCGGGACGTTTGACACCGCGCGATCGGCTTCGCGTCGCCGTGGCTGTCGCCGCGCCGCTCGCGCTGGCGGCGCTGGCGATTGGCTGGTACAACTACGCGCGTTTCGATTCCTGGACCGAGTTCGGTATTCGGTACACGCTTCAGGGAGTCCATCCGAAGACGTACAACATGTTCGATGCCCGGCGGCCCATCTACGGGCTGCTGTACTACCTCGTGGTCCCGATCCACTGGTCGGCCACGTTCCCGTTTGCCAGTCTCGAGCCGGCGCGCTTTCTACAGCCGCCGCCGTACCTCTATCTTGAACCCGTGGCCGGCATTCTCGCCACGACACCGCTGCTCGCGGCGCTCGCAGCCGGGCCGTGGCTTCTCCGCCGCCGCCCGCTCCTGCTCGCGTTTGCCGGCACACTCGCCGCGATCGGCACGGTCCTGTTAGTCGTCTTTGCCTCCGCAGGCATGACGATGCGGTACGAAGTCGACTTCGCGACGTTCTTCCTCGTGCCGGCCGTCCTGATCTGGATGATGGCGATTGTGACGTCTCCGCTGGGCACGTTTCGCCGGCAATTCCTCGCGGGCGTGTTTCTCGCGCTGGCCGGGTTCGGCGGCACGTCCCAGATACTGATTAGCTTTACCGGCTACTATGACACCCTGCGGAGTTCGCATCCGCAGACCTACGCGACGCTGCGACGCTGGGCGGGTCCGATCGAGCAGGCGCTTGGCGTCCCTGATCCAAGGATCGTGCTGGTGGAGACGCCGAACGGCCTCGAGACGGTGGGAGGCCGGCCGTTCTTCTGGATGGGCGGCGGTCCGACGCGGCTTCATATGCTGAGTCGGACGGCCCGCACGGTGGTCTTGCGCGCCGAGTTCGCTCCGGGCCCATCGGCCGATCCAGCACTTCCCGGCCGACAGATCAAGGTCGAGGCCTCGGGTTTGGCTCCGAAGGTGTTAGAGGTTGGACCCGGCATCCATGAACTCGTCGCCAGAGTGGACGACGGCGAGTCGATCATCACCCTGACCGCGATGGACGCCGCGGTCACGAAGGTCCTGCCGAATGGAGACGTTCGCCCGTTGCTGGTGGGCGTCGGCAACCTCAAGGTACTTCCCTACGCGGCACCGTCACCGCGTTGACTCCCACTTGGTCTCGGCGGCCTTGAGCTTGGGATGCGAGACCAGCAGGTGCCAGACCACCGCCTGGAACGCTTCGGAATGTGGCGTCACCATCTCGGGATTCACCGTCGGCACGATCACGCAGGCTGTGGCCGCCTTTGCCGTGTAGCCGCCGTCCCGCCCGACGACGCCGACAATCGTCGCCCCCACGCTCTGGGCGTACTCCAGCGCGCGCACGAGATTGGGACTGATGTTCTTCTCGAGGTTGCCGCCGCCGACTGAAAGCACGAAGACGCCGTCCTCGGCACGCAACCGGCTGCCGCGGAGCCAGGCGACAAAGACCGTGTCCCAGCCCTCGTCATTGGTTCGCGCAGTGAGCTCGGAAACGTTGTCGGTCGGGGCGTAGGCTTCGAACCCGGCGAGTTTCCGAAAGTCGTTGACCGCATGCGAGGCGTTGCCGGCGCTGCCGCCCACTCCGAGGAAGAAGAGCCGGCCGCCACGCGCGCGTACATCGGCCAGCAGACCGACCACTCGGTCGATGGCGCCGGCATCCAAGGCTTGTGTGATGCGGACGGTTTCGTCCAGGTGACGTTCAGTAAAGGTCATCGCGGGCTCGTAGGGCTCCTGCGTTTCGACGCCAGGCAAGCCTGGTGTCTTCACGTTCCCTTGAGGGACACCAGGGTCAGGCCGATGATCAGGTTGACGTCCACCAGGGGCACGCGCATCGGATAAAAGGACCGGTGCTCGACCCGAAACAGTCGCTTCACTTCCCGCAGGACTTCCCGCGCCGTGTTGACGTGTTCGTGGCGGATGATCGGCTCGTACTCACATCCGTACCGCTTCTCGAAGGTGCGTTTGGTCGTGAAGACCCGGCCCAGACTGTAGCCCAGCCCCGCTTCGCACGGGATGACGACCGAGAGCTTGCCGCCGGGCTTGAGGACACGTGCGATCTCCGCCAGCGCGGCCGGCAGGTCCGTCAAATGCTCGAGGACGTGCACGGCGATCGCGCGGTCGAACGTATTGTCCGGGATATCGATCCGTTCCTGACAGTCACCGACGACGATGCGAACCTTCGGATACTTTTGCTCGATGGCATTCGACAAGCTTGCGCGAAGCTCCAGTCCGACGTACCCGCCGCTCTTCGTCAGGTCTTCGTAGGCCAGGTGCGCCCCATTGCCCGGTCCGATCTCGAGCGTCTTGGCGCCCGGCGTCATGCTGCGGAGCGCGTAGGTATGACCGAAGTCGGTAATCGCGCCGAATTGGCCGGGCATCCCGGTTTCGAGCCAGTGCCGGTACCAGTCCTCGAGGGCGCGCGCCTGATCGGGATTGAGAGGAGGACGAATCTTCGGCCACGTGCCGCGTGCGTTGCTTTGGGGCATCGATCGCAAGAGTCTCAGACGGGCTTGCGGGACAGCACTTCAAACTGCGCGCCGATCGGCAGCCGGCACACCAGGGGTTCGATCGGTCGAAGCGCCCGCAACGCTGCGGGGAACAGGAACAGAAAATCTGTCCGAAGCCGCGTGAATCCCGCGGCGTCGATGAGTCGATGGGCCTTCCGGACCGACACTGGAATCGCGTTCGCGTCGAGCGGCGTGTGCTTCATGCCGTAGAGCATGAGCGGATTCCAGGGATTGTTCTCCCAGAACGCGAACAGGCCACCGGGCTTCAGCGCGCGAAAGACGTACCGGGCGGCGTCCAGCCGCTCGGCCAGCGGGACGTGGTGAAAGACGCCGTTGCAGACGGCGAGATCCATCGACCCGTCCGGAGTGAACTCGTCGGGCGCGAAGAACTGGGCGGGCTGCGATCGGTAGGTCGCGCGCGCGACGTTGAGCGAGGCCACCGACGGATCGACACCAACGACGGACCCCGCCTGCAGATCGGCGAGCAGGAAGGGCGTTGCCGATCCGGTGCCGCACCCAAAATCCAGCACCCGCCGCGGTGCGCCAATGCCGAGCGCGGCCAGCCGTTGGGCGAGCCACTGGACGCGACTCTGCGCGTAAAAATCTTTGGACTCGCCGGCGAGCTTGAGGAACGGCAGGTGCGCCTCGTAGTTCTCCGAGTAGGCGTCGAACTCCGCGACCGCTGGGCCGGAGGAAGCGCTCGGAGTGGACGGCAGGGGCGTCTTCATGGAGAACCCGAGATGCGGATTCAGCGAAAACTCTAACATGAGGGGGCGCTCGGGTGCTGCCGCCGCCCGCGCGCCGGAGGAGCACACCGAGTACGAGATAATGCCCGCCGTGTCCTCCCCGTCTCGGGACGAGCCGGGCAGGAAACCGTGATGGAGTCTGTGCTCTACGAACCGGCCGATGCGTTCCGCCCGACGGGTGGCGCACCTGAGGTGACGATCCTCATTCCAGCCCTCAATGAGGAGCTGACGATCGGCGATTTCGTCGACTGGTGCTGGATTGGGATCAGGAAGGCCGACGTCTCGGCGGAAATCCTGATCGTCGACAGTTCGCAAGACAAGACGGCGGACATTGCGTTGAGCAAAGGCGCGCGTGTTCTCAAGACGCCCAAGCGCGGCCTGGGCCGCGCCTACATCGACGGACTGAGCCACGCGCGGGGTAAATACCTGCTCCTCGGCGACAGCGACTGCACCTACGACTTCCGCGAAATCGGCCCGTTCCTTGCGGCCTTCCGCCAGGGGGCCGAGTACATCATGGGCTCACGCGTGCGAGGCTCGATCGAACCCGGTGCCATGCCGGCGCTCCATCGCTATCTCGGCACCCCAGTGACGACCTGGATTCTCAATTTCATCTATTCCAGCCATTTCACCGACATTCATTGCGGGATGCGGGGCATCACCAAGGCCGCATTCGAACGGTTGAACATGCAGTCGCAAGGGTGGCAGTACGCGTCCGAGATGGTGCTCAAAGCGATCAAGTTGAAACTGCGGATCGCCGAGGTGCCGATCCACTTTCTGAAGGATCGGAACGGCCGCATCAGTCACCTCAAGCGATCCGGGTGGATGACGCCGTGGAAGGCGGGCTGGGACAACCTCAAAGCCATGTTTCTCTATGGTCCCGATTTTTTCCTGGTGCGCCCGGGTTTGCTGTTCCTGGCCGCCGGACTCGCGCTCATGATCCCGGGAATTCTGGGGGGAGTGGCGGTCGGGCCGGTGACGTTTTCCCTGCATTGGATGCTGCTCGGCAGTGCGGCCGCGATGGTGGGACTTCAGTGTTTCTATCTGGGGATTCTGGCGCGCGGCTTGACCGACCTGCGCGGTGTTGAGCTCAAACGCTGGGTCCAACGCGTCGACTACAACTGGGGCGTGCTCCTCAGCCTCGTCCTCTTTCTGGCGGGCTGTTCGCTCTGCGTCCCGCTCATGGTCGAGTATTTCTCGGACAGCCTGGCATTGCCGGTCGCCATCGGGCGCCACAACTACTTTGCGGTGTTCGGTTTGTTTCTCATCGTCAGCGGGTTTCTCACGTTCTGTTTCACGATTCTGCTGCACTCGCTTGATCTGTTCCGGCAGGAACGACGAGGCAACGGGTCATGAGAGTGATCGTCGTCGGCGCAAGCACGGGGATCGGCCATTTTCTGGCGACCGCCCTGCAGGCGGGGGGCGCCCAGGTGTGGGGCGTGTCGCGGCATCCGCCGGCCTCCGAGCCGGCCTGGCGCTGGAGCGCGTGCGACGCGACCAGCGACGCGGACGTCGCGGCGCTCGCGGCGCGCGTCGGCCAGGACTGGGCGTCTGTCCATGCCGTCATCATCTGCGCGGGAACCCACGGTGCGTTGGGACCGGCCTTGTCGGTGCCCTTCGACGCCTGGATGGAAACCGTCCGCCTCAACGTGTCCGCGACCAGCCTGCCGATCCGGCATTTCTTTCCGCTCTTGAGCGGTGCCGGGACGCGCGGGAAGATCGTGTGCTTCTCGGGCGGCGGAGCGACCGCCCCTCGGCCCAATTTCTCAGCCTACGGGATTGCCAAGTGCGCCATCGTGCGGCTGGTCGAGACGTTGGCGGCCGAGTGGACCGATCACCCCGTCGACATCAACGCGATCGCACCGGGCCCGATCTTCACCCCGCTCACCGAGCAGATCCTCGCCATGGATGCGTCAGTCGTCGGGGCGGTCGAGTTGGCGCGCGCCGAGAGCTTGAAGCAGGGCAAGGGCGCTTCCCTCGAGCGGGTGCTGGGGCTCGTCGAGTTCCTGCTGTCGCCGCGATCCGATCGGCTGACGGGGAAGCTCTTGAGCGCCCAGTGGGACGAATGGGAGACGTTTGGCGATCCCGAGACGATCGCAAAGATGACCGCGTCCGGCGTGTTCTCGCTGAGACGCTTGACGACGTACGACTAGCCGTCAGAGCGGGTTCATGCACAGTGCCGTCACCGGCGGGGCCGGTTTCATCGGATCGAATCTCGTCGACCGCCTCATGGCGCGCGGCGATCGGGTCACGGTTCTCGACAATTTTTCGGGCGGCCGCCGCGAGTTTCTGGCGCAGCACCTGACCTCCCCCCGCTTCACGCTGCGCGACGTCGACGTCCGTGACATCGAGGGACTCAGTCGCTCGCTCGATTCGTCGGTCGATGTCATCTACCATCTGGCGGCCAATGCCGATATTGCCCGCGGTGTGGACGATCCGACGCTGGATTTCGAGCACTCGCTCGTCGCAACATTCTCCGTGCTGAGCGTGATGCGCCGGCATGGGCTTCGCCGGATCGTGTACACGTCGGGAAGCGGGGTTTACGGCGACCGCGGCCACGAGGCCTCCAGCGAAACGCAGGGGCCCCTCCTGCCCGTGTCGATGTACGGTGCGACCAAGATGGGCGCTGAAGGGCTGGTGTCGGCGTTCTGTCATCTCTTCGACATCCAGGCCTGGATTCTCCGGCCCGCCAACATCATCGGGCCCCGCGCGACCCACGGCGTCGTGTTCGACTTCATGCGGCGTCTTCGCCGCGATCCGTCGGCGCTTCGAATGCTCGGCGACGGCGAGCAAAGCAAGTCGTACCTGCACGTCGCGGACGTCATCGATATCCTGCTCGATGTGCAGACGCAGTTGCACGAGCGCGTCAATATCATCAACATCGCCTCCGACACCGCGATCACGGTGAACGACATCGCCGATCTGGTGCTCGAGCACATGGGGCTGTCGGCAACGCCCATCCATCGCACGGGCGGCAAGATCGGCTGGCTGGGTGACGTGCCCATCGTCCGTCTGGACTGTTCGAAGGTTCTCGGGCTGGGCTGGCGGCCGAAGTACGATTCACGCGCCGCGGTCATCGCGACGATTCAGGCGCTGCTGGCGGACGAAAGGGTGTAATGGATTCACGATCGGATCGAGTGTTCGGCGACGCGCTCCGAACCAAGCGATGGTTCGTCACGGGCGGCGCGGGTTTCATCGGCAGCCACGTCGTCGACCTGCTGGTGTCCGCCGGCTGTGAGGTGACGGTCTACGACAACTTGAGTCTCTCCACCGATGCGTGGATTCGGCCGCATCTGGACGGCAACCGCATTCGATTCGTCCAGAAGGATTTGATCGATCTCGACGGGCTCATCGATGCGATGAAGGGCCACGACATCGTCTGGCACCTGGGTGCCAACACCGACATTCCGTCGGGCTTTCATCGCCACCGCATCGATCTCGACAACGATGTCATCGCGACGTTCAATGTCCTCGAAGCCATGCTGGCCAGCGGCATCAAGGACTTACTCTTCGCATCGACCGGTGCGGTGTACGGCGAGTCGATCGAGGGGTTGTTCAAGGAGACGTCAGGGCCGCTGATGCCCGTGTCCCTCTACGGTGCCGGGAAAGTCGCGTGTGAAGCATTCATCTCCTCGTTCTGCAATCTCTTCGGCATTCGCGCCTGGATGTTCCGGTTCGGCAACGTCATCGGTGAGCGAACCAATCACGGCATCATCTACGATTTCATCCACAAGCTGAGGAAGGACACGCACGAGCTGGAGATCCTCGGCACCGGGATCGGCGAGAAGAACTACTTTCTGGTCGAAGAGTGCATCAACGGGATGCTCTACATCTACCAGAAGGCGCCAGAGGGACCGTTTCCGTTTCTCGTCAATCTCGGGACCGACTCACGGTCGACCATCATGGAGATTGCGAAAATCATTCTCGACGAGATGGATTTACACGACGTGAAATACCGGATGACCGGAACACCCAAGGGCTGGCCGGGCGATCAACCGATCGTGCTCCTCGATACGACCAAGGTGCACGGCTATGGCTGGTGGGCCCGCCGTACGTCCAATGAAGCCGTGCGCGTGGCGACGCGGCGCCTGCTCGGGAAAGACCGCTTCGCGTTGACCGTGGAGACCCTGCAGTGATGGCCAGGAAACGGGCGCGCCGCGCGCGCCGGACGCGCAGACCGACCGTCTGCGTGGCGGGGATCTGGCACCTGGGCGCCGTCAACGCGGTCGGATTTGCCGAGAAGGGCTACCGGTTGTCGGACTGGAGCTCGACCCGGCCCGCTGTGCGCGCGCTCAACCGGGGCGTGCCGCCGCTCTTCGAGCCCGGCCTGAAGGAACTCATGGCGACGCACCTCGCGACCGGGCGCCTCCGCTTCGCGAGCGATCCGTCGTGGTGGCGTCCGCCGACTGGGTCGTCATCGCGTACGACACGCCGGTGAACGATCGCGACGAAATCGACATCTCTCCGATCGTCAGACGCCGCCAATCGCATCGCCGTTCATCTCTCGCCGACGACCCCGCTGATCATCACCAGCCAGCTGCCGTTGGGCACGTCCGAGACGATCGAAGCCAGCGTCCGCGAGATCCAGACCGATCGTGGAAGGCGGCGTCGTCTACACCCCCGAGAACCTTCGCCTCGGAACCGCGATCACGAGGTTCCTGAACCCGGACATGCTGGTGCTCGGCTCCAATCACTTCGGTGCGCTGAAGACCGCCGAACAGCTCTACCGGCCCTTTCGCACGGACAAGCTGACGATGGACTTGCGGAGCGCGGAGATGGTGAAGCACGCGATCAACGCGTTTCTCGCGACGTCGATCGCGTTCATCAACGAGATCGCCGGCCTCTGCGATCGGCTCGGCGCCGACGCGGTCGCCGTTGGCAACGCCCTGCGTCTGGACGAGCGGATTGGCAGGCGGGCGCTGATGTCACCGGGACTCGGATTCTCGGGCGGCACGCTGGCGCGCGACGTCACGCAGCTCAGGACCTTCGCGCAGACACTCGGGCACCGGTCGCGGCTCTTCGACAGCGTGATGGACGTCAATGAAGGGACCTTCGACGAGATCCTCATCAAGCTGCGGATGAAGCTGGGGACCCTGACGGGCAAACGCATCGGCATTCTCGGCCTGACCTACAAAGCCGGGACATCGACTCGTCCGACGGTCTCCGGCGATCAAGATCATCCACAAGCTCAAAGAAGCCAGGGCTCGTTGCTTTGCCTACGACCCGATGGCGTCATCCGAGGAACTCGGCGAGTTGCGCGGCCAGTTCACCCGCGTCGACAAGGTCGAGCGCCCTGTTCAAAGGCGCTGACGGCATCGTGCTCGTCACCGAGTGGCCGGAGTTCAAGGCGCTGCCCTACGAACGGCTCGCGGCGTCGATGCGCGTGCCGTTGCTCATCGACAGCAAGAACTTTCTCGAGCCCAGGCGCTGACCGCCGCAGGGCTGACCTACTTCGGATTCGGCCGGCGCGTGAAGGAGGTCTAGCCCCGCATGCCGAAACGCAACGTCGCGGTCATCGGCGCCGGACTGCAGGCGCGCCGGCGCGCCGCGCCCGTGAAAGATGATCCGGGTTACACCATCGCCCGCGTCGTCGCGCGGACGATGGCCAGCGCCGAGGTGCTCGCCCGGGAGGTCGGCGCCACGCCATCCGCCGACTGGCGGGAGGCCGTGACCGATCCGACGATCGACGTGGTGCTGGTCCTGACGCCGCCCGATACCCACGCCGAGATCGCGACGACCGCTCTGCTGGCCGGCAAACACGTGCTGTGCGAGAAGCCCTTGACGCGGACCACGGACGAAGCCCGGCAGTTGCTCGAGGTCGCGGCGCGCGCCGGACGGCTGCTCAAGTGCGGCTTCAATCACCGCTTTCATCCGGCTGTCGCCGAGGCGCATGCCCGGCTGCGGGCCGGGGCGATTGGGAAGCCGCTGTTCGTTCGGAGCCGGTACGGTTTCGGCGGCCGGCCCGGACTCGAGCGCGAATGGCGGGCCGATCCGTCCCAATCGGCAGGCGGCCATTTCATGGAGCAGGGCATTCACCTCGTCGATCTGTGCCGGTGGTTCCTCGGCGAGCTGGTCGAGGTCGTCGGCATGGTGGCAACGCAGCATTGGCCCATCGCGCCGTTCGAGGACAACGGATTCGGGCTCTTCAAGAGCGAGAGTGGCGCGATCGCCTCATTGCATTCGAGCTTGACGCAGTGGACGAACCTGTTCGAATTCGAGATCTACGGCCAGACGGGGTCGTTGACGATTTCCGGCTTCGGTGCGAGCTATGGAGTCGAAACGCTGACCGAGGCCGCGCACGATCCGACAGGCCCGTTCGCCCGTCGCACCATCGAGTACCGCGGCGGCGATGTGTCCTGGGCCCGGGAGTGGAAGAACTTCACCCAGGCGATTGAAGGACACGGCGAGTTGAGCGGCGATGGCGTCGACGGTCTGCGGGCCATGGAAGCCGTGCTGGCGCTCTATGAGGCCTCGCGTGCTCGGCAGGCTGTGACGCTGGCGAACCGATGAGCCGCCGGGTGTTTATCACCGGCGGCGGCGGCTTCATCGCCGGCCATCTGAGCACGCTGCTGACGCAGCGCGGTGATGACGTGTTCGCGCCTTCTCGCAGTGCGTGTGACATTCAGCGGCCCGCTGAGGTCGAGCAACAGGTCGCGTCGATCCGGCCCGACTGGGTCGTTCACCTGGCTGCTCAAAGCCTCATTCCGGCGTCCTTTCAGAATCCTGCCGAGACGTTGGCTGTCAACGTCCTCGGAACCCTGCACTGCCTCGAGGCGGTCCGGAAGGTGGCGCCGTCGGCGACCATCGTGTCGGTCGGCTCGAGCGCCGAATACGGCAGCGCCAGCGGAACGTCGACATGGGGCGAGGATCAGCCCGTGGCGCCGACGAGCCCCTATGCCGTGAGCAAGGTGCAGCAGGCGGAGTTGGCGCGCTTCTACCATCGCGTGCATCATCTGCGGATCGTGCACTGCCGTCCCTTCGCGATTATCGGCCCCGGTAAGATCGGCGACGCGTTGTCGGATTTTTGCGCGCGACTCGTCGCGTTCGAGCGGACCGGGGATCCCGGGCCGTTCGTGCTGCGCGTGGGTAACATCGATGCGGCGCGTGACTTCATGGACGTCCGTGACTGCGCCCGGGCGATCGTCCTTTTGGCCGAGCAGGGCGCGTCGGGCGAGATCTACAACATCTGCACGGGCGTCGCGACGCCGGTTTCCGCCCTGGTGGAGCACATCAAGACGGCGTCGCGGCGGGATCTGGTCGTGACACGCGAGGCCTCGCGTGTCCGCGCGGTCGACGATCAGCGCATCGTCGGCAATCCGGCACGCCTAGAGGCGCTGGGTTTTTCGGCAGAGATCCCGATCCGTCAGACCGTCGTGGATGTCCTGTCGACTCACCGGTCAGCGGTCCATCCAGTAGATCGCTGACGCCGCGCGGCGGGGCGGAAGACCGCCCTACAGCGTAGGTTGAGATCCGCGCGTTCGGCGCGAGCTGGGGCGGTGCCGAAGCGAATTCTGAAATGTCCCGAACGTTTCGACGGTTCCCCCACTTTTGTGCCAAGTAGAGGATTTCGACGTCGAACATGTAGCCGTCGATGCGCTGGCGCGCCAAGAGGTCGAGCCCAGCCTCACGCCGGAAGAACTTGAAACCGCACTGTGAATCCGGATACCCGCGAGTCCGACGACGGTCCGCATGAACAGGCCGAAGCCCATCGATCCGACCCGGCGATACAGGGGCTGCGGCTTCTCGAGCGCCGACGCACGCACCGCGCGGGATGCGATGACGCTCGCAGTACCTCCGCCGTGCCGGCAGGACAATACGCGTGCGTTCAGCGCGATGCGTATCGGATTCGACGGCAGAAGCCTGGCATCACCGGCAGGTGGCGTGCGGCGGTACGCGGGCGAGCTCCTCGACGAGCTCGTCCGGGTCAGCCCGAGTGACACGATCGTCGTCTTCGGCGCATCGGCCCAGTCCCCGCGGCCGCACGCGGTGCAGAGCCGGCCTGTCAGACAGATGTTTCCGACGAACCTCGGCTGGTCGCTGATCGATCTTCCGCGCGCCATCCGCCATGAACGGCTGGACGTCTTTCACGCGCCTGCTTACACGGCCCCGCTGCGCGGGACCGTTCCGCTGGTGCTCACGATTCACGACGTCAGCTACGAGCGGCATCCCGAATGGTACCCGTATCGACGAGACGCGATCAGACGCTGGTTCTACAGGCGAAGTGCCCGGGCCGCCGATGTGATCGTCACCGACTCGGATTTCTCGCGACGCGAGATCGCCGCGGCCTACGATCTCGACCCGAATCACATCAGAGTGGTGCCGCTCGGCGTCGGCAGTCCCTTCCTCACTACTACGCCGCCTCGCCCGCCGGCGGACACAAAGCAACCCTATGTCCTTCACGTGGGCGATCTCCACGTGAGACGCAATCTGCGAACGCTCGTACGGGCACTGGCGCGACTCTCATCTGTTTCCGCGCACATCACGCCTCCGCGGCTCGTGCTGGCCGGCGCCGACCGCGGAGAGCGCGTTCACATCGAGGCCGAGGCTCAGCGCGCAAACATTCAGGTTCAGTTTGCCGGAACCCCGGACGATGACGCGCTCGCGTCCCTGTACGCCGGTGCCGCAGCCTTCGTCTATCCGTCGCGGTACGAAGGCTTCGGATTGCCGCTGCTGGAGGCGATGGCCTGCGGTGCGCCGGTGATCGGCGCACGTGCCGGCGCAATTCCTGAAGTCATCGGCGACGCCGGAATGCTCGTGGACCCGGACGATGAAGCAGAGATGGCTGCATCAATCGGCCGTTTGATGACAGATGCCGACCTCGCCGATGGATTTCGCAGAGCCGGCCGGAAGCGGGCGATGGAGTACACGTGGGAACGCACAGCCCGGCAGACAACCGCGGCATATGAGGAAGCGATTAACAGCGTCGCGGAAGCCGGAAGGCGTGCCGCTCGATGAGCACAGGCTCCGACGACATCGAGGTTTCGGTGATCGTGCTCAACTACAACGGCCGCCAGTGGCTCGAGGACTGCCTGACTGCGACCCTCGCGCAAATGAACGATCGCGAGGAGCTCATTCTCGTAGACAACGCGTCGACCGACGATTCCGTCGAGCTCGTACGTGCGCGCTTCCCCGCTGTGCGATTGCTCGCGCTCGACCAGAACGTCGGATTTGCACGGGGCAACAACGTCGGAGCCGGGATCGCTCGCGGGCGCTTCATCGCATTCCTGAACAACGACACCATTCCTCAACCCGGATGGCTGAGCGCCTTGAAAGCGCCCTTCGATCGCGATCCATCAGCCGCCGTGACGACATCCAGAATCGTGTATCTCCACGATCCGTCTGTCGTCGATAGCGCCGGTGACGGCTACCTTCGCGCCGGCGGCGCATTCAAGCGCTTCCATGGGGCGCCATCAGCGTCCGCCGGCCAGCCGGGAGACGTTTTCGGCGCCTGCGGAGCCGCCTGCATGTTCAGAAAGGACGTGTTCATGGACCTTGGAGGATTCGACGAGGACTTCTTCATGGTCTACGAGGACGTGGACATCTCGTACCGCGCGCGGCTGCGCGGATACCGGTGCACGTACGTCCCGAACGCGATCGTGCATCACGCGGGAAGCGGCGCGTTAGGCCGCAACAGCCCGATGTCCGTCTATCTTGGACAGCGCAACCTCGAGTGGACGTACCTGAAGAACACGCCGTGGCCGCTGCTGATTCGATCCTTCCCGAGTCACGTGTTGTATGACGCCGCGGGTTTGCTCGCGTACGCATCTCGAGGCCTTCTCGGACCGTACCTGAAGGGCAAATTGGCCGCATTGCAGGGCGTCCCCAGACTTCTTCGGAAGCGCTCGGCGGTCCAGAGCGAGCGGTCGGTTTCGACACCAGGATCTCTGGCAGGCGATGGACGGCAACTGGATTCGCAGGAAACGCGCGGAAAAGCGGTTCGACTTCAGGCCGTGACGGCCTCGCGAGGAGAGAGCCTCTCCAGATCCGCGTCGACCATCATCTCGACCAGCTGCTTGAAGTCGACCTTCGGCTCCCATCCGAGCACGCGCTTCGCTTTCGCCGGATTGCCGATCAGGTGATCGACTTCCGCGGGCCGCAGGAACTTCGGATCGATCTTGACGTGTTTCTGCCAGTCCAGTCCGACGCGGCCGAAGGCGATCTCGACCAGCTCGCGCACCGAATGGCTGACGCCGGTCGCGATCACGATAGTCGTCCGCCGTCGGCTGCTGGAGCATCAGCCACATCGCGCGGACGTAATCGCCGGCGAAGCCCCAGTCGCGCTGCGCGTCGAGATTGCCGAGCGCAAGCGAGTCGGCGAGGCCCAGCTTGATGCGCGCGACGCCGTCGGTGACCTTGCGCGTCACGAACTCGAGGCCGCGGCGGGGCGATTCGTGGTTGAAGAGAATGCCGGACACGGCGAACAGATCGTAGCTCTCGCGATAGTTCACGGTGATGTAGTGCCCGAACACCTTCGACACGCCGTAGGGACTGCGCGGATAGAACGGCGTGTCTTCGGTCTGCGGAATCTCGCGCACCTTGCCGAACATCTCGCTGGACGACGCCTGATAGAACTTGATCTTCGGATTCACGGTGCGGATCGCATCGAGCACGCGCGTGACGCCCTGCGAGTTGAACTCGCCGGTCAGCAGCGGCGTGTCCCATGACGCCGGCACGAACGACATCGCGGCGAGGTTGTAGAACTCGTCGGGCTGGTGCTGCGTCGAGCAGGCGGATGATCGACAGCTGATCGAGCAGATCGCCCGGGCACAGCGTGACGCGATCGCGCAGATGATCGATGCGCCAGTCGTTCGGCGCGCTCAGCCGTGCGGACGACGCCGAACACCTCGTAGCCTTTTTCGAGCAGCAGCTCGGCGAGATACGAGCCGTCCTGTCCGGTGATGCCGGTGATGAGCGCGCGCTTCGCCATGCGGGTGAAATTTTACGCCAAATATCTCCGCAGCGCATCCTGCCACGTGGGCACCGGGACGACGCGACTCAGCTTGTCGTTGGCGAGCGCCGCGAACTGCGGACGCGGCGCGCGAAGCGACACGTCGGCGACCGACACCGGCTGCAGGCGCGCGTCCCGCTCCTTCCCCATCACGCGCGCGATCTCGAGCCCGACCTCGTACCAGTTGGCGTGCCCGGTCCCGACGCAGTGGTAGAGACCGGGCTCGCCGCGCTCCAGAAGCGCTCTGCGTCGCCGCGGCGACGTCCACGACGTAACTCGGCGACACGACTCGATCGCGAAACACCTTCGCCTCGCGGCCTTCCGCAATGGCCTGCGCGATGCGATCGATCGAGCTCTTGGCGTTCGCGCCGCCGAACAGGCTCTCGACGCGCAGCACGAACGCGCGCGGCGCCTCCAGCGCAAACCATTCTCCGAGCAGTTTCGACTGCGCGTACACGCTTTGCGGATTCGGCGCGATCCTCTTCGACGTACGGACGGTCGGCGTGGCCGTCGAACACGAAATCGGTGCTGTAGTGCACGAGCGTCGCCCCAGTCTTCTGCCGCCGCGCGCGCGAGCACTCTGACCGCGAACGCGTTGACATTCAGCGCCTTGTCCGGCTCGTCCTCGGCGCGATCGACGTTGTTGTAGGCGGCGCAGTTGATGATGACATCAGGCCGATCGGCCCGCACGCGCGCCATGACCGCGTCGAAATCGGAGATGTCGAGCTCTGCGCGCGAGTACGCGCGCACTCTGCGCGTCCTTGAAACACTGCGACGATCGCGCCGGCGAGCTGGCCCCGCGCGCCGGTGACGAGCACTCGGCTCGGCGACGCCGCTGCTCATCGTCTCGCTCCTTCACCGCCGCGCGCGTTTCGCGATCGACCTCGCGCTTCTTGATCGCGTCGCGCTTGTCGTGCGCCTGCTTGCCCTTCGCCAGCGCCAGCGCCACCTTGACGCGCCCGTTCTTGAAGTACATGCGCAGCGGCACGAGCGTCATGCCGCGCTCGATGGTCTTGCCGATCAGCTTGCGGATTTCGTGGCGCGTGCAGCAGCAGCTTTCGCGCGCGCATCGGCTCGTGGTCGGCGTAGCCGCGATGGCTGTACGGCTGGATGTGCACGTTGTGCACGAAGACTTCGCCGTCCTTCACCTGCGCGTAGCTGTCGCGCAGGTTCACGCGCCCCTCGCGGATCGACTTCACCTCGGTGCCGAGCAGCGCCACACCGGCTTCGAACGTCTCGAGCACGTGGTAGTCGTGGAACGCCTTGCGGTTCTCGGCGATGTTCTTCTGGGCGGCTTCGCGCGCGGTTTTTTCAGCCATGAGTCGCAGATTCTGCTGCGACGGCCTCTCTGAGACGTTCCCGGAAACTGCCTTGCGGTCATGTAACTGCCTTGAATAATAGCGGATATCGGCTGGCTCACTGTTTGCCATTCCTGGTGCGATGAGCGATCGCAAGACCATCCCGGAAATGTTCGGCGAGTTCTTTCGCGAAGCGGCAGTCTTGACCGCCGTCTTCATCCCGCTCGACCTCGTGCTGACTGGCAGAGCCGTTGACACTCGGCTTGGGCGTCGTCATACTCGGAATATCGGGCGGTTTACTCGCGAGCAGGCATGGCATTCGAACAGTTGAGGAAGAAGTGAGGTGGCGATGAACGATCAAACACTTCTTGTCGATGTTTCCGATTGTGGGCCTGAGCATTCTTGCTGGCCTTGCCGGGATCTACTTCCTCTGGAAGGAACGCCGCGAAGACCGGGACAAGCCGCCAATTCAGAAGAATTAGCCACCGGCCAGCCTGCGCCGCGAGCAGCACGGCCTGCACCATGCTCTCCGGATCGGCGATGTCCTTGCCGGCGATGTCGAAGGCGGTTCCGTGATCGACCGACGTGCGGATGATCGGCAGCCCCAGCGTCACGTTCACCGCCTGGCCGAACGCGGCCATCTTGATCGGGATCAATCCCTGATCGTGATAGCACGCGATGACCGCGTCGAACTCTCCTCGCATCGCCCGCAGAAAGATCGTATCGCCGGGAAACGGCCCCGAGATGTCGATGCCCGCCTTCGCGCTTCGCGCGACGGCGGGCTCGAGCACATCGGTCTCTTCGCGCCCGAGAATGCCGTGCTCGCCGGCGTGCGGGTTGAGCCCCGCCAGCGCGAGCCGCGGACGCGCGATGCCGAATCGCGGCAGCTCGCGGTTGGTCAGCTCGATGATGCCGCTCACCGATTCGATCGTCAGCGCCGCCGGCACGCTCGCGAGCGGGATGTGAATCGTCGCAAGCACGACGCGCAGCTTCTCGGACCAGAACATCATCGCGACGCTCGGCGCGTTGGTCAGCGTCGGCGAGCATCTCGGTGTGCCCGCGCCACGGCAGCCCCGCCAGCGCCAGCGCCTCCTTGTTGATGGGCGCCGTCGCAATCGCGTGAATGCCGCCGGCCTGCGCGTCGCGCACCGCGCGCACGATGGTTTCGTACGCCGCGTGGCCGGCATCGGCGGACAGCACGCCCGGGGCGAATGGCTGCTGGGATCCGTAGAAGAGGGGCTCGCACACCGCGACGGACGCGGGGATCGGCCATCGCCTTGCGCGCAATTTCAGGACCGATGCCGGCCGGGTCGCCGGCGGTGATGCCGATTCGTGGTAAAGACATGACTGGATCGGATCAGGGATTAGGGATTAGGGATTAGGTCTGAAGCGCACGTTCGCGGTCTAATCCCGATCCCAGATCCCGATCCCTAGCAGGATCCACACCCATCAGGGCCGCACGATCCGCAGCCGCCGCCGGTGCCGCAACCGGTCGGATTGCTGCAGCCGCCTTCGTCGCCGCAGCCGCCGCCCTTCACGCCCTTGGCGTTCGGCAGCTCGTAGCGGAGGCAGCACTTCAGGCGGCCGCACAGGCCGGACAGCCGCGACGGATTCAGGCTGAGATCCTGCTGCTTGGCCATCTTGATCGACACCGGCTCGAAGGCGTTCAGCCAGGTGGTGCAGCACAGCGGGCGGCCGCAGGAGCCGTAGCCGCCCAGCATCTTCGCTTCGTCGCGCGCGCCGATCTGCCGCATCTCGATGCGCGTGTGAAACTCGGACGCCAGCTCGCGCACCAGCTCGCGGAAATCGACGCGCCCTTCGGCGGTGAAATAGAAAATCAGGCGCGAGCCGTCGAACAGCTGCTCGACGCGCGTCAGCTTCATCTCGAGCCCGCGCTCGCGAATCTTGAGCAGCGCGACGCGATGCGCTTCCTGCTCGCGCTGCTGCCGCTTGAGGCGCACCATCACGTCTTCGGCGGTCGCCTTCCGGACGACGCGGTTGGGAGAGTGTTCGGCGGCTGCCGCCGCTCCATCACCGCCGACGGCGTGGGCACGATCGAACCGACGGCGCTGCCCGCCTCCGACTGCACGACGACCTTCTCGCCGGACGACCGGCGGCGCATCGGCGAACAGCAGATCGTTCAGCAGAAACGTCTGCGGCCGCCCGATCGGCGAGAACTTGACGGAGACGATAGCGGGACAGCGTGCTCGCACGTCCGGTAGCTCGATCTAGTGGACATTTATCGCTAGCCAGTCTGCGACGACTTTCGGGCTCACGTTGCGCGTCGAGCGCGTCCTCGGCGCGCGCCACCGCGGTGAACATGCGATCGACCCGATCGCGCCGAGCGTGCGCGCCAGCGACATCGACGAGCGGCGCGCCGATCGAGATTGGCCAGCAGCCGCGCATCGGCGCCGCTCGCCAGCAAGCCCGGCGTCGCGCACCAGCGCGGACATCGCCATGCAGCCGCGCGCCGAGATGCTCGCGCTCGGACGCGGGCGTGCCGCCTCCCTTCAGCAACTCTTTGGCCTGCTCCAGGCGCGTCCGCGGATCGCGGCCGGCAACCTGCAGCAGATCCTCCGCATCGCTGCGGGCCTCGGCAAACGCATCGGCCTCGAGATCGAGGGCGCGCCGGACGCTGCCGTCGGACGCCGCGGCCGCCGCCAGCGCATCCGCGTGCGAATAGTCCTGACTCCGCTCGAGCACCGTCGGCGACCTCCGCCACCTGCAGCCGTCCGAAGCGCAGATGCGCGCAGCGCGAGCGCACCGTCGGCAGCAGCGTGTCCGGCCGCGACGTCACCAGCACGAACACCGACGCCGGCAGCGGCTCTTCGAGCGTCTTGAGCAGCGCGTTCTGCGCCGCGATGACGAGCGCGTCGGCCTGCTCGATGATCGTGACGCGCCTGCGTCCTTCGAACGGCCGAAACACGGCGCGATCGATCGCCGCCCGCACCTGTTCGATCTTGATCGACCCGCTGTCTCCAGGCTCGATCGTCATCACGTCGGGATGCGTGCCGCGCGCAATGCGGCGGCACACCGCGCACAGTCGCCGCACGCGCTGTCGTCGTTCGGCGTCAGACAGTTCAGCTCCTGCGCGATCGACATCGCCGTCAGGCGTTTGCCGACACCTTCGGGCCCGACAAGAATGAGGCTCGGCGTCAGCGACTGACGCGCGAATGGCCTGCGCGAGCAGGCTTACCAGGCGGCGATGACCGACAACCTCCCGAAATGCCATACCTTCGCGCGAATCGCTACCATCGCCGCGGCGCTCGGCGAACGGCCGGCGACGACGTCCTCTTCCAAAAGCGCACGCGGCCCGGTAAAGTCGAGGGCTGTGCGTCGCGGCCTCGATCCTCGCACTCGCTGCCCTGATCGCGGTTCCCGCCTGCCGGCGAGCCCCTCGCGCGAAACGGAGGCGGAGCCGGCGATTCCAGTCCTCGCCGAACCTGTCCGGCTCGGAAACATTCGCGCATCGATCAGCGCAACCGGGGTCGTCGACGACGCTGCCAGGCGCCGACGTTCACGGTCGTCGCCGCCTCAGCCGGCACGCATCGCGGAGATCACCAAGAACGTCGGCGACCCGGTCAAGAGCGGAGAGATGCTCGTGCGATTCGAGTTCCCATCGCTGCGCGCGCAGACCGTTGTCGAGCGAAGCGGCGGTCAAGGCGGCGGATCTTCGCGTGAAGCAGGCCGAGCTCGCGCAGGAGCGCATCCAGAGCGCTCGTCGACAAGGGCGCAGCGTCGCGCAGCGAGCTGGACGACGCGGATCGCGAGGTCGACGGCGGCCGAGGCGGAGCTCGCCGTCGCCAAGGCCGCGCTCGGCGCGGTCGAAGCGCAGGGCGGGAACACGACCATCCGCGCGCCGTTCGACGGCACGGTCACCGAACGGCTGCACAATCCCGGCGACACCGTCCGCGCGGATGATAAGCGATCCCATTCTGCGGCTGATCGATCCAAAGCAGGTGCAGGTGACGGCGACGCTGCCGGTCGCCGACACGACGCGATTCGTCATCGGCGCGACCGCCCGCGCGATTGCCGAAGACCCGCTCGCGCACGGCCGCCAGCCGGCGCTGTCTGAGGGTCGCGACCCGGCCCCGCCCCGGAAAGCGGCGCGAAGACCGTCGATGTGACGCTCGCGTTCGACACGCCGACCGAGCTGCAGCCCGGCACACAGGTCGGCATCGAAATCGACGCCGAACAGCGATCGAACGTCCCGCTCGTTCCCGCGATTGCGGTGCTCAAGGACGATCCCGCGCAGCCGGTCGTCGTCGTCGCCGCCGGCGAGCAGTCGCCGAGCGGCGCCCGGTCGTGATCGGCCTTGTGGACGGCGAAAATATCGAGATACTATCGGGGCTCAAACCCGGTGAATTGATCATTACTCAAGGGCACTCGACGCTGCGGGATGGCACCCCGATCAGCGTGAGCGCTCCGTAAACTGAAGGAGGATCGAGTGAAACGCATGCTCTTCGCTGTGGCACTTTGCGCAGCTCTCGGAATGGTGACGTTCTACGCTCAGGCGCCGGCGGCGGGCCAGAAGCCGGCGAGCGCCGACCCTTACGCCAACAACCCGGACGCGGGTAAGCAGAAGTTCCCGCTCGCCGCTCCGGCCGGCAAGGACAGCGGCGCGAAAGAGAAGCCGCTTGCCGGCGCGGTCAACACGGGCGCCGATCGATCCGGCGACCTGGAAGTACGGACCGAACAACCGTGCCGCCGGCGGGCGCGAAGCTCTGGAACCCGGTGAAGCTCGAAGCTGCAGGCAGGGCGGCAAGGTGACCGGCGGCACCGTGTTCAGCGCGACCGATCCGCTCACCTACTGCGCGATGGCCAACGCCGGCTACGACTACATCTGGACCGAGATGCAGCACAACGATCGCGACTGGAACCAGGCCGCGCGCATGTGGCGCACCTGCCCGCACGCGAAGGCGGTTCCCGGCGCGCGCATCGCGTACGCGGACGAGCGCGAGATTCAGCGCGCCACCGACGCCGGCGCGCTCGTCATCGTCGTGCCGACGGTCGATACGGTGCAGGAAGCGCTTGCCGCGCGCGACTGGACGTACTTCCCGCCCCTCGGCAAGCGCAGCCAGGGCGGCGGCCAGGGATTCGATGCCGCGATGTGGGGCGGCGTGCCCGGGCGGCTACCGCGCAGACCATCAACGACAACATCGTGCTCATCCTCATGATCGAGACGATCGAGGGCGTGAAGAACGCGCACGAGATCGCGAAGATTCCGGGCGTCGACGCGCTGTTCGCGGCGAGCGGCGACCTCGGCAACTTCTCGGGCTTCCCGCAGGGGTCGCCCGACTACGAGCGGCTCATCAACATCGTGCACGACGCGGCGATCGGCGCCGGCAAGCGGCTCTGCGGTCCGTTCGCGTGGCGCGATCGTCCCGACTTCACCTGCTTCCAGAACGCGAGCGAGACGGCTGCCATCGCGGCGGGCGTTGCCGCAGAGCTCGGCGCACTGAAGGATACGCAGGGGAAGGTCGAAGTCGGTCCGCTGGTGCAGCCGCCCGCGAAGTAGATGGTCGCGTCTCGACGCAGAGGCGCGAAGGCGCAGAGTTTTCTTCAGAAGATCTCTCTGCGACTCAGCGTCTCTGCGTCGTCTCTCTGCTACCACCTACCGCCTACCACCTACCAGCTATTCGTTCCGGTGCTTCTTGTCGTACTCGTAGTCGGCCCACGCCTTGTCGTTCGTGACCTTGGCGTTTGTTTTCTGGATGGCGCTCAGAGCCTTGCTGCGCGTACCGGGCGCATCGACGGCAAACAGCGAGATGAGGCGCTCGAGGTTCACGGACTGGCAGGACGGGCAGGCAGGTGACTCGTTCACGCGCACAATCGCCTCGAAGCGGTGACTGCAATCGCGACACTCGTATTCGTAAATCGGCATGCCTGGAACGACGGAAGGCTAGCACACCTGCGAAGAAGTCCAGCCATGAATACATGAATGCGATTCGAACATTCAGCACGGGCAGCGCGCTGACCGATGGCCGCGGAGCGGCCGGTCCCGACATACGAAGGGCTAACATCAGCGAAGCAGTTCGTGGCATGTTGAGCCCGTGCCCGCCGGCGCCGGTCAGCTAACCGCTGTTGCTTGTGCCCTGCGCCGAGACGCATTCTGGATCTGTTCAACAATCCTCCCATCACCGTAAGCTCCACGACTCGTCGAAGAATCCGGCAAATGGAACCGCGAACGTGTCCGACTCCGGCCTGCACCTGCAGCACCGCGATGTCGCCGAGCGTCGGCATGCTGTAGTCGGACGTGTACGAGTTTTCGGCGATCGTGAGGCCGCTGTTCAGCACGACGTACCGCGATGGCGCGATGGGATTCGGATAGACCAGCACCGGCAAATGGCTCGCGGCCGGGAACGACCTGTCGCCCACGGCAATCGTGTCGCGGCTCCACTTCACCGGCAGGCGTGCCTGCGAGCCGCCCGATCCAGCGATTGCTGCCGGGATCGCCGAACAGCACGACGTTGTACTTCGCGAAATCGGCTTCGGTCACGTCGGTGTCGTTCTTCACGCGCGGGTGCGCGCGGTAGAAGCGCGCGTAGGTCTGATCGAACCGCTCGAGCCGCTTCAGCGCATGCTGATGCGCCGCCTGATTCCACGGGGTGCCTGTCGGGCCGCACGAGCAGGAACGGATCGAGGAACGCATCGTCTATCGGTCCCTGCAGCCCGTGCGTCTTGTGCAGGCCCGCCCATCTTCGCTGGCGCAGACTTGCCAGCCCGACGCCGGTTTTCTCGAAGGCCAGCTCGCGGCCGGGCTTCACGCGCAGCGTCTGACCGTCGATCTGAACCTCGGTCGCCTTGTCGGTCTCGCGCAGCACCAGCCGCGACACATTCGTCGTCTTGATCTGGTAGGACGTTCCGCCCGACAGACGCCGCGCATCGACCTCGGCGCGCTCGTAGTGCTGTCCGAGGCCGTCGACGCGTCACCCAGAAGCTCTTGTTGTAGCGCGTCGTGTAGGTGAGAAATCGAATGTGATCGGGCGACTGGAGCCCGCGGTCGGTCCATTCCTTCAGGAATGCGTCGAGCCGCTGGCGCACCTTCGGACTGGTGCTGTGTCCGGTGTTTTCGGAAATCAGGAAGATGCTCGGCGTGCCCTTCGCGACGTAGCTCGTCGGCTCGCCCTCGTACGGGAAGCCTTCCTTCGCGAGCTGTTCGCGAATTCTGATCGACGACTCGAGCTGGCCGCGCGTCGGCTCGCCTTCGGGCGGACGCGGAATCGACGCGACCTGCGTGTCGCTGTCGCCGTCGTGACCGGCAATCGGAATGTTGAAGGCATTCAGCGCCCACTCGGTCATGTTCTCCCAGATGCGCAGCGTCGGCCGCTGATGCGGCGGAAACTCGTCCATCATCAGGTAGCGACGCGGCCACGTGCCCGCGCCGATTTCCGCGGCAACCCAGCGATCCGGATGATGAAGCGCGAGGTGCCATGCACCCGCTCCGCCGAGCGAGAACCCGCGCAGCACGAGCCGCGAGTCGTCGATCTTGAATCGCCGCTGGACGGCGGCCGTCGACTCGAACACGTCGACCTCGCCGGCCCAGTGATTGGCGTTGTTGCCGCGCGCAAAGACTTCGAGCTGAAACTGCCCGGCGTTCCAGACGCCGGTCGTCGAGGGATTCGGCGTCGGCTGCAGACACGAGCCGGCGGCGTGCGTGAAGCAGCCGCTCGCCGGTCTGCGCGTTGGCCGGCGACGGGTCGTAGCAAATCCAGTTGCTCTCGATCAGTCGCTGCGATCGGCCGTGCAGCACGATGTCGAGGCGCGTCGGTTTTCCGTCATAGGCCGCAGGAATCGTGAGCAGCAGCGGCTGAACGGATCCGTCGAGCGGCGAATAGAAGCCGAGCGCGACCTTGCCCTTCTGCGACGTCCAGGGAGACTGTCCGTTCTGAAGCTGCTTCGCGCGTTCGATGCCGCGATCGACCATCTTCAGCGCGAACGTCACGTCTTCCTGCACCGTGACGTCCTGAGGAAATTCGAGAATCCAGTGCCCGGCCTTGCGCGTGAATCTCGACGTCGGCGACGAGATCGACTTCTCCGCGCTTCGCTTTCAGCGCGCGCACCAGCGGATCGAGCGCGTCGAGCTTGCCTGAAGCGCCTGCACGATCCTGCGCCGTCATCTCGTAGCGCGGTGGCGCCTGTCCTCTGCCGCCTCGCGCGGGCTGCCCGCCCGGCGAAGCGGCGCGGGCTGTTGAGCCACCAGCGAGATGACCCCAAGTGCGATTACCAAGACGAAGCCGAGAACTCTGGCGCGCATCAGGACCTCTTTCAGCCGACCTGAAGGTCGGCACTACGAGCAGCTGAAGGTCGGCACTACGAGACTAGTCATCGACTAGGTCGGCACTACGGACGATTGGATTTCCCGCCGAACTTGACCACCGTAGCGGATTACATGCACCTAAAACGGTGTTTGAAGCAGAAAATTCGCTGGTTGGCTCATCGGCCGTCTCTCCCGCTGCGTGAGGGTGCCCGCACGGTGACACCACCGCGCTTTGACAGACACGCTCAACCTCTGATTGAGCTTCTCGCCGGCAGGGACGAGGTAGGTGATGAGGTATTGCTGTCTCAACTCCGCGGCCACGCCTTGAAGCTCGGGGATCGTGCCTCCAAGTCCGCCAATCTCCAGACGGCGTCCGCCCGACTGCTTCGGCCCGTCGCCAAGCACGCGATTGATGTCGAGCTGATGCTCGAGCAAGTCCGCCGGCTTGTCTTTCGCGAGGGGAACGCTGGACGGGTTCAGCGGCGCGACCCTGGCAACCGCGATGACCTGCAGCAGGGCCCCGCTGCGCTGCAGCTCGTCCAGCACGTGCTGCGCAGGCAGACTGCTGTACGCCGCGTGCGTGTCCGTGAGCACCATGATGACGGGGCGCTCGACGCCGTGCAGCTCCTTCGACGAATCGAAGACGGCTTCCACGACGCGGCCCCCCTCCGGCGTCTCGGCCCTGACCCCGAGCTGCATGATCGCATCGCGCAGCCTCTCGACGTCCGAGGTGTAGTCGACGAGCCGCACGGCCTGACCAATGACGTGCTTGATGGCGAATTCTCCGCGCCCAAGCAGCTGATTCACGAAATTCGCGACCGGCACACGGAATATTCCCGTGCCGCTGTCGTCCACGATGATGGCGATGCGCATCGGCGTGGTGGCGGGCTTGTACCTTCAGGATTTCGCGGACGTCGCCACCTTCCTTCAGGACGAAGTCGCGTAGCGGCAAGATCGGTGACGGGCACGTTCTTTCGATCGACCGCGCTGACGTAGACCGTCCTGACCAGCGGAACGGCCTGGCTCAACCGCTGCGCAGACGGCTCGACTGACAGCATCATCACGGCCGTCACGAGAACAATCCTCGTAGTGTCCGGCTTTAGCCGGACCTGCCGACGGTCCGCCTGAAGGCGGACACTACAGCGTGAGAGGGCAGAGATCAGATGGCGGAACATGATCAGTACAGCACGTAGGCCGTAATGGAGCTCGTTCCCGGCGAGCGCGATGTACTGCTTGCCGCCGACCATGTACGTCATCGGCGACCCTTGCGTGGTCTGCGCGATGTTGACGTTCCAGAGCGGCTTGCCCGTTTTCGCGTCGACGACGAGCAGGCCTCCGCCGCCGCCAAGGAAGATCAGGCCGCCTGCGGTCGACAACACGCCCGAGCGTCCGGCCGGCGCGGGAAGATCCCACACTTTCTTGCCGGTGAAGGGATCGATCGCGCGAATGAACACGCCCGTCTCGATAGCCCTTCGTCAGCGCCGCGAGCTGCTCGCGCGCCTTGTCCGAGGGCGTGCCTCGGCCGAACCATCGGTTGCCGGTGACGCCCAGCGGATCGTCGTGCGACGTGTAGATGCCGCAGCTGTCGCTGACGCGCGCATAGAACAGCTTCGTCATCGGGTTGTACGACTGCGCCTGGAAATTCGCGCCGCCGCCGCCCGCCGGACACGCGGCGATGCCTTCTTTGGTCGCAATCGATCCAGGATCGACGATCGGCTTGCCGTCGGCCGTGAATCCTTTGTGCCAGGTCACCTTGGTCGACAGGTTCGCCGTGCGCAGCACTTCGCCGTTCGTGCGGTCGAGCACGTAGAACATGCCGTTGCGATCGCCGTGCATCAGCAGCTTGCGCGGCTTCCCCTCCCACACTCTCGTCGACGAGCAGCATCGGCTGCACCGCATCCCAGTCGTGCGTGTCGTGCGGCGTGAACTGGTAGTACCACTTCATCTCGCCGGTCTTCGCCGCGAGCGCGACGACGCTCGACGTGTAGAGGTTGTCGCCGATGCGCTCTTCGCCGGCGATGTCCGGACAGGGATTGCCGATCGCCCAGTAGATCAAGTCGAGCTGCGGATCGTACGAGCCCGGCATCCACGTCGCGCCGCACCCGTGCTCGAGCGCCTGGCCGATCCACGTCTCCGAGCCCTTCTCGCCGCGCTTCGGGATCGAGTACCAGCGCCAGACGCGCTCGCCTGTCGACGCGCGATAGGCATCGAGGAATCCGCGGGCGCCTTCCTCGCCACCGGCGACGCCGACGACGAGCAGGTCGCCGACGGGAAGCGGCGGCGAGGTCGAGCTGTAGGACTCCTCGTGCGAGCCCATCTCGGCGTCCCACAGCTTCTGTCCCGTGAAGCGGTTGAAGGCCAGCAGGTGCGCATGGTCGGTCACCATGAACGCCCTGTCGCCGCCGATGGTCACGCCGCGATTGGTGCCGATGCCGCGCTTCGCTCAGAATGCCGTCGTGGCGCGCTTCGCTGTAGGTCCACAGCTGCCGGCCGGTGGTCGCGTCGAGCGCGTAGATTTCGTTCCACCCGGTGACGTACATGATGCCGTCCTGCACGACTGGGGTCGACTGCAGCGCGCGCGGATTGCTCGGCAATCGGAAACATCCACGCCGCGCCGAGCCGTTGCACGTTCGACGGATTGATCGAGCTCGAGCGGGCTGTAGCGATTGCCCGTGAGACTGCCGTCGTAGTGCGTCCAGTCGGCTTTCGGCGTGATCGGCTTTTTCGCGATAGGCACGCCCCGTCCTTCGAGAGCAGCGTGTAGCGTCCGTTCTCGAGCAGCACGGCCGACACTTCCGACTGCGCAAGCAGGACGCCCGTGCGCGCACGGCCATCGGCCATCTTGATCGTCGCCGGCTGCAGACCTTCGAATCCCTTGTGACGGTGACGCTGGCAGCTGCGACACCGCGCGCCGGCGCTGCAGCGCGTGGCCGCGGCAGCAGGTGCACCTGCTCCCCTGCCGCCGCCGCCTCCGCCACCGCCCCGACCACCACGGCGTCCGGTAAAACCGCCTGTCGCCATCGCCGGATTCGTGCCGGCCAGTTCCCGCATGCCGGCGAGAATCGCGGCGCACTTCGGCGTCGGGAACCGACACTGCGGGAACGTTGCGATGACGGTCGCGAAGCGGCAGCCCTCACTTCCGCGTCAGTGTGATAGCGAATGTAGGTAAGGATGGCCGGACCGCTGGCGCCGGTCATGGCTGCGCCATGACAACTCGCGCAACGGCTCTGATACGCGGCGGCGTTCGAAGACGGCGTCTGCGCCGACGCCGCCGGCGCGAAACAGAGAAGCACGAAAAGCGCTGAGAAGAACCTTCACAGGAGAATAAGAGATTAGGAGGTTTCCGTTCATTCCTAGAACTGGAACCTGAGCTGCAGCTGCACCGTCCGCATGTCCAGTGCGCCATTGGCGGCACCGTATCCGGCGTCGCGCGGCGTCAACCGTGCCGGGTTCACCGAGCCATCGGCGAGGAACTGATTGTTGCGAATCGTCAGGTCCGTCGGCGAGTTCAGCTGAAGCTGGTTCTGCCGGGCGTTGAAGATCGACGGTGTTGAAGGCATTGAACATGTCGACGCGCAGCTGCATCTGGCGGCCGCCGCCCAGACGAATGTTGCGGGCGATCGACAGATCCGTGATCTTCTCGAAGCACGAGCCGAGGAGGCTCGCACCCGACTCGAGACCCAGGCTGTTGTAGGTCGGCCCGGCAAACGCCGCGGTGTCGAACTGCGTGTACTGATTGTCCGAGCAGCCGCTGCCCGGATCGCCGACCACGCGGATACGCGCGCCGTAACTTGGCGAACCCGTCAGGTTGACGTTGCCGCCGTTCGCGTTGTACGAAAATGTCGAATCGTACCGCGTGCCGGACGTGCCGGTGAAGACGCCGGACAACTGCCAGTCGTTGATGATGGCGCCGACAACCTTCTTCGTCGACGTGTCGGTCGAGATGCCCGGAAGCTCCCACACGAAATTCGCCCTGATGACGTGCGGCCGATTGCCGGTGTCGCGAAGCAGCTCGTCGAGCACATCCTGATCGTCGCGCACTTGATACGTGCCATCCGCATTGTGCTGCAGCCGCAACTGTGCACGCGGTGTTGCCGATCGTGCGCAGGCTGCGCGTGTAGTTCAACGTCGCCTGCACGCCGTCCCTGAATCTCCGGTTCAGGCTCATCTGGATCGAGTCGTACCCGTTCCAGTTCTTGCCCCACGTGGTATTGATCGCGCCCAGTCCGCGGTACGGCCGCAGCAGGTCCGTCGTGACCGCGGCGCCGCCGGGCGTCGTGCTCGACAAGCGTCGGATCCTGATTCTGAGCCAGATAGGCCACTCCCAGGTCGGGGGAGTTCACATCGGGGTTCTGGCCAAGGATGTTGTACGCGTGACTGCCGACATACGAAATGTCGAGCGATGACGACCACGGCAGCGCCATCTGCGTGCCGATGTTCCACTGCAGCGACGTCGGCAGCTTCGAGTCGTAATAGAAGACCGTCATCGAAGACGGGCGTCTGCGTCACGAGCCCCGACTGCTGGAGCGTCTGCAGATTGCCGTTCCTGACGTTGGTCGAGATGCCGATCGGCGGGTTGCCCACCTGGTTGTAAACGGTGTTGCCGTTGAGGCGATCGAAGAACATTCCGAACCCGCCGCGGATGACCATGCGCTGCGTGCCGGACAGGTCGTACGCCGCGCCGAATCGCGGCGCGAAGCCGAGCGTCGGCCAGGTGTAATTCGTCTTCGGCGATGCCGTCTCCGGCCTCGACGATGCCGTTGTACGGATTACCGCTGCCCGGCACGAGCGACCCGATGGCCACCTGCGTGTTCGCGCCGAGCGACGCGCCGGTTTGCGGGATTGACGGCGACGCGACTTGCCGCTGGACATGGCCGCGTGGCCACCGAGCAGCCCGGAATATAGAGATCCGGCGCCGCCGACGCCTGCCATTCGTCGACGAAGAAATTGGACGCCTGCAGCTTCGTGTCGTAGTTCGGTCCCTGGTTCGTGATCCGCAGCCCGTAGTCGAGCGACAGCCGATCGCTCACCTTCCAGTTGTCCTGGATGTACCACTCGTGGCTGTCGTAGATGAAGTTGCCTTCGAACAGGGCGTTGATCTGCGCGTACGATGTGAAGTTTCCGAGCGCCGCGTTGGCGAACCCGAACCCGGTGTCGATCGGGTTGTTGGTGTCGTTGGCGAAGCTCAGCTGGCCCTGGAACAGCTTCGGATTGCCGAGCTGCTCCTGCTTCTTCAAGCTGTGATCCCACTGATAGCCGGCCTTGATCGTGTGCCGCCCCTTGAGCTTCGTCACGCTGATCGCGACGTTGTTGGTGCGGACCATGTCGAGGAATCCGCCGGTGTTGTACGGCAGGCTCGGCGGAGTCAGGTTCGGCGTGCCGCCGCCAATTCGGCTGCCCCACGTAAACGTGGGAGCCATGTGGACGCGGCCGTTGACGTAGAACGGTGCGTTCGCGGCCTGCAGGACCTTTTCCTGATAGCTGCCTGGTTCGACGATCCCGGCATCGGGATAGAGCATCGGGAAGTTGCCGAGCCCGATCGCTGTCGCGATTGGTGAGCGGGCTCATCATGATCGAGCCCTGCTCGTCGGCTTGATAAAAACCGTACGTCGCCTCGACGACGGTCGTCGGCGTCAGCGTGTAGTCAGCCGTTCCAGAGGCGACCGTGATGAAGGGAAACTGATTGATCGCGTCGTTGAACCCCGGGATCGAGCCGGCGTCACTTTGACCGTCGCGCGCTGACCGGCGTACTTCGTCGTAAACCGCAGCTTGGACGACTGCTGCCAGTCCACTCGCACCGTCGGCTGATGCGTCAGCCGCGTGTCTTCCGGCGCGACGGTCTCGAGGTTGTAGTTCAGGCCGTTGACGTTGGGCGCGGGCCACTGCTTCAGCACGTTCACGCCGAGTCGGATACAGCCGGTTCTGCGGAATGCGGCCGAGAACGCCGCCGTCCTGAAAGCACCCTCGCGTGTCGGTCGCCGAGCACGGCAAGCCGGTCGACGCGTCGCGGATCGATGTTGAACAACGCGCCGTTGTTGTCGGTCGACTGCGAGAAATCCCCCTGCCGCTCGAGCAGCGTCGGCACGCGGAAGCGGTTGATCGCCCCGCCGGTCTTTCTCGGACGGTACTCATGGCTGTAGAAGAAGAACCAGCGGTTGTCTGCCGCCCGGCTTTCCGATCGGTCCGCCGAGGGTGTAGCCCCAGTCCTGCTGCTTCGAGACCGTCTTGGGATCGCCGTTGGCGGCGTTCACCCAGCTGTTCGAGTTCCAGTCGGAGTTCCGCTGAATGTCGTAGATCGATCCGCGGTACTGGTTCGTGCCGCTCTTGGTGACGCCGGTGATCTGCAGACCGATGTTGCGCCCGTACTCGGCCTGGTAGCCGGAGGCGATGACGCGCACCTCGGCGATCGCCTCGACGTTCAACTGCAGCGCCTGTCCGCCGGCGCCTGTGTCGATGGTGGAGACGCCGTCGATCTGGAAGTTCGTTGTCGAGCCCGGCGTGCCGATGCGCGTCGTGCCGATGACGCCCGGCGTGAGCGACGCGAGGCCGCCGAAGTTGCGATTCGCGATCGGAAGGTTCTGCACCGCCTCGGTCGTGACCGTCGACGAGCGCTCGCCCGACTGCGCCTGAATCAGCGGCGCCTCGCCGGTCACGGTGACGGTTTCGGACAAGCGCGCCGAGCTCGATCGTCATCGTGCCGACGACCACGCGATCGCCAGGGCTGACAGCGACGTTCCGGCGTTCCAGCGTCTTGAACCCGTCGACGCTGACCCGCACCGTGTAGGTATCAGGCAGCACGCTCGGGAAGATGAAATCGCCTGTGCCCGTCGATCTGCGTATCGATGCTGATGCCGCGGCTTTCACTGACGAGCGACACGGTCGCGCCGGAACCGTCGCGCCTTGCGCGTCGGCGACGGTGCCGACCAATGCCCCTGTCGTCTGGGCATGCGCGATGCTCGTGCCCAACGCCAACAGCCCGACGACTGCGAGCACCGCTAGTCTGGCAAATCTCATGTGACCCCTCCCTGAAAGGAGTCAGAGGACCCCTGAGTGCTTGAGAAAGTTTCGGAGAGTGGACAATAAGTGGGTGCAGGAGGAGGGAGTCAAAGTTACATTCCGGATTTTCCAATTTTTTGGCCTGCGGCTGTCTGCTCTCCGGCCCGAATTGGATCTCGACCATCGAATTGGATCTCGAGCATTCGTTCACTATGGACGAACATCCCCCGCTCGTCCTCCAGCGTGGCCACCACCTTTCTTCGACGCTCGATCGATCACATCTCCGGTCGACGGATAGGCATACGCTCCGTCGATGCCGAAGGTCACCCAGCGCGGCTGCGCGCGAACCTCGATCGTCGTCGATGCCACGGGCGGGTAGGTGGTCGCGTCGAAGACATGAAGGCGATTGTCGACGCCGTCCGCAACCCACAGCTCGCGCTCATCGGCGTCAGTCCGATGCCGTGGCTCGGGCACTCGAACTTCTCCGCAAGCTCCATCTGGTAGCCCTCGATGACGACGCGATCGAGGACAAGGCCGGTCTGCAGATCGCCGACCTCGAACCCCACGAGCCCGTCGATATTGGCGAACACCTGCGATGCCCTGCCGTTGATCGTGAACGGGCACACGTAGCTCGTAAAGGGCCCGACCTCTCTCACCACCTTGCGCGCCTTGGCGTCGACGACCGACAGCACCGGCGACTCCCATGCGCTCAGAGTACACGTAGGCACCGTCGCGCGAGAAAATCGCCTGTCGCGGCCATCCCATCACGTCGATCGTCGCCAGGAGCGTGCCGTTTGCGGCATCGATGACGTACCACTTCGGCGCGCCGAACGCAGGCGCGTAGATCGTCGCGCCGTCGGGTGACAGCGCGAGGCGATCGCAACAGATTGCCGTCGTAGGTCTTCTCCCAGACGATTTTCTCGGTCACCAGGTCGAAAGCGGCAAGCCGCTTCACCGTGCTGACGAACAGACGTCGCGCGCTCGCGCTCGCTGCAATCCCGCGCACGTGCTCGGGCTGCTGCCCAGCGCGCTCCGGCCACGTCGGAATGCGCTTGACGAACTTGTGCCCGTTGTCGATGTCGTAGACGAGGATGCCGACGCCCCGGTATTCGGACTCGTTCCCGGCACCGGGAACCGCGACGTACAGAAAACGGCGCGTCTGCTGGGCCGCCGTCAGGCGCCGCGAGCGCAATCGCGCACAGGAGCGCGATGGCAAGGGCCAGACGCGAATCGCGAACGCGAAGGCACGAAGCATGACCTATTCCCCGCAGGAAGGGTCGAGCGTTTCGAGCGAGGTGATGTTCAGGCGGGTCTCGGTCCGGCCGGCGGATGAGAAATCCTCTGCACTTCGACCTTGTGCCGCTTGTGCGCTTCCGGCTTGTAGGCGGCCGACACGAGCAGGCGGTAGGTCTTTGGACCGAGCGGCCAGGACTTCGGCCACTTCCAGCTCGCCCGCGGCCGGCTGGGGATTTCCAGTGCGGACCGGATCGGTCGAGTTCAGCAACATCCACGCGCCGTCCGATGCGTTCGTGTCGAGACATCCGACCACCCGCACGAGCGAAAAATCCGGCACCGGCTCGGGTCCGCCTTTTCCGATCAGCTGAACCTTCGGCAGATCTTCGACGCGGAGCTCCTCGGCGCCGGCGGGAAATTCATTCACCTTCAGCAGATAGCTCACGATGTCGACGTAGGCCTTGTCGCTCAGCGACGCCGGCGCGCCGCGCGGCATCGTCGTTTTGGTCTTCTCGAACAGAAGATTCGAGGCTCGACTCACGGTACTTCTCCATGAACCGACGCCCCTTGAGAATCTCGTTGTAGCCGCTCAGGTCGTCTCGGTGGCAGTTGGCGCAATGGGTCGTGTATTCGCTCTGCCCGCGTGCGGCCTGGGCCTCGGTGTACACGCCCTGCCACACCGTTGCCGTGGAAGTCGTCGATTGCGCTGCGGCGCGAGACGAACGCTGAGAGCGCGACGAGCAAGTAGAGTCCGGCTTTAGCCGGACCGTGGCGAACGCTCCATCAATTCGCGCAGCTCGGCGCGATCGTCTCGAACGTGCTGATCGTCATCCGCTGTTCCCCAGGCAGCCTGATCAACAGTCCTCTGACGTACATCTTGTGGCCCTTGTGCGATTCGGGATTGTACGCCATCGCATCGAGCAGCCGGAACGTCGCCGATGCCAAGCGGCCGATCGGTGACTTCCACTTGTCTCACTGCCGGTCCCGTCACGGCCAGCGCGGCCGGCTCGCTCGCGTTGGTCAGCAGCCACGTGTTCTCCGGTCCCGGCGTCAGGCATCCGACCACTTCCACATACGAGAAATCGCCGACGGGCGGCGGCGGCTTCGCCCTGCCCGGAAGCACCTGCACGCCGGAGAGCGCTTCGGCCGTCAACTCGCCGTCGCCTGCGGGAAAACCGTTCTCCCGAAGTATGTGCGCGACGATGTCGAGGTAGACGGCATCGCCCAGGCTCGCCGCCGCGCCGCGCGGCATCGTCGTGGCGATCTTCGTGTAGAGCGTCTTCAAATCCTTGCCCGCGAAGATCCGCGCGAAGCGCTCGCCCCGCAGCGCCGGTCCGTTGGCGCCGCCGAGGTCCGGCCGATGGCAGCCGGCGCACGACGTGTCGTACGACGCCGCGCCGCGCGTCGCCTGCGCTTCGGAATAGACGCCGTCGGCGACGGTCTTTGCGGTCTCCTGCGCGCGAACGGACCGGTCTATGAGGCCCGCCGCAAGCACGGCAGCGAAGACGAGCGCCGGAAAAATGATGACTGCGGGTTTTTGCATCATGCTTCTAACGCTTTGACGGCTGCTTCGGCGTCTGGCCGGACTTCAGAATCAACGCTGTCAACAGCTCGACCGCCTTGTCGATCGGGCCGATGTCGGCAATGGCTGATTGCCGTGCGGCCCGCTGCGTCGATCTCGTCGAGCTTCGCGCCTTTGTCGGCCAGAAACTGAATGACTTCGACGACTTCGTCCTGCGTCCGCTGAACGCCGCCGCTGATCGACGCGTGGATCGGCGTCTGGCCCGACTTGATTGACGACATCGACGTTCGGGTCGATCTCGTACGCGTACTGTCACGGTCGCCAGCTTTGCGCCGATGCGCCATACATGAGGACGCTGGTGCCGTTGTCTGCGCGCAGCAACGGATCGGCACCGCCGGCCACGAGCATCTTCATCGCCTCGAGCTGGTTCGCGCGCGCCGCAATCATCAGCGGCGTCAACGAGCCCCCGGCCACCGCGCGCCCGCCACCACCGCCGCCGCGCCCGGCCTGCATCGTCGCGCGCGCGGTGCGCGACGTTCGGATCGGCGCCCTTTGTCGAGAAGCTGCTTCACCAGCACGAGATTGCCGGCCTGCGCGGCGACGTGAAGCGGCGTATTGCCCCCGCGATCGGTCGCGCGGATATCAGCGCCGGCATCGAGCAGCACGCTGGCGGCCTCGGTGTGACCGTAGGCCATCGCCATCATGAGCAGCTTGTTCCCCGATGGCAGGGTGAAATTCGGATCGAGCCCGGCGGCCAGCAGCAATCGCGCCGACGCCGACGTCGTTCTCGGCGACCGCAAACGCAAGGGCGTTGAAGCCGCTCTTCGAAACCGCTTTCGGGTCGGCGCCAATTTCGAGCAGCGCCCCGACGACGTCGGCGTGCCCTTCGGCGGCCGCCCACATGAGCGCGGTCTGTCCCCGTCGCGGCTCGGCGACGTTCACGTTCGCGCCATGAAGAACGAGCTGCCGCACGGCCTCGAGGTTGCCGGCGCTGGCCGCAATCATCAGCGCCGTCTCGCCGTTCCACCGCGCGGCGCGCGGCATTCGCGCCTGCCTTCAGCAGACCGCTGCACGATCGCGCCGTCGCCGTTGGCGGCGGCGAGCGTCAGCGGCGTCTCGCCGTACTCGTCGACGACGTTCACCTTCGCGCCGGCGCCGAGCAGCGTCTCGGCCATCGATCGCTCACCGAGGTGCACAGCCCACGCAAGCGCCGTCGCGCCATCGGGCTGCGCCGCATTCACGTCGGCCTTGGCGCGAATCAGCGCGGCAAGCGCCTGCTGATCGCGGCGCTTCACCGCTTCGAGCACGCGGAAATCCTGCGCGGGCGTGCTGCGCGCTGCGCCAGGAGCGGAACGAGCCAGCGAGCGCTCGCCATGCGCCGCAGCTCGAGACACCGAGCGCTCCGCCATCTTCAATCCGCGGCGATCGCGACAGTCCTTGCTATCAGCGTTTCGTGGACGGAATCTTCGGCTTGCTGCCGCTCTCGGTGAGGAGCTTGGTCAGCAGATCGACCGCCAGATCGACCGGCAGGCCGTCGGCCAGGGAGATCGGCGTTCGCCCGGCGGCGTTCATCTCGTCGAGCTTCGCGCCGCGATCGGCGAGGAACTGCATCACCTCGACGACTTCGGGCTGCGTGCGCCCGTGCGAGACCGACCGCGACGTGCATGATCGTGTTGCCGCGTGCCGGTCGCCACGACGTCGACATGCGGATCGAGCTCGTACGCGTATTTGACGGTCGAGACAGCCGTCCACCGACGCGGCCGCCATCAACACGTTCGCTCCATCCTGCGCGCGCAGCGCCGGGTCCGCACCTGCCGCGACGAGCGCGCGCATCGTCTCTTCGTGATCGCCGCGCGCGGCCATCATCAGCGGCGTCTGCTCGCCGCTCGGCTGCCGCCTCGGAAACCACCACCACCGCCACACCCTGCCGCCCGCCGGCAGCGTCGATCGCGGCGTCCGCACGTTCGGATCAGCACCTTTCGCGAGCAGCGCCTTGACGACCGCCAGATCGCCGACCTGCGCGGCCAGGTGCAGCGGCGTGTTGCCCGCGCGATCGCGCGCGGTGATGTCCGCGCCGCGCTCGAGCAGCGCGAGCGCCGCTTCGGTGTGCCGATACGCCATCGCGACCAGCAGCGGCTTGCTTGCCCGACGGCAGCGTGTAATTGGGATCGGCGCCGGCGGCGATCAGAGCTCGTCGATCGACGTCGACGTCGTTCTTCGTGACCGCGAACACCAGCGGCGTGAAGCCGTTCTTCGACGCCGCTTTCGCGATTCGCGCCAATCTCGAGCAGCGCGCTCGACGACGTCGGCGTGCCCTTCGGCGGCCGCCCACATGAGCGCGGTCTGTCCGCGCCGCGGATCGGCCGCGTTCACGTCGGCGCCGTGCAGCACGAGCTGCCGCACGCGCATCGACGCTGCCCGCGCCGGCGGCGATCATCAGCGCCGTCTCACCGTTCCAGCGTGTGGAGGTCGCCTTGGCGCCGGCGTTGAGCAGGCGCTGGACGAGCACGCCGTCGCCGTTGGCCGCGGCCAGCGTCAGCGGCGTCTCGCCGTACTCGTCGACGGTGTTGGCATTCGCGCCGGCGTCGAGCAGCGCTTCGGCCATCGACCGCTGTCCGAGATGCACCGCCCACGCAAGCGCCGTGGCGCCGTCGGGCTGCGCGGCGTTGAGGTCGGCCTTCGCGCGTAGCAGCGAGCGTGAACGCCTTCTGATCGCGCCGCTTGACGGCGTCGAGCACGCGCAGGTCCTTGTTCTGGCGAGCGACTGGCGCTGAGAGCGTCAGCGCCAGTCCCGAATCACGGTCCACCTCGAAGTCCGGCAACGCCTGCCAGCTCCGTTCAAGCACCGGACACTACCGTCGCACCTGCACCCACGCACCTACGACCCGACGCACCCGACCTAGAGATCCGTCAACCGTCCCGTGCTGTCTCCGAAGCCCTGGCACGTCCGGCACGCCCGCCACGTCGAACATGTTGAGGAAGAGATTGTTCAGCGGCGTTTCCTTCGGATACACGAGGTGGCGGTTGCCCTTCACCTGGCCGTTCGCGTTGCCGGCCGAGCACGATCGGCAGATCGTCGTGCGTGTGAATGTTCGACTCGCTCAGGCTGCTGCCGAACACGGTGAGCGAGTGATCGAGCAGCGAGCCGTCGCCGTCGTGGCGTCTCCTGCAGCTTCTGCACCAGGTAGGCGAACATCTGCGTGTGCAGCTCGTCGATCTTGATCAGCTTCTCGACGCGCTCCGGATCCTGCTGGTGATGCGAGATCGAGTGATGGCCGTCGGAGATGCCGATTTCGCGATACGCGCGGTTGCTGCCGTCGCGGCCCATCGTGAACGACGTGACGCGCGTCATGTCGGTCTGCCAGGCGATGACCTGCAGATCCATCATCAGCTTGCAGTACTGCTCGTAGTCGTCCGGAATCGAGCTCGGCCGCTCCATGTGCGGCAGCTTCATCGTGACGTTCTGTTCTTCGGCGCGCTGAATGCGCCGCTCGATATCGCGCACCGCCTCGAGATATTCGTCGAGCTTCCGCTTGTCGCCGGCGCCGAGCGCTGCCCTGCAGGCGCGTCAGGCTGCCGGTGACGTAGTCGAGCACGCTCTTCTGGCTCTCGAGCCGTGCCATGCGCGCGGTCGGCTCGGTGCTCTCGCCGTCGCCGAACAGCCGCTCGAACACCATGCGCGGATTGATTTCGCCGGGCAGCGGGCTGGTCTCGCCGCGCCACGACATCGACATGTACGCGCAGGTGTAGCCCGAGTCGCAGTTGCCGGCGAGCGCCGGCTGCTCGAGCGCCAGCTCGAGCGACGCGAGCTGCGTCTGCTTGCCGAACTCCTGCGCCGCGATCTGGTCGGCCGAGATGCCGAGCTTGAAGTCGGCGCCGCCGGTCTTGTACGGATGCACGCCGGTGAGCCAGGTCGCGGTCGCGCGCGCGTGGTCGCCGGGACCGTCGCCGAGCGCCCGGCCGGTGACCTGCGCCAGTCCGCTGAAGACGACGACGTTGTCGCGGAACGGCTCGAGCGACTTCATCGTCGGGCTGAACTCGAAGTTCGGCGCCGGCTGCCGTCGGCGTCCACATGAACTTCTTCGGGCTCTTGTCGTTGCACCCGATGATGCCGTTCGGCGTGTACACATAGCCGAGCCGGACCGGGGCCTTCTTCATCGTCTGCGCCACGGCGGTCAACGGCGAGAACATCGAATCGAGCACGGGCAGAGCCATCGTCGGCGCCCACGCCTCGCAGGAACGTCCGCCGGGGCAAGGTCTTGTTGGTGATGATCATGACTCCGAAGCCCTCCTCATCTGGAACGGTGTGCTTTTCACGATGGAAAGAATCAGCGACGACATTCGATAGTTGTCGAGCGCCGCCTGCCGCGCGATCGCCCGCACGGTCGGATTGTCGTAGTACTCGACGCCGCGGCCGAGCGCATAGGTCATCAGCTTCTCGGTGACCGTCCGGACGAAATCCTCGCGGTACTTGGTGACCATCAGCTGCGTGAGCCCGGCGGGCCCGCTGAACTCGGAGCCGTCCGGCAGCTGGCCGCTCGCGTCGATGCGCGACGCCGGCATCTTCGTCGCGCCACTTCCCGACGCCGTCGTAGTTTTCGAGCGCGAACCCGATCGGATCCATGCGCGCGTGACACGCCGCACAGACGGCGTTCGACCGGTGCTGCTCCATCTGCGCGCGCAGCGACAGCGCCTTGCCGTCCTTCTTCGCCACCAGCTCGGGCACGTCGGCCGGCGGCGGCGGCGGCGGCGTTCCCAGCAGGTTCTCGAGAATCCACTTGCCGCGCAGCACGACCGACGTGCGATTGGGATACGACGTGACCGTCAGGATGCTGCCCTTGCCGAGCAGGCCGCGACGATTCGGATCGGTCAGCGTCACGCGGCGGAACTGCGATCCGTAGACGCTGCGGAATGCCGTAGTGCTCGGCGAGCCGCTCGTTGACGAACGTGTGGTCGGCCGTCAGCAGATCGAGCAGGCTGCGATCTTCGCGGACGATGCTCGCCGACGAACAGCTCCGTTTCTTTCATGAACGCCGCGCGCAAGCGCCTCGTCGAACGGGAAAGATGACCGGATCGGGCGTCGCCGTTTCGACGTTGCGCAGATGCAGCCATTGCCCGGCGAAGTTCGAGATGAGCGCCTCGGACCGCGGGTCGGCCAGCATGCGCTGCACTTGCTGCTGCAGCACGACGGCATTCCTCAGCCGCCCCGTTCGGCGAGATCGAGCAGCTGATCGTCGGGAATGCTGCTCCAGAGGAAGAACGACAGGCGCGACGCCAGCTCGACATCGCGTGACCGGATACGCCTTGCCGGGCGTGTAGCTCGCCGGATCCTGTTCGATGCGGAACAGGAACTCGGGCGAGACGAGCAGCGCCTCGAGCGCGCGCTGAATGCCGGTGTCGAAATCCCCGCCTTCGCTGAAGCTCCGGCGGGCAAGGCCGCGGCCCTTTTCGTAGAACGCGAGCAGCGGCTGGATGTCGGCCGGCGTGACCGGGCGCCGGAACGCGCGGCGCGCGAGCGCGGTCAGAATCGTCTTCGCGCAGGCCGGTTCTTCTTTCGCGGTCTTCGGATCGCACGTGAAGATCTTCGAGCGGCTCGCGGTGATGCCGCGGCCGGACGTGCCGTACGGTCCGCCGATGACGAGCTGCCTGACGTCGGGTGTTCCGCCCGGCACATCGAATCGCTTGACGCGCGCGCCGTTCAGCCGGAGATCGACGGGATACGGCACCTGGGGCACGCCGCCTCCGCGACCGCCGGCGCCGCCGCCACGGCCCGCCGGGCCTTCGCTTTCGACCTTCAGATTTTCGCGCGGCGACGTGACGCCGACCCAGTGAAGGCCCGCCTTCACCGGAATGCGCACCTGGTACGGGATCGATCTCCGGATCGTTCTCGCCGATCGGCGGACCGGGAATGCGAATCTTGAACACGTACTCGCCGTCGACCGGAAAGTAGTGCTGAATCGAGATGCCGGCGCGCGAATCGAAGGGCAGATCGTCGCTGATCCGCTCGTTGCGCGTCCCCTTCAGCGGATCGCGCTTGGCGTCGTAAATATCTTCGACCGGCTTCAGCGTGACGTCGCCGACGGCGAGCCGGCTGATTCTGCGCGCCGCCGTCATGTAGCGCTCGAGCAGCGCGGGCGACGTCGACAGCACGGCCGCGATGTTGTCGAACCCGTATCCGGAATCGTCGACCGGCAGCCACGCGCCCGGCTTGACGTCGACGGCCAGCAGGTCGCGAATGGCGTTGCTGTACTCGGCGCGGTTCAGCCGATGGACAGGCGCGCGCCCCGGATTCGGCTTCGCGGCCGCGGCCGCGTCGAGCGTCGTTCTCGAGGAACGACGCGAATGCCGCCGACGCCGCGGGCTCGGGACGCGTGCGGACGGTCGGCGGCGGCATCTCGCCCGACCGCACCTTCCGAAGGACTTTCTCCCAGATCTCGCCGTGCGCGGGAACGTCGGTCAGGCTCAGACCCTGAAGCGATAGCCCGGCCGTCTTCGTCTTGTCGTTGTGACAGCTGACGCAGCTCTTCTCGACCAGACCGGCGTGCGACGCGGCAGCTGCCGGCGACGGGCGCGGGCGCACTCGTCTCGCGCTGACCGCTGACAACGGTCGCAGAAACGACAATTCCAGCCATCGCGGCCGGCAACCACCGTGTGAGATTCATCACGCTTCGATAGTCCGCAACGATAGTTAAACAGTCTGAAGTCTGATCCTGGTCGGAAAAGGTCTTTGGCGGCCAGCTGAATAGTTCTGAAACTTGTGACGAGAATCGCGCGCCGTTCGCCGGCGAACGCGTTCCGGGGCTGCAGCCGGGTGACTCCGAGCGACGTGATCGGCGTTTCGCGCACGGCGATCTGTCCGTATCGCCGCGCCGCTGGGCCTCGACCCGCAGCAGATAGGCGCCCGGCGGGAGGTCACGCAGCGGGAATCGACTTCGAGAGCCCGTAACGTCGCTGATTTCTCGTTCGCGTCCGACGGACCGCTGCCGCTCAGCTCATCGCGCGCGACCGACACCTCGCTTGCCCCGATTCGTCAATCAACCGGGTCGTGACGTCAATCGACGCGGCGCGATGGCTCGCCGGACGCGTTTGCGTAAATTTCGGCGTAAAGCGCGAGAGCGTCGGACGTAAGCGAACGTGCGCCGGCTGGTCGCGGCACCCGGAAGGAGCTTGCCGACAGCGTCGTCGGGCTGGACCGTGAGGACGCGCTGCGCCGATGGAGCCGTCAACAGCAAACCGCTCATGGTCAAAGGCTCGCGCCCGAAATCCGGCACGTCGAGGTCGTAGAACACCGTGCCCATTTCGCCGGCGCCGCTTTCGCGAACGCCGATGCGCAGCTGATAGCGGCCGGGCGGCAGCTCTATTCGCGGGTTCGCGCGGAGCCCGTACTTCTTGACCCGGTCGTAGCGTGTCGGGCCGCAGCGTGAGCTCCAGCGCCGTCCTCAAGCCCTGCAGCGCTTTCCCCTGCGCGTTGATGCCGTACAGCGAGAGCTCGACGACATTGGCGAAGACACCGTTGTCTTTCGGCGGCGCGAACTGCAGGCGCGATCCGTCGACTTCGATGGCGAGCGCGACCGAGGCGTTGCGCGCCGTGCCCTTGAAGGCGGCGCCTGGACGTCGAGCCCGACGCCGCCCTGCTGAATCGGGCTGTCGAGCATGGCGCGCAGCTCGGTCGACGTCTGGTCGGCGCCCTTCGTGCGCGCGATACGCTCCGCTCGACGCGCTCGCGCTCGCGGCTGCTCAACGTGCGCGCGCGAGGCGACGCATAACCCTTTCGCGCCTGGACGCGCAGGCCCGGGACGATCGAGGCGAACTTCAATCTTGTGAAACTTTCCGTCTTGCGGATGGTTCGGCGGGTCAGTACCCGAGCATGTAGTACAGCGAGTTCGCCTGCACGATGCGATCGAACGACGAGGCAAACGAATTGGTATCGATCGCCGCGAGCCCGCCGGTCTCTTCGGCCAGCGTGCGCAGGCTGTCCTGCGTCTGGCGCATCTCGGCGAGCAGCGCGGTCTGCGGCTGCAGGCCGTAGCGCGGATCGCGCGCGCCGATGTTGAACAGCTCGGAATTCGATCGGTTCAACTCGATGTATTCGCTGGTCAGCCCCACCAGGCCGCGCGGATCGACGGTGAAGATGTTGACGTTCGCCCGGGCGGCAGCGGCGATGGCGTCTTCCGTCGCGCGGAGGACGTTCGTGGCGTCGTGCGCGGCGAAGATGTCGTGCACCGGATAGTCGATGCCTTCGCTGAACAGCACCATCGCCTTGCGGCGGCCGCGCACGTTCGCGAGAAACTCGGCGTAGCTCTTCAGCTGGCCGAGCACGCCGAGGGCGCGCTGGCCGCGCTCGAGGTCGTTCTGGTCGTAGGTCCGGTTCGGATATCCCTCTCCCCGGCTGAACGGGCTCTGCGTTGCGGGCGGCGGCGCTCGAGGGATCGACCGGTTCGCCGGCGTCGTTGCGCAGCGCAGGCTGGCAAGCGCGAGCTCCTGGTAGTAGCCGTCGAGCCTGTCCATGACCGACGACCGCAGCTTCACCCCCTGAAACTTGTCGATGGCCGCGAGCAGAAGCGCGCGATCGCTGGTGAACTCCTGCGAGCGCTCGCGCTTGGCGCTCGTGTAGACGACGGCAGCCGTGTCGTTGGCGGCGAAGTGCTTTTCGACGAACTCGCGCGCGGCCCTGATGACGTATTGCGATCGAAGCGGGGCCGGTGCCGATGTCGTCGAGCACGATCACATAGAAGCGGCCGTCGAGCACCGAACGATTGGACCGCACATCCTCGACGACCGCTCGACCGCCGAAGCGCGTCGCGTCGAAGCGCTGCACCGGTATCTCGACGATGGAAAACGTGTCGAGCTTGACGGGCTTGCCGTCCTCGAACACCTTGAAGTCGTCGCGCGTCAGCCCGCGGACGAAGTTCGCCCTGCTCATCGGTGACGACGACATCGACGTCGACGTAGTCGACCTCGACCTGAAAGGTGACGGACGGCGAACCTTGCGAGTCTCGCGGGGCCTGCGCGCGCGCACCGGACATGCCGGCAGCACAGACGATGAGGGCAAGCCCTGCGGCGAGGCGACTGTGGAGCATTCCTGAAATGTAACTCATCTCACCGCCACGACGCACGACGGGTTCCAAGTCGATCATTCTCCTGCGTCTCAGCGTCATAGCGGTGAGGCACGAATCTCTGCTCTGACTGTCGTCTTCTATGTCTCACCGCAGAGACGCAACGTCGCAGAGTTGTGGGTTTTCCGGAGATCGATACTTTCCCCTGCGTCTCAGCGTCGTGGCGGTGAGACATGGATCAGATCGCCGCGATGCAGTCGATTTCCACGAGCGAATTTCCCGGGATGCCGCCTGCGGCGGCGATCGTCGTTCTGACCGGCGGCTCGGCGCCGAAGCGGCCCAGATACGGCTTCGTTCATGCCGGCGTAGTCCTTCAAGTCGTTCAGGTACACGTTCACCTTCAGCACCTTGTCCATCGACGAGCCGACCGACAGGAGCCGCTTCTCGATTTCGTCGAGCACGTGCTTGGTGTGCGCCTTGATGTCGCCTTCGAAATGCGCGCCGATGCCGGCGATGAACACCATGTTGCCGAACGACACGACGCCGCTGAAGAGCGGGGTCTTTTCCGGCGGCTTTGCCGCTGGCGTAATGCACGCGCTTCACCGGTTTCGCGCCCGCGGTGGTCTGCGCCTGCGCAGCCGACGGCAGCGCGACCGCGGCGGCAACGACAGTGGACTTCGTGAGGAACTTGCGGCGGTTCGATTTCATGCGAGCCTCCTGTGGGCCGACCTGAAGGTCGGCACTACGTACTGTTCGCTTTTCGCTACGTTTCGCGTTCTTCGTTTTCGCGTTCTACTCCGTTACTGTGTCTATGCCGCTGACGCCAGTCCGTTCAGATCGTACACAACCTTGCCGTTGCGCAGCGTCAGCTCTGCGAACGACCCGCTGCGAGCCCTTCAGAACCGTGCCGGGACCGTCGACGAGCCCGACGCTGCCTTTCTCGATCCGCCAGACGGCGACGTCGGCGTTCGCGCCGACGCTCAGGTGGCCGAGCGCGTCCTGCCGCACCGCGCGCGCCGCGTTCCACGTCGTCCGCCGAACGATCTCGTCGAACGGGAGACCGAGCGCGAGAAACTTGCTCATCACGTTCGGCATGTCTTTCATGCCGCCGCTCATGCTCGCGACGTGCAGATCGGTGGAGATGACGTCGGGCAGAAATCCTTCCTTGATGGCGGGCACCGCGATGCGCCACGCGAAGCTGGTCGCGCCGTGGCCGACGTCGAACAGGACGCCGCGTTTTCTGCGCTTGCCAGAGGGCAGGATTGACCTTGCCGGACGCGTCCTGCTCGCCGCGCAACCCCGAGTACATGTGCGTGTAGATGTCGCCCGGACGCAGCTTGCTCGTGACGAGCTCGGAGAGCGGACGCTCGGGCTTGCGCGCGCCGAAGTCGACCATCACCGGCAGCGCCGCCAGCGTGCCGGCTTCGACGGCGCGTTCCACGGGCGCCCACTCGGGTCCTGAGTAATGCGCGGTCTTGATGCCGACGATCACGCCCGGATACCGGCGCGCCATGTCGGCCGTGGGCTGGGCGGCCATGTCCGACAGATCCTGTTCGAACTTTCCGCCGCGCATGCCGTGGCCGACGATGTTCAGAAAGGCGAGGACGCGGGTGGTCGAGCGATCGATGATGCGCTGCTTGAAATCCTCGAAGTTGCGCCAGCCCGATCCGCCGGCGTCGACAACGGTCGTCACGCCCGAGCGCGGCGCGACGACGTCCGGGTAGACGCTGTTGTCGCCGGCATACGAGCCCTTCTCACCCGTTCCCGCGTACACGTGCGTGTGAATGTCGACGAGGCCGGGAGTGACGAACAGCCCTCGCGCGTCAATCGTCTTCGCCGCATCCGCCGGATCGATCTTCGGCGCGATCGCGGCAATCTTCCCGGCCGAAATCGCGACGTCTCGAACGGCGTCGACGTTGTTGCGCGGATCGATCAGATGCCCGCCCTGCAGCAGCAGGTCGTACTGTTCTGCGCGGCCGCGATGGTCGGCGCAGCAAGGATCGCAACGACGAGCAGCAGCGCCAGCTTGATCGACTCACCTGGCAATTGCCTTCTTGATGGCGCCGGCGGTAGCCACGCATGCGTTCACTTCACAAGCCGACCTGAAGGTCGGCACTACTGACGTGGACTGTCGCCTTCGACTGTCGACTTTCGACTTTCGACTCACCTGCGCCTCGCCGTCCACCGGGCGCCCAGATACTCCCCCATGTCGAGCTCGCCCGACATTTCGTCGCCGCGACGCCTTTCCCGGCAAACGTGAACGACAGCGAGTCTCCGCCCCGCCGTAGTTGCTGCGCAGGCGTACGTCGCTTCCGCTGATCGTTCCTGTGAGATCGCGCGACGACGAAATCACCCTGATGCGTGCCGTCGATGTCGTTGCCCTTCTGCCTGAGGTGCAGCACGTGCGTCGACGAGCCGGCGGCGTACTCGATGCGCACGTTCCAGCGGCCGGTCAGATCGACCGCCGGCGCGATCGGCGTCGGCGACCGGATCGCGCAGCGATCGCGACGAGAGCAGCGCGTGCAGCCGATCGGCGACGATCGTTTCGTCTCCCGGCGACATCATGTACGGCGTGACGCTGACGCCGGTCTCCACCGGCGGCCCCGGCCGCGCTGCCCGCCGTCAGCGCGATGCGCGGCTCGGTCTCGAGCAGCGTGCGCGCGACCGTTTCGCCGGAGAAGCCGAAGCGCTGCGGATCCCACCACACGCGCAGCGACGGCGTGCGATTCGACAGGCCGCCCGGCTGCGTCACCGTCGTCGTCACGCCGGGAATCGCCGTCAGACGGCGCGAGATGTGATCGAGCCACGCCATCCACTGCTTCCACTCGGCGTCGTGGTCGCGCTTCACCCACATCTCGACCGCGGTGAGCATGCCGATGGCTTCTTCTTTGCCGACCTTCATCGCGCGGCCGGGACCGTGATGCGGCGCGCTGTGCACCCATGCCGCGCGAACGAGATCCTTGCGGCCGAGCAGCAGCCCCGCGGTCTGCGGTCCGCGCAGGCATTTGCCGCCGCTGTAGCCCACGAGCGCCGCGCCGTTCTGGAGATGCACGTTGGGAATCGTCAGAATCTCGGCGGCCGCATCGACGAGAATCGGCACACCTTTCGGATTCGCGATCTGCGCGATCGCCTTGAGGTTGAGCGACGCTTTGATCGGCGCCCGTGCCGGCCAGCACGTAGATCATCGCCGTCCGCGGACCGAGCGCCGCTTCGAGCTCGGCGGCCGAGTTGACCTCGATGACGCGCGCGCCAACCGCGCGGACGGCCGCGTCGTAGACGTTGCGCGAGTGCCTCGGGATGATGACTTCGTCTTTCGCGAAGCCGGTCAGGTTCGGCATGCGCACGTGCAGATCGGGATTGCCGCCGGCGATGCACGCCGCGGTTGCGTGCGTCAGCGCCGCCGAGCATCCCGACGTGACGAGCCCCCACTCGGCGCCCGTCAGCGTCGCGAGGCGCGCGCCGATCGCCTCGGCGAGCTCGTCGAGGTGCACGTACTGGCGCGCCGCGGCATCCATCGCCGCGCGCACTTCCGGCAGCATCAGCGAGCCGCTGATGATCGTGAACGTGCCGCGCGCGTTGACGAGCGGCTTGACGCCGATCGACCGGTAGACGTCCGGCGCCGCGCGCCTCGCGTCCTGCGCGGCTTCGGCAGACGCGACGAGCGGCGACTCGACGCCGGCGAGCGTCGACAGGCTCAGCAGCGTGGCGAGATCGCGCCCGCCGCGCAGCACGATCCCTGCGGCTGAATGGGCCCATCGTGACCTCCAGTCCGGCTAAGCCGGACACTACCGCCTCGCACGAACCCTACGATCCTCACGAACCTACGAACCCTGACCCACGAACCGGACGGACACTACGTAGTCGCTGCGCGAACAGCCGCGAGCCTTCGTCCGACAGCATCACCCACAGCCCGTACACGCCGAGGATGGTGCCGAACGGAAAGTTCATCAGGTTGAGCGCCGACAGCACGATGGTGAGAATGCGCGCCCACGGCCGGAACTTGAGCAGGCCGACGCCGGCGAATGATGCCCGGCAGCGACAGGATCAGCATGAACATGCCGAGCGCCGCGCCGGTGAAACCGAGAATGGGCAGCGCCATCCAGGCATCGGGATCGGAGGCAGCGCCGGCCACGCCGATGACGCTGAGAAGCGCCATCAGGCCGAGCCCGAACAGGCTGCCGAGCACGCCGAAGACGATGTAGAGCCAGGCGAGAACCTTGACATGGGTATCCATCGCTGCGGGTCCTCCTATTGACGTGAGGACTATACCCTACGGCCCCGCTACGGACGTGGACTGTCCGCTCGCTGCAATCGCACGGCTGGGCCGTTCGGCGTCACTCGGTACACCACACGAGAAGTGCCCCCTTCCTGTTGCACGCGGAACGTCCGGGCCGTCTTGCCTTGCGTGAATTGCACAGACTTCCACTGGCCCGGCACCGTCGTCCGCGCCGTCAGAGGCAGGTCGTACAGCGTCGGATCGAGCGAGTGGTTGACCGTCACTTCGATAGCGTCGCCGGACTGCTTCGTCGTCACTTTGCTCGCCATCCGCTCGCGTGCGTACTTGCCCGCATCCCGGAACGTCGCCACCCAGAGGCGGGATTCATTCGCTTTCATGTAGTCGAAGTACGCCCGCAGATGTGCGGCGGGTATCGGTTCATAGCCAATCCCTTCGACGCCGTGGATCACGAGGACGAGCCACGTTCCGGTTGCGAGGGACTTATCGACCCATCCGGTCATCTCTTCGACGGAAGTCTTGCGTGATCGGCCCGCGCTGCCACTGCACGTATTCCTTCTTCATCGTCGCGGGATCCCGACCGTCGCCGCGCATGATGCCATCCATGAACGCGTCGGTCACCCAGTTGCGCGTCAAGGGAAACCGTGGGACGAGAATTTTTTCCACGCGGTGATCGTGAATACCATACGACGACTCGATCGAGAATGCGTGCTCCGGCCCCATCTGCGCGCGAATGTCTTCGTCGGCTTTCATGGCTTCGTACAGGATGTTCGGCTCGTCCAGACCCGGTGTATGGGCGTGCGAAACGAGGTGGTTGCCGATCTCGTGGCCCTGCTTTCCGGCCTGCCGGAACTCATCCCACGTAAGCCCTCCAGGGTGAATGGCGGAAGGGCGGCCGTCTTCCTGCGACCGAACCGGCACAACCGGCTTCGCACCGACGCGTACGTTTCGCCGCTCTCACGCAGCATCGAAAGCACCTTGTCGAATTCGGCGAACTGTCCCTTTTCGATCAAGCCTGCCGCACTATTCGGCCTGAAGTTCTTCAGCACGATCTCGATCCGCTGCACCTCGCCGAGGTACCGCAGCATCGAGGACCGTTCGAGCGCGTTGTCTTTGTTCGTGGGGACCTTCGCGCTCTCGCGGATGATCTCCATGACCGGCCGACCGACGAACATCGGCCGGTACTCGGATCCGGGAATCTCGCCCGTGATCACGAAGAACGTCGCCGGCAGCCCGCGCTCGTTCAGCATTGGAAGCGCAATGCGAAACTGATTGATCGTCGAGTCGTCGAACGTAATCGAGACTGCAGCGAGTTTTCCATCCTGCCATTTCGTGATTTCCGTGCGCGGCTCCTGGGCCGATGCGGCGACGCACATCAGACATGCAATCGCGATTGCGTGAAGGCGTTTCATGGGTCTCTCCTGCGGCGAGCGACAGACTACACCTGCCGACGATGCGCGACAACGAGATTGTCGCGCGCGGCACCTTCCGTGACACACTGTCGCCGATATGGCTCTCTCGCGGCGTGCATTCTTAGCAGTTGCCGTGTCACCTGCGTTCATTCGGCAGGATCGCTCACGGCCAGCGATACCTTACGGCGTTTCGAGCGGAGACGTGATGCGCGATCGCGCGATCGTCTGGAGCCGTACAGACCGCCCCGCGCGCATGCTGGTCGAGTGGTCGACGACTGATTCGTTTCAGAATGTCAGGCGCGTACGCGCGCAGCCGGCGACCGAAGCCGCCGCATTCACCGCGCGCGTCGATCTGACCGGGCTCGCGCCGGGCCAGCGCATCTTCTATCGTGTGCAATTCGAAGACCTCACCGATTCCCGCAATCTGAGCGCGCCTGTAACTGGCAGCTTTCTCTCGGCGCCGCGCGAGGCGCGCGATGTGGCCTTCGCCTGGTCGGCAGACACGGTCGGTCAGGGCTGGGGCATCAATGCGGAATGGGGCGGCCTGCGGATGTACGAGACGATGCGGCGCGCACGTCCGGATTTCTTCATTCATACCGGCGACACGATTTACGCCGACTCGCCGGTGTCGCCTGAAGTCCGGCTGCCCGACGGGACGATGTGGAAGAACCTCGTCACGCCGGCGAAATCGAAGGTCGCCGAAACGCTCGACGAGTTCCGCGGAAACTACACCTACAACATGCTCGACGAGCACGCGCGCCGCTTCAACGCAGAGATTCCGCAACTCGTGCTCTGGGACGATCACGAAGTCAGGAACAACTGGTACCCCGGCGTGAGCCTCGAGGCCGACAAGCGTTATACGGAAAAGAGGCCGGAGGTGATTGATCGCCAACGCGCGGCGCGCGTTTCTCGAACATTCGCCGATTCGGCTCTCGGGCGGCGCGGCGCCGCCGATCTATCGATCGTGCTCGTACGGTCCGCTTCTCGAGGTGTTCGCGATCGACCTTCGGACCTACCGCGGTCCGAACACGGCGAACGTGCAGTCGGCGCCGGGCGCCGAGACGGTGCATGCAGGCGCGCAGCAACTGGCGTGGTTGAAGCGTGCCCTTCGATCGTCGGCCGCCACCTGGAAGGTCATCGCGAGCGATCTGCCCATCGGCCTGATCGTGCGCGACGGCGCCACGACGTTCGAGGCGATTGCCAATGCCGAGGCCGGCGTGCCGCTCGGCCGGGAGCTCGAGATAGCCGACCTTCTGCGCTTCATGCGAGAACAGCGGATCCGCAATGTCGTGTGGGTGACCGGCGACGTGCACTACGCAGCCGCGCATCACTACGATCCGCGGCGCGCGCACTTCAAGGATTTCGATCCGTTCTGGGAGTTCGTCGGCGGCCCTCTCCACGCGGGCACATTCGGCCCGAACGCCCTCGACGGCACGTTCGGCCCCGAGGTGCGGTTCTCGTCGGCGAAGCCAGGCGACCCCGCGAACCGTCCGCCGAGCGACGGCCAGCAGTTTTTCGGTGTTGCACGGGTTTCCGCCCGGACGAGGGCGATGACGGTCGAGCTGAGGAACCTGGCGGGCGAGACGATCTACGAGGTGGATCTAGAGCCGGAATCGTCAGCGTCCCGACGCAAAGACGCTAAGCCGCAGAGAACTCTTTTTCAAAAGGAATTCTTAGCGACTCTGCGCCTCTGCGTCGAGACGACAGGTTACTTACTTGATAAACAACATCTCCCGATATGTCGCCAACGGCCACTGCCCGTGCGGCACGATGGTCTCGAGCTCGTCGGCCGCGTCACGCACGGTATCCATCGCGGGGATGAC
>CAVTMO010000005.1:0-832500 GCA_963735875.1 uncultured Acidobacteriota bacterium
GCTGATGACGACCGCCGCAATTGGAACGGCGGCCGCTGCTGGGCCTGAGAACCGTATCACGATCCTCTATGATGCGTTCGGCAAGGACGCTTCGATGCGAAAGGACTGGGGCTTCTCGGCGCTCGTAGAGCTTGCCGGCAAGCGCATCCTGTTCGATACGGGCGATAACAGCGACATCTTCGCAGCGAACTTAAAGGCGAAAAACGTTGATCTCACCAACCTAGATTTCGTTGTTCTGTCGCATCGGCACGGCGATCACATGGCGGGGCTGGCCCATGTGTTGAGCGTCAATCCAAAGGTGAAGATCTACGCGCCCAAGGATGGCTTCGGCGGCATCTTCGGCTCGTCGCTGCCGTCGAGCTTCTATCGCAAGGCCGAAGCCTTGCCGCCGGGACATGCGCTACTTCGATGGCAAACCACCCGAGGTAATGACCTTCGGCTCGGCCTGGCAGGGCGCCAACTTCGAGCTCATCGACAAGACGACCGAAATCGTCCCCGGCATCACCCTGATCGCCCTTGTGTCGGAAGCTCCGGGCACCCGGGAGCTCAAGGAGACGTCGCTCGCCGTCAACACGCCGGACGGCGTTGTGCTGGTGGTCGGTTGCTCGCACCCCGGGATCGACAAGATCGTCGAGGCTGCCGCAACCATAATCTTCAAGGTCCATTTGATCGCCGGCGGCTTCCACCTGGTTGTCGCGTCGGATGACGCCATCTCTAAAATCGTGGCGACGCTCAAGGATACTTTCAAAGTGGAGAACATCGCGGCCGGTCATTGTACTGGCGAGCCGACGTTTGCGGCACTAAAGCAGGCCTTCGGCGATCACTACATCTATGCCGGCGTCGGCACGTCGCTCGCGACTGGATCGGGTGCGGGCGCCGGGCAAAGACGCGGTGAAGCACCCGCGCTCGATACCGAGGATCTCGTCAGCTATCGCAGGCTGGCTGCTCGTGAAGACCCGTTCGGGCTCGCTACGTGGCGAAGGAGACTTGCCAATACAGGAAGTGATGGCGCTAAACGCTGAGACGGCCTCGGCGCCCGGCCTTAGTGTAGCGCCGTCGATGTATTGCGCGCCGACGAGGTGATCGAGTGGATGGCGCAATGTCTGCTAATGATCCAAAGCGGACATGCCGTTGCTACGCAAGTGCATTGCGAACAAGCGCGAACTTTCGTTTCTCAATCTACTCGTTGGTTGCAGCGGGTTCGACGGCCCACACACTCGCGTCGATGTGTTTTTCTTCGATTAGGCGGTTAGCCAACTGTTCGATCTCGGACATGTGCTTTTTCAGAATTTCGAGAGCGCGCCCGTAGGCGGCGTTTCGACATTCAAAGCTTTCGTCAGGAGTAATCCCTTCCAGAAGGATGCTGACCCTTTGGTAATCGATCAATGCCGCGTGCTTAAACTCAGGTACATTAAACAAGGCTTCCGCCTCAATACCTGCGACGCACAGCGCAATTTGATCGATGAGCGGCAAGTGTTTGGCAGAGCCAATTTTTGTGTTGCCGCTTCCATCGTCACCGATTTCAATTTTTCCTACCGTCAGCCCAAGGAAGCGGGCAACAACTACATGCCCAGCCTCGTGAAACGCGGCACCACGAAGGAAGTCAGCGGTCACTGGGGGGTTATAGTTCACTCACAGTTCCTAAAGTTTGCAGCTCACCGGCGTTTAAAAAAGACATTTGCTCGACGAGAAAAGAGGGCCGCCTCACCCGACGACCCTCCGGCAACCCGGCCTGATAGTATTAGTCACCGCGAAACAGCCCGGAACCCGTATTTCACCGCCGAACCAAAAAGGATCTACGCGGGCACAAAGCTTCTGTCTGATCACTTCGACACAGTGGAAACGATTTTCACCACTTTTACCAACGGCCGCGGAAGTGACGTCGATGGCCCCATCCGTCACGCCAAGCCGGACCGGCGTACGCATAGACAGGAGGTGCCGCATACACGCGCGGTGCCGCATAGAGCGGATATTCATCAACCACCACTGGCGGCGGCGCTACAATGACAGGACGGCGAACCACAAAGTCTCGGAAACGACTGGAGCTGGCTCCTCGATCACGACATGCGGCGCAGTCCGGTACTCGTACGGGTGAACTTCCCGCTCATAGCCTGGAACCTCGCTATAGCAGAGTTACCGATAGATCGGCGGCCACGGCCGGCGAGGCAAGAGCGAGTGCACTTGCTGCACCCAAGATCGCTTTACGCATGACCTTGTTCCCTGGTTTGTCGCCCTGTAGGAAGCAAACGCGGGAACACATTGTTAGGTCCATGAACGGGTGTTCAGCGCCAGCAGAACTCGAAAAGGTTTCTGCTCAGATGGACAATTAAATAATTTTAATCAACGCAGGTCTGTCTGGCTTCGCTCCGTTAATTGCGTCGGATGGCGGAGAGACAGTCGCGCTTTCGCCTGACCTTGGGAGGCGAAAGATGGCATTCAGTGGCCGTTCATCACTAGAGAGGACCAATGGTCGTCCGCTTTGCCCGCAGTGCAGAGCGCCAATGTGGAGCGCGGTGAGCATTACAGAGTGTGCGTTTCCTGTTATCTGTGCCCATGCTGTGAGCGAATCCCGGCCAATTCTACGACACTTCACCCACTTGATCGCAGAACTAGATTGCCTCACGTCGCGAATCTCCGCCCTCAACGTCGGAGCGAGCAGAGCAAAGCTGAGACGGAGCCGAAAACTTTCATCCGATTGCCCTGGTAACTCTAGGAAGGACCATAGAGAATTTCCAACTTATGCGTAAGATGGACGGGCCGATTGACGGCGGGGTAATGGAAGGCGCGAGGGATATTCGTCATGTCAGCTTGGTCGAATTGGGTGGGTAAATTCTGCTTCATTGCGGCTTTGGCGGTGCCGATAGCCCTGTCAGGCGCTTCATTGCCTGTGTCGGCTCAGGATCAGCAGGACCAACAACAGCCACAGCAGCAACCCCTCACCCAGCAAGAGCTCGCACAACTGGTCGCGCCGATTGCGCTTTATCCCGATGCTCTGTTGGCGCAGGTACTGACCGCATCGACCTATCCGCTCGAAGTGGTGATGGCAGCGCGCTGGTCCGAGAAGAATCCAGATCTCAAAGGCGCGGCTCTCGAAGATGCGATGCAAAAAGAGCCGTGGGATCCAAGCGTCAAGGGATTGACGTCGGTCCCGCAAGTTTTGGCAATGATGAGCGATAAGCTGGACTGGACCCAGCAACTCGGCGAGGCCTTTCTGGCTCAGCCCGACGACATACAGAATGCGATTCAAGCGCTGCGCGCCAGGGCAGATGAGGCCGGCAATCTAAAGTCGAGCAAGGAACAGAAGGTCAGGAGAGTCGCCGCGCCGCCGAGCACAGGCTATGTGGGGCCGCCGGAATACATCGTCATCGAGCCAGTTGAGCCGGATTATGTTTACGTCCCGGTCTACGATCCTGTGGTCGTATACGGTGCCGATTATTGGCCGCCGGCATACGTACCATTCTTCTGGTATCCGCGTTGGTGGACTGTCGGCCCCGTAATCGGGTTCGGCGCGGCAGCCTTTGTCGGGCCTGCGTTGTGGTACCACTACAATTGGGGAAACAGGGGTTACGCCGCGGTCCAGACCAACACTGCCCTTTACAGCAGGTTCAACCGAGTCAACGTCACCGGTGGCGGGCAATTCCAGAACTGGAGGTTCGACGCGGCGCATCGCGCCAATGTGCCGTTCAAGAACACGAATCTGCAGCGGCAGTTCGGCAATGTCGGCGGACAAGAGGCGTCCAGGGCGTCCAGACCGGCCAAGGACAGATTGAACAGCAGCGCCAGCAGCAGATGCAGCAGCAGCAACAACAGCAGCAACGCAGCAACAGCAGCAGCAACAACGCCAGCGCAGCAGCAGATGCAGCAGCAACAACGCCAGCAACAGCCAGCAGCAGCAGCAACAACAGCAGCAGCAGCCAGCAGCAGCAGCAGCAGCAGCAACAGCCAGCAGCAGCAGCAACAGCAGCAACAGCAACAGCAGCAACAGCAACAGCAGCAGCAACAGCAACAGCAGCAGCAACAACAGCAGCAACAGCAGCAACGCAGCAACAGCAGCAACAGCAGCAACAGCAACAGCAGCAACAGCAGCAACAGCAACAACAGCAGCAACAGCAGCAACAGCAGCAACAGCAGCAACAGCAGCAACAGCAGCAGCAGCAACAGCAGCAGCAGCAACAACAGCAGCAGCAGCAACAGCAGCAGCAGCAACAACAGCAGCAACGGCAACAGCAGCAGCAACGACGCCCGCAGCAGCAACATCAGCGGCAGGAACGTCAGCAGCAGTAGCAGCAACGTCTGCCGATGTTCACCTTCGATGGTCCAAAGGTGCGCGACCTCTACGTCCTCGGCGATATTTACGGCCTAATCGCTAGATTGAAGGGGCAAGACTGAAATCGTGCGGTCCGCTATTGGCCCTTAACCGGACATTTGTTTTGCACCGCCGAATGTCCGCTATTGGCACTTAGCGGACATCCAACCGTGCCCGCGTTTCCGCTATTGGACCAAAGCGGACAAAGGCAGAGATTAGCCGGGGACGGTTTGTCCGCTAATGACCCAAAGCGGACATGCTCAGCTGTTGATGTGCGGTTTTCGTGCAAATTTGCGCTGATGGCGATCGGCCCGTCCAAAGGAGGCGACATGAGAGATCCGGACGATACCTACCAAAACCAGCTCGTCCCAATGGTGGTCGAGGAGACCAATCGCGGCGAGCGCGCCTACGACATCTATTCGCGGCTTTTGAAGGAGCGCATCATCTTCATCACTGGCCCGATCGAAGACGGCATGGCCACGCTGGTTGTTGCGCAGCTACTGTTCCTAGAAGCCGAAGAAAGCCGAAGAAGGAAATCTCGATGTACATCAACTCCCCGGGCGGGATGGTGACCTCAGGGCTCGCGATCTACGACACCATGCAGTTCGTGCGTCCGCCGGTGTCGACGCTGTGCGTCGGGCAGGCAGCCTCAATGGGATCGCTGCTGCTCGCCGCCGGGCAGAAGGGCCTGCGTTTCGCGCTGCCAAATGTGCGCATCTTGGTGCATCAGCCCAAGGGCCGCTTCGAGGGCCAGGCGACAGACATCATGCTGCACGCCCAGGAGATTTTGAATCTCAAGGAGCGGCTCAATGAGATCTACATGAAGCATACCGGCCAGCCGCTGCAGAAGATCGAAGACGTGCTGGAGCGCGATTATTTTATGACGGCGGAGATGGCCAAAGATTTCGGCTTAGTCGACAAGGTAATCGATAAGCGGCCGGAGATGCCACCGCTTGCGGTCGCGTCCTGAATGGATGTGCGTCAATGGTTGTCCCTACCAAAAATAAAATCTGTGCCGGTCCCCTCGTGGAGGTTTTCACCATCAATTCGCCGGACGCCGCAGAGCACCAAGCCTTCGACACGGTGAATCAGGTCAAGGACCTCATCGCGGGGCGCATGCCGCCGGGCGCCGCAAATCCGGAGGCAGCGCGTCGCCTCAGCCACCTCAAGCGCTCGTGACGGACGCGGGGTTAGCAGTGTCCGCACCACGTCCGCTTTGTCCCATAACGGATATTAGTTCACGGCACTGGCACGCCGAGTTGCGGATTCGCCGCCTAGTGGAAAGGCAATGTCGCTTCTGGGCACTTAGCGGACATTACGACCGCAGCCGCGTTTGTCTGCTATTGGGAGTAAAGCGGACAGCCGATTGCTTCCGATAACCGTGCTTATCGGAGGGTAAAAGCGCGATTGTCGAAAATCGTTGCGCTCGACGCAGTAGAGAGCGTCATCCAGGGGCATCCTCAAAAACGCCGCGCGCCTGCACGACGACGAATGGGCGAACAAGCTCATTCTCGGCGCTTCTTCTCTTGGGCGTAATAAACGCGCTGCTTCATCGCGACGGTTTGGGCGAGCAGGTGCTGATGACCTATTTGGATCCGGCCCCGTGACGGGGCGATCGGCGCGAATGTCCGTTTGCTCAAAGCGACCATGATGAATCAGACGCTGCGGTGCCTGAACCAACTCGATCGGTGGAGAGACGACGGCCATCGGCGAACGTTAGGGGCCGTGGGGCGACCGTGGCCAATCGCATCGACCTTGACGCCATTTTCGGCCGGATTGTAGCATTGTCCGACAATAGCTCGTGCGCTCATAGTTGGGTGGAACGAGGATCCTGCCGGGACTACACGCGTCCTTGAGTCTCAGTCACTGTCACTCGCGCAGGGCGAGGCCGCAGAGCCCGCGCCGTGAAGCACACCGAGGGGGATAGCATGTGGTTTTATCTCAACGGCCGTTTTGTCGAGGACGCCGAAGCCACCGTCCCGGTCACCGACCATAGCTTTCTTTACGGCGACGGCTGTTTCGAAGGCATCGGCGTATGCAACGGGCGCGTGCTGCATCTCGATGAACATGTCGAGCGCATGTTCAAAAGCGCGCGCATGCTGCGCATCACCATGCCGGTGTCGCCGGCCGAGTTGCACGACCTCATCCTCGAAACCGCGTCACGCAACGGAATGGCCGAAAGCAAGATGGGATATCTGCGGCCGCTAGTGAGCCGCGGCTCCGGTCCTCTCGGCCTGAAATATTCGAACAAGCTCGGCAAGGCGACGTTGGTGATCATTCCGCAGATCGGCGATCGCCGCATCGCTTATACCGGGGAGATCGAGAGCTTCACCGCGGTCTTCTCGAGCTACCAGCGTCCCGGCGCCCTCCAGCCTCGACGCCCGCATCAAGGCGAACAATTACCTCACCTACATCCTTGCCTATCTCGAGGCGCAGGACCGCGGCGCCGACATCGCGATCATGCGCGATCCGGAAGGCTATGTGGCCGAAGGGCATGCGATGAACCTCTTCGCCGTGCATGGCGAACGCGTGGTCGTGCCGCAGGAGTCGCTCGCGCTCTCGGGCATCACACGCAAGAACGTCATCGCCACCACGCGACGCATCGGCATTGAATGCGTGGAGAGCAATCTCACCCGATACGACATATCCGCTGCGGACGAAGTGTTCGTTACCTCCTCGCTCGAGGCGATCGCATCGGTGCGATCAATCGATGGCGAGGCGCTGCCCGATCCGATCCCCGGACCAATCACGCGCAAGATCCGCGATGCCTATGTGAAGTTCGCACTCGACACCGGCACTCCGGTGCCGGCCGCATCCCCGCAGCTGCGAAAGGCGCACGGATGAAGCGGGTCGGCGTCGATACCGGCGGCACGTTCACCGATAGCGTGCTTTGGGATGAAGAGGAGGGGCTGGTCGCCAGCGCAAAGGTGTCCTCCAACAAGGCCGATCCCGTCGCGCGCGGTGATCGCCTCGGTGGACAAGCTCGGCGGTGAGAAAGCCGGCGATGTGCGCTATCTCATCCACGGCACAACGGTCGCCACCAATGCGACGCTCGAGCGCTCGGGCCCGCGCATCGGTATGATCTGCACCGCCGGCTTCCGCGATGTCCTCGAGATTGCGCGGCTTACACGTCCGCCCGAGCAGATCTACGACCTGCGCGCCAATCCGCCGCCGCCCCTGGTTCGGCGCCGCGATCGTCTTGAAATTGACGAGCGCATCGATCATCGCGGTGAGGTCATCGGCCCGCTCGAGGAATTCTCGGTGGTCGAGGCCGCGCGCATCCTCTCGCGCCGCGGCATCAACTGTGTCGCGGTGTGCCTCATGCACTCCTACCTCAACAACACGCATGAGCGCATGGTGCGCGACATTCTCGAGCGCGAGATGCCGGGCGCGCTGATTTCGATTTCCTCCGAAGTCCTGCCGGAATTCCGCGAATACGAACGTTCCAGCACGACGGCGCTCAACGCCTATCTGGCGCCGATCGTCGGCGGCTATCTGCGCCGGTTGCAGGATTCCGTCACCGCCTGGAACAAGCAGACGCGGCTCTGGGTGATGCAGTCGAACGGCGGCGTGGCCTCGGCCGAGCGCACCGCGCATGTGCCGGTGACACTGCTGCTTTCGGGACCGAGCGGCGGCGTGGTCGCCGGCCGCTATCTGATCGAGCAGACCGGGCTCGAAAACGGCATCACCGTCGACATGGGCGGCACCAGTTTTGACGTGTGTCTGCTGCCGGGCAAAGGACATTCCGATGACGCACGAGCGGCATGTGATGGACATGCCGATCCGCGTCTCGTCGGTCGACATCCTCACCATCGGCGCCGGCGGCGGCAGCATCGGCTGGGTCGATGCCGCTGGCCAATTCCGGGTCGGGCCGCAGAGCGCGGGCGCGACACCTGGCCCGGCCTGCTACAACCGGGGCGGCGAAGAGCCGACCGTTACCGATGCGAATCTGGTTCTCGGCGTGCTGGGTCCGGAGCAACGGCTTGGCGGCGAGGTCGCGCTGAATACTGATCTCGCCCACAAGGCTTGCGAGAAGCTCGGCCGCCGGCTTGGCATGGGCGCACAGGAAGTGGCCTGGGGCATCCGCCGCATCGTTAACGCGGCGATGGCCGGGGCAACGCGCGCGGTCTCGGTCGGGCGCGGTTATGATCCGCGCGACTTCTCGCTGATCGCCTTCGGCGGCGCCGGCCCGATGCACGCGGTTGATATCGCCGCCGAGCTCGAAATCCCGAAGGTGCTGGTGCCGGCGATCCCGGGCTGTCTATCGGCATTTGGCCTTGTCGTCAGCGACGTCACGCATGACTATGTGATGACGCATCTCGCCCCGATCAGCGATACGCTTCATCTTCAGCTCGAGCGGATCTTTGCCGAGCTCGCCGCCGGCGCACATGCGCAGCTGGCGGACGAAGGGATCGAAGACGAAGCGGCGCGAACTCTTCCGCATCCTCGATTTGCGCTACATCGGCGAGCAGTCGAGCGTCAGCGTCCCCGTCGCGGCGCAACGACGCGGACTGGCTTGCCGCGACCACGCAGGAATTCCACGCGATGCACGAGCGGCTTTACGGGTTCTGCGTGCCGGACGAGCCGGTCGAGGTGGTCAATGTGCGTATGCGTGCGGTGGGGCGGCTCTACCGTCCGCCACGCAACGGCGCCGCCAAGCCGGCAAGCGCGATGCGCTCACCTCAGCGGATTGGCACGCGTATGGTCGCGTTCGGCCCGAACAAGGGCGACCGTGTCGAAATCCCGGTCTATGAACGCACGGCGCTCGTCCCCGGGACGAGCTTCACCGGGCCGGCTATCGTCGAGCAGAACGATTCAACTCTCATCGTTCCGCCCAAACGCATCGTGCGGGCGGATGAGCATTCCAATCTCCTGATCGCAGGCGGGGGTCTCGTGAGCATCAGCAATCTCGACCCAATCACGTTGGCGGTTCTGCGCTCCGGCCTCATCAATGCTGTGGCGGAGATGAAGGCGGTGGTGGTGCGCACCGCCTATTCGAATTTGTGGAAGGAAGCAGGCGACTTATCCTGCGGCCTGCTCACCAGCAGCGGCGAGCTTGCGGTGCAAGGGATCGGTGACATTCCGGTCCATCTTGCTTCGATGCCGATGTCGCTCGGCGCCTGTCTCAAACGCATCCCGCCGGAAACACTCAAACCAGGCGACGTCGTCTACCAGAACGATCCTTATCAGGGAAACAACCACCTCCCCGATTTCATCATGGCGAAGCCGATCTTTTTCTCCGGGCAGATCGTCGGCTATTCCGCTGTGCGCGGCCATTATGTCGACGTCGGCGGCGGCGGGCCGGGTAGCTATTCGGCGACCATGCCAGACATCTATGCGGAAGGCCTGCGCATCCCGCCGGTGCGCATCTACGAAGAGGGAAAGATCAACCGCGACATCGTCGACGTACTCTTGCACAACACGCGCAATTCGCGCGAACGCTATGGCGATCTGCGTTCGCAATATGCGGGCTGTGTCGCGGCCGAGCGGCGCGTCCTCAGCTTCTGCGAGAAGTATGGGCTCGAGACCTACCAGGCCGCGATGGAGGAAATCGTCAACGCGTCCGAGCGTCTTACCCGGGCAGCCATCGCGAAGATCCCCGACGGCACCTATTCGTTCGAGGATTATTGCGACGACGATGCGATCGGCGAAGAGCCGATCAAGATTGCGGCGAAGGTTACGGTGAAGGGCGATAACATCCATGTGGATTTTGCTGGCTCCTCGCCGCAGGTGCGCGGCGGTATGAACGCGCCTTTGGCGGTGACGGTGTCTGCCACCTGCTACGCGATAAAATGCCTTACAGATCCGGAAAACCCGCCGAACTCGGGTTCCTATCGGCCGATCAAGGTCGACGCGCCGGCCGGTTCGGTGGTCAACCCGATGGCGCCCGCGCCGGTGATCGCCGGCAATCATGAGACCGCTTCGCGCATCGCCGACGTGATTATCGGTGCGCTCGCGCAGGCGGTGCCGGAGCGCGTCTGCGCGGCTGGCGCTGGAAGCTCCGGCGTACTTTCGCTCGGCGCGCGGGTGCGCGAGGACGGGCGCGACCGCGAGCTCCTCATGGTCGAGACGCATGGCGCGGGGCAGGGCGCTAATCACAAGGGAGACGGCGTCAATGCCCGCCGCGTCAATGTCGGCAATACAGGCAATACGCCGAGCGAGGCGCTGGAGATCAGCTTCCCGATCCAGGTACTGCGCTACGCGATCTCGGAAGACGGCGGCGGCCCAGGGCGCTGGCGCGGCGGCACCGGCATCCTGCGCGAGATCAAGCTCGAGCACGACGCAACGGTGACGCTCACGGCCGAGCGCGCCAAGTTCGCTCCCTACGGGTTGTTCGGCGGCGAAGCCGCGCCGAAATCCGAATTCTGGGCCAAGCTGCCGGATGGAACGCGCCGCGTGCTTAAGTCGAAGACCGCGCCGATGCATTTCCCCAAGGGCACTATTATCCATTTCCGCTGCGCCGGCGGCGGCGGCTATGGCCCGCCGGCCGAGCGCAGCCTCGAACAGATTCAGGCGGATCTCGATGACGGCTATATCAGCCCGAATGCGGCGCGCGAGTCCTACGGCATCACCTTGAAACACGACTCGAACCGGGCCGAAGGCTCTTGGTGCGTGACGGCGCGCCAGACAGGACAATCCAAATGAACGCGAACCGGCCGGGCTCGCGAATTCATTCCAGGCAACTGTTTCGGCACCTTCAAGCTGCCGGATCCGGTTGCTTTCGTCGCCGCGCGCGGCGAGGGCGCAACGATTTGGTCCGATGACGGGCGCAAACTCACCGATTTCGTGCTCGGCTCGGGGCCAATGATCCTCGGCCACGCGCATCCGCGGGTGGTTGCCGCGATCCAGGAACAGGCTGCGCGCGGCACCACGTTCTACGCCATGAACGACATCGCGCCGCGGCTTGCCGCGCGTATTGCCGATTTCGTCGGCTGCGCGCGAGGCGGTGAAATTCGTCGGCGATGGGGCGGAGGCGACCTTCTATGCGCTGCGCCTCGCCCGCGCCTTCACCGGCCGCGATCTGGTGCTCAAATTTGAAGGCGCCTATCACGGCCACCACGACTACGCGCTGCACGGGCTCAAGCCCACGCGCGATGCCAACTATCCATTGGCGCAGCCGGACTCGGCTGGCATTCCCGCCGGTGTCAGCAGCACTATGCTGATCGCACCCTATAACGATCTCGACACCATCATGCAGCTTGTCGAACCAGTGGCGGACAGTCTTGCGGCGATCATAGTCGAGCCGGTGCAGCGCTCGCTGATGCCGAAGGCTGGCTTCCTGGCCGGCCTGCGGGCGCTGTGCGACCGCACCGGCGCGCTGCTTGTTTTCGACGAGGTGGTCACCGGCTTTCGGCTGGCGCTCGGCGGCGCGCAGGAAGCTTTCGGGGTCGAGCCCGACCTTTGCTCGCTCGGCAAGGTCATCGGCGGCGGGCTTCCGCTGGCAGCCGTGGCGGGACGGCGCGATGTGCTCGAACTCACGGTGCCGACCCGTACCCAATGACGGGCGTTCGGTCTATATGAGCGGCACGCTCAACGGCAATCCGCTCGCCGCCGCGGCTGGCCTCGCCACGCTCGATGTGCTTGCGGAGGAGGATGGCCCGGCGCGGATCGGCGAGATCGGCACTGCGCTTGGCCGCGGCTTCGAGGAATGCGCGCACAAGCTCTCGATCCCGCTGCAGATGATCGGGCCGCCTGCCTTCGCCGATCCTGTGTTCGGTGACGGCGAGATTTACGATTATCGCAGCTACGCCGCGACCAACCGCAAGGCGGCGCAGCAGTTCGGCATCGAGCTGCTCAAGCGCGATTTCTTTGTGCACCCGGCGAGCAAGCTCTACATCTCGACCGCGCACACTGACGAACAGATTGAAGGCGCCTGCACTGCCGCCTATGCGGCAATGCGTGCGGTCCGAGATAACGGGCTGTTGTAATGAGTGCCAAAGGCCCGCTGTCCGGAATGCGCGTGGTCGAGGCCTGCACAGCGGATTGTGGGGCCGTTCGCCGGCTGGCATCTCGGCATGCTCGGAGGCGAGGTGATCAAGGTCGAGCCGCCGGAGGGAGACATTGCGCGCGGCTGGAAGGCCGGCGCCATGTTCGACGTGCTCAACGAAGGCAAGCGCTGCGTCGCGCTTGATCTGAGGAACACCAAAGAGCGCGCCGACTTCGCGCGGCTTTGCGCCAGTGCCGATATCGCGCTTGCCGACCGGAGCTGGAGCGCGGAGGCTGCGCTTGCCGGCGGCCGCGGCAAGAATGCGCGAACGCGTTCAGTGGTCGAGATCGACGATGGTCCGGTGCCCGGCGGTTCAGGCAGTAGTGAGACCCTCGCGCAGGCGTCGATGGCGGTGACCGGCTATGTCGGCGAGCCGGGACGGCAAACCGCTACGGCTCGGCGCCGATCTTGCCTCGGCTTCGGCGGCGAGCGCAGCGGTCCAGGCGGCGCTGGCCGCTTGCATCCGCCCCGACCAACCGAAACCTCTTGTCTCGCGCATCTCCATCGACCGGGCTTTAGCGACGCTCAAGACCATTCATTGGGCTGCGCGCTCCGACCCGGACCGCTGGGCCGGCTATCATGTGCGCGCCATCTCACGCCAGCCAGATTGCGGTTATCGCACGCGCGACGGTTGGATCACGCTCGATTTCCTGCCCGATCAGCGCGAGGCCTGGCGGGCGATGTGCGAGGAGCTTGGGCTCGGCGACTTTGCGCGCGAGGTCGAGGACAACTGGTTCAGCACCATCGGCATGGAGGACAGGATCGACTGGGCGCGGCCGCGCTACGAGAAGGCGTTCGCCCGCGCTGACGCGCGAGGAGGCGATTGCGCTGATCCGCAAGCATGGCGGCTGGTCGGTGCCGTTTCAGCAGCCGGTCGAGGCGATGCATCATCCGCAGTCGAAGCTTTACGCTTCGATCTTCGATAATGGCGGCGGCGCCCTGGTGCGCATGCCGTGGCGCGTCAACGACGAGCCGCTTGGCGCACATCAGCCTGGACGGGCCGCCTCGGTCGGCGCGCACACCAAGGAGGTGCTGGCCGCACTCGAGCGAGGCGCATCATGAGCGCGGCGAGCCTGCCATTGCGCGGCATCCGCGTGGTCAATTTCGGTCTCGGCGGAGTGGCGCCGTGGGCGGCTTCGCAGCTCGCGCAACTCGGCGCCACCGTGGTCAAGATCGAGGCGCCGAACGAATTCATCATGTACACGCTCCCGCCCTGGCGCGGCTCGACCACGACCTATGCCTGCCTCAATGCCAATAGCCGCTCGGTCAAGCTCAACCTCAAGGACGAAACCGACCGCAAGCTCGCGTGGAGGCTGGCCGAAACGGCCGACGTGATGATTGAGAATTTCCGCTCCGGCGCAATCGATCGCATGGGCTACGGCTTCAAGGAGGTGGCTGCGCGTAATCCGCGCATCGTGTTCGTGTCGTCGAGCGGCTTCGGTCGCGAAGGGGAAATGGCGGGATTGCCGTGCACCGATCCGCATATCCAGGCCTTCTCCGGGTTCGCCGCACTCAATGGCGACACCGAAGGCGGCGAGCGCGTACGCTATTACGGCATGATGGATCTCTATTGTGGGCAGATTATTTGCGAGGCGGTGCTCGCCGCGCTGATCGCGCGCGGTCGCGATCCGGAAGCCGCAATACATCGAGATGACTATGCTCGGCGGAGCGACCTCAGTCCTGCTCACGCAGCTTGCGGCGCATTTGCGCGACAAGGCCCGCGGTCGACGCGGCACGCCCGACACAGTGCGCCGGACGGGCTCTATCGCACGACGGACGGAAAGATCGCGCTCACCGTCGAGGACGACACCGGCTTCCGCGCGCTCTGCGGCGTGATCGAGCGCGACGCGCTCGCCACGGATCCGCGTTTTGCCACGGCTCCGGCGCGTCTTGCCAATATGCAGGCGCTCGACGCTGAAATCGAAAACGCGCTCGGGAGCGCACCAAGCGACTGGTGGATCGTCGCGCTGGGACGTGCCGGTATCGCCTGCGCTCGCGTGCATGCCGATCATGAAGCCTCGGCGCATCGGGACACCTGGCAGCGCGGGCATCTGCGCGACCTCGAGGTGCGCGGGGCAGGGAAGCTGCGCGCCGCCGCCCCGCCGTGGGATTTCGAGGGCATTGCCCCGGTTGCGGGCCGCGCCCCGCGGCCGGGCGAGGACACCGATTTGCTGCGCAAGGATCCCGCCGGTTTCTGGCCGGCGTTGGAAGAAGGATGTGGGCTGATGGCGAAACAGACGATGCGGGCGGTCGTGCAGAGCGGCATTGGCGGTCCGGAAATCCTGCGCGTGGAAGAAATGCCGATGCCAGCGCCGCCGCGCGGTGACCAGGTGTTGCTGCGCATCCGCGCCAGCGGCGTGTGCTTCCACGATCTCCTGGTGCGTGACGGCACCTATCGCGCGCTGGTCAAGCTGCCGCTCGTGCCGGGTCACGAAATGGCCGGCGACGTGATCGCAGTGGGCGAGGAGGTCACCCGCATCAAGGTCGGCGACCAGGTCGCCAGCACCAACCGCGAGACTTGCGGCCAGTGCGACCTCTGCCGATCCGGGCAGGAGGGCATGTGCCCGAACCAGCGCTTCTTCGGGCACAACGGCCCGGGCAGTTACGCCGAATATGCGCTTGGTGCGCGAGAATGCGCTCTCCGTTGTGCCGCGGTCGATCCCGCCGGAGATCGCCTGCACGCTTTCCTGCGCGATCGGCACCGAACTGCACGCGATCCGCGAGGTCGGCCGTACCAAGGCGGGCGACAACGTGCTGGTGACCGGCGCCGGTGGCGGCCTCGGCATCCATGGGGTGCAGGTGGCGAAACTCTGCGGCGCTTTCGTCGTGGCGCTGACCACGTCTCCGTCGAAGTCGCAGGCTTTGCGCGCGGTCGGCGCGGATGAGGTGGTCGTGATCCAGCGCGGCGAACGCTTCGACCGCAAGCTGCTCGAGGTCGCACCACGCGGCTTTGACGTGATCTGCGACAATGTCGGCGAGCCTGTGTTCGGCTCGTGCTTCCGCGCGCTCGCGATCGGCGGGCGTTATGTCTTCGTCGGACAGCTCAACGACCGGTCGATTTCGTTCAATCCGGCGTGGCTGTTGTTGCGCAACACGTCGCTGCTCGGTTCGAACTCGACCACTCGCAAGGAGCTCGATGACGTCATCCGGATGGTCGACCGCGGTCTGATCAGGCCCGTGATCGATAAGCCCTTGCCGCTTGAGGAAGCGGCGGCCGCGCACCAGCGCGTGATGGACGCGCAGCCGACCGGCCGGCTGGTGCTAATGCCCTAGCGGCTTTAGCCCGAGCGGAAATAGGCGGCTTCGATCGCCTCGCGGGTAAGCTCTTCGCGGCGGCGGCCGCCGTCCACCAGCCGGCCTCGGTTGAGGATGTAGACGCGGTCGCACAGGTCGAGGATGTCTTGCGTGCGCTGCTCGACCAGCATGATGGCCAGGTTCTGTTGCTGGCGCAGCCGATGAAGCGCGCCCATCACCGCTTCGACCATGATCGGCGCCAGACCGATCGACGGCTCGTCCACCAGGATCACGCTCGGTTTCGACATTAAAGCGCGGCCGATGGCCAGCATCTGCTGCTCGCCGCCGCTGAGCACGCCGGCGCGCGCCCGGAACCGTTCCTTCAGGCGCGGGAACAGGTCGATGACAGAATCGAGCAAGGCGCTGACCTCGCGCTTGCGTTCGGCCGGCGTCAGTCGCCATGCGCCGATCAGCAAATTTTCCTCAACGGTGAGCGATGGCCAGATCCGGCGTCCTTCCGGCACATGCGCGAGCCCGAGTGATGCCCGTGCGTGTCCTGGCATGCCGTCGAGCGGCTTTCCGTCGAACACCACCGAGCCGTCATAGACCGTGCAGAGGCCGGCAATCGTTCGCAAAAGTGTGGTTTTGCCGGCGCCATTCGGGCCGAGCACGCCGATCGCTTCGCCGGAGGCGAGGGAGAGAGTTACGTCGTGCAAGACGCGCACGCGCCCATAGCCGGCGTGAATGTTTTCAATGGCGAGCATGATCCCACTTCGAGCCAAGATACGCCTCGATCACGCGCGGCATGACAGTGACCTCCGCCGGCGCCCCGTCGGCGATCAGCTTTCCATTGTCGATCACCACCACACGCTCGACGACTTTGGCGACGGTGCCGATTGCGTGATCGACCAGGATTATGGTGAGGCCCTCTGCTTGCTGGCGGCGCAGGATATCGATGAGCTCCTGCACCTCGGCGCGGTCGAGGCCCGCGAGCGGCTCATCGAGGAGGAGAAGGGTCGGTCGCGAGACGAGAGCGCGGGCGACTTCGAGCAACCTTATTTGTGAAGGACCGAGCGATTCCGCCGGCCGATTGGCGAGTTGCGCGAGGCCTACCGCTTGCAGTGACTCCCAGATCGCCACTTTGAGCTCTTCGGAATCCGGATCCTTCTCGACGATGCCGCCGAGCATCGACGTTCTCGTAGACGCTAAGCCGCCCGAAAGGGCGCGGGATCTGGAAGGTACGTCGGATACCGGCGCGCGCGAGCCGATAGGGCGCCCAGCCGGTCACCGTCTCGCCGCCCAGTTTGAGCTCGCCGCCGGTCGGGCGTTGGAAGCCGGTGAGAAGGTCGAAGAGGGTCGTCTTCCCGGCGCCGTTCGGACCGACGATGCCGATGAATTCATGCTGGCGAACATCCAGGCTGAAATTCTTGAGCGCGACCACGCCGCCATAGGATTTTGACAGCCCGTTCGCAGTCAGCATAACCGCCCCTTTGGGTGGCGAGCCATCTGGCGTGTCGCGCGGCACTGCGGCGAGCGGATGGCGGAGGGCTAACATTAAGGTGGCGGCGGGAGAGCCAGGTTTGCAATCCTGCGAGCCAAGGGCGGCCGGAGGAATCGAAACGGCGCAGCTCGTCGATCAAGCCACGCGGGATGAGCAGCACCACGACGATCAGCACCATGCCATAGACGAGCTGGGACGCGCCCGAGATTGCCCCGAACTTGGCGTCCAGCACTTGCGAGATCGGCACCACGATCAGCGTGCCGAGCAGCGGCCCGACGGGATGGCCTATGCCGCCGACGAGATTGACGATCAGCGCCTGCACCGACACGCCGATGCCGAACATCGTTTCCGGCGTCACCACAAAAAGCATCTGCGCGTAGATGACGCCAAGGAGACCTGCGACCGCGCCGCTGACCACGAAGGCCCAGAGCTTGGCGAGCCAGGTGTTGATCCCGACGGCGGACGCGGCCGACTCATCTTCACGCACTGCGGTCAACAGGTAACGCCATTGCGAACGCTCGAGGAACACGGTGCCGAGCCAGCACAGCAGCAAAATGACGCCGAAGATGCCCGCGTACCAACGTGGATCCGGCCATTGCATGAAGAGGAACGGGCTCTCGTGATGCGCCGGGATGAGCGCCTCCTGGAAGCCCCAATAGGTGAAGAGAATTTGCAGGATCAGCGGATAGGCGAGCGTGGCCAGGCTGAAATAGATGCCGGAGAGTTTGAGCGTTGGCGCGCCGACTACGAGGGCGGCGAGCGCCGCACAAGCGATGCTCGCCAGCATACCGATCCAGGGTGTGAGGTTGAAATCAACCTGGAGGATGAAAGTGATATAGCCGCCAAGACCGACGAAGGCGGCGTGGCCAAGCGACAACTGCCCGGCGTAGCCGCCGATCAGATTCCAGGTCATTCCGAGCGCGGCCCAGAACGCGATCAAGGCAGTGAGACGGCTCAAGTAGAAGTCGTTTACCTGGCATCACGATCGCGAAATAGATCGCGACGACGACAACGGGAACGCGATAGGCGCGCAGCGCCGACTTCTTGTCTGCGTGCTCTGATTGCGCCGGCGGCATCCTCACACCCGCTGACGCAAGCCGAACAGCCCCTGCGGGCGAAGCAGCAGGATGAGCACAAAGACGACGAACAGCATCACGTTCTGAAGTTGCAGCGGGAGCAGCAAGCCCGAGAACGATTGGACGAGCCCGACGACGAAAGCGCCGATCGCGGCGCCGGCGACGCTACCCAGTCCTCCCAACACGATCGCCAGGAACATGATCACGATGAAGTCGTTGCCGATGGTCGGGCTTGCTGCCATGAAGGTCACCGTCAGCGCGCCGGCAATGCCGGCAAGGCCGGTTCCGACCATGAAGGCGGCGATGTGAGTCTGGCGGACATTGATGCCAACGCCCTCTGCGGAGACCGGATCATCCGCCGTCGCCCGCATGGCCCGTCCGGTCCAGCTGCGCGTCAGGAAAAGATATAGCGCCACCATGATGACGAGCGAGGCGAGGCAGGCGAAAAGGCGCGCCTCATTGATGAAAAGACCGAACGGCGTCCAATAGGCGTTGGTATAGGGCCGTACCACCACACGCGGCGTCGGGTCGAAAACGATGAGCACGAGGTGCTGAAGAACCAGCGAGACGCCCAAGGTAAGAATGAGCTGCGCGTTGTGGTCGCCGCGCGGGACCCGTTCGAGGAAATGGCGGGCAAATCCCATTCCCAGCGCGGCCAAAGCCATTCCGACGGGCACCGCCAGCAAGAGCGGATCGATGCCCGTCGTGGTGGCCACCAAATACGTGGCGAACATGCCCAGCATCATGAAATCGGCTTGGGCAAAGTTGATCACCCGCATGACGCCGAAAATCAGCGTCAGGCCCGCGGCCAGCAGCGTATAGACACCACCGAGCAGGAGGCCTCCGACAGCGGCCTGCAGGATGATGTCCAGGCTCATGAACGACCGTCGCTACGAAGGCCACTTCAATGGCGCGACCGCGACTTCGCCGGCGTCACCAGAACCGGCACGCCGTTTTGCCACTGGACGATGAACGGCGGCGCGAGCGGATTCTGGCCGTGTTCATCGAACTTGACCTCCGAGCCGTTGAATGCGGTCGGTGGCGGCTTCGTGATGTGAAGCGTCGCGAGTGCGTCGCGCACTTTCTTCGGATCGGCCGAGCCGGCCTTTTCCAGCGCCTCCTTAATGATCCAGATTTCCGAATAGACCGACGTGGTGTTGTGCATGGTCCAGGAGATCTTCTGACTCTCGCGGAAGCGCTTCAGGAAGTCCGTGGCGTAGGGATCCTTGGTAATGGCCGTGCCTTGCGTGGTCATCAGGCCTTCAGCTTCCTTCGCTCCCAGCGCCTGCAAGAACTCCGGCGTGACGAACTGGGCGCCGTTGCCGAGCGTCAGCTTCTTGACGCCGGTGGCGTTGAACGCGCGCACGATCGCGACGCTGTCATCGAAGGTGGTCGCGCCGAGAAAAATGATGTCCGGATTGGCCGAACGGGTTGCGAGCGCCACCGGGATCGCGTCGGCAAGCGGCGGCGTCCACACCCGGTTGAGCACGATCTTCACGTTATTCTGGGGCAGGACCTCTTCGAGGCTCTTGAAATAGGAGACGGTCGCGCCGGTGTTGTCGCCAACGAGCGCGGCGGTTTCGATCTTGCGGCCGGCTGTTTCGGCCTGTTCCTTGAGTAGCTTGATCGCAGCTTTCACCTGAGTGTCAGCGCCGCTGCTGTCGCGGAAGATATATTTGTAACCGCGGCGCACGAGCTCATCGCTGTAGCTGAAAGTGAGCATCGGCACCTGCTGGCGCTCGCCGATTTCGCTGGCAGCAAGCGAGAACGAACTCAGAAAGCAGCACACGAAGGCGGCGAGCTTGTTCTGGCTGAGCAGGCGCTGCACCGCGTTGGTCGTGGTCTCGATCGACGGACCGGTGTCGGCAGCGATCAGGTTGAGCTTGGCGCCGCCCATCGATTTGATGCCGCCGGCCTTATTGATGTCCTCGATGGCCATTTCCGCGCCGACCCGCATGAGTTTGCCGTGGTCGGCCCACGGGCCGCTGAACGGGCCGATCACGCCGATGTCGATGGCGGATTGCGCGCTGGCACCGGTGAGGCCGAGCGCGAAGACACATGAGATCGTCGCCAAGGAAGAGGCGACGATGGTTCCCACAGTGATTGTCATGATGATTCTCCTCCCGAACCAACAGACGTCGTGACAGGAACCTGCAAGGAAAGGCTACACCAGGCTGGATTCATTGACAAATTTTCGATCCGATTGTAGCACTGTCGGACAATTGTCTGGGCCATATTCGTTTTGATAGTCCATTCCTGAGCTTACACCTGGGCGCCGCTCCAACGCGATACGCGGTGCGGCGGAGCGCCGCGGTGCCGGGCTGCGCGGCCTCGGCAGGCGCAGTTGTGATGGTGTTTCGATGGCGCAGTGCTGCCAAGCCAAGTCCGGCGCAAACATGGGCATCACCCGTTGGAGGTTGCGCATGAGACTGGCGATGTCGGATTATGCCGACGCCTATCGGCGCTTCGCTGGCAGGTGCCGGCGGACTTCAACTTCGGCGGCGACGTCATCGATGAACTGGCGCGCGACCCGGCACGGCTTGCGCTGATCTGGTGCGACGAGAGCGGTCGAGGAACGCCGCTTCACCTTCGCCGACATCAGCCGGCTTTCCAACCGCTGCGCCAATCTGCTGCAGTCGCTCGGCATCGGCCGCGGCGACCGCGTCATCGTCATGCTGCCGCGCCTGCCGGAATGGCAGATCGCCATGCTCGGCTGCCTCAAGCTGGGCGCGATCCCGATCCCTTGCATCGACATGCTGACGGCGGCGACGTCGCCTACCGTATCCAGCATTCCGGCGCGCGCGGCGCGATCACCACGGCGGCGAATGTCGGAAAATTCAACGGGCCTTGGACGCTTGCCGCGCGGATCAGCGTCGGTACGGCCGAGGGATGGACCGAGTTTGAGCGCGGACTTGAGCAATGCGCGGACGATTTCAAGCCGGCGCGGCTCGCTGCGGATGAGCCCGCCATCATCTTCTACACATCGGGCTCGACCGGGAAACCGAAGGGCGTCACCCATGCCAGCCGCGCGCTGTTCGCCTGGCGCGTCTCGGCTTGGTATTGGCCCGCGCTCACCGGCAAACGACCTGATCTGGTGCACCGCCGATACCGGCTGGAGCAAGGCCGGCACCAGCATCCTGTTCGGCCCGTGGAGCTGCGGCAGCGCGGTGCTGTTCTACAACGGCCGCTTCGACGCGGAGCAGCGTTTTGCGCTGCTCGAGAAATACAGGGTCACCGTGTTCTGCGCGGCGGCGACCGAATTCCGCCAGCTCGATCCTCGAAGATGCCCGCCGATACGATCTCTCAAGCCTTCGGCTCGCGATCTCGGCGGGCGAGACCGTCAATCCGGAAATCATCGAGCGCTGGCGCGCCTTGACCGGCGTCGCGCTGCTCGACGGCTATGGACAGACCGAAACCTTGATGACTGTGCTAAACTATCCAGCAATGCCGGTGAAGCCCGGATCGATGGGGCGGCCGCTGCCGGGCACGCACATCACCGTTCTCGACACGGATAACCGACCGGCAAAGCCGGGCGAGGCCGGCCGGTTGATGATCCGGCTGCCCAATCCTCAGCTCATGCTCGGCTACTGGAACGACCCGGAGCTTACCCGCGCCGCGATCGTGCGCCACGACGGCGCCGAATGGTTCGACAGCGGGGACGTGGTGAAGTCCGATTCGGATGGATATGTGTTCTATCTCGGGCGGTCCGACGACCTGATCAATTCGGCCGGTTACCGGATTGGCCCGGTGGAGGTCGAGAACGCCTTGATGGAACATGCCGCCGTGCAGGAGTGCGCGGTGGTGGCGAGCCCCGATGCCGATCGGGGCGAGGTGGTGAAGGCATTCATCGTCCTGCGTCCGGGCATCGAGGGTGACGATGCCCTGGCGCAGGAGATCCAGGAGCATGTCAAACGGGTCACCGCGCCCTACAAGTATCCCAGGAAAATCGAGTTCGTGGGCCAATTGCCCAAGACCCCGACCGGCAAGATTCAGCGCCGGATGCTGCGGGACCGCGAATTCGCCGCAGCTGCACGCAGGACTGGCACATGAGCGACAATCAGGAGATTCGTTTCGCGCGGCTGGAACGCGCCCCGGCCTACAAGAACGTCTCGGAGGCGATCCTCAAGGACATCATCGACGGCCGACTGACGGTCGGCAACCGGCTACCGAGCGAGCACAAGCTGGCCGAGCAGTTCGGTGTACACCGCTCCACGGTGCGCGAGGGCATTCGCCTGCTCGAGGAAACCGGTGTACTGCGGCGCGAATTCGGCAAGCGGCTGGTGGTCAGCCGCCCCTCTTATGGCAGCGTCGGCAATCAGATCAGCCGAGCGATGATCCTGCACGAAGTCACTTTCCGTGAATTGTGGGAGACGATCATGGCGATCGAGCCGGCGGCGGCAGCGCTGGCCGCGCGCCGCCGCACCGCCGAGGATATCGATCGCATCGCCGACAATATCGCACGCACCCGCGTCGCCTTGAACGACAACAAGGCGATTGTCGCGCTCGACATCGAGTTTCACTCGCTGGTGGCGCAAGCCTGCGCCAATCGCGCGATCGTGCTCGCGCGCGAGGCGCTGACCCAGCTTTTTTATCCAGCCTTCGAGGCGGTGCTCACCGGGGTCGAGGTGGCGGGCACGCGACTCCTCGCCGCGCACGAGGCGATTGCGCAGGCGATCGCGGATTCGGACGTTGAGACCACCCGCAAATGGATGGAGCGCCACATCAACGACTTCCGCAAGGGCTACGAAATGTCGGGCTTCGACATCGACCGTTCCGTGGAAGCGCCGGCCAGGGAAAAATAACAAGCCGCACGTTATCGGGAAAACAGTGTGTTGACGCAACGTGACTCGACCGGCTAATGAGGCATCCTCAGACGTTCGGCCACATCCGTTAGTCCAAGAAGCGTTGGCGTCGCCGACGGATGGATCGAGTTCGAAGAGGGCTGTTGCGACTTCGCGCCGGTCCTCTTTCAACCGACGCAACATTCAAATTTTTCAGTAAGCAGGCACTCGCCTGTATTTTGCATTGAGGAAGACCATGAAGCAAATCACAGGCACGTGGCGTCTCGTCATGACACGCGCGAAAAACGACACCGGCGAAGTAATGCATGCGCCCTATGGACCGAAGCCCATGGGGCTCGCCACCTTCAACTCCTACGGACGCATGATTGCGGTGCTTTGCGACGGACGGACAACGTTGCCCGTCGACGGAGGTTGATCGCGAATTCAATGCCTACTCTGGCAATTATACGTGTGACGGCGAGACGCTTACCTGTGTGTGCCGAAAACGTCATCCCTATTGATCTGGTGACGAAATCGCATAACGTCGATCGCGATGGTCGCGCTGATATTTCTCTGTTTGAAATTGGTTGCCTCGTTCTTCAAGTCCAAGAGCCGACTTGAAGCAGAGAATGCCGCGCTCCGGCATCAACTAATCGTTCTGCAGCGCAAGATACGCGGTCGTGTCCATTTCACGAACAGCGATCGCCTGTTCTTCATCCAGCTGTATCGTTGGTGTCTGATTTTTCGGTACACACACCCCTAGAAACCGGCGAAATATTGGAAGCATTATCTTGACGAGGTGCCCGCCAAGAACCTGGGTCGGGATTCGCCGGTGCGACGCTAACACGTGAGAGCAGGATTTGCACTAGAATGACGCTTGAGGAATGGCGCGTGACTGAAGAAAATGGATGTCGGGCAATTCGAGGAGGCGCACGCATGGCTGACAGTAGCCGCGCGGGCCATCGCCGAACGTTTCCGCGTCATGCAGCCGTCGGCGACGGTTGAGAATACCGAGCGAATTCGTGCCGCGCGCGCCTCGGGACGCCGGATTCTCGGCCTGTCGAGCGGCGATCCCAACATCGTCACCGACCCGCGCATTATCGCCGCGGCGGAGCGCGCCATGCGCGAGCGACAAGACGCATTACTCGGCGCCCGCCGGCGAACCGGAACTCCGTACTGCAATCGCGGCGCGCGAGGCCGAACGCTCCGGCGCGCGCTACGACCCCAGACGATATTCTGGTCACGCCCGGCGGAAAGTTCGCGCTTCTCACCGCGCTGATGGGCATCGTGAACCCGGGCGACGAGGTTCTGGTGCCGCAGCCGGGTTGGGTCAGCTATGGGCCATGCGTGCGGCTGTGCGGCGGCACGCCGGTGGCGGTGCCGATGCTGGACCGGCTCGATCTGGCCGCGATCGCTGCGGCAGTCACCGCGCGAACCCGCGCGCTCATCCTGAATTCACCGGTCAACCCGACCGGCCGCGTGCTGAGTGAAGCCGAACTCGCCGCGGCAATCGCGCTTGCGCAAAAGCATGATCTCTGGATCGTGTTCGACCAGGTCTATTCCGATCTTAACCTATGGCGGAAAATTCCCTTATCCGCAGGCGCTCGGTGGTGGCTTCGAGCGCACGCTGGTTGTCGACAGCTTGTCGAAGAGCTTCGGCATGACCGGCTGGCGGCTTGGCTATCTGGCGTTGCCGCCGGGCATGGCGAAGGCGCTGGTCAAGTTCCTGCAGCATTCGATCTATTGCGTGCCGGCCTTCATCCAGGCCGCCGGCGCCGAGGCGCTGTCGCTGCGCCGCGAACTAGTGCCGCAGTATCGCGACATGTTCCGCCGCAGGCTCGAGCGCGCCTCCGTCAGGCTCGATGCCGTGCCAGGGATCGACTGCGTCATGCCAGACGCGACCTTTTATCTGTTTCCAAAGGTCGCCGCGCGACGATACGGCTGTAGCGCAGCGCTGGCTTGCGGAAGGCAATGTTGCGGTGATGCCCGGCTCGGCCTTCGGAGCCGACGGCAACGGGCACCTCAGGCTGTCGCTGAGTTGCAGCGACGCCGATCTCGACGAAGCACTGGCGCAGATCGCACGGCTGGGCGTTTGACAATGAGGGAGGACAATCCAATGAAAAATCATGGCTGGACGCGACGACTGTTTGGCGCCGCGCTGATCGCAACCGCGGCGGTCGCGATCATTCGTCCACGCGCAGGCGCAGGAAAATACCATCGCCAAGATCAAGGCGCGCGGCAAGCTTTTGGCCGGCGTCAAGTTCGACACGCCGCCGTTCGGCTACCTCGGCGACAAGAATGAACCGGTCGGCTTTGATATCGATCTGGTCCGCAAGATCGCCGAGCACATCGGCGTGCCGGTCGAATTGGTCTCGGTGACGTCCACGACCCGCGTACCGATGCTGGTCAGCGGCAATGTCGATCTGATCGCGGCGTCGATGACGCACACGCGCGAGCGTGACAAGACGATCGATTTCTCGATCACGTATTACACCGGCGGCCAGTCGCTGCTGGTTGCCAAGTCGAGCACGATCACAGGGCTCAAGGATCTCGACGGCAAGCAGGTCTCGGTGCAGCAGGGTACCACCCTGGAAAAGAACATCGCTGCCGCTGCGCCGAAAGCGAAGATCGTCGCCTTCAAGGATTACAACAGCGCCTGGCTGGCGCTGGCACAGGGCCGCGTCGACGCGCTGACCGGCAGCCTCAACATCCTGCAGGGCTTTGCCAACGGCAATCCCAACTTCAAGATCGTCGGCGACTTGTTCAGCGTCGAGCCTTTCGGCATCGGCGTCCGGCAGGGAGACTCCGCGCTGCGCGACGAGATCAATTTTACGTTGCAGGATTTGTGGACGTCCGGCGAATACACGCAGCTTTACCGCAAATGGTTCCACGCCGACCCGACGGTGCCGATCGAGATGTGGCCGAAAGTAGCCAAGCTAGCAGCGGCGCGCATGAGCTATCATTTCGACTGGCTGCCGATCTGGGAGCACCGCGATATCCTAATCTCGGGCTTTGCGCTGACCGTCGCGGTTTCGGCGGCGGCGCTGGTTCTCGCCGTCATTCTTGGAACGCTGCTTGGCACGCTGGCAACCGCACAGTCGCGCCTGCTGCGGCTTGGCGCCGGCGTTGTCGTCGAGATGCACGCGCAATGTGCCGCTGCTCATTCATATGTATTTCTGGTACATCGGCCTGGCTTTCCTGCGACTGCCGCCGTTCTTGTGCGCCGTTTTTGGGCTCGCGATCTACTCGGCCGCCTATGTGGGGGAGATCGTGCGCGGCGGCATTGACGCGGTTGCGCGCGGCCAAAGCCAGGCGGGGCTCGCCAGCGGCCTGACGCGCGCGCAGACATTGCGTCTTGTCATTTATCCGCAGGCACTGCGAATTGTGGCGCCGTCGCTTGCCGGCTTGTTCTCGCAGTTGATCAAGGATTCCTCGCTCGCTTCGGTGATTACGGTTCCTGAATTGTCATTCGCCGCGAGCGCGATCGACAGCGACACGTTCCGCACCTTCGAGGTCTACATCACGATTTCGGTTCTTTATATCGTGGTGGTGACGGCAACCAGCAACCTGGTCTTGCTGTTGCCGGGCGCGCATCGCTCGCAAGCTTTGCTGCGGGTGGCCGATGCCTGACGTGATCTTGCGCAATCTGCCGTTTTTGCTCGATTGTCTCCGGGTGACGGTCGAGCTGGCGCTGGTTTCGGCCGTCGGCGGCACAATGCTGGGTCTCGTGGTTGCGCTCGTGCGCTATCTGCGCGTGCCATTCTTGCCGCTGTCTTCCGCGTTTATATCGAGTTCGTGCGCGGCACGCCGCTGCTGGTCGTTCTGTTCATCAGTTACTTCGCAATTCCGGCCCTGCTCGGCTATCGGGCGACAGCCTTCGGCGCCGCTTGCTTGGGCTTTATTCTCTTTATCGGCGCTTATATCGCGGAAGATATCCGCGCCGGCCTTGCTTCGGTGCCGGAGGGCACCATCAATGCCGCGCTTGCCTCCGGCCTGCGGCGGAGCCAGGTGCTGCGCCTGATCGTGCTGCCGCAAGGTTTGCGACGGGTGATCCCGGTGCTGACCAGCCAATACGTCCGGCTGTTCAAATTCACGTCGGTCGCCTCGGTGATCGGCGTACGCGAAATGACCGGTGGCGCCATGCTGATCAATGCGCGCGAGTTTGCGCCGATCACAATTCTGATCGCCATTGCCGTGACGTATCTCGTGATCTGCACGGCGATCTCGCTCGGCGGACGCTTTCTGTACAAATCGCTGGCGGTGCGGTCGTGAACGCGCTGGTCGAGAGCGCCATGCCGTGCCGTCCCGGCGTCCGCACCGAGCTGCACCTCGACTCGCCCGATGGGCGACGCCGCTCGGCCATCGGTGAGGTGCTGCGCTGCTGGGTCACGTCGGTGGCGCCGCTGCGCTTCCGCAGCGCCGTGTCCTTCGAGACGCAGGCCGACCTGTTCGATGCGAGCGACGGCGGGTAGCGGGTAGCAGATTCTCGATGGGCGAACAGCGGAGCTGGGAACAAACTGCCCGCCGTCGTCAGGCCGGTGAGTTTCCGAGCAAATCAGGCGTGTTTCGCCGCTCGTCGCGGCGCTGCCGGTGGCACCGCCCTTGTTATGCACCTAGGCACGGAGGGGGCATGGCCAACAGCGTCGCAAGCGGTACCGGACGGGACTGGGCACGGCGTCCCGAGGATCGGCGTCAAGGCGTGCACCACCTGGTACGCGCGCTGGCCGAGCACGTCGTCGGCGGCGACCCGGCGGTGCGCCTGCACGGCGTGCTCGAGCTGCGCCTCGCGCGACTGCTCGGGGCCACGCGGGCCCGCGTGATCCCGGTTCGCCACGCCGCGCCATCCGCCGGCCCGAGCGACACGCTCGCCCATGCGGTGATTCCGGGTCCGCCGCACGGCCAGCCGCTGATACTGGAGGTCGACCTTGGCGACCGCGTGCCCGACCCGTGGGATCGGCAGGTGCTCGAGACGGCCGCGCATCTGGCGGCGCTGGCGCTTGCCGCTGACCGCGGCCGCGTTCCCCGGCTGCCGGCACGCGTGTCGACCGGCGCGGCCCCGCTCATCGGGTCGAGTGCCGCGATGCGCGCCCTGCGCGACCGCATCGAGCGGGTGGCGTTGTCGGACTTCACTGTGCTCATCGAGGGCGAGAGCGGCACCGGCAAGGAGCTCGTCGCCCGGCAGATTCACGACCTCAGCCCACGCCGCTCGGGGCCGTTCGTCGCCGTCAATTGCGCCGCGCTCGTCGAGACGTTGCTCGAGGCCGAGCTGTTCGGCATCGAGGAGCGCACCGCGACGGGCGTTCGCGGCCGCCGCGGGAAGTTCGAGCACGCCGACAGCGGCACCCTGTTCCTCGACGAGGTGGCCGATCTGTCGCTGGCCGCGCAGGCCAAGCTCCTGCGCGCCATCCAGGAGCTGGCGGTCGAGCGTGTCGGCGGTCACGGCACCCGGCGGCTCAACGTGCGGATCGTCGCCGCCACCAACACGTCGCTGGCGGCCCTGGTCCAGCGCGGCGTGTTCCGCGCGGACCTGTACTACCGCCTGAGCGGTCTCGACTTGCGCGTGCCGGCGCTGCGCCACCGGCGCGAAGACGTCCTGGAGCTGGCGCTCTATTTCCTCGCCTGCCACGACGACCGGGTCCGAATGGCGTTGTCGTCGACCGCGGCCGACGCGCTCGCCGCCTACGAGTGGCCGGGCAACGTCCGGGAGCTGCAGCGTACGCTCGAAGGCGCGGTGGCGATGGCCGACTCCCGGGTGATCGACCTCGACGACTTGCCGCCGGCGCTGCGGACGCCCTATGCCGACGTGGTCGCGCCGTCGCTCGAGGCCAACGACACGCTGCGGATGTGGGCCAGCCGCTACGCGCGACTGGTGCTCGAGCGCTCGGGTCACAACAAGCGGCGGGCGTGCCGGTTGCTCGGCATCAGCTACCACACGCTGCAGGCCCACCTGCGCTATCCCGAAGTGGCGGCCACTCCGCGGCGGGTGCAGGACGACGTCGCGTAGCGGCGTGCGATGAGGGGCGCCGGCCCCGCCCGGGTGCGCGCAACGCCCGCCCGGGCCTGTCTCGGCGATCATCGGGGCTGGACACTCGTCAGCGGGCGTAGTACGTTTCGGAGCGATTTCCCGCTGCCGGCCGCCCCACATGACAGTTCCCGCCGATTCGCCCCTGAAGCGCACGTCCCTGCACGCCACTCACGTCGCCCTCGGCGCCCGCATGGTGCCGTTTGGCGGCTGGGACATGCCGGTCGAGTACTCCGGCATCAGCGCCGAGCACCAGGCCGTGCGGACCGCCGCCGGGCTGTTCGACGTGTCGCACATGGGCCAGATCGAGCTGGCGGGCCCGAATGCGCTGGCCGCCGTCCAGCACCTCACGTCGAACGATGCCGCGAAGCTGCAGGCTGGGCAGGCGCAGTACTCGGCACTGACCACACCGCACGGCACCTTCGTCGACGACGTGCTGGTCTACCGCATGGGCCCGAGCCACTTCCTGCTGGTGGTCAACGCCTCGAACATCGAGAAGGACCACGCCTGGATCGTCGACAACGCCAAGGCCGCCGGCGAGGTCGCCGTCGTCAACTCGAGCGATCGTTACGCACTGATCGCGGTGCAGGGGCCGAAGGCGCGCGCCATCGTCCAGTCGCTCACCGCCGTCCCGCTCGAGACCATCAAGTACTACTGGTTCGCGCACGGCGAGGTGGCCGGGATCCGCGGCACCGTCTCGCGTACCGGCTACACCGGCGAGGACGGCTACGAGATCTTCGTGCCGCCGCAGTTCGCGCCGGCGCTGTGGACGGCGCTCCTGCAGGCGGGGAAGGACCACGGTCTGGTTCCGTGCGGCCTGGGGGCGCGCGATACGCTGCGCCTCGAGGCGGCGATGCGCCTCTACGGCAACGACATGGACGAGACCACCACGGTGGTCGAGTGCGACCTGGGCTGGATCGTCGGCTGGAACAAGCCGGCGTTCCTCGGTCACGAGGTGCTGCGCCGCCAGAAGGCCGAGGGCCCGGCCCGGAAGATCGTCGGCTTCGAGATGGTGGAGCCGCGGGCCATCGCCCGCCAGGGCTACGCCGTCCGTCACGACGGCGCCGAGGTTGGCAAGGTGACCAGCGGCACCCAGACGCCTTTCCTGAAGAAGGCCATCGGCATGGCCTACGTGCCGGCGTCGCTGACCGCGCCGGGCACCGAGTTCGACGTCGACGTCCGCGGCCGCGCCTGCCGGGCCCGCGTCGTTCCGCTGCCGTTCTACAAGCGCCCCAAGCAGGCGTAGGAGTCTCTCCGATGTATCCGACGACGCTGAAGTACACGAACGACCACGAGTGGGTGAAGGTCGAGGGGTCCGAGGGTAGCGTCGGCATCACCGACTTCGCTCAGCAGCAGCTGGGCGACGTCGTCTACGTCGAGCTCCCCGAGGTGGGCGCGTCGCTCGCCAAAGGCCAGGCGTTCGGCACGATCGAGTCCGTGAAGGCGGTGTCGGAGCTGTTCGCGCCCCTCTCGGGCACGGTCACCGCGGTGAACACCTCGCTCAAGGACCGGCCCGACGCCGTGAACAGCGCCCCGCACGACTCCTGGATGATCAAGTTCACGATCGCCGATCCCGCCGAGGCCGGGTCGCTCCTCGACGCCGCCGCCTACGAAGCGCTCGCCAAGTAGCCGCTCCCCCTCACGATGGAATCATTCGTCCGCCGCCATATAGGTCCCCGCCCGCACGAGCTGCCAGAGATGCTGGCGACGATCGGCGCGGCGTCGCTCGACACGCTCATCGACGAAGCCATTCCCGCCGCCATCCGCCGGCCGACGCCGGTGGCGCTGCCCGACGGCGAATCCGAGTTCGAGTACCTGACCCGGCTCGCCGCCGTGGCCAGGGGCAACAAGGTGCTGCGCAGCTTCATCGGCCTGGGCTACTACGACACCATCACGCCGAGCGTGATTCGCCGGTGCGTATTCGAGAACCCGAGCTGGTATACACCGTACACGCCCTACCAGGCCGAGATCGCGCAGGGGCGGCTGGAGTCGCTCCTGAACTTCCAGACCGTGGTCACCGACCTCACGGGGCTGCCGGTGGCCGGCGCGTCGTTGCTCGACGAAGCCACGGCGGCCGGCGAGGCGATGACGCTGCTGCATCGTGTCTCGCCGAAGAAGCCGGCCGACGGCGGCGTCTTCCTGGTGTCGGATTGGGTGTTCCCGCAGACGCTGGCGGTGCTGCACAGTCGGGCGGAGCCGCTGGGGATCACGCTACAGATTGGTTCCGCCGACAGCTGGTCGCTCGACGCCCCGGAGGTGTTCGGGGCGTTCCTGCAGTACCCGGACGACCACGGCGCCGTCGTGGACATCGGCCCGCTCATCGCCAAGGCCCACGCCGCCAAAGTGCTCGTCGCCGCGGCGACCGACCTGCTGGCGCTCACGCTGCTGACGCCGCCCGGAGAGCTCGGCGCCGATGTCGTCGTCGGCAACTCGCAGCGCTTCGGCGTGCCGCTCGGGTTCGGCGGGCCGCATGCCGCATTCTTCGCGACCCGGCAGGAGTTCGTCCGGCACGCGCCCGGCCGCCTCATCGGCGTCTCGGTGGACGTCCACGGGCAGCGGGCCTACCGGATGGCGCTGCAGACGCGCGAGCAGCACATCCGCCGCGAGAAGGCCACCTCGAACATCTGCACCGCGCAGGCGCTGCTCGCCAACATGGCGGCGATGTACGCCGTCTACCATGGTCCCGACGGTCTCTCGGCGATCGCCCGTCACGTGCACGGGCTGACGCGGTCACTGGCTGGCCGGCTGGCTGCACTCGGCGTGCGGCAGGAGAACGTCCACTACTTCGACACGCTGCGCGTGACGCTCGACGCCGCGCAGGCGGGCGCCGTGCGGCGCGACAGCGAGGCCGCCGGCTACAACCTGCGCCACGTCGACGCCACTGCCATCGGCATCTCGCTGGACGAGACCGCGACGATGGCCGACGTCGACGCGCTGGTCCAGGTGTTCGCGGCGGCGGTGGGGAAGCCGGCTCCGGCGGTCGCCGCTTTGGCCGACGGCGACGCCCTGCCACCCGGGCTGCGCCGCTCGTCGCCGTTCCTGACCCACCCGGTCTTCCATCGTCATCGCTCCGAGAGCGAGATGATGCGCTACATGAAGCACCTCGAGCGCAAGGACATCGGCCTCGACGTCTCGATGATCCCGCTCGGCTCCTGCACGATGAAGCTGAACGCGGCCAGCGAGATGTTCCCGGTGAGCTGGCCGGAGTTCTCGCGCATGCACCCGTTCGCGCCGGCCGACCAGACCGCCGGCTACCAGGCGATCTGCCGTGAGCTCGAAGCGGCGCTGGCCGAGATCACCGGGTTCGCCGCGACGTCGCTGCAGCCCAACTCGGGCGCGCAGGGCGAGCTGGCGGGGTTGCTGGTGATCCGCGCCTGGCATCGCGATCGCGGCCAGGACCACCGCAACGTCGTGCTGATCCCGGCCTCGGCGCACGGCACCAACCCGGCCAGCGCGGTGATGGCCGGGTACCGGGTGGTGGTCGTCGCCTCCGATCCCGCTGGCAACATCAACGTCGAGGACCTGAAGGCCAAGGCGGCCCAGCACGCCGATGCGCTGGCGGCGCTCATGGTCACCTACCCGTCCACGCACGGCGTGTTCGAGGACGCCATCCGCGACATCTGCGCGGCGGTGCACGGGCACGGCGGCCAGGTCTACATGGACGGCGCCAACATGAACGCCCAGGTCGGGCTGACCAGCCCGGCGCTCATCGGCGCCGACGTCTGCCACATCAACCTGCACAAGACGTTCGCGATCCCGCACGGCGGCGGCGGCCCGGGGATGGGGCCGATCGCGGTGGCGGCGCACCTGGCGCCGTATCTGCCCGGCCATCCGCTGGTGCCGACCGGCGGCGACAAGGCGATTGCCGCGGTGGCGGCGGCGCCGTGGGGCAGCGCCAGCATCCTGCTCATCTCCTACGGCTACATCCGCATGCTCGGCGGCCCGGGTGTCACCGAGGCGACGAAGTACGCCATCCTGAACGCCAACTATCTCAAGGCCCGGCTGCAGGACCACTACGACGTGCTCTACACCCGGCCCAACGGCCGGGTGGCCCACGAGATGATCTTCGACCTGCGCAAGTTCAAGGCTGCCGGGGTGGAGGAGGGCGACGTCGCCAAGCGGCTGATGGACTACGGCTTCCACGCCCCGACGGTGTCGTTCCCGGTGCCAGGCACCTTGATGGTCGAGCCCACCGAGAGCGAGCCGAAAGCCGAGCTCGATCGCTTCTGCGACGCCCTCATCGCCATCCGCGCCGAGATCGACGCGGTGGTCAGCGGCGCCGCCGACGCCAGGGACAACGTGTTGAAGAACGCCCCACACACCGCCGCGGCGGTGACGGCCGACACCTGGACGCATCCCTACACCCGCGAGTCGGCCGCGTTCCCGCTGCCGTGGGTGCGGGCGCACAAGTTCTGGCCCAGCGTCGGCCGGATCGACAACCCCTACGGCGACCGCAACCTGGTCTGCGTCTGTCCGCCGATGGAGGCCTACGAGGACTGAGGCCGGACGCCGGCCCCTGACCTCCGCGCTCGACGCGCGCCGCCGGTGATCGCCATGCGGGTGCTCAACGCCAAGCAGATGCGCGCCGTCGATCGACAGACGATCGACGACCTCGGGCTGCCCTCCATCGTCCTGATGGAGAACGCCGGCCGCCAGGTGGTGGCGGCGATGGAATCGCTGGTGGACGACCTGGCCTCGCGCCGGGTGGCCGTGCTGTGCGGCACCGGCAACAACGGCGGGGATGGCTTCGTGGTCGCGCGCACCCTGCAGCAGCGCGGCGTCGAGGTTGCCGTCTACGTGGTAGGCGCCCTCGGTGACGTCCGCGGCGATGCCCGGCAGAACCTCGACGTGATCGGCCGGCTCGGGCTGTCGATCATCGAGCTGGCCGACGCGCAGGCCTGGGAGCTGCATGGGTCGCAGGTCACCGGCGCCGAGGTCATCGTCGACGCGATCGTCGGTACCGGGCTCAGCCGCGCGCTCACCGGGCTCCATGAGACGGTCGTCGCCGACGTCAACGCCTCGGCCGCCACCGTCGTCGCAATCGATCTGCCCTCGGGGCTGTCGGCGGACACCAGCGAGCTCATCGGCCCGGTGCTCGAGGCCGATCTGACCGTGACGCTGGCGGCGCCGAAGGTGCCGCTGGTCCTGCCGCCGGCGGAACATGTCGCCGGGGATGTCGTGATTGCCGACATCGGCATCCCGCTGGAGGCGGTCGCCCAGGTCGAGGGTCCGCGGCTCCACCTGCTCACCCGCGACTCGGTGCGGGCCCTGGTGCACCCGCGCGGGCCCGACGTCCACAAGGGCGACTGCGGCCACGTGCTGATCGTGGCCGGCTCGCGCGGCAAGACCGGCGCGGCCGTGCTGGCCGCCCGCGGGGCGCTCAGGAGCGGCGCCGGCCTGGTCACCGTGGCGACGCCGGCGGGGTGCCAGCCCGTCGTGGCGTCGCTCGGCGTGGAGTTCATGACCGCGGCCCTCGACGATACCGGCGACGGCGTCTGCGACCTTCCGGCCGTGGACCAGGTGCTGGCGCTCGAGGCCGACGTCGTGGCCATCGGTCCCGGCCTGGGCACCGGGCCGGCCGTCGGCGCCTTCGTCCGCGACGTGATCGCCCGTTGCGAGCAGCCGCTGGTCGTCGACGCCGACGCCCTCAATGCCTGCGCCGGCGATCCCGGGGTGTTGCGCGGCCGCGACGGGCGGCCGGTGATCGTGACGCCGCATCCCGGCGAGATGGCCCGGCTGCTCGGCTGCACCGTGGCCGACGTGCAGGCCAACCGCGTCGGGCTCGCCACGGAGCTGGCCACGACACACCAGCTCTACGTCGTGCTCAAGGGCTACCGCACCGTGATCGCGACCCCGGGGGGCGTCGTCTACGTCAATCCCACCGGCTCGCCCGGCATGGCAACGGGCGGCACCGGCGACGTGCTCACCGGCATGGTCGCGGCGTGGCTCGGCCAGCTCCTCGATGCGGAGGCCGCCTGCCAGGTGGCCGTCTACGTCCACGGCGCCGCCGGCGAGCTGAGCGACGCCGACGAAGGCGAGGTGTCGATGACGGCCGGCGACCTGGTCGCACACATCGGCGACGCGCTGCTGGAACTCACCGCGCGCGGGCGGGTGGCGGCGCCGGGCGAGTGAGCGTCGTCCGGCGCACGGGCTCGGCCGACGAGACCGAGGAGGTCGGTCGCGATCTGGCCACGACCCTGGCAGCGGGCGATACGATCCTGCTGCACGGCGATCTGGGGGCCGGGAAAACGGTGTTCGTGCGCGGCGTGGCCGACGGCCTCGGCCTCGGCGGGGATGCCGTGACCAGTCCCACGTTCACGCTGGTCCACGAGTACACCGGCGGCCGCCTGCCGCTGCTGCACCTCGATCTCTACCGGCTCGACGCCGCCGACCTCGACGAGATCGGCCTCGATCCGGAGCTCGCCGCGCGTGGCGTCGTCGTGATCGAGTGGGCCGATCGCCTCCGGCATGACGTCGCCGGCGCAGTCCGGGTGACAATCGCCGACCGCGGCGACGACCGGCGCGAGATTACGATTGGGCGCGGTCCTGAAGCCGAGGCCGGGGGGGCGCGGTCATGACCGGCGGACGGAAGATGACATCGGCAGCGACATCGCGGCGGGCGGCAGCCGGCGACGGGTTCGCGGCGGTCCGGGCCGCCGGGCTCGAGCTGCCCGGGGTCCAGGCCGGGGTGAAGTACGACGGATCCCCGGTCCTGACGCTCGGCGGCTGCTTCGTGGCTGGCCTGGCCGGCCATCCCTCCGCCGAACCGGACACCCTGGTCGTGCGGGTCACCGGCGATGCCCGCGAGCACTTCCTGGCAGAAGCGCCCGACGCCTACTACCTGACCGACTACTACGCGCGGCATCCGGTGGTGCTGGTGCGGCTGTCGCGCATCGACCATGACGTGCTGCGCGAGCTGCTGTCGATCTCGTGGCGGCTGACGGTGGGAAAGGCCAGGGCGAGAACGGTCGTCGCCCGCCAACCGCCAAAATGGGGCCGCTGAATGGAACGCGCCGTGCCAATCCTGCCCGCCGACGACCTGGCCGCCGCCCGGACGTTCTACGTGGACGGCCTCGGCTTCACGGTGCTGTTCGAGGCCTCGGAGGACGGCCGCACCGGGGTTCTCGGTCTGGCGCGCGGGACCATCCGGATCACCATCGACAGCCCGATGGAAGGCCACGGCCGGCACGCCTGCGTGGCCCTCGAGGTCGCCGACGCCGACGCCTGCCATCGCGAGTGGAGCCGGACAGTGCCCGTGCTGCGGCCGCCGCGCGACGAGGCCTGGGACGGCCGGACGTTCGACCTGCTCGACCCCTTCGGCAACACCCTCTTCGTCATCGGCCCGAAGCGGTCAGCGTGACGTCCCGGCACGCCGCCGCGGATCGAGCCGTGGCGGGCGGGTGCCGCGACGCGGCGACAACGACGTGAGCGGCGCGTAGTCGAGCTCGACGCCGCTGGCCGCGCTCCGCAGCAGCAGTCCGCCCCGGCTCATGTCGCCGCGGCCGACGAAGGCCGGCGGATAGTGCAGCCGGTCGCCGAGCGCCGGCGCCAGGACGTCGACGTACTTGTCGCTGGCGATGCTGCCGAGCAGGACCACGCGGGCACCCGCGGCCAGCAGCCCGACGAGCGCGGCGAGATCCCGCTCCAACGGGGCCCGATAGCGCGTGTCGCCGGCCGCGATGTCGGTCGAGGCGAACTCCTCGAGCAGCCCCGCCGAGGCCATGGTGTTGGGCGGCAGGAGCCCGCGCGTCGGGGTGATCACGAAGCTGGCGGCGCCGGGCCCCCGGCGCTCGACCACGGCGCGGGCGTAGGCGAGCTTGCCACGAAAGTACAGGCTGCTCATCACGGCGAACGCCTCGCCGAGCGTGAGGGCGCCGGCTCGCAGGCGCTCGGCGGCGTCAGACGTGGCGCCTGGCCGGAGCAGCATCCGCGCCCGCTTGCCGCCGCAGTGTGCGGGGGAGAGGAGGAGGACGAGAGACAGGGGCTGGGGACTGGGGACTGGGGACTGGGGCATGTGATCGTCACGCTGTGAAGTCACGTATTCAAGAACCCGGGCTCGTGCATCACCGCAGCAAGGTGCGGTGATGCTCAGGCGGCGTTGGCACGCGCCAGTCCCCAGCCCCCAGTCCCCAGCCCCTATTCCGTCCGGTAGTTGGGCGCTTCCTGCGTGATCGTCACGTCGTGCACGTGGCTCTCGCGCACGCCGGCCGGGGTGATCCGCACCAGCTGGGCGTCGCGCTGCAGGTCGGGAATGGTCGCGCAGCCGCAGTAGCCCATGCCGGCGCGCAGGCCGCCGACCAGCTGATGGACGAGCGACGCGAGGCTGCCCTTGTGCGGGACGCGCCCTTCGATGCCCTTCGGGGACCAGCTTCTCCGTGCCGCTGGCGCGGCCCTCGAGCTGGTACTCGTCCTGGAAATAGCGATCGCGGCTGCCCTTGCGCATCGCGCCGATCGAGCCCATGCCGCGGTACTCCTTGAAGCTGCGGCCCTGGAACAGGATCAGCTCGCCCGGGCTCTCGTCGGTGCCGGCGAAGAGGTTGCCGATCATCACCGAGCTGGCGCCGACGGCCAGCGCCTTGACGACGTCGCCCGAGTAGCGCATGCCGCCGTCGGCGATGACCGGTACCCCGTAGGGGGCCGCCGCCTTGGCGCATTCGTGGATCGACGAGATCATCGGCATGCCGATGCCGGCGACGACGCGCGTCGTGCAGATCGAGCCGGCGCCGATGCCGACCTTCACCGCGTCGACGCCGAGCCGGACCAGCGCCTCGGTCGCCTCGGCCGTGGCGACGTTGCCGGCGATGAGATCGACGTCGGGGAAGCGCCGCCGCAGCTCGCGCACCATGTCGAGCACGCCCTGGCTGTGGCCGTGCGCCGTATCGACGACCAGCACGTCGACGTGCGCGGCGACCAGCGCCTCGGCGCGTTCGACGGTGTTCTTCGCGGTGCCGACCGCCGCGCCGCAGCGCAGCCGGCCGAGCGAGTCCTTGCAGGCGTTCGGGTACTTGATCGCCTTCTGGATGTCCTTGACGGTGATCAGGCCCTTGAGCCGGAACGCCTGGTCGACGACCAGCAGCTTCTCGACCTTGTGGCGGTGAAGGATCTCGCGCGCTTCGTCGAGCGTCGTCCCGACCGGCACCGTGATGAGGTCGTCCTTGGTCATCACGTCGGCGACCGCCTGCTGGGTGTTGGTCTCGAAGCGCAGGTCGCGGTTGGTGAGGATGCCGACGAGGCGGCCTTCCTTGCTGCCGTCCTCGGTCACCGGCACGCCCGAGATGCGGTAGTGGGCCATCAGCTCGAGGGCCTCGTGGATCCGGTGGCGCGGCGACAGCGTGATCGGGTTGACGATCATCCCGCTCTCGGAGCGCTTCACCCGGTCCACTTCCGCCGCCTGCTCGTCGACGGCCAGGTTCCTGTGAATCACGCCCAGGCCGCCCTGCTGGGCCATGGCGATGGCCATCGACGACTCGGTCACCGTGTCCATGGCGGCGCTGAGCAGCGGCACGAACAGCGGGATGTTGCGCGTCAGCCGTGTCGAGACGTCGACCTGCGCCGGCAGCACGCTCGAGTAGCGCGGCACCAGGAGCACGTCGTCGAACGTGAGCGCCGTGGAGATCGACGCGTCGAGGCTCAGGCGGACTGGCGTGGAAGTGGCGCTCGGTGAATTCATGGGCGGGACTCTCGGATCGTGGAGACACGAAGGGCCGACACACGGGTCGGCCCTGGGAGACGCTCGATTGGCTGGGCGGGGCGAAACACACGCGCCATCAGTTGGCCCCGTGACACTTCTTGTACTTCTTGCCGCTGCCGCACCAGCAGGGGTCGTTGCGGCCGATCTTCGGCTCCTCGCGCTTCACCGTCGTCACCGGCGCGTCGTCGCCACCCGACCGGGCGGGGCGCGGCGCGGCCGACGGCGGCGGGAAGCCCGACGGCGCCGGTGGCGGGAAGCCGGCCGGGGCCGCCTCCGACGGGCCGCTGTAGATGAGCGGCGTGGCCCGGCGCGGTGCCGGCCGTGCCGGCGCGACGATCGCGTCGGGCTGCCCCTCGACCGGCCGCAGCCACCACAGGTAGCGGACGATCTCGGCCTCGATGCGGCTGCGCATGTCCTGGAAGAGCTGGTAGCTCTCCTTCTTGTACTCGACCAGCGGATCGCGCTGGCCGTAGCTGCGCAGGCTGATGCCGTCCTTGAGGTGGTCGAGCGAGTAGAGGTGGTCCTTCCACTGGGCGTCGACGATCTGCAGCATCAGGTCGCGTTCGACCCGGCGCAGGATCTCGGCCGGGACGATCCGCTCCTTCTCGATGTACTTCGCCTCGACCCGCTGCCACAGGGCATCGCGGATCTCGGCCGACCGGCCGGTGCCGAACGGCACCGCGCCGTAGTCGGCGTCGTCGAGGGCGAACAGCTCCGACAGCTCGCGCTTGAGCGCGCCGATATCCCAGCTGTCGGCGTCGGTCTCCTTGCCGGCGTAGAGGTCGACCTCGCCGTCGATGATTTCCTCGGCGGTGGCCATGAGATACCCGCGCGTGTCCGAGGTCTCTGACTCCGAGACCTGCACGACGCCCTCGAGCACCTGGCGGCGCAGCGTGTAGACGCTCTCGCGCTGCTTGTTCATCACGTCGTCGTACTCGAGCAGGTGCTTGCGGACGGCGAAGTTCTGGGCCTCGACCTGCTTCTGCGCCCGCTCGATGGCCCGGGTCACCATGCCGTGCTCGATCGGCACGCCCTCTTCCATGCCGAGACGCTGCATCAGGCCGGAGATGCGGTCGGATCCGAAGATCCGCATCAGGTCGTCCTCGAGCGACAGGTAGAAGCGGGAGCTGCCCGGGTCGCCCTGGCGGCCGGCGCGGCCGCGCAGCTGGTTGTCGATGCGTCGCGCCTCGTGCCGCTCGGTGCCGAGGATGTGCAGGCCGTCCAGGGCCACCACCTCCTGGTGCTCGGCGGTCCACTGCGCCTGGAAGTGCCGGAAGATGCGCTCCCAGTCGGCGCGCGGCACGCGGAAGTTGTCGCCGTGCGAGAAGTAGACGAACTCGTCGTCGTCGACGAAGCGCTCCTCGCCGCGCTCGAGCTTCTGGGCGACCTCTTCGTTCAGGGCCTGCTGCCGGGCCATGTACTCGGCGTTGCCGCCGAGCAGGATGTCGGTGCCGCGGCCGGCCATGTTGGTGGCGATGGTGACCGCGCCCTTGCGGCCGGCCTGGGCGACGATCTCGGCTTCCTGCTCGTGGTACTTCGCGTTCAGCACCACGTGCTTGATGCCGCGCCGCTTCAGCATCGTCGAGATCTTCTCGGACTTCTCGATGCTGACCGTGCCGACCAGCACCGGCCGGCCGGCGGTCTGCTTCTCGATGATGTCGGCGACGATCGCCTCGTACTTCTCGGCGGCGGTACGGTAGACGAGATCGGGCTCCTCGAGCCGCAGCATCGGCTTGTTGGTCGGGACGACCATCACGTCGAGCTTGTAGATCTTGTGGAACTCCGGCGCCTCGGTCTCGGCGGTGCCGGTCATGCCGGCCAGCTTGGCGTACATGCGGAAGTAGTTCTGGAAGGTGATGGTGGCGAGCGTCTGGTTCTCGCGCTCGATCTTGACGCCTTCCTTGGCTTCGACGGCCTGGTGGAGGCCGTCGCTCCAGCGCCGGCCGGGCATCAGGCGGCCGGTGAACTCGTCGACGATCACCACCTGACCGTCCTTGATCATGTACTCGACGTCGAGCCGGTAGAGGGTGTGGGCGCGCAGGCCCTGCTGCACGTGGTGGAGCAGCGGCATGTTGGCCGGGTCGTAGAGTCCGCCGGGCAGCAGCCGGTGGGCCATCAGCCGCTCGGCCTTGGCGATGCCCTGCTCGGTCAGGCTGACGGTCTTGTTCTTCTCGTCGACGGTGTAGTCGCCCGACGCCTCCATCATCTCGCGGTCTTCGGTCTTCATCTGACCCTGGTGCACGAGGCCCCTGGTCAGCGACGGGATGATGCGGTCGACCTCGTAGTAGAGGTCGTTGGATTCCTCGGCCGGCCCGGAGATGATGAGCGGCGTGCGGGCCTCGTCGATGAGGATGCTGTCCACCTCGTCGACGATGGCGAAGTTGTGGCCGCGCTGCACCATGCGCGCCAGGTCGAACTTCATGTTGTCGCGCAGGTAGTCGAAGCCGAACTCGTTGTTGGTGCCGTAGGTGATGTCGGCGGCGTAGGCCGCCTGGCGCTGCTCGTCGTTCAGATCGTGCTGGATGACGCCGACCGTCAGGCCGAGGAAGCGGTAGATCCGGCCCATCCACTCGGCGTCGCGGCGGGCCAGGTAGTCGTTGACGGTGACGACGTGGACGCCCTTGCCGGAGAGCGCGTTGAGATACGCCGGCAGGGTCGCCATGAGGGTCTTGCCCTCGCCGGTCTTCATCTCGCCGATCTTGCCGTGGTGCAGCACCATGCCGCCGATGAGCTGCACGTCGTAGTGGCGCATGTTGAGCACGCGGCGGCCGGCCTCGCGCACCGTGGCGAAGGCCTCGGGCAGCAGCTCGTCGAGCGAGGCGCCGGCGACAACCTGCTGGCGGAGCCCGGCGGTGCGCTCGCGCAGGGCGGCGTCGGACAGCCCGCGGACCGCGTTCTCGAGGTCGCCGATCTGGGCCACGATCGGCTGCAGCCGCTTCAGATCGCGGTCGTTCTGGGTGCCGAAGACCTTGGCGAGGAGGTTGCCGACCATGCGGGGCTGGCACGAGCCAGCAGATTCCGACGATCTTACCGGGGGTGTCCGACAGCGTCAAGGAAAGGACGCCGCCGGCGCAGTGCGTCAGTCGGCGTGACGGGCGCTCTTGAGCAGGAACTGCAGCGGGTTGAGGAGCCGGTCGTTGACGCGCACCTCGTAGTGGAGGTGCGGGCCGGTGGCGCGGCCCGTCGCGCCGACCGCGCCAATGCGATCGCCACGCGCCACTTTCGCGCCCGGTCTCACCTCGACGCGCGAAAGGTGGCCGTAGCGCGATTCGAGGCCGAATCCGTGATCGATCGCGATGAGGTTGCCGTAGGCGCCCGACGCCCCGGCGAAACTCACGGTGCCATCGGCGGTGGCGTGCACCGGCGCACCGCGATCGGCCGAGATGTCGAGACCGGGGTGAAAGTCGGGAGCACCGGTGAACGGGTCGCCGCGCGAGCCCATCGACGAGGTGAGCCAGCCCGTGGCCGGCCAGATCGACGGCGTCGCGGCGGCGAGCGCGTTGCGCTTGTCGACGCCGGATTGGACCGAGCGCAGCCTCGACTCGAGACCCTGCAACATGTCGCGCAGGAGGCCGAAAGTGTCTTCCGGCGAGTTCAGCCCCGGCAGCATCGCGGCAGCCGCGGCCCCGCCGCCGCCGCCACCCATCGCCCGCGCCTTGACGATGGCCGGGAGTTTGTCCATGGCCGACTTCAGCGCCGGATCGAGCGCGGCTCGTCCGCCGAGGTCGTCGAGCGCGGTCTGCAGGCCCTGAATCTGCCCGGTCAACGCCTCGGTGGCGCCGCGGTAGTTGGACAGCTCGAGCTCCAGCGTGGCATGCGACGCGAACAGATCGGCGACGTCGGCCTTGGCCTTCCACGCCGCGCCCATGCCGATGAGGATCGGCAGGCCGATGAGGACGACGAGCGCGACCGCGCCCGGCCACAGGCCGACGGTGAACCGACGCACCACACCGGAGCGCCGGTCGGCGACGAGAATCGTGTAGCGGGTTTGGTGCATCAGACCTGGGGGGTCGTATGGTCGATCCGCCGGAGCGGAGTCAACCTTACGAACATATCACGACGATGCGACGATGGTGCGAGCAACCTGCAGGCGGCGCGAACACAAGGCGAAGATCGACGAAGATTTCACCGGCCGGACGGTCCGCCGAGGGTGTGGCGATACTGTGCGGCCTCGGATACGTGATCGGCGCGCACGAACTCGGCGTCGTCGAGATCGGCGATCGTGCGGGCGACCCGGAGCAGCCGGTGCACGCCGCGCGGACTGAGGCGGAGGCGCTCGGTGGCGTCGCGCAGGGCCCGGGCGCCGGGCGTGTCGAGCGGCACGAGCTGGGCCAGCGTCGACGCCGGAAGCCGGGCGTTGAGGGCCGCGCCGCGCGACTGCTGGCGGCGGCGGGCGGCCAGGACCCGGGCGCGGACCCGGGCGCTGGGTTCGCCGGCGCCCGACGTGAGGACGTCGATCGACACCGGCGGCACCTCGACGGCGAGGTCGATGCGATCGCGCAGCGGTCCCGACAGCCGGGCCTGATACTGCAGCACCTGCATCGGCGTGCAGTGGCAGGCGCGCGTCGGGTGGCCGTGATAGCCGCAGGGACACGGATTCATCGCCGCCACCAGGCTGAAGGCCGCCGGAAAGGTCACGCTGCCAGCGGCGCGCGAGACCCGGATGCGGCCTTCTTCGAGCGGCTGACGAAGGACGTCGATGGTGCGGCGCGGGAACTCCGCCAGCTCGTCGAGGAACAGCACGCCGTGATGCGCCAGGCTGATCTCACCGGGCCGCGGGATGCCGCCGCCGCCGACCAGCGCGGCCTCGGAGCAGGTGTGGTGCGGGGCGCGGAACGGCCGCTCGTAGATCAGCCCGACGCCGGCCGGTAGCAGCCCGGCAATCGACTGTACGGCCGTCACGTCAAGCGCTTCATCGAAGCTGAGGGCGGGCAGGACGCCAGGCAGCCGGCGCGCCAGCATCGTCTTGCCGGTGCCGGGCGCACCGACGAGGAGCAGGTGATGACCACCGGCCGCGGCCACTTCGAGCGCCCGCTTGGCCGCGGCTTGTCCACGCAGGTCGGCAAGATCGGCCATCGCCTCGGACGGCCCGTGGAAGACAGGCGCTTCCGGCGGCGCCGGCCACGCCGAGGGATGGCCGCGCAGACACTCGACGGCCTGCGTCAGCGTCGCCACCGGGACGACGCGCACGCCACGAACGACGGCGGCTTCGCTGGCGTTGCCGGCCGGCACCATCAACGCCGCGATGCCGAGGCGCCGCAGGCCGGCCGCAACCGGCAGCACACCGCGAGTGGGCAGGACGGCGCCGTCGAGCGAGAGCTCGCCGACGATCGCCAGGGCGGAGCCTTCGGGGCGGGGCAGGACGCCGGCGGCCGCCAGAATGGCCACGGCGATCGGCAGGTCGAACGCGGCGCCGGCCTTGCGCACGTCCGCCGGCGCGAGATTCACCGTAATGCGGTGGGGCGGAAAGTCGAATCCGGAGTTCCGGATTGCCGCCCGCACGCGGTCGCGGCTTTCGCGGACGCTGGCGTCGGGGAGGCCGACCATCGCGAAGACCGGCAGGCCGAAGGCGACATCGGCTTCGACCGACACCGGGAGGGCGTCGACCCCGACGAGGGCCGCGGACGTCACGTGAGCGAGCACGCTGCTGGCCCGTCCAAACCCGGTGCCGCGGCGGCGGAGCCGGAACGCGCGGTGATCGACCGGGGCGGCGAACGGCCGCTGCAGAAGGTGCCCAGCCGCACGCGGCGGCACCGCGCAGATTCTCGATCGGGCGGCTTACTGGTCGCCGGCGCCGCGGGTCGTGCGGATGCGCAGCCGGGTGCCGATGCTGAGCGCCGAGCCGCGCAGGTTGTTCCACTCCCGCAGGTCGTCCACGGTCACGCCGTGGCGGCGGGCGATCACGTACAAGGTGTCCCCTTTGCGTACGCGGTAGAGCACCGTGGTCGGCGCGGCCGCGGGCGCGGGCTCCGGGCTCTCGTCGCGGGTCGTCGCGGTGCTGTCGCCGCGACGAGCCAGCAGTGCCGGTGACGGCGCCCGCGGCACGACCAGCTTCTGGCCCGGGCGCACGCGGGCGTTGGTCCGCAGGTAGTTCGCTTCGGCCAGGTCGCTGCGCGAGACCCGGAGCTTGCGGGCGATGGTCGCCATCGACTCGCCCTTCTTGACGGCGTAGTACTGGAGCGCAGCGGCCTCTTCAGGCGCCGCGGCGGCATGCGCCTCGGTGACGGCCGCGGCGGTGCCCGCCGGCACCTTGAGGCTGTAGGCGTTGTTGCGCACCGGCGTCGTCCAGCGCCGCAGTTCCGGGTTGAGCGTGCGGATCGTGTCGGCGGGGACGCCCGCCCACTCGGCCACGCGCCGCAGGTCGACCGGGCCGTTCAGGGTGACGGTCTCGGTCGCCGCGGCCGTGGCCTCGGGTACCTCGAAGCCGTACTGGGCGGGATTGCGGGCGATGATCACCGCCGCCAGGATCATCGGCACGTACTCGCGCGTCTCGCGCGGCAGGTAGCGGCGCGATGACGCGCTCAGCTGCCAGAAGTCGTCGATGCCGGCACGCTTCATCGCGCGCTGCACCCGTCCTGGCCCGCCGTTGTAAGAGGCCAGCGCGAGGTGCCAGTCGCCCTCGAAGAGGCGATTGAGCGTCTTGAGGTACTTCGCGGCGGCGCGGGTCGCCTTCTCGGGGTCGGCACGCTCGTCGATGTACCAGTCGTGCGCGAGGCCGTTCTCCGTGCCCGTCCCGCGCATGAATTGCCACACGCCCCGGGCACTGGCGCGCGAGAGCGCCGTCGGCTTGAAGGCGCTCTCCACCAGCGGAACGTAGGCGAGATCGAGCGGCAGCCCTTCCTCGCGGAAGATCGTCTGGATCATCGGCAAGTACTCTGCGCCGCGGGTCATTCCCTCGGAGAGAAAGTTGCGGAGCCGGCCCTGGAACGCCTCCACGTAACCGAGCACCCGGTCGTTCTGGGGAATCGGGATGTCGTGCGCCGTCGCCTCCAGGTCTTCGCGCACGGTCGTGACGACGGAGGCCGCCGGGGCCGTTTCGGGCGGCGGCATGGAGAGCAGCGAGTCGATCGACGCCGGCTCGGACGCCGTTTCGGTGAACCCGTCACCGCGGCCCAGCGCGTCGAGCTCCAAGGCGCTGATCCTGTCGACGAGCGAATCGAGGGCGGCGGCGAGCCGGGCGTCGGCGCGGGCCCCGCCGGGGACGACCAGCAGGCTGTCGAGCGCCTGGTCGAAGGCCAGACGCGCATCGACGAGGTGCCCGGCCTCGACGGCCCGTCGCCCGGCGTCGAAGGCCCGTTCGGACGCGGCCAGCGCGTCGGCGACCGGATCGGGCGGCGGCGGCGCCGGCGGCTGCACCGGTGCCGGCTCGACCGCTGGGGCGGGCGCGGACACGACCACCGGACGCGACGAAGCGCACGCGGTCATCACGAGGGCGAGCGAAAGTGCGATCGCGTGTCGCATCGGGCCCGGGAGTCCCTGACCCTAGCATGCCGCCACGATTTCGGTCAACGCGGCGGCACGTTGGCCCTTGCTCACAACTACCTCTGCGTGCGCCAGTTAGCGCGCCGATCCGTCGAGCCACGTGAACACGTCCTCCGCCGTGCCCGCATCGCGAGCCGCCGGGGTGAGGATAGTCCGCGGACCCACCACCAGGCGCCGCCCGTCGTGCACGGCGCGGCGCACGTCGTCTTCGCAGACGAAGGCCTCGGGCGCAGCGGCGGCCGGCGCTGGTGCAGCGGCGGTGGACGGACGTGCTGCCGGGTGATGGCGGCTCCCGAGCCACTGGTCGATCCCTTCGGCGAGCCGCTCTGGGGGAATCGGCGCGACCGGGGCGGCGGCGGGGGCGCGCGGCAAGGGCGGCGGGGCCGGCTCCGCGGGCACGTTGGGCGGCGATTCGAGGGTCGTCGACGGCGCCCTGGCGGCGGGGGAGGAAAGCGATGCGGATGCCGGACGCGGCCGCAACTCATAGGCCAGGCGTTTGACGTTCAGGAGATGGCGCGGCGTGATGTTGTCCGAGGTGATGTTGCCGCCGAAGCCGCCGCACCCGAGGGTCATCGCGGGATCGAGCCCGGTCGTCAGCCCGATCGATCCATGGGTGGTGGACGTGTTCACGCAGATGCGGTAGGCCGGCTTGTGAAGGCCGAACTCGAGAATCACGGCGTCGTTCCGCGAGTGAATCGACATCGTGTGCCCCAATCCTCCGTAGCGCAGGATCTGGGTACACCGCTCGCAGCCTTCGCGCCAGTCGTCCACCTCGTAGTAGGCGAGGACCGGGCACAGCTTTTCGATCGACAGCGGGTAGTCGCGGCCGACCCCGCCCAGCTCGGCCAGCAGCGCCCGGGTGCCGGCGGGCACCGTGATGCCGGCGTGGCTGGCGACCTGGACCGCCGACTTGCCGACCAGCACCGGGTTCGGCAGGCGCTCGGGGCCGACCAGGACCTTGCCGAGGCGGTCGGCGTCGGACGCCGACAGGAAGTGGCCCCCGGCGCGGGCCAGCGCCGCCCGCAACGCCGGTGCGATCGCGCGGTCGACGACCACCGCGTTGGGCGACGAGCACAGCACCCCGTGGTCGAACGCCTTGCCGGCGACGATGTCGTCGGCGGCCTTGGCGACATCGGCCGACGACTCGACGTAGCACGGCGCGTTGCCCGGGCCGACGCCGTAGGCCGGCTTGCCGGCCGAGTACGCCGCGCGCACCAGGCCGAGCCCGCCGGTCGCGAGGATCACCGAGACCTCGCGCGCCGACATCAGCGCCTGGGTGCCGGCCAGCGTCACCGTCGTCATCCACCCGATCGCGCCCTCCGGCAGGCCCGCCGAACGCGCGGCGTCGTGCAGGAGCGAGGCCGCCGCCGTGATGCAGCGCGCCGCCGACGGATGCGGGCTGATGACGATGGCGCAGCGGGCCTTGACGGCGATGAGCAGCTTGTAGATCGCCGTCGAGGTGGGATTGGTCGACGGGACGATCGCCGCCACGACCCCGAAGGGCTCGGCGATCTCGATCAGCCGCCGCTCCGGATGCCGGGCGATGACCCCGACAGTGGCCATCGGCCTGATGAACGCGTGCACGTCGCGGGCCGCGAACAGGTTCTTCTGCACCTTGTCGGCGACGACGCCGAACCCGGTCTCCTCGACGGCGAGCCGGGCGAGCGCCTCGGCGTGGGTGGCGGCGGCTTCGGCCATGCGATCGACCATCGCGTCGATCTGGGCCTGCGAGCATTCGGCGAGGACGTCCTGGGCGCGCCTGGCCCGCGCCGCCAGCGTCCGCGCCTCGGCGACCGACGCCTGGTCCCGATCGCTGAGGGCGGTGGCGGGTGCGGAAGCCATCGACGCCGTGACCGCCGGGCTCACGCCCGCGACAGGATGCGCTCGACCTCGGCGTGGGGCCGCGGAATGACGTGCACGGCGACCAGTTCACCGACCCGGCGGGCGGCGGCGGCGCCGGCGTCGGTCGCCGCCTTCACGGCTCCCACGTCGCCGCGCACCAGGACCGTGACATAGGCCGCGCCGATGTACTCGGTGCCGACCAGGACGACGTTGGCCGCCTTGACCATGGCGTCGGCGGCCTCGACCGACCCGATGAAGCCTCGGGTCTCGATCATGCCCAGAGCGTCGCGCGCGGAGTCCATCGGCCAGGATGAGCGGCTGCTCGCCGCCCGGCGCCGACTCTAGCACACCTCGGCCCGGCGCCGGTGGCGCGGCCGTCCGTGAGCGGCTATCATGTTGGCACACAAGGCTATGCACACCTTCACCACGATCCGTCGCCTGCCACTGGTGGGCCTGCTGATCGCCGCCGCCGGGCTGGCCGGCTGCGGCAGTTCGGAAGACACCGCGCCGCCCCAGGGGGCGATGACGGTGCAGCTGTCACGCCCGCGGGTGGCCCTGGGCAGTCCGGTGGACGTGACCTACCGGTTCACCGTCGCCGGTGACGCCGCTCCACTGGGATCCCGCAAGGTCTTCGTCCATTTCGTCGACGCCGACGGCGAGCAGATGTGGACCGACGACCACGAACCGCCGACGCCGACCGCGACCTGGAAGCCCGGACAGACCATCGAATACAGCCGGACCATGTTCGCGCCCGTCTATCCCTATGTGGGCCAGGCGAAGGTCATCGGCGGGCTGTACGACACCACGTCGGGCGACCGGGTGCGGCTGTCGGGCACCGAGGCCGGTGGGCGCGCTTACGAGGTGGCCCAGCTGGAGCTGCTGCCCCAGACCGAGAACATCTTCCTCATCTTCAAGGACGGCTGGCATGCGGTCGAGACCGCCGGCGACAACTCGATGGTCGAATGGCAGTGGACCAAGAAAGAAGCCACCATCACCTTCCGTAATCCACGCCGCGACGCGCTGCTGTATTTCCAGGCCGACAACCCCGGCAAGGCGGCGACCGCCGCCCGCCAGATCGAAATCCGCCTCGGCGACCAGGTTCTGCAGACCGTGGCGCTGCTAGCCGACGACATGCCCGTGCACAAGATCCCGGTGAGCGCCGCGGCGATGGGCAGCGGGGAGATGGTGGAACTTCGGCTGGTCGTCGATCAGACGTTCGTCCCGGCGCTGGAGCCAGGCGCCACCGGCAACGACCCGCGCGAGCTGGGCGCGCGCGTCTTCCACGCGTTCGTGCAGCCGCTGGGGTCCTGAGCCGACATCCTTCATGGAGTTCCGCTGCAGGCTGGTCACCGCGGGAGGGCAGGTCAGCGAGGCCGTCCACGTCGCCCCGAGTGAGGCGCACCTGCGCCGGGAGCTCGAGGAGAAAGGCCTGCACGTCCTGTCGCTGGCACCGCGTGGCGGGATCCAGGGGCTGCCGCTGCGGCGCCGCTCCATCAAGCGGCACGAGTTCCTGATCTTCAACCAGGAGCTGGCGACGCTCCTCAAGGCCGGCATGCCGCTGGTGCAGTCGCTCGACATCCTGCGCCAGCGCCTGTCCAACCCGGTCTTCAAGGCCGTGCTCGACGACGTGCACGAGAAGGTGCGGGGCGGGACGGCGCTGTCCGACGCCTTCGGCGCCCACGCCGACCTGTTCTCCGGCGTCTACACCGCGTCGCTGGTCGCCGGTGAACGCAGCGGCAGCCTCGACACGGTGCTGCGCCGCTTCGTCGCCTACTCGAAGGTCGTCGACACGGTCCGCCGCAAGACCATTTCGGCGCTGCTGTATCCGGCGATCCTCGTCGCCCTGGCGATCGGGCTCGTCGTCATCATCGTCGTCAAGGTGGTGCCGGCCTTCGCCGGCTTCTACTCGAGCTTCGACCAGGAACTGCCGCTGGTCACCCGGGGCATCGTCGCCGTCTCCGATGCCGTCATCGGCAACTTCTGGCTGATCCTCGGCCTGACGGCAGCGAGCGCCGCCGCCTTCGCGACGTGGGTGCGGCGGCCCGGCCAGCGGGCCCGGTTCGACCGCTGGCTGCTGCGGCTGCCGGTGCTCGGCCCGATCGCCCACAAGTTCGCCACCTCGCAGATCGCCCGCACCCTGGCCGCGCTCATCGGCGGCGGCATCCCGCTGGTCAACGCCCTCGACACCGCGGCGATTTCGACGAGCAACCGCTACCTGGGCGCCGAGCTGCGCACGGTGGCCGAACGGGTCCGTGAAGGACGCGGCTTCGCCGCCACCCTGCTCGAGCGTCAGGTGGTGCCCGACGTGGCGATCAAGATGATCGAAGTGGGCGAGTCGACCGGCTCGCTCAACGAGATGCTGACCTCGCTCGCCGATTTCTACGACGAGGACGTCGAGACCGAGGTCGGGCGCTTCGTGACCCTCATCGAGCCGATGCTGCTGGTGTTCATGGGCGTGGTGATTGCCGGCGTCGTGCTGGCGCTCTACCTGCCGCTGTTCCAGTTGTCGTCGGTGATGGGGCGCTGAGGATCAGCCGTGGACACCACCCCCTCGACCGACGCCTTCGACCCCGAGGCCCTCGGCCGAGGCCCTCGCCGCCGAGGAATTCGTCCCGCTGCCGGCCGACGCCGGCCCGGCCGAGGAGGCGCACGCGCGCCGCCTGGCCGACCGCTACCGTCTCGAGTTCCTCGACATGGGGCTGTTCCGCATCGATCAGGAGCTGTTCCGGGGCATCCCGGCCGACCTGATGCTGCGCTACGGCTTCGTGCCGTTCCGCCGCGATGGCCGGGCGCTGGTCATCGTCGTCTCCGATCCGACCGACCTGCCGATGATCGACGAGCTGGCGGTACTGCTCGGCACGCCGGTGCGGGTGATGGTCGGCGCCCGCACGGCGATCGAGTCGATCCTCAAGAAGAGCGAGAACTCGCAGCGCGTCCTCGACGAGGCCACCGAGGAGTTCCAGATCCAGGTCCTCAAGGACGAGGACTCGAGCGAGGACATCACCGTCGAGCGGCTGACCAGCGACAACAGCCCGATCATCCGGCTGGTCGATTCGATGGTCTTCACCGCCATCCAGCGCCGCGCCAGCGACATCCACATCGAGACCCAGGACGACGCGGTGATCGTCAAGTACCGCATCGACGGCGTGCTGCAGCCGGCCAGCCGGCCGATCGCCAAACGCTCGCACAGCGCGATCATCTCGCGCATCAAGGTGATGGCCGAGCTCGACATCGCCGAGAAGCGGGTGCCGCAGGACGGCCGTTTCCGCCTCCGCGTCCGCGGCAAGACCATCGACTTCCGTGTGTCGATCATGCCGAGCGCCCACGGCGAGGACGCCGTCATCCGCATCCTCGACAAGCAGTCGATCAGCGAGCAGTTCACCGAGCTGCGGCTCGACATCCTGGGCTTCCCGGACCAGGAGCTGCGGCGGTTCCGCAAGTACATCCGTGAGCCCTACGGCATGGTGCTGGTGACCGGGCCCACCGGTTCGGGCAAGACGACCACACTCTACGGAGCGCTGGCCGAGATCAAGTCGATCGAGGACAAGATCATCACCATCGAGGATCCGGTCGAGTACCAGCTGAAGGGGATCACCCAGATCCCGATCAACGAGAAGAAGGGGCTGACCTTCGCCCGCGGGCTGCGCTCGATTCTGCGCCACGATCCCGACAAGATCATGGTCGGCGAGATTCGCGACCCCGAGACGGCGCAGATCGCCATCCAGTCGGCGCTCACCGGCCACCTGGTGTTCACGACCGTGCACGCCAACAACGTGTTCGACGTGCTCGGCCGCTTCCTGAACATGGGCGTCGAGCCGTACCAGTTCATCTCGGCCCTCAACTGCGTGATGGCGCAGCGGCTGGTCCGCAAGATCTGCGAGAAGTGCCGGCAGCCGGTGAAGCTGTCGCACGAGGACTTCGTCGAGTCGGCGATGGACCCGGCGCTGGCGACGACGCACACCTTCTACGAGGGCGTCGGCTGTGTCGAGTGCGGCGGCACCGGCTACAAGGGCCGGATGGCCATCTGCGAGCTGCTCGACCTGACCGACCACATCCGCGAGCTCATCCTCGACCGGCGGCCGATTTCCGAGGTGAAGCGGGCCGCCAAGGACCAGGGCATGCGCTTCCTGCGGGAATCGGCGGTGGACCGGGTCATGCTGGGGTTGACGACGCTGCGCGAGATCAACAAGGTGACCTTCGTCGAATGACGCTTCCCGCGTTCCTCCAGCAGGGGCCGCCGGTGGTCGCGGTGGACATCGCGCCGGGACGGGTGGCCGTGGCCCGCCTCGAGCGCCGGATGAGCGGGGCAGTGCTGGCCGGCCATGCCGTCGAGCCGCTGCCCGACGGCGCGGTCACCGGCGCACTGGCGGCGCCCAACATGGCCGACCTGTCGGTGGTGGCGGCCGCGGTGGAGCGGGCCTGTGCCGCTGCCGGCGGTCACGCCGACCGCGTCTGCCTGGTGGTGCCCGACTCGATTGCCCGGGTGAGCATCGTCCGCTTCGAGACCGTGCCGGCACGCGACAGCGACCTCGAGGAGCTGATCCGCTGGCAGGTGAAGAAGACCACGCCGTTCCCGCTCGCTGAGGCGGTCGTCGCCTTCACCCCGGGGGCCGCGTCGGCGGCCGGCCGGGAGTTCGTGGTCAGCGTGGCGCGGCGCGACGTCGTCGCGCAGTACGAGGAGGCGTGTGCCCGCGCCGGTGCGCGGGCCGGAGTCGTCGACCTGGCGACGTTCAACGTCACCAACGCCGTGCTGGCCGCCGACGGCAGCGCGCGCAGGCGACTGGCTGCTCGTGCACGCCGCCGCCAGTTACGTCAGCCTGGCGGTGCTGCGCGACGGCCATCTCATCTTCTACCGCACCCGCGGCGAGGAGTCCGAGGGCTCGATCGCCGATCTCGTCCACCAGACGGCGATGTACTACGAGGATCGACTGAACGGCCGGCGCTTCGATCGCGTGCTGCTCGCCGGCGGGTCGACCGGCGCCGGCGCCGACGACCTGCGGCGCGAGCTGTCCGAGCGCCTCGGGCTGGACGTGGTGGCCGTCGATCCATTCCAGGCGGCGCCGCCGGCGTTCGGGCGGCCGTCACCGGCGATGGCCGATCTGCTGGCCGCCGGTGTCGGACTGCTGGTTCGCGAAGGGACAGGAGCCTGACCGTGCTGCGCGGCAACCTGGCGACGCGCCCCTTCTACAACGAGCGCCTGGTCCGCGTCGTGCTGGCCTCGGCGCTGGCCGCCGTCGTGGCGTGGGCGGCGGTGAACGTCGCCCTGGTGGTGAGCCTGTCGCAGCAGGGGGCGATGCTGGCCGATCGCGTTCGCACCGAGGGTCTGGCGGCGACGGCGGCACGGACCGACGCCGAGGCGCTGCGCGCCACGCTCAGTCCGGCGGAGATCGCCGCGGCCTCTCGCGCCGCCACCGAGGCGAATCAGCTCATCGCCCAGCGGACGTTCTCCTGGACGACGCTCTTCAACCGGATCGAGGCGACGCTGCCGCCCGACGTGCGGCTCGTCGAGGTGCAGCCCCAGGCCGACGACGACGGGCAGCTGATGGTGGCGCTCACCGTCGTGTCGCGCCGGATCGAGGACCTCGACGCCTTCATCGATCGCCTCGAGGCGACCGGGGCGTTCCGCGGGGTGCTCTCGCGCTCCGACAACGCGCTCGAGGACGGCACCACCGAATCGAGCCTGCAGGGCTACTACGTGCAGGCGGCCAACCCCACGCCGCCGGCGTCTGACCCCTCAGGAACGCCGGCCCCCCCACGCGGCGTCGAGGCCCGCCGATGACCCAGACACGCGGTTCGCTGGCCCGCCGGGTGCTCGCCGAACACCGGGCGTGGATGTGGCCGCTGGGGATCCTGGCGGCCGCCAACCTGGTCGTCCTGCTGCTGGCCGTCGTGCCGATGTCGCGATCGGTGCGCGCGGCGGAAGCACGCGCACGGCTGGCGAGCGTCGAGGCGAGCGAGGCCGCGGCCGAGCTGAAGGCCGTCTCGGCGACCCGCGACGGGCGGGACGCCGCGACGCGCGAGCTGGCGGTGTTCTATCGCGACGTGCTGCCGGCCAACGTCCCGGCGGCGCGCCGGCTCCTGCAGCTGCGCCTGGCGCAGCTGGCCCGCACTCACCGGGTCACCTTCACCCGCAGCGTCGCCGAACCGACGAGCATCCGCGACAGCTAGCTGGCGCGGCTGCACGTGCGGGCGGAGCTGGCCGGCGACTACGACGACATCCGGGCCTTCCTCTACGCGCTGGAGACCGCCAACGAGTTCGTGATCGTCGATTCGATCCTGCTTGGCGAGGGCGACGACGCCGTCGGCGCCGCTCAACCTGACGTTGAACGTGTCCACCTACTACCGGGCGACCGATGCCCGCTGAGCCGCGCCGCCGCCTGCATCCTGGCCGTGCTCGCCGCGGTGGCGCTCGTTGCCGCGTGGCAGTTCATGAGCACCACGGCGCCCGACCGGCCGGGTGCGGCGTCGGCACGGCGCGCCGCGCCGACCGTCACGCCGCCGCCGCCGGCCGACGTGCGGCTCGAAGCCCTCTCGCCCCCGGTCGCCGGCCCGGGTGAGGCCGAGCGCAACCCGTTCGCCTTCGGCGCGCGTCCGGCGCCCGCCGGTCGAACGCGGTCCGGTACGGGCGGCGCCGGCGCCCGCGCCGGTGGTCGTTCGCGCCCACCGGACCGCCGCCGCCGCCGCCGATCCCCTTCAAGTTCATCGGCCTGGTCGAAGGCGCCTCGGGCACCCGCATCGCGGTGTTGAGTGATACCCGCGGGCTCGTGGTGCACGGGAGCGAAGGGGCTATCATCGACGGCAGGTTCAGGATCCTGGCGATCGGCGCCGAGACGCTCGACATCGCCTACGCCGATGGGCGTGGCCGGCAGACGCTGCGGCTGACGGGACAGTAGCCGTGGAGGACATGGGAGCGCGCGTGCTGAGACGACGAGTGCAGGGAGTGCTGGTGATCGCGCTCGTGGCGGCGCTGGCCGCCGGGTGCGGCGCCAGCCGCCCCTTCCGGCGGGCCGAGCGACTGGCGATGCAGCAGCAGTGGGACGAGGCGGTCGAGTACTTCCGCCAGGCGGTGCAGGAGCAGCCGGATCGTCCCGAATACAAGATCGCGCTCGAACGGGCGATGCTGTCGGCGGCGCTGGTGCACCTCGAGCAGGCCCGGGCGCTGGAAGCCGAGGGCCGGTTGGACGAGGCCTTGCGCGAGTATCGCCTGGCCAGTGAGTACGACCCCTCGAACCGGTCGATCGCCAGCCGCGCCGCCGAGCTCGACCGCGAGCTGCGCGAGAAGCTCGAGGCCTCCCGTCCGCGGCCGCCCATCGAGCAGATGCGCGAACAGGTGCGGCGCTCGGCGCAGGAGCCGACCCTCAACCCGGCGTCACGCGATCCGCTCAACCTGCGCTTCGCCAACACCAGCCTGCGCGACCTGCTCAACTTCATCGGCAGCGCCACCGGCATCAACATCACCTACGACCGCGATTTCCAGGATCGCAGTGTCACGGTGCAGCTCGAGGGCGTGACCCTCGAACAGGCGCTGCAGCAGGTGATGCTGTCGAACCAGATCTTCTACAAGGTGCTGAACGAGCGCACCATCATCGTCGCCACCGACAACACCGCCAAGCGGCAGCAGTACGAGGAGCAGGTCATCAAGACCTTCTTCGTCTCCCACGCCGACGCCTCCGAGCTGGCCCAGCTGGTCAACACGGTGATCCTGGCGCCGCAGATGGCCATCCAGCCGCGCATCGCCCCCAACAAGACCGCCAACACCATCACCGTGCGCGCCTCGGCGCCGGTGGCGGCGATCATCGAGCAGATCATCAGGATCAACGACAAGCCGCGGGCCGAGGTGGTGATCGACGTCCAGATCCTCGAGGTCAGCCGCGAGCGGACCAAGCGCTACGGCCTCAACCTCACCGACTACGCCATCGGCGCCATCTTTTCGCCCGAGCAGTTGCCCTCCGGCAGTACCGTGGTCGGACCGGCGGCGAGACGCCGGCCCCGACCACCGCGGACCGGCACTCCGCCGTCCGGCGTCAGCTCGGCGACGATCTTCAACGCCAACACGATCTCCACCGGCATCAGCGCCGCCGATTTCTACCTGGCGGTGCCGGCGGCGATCGTCCGTTTCCTCGAGAGCGACGCGCGGACCAAGGTGGTGGCCAAGCCGCAGCTGCGCGGCCAGGAGGGGCAGAAGGTCACCCTCAACCTCGGCGAGGACGTGCCGGTGCCGAGCACCACCTTCACGCCGCTCGCCCAGGGCGGCGCCGCCGCCAACCCGCTCACGTCGTTCACCTATCGCCCGATCGGCGTGATCGTCGAGATGACGCCGCGCGTCACCTACGAGGGCGACATCGTCTTGGACCTGATCGTGGAGAGCAGCGCCCGCGGCCAGGATTCCGTCATCGCCGGGCAGACCCTGCCGGCCTTCGCGTCGCGCAAGGTGACGACCCGCCTGCGGCTGCGCGACGGCGAGTCGAACCTGCTCGCCGGGCTGCTGCGCGAGGACGAGCGGCGGTCGCTCCGCGGGTTCCCGGGCATCCTCCGCCTGCCGGTCCTGCAGCAGCTGTTCGCCGACAACGACACCAACATCCGGCAGACCGACATCGTGATGCTGCTGACACCGCGCATCGTGCGCTCGCACCAGCTGACCCAGACCGATCTGAGCCCGATCTACATCGGCACGCAGGGCAACATGGCCGTCGGCGGGCCGCCGCCGATCTTCGGCGGCGGGGCCGAGCCACCGGCGCCGCCGCCACCAGGCCAGGCCGCCGCGGCACCGGTGCCGGGCACCGGTCCGCCCGGCGCGCCGGTGCCGCCGGCCGCACCGACACCGCCGCAGGTGCCCCCCGGCAGCTCGCCAATTCCCGGGACGACGACCGCGCCGTTCGGCCAGACGCCCGGGGCGCCGCCGCCCGGCAGTTCGCCCATTCCCGGCACGACGACGGCACCGTTCGGCGTGGTGCCGCCGCCTCCTCCTCAGCCTCCGGCCGCACCGCCGCCGCCGGTCGAGGTGGCGCCACCCACGGCAACCCCGCCGCGCGCGGAGCCAACGCCGGCCGCGCCGGCGCCGGCACCGCCTGCCCAGGCGGGCGGTGCCCCGGCGCCCGCGCAGGTGCTCTTCAGCCCGCCGGGCACGGAGTTCAGGGTCGGCGGCGGACCGTACCTGGTGCCGGTGTCGATCTCGGGCGCCACCAGGCTCTCCACCGTGTCGCTCTCGATCAATTTCAACCCGGCCGTGCTTCGGGTGCGCACCGTCACGGAAGGCAACCTGCTGCGGCAGGGGGGGATTCAGGCGGCCTTCACCCAGAACGTCGATGCGGCGGCCGGCCGGGTCGACATCGCCGTGGTCCGGCCAGGCGATGTCCTCGGGGTATCGGGGACCGGGGTGGTCGCAGCGCTGCTCGTCGACGCGGTCGCTGGTGGAAGCTCACCGCTGAGCGTGAGCGGCGTCGGCTCGCTCGCCGGTGGCGGCGCCGCGCCGCTGCAGTTCCAGACCGTGACCATCACCGTCAAGTAGGAGAGGACGTGCGACTCAGCCGGGACGACGGGTTCAGCTTCGTCGAGCTGCTGATGGTCACGACGATCATCCTCATCCTCGCCTCGGCGATTCAGCCGCTGGCCCGGGTGACCATCCAGCGCCAGAAGGAGAGCGAATTGCGGCACAACCTGCGCGAGCTGCGCGAGGCGATCGACGGCTACTACGATCTGGTGGCCGCCGGCCAGATTCCGCCGACCGAGCTCAAGCCCGGGAACGAGGGCTATCCGCCCGATCTCGAGACGCTGGTCGAAGGCGTGGCGATCGCCAACGACGCCAGCGGCCGCAAGGTCAAGTTCCTGCGCCGGGTGCCGGTCGATCCGATGACCGGCGAGGCGGAGTGGACGCTGCGCTCGTATCAGGACAAGCCCGACGCGACGCGCTGGGGCGGACAGAACGTCTTCGACGTGCGGTCGATGAGCGGCGGGACCGCGCTCGACGGCTCGAAGTACAGCGACTGGTAGCCGACGATGCCGGGATCCATCCTGACGGCGCGGCCGGGCGCTCGCCACCGCCGGCTTCACGCTGATCGAGCTCATCGTCGTGACGGCGCTCATCATCGTCCTGTCGACGGTGGCGATGGTGTCCTACCAGAACAGCGTCACGCGGGCGCGGGAGGCCGTGCTCAAGGAAGACCTGTTCCGGCTGCGCGACGCCATCGATCGGTCCTACGCCGACAAGAACAAGTGGCCGCAGTCGCTGCGAGGACCTGGTGAGCGACGGCTACGTCCGCGAGATCCCGACCGATCCGATGACCGACTCGGCCGATTCGTGGCAGACGGTGCCGGCCGAAGCCGATCCCGCCAACCCGTCGGCGGAGCCCGGGGTGTTCGACGTCAAGAGCGGGTCCGATCGGACGGCGCTCGACGGCACGCCCTACACCGACTGGTAGGCGCGCCGGCGGCCCGCGGCTCGGCTACAGCAGCATGACCCGGACGGTCTGCTCGGCGAAGCCTTGCTGGCCGGTGGTGGTGACGACCCGGAGCCGCACGACGTAGGTGCCGGCGGCGACGTAGCGATGCGAGGTGCTCGGCCCGGTCGTGGTGGCCGACCCGCCGTCGCCGAAGTCCCACTCGTAGGTCCTGATCGAGCCGCCGCCGCCGATGGTGCCGGTGACGCTGGCCTGGAAGTTGACGATGCCGCCGGTGCCGGGCGTGGCGAGAATGGTGATCGGCACCGTCGACGCCTCGTTGATCTGGACCGCGATCGACGAGGTGGCGGTGAAGTTCAGCACGTCGGTGGCCGTGGCGGTCACCGTGTAGATGCCGGCGCGGGTGTAGGTGTGGGCGACGGTGGTCCGGGCCAGCAGCGAGCCGAGATTGCGGACCGTGCCGTCGCCGAGGTTGAGGATCACCTCGCGGATGGCGTTGCTGGTGGCCGCGGCCGGCGGCTCGAGGGTGAAGACGGTGGGCAGTCCCGACCTCGCCGGTGTTCGTCGGTGCCGGCGGTGATGGTGACGGCCGGCGCCGATCGGGCCTCGACGGCGACCGTGGCGGTGGGCGCCATCGCGCCGCCGCCGACGCGCGCCGTCACGGTGGCGGTGACGGTGGTCGTCAGCTGGGTGCGGGCCTCACCGGCGGTGTCGGAGATGGCGGTGCCCTGCGAGAGCTGACCGAAGGTGGTCGAGAAGGTCACCGGCACGCCGCGCAGCGGGTTGCCGCCGGTGTCGACGACGGTGGCGATGATGTCGGTGGTCCCGCCGGTCGACGGGATGATCTGCCGGGTTGGCCCGCACCGAGAGCGCGCCGGCGGCCGCCCCGCCGACCAGGATCTCGAGCTCCTCCGCCTTGGCGCCACCGGAGAACGCGCCGATCTTGGCCGCGCCCGACTGGACGCCGGCGACGAAGCGGACGGTGACCTGGCCGTTGGTGGTCCGGGCGTCCTTGGGCTCGATGGTCCCGAGCGACGACGTGAAGGTGACCACCGTCCCGTTCTGCACCGGGGTGCCGGCCGATTCGATGACCGCGGCGGTGATGTCCGCGGTGCCGTTGGTGGGCAGCACGGTCACACTGGCGATCAGGCTGATCGTGCTGTTGGTGGGCGCCAGCAGCGGCACCTTGTCGCAACTGGCCGCCGCGAGGCTCAGAGCGAGGGCAAAGGCGGCACGCAAGACAGGTGACATGTGGCTGGCTGCTAACGATAATAGTTGCATGAAGTTAGGTGGTCAAGGCGGCGGCGGCGCGCGGCCTGACGACGCCGGCTACGCGATGGCGGCGCTGCTGGTCGGCATGAGCATCATGGCCATCCTGATGGGGGCGGCGCTCCCGGTGTGGAACAAGCAGGCGCAGCGCGAGCGCGAGGAGGAGTACCTCTTCCGCGCTCACGAATATGCCCGCGCGGTGATGAAGTTCCGCCAGAAGATCGCCAACACCAACCCGCCCAGCGTGGACGTCCTCGTCCAACAGCGGTTCCTCCGTCGCAAGTACAAGGATCCGATTACGGGGGACGACTTCCAGCTTGTCTATCAGACGGCGGCGCCGGGCGTGCAGCCGGGCGGGCCGAGCGCGGCGACGCCCGGCACCATCGTCCTGCCGGGCGCCGGCCCGCCGAAGACGCCGCCGACGCCCACCCCGGGCAGCGGAATGGGCGGCACACCCAGCAGCGGAATGGGCGGCACACCCAGCAGCGCAATGGGCGGCACATCCAGCAGCGGAACGGGCGGAACCCCGACCTCCGGTACCGGCGCGCCGATGCCGGGCGCCGGAATCATCGGCGTGGTCTCGAAGAGCAAGGCCACGAGTATCAAGATCTACAACGGCCGCACGCGCTACGATCAATGGGCCGTCACCTATCAGGACGTGAAGCCGGGCAAGGGTTTGCCACCCGATCTCCTGCAGGCGCTGAACGCCACGGCGGCCGGCGCGGCCGGCGGCGCCGCACCCGGAGCGTTTGGCGGCGGGGGCGCCCGACAACCCGGCGGTGGCAACCCATTCGGTCAACCAGGCGGGCCCAGCCCCTTCGGTCAACCCGGCGCTGCCAATCCATTCGGTCAACCCGGCACGCCGAATCCATTCGGCCAACCCGGCGCGCCGAACCCGTTCGGGGGCGGCGGATTCGGCCAGCCGGCGCAACCGCCCGGCGGCGCGGGCAGGCCTGGCGCGTCGCCATTCACGCCGGCGTATCCGCCGCCGCCATCCGGCGCGCCGGGCGGATCGCCCTTCGGCCCGCCGCCGAAGAAGGGCAACTGACGGCGGAACTCGAGGCTCTGTACCCGTCCTAAGAGCCGGCGGCATCCTCCCGCCGCGGCAGCGCGCGGCCGACGAACCACGAGCAGAGCGCCGCCACCCCGAAGTACGGCAGTGCCGCGGTGAGGGAGTGGAGCAGCAGGTGGCCCACGCCGAACAGGATCGCGTACACGAGCACCGTGCCGGACAGCCAGGCGACGACCAGCGGGCGGAGCGGCGATGGGCGATGCCCGAGGCGTGAGGCCACCGGTCCCCAGCCGGGCCCCGGCGGGGTGACCCGCGCGTAGAACGTATCGAGGGTCGGGTCCGGCTCGGGAGGCGTGAGCCAGGTGACCAGGAGCCACCAGCCGGTCGTCCATGCCACCACCGCCACCAGCGACAGGGGAAACACCCAGTCGGTGACGAGCCTGACGAGAACGAAGCCGATGGCCGCGGCGACCATCGCGCTCACCTCCGACCAGGCGTTGACGCGCCACCAGTACCATCGCAGCATCAGCACCAGCCCGATGCCGGCGCCGGACTCGAGCACGAACTCCCACGCCTGGCGGATGCTCTCGAGATAGAACGTCACGACCGCCGAGCAGGCCATCAGCAGCAGGGTCGTCAGCCGCGAGATCCACACGTAGTGGGCCTCGGTGGCGTCGGCGCGGATGAACCGCTTGTAGACGTCGCTCACCAGATACGACGTGCCCCAGTTGAGCTGCGACGAGATCGTCGACATGTAGGCCGCGAAGAACGCGCCGAGCAGCAGGCCGCGCCAGCCCGGGCCCAGGTGGTCGCGCATCGCCAGGACGTAGGCGGCTTCCTTGTCGGCGGCATCGGGGTAGAGCACGAGCGTCGACAGCCCCACCAGAATCCACGGCCACGGCCGCACGCAGTAGTGGGCGATGGTGAACCATAGCGTGGCGGCCAGGGCGTCGCGCTCGGTGCGCGCCGACATCATGCGTTGGGCGACGTAGCCGCCGCCACCGGGCTCCTGCCCGGGGTACCAGCTGGCCCACCACTGCACGCCGAGATAGGTGAGGAAGGCTCCGGCGGAAAGCGACGCCGCCGCCGACGCGGCGACCGACAGATCGGGCACGAAGGCCAGGGTCGCCTCGGGGATCTGGCGCACCAGGCCATCGAGGCCGCCCACGGCCGGCACGCGCACGACGAAGTAGGCCAGGGCGATGGTGCCCCCCATCGCGAAGGTGAACTGCAGGAAGTCAGTGACGACGACGCCCCACAAGCCGGCCATCGCCGAGTAGATGCCGGTCAAGGTGAGGCTGACCAGCACCGCCGTGAGCTCGGTCCAGCCGAGCATCACCGACAGCACCTTGGCCATCGCCAGGTTCACCCAGCCCATGATCACGCAGTTGATCGGCAGTCCGAGGTAGAGCGCGCGGAACACGCGGAGCGCGGCGGCCGGCCGGCCGCTGTAGCGCAGTTCGGCCAGCTCCACGTCGGTGATGATGCCGGCGCGCCGCCACAGGCGGGCGAACAGGAACACCGTCATCATGCTGCCGGCCGCGGCGCTCCACCAGATCCAGTTGCCGGCGACGCCCTGCCGCGCGACGATGCCGGCGACGGCCAGCGGCGTGTCGGCGGCGAAGGTCGTCGCCACCATCGAGGTGCCGGCGAGCCACCACGGGAGCTGGCGGCCGCTCAGGAAGAAGTCCTGGACGCTGCGGCCGCCCTGCCGGGTGAAGAGCATGCCGGCGACCAGCGATGCGCCGAAGCTGGCGACGACGATCACCCAGTCGAGGACGGTGAGACTCATGAGGGCCAGCCCTTGGCGACGGTGTCGTGCACGGCGATGCGCAGCGCCTGGATGCCGTCGGCCGACCTGCCGTCGGGATGGACGCGATTGGTGAGGAGCACGACGTAGCGTTGCCGCTCGAGGTCGATCCACAGCGACGTGCCGGTGAACCCGGTGTGGCCGATGGCGGTGGGCGACAGTCGCGAGCCGCACGACGAGGTTGGCAGCATCGTGTCCCAGGCGAGCGCCCGGGAACTGCCGGGCACGGCGCCGCGGGCCGCAAACGCCGCCGCCATCGCTGCCGGTATGCCCGCCGACGCGGCGTCGCGCCCCAGCCACAGGCCGAGGAACCATCGCGCGAACGCCCCGACGGCCGCCGCCGTGCCGAAGAGCCCGGCGTGCCCGGCGGCGCCGCCGATCGCGGCGGCGTTGGCGTCGTGCACGTCGCCGACCAGGACGCGCCCGCGCCACACCTCGGCTTCGGTTGGGGCCGTCATCGCCCGCCGGCCCGGCGCCACGCCGTACCAGAGGTCGGCGCCGGGCAGGGCAGTATCCCGCCAGGCATCGAACTGCACGGCGAGCGGCTGCCCGGCCGCGTCTTCGAGCAGCAGCCCGAGCAGCATGAAGCCGAGGTCGGTGTACTCGTGGCGCGTCCGTGGCGTATAGCGAAGCGGCTCGGCGGCGAGCGCCGAGCCGTAGGCGCGGCGGCCGGCGATCGTGCGGTAGTAGGGGCGATGCGCCGGAAGTCCCGCCGCATGCGCGAGCAGGTCGTCGACCTGCACGGCGTCGCGCCCGTCACCGGAGAACTCGGGACACCGCTGGACGATGCGAGTCTCGAGCGGCAGGCTGCCGGCGGCGGCGTGACGCATCGCCAGCGTGGCCGTCGCGACGACCTTGGTCAGCGACGCGAGATCGTAGATCGTGCGGTCGGTGACCGCTGGCGCCTCGGCCGCGTAGGTCAGACGGCCGGCGGGTTCGACGGCGTCGGCGCCGTCGACGGTGCCCGTTTCCACGATTCCACCGGGCGTGATGCGCTGTCCGATCGCCCGTTCCAGGATCCGGGCGACCTCGGCGCGGGTGGACGCCGTCATGCCGGCGATCGACGGCCGAGCGTCAGCATCCCGGCGGTGCCGCACGTCGTCGCCGCCCCGACGAACACGTACCACGTCCAGGCGAGCGGCGTGAACGCCCAGACCGCGGTCATCGTCGCCAGGCCGGCCGCCATGCCGGCCAGCGCGTCCGGCTCGGACACCGCGGGCATGAGAGTGGCGATGATGAAGGCGCCGAGCACCGCGCCCGACGCGAAGGAGAGCACGGCCAGTCCGGCGTCGAGCACCGAGCGGTCCATGACCTGGGCGCCCAGGGCGACGCCCAGCTGCACGATGCCCCAACCGATCGTCGCCCGGCGCGACAGCCGCATCAGCGCCGCCTCGTCCACCGGTCCGGTCAGCCGCGGCTTGTAGAAGTCGTTCACGGTGGTCGCGGCCATCGCGCTCAGCGACGGCGACAGCGCCGCGGCGACGATGGCGGCGACGATGAAGCCGGCCAGCCCGCTGGGCAGCTGCGTGGCGACGAAGAGCGGCAGCACTTCATCGGTGCGGCCGAGCGGCGCCGGCAGCGGCACGTGCTGATAGAAGGTGTAGAGCATCACGCCGACGCAGAGGAACAGCGTGAACTGGATGAACACGATGACGCCGCTCAGGATGAGCCCGGTCGCGGCGGCGCGGGCACTGGTGGCCGCCAGCAGTCGCTGGACGAGGAACTGGTCGGTGCCGTGGGTCGCCAGGGTGAGGGCGACGCCGCCGAACAGTCCCGTCCACAACGTGTAGATCGTGGCGGGATCGGTCGACAGATCCCACACCGCGAATTTCCCGGCCGCCGTCCCGACCCGCACCACCTCGTCCCAGCCGCCCGGGATCAGCGACAGCAGCTGCAGCGCGACGGCCGTGGCTCCGGCCGCGTAGACGAACATCTGCACGACGTCGGTCCAGATCACGGCGGCGGCGCCGCCGCGCACCGTGTAGACGATCATGACGGCGCCGACCACCAGCGTGGCCCAGGTGGCCGGTATCCCGGTGACGACGCCGATGACCAGCGCGGTCGCAAACAGGCGGATGCCGTCGGCGAGGGACCGGGTCACCAGGAAGAGCCCCGCCGACAGCGTGGTGACGCGCCGGCCGAAGCGCCGCTGCAGCAGCTCGTACGAGGTGACCAGCTCGCCGCGGAAGTAGGCCGGCAGGAAGAGGATGCTGACCAGGATGCGGCCGATCACGTAGCCGAGCGCCAGCTGCAGGAACGCCATGTTGCTGGCATAGGCGGTGGCCGGGATGCCGATGAAGGTCAGCGTGCTCGTCTCGGTGGCCACCACCGTGCAGCACACGGCCCACCACGGCACTGTGTGGCCGCTCAGAAAGTAGTCGCGGGTGGTGTGCTGATAGCGTCCGAACCAGGACCCGAAGGCGGTGATCGCCACCAGGTAGGTGGCGATGACGGCGTAGTCGAGAGCGGCCAGCACGCGGGCCCAGTATAAGCTTCGAAGGTGCACGTGCTCGGCATCGATGCGGGCGGCAGCAAGACCGTGGCGTGGCTCGCAGATGGCCGCGGTCACGTCGTCGGCGAAGGCCGCCGCGGCGGCGCCAACCTCCACAACGCCGGAGAGCTGGGCACCGAGAAGGTGCTGTACGAAGTGATCCAGGCAGCGGTCGGCGCCGAGATGCCGTGGCCGGAGGTCGTCTGTGTCGGCATGGCCGGCATGGATCGCGCCGATGATCGCGAGGTCGTCAGCGCCACCCTGCGGCGCCTCGGCTTCCGCGGCCAGGTGCTCGCCGTGAACGACGCGTTGATCGCGCTGGTGGCCGGCGCTGACGAGGATCCCGGTGTCGTGGTCGTCGCCGGCACCGGGTCGATCGCCTACGGCGTGGGACCGACCGGCATTGCGGCGCGGGCCGGAGGCTGGGGCGAGGTCTACGGTGACGAGGGGTCGGGCTTCTGGGTCGGCAAGCTGGCCCTGGCCGCGGTCGTGCGGGCCAGCGATCGCCGCGGACCACAGACCGCGCTGACGCCGCTGGTCCTGCGCCACGCCGGCACCGAGCGGATCGACGGCCTGGTGGCGCAGGTCTACGCGCGGCCGGACCGCCGGCAGGCCATCGCGGCGATGGCGGGACTGGTGGCGCGGGCCGACGCCGACGGCGACGCGGTGGCGCGCGAGATCCTCTCGGCGGCCGCCGACGAGCTGGTGCTGGCGGCGCGCTCGGTCGTCGAGCAACTCGCGATGCGCGGCGAACGGTTCCGCGTGGTGCTGTCCGGCGGTCTCTTCAAGATGGCGCCGACGGTCGCCTCGATGGTGGCGCAGCGGATCGCCGAGATCGCGCCGCGGGCGGTCACCGGGGTGCTCACCGACGAACCGGCGCTCGGCGCCGTCCGGCTCGCACTCCGGGCCGCGGAAGGGCGGCTGCGACTGCCGGTGTACGCGGCAGCGCCGGCGCGGGCGTGATGAAGGTCACGGCGCTGGACTCACGCGACGCGGTCGCCGCCGCCGCCGCCGAGGTCGTGGCGGCGACGCTGACGCGCCGGCGGCGGCCGGTCCTCGGGTTGCCCACCGGCCGCACGCCGCTCCCGCTCTTCGAACGTTTGCGGACGGCGCGGCTCGACTGGTCGGGAGTGCGTACCTTCAACCTCGACGAGTTCGAAGGACTGGCGCCCGGCGACGCCGGCAGCTTCCGCCGCTACATGGACGAGCACCTGTTCGGCCCGATTGCGTTCCCGCCGGCCCAGGTCGGGTTCCTGCGGGGTGATGCGCCGGATCCGGAGGCCGAGTGCGCCCGCTACGACCGGGCGATCGAGGCCGCCGGGGGCATCGACCTGCTGGTCTGCGGCCTCGGCGCCAACGGCCACATCGGCTTCAACGAGCCCGGCCCGGTGCTGTGGAGCGCCTGCCATGTGGCCACGCTTCTGCCCGACACCCGCGCCGACAACGCCGCGCTCTTCGGCGGTGACGTCACCGCGGTGCCGCCGCGGGCCCTGACGATCGGCATGGCGGCGATCCTGCGCTCCCGACGGATCCTCGTGCTGGCCACCGGCGCCAGCAAGGCCGCTGCGGTTGCGGCGATGACCACCGGGCCGTTGACCACGACCTGGCCGGCATCGTGGCTCCAGGTGCACGGCGCGGTCGAGGTGCTCCTCGATCCGGCGGCGGCCGCCGGCCACTAGCCGGCCGCGTCAGAGCGGACCGCTGCCGCTGGCGAGCAGGTCGCGGAGGCGCGGTTCGATGTCCTCGCCGATCGCGTCGCGCAGCCGGTCGTGCGAACGGCGCAGGCGGCTCAGGGCCTTCTGGTAGGTCAGGCCGGTCTTCTGCATCACGATCGCGGCCTTGACGTTCCAGTGCGCGCGCTTGAGGAGGGCATCGGCGGCGTCGGCGTCCAGGCCGGTGACGATGTGCACCATCCGCCGCGCCCGATCGCGCAGCTTCTCCGATCCGGTGCGCACGTCGACCATCAGGTTGCCGTAGGTCTTGCCGATGAGGACCATCGCCGAGGTCGTCAGCGCGTTCAGCACCAGCTTGGTCGCGGTGCCGGCCTTGAGGCGGGTCGATCCGGCGATGACCTCGGGGCCCACCGCCGGCGCGATCGTCAGATCGACGAAACTCTGCAGCTCGGTGCGCGGATCGCACGTGACGAAGATGATGCGGGCTCCGACCTGGCGGGCGGTGGTCAGCGCGCCGCGCACGAACGGCGTCATGCCGCTGGCCGAGACGCCGACGACGACGTCCTTGCGCGTGGGATCGAGCCGCCGGACGGCGCGGGCACCCTCTTCGTAGTCGTCCTCCGCGCCTTCCTTCGCCCGCAGGATCGCGGTCTTACCGCCGGCGATGATCGCCTGCACCACCGCCGGATCGGTGCCGAAGGTCGGCGGCATCTCCGCCGACTCCACCACGCCGAGGCGGCCGCTGGTGCCGGCGCCGACGAAGACGATCCGGCCACCCTTGCGCAGCGCCTTGGCCAGCATATCGGCGCCCACGGCGATGCGATCGCGCTCGCGCTGCACGGCGGCCAGCGCTCGCTTGTCTTCGGCCAGCATCAGGTCGACGATGCCGGCCGCGGACTGCTTGTCGATGCCGAGGGTGGCGGGGTTGATGGCTTCGGTGGGGAGCGATTGCCACTTCGAGAAATGGGGCATGTGAATCCGCGGGCGACGCGAGCCGACCTCGCATGCTAGTCCTGCGTCCCTGGGGTGTCAACGAACCGACGGCGCCGCGTACAATGCCGTGCAGTGGCGACCATCGACCGGTACCTGGCGCATCTCGAGCTCGAGCGGCGGGTGTCGCCCCACACCGTGGCCGCCTACGCGCGCGATCTCGCCGCGCTGGCGGCGTTCGCCGGCCAGGCCGGACGCGACGTCGACACCCTCGGTCGCGCCGACCTCGAGCGGCTGGTGCGGATGAGAATGGGGGAGGGGCGCTCGCCCCGCTCGGTGGGGCGGTTTGTCGCGGCGGTCCGCGGCTATTTCCGCTTCGCCACCGCGGTCGTGCCCCTGGCCGAGAACCCGGCGGCCGACGTCGCCGCGCCGCGCGCCTGGAAGGCCCTGCCCAAGTTCCTCACGGTTGACGAAGTGGATGCGCTGATGGGTGCCCCCGACGTCGGCACGCCGCGCGGCCTGCGTGATCGCGCGCTGCTCGAGGTGCTCTACGCGACCGGCCTGCGGGTCTCGGAGTTGCTGGGCCTGACGCCGGCGCACGTCGATCTCGAGTCGGGCATCCTCACCTGCATGGGCAAGGGTCGCAAGGAACGGGTCGTGCCCTTCGGCGAGGAGGCGGCGGCGTGGCTGGGCCGCTACCTCCGCAGCGGCCGTCCGTCGCTCGTCAAGAGCGGCGCCGCGTCGCGCCTCTTCGTCAACGCCCGGGGCGCGGCGCTGTCGCGCATGGGGTTCTGGAAGCTGCTGCGGGCCTACGGGCTGCAGGCCGGGATCGGCCGCGCCATCTCACCGCACGTGCTGCGCCACTCCTTCGCGACGCACCTGCTGGAACGGGGCGCCGATCTTCGGGCCATCCAGATGATGCTCGGCCACGCCGATCTCTCCACCACGCAGATCTACACGCACGTGCTCGACGAACGGCTGCGCTCGGTCTACGAGCGGTTCCACCCGCGCACGTGACCAGGCGCCGATCACGGATCGGGTCCGCCCTGGCCGCTGCGCTGCTGAGCCTGGCCGTAGCCACGTTCGCGCTGCGGCCACCGCCCGCGCTGCCGGGGGCCGGCATCGCCGAGGCCACCGACGTCGCGGTGGCCTACCACGTGCACACGATCCAATCCGACGGCACCGGCACGCGCGAGGACGTGGCCCGCGCGGCGGCACGCGCCGGCGTGCGCGTGGTCGTCCTCGCCGATCACGGCAACGCGATGCGGCCCGCCGATCCGCCGGTGTACCTCGAGGGCGTGCTGCTCCTCGACGCTGTCGAGATCGGCACGTGGGGCGGCCACTACGTGGCCATCGGCGCCGCGCCGGCTCCCTATCCGCTGGGCGGCGAGCCGCGGGCGGTGGCGGAGGACGTCCGCCGCCTGGGTGGTCTCGGCATCGCCGCCCATCCCGGATCACCGAAGGAGGATCTGCGCTGGCGCGATTGGGACGCCGAGCTCGACGGAGTCGAGTGGCTCAACGCCGACAGCGCCTGGCGCGGGCAGCCGGCGCGCTTGTGGCGGACCGCGCTCGGCTACCCGTGGCGTCCGGCCGCGGCGCTGACGGCGCTGGTCGAGCGGCCGGCGTTCGAACTGGACCAGTGGGACCGTCTCGCGGCGCGGCAGTCCGCGGTCGGCCTGGCGGCGCACGATGCGCACGCGCGACTCGGCCTGCGCGGCGTCGGCGAGCCCTACGATGGCTGGGTGGCGTTGACGGTGCCCGACTACGCGCCGCTGTTTGCGAGCTTCACGAACGTGGTGCGGCTGCCGCAGGCGCTGTCCGGCCAGGCGGGTCCGGATGCCGATGCCGTCGTCGAGGGACTGCGCGCCGGTCGGGTCTACAGCGTCCTCACCGGCGTGGCGTCGTCCGGCCGGTTGCGCTTCGAGGCCGAGAGCGGTGGCCGGCGGGCGACGGTGGGGGAGCACCTGGCTCCTCACGGACCCGTGCAGGTACGGGTGGAGGCCGACGTCCCGCCCGCCGCTCGCACCGTGCTGGTGTGTGGGGGAGTCGAGGTGGCGGCGGCGGCCGGCGGGCGCATCGCCTGGACCTCCGACGGCGTGCCGGGCGCCTGCCGGGCGGAGATTCACGTGCTCTGGGCGGGGGTCGAGCGACCGTGGATCGTCACCAATCCGATCTACCTCCGCCCGGTGCTCGAGACGGCGCCACCGGCCGAGGCGCTGCCGCCCACGAGCGCAACGGCCCTGCCGGCGGACCGCCAGGCGAACGCCTGGACGATCGAGGCCGCCGCCGATGCCGAGGCGTCGGTCACGGCGTCACCGGGCACGACCGATGCCGTGCAGTTCGCGTGGCGGCTCGGCGCCAGCCCCGGGAGCTTTGCCGCGATGCAGCTGGCGACACCGGCAGACCTGGCGACGTTCGACCGCCTCGTCATGCGCGCGTCAGCGGACCGTCCGCTGCGGGTCTGGGTGCAGCTGCGCGTGCCGGGCGGCGAGGGGCAGCGCTGGGGCCGGTCGGTGTTCCTCGACGGCACGCCGCGCGATGTCGAGGTGCTGTTCGACACGATGCTCCCGTTCGGCACCGTGGCCCAGGCGCGCCCGCCGCTGGCGGGCGTCACGGCGCTGCTCGTCGTCGCCGATACCGTGCACGCACTGCCGGGGAGCGGCGGACAGGCGACGATCGGCCAGCTGCGGCTGGCGCGATGAGGCCACTCGTGGCCGGCCCCTACGTCCGCACGGTGAGCAGGAGGTAGACCGCGCCGGCGCCGAAGATGAGGTTGGGCGCCCAGGCGGCGAGGGCCGGCGGCATGGCGCCGCCGGCGCCGAACGCGGCGAAGACGCTGATCATCGTCCAGTAGACGAGTGCCAGCACGATGCCGACCCCGATACCGTACAGTGCGCCGCGACGGCCGGTGGTGACGGCGAACGGGACGCCGATGAGGGTCATCACCAGCGTGACGAGCGGGAACGCGATCTTGCGGTGCAGGGCCACCTCGTCCTCGCGCACGTCGTAGCCGCTGGCCCGCAGATCCCGGATGTAGGTGCGCAGCTGGCCGTAGTTCATCTGCGACGGCGGCGGTGCTTCGGTGACGAACGTCTCGGGCGGATCGAGCGTGAGCGGCGTCTCGCCGAAGCGGGTGTACTCGCGCACGGCCATCGCCGGATCGAACGTACGGCTCCAGCCGCTGCGGGCGATCCACCGGCGGGGATCGTGGCTGGCGTCAGGCGTCGCGGTGGCCGACGCGGCGAAGACCCGTGCCGTCACCCGATCGGGGTCCGCCGGGTCGAAGCGCAGCACCGTGAGGCCGTTCAGCTCCTGCCGCCTCGGGCTGTAGGTCTGGTAGTGATACAGCACGCCGTCTTCCCCGGTGAGCCACTTGCGGTTCGAGATGTCGAAGGTGCGCGGACTCTGGCCGCGAATCAGGTAGTTCAGCTCGCTGGCCCGCCGGTTGGCCGGTCCGAGGATCCGCTCCTCGAGCGCGAAGAGCACCAGCGAGGCGCCGGTCGCGGCGACCAGCAGCGGCACCGCCGTTCGATACAGGCTGATCCCGCAGGCACGCATCACGATGAGCTCGCTGCTCTTGGTCAGGGCGCCGATGGTGACGACGGCGGCGAGCAGCACGGCGATGGCGATGATGTAGTAGATGAACTGCGGCGTCGCCCACCAGAAGTAGGCGAGGAGCATGCCGGTCGTCGCCGTGCCCTTGAACAGATGATCGGAGAGGTCGATGAAGGTCGAGATGTAGAACAGGCCCGCCATGCCCACCAGCCCGAGGCCGAGCACCCGCAGGTAGAGCAGGCCGACGTAGAGGTCGAGCAGCGTCGGGCGCAGCCACGTCAGGTCGGGCACCCGTGACACCACCGACGCGCCGGCCACCTGCCGGACCCGTCGGGCGAGGCCCGGAATGGCCGGCAGCGCGAGCGCCCGCCGCCGGCGCACCGGGCCGGCCTGGCGGTAGAGCGCGACGAGGCCGGCCGCGCCGAGCAGCAGGTTGGGCAGCCACGTCGCCAGCCAGGGCCCCACGTACTGGCCTTTGGCCAGCGACTGCCCGATCAGCATCACGCCCCAGTAGACGAAGATCACGCCGATGCCGAGCATGAAGCTGACCAGCTTGCTGTCACGGCGGTGGGTGGCGCCCAGCGCCACGCCGATCAGCGTGAACACCAGGCACGCGGCGGGGATGGAGAACTTCTTCTGGATCTCCATCAGCGGGTTGTGGGGTGAGTGGCCGGCCTGGGCCAGCGTGTCGGCACGGGCCCGCAGCTCGGCGATCGTCATCTCGCGCTCGCCACGGGCCGGCCCGGCCCTCGGGAACACGCTCTCGGGGTCGAGCGACAGGACGATCTCGCTGAAGCGCACCACCTCGTAGCCGTCGGGATCGCGAGACGAGGTGGCGTGGCGGGTGCCGTCGGCGAGCACCATCTGGATGGTCCGCTTCTCGCGATCGACCAGCATCCGTCCGCGCGCGGCCAGGAACAGCACCGGGTGGTCCGGCGTGCGCGTGTCGGCGGCCAGGACCCCGGTCCACCCGCCGCTGGCCGGCACCTCACGGACATACACGACGAAGCCGGGGAAGTCCTCGAAGAAGACCCGCGGCTTGACCTCGCCCTCGGCGCGATCGGCGACCAGCCGGGTGGTGATCTCGCGGAAGGTCTGGTTGGCGTCGGGGATCGCCCACAGCATCACCCACGAGGTCGCCGCCCAGGCGGCGACGCCGAGGACCAGCGCCGGGCGGAGCAGCCGCAGCGGGCTCAGGCCGCAGGCCAGCATGGCGACGACTTCGCGGTCGCCCGAGAACCGGCCGAGCGCGACCAGCAGCGCCACCAGGACCGACATCGGAATGGTGAGGCCGAGCGCCTGGGGCAGCAGCGTCACCATGACGTAGGCCACCGTCAGCCACGGCACGCCCTTGGCGATCATCGTCTCGGCCTGAGCGATGATGAAGGGGATGATCAGGATGAAGGTGAGGACCAGCAGCGCGAGCGCGAACGGCGCCAGGGTCTCGCGGAGCACGTACCGGTCGAGCGTGCGCATGCGCGGCTGAGCGGATTGTACCAGCAGGCCATGTCCCCGCCTCGCGTTCGGCTCGCCCTCCTCTGGCACATGCACCAGCCGTACTACCTCGACCCGGCCACCGGCGAATCGATCCTGCCGTGGGTGCGGCTCCACGCCCTCAAGGACTACTGGGGGATGGTGGCCGCCGTACGGGCCGTGCCCGGCATGCACGTCACCTTCAACCTCGTGCCGTCACTGCTCGAGCAGGTCGAGGCCTACGCCCTCGAGCGCACCTGGGACCGCCACCTCGTGGTCGGGCTCGCCGAGGCGGCGTCGGTGCCGTCCGCGGAAGCCGAGTGGTTCGTCCGCGAAGGCTTCCACGCCCATGCCCCGACGATGATTCAGCCGTACCCGCGCTACGCCGAGCTGGCGGCGATGCGGGCGAGAGGCGCTCCGTTTGCGGCCGGCGATCTCCGGGATCTGCAGGTCTGGCAGAAGCTCGCCTGGGTCGACCCCGACGTCCTCGTCCAGGATGAACGCGCCAGCCGCCTGGTGGGGAAGGGGCGCGATTTCGACGAGCACGACAAGGCGACGCTGCGCGCGGTCGAGCTCGAGATCCTGGGGCAGGTGATCCCCGCCTACCGCGCCGCGGCCGAGAGTGGCGCCGTCGAGCTGTCGACCTCGCCGTACTTCCATCCCATCCTGCCGCTGTTGTGCGATTCCGCTGCGCACCATGCGGCGCACCCGACGGCGCCGCTGCCGGATCCGCCGTTCCGGCATCCCGAGGACGCCGCGCTGCAGCTCACGCGGGCGATCGCCGCGCATCGCCGCTGGTTCGGCCGTGACCCCGCCGGGGTCTGGCCGTCGGAGGGCAGCGTGTCGGATGCGGCGGCGGCTGAAGCGGCGCGGGCCGGCTTCCACTGGATGGCCAGCGACGAGGCGATCCTCGCCCGCTCCGTCTCACCGACCCCGCTCGACCCCGGCGCTGCCTGCCAGCCGCACGTCCTGCCGACCCCTGCCGGCGAGCTCCGCGTGTTGTTCCGAGAGCACGCGCTGTCGGACCTCATCGGGTTCACCTACCAGGGCTGGGGCGCCGAGACCGCGACGGCCGATTTCCTGGGGCGGGTGCGCGAGGTCGGCCGCCGCGCCGCAGGACACGGCGTCGCCTACCCTGTGGTGCCGGTGATCCTCGACGGCGAGAACGCCTGGGAGCACTACGCGGGGGGCGGGCGGCCGTTCCTGCGGACGCTCTACCAGGCCCTCGTGGCCGCCCCGGATCTCGTCCCCGTCACGATGGGGGTCGCCGCCGGCGGGCCGGCCCGCCCGCTGTCGTCGATCTTCGCCGGGTCGTGGATCAACGCCGACTTCGGTGTCTGGATCGGACACCGCGACGACCGCCGGGCCTGGGAACTGCTGGGAGAGGCCCGGTCGCACTACGCGAACCGCAGCCAGGCTGACGCCGGCGCCCGGGCGGCGGCCCTGGACGCGCTGCTCGCGGCCGAGGGCAGCGACTGGTGCTGGTGGTACGGGGACGATCACTCGTCGGCCCACGACCGGGAATTCGACGCGTTGTTCCGTCGGCACCTGGCGCGGGTCTACACGTCGTTCGGCGACCCGGTCCCGGAGACCCTGCATCGCTCGATCATCACCACCCGGGTCGAACCCGACGACCGCCTGCGGCCGGGTCCGGTGGACGCCGACGGCGACCCGGCGTCGTTCTTCGCGAGGGCCGGCGCGGTGTCACTGGAACGGTCGGGGGGCGCGATGCATCGGGCCGCCGCCGGACCGGTCAGCGACGCGCGCCTCGGGTTGACGCCGGAGGGCCTGGCCGTCTTCGTCGAGTTGGCTGCCGCCTCGACCGCGACCCTCGAGGTGCGCCGCAGTCCCGGCGAGGCGCCCGGCGAGTGGCCCGTCGACGGTCCAACGCGCGTGCCGTGGACGGCGCTCGGTGCGGATCCGGGAGACGACCTGTTCCTGCGGGTCGTCGTTCGGGATCGGAACGGGCAGGTTTGCCAGACGGTGCCGGCCGACGGCGTCGACCGGATCCTCGAAGTGCCAGGCGCCCATCTGCACGAGCGGCGCTGGCGCACCTGAAGGTCCCGACCCGCGGGCGGGTGACCCACAGAACATCCACAGGCCAGGTTCAGGCGCAATATCTACAAGGTCTGATAATAGTTCTTATGTAAACTAAATGGCCCAGACCCTCGGAAAAGGCGACCCGCCTAATCTGTGGGTTTGGCAAGTCTGACCGCTCGACCCACGGTGGCTCGGCCACTCGCGGGGGCCGGGGGCGCCCGCGCCTCGCCCCGGTCGGTCGCGCGGCCCGCGCCCTACTCGGCGTTACGGAGCTCTTCGAGGATGGCTTCGAGGGCGCTGATCACTTCGTCGCGGGAGGCGTTCTTCTTGGCGAACGTCAGCCGCAGATTGAACGCCTTGGTGGGCGGCCGGAAGTTGAACACATAGGACTTCGGACGGCCGGGCCCCGGCTTCGGCTTTTCCTGTTCCTTGCGCAGCTGTTCCCGGGTGACACCCTGGGTGGCGATCTTCTCGACCAGGGCCAGCATCTTCTTGGGGTCGCCCTGGCGGGCCACCTGCAAGAGGATCGACTTGCTGCCGATGTCGGCGAGCCGGCACACCTTGCGGACGTCCGGCGGGATGGAGGTCAGGGACAGCGACTCGGTAATCGCCGTCCGCGACTTCCCCAGGCGCTTGGCGAGGTCCTCGTGGGTGTAGCCGCAACGGTGGCTGAGGCTGTGCAGCGCCTCGGCCTCTTCGAACGCCGTCAGGTCCTTGCGCTGGATGTTCTCGACCAGGGCGAGCTCGAGCATCTCGGTCTCGTCGACGTCGCGGACCACCACCGGGAGCTCGGTGATGCCGGCGCGGATGGCCGCCTGGTAGCGACGTTCGCCGGCGATGATCTGGTAGCGGGGGCCGCGCTGGCGGACGATCAGCGGCTCGATGATCCCCTTCTCGGTGAGCGACGCCACCAGGTCGGTCAGGTCGCCCATGGCCTGGCGGGGTTGGTCGGGGTTGGGGTCCACCAGGTCGATGGCGACCATCCGCCCCACGGGCGGGGCTGCCGACGACGCAAGGGCTTCGACGTAGTGCGCGTCGTGGCGCATCTGCAGGGCTTCCGGGAGGCCGCGTTTAGGCACGGTCAATCACCTCCTCGCACAGGCTGTAGTACTCGCTGGCACCTGACGACTCTGGCGCGAACGAGAAGATCGACTCCCGATAGGCGGGGCTCTCCTCGAGGCGCACGCTCTTGCTGATGACGGTGCGGAACACCTTGTCCCCGAACACCTTGCGGATCTGCTCCCGGATGTCCCGGCCGAGCGCCGTGCGTTTGTCGTGCATGGTGATGACGACGCCGAGAATCTTGAGCGCCGGGTTGGGCCGCTGGCGGACTTTTTCGATGGTCTCGAGCAGGTCGTCGGTGCCCTCGAGAGCGAAGTACGACGACTGAATCGGGATGAGCAGATGCGTGGCTGCCACCAGGGCATTGACCGTGAGGAGCCCGAGCGCGGGCGGACAGTCGATGACCACGTGGGTGAACCCCTCGAGCTTGGCCAGCTGGTCCTTGAGCCGGAACGGGGCGTCCAACTCCCCCGACAGCCGCGACTCCAGCTTGGCGAGCGAGATGCGGGCCGGGGCGATCGAGAGTTTCGGCAAGAGCGTGGGCCTGACGATCGTCGACAGCGGAACCGTCGGATCGATGAAGACGTCGTACATCCCCTTCTCGATCTCCCGGAGATCGAGGTACGACATGCTGCTGTTGGCCTGGGGATCGAGATCGATGAGCAGCGTCGGCTTCCCCCGCAGCGCCAGGGCGGCGGCAAGGTTGAGAGCGGTGGTCGTCTTGCCGACGCCGCCCTTCTGGTTCGCGATGGCGAGGATCATCTAGGTTGCGACATCCGCAGGCGACGCCGGATCCTCGGAGGGTAGCCGAGTGGCGGCATTGTAGGGGTGCAATCTGCGGTCGTCAAGCAGAACTGCGCCAAAACATGCGCATTCTCAGAAATAGGCACACGTAAAGTGCTGCAAATGTGGGAGTTACGCGAAATGTCGGCCGGCCGACATCTGGGCGGACGCGCGCCGCCCAAAAATCGGCCGGTGCGGAAGTGGGCAGGACTGAGCGGTGATGTGCGCCAGCGCGCTACATCTTGTACTTGCCGAGGTCGTCGGGGTCGAGGCTCTCGAGCCACTGGTGCAGGCGCTCGCCGTCGACCTTCTCGTGCGCAACGTCCAGGGTCCGGGCGTTGTCGATCACATGCTGCTCCACCATGATCGGCGCCCGCGTCCGCAGCGCCAGTGCGATCGCGTCGCTCGGCCGCGCGTCGATGGCCACGTGGCCCGACGGTGTGTCGAGGTGGATGAGCGCGAAGAAGGTGTTCTCCTTCACGTCGCAGACGACCACCCGCTGGACCGTGGCCTGCAGGTCCTGGATGACGTTGCGCAGCAGGTCGTGGGTCATCGGCCGCGGCGTGTGCACGTTCTCGATCTGCAGCGCGATGGCGTTGGCCTCGAACACGCCGACCCAGATCGGGAGGACGCGCTGGTCGTGCTCGTCGCGAAGGATCACGATGGGCATGTTCGTCACCGGGTCGACGGTGAGTCCCTTGATCGTCATCTCGATGAGCATGGTCTGGCCTCCGCGGATCAGCTCGCGGCGTGGGCGACCACGGCGGCGGCCGCCTCGACCGGCCGCCCCCAGACGCCATACGCGCCGGCCCGTTCGATCGTGACGTGGACGAACCGCCCGAGCCAGTCGGCGTCGCCTGGAAAGTTGACGACGGTGTTGCCGGTCGTCCGGCCGGCCAGCTCCCATGCCCGCCGCCGGCTGGTCGTGTCGACCAGGACCTCGACCGTGCGGCCGACGGAGCGCTCGTGCAGCCGGGCCTGGATGCCCTTCTGGAGGCTCTGGAGCGCCATGATGCGGCGGGTCTTCTCCGGTTCGGCGACGTCGTCTGCCATCCGCTGGGCGGCCAGCGTGTTGGGTCGCGGCGAGTACTTGAACGAGAACATGCTGTGGAACCGGGCGGCCTCGGTCAGCGACAACGTCTGCTCGAAGTCCTCCGCCGTCTCCCCCGGGAACCCGACGATCATATCGGTCGAGAGCTGGATGTCCGGGAGGGCGTCGCGGAGCCGCTGCACGAGGTCGAGATACTCCTCGCGGGTGTGCCGGCGGCGCATCGCCCTGAGCACGCGGGTCGAGCCCGACTGCACCGGCAGGTGCAGGTGCTTGCACACCTTGGGCAGGTCGCGAATCGCCTCGATGAGCCGCGCCGAGCAGTGGCGCGGATGGGGGCTGGCGAAGCGGATCCGGGCGATGCCCTCGACCTCCTGCACCGCCTCGAGCAGCGCCGGGAAGTCGCACGACGGGTCGTCGGGCGCCTGGTAGTGGTTCACGATCTGGCCGAGCAGCTGCACCTCCTGCCGGCCGCTGGCGGCGAGCGCGGCGACCTCGCGGAGGATCTCGGCCTTGGCCCGCATCCGCTCGTGCCCGCGGGTGTAGGGCACGACGCAGTACGAGCAGTAGTCGTTGCAGCCCTCGACGATCGTGACGAAGCCTTTCACCGGGTCGCCCCGCCGCGTGAGGCCGAACGGGAAGGTCGGCTCGTCGTACGGCGTGGCCACGTCGATGAGGTTGTTCCCGCTGCCGGCGGCCTGCTCGACGAGCATCGGCAGCAATCGCGTCCGCTGGGTCCCGAGCACGACATCGACCAGGGGCGATCGGGCCAGGATCTGTCCAGCCTCCTGCTGCGCCACGCAGCCGGTGACGGCCACCATCGGAGCGTGTCCGACCCGCTGTTGAAGCCCCTTCAGATCGCCCAACCGGGTGTACAGCTTCTCCTCGGCCTTCTCGCGAACCGAGCAGGTATTGATCACGACCAGGTCGGCGTCCTCGTCGGCATCGGTGGGCTCGAATCCCGCCGCCTCCAGCAGCCCCGCCATGCGCTCGGAGTCGTGGACGTTCATCTGGCAGCCGTAGGTTTCGATCAGGTACTTGCGCGCCATTCGTGGGTGCCTACCGCACTTTCGCTTTCGCCCGGGAGGGACTTTCGCCTTTCGCTTTCGCCGACCGGGCGACCTTCGCTCTCGCCGTGCTGAGCAGCTCGCGGGCCCCGGCCAGCAGCTGCGGGGTCGCCGCGCCCTCGCCTCCCATCATCCTCGCAATCTCCCGTTCGCGGCCAGCCTCATCGAGCCGGGTCACCGACGTCACCGTCCGGCTCCCGCGCTGCGACTTGGCGATCGCGAAGTGCGTTGCCGCCTGGGCGGCGATCGGCGGCAGATGGGTGATGCACAGCACCTGGGTGGCGCCGCCGAGCCGGCGGAGCTTCTCCCCCACCACCGTCGCCGTGCGGCCGCCGATGCCGGCATCGACCTCGTCGAAGACCAGCGTGCGGTGCGGCTGGTCACCCGCGGCCAGCGTCTTGAACGCCAGCATCACCCGCGACAGTTCGCCGCCCGAGGCGATGCGGGCCAGCGGCCGCGGCGCTTCGCCCGGGTTGGGGGCGAGGAAGAACTCGCCGCGGTCGATGCCCCCGGCGTGCCAGGCCGCCCGGGCCTCGTCGGCGCTCAGCCGCAGCTCGAAGCGCGTCCCCGACATCGCCAGCTCGCCGAGCTCGCGTTCGATCGCGGTGGCGAAGCGGCCGGCCGCCTGGTGCCGCGCCGCCGAGAGGCGTCGGGCCGCGTCGAGGAAGCGGGCGTGTGCGCCCAGCACGGCGCTCTCGGCGGCCTCCCGATGCCCGGGCCCGGCGTCGAGCGCGGCGCGCTCGTGCTCCAGCGCCGCCGTCTTCGCCAGCACGTCGTCGAGCGCCGGACCGTGCTTGCGCTTGAGGCGCTCGACGAGCGCGAGGCGATCCTCGACCTCCTGAAGGCGGGCCGGCGACCCGTCCAGGCGCTGCTGGTAGTCGCGCAGCGTGAGCGCGAGATCTTCGAGCTGGGCCTTGATGCCGTCGCGCGCGGCGGCGTGGGCCGCGAAGGCCGGGTCGATGGCGGCGAGCTCCCCCACCCGCTTCCAGGCCTGGCCGAGGGTGGAGAGCGCCGCCGTCTCGTCGTCGTAGAGGAGGCCGTAGGCCTCGCTGCAGAGCGTGGTGAGCCTGCCGGCGTGGCGCAGCACGTCGCGGGTCTGGGCCAGCTCGTCGTCTTCACCCGGCCGGAGCCGGGCCTTGGCGAGCTCGGCCAGGTGGAACTCGACGAGCTCGAGCCGGGCGGTCCGTTCGCCGGCGTCCATCGTGGCCCGCTCGAGCGCGGCCTCGGTAGCGGTGACGGCTTCCCACGCGGTGAGCACATCGGCGGCGTGGGAATCGAACCCGGCCCATTGGTCGAGCAGCGGCAGGTGCGTCGACGGATCGAGCAGCGACTGGTGCTCGTGCTGACCGTGGAGCTCGACAAACGCCGAGACGATCGGGCGCAGCGCCGTCGAGGTCGTGAGGGCACCGTTGACGAACGCCCGGCTCCGGCCTTGCGCCGTCACCTCCCGGCGGACCACCACTTCCCGTCCGTCCGCCCCTTCGAAGATCGCTTCGACGGTGGTGAGCTCTTCGCCGGTCCGTACCAGGTCCTGCGAGGCGCGTCCGCCCAGGAGCAAACCCACGGCGCCAACGAGCATCGATTTGCCGGCGCCGGTTTCGCCGGTGAGGACGTTGAACGACTGTTCAAACTCGACCGACAGCGATTCGATGACAGCGAGGTTGCTGATCGCCAGGTACCGAATCATGCGGGTGGCCGTCCGCGGGAAGGGCCGCCGTAGCCTGAAGGCGGAAGTGCCATCCTATCATGGGTTTGACAGAATTTCACGGTTCGTGTTACGGTTGCACACTCGCGCTGTTCCCAGCGGCGCATCACTCCCTGCGGTGGAGGTGTGTCGTTGCGCACGTCTGGTTGGTTCTTCCTGGCCCTGCAACAGGTCCAGGACGGCGAAGCGCCGGTTCGAACCGCGATCAGCATTTTCGAGCTCATCGCTGACGCCAGCCCGGTCTCGAAGGCCGCGCTGGTGGTGCTGGTGGCGTTTTCGGTGTTCTCGTGGGGCATCATCCTGTCCAAGGCGATGGGGCTGGCGCGGGCCGAGCGCCAGACGCGCTCGTTCCTCGACGTCTTCCGCCGGAGCGCGAAGTTCTCCGAGGTGCAGGGCGTCTGCAAGTCGCTCGAGCACAGCCCCCTCGTCGGCGTGTTTCAGGCCGGTTACGCCGAGCTGAACCTCCAGCTCCGGCCGGAGGGGAAAACGGCCGGCAGTCCGGCGTCCACTGCCCCGCGTCCAACCTTGAAGAGCCTGGCAGCGCTCGACCGGGCGCTGCTGCGGGCGTCGTCGGCGGAGGTGAACAAGCTGGAGCGGCGCGTCACGTTCCTGGCCACCACGGCGAGCCTGGCGCCCTTCATCGGGTTGTTCGGCACGGTGTGGGGGATCATGACCGCCTTCGCAGGCATCGGCGCGCAGGGCTCGACCGACCTGGCGGTCGTGGCGCCGGGCATCGCCGAGGCGCTGGTCGCCACGGCGGCGGGGCTCTTCGCCGCCATGCCGGCGGTCTACTTCTACAACCAGTTCACCTCGCGCGTGAAGGTGCTCGCCTCGGAGATGGACGACTTCTCGCTCGAGTTCCTCAACATCGCCGAGCGGCACTTCGGGTAGCGATATGCCCAAGGTCATGTCAGCGCCGGCCGCTGGCGGCGGCCGCCAGCGCGGCCGTCGCGTCACCACCACGCTGGCCGAAATCAACGTCATCCCGCTGGTCGACGTCATGCTCGTGCTGCTCATCGTCTTCATGGTGGCGGCCCCGATGTTGCAAAAGGGGATCGAGGTGAACCTGCCGGTGGCGCAGCGCTCGGACCGGCTGAACGACACCAGGGTCTATGTCACCGTGCCGCTGAGCTACCGTAAGGACAAGCGCGTATATCTGGACGACGAGGCGATTCCGCTCACCGTGCTGGCCGAACGGATGCGACAGGCGATGCGCACCGCGCCCGAGCGCGAGGTGTTCCTGCGCGGCGACGGCGGCGTGCAGCTGCAGGACGTCATGGAGGTCATCGACCGGCTGAAGGCCGGCGGCGTCGAGCGGGTGGGCATCGTGACCCGGCCGCCGGCGCCCACCGGGGGAGTACGGTAGCGGTCATGGACAGCGTCAGTCAGGTACTCGCCGGGCGAATGATCGCCGACGACGACGTCGGGCGGATGCTCGTCTGGTCGATGGCGGCGCACGGGGTCCTGTTGGCGGCGCTGCTGCTGCTGCCGTCGAACTGGCTGGGTGCGCACCTGGCCGAACCCGAGTCGGTCATGACGGTCAGCCTCGCCGGGCCCCAGGGGCCCCAGAACGGCGGCCGCGTCGCCGAAGGGGCGCGCACGGTGCAGGAAGTGGCGCCGCCGGATGTCCGTCCCCAGCCGGTGCTTCCGGCCGCCGCAACCGCCCCGGCGATGGTCGAGCCGGTGAAGGAGATTCCGAAGAAGGCGCCGCCGAAAGCGCCGCCGCCGAAGGTCGAGCCCGCCCGCCAAGCCACCGCGCGCAGCACGCCGTCCACCGGTGAGCAGGTGCGGAAGGGTGAGGCCGTCGCCGAGACGCGCGGCCAGGGCTTCAACGCCGGGCTCTCATCGGGCGCCGGCGGTACGGGTGCCCGCCTCGACGTCGCCAATTTCTGCTGCCCGCAGTACCTGGTCACGATGCAGAGCCGCATCCAGAGCGTGTGGGAGAGCCGGCAACCGTCGCTGGGCACCACCATCGTCCGGTTCGTCATCCAGCGCGACGGCACCATGACCGACGTGGAGATGGAGCGCTCGAGCGGCAACGCCACGCTCGATCTGATCGCGACGCGGGCCATCCGCCTGGCGCGGCAGCTGCCGCCGCTGCCGGCGGAGTATCCGAACCCGTCGCTGACGGTTCACATGACGTTCGAGTACCAGCGGTGACGCCCATGCCACGCCCCGTCGTTCTGCTCGCGGCCGCCGTTGCGGCCATCGGTGCTGCGCTGTCCGCCCAGCAGCCGGCGCAGCCCGCCTCCCCAGCAGCCCAGTTCGGTCGGCGTCACGATCACCAGCGACCCCGGCGAGGTGCCGCAGATCGCCGTGCCCGACTTCATCGCGCCCGGGGCCGACAAAGAGACCGCCGAGATGGCCAGGCTGCTCGCCCAGGTGCTCTACGACGACCTGTCGTTCGAGCGCGAGTACGAGATGATCCCGCGCGACACCTATGCCTCGATTCCGCCGGCGCGGTCGCTCGCCGACGCGCCCTTCGATCGCTGGCGCGAGCTCGGCGCCGACGCCCTGGTGATCGGCAGCCTGACCCGCAGCGGCACGACGATCCGCGTCGAGATGCGGCTGTTCGACGTGCGCAGCCGCCAGCAGGTGCTGGGCCGCGAGTACAGCGGCTCGGCCACCAATCCGCGGCTCTACGCCCACACGATGGCCGACGAGGTCCACCAGACGCAGAGCCAGCTGCGCGGCGTGGCCCGCACCAAGCTGGCCTTCTCCTCGGATCGCGTGCGCGACCGCGCCGACAACACCGTCGAGGCCCGCAACGTGAAGGAGATCTTCATCGCCGACTACGACGGCGCCAACCAGCGCCGCGTCACCGTGAACCGGCAGCTCAACGTCTTCCCCAGCTGGTCGCCCGACGGCCGGGCCATCGCCTACACCTCGTACCGCCGCGGCTATCCCGACATCTTCATCTCGCTCATCTACCAGGGCACGATGGAGACGCCGACCAGCGGCCAGGGCCAGAACTGGCTGCCGGTCTTCTCGCCCGACGGCGCCCGCATCGCCTTCACGTCGAATCGCGACGGCAACTCCGAGATCTACATCATGAACCGCGACGGATCGGCGACGCGCCGGCTCACCAACCACCCGGCCATCGACGTGACGCCGACCTGGTCGCCGTCGGGGGCGCAGATCGCGTTCACCTCCGATCGTACCGGCACGCCGCAGATCTGGGTGATCGGCGCCGACGGCCTGAACCTGCGGCGGCTCACCTCCGAGTCCTACGCCGACCGGCCGACGTGGTCGCCGGCGCCGTACAACGAGATCGCCTTCGCGGCCCGGACCAGCGCCTACTACGACATCAAGATCTACCAGGTGACCGACAGCGTGACCCGACAGATCACCTTCGGACAGGGCACCAACGAGAGCCCGGCCTGGGCGCCCAACGGCCGGCACCTCGCGTTCATGTCGACGCGGGCCGGCCGCGCCAGCCAGATCTTCACCGTCGGCCGCGACGGCAAGGACGTCCGGCAGGTCACGCGTGAGGGCAACAACTTCACGCCCCACTGGTCGCAGTAGCCCGTCGGGTACGGTGCAGCCGGTCCGGCCCGGGCCGAGGACAGGAGCAGTGACGATGACGCGTATGGGATTGGGTCGGATGGTCGGAGTGGCGGTGATCGCGGCGCTCGTCGCCGCCGGTTGCGGCAAGAAACCGCAGCCGGTGGCCCGGCCGATGCCGCCGCCGCCCGCCAGCCCGGACATGGGCACCACGCCGGCCCCCGCCGCCCCCACCGCCGCCGGACGAGCCGGTGCTGCCGGCGCCGGCGCCGGTGGATACCATCGGCAGCAAGGATCTCGACGCCCTCAACCGCGAGGCGCTGCTGGCACCGGTGTTCTTCGCGCTCGACAGCTTCGAGATCGAAGGCGAGGGCCGGACGGTGCTGCAGGCCAGCGCGCAGCTCCTGCGCCAGCAGCCGACCTGGCAGGTCACCGTCGAGGGCCACTGCGACGAGCGCGGCACGGCCGAGTACAACCTGTCGCTCGGCGAGCGTCGCGCGGTGGCCGCCAAGACGTATCTGGTATCGCTCGGCATCGGCGCCGACCGGCTGCGCACCGTGAGCTACGGCAAGGAGTTCCCGTTCGATCCCGGCCACGACCGAGTCGGCGTGGGCGAAGAATCGCCGCGCGCACTTCGTGATCACGGCAAAGTAGGGCCGACGCGCCCGGGGACCGATCCTGTATGCTGACGACGAGGGTGAATGATGACGTCGAGAGCGATCGGCGCCGCGGTGCTGGCGGCCGTGCTGCTGGCGGCCGAGCCGGCGCAGGCTCAGCGGCGGGAACTGCAGCAACTGGCCGCGGATCTGCGTATCCTGCAGGAGCAGACGCAACTGCTGCAGAACGCCGTCGTCACGCTGACCGAGGCCGTCAGGGCGGTCAACACCCGTATCGACGAGCAGGCCGGCGGCGCGCGCAAGGGCTTCGCCGACGCCAAGGTCCAGGCCGACGCCACTGGGCAGCGATCTCCGCGTGGTCCGCGAACGCGTCGACGACACCAACGTGCGGATCACGTCGCTGTCGCAGGAAGTCGAGGCGCTCCGCGAGGCGATCTCGGCGATGCCGGTGACGAGGCGCCGACCGATCCGGCCGCCGCCGGACTGGCCGGGCACGCCGTCGAGTCCGGCGATCCGGCGCCAGAGCCGGCGACCACGGCGCGCCGCGCACCCGCGGCTCCTCCGTCATCGTCGACGCCGGCCCCGGCACCGATGGCCGGGTTCGCCGAGCCGTCTCTACGACATGGCGTGGGCCGACTACACCGCCGGCAGCTACGATCTGGCGATCGAGGGCTTCACCAGTTACGTGCGATCGTTCCCGAAGAGCGAGTTCGCCGACAACGCGCAGTACTACATCGGCGAGAGCTACCTCCAGCGCGGCCGGCTGGCCGAAGCGGTCGAGGCGTTCGACCGGGTGATCTCCACCTACCCGGGCAGCGACGTCGTCGGCCAGTCGTACTACAAGCGCGGCTTGAGCTACGAGCGGCTGAACCAGCTCGATCGCGCCCGCGAAGCCTACGACTACCTGGTCAAGACCGCGCCGACAGCGACGCCGGCCGGCTCGCCAAGCAGCGGCTCGACGGGCTCAACCGGAGCCGGCCGCAGTAGTCCCGGTCCGGTCGCGGCGCCGTGCCGCACCAGGCCACTCCCCCACCGAGGACCACGAAACCATGGGCAGCGTGAACAAAGTGATTCTGGTCGGCAATCTCGGCCGCGACGCGGAAGTGCGCTTCACACCGAGCGGCGCGCCGGTGGCCAGCTTCAGCATCGCCACGACCGAGAACTGGACGTCGAAGGACGGCCAGAAGCAGGAACAGACCGAGTGGCACCGCATCGTGCTCTGGGGCAAGACCGCCGAGACGCTGCAGCCGTATCTCACCAAGGGCAAGCAGATCTACCTCGAGGGGCGGCTGCAGACCCGGCAATGGGAGAAGGACGGCCAGAAGCACTACACGACCGAGGTGAAGGCCGACAAGGTCGTGCTGCTCGGCGGCGGCCGCGGCGGCGATCGCGGCGATCGCGGCGACGCCGGCTACAGCGAGCCGATGGGCCAGCCGGCGGCGGCGATCACGGACGACGACATTCCGTTCTAGAGCGGGCGCGAGACGGCCCGCTCTACGTCCCTAGCCCGCTAGTCACGGTTCCTTGTCTCCCGTAGCGGTCCTCGAGCCTGACGACGTCGTCGGTCTCCGGCGTCGAGACCTCGAAGATGTCGCTGTCCTCGAGCGCGGTCATCCGGTGCACGGTCGGCGGCGTGACGTGCACGGCGTCGCCCGGTACCAGCTCGCGCGCGACCAGCGCGTCGCCTTCCTTGCGCTCGAACAGGATCTTCCCGGCCCACACGAAGATCGTCTCGTCCTTGCGGTTGTGGTACTGCAGGCTGAGCGCGTGGCCCTTGTTGACGTGGATCACCTTGCCGACGTAGCGGTCGGTGCGCGCCCACCACAGTTCGTAGCCCCAGGGCTTCTCCACCCGCTTCAACGTCTCGATCATCGGCTCGTCTCCTCGCCGGTTCGCATTGTGGCACGTCGGCTGTCGCGATCAGCGGCGCGGGCCGCGGGCCGAGATTGGCAGCGGCCAGCGCGTCGAACAGGTGCTGCTCGACATCGGCCGCGGTCGCCAGCGTCATCGCCTCGCGAGCGATGCGCCGGGCGTCGGCGGCGGCCAGTTCGCGGATCATCTGCCGCGCGGTGGGCAGCGCCGACGCCGTCATGCTGAAGGCGGTGTAGCCGAGGCCGATGAGCAGGCCGATGAGCGCCGGGTCCGAGGCCATCTCGCCGCAGACCGAGGCATCGATGTGCGCCCGGGTGGCGGCCCGGCGGACGAAGCGCAGCAGCCGGATCACCGCCGGGTGGAGCGGCTCGTAGAGGTCCGACACGCGCTCGTCGTTGCGGTCGACGGCCAGCGTGTACTGGATGAGGTCGTTGGTGCCGACGGTGAAGAACGCGGCCTCGCTGGCCAGCAGGTCGGCGGCCAGCGCCGCCGACGGCACCTCCACCATGGCGCCCACCGGCACGCCGTGGTGCCCGATCTCGGTGGCCACCTCGGCCAGCAGCGCGCGGGCCTGGCGCAGCTCCTCGACGGAGGTGACGAACGGGAACATGATCCGCAGCGCGCCGGCGGGGGCCGCCCGCAGCAGGGCGCGCAGCTGGGTCCGCAGCACCTGCGGACGGGCGAGACCGAGCCGCAGGCCGCGGAGTCCGGGGCGGTCGTCGCGCCGTTCGCGGCTACCCCATGCCGCGGGCTGGCGCTCGTCGAGGTCGAAGGTGCGAATCGTGACCGGCCGAGGCGCCACCGCCGCCAGGACATCGCGATAGATCGCCGTCTGCCCGTCCTCGGACAGGCTGTCGGGGTCGCGCCCGGCCAGCAGGAACTCCGAGCGGAACAGGCCGATGCCGTCGGCGCCGGCGTCGAGGACGGCGGCGACGTCGTCGAGCCGCTCCAGGTTGGCGTCGAGGCGGATGGCGACGCCGTCGGCGGTCATCGCCGGGCCGATGGGCCGGCTGCGGCCCGCCACCGGCCGGCGCCGGCGGTCGGCCAGACGCTGCGCCCGGGCGATGTCGTCGGCCGAGGGATCGAGATCGACGTCGCCGGCGGTGCCGTCGATGACCACCGGCGTTCCCGGCCTGACCCGCCGGCTGGCATCCCGGAGCCCGACCACTGCCGGCACCTTCAGCGACCGGGCCAGGATCGCCGTGTGGTGCGTGCGTCCGCCGGCGTCGGTGGCGAAGCCGAGCACGCGCGACCAGTCGAGTTGCGCCGCCAGCGACGCGGTGAGCTCGTCGGCGACCAGCACCGCCGGCCCGTCGAGGTCCCGCAGCTGGTCGATCGCCGCGCCCTCGCCGGCCCGCCGCAGGTTCATCCGCACCCGGCCGGCGACATCGGCCACGTCGCTGTCGCGCTCGCGCAGGTAGGGATCTTCGACCGAGGCGAACACGGCGCACAGCTCCTCGTAGGCGCGGTGCACGGCCCAGGCCGCCTTCACGTGCTCGGTCTCGATCAGTTCCCGGGCCCGGCCGAGGAACAGCGAGTCGTCGAGGATGAGCAGCTGCGCATCGAACAGCGGGGCCAGGTCGTGCCCGGCGCCTCCGGAAAGGCGGTCGCGGATCTCGGTGAGCTGCGTGTGTGATCGCTGCCGCGCCGGCTCCAGCGCCTCCACCTCCTGGCCGACGCGCTCGGGCGGGATCGGGAACCGTACCACCTCGGTGCGCTGGGTGATGACGACGGCCCGGCCGACGGCGATGCCGGGCGAGACGCCGAGGCCCGTCAGTCGCTCCACGTCTCTTCTCCGAAGCCGGTGCGCACGAGCGCGGCCAGCGACGACAGGGCATCGGCTTCGTCGATGCCGTCGGTGCTGATGGTGATGACGGCGCCGCGCGCCGCGGCCAGGAGCAGGATGCCCATGATGCTCTTGCCGTCCACCTGCCGCCCGTCGCGGGTCACCCGCACCTTGGCGCGGTAGCGGCCGGCGAGCTGCACGAAGCGGGCGGCGGCCCGCGCGTGCAGACCCAGCTTGTTCACGATGGTCACCTCGGTGCTCGTCACGGCGTGTCCTGTCCTCCAGGGTCGCCATGCAGCAGGTCTGAGGCCACCCAGATTGCGTTGCGTCCGTGTTCCCGGATCTGGCGCGCGGCGTCGAGGACGCTCGACGTATCGCGCAGGCCGGCCAGCTTGATCAGCATCGGCAGGTTCACGCCGGTCACCACCTCGATCCGCCCGGACTCGAGAAACGTGATGCCGAGGTTGGCCGGGGTGCCGCCGAACATGTCGGTCACGATCAGGACTCCCTCGGGGCCGGTCACCGTCGCGACGGCCTGGCCGATCTCCCGGCGGGCGTCCTGCACGTCCTCGTGCCAGCCGATCGACACCGCGACGACGTGCGGCAGATCGCCGACGATGGTTTCGGCGGCGTTCACCAGCTCGGTCGCCAGCTGCCCGTGCGTCACGACCACGACGCCGATCACGCCGCCCGCCCTTCGCGCCCGACGTCGCGATGACGCACCCGCGCCGTCACGCCGGCCACGTCGCTGGTCGCGCGCCGCAGCGCCTCAGCGATGTAGACCGATCGGTGGCGGCCGCCGGTGCAGCCGATGCCGACGGTGACGTAGCTCTTGCCCTCGGCGACATATTGCGGCAGCAGGAACTGGAGGAACGAGGTGAGGCGGCGGAGGAGCTGCCCGGTGGCGGCCTGCCGGTTGAGGAAGCCGACTACCGCCCGGTCGCGGCCGGTCAGCGGGCGCAGCTCCGGCACGAAGTGTGGATTGGGCAGGAAGCGGACGTCGAACACCAGGTCGGCGCCCACCGGCAGGCCGTGCTTGAAGCCGAAGCTCTCGTAGGTGAGGACCAGCCGGCCGCGGCGGCGGCGGTCGCGCGACAGCGCGAGGAAGACCTGACGCAGCTCGTGCACGTTCAGGTCGGAGGTGTCGACGATCTCGTCGGCCATCGCCCGGACGCGGGCCATCTTCCGGCGCTCCAGCGCGATCGCCTCGCCGATGGGCTCGTTGGGCGCCAGGGGATGCGGCCGCCGGGTCTCGCTGAAGCGGCGGTGCAGCACCGAATCGCCGGCCTCGAGGAAGAGGAGCGACGGCGGCACGTCGGCGGCGGCGCGCAGCCGGGCGAATGCCGCCGGGAAGGCGGTGAGGAAGCGGCGCTCGCGGATGTCGACGACGACGGCCACCCGCGCCAGGCCCTCGTCCTCCCGGTGGAGAGTGAACAGGCCGGGGAGCAGCGCCAGCGGCAGGTTGTCGACGCAGTAGTAGCCCAGGTCCTCGACGGCGCGGAGGGCCTGCGATTTCCCGGCGCCCGACAGCCCGGTGATGACGAGGAAGTCGGCGCGCGACGGCCGCGTGCCGAGCCGCGGGCGGCCGCGTTTCACGCCGCGCCCCCGCCGTCGATGTCATCGCCGTCGTCGGCGTCCTCGAGTCCCGCCCCGACGCGCTCCAGGCGCTGGTCGAGGGCCTCGACGAAGGCGCGGGCGGCGTGGACGCCGCGGCCGCGGAGCAGCTGGTTGCGGGCCGCCACCTCCACCAGGATCGCCACGCTGCGTCCGGGCGCCACCGGCATCGTCACCTTCGGGATCTGGAGGCCGAGCAGATCGTGGTGCGCGTCGTCGAGGCCGAGCCGGTCGTAGTCGCGCGCCGTGTCCCAGCGCTGCAGCTCGACGACGAACTCCACCCGCTTGGAGGTGCGGGTCGCCGCGACGCCGAACAGATCGCGGATGTTGATCAGCCCGAGCCCGCGGATCTCCATGAAGTAGCGGGTCGGTCCGGGCGCCGTGCCGATGATCACGGTCTCGGCCCGGCGGCGCACTTCGACCGAGTCGTCGGCGACCAGGCGATGGCCGCGGGTCACCAGGTCGAGCGCGCACTCGCTCTTGCCGATGCCGCTCTCGCCGACCAGCAGCACGCCGAGACCCAGCACGTCCATGAGCACGCCGTGCACCACCTCGCGCGAGGCCAGGTGGTCCTCGAGGATCGCAGTGAGCTTGCCGATCGCCACCGGGGTGGAGACGGTGGTCCGCAGCAGCGGCACGCCGGCCAGGTCGGCGGCGCCCGCCACCTCCGGCGGCAGCGGCAGCGTGCTGGTGGCCAGCACGCACGGGATCCCGCTGGCGAACGATCGCGCGAGGGCGTCGAGGCGGGCGGCCGGCGCCAGGCCCTGGAGGTAGCGCACCTCGCTGTCGCCGTAGATGAGCACGCGCCCGGGCCGGAGGTACTCGTGGTACCCGGCCAGCGCCAGCCCGGTCTTCTGGATGTACGGACTGGTGATTTCGCGATCGAGCCCGGCCGCGCCGGCGACGAGCTCCAGCGTCAGCCCGGGCACGTCCCGGCGGCTCCGGAGCAGGCTTCCCACCGTGACGACGGGCGTGGGCGGCATCAGGCGCGGCTAGTAGAGGACCTTCCGCTGGTTCGACGTCGGGATGCGCAGCTCCTCGCGGTACTTGGCGATGGTGCGGCGGGCCAGCACCAGGCCCTCGCGCTGGAGGATGGTGACGATCTTCGAGTCGCTGAGCGGCTTACGGGCGTCCTCGGCCTCGATGATCTTGCGGATGCGCTGCTTGATCGTCACCGACGACACCGCGTCGCCGAACGAGCTGCTGATGCCGCTGTGGAAGAAGTACTTCATCTCGAACACCCCTTGCGGGGTGTGCATGTACTTGTTGGTGACGACGCGGCTGACGGTGGACTCGTGCATGCCGATGTCGTTGGCGACGTCGCGCAGCACCAGCGGCCGCAGGTGCTCGATGCCGTGATCGAGGAAGTCGCGCTGGAAGTTGATGATGCTCGTCGCCACCTTCTGGATGGTCTTCTGCCGCTGCTCCACCGACTTCAGCAGCCAGCGGGCGGCGTTGAAGCGCTCCTTGACGTAGGTGCGGGTGTCGGCGTCGGCCTGGTCCTTGTCGAGCAGCCGCTTGTAGGACGAGCTGATGCGCAGCTGCGGCAGGCCGTCGTCGTTGAGCACCGCGACGTACTGATCGTCGACCTTGACGATGTAGACGTCGGGCATCACGTACTCGGGCGACCGGGCGTTGTAGCGGGCGCCCGGCTTCGGATCGAGATGGCGGATGACCTCGATGTGCTCGCGCAGTTCGTCGATGGACATGCCCATCTTGCGCGACAGCTCGGGGATCTGATGGTTCTGCAGCAGCCGCAGGTGCTCGGTGACGATGCGCTCGGTGGCGGTGCCCTCGACGCCGAGCTGGCGCAGCTGCAGCGTGAGGCACTCCTGCAGGTCGCGGGCGGCCACGCCGGTCGGGTCGAAGGCCTGGACCAGCCGCAGCACCTGCTCGACGCGGTCGATCGGCCAGGGGCCCATCTGGGCGATCTCGCTCACCGAGGCCACCAGGTAGCCGTCGTCGTCGAGGTTGCCGACGATGGCGTCGCCGATGGCGCGGTCGTCGGGGTCGTCGGTCTTCAGGGACAGCTGCCACTCGAGGTGATCGGTCAACGACGAGCTCGTCGACAGCGTGTTCTCGATCGGCGGCAGTTCCTTCACCTCGGTGGGGACCCGCGACCGGTAACTGTCGTCCATGTAGTCGTTGAAGAAGTACTCGTAGTCGTTGTCTTCCCAGTTGTCGGTCTTGCCTTCGGTGGCGCGCTGGGCGTCCTGCTCGTCGGCCTTGTCGGTCGCGGGCTGGGCCTCGGCGGCCTGCAGATCCTCCGACGGGATCTCCTCGAGCAGAGGGTTCTCGACCACCTCCTGGTTCAGCATGTCGGCGAGCTCGAGCGTCGACATCGGCAGCAGCTTGATGGCCTGCTGCAGCGACGGCGTCAGGATGAGCTTCTGTGAGAGCTTCGCCTGGAGCTTCTGGTGAATGGCCATGACTGGGGCCGCAGGGCGGCCGGTGCGGGCTCCTCACCCGCCTGTCAATTCTAACAGTCCGTGGCGAAAGTCGTGCCAGCTTTCGGCGGTGGTGGCCCGTCAGGGCCTGACGCCCTCAATCCAGGCGGAAGTCGGCGCCGAGGTAAATGCGCCGGACGTCCTCGTCGGCGGCCAGTTGCCCCGGCGTGCCGCTCTTGAAGATCACCCCGTCGTTGACGATGTACGCACGATCGGTGATCCGCAGCGTCTCCCGCACGTTGTGGTCGGTGATGAGGACGCCGATGCCGCGGGCCTTGAGGTGGAAGATGATCTGCTGGATGTCGGTGACGGCGATGGGGTCGATGCCGGCGAAGGGCTCGTCGAGCAGGATGAAGCGGGGTGACATCACGAGCGCCCGCGTGATCTCCGTCCGGCGCCGTTCGCCCCCCGACAGCGTGTACGCCGGCGACTTGGCCAGCGGGGCCAGGCCCAGTTCGTCCAGCAGCGCCGCCAGCCGGTCGCGGCGTTCCTGGGCCGACAGCGGCAGCGTTTCGAGGATGGCCAGCAGGTTCTGCTCCACGGTGAGCCCGCGGAAGATCGAGGGCTCCTGCGGCAGGTAGCCGATGCCCTTCCGCGCCCGGACGTACATCGGGTCGTCGGTCACGTCGTGCTCGTCGAGCAGCACCCGGCCCTCATCGGCGGCCACCAGACCCACGGTCATGTAGAAGGTGGTGGTCTTGCCGGCGCCGTTGGGCCCGAGCAGGCCGACGACCTCGCCGGCGCTGATTGCCAGGCTGACCCCCCGAACCACCGTGCGACCGCCGTAGGCTTTCGTGAGGGCGTCGGTGCGAAGGGTGGCGGCCATCGGGGCGTGGGGGGCTCGGGTCCCGGGGCTCGGCGTGTCGCGGTGTGGCGGGTGTGGGGTCGTGGAGCCGGAGTCTACTGCGGTGACGGACCGCACTTACCCCCGCCCTTCGTCGTCGTGCGCGTCGCGTCGTTGCCGTCGACGATGATCCTACCGGCCGATCCGAAGAAGGTCAACGTGCGGCCGGTGGTCACGCGGCAGTCCTCGGTGAACTGCACCGGCGTGCCGGTGAGCACGTAGCGGCCGTCGTCGGTGTGATGCGTGAGCCGCGCCCCTCGCGCGTCGCGCCCCTCGACCCGCGCCACGACGCTGCCGTAGCCCTCGATGCGCTCCAGCGCGCGGCCTTCGGCGGCGAGCACCAGCGCGATGCGGTCGGCGGCGAGGTCGCCCGCTGGTCCGCTCATCCGCGCCGCGGTCGTATAGGTGGCCGTGCGGGCGGTGTCGTCGTAGGCCATCGCCTCGGCACGGGCGATGGTGCCGCGCCCTCCCCCACTGGGCGGGCCAGCGGTCGTGGCCGTCTCGATCGCCAGGGTCGACTGCACGCCACCGCTGGCCGTGAGATCGCCGCGCGCCTCGTCGAGCAGGATGCGTTCGGCGCGTATGTTGGTGTCGCCCTGCCACAACCGGGCCCGGCCGGTGTAGGTGCCGCGGCGCTGCTGGCTCTCGTACTGGAGCGCCGCAGCGCTGGCGAACACCGCCTGGCCGCTGTCGAGCAACGCCGGCGTCCGCGCCGGGCCCGCCCCCTCGCGGGCGGCGGCTGGCTGCATCACGCTGGCCACCTCACCGGTGGCGGCCATGGTGTTGGCGGCCAGGCCGACCGTGATCTCGTCGCCCTCGATCTGCACACCGGTGTCGGTCGCCCGCGGCCTGGTCGAGCCCTCGCGCCCGGTGAGCACCAGGCGGTCCTCGGTGACCAGGTAGCGCGCCTCGGCCGCCGCGGCTTGCATCGTGCCGTCCTCGAAGCGCGCTTCGCCCGTGAAGGTCGCGCGGTCGAGCGCGCCGGTGGTGGCCAGCGCGACGTCGAGCGCGCGGGATCGCGCCACCCGCGCCGGCGGCGCACCATCGGTGCCGCCTTCACGGAACTCGACCTGCTGCTCGAAGCGCATCGAGGTCAATCCGGCCCCCGGCGCGCCGTTGCCGGTCAGCTCGACCGATCGGATCGTCCGGGCGGGCGTGTCGCCGCCCGCCGGCAGCGTCACGACGACGCGCTCGCGGCTCGACAAGTTCGTCACGGCGCCGTCGGGGCCGAGCGCAATGTCGATGAACTCGGCCGCCAGGCGTTGGCCGGGCTGCCCCGCCACCGCGCCGGCCAGCGTCACGGCGCTCTGGCCAGCCAGGGTGGCATGCTGCACGGTGCGGCCGTCGTCGGCGTAGTCGAGGTTGATGTCGCGGGCCTGCATCGAGCGCAGCGTGCCCAGCCCCTCGCCGCCGGTGATCCGGGCGTTGCCGCGCAGCTCGATCATGTCCGGCTCGTCGCGGTCGGGCAGCAGGTAGACCATCGCCTCGTCGGCCTCGATCGTCTGCCCCGGCCGCACGAGTTTCATGCCGCGCTCGAAGCGCATGTAGCGATCGCGGCGGGCATCGCCGAAGGCGCCCGCCGTGACGTCCATCGCACCGGCGGGGTCGGTCGCGGCGACGTGCACCGCAGCCTGGTCGAGCAGCCACATCGTGTCGCGGCGCGAGTCGTAAGTGAAGCCGACGCCCGATCCCTTGGTCCCGCTCCGGGCGAACGTGACCGGCCCGGGGGCCCTGACGATGCCTTCGCCATCAGCGTAGGTAGCGGTGCCGGCCGTGGCGACCAGGCCATCGGAGGCGGCCAGCCGCACGTCACCGGTCAAGGCGACCGACGACTGGCCGGCGCCAACCGTGCCTTCCTTCCCGGTGACGACAAAGCTGCGTCCGCCGCGGTTGGCCACCCGGACGGTGACGTCGGTGGCGACCGTGCGGCCGCCCTCGAACGACTTCTGCTCCTTGAAGTCGAGCGAGAAATCCTGGCGCGTACCGCTCGACTGCGCCGCTTCCCCGCCCCGCATCTGGGCCGTGACGGAGGGCTCCAGCGGGGTCACCGCCGGCGGCGGGGCCAGGGCGCGCCGGCCGCTGCTCATCCAATAGGCGCCGCCAGCTACCGAGATGGCCACCAGGCCCGCGACCAGGCGGGCGCGGCGCTGCCAGGAGGTCACGAGTCCATGGTGACGGATAGCCCAGTGAGGCGCAAGGCTGGCGCGGAGTGCCTCAGACCGGCCGCCGCGCGTCGGACAGCCGCAGTTCAGTGTAGGTGGTGCCGTTGAATTCGTTCTGCTCGAGCGAGTAGGCAATCTCGAGGGCACCGGCGGCGGCGGCGAGGACCGGTTCCTTCTCCACCGCGTTCCAGGCCAGGGCCCGGAACGTCCGGCCGTGCTGGCGCAGCGACATCTTCAGGTGGCGCTCCTTGAGGCGTCGTGGGCCGTCGACGACGTCGATCGGCGTGGCGCTGAAGAGCGGCTTCGGGTTGCCCATGCCGAAGGGGGCCATCGCGGTCAACTGCTCGACGATGGCCGGCGTGATGGCGTCGAAGGCCAGCGGCCCGTCGAGGTGGAGGTGCGGCCGCAGGTCGTCCGGACCGAGACGGTCGAGGGCGTAGGCGTTCACCGCGCGGCGGAACGCCGGGATGTCGTTTGCCGCCAGCTGCAGTCCCGCCGCCTGCTTGTGGCCGCCGAAGCGATGCAGCATCGGCGCGCACGACTCGAGCGCCCCCAGCACGTCGAAGCCGGGAATGCTGCGGCACGACCCGTGCGCCTCGCCCTGATCGATCGACAGCACGATCGCCGGGCGGTAGTAGGCGTCGACGAGTTTCGACGCCACGATGCCGATGACGCCGCGGTGCCAGCCTTCGCCGGCCACCACCAGCACCGGGTGCGCGCCGACGTCGGGGTCAGTGTCCACCGCCTTGCGCGCCGCCGCGACGATGTCCTGCTCCTCCTCGCGCCGGCGGGTGTTCTCGGCGTCGAGCTGTTGCGCCAGTGCCTGGACCTCGGCGGCGAGCCCTTCGTCGGAGGCGAGCAACAGTCGCGTCGCCAGGTCGGCCGTCGCCATGCGGCCGGCGGCGTTCACGCGCGGCGCCACCATGAACGCGATGTGATACGCGTCGATCGTCTTGCCGGCCAGGCCGGCCACGTCGAGCAGGGCCCGCAGCCCGACCTTGTGCGGCCCCCGCGTCAGCATCTCGAGGCCGAGCTTGGCGATGACCCGGTTCTCGCCGACCAGGGGCACGACGTCGGCCAGGGTGCCGATCGCGGCGATCTTGACGAAGGCCGGGAGCCATGCTTCGCGGCCGGCCTTCTGACACAGGCCCTGCACGAGCTTCAAGGCGACGCCGACGCCGGCGAGGTGCTTGTCGGGATAGGAGCAGTCGGCGCGTTTGGGATTGACGACGGCCAGGGCCCGCGGCAATTCGGCGTCGGGCTCGTGATGGTCGGTGATGATGAGATCGATCCCGAGCTCGGTGGCGCGCCGCGCCGCCTCGGGCGCGCGGATGCCGCAGTCGACCGAGACGACGACCCGGGCGCCCTCAGCGTGGAGGCGTTCGATCGTCGCCGCCTGGAGGCCGTAGCCGTCGCGCAGCCGCTCGGGAATGAAGTGCCCGACGTCGGCGCCCAGCAGCTCGAGGGCGCGGCGCAGGATGACCGTCGAGGTAACGCCGTCGACGTCGTAGTCGCCGTGGATGACCACGCGCTCCCGGTTCGCGACCGCCGCCAGCAGCCGCTCGACGGCCGGGACCAGGTCGGTGAGCCGCCACGGATCGACCAGGTGATCGAGCGACGGCCGCAGGAAGCGGGCGGCCTGATCGGGGTCGTGGTGACCGCGGATGGCCAGCAGGCGGGCGACGATCGGCGGCACGCCGAGCTCGGCGGTGAGCCGCGCCGCGGCCGCTTCATCACAGGGCCGGGGCTTCCAGACCAGGGGTGGGGGCACCGGCGGGGTCAGCCTTCGTCGATGCCGATGCGGCCCATCGCCCGGAACTTCTGGTAGCGCAGCTCGAGCCGGGCCTCAGACGCCACGGCGCTGACGTCGGCCAGGGCCTGTACGAGCGCGGCATCGAGGAGCTCGCCGGCCGCCTGCGGCGCGGTGTGGGCGCCGCCGACCGGCTCGGGGACGATGACATCGACGATGCCGAGTCCGACCAGGTCGGGGGCGGTGATCTTGAGCGCTTCGGCGGCCTGCACCTTGCGGTTGGCGTCGCGCCACAGGATGGCGGCGCAGCCCTCCGGCGGGATCACGCTGTAGATGGCGAACTCGTGCATCAGGATGCGGTCGCCGACGGCGATGCCCAGGGCGCCGCCGCTGCCCCCTTCGCCGTGCACGACGACGACGATCGGCACGTCGAGGACGGCCATCTCGCGCAGGTTGAGCGCGATCGCCTCGGCGACGCCCCGCTCCTCGGACTCGATGCCCGGGTACGCCGCCGGCGTATCGACGAAGCAGATGACCGGGCGGGAGAACTTCTCGGCCAGGTGCATCGCCCGCAGGGCCTTGCGATAGCCCTCGGGCCGGGCATAGCCGAAGTTCCGGTAGATCTTCTGCTTGGTGTCGCTGCCCTTCTGGTGGCCGACGATCATCACCGGCGCGCCGTGGAAGCACGCCGGGCCGGCCACCACGGCGTGATCGTCGGCGAAGCGGCGGTCGCCGTGCAGCTCGACAAAGTCGGTGAAGAGCTGTTCCACGTAGTCGAGGGTGGTCGGGCGCGACGGATGCCGGGCCACCAGCACGCGTTGCCAGGGCGTCAGCGTCGAGTACAGATCCTGCCGGATCGAGGTGATGCGATCCTGCAGCCGGGTGATGTCGCGCGACCGGTCGGCGGTCGACGGCAGCATCGACAGCGCCTCGATCTCCTTCTGCAGGATCGCAATCGGTTCCTCGAACTCGAGCAGGTCCGGCATGGCGTGACGAGTCTACTGCAGCACGACCGAGCCGGCGCCACACAGCCGCTCCACCGCCGAGACGAGCTGCTCGGACGGCCGGACCCGAATCTGCGGGGTGACGTCGGCGCGCACGCGCAGCCGGCGCGACGCCGGGGTGACTTCCACCTCGAGCACGATCGGCCGATCGCCCTGGTGCTGCGCCAGCAGATCCCACAGCGCTTCGAGCATCGCCCGCGACATCGCCTCGGCCGGCAGGTGGATGCTCACCGCCTTGGCGAGCCGTTCGCGCAGTGCCTCGAGCGGTGACACCTCGGCGGCCTGAAAGCGTGAGGAGTCGTCGTCGCGCTCGAACTTGCCGCGCACCAGCAGCAGCGCGCCGACGTCGATGAGGTGCCGGAAGCGGCCGTAGGTCTCGGGGAACGCCACGACTTCGACGGCGCCCTGGTGGTCTTCGAGCGTGAAGACGGCCATCGCGTCGCCCTTCTTGGTCTTGAGGGGACGCACGGCGCTGACGATACCGCCGACGGCGACGTCCTCGAGGACCAGCCGGCCGGGACCGCCCTCCTCGCCCGGGGTCACCTCGGCCAGCACGAGATCGCCGACCGTGCGCGCGCCGAGGGCGCGCAGCGCGGCCGCGTGACGGTCCACCGGATGACCACTGAGGTACAGCCCGAGCGCTTCCTTCTCGAAGGCCAGCCACTCCATCTCGGTCCACGGCGGCGTGTCGGGCAGTTCGCGGGAAGGCGTCTCGGCGCCGGCCGGCCCGCCGTCGCCGAACAGGTTGGCCTGGCCCTGTTCGCGGTCGCGCTGTACGCGCGCGCCGTGCTCGAGGGCGGCGTCGATCACCCGCATGAGCCGGGCTCGGCCGACCGCGGGAGGCGGCGGTGGCGCGCCGGCCCGCTGGGCCAGCCCGTCGCAGGCGCCGCTCTTCACCAGGGCCTCGAACACCCGGCGGTTGGCGATGCGCAGGTCGAGGGCCTCGGCCAGCTGGTTCAGCGAGGTGATCCGGCCTTCGCGCCGGCGGACGTCGAGAATCGCCAGGATCGCCGCCTCGCCCAGGCCCTTGATCGCCGTCAGGCCGAACCGCACGCCCTCGGGCACGACGCTGAACCGCAGCTGGCTCTCGTTGATGTCGGGCGGCAGCACGGCGATCCCGCGCTCGCGCGCCTCGGCGATGTACATCGCCAGCTTGTCGGTGTTCTGCGCCTCGATCGTGAACAACGACGCCGCGAAGTGCCAGGGGTAGTTGGCCTTCAGATAGGCGGTCCGGTAGGCGAGGAGCGCGTAGGCGGTGGCGTGCGCCTTGTTGAAGCCGTATCCGGCGAAGTGCTCGATCTGCTCGAAGAGCTTGACCGCCTTCTTGTCGCTGATGCCCTTCGCCCTGGCGCCGCCGACGAACGCCTCGCGCTGCTTGGCCATGACCTGCGGATCCTTCTTCCCCATGGCCTTGCGCAGCACGTCAGCTTGTCCCAGCGTGAACCCGGCGACCGCCTGCGCGATGCGCAGCACCTGCTCCTGGTAGGCGATCACGCCGTAGCTGTCGCGGAGGATCGGCTCGAGCTGTGCCAGCTCGTACTTGACCTCGCGCTTCCCCTGCTTGCGCTCGACCCAGTCGTCGACCATGCCGCTCTTCAGCGGCCCCGGCCGGTAGAGCGCGTTGAGCGCGATCAGGTCGTCGAAGCGCGACGGCTTGGCGCGCCGCAGCAGGTCGCGCATGCCGGAGCTCTCGAACTGGAAGATGCCGTAGGTCGCGGCGTCGGCGAACACCTTGAAGGTCTTCGCGTCGTCGAGCGGCAGCTCGTCGATGTCGAGATCGAGTCCGGCGGTGCGCCGGATCTCCACCAGCGCGTCGTCGATCAGCGTCAGTGTGCTCAGCCCCAGGAAGTCGATCTTGAGCAGCCCGACGCGCTCGACGTCGCGCATCGTCCACTGGGTGGTGATTTCGTCCCGGTTGCTCTTGAACAGCGGCGCGTAGTCGATGATCGGCCCGGGGGCGATGACCACGCCGGCGGCATGGACGCCGGCGTTGCGCGACATGCCCTCCAGGCGCTTGCCCATCTCGAGCACGTCCTTCACGCGCGGGTCCTTGTCGCGCATCTCGCGCAGCACCGCGTTCTCGGCCACGGCCCGCTCGAGCGTCATGTCGAGCGCCGGCGGGATCTGCTTGGCGATGCGATCGACGTCGGCGTAGGGCATGTCGAGCACGCGGCCGACGTCGCGGACCACTGCCTTGGCCTTCATGGTGCCGAAGGTGATGATCTGGGCGACGTTGGCGCGCCCGTACTTGCGGGTGACGTAGTCGATGACCTCGCCGCGGCGGCGCTCGCAGAAGTCGACGTCGATGTCGGGCATCGAGATGCGCTCCGGGTTGAGGAAGCGCTCGAACAGCAGGTCGAAGTCCAGCGGGTCGACGTCGGCGATCCTCATGCACCACGCCGCCACCGAGGCGGCCGCCGAGCCGCGGCCCGGGCCGACCGGAATGCCGGCCTCGCGCGCGTAACGGATGAAATCCCAGACGATCAGCAGGTAGCCCTGGAACCCCGTCTTGCGGATGACGTCCAGCTCGTAGTCGAGGCGACGTCCATATTCCTCGATCGTGTACCTGAGGCGGCCCGCCGTCGCGAGCTGCTGCAGGCGCGGCAGCCGCTCTTTGAACCCTTCGCGCACGACGTGCTCGAAGTAGGTGTCGGTGGTGAACCCCTCGGGCACGTCGAATGTCGGCAGGTGGTGCTCGCCCGCCGGGATCGTCACCTGGCAGCGCTCGGCGATCGCCAGCGTGTTGGCCATCGCCTCGGGGTAGTCGCCGAACACCTCGCGCATCGCGGCGGCGGACTTGAGGAAGAACTGATCGCCGTGGTACTTCAGGCGCTTCTCGTCGTTGACCGACTTGCCGGTACCGATGCACAAGAGCAGGTCGTGCGGCTTGGCGTCGTGCTGGTGCAGGTAGTGGACGTCGTTGGTGCAGACCAGCGGCAGGCCGAGGTCGCGGGCGATCGGCAGCAGCCCGGTGTTGACGACGCGCTGCTCGTCGATGCCCTGGTACTGCATCTCGAGGAAGAAGTTGCCCGGGCCGAGGATGTCGCGATAGCTGGCCGCCGCGGCCATCGCCCGCTTGGCGTGCTCGGTGCGGATCTCGCTGGCGACCTCGCCCTTCAGGCAGCTGCTGAGGCCGATGAGACCCTGGGCGTGCTGGGACAGCAGCGCCTTGTCGATGCGCGGCTTGTAGTAGAACCCGTCGGTGTAGCCCGACGACACCAGGGCGATCAGGTTCTTGAAGCCGACCGGGGTCTCGGCCAGCAGCACCAGGTGATTCGCTGTCTCCCCCGGCTGACCGGACCGGTCGCGGCGGTCGCCGGGCGCGACGTAGACCTCGCAGCCGAGGATCGGGTTGATGCCGCGCTTGCGGGCGGCGTCGTGGAACACCACCGCCGAGAACATGTTGCCGTGCTCGGTCACCGCCAGCGCCGGCATCTGCAGCTGCGCCGCCTGATCGAGCAGCTCCTCGATGCGGCAGGCGCCGTCGAGCAGCGAGAACTCGGTGTGCAGGTGGAGGTGGACGAAGTCACTCATCGGCGGGTCCCGGGCCTCGACGCTCGGAGCCGGCGGCGTGGGGCGTTCTGTCGAGCCCCAGTCCCCAGTCCCCAGCCCCCAGGTCTTGCTTGCATCCTACTCCCACTCGATCGTCGCCGGCGGCTTGCTCGACACGTCGTAGGTCACGCGGTTGATGCCGCGCACCTCGTTGATGATCCGGCGCGACACCGTCTTGAGCAGGCCGTAGGGGAGCTCGGCCCAGTCGGCGGTCATGAAGTCGCTGGTCTGCACCGCGCGCAGCGCGACGACGTAGTCGTAGGTGCGGCCGTCACCCATCACGCCGACGCTCTTCACCGGCAGGAACACCGCGAAGGCCTGGCTGGTGAGGTCGTACCAGCTCCGGCCGGTGGCCTCGTCGCGCCACCGGCGCAGCTCCTCGATGAAGACGGCATCGGCCCGGCGCAGCAGGTCGGCATATTCCTTCCGCACCTCGCCGAGGATGCGCACGCCCAGGCCGGGCCCGGGAAACGGGTGGCGGTGCACGAGCTCGGGCGGCAGCCCGAGCTCGAGGCCGAGCTCCCGCACCTCGTCCTTGAACAGATCGCGCAGCGGTTCGAGCAGCTTCAGCCCGAGTTCTTCCGGCAGCCCGCCGACGTTGTGGTGACTCTTGATGGTCACCGCCTTCTTCGTCGTGGCCCCGCCCGACTCGATCACGTCTGGATAGATCGTGCCCTGGGCCAGGAAGGTCGCTCCCTTGTGGCCGTTGCCGCCCTGGGTCAGCCGTGCCGCCTCCGCCTTGAACACCTCGACGAACTCGCGGCCGATGATCTTGCGCTTCTGCTCGGGGTCGCTGACGCCGGCGAGCCGGCCGAGGAACTGGTCGCTGGCGTCGACGTGCACGACCCGGGCGTGCAGCCGGCCGGCGAACATCTCCATCACCAGCCGGGCCTCGTCCTGGCGCAGCAGGCCGTGGTCGACGAAGACACAGGTCAGCTGGTCGCCGATGGCGCGGTGGATGAGCGCCGCCGCGACACTCGAGTCGACGCCGCCCGACAGGCCGAGGATCACCTCCTCGCCGCCGACCTGGGCGCGGATGCGTTCGACGGCCTCGGTGATGTGATCGCCCATCACCCAGTCGGCCCGGGCGGCGCAGATGTCGAGGACGAAACGCCGGAGGATGGCCGCGCCCTGACTGGTGTGGGTGACCTCGGGGTGGAACTGCACGCCGTAGAACCCGCGGGTCTCGTCGGCCATGCCGGCGATTGGACAGCTCGGCGTCGAGGCCATCAGCGTGAAGCCGGGCGGCAGCGCCGTGACCTTGTCGCCGTGGCTCATCCACACGTTCAGCATTCCGTGACCGGCCTCGGTGCGGGCGTCTTCGATGCGATCGAGCAGCCGGGTATGGCCGTGGGCACGCACCTCGGCGTGGCCGAACTCGCGGTGTGTGCTGGCTTCGACCTCGCCACCCTGCTGCACGGCCATCGCGAACATGCCGTAGCAGATGCCGAGGACCGGCACACCCAGATCCCACACTGCCTGGGGCGCCCGCAGGCCGTCGGCTTCGTAGGTGCTGGCGTGACTGCCGGACAGGATCACGCCTTTCACGGCATGCTCCCGCGCGTAAGCGCGCAACCACTCGTCGCTGACATCGCAGGGGTGCACTTCGCTGTAAACGTGCGCCTCGCGCACGCGGCGGGCGATCAGTTGGGTGACCTGGGAGCCGAAATCGAGGACGAGAATGGTGTGATGGGTCACGGTCGAAGTGCGAGCGCGCGGGGACGCCCTCCGGAATGACAGAGGACGCCGGTATTATAGCGGGGTGCGCGGGGCCGTGACCGCTAGATATTGTGGTGTAGTGCTGCTGGCCGCGACGATCGGCGGCGCGGTGCCGGCGGCGCAGACCCCGTCGCCAGCCGGCTTCGAACTGCTGACCGGCGGCACGCTGGACGTGCGCTGGGCGTCGTCGGCCGACGAGGCCGTGTCCGCGGCTCCCGCCTTCGATGCCGAGACCGCCTACGTCCCGCTGAAGGGCGGACGGATCCAGGCCGTCGATCTCGACACGGGCCGCCAGCGCTGGGCGGCGGCGGCCGACACGAGCTGGGCGCCCGCTGTCGGTGATGGACGGGTGTTCCTGGCGATGAACGACAGTGTGCGCGCCCTCGACACCACCACCGGCCGGGTTCTCTGGCAGCGCGGGCTGCCGTCGCCGGCCGCCGCTCCACCCTACTGGGACACCGGCTGGCTCGTGGTCTCGCTCGAAGCCGGCGATCTGATGGCACTGCGCGCCGCCGACGGCGAGGTGCTCTGGACCACGGCGCTCGGCGCCGTGACGCAGACGGCCCCGGCTCCGGCGCTCGACGCGTTGTTTCTGGGCCTGAGCGACGGACGCGTGGTGGCCCTCGACCTCGCCACCGGGCAGCCGAAGTGGACCCGTCAGATCGAAGGACGGGCGACGGGCGTGCGGGCGCTCGACGATCAGCTCCTGGTCGGGACCACCGCCCGGGCCCTGCACAGTCTCGATCTGCGCAACGGCCGGTCCAGGTGGCGGTGGCGCCTCGGCGGCGCGGCGGTCGGCGCGGCCGCCGCCGACGACCGCCGGATCTACGTCGTGGCCTACGACCATCTGCTGCGCGCGTTCGATCGACGATCGGGAAACCTGCGGTGGCGCCGCGCCCTGCCCCATCGCCCGGCCGGCTCACCGAAGGTCGTGGGCACGATGGTGCTCGTGCCGTTGCTGTCGCCGGAGATCTCGGCCTACCAGGCCGCCACCGGCGAGCCCGCGCTTGCCATCGCCAGCACCGGCGAGGTGGCCGGCGACACCTATGTGCGCGCCGGCGGCAGCGCCGTCGGCACGAGGCTGATGGCGGTCTCGGTCGAAGGGCGCCTGCTGGCGTTCGCACCGCGCGTGGAGCCGGTGCCGGCGCCGCTCGCGGCGCTGCCGGGAGCGGCGGTCGTCGAACCGGCGCCGTCTCAGGCGGTGGTCCCGCCGGTGCCCGGCGCCCGCGATCGCCGGTAGATCTGCACGTAGGCGACCAGCGCCGCCAGCCCGAGGTACTGGAACAGGAAACTGCGCACCACCCACGCCGCCACCTGCAGCGGGAGTGCGGCGAGGCCCACAAACGGCACGAACGCAATCAGGCCCAGGGCGGCGGTGGCCAACAGCGACGCGGCGACGCCGAGCGCCAGCAACGACAGCGTGCTGGCAAAGACGAATCCGAGCGCGAAGGGCTGGGCGTAGAGCAGGCGTGCGACCCGTGCCATCGCCGTCCGGACGTCGCAGTCGTCGACCGTGATCGCGATCTGGGTGAGGAGATACAGCAGATTGATCCCCGTGACGGTGCTGGCCACGGCCGCCGTCAGCCCGGCAATTCGCGCCGCCTCCCAGGCCGAGTCGGGCGAGCCGACGCTGACGAGCGTGCCGAGCGCCGTCGCCAGGACGGCGGTGTAGGCCACGAACAGCACGCCGCCGAGCCACGCGAAGCGACCGAACAGCCGCTGCGCTCCGGAGGTCGCGTGCTCGAGTGAAAAACGATTGGCGCGACGCACCGCGGCGGCGCGCAGCGGCGGCAGCTCGATCGGACCGGTCTCGCGCTCCGAGGCGACGAGTACGGAAATCGTCCCGCCCTTGATGAAGGCCAGCAGCAGCGAGCCGCCGAGCAGCACCAGCAGCACGGCGGCCAGGAACGCCGCCAGTGCGATCGGATGCGCGAGCAGCGCCGCCGCCACCGCCGGCACCGCGCGACGCACGCCTTGACGGATGACGTCGCCCGGCGCCAGGCCCGAGGTGAGCAGCACCAGCATGGCGCCGCCAGCCACCGGCACGGCCAGGAGGGCCGTGAAGATGGCGTCGGCGATGAACTGCACGGCGACGACCTGCCAGTTCGCCGCTGCGATCAGGGCGCCGCGCTTCAGCGCCAGCTTCGGAGCGGCCGTGCGCGCCATGCGTGGGGACGCCGAGCACTATACCTCGCAGGCGGCGGCGCTTGTGCCGGAGTGGATCCCCCTGCACAATGCAGGCAGCGCATGGTCTGTCCTTCCGCGGTCCGCCGGGGTCTGCTCCGCGTCGCCGCCGGGACGACGATCCTGGTCGCGCTCATGGCGCTGGGCGCGCTGCCCTGGTCGCGCGTCTCGCTCGGCTGGACGGCTGAGGACACCAAGACCAGGGTGCACGACGACCTGCGGTCGCGCATCGGCGCCCTCGGGCGTGTGCTCGACGACGCGGTCGCGGGACTGACCGGTGACGCGGCCGCGATCGAGGCCGGGGCCGCGGGCTCCACCGACGCGGTCCGGACATTGTTCGATCGGGTGGCGGCCCTGCAGACCGCGAACGCGCCGCTGGCCGCCCTGACCATCTACGACGACGCCGGCGTACCGCTGGCGTGGGACGGCCGACCGGCATCGCTGCCGACCTCGCGCCTGGCCGGGGGCTCGGCGACCTTCCTCGTGCCCACGCCGCTCGGGCTCAGGCTGGCGCGCCTCGAGCCGATCGCCGCGCTGGACGGGGCCCGGCGCCGCGTCGGCGTGGCCGTGGCCGAGGCGGCGCTCTCGACAGCGGTCGGCCCCAGCCAATCGGCGGCGGCGGTGGAGATCGCCACGTCGCTGGCGCCCGTGATGCTCGGCCCGAGCGTCGGCGTGTCGTCCGATCCGCTGGCCGTCGAGCTGGTCGCGTCCGACGGCACGACCCTGGGGACCGCCCGCGTATCGGCCGACGATATCGCCGCCGCGCGCGAGCGCTGGTGGCAGCGCGTGGCCGCGCTCCTCTGGGCGCTGGCCGCCGCCGGCCTGCTGCTGATGACCGGCCCGCTCTCCGACTGGCGCGCCACTACCCGCACCCAGCAAGATTTCGTCGCGGTGTCGCTGATGGCGGCGGCGGCGCTCGTGGCTGCGTGGTGGTCAGCGCGCCAGGCGATCGCCGCGGCCGGACTGGGCGCCGCCGACGAGATGCGCTACCTGACGACGACGCTGCTCGCCGCCGGCCTCGTGTCGCTGGCGTGGACCACGGTGGGACGCTGGCGGATCGCTCGCCGCGGACGCCGTGGCGCAATGCGCGGCGGGCCGTGGAGCCAGGCCGTTCATGTCGGGCTGGGTGTCGCGGTCGGTGTCGCCGTCGCGCACTACGACGTGCTCCCGGTCAGCGTGCTGCCGGTCTCGACCGACGAGGCGATCCGCTTCACCCTCACGCCGCTGGCACCGGGACGCCTGGCCGCTGCCGCTGGTACCGTCGTGCTGCACGCGGCAGCCGCCGGCGCCGTGCTGGTGGCCCTCGCGCTCGCCGCCCTGCTCTGGCCCGTCGGAGGCGGCGTGCGAGGCCGCCGGTGGCGGCACGTGCTGACGACAGCCGGAGCGATCGCCGGACTGGTGCTGTGGCAACCGGCCGGCGAGAGCCTTTCGGCGGCATTGACGGCGCTCGCCGTGCTGATGGCGATGGCCGCCGCGGCCGACTGGGCCCGCGGCGTGCTCAGGCGGGGCTCCCAGCCGGCCCGGCTGCTGGTACTGCTGGCGGCGCTGCTGCTGCCGTCGCTGGCGTTGTACCCCACCTTGTCCGGCCTGGCCGCCCGCGATCGTCACGCCGCGATCGAGGGGGAACTCGCCGCGCAGATCGTGAACCAGCGGCGCGATCTGCAACTGCACCTGCGCGAGGCGCTCGACGAGATCGATCGCATGGAGGGCATGTCGGACCTCGTCGCTGCCTCGGTGCCGCCGACCTCCGGTCCGGTCGCCGTCGACGCGGCGTTTCACGTCTGGTCACAGACGGCGCTCGCCGCCCGCCGGCTCACCTCGTCGGTCGAGCTCTACGACACCGCCGGCCGCATGGTCAACCGCTTCGCGCTCAACCTGCCCGAAACCGCCGCCGATCGGGCCTGGCAGGAGTCGTCGTGCACCTGGGAGCTGTTCGAAGAGGTGTCGCCGTTCTTCGCCGAGGAGCGCCGGCTGCTGCACGCCGGCCGCGGGGTGTGCGTGGACGATGGCCGCGGACCGCGCATCGTCGGCTCGGTGGTGGTGCACGTCGTCCTCGACTACAGCAATCTGCCCTTCCTCGCCGCCCAGAACCCGTACGTCGCCCTGCTGCGGGCGACGGCCGGGCCGGAGGGCGTCGCGCCCCGGGACGACGTCGCCTTCGCCGTCTACGGCTGGAGCCGCCGGCCGCTGTTCGTCTCGGGCGCCGAGGCGTGGCCGCTCTCCGACGGGCTCTTCGGCCGGCTCACCGGGTCGCGCGAGCCGTTCTGGACCGTCATCGAGGATCGAGGTGTGGCCTCGGACGTCTATCTGCTGAACGATCGCGGCGCCATCTACGCCGTGGGCCACCCGCGGGCGTCGATGCTCGGACATCTGGCGGCGCTCGCCGAACTGGTCGCCCTCACCGTGCTCACCTTCGGCGCCCTCGTCGCCGGCACCGCGACGGCGTGGCGGCTGGGAGGGCGTGCACCGGTCTCGGGCCGGGCGCTGCTGCGGCAGGTGCGGGCGAGCTTCTATCGCACGCTCTTCCTCGCGTTCGTCGCCGCCGTCGTCGTGCCGGTCGTGGCGCTGGCGCTCGTCACCCGGGCCTACATGGCGACCTCGCTCGGCGCCGACATCGAGCGCGAGGCAACGCGCACCGCGGTGTCGGCGAGCCGGGTGGTCGAGGACTTCGCCAGCATCGAGGCGCGCGGCGCCGCCAATCTCCCGGTGCTCGACGACAGCCTGCTCGTCTGGCTCAGCCGCGTGATTGGCGAGGACATCAACGTATTCGCCGGCACCGGCCTGCTGGCGTCGAGCGAACGCAACCTGTTCGCGTCGGGCCTGCTGCCCACCCGCACCCCGGGCGACGTGTACCGGGCGCTGGCTCTCGACGGCCGGCCGACCTACCTGGCCACCGAATCGGTGGGCGCCTACGCCTACTACGTGGCCTCAGCGCCGGTGCGCGTCGACGATCGTCCGGCGATTGTCAGCGTGCCTCTCACGCTGCGCCAGCGTGGCATCGAACGGCAGCTCGACGAGCTCGACCGGCGGGTGCTGCTGGCCGCCATCGCCTTCATCCTGCTCGGGTCGGCGATCGGCTACTGGGCCGCCGAGCGAATCTCGGATCCGGTCAGCCGGCTCACCCGCGCCACGCAGCGGCTCGCCGCCGGTGATCTGGATGCCCGGGTGCTGGTGACGTCGGCCGACGAGCTCGGCCGCCTGGTGGAGGCGTTCAACGGCATGGCCGACGACCTTCAGCGGCAGCGTCTCAGGCTGGAGCGCACCAACCGCCTCGAAGCCTGGGCGGAGATGGCCCGCCAGGTGGCCCACGACATCAAGAATCCGCTGACGCCCATCCAGCTCAACGCCGAGCACCTGCGCCGCGTGCACGCCGATCGCGGCCGGCCGCTGGGCCCCGTGGTCGACGAGTGCATCGCCAACGTCCTGCTCCAGGTGCGCCTGCTCCGCCAGCTCGCCGCCGAGTTCTCGAGCTTCGCGTCGTCTCCGGAAGCGCGGCCGGAGCCGACGGCGCTGGCGCCGCTGCTCGACGAGCTGCTGCAGCCGTACGCCAGGGCCCTCGAGGGGCGAATCGCCATCGTGACCGACGCGCCAGGCGACCTGCCCGAGGCGCGGGTCGACCGCGTGCTGTTGTCGCGCGCGCTCACCAACGTCGTGGAGAACGCGCTGCATGCCATGCCCGGTCAGGGCACGCTGCACGTCTCCGCCAGGGCCGTCCCGCCCGAGCTGGAGGTGGCGGTCGCCGACACCGGCGTCGGCATGGACGCAGCGGCGCTGGCCCGCATCTTCGAGCCGTACTTCTCGACCAAGGCCACCGGCACGGGCCTGGGGCTGACCATCGCCCGGCGCAACGTCGAGCTGAACGGCGGCACGATCGCGGTAGCCAGCACGCCCGGGCAGGGCACGACGGTCACGCTGCGCCTTCCTGTGGCTTAGCGGCTAGCTGGTGGGGTCGGGTCCCGGCATCGCGACCGGCTCGGGCGGTTCAGCCGGCCGGCGCCGCGCCCGCGTCACGACCCACTCGACGATCGGCGACACGAGGTAGCCGTAGGCCATCGCCACCAGCACTTCTTCGGTGTAGGCCGTCAGCAGTGCCACCCAGGCCGCCACCGGCACGATCACCTTGTAGCTGCGCGGCGACGACAGGTCGAGGTTCTTGAGGCTCCTGAACCGGATGGTGCTGACCATCAGCAGCGCCGGCACCAGCAGGATCGCGAGCGCCAGGAACGCCGTCGGCCGGTCGGTGATTGGCGCCGATGCGAAGAAGATCGTCGCTGCGGGAATGCCCGCGGCCGACGGACTGGGCAGCCCGACGAAATAGCGCTTGTCGGCCACGCGCTGGATGTTGAAGCGCGCCAGCCGGACGGCCGCGGCGGCCAGGTAGATGAAGCCGATCGCCCAGCCCAGCCGTCCCAGGGGCGCCAGCCCCCACTGGAAGGTCAGCGCCGCCGGCGCCATGCCGAACGAGATGAGGTCGGCGAGCGAATCGAACTCCACGCCGAACGCGCTCGACGATCCGGTCATCCGCGCGATCCGGCCATCCAGCATGTCGAGCACGATGGCCACGCCGATGAACGGCGCCGCCGTGTGGAACTCGCCGCGCATCGCGTAGACGACGCAGGCCCAGCCGCAGAAGAGGTTGGCCAGGGTGAAGAGGCTCGGCAGCAGGAACACGCCGCGGCGGAAGCCGCGGCGCTCGGCGGCGTGGCCGGGCTCGGGCGGCGTCATCGGGTGGTCCACCGCGAAAGTACGGAGACACCGCCGACGACGCGCTCGCCGGCGGCGACCTGCACGGTCAGATCCGTCGGCAGGAAGACGTCCATCCGCGATCCGAACTTCATGACGCCAACGCGCTGCCCCACGCGCAGGTGATCACCTTCGACGACGCGGGCCACGACCCGTCTCGCCAGGACCCCGACCACCTGCCGGTAGACCGCGGTGCGGCCGTCGTGATCGACCCACACCTCCGCCTGTTCGTTGACCGCGCCGCTCTCGGGGCTGTAGGCGGGCAGGAACTTGCCGGGCTTGTGGGCCACGCGGGTGACGCGGCCCGAGACCGGCGCGCGATTGACGTGCACGTCGAGTGGCGACAGGAAGATGGTGATCTGCTGCCAGGCGCCGGGCGGCCCGCCGGGCATCGCCGGGCCGACGAACTTCACGGCGCCGTCGGCGGGCGAAACCACCAGCGTCTGGTCCGACGGCAGCACCCGGTCGGGATCGCGAAAGAAGAACACGAACAGCAGCGCCAGTACCGCGCCCGGCAGCGCCCACAGCCGTCCACCCAGCCACGCTCCGGCCACCGCCACGACGACCCCGCCGAGGATGAAGGGCCATCCGGCGCGATCGAGTCCGAACGTCAGCACGAGGGAATTGTACCGTCGGGCGCCGGCGGCGCCACAGTCCGCGACGGCGCCGGTGGCCGCACCAGCGCCGTCACGTCGGGGAATGGTCAGGCGGGCATCGAGTTCTGCAGGCTCATCTGGTGGCGCCGCACGAGCGCCTCCATCTGATCCTTGAGCCGCAGCTTCTCTTTTTTCAGGGTGACTTCCTGGAACTGCTCGTCGTCTGTGAGGTGAGGCTTGGTGGCGAGGACTTTCAGTCTGTCGTCGAGCGCGTGGTGGTTCTCGGAGAGTTCGCGGAATACTTCGCTGCTTGCCAGCAGCAGGCGGCGCGTTTCCTCGGAGTCAGGCATGTGACATCCGCCCCCTTCCTGGTCCCGGCGCCCCGTGCGCCGTGCCCTTGGTCGCGACTCTAGCACCGGCCGCCGGGCCGTTCAAGGTCATCCGCCTGGTGCGGCCGGTGGAAGAGCTTGCGGGTCGCGCCAGAGCACCAGCGCGTCTTCCACCGGGTGCGAGTAGTAGGCCGGCCGCCGGCCGGCCCGCACGAAGCCGCCGGCCTCGTACAGGGCGATCGCCGCGACATTCGACATGCGGACCTCGAGGGTGGCGCGCGGCGCCCCGAGCGCGGCCGCTTCGGCGAGCACATGTGCCAGGAGCCGGCGACCGAGCCCCTGCCGCCGCCACGCCGGATGGACCGCGAAGTTGTTGACGTGCATTTCGTCGAAAATTCTCCAGAACGAGCAGTAGGCGACGATCGCGCCGTGGCCATCGCGGGCCACGTGGAGGTAGCAGCGGGCCGGGTCGGCCAGCTCCCGCTCGTAATCGGCGCGGGTCCACGGCCGGTGGAAGCACAGCTCGTCCAGCGCCAGCAGGCCGTCGAGGTCCTCGGGGGACGTCAGGCGCCCGAAGGTGACCATCACGAGGTGGGCAGGTCGGCGGCGCGCCGGCGGTCGCGCTCGACCTCAGCGTCGGGCCGGCGGACATACAAGGGCGCCAGCGCGTGGGGCGGCCCGGCGAGGCCGGCCCCGTGCAGACGCCAGCCAATCCGCCCGACCGGCACCGCCAGCGGGTCCTCGGCGCCAACGATGCGATGGCCGGCGGCCAGCGCCACCTCGCGGCCGCTGCGCCCCGGGCCGACGAGCAGCGGCGTCTCCACCGGAACGGAGTCGCGCCAGATTTCGAGCGTCCTGGATGGTGTCGCCACCGACGGCCCGGCCAGCTCGCGCAGGGGCCACGTCGCCGTGAGGCTTGCGGCCGGCGCGAATGCGGCGGCGAAGATGTCGCCCCGTGCGCCGTCGAGCCAGACCCCGCAGGCCGTCACCGTCGCATCCGCCTGAAAGTGCCGCCACGCCGTGGCGGCCAGCGACGAGACGCCGACCGCCGGCCGGTCGATCGCCAGTGCGAGGCCCTGGACGGTGGCCAGGCCGACCCGCAGCCCGGTGAAGGCGCCGGGCCCCGAGGCTACGGCGAGGAGATCGAGCGCGCCCGGTGTCAGGCCGGCGTCGGCGAGCAGGTCGGCAAGGGCTCGGGGCAGACGCTCGGCGTGGCTGAGCGCCGGATCGCCGGCGCGCTCGATGGTGACCTCGTCGTCGCGAAGCAGCGCCACGTTGCCGCCGGGTGAGCTCGTGTCGAGGGCGAGGACCCACATCATCGCGGCGTCAGTCTCGGTACGTCGCCACCAGTTCCACCCCGGGCTGCGGCTTCCCGACTATACTCGACGACAGTCGCGCACGGCCTCGCGCCGCGCGCGTCCTTGCCAGCCGAGGCCGTTCTGTCCCGCGCACCCGACTCCGCGCCGCCCCTGCCCGCCCCCGGCGCATCGGTGACGCCGGCGATGCGGCAGTATCTCGAGGCGAAGCGCCAGTATCCTCGCGCGCTCGTGCTGTTCCGCATGGGCGACTTCTACGAGCTCTTCTACGAGGACGCGCTGGTGGCGGCGCGCGCCCTCGACCTGACCCTGACGTCGCGATCGAAGGACGCCTCTGGTGCGGCGGTGCCGATGTGCGGCGTGCCCCATCACGCCGCCGACGGCTACATCGCCCGGCTGGTCAAGAAGGGTCACCGGGTGGCCATCTGCGAGCAGGTGGAGGATCCGAAGAAAGCCAAGGGCGTCGTCCGCCGCGAGGTGGTGCGCGTCGTCTCGCCGGGGACGCTCGCCGATGCCGGCTATCTCGACGCCCGCCAGCCGGCTTTCCTCCTGGCGGTGACCGGACTCGAGGAACCGCCGGGCCCGCACTCGCGCCTGGGCGTCAGCCTGCTGGACCTCTCCACCGGCGAGTTCCAGGTGGCCGAGTACGAAGGGCCGCATGCGCGCCAGGCGCTCGACGACGACGTGGCGGTGCTGGCCCCCCGGGAGATCGTCGCCGCGGCTGGCATCGACGTGCACGCGGCGCTGCCGGCGGCGGCGGCGATCCCCGTGACCGCCGTCGACGGCTGGGCGTTCGACCCGGCGCGGGCCGCCGAGACGCTGTGCGAGCAGCTGCGGGTCAGCGGGCTCGAGGGCTTCGGGCTGGAGGCGCGACCGCGGGCCGTGGCGGCGGCCGGGGCCCTGGTGCGCTACCTGCGCGACACCCAGAAGGCCGATCTCGCCCACGTGCGCACGCTCCGGCTGCGCGAGTCGGCGGGCCGGCTGCTCGTCGATCCGACGACCATCCGGCACCTCGAGATCGTCGAGTCGTCGCACGGCGGGCGGGCGGGATCGCTCCTCGACGAGATCGATCGCACGGTCACGGCGATGGGCGGCCGCCTGATGCGCGCGTGGCTGCTGGCGCCGCTGGTGACCCTCGAGCCCATTCACGAGCGGCTGGACGCGGTCGAAGAACTGGCCTACCGCGCCGCCGACCGCGGCAAGGTGCGCGAGACCCTGAAGTCGGTGCTCGATCTCGAGCGGCTGGTGTCGCGCGTGGCCCTGTCGACGGCCAGCCCGCGCGATCTGGTGGCGCTGCGCACGTCGCTCGGCGCGGTCCCCCGCGTCCGGTTGCTCCTGGGCGAGTGCCGGGCGCCGCTGGTGACGACGCTCGTCGCCCAGCTCGACGACCTCGCCGACGTGCGCGACGCCATCGAGCGCACCGTGCTGGACGAGCCGCCGGCGCTGGCCCGTGACGGCGACGTGATTCGCGACGGCGTCGACGCCGAGCTCGACGAGCTGCGGCAGGGTGAGCCGCTCGGGCAAGCAGGTGATCGCCGAGCTCGAGGCCACCGAGCGCGCGCGCACCGGCATCCAGTCGCTGAAGGTGCGCTTCAATCGCGTGTTCGGCTACTACATCGAGATCTCGAAGGCCAACCTCCACGCCGTGCCCGACGACTACATCCGCAAGCAGACGATCGCCGGCGGCGAGCGCTTCGTCACACCGGCGCTGAAGGACTACGAGGAGAAGGTGCTCGGGGCCGACGAGCGTGCGGTGGAGCGGGAGCTCGAGCTGTTCGAGACGTTGCGGGCGCAGGTCGCCCAGGAAGCCGGCCGCGTGCTCGACACGGCCGGTGCACTGGCGGCGATCGACGTGCTGGCCGGGCTGGCCGAAACCGCCGCGGTGGGCAACTACACAAAGCCGTACGTGCACGACGGCGACGAGCTGACGGCCACTGACGTGCGTCATCCGGTGGTGGAACGACTCGCCGGCGGCACCTTCGTTCCCAACGACGTGGCACTCGACGGCGGGTCACACCAGTTGGTGGTGCTCACCGGGCCGAACATGGGCGGCAAGTCGACCTACCTGCGCCAGGTGGCACTGCTGTCGCTGCTGGCGCAGACCGGGTCGTTCGTGCCGGCGCGCGACGCCAAGCTGGGGCTGGTCGATCGCATCTACGCCCGGGTCGGCGCCTCGGACAACATCAGCCGCGGGCAATCGACCTTCATGGTCGAGATGCAGGAGACCGCGCACATCCTGAGCGGCGCCACCTCGCGCAGCCTGGTCGTCCTCGACGAGGTGGGCCGCGGAACCGCGACCTTCGACGGGCTGAGCATCGCCTGGGCGGTGGCCGAACACCTTGCCACCAGCCCGCGGGCGCGGCCCAAGACGCTGTTTGCGACGCACTACCACGAGCTCACCGATCTGGCCGACGGCGTGCCCGGCGTGGTCAACGCTCACGTCGCCGTGCAGGAGTGGAAGGACGACATCGTCTTCCTGCACAAGATCCTGCCCGGACGATCCGATCGCAGCTACGGCATCCACGTGGCGCGGCTCGCCGGGCTGCCCCCGGCCGTCGTCGCCCGGGCCCGCGACATCCTGCGTGCGCTCGAACAGGACGAGCTGTCGCGCGGCGGCCGCCCGGCGCTCAGCGGCGAATCGGCCCCGCCGCAGCAGCAACTGGGGCTGTTCCAGGCGCCCGTCGATGACGCGCTGCGCGAGCGGCTCCGGGCCGTGGACGTGAATCAGACGACGCCGCTCGAGGCGTTGCGCCTGCTGGCCGAGTTGAAGCAGGAGGCCGGCTAGCCCTTGAGCTTGTCGAGCTCGGTGCGGGCCTCGGCCGCAAACGGCGACTCGGCGTGCTTCTCGACGATCTCGGTGAGCGTCTTGCGCGCGTCGTCCACCTTGCCCGACGCGCGATAGGCCTTGGCGAGCTCCATGAGGATGCCGTCGACTGGCAGCTGCGACGCCGGCCTGCGTGCTCAAGGTCTTGAGGCTCTCGATGGCGGGATCGTACTGGCCGGCGCGGACCTGCGCCTGGGCGCGGCCCAGCGCGGCGCTCCGGGCCACGAGATCGGTGCCGCTGGCCAGTTGCTCGTAGACCGTTCGCGCCTCGTCGAAGCGCCCGAGCGTCATGAGGATCGACGCCGCGTTGAACCGCGCCAGCCGCCCCGGCGCGCTGGCCGGGCTGGCGTCGGCGGCGGCCTGGAACTTGGGCAGCGCCGCTTCGAGCTTGGCGCGCTCGGTCGGATACGTGCCCGGCATCTGGGTCGGCGCAGTGGCGACTCCCCCTTCGGCGGGTGGAATGGGCGCCTGCACGGGCGACTCGTAGACGACCATCGCGTCGGCCAGCAGTCCGCTCACCGCGCCGTCGGCATTGCGGCTCCACACGGTATAGCCGGCCAGGGCCACGAGCGCTGCGACGACCACGCCGGCTATCAGCAGGTATTGGGAGCGGTGCTGGCCGATGGCCTGGTTGGCCGAAGCGAGCACCTTCGCCAGCTCGTTTTCCTTGAGGTGTTCTCTCTCTGAGTGCTTCATCGCGTGCGTCCCGGCCTCATCACCGACCTGTCAGTGTATCAGCGCGCCGCACCCGCCGTCACGTCGTGGCGGAAGGCCTCCCACCAGGGCCGCAGTGCTCATGGGGAGCGGATGGCGCGCCCGGCAGGACTTGAACCTGCGACCCCCGGTTTAGGAAACCGATGCTCTATCCAACTGAGCTACGGGCGCAACGCCGCTATCGTACCAGACGTATCGACCCCGTACGGCGCACGGCCCCGGCCTGTACCGGGGCCGTGCGCGGGTGGCTTCCGCGGAGCGGTGTTACGGCGTGACGGTGAGCGTCACGCTGGCGGCAATGGCGCTGGTATTGAAGGTGACGGTGGTCAGATCCAGGGTGCCGCTGCCATCGGCACGGATGTCGACGTCCGGCGGGACGCTCACGACCGCATCGTTGAGGACGGCCGTCGAGTTGGCGATGGTGGCGGTGAGCGTGCCGCCACTCCGCTCGTCGAAGCTGATGCCGTCGCCGGCGTTCTCCCGGCTGGTGACCTGGCGGAGCGACGCCAACAGGTTGCCGGTGGAGTCTTCCCGGATGTTGACCCCGTCGTAGGCGTTGCCGATGGTCTCGACCCCGGCCAGCGCCGCCTGCAGCAGCCCATCGCCTTTTTCGCGGATCTTCACGGCGCCGTCCCCGCCGTCGACACCGTTGCCGTTGGCGCGGATGCCCGTCATCGTCGTGACGAGGTCGCCTCCCCCGGCGAAGTCGTCGTCCTCTTCGTAGTCGATGGCTTCCTCGCGGTTGCCGTTGGCCTCGACGAGCAGCAGGTCGACCCGCAGATCGCCGGCGTTGTTCTCGTTGAAGTCGAGCCCTTCTTCCCAGTTGTTGCTGACGGTGCTGAAGACCACCTGGCCGAAGATGCCGCCGTCGTTGTATTCGTCGATGTCGAAGCCGTCGTCGTAGTCGACCGCGGTGAGGCTGCCGTTGCCGGTCAGCTGCGCCCCGAACACGTCCACGTGCACGTCCCCGGGACCGCGCTCGTCCACCTCGATGCCGTCGGCGCCGTTGCCGTGCGCCAGCGCCCAACGTACGGTCAGGCGTCAGGTTGCCCTCGCCGCCCTCGTTCACGCGCAGTCCGTCGCGGTCGAGGCCCCCGAAGCCGTTGCCGGCGAAGCGGCAGCCGAGCACCGTCACGTCGACCGACGCGACCGACCCGTCGGGGTCGGGCTGAATCGGCTCTTCTGTAACCGGGTCCTCAAAGGTCCGTGGGTCCTCCTCGTCGTTGAGCAGCACCCCGTGTCCGCGATTCCCGGCGGCTTCGACGTTGAACATCCAGAGGCGCACGATGCCGAGGCGTCCCTTCGGCACGACGAGCGCGATGCCTTCTCCAGGGGCGTTCCGCACCGTGAGACTCGACACCGCGAGGTCCGCGCCGTGCGTGACGCGGAATGCCGCGCCGATGCCGGTCAGGAACTCGTCGAGGGCGCCGTCGTCATCAATCTTCGAGCCGTCAAGCGTGGCGCCGGCGCCGTGGATCGTCAGCGCCTGTGGCCCGGTGTAGTCGACGGTCGACTCCAGGTGCACCGTCCGCACGGTGAACAGGAACTGGACGGTCGTGATGGCCGGGTTGGCGTTGGCGCGGCGAATCGCGTCGCGAAACGAGCCGGGTCCGTCGTCGTGGTTGTTGACGACCAGGACGGTGGCCGCCGACGCGGCCTCGGGCGCGGCGAACAGCGCGGCGGCGAGGATCACCACCCTGGCGATACGGGGAATCAGACGTTGCGTCACGGAGCCTCCTTCAGCGGAGAAACCGTGCGCGAACGGCCCCGCTGGCGCGCACAGCGTGGCCCAGCCGTTTGGCGGCGATGTGTCGTTGGCGTAACGACGCTGTAACGCCGCCTGATTCAGTACTGCAGCACCGAGAAGATCGGCACGTCGGTCAGCTTCTCTCGGCCGTGCAGGAATGTGAGCTCGATCAGGAACGTGACGGCGTGAATCTCCCCGTCCAGCCGTGCGACGAGGTTGGTCGCGGCGCGCGCCGTGCCGCCGGTAGCCAGCACATCGTCCACGATCAGCACGCGCTGGCCGCGGCTGATGGCGTCGCTGTGGATCTCGACCGCGTCGGTCCCGTACTCGAGCGCATACGACTCGCGGACGCAGGCCGCCGGCAGCTTCCCGGGCTTGCGGATGGGGACGAAGCCGGCGCCCAGCCGATCGGCGACGGCCGAGGCCAGGATGAAGCCGCGACTCTCGATGCCGATCACGCGCTCGATACCCGCGTCGGCGTAGGGCGTGGCCAACGCGTCGATCGTCTCGCGCAGGCCGGCGGGGTCAGCCAGCAAGGTGGTGATGTCGTAGAAGAGGATGCCCGGCTTCGGAAAATCGGGGACGTGACGGATCTTCGACTTGAGCTGGTCCATGGGGTGAGCGTCAGGCGACGGTGAAACCCGCGGTGCGGCCAGACGGCGGGACGTCGTCGATGGCGATGTCCTCGACGCGGGCATGCGAGGGACCGCGCCACAACGCCGCTTCGAAGCGGCTCAGGGCCTCGGCGCTCCCTTCGGCCTCGACCTCGACCCGGCCATCGGGCAGATTGCGCACCAGCCCGTGCAGGTCTTCCCGCCGCGCGGCATCGAGCGCGAACCACCGGTATCCCACGCCCTGGACGCGGCCGGAGATGATGTAGCGCCGCGCCGTCCGCACGCGTGCATTGTAGCGTCAGCGGCGCGTGCGCGCGAGCACCGCCAGGCCAGCGGCGTTCCATACCAGGATGCGCAGCTTGCGGACCAGCGCCAGCGCCACCGCGTTCGAGACCGGCACGCCGATGGCGCCGGCCACCATCGCCGCGCCGGCTTCATCGACGCCAATGCGGAATGGCACCACCTTGAAGAGCACGGTAACCAGCCGGCCGGTCGACTCGAGGATGAAGGCATCGGCGAGCGACGTCCGCCCGCCCGACAGCACCGACAGGACCAGCCACACCTCCGCCACGGCGGCCACGTGGAATAGCGCCGTCCACCCGGCCGCGGCCGCCACCGCGCTGACGGGCCATCCGACCACGCCGTAGAAACGCGCCTCGATGTCGTGGAGCACGTCGGGCGTCCGGGACGCCCGGCCCGAGAGCCGCGCCGCCAGTTGCGCCGCCCGCGACAACACGGCCGGACGCCGCCGCACCGCCCACGCCGCGATGAACGCGCCGGCGAGGACCGCGACCAGGACCGCTTCGGCGGCGAGGCGCACGGCGGGCGGCAATCCCGCCTGCCCCACGAGCATCCAGGCTCCGGCGGCGAGCATGAGGACGACCGAGCCCGCGTAGAACGTGTTGTCGAGCGCCACCGCGGTGAGAGCCGGGCCGGTGGGCACGGTCGGCTTCGAGCAGCAGCACCTTCGTCGGCTCCGAGGCCAGGAGGCCCAGCGGCGTGAGGTTCCCGACGGCGTCGGCAGCAATCGTGGCGGCGAAGGCGCGCGGCGTCCGCAGCGCGGGCGCGCCCACCTGCGTAGCGCAGATGGTCAGAACGCGGGCCCGGGTCAGGAACCGGAAGCCGCCGAGCATCAGCACGGGGACGAACCACACGCCCACCGCGGCAACGCCGTCGCGAATCTCGCTCCAGCCCGCCCGGCGCACCGTGGCGACGAGCACGGCCACGCCGACCAGGGCCACGACGACGCCGAGAATCGAGATGCGAGCGGACGGCGAGGTGGTCGGGTCGGAGGACGGCACGCGTGTGTGGGATTGTAATCGCCGCGCGCACGCTTGACTCGCCTCACCGCGGCTCATAGGCTGGCTGCCGTCATGCGCATCTTCGCCGCCCGCCTCGCGCTCCTCGTGCTGTGCCTTGCCTCGACCGACGTCGCGGTGCCGGCGCGCCAACCGTCCGGCGCCCGTCGCCCTGCGGCCGCGGCGCCGGCGACCGTCGATGTCACCGTCTCGGAAGGCACCTCGATGTCGGTGGCGGTCTCCCCGGACGGCCGCACGCTCGCCGTCGACCTGCAGGGCAGCATCTGGACGCTGCCGGCCAGCGGCGGCACCGCGACCCGCATCACCGACGTGTTCAACGACGCGCGTCAGCCGGCGTGGTCGCCCGATGGGCGTTCGATCGCGTTCTTCGCCTATCGCGACGGCGGCTACGACTTGTGGGCGATCTCGCCCGACGGTAGCCACCAGCGGAAGCTCACCTCCGGCGCGTTCGACGATCGCGAGCCGGCGTGGTCACACGACGGATCGCGCATCGCCTTCTCGTCCGATCGCGGCAATCCCCTGGGCAGCGACTACAACATCTGGGTGCTCGAACTCGCCAGCGGCACGCTGCGTCAGCTGACGACGAATCCGGCCGAGGACTCGATGCCGAGCTGGTCGGCCAACGACGCCGACGTCGCCTTCGTGTCCACCCGCGACGACGAACGGCACGTGTGGGCGGTGCCGGCCCGAGGCGGCGTGGAGCGCCAGGTGGCGACATCGGCCGGGCGCGTGGACGCGGCCTCATGGGGGCCTGGTGGCCAGATCGTGCTGCACGCGCTGGAAGGCAGGTCGAGCCGCCTCGAGCTCGGAGGGGCGGCAATCACCGGCGACGAGAACGCGTTTCCGTTCCGGCCCAGCTGGAGCAGCGCCACCGAGTTCTTCTACACCGCCGACGGCAGGATCCGGAAGCGGACGGTTGGCGGTGCGGCAGCCACGGAGGTGCCGTTCACGGCCACGTTGCAGGCGACGCCTGCCCGCTACACCCGGGTGGCGCGCGACTTCACCTCGCGGGCGCCACGAAAAGTGCTCGGCATCGTCCGCCCGGTGATCTCGCCGGACGGATTGAAGGTGGCCTTCGCCGCCGTCGGCGATATCTGGGTGATGCCGGTCGGCGGCGCCGCCGAGAACATCACCAAGGATCGCTTCCTCGACACCGACCCGGCGTGGTCGCCCGACGGCACTAAGCTGGTGTACTCGTCGGACAAGGGCGGCGCGCTGCTGCAGTTGTGGATTCGCGATGTGGCTACTGGCCAGGATCGCCAGCTCACCCGGCTGACCACCCAGCCGATGGGCGCGACCTGGTCGCCCGACGGCCGTCGCATCGCCTTCTTCGACGTCGACGGCATGTGGCGGCGGGCGCCCGTGTCGGTCGTGAACGTGGCCGGCGGCGAGGTCACCCGCATCCACGACTCGCTCTTCTCGCCGGGCACGCCGACATGGTCGCCCGATGGCGCGCGGGTGGCGGTGGCGATGGTGTCGTCCTACTCGACGCGGTATCGCGAGGGCACCAATCAGGTGCTGACGATGGCGTCGACCGGAGGCGACGACCGCTGGTTCGCGCCGAGTCCGAACCTGTCGATCGACTCGCGCGGCGGCGGTGGCCCGGTGTGGTCCCCCGACGGCACCAAGATGGCGGCGATCTACGAGGGCCTGCTCGCGGTCTGGCCAGTCTCGAAGAGCGGCGAGCCGCTCGGTCCACCACGCCGGGTCAGCTCCGAGATGGCGCACTCGCCCAGCTGGGCTGGCGACTCGAAGCGGCTGCTCTACCAGTCGATGGACCGGCTGCGGATCGTGGACGCCGAAACGGGACAGACCAGCGACGTGCCGCTCTCGCTCACCTACACCCCTGCCCCGCCGACCGGACGGACCACGATTCACGTCAGCCGGCTGGTCGACGGCGTCAGCGAGACGGCCCGCGGCGAAACCGACATCGTGGTCGATGGCAACCGTATCCGCTCGGTGGCGCCGCACAGCGCCGCGGCCCATCGCGGCGCCGTCGTCGACGGCACCGGCCTGACCGCGATGCCTGGACTCATCGAGTTCCACTCGCACCTGCAGAAGGACTTCGGCGAGGCGCAGGGGCGGGCCTGGCTGGCCTTCGGCGTCACCACGGTGCGCAGTCCGGGCAACACGCCCTACGAGGCGGTCGAGGATCGCGAGGCCAACGAAGCCGGCGTCCGCGCCGGGCCGCGGGTCTACGGCACCGGGTATCTGATGGAGTGGCAGCGGGTCTACTACAAGATGGGCGTGGCCATTTCGAGTCCGGCGCACTTCGAGATGGAACTCGAGCGCGCCAGGGTGCTGCAGCACGATCTCCTCAAGAGCTACGTGCGGCTGCCCGACCTGCAACAGAAGCGCATGGTGGAGTTCGCCCACGGTATCGGCGTGCCCGTGGCCACCCACGAGATCTTCCCGGCCGCGCTCGTCGGGGTGGACAACACTGAGCACACGGCGGCCACCAGCCGCCGCGGCTACTCACCGAAGCAGGCGACGCTGCAGCGGGCGTATGCCGACGTGGTGAAGCTGTTCGGCGCCAGCGAGCGCTACTGGTGCCCGATGATGTCGGGCGGCGGCGCGCGGCGCCTCTTCGCTGCCGATCCGGCGCTCCGGCAGGATCCCCGCTTCACGCTCTACCCGGAGTGGATGCAGCAACAGGTGCGGAACCCGCAAGGCGGCGGGGCCCCCGGCGGCGGGCTCGACAGCCCCGGGAACAATCAGATGCTGATGGACATCTTCAAGGCCGGCGGCCGCGTCGTCGCCGGCACCGACACCCCCAACGCGTTCAACCTGCACGGGGAGCTCGACGCCTACGTGAACGCCGGCATGACGCCGTTCCAGGCGCTGCGCGCCGCGACCGCGACGCCGGCGGAAGCGCTCAACCTCGACGCCGGGGTGATCGCCGCCGGCAAGCTGGCCGACATCGTGATCGTCGAGGGCAACCCGCTCGAGCGCATCGGCGATGCGCTGAAGGTGCGGCGGGTGATGGCCAACGGCCGCCTCTACGAGATGAGCGATCTGGTGAAGAACGCGGCCACGACGACGGCAGCGCGTTAGACCGAGGCTTTGACCGGGAAAGCAAAGGGCGGCGTTTGCACGCCGCCCTTTCAATTCTGGTCGGGGCGAGTGGATTCGAACCACCGACCCCTCGGTCCCGAACCGAGTGCTCTACCAGGCTGAGCCACGCCCCGACGCTTCGGAATAGTATCACCAGCCCGCGAGCGCCCGGTGCGCAACCTCGTGCGCGCGCCGGCAATTTCGCAAGCCGCCGATCAGATTCGTGCGCGGTGACACGCCGCGTCAGCCCGGCGGTAAGCGGCACCGGCACCTGGTGGTTCCCACCCCGTCCCGAGCGCGAATTCAACGGAAACACTCGATGATTCGATTGTTTTCCACGTGGCACGAGACATGCTCACAACGACACCGGTCCACGGGACTGGAGACAAAAACGTCAAATGAGATTCGAAACGAGTAAGTGTCAGGTGGTCGGCGCCCCGAAGCGTCGAGTGTCGTTTGGTTCGGGCGTCGTTCTCGCCGCTCTGTTCGTCGCAATGGCCGGGACGGGGGATGCGTTCGCGCAGGCCACCACCGCGTCCGTCAGCAAGGTCGTCGTCACCCCGGGCGCCGGCACGGTGGTGACCGTGACGGGTAATCCGGGTCACTTACTTCGCGGTCGTCGGCAGCACCACGGGTGCGGGGTTCTCGTACGCCGGGGTGCAGTTCGCCGTTGGCAACGACATGCAAATTCTGGTGATGGGCAACCTCGATGGCGAGGGCCGCGCGGAGGTGCACATCGTGCCGCCGTTCGTCGGCACGTCGCTCGACCGCATCTACATCCAGGCGGCGACCTCGGACAACGCGAATTTCGTTCCGCTGGAAGTGGCGCCCGGTCAGGTGATCATCAACGGCGATCTGGCCGGCCTCGCGGCCGCTGGATCCGCCGGTTCGGCGGGTCCCACTGGTCCGGAGGGCCCGGCGGGTCCGGCCGGTCCGGCTGGCAACGACGGCGCGGTGGGCCCGATGGGCCTGCAGGGGCCGGCGGGTGCGAACGGTGTCGACGGCGCGGTGGGCCCGATGGGTCCGCAGGGGCCGCAGGGGGCGCAGGGCGCGAATGGCGCTGACGGCGCACAGGGCCCGACGGGTCCGCAGGGACCGACGGGTGCAGACGGCGCGGCTGGTGGTCAGGGGCCCCAGGGTGACCCGGGATTGCCGGGCACCAACGGCACCAATGGCACCAACGGCGTGAGCGGCTATGAGCGCGTGTCTGGCACTGCGAGTGCGGACACCGAGAGTGCCAGGACGGTATTTGCCGACTGTCCCGCCGGGAAAAAGGTTGTCGGGGGTGGCGTTCTGTTCTCGGCGCTGTCCAACAACGCGTCGGGAACAGCTCTGGTGATCTCGAGCTACCCGTCTGACGACGACACGTGGACGGTCACTACGGTGTCGACCTCAGGCTCTATTCTGAGCAACGACAGCTACGTTGCACAGGCGTTCGGCATCTGCGTGACCGCGAACTAACACGCAATTCGACAATGCAGGGCCGGGTGCGCGACGCGCATCCGGCCCTTTCGCATGTACGCCTCGCGCTTTCGGCGCGTCAGCCGTCGGCTGGCGCCGCGCCGAATACGTCGGCCACGCAAGACTCGCCGGCGATCACCATTTTGCAACGCGCTGCAACTCGCGCCGTGTGACGCGCAACGTCAGGTGCGCCAGGCCTCGGCACGGCCGATTTCGTCGCTTCGCCCCGGATCTCCCCGGAAACATAGGCAATCCGTTGAATTTCGCCCTGGCACGGGACCTGCTCAATGCCAGGTTGTCCAAGCGGACGGGAGACAAATACGTCAATGAGTGTCGAAATCAGTGAGCGCAAGTCGATGGCCCGCGGGCGTCGAGTGATCTCGCCGGTGGCCATCGCCGTCGCGACTCTGTTGGTTCTGAACACGGGCACGGACGCCTTCGCGCAGACGACCACGGCGTCCCTCAGCCCGGAAGTCGTTAAGCCGGGCACCGCGACCACGGTCACCGTGGTCGGCACGCCTGGTTATCACTTCGCCATCGTGGGCAGCACCACCGGCGCGGGCTTCTCTTACTCGGGCGTGCAGTTCGCGGTCGGCCCCGACCTTCAGATTCTGGTGATGGGCGTCATCGATGGAACCGGTCGCGCCGTCGTCAGCATCGCGCCGCCGTTCCTCGGCACGTCGCTCGACCGCTACTACATACAGGCGGTGACCTCGCCGAATTCGAGCTTTGCGCCGCTGGAAGTGGCCCCGGGCAACGTCCTCGTCAACGCCGACCTCAAGGGCCTGGCGGCCGCGGGATTGGCCGGACCTGCCGGCCCGCAGGGGCCCGGCCGGAACGAATGGCGTCAACGGCACGGTGGGCCCGATGGGTCCTGCCGGTGCGAACGGCGCTGACGGGGCGGCTGGTGCTGCAGGTCCGGCCGGTCCGCAGGGACCGCAGGGCCCGACCGGTGCGAACGGCACGAATGGCGTCGACGGTCTGCCTGGCGCCACGGGTCTGCAGGGCCCCGCGGGTAACGACGGGGCGGCTGGTGTCGCAGGTCCGGCCGGTCCGCAGGGACCGCAGGGCCCGACCGGTGCGAACGGGACGAACGGCGTCGATGGGTTGCCTGGTGCGGTTGGTCCGCAGGGCCCCGCCGGAGTGAACGGCACGAATGGCGTCGACGGGGCGCCTGGAGTTGCGGGTCCGACCGGGCCGCAGCGGACCCGGCAGGGCCCCACCGGTGCGAACGGCACGACGGCGCGCGGTGCGATTGGCCCGGTCGGTCCTGCGGGCGCCAACGGCAATGACGGCGCGCGGTCCGCAGGGCGCCACGGGTGCGCAGGGCCTCGCGGGTCCGGTCGGTGCGACCGGTCGCAGGGCGCACCGGTGCGAACGGGACGAACGGCGTCGACGGTTCGCCTGGTGCTGCGGGTCCGACCGGTCCGCAGGGACCGCAGGGCCCGACCGGTGCGAATGGCACGAATGGCGTCGACGGTGCTGCCTGGTGTTGCGGGTCCGACCGGTTCGCAGGGACCGCAGGGCCCGACCGGTGCCGGACGGCACGATGGCGTCGCAGGGTCTGGCTGGTGCGGCTGGTGCGCAGGGTGCCGCTGGTCCGACGGGGCGGCGGTGTGCGGTCCGACTGGGTCCGCAGGGCCCCACCGGTGCGAACGGCACGAATGGCGTCGACGGTGCGTTGGCCCGGTGGGTCCGCGGGTCCGACCGGTCCGCAGGGCGCGAACGGGTCGAACGGTGCGAACGGGCACGAACGGCGTCGACGGTTCGCCTGGTCCGGTGGGTCCGCAGGGCGCCCGGCGGGTGACGACGGGTGCGGCGGGTGTTGCGGGTCCGACCGGTCCGCAGGGACCGCAGGGCCCGATCGGTGCGAACGGCACGAATGGCGTCGACGGTTCGCCTGGTGCGGTTGGTCCGCAGGGCCTCGTCGGTCCCGCCGGTCCGGTTGGTCCGCAGGGGCTTGTCGGTGCGGCTGGCGCGAATGGCAACGACGGCGCGGCTGGCGCGATGGGCCCGCAGGGCCTCGTTGGTCCCGCCGGTGCGGTTGGTCCGCAGGGGCTTGTCGGTCCGACTGGCGCGAATGGCAACGACGGCGCGGCTGGCCCGATGGGCCCGCAGGGCCTCGTTGGTCCCGCCGGTCCGGTCGGTCCGCAGGGACTCGTCGGTCCGGCCGGCGCTGACGGTGCCGTGGGTGCGCAGGGTCTCGTTGGGTCCGATGGGTCCGCAGGGCGTGAATGGCAACGACGGTGCGGTTGGCCCGATGGGTCCGCAGGGGCTGGTTGGTCCCGCTGGTGCGAACGGTGTTGACGGTGCCACCGGTCCGCAGGGCCTCGTCGGTCCCGCCGGTGCGGTTGGTCCGCAGGGGCTTGTCGGTCCTACTGGCGCGAATGGCAACGACGGCGCGGCTGGCCCGATGGGCCCGCAGGGCCTCGTTGGTCCCGCCGGTCCGGTCGGTCCGCAGGGACTTGTCGGTCCGGCCGGCGCTGGTCGGTGCGCAGTGGGCCTGTCGGCAGCAGGTGCGAACGGTGATGACGGTGCCGATCGGTCCGCAGGGCGCGGCTGGTCCGAATGGTGCGGCTGGCACGATGGGTCCGCAGGGCCCCGCGGGCGTCGACGGGTCCTGCCGGTGCGACCGGAGACGACGGTGCAATCGGTCCGCAGGGCCTCGTCGGCCCGCTGGTGCGAACGGCAATGACGGCGCGTCGGTCCGGTGGGCCGCAGGGCCTCGTCGGTCCCGCCGGTCCGGTTGGACCGCAGGGGCCTGCTGGTCCGGCCGGTGCGAACGGTGCCGTCGGTCCGCAGGGGCTCGCGGTCGAACGGTGCTGATGGCGTTGACGGTGCCGTCGGTCCGCAGGGCCCGGCCGGTGCTGGACGGTGCTGATGGTGCGGCTGGGACGCAGGGCCCCGCGGGCGTCGCGGGTCCTGTCGGTCCGCAGGGTCCGGCCGGCGCCAACGGTCCTGGCCGGTGTCGAATGGTGCCGATGGCGCGGTGGGTCCGCAGGGCCCGGCCGGTCTGAATGGTGCTGATGGTGCGCCTGGCGCGATGGGTCCCCAGGGTCCCGCGGGTGTCGCGGGTCCTACCGGTGTGAATGGTGACGACGGTGCCGTCGGTCCGCAGGGCCCCGCTGGTCTCGACGGCGCTGACGGCGCGCCGGTGCCGCGGGCGCGGTCGGGTCCGCAGGTGGGCAGTCCGGCTGGTCCGGCCGGTGCGAACGGTGTCGACGGCGCAGATGGTCCGATGGGTCCGCAGGGTCCCGCGGGTGTCGCGGGTCCCGCCGGTGCCCTCGGTTCGCAGGGCCCGGCGGGTGTTGCTGGTCCAATTGGCCCGCAGGGTCCCGCCGGTCTCAACGGCGCTGACGGCGCGCCTGGTGCCGCGGGTAACGACGGTGGCGTCGGTCCCCAGGGACCTGCTGGTCCGGCCGGTGCGGTTGGTCCGCAGGGGCCGGTGGGCGCCACTGGAGCGGTCGGCGCGACTGGTGCTAACGGCGCGGTCGGTGCGACCGGTGCGCAGGGCGCGGCGGGTCCGCAGGGGCCAATCGGTCCGACCGGTGCGACCGGCGCAGTGGGGCGCGGCCGGCACGGATGGTGCAGGATGGTGCCGGAATGGCACCAATGGCGTCGCCAACGTGCAGACGTGCGGCACCGTTCGCGGCGCCCGGCGCGTGCACGCTCACGCTGGTGACGCTTCCGAAGATCGTGACGGGCACGCGGACGGGCGTGAGCACTACCGCGGCCGGACAGTGACGCTGCCCGCGGGCACGTTCACCAGCGCCACCAGCTACAAGTGCACCGCGCAGAACGTGACGAATGTCAGCGCCCGCGTCTACGTGAACCAGACCGGCGCCAACGCCTTCACGCTGACGCGCGCAGACCGGCACCATCAGCGTCAACTTCATCTGCGTCGGCAACTAGCCGATCGGATTCGCATCACCGCGGGGCCGGGTGCAGGACGCACCCGGCCCCGTTGTCTTGTACGCCGCACTCGCGGGGCGACTAGCGGCGAACGCGTCGCGGCGATCGGGGCGCGCTCGACTTCGACGACCGAGCTCGGGGATTCGGCCTGGATGCCGGCGTCGCGGCAGCCTGCGGTTTCTGCTCCAGCCACTTCCCCACTACGCTCATCGCCGCATGCGCGGTCATGTCGGGCTGCAGCGGCGTGACCGACACGTAGCCGTCGCGGCACGCCTGGAAGTCGCTGTGGTCGTGCGGCAGCCAGTCGTCCAACCCTTCCTCGATCCAGAAGTAGTGCTGGCCTCTGGGGTCCTCGCGCCGCGCGATCGTCGTCACGTGGTTGCGCTTCCCTTGCACGGTGATCCGTATGCCCTTGGGCTGCCCTTTCGGGACGTTGACGTTGAGAAACGTCCGCTCGGGCAGCTTCGACGCGAGCACGCGCTTGGCCAGGTCGTGGGCGATGAGCGCCGAGGGCTCGAAGTCGAAAATCCAGTCGCGGGTGCGCATCAGCGACACCGCGATGGCCGGCGCGCCGAGCAGCGCCGCCTCGAGTGCCCCCGACACCGTGCCGGAGTAGGTCACGTCGTCGCCCAGGTTCCAGCCGGTGTTGATGCCCGACACCACCAGATCGGGCAGGCGGCCCTCGAGCAGCACGGCGACGGCGATGTTCACGCAATCGGTGGGCGTGCCGTCCACGGCGTAGCGGTTCGGTCCGTGAGGGTCGAGGCGCAGCGGCCGGCGCAGCGTGAGCGCATGGCCGATGGCGCTCGATTCCTGATGCGGCGCCACCACCAGCACGTCGCCCAGCGGGCGCACGGCCTCGGTCAGCGCCGCCAGTCCCGCCGCGTGGATTCCGTCGTCGTTGGTCACGAGAATCGTAGGCATGTGAGCCGACGATCTTAGCATCCAGGTAGTAGCCGCATCGGATTGCCGCCGATCGCACGCATCTGTTCCCGGTTCCATGTATCCTTGCCAGCCATGGAATGGTGGATGTGGCTGGCCGCCGGGTTCGTCCTGCTGGTGCTGGAGCTGGTGACGCCAAGCGGCTTCTTCATCATGTTCTTCGGTGTCGGCGCCATCCTCACCGGGGTCCTCGCCAGCGTCGGCCTGCTCGCCAGCCTCGGCGCCCAGTGGTTCGCCTTCACGGCCGCCTCGGTGCTGACCCTGCTGCTCTTCCGCCGCAAGATCCAGGCGCGCGTCGAAGCCACCGGGGCACGGCCGCCGGTGGACTCGCTGGTCGGTGAGGTCGCCACGCCGCTCGAGGGGATCGCGCCCGGGGCGGTCGGCCGGGCAACGCTGCGCGGCTCCACGTGGGAAGCGCGCAACGACGGCGAGGTCGGCGTCTACGCCAACCAGCGGTGCCGGGTCGTGCGGGTGTCGGGTCTGCAGATCGGCCTGGTCGCCGAGTAACGCATACAGGAGAGGATGCCCAATGGAAGGCGGATTCATCGTCATCGTGCTGCTGGCGATCATGGCGCTCATCGTGATCGCCAAGACGGCCATCGTCGTCCCGCAGCAGAGCGCGTTCGTGGTCGAGCGGCTCGGCCGCTATTCCGGAACGCTCGACGCCGGCTTCCACATCCTGCTGCCCTTCATCGACGTCATCCGCTACAAGCACTCGCTCAAGGAAGCGGCGCTGGACATCCCGGCCCAGGTCTGCATCACCCGCGACAACGTGCAGGTCGGCGTCGACGGCGTGCTCTACCTCAAGATCCTGAATCCCGAGCGCGCTTCCTACGGCATCCAGGACTACCTGTTCGCCATCTCGCAGCTGGCGCAGACGACGCTGCGCTCCGAGGTGGGAAAGATCGACCTCGACCGCACGTTCGAAGAGCGCACCAACATCAACATCGCGGTCGTCGCCGAGCTCGACAAGGCCAGCGAGCCGTGGGGCGTGAAGGTCCTTCGCTACGAGATCAAGAACATCACGCCGCCGGCCGACATCCTGGCCGCCATGGAAAAGCAGATGCGCGCCGAGCGCGAGAAGCGCGCCGTGATCCTGACCTCCGAGGGCCAGCGCGACGCCGCGGTCAACAGCGCCGAGGGCGAGAAACAGCAGACCATCAAGGCCTCGGAGGCGCGCAAGCAGCAGCAGATCAACGAGTCGGAAGGCCAGGCCGCCGCCATCCTCGCCGTCGCCACGGCCACCGCCGAGGGCATCAAGCGGGTTGCCGAAGCCACGCAGGCCCCAGGCGGCCAGGAAGCCATTCAGTTGCGCGTCGCCGAGCAGTACATCAACGAGTTCGGCAAGGTGATCAACAACGCCGACACCATCATCCTGCCGTCCAACCTCTCCGACGTGGCCTCGATGATCTCGACGGCGATGTCGGTGGTCAGCCAGCACACGCCGCCGGCCCAGCCCCGTCGCTAGCCCCGGGACCCGTCTACGGCACGTAAGCGATACAGTCGATCTCGACGCGCAGGCCCTCGCCAGGCAGTTTCGCCGCCTGGATGGTGGTGCGCGCCGGCCGGTGATCGCCGAACATCCGCGCGTAGACCAGGTTCATCTCCTGGAACTCGTCCATGTCGAGCAGGAACACGCCGCAGCGCAACACGTGCTGCAGGCCCGACCCGGCTGCCTCGAGGATCGCCTGGACGTTGCGCAGGCACTGCTCGGTCTGAATCGCCGCGCTGGTGCCGGCCAGCTGGCCTGTCACCGGGTCGGTGGCTCCCTGTCCCGAGACGAAGATGAGGCGCTCGAATCCCATGCCGGGCGAATACGGGCCGACTGGCTTCGGCAGGTTCGTGGCGTGCACGGGACGGTGCGACGGCTGGGCCATGGGTCTCCTCGCGGGATGCGGGCACTGTGTATTGTACGGACGTGCCTCGGTTCAAACTGACGATCGAATACGCCGGAACACGATACAGCGGCTGGCAGAAGCAGACCAACGCCCGCACCGTGCAGGGCGAGCTCGAACGGGCCGTGGTCGCCGGGCTCGGCGAGGTGCTCGTCGACACCCAGGGGTCGGGCCGCACCGATTCCGGCGTGCATGCCCTGGCCCAGGTGGCGCACGTCGACCTGGTACGGGCCCCGGCGCCCGAGCAACTGCGGCGGCGCATCAACGACGGACTGCCGGCCGACATCCACGTGCTCGACGTGGTCGCGGTCTCACGGAAGTTCCACGCGCGGCATAGCGCCGTGCGTCGCAGCTACGTCTACCAGGTCGCCCGCCGCCGCACCGCCCTGGCCAAGCCCTACGTCTGGTGGGTCAAGGACCCGCTCGACCTGGCGCCGATGCACGCCGTGGCCGCCGGCTTCGTCGGGCGCCACGACTTCCGCGCCTTCGCCGACGACGACCCCGACGAGAAATCGACCGTGGTCGTCCTCGATGAGGTGACAGTCGCCGAGGCCGGGCCGCTGGTGCTGGTGCGCGTCGCCGGATCGCACTTCCTGTGGAAGATGGTGCGCCGCATGGTGGGGGTGCTCGTCGCCGCCGGCACCGGGGCATTGCCGCCGCAGCGCATCGACGACTGGCTCACGTCCCCCGGCTCCGCCGGTGGTGACGCGCCCGCCACGCTCACAGCCCCGGCCGCCGGGCTGTTCCTCGAGCGCGTCTTCTACGGCGGCGAAACGTGGCCCGAGCCGCTTCGGCCGCCGATCGGCCTCCGCTAGCGTTTTTCGATGCGTGTAGCAGAGCTTCAGCTCTGCCTGGAGGCAGCTCTAGAAGGAGCTGCCCTACGATCGCGGCGATCTCGGCAAGCGCGGCCGGCACCACGGCCCCGTGTGCGTCCACGCCGCGCCAGCTCCACGGCCACAGGCCGCTGTAGCCGCCGTCGCGAGCCGCCACGGCCAGCGCCCGGAGGGTCAGCGCCGGCCGGTTGCGGCCGATGTCGGGCGGATCGCCCTGCCCCGCGCACTCGGCGATCACGAGCGGCCGGGACACGCCCAGCGCCCGCAGCGGCGTGGCGAGGAGGTCGAAGTCGTGCGCCGGGTCGTAGTAGGCGTGCGCCTGCAGGAAGTCGAGCTGCAGCAGCGGGTCGTCCCACCACGCGGCGAAGCGCAGCCGGGCGCCGCCGATCGTCACCAGGCCGGCGTGCCGGTGGACGAGATCAGCGGCATCCCGTACCCAGGCGGCGAGCACGTCGAAAGGCACCGGGCGTTCCACCAGGCGCGACGGGTTGAGCTCGCCGACGATCCAGTCGGGCTCGTTCAGGAGATCCCAGGCGTGAATCGCCGGCGCCAGGTCGGCTCGCTGGCCGCGTGGTCCATAGCGGGAGACCACCGGCTCGACGATCCGTTCGAGGAGCCGCGCCTGGCCCTCGCGGTCGGCCAGCCACTGCGCGTGCCCGCCGACGCGGGCGCCGGCGGCTTCGGTGGCGCGGAACGCCAGGGGGTGATCGAAGAGCACCGGCACCACCTGGAGTCCGGCGGCCGCCGCCAGGCCCAGGGCCGTATCCAGGTCGTCGAAGGTCCCGGGGTGGAGCCCGTCGGGCCAGCCCGCCGCGTCCACGCGCAGCCCGCCGCGCCCGTCGGCGAACACGAACCAGCGCACGACCCTGACGCCGTGCGCCGCCATCGACGCGCAGTCGTCCGCGATTTCTCCGGGTGCGAGGCTGACCCCGGTGTGGCGTCCCCACACCGTGGGGCCGAAGTCGCCGCCGTAGTGCCGCCAGGGGTAGTTGACGCCGACGATCACACCGTGGCCCGCCGGTGCCCTGGCGCCGCCAGGTGCGTCCGCCTTGGGTAAACTGGACCCATGTGCCGAAACATCCGCACGCTCTTCAATTTCGACCCGCCGGCCACCGACGAGGAGATTCGCGCCGCGTCGGTGCAGTTCGTGCGCAAGTTGAGCGGGTTCACGGCGCCGTCGAAGGCCAACCAGGCCACCTTCGATCGCGCGGTCGTGGAAGTGGCCGACATCGCCCGTCGCCTCATCGACGATCTCACGACCACCGCCGAACCACGCAACCGCGAGGTGGAGGCGGCGAAGGCCAAGGCCCGCACCGCCGAGCGGTTCGGCCGCGCCAGCTGAGCGGCCCGGGTCACGCCCCCGGCGAGATCTCGGGCTCGGAGTCCTCGACCGGACCGAGCCGCTTCGCGTACCAGTACGACGCGCCGAAGATCACGACGATCAGCCCGAGGGACAGCCATTTCGGGATCTCGAAGTGCACGTAGCCGAGGGCGTGCCCGTACTCGAGCAGCAGCTTGATGCCGACCCACGCGATGATGACGAAGGCGCCGTCGACCAGCACCGGATAGCGGCGGATCAGCGCCAGCAGCCGGCCGATGACCAGCCGCATCATCACGATGCCCAGGATGCCGCCGGTGATGACCACCCACAGCTTGTCCGACACCGCCACCGCCACGAGGATCGAGTCGATGGCGAAGACGATGTCGGTGAGCTCGACCTTGACCACTGTGGCCCAGAAGGGCGACAGCCCGAGCCAGGGTTCGGCTGGCTTCACCGTGTGGCGCGACTCCCCCTCGCCGCCGTGGCCGTGGCGGAAGTGCTGGAACGGCAGGTACAGCAGGTAGAGACCGCCGACCAGCTTCACCCAGCCGAGCGCGATCAGGTACGCAGCCAGTGCGGTCGCCGTGGCCCGGAAGGTGAAGGCGCTGATCATCCCGTAACGCAGCGCCTTCACCTGCTGGTCCTTGGGGAGGCTCAGCACGCGGATGGCGAGGACCATCGCGTTGTCGGCGCTCAGGATGCCTTCGAGGACGACCAGGAGGGCGATGGTGACGAGATCTGAGGTTGTGATGTCGAACACGAGCTCGATCAGTATGGATGGTAGAGCCAGTGCTTGTCACGCCGATACGGACGCGACGATGCCTCGGCGTCAGAACTGGAAGTAGATGAAGTCGCTGGTTCCGGCGTACATCGTCACGATCGCGTAGGTCATTCCGGCGGCGAGCACCGCCTTGGCGGTGGCGCCGAGCGGGGCCACCCGTGCCCGTTCGGCCAGCCAGGCCCAGGCGTGCATCGCCACCAGCGGCGCCAGGAACATCAATGACGCCACCATCCACGCGTCGGGCAGGCGCCATCCGCCGCCGAGCAGGTTGCCGACGAATGCCAGCGCCTCGGGGAGCGAGGTGCTGCGGAAGAAAATCCACGCAATCAGCACCGCTGCTTGCACGACGCCGAACCAGGCCACGCGGGCGACGGTCGTGGCGGCTCGCCCCTTCGGACGGTGCAGCCCGAACGCCCGCTCGACGGCGAGGCAGGCGCCGTGGATCGCTCCCCAGACGATGAAGGTGTACGCCGCGCCGTGCCACAGGCCGCCGAGCAGCATCACCGTCAGCAGGTTGACCAGGGTGCGCGCGCGCGATCCGCGATTGCCGCCCAGCGGCCGGTACAGGTAGTCGCGCAGCCAGCGCGACAGCGTGATGTGCCAACGCTCCCAGAAGTTCTTGAACGTGCCGGCGATGTAGGGCGCGTCGAAGTTCATGGGAAAGCGATACCCGAGCAGGTAGCCGAGACCGCGGGCGATGGTCGAGTAGCCGCAGAAGTCGGCGAAGATCTGGCCCGAGAACATCACGCCCAGCCACAGGGCGAACGTCGCGTCGGTGGTCTCGCGGGCGCCGCGCCACCAGTACTCGTCGACGTAGGCGGCGAGGTTGTCGGCGCAGACCATCTTGAGGAAGAACCCGCCGATGACCAGCCAGGCGCCTTCGTAGAACACCTTCAGCCGCAACCGTCGCGGCCGATCGATCTGCGGCAGGAACTCGCTCGCCCGTACGATCGGGCCGGCGACCAGCTGCGGAAAGAAGCTGACGAACAGCAGGAAGTGCGGAAAGCTGCGTACCGGCGCCAGCTGACCGCGATAGACGTCCACCGTGTAAGACAGCGTCTGGAAGGTGTAGAAGCTGATGCCGATCGGCAGGACCAGGGCCACCTCGGGTAGACGCAGCGAACCGCCCAGCAGGCCGGCCAGGTCCTCGAGGGCACGGGCGGCGAAGTTGCCGTACTTGAAGAACGCGAGCACGCCGAGATTGGCGACGAGCGAGAGCAGCAGCCAGCGGCGCCGCGGCGCGCGGGCGGCCAGCGGATAGCGGCCGATGGCGAGGGCGACGGCGTAGTCGAGCAGCGCCGTCGCCAGCAGGATCAACAGATACGGCGGGACGTGCCAGCCGTAGAAGACGGCGCTGGCGGCGATGAGTACGGCCACGTACGGCCGCTCGATCTTGCGGCGGCCGATGGTGAGCCGGGCCAGGAAGACGACCGAGAAGAGGGCGACAAACGCCCAGGAGACGAAGTTCACCGGGCCGAGGGCCTCGGCCCGGCGCCCAGGCCGGCGTCCGCGAGCGACGGCCCGAGCGCCCCCAGCAGGACGCGTGTCCAGTCGTGGGCGCTGCCTTCGCTGAGATGGCTCCGATCGTAGGTGGTGAGCGCCGGCACGTCGGCCAGGACGAGCGGCACGCCCAGGAGCGCGGCGAAGCGGGCCGGTCCGGCGCCCCCCATCGGCTCAGGTGACGGCACGTGCGTGAGCACGAGCTGGCTGCCCCGCCGATCGAGTTCCTGCTTGAACGCCTGGGCGGCGGCGATTTCGCCTCGGCCGAGTGCCGGCCCGTCAGGGGGCGGCGCGGGGAAGCCGAGCGTGCCCTCCGGCCACGGCGAGATGTCCCAGGTGCCGTCGCTGCGCGATCGGTAGGCGATGAAGGCGCGGCGCATGCCCAGGCCGGGTTGTCCGAACAGCTGGAACCAGTTGGGGACCAGCTGGTGCGCCACCCGCCTGGCCTCGTGCGCGGCCTCCGCCTCCCACTGCAGCTTGCGTGCGGCGAACGGCGTGTCGCGGATCACCACATCGGCCCAGGGACTCAGTGCTCCGCCGAAGAATCCATCGACGTTGGCCACCACCAGCCGCGGCCGCAGATCGAGCTTGCGGATGAGCGCGAGAGGAAGCCGGTCGCTTTCACGGAATCCGAATCCCATGACGTAGTAGGAGATACCGCGGGCGCCGAAGAACGGCCGCAGCAGGTTGGGGCGCAGCGCGAACATCAGCCGCGAGTTGCCGACGAAGAGCACCTCTGCCGCGCGGAGCCGCCGCGTCACCTCCTCGTCGATGCCGAACCAGAGGACGTGGTGGTCGATCTGGCCGCCGATGTCGTTGGCCAGGTAGTGGTCGTCGTCGGGCGGCCGCTCGGCGCGGGTCACGTCGAGGGTTCGCCCGCGCAGGCCGGGCAGCCAGTCGGTGGCCCCGGCGGTGGCGGCGATGGCGGCGAGCAGCACCACCGAGAACACCGCGGCGGGATACATCGGGGCGTCACGGACATTGTCCCGATGAAATGCCATTTCCCGAATGTTAATCCGACACCGCCGGGCCGCGGGCGCGGAATTTGGCCGGCTCGTCCGTGCCGGTCATTCGGCTACTTGACACGAAGCGTATCAATATACAGACTTGATCCGTGTCAAGTTCCGATCTCATCTTCATCAGCGTCGCGGCGCGGATGCTCAGCATGCACCCGCAGACCTTGCGCAAGTACGAGCGGCTGGGCCTGGTGCAGCCGGCGCGTACGATTGGCAGCATGCGGCTCTACTCCACCACGGAGATCGCCCGCCTCCGGCTCATCAAGGACCTGGTCGAGGACGCCGGCGTCAACCTGGCCGGCGTGCAGCGCCTGCTCGCCGTCGCCGAGGGGCTGCAGCGGCTCGAGCCGCTGCTCGAGGACCCGGCCCTCGGCCGCGGGGAGGCCCGCCGCCGTGTCGCCCGCGAAGTGCAGCGGATCAAGGCCGTCGTCGGGATCTAGCCATGGAGTTCCGCGACTACTACAAGACCCTGGGCGTCTCGAAGACCGCCACGGAGAAGGAGATCAAGCAGGCGTTCCGCCGGCTCGCGCGCAAGCACCACCCCGACGTGAACCCCGGCGACCGGTCGGCGGAGACGACCTTCAAGGAGCTGAACGAAGCCTACGAGGTGCTCGGCAACCCCGAGTCGCGGAAGAAGTACGACGAACTGGGCGCCAACTGGCGCCAGTACGAGCAGGCCGGCCCCGGCGGGTCGCCGGGCTGGGGCGGACCGGGCGGTGGCGCCACCTACCGCACGATGACGCCCGAGGAGATGGAGGAGATGTTCGGCGGCGGGGGCAGCCCGTTCTCCGACTTCTTCAACGCGTTCTTCGGCGGGCAGACGACCGAGGCGCGGAGAACACGGGCCGGCGCGCGCGGGCGCCAGCGGCGGGCCGACGCGGTGGAGTACGACATCCTGCTCGACCTCGAAGCGGCGCTTGGCGGCCGGGTCGAGCGGGTGGCGGTGCCCGGTGGCGACGGCCGGACGCTCGAGGTGCGCATCCCGGCCGGAGTCACCGATGGCACGCGGCTCACCGCTGGCGATTTGCACCTGCGGGTGCGGCTGAAGCCGCACCCGCGCTTCGAGCACAGCGGTCGTGACCTCACGACGGCGGTGACGGTGTCGGTGCCCACGGCCGCGCTCGGCGGCACGGTCGACGTCACCACGCTCGCTGGCACGCGGCTGGCGGTGAAAGTGCCGGCCGGCACGCAGCCGGGCCGCAAGCTTCGGCTCAAGGGGCATGGCCTGCCGACGCCCGGATCGCCTGACAACCGCGGCGACCTGTTCGTCGTCGTCGGCATGGCGGTGCCGACCGAGCTTTCGGCCGAGGCGCGCGCGCACTACGAGGCGTTGCGGGCCCTGGAGACACCATGAACTTGAACACCTTCACCGAGAAAGCCCAGGAGGCGCTGGTCGCGACGCCGCGTCTGGCCACCGCGCTCTCGCACGCCCAGGCCGAGCCGGAGCACCTGCTGGTAACGCTGGTCGAACAGGCCGACGGCGTCGTGCCGGCCGTGCTCCAGAAGCTGGGGCAGGCCCCGGCCACGGTGGCCAAGGCAGTGCGCGACCAGCTGAAGCGCCTGCCGACATCGCAGGGTGGCGCCGAGCCTGGCGTCTCGAACCGGCTGACGCGCGTCCTCGAACAGGCGCAGGCCTCGGCCTCGAGCATGCAGGACCAGTACGTGAGTACCGAGCATCTGTTGCTCGCCATCGCCGCCGAGAGCGGCCGGGCGCCGGCGGCCGAGCTGCTGCGCGGACTCGGCCTCTCGCGCGAGGCGATCGTGGAGGCGCTGGCGGCGGTGCGCGGGTCGCAGCACGTCACGGATCAGCATCCCGAAGGCAAGTACCAGGCGCTGGAGCGCTATGGCCGCGACCTGACGACGCTGGCCGAACGCGGCAAGCTCGATCCGGTGATCGGCCGCGACGAAGAGGTTCGTCGCGTCATCCAGGTGCTCGCCCGCCGCACCAAGAACAACCCGGTGCTCATCGGCGAGCCCGGCGTCGGCAAGACCGCGATCGTGGAGGGGCTGGCCCAGCGGATCATCCGCGGCGACGTGCCCGAGGGGCTGAAGAACAAGCGCATCGTCGGCCTCGACATGGGCGCCCTCATCGCCGGCGCCAAGTACCGCGGCGAGTTCGAGGAGCGCCTGAAGGCCGTGCTCAAGGAAATCGTCGACTCGCAGGGGCGGGTCGTCCTCTTCATCGACGAGCTCCACACCGTGGTGGGCGCCGGGGCCTCGGAGGGGTCGCTCGACGCCTCGAACATGCTCAAGCCGATGCTGGCGCGTGGCGAGCTGCACACCATCGGCGCGACCACGCTCGACGAGTACCGCAAGCACATCGAGAAGGACGCGGCGCTCGAGCGCCGCTTCCAGCCGGTGACGGTCGGTGAGCCCACCGTCGAGGACACCATCAGCATCCTGCGCGGGTTGCGCGAGCGCTACGAGCTGCACCACAAAGTCGGCTTCAAGGATTCCGCGCTGGTGTCGGCGGCGGTGCTCTCCCACCGCTACATCGCCGACCGCTTCCTGCCCGACAAGGCCATCGACCTCATCGATGAAGCGGCGTCGCGGCTGCGCATGGAGATCGACTCGATGCCGGCCGCGCTCGACGAGGTGCAGCGCCGGGTGATGCAGCTCGAGATCGAGCGCGAGGCGCTGCGCAAGGAAACCGACAAGGCCTCGAAGGAACGGCTGCAGAAGCTGGAGAAGGAGCTGGCCGACCTCAAGGAGCAGCAGCGCGCCCTCACCGCGCACTGGCAGGAGGAGAAGGGGGCGATCCAGAAGAACGCCGAGCTCAAGGAGGAACTCGACGCGCTGCGGCACGACGTCGAGTCGGCGCAGCGGCACGGCGACTACGCCCGCGCGTCGGAGTTGCAGTACGGACGCATTCCGGAGCTGGAGCGGCAGATCCAGGCCCAGGACGCCCGCGCCACCGGCGGCGGCAGCCGCCTGCTCAAGGAGCAGGTCGACGAGGAGGACATCGCCGAAGTAGTGGCGAAGTGGACCGGCATCCCGGTGAGCCGCCTCTTGGAAGGCGAGGTGCAGAAGCTGATCCAGATGGAGGACCGGCTGCACCAGCGCGTGGTCGGCCAGGACGAGGCGATCCGCGCCGTGGCCAACGCCATCCGGCGCGCCCGGGCGGGACTGCAGGATCCGCAGCGCCCGCTCGGCAGCTTCATCTTCCTGGGGCCCACCGGCGTCGGCAAGACCGAGCTGGCCCGCGCCCTCGCCGAGTTCCTGTTCGACGACGAACACGCGATGGTCCGCATCGACATGTCCGAGTACCAGGAGAAGCACACCGTCTCACGGATGATCGGCGCGCCGCCGGGCTACGTCGGCTACGACGAGGCCGGCCAGCTCACCGAAGCCGTGCGCCGCCGGCCCTACGCCGTGGTGCTCTTCGACGAGGTCGAGAAGGCCCACCCCGAGGTGCTGAACGTGCTCCTGCAGCTGCTCGACGACGGCCGGCTCACCGACGGTAAGGGCCGCACCGTCGACTTCCGGAATGCCGTGGTGATCATGACCTCGAACCTCGGCAGCCACTTCATCGCCGAGGCCACCGCCGGAGGCGGCACGATCGACGAGGGCGTGCGCCGCCAGGTGACCGAGGCGCTGCGGGCGCACTTCCGCCCCGAGTTCCTCAACCGCATCGACGAGACGATCGTGTTCCACGCGCTCGATCGCCGGCACATCGCCGCGGTGATCGACATCCAGCTCAGCGGCCTGCTGAAGCGGTTGGAAGACCGCAAGATCCACCTGACCCTCACTCCGGCGGCCAAGGACGCGCTGGTCGAGGAGGGGTATGATCCGATCTACGGCGCACGGCCGCTGAAGCGGACGATTCAGCGGCGGATCCTCGACCCCCTGGCGCTGCAAGTCCTCGAAGGCGCGTTCGGCGAAGGCGACCACGTGGTCGTCGATCACGGCGCCGGCGGGCTGGTTTTCACCAAGGGAGCACCGGTCCGCGCGTAGGCGCGGGCCACTCAGGGCTGGACCATATGGCTGCCGCGACTCCGCCCCGTCCCAAGGGTCGATCCTCCCCCACCCGCCCCAACGCGGTGTGGCTGGTCGTCGCCGGGCTGGGGCTCGTCGCTCTTGCCCAGGCCGCGCTGCTCGCGCCGCGTGGGCAGGCCGTGCCCTACAGCGAGTTCAAGGCGCTGGTGCGCTCCGGCCAGGTGGCCGAGGTCGTCGTGGGCGATACGGCCATCCGCGGCACGCTGAAGAAGGCCGATGGTCCCACCGCGTTCACGACGGTCCGCATCGAGGACACGACCCTGGTCGCCGATCTCGAGGCCCAGCAGGTGCGCTACAGCGGCGAGGTGGTGAGCCGCTGGCTGCCGGAGCTCCTCGGCTGGGTCATGCCCATTCTGCTGCTCGTGGCGCTGTGGTCGTTCCTGATGCGGCGGATGGGCGGCGAGGGCGGCATCATGTCCTTCGCCCGCAGCAAGGCCAAGATCTACGCCGAGGATGACGTCAAGGTCGCCTTCAAGGACGTCGCCGGTGTCGACGAAGCCGAGCAGGAGCTGCGCGAGATCGTCGAGTTCCTGAAGAACCCGCGGAAGTACACCACGCTGGGCGGCCGCATTCCCAAGGGGGTGCTGCTGGTCGGCCCGCCGGGCACCGGCAAGACGCTCTTGGCGCGCGCCGTCGCCGGCGAGGCCAAGGTGCCGTTCTTCAGCCTGAGCGGCTCGGAGTTCGTGGAGATGTTCGTCGGCGTCGGCGCGGCCCGCGTCCGCGATCTGTTCGCCCAGGCGGAGGCCAAGGCGCCCTGCATCGTCTTCATCGACGAGCTCGACGCGCTGGGTAAGGTGCGATCCCAGAGCCCGGTCGGCAGCCACGAGGAGCGCGAGCAGACGCTCAACCAGCTGCTCTCGGAAATGGACGGCTTCGACGCTCGCAAGGCCATCATCATCATGGCTGCCACCAACCGGCCCGAGGTGCTCGACCCGGCGCTGTTGCGCCCGGGCCGCTTCGATCGCCAGGTCCTGGTCGACAAGCCCGACGTCAACGGCCGCGAGCAGGTGCTGGTCATCCACGCCCGGAATGTCACCCTCGGACCCGACGTCGACCTGCGCACGGTGGCCGCCCGCACTGCCGGGTTCGCCGGCGCCGACCTGGCCAACCTGGTCAACGAGGCCGCCCTGCTGGCGGCGCGGCGTGACCGCACCGCGGTGGCGATGCAGGATTTCGACGACGCCATCGACCGGCTGATCGCCGGCCTCGAGAAGAAGCGGGTCATGAGCGGCAAGGAGCGCGAGATCGTCGCCTTCCACGAGTCGGGCCACGCCATCGTCGCCACGCTCCTGCCCGGCATGGACCCGGTGCACAAGATCTCGATCGTGCAGCGTGGCTTCGGCGCCCTCGGCTACACGATGCAACTGCCGCTCGAGGATCGCTACCTCATGCAGCGCGACGACCTCGGGCGCCAGCTGGCGGTGCTGCTGGGCGGCCGGGCGGCCGAGGAGATCGCCCTGGGCGAGATCTCGACCGGAGCGCAGAACGACCTCCAGCGGGCCAGCGACATCGCCCGGGCGATGGTCACCGAGTGGGGCATGAGCGATGCGCTCGGCGCCGTCAACCTGGCCGGCGAGCGGCGCAACCGCTTCATCGACGCCGGCGTGCCGCCGTCGCGCGGTCCCTACAGCGAGGAGACCGCCCGGCAGATCGATCACGAGGTGCGGCGCATCGTCAGCGAGGCGCACGGCGAGGCCCGCCGCCTGCTCGGCGCGCATCGCGGGGTGCTCGAGCGGGTGACGCGCCGCCTGCTCGAGCGCGAGGTGATGGACGGCGAGGAGTTGCGGACGTTGATGGCCGAGGCGCCGACTTCCCCAGGCCCCGAGCCCCGGATCCCGAGTCCCGCCTAGGCCACTAGATGGCCGGCTTGTCGGCGGCGGCGGGGCCGATGGCGGCTTCGGCCGCGGCGAAACCGATCCGGCTGTGCGTGCCGTCGCAGAAGGGCTTGCGCGTCGAGCCGCCGCACCGGCAGAGCGCGAATGGCCGCTTCGGCAACGTGTACTCGTTGCCGTTCCAGTCGATGAGCGTCACGTCGTCGCCCTCGACGAGCAGCGAGCCGTTCTGCCGAACCTTGATCGTGGCCATGTCGGCAGTATAGCGCGCGGACGACAGCGCGACCGGCAGCGAACTGCCGCTACAATTGTGCGCGTGCGTCGGTCGCTGGCTCCGCTGCTCGTGCTGGCGGGCCTGACGTTCTTCGTCGGGCTCGGCGCGCCGGCGATCACCGATTCGGACGAGGCGTTCTACGCCGAGGCGGCGCGCGAGATGGTGCAGTCGGGTGACTGGCTCACCCCGGCCTACAACTACGAGCCGCGCTTCCAGAAACCAGTGCTCTACTACTGGCTCACTGCCGCGACGTTCGCGGTGGCTGGCGCCGGCCCGGCGACGGCACGTCTGTGGTCGGCGCTCGCCGGCCTGGCCCTGGTCTTCGTCACGGCGGCGCTCGCCCGCCGCTGGTACGACGACGACACCGCGCTCATCGCCGGCTCCATCGTCGCCACGAGCTTCGGGTATGTCGCCCTCGCCCGGATGGCGCTGCCCGACCTGCCGCTGGCCCTGTTCATCACCGTGACCATCGGCGCCACGGTGGTGGCCGTGGGCGACCGTGTGCCGCGGCCGCGGCAGTGGCTGCTCGCCGCGGGCGCCGCCGCCGGACTGGGATTCCTCACCAAGGGCCCGCTCGCCGTCGTGATCCCGGCGCTGGTGGTGGCGCCGATCGTCGCCATCGAGCGGCGGGCGTCGCGGCTCCGCCGCGCCGATCTCGTCGCCGCCGCGGCGCTCTTCGCCGTCGTCGCCGCCCCGTGGTACCTCGCGATGTGGTGGCTGCATGGCACCGACTACCTGATCGGGTTCTTCGTCGGCGACAACCTCGAGCGGTTCGCCACCGACCGCTTCAACGAGCCGCGACCGTGGTGGTACTACGGGCCGGTCGTGGTCGGCGGCCTGGTGCCCTGGGCGCCGTTTCTGCTGCTCGGGCTCGGCGCGATGGGCCGCATGGCCACTGGCCGCGGCGGGGCCGGCAGCCTCGAGACACGCCTGGCACTCTGGGTCGTGGTGCCGCTGCTGCTGCTCTCGGTCTCGGTCGGCAAGCAGCCGCGCTACGTGCTGCCGCTGCTGCCCCCGTTGGCGCTGCTGGTCGCGCACGGCATCATGGAACGGACGCGGGCGAGGCGCGGCCTCGATGGCGGGCTGTACCGCCAGGCTCCCGATCGGGCGGTGCAGGTCGGCTCACTGGTGGCGGGCATCATCCTGGCGGCGGCCGGGGCGCTGGTGTGGCGGGCACGGCCGCTCTACGTCGGCGTGGCATCGTGGCAGATCACGGCCGCGGTCGCCGTCGCCGCCGCCGGCGGCGCCGCGGTCGTCGCGACGGCGTTGTCGCGTCTCTGGCGCCACGCGCCGTGGGTACTGGCGTGCGCCAGTGCGGTGGCGATGCCGGCGCTGGTCATCGTCGTGCTCGGTGGCGGTCCCGACGAGACGGTGCGGCAGGTGGCACGGGCGGTGACCGCGGCGCGCCGCGCCGACGAGCCCATCGGCGTCTCCGGCGTCTTCGTCCGCAACCTCGTTTTCTACACCGGACTGCGGCAGGTCGACCTCATCGACGACCCGCAGCTCGACGCGTTCCTGCGGCAGGAGGGCCGGGCCCTGGTGGTGGTACCGGCCGAGGTCCTCGACCGCGTGGAAGCGTCGGGCACGCCGCGGGCGACACGGCTGGGCGAGTTCCGGTATTTCAACGAAGCCGGGTTGCGGCTGCGCTCGGTCCTCTGGCCCGATCCGGCGCGTGACGTCCAGCGCGTGCTGCTGGTGGCCACCCGCCCCTAGCTGCTAGCCCTGGTCGAGACCGGCCAAATCCTCTGCCGTCGTCTCCCACATCTTGCCGGGGTTCAGCACGCCGTGCGGGTCGAACGCGTGCTTGATCCGCCGCATCAGCGCGATCTCCTCCGGCGCCAGCTGGAGGCCGAGATACGCCGCCTTCGAGAACCCCACCCCGTGCTCGCCGGTGATCGAGCCCTCGAGCGCGACCACCCCGGCGAAGAGCTCCTGTTCGGCGGCGGCGGCACGCGCCAACTCGTCGGCGTCGTCGGGATCGACCAGCAGGTTCACGTGGATGTTGCCGTCGCCGGCGTGCCCGAAGCAGGCGACCCGCAGACGGTGCCGGCGCCCCACCAGGTCGGCGAGCGCGAAGAGCGCCGGGACGCGGCCGCGCGGCACCACGAGGTCGTGGTTGATCTTGCGGGGCGCCACCCGGCGGAGCGCATACGACAGCACCCGCCGGGCCTCCCACAGCGCGTCACGCTCGGGCGCCCGAGCCCGCGTCGATGACCTGGGTGGCCCCGGCGCTCCGGCACGCGCCGGCCGCCAGCACCGCCTCCTCGTCCACTGCGGCAGCCTGGCCGTCGACCTCGACGATGAGCAGCGCCGCCGTGCCCGGCGGCGCCATCGGCCGGCCCAGATGCGCGGCCACGGCGTCGAGCGACGGCGCGTCGATGAGCTCCACCACCGACGGCACCACGCCGGCGGCGACGATGGCGCCAACCGCCCGGGCGGCGTCGTCCACGGACCGGTAGGTCGCCGAGAGGGCGTGCCGGTGCGGCGGCAGCGGAATCAGCCGCACGGTGATCTCGGTGAGGATGGCCAGGGTGCCCTCCGACCCGACGAGCAGGTCGGTCAGCGCGTAGCCGGCCACGTTCTTCACGGCCTTGGAGCCGGTGCGGATGATCTCGCCGGTGGGCAGCACGGCTTCCAGCGCCAGCACGTAGCGGCGGGTCGTGCCGTACTTGAAGGCCCGCGGGCCACCGGCGCGACTCGGCGACGTTGCCGCCCAGGGCGCACTCGGCGAGGCTGGCCGGATCGGGCGGATAGAACAGCCCACGCGCTTCGACCGCCTCGTGCAGGTCGCGCGTGATCACGTTGGGCTGCACCACGGCGAGCAGGTTGTCGACGTCGATGTCGAGGATGCGGCCGAACCGCGCCATCGACAGCACGACGCCGCCGCGCAGCGGTACCGCCCCGCCGGTGTAGCCGGTGCCGGCACCGCGCACGACCAGCGGCGTGCGGGTGTCGTGGCACAACCGGGCGATGGCGGCCACCTCTTCCGCCGTCCCGGGGGAGACGACGACGTCGGCGTCGTGCCCGCGCTGGAGGGCGTCGCGGCCGAACGCGTGGCGCGAGGCGGAGTCAGTGGCGACCCAGGCGTCGCCGGTGATGGCGGCCAGTCGATCGGCGAGCGGCGTGGCCAAGCGCGAACCTGTCAGGAGGCGGTCGTGACCGCGGACCGCCGCTCGCGGGTGTGCACGAACTCCTGGATGCGCGTGACGCCCTCGCGGAGACGGTCGAGCGACGTGGCGTAGGAGATGCGCACGAAGCCCGGCGCGTCGAAGCCCTCGCCGGCGGTCAGCGCGACGCGCGCCTCGGTCAGCAGCTGCTCGGCGAACGCGGCCGAGGAGGTGACGCCGCTCGGCGCCAGCAGCTCGGCGATGTACGGGAAGAGGTAGAACGCCCCGCCGGGCGTCAGGCACTCGATCCGGGAATCGGTGGTGAGCCAGCCGAGCGTCTGGTCGCGGCGGACCCGGTACTCGTGCAGCATCGCCGCCACCGCGTCCTGCGGGCCGGTGAGCGCGGCCGCCGCCGCCTTCTGCGCAATCGACGAGACGTTCGAGGTCGAATGCCCCTGCACCGTGTTGCACGCGGCGATGACCGGCGCCGGGGCAATCGCCCAGCCGCAGCGCCAGCCGGTCATCGCGTAGGCCTTCGACGCCGATCCGCACAGCACCGAGCGCTCGCGATGGCGATCGGTGATGACCTTCACCAGGTTGTGCGGCACGTCCTCGTAGATCAGCCGTTCGTAGCAGAGGTCGACGACGAGCCAGATGCCGGTGCGCGGCGCAGTGGTCGGCAATGGCGGCGACCATGGCCTCCGACAGCAGGCCTCCGGTCGGGTTGCCCGGCGAATTCAGGACGATCGCCTTGGTCCGCGGGGTCACCAGGCTCAGGATCTGATCGGCGTCGAGCGTGAAGCCGCTCTCGCGATGCGCCCGCGCCAGCACCGGGGTGGCGCCCATCAGCCGGATCTGATCGACGATCGTCGGCCAGTACGGCGCGTGGGTGACGACCTCGTCCCCGGGCTCGAACAGGGCCACCGCGGTGTTGAACAGCGCCTGCTTGCCCCCGGCCGTGGCGATCACCTCGGCCGGCGAGAAGGTGACGCCGTAGTCTTCGCGGTAGCGGTGGCAGACGGCCTCGCGGATGTCGGCGCCCCCTGCCGACGGCGTGTACTTGGTGTAGCCGGCGTCGATGGCGGCGTGCGCCGCCGCGCAGACGTGTCCCGGTGTCTGGAAGTCGGGCTCGCCGGCCCCGAAGTCGACCACGTCGACACCGGCGCGGCGCAGCCGGTCGGCCTCGGCGGCGACCTTCAGCGTCGGCGACGGCGCCACGCGGCCCATGCGGGCGGCCAGGTTCATGCGTTCCTCGGCGCCGACAGCGGATCGCGCAGCACCGCGTACTTGCTGCGCAGGCGGTCTTCGACCAGCGGCGGCACCAGCCCGCGGACTTCGCCGCCGAGCCTGAACACTTCCTTGATGAGCCGCGAGCTGGTGTAGGTGTACTGCTCGGCCGGCATCATGAACACGGTCTCGATGTCGTGATCCAGCCGCCGGTTCATCAGCGCCATCTGGAACTCGTACTCGAAGTCCGAGACGGCGCGCAGGCCGCGGACGATGACCGAGGCGCCCTTCCGCCCGGCGTAGTCGACCAGCAGCCCGCCGTCGAAGCGGTCGACCTCGACGTTGTCGCGGCCGCGAAACACCTCGGCGACGATCTGTACGCGCTCGGCGGCAGAGAACAACGGCGTCTTGCCCTCGTTGGCGAGCACCGCGACGACGATGCGATCGAACAGGCGGGCGCCGCGCTCGATGATGTCGACGTGCCCGTTGGTAATCGGATCGAACGACCCGGGATAGACGGCCACGCGCGGTCGACTCGTGCCGCTGGTCATCCGGCTCCTTCCGCGTCGCGTTGGCCCGGGTCCGGCGCCGGCCGGTAGGTGCTCAACGCCGAATCCCCTGCCCGGCGGGTGCGGATCCGCTGCAGCGCCGGCAGGTCCGGCGGCGCCCGCCGCCACGCGTGCTCGAGCACCAGGATCCCGCCGGGGGCGAGGTGCCGGGCGGCCGCGTCGAGCGCTTCGTCCATCCACGGCGCGTCGTAGGGCGGGTCGATCACGACGATGTCGAAGGGGCCGCCCACGTCGTCGGCGAGTGCACCGACGGCCGTGCCGGGGATGATAGCACACGCGTTTTCGACGCCGCAGCGCGCGGCGTTGGCCGCAATGAGGCGCAGCGCGCGCGGATCGACGTCGACGAAGGTGGCGCGGGCCGCCCCGCGGCTGAGCGCTTCGAGACCGACCGCGCCGGTGCCCGCGCACAGGTCGAGCACCACCGCCCCTGGCACCCGCGGACCGAGCACGTTGAACAGCGTCTCGCGCAGGGCGTCGGAGGTCGGCCGCACGCCGTCCCACGTCGGCGAGGTGAGCGTGCGGCCCTTGAACGCCCCGGCGATGATCCGCATCCGTCTATCCCGCGCCTATCCCACCAGCACCAGGCCGAAGGCGTCCTGCCACATGCGCGCAACGTGCGCGCCCAGCGCCGCCGGCACGGCGCCGGCCTCGACCAGGGCGCGCGCCTCGCGATGGGCCTGCTCGAGCAGATCGGCATCGCGCACCGGGTCGCCGGCCCGCATCAGCGGCGTCCCCGACTGCCGGGTGCCGAAGACGTCGCCCGGCCCGCGCAGCGCCAGGTCCCGTTCCGCGAGCAGGAACCCGTCCTCGGATTCGGCCATCGCCGACAGCCGCGCCTTGGCCTCGTCGCTCCACGGCGTGTCGTAGAGCAGCACGCACGTCGACGCGTGAGCGCCGCGGCCGATGCGGCCGCGCAGCTGGTGCAGCTGGGCCAGGCCGAACCGCTCGGCATGCTCGACGACCATCACGGTGGCGTTGGGCACGTCGACGCCAACCTCGACGACGGTCGTGCTCACCAGCACGTGGACCGCGCCGGCCGCGAAGCGGCGCATGACCGTGTCCTTCTGCTCGGCCTTGAGCCGCCCGTGTAGCAGTTCGACGACGAGATCGGGGAACACGTCGGCGGCCAGGTGGGCCGCCATTTCCGTGGCGGCTTTCAGGTCGGTCTTCTCGGACGTCTCGATGATCGGATAGATGACATAGACCTGCCGGCCGTCGGCCACCGCCGCGCGCATCAGGCGGTAGACCTCGTCGCGACGGGTCGACGGCTGCACGACGGTGCGGATTGGCTGGCGTCCCGGCGGCCGATCTCGCATCGTCGTGACGTCCATGTCGCCGCAGGCGGTGAGCGCCAGCGTCCGCGGAATCGGCGTCGCTGTCATCAGCAGGACGTCGGGGTGCAGCGCCTTGGCCGCCAGCGTGCCGCGCTGCAGGACGCCGAAGCGGTGTTGCTCGTCGATCACGACCAGCGACAGCGCGCGAAATCCGACGTCGTCCTGCACCAGCGCGTGTGTCCCGACGACGAGGTGCACCTCACCGGCGGCGACCTCGGCCATCAGCCGGCGTCTCGCCGCGTCGCCGACGCGGCCGGTGAGCAGCCCGACGCGGAACCGCGTGCCGAACAGCCATCCCTCCAACGTCCGCAGGTGCTGCTCGGCGAGGATCTCGGTCGGCGCCATCAGTGCCGCCTGGAAGCCGTTCTCCATCGCCACCAGCGCCGCCATGAACGCCACGACCGTCTTGCCCGATCCGACGTCGCCCTGCAGCAGCCGTTGCATCGGCCACGGCCGTTGCAGGTCGGCGACGATGTCGCGCAGCGCCGTGCGCTGGCCGTCGGTGAGCTTGAAGGGCAGCACCGCCCGGGCGCGGCTGCGCAGGGTGTCGTCGACGACGGCCACATGCGGCTTGCGCACGGCGGCGTTCTGCCGCCGCCGCAGCGCCAGGCCGGTCTGGTAGACGAAGAAATCCTCGAAGATGAGGCGTCGCTGCGCCGCGACGCCGAAGGCGTTGAGCGCCTCGAGGTCGGTCCCGGGATCGGGGAAGTGCGCCTGGCGGAGCGCCGTGCGGCGATCGGGCCAACCCTCGCGCACAACCAGCGCCGGCGGGAGCAGCTCCTCGAGCGGCGCGGCCAGCAGCCCCAGCACGTCGTGCACGAGGCGCCGGTGCATGTTCGGGGTGACGACCCCGGTGCGCTCGTAGATCGGGACGATGCGTCCGGTGTGCAGCGGCTCGCCTTCGGCGTCCTCCGGCAGCACCTCGAACTCCGGCGCGGTCAGCTGCAGGCCGCGGCTGCCCCAGTACTCGGCGCGGCCGAACAGCACCACGCGCTGGTGCGGCTTGATGACGTCCTTGAGGAAGGCCTGGTTCGGCCAGACGACCTTGACCTGGCCGGTGTCGTCCTGGACGAGGGCGCTGAAGAGACGGAATCCCGGCCGCCGGGTGGTGGTCAGGCCGCACTGGAGCACCTCGCCGAGCACGGCCGCCGGGGCCCCCGGCTTGAGGCTGGCGATCGGCTGGAAACGGCTGCGGTCCTCGTAGCGGCGCGGAAAGCGGCAGAGCAGATCGTCGACGGTCCGCAACCCGGCCTTGGCCAGGTCCGCCGCCCGGCGCGGACCGACGCCCTTGACGTACTGGAGCGGAATCTGCAGCGGATCGTCGGCCAACCGGTTCAACAGCCCCGCGAGCAGCCTACTGCACGACCGTGGCCTGGTCGGCTCGCAGGTCGATCCGGTCGATGGCGGATGGCAGATCGAACGGCTGATCGAGCCGCACGCCGCCCGGCTGCTCCGGCGTGCTCGTGTAGAACGCCAGCAGCTCCTGGATGAAGACGCGCGGCACCGGTATGCCGTCGACGGTGGCTTGTTCGAGGTCGAACTTGCCCTGGCCGTCGCCCGTGGTGAGCGTGCCGACGACCCGCACCGGCACCCGGCCGCTCAGGTAGGCCGTGGGATCGAACCAGCCGCCAGAGCTCTTGCGGCGTACGTTGTCGAGATCGGCGACGACGAAGATCGCCACGTGGTTCTCGCCGATGAAATCGAGCCGCGCGTCGGTCAGCCCGTTGGGCAGCCACGCCTGCGCGCGGTACTGCAAGTAGGCGTTCATCTCGGATTCGGTGAGCACCGTGCGCCGGCCCGTGCCCTTCGACGACTGCCCCGCGGCGACAATGCCCATGAGCTTGCCGTAGGTAGCGTCGGCCTGCGCCTGCGGGGTCTGCCCCTCGATGGCGACAGTGACGGCGACCAGCAGGGCCACGGCACCGGTGACGACTCGGGCGCGCATGTCGAGTGGACGCGGCAGCGTCGACCCTTATTCTAACGCGACGTCGCGGGGATCGCATCCCCGGCGCGCGCCGTCACTGGCGTTGCTGCTGGCGGAGCTGGCGCTGTTCCTGGCGGACGTTCTGCCTGGCCCGTAGCATCAGCTCGAGCTTGCGACGTTCGATCTGCTCCTCGAACACCCTGAAGCGGGCCTGCTGTCTGGGATCCAGTAACGCGTCGAGGTCGGTGTAGGCCTTGCGATTCTCGGCGGCGCTGCGCGCCTCGAGCTCCTGCAGCTCCGACAACCGCTCGCGGATCGCGGCTTCATCGGCCGTCGCCGCCGGCGCCGACATCCTGCCGAGCTCGGCGAGCAACCGGGTGCGGGCCTGCAGATTGCGCCGCCGCGTGTCCTGCAGGGCCCTCAGCCGGGTCAGGAACGGCGGGTACTGCGTCTCGGAGAGGCCCAGCGTCTGCTGGGCTTCCATCACCAGGTAGGCGTCGAAGAGCCGCTGAATCTCCGCCGGCCGCAAGTCGGGCGCCGCCGGCGGACTGCGCCGCAACCGGCGCGGCCGCCAGCCACGCAACGATCGCGATGGTCGCCGCGACCGACGCGTGTGCAGGAGACAGAACGCGGGTGACGGTCATGACTTGGGCCGATCCACGGCGGCGCGCAGGAGCATCTCCAGCGCCAGTTGTTCGTCCTCGGTGAGTGCGCCGGCGGCGGCCACGCCCAGGTCGGGCAGCGGCGCCAGCGCCAGCGCCTCGAGGCTGGCGTCGGGCAGGGTGTCGGCCAGATCGACGACGAGGGCCAGGGCGTCGTCGGCCGGCTCGCTGGTGGGCACGGGCGCGGGGTCGGATGAAGCGGCCGCGACCACCTCGCCCGGATCGTCCTCGGTCGGCCGCGTGAGCGTCGTGGCCAGCACGACCAGCGCCGCCGCCACGCGCCGCCAGCGGCACGACCGCCTTCCACCCGAGCCGGGCGAGCCACGGCGATCGCACCGGCGGCGCCGCGGCGATGGCCGCGTGTATCCGGTGGTTCATGGACGCCCAGAACCACGGTGACGGTTCCGGGACCGCCACCGTTTCGATCTCCGCCAGCGTTGCGGTGAGCTGTGCCGCTGCCGTCCGGCACCGCTCGCACGTCGTCAGGTGGGCGGCGCGTTCTTCCGGCAGCGTGCCGTCCGCCAGGTCGACCAGCTCGTCGGGCCGCAGGCACGGCGTCATCGTCCGGCTCCGAGGCGCTTGCGCAGGTTGGCCAGGGCGTGGAAGACGTTGGCTTTCACCGCGCCGACACTGGTGCCGACGATCTCGGCGACCTCGCGATGCGACAGCTCGTGGTAGGTCCGCAGGACGAGCACGGCCCGCTGCTTGGGCGGCAGCGCCGCCACGGCCGCCCGTACCTGCGCCGCCCGCTCCGCGGCGAGCAGGGCGTCGCCGGGCCACGGCTCGCGGCGATCCTCGAGCGCCTCGGCATCGAGCGCGCCGGCTGGCGGCGTTCGCGTAGCCACCTTGTTCAGGCTGACGTTCACCGCGATCCGGTACAGCCACGTCGAAAAGCGCGCGTGGCCCCGAAACGCACCCAGCGCCTTCCAGGCGCGCACGAACGTGTCCTGGGTGAGATCGGCGGCGTCCTCGTGGTGGTTCACGAAGCGGTAGCACACCTGGTAGACGCCGCGGCGGTGCCGCGTGACCAGCAGGTCGAAGGCCTGCGTCCGATCCGGCCAGCGCCGCCTCGACCAGGGTGGCATCGTCGGCGGTGTCGTCGACGGCGGGCAGGGCGGACTCCCGGACGGTCATCGCCGGCGACCGCGTCCAGCCCACGAGAGAGAAATCTGCCTGCATGGCACGCCGCCTCGGTTTCTTGGACCGCTGGCCTGGGCCGAAGGTTACATGCCCCCGGACACCAGCGCGTGCACTTCCGCCACCGTCGGGCCGGCCTGCGCGCCGAGGCCCCGGCAGTTGAGCGCCGCCATGGCGTTGGCCCAGCGCAGCACGTCTTCCAGTTCCGCCCCGGCGCCACCGGCCAGCCACCCGGCGACGAACCCCGCACGGAACACGTCGCCGGCGCCGGTGGTGTCCACGACGTCGACGTCGAACGCCGGGGTCCTGACCTCGCGGCCCATCGCGCGAGCGAGACTCCCCTCCTCGCCCAGGGTCACGCAGACGACCGCCGCGCCCGAGTCGGCCTGCAGCGCCGCCAGGGCCTCGCCTCGCGCCGCCTTGCCGGTATAGCTCTCCGGGAAGCCGTCAGCGGCGATCACCACGTCCATCGCGCGCAGCAGCCGGTCGATACCGGGCCGCACCACCTCGACGTCGACGACGGTGCGGGTGGCGGCCAGGCGCGCCCGTTCGACCGCAACCGCCATGGGCACCGGCTCCTGGCTGTTGACGAGCATCACCCGGGTGGCCGCCACGGCGGCGGCGGCCACGTCGTCGGGGGACATCGCGAGCCCCTGGTCGAGGGTCCAGATGACAGTGCGGTGGCCGGCGGCGCGGTCGACCAGGATGACGGCGAAGCGACTCGTGGCCCCGGGCACGATGACCACGCCGCTGACGTCCACGCCCTCGCGCTGGAGGCTCTCGAGGCCCTGCCGCCCGAAGTCGTCGTCGCCGACCCGGCCAACGTAACGTACCCGGTAGCCGACACGAGCGAGCGCCACCGCGGCGGTGGCCGATTCGCCGCCCGGCAGCCGCGCGAACTCGCGCATCTCGACCTTGGCGTTGGGCGGCGGATGGCCGTCGACGACCGCGACCAGGTCGATGCTGTTCTCGCCGACGGTCATGACGTCCCAGGCGCGAGGCGGCGGCAGCTCGACGGGCAGGCGCACGGCGGGCATGATAGCGGACGGCGTTGACTTTCGCTTTTTGTTTGGCTATCCTGCCTCGGTAAGTCGCGGCCTTGGTTGTTTCTTCGCCAGGACACTTAGGAGGCGCCCGTGCAACCCCTCACCAAGCGACAGCGCGAAATTCTCGACTACCTCAACGAGTTCATCCAGCAGCACGGCTACGCGCCGAGCCTGGAGGAGATCGGACGGCGCTTCGGCTTGTCGTCGTTGGCCACGGTGCACAAGCACATGACCAACCTGGAGACCAAGGGGTTCATCAAGCGGTCCTGGAACCGCAGCCGCTCGGTGGAGCTCCTGCCGGGGCGCACCGGCGGACGCAGCATCGAGCTGCCGCTGCTGGGCTATGTGGCCGCCGGGATGCCGATCGAGGCCATTGCCACGACCGAGACTATCGCCGTGCCCGAGTCGCTGGTCGACAGCCGCCGCGACACCTACGTGCTGCGGGTCCGCGGCGACTCGATGATCGACGAGCAGATCCGCGACGGCGACTGGGTGATCGTCGAGGACCGCAAGACCGCCAACAACGGCGAGATGGTGGTGGCGCTGCTGCGCGGCGCCGACGTCACGTTGAAGACGTTCCACCGCGAAAGCGGCCGTATCCGCCTGCAGCCCGCCAACCCGACGATGCAGCCAATCTTCGCCGACCCGCAGGACGTCCAGATCCAGGGCGTGGTCGTCGGCGTGATGCGACGGTACTGACCGGTTCGCGACCGGGGCGCAGGCCGCGGCTGCTAAGCTAGCGGCCATGGCCGACCACAAGCAGATCAACTTCACCATCGTGCCCGACGAGGGCCCCGGGCCCGAGCGGACCTACGCCAACTTCTGCGCGGTGGCCCACACCCCGTTCGACTTCACCCTCACGTTCTGCGAGGTCCAGCCGCTCTCGGAGCGCGAGATCCGCGAAGCCGAGCAGGAGCACATCGTGCGCGCACCGGTCCGGGCGCGGATCGTCCTGCCAGTGCAGTTCATCGGCCCGCTCATCGCGGCGTTGCAGGAGAACCTGCGCGTCTACAGCGAGTCGACCGTCAATCAGGGACCGAAGGGCCCAGTTCACTAATGCCCCGCTCGACGCCGGCGGCGCGGGCCGTGGCGATGCTCGACGCGCTCGAGCGGCATCATCCGGACGCCGATACCGAGCTGGTCTACCGCACCCCGTTCGAGCTGCTGGTCGCCACCGTTCTGTCGGCGCAGTCCACCGACCGCCGCGTGAACGACGTGACGCCGGTGCTGTTCGCGCGTTACCCCACACCTGAGTCGCTGGCCGCCGCGGCACCGGCGGAGGTCGAAGCGATCATTCACGCCACGGGGTTCTTCCGGCAGAAGACCAAGTCGGTGATCGGCCTGGCCAAGGCCCTGATCGCCGATCACGCCGGGCGCGTGCCCGCCGACATGGCGGCGCTGGTGGCGCTGCCCGGCGTGGGCCGCAAGACCGCCAATGTCGTCCTCGGTCATGCGCTGGGGGTGCCGGGGCTGCCCGTCGATCGCCATGTGCTGCGCGTGGCCGGCCGGCTCGGCCTGATTCACACCGACGACGCCGTGAAGGCCGAGGCGCAACTGAGCGCGCTGTGGCCGCCGGCGCGCTGGACCCGCGCCTCCGACACGCTGATCCTGCACGGCCGGCGTATCTGCCGGCCGACACCGCAGTGTCCCCTCTGCCACGCGCGCCCGCTGTGCGCGTTCGCCGTCACCGGCGCCCTGTCGCGGCCGGCGCGGCGTCCGGCGGCGCGCAGCCGTGGCGCGAAGACGTCGCCGGCCACGCGCAAACGCGTCCCGCCGCGGCCGGTGCGACGCCGCTCATGACCCGCGAGCAGTTTCGCGGACTGGTCGCCGAAGCCATCGACTCGATTCCCGCGCGCTTCGCCAATCACGTGCGCAACGTCGCGATCGTCATCGAAGAGGCGCCGTCGCCGGCGCTCCTCGCCGAGATGGACGTCGAGCCACCGGACACACTGCTCGGGCTCTACCAGGGGACGCCGCTCACCGAGCGCCGGTGGGATCACGGCAACGACCTGCCCGACCGCGTGCTGCTCTTCCAGCGGCCGATCGAAGAGGACGCCGAGGAGGACGGCGATGTCGTCGGCGTGATCGGCGAGACGCTCATCCACGAGCTCGGGCACTACTTCGGCTTGAGCGAAGACGAGATCATGGCCATCGAGGAGCGCTACTGGCGCGGCGAGCCCGAGCCGGGTGAAGGCGGCCAGGACGGCGCGGCGTGACCTACGCCCGCAAGCGCTTCGGCCAGCACTTCCTCGAGCCGGCCTGGCAGACGAAGGTCATCGCCGCCTGTCAGGTGGGGCCGGGCGACGCGGTCGTCGAAATCGGCCCGGGGCGCGGCGCGCTGACGATGCCGCTGGTCGAGCGTGGCGCGCAGGTGCTGGCCGTGGAGGTCGATCGCGATCTGGCTGCGGCGCTGGAGGCACGCGCCCTGCCTGGGCTACAGGTCGTCACCGGCGACTTCCTGCGCCAGGACTGGGATGTGCTCGTCGCCGGCTGGCGGCGTGCCGTGGCCGGACCGATCCGGGTCGTCGGCAACCTCCCCTACAACATCTCGTCGCCGATCCTGTTCCGGCTGCTCGAGGTGGCCGGGACCCGCCCGGAGGTTCGCGACGCCACCTTGATGCTGCAGGCCGAAGTCGCCGACCGGCTCCTGGCCGACGTCGGCACCCGCGACTACGGCGTCCTGACCTTGCTGACGGCGCTCGGCGCCGACGTGGAGCAACTGCTCGCCCTCCCACCGGGCGCCTTCCGTCCGGTGCCGGCGGTGCGTTCGGCGCTGGTGCGCCTCACCTTCCGGGTGCTGCCGCCGGCTATCACCCGGCCCAAGGTCGTGAGCCGGCTCGTCCGTACCGCCTTCACCCAGCGGCGCAAGACGATCGCCAACGGGCTCAAGGCGCTTGGCAGCGCGGACGGGGTCGACGCTCCGGCCGTGCTGCGAGCCGCCGGCATCGACCCGATGCGGCGCCCCGAGACGCTGCAGCTCGTTGAATTCTCGGCACTTGCGGACGCGTGGGCATCGGCGGCCGGACGCACGGCTGTGCTATAGTTCCGCGCAACCCGCCTGTTCGTCCTCCGGAGGTTCCCAGCCATCCGGAACGTCGGTTCGTGTGCGTCGGCGGCTCGTGTCGCCGATGACCGACGGGTCTCCGTGCGCCTTCGCCAGTAGGTGCGCGCCCCCGCGCCGCGTCCAGGTTCGCGCCTGGCTGGGATTCCTATGTCCGTGTCGAGTGACGCGCAGGCAGCGCCTGCGGTCGATGTCGTGCCGCTGGGCGGGCTTGGCGAGTTCGGCCTGAACATGCTGGCCGTGTCGTGTGGAGAGACCACCCTCCTCATCGACGCGGGCTCGATGTTCCCGGAGGCCGATCTGCCGGGCGTCGACCTGGTCGTGCCGGCGCTCGACTATCTCGACCAGCGCGGCGGCCGCGTCGCGGCGCTGGTCCTCACCCACGGCCACGAGGACCACATCGGCGGCCGTGCCGTATGTGCTGCCGCGGGTCGACGGGCCGGTGCTCGGCACCGCCTTCACGCTGGCACTGGTCGAGCACAAGATCGACGAGCACGGGCTCGAGCTCGGGGCGCGGTCGCGCACCGTGGCCCCCGGCGACCGGGTGCAGGTCGGTCCGTTCGAGATCGAGTTCATCCGCGTCACCCACAGCATCCCCGACTGCGTCGCCGTGGCGTTGCACACGCCGCAGGGCGTGCTCGTCCACACCGGCGACTTCAAGATCGACTACACGCCGCTGGATCACCAGCCGACCGATCTCCGGCGGCTGGCCGAGCTGGGTGCCGCCGGGGTCCTGGCACTGTTCGCCGACAGCACCAACGTCGACCGCCGCGGCGTGACCGGTTCGGAGACCGACGTCGTCGACGCCTTCGACGAGATCTTCGCGACGACGGCGGGCAAGGTCGTGGTCGCCTCGTTCGCGTCGAGCGTCTACCGGATGCAGCTCATCGTCGATCTGGCCGCCAAGTTCGATCGGCACGTGGCCTTCGTCGGCCGCGGCATGCAGGAGAACTCCCAGATCGCCCAGCGCCTCGGCTACTTGCGGGTGCCGACCGGCGTCGGCATCAAGGACGCCGACGTCTCGAGCTTCGCGGCCGCCGACGTCGTGTGCCTCGTCACCGGGTCGCAGGGCGAGCCGCAGGCGGCGCTGTCGCGGATCGCGATCGACGAGCACCGGCACGTGTCGCTCGGGCCCGACGACACCGTGGTGCTCTCGGCCCGCGCCATTCCCGGCAACGAGCGCTCGATTGGCCGGGTGATCAATCACCTGGCCAAGCGGCGGGTCGACGTGGTCACCGAAGAGACGCGGCACGTCCACGTCTCGGGCCACGGCAGCGTCGACGAGCTCAAGCTGGTGCTGTCGCTGGTTCGCCCGCGCTATCTCGTGCCGGTGCACGGCGAGTTCCGGCAGCTGGCGCGGCACGCGCGTGTGGCCGAGATGGTCACCGGCGGGCTGCCGGCTCCCAGCAAGGTCCTGCTCGCCGAGAACGGCCACCGCGTCCGCTTCGATGCCGGCGGGGGACGCGTGCTCGACACCGTGCCGACCGGACGGGTGCTCATCGACGGCACGCGGACCGGGGAGGTCAACGATGAGATGCTCCGCGATCGCCGCCACCTCGCCTCGGACGGCCTGGTAGTACCGGTGGTGGTCGTGAACCGCCAGACCGGCCGGCGGGAAGGGGCGCCCGAGCTGGTCGCGCGCGGCTTCGTGCCCGAGGCCGAGGCCGGCAACGTGCTCGAAGACGGCGCCACCTTCCTGGCGGCGGTCATCGACGACTGCTCGGCCGCCGAGCGGACCGACGAAGGGCTGATCAAGGAACGCATCCGCGGCGAGCTGCGCCGCTTCCTCAAGAAACGGACCGGACGGCGGCCGATGGTGCTGCCCGTGGTGATGGAGATTTAGTTTGGCGAAGCCAGTGACCTCCGCCGCGATGCCCGCCGGCTTCGCGTCTTCCGTGTCCCGACGCCTCAGCGAGGTCGTCGGCGTCGCGCTCTTCGCGCTGAGCCTCATCTGGCTCATCGCCCTGGCCAGCTACGACCCGAACGACACCGCGTGGTTCTTCGCCACCGGGTCGAACGAGGTGCCGGCGAACTTCATCGGCCGCGTCGGCGCGTTCCTGGCCGAGCTGTCCTTCCAGGTCGTCGGCTTCAGCTCCTATCTGCTGCCGGCCCTGGTTGCGGCCGGCGGCTGGCAGTACTTCTGGTGCCGGCCGGTCGATGCGCTCTACACCAAGGCCACCGGCGTGGCGCTGCTGCTCGCCTGCTCGAGTGCGATGCTCAGCCTGCTGGTCGGCTCGGCCACCTTCGGCGCGCGGACGTTCGAGGCTGGAGGCTTCCTGGGCGCGGTGCTCGCGGCGTGGTTCACGGCTTACCTGAATCGCACCGGGTCGATCATCGTCATCCTCACCCTGATGGCCCTGGCGCTCATCCTCGCCACCCAGCTGTCGCTGGGGCGGGCGTTCGCGGTCGGCGTGGAGCAGGCGGCCGTGGCGGCGGAGCGACTGCGGGTCCGGGGCCGTGCCTGGCTCGACGAGCGGCGGCGCCTCAAGCTGCGGCGCGAGGTGCTCGCCAAGCACGGCCGGCCCGATGCGCCGGTGCCCGACATCCCTGCGGCTCGCGCCGTGCTGCAGCCGCCGGCCGCCTCGGCACGGGCGCGGGCCGCCGCCGAGGTGAAGCCGGACCCGGGGCCCGACCCGGTGGCGCCGTCCCGGGCGCCGGCTCCGCCGGTCGTCAATCGGCCGCGCGAGCGGGCCGCGCCGATCGCCCCGCCGCTGCCCCTGGGCGAGGCCGAACCGCTCGGCCGCGCCCCGGCCGAACGCCGGCCGGGCGCCTTCACGCTGCCGCCGCCGGCGCTGCTCGATCCGGCCAAGGCGGAGCGCAAGGTGGACGAGCGCGAGCTGATGGATTCAGCGCGGCAGCTCGAAGAGAAATGCCGCGAGTTCTCGGTCGAGGGCGCGGTGGTCCAGATCCATCCGGGCCCGGTCGTCACCACCTTCGAGTTCAAGCCGGACGCCGGCGTGAAGTACAGCAAGGTCACCAGTCTGGCCGACGATCTCTGCCTGGCGATGCAGGCCGAATCGGTGCTGATCGACCGCATCCCGGGCAAGTCCACCGTCGGCATCCAGATTCCCAACCCCAACCGCGAAGCGATCTCGCTGCGCGAGCTGCTGGATTCGGAGGCCTACCAGCGCTCGGCCTCCAAGCTGACGATCGCACTGGGCAAGACGATCCACGGCGAGCCGTTCATGGCCGACCTGGCCGCGATGCCGCACCTGCTCATCGCCGGTTCCACCGGCACCGGCAAATCGGTGGGCCTGAACGCGATGCTGACGAGCATCCTGTATCGCGCCACGCCCGACGACGTCCGGCTGATCATGATCGACCCCAAGCGGCTGGAGCTGGGGATGTACGAGGAGATTCCGCACCTGCTGACGCCGGTGGTGGTCGATCCGAAGAAGGCGGCCAACGCCCTGCGGTGGGCGGTGCGCGAGATGGAGGAGCGCTACAAGCACCTGGCGACCTTCGGCGTCCGCAACATCGAGCAGTACAACCGCAACGTGCGGCACATGCTCGAGCACAAGGAAGTCGAGGAGGGCGTCGAGGCGCCGAAGCTGCTGCCGTTCATCGTCGTCGTCGTCGACGAGCTGGCCGACCTGATGATGGTGGCGGGCAACGAGGTCGAGGAATCGATCTGCCGCCTGGCGCAGATGGCGCGGGCCGTCGGCATCCATCTGATCCTGGCCACCCAGCGCCCGTCGGTGGACGTCATCACCGGCCTCATCAAGGCCAACCTGCCGGCGCGCATCTCGTTCCGCGTCTCGTCGAAGATCGACTCGCGGACGATCCTCGACGGCAACGGCGCCGAGCAGCTGCTCGGCAAGGGCGACATGCTGTTCATGCCGCCGGCCAGCTCGCGGGTGGTCCGCCTGCACGGGCCGTACATCTCGGAGCAGGAATCGGCGCGGCTGGCCAGCTTCCTGCGCAAGCAGGGTCGGCCGGCCTTCGACCAGAGCATCACCGCCGAAGAGAAGGGCGACAAGCCCGGCCTGGAGTTCGAGAAGGACGAGCTCTACGACGACGCCGCGCGGATGGTCGTGCAGAGCGGCCAGGTGTCGATCTCGTCGCTGCAGCGAAAACTCCGCATCGGCTTCAGCCGCGCCGCGCGGCTGGTGGACATGATGGAGGCCGACGGCCTGGTGTCGGCTGCCTCGGGGAGCAAGCCCCGCGAAGTGCTCGTCGACCGCAGCTATTTCGACGACGTCGACCAGCAGCCGCGCTGATGATGACCGACCGCCACCACGTGCTCGCCACCGCCGTCGTGGCGGCGGTGTGCCTGGCCGCGTGGCCTGAGGTGGCGGCGGCGCAAGGGGCGCTCGAGCGCTTCGAGTCGGCTCGCGCCCGCGACGCCGACGCGCGGACGGCGATCGCCCGGGCGCCGGATGCGGGGGCGGCCGCCGATCGCCAGGACGCCATCGCGGCGGCGCAGCGGGCGATCACGAGCTACGAGCTGGTGGTGCGCCGGTATCCGGGCAGCGGCTACAGCGACAACGCGCTCTACCAGGCGGCGGACCTGGCCCGCACGCTGTATGCCGCCTACGGACGGGCGTCGCACCGGGCGCTGGTGGGTAAGTACGTCGGCTGGCTGACCCGCGAATATCCGTCGAGTTCGCTGCGGGCGCCGGCGCGTGCGGCGCTGCGGAGTGTGGAGACCGAGCGGGAGGCACGGGTGGCACGCCGGCCCGAACCGGTGCGGCCGGCGACGGCGCCGCCGGCGCCGACCGAGGCCACGCCGGTTACGCGGGCGCCGGGCGAGGAGCCACGGGCCGCCGGCGCCTCCCGCACCGCGTCGCCGCTGGCGCCGCCGTCCGCGACGTCGCCCACCCTTCAGACGATCGAACGCGCCGTGCTCGCCGACGTGGTGCGGCTGACGATTCCCCTCGATCGCGAGGTGGTGTTCTCCCACGAGACGCTGGCCAATCCGCCGCGGGCCGTCATCGACCTCCGCGGCGTCACCGCGGCGCCGTCGATCGTCGACACGGCGCTGAGACTCGACGACGCCGTGCGTCAGGTGCGCGTGGGACGACGGCCCGACGCCACCCGGGTGGTACTCGATCTCGCCGGTCCGTCGCGGGTCAGCGTCTTCGCGCTGTACAACCCGTTCCGCGTGGTGATCGACACCGAGCGGCCGGCGGGGGCGGTCGTGAAGGTGCCGATGCCATCCGACCCGCCCGTGGTCCTGACCAGCGAGGCGCCCGTACGCCCGGCGGCGGCCGCTCCGGTTCCGGTCGGCACCACTACCCCGCCCGCCACGGTGACCGCGGTCGCGCCGGCCGCTCCCGAATCCGATCCGCTGCCGAGCGCGGCGGCGCCGGTTGAAATCGCAACGGCGCCGTCGCCGGCCGTACCTGCCGCCAACACCGATGGCTCCTTCTCGCTCGCCCGTCAGCTGGGGCTCGGCATCTCGCGCATCGTCATCGACCCTGGACATGGCGGGCACGACCCGGGCACGCAGGCCCACGGCACCAGCGAGGCGGACGTGGTCCTCGACATCGCGCTGCGCCTCGAACGGCTGCTGCTGAAAGAAGCCGGCCTGGCCGTGGTGCTGACGCGACGCAGCGACAACTTCGTCCCGCTCGAGCAGCGCACGGCCATCGCCAACCGCGAAGGGGCCGACCTGTTCCTCTCGATTCACGCCAACGCCAGCCGGAACACCAGCGCCCGTGGCGTCGAGACGTACTTCCTCAGCTTCGCGTCGAGTCCTGACGCCGAAGCCGTCGCGGCCCGTGAGAACTCGACTTCCGACCGGGCGATGCACAACCTGCCGGGCATCGTGCGCGCCATTGCCCTCAACAACAAGCTCGACGAATCGCGCGATCTCGCCGTGATGGTGCAGGACGCGATGACCACGCGTCTCTCCGGCGCCAACAGCGGCCTGCGCAGCCGGGGCGTGAAGAAGGCGCCCTTCGTGGTGCTGATCGGCGCGGGGATGCCCAGTGTGCTGGCCGAAGTGGCGTTCCTCACCAACCGTCCCGAGGCCACCCTGGTGAAGACGCCGGCCTATCGCCAGCGCGTCGCCGAGGCGTTGCACGCGGCGATCCTGCGCTACCGACGATCGCTGAAGCGCCAGAGCGCGGTCGCGGCGCGCTGACAGCGGGTGCGTCGAGTAGGGCGGCTCGTCGAGCTGCCTCCCAGGCGGAGCTGAAGTTCCGTCCTGCGCCGAACCGAAAACGCTCTAGTACCGCAGGAAGTTGTGGTTGCCGCCGCGGGCCTCGATCGTGGTCACGGCGTGCCGCTTGCGGAACCACACGTAACCGACCCCGGCCAGCAACCCCGCCACCAGGGCCGCGGCCATGATCACGCCGGTGAGACCGAAGGCCGCCAGCGCGACGTCGATCATGCTGACCTCCGGCGACGGCTGCTGGATGCCGGTGCGGACGACCGGCGTGACCGGGATCGCGTCGGGGACCGCGGCGGGCTGCACGTCCAGGATTCTACCGAAGGTCGGCGGCGGCGAGCTCGACCAGTGTGCGCACCATCACCCCGGAGGCCCCCTTGGGCGCCCACGGCTTCGCGTCGTCGATCCACGCGGTGCCGGCGATGTCGAGGTGCGCCCACGGCGTCGTCCCGGCGAACTCTTTCAGGAACATCGCCGCCGTGATCGCGCCGCCGGCCCGGCCGCCGCTGTTGACGATGTCGGCGATCTCGCTCTTGAGGATCTCGCGATATTCGGGGCCGAGCGGCAGTTCCCACACCGGCTCGCCGGCGCGGGCGGCGGCCTCGCGGACGCTCGCGATCCACGCCGGCGGCGTGCCGAAGAGTCCGGTGGTGACCTTGCCCAGCGCGACGACGCAGGCGCCGGTGAGGGTCGCCACGTCGACCAGGTGCGTCGCGCCGCGCTGCCGCGCGTACCACAGCCCGTCCCCGAGGATGAGGCGGCCCTCGGCGTCGGTGTTGTTGATCTCGACGGTGAGTCCCGAGGCGCCGCGGATGACGTCGCCCGGCTTGAGGGCGTTCCCGCCGGGCATGTTCTCGGCGGCGGGCACGACGGCGACGACACGGCGCGGCACGCCGAGCCGCGCGATGGCGCGCACGGCGGCGACCACCGCCGCCCCGCCGGCCATGTCGTCCTTCATCCGGTCCATCCCGTCGGCGGGCTTGATCGAGATGCCACCGGTGTCGAAGGTGATGCCCTTGCCCACCAGGCCGAGGACGGGCCCGGCGTCGCCGCCGGGAGGCGTGTAGGTGAGGCAGAGCAGCCGGGGCGGTGCCTCCGACCCGCGCGCCACCCCCATCAGCAGCCCCATGCCGAGCGCCTCGATGCGATCGGGGCCGAGGATCTCGGCCTGCACGCCCGGCTCGTTGGTGAGGTCGGCCGCGCGCTCGACCAGCGTGCGCGGCGTCAGCACGTTGCCCGGTTCGTTGGCGAGCAGCCGGGCGGCGTTGATCGCTTCGCCGATGACCAGGCCGCGCTCCAGCTGCGCCCGTTGAGCGTCGGCAACGAGCAGCGAGGCTTCGCGGATCCCGGGCAGCGGCTCGGCGGACTTCAGGTGGCCGTGGTTGAAGTTCGCCAGGACCACGGCTTCGGCCGCGGCCGCGGTTGCCGCTTCGAGGTCCACGGCGAGGCCGGCCAGGTCGATGGCGATGGTGCGGTAGCGGCGCTCGCGCGCCCAGAGGACGCCGGCGGCCACCGCGCGCCGGACCTGGTCGGCGGTCAGCGGCCCGGCGCCAGCGCCGACGACGAGCACGCGACCGGTGTGCCACGCCGGATCGGCGGTTGCCGCGGTCATCAGCCGTCCGAGATCCGACACCGGCTCGCCGCGCGAAATCGCCGCCGCCAGCTCCAGCCGGACCGGATCGCTCAGCCGGCCGGCGACGGCGTCACCACCCTCGGCCGGGCAGAGCGCGATCAGCAGATCCGCGACCACCTCGCGGGGACTGGCGGTGACGGCGCGCAACGACGGCAACTCGAACGGACTGTGCATGATCGGTGGTCTCGGCCGGCGATGAGGCGAACAGCATAGTCTACCACCCAGCCGCGACGGGTACAGCGCCAGCGCCGGCAACGGCGTCGTCGCCGACGCCGGCCGGCCATACGCGAGATCACGGGAAGGCACAGGGTCGCGTCGCGCCCGGCGTCGTGTGCCGCGCGGTCGCCGGTCGGCGGAGCAGCGCGTCAGAAGGGCGCGTCGGACGGCGCCGGAATCGGCGGCGGCGCGGTCGCCCAGCGGCCCAGGCCGGTCATGGCCGCGGCGCCGAGGCCGATCGTCCATACGAGGTACTCGACGACAGTCCCGATCGTGAGCAGGGCGAAGGCCACGGCGCTCAGCGCCTCCGGTGCGACGCCGACCAGACGCGAGACGAGCGTCGGCAGGACGATGAGCACGAGACCGAGCACCGCCGCCCAGACCGCGGGTGGCGCCTGCCAGCCGAGGTAGCGCGCCGCCCACGCGCCGAGGGCGTGAGCCAGGCTGCTGAAGCCCATGAGCATCGCGATGAACATCGTGACCAGGGCCAGCGGAACGAGCAGGGCGACAAACGGCAGGCCGACGATGGTGATGGCCAGTCCGACGCTGATGACGATGAGCGCCGGCACGAACAGCAGCTGCAGGCCGAGCCCGATCACCCCGGCCCGAAACGGCGCCGCGGCCGCGGCGGCGCCGATGCGGCTGATCCGGCCGCGAGCCAGCAGCATCACGAGGCTCACGGCAGCGGCCAGCAGACCGACGCGGGTCAGCGTGCCGGCCAGGGTCAGCCATCGCGCCGTGCCGCCCAGATCGAACCACGACCAGCCCAGCACCGGCCATCTCCACCCCGGCCAGTCGCGCACCGTCGCGTTGATGGACGGCGCCGGCGTGACGCGCCCCTGGCGCGATCGACACGCGCCCGCCGATCGCCGTGATGTCGCCGCGGACCTCGGCCGTCGGCAGCAGTTCCACGTCGCCGCCGAGGGCCACGACCTCCTCGCGCACACGGCCGGCGATGCGGATGTCGCCGCCGACGGCGATGACGGCCTCGGTCACCTCTTCGTCGGCCTCGACGTTGATGCTCTTGCCCAGCGCCAGCCGTGGCGCCCGTGCGGCGGTACGGGCCCGACGAGGTCGAGGATCGCGGCGCCGGGGATGGCGAGGGCGCACGCTCGACGGCAGCCGGCGCTGGTGGCGGAGCAGGCGCGGGAGCAGGCGCCGGCGGTTCGCGGGACCGCCGGCGCCGCGACGGGTGGGGCCGCGGCTACCGCTGACGGCGTGGCGAAGAGCGCTTTCAGCGCGGCGTTGTCGAGATAGCTCAGGCGAAGGACGATGGCGGCATCGGGGCCGAGGCGCGAACGGAGTTCGGCGCCCGAGAGGGGCGTGCCGCCGTCGAGCACCAGGCCGTCGACGATCTCGACCCGGCGCCCGGGGCCACGGCCCACCAGCGCTACTCCTTCGCGCAGCGGCACGACCTCGAAGCGGGCCAGGGCCGCCCGGCGCAGCGCGTCGAGTTCATCGGCGCCGCCTGCCTGCGCCCCGGCCGGTGACGGCATCAGCGTGGCCGACAGGAGCAGCACGGCGACGAGTCTCGCCAGACCTGGCATCGGGCCTCCGGTGACCGGTGCGGCAGCACCGGCCTTCGCTCACGTACGGACGAGCGGCCGCTCGGTGAAGTTCCCGTCGACCAGTTCCCAGGCCCGGAGGTGCGGACGCGGCACCCGCGAGGCGATGACGAACACGAAACCACCGAACGCGCTCTCGCGATCGGTCGGCGACGGCTCGGCCGGCGAGCCCGGATGCGAGTGATAGCCGCCGATGACCTCGAGGGCGTCGGCGCGGGCGGCCCTCACCGCGGCGAAGTGATCCTCCGGCGACACCTCGTATCGGGTGTCGGTGCCGGGCCTGGTTGCGGGCCCGGACCGCCCGGTGCACGGCCAGGCCGCGGCCGATGAGCAGCCCGCACGCCTCGCGCGGCGCGTCCTCGGCGGCGTGCGCCAGGATGAAGTCGACGACGCTGCCGGGTACGGCCACCGGCGCCAGGTCATCGAGCATGGACGGTGCCGCTAGAAGCGGCCCACGGATCCATCGGTGGCCAGCGGCGCCGCGGTCGCCGTTCGCACCGCCGCTTCGGTCGTGCCGTCGGCGATCTCGCGCAGCACCAGCCCCGACGGCGTCACCTCGATGACGGCCAGCTCGGTGACGATGAGATCGACGACGTGCTCGCCGGTGAGCGGCAGCGTGCAGCGCGGCAGGATCTTGGCCGCCCCGCCCTTGGTCGTGTGCTCCATCGCGATGATGACGCGCTTGGCGCCGGCGACGAGATCCATGGCCCCGCCCATGCCCTTGACCATCTTGCCGGGCACCATCCAGTTGGCGAGATTGCCCTCGGCGTCCACTTCGAGCGCGCCCAGCACCGTCACGTCGATGTGGCCGCCGCGGATCATCGCGAACGAGTCGGCGCTGCTGAAGTAGCTCGCGCCCGGCAATTCGCTGACCGTCTCCTTGCCGGCGTTGATGAGATCCGGATCGAGCTCGGCCTCGGTCGGATACGGCCCGACGCCGAGCATGCCGTTCTCGGAGTGCAGCGTGATCTCGACGCCGGGGGGCAGGAAGTTCGCCACCAGGGTCGGCATGCCGATGCCGAGGTTGACGTAGTCGCCGTCGTTCAGCTCGCGGGCCACGCGGCGGACGATGCGTTCCCTGATATCCACGGTTCAGGCCCTCACCGTGCGCTTCTCGACCCGGCGGCTGTAGGCGGTGCCGTGCAGGATCTGCTGCACGTAGATGCCGGGCGTGTGGACGAGATCGGGGTCGAGCGCACCGGCCTCGACGAGCTGCTCGACCTCGGCGATGGTCGTGCGCGCCGCCGTCGCCATCATCGGGTTGAAGTTGCGGGTGGTGCGGCGGTAGACGAGGTTGCCGACGGTATCGCCCTTCCACGCCTTCACGAAGGCGAAGTCGGCCGTGAGCCCGCGCTCGAGCAGGTAGCGGCGGCCGTCGAACTCGCGCACCTCCTTGCCCTCGGCGACCAGCGTGCCGACGCCGGTCGGCGTGAAGAACGCCGGCGATGCCGGCGCCGCCGGCGCGGATGCGCTCGGAGAAGGTGCCCTGCGGCACCAGCTCGACCTCCAGCTCCTTCTGCAGGAACTGCCGCTCGAACTCCTTGTTCTCGCCGACGTAGGTGGCGATCATCTTCCGCACCTGGCGCGCCTTGAGGAGCGGACCGATCCCGTGGTCGTCGGTGCCGGCGTTGTTGCTGATGAGGGTGAGGCCGCGGACACCGCGGCGGTGCAGGGCCGCCAGGAGGTGCTCGGGCACGCCGACGACGCCGAAGCCACCGACCATGATCGACGCGCCGTCGTGAATGGCGGCGACGGCGGCGTCGGCGCTGGCGACGACCTTGTGCATGCCGTGAATTATAGCGGCGTCGTCAGCCGCTGGCGGGCGCGCGCGGCGGCGTCGAAGAGGGCGTTGATCCGCTCACCGTCGTCGAGGGCGCCGGCGGCGTCGGTCAGGCGCCGGGCCAGCTCGCTGAGCAGCGGCGCGAGTTCGTCGCGGTTGGCGGCGACGATCGATCGCCAGATCCCCGCCGAGCTCGACGCCAGCCGCGTCGTGTCGCGCAGGCCGCCGCCGGCCCAGTCGAGTCCGTCCGCGCCGGCGTGATCGGCCGCCACGAGCATCAGCAGGCTGGCGACGACCTGCGGCAGGTGGCTGATGGCCGCCACCACGCGGTCGTGCTCCTCGGCGGAGATGGCGACCGGGGTGGCGCCGCACGCCGTCACGAGATCGACCACGCCGGCGACGGCGGCGGCCGGGGCGTCGCCGGCGACGACGAACCACGGTCGTCCCGCGAAGAGCGTCGGCGAGGCCAGCGCGGGTCCGGCCACCGCCGCGCCGGCCATCGGGTGGCCGCCGACGAAGGAGGTGAGCGCGGCGTTCCTGGCGGCCTGGCACGGGGCGCGCTTGACGCCGCCCACGTCGGTCACCACGGCCGTTGCGGGAGGCCGCCGCCAACCGGTCGATCCACTGCGGCATGGCGTCGATCGGGCACGCCAGCACCGCCAGGTCATGCGCCGGCACGGACGCGTCGACATCGACGAGCGCGTCAAACGGCGCCGAGGTCTCGGCCGGCGCGAGCGGCCGCGACGTCGACGCCGGCGATGGCCGTGCCCGGCCACGCCCGGCGGACGGCCAGCGCAATCGAGGTGCCGATGAGGCCGGCGCCGACCACGAGCAATCGCGCCGGCGGCGGGCCGCTCATACGGTCGACTCCCCGCCCGGCCTCAGCGTGCCCAGCCGCGCCGGGCCAGTGGCTCGGTGCAGATGCTGCGCCCGATCGCCGGAGCGATGATGCGCAACTCCGCCATCAGGCGCTCGAACTGCACCGGGAACATCGACTGCGCCCCGTCGGAAAGCGCGTGATCCGGATCGCAGTGCACCTCGATGATCAAGCCGTCGGCGCCGGCGGCGGCGGCGGCGCGGGCCATCGACGCCACCTTGTCGCGCCGCCCGGTGGCGTGGCTCGGATCGACGAGCACCGGCAGGTGCGAGAGCTCCTTCACGATCGGGATCGCCGAGACGTCGAGCGTGTTGCGGGTGCTGGTCTCGAAGGTGCGGATGCCGCGCTCGCACAGCATCACCGCACTGTTGCCGCCCGAGAGCACGTACTCGGCCGAGAGCAGCCACTCCTCGACCGTGGCGGCGATGCCGCGCTTCAGCATCACCGGCTTGCGGGTGCGGCCGAGCTCGCGCAGCAGGGTGAAGTTCTGCATGTTGCGGGCGCCGACCTGGAAGATGTCGGCGTACTTGTCGCACACCTCGATCTGCGAGATGTCCATCACCTCGGTGATGAGCTTCAGGTCGTGGGCGTCGGCGCCGGTGCGCAGCATCCGCAGCCCCTCCTCGCCCAGCCCCTGGAAGCTGTACGGCGACGAGCGCGGCTTGAAGGCGCCGCCGCGCAGCACCTTGGCGCCGGCACGCTTCACCGCCGCGGCCGTGGCATTGACCTGCTCCTCGGTCTCGGCGGAGCACGGCCCGGCCATCACGATCACCTCGTCGCCGCCGATACGGAGATCGCCGACGGCGATCACGGTGTCCTCGGCCTTGAAGGTGCGGCTGGCGAGCTTGTAGGGCTCGGTGATGCGCAGCACCTCGTGCACACCGTCCATCAGGCCGACCAGGCCGCGATCGACCTTGCCCGATCCGACCACGCCGAGGACGACGCGCGCCGCCCCCGAGGACCGGTGCACGTCCATGCCGTGCTCGATTAGATGCGCGATCACGGCCTCGACCTGGGCCTCCGACGCGCGCTCCTTCATCACGACGACCATGCCTACTCCCCTTCTGCGGAAGTCGCGGCCGCGCCGTCGCGCGCCTCGCGATCGGCCCGTTCGGCCTCGAGACGCTGGATCCGTCGCGCCTCGTCGATCACCCGTTCGTACAGCCGCCCGATGGCCTCGCCGTCGAGCGGACCGCCCAGCGCGGCGTTCACCTCGCGGACGTGCTGGAGCACCGCGGCCTCCCGCGACGGCTCGTAGATCGGCTTATTCAGGGCGTATTTCACCCGCCCGATGGCGTAGGCGCACCGGGCACGACGGTCGAGCAGACGGACGATCACCTCGTCGATCTGATCGATCTCGTCGCGCAGCGCCTCGACGCTCAGCTCTGCAGCCATCGCACGTATCGCTCCACCTGGCTGGTGAGATCCGCGGCGCGGCCGTGGTCGGCCACCACCTGCACGAGGGCCGAGCCGACGACCGCGGCGTCGGCGAACTGACCCACCGCCCGCACGTGCTCGGGGCGCGAGAATCCGAACCCGAGCGCCAGCGGCCGGTTCGTCTCGCGCCGTACCCGATCGGCAAGGGCCTTGGCCGAGTCGGCGACGTCGCTGCGGACCCCGGTCACGCCGAGCCGGGAGATGCCGTAGAGGAATCCCCCGCCGAGTTCTGCGGCGCGGCGGATCCGCGCGGACGTCGTCGTCGGGCTCAAGAGAAAAATTGTATCAAGTCCGTGCCGCCGAAAGGCCGCGTGGGCGGCGTCGGCTTCCTCGGGCGGCAGATCGAGCACCAGGACCCCGTCGATCCCGGCGCCGGCGGCCCGCTCGGCGAAGGCCTCCAGGCCGAGACGCACGATCGGGTTGGCGTAGGTGAAGAGCACCAGCGGCGCTTGCACCGTGTCGCGCACCGCGGCCGCCATCTCGAGCACCTTCGACAGCGTGGCCCCGGCGGCCAGCGCCCGTTCGGTGGCGCGCTGGATGACCGGGCCGTCGGCCAGGGGATCGGAGAACGGCACGCCGAGTTCGATCACGTCGGCGCCGCCGCGATCCACCGCCTGGATCACCGCCGCTGACCGCTCGAGGTCGGGATCGCCGGCGGTCACATAGGCCACCAGGCCGGTGCGCCGGGCCGCCCGCAGGCCGGCGAAGGTCGTATCGAGGAGGCTCATCGCGTCTCCTGGGAGAGTTGCTCGACGGTGTGCACGTCCTTGTCGCCGCGCCCCGAGAGATTGACGACGATGACGCCGCCGGGACCGATCGCGGGACCGAGCGCCGCGAGATGGGCGATGGCATGCGCCGATTCGAGCGCCGGCATGATCCCCTCGAGGCGCGCCAGTTGATGGAAGGCGGCCAGCGCCGCCCGGTCGTCGGCCCAGGTGTACTCGGCGCGTCCCAGTGCCCGCAGCCAGGCGTGCTCGGGGCCGACGGCGGCGTAGTCCAGTCCGGCCGACACCGAATGCGTCGGCTCGATGTTGCCGTCGGCGTCCTGCAGCAGCCACGTCCGTGTCCCTTGCAGCACGCCCTCGGCGCCGCCGGCGAATCGGGCCGCATGGCGCCCGGCGATGATGCCGTCGCCGCCGGCTTCGACGCCGATGAGGCGGACGGCGGGGTCGTCGACGAACGCGTCGAAGATGCCGATGGCGTTGCTGCCGCCGCCGACGCACGCCACCACGGCGTCGGGGAGCCGGCCCGCCTGCTCGAGAATCTGCCGCCGGGCCTCGGCCCCGATCACGCTCTGGAACTCACGCACCATGAGCGGATAGGGATGCGGGCCGAGCGCCGAGCCGAGCAGATACGCGCTGTCCTCCGGATGCGCGACCCAGTCGCGCATCGCTTCGTTGATGGCGTCCTTGAGCGTCGCGCTGCCCGACGACACGCCGCGCACCTCGGCGCCGAGCAGGCGCATCCGGAACACGTTGAGCGCCTGGCGGGCCATGTCCTCGGTCCCCATGTGGACCACGCACTCGAGCCCGAGCAGCGCGGCCGCCGTCGCCGCCGCCACGCCGTGCTGGCCGGCGCCGGTTTCGGCGATGACCCGGCGCTTCCCCATCCGCCGGGCCAGCAGCGCCTGGCCGAGCGCGTTGTTGATCTTGTGGGCGCCGGTGTGATTCAGGTCCTCGCGCTTCAGGAAGATGCGGGCGCCGCCGCAGGCCTCGCTCAGCCGCCCGGCCTCCCACAACGGCGTCGGGCGGCCGACGTAGTGGGTCAGCAGGCGGTCGAGCTCGGCCCGGAACGCCGGGTCGGCGCGCGCCTCGAGGTAGGCCGCCTCCAGGGCTTCGATGGGCGCCACCAGTGTCTCGGGCACGAAGCGGCCGCCGAAGGCGCCGTAGTACCCGCGCGCATCGGGATCGCGGCGCCCGAACGGCCGTGCGGTGTCGACAGGGGTCGGAGCCATCATGCGTGTGCCTCGAGGGCGGCGCGGCGCGCGGCGTCGACGAACGCCCGCAGCCGCTCCGCCGATTTGACGCCGGCCGTCGCCTCGACGCCCGACGAGACGTCGACGGCGTAGGGCCGGACCGTCGCGATCGCCAGGCCGACGTTCTCGGCCGTCAAGCCGCCGGCGAGCACCACGCGCCCCTCGCGCCTGGCAATGCCCTGGGCGCGCGTCCACTCGATGGGCCGCCCGGTGCCACCGTGACGCTTCGGGTCGTGAGCGTCGAGCATCAAGGTCGTGCCCGGTGGCGTGACCGGATCGGGTTGGTCGGCGCGAAGCGACGCCGACCACAGGATCGGCACGCGCAGCGCCAGGTACGGTGCCGGATCGGCCACTCCGTGCAGCTGCACGGCGCCGAGGCCCGCCGCCGCCACGGCGGCGCCGACCGCCTCGACCGAGGCGGCGACGAACACGCCGACGCGCACCGTCCACGGCGGCACCGCCCGGCACAGCGTCTCGGCGTCGGCGAGGCTGACGGCGCGCGGACTGCCCGGCCACAGCACGACGCCGATCGCGTCGACCTCGAGATCGCCGGCCAGCCGCGCGTCCTCGAGGCGCGTGATGCCGCAGATCTTGATCCGGACCGGCGTCATGAATGCGCCCCGCTCTTCAACGCGCGCAGGTCAGCGGCCGGATCGGCCGAGGTCATGAGCCGCTCGCCGACGAGGAACGCACGATAGCCGAGCGCCCGCAGCCGTTGGATATCCTGTGCCGAGGTGACGCCGCTCTCGCTCACCGCGGTGACGCCCGGCGCGACGCGGGTGGCGAGGCGCGCGGCGATGCGCACCGACACCTCCAGATCGACGGCGAGGGTCCGCAGGTTGCGGTTGTTGACGCCGACCAGCGTCGCGCCGGCGTCGATCGCCCGCTCGAGCTCGACCTCGTCGTGGACCTCGACCAGCGCGGCCAGCCGCAGCGCCGCGGCCTGGGCCAGCAGCCGCGCCAGCCGTTCGTCGTCGAGCGCGCCGACGATGAGCAGGACCGCATCGGCGCCGGCCGCGCGCGCCTCGAGGAGCTGATAGGGATCGACCACGAAGTCCTTGCGCAGCACCGGCAGGGCGATGGCCGCCCGCACGGCCGACAGGTGGGTGAGCGCGCCGTCGAAGAACGACGGCTCGGTCAGCACCGACACGGCGGCGGCGCCGCCCCGTTCGTAGGCCTTCGCCTGCACAGCGGGGTCGTAGTCCGCGCGCAGCACGCCGCGTGACGGAGAGCGGCGCTTGCACTCGGCGATGAGGTTCACCTGGTCCGGCACCCGGAGCGCGGCTTCGAAGGCGGCGCCGCGTGGCGCCGCAGCCCGCCAGGCCTGCTGCTCGAGCGCCTTGTATGACACCTGGGCCCGCCGCACCTGGAGATCGTGACGGGTCGCCGCCAGGATGGCCTCGAGCAGGTCGGGGGACGCCGCGGTCATGCCGCGCTCCTCGTGATCGTCGACCAGGGCGGCCAGCGTGCGCGCGGCCCGCCCGTTGTCGATGGCTGCCGCGGCGGTGGCGATTCCGGCCCTGAGCGACGCGGCCTGGCCGGCGACGAACAGCGCGGCGCCGGCGTTGAGCAGCACGACGTCGCGGGGCGGGCCCGTCTGCCCCGCCAGCACTTCGTGGATGATGCGGGCGTTCTCCGCCGCGGTCGCCCCGAGCAGCGCCTGTGGCGACGCCTTCGCCAGGCCCACGTCCGCCGGGTGGACGTAGAAGGTCCGCACGTCCTGTCCGTGGCACTCGGACACCTTGGTGTACCCGGTGGTCGACAGCTCGTCGAGCCCGTCGGCGCCGTGGACAACCCAGGCGCGACGCGCGCCGAGCTGCTGCAGGGCCCGGGCCATCAGCTCGGTCAACTCGGGGCGGGCCACGCCGACGACCTGAAAGCGCACCTGGGCCGGGTTGGTCAGCGGCCCGAGGAGGTTGAACGCGGTCGGCACGCCCAGCGCCTTACGGGCCTCGGCGGCGTGGCGCATCGCCGGATGGAAGGTCGGCGCGAAGCAGAAGCCGATGCCGGCCTCGGTGACGGCTCGCTGCACCACTGCCGGAGGCGCGGTGACGGTGACCCCCAGCGCTTCGAGCACGTCGGCGCTGCCGCAGTGGCTCGACACCGATCGGTTGCCGTGCTTGACGACGCGCAGGCCGGCGCCGGCGACCACGATCGCGGCGGCCGTGGAGATGTTGAAGGTGCCGGATCGATCGCCGCCGGTGCCGCAGGTGTCGACGGCGTCGGCTCCGGCGTCGATGGGCACGCCGCGCGCCCGCATCGTCCGGGCCAGCCCGACCAGCTCGGCGGGCCGTTCGCCCTTCATCGCCAGGCCGACGAGCAGGCCGGCCAGCTGCGCGGGATGGGCCTCGCCCCGCATGACCACGTCCATGGCCTGCGCGGCCTCGTCTGCCGTCAGATCGTCGCGGCGGAGCACCTTGGTCACCAGGGCGGGAATCATCAGGCGCGCTCCAGGAAGTTGCGCAGCATCCGCCGGCCATCGGTGGTGAGCACCGACTCGGGATGGAACTGCACGCCGTGCACGGGGAACTCGCGGTGGCGCAGCGCCATCACGACACCGTCGTCGTCGGCCCGTGCCGCGACCTCGAGCGGCGCCGGCCACGGATCGGCGGCGACCACCAGCGAGTGGTAGCGGCCCGCCTCGAAGGGGCCGGTCAGCCCCTGGAAGAGGCCACGGCCGTCGTGGGCCACCGTCGAGGTCTTGCCGTGCCGGGGCGCCGGCGCCGCGACGACCCGCCCACCGAACACGTGGCCGATCGCCTGATGGCCGAGGCACACCCCGAGGATCGGCACCTCGCCAGCGAGCTGCCGGATGAGCTCGCACGACACGCCGGCGTCCTCGGGTCGCCCCGGTCCCGGCGACACCACGATGCGATCGGGCGCCAGCGCCCGCACGCCGGCCACGTCCACGGCGTCGTTGCGGCGCACCTGGATCTCGGCCCCCAGCTCGCCCAGGTACTGGACCAGGTTGAAGGTGAACGAGTCGTAGTTGTCGATGACGAGCACCACGATCTACAGCCCCGTCCGTGCCAGTTCCAGCGCGCGCAGCATCGCCCGTGCCTTGTCGTGGGTCTCGTCGTACTCGGCGGTGGGATTCGAGTCGGCGACGATGCCGGCGCCGGCCTGCACGTAGGCCCGTCCGTGTTCGAGGACCAGGGTCCGGATCGCGATGCAGAAGTCGAGGTTGCCGGCGAAGTCGAGATAGCCGATCGCGCCGGCGTAGACGCCGCGCGGCCCGGGCTCCAGCTCGTTGATGATCTGCATGGCGCGCACCTTCGGCGCACCCGAGACGGTGCCGGCCGGGAAGCACGAGGCGAGCGCATCGAGGCGGTCCTGTCCGTCGGCCAGCTGTCCCTCGACCACCGACACCAGGTGCATCACGTGCGAGTAGCGTTCCAGCGTCATGTAGGTCGGGACGCGCACGCTGCCGTAGGTGCTGACCCGTCCGAGGTCGTTGCGCCCGAGGTCGACCAGCATCACGTGCTCGGCGCGCTCCTTCTCGCTGCGCTTCAGCTCGTCGGCGAGCCGCTGGTCCTCCTCCGGCGTTCGCCCGCGGGGCCGGGTGCCGGCGATGGGATGGGTCACCGCGTGGCGGCCTTCGACGCGGACCAGCATCTCGGGTGACGATCCGACGATGCTGCGGGCGCCGCAGCGGACGAAGAACATGTAGGGCGACGGATTCACGTGGCGCAACGCCCGGTACACCGTGAACGGCTCGGTCCCGACCGCCGCCTCGAACCGCTGCGACAGGACCACCTGATAGACGTCCCCGGCGGCGATGTACGCCTTGGCGCGTTTCACGGCGGCTTCGTACTGCTCCTGGGTCTGGTTCGACGACAGCGCCAGCGGTCCGTCCTCGCGGGCGGTCGAGACCGACAGCGGCCGCTCGAGCTCGCGCTCGACGAAGGCGATCTTCGCGCAGGCGAACTGGTAGAGCGCGCGCAGGTCCTCGTCGCCGCTGATGCGGGCGTTGGCGATGACCAGGATGCGGTGCTGCACGTGATCGAAGGCCAGCACCGTGTCGAAGAGCATGAACGCCGCGTCGTCGCCGGGACGCCGGGCGCCGTCGGGTCGCGCGGTCGTGGGTTCGAACCACGCCGCGGCCTCGTAGCCCAGGTAGCCGACGGCGCCGCCGGTGAACCGCGGCAGCCCGGGTACGAACGGAGACTGGTACTCGGCCATCAACGCCCGCAGCGCGTCGGTGTAGCTGGTGTCGAGGACCGTCGTTTCGCCGGCGCGCTCCACCGTGACCACCCCGCCGGTCGTGCGCAGGACCAGGAACGGATCCTTGCCGAGGAACGAGTAGCGCCCGACATGCTCTCCGCCCTCGACGCTTTCCAGGAGGAACGCATAGTCGGCGTGCTCGGCGACCTTGAGGAACGCCGAGACCGGCGTCAGCAGGTCGGCGACGATCTCCTTGCAGACGGGCACGAAGTTGCCCCGCTGGGCCAGATCGACGAACTCTTCGAAGGTGGTCAGTCTCATGAGCGGATGACTTCGGGACGACGCGCCTCGACCTCGAGCCGCGCTTCGGCGGCACGCTGCATCACGCCGTCGGGTGGCGTGAGCCCGGTCCACCAGGTGAATTGCGCGGCGGCCTGTGCCGCCAGCATCGGCAGCCCGCCGAGGGTCTCAGCCCCGAGCGCGCGGGCCCGCCGCAGCAACGCCGTCTCCGCCGGGTTGTAGACGAGGTCGTAGACGAGGCGCCCGCTGAGGCTGCCGGACAGCGGCAGGGGCACGGCCTCGACGTCGGGCGCGGTGCCGACCGGCGTCGCATTCACGAGGATGTCCCAGGCGTCTGCGGAAGGTGGCCACGGCGCAACCCGGGCGCCGCTCTCCGCGCCAAGCGCGTCGGCCGCTTCGGGCCGGCGGGCGTGCACGGTGGGAGTGGCCCCGATGGCCGTGAAGGCGGCCACGACGCTGCGGGCCGCGCCGCCGGCGCCCAGGACCGCCACGCGCCGGCCGCGCAGGTCGCGCCCCGCCAGCGAGGCGATCACGCCGTCGACGTCGGTGTTGCGGCCGTCCCAGCCCTCGGCCGTCCGCCGCAGCGTGTTGACGGCGCCGATGGCCGCGGTGCGGGCATCCGCGGCCCGGGCCGCGCGCGCGGCGTCGAGTTTGAACGGCGCCGTCACCGACGCTCCCTCGACGCCAAAGGCGGTGGCGAACGCCTGGAAATCCGCGAAGCTCGCCGCCGCCAGCGGGAGGTACACCGCGTCGATGTCCAGCGCCGCGAAGGCCGCGTTGTGCATCACCGGCGACAGCGAATGGCCGACCGGCCGTCCGAGCACGCCGAACACGCGGGTGTCGGGCCCGAGCCGGCGGACGCGGAACTCGTCGCGCATCCGTGCCAGCGACAGTTGTCCCGGGGCCACGGCGTCGCCGGCGTAGGTCCATCGCGCCCCCATCTGCGTGGCCAGCACGCGCGAGGCCACGCCGGCGTCGCCCATCGCCAGGACCACCGATCGCCCGTCTGCGCCGCGGCCCAGCTCTGACAGTCTGGCCAGCTCGGCCAGGTGCGTGACGGTCACGGCGAGCTTCGCGACCTCGGCGCCCGACGCCAGCAACCGCGCCAGGCGCGACGCCGCGTCGGCCGCCCCGCCGGTGAAGTCGTGGAACGACCGGACGATGCGCCGGCCGGCGGCGCGCCGCACCAGCGCGTCGGCGGCGCCGTCTTCGACGTCGACGAACTCGGCGCCCAGATCCCAGGCGCGTTCGAGGATGGCGGTGCGCGCCTCCTCGGAGCCGTCGAACTGCCCGCCCTGCCAGGCGGCGCGGCAGGTGACGACGACCGGCAGCCGCCGGGCCTGCAGTGCGCCGGCGGCATCGGCGTCACGCACGCCGTCGAGTCGCAGCTCGACCAGGTCGGCGCCGTGGACGGCGTCGCGGCGCTCGAGGAGCTCGGCCATCGTCGTGGCCGTCACGGTCGCGCAGAGCAAAGGTCGTGACATCTGTCGTGAAACGAAAAACGCCTCTTCAACCGCGAGGTCGAAGAGGCGTGCTGTCGGTCGTCGTAGCTGGTCGTGGGTGGCTACACGTGCCCGGGCGCCTCCTCGGCAAAGGACCAGTACCAATACCAGCGCGACGGCACACCGCAGCCCGCCTGGCAGGAACCAGTGAGGTTGCACGAAAACGCGCGAGACGACAGCGGACGCATTTGGGTGAGCGCAGACGGTACCAGACGCCCCTCGGTCTGTCAACGCAGGCGCCGGGCGCGCCTTGATTCCCCCTGGCGAACCCCGTATAACGGAAGGACAGTGTCGCGCCGGCTTCTCTCCCCTCTCGTCGCGGGCGCGTCGTGCCTGGCGGCCCTGATGCTCGGCGGGCCGGTCGGCGCCCGCAGCACCGTGATGCCCGTCTCGGAAGTGCGTCCGGGGATGGTCGGCGTCGGGCGCACGGTCTTCCGCGGCGAGGCGGTCGAGGAGTTCACCGTCCGCATCATCGGTACGCTCAAGAGCGTGCTGGCGCCGCAGCGCGACCTCATCCTCGCCAAGCTCGAGGGCGGCCCGCTGGCCGAGACCGGCGTCATCGCCGGGATGAGCGGCAGTCCGGTGTACATCGACGGCCGGCTGCTCGGCGCCGTGTCCTATCAGCTGGGGCAGTTCCCGAAGGAGGCGATCGCCGGCATCACGCCGATCGCCGAGATGACCGACGCCACCGCGCTGGCCGGCACGGTGCGGGCGTCGCGCCCGGTGCCGCTGGCGCTCGACCGCGCCTCGACGCCCGAGGAGCTGCTCGGCATCTGGCGGCGTGAGCTGGTCCCGCCCCGGCCCTTCGCCGCGGCAGCGGCCGACGTGCTCGTCAACGCGAGCGCCGGCGAGTTCCCGCGGCACTTCGCCACCGACCTCAGGCCGATCGCCGTGCCGCTGGTGTCCAGCGGCTTCGTGACCGGCGTGCTCGACGGCCTCGTGCCGAGCCTGCAAGGCGCCGGCTTCGTGCCGCTGCAAGCGCCGGCCGGGCCGCCGCCCGCGGTCGGCCGCGCCGCCACGCTGGCTCCCGGGGACGCCGTCGGCGTGGCGCTGCTCTCCGGCGACTTCTCGCTCGGGGCCACTGGCACGGTCACCGAGGTGGACGGCGACCGCGTTTACGCCTTTGGCCATCCGCTCTACAACCTGGGACCGACGGCCTTTCCGATGACGCGCGCCAACGTCCTCGCGGTGCTGCCGTCGCTGGTCAGCTCGAGCAAGCTGGCCAGCCTCGGCGCGGTGGTCGGCACGGTCTCGCAGGACCGGGCGACCGCGATCGCCGGCCGGTTGGGCCCGGCGCCGAACCTCATCCCGGTCGAGGTGACGCTCAACTCGCGACGGGGCCCGACCCGCCGCTTCTCGTTCGGCGTCGCCGACGATCAGCTCTTCACGCCGCTGCTGACCTTCCTGGCGGTGGCCAACGTCATCACCTCGTACGAACGGCAGACCGGCGCCGCGACCTACGTGGTCCGCGGGCAGGCCCGCGTCGCCGACGCCGGGGCGGTCGCGTTCGACGACGTGTTCGTCGGCGACCAGGGCGCCGCCAACGCCGCGGCCTACGTGGCGGGACCCCTCACTGCGCTCTACCGCAACGCCACGTCGAAATTCACCCTGCAGGGCATCACGCTGAGCATCGACGCCGAGGAGACGACGCGCACCGCGGTCATCGACCGGGCCTGGGTCGACGACCCGATCGTCCATCCCGGACGCGACGTGATGCTGCACGTCGTGGTCCGCACCTCCACCGGCGACGAGCGGCTGCTGCACCAAGCCGTGACCATCCCCACTCACGCTACCGGCACGCTGCAGCTGGTCGTGAGCGACGGGCCGCGTCTCGGCCTGCAGGATTTGCGCGACGTCCGCCGCGCCGAGCTCCAGCCGGTCTCGCAGATCGTGCGGGTCTCGAACCGCGCCCGGCGGAGCAATCGCCTCTACGTCCGCCTGACGGCACCGGCCGCCGGCGCGGTGGTCGATGGGGAGCTGATGCCGGGGCTGCCGGCCTCGGTCGCCGGCGTCATCGACGGCGACCGGCCCTCGAGCGGCGCCACTACCCTGAGGGTCGCGCTCCGCGGCGAGTGGGAGATCCCCGTCGAGTACGCCGTCTCCGGATCGCGCCAGCTATCACTCACCGTCGAGCCGTGACCGGCTCAGCAGCCGCTCCGCCCCGAGTCTTCCCCACCATGCTTCGAGCTCTTCTTGTCGTTGCTCTCGGCGTGGCCACCGCCGCGGCGGTGTCCGCCGGTCCGCAGTTCTGGCGCGCCGCCACGCAAGCCGACTTCCTGAAGGGCGACCTCGACCAGCTCGCGGTGGACGAGCACGGCCGGCTCACCCTCGGGCCGACGATCACGCGCGAGTATCGACGCCGCCGTGCCCTTCGTGTGGACCGCGGTGCCCGGACCCGGTGGCGCGGTGTTCCTCGGCACCGGGAACGACGGCAAGGTATTCCGGGTCGACGCCACCGGCCGTGGCACGCTGTTCTACGATGCGCCCGAGCTGCAGGTGCACGCGGTGCTGCCCCGCGCCGACGGCTCGGTGCTCGTCGCCACCTCGCCCGAGGGGAAGGTCTACCGCGTCGACGCGGCGGGCGCGGCCACCGAGTTCTTCGATCCCGACGAGAAGTACATCTGGTCGCTGGCGGCCGACGCCGCCGGACGGGTCTACGTCGCCGCGGGCGATCCCAAGGGCCGCGTCTACCGTGTGTCCGCCGACGGCACCGGCACACCGCTCTACACATCCACTGCCGCCCACGTCGTGTCGATGGCGTTCGATGCCGACCGCCGGCTGGTCGTCGGCACCGAGTCGCCTGGCCGCGTCTTCAGGCTCGACGACGAGGGCCGGCCGTTCCTGCTGCTCGATACCAACCTGCAGGAGGCCCGCGCCATCCGCCTCGATGCGCGCGGCCGGCTGTACGTGGTCGCTCAGGCACGCCGCAGCGGTGGCGCCGAGGGCAGCGGCGGCGAGACGATCACCCTGCCCGAGCCGTCCCGCACCACACCGGTGGCCACCGTGCGGACCGAGATCACCGCGATGTCGGTGACCGACACGCCGCCGCCGGTACCGGGAGGCACGGCCAGCCCGGGCGCAACCGGCGCGGTGATGGGCGCCATCTTCCGCGTGAACGGCGATGGCACCTGGGATCAGCTGTGGGAGTCGCGCGAGGACGTCCCCTACGACGTCGCCGTCGAGGACGGCAGCAGCCTGCTGGTGGCCACGGGCCACAAGGGCAAGCTCTATCGGCTCAGCGGCGATCCGCTGCGGGCGAGCCTCGTCGGCCGGATTCCCGGCCAGCAGTCGGTGCAGTTGCTGCGCGGCGAGGGCCGGACGCTCGTCGCGACGTCCAACGGCGGGGCGCTGATGCGCGTCGACACCGGACACGCCGAGCGCGGCAGCTACGTGTCCGAGGTGCGCGACGCGCGGAGCGTGGCGACGTGGGGCGTGCTGTCGTGGCGGGCCACGGTGCCCGCCGGGGCGCGCGTCGAGCTGGCCACTCGGAGCGGCAACACGCCGGTCCCCGACGACGCGTGGAGTCAATGGAGCCCCGCCTATGCCGAGGCCGAGGGCACGCCCATCGTCAGCCCCAGCGCCCGCTACCTCCAGTGGCGGGTCGTGCTCACCGGCAAGGGCGAAGGGCCCGTGGTCACGTCTGTCAGCGCGGCCTACCTGCAGCGCAACCAGCGGCCGGTGGTGAGCGGACTGGTCGTGCACCCGCCGGGCGTCGTTTTCCAAAAGCCCTTCTCCACCGGCGAGACCGAGATCGCCGGCTATCCCGCCGACGTGATCGAGCGCCGCCTCGCCAATCAGGGCCAGCCCGCGCCGTCTACCGGCGCCCCCACGCTCGGGCGGCGTACCTATCAGAAGGGCCTGCAGACGCTGGTGTGGAAGGGCGATGACGCCAACGGCGACGATTTGACCTTCGACGTGGCGTATCGCCGCGAAGGGGACACGGCCTGGAAGACGCTGGCGACCGAGCTGTCCGATCCCATCTTCGTCTGGGACACGGCGGCGGTGCCGAGCGGCAGCTACGTGGTGCGTATCGCCGCCAGCGACGGTCCCTCGCAGGCGACGGCCAGTGCGCTGAGCGGGGAACTGGAGTCCGGCGTCATCGAGGTGGACAACACGCCGCCGCTGCTCACCGCCGGGGCGGTCACCCGGGACGGCGGCCGCCCGTCGGTCACCGTCGAGGTGCGCGACGACCAGTCGGCGGTGTCCCGACTCGAGTACTCGCTCGACGGCGGACCCTGGCTGCCGGCCTACCCGGCCGACGGCCTGCTCGACGGTCGGCGGGAGACGCTCAGCCTTCGGCTCGAAGCCGATGCGGCGGGACGCACTCTCGTCGTGCGAGCGGCCGACGCCCTGCACAACCTCGGCACGACAACCGTCGTCCTGCGCTGACGAGTGCGCCGATAGATTCGGGGGTTGCTGGCCGGCCGGTGCCGTCGCCGCTTACGACCGGATGCGACGCGGACGCTCCGGTCCCTGGGAGGCGACCGGCGGCACCGCGGCCGGCAGCGGGCGCATCAGGCGATCGACATCCGCTTCCCGGCCGACGACGGTGGTGTGCGCCAGCAGCCACACCATGCTGACGGCGATCGGAGCGCCACCGGCCCGCGCCGGCTCGAACTGCGCGCGCGACGCCGCGTCGAGCATCGCGAGCACGACTTCCGGCTTCACCTTGAGGGCTCGCGCCTGCTCGGCCGCCAGCATCTCGACGTTCTGGATCCGGCCCTCGCGCGTCACCACGGCCGACAGCGCCAGCACGGCGTCCCCGCTGCCCACCGGCCAGTGATCGCTCTCGTAGCGGCGCGGCACCGCGGTGAAGCCGTCCATCCGCGCCGGGTTGACGTTGGACCCCGGGCTGGCCAGGTAGCCGATGACGCCGGCGAGCGAGTCGGGGCGCTGCTCGTTGGTGGCCTGCATCACCTCGGCCGAGGCCATCAGGCAGACGAGCACCGCCGCGGTCGCGCCGAGCGCCGGCCACACCAGGTGCATGTCGTCGAAGACGCCGAGCAGCCAGGTGTGCCACGACAGCTGGCGTTCGACCTTGACCTGCTCGAGGACCGCGCCCGTCCAGCTCTCTGGCGGCGCGGCGCGGTCGCCGGGCACCTCGCGCAGGCCGCTGCGCAGCAGCTCCAGATCGGCGTGCTCGATCCGGCACGCCACGCACGTCTCGAGGTGTTCGCGGATCAGCAGCTGCCAGTCGAGGGTCAACTCGCCGTCGTGGAACGCCTCGAGTTCCTCGCGCACGGTCTCGCAGGGGACGCGGTGGATCACAGCCGCGACTCCTGCAGGTCGGTGCGCAGCGCCTGCCGGGCGCGGGTGAGCCGCGATTTCACGGTCCCGACGGCGATGTCGAGCGAAAACGCGATCTCGTCGTAGCTCAGGCCGTCGAACTCCCGCAACACGATCGCCGTGCGTTGATCGAACGGCAGGCGGTCGAGCGCGTCCCACAGCCGCCGCGCGGTCTGCTTGCGCGCCAGTACACGGTCGGGCGCCGCGTCGTCGCCGGGCTGACGCAACTCGCCGTGATCCACGACGTGCTGGTCGAGCGACATCTGATCGCTCTGGCGCCGCCGGCGCCACCAGCGCTGCCGGTTCCGCGCCTGGTTGACGACGATTCGGAACAGCCACGTGCGCAGCGACGACTGGCCGCGGAACGACCCGACGGTGCGGAAGACGCGCAGGAACACTTCCTGCGACAGGTCGAGGGCCTCTTCGCGGTTGCCGAGCAGGTGGAACGCCAGCTGGTAGACCATGCGCTGGTGTTGCGCCACCAGCTCCGCGCACGCTGCTTCGTCGCCGGCCGCGCAGCGCTGTACCAGCTCGGCCTCATCGGTGCCGACGTCAGTCCATCCAAGCGCTCGAGCGTCCTTCACGGGGCTGCTGGCCAGTGCGCGTGCCATCGATAGTTTACCACCCGCGGCAGGGGGACGTCTCCGCCGCTACACGAGTTAGAACCCGCCGATCCTCAGAAGGTTCCCGGTCCACCCCTGCTACCATGCGTTCGTGTCGTCCGGATGGGCCTGGCCGCTGGCCCTCGGGGCCAGCCTGACGCTCGCCGTGGGCACGGCGCTGGCCGTGGTGTCGGTGCGCAACGAGCGGGAGTACGAGCGGCTCGTGCTGGCCGGCGATGCCGCGCTCGGCGCCGCCGACCTGTCGGCCGCGATCGAGGCCTATACCGGGGCCATCACCCTCCGGGCCGATTCGATGGCCGCCCACCTGAAGCGCGGGCTCGCCTATCGGCAGCGCGGCGAGCCCGAAGCGGCGCTGCGCGATCTGCGGCGGGCGTCCGAACTCGATCCCTCGGCGCCGCGGGTCTTCGAGTGGCAGGGCGACGTCAACGCCGGGCTCGGGCGCCACGCCCGCGCCGCCGAGCGCTACGCGCAGAGTCTGGCGCTCGACGATCGGCAGGCCGAGGTCTTCTACAAGCTGGCAGTCGCGCGCTACCGCGAAGGCCGCGCCGGCGCCGCCATCGACCCCCTGCGACGGGCCATCACGCTGGCCCCGAATCTCGCCGAGGCCCACTACCTGCTCGGCGTCAGCCTCCGCGATGCCGGCCGGCTCGACGAAGCGCTGACGTCGCTCGGCACGGCGGCCCGGCTCTCACCGGGCCTGCTCGAGGCCCGCGAAGCCCGCGTCGACGTGCTGCAGGCGCGCGGCGACACCGCCCGGGCGGTCGACGAACTGGCAGCGCTGGCGGCGCTGGAACCCGAACGGGCCGAGCGGGCCGTCGCCGTCGGCGCTGCCTACCTTCGCGCCGGACGGCACGACGCCGCAGTGCTCTCGCTGGGCCGCGCGGCCGAGCGCTTTCCGGAGTCGAGCGCGGTCTTCGCTGCCCTCGGCGCGGTGTGGCTGCGCGCGGCCGAGACGGGCGATGCCGTGGCCCTCGAGAAGGCACTGGCCGCGCTGGCGCGTGCGGCGGCCCTGGACGGCCCCAGCGGCGAGACGTTCCTGCAGCTCGGTCGCGTCCGGGTGCTGGCCGGCGACCTCGAGGGCGCCGAGCGCGACCTGCGGCGAGCCGTCGAGCGCCTGCCAGCGCCGCCGGAGGCGTTCGCCCGGCTGGCCGACGTGCTGGAACGCCGCCGCCTGTGGCCGGAGGCCCGTCAGGCCCTGGTCGAGTACGCGGCGCTGATCTCCGGAACGCCGGCGTTTGCCGCCGTCGCGCCACGCATCGGCGCGTTGTCGATGCGAGATCGGCGATCCGCACGGCGCCGCGTATTGGTACGAGAAGGCGATGGCCGAGACCGGCCCCTCGGCGCCGCTGCTCCACCGGCTGGCGGAGGCCGAGCTCGACCGCGGCGCGACAGGCCGGGCCCGCGAGCTCGTCGAGGAGGGTCTGGCCCTCGAGCCCGGCCACGACGGTCTACGCGCCCTCGCCCGGACCCTGTCCGGCCGCTGACGCCGGCCGTCTCGACGCCAGCACTAGATGGCCGGCCGGAGCGGCCCGCCGGTGCCGCCCGGCCGCAGCCCCAGTCGCCCCATGAGCTTCGCCAGGCCCTGGCGGGTGACGCCCAGCTCGCGGGCCGCGGCGCCCGGCCGCTGTCCGCAGCGCGCCAGCGCGGCCCGCACGTAGGCGGCGTCGAACGAGCGCCGCGCGGCGTCGAGCGACGCCGGCGGCGGTTCGGCCGGGCCGTGCCAGTGCGGCGCCATGTCGTCGGCCCGGACGAGCCCGCGCAGCGGGGCGTTCACGGCAATGGCCGCCACGGCGTTCTGCAGCTCGCGGGCGTTACCGGGCCAGGGGTGCGCGGCCAGTGCCGCCAGCAGCGAGGGCGCCAGCTGCGCCTGTGAGCCGGTGTGCGCGGCGGCCGCGCGCCAGAAGTGTTCGGCTAGCGCACCGACGTCCTCGCGCCGATCCCGCAGCGGCGGCACCCGCAGGCGCACGACGTCGAGCCGGAAGCGCAGGTCGGCGCGGAAGCGCCCGGCGGCGACCTCGGCCTGCAGCGACCGGTTCGTCGCCGCCACGAGCCGCACGTCGATGCGCCGCGGCGCATTCTCGCCGAGGCGCCGCAGCTCGCCTTCCTGCAGCACACGCAGCAGCTTGGCCTGCCCGCGCCCGGACAGCTCGGCGATTTCGTCGAGGAAGAACGTGCCGCCATGTGCCTCCTCGAACAGGCCCCGCCGCTCCACCGCTGCCCCGGTGAAGGCGCCGCGGACGTGGCCGAACAGCTCGGCGTCGATCAGTTCCTCCGCCAGCGCTGCGCAGTTGACGGCGACAAACGCCCCCCGCCGCCGGCTGGCCGCATGGATCGCCCGGGCGACGAGCTCCTTGCCGACGCCGCTCTCGCCTTCAATCAGGACGGGAAACGGCGAAGCCGCCGCCCGCGGGATGTCGCTGCGCAGTTGGACCATCGCCGGGCTCACGCCGACCAGGCCGAGCGCGGCGGGGGCACTGTGCGGCGCCGCCGCACCGCTGATGACGGTGAGAAGCGGGCCGAGGATCTCGGCGGTGGCCGAGACCAGCCACACCTGCATCGCGCTCGGGGGCAGCGTGGCCGGACACCACGCCAAATCGCCGACCTGATCGGCGCCGTACCGTACCGGCACGACCGATGGATCCGCCGCGGTGGTCAGGTCGCCGTCGGCCGCGATGCACACGCGGGGCGTCAGCGTCCATGCCGCCACCGCCGAGGCATGCACGGCTGCCCTGAGCCGCTGGCACACGTGGGCCACGGCGCGGCGTTCGTGGTCGGTCATCGACATCGCCGCAAGAGGGTGCAAGGGGCGGACCGCCGGCGCGGCCGCAGCGCCGCCCATGCGCGGCGTGGCCGCGCCCCGGCGGCCGCAGAAAGTTCGTATACAATTCACGCGCGATGCTGCGGTTTCTCACCGCCGGCGAGTCGCATGGCCGAGGCCTCACGGTCATCGTCGATGGCCTGCCCGCCGGTCTTCCCATCGATCTCGACCGGCTCACCCACGCCCTCAGACGACGTCAGGGCGGCTACGGCCGCGGGCGCCGGATGGCTATCGAATCCGACATGGCGGTGGTGCAGTCCGGCGTCAGACGCGGACGCACGACCGGCGCCCCGGTCGCGCTGGTCATCGAGAATCGCGACTGGGTGAACTGGCAGCGCACGATGCATACCGGCGCGGACATGCCCGAGGGGGCCACCGGCGCGAACCGGGCTCCGGTCGTCAGGCCCCGCCCCGGGCACGCCGACCTCGCCGGGGCGCTGAAGTTCGAGCACGACGACGTGCGCGACGTGCTCGAACGGGCGAGCGCCCGTGAGACGGCGGCGCGCGTCGCTGCTGGCGCGCTGGCGATTCAACTGCTGGAGGCGGTCGGTACGCAGGTCACCAGCCACGTGACGGCGATTGCCGAGGTCGCCCTCGACGCGGTCGCGTCTGGTCACCTTCGACGAAGCCGCCGCTCTCCCCGCCGACGCCCCGCTCAGGTGCGTGGATCAGGGCACCGAGGCGCGGATGATCGCGCGGATCGACGAAGCCCGCGCGGCCGGCGACACGCTGGGCGGCACCTTCGAGGTGATCGTGCGCGGTCTCCCGCCGGGCCTGGGCTCCTACACCCAGTGGGACCGCAAGCTCGACGGCCGGCTCGCGCAGGCCGTGATGTCGATCCCGGCCATCAAAGGCGTGGGCATCGGCCTGGGCGCCGAGAGCGCCGCCCGGCCCGGCTCACGGGTGCACGACGAGATCCTCCCGGCGCCCGACGGCCGGCGGCCGACGCGCCCGACCAATCGCGCCGGCGGGCTCGAGGGCGGCGTCACCAATGGCGAAGATCTCCGCGTCGTCGGCCACATGAAGCCCATCGCCACGCTGATGCAGCCGCTGCGCTCGATCGACCTGACGACGCTCGACGACGCGCCGGCCGCGATCGAACGTAGCGACGTGTGCGCGGTGCCCGCCGCTGCCGTCGTCGGCGAGGCGATGGTCGCGCTCGTCGTCGCCGACGCGCTGCTCGATCGCTTCGGCGGCGACGCCATCGCGCAGATCCGGCGCCACATGGCCGCCACCGGCGACGCGATGGCGGGCCGGCTCACGCGCCGGCGGACGTCGTAGATGCATGCGCCGGGAGGTGCTGCGTCTCGGCGCGTCGGTGCTGCAGGGCGCCGGCCGCCGAGGTTGCCGCCATCACGCCCGAGATCACCGCGCTGGTCCAGGACATGGTCGCGACGATGTACGCCGCCAACGGCATCGGCCTGGCCGCGCCGCAGGTCGGCGTCGGGTTGCGTGTGTTCGTCATCGATGCGTCGGCGGGACGCGACCCGCTGGCGCTGCAGGTGTGCATCAATCCCACCTGGGAAGAGCGCGACGGGATGCAGTTGGAGGAGGAGGGCTGTCTCAGCCTGCCGGGATTCACCGCCACCGTCGTCCGGCCCGAGCGGGCCGCGGTGGCTGCCCTGGACCTGGCCGGCGTGCGCCGCCGCGTCGAGGGCACGGGGCTCCTGGCCCGCGCGCTCCAGCACGAGATGGATCATCTCGAGGGCCGGGTCTTCGTCGATCGTCTCCGCGGCCTCAGCCGCGCGATGATCCTGCGGAAGATCCGCAAGCTGGAACGCGCCGGACGTTGGTGACACCGCGATGAGGGTCGTGTTCTTCGGATCGCCGGCCTTCGCGGTGCCGACGCTCGCCGCCGTGCTCGAGACGCCCGGGGTCGCCGTGGCGGCCGTCGTGACGCAGCCCGATCGGCCCCGGGGCCGCGGCCAGAAGGTCGCCGCCGGGCCGGTCAAGGCGTTCGCCGAGGCCCGCGGCCTGCGCGTCCTGCAGCCGTCGCGGCTCGCCGACCCCGGGGTCCGCGAGTCGCTGGCGGCGCTGGCGCCGATCTCGGCGTGGTGGCGGCCTACGGCAAGATCCTGCCGGCGTGGCTGCTGGCGCAGCCACCGCCGCGGCCTCATCAACGTCCACGCCTCGCTGCTGCCCGCGTGGCGCGGCGCCGCCCCGGTCCACCGCGCGATTCTGGCCGGCGACCGTGAGTCGGGCGTGACGATCATGCGGGTGGTCCAGGAACTGGACGCCGGGCCGATGCTCGACCGGGTGCGCGTGCCGATCGACGCCGAGACGACCAGCGACATGCTGGAGCGCGTCCTCGCGGTCGAAGGCGCGACGCTGCTCAAGGACGTCCTCGAGCGGCTGCGCGCCGGACCGGTTCCCGAGGAGCCGCAGGACGGGTCGCGCGCCACCTACGCGCCGAAGATCACGCGCGCCGATGCGCCGATGGACTTCCGGCGGCCGGCGCCAGCGCTGCACGACCAGGTGCGCGGCCTGCATCCCTGGCCCCATGCGTCGTTCAGCTGTGGCGGCCGGCGCGTGATCGCCCATCGCAGCGTCGTGCCGAACGTGCCGAGCGAGGCCGCGCCCGGCACCGTCGTGAGGGCCGGCGCTGATGGCATCGACATCGCCGCCGGTGACGGCCAGGTGTTGCGCCTCGTCACCCTCCAGCTCGAAGGCGGCCGACCACTCACGGCGACGGCGTTCCAGGCCGGCCGCGGGCTCGCCGTCGGCGACGCGTGCGGGCCGTCGTGATCGCGCCGGCCCGCCGGGCGGCGTTCGCCGTGCTGGGCGCAGGTGGCCGGTGGCCGCCGCGACCTTGGCGAGGCGCTCGACAGCGCCCGGCGCGGAATCGACGACCCGCGTGACGTCGCGCTGCTGCACGAACTCGCCGTGGGTACTGTGCGCTGGCAGTCGCGGCTCGATGCCGCCATCGCGCAGCTGTCGCGGACGCCGCTGGCGAAGCTGGATCTCGACGTGCTGCTCGCGCTCCGGCTCGGGGCGTATCAGCTGCTGTTCCTGACGCGGGTGCCGCCATCGGCGGTGGTCCACGACGCCGTCGCGCTGGTGCGCGCGGCGCGCAAGACCAGCGCCGCCGGTCTGGTGAACGCCGTGCTCCGCCGTCTCGTCCGACGGCGAAGGGCGGGGCCTGCCGGCACGCCCCGACGGGCCCGTGGACGCGTGGCCCGACGAGTGGGCGGAGTACCTGGCGGTGGTGCACGCCCATCCGCCGTGGCTCGTGGCCCGCTGGCTCGCGCGCGAGCCGCTGGACGCCGTCGAGGCCTGGCTCGCCTTCAACAACACCACGCCGACGACGACGCTGCGCATGAATCCACTGGCGGCGACGCGCGACGAGGTGGCCACCGCGCTGGCCGCCGATGGCATCACGACCGAGCCGGCGCCCTACGCCCCCTGGGGCCTGCGGGTCACCGGCGGTGCGCCGGCCACGAGTCGGGCCGTCGCCGACGGCGTCTGCCTGATCCAGGACGAGGGATCGCAGCTGGCCGGGCACCTGGCGCCGGTGGCGCACCGCGATCGCGTACTGGACGTGTGCGCGGCGCCCGGCGGCAAGGCCCTGCTCTACGCCGCGGCCGCCGACGGCGGATTGGTCGTGACCTGCGACGTGCAACCCGCGCGCCTGCGGCTGCTCGCCGACACGCTGCGGAGAGGGCGGGCAACGCGGGTGCAGACCGTCCATCTCGACGCCGAGGCGCCGCTGCCCTTCACCCCCCGGTCGTTCGACGTCGTGGTCGTGGACGCGCCCTGCAGCGGGCTGGGCACGCTGCGGCGCGACCCCGACATCAAGTGGCGGCGCCGGCCCGAAGACCTGGCGCGTTACGCCGCGCGGCAGCTGGACCTCGTCTGTCGGGCGGCGGCGATGGTCCGGGCCGGCGGGCACCTCGTCTACACGACCTGCTCGACCGAGCCCGAGGAGAACGAACAGGTCGTCACCCGGGCTCTCCAGGCGCTGCCGGAGTTCCGCGGGGCGATGCCGGCGCCGGTGGCTCCGGCCGTGGCCCGCTTCGTGGCGGCCGACGGCCTGTTCCGCACGCATCCGTCGCGCGATGGGCTCGACGGGTATTTCGGCGCGGTGCTCGAGCGGGCACCGGCGCCGCTGGCGCCCAGGTAGGCCATGTAATAAAGTGATCGATTGCGCATGGCCCTTCGGCGGCGGGTGAGGACGCTCGGCAGACTGGTGGTGATCGGCGGCGCCCTCGCGGCGACGTTTCTGGTGTGCGCTGCCGTGGCGGTGCAGGTCGCGGTGCGCGCCCGCGAGGTCACCGTCCCGGATGTCGCCGGGACCAGCCTCCCGGAGGCCGCCGCCCGCCTCACCCGCGAGCAACTCGGTCTGCGGGTCGACGCGGTACAACGCCCCAGCACCGAGATCCCCGCCGGCCGGATCCTCGGCCAGGATCCTCGCGCCGGCACGCCGTCGCGACGCCAGCGCACGGTACGGGTCTGGGTCTCGGCGGGTCCGCGGGTCGCCTACATGCCGGGCATGGTCGGCGAGACGGAACGCGCGGCCCGCATCCGGCTCTCGCAGGAAGGGCTCGACGCCACCACCGTGTCGGAGATTCGCTCCGACGCATTCCTGGCCGATCAGGTCGTGGCGCAGGAGCCGCCGCCGGGACAGCCGGCCGCGGAGGTGCGGCTGCTCGTGAGCCGCGGGGCCGAGTCGGCGGGCTACGTGATGCCCGATCTCATCGGCCTGGGCGGTGAGCAGGCAGCGGCGGTGCTCCGTCAGCAGGGATTCCGGGTCAGCTTCGTCGCCCAGGAGACGGCCGTCGGGCTGCCGGCCGGGCTGATCGTGCGGCAGACGCCGGCCGGCGGGTTCCAGGTGCACCCGGGCGACGCGATCTCGCTCGAGGTCGCCCGATGAGGCCGCGGCTCGCCCCTTCGATCCTCGCCGCCGACTTCGCCCACCTGGGCCGCGACGTCGCGGCGGTCGAGGCCGGCGGCGCCGACCTCATTCACGTCGACGTGATGGACGGTCACTTCGTGCCCAACCTCACGATCGGCCCACCGGTCGTCAAGGCAATCCGGCGGGTGGCGACGGTGCCGCTCGACGTCCACCTGATGATCGCCAATCCGGATCGGTACCTGAAGGCCTACGTCGACGCCGGCGCCTCGACGCTGTCGGTGCACGCCGAGGTGCTGCCGCACCTGCATCGCACGGTGGCGGCGATCAAGGAACTGGGCGCCAAGGCTGGCGTCGCCCTGAACCCGTCGACGCCGGTCGCCGCCATCGAGGACGTCGCCGCCGATCTCGACGTCGTCCTGGTGATGTCGGTCAACCCGGGCTTCGGCGGCCAGCGCTTCATTCCGCACACGGCCACGAAGATCCGCCGCGTGCGCGACCTGCTGGCCCGCACCGGCAGCCTCGCCGAGATCGAAGTGGACGGCGGCATCGATCTCGACACGGTGCGCGTGGTGGTCGAGGCCGGGGCCACGCTGCTGGTCGCCGGCCACGCCATCTTCGGTCACGGCGATCCAACCGCCGCCGTTCGGGCGTTGCGGCGGGCCGCCGGTGCAGACGGCGATGGCTGAGCCGCATCCGGCCGCGGCCGGGAGCCCCACGCCAGCCGGACGGCCGCACGTGTCGCACCTGCGGGTGCGCTACGCCGAGACCGATCAGATGGGCGTGGCCTATTACGCCAACTACCTCGTCTGGTTCGAGGTGGCCCGCACGGACTGGCTTCGCGCCGCCGGGATTACCTACCGCCAGCTCGAGGCCGACGGACTGTTCCTGCCGGTGATCGAGGCGCGGTGCGAGTACCGGTCCCCCGCCCGCTACGACGACGCGCTGGCGGTGCGCGCGACGGCGCGGCTGGTCTCGCCGGCGCGGCTCGCCTTCGACTACGACATCACCGGACCGGGCGGCGGCGTGGCCACCGGAACCACCGTCCACGCGTTGCTGGACGCACGGGGCCGCCCCAAGCGGGTACCCGAGACGATCAAGGAACTCATCAGATGAGAGCATTGGTAACCGGGGGCGCCGGCTTCATCGGGTCGCACCTCAGCGAACGGCTGCTGGACGCGGGCGCGGAGGTGATCGCGCTCGACTGCTTCACCGACTACTACCCGCGGGCAATCAAGGACGCCAACGTCGCCGCGCTGCGCGCGCGGCCCGGGTATCGCCTGGTCGAGGCGGCCATCGCCGATGCCGACCTGGCAGCGCTCCTCGACGGCGTGAGCCACGTCTTCCATCTCGCCGCGCAAGCCGGTGTGCGCAAGAGCTGGGGACGCGACTTCCGCGTCTACACCGAGCTCAACGTCGATGCGACGCAGATCCTGCTCGAAGCCTGCGTCGGCCGGCCGATCGAGCGGGTGGTGTATGCCTCGAGCTCGTCGGTGTACGGCGATCTGGTGACGATGCCGATGCGGGAGGATGCTCTCCCGCAGCCGGTGTCGCCGTACGGTGTGACCAAGCTCTCGGCCGAACAGCTGGCCTACCTCTACTTCGTCAATCACGGGGTGCCGACGGTGTCGCTGCGCTACTTCACCGTCTACGGTCCCCGGCAGCGGCCCGACATGGGCTTCCACCGGTTCTTCTCCGCCCTCGCCGCCGGGCGGCCGCTGGTCCAGTTCGGCGACGGACTGCAGACCCGGGACTTCACCTTCGTGGCCGACGCCGCCGCCGCCACGGCGACGGCGGCCGTCCGCGGGGTCGCGGGGCGCGTCTACAATATCGGGGGAGGGTCGCGGGTGACCCTGCTCGAGGTGTTCGGGCTGCTCGGCCGCGTCACCGGCCGGCCCGTGACCGTGGACGTCCAGCCCCCTCAGAAAGGCGACATGCGCGACACCTACGCCGATACGACCCTGGCCCGGGCCGACCTCGGCTTCACGCCGTCGGTGACCCTGGAACAGGGCCTGACGGCGATGTATCGCTGGTTCTCGACGCGATGACGACTGATTTCGAGGCTCGCCGCGCTCCTCCTGGGGCTGGGCCTGGCGGCCTGCGGCTCGCAGCGGACCACCCCGCCGCCGGCCAACGCCGAAGCCGACAAGTTCCTGTTCGATCGCGGCTCGGAGGAGTTCAAGGATCGCAAGTGGCTGGCGGCCCGCGAGTACTACCGTCAGATCGTCGACAACTACCCGCAGAGCCAGTACCGGCCCGACGCCAAGCTGGGCGTCGGCGACACCTACATCGGCGAGCACAGCACCGAGTCGTTGCTGCTCGCGGTGAACGAGTTCCGTGAGTTCCTGACCTTCTACCCGACCAGCCCGCGTGCCGACTATGCGCAGTACCGGCTCGCCTTCGCGCAGTGCGAGCAGATGCTGGCACCGGAGCGCGATCAGACGAACACGCGTGAAGCGGTGAAGGAACTGCAGGTGTTCGTCGATCGCTATCCCAACAGTGCCCTGCTGCCCGAGGCCAGGGCCCTCATGCGCCAGGCCAAGGACCGCCTGAGCGAAGCCAGCTACCGGGTCGGGTACTTCTACTACCGCTCGAAGTGGTATCCCGGGGCCGTCGATCGCTTCAAGCAGGTGCTGGACGAGGACCCGGAATTCACGCGCCGCGATGCCGTCTACTACCACCTGGCCGAGTCATTGCTTAGGCAGGAGAAGAAGGCTGAGGCGCTCCCGTACTTCGAACGACTTTTGAAAGAGTTCGAACAAAGTTCGTACCTGGAGGCGACCCGCCGCCGGGTGGACGAACTCAAGAGCGCCCCGCCCTCGGAGAGGTAGACCATGCGTCGAACTGCGTGTCTGTGTGCAGTGCTCGTCACCGTCGCCCTGGTGCCGTCCGCGGCGCAAGCGCCGCTGCCGCCGGGCGCGTTCGGGTCGCTCGGGATGTACCCGAAGCGATTGAGCTGCGCAGATCTGCCAATCTTCGGCGCCCTGCCGCCGGCGCACCGGCTGGCGGCCGCCCACGAGGGCGACGCCAAGCTGCGCGGCTCCTACGCCAAGCCCGACACGCTGATGCTGCCCGGCGGTACGACGCTCGGTTTCCAGCCCGGTCAGCAGTTCTTCGTGCGGCGACAGCTCATCAGTCCCGACCGCACCGAACCGTCGATGACCACGCCGGGTACGGTCCACACCGCCGGCTGGATCACGGTGACGGCGTCGGACGACTTCTCCGCGCTGGCCCGCATCGACTATGCCTGTGACGGGTTCCTCGAGGGCGACTATCTCGAGCCCTTCACGCCGGCGCCGATGCCGGCGGCCGTCGCCGCCGACGGCACCAACCAGTTCAACGACATGGGCCGGCTGCTCTTCGGCACCGACGGCCGGCGGTCGTTCGCCAACGGCGACCTCATCGCCGTCAACCGCGGCAGCGCGCATGGCTACACCGCCGGCGCCAGGCTGTCGATCTTCCGCGACCCGAAGACCGGCGGGCCGCTGGTCGAAGTGGGGCGCGCGATCGTGCTGACCGTCACCGGCGAGACCTCGACGGTGATCGCCGATCGGGTCCGCGACGCGCTCTACGCCGGCGACTGGGTGGGCACGCAGGCGCCGGCGACGCGCCCCTAGCAGCCCCTACGCGACGCCGGGGCGATCGGCCTTGGCGCGCTCGCGGCGCGCCTGTGCGGCGGCGAAGTCGGTCACCGCCGCCGTCGGCGGCACGGCGCGGCTGAAGCGCCAGAAATAGTCGGCCGCCGAGCCCAGCGCCGTCGCCAGCACGGCCCACAGCGCGATCTTGCCGAGGCCGAGCAGCAGCGGGAACCGCTCCCATCCCAGCAGCAACAGCAGCACCGCCACCACCTGCGTCACCATCTTCAGCTTGCCCAGCGGCGAGGCCGCGATGACCAGCCCGCGCGAGAACGCCAGGCTGCGCAGCCCGGTCACCGCGAACTCGCGGCCGATGATCACCACCACCATCCACGCCGGGGCCAGGTCGAGCTGGACCAGCGAGACGAGCGTGGCCGAGATGAGCAGCTTGTCGGCAATCGGGTCGAGCACCTCGCCGACCCAGGTAATCTGCTGTCGGCGGCGCGCCAGGTAGCCGTCGAGCCAGTCAGTCAGCGACGCCAGCCCGAAGATCGCCGTCGCGACGAACTCGACGTGGATCCCCAGCACCGCGCGGCCCTCGAACTTGGTGAGCAGGACCACGACCAGCAACGGCACCAGCACGATGCGGATCACCGTGAGCGCGTTGGGCAGGTTCATGGCGGAGCTTTCGGGGGCTGATCGGATTCTACCGCCAATGTATGATCGATGGTTGACATGAAAGCCATCCTGCTCGCTGGCGGCAAGGGGACGCGACTGCGGCCGCTGACGCTGCACACGCCCAAGCCGATCGTGCCGATCTTCGACCGGCCGTTCCTCGCCTACCAGATCGACCTGCTCAAGCAGGTCCCCGAAATCGACGAGGTCATCCTCAGCCTCAACTACCAGCCGCGCCGGCTCGAGGAGACCTTCGGCGACGGCGCCGGGTTGGGCCTGCGGCTGCGCTACGTCGTCGAACCGTCGCCGCTCGGCACCGGCGGCGCGATTCGTTACGCCGCCCAGGGCATCGACGACACGCTGGTCGTCTTCAACGGCGACGTGATGACCGCCGTCGACGTCAACGCCGTCATCCGCCGGCATCGCGACACCGGCGCCCGGGCCACGGTCGTGCTGACGCCGGTGAAAAACCCGGCCGCCTACGGATTGGTCGAGACCACCGCCGATGGCGCGGTGCGCCGGTTCCTCGAGAAGCCGTCGGCCGACGAGATCACCTGCGACACGATCAACGCCGGCATCTACGTGCTCGAGCCTGGCACCTTCGACCGGATCCCGAAGGACACGCCCTACTCAATCGAACGCGCCTACTTCCCCTCGCTCGTGGAGCGGAAGGAGACCTTCGTCGCCTACGTCGAGCGCGGCTACTGGATCGACATCGGCACGCCCGAGAAGTACGTCGGCGTCCACCGCGACATCTTCGCCGGCCGCTGTCCGCTGGGACCGGCCGGCATCGCCTCGGGCCAGCCGGTGGTCGCTCCCGACGCCCGGGTCGAGGCCGGCGCGGTGCTCGAGGGTCCGTGCTTCGTCGACACCGCCGCCGTGATCAAGCCCGGGGCCCGCGTCGGCGCCGCCAGCGTCATCGGCCGCGGCGTCGTGGTGGAGGAAGGCGCGCAGGTGTCGGGCGCGATCGTGTGGCCGAACACACGCATCGGCCGCGACGCGATCGTCGACGGTGCGATCATCGGCCGGGGCTGCCATGTCGGCCGCGAAGCCCGGGTCGGCGCCACGGCCATCCTCGGCGACAAGACCGCGCTTACCGATTTCACCCAGGTGTAACCCAGGCGGACCAACCGGCCATGATCAATCCTGAGATCTTCAAGGCGTACGACGTGCGGGGCCTCTACCCCCAGGAACTCAGCGAGGACGTGTTCCTGCAGCTTGGCCGCGCCTTCGGCGCGTTCCTCGGGCCGGGGCGCGTCGCGGTTACCCGCGACATGCGGCTGTCGTCGCCGTCGTTGACGGCGGCGTTCATCGACGGCGCGACGACGCAGGGCCTGGACGTGACCGACTACGGCCTGGCCGGCACCGACATGATGTACTACGCCGTGGCGAGCGCCGGACTCGACGGCGGCGCGCAGATCACCGCCTCGCACAACCCCAAGCAGTACAACGGGTGCAAGCTGGTGCGGCGCGAGGCCTTCCCGCTCAGCGGCGAGTCGGGGATCCGCGAGATGAAGGAGATGATGCTCGGCGGCACGCTGCCGGCGCCGGCGGCCGCGCGCGGCACGGTGACCCGGGGCGACGTCATGGCGCCGTACATCGAGCACGTGATGGGCTTCATCGATCCGGGTGTGATCCAGCCGTTCCGGGCGGTCCTCGACGCCGGCAGCGGCATCGCCGGGGCGATCGCGCCGCACCTGTTCGACCGCCTGCCCTGCCGGACGACCAAGCTGTGCTTCGAGGTGGATGGCACCTTCCCCAATCACGAGGCCAATCCGCTCATCGAGGAGAACCGCCGCGACATCGTCGCCGAGGTCAGGCGGCAGGCCGCCGACATCGGCATCGCCTGGGACGGCGACGCCGACCGCTGCTTCTTCATCGACGGCAGCGGCGAGTTCATCGCCGGCGACTTCATCACGGCGCTGCTCGCCGAGGCCTTCCTGATGCGGCAGCCGGGGGCGACGATCATCTACGACGTGCGGGCCAGCTACGCGGTGAAGGACGTGGTGGCCCGCTACGGCGGCAAGGCACTGATGAACCGCGTCGGCCATGCCTTCATCAAGCGGCGGATGCGCGAGGAAGATGCGATCTTCGGCGGCGAGGTCACCGGCCACTACTACTTCAAGGACAACTTCTACGCCGACAACGGCTTCATCCCGGCGCTGCTCATCCTCGAGCTGATGTCGCACAAGGGCCAGTCGTTGCGCGACCTGCTGGCCCCGCTGCGCGAGCGCTACTTCATCTCGGGCGAGATCAACACCAAGGTCGCCAGCATGGCCGCGGTGCCCGAAAAGCTCGACCGGCTGGCCACGGAGTACGCTGGCGGAAACGTCTACCGCCTCGACGGCATCTCAGTAGAGTTCGATGACTGGCACTTCAACGTGCGGGCATCGAACACCGAGCCGCTGCTGCGCCTGAATCTCGAAGGCACGACGCCGGAGATCATGGAGCGGCGGCGGGATGACGTGTTGGCAGATCATCAGATCGTAGTTATCTGGTGATCCGGTCGGTGATCGGTCGCTGATCGGGTGATCGATGCTCCACGTCGATGCCGTGGCCAATCGCGATCGCCGATCGATCACAGCATCCGATCATCGACAAGGTCACCTTCCCGGTCACGGGCATGACCTGCGCGGCCTGCCAGGGCACCGTCGAACGCGCGCTCACGCGTACCGAGGGGGTGACCGGCGCCAGCGTCAACCTGATGCTGCACGCCGCGACGGTCACCTACGATTCGTCCCGCGTCGACGTGCCGGCAATGCTCGCGGCGGTGCGTGACGTCGGCTACGACGCCGCCCTGCCACGAGCCGACGACCTGCTCGGCGCGCCGGCGGCCCGGGCCATGGCCGCGGGCGACGACGACGGGGCGCAGTTGTGGCTCAAGGCCGGCGTCAGCCTCGCGGCCGGTGTCGCCGCCATGGTCCTGGGGATGCCCCTCATGGCGACTGGCACGCACGACGGCCACCTGGCCTCGGCCGATCCGTTCATGCGGTGGGCAGCGGTCACGCTGGGGCCGCCCCTCGAGGCGGCGGTCCCGGCGATCTACGCGCTGCCGCCCCGGCTGGTGGCCTGGTTCCTTCTTGTCGTCACCGCCGCCGTGATGGCCTGGGCCGGCCGCGATTTCTACGTGCGGGCGTGGCGCAATTTCCGCCACCGCACCGCCGACATGAACACCCTGGTGGCCGTCGGCACCGGCGCGGCGTTCCTGTACTCGGTGGCGGCGACCCTGGCGCCGGGCACGTTCGTCGCCGCCGGCGTCGCGCCGGATGTCTATTTCGAAGCCGCCTTGTTCATCATCGCGCTCGTCCTGGTCGGCCGGGCGCTCGAGGCCCGGGCCAAGCACCAGACTACGCGCGCCCTGGCCCGCCTCGTGGCGCTGCAACCGCCCACCGCGCGCGTGCGTCTGGCCGACGGCCGCGAAGAGGATCGGCCGGTCAGCGAGCTCCGGCCCGAGGATGTCGTGGTCGTCCGCCCCGGCGAGCGGCTGCCGATCGACGGCGTGGTCATCGAGGGCCAGTCGGCCGTCGACGAGGCGATGCTGACGGGCGAACCGATGCCGGTGCTCAAGACGATGGACGGGCGCGTCGTCGGCGGCACGGTGAACGGCAGCGGCACGCTCGTGGTGCGAACGACGGCCGCCGGGGCCTCGAGCGTGCTGGCGCAAATCGTCCGCATGATGCAGGACGCCCAGGCCACCCGCGCGCCGATCCAGCACCTTGCCGACAGGGTCGCCGCGGTGTTCGTGCCGGTGGTGATGGCGATTGCCGCGCTGACGGTGCTGGCCTGGTGGCTGCTGGGCGGCGACGGCGGCGCGGTGCGCGCGTTCGCCACCGGCGTGGCGGTGCTGATCATCGCCTGTCCGTGTGCCATGGGCCTGGCCGTGCCCACCGCGGTGATGGTCGCGACGGGACGCGGCGCCGAGGCCGGGCTGCTCATCAAGGGCGGCGAAGCACTGCAGCGGGCCGCTGACGTGACCACCGTGGTCTTCGACAAGACCGGCACGCTGACGGTCGGGCGACCCGTGGTGTCGGCGGTGCGGCCGGCGCCCGGGGTGTCCGCCGAGGCCCTGTTGGGATGGGCGGCGTCGGTGGAATCACATTCCGAGCATCCACTCGCCGCGGCGATCGTCGCCGAGGCGGCGGTTCGTGGCGTGCCAATGACGACACCGGTCGGCTTCCGCGCGGTACCGGGTCTGGGCGCCGAAGCCGTGGTGGACGGCGTCGCCACCCGGGTCGGACGCGCCGAGTTCGCGGCGCCTCACGCCGCCTCCGTCGCCGCAACCGGGGCCAGTGGCACCGAGGTCACCGTCGCCCGCGGCGGGAGCGTCGCCGGGACGCTGGTCCTCGATGACGCCATACGGCCGGAGGCGGCCGAGGCCATCCGCGACATCCGCGCCCTCGGGTTGACGCCGGTGCTCCTCAGCGGCGACCAGCTGGCGTCGGCGCAACGGGTGGCGGCGGCGCTCGGGATCGACGAGGTGATCGCCGGCGTGCTGCCCGCCGGCAAGCGCGACGAGATCGAGCGGCGCCGGCGGGCCGGGCAGGTCGTGGCGATGGTCGGCGACGGCATCAACGACGCGCCGGCCCTGGCCCAGGCCGACATCGGCGTGGCGATGGCCTCGGGCACCGACGTCGCCGTCGAGGCCGCCGACATCGCCCTGCTCAGGCCCGACATCCGCGGGGTCGGCCGCGCGCTCACCCTGGCCCGGGCCACGATGCGCACGATGCGCCAGAACCTGTTCTGGGCCTTCGTCTACAACGTGGTCGGCATCCCCATCGCCGCCGGCGTCCTCTACCCCGCCTTCGGCCTGCTGCTCAGCCCGGTGCTGGCCAGCGCCGCCATGGCCGTGAGCTCGGCGAGCGTTGTCGGCAACAGCCTGCGGTTGCGCCACCTGCGCCTGCGCTGACCGAACATCGCCGTCGACGGCGCTGTCCTGTTCAGTTAGGATGCCGTGCATCCCGGAGGTGGGTATGGCGCGTCGGCCCTCGGCTTGGCTCGTGGGGACGGTCTGTCTGTTGCTGGCGGGCGCGGCGTGGGCACAGCCGGCGTCGCCAGCTGCCGCCGTCAGGACCCTCGACGTCGCCGCCCAGTCCGAGTTCCTCCGATCGGCGAAGGTCGTGCGCAGCCGCGCCATCGGCAAGGGCGTCACGGCCCCGACGCGCCTCACGCTCACCGACGGCGTGGTCACCCACGACGCCGCCTTCCAGGCGGTGGACGAGCGCAAGGGCCAGGCCGACCTGGGACCGCGAGGGGGCGTCGAGTTCAACTTCGCCGACTCGCATCACTTCAACCTCGCCGCCTACGTCATCGCCGGCATGCTCGGCCTCGACACGATGATGCCGGTAACCGCGCACCGCACCTGGAACGGCAAGGAAGGCACCATCACCTGGTGGATCGACGACTCCATCGACGAATCGACCCGCCTCAAGGAGAAGCGCAATCCGCCGAATCCGCTGGCGTGGAACCACCAGATGTACAAGATGCGGGTCTTCGGCACGCTGGTCGGCGACAGCGATCGCAACCTCGGCAACGTCCTCATCACCACCAGCGACTGGAAACTGTGGATGATCGACTTCACCCGGGCCTTCCGGCTGTGGAGCGAGCTGAAGTACCCGGCCGACCTGCATCAGATCGATCGCACGCTGCTGGCGCGCCTCCGCGAGCTCGATCCGGCCGCGGTGAAAGCCGCCACCGCGCACTGCCTGACCTCCTTCGAGGCCGAGGCAGTGATGAAACGGCGCGATCTGCTGGTGGCGCACTTCGACCAGTTGATCAAGAGCAAGGGCAGCGGTGCGGTGCTGTACGGCGTGGATCCGAAGCCGCCCACGCCCTAGGCGTCGAACACGCTGGCCTACCTGGCCGCAGCCACCGACCGCCACTCGCACTTCTGGAACCTGAGCACGACGTGCCCCCCGTCGTGCGCTGAAGGGTAGACCGTCGATGTCGAACAAAGCGCTGATCACGCGGCGCCGGGGGCCGGCGCCGGACCCGCCCGACGCTGCCGCGCTGCCTGACGTGCAGGCCATGGGCGTCGTCGCCGAGGCCGACACGCCGGCCGGACTGCTGGTGCGCGGCACCGACGGTCAGTTCGAGGCGCTCGAGGCCGCGGGTTATCGCGTCAAGCTCCTTCCCGACACCAATCTGCTGCGCATCGGTCGCTACACCATCGATGTCGAGCTGGACGCCGTGCCCGACGTGCCGCGTGAGCTCGACGTCAGTGACGTCGAACTGTCCGGCTGGCCGCATCACCTCGTGCAGCTCGCCGGTCCGCCTCTCGACGCGTGGGTGAGAGCGATCGAGGCCCGCGGCCTCGACGTCGTCGAGCCCGTCTCCGGCTACGGGTTGTTCGTGTCTGCGCCGACCGACGCGGTGACCGCCCTGCGCGATCTCCCGTTCGTCGTGTGGACCGGCCCGCTGAAGCCCGCCTATCGGATCGGCTCCACCACCGCCGCGAACATCGACTACGTGTCGGTTGGCGTCTATCCGGGCAGCGAGGCCGCCGCAGTGCGTGCGGCGATCGAGGCTGCCGGGGGACGCATCTCTCGACGAGGCACGCCAGCCAGCCGTCTACGGTGGCGAGTACGCGATCTTCAGGGTGCAAGAGCGCCAGTGTCGAGGTGCTGGCCCGGCGTGCCGCACGTCCGCTGGGTGGAGCCGGTGCCGCGCATGCGGCTGGACGGCGAGCGCGAAGCGCAGATCGTGGCCGAGAATCTCGACGGCGCGGCGGCACCGGCCACGGCGCCGGTTCCCGGCTACCAGTCGTGGCTCGCCCAGGTGGGCATGGACGGGAGCGGCGTCACGATTGCGATCGTCGACAGCGGCGTGGATGCCAACGCCAATAACGCCACGGCAGTGGCGCACGCCGACCTGCGCGGACGCCAGGCGGCCTTCGTCGACTACAGCAGCGGGCGCCGGTGTCACCGACACGGTCGGTCACGGCACGCACGTCGCCGGGATCGCGGTGGGAAACGCCGCCACCGGGCAGACGGAGGCGGCGGCCCCGGGCAACTTCCTCTGGGGACAAGGGGTGGCACCCGGAGCGCGCTACGTCACCCAGAACGCCTTCCACGCCAGCGTCTACCCGCGGCCGACGTTTGCCACGCTCGCCGAGGACTCGGCGCAAAACGGCGCCACGGTGATGAACAACAGTTGGGGAGCCACCAACGACGGCGGCGACGGCTACGTCGCCGAGTGCCGCGAGGTCGATCTGGCCGTGCGCGACCCGAACCCGGCGACGCCGGCGCTCGAGCCGCTGGCGGTCGTGTTCAGCGCCGGCAATGCCGGCGGGCGGCCGCAGAGCATCACCACGCCACACGAGTCCAAGAACGCCATCATCGTCGGCAACTCGCTGACCTCGCGCCCCGGCCAGGGCTTTCCGTCCGAGGACATCCGCGGCATCGCCGGCACCTCGTCGCGCGGACCGGCGGTCGACATGCGGATCCTGCCGACCATCGTCGCGCCCGGCACCGACGTGTCGGCGGCGTTCTCGCGCACGGCGACGATTGCGGCGCCGATTCCCGGCACCGGCAGCGCCGATCCGGCGAATCCCGCCGTGACCATCAACCAGTACACGTCGCTCACCGGCACCTCGATGGCCGCGCCGCAGGTCGCCGGCGCGTGCGCCGTGATCACGGAATGGTGGCGCACCCGCACCGGCGGCAAGACGCCCAGCCCGGCGATGCTCAAGGCGCTGCTGGTCAATGTCCGCCGAGAACCTCGCCGGCGGCGAGAACTGGCGGTCCCTGAACGCGGTGCAGTTCGACAAGAGACCGCTGGGGCCCCGACACCGCCGCCAACGTCTTCCGCCGCCAGCTGACGTTCGTGCCCACCGCGGTGGTCGAAGTCAACACGCTGCTGACCGCAGGTGGCGAATGCCGCGGCCATCACCGGCGCCGGACAGTGGGCGTTCGATGCGGCAACCAGCCGCATCTTCGTGCGGATGCTGAGCGGCGGCAGCCCAGGCGCTCTGATCGCCCTGAACCTCGAGGCGCGCGACAGCCTGCCGGTGGCGGACATTCCCAACAACGATCAGGGCTGGGGACGTTTGAACCTGAACAACGTCGTGCGCCACAGCCCGGCCTCCGACCGGGGACCGGGCATCTACTCGGACCAGCGGCATGCTTTCACCGCCGATCGGGCAGGAACTGCTGATCAAGGTGGCGCCGTTCGACACGGCGCGCCCGCTGCGCATCACGCTGGCCTGGACCGACGCCGCCCGGCACCGGCAGCAGCACCAACCAGGCCCGCGTGAACGATCTGGACCTGGAGGTGCGAGAGGTCAACACCGGGCGCATCTTCAAGGGCAACGTGTTCCAGTGCGGGGTTCTCGGTCACCGGCGGCTCGTTCGACTCGCGCAACAACGTGGAGTGCGTGTACATCCGCCAGCCGCTGGGCGTCTACGAAGTGCGGGTCATCGCCGCGATCCCTCCTCGCCAGCGCCAACCCGGCGCTCACCTCCGACTGGCAGGACTTCGCCCTGGTCATCGACAACGCCGACGTGCCCGACGCGGCGCCGGTGAACGTCGCCACCGTGCTCGACCGCTCGGGCAGCATGACGTTCTTCGGCTACGTCGACATCACGCGCGTCTGCACGCGACAGTTCATCGACCTGATGGGCGTCGGCGATCACGTCGGCCTGGTCAGCTTCGGCGACGACGCCCGGGTGGAGTTTCCGGCGGCCGGCATCGCCGTCGAGGAGATCACCGGGCAGGCGGTGAAAGACACGGCGATGACCGCCGTGACCAACGTGGCCTTCGGCGGCTGCACGGCGATGGGCGACGGGATCGCCTCGGCCGCCGCGCTCCTGGGCGCGGCGCCGTCACCACGGGCCATCGTGCTGTTCTCGGATGGCTACGACAACAAGGGCTGTGCGCCGCCCGGCTCGACGCGCCCGTCGGCGCTGCAGGCGGCGCAGGCGCTGCCGGCCGACGTCCGTCTGTTCTCGTGCGCGATGGGACCGGCGTCCGATCAGCCGCTGCTCGAATCGCTCGCCGCCGCGACGTCCGGCCGCTACTACTTCATGACGGCGATCGACGAGCTGTTCGAGATCTACAACTACATTCGCGGACAGGTCAGCGGCACGTCGATCGTCGTCAATCAGGCGGGCCAGGCATCGACCAGCGCCGTCCCGGCGTTCATCGACGCGGCGGCGCGCGCCGCGACGTTCACCGTCGCCTGGACCGATGCCGGGCTGCGTGCCGTCGGCCGGGATCCGCAGAAGCCCAACGAGGTCGGCGTGCGTCTCGTGGATCCACGGGGCAGGACGGTGCCCGAACACGCCTCCTTCGTGCGCCGCCACGTCGCCGATACGTTCGTCGTCTTCCGCATCGAGGACCCCGCCCCGGGCCGCTGGCACGTGCAGGTGAAGACGCAGGAGCAGACGCACGTCGCCTACACCGCCGGCGTGTTCGTGGATTCGCCGCTGCGGCTGGTGCTGGCGACGTATCCGCGTCGCGTCAAGGTCGGGGACGTGGTGCAGATCGGGGCGGTCATGCTCGATGGAACGACGCCGTTCGACCCGGGCCGGGCATCGATGGCGATCTCGGCGCCGACGCCTCGGCCTCCGCGAGGAGATCCGGCGCTGGCGGCGCGACCTGAAGGGCATCGAACCGCCGGCGCTGGGCGGAGACACGCTGCCCGTCGACGTGGCGCGACTGGCGGTCTTGAGCACCCGCCTGAAGAAGGGCGAGGTCTTTGCGCGGGGTTCGACCGCCGCCCGTCTGGCGCGCGGCCGCTTTCCGTGGGACAAGGCGCTTCCCCGCCGCCGCTCGACGGTCACGATCGATCCGAACGCACCCACGCTCGTCGGCAACTTCCAGCCCAGCCAGCCGGGCAGCTACAACCTCACCGTGACCGTCAGCGGCGTCACGCCGTCGGGGATGCGATTCGTCCGCACCGACCGGCTCGGCGTGGTGGCGCGATGAGCCGCGCGCGAACTTCCTGGATTTTCTGGGGTTGAGGCTGGAGCGGGAGACGGGGATCGAACCCGCGACCAACAGCTTGGGAAGCTGTGACTCTACCACTGAGTTACTCCCGCTCAGTGGCGCCATTCTACCATCCGTCTGCGGCCTGCCCGGTCGCCGCCGCTAGCGCAACGACACACCGGCGCCGAAGGCGATGCGCGTGTTACCTGACGCCCGCGGTCGATTGCCGACCGCGTCGCGCGACGCCAGTGCCCAGAAGCGCAGGTCGAACGAGACGCCGATCCGCTCGTTGACGAACCAGCGGGCGCCGCCGCCGTAGTGGTACACCGTGCCCCAGCCGGCCGGGTCGGGGGTCCCGCCGTCGGCCTCCGAAGACACGCGGGCGACGCCAGCGCCGCCGCTCAGGTAACTCCATCCCAGGCGGTGCCCGAAGTTCACCGAGAGGTGTGGCGCAATGGTCGACAGGCGGGTCGTGACCCTGACGGTGTCGGCGGCGCCGCCGCTGGCGCGTCCCTGAGCGAACAGGCCGGTGGCCCCGAGTCCGAAGCGGCGGTGGCGGCCAGGGCCGAAGACGACGTGCGCGCCGAGCTCGCCGCCGAAACCGCGGCCGGGCACCAGCGGCGAGGTGGCAATCACCGTCGGCGTCCAGCCTTGCGAGGTCGGCAGCGTGATGGTGAGCCCATGGAGGTCCGCCACCAACCCACCGATGGGGTCCCGGGCCTGGGCGGTCGCCACGGCGGCCGTCATCGTCCAGGCCACCGCCGTCAGCCACGACGTCACCCCCCATCGCCCGCCCGCACTCACGCCGTCAGCCGTTCTGCGTCCGGCGGCGCGCCGCCCAGTAGGTCTTCATCCGTTCGGATACGGCCTGGCGTCTCGCCGCTGACATCGCCGACTGCGGGCCCCGTGGCGGAGTCGGCCGCGCCGTGGTGCCGGCCGGGACGCTGACGAACAGTTCAGGGAACGCCGCCCGAATCGTCGCCTCCTCGCGGCGCAGCTCCTCCAGCCGGCGCTTGGCCGCGACGCGGGCCTGGCGTCGGCGCAGCTCCGCCGTCATCGTCGGCGCCATCAGTAGCCGCCTCTGGTCGGCTCGGCCGGCGGTGCCACCGGACCGGGCGCGGTGGATTCGCGGACGATCCGCACGCCGGCGCTGGCGCCGACCCGCGAAGCCCCTGCCGCCACCATCGCCTGCACCTGGCCCAGATCGCGCACGCCACCCGCGGCCTTCACGCCCATCGCGTCGCCGACCACCCGGCGCATGAGCGCGACATCGGCCGCGGTGGCGCCGCCGGGGCCGAAACCGGTCGACGTCTTGACGAAGTCGGCCCCGGCCGCCTTGGCCAGCGTGCACGCCGTCACCTTCTCGTCGTCGGACAGCAGCGCGGCTTCGATGATCACCTTGCTCGTCACGCCGCAGGCGCGGCACGCCGTGGCGACCGCTTCGATGTCCTGCTCGACCAGCCGCAGCTCTCCCGATTTGAGAGCGCCGACGTTGATCACCATGTCGATCTCGGTGGCGCCGTCGCCGATGGCGCGCCGCGTCTCGTAGGCCTTGACGTCGGGGGTCGTGGCCCCCAGCGGGAAGCCGACCACCGAGCACACGCCGACGCCGGTGCCACGCAGCCGCCGCGCCGCCGTCGCCACCCACGTGGGATTCACGCAGACGGTGGCGAACCGGTACTCGGCGGCTTCGCGGCACAGCGTCTCGATGTCGGCGACGGTCGCATCGGGCTTGAGCAGCGTGTGGTCGATGAGCCCGGCGACGCTGCCGGCGCCGCCGCCGGCGGCGTGGAGTCCGAGCCGGGCAGCTCCGGCGTCGAGCACCCCCTGCACCTGGGCCGGGCAGCAGTCGAGCTGCAGACCGTGACAGCCGCAGCGCGGCTGGGGCGCGGCGCGGTAGGCGGCCAGTTCCTCGGCGATGATCGCCACGAGGCGCCGCAGATCCACCGCGTGGCGGCCGTCGACGGGACCGCTCACCGCTCGGCCTCCAGCGCCCGGATACCGGCGAGCCGGCGGATGTAGCGCGGTTCGGTCATCGGCGTGCTGCGCCAGGTGTCGACGATGGCCAGTGCCGCCTCCGGCGTGACGAGCGTCGCGCCCAGCGCGAGCACGTTGGCGCCGTTGTGCTCACGGGCGTAGCGGGCCAGCGTCCGATCGGTGCACATGGCGGCGCGCACGCCCCGCACCTTGTTGGCGGCGATCGCCGAGCCGAGTCCCGCGCCGTCGATGACCACGCCGCCGTCCACCTGGCCGCGCGCGACCATCCGGGCCACCGCTCCGGCGATGTCGGGGTAGTCGACCGGGTCGGGCACATCCGGACCGATCTCCTCCACCGCCAGGCCCTGGCCGCGCAGGTGGTCACGGATGCGGCGCCGCAGGGCGATGCCGGTGTGATCACTGCCCACGGCCAGACGCGCGATCACGGCGGTCGGCGCCAGCTCCGCCGCGTCGCCGGCGGCGTGCTCGCGCACGACCGTGATCCGCCGCTCCCGCAGGGTGTCGAGCGCCAGCGGCGTCACGTGACCGCCCGGAGCGAGGACCACGGCCGTTCCCGGTTCGAGGATCCGGGCGTCGGCCTCGGTGAGGATGTCGTACCGTGTCATCGCCTCCTCCACGCCGGCGCTGGCGCGTGTGGTACCCTCGGCGCCGGATGCCGCCACACGTCACGCCGCTCATCTCTGCCGAGCGCATCCAGGCCCGCATCGCCGAACTCGCTGCCGAGATCCGAGGCGATGCCCCCGGCAGCGACCTGCACTTCATCGGCGTGCTGAAGGGATCGGTGTTCTTCCTGGCCGACCTGGTCCGCGCGCTGCCCGGCAGGAGCACGATGGACTTCATCGCGGTGTCGAGCTATGCCGGCGGCACGACCTCGTCGGGCGAGGTGCGCATGCTCAAGGACGTCGACCGCGGACTCCAGGACCGCCACGTGATCGTGGTCGAGGACATCGTCGACACCGGCCTCACGCTGAACTACCTGCAGGGCATCCTCCGCGCCCGCGGGCCCAAGTCGTTGCGTACGGCCTGCCTGCTGTCGAAGCCCTCTCGCCGCAAGGTGGACGTCGCCGTCGACTACGTCGGCTTCACCATCGAGGACCACTTCGTGGTCGGCTACGGCCTCGATTTCGACGAACACTACCGGCACCTCCCGTACATCGCAGTACTCACTTCCTGACCGCGGCGCGCACCTGCTCGGCCGCCGCACGGGCCTCGGCCAACACGGCCGGCGCGTCGAGCGTGCGCACCACCCGCCCGCGCATCAGCACCCGGCCGTTCACGATCGTCGTGTCGACGTCGTCGCCGCGGGTGGTGTAGACCAGGTGCGAGATCGGATCGAACATCGGGGTCTGCCGCGGTTGCTGCATCCGCACGGTGATGAGGTCGGCCTGCTTGCCGGGTTCGAGCGATCCGATGCGGTCGGCCAGCCCGAGCGCCCGGGCGCCGCCCATCGTCGCCAGCTCGAGCGCCGCCGCCGCGCCCAGCGCCCGCGGGTCGCGGCTGGTGTGCTTGGCGAGAAAGGACGCCTGGCGCATCGCCTCGAACATGTCGAGGTCGTTGTTGCTGGCCGCGCCGTCGGTGCCCAGCCCGAGCGCCACGCCGGCGGCGAGGTAGCCGGTGACCGGCGCGGTGCCGCTGGCCAGCTTCATGTTGCTCTCGGGGTTGTGGGAGACGCCGACCCCGCGGCGGGCCAGGGTGGCGATGTCCTCCGGCGGCACCCACACTCCGTGGGCCGCCAGCGTCCGCGCCCCGGTGAAGAAACCGATCGACTCGAGGTAGCCAGTCGGGCTCGCCGCCCCTCGCTCGCGCGCCGCCTTGACTTCGTCTTCGGTCTCGGCCAGGTGGATGACCAGCGGGACCTGTTCCCGGATGGCAAGATCGCGCGCCGCGGTCAGCGTCGCCTGGTCGTTGGTGTAGAGCGCGTGCGGCGCCACCGCCGGGACGATGAGGTCGTCGCCCTTGTAGCGGGCGATGAAGGCCGCGGTGCGGGCCAGGCCGTCGGCCGGGGTCTTCGCATCAGGCACCGGAAACTGGATGATCGTCTGGCCGAGCACGCCGCGCAGGCCCGCGGCCCTGGTTGCCGCGGCGATTTCTTCCTCGAAATAGTACATGTCGGCGTAGGTGGTCGTGCCCGACTGGATCATCTCGAGCGCGGCCAGCCGGGTGCCGGTGCGGACGAACGCCGGCGTCACCGTCTTCGCTTCGGCCGGGAAGATGTACTGCTGCAGCCAGTCCATCAAGGCCAGATCGTCGGCCAGCCCCCGGTACAGCACCATCGGTGCGTGCGTATGGGTGTTGATCAGTCCGGGCAGCACGACCTGTCCGGAGGCGTCGATCACCGCTCGTCCCCGGTAGGCGCCGCGGATCTCGGCCGCCGTGCCGACACCGACGATGCGGGCGCCGTCGATGGCCACCGCCCCGCCGTCGATGACGCGGCGGCCGGCGTCCATCGTCACCACCGTGCCGCCGGTGACCACCAGCGTCACCGGACGGGGCTGCCGCGCGCCGAGGGGTGCCACAACCAGCACGGCGAGCACGATCAGCATCCAGGCAGGCGGGCGCACGGGACCCCAATTGTAGGCGATTCGCCGCGGGTCGAGCCTCCGGGGAGCGCGTGGTATAACCTGTCGCACTCACGGTGGTCCACCTCATCACGCATCCGTTCGTCCACGACGCGCTGGCCACGCTGCGCGACGCGAGCACGCCGCCCGACATCTTCCGGCGGGTCGCCAAGCGCATGGCCCTTCTCATCACCGCCGACGTCCTGAAGGACGTGTCGACGGTCGAGGGGACGGTGCAGACGCCGCTCGGACCGGCGTTCACCCGCCGCGTCAACGCCCAGGTCACGCTCGTGCCCGTGCTGCGCGCCGGGCTCGGGATGATCGAAGGGGTGCTCGACCTGCTGCCCTCGGCGCGGGTCGGCCACATCGGCCTGCAGCGCGACGAGGCCACGGCGGTGGCAGAGCGCTACTACGTGAAGCTGCCGCCGCAGATCGAGAACGACGTGGTCCTCATCACCGATCCGATGCTGGCCACCGGCGGGAGCGCGGTGGCGGCGATCGACATCGTGCGGGCAGCCGGCGGCCGCGACGTCCGGTTCGTGTGCATGGTGGCTGCGCCCGAGGGCATCGCGGCGATCGAACGCCAGTATCCCGACGTGCCGATCTACACGCCGGTGGTGGATCGCGAGCTGAACGCCCGCAAGTTCATCGTCCCGGGCCTGGGCGATTTCGGCGATCGGCTGTTCGGTACGGTATGAGCGCGGCGACGGTCGGACAGTTGCCCCGCCGCGACCGTTGACGGTAAGATCGAAGGTCTTCCGGGGCGCGCTTGGCTCAGCGGTAGAGCACCGCCTTCACACGGCGGGGGTCGGTGGTTCGAATCCACCAGCGCGCACCACCCCGCCTCCGGCGTCGCGCCCGCCACCGCCCGACCGCCTACTTCCTGGCTTCGGTGAGCAGCAACGCCACGACCTTGGCGTAGTGGCTGTCGGCCTCCGAGAACGTCTTCATGTAGTCCGCCTCGGAGATTTTGTCCTCGCGCCAGCTGCCGTCGAAGTTGAAGGGCTTGCCGGAGGCGTGCTGCACGTCGAACGGGTCGTCCTTCTTGGCCCGTTTTGCCTTCAGCCCGTCGGCGCCGATGTCGGTCACGAAAATCCGCGACTCAACCGGCGACGCCGCGTTCAGCTCGATGTAGAGGTCGCGGTACTCGCGGCGGGCCAGGCGCTCGTTCAGCAGCGCCGGCGCCGAGTAGCGCGCCGACATCACCAGCAGCTGTCCAGGGAAGTGCAGCGCCGCGACGAACGCGTCCGGCGCGCTCGGATCCTTGGCGGCGATGGCGTCGAGCTTCTTGTCGCTCAACACCTTGGCCAGTTCGCTGGCGCCCGCGGCCGACGCGCCGTCCTGCGCCCGGGCCGTCGTGGCTACCAGTACCTGCAGCGGCCATCGCCGCCGCACCCGCCCATCTCGCCGCATAACGCATGCCGCCTGCCTTCCTGACGCCGGGGATGGCGCCGGTTCTCTTCAGCCGATGAACAGCGACTCTTCGTCGTCGGGGGTGGTGACCCGGCCGGGGCGCGGGCGCCGGCGCGAGGCGTCGCGCAGATCGCGAACGGCCGAGATCGCCGCCCGGGCCGCCGAGAACAGCGCCCACCCCGTCTGCGCCGGCCCGCCGACGAACCGGGTGGCCAGCGCAATCGTCCGCTCGGCCGACACCGCCAGATCACCGAACAGCCGATCCGCCCGTTCGACCTGCGCACTGGCGAGCTGCACGGCCCGCTGGGCTTCCGTGGTCATGTCGGTGAGATTCTGCAGCAGCGGCCGGAGGTCGCGCTCGACCCGCGTCGTGAGCTCGTCCACCCGGCGCGCCAGCCGCAGGCCGAGCACGATCGCCGCCACCTGGATGGCTGCCATCACCGCGACGGCCACCGCGATGACTGCCAGCCACATGTCGCTCACGCGTTGCGCCCTTCTTCACGCGCCTGGTGGAACGCCTCGCGGCCGCGCTCGATCGCCGTCGTCACGCTGTCACGCTGCCGCTGATAGAACTCCCGCCCTTGTTCAGCGGCCTCGCGGGCCCGGTCTTTGCCCTCGCGGGCCCGCCGCCCGAGATACTCGCGCGTCTGTTCGCCGGCCGCAGGCGCGAAGAGCAGCGCCACGCTCGCACCGGCCATCGCGCCGAGCATGAAGGCCAGCATCACCGATCCGCCGCTGCCATCTCTCGACATACGTCCTCCTTGCCCCGGGGTTGCGGTCAGAACAGGCTGACCTTGACGTTCAGATACTTCTTCGGATCCTTCCGGATGTCCGCCACCAGCTGCCGTAGCTCGGTTGCCGTGGCACTCATATTGTCATAAAGCACATCGTCCTGCAGGAGCCGCCCGGCAGTGCCGCGGCCCGTCTGCAAGCCCACCGACAGCTCCTCGAGGCGGGTGGTGAGGGCGGTCAGCCGCGCGAACAGCGCCTCGTCGGTAAGGAGCTTGCCGGCCGTGCCCTCGCCCTTGGCCAGGCGCCGCGAGATGTCCTCGACGTTGGCGGACGCGGCCGTCAGCGACTTCGCCACGGCAGGGTCGTTGAGGAGCACCCCGAGGCTGCCTTCCCCGGCCCGGATGCGGGCGGTGATGGCAGTGAGGTTGGCGCTCGAGGTCGCCAGTTCGTCGTAGACGGCGGGGTCGCGCACCAGGCGGCCCAGGCTGCCCCGGCCCGACTCGACGGCCCTGGTCACGCGGTTCGCCGCGGCGATGAGCGCGTCCATCTCGCGGTAGGCGCTGTCGTCGGTGAGCAGCCGGCCGAGCGTCCCCTTACCGGCGCGCAGGTCGGCAAGGAGGCGGTTCGTCTCGGTGAGGCCGACGGAGGCCGAATCGCTGAGCGCCGCGATCGACCCCGGCGCCACGCTCGACGTCACGTAGCCCCAGTCTGGAACCGGCGTCCCCTCGGGGGCCGGGGAGATATCGAGGGCGCCTTCCCCCAGCATCGAGATCGAGCCGATCACCACCGTCGAGTCGTTGGTGATGAGGTGCCGGACGTTCTTCGACACCTCGAACCAGGCGTCGACGGCCTCGCCGGCGAATTGCACCTCGGTGACGGCGCCCACTTCGATGCCAGCCAGGCGTACCGGCGTGCCCGCACGCACCGTCGCGATGTTCGTGAACCGGGCCTTGAGCGGGTAGCGCTGCCAGAAGAAGCCGCCCTCGCCGCCGACGGCGAAGACGAGCAGGCCGGCCGCCACGAGGGCGAACACCGTCAGGATTCCGATTTTCAACTCGGCCCACGCCAGTGAGCGGGTTCGCGGCATTTGCCAGTCTCCTAGGACAGGAACTCGCGGAGGTACGAATCGCTCGAGGCGCGTAGCTCGTCGGCCGACCCCTCGAACATGATCCGCCCTTCGCGCAGCATCACGAAGTCGGCCTCCTCGACCTTGCCGGCGGCCGCCGGATTCACCGTGTGGCCGTGCGGCGAGCGCGTGGCGGCATGGGTGGCGATGTAGAAGGCGTCGCGCAGCTGGTGGGTGACCAGCACCGAGGTCGCGCCCTCGAGGTCGCGCAGCTTGATGATCTCGGCGTCGACGGTGAGCGCCGTCATCGGATCGAGCCCGGTCGTCGGCTCGTCGTAGAGGAGCAGCCGCGGCTTGAAGGCCATGGCCCGGGCGATGGCCACGCGGCGCCGCTGGCCGCCCGACAGCTCCGCGGGCATCCTGTCGACGTGCTCGCCGAGATCAACGAACCCGAGCACTTCCTCGACGCGCTGTCGCACCTGGTCGAGCGGCATGTCGGTCTCCTCGTAGAGCTTGAAGCCCACGTTCTCGCCCACCGTGAGCGAATCGAACAGCGCGCCTTCCTGGAAGACCATGCCGGTGTGGTCGCGGACCCGCAGCAGCTCCTGCTCGGGCATCCGATCGATCTGGACGCCGTGAACCCAGATGCGGCCGGAGTCCGGGGCCAGCAGCCCGAGAATCAGCTTCAGAATGGTCGACTTCCCCGCTCCGCTCGCGCCCAGGAAGATCTTCGTGAACCCCGGGAACACCTTGAAGGTGATGCCCTCGAGGATCACCTTGTCGTCGAACGCCAGGTGCACGTCATCGAAGACGACCAGCGGCTCCTCGCCGGGCCGCCCCGGGGCCGGGCCGCGCAGCGCATCGGGGGTGGTCTGCATCAGAAGAGGAGCGACAGCAGGAGCTGGGTCGCGAAGAAGTCCATGGCGATCACACCGACGGAGGCCGTGACCACGGCGCTGGTGGTGGCGCGTCCGACGCCCGCGGTGCCGCCGCGGGTCCGCAACCCGACGTGACAGCCGACGGTCACGATGATGAAGCCGAGGAAGAAGGGCTTGAGCAGCCCCATCCACAGATCCTCCATGAACAGCCCGTCGACGACCGACGACCAGTAGAGGCCCGACGGCACCCGCAGGGTCTGCACCGATACCACCCAGCCGCCGACCAGCCCGACGACGTTAGCCACCACGGTGAGCACCGGCGTCATCAGGATACCGGCCAGCACGCGCGGGACGACCAGCTTCCGGACCGGATCGGTGCCGAGCGCCCGCAGCGCGTTGATCTGGTCGGTCACCGTCATCGAGCCGAGCTCCGCGGCGATGCCCGAGCTGACCCGGCCGACCAGCATCAATGCCGTGAGCACCGGGCCCAGCTCCTTGATCATCGACGCGCTCACCAGCCGGCCGACGAAGGGCCGCGCCCCGAACTGATCGAGCGTGAAACCCGACTGCAGGGCCAGCACGGCACCGGTGAACAGCCCGGTGAGAATCACGACCGTCATCGAGCCGATGCCGATAGTGTCGAGCTGCTCGACGAAGTCGTGCCAGTAGAACGGCCGCGTCACCGCCGCGCGCGCCGTGGCGCCGGCCAGCCTCGTGTACTCCTGCAGTTCGAGGAGCGCCGACTTGGCCCACTCGGTCAACGGCCTCACCGCGACCCGGGCGCTCCCGCCGGCGGCAGGCCGAGATCGCGGCCCTTGGCGGCCGCGATCTGGTCGCGCAGCGCCGCCGCCGCCTCGAAGTCGAGGTTGGCGGCGGCCTCGCGCATCCGCCGTTCGAGGTCCGACACGTGCGCGTCGAGCTCGGCGGCGGTGCGGAAGCCGCCGCGCTCGCCCGCGGGCGGGCCGTAATCGCGCTCGTAGACGCTTTGCAGCAGGCCGTCGATGTCCTTGACGATGCTCGTCGGGGTGATGCCGTGTACCTCGTTGTACGCCTGCTGGATGGCGCGCCGGCGCGCCGTCTCGGAGATCGCGGTCTTCATCGAGGCGGTGACCGTGTCGGCGTACATGATGACCCGTCCATGGACGTTGCGTGCCGCCCGCCCCGACGTCTGGATGAGCGAGCCGCCCGACCGCAGGAAGCCTTCCTTGTCGGCATCGAGCACCGCCACCAGCGAGACCTCGGGCAGGTCGAGACCTTCCCTGAGCAGGTTGATGCCCACCAGCACGTCGAACTCCCCGCGCCGGAGATCGCGCAGGATCTCGACCCGCTCGAGGGTGTCGATGTCGGAGTGGAGGTAGCGGACCCGGACGCCGAGCTCGTGGTAGTACTGGGTCAGGTCCTCGGCCATCCGCTTGGTGAGGGTCGTCACCAGGGTCCGTTCCTTGCGGGCCACCCGGGCCCGGATCTCCCCGAGGAGGTCATCGACCTGGCCCTTCACGGACCGCACGTCGATCGGCGGATCCATCAGGCCGGTGGGCCGAATCACCTGTTCCACCACCACCCCGCGCGACTTCTCGAGCTCGTAGGACCCGGGCGTCGCCGAGACGAAGACGATCTGCGGCACCCGGCTCTCCCACTCGTCGAAGCTGAGCGGGCGGTTGTCGAGCGCCGAGGGCAGGCGGAACCCGTACTCGACCAGCACCTCCTTGCGCGAGCGGTCGCCGAAGTACATCCCGCGCACCTGCGGCACCGTCTGGTGGCTCTCGTCGACGATCACCAGAGCGTCCGGCGGCAGATAGTCGAGCAGGGTCGGCGGCGGCTCGCCCGGGGCGCGGCCGGTGAGGTGCCGCGAGTAGTTCTCGATGCCGTGGCAGTAGCCGATCTCCTTGATCATCTCGAGATCGAACATCGTCCGCTGGTGCAGACGCTGCGCCTCCAGCACCCGCCCCTCGTGCTCGAGGAACCCGCGGCGTTCGGCCAGTTCCAGCTTGATCGCCTCGGCGGCGTCCTTCAGCCGGTCGCGCGTGGTGACGAAATGCGTCTTCGGGTAGATGGCAATCCGGTCGTGCCGGCGCAGCGTTTTGCCCGTGATCGGGTCGAAGGTGGCCAGCTCGTCGATCTCGTCGCCGAACAGCCCGATGCGCACGGCCATCTCGTCGTAGGAGGGATGCACCTCGATGATGTCACCGCGGACCCGGAACGTGCCCCGCCCGAACTCGAGGTCGTTGCGCTCGTAGAGGATCTCGACCAGCTTGCGGAGCAGGTGATCGCGGGTCGTGCGCTGCCCCTTCTCGAGTGGCAAGACCAGGCCATAGTACGCCTCAGGCGAGCCGAGGCCGTAGATGCAGCTGACGCTGGCGACGATGATCACGTCGCGCCGTTCGAACAGCGAGCGCGTCGCCGACAGGCGCATCCGGTCGATCTCGTCGTTGATCGTCGATTCCTTCTCGATGTAGGTGTCGCTGGCCGGGACGTAGGCCTCGGGCTGGTAGTAGTCGTAGTAGCTGACGAAGTACTCGACGGCGTTGTCGGGGAAGAAGCGGCGAAACTCCTGGTAGAGCTGGGCCGCCAGCGTCTTGTTGTGCGCCATGACCAGCGTCGGGCGGTTCACCCGCGCGACGACCTGCGCCATGGTGAACGTCTTGCCCGAGCCGGTCACGCCGAGCAGCGTCTGGTGACTGTCGCCCCGTTCCAGCCCGGCGACCAGCTCGGGCACGGCGTGTACCTGATCGCCGGCAAGATCGAAGTCGGTGACGAGGGAGAAGCGGTCGAGCGATGCCGGCATGCGGGCCCCGGGGAGCGCCGCCGGAGGTGCCGCACCGATGCGCTCACGACGCACATCGGGGACCTCAGTGTCGGAGGCGCCCGGTTCAACCTCGGGATCGTACCACAGGGATGCGGATCACCGCCGCGGCGCCGGCGCCCGGTAAGGGGCGAAGTAACCCTTGCGCGCCCGCACTCTCAGGCCGGGCCGCGTCACCCTGACGTCAACCTTGCGCCACGCACCGTCGGCGGTGGCATTGGTCGAGGCGTAGGCCAGGTGGTACTGGCCGCGGATCTCGGCGACGACCCTGGCGTAGGCGTCGTCGAGGTCGGCGAGCTTGCCGGGGAAGAACGCCTGCCCGCCGGTCTGCTCGACGATCTGCATGATCCGCATGCGGCTCTGGCTGGCCGCCGAGCCCTGATGGTCGAGGAATCCCACCGCGTGGACCGTCACACTCGACGCCTTGAGCAGCGTGAGCAGATCGCCGTAGCGCAGGACGCTGCGCGTGTCGTCGCCGTCGGTGTACAGCACCAGAATCTTGCGGCCGTCCTGCTCGTCGGCGCCGTCGAGGTACACGCCGAGCGCGTCGTACAGCGCCGTGTATCCCTCAGGGGTGCGGCCGCGAATCCGCTCGACGAGCCGGGGGAACTCACGCTGCCCGTAGCGCGCCACCCGCACCTCCGTGTCGAAGTCGACCAGGGTGATGTCCTCGGCGTCGGGCAGCGTGTTCAGGAACTTGATGGCGGCGCGGCGCGACAACTCGAGGTCCGCTTCCATGCTGCCGCTGGTGTCCAGGAGCAGACCGAGGTGGGTCGGCACCGGATCGCTGCCGGCCGCCTCGGCGAGACCGGCAAAGAACTGGACCAGCGCCTGCGGGCGCCCGTCCTCGACGACCGCGAAATCGTCGCGGGTGAGCCCCGACACGACCGCGCCGCTGCGGTCGGTCACCGTCACGCCAAGCGTCACCAGATCGACACCGGCGCGGAAGACCTGCCCGGCCGGTGCGGCCGAGGCGAGCCAGAGGCCGATGACGGCGCCGCCGAGTGTGCGTCCGTGCATTACTGCGCTCTCGGCCGGCAATCGTAGCAGACGTCGCCGGCCCGACCGGCGCTATAATCAGGGGTTGTCGCCGATGCAGTCCCTGCCGACGGGAGACGTCGTTCCCTGATGAGGTGTCTGGCGGTCTGTCAGACCGAACTCGTCGGCCGCCTGCTGCACGCCGTGCTCAGCCGGCGGATGGAACTCGAGCTGGTCGTCGAAAGCCGGGCGCTGGCCCGCCGGCTGCACGACGCCGGCGCCACGGTCACCGCCGCCGACCCCCGCCGCGTCGACACCTACGTGCGCGCCGACCTCCTGCCCAGCACCGCCGTGGTCATCGAGGACGCGCACCAGCGTGGCCTGCGGAGGATTCTCGACGCAGTGCGCGACGCCGGCGGCCTGCTCGTCTACCTGCTCGGCACCGGTCCCGACGACGAGCAGCGGGCCGAGAAGCTCCGGACGGCATTCCCGGAAGTGACCGGCGTCACCCTGGCCGAGCTGGTCGAACCGCACCTCGCCGCCGAGCTCGACCGCTCGCTCACACGCCAGCGCGTGCAGCAGTACCAACGCTACTTCAGCGATGCCGACCGGGTGCTCATCCTCACCCACCACGACCCCGACCCCGATGCGATTGCCAGCGGGCTGGCCCTGCGCACGTTGCTGCGCCGCACCAAGCAGACGGCGATCATCGGCACGATGCAGCCGGTGGCGCGGCCCGAGAACCAGCGGATGCTGAAGCTGCTGGAGATCGGCGTCGACACCGTCACCGCCGATCAGTTCGCCGAGTTCGACAAGATCGCCCTCGTCGACGTGCAGCCGCACTACTTCGGCGACACCTTGCGGCATGTCGACCTGGTCGTCGACCATCACCCCGAGACCACCGGCTACACCGCGGTCTTCAAGGACATCCGCCCGCACTACGGCTCGACCTGCACCATCCTGACCGAGCACCTGCGGGCCGTCGACCTGGACATCTCCGAGCGGACCGCCACGGCGATGCTCTACGCGATCAAGTCCGACACGCTGTTCTTCAACCGCCAGGCCAATCGCGCCGACCTCGACGCCTTCTCGTTCCTGTATCCGCTGGCCGATGCCGGCCTCATCCGCAAGATGGAAGGCGCCGAAATCACCCGCGAGCGGCTCGACTACGTCATCAAGGCGTGGCAGCAGGGCCGCATGATGGAGCACGTGTTCTGCGCGTTCCTCGGCGAGCCGCCGCGCGACGACTTCATCCCCTACGTCGCCGACTTCTATCTCCAGCTCGAGGACGTCCAGTGGACGGTCGTCTCGGGCGTGGTGAACGACCAGATGGTCGTCTCGGTGCGCAACCTCGGCTACTCGCGCAACGCCGGGGATTTCGTCCGCCGCTGGTTCAACGACATCGGCAGTGCCGGCGGGCACCGCACGATGGCCAAGGCGGTGGTGCCGCTGGAAGCCTTCCAGAACAAGTTCGGCGCCCACGAGGGCAGCCGGGTCAACCAGCGGATCCTCGAGCTGGTGCTCGACTTCCTGCACGAGCTGAACGGCAAGAAGTAGGGCAGAGCTTTAGCTCTGCCTGGGAGGCGGCTCTGAAGAGCCGCCCTACGAATCGATCGCCTGGCGCAGGTCGGCGATGAGGTCGGCGGCGTCTTCGAGGCCGATCGAGATCCGCATCATGCCGCGCGTGACCCCGGCGCGCGCCAGCGCCGCGTCGTCGAGGCCGTACTGCGACGTCAGAATCGGCAGGCTGCAGAGGCTTTCGACCCCGCCGAGACTGGCCGCCCGCTGCACCAGGCGCAGCCGGTCGAAGGCGCGGAACGCCGCTGCCTGCCCGCCCGCCAGATCGAGGCACACCATGCCGCCGAAGCCGCGCATCTGCGCCGCGGCGATGGCGTGGTCGGGATGCGACGGCAGTCCCGGGTGGTAGACGGCGGCCAGCGCCGGATGGCCCTCGAGCGCGCGGGCCACCGCGAGGGCGGTTTCGTTGTGCCGCGCCACCCGCAGTCCCACCGTCTTCAGCCCGCGGCCGAGGGCGTAGGCCGGCTGCGGATCGAGGACGCCGCCGAGCAGCCGACGCACCCGCCCGAGCCGATCGATGAGCTCTCGCCTGCCGGACAGCACACCGCCGGTCACGTCGCTGTGGCCGTTCAGGTACTTCGTGACGCTCTGCATCGACAGGTCGACGCCCATGGCCAGCACCGGCTGGTTCAACGGGCTCGCAAAGGTGTTGTCGGCCGCCGACAGCACGCCGGCGGCCCGGCAGGCGGTGGCAATCGCCCGGATGTCGAGGCAGCGGAGCGTGGGATTGATCGGCGACTCGAACCAGACCAGACGCGTCGCCGGTCCGATCAGACGCTCCGGGGTGCGGAACTCGTCGAGCGTCGCCCATCGGGTCGTGATGCCGAACTTCGCGGCGAGCCCGGTCAGCACGTGGTAGGTGCCGCCGTAGATCGCCGCACAGCAGACGACTTCGTCGCCCGTCTTCAGCAGCCCGAAGAGCGCCGTCGAGGTCGCCGCCATCCCCGACGCGAATACCAGCGCCGCCTCGGCGCCGTCGATCGCCGCCAGCTTCTGTTCCACCGCGACGACGGTCGGGTTGTCGTAGCGGCTGTAGAGATATCCCGGCGTCGTGCCGTCGGCGTACTGCTGTACCTCGGCGGCCGAGTCGAACACGAACGTGGTCGTCTCGTAGATCGGCGTCGTCAGCGACGCCGCCGCGTGGCGCCGCTCGCCGGAGTGAATCGCCGTCGTCGCGGCGCCAGGGGCGTCGTCCGGTGTCACCGTGCCCATCCCGCCTCCGCCACTTTGTCGCCGGCGGCGCCCAGCGCCGGCTCGATGAACAGCCGGTGCGCGTCGTCGACCCCCCGGTTGAGGAGATCCCCGACCGACATCCGCCGATCCGATCCCCGGTCGTCGGCGCCGGCGAGGTCGAGCGGGAGGAGGACGTTGTGGTCGGGCCGGATCACGAACACGGCGTGGAAGTGCGCATGGGCGAAGCGCACGGCGTCCCGCACCGCCGCGGTCTCCTCGGCGGCCAGCCACTCGCCCAGCCGGCCGCGTCCGTCGGCCCGGGCGGCCGCCAGTTCGTGTGGCGCCGCCGCTTCGGGCGTCGCGGTGACGACGAGCACCTGCTCCACGCCGGCTGCCGCCGTCTCTTCGATCAATCGCGTGAGGGTCGCCGGCCGATCGCTGGCGCGGTGCACCTCGCCGCGCCAGTAGCCATCGGCGGGAAACCGGACCGGGTGCGGGTCCGAGGCGGCCGGCAACGTCGCCGCCGCCGACACGACGTCCACCAGGAGGCCGCGGGCGTCGGCCGCGAGATCGAACGCCTCGGCGCGCCGCGCCGACGGCCCCGCGGGACCGGGAAACTGCCGCCGGCCGGCTTCGCCGGCGACCAGGCCGAACACGAGATCCCGCCGCGCGTCGAGGTCGTGCACCGACAGCAGCAGGTCGCGATGCCCGGGCTGGCCGAGGCTCGTGGCCAGCAGCTCGGCGTAGCGCTGGCTGAGATCGCGCGGCGCCGGTGCGGCGAGCTTGGCGCCGCCCCGGAGCAGGTCCCATAGCGCGCCAGTGGCGAGCGTGGCGAAGCCGCGGGAATCCACCGGGGCGCCGGCGAGGCGCCACAGCAGGCCGCCCGCTTGCCGGCGGGGCGCCAGCCACGTCGTCCAGAACGCCGCGATCGCCAGCACCGCGGCGAGGCTGCCCGAGGCGAGCAGCGCGAGGCGCGGCACCCAGGTGGGCAACTGAGCCGGCGCGTACGCCCAGGCGACCAGGTCGGCGTAGCCCCGCGTCAGATCAGCTCCCCACTCCAGACCCAGCAGACCCAGGCCGAGCGCAACCGGCCACACCACCAACGCGACCGCGAGCAGCACCAGCGGACTGACGACCAGAGCGGCCGTGACCGCCAGCACGAACCCCATCGCCCGGTAGCGCCAGCCCAGCGGGTACGCTCCGGCCACAGCGGCGCGGCGCCAGAAGCCCAGTGGCTCCCAGAGGGTGGCCGCCCCATCGACGGCGAACAGCACGGCGCCCAGGGCGCCGACGCCACGTCCGGCCACGAGATCGACCTTCACGCCGGCCTCGTGAAGCGCCTTCAGCACGCCGGCGTGATAGGCGCCGTCCACGCCGATGCCGCTCAAGACGACGGCCGTCGGCCGTTCAGGGGAGTACAGGTCGTGAGGGGCGCGGGGTCCGCGGGGCACGCCCTACTCGTTGTGGATGGTCACGAGCTTGACGATCTCGAACTTGCGGGCGCCGGCCGGGGTCGTCACCGAGACCTCGTCGCCCTCTTCCCTGTTGAGCAGCGCCCGGCCAATCGGCGAGGCGGTGGAGATGAGGCCCTTCTCGGCGTCGGCATCCTCGGGCATGACCAGCTGGTAGACCGTCTGCGACCCGCCCGGCTCGCGCAGGGTGACCGTCGATCCGAACCCGGCCTTGTCGTGCGGGACCCGTTCGAGGTTCATCAGCGCCACTTCGTTGCGCCGCCGCGTGAGCATGGCGATGCGCGCCTGCACGTAGGTCTGACGCTCCTTGGCGGCCTGGTACTCGGCGTTCTCACGCAGATCGCCGAACTCGCGGGCGCGCTGGATCTCCTTGGGCAGCTCGGTCTTCAGCTCGCGCTCGAGCGCGGCAATGTCCTCGTCGAATCGCTTGAGAATCCGCTCTTTCATTGGTCCAAACGCCTACTGTAGTGTCCGACCGCGCGACACGCAACACAATTCCCGGGCGCGGCATTCTGCCTTCACCGCGTCGCTCGTCGCCCGTTGGACACAGGCTACTATCAAACCGATGCGCGCCGACAGTCGTCGAGCCGGCCGGGGCGCCGCACCGATCGAGTTGCCTGTGTCCGCCACCATCACCTCGCGTCGACATCCACTGGTGCACGCGTGCCGAGAGGCCCGGACCGGCGGCGACGACCAGCCGCTGCTGCTCGACGGGTGGCATCTGCTGATCGAAGCGATGCGCTCGCCGCTGGCGGTCGACGCCGTGCTGCTGGGGGTCGATCCGCCCGGCGACGACGAGCGCGCGGCCATTGCTGCGCTGGTCGAGAACGGGGCGCAGGTGGTTCGGGTCACGGCCGACGTCCTGCAGGCCGCCAGTCCGGTGCGCTCGCCCTCGGGGGTCGTCGCGCTCGCCCGCCGGCCGGCCCCCGCCCTCGATCGAATCTTCGCGCCGGCGCCGGCGCTGGTCGTCGCCCTCACCGACGTGCAGGATCCCGGCAACGTCGGTGCGCTGGTGCGCACGGCCGAGGCCGCCGGTGGCACTGGCCTGGTGGCCGTCGGCGCCTCGGCGGATCCCCTCGGGTGGAAGGCGCTCCGCGCGGCGATGGGGAGCACCTTCCGCCTGCCGGTCGCCCGTGTCGCCGATGCTGAGGCGCTCGTGGCCATGGTCCATGCGCGGGGACTCCGCGTGGTGGTGCTCGAGCCCCGCGACGGCGTCCTGCCAGAGGCCATCGACCTGGCGCAGCCGACCTGCCTGGTCCTCGGCGGCGAAGGGTACGGCGTGCCGGCCGAGGTGCTGCGAGACGCCGATGCGCACCTGCGCTTGCCGATGCGCGCGCCCGTGGAGTCGCTGAACGTCGCCGTTGCCGGGGCCCTGGCGCTCTACGCCGCGGCTGCCCGGCGGGATGCACGCCGATGAGCCGCGGACTCTTCGACGACGGCGCCGACGACGCGCCGGCGCCACCGGCGCCGCTGGCCGAGCGGATGCGGCCGCGCACGCTCGACGAGATCGTCGGCCAGGAGGCGCTCCTCGGCCCCGGCCGGCCGTTGCGCGAGGCGATCCAGCGCGACGTGCTGCAGTCGGTGATCCTGTGGGGACCGCCGGGCACCGGCAAGACGACGCTGGCGCGCGTCATCGCCGCCGCCACCGACGCCGAGTTCGTCGCCTTCAGCGCCGTGCTGGCCGGCATCAAGGAGATCAAGGAGGTGATGGCCACGGCCGAGCTGCGTCGCCGCCGCGGCCGCCGCACGATCGTCTTCGTCGACGAGATCCACCGCTTCAACAAGGCGCAGCAGGACGCATTTCTCCCGCGGGTGGAGGCCGGCGACATCGTGCTCGTCGGCGCGACTACCGAGAACCCGTCCTTCGAGGTGAACGCCGCGCTGCTGTCGCGGTCGAAGGTCTTCGTGCTCCAGCCGCTCACCGAAGCGGCCCTGGTCGGCATCCTCGAACGCGCCATCGCCGATGAGGAGCGCGGCCTGGGACGCGAGCGGCCGGAGGTCGCCGCCGACGCCCTCGGAGCGCTGGCCCGCGCCGCCGATGGCGACGCCCGTCGCGCCCTCAACCTGCTGCAGCTGGCGGTGGCGGCGGCCCCGCAGCCGGTCGGCCATCCGCGCGTCGACCTGTCGCTGGTGCAACAGACCCTCCAGCGCAAGACGCTGCGCTACGACAAGGACGGCGAAGAGCACTTCAACCTGATGTCGGCGCTGCACAAGTCGATGCGCAACAGCGACCCCGATGCCAGCGTCTACTGGCTGGCGCGGATGGTCGAGGCCGGCGAAGACGCGATGTACGTCGCCCGCCGGCTGGTGCGTTTCGCGTCGGAGGACGTCGGCAACGCCGATCCGCAGGCCCTGGTCGTGGCCATGGCGGCGCGCGACGCCCTGCATTTCATCGGCATGCCCGAAGGCAACACCGCCCTGGCGCAGGCCGTGCTCTACCTGGCCACGGCGCCGAAGAGCAACGCCACCTACCTCGCCTACGGCGCGGCCGCCGAGGCGGCCGAACAGGATGTGGCCGAGCCGGTACCGCTGCACCTGCGCAACGCGCCGACGCGGCTCATGAAGTCGCTCGACTACGGGCGGGGCTACCAGTACGCGCACGACGACCCGGCTGGCGTCGCCGCCATGGACTGCCTCCCCGAAGGCCTCCAAGGCCGGCGGTTCTACACGCCGACCGAGCGCGGCTTCGAGAAGGAGATCAGGCGGCGCCTGGAGGGGTGGCGGGCGATCAAAGCGAAGAGACGTGAGAGCCCCTAGCCGCTAGTCAAATTCGCTCGAATCTCCGCTCCAAGTCTCTCCGGGAGATGCGGAACATGACTGGCCGTCCGTGCGGGCACACCGTCGAGTAGGCGGTGGCCCGCAGCTCGTCGAGGATGTGTCGCATCTTCTCGATCGTCAGCGGGTCGTGGGCCTTCACGGCGGCGTGGCAGGCCATCGTCGCGGCGATTCGCGTCACGGCGTCGTCGGCGCCCGCCCCGCGGTCGAGTCCGTCGAGGTCGTCGGCCAGGGCGCGCAGCGCCCGGTCGATGTCCGCCGCCGCGAGCAGCGCCGGCGCCGCCGTGACCCGCAGACTCGAGCCGCCGAAGTCCTCCACGTCGAAGCCGAATCGCGCCAGGTCCGGCGCGCGTTCCAGCAGGGCCGCGTGTCCGGGACCGGGCAAATCCAGCACCATCGGCAGCAGCAACCGCTGGCTCTCGAGCGCCGTCGACGTGAGGCGCTGGCGGATGCGCTCGAACAGGACGCGTTCGTGGGCCACGTGCTGGTCGACGATGAAGATGCCCTCGTCGTCGACCGCGACGATGAAGGTGTTGCGGAACTGCCCGAGCGGCTCGGCGGTGCGGGCCAGGCCGCCAGTGACAGGATCGGCCGCGGTCTCCGGCGCCCCAGCGGGCGGCCGCGTGTCGTACGGCCGCTTTCGTCGTTGACGACGCCGGCCGTCAGCGGCGCGGCCGCGTACGTCCAGTCGCGGGCCGGGCTGTCCAGGCCTCGGCCGGCCCATGGGCCCGACACTACCCACCGCCGTGAGCGTGGCCGGAGGGAGGTCGGGGACCGCCGCCGCACCCAGCGCCCCGGCAACGCCCCGCCGCACCACCTCATGGACCAGCGACTGGTCCGCGAATCGCACCTCCGCCTTGGTGGGATGGACGTTGACGTCGATCCGATCGAGCGGCACTTCGAGGAACAGGTGCACTTCGGGACTGCGCTCTTTCACCGATGCGGTCTGGTAGGCGTGCAGGACCGCGTGGGCGATGGTCTTGTCGCGTACGACGCGTCCGTTCACGAAGAGGTGCTGAGGGCCGCGCGTCGGTCCCTGGTCGGCCAGGGCGGCGACGACGCCGGTCAGCCGGACCCCGTGCGCTTCGCGCGACACGACGACCAGATCCGGGCGGTCGCCGTAGATCTGGAACAGCCGATCGGCCAGCGATCGCGCCGGCGGACACTGGAGCACCTGACGGCCGGCGCTGGTCAGGGTGATGCCGACTGCGCGGGTGGCACAGCGCCAGCTGCGTGACGATCTTCGAGACGTGTGCCGCCTCGGCGGCGTCGGACTTCAGGAACTTCCGCCGCGCCGGCAGGTTGAAGAACAGATCCTCGACGGAGATCGCGGTGCCCTCGGGCATGCCCACCGTCCGGGCCGGCTCGACCTGGCCGGCGACGACCCGGATCTCGGTGCCGGCGGTGCTGCCGCGGGCGCGCGTGCGCAGCGTGAAGCGCGACACCGAGGCGATGCTCGGCAGCGCCTCGCCGCGGAAGCCGAGCGTCGCGATGGCCGAGAGGTCGGCGGCGCTGGCGATCTTGCTGGTCGCATGCCGCTCGAGGCAGAGACGCGCGTCGTCGGGCGACATGCCGACGCCGTCGTCCTCGACGCGCACGAGCCGCTTGCCGCCGTACTCGACCGCCACCGCGACGCGCGTCGCCTCGGCGTCGATGGCGTTCTCGACCAGCTCCTTGACGACCGAGGCGGGGCGCTCGACGACCTCGCCGGCGGCGATCTGGTTGGCCAGGTCGTCGGGCAGCTTCCGGATCCGCGACATGGCTACCACCACCCCGACCGCCGGAACCAGGTGACCATCGCGATCGACGCGGCCGCCATCAGCGCCACGACCCACCAGAACTGCGCCGCCTCACCGCCCGGCAGGTGCGGCAACGTCACGTTCATGCCGTACAGACCGGTCAGGACGGTCAGCGGACCGAACAGCGTGGCGACCACGGCGATGAGCTTCGAGGCCTGCGCCAGCTGGATCGAGACGCTGGCCAGGTGCGCGTCGAGGATGCCCGTGACCCGCTCCTGGAAGATCATGCCGTCGTCGGCGATGTGCACCAGCGAGTCGTAGACGTCGCGGAACAGATAGGCCCGCTCCTGGTCGATGAGATCGAACTCGCGGCGGGCGAGCCGGCCGACGACGTCGCGCTGCGGCAGGACGATCCGCCGCAGGCTGGCGATGTCGCGCTTCACCGCCAGGATCTCGCTGGTCAGCTGCTTGCCCGGCGCTTCGAGCACCTGCTGCTCGAGGTCGTCGAGCCACTCTTCCAGCTCCTCGACCTCGGGCCGGTAGTGGTCGACCATGGTGTCGACGATGCGATGCATCAATGCGGTCGGGCCGTCGGCCAGGATCCGGTCGCTGCGCGCGCAGATCGCCGAGACGTGCGCGATGCTGCGCCGCTGGCCGTCGTGGACGGTGACCAGGAAGCGCGGCGCCAGGAAGAAGTCCGTGTCGTGGGTGGCGAAGGCGTGCTCGATGGCCTGGAAGTCGATGCCGTGGAGAACGACGTAGAGCACCTCTTCGTAGGTCTCGATCTTCGGGTGCGGCGTCTTCTCGAGCGCGGCGGTGACCGCCAGATCGTGAATCCCGAACGTCTCGCGCAGAACCTGGCCGTCGTCGGCCGTCGGCGCGGTGACGTCGGCCCAGACCACGACGCCACTGCCCGGTTGCAGCCACGCCCGGTCCACCGCCTCGACCTCGGCGGTCCGGCCCTCCCGATGCACCAGGTAGCGGATCATAGGGGCTGGGGGCTGGGGGCTAGGGACTGGGGCTCGTCAAGAACACAGTTAGCGTGACGGTGTGACACCGCGAGGAGAGACAACCCTGAGCGGCGTGACGTCGGCACGCCCCAGTCCCCAGTCCCCAGTCCCTAGTCCCCAACTTTGACCTGCAGCGCCGCCTGCGCCGCCGCGAGTCGCGCCACCGGGATGCGATAGGGCGAAGCGCTGACGTAGTCGAGGCCGACGTCGTGGAAGAAGTGCACCGACGCCGGGTCGCCGCCATGCTCGCCGCAGATGCCCAGCTTGAGGTCGGGCCGCGCCGCCCGGCCCTTCTGGACGGCCATCGCCACCAGCTGCCCGGTGCCGGCGGCGTCGAAGGTCGCGAACGGATCCTTGTCGAGCATCTTGCGATCCTGGTAGACGCGCAGGAATTTGCCGACGTCGTCGCGGGAGAAGCCGAAGGTCATCTGCGTGAGGTCGTTGGTGCCGAACGAGAAGAACTGCGCCTCGGCGGCAATCTGGTCGGCGGTCAGCGCGCCGCGTGGCACCTCGATCATCGTCCCGACGAGGTACTTGAACTTGACGCCCTGCTCCTTCATCACCTCGGCGGCGACGCGATCGACGATCGCCTTCTGGTCGGTCAGTTCCTTCACCAGACCAACCAGCGGGATCATGATCTCGGGGACGACCTTCAGGCCTTCCTTGTTGAGCCTGGCGGCGGCCTCGAGGATCGCCCGGGCCTGCATCTCGGTGATCTCGGGGTAGGTGATGCCGAGCCGCACGCCGCGGTGGCCGAGCATCGGGTTGAACTCGTGAAGTTGCTCGACCCGGGCCAGAAGTTTCTTCTTCCCGTCGAGCTCGGCGCCGCGCTTGCCGGTGGCCTCCATCACGGCGATCTCGACCATCAGCTCCTCGCGCTTGGGCAGGAACTCGTGAAGCGGCGGGTCGATGGTGCGGATGGTGACCGGCGTGCCCTTCATCGCCTTGAACACGCCGTAGAAGTCCTCGCGCTGCATCGGCAGCAGCTCGGCGAGTGCCGCCCGGCGATCGGCCTCGTTGTCGGCGAGGATCATTCGCTGGACGATCGGAATGCGGCCCTCGCCGAAGAACATGTGCTCGGTGCGGCACAAGCCGATGCCACGGGCGCCGAACTTGTAGGCGATCTCGGCCTGGTCGGGCTGATCGGCGTTGGCGCGGACGCCCAGCCGCCGCACCTTGTCGGCCTCGGCGAGGAGCGTCTCGAAGCGGCGGTAGATCTCCGAGTCCTTGGCCGGGATCGTACCGTCGATCACCTGCAGGATCTCGCTCGGCGCCGCCGCCACCTTGGCCAGCTTGACCTCGCCGGTCAGGCCGTCGAAGGCGATCCAGTCACCTTCCTTCACCGTCTGCCCCTTCACCGTGAAGCGGCGGCCGTGCTCGTCGATGGCCAGCTCTCCGGCGCCGACGATCGACGGCTTGCCCATCTGGCGGCCGACGACGGCGGCGTGCGAGGTCATGCCGCCGGTGGCGGTCAGGATGCCCTGCGCGACCCACATCCCGTGGATGTCGTCGGGCACGGTCTCGCGGCGGACGAGAATCACCGGCTTGCCCCGCTGGCTCCACGCCACCGCGTCGTCGGCGGTGAAGACCGCCTGGCCGCAGGCGGCGCCGGGCGAGGCCGGCAGGCCGCGGGTGGCGGCCGGAATGCCCTTCCACTCCTTGGGATCGAAGCCGGGCGCCAGCAGCTGCGACAGCGCCTCGGGATCGACCAGCAGCAGCGCCTCCTTGGCCGTGACCAGCCGCTCCTTCATCAGGTCGGTGGCGATCACCACGGCGGCGTAGCCGGTGCGCTTGCCGCTGCGGGTCTGCAGCATGAACAGCCGGTCGTCCTGGATGGTGAACTCGAAGTCCTGGATGTCCTTGTAGTGCTTCTCGAGCCGGGTGGTGATCTGCCGCAGCTGGGCGTAGGCCTTGGGCATCACCACTTCGAGCTCGCGGATCGGCCGCGGCGTCCGGATGCCGGCGACGACGTCCTCGCCCTGGGCGTTGACCAGGAACTCGCCGTAGAACTCCTTGGCGCCGGTGGCCGGGTTGCGGGTGAAGCCGACGCCGGTGGCCGAGCGGTCGCCGGTGTTGCCGAAGACCATCATCTGCACGTTGACGGCGGTGCCGATGCTGTCGGGGATGTCGTAGATGCGGCGGTATTCCCTGGCCCGGGGGTTGTTCCACGAGCGGAAGACGGCGTTGCGGGCCATCCGCAGCTGATCGTGGGGATCCTGCGGGAACGGCTTCTTGGTCGCCGCCTTGACCACGCCCTTGAAGCGATCGACCACCTGGCGCAGCGCCGCCTCGTCGAGGTCGGTGTCTACCTTGGCGCCGACCGCCGTCTTCACTGCCTCGAACTCGTGCTCGAACGTGGCCTTGGGAATCTCGAGCACGACCGAGCCGAACATCTGGATGAACCGGCGGTAGCTGTCGAAGGCGAAGCGGCCGTTCTTCGTCCGCGTCTTGAGCCCTTCGACCGCCTGGTCGTTGAGCCCGAGGTTGAGGATCGTGTCCATCATCCCGGGCATCGAGAACTTCGCGCCGGAGCGCACCGACACCAGCAGCGGATTGGTCTTCGAGCCCAGCGTCGCCGCCGCGCTCTTCTCGAGCTTCTTGACGTGGGCGACGATCTCGCTCTCGATCGCCGGCGTGAGCTTGCCGCCGTTGCGGTAGTACAGGTTGCAGGCCTCGGTCGAGATGGTGAACCCGGGCGGCACCGGCAGGCCGGCGTTGGTCATCTCGGCCAGGCCCGAGCCCTTGCCGCCGAGCGTGTCTTTCATCGTGCGGTTGCCGTCGGCCTTGCCGTCGCCGAAGTAGTAGACGTAGCGTGCGGTCTTCGAGGCGCGGCCTGCCGCCGGCGCCTTCCGGGCGGTCGAGCGGGTCGGTGCGGTGCGGGTCTTCGGGGAACGAGCGGCGCGCTTCGGCGCGGCCTTCTTGCGCTTGGCCATGACGGGCAGAACTCCTGGAGGTTACGAATCGGATTGCGGGACCATCTCGGCGACGTCCGCAAGTTGCAGGATGAGGGATTCGAGCTGGCGCATCAGGCGCAGGCGCGCCTCGCGCACGGCCGGATCGTCGGTCATCACCATGACGTCGTCGAAGAACTTCGCGACGGCGGGACCGAAGGCGGCCGCCTCGGCAAACGCACGACGATAGCCGTCGCCGCTGGCCAGCGAACTCTCGATCACCGGACGTCGCTGGGCCAGTTCCCTGCCCAGGGCGAGCTCGGCCGGCTCGGTGAGCGCCGTCAGCGGCGTTCCCGACGTCTCGAGCCCGGCGAACGTGGCATCGTCGAGGTTCACGGCGATGTTGCGAACGCGCTTGAACAGCCCGGCCAGCTGCGCGAAGTCGGCCGAGCCGGCCAGCTCGGGCAGCACGGCGAGCTTGCGCCTGGCGACGAGCGGCCGCGCCATGGCGTCGGCGTTGTGGGTCACCGCCCGGACGTTGCGGACATCGGCACCGCGCTGTTCGAACACGCTGCGCACCCGATCCTGGAGGAAGGCCCACAGGGCGAGTTCGCCTTCGGTCCCGCTGGCTGCCGGGTAGCCGGCCCGCGCGCGCTCGACCAGCGGCCGCAGATCGATCGCCACGTCGAGGCCGGTCAGCTCGGGCAGGTCGGTCAGGATGCGGACGATGCCCTGCGCCGCCCGGCGGATGCCGTACGGATCGCGGGATCCGGTGGGGCGTTCACCCGCCGCGAACAGACCCGCTACCGTGTCGAGCTTGTCGGCCAGGGCGACGGCCGCCCACGGCACCGCCGCGGCGCCCAGCTCGGCGCGCGTGGGCGCGCCATCGGGTTCGACGGTGGTCGGCAGGTAGTGGTGATAGATCGCCTTCCACACCGCCTCGGGCTCGCCGTCCTCCCGGGCGTAGAGCCCGCCGATCGTCCCTTGCAGCTCGGTCAGCTCGCGCACCATGCTGGTGGCCAGATCGGCCTTGCACAGCCGGGCCGCGCGGGCCGCGGCGTCGGCGGCGTCGGGACGGCCGAGCACCTCCACGGCGATCCAGCGGGCCAGGGGTTCGAGTCGCTCGGCCTTGTCGAGAAAGGTCCCGAGCCCCTTGTGGAACGCCACCGTCGACAGCCGCTCACGATGGCGCTCGAGCGGTTGGCCGCGGTCGGCATCCCAGAAGAAGCGGGCGTCGCGCAGCCGCGCGGTCAGCACGCGCTCGAGGTTGCGTGCCACCGCCTCGGGCTTCTCGGGCTCCATGTTCAGCACGGCGAGGAAGGCCGGCATCAGCTGGCCTTGCGCCGACGCCAGCGGGAAGAAATGCTGGTGGTGGATCATCGTCGTGGTCAGCACCTCGGCGGGCAGCCGCAGGAACTCATCGGCGAAGGTTCCCGACACCACCGCCGGGTACTCCACGAGATCCGGCACCTCCAGCAGGGCCTGCTGGCCCGACGGGGTGACGCTCACCCGTCCGCCGCAGCGCCGCGCCTCGGCGTCGAGCTCGCGGCCGATACGGTCGTGACGTTCGCCGCGCTCGAGGATCACGAAGTTCTCGGCCAGCCGGCGACGGAAGTCTTCGAAGCCCTTGACCTTGATCGCGCGCCCGGCCCGTCCACTGGTGGTGAGAAAGCGGTGGCCGAAGGTCACGGCACCGGAGCGCACCTCTTGGACCGCCGAGCTCTCGGCGCCCGGGGTCCGGAGGATCTCGAAGGGCACCACCCGGCCCCCGTACAGGAAGAGCACCCAGCGGATCGGCCGGCCGCTGAGCAGCTCGCCCCGGCCGTCGTCCAACTCGGCGTCCCAGCGCATCTGCTTCGGATACTGCAGGTCCCGGAGGGCGCCGGCCAGCACGGCTGGCAGGACGTCGACCGCCGCCTTGCCGCGCAGGAAGCGCTTGTGCGCCAGGTAGACGCCCTTGGCGGTCTCGACGCGCTGCAGGGCCGACGGCTCGACGCCTTGCTTCTTCGCAAACCCCAGACCGGCGCCGGTCATCTCGCCGTCGGCGCCGTAGGCCGCCGATACCGGAGGCCCGGTCACCAGCTCCTCGAAGTCGGTCTGGCGTTCGGGCACCCGCGCGGCCCGCACCACCAGGCGCCGCGGCGTACTGAAGGTCTCGACCGGCGCCGCCACCGCCAGGCGCTCGGCCGTCAGCCGCCCTTCGACGCGGGCGCCGAACTGCGCCGTGAGGCCGGGCAGCCACGAGGCCGGCAGCTCCTCGGTACCGATCTCGATCAACAGCTCTCGGTCCATGGTTCACCCGGCGAGGGCCGACGTCACTCCGCGACCGCCGCCCGTGCGCCGGCGGCCTCCGCCTCGGCTGCGTAGTCGCGGCACAGACGGACGGCGAGCTGGCGCACCCGCAGGATATAAGCGGTCCGCTCGGACACGCCGATGCTGCCGCTCGAGTCGAGCAGGTTGAACAGATGGGAGCACTTCAAGCAGGTACTCGAGCGCCGGGAGCAGGAGCTTGCCGTCGGCGAGCCGCGTCGCGAATCCGAAGCAGGCCTCGAACTGGTCGCGGTGGAACGCCGCGAACTCGGCCGCCGGAATGCCGCTGTCCTGGTTGAAGGCGTAGCGCGACTGCTCCACCTCCTCGCGCAGCCGCACCTCGCCGTAGCGCACGCCGGGCGCCCATTCGAGGTCGAAGACGTTGTCGACCTTCTGCAGGAACATCGCGATGCGCTCGAGTCCGTAGGTGATCTCGGCAGCCACCGGCGCCAGGTTCACGCCGCCCACCTGCTGGAAGTAGGTGAACTGGGTGATCTCGAGGCCGTCGAGCATCACCTGCCAGCCGATGCCCCAGGCGCCGAGCGCCGGCGACTCCCAGTTGTCCTCCTCGAAGCGGACGTCGTGCTGCCGCGGGTTGATCCCGCAGGCTTCGAGGCTGTCGAGGTAGAGCTGCTGGACCTCGTCGGGCGACGGCTTGAGGATCACCTGGAACTGGTGATGCTTGAACAGCCGGTTGGGGTTCTGGCCGAAGCGGCCGTCGTCGGGCCGGCGCGTGGGCTGGACGTACGCCACCTGCCAGTGCTGGGGCCCCAGGACCCGGAACAGCGTCTCGGGATGCGAGGTGCCGGCGCCTACCTCGAGGTCGAGGGGCTGCTGAATGAGGCAGCCCCGCGACGCCCAGAACGCGGACAGCTTGAGGATCAGGTCCTGGAAGGTCACGGCACGGTCTACCGGAGTGGCCGGGCGAGGTCCTGGACGACCTGCACCGACTTCATCGATCGGTCGAAGTGCGCGCCGATGAGCGCGCGGTGCACCACGTCGAGCTCGCGAAGGACGGTGGGCGACGCGCCGAGGGCGGCTGCCTCGGTGGGGCGGACCCGCCGCGCCGCGCGCACGAAGGCCAGCGCCGGCGCCGATAGATAGCGGTCGTCGGTGCCCTGCGCCCCGTGGCAGCCGCGACAGACGAAGCCGTGCCCCTCGGCGCCCAGGAACGCGCCGTCGGCGGGTCCGAAGTCGAGGCCGCACTGGCCGCACGCGACCTCGGCGGGATAGACCCCCTGCAGCCTCAGCAGCCAGCACTCGAAGTAGCGGGCCAGCGGCTCGACCGGGCCGCCCTCCGTCACCGCCTCGAGCGTGGCCGTGCCGAGACGGAAGAGCCGCTCGTCGGGGTCGGCATCGGCGGCGCTCGCATCGAGCAGTTCGGCGAAGTACGCGCTGTAGCCGAGGGCGTCGGGGTTGGGAGTGGCAAGCGGCGATCGCACGGGTTCCGCGTAGTTGAGGTTCACCAGCTCGCGCTGCTCCTTCTCGAAATAGGCGACCCGCACCTCGGTCAGCGGCTCCAGCGCGCCGGTGAACCTCGACCTGGGCCGTCTGGCCGAGGGCGCGACGCCCCGCTTCTTTCCGCGATCCCTCGTCAGGAAGACGACGATGCGGTCGGCCTCCCCCAGCTTGTAGGTGCGCAGCACCAAGGCGTCAGCGGAATAGAGGGGCACCGACGCGTTCCTGGCCGACCATTCTATCCGTTCTATCCGTCACGCTTCCGGGGACTAGGTGGGCCCGAGGAACCGCAGGAAAATGGTCGCCAGTCCGAGGAACGAGGCGAAGCCGACGATGTCGGTCAGGGTGGTGATGAAGACCGACGAGGCGAGGGCCGGGTCGATCTTCATGACCTTCAGCCCGAGCGGCACGAGCGTGCCCGCGGTGGTCGCCACCAGCATGTTGCAGACCATCGCCATGCCCAGGATGAGCCCGAGCACCGGGTTGCCCTTGGTCACCCAGGCCACCAGGGCGGCCACCACCCCGAGCACGACGCCGTTGCCCAGACCGACGGTGGCTTCCTTCATCAGGGCCTTCCGGGCGTTGGCCCAGGAGAGCTCGCCCAGCGCCAGGCCGCGGACGATCACGGTGAGGGTCTGCGTGGCGGCGTTGCCGCCCATGCCGGCGACAATCGGCATGAACACCGCCAGCGCGGTGGCCTGCTGGATGGTGCCTTCGAACGCCGCGACGACCGAGGCGGCGACGAACGCCGTCACGAGGTTGACGCCGAGCCACGGCAGCCGCTTGCGCAGGGCCTCGAAGGCGGGGGTCTCGACGCGCTCGTCGCCCGAGACGCCGGCCAGCCGGTAGAGATCCTCGGTGGCCTCGTCCTTCAGGACGTCGATGACGTCGTCCACGGTGATCACGCCGGCGAGCTTGTTCTCCTCGTCGACCACCGGGATGGCGAGCAGGTTGTACGACGCCACCAGCCGGGCCGCCTCTTCCTGGTCGGTGTCGACCCGGACGCTGAAGACGTCGGGGGTCATGATCCGCTTGAGCGGCGTCTCGGGGGAGACCAGCAGCAGCCGGCGCAGCGAGGTCACGCCCACCAGGTGACGCCGGGCGTCGACGACGTAGAGATAGAAGACCATCTCGACGTTGATGGCGCTCTGGAGCGCCGACACCGACTCGGCCACCGTGAGGTCTTCGCTGAGGGCGAAGACGTTCGGGTTCATGATGCGGCCGGCGGTGCGCTCGGCGTAGTCGAGCAGGCTCTCGACCTGGCCCGACTCGCGGCGGCGCATCAGCTCGAGCACCTCGTTGGACAGCTCCTCCGGCAGGTGGTCGATCAGCGCGGCGGCGTCGTCCGAGGCGATCTCCTGGACCAGCTTGGCGATCTCTTCGGCCGATCGGCCGGCCAGCAGCGCCGCGCCGCGTTCGGGGCCAAGTTCGGCGGCGCTCTCCATGGCCAGCTTCGGCTGGCGTTCGACCAGCACGGTGAACGCCGCCTGGCGCTCGCTCTCGAGCAGCTCGCCGAAGATCTGGCCGAGGTCGGCCGGGTGCTGCTTCTGGAGGAGGTTCAGCAGGTTGGCCGTGGCGCCCATCCGCAGGAGGCGCTTGACGGAGTCGAGCACGACGTCAATTCTTCGCTGCGGTGCCATGTGGCTGTGGTCGGCCCGCAGCAAATCCGCCGCCCCGCGCAGCGGGGCCAGGAAACGCTGCCCTTGCGAAGTGAAGCGTGAATACTAGCCGCGGAGCTTCGCAAGCGTAACACGCCGATTTTCACGGCGGCAACGCGAAATCAGCGGCGGCCCCGATCGCGGCTGCGGCCCTCGGGCAGACCGATCTCGGACAGCGTGCGCCGATCGTCGCGCCAGTCCTCCTTGACCTTGACGTGCAGCCCGAGGAACACCTTGGCGGCGAAGAAGCGCTCCAGCTCGCCGCGGGCCGCGGTGCCGATCGCCTTGATCATCGCGCCGCCCTTGCCGAGCAGAATCGGCTTCTGCGACGCCCGCTCGACCAGGATCGTGCAGTGCACCCGCAGCAACCCGCCCTCGACCTCCGGTTCCTCGAACGACTCGACGACCACCGCCGTGCTGAACGGCAGCTCCGCGTGGGTGTGGCGCAGCACCTGCTCGCGGACCAGCTCGGCGACGAAGAACCGCTCCGGCTGGTCGGTGAGGAAATCGTCGGGATAGAGGGCCGGCCCGCCGGGCAGGTGGCGCAGGAACACCTCCTCCAGGTGCGCCACGTTCTCGCCGGTGAAGGCCGACACCGGCACCAGGTCGGCGGCCCGCCCGCGACTGCCGATGGCGGCCATGCGCGGCAGCAGCGCCGTCTTGTCGATGCGGTCGATCTTGTTGAGCACGACGACCAGCGGCACCCGGAGGTCGTCGACCAGGTCCCACATGTAGCGGTCGCCGGCGCCCTCGGGCTCCGCCACGTCGACGACCAGGGCGACGACGTCGACCTCGCGCAGCGCCGCCACGGCCACGTCGACCATCCGGACGTTGAGCCGGTGCAGGGGCCGGTGGACCCCCGGGGTGTCGACGTAGACGATCTGGCCGTCGGGGCGGCTGTGGACCCCGACGATGCGATTGCGGGTCGTCTGCGGCTTGTCGGAGACGATCGCCAGCTTGGTGCCGACCAGCCGGTTCAGCAGCGTGGACTTGCCGGCGTTGGGCCGGCCGACCAGGGCGACGAAGCCCGAGTTCACGGCACCGGGCTCTCGGCCTCGGCCGCGGCCCGCTTCTGGACGCGGATGCGGGTCACGCGGCGGCGTTCGGCCTCCAGCACCTCCACGGCCAGCCCGTCGACGTCCACCCGCTCGCCCTTGTTTGGCACGCGGCCCAGCGCCGCCAGCAGGTAGCCGCCCACCGAGTCGAATCCGGCGCGCTCGACGTTGACGCCGAACTGGTGCTCGAGCACCGAGACGTCGGCCTTCCCGCTCACCACGAACACGCCGCGCCCCTCGTCGACGATCGGCTCGGCCTCGACGTCGTATTCGTCGCGGATTTCGCCGACGATCTCCTCGAGCAGATCTTCGAGCGTCACCAGCCCGGCGGTGCCGCCGTACTCGTCGACGACGATGGCGCTCTGCACGCGCTGGCGCTGGAACTCCTCCAGCAACCCCGGCACCTTCTTGGTTTCGGGGACGAAGTGGGCCGGCCGCAGCAGGTCGCGGATGCTGAGCGGCGCATCGGCAGCGTGACGGACCAGGTCCTTGACGAAGACGAAGCCGAGGATGTTGTCGAGCGTTCCGTCGTAGACCGGCACCCGCGAATACTGCTGATCACGGAACAGCTGGCGCAGCGCCTCGTGCGAGGCCGTCACCTCGATGGCGACGATGTCGGGCCGCGGCGTCATCACCTCGCGCACCAGCGTCTCGCGGAAGTCGACGATCGAGCGCAGCAGGGCGCGGTCCGGGTCGCTCACCGCCTCCGGCACGTGCCCCCCCTCGGGAGACACGCCGGACTCGCCCGTCGACGGCGCCGCGGCGACGATGCCGTCGCCGTTGACCGCCGGCGCCACCGCCGGCCGCGCGACACGGAGCAGCGCCAGGGTCACCGGCCGCAGCAGCCGCTCGACGGCATGGAACGCCGGCAGCGTGACCGCCAGCACCCGTTCGGGGTCGCGCCGGATGAGGACCAGCGGGATGAGGTGCTCGCAGACCAGCGCGAACACCGCCATCGCCGCAATGAGCGTCGGCAGCCCGTGCCCGGCCTGCATGGCGATCACCCGCGCCAGCAGCGCGCCGGCCACGACGTAGATGATCGCGAGGACGATCCGCGCCGGGATGAAGAGGCGCATCGGATCGTCGAGGTAGGTCCCGGTAAGGTCGTCGCGGTCGCTGCGCTCGGCCGACAGCCGCAGCGACAGCCGCATCATCACGCTGAAGGCGGCGCTCACCGTGCCGAAGAGCACCGCGGCGCAGGCCAGGAGGAACAGGGCGAGCGGTGTCACCGCCGCGCCCTCGGGCGGCCGGCCGGCGCGGCTCGCTCGATCAGGCCTTCGCGCAGCCGGCCGCGGCGCCGCAGCCGCAGCTCGGTGCGGGCCATGGCCCCGGCGTCGCGTTCGTGGTCGAAGCCGAGCAGGTGCAGCAGTCCGTGCAGGGCGAGCACCCGCAACTCGGTGCCCAGGGTGTGGCCGGCGGCCGCCGCCTGGCGGGCGGCGACGCCGGTGGCGATCACGATGTCGCCAAGCGGCCGCGGCCCGCTCGCCGGAGCCGTGGCGGGTCCGAAGGACCGCGCCGAGGCGGCGGCCGCGCGCGGATCGCGCGGGGACTCGGCGAAGGCGGGAAACGACAGGACATCGGTGGTGTGATCGACGCCGCGGAAACTGCGGTTGAGCGAGCGCATGCGGCGATCGCTGACTAGCGCAACCGTCACTTCACCCCGCGCCGTGCGCGGCGCGACCAGGCGCAGCCAGCTCGCCAGCCCGGCGGAGCGAGGCCGGGAGCCGTCCGGGGCCATCACCGAGATCTGGAGGCGCGCTGCCGGGCGCGCGGGCACGGCCATGACACGGCTCAGGCCACGGGCGTGGCGCCGGGCCGCGCTGCCGTCGGCGAGGTCGATTCGTAGGCGCGGACGATCGCTTGCACCAGCTTGTGCCGCACCACGTCGCGCTCGTCGAAGTGCACGAAGGCGATACCTTCGATGCCCGAGACCACCCGCATCGCGTCGATCAAGCCCGAGGTGCGGCCGGTCGGCAGATCGATCTGGGTGATGTCGCCGGTGACCACGGCCTTGGAGCCGAAGCCCAGCCGGGTCAGGAACATCTTCATCTGCTCGATGGTGGTGTTCTGCGCCTCGTCGAGAATCACGAACGCGTCGTTCAGGGTGCGGCCGCGCATGAACGCGATCGGCGCCACCTCGATGGTGCCGCGCTCCAGCAGCCGCTGCGCCCGCTCGACGTCGAGCATGTCGTAGAGCGCGTCGTAGAGCGGGCGCAGGTAGGGGTTGACCTTTTCCTGCAGGTCGCCGGGCAGGAACCCGAGTTTCTCGCCGGCCTCTACCGCCGGCCGCGCCAGGATGATGCGCGCGACCTTCTTGGCCAGCAGCGCGCTCACCGCCTGGGCCATCGCCAGGTAGGTCTTACCGGTACCGGCGGGGCCGATCCCGAAGACGATGTCGTGCTGCTCGATGGCGTCGAGGTAGAGCCGCTGGTTGGCCGACTTGGCGGTGATGCGCCGCTTGCCGGCGTGGCGCAGCTGCCCACCCTTCAGGAAGTGCTCGTGGAGATCGACCGCCTCGTTGTCCGAGACGAGCTGGGCCGCCGTCCGGATGTCGGTGTCCGACAGCGAGTGTCCATCGCCGAGCAACCCGCTCACCTGGCCGACCCAGCGCTCGACGCGGGCGGTATCGCGCGGGTGGCCGTCCACCATCAGCTCGTGACCCTGAGTACGGATCTTCACGTTCAGAAGCGCTTCGACGTGACGCAGGTTCTCGTCGTAGGGCCCGAAGAGCGCACCAACGCTCGTCGGCGGCACGACGATCCGGCGGGTGGCGATCGTGCTGATGCGGCTATCCCCTTCTAGATCAGTAACTTAACTTTCTCGAGCCGATCGTAGCAGCGGGCCGCGCGCGGGGTCAAGCCTCGGTGCGAAGCCTGAGCTCGCGCAGCTGCGCGGGGTCCACCGGCGACGGCGCGTCGCACATCAGGTCGACGGCCTGCGTCGTCTTGGGGAACGGAATCACCTCGCGGATCGAGGATTCGCCCGCCAGCAGCGCCACCACTCGATCGAGCCCGAGGGCGAGCCCGCCATGCGGCGGCGTGCCGTACTCGAGCGCCTCGAGGAAGAAGCCGAACCGCGTCCGCGCCTGTTCCTCGCTGAGGCCCAGCAGGCGGAACACCGTGGCTTGCGTCTGCCGGTCGTGGATACGGATGCTGCCACCGCCCAGCTCCCACCCGTTCAGGATCACGTCATACGCCTTGGCCAGCACCTTGCCGGGGTCCGACTCCAGCAGGTGGAGGTCCTCTTCGCGCGGGGCCGTGAACGGGTGGTTGACCGAATCCCAACGGCGCTCGTCCGCATTCCAGAGGAACAGCGGGAAGTCGGTCACCCACAGCAGCTCCCAGCGGCCGTCGGGGATCAGGCGCAGCTTCTTCGCCACCGCCAGGCGCAGCTGCCCCAGCATCTTCGAGGTGGCGTCGGCGGCCCCGGATGCCAGCACGACCAGGTCGCCGGCGCCGGCGGCCATGGCGTCGAGCACCGCGGCGATCCCGGCCTCGCCGATGGCCTTCGCCGACGACTGCACGCCGTCGGTGGTCCGCCGCGCCCAGACCAGGCCCGCGCCACCAGCCTGCTTGGCCATCTCCGACAGCTCGTCGAGCTCCCGGCGCGACGAGCCGGCCGCGCCCGGGATGACCAAGCCCCGCACCGTGCCGCCATGCGCGACCGCTTCACGGAAGATCCCGAAGGGCGAGTCGGCGAACTGCGCGCCGACGTCCTGAATCTTCAGGTCGAAGCGCAGGTCGGGCTTGTCGGACCCGTAGACGGCGATTGCCTCGGCGTAGGGCATCCGGCGGAATGGCCTGGCGATCTCGACGCCGATCTCGGCGAAGGCCGCGGCCAGCGCCCCCTCGACCACCTCGAACACCATCTCGGGCCGGGCGAAGGCCATCTCGAGATCGACCTGGGTGAACTCGAGCTGGCGATCGGCGCGCAGCGCCTCGTCGCGGAAGCAGCGGGCGATCTGCACGTACTTGTCGAAGCCGGCGATCATCAGGATCTGCTTGAAGATCTGCGGCGACTGCGGCAGCGCATAGAACTCGCCCGGATGGACGCGGCTGGGGACCAGGAAGTCGCGGGCGCCCTCCGGGGTGGACTTGGTGAGGATCGGCGTTTCGATCTCGTAGAAGCCCTGCGCGTCGAAGTAGGTCCGCAGCGCCATGGTGATGCGGTGACGGAGCGCGATGGCGCGCTGCAGCGGCGGCCGGCGCAGGTCGAGGTAGCGGTAGCGGAGCCGCGTCTCTTCGGACACGTTCTGGTCCTCGCCGATGAGGAACGGCGGCGTCTTGGCCTCGTTCAGCAGGGTGAGCTCGCGGGCGCGCACCTCGATCTCACCGGTCGGCAACTTGGTGTTGACGGTCTCGGCGGCGCGCTGATCCACCCGGCCAGTGAACCCGACCACGAACTCGGCGCGCAGGCGCTTGGCACGCTCGAGCAGGGCCAGGTCGTCCTGCACCACCACCTGGGTGACGCCGTGCCGATCGCGGACGTCGAGGAAGATGATCGCGCCCAGGTCGCGCACCTTCTGCACCCAGCCGAGCAGGACCACGTCGGCGCCGACGTCGGCGGCGCGCAGCGCCCCGCAGGTGTGCGTGCGGGCCAGGGAACCGAGTTGTTCAGCCACGAGAAGTCCTCATCACCGAGACGATGTGCGCCGCCGCCGCCTCGCGCGGCACCACCACCTGCTGGCCGTCCGACAGCGTCTTGATGGCCACGGTGCCGGCGGCGCGCTCGGCCTCGCCCATCACCGCCACGAACGGCACGCCGCGTTCGGCGGCGTACTTGAACTGCTTGCCGAGCTTGTCGACGTCGGGGAAGAGCTCGACGGCCAGCCGCTCGCCCGCCGCACCGCCGCGCAGCAGCGCTGCCAGCGCCATCGTGTCCGCCACCGCGGCGGCGTCGAAGTTGGCGACCAGGACGTCGGCGGGCGGCCGCTTGGCCGCGGCCGGAAACATCCCGCGCTCGGCCATCACGACCAGGATCCGCTCGAGGCCGAGCGACAGCCCGCACGCCGGCACCCGCTGGCCGAGGAACGTGCCGACCAGGTCGTCGTAGCGGCCGCCACCGCCCAGGCTGCCGGCCAGGTCGGCCACGGCGATCTCGAAGATCGCGCCGGTGTAGTAGCCCATCCCCCGGGCCAGCGTCGGGTCGATCCGCAGGTGGGTCGCCGCCGGCGTGCCGGCCGCCAGCGCGAGAATCTCGCTCAGCTCGGCGACCGCCTCGACCCCTGCCGCCGACCGTCCGGCGACCGCACCGACGCGCGCCAGGACGACGGCATTGGCCGCGGCGGTCTCGGCGGCCGGCGCGAACAGCGTGTCGACCAGCGCCGTGGCCGCGCCGGCCAGCAGGCCCCGCGAGGTCAGCTCCTCGACCACGGCGTCGCGGCCGATCTTGTCGGCCTTGTCGAGCGAGACGAGCGCCGGGCCGTGGAGCGCCGGTGGCACGCCCACCGCGTCGAGCACCGCCGCGAGCAGGCCCCGGTGGTTCAGCCGGATCGTGAAGTCGGCGAACCCCAGCCGCGCGAGCACCTCGGCACCCGCCGCGAGCAGCTCGACTTCGACGGTCATCGACGTCGACCCGGTGGCGTCGACATCGCACTGGTAGAACTCGCGGAAGCGTCCCTTCTGCGGGCGATCGGCCCGCCAGACCGGCTGGACCTGATACCGCTTGAAGTATTTCGGCAGGGCGCCGCGATGGTGCGCCATCACGCGCGCCAGGGGCACCGTCAGGTCGTAGCGCAGCGCCAGGTCGGCTTCCCCGGCCTTGCCGTCCTCGCCGCGCTTCAGGATCTTGAAGATCAGCCGGTCGGTTTCTTCGCCTGACCTGCCGGTGAGCGTCTCGATGTTCTCGACGGCCGGTGTCTCCAGGGGCTCGAAGCCGTAGCTCTGGAACACGTCGGCGACGATGCCGATGACGTACTGGCGGCGGCGCACGTCGGCCGGCAGGAAGTCGCGCATGCCGCGCGCTGGCGTCGTCGGAACGGCCATCAGTCGGCCGCTTCCGCCGGCCAGATCGGTTCCGCCAGGTAGTCGAGCCGGTAGCGGACGTAGTTGTCGGCGTACCAGCGGATCTCGGCCACCTCGTCGTCGGTGAGCGGGCGCTTCACCGTCCCGGGGCGGCCAATCACCAGCGAGCGCGGCGGGATACGGGTGCCCTCGGTGACCAGCGTGCCGGCCGCGACGACCGAGTCCGATCCGATGTGGGCGCCGTTGAGCAGCATCGCCCCCATCCCGATGAGCACCCGGTCCTCGATGGTGCAGCCGTGCAGGACGGCCGAATGCCCCACCGTCACCTCGTCGCCGATGGTCGTCGGGTGCGTCTCGCGCATCACGTGCACCATCGTCAGATCCTGGATATTGCTGCGCCGGCCGATGCGGATACGGTGCACGTCGCCACGGATGACGACGTTCATCCACACCGACGACTCGGCGCCGATGTGCACGTCGCCGATCACCTGGGCAGAGTCGTCCACGAACGCCGTGGCGTCCACCGTCGGTGCAGTGCCCTTGTAGCTCCGAATCATCGTCCTATCGTCGCAGGCTCTTGACGAGCCCCAGTCCCCAGCCCCTAGCCCCCAGCCCCTAGATCTTGGGCAGCGTCACTCCCCGCTGCCCCTGGTACTTGCCGGCCTTGTCCTTGTAGGACACTTCGCAGGCCTCGTCGCTCTGGAAGAAGAGCACCTGAGCAATGCCTTCGTTGGCATAGATCTTGGCCGGCAACGGCGTGGTGTTCGAGATTTCGATGGTCACGTGCCCCTCCCACTCCGGCTCGAAGGGGGTGACGTTGACGATGATGCCGCAGCGCGCGTAGGTGGACTTGCCGAGACACACCGTCAGGACGTCGCGCGGGATGCGGAAGTACTCGATGGTGCGGGCCAGGGCGAACGAATTCGGCGGCACGATGCACTCGGGCGCCTTGATGTCGACAAACGACTTGGGGTCGAAGTTCTTGGGGTCGACCACCGTGTTGAAGACGTTGGTGAAGACCTTGAACTCGTCGCCGACGCGGGTGTCGTAGCCGTAGGACGACAGGCCGTAGGACACGACTCCGGCGCGCACCTGCCGATCTTCGAACGGCTCGATCATGCCGTGCTCGAGGGCCATGCGCCGGATCCAGCGGTCGCTCTTGATCGCCATGAACGTCCTGTCGGGCCCGCGCCTAGCGGCGCAGCAGCCAGCTGATGAGCATGAACGCGCCGCTCACGACGAGCGAGGTCGTGATCGGCACGTAGAGGCGGAATCCGCCGCGCTCGATGGCGATGTCGCCGGGCAGGCGGCCCAGCGGCACACCGAGCCACACCAGGGCGCCGACCCCCGCCACCAGCAGCCCGACGACGACGAGGACGGGCCCCACGGTCTCACCTCAGTTCGAGACCACGGAAGAAATACCCGAGCTCGAACGCGGCCGTCTCCGGTGCGTCCGACCCATGGGTGGCGTTGTTGTCGATCGAGGCGCCGAAGTCCTTGCGCAGGGTCCCGGCCGCGGCCTTGGCGGGGTCGGTCGCGCCCATCAGGTCGCGCCATTTCCTGATGGCATCGGGGGCCTCGAGGCACAGCACCAGGCAAGGGCCCGAGGACATGAAGTCGGTCAGGCCACCGAAGAACGGCCGCTCGCGGTGTACGTGGTAGAAGCCTTCGGCCTCGGCCTTGGACATGTGGATGAGGCGAGCCGCTGCCACCCGGAAGCCGGCGGCCTCGGTCCGCGCCAGGATCGCGCCCATCGATCCGGCGCCGACGGCATCCGGTTTGACAATGGCAAATGTACGCTGCATAACCGGGGAATTATACCTGTGACGCGGCGTCGGGGGCGGTGACGGCCCGCGGATAGCAGCCGAGCACGCGCAGGAACTGCGTGGCCTGCGCCAGGCCGGCCAGCGCCGCCTGGACGCGCGGTTCGGTCAGGTGCCCTTCGAAATCGACGTAGAAGACGTACTCCCAGGCCGCCCCGGGCTTGGGTCGCGACTCCAGCTTGGTGAGGCTCACGCCCTCGGCGGCCAGCACGTTGAGGCAGCGCACCAGGGCGCCCCGCTCGTGCCGCGTCCCGAAGACCAGCGACACCTTTGCGTCGTGCAGCGGATCGCAATCCTCGGGCACGGCGGCGACGATGAGGAACCGGGTGAAGTTGAGCGCCTGGTTGGCGATGTCGCGGGCCAGCACCACCAGACCGTGACGGTCGCCGGCATCGGCGCTGGCGATCGCCGCGTGATCGGGGCGTTTGTCCTCGGCCACTCGCTGCGCCGCCAGGGCGGTGTTGGCCGCCGCCTCGGTCTCGACCCCGGGATGTTCGGCCAGGAACTCGCTGCACTGCGCCAGCGCTTGCGGGTGGGAATGGATCGTCACCAGCCCGTCCACCGTGGCCCCGGGCAGTCCCAGCAGGCAGTGGCGGACCTCGAGCACTTCCTCGCCGACCACCGCCAGATTCAGCTTGAACAGCAGATCGTAGACCTCATGGACCGATCCCGCCGTGCTGTTCTCGATGGGCAGCACGCCCCTCAGCGCGTCGCCGCGTTGCACCGCCTCGGCGGTCTCCCGGAACGACCGGAACGGCTTGAAGTTCACTTGCCGGCGTTCCACACCGAAGTGCCGCACGGCCGCCTCGTGGCCATAGGCGCCTTCGGTGCCCTGATAGGCGACGTCCAGCGGCGAGCCGTCGGAGGCGGGCGCCTGCAGCCACTCGCGCTGCCGTCGGACCGAGTCCTCGAGGATCTCGTGGTAGATGCGGCGGACCACCGCCGGGTCCAGCCCGAGGCGCTCGGCATAGGCGGCCCGATGGGCGAGCAGGGCCGCTTCGCGGTCGGGATCGCGCAGCGGATGGGCATCGCGGGTCTTGGCGGCGGCGATGTCCTGGGTGAGGCGGGCCCGTTCGCCGAGGGCGTGAAGAATCACCTTGTCGAGGTCGTCCAGGGCGTGCCGGAGGTCCGGCAGGTCGCGCGCGGTCATGATTGGCTCCATCAACGAAAAACCGCCGCCCCGGCTCGTGTCCGGGGCGGCGGTGTGTGTGTCCGTGAAACCTGTTCGTTCCGGCCCTACACCGCTCCCCTGCTGGCAAAGTTGCCAAAAAATCGGAACGTGGCGCGGGCGGCGGTGTTCATCGCTTGAGGACCGAGAGCAGGGATTCTGCCATATCGGCAGGGCTCTTGACCACCGCCACCCCGGCGGCACTCAGGGCGGCCATCTTCTCGGCCGCAGTGCCCTTGCCGCCGGCGATGATCGCCCCGGCGTGGCCCATCCGGCGCCCCGGCGGCGCTGTCTGCCCGGCGATGAAGGCGACGACCGGTTTGGTGAAGTGGGCCTTGATCCAGGCCGCCGCCTCTTCCTCGGCCGAGCCCCCGATCTCGCCGATCATGATCACCGCGTCGGTGTCGGGGTCGCTCTGGAAGAGCGCCAGCGCGTCGATGTGCGTGGTCCCGATGAGCGGGTCGCCGCCGATCCCGATGCAGGTCGACTGGCCGAGCCCGAGCCGCGTCAACTGGTCGATGGCCTCGTAGGTGAGCGTGCCGCTCTTCGAGACGATGCCGATGCGGCCCTCTTTGCAGATGTTGGCCGGGATGATGCCTGCCTTGCCCTTGCCCGGCGAGATGATCCCCGGGCAGTTGGGTCCAATGAGACGCGTGCCCGGCCGCGACCGCAGGAACGTCGTCGCCTTGAGCATGTCGACCACCGGGATGCCCTCGGTGATGCACACGACCAGGGCCACGCCGGCGTCGGCCGCCTCCATGATCGCGTCGGCGGCAAACGGCGGCGGGACGAAGATCACCGACGCGTTCGCGCCCGTCGACCTCACCGCCTCGGCCACGGTGTTGAACACCGGCCAGCCTTCGTGGGTCATGCCGCCCTTGCCCGGAGTGACCCCGCCGACCACGTTGGTGTGGTAGTCGGCGGCGGCCTTGGCGTGGAATGTGCCCTCGCGCCCGGTGAGGCCCTGGACGAGGAGCCGGGTGTTCTGGTCGAGGAGGACGGCCATCAGTGCTTCCCCTTCGCCAGCGCCACCACCGTGTCGGCGGCGTCACCCATCGTGTCGGCGGTCGTGAAGTTCAGTCCGCTCTCGGCCAGCATCCGCTTCCCTTCCTCGACGTTGGTGCCCTTCATCCGGATGACGATCGGCACCGCGACGCCCAGTTCCTTGACCGCGGCGATGACCCCCGCGGCCAGCACGTCGCAGCGCAGGATGCCGCCGAAGATGTTGATGAGCACGGCCTTGACGTTGGTGTCCGACATCAGGATCTTGAACGCGTTGCGGATCTGCTCGGCGTTGGCGCCGCCACCGACATCGAGGAAGTTGGCCGGCAGCCCGCCCGACAGCTTGATGATGTCCATCGTCGCCATGGCCAGGCCGGCGCCGTTGACCATGCAGCCGATGGTGCCGTCCAGCCTGATGTAGTTGAGGGCGAACTTCGACGCCTCGACCTCGAGCGGGTCCTCCTCGCTCAGGTCGCGCAGGTCGCGGGTATCGGGGTGCCGGAACAGCGCGTTGTCGTCGATGGTCATCTTGGCGTCGAGCGCCAGCAGCTTGCCGCCCTCGGTGACCACCAGGGGATTGATCTCGAGCAACGACGCATCCGAGCCGATGAACGCCTGGTAGAGGGCCAGCATGAGCTTGGCCGCCTTCTTCACCTGGTCGCCCGGCAACCCGACGGCGAAGGCGAGCTGCTGGGCCTGGAACGGCGCCAGGCCGATGCCAGGGTGGATATACGCCTTGTGGATCTTCTCGGGGGTCCTGGCGGCGACCTCTTCGATGTCCATGCCGCCTTCGGCGCTGGCCATCAGCACCGGTTGCCCGACGGAGCGATCGACGAGCAGACCCAGGTAGAGCTCGCGGGCGATGGCCAGCCCTTCCTCGACCAGCACCCGGCCCACCCGCTGGCCGGCCGGGCCGGTCTGGGGCGTGACCAGCTGCATCCCGAGGATCCGCTTGGCCGAGGCTTCGACCTCGTCGAGGCCCTTCGCTACCGTGACGCCGCCGCCCTTGCCGCGGCCGCCGGCGTGAATCTGGGCCTTCACGACCGTCACCGGTCCGCCAAGACGCCGGGCGATCTCGAGCGCCTCCTGCGGCGTGACGGCCACTTCCCCGCGCGGCACCGGCACGCCGAAGCGCGCCAGGACCGCCTTTGCCTGGTACTCGTGAATCTTCACCTCAGCGCCTCACACCTTGATGATGTCGACCAGTTCCTTCACGGCCCCGGCGGACTTGTGGAGGGCGGCCTTCTCGGCGTCGTCGAGGTCGGCCATCATGATCTGCTCGACCCCGTTGGCGCCCAGCTTCACCGGCACGCCGACGAACAGATCGTGGATGCCGTACTCGCCCTGCAGGAACACCGAGCAGGGCATGATCTTCTTCTGGTCCTTGAGGATGGCCTCGACCATCTGCGCCGCCGAGGCGCCCGGCGCGTACCAGGCGCTGGTGCCGACCAGCTTGGTGATCTCGGCGCCGCCGTTGGCGGTGCGGGTGCAGATGGCGTCGAGCTTCTCCTGGGACAGCTTCCCCAGCTTCACCAGTTCGGTGAGCGGGATGCCGGCCACCGTCGACAGCCGCGGCAGCGGCACCATCGTGTCGCCGTGGCCGCCGAGGACGAAGCAGGTGACGTCGGCCGGCGACACGTCCAGCTCCATCGAGACGAAGGTGCGCATGCGGGCCGAGTCGAGGACGCCGGCCATGCCGATGACCCGCTCACGCGGGAACCTGCTCAGCCGGTAGACGGCCTGCGACATCGCGTCGAGCGGGTTGGCGACCGGCACGATGATGCAGTTGGGCGAGTGCTTGACGATCTCGGCGGTGACGTCCTGCATGATCTTGTAGTTCACCGCCAGCAGGTCGTCGCGGCTCATGCCCGGCTTGCGCGGGACACCGGAGGTGATGACCACGACGTCGGAGTTGGCGCTGGCCGCGAAGTCGTCGGTGCCGACGCCGAGCACGCGGGAAGCCGATCCTTCGATCGGACACGACTGATAGATGTCGAGCGCGACACCGGCTGCCTTGTCCTTCGCGATGTCCACGATCACGACATCGGCCAGTTCCTTCTGCGACACCGCCCGCGCCACCGTCGCGCCGACATTGCCCGCTCCGCCCACCACCGTCACTTTTCGATTCATCACGACGCTCCAGGATCCGGACCGACGGCGCGGGTTAGGTCAGGCCCCCGCCCCTGGTGATCCGGCCGTTCACACATTCTGTGGAAAACCCTGTGGAAAACACCCGCGGCACACACGTCGACGCCGCACGAACCGGAATGAATTACCGTTTTGCACCACGTGTGGTGCGCGGGCGGCGGTGACCGGGAGGCACACGCCACGCGTTCGCGCACTCAGCTCAAGTGTGCCATTATACCCGGGCGCTTCGCCGACGAGCGCGCCGCCGGGCGCCAGCAGCATGCACATCGTAGTCAGCGACGACCTGCCGGCCTCTGCCGTTGAGCTCCTCCGCGACGAAGGCTGGAGCGTCGACGCCACGACCGGCCGATCACCCGCGGAGCTCCATCCCGCGATGGCCAGCGCCGATGCGTTGATCGTGCGGTCGACCACCAAGGTGACCGCGGCGCTCGTCGCCGCCGCCCCACGCCTTCGGGCGATCGCCCGCGCCGGCGCCGGTGTGGACAACATCGACCTCGACGCCGCCGACGCGCGCGGCATCGTCGTGATGAACGCGCCCGGCGCCGCCAGCACCAGCGTCGCCGAGCTCACGCTCGGCCTGATGGTGTCGCTGGCCCGGCACGTGCCCGCCGCCGACCGCTCGATGAAGGACGCGCGCTGGGAGAAGAAGACCTTCGCCGGCACCGAGCTCGGCGGCAAGACCCTCGGTATCGTCGGCCACGGCCGCATCGGCCGCATCGTCGCCGGCCTCGGCCGCGCCTTCGACATGACGGTCGTGGCGCACGATCCGGCGGCGGGCGCCGACGCCGCCGACGTCCGCTTCACCACGCTCGACGAGCTGTGTGCCGAGGCCGACTACATCACGCTCCACCTGCCGGCCACGCCGGAGACCCACCATCTGTTCGATGCAGCGCGCCTGGCCCGCTGCCGCGCCGGCGTCCGGCTGGTCAACACGTCGCGCGGCGAGCTCATCGACGAAGCGGCGCTGCTGGCGGCGTTGCATTCGGGACACGTCGCCGGCGCCGCCCTCGACGTGTTCGAGCGCGAGCCGCCGGTGGACTGGGCCCTCGCTCGACACCCGGCGGTGGTCGCGACCCCGCACGTCGCGGCGTCAACCGGTGAGGCGCAGGAGCGGGTGGGACTGGAGACCGCCGCCGCGGTCCGCGACTTCCTGAAGGACGGCCGAATCACCAACCCGGTGCCGGGCCGGGCCACGGCTTCACGGTAGGCGCAGCTCGATCACGGTGCCGTCGGCGCGCTGGAGCCGCACCGCGTTGTCGACGACCTCGGTGACGGTCACATCGCCCGGCAATCGATCGCCGGCGCGCACCAGGTGGACGTCGCCCGCGCCGCTGACCACGCCGGTGACCACCCCGTCCGCATTCAGTGCCAGGCCCAGCAGGCGCCATTCGGCGGCCGCCGCGCTGGCAACCGGCGGATCGTCGGCGCCGGTGACCGGCGGCGGGTCGACGGCTTCCGCCTCCGTCGTCGGCGAGGGGTCGGGCACGCCGCGTCCGAACGCGAACGGGTTGCGAGCCGGTGTCGGCGGCGCCGGACGCGGCCCTGCGCTGGCGAGGTCGTCGAGGCGCGTGATCGTCAGCGCCGACAGCGGCACGGCGGCCGGGCGCGTGGCGCCGCGTTCCTGCATTCGCGCCACCGGTGGCGACAGCGTCGAGCCCAGCAGCCATCCCGCGAGCACGAGGCCGCAGGCCATGACGCCGACGACGCGACGGGAGCCGAGAACCATGTCGTCTGCCGATAGTATCGGACCTTCGGCGGCGTGATGCGCGCCGGCGTGCCGATCTGTGCACTATGGTATGATTCGCCGTGCCCGCTGTTCCAGGCAGATTGCCAGCCGGACTGACGGAATCCTCGGTAGTGGCAATCGTCCCCGCCCGCTACCACTCCTCCCGACTCCCCGGAAAACCCCTCGCTGACATCGCCGGCCGGCCGATGGTCGAGCACGTCTATCGCCGGGCGGCGCAGTCGAGCGTCGATGCAGTGATCGTCGCCACCGACGATCAGCGGATCGTCGACGTGGTCGAGGGCTTCGGCGGGCTCGCCTGCCTCACCCGCGCCGATCATGCCAGCGGCACCGATCGCCTGGCGGAGCTGGCCGCCGACCTGCCGTGCGCGGTGATCGTCAACGTGCAGGGCGACGAACCGCTCGTCGATCCGGCGGCGCTCGACGCCCTCGTGGCGCCGCTCGTCGGCGACCCCGGCGTGCGGATGACCACGCTCTGCCGGCCGCTGGCGCCGGGCGACGATCCCGAGTCGCCGCACCTGGTCAAGGTCGTGTGCGACCGGACCGGCCACGCGCTCTATTTCTCCCGCGCACCCATCCCGTATCGCCGTGCCGGCGTCGGCGCGGCGATGGCGGTGCATATCGGGCTGTACGCCTACCGCCGCGAGACCCTGTTGACGCTGGCGGCGCTGCCGCCGACGCCCCTGGAGCTCTCGGAGTCGCTCGAGCAGCTGCGGGCGCTCGAACACGGCATCCCTATCCGCGTCCTCGAGACGTCCTATGTGTCGGTCGCGGTCGATACGGCCGACGACCTCGAGCGCGCCAGACGCTCGGTGTCCCCGTCATGAACCAGCCCACCCGCCCCATCAAGTACATCTTCGTCACCGGCGGGGTCGTCTCCTCGCTCGGCAAGGGCCTCGCCGCCGCCTCGATCGGTGCGCTGCTCGAAGGCCATGGCCACCGGGTCGCCCTCCTGAAGTTCGACCCCTATATCAACGTCGACCCGGGGACGATGAGTCCATACCAGCACGGCGAGGTCTTCGTCACCGACGACGGCGCCGAGACCGACCTGGACCTGGGTCACTACGAGCGGTTCACCGACACCACCACCACCCGCAACAGCAACTGGACCACCGGTAAGATCTACATGTCGGTCATCCAGAAGGAGCGGCGCGGTGACTACCTCGGGCGGACCGTCCAGGTGATTCCGCACATCACCAACGAGATCAAGGACTGCATCCGCGCCGTTGCCCGCGATGTCGACGTGGTGCTGGTGGAGATTGGCGGCACGGTCGGCGACATCGAGAGCCTGCCGTTCCTCGAGGCCATCCGCCAGTTCCGCCAGGACGTGGGCAAGGAGCACACGCTCTACATCCACCTGACGCTGGTGCCCTTCATCGGCTCGGCCGGCGAGCTCAAGACCAAGCCCACGCAACACAGCGTGCGCGACCTGCGCTCGATCGGCATCCAGCCCGACCTGCTGCTCTGCCGGACCGACCGCACGCTGGATCGCGACCTCAAGCAGAAGATCGCCCTCTTCTGCGACGTCGACGAGGAGGCGGTCATCACCGCCCGCGACGTGCAGACGATCTACGAGGTGCCGCTCGAACTGCGCGACGAGGGCGCGGACCGGGTCGTGCTGCAGCGCCTCGGGCTGCCGGCCTCGACCGGCGACATGCGGGCGTGGGAGTCGCTGGTCCACAACATCAAGCACCCCGACGCCGAGCTGACCATCCATGTAGTGGGCAAGTACACCGGCTACGAGGACTCCTACAAGAGCCTCAATGAGGCGCTGTACCACGGCGGGTTCGCCCACCGGCTCAAGATCAACATCCAGTGGGTGGAGGCGGAGGCGCTGGAAGCGGAGGGCGGCACGCGCCTCCTCGAGGATGCCGTCGCCGTGCTCGTCCCCGGCGGCTTCGGCAACCGGGGCACCCGCGGCATGATGCGGGCCGCCGAGTTCGCGCGCCTGCGGCGGCTCCCCTACTTCGGCATCTGCTACGGGATGCAGTGGGCGACGGTCGAGTTCGCCCGCAACGTCTGCGGGCTCGAGGGCGCCGATTCCACCGAGTTCGACGAGTCGGCTCCTCACAAGATCATCTACAAGCTGCGCGACCTCCTCGGGGTGGATGACCTGGGCGGCACCATGCGGCTGGGACGCTACGCCTGCGAGCTGGCACCGGGGTCGCTGGCCCGCCGCATCTACGGCACCGACGTGGTCTGGGAGCGGCACCGGCACCGGTTCGAGTTCAACTGCCTCTACGAGCCCGCGCTCAAGGAACGCGGCATGCGCATCTCGGGGCGCTCCCCCGACGGCAAGTTCGTGGAGATCGCCGAGCTGCCTGGACACCCGTGGTTCATCGGCGTGCAGTTCCACCCCGAGTTCCTGTCACGGCCGCTGCGGCCGCATCCGCTCTTCGCCAGCTTCGTGGGCGCCGCCTACCAGCAGAAGCTCGGCACACTCGGTCAGGTTTCGGAAGCCGGCGCGCTGGCATGACCGCGGTCCGGCCGGTGCCGGTGGGGCCCGTCACCTTCGGGACGGGCCATCCGCTGGCCTTCATCCTCGGCCCCTGCGTGATCGAGAGCCCGGGTCACGTCCTCGACATGGCGCTCGCCTTGGACGGCGTGGCCCGCCGGGCCGGTGTGCCGCTGGTTTTCAAAGCCTCGTTCGACAAGGCGAACCGGACCTCGGTGTCGTCGTTCCGCGGGCCGGGCCTGCGCGACGGCCTGAAGGCCCTGGCCGCGGTCAAGAGCCGCACGGGACTGGCGATCCTCACCGACATCCACGAGCCGGACCAGGCGGCCCCGGCCGCCGAGGTTGCCGATGTCCTCCAGATTCCTGCCTTTCTGTCTCGGCAGACCGACCTGCTGCTGGCCGCGGCGGCTACCGGACGGGTCGTCAACGTCAAGAAGGCGCAGTTCCTGGCCCCGCGCGACATGCGGCACGTCACCGTCAAGCTGACCGAGGGCGGGGCGACCGGCATCCTGCTGACCGAGCGCGGCTCGTCGTTCGGCTACCACAACCTCGTCGTGGACATGCGCGGGCTGCCGATGATGCGCGAACTGGGCTATCCGGTGGTCTTCGACGTCACCCACAGCCTCCAGCTTCCCGGGGCTGGCGACGGGGTCACGACCGGCCTGGCCGAGTACATCGCGCCGCTGGCCCGGGCGGGGGTCGCCGCCGGCATCGACGGCGTCTTCATGGAGGTGCACGAGAATCCGGCCAAGGCCCGCAGCGACGCCGCCAACGCGCTGCGCCTCGACCTGGTCGAGCCGCTGCTGGCCCGCCTTACCGCCATTGATAGGATTGCGCGGGCGGATGATTGACCTCACCCTGGCGCGCGCGGTGCTCGAGACCGAAGCGGCAGCCGTGCTGGCGCTGGCCGATCGCCTCGACGGCCAGTTCAGCCACGCCGTGGCTCGTCTCCGCGATTGCCGCGGCCGCATCATCCTGACCGGAATCGGCAAGTCCGGCATCGTCGGCCGGAAGATCGCCGCGACGCTGTCGAGCACCGGCTCCCCGGCGTATTTCGTGCATCCGACCGATGCGGTCCACGGCGACCTGGGCATGATCCAGGCCGAGGACGTCGTCATCGCCCTGTCCTACAGCGGCGAGACCGAGGAACTGACGCGGCTGCTCGAAATCCTCAAGCGAAAGGGCGCCACCCTCATTGCCATGACGGGAGACGTCGGGTCGTCGCTGGCGCGGGCCGCCACCGTGGTACTCGACTGCAGCGTCTCGAAGGAAGCGTGTCCGATGAACCTGGCGCCGACGGCGAGCACCACCGCCGCCCTGGCCCTGGGCGACGCCCTCGCCATGACGCTGCTGGTCGAGAAGGGGTTCAGCCCCGACGACTTCGCCGATCTGCATCCGCACGGCACCCTGTACCGCCGGGCGCGGCGCGTCGATTCGGTCATGCGCAGCGGCGACGACCTCCCGGTCGTCGAGGCGGGCACGCCGATGCGGGCGGTCATCGCCGAGATCACCCGCGGGCAGCGGGGCATCAGCTGCGTGGTCGAGAGCGGCGGCCGGCTCTGCGGGGTGGTGACCGACGGCGACGTCCGGCGGGCGATTGCGTCCACGCCCGACGTCCGCGAGCTCACGGCCGGGGCGATCATGGGCCGGACACCGGTCACGGTGGCGCCCGGCACGCTCGCCGCCGAGGCGCTGCTCCTGCTCGAGCAGCGCAAGATCACCGCCGTGGTGGTCGTGGATGCCGCCCACCACCCGGTGGGTCTGGTGCACCTGCACGATCTCTGGAAGACGGGGCTGGCCTGAGGGAATCGCGTGCTCGACGGCTATCTTCCCTTCATCTCGGCGCTGCTCGCCCTGCTGGCCGGCGTTGCCATCGGCAAGGCCTGGGAGCGCTACAAGCTGCGCGACGGCCGGTGGATCGACCGCCGGAAGGCCCGCGACTCCCATCACTACGTCCTCGGGCTCAACTTCCTGGTCGCCAACCAGATCGACCTGGCCATCGAGGAGCTGAGCCAGGCGGCGCGCGTCGACGCCGACGCCCTGGAGATTCACCTCATCCTCGGCAACGTCTACCGCGAGCGCGGTCAGGTGACCCGGGCCATCCAGGTGCACCAGGCGCTGCTCCAGCGCCAGAAGCTCACCCGGCTCGAGCACGCCTACGTGATGCTCTGCCTTGGCCTCGACTTCAAGCGCGGCGGGTTCGTGGACCGGGCCGTCGAGGCGTTCAAGGAAGTCCGGCGGCTCGACCCGTCGAACACCTACGCGCTGCTCCACCTCGAGAAGGTCTACGAGGAGCAGCACCAGTGGGACGACGCGGCGCGGATTCGCCAGGAGTTGCTGGCACTCGACGGTCCGGAGCCGCCGGCGCGCAGCCAGGCCATCCTGGCGTTTCTCGAGAACGAGCGCGGTTTGGCGGCGCTCAAGGCCGGCGACCTGGCGGCAGCGCAGGCGCGCTTCCGGGCGGCGCTCGACCTCGATCCCCTCGTCACGCCGGCCACGGTGAACCTCGGTGACGCCCTCGAGCGGCAGGGGCAGCGCGAAGAGGCCGTGCGTCTCTGGGAGGCGCTGGTCGACTCCACGCCGGAGCGTGCCCACCTGGTGCTGGACCGCCTCCAGCGCATCTACACGGCGCGCAGCGAACCCCACCGATTCCTCGAGCTGTGCCGCCGCCTGGTGGCCTCGAGCCCGCAGAACTGGCGCGCCCGGCTCGCCCTGGGCCGCGCACTGGCCGATCGCGCCGACCTCCGCGGGTCCCTCGATCAGCTCATCGAAGCGCTCAGCCACAACCCCCACGGGCTCACCGTCCACGAAGCGATCTGGGACGTTCTGCTGCGCCTCGACCTCGACCGGGCCCAGGTGGAGCGCTACGTGCGGCACGCCAAGGACGCCGTGTTCTTCCTCGACCCGCATGTCTGCCTGCGCTGCCACTACCGCAGCACCGAGCTGCTCTGGCAGTGCCCGCACTGCCATGAGTGGAACAGCTTCGTCGAGGAGCGGATCGCGCCGGTGAAGGAGACCGCCGAGCTCTAGCGGCTAGCGGAGCCAGCCGGCCAGGGCGCCGGCCTGACGGGCCGTCTCGTCGCGCGAGGCGCCGGTGAGGATCACACGATCGGCCAGCCGGGCCTTGTCGCCAATCGGCCACTGCGCCGCAATCCGGGCCCGGGCATCGGCCTCGGCCAGGGCGTCGCGGGCCAGCAGGCGCTCGAGTTGCTGGCGCGGATGGCAGGCCACGACGACGACCGCGTCGAAGTCGCGGTGCCAGCCGGTCTCGTAGACGAGGGGAATCTCGGCCACCGCGGCCGGAGCCACGGCAGCGCCGAAGAACGCGGCGACCCCGGCGCGTACGTACGGGTGGATGAGGCGCTCGAGGTCGCGGCGCGCGGCTGGATCGTCGAACACCAGGCGGCCCAGCGCCGCGCGGTCGAGCGACCCGTCGGCGGCGACGACGCCGGGCCCGAACCGCGCCGCCACGGCACGGAGCCCGTCGGAGCCGACGGCCACCGCGTCGCGCGCCAGCACGTCGGCATCGATCACCGGAATGCCCGACCCGCGCAGAAAGGCGGCGACGGTGCTCTTGCCGGTCGCAATGCCGCCGGTCAGGGCCACCCGGCGCATCGCTAGCGACGCTCCGCCTCGGACCGACGGCCATGCGGCTCCGCCTCGCTAGCGACAGTGTTTCTTGGCCCGCACTCCGTGCGGGCGTAGACGTCTTGAACGGCTGGCACGACGTGAATCGATGGCAAGACTCTGGCCATTCAAGACGTCTAGCGTCGCCTGGCGGCCCGGTCCTCCGCCGCCACGACCGTGTTGTGCAGCAGCCGCGCGATCGTGAGCGGACCGACGCCGCCCGGCACCGGCGTGAGGGCGCCAGCGACGTCCTCGACCGCCGGGTGCACGTCCCCCATCACCAGGCTGCCCTTGGCGACGAACTGCTGGCGGCGCGGGTGGTCGGCGGCGTAGTACCCGGCCACGGCGGCGGCGTCGGTCACGCGGTTGATGCCGACGTCGATCACCGTCGCCCCGGGGCGCACGAAGTCGGGGGTGACGAACCCCGGCCGGCCGATGCCGGCCACCAGCACCTCGGCGGTGCGGGCCACGGCCGCGACGTCCGGCGTGCGCGAATGGCAGATGGTGACGGTCGCATCGCGGTGCAGCAGCAGCAGGGCCATGGGCTTGCCGACGATGTCGCTCCGGCCGAGGACCACGGCGTGGCGTCCGGCGATCGGGACGCCCTCGCGGTCGAGCAGCTCGATGACGCCGCTCGGCGTGCACGCCACCAGCCGCGCCCGCTTCTGGACCAGGAGGCCGACGTTGTGGGCGTTGAATCCGTCGACGTCCTTGTCGGCGCGCACGGCGTCGAAGACGCGCTGGTCGGCGCCCGCTCCCAACGCCCTGGGCAGTGGCGACTGGACCAGGATCCCATCGACCAGGTCGTCCTGGTTGAGGCGCTCGACGGCGGCGAGGGTGTCCTCCAGCGTCGCGGTCTCGCCGAGCCGCACGAGGAACGCGCGGCAGCCGGACTCGGCCGCCGTGCGCAGCTTGTTGCGGACGTAGATCTCCGAGGCCGGGTCAACGCCGGCCAGCACCAGCCCGAGCGCCGGCGGGCGGCCCTGGCTGGCGGCGAACGCCGCGATCCGCGGCGCCAGATCGGCGCGGATGGCGGCGGCCACGCGCACCCCGTCGAGGCGTCTGGCGCTCATGTCGTCACCATCCGCCGCCGTCGCGACAGGCTGACACGCGCCGCCATCCCGGCGCTACTTCGCGGCCGAGGCCTTGCGCATCCCCCAGCCGATGACCAGCATGATTACCGAGACGCCCAGCCACTTCAAGCCGAACGCGTCGGCCTCTTCGGCGGTGACGCCGATCTCGTGCCACTTGGCGATGGTCTCGGTGGTGAGGCCCAGTTCGGTCATGTAGGCCAACACCGTGATGCAGGCGGTGTTGAACACCGCCAGCACTCCGGCGACGAACACAAAGTTGGCCAGGCCCTGGAATGCCGACCGCGCTGCCGCCTCCTGCTGACTGGCCAGCGGGCTGTGGGTGCGGCCGTAGAACCAGTAGATGATCATGCCGAGGTCGAGCCAGACCAGGAAGCGGATCCAGGTGATGATCGGCAGGTTGAGCATCAGGTAGGTGCAGGACAGGATGCCCAGGACCGGGAACACCGGCCCGAACGGCACGCGGAACGGGCGGTGCACCTCCGGACGTTTGCTGCGCAGCACCAGCACCGCCCCGCAGACGATCGCGAACGCGAACAGGGTGCCGATCGAGGTCATCTCGCCCACCGTCTGGATCTGGGTGAGGCCGGCGACAATCGCCACGATCACGCAGGTGATGATGGTCGTGATGTAGGGCGTGCCGTACCGCGGGTGCACCTTGCTGATGCCCTGCGGCAGCAGTCCGTCGCGGCTCATCGCGAAGAAGATGCGCGGCTGGCTCATCAGCATCACCAGCAGGACCGACGTGATGCCGGCGACGGCTCCGGCCGAGACCAGGTAAGCGGCCCAATCCTGGCCGATGAGGCTCAGCGCGAAGGCCACCGGGGCGTTCAGGAACGCCTGGTCGGTCTTGTAGTCGACGACCGGCACGATGCCCGTGAGGATGGCGGCGACGGCCAGGTACAGCGTCGTGCAGATGACCAGGGACGCGATGATGCCGATCGGCAGGTCACGCTGCGGATTCTTGGCCTCTTCGGCGGTGGTCGAGACGGCGTCGAACCCGATGTAGGCGAAGAAGACCACGCCGGCGGCGCCCATCACGCCGGCCCAGCCGTAGGGGGTGAACGGATCCCAGTTCTCGGGCCGGACGTAGACGGCGCCGGCGCCGATGAAGAACAGCACCGCGGCCAGCTTGATCCCGACCATGACCGCGTTGAACCGCGCGCTCTCGCGGATGCCGACCACCAGCAGGTACATGATGCACAGCACGATGATCACGGCCGGCAGGTTGATGAGCGCGCCCGGGGTGTTGACGCTCGGCGCCGCGCTCATCCACACCGGCAGGGCGATGCCGGCGCCCTCGAGCAGCTTCTGCATGTAGCCGCTCCAGCCGATGGCCACGGTCATCGAGCCGACCGCGTACTCGAGGATCAGGTCCCAGCCGATGATCCAGGCGAACAGCTCGCCCATCGTCGCGTAGGCGTAGGTGTAGGCGCTGCCGGCGATCGGAATCATCGAGGCGAACTCGGCGTAACAGAGCGCCGCGAACCCGCAGGCCAGGCCGGCGAAGAGGTAGGACGTCATGATGGCCGGCCCGGCCTGGTTGGCCGCGGCGGTGCCGGTGAGCACGAAGATGCCGGTCCCGATGATCGCCCCGATCCCCAGCAGGGTGAGATCCCAGGCGGACAGGCTTCGACGCAGGGCCTTGCTGCCGTGCTCGACGTCCCCGACCAGCTGTTCGATCGACTTCGTCTTCAGCAGGTTCGAATCCATTCAGTCCCCTTCACCTTTCGGCTGGCCCGCGGTCGAGCGCACCAAACCGCAAAAGCCCGGCAAATTCTATCCGCCGGCCGGGTCCAGCGCCATGAGAAAGCGGCGCGCCCGCTCCGCCGGCGGTTCGTCGCCGCCCATCAGATCGCTGACCACCGCGACCGACGCCGCGCCGGCCGCCAGCAGCGCCGGGGCGGTGGCCAGCGTGATGCCGCCGATCGCCACGAGCGGCACGCCCGCCGCTGCTGCGCGGCGCGCCGCGTCGCGCAGGCCCTCGAGACCGACGACAGGATCCGGGTCCGCCTTGGTGGTCGTCGCGAAGATCGGGCCATAGGCGATGTAGCTCACCGGCGCCGTCAGGGCCTGCGTCAACTGCGCGGGCGTGTGCGTGGAGTGCCCGACGAGCGCCACGGGTCCGAGCAGACGCCGCGCCACCTCCGGCGCCAGGTCCTCCTGGCCGACGTGCACGCCGGTCGAGGCCGCACCGGCGACATCGACGCGATCGTTGACCACCACGTCGGCGCCCGCCGGACGCGCCAGCGCCGCGACCGCCTCGACCAGCGCGAGCAAGTCGCGGCCCGCCATCGTCTTGGCGCGGATCTGCAGCAGGCGAACGCCCGCTCGCACCAACGCCCCGGCGACCTCGAGCGGCGCGCGTCCGGCCCGCGCGCAAACCCCGGCATCGACGACGGCGTAGAGGCGCGGCAACACGACGGGCGGCACGGCCGCGGCTGCTCAGGCCGACTCGGCCAGCGACGCGGGACGCGCCGGTGGCGCGAACCGCTCCATGAAGTGCGTGCTCAGCCGTCCGGCCACGAAGTCGGGATCGCCGAGGATCTTCAGGTGGAGCGGGATGCTGGTCTTGATGCCCTCGATGACGGTCATGCCCAGTACCCGCTTCATCCGGGCGATCGACTCGGCCCGGTCGCGGCCGTGGACGATGACCTTGGCGATCATCGAGTCGTAGTACGGGGTGATCATGCACTCGGGGTGGGCGGCCGTGTCGACCCGCACCCCGGGACCGCCCGGAATGGCGAACGCATGGATGACGCCCGGTGACGGCACGAACGTGTCGGGATCCTCGGCGTTGATCCGGCACTCGAGGGCGTGGCCCGTGAACGTCACGTCGCTCTGCCTGAACGACAGCCGCTCGCCGGCGGCGATGCGGATCTGCTCCTTGACGATGTCGAACCCGGTGACGAACTCGGTCACCGGGTGCTCGACCTGCACGCGGGTGTTCACTTCCATGAAGTAGAAGTGGCCCTTCTCGTCCATCAGGAACTCGAAGGTCCCGGCGTTGGTGTACTGCACGGCCTGGGCCGCATCGGCGACCAGCGCGCCCATCTTGCGGCGCACCTTGTCGGTGATCGCCGGCGACGGCGACTCCTCGACGAGCTTCTGGTGCCGCCGCTGGATCGAGCACTCGCGCTCGCCCAGGTGCACGACCGAACCGTGGTGATCGCCCAGGATCTGGAACTCGATGTGGCGCGGCGCCTCCAGGTAGCGCTCGATGTAGACGTCGCCGTTGCCGAAGGCCGCCTCGGCCTCGCGCTGGGCGGTGCGCAGCGCGTGCGGCAGGTCGGCGGCCTGCTTGACGATGCGCATGCCGCGGCCGCCGCCGCCGGCCACCGCCTTGACCATCACTGGATAGCCGATGTCCTTGGCCAGCTGCGCCGCCCGGTCCTCGTTCTCGACCGGCCCGTCGCTGCCGGGCAGCATCGGCAGCCCGGCCTTCTTCATCGCCCGCCGCGCCTTGGCCTTGTCGCCGAGCAGCCGGATGACGTGCGGATCGGGGCCGATGAAGCGGATGTGGCAGGCCTCGCAGACCTCGGCCAGATAGGCGCTCTCGGAGAGGAAGCCGTAGCCGGGGTGGATGGCGTCGGCGCCGGTGATCTCGGCGGCGCTGATGATCGCCGGCACGTTGAGGTAGCTGTCGGCGCTGCGGGCGCCGCCGATGCAGATGTCCTCGTCGGCGAAGCGCACGTGCAGCGAGTTCTCGTCGGCCTCGGAGTAGACGGCGACGGTCTTGATGCCCAGCTCGCGGCACGCGAAGATCACGCGCAGCGCGATCTCCCCGCGGTTGGCCACCAGAATTTTCTTGAACATCGGCTGGTTACGGCTTCAGCCGGATGGCGAAGATCCGCTCGCCGTACTGCACCGGCTGGCCGTTCTCCACGTAGATGCTGACGACTTCGCCGTCGTACTCGCTGTCGATCTCGTTCATCAGCTTCATCGCCTCGATGATGCAGAGCACCTGGCCCTTCTTGACCTGGTCGCCGACCGACGCGAAGGGCGCGGTGCCGGGCTCGGCCGAGCGGTAGAAGGTGCCGACGATCGGCGACTTGACGATGGCCAGCTCGGCCCCTTCTTCGGGCGCCGGCGGCGGCGGCGGCCGGCGCCGCCGCTGACGGCGCTACCGGCGGCGGCATCGGGGCCGAGGCCGGCACGACGTGGGTGACTACATGCGGGCCGCCGCGCTTCACGCGCAGGCGGAAGGTACCGTCCTCGAGCTCGAGTTCGGCCAGGTCGTGCGCCTTGACGAGATCCAGGATCGTGTTCAGGTCGTCGGGGGTCATGGCTGCTCGTCGATCACGATCAGGAGGTGAGGCGTTCGACGCCGGCAGCGGTCACCAGCACGTCGTCCTCGATGCGCACGCCGCCAAGGTCCGGCACGTAGACGCCCGGCTCGACGGTGAACACCATCCCCGGCGCCAGCGGTCCGAACGCATCCCCGCGCGGGCCGATGGTCGGCCGCTCGTGGACATCCAGGCCCAGGCCGTGGCCGGTGCTGTGGATGAAGTGGTCGCCCAGGCCCTCGATGGCGAGCACCTGGCGGGCGGCCGCGTCGATTTCCGAGGGCAGACGCCCCGGCGCGGTCACGGCGATGGCGGCGGTTTGCGCCGCGCTCACGGCGTCCAGCCAGTGCTGTCGCCGCCGGTCGATGGGGCCGAGGCCGAGGGTGCGGGACATGTCGGCCGCATAGCCCTCGAGCACCCCGCCGAAGTCGATGAGCACCAGCTCACCCGATTCGAGCCGGCGGTCGGTCGGGCGGTGGTGCGGCCGGGCGGCGTGGGGTCCGGAGGCCACGATGGTCTCGAACGCCGGGCGTTCGAAGCCGGCCGAGTGGAGGGCGACATCGACGGCCCACGCCACCTGGCGCTCGGTCTGTCCAGCGTACACCTGAGGCAGTATACACGCCGCTACGGCCGACAGCCGGCCGCCGGCCTCGCGAAGGACGGCCTGTTCCCACGGGTCCTTGACGGCGCGCAGCCGCTCGATGACGCCGTCGGTGTCGACCCAGCGGCACCCGGGTTCGCCGCCGAGCCGCCGCAGGCTCGCCGCCCGGCTGAGCGTCATGTGACCGGCCTCCACGCCGACGGTGGCCCATTCGCACCCGGAGACGAGCGCGGTGATGGCCTCGTCGTAACTCTGGCCGTGCACCACCGTGAGGACGGCGGCATCGGGCACCGCGCGCAGCGCCGCGCTGGCGGTCTCGGCATATCGACTGTCGGCCAGCACCGTTGCGCCGCCGCCCGACAGGACGACGACCCCGGCCGACATCCTGAGACCGGTGAGATAGGTGAGATTGGACGGTGTGCTGACGATCAGGGCGTCGATGCCGGCGGCGCTGATGGCCGTCGAGGCGCCCCGGAGTCGGGCCACGATTTCAGCGGTCGGCGGCGCCATGCAACGGGGAGCAGCCTACCCCGCTCTACTGGCTGGATCGATCCTGAAGCGTGTTCAGCCAGTCCTCGAGGTCGTTGAGCACGTCGTCGCCCTTGGCGCGCGCGGCTGGCGCGGCCGGCTCCGCCGGCCGGTCCGGCTGCTCGGCGCCGCCCGGTGCCCCGGCGTCGCTGGCATCGTCTGCCCCGCGAGGTGTCTCCATCGGCTCGGTCTCCTCGGTTGCCGACGACGGCGCGACCTCGACGTCTGCGGCGGGCCACGACAGTTCCAGGACTGAGTCTTCGGGGGCGGCCGGCGGCACGGCCGACTCCGCGGGTGCCTCGGCGATCCACGCCAGATCGACCGCCGCGGCTTCGCCTTCCACCTGTGGCGTCTCGACGTCGGCGGACGTCGCGACGACCTCATGCGGCGCCCAGGACGCGGCGGCCGTGTCGGGCGGGTCAGCGTCAGGCGGTTGACCGCCGTCGTCGATCTGATCGGCCCACGGCTCCTCCGGCGGTGCCACGGCACGCGGCGCTCCGACCTCTTCGATCTCGTCGGCCAGGGCGGCCACCTCGTCGGCGATCGGCGCCGGCGCCTCCTGGGCCCGAAGCTCGGCCTCCAATGCGGCGAACGGGTCGTCGCCGGCGGCCGGCATGTCCGGAAGCTCGAAGATGGCCGGGGTCTCGCCGCGCACGACGCTCTCGACCAGCGGCGAAGCGGCCGGCGTACCCAGCGCCGCCACCAGCGTGTCGAAATCGAACGGCGCCGTCTCCCCTCCGGGAGCGGCCGGCGCCTCGACCGGACCGGCCGCCGGGGCCATCCGATCGGCAGCGGATAGCAGCTCCTGATGCGCCTCCTCGAAGGTCAGCCCGCTGGAGGGGCCGGCTTCGGCGCCCGCCTGCCGCGACAGCTGCTGGACGATCTCCTCGAGCTCCGGGTCGTGCCGGGCGAGCGCCAGCGCGCGCTGGAAGTACTCCAGCGCCGAGGCCGCGTCGCCTTCTCTGTGGAAGATCTCCGCCAGGCCGCGGATGGCCGCGAGGTTCTCCGGCGCTTCGGTGGCGACGAACTGCAGTTCGAGGCGGGCCTCGTCGAGCTGCCCGAGATCGAGCAGGGCGCGCCCCAGCGTGACGCGGGCCGAGAGGTAGCCGGGGTGCCTGTTCAGCCCTTCGCGGCTGACCCGCACCGCCTCCTCGGTCTGGCCGGCGCGCCGGTACTCCTCCGCCAGCTGCGCGAAGGCGATCGACGCCGGGTCGGCTTCGACCCGGCGTCGCAGATCGTCGATACGGGAATGGGCCACCGGTCCGACCTTAGGGCGTCACCGTGACGGCTTTGGTGACCACCGCCGTGCCCGTGGGCGAGAACGTGTCGTCGGTCACCGTGCAGGGTGACGTTGTAGGCGCCCGGCGTGTCGTAGCGCTTGCTGACGGTCACGCCGGTACCGGTGCGGCCGGAACCGAAGTCCCAGTCGTAGGAGACGATGCTGTGTCCGGGCGCGGCCCTCGACGCCTGGGCGTTGAAGAAGATGTCCTGCGCAGGCCCGGGGCGCCGATGGCGAGAACACGAAGTCGGCCGTCGGTGACGCGGCTGGCCTCGACGGTCACCGGCAGCGACGCGACTGCGCTCTGGCCGCGCGCGTCGGTCACCGTCAGGCGCACGACGAAGGTGCCGGGGCTCTCGAACTCGTGGATCACCGATCATGCCGGTGGCGGAGGTGCCGTCGCCGAAGTCCCAGGCGTAGGCGCAGCGCACGCCGCACGGCACGCCCTCGTCGATGGTGCCCGAGGCGTCGAAGGTCACCGGCAGTGCGCGTCGTGACCGGCGTCGGACTAACGGTGAACGGTGCGCCCGGCACGAACCTGGGCGGGCTGTTGGGCGGCAGGATCACGCCGCGCGGGACCAGCCGCAAGTCCACCGACCGGGGGGTCGAGCCGCTGTAGTCGCCGCCAATCGGCGTGATGAGCAGCGTCACAAAGGTGCCGCCGTCCACGGCTTCCGGCGGTGCCGGCGGCGACGTGTAGGTCACCCGCGCGATCCCGTCGGAGCCGGTGGTCGGCGTGCGGCTCGAGAGCCGGCCGAAGTCCTGGACGACGCCGTCGAAGATGATGTCCACGCGCATCGTCACCGGTGGGTTGGCCGGGCGGCCGTCGGGCCCGCGCGCGTTCATCCGGATCTCCGCCTGCGACACACCGTCCCAGTCGAGGATGTCCGGCGTCACGGTCGTGTTGAGCGCCAGGCCGAATTCGGAGGGCCCCGCCAGCGAGGGGGCTTCCGTCTTGTTGACCGTGCAGCTGCCCAGGACCACCGCCGCGGCGGCGATGAGGGCAACGGGGACGGCGCGAGACTGTCGGAACGTCACGGCTCGTGTCCTTTCGAAACTAGAGGGGGTCGCCATAATCGGCGAAGCTCACCGACATCGATCCGGACACCGTCACTTCGTTGCCCGCCTGATCGTGCCCGTAGAAACTGATCTGGGCGATGGTCCCGATGAACAGCGCGCCGCCGTTGTTCTGCAGGTTCTTGAGCGGCGATTCCTGCTTCGCCCCGATCCGCACGAGCTCGAAGAAGCCGATGGCTTCGCCGTCCTCCGGGACGGTGAGGGTCATCCCGCCGTCGAAGGCGTACGGCACGTCCACGCCCTGGGTGTTGCGCCCGTCGGAGCGGACGTAGACGACGCGGAATCGGGTCAGCGTGATGGCGTTCAGCGCCGACGGCGCCGTCGGCACGATGGCGGTGCCGGGGTTCTTGAGGCCGACCCGGAACGTGGCCCGGCCGGGATCGGCGAAGATCGTCGCCACCAGCTGCTCACTGCCGCCGATCGACCGCCGCACCAGGGTGACGACGTCGGAGGCGACCGCCGTGCTGAACTCCTCGGGTTCGACGCCGCTCGCCCCTTCGAGGCGGTCGAGAATCAGATACCCCGGCGAGCGCCCGGTGCGCGCCACCTCGCCGCACGCCGCCGCCCCCAGTGCCCCGGCCACCGCGACCAGCACCGTCACCTTCTTGGTCAACTGCAGGACTCGCATGTTCGCCCTCATCCTCACTAGAGATATCGGCCCCGACTCAGCCCTTGGTGATCCGCGGCGTGATGAAGATCAGCAGCTCGCGGCTCTCGTCGCTGCTCTCGTCGCGCTTGAACAGCCAGCCGAGCAGCGGAATGCTGTGCAGGAACGGGGTGCGACCCTGCACCGACTGCTCGCGGCTCAGGTAGATGCCGCCGATGACCGTCGTCTCGCCGTCGCCGACGAGCACGGTGGTTACCGCGCGCTGGGTGTCGATCGGCGGGATGCCGATGACCGCGTTGCTGTAGTCGGGCGCGGCGTTCTCGAGGAAGATCGCGCATGATGACGGTGTTCGACGCGGTGATCTGCGGCGTCACCTTCAGGGTCAGCGCGGCGTCCTTGAAGGTCACCGTCACGGTGTTGTTGGCCACCGTCTGAATCGGGATCTGCACGCCCTGGGTGATCTCGGCTTCGACGTTGTTCTGCGTCGACACCCGCGGCGTCGACAGCAGCCGGCCGTTGCCCGACTCTTCGAGCGCGGTCAGCGCGACGTCGAGGTTGACGGCGCCGTTGATCGAGCCCAGCGCCAGGCCGAGCGCGCTGCTGGCGTTGGCGACGCCGAGGTTGACCCCGGTGGGCACGCCGTCGGGCCCCTGGATCGACCCGGTGCGGCCGGTCAGGCTGCCGCTGTTCGGGAAGGCCAGCGGGGTGGTGTTGCCCAGCTCGGGCGACACCCGCCCGTTGAAGCCCCACTGAACGCCCAGGCTGCGGGCGAAGTCGCGGTTGGTCTGCACGATGCGCGCTTCGATCTCCACCTGCGGCTGCGGCAGGTCGAGGGCGGCCATCAGTTCCGCCGCGGCCGTCAGGCGGTCGGGCAGGTCGCGGATGATCACGGTGTTGGTGCGCGGATCGACCTGGACCTCGCCGCGCGACGAGAGCGCGCTGCGGGTGATGATCGGCACCAGGTCGGCGGCCTTGGCGTAGCTCAGCGGCCGGGTGAAGACGCGCAGCTCACCGGCCAGGGCCTGCTCGTCGGCCAGCTTGCGCCGCTGCGCTTCCTCGTCGGCCAGCACGCCGAGCGGGGCGATCCGCACGATGGAGCCGTCGACGTAGTAGCCGAGCTTGTTGGCCTTCAGGATGATGTCGAGCGCCTGATCCCACGGCACGTCGCGCAGCGAGACGTCGACACTGCCGGTGATGGTCGGGTCGATGACCACGTTGAGGCCGCTGATCTCGGCGAAGGTGCGGAGCACGGCGCGCAGGTCGGCGCCCTGGAAGTCGAGCGACACGGGGTGGCCGGTGAAGCGCGGCCCCTGGTCGCGATCCTGCCCGGGCGTGGATTGCATGGGTTGCAGCACCGCGGCAGGTGCCTGCATGGCGGCCACCGGCTGGACGGCCACGGCTGCCGCCGGAACGGGCGCCGCCGTCGGCAGCACGGCCGGTGTCGGCGCGGGGATCTCGACCGGTACCGGTGCCGGGGCGGGCGTTGCCGGGGCGGACGCTGTCGCGGGCACCTCGGGTACCAGGGCTGGCGCCGGATCCGGAGCGATGTCGAGCGCCGGCGGCGCCGGCGCGCTGGCCGGGCTGGCGGACGGCACCGCCGCGGGCGCGTCACTGAAGATGACGCGAAGCTCTTCGCCCTCGGCACCGGCCGATTCGACCCGGAACGGCATCTTGCGCTTGAGGTCCACGACCACTCGCGTCACCAGCGGCTCGCGGCTGTTCACCGCGACGCGCACGCGCGAGACATCGGCCTGGTCGACGCCCAGCGACGCCGGCACGCCGCGCGAGGCGGCGACGCCATGAAAGTCGAGCAGCACCCGCGGCGGCATGTCGGCGGCCTCTTGCACGGTGGTCGCCTTCAGCTCGCCGTTGCCCACCAGCGCCACCGTCACTTCGTCGCCCGATCGCGACGCGCGCACGGCGCGCAGTTCGGTGGCCGCCACCCGGGCGGTCGCCGCCGCGGCGGCCGGGGCCATGCGGACCGCGCGGGCCGTGATTGCCGCCCGGTCGACGTCGACGACGATGAGGTTGCGCGAGGTGCGGACCCGGTGCGAGGTGGCCCGGTCGAGGTTGACCCTGACGCGCGCCAGCGGCGTGCCGTCGGCGGCGGTGCTTTGTTCGACGCGGACAGCCCGGACCGGCGCCACGGTGAGCGGTACCTGGACGCCCGACGCCGTCACGTTGCGCAGGTCGACGAGCACCGTGAGCGGGTCCGGCTGGCTGGTCACGTAGGCGACCGGCTCGGTGGCCTCGATGACGATCGAGCTGACGCCGCCGTCGACGCGCGCGGACACGGCCCGCAGCTGGGGAGTCTCCACACCACTCGACGCGGCGCCGGTTACGGCCCCGGGTCCCGCCAGTGCGGCGACACACGCGGCTACCGTCACAAGTGGAGCGATTCGGCCGAGCATCATTTGCCCTCTTCCTTGAGGCGCAGGGGTTTGCGCACCTCGCGCTGTTTCTGGAGTGACAGCGGGTCTCTGACCTGCTGCAGGATCACCACTTCCTGCGGCGTGATTGCCCGCACCGTGCCATCGAACAGAGTGCTGCCGGCGCGGACGGTGAACGTCCCGCCCGCCGGTCCCGAGACCATCGCCACGTAGGCGCCCTGGCTGGCGACGATGCCGCGCACGACCAGTTCGTCCACCGTGATGCCGGCCGCACCCGGCGGCCGGGCGGCCGCCTCGGGCAGCGGCGCGACCGTGCCAGCGCGGCTCAGGTTCATGAAGGGATCGCGGCGCCCTTCGGCGCGGTACTCGAAATTGGCGGGCGGCACCGGCAGGTCGGCGCGCGGCGCCGGCGCCGGGGCCGGATTCGCCGGGGCGCCGGCCGCGGCGGGTGGCGCCTGCGCGGCGACGTGCGCGGCGACGGCGAGGGTGGCGACGATGAGTCCGAGGCGCAAGGGCATCATTCCGTCTTCGCCGGCACGGCCGGTGCCGGCGCTCCCGTCGGAGGTTCGCGATCCGTGAGGACGAAGGTCGTGGCCGTGCACGTCACGCGCACGGTCGCCGTCGGCGTCGGCGTCGGCGTGGTCGGGCTCACCATCGAAATGGAGCCGACGTTGATGATCCGGGGGAACTTGCTGATGCGGTCGAGGAACTCGCCGACGTTGTGGTAGGTCCCTTCGAGCTCCAGCCCGATCGGCCACTCGGCATGCAGCTCTTTCTGGGCGATGGGCTGCGGCCGGAAGGTGCGGATCGTCAGGTTCGACTGCGACGCCATCGTCTGGATGCGGCGCAGCAGATCGGCGACGTCCTTCTCTTCGGGGAGGATCGCCTTGAGGCTCTCCAGCCGCGACTCCAGGTCGCCGACCTGGGCGCGGAACTCCGGCAGCTTGCGGGCGGTTTCCAGGCCGGTGGCGATCCGGGCCTGGATGGCGGCGAGCTCGGCCTGCCGCACCCTGAGCGCCTCGCGCTCCTTCCACTCGTAGAAGTAGTAGTAGGCGCCGATCATCATCGCGCCGATGAGGGCGAAGACCACCAGCTGGCCCCACCACGGCAGCTTGTTCATCTGGAGGCTAGCCACGGGCGCCTCCCTTCTTCGGCGTCGCGGCCGCGCCGGGCGGCGGCGCTGGCGGCGGCAACCCGGCCATCTGGAAGGTGCCCTTGACGGTGAAGCGGATGAGCTCGGGGCTGTTCTGGGTGCCGGCCACGACTTCGCTCGTCACGATCTCGACCGGCCGCGCGAAGTAGCGGGAGCCCTCGAGGTTGGCGACGAAGTCGGACAGCGAGGTGAGCGACATGCAGTTGCCCTCGATCGTCACCTCGTAGCCGGCCTGGGTCATCTTGGTCAGCCACAGCATGTCGGGCAGGGAGCGGCTCACCTGATCGAGCATGTGCACCGGCGCCGTCTGGCCCTGCCGCAGCTCCTCGATGAGGCTGACGCGCTGCTGCAGCCGCTCGCGCCGCGCCTCGAAGTCGCGCACCTCGGAGATGACCTGCGTCAGCCGCTGTTCCTCGCGCTGCTGCGCCTCGATGTCGCGCTCCACCTGGGCGGCCTCCTGGCCGAACGCCCAGAAGCGCCAGAGCACGAAGAGCGCCGCCAGGAGCAGGATCAGGCTGCCGCCGAGGGCAATCCTCTGCGCGGCCTGGAGGCCGAAGGCCGGCGCCTTGGCCTTGCGCCGCTCGGCGGGAAGGAGGTTGACGCGAATCATCGGTCGCCGCCTTTGCGTAGCGCCAGCCCGACGGCCACGGCGCACACCGGCGCGAAGTCCTCGACGGCGCCCACCTGCAGCTTGGCGACGTCGAGCGTCACCTGGCGGAAGGGATCGAAGCGCGCGACCTCGGTGTCGAGCCGCTCGCGCACCGCCTGGTCGAAGCCGTCGACCAGCGACGCGCCGCCGCTCAGCACCACCCGGTCGATCCGGTCGCTGGCCGAGGTCGCCTTGTAGAAGTCGAACGTCTTCTCGACCTCCAGCAGGACGTTGTCGGTGACCGCCCGGAGCACCGGCCGGACGTCGTCGAAGCGGACGCCGTCGACCGGAATCCCCTTCTTGGCGTCCTCGGCGCCCTCGAACGGCAGCCCGAGCTCCTTCTGCACGGCTTCGGTGAAGGCGTTGCCGCCGATGCTCACGTCGCGGGTGAACACCGACTGGCCGGCCGACACGATGTTGATGTTGACGGCGCTGGCGCCGACGTTGACCAGGGCCACGACCCGGCCGGGGTCGGCGCCGTAATTGGCCTCGTAGGCGTTCTGGAGGGCGAAGGCGTCGATGTCGACCACGACCGGCGTCCGGCCCGACTGGGTGACGACGCCGGTGTAGTCGGCGATCTTGTCCTTCTTGGCGGCTACCAGCAGCACGTCCATCGTGCCCTGGCGCTCGGCGGCGGGCGTCAGCACCTCGTAGTCGAGGTTGACGTCCTGGATATCGAACGGGATGTACTGCTCCGCTTCCCAGTAGATCGACTCTTCGAGATCCTGGTCGGACATCACCGGCAGGCTGATCTTCTTGACGATCACCGCGCTGCCCGAGAGCGATGCGATGACGTCCTTGGCCTTGAACTTCGGCGACTGCAGGACCCGGCGGACCGCGTCGGTCACGGCGCCGGCGTCGATGATCGCGCCGTCGACGATGCTATCGGGCGGCAGCGGTTCGACGCCGATCGCGGCGACCCGGAAGCCTCGGCCCGAGGGCTTCAGCTCGATCGCCTTGACCGCGCTGGATCCGATGTCCAGTCCGACCACCGGCTTGCTTCGGTTGAAGAGCACTACGCCGCCTTCCCTTCTTCGCGCAGGACCGGAACGTCCGACCGTCGCCGCCTCGCCAAGGGCAAACGCGGTACCAGACCATCAGAGTTCTGGTTCCAGCAGGAAATCGCCCAAAAGACCCGTAGGTGACCGGTCGGCCCAAGACGGGGTCGCAGCGGCGTCACTGACAAAACCGAATCCCACACACAGTTTTTTCCGCCAGCCATCGATGCGCCCCCGGCAACCATCCAGGGTTTCTATCGGCACGGGTCGCCGGTTTCTGAAGGAGAAATCCCACGGCCCATCGACTTTGGCGATGAATCTCGGTGCAGCCACGGGCAGCCACGGGCAGTTGCGTCGATTGCAAAACTGTGTGTTCGCGGGCACAGCCTAGCAGACTCAGCCGTCGCCAGGCGCCCCGAGTTCACAGTTCCGTGATCCACGGGTGCCGGAAGATTGGCGCTTGACCAATCGCCGGAATCAGGCCTACTATTTGGGTTTGCCGTCTCGACGGCGGCACGGGAAGGGTACGAAGACGATGCGAACGTTCGTGGCGACACCGAAGACGGTGACGCGCCGCTGGCATGTGATCGACGCCGAAGGCAAGGTCCTGGGACGGGTGGCCACCGCCGCGGCCAGGATGCTGCAGGGCAAGCACAAGGCGACCTACACGCCGTTTCTCGACACCGGCGACCACGTCGTGGTCGTCAACGCCGCGAAGGTGCGGCTGACCGGCCGCAAGGAAGACCAGAAGCTGTACCGGGCGCATTCCGGCTACGAGGGCGGCCTGCGCGAGGAGCGCGCCAAGGTGGTGCGAGCGCGCAAGCCCGAGCGGCTGGTCGAAGAGGCGGTCCGCGGCATGCTGCCCAAGACCACGCTGGGCGACGCGATGTACGGCAAGTTGAAGGTCTACGCGGGCGCGACGCACCCGCACGCCGCCCAGCAACCCCATTCGTTCGAGGTGTCGTAACTTGGCCGGATTGCAGGTACTACGCTACCGGACGCCGCAAGACGTCCACTGCCCGCGTCTTCCTCCGCCCCGGGGCGGGGGCCATCACCGTCAACCGCCGGGAATTCGCCGACTTCTTCCCCACCGAGTCGCTGCGCATCACCGTCCGCCAGCCGCTGCTGCTGACCGAGACGCACGAGAAGTTCGACGTGCTGTGCACGGTGGCCGGCGGCGGCGTGGCCGGCCAGGCCGGGGCGATCCGCCTCGGCATCGCCCGCGCGCTGTGCAGCTTCGATCTCGAGCTGCGCGGCCGGCTCAAGAAGGACGGCTTCCTGACGCGCGATGCGCGCGCCAAGGAGCGGAAGAAGTACGGACTGGCTGGCGCCCGCAAGCGGTTCCAGTTCAGCAAGCGGTAGACGCATGGATGGAGGACGCTTGGCCCCACTCGCGATGAAGGACCTGCTCGAGGCTGGTGTGCATTTCGGCCACCAGACGAAGCGCTGGAACCCGAAGATGAAGCCGTACATCTTCGGCGAACGCAGCGGCATCTACATCCTCGACCTCGGCAAGACCGTGGCCCTCTTCCGCGAGGCCGAAGACTACGTGCGTCAGCTCGCCGCCGACGACAAGACGCTGCTGTTTGTCGGCACCAAGCGCCAGGCGCAGGACGTCATCGCCACCGAGGCGGCCCGCTGCGGGATGTTCTACATCAACGAGCGGTGGCTCGGCGGCCTGCTCACCAACTTCACGACCATCCAGCGCAGCATCGCGCGGCTGCGCGATCTCGAGGCGATGGCCACCGACGGCCGCTACGACTTCATGCCCAAGAAGGAAATCGCCCGGGCCGAGAAGGAGAAGCGCAAGCTGCAGAAGAACCTCGACGGCATCCGCAACATGGCGCGGCTGCCCGACGCGCTCTTCGTCGTCGATACCCGCAAGGAGAAGATCGCGGTCGACGAGGCGCGCAAGCTGAAGATTCCGGTGATCGGCATCGTCGACACCAACTGCGACCCGGACGAAGTCGACTTCGTCATCCCCGGCAACGACGACGCGCTGCGGTCGATCAAGCTGTTCGCCGCCCGCGTTGCCGACGTGGTGCTCGACGGCCAGGCCGAACGTGAGTCGCGTCGGGCCGAGCAGGTGGCGGCGCAGGCCGAACAGGCCGCGGCCGACGAGGCTGCCCGCGTGGTGCGGCCGGCGGCCATCCGCCGCCCGGTGCGCGCCGAGACGCCGACGCCAGCCACACCCTAGGCGCGTCGCCGCGCTGTCACGTAGGGCGGCTCTTTAGAGCCGCCGGCAGCGGAGCTGAAGCTCCGCCCTACGTGCCCTGTACCGCGTCGCCGGGGCCGCCCCGCCGGCACCCGCTGCGACGCCCGATGGAGAGATATGGAAATCACGGCAGCGATGGTGAAGCAGCTCCGCGACAAGACCGGAGCCGGGATGATGGACTGCAAGGCGGCGCTCGCCGAGGCCGGCGGCGACATGGAGAAGGCGGTCGGGATTCTGCGCAAGAGGGGTGTGGCCTCGGCCGCCAAGCGCGTCGGCCGGGCGACCCGGGAAGGCGTCATCGGCCACTACATCCACATGGGCGGCAAGGTCGGCGTCCTGGTCGAGGTGAACTGCGAGACCGACTTCGTCGCCCGCACCGACGACTTCCAGACCCTGGCCCGCGAGCTGGCGATGCACGTCGCCGCCGCCGACCCGCGCTTCGTCAGCCGTGATCAGGTGCCGGCCGGGGAGCTCGAGAAGGAGAAGGAGATCTACCGGGCGCAGTTCGCCGGCTCGGGCAAGCCGGCGGCGGTGGTCGACAAGATCGTCGACGGCAAGCTGGGGAGCTTCTACAGCCAGGTGTGCCTCATCGATCAGCCCTCGGTGCGCGATCCCAACGTCACCATCCAGCAGATGCTGCAGGCGGCCACCGCCAAGACCGGCGAGAACATCACGATTTCGCGCTTCGTCCGCTTCAAGCTGGGCGAGACCGCCGAGTAGCCGGGCCGCCGGGTCAGCGGGCGGCGCCGGCGCCGCCCGCGCCTGCCGCCCGCGGGACTTACGCCAGCCGCTATAATGCCCGCCTGACATGCCGTCCGCGTCGCCGTCCTCCGCCCCTGCCCCGCTCTACTCCCGCATCCTGCTGAAGCTGTCGGGCGAAGCGCTCATGGGCGACGGCAACTACGGCATCGACGCCGACGTCGCCGGGCGAATCGCCGCTGACATCGCCGAGATCCAGTCGCTCGGGGTGCAGACGGCCATCGTCATCGGCGGCGGCAACATCTTCCGCGGCATCGCCGCCAGCGCCCGCGGCATGGACCGCTCCACCGCCGACTACATGGGCATGCTCGCCACGGTGATAAATGCGCTGGCCCTGCAGGACGCGCTCGAGGCGCAGGACGTGCCGACCCGCGTCCTGTCGGCGATCGAGATGCGGGCGGTGGCCGAGCCGTTCATCCGCCGCCGCGCCGTCCGCCACCTCGAGAAGGGCCGCGTCGTGGTCTTCGCCGCCGGCACCGGCAACCCGTACTTCACCACCGACACCGCGGCAGCGCTGCGGGCGATGGAGGTGAAGGCCGAGGTGATCCTCAAGGCCACCAAGGTCGACGGGATCTACACCGCCGACCCGGTGAAGTACCCCGACGCCAAGCGCTACGACAAGATCGCCTACCTCCAGGTGCTGCAGGATCGTCTGCAGGTGATGGACGCCACGGCCATCTCGCTCTGCATGGACAACAAGCTGCCGATCGTCGTCTTCAACCTCCGGACGCCGGGCAACGTGCGCCGCGTCGTGATGGGCGACGCGGTGGGCACGACGGTGGGGGTATAGACGCTCGAACAGCGGCTGGCGGCTAGCGGCTGGCGGCTAGAAAGCACGACGATGGACGTCAACGATCTGAAGGGGCTGTTCGCCGAGAGCAAGAAGCGCATGGACGGGCAGATCGAGCACGTCCGCCGGGAGCTGGCGGGGGTGCGCACCGGCCGCGCCAGCACGGCGCTGCTGGAGAACGTGATGGTCGAGGCCTACGGCGCCAAGATGCCGCTGAACCAGGTGGCCACGCTCTCGGTGCCGGAGCCGGCGCTCCTGGTCGCGCAGCCGTTCGACCCCTCGACCATGGCCAGCCTCGAGAGGGCCATCCGCATCTCCGACCTCGGGCTCAATCCGTCCTCCGACGGCAAGGTGATCAGGATCCCGATCCCGGCGCTCACCGAGGAGCGGCGCAAGGAGCTGTCGCGGCACGTGCACAAGGCCGCCGAGGAAGGCCGCAACCACGTCCGCACGGTGCGGCGCGACGCCAACGACCGGCTCAAGAAGCTCCTGAAGGAACACCAGATCTCCGAGGACGACGAGAAGCGCGGGCTCGACGAGGTGCAGAAGATCACCGATCAGGCCATCCGCGCCATCGACGACCTCCAGAAGAAGAAGGACGAGGACCTGCTCGGCAAGTGACTCGCCCGAGTCCCTAGCCCCCGGTCCCCAGCCCCTTGTCGTATTTCTCACATCTCGAATGCAGTGTGCCGTGCGGCGCCGGGCCCTTCGACGCCCGCCAGCGCCACCACGTCTGCCCGGCGTGCGGCATGCCGCTCGTCGCCCGCTACGACCTGGCGCGCGCCCGCGCGTGGTCGCGTCAGTGCCTGGCCGATCGGCCCCCGACCATGTGGCGCTACCGCGAGCTGCTGCCACTCTTCGACGGCGAGGCGCCGGTCACCCTCGGCGAGGGGTTCACGCCGCTGCTGCACACGGTGCGCCTCGGCAACTCGCTCGGCCTCGAGCGCCTGTTCATCAAGGACGAGTCGTTCAATCCGACCAACTCGTTCAAGGCGCGCGGCCAGTCGACCGCGGTGACGCGGGCCCGGGCGCTCGGCGCGTCGACGATTACGTTGCCGACGGCCGGCAACGCCGGCAACGCCGCCGCCGCCTACGCCGCGGCCGCCGGCATCCGCTGCGAGATCTTCCTGCCGCGCGACGCCAAGCAGCCCTTCCTCGACGAATGCCGCCTCTACGGCGCCGGCGTCACGCTGGTGGACGGCCTCATCACCGACGCCGGCCGGATGGCCGGCGAGCAGGCGAAGCTGCACGGCTGGTACGACGTCTCGACGCTGAAGGAGCCGTACCGCGTCGAGGGCAAGAAGACGATGGGGTACGAGCTGGCCGAGCAGTTCGGGTGGACACTGCCTGACTGGATCATCTATCCGACCGGCGGCGGCACCGGCATGGTCGGCATGTGGAAGGCCTTCGACGAGATGGAGGCCCTCGGCTGGATCGGACCGAAGCGCCCGCGGATGGTCACCGTGCAGCCCACCGGCTGCGCGCCCATCGTGCGCGCGTTCGACGCCGGCGCTGAGCGGGCACCCCTGTGGGAGGCGCCCGACACCCTGGCCCACGGTCTGCGCGTCCCCAAGGCCATCGGCGACTTCCTGGTGCTGCGCGCCATTCGCGAGAGCGGCGGCACCGCCCTCGCGGTGACCGATCCGCAGATGGTCGACGACATGCTGGCAATCGGCCGCCTCGAGGGCATCTCGGCGGCCCCGGAAGGCGCCGCGGCGCTGTCGGCCGCGCGGGTGCTGGTGACCGACGGGCGCATCCGGCCCCACGAGACGGTGGTGCTGTTCAACACCGGCGGCGCCCTGAAGTACCTCGAGGTCCTGCACACGGTGGCTGACCGGGGCTAGCAGCCACGGGCCCCTAGGGCCGCGTCTGCCACAGCCCGGCGTTGCTCTCGGGATAGCGCTGGATCAGCGTGCCGTAGGTGCCTTCCAGCCCGAGCGATCCGTACATGAAGTCCACCGGCAGGCCGTCGCCGGGCAGGACGAAGACGTCGTAGCGACGCGACGGCGTCGAGCGGCGGTCGGCATAGTAGCGGACCACCGGGTAGTACATCCACTCCACGCCGAGGCGGACCACGCCAGGCGACGGGGTCCACTGGTCGGCGCGATACGCCACCAGATCGACCATCGAGGACGTTGCCACGTCACGCGGCCAGTCCGTTGTCGCGGTCACGTTGCCAACGCGCCCGGTTTGGGCCGCGGCAACGATCGCCATCACCACGATCGTCGCAGCGACGCCGCGTCGCGGCCAGCGCCCTGCCGCCGCCAGGACATCGGCGCCGCGGATCGCGCCCAGCACGACCAGTGGCAGGACGATCACCGCGGTCCGGCCGTAGGGATAGGGCACGTCGAGGACGACGTGATACACGACGATCTGCGCGACATACAGCACGGCGATCGCCGTCATGAGCAGCGCCGGCCGGCGCAGGTCCCGCAACTGACTGCGGCCCCAGATGGCGGCCATGGCGCCGCCGGCGATGAGCGCGCCGAGCCCGCCGGCGAGCCACCAGAGCAGCGTGTCGTCAATCCCACGGGCGGTGCCGCGGACGAGCGACCCGACGACGTCGGCGACCAGGCCGTCGGTGCCGCCGTAGAACAGCTGCCCGTCGCGACGCAGCAGGTACAGCGGCGCCGCCGACGCGCTCGCCACCGCGACGCCGGCGACCGCTACCGCACGTGCCGCCCCGCCATCGCTCCACCCGGCGCGAACGAGCCAGCCCAGGAGGGCCCAGGCCAGCGCGCCCGCCAGGAGCACGGCCATGGTCGTCGCCAGGGCGTACTGCACGGCCGCCAGCCACTGGGTCCGGTCGGCCCGCCAGCGAATCGGCGGCTGCGACAGCAGGACGCTCGCGCCGTCGACGTCGACCGTCGTCCACGGGCCATCGCTCTGGCGGTCGCGACGGTGCACGTGCGTCCCCACCGTCAGCTCGACTCGCGACAGGTCGTCATCGGCCCCGGCGGGCAGCACCAGCCGGACGTGCTCCCACGGCTCATCGACACGTCCGAACGGCCAGACCGGGCCCGCGCCACGTGCCACTTCTCGCAGTCGGCCCGGCGCCGCCGACCGGTAGACCCGCACCCGCGAGTACTCCTCCTCGAGCAGGCCGAGGATCGACACGCGCACCGGGACGTCGTGTGCGGCCGACAGCGTGCGCTCGCGTGAGTACACGAGCGTGTTGAACGCCAGCGCGAGGGCGGCTCCGGCCGCCACCGTTCGCCAGCCGGGCCACGACATCGGCCCGACGGTGCCGACCTGCCGCCCGCTTCGCCGCGAGAACGCCAGGATGGCCAGCAGCGCGAGGCCGGCCGGCAGCGCGGCGTAGTTGGCGACCAGGGCCATTCCGGCCAGTCCCGCCGCCCAGCCAGCCAGGGCGTCGCGGCCACGCCCCGGAGGTGCGGCATCCCACCGCTCCACCGCCAGCAGCGCTGCCGTGAACAGCGCCACGGCCAGACCGTAACCGCGCGCCACGGCGAAGAACTCGAGCAGGTACGGTTGACAGATGAGCAGGACCAGGCCGGCCCAGCCGATGAGGCGGTGCCGCACCCGCGCCATGAGCGCGGCGGCGCACACGCAGTAGACGACGCCGGCGGCCACGTTGGGCAATCGCACCGCCCACGGCGCCGTGCCGAAAGTGATTGCTGCAATCCGTATCAGCACGGAGTTGAGCTGGTGGTTGACCGCGGTGGCGAAATCAGCGAGGTTCAGAACGTCGCCGGTGGCAAAGCGCGCCACCGAGATCGCCTCGTCGTAGGTCAGGGGCACCAACGCCGCGCGCACAGCCACGTAGACCGCCGCGGCCGCGACCACCGCTGCCGGCCCGGCCTTTGCCAGCACGGTGTGCCAGCCCGGCGTCACCGCGCCGCCCAGGTCGGCGACCGATCGTTGCCAACGCCGGCGGTGATTCTCGCCGCCGTACGTTCGACCGGGTCGAGAACCACGAGGTCCCAGTCGGCCTCCGCGCCCGGCGACGCCGCGGCGGCCGCGGCGAGCCAGCGGCCGTCGGGCGACCAGGCCGGTTCGCGCAGCACGGCCACGCCGTCGACGGTCATCGACTCGAGCGCCCCGGTGGCGCGGGTCATCACATCCAGGGCCGACCCTCCCGGCCAGGCGCGGACGTAGGCCAGCCGGGCGCCGTCCGGCGACCAGCGCGGATCGGTGGCCTCGGCTGGGGAGGTCCACTCGGTGACGCCGGTGTCGAGGTCGCGCACCACGGCGTGCAAGCCGGCCGTCGACGCCGCGACGTAGGCGAGGCGCTGCCCATCGGGTGCGGCCGCCGGCATCAGCGCCCGCTCGCCGGGGGGCGACACGCGCTCCACCCGGCCGGACTCCAGCCAGGTCCGGAACACTGCCTGGGTGCCCTCCCGGCGACTGTTGAAGAACAGGCTGCGGCCGTCAGCCGCCCACGCCGGCCTGCCGTCCTCGGCGAGGTGGGCGGTCACCCGGCGCGGCGCCTCTCCGGCATCGGCCACGACCGCCAGATCGTAGGTGCGGTTGTCGAACGCCGTCGTCGAGAACGCCAGCGACCGGCCGTCCCGCGACCACGCCGGCTCGATGTCGTGGTGATCGCCGCCCGCGGTCAGCGGACGCAGCGCTCCGCTGGCCAGGTGCAACGTGTAGACACGCCGCCGGCCATCGCGATCGGAGTGGAAGACGATCGAGCCCGGCAGGTCGCGCGGGGCCTCGCCGACCGCCAATCGCTGTGGCACCGGGGCGGCCACGTCCTGCCGCGCGTCCGGCGGCACCGGCGCGGCGCACCCGGCGAGGAGTGTTGCGCCCGCCCACGGCGTCAGCCACATCCACGCGTCGACTACGAGCCTGGCCTGCCGTCGCCGCATCGCTGCCGCCTAACGTCAGTCCCCGAGCGAGACCCCGAGCGATCGTGCCGTCGTCAGCAGGTCGTAGTCGAGCGGCACGGTCTTGCACCGGCCGACGACGTCGGCGAGCGGCACGTCCACGATGTCGGGCGGCGTGTTGGCGACCATCCGGCCGAACATGCCGCGCAGGATCAGCTCCACGGCCTTGCCGCCGAAGCGCGTCGCCAGCACCCGGTCGAAGGCCGTCGGCGAGCCGCCACGCTGCAAGTGGCCGAGCACGACGCTGCGGCTCTCCTTGCCGGTCATGCCCTCCAGCGCCAGCGCCACGTGCGCGCCCACGCCGCCCAGCCGCTCGCCGTAGCCGGGCCGGGCCTCGGCCTGGAGCGTACGGACACCACCGATCGGCGCGGCGCCTTCGGCCACCACCACGATGCTGAAGCGGGCGCCCCACTCGTCGCGTTCGCGGATGCGGGCCGCGACCTTCTCCAGGTCGTAGGGAATCTCCGGGATCAGGATCGCGTCGGCGCCGCCGGCCATGCCGGCGTGCAGCGCGATCCAGCCGGTGTAGCGGCCCATCACCTCCACCACCATGATCCGGCGATGCGACTGCGCCGTGGTGTGGAGCCGATCGATCGCATCGGCGGCGAAGGCCACCGCGGTGTCGAACCCGAAGCAGCTGGTCGTGCCGACGATGTCGTTGTCGATCGTCTTCGGGACGCCGACGAGGGGAATGCCCTTCAGGGCGAACTGGTGCGCGATGGCGAGGGTGCCGTCGCCGCCGATCACCACGAGCCCGCAGAGACCCATCACGCCGAAGGTCTCGACGACACGGCCCACGTAGGCCGGGTCGTAGGGATTGCCCCGGTTGGTCGTGCCCAGGATGGTGCCGCCGAGCCTGAGGATGCCGGTGACGTCGCGCGGGGTCAGGGGGCGGCTCCGGCTGGGGTCGAGCAGGCCGTCGAAGCTGTCCTCGAGACCGATGACCTCCAGCCCGGCATTGCAGCCCGCCTTGACCACGGCCCGAATCACCGCGTTGAGCCCCGGGGCGTCGCCCCCGCCAGTCAGCACCCCGATTCGAGCCGCACGGTCGGTCATGAGGGCTCGACTATATCAAGGCGTCCGGCGCCGGCCGGTGACCGGGCCGGATGACGGATTCGAGATCGTTTGCGCGATACTGTCGTGCAGTTCGTGACAACGAAGTGCTGACCGACACCCCCGTCGGCGTCATCAGCTTGGCATTGCGTTCGCTATATCGCAGAGCGGGGGTGTCCTTGGTTTCGACAGCGTTTTCGCGTCTCAAGCCTCGAGCCGCGACGGTGGTCGCGGTCATGGCGCTGGTGGCCGCCGCCATTCCGGCGACGGCCCAGCCAGCGGCACCGCTGCTCCAGGCGCACGTCACGGGCATGACCGTGATCGCCGGCTGGGCGGCCGTGCCCGGCGCCACCAGCTACCGCGTCGAAGCCGGACTCAATCCCGCCCAGATGCTGGCCGGCCACGAGCTCGGCGCCCAGACAGCCTTCTCGATCAACGCTCCCCAGGGCATCTACTACCTGCGGGTATTCGCGCGCAACGCGCAGGGCATCAGCGCACCTTCGAACGTGGTTGGCGTCGCGGTGAGCTCCACGCTCGGGCCGCCGGCGCCGCCGACCGGACTCGTAGCCAACTCGGCCGGGACATCAGTCAATTTCGGCGTCAGCCTGCCCGCCGGGCCGCTGACAGGACTCGTCCTGGCCGCGGGGCTGACGCCTGGACAGACGCAGGCGGTGATCCCGATGCCGCTGGCGAGCCAGTCGTCACTGCACAACGTCCCGCCCGGCACCTACTTCGCCCGCATGCACGCCATCGGCCCAGGCGGTCCGAGCGGCGCGTCCAACGAAGTGCAGATCACCGTCGCGCCCGCCTCGTGCCTGCCGCCGGGCGTCCCCAGCGTCCAGGTGCAGGTCACCGGCTCGACGGTGGCGATCTCCTGGAGTGCGATTGCCGGCGCGGCCGGCTACCAGCTCCTCGCCTCGATGAGCCCCGGCGGATCGCCGATGCTCACTCAGGCGGTGCCGGCGACGACGACCGCGGTCGCCTACCCGGGGGTGGCGAGCGGCACCTACTACGTGCGCGTGGTCGCCGTGAATCCCTGCGGAGCGGCCGCCACATCGGCCGACGCAACCGTCGTCGTCGCGGCGCCGCCCGAGGGGTCCCGCGCGCCGAACCCGCCGGGGCCGACGCCGCCCAACTACCTGCGGCTGCCCAACCGCGAGGCCGTGGTCCAGGAGATGGCCCGGCTCTACCCGAACGAGCTGCGCAACTCCTGCGGCAACAACACCTGGCTGTTCCGGCTCGTGCAGCGCCTCCGCCAGGAAGACGCCCGCTGGGGGCTGAACTGGAAACGGTCCCGCGTCGGCGACATGTCGCAGGACGCCATCACCTACAACTACGGACCGGAGGCCGACGAGGGCACCCGCTACGTCCACGTCGTCGACGTGATCATCGGCCACTGCGGCGGGAATCCGGGCGCCGGCTGGATCGATCAGACCATCTTGTGGACGACGGGCGCGACCTGGACGCTGCAGCCCTACACCGCCGCGGGGTTCCCCCGATAAGACACCCAGGGAACGCGGCGAGGGACCACCTCTCCGCGGGCTTCAGCCGACCAGGACGGGTATTTCCTGCCCGGAATGTGCCGTTCTGTGGTACACTCCTTGAGGCTTGTCGGGTTCTCCCAGCCCGCTCCGCCATCGTTCCGCCCGTGTGTAGCAACGACCGCTCCTGTCGCACTCGCGGACTGGGGAGCTTGGACTAGGAGAAACGCAGAATGAAGATGTCCGTCCGTTCCCTGGCCATTGGCCTTGGAGTTCTTGCCCTGACCGCCGGCGCCGCCCAGGCGCAGCCCGCCATGAACCCGCCGTCGGTGGCGGGGGCCAACTATCACCTCTCACTGGACCGCCGACCCGCAGGCGACCAGTTACAACATCCAGGCCGGCGTCATCCCCGGCGTCTACGTCGCGACCTTCAACGTCGGCAACGTCACCGCCGTCCAGGCCAACGCGCCGGGCGTCGGCACCTACTTCGTCCGAGTGGTCTGCGCTCCCGAGCGGCCTGGCCTCCAGCGAGGTACCGGTCGTCGTCACCAGCCTGGTCGCGCCGCCCACGGCGCCGACGAACCTGCAGGCGTTCCGCAACGGCACCGGCGTGCTGATCTCGTGGCAGCCCGGCGCGGGCGGCGGTCCCGCCAGCGGCTACCGTCTCCGGGTCGGTCTGACGCCTGGCGCCGCCAACTTCGTCGTCCCGACGGGCGCGCACCGGACTCGCGACTGGCGGCGTCGCTCCCGGCGACTACTACCTGGCCGTGTCGGCGTTCAACGCCGGCGGGTCCAGCGCCGAATCGCCCGAGGTGTTGCTGGCGATGCCCGCTGCCGGCGCCTGCGATGTGCCGCCCGCCCCGGCGCTGACCACCGGCGCGTGGGGAAACTTCCTGACCGCCAGCTGGACGCCGGTTCCCGGCGCCGTCGCCTACCTGCTCAGCGCCGCCGGCCCCGGTGGGCTCAACGCCGTCGTGCCGTTCGGTGGCGGCACCACCAGCTTCATCTACCCCGGCCTGCCGGTCGGCACGTGGAACTTCGGCATCCAGGCGCAGTTCGGCTGCGGTGCGCTCAGCGCCCCTGGCGCGTCGGTACTGACCGTCGACGGCGCCTCGCTGCGCATGCAGCCGCGGGCTCCGGATCAACACCTATACGGTTCGCCTGGATTGATCTACCTCGACGAGGTGATCGCGCGACATCGGCCCGCGCGTTCGACGGCGAGCTGCAGCAGTCCTGCCGGGAGCACGGCGGCAACAACCGTTGGCTGTTCCGTGTGGTTCGCGCGCTGCGCGAACGCGACAAGCGCTGGGGGCTGAACTGGAAGCGGGCCAACGTCGGCGACATGTCGCAGGACGTAGTGACCTTCAACTGGGGTGACGAAGCGGACGAAGGCGCGCTACAAGCTGCGCGCCTGGGACATCATCGGCGAATCACTGTGGAAGCGGCCGCGCCGGCTACCAGTGGAGCGAGATCACCAACCCGATGCCGCCGAGCTACAGCTTCGGCGCCAAGTGGACCCTCCTGCCGTACATCCAGGCGGGCAACATTCCGTAGTCCCTGGCGGCATCAGATGGCAACACGCGAGGGCGGACCGGTCGTCGGTCCGCCCTCGTCACGTACCAGTGACAGCATCCATCCCGAGGCCGCGCGCGCCGGGCCCAGTCGCCATCGACCGGGTAGCCGTGGCGATCCTGCTGCTCGCCATCGGCTTCCGGGCCTGGCGGCTCGACGTGCCCTTCATCGACGCGCACAGCTGGCGCCAGGTGACCAACGCCGACGTGGCGCGGATCTGGACCGAAGGGCCGATCGATTTCTTCTATCCGGCGGTGAGCTGGGGTGGCCCCGATGGACGGGTCGGCCTCGAGTTCCCGCTGCTCCACCTGCTGATGGCCCTCGTGTGGCGGATTGACCGGCGTCAGCGACATCGCCGGGCGTCTCGTGCCCGCCGCCTTCTCGGTGGCCGCGGTCTGGCTGCTCTACCGCGTCGGCGCCCGGCTGCTCGGCGTCCCGGCCGGCCGCGCCGCCGCGTTCCTGCTCGCCGTGTCGCCCAGCGTCGTCTACTTCGGCCGCACCCCGCTCTCCGACACGCCGATGCTCACCTTCTCGATCGCCGCGGTGCTGGGGTATGTCGGCTACGCGCAGACCGCACAAATGGTGGATGGCCTTGGGCGGAGCGGTCGCGCTCGCGCTCGCCGGCCTGGTGAAGATCCCGGCGATTCTCGTGCTGGCGCCGATCGTGGTCGTCGGGTGGCTGAGTCGCGGCTGGCAGGTGTGGCGCGACCCCTGGTTCGTGGCGGCGCCGCTGGGCGCCCTCGGCGCCGTCGGCCTCTGGTATCTGCACGCCGACCAGATCTACCTGGAGACGGGGCTGACGCAGGCCATCTTCCGGCCATCGGGGACCTATCCCGCCGACATCGCCCAGTGGGCGGGCCCCTTCACGACCGTGTCGCATTGGACGCGGGCCGAGCAGGTGACGTGGGCGACGTTCGGCGCGCTGGCGACGCAGTTCTGGAAGCTGCACCTCACGCCCGTGTTCGCCGTCGTCACGATGCTGGGCGCGCTGCGATGGCACTGGCCCGTGCGCGGCCGCGCCGTCGTCGACGCCTGGGCCGCCGCCGCCGTCGCGCTGGTCGCCGTGTCGCTGGCGGGTCAGGTCGTGCACGAGTTCCATCAGCTGCCGCTGCTGCCGCCGCTGGCGCTGTACTTCGGCATGGGCGCCGCACCGCTCTTCGACGGCCGCAGCTACGCCGGGCTGGGCGCCGTGCGCCGGCCGCTGGTCGTCGGCGCCGTCACCGCGCTGCTCGTCTGGGTGGCGCTGCGCGGATTCGCCGACAGCGGGGTGATCCGCTGGCTCTATCGGCCGGATCAGCTCAATACGCCGGTCGTCGACGCCGGCGCCGCCATCGACGCCCAAACGCCCAAGGACGCGCTGCTGGTGACGGTCGAGTACGATCGCTACGGCAGCAACTCGCCGATGCTGCTGTACTTCGCCCACCGCAAGGGCTGGAGCTTCGATGCCACCTCGATCTCGCCGGGCGTCATCGCCCACCTCCGCGCCGATCGCGGTGCGTGCTATCTCGCGGTGACCGACTGGCCGGCGCTCGAAACGCTGCGCCCCGACGTGATCGACTTCCTGCGCCCGTTCCGCCACCTCGACCTGCCGTACACGCGGTCGGTGTATCAACTGATCGACCTCGACTGCAGCGTCGCCCGTCACGAGCCCACCAGGCCCGGGACCGCGGTGGCGCACGCCATGCTGGTTCGGAGATGATTGTGAAATTGGCCCTGAGAGTGTTCGCCCTCGCCGCCGTGCTCGCCGCCGGCGTGCAGACCGCCGTCGCGCAACCGGCCATCCCGCTGCCGGCCGACGGCCTCGTCGTCACCGGGCGGATCACCGGGCTCGCGAGTCGATGGGATGCCTCCGGCACGATCGTCACCGACGTGGAGGTCGCCGTCAGCCGGCGGTTGCGGGGGCAGGCGCCCGAGCGCCTCGTGCTCAAGCAGCTGGGCGGACGCGTCGGCGAGATCGGCCTGTTCATCGCGGCGCAGGCCTCGTTCACCGTGGGCGAGGAGGCGTTGCTGCTGCTGGCCGTCGACCCGCGCGACGGGACGCTGCACACCGCCGGGCTCGGCCGCGGCAAGCTCGACGCCGACGCGGCGACGGTCGCGGCGGTCGAGTCGGCACTCGCCCGCGGTGAGAGCGACCGCCTATGTCGCCGGGCGCGGAGCGCGATCAAACCGTGGCGCCGGCGTTCGCGCATCTGCCGACCGATGGCGGCGGGCCGCCGCCGCGCTGGCACGAGGTGGACGACGGCGGCCGGGTGTTCGTCGATCATCCCTCGAGTCTTCCGGGCGGCTGGACCGGTTCGACAGCGAATGCGACAGCCGCCATCAACCTGTGGCGCAATTCCGGCATGGACCTCGACCTGCGCGACGGTGGCGCATCGCTGTCGGTCGGGCAGTGCGCGGCGGACGTTCACCGGCAACGGCCGGATCGCCGTCTCCTACAACGACCCGTGCGGCGTCTCCGACTCGCCGGAAACCTGGGTGGTCGGCGGCGGTTACTACACCACCGGCGATCTGCGCACGGTCAACGGCACGGAGTACCAGAAGTTCATCCAGGGCTTCGTCGTCCTCAACAACGTCGGCCCGCAGTCGGGCAGCGCCGCCTGCTTCCAGGACGCCATCACGCATGGCCTCGGCCACGCGCTCGGCCTGGGTCACAGCGACAGCGCCGGCGCGATGATGAACGCGCTGTCCGGTCGTGCGGCAGTCGGCCGCGTGCGGCTCGGCGCCGACGACATCAGCCGGCATCACCACCATCTATCAGGGCATCCCGAGCGGCCCGTTTCCACCCGGGGCCCCGTCGGCCCTCGTCGCCTCGGCCACGCTGTCGACGGTGAACCTCTCCTGGACGCCGGCCGCATCGGGCGGCCCGGTCCAGCGCCACATCGTCGACGCCGGCACCGCGTCGGGCGTCTACAACATCGGGTCGATCGCCATCAACGGCTCGGCGCCGGCGGCCGTGTTCAACGGCGTCCCGCCCGGCATCTACTTCGTGCGGGTCCGGGCACAGAATGCGGCCGGCACCAGTGCGCCTTCGAATGAACGGCAAGTCAACGTCGGCTCGTGCTCGCTGCCGGGCCCTCCGGGCACGCTCGTCGCGTCGACCAACGGCACCAGCGTGAACCTGGCCTGGTCGGCGGCCACCTCCGGGGTGGTGCAGGGCTATCGGCTGATCGTCGGCAGCGCGCCGGGCCTCGCCAACCTTCTCGTGCAGGACTTCCCGTCGAGCGTGACCGCCCTCGGCGCCACCGGCGTGGCATTCGGCACCTACTTCGCGCGGGTGGCGGCCACCAACGTCTGCGGCGTCAGTCCGCCCTCCAACGAAGTGACGGTGGTCGTCCAGCCGTGCAGCGGTCCCCCGCAGGCGCCGACGGGACTACACTTCAACCGGACCGGATCGTTCGTGGCGCTCGGCTGGACCGCCCCGGCCGCCGGCCCGCCACCCGCAACCTATACGCTCGTGGTCGGGTCGGTGCCCGGCGGCAGCGACGTACTGGTCGTCTCCACCGGCAGCGCCACCAGCACTGGTGCTCTGGCGCCGCCGGGGCGATACTTCGTTCGAGTCATCGCGCAGAATGCCTGCGGGGGGAGCTTGCCGTCGAATGAGATCGACGTCCTTGTGCCGTAGCGTCGCGGTGCTGGCGGTGGCCAGCCTGGTGGTGCTCCGGACCGAGAGCACCCCGGAGGCTCAGCGCCGCACCCCGATCTTCGGCGCCGCCGTATCGACCCAAGCGGCCGGGCCCGCCGCCCGCCGGGCTCCGATCCGCCGTGCCCGCCGCCTGATGGTCAACGCCGCCGCGTTGCGCGCGATGCTGCGATCCGACGCCGGGTCGAGACCGCCGATGGCGCTCAACCTGTTCCCCGATGTCGATCTCGCCCTCGTGCGCGAACGCGTCGAAGTCGGCGCTGGGGGCCACACCTCGTGGATCGGCCACGTGGAGGGTGACGGCCAGAGCACGGTGGCGCTCACCTGGAACGGCCAGACCATGTCGGGCGGCGTGGTGACCGGCGGCCGGATCTTCGATCTGACGCCGGCGGCCGATGGCTCGGTGACCATCACCGAGCTCCAGCCGTCGGCGCCGCCCGCGGAGCTGCCGTCGTTCGACGCGCCGGCGGCCGGCGGGGTATATCCGGTACCGCTGGCGACAGCGGCCGATGGCAGCCCGGCGACGATCGATCTGCTGGTGCTGTACACACCGGCCGCCCGGACCAGCGCCGGTGGCCAGAGTCAGATTGCGTCGCAGCTCGCCAATGCTGTTGCGGTGACCAACACGGCCATGCAGCGCAGCGGCGTCAACGCCGTGCTCAATACCGTGGCGGTGCAGGAGCTCGACTACGTCGAGGCGAGCGGCGGTCTTGGTGGCGATCTCGTGGCGATCAGTCCGGGCGGTCTCGCCAACCCCGCCGTCGAGGCGATGCGAGTGGCGCTCGGCGCCGACCTGGTGGCCATGGTGACCAGCCGGCTGCTCGGCAACTGCGGCGTCGCCTGGCTCGGGCCCAACCAGGAGTTTCCGTACAGCGTCTCGGACCACGGCTGTCTCTCCGCCGGCCAGTGGTCGTTCACCCACGAAATCGGCCACAACTTCGGCGCCCGGCACGCCCCCGGCGACAGCGCCGACACCTGCGCCCACCTGCGCCACCTACGCGTGCGCCTACCGGGAGGGCGCGATTCGTACGGTGATGGCTTACCGGGTCGACGCCACGCCGCGCATCCTCAACTTCTCGAGCTCGATGGTGCGTGAGCCCGCGGGCACTGGTTTGGCCACCGGCAATTCGCTGCAAGACAACGCCCGGCGCTTGAACGACGTGGCGGCGACGCTCGCCGCCTACCGGCTGCCACCGGCACCAGGCGTGCCGCTCGGGTTCGGCGCCACCACCAGCGGTGCCGCGGTGACGCTGTCGTGGCTGCCACCGGCGTCGGGCGGCCGCGTCACCGAGTACGAGCTCGAGGTCGGATCGGCGGCCGGCGCCGCCGACTTGGTGCGCACGCCGGTGGTCGCGCCGCCGCTCGTGGTCGGGTCGGTCCCGACAGGGACGTACTTCGCCCGGCTGCGCGCCGTCGGACCGGGCGGCCTGGGCGCACCGACCGCGGAAGTCGAGATCGTCGTTGGCAGCTGCACGCCGCCAGGGCCGATCGCCCTGAGCGGCGGCTACGCCGGCGGGGTCGCGTCGCTGTCGTGGACGACCCCGACGGGCTCGGCGCCGTTCAGCTACACGCTCGGCGCCGGCAGCGCCCCCGGACGGATCGACCGCGGCATCTTTCCGCTGGGCGGGGTGAACGCCTTCGCGATCGTGCCGCCGCCCGGTGTCTACTACGTGAAGGCGGTCGCCACGAACCCGTGCGGCCAGGGGCCGATCTCGAACGAGATCCTGATCACCGTGCCCTGACGATCGGACCGACGGCGGGCGCTACAATGACGCCGGTCCGTGTGCCCGGCGCTCCTTCCTTCTCCCAGATGACGCGACGGTGGTGGCCGGTGGCGCTGGCCGGCGGCGCCTGGCTGGCGTGGGTGCTGTGGCTGCCGCCACGGCCGTCGTCGTGGCTGGTCTTCGCCGCCGGTCTGGTACCGCTGGCGATCGGCGCGACGATCGCCGCGCGTCGCGACGGAACGGCCTGGCGGGATCACGTCGCACACCATGGCGAGTGGTACGGCCTCGCCGTGGTCCTGCTCTATGCGCTCGGCGTCCAGGTGGCCGACGCGCCCGGCATCACCACCGACGGCGCCATCTACTTCTCGCAGCTCCGCAGCCTGGTGTTCGATCGCGATCTCGACGTGGCGCGCGAGTTCGCCTACCTCGGGCAACCGGCGCGACCGAGTCACTTCGTGCCACTCGGACCGACGATCTTCTGGCTGCCGCTCTACCTGGCGGTGGCCGCCGTCGACGCCGTCGCCGGCGCGATCGGGTTACGCGCCGCCCCGCGCCGATCCTGTGGCGCTCGGGCTGACGCTGCCCTACGTGCGGGCCGCCCTCCTCAGTTCGTTCGTGGTCGGCGCCCTTGGACTCGGTTGCGTCCTGGCCATGCTGCGCCGCGACTACAGCCGCGGCGCCGCGTTCACCGCCGCCCTGCTGGTGTTCGGCGCGACCTCGCTGGTCTGGTACATGGTCTACGAGGCCTCGATGACGCACGCGGCGTCGTTCGGCACTGTCGCGGTGCTCGTCCTGGCGGCGCGGCGATGGCTGGGGCCGGAGGGCTACTCGGCCACCGACGCCCGCCGGCTCGGCGCGCTCTCGGCGCTCGCCTTCCTCATGCGGCCGCAGGAAGCCATCTTCGCCGCCGTCCCCGCCACCCTCGCCGCCTTCGCGTCGCCCGCGGCATCGACGGGGGCGCGGGCGTCGGCGGTCTGGCAGCTGTTCCGCTGGGCCGTCGTTGGCGCGGCGCCCTGGCTGCTGCTGCAGGCGCTGCACAGCGCGTGGCTCGTCGGGACGAACGACTTTCAGTTGTTCGGGCAGCACGGCTATCTCGATCCGTGGCGATCGCGCTGGCTCGACACGCTGTTCTCGTCGTGGCACGGCCTGCTGTCCTGGACCCCCATCGTCTATGTCGCCGCCGTCGGCACGGCGGCGCTGGCCGTGCGCCGGCGCCGGTCGGCGATCCTGGCGCTGCTCCTGCTGGTGGCCACGGCGTGGATCAACGGCTCGACCACCGACTGGGCCGGCGGCTGGTCCTTCGGCGGACGGCGATTCACGAGCGTGCTCGTGATGCTCGCGCCCGGACTGGCCCTGGTGGTCGAGACGGCGCTCCGGCGTCCGCACGCCCTCGTCGCGCTGATGGCGGCGGTGGCGGTGGCCTGGAACTACGGCCTGATGGTGCAGTACACCGCCGGGATGGTCCCCAAGGACGAACCCGTGAGCTTCACGCGGGTGGTGCGACAGCAGGTCGAACTGCTCACGCGGCCGCCGTTCGTCTACCCGTTCGCCTTCCCCGCCAACGTCTGGTTCGCGTGGCGCGAGGGTCTGCCGGTCGAACGCTACGACCTGCTGTCGGCCGAGCCGCTCGGCGACGATGTCGAGATCACCATGAACGCGCGCGCCGAGCGCTTCCTGTTCGAGGGCTGGGAAGTGCCGGGCGGCGATGAGTGGGGCCCGCACTGGTGGCTGAGCGGCTCACCAGCCGTCCTCGTCGTGCCCGTCGACGTGCCGGCGGGCCAGGCGAGCGAGATCGAAGTGACGGCGCGCACCCGCTTCGAAGAGCCGGCCGTGGAGGCCCGCCTCGAGTTGCGGGTGAACGGCCGCCCCGTCGGACAATTCGTCGCGCCGGCGGCGAGCGCGACGACGACGCGCCTGGCGGTGCCGGGCACGACCGGCCTCTGGCGCCGCGGGTTCAATCGCCTGGCGATCGTCAGCCTGGGCGTCGCCCGCCTCGATCCCGCCGACCGGCGACCGGCCGGCGAGATCGCGCAAGGGCTCGGCGATCGCCCGTGGCCGGTGGCCATCTACCGACTGCGGATACGATCCACGCGATGACCTCGTCGCCGCTCCACACCGTGCCCCGCGAACGCGTGCTCACCCTGGTCGAGGCGTATCCCTTCAAGCCGTACCGGAACTACCGCACCCATACCCGCAAGCAGCAGTCGGCGGTACTGGCCGCCGAGATCGATCAGGTGCAGGCCGCCGGCCCGTTCGGCATCTGGACCACCCGCGACGGCGACGAGGCCGCGGTCGTCGGGCGCGCACTGCCGTGGGACAGTGCGTTCTTCGGCGTGCCGATGGGCCGCATCGACTACGTGCTGGTCAGCGCCGGCGCCACCGCCGAGCACGTCGACGCCGCCGTCACCGGCAGTCTCGACGCCGCCCGGGCCGCGGGTCTCCGTCACATCACCGCCCGCGTCGACGTCGCCGACCTGCGCACGCTGGGCATCCTCGAGGCGCGCGGGTTCCGCACCATGGATGCCCTGGTCACCTACATCATGCGCCCGAAGAAGGACCCGCATCCCGAGGTGCGGCCGCTGGGCGCGATCCGCGAGGCGACGCCCGGCGACGCGCGCGAGATCCTCGACATCACCGAGGAGGCCTACCGCGGTTACCGCGGCCGCTTCCACCTCGACCCGCACGTGCCCGACGATCGCGCCGACGCCTTCTACGTTGAGTGGGCCCGGCAGTGCATCGCCGGCCGCATGGCCGATACCGTGCTGGTGGCCGACGACGGGAAGGGGCGGATCCTTGGCTTTCTCGCCTACCGGCGCCGCGAACCGGTGTCCAGCCTGGCGGCACCCGTCTTCGGCGGCGGCCTGGGCGCCAGCCGCAGCGACGGGGTCGGCGCCTACACCGGGTTGATCCAGGCCGGCTCGATGCGCGCCCACGCCGCTGGCGCGGTGAGCGAATGCCAAACGCAGAACTACAACTTCGCCGTCGTGCGAGTCTACGAGTCGGCCGGCTTCCACTACGTACACGCCGAGTACACCCTCCACGCGTGGCTCGGCTGAGCGGCCGCGTCCGTGCTGCTGTGCTAGAATTTCACGGTTGTCCAGACGTGCGGACGACGCGCCAGACCGTCATGGGCGGCTAGCTCAGCTGGGAGAGCGCCGCGTTCGCAACGCGGAGGTCGGGAGTTCGAGCCTCCTGCCGTCCACCACCTAAAGCCAGGCGAATCAAGATCGGGACCGACTTCGTCCAGTCGGTTGGAAGGCTCGAGCCACGGCGATCGCTCGTCTTGCCTACGGAGGAGTGGCAACCGCCAAGGCTTCGACTTCGGTGAGCCGCGTGATGCCCCCGGCCACCTTGGTGACCACGATCCGGATGGCGGAGGTCGTGATCGGCGCGAAGCTCACCTGCTTCCAGACCAGTCGGTTGCCGACCACCTGCCCCCCGGGCACGACGACCCAGGCGGTGCCATTCCAATACTGGACGTCGAAGTTCTCGGCGGCCAGGTAACTCGTCAGCGTGGGGGTCGGCTCGACCGGCGCCGTATGGCGCTCCTGTATCGAGAAGACGTTGACCCGGTCGATGGTGGACGGCGCCGCGAAGGTGACCTGGAACCAGTCCGGCGCCCCGCCGCTGGCATCCTCCCAGGTGCCGAGTTGCCCGCGAATGGCGCCCGAGCGACGCCCGTCGATGGCGGCGGGGGGCTGATAGCCGGCTGCGTAGTAGCTCGACGAGGCGGTGGCCGTGGCGCCGTTGGACGCCAGCGCCACGTTGACCCCGCCCCCCGCGGCGGCCACCACCGACACGGGCACGGCCGTCGACGTGGTGGCGAGGTTCAGGTTGTCGACAGCGACGGCGGTCAGGCTGTAGGGGCCGACGGGGCCAGCCGTCCAGGTGACCTCATACGGACTGGTCGGGTCCGAGCCAATCGGCAGGGCGCCGGCAAAGAAGTCGACCCGAGCGACCGATGCCGTTGGGATCGCTGGCGGTAGCGCGCAGCGCCACCGCGTCGGCCACGGTGAAGACGCTGCCACTGCCCGGCGCCGTCAGACTCACCATCGGCGGGACGTTGGGCGGCGGGACGTTGACGGTCACGACCGCCGTCGCCGTCGTCGCCCCGCCAGCGTTGGTCGCCGTCAGGGTGTAGGTCGTGGTGGCGGCGGGAGTCACGGCTCGCGAGCCGGATAACGCGACCGCGCCGATCCCCTGGTCGATCGCCACGCTCGCGGCGCCGGAGGTCGTCCACGCCAACGTGGCGGTGCCGCCCGCCGCGATGGTCGACGGCGACGCGGTGAGGGTCGCCACCGGCGGCGACACGCCCGAGGCGGCCGTCCAGGCTTCGACTTCGGTGAGCCGGGTGATCCCGCCCGCCACCTTGGTGACCGCGATCCGGAGGGCGGAGGTCGTGATCGGCGCGAAGCTCACCTGCTTCCAGACCAGCGTGTTGCCGACCACCTGCCCGCCGGGCACCACGACCCAGTCCGCGCCGTTCCAATACTGGATGTCGAAGTTCTCGGCGGCCAGACCGCTTGTCAGCGTGGGGGTCGGCTCGACCGGCGCCGCCCAGGCCACCTGCATCGAGAAGATGTTGACCTGGTCGATGGACGACGGCGCCGCGAAGGTGACCTGGAACCAGTCCGGCAGCAATGCGCCGGCATCTTCCCAGGTGCCGAGCTGCCCGCGGATCGCGCCCGAGCGGCGTCCGTCGATGGCCGCGCGGGCCGCATAGTCGGTCGTGTAGGTCGACGAGGCCGTGGCGGTGGCGCCGTTGGTGGCGAGGGCCACGTTGACCCGGGCGCCCGCAGCCACGATCGACACCGGCACGGCCGTCGACGTGGTGGCGAGGTTCAGGTTGTCGACAGCGACGGCGGTCAGGCTGTACGGGCCGACGGGGCCAGCCGTCCAGGTGACCTCATACGGACTGGTCGGGTCCGAGCCAATCGGCAGGGCGCCAGCAAAGAAGTCGACCCGGGCGACCGTGCCGTTGGGATCGCTGGCGGTAGCGCGCAGCGCCACCGCGTCGGCCACCGTGAATACGCTGCCACTGCCCGGCGCCGTCAGACTCACCATCGGCGGGACGTTGGCCGGCGGGACGTTGACCGTCACGACCGCCGTCGCCGTCGTCACGCCGCTAGCGTTGGTCGCCGCCAGGGTGTAGGTCGTGGTGGCGGCCGGCGTGACGCCCGTCGACCCGGACGGCACGACCGCGCCGACGCCCTGGTCGATCGCCACACTCGCGGCGCCGGAGGTCGTCCACGACAACGTGGCGGCGCCGCCCGGCGTGATGGTCGACGGCGACACGGTGAGGGTCGCCACCGGCGGGACGTTGACCGTCACGACCGCCGTCGCCGTCGTCGCCCCGCCAGCGTTGGTCGCCGTCAGGGTGTAGGTCGTGGTGGCGGCCGGCGTGACGCCCGTCGACCCGGACGGCACAACCGCGCCGACGCCCTGGTCGATCGCCACACTCGCGGCGCCGGATGTCGTCCACGCCAACGTGGCGGCGCCGCCCGGCGCGATGGTCGACGGCGACACGGTGAGGGTCGCCACCGGCGGGACGTTCACCGTCACGACCGCCGTCGCCGTCGTCACGCCGCTAGCGTTGGTCGCCGTCAGGGTGTAGGTCGTGGTGGCAGCCGGCGTGACGCCCGTCGACCCGGACGGCACAACCGCGCCGACGCCCTGGTCGATCGCCACACTCGCGGCGCCGGAGGTCGTCCACGCCAACGTGGCGGCGCCGCCCGGCGTGATGGTCGACGGCGACACGGTGAGGGTCGCCACCGGCGGGACGTTCACCGTCACGACCGCCGTCGCCGTCGTCGCCCCGCTAGCGTTGGTCGCCGTCAGGGTGTAGGTCGTGGTGGCGGTCGGCGTGACGCCCGTCGACCCGGACGGCACAACCGCGCCGACGCCCTGGTCGATCGCCACACTCGCGGCGCCGGATGTCGTCCACGACAACGTGGCGGCGCCGCCCGCCGCGATGGTCGACGGCGACACGGTGAGGGTCGCCACCGGCGGGACGTTCACCGTCACGACCGCCGTCGCCGTCGTCGCCCCGCCAGCGTTGGTCGCCGTCAGGGTGTAGGTCGTGGTGGCGGTCGGCGTGACGCCCGTCGACCCGGACGGCACAACCGCGCCGACGCCCTGGTCGATCGCCACACTCGCGGCGCCGGATGTCGTCCACGACAACGTCGCCGCGCCGCCCGCCGCGATGGTCGACGGCGATGCGGTGAGGGTCGCCACCGGCGGGACGTTCACCGTCACGACCGCCGTCGCCGTCGTCACGCCGCCAGCGTTGGTCGCCGTCAGGGTGTAGGTCGTGGTGGCAGCCGGCGTGACGCCCGTCGACCCGGACGGCACGACCGCGCCGACGCCCTGGTCGATCGCCACACTCGCGGCGCCGGATGTCGTCCACGCCAACGTGGCGGCGCCGCCCGGCGTGATGGTCGACGGCGACACGGTGAGGGTCGCCACCGGCGGGACGTTCACCGTCACGACCGCCGTCGCCGTCGTCGCCCCGCTAGCGTTGGTCGCCGTCAGGGTGTAGGTCGTGGTGGCAGCCGGCGTGACGCCCGTCGACCCGGACGGCACAACCGCGCCGACGCCCTGGTCGATCGCCACACTCGCGGCGCCGGAAGTCGTCCACGACAACGTGGCGGCGCCGCCCGGCGCGATGGTCGACGGCGACGCGGTGAGGGTCGCCACCGGCGGCGACACGCCCGAGGCGGCCGTCCAGGCTTCGACTTCGGTGAGCCGGGTGATCCCGCCCGCCACCTTGGTGACCGCGATCCGGAGGGCGGAGGTCGTGATTGGCGCGAAGCTCACCTGCTTCCAGACCAGCGTGTTGCCGACCACCTGCCCGCCGGGCACCACGACCCAGTCCGCGCCGTTCCAATACTGGATGTCGAAGTTCTCGGCGGCCAGACCGCTCGTCAGCGTGGGGGTCGGCTCGACCGGCGCCGCCCAGGCCACCTGCATCGAGAAGATGTTGACCTGGTCGATGGACGACGGCGCCGCGAAGGTGACCTGGAACCAGTCCGGCAGCAATGCGCCGGCATCTTCCCAGGTGCCGAGCTGCCCGCGGATCGCGCCCGAGCGTCGCCCGTCGATGGCCGCGCGGGCCGCATAGTCGGTCGTGTAGGTCGACGAGGCCGTGGCGGTCGCGCCGTTGGCGGCGAGGGCCACGTTGACCCGGGCGCCCGCGGCCACGACCGACACCGGCACGGCCGTCGACGTGGTGGCGAGGTTCAGGTTGTCGACAGCGACGGCGGTCAGGCTGTAGGGGCCGACCGGGCCAGCCGTCCAGGTGACCTCATACGGACTGGTCGGGTCCGAGCCAATCGGCAGGGCGCCGGCAAAGAAGTCGACCCGGGCCACCGTGCCGTTGGGATCGCTGGCGGTAGCGCGCAGCGCCACCGCGTCGGCCACGGCGAACACGCTGCCACTGCCCGGCGCCGTCAGACTCACCATCGGCGGGACGTTGGGCTGGTTGGTGACGGAGACCGTGGCCGGCAGCGAGGTCCTGGTGTTGCCCGAGTCGTCGGTGGCAGTCACGGTGATCGCATACGTGCCAGCGGTGACGTCGGGCCACGTCGTCTCGTAGGGGCTGGTGGTGTCGGTGCCAATCTGCTGCCCGTCGGCATAGAAGGCGACCTGGGTCACACTGCCGTCCGGGTCGCTGGCGCTCGCCTGCAGCTGGATGGTGACTGGCGCCGTGAACGAGCTCCCGCCGGCTGGCGACAACAGCTCGACGCTGGGCAACGTGTTCGCGAAGCCCTCGCGATAGACTTCGACTTCGCTGAGCCGCGTTCGCCCCCCCGCCACCTTGGTGACTACGATACGAACGGCGGAGGTCGTCACCGGCGCGAAGTGCACGCGTGCCCAGACCCGCGTGCTGCCGACCACCTGACCACCGGGGACCACGACCCAGGCGGCGCCGTTCCAATATTGGACTTCGAAGTCCTCGGCGGCCAGATAGCTCGTCAACACGGGCGTGGGCTCGAGCGGCGCCATCCAGTTTTCCTGCATCGAGAAGACGTGGACCTCGTCGATGGCGTAGGGCGCGGCGAAGTCGATCTGGAGCCAGTCGGGAACCGCGTCGGTGCTGTCTTCCCAGGTGCCGAGCTGCCCGCGTATGGCTCCCGAGCGTCGCCCGTCGATGGCGGCGCCGGCCGGATAACCGCTGTGGTAGGTCGACGAGGCGGTGGCCGTGGCGCCGTTGGCGGCGAGCGCCACGTTGACAGACACGCCTCCGGCGACCACCGACACGATGATAGGGGCCGACGTGGTCGCGGCACCCAGGTCATCGACGGCGACCGCTGTCAGGTTGTGCGAGCCGCTGAGCGCGGTGGTCCAGATCGCCGCATACGGACTGCTGTCGTCGGTGCCGACCAACTGCGAGTCGACGTAGAAGTCGACCCGGCCGACCGTGCCGTCGGGGTCGCTGGCGTCGGCAAGCAGGGTGACCTGATCGGCCAGGTCGAACACGCTCCCACTAGCCGGGGACGTGAGATCCACGACCGGCTTTAGGTTATTGGGAAAGCCGACCGTGATCGTGACTGGTGCAGAAACTCCGTGTCCTCCGACGTTGTCGAAGGCCCGGGCCGTCAGCGTGTACGTGCCCGTGGCCACATCGGCCCAGTCGGCGTTGTACGGTGGCGCGCTGTCGGATCCCACCAGCGTCCCGTTCGCATAGAACTGTACGAGGGTGACCGCTCCGTCCCCGTCGGATGGCGTTGGCAGCCAGCGCAACGGTCGCCGGGGGGATGTAGCTGCCGGTGCCCGTCGGGGCCGTGAGGGACACGGACGGCAGGTCGTTGTTCGAGCTCGCACTCCCTCCGACCGTGTCGATCCCCCCGGGGAACCCGGGTCCGCCAGCCGTCAGGTAGCCGTAACTGGCCCCCGAGATGTCGGGGCTGACCCAAAAGGCATAGAGCTTCCCTTCGCGCATCGTAAACCTGAACTTGACCGGCTGCCCGCTCAGAGCCGACAGGTCGGGTGCACCGGCCCACGCGATCTGCCGTGCGGTGCCGCCGGCGGTGACCGGAACGCAGTTCGCGGCGGTGAACGGGGCGATCACCTGATCGTTCTGGTCCAGGACCTCCGCACACAACTCTCCACCGGTCATGTCCGCGTTGACGAACAGATATCTTGCCCGCGAACCGTGACCGGTCGGGTGACGAGCGTGGCTCGGCCGATGAACCGGCATCCATCGACGCGAACCCGTCTCGCCGGAGCACCGCCAGGCCCGTCGATGCCTGGTCGAGCGTGCGGCCGGTCAGGTAGAAGTAGATCTCATCACCGACGACGATGCCGCCACCGGCGGTCGACTGCACGTTGCCGTAGTTCCAGGCGCCGGGGTCTTCCGAAACCGCGAAGAAGGGCCGTCGGTCCGGCCGGCTGAAATGAAAGCCGTCGCGGCTGTAGCCCAGCGAGACTTCGTTGATCTTCGGTCGATCCGCCGCCGTGTCGGCGGTGAGTATCGTGAAGAAGCCAACGACCAGGCTCTCGTATGCGGCGGCGTCGAGATTGTACAGCTGCGGATTGAAATGGGGATGCCGAGTCGGCAGATCGTCGACGTCCGCGGACAGCCACTTCGGAAGGTTGATCAGGGTGTCTTCGCCAAGGTGGCCCGGCCACGTCTGAGCCGCTTCTGCCAGCGTCGCTCCCTCGGCATAGCGGCGCACCCGCCCATATCGTCTGGTGTCGATCAGCTCCGGTGACGTGCTATCGGCCGACCTGAGGCTGAAGACCCATTTCCGGCGAAACGGATTGTAGAAGAACGTCGACCGGTCCCCCGTTGTTCCGCTGCTGAACTCCGTTGGCCCCCAGTGGATCCCATCAGCCGACGAGCTGATGTGCATGCCGCCGTACCACCAGGCCGTCTTGAACCTCTTCGATGGATCCGCTTCGTAGTGATCGAGCCACACCGAATTCGAGTCACGGCCGATGCGGGTATGACGACGTTGGTGCCAGCCAGCACGTCGAAGGCGGGCTTGTCCCACGTGATGCCATTCGGTCGAGACCGCCAGGGCCGTGTGATCGCGCAGGTCGCCGGCCATGTACCACATCTTGAACAGCTGGTCCGACGGGTCGTAGAACACGCCATCGCTGTACGCCAGCGCGTAGCCTCCCTCCCACGGTCGGTCAGGAAAGACAAGAGGGTTCGACGGATGGTAGACAGGCTGATGAAAGGTCCGGTTCATCGTCGTCGACTCGATGAGGAAGTCGTCGACGAACAACTGCCGGCCCACGTCGATCGGAATCACCGAGGGTGGGTCGAGCAGGTAGGGCGGCGGGGGGTTGTAGGCCGGAAAGGCTGCCGGGTGCGGCGGCCATGCCGCTGGCAACTGGATTCCGTTGTAGAGCGTCTCGCCAGCGGGCGCTTGAGCGTGTGCCGGCCCGGTGAACTGGAGTGCGCAGAGGAGCGCGAGCAGGAACGCCCGCGAGCACAACCGCCATCCAGGAACGCGCCGTGTGGGGGAATCACAGCAGGCGATCACGGCACCTTCTTCCGAACGCTACATTTTCGATGGCTCGAAACTGGCGCACGACAGATCGACCAGCGAGCGACAGGGCACTGTGGAGAGTGCGGACCGAAACATTAGCACGGCCGGGAGAGTGGGGAACGGGCGTCATCGGAACGTTACCGACCGCCCTCGTAGGGGTCGAACGCGGATTCGGAGGGCAAGCCATGGGCTCGGACGCCGCCGCGCCGGACAGGCGCCTCACCCCGTATACTGAGGGCGTGATCCTCCCGGATCTCCGGCTCGCCCTGCTGGCTTGTCTGAGCCTGGTTCCCGCCCTGGCCGCCAGCCAGGGGCCATCGGCGGCGCGCCCTCCCGCCGAGCTCGCCCGGCTGGTGCAGGCCCGCTACGACGGCGTGCAGGACTTCGAGGGCGAGTTCACGCAGACCTACGAAGGCGGCGTGCTGCGGACCAGGACCAGCGAGCGGGGCACGGTGGTGATCAAGCGGCCCGGCCGGATGCGCTGGGTCTACACGGCCCCCGAGCGGAAGGAGTTCGTGTCCGACGGGGTCAAGATCTACGCCTATTTCCCGGCCGACAAGCAGGTGATCGTGAGCCCGGCGCCGACCGGCGCCGACACGACGCCGGCGCTCTTCCTGACCGGCCAGGCCAACCTCGTGCGCGACTTCGAGGCCTCGGCCATCGACCTGCCGGGCGCGGCCGCCGGCCATCTGGGCCTCAAGCTCGTGGCCCGCAAGCCGGATCCCGATTTCGAGTGGCTGGCCGTCGCGGTGCATCCGGTCAGCTTCCAGATTCAGCAGCTGGTGGCCCTCGACCGCCAGGGCGGGCGCTCGACCTTCACGTTCGCGAACCTAAAGGAAAACCGGCGTCCGGCCGATACGTCCTTTGTCTTCCGCATTCCGAAGGGCGTGGACGTCATCACCAATGACCCGCGAACCCGCTGATCGCCTCCCCTCCCGGCGGCTGGCCGGCCCGGTGGCCGCCTGCCTGCTGCTGGCGGCCTGCGCCTCGTCGGGCGCCCTGAACGCGGCCCGCATCGCCGAACAGCAGCAGGACTACGACATGGCGGTCGCCGAGTACACCAAGGCCGCACGGGACCGGCCCGACGACCGTACCATTCAGCTGGCGCTCGACCGCGCCAAGCTGCGCGCCTCGCAGGACCACGTCTTCCGGGCGCGCCGGCACCTCGCCACCGGACACGCCGAGCAAGCCCTCATCGAGTTCCAGCTCGCCGCCGAGCTCAACCCGGCCAACGGCGAGGTCCAGGACGAGATGCGCGCGCTCCGGTCGCAGCTGCGCACCCGGGTGGTGACCGAGGACGGGCGAACCACGCTCGAGACGCTGATCAAGGACAGCCTCGCCGCCCCCCTGCCCGGCGCCGACGTACCGACCGACATCACGCTGCCCGAGACGCTGATGTTCCGCGAGGCCAGCGCCCGCGACGTCTTCATCGCCATCGCCAAGTTCGCCAACCTCAGCGTCGTCTTCGACCCGGCCTTCCGCGACCAGCCGGTGAGCATCGATCTTCGCGACGCCTCGATCGACCAGGCGTTCACGTCGCTGGCGTCGAGCACCAGGCATTTCTGGCGGGTCACCGCGCCGCGCACCGTGGCGGTGATTCCCGACACCGCCGCCAAGCGCCGCGAGTACCAGGAGGAGATCGTCCGCACGTTCTTCCTCAGCAACGCCGATCTGAAGGAGACCGTCGACGTCCTGCGCATCGTCGTCGATGCCCGCCGGCTGGCGCCGGTGGCCGCCACCAACGCCATTACCATCAAGGACACGCCCGAGCGGGTGGCCGCGGCCGGCCGCATCATCCAGGCGATCGACAAGGCCCGCCCGGAGGTGGTGATCGACGTCGAGCTGCTCGAGGTCGATCGCACGCGGCTGAAGGAGTACGGGCTCCAGGTCGCCAGCCCCGGCTCGCCCGGCATCGACGGCTCGGTGACCATCGCCGAGAACCCGATCACGCTGCGCGACCTGACCAACCTCACCTCGTCCGACGTGCTGCTCACGAACCTGCCGGGCCTCTTCTACCGATTGCTGAAGACCGACAGCAACACCCGCATTCTGGCCAACCCGCAGCTGCGCACCTCGGAGGGCATCGCCGCCCAGGCCCGATTCGGCGAGCGGGTCCCGGTGCCGGTCACCACCTTCGCGCCGCTCGCCGCCGGTGGCGTCCAGACCCAGCCGATCACCTCGTTCAACTACGAGAACATCGGCGTCAACATCGACATCACCCCGCGCATCCACCACGACGACGACGTGTCGCTGGCTTTGAAGGTCGAGCTCAGCAACATCTCGGGCACCGGCTTCGGCGACTTGCCGACCTTCGGCAACCGCTCGATCACGACCGTCATCCGCCTGCGCGACGGCGAGACCAACATGCTGGCCGGCCTCATCCGCGACGAGGAGCGCAAGGTGCTGTCGGGGGTTCCCGGCCTGAGCGACATCCCGGTCGTCGGCCGGCTGTTCGCCTACAACCGCACCGAGGTCCAGGAGACCGACATCATCCTCACGCTGACGCCGCACATCGTCCGCGTGCTCGAGCTGACCGAGGCCGACGTCCAGGCCTTCAAGGTGGGTCGGGACACCGGCACCACGCCGCTGGACGTCCCGGCACCACCGGGGCCACCGGCGCCGCCAGCGCCGCGGCCGCCCGCGGGCGAGGCTCCGGAAGCGCCGCGCCGGCGCGCCCGGCCTGCGGCCCATCCCGCCGGTGCCCGGACCCGCGACGCCACTGAAGCCGCCGCCACGGCCGCCCGGGCGCTGACGGCAAGCCGCTGAGCCTGGGGACCGTCCCGTCCCGACTAGACCCTGGCTGACCCGCGCGCCGAGCCCCTGCAGACGTTCCACCAGCCGGCTGTAACCGCGCTCGACGGTCTCGAGCGGCTCGACGCGACTCTCGCCTCGCGCCGCCAGGGCTGCAGCGATGAGGGCCATTCCCGAGCGGATGTCGCGGCTGTCGAGCGGCTTGCCGCGCAGCCGCGCCGGCCCGGTCACGATGATGCGATGGGGATCGCACAGGAAGAGATCGGCGCCCATGCCGCTCAGCTGTTCGAGCGCAAAGAGCCGCAGCTCGTACATCCAGTCGTGCACCAGCGTGGCCCCGTCGGCCTGTGTCGCCAGCACCGTCACGAGGCTGACCAGGTCGCTGGGGAACCCGGGCCACAGGCCGGTCGTGATCCGCCCGGCGCCGCTGAGCCGCGCCGGCTCCACCACATAGGACGTCCCACGCTGCCGGCACTGCACCGACAGCTTACGCAGCGTCGAGGTGACCACCTCCATGTCGACCTCGCGTGCACCGCGGATCTCGATCTCTCCGCCCGTGATGGCGCCGACCACGGCCCAGCTCCCCGCCTCGATGTAGTCGCCGTCGAGGGTCTTGGCCGCCGGCGCCGAGCCTGGTACCGCCTTCGACCCGGATCGTGTGTGATCCGCCGCCCTGGATCCCGACGCCCATCAGCTTCAGGAACTCGCACAGCTCGACCACGTGCGGCTCGCACGCCGCGTGCCGGATTTCCGAGATGCCCGGCGCGGCGGCGGCGGCCAGCAGCGCCGTCTCGGTGCCCGTGACCGACGCTTCATCGAGGTAGATGGAGGCGGGCCGCAGGCCGCGCGGCGCCTCCAGCCGGTGCCCGGGGCCGTCGACCTGCTCCGCCCCCATCGCGCCGAGCGCCTCGAGGTGCGTGCGGATGGTGCGGCGGGTCGGGAAGTCGCCGCCCGGCGGCGCCACCCAGGCGCGGCCGGTGCGGGCCAGCAGCGGTCCGAGCAGCAGCACCGATCCGCGCAGGCGTCCGACCAGCGCCCGATCGGGCTCGTGGTTCCGCACCTCGCGGCACTGGATTCGCAGCGTCGTGCTGCCGATGCCGTCCACTTCGGCCCCGACGTCGAGGAGCAGCCGCGCCATCACCTCGACGTCGGCGATCCGCGGCACGTTGGCGAGCGTGCACGGCTCGCTGGTGAGCAGCGTGCGCCGCCATCAGCGGCAGCGCGGCGTTCTTGTTGCCGTCGACATCCACCACGCCGGCAAGGCGGTGGCCCCCTTCGATGATCAGCGTCGACATTTGGTCAGCGCGCCGGCGGCCAGTCGCCCAGGCGCACGATCTCCTCTCGCAGGTTCACGCCGAATCGATCGCGCACCACGGCGTGGCACCTCGCGATCACGGCGGCGATGTCGGCGGCGGTCGCCGTCCCGTCGTTGACGATGAAGTTGCCGTGGGTCTCCGAGACGCGGGCGCCGCCGTGCCGATGGCCCTTCAAGCCGGCGCGGTCGATGAGCGCGCCCGCCGACGGCGGCATGCCCTCGGGCACCACGTCGCGGCCGGGTTGCGGGTTCTGGAAGATGCAGCCGGCGCTCGGGGAGGCCAGCGGCTGCGTCCGTTTCCGGAAGGCCAGCGACTCCCGTGCCACCGCGCGCAGCCCGTCCGGCGCGCTGCCGGGACGCACGCGGAACGCCGCCCAGACCACGACCTCGTTCGTCCGCTGCAGGCGGCTGGTGTCGTAGGCAAACTCCAGACGGTCGGCCGACACCTGCCGCAGGCCGCCGTCGGGTCCGGCCAGGCGCACGCTCTCGACCAGGTCGCCGATGTTGGCCGACCGCCAGTGCGCGTTGCCGTGGATGGCGCCGCCGACCGTGCCCGGCGTCCCGGCCCAGGCCTCGAGACCGCCGCAGCCGCGGGTGATCGTCCACCGGACCAGGCCGTTGATGGTCACTCCGGCGTCGGCCCGGACCAGATCGCGGCCCAGCATGTGGACGGCGCCGCCGCGCGGCCGGATCACCAGCCCGCGCACGCCGCTGTCGGCGACCAGCACGTTCGACCCGCCGCCGAGCATGGTTACCGGCACGCCGTGAGCCCGCGCCAGGCGCAGGGCCTCGGGTACGAGCCCGGCGTCGGCTGGCTGGATCAGCCACTCGGCCGCCCCGCCGACCTTGAAGGTGGTCAGCGGCGCCAAGGCGGCGCCGGTCTCCACGGCGACACCGGGAAGGGCCGCGGCGAGCGCGTCGGCGAAGCCGCTCACAACAGGCCCGCTCCAGGCGTGATGCGCAGCAGGTCGCGCTCGCGCGCGATGAGGGCGGCCAGGGCGTCGGCCTTCGTACACGGCGTGAACCGCACGCCGTCCCCGGGCGCGAGCTGGCCGGCGACGGGCAGATCGGCCAGGATGACCGTCGCGATCTTGAGATAGCCGCCGGCGGTCTGGCGGTCGGCCATCAACATCAAGGGTGCGCCGCCGGCGGGCACTTGAATCGCACCGAACGGCACGGGCTCGGAGAGCGGCTCGCCGGCCCGCGCCACCGGCAGCGCCGGGCCCTCGAGTGCGAACGCCATCCGGTTGGAGCGGGTCGTCACCTGGAAGACTTCGTGCGTCAGGGCGTCGATCGCCTGCGCCGTGAACCACGCGTCCTGCGGGCCCAGCAGCACCCGCAATCTCGGCCGGCCGTCGGCGGGGACGTGGGCGCAGCGAGCCGGCGCGCTCGGGCGCGGGCCCGCCGATGTGGCCGCCGAGCCCACGGGGAGCGTGTCGCCCGCGCGCAGCGCGCGGCCGTCGAGGCCGCCCATCCCGCTGACCAGATGCGTGGCGCGACTGCCCATGACGGGCGGGGTGAGTACACCACCACCGAACGCCACGTAGGCTCGCGCGCCGGCCAGCCGCGCTCCGAACCGCAACCGTCCCCCGCGCGGAATGTCGAAGGGCTGGTGCATCGGCACCGACGTGCCGTTTACGCTGAGCTCGAACGCGGCGCCGGCCACGGCGGCGCACACCGGTCGATCGACGTCGAGCTCCGGGCCGATGAGCGTGACTTCGAGGGTCGCGGCGCCGGCGTCGTTGTCGAGCAGCGCATTGGCCAGCCGGTGCGCGTAGGTGTCCATCGGCCCGGCCACCGGCACGCCGGCGGCTTGATGGCCCCAGCGTCCCAGGTCCTGCACCGTGGTCAGCAGGCCGGCACGTGCCACCTCGATGGTCGCCGCGCCGCTCATGCCGGTCCTCCCGCGAACCGCGACCACTCCGCCGCCGGCACCGGCACGAAGCGCACGCGGTCTCCGGCGTCGAGCACCGCGGGCCGATCCCGTGTCGCGTCGAACATCCGCCACGGCGTGCGGCCGATCAACCGCCACCCGCCCGGACTGTCGATTGGATAGACGCCGGTCTGCCGCCCGGCGATGCCGACGCTGCCGGCGGCGACCGCGGCGCGCGGCGTCTCGCGACGCGGCATGGCGATCCGATCGTCGACCGCTCCCAGATAGGCGAAGCCGGGCAGGAAGCCCAGCATGTACACGTGGTAGAGCGCGTCGCTGTGCCAGCGCACGACCTGGTCAACGGCACACCCCGCGAAGGCGGCAACCTCGTCGAGATCGGGGCCGTGCTCGCCGCCGTAGCACACCGGAATCTCGACCAGCCGTCCGCGCTGGTCGTCGTCGGGCGAGCCGGCGTTCCACGCCTCGCTGACCGCCCGCTCGAGCGCCGCCGAGTCGAGACGCAGCGGATCGACATGGATGCCGACCGACGCGTACGACGGCACGACGTCGCGCACCCCGGACACCTGCGCCGTTCTGATCGACCGCGCCATCGACACCGCGCGCGCGTTGACGGCTGGGTCCATGCTCGGCTCGAGTTCGACCAGCCGCAGCGAATCGCCCGACGCGAGCAACCGCGGGCGGCTTTCGGTCATGAGGCCAGCGCCTCGAGGAGCCGGCCGTGGATGCCGCCGAATCCGCCGTTCGACATCACCACGATCTCGTCACCGGAGGCGGCCTCGGCGCCGACGATGGCGACGATCTCGTCGAGCGACGCCGCCCGCCTGGCGGCGATACCCCGCGCGGTGAGGTCGGTGACGAGCCGGGCCTCCGACAGCCGCTCGTCGTCGGCGAGGCTGCTCCTGAACACCGGCGCGATGAGGACCTGGTCGGCGCCGGCGAACGCCTCGGCGAAGGCCTCCTGGAACACGCGGCGGCACGACGACGCCGAGCGCGGTTCGAAGATCGCCCACAGCCGGGCGCCGGGCCGGGCCGCCCGCATCGCCGCCAGCGTCTCGGCGACGGCGGTGGGATGGTGCGCGAAGTCGTCGTAGACGGTCACGCCCCGCCGTGATCCGAGCACCTCGAGCCGGCGCTTCACGCCGGCGAAGGTCGCCAGCCCGCCGGCGATCGCGTCGAGAGCGAGGCCGCAGGCGTGGCCCACGGCCGCGGCCGCCACGGCGTTGCGGACGTTGTGCGCGCCGAGCATCGGCAGGCTGATGGTGGCGCGCAGGTCGTGCGGCCCGGTGAGCGTGAAGGTCGTGGTGGTACCGCTCGACGCCAGGTCCCGGGCGCGCCAGGTCACGGCTTCTCCCAGCCCGAAGGTCTGGACGGCGCAGTGCGCCTCGCCGGCGAGCGCCGCCGCGTCTGGACTGTCGGCCCCCAGCAGCACCAGACCGCGGCGCGGCACCAGTCGGACCAGGCGCCGGAAGGCGAGCCGGACGGCGTCGAGATCCTCGTAGATGTCCGCGTGGTCGAACTCGACGTTGTTGACGACGGCGATGTCGGGCAGGTACTTCAGGAACTTGGCGGTCTTGTCGAAGTAGGCGCTGTCGTACTCGTCGCCCTCGATGACGAAGGCCGGCCCGGCTCCCACGCGGTAGCTCGCCCCGCCGTTGCCGAAGTTCCGGGCGATGCCGCCGACCAGCATCGACGGATCGAGCCCGCCGCTGGTGAGCACCCACGCGGTGAGCGCGGTGGTGGTCGTCTTGCCGTGGGTGCCGGCGATGACCACCGACTCGGCGTCCCACAGGAAGGCGTCGCGAATCGTCTCGGGCAGCGACGCATACCGCAGCGACCGGTCGAGCACCGATTCGAGTTCAGGATTGCCGCGCGAGATGGCGTTGCCCACCACCACCAGGTCGACGTCCTCGCCGATCTGCGCGGCGGCGTAGCCGTCGAACACCCGGATGCCTTCGCCGGCGAGAAAGTCGCTCATCGGCGGGTAGACGTGGGCGTCCGATCCCTGCACGTGGTCGCCGCGGGCCTTGAGCAGGGCCGCCAGCGTGGCCATGGCCGTGCCGCAGATGCCGATGAAATGGACCCGCCGCATGCGCGTGTCAGCTGACCGCCGCTTCCTCGATCGACAAGCGCCGGCGCCGGCGCGGTCACCAGCCTGGCCTCGACCCCGAACGGCAGCGTCAGCGTCGCCCGGGGGCCGTGGCCCGACGGGAATCCAAAGACGACCGGCCCGGGGAACTGCGCGAACAGATCGCGGAGGACCTGGCTCGCGGTCGGTCCGCCGCCCGCCTCGTCGCACCCGGGAAACGCCCCGAGCAGCACGCCGGTGACCTGGCGGAACGTGCCGCTCTGATGGAGTTGCGTGAGCAGGCGGTCGAGCCGGTAGGGCCGCTCGCCGACGTCCTCGAGAAACAGGATCGTCGGCTCGCGCGGCACGCACGCGTACGGCGTTCCCAGCAGCGACGCCAACTGGGTGAGCGTTCCGCCGCTCAATACGCCGCTGGCTTCGCCGTGCCGGAATACCTCGAGGCCGGCGGGGGCGAGCGTGCCCATCGGCACCGGCTGGGCGACCGCGGCGAGCAGCGACGCCCGGTCGTATCCGGCCACGCCGTTGGCCAGCCGGCCCTCGGCCATCGGGCCATGGAAGGCGACCGTGCCGTGCGCGGTCTGCCAGGCGAGAAGCGCGGTGAGATCGCTGTAGCCGACGAGCACTTTCGGATCGTCGGCAATCCAGCGCGGGTCGAGCAGCGGCAGGAGTTGCTGCGAGCCGTAGCCGCCCCGGACGGCGATGAGTCCGCGAATCGACGGGTCGCGCCACGCCTCGGCGAGGGCGGCCACGCGCGCCTGGGGCAGGCCGGCGACGTACCCGTGTCGGGCCTGGACGCGGGCGTCGTATACCGGCTCGAAGCCGAGCGCGCGAAGTTCGGCCGCGCCACGCTCGAGGTCGTCCGATCGCACGGGGCTGGCCGGGGCGACCAGGGCGAGGCGATCGCCGACCAGCAGGCGGCGCGGCCGCCGCCGGCCAGCTCTGGTCCGCGAGCCGTCGACGATCACAGAAAGCCCGCCATCTCCGCCGCCACGAGCTGGTGCGCCTCGCAGCCCACGACCGAGCGCCAGGCCGGCCGACGGGCGCCCGGGGCCGGCCGTGGGCCCACGAACCGCCCCTTGACCTGCGCCAGCCGCGCCAGGGCGGCGTCGACCCGTCCGAGCGCCAGCGTCCCCGACTCCACCGCCTTGACCAGCGCTTCGAGCGTCGCCGCCTGCACGGCGGCGTCGCCGCTGCAGACCAGCAGCCCGTCGCAGCCGGCGGCCACGGCCCGCACCGCCGATTCGGCCGGTTCCCAGCGCGCCCGCACCGCCTGCATCTCGAGATCGTCGCTGAGAATGGCGCCCTGGAAGCCGAGCTCGACGCGCAGCCGCCGCAGGGTCGGCGCCGACAGCGTCGCCGGCCACTCCTGGTCGAGCGACGGCACCAGCACGTGCGCGGTCATCAGGAAGGCGACCTCGGCGGCGATGGCGGCCCGAAACGGCTCGAACTCCACCGCCCTGAGCCGGTCGGGAGCATGTTCGACGATCGGCAGTCCCACGTGGGAGTCCACCAGTGTGTCGCCGTGGCCGGGGAAATGCTTCCCGCACGCCGCCACGCCGGCCCGCTGGAGCTCGCGCACCACGGCGGCCCCGAGCGTGCCGGCCAGGCGCGCGTCGTCGGACAGGGCGCGATCGCCGATCACCGGGTTCTTCGGGTTGGTGTGGACGTCGAGCACCGGCGCGTAGTCCAGAGTGATCCCGACGGCGTGCAGCTCTGCGGCCAGGGCGCGGGCGAACCGCGCCGCCAGCGCTTCCGAGCCGGCCCGCCCCAGCGTGGCCATCGGCGGCCACACGGTGAAGGGCTCGCGCAGGCGCGCCACGCGGCCACCCTCCTGATCGACGCTGACCCAGGCCGGCGCTTCGACGCCGAGCGCGGCGCATTCGTTGGCCAGCTCCAGCACCTGCTCCGGCGCCTCGACGTTGCGGGCGAAGAGGATCACGCCGCCGAGGTCGAACTCGCGGGCCAGCGCCCGCAGCTCCGCGGATATCGTGCGGCCGGGGAAGCTTCCAATCAGCAGCTGGCCCAGACGACGGCGGAGCGGCAGAGGCATCGTGTCCGTCGCGTAGCTCGTGACATAAGGCCCGGAGCGGGAGCCCGGATCGCAAGGCGCAAGGAGCGAGCATGTTGGACGACATGTGAGCGACGAGCAACGCAGCGAGGCGGGCTGAGCCGCCCGGGAATTGTGTCACGAGCTCGCGGACCGGACACTAACGCAGCATTATAATTCCGCCGTGACGGTGACGGCCTCGGCGCCGACGCGCGTGGATCTCGCCGGCGGCACCATCGATATCTGGCCGCTGTACCTCTTTCACCCGGGCGCGCAGACGGTCAACGCCGCGATCGGCCTGCGGGCGCATGCCCGCCTCGAGCCGCGCACCGACGACGCGGTCCTGCTGGTCTCGGAGGATCTCGGCGTATCGTCGGGCCCGCTCGATGCCGCCCGGCTGCCCGACGAGCCCACGCTGCCGCTGCTGGCACGCCTCGTCCACGCGTTCGGCGTCCGCGGCGTCACCGTGACCACACGCAGCGAGGCCCCGGCCGGCGCCGGCATCGCCGGCTCGTCGGCGCTGAACATCGCCGTGACGGCGGCGCTCGATCGCTGGACCGACCGGCGGCTGACCGCCGACGCACTGCTCGAGATCGCCAAGAACGTCGAGGCGCAGGTGATTCGGCGTGCCGACCGGATTGCAGGACTACCGGCCGGCGCTCTACGGCGGCATCGCGGCGCTGGAGCTGGGGGTCGAAACGGCCCGGCGGGTGCCGCTCGACGTCTCCCCCGCTGCGCTCGACGAGCGCCTCGTCCTGTGCTACACCGGCGCGCCGCGGGCCTCGGGCATCAACAACTGGGAGATCACCAAGCGCCGGATCGACGGCGACGCCCATGTCGTCGCCTGTTTCGACGCCATCGTCGGCGCCACCGCCGGGCTGCGCGCGGCGCTCGAACGGGGCGACTGGCCCGCCGCCGGGGCGTGCCTGGCCGAGGAGTGGCGGGCGCGAACCCAATTGGCGCCGTCGGTGACGACACCGGCGATCGACGCCCTGCTGGACCTGGCCCGCCGCGAGGGCGCCTGGGCCGGCAAGGTGTGCGGCGCTGGCGGTGGCGGCTGCGTCTTCTGCCTGGCCCCGCCCGAGCGTACCGGCGTCATCCGGCAGCGATGGCAGGCCGCCGGCGCGACCGTGCTCGAGGCGCCGGTCGAACTCGACGGGGTCCGTATCGACGGGCCATGGCCCGGGACGACGCGCCGCATGAGCGCCCCGATCGATCCGGTGGCCGAGATCCGCCGCTTGTACTACGCCACGTCGAAACGGACGATCGTCGCCGACCTGGCCCGGGCCATCGACCTGCTGAAGCAGTTGCCCACCGAGGAGACCCGGCAGCGCGCCGCCGTGTTCATGGACGGCCTGGCGCAGATGCGATCGGAATGGGGCGTGCGCGAGGCTGCGCCCGGCCGTGCCCGGCCGCACCCGCGCGGCAGCGGTCAGCGCTGAGACGCGACCAGCTTCTTGCGCGCCGCCAGCCGCAGCGGCTCGGGGACGTTGCGATCGCTGGCGATCGCCTTGACGTCACGCTCGACCAGGCGGTGCAGCAGGTTGAGCGACAGGGCGACCGGGCGTCTTCGGATTGCGCGCCAGGCCGTGGGCGACGGCGTAGTTCTTGACCCACGCCCGGTTCTGGGCGATCGACCGCAGCACGTCCTCGGTGACGTTGGCCATCTTGGCGAAGGTCTCCACTTCGCTCATCGAGAGTTTCGGACTGCTCAGCACCGCCGAGGCAACCAGCTTGTTCGGATCGCGCACGAGGATCGCCCGCATCTCGCGCGAGCCCTTCATCGCCGCGCGCACGCGCTGGATGACCGTCATCTGCTGGATCTGCTGGGTGACCGACTGCTCGACGTCCTGGCTCGTCTCGTCCGCGTCGGCGGTGGCCTCGAGGGCGTCGCCGTCCTCCGCGTCGCCGCCGGTCAGCGGCGCGTCGGTCTCCGGGGGCGCGCCGGCCGGGGCGATGCCGCGGGCGCCGAAGAACCGCAGCATCTCGGCGGTCACCTCGGACCGCGCGAGCGCGGCCGCGACGGCGGGCGCCGGCAGCGATCCGAGCGTCTGGTCGGCGGCGCCGCGAACCTCCGCGTCGTCGTCGTCGGCGAGCAGCATCAGCAGGGCGAGCTGCTCGACGCCGCGCGGCGCCACTTCGCCCTGCGCCGCATCGAGCCGCACGTCGCGCGGCACGTCGGGGCGCCGGAACGCCTCGATGAGCGGCGTGCGGATGCCGGCGTCCATCAGATGCCCTGGGATCTCGGCTCGGCGATCGGCGCGCGGTGGATGGCCGGGGCGATCCCGGGCGCGTCGGGCGGCGCCGCCAGGCCCAGCGCCCGCGCGGCCAGCATCAGCACCAGCACCGCCGCCACCACCAGGCACGCGAGCATCAGCGGCGACAGCCGTTCCGGACGCGGTGTCGGCGTCGGCGACCGGACCGACCGCGCCGCCGGGCGGCGGCAGGTCGTCGGGGTGCCGGGCCAGGAAGACCCGCAGCGTGTCCTCGGGATCGAGTCCCACCTCGCGGGCATACGCGCGCACCACGGCGCGCCGGAAGATACCCGGCGGAAGCTTCTCGACGTGATTGCGCTCCAGCGCCTCGAGCGTCCGCACGCCGAGCTTGGTCGCATCGGCCAGCTCGCGCAGCGATCGTCGGGCCGCCTCGCGATGGTGACGGAGGGCGGCGCCGAAATCGTCCGTCGAGTCGAGCGCCAGGAGAATGGGAGCCATCGGAGTCCGGACGGCGATTTTAGCAGCCCGTGGTGAAAGTGGTGCCGGCATTCGACCGGCGCTGCATCCCACGTCCCACCCCACGACGCAGACCACGCGTCGCGGGGCCCCCGGCTATCGTCGCGCCTTTTGGCACGTGCGGACTCGCGGGTGAAGGTCTGGGCGCATCGCCGGTCTCGGTGCTGCGCCGCCACTTCCACCACGGGCTGCCAGGTAACCGCGTGCGCCGAGTCAACGCTGACGCGGCCCGCGTGCGCGACGAGTCACCACGGCCAGCCGACCCGGCGCCGTCACGAGCGCACGCCATCGGACAGCTCGGCGACGGCACGCGCGACGGCGCCGGCCACCGATTCGTCGGCGCGCGGCAGGAACGCACCGATGGCGGCCAGTCCGGCGGCGCCACACCGCCGGAGCGCGGGCCAGTCACGGCCCGGAGAGCCCGCCGATGGCGACGACCGGGACCGCCGAGGCGGCGACGAGCGCGGCCAGCCCGTCGAAGCCGAGCGCCGGGTGCCCGTCGGGCTTGGAGCGGCTCGGCCGGACAGCGCCCGCCACCACCGCGTCCACCGGCCCGGCCGCCCGCAGCTCGGCGAGATCGTGCACCGACCTGGTGATCCACGGGTGCGGGCCGAGCCACGCGCGCACACGACTCGGTCGGCATCGACGACGCGCGCAGGTGGACACCGACGCCGGCGGCGGCGGCGACATCCGCGCGGTCGTTGACGAGGACGCGCACGCCGGTGGCGGCCAGGCGCCCGACGAGCGCCAGCAGGGCCCGCCCTTCGAGATCGGGCTCGCGCACCTGGAACGCCGCCACGCCGCCGGCGGCCGCGGCCAGCGCCTGCACGACCAGCAGCTCATCGGCCTCGGCGATCGGCCGGCCCGCCGCCGCGCACAGGCGGCGCCGATCCGAGACGACGATCAGCCACGGACGCGCCGCCGCGGCCGGCCGCGTCACAACGCCGATCGCCGCCGCACGAGCAGCGACAGGTCGGCGAGCGCCGCCAGCACGTTCACCGCACCGAGCCCGGTGATGGCGCCGCGCACGTAGTTGTTCGTGAGCACGCCGTACAGCGCCGGCGACAGCTGCGAGAAGTAGTTGCGCTCCCAGAACGCCGACCAGGGCACCACGATCAGCAACAGCCCGAGCTCGATGAGCAGGGCGATGACCAGGAGCCGCCGGAACAGCGTCTACCCCCGGGCCTGGACGCGGCTCAGGCGCTCGATGCGCGCGGCGACGTCGCGGTAGCCGGTCAACTCGGCGTCGATCTCGCCGAAGACGGCCAGCGCCCGGCCGGATTCCCCGACGAGCTCGAGCGCGTCGGCGAGGTCGTACAGCAAGGCCCGGCCGGCGTCGGCAGTCGGCGCCGGCGCTTCGGCGGCCTGCTCGAACCAGTCGAGCGGCCCGCGACCGCTCGCCGCGCTCCATGTGCAGGCGTCCGAGGAGCGATGCCGCCTCGAACCGCTGGCGCGACGAGCGCGCCGCCCGTTCGAGCGACTGGATGGCATCGTCGATCATGCCCATGTCGCGGTAGGTGTGCGCGAGGCGCAGCTGCTCGGCGGCCAGGTCGTCGTCGTAGGCCTTCGCGTCGTCGCCGGACGGATCGCCGCCACGCCCCGCCTTGCCAGCCTTGCCGCGCTGGCCGGCGGCCCCCCGGCCGCTTGGTTCGGCGCCGGGCGCGTCGAGCTCGGCGGCCACGTCCACGCCGTCGTCCTTGGCGCTCGCCGCGGCCGGCACGTCCACCGGCTCGTCGAACACCACCCCCTCGTTGAGGTCCATCTTGTCGGTGGCCATGAAGGGACTGTCGCCACTGAGGCGGTCGGCGATGATCGCATCGGGGTCGGCCTCGCCCAGCATCTCGAGGGCGCGGCGGAAGCGTTCGATGTTGGCGCGGTCCCACGGCTCGCGGGCGACCAGATCCTCGCTGATGATGCGGGCCTCGAGGCCGCGGCCGGCGTCGAGATAGGCGTCGGCCAGCTGCGCCTGCGCCGAGTACATCGTCGCCTCGAGGCCACCGTCGACGCAGATCTCGACCAGCCGCATCAGCGCGACGATGTGGCGGCGCACCCGCGTGACGAACTCGTGGAGCGCGGCGGCCGCGGCGGCGTAGTCGCCCTCGGCCAGCGCGGCGTCGGCGACCGCCTCGATCCCGGGATAGGCGGAGTCGGGCGACTGCTCGGCCAGCCGGCAGGCCATCGCAATCGCCGCCTCGCGCAGCGACGGATCGGCCTGCAGCGCGCTGGCCACCGCCGACTTGCCGTCCTCGAAGCGGCCGGCGCGCAGCTCGGCTTCGGCCAGTGTCATCCACAGCGTGGCGTCGTGAGCCGCGACCTCGGGCGTCAGGTGGCGGCGCGCCGCCACGGTGTCGCCGGCGGCCAGATGTCCGCCGACCACCTGCACCCGCGCGTCGACGTCGGCCGGATCGAGATTGGCGATGCGGTCCCAGACCGAGAGCATCTCCGAGTGCTGGCCGGCGGCTTCGAGCGCCGCGGCCAGCTGGCGGAGCTCGTCCGGCGACGACGCCAGCGCGAACGCGCTGGTGAACTCGCCGGTGGCGATGTTGGCGGCGAGGACCCGGGCGCGCGCGTCCTCGTCCTCCGGCTCCAGTTCGAGGATGTCGCGGTAGGCCGAGCGCGCCAGCTCGAGGCGCGCCTTCTCCTCGAACCCGACGGCGGCGGCACGCAGCTCGCGCAGCGCGGTCTCACGGTCGCCGAGCTCGCGCGCCGCCTTGGCGGCGGCGTAGCGCGCGTCGAAGTCCTCGGGATCGACCGTGCCGAGCCGCACGGCCATCTCGGCCGCGCCGCGCACGTTGCCGAGCTTGCGCCGGCGGTCGGCCACGGTCTGATACGCCGTCTTGGCATCGGCGAGCAGGCCGAGCTTGGCCGCGACGTCGCCCGAACGCACGAGCGCGTACTCCTCGCTGGGCTTGACCTTGAGGATCTTCTTGTAGAGCGCCGACGCCTTCGGGTAGAAGCCCTCTTCGGCCAGGTGATCGGCGATGCGGGTGTACTGCTCGACGCCCTTGTCGAGCTGGCCCGAGCGGACGAACAGGTCGCCGAGCGCGTTGGCGCTGTTCCAGTCGCGAGGCTGGGCCAGGACGATGCCCTGGTACTCCTCGATGGCGGCGTCGACTCTCCCCAGCCGCAAGGCCTTCTCGGCCCGCTTCAGGGCCCCTTCGCGATCGAATGGCGCCACGTCGTCCGTCCTCAGTCCAGAGTATCAAACAGCGTCGCCGGCCTGAACGATCGCCGGTGCGCCTCGGAGTAACCAAACGCCGCCACCGCCGCGAGATGATCGGCGGTGGCGTAGCCCTTGTGCCGGTCGAACCCGTAGCGGCTGTCGGCCGCGTGCAGCACGTCCATCATGCGGTCCCGGGTCACCTTGGCGACGATCGACGCGGCGGCAATCGCCGCGCAGCGGCGGTCGCCGCCGACGACGGCGTGCTGCGCCATCTGAAGACCCTCGATGCGAAAGGCGTCCACGAGCACCAGATCCGGTTGCGGCGCCAGCTGGGCCACGGCCCGTGCCATGGCGCGCAACGACGCTCGATGGATGTTGTATCGGTCAATCTCGGCGGGGTCTGCAACCCCGACCGCCCAGGCGGCGGCGCGGCGGCAGATGGCATCGTACAGCTGGTCCCGGGCGGCCGCGGTGAGGACCTTCGAGTCGGCCAGGCCGGGGATGTGGCGGGCCGGGTCGAGCACCACGGCGCCCGCCAGCACCGGGCCGGCGAGGCAGCCGCGTCCCACCTCGTCGACCCCCGCCACGAGCCCGAACCCGAACCGGCGGTACAGGTTCTCGATCGTGCGGCGCGCGCGGCTCCGCGGCATCGCGACCGGCCTTGTCGAAACCGGCGGCTAGGCCGTGGTCGGCTTCTTGACCTCGCGCATGCGCGCGGCCTTGCCCTTCAGCTCGCGCAGGTAGTAGAGCTTGGCCTGGCGCACCTTGGCCGACCGCACGACGTCGATCTTCTGGATCACCGGCGAGTGCAGCGGGAAGATCCGCTCGACGCCCTGGCCGAAGCTGACCTTGCGCACGGTGAACGACGCCCGGGTCCCGCCGCGGCGCAGGTTGATGACGATGCCCTCGAAGATCTGGATGCGCTCCTTGTCGCCTTCCTTCACCCGCACGTGCACCTTGACCGTGTCGCCCGACTGCATCGCGGGCCGCGACAGCGTCTGCGCCTTCTCGACAATCCCCACTGCGTCCATCAACCTACCCGCTCCCTTCCTCACCTGTCGCGCCGGTCAGGTCGGGCCGCCGGGCGCGTGTCCGCGCCTGCGCTACCGTCCGCCGCCACTGTTCGATCTCCCCGTGATGCCCCGACACCAGCACGTCGGGCACGGCTCGATCCCGCCACACCGCCGGCCGGGTGTAATGGGGATGGTCCAGCAGGCCGGCCGAGAACGAATCTTCGGCCACCGACTGCGTGTCCCCGACCACTCCTGGCACCAGGCGGGCCACCGCGTCCAGCATCACCAGCGCCGGCAGTTCGCCGCCGCTCAGTACGTAGTCGCCAATCGACCACTCTTCGGCACCGACCGCGTCGCCGAGACGCTCGTCGATGCCTTCGTACCGTCCGCACAGCCACACCACGCGCCCGGCGTCCGCCATCCGCCGCGCCGCCGCCTGATCGAAGCGCCGGCCGGCCGGACTCGTGATCACCACCAACCCGTCGCCGCCCCAGCCGGCCCGCACCGCCTGCACCGCGAGATACAGCGGCTCGGCCTTGAGGACCATTCCCGGTCCCCCGCCGAACGGCACGTCGTCGACCACCCGGTGGCGGTCGGTCGTGTAGTCCCGCAGGTCGTGCACGCGGACGTCGATGAGACCGTCCGTGCGCGCCCGTCCGACCACGCCCTCGGCGAGCGCGGCGTCGATCATCCGCGGGAAGATCGTGACCACGTCGAACGTCACGCCGTCCTCCCCCTGCCCGCTCAGCTCCGCCAGGTCCCGTTCACGTCGAGCAGGCCCTCCGGAGGCGTCACCTCGATGCGGCGGCCGGGCCGATCCACCGTGCAGAACTCCTGCACGAAGGGCACCAGCACTTCACCGCCCGCCGCCCGCACCACCAGGCGCGTCGCGCTGCCGTCGCCTTCGACCGCCGTCACTTCACCCACGTGCTCGCCAGTCACGGTCCAGACCGCCGACCCGACGAGCTCGTGCACGTAGTAGACGTGGGCCGGCAGCACCTGCCGGGCCGAGCTCGGCACGCGTAACTCCGCGCCCGCCAGCTGCTCGGCTTCGCCGATCGACCCGACGCCCTCGAGCCGCAGCACCGGGCGTCCGAGGTGCATCTTGTAGCCGTCGACTCGAACCCGTTCAATCCCGCCACCAATGCGGCGGCACCACAACTCCGCGCCGGCGCCGAAGCGCTGGTCGGGAAAGTCGGTCGTCGCGTTGACGACGACCTCCCCCTTGTTGCCCTGGGCGCGCGCGACCACGCCCACGAGCAGCATGTCGTCCCAGGCCTCGGGCGGCTCAGCGGCGCCCGGTCGAGTCCCGGATGTCGAGCTGGATGCGCTGGCCATCAACGTCTGCCGCCGCCGCCAGCAGCAGCCGCAGCGCCGCCGCGGTCCGCCCCTGCCGGCCGATCACCCGGCCGAGATCGCCGGGCGCCACGTGCAGCTCGAAGTGCAGGCCGCCGCGCCGCTCGCTCTCGGTCACCTCGACCGCGTCGGGCTCGTCGGCGAGCGCCCGGGCCACGATCTCGACCAGCGATTTGAGCTCCGCCACGACGCGCTCCCGCTACGCCTGGGGCGCGGTCGCCGCGGCCGTCGCCGGCGCCACGGCGCCCAGATCGCGCGTGACGTGACGCGCCAGCAGCGTCCGCACCGAGTCCGACGGACGAGCGCCCTGGGCGATCCAGTGCGCGATCCGATCCTTGTTCACGTCCACCACCGCGGGCCGTGTCCGCGGGTTGTAGAAGCCGAGCGTCTCGATGAACCCGCCCTCGCGCGGCGAGCGCCGCTCGGTGACCACCACCCGGTAGTGGGGCCGCTTCTTCGACCCGGTTCGACGCATGCGAATGACCAACATAGTGACTCTGTCCTCGTCCTGGTAGCCGGCCCTGCCGCTACTTCATCAAGCTGAAGGGCCCCTTCTTCTTCCGCTTCTTGGGGGCCGCGGGCACCGCTTCGCCCGTCATCTGCCCCACCATCTTCAACATCTTCCGCATCTCGGCGTACTGCTTGAGCAGCCGGTTCACGTCCTCGACCGAGGTGCCGCTGCCGCCGGCGATGCGCTTGCGCCGGCTGCCGTCGATCACTTCGGCGTGGTCACGCTCCTCGGGGGTCATCGAGTTGATGATCGCCTCGATGCGGCGCAGCTGGCGCTCGTCGGGTTTGGCGTCGCCGAGCCCCTTGAGCTGGCCCATGCCCGGCAGCAGCTTCATGATGTGCTCGAGCGGCCCCATCTTGCGGAGGGTCCGCAGCTGGTCGCGGAAGTCGCCGAGCGTGAAGGCGTTCTTCCTGATCTTGTCTTCGAGCCGGGCCGCGTCGGCACCGTCGATGACCTCCTCGGCCTTCTCGATGAGCGACAGCACGTCGCCCATCCCGAGCAGGCGCGAGACGAAGCGGTCGGCGTGGAACGCCTCCAGGTCCTCGAGCCGCTCACCGGCGCCGACGAACGCGATCGGCACGCCGACGACCGAGACCACCGACAGCGCGGCGCCGCCGCGCGCGTCGCCGTCGATCTTCGACAGCACCACGCCGGTGATCCCGACCTGGCGGTTGAACTCACCGGCGCTCTTGATGGCATCCTGGCCGGTCATCGCGTCGGCGACGTAGAGCAGATCCGACGGCCGGACCACGTCCCTGATCGCCACGAGCTCGGCCATCAGCTCGTCGTCGATGTGGAGGCGGCCGGCGGTGTCGACGATCACGACGTCGCAGCCGGTGTTGCGGGCCTCGGCCATCGCGCCCCGCGCGCGCGACACCGGATCGAGGTCGCCGGCCGGATTGAAGACGCGCACGCCGGCCTTCTGGCCGACGATGGTCAGCTGCTCGATGGCCGCCGGACGCCTGACATCGGTCGAGACCACCACGGGATGGCGGCCCTGGCGGGTGAGCATCCGCGCCAGCTTGCCCGACGTGGTGGTCTTGCCCGAGCCCTGCAGGCCGAGCATGAGGATGACCTGCGGCGAGCCGCCGCCCGACGACAACCCACCCGTGGCGTCGCCGAACAGCCCGAGCAGCTCGTCGCGGACGATCTTGACGACCTGCTGCGCCGGCGACAGGCTCGATTGCACCGCCTGATCGAAGGCCCGATCGCGGACGCGATCGACGAACGCCTTGACCACCTGCAGGTTGACGTCGGCTTCGAGCAGCGCCGTGCGGATGTCGCGCAGCACACGCTCGGTCGTCTCGGGCGTGAGGCGAACCTCACCCCCCAGCGACTGGAACACGTCTTGGAGCCGGCTGCTCAGGGCGTCGAACATGGGCGTTGCCGGGGCCGCGGAGCGCCGTTCGACCCGGTCCGAGGGGCCGCTGGCGCGCCCGAAGCCACTCGGCGCAAACCCTTATCCTACGCGAGCTTCGGCGGGACGGTCAACGCCGGACGAGTTCGATTCGGCGGGCCGTCAGTCGCTAGCCGCTAGCCCCTAGCCGCTCTCCGGTCTCTAGACCTTGGTCAGCCGGTGGCCCAGCTTTTCCTTTTTGGTCCGCAGGTAGCGCCGGGTGGTGTCCGACGGCGCGATTTCGATCGGCACCGACGCCACCACCGACAGGCCGTAGCCCTGCAGGCCGATGAACTTGCGGGGGTTGTTCGTCAGCAGCCGCATCGTGCGCACGCCCAGGTCGCGGAGGATCTGGGCGCCGATCCCGTAGTCGCGTTGATCGGGCTTGAACCCCAGACGCTCGTTCGCTTCGACGGTGTCGAACCCGCGGTCCTGGAGCGCGTAGGCGCGGATCTTGTTGGCCAGCCCGATGCCTCGCCCTTCCTGGTTGAGATACAGGAGCACGCCGCGGCCCTCCTTGGCGATCCGCTTCATCGCCGCCTCGAGTTGCGGGCCGCAGTCGCACCGCGCCGAGTGGAACACGTCGCCGGTCAGGCAGCTGGAGTGCACCCGCACCAGCACGTCGGTGCCGTCGCCGATATCGCCGCAGACCAGGGCGGCGTGGGTCTCCTTGTTGAGCACGGTCTCGTAGACGTGGATCCGGAACGGCCCGTGCTCGGTGGGCAGCGGCGCGGCCGCGGCCGGGGCCACCAGCCGCTCGACACGCATCCGGTACTGGATCAGATCGGCCACGGTGATGATCGGCAGCCGGTGTTTCCTGGCGAACTTCATCAGGTCGGGGACACGCGCCATGCTGCCGTCGGCCTTGGCGATCTCGCAGATGACGCCGGCCGGATACAGTCCCGCCGCCCGGGCCAGATCGATGGCGGCCTCGGTCTGACCGGCGCGCACGAGGACGCCGCCGTCGCGCGCCCTGAGGGGCAGCACGTGTCCTGGCCGCGCCAGATCGCCGGGCCGCGTCTTCGGGTTGATCGCGGTCTTGATCGTGGTGGCCCGGTCGGCGGCGGAGATGCCGGTGGTGACGCCGCGGCGGGCCTCGATGCCGACGCAGAACGCGGTGTCGAAGGGCGTGGTGTTCCGTCCGGGCGGCACCTGGAGCGGGATGTCGAGCTCGTCGAGCCGATCGGCGGTCATCGGCATGCAGATCATGCCGCGGCCCTGGGTCATCATGAAGTTGATCGCGGCGGCGGTCACCTTCTCGGCGGCGATGGTCAGATCGCCCTCGTTCTCCCGATCCTCGTCGTCGACGACGATCACCATCCCGCCCCGGCGGATCGCCTCCACGGCCTGCTCCACCGCCGAAAATTTCAGCGCCGCGGCGCGGCGCCCGGCCGCTCGCGGGGCCGGCCGCGAGGCGCGCGCGGCGCCCTTCCGCGTCGTGGGCGCTGAGCGGGGACGGCGGCGGGTCGTGCGGGTCTTGGTCATGGGGGCTCGAGTCAACGGCGGCGGCGATCGGGCAGGGTGGCGATTTCCGAGGCGCGGGCGACGTACTTGCCGAGGACGTCGCATTCGATGTTCACCTTGTCGCCGGTCCGCAGACGCCCGAGCGTGGTGTGGGTCCAGGTATAGGGGATCACCTGGACGTCGAAGTGCCGCTCGTCGAGGCCGGCGACGGTGAGGCTCACGCCGTCGACGGCGACGCTGCCCTTCCGGATGAAGAGCGCCGCCAGCGACGGCGGGTACCCCACCGTCAGCCAGTGGCTGCCGGCTTCGGCCCGCACGTCGTCGACGACACCGACGCCGTCGACGTGCCCGAGCACGAAGTGCCCCCCGAGCCGGCCGTCGGCTCGCAGCGGCCGCTCGAGGTTGACCCGTTGTCCCCGGGCCAGCGCGCCGAGCGTGGTGATGCGCGCGGTCTCGGGCCCGACATCGGCATGCAGCTCGGCGTGGTGCGCGACCAGCGCGGTCAGGCAGACGCCGGCGACGGCCACGCTGTCGCCCGGCTGCAGCTGCCCGGCCATCTGGGTCTCGACGCGGAGGCGAATGCCGCCGGCCATCGGCTTGACTTCGGCCAGCGTACCCATCTGCTCAACGATGCCTGTGAACATCAGCCTCGATCCACACGTCGCCGCCGCAGGCCGCCGACCGCACGCCGGTCAGGCGCTCCCAGGGCACACCCACGCCGCCGAACAGGGGCACGCCACCCTCCCCCACCGCGTGCGGCGCGACGATGAGATGCATCCGGTCCACGAGGTCGGCCTCCCACATGCTGCGGTGCAGACCCGCACCGCCCTCGACGAGGAGCGTCTGGATGCCGTGGTCCACGAGCCGGCGACAGGCCGCGTCGAGGGTGTCCGCCCCGACGACGACCGCGCCCCGCCCGATCAGTGCCTCGACGCGATCCCCGTGGCGGATGAGGGCGTCGCCGGACGCCACTATTATCACCTGCCCGTCCGCGGGCGTCGACAGCAAGGCGCCGTCGAGGGGGATGCGCAGCCGCCGATCGAAGACCACCCGCCGCCACGGGCGGTGCCGCACGACGTCGCGTACCGACAGCCGGGGATCGTCGGCGAGCACGGTGCCGATGCCGACGGCGATGGCGTCGACCGAGGCCCGCAGCCGCTGCGTCCGGCGGCACGCCTCGGCACCCGAGATGGCGGTGCGAGCGCCGGGCGAGGCGGCGATCCGCCCATCGGCGCTCACTGCCGCCTTGGCCACGATGAAGGGACGCTGCCGCTCGTGGGCCGACAGGAAGCCGGCGTTCAACCGCCGTGCCGCCGGCCCCTCGAGGCCGACCTCGACGGTGACCCCGCCGGCGCGGAGGACTTCCACACCGCGCCCCGATACCCTTGGAAACGGATCGAGCGTCGCCACGACGACCCGGGCGACGCCGGCGTCGAGAATGCGCTGCGTGCACGGCCCCGTCCGGCCGACGTGACAACAGGGTTCGAGGGTGACGTACATCGTCGTGCCCGCCGCGCGCGGGCCGGCGGCATCCAGCGCGTTGACCTCGGCGTGCGGCCCGCCGGCGCGCTCGTGATGACCCTGCCCGACCACGACTCCCTCGGGGTCGACCAGCACCGCGCCGACCATCGGGTTGGGCGTCGTCGCGCCCGCGGCCCGCGCGGCGTGGAACAGCGCCCGGCGCATCATCGCGGCGTCGCTCACCACGAGGGCCTGAAGAGCGCGTGGACGTAGTCGTCGGCCGAGAACGGCAGCAGGTCGTCGATCGCCTCGCCGACGCCGACATAGCGGATCGGCAGTCCCAGATCGTGGGCGATGGCGACCGCCACGCCGCCCTTGGCGGTGCCATCGAGCTTGGTCAGCACCACCCCGGTGACCCCGGCGACCGCGGCGAACTCGCGTGCCTGCGTCACGCCGTTCTGCCCGACGGTGGCGTCGAGTACCAGCAGCACCTCGTGAGGCGCGCCAGGCACCTCGCGGGCGGCAATGCGGCGGATCTTCTCGAGCTCGCTCATGAGGTTGACACGGGTGTGCAGGCGGCCGGCGGTGTCGACGATCACCGTGTCGGCGCCGCGGGCCTTGCTCGCCGCCATCGCGTCGAAGACCACCGCGGCGGCGTCGGAGCCATCCTGGGCCCGCACCATGTCGACCCCGGCGCGCCGGGCCCAGATTTGCAGCTGATCGACCGCCGCCGCGCGAAACGTGTCGGCCGCGCAGATGAGCGGGTGGCGGCCCCCCTCGCGCAGCCGGTGGGCCAGCTTGCCGACCGTCGTGGTCTTGCCGGTGCCGTTGACGCCGACGACGAGCACGACTTGCGGCGGCAGCGGCGGCACGACCTCGGGCCGCTCGGCCCGCGCGAACACCGCGCGCAGCTCGTCGACGACGCGGGCGCGGAGGCCAACGCCACTCGCCGGCTGGCTCGTGACCGCGTCGAGAATGCGGGCCGTGGCCGCGACACCCACGTCGGCGCCGAGCAGCAGTTCCTCCAGCGCCTCGGTCGTCTCGACGTCGACGCTCTCGCCGGCCCGGCCGGCGGCATCGGCCCGGCCGACGATCGCCTCGAACCGCTGGCCGAGACGCTCAGCGGTGCGCGACAGCCCCTGCGCGAGCTTCTCGAACAGACCCACCGGAGCGATCTTAACAGGGCGTCGCGATGCGCGCGGGCAGGCGCTCAGCGCGGCTGGTCGGATTCGGCGCGCTGGCGTCGCCCCATCAGGACGCCGACGGCGGCCTCGGGCGTGATGCGGCCCTGGAGGAGCGCGTCCACCTGCGCCGCGATCGGCAGCTCCACGCCGTGGGCCGCGCCCAGCGCCAGCGCTGCCCGCGTCGTGCGGACCCCTTCGGCCACCATCTTGGTGCTGGCGAGGATCTCGGCGAGGGCCCGCCCTTCGGCCAGGGCCATTCCGACGTGACGGTTGCGGCTCAGCTGCCCGGTGCACGTGAGCACCAGATCGCCCATCCCGGCCAGACCGGCGAGGGTCTCGCGTTCGCCGCCCGCCGCCACCGCGAGCCGCGAGATCTCGGCCAGCCCGCGGGTGATGAGCGCCGCCAGCGCGTTGTGTCCCAGGTGCATGCCGTCGACCACGCCGGCGGCGATCGCGATCACGTTCTTGAGCGCGCCGCCGAGCTCGACACCGACCACGTCCTGGCTCGCATAGAGGCGCATGGCCCCCGAGCGGAACTCCTGCTGCACGTGCTGCACCGCGGCGGCGCGTCGCGCCGCGACGACGACGACGGTGGGCAGCGAGCGGGCGAGCTCGGCGGCGAAGCTCGGCCCCGACAGCACCGCGACATCGGCGACGTGCGGCCACTCCTCGCCGATCACCGCCGACATCCGCAGCAGCGAGCCGTCCTCGATCCCCTTGGTGGCGCTGAGGACGACCGCGTCGGCGCCGACGTGCGGCGCCGCCTGCACCAGCACGGCGCGCAGGCCGTGCGACGGCACGGCGACGACGACGAGCTGCGCGTCGCGCAGCGCCTCGGCCAGGTCGTTGGTGACCGTGAGCGCGTCGGGAAACGTCGCGTCGGGAAGGTAGACCGGATTGGCGCGCCGCGCCCGCATGTCGCCGACCAGCGCGGCGTCGCGCGCCCACAGACTCACCGGATGTGCGATCCGCGCCAGATGCACCGCCAGCGCCGTGCCCCAGCTGCCGGCGCCCAGCACCGCGACGTTACGCACGGCGCCGGTCCGCCCGGCCGAGCCGCCGTTCGGTCCCCGCCCACATCCGCACGACGTTGCCGCGATGCCGCCAGACGACCAGCAGCGCGGTCGCCGCGGCGCCAACGGTCACGGCCGGCGACGCGCCGGAGATCACCGCCACGACCGGCAGCACGACCGTGGCGACCAGCGAACCCGCCGAGACGATTCGCGTGCTGGCGGCCGTCACCAGGAAGGCCAACACGGCGGCCACGGTGGCCAGCGGCGCCAGCAGCGAGAACGCGCCGCAGGCCGTGGCCACGCCCTTGCCGCCGCGGCCGCGCAGCCACACCGGGAACACGTGCCCGACGACCGCCGCCACGCCGGCCGCCACCGTGGCGCCGTCGGCCGCGCCGCTGCGCGAGGCGAGCAGCACGGCGCCCGTGCCCTTGGCGAGGTCGACCGCCATCACCGTGAGGCCCAGTCCCCAGCCCGACGCGCGGAAGACGTTGGTCGCGCCCGGATTGCCGCTGCCGACGTGGCGGGGATCGACCCCGCTCCAGCGGCGCGCGAGCAGCAGCCCCAGAGGCAGCGAGCCGATCAGGTAGCCGAGCAGTACCAGCGTCATGTCGCGCGGAGGCGGAGTATACCCCTCAGTCCGCCGGGTCTCGTTGGAGGTACCGCCGCACGCGGTCGAGGGCCGTGCTGGCCGACATCGCCTTCACCACGGCGCGATCACCGGTGAACCGCCACGTCCGCGCCTCGCGGCCGAGCGGGCCGTCGATGGCGATGCACACCGTGCCGACGGGTTTCTGCGGCGTGCCGCCGCCGGGGCCGGCGATCCCGGTCGTGGCGAGCGGCGACCTCGACGCCGCTGGCCGCCCGCAGGCCCGCCGCCATCGCCGCGGCCACCGGCTCGCTGACGGCGCCGTGCGCGTCGAGATCGGCGCGCGCCACCCCGAGCAGATCGATCTTGGCGGCGTTGCTGTAGGCCACGACGGCGCGCTCGAGATAGGCGCTGCTCCCCGGCACGTCGGTGAGGCGCGAGGTGATGAGCCCGCCGGTGCACGACTCGGCGACGCCGAGGCGCCACCCGCGGGCGACCAGCGCATCGCCCACGACCTGCTCCAGCCCGCGTCCGTCCACGCTCACGACGTCAGGGCCGAGTGGCGCCGTGAGCGCCGCTACCGCCGCCTCCAGCCGGGCATCGAGATCGGCCGCGGCGCCGCCGGCCACCGAGAGGTGGACCTCGACCACGCCGAGGCTGGCGAGCACCGTCGTCGCCACCGCCGGCGACTCGATGGCCCAGGGCCCGTAGATCGGCTGGAGCTGTTCGTCGACCCACGACTCGCTCCGCCCGGCCACCGTCACGACCCGGCGCCGGCTGGCGGTCACCCCCCAGCGCGGGGCCACGTGGCGTTCGAGGGCGTCGGCGAGCATGGGCGCCATCTCGCGCGGCGGTCCCGGCAGCAGCAGGAGCCCGCCGCTGGCGGTGGGCAGCCACAGGCCTGGTGCGGTGCCGCGGTCGTTGGCGATGAGCGCCGCACCCTCGGGCACCAGCGCCTGGCGGCGGTTGATCTCGGGCATCGCCAGCTGCCGGCCGGCGAAGCGCGCCCGGATGCGTTCGAGCACCGCCGTCGTCTTCGTGCATCGCCAGCCCGAGCACCGCTGCGGCGGCCGTGCGCGTGCGATCGTCGTCGGTCGGCCCGAGCCCGCCGGTGCAGACGACGAGCGCCGCACGATCGAGCGCATGGCGCATCGCGTCCTCCAGCGCTTCGCGCTGGTCACCGACGACGGCCGAGAACCGCACCGCTACACCCAGGCGTTGCAGCGCCGCGGCGATGTAGGGCGAGTTGGTGTCGGTACGGCCCAGCTCGAGCAGCTCGCTGCCGATGGCCAGGACGGCGGCGCTCGGAACCGGGTGGGTCACGCCATCCACGCCGGGGCCAGGCGAAGCAGGCCCTGCAGCGCCGCCCAGGCATACACGCCCGCCGCGAAGTCGTCGGCCATGATGCCCCACCCGCCGTGCAGCCGCTCGAGCCGTCGCGCCGGCGGCGGCTTGACGATGTCGAACAGCCTGAAGAAGAGGAACCCGCTCACCGCCGCGGGCCACGTCACCGGCGCCGCGACCATGGTCAGGCACATGCCCATGACCTCGTCGATCACCACCGGACCCGGGTCGGCGACGCCGAGAACGCGCTCGGTCTCGGTGGCGGCCCACGCGCCGACGACGACCAGTACCGCGATGAGCATCAGCTCGGCGGCGGGCCCGGCGCCGGCCAGCCGCGCCGCCGCCCACAGGAACAACCCCACGACGGAGCCCGCCGTGCCCGGCGCCACCGGGAACCGCCCGACGTATCCGGCGGTGGCGATCGGCAGCGCGAGCAGCCGCACTAGCGCCTACGCGCGACCACGCGCGTGCCCGCCAGGCAATCGTGCAGGCCGCGGTGGTCGCCGTCGAAGAGGGCCGGCAGGAATCCGAGCCCGGCCAGCCCGGCGCCGGCGAGCGAGGTCAGCGCCCGCAAGGCGGCGGCGCCCGGGGGCACGGCGCCGTCATCGGCGACGACGCGGACACCCAGTGCCATCTTCCCCAGGGTCTGGCCACCGCAGGCCGTGAACACCGCCAGATAGGCGGCGGCCTGGCCGACCAGAAAGGCGGCGAGCGGCACCCGCGGCAGGACGTCGAGCTGGGCCATGGTCAGTCCCGACAACCGGGCGGTGAGGTAGACCACCGCCAGCGCGATCGCCCCCAGCAGGATGACGTCGAGGAGCCCGGCGGCGGCCCGCGCCGCGATGGACGCCACAGTGGGCGCTTCGGCCGGCGTCTGGGCGTGAATCGCGGGCGCCAGCACGGGCACGTCGAGCAGGCTCGCCGCCGGACGCGGCAGTACTTGCGTGGTCGGACGACTGCGCGGGCGCTCGGGCCCGCGCCGCACCGCCAACGGCGGCCGGGCGGGCGGCGGCGACTCATCGAACAAGTCGGAGGGTAGCGGCGTGCGCGACGCCAGCGGCAAGTCGAGTGGCGGCCCCGGCGCGGCGCCGGACGCTCTCATGTCGATGAACCCCAGCCGGTCGGTGGGCGACGCCGACCCGGCGCGACCCGGGGACCCCGGCCCGTCGTCGCGGGTCGAAACAGCGGGTGGCGCGGCTGCCCCACCGGCGGCGACCGGAACGGCGACGATCGACGCCAGCGAGAAATCGTAGCCGCAGTGGCGGCAGCGCGCGCTCTCCTCGAATCCGACGTAGCCGCACTTGGGGCACTTCACGGCTGGCCCCGCTCGGCCCCGCCAGCCGACGAGGCCTGCAGCAACTCGCGCTGCATGCGCGCCCGCAGGGCCTGGGCGGCCGGATACGCGCCGTCACCGGGGCCGACGCGATCGAGGACGGCCAGCGCGTCGGGAAGCTTGCCGGCGTTGAACAGCGCATCGGCGCGCGCGACGTAGGCCTCCGAGGCCCCCGGCACCGGCAGGACGTCGGTCGCCGGATCGATGACCGGCGCCGCTGCCGCCGGCTCGCCGCCACTCGAGGCCACGACGATCCACGCCCCGGCCGCGCTCATCGCCAGCAGCGCGACGGCCAGCATCCACCGCCAGCGACGCGGCGGGCCATCGGCAATCTGCCGCGGGGCGCGGCGCCAGCGCACGCGCGCCGGCGGCGGCGCCGGGGCCGGCGCGGCCAGCAGACCAATCCGGTGCAGCACCGGCAGCGTCTGCTCGTGCGGCGCGCCGTGCTCGAGCGCCGAGGTGAGCAGCCGGCGCGCCTGCTCGACGTCGCCGGCGTCGAAGGCCTGCAGACCCTGGTGCACCAGCGCTTCGGTCTCGCGCTGCTTCTCGGCCTGCGCCCGCCGCGCCCGGTCGATGTAGGCCCGGGCCCGGTCGTTGGCACGATCGAGGAAGAGCACGCGGGTCCAGACGTTCACCGCGTGATCGAGCCGGCCGGCGAAGTACTCGTCGAGTCCGGAGACGAGCAACTGCTCGATGCGGCTTTGCCGTTCGACCTCCGACAGGCTGTCGGGTGCCTGCAGTTCGTCTGGGGTCGGGTCTGTCATGCCCGCAAGTCACGGGCAGTATAGCACTTACACGACCCCGCTCCCGGGTGTGGTACAACCCCGACCGCATGTCCATCATCGAGTGCGTCCCGAACATCAGCGAAGGCAGGGACACCACGGCGGTCGAGGCCATCGGCGCCGCGGTGCGCGCGGTTCCCGGCGTCCGCCTCCTCGACCTGCAGTCGGATCCCACGCACCACCGCTCCGTCCTGACCTTTGCCGGCGATCGCGACGCGCTGCCGGCGGCGGTGATCGCGCTCTTCGAGGCCACCCTCGCCCGGGTCGATCTGCGGCGGCATCAGGGCGAGCACCCGCGACTCGGTGCGGTCGACGTCGTGCCGTTCGTGCCGCTCGAGGGGGCGACGATGGCCGATTGCGTCGCGCTGGCGCGCGAGACCGCCGCCGCCGTCGCCGAACGCTTCAGCCTGCCCGTGTTCCTGTACGAGGAGGCCGCCACGTCCCCGGCACGCCGCAATCTGGAGGACATCCGGCGCGGCGAGTTCGAAGGGCTGGCCGCCAAGCTGGCGGCACCGGAGTGGGCGCCCGATTTCGGCCCGGCGCTGCCGCACCCGAGCGCCGGCGCCACCATCATCGGCGCGCGCATGCCGCTCATCGCCTACAACATCAACCTCGCCACCGATCGGCTCGAGGTCGCCAAGCGCATCGCCGCCGCGGTCCGCATGAGCTCGGGAGGATTCCGCTTCGTCAAGGCGATGGGACTGCGGCTCGACGATCGCGGGATCGTCCAGGTCTCGATGAACCTCACCAACTTCGAGAAGACGCCGCTCTTCCGGGTGTTCGAGACCGTCAAGCGCGAAGCGGCGCGCTACGGCGTCGCGGTGCTGGAGAGCGAGGTGGTCGGCCTGGTGCCGGCGGCGGCGCTGGTACAGACCGCCGAGTACTACCTGCAGCTCGAGGGTTTCCGGCCGCTGCAGGTGCTCGAGGCCCGGCTGCGATCGGAGTAGCCGGGCACGAGCGGCCTGCTGCTAGTCGACCTCGCGACGCGACGGGGCGATGCCGAACGCGCGCATCTTCTTGTAGAGGTTGCTGCGTTCGACGCCGAGGGTGTCGGCCGTGCGCGAGATGTTGCCCTGGTGCGCGGCCAGCACCTGCAGGATGTAGTCCCGCTCGAAGCGATCGCGGGCCTCGGCCAGGGGAATCGTCGCGCCACCGGTGCCCGCCGACGCCCCGGGGCCGCCGACGGTCGCCGGCCCGGCCGGGCCATCGCCGATGAACCCGACGTCCTGCAGCGTGATGACGTCGCCGCCGACCATGATGAGCAGCCGCTCGACGACGTTGTGGAGCTCACGGACGTTGCCCGGCCAGGCGTGCTGCTGCAGCCGCGACATCGCCTCGGGGGCGAAGCGCTTCATCCGCCGGCCGTACTCGCCGGCCAGCGTCGCCATGAAGTGTTCGGCCAGCCGCGGGAACGTCGTCGCCACGGTCGCGCAGCGGCGGCACGAAGATCGGCACGACGTTCAACCGGAAGTACAGGTCCTCGCGGAACCGGCCGGCGCGAATTTCCTCCTGCAGGTCCTTGTTGGTCGCGGCCACGACGCGCACGTCGACCTTCACCGTGGCCGTGCCGCCCACCGGCTGCACGACCTGCTCCTGCAGCGCCCGCAGCACCTTGGCCTGCGTCTTCAGGCTCATGTCGCCGATCTCGTCCAGGAAGATCGTGCCGCCGCTGGCATGCTCGAAGCGCCCGCGGCGGTCGGCGACCGCGCCGGTGAACGCTCCGCGCGCATGGCCGAAGAGCTCCGACTCGATCAGCTCTTCGGGAATCGCCGCGCAGTTGACGTCGACGAAGGGCCCGGTGCGGCGGCGCGAATGGGCGTGGAGGGTGCGCGCCACCACTTCCTTGCCGGTGCCGTTCTCGCCGAGGATCAGCACCCGGCCGTTGGTCGGCGCCGCCAGCAGCACCTGCTCGCGCAGGTGCTGCATCACCGTGCTGTCGCCGATGAGGGTATGGCGGCGATCGACCTGGGCGCGCAGGTCGCGGTTCTCGGCTTCCAGGGCCCGCTGCCGCATGGCGTGGCGGACGACCAGCACCGCCTTGTCGAGCGACAACGGCTTCTCGACGAAGTCGAAGGCGCCGAGCTTGATCGCCCGCACCGCCGACTCGACGTTGCCGTGGCCGGAGATCACCACGACCTCGGCATCGACCCGCCGTTCGCGCAGCCGCTGCAGCGTCTCGAGCCCGTCGATGCCGGGCATCCACACGTCGAGCAGCACGACGTCGTAGGTCTGGGCGACGACCTGCTCGAGGCACGCCTCGCCGGATTCGACGGCGTCGACGGCGTAGCCCTCGTCACGCAGCACGGCACCCAGGGCGGCGCGCACGCCGGGTTCGTCGTCGACGATGAGGATGGACGGCATGGCCAGTCAGCAGCCCTAGCCCGGCAGTTCGATCGTGAAGCGCGTGCCGGTCGGCACATTGTCGGTCACTTCGACGTTGCCGCCGTGCTCGGCGACGATGCGCCGCACGATCGCCAGCCCGAGCCCCGAGCCGCGCCGCTTGGTGGAGTAGTACGGCAGGAACAGCTTGTCGCGCTCGCCCGGCGGGATGCCCGGGCCGTCGTCGGCCACCACCACCCGGACCAGCGCGTGGGCCGGATCGCGCGACGTCTCGACCAGCGATCTGGCCGCGCTGATCCATGGCCTCGATGGCGTTGTCGACCAGGTTGATGACGACGCGCTTGAACTGCTCGGCGTCGAGCCGCACTGGCAGCAGCCCGTCGTCGAAACGCCGCACCACTTCGACGTGCGCGAACAACCCGTCGTAGAGCGCCAGGGCGTCGCCGACCACGGCGTTGAGCGACGTCGGCACCGCCCGCGGCGCCGGCATCCGCGCGAACTGGGAGAACTCGTCGACCAGTCCCTTGAGCGACTCCACCTCGCCGATGATGGTCGCGGTGCACTCGCGGACCAGCGCCGCGTGCGGCGCGTCGGCGTCGCCGAGCTTGCGCTGCAGCCGTTCGGCGGAGAGCTGGATCGGGGTCAGCGGGTTCTTGATCTCGTGGGCCAGCCGCCGCGCCACCTCGCGCCACGCCGCCACCTTCTGGGCGCGGATGAGCGGCGTGACGTCGTCGAGCACGACCACCGTGCCCTCGAAGCCGGCGGCGCCGTGCAGCCGGGTCGCGGCCACCGCCAGGGTCATCTCCCGCCCGTCGCGGCTGACCGCCACCTCCTGGGCCACCGACTCGCCCCTGGCCCGGGCGGCGTCGGTGATGAGCGCCGTCACCGCGGCGAACTCGCTGCCCAGCACCTCGGCGATCGGCCGGCCTTCGACGTCTGGCCCGAGGCCGAGCAGCCGTGCCGCCGCGGAGTTCACCCGGCCGATCGCCCCGTGGACGTCGATCGAGACGACGCCGGTGGCAATCCGCTCCAGGATCGTCTCCACCGATCGATGGCGGCGTTCCACCTCGTGATGGCGCTGCTCGAGTTCGATCGCCGCCCGCTCGAGCGATCGCTGCCGCGCCGACAGGTCGGCGGCCATGGCGTTGAACGACTCCACCATGTTGCCGAACTCGTCGTCGGCCTGGTGCTCGATGCGGTGTTCCAGCCGGCCGGCGCCGATCTCGCGCGCCGCCGCCGACAGCATCTGCACCGGCCGCGTGATCCGCTTGGCGAGATACAGCCCCATCCAGGTCGAGCCCACCAGGATGAGCAGGGTCACCATCACGAAGAACGACAGGTAGACGCCGGCCAGCGGCTGCTTCAGCACGCGCAGCTGCGTGTAGGCCTCGTAGGCCTGCGTCATGCGCCGCGCCCGCTCGGCCATCTCGCCGGTGAGCACGTCGCTGGCGATGATGACGCCGACGAGCCGGCCGTCGGGGCGTGCGGATCGCCTGCGCCACGCGCAGGAACTGGCCGCCGTCGCCGCCCGGCACCGGCTCGAGGGTCCACTCGTCGGGCGAGCCGCTGACCTTGAGGGCGGCGAGGCGGTCGCCGCCGGCCCGGGCCGGCCCGGTGGGCACGTCGGGCGCCGCCACGTCGACGACCGACTGCACGCCGCCGGCGCCGCCGGCGACGCGGTAGACCTGCACCAGGCCGATGCGCTGCTGGGTCACGTCGGGCGCGATGATGGCGCGCACGCCCTCGATGTCGTTGGCCAGATCGACGCGGGACAGCGCCGCGGCGAGCCGCGCCGCCTCGTCGCTGACCACCCGCTGCCGCTCCTGGTAGTAGTCGGAGGCGATCATGCTCGCCGAGCTCAGGACCTCGTCCATCGGGGCGTTGAACCACCGATCGACGGCGGTCAGCACGACCTGCGATCCGACGGCCAGCACCAGCACCGCCGGCACCAGCGTGAGGCCGAGCAGCAGCGCGACGAGCTTGGCGCGGAAGCGCGCGAAGGGCAGCGCCCGCCGCCGTTCGACCAGCAGCTTGACGACGTTGCGCACCAGGAAGAACCCCAGCGCGAGCAGCATCATGAAGTTGGTCGCGCTGAGCGCGTAGAGCACGAACCCGGTGAGGAAGTCGGGCGACAGCCGCGCCGACCGGTCGGCGAGCCACAGCAGGCTGGCCAGCACCGCCAGCAGCAGGACGATGCCGACCAGGATGAGGCGCGGGTTGTCGCGGAACGGCCGGCGGCCCGCGGTCGGGCTCACGGCGACGCCCCGGGCGCCGGGCACGGCGGGGGTCCGGACGAGATGGCCACGTCTATTCCTTGGCGCCCAGCAGGTCCTTCAGCTCGCTCATGAACTCGCTGATGTCCCGGAAGTGCCGGTACACCGAGGCGAAGCGAACGTAGGCCACCTTGTCGAGCTGCTTCAGCTCCTGCATCACGAAGGCGCCGACTTCGGAGGTGCTGATCTCCTTCTCGGCGCGGTCCTGCAGCATGCCTTCGACGCGGTCGGCAATGGCCTCGATGGCCGCCACCGACACCGGCCGCTTCTCGCACGCCTTGAGCAGCCCGGCGACCAGCTTCTGCCGTTCGAACCGCTCGCGCGTGCCGTCCTTCTTGACCACCATATACGGGATCTCGTCGATCCGCTCGTAGCTGGTGAACCGCTTGCCGCAGCCGGCGCTCAGGCACTGCCGCCGGCGCCTGATGACGTCGCCCTCCTTGCTCTCGCGCGAGTCGACCACCTTGTCGCCGAGCTCGCCGCAGTAGGGGCATTTCACGGCCGCGTCTCCTGGCTGGTGGCCGAGAGGCTGGCCACCGACAGCCCTTCGACGGCCATCATCCACGCGCCGGCAGCGAGCGTCGGGACGAAGCCGACGGCGTGCTGGACGATGGCGGCGGCGACGGCGCGGTCGTTGTCGATCGCGAAGAAGGTGGTGACCGCCAGCCGGAACGCCTCGTGATAGCCGCCGACGGCGCCTGGCGTCGGCACGGCCACGCCGACCACCAGCAGCGCGGTCACGAGCAGCGACCCCGCGACCGGCAGCACCACGCCGAGGGCGAGCGACACCACCCAGATCTGCGCGGCGATGGCCAGCCACAACGGCAGCGACCAGGCCAGCGCCAGGGCCAGCTGCCGCGGCTCGCGCACCGAGGCCAGGCCCTCGGCGAACGACTGCGAGAGGCCGGTGATCAGCTGCCGCGGCCGCTCCGGCAGCCAGCCCGTGCTCCACGCCACCAGCCGCCCGAGCCGCGCCGGATCGGCGGCACAGGCAAACAGCACGGCCATGCCGATCACCGCAGCCGAACGCCGCCGAGGAAGGCGCCGCCGCGCACCGCCGCGTACATCGTCGGGTTCAGCGTCGAGATGCCGGGATCGAACGCCAGGAAGTACAGCGCCAGCAGCGCCAGCACCGTCACCAGGTCGAGCACGCGCTCGAGGATGATGGTGGCGAAGCAGGCCGCCACCGGCAGCCCTTCGCGCCGGGCCAGCAGCCACGGGCCGGATCACCTCGCCGGCGCGGGCCGGCAGCACGAACGACGCGGCAAAACCGATGAGCGTCGCGCGCAGCGCGACCGCGAAGCGCGTCGGGCCGAGCGGCGCCAGCATCACCTGCCAGCGCGCCGCGCGGCAGGCGTAGCCGAAGAACAGCAGGCCGACGCCGGCCGCGACCAGGCCCAGCCGCGCCTGGCGCATCACGCGCCACACCTCACCCAGGTTCGCGTTGCGCAGGAACACCGCGAGCAGCAGCACGGCGAGAGCCGTCAGCACGAGCGTGCGAATCCACGAGCGCATGGGGCGTCGGCATCGACGACGCGTCGCGGCACGGCGCGATCGGGAGCCGCGGCGACGTCGGCTCGTCCATACTACATGACGCACCGACGCGGGTCTTGCACCGCCCGGACCGAATGGCTACGATTCACGGTCCCCGTGCCGGTGCCGTCGTGACGCTTGCCCCGCCCCTGATCGAATCTGCCCTGTCTGGCGTCCCCCGGCTGCGGCAGGGCAAAGTGCGCGACCTCTACGGGGTCGGCGACGACGTCCTCATCGTCGCCACCGATCGGATCTCGGCGTTCGACTACGTGCTCGGCTCCGGCATCCCCGACAAGGGCCGCGTCCTGACCCAGCTGTCGGCGTTCTGGTTCGCGCGCACCGCCGGCATCGTCGCCAACCACCTCATCACCGCCGACGCCGCCGCGTTTCCGCCGGTGCTCGCCGCCGACGCCGACGCCCTGCGCGGCCGCGCGATGCTCGTGCGTCGCACCAGACCGCTGCCGGTCGAGTGCGTCGCGCGCGGGTATCTGTCGGGGTCGGGCTGGAAGGACTACCTGGCCACCGGCGCCGTCTGCGGCCACGCGCTGCCGGCCGGGCTGCGCGAATCGGACCGCCTCCCGGCGCCGCTCTTCACCCCGGCGACCAAGGCCGATTCGGGCCACGACATCAACATCAGCGAGGCCGAGGCCGCCGCCGTCGTCGGCGCCGACCTGCTCGCCCGCTGCAAGACGATCACGATGGCGTTGTACGCCGCCGGGGCGGCCCACGCCGCCACCTGCGGCATCCTGCTGGCCGACACCAAGTTCGAGTTCGGTCTCACCGACGCCGGCGAGCTGCTGCTCATCGACGAGGCGATGACGCCGGACTCGTCGCGCTACTGGCCCGCCGACCAGTACGCGCCCGGCGGCCCGCAGCCGAGCTTCGACAAGCAGTACGTGCGCGACTACCTCGAGTCGATCCGCTGGAACAAGCAGCCGCCGGTGCCGACGCTGCCCGACGACGTGGTGCGGCGCACCCGGGCCAAATATCTGGAAGCCTTCGAGCGGCTCACCGGCCGCGCGCTGGAGACCCCGAATGCGTGAGCAACTGGACCGCGTGGTGGCCGAAATGGTCGACAGGGGCGTGCATTACGACGATGCCCAGCGCGAGTTCGAACGCCGGTTCATCAGCCGGGTCGTCGCCGCCTGCGACGGCAACCTCAGCCGCGCCGCCGAGGTCCTGGGCATGCATCGCAACACCCTCACCCGCAAGGTCGCCGCGCTGAAGATCCGGATCTCGCGCAGTTCCGCTGCCTGACGCTCCTGTCGCCCCCGGCCCGGCGCCGCTTGACACCCGCCCGGGCGGGTGACTATGTTTAGCAGTCTAGTGCCTTGAGTGCTAGCCCCCGCGGGGGGAGAGTGCCAAGGCGAGCGCGCGCCCCGACCGGCCCCATCGGCCGGCCCCGGCGGCGCCTGTATTCGCGGTCCCGGGGCCCGGGACCGCCGCATGGTGACCGGAGTTCCCGATATGGCTACGAAGCTGCGACCGTTGCACGACCGGATCCTCGTCGAGCGCATCGAAGAGGGCGAACAGAAGGTCGGGGGCATCATCATCCCCGACAGCGCCAAGGAAAAGCCCCAGCAGGGCAAGGTGGTCGCCGTCGGCGCCGGCAAGCCGGACAAGGACGGCAAGAAGACCCCGCTCGACGTGAAGTCGGGCGACACCATCCTCTTCGGCAAGTACTCGGGCCAGGAGATCAAGATCGACGGCACCGAGTACCTCATCATGCGTGAGGACGAAGTCCTCGCCGTGGTCGAGAAGTAACCAGTCAGGAACGGGAGACAGGCGCAAAATGGCGAAGCAGATTATCTACGGCGAGCAGTCGCGGCAGGCCATCCTCCGCGGCGTGAACCAGCTGGCCGACGCGGTCAAGGTGACGCTCGGTCCCAAGGGCCGCAACGTGGTCCTCGACAAGAAGTTCGGCTCCCCCACCATCACCAAGGACGGCGTGACGGTGGCCAAGGAAATCGACCTGAAGGATCCGCTCGAGAACATGGGCGCCCAGATGGTGCGCGAGGTGGCGAGCAAGACGTCGGACACGGCCGGTGACGGCACGACGACGGCGACGGTGCTGGCCCAGGCCATCTACCGCGAGGGCGCCCGCAACGTCGTCGCCGGCGCCAACCCGATGGAGCTGAAGCGCGGCATCGAGAAGGCGGTCGAGGCGATGACCGCCGAGATCAAGAAGATGGCCAAGCCGGTGAAGGGCAACATGATCGCCCAGGTCGGCATGATCTCGGCGAACAGCGATCACACCATCGGCACGATCATCGCCGAGGCGATGGAGAAGGTCGGCAAGGACGGCGTCATCACCGTCGAAGAGGCCAAGACCCTCGAGACCACGCTCGAAGTGGTCGAGGGCATGCAGTTCGACCGCGGCTACCTCTCGCCCTACTTCGTCACCGACCCCGAGCGCATGGAAGTGGTGCTCGAGAACCCGGTCATCCTGATCCACGAGAAGAAGATCAGCTCGATGAAGGACCTCCTCCCGGTGCTCGAGCAGGTGGCCCGGCTCGGCCGACCGCTGCTCATCATCGCCGAGGACATCGAAGGCGAGGCGCTGGCCACCCTGGTGGTCAACAAGCTGCGTGGCACGCTGCAGGCCGCCGCCGTCAAGGCGCCGGGCTTCGGTGACCGCCGCAAGGCCATGCTCGAGGACATCGCCACGCTGACCGGCGGCAAGGCGCTCACCGAGGACCTCGGCGTGAAGCTCGAGAACATCAAGCTCGAGGATCTCGGCAAGGCCAAGAAGGTCACCATCGACAAGGACAACACGACCATCGTCGAGGGCGGCGGTGACAGCAAGGCCATCGAAGGCCGCGTCAAGCAGATCCGCATGCAGGTCGAAGAGACCTCGTCCGACTACGACCGCGAGAAGCTGCAGGAGCGGCTGGCCAAGCTGGTCGGCGGCGTCGCCGTCATCAAGGTCGGTGCGGCCACCGAGACCGAGATGAAGGAGAAGAAGGCGCGCGTGGAAGACGCCATGCACGCCACCAAGGCGGCCGTCGAAGAGGGCATCGTGCCCGGCGGCGGCGTGGCGCTGCTGCGCGCGAGCAAGGCGCTCGACGGGCTGAAGCTCGAGGGCGACCAGGCGGTGGGCGTGGCCATCATCAGGCGCGCCATCGAGGAGCCGTGCCGGTGGATCGCCACCAACGCCGGCCAGGAGGGCTCGATCGTCGTCGCCAAGGTGAAGGACGGCAAGGGCGACGAGGGCTTCAACGCCGCCACCGACACCTACGAGGACCTGGTGAAGTCGGGCGTCATCGACCCGGCCAAGGTGGTCCGCAACGCCCTGCAGAACGCCTCGTCGATCGCCAGCCTGCTCCTCACCACCGAGGCGCTGGTCTCGGAGATCCCCGAGGACAAGAAGGACGCCCCGGCGATGGGGGGCGGCGGCGGCATGGGCGGGATGTACTAGGGACTGGGGGCTAGGGGCTGGGTTCTGGGGCTCCCCAAGAGCCAGGGCTCTCAGCTCCGCTCACAGTCAGCATCGTTCGGAACGCACAAAGCCCGGTGGGTTTGCCCACCGGGCTTTTTCTTTGTCACGCGCTAGTCCCCAGCACCCAGCCCCGCCGCGGATGTTCCGCGCGGGATCAGGGAACGAAGCGCACGCGAAACATCCGCGGCCAGAGCTTGCCGGTGATCAGGAACGTATCGTCCTTCGGATCGTGGGCGATGCCGTTCAGCACATCGACGCCGAAGCGCTCGGCCGGTGCCAGCAGGTTCGAGGCGTCGATGAGCGCCACGACCTCGCCGCTCTTCGGATCGATCCGCACGATGCGGTCGGTCATCCAGATGTTGGCGTAGACGTGCGGGCCGACGCACTCGAGCTCGTTCAGCTGGTCCACGGGCTGTCCGGCCGTCCGCACCGTCAGCTCGCGCACCGTGCGGAAGGTCTCGGGACTGCGGAACGTCAGCCGGGCGCTGCCGTCGCTCATCACGATCTCGCGGCCGTCGTAACACAGTCCCCAGCCTTCGCCGTCGTAGTCGAGGGTCGCGCCTTTCTTGAAGGTGTCGCGATCGTAGGTGTAGGCCTGGCCGTGCTTCCACGTGATCTGGAAGAGGCGCGTGCCGACCAGCGCCAGGCCCTCGGCGAACACCGGCGCCGGCACGTCGAGCTTGCGCAGCACCCGGCCGCTCTTCACGTCCACCTCGCGCAGGCTCGAGCGGCCCTCGAGCCCGGTGCTCTCGAACAGACGCCCGGCGGCGAGGACCAGGCCCTGGGTGAACGCCCCGGGATCGTGCGGATAGGTCTCGACCACCTGCACCCGCAGGCGCTGCGGTCCGAGGCGTTGGGTGGCAGCAGCGTTCTCGTCCACGGCCGGGCCCCTGGCGTCGACGGCGGGCGCCACGCCGCAGCCGGCGTCGAGTGCCGCGACCAGCGCCAGCGCGCTGATGCGGATCAGGACCGGAGTCGGCACGCCACCCACGGTCAGCGCAGCGTGAAGGTGAGCTCGATCGTGATGCGCACGGCGACCGGCTCACCGAGCCGCATGCCGGGCGCGAACTTCCATTGACGCGCCGCCTTCACCGCCTCCTGGTCGAGACCGAACGTCGAATCGAGCGAGCGCACCACCTCGACGCGGCCCACCGACCCGTCGGACGACACGACACAGCGCAGCCACACCACGCCCTGCACCTTGGCGCGCATCGCTTCGGCGGTGTAGGCGGGCTTGACCTCCTTCAGGACACGCGGCGGCGACACGCCGTTGCCGATGTCGTATTCCCCGCCGCCGACACCGGCCGTGTTCCCCGAGCCGAGGCCACGGCCGTTGCCCGACCCCGACCCGCCGCCTTCGCCGGTACCGCCGCCGCCACCGGTGCCGCTGCCGGCCGATGACGTGACGATGGTCTCGGGCGTGATCGCGCCCGGCGCTTCGATCGGCGCCGCCGCCGTCTGCGCCGCCGGTATCACCATCTCCTGCGGCGGCTCTTCCTTCGGCGGCTCCTTGACCGGCTTGGGCTCGACCTCGACCGGCACGCTCACCTTCTCCTTGCCGGGCAACTCGACCTTCCGGGGCGGCTCGGGGCTGTTGTTGCCGCCACCGCCGCCGCCACCGCCGGGACCCTCTTCGGCCAGCCACACGATCTCCTCGGGCATCTGGTCGGGAATGATCTCGGTGAGCTGCGGCCGCGGCATGAACCGCAGCACGAGGATGGCGATTACGACCATCGCCATGTGGGAGACGACCGACGCTCCGAACACCCCGCCCAGGTGCCGATCCTCGAAGTCGAACGAAGGATCAGCCGGGCGGTCCAGCAGGATGTGAATCTGTCCCCGCGACTGTCGCCGGGCGGGTGCGGCCGTGCGCTCTGGGTCGGACATGCGCGGTCAGCGGTGGTGAGGGCGGCGCCAGCCTCAATTCTGCCGACGGTTCCCGGCCATGACAAGTGCAATCAGGACGCCAGAGCCGGCCCGGCCGTCCCGCTGCCCTTTTGACGCCGCCGGGAGACATCTGGCCGCCGGACCGCCCTCATTCCGCGACAGTGCTAGAATTCGCCCATGGCTACGACCACGTTCGCCCTCCTGGGCCCGCTCGGGCTGCCGGAGATGCTCATCATCCTGGCGATCGTCATCCTGATTTTCGGCGCCAACCGCCTGCCGGAGCTCGGCCGGGGCATCGGCGCCGGCATCAAGAACTTCAAGTCGGGCATCAAGGACGACGACAAGAAGGACTGAGCGACCCGGTTCAGCGTCAGAGCACGACCCGCACGTCCCCGACTCGCCGCGTCACACGTTCCCTGTCCAGGTACTCGAGAAGCGGAATCGCAAACTTCCGCGACAGGCCGTAGGTGTCCTTGAACGCCTTCACGTCGAGGGTGACGCTGCCCGCCTGCGGCGGCCACTTTGCGGCCGGCGATGTCGGCCTTCAGCCGGTCGAGGGCCTCGTGGTGGAAGACCAGCGTGTCGAGCCGCACCAGCCGCCGCTGCTTGACGAGCAGCTGGAGCACCCGGTCGACGACGGCCGCCGGACGGCGCCACTCCGCGGCCAGCGCCGTGACGTCTGGTGGATTGAGCCCGGCAGCCAGAAAGCGCTCGTCCAGCCGCGCCCGCACCTCGGCCTCCTCGTCGGTGAGGGCCAGCCGGTGGGTGGCCAGCGCGATGGTGTCGCGCGCCGCCACCCGGCCCGACGCCGACAGGTCGGCGACGACGCGGCTGAAGATTGCCGGCGGCGCCGCGGCGAACCAGCGTGTGCGCGCTTCCTCGAGCGGCAGGCCTTCGGCCAGCGGCTGGCCTCGGTGGAACGCGTCGATGCCGGCCAGCATCGCCTCGCTCGGGGCCGCCACCGCCGCCCTGTGCACGACCCAGTCAGCGGCCGCGGTGACCTCTCCGTGCTGCTCCAGCGCGGCGACGGCGGTGCGCACGCGCAACGCCGGCAGGCCGAGGCGCGTCGCCAGCCGGGCGATCGAGCTGCCGGGCAGGCCGGCGTCGGCCAGCATCTGCCGCAGCGCGCTCCGCGCGTCGGCATCGATGTCGCTCCCGGGGCGAAGCGCCTCGAGGCGGGCGATCGCCCGCGCTGTGCGGGATCCTGCCCGCGGCGGGTCCGGATCGAAGACCACGCCTCCGCCGATCGTGACGAGCGGGGAGTAGCTGCGGACGATGAACCGATCGCGCCTGGTGAGCACCGCGGGGCGTTCGAGACGCAGCCGGACCAGCGCCGATGCGCCCGCCGGCACCGACGCGACGTCGCCCACCACCGACACCCGCGCCAACACCTCGGCCGTGCCCTGGTGCAGGCGCACCCTCGCGCCGTGCTTGAGCGGCGGCGCCGACGCGAGCAGCGTGAGCTCCGCGTCGACGCGCCGCGTGCAGATCAGCGCCCGCGGTGTCGCCAGCACCGCGCCACGCGGCACGTCGGGCACGTCGAGACCCGCCAGGTTGACCGCAACGCGCTCGCCGGCGACGGCGACCGAGCGCGGCCGCCCGTGCACCTGCAGGCCCCGTACCGTCGTCGCCTTCTCGGTCGACAGCACGGCGACGCTGTCGTCGAGGCGCAGCGTGCCCGAGACCAGCGTGCCAGTGACCACCGTACCGAAGCCCCGCATCGAGAACACCCGGTCCACCGGCAGCCGAAGGCCGCCGTCGGCATCACGACCAGTCGCCGCTCCGACCAGCGCGGCCAGCACGCCGCGGAGGGCCTCGAGCCCGTGGCCGGACCTGGCCGACACCGGCACGATCGGCGCGTCTTCGAGAAATGAACCGGCGACCAGGGCGCGGACCTCGAGCATGGCCAGCTCGATCGTCTCGGCATCGGCGGCGTCGGTCTTGGTCAGCGCGATCGCCCCGCGCGGCACGTGCAGGAGCCGGCAGATGTCGAAGTGCTCGCGGGTCTGCGGCATGACCCCTTCGTCGGCGGCGACGACGAGCAGCACCGCGTCGATGCCGCCCACCCCGGCCAGCATCGTCCGCACGAAGCGCTCGTGCCCGGGCACGTCGACGAACGACACGGTCGCCCCGTCGCCGACCTCGGCGTGCGCGAACCCGAGCTCGATGGTGATGCCGCGGGCCTTCTCTTCCTTCAGCCGATCGGGATCGGTGCCGGTGAGCGCCTTGACCAGGGTGCTCTTGCCGTGATCGATGTGCCCGGCGGTGCCGACGATGATCGTCCGCACGGCTACCTCTTCTTGCGACCGACCCGCTCGCGACGGCCCGGCCGGCCGGCGCCGCGCCGGCCGGCGCCGCCCGCGGCGCCCGGCCGCGGCCGCGCCGTGCTGCGCTTCGGACCGCGGGCCCGCTCGTCGCGGCGCACCACCGCCAGGACCTCCTCGACCCCGAGTTCCACCTGCCGCCGGTGCAGATCGACACGAATCACCTGGACGCGCACCGCGTCGCCGAGGCGGTAGACCTTCTTGGTCCGCTCGCCGAACAGCACCCGGGCCTGCTCGTCGAAGCGGTAGTAGTCGTCGGCCAGCGTCGTCACGTGCACCATCCCCTCGACGAAGTGCTCGACCAGCTCGACGAAGAGGCCGAAGGGCGCCACGCCGGTGATGTAGCCGGTGAAGACGTCGCCGACCTTGTCGGCCATGAAGCGCACCTTCTTCCACTGCAGCAGCTCGCGCTCGGCTTCCTGCGCGCGCCGCTCCATCGCCGAGGTGTGCCGCGCGACTTCCGGCAGCGCGTCTTCCAGCTCCTCGCGCCGTTCGGCCGAGCCCTCACCGTGGCGCAGCTCGCGCAGGACGCGGTGCACCACCAGATCCGGATAGCGCCGGATCGGCGAGGTGAAGTGGGTGTAGGTGTGCGCCGCCAGCCCGAAGTGCCCGAGGTTGGCGGCGTCGTAGCGGGCCTTCTGCATCGTGCGGAGCATCAGGAAGGCAATCGGCCGCTCTTCCGGGGTGCCGCGGATCCGGTCGACCAGGTGCTGAAAGTGCCGCGGGTGCACCGCGCCGGGCGGCGCCGCCAGGCTGAACCCGAGCGACGACACGAACGCCTCGAACTCGTCGACCCGCAGCGGATCCGGTGTTTCGTGTACGCGGTAGAGCGCCGGCATGCCCTCGCGTTCCAGATGACCGGCCACCGTCTCGTTGGCCAGCAGCATGAACTCCTCGATGATCCGGTGCGCGACGTTGCGCTCCGAGGCGACGATGGCCTCGATCGCACCGGCGTCGTCGACGATCACTTCCGCCTCGGGCAGATCGAAGTCGATCGAGCCGCGGCGCCGGCGGCGGCCGTTGAGGATCTCGAACAACGCCCGCATGCGCTCGAAGGCCGCTACCAGCGGCGCGTAGCGGGCGCAGAGCGCCGGATCGCGATCGGTGACGATGGCGTTGACCGCGCTGTAGGTCATCCGCGCCCGGCTGTGGATGACGCCGTCGTGCAGCTCGTAGCGCACGACCTCGCCGTGACCGTCCACCTCCATGAGACACGACTGCACCAGCCGGTCGACGTGGGGATTCAGGCTGCACACCCCGGTCGCCAGCTCGCTCGGGAACATGTGCACGGCCCGCTCCGGGAAGTACACCGAGGTCCCGCGGGCGAAGCCGTCGAGGTCCAGCGCGCTGCCTTCGGGCACGTAGTGTGCGACGTCGGCGATGTGCACGCCGAGCCAGTAATGGCCGTTGGCCAGCCGCTCGATCGAGATCGCGTCGTCGAAATCGCGGGCGTGCTCGCCGTCGATGGTCACGATCTCCCAGCCGCGGAAGTCGGTCCGCCCGGCGAGATCGGCGGGCCCTACCGCGTGGTCGCGGCCGCGGGCCTGGGCCACGGCGTCGGGCGCATGCGCGTCGGGAATGCCATGTTTGCGCAGCACGATCTCGGTGTCGACGCCGGGATCGTCGAGCTTGCCGAGCACCTCGACGACCCGGCCCGCAGCCGGTCCGCCCGGACCCGGCCAGCGCTGCACCTCCACCGTGACCATGTCGCCGTCGGCGGCCGACAACGTGTCGGCGCGGTCGACCCTGACCTCGGTGTCGAGCCGGGCGTCGAAGGGCACCACCACCGCGCCCCGCCGCGGTTCGAGCCGGATCTGCCCGACCACCTGGGCGCTGCGCCGCTCGAGGATCTCGAGGATCTGCCCTTCCTTGCGGCCGTCGGCCCGCGTGCGCTCGACGCGCGCCACGACGTGGTCGCCGTGCATGGCCCCGGCCCGGGCGCCCTCGGGCACGAAGACGTCGCCGCCCTGCCCGTTGTCGGGAAGCACGAACGCGAAGCCGCCGGCGTGACCCTGCAGACGTCCGGTGACGACATCGAGACGATCGGGCAAGGCCAGTCGCCGCCCGCTCACCATCACCAGCGCCCCGTCGGCCACCAGGGTCTTCAGCCGCCGCCGGAACGACGCGCGCTCAGTGGCGGGGACGGCGAGCCGCTCGGCGAGGGCGCGTCCGGTCTCGGGCGAGCCGGCATGGCTGCGGATGGCGCGCAGCAGATCTTGATCGGTCACGGCGTGGGCGGTGCCGTCGGCACCGGCCCAAGCCTATCAGGCCGGCGCGACGAGGAGCACCTGCAGATCGCCGACGTTGGTGTCGGTGGGCCCGGGTCGCACCAGTGTGTCGAGCGCGTCGAAGTACGCGTAGCTGTCGTTGCGATCGAGGTAGGCCGCCGGCGGCCCCAGTCCCCGCTCCCGCCCGCGCGTCAACGTCATGGGGTCGACGATGGCACCGGCGGCGTCGGTCGGGCCGTCGATGCCGTCGGTGCCCATCGACAGCAGCACCGCCGGCCGGGCCGCCGTCGCGAGATGCGACGCGGCGGCGAGCGCGAATTCCTGGTTGCGTCCGCCGCGGCCGGGGCCGCTGACCCGGACGGTCGTCTCGCCGCTGGAGATCACGGCCGTCGGCGTGCCGGCCTCACGCGCCGCCGCCGCCACCGCCTCCCACCATGCCGCCGCCGCCAGCCGCGCCTCACCGGTGACGGGCGCATCCTGGACGACCACGCCGTATCCCCGCTCGCGCGCCGCCCGCGCCGCGCCGGCCATCGCGTGGCGGCGGCCGCCGATTACGTGCGCACGAGCCCGCCGCATGGCCGGGTCACCGGCCTTCGGCGTCTCCGGCTCCTCCCCGGCACAGCCGGCGTCGGCCCGAGCCAGGACGGCGGCGTCGTGTCGCTCGACGCCGCCGAAGGCGTGCAGGGCGTCGCGGACGTTCCGCCATGTCGAGGGGTCGGGCACTGCGGGGCCCGAGCCGATCACACTGAGATCGTCGCCGACCACGTCCGAGATCGCCAGCGTCACGACCTGCCCGCGGCACGCCGCCGCCAGCCGGCCGCCCTTCACCGCCGACAGGTGCTTGCGCACTGCGTTCAGCTCGGTGATCGCTGCGCCCGAGGCCATCATGACCCGCGCCGTCTGCTGCTTGACGGCCAGCGGCAGCCCGGCCGCCGGCGCCGACATCAGTGCCGAGGCGCCGCCGGACAGCAACACGACGAGTTGTCCGCCCGGTCCGACGCCGCCGGCGATCTCCAGGGCGCGCCGGGCCGCCTCGACGCTGCCCTCGGTGGCGAAGGGATGCCCGCCGGTGATCCACGGGCCGAGCGTCCATCCCCCGGGCTGCCGCGGACCGACGGTAACCGAGGCAGCGACCCGGCCGGGCAGCGCCGCGGCGAACGCCGCGTGCATCGCCGCCGCGGCCTTGCCCACGGCCACGAGGGAGATCGGCCCGGGCGTTTGCCCCAGGTCGGCCGCCACCCCCGACAGGGCCGCCGGTACCAGGGTGTGGGGGGAGACGGCGGCCACTGCGGCCGCCGCGATGGCGCCGGCATCGGCGCGCAGACGGTCGAGCACGAGGCTCAGTTGATTTTCAGGGGGTCGGTCCAAGCCGAGAGCCTGGTCACGACGTCGAACTCTTTGAGGAGGCGGGAGACGACGACATCGGCGTCGTCGGCATGGGTCAGCGCGTCGATTTCGGCGATGATGCGGCACAGGGCCGTCTCGACCGACTGGATCGCGTGCTCCGAGAAGTACTCGCGTTGCGCATCCAGGCACTCCTGGTGCTTCACGAACTCTTCTCGGTAGAAATCAATCAGGGAAATTGCCGGGCCGGGAACGGGGCTGTCGCTCAGGAAGTGCATGCGGCCTCGGGTCCTGTGCATGGATGCGACTGTACCGCAGTGTAACGGCGGGGTGAGAAACGTGTCAACGGCCGGCGGGATCCGGGTCCCAGTGCCACGCCGCGAGGAGTCCCGCCAGGGCGCCCACCCCGGCGCCCAGGATGACCAGCCCTACCGCATCCAGCCCGGACAGCGGCCGGAGGGCATCGGGCCCGAGGGCCGCGACGGCCGGACCGAGCTCGCGGCCGACCATCCGCCCCAATGAGGCCAGCGCCCCGAGCGCCGCCAGCGCCCCGAGCCCGCCCTGGAGCGCGCCCTCCATCACGAACGGCCCGCGGATGAAGGACACCGGCGCGCCAACCAGCCCCATGATGGCGATTTCCTCGCGCCGTGAGGCGAACGACAGGCGGACGACGGCGACCACCGTCGTCGCCGCGCCCAGCAGCAGCGCCAGTGCCGCGGCCCACCCGGCGGTGCGCAGCGCGGTCAGCACGGCGATCAGCCGGTCGATCCACCGCTGGTCGTAGCGCACGTCGACGACGCCGGCCTGCTTGGTCAGGGCGGCCGCCAGCGCCTGGGCTCCGTCGCCGGTGCCGTCGGTCCGCAACCGCACGTCGAAGGAGGCCGGGAACGGGTTGGTCTCGAGCGATCCGGTGACGTCGCCCAGCTCGGGAAAGTCGGCGCCGAACCGGGCGAGGGCCTCTTCCTTGGTCACGAAGGTGACCCCGTCGACGGCCGGGTTCCGCTCGATGAGCTGCCGAGCCGCCGTGCGCTCGGCCTCGGTCATCACATCGTCGAGGTAGACGGTCATCTCGGCCGCCGTCCGCCACCCGTCGGCCACGCGGGCCACGTTCTCGGAGATGACCCTGAAGGCGCCGAGCATGGTGAGGGCGACGGCGATGGTCGCCACCGAGAGCAGCAGCGCCCAGCGGCCGCGCTGCAGGCTGAGGCGCGCCTCCTCCCAGGCGTAGCGAACCGGTCTCATGCCGGGCCTCCCGGCACCCGCCCCTGCTCGAGGTGCAGGACCCGCCGGCCGACGTGGGCGATGAGGGCGCGATCGTGGGTCGCCACCAGCACGGTCGTGCCGCCGGCGTTGATCTCACGGAAGAGGTCCATGATCTCGAGGGAGAGATCGGGGTCGAGGTTGCCGGTGGGCTCGTCGGCCAGCACCACCTGCGGATCGTTCACCAGCGCCCGGGCGATGGCGATGCGCTGCTGCTCTCCGCCCGAGAGTTCCGGCGGGAACGCCAGGGCGCGGTGCTGCAGGCCGACCCACTTGAGTACCTGATAGGTCTTGCGACGCTGCTGCTCCACCGGGACGCCGAGCACGCGCATCACGAAGGTGACGTTGTCGAAGACCGTCTTGGTCGGGATCAGCTTGAAGTCCTGGAAGACCACGCCGAGCGACCGCCGGTAGTCCTGCACCGCCCGGGTCGCCAGCGCCGCCAGGTTCTGGCCGCCGACGATGAGCTCGCCGTCGGTCGGCAGTTCCTGCCGGAGCAGCAACCGCAGCAGCGTCGACTTGCCCGCGCCGCTCGGACCGGTGAGGAACACGAACTCGCCCTTCGCCACGGTGAAGGACAGCTTGTCGAGGGCCACGACGTCGGTCCCGTAGGCCTTCGTGACGTTCTGCAATTGGATCACGGCGGTGTCTGGTCGCTCGAGGGGCCACGCCGGGCGCGACCCGTCCATACTAGCAGGCCGCCCGGCGGGCGCCGCGCCGCCACGCGATCTATCAGCCGTCGAGCGCCGTGCGCAGCAGTTGGCTCAGGCGGCGCGGATCGGCGTTCCCTCCCGAGGCCTTCATCGCCTCGCCGACCAGGAATCCGAAGGCGGCCTTCTTGCCGTTGCGGTACTGCTGCGCCGCATCGCCATGCGCGGCGAGCACTTCGTGCACGACCCGTGACAGCGCGCCGTCGTCGGAGACCTGGGCCAGCCCCTGCTCCGCCACGATGTCGGCGGCGGCGCGCCCGGTGCCGTCCATCTGCTCGAACACCGTCTTGGCCACCGTGTGGCTGATCGTGCCGGCGTCGACGAGGCGGATGAGGGCCGCCAGCGCCGACGGCGCCACCCCGACGGCGTCGATGGTGGTGGCGCGCGCCTTCAGCGTGCGCAGCACCTCGCCCATCACCCAGTTGCTGGCCGCCTTGGCATTGCCGCTGGCCTTGGCCGTCGCCTCGAAGTAGTCGGCCAGCGGCCGGTTGTCGGTCACGACGGCCGCGTCGTAGGACGGCAGCCGGTACTGGTCGACGAAGCGCGCGCGGCGTGCGTCGGGCAGCTCCGGCAGCGACCGCGCGACCGCCGCCTTCCGTTCGGGCGACACCGTGAGCGGCGGCAGATCCGGCTCCGGGAAATAGCGGTAGTCGTGCGCCTCCTCCTTGCTGCGCATCGAGAAGGTCTTGCCGAGCGCGGCGTCGAACAGCCGCGTCTCCTGAATCACGCGTCCACCGTGGTCGACGACGTCGATCTGGCGGGCGATCTCGTACTCGACGGCCTTCTGCAGGTAGCGGAACGAGTTGACGTTCTTGACCTCCGCCTTCGTACCCAGCCCGGCGGCGCCGGCCGGGCGCACCGAGACGTTGGCGTCGCAGCGCAGGCTGCCCTCTTCCATGTTGCCGTCGTTCACGCCGATCCAGACCAGCAGACGCCGCAGCGACTCGAAGTAGGTCGCCGCCTCCGTCGCCGTCGTGAGCTCCGGCTCGCTGACGATCTCGATGAGCGGGACGCCGGCGCGGTTGAAGTCCACGTAGGTGCGGCGGTCAGAATCGGCAAAGCCCTCGTGCAACGACTTGCCGGCGTCCTCCTCGAGGTGGATGCGGGTCAGGGCGACGGTGCGCGGTCCGCTGCCGGTGTCGATGACGACCCGCCCCCCGGTGGCGAGCGGCCGCTCGTACTGCGAGATCTGATAGCCCTTCGGCAGATCGGGATAGAAGTAGTTCTTGCGGGCGAACACCGACGTCTCGTGCACGTCGCAGTCGAGGGCCAGAGCCGCGGCGACCGCCAGGTCGACGGCATGGGCGTTCATCGCCGGCAGCGCGCCGGGCAGCCCCAGGCACACCGGGCAAACGTGCGCGTTCGGAGCGGCGCCGAACTCGGCGCGGCAGCCGCAGAAGATCTTGGTGGCGGTCCGCAGCTGGGCGTGCACCTCGAGGCCGATCACGGCCTCGTAGCCGGCCCGGCTCCCCGGCCGGCTCACACCCGCGGGCCTGCCGCCACGACGGCGGCGTCGACATCGCCGCTGAACGTCTTGAAGTTCTCGACGAACATCGCCGCCAGCTTCGCCGCCTGCGTGTCGTAAGCCGCCGGATCCTGCCACGTGCCTCGCGTGTCGAGCACTGCTGAGGGCACGTCGGGACAACTCGTCGGCACATCGACGTTGAACACCGGGTGGCGTTTGGTGGCCACCTCGTCGAGCGCACCCGACAGCGCCGCCCGGATCATCGCGCGGGTGTAGGGGATGTTCACCCGGCTGCCGACGCCGAATGGCCCGCCCGTCCAGCCGGTGTTGACGAGCCACACCCGGGAGCGGTGCCGGGCAATGCGCTCGCCAAGCATCCGGGCGTAGACATTGGGGTTCAGCGGCAGGAACGGCGCTCCGAAGCAGGTGCTGAACGTTGCGCTCGGCTCGGTCACGCCCTTTTCCGTGCCGGCGACCTTGGCGGTGTAGCCCGACAGGAAGTGGTACATCGCCCCCTCGGGCGTGAGCCGGGCAATCGGCGGCAGCACGCCGAAGGCGTCGGCCGTGAGCATCACGATGTTGGCCGGGTGTCCGCCCTGCCCGCCGGGGACGGCGTTGGCGATGAACTCGATCGGATACGCCGCCCGGGTGTTCTCGGTGTAGGTGGCGGCGTCGAGATCCAGCACCCGGGTGTCGGGGTCGAGCACCACGTTCTCGAGCACGGTGCCGAAGCGGCGGGTGGTGCCGTAGATCTGGGGCTCGGCGGCGGCCGACAGCCGGATGGTCTTGGCGTAGCAGCCGCCCTCGAAGTTGAAGACGCCGCGCTCGCTCCAGCCGTGCTCGTCATCACCGATCAGACCGCGGTCGGGGTCGCTCGACAACGTCGTCTTGCCGGTGCCCGACAGCCCGAAGAACAGCGCCGTGTCGCCACCGCTGCCGATGTTCGCCGAGCAGTGCATCGGCAGCACTCCCTTGAGCGGCAGCACGTAGTTGAGCACCGTGAAGATCGACTTCTTGTTCTCGCCGGCGTAGCTGGTGCCGGCGATGATCACCTCGCGGGCGGCCATGTTGACGGCGATCACCACCTCGGAGCGGGACCCATGGCGGGCCGGATCGGCCTGGAACGACGGCGCGCACAGCACCGTGAACTCCGGCGACTGGCCACGGCGTGCCTCGTCGCTCGGCACGATGAACAGGTTGCGCACGAACAGGCTGTGCCAGGCGAACTCGCTGATCATCCGGACCGGCAGCCGGTAGATCGGATCGGCGCCGGCGTGCAGGTCCTGGACGAACAGCTCGCGCTGGCCCAGGTGTGCCACGACCTCGGCCCGCAGCGCGGCGAAGTGCGCCGGCGACATCGGCTTGTTCACCTTGCCCCAGTGGATGTGCCCTTCGCTCGACGGCTCGCGCACGACGAACTTGTCGTTCGGCGACCGGCCGGTGTGCTGGCCGGTACGGCACACCAGCGGTCCCTCGGCGGCGACCACGCCTTCCTGGCGGCGAAGGGCGTGCTCGTAGAGCACCGCCGGCGCGAGGTTCCAGTGGACCGGTCCCGTCCCGGTGATGCCGTGCACCTCCAGGCCGGACGTGCGTGTCGAGCTCGATGTCATGCGTCTCCCCTGCCGCCGCGCCGGATGGCGGCCAATCGCGGGATCGTACCGAGGCTGTTCGCGCGAAGTCAACAATCTAGCGAGGCTCCGCCTCGGACCCGGCGGAGGAACGGCTGCGCCTCGCTAGTTACCGTGTTGTTTGGCCCACGCTCCGCGTGGGCGCAGACGTCTTGAACGGCTACAGGAACCTGACTTCTGCGCATTCTGGCCGTTCAAGACGTCTAGTGGCCCTGATATAATTTCAGGTAAACGCGGACCCGGTCACCGCGGTATATCCAGATGTCACGGACGATTCCCACCTCCCCGCGCCCGGCTCCGGCAGGGGGCGACGCCTCGGCGATAGCCGCCGAGGTCAAGGCCCTGCTCGAGGACGGCCAGGGCGAGGCGGCGGCTGAGCGATTCGGGGACCTCGTGGGCGTGTGGCAGCGCCGGGCTTTGCGGCTGGCCTTCCACTACCTCGGGAACGGCGCCGACGCCGAAGACGCCGTGCAGGACGCGTTCGTGAAGGTCTACGGACACATGACGAGCTACCGGGCCGACCTGCCGTTCGATGCGTGGTTCACGCGCATCCTGGTCAACGCCTGCCGCGATCGGGTCAAGGCCCGTTCCCGGGCGCGGCGCTGGCTCTTTCACGCCCCGGACGAGGCATCGCATCCGGGCGCCCTCGAGGCGGCGCCGGCCGACGGGCCGTCGCCCGAACACCAACTGCTCGTGGCGTCCCGCTGGCAGGACCTGTCGGCCGCCGTGCGGCTGCTGCCGACGCGCCAGCGCGAGGTCTTCCAGCTCTGTCACCTCGATGAACAGGCGCCGCACGACGTCGCCGCCGCGCTCGGCATGAACGCCGCCACCGTGCGGGTACACCTTTTCCGCGCCCTCCGCAAGCTGCGCGCCGTCCTGGGGGACCCGCTGTGAGCCGCTGGTTCGCCGCCCACCTCGACGAGACGACGCTCCACCTGCTGGCCCTCGACCCGGATGGCGCGGACGCCGCCGCGACCACCCACCTGGCTGCCTGCGTCCGCTGCCAGTCGCGGGCGGCGGCGACGGCGCGCGGCCTCGACGGGCTGCGCGGCGATGCCCGGGCCGCGGCCGACCTGGCGTTCTCGGCCGCTGACCTCGAGCGCCAGCGGCGGACGATCGCCGCGCGCATCGTGCGTGGCCACCGCGCGGCCCGGGTCCTGGTGTTTCCCCGCCACGAGCCCGGCCTGCCGTCCCGCCGGGCTGATCGGCGCTGGCTGGCCGCCGCCGCCGCGGCCGGGCTCGTCCTTGGTGCCCTCGCCGGACAGTTGCCGCATCTGCGTAGTCCGCTCGCTCCGGCGGGCTCGGCCGGTGCCGGCCCCGACCTCGGGCCGCCGACGGTCGTCGCCGTGCGCACCGACGTCCGTCCGCTGGAGGACACGCTGCTCAGCGAAGTGGAGGCCGCGCTCGACACCGAGGCGCGTCCGGCGCTGCGCGCGCTCGATGCCCTCACGCCCGTGCACTACGAGATCCGGTAGCCGCGTAGTGCCATCGCTCATCTTCAAGAAGGGCCTCGACCTCAAGCACGAAGTCGCCGGCCAGCTCGCCGAGAGCTACCACAGCGCCCTGGTCGCGGCCATCAAGGCCAGCGACTACCGGTTCGTGTCTGGCCACCTCACGCTGCACCTGGCGCGGGAGTTCGGGTTCTGCTACGGCGTGGACCGCGCCGTCGACTACGCCTACCAGGCGCGGCTCAAGTTCCCCGATCGGCAGGTCTTCCTCACCGGGGAGATCATCCACAATCCTCACGTCAACGACCGGCTGCGCGCGCAGGGCATCCGCTTCCTCTCCGACCCTGGCGAGTCGTGGAGCGCCCTCACCGCCACTGATGTCGTCATCCTGCCGGCGTTCGGCGTCACCGTCGGTGAGCTCGCGCGTCTCGACGCCCTCGGCTGCACGCTGGTCGATACCACCTGTGGATCGGTGCTGAACGTCTGGAAGAACGTCAGGCGATACGCCGAGAGCGGCTTCACCTCGGTCATCCACGGCAAGCACTGGCACGAGGAGACGCGGGCCACGGCCTCGCAGGCGCTGAAGACACCCGGCGGACACTACCTCGTCGTCCTGGATCGGGCCGAAGCGGCACTGGTCTGCGACTTCATCGCCCGGCGGGCCGGCGCGCCGGACCGCAGCGCGCTCCTGGAGCGCTTCCGTGATGCCATGTCGCCCGGCTTCGACCCCGATCAGCACCTGAGCCGGGTCGGCTGCGCCAACCAGACGACGATGCTCAGCAGCGAGTCGTTCGCCATCGGCGAGATGTTCCGCGAGGCGATTCGGACCCGTGACGGCGACGGCGGCGCCGGCGATCGATTCCGTGCCTTCGACACCATCTGCAGCGCCACCCAGGACCGTCAGGACGCAGTCGAGCGGATGCTCGCCGACCACGTGCTCGACCTGATGCTGGTCGTCGGCGGCTACAACAGCAGCAACACCTGCAACCTCGCTCGGATCTGCGCCGCGCGGGTGCCGACCTTCCACATCGCTGACCCCGACGCCCTGCTGGCTCCCGACGCGATCCGCCACCGTGACGTCGCCACCCGGACCGAGCAGGTGACGCGCGACTGGCTGCCGCGCGGCCGGCCGATCGCCGTCGGCCTGACCTCCGGCGCGTCCACGCCCGACAACCTCGTCGAGGCCGTGATTCGCACCGTGGAGCGGTTCGCCGCCACGGCGTGAGTCGGGCCCGCCCGGCGGTAAACGAGCCTGCCGCTGCGGGCGTAAACCCAGTGACATGAGCACCCAATTGTCAAGGATTGTCGCCGCGGCACTCCTCGGTCTGTCCGTGCTCGCCACCGGGGCGTCCGCCCAAGGGTTCAAGTGGTGGCAGGACGAGCGGTTCAAGCGCGAGCTGGCGCTCTCGGCCGAGCAGATCGATCGTCTGGAAGCGATCTACCAGTCGACCGGCCCGGCCATGCGGGCGCAGAAGGCGGCCCTCGATCGGCTGCAGGCCGATCTCTCCAAGGTGGTCGCCGACGGCACGGCGGACGAAGCGGCCGCCACCGAGGCCATCAGCCGCGTCGAGGCGGCGCGCTCGGATCTCGGGCGGACCCGCGCCGTCATGCTCTACCGCATGCGGCGCATTCTCACTTCCGATCAACACGTCAAACTGCAAGTGCTGTTCGACCAACGCGAGCGCGACCGCCATGGCCGCGGCCGCTCGCCCCGCTGAAGGCGTTCGATTCCATGACGATCTCGAGACTGTTCACGATTGTGGTTCTGGCGCTCTGCGCCGTTTCGCCCGCCGCCGCGCAGCGCGCCGACCAGGGCGGCGATCGCGAGGCGATCGTGCGCGAGGCGGTGGCCCGCTTCACCGCCGAGCGCGATCGGGCGTTGCCGGCGCCAGCTGAAGGCGTGGTGTTGGCCCAGGGACCGCCGCGCGACCTGCGGCTCGACGAGGCCGTCGAACTGGCACTGGCGCAGAACCTCGACATCGCCGTCGAGCGGCTCAACCCGCAGGCCACCGACTTCCAGATCGCCGGCCTGAAGAGCAACTATCGGCCGCTGGCCAGCTCGTCGCTCGGCCAGCGCAGCCAGGTCAACCCGCCGACCAACCAGTTGAACGGCGGTCAGCGTGTCACCAACGACACCAGCACCTTCAACTTCGGCGTCCTCCAGGAAGTGCCGTGGGGCGGCGGCAACTTCACGATGACCTTCAACAACAACCGGCTCAACACCTCGAACCTGTTCGCCAACTACAACCCGACCTACACCTCGACGCTGAGCGCCACCTACGTTCAGCCGCTGCTGCGCGGCTTCCGCATCGACAGCCTGCGGCAGCAGATCGCCATCACCCAGGTGAACCGCGAGATCGCCGAGGATCAGTTGCGGGCGACCGTCGTCCAGACCATCGCCAACGTCCGCAGTGCCTATTGGGAGCTCGCCCACGCCCGGGCCGCGGTCGGCGTGGCGCAGCGATCGCTCGATCTGGCGCAGAAGCTGGTCGAAGACAACCAGGCGCGGGTCGAGGTCGGCACGCTGGCGCCGATCGACGTGCTTCAGGCCCAGGCCGAGGCCGCCAATCGCCGCCAGACCGTGGCCCAGGCCGAGGCCACGCTCACCACCGCGCAGCTGGTTCTCAAGCGCCTGCTCGTCACCGGCACCAACGACCCGGTGTGGAACCAGGAACTGCGCACGGTCGACCTCCCGCAATTGGAGGCCCCGCCGATCGACATCGAGGCCGCCATCCGCCGCGCCCTCGAGCGCCGCACCGATCTGGCGGCGGCCCGCAAGAACCTCGACAGCACCGACATCACCCTGCGCTACTGGCGCAGCGAGACGTTGCCGGGCCTCGACTTCCAGTTGAACTACGGCGCGCAGGGCATCGGCGGCACCCAGTTCACCCGCGAGGGCACCGGCATCGGCAGCCGGATCACCGGCACCATTCCCGGCGGGTACTCCGATGCCTTGGGCCTGCTCGGGGCCCGGGACTTCCCCACCTGGAACGCCGCGCTCTTCGTCAGCTACCCGATCGGCGGCAGTGAGGCCGATGCGCAGCACGCGCGGACGCGGGTCCAGCGCACGCAGCAGTCGACCAGGCTGCGGGCGATGGAGTTGCAGGTGGCCACCGAAGTGACCAACGCCGCCCTGCAGGTGCAAGCCAACCTGCGGCGGGTCGATGCTGCCCGCGCGGCGCGCGGCCTGGCCGAACGGCAGCTCGAGGCGGAGCAGAGCAAGTTCGAGGTCGGCTTGTCGACCAACTTCTTCGTGGTGCAGTTTCAGCGCGATCTGGCCGACGCGGAGATCATCGAGCTCCGGGCGCTCACTGATCTGCAGCGCGCCCTGGTCACGTTCGAGCGTTCGCAGGAAGCCCCGCCCGGCGCCGGCGGCATCAACTCGCAGATCGGTCAGGGCGGCGGCGGCAGCTAGCGGATGGAGTGAGGTCGCTGCGGCGGACGGCTCTGTCAGACGGACGGTATATGCGTAACTCAGTGTGGTACGGCCTCGGCGTCCTGGTGCTCGCGGGCTCGGCCCTCGGGGCGGGGGCGTGCGGGCGCGAGGCGTCGGAGGGCGCGGCGGCGGCGCAGCCCGGTGGGCCCCGCGGCGGCGCCCAGGGCGGGGCCCCACGCGGACAGGGTGGCGGCGGCGGCTTCGGTGGCGGCGGGTTCCGGCCGCCGATGGCCGTCGAGATGGGCAAACCGACCACCGGCGACATCTCGGCCGAGCTCAACGTCGTCGGCAACCTCATCGGCGCCACCACCGTCGACGTCGTGCCACGCACCCCCGGCCGGCTGGTCAGCGTCAACGTCAAGCTCGGCGACGCCGTCCGCCGCGGGCAACAGCTCGCCAAGATCGAGGACCAGGAAATCGTCGAGCAGGTCAAGCAGGCCGAGGCGTCGCACCAGGTGGCCGAGGCCACCATCCGGCAACGCGAGGCCGACCTCAAGTTCGCGCAGATCAACCTCGATCGCTCGAAGAGCCTGTTCGACCGGCAGCTGCTGCCGCGCCAGTCACTCGACGATGCCGAGGCGCGCTCCGCCGCGGCCTTCGCCCAGCTCGATCTGGCCCGGGCCCAGTTTTCGCAGGCGCAGGCCCGGCTCGAAGAGCTGCGCGTCAACATGGCCAACACCAGCATCACCTCGCCGGTGAACGGCTTCGTCGGCAAGCGCAACGTCGATCCCGGCGCCTGGGCGTCGAACCAAGCCCCGGTCGTCTCGGTCGTCGACATCAGCTCGGTGCGGCTGGTCGCCAACGTGGTGGAGAAGGACCTGCGGCTGGTCAACGTCGGCGACCCGGCCCGGGTCGAGGTCGACGCCTTCCCGGGGGAGACCTTCGCCGGGCAAATCGCCCGGGTGGCGCCGGTGCTCGATCCCGCGACCCGTACGGCCGAAATCGAGATCGAAGTCCCCAATCCCGGCTACCGCCTGAAGCCCGGGATGTACGCCCGGATGGGCGTGACGATCGAGAGCCGGAAGAACACCACGCTGGTGCCCAAGGCGGCCGTCGTCGACTACGACAGCAAGCGCGGCGTGTTCACGATGACCGCCGAGAACAAGGCGAAGTTCCTGCCGCTCGAGACCGGCATCGAGGACGCCGACCGCGTCGAGGTGCGCGCCGGCATCACCACCGCTGATGCCCTGGTCACCGGCGGCGCCTCGGCGCTGCGCGACAACGACACGCTGGTCATCGCCGGCCAGGGCGGCGCTCGCCGCGGGCCGCAAGGCGAGGGCGGCCCCCCGGCCGGCAAGCGCCAGGGAGAAGGCCAGGAACCAGGCCGGGCGGCCGCCGACGGCCCGCCCGCCAAGCGCCCCGAGGCCCGGCCCCAGGACTGACCGCCGCCGTGTAGACTGCCGGCGGCTGCCGCCGTCGCGACCGTTGGAGGACCGATGAGTATCCCGAGACTCGCCATCGCCCGACCGGTGACGATGTTCATGCTGAGCTTCGTCGTCATGCTGCTCGGCGCCATCTCGCTGACGCGGCTGCCGGTCGACCTGATGCCCGACATCAGCTTCCCCTCGATCACGGTGCGAGTCGGCTACACCGGCGTCGGCCCGCTGGAAATGGAAGAGCTCATCACCCGGCCGATCGAGCAGGCGGTGAGCGCCGTCGCCGGTCTCGACCAGATCAATTCGACGTCCTCGGAAGGCAACAGCACGGTACGCCTCAACTTCACCTGGGGCAGCGACCTCAACGAGGCCGCCGACGAAGTGCGCACGCGCATCGACCGGGTGCGCGGCCGCCTGCCCGAGGACGCCGATCCGCCGACCATCTTCAAGTTCGATTCGACCTCGTTCCCGATCATGGGCATCGGCGTCGAGGGCAACTTCGACGCGGTGACGCTGCGCGAGATGGCCCAGAACGACCTGTCGCCACGGCTCGAGCGCGTCGCCGGCGTCGCCGCGGTGAGCGTCGACGGCGGGCTGCGCCGCCAGATCCGCGTCGACTTGTCGCGCGAGAAGATCACCGCCCTCAACCTCTCGGTCGACCGCGTCGTCCAGATCCTCCGCACCGAGAACCAGAACATCCCGCTGGGCGAGGTCTTCGAGGGCGATCGCATGCTGCTGCTGCGCAGCCCCGGGCAGTTCACCGACATCGACGAGATCCGCAACATGTCGGTGATGACTCAGAACGGCGTGCCGGTCTACATGCGCGACATCGCCGACGTCCGCGACACCACCGAAGACCGCCGGCAGTTCACCCGCATCAACGGCACGCCGGGCATCCGGATGCGGGTCACCAAGCAGTCGGGCACCAACACGGTGCAGATCGCCGAGGGCGTGCGGGCCGAGATCGCCCGCATCAACCGCGAGGTCCCGGGCGTCACCCTGTCGGTCCTCGACGATCAGGCGACGTTCATCAACCGCTCGATCGGCAGCGTCCGCGAGCACGCGCTGCTCGGCAGCCTGCTCGTCGTCCTGGTGATCTTCGCCTTCCTGCGCGACTGGCGGGCGACGGTGATCATCTGCACCTCGATCCCGATCTCGGTGATCGGCACCTTCGCGCTGCTCTACTTCGGCGGCTACACCCTCAACACCCTGACCTTCGGCGGCCTGGCCCTCGGTATCGGGATGATCGTCGATGCCGCCATCGTCGTGCTCGAGAACACCCATCGCCACCTGGAGATGGGCAAGGACCGGATGACCGCGGCCATCGACGGCGCCGAAGAAGTGTGGAGCGCGATTCTCGCGTCGACGCTGACCCATATCGCGGTCTTCGTACCGATGCTGTTCCTGACCGGCATCTCGAGCATCATGTTCGGCCAGCTCGCCGCCGTCGTCTCCTTCTCGCTGGCGATGTCGCTCTTCGTCGCCGTCACCATCGTGCCGGTCCTGTGCTCGCGCCTGCTGAACCTGCCGCCGCCGGCGGCCGAGCGGCGCGGCCTCACTGCCGGGCTGTTCCGCCTCAGCGAGCGGATCCTCGACGGCATCGACCACGCCTATGCCCGGCTGCTCCACCTGTCGCTGCACCACCGTCCGACGGTGTTCGCCGTCGGCATCGCCGCGTTCGTCGCTGCGATCGTGTTGTTGCCGCGCGTCGGCTTCGAGTTCCAGCCCACCACCGATGAGGGCGAGGTGACGGTCGACGCCGAGCTGGCCGTCGGCACCCGCCTCGAGGTGACCGAGACGGTCCTCATCCGCCTCGAGGAGGCGATCCGGGAGACCACCCCGGAGTCGACGATGCTCATCACCCAGGCCGGGGGCGGCGGCGGCGGCGGGGGCGGCGGCTTCGGCAACAACTCCACCAACCGCGGCAACATCAACGTCCGGCTGGTGCCGAAGGACGAGCGCACCCGGACCAGCGAGCAGATCGCCATGGACCTGCGGCGCCGGCTGGCCGGTCTGCCCGGGGTGGTGATCCGCGCCCGCGCCTCCGGCGGCCAGCAGATGCGCATGCCCGGCGGTGGCGGCGGCGACGGCAGCCGGTTGTCGGTGGAGGTCCGCGGCCACGACCTGGACGAGTCGTCGCGGCTGGCCCGCGACCTCAAGTCGATCCTCGACACCACGCCAGGCATCGCCGACTCGCGGCTCGGCCGCGACGAGGGCCGCCCCGAGCTGTCGGTGCGCGTCGATCGCGACAAGGCGGCGATGCTCGGCATGACCGTCACCGGCGTCGCCGAGACGATCCGCACCAACGTCGCCGGCACGCAGGCGGCCTTTTTCCGCGAATCGGGCAACGAGTATCCGATCGTGGTCCGGCTGCGCGAGGAAGACCGCGAGGAGGTGTCGTCGGTCGGCGACGTGCTGCTCAGCGTCCCCGGCGGCCGGGTGCTGCCGGCCAAGAACGTCATGGTCGTCGACCGCGACACCGGCCCCACCCAGATCGACCGGAAGAACCAGGAGCGCATCCTGCGCGTCAACGCCGAGAGCGAGGTCACGCTCAGCAGGGCCGTGTCCAACGTGCAGGCCCGGCTGCCCGAGCTGAACATCCCGCGCGACTTCGAGGTCGGCTTCGGCAACGAGGTCGAGGAGCAGGCCCGCTCGTTCCGCGAGCTGCAGCTGGTGTTGATCCTGGCCATCATCCTCGTCTACGCGGTGATGGCCTCGCAGTACGAGTCGCTGCGCGACCCGTTCATCATCATGTTCTCGATCCCGCTGGCGGCCATCGGCGTGGTCGGTATCCTGCTGCTGACCCGCACCCCGTTCAGCATGCAGGCCTACATCGGCGTCATCATGCTGGCCGGCATCGTCGTCAGCAACGCCATCCTGCTCGTCGACTACGCCAACACCCTGCGGCGGCGCGACAAGAAGCCGCTGCGCGAGGCGATCGAGCAGGCCGGCCGGCACCGGCTGCGCCCGATCCTGATGACCAGTATCTGCACCACGCTCGGCCTGGTGCCGATGGCCCTCGGGATCGGCGAAGGGTCGGAGCTGCAGGTGCCGCTGGCGCGCGTGGTGATCGGCGGCCTGGTGACCTCGACGCTGATCACGCTGGTGTTCGTGCCGGCGATGTACACGCTGTTCGAGGAAGGCCTGGGCGGCCTGCTGCGGCGCGGCCGCAGCGAGGCTTCGGCCGGACATTAGAGATCGCTTGATCTCGCGATCTATCTGGTGAACTGGCGAGAGCCCGATCTAGCGAGACTCGCCAGCGTCCGGCCGCTGGCCGGGTCGCGCCACCGCGGCGCCAGGCGGGCCAGCGGGCCGAGCACGAAGGGGCGATCGAGATAACGCGGGTGCGGCACCACCAGGCGGGCGTCGCGAATCTGCCGGTTGCCGTAGAGCACCAGATCCAGATCGAGCGTGCGCGCCGCCCGGGCGCCCGGCCGCACGCGCCCTCGGTCTGTCTCGAGCGCCAGCAGCAGATCGAGCAGCGCATGGGGCTCGAGCGTCGTCCGCCCCACGGCCACGGCGTTGAGGTAGTCGGGCTGCGCATCCGGCACCTCGACCGGGGCCGTCTCCTCGAATCCGGAGGCACGCAGCCCGGTGAGGTGACCGCCCAGCGCGTCGAGCGCCCAACGCAAGTGGCCGTCGCGATCGCCGAGGTTGCTGCCGAGCGCGATCGCCACCCGCTCGCCGGCCGGCCGGCGCCGGCCGCCCATCGGGCTATTCCACCCAGCGCGTGCCGAGGACGACGCCGCGGCGTGCGGTACCGGCCGTCGGGATGCCGATGATGTCGGTGCGTCCCTCGGCCGACTGCTCGAACAGCCGTCGGTGCTCCTGCACCTCGCCGAGGACCACCTCGAGCATCTTGCGATGCCGGGCGTGAGAGACCTCCCCTACCCGCGGCGCCCACTTCGCCACGAACGAGGCGTTGGCGCGTGCATCGGCGGCGGCCAGTTCGCCGACCGCCGCGGCGCCCACCGCCGGCGCCGCCTGTTCCGCCGGCACCGTGCCGCCAAGGTCGAGGATCGCCCGATGCAGCCAGTAGACGTGGGTCTCCTCGCGGGCGATCACGTACTGATAGGCGTTGTTGATGTCGTAGTCGCCGACGTGGATCGCCGAGGCGACGTGCCGCTGCAGCAGCGCGAGGCGGTCGGCGTAGCACTCGACCAGGAGCGGTGCCAGGTCGGTCGGGGTCACGCCTTCTGCTTCTCTTTACAGGTGATGCAGACGCGCGTCCACGGAATCGCGTTCAGGCGGGCCTCGGCGATCGGCTCGCCGCAGTCGCGGCACACGCCGAAGGTGCCCTTGTCGATCCGTACCAGCGCCTCGTCGATGGCCTGGAGGATCTTGGCGTCGGTCTGCTTGAGCTTCAGCGTGATGTGGACTTCGTTGTTCCCACTGGCCTGGTCGGCCATGTCGCCCTGACGGCCGTTGTTGTGCTCCATCGAGTTCTGAATGGGCTTCAACCCGGCCGTCCCGGCCAGCTCGGCGCGCTTCTTGAGCAGGACGTCCTTGTAGACCGCGACGTTCATCGGACCTCGCTCCCACGGCACCCCGGATGGGGCCCCCTGCAACATCCGATGATAGCACGCAGCGCGGCACGGCCGACGGCGCCCGCCGTGCCTCCTGACGCTCTCGAGCGCAGGGGCCTGTTCCTTCTGAGCGCGGCCTACTGGCCCGCAGTGCTTCCTTCTGAGCGCGGCCCTACTGGCCCCCAGTGTTTCCTTCTGAGCGGGGCCTACTGGCCCCCAGTGTTTCCTTCTTTGCGGGGCCTACTGGCCCCGCAAGGTAGCGAGTGGCTTCTTCTGCAGCACGTCCCAGCTGGCGGCGACGCCGACCACCGAAACGACCAGCCCGCTGGCAACCACGCCGAACGTCAGCAGCCCGGGCAATGGACGCCACGGGATCTCCAGCGCGTAGCGGCTGAGCGCCCAGGTGAGGCCGGCCGCGCCGGCGGCCCCGAGCACTCCCGCCAGGGCGCCCAGCACCGCGTACTCCAACAGCAGCATCGTGGCGATCACCCGCCGGGTGGCACCGAGGGTCTTCAGGATGGCCGCCTCGTAGACCCGCCGGAACTTGGTCATCGCCACCGCGCCGACGAGGATCAACAGCCCGCTCACCACCACCAGCGTGCCGACGACGGTGACGGCCAGGGTCACGTTGTCGACGACCGCCTTCAGCGCCGACAGCATCTCGCGACCGTCGATGACCGATACGTTCGGGATAGCCGGCCGCCAGCGTGGCCATCAGCCGGGCGCGGTCGGCGGGGGCATCGGGCCCGCGCACGAAGGCGATGTGTCCGTGGGGAGCCCGGTCGAGCAGGCCCGGACGGAAGAGGAACATGAAGCCGCCGGCGCGGCCGTCGCGCCAGTCCACCCGGCGGACCGACACCACCCTGGCCGACACCGTACGCCCGAGCACGTCGAAGCGCATGAGGTCGCCGACCTGGATCCCGAAGCGATCGCGGATGCTCTCCTCGATCGAGACCTCGCCGGCCTCGGCGGGCGTCGCCGGCCACGCCTCCCCGTCGATGATCGTCTCGTTGCGTTCGAGCGCGGGGCGGTAGGTGATGGTGTATTCGCGGGCGAGCGACCCCCGTCCGCGGACGTCCTCGACGTCGTCGAGCGTCACGTCGCGGCCCTGCACGCCGACCACCCGGGCCCGCAGGACGGGCATGGTCCGCACCGGGGCTGCGGCCGCCGGCCGGGCGGCGGAGAGGGCGCCGATCACCCCGGCCAGCTGATCGCCCTGGATGTCGAGCAGGAACATGTCGGGCGCGTCCTCGGCCAGGTCCACCGAGACCTCACGGACCAGGTTCTCCTGCAGTCCACGAACGCCGAGGATGAAGAACGTCCCGAGCCCGACCGTCAGCAGCACGAGGTGGACCTGCCCGCCGGGCCGGGTGAGTTGCAGCGCCGCGTGGCGCAGCGGGAACCAGCCGCTCGCGCCCAGCGGGCGGACCGCGGCGATCAACCCAAGGCCGGCGAGGTAGAGCGCACCGGCCAGCGCGACGAACCCGATCGCGACGATGGCGCCGATGCGCACCGACCCGGCCTGCCACATCGTGAGCGCGACGAGGCTGCCGCCGACGCCGGCGATCACCAGCCACCGCAGCCAGTCGCGCGGCCGCTCCGTCGATTCCTCACGCAGCAGCCGCGACGGCTTCACATAGCGCACGTCGAGCAGCGGGACGAGCGCGAAGAGGAGCGACACCAGCAGCCCGGTGCCGACGCCTTGCGCCACCGCCGAGGGCGTCAGGCTGTAGTCGATGACCAGCCCCTGCGTCACCGCCGGGCTCAGCCAGCGCGGGATGAGGGCCATCGCCGCAGCGGCGATGGCCACGCCGACGACGCTCCCGAGCACACCCAGCGCCAGCACCTGGGCGACATACACGGCGAGCACCTGGGCGCCGCGGGCGCCGAGGCACTTGAGCACGGCGATGCTCTTCAGCTTCTGCTGCACGAAGACGCGGGTCACGCTCGACACGCCGACGCCGCCGAGGATGACGATGACCAGGCCGACCAGCGAGAGGTAGTTCTCGGCGCGGGCGAAGTCCTCGCCCATGTCGTCCTCGGTGGCCGTGTAAGGCCGCACGCGGACGAACGAGTTGGCCAGGTCGGCGCGCAGGCGGCTGGTGAGACCGGCCAGCGCCGCGTCGGGCACGCGCACCAGCCGTTGATAGGTGGCCCGGCTGCCGAAGGCCAGCAGCCCGGTCTGCTCGAGGTCGGGCAGCGCGACGATCACCCGCGGCCCCAGACTGAAGGCGCCGAGGCGGCGTCCCGGCTCGGCTTCGATCACGCCGCGAATCACGAACGCCCGCCCGCCGAGCGACACCTCGTCGCCGACGCGGAGGCCGAGTTGCGCCAGCAGCTCCGGCCGCACCAGCGCGCCGAATCCGGCGACGCGCTCAAAGCCGTAGGGCTGGCCGCCTTCGAGACGCAGCGCCCCATAGTACGGGAACCCCTCGCTCACCGCCTTCAGCTCGACCATCCGCGCAGCCCCGCCGGATGCGGCCTGGGCCATCGTCGCCACTTCCACCGTGCGCGTCACCTCGGCACCGGCGGCGGCGAGGTGGCCGTCGATGCGGGTCGCCACCTCGGCGGCCATCGGGCGGTTGGTCGAGACGACCAGGTCGGCGGCGAGCAGCGCCCGGGCCTCACCGGCGAACACCTGGCGCACGCTCTGGATCACCGAGCGGAGGGTGACGATCGACCCGACCCCCAGCGAGATGCAGAGAAAGAAGAACACGAGCCGGCGCCACGACGCCCGCATCTCGCGGCCGGCCATGGCGAGGACGAACCTCATGCCCCGGCCCCCACCAGCGCGGTCGTGGTGTCGGGCACCGGACGGCCGTCGCGCAGCGTGAGGCGCACGTCGGCCAGGGCGGCGATGTCGGCGTCGTGGGTGACGAGCACGAGCGTCACGTTGCGCCGGCGCCGCACGTCGAGCAGCAGGTCGAGCACGTGGCGCCCATTGGCCCCGTCGAGGTTGCCGGTGGGCTCGTCGGCCAGGATGAGCGGCGGGTCGTTGGCCAGCGCGCGCGCGATCGCCACGCGCTGCTGCTCGCCCCCCGACAGCTGCGACGGGTAGTGGTGGCCGCGATCCGACAATCCCACCTCGTCGAGCAGGGCCACGGCGCGCGCCCGGGCATTGCGCCGCCCGACCAGTTCCATCGGCACCAGGACGTTCTCGAGCGCGGTCAGCGACGGCACGAGGTGGAAGAACTGGAAGACGAAGCCGATGCGCGCGCCGCGCAGCGTCGCCAGGGTGTCTTCGTCGAGCGCCGTGATCTCGGTGCCGGCCACCTCGATCGTGCCGGTCGTGGGGGCGTCGAGTCCGGCCATCAGGCCGAGCAGCGTCGTCTTGCCGCTGCCCGACGGGCCGACGATCGCCAGGAACTGTCCGTCCGGCACCGTGAGGTCGAGCGGGTGGAGAATGGTGAGCGGCCGGCCGCCGCTGTCCACGGTCTTCGAGACGCCGCGCAGGGCGATCATTCGGTGGCGGCTCTCTCGCGGGCCGCGATGATCGGCTCGAGCGTCCGCCACACAAGGTCGGCCACTTTGCTCGCTCCCTGCCGATTCGGATGGATGCCATCGGCCTGGTTGAACGCGGCGTCGCCAGCGACGCCATCGAGCAGGAACGGCAGCAGCGTCACCTGATGACGGGCGGCGAGGGCCGGATAGACCTCGCGGAAGCTGCGGGTGTAGTCGGGGCCGGTGTTCGGCGGCGCCTCCATGCCGGCGATCACCACCGCCGCGCCGGTGGCCCCGGCCCTGGTCACGATGGCGTCGAGGTTGCGCGCCAGGGCGTCGACCGGCAACCCGCGGAGGCCGTCGTTGGCGCCGAGGGCCACGACGACGATTGCCGCGCCGCCCTCGAGCGCCCAGTCGAGCCGGCGCAGGCCGCCAGCCGAGGTGTCGCCCGACACGCCGGCGTTCACCACGCTCCAGCCCTGGTCCCGTGCCTGCAGACGCCGCTCGATGATCGACGGATAGGCTTCTTCGATCGGCAGGCCCAGCCCGGCCGTGAGGCTGTCACCCAGAAAGACGACGCGGCGCTCGGCGGCAGCAAACCGCCTCGTCGAGCCTGACGACGCGGCCGTCGCCTCCGCGGCGGGCGCGGCGGGCGGCGTCGCCGCCGGGCGCCCGCGGTCGACCTCGGCGGGCGCGCCGCACCCCGCCGTGAGCACCCCCGCGATCACGAGCGTCGCCGAGCGGCTACGGGCCATCGACGCATTATGACGGATCGAACGCGCCACCCGTTCGACGGGGACGGCTCGCAGCCCTGGTGGCTACTCGACCCGGATGATGACCACGGTCGCGTTGTCGGTCGTCCGGCGCGCCAGCGCCTCGCCGACCAGCCGCGTCACCGCCTGGTCGAGACCGCCTTCGGCGGCCAGGCGTCCGATGGTGTCGTCGTCGACGACGTTGTGCAGCCCATCGGTGGTCAGGACGAACACGTCGCCGGCTTGCGCGTCGTGCAGGATCACCTCGGGCTCGGCGGCGTCGCGGGCGCCGACGATGCTGGTCAGCACGTGGCGCATCGGATGGGACCGCGCCGCCGCCTCGCGCGCCGCGTCGCGGCCCATCACCGACGCCAGCCACGTGTCGTCGTGGGTCAGCAACCGCACGGCGCCGTCCCGCACCAGGTAGCCGCGGCTGTCGCCGACGCTGGCGATCGCCACCCGTCCGTCACCCAGCGCGAGCGCGGTCAGGGTCGTGCCCATCCCCGCGAGCTCGGGGTCGAGGTCCCCCGCCTCCACCACCCGGGCATTGGCGGCGCGGACTGCGTGGGCCAGTTCGTTGGAGGCATCGTCGCGCTGGGGGTCGCGGCCGTACGGCCACGAGTAGCCCGGCTGGCGGCTCGCCGACACCTGATCGACCAGCGTCGCCAGCGCCAGGTGCGAGGCCACCTCGCCGGCGCGGTGGCCGCCCATGCCGTCGGCCACGGCGTACAGTCCGAGCTCGGCCTCGATGCGCAGCGCGTCCTCGTTGCCGGCGCGCACCGGGCCGGTATCGGTGTGGCCGGCGGCGTGGGCGCGGATCACCGTGGGTCCGTCCGCGGCTGGGCGGCGTTCGATCACCGATCGAGATTACAGGCGATAGGCGCCGCCGACAACCCGTCGGTTCACAGAAATCGCTGGCGTATACTCCGGCAGGTGATCAGCGCGCCCCTCCAGCCGGTGCTGGCTCGCGCGTCGGCGCTGCTCGAGCGTGGGCGCGGGTCCGCCGCCGCCGAGCTCCTCGAGCCGCTGCTGCACTCCCGCGGAATCAAGCGTCAGGACGAGCTCATCGTCCGCGCCGCGCTGGCCGAGGCGTGCCTGATACAGGGCGAACCGGATCGCGCCGCGACCGTGCTCGGCCGGCCGCCCGATCAGATCCGCGACCCGATTCCGACGGCGCTGCTGGCCACCTTGTGGCGGCTGCACGGCCGCGTCGCGCACGCGCACGGCGAGCAGTCACGGGCGATTGCGCTGCACGGCCGGGCGCTGAAGCACGCCGAAGCAGCCCACGACTCGCGCGGCATCGGGCTGGCGCACTTCGAGCTGGTCTACTGCTACCTCAAAGTCGGCGACCACGCGATCGTCCGCGAGCATCTCACCGAGGCGGCCGCGGCACTGCACGCCGCCGGCGATCGGCGGCACCTGGCTCAGGTGCACTCGGTGTCGGGGGTGATGTTCGCCCAGCAAGGACGCTACGATGACGCGACCGCGGCGCTGCGCAACGCCGAACGGCTGGCGACGGCGCTCGGCGCCGAGGACGTCCTGGCGCTCACCTACATGAACCAGGCCGCGGTGGCGCAGCTCAGGCGCCGCTACGACCAGGCGATCGCGCTGGCCGAGCGGGCGGTGGCGCTCCACGACCAGATCGGGCAGCCGCACCGGCTCGCCGAGTCGCTGGCGACGCTGGGCCAGGTCTACGTCAAGCTCGGACGGCTCGACCCCGCCGACGAGGCGCTGCAGCGCGCGCTCACCATCGCACCAGCTACCCGCGCGCCCGAGATTACCGGCGCCGTGCACGACACCCTGGCGCAGATCGCCCTGATGCGCGGCGACTACGAGCGGGCCGCCGACTCGCTCACGCATGCCGCCGACGCCTACGGCGCCTACGGCCGGCAGACGAGCCGTTGGTACGAGTGGTCAGTGCGCGTGATCCGGGCCCGGCTCAGCGTGCGTCAGGGCCGCCCCGACGAGGCGCTGGCGCTCGCCGACGCGATCGTCGCCGCCGACGGCGCCCCCCCGGCCGAGCGCCTCGACGCCGAGCTCATCGCCGCCGAGGCGCTGCTGCTCGCCGGACGCACGGCCGAGGCCGGCCTACGCATCGCCGCCGCCGAAGGACGCATCGACCCGCGCGTCACGCCCGGTGCCTGGGGCGAGTTCCTGCGCCTGCGCGGCCAGCTCCACGCCCGCGAGGCGCGGCCCAACGAGGCGTATCACGACATCGCCCAGAGCGCGAGCGTCTTCGACCTGGTCGGCGAGCGCTACCAGGCGGCGGTGAGTCAGTTCGCACTCGGACGGCTGGCCCAGGACGCCGGCGCGCGGTCGGTCGCCGAGCGGCACTTCACCGACGCGCGCGATGTCTTCCGCGCGCTGGGTTCGGCGCGCGATCTCGCGGAGACCGAACGGGCCCTCACCGAGCCCGTCTCGGCCGGCAGCGGCATCTATCTGGGATCTCCGGCCGACGCCGACGACGCGCTGGTCCAGCGCCTGGTCAACGCCTCGGTGCTGCCCGATCTGCTGGCGCACGAGCTGGTGATGGCAGCGCGCGAGGCGGTGCTCGCCGATGTCGCGGTGGTGGCGGTGACGCCCTCGGGGGGCGATCCCCGAATCGTGGCGTTCGCCGGCGGCGACACCGGTGCCGCTCGGCGTGTCGTCGCGCTAGGCCGTGACGGTGGCGCCTTCGGGACCGTGCCGGTCGTCGTCCGGCCGCTGGGTCTCGACGGCGACGGGCTGCGCCAGCTGATGGTGGCGAGCGCGCGGCCATGGAGCGACATGGCGCTGCGCCGCTTGCGCATGATGGCCGCCGTCGCGCAGCAGGGGTTCGAGCTGTGTTCGGCCCGGGAGCGGCCGGGCGGCGCGCCGGCGGCCGTGCCAGAACGTCCGCTCGAACCGCTGCTGGCCGGATTCATCTGTGCGTCGCCCTCGATGCAGCGCGTGGTCGATCAGGTGCAGCGCCTGCAGGGCAACGACCTCACGGTGCTCATCACCGGCGAGAGCGGCACGGGCAAGGAGCTCATCGCGCAGGCGATACACGCCGGGTCGCTGCGCAGCGCCGCCACCTTCCTGCCCTACAACTGTACGACCACCACCCGCGAGCTGGCCGACAGCCAGCTGTTCGGCCACCGGCGCGGGGCCTTCACGGGGGCGGTCAACGACCAGCCGGGGCTCATCCGGGCGGCGGCCGGCGGCACGCTGTTCCTCGACGAAGTCGGCGATCTCCCGATCGACGTCCAGCCCAAGCTGCTGCGGTTCCTGGAACAGAGTGAGATCCTGCCGGTGGGCGACACCCGGCCCCAATCGGTCGACGTCCGGGTGCTGGCCGCCACCAATGCCGACCTCGAGCAGCGCGTCGCCGAGGGCAAGTTCCGCGAGGACCTTTACTACCGCCTGAGCGTCATCCGGATCCACATCCCACCGCTGCGCCAGCGCCGCGACGAGATTCCCCACCTCGCCACGTTCTTCCTGCGCGAGTCGGCCGATCGCCTCGGCAAGCCCGACGTCCAACTGAGCGCCGAAGTGCTGAGCCTGTTCGCCTCCTACTGGTGGCCGGGCAACGTCCGTCAGCTCCGCAACGAGGTGCAGCGCGCGGTGGCCCTGGCCGCGCCCGGGAGCACGGTCGTGCCCGATCAGCTGTCGCCGGACCTCACCGCCGAGGCCCCCCGCGGCGAGGCCGACGGCGCCGGGGCGCCCCGCCTCCGTGCCGGCCAGTCGCTGGCGGCGCTGGTCGACGAGATCGAACGGGGCCTGATCGAGGACACGCTGGCCAGGGCGAGCGGCAACATCGCCGAGAGCGCGCGCGTCCTGGGGCTGACCAGGCGCGGGCTGTATTTGAAGTTGAAGCGGCTGGGAATCGAGGCTGCGGACGTCGCGGGCTGAGTATTGAGTATCCACTCAGAATGGTAAGTGGATACTAAATATACTCAATGGGCAGTGATCTGACTCACTGGAATGATCAATGAACGTATATTTATGTCTTTTAAAGTCATATAAATAGTCGTTTAGTCGGTATACGGATCGAGTCGGCGCGGATCTTGGAGAACGACTGGGCATTGCAAGACCTGCACACAGGTCGATTCTCCTGGGGGTTACCGTGGCCATCGCTCACTCATCCGCCGTCGTCAACGCCGCTCCCCGCGCCGCCACCCGGCAACGCGTCGCGGTCCCGGCGAGACTGACGTGGAAGGACGCCACGGGCGCCGTGCGGTTCGCCTCCGTCACAACCCGGGATCTCAGTGAGTCCGGCGCGTTCGTCGAGTGCGCGTCGCAGGCGCCGATTCCCCTGTTCCGGCTCGTGCACCTCCAGCTCGAGGTCGCCAACTCGCAGGCGCCGGCGCAACTGAACGGCACGCGAACGCTGGCGGCGGTGTGGCGCGTGGAATCTCATCGAGCCAGCCACGGGGCGCCCTGCGGCTACGCCCTGCGCTTCCTGGTCGAGCCGGCCCGCGCGGCGGCGACCGCCCCGGCAACCCGCTACGTCGAGACGATGGCGGTCGCCAGCTAAGAGCCAGCTACGAGCCCGCTGCCTCGCGCTTCCGCCAGTAGCGGGCGAGCCCGAGCCAGAGCTGCCGGAACGGCGCGGCCACCTCGGCGGCCGAAGCCGCCTCTTCGGGAAGCGCCGCGCGGATGTCCGCCCTGAGCCACGCCTCCCAGGCCGCGATCCGCTGGTCGTCGTCGGTGCCCTCCAACAGCGATGAACGTACGCGCTCGGCGCAGCGCGCCAGCGACCCGCGGTACATCGCCAGGTGCGCCGGCGGCGCATCGCCTTCGCCGAAGTGCGTCAGGTAGAGACGGGCCGGCTGCCAGGCTTCGATGCGTTGGAGGCTCTGCTCCCAGTCGTCGAGATTGATGTCGGGCGGCGGCGTGGCCGGCAGCACATACCCGGGACGAAGGCGGATTCCCGCGGTGTCGCCCACATAGGCGGTGCCGTCGACGCCATCGAGGTAGCTCACGTGGTGCACGGCATGCCCTGGCGTGTAGGCCACTTCGAACCGCCGCCCGGCGACATCCATGGTCTCGCCGCCGTGCAGCGGCCGCAGCGATACCGTGGGCACGGCCAGGAATTCACCCCACAGCCGATCCATGTCCGCGCCGTAGAGACGCGTCGCGCTGGCCAGCAGCTTCTCCGGGCTGGCCAGATGCCGCGCGCCGGTGTCGTGGACGTACACCGGCAGGCCGGGCAGCCGCTGGGCCAGCGTGCCGGCCACCCCGGCGTGGTCGAGATGGATGTGCGTGAGCAAGAGCCCACGCACCTCGGCCAGCCCGTGTCCCAGCGCCGCCAGTCCCGCCTCGAGCTGCGGCAGGCAGGAGCTTGGCCCGGGGTCCACCAGCACCACGCCGCCGCCGACCGGGATGACCGCGGTGGCGATGACGCCGGGACGGCCCTGGAACTGCAAGTCGATCGTGGACATGACGGCGCAATCCTCCCCGACTCACCGCGGTCGGGTCACCGGCTCGACCAGGGCCGCCCGCGACACCAGCCACTCGCCGTCGACCGCGACCAGCGACATGCGCACCTCGTGCAGGGCGCGCTCCTCGACTCCGGAGCGATCGACCGAGAGCTCGGCGACCCCCTCGGCCGTCGCCGTGTCACCGGCCTCGCCGACGACGATCACCACGTCGACGGCACGGACCCGCGTCGCATCGGCCGACGCCCGGACCCGCTGCCAGAGACCGGCGACGGCGTCGCGGCCGCGAATCTCGGCGCCAGCGGGCGACGTCACGACGACGTCCTCGGCCAGGCGCTGACGGAGCTGCCCGAGCGCGGTGACCTGTGCCAGCGGATCGGCCGGCCGGCTCGAGAGCGTAGTGGCCAGTCCGTCCACGGCCTCGCGGACACGGTCCGCTTCGGAGGCGGCGAGCCAACCCCAGACGAGGTACGCCGCCACGACAGCGGCCGCCAGCGCCAGCCCGCGCGCCAGGGCGGCGGGGTTCACCAGACCACCGGACCGATCAATCGCGTGGCGGCAACGGTGCCCAGGGTGTGCAGCTCCATCGGCATGCCACGGTTGTCGCCGACGACGAAGTACTGCTCCGGTTCGAGGAGCGTTTCCGCCATGCGCCAGGGCTGGCGCAACTCCACGTACGGCTCCTCGATCGACACGTCGTTCACGATCACTTCGCCGCTGACGATCGCGATGCGGTCGCCCGGACCGGCGAGGATGCGTTTGATGAGCACGGCCTCATCGCCGGCGAGGCGCACGGCGACCACCTCGCCGCGCCGCGGCGATCGCAGGGCATAGGAGAGACGGCTGACGATGAGGAGCTGGCCGTCGCGAATGGTCGGCTGCATGCTCGGTCCCTGGCCGCGCACCGGAAGAATGCCGTAGGTCACCAGCGCGGCGGCACCGGCGACGAGCACCAGAATGCGGCGAAGCGTGCGTGCCGGATCGCGACCGACGATCAGACGCCCGAGGCCCTCAGCCATGCCTCACACGTGGTACGACAGCCGGCGGGCTTCTTCGCGGTAGCGGCCACCGGTCGCCGGCACGAAGACTCGGCAATCGTCGAGACTGCCGCCGTAAACGTGCAGCGTGACCGAGGCAGTGTCGGCGAGCGCGTTGCCCAGCACGTGATAGTCGGTCGGCGGAATCAGCCGGCCGGCCGAGCCGATGCCGGCGCGCGTCGAGGAACCCGGCACGACCGTCGCCGTGCCGTCACCGTGGCGCGTGACGTCGTACTGGGTCACCGTCATCTCGCCGGCGACGACGCCCTCCACGCACCAGAGCCCACCGTGATCGTGGACAGCCGTCGATTGCCCGGGGCCCCAGGTCATCACCACCGCGGTGTAGCGGCCGGCCGGATCGGCGTGAAGGAGCCGCCTGGCATAGGTGTCGGGGCGAGCGGCGACGAGGGCCGCAGGCAGCCGCAAGGCGCCGCGCCCCAGAAGATCTTCGAGATCGGACTTGACGCGCGCGGTGATGGCGGCCACATCGGGCAGCGCCACGGCCGCGTCGAGAAGGCTGACCAGCTCGTCGGCATCCGGCGATCCCGCCACGGCGTCGGCCATGGCGCCATTCTGGCCGACGCCCGGTCGACGCGCAACCGCGGACGTCACTTGCGCAGCAGGGTGCGGTCGAACAGCGCCTGGATGCGCTTGTACTCGTCGGCCCAGCTGGTCTCGTGTTCGAAGCCGTGATCCTCGACCGGGTAGACGGCCAGTTCCCAGTTCTCCTTGCGCAGCTCGATGAGCCGCTGGGCCAGACGGACCGAGTCCTGGAAGTGCACGTTCACGTCGACCATCCCGTGGCAGATGAGCAGCGCGCCCTTGAGGCCCTCGGCGAAGTAGATCGGCGAGCTCTTGCGGTAGGCCTCGATGTCGCTCTGGGGCTCGTTGAGGATGTTGGCGGTGTAGGAGTGGTTGTAGTGCGCCCAGTCGGTAACCGGCCGCAGCGCGGCGCCGGCGGCGAACGTGTCGGGCACGGTGAACATCGCCATCAGCGTGATGAAGCCACCGTAGCTGCCGCCGTAGACGCCGAGGCGTCGCGCATCCACGCCGTGCTGCTTCACCAGGTAGGCGGCGCCGTCGACGACGTCCTCGAGATCCTTGCCGCCCATCCAGCGGAAGATCGCGGTCCGCCAGTCCCGCCCGTAGCCGGCGCTGGCCCGGTAGTCGGGGTCGAGCACGACGTAACCCTTCGCGGCGAGCAGGTGGTGGAACATGTACTCGCGGTAGTAGGACGACCAGTAGCGGTGTGCGTTCTGGAGGTAACCGGCGCCGTGCACGAACACCACCGCCGGCCTGGCGGGATGCCGCGTGGCCCCGACCATCTCCGGGGTGTAGAGGCGCGCGTGCACCTGCTGGCCGTCGCGGGTCGTGTAGGTGACCAGCTGCGGCTCCACCCAGCGCCGGCTCCGCCATTCGGCCGACGTGCTGGTCGTGACCGGCACCCGCTCGGCGCCCGGCTGGTTGGCCATCACGAACACTTCGGGCGGCTGGTTCGACGACGAGGACACCAACCCGAGCATCCCGCCGTCGGGCGAGACCTCCACCACATGTCCGCCGGTCCACCGGGTGAGCCGCGTGCGCTCTCCTCCACTCACCGGCACGGCGTACACGTGGCGCTCGCCGGGATGGACCTCGCTGGACTGGATCAGGAATCGCGATCCGTCGGGCGTGACCTGCACGGCGTCGATCTCGAACCGTCCGCTGGTCACTGCCACGCGGGCCGGTGACTCGGCGGCGATGTCCACGGTGGAGAGCTGCATCCAGCCGTCGTGCTCGGCCAGGAACCAGAGGCGCTGGCTGTCGGGCAGCCACCCGAGACCGCCGCCGTAGGATCCGTTCGGCCCGATGTCCCGCACCCACGCGTCGTCGTGCACATGATCGAGCACGGTCGATCGGCCGGTGGCTGGATCGACGCGCACCAGCCACCGGTCGGTGTTGTCGGCGGCACGGACCGAGGCGACGAGGCGTCGGCCGTCGGGCGAGGGGACCAGCGTGGTCCAGCGGACGTCGCGCCCTTTGGCGGCTGGCGGTTCGTCTTTGGCCGCCGGCTCCGACAACGCTTCCGATGGCAGCGGCGGACGCTTCACGGTGCGCGGCTCGGCCGATCCGTCCAGGCCCGCCCAGACCGCGTCACCGGTCTTCAGGTCGAGCACCAGCAGCCGCCGGCCGTCCTGGGCGTCGCCGACGAACGTGCGGGCGTTGATCTCCTCGGTGTAGGACGACTCGGACACGAAGCGCGGGACCTCGGCGGTGCGGGCCTGCGCGCCGTCGGTGACCGCCAGCCACAGGTAGGCGTCGTCGGCGCCGAGCACGGCATCGACTATCCGTTGCCGCTCGGCGAGCTCGACCCGCAGCGGCGCCAGGTAGCGGTCGCGCGCTTCCTGACGGGCCCGGCGGGCGGCGGCCCGCTCGACCCAGTCGATCAACTGCTGCTCTTCCTTGCGGGCCGTGCGCTGGCTGTCGGTGAGCTTCGGCGGTGCCGGGCGGCTCGCCGCGTCGACCAGCTGCACCAGCCCGCCGTCCTCCACCGTGTCCACGGGCACGACGAACACCTGGTTGTCGCGCACGAATGTGGCGTGGCTGCCGCCGCGAGCCCAGCGCGGGGCCGTTTCGGTGGCCGAGGTCCGCGTCAGTTCGATCCGCCGGCGCCCGACGGCGTCGATGACGACGATGTCGCCGCGATCGACGCCGAGGATGCGGGCGCGTTTACCGTCCCACCAGCCATTGGCCAGCGGCGCCGTGCGGCGCTCGGCGTCGCTCAGCCGTCGCGGCGTCCCGCCGTCGCGCCCGACCACCCACGTGGCCGCCTCGTCTTCGCCGGGCATCCGCCACTCGAAGTACAACTCGCGGCTGTCGCCCGACCACCGCAGGTCGCCCGGCGGATAGCCGACCAGCGTCGGGCCGCGCATGATGGCGTCCACCGACAGCGGCATCACCGCCGCCGGGGCAGGCGTCTGAGCCATCGGCCCGGCTGTGTGCAGGACGACGAGCACGGCGATTGCCGCGCCCGGCAAGACTCGGCTTGGGCATGCGCGAAAGTGTATTGCAACGGCCGCGGACGCCGGCTCGTCGGCACCTCGTCCCTGGGACCGGCGATATATTACGGCTGTCGCACGCGGACCGTGAGCGGCCGCGTCAGCGTCGTCGACAGCGGCGTGCCGGTGTGGAGTTCCACCTCGGCCCCGCGCGTGGCCAGTACCGCACCGGTGCCCGCCGCTCCACCGATCGTGCCCCCGATTGCGGCGCCCGAACCGCCACCGGCGATCGCGCCGATCAAGGCCCCGGCCCCGGCGCCGATGCCGATCTTGGCGGCGTCCTTGCCTTTGGTCCCCTGAGCCTGCCGGCTGATCGCCGCCGTCGAGATCGGTTCGGCGGCGCCGTCGATGGCGATCGACGTGAAGCGCAGCGCCAGGCGCGCCCGGCCCTTCACTCGGGCCGACCGTTCGGCCGCGGTGACGCTGCCCGACACCGCGGCGCCGGCTGGCACCACTTCCACGCCGCCGACGACCACGGGGCGGCGCAGCACGCCGTGCACGTCCTGCTCCACCGTGCTGGTATCGGACGCCAGGGCGGTGCGCAGCTCGATGGAGAGGGTCGTGCCAGTGGGGATCACGATCTCCTTGTAGACCGGCTCGGGCGGGGCGGGTGGCGCCGGCGGTGCTAGCGGCGGAGACGACGCGGCAGGAGCCGCGCTGACCGGCGCCGCTGCGGGCGCCGCCGACGCCGCGGGAGCCGATGCCGGAGTCGAGGCGGCTGGCGATGCCGGCGCCTGTGGCGCAGCCGCCGTGGCAGCTGGCGATGCCGGCGCTTGCGGCGCTGCCGCCGCCGCGGCTGGCGGCGTCGAGGTCGGGGCCGGCGGCGAGCAGCCGGCCAGCAGCACGGCGGCGCAGGCAATCAGGTGTCGGGTCATGTCAGCTCCCTCCCTTTGCGGTCCGTAATGCAAGGGGTGCCGGCGCATTCGCACCCTCCACTCGCCCCGGATTTCGTCTCGGAGAATTGCCCGGGGCCAGCTCGACGCCGATACGAGCCACGTATGATGGTGCCACCTTTCCAGGAGTTGCGGACGATGCTTCGCCTTCAGGTCCTCTTCGTCCTTCCGCTCGTCGCCGCGTGCTCGCAGCCCTCGGCGCCGGCATCCGCCCCCGCTGCCGCCCCGCCGCCGCTCGTCTCCGGCCTCGACGCCGCGACGTTCGACCGGACGGCGCGCCCGCAGGACGACCTGTTCCGCTTCGTGAACGGCGGCTGGCTGGCCACCACCGAGATACCGGCCGACAAGCCGGCCTACGGCGGCTTCTACGAGGCCTTCGACCGGTCGCAAGAGCAGCTGAAAGTGCTGGTGGAGGCGGCCGCCGCCGCGCCGAACGCCCCGGGATCCGACGGACAGAAGATCGGCGACTTCTACACCGCGTTCATGGACGAAGCGCGCGCCGAGCAACTAGGGCTCACGCCGCTCGCGTCGGAGCTGAAGGCGATCCAGGCGCTCTCGACCAAGGCCGACCTCGCGAAGTACTTCGCCCGCCAGGCCAAGCTGAGCGTCGGCGGCGCGCCACTCGGACCGGGCGTCGACGGCGATGCCAAGGACCCGACGCGCAACACGCTCTACATCGGCCAGGGCGGCATCGGCCTGCCCGACCGCGACTACTACCTGAAGAACGATCCGAAGCTGCGCGAATACCGCACCAAGTACGTGGCCTACGTCACGACCGTGCTGACCGCCGCCCAGGTGCCCGACCCGGCCAAGGCTGCCGCCGACATCCTCGCCCTCGAAACGCGCCTGGCGCGCGCTCACTGGACCAACGTCGAGAGCCGAGACGCCGTGAAGACCTACAACAAGGTCGCTCTCGCCGACCTGCCGGTGCAATTTCCAGGGCTCGACTGGACCGCCTGGACGGGTGAGCTCGGCATCTCGAACGCGCCGGCGGTGGTCATCGCCCAACCGAGCTTCGTCAAGGCGCTTGCCGCCACCGTTGCCGCGACACCGGTCGATCAGTGGAAGCCGCATCTGACCTTCCACGTGATCGATCGCTTCGCGCCGTATCTCCACCCAGCGCTGGTCAACGCCCGCTTCGACTTCCGCAATCGCACGCTGCAGGGTGTCGCGGAGCTCCAGCCGCGTTGGAAGCGCGCCCTCAACAACCTCGACGCCACGGTTGGCGAGCTGCTCGGCAAGACCTACGTGGAGAAGCACTTCACGCCGGCGGCCAAGGCCCGCATGGACACCCTGATCGAGAACTTGCGCGCCGCCTATCGCGAGGGCATCGACGGCCTCGAGTGGATGGGGCCCGAGACCAAGAAGGAGGCGCACGCCAAGCTGGCGGCGTTCCGCCCGAAGATCGGCTACCCCTCGAAGTGGCGCGACTACTCGAAGGTCGAGATCAAGCGCGACGACCTGGTCGGCAACATGATGCGGGCGCTCGAGGCCGACTCGCTCTTCGACCTCGGCAAGGTCGGGCAGCCGATCGATCCCGAGGAATGGGAGATGAACCCGCAGACCGTCAACGCCTACTACCACCCGGTCCGCAACGAGATCGTCTTCCCCGCCGCCATCCTGCAGCCGCCGTTCTTCGACATGGCCGCCGACGACGCGATGAACTACGGCGCGATCGGCGGCGTCATCGGCCACGAGATGGGCCACGGGTTCGACGACCAGGGCCGGCGCTTCGACGCCAAGGGCGTGCTGCGCGACTGGTGGACCGCCAAGGACGGCGAGGAGTTCATGCGCCGGGCCAAGGGGTTGGTGGCGCAGTACTCGGCGATCGAGGCGCTGCCGGGACTGAAGGTGAACGGCGAGCTGACGCTCGGCGAGAACATCGGCGATCTCACCGGGCTGGTCATCGCCCACCGCGCCTACCAGAAGTCACTCGGCGGGAAGCCGGCGCCAGTGATGGACGGCCTCACCGGCGACCAGCGGTTCTTCGCCGGATGGGCCCAGGCGTGGCGCGCCAAGACGCGCGACGACTTCCTCCGCCAGCAGATCATGTCCGACGTGCACGCGCCGGACATGTTCCGGGCGACGCGGCCGCTGCCCAACGTCGACGCGTTCTACACCGCGTTCGACGTCAAGCCGGGCGATGCGCTGTTCCTGCCGCCGGACCAGCGCGTCAAGATTTGGTGATTCCCGAACAGCGGCTGGCGGGCTAGGGCCTAGCGGCTCGGAACCCGAAGGCGAACGCTACGCCAGGTTAGCGGCGCGAGCCTTGTCCGAAGGTGTCGCAGGCGTCGATGGTGCCGCTGGGTGAGCCCGCGGCGGAGCCACTCGACGCGCTGCTCCGAGGAACCGTGCGTCCACGACTCCGGGGAGACTCGGCCGCTGGCCCGGCGCTGCATCATGTCGTCGCCGATCGACGCGGCGGCACGCAGGCCCTCCTCGACGTCGCCGGCCTCGAGCAGGCTCTTGCGGTTGGCATGGTGGCCCCAGACGCCGGCGAAGCAATCGGCCTGCAGCTCCTGCATGACCGACAGCCGGTTGCCCTCGACCTCGCTGGCACGCTGCCGCAGCTGCATGACGCGCTCGGAGATGCCCAGCAGGGTCTGGATGTGATGGCCCACCTCGTGGGCGATGACGTAGGCCTGGGCGAAGTCGCCGGGCGCACCGAACTTCTGATCCAGCTCGCGGAAGAACCCGAGGTCGATGTAGAGCTTCTGATCGAGCGGACAGTAGAACGGCCCGACCGCCGCTGAATTCGTGCCGCAGGCCGATTGCACGGCGTCGTTGAAGAGCACGAGCGTGGGCGGGCTATATCGTTCTCCGCCCTGCTGGAACACCCGTCCCCAGGTGTCCTCGGTGTCGGCCAGTACCACCGCGGCGAACTCCGCCTGCGGGTCGTTGGACGGTGCACCGGTCGGCCCCGGCTGCACCGGCGCCTGCTGGCCGCCGCCGCTCAGCCCGTCGGCCACCTGGAACAGCATGAGCGGATTGGCACCGGTGAGCCACGAGATGATCAGCACGATGACAATCGTGCCGATGCCGCCGCCGGCCATGCCCCCGGGTACGCGCATGCCGCGTCGGTCTTCGACGTTCTGGCTACGCCGCTGATCTTCCCACCGCATCGGAAGCCTCCAGGGGGACAACGCCAGCCGGTGCTGGTGGCTGCCGTCATCTTATGTCATCGGCACCAGACTCGCTTCGACGCAACGGGGCGGCGGCATCAGCGACGTGCCAGCCGCTTCAGCAGTTGAATCTGCCCGGCGTGATACAGGTCGTGGGCCGCGGCCCCGCGCACCAGCGCCGCGTGGCTGTAAATGCTGCCGGATGCGCGCTTCGGCCACCGCCGCGCCGGGAATCCGACCACGGCCGCACGCAGCCGGCGATGCTCCGCGGCCAGGAGCGCCACGTCGGCGCGCCACGCCGCCGGCGTCCGGCGGTCCGGCCGCGACCACCAGTTGCTGCCCTTGAGCGGGAAGGAGCCGCGGGCTTCGCCGGTGAGGAGTCGTCGCACGGCGTACTTCCAGTAGGCGGCGTGGACCACCAGTTCCCAGATGTTGTGGCGGCCGGGCGACGGCCGCCGGGCGGCCTCGGCGATCGACAACCCGCGGATCGACCCGCGCAGGTTGGTGCCATGCCACGAGCGGTGGTCGTAGGCCTCGTCGATCAGCGCGAGCAGGGTGTCAGTCATGGAAGGAGAGAGGATCCGTGGGTGACGAGACGCATGCGCCACCGCCGCGCGTCAGCGGCAATAGGCGTCGAGCATGGTGTTGCGATCCGCCGCCGTGACAAACGAACGCGGGTCACGCTCGTCGTCGCGGACCGGCTGGAAGTTCCCGTTTTCGTTCATGAGATCGGATTCGTCGGGCGAATGCAGCTGGATGCCCAGGGCGTGACCAATCTCGTGGGCGAGGGTGTTCACCGTGTGGAGCGTCACCCGCCGCTGCAGCCCGCGTTCGATCATGGAGACATCGTCGGGAAACCGCGCCAGCTGGATCACCGCGGCGGTAATCACGTTGCCCTCGCCAGCGATCGTCGTGAACCCTGCCGACGGGATTGAGTCGACCGGGACGAGTCGCACGCTGATCTGTCCGCCATTCGGCACTTGCCGGAGCTGACCGACGCGCTCAGCGGTGGCGATGCTCCACAGATCGCGCGCCACGACTGCGGCCTCGTCATAGACCTTCTGCACCGATGCCGGCAGCCCGGACGTGTCCACCGAATAGGTGAGCGGGAACGATCGCCACCGCCGGAGCCTCCCCGGCTCGCCCCCAGGCATCGCCGGGAGCTTCGACGTGGAGTAGTTCGGGACGGTGTTGCAGGCTCCGAGTACCGGTAGCGACGCGCCCTGCACCTTGTCGCCACGCCCGGCCTGCAGCGCCAGCACCGAGGCAAACGCCAGAACACACGCGATTTGATTCACGATGGCCTCTCCTGGGAGGGCCGACGGCGATCCATCGAGCGTCACCTCCGCAGGTAACGCTGCAGCTGAAGTGCCGGGGGTGGGGGTCGAACCCACACGCTCCTTGCGGAGCCCAGGATTTTAAGTCCTGTGCGGCTGCCAGTTACGCCACCCCGGCGTCGGCCTACGCTACTCGATAACCGTCTCCGATTCCTCACTCGTGCCGCCACACCGGCGGCCGCTTGTCCATCCAGGCGCGCACGCCCTCCTCGGCGTCGTGGGTCTTCAGCAGCTCGTCGAGGTAGCGGCGTTCGTTCTCGGCCAGCGCGCGCTCCACAGCGGGACGCCACACCGCGCGGGCGGCGAGCGCGGCGTGCGAGAGCGCGACGGCGGAGTGCGGCGCCAGCTGCCGCTCGAACCAGCCCCGTGCGGCCTCGACCAGCGACGACGACTCCGGCACGAGCGACACGAGTCCGGCGTCGTGCCAGTACCCGGCCGGCTGCGTGTCGCCGGTGACCACCGCCCGGCTCGCCCGCGAGGCACCGACGCGGACGGGCAGCAGCGCCGCCGCCACCGGCGGAAACGCCGCGAGGCGGATCTCCGGCAACCCGAAGGTCGCCGTCGTCGTGGCCAGGATGTCGTCGCAGCACAGCGCCAGCTCGAAGCCCCCGCCCAGGCACCGGCCATCGACGAGGGCGGCGGTCGGCGCCGGCAGATCGAGCAGCGTGCGCATCAAGCGGTGCATCGCCGGCAGCACCTCGGGCATGGGCGCCGGCAGGTGCTCAGGGATGCTGGCGCCGTACGAGAACTGGCCACCGGCACCCTCGAGCGTGAGCCAGCGCAGGCTGCGGCCGCCGCGAGTCGATTCGAGAGCACTGGTGAGCTCGTCGACCATCTTCGACGACAGCAGGTGGCCCGGCGGCGCGTCGAGTTGCAGCCGCACCCAGGTGCCCCCGTCCTCGTCGATGCGGCGGAGCACGGGCGGGTTCATGCCGGCGCCTCCGGTGCCGTGGCCGGCGGCGCCAGCGCCTCGATCGCGGTCGCGAGAGTGGCCGGATCGCTCGTCGGACGCTCGCAGACGAAGTCGCGGCAGAAGTACGCGGCGGGCGCCCCGTACAGGCCGACCAGCGGTGCCACCCACGGCACGGCGGCCGATACCGCGCCGGCCCATGCCGGCGCCACCGGCACCACGACGGCAGACGGCAGGAAGGCCGCCGCCACGACTTGCCGCAGCGGCGCGGCCGCGCCGTCCGGCGAATCGACGATCGCCACCTCGGCGGCGGGCAGCAGCGAGGTCGCCAGCGACGCCAGCATCAACGGCGCCGCGCGTGGCTGCGAGCGCAGACGCCCGCCCCAGGCCCGCAGCACGCCCTCGGCGCGCACCTGATAGGTGATGTCCCCGGTGAGCCGCGCCAGCGCCAGCAGGTTCATGACCGCCACCGAGCTGGCCGCCGGTTCGGCGCCGTCGTACTCGTCCAGCAGGCGCAGCAGCACCGAGGCGTCCTCGCCGGTGGTGGCGTACCAGCCGGCGCCGTCAGGCGCCGCAAACAGGCGGTCGAGCGACGCGTGCAGCGTCCGGGCCCAGACCAGCCACGCCGGATCGCCATCGGCCTGGAAAAGCTCCAGCAGGCCCCAAGCCAGGTAGGCGTAGTCCTCGGCGAAGGCGTCGATGCCGGCCGAGCCGGCGGCATGGCGTCGATGGAGCCGGCCAGTCGACTCGTCCCACAGCGTCGATCGCACGAACGCCGCGCAGCGCCTGGCGGCGTCGAGGTGGCGCGCGCCGGTGGGCGCCTCGCCGGGACCCAGCGCGCCGGGGACGTCGAGGACACGGGCGGCGCGCGCGCAGGCGGCGATTGTCAGCCCGTTCCAGGCCGTGAGCACCTTGTCGTCGCGTTGCGGCCGTGGCCGCGCCTGCCGCGCCTCGAACAGGCGCTGGCGCCCGCGCGCCAGCGCCGCGCCGACCGCCGCCGGCTCCAGCCCGACCTCGCGCGCCACGTCGGCAATGGTGCGGGCCGTGTAGAACAGGTTGTGCGCACCGAACTCCCCCTGGGGATCGAACGGCGCATTGCCTCCGGGCTGGACGCCGAAGCGGCGCTCCCACACCGGCGCGTCGGGTCCGAGCACGCGGACGATCTCGTCGCGCGACCAGATGTAGAACGCGCCCTCGGTCGCGTGCGCTCCGGACTGCCCGGCCTGGCCGGGCGGCACCGAATCAGCGTCCTCGGCCGAATAGAAGCCGCCCTCCGGAGAGGTCAGGTCGCGCTGCACGTAGCGCAGCGTGTCCTCGGCCACCTGGGCGAAAAACGGATCGTGGCTCACCTGCCAGGCTTCGAGCAGCGCCAGCACCAGCTGCGCCTGGTCGTAGAGCATCTTCTCGAAGTGGGGCACGCGCCAGCCGCCGTCCACCGAGTAGCGATGGAAACCGCCGCCGACGTGGTCGCGCATGCCGCCGAGCGCCATCGCGCGCAGCGTGCCCAGCACCATCGTCCGCGGCCGCTCGGCGCCGCTGCGGGCGTGCTCGCGCAGCAGGAACAGCAGCTCGCTCGGCCGCGGGAACTTCGGCGCGTCGCCGAAGCCGCCGCGACGTTCGTCGAAGCTGCGGGCCCACTGCCCCGCCGCGGCCTCGAGTACCGCGGCGTCCGGCGCCGCCGCTTCCCCCGCCGGCGCGCCGGCGCGGCGCAGCCGCTCGATCACGCTGGCCGCCGACGCGGCGAGGTCGGCGCGCTCGTCGCGCCAGGCGCGGGCAATCTCCCTGCACACGTCGAGGAACGACGGCCGGCTGAACGCGGCGGCGGGCGGAAAGTAGGTGCCGCCATAGAACGGTTCGAGCGCCGGCGTGAGCCACACGCTCATCGGCCAGCCGCCGCTGCCGGTGGTTGCCTGCACGAACGCCATGTAGACCCGGTCCACGTCGGGCCGCTCCTCGCGATCGACCTTCACGCAGACGAACCCCTCGTTGAGCACGGCCGCGGTCGCGGCGTTCTCGAACGACTCGTGCGCCATGACGTGGCACCAGTGGCAGGTCGAGTATCCCACCGAGAGGAATATCGGGACGTCCCGGGCTCGTGCGGCCGCGAACGCCTCCTCACCCCACGCGTACCAGTCGACGGGATTCGCCGCGTGCTGCACGAGGTAGGGGCTGGCCTCGCGCGCCAGTCGGTTCATGCCGTCGATCATAGCCCGTGCAGTACACTCGGGCCGGAGGCAGCGGCGACGACGTGGCAGATTCCACCCCTCTCAGGGGGCAGCGCGTGGTGATCCTGGTCGAGCAGGACTACGACCATGTCGACGTCGAGACCGCCCGGGCGGCGCTCGGCGCGGCCGGCGCCACCGTGCACATGGTCGGCCCCATCCAGGGCCAGACCTACCGCAGCCGCGACGGCCAGTCGGTGGTGGCCGATCACGCCGCCAGCGCGGTGCGGGCCGCCGACGTCGATGGCGTGATGATCCCCGGCGGCTATGCCCCCGATCGGATTCGCCTGCGCCATGCGATGGTCGACCTGGTGCGCGATGCCGTCGAGGCCGGCAAGCCGGTGGCGGCCATCGACCATGGACCGTCGGTGTTCATCAACGCCCGGGTCCTGGCCGGCCGTCAGCTCACCTGCTGGCCGTCGATCGCCGTCGATGCCAAGAACGCCGGGGCGCGCTACGTCGACCGGCCGGTCGTCGAGGACGGCAACGTCATCACCTCGCGCAAGTCCGACGACCTGCCGTTTCTCACCGAGGCGCTGATCCGGCAGCTGATCGCCCGTCGCGGCTAGAAGTGAGCTCCGGGTGGCGTTCGCCGGTGGCGCGCAGCCGCACGTAGGCGGCGGTCATCTCCACGCCGTAGAGCAGCAGCACCGCCGAGATGTAGATCCACAGCAGGAACACGACCACGCCGGCCACCGACCCGTGTACCGTCCAGCGGGCAGGATCGGCGGCGTAGCCCGAGAACAGCGCGAACGCCAGCCGCCACAGCAGGGCGGTGAACACCGCCCCCGGCCACACGTCGCTGAACCGCACCTGGACGTTGGGCACGAACTTGAACACGAGCGCCACGCACACGACCAGCAGCCCCGTGGCGATGTAGTCGGTGCTGGCGCCGGTCACCGCCTCCAGCCACGCCGGCCGGTAGCCGAGCGCGCCGAACCAGCGCGCTTCGGCCACCCGTACCACGCTGACGAGCACGATGGCGGCCACGAACATCGCCCCGGCCGACAGCATCATCACGAAGGAGAACAGCCGGTGGCGGAGAAAGCTGCGCCGGCTCTCGACCCCCCAGGCATGGTTGACGGCGGAGCTCATCGCGTTGAAGACGCCGAGCGAGGCGTAGCTCAGCGCCAGGCCGCCGCCGATGCCGATGCCGACCCGTTCGGTGCGGAAGCTGTCGACCTGGCTGGTCACGAAGTCGAACTGCTGCGGGAAGTAGCGGAAGACGAAACTGACGACGGCGTCGCGCGAGTCGGGGTCGGCGGTGAGTCCGCCGATCACGGAGAACAGGAGCAGGAAAAACGGGAAGAGCGAGAGGAGCGTGTAGAAGGAAATCGACGCCGCGTGGGTCAGGCCTTCGCTGCGGTAGAGCTCGCCCACGCCCCGCCAGGCGGCCCGCAGCACCAGCCCCATGGGGGCCTAGACCTCGCCCATTGCGGCGACGCTGCGGCCCTTGCGATCCCGCAACACGATGCCATGCCGCCGCATCTTGTTGTAGAGCGTCGGCCGGTACAGGCCGAGGATCTGCGCCGCCTCCTGCTTGTTCCAGTTGGTCCGTTCGAGCGTCTGCAGGATGGCCATCCGCTCGATTTCGGCCAGCGTGCGGTGCGCGGGAATGGCGAAGGCGTCGTCGGCCGGGGCGGCCCGCAGCGACTCGGGCAGATCGCCGGGCTGGACCTCGGCCGAGCGCGTCACCAGCACCGCCCGCTCCATCGCGTTCTCGAGCTCGCGCACGTTGCCGGGCCAGCGGCTGCGGATGAGCAGGTGATAGGCGGCGGCACTGACCCCGCGCACGGCCTTCTGGTGGCGGCGGGCGAACTTCTCGACGAACCAGTCCGAGAGCAGCGGGATGTCCTCGGGACGCTCGCGCAGCGGCGGCACCCGCAGCACGATGGTGTTGATGCGGAAGTAGAGATCCTCGCGCAGCCGGCCGTCGCGCAAGGCGGCGTCGAGGTCGATGTTGGTGGCGCAGATCAGCCGGAAGTCCACCTTGACGAAGCGATCGCCGCCGATCGGACGGTACTCGCGCTCCTGCAGCACCCGCAGGAGCTTGGTCTGCAGGTAGGCCGGCATCTCGCCGATCTCGTCGAGCATCAGCGCGCCGCCCTCGGCGAGCTCGAACAGCCCGACCTTGTCGGTCGCCGCGCCGGTGAAGGCGCCCTTCTTGTAGCCGAACAACTCCGACTCGATCAGGTCCTTGGGGATGGCCGCGCAGTTGATCTTGATGAACGGGCCCTTGGCGCGCGGACTGCGGTGGTGCAGGGCGTTGGCGATGAGCTCCTTGCCGGTGCCGTTCTCGCCCTGGATCAGCACGTTGGCGTTGCTCGGCGCCACGGCGTCCACCAGGTCGAAGAGCTCGCGCATCACCTGGCTCTGCCCCACCACCGCGCCCATGCCGTCGGGATCGCGGAGCTTGGCCCGCAGCTCCTCGTGCGTCACGCGCTCGTCGACCTGACGGCCGGCCCGCTCGAGGATGCTGATGACGCCGTCGGGGTCGAGCTGCGACTTCTCCACGAAGAAGAACGCACCGGCCTGCCCGGCGTCGAGCGCCCGGGCGATCGTCCCCTGGCCGCTGATGACGATCACCTCGGTACCGGGCGCCCGCTCTTTCATGCGCTTGAGCACGTCGAGGCCGTCGCCGTCGGGCAGGAGCAGATCCAGCAGGACGATCTCGGGCCGCCAGTCGTCGAAGATGGCTTCGCCGACCCGTCCCAGGCCGGCCGATCGCACTTCGAACGGCGGCTCGACGGTAGCCTGCTCGACCACCATGCGCAGCCAGTCCACGGTGACCGGGTCGTCGTCCACGACCAGCACCCGTCGCCGGCGAAGGGGAACCCGGGGCATCGACCCAATAGTAGCCCCCGGCCCGGGTTGCCGCGGCGCCGGTCGCCGGCCTCCCCGGAGGTCCGGCTATAATCCGCCCCATGGCCGATCTGCCGCCGGTGCCGCCAGTTACGCCGGTCGTGTCGGCACTCAGCGCGCCGCCTCCCGGGCCCGACGACCACCGCACGGTCTGCGAGCGTTGCGGGGCGGAGATGTACCGGATGCACGCGGTGTGGCGCTGCCCGGCCTGCCGGTTCAAGACCGATTGCTGCGGCTGGTAGCCCGCGACCGGCCGGAACCCCGATGGACGCCCTCCAGTCGCAGGTCCGCACCTCGAACGACGCCTTCGCCAGGAACCGGGAGCGCATGACGGCGCTGGTCGCCGAGTATCGCCAGCGGCTGGCCACGGTGCGCGACGGCGGCGGGCCGAAATACCTCGAACGGCACCGGGCCCAGGGCAAGCTGCCGGTGCGCGAGCGGCTCGACCTGCTCCTCGACCCGGGGTCGTCGTTCCTCGAGTTGTCGCCGCTGGCGGCCTGGGGTCTCTACGACGGCGAGGCGCCGGCGGCCGGGCTGGTCACCGGCATCGGCCGGGTCTCCGGCCGCGAGGTGCTGGTCGTGGCCAACGACGCCACGGTGAAGGGCGGCACCTACTACCCGCTCACCGTCAAGAAGCACGTGCGGGCGCAGGAGGTGGCCCTGCAGAACCACCTGCCGTGCGTCTATCTGGTCGACTCGGGCGGCGCCTTCCTGCCGCTGCAGGCCGACGTCTTCCCCGATCGCGACCACTTCGGCCGCATCTTCTACAACCAGGCGCGGATGTCGGCGGCCGGGCTGGCGCAGATCGCCGTGGTGATGGGCTCCTGCACGGCCGGCGGCGCTTACGTGCCGGCGATGTCGGACCAGACGATCATCGTCAAGGGCACGGGCACGATCTTCCTCGGCGGTCCGCCGCTGGTGAAGGCGGCGACCGGCGAGGACGTGACGGCCGAGGAACTGGGCGGCGCCGACGTCCACACCCGCGAGTCGGGCGTCGCCGACTACTTCGCCGAGGACGATCGGCACGCGCTCCACCTGGCCCGCGTCGTCGTCGAGTCGCTGCACCGCGTGAAGCCCGCGGCTGGCGACGTCGCGGCGGTCGAAGACCCGGCCTACGACCCGGCCGAACTCTACGGGGTGATCCCCGCCGACGTCCGGACCCTGTACGACGTGCGCGAGGTGATCGCCCGCATCGTGGACGGCTCCCGCTTCGACGAGTTCAAGGCCCGCTATGCGACGACGCTGGTCTGCGGGTTCGCCCGCCTGCACGGCCGCCTGGTCGGGATCGTCGCCAACAACGGCGTGCTCTTCTCGGAGTCGGCGCTGAAGGCCACCCACTTCATCGAGCTGTGCAACCTGCGCGCCGTGCCGCTGGTGTTCCTGCAGAACATCACCGGCTTCATGGTCGGCCGCGCCTACGAGCGCGGCGGCATCGCCAAGGACGGCGCCAAGATGGTGCACGCTGTCGCCAACTCGGTGGTGCCGAAGTTCACCGTCCTCATCGGCGGGTCGTTCGGCGCCGGCAACTACGGCATGTGCGGCCGGGCCTACGAGCCGCGGCTGCTCTGGATGTGGCCCAACGCGCGCATCTCGGTCATGGGCGGCGAGCAGGCGGCCGGCGTCCTGGCAACGGTCAAGCGCGACCAGCTCGCCCGCGACGGCAAGCCCTTGTCCGCCGAGGACGAAGCGGCCATTCGCGACCCCATCCTGGCCAAGTACGACACCGAAGGGTCGCCCTACTACTCCACCGCGCGGTTGTGGGACGACGGCATCCTCGATCCGGTCGACACTCGCACCGCACTCGCGCTCGGCCTGTCAGCCGCCGCCAATGCGCCGGTGCCGCCGGCCCGCTTCGGTGTCTTCCGGATGTAGGCGCCGCATGTACCAGTTCCTCACGGTGCGCCGTGACGGCGCGGTCGAGTACCTGACGTTGAACCGGCCCGAGGTCCGCAACGCCTTCAACGACGAGGTCATCGCCGAGCTGCAGCGCTGGGCCGACGCGGCGTCGGCCGATCCGGGGCTGCGTGTCGTCGTGCTCGGCGGGGCCGGCAAGGTGTTCAGCGCCGGGGCGGATGCCGCCTGGATGGCGCGCATGGCCGGCTACTCGCGGGCGGAGAACGAAGCGGACGCCCGCCGGACCACCGCGATGCTGCGCACGTTGAACGCGCTGCCGGTCGGCGTCATCGGCCGCATCCAGGGCGCCGCCCTGGGCGGCGGGGCGGGCCTGGCGGCGATCTGCGACATCGTCGTCGCCGACGACGCGGCGGTATTCGGCTTCACCGAGACCAAGCTCGGCATCGTGCCGGCGATGATCTCGCCCTTCGTGCTGCCGAAGATTGGCGTCTCGGCGGCCCGCGAGCTGTTCCTCACCGGCGCGCGCTTCGATGCCGCGCACGCCAAGGCCATCGGCCTGGTGCACGCCGTGGTCCCGGCCGCCGAGCTCGACGCGGCGGTGCAGCGCTACGTGACCGAGCTGCTGTCGGCGGCGCCGACGGCCGTGGCCACCGCCAAGCGCCTCATCCCGCAGGTCGCCGGACGCACTCCCGAGGAGGTCGCCGAGCTCACGGCGACGACGATCGCCGCCCAACGGGCCTCGGCCGAGGGACAGGACGGGCTGCGGGCCTTCCTCGACAAACGGCCGCCGGGCTGGCTGCCGCGATGATCCGCGGCGTGAGACGGGTTCTCGTCGCCAACCGCGGCGAGATCGCGCTGCGGGTGATCCGCGCCTGCCGCGTCGCCGGCATCGAAACCGTGGCGGTGTATTCCGACGCCGACGCCGATGCCCCGCACGTCCTGGCCGCCGACCGGGCGGCTCGCCTCGGCCCGCCGCCCGCCGCCGACAGCTACCTGAACATCGCCGGCCTGCTCGACGCCGCCCGCGCCCACGGCGCCGACGCCGTGCACCCCGGGTACGGCTTTCTGTCCGAGCGGGCGCCCTTCGCCCGCGCCGTCGAGGAGGCTGGTCTGACCTTCATCGGACCACCGGCGGCGGCGATCGAACGCCTCGGCTCCAAGACCGGCGCCCGCCGCCTGATGGAATCGGCCGGCGTCCCGGTGGTGCCCGGCGAGACGCCCGCCGATCAGAGCGACGGGTCGCTGGTGGCGGCGGCTGCCCGCGTCGGCTTCCCGCTCCTCGTCAAGCCCGCGGCCGGGGGCGGCGGCATCGGCATGAAGGCGGTGCGCAGCCCCGGCGACCTCCTCGCAGCCATCGCGCAGGCCCGCCGGGAGGCCTCGGCGGCGTTCGGCAACGGCACGCTCTATCTCGAGCGGCTGATCGATCGGCCCCGCCACGTCGAGGTGCAGATCATCGGCGACCGGCACGGCCACCTCGTCCACCTGTTCGAGCGGGAATGTTCGGCGCAGCGCCGCCATCAGAAGGTGATCGAGGAGACGCCGTGTCCGGCGCTCACCCCGGCGTCGCGCGCCCGCATCACGGCCGCCGCCGTGGCCGCGGGCCGGGCGGCCGGGTATCAGAATGCCGGCACGGTCGAGTTCCTCCTCGAGGGCGAGGGCGACGACGCCCGGTTCTACTTCCTCGAGATCAACACGCGGCTGCAGGTCGAGCACCCCATCACCGAGTGCGTCGTCGGCGTCGACCTGGTGCAGGCACAGCTGGCGGTCGCCGCCGGCGCGCCGCTGCCGTGGCGCCAGGAAGACCTCGGCCAGCGCGGGCACGCCATCGAGTGCCGCATCTATGCCGAGGATCCGGCGCGGATGTTCCTGCCGCAGGCCGGCCGGCTGCTGCGCTACCGCGAGCCGTCGGGCCCCGGCATCCGCGTCGATGCCGGCGTCGTCGAGGGCAGCCAGGTGCCCGTGCACTACGACCCGCTGCTGGCCAAGCTGGTCGTCTGGGGCGACACGAGGGCCGAAGCCCTCGCCCGCACCCGCGAGGCGCTGACCCGGTTCGAAATCCTCGGCGTCACCACCAACCTGCCGTTCGTCGCCGCGCTGGTGGCCGACGACGCGTTGGTTGCCGGGCGGCTCGACACCGGCTTCATCGACCGCGAGCTGGCGCGGCTCACCGCGCCGCAGCCGGTGCCGTCGGCGGTGCTGGCCGCCGCGGCCTGGCAGGCGGCGTACGGGTCGGCGCCCCGAGCCGATGCCGCCGCGCCGGCCCGCCAGGACGATCCGTTCGACACGATCCGTGGATGGCGTGGATGAGCCGACGCTACGACGTGCGTGCGGGTGGGGCGGTCCACGCCGTCGAGGTGCTCGACGGCAGCACGGTGCGTGTCGGCGACGAGACGCTGCGCGTCGAGCCGCTCGACGCCACCCGCTGCCGCGTCACGCGCGCCGACGGCACACAGTCGGTGATCGCCCGGGCCGGCACGGCAGCCGCCCCGTGGCTGTTCGGGTCCGGCCGGGCCTGGCAGCTGGAAGTGACGGCCGAAGGCGCCCGCGCCCGGGCCGGGGCCGCACCAACCGGTGACATGATCGCGCCGATGCCGGCGACGGTGGTCTCGATCGCCGCGATGCCCGGCGCAACCGTGACCGCGGGCGATCCCGTGGTGGTCCTCGAGGCCATGAAGATGGAGCTGGTCGTCCGGGCGCCCCGCGACGGTGTCGTCGCGGCCGTGCACTGCCGCGTCGGCGAGCTGGTCCCGACCCAGGCCACGCTGGCGGAGCTGGCGCCGTGACCAGCGGCGGCCGGCGCATCTCCGTGGTCGAGGTCGGACCGCGCGACGGCTTGCAGAACGAAGCCGCCGCCGTGCCCACCGACCGCAAGATCGCCTTCGTCGACGCGCTCGGTGCCGCCGGGCACTCGACCATCGAAGTGTCGGCCTTCGTCTCGCCCAAGTGGGTGCCGCAGATGGCCGACGCCGCCGAGGTGTTCGCCGGCATCACGCGGCGCGCCGGGGTGCGCTACACGGCGCTGGTGCCGAACCTGGCCGGTCTCACCCGCGCCGTTGCCGCCGGCGTCGACCAGATCGCCGTATTCGCGGCGGCGAGCGAGCGGTTCAGCGTCGCCAACGTCAACCAGTCGATCGACGACTCGCTGGCCCGCTATGCCGAGGTCTGCGCCGAGGCCCGGACCCAGGGGCTGCCGGTGCGCGGCTATGTGTCGTGTGCGTTCGGGTGTCCGTTCGAGGGCGCGGTGTCAGCCGACGCCGTGGTGCGCGTGACCGGCGCCCTGCTGGCCATGGGCGCCTACGAGGTGGCGGTCAGCGACACGATCGGCGTGGCGCACCCGGGCCAGGTGCGGACGCTGCTGGCCCGGCTGGCGGCCGACGTGCCGCCGGCGAAGACGGCGCTGCATTTCCACGACACGCGTGGCACCGCGCTGGCCAACGTGCTGGCGGCGCTGGATGCCGGCATCGACACCTTCGACGCCTCGGCCGGCGGCCTCGGCGGTTGTCCCTACGCGCCCGGCGCCTCCGGCAACCTCGCCACCGAGGACCTGCTCTACATGCTCGACGGGCTGGGCCTCGAGACGGGCGTCGCCCTGGACCGCGTCATGGCCGCGTCGATCGCCCTGCAGCCAGTGCTGGGCCACCCGCTGCGGTCGCGCGTGGTGCAGGCGGCGCAGGCCTCGGTGCGACGGACATGACGCCGGGCCTCGATCGCCGCGCGTTCCTCGCCACGGCGCTGTCGCTGCCGGCCGCGGCGCTGGCGCCGGCGGCGGCCGCGCAGCCGCCGGCGCTGTCGCGCCGGCGTCCCGCGCCCTCGGAGTTCGTCTTCGCCCGTCTGCGCTACACCTCGGGCGACTGGGACTACAACCCGAAGGTCGCCGGCAACGTCCTCAACTCGCTGGTCGAGTACACGACCATCCCGGTCTACGGCGACGAGGTCGTGATCACCGCCGATTCGGCGGAACTGCCGGCGTTCCCCTTCGTCTTCATGACCGGGCACGTGCTCGTCCGCTTCTCGGCCCGCGAGCGGCAGGGCCTGCAGCGCTTCGTCGAGCAGGGCGGCCTGCTCTTCTCGGACGACTGCAACCACGATGTCTCGGGCCTCTACGCCGTGAGCTTCGAGCGCGAGATGCGGACGATTTTTCCCGGCCCGGCCACGCTGGCGAAGCTGCCGGTGACCCATCCGCTGTACTCGTCGTTCTTCGCGTTCCCCGAAGGGCCGCCGCAGACCTCGCACGAGCTGAACGGCTGGGGCGACGACCTGGTCCACGACTACCTGCGCGGCGTCGAGCACCGCGGCCGCCTCGGGGTGGTCTATTCGAACAAGGACTACGGCTGCGAGTGGGACTACGACTGGCGGAACAAGCGCTTCCGCCGCGAGGACAACACGACTTTCGCCGTGAACCTCGCCGTCTACGCGCTCACCGCTGGTCGGCAGCGCTCAGGCGCTCCGCTCGCGCAGGATGACGTCGGCGGCCGACGGCCGCTCGCCCGTGGCCCGGCGTCATCGGCCGGCTCGCGGTGAAGATCAGCGCCGTGCGGTAGCGCAGCGGCGAGAGCCGATGCACCCAGCAACGGGCGACGACGCCGGTGGCCGCCAGCAGTTGCCGGTGCCCCGCCCCCACGGCCGGCCGCGAGAGCCGCAACTCGGTGCGGGTGCCCGGGCGCAGCCATTCCGGCTGCTCGAGCAGCGCCCCGCCGCGCGACACGTTGACCACGCGCACGTGGACCCCGACGGTGAGGCAGGCGTCGACGTCCAATCCGAGCACTTCGGCGCTCAGCCTGGGCTCGGCACGACGATCGGCGACCTTGCCGATTGTGAAGGGGGCAGGGCCCGGACGACCTGACTGGCCTGACGAGGACATTCGACGGTCACGAAAGCATTGTTCGTACCAGCTCGACCACGAGAAAACAGTCACCGTGACCCGGCAACTCAAGCCCTCCGGCGGATCTTGTTCGCTGATTCGCCGACTTCCGCCCGCCGGCCGTCGAGCCAGGCGCCGCCCGGGGGCGTCAGCTGTAGGCCGCGCCCACCATCACCCGGCGGATCCGGAACCACGGCGAGCCGTGCGAGGGATGGTTGATCTGCACGGGCTGGCCCTTGGCATCACCGGTCGTGCCGAACATCGCCCACGACTCGGACCCGGAAATCGCGTCGAGGTTGTTCCAGAAGTCGGTGGTGATCGCGTTGTAGGTGACGTCGCTGACCATCCGGGTCTTCTTGCCGTCCTTGATCTCCCAGAAGGCGTCGCCGCCGAACTGCCCGTTGTACCGTTGCTGGTCGATCGAGTAGCTGCCGCGGCCCTCGATCAGCACGCCGTCCTTCGTGTCGGCGATGATCTGCTCCGGCGTCGGCGACCCGGGCGGGCCGGCGTCGAGGTGCACGTTGGGCATCCGCAGGAACGGGAAGTTGCGCCACGAGGTGGCGAAGGTGCAGCCGCGCGAGAAGTCCTGCTTCAGGTAGTGCGCGGTCTCGCGGTTGGTCTGCAGATCGACCAGCCGGCCCTCACGCACCAGCGGCCACTGCTGGCTCTTCACGCCGTCGTCGTCGTAGCCCACCGTGCACATCCCCCCGGGCAGCGTCCGGTCGGCAGTGATGTTGAAGAGTTTCGAGCCGACCGTCAGCTTGCCGACGTCGCCCAGCGAGATGAAGCTCGTGCCGGCGTAGTTGGCCTCGTAGCCGACGACGCGATCGAGCTCGGTCGGGTGGGCGACGATCTCGTGGATGGTGAGCATCGCGTGCGACGGCGAGATGACCAGGTCCTTCAGCCCCACCGCCACCGGCGCCGCCGTGCAGTGCTCGGCCGCCTCGGCGCAGATGCGCTCGACGTTCTCGAACATCTTCGCCTCGAGAATCACCTCGTAGCCGGCGCTCCTCGGCGCCACCGAGAAGGTCCGCTGCTTGACCTTGCCGTTCTTGCGGGCGGTGACGGTGAAGCCGGGCGAGGCGCGGTGGATCTCCTGCTCGAGGTAGGAGCCCTCGGAGGTGGCCAGGTACTTCCATTCGAAGTCGAAGGCCATCTGCGACTGGATGCGGTTGACGTCCGGCTGCTTCAGCCCGAGCTCGTTCACCCGCAGCAGGAACGCAATCTTGTCGTCGAGCGAGACGCTGTCGGACACGGTCTTGCACCGGCGTCGCCCAGTAGTCCTGGTAGGCCTCGACGGGGGCCAGCCTGACGTCGAACTTCTTGGCCAGCGCACTGGCCTTGGCCACCTCGGTGGCCCGCGCCGACACCGTCCGGATCTCGTCCTCGGTCACCAGCGGGCTGCTGGCAAAGCCCCACACGCCGGAGTGGATGACCCGCACGCCGAAGCCGGCGCTCTCCTCGCGGCCGGCGCCGCCGAAGCCGAAGCTGTCGACCACGACGCGGTCGCGAACGGCGACCGAATCGGTGATGTTGCGGGTGAAGCGGATGTCGGCGTAGGTGCAGCCGAGGCGCTTCGCCTCGCTCAAGGCGATGTCGGACAGGCCCTTGAAGCGCGACTCCATCACCCGGGCGCGTGGCGACTGGGCCACCAGCTCGCCGACGATGTCGCTGGCATAGAGCGCCGCGCCGGTGGCGCTGAGGGTCTTCATGAAGGTGCGTCGGTTCTGCATGGGAGTCTCTCAGACCGCGGGCGACACCGAGGTCATGGTGAAGTCTTCGATCTTCATCGCCGGCACCAGCGCCGTCCCGGGGTTGTCGTAGGCCTCGCCCGTGTGCATCGGAATCGACGGGCCGAGCATCGTGATGTTGTTGAAGCCGACCGCTGGCGACTCGTTCCAGCGGAAGTTCTGGGCCGGCCCGACGATCTCGCCGTTCTCGATGAGAAAGAGACCGTCGCGGGTCATGCCGGTGTTGAGGAGCGTCATCTGGTCGACCGGCCGGATATACCAGAAGAAGGTAATCAGCAGCCCGCGCTTGGTCGATCGGATCATCTGGTCGAGGGTCGCGCTACCGCCCTCCATCACCAGGCTCATGTTCGGGCTCGTCGCCGTCGGCGTCACCTTCTGGTGCTGCGACCAATACCGGTTGTAGGCGAGGTTCTTGACCATGCCCTTCTCCACCCAGGTGACACTCTTCGCCGCCAGGCCGTCTTCGCCGATCGGGCTCTGTCGCAGGATCGGGTTGCCGATCTCGCTGCGCAGCGTCACGTTGTCGCCGAACACCTTCTCCCCCAGACGCGTGGTGCCGCGCTCCTTGCCGCTCATGAAGTTGCGGCCTTCCTCCGCCGCCCGGGCGTCGAAGGCGCCGAGCATGAGCTGGAGGAACCGCGCCGCCGGCCGCGGCTCCATGATGACCGTGTAGTTGCCGGGCTCGAGCGCCTTGGGCTTGCGGGACTTCAGGGCCTTGTCGGCGGCCACCTCGGTGAGCGCCGCGGCGTCGATCTGCTTGCCGATGTCCTTGGCACCGGTGGTACCGGCCCATCCGGATCCGGTCTGGTCGGGGGTGCGACAGGTGAGGATGAAGCTGGCGTCGGCGTAGCGGTGGTAGGCGAAGAGGCCGGCCGAGTTGGCGATCGCGTCGGTCCAGTGGAACTTCGGGATGTAGCCGGCGCCGAGGACGCCCTTCCTCTCGCAGATCTCGATGCTGGCCTTGACCATCTGCGCTCGCTCGGCCGGTCCGAAGCCCACCGCCGAGGGTAGCGCGCCGTCGACCTCGACGTAGCTCTGCGGCGGCGCCACCGGCAGCATCAGCTCGGGGTTGTCGGGTTTCCGGCGGGCCAGCGCCTGCACGGCGTCGATGACCCGCTTCAGCGACGCGTCGTCGAACTGGTGCGTGGTCGCCGTCGCCGACTTCTGCCCGTAGTAGACCGTGATCTGTACTTCCTGATCGTTCTCGATCAGATTGGCGGTGATGCTCGAGTTCGCAAAGCGCGTCGCCGACCGCTCGCCGCCGGAGAAGCGGACTTCCACGGCGTCGGCCTTGCACATGTTCAACACGCGGTCGGTGATCCGCTTCACGTCGTCGCGCTGATAGCTCATCGGTGGCGTTCCCTTCGGGCCTGCGGTCCGACCATCGTCCCGGCGGACCGTTCGGGTGTCAAGACGGGATCACAGCAGGCCGCGCCGGCGGCGCCGCCACCACTCGGCGCCGAGCGTCACTGCAAAGAGCACCACCCACCACCACGACCGCATCGGATACCACGCGGCAGGAGTCGAGCGGCGCGGTAGTGCGGACACACGGCCGGCGACCATCGCCACCGCGTCGGTGGCGTCGGTGACCGAGCCGCCGGAGTTCACCGCCATCCATTCGATCGACGTCATCCGTGGTGCCACTGCCGGCAGGCTGGCTCGCCCGGGCCACGGCGTCGTCGTCGAGGCGGTCGCGGTGCGCGTCTGCACGACGCATGACGCCGCGGCGCCGGTCGGCTCGACCGTCCAGTGGCCGGGCCGGTCGCCGGGCACCGCAACGAGGGCACGCGGTGCGGTGCCGGGGCACGACAGCGCGACCTGGACCGGCGCCCATCCGCCGCCGGCCCCGTCGCGGTCGATGATCGAAAGGGTCGGCGGGCCGCCGGCCGGCGGCGTGCTCCACGATGCGGTGAGCGCGGGCCCGGCCTGCCGCGCGGCGCGGACGATGGTGTCGCGCCAGAAGCCGCCGAAGCCCGCCTCGTCGTCCCGCCATCGCCAGGCGTCGAGCGCCCCCGACACGACGATCCGGCCGCGCCCGGTCGGCCGTTCCACGACCACGCCGAGCGCCCCGCCGCCGGCGTTGCCGAGCGAGGCCAGCGCCACGTCGCCGGCCTCGTCGCGGAACGCCACGATCTCACTGGCGCGAAGCCGTGGACCGATCGTCTCGGGCGCACTGTGCCGTGCGCGCCGCGCCACCGGCCCCGGCAACAGCGCCCGTGCCGGCCCTGCCGGCTCCTCGTCGAGGGCCACCACGACGGCGCCGCCGCCGCGCGCATACCGCAGCAGGCGTTCCACGGCCGCGCCGTCCAGGGCGTCGGCCCCGCCGACGACCACGACCTGCGCTCTTCGCAGGTCCTCGTCGGCACCCGTCACGCCCCGGCCGACGATGCGACCGGGGGCGACGACGCCGCGTGAGCGGACGACCACGCGGGCGTCCTCTGCCAGGGCCCGCCGGACGAACGTGCCGGTCCACGACGGCCGCGCGTCCCACACGAGGACCTCCGCCGGCGCTTCCGTGACATCCGCGATCACCTGGCCGCGCGAGGAGTCCTGGTCCGCCCACTCGAGGCGCACCTCGAGGGCACGTGCCCCCGCGGCCCGCGGCCACCACGCCACCGCGAGGTCGTCGTCGACGGCGGCCGTCGTCCGGCGATGCGTCGCCCGCCCCACTTCGAGTCCACCGTCCTCGACGACGACGTCGAAGCTCTCTCCGGCGCGACCGCCCGTGACGCCGACGTGAAGGTCACCGAGCTCGAGCAGGTGCACTGGCGCCACCCGCGCGGCGACGAGCTGGAGCCCTGATGGCGGCGGCAGTCGGACGAGATGTACCGCGGTGGCGGGCCAACCCGGAATCGGCCGGGTGCCGTCGGCGAGCGCGATGCACACCGCCACTTGGAGACACCACTCGCCGGTCGAGTCCGCCGCCACGGTCACCACGACGGCGTCCTTGCCGAGGGCGGTGTGCAGGCGGGCCGCGAGCTCGTCGGCCTCAGGGGCGGGCGGGGCGACCGCAACGCGAAGGCCGACCGTCACGGGCAGACGCCGCACGCTGTCGATGGCCGGATCGACGGCAGCAGCGAGGGCGATGGCCCAGGCGATCGCCCGAAGCATCCCGCTCATCGCGATCCTTGACGGCGCAGAGCATCGGCGACGCCGCCCGACACGGACGGCGTGGGGATCGCGGCGGGCGCGTGGACCAGGACCCGGGCCGCCGCAACGTGGACGAGGCGCTGGGCGACGGCCAGCGCCGCGCGCCGCGCGTCGCGATCAGCGGCGGCGACGAGAGCGGCGACCGCGCGAGCGACCTCGGCATCGGCGCGATCGATCGCCGTCAACGCCGCTGCCACTGGGATCAGGTCGGCCGAGGTATCGGCGCGAGCTCGCGCCACCGCGACCGCGGCGCGTTCGATCGCCCCCCAGCCCTGCGGAGTGTCGGGCTCGGCAACGGCGAGCCGCGGGCCGGCGGTGCGCGGTAACGTGCCCTGGAGCCGTCGTGCCGGATCGATCCGCGCGCGCTCGGCGATGGGCCGCAACAGGAACCGCCGCCGGTCGAAGGCCTGCTGGAGGAAGCGCAGGGCCTCGCGCTCGGCCACGAGCGCCGTCGTGGTGTCGCCGGCGGTGAGCCTGGCTTCGGCTCGTGACATCGCGCGGGTAGCGTCGAGGAGCGCGGATTGACCCTGGTTCTGCTGGCGCCCCTCCGCCAGGTCGGGGGCCTGCGCCGCCTCCTCGACCTCGTCCTGCACCTCGCCGCCCATCAGGAACACGAACTCGGCGCGGACCATGCGCTGCTCGATCGCCAGCCCCTGCGCCTCACGCAGCCGCGTCGCGTCGTCGAACCGGGCGCGACTCGCGTGCAGGCGTTCGGTCTTCACGATCACCATCTGCTGGCTGATCGCCTGGCGCTGGTCCGGGTCGACGTCCTCGCCTCCCCCCGCTGCTGACGACGCCTCGCGCAACGCGCCGATCTCGACGACGAACGCCTCCGACTCCACCAGCGCCGCGCCGGGACGCCCGTCTGACGCCACCCCGCGGTAGACCACCAGGTCGCCGTCCTCGAGATCCATCGACGCCAGAGGCAGGGTGGCCGCCGCCGTCCACTCCGCCGCCGTGCGTCGGGTCGCCGCAACGGGCAGATCGTGATCCGCGAAAGTGAAACTCTCGCCGCTGCCCGACACGCGCGTGTAGCGCAGGCGGAGGCTGGTCAGGGCGTGATCGTCGGTCGCTTCGAGCCGCACCGCCAGGTTCGCCGCCGGTTTCGCCAGTCGCCGATCGCGCGCCGGCTCGGTGACGCGAATCGCGGGCGGGGCATCGGGGATCACCTCGACGACCAGCAGGCGAAGCTGGCCCTCCTGCCCGCGGCGGCGCGGTGCAAGCGTCCAGATGCCACCGGGCGGCTCGTCCAGCGTGATCCGCGCCTCGCCGCCGGCCGTCGGATGCTCGACGGCCGCCGCGCCCTCGCGGGCCACCGCTATCGTCTCGGCATCGGTCGCGACCACGACCGACACGACGGCACCCGCGGGCACGGCCACGCGATTGGCATCGCGAACCACCCGGTGCGTGCCGCCGAGGTAAGCGGGCGCACGCACGTCTACGGCCACGCCGGAGATCGCCGGTTCCACGGGCTGGCCGCCGGCCGCCAGGGCGAGCGCGCGCCGACCTCCCGGCGCCGGAGCCGGACGACCGATGGCGATCACGCCGAGCGTGCCCGCCAGCACGATCGCGGCGGCGACGAGACCGCGCCCAGCGACGTGGTGCGTGGCCGCGGGGATGGTCTCGAGCCGGGCCCACGCCGCGGCCGCGACCGGCGCCAGGAACCGATGATCGGCCGTCGCGGCCGAGTGCTTCGGCGGTGACGAGGAGGTTGTCCACCGGATGTTCACGCTCGATCCGGTCCGCCACCGCCGCCGGCGTCCACCGGCGGCGGGCGAGGCTCCACCCGCGCAGTGCTGCCAACGCGGGTGGCACGATTGCGGCGGCGAGGCACAGCCACGCGGGGAGACCAGCACCTCGGCACGGCAGGGCAAGAGCCGCGCCGGCCACGGCGCCGGCGAGGGCGTGGCGCCCAGTGTCGTGCATCACACGGACGTGGGCCTCACGGTCGAGGCGGTCGCGGATGGCCGCGACGGCGGTCACGACGCGCCCCCCGCCGCCGCCGGGTCGCCGGCCTGGCCGGCGGCACGATCGCGGCGACGCCTCACCGCGCTCTCGGCTGCCAGACAGGCCAGCGCCACCAGCCAGGCCCATCGGCCATGACGCGCCTCGGCGTTGGCCACACGCTCGAGCCCGATCCCGGACGCCAACCGCTGCGCGCTGGGATCACCCCACGCCCCGTAGCCGGCCGACCACGATGGCCGCCCGGCCGACACCACAAGGGCCGCCCGCACCAGTCGTTCGACCTCGGCGGGTTCGGGACGCACATCGCTTCGGATCACGATCGTCGATCCGCGCCTTGCCGCGCGCCGCGAGCCGCCCAACGCGAGCCACGGCGCCGGGGCGGATCCAGGGGCCTCCCCCGTTGTCAGGGCCGCGACCGGGAGGAGGCGCAGGCGATCGTCCTGGCGCACGGCCTCCGGCGGCAGGTCCGTGTCCGCGGCCGGGGCGGCCGCCCACTCGAGCCGAAGGGGCTGCCAGGTCTCGACCGGCCGCAGGCGTACGCCGTCGGCGATCACGGCGTCGTAGATCGCGCGGACCGCGGGCAGGTCGCCGGGCGAGGCGGCGAGGATCACCGGGATGGCCGGTGCATCGACGGCCTCCATCGCCATCGTGGCGCGGCCATCAACCAACCGCAGCGTGAAATCCGCCGTCGCCACCTGACCCTGGCCGCCGGCGCCCCGCCACCGGCGTCGCACCGGCACCGCGTCATCGGACACCTGTCGCATACGCACCCCGACGTCGACCGGGATGGCATCGGCGACTCGGCGGTCGAGCGTGTCGGGCCGGCCTTCGCCGACGAACACGATCTCGCGGCGCCCCGGCGGTTGCTGCTCGAGCCACGCCACGGCCTGCGGCAGCGCGGCGTCGAGCGGATCGGCGGCGAACAGCGCGCTCGCATCAGCCGTGCGCTGTTCCTCGGCCACGGCCGCCTCTCCGGCGGCCCGCACGGCGCCGGTACTGCCGCTGTCGCTGACGATGGCCCGGATCGTCGTCGACGACCACGCGTTCTGCTGAGCGCCGGTCACGAGCAGGGGCCCCGCCGACGCGACCGCCGCCGCCGCCAGCGCGCCCAGCCGCAGCACCAGCAGCGCGACGTCGCGCACGTGGCGCCGCCGCCGCAGCCGCGGCAGCCGGGGCTCGACCAGGCGCAGGCTCGGCACGACGACGCGCGTCACCGGGGTACGCGCAACCAGGTGGATGGCGATCGGAATGGCCAGGAGCACGAGTCCCGCCAGCGCCGCCGGGGTGAGCCAGTGGATGGCCATCCTCACACTCGCTGCCGGCGAGCGGCCAGAAAGCGGCGCAGTTGTGGCACGAACGGCGCGTCGGTGACGAGGCGCTGGCCGCTGAGACGCGGCCCGTGCAGCCCGGCGTCGATCGCCCCGTGGTGCGCGTCAGCGGCCGCGCTGAACGACGCGTGCAGCGCGCCCGCGTCCACGGCCAGCACCTCCCCGGTCTCGGCGTCCTCGAGTTCCACCACGGTCGCCAGCGGCAGCCGGCGGTCGCCGGGGGCGGTCAGGTGCAGCGCGGCCACGTCGTGCCCGCTGGCGGCGGCACGTCTGAGCGCCTCGAGGTACTCGGCGCCGTCCCAGCCGTCGGAGAGCGCAATCACCAGCGACGGCCGGCGCAGGTGCGCGACCGCCACGTGCACGCACCGCGACGGCGGGACGTCGCCCTCGGCGGCGATGGCGGCGAGCGCTTCGATCAGCACCTGGCCGTGGTGGGCGCCGCCCGCCGGTGCGTGCCAGGTCGCCGCCGGGACGGTCGAGCCGTAGAGCCCGACGGTGTCGCCCTGCTCGACCAGCAGCGTCACCAGTGCCGCCGCGGTGAGCCGCGCGACGTCGAGCTTCGATGGCTGACCGGACGCGTGGCCCACGCCCATCGATCGACTGGCGTCGACGACGACGAGCGCCTGCGTCAGCGACGTGTCGGCTCGCTCACGCGAGTACAAGCGGTCGCTGCGCGCCGACCGCTTCCAGTCGACCTGCGCGGCGTCGTCGCCCTGCCGGTACAGCCTGACGCCCCACACTTCGGGGCCGGCGCCGACGAGCGGCGGGGCGTGCCGGCCGTGCCGGAGCCCGGCCACCGCCGCGCGAGCCGCGATCTCGAGATCTCGGACGGCCGCGATCTCAGGGCGGCGCTGGAGCTCGGGCGCGCCCATGGCCGAGGTTCCTAACGGCGGGCGGGCACGTCGGCCAGGACGTCCTGCACGACGCGCTCCGCGGTGATCCCCTCGGCCACCGCCTGGAAGTTCACGAGCACGCGATGGCGCAGCACCGGCGCCGCCACCGCACGAGATGTCGTCGAGCGACACCGCCGGGCGGCCGTGCACCACGGCACGCGCCTTGGCCGCCAGCACCAGCGACTGCCCGGCCCGGGGACCGGCGCCCCAACGGACCCAGCGCTCGACGCTGGCCGGCAGCGCCTCGCCGCCGGGACGGGTGGCCCGGACCAGCCGGGTGGCGTAGTCGACGACGTTGTCGGCGGCCGGCACCTCGCGCACGAGGCGGCGCGCCCGCAGGAGCTCGGCGGCTGCCGCCACCGGCACCACGTCCGGTTCGTCCCCGGTGGTCGTCGTCGCGACGATGGCCCGCTCGTCGGCCGCGGTCGGGTAGCCCATCACGATGTTGAGCATGAAACGATCGAGCTGCGCCTCGGGGAGCGGATAGGTGCCTTCCTGCTCGATGGGATTCTCGGTGGCGAGCACGAACAACGGCGGCTCGAGGGGATGGCGCACTCCGGCGATGGTCACCTGCGCTTCCTGCATCGCCTCGAGCAGCGCCGCCTGCGTGCGCGGCGGCGTGCGGTTGATCTCGTCGGCGAGGATTACCTGCGCGAAGATCGGGCCGGGGACGAACCGCACGGACCGGTGACCGGTGGCCCGATCCTCTTCGATCACCTCTGTGCCCAGTACATCGGCGGGCATCAGGTCGGGCGTGAACTGGATCCGGCTGAAGCGCAGGTCGAGCGCCCGTGCCAGCGTCTTCACCAGCAGGGTCTTGGCCAGGCCCGGGACGCCCTGCAGCAGGCCGTGGCCGCCAGCCAGCAGCGTGAGCAGCACCTGCTCGACGGCCTCCTGCTGCCCGATGATCACGCGCCGCACCGCCTGATCGACGCGCTCGACGAGGGCGCGCGCCTCGTCGATGGACATCGCCGTCGCCGCCGCCGCTTGCTCCTCGGTAGTGCTCACGATCGCAAGCAACCTACCACGACCCTCCCTGGTCCCTGGTCCCTGGTCCCTGGTCCCGGTCCCTGGTCCCCGCCTTCAGCGATCCGTGAGCGCCACCGCCGGGTCGGTAGCCGCGGCGCGCCGCGCCGGCAGCACGCAGGCGACCAGCGCCACGACGCCCAGCACGGCGGCGACGGCCCCGATCACGCGCGGGTCCATCGCGTCTACTTCGTAGAGCTGGCCCTGCATCGTCTGGCGCATCAGCCAGGCGCCGGCGAGCCCGATGGCGGTTCCGGCGCCGACCACCAGCGCGCCTTCGCGCAGCACCATCTGGAAGATCCCCGGAGCGCTGGCGCCGAGGGCCATCCGGATGCCGATCTCCCGCCCGCGCTGGGCGACCTGATACGCCAGCACGCCGTAGAGGCCGATCGCCGCCAGCAAGAGCGCGACCCCCGCGAACGACACCGCCAGGATCATCGGCGTGCGCCGGTCGGTGAGGGCGCCGTCGAGACGCGAGTCCATGGTGCGGACGTCGTACAGCGGCACCGACGGATCCATCTCGCGGACGGCGGCCCGGACGGCCGAGGTGAGCGAGTCTGGTGACTGCGACGTCCGCAGCACGATCGCGACACCGCGATCGGCGACCTGGGCGATCGGGAAGTAGTAGGCGCCGAACAGGCCCGAGTTGCCGCCGCCTTCGGCGAGCGCTCGCAACCGCACGTTGCCGACCACGCCGACCACGGTCAGCCAGCCGTCGTCGGGCGGAGGTTTCAGCAGATCGTTGGGATCGCTCGGCAGGAACATCCGCCGGCCGATGGGATCCTGGTCGGGCCAGAAGCGCTGCGCCAGCCGCTCGTCGACGAGGGCGGCGCGTGGCGCCCCCTGGCCGTCGGCGGTGGTGAAGGCCCGGCCGCGAACGACCGCCATGCCCAGGGCATCGACGAGGCCCGTCGGTGATGTTGATCTGCGACGGCGAGATCACCGATTCGCCCGGGGCCATCTGGTAGCCCTCGGCGAGGATGACGCTGTCGCTGTAGTCGCCGCCGAACGGCAGCGAACCGGTGAGGCCGGCCGCGGTCACCCCCGGGATGGCCCGCAGGGCCGGCAGCAGCCGGTCATACGCGGCGAGCACGGCCTGGTCGTCGCCGTAGCGTGACACCGGCAGCGAGATGCGGCCGGTGAAGACACCGTTGGCGTTGAAGCCGGGATTGACGGCGAGAATCCGATCGAAGCTCGCCAGCAGGAGTCCGGCGCCGATGAGCGAGCACGAGCGCGAACGCCACCTGCCCGGCCACCAGCACACGGCGCACCACGAGCGTGCGGCGGGTGGCCGTGCCCGAGCGGCCCTCCTCGCGAATGGCGCCGGCGACATCGACGTGCCGGAGCCGCAGCACCGGCACGATCGCCACGAGCATGCCGACGACTGCGACCAGACCCAGCGTGTAAGCGGCGACCCAGCCGTCGAGGCCGATTTCGGCACCCCGGGGCAGCGCGTCGAGGCCCAGCACCGGTGCGGCCCGCAGCGCCCACCAGCCGAGTAGCAATCCCATGCGCGCCGCCCACGCTCGTTAGTACCAGCGCCTCGATGAAGATCTGGCGCGTCAGCGCCCCGAGGGAGGCGCCGAGCGCCAGACGCGTCACCAGCTCCCGTACCTGCGCCGTGGCCCGCACCGACACGAGGTTGGCGACGTTGAGCGCGCCGATGAGCAGCACGAACGTCGCAAACGCCCACAACAGCCACAGCGTGCCCCGCGACTCGCTCACCAGGTCGCCGTGGAAGCCGAGGACGTAGGTACGGAAGCCGGCGTTGACGAGCAGTTCCTTGAAGTGCGGGAAGCGGTCGAGGTTGCGGGCGTTGAGGGCGTCGATCTGCTGCTGGCCCGTCCCGATCGAGGCCCCCGGCTTCAACCTCGCCAGCATCTGCCAGCTGTTGCTGTGGCGGCGGTCGTCGGCGCGGTCGGCCGGCGTGAAGGCGGCGGGCGTCCACAACTGCACCTCGTTGGACACGAAGCGGAAGTCGGCCGGCATGACGCCGACCACCGTGAAGACCACGCCGTTGACCCGCAGCGTTTGCCCGACCGCCGAATCCTGCCCGGCGAACAGCCGCTGCCACAGCCCGTAGCTGAGCAGCACCTTCTCGTGTTGCCCGACCTCGCCGTCAGCATCGGTGAAGAGCCGGCCGCGGTGCGGCGCCGCGCCGCAGGATCCGGAAGAACGACGGCGTTGCCATGCATGCTGGTCAGACGCTCCGCCTCGGCGCCGCCGTCGCCGCCGATCGTGGAGCCGCCGGTGCGATACACCGCGATCTCCTCGAACGCGGTCGTCTCGCGCCGGCGGTCGTCGTAGTCGGGCACGCCGTTGTCGGCCTTGGGAGCGCCGACGCCCGGATAGCTGTTCGAGATCTTGACCAGCCGCTCGGGCTCGGGAAACGGCAGCGGCCGCAGGATCACGGCCTGCACCACCGCGAAGATGGCGGCGTTGGCGGCCAGGCACAGCGCCAGGGTGGCCAGCGTGGTGGCGGTGAAGCCGCGATCCCGCAGCAGCGATCGAACGGCGTGGCGCAGGTCGCGCATCAGGTAATCGGCCATCAATCCTCCCGGACGGTAGAGACGGCGTTGGCACGGCCCTGTTCCGCCCTGTGACATGATGGCCCGCCGTGGCCGAGCTTGCTACCCCTCTCTGTGACGGCCATGGCCCGGGTGCGCCGGCGCCTGATTCCCTTCCTCTTCCTGCTCTACGTCGTCGCCTACCTCGACCGCGTCAACGTCGGCTTCGCTGCCCTCGACATGAACCGCGACCTCGGCTTCAGCGCCGCGGTCTACGGCCTGGGCTCGGGCATCTTCTTCGTTTCCTACACGCTGCTCGAGGTGCCGAGCAACCTGATGCTGGCCCGCGTCGGCGCCGGCGTCTGGATCGCCCGGATCATGCTCACCTGGGGGCTGGTGTCGGCGGCGATGGCCTTCGTGTGGGACGCCACGACGTTCTACGTGCTGCGCTTCCTGCTCGGCGCCGCCGAGGCGGGCTTCTTCCCCGGCATCATCTACTACCTGACTCAATGGTTTCCGGCGCGCGAGCGGGCGCGGGCGGTGGCCTTGTTCATGACCGGCACCGCCATCGCCGGTGTCGTCGGCGGCCCGCTGTCGAGCGGCCTCCTGCTGCTCGACGGCGCGTGGGGACTGCGCGGCTGGCAGTGGCTGTTCCTGGTCGAAGGCCTGCCGGCGGTGCTGCTGGCGCCGATCGTGTGGCGGCAGCTCAATCAGCTGCCAGCAACAGCACCGTGGCTGCCCGAGGACGAACGACGCTGGCTCGTCGAGACGCTCGCCGCCGAGCAGGTGGCGCGGCCCGACGTGCACGACACGGTGCGCGCCGCGCTCGACCAGCGGCCGCTTGTGGGCGCTGGCGGCCGTCTACTTCTCGGTCGTGCTGGCCATCTACGGCGTGAGCTTCTGGCTGCCGCAGATCCTCCAGGCGCTGGGCACGGCCTCGTCGGCCACGGTGGCCCTCGTCTCCGCCATTCCCTACGTCGCCGCCGCGGTGGCGATGGTTGTCGTCGGCGGCCATTCGGACCGCACCGGCGAACGGCGCTGGCACGTGGCGCTGCTCGGCGCTCGCCGGCGCGGCCGGCTTCGCGTTGGCGGCCCTGGTCGCCGACGTCGCTGACGCTGTCACTGGCCGCGCTGTCGCTGGCGGCGATGGGCGTGTGGGGGACGCTCGGCCCGTTCTGGGCGCTGCCGACGGCGTTCCTTACCGGCCGCGCCGCGGCCGGCGGCGTTGCCCTGGTCAACTCGGTGGCCAACATCGGCGGGTTCGTCGGCCCGACGCTGATGGGCTACATGCGCGACGCCACCGGGACGTTCGCAGCCGGACTGTGGCTGCTGGCGGCCGGGCTGGTTGCCGGTGCCGGCGATCGCCTGCTGCCTGCCGCGCCGCGCCGCGGATCGCGCCGGCAGCACGATCGAACAGTCGCGCGTTGAAACGCGCCGGCCACGTTCGGCATCATAGCGGTGAGCCGGCGCAACGCCGGCGTGGAGGCCCGCCACGATGTCGATTCGCGCCGTCAAGCAGTCACGTCACGGCTACACCCACGATGGAAGGCGCCGGGGTGCACCTGCGGCGGGCCTTCGGCTTCGGCGACACCGAGGACTTCGATCCGTTCCTGCTCCTCGACGACTTCCGCAACGACGTGCCCGCCGACTACCTCAAGGGCTTCCCGTGGCACCCGCATCGCGGCATCGAGACCATCACCTACGTGCTGGCCGGCACCGTCGATCACGCCGACAGCCTCGGCAATGCCGGGTCGATCGGCGCCGGCGACGTGCAGTGGATGACCGCCGGCCGCGGCATCGTGCACCAGGAGATGCCGCACGGCGACAGCGCCGGGCGGATGCACGGCTTCCAGTTGTGGGCCAACCTGCCGCGGGCGCACAAGATGACCGACCCGCGCTATCAGGAAGTGAAGGCCGGCGACGTCACCGAGGTGACCGACGACGACGGCACGCGGGTGCGCATCATCAGCGGCGAGTTCTGGGGCAGGCGCGGGCCGGTGGAAGGCGTCGCCGCCTCGCCGCAGTACCTCGACGTGTGGGTGCCGCCGGGTGTGGAGCGGACGATCCCGGTCGAGCGATCGCGCAACGTCTTCGCCTACGTCTTCGAAGGCGGCGGGGCGTTCCGCGACGCCTCGGCGCCACGCGCGGTGGCCACCGACCGGGTGAACGAAGGCGGGCTGCTCGACGACGACTCGGCCGTCTACGGCACCGACGTGGCCAACCGGTCGCTCACGGTCTTCGACACCGGCGACGAGATCCGCCTGCGGGCCGGCGACCACGGCATGCGGTTCCTGCTGGTGTCGGGCGCGCCCATCCGCGAGCCGATCGCCTGGCATGGGCCGGTGGTGATGAACACGCAGGAGGAGATCCGGCGCGCGTTCGCCGAGCTGCGTGCCGGGACGTTCCTGCAGACGCGCTAGAAAACGTAGGGCGGCTCTTTAGAGCTGCCTCCAGGCGGAGCTGAAGCTCCGCCCTACGAGGCTGGCGCCGCGGATCTGGCGCCGGCGATTTCCGCCAGCGCCGCGGCGGTGTCCTCGACCAGCGCGTCGACGTCGCCGGCGTGGGTGCGGAAGCTCAGCACGCACACCCGCCCCAGATACCGTCCACGCGCCACCGCGCCGGTGACCATCACCCGCCCGCGCGCGGTGATCCGCTCCATCAACGCCCGGGTCGCGGCGTCTTCTTCCTGCAGCGTCGCCCCCGGCCAGGTCACGTGGAACGCGAACAGCGACAGCTCGGGCGGCGCGTCGATGGCGATCCCGGGCATCGCGGCGATGCGCGCGTAGGCGTCCAGCGTGAGCCGGCGCTTCTCGGCAATCGCCTCGCGGAACGCCGCCGCGCCGAAGAGCTTCACGCACAGCCAGACGCGCAGGCCGGGAAATCCCCGCGACAGATCCGGTCCGTGCTGGCTCGGATCGTAGAAGTGCTCGGGATGGGGCATCGCCGGCAGGTAGTCGGCGGTGGCTTCGTGGGCGGCGCGCAGCGCCGCGCCGTCGCGCACCAGCAGGGCCCCGGTGCCGTACGGCAGGAACATGCCCTTGTGCGGATCGAGCGTGAGCGAGTCGGCGCGCGACAGCCCGCGCGAGCGTCTCGCGCAGGCTGGGATCGAGCTGGAAGAACGCGCCGTAGGCGCCGTCGACGTGGTGCCAGAGCGATTCGGCGGCGCACGACGTCGGCGATCTCGTCGAGCGGATCCACCGCGCCGGTGTTGGTCGTGCCGGCGCTCGAGACGACCGCGAACGGCACCAGGCCGGCGGCGCGATCGGCCTGCACCGCCTGACGCAGCCCCTCGAGCGGCAGCCGGTAGCTCCCGTCGCATCGGGATCCCGCGCACCCGGTCGGGCATGATTCCGGCCATCTTGGCCGACTTGAGCACCGAGTGATGGGCCTGGTCCGACGTGTAGAGCACGCCGCGGCGGATCTCGGCGCCGAGGTGGCGTTCGCGGGCGCAGAGAATGGCGTTGAAGGTGGCCATCGAGCCGCCGGTGGTGAACAGTCCGCGCGTCGTGGCCGGAAAGCCCATCCAGTCGCGCAGCCAGTCGAGCGCGTTGGCTTCGAGCTGCACCAGCGCCGGCGCCGCCATCCACACGCCGGTGAAGCGGTTCACGGCGTTGGCGATGAAGTCGGCGAGCGCCGCGGGATACAGCCCGCCGCCGGGAATGAACGCCAGATAGCCGCCCGACGCGGCGTTGAACGACGGCGGGACACACTGGTCGAACACCAGATCGAGCAGAGGTCCGAGGGCCTCGCCCTGCTCCGGCGCCGGCTCGCGCAAGGCGCGACAGAGCGCCTCGGCCCCCTCGACGTCGCCGCGAATCGGCTGGCGCGGCAGGCTGGCGATGAACTCGATGCAGCGTCCGGCCACCTCGTCGGCCATGGCGCGCATCTGGTCGGGCGGAAGCTCGAGCGTCACGCGAGGTAGCCTACTCCAGGCGGGCTCGGGGTCCGGACACGCGGACCGACGATGCCACGACGAGGACGACGATGACCGCCGCCAGCGCCGGCCTGTTGCTGTACCGCGTCCGCGCGTCGGTGACGGAGGTGCTGCTCGTGCATCCCGGCGGGCCGTTCTGGGCGAAGAAGGACGCCGGGGCGTGGTCGATCCCGAAGGGGCTCATCGAGGCGGACGAGCCGCCCCTGGCGGCGGCGATCCGCGAATGCCGCGAGGAGCTGGGCGCGACGATCGCGGGCGACTTCCTGCCGCTGCCGCCGCGGCGGCAGCCCGGGGGCAAGTGGGTGCACGCGTGGGCGGTGCGCGCCGACTTCGACCCGGCCACGCTGCGGAGCAACACCTTCGAGATCGAGTGGCCGCCGCGATCGGGCCGGATGCAGACGCACCCCGAGGTGGATCGGGCCGAGTGGTTTCCGCTGGCGATCGCCCGGACGAAGATCCTCGACGGGCAGCGCGGTCTGCTCGACGACCTCGAGGCGCTGCTGACCGACCAGGCCCGATGAGCGACCCGGGACTTGTGCCACGCGCCTCTGAGACAGGACACTAGCGGCCGCGTGCCCATCTACCACGAGATCGAGCGGCTCGAGGCCGCGCTGCGGCTCGCGCCCGACGACCCGGCGCTGCGCGAGCGCCTGCTCTTCGCCTATGCCGAAGACGACCGGACGCTCGCCGACCCGCGTCGCGTCGGCCACATCCGCTGGTTCATCACACACCGGCCCGACGACGAGATCTGCCGCTCGCCGCTGACCCAGCCCGATCCGCGCCGGCAGCCGGCCGCCTATGCGGCGATCGTCGACGAATGGCGGCGCGCCACCGAGGCCCATCCCGACAACCACCTCGTCACCCGGGCGGCGGCCCTGCTCCTGGCGCTCGATCGTCCCGAGGACGGCCGGGCCCTGCTCGAGCGCGCACTCGGAGAGGTCACCCGCCGATCCCGAGCTGTGGCGGGACCTGGGCCGCGTGCACCGGGATCCGTCGAAGCGGCTGGACGCGTTCCTGCGGGCCCGCGCGCTCGGCAGCACCGCGCCCAACCTGCTCGTGCGCATCGCCCACACCGCGGCGCTGGCCGGTGAGCTCGACGCCGCCGACGCCGCCGGCGCCGAGCTGCAGGCGCTCATCGACGAGGCCCGCCAGACCTACGGCAACGCCCTCGACTGGACCGAGAACGGCCGCGCCCTGTGGGCCCGCGCCCGCGAGCGGACCGGCGACGACGATGCCGGCCCTGCAGCTCACCCGGGCGATCTCGGACCACGCCTATCGCGTGCACTGGCTGCACACCGTGCAGGGCATCGTCGCCGCCGATCTCGGCGACACCTCCGCCGCGGTCGTCCACCTGCACGCCTCCGCCACGATCACGCCCGACTATCGGCTGCTGGCCTACGGTCCCAGCCTCGATCTGGCGCGCCGGCTGTGGGATCTCGGTCGGTCCACCGACGTCGTCCAGTTCCTGCACGTGTGGGCGCTCAAGTGGGACGACGACCGGGTGCGGACGTGGCTGGAGCAGGCGCAACGCGGTGAGAAGCCGGGCGGCCCCTGAACGACGCCGACAAGCTGAGGTCTGGCACCATCGGCATGTGGATCGGTGCCGAGGCGAGCCGCGTGCCTGCAGAAACTGCGTGGGCGTCAGAAATGACGAGCGACTCGGGGCGCGACAGGCGGTGTCGCCGGTCAGCGGCGAGCCGCGGCCAGCGTGCCAGACCTACCGAGGCGTGCAGCCGACGGCATGGTGGGCGGCGGGCCGCTCTCCAGGCGCGCTCGCAGGCCGGTGACGACCATCGGCACCTGCCGCGTCATTCGCCGCTCCATGAGGCCGCGCGCGAGCTTGCCGACCATGCCGCTCAGCACGTCGAGCGTCGAGCGGTTGACGTAGACCAGATACGAGGGCCCACCCGCGCCGCCGGGCAGGGCCATCGTCAGCCCCAGACTCGTCTGCGAGTGTGCGTCGCCAGGATCCGCTTGCCGGCGACGACGGTCCGCCGTCAGCGTCGGCCGGACGATGGCCACGTGGGTGACACCGACCACCGGCTTGCCGCCGCCGTAGTGCTCCTTCGACCAGTAGAAGAACGACTCGACTTCCGCGCCCTCTTGGGGGTAGCGGCGCACCCAGTTCGCCAGCACGGGCACACGCGCGAGATGCGGCGAGCGCTCGACGATCGCGGTCAGCGCCTCCTCGATCGAGGGTGCGCCGTCACGGTCGGCCGGCGGCGGCAATGCGGCCAACCCCCCGACACGGTAGGCCTGCACGCGATTCAGGACGATCTGACGGAATGCCCGCTGGACGGCGTCCGCCACCCGGCGACCGGCGGCAGCGGCCACGTTCGCCAGTGCGGCGATCTCCGACGCCGACAGCTTCACGCCGCAGTCCCCGGCGGCAGCGGTAGTCGTCGACGTGTCGTCGTCGAGCGCAAGGGGCCGGCAGCGGCGCAGTTCGTCGACGTCGTCGTCGTCGAGCGTAGGGCATCGAGATCGCTCAGCACCGGCGGATCGGAGAACCGGCCGATGGCGAGCACGAACTGGCTGCGCTTGAAGGCGGTGATGGCCCGCGTCCAGGCCACCAGCGCCTCGGCCGGGGCGTCGAGGCGCGTCGCCGCGAGCACGGCGAGCTGACCGTCCTGGCCGGGTAGTGCTCGCGCCACGGCTTGGTTGGCGTCCAGCCGCGCCCGCTCGCCGTGGGTCAAGGTGATCTCCGGCTCGAGGAACGCGAGCGGATCGGGCGGCGGCGACTGCGATCGCGCTGGCGCCAGGGCCGCGATCGCCACGATCAGCGTCAGCCCCGCCGGCCGCGAGCCACTCACCGCCGACTCACACCGCCGCCTCGCCGACATCGCTCCGATCGCCGACCGGCGCATCGCCCGGCGGCAGCGCCCGCACCGCCGCTTCGATTTGCCTGGCGACGGCAACGTAGTCGTCACCGATCGGCCGGAGCGGCGCTCCGAAGGTGACCCGCACGCGCCCCGGCGGGCCATCTTCCAGCGCCGGTGCAGCACGCGGTCCACGCCCTCCAGCCGCACCGGCACGACCGTGGCGCCGAGCCTGGCCGCAATCATGCCGACCCCCGGATGAAACCGACTGATCGCTCCGGTGTCGGTGATCTCACCTTCCGGAAAAAAGAGGATCGACGTGCCGCCGTCGAGCAGCTCGCCGATGTAGCGCATCGTCCGGTGCGCGCCCGGATGCCGCTGCGGCAGCGGGAAGGCGCCGAAGAACAGCGCAGCCAGGTAGTACACCACCCCGATCCGGCGCGCCGGGACCACGACTGGCCGCTGGGATAGAACCAGGCCGCGAAGAACTCCTTCGACATCGCCGGGGCGACGCGGTAGCGCCACCGCCGCGGCAGTGCCGCCAGGATCACGCCGGTGTCGATGTAGCTCTGGTGGTTGGCGGCGAACACCACCGGCCCGGTCAGCGTCGTCAGGTGCTCCCGCCCGTCAACGCGGGTCCAGGCGAACAGCCGCGCCAATGGCAGCACCCCACCGCCAAGCACGATCAGCCGCACGAGCCGCGCCGCCGGCGACTGGTTCCACACCGGCTGATCATCTACCTTGCCAGCCGCGCCGATGTCACCCCGGCGCGCGCCGCCGTCGGTGGTGGCCTCGACCACCGCGCGCAGCTCCCCCACGTCGCGGGCGCCGGCAAAGGCCTGCTCGTCGATGCGCGTCTGAAAGGCATGCTCCAGCGCCGACAGGAGCTCCACCCGGTCGAGCGAGCTCAGCCCGATCTCGTCGAGCGTCGTCGCCGCGGTGACACCGCCGCGGCGGGCGTACCGCTCGACCAGTGCGGTGATCCGATCGCCGGCACCGGCGCCACCGGCGCCGGCGCCCCGGTGCGCACCCAGTCGCGGACGACGGCCCGCTTCAGCTTGCCGGTGCCGTCGGTGCGCGGCAGCGACGGCTGCGGCCAGAGGTGCGCGCGGCTGATCGCCTGATGCGGCTCCAGCCGGGCATTCGCCAGCGCCACGACTACGTCCGGATCGATTCCCGGATCAACCACGATCGCGACATGCACGCGCTCGCCCGATCCCGCCGCCGACGCCACGCCGACCGCGGCTACGTCGCGCACCCGGCGATCCCCTGGACGACCCGCTCGACGTCCTCCGGGAACACCTTGGTGCCGTCGGCCGGCACGATCACGTCCTTCTTGCGGCCGCGGATGAAGACCTGGCCATCGTCACCGATCGCGCCCAGGTCGCCGGTGTGCAGCCAGCCGTCGCCCGGAGTCATCCGCGGGTACGCCGAAGTAGCCGCGCGTGACGTTCTCGCCACGCGCACCAGGATCTCGCCGTCGGGCGCGAGCGCCAGCTCGACGCCGGCGATCGGCGTGCCCACCGAGCCGGCGCGGATCCGGAACGGATGCGAGAGGGTGACGATCGGCGCGGTCTCGGTGAGGCCGTAGCCCTGGATCACCGCGAACCGCCCGCCGCGCCCAGAACGCCCTCCAGCTCCGGATCGAGCGGCGCGCCGCCGACGACCACGCTCCAGAACGACAGGCCGAAGCGGCGATGCAGCCGGCGGTACTGCCACCAGCGCCGCACCCAGTGCCCGGGCCGCGGCGGCTCGCCCGCGCCAGGTACGGTGCGTACTACGTGCCCGCGCAGCAGCTCGAGCATCTTGGGCACGCAGACGAGCGCGTTCACGCGACGGCGCCGGATCGTCGTCATCACGTCCTCGGGATGCTGGCCGCGCAGGAAGATGACCGTCGCCGGCAGCAGCGGCGGGATGAACGCCGCCAGGGCCTGGCCGAACATGTGGCTGAGCGGCAGCAGGTTCAGCAGGCGCAGCGGCAGCATCGGCCGCGCCCAGCGGCGGTACTTGGCAATCTCTCTTTCGACCGGGACCACGTTGGCCAGCACGTTCCGGTGGGTGATGACCACGCCCTTGGGCTCGCCGGTGGCGCCGGAGGTGAAGACCACTTCGGCGACGTCGTCGCGGCTGACTGCGACCGGCGGCGGCTCACCATCGCGCCAGTCGAGATCCCGCAGCCGCCACACCGGCATCGCGCTCCCACCCGCCGGCGCGGCACGTCGTCGCCGACGAGCAGCAGCCGGGCCTGCACCAGGCGGGCGACGCGATCGAGGAACGCCGCCGAGGTGCGCGCGTCGATCGGCACCACCACCACCCCGGCCCGCAGGCAGCCCCAGAACGCGACGATCCACTCGGGGCGGTTCTCGCTCCAGACGACGCGTGGTCGCCCTTGGCGAGTCCGGCGGCCGTGCAGCCGCGCCGCGAAGCCGCGCGCGGCGGCCGCGACCTCGGCATAGCTGTAGCTGCGGGCGCGGAAGCCGTCGTCGTAGACGAGGTAGGGCGCCCGGATGCTGGCGAGGCCGTCGAAGTAGTCGAGCAACGTGTCGCGGGCCACGTGCCTCCCGGCGCGCCGCTTCGGCGTACCTGCCGGCATCGTGGCATACCTCGGGCCCTTCGGGACACCGGACTCCCGAAAACCCGACTCGAGTCATTGGAGCCGCGACCCAGCTCCGTGGCGGACCTCGAGTTCTTGCGTGTGTCGACCAGCCCGCCGATGGTGAAGGCGTCTATCGTCCAGTAGCACCGTGCGGCGCGCCCAAGAGCGCGCCGTTCGCCGGCGCCGCTTGGCGTTAGCGAGTGTCCGATTCGGTACAGCGACGGCTGTGCTGGCGCGCTACTCTGCCACCAGCGGCACACGGTCTGAGGCCGCGCCTAATCACACGTAACGCAACACAGGAGACAACCACGATGCACACCAGAATGCGCTCAGCGGCGCTGTTTACGGCGGTCGCGATGACCTTCACGGTCGCACTCGGAGTCACAACGCTCGCCCAGTCGGTCGGCACCTGGAAACTCAATCCGGCGAAGTCGAAGTTCCAGGAGAGTCAGTCGCCAAAGAGCCAGACAGTCGCGTACGAGGCGGCGGGTGAAGGCATCAAGGTCACGGTCGACACCACGCCGGCTGACGGGCCCGCGATCCACTACGCCTACACGGCCGACTATGACGGCAAGGATGTTCCTGTGGTCGGCAACCCCAACGCCGATATGGCGGCTCGTACACGATCAATGCCACCACGACGCAGGTGGTCAACAAGCAGGCAGGAAAGCTCATGTCCACGGTGACCATTGTGACCTCCGACGATGGGAAGACGCTCACGATCACCACCAAGGGCAAGGATGCCAAGGGCCAGAACGCCGACAGCGTCGCGGTCTACGAAAAGCAGTAAACGGCACCGACCAGTCGACTGGGTGCGGGTCGCGCCCAGCCGACCAATCGGGCTGACGCCGCCGGGCTCGCGTGGCAGCTACTCGCAAACGATCGAATTTGAACCGGAATTTGGAGGCGCCGCCCGGATTCGAACCGGGGATGGAGGTTTTGCAGACCTCTGCCTTACCACTTGGCTACGGCGCCGACGGTGGGATGAACCGGGGAATCCTACTACGGAGGGCTGATAGCAGGGGGTGAAACGAACTGCACGCAAAAGTCTGAAGCATGGTGCCGTCTCCCGGTGGGCCTGTCAGGGCCGGTTTGGCCGGTAGGCACGCGATATACCGACCTGCCTAACACCCGACATCAAGTAGCCGCAAACGGCCGCAATTGCCCCTGAGACAATCAGATGCAGCGCGCTACACGCCGCTCGCGCTCGGCTGATATGCCGACGAAGGGGCACCCCTTGGGATATGCACGCCGGTAAACTGATCGTTAGACCGCGAGGGCAGCTGCAACTTCTCCGAGTGGGCGCGCACGCGCATGGAATCACTGGCGAGCGTTCTTTGTGCTGGCCTACCTGCTCACGTGGGTTCTTCTAGCGCCGTTCTTCTACCTCATCTCGTCCGTGCTTCACGAGCCCTTCCCGTGGTGGGTCTGGGTTCTGGTGCCGGTCGCGTTCATTGGCGGATCCGGCCCCTCGGTGGCGGCGCTGATCATCACCGGCCGGACTCAAGGACGCGAGGGGCTTCGACGCCTGCTGGCATCGCTAGCGGACGCGAAAAGTCTGGGGTGGCGGGGCTACGCCCTCCCCCGCCTCGTTGATCGGTTCGATGTCTGGAGGGCGACGTTGCTTCTGGGATTGCTTTGGGCTTTCTGGCACGTTCCCATGATGCTCTTCTGGCCCGGTGCTTCGATACCGACGTTCCTTGAGCCGTCGCCGTTCTCGGTGGCAGTGTATCTGGGCCAGATCGTGTCGGGAACGGCGCTCCTGACGCTGCTGTTCCTGAAAACACGTGGGAGCGTGCTCCTGGCTGTCCTTGGCCACCTCGGGCTTAACACGGCTGAGTCGGTCCTGTTCAACGGACTGCCGGAACTGTCCGAAGTTCAGGTTCGGCGAATCTACCTTGTCAATGTTGCGGTGCTCGGCTGCATCGGACTGGGTTGCCTGGTCCTGGCTACCCGTTGCGCCAATCGACGGCGCGGTCCAACTACCGCATGAACCCGACGGTAGATTTTCCCTCGAAATGGAGACACTCCCGCCTAACCAGGAGGTGTCCCGTGCCCCGAGCCGGGAACAGGGGCGTTATCCTGACCGGCGTCGAGACTCCTCTCGCGCGAAGGTGGTGACCAGTGAGTGTGTTCGTGAACCGCCGGAGCTTCCTGCACTCGTTGAGCGCGTCGGTCGCCGGCGCCGGGCTGTTGCCGCTCGCCGGCGCGGTCCGGACCCGTCTCGACCGGATCGGCCTCGAACTGTACGCCGTGCGTGACGCGATGCGCCGCGATCCCGAGCGCACGCTGGCAACCATTCGGCAAATCGGCTACACCGACGTCGAGCTCCTGTGGTCGTTCAAGAACTTCGACCGCACGCCGCAGCAGGTGCGCGCGTCACTCGATCGGGAGGGGCTCAAGGCGCCGTCGGCGCACATGGCGCCCGAGACGATCCTCACGGACTGGGACAAGAGCCTGGAGACCGCCAGGCTCCTCGGCCACGAGTATCTCATCGTGCCGAACCTGACGTCCGACACGGCGCGCTCGCTCGACCGGTGGCGGTATTGGGCCGACCAGTTCAACACCGCCGGCGCGGTCGCGAGGAAGGCCGGCATCTGGCTCGCGTTCCACAACGAGCCGAATCACATGCAACCGATCGACGGCGTCGTGCCCTACGACCTGTTCGTCGACCGCACCGACGCGTCGGTCGTGCGACACCAGTTGGACGTCGGCAACATGGTGATGGGGGGCGGCGACCCGATGCGCTACCTCACGAAGTACCGCGACCGCTACTGGAGCTTCCACGTCAAAGACGTGCTCGCCGACCGGACCAAGGACACGGAGCTCGGGAAAGGCATCGTCGACATCAAGCGCCTGCTTGCGGCGATCCCCGACGTCACGCGGAAGGTGATCTTCGTCGAGCAGGAGGGTGGGCCCGACTCCCTCGCCAGCGCGCGAATGAACTACCAATACCTCGCGGCGCTCGAGTTCTAGAGGGGCCTCAGGCAGAGCTGAAGCTCTGCCCTACGTTCAATCGACAAACGCTCGAGGCTCGGCTTCGGCGTTACACGCCTCGCGAGGATGGAGAGCGAGGAATGGAGCGGGAAACGGGATTCGAACCCGCGACTTCGACCTTGGCAAGGTCGCACTCTACCACTGAGTTATTCCCGCCCGGGAACGTCCGCACAGTGTAACAAACGGCCCACGAACCGGGCAAGGCGGCCGTCACGACCGCCTTCTCACCCGCGGAGCACCCTGGCGGCCTCCTCCGGCGCCACCGGATTACTGCGGTGCCGCTGCCCAGCTCGAATCCCGACGCGCCGCAGCACCCGCGGGACGATCTCCAGGTGCCAGTGATAGGTCGCCTCGGCGTCGTCGGCGATCGGCGCCGTGTGCAGCACCACGTTCAGCGCCGGGCGCTCGAGCCGCCGCTCGATCGTCTTGCAGCACCGGCTGGAGCACGGCGGCCACGGCCGCCAGCAGCGACCCGGGCGCCTGCTCGAAGCGCGCCTGATGGACGCGCGGCAGGAGCCAGAGCTCGAACGGCCAGCGGGCGGCGTAGGGCGCGATCACCAGCGCGTCGTCGGACGACGCCACCACGCGCGCGCCGGCGGCCGTCTCGCGATCGGCCAGCGCGCAGTAGACGCATCGCCCGAACACCTCGTGGTAGCGATCGGCCCCGGCCAGCTCCTCGGCCAACTCCGGCGGCACCACCGGCATCGTCACCAGCTGCGAGTGCGGATGCGCCAGCCGCGCCCCCGCCTTCACGCCCTCGTTCTTGAAGACGAGCGCCGCGCGCATCCGCCCGTCGCGCTTCAGGTCGGCCATCCGGTCGCGCCAGGCAGTGAGCACCCGCGCCAGGTCCTCCACCGGCATCGTCGCCCAGGTGGCGTCGTGGCGCGGCGTCTCGACGAACACCTCGTGGGCCCCGAGCCGTGCATGCGTTCGAACGGGCCGTCGCGACGATGGTCGAGGGTGCCCTCGACGCGCAATGCCGGCACGCGGTTGGGCACCACCCGCAGCCGCCAGCCCGGACCATCGGGCGCGGTGCCGTCGCGCACCGCGAGGATCTCGCGCCCGGCCGCCGCTCTCCTCACCCTCGCACAGCGGGGCAGTACGCCTCGTCGATCGGGATCACCGGATCGAGGTCGAAGTCGCGGCGGCGCAGCGGCTCGTCGGCGGCGATCACCACCCAGCGGCCCGTGACGGGATCGGCGCGCCACTCGGACATCGCTCAGAGCCTCCGTGCCGCTACCAGCCGGGCCGGAACGCATCGACGAACACGTCGACCCTGGTGCAGGCCGCCGCATCCACGGTGATGCCCACCACGTCGAAGCGCGCCGGCGCGCGTTCCAGCCGGTGCCGGGCCAGGTAGTCCGCGGCCATCACCGTGAGCCGCCGCTGTTTCTCCACCGTGACCGCCGCCGCCGGATCGCCGAAGTTGCCACCGCGCCGGGTCTTCACCTCGACGAACACGATGCAGGCGCCGTGGCGGGCCACCAGGTCGATCTCGCCGAACCGGGTGCGGTAGCGCCGCGAGAGGATGCGGTAGCCGCGGGCCTCGAGGGTGCGGCAGGCGGTGTCTTCCCCGTCGATCCCGAGCGCTTGCCTCGCGTGGGTCATGCCCGCGCACGTGCAAGGCCCGGGCCGACGTCAGCTGTTCTCGACCGCGGTCAGGCATTCGTCGAAGATCCGCACGGCGGTGTCGGCCTGCGCCTTGCTCAGGACCAGCGGCGGCGAGAAGCGCACGGCGTTGCGCCCGGCGCCCAGGATGAGCATGCCGCGGGCGAAGGCCTCGTCGACGACGCGGTCGCGCTCGGTCGTGGCGCGCTCCTTGGTGGTGCGGTCGCGCACCAGCTCGACGCCGATCATCAGGCCCTTGCCGCGCACGTCGCCGATGAGCGGGTGCTTGTCCTGCAGCGCGCGCCAGGCCGGCCATCAGGTGCGCGCCGACCTCGGCGGCGTTCTTCACCAGCGAGTCGCGCAGCAGCTCGATCGTCGCGTTCGCCGCCGCGCACGACACCGGGTTGCCGCCAAACGTGCTGGCGTGCGCACCCGGGCGGCCACGCCATCACCTCGGCGCGCGCCGTGGTGACGCCGAGCGGCAGCCCCGACGCGATGCCCTTGGCGGCGGTGACGACGTCGGGCTCGACGCCGAAGTGCTCGATCGCGAACATCTTCCCGGTGCGGCCCATGCCCGACTGCACCTCGTCGACCATCAGCAGCATGCCGTGCTTGCTGGTCAGCTCGCGCAGCCGCTGATGGAACACCGCCGGCGGCACGACGTAGCCGCCTTCGCCCTGGATCGGCTCGACCAGCACCGCCGCCACGTCGTCGGGCGACACCAGGTGCATCAGCACCTGGTCCTCGAGGAAGCTCAGGCACTCGGCGGCGCACGTGTCCGGGCGTGGCCTCACCGGACAGCGGTAGCAGTTGGCGTAGGGCGCGTGATACGTGCCGGCCAGCGGCGGCCCGAAGCCGCGGCGCTGAATCGCCCGGCTCGACGTCACCGACAGCGATCCCAGCGTGCGGCCGTGGAAGCTGCCGAGGAAGCCGATGATGCCGTGGCGCTTGGTGTGGTAGCGCGCCAGCTTGATCGCCGCCTCGTTGGCCTCGGTGCCCGAGTTGGCGAAGAACGTCCGCTTCGGTCCGCTGAACGGCGCCAGCGCCGCCATCTCCTCGCCCAGCTGCACCTGCGGCTCGTAGTAGAAGTCGGTGCCCGACATGTGCAGGAACTTCTGCGCCTGATCGACGATCGCCTGGACGACCTGCGGATGCGCGTGGCCGGTGGAGTTGACGGCGATGCCGGCGGCGCAGTCGAGGAAGACGTTGCCGTCGACGTCCTCGACGGTGGCGCCGGTGCCCCTGGCCATGACGAACGGATAGCCGCGCGTGTAGGACGGCGAGACCACCTGGCCGTCGCGCTCGATGATGGCCTTGGCCTTCGGGCCGGGCAGCGCGGTCTTGAGCTGTGGGGCGTCCATCGTTTCTCCAGCCGTCACTTGCGCTTCCACCGCGTGCCCTGCGGGCCGTCCTCGACCAGGATGCCCAGCCCCGCCAGCTCGTCGCGGATGCGATCCGACGCCGCGAAGTCACGGCGGCGCCGCGCCTCCTGCCGCTCGTCCATGCGCCGCTCGATCTCGGCCTCGGACATCGCCCGACTGCGCGTCCTCGCGCGCGCGCAGCGACACCACGCCCGAGCACGTCGTCGAAGTGCGCGGAAGGCGTCGCGGACGCAGGGCGACGTCGGCGGCGCCGAGGGCGCCCGCGTCGATCGCCGCGTTCATCGCGCGCACCAGCTCGAACATCGCACCCAGCGCCGGCGGCGGTGTTCAGGTCGTCGCGCATCGCCGCGTCGAAGTCGGCGCGGCCCTGCGGCCACCCGGGCGGCCACCTCGGCGTTCGCGCCGCCGGCGTCGCCCTGCGCCACCATGTCGAGCCGGCCGAGGAAGTCGGTCAGCCGGCGCAGCGCCTCCTCGGCCTGCTCCATCCCGGCCCAGGTGAAGTTCAGCTGCGTGCGATAGTGCGCCGACAGCAGCAGGTAGCGCAGCGTCGAGGCGCGGAAGCCGCGCGCGGTGACGTCGGAGATCGTGAAGACGTTGCCGAGCGACTTCGACATCTTCTGGTTGTCGACCAGCAGGTGCTCGATGTGGACCCAGAAGCGCGCGAACGGCTGGCCGGTGGCGCACTCGCTCTGCGCGATCTCGTTCTCGTGGTGCGGAAACACCAGGTCGATGCCGCCGGCGTGGATGTCGATCGGCGGCTCGCCCAGCAGGCGCAGCGCCATCGCCGAGCACTCGATGTGCCAGCCCGGGCGGCCCGGGCCCGACGCCGGCATCCCAGGTCGGCTCGCCCGGCTTGGTCGCCTTCCACAGCACGAAGTCGCGCGCGTCTTCCTTCTCGTACTCGTCGGAGTCCACGCGCGCGCCGGTCTGGATGCCGGCGTGATCGAGCCGCGCCAGCCGGCCGTAGCTCGGCATGCGTCGAGATCTTGAAGTAGATCGAGCCGTCGCTGCGGTAGGTGTGGCCCTTGGCCTCGAGCGCCGCGATCATGTCGGCCATCGCCTGGATGTTGGCCGGGTCGGTGGCGCGCGGGTTCTCCTCCGCCGGCTCGAGGCCGAGCGAGGCGCAGTCGTCGTGGAAGGCCTGGATGTAGCGCTCGGTGTACTCCGCGAGCGGCACGCCCTCGCGCTCGGCGCCGGCGATGGTCTTGTCGTCGACGTCGGTGAAGTTCACCACCTGGCGCACCTGCGTAGCCGGCGACGTACTTCAGCGTGCGGCGCAGCACGTCGAGGCAGACGAAGGTGCGGAAGTTGCCGATGTGGCCGCGGGCGTAGACCGTGAGGCCGCAGGCGTACATCCGCACCAGGTTGTCCGCGGCGGCGCAAACGGCTCCTTCTGCCGGGTGAGGGTGTTGTAGAGACGCATCGACGGCCGCGGTCAGGCCATCGCCTGGCGGATGTGACAGACCAGCTGCGCTCCTTCGGCGACGCCAGTCCACCGACAGCCCGGGCCGCGCGACAGGTGCGTGGCGGCCAGCGTCGGCGCGTGCGGGCAGGTGATGAACACCTCGAGGCACTCCGGCGAACGCGGCGAACCGGAAGTCGATCGGGCTGCCGTCGTCGCGGCGTGGCGGCGATCGCCGCCTCGGCCGCCGTCACCACTTCGTCGGCCACGCGTGGCCGCCACCGACTTGCCGCCGGCGTAGGTGGCGACCTGCGACGCCAGGTCGCGCACCGCGCCGAGCATCGCGCCGGCCGCCGGCAATCTGCATCGTGAACTCGAAGGACGTTCGGGTCATCGTCATACCGAGATGTTGTCGAAGAGCCGGCGGGCGCGGCGGATGTCGGCGTCGATCTGGTCCTTCAGGGCGTCCACGTCGGCGAAACCGCCGTTCGTCGCGCAGCCGCTGCACGAAGCTCAGCGACACCGCGGCGCCGTAGAGATCGGCCTGCAGCCCGAGCACGTGGGTCTCCACGGTGACCGCGCCCGCCGGCTTCGAAGGTCGGCCGCACGCCGACGTTGGTGATCGACGGCCAGCGGGTGCCGCCCGATGTCGAGGGCCGTCGCATAGACCCCGTTCGGCGGCACCAGGTCATTGTCGGTCGAAAGGTTGGCCGTGGGAAACCCCAATTCCCGTCCGCGCCCGGCGCCGTCCACGACGATGCCGTCGATGGCGTAGTGATGGCCGAGCAGCGCCCCGGCCTCGTCGACGCGGCCCTCGCTCACCAGGCGCCGGATTCGGGTGCTCGAGACCACGAATTCCTTGTAGCGCACCGGGTCGATCTTCTCGACCCGGAAGCCGTACTGCTGGCCGAGGCTGCGCAAGGTCGAGAAGTTGCCGGCGCGGTCGCGGCCGAACAGGAAGTCGGCGCCCACCCACACCTCGGCGACGCGCAGCCAGTCCACCAGCACCGTGCTTCACGAACGCCTCGGGCGACCACTGCGACAGCGCGGGCGTGAAGCGCACCACGGCCGCGCCCGTGCACGCCGGCCCGGTCGAGGGCGTCGGAGCTTCTGCGCGGTGGTCATCAGCAGCGGCGGCGCCTTGTCGGGCCGCACCACGCGCGGCGGGTGCGGATCGAAGGTCAGCACGACGGCGGTGCCGCCGCGGTCGGCGGCGCCCCGCCGGATGCGCTCGATGATCTTCTGGTGGCCGCGGTGCAGGCCGTCGAAGTTGCCCAGGGCCAGCACCGGGCTCATCCAGCGCGACGGACGCGGATCGTCCGGGAAGTAGACGACGTCCATCACGCGTCCGGCACGGCCCGGCGCGGCCACGCCACGTCGACCTCGAGCACCAGCCCGTCGTGGGCCAGCGCCACGCCGGCGGGCAGGTTCGCCGAGGTCTCGGCGTGCGGCAGGTCGTGGCAGATGTGGGTGAAGTAGGTCTGCGCGGCGCCGATGCGGCGGGCCGCGGCCGTCGCCTCGGCCACCGTGAAGTGCGTCGGGTGCTGGCGATGGCGCAGGGCGTCGAGCACCAGCACGTCGAGCCCCTGGAGCAGCGCGTAGGACGGACTCGGGGATGACGCTGCAGTCGGTGAGATAGGCGAAGCGGCCGAAGCGGAAGCCGAGGATGGGCGTGTCGCCGTGCAGCACCGGCACCGGCAGCGACGGCCAGCGCCGCCGACGTCGAACGGGCCGTCGATCTCGGTGAGGGCGAGCTGCGGCACGCCGCCGCCCTTGCCGTCGCGCGGCGCGAACGCGTAGGCGAACATGCGGCGCAGCTCCGCCGCCGTCGGGCGCATCGGCGAAGACCGGCATCGCGTCCTGCATCAGCACGTTGAAGCGGCGCACCTCGTCGAGCCCCATCACGTGGTCGGCGTGGCTGTGGGTGAACAGGATGGCGTCGACGCGGGCGATCCCGTGGGTCAGCGCCTGCTGCCGCAGGTCGGTCGCGGTGTCGACGAGCAGCGCCGGCCCGCCGGCCACGTCCAGGTAGATCGACGGGCGCAGCCGCCGGTCGCGCGGATCGGTCGAGCGGCACACCGGGCACCGGCAGCCGATCATCGGCACGCCGTGCGAGGTGCCGGTCCCCAGGAAGGTGACGCGCGCGGGCCGCATTGGCGGTGCTAGGCGCCGACGCCCTTCACGGCCAGGAAGCGCATGCGCAGCTCGTAGAGCACCTGCTCGAGGAACTGGCGCTCCTCGGGCGTGAGGTTGCCCTGGGTCTTCTGTTCGAGCAGCGCCAGCACGTCGATGACGTGCGACGCCTGCTCGAGGTTCGGCGCCCGCTTCTCCCCCGTCGTCGGGTCGGCGGCGTCGCCGAAGTGCACGGCGGCGGTGCTGGCAAGGGAGTAGAGGAAGGCAACGAAGCTGACGCGGGCCTCCGCTGAGGGCGAGGACGAGTCGGTCACGGCGAATCTCGAATGGTAGCATAGCGTCCGCGCAGGAATGGCCGACGCCCCGGGAGCCGCGTTCGACGAACTGGTCCGCATCATGCGCGCCCTGCGCGCCCCCGGCGGCTGCCCGTGGGATCGTGAGCAGACGCTCGCAGTCGCTGCGGCCGTTCGTGCTCGAGGAGACCTACGAGCTGCTCGACGCGCTCGATCGCCAGGACATCGACGGCCTGCGCGAAGAGCTCGGCGACTTCCTCTACGAGGCGGTGTTCCTGGCGCAGATTGCCGAAGACGCCGGCCACTTCTCCATCGCCGACGCGGTCGACGGCATCGCCCGCAAGCTGGTGCGCCGCCATCCGCACGTCTTCACGCCCGAAGGCCGGCCGCTCGCCGAGGGCGCCGACATCACCACCGGCGAGGTGCGGCGCCGCTGGGAGGATCTCAAGGCCGCCGAGCGCGCCGGCCAGGGCGAGGCGCGAGACCTCGGCCCTCGACGGCGTGCCGGCGTCGCTGCCGGCGCTCCTGCGCGCCTACGAGCTCACCGCGCGCGCCGCCGCCGTCGGCTTCGACTGGGTCCGCCCCGCCGACGTCCTCGACAAGATCGACGAAGAGGTGCGCGAGGTGCGCGCCGCCGTCGGCCGGTCGCGCGCGAGGCCCTCGAAGACGAAGTCGGCGACCTGCTGTTCGCGATCGCCAACTACGCGCGCAAGCTCGGCGTCGAGCCGGAGGCGGCGCTGCGGACCGCCGCCGCCAAGTTCCAGCAACGCTTCACGCGCATGGAGCAGCTGGCCCGGGCCGACGGCACCACGCTGGCGTCGTTGTCGCTCGACGACCAGAACGCGTTGTGGGATCGGGTCAAGGCGGAACGACGGGCGGCCCCCACCGGCGCGTCCGACCGCTGACAGTCGAGACCTCCAGCCGGCGGCCGTCGGTGCGCACGGTGACCTCGCCGTCGCGATCGGTGCGCCACACGGCGGCGCCGGCCGGCGGCCAGGCGGTCGAGGGCGGGCTGCGCCGGGTGGCCGAAGGGATCGTCGACACCGGCGCTGACGATCGCCACGGCCGGCCGGATCGCCTCCAGGAACGGCAACGACGTGGAGCCGGCACTGCCGTGGTGCGCGACCTTCAGGAGCGTGAATGCCGGTGGCGCTGCCGACGCCTCGGCCCACGACCGGGCCGCTTCCACCGCCACCGCCGCCTCGACCGCGGCGCTGATGTCGCCCGTGAGCAGCGCCCGCACGCCGCCGAGGCCCACGGCCAGCACCACCGAGTCGTCGTTGCGCACCCGCTGCCGCTCCCAGTCGGGAGGCGGTGGGTGCAGCACGGCGACATCCGCCGCACCGATGCCCACGCGGTCGCCGCGCTGCACGACTGCGCCAGGCGGCGCCGGCCGCCGACGGCCGCCTCGCGCAGCGCCGTCGTCGCCGCGTCGCCGGCCACCGGCACGCCGGTCCAGACCTCCGACGGCCGGAACTCCGCCACCAGGCTCGCCGCGCCGCCGATGTGATCGGCGTCGGCGTGGGTCACGACCAGGTAGTCGAGCCGCCGGATCCCGCGGGCGCGCAGGGTCGGTCCGACCACGCGGGCCCCGACGTCGAAACGGGAGCCGGCCCGTCCGCCGGCATCGACGAGCATCGTGGCGCCGTTCGGGAAGCGCAGCACGATCGCGTCGCCCTGCCCCACGTCGAGTACGGCGAGCTCGAGCTGGGTGCGGCGCCACGCCACCAGGCTGACCGGCGCCACGGCGATCCAGGCCGCCGCGAGCACGAGCAGCACCGCCGACACCGGCCGCAGCCGCGCCCGGGTCGAGCCGCTTCCCGGCGCGCGCGTCCAGAGCCACGACCCCGAGCGCCAGGTAGTAGCTGACGACGACGCCCGGGTGCGGCGGTGGCACGCGCCAGCTGAGGAACGGCAGCACGTCGACCACGCGGGCCGACTCGGTGACCAGCCTGCGCGCCGGCACGCAGCGCCGACCCCGGCCGGCGCCAGCTGCCCACGGCGCCACGGCGTCGGCGGCGACCGCCGCCATCGACGCCATCTGCGCGAGCGCCATGCCCGGGATGGCGATGGCGCTGAGCAACACGCCGGCCACCGTCACCTGCTGGAAGGCGGCGGCCACAATCGGCAGCAGCGCGAGTTCCGCCCACACCGAGGTGAGCACCAGCGCCCGCACGAGCCGCAGCCACCGCTGCGGCCCGCCGGCGTCGCCGAGCCCGACCACGAGCCCCGCCGTCGCCGCCGTGGTGAGCCAGAAGCCGGTATCGGCGGCGATGAGCGGATCGGCCACCAGCAGCAGGCCGCCGGTGAGCGCCAGGACGTTCAGCGCCAGACCCTTCTGGTCGATCGTCCGCACGGCGAGGCCGACCACCGCCATGCCGGTGGCCCGCAGCACCGACGCGCCGCCTCCGACGACGAAGGCGTAGGCGACGAGGATGGCGGCGGTCAGCGCCAGCGCCGCGCGGCCGGCGCCAACGACCCGTCCGAAGAGCCACAGCGACAGCAGGCACAGCAGGGCGATGTTGCCGCCCGAGATGGCGATCACGTGGAACGTCCCGGCGCGTTGGAGCCGGCCCGTGAGCTCGGCATCCAGGCCGGCCCGATCGCCGACGAGCACCGCGATGCCGATGGCCGCGGCCTGCCGGTCGTCGCCGGCGGCAGCGGCAATCGCCCGGCGGGCCCGCGCGCGAATCGCCGCCGCGGCCTCGTCGTACCACCGCCCGGAGGCGACCGCGTCCACCAGCAGCGCGCTCTTCACCGACCCGGTGAGGGCGAGCCGGCGGCGCGCCAGATCCAGCGCCGGATCGGGCGCGCCGAGATTCCGGAACGTCACCGGGCGCCGCACCGTCGCCGTCACGTGGACCTCGCGTCCGGCGCGCCATTGGGCGACGTGGTTGCGGGCGAGCTCCGCCGGTCACGGCCACCACGCACGTCGCCCCGCACCGGCAACGGACAGGCGCACGGCCCCATGGCCGCCTGCTGGACAGCGAGGCGCAGGAGCACCGACGGCCCGGCAGCAGACAGCGTCGGCGGTCAGGCGCCCGGTGAGACCGACGGCGGAACGCGGGCGCGGCACCTCGTCGTCGAGCAGGCCCGCCGACTCGAGGGCGCCGACCAGCGACGGGGCGACGGCGGCCCCGTAGGCCGATGCCGCCGCGGGCCACGGACAGCCCCGCCGCGGCCACGAGCGCAGCGACAGCCACGGCCGCGCCGCTGCGACCGCCGGCGTAGACCCACGACGGCCGCGGCGCCGGCTGCCAGTCCGGCCAGCGCCGCCACGGTGCCGTAGCCGGGGAACCAGAGTCCGGAAAGCGTTCCGGCAGCGAGGGCCGCCGCCAGCAGGGCCGGCAGGTGTGACACACCCGGCCACGTGCAAGCGTCCGCGCTCACGCGGGCGTCGGGCGGAATCGACCGAAGCGCGCCGGAACTTCGCTGGTCGGTGTCGAGGCCGGCGGCCGCGTACGGCGGCGGTGCAATCGGAGCGCCGGAACGTCAGTCGGCGAATTCCGCGATCGGCCACGCCGCCTAGAACGGCACCTGTACCGGCGTCAGGTAGTACTCCTGCAGCGAGCGCACGTCCAGCTCGCGCGCCTTCAGGGCCCGCACCGCGTCCACCGTCGCCGCCGCCCCGGTCATCGTCGTGATGCACGGGATGCCGGCCATCATCGCCGCCCGGCGCACCGCCTTGTCGTCGAAGAACGACTCCAGTCCCAGCGGGGTGTTCACCACCAGGTGGATGCGGCGGTTGACGATCTCGTCGGCCAGGTTGGGCCGGCCTTCGTTCACCTTGAAGACCACGCCGCACTCGACGCCGTGCGCCCGCAGGTACACCGCCGTCCCACGGGTGCCGACGATCGAGAAGCCGATCTCGGCCAGGGCCTTGGCAATCGGCACGACCTCGGCCTTGTCGTCGTTGTTCACGCTCAGGCAGACCGTGCCCTGTTCGGGCAGCCGCTGCCCGGCGCCGAGCATCGCCTTCACGAACGCGTGGCCGAAGTCGCCGGCGCCGCCCATCACCTCGCCGGTGGACTTCATCTCCGGGCCGAGGATGGTGTCGACTCCGGGGAAGCGGATGAACGGGAACACCGGGCTCTTGACGAACACCCCGGCCGGCACGAGATCCTCGGTGAGACCCAGGTCGGCCAGCGTCTTCCCCGTCATCACCCGGGCCGCCACCTGCGCCAGCGGCACGCCGGTGGCCTTGGCCAGGTACGGGATGGTGCGCGACGCCCGCGGATTGACCTCCAGCACGAAGATCTCGTCGTCCTTGAGGGCGTACTGCACGTTCATCAGGCCGACCACCTTCAGCGCCCGGGCGATGCGCCGCGAGTAGTCGCGCAGCGAGGCCAGGTGGCGCTCGGACAGCCCCGTCGGCGGCACCACGCAGGAGCTGTCGCCCGAGTGGATGCCGGCCTCCTCGATGTGCTCCATGATGCCGCCGATGACCACGGCGCCGGTGGCGTCGGCGACGCAGTCGACGTCGAGCTCCTTGGCGTGCTCCAGGAACCGGTCGATGAGGATCGGCCGGTCGTTGGAGACATCGACGGCCGAGGCCATGTAGCGATCGAGGGAGGCCATGTCGTAGACGATGGCCATGGCGCGGCCACCGAGCACGTAGGACGGACGCACGACCACCGGGAAGCCGATGCTGGCGGCCGCCTCGCGCGCCTCGTTGCGCGACACCGCGGTGCCGCTGGCCGGCTGCGGGATGCCCAGATCCCAGAGCAGCTGCGAGAAGCGCTTGCGGTCCTCGGCCAGGTCGATCGAGTCGGGCGAGGTGCCGACGATGGTGACGCCGGCCGCCTGCAGCGGCAGGGCGAGCTTCAGCGGCGTCTGGCCGCCGAACTGCACCACCACCGACACGTCGGCGTTGCCGTCGCGCTCGCGGTCGATCACCGCCATCACGTCCTCGAAGGTCAGCGGCTCGAAGTAGAGGCGGTCGGCGGTGTCGTAGTCGGTGGAGACGGTCTCGGGGTTGCAGTTGATCATCACCGTCTCGAAGCCGTCCTTGCGGAAGCCGAATACGGCGTGGCAGCAGCAGTAGTCGAACTCGATGCCCTGGCCGATGCGGTTGGGGCCGCTGCCGAGGATCACCACCTTGCGGGCCGGCGTCGGCGCGGCCTCGCAGTCCTGCTCGAACGTGCTGTACATGTACGGCGTGAACGACTCGAACTCCGCCGCGCAGGTGTCGATGCGCTTGAACACGGGCTGCAGGCCACGCTCGGCACGCTTCTCCCGCACCGCCGACTCGTCCACCTGCAGGATGTGCGCGAGCTCGCCGTCGCCGAAGCCGGCGCGCTTGAGCGTGCGCAACAGGTCGGGCGACATGTCGCGCAGGCCGACCATCTCGGCGGTGCGCCGCAGCTCGACCAGGTCGGCGAACTGCTGCAGGAACCACGGGTCGATTTTGGTGAGCTCGTGGATGCGCTCGACAGGACCACCCGCGCTCGAGCGCCTCGAACACCGCCCACATCCGCCGGTCGGTCGGCACCGACGAGCCGCCGCCGCAACCCGGCCTCGAGCTCTTCGGTGGTGGCGGCGTCGGGGCGCGCCCCGGCCAGCGGCGCCTGACCGAACAGCCGCCCTTCCCTGCTGCCGAGCTCCAGCGAGCGGATGCCCTTCAGGAACGCCTCCTTGAAGGTGCGGCCGATGGCCATCGCCTCGCCCACCGACTTCATCTGCGTGGTCAGCGTGCGATCGGCCTGCGGGAACTTCTCGAAGTTCCAGCGCGGGATCTTGACCACGACGTAGTCGATGGTCGGCTCGAACGACGCCGGGGTGAGCTTGGTGATGTCGTTGGGGATCTCGTCGAGGTGGTAGCCCAGCGCCAGCTTGGCGGCGATCTTGGCGATCGGAAACCCGGTGGCCTTCGAGGCCAGCGCCGAGCTGCGCGACACGCGCGGGTTCATCTCGATGATGGTCATCCGGCCGTCGGCGGGGTTGATGGCGAACTGGATGTTCGAGCCGCCGGTCTCGACCCCGACGCGGCGGATGATGCGCCGGCCGGCGTCGCGCATCCGCTGGTATTCCTTGTCGGTCAGCGTCAGCGCCGGCGCCACCGTGATCGAGTCGCCGGTGTGCACGCCCATCGGGTCGATGTTCTCGATCGAGCAGATGACGACGAAGTTGTCGGCGACGTCGCGCATCACCTCCAGCTCGTATTCCTTCCACCCGATCACCGACTCCTCGACCAGCACCTCGTGGACCGGGCTGAGGTCGAGCCCGCGGCCGCAGATGTCCTTGAACTCCTCGATGTTGTAGGCGATGCCGCCACCGACGCCGCCGAGCGTGAACGAGGGCCGGATGATGGCCGGAAAGCCGATCTCCTCCACCGCCTCGAGGGCCGCCGCCAGCGTCTTCACCACCCGGCTCTTCGGCACGTCGAGGCCGATCTCGACCATCGCGTCGTGGAACTGCTGGCGGTCCTCGGCGACGTGGATGGCGGCGATCGACGCGCCGATCAGCTTGACCCCGTACTTGTCGAGGACGCCGGCCTCGTGGAGGGCGACGGCGAGATTGAGCGCGGTCTGGCCGCCGACGGTCGGCAGGATCGCGTCGGGCTTCTCCTTGGCGATGATGCGTTCGACGACGTCGACGGTGAGCGGCTCGACGTAGGTGCGATCGGCCAGCTCGGGGTCGGTCATGATCGTGGCCGGGTTGCTGTTGACCAGGATCACCTCGAGCCCTTCGGCGCGCAGCGCCTTGATCGCCTGGGTGCCCGAGTAGTCGAACTCGCAGGCCTGGCCGATGACGATCGGGCCGGAGCCGATGACGAGGATGCGCTTGAGGTCGGTACGTCGGGGCATGAGGGCTAGCCGCGTTCCATCAGGTCGACGAACTGCCGGAACAGGTAGTCGGCGTCGTGCGGACCGGGCGAGGCCTCGGGATGATACTGCACCGAGTACACCGGCTTGGTGACGTGCCGCAGCCCTTCGACGGTGCCGTCGTAGAGGTTGCGGTGCGTCACTTCGACGCCCTCGGGCAACGAATCCGGATCGACGGCGAAGCCGTGGTTCTGCGAGGTGATCTCGACCTGACCGGTGTCGAGACGCTTCACCGGGTGGTTGGCGCCGCGATGCCCGAACTTCAGCTTGTAGGTCGAGGCGCCGAGGCCCAGCGCCAGCAGCTGATGGCCGAGACAGATGCCGAACACCGGCCGCTCCGAGGCCACCAGGGCCTTCACGTTCTCCACGGCGTAGTCCACGGCCGCCGGGTCGCCCGGCCCGTTGCTCAGGAAGATGCCGTCGGGCTTCCACGCGACCAGCTCGGCGGCCGGCACCGACGCCGGGAATACCCGCACGTCGCAGTTGTGCGCCGCCAGCCGCCGCAGGATGTTGGTCTTGATGCCGTAGTCGTAGGCCGCCACCCGCAGGGTGCGCGACGCGCGCCGCTCGGGCGGCACGCCGAAGCTCGCCTGGGTCACCGTATCGGCCAGCGACAGGCTGAAGTCGTACGGCGCCTCGCAGGTCACGTCCTTCACCAGGTCGGCGCCGGTCATCTGCGGGAGGGCGCGCGCCTTCTCCACCAGCTCCTGCGGGTCGGCCGGGCCGCAGGCGATCACGCCGCGCATCACCCCCGCCGATCGCAGCTTGCGGGTCAGCGCCCGGGTGTCGATGTCGGCGATGGCGACGATGCCGTACATCGTGAGGTAGTCCTTCAGCGTGCCTTGCGCCCGCCAGTTGCTCGCCACCGGCGACTGGTCGCGGATGACGAACCCGGCCACCTGGGGCGTCGCCGACTCGTGATCGGCCGCGGCCACGCCGTAGTTGCCGATCTGTGGAGACGTCATCGTCACGATCTGGCCGGCGTAGGACGGATCGGTGAGCACCTCCTGGTACCCCGTCATGCTCGTGTTGAACACGACTTCGCCGCCGGTCGAGCCAGCAGCGCCGGCGGCCACCCCCTGATAGCAGGTGCCGTCCTCGAGCGCCAGAATCGCGATCATTGCTGCCTTTCGACGGTGAGCGATACGGCGACCCGGGCCCGGGCGCCAGGCTCGACGCGGGTCGTCGTCGTGATGGTCTGGTAGCCGGCGAGCTCGATCCGCACGGTGTGATCGCCGGCGGGGAGCGCGGGCAGGGTCATCGGCGTGGTGCCGGCCTCGCGGCCATCGACGAGCACGCGGGCGCCGGGCGGCCGGCTCTCGACCAGCAGGCTGCCCGGGGTCGTCGCGGCAGCCGGCGGCGCGGCCACCGGCGGCGCGGCCGCCGCGGGGCTGGCCGCGGCGGGGGTGGACGCGCGCGTCAGCGCCACCTCGAGGACCCGCGACGGGCGCCGCGCATCCAGGGTGATGCGCTGCTCGGACGGGGCGTAGCCCGCGCGGGAAACGCGCACGGCATAGGCGCCCGGCGCCAGGTCCCGCAACGTGAGCGGCGTCACGCCTCGCCGATCGCCGTTGACGAACACCTCGGCGCCACTCGGGCTCGAACGCACCAGCAGCCGCCCGGACGCCGCCACCGACTTGGCTGCGGTCTCGGCTGCGGGTGCCTTGACGGGCGCCTTGGCGGGTGCCTTGGCCGGTGTCTTGGCCGCGGGAGGTGCGGGGCGCGGCGCCGCCGCAGAAGCGGCGGGCCGGGCCGGGGACTCGACAGGCGCGGCGGCGGCCGGACGCGACGGTGGAGCCGAGGCCGGCGGCGGCGGTGGAGCTGGCGCCTTGGGCGCGGCACCGGTGGCCGGCGGCACTGGAGCCGTGGTCGCCGGGGCCTCCACGGACGCGGCTTGCGGGGCCGGGTCGCGCGCGGGTGTGCCCCACCGTGCCAGGGCGAGCCCACCCCCCACTGCCAAGGCCGTCATGAGCAGGATCATGGCGGCCCACCCGGCCGGGCTCGAGGATCGGGACGGTTCGTCGCGGTCGGTATCGTCGGCGGCGGCTCCGGACGAGTCGTCGGGCAGCGGTACGTCGACCGTGCCGAACCCGCGAGGCGGCTCAGAGGGTCGCTCCAGGAGCCGCGGCCGGTGCAACCGATCGGCCGCCGCGGGCTCGATGGGCGTCGCCGCCGCCGCCGCAGCGGCCGGGCCGGCCGGCGCCGTGACATCTGCCGGAGGCGACGGATCAGGCGCCGGCACCTCTGGAGCGAGATCGGGAGTGGTGTCGACATCCGGCACCGGTCCCTCCTCGTCGAACCTCGTCGCCCCGGCGGGCGGCGGGCCGTCGTCGAACGCGGCGCGTGCGAACTCGAGCGCTGCCACGGCGTCGTCGGGCTCCGCGCCGTCGGCTGCCGTTCCTGGATCGTCGCGCAGGAGCGACACGGTGGCGATCGGATCGTCGTCGCTGGTATCGACGCTCCCCATCGACAGCCGTGACTGATCCGACAAGCCGTCGTCGTCCGGCTCTCTGTCCGCGGACTCGGCGCTGGCGGGTTCCCCAAGGGTCGGCGGACTCGGGCGCCTCCTGTCCCGACCGATGGGCGGATCCTCCCTCCCCTCGAATGCCAGCCGCGGTTCCTCGGCGGGCGGGCGACGCCGGCGCGCCGTCTTGACGCGGGGCGCCAGGGCGTCGGCAACCTCCTCCAGGGCGTCCACGAACGCCGACGCGGTGGGATAGCGGGCATCGGGCAGCTCGTCGAGGGCCCGGCAGAACACGGCGGCGACGGCCTCGGTGCCGGCAGCGCTGGCGCCCGGCAGGTGGAAGCCCTCGGCGCCCGGGCCGGCGATCCGCCGGCCGCTCAACCACTCGTGCGCGATGGCCGCCAGCGCGAACTGATCGCCGGCGGGGCTGACGCCGAGACCCTGCGCGATCTCGGGCGCACAGTAGGGCCGCCGCACCGGCGGTCGGACCCCGACCCGCTCGAGCGCCGAGCCGACGCCGATGCCGGTCAGCACCGTGCGCTCGGGCGAGACCATGATGTCGCGCAGGTGCAGGCTGCCGTGGACGATGCCGGCGGTCGCGGCGCTGTCGAGCGCATCGGCCAGCGCGCGCAGCCGGGGCAGCGCGTCGGAGATGTTCGCCGGTCCGTACTCGCGCAGCGCCACGTCGAGCGAGTCGCCGTCGACGAACGCCGACACGACGAACGGCTCGGCCTCGTGCACGCCGTTGTCGAGCATCGGGCACAGCGCAGGATGGGGCGCCAGACGTTCGCGCATGGCGGCCAGCGCCGAGGTGACAATCGCCACCCGCTCCGGCGGCAACCCGACTCGAAGGACCTTGACGACCACCGGCCCGGCCGTCGCCGGGTCGTTGCCGCGGAACACCGGGCCCATGCTGCCGGCACCGATCTGGTGCAGGACGCGGACACGGCCGTACGTGGGACGTGGCCCGTCGAACAGAAGGCTGTCCTCGGTCAGTGGTATGAACTCCTCGACGTCGTCGTGCGGGGGCCGAGCCCGTGGTCAGCGGTGGCGCACATCTTAGCACGCGACGGCACGCGGCTGACCAGGCGCCGCCGGCCGGTTGACACCCCGCAGGGCCTCTGCAACAGTAGCCGTTCGGTGTCCTCTCCTTCCGCACCAGCTTCAGCCGCGGGCGCCCTCGCGATCGACATACGTCAGCTCCCGTGGATGCGTCGCCTGGCCGCCGACTACGCCTTCGCGTTCGATCAGCTGGCGCCGTTCTACGCCGGGAATCCTCGCCAGCCGCAGGCCTGGGTCGAGGTCATCGGCCGCGTGCACGCCGCCCCGCGGGCGACGCCGGCGCTGGCGGCGATGCTCCGCCGGCAGCTGGCCGAGCGCGGCGCGCCGGCTGAGGCGCTCGAGGCCGCCGCCACGTTCGATCGGCCGACCACGGTCGCGGTGGTCACCGGACAACAAGCGGGGCTGTTCGGCGGGCCGCTCTACACCCTGCACAAGGCGATCACGGCCATCAAGCTCGCCCGCCAGGTGAGCGCGACGCACGGCGTTGCGGCCGTCCCGGTCTTCTGGATCGACGCCGAGGATCACGACTGGGAGGAAGTGCGCCGCTGTACGGTGCTCGACGACGACCAGACGCCCCACACCGTGACCGCCGGCGATGTCGAGGGCGCCGGGGAACGGCCGATCGCGCGTCTGGTCCTCGACGGCCAGGCGGCGCAGGCGATCGAGGCGCTGGCCGCGGTGTTGCCGGCCACCGAGTTCACCGGCGAAATCCTCGACCAGCTGCGTGCCGCCTACGCCGGCGGCCGCGGGATGTCCGCAGGCCTTCGGCACCGTGCTCGACCACGTGCTGGGCCCGCACGGCCTGGTCGTCTACGACGCCGCCGACCCGGCCGCCAAGCCGTTCGCCCGCGGGCTCTTCACTCGCGCCCTGGCCGATCCCGGCCGGACGTCGGCATTGGCGGCGGCGGCGGGCAGCGCCCTCGAGGCCCGCGGCTACCATGCCCAGGTCACCGCCGCCGATCAGGCCGCGCCGCTGTTCCTCCTCGACGGCTCCCGCCAGTCCATCCGCTTTCGGGGCGAGACCGCGATTGTCGGCGACCGCGAGCTGCCGCTGGCCGAGGTCGCCGCGCTGGCCGAGGCCTCGCCCGAGCGCTTCAGCCCGAACGTGCTGCTGCGGCCGCTGGTGCAGGACACGATCTTCCCCACCGTCTGTTACGTGGGCGGGCCGAGCGAACTCGCCTACCTGGGCCAGTTGCGCGAGGTGTACGCCCACTTCGACGTCCCGATGCCGCTGGTGGCGACGCGGGCATCGGCCTCGGTCGTCGACTCCGCCGCCCTCCGCTTCCTCGCCAAGCACGACATCCCCTTCCACCAGTTCCAGCGCCAGGACGAGCTGACGCTGAACCAGCTGCTCGAGAGCCAGTTGCCGAAGGCCGTGGAGACGAGCTTCGCGGAGGCCGGCGACGCCATCGCGGAGCGGCTCGAGGCCGTGACCGGCGCCGCGCGCGTCGTCGATGCCACGCTCGAGGGCGCCGCCAAGTCGACCCTCGCCAAGATGCAGCACGATCTGCAGGCGCTGCACGGCAAGGTCGTGCACGCCGCCAAGAAGAAGGACGAGACGCTGCGCCGGCAGTTCACCCGGACGCAGACGCAGCTGTTCCCCAACGGCCAGCCCCAGGAGCGCGAGCTCGGCCTGGTGTGGCTGTTGAACAGGTACGGCCCGGGCACCGTGGACCGCCTCATCGACGCCCTCCCGGTGGATGCCGGCCACCATTGGGTGCTGGCGATCTGATGCTCGAACAGCGGCTAGCGGCTAGGGGCTAGCGGCTAGACTCGATCGCCAAGATGGCACGGGTGACTCGACGCTCGCATCGATCGTGGCTGCCTCGACGCCGCTGGACGCGTGTGCTCGCGGCGGCGATCGCGCTGCCGGTCTTCGCCGTCGCCGGTGTGGCCGGCTACTACTACGGCCGCCTGTCGCTGGTCGTCGAGGCGCGGCTCGCCGGCGAGCGCGTTCGCGTGATCCCGCGGGTCTACGGCCGTCCGCTCGCCTTGCGCGTGGGGCTCACCCTGAACGACGTCGAGGTGGTGCAGCGGCTGAACGACCTCGGCTACTCGGAGCGCGCGCACGCCTCGGGGCCCGGCGAGTTCACGCCGCAGCCAGGTGCGGTCGTCTTCGTGCCGCGGTCGGGTGAGTTCGCCGGCCAGGTACTGCGGGCCGAATGGGCGCCGCCGCCCGCCGCCCCTGCCGGCCAGGCGGCCCGGCGTCCGGGGCGGTCGCCGCGCATCGAGCGGCTGTTCGCGGGAGACCGGCCGGTGCGGCAGGTGGAGCTCGATCCGCCGCTGCTGAGCGCGCTGGTGACCACGTCGCGCGAACGGCGTCGCCGGGTGCCGCTCACGGCCATTCCCGCCCATGTGCAGCAGGCGGTGCTGGCGATCGAGGACCGGCGATTCTACCGGCATCCCGGCATCGATCCGATCCGCATCGTCGGCGCCCTGGCCACCAACCTGCGCGGGACACGGTCCTATCTCGTCGGGGCCAGCACGATCACCCAGCAGCTGGCCCGGAATTTCTTCCTCAGCGAGGAGATGGCGCTCGAAGCCCAATCGGGCCAGCGCTCGATCCGGCGCAAGCTCCTCGAGCAGTTCATGGCCGTCGTCCTCGAGGCCCAGGCCAGCAAGGAGGAGATCCTCGAGCTGTACCTGAACGAGGTCTATCTCGGCCATCGCGGTTCGTTCGCACTGCACGGCGTGGCCGAAGCGGCGCGGATCTTCTACGCCAAGGACCTGAGCAACCTCACGCTCGGCGAAGGCGCGCTCATCGCCGGCGTGATCCAGTCGCCCGGCAACCACTCGCCGTTCGCCGACGCCGGCCGCGCCAAGGATCGCCGCGACGTCGTGCTCCGGGCGATGGCCGACGCCGGCTTCATCACCGCGGAGGTTGCCGACCGGGCCGTGCACGACCCGGTGCAGGTGGCGCCGCGCGCCCTGGACTTCGAGGCGCCGTACTTCGTGGACTATGTCGGCCAGCGCCTCGACGCCGAGCAGCCCGGCCTGGCCGGACGGACCAGCGCGCTCGCGGTCTACACGACCCTCGATCTCAACCTGCAGCGGGCGGCGCAGGACGCCGTCCGCACCGGGCTGGCCGCCGTCGACGACACGCTGGCCAAGCGGCGGCGGCGGGTGCGCCCGCAGGCCGCCCTGGTCGCCATCGACCCGCGCACCGGCGAGGTCCTGGCGCTGGTCGGCGGACGCTCCTACAACCAGTCGCAGTTCAACCGCGCCACCAGCGCCCGCCGTCAGCCGGGATCGGTCTTCAAGCCCTTCGTCTACCTGGCCGCCTTCGATCAGGCCGGCCGCGATCACCGGACCGATGTCACGCCGGCGACGCTGCTGCTCGACGAGCCCACCACCTGGCCACTGGCCGAAGGCGACTGGTCGCCTGGCAATTACGACGACGAGTACGACGGGATGATCACGCTGCGGCGGGCGCTGGCGCTGTCGCGCAACATCGCCACCATCAAGCTGGCCGAGCAGACCGGCTTCGACAAGGTCGCGGCGTTGTGGCGGCGGACCGGGGTCGGCACGGCGTCGCTGCGCGGCTATCCCTCGATTGCGCTCGGCGTCTTCGAGCTGACGCCGCTCGAGGTGGCCGAGGCGTTCACCGTGTTCGCCAACCAGGGCACCCGGATGCCGCTGACCGCCGTGACCGGCATCGTCAACGGGAGTGAGCGCATCACGCCGAAGGTGGCACCGCCCAAGGTGGTCGCCGATCCGGCGACCACGTTTCTCGTCACCAACATGATGCGGAGCGTCATCAGCGAGGGCACCGGCGCCGGCGCTCGCGCCGCCGGCTTCGCGCTCGACGCCGCCGGCAAGACCGGCACCACCAACGACCTGCGCGACGCGTGGTTCGTCGGTTTCACGCCCGAGCTGCTGGCCGTCGTCTGGGTCGGGCTCGACGACAACCAGGTGCTGGGGCTGAGCGGATCGCAGTCGGCGCTGCCGATCTGGACGGCCTTCATGCTGCGCGCCACGGCGGGCCGCGCCAACGTGCCTTTTCCCGTGCCGCCGGGCATCACTCAGGCGGAGATCGACCGCGACACCGGCCAGCTGGCGCTGCCGGCGTGTCCGCGCACCACGACCGAGGCCTTCCTGACCGGCACCGAGCCGGCGACGTGGTGCGAACTCCACCGGTTTCAGTGATAATCGCCACAAGCTCATGAACCAGGAAGTGTTCGCCGCACTCGGTGAGGCCCTCGCGCGGTCCGAAGACGTGGCGCTGGTCACCATCGTCTCGACCAACGGCTCCACGCCGCAGCGCGTCGGCGCCAAGATGCTGGTCTACGCCGACGGGCGGACCGTCGGCACCATCGGCGGCGGCTGCTACGAGAACGACGCCTTCTGGAAGGCCCGGGAATCGCTCACGTCGCGCAAGGCGGCCCGGGTGAAGTACGAGCTCGATGACGACTTCGCCCAGGAGAACGGGCTGGTGTGCGGCGGCCAGATGGAAGTCTTCATCGAGCCGATCGAGCCGGCGCCGGCGGTCTACGTGATTGGCGCCGGACACGTCGGCTTCTACCTCGCCCGTTTCGCGCACGAGGCCGGCTTCCTCGTTCACGTCGTCGACGACCGCGAGGCCTTCGCCAACCGCGAGCGCTTCCCGACCGCCACCAGCCTCGTCGTCGAAGACGTGCCGGCGTGGCTGGCCGCGGCGACGCTCCCGGCGTCGTCCTACGTCGTGATCGTCACCCGCGGCCACCGCCACGACCTCGAGGCCCTGCGCGCGATGATCGACCGCGACGTGCGCTACGTCGGCCTCATCGGCAGCCGGGCCAAGGTGGCGCGGATCTACGACGCGCTCGTCACCGACGGCGTCGACCCGGAGCGCTTCGCGCGCATCCACGCCCCCATCGGCCTCGACCTGGGCGCCGTCACGCCGCAGGAGATCGCCGTGAGCATCCTCGCCGAGCTCATCGCCGTGCGGCGCGGCCGCGCCGCCGACCCGTCGGTGGCCTCGGCCTCCCTGAAGTGGATGCCGAAGTTCGAGCGCTCCACGGCGGGGCGCTGACCGCCGACGCCGCCGGCGCCCCGCCCCAGTCGCCTCCATGGCGTCCCTGAAACTCACGAGCGCCACCATCCTCACGATGAACGACGCCCTCGAGATCATCGAGGGCGACGTCTCGATCCGCGACGGACGGATCGCCGCGATCGGCGCCGTCGATCCGGCGTCGCCACACGAGCGGGTGATCGACGTCGCCGGCGCGCTGGTCCTGCCGGGCTTCATCCAGACCCACGTGCACCTGTGCCAGACGCTCTTCCGCGGCCTGGCCGACGACCTTCCGCTGCTGACCTGGCTGCGTACCCGCGTGTGGCCGCTCGAAGCGGCGCACGACGAAGGCTCGCTGGCGGCGGCGGCACGGCTCGCCGCCGCCGAGTTGCTGCTGGGCGGCACGACGACGGTGCTGACCATGGAGACGGTGCACGACACCGACGCGGTCTTCGACGCGCTGGTCCCCACCGGCCTGCGGGCCGTGGTCGGCAAGTGCCTGATGGACGACGCCAGCGGCGCGCCGGCGCGACTGGTCGAACCGGCGGCCCGCGGGCTCGACGAGGCGGCCGCGCTGGCGCGGCGCTGGCGCGGCGCCGGCGGCGGACGGTTGTCGGCCGCGGTCGCGCCGCGTTTCGCCGTGTCGTGCTCGCGCGAGCTGCTCGAAGGCGCGGCGGGACTGTCGGCCGACACCGGGCTGCTCGTCCACACCCACGCCTCGGAGCAGCGCGAGGAGGTCGATCTCGTGCGCGCCCGCACCGGGCTGGACAACGTCGAGTACCTGGCCACCCTGGGTCTGGCCACGCCGCGGCTGTGCCTGGCGCACTGCGTCTGGGTCGACGACCACGAGATCGGCGTGCTCGCCGGTCATGACGTGAAGGTGCTCCACTGCCCGGGCTCGAACCTCAAGCTCGGATCCGGGCTCGCGCCCGTCGTCGAGATGCGGCGGGCCGGGCTGTCGGTGTCCCTGGGCGCCGATGGCGCCGCCTGCAACAATCGCCTCGACATGTTCGCCGAGATGCGGCTGGCGGCGCTGGTGCAGTCGGTGCGCGGCGGTCCCGGGGCGCTCACCGCCCGCGACAGTCTCTGGATGGCGACACGCGAGGGCGCCCGCGCGCTCGGGCGGGCCGGCGAGCTGGGCCAGCTGGCGCCCGGGTTCCTGGCCGACCTGATTGTCGTGCGGTGCGACCGTCCGCACCTGGCGCCGCCGGCCGACCCCTACAGCGCCCTCGTCTATGCGGCGTCACCCGACGACGTGGCCTTGACGGTGGTGGACGGCGAGGTGCTGGTCCAGGACGGGGTGCTGTCGCGAACCGACGTCGCCGCCGTCATCGACGAGGCAGCGCGGCAAACCCGCGCGCTGGTCGGTCGCAGCGGGATCTGACGGCCGACCGGCCCCCGTCGGACGGCCTCTGTTATACTTTTGTCTAGCACTCGTCACAGGCGAGTGCTAATGCCACCGATGCCGTCCGCCGTCCTCTCCGAGCGCACGCGCCGGGTCCTGGCCAGTCTGGTGCGGGACTACATCGACAGCGGCGAGCCCGTGGCCTCGGCCACCCTCAGCCGCCGCGCCGGGCTGGGTGTGTCGTCGGCGACCATCCGCAACGTCCTGGCGCAGCTCGAGGACATGGGGTACGTCAGGCAGCCCCACACCTCGGCCGGACGGGTGCCGACCGACCTCGGCTACCGCTACTACGTGGACATGCTCCTCGAAGCGCGGCGCGACACCCGCGACCAGGTCAGCGTCCAGGCCCGGCTGCGCGAGCAGGCCGGCGACGCGCCCCTGTTCGACCGCGTGCTGTCGACGGCCTCGCACGTGCTGTTCGAGGTCTCGCATCACGTCGGCTTCGCCATCGCGCCGTCGGACGAGCAGGCCATCTTCCAGCGCATCGATTTCGTGCCGCTGTCGCAGTCGCGGGTGCTGGTGGTGATGGTCTCGCGCGGCGACCGGGTGTCGCAGAAGGTCGTCGACACCAGCGAGCCGATCGCGCCGAGCGCCCTCACCCAGGCCGCCAACTACCTCAACAGCGAGTTCGCCGGCCGGCCTCTGGCCGAGGTGCGCGAGGCGGTGCTGGCACGGCTCGAAGAAGAGCGCACGCTGTACGACCAGCTCCTGGCGGTGGCGCTGCGGCTGGCGCGGACGACGCTCGACGGCATCGGCTCGACGGCGACCGTCTTCATCGACGGCGCCTCGACCCTGGCCGATGGCGCCGACGACGCCCAGAACGTGTCGATGAAGACGCTGCGCACGCTGCTCCGGATGGTGGAGGAGAAGCAGCGGCTGGTCCAGTTGCTCGACGCCTACCTCGACGGCCCGGGACTGGCCGTGGTCATCGGCGCCGAGCACAGCGACCCCGACCTGCGCGCCTGCAGCGTCGTAGTGGCCTCCTATCACGACGGCGGGCGCCGCGGCGCCGTCGGCGTCATCGGACCGACCCGCATGCAGTACTCCCGCACGATCAACGTGGTGGACGGGGCGGCGGTGGCCGTGGCCCGCTTTCTCCGCGACGAGAACTGACCGCAACACGGCCGAGCGGCCGACATGACGTCATGAGTGACCTTCCGATACCTGATCCGATGCCCGAAGACCTGAGCGCCGCACCGGCGTCCGCCGACGAGGCGCTCGAGGCGCTCGTCCGCGAGCGCGACGACCTGCGCGACCGGCTGCTCCGCAAGAGCGCCGAGTTCGACAACTTCCGCAAGCGCGTCGAGCGCGAACGGCGGGAATTCGCCGAGTGGGCGGCCGCCGACGTCGTCACCGAGGTGCTGGCGGTCGTCGACGACTTCGATCGCGCGCTCGCCGCCGACGCGCCGGCCGACGCGCAGGGCTTTCGCAGCGGCGTCGAGCTCATCCACCGCCAGCTGCTCGAGGCCCTGAAGAAGCGCGGCGTCACCGCGGTGGAGAGCGTCGGCCAGCCGTTCGATCCGCACCTCCACCAGGCCGTGGCCTACGAGGAGAGCGATGGCGTCGAGGAGGGCACCGTGATCGGCGAGCTGCGGCGCGGCTATCGCCTCGGCGAGCGGCTGCTGCGTCCGGCCTTGGTGCGGGTCGCGAAGGCATCGTGACCACCCGCGACTACTACGAGGTGCTCGGGCTGGCCCGCGAGGCCAGCGACGCTGACATCAAGAAGGCCTACCGCAAGCTCGCGCTCAAGTACCATCCCGATCGTAACGCCGGCGACGGCGGCGCCGAGGAGAAGTTCAAGGAGGCGGCGGAGGCCTACGCCGTGCTGGCCGATCCCGACAAGCGGGCGCGCTACGACCGGTTCGGTCACGCCGCGGTCGGTGGCGCACAGGGCTTCGATCCGACGGTGTTCACCGGGTTCGAGGACATCCTCGGCGGTCTGGGCGACATCTTCGGCTTCGGCGACGTCTTCGGCGGCGGCCGGCGGCGCAACGGCCCGCAGCGCGGCGCCGACCTGCGCTACGACCTCGAGATCTCGTTTCAGCAGTCGGCCAGCGGCGTCGAACAGCAGATCCAGATCCCGCGTCACGAGACCTGCGCCACCTGCAGCGGCAGCGGGGCGGCGGCCGGCTCGTCGCCGACGCAGTGCAGCCACTGCCGGGGCACCGGCCAGCTGCGCTTCCAGCAGGGCTTCTTCACGATGTCGCGCACCTGCGGTACCTGCCGCGGCTCGGGCCGCGTCGTCACCAAGCCGTGCGCGGACTGCCGCGGCGAGGGCCAGGTCGAGCGGCAGCGCAAGCTGGCGGTCAAGATCCCCGCCGGCATCGCTTCGGGCCAGCGGCTGCGGCTGCAGAGCGAGGGCGAGTCCGGTGCGCGGGGCGGCCCGGCGGGCGACCTGTACGTGGTCATCTTCGTGCAGGACGACGCGCGCTTCACCCGCGACGGCAACGACCTGCACCATCAGGCGAACGTGCCATTCGTCACGCTGGCGCTCGGCGGCGAGCTGGTGGTGCCCGGCATCGACGGCACGCACGCGGTGAAGGTGCCCGAAGGCACCTCCACGGGGACGACGTTCCGCGTCCGCGGCAAAGGCATGCCCGACGTGTCGGGGCGGGGCAAGGGCGATCTGCTGGTGACCGTGCGCGGCACGACGCCGACGCGTCTGACCCGCGATCAGCGGCGCCTGCTCGAGGAGCTGGCCGCGACCCTGACACCCGAGTCGAGCGCTGACGAGGACAAGGGGCTGTTCGACAAGGTGAAGGACATCTTTGGCTAGCGCTCCGCGGTGTTGGCCCGCGCTGATCGTGCGATCGGCGGAGGTCGACGCCACGGGCGAACTCGCCGGTCTGGTCACCCTGGCGCTCGACGGCTGCGCGCCGCTGGCGATCGAGGAGCTCACGCCGCTGCCCCTGCCGCCCGGTGGGCTCTGGGACCCCACGGTCCCGCCGCCGCCCGAGCCGCCGCCGACACCGCTGTGGTGGCGCTTGTGCTTCACCGACGACGGCGACCGCCGTCGGGCGACGTCGGCCATCGCGGCCCTGGATCGCGGACTCGAGCTCGAGACCGAGGAGTTGCCCGACGACGACTGGGTCGCGCGCAGTCAGCAGGCCCTGACGCACGTCGCCGCCGGCCGCTTCGTGATCGCGCCCCCCTGGGACGTGCCGCCGGCGCTGCCCGCTGACCGCCGCCTGGTCGTCATCGAGCCGTCGATGGGGTTCGGCACCGGACACCACGCCACGACCCGCTTGTGCCTCCGTGCACTCGACGCCCTGGATCTCACCGGTCTGTCCGTGCTCGACATCGGCAGCGGCTCCGGCGTGCTGGCGTTGGCCGCGTCGCTCGCCGGCGCCCGGTCGGTCGAAGGCATCGACACCGACGAGGACGCCGTCGCCGCGGCTGGACGCAGCGCCCTGCTGAACCCGTCGGCGAACGTGCGGTTTCGCACCGGCGACATCGCTAGCGCCGGCCCGGCCGCCGACGTGGTGCTCGCCAACCTCACCGGCGCGATGCTCACGCGGTCCGTGGGCCATCTGGGCCGCTGGGTGGCCGCAGGCGGACACCTCATCGTCAGCGGGTTCCTGCACGACGAGCGCGGCGAGGTGGAGCGAGCCTTCACCGGGCCGTTCGTCGTCGACGCCCGCCTCGACGAAGACGGGTGGTGCGCGCTCACGCTGAAGCGTGAGGGCTGACCCCGATCAGCCGACCGGTCGCTGCTGGCCCTTCTGCTTGCGCTCGTTCCAGCCCTGGACCAGCCGGCGCAGCTCCTTGATCGGCTCGGGGCTGTCGTCCACCTGCAGCCGCATCACGACGTCGTTGTTGAGCCACACGCCCTGTCCCTTGCCGACGATGAGAATCGCCGCCGACTGCATGCCGCGCGTGTCGCCGCCGGCGGCCTGGCCCGCTTCGAGGGCCGCGGTGAGACGCTGCGACAGGTGGCCCGTCGCCGACTCGAAGGCCGCGATCATGCCGGTGACGACGGCCTCCCCCGCCAGGATGTTGCCCTGCGCGGTGCTGTATTTTCCGGCCCGGTGGCCGGCCCACGCCGTGGCCTTCGGCCCGGTGAAGACCGCGGTGTTGCCGGCGGCGTCGATGACGGCGAACTGCCGCCCCTGCTTGGTCCATCGCTCGGGCTGCGGATCGCGGTCGCTGTCCCAGATCGCCTCGATGATGGCCGCTGGCGCCATGCCGGCGCGCAGCAGGGCGATCGCCTTCGGCCCGTAGCTGACGTCGACGATGGCCTGGGTAGCGGCCGCGCCGACGCCGGCCTCGGCCCACAGGACGCCGTTCCCGACGGAGAACACCCGCGACTGCACCGCTCCGCCGATTTCGCCGGTGGCCGGATCGAAGCCGAGAATCGAGAACGTCGCCACCGGGTCGAGCTCGGCGCGCCCGTGTCCCGACGCCGCCGGCGCCGCCGCGGCCCAGAGCCCGGCCAGCGCCAGCGTCATCACATATCCCGCGTGCCTCATCGTTGGCTCCTAGTGGCCTGTCCACTCGTCACCGGGAGCGGTCCCGGCGTCTTCCCATACTGCCTGACAGCCGGCCAACGCGGCCAGCGCCACCGAGGACGCGCGCAGCGTCCGCGGTCCGAGCCGCACCAGCATCCACCCGCGGTCGCGGGCTCGCGCGACCTCCTCGGGCGCCCATCCGCCCTCGGGTCCGATCGCCAGGGTCAGCGCCGGCGGCGGCGGCAGCGAGACCAGGGCGACCCCGGCGGCGGCAATCGACGGTTCGACCAGCAGCGCCCGGATCCCGTCGCCCGGATCGTCCAGCAGCCCGGCGACATCCCCCGGCGGGTCGATGAGCGGCACGACCGCCCGGCCGCATTGCTTCACCGACGCAAGAGCGATTCGTTGCCACCGCGCGTGGCGCTCCGCCCGCACGACCGCGCTCAGCCGCACCTCCGATCGCGCGGCGACGAACGGCCGCACCCGCACGGCGCCCATCATCACCGCATCGCGGATCATCTCGTCGGTTCCATCGCCCTTCAACACCGCCATCGCCACGGTGTAGCGAACCCGCGGCTCCGGCGCCGCGGCAGCGGTGGCGCCGAGCTCGACACGGATGCGGCCGGCCCCGGCGTCGACGATGCGGGCGTGCCACTCGCGTCCGCGCCCGTCGAACACCCGCAGCTGGTCGCCGACGCCGAGACGCAACACCCGCCCGAGGTGGGCCGATTCGCCGTCGGATAGCGCCAGCGTCTGTCCGCTCGCGTCGGCGTCCGGTGCGTGGGCCCGCGCAGGCACCGGCGGATTATACGCGCCGCCTCCACCAGCGCCGTGCAGGCCGTCGTCTATACTGCGGGCCGATGTTCTTCCGCGACCAGGTGGTCGGCAAGTACAAGATCCTGGCGCCGCTCGGCAGCGGCGGATTCGGCACGGTGTTCCTGGCGGAGGACACCTGGATCGACAAGAAGGTCGCGCTGAAGGTGCCGCACCGGCAGACGCTCGACTTCGGCGAGCTGCTGCGCGAGCCGCGGCTGCTGGCCACGCTGAGCCATCCCAACATCGTCACCGTGCTCACGGCCGAGCGCATCGGCGAGGTGTTCTTCATCGTCATGGAGTACGTGCCCGGGGAGACACTCGAGGCGATCTCGGACCGCGACGGCGCGCTTGATGTAGCCCGGGCGCTCGACTACAGCTGCCAGATCTGCAACGCCGTCGATCACGCCCACGGCCAGGGGGTCATCCACCGCGATCTGCGCCCCGGGAACGTCATCGTCACCGAGGCGGGAGTGGCGAAGGTGGCCGATTTCGGTACCTCGCGCTTCCTCGAGATTGCCGCGCACGGGACCACCGTGATCGGCAGCCCGCCCTACATGGCGCCCGAGCAGTTCCACGGCAAGGCGGTGTTCGCCTCGGATGTCTATTCGATCGGCGTCACGATGTACCAGCTCCTCACCGGACAGCTGCCCTACGAGTCGCCCAAGCCGGAGGACCTGGAGAAGCTCCGGCGCGGCGACCTGACCACCTCGCCGCGGCTGCGCAACCCGAAGATTCCCAAGGCCATCAGCGACATCGTCCTGAAGGCGATGGCGCCAGAGATCACGGCCCGCTACCCCCGGGCCCACGACCTGCTCGACGCCATCCTGGCCGCCCGACCGCATGCCACCGCGCGGCGGCCGTGGCCGGCCGCCGGCGCGGCCGCCAGCGCCGGGGCCCGGGAGCCCGCCAAGGACATCCGCGAGCGCCTGAAGGCCCGCGAGACCCCGCCTGCACGGTTCTGCTGGCACTGCGGCAAGCCCTTGCACGCCCGCACCGGGTCCTGTCCGTTCTGCGGCGAAGCCCAATAAATCGGCCCCTGCAGGCGGGGCGCCGAGCCGCCGATACGTTCACCGAGCGGCCCGAGGTACGCCCGGGCCGGCAGAGCCCGCTATGGACATCAATCAGCTGCTCAAGCACGCGATCGAGGAAGGCGCCTCCGACGTCCACCTCAAGGTCGGCAACTTCCCCGTCGTCCGCGTCAACGGCCAGCTGCGGCCGCTGACCGAGGACATCCGCCTCGACCACGAGGCGCTGGTGGACATGGCCGCGACCATCATGTCGGCCAACCAGCGCCAGCGGTTCAAGGACGCGCAGGAGCTCGACCTGGCCTACAGCGTCGCCGGGCTCGGGCGGTTCCGCTGCAACGTCTTCCAGCAGCGCGGCACCATCGGCATCGTCCTGCGCGTGATCCCGCAAGGCGTGAAGCGCTTCGAGGAGCTCGACCTGCCGCCGGTGCTGCAGACCATCTCCGCGGAACAGCGCGGCCTCGTGCTCGTCACCGGCACCACCGGCAGCGGCAAGAGCACCACGCTGGCGGCGATGGTCGACTACATCAACCAGACCCGCGACAGCCACATCATCACCATCGAAGACCCGATCGAGTACCTGCACCGCGACCACAAGTCGATCCTCAATCAGCGCGAGATCGGCAGCGACACGCGGTCGTTCGCCCACGCGCTGCGCAGCGCCCTGCGTCAGGACCCCGACGTGATCCTGGTCGGCGAGATGCGCGACATGGAGACGATCGAGACGGCGCTCCACGCCGCCGAGACCGGCCATCTGGTGTTCTCCACGCTCCACACCCTCGACGCCACCGAGACGATCAACCGCGTCATCTCGGTGTTCCCGCCGCACCAGCAGAAGCAGGTGCGGCTCCAGCTCGCCTCAGTGCTGAGGGCGGCCGTCGCCCAGCGCCTCATCCCGCGCGCCGACCTCAGTGCGCGCGTGCCGGCCGTCGAGGTGCTCATCGCCACGCCGTTCGTCCGCGACTGCATCGTCGACAAGGAGAAGACGCACCTCATCAAGGGCGCCATCGCGCAGGGCACGTCGCAGTACGGCATGCAGACCTTCGACCAGTCGATCTTCAGCCTGTTCTCGCGGGGGCTGGTCACCTACGAAGAGGCGCTGCGCTGGGCGTCGAACGTCGACGAGTTCAAGCTCAAGATCCAGGGCATCTCCACCACCTCGGACATCTCGCGCGACCAGATGGCCAGCACGATCCTGGGCCGCAAGCCGGCGACCCCCGCTCCCGAGGCCCCGGTCGGTGCGCCGGAGATCACGCGCTTCGGCGGCTGACGCCGGCGGCGCCAAGGCCCGCGCCTTCAGCGGCGATCCCCACACGCTCGCGCTGCAGTGGCTCTCGGCGGGGGAGCTGTCGGCGCGCCAGGTGCGCCAGCGGCTGGCCCGGCGCCAGGTCGCCGCCGACGTCATCGACCAGGTCGTCGCCAGGCTGTCTGCCGCCGGCGTTCTCGACGAATCGCGGATGGCCCGGGCGGCCGCCCGCCTCGAAACGGTGATTCGCGGCCGCGGCCCGGCCCGGGCGCGCCTGAAGCTGCGCGCGCTGGGCCTGTCGGACAGCGACATCGAGCAGGCCCTCGACGCCGCCCTCGAGGACGTCGACGTCGCGACGCTGCTCGACCGCGCGCTCGAGAAGCGCCTGCGCCGCGAACGCGGCGACCTGCGCGATCCCGCCACCGTGCGCAAGGTCGTCGGCGCGCTGGTGCGTCAGGGCTTCGCCCCAGGTGCCGTGCTCGCCCGTCTGCGTGCGCGCGGTTCGGACGTCGACGACGACTAGGGGCTGGGGACTGGGGGCTGGGGACTGGGGCTCCTGGCTGCGACGTTCACTCGTCCTGACAAGCAGGGCTCGTGCATCGCCGGAGAGCTCGCGGGCGCGATGCGAAGTGTGACGATGGCATGCCCCAGTCCCTAGCCCCCAGTCCCCAGCCCCTAGTACCATGTCCCCCCGATGCACCCGAACGCCATCCGCGCGTCTTTCCTGCACTACTTCGCCTCCCACGGCCATCGCCCGGTGACCAGCGCGCCGCTGGTGCCACACGACGACCCGACGCTGCTGTTCACCAACGCCGGGATGAACCAGTTCAAGGACGTGTTCCTCGGCCGCGAGACCCGCGAGTACAAGCGGGCGGCCACGGCGCAGAAGTGCATGCGGGTGAGCGGCAAGCACAACGACCTGGAGAACGTCGGGCCATCGCTGCGCCATCACACCTTCTTCGAGATGCTCGGCAACTTCTCCTTCGGCGACTACTTCAAGGAGGACGCCATCGCCCTGGCGTGGCGGCTGCTCACCGGGGAGTGGGGTCTCGACCCGGCGCGGCTGCGGGTGACCGTGTTCAAGGGCGACGCCGCCGTGCCACGCGACGAGGAGGCCTGGCGCCGCTGGCGCGACTTCGTGCCGGCCGAGCACATCGGCGAGATGGGCGTCGAGGACAACTTCTGGGCGATGGGCGACACCGGCCCGTGCGGCCGCTGCTCCGAGATCTACGTCGATCGGGGACCTGAGGTGCCCGGCACCGGCGACTTCATGGCCGACATCGCCGCCGGCAGCGAGCGCTTCGTCGAGATCTGGAACAACGTCTTCATGGAGTTCGATCGCAACGCCGAGGGGGTGTTGACGCCGCTTCCGGCCAGGTCGATCGACACCGGGATGGGGCTGGAGCGCATCGCCGCGGTGATGCAGGGCACGACGTCCAACTACGACACGCCGCTCTTCACGCCCCTGCTCGAGGCCATCGGCGGCCTCGCCGGGCGCCGTCACGGCGGCACCATGGACCCGGCGGACGTCTCGATGCGGGTGATCGCCGACCACATGCGGGCGATGACCTTCCTCATCGCCGACGGCGTGGTGCCCTCGAACGAGTGGCGCGGCTACGTGCTGCGCAAGATCATGCGCCGGGCGATGCGCCACGGCCGCCGCCTCGGCCTCGAGCAGGCCTTCCTCCACCGGCTCGTCGACGTGCTGGTCACCGGGATGGGGGCGGCGTATCCCGAGCTGGTCGCCGGGCGCGAGGTCGTGGTGCAGGTGATCCGGAGCGAAGAGGAGCGGTTCGACGCCGTCCTCGCCGGCGGCCTGCCGCGCCTCGAGGACGTGCTGGCCCGGACCGCCAAATCGGGCGGCGTGGTCAGCGGCGATGAGGCCTTCAAGCTGTACGACACCTACGGACTCCCGCGCGACTTCATCGAGGACCTGACCGCGGCCCAGCACCTGCGCTTCGACGCGGCGGGATTCGAGGCGGCGATGGCCCGCCAGCGCGACCAGGCGCGGGCGAAGAGCGCTTTCGACGGCGGCCGGAAGGCGGAGCTCGACCCGGCGCTGCGCGCTGCGCTCGCCGAGGTGACCGAGGAGTTCCTGGGCTACGACCGGCTCGAGGGACCGCCGACGCCCGTCGTGGCCCTGCTCGACGGGTCGCTCGCCCCGATCGAGACCCTGCCGGCCGGCGCCGACGGTTTCGTCGTGCTCGGGCCGACGCCGTTCTACCTCGAGGCCGGCGGCCAGGTCTCCGACACCGGGGCGCTGGTTGGGCCGTCGGGACGCGCGACACCGGTCGTCGATGTCGTGCGGCTGGGACCGGGACTGCCCCGCGCCCACCGCGTGCACGACGTCGCCGAGCCGCTCGGCCGCGGCACGATGGTGGTACCGAAGGTCGACGGCGGGCGCCGCGCGGCGATTCGGCGCAATCACACCGCGACGCACCTGCTGCATGCCGCGCTGCGCGAGACGCTGGGCGGACACGTCAAACAAGCCGGGTCGCTGGTCGCTCCGGACCGGCTGCGCTTCGACTTCGTCCACATCGCGGCCGTCACGCCCGAGCAGCGCCAGCGGATCGAACGGACCGTGAACGAGGCCATCCTCACCAATGCACCGGTCCACACCGCCGTCAAGGACACGCAGCAGGCGATCGCCGACGGGGCGATGGCCCTCTTCGGCGAGAAGTACGGCGACCGCGTGCGCGTCGTCGCCATCGGCGACGGCCGGTTCAGCACCGAGCTGTGCGGCGGCACCCATGTCGCGGCCACCGGCGACATCGGCCTGCTGGTCCTGACCGATGAGTCGGGGGTGGCCGCCGGCGTCCGCCGGGTGGAGGCCCTCACCGGCACCGGTGCCATGGCCTATCTGCGCGGCGCGCTCGACGATCTGCACCGTGCCTCCGCCGCGGCCAATGCCGCCCCGGGCGAGCTGGCGCAGCGCATCGAGGCCCAGACGGCCGCGCTGGCCAAGGCCCAGCGGGAGATCCGCGAGCTGAAAACGAAGCTGGCGATGGGCGGCGGTGCGTCGGCCGGATCCAGCGACGGCGAGTCCACGGTGGGCGGGTTCACCGTGATCGTCCGGCGGGTGGACGGCCTGGACCGGGAGGGGCTGCGGGCGCTGGCCGATGCCGCCAAGTCGAAAATCGCCGACGGGGTGGTGTTCCTGGCCGGCGAGGCCGGCGAGGGGCGTGTGGGCATGGTAGCGGCGGCCACGCCGGGCGCCGCGAAGAAGGCGGCGGCGGGCAGCCTCGTGAAGCAGCTGGCGCCGCTGGTCGGCGGCGGGGGCGGCGGGCGGCCCGATTTCGCCGAAGCCGGCGGCAAGGACCCGACGAAGATCATGGAATTGCTCACCGCCGCGCGGACCCTCATCGAAAAGCAGTTGTTGGGCTAAACTCAGCGTCCCCCCTGACCGAAAGAATGCTGGGACCGATCCGTCGACGGCGACGGCGCCCCCACACTCCGCATGCTCGAGTTCCGTCGCCTCCTGGTCGCTGCCCTGCTGCTCGCGGGACCAGCCGTGCTGCCTGCCTCGGCGCAGATCTATGTCTGGCGCGATGCCACCGGGATGATGATCATCTCGGATCGCCCGCGGCCGGACGGCGGCGAGGTACGAACGTTCACGGTGCCACGCGCCACCCAGGCCGCCATCCGGGTCACCCGGCCCGCCGATGCCCGTTCGGAACGGTTCGACCCCTACATCGACGAGCACGCCAAGGGACAAGGGGTGGACCCCGACCTGGTGCGCGCGGTCATCCAGGCCGAATCGGCCTTCAACCCCGTGGCGGTGTCGCCGAAGGGCGCGATGGGCCTGATGCAGCTCATGCCGGCCACCGCCGAGGAGCTCGGGGTGGGCAATCCCTTCGACCCCGAGCAGAACATCCGCGGCGGCGTCACCTACCTGAAGCGCCTGCTCACCCGCTACGACCAGAAGGTGGAGCTGGCCTTGGCCGCCTACAACGCCGGGCCCGCCGCCGTCGACAAGTACGGCCAGCAGGTGCCGCCGTATCGCGAGACCCGCGACTACGTGAAGAAGATCACCAGGAACAGCACCCCGGCGGCCAAGCCCCCGACCCGCATCTACAAGTGGGTGGAAGTGGTCGACGGGCGGGAGATCATCCGCTATTCCGACCGGCCCAAGACGCCGCCGCGCACCGACGCCGTGGCGCCCGGGAAGTCCTGACCGGCGCCTCGCCGGTGTGATATCCTCAGGGTTTTGGCACGACTGGCACCCAGAGGACTGTACACGTGGCGAAGCGAAATCCCTCGGCCCTGAAGGCCCACCGTCAGAACGTCAAGCGCCGGGAGCACAACCGCGAGCTGCGCTCGAAGCTGCGGACCGGGCTCAAAGCCATCCGCGCGGCACTGGACGACGGGAAAGCCGACGACGCCAAGCAGCTGCTCGCGGCGACCACGTCGCTGGTCGACCGGATGGCCGGCAAGGGCATCATCCACCGCAACACCGCCGGGCGCCACAAGTCGCGCCTGACTGCCCGAGTCAAGGCCACGACCGCCAAGACCGCCTAGCGGCCGGCTCAGAGCGCCTGGCGTTTCGTTGTCGGGCGGAGGCTTCAGTTCCGCCGGTGCCGGAGACCTGTCGGGAGCGGGCCCCCGTCGCCGCCCGCTTGGTTCTCGCACATCCTGGTTGACGCAAGACGCGAGGTGGCGGCATGGCCACTCGCGAATCCCGGTTCCGGGGCCGGTCAACGCTGCGCTCGCCGCGATATGACCGCTCGACGGCAGGTCCGTGACACTGCCTGATCCCCCCAGCGTGCTCGCGTTGTCACACTTCCCAGCGGTCCCTCCACAGGGCTTCGCGGGCGGCCATGCCACCGCCTCGCTGGCCGGCGACTGAGTCCCGCGGGTCGCCTTCGCTACGGTGTTTGCTGCGAGCCAGCGCGGTCGACCTGCGATCTAGACTGACCTGCATAGCGTGCGAGCCTTGCCATCGAGGAATGGTTGTCAACCTGCTGAACCAACGGAGCCTACGGCCTCTGCACGGTCTCAGCAATCGAGGCGATACACGGCGAGGCCCGCAGCCTTCGGCGTAATATGCCAATCTATCTACTACTTGTTAGCCGGACTGAGAGAGACGCGTTGTGAACGCAGACATCGAAGAACTCTTCCGAAACCGTGTGAGCGAGGCACAGGTTGCCCAGGTCTTGCAGCTCATCTCTACATTGCCCAATAAGCGTGAGCAGCCGACCTCAGGCGATCTTCCGGGAAGGTTCGATTTCTGGTTTGATGGCGGTGCCGGTCGAATCATAACGGGGTGGAACGAATTCGACATGGCGGACGGAACCCGTGTAACGGTTGGAGGTATTCCCGCGCTGTCGGTCACAATCCAATTTTCGAACGGTTCTCGGGTCACTATTCAGCAAGAGAGTCCTGATGTCAGAGTCCCGTGGACAGGCACGACCCGTGTCAATCGCGAGTAGAAGGCAATGCCTTCAGCTCGACGAACCCGAGAGACGTACCTGCCCACCCCGGGATTCGATGCGAGCACTTACTCTATCGGCGAGAAACGACATTCACGCCGGCTAACACGGCGATGGACGCCGACGCCGGCGGGTTGCTCGCGCATCCCGCTCGGCGCGGGTCATCGCCAACGTTCGGCAGACTTCAATCAGACACAACCGTTCATGCTGGTTTTCAACCCCCGGCAACGGAATGCCTAACGGACATTCGGGGAGCTTCCTCATCGACACAGCTGAGATGGCGTCGTGCTCTCGAAGACGAGACTCCCACCCCAACGCGCAGAGTCCGCGCGTCGGGGGCCCCGGGATGGCAAGCACGCTTGAGGCGTTACGATCCGCCCGAAAAACCGCGGTGAGCGTGCGCCAGCCGAGCGCGAGGCGGAGAGAGATACCGCGTCAGCTCGAGTGGCAGATCAGCCGGCTGGCCGATCCTTCAGTTCCGCCTCGAGGCGGCCCCGAGGAGCCGCCCTACGAACCGCGCGGGCCGAAACACACAAGCGCAAAGCGCTCTAGCGGACCGGCGCCGGCCGTTCCAGCACGGCGCCGCACAGTTCGACGACGAGCCGCTCCAGCACGTAGCGCGGATCGCCGCGCGAGGACTTGATCGCCAGGTCGGCCTCCAGCACCGCCGACAGCGCCCGGCGGGCCCGGGCGTCGGGCCGCAGCTGACCGGCCGCCACGCGCACCTGTCCGACGACCATCGGCGGCTGGCTGCCGCTCTCCAGCAGCGTCTGCACTTCCCGCACCGCCGCCGCGGCGTTGCCGCGCTTCAGGTGGTCGATGAGCGCGAAGGTCCCCGTCGGCTCGTCGATCGGGGTCACGATGTCGCGCACGTGCGCCGCCGTGATCGTCGACTCCCCCGCCGCGTAGAGCACCAGCTTGTCGATCTCCGGGCGAATCCGCGCCAGGTCCAGCCCGACGGCATCCACCAGCGCGCGGCTCGCCGCCGGCTCGATCCGCATCTCGTCGCGCTCGAGCCGCGCCGTGAGCCATCGCGCCAGGTCGTCGGCGGTGCGCAGGTCGCCGCAGTTCACCACGGCGGCGTGCGCCAGCAGCAGCTTGGTCACGCGGCGGCCACGGTCGAGGCCGGCCGTCTCGAGCACGAGCGTCGTCAAGGGCTCCGGCCGCAGCAGGTAGGCCTCGAACTCCTCGGCCGGCGTCGAGGTCCGCGGCCGGCGGCCGGCGGGGGCGTCGGTCTCCTCGTCGTCCCTGGCCCGCCTGGGCGCCAGCAGCGCCTCGGCATCGTGCACCACGACGAGACGGCGCGGCGCCATCATCGGCAGCGTGCGCGCGGTGGAGAGAATCGCGCCGTAGAGCGCGTCGCGATCGGCGGCGGTGGTGGCGTCGCGGGCGAAGAAGGTCGCCACGTTGAAGGCATGCAGCCCCTCGTCGACGAGGGCGAGGAACGCCTGCGCCACCTCTTGCCGCGACGGCAGGTCCTCGCTCTCGACCAGGTAGACGGGTCCGGTCTCGCCCCTGGCGATCTGCGCGCGCACCTGCGCAAGGGTCATCGGGACTAGAACGCCTCGAGGATGGCGCTGACCACCGACCGGGCGAAGTCGGAGCTGAGCCGGTCGACGGCGGCGCGCTCCTGATCGATGAACGTCGCCGCGCCGAGGCCGAGGCTGCCGGAGTTGGCCAGCTCGTACTCGTCGGTGAAGGTGAGCGCCTGGTTCTCCCACAGCGTCTTCTTCTCGCGGACGTCGGCCAGCGACACCGCGACCATCACGGTGAAGCGGTAGCGGGAGGCCTGTTGGCTCTGGTTGAAGCCGACCGGCGCCGCGCTGACGTTGGTGATGTCGCCGCGGACGACGGCATCGACGCCGGTATCGGTGGGGAACACCTGATAGCGTCGGCCCTGGAACTCGATCCGCACTTTCTCGGTGAAGACCTGCTCGAGCGGCGAGTACGGGGTGCGGTTGCCGAACATCGGCACCCCGATGGCCTGCACGTAGTCGGGCAGGAACGAGCCGCGCCCGGCGAGCGAGTAGCCGCACGCGCCCAGCGCGAGCACGCTGCCAGTCAGCGGCATCAGCCGCAGGAGCCCGCGCCGCGTGAGCGGCGCGCCCAAGCCCCGAGCCCCGAGCCCCGAGCCCCGCCCGATCATGCCGCCACCACCGAGACCAGCCGGCCCAACGCCACCACGACCTTCTTGACGGTCTTGCCGGCCAGATACGGCAGCACTGCCGGATCGGTCAAGGCCAGGCGCTCCAGCTCCTCAGCGGTGGTGTCGGGGGGCACCGTCAGCCGCGCACGAATCTTGCCGTTGACCTGCACCGGCACGACGATGCTCTCGGCGCGCGCCGCCGCCTCGTCGACCACCGGCCAGCGCGCCGCGGCCAACCCGCCGGCGTGGCCGTAGGCCTCCCACAGTTCCTCGGCGGTGTGGGGCGCGAACGGCGAGACCAGCACGATCAGGCTCTCGACCGCCTCGCGCGCCACGGCCGCGGCCTGCGGCGTCGGCTGGTCGCGCTGCGCGTCGGTGAAGTGGTAGAGGTCGTTCACCAGCTCCATCATCGCCGATACGGCCGTATTCATCTGCTTGCGAACGTCGATGTCGGTGGTCACCCGGCGAATCGTGTCGTGGGTCTTGCGGCGCAGCGCCCGCTCCCCGGCGGTCAGGGTCCCGATCGCCATCGGGGCGGCGGCCAGGGCCGAATCGCGCCACTGCTGGGCCACCCGCCAGACGCGTGCCAGCCAACGGAAGCTGCCGTCGAGCCCGCTATCGGTCCACTCCACTTCCTTTTCGGGCGGCGCCACGAACATCACGTAGAGCCGCAGGGCATCGGCGCCGACTCTCTCCACCATCGTGTCGGGGTCGACCACGTTGCCCTTGGACTTCGACATCACGTGGCCGTCCTTCAGCACCATCCCCTGCGTCAGCATGTGGGTGAAGGGCTCGCTGTGGTCGATCATCCCCAGGTCGCGTAGCACACGGGCAAAGAAGCGCGAGTAGATGAGGTGCAGGATGGCGTGCTCGATCCCGCCCGAATAGAAGTCGACCGGGCACCAGTACTTCACCCTTGCTGGATCGAACGGCAGGCGGTCGTTGTGGGCGTCGGCGAAGCGGTAGAAGTACCACGACGAGTCGACGAAGGTGTCCATCGTGTCGGTCTCGCGGCGCGCCGGTCCGCCGCAGGTCGGGCAGGCGACGTTGACGAACTCCGGCACGTGGGCCAGCGGCGAGTCGCCGCGCCCGGTGAACTCTGTGACCTTCGGCAGCTCCACCGGCAGCTGCGCGTCGGGCACCGCGACGACGCCGTCCACCGGGCAGTGGATCATCGGGATCGGCGTCCCCCAGTAGCGCTGGCGCGAGATGCCCCAGTCCTTCAACCGGTACTGGACCGTGCTCTCGCCGATGCCGCGCTGTCGGGCGACGGCGATCATTGCCTTCTGGGCGGCCTCCGAGGTGAACCCGCTGAACTCGCCCGAGTCGTGCAGCACACCGGGCTCGGTGTTCGGCAGCGGCGGGGCGGCGCTGAACGTCTCGGCGAAGAAGCCGATGCCGCCGGATCCGGTCTGCAGCTCGCCAGCCATCAGGGCCTTGGCCCGTTGCTCGAACGCCTGCACCTGAGCCTCGATCCCCTCGGGCAGCGTGGCAATCACCGGACGGATCGGCAGGCCGTACTTGGTGGCGAAGGCGAAGTCGCGCTCGTCGTGGGCCGGCACCGCCATCACCGCGCCGGTGCCGTACTCGCCGAGCACGAAGTTGGCAATCCAGATCGGCACCGGCTCGTTGGTGAACGGGTTCACCGCGGAGCGGCCGGTGAAGATGCCCTCCTTCTCGACCTCGCCAGAGACCCGCGCCGTGCGCTCCTGACCGCGGTAGCGCTGTGCTTCGGCGCGGACACGCTCGCCCTCGGGGCCGGCCGCCAGGCGGGCGACCAGCGGGTGTTCGGGCGCCAGCAGCACCACCGTGGCGCCGAAGATGGTGTCGATGCGGGTGGTGAAGACCTCGATGCCGTCGGGCTCGCCCTCCACCGCGAAGCGGACCCGCGCCCCGTCGGATCGCCCGATCCAGTTGCGCTGCATGGTCAGCACCTTCTCGGGCCACGAGTCGAGGGCGTCGGCGCCGTGCAGCAGGTCGTCGGCGTAGGCGGTGATGCGGAAGAACCACTGCTCGAGGTCCTTCTCCTCCACCATCGTGCCGCATCGCCAGCAGGCGCCGTCGATCACCTGCTCGTTGGCGAGTACCGTCTGGCAGCTCGGGCACCAGTTCACCGTCGAGCGGCGGCGATAGGCCAGCCCGCGCTCGAACATGCGGATGAACAGCCACTGGTTCCACCGGTAGTAGTCCGGCAGGCAGGTGGCCAGCTCGCGCTCCCAGGCGTAGCTGATGCCCAGCCGCTGCAACTGCCCCTTCATGTGGGCGATGTTGTCGAGCGTCGAGGTCTCGGGGTGGATGCCGCTCTTGATGGCGGCGTTCTCGGCCGGCAGGCCGAAGGCGTCCCAGCCGAACGGGTGCAGGACGTTGAACCCCTGGAGCCGCTTCAGCCGGGCGACGACGTCGCCGATGATGTAGTTGCGGACGTGTCCGACGTGCGCGTGGCCCGAGGGATACGCGAACATCTCGAGGCAGTAGAACTTCGGCTTCGACGAGTCCTCGCCCACCTCGAAGGCGCGCGCATCGCGCCAGCGGGCTTGCCACTTCTCGTCGAGCGCTTGCGGATGGTAGTCGGACACAGGGGTATCGGAAGGGGCGGCACCGCCGCGGTATCAGGAAATTCTAACAGCCTGACGCCCCGGGCGCCGGCGGCCGCCTCGATTCCGGCGCGCGCGGGCACACGCGGGCGTCGGGTCTTGGTGGCTAGAGGCGCCAGTGCGCCGTCAAGGCGGCGCGGGCGGCATCGGCCGCGCGGCGGCCGCGTGATCGATCGCCGGCCACGGGCGGGAGGTCGCGGTCCGTGCCGTCCGTGCACGCCTCCAGCACCGCCTGCAGCGACGCGTCGAGGGCGTCGAGGTCGTAGCCGCCCTCGGTCACCATGGCCAGGCGGCCGCCGGCGTGGCGCGAGGCAACGCCGGCCAGCAGCCGGGCCAGATTGGCGAACCCGGAAGCGGTCATTCGCAGCCCGCCGAGCGGGTCGGCCTCGTGGGCGTCGAATCCGGCCGAGACGAGCACGAGCTGGGGCGCGAACTGTTCGAGTACCGGCAGGGCCACCCGCCGATACGCCTCGTCCACATCGGCATCGCCCGCGCCGGCCTCGAGCGGCAGGTTCACGGTGAATCCGGCGCCAGCCCCCCGTCCGATCTCGGTCGCGGCGCCGCTGCCGGGGTAGTACGGAAACTGATGGCTCGAGATGAACAGCACCGACGGGTCGTCGTAGAACGCCGCCTGGGTGCCGTTGCCGTGATGGACATCGACGTCCACGATCGCCACGCGCGCGATCCCCTCGGCCCGGGCGTGCGCCGCGGCGACGGCGACGCTGTTGAAGAGGCAGAAGCCCATGGCCCGGGCGGCCTCGGCATGATGGCCGGGCGGCCGCACGAACGCGAACGCCGGGCCGTCGGCTGGAGCGGCCAGCACCTGGTCGACGGTCCCGATGGCGGCTCCCGCCGCCAGGCAGGCGATCTCATAGGACTCGGGACTGGTGCTCGTGTCGGCGTCGAGCGACACGGCACGGCCGGCGGTAGCCCGAATCGCGGCGACGTACGCCGGGGTGTGGATTCGCGTCAGCGCCTGCTCGTCGGCAGCGGCGGGGTCGACCACCCGGGTGCCGAGACGGCCCCACCGCTCCGCCACCCGGCTCAAGATCTCGGCGCGCTCCGGCCTCTCGGGATGGCCGGGCGGCGTCAGGTGATGGGCAAACCGCTCGCTGGTAAAGAGGGTCACGATGGCACCTCGGCTCGCCCGAGCGCGCGCTGCCCCGCCCGCGAGGCCTCGCCCAGTGCCGCCTCGACCTCCAGCCGGACGGCCTCGAGCCGGACGGCATCGGCGTCGGCGGGCACGCGAATCGCGGGGCTGACCGTCGCGACGACGCGGGTGAACGGCTTCGGGATCTGCGCGCGATCCCAGCTGTTGACGGTCCACGACCGCGCGGCCTCGGTGTTGAGGCAGACGATCGGGTGCCCGGTGGCCCGCGCCAGCCAGACCACGCCGGGCTGAACCACCCCGCGGGGGCCACGCGGCCCGTCCACCGTGAAGCCGGCCGGGGCGTGCCGCAGGGTGCGCAACAGCTCCCGCAACGCCCGTGAGCCGCCCCGCGTGCTCGAGCCACGCGCGACCCCGAAGCCGAAGCGCTGGATGATCCGCGCGATCCACTCGCCGTCGAAGTTCTCGCTGGTCACGACCACGATGCCGTGATCACGCCAGCACCACATGCTCGGCAGGATGCGGCCGTGCCAGATGGCATAGATACAGCGGTCGGGGCCGCCGCCGGTCGCCGCCGCCACGTGCTCGGCGCCGACGACTTCGACGCGCCACGTGCGCGCCAGGAGCCGCAGCAGCGGCGCCCCCAGGCCGGCGATGACCGATACCTGCACGCGTTTCGACCACGAGCGGCGCCACTCGGCCTCCGGACGGCGGGCGCGATCGGCCTGGTCGTTCACATGCCGTCGTACTGCGGGCCTTCGCCGCCTTCGGGCGCCACCCACGTGATGACGCCGTAGGGGTCCATGATGTCGCAGGTCTTGCAGTGCACGCAGTTGGAGGCATTGATCTGCAGCCGGCGGCCGCCGGCGCCGTCCTCGACGATCTCGTAGACGTTGGCCGGGCAGAACCGCACGCACGGGTGGCCGTACTCGGGGCCGCACACCGAGTGGCACACGTCGGTCTGCACCAGCAGGTGCACCGGCTGGTTCTCCTCGTGGTGCGTGCCCGAGTGGTGCACGCTGGTCGCCTTGTCGAAGGTGAGTACGCGATCCGGCACCACCGCGTTGGAGCCGCCGATGATGTCCCGCTTCTTCAGCCCGTAGTAGGCGTCGAGCGTCGCCATGCGCGTGTGGCCGGGCTCCCCGTCCAGCTCCTCGATCCACCGGCCACCGGTCAGCATGGCCAGCCCGGCGAACGCCGACCCGACGTAGGTGCCGGCGGCGAACGCCTGATGGACGTTGCGCACGGGATACAGCTCGGTGCGGATCGCGCTGGCGTCGACCGCGGCTTTGTAGCGCCGGAGCCGGGCCGCCGACGTGTCGCCCACGCGCACGGCGTCGAAGGCCGTTTCGGCCGCCAGCATCCCGCTGCGCATCGCCAGGTGGATACCCTTGAGCCGCATCGAGTTCACGAAGTTGGCGGCGTCGCCGGCGATGAGGGCGCCGTCGGCGTAGAGCGTCGGCTGCGTGTTCCAGCCGCCCTCCGGCAAGGCCTTGGCGCCGAACCGCACGAGGTGGGCGCCCTCCAGCAGCTCACGCACGAACGGGTGCAGCTTGAAGCGCTGCAGCGCGGCGTGGGGGTCGAACAGCGGATCGGCGTAGTCGAGCCCGACCACGAAGCCCAGCGACAGCCGGCCTTCCGGCAGCGCGTAGATCCAGCTGCCGCCGAACTCCTCCTGGCGCAGCGGATACCCCAGGGTGTGGATCACGGTGCCAGGCGCCAGGCGGCCGGCCGGGAGGTCCCACAGCTCCTTGAGGCCGATGGCGTATTGCGCCGGCTGGTGTCCAGCGAGCCGCAGCGTCCGCAGCACCTGCTTGGTCAGGTGGCCGCGGACACCGTCGGCGAAGATGGTGACCTTGGCGCGGATGTCGGCGCCGGGCTCGACCGGCCCGCGTGGCGTCCCGTGCCGGCCGAGGCCGCGGTCGCCGGTGCGGATTCCGACGACGCGCCGGCCCTCGAGCAGCACCGATTGCGCGGCAAAGCCCATGAAGAGGTCCGTGCCCGCCGCCTCGACCTGTCCCGCCAGCCACTTCACGAACTGGTTCAGCGAGATCACGTAGTTGCCGTGGTTGCGGAACGGCGGCGGCGTAATCGGCAGCCGCACCTTCGAGTCGGGGGTGAGGAAGTAGACGCTGTCGGAGGTGACCTCGCAGGCCAGCGGGGCCCCCTTCGCCGCGAAGTCCGGCACCAGTTCGGCGAGCGTCGACGGATCGAGCAGGGCGCCGGACAGCGCGTGTGCGCCGGCCTCGCGCGCCTTGTCGACGACGGCCACCGACAGCGGATCGCCGCCCCGGGCGGCCTGGAGCTGCGACAGCCGCAGCGCGGCCGACAGCCCTGCCGGTCCTGCTCCGACCACCAGCACGTCGACGTCGAGGGTCTCGCGTTCCATGATGGTCGCCTGTGCCGCGTCAGCCCCGGCCGAGCTCGGCGATGAGCGCCGGCGCGATCTCGAACAGGTCGCCTTCGATCCCGTAATCGGCGATCTCGAACATCGGCGCGTCGGGATCCTTGTTGATGGCCACGATCGTCCGCGAGCCCTTCATCCCGACCAGATGCTGGATCGCCCCGGAGATGCCAATCGCGACGTAGAGCTTCGGGGCGACGGTCTGACCCGAGCTGCCGATCTGCCGGTCCATCGGCAGCCAGCCGTTGTCGCAGATCGGCCGCGACGCCGCCAGCTCGGCGCCGAACGCGGCGGCCAGCCGCTCGGCCATCGCCAGGTGCTCCTGCGCCTTGATGCCGCGCCCCACGGCCACGATCCGCTCGGCCTGTGAGAGATCGACGGCGGCCTTGGCTTCCTGGAACGGCGCTTCCGCGCTCTGCCGGAGCCGGCTGGCGTCGATCGCGGCCGGCGTGGCCGTGACCGGGGCCCCGCTGCCCCGGCGGGCGGCGTCGGCGCGAAAGGCGCCGATCTGGAACGACACCAGATGCGGCGCCGGCCCCTCGGCGACCACGTCGGCGACGAGCTTGCCCTGGAACATCGGGCGCGCGAAATGCACCGTGCCGTCGCCGCCGCGCGACAGGCCGATCACGTCGGTGACCAGCGTCCGGTCGAGGCGCGCGGCCAGGGTGGCCGCGAAGTCGCGGGTCTGATAGGTGTGGGCGAGACACACGTGGGCCGGCGACAGCTCGGCGATCAGTGCGGCCAGCGCCGACACGTAGGCATCGGGCGTGTAGGCCGCCAGCGCGTCGTGGGTGACGGCGCGCACGGCGGCGACGTCGGCCGCGCTCAGCTCGCTGGCGGCGTCCTGCACCGACGCGCCGAGCACGGCGACGCTGATCGGCGTCTGCCCGCCGGCCAGCGCCTGGGCGGCCGCGATGACCTCCCAGCTCACCCGGCTCAGCCGGCCGTCCTTCTGCTCCGCGACGACCAGGATCACAGGACCCGCGCCTCTTCGCGCAACCGGCGCACCAGTTCCCGCGCCGCCTCGGCCGGCGACCCGCCGATCATCGCCGTCTGTTTCGCCCTCTGCGGCACCGAGAGCGCCACGATCCGCTGCCGCGGCGCCACCGGGGCCGCCGGGGCGACGGCGCGAATCTCCTTCTTCTTGGCGGCCATGATGCCCTTCAACGTGGCGTAACGCAGCTGGTTGATGCCGCTCTGGATGGTGAGCAGCGCCGGCAGCGGCATCGACACGTACTGGAACCAGCCCCCTTCGAGCTCACGCTTGGCGCGCAGGGTGGCCCCGTCGACCTGCACCTCCATGATGATGGTCGAGTGCGGCATGCCGAGGCGCTCGGCCAGCACCGGCCCGAACTGCGCGTGTCCCTGGTCGTCGGACTGCAGCCCGGTGAGCACGACCTCGAACCCGTCGCCGCGGATGGCGTCGGCGACGGCGGCCGCCGAGGCCGCGGCGTCGGCGCGCGCGAAGCCGTCGTCCTGGACATGGATCGCCCGATCGGCGCCGCGGGCCAACGCCTCGCGGATCACCTGCTGCACGCGGGCCGGACCAGCCGAGACGACCACCACCTCCCCGCCGTGCTTCTCCTTGAGGCGCAGCGCCTCTTCGAGCGCATAGGCGTCGGGCTCGTTCATCTCGTAGGACAGGTCCTGGTCGCGCACCCAGGTCCGGTCGTCGGTGAGGCGGGGCTGCCACTCGCGGGTGGGCACCTGCTTGATGCAGACCGCAATCTTCATGCTGGATCCCTGTGGCTGCCGGCTGCTGTGCGCGTCAGCCGTCGTGGCGCTTGAACAGCAGCGAGCCGTTGGTGCCGCCGAAGCCGAAGGAGTTCGACAGGGCGTAGCGAATCGGCGCCTTGCGGGCGACGTTGGGCACGTAGTCGAGGTCGCAGGCCGGATCGGGCGTCTCGTGGTTGATGGTCGGCGGCATGATCTGGTGACGGATCGCCAGGGCGCTGATCCCGGCTTCGAGCCCGCCGGCCGCGCCGAGCAGGTGTCCGGTCATCGACTTGGTCGACGACATCGCCAGCCGCCGCGCCTGATCGCCGAAGACGCGCTTCACGGCCAGCGTCTCGGTCGGGTCGTTGATCGGCGTCGAGGTCCCGTGGGCATTCACGTAGTCGACGACGTCGGGGGTCACGCCGGCCGAGGCCATCGCCGTCTGCATCACCCGCACCGCGCCGTCGCCGCCCTCGGGTTGACCGGTCATGTGGTAGGCGTCCGACGACATGCCGTAGCCGACCAGCTCGCAGTAGACACCGGCGCCGCGCGCCCGCGCGAACTCGATCTCCTCGAGGATGATCACTCCGGCCCCTTCGCCCAGCACGAAGCCGTCGCGATCCTTGTCGAACGGCCGGCTCGCCCGCGCCGGATCGTCGTTGCGTTGCGACAGGGCCCGCATGGCAGCGAACCCGCCGACCCCCATCGCGCAGACGGCCGCTTCCGACCCGCCGGCGATCATCACGTCGGCGGCGCCGCGCTTGATGATCTCGTAGGCATCGCCGACGGCGTGGGCCGACGCCGTGCAGGCGGTGCAGGTGGCCGAGTTCGGCCCCTTGGCGCCGAAGCGGATGGATACCTGGCCCGAGGCCAGGTTGATGATCGCCGAGGGGATGAAGAACGGCGAGATACGGCGTGGTCCCCCTTCCAGGAACGCCCGGTGCTCGCGCTCGATGGTGATGAACCCGCCGATCCCCGAGGCGATGAAGACCCCGACCCGGTCGGCCTGCTCGGGCGTCACCAACAGCTTGGCGTCGTCGACCGCGAACTGCGAGGCGGCGATGGCGTACTGGATGAAGAGGTCCATCTTCTTGACGTCCTTCTTCTCGATGAAGGCCGTCGGCTCGAAGCCCTTCACCTCCGCCGCGAACCGCGTGGAGAATGCCGTAGCGTCGAACTTGGTGATGGGCCCCGCCCCGGACACCCCCGACAGGAGGGCCTGCCAGGTGGCGTCGGTGCCGATGCCGAGCGACGTCACCAGCCCGACGCCGGTGACGACTACGCGCCTGCTCAACGTGCCTCCCTACTTCTTGCTCTTGGCGTTCTTCTCGATGTACTCGACGGCGTCTTTCACGCGCGTGATCTTCTCGGCGTCCTCGTCAGGAATCTCGATCTCGAATTCCTCCTCGAACGCCATCACGAGCTCGACGGTGTCGAGCGAATCCGCGCCGAGATCCTCGACGAACGACGCATCCGAGGTCACTTCCTCTTCGTCCACGCCGAGCTGCTCGACGATGATGCTCTTCACCTTGTCCGCTACGGCCATCTGGCCCTCCTACGTGTACATCCCGCCGTTGACTGCGAGAATCTGCCCTGTAATATACGACGCCTCATCCGAGGCCAGGAAGCACACCGCCGCGGCGACGTCGGCCGGCGTGCCGAGCCGCCCCAACGGCACCTGCGAGATCCACTGCGCCTGCGTCTCGGCGGCGATGGCCCGCGTCATGTCGGTTTCGATGAATCCCGGCGCCACGACGTTCACCGTGATGTTGCGCGATCCGACCTCGCGCGCCAGCGACTTGCAGAAGCCGGCCAGCCCGGCCTTCGACGCCGCGTAGTTGGCCTGGCCGGCGTTGCCCATCTGGCCGACCACCGAGCTGATGGCGACGACCCGGCCGCGGCGCTGCTTCAGCATCGGCTTCAGCGCCGCCTGGCAGAGGGTGAAGGCCGAGGTCAGGTTGGTGGCGATGACCTCGTCCCACTCGGTGCGCTTCATCCGCAGCATCAGCTGGTCCCGGGTGATGCCGGCGTTCAGGACCAGGATGTCGAGGCGGCCGTGGCGGGCGACGACGTCGGCGACGGCCGCGGCGGCGGCGGCGCTGTCGGTCACGTCGAGGGCCACGGCCTCGGCGCGGCCGCCGGCGGCCGCGATCTCGTCGACCACCGCCTGCGCGTTGGTACCGCGCGCGCCGGCGAGGACCACGGCGCCGCGCGCCGCCAGCGCGGTCGCGATCGTCCGGCCGATGCCGCGTGAGGCCCCGGTGACCAGCGCCACCTGTCCGTCGAAGGTCGTCATGAATGCTCGCTCGAGCGCGGCGAGGCGGCGGCGGCCGCGGCGGCGAGGGCCTCGACCGCGGCCAGGCCGGCCGGCTGGTCGAGGTTGACGATGGCCGCCTCGCGCGCCACCTTCCTGATGAGCCCGCTCAGCACCGTTCCCGGGCCCACCTCAACATACGTGGTCACGCCCTCGCCAGCCAGCCGCCGCACCGAGGCCTCCCAGCGGACCGGTGCCGAGACCTGACGGATGAGAGCGGCGATCGCGGCATCAGCGTCGCGCTTGAGCTCGGCGTCGACGTTGGCGACCACCGGCACGCGCGGATCGCGTACGGCCAGGGCGCGCAGCTCCGGCGCCAGGCGCGTCTGCGCCGGCTGCATCAGCGCGCAGTGGAACGGCGCGCTCACCTGGAGGGGAATCACCCGCTTCGCGCCCCGGGCCCTGGCTCGTTCACCGGCGCGCGTCACCGCGCCGGCGTGACCGGCAATCACCACCTGGCCCGGCGCATTGAGGTTGGCCGGGCTCACCACCTCGCCCTCGGCCGCCTCCTCGCACGCCGCACGCACCGCGTCCTCGTCGAGACCCAGCACCGCGGCCATCGCGCCGGTGCCGACCGGCACCGCCTCCTGCATGTATCGTCCGCGGTGGTGGACGGTGCGCACCGCCTCGGCGAAGCTGAAGGTCCCGGCGGCGACGTGCGCTGAGTACTCGCCTAGGCTGTGGCCGGCGACGATGTCGGGGCGCACGCCGCGCTGCTCGAGCAGGCGACAGGCGGCGACGCTGGTGGTGAGAATCGCCGGCTGGGTGATCTCGGTGAGGGCGAGCCGATCGGCCGGACCGCCGAAGACGACCGAGCTCAACGCGAAGCCGAGGGCGGCGTCGGCTTCGTCGAAGGTCGCGCGGCACACCGGGTAGGCCTCGGCGAGCGCCTGGCCCATGCCGACGGTCTGGGCACCCTGTCCCGGGAAGACGAAGGCGATCACCGGGGGGCCACCATCGCTTCGGCCACCCGCTGCTCGACACGGCCCAACACCCCGTCGGCGACCAACCGGGAGGCCGACACGACCGCGTTGCGGATCGCCTTCGCCGACGATCGCCCGTGGCAGACGAGCACCAGGCCCGAGACGCCGAGCAGGGGCGCGCCGCCGTACTCCGAGTAGTCGACCCGCTTGCGGAAGCGTCGGAAGGCCCGGCGCGACAGCAGGTAGCCGACCTGGCTCGAGAACGTGCTCGACAGCTCCGCGCCGAGCTGCTCCTCCACCATCTCGACGAGCCCCTCGCTGAGCTTGAGCACCACGTTGCCGGTGAATCCGTCGCAGACGATGACATCCGCCCGGCCCGAGAACACGTCGCGGGCCTCGACGTTGCCGATGAAGGTGAGCGGCGCAGCCTTGAGCAGCCGGTAGGCGTCCCTGGTCAGGTCGTTGCCCTTGCCTTCCTCCTCGCCGACCGAGAGCAGGCCCACGCGCGGCGCCTCGACGCCCAGCAGGGTGCGGGCGTAGACGGCGCCCATCACCCCGAACTGCATCAGATGGGCCGGCTTGCATTCGACGGTGGCGCCGGCGTCGACCAGCACCGCCATGCCGGAACGCGTGGGAATGGCCGGAGCCAGCGCCGGCCGATCGACGCCCTTCAGCATCCCGAACGCGCCGTGGGCGGCCACGACGGTGGCCCCGGTGTGCCCGGCGCTGACCACCGCCGAAGCCCCGCCGTCGCGGACGAGCTCGGTGGCCACCCGGATCGATGCCCGCGGCTTGCGGCGCAGAGTCGACGCCGGGCTCTCGCCCATGGCGACGACGTCGGGGGCGTCGACCACGCGGACGTCGAGGCCGGTGGCATCGGGATGGCGCGCCAGTTCGACCGCGATCGCCTCGCCCCGGCCGACCAGCGTGACGGCCACGCCGGAGTACCGCGCGGCAGCGAGTGCGCCGTCCACGATCGGAGCGGGGGCGTCGTCGCCGCCCATGGCGTCGACGGCAATCCGCCCGGCGGAGATACCGCTCACGCGGCGCCCTTCGGCGTCGCCACCCTCACGCGAGGAGCCAGCGGCCTACTCCTCGTCGACGGCGCGAACCTGTCGCTCGTGGTAGAACCCGCAGTAGGCGCACACCCGGTGCGGCGCCTTGGGCTCACGGCACTGGGGGCACGCGCCGGCCGTGGCGGCGGTCAGCGCGTCGTGGGTGCGGCGCTTACGGCCACGGGTCTTGGAGTGTCGGCGTTTCGGATTAGGCATCGTCGTTGGTCCGCGGAGAAGCGAGCGCCTGCAGCCCGGCCAGCCGCGGATCGGCCCACCGTGGCTGGCAGTCGCAGCGCTCGAGATTGAGGTTGGCGCCGCACATCGGGCACAGGCCCTGGCAGGCGTCGCGACACAGCGGCTTCATCGGCAGGGCGAGGTAGCACTGCTCGCGCACGAGCTCGTCGAGATCGATGCGGTCGTCGGCGTAGAACGTGGTCGACGGATCGTGGTCGGCATCCTCGTCGGGGCTGCCGGCGAGATCCCGGGGCAGATAGCGAAGATCGATGGCGGCGTCGGCCGGCACTTCGTACGGCTCGAGACAACGGCTGCACGGCACTTCGAGCCGGGCGCTGAACCGCCCGACGAACCGGAAGCGATCCTCGTCCTTGTGCAGCACCCCGGTCAGGCGCGCCGGTCCGAGCAGGCGGAAGCCCTCATCGGCGGCGAACGCCTCGGGCGCCGACGTGGTGGCGACGGGCGTCTCGGGATGGCGAATCGAGGTCAGGTCGAGCGTCATGGCCGGAGGGTCCCGGGCGCTTTCCGCGCGTCGAGACGACCACCCAGCATATCACGTGCTGGCAGCGCGTTCTTTGGCCAGGCACCGCCTGCGGCGGTGCGGCGGAGTGGCCAGGCACCGCAGTGTTCTCTTAGCCAGGCAGCGACTGGCGGCGCTGCGGCGTGGTGCGGCGGAGCAGCGCTTTCTTGGCCAGCACCGCAGTGTTCTCTTGGCCAAGCGGCGCCTGCGGCGCCGCGGCGGAGCCGTTGGCCTCGCGACAGCTGCGGCTGGTGCGGCGGAATCGTGATCAGCGGTCGGTGTGGGAGCGTTCCGAGACCGGCCACGGCCCGACCCATGGCTTCGGGATGAACAACTGCTCGAAGAGGCCCACGGCGTAGCGATCGGTCATCCCGGCGATGAAGTCCTGGGTGGCCACGTCGAGGCCGTCGGCCTCGATCGTGCGGGGGTCGAGGAAGCCGTCGGGCGCCTGCTGGACCCGCTCCCAGAGCCCACCCAGGATGCCCTGGGCCTTGGCGAACTCGGCGGTGGCGGCGGCGTTCTCGTAGACCGCCTCGAACAGGAAGTCGCGCAGCGTGAGCGTGGCCTCGAGCATCTCGGTGCTCATCCGGATCTCGGCCGTCCCCCCGGCGAGGGTCTGCTCGACCACGTCGGTCACCATCCGCCCGATGCGCTCGGAGGCCGATCGGCCCAGGACCGACAGCGCCTGCGACGGCAGGCCGTCTTCGCGCAGGAGGCCGGCCCGCACGGCGTCGTCGACGTCGTGGTTCACGTAGGCGACGATGTCGGCGACGCGCGCCACCTGTCCTTCGATGGTCGACGCGCGGTGCTCGGGCGGTGCGCCCACCGGGAGGCCGTGCTTGCCCTTCGAGTGCCGGGCGATGCCGTCGCGGACCTCCCAGGTGAGGTTGAGCCCGTGCCGATCGCGCTCGAGGACGTCGACGATCCGGAGGCTCTGCTCGTAGTGGTTGAATCCCCCGGGCACGAGTGACTTGAGCACCCGCTCGCCGGCATGACCGAACGGGGTGTGGCCCAGATCGTGGCCCAGCGCAATCGCCTCGGTGAGCTCCTCGTGGAGCCGGAGCACCTTGGCGATGGTGCGGGCGATCTGCGACACCTCCAGGGTGTGGGTCAGCCGCGTGCGGTAGTGGTCGCCGGCCGGCGAGAAGAACACCTGGGTCTTGTGCTTCAGCCGGCGGAACGCCTTGGTGTGGATGATCCGGTCGCGGTCGCGCTGGAAGGCGGGGCGAATCGGGTCTTCGTCCTCGGGCCGCTGCCGCCCGCGGGTGGCGGCACTGCGCGCCGCCTGCGGCGCCAGTACCGTGGCCTCGCGGGCCTCGAGCTCGTGGCGAATGGTCATGGGATGACGGCCGGTGCTTCGCGCCCCGTCATGGTATCAGCGGCTCGTCACGCAGCGCCGGCAGCAGGCTGGTGCCAGCGGCGAGCGCCGGGACGTCGAACCACTCGGCGAGCGTCTGGCCGACGTCGGCGAAGGTTGGCCGGATGCCCAGCTCCACGCCGGGGCGAAGCCGCGGACCGAGCACGAGCAGCGGCACGTACTCCCTTGAATGATCGGTACCCGACGTCGCGGGATCGTTGCCGTGGTCGGCGGTCACGATCAGCAGGTCGTCGGCTTCGAGCGCAGCGATGACGCGCTCCAGCCGCCCGTCGAAGAGCTCCAGGTTGGCGGCGAAGCCAGCCACGTCGTTGCGATGCCCGAAGCGGCTGTCGAAGTCGACCAGGTTGAGGAACACCAGCCCGTGACGCTGCCCCGCCATCACGGCCTCGAGCCGGTCCAGGCCATTGGTGTCACTCGTGGTGGGGTGTGACGTGGCGACGCCCCGGCCGGTGAAGAGATCGCCGACCTTCCCGATCGTGGTCACCGGCACGCCGGCCGCCGCCAGGACGTCGAGCAGCGTCTCGCGCGGTGGCGGCATCGCGAAGTCGTGCCGGTTGGCCGTGCGCTCGTAGGCACCGGGCCGGCCGACGAACGGCCGGGCGATCACCCGCCCGATGCCGGCACCTTCGACCGCCAGACCGTAGGCGATGCGGCACCAGTCGTAGAGCTGCGTCACCGGCACCACCGCTTCGTGCGCCGCGATCTGGAACACGCTGTCGGCCGAGGTGTAGACGATCGGATGCCCGGTGCGCTGATGGGCCTCGCCGAGGGCGTCGATGATCGCAGTCCCCGACGCCACGACGTTGCCCAGCACCGGCCGGCCGATTCGGGCCGAAAAGGCGTCGACGAGCGTCGCCGGAAAGCCCTGCGGGAAGGTCGGGAACGGACGGTCGAGAACCAGTCCCATGAGTTCCCAGTGCCCGGTAACCGAGTCCTTGCCCGGCGACATCTCGGCCATCCGGCCCCACGCCGCTCGCGGCGCCGCCGGCGCCGGCACGCCCGGCATCGGCACCGCGCAGGCGAGACCGAGCGACGCCAGCGTCGGAATCGTCAGCGGCCCGGCCGCGGCGAGATGGCCGAGCGTGTTGCTGCCGCGGTCGCCGTAGGCGGCCGCGTCCGGCAATTCGCCGGCGCCCACCCCGTCGAGGACAATCAAGATCGCGCGGCGCGCCATGGCGGATCGGACACAGTGACGCGACACCTCCGAAGGCCAGTTCTCGAGAGAACCGGCGTCTGGCACTTCAAGAGGCGGAGCGTTGCTCGGTCAGGGATGGTGGGACGAGAAGTAGTTCGGCACGCTGCGCGGCACCCGCAGCGTGGCGATGGCGTGCTTGAACACCAGGTGATCGAGGCCGTTGTGCTCGAGAATCACGGCGAAACGATCGAAGTTCTTGATGCGGGCTTCGAACTCGCGCCCGTCCAGGAGGTGGACGGTGACGGCCAGTTTCTCTCGGCGGGCGTAATTGAGAAAGACATCCTGGATGTTCGGTGCGCTCGATTTGCCTTCAGCCATCGCCGGCGTCGCTCCTGTCGTCGTGCAAACCCCGCGTTCCCAGGTATTCGATGACGCGCGCCGCGGCGGGCGCCGTCTCACCGGGACCGTCAAACCACATCAGAGTAGGCTCTTTGCGGAACCAGATCAACTGGCGGCGGGCGTAGCGGCGGTTCTCCTGCACGATGAGCGCACGCGTCTCGTCACGCCCGCGGACGCCCTCCAGGAACTCGAGCATCTGGCGGTACACCAGACCGCCGAATGGCCGTGCCGTGCGCGGCACCCCGCGGGCGAGCAGCCCGCGCACCTCGGCTTCCAGGCCGGCGGCCAGCTGCAGGTCGACGCGCCGCGCCAGCCGTTCGGCGAGCAGCGGCGGGGGGAGGCGCAGCCCGACGGCGTGCACGGAGAATTCCGGGAGCGGCGCCACCGTGGCTTCGAAATGGGCGGTGAGCGGCCGCCCGGTGAGGCAGTAGACCTCGAGCGCCCGCACCATGCGCTTGCGATCCCGCGGCTGGATGCGCGCCGCCGACGCCGGGTCGACGCGACGCAGCCAGCGGTGCAGGCTGGCGTCGCCGCGCCGGTCGCCGATCCGCTCGAGCCGGGCGCGCAGCGCGGCGTCGGCGCCCGGCCCGGGAAACAGGCCCCGCGTCAGCGCGCGGAAGTAGAAGCCGGTGCCGCCGGCAACAATCGGCAGGCGGCCCCGGGCGTGAATGGCCCGGACGGCGACGGCGGCATCGTGCGCGTAGCGCGCGGCCGTGTAGACCTCGCCCGGTTCGGCGACGTCGACGAGATGGTGCGGAATGCCCTGCTGCGCCTCGGGCGGCACCTTGTCGGTGCCGATGTCGAAGCCGCGATACACCGCGGTCGAGTCGCAGGCGACGATCTCGCCGTCGAAATGACGCGCCACCGCCAGCGCCACCGCCGACTTGCCGGTCGCCGTCGGTCCGAGGATGGCCACGAAGGCGGGCGGTTCGCCTAGCACGCCATCTGCCTCACGACCAGCGCCGCCAGCAGCGCCACGACGGCGAGCAGGCCCAGCTGCTGGGCCGGGGTCGGGTTCACGGCTACGGCGTCGGCGACTCGTTGAAGAAGAACGTCACCGTGAAGAACGCCTTGTCGGCGGGGTACTCCGGCGGCAGCGGCTGCGTCGGATTCGACGCGACGATGGCGTTGTAGGCCGAGCGGTTGAACGAGTCGACCTCGGAGGGACGGACGATGTTCACGTCGGTGATCGACCCGTCCTTGTGGACGTTGAACTGGAGGATCACGCGACCGCGCATCGCGTAGGCGGCATTGGGCACGAACCAGTTGCGCTTGACCTGGGCGACGAACCGCCGAATCCACGGACCGAACTCGACGCCCTTGGTATCGAACTGGATCGCCGGGCCGAATTCGTTGACGCCGCCCTGCTGGTTGTTGAACGACTCGCGCTGCACGTACTTCTGCAGGTCGCGCAGCGCTTCACCGAGGGCGCCGCCCTGCGGCCGGGTCGCGGCGGCGTCGCGTGGCGCCGGCGGCGCCTCGGCGGCCTCGGGGAGGGCCGTCCGGTCCTCCGCCGGCGGCGTCGCCGGCGGCGCCGGCTCCGGTTCCGGCCCGCGGCCCATGGCCCGTTCCTCCGGCGCCGCCTCGACGCGCTCGACCGAGTCGCCGCGCGCAAACGGCAGCGGGTTCTCTGGCCGCTCGGCCAGTTTCGGCGCCTGGGCGCGGCGATCGACGTCCGAGGCCTCGGCCTGGGGTGGCGGCGTGGGGGCCGGAATGTCGCGCAGCGGCTCCACGACGACGAAGCGTGGGGCATCGGGACGCGGCCGCGGCCGCTCTTCGGGCGGCGGCGGCGTCGACTCGACGTTCCGGGCCGGCAGCAGCCAGGCCAGGCTCGGGGCGAACAGGAGCAGCAGCACCATCAGGCCGTGCACGAGCACCGACAGCACGACTCCCTCTCGGCGGGAGATCGCGCTGCCGACCGCCTCGACGCTATCGTAGCGGTCGTAGAAGTCGAAGAGCATGAAGCAGTTGTCTCGATTATACCCGCCGCGTTCCGCCCTCCGGCGTCGCGTGCGCCCCGGCAGTGGCCTTGCGGGCACTGTACAGATAGACGACGCCGAGCGTCAGTGGCCGGCTCGAGGTCTCGACCAGGCCCGCCGCCGCCAGCACGTCGGCAAAGGCCTGTCCGTACGGAAACGCCCCGACCGAGGCCGGCAGATAGGAATAGGCGCCGGCGTGCCGTGAGACCATCCGGCCGATGCGCGGCAGCACGCGCTGGAAGTACCAGCCGTAGACCTGGCGCAGCCCGGGCGCGCCGGGCAGGCCGAACTCCAGGATCGCGACGCGGCCGCCCGGGCGCAGCACCCGCCGGATCTCGCGGCAGGCAGCCGCGGTCTGCTGCACGTTGCGGATCCCGAAGGCGATCGTGAGCGCGTCCACTGATCCATCGGCCACCGGCAGCGCGGTGGCATCGCCGCGGATCAACTGCACGCGCGGCGACAGCCCCGCCGCGGTGACCTTGTCGCGGCCGTGCCGCAGCATCTCCCCGGCGAAGTCCACGCCGACGACCCGCGCCGCACCGGGCACCGCCGTCGCGGCGCCGATGGCCACGTCGGCCGTGCCGGTGCAGACGTCGAGCAGCCGTTCGGTGCCGGCCAGCGCCAGCGACTCGATCGCGCGCCGCCGCCAGTAGCGATCGAGGCCGGCCGAGAGCACGCCGTTCAACAGGTCGTAGCGCGCGGCGATGGCGTCGAACATTCCGGCGATCCGGGATGGCGCCTTGTCGAGGGGTTCCGGGCCGGCCGCGCCCGACCCGCCCTCAATCGACATACAGCGACACCGCGGTCGTCATCAGGTACAGGATGCCGACATAGCCGTTGAGGTCGAACGCCTTCGGCGCGCCCGAGAGGTCGTCGGCCGACACCAGCGAGTGCTCGTAGGCGAGCAGCGCCGCGACCAGCCCGACGCCGGCGAGATAGATCGGCCCGAGCGGCGCGACCAGCACGAGGCTGGCCATGGCCACCACCGTCGCCACATGCAACGCCCGCGAGATCGCCAGCGCCCGGGCGATGCCGAAGCGCACGGGAATCGACTTGAGCCCCTGCGCGCGATCGACGGCGACGTCCTGGCAGGCGTAGATGATGTCGAACCCGGCGACCCACAGCCCGATGGCCAATCCGAGCAGCCAGGGGGTCCAGCCGCCCCGCCCCCCGGCGGCGAGCCATCCCCCCACCGGCGCCACCGCCATCGCCAACCCGAGGAACGCCTGCGTGTAGTGGGTGTGCCGCTTGGCCAGCGAGTACCAGAACACGATGGCCAGGGCCACCGGCGAGAGCCATCCGCAGAGCGGGCTGATCTGGAACGCCGCGGCGACGAACACGATCGCCCACACCGTGACGAAGGCCGCCGCCTCGCGCGGGCTCATCGCCCGCCGCGGCAGTTCCCGTCCCGCGGTGCGCGGGTTGCCGGCATCGAAGCGGGCGTCGGCCAGCCGGTTGAAGCCCATCGCGGCGCTGCGCGCCGACACCATGCACAGGAGAATCCAGCCGAAGACGGACCAGTCGGGCGGCCGTCCCCAGGCGGCCAGCAGCGCGCCGGTCAGCGCGAACGGCAGGGCGAAGACCGTGTGGCTGATGCGAACGAACGAAAGATAGGTGGAGAGCGACGCCATCAGTGCGGCTTTCCGTCGAGCGGCTCGGCCCGCAGGACGCGGATCCGATCCGCCGTGACCCCGCCGACGAGCGCCTCCTCGGGGTCGGAGGTGGCCGCGGGCAGCGACACCGCGACGAGCTCGGCGCGCCGTCCGGCGCGCAGGCTGCCCAGGACGTCGTCCAGCCCGAGGGCTTCGGCCCCGGCCTGGGTGGCGGCGTGCAGGATCCGGCGCGCCGGGAGCCCGGGCGCTGCCGCGCGTATCGCCGCGAGCTCGGCGAAGAGGTTGAGATCGGGCGCGCTGGCCAGGCTGTCGGTGCCGATCGCGACCCGGATCCCCGACGCGACGAACCGCTCGACCGGGGGTGGCCCGACACCGACCCAGGCGTTGCTCCGCGGACAGGTCACCAGCGTCGCCCCGGTAGCGGCCATGCGCGCCAGCTCGCGGTCGGTGAGCTGGACGCCGTGCACGGCGAGCGTGCCGCGTCCCAGCAGGCCGAGATCGCAGAGGTAGTCGCCGGGCCCGCACCCGGGCGGCGTCCAGCCGTCCCGCCAGGCGCCGAGCTCGTCGAGTCGCGTGCGCCACGGCCCGGAGCCGTCGCGCAGCAACTGCACCTCCTCCGGCGACTCGCCGACGTGCACCGACGTGATGGGGTCGGCCGACGCCTGCACTTCGTCACGGATCGCCCTGAAGAGCTCGGGCGAGACGGAGAACGGCGCGTGCGCGGCGACGACGACGCGAACGCCGGCGCTCTCCATCCCGATGCGGCGCGCCCTGGCCTCGGCCAGGGTCGCCGCGCCGTCGGTGACGCCAAACCCGAGCAGCTCGTGGAACACGACCGCGGGCATTGCCATGTCGCGGAGCACCGGCGGCGATACCAGCGCGTTGGAGATGTCGCCGACCGCCACGGTGCCGGTGGCCCGCAGTTCGGCCACGGCGGCGTGCAGTGCGTCGATGGCGGACACGTCGTCGGACGATTCCAGCCGGGTCCGCAGGCGCAGCAGCTCCCCGACCCAGGACAGGAAGTCTGCCGCCGGCGGCACCCGCCCGCGCAGCCACGACAGCTCGAGGTGGGTGTGGGCGTTGACCAGGCCCGGCAGCACCACCGCCTGCCCGAGATCGAGCTCGCCGTCGGCGGGCGGCGCGGCGTGGCCCTGCCCGCAGGCGGCGATGACGCCGTCCCGCACGTGCACCCACCCGCCGGCCAGCGGCGGGGTCAGCACGGGGCAGACCCAGGCGGCCCGCACCAGCAGCGAGGCCATGGCCGGGCCCGCGCTCACGCCACCGGCGATGGCGGCGCGGCGCCGCGCTGCCGCTTCGCCGCGGCGCTGCGGGCGGGGTAGTTGGCCAGCTCCGCCGGCACCGTCGTGTCGCCGTCCTCGCGCGCGGTGGCCAGTTCGAGCCGCCGCGGCACGGTTCGCGCGCGGAACACCGGCGTCCCGAGCCGTTCGTAGTGCATCGTGCGTCGCGATGCGGTGAAGCCGGCGTCCTCGATGTTGCGGACGATCTCGAGCTCGTCCATGCAGTAGGCGGCCCCCGCCGCCCGGACGACGTTCTCCTCGATCATCACGCTGCCCATGTCGTTGGCGCCGAAGGCCAGGCTCAGCTGGCCGACCTTGCCGCCCTGGGTGACCCACGAGGCCTGCACGTTGTCGAAGTTGTCGAGCACCAGCCGGGCGATCGCCAGCGTGCGCAGGTAGTCGACGCCGGTGGCTTCGCTGCCGCCGAGCTCGGTGTGCTCGGGCTGGTAGCTCCAGGTGATGAACGCGGTGAACCCGCCGGTGTCGTCCTGCAGCGCCCGCAGCCGCAGCAGGTGCTCGAGCCGTTCCTCGTCGGTCTCGACCGTGCCGTACATCATCGTCGCCGTGGTGCGCAGGCCGGCCCGATGGGCCTCCCGCATCACGCCCAGCCACTCGTCGGCCGACGCCTTCGAGTAGCAGTTGAGGAGCTTGCGCACGCGGTCGACGAGAATTTCCGCCCCGCCGCCCGGCACGCTGTCGAGGCCGGCGGCGACGAGCCGCGCCAGCACCTCGGGCACCGGCAGGCGCGAGGTGCGCGAGATGTGGAGCACCTCGGGAGGCGACAGCGCGTGGAGCTTGAAATCCGGATACTTCGCCTTGACGCTCCGGAACAGGTCCTCGTACCAGGCGAGCGGCAGGTCGGGGTTGTGCCCTCCCTGGAGCAGCAGCTGGTTGCCGCCGAGCGCGATCGTCTCGTCGATCTTCCGGTGAATCTCGTCGAAGCCGAGGACGTAGCCCTCGGCGTGGCCCACCGTCCGGTAGAACGCGCAGAAGTTGCACCGGGCGACGCACACGTTCGTGTAGTTGACGTTGCGGTCGATGATGTAGGTGACCACGCCGTCGGGATGCTTGCGGCGGCGGACCGCGTCGGCCAGGCCGCCCAGCCACAGCGTCGGCGCGTGGCGATAGAGGTGCAGGGCCTCGTCGCCGGTGAGCCGGCCGCCGTCCTGAATCCGGGCGCCGAGGATCTCCAGAGTCGAGGTCATGCGAAGAACCGCAACGGCCGCGGCGCGGCGGGGTATCCCGCTTCGACGGCCAGCTCGAAGAACCGTTCGAGGCCGGCCTGCTCACGATTGCCGAACGCGTAGGTGAGGTTATCACGCAGGTATGCGGCCAGCGTCGCGGCGAGGCGCGAATCGCCGCCGGCGGCCCGGGCGGCGATGGCGTCGCGCGCCGCCAGCCCGGCATCGCGCGCCGCGGCCAGCGCCGCAAGGTGCGCCGGCGTGAGCGCGCCGGGACGTCCGGCCCAGGCCGCATAGACGAACGGCAGCCCGGTGAGCGTCCGCCACGCCTCGCCCAGGTCGATCTTCTCCACGCCGGCGCGGGCCGTGTCGATGGCCAGCGCCGGATCGCCGATGAGCAGGGCGGCGTCGGCCGATGCGAGCATCGTCTCCAGGGCCGGCGCCGCCGGCACGAACACCGGCGCGATGCCCCACTGCCTGGCGCAGAGGATCCGGCAGAGTGCCGCGGACGTGCGCGAGCTGGTGTCGAGGGCCAGCCGCTCCACCCGCTCGATCGGCCGCGCGGTGAACACGGCCACCGAGAGAATCGGGCCGTCCGAGCCGATGGCCATGTCCGGCACGAGACGGTAGTCGCCGTGGAGGTACTCGATGGCGGGAATCAGCCCCAGATCGACTTCACCGGCGTGCAGCCGCCCGGCGCACGTCGACGGCAGATCGAACTCCACATCGAAGAGCGGATTGGCCTCCTCCAGTCCGTGGACCAGGGGGCGCGCGTTGAGGAACGACACCGCGCTGACGCGGACGCGTCGGTTCATCGCGCCAACGACGCCCACCGGCCGTCGCGCTCGACCGGCGTGAAGCCCGCCGCGATGATGTTCCGGCGGACGTCCTCGGCGGCCGCCCGCCGCGGACCCAGGGCCGGATCGTCGACCGGCGACACGGCGTCGAGATCGTCGGCGCCGACGGTCAACGCCACCTGCGCCAGCTTGGGGCCGTAGCGCCGCCAGTCCACCTGCACCGTCGGCACCTCGCCCAGCAGCAGCCGCGCCAGCGAGACCGTGCGCACGTCGTCGAAGCCGGTGGTCGGGGAGGCTCGCTCGACCTGTCGGGGCAGCGGCGCCACGGCGGTGATGCCGCCCACCGCCTGGGCGAGCCGGCGGGCTTCGACCACCCAGGCCAGCCGATCGCCGGCGGGACTGGCGGCGGCGATCACCCGCACGTCGATTCCGGCGTCGCGCGCTTGTCGCACGGCGGCGGGCTCGTCCGGGCCGGGCGTCGCCCACGCCACCTCGTCGAGACCGGCCGCGCGCAGCGACCGGAACACGTCGGCCGAGGCGAGCGCCGCCAGATCGCCGAGCCAGAAGCCGCGCAGCACCAGGCTGCCGGCCAGCTCGCGCGCCCGGCCGGCCGCCGTCACGGCCTCGTCGATCGAGCGCGGGTGCCCGACCAGGCGCACCTCGGTCGCCGCCGGCGGCGGGGCTGTCCAGGCATCGATGTCGGCGAGCTGCAGGTCATGGACCCGGGCGTAGGTCGCGGCCTGGCCATGACGGGTCCGCCGAAGGTCGTCGGCCATCGCGCCCAGGGCCAGGACATCGGTCGTTCCCGCGAGCGCGCGGAGCGTCTCCGCTGCCGGATCGGCGTTGCCGGCGATGGCGGCATTCACCTGCTCGACCAGCGCCGCGAGTGGTTCAGGGCCGACCATGCTCCATCTCCTCGACGATGAGCGCCGCCAGGCGCAAGGCGTCCCGGCCCTGTTCGCCGGTCACTCCCGGCGTGCGGCGGTCGCGCACCGCGGCGACGAAGTCCTCGAGCTCTCGCCGCAACGGCTCGTCCTTGGCCACGTCCACCTTGCCGCCCTGAATCGAGGGCCGGGCGCTGCCGCTCTCGGGTGCCGCCAGGGTCCAGTGCTCGATCTCCTGGGCGGCGTAGTCCACCGACAGGTAGCTGCGGGGTTGGAAGAACCGGATCTTCCGGATGCGGTCGCGGCTGATCCGGCTGGCGGTGAGGTTGGCGATGCAGCCGCCGGCGAATCGCAGGCGGACGTTGGCGATGTCGACACGGTTGGTGAGCACCGGCACGCCCACGGCCTGGACGCTCACCACCGCCTCGCCGACGATCGACAGGACGACGTCGAGATCGTGGATCATCAGGTCGAAGATGACGTCGATGTCGAGGCTGCGCTCGGGGAAGGTGCCCAGGCGGTGCGCCTCGATGAATCGCGGAGCGTGCAGCCACTGCCGGGCGGCGACGACGGCGGGATTGAACCGCTCGGTGTGGCCCACGGCCAGCGTCACCCCGCGGGCGGCCGCCGCGTCGACCAGCCGATCGGCCTCCGCCACCGTGCGGGCGAGCGGCTTCTCCACCAGCACGTGTACGCCGCGATCGATGAACGCCATGGCCACCTCGAGGTGCGCCTCGGTCGGCACGGCGATGGTCACGGCATCGACGTGGCCGTCGAGGGCACGCCAGTCGGTGCCGGCGGCGACGGTGTTCGCCGCCGCGGCGATCTCGGCGGCGCGGGCGGCGTTGCGGTCGACCACGCCGACCAGCTGCACGCCGTCCATGGCGCCGAGAAGCCGGGCATGGTGCCGGCCGAGGTGACCGACGCCGACCACGCCGAGCCTGAGCGGACCGCTCACGCTTGTCCTCGCGCCGGCCGGCCGACGATGGCGATGCCGGCGTCATCGGCGGCGGCGATCATGCGCGGCTTGTCGAACATGAGGGCCTTCCCGGCGTCGAGCGACAGCAGCGTCGCGCCGGCCCGGGCCATCACCTGGATGGTCGGGATGCCGACCACCGGCACGTCGAAGCGCATGTCCTGCTCCGGCTTGGCCACTTTCACGACGACGACGCCAGCCCCGGCCAGGTCGGCGGCCCGGCCGATCACCGCGTCGGTGCCCTCCATCGCTTCCACCGCCACTACCGCGGAGTGCTTCACGGCGATGGTCTGGCCGATATCGAGGCCGGCGATGACGTCGGCGATGCGGTAGCCGAAGGTGAGCGACTCGGCCTCGGCGGTCGACGGTCCGCGCCGGGTCATCACCCCGGGGCTGGCCAGCAGCGGCTGCAGCAGCGTCGTCGAGTCGATGAGCTCGATGCCCCGTTCCCGCATCACCGCCGCCACCGCGCCGATGAGCGCGTCGGTGTTGCGCGAGCGCAGCCGGCTCAGCACGCTCAGGAACGTGCTGTCCGGCATCGTCCCGAAGATCTTGGTGTGCTTGACCTGGCCGGCCATCACCGCGTGGGTGACGCCGGCCGCCGACAGCACCTCGCAGGCAGCGGCCCAGGTGCCCGAGCGACACGCGGTGCACCGCCAGGCCCGGCGTCGAGGCCGCCGCCGCTTCCAGCTCGGGCGACGCTTCCTCCTTCACGGCGACGATCGTGATCTCGTGGCCGAGGCTCCTCGCGGCGTCGAGGACCAGGAACGGGAACCGGCCGTTGCCGGCGATGAGCCCGAGCTTCACGCCTCGTCCGGCGAGTCGCCGGCCCCGTCGGCGCGCCTGGTCGGCCGCTTGAGCGTGACGCCGCGCGTGGACGAGCGGACGAACTGCACCAGGTACTCCACGTCGGGGCCGGCGATGGCCGGATCGGCGGCGATGAGGTCGAGCGCGCGCGAGGGCGACAGCTTCGAGGTGAGCAGGTAGCGGTAGGCGCGCTTGAGGCGGCGCACGGCCTCCGGCGCGAACCCGCGCCGCACCAGCCCCACGGTATTGAGCCCGTAGACCTTGGCGCGGTTGCCGACGGTCTTGGCGAACGGCAGCGCGTCCTTGGTCACCACCGAGTAGCCGCCGACGAAGGCATGGCGTCCGACACGGCAGAACTGATGTACGCCGGAGTAGGCGCTGATCTGGGCGAAATCCTCCACGGTGACGTGGCCGCCGAGGGTCGCGCCCGGGCCGAAGATGATGTCGCTGCCGACGCGGCAGTCGTGGGCGATGTGGGCGTAGGCCATGATCAGGTTGCGGTCGCCGATCGCCGTCTCGCCGCCGCCCCCGACCGTGCCGCGGTGAATCGTGACGCACTCGCGGATCACGTTCGCCGTGCCGATGACCAGCCTGGTGCGCTCGCCCCGGTACTTGAGATCCTGCGGCTGCAGGCCGACCGACGCGAACGGGAAGATGTGGGTGCCGTCGCCGACCACGGTGTCGCCCTCGACGACAGCCGAGGCGCCAACCACGACGCCGCGGCCGAGCACGACGTGCGGGCCGATCACGGCGTGGGCGCCCACCACGGTGCCGGCGCCGATGACCGCGTCCGGGTGGACCGAGGCGGAGCCGTCGATGAGCGGCTCGTCGCTGGTCACCGCCAGGATCAGCTTCGCCTCGACCACGACGCTGCCCTCGACGTCGGCGGTGGCGTGGACGTGGGCGATCGGCCCGCGGATGCGGGCGACTCGGACGGCGAGGTGGAGCCGGTCGCCAGGCACGACCTGGCGGCGGAACTTGACGTCGTCCACCGCGCGCAGCACGACCCGCGCCGCCGCAGGCGTGCCCGGGCGGCTGAGCAGCAGGACACTGGACGCCTGGGTGAGCGCTTCCAGCATGAGCACGCCCGGCATCAGCGGAGCGCCCGGGAAGTGGCCCTGGACGAATTCCTCGCCGACGCTGACGGCCTTGAAGGCCTGGAGTGTCTCGCCGCCCAGCGCCGACACGGCGTCGACGAGCACCGCCGGGAACCGGTGCCGCTGGCGCTCGAGGAGGGGGGCGATGTTCACGCGTCGGGGGCTCGAGACGGACAGGGCAGGCGGACGCCCGGGCCGGCGGCCCGCCTGCGGCATGGAGGGCCCGTCGTCTACTGGCCGGGCGGCTTGGGGGCAGCGGCGGGCGCGGCCGCCTTGACCGCCGCGTCGAACTTCTTCACGACGTCAGCCGTGATGTCGAGGGCGGCGTCGGCCCACACCAGACCCGAGTCGGGCCCGTTGAAGATGTAGTGGAGGCCTCGCTCTTTCCCGACCGCCTCGATGATCGGCGCGATGCGGCGCTGGAACTCCTCCTGCAGCTGCTGCTGGAGCTCCTGGACCTCGCCCTGCGCGTCCTGCGTGGCCCGCTGCATATCGAGCTGGGCCCGTTCCACCTGCTTGCCGAGGTCGGCGCGGGCCGAGTCGCTCATCACGGCGCCGCTCTTGTCGAGCTTTTCCTGCAGCGCCTGGGCCGCCTTCTGCCGTTCGTTCAGCTCGGCGACCTTCTTCTGCTGGAGGGCCTGCACCTTGGCGCTGGCCTGCTTGCCGTCGGCCGACTCGGCCACCACACGCTGCAACACGACGAAGGCGATCTTGGCGCCTTCCGGGAACGGCAGCGCCGGCGCCGGCGCCGGGGCCGCGGCCTGAGGCGCCGGGGCGGCGGGGGCGGGCGCGGGCACCGCCGGCTTGGCGGGCGCCGGTGGCGGCGTCTGGGCGATCGAAGCGGCGCTCGTCGCCAGGACGAGGCCAACGGCCAGAACCATACGTCTCATTGCTGACATCCCTTTCGGCTTCACCGAGAAGCTTCAGATTTTACACTACTACGTCGGGCCGGGTAAGATCGTCAGGTTCCGACCGCCCCTGCCCCGAGGACCCGTAATGCGCCGAGTGACGCTCGTCTGCACGCTGCTTCTTCCCCTGCTCGTCGCCGGCTGCGGCGACGACGATCCGCCGGAGACGCCGACCGCCCCCACCATCCCCACCGTCACCGACATCTTCACCGGCACGCTGACGCGCAACGGCGCGACCTCGCATCCCTTCCTCATCACCTCCATCGTCGGCGGCAGCGTCACCGCGACGCTGAAGGCGGTGACCCCCAACGCCGAGACCGTGGTCGGCATCACCCTTGGCACCTGGAACGGGTCGGCCTGCCAGGCGGTGATCTCGAACGACCGCGCCACCGCCCCGACCACGCTCCTCGGCCTGGCCACCTCGACCGCGACCCTGTGCGTGCGGGTCTACGACATCGGCACGGTGGAGGATCCGCAGGACTACGAAGTCGAAGTCGTGCATCCCTGAGCGAGCCGGCCGCGTCGGCACCGCGCGGCCGCGTCCCGCTAGAACGTCGAGCCGACGGCGAACCGGAACGTAAAGGCCTTGGCCGGCTCGAGGTTGTTGGTCAGCACCCCGCCGCGCTGCGGGTTCCAGGCGAAGATCAGCCGGAACGGCACGTTCAGCACCGGCATGAAGAAGCGGATCTCGGCCCCGGTCGAGGTCTTGAAGGCGCTCTGCGTCCCGATCGACCGCGCGAACGGCGTCGGCGCGTTCGGATCGACCAGGCCGCCGCCCAGCGGATCGATGAGCACCGGCGGCGCCGGCCGCACGATCTCGAGGATGTCCTCTTCGAAGGCGAACTTCTGGCCGTGGTTGCGGACCTGGCCGGTGTCGTAGAACAGCACCAGGCGCACCGGCCCCATGATCTGGGTGATGAACTCGGCGTTGAACAGCAGGCTCTTGTTGCCGCCGAGGACCACGCCGGTCACCGGGTCGCGGGGACCGATGCTGCGGATGTCGAACCCGCGGATGGTGTACTCGCCGCCCAGGAACAGCCGCTCGAAGATCGGCAGCACGATGGTGTCGCCGTAGGGCCGGATGTACTGCACCTGGCCCCGCGATCCGACCGACATGCGTGGCGTCAGCCGCCAGAAGCCGACGGCTTCCAGTGACGGCTTGATGAAGCGCGTGTCGCCGCCGGCGCCGGCGTACTCGAAGGAGGTCGTGAGCTTGCGGCCGGTGGTCGGGAAGATCGGGTTGTCGACGGTGTTGAAGGTGAAGCTCGGCACCACCTTGCTGATCGTCCGCGTGCCGCCCGACCCGAGGAGCAGCGAATCGGCCAGGAACGGATTCTGCGCCAGCAGCAGCGGGTTGGTGTAGGCCGCGTTGAGGTCGAGCACCTTCACGTGCTCGTAGTTGTAGCTGACGAACAGCCGCGAGAAATCGGCGACCGGGAACCCGAACAGCACGTTGCCGCCGCGGGACGCCTGCGTGAACTGGTTGATGTAGGTCAGTTCGCGGTTGTAGACGTCGATGCCGCCGGTGATGTTGCGATCGAACAGGAACGGCTCGGTGAACGCCACCTGGTAGTTCTTGGCGCGGGCCCCGGCCTGCAGCGACAGCGTGAGGCTCTCGCCGCGGCCGAGGAAGTTGGCGGTCTGGAACGACAGCTGGCCGAAGAACCCTTCGAACTGCGACACGCCGGCGCCGAAGGTGAGCTGGTTGCGGTTCTGCTCCTCGAGCTTGAGGGTGACGTCGACCTGGTTCTTGGCGTTGGGCGTCTTCTTGACGTCGATGCCCTGCCCTTCCTCCAGGCTCTTGAAATAGCCCACCTGGTTCAGCCGGCGCACGCTGTACTTGAGCGCCTCGGTGTTGAACACGCCGCCTTCCACCAGGCGCATCTCGCGCCGGACGACGGTGTCCCGGGTCGTGGTGTTGCCGGTGAAAGTGATCCGGTTGACGAAGTACTGCTCGCCCTCCTGGATCTGCATCGTGACGTCGACGGTGGGCTCGGCCGGGCCGGCCAGGGGGCCCGCCGCCGCCGGCTGGGGCTTGAGATCCGGGTAGCCGGTGAACTCGAAGTAGCCGCCGCCGCCGTAGACCTCCTGGGTCTTGCGCAGGCCGTCGCGGATGCGCTTCTCGCTGTACCACTCCCCCGGCTGCACCTTGAACAGCGGCCGCAGGCCCTCCGACTTCACCACCGTGTTGCCGTTGAAGTCGAACTGCCCGACCCGGTAGCGCGCGCCCTCGGTGATCGGGATGCGCACCTGGATCCAGCGCGTCTTGCCGTCGGTGGCGTCCTCGAGGGTCTTCAGCTCGGGCGTGCCGACGCGGGCCTCGATGTAGCCCTCGTTGCGGTAGTGGGCGACGACAGCGTCGGCGTCTTCCTCGAACTTGGCTTCCTTGAAGGTGCCGCCGCCGGTCAGCCAGGAGAACATGCCGTGCTGCTTGGTCTCCTTCATCTTGCGGCGCAGCGTGCCGTCGCTGAGTTCCGTGTTGCCGACGAAGTCGACCTCGCGGATCCGGACCTTCGGTCCCTCCTGCACGTCGAAGACGACCTTGACCAGCTTGGGGCCGCCGGGCAGGATCTCGACCTTCGAGGTGATCTCGGCGAACTGATAGCCCTTTTCGCCCATCATCTCCTGGATGATGCCCTTGACGCGGCGCACGGCGCCCTCGTCGAGGAACGAGTCGAGGCGGAGGGCGACGCCGACCTCCTTCATCTTCTCGTCGATCTTGGTGCGCTCGACCTTCGACGAGCCGGTGTAGTCGACGATCTTCACGCGCGGCCGCTCTTCCATGTTGAAGACCACGCGCTTGCCGATGACGCCGTTGTCGTACGGCTCGTCGAGCACCTCGACCCACAGGTTGTCGAGGAAGGCGGTGCCCCACAGGCGGCGGAAGTCGTCACGCAGCCGCTGCTCGGCCGCCTCGTCGTAGGGCACCCAGACGCCGTCCGAGCTGCGGCTCGGCTGGGTCTGGATGTAATAGAGGTAGGTCTGGGGGTCGATCAGCGACTCGTCGACCGGGTGGAACCGCAGCTGGATGAAGCGGATGACCGGTCCGGAGCCGGCGGCCGGCAGCCGCGCAGCGGGCTGCGCCGCCGGCGTCGCGGGCGCCGTCTGGGCGGGCGCCGTCGCGCTCTGGGCGCCCGCGGGCGTGGCCGCAGCCGCCGCTTGGACGACCAGCCCGACGAGCACTACGAGGAGCAACCTTCGCATCGTTCTCACGTCGGCGGGCGACTATCTCTCCCTGCGGCGGGGCCGCCGGCCTCGGCGCCGGTCAGCGTCCCTTGCGTCGGCGCGGACCGAACCCACCGATCCTACCGGAATCAGACGTCGCTGGAAAGCGGCCGGCCGGCCCCGACCGGCTCGCCGGCCTCGCCGGTGAGCCGGTAGGCCAGCACCGCGCCTTCGAGGTAGACCTCGATCTCGCCGTCGCGCAGCCGGCCGCGGATCAGCTCCTCGGCCAGCGGGTCCTCGACGTGGCGCTGGATCGCCCGCCGCAGCGGCCGGGCGCCGTACGAGCGGTCCTTGCAGGTCACGTCGATGATCCAGTCCATCGCCTCGGTGGCCAGCCGCACCGACATCCGCCGGTCGGCCAGGTTGGCGTTCAACTGGGAGACCAGCAGCCCGAGGATGCGCCGCAGGTCGTCGTCGGACAGCGCGTCGAAGACGATCAGCTCGTCGATGCGGTTGATGAACTCGGGGTTGAAGGTGCGCTTGACCTCGCCGAGCACCATGTCGCTGATGCTCTTCGCCTGATCGGTGCCGTCGGCCTGGAACCCCAGCGTCGCCCGCTTCTGGATGAAGCGCGCGCCGATGTTCGAGGTCATGATGAGGATGGCGTTCTTGAAGTTGACGCGGTTCCCCAACCCGTCGGTCAGGTGGCCGTCCTCGAACACCTGCAGCAGGATGTTGAAGATGTCGGGGTGGGCCTTCTCGATCTCGTCGAGCAGCACCACCGAGTAGGGCGTGCGCTTGACCCGCTCGGTGAGCTGGCCGCCTTCCTCGTGGCCGACGTACCCCGGCGGCGAGCCGATCAGCTTCGACACCGAGTGCTTCTCCATGTACTCGGACATGTCGAAGCGGATGAGCGCCGTCTCGCTGCCGAACAGGAAGTGCGCCAGCGCCCGGGCCAGCTCGGTCTTGCCGACGCCGGTCGGGCCGAGGAACATGAAGCTGCCGACCGGCCGCGTCGGCGCCCGCAGCCCGGCCCGCGAGCGGCGGATGGCGCGCGACAGCGCCGAAATCGCCTTTTCCTGGCTGACCACGCGGCGGTGGAGCGCCTCCTCCATCCGCAGCAGCTTGTCGCTCTCGTCCTGGTTGATCGACGATAGCGGCACGCCGGTCCACTTCGAGACGACGTCGTCGATCTCGGCGCGGCCGACCACGACCCGGCGGGCGCTGGAGCGGACGTCGAACTTCTCGCGGACGAACTGCAGGTTCTCGCGCGCCGCCGTCTCCTGATCGCGGTAGTACTGCGCGCGGTCGAAGTCCTTGGCCGACACCGCGTGCTCCATCTGCTCGACGGCGACGCGGATGCTCTTGTTGATCTCGCCGAACTCCTCGCTGTAGCCGGCTTCGCGCAGCTTGGCCCGGGCGCCGGCCTCGTCGAGCAGGTCGATGGCCTTGTCGGGCAGGAACCGGTCGGTGACGTAGCGGCTCGACTGGTAGACGGCGGCGTCGATCGCGTCGGGCGAGTACTCGACGTGATGGAACTGCTCGTAGCGGTCCTTCACGCCCATCAGGATGGTGATGGTCTCCTGTTCGCCCGGCGGCTCGACCTTGATGGCCTGGAAGCGGCGTTCGAGCGACCGGTCCTTCTCGATGTACTTGCGGTACTCGGCCGGCGTGGTGGCGCCGATGCAGCGGATCTCGCCGCGGCTGAGCGCCGGCTTGAGGATGTTGGCGGCGTCGAGCGAGCCCTCCGCCGACCCGGCCCCGACCAGCGTGTGCAGCTCGTCGATGAAGACGATGATGTTCGGGTTGTCGGTCAGCTCCTTCATGATCGCCTTGAGGCGCTCTTCGAACTGGCCGCGGTACTTGGTGCCGGCGACGATGAGGGAGATGTCGAGGGCCAGCAGCCGCTTGTCGGCGAGGAAGTGGGGCACGTCGCCGCAGACGATCTTCTGGGCCAGCCCCTCGACGATGGCGGTCTTGCCGACGCCGGGCTCGCCGATGAGCACGGCGTTGTTCTTGGTACGGCGGCACAACACCTGCTGCACCCGTTCGAGCTCGTAGTCGCGGCCGACCAGCGGATCGAGCTGGTTCTTCATCGCGATGTCGGTGAGGTCGCGGCTGAACTCGGCCAGCAGCGGCGTCTCCTTCACGCGGGTGAGCGTGGTCTTCTCGTTCAGGAGCTGGACGATGTCCTCGCGCACGGCGTGGAGGCGCATCCCCTTCTCCATGAGGATGCTGGCCGCCACCGACCGCTCCTCGCGGAGCAACCCCAGCAGCAGGTGCTCGGTGCCGATGTAGTTGTGGAGGAGCCGATCGGCCTCCTCGGCGGCGTACTGGAGGACCCGCTTGGTCTCGCCGCTGAAGGGGATTTCGACCGACGTGGAGACCTTCTCGCGGAAGACCGTGCGGCCTTCGATGTCCTTGCGGATGCTGTCGAGCGACAGGTGGGAGCGCTGGAAGATCCGGCTGGTCAGACCCTTCCCTTCCCGGATCAGGCCGAGCAGCAGGTGCTCGGTCTCGATCGAGATGCTGCCGAGCTGACTCGCCTCGTAGCGGGCGAAGAACAGAACCCGCCGTGCTCTTTCCGTGTACCGCTCGAACATCCGGCCGCCTTCGCGAGAGGAGATAGAAGAGTCCCGGCGCTCTCTGGTTCCCAGTATACGGGATTCCGGCGCCGATTCGTACCGCCGGGTCCGGCTAACTAGCGCATTCAGCAGGACTTCGCGGATTTGGATCGGCTTGCCCGCGGGCGGGTACAATCCCGGCGGGGGTGCGCTGTGGCGGAGACCGTCGGGTTCATCGGGCTGGGAGCGATGGGGCGCCCCATGGCGCTCAACCTGCGCAAGCACGGGATTCCCGTGGTCGTGCACAACCGCAGCCACGGCGCCGAGCGGGCGCTGCTGGAGGCGGGGGCCAGCGTGGCCTCGTCCCCCGCCGCGGTAGCCGCGGCGTGTCCGGTCGTCGTCACGATGCTGCCCGACGCTCCCGATGTCGAGGCGGTGCTCGACGGGCCCCAGGGCGTCTGGGGGGCGCTCCAGCCGGGCGCCGTGATCGTCGACTCGAGCACGATCGCGCCGGCGGCCGCCACGCGTTTTGCCGCCGCCACCACCGCGCGGGGCGGGACCTATCTCGACGCCCCGGTGAGCGGCGGCGAAATCGGCGCGGTCGAGGGCACGCTCACCTTCATGGTCGGCGGCGACGCCGCCGCGCTCGAGCGGGTGCGGCCGATCCTCGTCCGGATGGGACGCGAGGATCGGATCGTTCACGTCGGCCCCTCGGGGGCCGGCCAGATCTGCAAGGCGTGCAATCAGCTGGTCATCGGCGGCACGATGCTCGCGGTCGCCGAAGCCCTGGCGCTGGCGCGCAAGGCCGGCGTCGACGGCGCCAAGGTGCGTCAGGCACTGCTCGGGGGGTTCGCGGCCAGCCGCGTGCTCGAGGTGCACGGCGAGCGCATGCTCACCGCCAACTACACGCCCGGCTTCAAGGCCCGGCTGTACAAGAAGGACCTGCGGGTGGTGCAGGAGACGATGGCCACGCACCAGGTGCCGGCCCTGGCGACGGCGCTGGTGCAGCAGCTGGTACACGCCCACGTCGCCGCCGGCGGCGGCGACGACGACTACTCCGGCGTCGCCAAGGTCGTGTTCGACCTGGCCGGTCTCGACTAGCGGCCCATCCCCTCACGGAGTCCACGGCCATGCCCGTTGCCCACGTCCCCACCGCCGCCGCCGTCCTCGAGCGGCTCGGCCTCGCCGCCGTGAATCCCGCGGTGTCCACCGGCCCGGGCGACTGGACGCTCGCCGCCCACGCCACCCTGCACGCGTCAAACGACCCGAGCACCGGGCAGCCCCTGGCCTCGGTGCAGCTGGCCACCGACGCCGACTACGACCGGGCGGTCGTCGCGGCCGCTGCCGCCTTCGCCACCTGGCGGGCGGTGCCGGCCCCGAAGCGCGGCGAAGTGGTGCGGGACCTCGGGCAGGCGCTGCGCGACGCCAAGGAGCCGCTGGGCGATCTGGTGACGCTCGAAATGGGCAAGATCCGCGCCGAGGGTCACGGCGAAGTGCAGGAGATGATCGACATCTGCGACTTCGCGACCGGCCTGTCCCGTCAGCTCTACGGGCTGACCATCGCGTCCGAGCGTCCCGGGCACCGGATGATGGAACAGTGGCATCCGCTCGGCCCGGTCGGGGTCATCACCGCCTTCAACTTCCCGGTCGCCGTCTGGTCGTGGAACGCGGCGATTGCCGCCGTCTGCGGCGACACGGTGGTGTGGAAGCCGGCCGAGCCGACGCCGCTCACCGCCCTGGCCGTGCAGCGCATCGCCAACCAGGTGATGGCCGATCACCGGGTGACCGGGGTCTTCACCCTGGTCCTCGGCGCCGGCCGCACCATCGGCGAACGGATGATCGCCGACCCCCGGCTGCCGCTCATTTCCTTCACCGGGTCCACGGCGGTCGGCCGGCGCGTCGCCGAGGTGGTCGCCGGGCGCTTCGGCCGGTCGCTGCTCGAGCTCGGTGGCAACAACGCCATCGTCGTCGCCGCCGACGCCGACCTCGACATGGCGGTCCGCGCCGTGCTCTTCGGCGCGGTCGGCACCGCCGGCCAGCGCTGCACCTCCACGCGCCGGTTGATCGTCCACAGCGACGTCATCGACACGCTGGCGGCGCGGCTGGTCGCGGCCTACCGCCAGGTGCCGATCGGCGCGCCCCTCGACACCGGCACGCTCATGGGGCCGCTGGTCAGCCCCGCCGCGGTGGAGACGATGCAGGCGGCGCTGGCGCAGGCGGTGAGCGAGGGCGGGCGGGTCCTCTACGGGGGCGCGCGGCGGCCCGACATCGGCCCGCAGTTCGTCGAGCCGGCGATCGTGCGGATGCCGGCGCAGAGCGCCGTCGTCCAGCGCGAGACCTTCGCGCCGATTCTCTACCTGATCGAGTACTCGCGCTTCGACGACGCCGTGGCCCTGCACAACGGTGTGCCCCAGGGGCTGTCGTCGGCGATCTTCACCGAGAGCGTCCGCACCGCCGAAGCGTTCCTGTCGGCGCAGGGATCCGACTGCGGCATCGCCAACGTCAACATCGGCACCTCGGGCGCCGAGATCGGCGGCGCCTTCGGCGGCGAGAAGGAGACCGGCGGCGGGCGCGAGTCGGGGTCCGACGCGTGGAAGGCCTACATGCGGCGGCAGACCAACACCATCAACTGGTCCTCGTCGCTGCCGCTGGCCCAGGGCATCCGCTTCGGTGACTGAGCCCGCTGCGGCATCGCCGCGCGACCCGCACCGCCCGGCGCTGGTGGTCGCGGCGGCCCTGATCGGTGACGCGCTGCAGCTGAGCAACGGCTTCTACGGCATTGCGCCGCTGACCCTGGTCGGTGTCGCGCTGACGCTGGCCTGGCTGGCGGTCATCGCCCCGCGGGCGCTGGGCCGGCTGCTGCCCGATCGACGGATTCCGCTGCTGGTGGTGCTCGTCGCCGTCGTCGTGATGCAGCTGCTGCTGATCAGCACGGTGCCGATCGGGTTGTACTTCAGGCGCCCGATGCCGTGGCAGCACACGGGCTTCGTGCCCGGCCTGATCGTGGCCGGGCTGGCGGTAATCGCCGCGACGGTCGCGGGACGCCGCGGCCGCCTGGTCGCCGCCGCCGCGGTGCTGGCCGCCGTGACGTGGCTCGGCGTGCTCACCTACCGTGGTTCGCCGAACCCGCTGATCGACGTGGTGCCGGTGCACCACGACGCCTTCGCGGCGCTCGGCCGCGGCGAGAGCCCCTACAGCATGTCGTTCACCGATATCTATGCCGGCCGGGAACAGTTCTATCCGCCCGGGATGACCGCCGACGGCCGGGTGCTGTACGGGTTTCCGTACCCGCCGCTCAGCCTGGCCATGGCCTGGCCCGGGCACCTCGCCGGCGACTTCCGCTACGCCGAGCTGGCCGCGCTGGTGGCGGCGGCGGCGCTGATGATCGCCGCCGGCCGGGGCAGCTCGATCGCGATCGCGGCGGCCGCCGTCCTGCTCTTCACGCCGCGTGGCTTCTTCGCCCTCGAACAAGCCTGGACGGAGCCCTTCGCCATCCTGTGGGTGGCCGCGGCGATCTGGGCCGCGACGTCTCGCCGGCCGCTGCTGGCGGCGGCGTTCCTCGGGCTGGCGATCGCCACCAAGCAGTACCTCGCCCTGGCGGTACCGGTGGCCTGGCTGCTCGGCGACGATCGGGCCTCGCGGCAGCGCGCGGTAGCGACGATCCTCGGCGTCGCCGCGCTGGCGCTGCTGCCGGCGCTGGCCGACCTCCCTGGCTTCGTGCACAGCGCGGTGATGGTGCAGGTGCGCGAGGTGCTGCGGATGGACGCCCTGAGCTTCGCCGTGCCGTGGTCGCAGATCGCCGGGACGGCAATGCCCGGCGCCGTCTACGCCGTGCTCGTCATCGTCGCCGCGGTCGTCGCCGTGTGGCGTGCCCCGGCGACGCCGGCAGGGATCGCGGCAGCGCTGGCGGTCACCCTCTTCACCGCTTTCGCCTTCGGCAAGAAGGCGTTCTGCAACTACTACGTGATGGTGCTGGCGGTGCTGGTCCTGGCCATCGCGGCGAGAAGGAAAGATGCTGAGGTCTCGTGATCTGTTGATCGGGGTGATCGGTTGATCTGATCAGGCGGGCGTGAGGCGGCCGCCTTCGAGGCGCAGCACGCGGTCGCATTGCTGCGCCAGCCGCGGGTTGTGCGTGGCGATCACCGCCGTCAACCCGAACTCGGCGTGCATGTCGCGCAGCAGGCCGTGCAGGGCATCGGCCGTCGCCTCGTCGAGGTCGCCGGTGGGTTCGTCGGCCAGCAGGAGCGAGGGGTGCTGCACCAGCGCCCTGGCCACCGCCACCCGCTGCTGTTCGCCCCCGGAGAGCATGCCGGGCCGATGTTCGAGCCGTTCGGCGAGCCCGACGCGGCCGAGCAGCGCCTCGGCCTTCGGCCGTGCCTCGGCGGCGGCGATGCGGGCGATGCGCAGCGGCATCTCGACGTTCTCGATGGCGGTGAACTCCGGCAGCAGGTGATGGAACTGGAAGACGAAGCCGACGTGGCGGTTGCGAAACGCCACCAGCGCATCGTCGGTGATGGTGGCCAGATCGACGTCCCCCAGCCGCACGTCGCCCTGGTCCGGGCGATCCAGCCCGCCGAGGACGTGGAGCAGCGTGCTCTTCCCCACCCCCGAGGCGCCGACGATGGCCACCATCTCGCCGCGCGCCACCTCGATGTCGAGCGCCCGCAGCACGTGCAGCCGCTGGCCGGCCACCGGGTACGACTTGTGGAGGCCGCGCGTCGCCAGGAACGGCTCACTCATGGCGCAGCGCCTCGGCCGGATCGAGCCGTGCCGCCTGGCGCGACGGGTAGATGGTGGCGACGAAGCAGATGACGAGCGCCGCCAGCACGACCAGCACCACGTCGCGCGGCACGACCGTGAAGGGCAGGTGCGAGAGCTGGTAGACATCGGCCGGGATGCGGATCACGCGGTAGCGATCGAGCACGGTCGCGACGGCGATCCCGGCGGCGCCGCCGCACACGGTGCCGACGATGCCGATCACCAGCCCCTGCAGCATGAAGATCCGGCGGATGCTGCGGGCCGAGGCGCCCATCGTCTTCAGGATGGCGATGTCGCGGCTCTTCTCCATCACCAGCAGGATGAGCGAGGCGACGATGTTGAGGGCCGCGACCATCACGATGAGGCCGATGGCGATCGAGATCGCCACCTTCTCGAGCCAGAGCGCCGAGAACAGCGACTTGTTGAGGTCGGCCCAGTCCTGGGCCAGGTACTCGGCGTCGGGCAACCGGGTGATGGCGTCGGCGAGAGCCGGCGCCTCGTAGATGTCGCGGACGCGCAGCTCGATGTGGTCGGGTTCGATCTTGCCGGCGAGCCGGCCGGCGGTGTCGAGGGTGACATAGCCGAACGCCTGATCGAACTCGAACAGCCCGAGCTGGAAGATCCCCACCACCTGCAGCCGCCGCTGGCGCGGCATCACGCCCATCGGCGACAACGTGCCGTTGGGCGTCAGCACCGACACGGTGTCGCCGACGAAGGCGCCGAGCTGGCCGGCCAGCTCGTGGCCCAGCAGGATACCGGGCAACGCCTCGTCGCCGCCGCCGTTCAGGTCCTCGAAGCGCCCGCTGGTGATCGCCGCCGCGATGTCGGTGACGTGGCGCTCGAGCGCCGGCTCGATGCCCTTGATGGTGATGAACTGCTGCTGGTCGCCGTGGCTGACCAGCGCCTTGCCCATCAGCGCCGGCGCCGCGGCGACGACGTCGGGCACCTTGGTGAGCCGGGCGACGTCGCCGCGATAGTCGCTGATACCCCCGGTCTTGAACACGTAGACATGGGCCGAGGAGCCCAGCATCCGGTCGCGCACGCCCTGCTGCAGCCCGGTCATGAGCGCCAGCGCGATGACCAGCGCCATCACGCCGACGGTGACCCCGAGCATCGAGACCAGCGAGATCACCGAGATGAACGCCTGCTTGCGGCGGGCGAACAGATACCGCAGGGCGACGTACAACTCGTAGGGCATGGCAGGCGCCTGGTCAGTCCCTGGGCCGCATCTGCGGGAACAGGATGACGTCCCGAATCGACGGGCTGTCGGTGAGCAGCATCACCAGGCGATCGATGCCGATGCCCTCGCCGCCGGTCGGCGGCAGGCCGTACTCCAGCGCGCGGATGTAGTCCTCGTCCATCGCGTGGGCCTCGTCGTCGCCGGTGGCGCGATCGGCGAGCTGGGCCTCGAAGCGCCGCCGCTGCTCGTCGGGATCGTTCAGCTCGCTGAAGGCGTTGGCCACCTCGAAGCCGCCGATGTAGAGCTCGAACCGCTCCACCGTGTCGGCATCGTCGGCGCGCTGCTTGGACAGCGGCGACACCTCGGTCGGAAAGTCGTAGACGAAGGTCGGCTGCACCAGGTCGGCTTCCCACAGCCGCTCGAAGATCGCCGTGGCGATCCGGCCGGCGCCGGCCGAGGGCGGCACCTCGACGTGCAGGTCTCGCGCGATCGCGGCCGCCCGCGCCGGATCACGCAGGTCGTCGGTCGTCACGGGACGGCCGAGGCGGGCGCCCGCGGCCTCGGCGGCGGCGTGGCGCAGCGACAGCCGGCGGAACGGCGCCGCCAGCGAGATGCGCTGCTCTCCGAACGGGCACTCGGTGCCGCCGGTCACCTGGCGGGCCACGGTCGCCAGCAGCTCCTCGGTGAACGCCATCAGCGTCTGGTAGTCGACGTAGGCCCAGTAGAACTCGAGCATCGTGAACTCGGGGTTGTGCTGGGTGGAGATCCCCTCATTCCTGAAGTTACGGTTGATCTCGAAGACCCGTTCGATGCCGCCGACGACCAGCCGCTTCAGGTACAGCTCGGGCGCGATCCGCAGATAGAGGTGGAGATCGAGGGCGTTGTGATGGGTGACGAAGGGCCGGGCCAGCGCGCCGCCGGCGATCGGCTGCATCATCGGCGTCTCGACCTCGAGGAAGCCGTGGGCGGTCAGGAACTCCCGCACCGCCGCCACCGTCCGGCTGCGCGCCTCGAAGGTGCGGCGGACGTCCGGATTGACCGCCAGGTCGAGGTAGCGCTGGCGGTAGCGGGTCTCGACGTCGCTCAGTCCGTGCCACTTCTCGGGCAGTGGCAGGTAGCACTTGGCCAGGAACGTCAGCGACGAGACCCACACCGACAGCTCGTCGGTCTTGGTGCGGAAGAGGTGTCCCGCGACGCCGATGTGATCGCCGAGGTCGAGCAGCCGCGAGGCGGCGAAATCGCGGGCCGTGAGCGCATCCTGGCGGAGGTACACCTGAATCCGCGACCGGCCGTCGGACAGCACGAGGAAGCTGGCCTTGCCGAAGCTGCGGACCCCGACGATGCGCCCGGCCACGACCGTGTCCACTCGCGACGCCTCGAGCTGGGCGGCCGGCGTGGCCTGGTGCCACTCGACCAGCGCGGTCACGGTGTGCGTCGGCGCAAAGCTGTGCGGATGGATGTCGACGCCAAGGGCCTCGAGCGCCTTCAGGTTGGCCCGCCGCTGGTCGGACTGCTCCGCTTCGTTGGACATGCGCTCGGCTACTCGATGATACGGCCGTCGGCGCGCAGCTGGCGGAGCGCCGCGTCGAGGACGCCGTTGACGAAGCGGACGGCCGCCTCGCCGCTGTAGTCGCGGGTCAACTCGAGGGCCTCGCTGAGCACGACCCGAGGGGGCGTCGAGGGCTCGGTCAGCCACTCGTGAATCGCCATCTGCAGGACGAGATGATCGACCACGGCCAACCGGTCGAGGCGCCAGTTGGTGCACAGCGGCTCGATGATGGCATCCAGGCCGGCGCGGGCCGCCCACGCGCCGACCGCCAGGCGTCCGGCGAAGGCCCGGTGTTCGTCGTCCAGGGCAATGGCCTCGTCGTCGCCGAGCGACGCGGTGAGGGCGACCGCGGTCTCCGGGTCGAGGTCGCCCACGGCCATCTGATACAGCGCGCGCAGCGCCACCTCGCGGGCGCGGTGCCGACCGTCCCAGCGCCCGCGCGCCTCGGTCGGAACGCTCACGGTCCGGCCTCGATGGTCCGGAAGAGCGTCGCCATCTCCACGGCGGCCAGGGCCGCCTCCCGCCCCTTGTTCGCCGGGCCGGTGGCAGCGCGCTCGACCGCCTGCTCCACCGAGTCAGTGGTAAGCACCCCGAATGTCATCGGCACGCCCGTCTCCGCTGCCGCCGCGGTGATCCCGTGCGCCGCGGCCGAGGCGATGTACTCGAAGTGCGGGGTGCCGCCGCGGATGACGCAGCCAAGACACACGATTGCCGCCGGCCGCCTGGTCTCGGCGACGTGACGGGCGGCCGCCGCGATCTCGAACGCGCCCGGCACCCACACCACGTCGACATCGGCCTCGGCGACGCCCGATTCCGCCAGCGCCTGGCGCGCGCCGGCGAGCAGTCGCAACGTGATGGAGTCATGCCAGCGCGAGACGACGATGGCGAACCGGGCGCCGGGGGCCTGGCTCCGGCCTTCGAAGGTCGGCATCGCTACCGCCCCTTCCACTCCGCCTTGCGCTTCTCGAGGAAGGCCCGCGTGCCCTCGCCCATGTCGTCGGTGGAGGCCACCAGCCCGAAGAGCGTGGTCTCGAGGTGTTGGCCGTCGGCGAGCGACATGTCGAGGCCGTGCTGCACCATCTCGAGGATGTAGCGCACCGCGATCGGCGCCTTGTCCGCCAGCTGGTGGGCCAGCTTCACCGCCTCGGCGCGCAGGTCGGCGGCCGGCACGACCCGGTTCACGAGTCCGATCTCGCAGGCACGCGCCGCCGAAATCCGATCCCCGGTGAGCAGCAGCTCGAGGGCCAGTCCCTGGCCGACCAGCCGCGGCAGTCGCTGCGAGCCGCCGTAGCCTGGCGTGAGGCCGAGATTCACTTCGGGCTGGCCGAGCTGGGCGGTGTCGGCGGCGATCCGCAGCGTGCAGGCCATGGCCAGCTCGCAGCCGCCACCCAGCGCAAAGCCGTTGATCGCCGCGATCACCGGCTTGCCGAGCCGCTCGATGAGGTCGAACACGCGCTGGCCGGCGGCGGCGTGCTCCTTGCCCTGGGTCGGCGATTGCACCGCCAGCTCGTTGATATCGGCGCCGGCCACGAACGCCCGGTCGCCGGCGCCGGTGAGCACGACGGCCCGCACCGCGCCATCGGCCTGCAACGCCCGCATCACGAGCCCGAGCTCGGCGATCGTCTGCGCGTTGAGCGCGTTCAACACCTTGGGCCGATCGATCGTGACGACGGCCACGGCGCGGTCGAGCTCCAGCTTCAGCATTTCGTACGTCATGGGACTCTCGGGGACGTGCCGCGGACGCGGCGCGAACGGAGCAGTATACCGGACAGCCACGCGCCGGCGACCGCCGCCGCGGCCCCCAGCGCGTCCGCCAGGACGTCGGCGAGATCGCTCGACCGGCCCGGCACGAAGCTCTGGTGATACTCGTCGGTGGCGCCGTAGAACGTCGCGATCGCCCACGCCGAAACGGCCGGAACCGCGCGCACGCCGGCGAGCGCCCCGCCCGTCGTGGCCCGCAAGGTCACGAGGCCGAGGCCAGCATACGCGGCGAAGTGCTGGGTCTTGTCGCCCACGCCCGGCGCGCTCGGTGGGTCGGGCAGGCTCGAGAAGGCGAAGATCGCCGCCATGTACACGGCCACGGGGCCCCAGAGCCACCACCTGCGGCGGAAGGGCGCGCTCACCGCTAGAGCGGCAGCGGGTACATGAGCCACCCGAGCACGAGCCCGGCAGCCACGAACCCTCCGAACACGCGGGCGCCGAAGGCCACCTGCTGGCGCGGGTCGTCGTAGGCGATGACGGCGAAGACGACCGCCACGAAGAACGCGAAGAGCAGGAGCAGGCCGATGTGGCTCGTCACTTCCGCCCCAGGGCCACGTCGTAGGCGTCGAGCGCCACCAGCAGGTTCAGCAGGCCGCTGACGATGAGGAACGCGTTGCCGTACTCGTAGGAGGCCGCCGTGACCACCCCCTGCCCGGCCCCGAACCAGCCGGCCGCCAGCGCGGCCACGCCCATCCCGCGCGTCGCCAGCGCGGCCAGCATCACCAGCGGCTCCCCGAGCGCCAGCGGGAACAGGCGACCCGAGAGCAGCAGGCCGATCGCGAACATCGAGCTCAGGGTGAGCAGGAAGGTCAGGCCCTTCTGGTGCCGGCCGAGCAGCAAGTGGCCGGCGCCGGGCACGGCCCAGGCCAGCGTCGATACCGCCAGCGGAGGCAGGATCTGGGCCCGATCGGCGGTCGATGCACGCACGATCGAGTAGTGTAGCCCACCCATTCCGGGAACCTCGGCCGGACGGCCGTCGTCAAACGCCATTAGGTCGCTGAACGGTGTTCAGGTAGCCTGTGAAGATGGGTATCAAGGAAAGACAGGACCGGGAGCGGCTCGCCGTCCGCGAGGCCATCCTGACCGCGGCGCGCGACCTGTTCGTGGCTGAAGGGTACGGGCAGGTCTCCATCCGCAAGATCGCCGAGCGGATCGAGTACAGCCCGGCCGCCATCTACAGCTACTTTCCCGTCCAAGGACGACATTTTCTTCGCGCTGGCCGAGGAGGGCTTTCAGCGGCTCGACGACGCCATCGAGGCGGTCGCCGGCGCGGCCGACCCGCTCGACGATCTACGCAATTGCTGGTGGGCCTTCTATCAGTTCTCGAAGGATCAGCGCGAGTTCTTCCACCTGATGTTCGTCGACCGCGCCGTGCCGGCCATCACCGAGCAGTGGCAGGGGTTCAGCCTGCTCCAGCAGATGCTCGAGCGCGTCGCGGCACGGATTCAGCGGCTGGTCGACATCGGCCGTTTCCCGGCGGCGCTCGACCCGCAGGCGGCCCTGCACGTGCTCTGGGCCGCGCTCACCGGCCCGGCCGTGCTCGGCTGCACCTGCCGGCTGGCCCCGGGCGAGGACCCCGACGCCCTGGCGCGTGACGTCCTCGAGACCACCATCGCCGGTCTTGCTGCCGGTACGCCGCTGACCTTCGTGCCCTGCCATCCCGCAGCGCCGGCCGGCGTGACCGTGCCTGTTTCCCGTGGAGTCCGCACTCATGAAGGCCAGTAGTTTCCTCCCAGTTGCCGCGGCGCTGTCGCTGTCCCTGTCCGCCGGATGCGGGGGCACCGCGGCCCCTGACGCGGCCGCACAGGGCGCGCCTCCGGCTCCCGCCGCCGTCGACGTGGCGGCCGTCAGGGCCACCACCGGCACGATTGAATCGGCGCTCGAGCTGTCGGGCAACCTCGCTCCGCGCGCCCGGGTCGGGCTGAAGCCGCGGGTGCCGGGCGCGATCGCGCGGGTGCTCGTGGACATCGGCCAGACGGTCCGCGAAGGGCAGCCGGTGGCGACCATCGACCGGCGCGAGATCGATGCGCAGGCCGACGCGATGGTGGCCAGTGTCAGCGTCGCCAAGGCCGGCCTCGAGAGCGTGGAAGCCAGCCTCGACAACGCCGTGCTCGAGCTCGACCGCGCCCGCATCCTGTTCGAGAAGGGCGCCCTGCCGCGCCAGCGGCTCGACGCCGCCGAGACGGCACACAAGGCCGCCGTAGCGCAGCGGGAGCTGGCCCGCGCCAGCCTCGCGCAGGCCGACGCCGCCCTGCGCCGGGCCCGCGAGGTGCAGCGTGATGCAACCCTGGTGTCGCCGGTCGCCGGCCACATCGTCGAGCGCAACTACGATTCGGGGGCCATTCCCGGCGACGACCCGGTCGTGGTGGTCGCGGATCTCCGCGTGCTCAAGCTCGAAGCCGGCGTCTCTGAGCTCGAGGCCGGTCGGCTGCGCGTCGGCATGCCGGCCGACGTCGTCGTGCAGGCACGTCCCGGCGAGCGATACCGCGGCGAGCTGGCGGCGATTGCCCCCGAGGTCGACGAGCGGAACCGGCACTTCCGCGTCGAGATTCGGGTTCCCAACGCCGACGCTGCGCTGCTGTCGGGCATGTACGCCACCGCGCGCATCGTGACGGCGTCGGCCTCCGCGGGCGTCATCGTGCCGCGCGAGGCGGTGACCACTCGCGCCGGCAAGCGCGCCGTGCTCAAAGTGGAGGGCGACGCCGTCCAGGCCGTCGATGTGACCGAGGGCCTCGACGACGGCCAGCGGGTGCAGATTCTCACCGGGCTGGCCGCCGGCGACGTGGTCGTCGCCGACGCGCGGCGGCAGCTGAGCAACGGCGCCAGGGTGCGCGCGACGGTGAACTGATTCCCGTACAGCGGCTAACGGCTAGGGGCTAGCGGCTAGGAATACAACGGAACGAGCGGAGCGGCGGACACACGACCATGTGGATTTCCGATACGTCAATCAAGCGCCCGGTCTTCGCCTCAATGGTGATCCTGAGCTTCATGGTGCTCGGGGTCGTCTCGATGGGCCGACTGGGCATCGACCTCTTCCCCGAGGTCAACTTCCCCTTCGTCAACGTCGGCGTCGTCTTCCCGGGCGCGGCCCCGGAAGAGGTCGAGTCGCTGGTGACCCAGCGCGTCGAGGACGCCGTCGCCGGGATCAACGGCGTCAAGCGCGTCATCTCGACCTCGACCGAGGGGTTCGCCCGCATCGGCGTCGAGCTGCGGCTCGAGGTGGATCCCCAGGCCGCCACCGCCGAAGTGCGTGAGAAGGTCGCGGCGATCCGCGGCCAGCTGCCGCCCGACATCGAGGATCCGACCATTCAGCGCTTCGACGTGGCGGCGCTGCCGGTGATGGTCTACGCCGTCGGCTCGACGCAGCCGTCCGACCGGGTGCGACGCCAGGTCGACAAGGAGCTGAAGCCGCTGCTCGAGCAGATCGACGGGGTCGCCGCCGTGGAGATCAACGGCGGCCAGATCCGCGAGATCCAGGTCAATCTCGATCCGCGCCGGCTCGAGGCCCTGGGCATGCCGATCACCGAGGTGGCGGCGAAGCTGGCCGCCGAGAACCTCGACCTGCCGGGCGGCAACGTCGAACGCGACGGCCGCAGCGTCACCCTGCGCACCAAGGGCGAGTTCAGCGGCGCCGACGAGGTCGCCAGCGTCATCCTCCGCTCGGCGGGCGGCTCGGCGGTGCGGGTGCGCGACGTCGCCACGGTCGTCGACGGCTTCGAGGAACGCAAGACGACGACGCGGCTCGACGGCGCCGACGCGGTCTCGTTCTCGGTGCGCAAGCAGTCGGGCGCCAACACCGTCGAGATCACCGATCGGGTCGCGGCGACGCTGGCCCGCATCGGTCCGTCGTTCCCCGACCTGCAGATCCGCGCCGTCCACAACGACGCCGACTTCATCAAGGAGAACGTGCGCGACGTCCGCAGCCACATCCTGTTCGGTGGTTTCATGGCGGTACTGGTGATCTTCCTGTTCATGCGCGACTGGCGCTCGACACTGATCACCGCGCTGGCGCTGCCGACCTCGGTGGTGGCGACGTTCTTCTTCATGTACGTCGCCGGCTTCACCTTCAACATGATGTCGCTGATGGCGCTGTCGCTGGTGATCGGCATCCTCATCGACGACGCCGTGGTGGTCCGCGAGAACATCTTCCGGCACATGGAGATGGGCAAGGACCCGATGACCGCGGCCCGCAACGGCACCGCCGAGATCGGCCTGGCGGTGATGGCGACCACCTTCACCATCCTGGCGGTGTTCCTGCCGGTCGGGTTCATGACCGGCATCGTCGGCCAGTTCTTCAAGCAGTTCGCCCTGACCATCGCCTTCGCGGTGGCGATGTCGCTGCTGGTGGCGTTCACGCTCGACCCGATGCTGTCGTCGCGCTTCGTCCGCTTCATCCCGCCCGAAGAGCGCACCCGCACCCGGGTTGGCCGGTTCCTCGAGGGCTGGGGCCGTTTCTACGATCGCATCGACGAACGCTACCACCGCCTGCTCGGGTGGGCGGTCGGGCATCCCTGGTCGGTGGTGGCGATCGCGGTGCTGGTCTTCCTCAGCAGCCTGTCGACGCTGCGGGTGATCGGCACCGAGTTCGTGCCGTTCGAGGACCGCGGCCAGATGGAAGTGCTGCTCGAGATGCCGCCGGGCACGTCGTTCGAGCAGAGCGAAGCCGCCGTCGCCAACGTCGAGACCATCGTCCGGGGCATGCCCGAGGTGCGGCAGATCTTCTCCACGGTCGGGACCAACGGCGACGCGTTGAAGGCCCGCCTGCAGGTCAAGCTGACCTCCAAGCTCGAGCGCGAACGTGGGTTGCTGGCGCTCAAGGCCGAGGCCCGTCAGCGTCTGGCGGCGGTGCCGATGCTCAAGGCGACGGTGACCGACCCCGAGTTCATGCAGGGCGCGCCCAGCGAGGCCCCGGTCAACATCTTCGTCCGCGGCGACGACATGGTGGCGCTGCAGCGGCTGAGCGACGAGATCGTGGCCAAGGTCCGTCAGGTGCCGGGCACCGCCGACGTCGACAGCACGCTCGAGAGCGGCCAGCCCGAGATGGTCGCCCACGTCAACCGCTCGCTCGCCGCCGACATGGGCTTCGAGGTGGCCACCATCGCCTCGCAGCTGCGCGGCATGGTCGAGGGGGTGGTGCCGACCAAGCTGCGCGACGGCGAGGAGGAGTTCGACATCCGCGTCCGGCTGGCGCCCGACTACCGCAACGACTTCGCCGCCATCGCCCGCACGCCGCTCTACTCGCCGCGCGGTGTCGCCGTGCGCACCGGCGACATCGTGCGGATGGAGCCCGGCGTCGGCCCGACCAACATCGAGCGCGAGCAGCGGCGCCGCCAGGCCAAGATCGGCATCGAGCTCGACGACCGCCCGCTCGGCGACGTCACCACCGATCTCACCGCGATGATGCAGGGCGTCCAGATGCCGCCCAACTTCGAGTGGGGCTTCGCCGGCGACGTCGAGATGATGCAGGAGTCGGCGGCGGCGATGGGGCTGGCGATGATCCTGGCCATCGCCTTCATCTACATCGTCCTGGCCTCGCAGTTCGAGTCGTTCACTGAACCGTTCCTGATCATGCTGTCGCTGCCGCTGGCCGTCGTCGGGGCGCTGCTGGCGCTGCTCCTGACCGGCAACAACATCGGCATGCCGGCGATGATCGGCGTCGTCATGCTGATGGGGCTGGTCACCAAGAACGCCATTCTCCTCGTCGATCTCACCAATCACTTCCACCGTGACGAGGGGTTGTCGATCAAGGACGCCATCCTCAAGGCCGGGCCGATCCGGCTGCGCCCGATCCTGATGACGACCTTCGCGATGATCCTCGGCATGATGCCGTCGGCGACTGCCAATGGCGAGGGCGCCGAGTTCCGCGCGCCGATCTCGATTGCCACCATCGGCGGGCTCATCACCTCGACGGCGCTGACGCTGGTGGTGGTCCCGGTGGCGTACCTGCTGCTCGCGCGGCTGCTCGATCGGCTGGCGGCGTGGCGGCGGTCGTCGCCGGCGAGGGTCCGGCAGGTGACGCGCATCGCCGGCGTGCTGGTGCTGCTGGTGCTGGCCGGCTGGTTCTGGGGCAGCGCGACGGTGTTCGGGCAGACCCCGCCGGCCGCCACGGCGCCGGCGGCGGCGCCGATGACGCTCACCTTCGACGACGCCTTGCAGCGTGCCCTGAGCGCCAACGCGTCGCTGAAGGTGGTCGCCGAGAACGTGCGCATCGGCGAAGCCCGGGTCGCCGAGGCGCAAGCCGCCTTCCTGCCCGACGCCGCGGTCAACTTCCAGTACCTGCCGTGGCAGAAGTTCCCCGAGATTCGCATTCCGGCCGGGGTCTTCGGGCCCGAGGAGCAGACCTTCGAGGCGGCGTTCGCCCGCCAGAACGCCGTCGCGCTCGAGATGTCGCAGCCGCTCTACACCGGCGGCCGGCTCACCAGCAATCGCAGCCTGCAGCGGGCCGCGCTGACCGGGTCGGAGCTCGATTACGAGCGGGCTCGCCAGCAGCTCAACCTGCGCGTGGTCGAGGCGTTCTACGGCGCGCTGACCACCGAGCAGAGCCTCAAGGTGGCTGACGAGGCCATCCAGCTCACCACCCGGCAGCTCGAACTGGCCCGGGCCCGCTTCGAGGCCGGGTCGGTGGCCCGCCTCGACGTGCTGCGCGCCGAGGTCGACCTGGCCAACGCCCGCGCCCGCCGCATCCAGGTGCAGGCCAACCTCGACCAGGCCTACCAGTCGCTGCGCACCGTGCTGGCCCTGCCGCAGTCACAACCGCTGGCCCTGCGCGGCACGCTCGACGACCTGCTGGTGCCCGAGTCCCGCGACGCGTTGTCGCAGGCGCTGCCCAACCGCCCCGATCTGCGCGCCTTCGAGTCGCGGCGCGAGATGGCGGAGTACGCGGTGGATCTCGCCAACGCCGAGTGGAAGCCGACGCTGGCCTTCACCGGCAACGTCGCCTACCAGGACGACAGCGCCACGACCCTGCTCAACTGGGACAACCAGAACTATCAGTTCGGCGTGGCCATCCGCATGCCGCTCTTCGCCGCCACGGGATCGGCGGCGCGACGCGGCGTAGCCAAGGCCCAGATGCGCCAGGCCGAGCACGGACTGAATGCCGCCCTCGACGCCGGCCGACTCGAGCTGGAAACCGCGTGGACCGACCTGTTGGCGGCGACCGAGGTCGTCGCCACGCAGCAGAAGGCGCTCGACCTGGCGCGCGAGAGCGTGACGATCGCGGAGGTGTCCTACGAGAACGGGGTCATCACCTCGGCCGAGCTGAACGACGCCCAGGTGGCCCTCCTGCAGACCGACTTGCTGCTGCAACAGGCGAAATACGTCCGCATTCTCGCCGCCGCGCGGGCCCGGTTCGCCGCCGGCACGTCCTAGTCCGGAGGCGGCGGCGGAGCTGAAGCTCCGCCTAGGACTCCAAGCGCAGGGCGCCTCTTTGGCCACCCGCTCGCGAGGCCGCTACTCCAACAGACCGTAGTGGTGCTCGTAGCGGGCGACGAACTCGGCCCACGTATAGGCGTGGCTCTGGCCGCCGAGATGCTCGAGTGCCCAGGTGGCGGCGACGCTGCCGATTTGAGCCGACTTCGTCAGGCTCCGGCCTTGGGCCAGGCCCTTCATCAGGCCGCCACGGAAGGCGTCGCCGACGCCGGTGGGATCGACGATCCGGGCCGGCGGCATCGCCGGCACGTCGACCCGGCCGTCGGCGGTGATGACGGCGCTGCCGTGCTCGCCCCTGGTGACGATGAGCGCCCCGGCCACGCCGAGGACGTCGGTCTCGCTCATGCCGGTCTTCTGGCGGATGAGCTCGAACTCGTAGTCGTTGCAGACGACAATCGCGGCGCCCTCGATGCCGTCGCGCAGCTGCGCGCCGTCCATCCGCGCGCACTGCTGGCCGGGGTCCCAGATGTAGCGCAGGCCCAGCGCACTGCACTCCTCGGCGTACTGCACCATCGCCTCGGGGTCGTTCGGGGAGATGACGGCCAGGCCGCCGGCCAGGTTGTCGATCGTGCGGAACGACAACTCGCCGGCGTTGGCCATCGCGCCGGTATAGAACGACGCAATCTGGTTGTTGTCCTGATCGGTGCTGCAGAAGAACGACGCGGTGAACTTGTCGGCGACGACCTTCACCAGCGACAGATCCACGCCGGCCGCCGCCAGCCACGCCGCGTAGTCGCCGAAGTCCTGACCGGCCGTCGCCATCAGGTACGGGCGCTCGCCGAGCAGCGCCAGCGTGTAGGCGATGTTCGGGGCGCAGCCGCCCCGCCGCTTGTCCATCGTGTCGACGAGGAAGCTGAGGCTGACCCGCTGCATGTGCTCGGGCAGCAGGTGCTCGGTGAACTTCCCCGGGAACGACATCAGGTAGTCGAAGGCGATGGAGCCGGTGACAATCAGTTTCATGGCGGGGCTCGGGGCTCGGGGCTCGGGGCTGGGAGGCATGGTGGTCGGGCTCGGGGCTCGGGTCACGTCATGGGACGCGGGGCTCGGGGTGGCGGGATGCCACCGCCAGCCATCAGTCGCTGGCTGGCAGATACTTGCCGACAATCGGCGCGAGATCGCGCTTGAGGCGCTCGGGAACGGCCTCCGGCCGGGTGATGATGGCAGTGGCCAGCGCCTGAGCGCAGCCGCACCGGCGCTCGCCGTCCAGGCGCTCGACCGTGCCGGCGATGACCCGCTGGGCGGTGACGGCGTTCTCGGTCAAGTTGGCGATGATCATCTCGACGGTGACCGAGGCGTGGTCGGGGTGCCAGCAGTCGTAGTCGGTGACCAGCGCCATGGTCGCGTAGCAGATCTCCGCTTCGCGGGCCAGCTTGGCCTCCTGCAGATTGGTCATGCCGATGACGTCCAGGCCCCAGGCGCGGTAGAGGCGCGACTCGGCCAGGGTCGAGAACTGCGGCCCCTCCATGCAGACGTAGGTGCCGCCGCGGTGCACGGCGGCGCTGGCGGCATCCGCGGCGTCGGCCATCAGGCCGCTGAGGCGATCGCAGACCGGGTGCGCGAAGGCGACGTGGGCCACCAGGCCGCCGCCGAAGAACGTGCTGACGCGGCCGCGCGTGCGATCGAAGAACTGGTCGGGGAAGACCAGGTCGAGGGGCCGGTACTCCTCCTTGAGGCTGCCGACGGCGCTGGCCGAGAGCAGGTGGGTGACGCCGAGCTGCTTGAACCCGAAGATGTTGGCGCGGAAGTTGAGCTCCGACGGCATCAGCCGGTGGCCGGCGCCGTGCCGGGCCAGGAAGGCCACGCGCTTGCCGCGGAGCATGCCGATCACGTACGGCCCCGACGGCTCGCCGAACGGCGTCGCCACCTTTCGCTCTTCGCGATCGGTCAGCTCCGCCATGTCGTAGAGCCCGCTGCCGCCGACGATTCCGATCTCGACCATTCGCACTCCTCGCGGGGCTGGGGGCTGGGGGCTGGGGACTAGGGCTTACCGATGCACGCCACGCAAGAACCGTGGTGCGGTTCCTGACAGCGGAACAACGGCATGCCCCAGCCCCCAGTCCCCAGCCCCCAGCCCCTAGATAATCCGTTCCACCGTCCGCTTGCCGGCCGACTCCCGCAGGATGCCGGCGGCCATCGACGGATCGTGCTCGAAGAAAATCACGTATTCGCCCGCGATGGCCTCGCGCGCGAACGCGCGCTTGAACGCCAGCGTGTCCACCGGGTAGAGGTCGTAGCCCATCACCCACGGGTCGGGAATGTGGACGGCAGTGGGATACATGTCGGCGGCGAACACCGCCGTGCGTCCGCCCGAGGCGATCGTCACCACCTGGTGGTGCATGGTATGGCCGCCGGAGCGGCGCAGGGTCACGCCGGGCATGATCTCGGCGCCGTCGTCGACCAGCGTCAGCACCCCGGCCTCCTGCAGCGGCATGAAGTTCTCCGGCAGGTAGCTGGCGCGGTTCCGCTCGTGCGGATGCGTGGCGTCGTGCCATTCGCCGCGATGGGCGATGTAGCGGGCCTTGGGAAAGCGCGGCGCCAGCGTGCCATCGGCGCGCCGCTCGGTGAAGCCGCCGATGTGGTCGAAGTGGAGGTGGCTGGCCAGCACCAGGTCGATGTCGGCGACGTCGACGCCCGCCTCCGCCAGCGAGTGCGCCAGGTGGTAGCGGCGGTCCAGGCCGTAGATGGCCGCGCTCTTCGCGTCCATCTTGTCGCCGCATCCGGCGTCGATGAGCAGCGTGCGCTCGCCGCGGACCAGCAGCGGCCGCATGCCCAGCGGAATCCGGTGGCGGTCGTCGGGGGGCAGCCGCTGTTCCCACAGCGTGCGCGGCACCACACCGAACATCGCCCCGCCATCGAGCGCGAAGAAGCCGTCGGACAGCGAGACGAGCTCGACATCACCCAGAGGCAGGACCACCGGCGTGCGGAACAACGGAACGGTGGCGGCATGACCGGCTCGCGCGCCGACGGCCGGCTGTTTCAGCTCGATCAACACGCCTTGCGCCGCCGACGGGTGGAGGAACGCGACCAGCGCGCCCTCGGCGCCGGAGCGCGGGACGTCGTCGACCAGACGCACGCCAGCCTGCTTGAGCTCGGCGAGCGCGGCGTGGATGTCGTCGACGGCCAACGCGACGTGATGGAGCCCCGGACCGCGCCGCTCGAGGAACCGGGCAATCGGCGAGCCTGGCGTCGTGGCCTCGAGCAGTTCGATCATCGCCGCTCCGGTGGGCAGGAAATGGGCCCGTACCTGCTGCGACGGCACCTCTTCGGTGTGCGCGATCACCAGGCCGAGCGCCGACCGGTACCACTCCGCCGCCGCGCCGGCATCCGATACGGCGATCCCGACGTGGTCGAGCCGCACCTTCATGACGCCTCCCGCCCGGCCAGGGCCCGGCCGAGCACGTCGGCAGCCGCCGAGTAGGGGTCGACCTCGCGCCGGGCGATTCGCTCGACGAGCGCGGCGAACGCCCCGGGCGCGAACATCGTGTGTTCGACGTGAGCGAGGAAGCGCTGGGCCAACAGCTCGCGCAGCCGGTACTCGTGCCGGGCGGCGCGCCGCCGCGGGCGGTCGGGCGCGGTGTGGGCGAGGAACGCGTGGATCGCCTGCCAGAGCTCGGCCACTCCCCGGCCGCTGGTCGCCTCGGTCCTGACGATCGGCGGCCGCCAGGCGCCGTCGGCATAGGCCTGGAGCGCCAGATTGGATTCGATCGAAGTGACCACCCGATCGGCGCCGTCGCGATCGGCCTTGTTCACCACGTAGACGTCGGCGATCTCCATGATGCCGGCCTTGAGGGCCTGCACGTCGTCGCCGGCGCCGGGCACCAGCACCACCACCGAGACGTCGGCCGTCCGGACGATGTCGACCTCGTCCTGGCCGACGCCCACGGTCTCGATGATCACGACCGACTTGCCGGCGGCGTCGAGCACGAGCGCCGCGTCGGAGGTGGTGCGCGCCAGCCCGCCGAGATGCCCGCGGGTGGCCATGCTGCGGATGAAGACCCCGGCGTCGGCGGCGTGCGCCTGCATGCGCAGGCGATCGCCCAGGATCGAGCCGCCGGTGAAGGGACTGGTCGGGTCGACGGCAATCACCCCGACCGTGTCGCCGGCGGCGCGGGCGTCGGCCACCAGCCGATCCACGAGGGTGCTCTTCCCCGCCCCCGGTGGTCCGGTCACCCCGACCAGCGTCGCCCGGCCGGTGTGCGGGAAGATCGCGCGGATCAGCGCCGCCCCGGCGGCGTGGTCGTCTTCGATGAGGGAGATCGCACGGGCGATGGCCCGCGGGTCGCCGGCCAGTACCCGCGCGCTGAGCGAGGGGCTGTCGCTCACACGGCCGCCAGCAGCTGGCGGGCGATCACCAGGCGCTGGATCTCGCTGGTCCCCTCGCCGATCGTCGTCAGCTTGACGTCGCGGAAGAACTTCTCCGCCGGGTAGTCCTTGACGAACCCGTAGCCGCCGTGGATCTGCACCGCGTCCTCGGCCGCCCGGACCGCCGCTTCGCTGGCATACAGCTTCGCCATCGACGAGGCCAGCGTGGTGCGTCGTCCCTGGTCCTTCAGCCAGGCCGCGTGGTGTGTCAGCAGGCGCGCGGCGTCGATCCGCGTGGCATGGGTCGCCAGCTTGGCGCGGATCGAGGGGAAGGTCGCAATCGGCACGCCGAACTGCTGGCGCTCCAGGGCGTAGTGCCGCGAGCACTCGTAGGCGCCCTGGGCCAGACCGACGGCGAGCGCCGCGATGCCGATCCGGCCGGCGTCGAGTACCTGCAGGGTCTGGATGAACCCCTGGCCCTCCTCGCCGAGGATCTGGTCGGCCGGGATGCGGCAGTTCTCGAGCAGCACCTCGGCGGTTTCGCTGGCCCGCATGCCGAGCTTGTCCTCCTTCTTGCCGGCGCGAAGCCCGGGCGTGCCGCGCTCGACGACGAAGGCCGAGATGCCCTTGGTGCCGAGCGCCCGGTTGGTGACCGCCATGACGACCAGGATGTCGGCCGACGTCCCGTGGGTGATGAAGCTCTTCGATCCGTTGAGGATCCAGCCGTCGCCCTCTCGCACCGCCGTCGTGCGCATCGCCGCCGCATCGCTGCCGGAGCCGGCTTCGGTCAGCCCCCATGCCGCCAGGGCCCGGCCCGAGGCGAGCGGCGCGACGAAGCGCTGCTTCTGGGCCGCCGAGCCGAACATGGCGATGTGGGCGATGCCCAGGCCGTTGTGCGCCGCCACCGACAGCGACACCGACGGGTCCACCCGCGCCAGCTCCTCGAGGGCGATGCAGTAGTCCACCGCCGACATGCCGGCGCCGCCGAGGTGCTCGGGTACCTGGATCCCCATCAGTCCCAGGTCGGCGAGCGCCGACAGCAGCTCGGACGGGAAGCGCTGCGCCTCGTCCCACTCGCGGACGCGGGGACGGATCTCCCGTTCGGCGAACTCACGCACGCTGCGCGCGAGCAGGGACTGTTCGTCGGAGAGGGTGGCGTCGAACACGAGCGATCGAGACCGGAGGTCGGTGGTGGACGTGGGGCCGCCGGGCGGCCGCGATCATATCACTGCGATCCGGAGGTGACCGCCGTCAGGGCTTGGGCTTGGCCACCGGGGTGAGCGAAAAGTCGGATACCAGGCTGAGCGACAGCCGGGTGGCGCCGGCGAAGGCATCCCGGTACTTCACCAGCAGGTCGGCTGGCAGGTCGCGGACCAGCCGGCCCAGCACCACCGACGGCCGGTAGTCGGTATCGGCGATCGGCGTGGCGATGACGTGGATGTACAGCGCGTTGCCCTTGGCATCGACGTCGGCGGCCTTGTAGACACGCCAGCCCTCGCCGATTCGCCGCGCCGGCGCCTCCGCCGCGGCGAGCGCCTCGTGCAGCGCGTGAATCACCGCCTCATAGTCCGCCGTCTTGTCGGCCTTGACGGCCACCAGGACGGCACCAGACGCATCGACCGGAAAGACCAGCCGCGCCGGATCGACGTCGGTCGCCGGTGGCGCGGCGGGTTGGGGTGCGGACGGAGGCGGAGCCTGAGGCAGGGTCGCGCCGCTGGCGTCCACGGTGAACGCCAGCAGCACGAGGAATGCGGTGACCACGGGACGTCGTCCCGGACCGGGGCGGGCCTACTGGCCCATCTTCATGAACGTGGTCAGCGGCGTGATGCCGCGGCCGGCGAAGGAGTCCTTGTACTTCGCGAAGATCTCCTGCACTTCGACCGGGAACACCTCGGCGATGAGCCGGCTGATGTCGTACTCCTGCCCCTTCACGACCGGGTTGATGATCATGATGTAGGCGGTGTTGCCGTTCACGGCCTGACTGGTCTTGTAGATGGTCCAGCCGGCGGCCTGCTGCTTCCGCTCGGGCTTCTCGCTCTTGGCCAGCGCCTCCTTGAGACGGCCGAGGACGAACTCGAAGTCGGCAGTCTTGTCCGGCTTGATGAGAATGGTGATGGTGGCGGCTTCGCCGTCCAGCGGCAGCACGATCTTCTCTGCCTCCTGGGCGAACGCCGGCGCACCGACGACAAGTACCGCGACCAGGGCCAATCCCAACACCAACGCCCGGCGCGCGGCCGGAGACATACCAAAACCTCGAAGCATTGACCAGCCTCCTTGCGGCGAAAGACCGCTACTCTACCGTATTCCCCGGTCGATGAAAACCGCCATCGCCTCATTAGCCACCAGCATGCCCTGACGGGTCAAGCGAATCCGGGCCCCGGGCTCGTGCACCAAGTGCCCGGCGCGTGCGAACGGCTCGAGGCGCGCGCCGTAGCGGGCCCAGACATCGACCCCATAGCGCGCGCGGATGCGCGCGAGGTCGACGCCCTCGACCAGGCGCAGCCCCATGAACAGCGCCTCCTCGAGTCGGCTCTGGCCGTCGCGGGCCAGGTGCTCCGCGACTACCGCCGCCCCCTCGCCGACCCGGGCGATGTACTCGCCGGTGCCGGCGACGTTGCGCCACCGCGTGTCACCCCGGGCCCCATGGGCGCCGCTGCCGAACGCCAGCCAGTCGCCGTCCTGCCAGTAGATCAGATTGTGGCGGCTCTCGCGCCCGGCGCGGCTGACGTTGGAGATTTCGTACTGGCGATACCCGGCCGCGTCGAGCGTGGCCATCGCCTCCAGGTACATGTCGGCGGCGTCGTCGTCGGGGGCCACCGACCAGCCGGCCCGCGCCATCTCCTCGCGCAGCGGCGCGTTCGGATAGATCTCGAGCAGGTAGAGCGAGGCGTGCTCGGGTCCGATGGCCACCAGCCGATCGACCGATTCACGCGCGTGCGCCGGGGTCTGTCCCGGCAGCCAGAGCATCAGGTCGAGGCTCACGTTGTCGAACCCGGCGGCCCGGGCCAGGGCCACGGCCTCGGCCGGGCGCTCCACGGTGTGGAGCCGGCCGAGCCGGGCCAGTTCGTCGGCGCGGAACGACTGCGCGCCGAAGCTGAGGCGAGTGGCGCCGGCGGCCCGATAACCGTCGAGCGAGCGCGCGGTCACGCTTTCAGGGTTGCACTCGAGCGTGATCTCGACGTCGGCATCCACCGCGAAGCTCTCGCGGCAGGCCGTCAGGATCGCGGTCACTTCTTCGGGCGTGAGCAGCGACGGGGTGCCGCCGCCGAAGTAGATGGTCGAAATCGACGCCCCGTCGGCCTGACGGCGGATGTCGGCGACCAGGGCCGCGACGTACTGGCGCTTGATCGCCTCGTCGAGCAGGCCGCGCGTGAAGTTGCAGTAGGAGCAGATCGCCTGGCAGAACGGGATGTGCAGGTAGAGACCGATCACGCGGGCACGACCGGCGGAATCAGCGCGATCCGCCCTTGCCTCCGGCCCAGTTGACGTCGGCCGCGCCCCGACCCTTGAGCGACGCCCGGGCCATTCCGCGAGCACGGTCGGGGATGCCTCCGGACCGGCGATTCCGCTCGGACTCCGGCGATTCACGGTTGTAGCGCGCCAGCCGTTCGGGCGTCGGATGAATCCCGACCTGGCGGGTGTCTGCACCCTCCATCTTGATCCACTCGCACATCTCGAAGAGCCGCGACCGCGTCCTGGCACCAACCTGCACGATCATCGAGTTGATCTCGTTGGGATTCGGACTGTCGACCAGGTTGGTCGTGAAAATGGTCGGCCGCCGGGCGTTGTAGCGGGTACCGACCACCAGCCCGAGCGTCTCCTGCACCCACTCAGACGTCTTCTCGGCCCCGAGGTCGTCGAGCACGAGCAGGTCGGCGTCGAGTACCGGGCGCAGCACGTCCATCTCGGTGGCCTCGCCGCCGGAGTAGGTGTCGCGCACCAGCTTGAGCAGCTCGCGAGTGTCGTAGAAGTAGCCGCGAGCCCCCTTGTCCCTGATCACGGCCTTGAGAATCGCGATGGCGAGGTGGGTCTTGCCGACGCCGTGCCAGCCGTGAAACAGCAGGCCCTTGTTGGGGACCGGGAACGAGTCGATGAAGGTGCGCGCGAAGCGGAGGGCCTCACGCAGCGAGTCGGTCGTCGGTTCGAAGTTGCTGATTTCGCAGTGCGCGTAACCGGGGAGGATCCGCGCCTGGGCCAGCTGCCGATCGACCAGCGCCGCGCGCCAGCAGTCGCACCGCCGCACGCGATCGACGCCGTCGACGCGCTCGGTCACCCACTGGCTGTCGTGACACGTCTCGCACGCCATCGCCTGGCGATTGTACCACCGCGGGCGCCGAGGCCCGGGGGAGATTGCGGCGTCAGCGCGGGCGCCGTGAGGGCGCGGGCGGCGGCGGAGCCTCCGGCTCGTCGCGGGGCACGCGCACCAGGTCGGTCGGCGACGATTTCACCAGCGCCGTCTGCAGGCGCTGTTCCCAGTCGCCGATGCCCTTGGCCAGTTCGTGCTTCACGTACTCCATGAACTCGTTGACTTCACCCTGCATGCGCTCCATCTTGCGCCGCATATTGAGGATGATCTCGACGCCGGCGAGGTTCACGCCCAGATCGCGGGTGAGCGACAGGATCGTCTCGAGCTGCGCCAGGTCCTCGTCGGAGTAGAGGCGGGTGTTGCCGTCGGTGCGCGACGGCAGCAGCAGCCCCTCGCGTTCGTAGAGCCTGAGCGTCTGCGGATGGATATTGTACTTCTGCGCGACGGCGCTGATCATGTAGAACGACTTGCCGCTGGGACGCCGGGCCATCACTTGCCGTCCCCTCCGGCCGGGAACCGGCCGTCACGCACGCCGTCGGGCTGGACGCGCCCGAATTCCCGCAGCAACTCCTTGGCCCGCTCGTCGAGGACGCGCGGCAGCATCAGCCGCACCTCGGCCACGACGTCGCCACGCCGCCCGTCGCGCGCCGACGGCACGCCGCGCTCGCGCAACCGGAAGCGCTGGCCGGTTTGCGTGCCCGGGGGCACGCGCAGCCGGACGAGCGATCCGTCGAGCAACCGCAACGGGATCCGCGCCCCCAGCGCCGCCTCGTGCACCGCCAGCGGGACGTCGAGGTGGAGGTCGTTCCCCTCACGGCGGAACAGGGGGTGCGGCGCGAGCGCCACCGCCACGTGCAGGTCACCGGGCGGGCCGCCGCCGCGGCCGGCATGGCCCAGCCCCGACAAGCGGATCACGGCGCCATCGGCGACGCCGGCCGGTATGTCGATGGTCAACGGCTCGGCGCGCGGCTCGATGCCGCGGCCGTCGCACACCGGGCAGCGCCCGGCCGGCTGCCGGCCGCCGCCGCCACAGCGACTGCACGTCGTCGTGAACAGCATGTGCCCGCGCACGACGCTGACGCTGCCCGTGCCCGCGCACGCCACGCAGTCGTCGGCCGGTGCCTGAGTCGTCCCCGTTCCGGCGCACGCGTCGCAGCCGACATCGCGGCTCCAGGTGAGCGTCTGGCGGCTCGGCGCGAGCACGTCGGCGAGCGGCACGACCACGGTGGTGTGGAGATCGGCGCCGCGCGCCGGCCGTCCCGCCGGCGCCGGCCGCACGAACGCCCCGCCGAAGAGGTCGCCGAAGGTCGTGGTGCGCTCGGCGAAGACGCGCGCCGAGAAATCGAAACCGGCGAACCCGGCCGGGCGCGGTGGCACCAGCGGCGATTCCCCGTGGTCGTAGCGCCGGCGCCGCTCGGGATCGACCAGCGTCTCGTAGGCCGACAGGATGTCGCGGAAACGCGCCGCCGCCTCGCGATCGCCCGGGTTGATGTCGGGATGGAATCGGCGTGCGAGGCGCTTGTAGGCGCGCCGGATGTCCTCCGGGCTCGCCTCTCGCCGCACACCGAGCACGAGGTAGAGATCCATGACGTGGACTGCGGGCAGCCGCCCTAGCAGCCCGGGTGAGAGTGACGCCGGCATTCGGCCGGCGCTGCATCGCCGCCCTCGGTGCTGCGCCGCCACTCTCACCACGGGCTGCTAGCCAGTATGAAATCTGAGTCTCAGGCTGTCAACTTTCTACTTGCAGCGACACTTCCAGGCCGTCGATCGACACCGGTCCCAGCGGTATACTGGCCGCGCCAGCCTGATTACGCCGGAACCCGCCCGCTCCGGTGCGATGCCGTGCTCGATCGGAGCGACCGTGCGTACGCGGCTTGGACTTGCGGCGGTGTTGCCACTGATCGCGTGGGTGCCGCCGCTGGCGCTCGCCCAGGATTCCCCGCCTTCCTCGCTGCCGCCGCCGCTCACGATCGCCTACGTCGAGGGCCGTGCCGACATCGCCCGGATCGACGGCGTCACCGCGGCCCAGGCGCCTGACATCCTCGAGGACGGCGACCGTTTCATCACCGGCGAGGGCCGCGCCGAGCTCGTCTATGCCGACGGGTCACTGGTCCACGTGGATCGCGGCTCCGATCTGCGCATCGACCGCGAGCGGCTGGGCATCGTCCGCGGCCGCATCGTCGTTCGCACTTCGGCGGTGGCCGAGCCTCTCGACGTCACGACCCCGGTGGGCATGGTGCGGCTGGAACCACGGGGCGAGTACCAGATCACGGCGCGTGATCTCGACGGCGTGTCGGTGGTGGCGGCGATCGCCGGGCGCGCGACGCTGGCGCTGGCGAGCTCCGACGTGCTCATCGCCGCCGGCGACGAGGTGTTGGTCGATCCGCGCGGTCTCGAGCCACGATGGTCGCGCGCCGGTGCCAGGCGCGATGGCTTCAGCGACTGGGCGAGCCGGCGTGTGAGCGACATGGCGTACGCGCAGCGATCGCAGCCGCTGCCGGTGGAACTCACGGCCTACGCGCCGACGTTTGCCAGCTACGGAAGCTGGGACACCCTGCCCACCTACGGCCCGGTGTGGTTCCCGCGGGTGGCGGCAGGCTGGCGGCCGTACGGGCACGGGTCATGGCGTCATACGCGCTACGGCTGGACCTGGATCGATCTCCATCCGTGGGGCTGGCCGGTGCATCACTACGGACGCTGGGGACATCACCCGTCGCGTGGCTGGTACTGGATGCCGCGGCGCGCATGGGGGCCAGCCTGGGTCGGCTGGGCGGTCGAGGCCAACTACATCGGCTGGGCGCCGCTCGGCTGGAACTCGCGGCCGGTCGTCGACTTCTTCGTCGGCGCACGTGTCGGTCCATTCGGTGTGTGGGCCGGCAGCTGGTCGGTCGTGCCGCGGCGGGTCTTCGGCGGCCACGGGCCGGTGGGCCGGCACTTTGCCGATGTGCGGCGGCTGCCCGGCCCGGTGCTGGGCGGCTTCGTGGTGCAGGGGCACGCGCCGCGCGGCCCCGGCGGCTGGGAACGGCGTGTCGCGAGGGCACCCGGCTATGGACGGCCGACCCCGGCGCCGCGGTTACCGGGCGACCTCAACGGCCGGCCTGGGCGCGAGGGGCAGCCAGGCCGGCGCGCCGTGTCACGCGATGGGTGGCGCTCACCGGGCACTCTCCGCGCGTCACGGCCGGCGGGCGGCGGCCCGGCTCCGGCGCCCGAGACCGCGCCGGTGTCGAGACGAGACCCACGGACCTGGCCGACGCCTCGCCCGCGGGACGCTGCCGTCGTGCCAGAGACGCAGCCGCGCCGGCCGCCGGTCGGAACGGCGCTGGCCCGGCGCGCGGATGCCGCTGGCGCGCCCCGGATGGAACCGCGCCAGATCAATCGGCGGCCGACGGAACCTCGGCCGATGGACGCGCGGCCCCTGGATAGCTCTCGCCGCCGCGACGGCGCGACGGCGACCGCGCGGGGTGGAGGCGACCGCTCGCCTTGGCGGCCAACCGCTTCCCCAAGCAGCGGTTTGGGCCGGCCGGTGGCCTCGCCAGCAGCTCGTTCCCGAGGCGACGGCAATGCACGCGGACAGGAGAACACTCGCAGCGGGGTTGGACGCAGCTCCACCGCAGGCGCGTCCCGAGGCGGCGAGGCGGGCAACCGCCGGCGTCCGCGTTAGCTCCGGAGCGGTGGCACAATAGCGGACAGTCGACCGTCACCGCCATGCCTGCGTTGCCCACGCTCGCTCGACACGCTGGACTCGCGGCCCTGTTCGTGGTCGCGGCGCTGCTCGGCACGGCGAGCGGGGTCCTGTTCGCCTACTCCGACGACCTCCCGGCCATCTCCGCCCTCGACGACTACGAGCCCGACACCATCACGCGCGTGCTCGGCGGCGATGGCACCCTGGTCGGTGAGTTCTCCGTGGAGCGGCGGGTGATCCTGCGCTACGACGACATCCCGCTGCAGATGCGCCAGGCGGTGCTGGCGGCGGAGGACTCCGGCTTCTTTACACACTTCGGCCTCAGCATCACCGGGCTGGTCCGCGCCGTCGCCACCAACCTCATCGAGATGCGCAAGGCCGGCGGCGCCAGCACCCTGACCCAGCAGCTGGCGCGCAAGCTGTTCCTCACCGACGAGAAGACCTGGGAACGGAAGGTGAAGGAGCTGCTGCTCGCCGTCCAGATCGAGAAGCGCTACACCAAGCAGGAGATCTTCACGCTCTACTGCAACCAGATGTACTTCGGGCACGGCGCCTACGGCGTCGAGGCGGCGGCCCAGCTGTACTTCGGCAAGTCGGTGAAGGACCTGGCGGTGGACGAGGCGGCGATGATCGCCGGCATCCTCCAGGGCAATGCCCGGCAGAGTCCCTACATCAACCCCGCGGCGGCGCTGCGACGCCGCAACTACGCGCTCGATCGGATGGCGGCGGAGGGGTACCTCACGGCCGAGGCCGCCGCCGAGGCCAAGGCCCGGCCGATTGTCACCCGCGGCGATCCCTCGCGCGAGGCCAGCTTCGCGCCGTACTACCTCGAAGAGGTGCGCAAGCACCTCGAGGCCCGCTACGGCGCGCAGCAACTGTACGAGAGCGGCCTCACCGTGCGGACGCCGCTCGACGGCCGGCTGCAGCGCATCGCCACGCACGCGCTCGACGCCGGCCTGCGCCGGGTCGACAAGCGGCGCACGGGCTTCCGCCGGGCGCAGCCGAACGTGCTGAAGGACGGCGGCTCGCCGGCGGCCTACCGGCACGAGCGCTGGTTGCGGCCGATGGCCGCCGGCGACATCGTGCCGGCGCTCGTCGAGCGGGTCGACCCGCAAGGCGCGGCGCCGGGACAGGCGGCGCTGCGCATCGGCGGACTGCGTGCCGAGCTCACGCGCGAGAGCTTCCAGTGGACCCGGCGCACGCACGCCTCGCAGGTGGTCAGCGCGGGCGATGTCGTGGAGGTGGAGCTGCTGACCGTCGATCAGGGCGCCGCCACGGCCTCGGTCCGGCTCGAGCAGACGCCGCTGCTCGAAGGCGCGGTGGTGGCGCTCGACAACCGCACTGGCCACGTGCTGGCGATGGTCGGCGGCTACAGCTTCACGCGCAGCAAGTTCAATCGTGCCACCCAGGCGCTGCGCCAGATCGGCTCGACCTTCAAGCCGATCCTCTACACCGCCGCCATCGACCGCGGCCTGACGCCGGCGACGCTGCTCGTCGACGAGCCGACCACCTTCGATGCCGGCGCCGGCCAACCGGCCTACGCGCCGCGCAACTACGACGGCCGGTTCGACGGTCCGCTCACGCTGCGGACCGCGCTCGAGCGCTCGCGCAACATCCCGGCCGTGAAGGTGATGGAGATGCTCGGCCCCGGCCAGGTGGTGCCCTACGCCGCGCGCTTCGGCCTGCCCGGGTCGCTGCCGCCGTTCCTGTCCTCGGCGCTCGGCGCCGGGGAGTCGACGCTGATCGCCCTGACCTCCGCCTACTCGGCCTTCCCGAATCACGGCGTGCGGATGGAGCCGGTACAGGTGCTCTCGGTGGCCGATCGTGAAGGCGTGCTGCTCGAGGAGCATGCGCCGGTACCCCGCGATGCCATCCGGGCCGATACGGCCTACGTGATGACCTCGATGCTGCGCGGCGTCGTCCAGCGCGGCACCGCGGCCTCGGCGGCGTCGCTCGACTGGCCGCTGGCGGGCAAGACCGGCACGGTGGACGACTACACCGATGCCTGGTTCGTGGGCTTCGACCCCGCCGTGACCGTCGGGGTCTGGCTCGGCTACGACGAGAAGAAGCCGATCGGCAACGGCGAGACCGGCACCACCGCGGCGCTGCCGATCTGGATCGAGATCATGCGCGCCTACCTCGAGGGTCGCGATCGCTCGGCACCGCCGACCTTCGACCCGCCCGGCAACATCGTCTTCGTGCCGGTCGACCGCTACACCGGCCAGCCGGTCGACGACGGCGCGTCACCGACCATCACCGAAGCGTTCATCGCCGGCACCCAGCCGAGCCGCTAGACTAGGCCGCTCGGCTGCGCTCAGGCGTCGTCGTCGCCCGCCGCCGCCTGGCCGAGCGTACCGGCCGCCTTGCGCATCAGGTAGGTCTTGATGAAGTCGTCGAGATCGCCGTCGAGCACCCGATTGACGTCGCCGACCTCCATCTTGGTCCGGTGGTCCTTGATCATCTGGTAAGGCTGCAGGACGTAGCTGCGGATCTGGCTGCCGAACGCGATGTCCTTCTTGGCGCCGCCGATCTGATCGAGCTTGGCCTGGTTCTCCTTCACCTTGAGGTCGTAGAGGCGGGCTCGCAGCACCTTCATCGCCACGTCGCGGTTCTTGTGCTGGGATCGCTCGTTCTGGCACGACACGACGATGCCCGTGGGCAGGTGGGTGATGCGCACCGCCGAGTCGGTGACGTTCACGTGCTGGCCGCCGGCGCCGCTCGACCGGTAGGTGTCGATGCGCAGGTCCTTGTCGTCGATGTCGACGGCGACGTCGTCCTCCACTTCGGGCCAGACGTAGACCGAGGCGAACGAGGTGTGCCGGCGGGCCGCCTGGTCGAACGGCGAGATGCGGACCAGCCGGTGCACGCCGGCCTCCGCCGAGAGCAGCCCGAAGGCATTCTCCCCGTTCACGGTGAGCGTCGCGCTCTTCAATCCGGCTTCGTCGCCCGGCTGGTAGTCAAGTACTTCGCGGGCGAAGCCACGCCGCTCCGCCCACTTGAGATACATGCGCAGCAGCATCTCGGCCCAGTCCTGGGATTCGACGCCGCCGGCGCCCGGGTGGATGGTGACGATGGCGTTGGCCTGGTCGTGCGCGCCGCCCAGCATCTTCTTGATCTCAGCGGCCTCGACCTCGGCCTCGAGCTCGCCGAGGCTGCGCTGCAAATCGGCGAGCACGTCCTCTCCGGCATCGGCCCACTCGACGAGCACGCCCAGGTCGGCGACGCGACGGCCGAGCGCCTGGCGCAGCTCGGCGTCCTCGCTCAGGCGCCGCTGGCGCTGCAGTGCCCGCTGGGCCTCCGGCTGGTTGTTCCAGAAGTCGGGCGAGGCGATCCGCGCCTCGAGCGTGGCCAGTTCTCCGGCGTCGGTCGCCCGGTCAAAGATAGCTCCGCAGATCGTTGGCCCGCTTGACCACGTCCTCTGACCGCCGAACGAGCTCGTCTTGTCCCAGCGCCACGCCCCTGCTCCTTGCCGCGACCTACCGCCGCCGCTCCGTCACCAGCCACCCCGCGGTGAGGCCGGCGACGACCAGGGCCAGCTGCGCCGCGAGATCTCCGATTGTCGCATAGAGCGTGCGTCCCTGGAGGAAGCGGATCTCGGCGACGACGACGGCTTCCTCGAAGACGCGCGTGGCGCCGAGAAGCCGGCCGTATGGATCGACGACGCCGCTGATGCCGGTGTTGGCGGCTCGCGCCAGATAGCGCCCCTGCTCCACCGCCCGCAGCGACGCCAGGGCGAAGTGCTGATACGGCGCCGACGAGTCGCCGTACCACGCATCGTTGGTGATCGTGGTCAGCAGCTCGGCGCCCTGGCGCACGGCCTCGCGGGCCAGGTGCGGATAGACGATCTCGTAGCAGATGGCCGTGCTGGCCATGTGCCCCATCATCGGCAGCATGGTCACCCGATCGCCGGCGGAGAAATCCGACACACCTTCGACCAGCGGCGAGACGAAGAACAGCAGCGACCGGAGCGGCACGAACTCGCCGAACGGCACCAGCTGCATCTTCCGATAGACGGCCGCCACCGACCCGTCGGGGGCGAGCATGAACGCCGAGTTGTAGGCGCGCTCGGTTCCGTCGCGTTCGATCTCGTCGGTGCCGAAGAGCAGCGGCGTGCCGACGTCGCGGACCAGCGACCGCACCGCCTCGGCGCGGACCGGGTGCTCGTTGAAGTAGTACGGCGTGGAGGACTCGGGCCACAGCACCACGGCCGCCCCGGCGGCCGCCGCCTGACGGGTGAGCCGGTCGTAGCGCCGTTCGATCTCGCCGGCCATGCCGGGATCCCACTTCTCTTCCTGGCGGATGTTCGCCTGGATCAGCCCGACGGCCGCCGGGCTTCCCTCGCGCGTGAGCGCGGCATCGCCGATCCGCTGGCTGCCCCAGATCGAGACCGCGAGGAGGGCCGCCACCGCGCTGGCGCCGGCGCGCACCCGCGTCGGCGGCGTGCCGGTGAGGGCCAGCGTCACCAGGGCGCTGTGCGCCACCAGGTAGAGCGACACGCCGTAGACGCCGACGAGGCTCGCCAGCTGCGCCACCGGAAGGACGGTGGCCATGCTGCTTCCCAACGGCACCCACGGGAACCCGCCGAGCACGTGCCCGCGTGCGAACTCGCCGGCCACCCACAGCGCCGGGGCCAATGCCAGGCCGCGAGCGCCCGTCAGCGCCACGCTGCGGCCCAACAGCGCCGCTGCGGCGGCCAGGTAGAGGGTCATGTAGGCAGCGAGCGCCAACGCGCAGAGCAGCGCCACGGCCGCCGACAGGCCACCGAAGGTCTGGACGACGGCCCCCGTCCAGTACACCGTGCCCCCGAAGTAGACCAGGCCGGTGCAGGTGCCCAGGGCGAACCCGCGACCGAGCGACGTGCCGGGGAAGACGCCGGGGCGGCCGCGCCACCCGGCGAGCGCGACCAGCAGCGGGACCACCGCCACGAAAGCGACCGCCGGGTGGCCGTAGCGCGGGAACGAGAGCGCGAGCAGCGCCCCCGAGAGGAGGGCTAGCGCGTAATCCAGGGCTTGAACTGCTCCTCGCGTTCGAGACGCGAGGCGACGCGCTCGGCCTCGGCGCGCTCCCTGAATTTCCCGACGCGCACGCGGAACAGCGGCGGTTGGCCGGCTTGCGGGCTGACGAGGTAGGCCGCGTATCCCTTGCCGCCGAGCCGCGTGACGATCGCCTCGGCCTCGTCACGGGCGCTGAAGGCGGCCACCTGAATGGCATAGCCCGAGCCCTTCGGCTCGGTCGGAATGCCGGGGGTGGGCGGGGACGCTGCGGTCTTGGCCTCCGCGTCCGGGGCGGCCGCCGCCGGCGCGCCTGCGGCGGCTCCCGACGGCAGGGCCGGCGAAACGGTCGGCGCGGACGCCGGCGTGGACGCGGGTGCGGCGGCCGGCGGCGGGGGCGGCTCCTTGGGAGTGACCAGCTTCTCCTTCGGCGTGGCGTTGTCGCCGAGCCGCTCCGGGAACGACACGTCGGCGCGCGGCGTCGGCGTGTTGGCGGCGGGAGCGGGCGGCGCGCCGGCGGCGTCGGGTGGCGCGCTCTCCGCCATCACCGGTGCCTCGACGAGCGCCGTGCGCGCCTGCACGCCACGTCCGACCAGCACGCCGCAGAGGAAGATCACCACCGACACCACCGTGACCGCCATGAACAGAAAGACGAGCTGCTTGCCGCTCAACTGGATCTCGCGAACGCCTTCGTCGGGCGTGGTCATGGGCATCGCGCGGGGCGCTGCTCGGATGGTATCACGCGGCCGCGGCGCGGGCGGCGCGGACGCGCCCGGCCAGCGCCGCCGCCTCGGCGTTCGACGGATCGAGGACCAGCGCGCGATCGGCGGCGCGGCCAGCGCCGTCGAAATCGCGCAGCCTCAGTAGCACGTCGCCGAGCGCCACGTGCGCGGCCGCCGTCTCGGCGCTCCAGATCGCGATCTTCAACGCGTCGACGGCGTCGTTCAGCAGCCCGCTGCGCGCCAGCGCCCGTCCCAGCAGCAGGTGCGCGTCCGAATCGTAGGGCGTCAGGTAGAGCGCGCGCTGCACCTCGCGGATCGTCTCCGGATCGCGGCCGGCGTCGAACGCCCTCCGCGCGGCCGCGAGATGGAAGGCCGACGCCTCGCGCTGATCGCGCGCGGCCCCCGCCAGCAGCCGCTGGTCCATCCCGGCGCGTCCCGAGGTCGCGCGATCCTTCACGCGTTCGAGCCCGCGGGGCACCGGGTCGCCGGCGGCGGCGTTCTCCCACCGTTCGGACAGCCGCCGGGCGAGCTCGCGCTCGCGCTCGGCCTCAGGACCGGCCCCGCTCCCGGCGAGCGCGGCCGCCAGCACGAAGTGTGCGTCACCGTCGGCGGGGTTGCGGCGCACGGCTTCGCGCAGCCAGTAGGCGGCGGCCTGCGCTTCCTTGTCCTGCCAGTAGGCGTAGCCGAGATTGAAGCAGTAATCGGGATCCGACGGCTCGCGTTCCGCCGCCTGATGGAAGTAGTAGGTGGCCCGCCCGGTCTGCGTCGTCGAACCGCGGCGCAGCTGCACGATGCCGACCAGGTTCGCGACGACGGCCGAGTGCGACGCGTCGAGCGCACGCAGCGCCACGTACGCCTCCTCGTAGCGCCTGAGCTGCACCAGTGACGCGGCGGTGCGGATACCGGCGTCGAGCGCGTGGGGATCGGCGGCCGGGATGGCCTTCAGCGTCGCGACGGCCTGCTCGTGCGCGCCACGCTCCGCCTGCACCATCCACAGCGCCAGCCGCGCCTCCACGTAGCCCGGTGCGGCGTCGATCGCCTGGACCAGGTAACGCTCCTGAACGTCCTCGCTCGCCGCGGTCAGGCCCCGTACGTACAACTCGAACGCCGGGACCGAGGGCGCGAGCGGCGCGGTCCCGGCCGCGGCGATGCCCGAACCCTCGACGGCGCGGGCCACGTCGCGATAGGTCTGCAACAGGTCATTGACCGCGGTCAGGTGGCGCAGCGGCGGGTCCAGCCGGGCGGTGTCCACGTGCAGGACCCGGGCCTCGATCACGACGCCGGTCCCGTTCACCGCGACCCGTCCGAGGACGACGCGCGTCGCCCCGACCAGCTCGGCCACCTTGATGATGGTGGCGCGGGTGAGGGCGGCGCCGGGCGGCAGCTGCAGTCGATCGAAGACCTCGAGGCGTTCGTCGCGCCCGACCACCTCGATACCCCGTTCGGCGAGGGCCGCGGTCACGCCGATGGCGGTGCCTTCCCCCAGCCAGGCGACGCGCGCTTCGAACTTTTCCAGCGCGAACGGCACGACGAGCGTGACCGCCCGGGCGGGTTGCGCCGCCGGGCTCGCGGCCCCGGCCAGCAGCAGGAGTGCGGCAGCCACGGTTGCCGCCGTCGCGCTGCGGGCGCCGATCATGCGGAGGCTCCAGCGGCCGGACCCGCCGTGAAATCCACATCGAGCCGGCACGCCGCCGCCCCGGTCGCCCGGCACCCGGCGATTGCCACCCGGGCCGGAGCGCCGCACAGCTCGACATAGCGCTGGATGGCGGCCGAAAAGTACGTGCACGTCGGCCACGGCCACGGGTCGCGCAGGGCGCAGAACACCGAGCCCTCGATATCGACCCGGGCGTGTCCCCGCCGCGCCGACACCTGGGCGTGCGCCGGATCGAACGCCGCCCGCACCAGCTGCCGCGTGCGGCCCAGCGCATAGCGGCGGCGCCAGCCCTGTGGCAACGCCCTGGCCAAGCGCATCGCGACGCGATCGTCGATGCCGTGCCATTCGGCCGACGACCGGCCGGCGCGCGTCATGACGTCGTCGTACACCGCCTGCCCCTCCAGGCGCAGGAAGCTGAGCACGGCGCCGAGCGGCGCCAGGCCGCCGCGGCTATCACGCAGACCCAGAGGCCCGAGCCAGTGTTCGTAGTACTCCAGGCGCATCGGCATCGCGTCGCCGATGCCGTGATGCAGGCTCGCGACCAGGATCCGGCCGATGCCGTCGTCGGTGAAACCCGCGTGGGTCGTCATTCTGATAGCGTACCGCGCAGGATGTCGACGTGGTCTGCGGCGATCCTGGCGGGAGGCCGGGCGCGCCGTCTGGGAGGGCGCGCCAAGCCGCTGCTCGACGTGGGCGGGCTGACGATCCTCGCCCGCCAGCGGGCGATGCTGGCGGCGCTCGGCGTGGTCCCCCGGCTGGTCGCACCCGATCCCGCGCCGCTGCAGCACCTCGGACTCGAGGTGGTGGCCGACATCGTCGACGGGGGAGCGCTAGGGGGACTGTGCACCGCGCTGGAGACCGCGACGACCGACGTGGTGGTGGTGCTGGCCGGCGACATGCCGTTTCTGACCAGCGAGTTCGTCGGCGCGCTGCTGACACAGGTCGATGGGCACGACGCCGCGGTGCCGCGGACAGCGGGGATCTGGCATCCCCTCGCCGCGGCGTACCGGCGGCGCGTCGCGCCGCGACTTCGCGCCGAACTCACCCGTGGTGAACGCCGGGTGATCGCCGCCGTCACCGGCCTCGATGTCGCGGTGCTCGACGACACGGCGCTGGCGCCACTGGATCGCGACGGGTCGCTGCTCTGCAACGTGAACACACCGGACGAGTACGAGCGCGCCCGACGTCTGGCCGGCCGACACGCGGAACCCGTCGAATGACGAGCAGCCTACCGCACGCCCGGCGGACCTGTCCATGCGCCCGCGGGGACGGTCGGCGCGGCGATCACGCTTCGATTCGCCCGGCCGGGCACGTCACGGGCTGTTAGGATCGTGGCCGGCCCGCCACGGGATGACCGCCGGCCGGCCGCGACTCGCCATCATGATGCTGCCCCTGCACGACCGGCTCCGGACCGCGGTACGCGCCGCGCTCCACTCCCGTCTCGGCGTCGACGCCACCGCGACCGACGTGCCGCTCGAAACGCCGCCGAGCCGGACGCTGGGCGACATCGGATCGCCGGTGGCCTTCGAACTGGCCCGCACGCTGCGCAAGGCGCCGCGGCTGATCGCGCAGGAGCTGGCCGGGGCGCTCGGGCCAATCGACGGTGTGGACCGCGTCGACGCGGCGCCCAACGGCTACCTCAACATCTTCCTCGACCGGCCCGGGTTCCTGCGTGCCCGGCTCGGGCCCTTGCCGGTGGCGCCGCCCGACGGCGTCCACAAGACCATCGTCGAGCACACGGCGATCAACCCGAACAAGGCGGCGCACATCGGCCACCTGCGGAACGCCTGTCTGGGCGACACGCTGGTCCGGGCGCTGCGCTTCCTCGGCCGCCAGGTCGAGGTGCAGAACTATATCGACGACACCGGCGTGCAGGTGGCCGACGTCGTCGTCGGATTCCGGCATCTCGAGGACATCGACCTCGACGGCGTCCGTCGACTCGCCGACACCACCCGCTTCGACTACCACTGCTGGGATCTCTACGCCCGGGTGACCGAGTGGTACGAACAGGACGGCGCGCGGCTGCAGATTCGCGCCGCGACGCTGCACGAGATCGAGCACGGCGTCGATCCCTCGGCCGCCATCGGCGCCCTGGTCGCCGAGCGAATCGTCCACGCTCACCTGGTCACGATGGCCCGCCTGGGCATCGACTATGACCTGCTGACCTGGGAGGGGGACATCCTGCGCATGCGCTTCTGGGCGCGGGCATTCGAACGCCTGCAGGCCACCGGCGCGGTGTTCCTCCAGACCGCCGGCAAGCTGGCCGGCTGCTGGGTGATGCGCATCGAGGAACCTGGGAACGGCGCGCCGGCCGATGGCGGCGCCGAGGACGCGACCGGTGACGACGCCGAGCAGCGCGAGAAGGTGATCGTCCGGTCGAACGGCACGGTCACCTATGTCGGCAAGGACATGGCGTATCAGTTCTGGAAGCTGGGGCTGCTCGGCTACGACTTCCACTACCGCCCGTTCGCGACACACCGCGACGGCAGTCCCCTGTGGGCCACGACCAGCGACGCGGCGCTCGCCCGGACGCCCCACCCGGCGTTCGGGGCCGCCGACGTCACCTACAACGTGATCGACGTGCGGCAGGCCTATCTGCAGCAGCTGCTCAAGCAGGCACTGGCCGTCGCCGGCCATCCCGTCGAGGCGGCGCGGCACACCCACTTCGCCTACGAGATGGTGGCGCTGTCGCATGCCACGGCGCGGACGCTGGGGTTCGCGCCGCCGCCCGACTCCGACGACGCCAGGAAGCCGTTTGTCGAGGTGTCGGGCCGCCGGGGCACCGGTGTCAAGGCCGACGACCTGCTCGACCGGCTGATCGCCAGCGCCGCCGGCGAGGTGACGCGTCGCAATCCCGAGCTGCCCGCGGCCGAGGCGCACCGCACCGCCGAGCGGATCGGCGTCGCCGCGGTGCGCTACTTCATGGTGAAGTACTCGCGGACCAAGGTCATCGCCTTCGACATCGACGAGGCGCTGAGCTTCGAGGGCGAGAGCGGGCCGTACCTGCAGTACGCCGCCGTCCGGGCCCAGAACATCCTGCAGAAGCTGCGCGACCGCGACGGCGTCGACGACGCGGCCCTCGCCGCCGCCCTGGCGGAAGAGGCGCCCCGCGCCCTGGTCGACGACGAGCACGCCGACCGGCTGTGGTCGCTCGTCCTCGACGCCGCCCGGCTCGACGACGTGGTCGAGGCGGCGGTCCGCACCCTCGAATTCGCCGTGCTCGCCAAGTTCTCGTTCGGCCTCGCCCAGGGCTTCAATGCCCTGTATCACGCGGCGCCCATTCTTGCCGAGGAACGCCAGGACGTGCGTCTCTGGCGCGCCGCCGCGATCATGTACGTGCGCCGACAGCTCACCGCCGGCCTGGCGGTGATGGGCATCGACGCGCCCGGCCGCATGTAGGAGACTCGGTCCATGCCCACCATCGCGATTGCGCCGTGCCGCCAGATTGCCGACTACGTCGAGTCGATCCGCCGCGCCGGCGCCGAAGCCGTCGAGCTGACCCTGGCCGATCCGCCCGATGCCGTCGTCGGCCGGGTGGACGGCGTCCTGCTCACCGGCGGCGGCGACATCGACCCGGCGCTCTACGGCGCCGCGGCCCACCTGAACTTCACGGCCGCCGAGCCCGGCCGCGACACCTTCGAGATCGCGCTGGTGCGGGCCGCACTCGCCGCCGACCTGCCGGTGCTGGCAATTTGCCGGGGCCTGCAGGTGCTGAACGTCGCGTTCGGCGGCGACCTCGTGCAGGACATCCCGACCGAGGTGAACGGCGCGCTCCACCACGACGTGCGCGAGCCGCGCTACGCGATCGCGCACGAGGTCTGGGTCACGGCGACGTCGCGGCTGGCCGCGCTCATGAAGGACGACCTCGCGGACGGCGAGAGCTGTCAGGTCAACAGCCGGCACCACCAGGCCGTGCGCCACGTCGGCGACGGCCTCGAGGTGGTGGCCACCGCGCCCGACGGGGTGATCGAGGCGGTCGAGCGTCCCACCGCGCGGTTCTGCCTCGGCGTGCAGTGGCACCCCGAGAACTTCTGGCGCACCGGCGAGTTCCGTCCGCTGTTCGAGGGCTTCGTCGAGGCGGCGCGCCGTTCGTGATCAGCGCTCGAGGGTGACGACGGCTTCGACGTGTCCGGTCCGCGGGAACAGATCGACGCCGCGAAGCGCCGTCAGGCGGTAGCCCGCGTCGAGACAGCCGCGGAGGTCGCGGGCCAGCGTGGCCGGGTCGCAGGAGACATAGACGATGCGGGCCGGCGCCCACGCCAGCACGCCGGCCAGGGCCTCGGGTGACACGCCGGTGCGCGGTGGGTCCATCACGACGGTACCGACGTGGGCGCGCGGTCCCGCCAGGTGCCCTTCCACCGATCCGTGGACGGCGACGACACCGCGATCGCCGGCGGCGTTCTTCAGGAGGTCGGCGGCCGAGACGGGGTCGCTCTCGACCGCGGTCACCCGGTGGCCGGACGCGGCGGCCGCCACCGCGAAGATGCCAACGCCGGCGTACAGGTCGAGCACCGGGCCGTCGAGCCGCGACACGACGTCGTCGACCAGAGGCTGCAGCAGGTAGCGGTTGCCCTGGAAGAAGGCCCGGGCCGCATGCGCGATGGCGATCGTGCCGCTCCCGGCGCGTACGTGGTCGACGACGTGGGTCACCCCCCACACCTGCCGTCCACCGTCCCGGGGTTCGCCCACCACCGAGCAGCTCAGGCCGTCGAGGCCGGCGACGGGGCCGAGCGCCGTGACCGCGCCGGCATCGCGGCCGCTCGCTACGGTGACGTGCACGGCGCGCATCGACCCGGGGACGTCTTCGGCCCACTCCAACTCGGCCTCGAGTCCGGGCGCCGCCGACACCAGTGCGGCGGTGAGGCGGGCGATCGCCTCGACACTGGCCGGCGTCAACTGCCGCGAGGCGGCCAGGTCGCACAGATGGTGGGACCCCTCCTCGAAGAAGCCCGCCCGCCGGTCGCGCAGGTGAATTCGGGCGCGAGTCCGGTAGCCATCGGCCGGCCCGCCGTGCATCGCAATCGGGGTGTCGAGGTCAATCCGCCCGATGCGGCGCAGCGCATCGGCCAGCATGTCGGCCTTCAGCGCCCGCTGCCGTGACTCGGTCACGTGGGCGAGGACCTGGCCGCCGCAGCTGAGCCCGGCCGGCACCTCGACGCGATCGGGCGAGGCGGTGAGGACGCGGGTGGTGTCGGCCCACCCCGCCTGCCGCTGTACACGTTCCACGCGCGCTTCGACCCGCTCGCCGGGAATGGTTCCGGCCACGAACACGATCCGGCCTTCGTGGCGGGCGATCATCCGGCCGCCCACTGCCGGCCGCTCGACGTCGACGACGATGGTCGTGCCAGGGCGCATCGCTACTCGTAGGCGACCAGCGGCAGGCCGAGTCGCAGCCGCGCGAGCCGCGCGCCAGCAGCCAGGAGCGCGGCCTCCCACTGCGCCTGGGGCAGCCGGGTCCGGAAGGCCGCGATCTCGGCCTCGGCCTCGCGTCTCAGCGCCGCCCGGTCGGCGTCGGACAACACCTCGACCGCGGCACGGGTGAGCGCCGTATCGAGGTCCTGGAGCTGCGTGACGAGCGCCTCGCGAGCGGCCCCGCGCGCGGTGCGGCCCGGAGCGCGCAGCATCTCGAGGGCGCCGACGGCGGCGACGAGCGCCGGCTCGAGGGTGGCGGGCAATCGGCCACTCTCGCGAAGGGCAGCCAGCTGAGCGACGGCCCGATCGATGTGCTGGGTGATCGACGGCCGGCCGGCCGTGACGTCGGCCGCAGGGGTCAGGGTGACACCGGCCGAGCTGACGGCGCGCACCCACTCGTCGTGCGCCGCGCGCACGTCGGCCTCACAGAACTCGACCCGCACCGGGCGACGCCGGCCGGGCCGGCGGGCGGCGCGATCGACCACCCGGTCGATGCCGGCGCACGCCACCGTCAGCGGGATGCCCGACTCGGCCCAGCCCTTCACGACATCGAACGCCGGGCCGACGATGCGGATGAGATGTCCGCCGTTGCGCCGGCAGAGATGGGCTTCGACCGCGCGGCAATAGGCGTGTGCGTCGCTCATCGGCGTAACGGCCGGCGCCGCGGGTGGCCCGCGCGTCGCCGCGCGGTCATTGCCACTGCACCGGGCCGGTCGTGATCCTCACCATCGTCTCCCCGGTGTCGACCAGCAGCGCACCGGTGGCATCGACCCCCGTCGTCGTCCCCTCGTGCTCGCCCGCGGCATCCGTCCAGGCGACCGGGCGTCCGACCAGTCCCGAGGCCCGCACGCGCCACCGCTCCACCACGCGGCTGAACCGGCCATCGACCAGGTCCTGGTAGCGTTCGGCCCAGGCGGCCAGCACCTCCGCCGCCACGGCGCCCGGTTCAGGCACGTGGCCGAGCTCGGCCTCCAACGACGACGCGCGGCCCTCGACGTCGGGCAGGTACTTGACGTCGCGCACGTTGATGCCGACGCCGATCGCCACGAACTGCTCCGCCTGCCCCACCGCGTGACCTTCCGCCAGCACACCGGCCAGCTTGTGGCCGTAGAAGAGGTCGTTGGGCCACTTCAGGGACGCCTCGAGACCGGTTGCCTGGCTGATGCCCTCGGCCACCGCGACTCCGGCCGCCAGGGTCAGCAGCCCGAACAGGCTCGGCTCGCCGTCGACGACGGGCCGTAGCGGCGGCCGCACCACCGTGGAGAAGTACAGCCCGGCGTGAGCGGGCGACGACCACCGCCGGCCACGGCGCCCGCGGCCAGCAGTCTGATGACCGGCGACGACGACCAGCCCATGTGGTCCGCCCGCTTCGGCCAGCGCCACCGCCCAGTCCATGGTCGAGGGCACCGACGAGGCGTACTCCACCGTGGCGACGTGACCGCGGAAACGCGGCCGCGCGGCCTCGAGCGCTTCGGCGAAGGCGGTGGGCAGCGGCTCGGCGGCGATCATCGTGTCGAGGTCAGGACGCAAGCGGCACGACCTCGAAACTGAGGTCCACTGCCGGCGCCGAATGCGTCAGGGCGCCCACCGACACCGCATCGGCTCCGGTCGTCGCGATCTCCGGCAGGCGGTCGAGCGACACGCCGCCCGAGACCTCCAGACGGGCCCGCCCCGCGGTCCGCTGCACGGCGAGACGGACGTCGGAGGTGCTGAAGTTGTCGAGCAGGATCGACGGCGCGCCGGCGGCCAGCGCCTCGTCGAGCTCGTCGAGCGTCTCGACCTCGACCTGCACGGTGAGCCCCGAGTCGGCGGCCAGCGCCCGGCGCACGGCCGCGCCGATGCCGCCGGCCGTCCGCTTGTGGTTGTCCTTGATGAGAATCGCGTCGTCGAGGCCGCTGCGATGGTTCGTGCCGCCGCCACACCGCACGGCGTACTTCTCGAGCGCCCGCAGCGTCGGCGTGGTCTTGCGGGTGTCGAGCACGACGATCCGGCCGGCGGCCGCTTCGACGAAGCGCGCGGTCAAGGTGGCGATGCCCGACAGCCGCTGCAGGAAGTTCAGCGCCGTGCGCTCGGCGGTGAGCAGCGCGCGGGCCCGGCCGGTTACTTCGGCGACGGTCTCGCCGGCCTCGCAGCGCGCGCCGTCGCCCCAGCGCACGGTGAAGCTGGCGTCGGCGTCGAGCTGGCGGAACGTCGCCTCGACCACGCCGATCCCGGCGACGACGAGTGACGACTTGGCCACGATCACCCCGCGCGCCTGCGCCGTCGCGTCGACCACCGCGGCGCAGGTGACGTCCCCGCGGCCGAGATCCTCGGCCAGGGCGCGCGCGACCAGGTCGCGCACCAGCTCCGGCGAGGGCGCGACCGGCACGGTCACGCCGGCTCTCCCGGCACGGCGGTCGTGGCAAAGGCCACCGAGACCTCGAAGGCTTCGGCCGGCGTCAGCACCAGCGCCTGCAGGTTGCCGGCGGCCATCACATCCCCACGTGCCTGCTCGAGGGCGGCGAGCCGCGCCGGCGTGTCGCGGACCTCGGCCCGCTCGACCACGGCCTTCATCCCGACCTTGGCTTCCGACTTCGTGCGCCGCACCGCCGTCAACACCTCAACGGCCACCTCCAGTATCCCGTCCACCGCCGCGTCACGGCCGACCATCTCGCGCAGCGCCGCGGCCTCGGGCCAGCCGGCCCGATGCACCGATCCCGTGTGCCACCACGACCAGGCCTCGTCGGTGACGAACGGCAGGTAGGGCGCGAACAGGCGCAGCACGGTCGACAGTGTCGCCTGCATCGCGGCGTTGGCCGAGCCGGCGGCCTCGGCGCCGTGATCGCCGTAGCGCCGCGACTTCACCAGCTCGAGGTAGTCGTCGCAGAACGACCAGAAGAAGGTCTCGGTGCGATCGAGCGCCCGCGTGTACTCGTAGGCGTCGAGCGCCGCCGTCGCCTCGGCGACCAGCGTCGCCAGCGCGGTCAGCAGCGCGCGGTCGAGCGGATGGGTGACCGGGCCGACCACGGCGTCGCGGCCGAGGACGAACTTCGAGGCGTTGAGCAGCTTGATCGCCAGGCGCCGTCCGATCTTCATCTGCCCGACTTCGAACGCGGTGTCCACCCCGGGACCGCCCCGGGCGGCCCAGTAGCGCACGCCGTCCGAGCCGTACTCCTGCAGCATGGCCAGCGGCGTCACGACGTTGCCTTTCGACTTCGACATCTTCTTGCGGTCGGGATCGAGCACCCACCCGGAAATCGCCGCGTGGCGCCACGGCAGCGAGTCGTTCTCGAGGTGGGCCCGCAGCACCGACGAGAAGAGCCAGGTGCGGATGATGTCGTGGGCCTGCGGCCGCAGGTCGAGCGGGAACGTCCGCGCGAACAGATCCTCGTCGCGCGACCAGCCGGTGACCAGCTGCGGGCTGACCGAGGAGGTGGCCCAGGTGTCCATCACGTCGGGGTCGCCGACGAAGCCGCCGGGACGTCCACGATCCGCCTCGCTGAATCCCTCGGGGACGTCGGTCGACGGATCGACCGGCAGGCGCGCCTCGTCGGGCAGCAGGCGCGCCTCGTGATCCACGCTGCCGTCCTGGCGCACCCGGTACCACACCGGAAAGGGCACGCCGAAGAAGCGCTGGCGGCTGACGCACCAGTCGCCGTTCAGGCCGTGCACCCAGTTCTCGAAGCGCGCCCGCATGTACTCGGGGTGCCACTGCAGCTCGCGGCCACGGGCGATGAGCTCGTCGCGGTACTCGATCGTCCTGATGAACCACTGCCGGCTGGTGACGATCTCGAGCGGCCGGTCGCCCCTCTCGTAGAACTTCACGTGGTGGGTGATCGGCTTCGGCGGGCCGACGAGATCGCCCGAGGCCGCGAGCAGCTCCGCCGCCTTGGCCTGGGCCTTCTTCGCCGACAGGCCGGCGAGTTGGTCGTAGGCCGCCTGGGCCGCCGCCGCATCGGCCGATTCCCACCCGGGACTGCCCCACGTGACCGGACCGAGCGTGCCGTTGGCCTGGATCACGGCGCGAACCGGCAGCTTCAGTTCGCGCCACCAGGTGACGTCGGTGAGGTCGCCGAACGTGCAGATCATCGCGATGCCGGTGCCCTTCTCGGGATCCGCCAGGGGATGGGCCACCACCGGGACGCGCGCCCCGAAGAGCGGAGTCACCACCTGCTGGCCGACCAGCGACCGGTAGCGCGCGTCGTCGGGATGGGTCACCAGGGCGACACAGGCCGGCAGCAGCTCGGGACGGGTGGTGTCGATCTCCACGGCCGCGCCGCCGTCGGCCCGGGCGAAGCGCACGCGGTGGAACGCGCCGGGCATCTCGCGATCCTCGAGCTCGGCCTGCGCGACCGCGGTCTTGAAGTCCACGTCCCACAGCGTCGGCGCCTCGAGCTGATAGGCGCGATCGCGCTGCAGCAGCCGGAGGAAGGCCAGCTGCGACACCCGCTGTGCGGCCGGGGAGATCGTGGCGTAAGTCATCGACCAGTCGATCGACAGGCCCAAGGTGCGCCAGAGATGCTCGAACGCCTTCTCGTCCTCCTGCGTGAGCTGCACGCACAGGGCGATGAAGTTGGGCCGCGACACCGCCACCGGCACCTTGGGCGGTGCCGGCGGCGGCGCAAACGAGGGGTCGTAGGGGAGCGTGGGATCGCAGCGGACGCCGTAGTAGTTCTGCACCCGCCGTTCGGTGGGCAGGCCGTTGTCGTCCCAGCCCATCGGGTAGAACACCGCCTTGCCGCGCATCCGCTGATAGCGGGCGATGGCGTCGGTGTGGGTATAGGAGAAGACATGACCGACGTGCAGCGACCCGCTCACCGTCGGCGGCGGCGTGTCGATGGCGTAGACCTCGTCGCGCGGCCGCGTTCGATCGAAGGCGTAGGTGCCCTCGCGCTGCCAGCGCTCGGCAAAGCGCGCTTCGAGGCCCTCGAGGGCCGGGGCGTCCGGAACGTGCGGCGGAATCTGTGTGCTCATGGGGCGACGTCAGGCCACGCGCGAGGCCGCGCGCGCGATCCCCAATCGTACCGGGTCGCCCCGGCACACGCAACCCGCGCGGCTGTGTCAGGCGCTGCGCGCCGTGCCGCGCAGCCGCGCAATCTCTTCGCGGACGACCCCGTGCGCGATCTGTTCGACCAGCGCCGGCGCCAGCTCCCGCACCACCCGCTCCACGACTCCCGAGAGCGTATCGGGGACCAGTCGCTCGGCGGCGCGCTCCGAGGCGGCCGCGGCCGCCGGACCGGCGCGATCGACGATCGTCGCCTCGAGGCGCGTGCCGAGTGTGGTGTCAGTGGCCACCATCGCGGCGACGCGGCTGGCGATTCGATCGATGTCATCGTCACTCACCGGCGGCAGCACCAGGGCCGGCCGGATGCCCTGCTCCACGTCGAGCAGGGCGTGGAACACCTCGGCGAGTCCGTCGTCGGCCGTGGCGCGGAGGTCGCCCCCGGCGGGCGGCGTCGGCACGGCGGCCGGCGCCTGGTCCGCCGGACGCGCGACCGGTCCCCGGTCGGGCCCGGCGGCAGGAGGCGGGCCGGCGCGCAGGGCCTGACGCACCGCGTCGATGAGCTGATGCGAGTCGAGCGGCTTGCGCAGCACGGCCGACACCCGTGCCCCGACGACCGCCGGCTCGTCGATGACGTCGGTCTGACCGGCCAGGAGCAGCACCGCCGCCGTGGCGCCGGCGGCATGGCCGCGCAGCTCGCGCGCCAGCGCGTAGCCGTCGGGGGCCGCCATGGCGACGTCGGCGATCAGCATCGCCGGCGGCCGCGACTGCCAGTCGGCGATGGCGTCGCGCCCGGCCGCAAACACCGCGAGCTGCAACGGCTGATCGGCGAACGTCATCTCGACGACGCGCCGGGTGATACGGCTCTCGGAGACGACCAGCACTCGGGGAGTGGCCACGCTCATGGGCTCGACACCTCGCCGGGCGACGGGTGCAAGCTTCGGGCCGTCAGCTCTCGGCGCGGGTCCGCGCGTGGGTCGAGATGAAATCGACGATCGCCTGCATCGGCGTGCCCGGAATGAACACGCCGGTGATGCCGAGGGCGTGCAGTTTCGGGAGATCCTGGTCGGGAATGATGCCGCCGACCACGACCTGCACGTCGTCGAGGCCGGCGTTGGCCAGCAGCTCGACCACCCGCGGACAGATGTGCATGTGCGCCCCTGACAGAATCGACAGCCCGATCACGTCGGCGTCTTCCTGCAGCGCGGCGCTGACGATCTGCTCGGGAGTCTGGCGCAGCCCGGTGTAGATGACCTCCATCCCGGCGTCGCGCAGCGCCCGGGCAATCACTTTCGCGCCGCGGTCGTGCCCGTCCAGCCCGGGCTTGGCGATCACTACTCGTATCTTCCGGTCCATGTTGTTTCCTAGCCGCTAGCCCCTAGCCGCCAGCCGCTGGTCGGGCGTCAGATGATGGGCGTCTCTTCCCATTCGCCCCAGACGTCGCGCAGGGCGTCGCACATCTCGCCCACGGTGGCATAGGCACGCACGCAGTCGAGCAGCGGTCCCATCGTGTTGGTGGTGCCGCGGGCGGCGATCTTCAAGGCGTCGAGGGTGCCGGCCACGGCGCCGTTGTCGCGGCGGTGCCTGAGCTCGTCGAGCCGGGCCAGCTGGGTCTCGGCGGCGCGTATCGTCGATGTAGAGGATCTCGATCGGCGGCTCGTGCTCCTGGACGAAGCCGTTCACCCCGACGACGACCTTCTCCTTGCGCTCCACCGCCTGCTGGAACTGATAGGCGGCCTCGGCGATCTCCTTCTGCGGGTAGCCCCGCTCGATCGCCTCGACCATCCCCCCCATGCCGTCGATCGTGTCCCAGTAGGCGCGGGCGCCGGCCTCCATCTCGCGGGTCAGCGCCTCGACGAAGTACGACCCGCCCAGCGGGTCGACCACGTTGGTGACCCCGCTCTCGTAGGCCAGCACCTGCTGGGTGCGCAGCGCGATCGTCATGGCCTCCTTGGTCGGCAGGGCCAGTGCTTCGTCGAGCGAGTTGGTGTGGAGCGAGTTGGTGCCGCCCAGCACCGCGGCCAGCGCCTGCAGGGCCGTCCGCACCACGTTGTTGTACGGCTGCTGCGCGGTGAGCGAGACCCCTGCCGTCTGGGTGTGGAAGCGCAGCTGCCACGAGCGCGGATTGGTCGCGCCGAAGCGATCGCGCATCGCCTCGGCCCACAGCTTGCGGGCGGCGCGGAACTTGGCGATTTCCTCGAAGAAGTCGCTGTGCGAATTGAAGAAGAAGGACATCCGCGGCACGAAGACGTCGACGTCGAGGCCGGCGTCGACGCCGTACTGGACGTACTCGAGGCCGTCGCGCAGCGTGAAGGCGAGCTCCTGCAGCGCGGTGGAGCCGGCTTCGCGGATGTGGTAGCCGCTCACCGAGATGGTGTTCCACTTCGGCACCTCGCGGGCGCAGAAGCCGAAGACGTCGGTGACCAGCCGCATCGACGGCCGCGGCGGGAAGATGAACTCCTTCTGGGCGATGAACTCCTTCAGGATGTCGTTCTGGATCGTCCCCGAGATCGCCTTCCAGTCGGCGCCCTGCTGGGCGGCCACCGCCAGGTACATGGCGAAGATCATCGGCGCCGGCGAGTTGATGGTCATCGACGTCGTCAGGTCGGCCAGAGCGATGCCGTCGAAGAGGCGCTCCATGTCGGCCAGCGAGGTGATGTTGACGCCGCACTTCCCCGTCTCGCCGAGCGACAGCGGATGATCGGGGTCGCGGCCCATCAGCGTGGGCAGGTCGAAGGCGACGCTGAGGCCGGTGCCGCCGGCGGCGATCAGTTCCTTGTAGCGGGCGTTGGTCTCTTCGGGCGTGCCGAAGCCGGCGAACTGCCGCATCGTCCACAGCTTGCCGCGGTAGCCGCTGGGATGGATGCCGCGTACGTATGGGAACTCGCCCGGGCCGGCGATGTCGCGGGCGTAGTCGATCGCCTCGACGTCCTCGGCGGTGTAGAGCCGCTCGATGGCGCGGCCCGAGATCGTGGTGAACGGCCCCGGCCGCTCCGGCGTCCGGCGCAGCGCCGGTTCCAGCACCTCGCGCTCCCACCGCGCCTTGTCGCCGGTCGATCCCCGCGTCGCGATGGCCATCGTGTTCCAGTATAGAGGGTTGCGCTCGGTCACATCGTGCGTACGGCGCAGTGATCGCGCTCGACTGATGCGCTTGGGAGATGTCCTCTATCAGGAATTGACATTGCCGGCGGCGGCGCGCTACGTTGGATCGTTTGTTCGTGACCCGCGGGGCCGGTCGTGGCGCCGCCTTCGTTGAAGGACCGACATCGTATGGCGACACACGGCAGCGTCTTCAGCGCGATGCTCCAGGAGTTCGAGGGCGCGGCGCGCATCCTGGATCTGGATCCCGGCATCTGGCAGATCCTCACCCACCCCAAGCGGCAGATCATGGTCTCGTGTCCGATCCAGCGCGACACCGGCCAGATCGAGGTCTTCACCGGCTACCGGGTGCAATACAACATCACGCTCGGGCCGGCCAAGGGCGGCATCCGCTATCACCCTGGCGTCACGCTCGACGAGGTCACGGCGCTGGCAGCGTGGATGACGTGGAAGTGCGCGGTCGCGCAGGTGCCGTTCGGCGGCGGCAAGGGCGGCATCATCTGCGATCCGGCCTCGATGTCGAAGCGTGAGCTCGAGGCCCTCACCCGCCGCTACACCGCCGAGATCATCGACGCCATCGGCCCGGAAAAGGACGTGCCGGCGCCCGACGTGAACACCGATGCGCAGATCATGGCCTGGTTCATGGACACCTACTCCATGCACGTCGGCCACACCTCGACCGCGGTCGTCACCGGCAAGCCGGTCGAGATGGGCGGCTCGCTCGGCCGCCGCGAAGCCACCGGGCGCGGCGTCATGATCATCGCGCGCGAGTCGGCCCGCCACCTCGGATTCGACCTGAAGGGGTCGACCGTAGCGGTGCAGGGCTTCGGCAACGTCGGCTCGATCGGCGCCGAGCTGATGCACCAGCAGGGCGCGCGGATTCTCGCCGCCACCGACTGGAAGGGCGGCGTCTACAACGCCAAGGGTCTGGACATGCCGGCGCTGCTGAAATGGGCGGCCGAGAACAAGACCGTCGCCGGCTTCCCCGGCGCCGAAGCGCTCTCGAACGACCAGCTCTTCGGCCTCGACGTCGACATCCTGGTCCCGGCAGCGCTCGAGAACCAGATCACGGCCGACAACGCCGGGACGATCAAGGCGCGAATGGTGATCGAAGGGGCCAACGGCCCGACGACTCCCGAAGCGCACCAGGCGCTGCACCAGCGCGGCGTCTTCGTCGTGCCCGACATCCTGGCGAACGCCGGCGGCGTCACCACCTCGTACTTCGAGTGGGTGCAGGACCGCCACGGCTACTTCTGGACCGAGAAGGAAGTGAACGAGCGCCTCGAGATCAAGATGGTGGAGGCCTTCGACGCAGTGCTGGCCACGGCCAAGCAGTACGGCGTGGACATGCGCGCGGCGGCCTACATCGTGGCCATCAATCGCGTGGCGACGGTCACACGCATGCGAGGAATGTACGCGTGACCGTCGCGGGACTGGGTTCTGGGGACTAGGGACTGGGGCTTGTCACGAGCGTGGACCAGCTGTCACACACTCACCCTGTCACTGTGAAGGCTGAATCGCGTAGTCCCGGAAGCAGCCACGGATGTTCTTGGCAAGCCCTAGTCCCCAGCCCCTAGAACCCAGCCCCGCCTGCCGCACGATCGGCGTCAGCCGACCATCCGGAACGCGATCAGCTCTTTCGTCTCGGCGCCCTCGGCGTCCTTGGCGGCGACCTCGAGCAGGAATTCGCCGGCCGGCAGGTTGGCCAGCGGGAAGTCGATCGTTGCGCCTTCGACGCCGTCGCCGGCGACGGCCGTCACCGGCACGTCCGCCATCTTGTCGCCCTGGCGGTTGAGCAGCCGCGCCGTGTAGGTGACGCCGGCGCTGGCGCCGGGCGCCACTGCGCCGAGGCGCAGCAGCAGCCGTTCGGTGCGGCGGAACTCGCGGTTGGCGGCCGGCGGCACCGCCGGATCGTTCTTGATCGCCTGGAACTCGCGGGCGTTGCGGGCCACGTAGACGCGCGGCGTCGTCAGGCGGGCCTTGGGCTCGGTGAAGTCGGGCACGTCGATGGTGCGGTCGTCGGTATCGAGCACGTCCTCCGGCCTGCCCTCGATCGACAGGCGCAGGGTGAGCTTGCCCGGCGCGACGTCGAGCGTCGTCGCGCCGCCGCGCGCCGCGCCGCCCTCCGCCGTGGTCCCAACCGGCCCGCGGAACACCGGGTCGCCCCCGGGACTGAGCGCCGTGAGCACGACGCGACCCACTGCCGGCCGGTCACTGCCCGGCGGCGGCGGGATCGCTTCCCAGACGAAGGTGACCCGCGTCTTCCCCTGCTCGGCCGGTGCGGTACCGACCCAGGTGCGGACGAAGCGACGATCGTAGCCGCCGGAAATGCCGGCCAGCGACTTGGCGACGGCGGGCGGCGGGCCCGGCTTGGGCGGCGCCACGACCCGCGCGGTTTCGGTCGGCGTCAGCGCCCAGTACCCCTTGCGCGCGCGCACCTGCGCACCCGGCCGCTTCACGCGCACCTTGATCTCGTGGAACTTGCCGTCGCTGGGCGACTGCGTGGAGTTGTAGCCGAGCAGGTAGTAGGCGCTCGAGTCGCGGACCAGCTGCTGCATCCCTTTGCCGAGATCGTTGCGATTGACGATGGCGCGGCCGTCGGTCTCGTCGGCCAGGGTGCGCAGGGTGTTCTGGGTCTGGCGCAGCGAATCCTGGCTGGTGCGCATCCCGATGTTGTCCTGGATGTCGAACTCGCCGGTGGACAGGCCGCGGGGATCGACGGCGTAGATGGCGGTGTTGCTGCGGTTGGCGGAGTCGTACACCCGTTGCAGCTCGGATTGCACGTCGAGCTCGCCCATGAACTTGGCGCGATCCTCGTTCATGTTGTTCTCGCCGGCGAACGGGTTGTTCCGGTTCGGATTGCCGACGCCGGGCATCGTCGCGATCGGCCCGCGCATCTGCGGCGGAAGCATCGCGATGTAGCCTTCGCTCACCAGCAGGATGGCCTTGCGCCCCTCGCGCAGCGATCCCAGCTTCACGGCCAGCCCGGTCAGCGCCGAGAGCGACACCTGACGGCGCACGCGCTCGACGGTCTCGGCCGGGTAGTTGGCGTAGCGATCCTCGAGGGCGTTGCGCGGTGTGTAGTCGAACTTGCGGCCCTGGAAGCGCTCCAGCGCCCGCATCACCTGGCCGTGATCGCGGGTCAGCACCACGCTGTCGAGCGGACTGAGCGGGTACATCACCGACACCAGGTCCTTGGGGCCGAGCTGCGTCGACACGAAGTCCGCCAGGTGCTTGCGCGCCGCCATGCTGTTGCCGAGGCGGACGTGGTAGTCGTCGAGGAAGAACACGACGATGCGCGCGTCCTCGTCCTGCGCCGCCGTCTCCTCGTCGGCGCGGGTGGTCAGGCGCCGCTGGGTCTCCACCGGCGCCGCGATGTCGATCTGCACCAGGCGGAAAGTCTCGACGCTCTGCGCCTTGCCGTCTTCGGCGAGCTCGAAGTCCTCCTGAGTGAGGTCGGCGATGGGATTGCCGCTGCGGTCAGTGACGATCACGTCGACGCGCACGAAATTGATGCCGGTGCGGAAGATCGGCTGCCCGTCAGCCGGGGGCGGCGCCGGAGTGCCGGGAGCCGGCGGCTGCGGGTCGGCTGGCGTCTGGGGCGCGGGCGTCTGCGGGGCCGGGGCGGCGGGGGCGGGGGCCTGGGCCACGGCTGCCGCCGCGGCGAGCGACCGCTGCGGCAGGACATGTCCGCCAGAACCAGTCACGAACAGTGCGGCGAGCACGACGGCGGCGCGTCGGCGAATCGAGGACATGAGCGGACTACCTCGCGGCAGGGCTGGTGCGCTGGGCCGATGATAACATCGACGCTCAGCGCGCCACGCCGCCGCAAGCGGCCCGGTTCGCCGCCTCCCCCGGCCGGCGCGAGCGAGAGGTCCGTGCCCGATCCCACCCTAGCCGTGCCGTCGGCGCTGACCCGTCTGTCCGAGGACGAGCAGCTCTTTGCCTCCAACGTCTACGCCTTTGCCCAACGCGAGATCCGGCCTCGCGTGCGGGCGATGGACGACGACGGCGCCATCGACCGGGGCCTGCTGCCCAAGCTCTTCGACCTCGGGGTCATGGGCATCGAGATTCCCGAGCAGTACGGCGGCGCCGGCGGCACCCTGTTCCACGCCGTCCTGGCAGTGGAGGCGCTGTCGCGAGTCGACCCGGCCATCGCCGTGCTGGTCGACGTGCAGAACACGCTGGTGGTGAACTCGATCGTCCGCTGGGGTCACGCCGACCTCAAGCAGCGCTTCCTCACCCTCCTCGCCGGCGACGCGGTCGGCGCCTTCTGCCTGTCGGAGGCGGGGTCGGGGTCCGACGCCTTCGCCCTGACGACCGGCGCGGTCGACGACGGTGACGCCTACGCGCTGTCGGGACGCAAGCTCTGGATCACCAACGCCAACGAAGCCGACGTGTTCGTCGTCTTCGCCACGGTCGATCCCGACGCCGGCTACAAGGGCATCACGGCGTTCGTGGTCGAGCGCGGCACCCGCGGTTTCTCGGTGGGCAAGAAGGAAGACAAGCTCGGAATCCGCGCCAGCAGCACCTGCGAGCTGTTGTTCGACGACTGCCGCGTGCCCAAGGCCAACGTCCTCGGCGAGGTCGGCAAAGGCTACAAGGTAGCCATCGAGGCCCTGAACGAGGGCCGGGTGGGCATCGGCGCGCAGATGCTCGGGCTGGCGCAGGGCGCCTTCGATCACACCGTGGCCTATGTGAGGGAGCGCCACCAGTTCGGCAAGCCGATTGCCGAGTTCCAGGGCGTCCAGTTCCAGCTCGCGCGCATGGCGTGCGATGTCGAGATCGCCCGCGTCCTCACTTACAACGCGGCGCGGCTGCGGGACTCCGGCCTGCCGTTCCTGCAGGAGGCGGCGATCTGCAAGCTGGTGACCTCGGAGGTGGCCGAACGGGTGGCCTCGCAGGCCATCAACCTCTTCGGGGGCAACGGCTTCGTCAAGGAGTACCCCGTGGAGAAGCTGTACCGCGACGCCAAGATCGGCCAGATCTACGAGGGCACCACCAACATGCAATTGGCGACCATTGCCAAGCAGTGCCTGTCGCCGGGAGGCCGGGGATGAGCCAGGACGTGACGTTGTCGGTCTCCGGCATGACCTGCGGCGGCTGCGAGAACGCCGTGCAACGTGCCGTCGGCCAGCTGCCGGGGGTGTCACGGGTGGTGGCGTCGCATCGCGACCAGCGCGTGACGGTGACCTTCGACCCGTCGACGACCAGCCGGGCCGACATCGAGCGGAAGATCGGCCAGATCGGCTACACCGTCAACGCCGCCTAGCAGCCCGTGGTCACGGCAGGATGCCGGCGGCGACGGCCGCTTCTTCCGCCTCCGCCCCGCCGAAGACCACCGTCGTGGTGGCCACGTCGCGGCTGATCCGGTCGAGCACCAGGCCCGGGTCGCCGACATCGTCGCCAACCACGCGCCGCGCCGCCGCCACCGCCGACTCGGCCGCGGCGCGCGCCAGCATCCGGCTCATGGCGACGTGGACGCCGGCGGCAGCCGATGAGCCGGCGCTGGCGGCGCGCCAGATGAGCAGGCGGGCGGCCTCCAGGTCAGCGGCGGCATCGGCCAGTCGCCAATGCCGCTGCTCTGGCTTGTTCTCTTGCGGGCTGGCGGCCCCGATTGCGGCGAGCGCGGTGTCGAGCGCGCCGCGGGCGAGGCCGACGAGCACGGCGGCCACGGCGAGGTCGCCCGCCGTACCCGGCCGCGCGTCGCGCGCAGCCGCGATGTCCACCCCGCGCAGCCCCATCCAGGTCCCGGAGGCCGTGCGCGCCGCTCCGGGGTCGTGGACGAGCGCCGCGTCCACCGCGAGGCTGCCCGACACCGCCGCCACCTCTTCGAGACCGAGCACCCAGGCCAGGCGGTCCGACGGTGCCGCCAGGCCCGCCACGGCCTGGGCCCGCGCCTCGGCCGGAATGGCCGCCGACCGGTCGATGTCGCCGGCGGCCGCCGCCAGCGACTGCGCCGCCGCCCGTGCCCGGTCACGCGCGGCGAGGGCCGGAGCGTCGAGATCGAACGTCATGAGGCCTCGCGACCGTGCGGCGGCGCCGCGGCCAGGCGGGCGAACACCGGCCGCAGGCGGCTGGCCGTCTCGAGCAGATCTTCGGGCAGCACGCGGACATTGCCGACCACCGGCATGAAGTTGGTGTCGCCGTTCCAGCGTGGCACCAGGTGCACGTGCAGGTGGTCGACGATGCCGGCGCCGGCCGGCCGGCCGAGATTGACGCCGACGTTCATGCCCTGCGGCTGGTAGGCCTCGGTGAGCGCGGCCTCGGCCAGCCGCGTGGTGCGGGCCACCTCGAACAGCTCGTCGTCCTGCAGCCCGCCCAGCGTGGCGACGTGGCGCCGCGGGACCACCATCAGATGGCCGCCGTTGTAAGGGAAGAGGTTGAGAATGACGTAGCAGGTCGGACCGTCGTGCACCAGCAGCGCCCGGCCGTCGTCAGTCGCCGGCGCCGCACAGAAGATACAGCCCTCCGGCTCGCTGCCGCGGGTCACGTAGGCATGCCGCCAAGGAGACCAGAGGCGTTCCACCGCCGTCCGTCAGAACTGCGGCGACGCCGCGCCCGACCCGTCGGGCGTGTCGTCGAGCTCACCGTCGCCGCGGTTGATGAGGTCCTTCAGTTCCTTGCCCGGCTTGAAGTACGGCACGCGCTTGGGCGGGACGTCGACCTTGTCGCCGGTCTTGGGATTGCGGCCCTTGCGCGGCTCGCGCTTGCGCAGCCGGAAGCTGCCGAAGCCGCGCAGCTCGATCTTCTCGCCGCGGTGCAGCGCATCGATGATGCTCTGGAACACTGTGTCGACGATGACCTCGGAGTGCTTCTTCGTGAGGTCGGAGACCCTCGACACTTCCTCGACGAGTTCGGCCTTGGTCATGGCTTCTGGGGACTAGGGACTGGGTGCTGGGGACTGGGGCTCGTCAAGAACACGCCCTAGCCCCCAGCCCCCAGGATCCGTTACTTATTCCGGAAGTGATCCCCCAGCGTCGCCGAGCCGTCGCCCTGCGACGCCGAGTAGCTTTCCCAGTCGGTCCGGATTTCGTCGGACTTCATGGCGCGGATGCTCAGGCCGATCTTGCGTTCGGCCGGGCTGAGCTTGATGACCTTCATCTGGTAGGAGGTGCCCACCTGCAGGTCGACCTTCTCGCCGCCCTGCGTGTCGTCGAACTCGGACACGTGGATGAGGCCTTCGATGCCCTCGTCGAGCTCGACGAACGCCCCGAAGTTGGTCATCCGCACCACCCGGCCCTCGACGTTCTGGCCGACCTTGTGCCGGGAGAAGAAGTCCTCCCAGATGTCGGTGGCCAGCTGCTTGAGGCCGAGCGACAGGCGCTGGTTCTCGGCGTCGATGCTGAGCACCATCGCCTCGACCGTGTCGCCCTTCTTCAGCACTTCGCTCGGGTGCTTGATCCGCTTGCTCCACGACATGTCGGAGATGTGGATCAGGCCGTCGATGTCGTCCTCGACCTCGACGAAGGCGCCGAACTCGGTCAGGTTGCGGACCTTGCCGCTGATCTTCGTCCCGACCGGGTACTTGCCCACCAGCTCGTGCCAGGGGTTGCTCTCGACCTGCTTGAGGCCGAGCGAGATGCGCCGCGCCGACGGATCGACGCCGAGCACCATCGCCTCGACGGTGTCGCCGACGTTGAGGATCTTCGACGGGTGCTTGACCCGCTTGCTCCACGACATCTCGCTGACGTGGATCAGGCCCTCGACGCCCGGCTCGAGCTCGATGAAGGCGCCGTAGTCGGTCAGGCTGACCGCCTTGCCGCTGACGCGGGCGCCCGCCGGATAGCGATCCATCACCGTGGTCCACGGATCGGCGACCAGCTGCTTGTGGCCGAGCGAGACGCGCTCGGTCGCCTGGTCGTACTTGAGGACCACGACCTCGATGTTCTCGTTGACCTTGAGCACTTCCGACGGGTGGCCGACGCGGCCCCACGACATGTCGGTGATGTGCAGCAGGCCGTCGATGCCGCCCAGGTCGATGAAGGCGCCGTAGTCGGTGATGTTCTTGACCACGCCGGCGAGCACCTTGCCCTCGGCCAGGGTCTCGAGCGTGTGCTTCTTCTTCTCGGCGTTCTCCTCTTCGAGGAGGACCTTGCGCGAGAGCACGATGTTGCCGCGCTTCTTGTTGACCTTGATGACCCGCATGCGCAGCTCCTGGCCGCGCAGCGCGTCGAGGTTGCGCACCGGGCGCACGTCGATCTGGCTGCCGGGCAGGAAGGCGCGCACGCCGATGTCGACGGCGAGCCCACCCTTGATGCGCTCGATGACCCGGCCGATGACGACCTTGCGATCGGCGAAGGCCTTCTCGACCTCGTCCCAGATCTTCATCTTCTCGGCTTTTTCCCGAGAGAGGACGATGTGGCCGTCGCGGTCCTCGGTGCGCTCGAGCAGCACGTCGACGACGTCGCCCGCCTGCACCATGACGGCGCCGTTCTCGTCGAGGAACTCGTTCACCGAGATGATGCCCTCGGACTTGTAGCCGACGTCGACGACGACCTCGTTGTCGGTGACCTTGAGGACCGTGCCCTTGACGACCTCGCCTTCCGCGATGTTTCGGAAGCTGTTATCGTAAAGGTCCAAGAGGCGGGAGAATTCCGCCGGGTCCATCTCCTCTTCGAAGCCACCCCTGTTCTGCGGGGTGGCCTTGAGGATGTGCCGGCCCGCGGGCTGGGAAGCTCCCGGGGCCGACGTGCCCTGAGGCTCCAGTGCCTGCTCTTCGTGCGTTGCCATTGACGTGCGCGTCCTCCTGACGTTCAAATTTGCCGGTCGGGGTGAGCGGGGGCCGGCGCCCCGCGAGTGTCCGCCGGAGGAACCCGATGGTTCCCGTCGGCGTAACCAACAGAATTTACGTTAGTTAGGGTTTTGGTGTCAAGGAATCCGAAAGGACGCGCCATGGCGAAGACGAAGCGTAGGACGAAGGCGGGAGCGGCCGCGCGCGCCGGGAAGTCCACGGCCGCGCGTCGAGCCGCGGCAGCCCGGAAGCGCCCCGCGGCCAAGCGCCGGGCGGCCGGCCGCAAGGCCGCAACACGCGCCGCCAAAGCCCGTCTGGCCGCGAAAACTGCCCGGAAACGCGTCGTGAAGCGCTCCCGAAAGATGGCCGCCAAGCGCGCGAAGTCCCCGGCCGTCAAGCGCGCCGCCGCCAAGGCTCGCCCAGAGGCCAGCCGCCCCAAGACGGCCGCGCGAAAGGCGACGGCCAGCAAGGCGTCGTCCGCCCGCAAGGCGCCCGCCGTCAAGTCCCGCGGTGCCGCCGCCGTCAAGCGCGCCGCCACGCCGGCCGTTCAGCCGAAGCAGGCCTCACCACCGCGCGTGCGCAGGCCCGCCGCTCCGAAGCCGGCACGCCGGCCGCCCGGCCTCGACCGCGAGCGCCGCACGGTGGGCGAACCGGAAATGGTGCCGATGCCGCCGTCGAGCCTGGTGCCGGGCCACGCCAGCGCCGCGCGCTCGGGCGGCGACGAGCTGCGGGTGAAACTCGCCAGCCACACCTCGTCGGGGCCGGTGCTCACGGCGGGCGACGTCGACGCCGACTGGGGCGCGGCGGAATCGGTCGGGGACGAGGCGCCGGGTGGGGACAACCCCACGCCGGATCAGGATGTGGTCGACGAAATCGGCCGCGCCCTGGGCGTCGAGTACGACGACGACGAGGAACTGCAGGGCGGCGACGAGATCGCCGGCCGCGACCGCAACCGCTGGGAGCTCGATCCCGCCTCCTCGGATGACTTCGACGAGCGATAGAACAGGGAACGGGGAACAGGGACCAGGGAACGGGGAAGGAACTGGATCACGCTGTCACGCTGACCGCGTGGACCGAGATCAGGTCTTCTCTGCTCTTCCCTCCCCGGGCCCCGGTCCCCGGTCCCCGGTCCCCGCTTTCTCGCGCACGAGCCCTACCACCTGCGCGACCACTGATTCGATCGGCACGCCGGTGGTGTCGATGTAGACGGCATCGGCGGCCTTGGTCAGCGGCGAGATGCTGCGGCTGGAGTCGGACTTGTCGCGCGCGGCCATGCCCTCGGCGACGTGGGCCACGTCGGCGCCGCCGGCGTGCGCCGGGTCGGCTGCCCGCCGCCTCGCCCGCTCCTCGGGTGAGGCGTCGAGGTAGACCTTGACGTCGGCGGCCGGGAACACGACGGTGCCGATGTCCCGCCCTTCCATCACCACGCCGCCGCCCTGGCCCATCGCGCGCTGCCGGGCCACCAGCGCCGCCCGGACGTCGGCGTTGCGGGCGACCGCGGCCGATGCCATGTCGATCTCCGGCGTGCGGATCGCCTGGGTGACGTCGTGGCCGTCGATGCGCACGGCGCCGTCGCCGACATCGATCGCCGAATCGCGGGCGATGCGGGCGGCAGCGCCGCCGGCGTCGAACCGCCCGCCCCGCTGCACGACCAGCCAGGCCACGGCGCGGTACATCGCTCCGGTGTCGACGTGGGTGTAGCCGAGGGCGCGCGCGGTGGCCCTGGCCACCGTGCCCTTGCCCGCGCCCGACGGGCCGTCCACCGCTACGATCAGCCCTTGGCCGCGGTCCACAATCGGTCAGTGTAACATGCGCGATCGGTGACGACGCGTCGCGCGCTCCGTGCCGGAGGGCTCCTCCTGGCGATCGCCCTCGCCGGCGCGTTCGTCGCACTGCCCTACCTCGACGCGGCATCGTTCATCGTCCGCGCCGCCAACCTCACCGACGGCGTGCCGGGACGAATCGCGGCGCTGCGCGCCCACGCCGTGACGCGCACCGACCTGCCGCCGATCGCCACGCGCCACGGGGCGGTGGCGGCCCGCCTCTATCGTCCGGCGTCCTTCGCTCGCACGCTGCTGCTGGCCCCGGGCGTGCACATGGACGGGATCGACGAAACACGACTGGTCGGGATGGCCGAGGATCTCGCGGCGACCGGCTACGCCGTGGTGACGGTGGCGCCGCCGGATTTGCGGCAGTTCCGCATCACGCCGGAGAACACCGACGTGCTCGAGGACGCGGCGCGCTGGATCGCCGGCCGGCCGGAACTCGCGCCCGACGGCAAGGTCGGCATGGTCGGCATCAGCTTCGCGGGCGGCCTGTCGATCGTCGCCGCCGGCCGCGAGGCGCTCCGCGATCACGTCGCCTTCGTGATGGCCTTCGGCGGCCACGGCGATCTGATCCGGGTGATGCGCTACCTCTGCTCGGGTCGCGCGCCGGCCGCCGACCCGGGCGCGGCCGCGGCGGACATCACCGGCATCGAGCACCTCGAGGTGCACCCGCCGCACGACTACGGCGTGACCGTGGTCCTGTTGACCTTCGCTGATCGGGTCGTGCCCGCCGCGCAGGTCCAGCCGCTCCGCGACGGCATCGCCATCTACCTGCGCGCCTCGTCGCTCACCCTGGTCGATCAGAAGCTGGCCGAAGCCGAGTTCGCCCGCGCCAGGACCTACGCGGCCTCGCTCGACGAGCCGGCGCGGACGCTGATGACGCACGTCAACGACCGCGCGGTCGACAAGCTGGGGCCGCTGCTCTATCCCGTGGTCGACGGCCTCGACGACCACCCGGCCAACCCGTCGCTGTCACCGGAGCGGGCGCCGCCGCCCACCGCGCCGGTGTTCCTGCTGCACGGCGCCGACGACACGGTGATCCCCACCGTGGAGACGGTGCTGCTGGCGAAGTACCTGCACGGCCGCACGCCGGTGCGGGCGCTGCTGAGCGGCCTCATCACCCATGCCGAGGTGGACCGCTCGGCGGCCCCCCGTGACGTCTGGGAACTGACCAAGTTCTGGCGCGAGCTCATGAAATACTAGGCTCGCGCCGGGCCTGGGGGCTCGGGGCTAGGGGCTCGGGCTCTCACGAAATCACGCCGCCAAGAACCGCGCCTTTCTTGCCAATGTCCCGCCGTCCCGTTGCCCCGCCGTCGCGTCCGCTGTCACGCCGTCCCGCCGCGCCGAAGCCCGGGCAGACCGCGCGTCGCCCCGCCGGGGCCGAACGGGTGACCGAGTCCCGTGGCATGCGCCGCAGCGACCGGGCCCCACACGATCGATTGCGATCGAAGGGGCGGGCAGGCGGTGCCGGGGTCCGACCGCCGTCGCCCGCCGGCACGGCCCCAGTGGCGGCGCCGATCGACGATCGGCCCGGCGCCATCCGCCTGCAGAAGCTGCTGTCGATGGCCGGCGTGGCGTCGCGCCGCACCGCCGAGGTCCTCATCGCCGAGGGCCGGGTCACCGTGAACGGAAGAGTGGTCGACACGTTGGGCGCCAAGGCGGTGCCCGACGTCGACGACGTCAAGGTCGACGGTCGGCGCGTCCGCCCGGCGGCGCGCGCCCGCTACATCCTGCTCAACAAGCCGCGCGGCTACGTGACCACGCGCCGCGATCCCGAGGGCCGGCGCACCGTGCTCGATCTCCTCGACGGTGTGCGCGAGTACGTCTATCCCGTGGGCCGTCTCGACTACGACACCGAAGGGCTGCTGCTGCTGACGAGCGACGGCGACCTGGCGGCGCGGCTGACGCATCCGCGGCACGAGGTGCCGCGGATCTACGAGGCCATCGTCGCCGGCGTGCCCGACGACGCCGCGATCGAAGAGTTGCGGCGCGGGGTCTACCTCGACGGGCGGCGGACATCCGAAGCGGGGGTCACCCGCGGCGCGACCATCGGCAAGGGCCGCCAGCAGACCACCAAGCTGGTGCTCACGCTGTTCGAGGGCCGCAATCGGCAGGTGCGGGAGATGTGCGCGCGGGTCGGCCATCCGGTGCGGACGCTGCAGCGCGTCAGCATGGGACCGCTGACGCTGCGCGGCCTCGCCGTAGGCGCCTGGCGCGACCTCACGCCGATCGAGGTCGCGGCGCTGCGCGACTACTGACTACTACTGATCTTCGGCGCCCGGCGACGCGGCGATCTCGTCCCCCTCGTCGAGCGGCAGCATCTCGTCGCTGACGGGCTGGTCGAACAGCATCGACGGCGGATCGAAGCCGAGCGCCTGGACCATGTCCTCGATCTTCGGCAGATCGGCGAGGTCCTTGAGGCCGAAGCGAATCAGGAATTCCTTGGTCGTGCCGTACAGGAACGGCCGGCCGACCACGTTCTTGCGGCCGACGATCTTGACGAGGTGCCGCTCGAGCAGGGTCGACAACACCCCCGAAGTGTTGACGCCGCGGATCTCGTTGGCTTCGGCGGCGGTCACCGGCTGGCGGTAAGCGACCACCGACAGGGTCTCCAGCGCCGCCACCGAGAGCTTCGAGGCGCTGCGTTCGTGGAACAGCCGGCGCACCCAGTCGTGCAGTTCCGGCCGGGTGGTGATCTGATAGCCGCCGGCCACCTGCGCCAGGTGCAGGCCGCCGGGACGCTGGTAATCGGCCATCAGCGCGTCGAGCGCCGCCTGCACCTCGTCCTTCGGCTCGTCAGCCAGCAGCTTGAACAGCATCCTGGCCGTCAGGGGCTCGGGCGACGCGAAGACCAGCGCTTCCACGATCGCCTTCAGCTGCCCGGTGTCCATCCGCGGACGCTCGGCCTCGGCAGCCGCGCCAGGGGCGTCCTGTTCCATCTCATCGCTCATGACGGTCGTCCTCGGGCTCGGTGCCAGGCGGCGTGGCCGTCCCGTCGGCCGACGCCGGCGCCACGGCTGGCGGGTGGTGCGCCTTGTATTCGTCTTCCGGATCGTGGATCGGATGCGGCGCGTCCTTGGGCCGCGCCCGCTTGTAGAGGCGAATCGCGCCGGCGCCCTGCTGGAACGCCCGCACCAGCTTGAGGCGGATCATCTCGAGGATCGCCAGGAACGTGACGATCAGGTCGCCGCGCGAGGCGGCGTCGTCGAACAGGTCGTCGAAACCGCAGGCGTCGGTCTCCGACAGCCGCTCGAGCAGCTGCTCGATGCGCGTCTCGATCGAGATCTGCTCGGGCGGCAGCGGGATCGACGGCCGCTCCCGGGAGCGTTCGAGCACCCGGCGGAACGCGGCCAGCAGTCCGAAGAGATCGACGTCGAGCTCGGGCTCGACCGGCTCGCCGGCGAGGGCCTCGACCCGGGCGTCGGGGCGCGTCCACTGCGCGCTGCGCAGCGTCTCGCGTTCGTGGAGGAGCTCGGCCGCCGCCTTGAACCGCTGGTGCTCGACCAGCCGGCGCACGAGCGCATCGCGCGGGTCGATCTCCTCGTCCTCGACGCCGGCCGCCGATTCGGGCCGGGGCAGCAGCTCACGGCTCTTGATGTGGATCAGCGTCGCGGCGGTGACCAGGAATTCGCTGGCCACGTCCAGGTTCAGCTCCTGCATCAGGTTCAGGTACTGGAGGTACTGCTCGGTGATGAGCGCGATCGGGATGTCGTAGACGCTGACCTCGTTCTTCTTGATGAGGTGCAGCAGCAGATCGAGCGGTCCCTCGAAGGCCGCCAGACGCAGGGTGATGGCGTCGAGCTGCGACTCGAAGGCCTCGCCCGATGTCTCGCCCGGGGTGTTCGGCGTATCGCTCATGGTGGCCGTGACCGCGTCCGTCGCCTAGTAGCGGAGCTTGACGGCCGCCCGCGCCCGCTCCATCGTCTCGACCGCCACGGCGCGGGCCTTCCGCGACCCTTCGACCATCACCTCGCGCAGGTAGCCGGGCCGGGCCAGCGCCGCTGCCCGCCGCTCGCGGATCGGGTCGAGCACCCGGTTGATGGCCGCCGCCAGCTTGGTCTTGACCTCGACGTCGCCGACCTTTCCGGCGGTGTAGCGGGCCTGGAGATCGGCGACCTCGTCGCGATTCGAATTGAAAGCCTTGTGGTAGGTGAACACCGGATTGCCTTCGACGGTGCCCGGGATGTCGGCCCGGATCCGTTTCGGATCGGTATACATCTGCCGCACTTTTGTCACCACCGTCGCGGCGTCGTCGGCCAGGTCGATGGTGTTGGCGTAGCTCTTGCTCATCTTGCGGTTGTCCAGGCCAGGCAGCCGCGACGTCGGCGTGAGCTTCACTTGCGGCTCGACGAAGACCTCGCCGAACACGTTGTTGAAGCGGCGGACGACCTCGCGCGACAGCTCGAGGTGCGGCACCTGATCGTCCCCCACCGGCACGAAGTTGGCGTCGTACATGATGACGTCGGCGGTCTGCAGCAGCGGGTAGCCGAGGAAGCCGATGCTGCTCAGATCGCGCTCGGTGAGCTCGTCGATCAGCTCCTTGTAGGTGGGCACGCGTTCCAGCCACGGCACCGGCGTGACCATCTGCAGCAGCAGGTAGAGCTCGGCGTGCTCCGGCACCAGCGACTGGACGAAGATCGTGCTCCGCTCCGGGTCGATGCCGGCGCCGATCCAGTCGGCCAGGTTGTCGACGGCGGTATCGACCAGCTCCGAGGTGTCGGCGAAGTGGCTGGTCAGCGCGTGCCAATCGGCCACGAAGTAATAGCAGTCGTAGTCGCGCTGGAGTTGGACCCAGTTGTCGAGGGCGCCGACGAGATGACCGAGATGGAGCTTCCCCGTCGGGCGCATGCCCGACACCACGCGTTTCTTCGTCACAGCAGCCAACCGAGTAGACGCTGCTGTACCGGGCGGATCACGGCGCCGAAGACCCCGGAGAACATCAGGCCGTAGAGCACGATGATGCCGTACGGACGCAACCGCTCCACCACGCCGCGCGGCGGGCAGGGGCAGCACGCCGAGCAGCACGTTGCCGCCGTCGAGCGGCGGGATGGGCAGCATGTTGAACACCGCGAGCAGGACGTTGACAATCACCACCAGCAGGACGGCATAGCCGACCAGGCCGACGACCATCCGATCGGGCGCCAGCTGGAGCCAGGCCGCGCCGATCACCGCCATGACCAGGTTGCTGGCCGGGCCGGCCGCCGCCACCAGCGCGAAGTCGCGGCGCGGGGAACGCAGGTTGCGGCTGTCGACCGGCACCGGCTTCGCCCAGCCGATGAGCGGCAGTCCGGTGGCGGCCGCAATCAGCGGAAAGAGCAGCGTGCCGATCGGGTCGATGTGGGCGACCGGGTTCAGCGTGAGCCGGCCGAGCAGCCGCGCCGTGGGATCGCCGAGCTGGTTCGCCGCCCAGGCGTGCGCCGCTTCGTGCACCGTGAGCGAGCCCAGGAGCACGGCGAGCGAGAGTCCGATCTGGACGAAATCCAGGTCCGCCAAAGCGCATCAGCGTACCACAGGGCCGCGGCCGGCGCCGGCGCGGAGGCGTGTCAGCGCGCGGCCGGAGCGCCGGCGAAGTGGGCGAGGATCGCGTCGGCGCAGCGCCGGCCGACCAGCGGCACCAGGTCTTCGCGCGTCGCCCGTCGGACGCCGGCAACACTACCGAACCGGCGCAGCAGCTGATTGCGCCGACGGGCACCGACGCCGTCGATCGTGTCGAGTTCCGACGAGAAGTCGCGCTTGGTCCGAGACTTCCGGTGAAAGGTCACGGCGAAGCGGTGCGCCTCGTCGCGAATTCGCTGCAGGAGATGCAGCGCCGGTCCGGTCCGCTCGAGCGCCAGCGGCTCGTCGTGGTCGCGGGTGAAGACCAGCTCCTCCCGCTTGGCCAGCCCGATCGCCACCAGGTTGGACAACCCGACCCGCTCCAGCGCCGCATACGCGGCGGCGAGTTGCCCCTTGCCGCCGTCGACGACCAGGAGGTCGGGGAACGGCCCTCCGGCTTCGACCACCGCGGCGTAGCGGCGGCGGACCACCTGTTCCATGGCGGCGAAATCGTCGAGGAAGCGGGGCTGGGGGCTGGGGGCTGGGGGCTGGGGCTCGAGGGATACCCGGGACCCGGGCCCCGAGACCCGGTATTTCCGGTACTCCCCCTTCGCCATCCGGCCGTCCTCGCAGACCACGAGCGAGGCGACCGTCTCGCTGCCCTGCAGGGTGGAGATGTCGATGCACTCGATGCGCCGCGGCACGGCCGGCAGCTGCAGCGCCTGCTGGAGCTGGGCGAGTGCCGACGCCTCGGCCAGCCCGCCGTGTTCGTGGCGTGCCCGGTACGAGAGCTCGGCGTTGCGGGTGGCCAGCTCCACCAGGCGGCGGCGGTCGCCGCGCTGCGGCACGACGATGCGCACCCTGCGGCCGGCGCGGGCCGAGAGCCACTCCTCCATCACGTCGGCGTCGTCGATGGCGGCCGGCACGTAGACCTCGCGGGGCGGCGCCTGCTCCTCGTAGAACTGCTGCAGGGCGGCGGCGACGACGGCCTCGGCCCCGCCAGCCACCTCGTGGGCGTCGCTGAACAGCGTCACGCGCTCGACCACCCGTCCGCGCCGGACCTGGAACACCTGGATCACGGCACCCCGCTCGCCGACCGTCACCCCGAAGACGTCACGATCGCCCAGCTCCGCGGTGGCCATCTTCTGCTGCCGCACGCTCAACGCCTGCACGACGCGCATCGCGTCACGGTGGTGAGCGGCTTCCTCGAACCGCTCGGCCTCGGCGGCCGCCCGCATGCGCTGCTCGAGCTCGCCGGCGAGCTCGTCGTTGCGGCCTTCGAGCAGGTAGCGGACGTCGCCCACGGCCCGCGCGTAGCGCTCGGGCGAGCACAGATCGGCGACGCACGGCGCCAGACACCGCTTGATGTCGTACTCGAGGCACGGCCGCGGCCGGCGGCCGGTGATGACCTCGCTGCAGGAGCGCAGGCCGAACAGCTTGTGGCTGAGCGACATGGTGCGCCGGGCGAGCGTGGCCGGCAGGAACGGCCCGGCATAGAGGTCGCCGTCGCGGACCACCTGACGGGCGACGAGGACCTGCGGGAACGCTTCGCTCAGCGTGAGCCGCAGATAGGGATAGTTCTTGTCGTCGCGCAGCAGGATGTTGTACTTGGGCGTCCGGCGCTTGATCAGGTTGTTCTCGAGCGCCAGCGCCTCGACCACCGAGTCGGTGACGATGACGTCGAGCGAGGTCACCTCGTCGAGCAGCGCATCGGTCTTGGGATTGGCGCCGTACGCCCCCAGGTAGCTGCGCACCCGGTCGCGCAGCGCCCGCGCCTTGCCGACGTAGATCGTCTGGCCCTCGTGGTTGCCATACAGGTAGACTCCCGGCTGCTCGGGCAGCCGGGCGATCTGTTCCTTGAGATCCTGAATGGCCATGAACTACGCTAGAGCCGGTTTCGCGGGAATTCCTGCCACTTCATTGTAACGAATGACCTTTACCGGGTTCATCGGCGCGGCCTGCATGCTGCCGCTGCGCGCCATCATCAGCGCCAGCGTCGCCCTCGGTATCCACCCCAATGTCCTGACCCTCATCGGCGTGCTGGTCAATGTCTGGGCGGCGTGGGCGCTGGCCGTCGACCGTTTCGTCCTCGCCGGCGTGATCATGATCGGCGCCAACATCTTCGACTTCATCGACGGCAAGGTCGCGCACATCACCGGGAAGCAGTCGGAGTTCGGCGCCTTCTGGGACTCCACACTCGATCGCTTCTCCGACCTGGCCCTCTTCACCGGCCTCATCTGGCTCTACTCCTCGCTCGGCCGCGAGGGCTACGTGCTGGTGGCGACCTCGGCGCTCATCTTCTCGATCATGACCAGCTACGCCCGGGCGCGCGCCGAGTCGCTGATCGAGAAGTGCAAGGTGGGGTTCATGGAGCGGCCCGAACGCATCGTCCTCTTCATGATCGGCGCGTTCACCGATCGGATGGCCGCCGTCCTGTGGGTGATCCTCACGCTGGCGGTGGTCACGGTGGCCAACCGGATCTACTACACCTACCTGGAGCTGAACCGGCTGCCGATGCCGTCGACCAGCGGACCGCTCGGCGTCGTCTCGCGCTTTTTCTTCTGGCGCGACGAGCGGGCCACCCTGCCCTACGACATCTGGGTGATCGCGATCCTCGCGTTCGTGTGGCTGACGCCGCCCGACTGGCTGCGTGATCCCACGGCCTCGGGCCTGGGCGTGCTCGGCTATCTGCTGCGCTAGCGGTACCGCGGCGGGCGCGGCGTGGATCCTCCTCCAGGCCGAATGATCTACAGCAGCGGCCTGAGGCCAGGAGGAGGAGCCGCGTCGCGGCCGCCGCGACGCCGCCTTCGCGGGTTACGACCAGACGATCTTGCGCTGCGGCTCGCCCGTCACGACGCCTTTCGCTTCTTCGCCGCCGCCTTGACCGGCAGCACCTTGCCCTTGGCCTCGGCCTTCTTCGCCGGCGCACCGGCCTTGGCCGTCGGCTTGGGGCCCGCGCTCACCTGGTCGAGGCTGCGGCGCAGCGCCTCCATGAGGTCGATCACCTGCGGCGCGGCCTCTTCCTTCGGCGCGACGATTTCCTCGCCGGCCACCTTGGCGTCGATGATGGCGCGCAGGCCGCTCTGGTACTCGTCGGTGTAGGTCTTGAGATCGAGCGGGCCCTGATAGCTGTCGATGACCTGCTGGGCGAGCTTGGCCTCAGCGGCCGAGACCTTGCCGCGCACCTCGCGCAGCTCGTCGATCTGGTCGATGGTGCGGATCTCGGCGGCGTGGTGCAGCGTGTACATCACCAGCCCCTGCTTGTGCGGCTTCACCGCCACCAGGTACTCGCGGCCGTGGATCGCCACCTTGCCGATGCCGGCCTTGCCGATCATGCCGTCGCGCATCACCGCGTAGGCGTCGGCCGCCATCGGCCCCTCGGGCGCCAGGTAATAGGCCTTGTCGACGTACATCGGGTCGATTTCGTCGTCCTCGGCGAACTGGAGCAGGTTGATCACCTTGGTGGACTCGGTCTTCACCTTGGCGATGTCCTCGTCGGCCACCACCACCCACCGGCCCTTCTCGAACTCGTAGCCCTTGACCACCTCGGCGCTGGTCACCTCGCGATCGCACGACGGACACCACTTCTTCTGCTGGATGCGGGTCTGGCACTCCTCGTGGAGCTGGTTGAACGCGATCGTGGCGCTCGACTCGGTGGCGGGATACACCCGCACCGGGATGGTGACCAGGCTGACCTTCAGAAAACCCTTCCAAGTGGGACGTGCGGCCATGTGGATGCTCCAGGGATATCGGGCGCTCGGCCGGCCTTCAACAGGCCCGCCGGCCTCCTGAACGGCAAGCGGCTAGCGGCTAGCAGCTGGCGGCTAGAGATCACTCCGTCACAGAGTACACCGTTGTAGCGGGACGCCTCGAGTCTAGCGGCTAGCGGCTTCAAGTATCCCGTCTAGACGTCTTCCCTCGCATCATGCCCGTCCAGGTGCAGCCCGGGGCCGCCCTGGAAGTCGATGGCGTGCTCGGCGATCTTCTGCCGCAGCACGTTCCGCACCTCGCCCAGGCGCTGGCCGGGCACCGGGAGCCGGCGCGCCAGCGAGGTCAGGCGCGAGACGACGATGAGCGTCGAGGCATCGCCGCGGTCCTGCCACGACAGGCCCCCGATCTGGGCGTAGGGCATGAAGCCGGCGTCGGCCCAGATCCCGTCGGCATACAGGCCGTGCGCGATGCGAGAGCTCAGCGGCACCGCGGCGCCGTAGTACAGGAACATCATCAGCTCGCCGAAGATGGCCGGGAACGGCCGGGGGACGAACAGGGCGGACAGCAGCAGGCACCCCATGGCCCCGCCAATCGCCAGGCTCATGGCGTAGAACGGCGGCTTGGGGGCGGTCCAGACCGTCAGCGCTGCCGATCGGCGACCCGCCCAGCGCCACAGGTCCCGGGCCGCCCGCAGGTTGGCGACGAGAAAGCCCAGACCGAGCACGAAGAGCACTCTGGGCAGCAGCTCGACGACCGGCACTCGTCGATTCTCCGATCCCGCCTCGCAGCGCGTCAATCGCTGGTGGCGGTTTCTGCGGGTTCCTGCCGCGACAGCACCGGATCGAAGCAGCGCCGGCACCGGGCCTCGTAGGTGCCGTGGGCCCCCAGCAGCACCCGGTCGGCGCTGTGCACGAGCCGCTGCGTGTGGTTGGCCGGGTTGCCGCAGACGACGCAGATGGCGCGGGTCTTGGTGATGTATTCGGCGATCGCCAGCAGGTGCGGCATCGGCTCGAAGGGGCGGCCGAGGTAGTCCTGGTCGAGGCCGGCGACGATCACCCGCACGCCACGCCCGGCCAGCTCGGCACAGGCGGCCGGCAGCGCGGCGTCGAAAAACTGCCCTTCGTCGATCCCCACCACCTCGGTGTCGAGGCGCACCCTGGCGAGCAGCTCGGCCGAGGTCGCAGCCGACTCGGCCGAGAGGCGCAGCTCGCCGTGCGAGACGATGGCGTCGGGGGCGTAGCGGGTGTCCAGCACCGGCTTGAAGATCTGCACGCGCTGGCGGGCGATCTGGGCCCGGCGCACGCGGCGGATGAGCTCCTCGCTCTTGCCGCTGAACATGCTGCCGACGATCACTTCGATCCAGCCCTGGTTGGCCGTACGGACGACGTCCATGGTCCTGCGCTCAGGCCCGCGACTGATACTCGCCGGTCTCGGTGTTCACCCGGATGACATCGCCTTCGCCGATGAAGGGCGGCACCTGCACGACCAGACCGGTCTCGGTGGTGGCCGGCTTCAGCTGGTTGGTGGCCGTGGCGCCCTTGATGGCCGGCACCGTCTCCTGCACCCTCAGGTCCACCGTCTGCGGCAGCTCGATGCCCATCGGCTCGCTGCCGTGGAACTCGACCGTGATGGTCATCTCGGGCTTGAGGTAACCGACCGAGTCGCCGAGCGCCTCGGAGGTGAGATGGGTCTGTTCGTAGGTCGAGGTATCCATGAAGTAGTGGTCCTCGCCGTCGCTGTAGAGGTACTGCATCTGCTTTTCGTCGAGCACCGCCCGCTCGACCACGTCTTCCGAGCGCAGGCGCTGCTCGGAGGTCGTCTGGCTGCGCAGGTTCCGGGTCTTGACGCGGACGAAACCGCGCAGATTGCCGGGCGTCTTGTGCTCGAGATCGAGGATCCGGAGCAGGTCGCCGGCCTGGATGATGATCATGCCGCGCTTGAGGCGCGTGGCGGCCAGGGTGTTTGCCATCGGTCTGCCTTGTGGGTGTCGTAGATCTTCCGGATCCTAGCACGCGGCTCTCGCCGGCGCGCCGAGGCACGGACGCGGACGGCCGCCTCCGCGCGGCCGGAATCGAGTCCGTGCAGCCCGTGCTACCATCGGTTCGTGGCCTTCGCCAGGTGGGATCCGGTGCGGGATCTGCTCGCCATTCAGCTGAAGATGGAGCGGCTGCCGGCATCGACCCCGCAGGGTTGGGTTCCGGCGGCGGACTTGTGTGAGACGGCCGACGCGTACATCATCACGGCCGAGCTGCCCGGCGTCCCCCGGGCTCAGATCCGCATCGACGTCCACGACGGCCAGCTCACCGTCCATGGCCGTCGTGACGCCCGGGTGGCCTGCGAGCAGTATCACCAGGTGGAACGCGGCCACGGTGAGTTCAGCCGATCGTTCCGGCTGCCGCACACCGTCGTCGAAGATCGGATCTCCGCCGAGCTGAAGGACGGAGTGCTGACCGTCGTCGTGCCGAAGGGACAGACGCAAGGTCCGCGGCGCGTCGACGTTTCCTGATCGGCTCTCGATCGACACCGCCATGCGCCGGTTCGTCCTCGCCGTGCTGTTCGTGCTCGCCGGGGTGACCGCCGGACTGGTCGTCTCGGGCCGGATGCGCGGCACCGGCGACGCCGGCGCCGGCGATCAGGCGACGCCGCCCCGCCCGGTCCGCACCGATGCCGCGCCGGTGTTGAGCCCCGGGCCCGACTTCACCCGGGTGGCCGAGCAGACGACCGGCGCCGTCACCAACATCGCCTCGCTCCAGGTGGTGCGCCGCCAGACCTCGCCCTTCGCCAACGACCCGTTCTTCCAGTACTTCTTCGGCGGCGGCGACGACATGTTCGGCAGCCGTTCCCGCTACGAGTCGAGCCTCGGCTCGGGGGTGGTCATCACTCCCGATGGCTACGTGCTCACCAACAGCCACGTCGTCGGCGAGGGCCAGGTCGAGGTCACCGTCGGCCTCGGCGACAAGCGCGAGCTGCGCGCCAAGGTGATCGGCGTGGACGCCTCGACCGATCTCGCCCTGCTCAAGGTCGAGGCCCGCGGCCTGCCGACCATCCCGTGGGGCGACTCGTCGAAGCTCAAGGTCGCCGAATGGGTGCTGGCGATCGGCAGCCCCTTCCAGTTGAACCAGACCGTCACGCTGGGCATCGTCAGCGCGCTCGGCCGCGCCAACGTCGGCATCGCCGCCTACGAGGACTTCATCCAGACCGACGCCGCGATCAATCCCGGCAACTCGGGCGGCGCGCTCATCAACGCCCGCGGCGAGCTCATCGGCATCAACACCGCCATCTTCTCGCAAAGCGGCGGGTATCAGGGCATCGGGTTCGCCGTTCCCAGCAACCTGGCCCGCCGGGTGGTCGACGACCTCACGAAATACGGGGTCGTGCGCCGCGGCTCGATCGGCTACCTCGAGGTGGCGCCGCTCACCTCGCGCCTGGCCGACGAGCTGCGCGCGCCGACGACCGACGGGCTCGTGGTGATGCGCATGGCGCGGGGCGCCGCCTACCAGGCAGGCCTGCGGCCCGGCGACGTCCTGCTGTCGGTCAACGGCCGGCCGGTGACCGACGCCGCGGCCTTCATGCGCAGCGTCGCCGACTCCCCGCTGGGCAGTACGCTCGCGCTCGAAGTGCTCCGCGACGCGGCGCGCCAGACCGTACGCGTGACCGTGGTCCAGGAAGCGGCGCGCCCGCGCGGCCGCTAGTGGCCTGAACAGTCGGCGCCCTGCCCTCGTCCACTCTTCGTATGACACTGCGAGCCGCCGCGCGCTGGCTGGCCCGAGGACTGGCGGCATTGGTCGTGCTGGGATTGGCCGGGTTCGCGGTGGCCTACTGGCGGTCCGACAACGACTGTGAGGCGCAGCGGGCGGCCGTCCCCCAGTACCCGATGCGCGCCGTCGTCTACTGCGACTACGGGGCGCCAGACGTCCTGGCGATCGACGAGCTCGAAAAGCCGATGCCAGGCCCCGGCCAGGTGCTGGTGCGGGTGCGCGCCGCGTCGGTGAATCCGCTCGAGAGCCACTACATGCGAGGCGAGCCGTACTTCATGCGGCTCGACGCCGGGCTGCGGCGGCCGGCCAACATCCGGCTCGGCGTGGACTACGCCGGCATCGTCGAGGCGGTCGGGGCCGAGGTCACCATGTTCAAGACCGGCGACGAGGTGTTCGGCGGACGCACCGGCGCACTTGCCGAGTACATCGTGGTCGCCGCACGCAATGTCGTCGCCAAGCCGGCGAACGTCAGCTTCGTGCAGGCCGCCACCGTGTCGGTTGCCGCGCTCACCGCGCTCCAGGCGGTGCGCGACCGGGGCCGCGTCGGCCCCGGTCAGCGGGTGCTGATCAACGGCGCGTCGGGAGGGGTCGGCACCTTCGCCGTGCAGATCGCCAAGTCGCTCGGCGCGACCGTGACCGGCGTCAGCAGCACTCGCAACGTCGAGCTGGTGCGGTCGCTCGGCGCCGACCACGCCCTCGACTACACTCGCGAGGACTACACGCTGGGTGCGGTGCGCTACGACGTCATCGTCGACATGGTCGGCAACCACTCGGCGCTCGCCAACCGCCGGGCCTTGACGCCCGACGGCATCTACGTGATGGTCGGCGGGCCGAGCGGCCGCTGGCTGGCGCCGCTCGATCGAGTGCTCCAGATGGTCGTCGTCGATCCGTTCGTGAGCCAGCACCTCGGCATGATGCTGGCGCAGCAGAACCCGACAGACTTGGCGACGATGCGCGATCTGATGCAGGCCGGGTCGGTCACACCGGTGATCGATCGGGAGTTCCCGCTGGACCAGGTGGCCGAAGCGATGCGGTACCTGGAGACCGGCCGGGCCCGCGGCAAGGTCGTCGTCACCATCGGCTCGTGAGGGGACTGGCCCCTCCGTCGCCGGACCAGACTTCGCCGCTCAGCGCTTGAGGCCCGGCACCGGCGACGGCCGTAGCGAGCCCGCCGTGAGCCACGCCCGCACGCCCGACACGGCGCGGCTCGCCGGGGCGGCGCAGCGCCAGCGGCGATCGGCCCCCAGCGTGACGCCGATTCGCGGCGTCCACACCACGTCGTTCACCGGCGTGCCGTCGTCGTGCACCGTGAGCACTCCCGTGGTGAGCATCCGGCCGTTGTGCGTGGAGGTGGTGATGCCCATCGCGACGGTGAGATTGCCGGGACCGCGGCCGAGGTCGACGTCCCCCACCCCGTCGAGCTTGGGGTTGGCGGCGAGACGCCGGGCCCGCATCCGCCCCACCCCCTCGAGCGGTTCGATGGCGCGGATCAGCGCCGCCGACGGGAAGTTGGCGTGCTCGGTGACCGCGTTCAGCAGGTGGTGCAGGCCGTAGCTCACATAGACGTAGGCGAGTCCAGGCGGCCCATAGAGCGGTTCGTTCCGGGGAGTGCGTCCCTTGAAAGCGTGGCACGCCGGGTCGGTTTCGCCGATGTAGGCCTCGGTCTCGACGATGCGGCCGCTGCAAACGACAGTGCGGTCGCGGTGCACCAGCACCTTGCCGACCAGGTCGCGCGCCACCTCGAGGGTCGGCCGGGCGTAGAAGGTCGGCGGGCAGGATCGTCGAGCGACACCATCGCTGCTACTCGGCGTCGCCGTTCTGCAACGTCGCCTGGAGATAGCGTCCAGTATGCGACTCGGCGACGTGGGCCACCTGCTCGGGCGTGCCCATCGCCACCAGGCGGCCGCCGGCGTCGCCGCCCTCGGGGCCGAGATCGACGATCCAGTCGGCGGTCTTGATCACGTCGAGGTTGTGCTCGATGACGATCAACGTGCTGCCAGCCTCGAGCAGCTTGCGGAAGGCGGTCAGCAGCTTGGCGATGTCGTCGAAGTGCAGCCCGGTGGTCGGTTCGTCGAGGATGTAGAGCAGCCGTTCGCCGCCGTGCGAGGCCAGGTGCGCGGCGATCTTCACGCGCTGCGCCTCGCCGCCCGAGAGCGTGGTCGCCGGCTGGCCCAGCCGCAGGTAGCCGAGGCCGATCTCGTCGAGCACCTGCAACCGCCGCAGCACCTTGATCGAGCCGCTGAAGAACTGCAGCGCCTCGCGCACCGTCAGATCGAGGATCTGGGTGACGTTCTTGCCCTTGTAGCGCACGTCGAGGACGTTGGCCTTGAAGCGCTTGCCGTCGCAGTGCTCGCACGGCACGTAGACGTCGGCGAGGAACTGCATCTCGACTTTCACCTGGCCTTCCCCTTGGCAGGCTTCGCACCGCCCCCCGGGCACGTTGAAGGAGAAGTGGCTGGCGGTCAGGCCGCGCGCCCGGGCGTCCTTGGTCGCGGCCAGCAGCTCGCGGATCGGATCGAAGGCCTTGAGGTAGGTCACCGGGTTGGAGCGCGGCGTCCGGCCGATCGGCGTCTGGTCGACCAGCACCACGTCGGTCAGGAACTCGGCCCCTTCCAGCCGCCGGTGGAACCCGACCTTGCGGTCCCAGTCGCCCTTGCCGCGCTTGAGCGCGGCGTAGAGGACATCGTGAACGAGGGTCGACTTGCCCGAGCCGCTGACCCCGGTGATGCAGGTCAGCGTGTTGAGGGGGATCTCGACATCGACGTCCTTCAGGTTGTGTTCGCGCGCCCCGACCAGCCGGAGCCGCTGCGGCGTGCCCTTGCGCCGGGCAGCGGGGATGGGGATCTGCAGTTCGCCGCGCAGGTACTTGGCGGTGAGCGAGCGGGGATCGGCGGTGAGCCCCGCGAGCGCGCCCGAGTAGATCACCCGGCCGCCGTGCTCACCCGCGCCGAGGCCCATGTCCACGACGTAGTCGGCGACGGCGATCATGTCGGCGTCGTGCTCGACGACGATGACGGTGTTGCCCTGATCGCGGAGCTGGCGGAGGATGGCGATGAGCCGCAGGTTGTCGCGCGGGTGCAGGCCGATCGACGGCTCGTCGAGCACATAGAGGGTGCCGACCAGCGACGCCCCAAGTGACGTCGCCAGGTTGATGCGTTGCGCTTCGCCGCCCGAGAGCGTCGAGGACAACCGGTCGAGCGTCAGGTACTCGAGGCCGACATCACTCAGGAAGCCGAGCCGCCGCCGCACTTCCTTCAGCACCTTGTCGGCGATCGCGGCGTCTTGCGGCTGCAGATCGAGCGCGGCGAAGAAGTCCTGTGCCTGCCGGGTGGTCAGCGCCGAGACCTGGTCGATCGTCCGCCCGCCGACGCGCACCGCCCGGGCCTCGCGGCGCAGGCGGGTGCCGGCGCAGTCGGGGCAGGTCTGGTAGCCGCGGTAGCGGCTGAGGAACACCCGGACGTGCACCTTGTACTTCTTGCGCTCCAGCCAGTCGAAGAACCCGCGCACGCCCTCGAAATCGCCGTCGCCCTCCACCACCAGCCGGCGCTGCTCGTCGGTGAGGTCCTGCCACGGCACGTCGAGCGGCACGCCGCTCGCCTTGCACATCTTCTTCAGCTCACCGAGGTACGACCGGTAGTGCGGCTTGGTCCACGGCTCGATGGCGCCTTGCGACAGGGTCTTGGCCGCGTCGGGGACCACGAGGTCGAGATCGAGCTCGATGATGTTGCCGAACCCATGGCAGGTCGGACAGGCACCGAACGGGTTGTTGAACGAGAACAGCCGCGGCTGCGGGTCCTCGTAGGTGAGCCCGCACGGACGGCACTCGAACCGCTCGCTGAACACGTGGCGGACGTCCTCGGTGCCGGACTCGCCGAGCTGCACCACCCAGGCGGCGCCACCGCCCTCCTGGTAGGCGATCTCCACCGCGTCGGTGATGCGCGTGCGGGCCTCGGCCTCGACCTTGAGGCGATCGACGACCACCGCCAGCGACGGGCGGCCCTCGAAATCGGCCGGGGTCAGATCCTCGAAGCCGCGGGCCACGCCGTCGACCAGCAGCCGGCCGAAGCCCTTGCGGCGGAGCGCGTCCACGGCCGCCGCCCCGGGGGCCAGCGCCGCCTTGAACGGCAGCGGCTCGTTGCCGTTGTCGTCGGGCGACTCGTCTTCGTCGGCCTCGTCCTCGCGGTGACGCCCGGTCGTGGACGCCGCCAGTACCGGCATGTCGAAACCGATGAGCAGCCGCGCCCCTGGCGACAGCGCCAGCAGGCGGTCGGTGACCACCTCGGCGGTCTCGCGAATGACCTCGACGCCGCACTGGCGGCAGAAGGTGCGGCCAACGCGCGCGAACAGGAGGCGCATGTAGTCGTGGATTTCGGTGACCGTGCCCACCGTCGAGCGGGGGTTGCGGACGCTGTTCTTCTGCCGGATGGCGATCGACGGGGCGATGCCCTCGATGCGATCCACATCGGGCTTCTCCATCCGCTCGAGAAACTGGCGGGCGTAGGCCGACAGCGATTCCACGTAGCGCCGCTGCCCTTCCGCGTAGATGGTGTCGAAGGCGAGCGACGACTTGCCCGACCCGCTGACGCCGGTCACAACCACCAGGGCCTCGGCGGGGAGGCTGAGGTCGATGTTCTTCAGGTTGTGGGTGCGCGCGCCCTTGATGACGAGACCGACGGCCGGTGCAGAGGCGGTGGGTGACATGGACTGGGAAGGACTCGCCCCCGGCAAGACCCCGGCCGGGCTCCGAACCCCTCATGGTAACGCAGCCCCGCCCACCCTGCCGCCACCGCGCGCCGCGACGTCAGAAAAGTGGCAGCCGCGCACTTCGCGTCACCGCGGTGACGGCTGCCGGGCGTGAAATCCAGGCAGGCACGCCACAAAGCGTGCACCTCGATACCGTCGGGCTTGGCACGCTTCCTGAACACCAGCTTGCCGTCGTGTCGATGAACAGCCGTCGGTTGAGCGTGGGCACCCGGGGCACGGTCATCGTGGTCAACGAACCCGATGCCCAGCGGCAGATGGTGCTCCAGCGCCTCCAGGCCCGGGGCTTCCGGGCCCACTGCGCTGAGAGCGGCCGCGTCGCGCTCCAGCTCGCGCGGGAGCAGCGGCCCGACGTCATCGTCATGGACATGGATCGGGCGACGCTGGACGGCTGGGAATCGACCCGCCGGCTGAAGGCCAATCCGGTCACCCGCCACATCCACGTGGTGGCGCTGTCGGAGGATACGCAGACCGAGCGGCGCAACCAGGCGATGCGCGTCGGTTGCGACTGCTTCGAGCCCAAGCCGCTCGACGTGGACCACCTGGTGGCCACCGTCGAGAGCCTGGTCCCCGCCCAGGGCGTCTAGGACGACAGACCGTACCGGGCCCGGCCGTCCCCACCGGTGGCCCACTTGGCCCGGGAACGCCTCGGCGCTACCATCCGGGATGCGAGGCGCCCCCGGACACCCCCGGGCCGTGCCGGCGAGACCCGGATGCCAAGCGACGGCCGCGACGACGGCATGGCCCCGGTGGCGTCAGGCGCCACCTGGCGCTGGCGCGTCGATTCTGACCGCGTCGCCTATTCGGCCGGCTGGCACGCGATCATGGGCGAACGGCCGGTCGACGACGTGCAGTCCCTGCATGCCTGGCTGGGCCGCGTGCATCCCGACGATGTCGCGTCGCTGATGAGCTCGCTCGATCGGCACATCACCGGCGACACGGCCGAGCTCAGCTGCGAGCACCGCGTGCGGATCCGCGGCGGCGCGTTCCGCTGGGTGGTCGCCCGCGCCGTGGCCGAGCGCGACGCCAGCGGCCGGCCCACCGTGCTCGCCGGCACGCTGGCCGATGTCACGGAGCGTAATGCGAGCGATCCGCTGGCCGGCCTGCCCGGCCTGGCCGCGCTGCGGGCCTGCGTCGGGCGCCTCGTGCAGGCCGCTCGCCAGGATCCCGCCGCGCGCTTCGCGCTCCTGCTGGTGGACCTCGACCGGTTCGGGGCCCAGAACGAACAGCTGGGCCACGACACCGGCGATGCGTTGCTGCGCGAGACGCTCGGCCGCGTGGCGCGCTGCCTGCGCGAGGGCGACCTGGTGGCGCGCCTGGGTTCGAACCGCGGCGGCGAGGGCGCGCCGTCCGACGTGGCGCTGCCGCCGCTGGGCGGCGACGAGTGCGCGGTGGTCCTGTCGAGCCTGGCCGATCCCCGCGACTCGGCGCGGGTTGCCGCCCGGATACACGACGCGATGGCGGCGCCGTTCGCGGTGGCCGGACAACGGCTGTTCACCTCGGTGAGCATCGGCATCTCCACCAACAGCGCGGCCCACGACTCGGCCGAGGACATGCTGCGCGACGCCTATTCGGCACTGGTGCGCGCCAAGGCGCGCGGCCCGTCCGAGACGCAGCTCTTCGATGACTCCGCCAAGGCCGGCCTCGCGGAGTTCATGGAGTTCGCGGCGGATCTCTCCGCCGCGATCACCGAACACCAGTTCGAGGTGTGGTACCAGCCGATGGTCGACCTGCACGACGGGTCGATCGTCCGCGCCGAAGCGCTGCTCCGCTGGCGCCACCCGTCGCGCGGGCTGCTCAGGCCCAATACCTTCGTCCCGTTGCTCGAACAGACCGGCACCATCGTGCCGGTTGGCTGGGAGGCGCTGGGCGCCGCCTGTGCCGCCCTGGCCTCGTGGCGCAGCGCCCATGCCCCGGCGCACGGGATCCGCGTGTCGGTCAATCTGCTGGCCAGGCAGTTCCTCGAACCCGACCTGCTCGATCGTCTCGACGCCGCCACGCGAAGCGCGGGTCTCGATCACGGCGACCTCGAACTGGAGATCGCCGAGATGGAGGCAATGTCGAACTACGACCGCGCCGTCGAGGTGACGCGCGCGTTGCGCGACGCGGAGTTCAAGATCGCCCTCGACGATTTCGGCCTCGGTCTGGCCGCGACCGAACACATCCGCACCCTCGGCGTGCACACGCTGAAGATCGACCGCGCCTACATCGGCGGCACCCAGGACCAGGGCGGCAGCTCGGCCATCGTGCAGTACGCCGTCGAGCTGGCCGCCATCCTGGGCATCGACGTGGTGGCCGAGGGGGTGGAGACCCCGACCGAGCTCGACACGGTGCGCACGCTCGGCTGCCCGCTCGTGCAGGGGTTCCTGTTCTCCCGCCCGATCACCGCCGACGAGATGCTGGCGCTGCTGCAGCGATCCGATGCCACCCCGGCCGGCACGGCCTGGTGGGCCGGCGGCCAGCCGGCGTCGACACGCCGCCGCCGCGACTCCGACGTCGAGATGCCGGCGGCTGGCAGATAGATTCTGGCAGATTCGGAATCGGTCGATCGTGTGACCTGATGATCTATTGATCGATCTGATGATCGGGTGGTCTGCTGATCGGATGATCGATCTGATGATCGCGCGGCCGCAGGCCGCAGCCGATTCGATCGACAGATCAGCCGATCGCCAGATCTATAGATCGATCAACAGATCACCCGATCACGAGATCAACAGATCACTCAGCCCTCAGTCCATCGACCGGATTGACGCGCATCGCGCGCATCGCCGGTGGCACCGTGGCCGCCAGCGCCGCCACGATGAGCACCGCGCAGGCGGCGCCGGTGGCCACGCCGTCGCGGGCCGTCACGCCGTAGAGCACCCGCGACAGCAGACCGTCGAGGAGCTGCACGGCGACCAGCCCGCCAGCCAGCCCGGCGACGACCAGGCTCAGGCCGTGGCGCACCACCAGCCCGCCGACGGTGCCGGCGGTGGCGCCCAGAGCCAGGCGAATCGCCAGCTCGCGCGTCCGCATCTGTACCGCCCACGAGAAGAGGCCATAGACGCCCACCGCCGCCAGCAGCGCCGCCAGGCCGCCGAACAGCAGCAGCACGCTGCGCAGCACCCGCGCCTCGGCGGTGCGCTCGGCGAGGCGGCTGCCCCACGAGCGCGGCTCCGCCATCGGCACGGCCGGCGCCACCTTCCGCAATGCGTTGCGCACGGCCGCCGCGCCGGCGCCGGCGTCGGCGGCGCGCACGGCGATGACCATCTCCGAGAACGGGAACTGCCGCGCGGTGAAGTAGATCGCCGGCTCGACGTCCTGGCCGAGTGCCACGTTGCGGATGTCGGCCACGACGCCGACGATCTCGACCGGCACGCCGTGCTGGCCGCTCACCCACTTCAGGTTCACGCCGAGCGGGCCGATGCCACTGGCGAGGTTGGTCAGCGTGGTGCCCACCGGGTCGCGATTGGCCAGGTAGCGGCGCGCGAACGTCTCGTTGACGATCGCTACGCCGGGGGCCTGTGGTCCATCGAACACGGCGAAGTCGCGGCCGCCCACGATCCGTGCTCCCATCGCCGTGAAGTAGCCGTCGCTGACGCTGTGCAGCTGCGCCTGCGGCGCATCCTCACGGCGCGGCGGCGGCGGGTCGCCGACGATCAGGAACGGCTCACGCCAGCCGACTTCGAACGGCAGGAAGTTGGTCGCCCCGGCGGACTCCACGCCGGGCTCACGGCGCACGGCGTCGAGGATGTCGGTGTGCTGCGTGGCCATCGCGCCCCAGCGGGCGATGACCGTGGCCTGTGGCCCTGGCGCCGGACGCACCTGGATGCGCGTCGTGGCCACGTCGGCGGCGTCCACACCGGTGGGCGTCTCGGTCATCCGCTGCACCGTGCGCACCAGCAGCGCCGACCCGACGAGCAGCCCGCACGCCAGCGCCAGCTCGGCGCCGACCAGCACCGAATACAAGCGGCGCGCGCCGCGCGAGCTGCCCCGCTCGCCCGTCTTCAGCTCGGTGGTCAGCTGCCGCTTGAGCGAGGCCAGGGCCGGGACCAGCGCGAAGAAGGCGGTCGCGCCGACGATGACCGCCAGCGCCACGCCGAGCGTGCGGACGTCCACGGCGGCGTCGGTGAGCCGCGGCACCGAGACCGGGGTGTAGGCGCGCAGTAGTGGCAGCGCCCCGGCGGTGAGGGCCAACCCGATGACCGCCCCGCCGGCGGCGAGGATCAGACCCTCGGCCATGAGCTGCAGGACCAGCTGGCGCGGCGTCGCGCCCAGCGCGACCCTGACCGCGACTTCGCGCTCGCGAGACAGGGCGCGCGTGAGCAGCAGCGACGCCACGTTGATGCAGGCGATCGTCAGCAGCACAGCCACCGCCCCGAGCAGCACCGTCAGCGCCGGACGGTAGTAGCCCAGCGTCTCGTCGAGCTGCGGCACCAGCCGCGTGCCCCAGCCGCGGTTGGTCTGCGAGAACTCGGTCTGGAAGCGGGTGGTCAGGGCATCGGCGGCGGCCTGCGCCTGCTCCACCATCACGCCCGGCTTCATCCGCGCCACCGCCTCCATGAAGTGCGCGGCGCGGCTGTGCTGCGTCATGTCCCAGCGCAGCCGCTGCCACACGTCGACGTTGTCGGGATAGTGGAAACCCGGCGGCATCACCCCGACGACCGTGTAGGGTTCGTCGTTCAGGAGGAGCTGGCGGCCGACGATGCCGGGATCGGCGCCGTAACGCGTGCGCCACAGCCGGTCGCTGATCACGGTCACAAGTTCGCGCGGCACGAACAGCGGCCCGCCCTCGGGGAAGCCGGCGCCGACCTGCGGCTTCACGCCGAGCAGGGAGAACAGGTTGCCGCTCACCTCGATGGTCGTGACCCGGGCCGGCTCGAGCCCGGGGTCCACCAGGTTGATGCCCGGGCGCCACCAGGCGGCCGCGTCCTCGAACACCGGCAGGGCCCGCACGTCCATGAAGTTCACCGGCGAGATCGGGTCGTGGCTGGCCGCCTTCTCGGCGTTGGTGTCCCAGATGGTGACCAGCCGCTCGGGACTCGTGTACGGCAGCGGCCGCAACACCACCGCGTCGACGATGGTGAAGACTGTCGCTGCGGCGCCTGTGCCGAGCCCGAGGACGAGCATGGTGACGAGGGCGAAGCGCGGGTGGTGACGAACCTGACGGGCGGCGGCGCGAAGGGCGTCGAGCACGGGCGGCTCCAGGATGCGCGCCGGTCTCACCCGCGACCCGCGGGCGCAGCGCTCACGGCGGGTTGGACGGGCGCGATGGCCGCAGGGTTGGGACGGACCCGTATGCTAGACTCAAGGGTCTTCCTGCCCCGGGAATCCCGCGGCACGCGTCACGCCGGCCGGCGTAGCTCAGTTGGTAGAGCAGCTGATTCGTAATCAGCAGGTCGTCGGTTCGAGTCCGACCGCCGGCTCCAAAACACTCAGTAAATTGAGCAATTCTTCAAGGCAGCCATTGCTGGCTGCCTTCCTGGGCTACCACATAGCTACCACGCTCGAAAAACCCGCCCGTACGAATGGAACGGCGCGCTCCACGGTTGGGACACGTCGCCCGCTCCTCCCGGCGTTGCTGTGCACTGGACCAACGCCGAGACACCATGGTGCTACGGTCGGAGCCAGGCAGCTCGACTGCGCGCGGCTGGGTTGCCCCAGCTTCGGGAACTTGGTCAGCTTCTAGAAAGGGTTCGGCTTCGGAAAGGCGGTTGCTGGTGGAGTGCTCCTGGGGCCGGTCGGACTTCTGGCGGACTGTTCGGTCGAAAGACGATCAGCATCACCTGCCTAAAGTGCGGTCACAAATGGCAACCTGGAGGGTGAGTGGTGGCGAGTCGATATGACACGCTTGTTCAAGCGTCTACTTACCGCCAGCGTCCTCCTCGTGTTCCTTATCAAGAAGCCCCTCTGGGTTTTGGTCGCGCTGTCGCTGCCAGGTATCGCTATCGTGGAAGCTGTTTCTGCGATTGCTTCGTGGTTCACGCCCAATCAGATCGACACGGCCGTGCAAGTGTCGGTGCCGCTCCTGCCCGATACTGCTCTTGGTCTCGTGCCACTGGCAGCGATCGGCTTTTGGATATTCACCTACCTCGCCTTGTTGGTGGCACGCCAGCGACGGCAACGAAATCGGCGCGATCTACCCAGGCGTTGAGCCCCTAGGTGGAGCGGTGGATCACCAGCGCCGACACGCACCAATAGCGACCACGCGGACGAGACGCGCGCGATTCACGGGATGACGACGACGCTCGACGAGCCACGGCAGCGCATGGAGCGAGGTTAATCGAGCCAGACTCGCGTGGCCCCGAGGCGGATGGGTGGCTACCTGCCGCTACCACACCCGCGTGGCTCCGGTGCGTTGGGCGTTCCACCCCACGGTGGTGCTGACCGCGCTGGATCGGAGCGGGACGCATGTCCACGAGCAGATAGAGCCACTGGTCGGCGGCGTCGGCCGCGAGGCGCAGACTGCACCGCAGCGGTCGTTCTCAAGGCGCTGTGACGCCGTCATGCCAAGACCAGGCCGATCGTGAAGCCCAAGCGTCGGCTACGCGCCTGCCGAACGCATCCGCGCAGACGTGACGCGCGCAATGGCGCCACTACCCTGGGCCCACCGATCACGAGCACGTGATCGGTGGTGCCACACGCGGGCTCTGTCCGACAGAATACCCATCGGCTGGAACGGGTCGGAGAAATCAGCTGGGCGAACCCGGAGTAGCCAGGCAAGCGGGCGTCACGAGCACCAGCGCGTCGGGATCGCCGTTCAGCAACGGGTGGCTGACTATTGAGCAGACGCCACCCGACGCACGCCTCCGCAGGGATGCCCACCTAAACGCGGCCCGGACCGTGCCGCTGACCTTGATGGTGCCGTTGTTGATCTCGAGCGCCGTCCCGCCACTGACCATGAACCGCATGAACCCCGACGCTGTTCGTCCCCTCGGCGTAACCCTGGACGGCGATACCGTTCGCGATCCCGCCCCACCGACGACGCCCCACCCGGAGTTAGTGGTGCCCATCACGCCGACGAGCGTCAGCACTATCGCCGCGAACGCCCGCCGAGCCTGGCGCGGTGAATCCGGTGGCGCCGCCGAACTGCCCGAAGATCGCCGCCGCGTCACCAGGCGGACCGGTGTCGGTCGTCACACGTGACGGACAAGCCGCGGTCGCCGCCGCCCGGCCGGCTGGGCCACGGTCGAGCCGTAGGTACGTGATCACCGGCGCGACGACCGGCCGCACCGGGCCGCCGGTGCCCGGCCCGAAGACCAGGAGTGCCGCTGCGCCCCACGCTGTCGCTCCACGAGCCGTTGAACCCGGCGCCGGGGTTGATCGTGCCATCGACATGGAGCGACGACGGCACTCGAGAAGACCAGCGTCAGCCCCACGCCGATCGTGCCGTCCGGCTTGGGTAGGCCATCCCGAGCGCCGAGGCTGGCATCCCGCCGCATTGGTCGTCGGTGCCTTCCATCCGGAACCCCGCCGCGGTGCCCGTGACGGCCACCGTCAAGACATTGCAGAACGGCTGCGTCTGCCAGCGGAAGGTGCCGAGGGGCTGCGCCGCTGCCGGCGTGGCTACCGTGACCAATAGCACCGTGAGTCCGAACGCTCCGAGAACCCGGCCGTAACGTGTCATGCCGCCCTCCTCGTGGGTGTGCTCAGAAACAGAGGGACCCTTGTAGCCGAAGTCGGCCAGCATGGTCTATTGGCTCCCGGCCCGGGACCTACGCCGGCGCCGCGCTCCCGCACATGCCCCCACTGCCTTCGCCACCTTTCGCAGCGTCTTTCTGAGGCAGGGCGCACCCCTTGCGGCCACCCGGAGCCCAAACCGAGTGGCATGACCACTCACTCAACGCACCAGGGGCGGTTGGTGGCACGCCGTGTCTCATCCTCGCCGCATCCGCACCGCAACGTTCGGCGCACCGCACCCGTCGCGTTTCCCGTCTCGCCGCCGCGTCGTCGATCTCAGCGGGCTATCGGCCTCGACCATCGATCAGCATGGTCGCCGCGGCTCGTTCCGGTGCCCTTGCACGTCTTGAGCGCGAGGTCAGGGTCCGTGCCGATGGACGCCAGTCGGATGTCGCTCCAGAAGTGGTGATTGCGCGGTGGCTCACACCCTTCCGCCAATGTCAGCTTGCCCGTCGCCTTGTCCGGCGGCGGAAAATCCGCACGGTCATCGCTTGTACTTGTACGCCGTCCGCCCTTACGGCGGGGCCGTCCAGACGGGCAGCGCGCCCCACGGTTGAGGCGCGCCGCGTGCGATACGAGAGGGAGTCACATCATGACCACACGTTTCGGCCGGGTGGTACTGGCAGTGGCGGGGACAACGGCCCTTGCAGGGGTGAACGCGGCCGAAGCCCAGCCGCTGGGCATCTTCCGCTGGCAGACGCAGCCGTACTGCAACGTGCTGGCGCTGACCGTGGTGCAACAGGGGCCCTCCTTCACGCTGCACGGCACCGACGATCTCTGCGGTGCCGCCCAGCTCGCCCCCGTCGCCGGCACGGCGGCGCTCAACCCCGACGGCAGCATCTCGCTCGGCTTCGTCGTGGTGACACCCGCGGGTCCGGCGGCGCACCTGAATGCCGTCGTCTCGCTGGCCACCGTCTCGGGCACCTGGCATGACGCGGACGGCAACACCGGCGGATTTCTCTTCAACGGGCCTGGAGGAGGTGCTGCGCGGCCGGCGCCGAGAACGGCCGCTGTGATCACGAGCGTTCAGCTCGCGGCCTCGATCTTCGCCGGCACCGGTGCGGCGACGACCCTCGCGCGGAGTGACCATACGCACGACGACCGCTACTTGCCGCAGGTTGTCGTCGGGCCGGGTAACTTTGTCCCTGCAACCCTGGCCCCACAGTATGTGTACCACGATTTAGTTGAGACCATCACGACCACACGGGCCGGCCGGTTGCTGATTAGCAAGTCGGCGCGCCTCAACCTCGGCTGCACCGCGGCTAGGGCTCTGTTCTATCTGCTCGTGGACGGCGTCCCCGTTCGATCCGGCGTCGTTATGGGCGATCCGGCGCTAGAGTGGAACGGTCAAATAACCGGGGTCACACCGGATACGATCCCGGCCGGCACGCACACCATCGGCTTCGGAGCCGAGTGCCAGATCCGCTCCACATCCACCGGCGGCGGTGGATGGGCGGCGATCTCTTCGTCGAGCGTGGTCGTGATCCCGTGAATCGACGCGACTCGCCGGCAGGTAGGTAATATCTGCCCAATCCCACGGCCGCCCCTGCCGCACTCGTGCGCCCTCGCCGACGACGGGCGTCCCTGGTGTCGAGTTCAGCAGCGCGAGTTCGAGATCGTCGAGCGCTTCTGATTCACGGTCGCACGACGACGGCGGCGTTCAACGTGAACTGCAGCCGCGTCTCGGCGGGAAGCGTCAAGTGCTCCGTGCCCTGACTGGAGACGATCGCGCCGGTGGCAGTTCCCGCCGCGGCACCGATGGCCGCGCCGGTGCCGCCGCCGATGATGGCGCCAGTGACCGCGCCAAGGCCGGCACCGCCGATCATCTTGCGCCGCGTCGGCTTGCCTTCACCGGACCCCTTCTGCTCGACCTGCGACGTGACGACATCGTATCTCCGCCCGCCGAACGTCACCGAGTTGGCTTTCAGGGTGATCCGGTCGGCGCCTTTGAAATTGCCCGCCTGTTGGACCTTCGTCGCCTGAAGCAGCACGGCGGAGTGCCGCGGAATGACCACCCTTCCGCCGAGCATCACCGGGTCGTCGAGCAGCGCCCTGAAGGTCATCCCGGCCTGCGCTACATCGACGTCGATCGCCTGCGTGAGCAGCACGGACAGCACCGTGCCCGCGGGCACGGTGACTGGGGCGGGCGCCGCTGCCGGATCCGGTGTGGGCGCCGGTGGCAACTTGCGGGCGGTGAATTCCACGTCGGCGACATCGGCAATCGGGAAGGTCGCCGCCGATCCGTCCGGCAGCAGAATCCGGACGCTGGTGCCATCGGCGCTCATGACCTGCCCGTCGACGACTTTGCCGGTCCGCAGCTTTACGCGATCGGCCGAGAGCGTCGCGACTGCCATCGTGGCGATGGCGGCAGTGACAAGAATTTGGGTGTAGGTTCGCATCGCGTGTTCCCTTCAGTCGCTCGGTCTACTGGACGATGGGCAGTGACGCCGCAATCTGCAGGTCGAGGATCAGCAGAATCTGGTTTTCGACCTGAAGAAAGCGGGCCGCCGTCTTTGGCGCGACGACCGACTTGAAGCGTTCGTAGTACTTCACCTTGAGCGCGTGCCTCCGGCCTTCGACGTCGAGCGCGCCGCGGGCCAGCCGATCAGCGACGTCGTCCGTAATCTTCTCGTAGTTGGCGGAGTAGTCCTTGATGAGCGCCAGGCGCTCATCGTTGAGCTTCGCCAGCTCGGTCTCGTACTCCCGGTAGACGGGCCAGAACTTCGTGTCTTCGTCTTCCGTGAACTGCATCACCTCGGTGATGACGGCGATCTTCTGCGAGCGCACGTCGGAGCGCAGGAGTTCGACGTAGGCATTCAGGTTCATGGCGCGCGCTTCGTCGGATGCGACGGGCTTGGCGCCCTGGGCCGAGGCGAGACGAGGTGCCGCCCATACCGCGAGCGCCCACACAACGATCGAGAGAAATACACGTCGGCGCATTGATCTACTCCCCGTTGATGCGGACTCCCTGCCGTCACGGAATCGATTCCGCTGACTGGCGTCACTACTAGGTATCAGTCGGGCCACCTTCGTCAAGGGCGCAACTCCCGACAGTCGAGTCGGTTCGGGCCGTCGCCCCTGGCGGGCGAGCCTACGATACGCGCTGGACCGGCTCCCGCACGGCGTCCAGGCTCTGCCCGAGCGCGCTCGCCAGCGCGCGGACGTGGGGTTCCATCAGCAGCGTCTCGTGGTTGCCGGACACTTCCACGATGGCGAGCGACCGCACCAGTCCCGTCCATCCCATGGCCGGGTCGCGAACGAAGATCGCCGGCGTGTCGCGCGCACGAAAGAGCGTGGCGTCTCCACGATACGGCTGCGGACGGTATCGCCGTGCGGCGAGCATGAGACTCTCCTTCACATTGTGGAACCGTGGAGGCAGCGCGCCGGGGCCCGCGGACCCCGCCGGCGATCTGAATCGCCCGAGCGTGTAGTGGAGCCGGAGTGCCGTCCGCCACGCTGCGCTCAACGCGCGTCGGCGGAGGGTCCGCGTGCGTGCGGCGAGGTAGTCCGATCGGGATCTTTCCGGCGCAAACACCAGGTTCCCGGCGTGATACCCGAATCGCCGACCGAGCATCGACAGCACCCCTCGCGCCTGCGCCGATCCTGGCAGCAGCCGGTGCGTACCGAGGGCGCCCGCATCGAGAAGCGCGAGAAGCGCGACGGGTGATCCCTGCGCGTCGAGCTGGCGGGCCATTTCGAATGCCACCACGCCGCCGAACGACAGGCCGCACAGCGCCAACCGCCCGCCCGGACACACGCCCCTGATGGCCGCGACATAGTGCGCCGCCATCGCTTCGATGCTGGTGTCCGGGGGATGGTCGTCGTACAGGCCCCTGGCCTGGATGCCGTACACGGTCTGCTCGGGGCCGAGGAACCGCGCCACCTCGCGGAATCCGACCACGTTCCCGCCGATCCCGTGAACGAAGACCAACGGCACGCCGCTGCCATCGCCCTTCTGAATCTCCACCACGCACGAGTGCTCGGCAGCGAGGCGCTCCCGCAGTCGAGCCGCGAGCATCTCCACGGTCGGCGCTTCGAACAGCGCGGAAATCGGCAGGCGCTGGCCGAAGGCCTTCTCGATGCGCGAGAACACCCGCATGGCCGCCAGAGAGTGGCCGCCGAGGGCGAAGAAGTCGTCGGTCACGCCCACCGACTCGACCTGCAGTGTGCTCGCCCAGATGTCGGCGAGCGCTTGTTCCACGCGGTCGCGCGGCGCGACGCGCTCGGTCGAGGCGGCGACGGGGACCTGGTCGCGCAGGGCCCCCCAATCCACCTTGCCGTTCGGGTTGCGCGGCAGGCGATCCAGAATCGCGAAGTCGGCCGGCACCTCGAAGGCGGGCACTTTCCCGTCGAGGAAGCTCTTCAGCGCCTGCTTCGTCACCAGCCCCGCGCCGGATTCCACATAGGCGATCAGGCGCTTGTCCGCCGCGTCGTCCTCGTGCAACAGCACCACGGCATCGGCCACCTCGGGGTGTTGCTTCAGCACGGCCTCGATCTCGCCCAGCTCGATGCGGAACCCTCGCAGCTTGACCTGGTGATCGGTCCGGCCCAGGAATTCGAGGGCGCCGTCGAACCGCCGGCGCACGCGGTCGCCCGACCGATAGACCCGGGCCTCCGGATCGCGGCTGAACGGATCGGGAAGGAACCGCTCGCGCGTGAGATCGGGACGCGCCAGGTAGCCCGTCGCTACGCCATCCCCGCCGATCCACAGCTCGCCCGGCACACCCTCGGGCGCGAGCTGTCCCGTGTCGTCCACGACGTAGGCCTGCGTGTTCGCGATGGGACGTCCGATGGGAATGGAGGCCCCCTCCGGCAGGACGTCGGGAACTTCGTAGCAGCAGGCGAACGTGGTGGTCTCCGTCGGCCCGTAGGCGTTCAGAATCCGGCCGGGACGCCCGGCGGCCGCGACGGCCCCCACCCAGCGCGGGTCCGGCAGCTCGCCGCCGATCAGCAGGTCGCGCACCGGACGAAATGCGCCCGGCATCGACTGCGCGATCTGGTTGAACAGCGCGACGGTCAGGAACGTCACATCGATCCGCTGCTGCTCCAGCAACCCGGCGAACACGCTGGGGGCCAACAGCTCCTGCGTCTTGACCACGACCAACCGGGCGCCGTTGAGCAGCGCGCCCCACACCTCGAACGTGGCGGCGTCGAACGCCAGGTTCGACAGATGCGCGACCGTGTCGCCCGGCTGGAACCGCACGTAGTCGGTGTCGAGCACCAGCCGGCTGATCGCCCGGTGCGGCACCACGACGCCCTTCGGGACGCCCGTCGACCCCGACGTGTACATGACGTAAGCGGGATCGCCACCCGCGGCCACCGGCTCGGGATTCTCGCTGCTGCAGCCGCTCAACGCCTCGTCGGACGGGTCGAGCGTCACGACGGTGGCAGCACCGAACGCCGACCCGCCGGCAATCGCCGGCGACCCCAGCACGACCGACACCGAGGCGTCCTGCACCATGAAGGCCAGGCGCTCAACCGGGTACGACGGATCGAGCGGCAGATACGCCCCGCCCGCCTTGAGGATGGCGAGCATGCCCGCCAGCGTCTCGATCGAGCGTTCCGCGGCGATGCCGACGACCGAGCCGCGGCCGATGCCCAGATCCCCGAGATGGCGCGCCAGCCGGTTCGCCCTGGCGTTGAGGTCCGCGTAGGTCATCGTGCGGCCGTGGTCGGCCACGGCGATGGCCTGCGGCGAACGGCCAACCTGCGCCGCGAACAGGTCGTGCACCGCGGCGTCGCGGGGATAGGGCGTGGCGGCCCCGATCGAGACGGCCAGCATCCGCGCGCGTTCGTCGTCGTCGAGCAACGGCAACGCGGCGATGCTCCGCGCCGGATCGGCGACGATGCCGCGCAGGAGCACTTCGAACTGGCGCCACATGCGCTCGACCGTGCCGCGGTCGAAGAGCTCGGTGCTGTATTCCCAGTAACCGTGCAGCAAGGAGCCGGATTCTCGGAGCGACAACATCACATCGAACTTTGCCGTCGAGGCGGGCAGCGGAACTGCCTCGATACGCGTGGCCGCCAGGTCGAGCAGCTCCGGTGGCGCGTTCTGCAACGCCAGCACCACCTGGAAGAGCGGCGAATGATCGAGGCTGCGCTGGGGACGGAGCAGCTCGACCAGCTTGTCGAACGGCATGTCCTGGTGCGCAAACGCGTCGAGCGACGTCGCCTTGACGCGCTGCAGGAACTCTCGGAACGCGAGCGCGGGGTCAATCCGGCTGCGCAGCACCAGCGTATTGGCGAAGAAGCCGATCAACGGCTCGGTGGCGACGTCGGTTCGATTGGCGATCGGTGTGCCGACGGAAATGTCGGTCTGTCCGGTATGGCGGAACAGCAGGACCTTGAAAGCCGCCATCACGGTCATGAACAGCGTCACGCGCTCGCGGCGGCTGAACACCCTCAGCGCATCGGTCAGGTCGGCGGGCAGCGTCGTATTCAGACTGGCGCCCCGATAGGACTGACGCGCCGGGCGGGCGCGGTCCGTCGGCAGCTGCAGCAGCGGCGGGGCGCCGGCCAGCGCCCCGGTCCAGTAATCGGCCAGCCGCGCCAGTGTGTCGCCCTGCAGCCACTGCCGCTGACGGGCGGCGTGAGCGGTGTACTGCATCGGCAACGGCGGCAGCTGGAACGTCCGCCCCGCGGCGAATGCCGCATACAGCTGCTTCAGCTCCTCGCAGAGCACTGCCATCGACCAGCCGTCCGAGACGATGTGATGCAGTGTCAAGACGAGGTAGTGGGTCTCGTCATCGAGGATGAAGACGGCGGCCCGAAACAGGGGATCCCGCTCCAGGTCGAATGGCCGCGCCGCTTCCGAGGCCAGCCGATCGGCGATCTGATCGCGAGTCCGTTGGCCCGGGCCGATTTCGATCACCCGGACGTCTGCGGTCGCGTCCGCGGAGACCACCTGGACCGGGCGGCCGTCCACCTCGACGGTGTTGGCCCGCAGGACGTCGTGCCGGGCGACGACGGCATCGAGCGCGCGGCGCAGCGCCGCGCGGTCCAGCGGTCCGCGAACTGCGAAGGCCCTGCTGATGTTGTAAAGGGGCCCGGGCGACTCCAATCGGTCGATGAACCAGAGCCGTTCCTGCGCGAACGAGAGCGGGTGCGTGGACATCTCAGCCGTCGATCGGCGCGTCGGCCTCGGCAGCGCCACCGCCCGAGGCCGCGCCGAGATGCCGCGCCACGATGTCGGCCATGCCGGCCACCGTCGTGGCGTACCAGAGGGCCTCGACCCACAACCCGCGCCCGAAGCGCGCCTGGATCCGGGCGACGATCCGCATGAGGAGGAGCGAATCGCCGCCGAGGTCGAGAAAATCGTCGTGAATGCCGACCCGGTCGAACTCGAGGACCTCGGCCCACGCCTGCGTAATCTCCCGCTCCACCGAATTCCGGGGAAGCGCGATGGGCACGGTCGGCGCCGGTTTGGTCTCGAGGGACGACGGCAGGGCGCGGCGATCGAGCTTGCCGTTGGGCAACGTCGGCATGGCGGAGACGACGACGTAGGCAGCGGGCAGCATGTACTCCGGGAGACGGACCGCGAGCAGCTGCCGGATGGTGCGCGGCCGCGGCGCCGCGGCCCCGGCCGGCACGATATAGGCGACGAGCCGGTCCTGAGTTTCGCGATGATCGACGACCACCGCGGCGTCGCCGATGCCGTCGAGGCCGACGAGCGCCGCCTCCACCTCCGAGAGCTCGATGCGGTGGCCGCGAATCTTGACCTGGACGTCCCGGCGCCCGGTATGCTCGAGGCACCCGTCGGCACTCATCACGCCGAGGTCGCCGGGCTTGTAGACGCGCACCTCGTCGTCGAGCGGATCGATGGCAAAGGCGGTGCGGCTGGCGTCGGGCCGGCCCCAGAAGCCAGGCGAGAGATAGCGGCTGCGGATGGCGATCGCCCCCTCGGTTCCCGGCGGCAGCGGCGTGCCGTCGTCGTCGACGACCCGCACGTCGTGGCCGGGCACCGGGAAGCCGACCGGCACCGTGCCGCCCGTCACCGGGGTGTCGTGATCGAGGAAGAAGCTGCGGAACGTCAGCGTTTCGGTCGTCCCCATCCTGTTCACCAGCACGCAGGTCCGCGGGAAGTGCCGGCGATAGAGTTCGGCATCAGTCCGCCGGACGGGCTCGGCGCCGAGGTAGATGAGCCTTAGATCGGTCCAGGTCTCGTCTCCGGCGAGGGATTGGACGAAGTGGCGGAAGACGGTGGGAATCGATCGGTAGATGGTGATGCGCTGCTCGATCATCCACGCGGCGAGCGCGCCCAGCCCCTCGCCGCGCAGGTCGAACGGGAACAGGGCAGCGCCGTTGAGGAGGCTGCCGTAGATCGTCCGGAGGGAGTCCGCGAAGCTGATCGAGGACAACAGCAGGAAGCGATCCTCCGGGCAGAAGTGGCCGCTGTTCGTGTAGTGCATCACGTCGTGGAGCATGGTGCGGTGGGTCTGCACGACGCCCTTCGGCTGTCCGGTGGAGCCGGACGTGTAGATGACGAGCGCCGGCGCCTGCGGGTCCGAAGCGATCGCCAACGGACCCGCCGGAGCTTCGTCGAGGGACTCCACGTCGACGATCGGCGCCGCATCGCCGACCAGCGTGCGGGCCAGCGCGGCGGCATGCGACGCCTCGGTCAGCACCAGGCTCGCGGTTGAGTCGCGAATGATGTAGTCGAGCCGCGCCAGCGGATACGACGGATCGAGCGGCACGTACGGGCGCCCGGCTTTCAGCGCCGCCAGCATCGCGGCGATCGCCAGCGGCCCGGGATCGAATATCAGGGCAACCGGATCACCGGCCGTACCGGGATGGGCGGCGATCGCCCGGGCGATGCGATTCGCCACGGCGTCGAGCTCAGCGTAAGTGAGCGCGTGCCGCCGGGTCTTCAGGGCGAGCCTGTCGGGGTGGCGCGCCGCCTGGGCCTCGAATCGGCGCGCGATCGAGGTCTCCAGTGCGGCGGGAGGAAACGGTGTGAACCTGCCCGTCGGATGGACGCATCGCGCACGAATGGCGAGCTGTGCATCCGGGATGTCCGCGTCGAGCTCGGTGGGCATGGCGTCGCGGACGACTGGAGGACCACCTCGTTCACGCTGTTGCGTGCGAATCGGTCACTCCTCTTCCTGTGAACACATCGAGCACCTCAGATTCTGGCGTGAAGGTCCGTCCATGTCAACGCCGGGGCACGGGGCTTGCTCGGTCTCAGCCTGGAGGCCGGACGATGGGTTACAGCAGGCCACAACGGCAGCAGCCAGGGACACAGCATGGGAACCGACCGGGTCAGAATCCGACCCATCCCGATCGCGATCGCGGCAGCCGGGAATCGGATTCGCACGAACCCGGGGGCGATGGTCAGAAGAAAGCTGGAAGCCGGCGCTCGGGGCGGCAGCGCCGCGGCGCTGCCGTGAAGCCGCACGGCCCGGCACACACCTCCTGAGTGCGGCGGCGTTCCGGCTATTACTTGGCAACGCGGAGATATTACTTGGCGGTTGGTCGGGTTGTTTGCCGGTGGATCCGTCCAGACGTTCATTGAATAATGACCAGGCGGGACCAGCAATCACGACGGCGAGGCCGCTGACGTCAGTCGCCAGGCATCCGTCCCACGGGGAGACCAAGCATGCGCAAGAAGCGGGTGAGCAACAGCGTGGCCGACGAGATTGCCACTTTCATCGGCAGGTCGATGGGCGAGCTGTTGAACCGGAAAGAGTCGCTCCAGGGACAGCTGGCTGACGTAGAGCGGCAGATCGCCGGCGTCAAGGCCCGCGTCTTGAAGCAGTTCGGGACGCCGGCCCGGGCCAAGCGGAAGGCCAAGGGGGCGATGAAGCGCGCCGGCAAGACGGCGCGCCGCCAGCTGTCGCCGGCCACCCGCCGCAAGATGGCCCTGGCCGCCAAGCGGCGCTGGGCGAAGGTGCGCCAGGCGGCGAAGGTCGCGACCAGCTAGGAGGCCGTCGCGTGCTAGGCTGACCGGGTGCGCTGCGCGGCTGCCTGAACCGTGCAGCTGCCTGGAGGCCGTCATGCGCAGGCCGCGTGTGTCGCCGTGAAACGCTCGCTCATCGCGAGTGCGATTACCTGCGTCGTGCTCGCGCTGCCGTTGCCGACGGCAGCGCAGCCGGACGACCCGGGCCAGTCGTCGTCCCCGCCGCCGATCCGCGCCACCGCCCCGGACTTCCTGCTCGGGCGTCCGAAGGGACTGGTGGCCATTCGCGGCGGCTGGCTCTTCGCCAACACCGGCAGCGACCTCTACGACTTCATCGCCGACCAGCTGACGGTCGACAAGAAGAACTTCGACACCGCGGCGCTGGCGGGCGACTTCGGCATCTCGATCGGCTCGCGCTTCGACGTCATCGCCACCCTCGAGGCGGCCAATTCGACCACGGCATCGGAGTACCGCGACTTCGTCGACACGGCCAACGTGGCGATCACACAGACGACGCGCCGCGAGGAGGTGATCGTGTCGGGGACGGTGCGGATGGCGCTCGTGCCGCGCGGGCGCCGCATCAGCCGGTTCGCGTGGGTGCCACGCCGCCTCACTCCTTACGTTGGCGTCGGCGCCGGGGCGCTCAAGTACGAATTCCAGCAGTACGGCGCCTTCGTGAACTTCCAGACGCTGGGGGTGTTCAACGACGACTTCACGTCCAAGGGCTGGACGCCGACTGTCCACGCCCTCGGGGGCGCCGACCTTCAGTTGTACCGCCGGCTCTACCTCACCACGGAGGCCCGGTACACGTGGAGTTCCACCGAACTCAGCGAGGAGTTCATCGGTTTCGAGCCGATCGACCTGGCCGGGCTGCGGATGTCGGCCGGGCTGCAGTTCGTGTTCTGATGGTGGTGTCGCCGGTGTAGGGAAGGGAACGCAGCCATGATTGCTCACGTCGTCGTCGCCATGGCGCTCGCCGCCGCTGGCGCGCAGGCCTCGGTCGATCAGTCGACCGCCGCGGTCGACGACCGCTGGCAGCCGTGGCTCGGGTGCTGGGTCGCCGACGAGGACGCGCGCGGCGCGCGGACCTGCGTCACGCCCGGCCCCGAGGGCGGCGTCTCGATCGTCACCCTCGTCGGCGTGCAGCAGATCACCCGCGAGACCCGCATCGCCGACGACCGCGATCACGCGATCAGCGACGGCGACTGCCGCGGCACCGAGCGGATGCACTGGTCGGCCCGCGGCCCGCGCGTGTTCCGCACCGCCACCGTCACGTGCGGCGCCGAGCCGACCCGCACGCTCTCGGGCCTCACCTACATCGCCAGCGGTCCGATCTGGGTGGACGTGCAGGCCGTGCAGCGGGGTGACGAGACCAACGTCCGCGTCCGCCGCTATCACCCCGCCGCCAGCCAGCGCCTGGCCGACGGCGGCGCAGGCCGACCATCCCGGCGACTTCGAGCTCCCGAGCCAGCCGTGGAACGTCGACGACGTGCTCGAGATGACGGCGCAGCTGCCCCCCGACGCGGTCGAGGCCGTGCTCGGCGAGACCCGATCGGCGTTCGCGCTCAACTCGCGCGCGCTCATCAGGCTGAGCGACGCCGGCGTGTCCGAGCGCGTGATCGACCTCATGGTCGCGCTCACCTACCCCGAGAAGTTCGTCGTCCAATCCGGAGGCGGCTCCGGGGCCGCGTTCGCGCCGTTCGGCGCCTACGACCCGTTCTTCGCGCCCATCCTCGGTCCGGCGAGCCTGTACGGCTGTTACGACTCCTACGGCTGGGCCCATCCGGACTACTGGCGCTATTGCGGCGGGATGAGCCCGTACTTCCTCAGCTACGGTCCCGGCTTCTACAACGGCTACTACGGGCTCTACGGGAACGGCTGGATCGTGACCTCGCCGCCCGTCGACGGCGGCGGCGGTTCGCCGGGCGAGGTCCCGTCGGCAGGCCGTGTCGTGAACGGCCGCGGCTACACGCAGATCACCCCGGTCGACACGTCGGCGGGGAGCGGCGATGGCGGCCGGTCGAACGGGATGAGCCACCGGGTCGAGCGTCGAGCGGCAGCTCGAGACTCCAGCGGCGGGTCCACCGGCGTGTCTTCGGGCGGTTACTCCGGCGGCGGAGCCAGTGGCGGTGACGGCGGCCGCATGGCGATGCCGCGCCCGCCCGGGCACTGAGCCCGGCCAGAGCTTCAGCGCCGGTCAGCCGGCGCCAGCGTGGTCGCGAAGATCTCGCGCCCGGCGCGGTTGTGCAGGCTGGCGCGCAGCGCGCCGGTCGCCGCCTCGACGACCAGGCGTCCGAAGAACTGCAGGCCCTCGCTCGGCGGGCGGTTGGGCTTCATCCCCGCTGGAATCCCCAGGAAGCGCACCTCGGGGCCGAAGGTCGGATCGAGGGCGTTGGGACCGAAGGTGCCGGCATGCAGCGGCCCGGCCACGAACTCCCAGAACGGCGTGAACTCGGTGAAGCGGGCCCGCGCCGGATCGTAATGATGCGCCGCGGCGTAGTGCACGTCGCCGGTGATCCACACCACGTTGTCGATGCGGCGGTCGCGGATGAACCGCAGCAGTCGCGCGATCTCGAGCTCGCGGCCGAGCGGCGGGCCGGCGTCGCCGTTGGCGACGGCCTCGAACCGGCCTGGGCCGTCGCCGACCACCAGCCCGATCGGCAGGCTGCTGGCCATCACCTTCCAAGTGGCGGTGCTCGCGGCCAATGCCGCCTCGAGCCAGGCGAGCTGATCCGGCCCCAGGTGCCCGGTCGCCTCGCCCGCCGCCGGCTGCGTATTGGCGCTGTTGGCCGCCCGGTAACTGCGGTAGTCGAGCAGGAACACCTCGACCGGGCCGAAGCGCACGCGGCGATACAGCCGCTCGGGGTCTCGCCCGTCGAGCGGCAGCGGCGTGTACTCGAAGTGCGCCTGCCGGGCCCGCGCCGCCAGCAGCGCCACCGACGCCACGCCGTAGCGCGGGTCGCCGTCCTGCCGCCGCTCGGGAAACCAGTTGTCGCGCACCTCGTGGTCGTCCCACACGGTGAGCTGCGCCACCGACTGGTTGAAGCGGCGCATGTGCGCGTCCTGCAGGTTGTAGCGGTAGTTGCCGCGGAACTCGTCCACCGTCTCGGCCGGCTTGGCCTTGGCGGCACTCGGCACGCTGCGCCACGTGCGGCCGTCGTCGAGCGGCACCGACAGGCCCACGGGCTGGTCGGCGTAGATGGCGTCGCCGAGGTTCACGAACAGGTCGGGCCGGGCGGCGAGCATGCTGGCGTAGGTCTCGAGCCCGCCGAACGCCGGATCGAGCCCCCAGCCCTGCCCCACCGTGTCGGCGGAAAACACCAGCGACACGTCGCGTCCCGCCGCCGGCGGCGCCGTGACCAGGCTGCCGACGACAGGCTCGCTCCAGCGCCGCAGGTCGGCGAGGTCCTGGAAGCGCACGCGGTAGAAGATCCGCTGGCCGCCCGGCAACTCCGGTAAGTGGACGCGCGCCGTGAAGTCGCTGCCCTCGAGGGCGGCCGGACCGATGATGCGCCGCGGGTCCACGAAGGCCTCGGTCGTGGCGTACTCCACCACCAGCCGCGACGCCCGATCCGCCCGCGCCCACACCAGGCCCGTCGCCTCGTCGACGATCGACGACGCGACACCGTCGGTCACGACCGGCAGCGCCGACGGCGCGGTCACGATCGCCGGCGCCTGGCCAAAGGCCCGCTGCGATGCCGCCAGCACCCCGCCGAACGCCAACCGATGGACGGCCTGGCGGCGAGTCAGCGGGCGAGGCTGGGGGCTGGGTTCTGGGGGCTGGCGCGTGTTCAAGAGCGTGTGCTTGTCAATGTTGAGGCGTGACGGCGGGACTGCAGCTCTGTCGAGCCCCAGTCCCCAGCCCCTGATCCCCAGCCCCTAGAAGGAGTACTTGACCGCCAGCTGGACGACCCGCCCGTCCTCGGCCTGGGTGATGCGGCCGAACGTCGCGGCACCGATCGTGCTGCCGGGCTGAAAAAAGCGGGCTTGATTGAACACGTTGAAGCCTTCGACGCGAAGCTGCAGGCGATGGCTGCCACCGAGCACGATGTTCTTGAAGAGCGACAGGTCGGTGCGGGTGAAGCCGGGCCCCCGCACTTCGTTGCGTCCCTGCGTTGCCAGATCCGCCGTGTTGGCGACCGGCCGGCGCTCGAAGCACGCGGTGTTGAACCACTGATCGGTGGTGTGGGGAGCGCCCTCGTTCGGGTCGCAGATCATGTTGGCGCGGTTGGTCAGGTAGCGGATGCCGGTCACGCTGTCGACGACCGTGAACGGGAACCCGGTCTGCGTCTGGACGATGCCGTTCACCTGCCAGCCGCCCAGCACGAACGCCATCGCGCTGCCCATCGACTCCGGGGTCGGCAGCTCGGCGCTGAAGCTGACCACGAAGCGGTGCCGCACGTCGAAGAGCGCGTCGCCTTTCTCCTGCGCGAGGGCGGCGTCGATCGACGCCTCGTCGCCGATGGTCACCGGCAGCACCGGCCGCGACTCGCCGCCGATGTTCAGCCCCGACACGTGATCCTGCGCGTGGCCGAGGGTGTAGGAGGCCAGGAAGTTCATCCCCCAGGTCGGCCGCATCCGCAGACTGGCCTGCAGCGAGTCGTACCACGACTGTCCGACCGAGAAGGTCGGGCGGACCAGCGAGAAGGCCGGGAACACCCGCGCGCCTGGCGCGGTCTGCCCGGGCGCGTAGAGGCCGGGGTTGACCTCGATGAAGATCGGCATGTCCTTGCCGCGCGAGCCGACGTAACCGATCTCGGCGCCGAAGCGCTGGCCCAGTTCCTGCTGCCACGACACGTTGAAGTGCTGGGCCACCGGCGTGACGAAGTCCTCGCCCCAGCCGATGAAGATCAGGCCCGGCGGGAAGGGATTGGCGCCCCCGGTGATCACCGTCAGCGGGTTGCGCAGCGTGAGCGGCAGCGGCGGCTGGTTCACCTCGAGGAGCGGCGTGAAGGGCGGCGCCAGCACGCCGTTCTGGAAGAAGTCGCCCTGCCCGGCCAGCGCGTCGTAGAAGATGCCCCAGGCCGCCCGCAGGCTCGAGCGGCCGTTGCCCAGCACGTCCCAGGCCAGCCCGACGCGCGGCGCGATGTTGTTCGTGTCGGTCTCGTAGGTGCCACGCGGCACGCCCTCATCGCCCGGATACACCAGCCCGGTCGGCGCCGCCGGGAAGCGCGTGGACTGCTGCCCCGGGTGGAACGCGTTGAGCGCGTCGCCCTTCTCCACGAAGGGCTGCGCCAGGTCGTAGCGCACGCCGACGTTCAGCGTCAGGTTCGCCCACGGCCGGAACTCGTCCTGCAGGTAGGCGGCGTAGGACCAGCCGCTGCCGTCCTGGCTGGCGTTGGCCGTGGTGCGCCGGAACTGGCTGGGCAGCCCGAGCAGGAAGTCGGCGGCGGCGTTGCCGGTCAGCCCGCCGGTGAACGTGAAGTCGCCGTTGGGGCGGTTCACGAAGGCGATGAACATGTGCTCCTTGCGCACGTCGACGCCGGCCTTGAGCGAGTGCCCGCCGCGAATCCAGGTGACGTCGTCGGTGAACTGGAACGACTCGTTGAGGCGCTCCACGAACGGCTGCTGCACATCGCCGAGGCCGCCGGTGCCGCCGATCCCGGCAGCGCCGGCGAACAAACCGGTCACCGCGATGTTGGCCAGGCCGGTCGCCGAGGGCACGTTCTGCGGCACGTTGATGCCGAAATCGGCATTCAGCAACCCGCTGGTCGCCTGGGGATTGGCGCCGATCCGGTTGTAGGAGACGCGCGCCTGGTTGATCACGTTCTGCGCGAAGACGTGGGTGTCGGCGACCATGAAGTCCTGCAGGGTGGCGCTGGCGTCGGTGCCGATGGCGCGCGTGATCGCCGGCTGCACCGCGTGCGTCTGGCTGCGGATGTAGCGTGCCAGCAGCGAGTTCGCCTGGCTCATCTGGAAGTCGAGCCGGCCACCGAACTGGTCGCGATCGTCGGTCGTGTCCGGCGACCCGACCCAGCGATTGCCGGCGGTGTTGGCCACCGGCACGAACTGTTCGATCAGCTGGGCGGCGGCCGCGTCGATCCGGCCGGCGGGAATCGCGTTGTTGGGAAACGGCAGGCCGGTCAGCGGATCGCGGATGGTGGTGCTGCCGAATTCGCCGCGCCGCTGCGCGTCGCTGAGCACGACGAGGTTCTGCGTGACGCCGGTGGTGTTGCGATGGCCTTCGTAGTACCCGAACCCGAACAACCGGTTGCGGACGACCGGTCCGCCGAGCGCCCCCCCGAACTGGTTCTGCTTCAGCTTCGGCGTGGGCTGGCCCCCGGGGGCGAAGAAGTTGCGGGCCTGCAGCGCGTCGTCGCGGTTGAACTCCCACGCGCCGCCGTGGAACGCGTTGGTGCCGCTCTTGGTGACGACGTTCACGACCGATCCGGCGCTGCGGCCGTACTCGGCGCTGTAGGAATGCGTCAGGATCTTGAACTCCTGAATGGCATCCGGCGGCGGCCGGACGACGAAGCCGGTGTTGAAGGTGTCGTTGTTGGTTGCGCCGTCGAGCAGGAAGTTGTTCGACTGGTTGCGCATGCCGTTGACGCTGAAACCCGACGTCGTGGCGCCGAAGCCGCCCGGCGTGGCGTCGCCGCTCGACCCGCCCAGGCCCGCCGGCGGGGCGACCACGCCGGGGATGAGCGTGCCGAGCTGCGTGAAGCTGCGGCCGTTGAGCGGCAGCTCGACCACCTGCTGTTCGTCGATCACGATGCCGAGCGTCGCGTGCGAGGTCTCCACCAGCGGCGCCTCACCGGTGACGGTCACGGCCTCCTGGACCGCGCCCACCGCCATCGTGACGTCGACGCGGGCGGTGTCGTTGACGCGCACGATGACGCCGTCGCGGACCGCCGTCTTGAAGCCGGGCAAGGTCGCGGTGACCTTGTATTGTCCCGGCGCCAGCAGCGGCACCGTATAGAATCCATCGGCCGCCGAGATGACGACCCGCGTCTGGCCGGTGCCCTGGTTCGCCACTTCCAGGCTCACGCCGGGAATGACGGCGCCCGTGTCGTCGGTGACGACGCCGGTCATGCCGCCGGTGGCCTGGGCCAGGACCTCCGGCCCGTTCAGGGTGGCGACGAACGCGATCAGGAACAGCAAGTGCGACAGGCGGGTCATCGACGTCCTCCGATGCGAAGAGCGGTGCTCAGAGTGAACCCGACCCGCGCCTGCTTGTCAACGACACGGGAATGACGAACTGGCCTGGCTCGCGCCGCGCTAGACTCCTGTGGAATGTCGTCTCGTGTCACGGCCGCCGCGTGGGCCGTCGCCGGAAGCCTGGCTGCGTCGCCGCTGGCCGGGCAGTCGATCGGCATCACCAGCGCCGACGGGCGGCGGACCCTCACCGCGGTCCGCGTTGACGTGCCGGTGACCATCGACGGCCGGCTCGACGAGGCGATCTGGCAGACCGCGCCGCCGGCCGTCGGATTCGTGCAAAGCGATCCCCTCGAGGGCCAGCCCGCCACCGAAGCCACCGAGGTGCGCGTCGCCTTCGACGACGACTACCTGTACATCGCCGCGCTCTGTCGCGACGTGGACCCCGCCCACATCGTCGTCAACGACATCCGCAAGGACTTCGCCGGCTCCGATCAGGACATGTTCGAAGTGCTGCTCGACACCTTCGAGGACCGCCGCAACGGCTTCGTCTTCGCCACCAACGCCGCCGGCGGCCGGGCCGATACCCAGGTCGCCAACGAAGGCCGCGATGTGAACCCCAACTGGGACGCGGTCTGGTGGGTGGCCGGCCGCATCGTCCCCGAGGGCTGGACGGCCGAATTCCGCATCCCCTTCAAGACCCTGCGCTTCCGGCCGGGTGACGGCCATCCCTGGGGGATCAATTTCGCCCGGCGGATTCGCCGGAAGAACGAAACCACCTACTGGTCGCCGGTATCGCGCGCGTTCTCGATCGTCCGCGCCTCGTCGGCCGGCACGCTGACCGGCCTGCCGGACCTCGCCCAGGGCCGCAACATCCGCGTGAAGCCGTTCGTGCTCGGCGACACGGTGCGACCGCTCGGCGGCGACGCGTTCTCGGCCGGCGCCAGCGCCGGGGTCGACGTGAAGGCCGGGCTGACCCCGTCGCTCACCCTCGACGCCACGGTGAACCCGGACTTCGCCCAGGCCGAGGCCGACGAGCAGCAGGTGAACCTGACGCAGTTCAGCCTGTTCTTCCCCGAGAAGCGCGAGTTCTTCCTGGAGAACTCCGGCATCTTCTACTTCGGCGACATCCCCCGCAACCAGCGCCAGACCAGCCGGTTCCGGCCCCCCGAGGAGGATCTGCTGCTCTTCTTCAGCCGTCGCATCGGGTTGACCGACGACGGCGATCAGGTGCCGCTCTACGGCGGGCTGCGGCTCACCGGCCGGGCGGCCGGGTTCGGCGTCGGCGCCCTCAGCATGCAGAGCGAGCCGCACGACGGTGTGGCCGGCCAGAACTACACGGTGGCGCGTGTGCGCCGCGACGTGTTCGGCGCGTCGGACATCGGCGCCATCGTGATGTCGCGCCAGGCGGCAGGCGACAGCGGCGATTTCAACCGCGTCGCCGGGGCCGACGCCAACTTCCGCGTGCTGAAGAGCCTCAGCCTGAACGGGTTCGCGGCGTGGTCGGAGACGCCGGGCGAATCGCGCAGGCAGACCAGCGCGAAGGCCTCGATCGGCTGGGAAGACAGCCGGCTGCGCGCCCAGTACTCCGTGATGAACGTCGGCGAGGGCTTCCGTGCCGACATGGGCTTCGTCCGCCGGACCGGCGTCACGCGCCACTTCCTCGACTGGGCCTCGTTCCTGCAGCCCGAGGCGCTGCGACGGCGAGGCATCCGCCAACTCGAGCCGCACGCCCGCACCTGGATCTATCTCGATCCGCGCGGCGACCTGGCGACGCGGGTAGGCCACGTCGCGCTGCAGGTCACCTGGACGCGCGGCACCTATCTCGAATACGCCTTCGAACCGCGGACCGAGGCCATCACGTCGCCGTTCCAGATTCTTCCCGACGTGGCGATCCCGCCCGGCCGCTATGACTGGAACCAGCACCTGTGGGTGCTCCAGACCGATCGCAGCCGGGCCTTCTCGCTGGCCAGCCGGATCACGCACGGCGGGTTCTGGAGCGGCACCCAGCGCAACCTCCAGACCAGCGTGTTGTACCGCCCGAACTATCGCCTGTTCTTCGACGTCGGCCTCCAGGTGACCGACATCGACCTCCAGGAGCCCGACACGTCGTTTGTGACCACGCTGGTCAACTGGCGCACCGGCTTTTCCTTCACGACCAACATGTTCCTCGACGCGCTCGTCCAGTACCGCACCGACGTCGACCAGTTCTCGGCCAACCTGCGCTTCAACCTCATCCACCGCCCGCTCAGCGACTTCTTCGTCGTCTACAACGAGCAGCAGTTCACCGACCGGGGCGCGGTCAACCCCGGCCGGGCCGTGGTGGTGAAGTACACGCAGATGTTCTCGTTCTAGGGGCTGGGGACTAGGGGCTGGGGACTGGCGCGTGCATATGTCGCGCTGCAAGACGACGCACCCTCAAGCCGGGCTTGTGCATCGCCGAGATCACTGTGCGGTGATGCGTTGCTTGACTTCGGCTCGCGCCAGTCCCCAGCCCCTAGCCCCCAGCCCCTGGAAACCCAGCCAAGGAGATTCGTGACCGCGTCAGATCAAGCGGTCACGAATCTCCTTGGGTGGAATCTCACAAGCGTTCGACGTCCCGGCCAGCCGATGCCGCACCGCCGCCACCACGCGGTAGACGGCATCGCGCACGGGGCGCGGCACCACCAGCGCGGCGCCGGCGAGCCGCCAGGGGAACGTCAGCCGCCGGGCGATGCGCAGGGCCGCCGTCGACCGCAGGTAGACCTGACCGTCCTCGATGAGGACCAGGCTCCGCGCGGCTTCGCGGCTGGTGCCGTAGCGGGCCAGCAGGGCGGCGCCGGCCGGCGTCTGCGATGCCCCGAACCGGAAGTAGGCGGTGCGGTCGCGCGTGGCGATGAAGCGAACCGAGCGCTCGCAGAAGGCGCACGTGCCGTCGAAGAGGACGACGGCATGTGCCGCGGGCGGGTCGGGGCCCACCACCGGTCTGTTCTACGGGAAGAACGCCCGCAGGCCCACCCGCACCGTGCGGGGCCAGCCGATCGATCGCACCGGCGTACGCGCCACGTCGTAGTCGCTGTCGAAGATGTTCTCCACCGCCGCGAAGACCTGCAACGCCCGCCAGACCGTGCGGCCGGCGAACACGTCGACCACGCCGTACTGCCGCAGCTCGAGGGTGTTGAGGTCGTCGTCCCAGGCCATGTCGGTCGCGCGCACCTGGAGGTTCAGCGTCGCCAGTCGCGGGTCGGCCCACACCACGCCGGCCGCCAGCGACCAGGCTGGGACCTGCGGCACCGTGTTGCCCTCGATGGCCGGGGTCGCGACCGAGCCCCGGAACTCGCTCGACGTCAGCGCCGCCTGCCCGGTGAAGCTGAGCGTGGAGGTGGCCCGCACGTCGGCCTCGAACTCGGCGCCGAACGCCCGGATCTCGTCCGAGTTGGCCCGCTGGCGCGTGATCTGTGCCGGGGTGCTGCTGATGGTGATGTTGGCAATGGCGCCGTCGAGGGTGTTGTAGAAGCCGGTGACCCGGGCCGAGACCCGTCCCGACGTGCCGAGCAGCCCGGCCTCGACGCCGGTCAACCGCTCCGGATCGAGCGCCGGGTTCGGGTTGGTTACGACGTTGCCAGCGCGGAAGCCCCGGTGCAGCTCGTTCAACGTCGGCGTGCGGTACGACCGCGACGCCGCGACGTGCACACCGAGGCTGTCGCCCTGCCAGGCCAGCGACACGCGCGGGCTGAAGAACGACTCGGTGCGATCGGCGACCAGCGGGTCGATCGACTCGGTCTGCCAGCCGTCCACCCGCGCCCCGGCCGACAGCGTCCAGTCCTCCCCAAGCACGAAACGCGTGCGGAGGAACCCGGCGGTGATGAGCTCGTCGCCACCGGCCAGGAACGGCCCGGTGCGGACGTTGGTCACCGAGTAGCGAAACTCCTCGACCGTCGCCTCGGTGTCATGGAGTTCCCCGCCGACGATGAAGGAATGGCGGCCGAGGTTGCCGACCCACTGCGCCGACGCCTGGGTGAAGTCGCTGGGAATGGTCTGCTCGGTCGTGAGGCGTTCGGTCGAGCGGTCGGCGGCGACGGCCGAGAACGTCTGGAAGTAGTCCTGGGTGCCGTGCGACACGGCGGCCTGCCAGGCGCCGCCGGCGAGCACGCCGCCTCCCGTGAGGGCGCCCTGCCGCCAGGTCGTGTCGTTGACCACGACCGGCGTGCCGTTGCCGCGCTCCTCGCGGAACCCGGAGAAACGCCCGTTCACACGGGTCGATTCGCGGTGCCAGCCGAGATCGATGACACCCGTCGTGTAGTCGCTGTCGGCGCGCGTGTCGACCACCCCGCGCTGGTCTTCAGCCACCACGTAGGCGCCGTCGGTGGTCACGCCCTCGCCGGAAGCGAAGAGCGACCAGCCGCCGCGGCTGCCGCCGCCGTAGAGCGATCCGCGGACCGTGTCGTGAGAGCCGCCGTCGAGAAACGCCCGGACCCGCGGGGCGCCAGGGGTGAACGTGAGGAGTTGCACGACCCCTCCCAGGGCATCGGCACCGTAGAGGTCGCCGGTGGTGCCACGCAGCACCTCGACCCGATCGATCGCCGCCTGCGGCACCCGGTTCCAGTACACCCAGCTGCCGAACGGGTCGTTCAGCGGCACGCCGTCGGTGAGCACCAGCGTGCGGCTCGCCCCCGAACCCGACACGCCGCGCAGCGTCACGCCCTGTGTCGTTGGGTTGGCCGTGCGCGAAGAGCTGCGGCGGAAGAGGCTGAAGCCCGGGGTGTAGCGCAGCAGATCGTCCATCGCGCCGGCGGCCGAGGTAAGCACCTCAGAGGAGGTCAGGGCCGTGGTGCTGGCCGGGCTGGCCAGCCGCGCGTCGCCGCGTGTCGCGGTCACCGTGACCCGGTCGGTGAGGCCGGCCGGCACGAGCACGACCCGCACTTCCTCACCCGGCTGCGGTGTCACCTCGACGCTCGCGAAGCCGCGGGCGCCAACGGTCACCGGCGAGCCGGTGCCGGTCCACTCCGCCGAGCCGTCGGCCGAGGTATGGACGGTCGTTTCCCCGGCGGTCACGGCGGCCTGTTCGATCGGCGCGCCGGACTGATCGACGACGACGATGCGTGCGCTCTGCGCGAGGGCGGACGACACCGAGGTGGCCAGGAGGACGACCGTCGTCCACACCTGTACTTTCGTTCGAACTCGTGTGGTCATGACGTGAATGGGCCGCGCGTGGCTGCGCCGCGCGGTCTCCAGACTTTACACTACCCGTCCGCCCGGCGCCGCGCCGGCCGGGGACCAACGGAGGGCAAGGTAGGATCGGGGCGATGGGGGTTACCCCGCCACCCTCCGACCGGCCCGCGTCCGCCCGACTCAGCGCCGCCGAGGACCTCGTCATGCTCGAGGGGCCCCGGGCCAGGTGGCGCGAAATCGGCACGTTGATACGCGTCGGCCGCGACTTCGTCCGCGGCTTCCGGGCGCTGCACTTCGTCGGCCCCTGCGTGACGATCTTCGGCTCGGCGCGCTTCACCGAGGAGCACCCGACCTACCAGGTCGCCCGCGACGTGGGTGCCGCCGTGTCGCGCCTCGGGTTCACGGTGATGACCGGAGGCGGGCCGGGAGTGATGGAGGCCGCCAACCGGGGCGCCCGCGAGGCCGGCGGCCGATCGGTGGGCTGCAACATCGAGCTGCCCTTCGAGCAGAGTCCCAATCGCTACCTCGACCGCTGGGTCACCTGCCGCTACTTCTTCGTGCGCAAGGTCCTGCTGGTCAAGTACTCCTATGCGTTCGTGGTGCTGCCCGGCGGCCTCGGCACGCTCGACGAGCTGTGCGAGGCGCTGACCCTCATCCAGACGCAGAAGATCCGTCAGTTCCCGGTCGTCCTCATGAACAAGGACTACTGGGATCCGTTCGTCGAGATGCTGCGCACGATGGTGCAGGCGAGAACGATCTCGGCCGCCGACCTCGACCTGATGCTGGTCACCGACTCGATCGACGAGGCGACCGCCCACATCGAGCGCCACGCCATCCGCCGCTTCGGCCTGACGACGGCGTCCAGGCCTTCGCCCTGGCGGTGGCTGGGCGAGCGCGCGCTGCGCGGTCCGCGGGCGGCGCGCTGACGACGTCGACGGGCCTGGCGCCCGAACCCGCGGACTGTCAGATCTCACAGGGTGTAATGCGCGGGTAAAAACCGTAGGATGTCCGGCACGTTCGCCGACGCGGGCTCGACTGCCAGCGATCTTCGGCGCCTGGGGAGGACACCATGGCACTCGTCGTGACCTTGATCATCGGCGGCATCATCGGCTGGCTGGCCAGCATCGTCATGAAGACGAATGCCCAGATGGGGATGATCGCCAACGTGGTAGTGGGCATCATCGGGTCCTGGCTCGGGGCGTGGATTGCGGCGGCACTGGGATTGGTGGCCGTGGCCTCGATCGGCGCGTTCGTGGCCTCGCTGGTTGGCGCCATCGTCCTCATCTGGGTGCTGCAGGCGCTGGGCATCTTCAAGGGCTGACCACCGGGACGGGGCGCCGCGGACTGCTAAGCTGAGGCATGCGTCTCGTGAAGCTGGCCGTGGCCAGCCTCAGCCCTACGGTGGGCGCCGTCCGCAGCAACACCGCCGCCCTGGTCGAAGCGGCGCGCCGGATGGCCGAGGACGATGTCACCCTCGGCGCGTTTCCCGAACAGGTCGTCGGCGGCTACCCGCCCGAGGACCTGGTGCAGTGGCGGGCCTTCCTCGACGCTCAGCGGCGGGCCCTGGAAGGGTTCGCCCGCGACACGGCCGGCGCGCGCACCGTGTTCGTCCTGGGCCTCGCCGTGCCGGTGCAGGCGCAGCTCTACAACGCGGCAGCGGTGGTCCACGGCGGGCGGATCCTCGGCTGCGTGCCGAAAGAGAAGCTGCCCACCTACAACGTCTTCTACGAGGCGCGGACCTTTTCCCGCGGCGGGCCCGGCCTGGCGCTCGACGCCGACGGCGTTCCGCTCGGCGACTACCTGTTCGGATTCGACTTCGGCACCGTCGCCGTCGAGGTTTGCGAAGACGCGTGGGCGCCCGATGGCCCGATGCGACGCCGCTGTCTCTCGGGCGCCGAGATCGTCGTCAACGTCTCGGCGTCGCCGTACCGGCTCGGCATCGACGGGACGCGCCGCGAGATGCTGGCCACGCGCGCCGCCGACAACGAGACGGTGCTGGTCTACGCCAACGCCGTGGGCGCCCAGGACGGCCTGATCTACGACGGCGGCGGCTTCGTCTTCCAGAATGGCCGCCTCGTGCAGGAAGCGGCGCGCTTCGTCGAGGGCATCGCGACCGCGGTCGTCGACCTGGACCGGACGCGGCGGCTGCGCGTCGAGCACACGACGTGGCGGTCCGATTGCGAGCGGTTCGTGCTGGGCGAGCGGGCGGTGCCGGTGATCCGCAGCGTGGCCGACACCGCCGACACGACCGCGCTGGCGTATCCCGCCCCGCCGGGCGGCAGCTTCTTCCTCCCCGCACCGTCTCCTCCGGCCGTGGACGCCCGCGACGCGGCGCTCGACGAGCTGTTCGAGGCGCTGGCCCTGGGCGTGGCCAGCTACTACGGCAAGACCGGCGCCTTCCGCTCGCTCGGCCTGGCGCTCTCGGGCGGCCGCGATTCGATGCTCACGCTGCTGGTCGCCTGGCGCGCCGCGGCCCGCATCCTGGCTGACGCCGGCGAGGACGGGGCGTCGCCAGGCCGGCTCATCACCGCGTTCTACATGCCGACCCGGCACTCGCAGGATTCGACCCGCACGGCGGCTCATCAGCTGGCCGCCGCGCTCGGCGTGGCGCTGCATACCATTCCGCTCGACGAGGCCTACGATCGGGAGGTCGAAGCGACGCAGGCGATGCTCGGCGGGCAACCGCCAGGGCCGATGACACGTCAGAACGTGCAGGCACGGCTGCGCGGCCAGCGCATGTGGAACTGGGCCAACAGCTCCGGCGCGCTCTTCCTGCAGACCGGCGACATGAGCGAGAAGGCAGTGGGCTACACGACGATCGGCGGAGACCTCGAAGGGGCGCTCTCGGTGATCGCCAACGTGCCGAAGACCGTCGTCGAGGCGCTGCTTTGCCGCCTGGACACCCGCTACGGCTTCGCCGGCATCGCGGCGACGCTGGCCACCCGGCCCGGGCCCGAGCTGGCCGACGATCAGCAGGCCGAAGACGACCTGATGCCCTTCCCCGTCCTCGACGCGTGCCTCCACCTCTACGCCGGCGAGAAGATGTCCACCGACGAGATGGCCCGCGCCCTGGCCAGCGTCTGTCCCGACTACGCGCCGGCGCACCTGGCGGCCTGCGCGGCCCGGTTCGTGCGTCTGTTCACCCAATCGATCTACAAATGGGTGCAGTCACCGCTGGCCCTGCACGTCGGGTCGCTCGACCTCGACCGCGAGCGCGCGCTGCAGATGCCGGTCGTCCAGCGCACGGAGTGGTGAGCCGATGACCCTGCCGGCACGCGTGCGGACGGCGGCGCTGGCGACCGTGGCCCTGCTCCTGCTGGGCGGGGCCGTGCCCGGTGCCGGACGCCAGGCGCCGGCGCCGGCCGCGCCGGCTCAGCCGCCGCCGCCCGGCGAGCCGCAGCCGCCGCCCAGCGAGGCACAGCCACCGATCTTCCGGTCGGGGGTCAAGCTGGTGCTCATCGACGTGTCGGTCACCGCCGGCAACGACGAGCCGATCGCCGACCTCACCGCCGCCGACTTCGAACTGACCGAGGACGGCGTGCCGCAGCGGGTCGAGCAGGCGACGCTCGTGCGGATCGGCGGCGAGCCGCGTGGCAATGGCGAGGCCCTCGAGATCCGCTCCCAGGACCACGCCATCGCCGAGGCCGGCCGCGACGACGTGCGCATCTTCGCCGTCTTCATGGACGACTACCACCTGGGCCGCTACCCGCAGGAGATGCTGCCGCTCAGGAAGGCGATCACGACGTTCCTCGGCGACATGATGGGGCCGCTCGACCTGGCGACCGTGATGAACCCGATCACGGCGCTGAGCGCGCTGAAGTGGACGCGGGACAAGGACGCCCTGGCGCGGGAGCTGCGCAACTACGAGGGCCGCATCGACAACTTCATCGGCCGCAGCCCGCTCGAGGAATCGCAGAACCTCACCCGCAACATCTTCCGGGTCCGCTCCCAGGTGGTGATCTCGGCGCTGCACGCCCTGGTGATGCACCTGTCGGGGCTGCGCGAGGGCCGCAAGACGCTCCTGTTCGTGTCGCGCGGCATTCCGCTGATGTTCGACATCTCGCTCGAATCCGAGTTCCAGGCGATGCTGCGCGACGCCAATCGCGGCAACGTGGTCATCCACACGCTCGATCCGCGCGGCCTCGGCCAGGGCATCTTCCCGCACGACACGCTGTATCGCCTCTCGGCCGAAACCGGCGGCCAGGCGATCGTCAACACCAACGACCTGCGCGCCGGGCTCGAGCGCGTCATCCGCGACGCCAGCCATCACTACCTGATCGGCTATACGCCAACCCGCGAAATGAACGACGGCAGGTTCCACCGCTTCGAGGTGAAGGTCAAGCGCCGCGGCGCGCGCACCGTGGCCCGTAAGGGCTACTGGGCGCCGACGCTCGCGGAGCTCACACCGGCGCCGGTCGAGTACGTCGAGCCGGCGGTGTCGGGCGCCCTGACCAAGCTGCAGGCACGCCAGGACGACCGCGTGGCGCACGTGACCACCGGGTTCGGCCCCGGCGCCGACGGCCGGACGACGCTCGTGGCGATGTGGAAGCCCGTGCCGGGGTTCCGCGATCGGCCCGAGCAACTGCACGTAGAAGCACGGGCCACCGACGGCACGGTCCTCGGCGCCGGTGAGGGCACCCTCACCGCCGAAGGCACCGGCGAGGCACGCGTGCAGCTGCCGGCGGGCGACGCGACTTTGCGCTACACGGCCCACGGCGCCAGCGGCGAGGTGGTGGACCGCTGGGAAGAGCCGGTCACCGTGCCGGATCTGAGCGGCAGCACTTTCGCCATCGCCACGCCGATGTTCGTCCGCGGGCGCACGGTCGTGGCGTTCCAGGGGCTGCGCAAAGGCGAGTGGGGCGCGCCCAGTCCCGACCGCGAGTTCCGGACCGGCGATCTCGTCGTGGTCCGTGCCGCGGTCGCCGCCCCCGGCGACGCGCCCGCGCACGTGATGGCGGAAGTGCTCACCCGCCAGGGCAAGCCGCTGGCGTCGTGGCCGGCGACGCTGCTTCGCGGCCAGTTTCAGGTGGAGCTGCCGCTTCGCTCGCTCGCGCTGGGCAACTACGTGCTGCGCTTCACCGCCGCGCGTAACGACGAGCTGGCCGTGGCCACGGCCGGCTTCGCCATCGTCCGCTGACCTCGCCAGGGGGCCGCGCGTGCTGCAGCCGGTGGCCACCCTCGACGCGCCCGGCCTGGCCGAGTACCGCGACATCGCCCATCCCGATCGCCTGATCGCGCGCAGGGTGTTCGTGGCCGAGGGCCGCCTGGTCGTCGAACGCCTCGTCACCCGCGGCACCCACCAGGTGCGGTCGCTGCTGTTGAGCACGGCCGCGGCGGCGGCGATGGACGCGGTGGTCCGGCGCTTGCCGTCGGCAGTCCCGGTCTACGTCGCACCGCAGGACGTGATGAACGGCGTCGTCGGCTTCAACATCCACCGCGGCTGCCTCGCCCTGGCCGAGCGGCCGGCGTCCCGGCCCCTCGAGCCCTCGGACCTGGCGGCCGCCGGCCGGGTGCTGGTGCTCGAGGGCGTGAACAACCCCGACAACGTCGGCAGCCTCTTCCGCGCCGCCGCGGCGCTGGGCGCCGAGCTCGTGGTGCTCGGCCCGGGGTGCGGTGACCCGTTGTACCGCAAGGCCATTCGGACCTCGATGGCGGCCACCCTCCTCCTGCCCTACCGCGTGGCGGCGCCGTGGCCCGACGCGCTGGCGTTGTTCCGGCAGGAGGGCGTGGCGATCGTCGCCTGCACGCCTGCCCCCGACGCCCCATCGCTGTATGAGACCCGGCTGCCGGCGCGGGCCGCCGTGCTGGTCGGCGCCGAGGGGCCGGGGCTGTCGCGGAGCGCGCTCACCTACAGCGACGTGCGCGTGCGCATCCCGATGCACGGGCAAACCAATTCACTCAACGTCGCCACGGCCGCGGCGATCGTCTTGAGCGCGCTCGATGCCCGGGACCGCCGATGAGCGGCGCGCCGCTGCGGCTCATCTTCGAGACCCACGCCACCAGCGTGGACAACGAAGCCGGCGTCGCGTCGGGATGGGCCGATGCGCGACTGTCGGCCACCGGGGAGACCCAGGCCCGCGAGCTGGGCGCCCGCCGCGCTGACGAGGATCTCGCGGCGGTGTTCTGTTCCGATCTCGAACGCGCGTGGCGTACCGCCGAAATAGCCTTCGGGCCACGCGGCGTCCCGATCGTCCGCGACGCGCGGCTGCGCGAGTGCGACTACGGGACGCTGACCCGTCAGCCCGCGCAGGTCATCGAGGCGCGGCGCGTCGGGCAGATCACCACGCCGTTTCCCGGCTGCGGCGAAAGCTACGAGCAGGCGACGCGCCGTGTGGCGAAGTGGCTCGACGAGGTACGGCCGCGCTTCGCCGGACAGACCATCGTCGTCATCGGCCACCGGGCGACTTACTACGCGTTCCAGCACCTGCTGGCGGGCGTGCCACTGGCCGACGCGATAGCCGGCCCGTGGCAGTGGCAGCCGGGGTGGATTTACGAAGTCGACTCGGTCGCAGCACCATGATCGCGGCGTCAACAGATTCGAGTGCGGCATCCAACAACGCGGGGGCGGACCGCGGCGCCGGGTTGCACGTTCGATCGGGCTTGACAGGTTTTCAGGGGTGACCCGCGAAAAGTTGGCGCCGCCATCTGGCTGGCATCTCTGGCGTTGTGGTGCCCTTGGCGCGGGCGATCGGGCGTCTTCCAGGTCGACGGCGGCTCGCGCTAGATCAGTCCCGCTGCCGCCAATCTGACGCGGCAAAACTGCGATGCGAGGATGAGGCATGGCCACGGCTGCTCTCGTCGCACCTCACTTCGGCGCGCCTCCATCTTCGCTGCGCCTGTCGCCGAGCCAACAGACGCCTTGGCGAGCGGATCGCCGCGCTGGCGGCACGGCTTCATGCGCCACCTACGAACTGCTTCTCTTACTATGCGAGTTCGACGAGCGGACCGGGTGGAACAACGGATTCGCGTCCTGTGCGCATTGGCTGCACTGGCGTACGGAATCGACTGGGCGCTGCGCGCGAGTGCGTGGGCCCACGTCTGGCGGGTCGCGCATCGCCCATCGTCGCGCGGCGCTTCGAGGCCGAGTCAGGGCGCTGACCGGCGTCGCCACAGCTCGGAGCAACGAGACCGCGCTGCTGAACGTCGCGCCATGCGGAACGACCGCCCAGACGGGAAGCGCCTGGTGTCGGGCCTGGCGGCGCGTGGATGACGTGGCGGCGGCGGCGCAGGAAGAGTCCCGGCATCTGCACCGGCACCTCTCCACCTGGATCGACGACGACGGCATGGTCGTCATCAGGGGCCGCCTCACGCCCGAGGTGGGTGCGGTCGTCCAACGCGCCCTCGAAGCGGCGGCCGATCGGTTGTTCCGCGAGGCCCAGGCCACGCCGAAGGCCGAACGGGTGGCCGACGAAGTAACGACGGCACAACGTCGCGCCGACGCGCTTGGCGTTCTGGCCGAGGCGGCGCTGACGTCCGACTTCGATCGCGGCAGCGCCGGGGATCGATACCAGGTGGTGCTGCACCTTGAGGCACCGAGAGGTGTGGCGGAAGGGGAAGGTCTGTCAGGGACCGTGGAGGTGGACCACGGCGCGGTGGACGTTTCCGCGGAAACGTCGCGACGCTTCTCCTGCGACGCTTCGGTGGTGCCGATCCGTCATGGCGCCGACGGTGCCGGGCTCGACGTCGGGCGCAAGACCCGCACGGTGCCGCCCTCCATCAGGCGAGCGCTCCAGGCGCGCGATCGCAGCTGTCGATTCCCGGGCTGCACAGCCCGCCGCTGCGACGCGCATCACCTGGAGCATTGGATCGACGGCGGCGCAACCAGCCTCGACAACCTCGTTCTCCTGTGCCGGCGCCATCATCGGGCTGTTCACGAGGGCAAATTCACGTTCAGGCAGCTCGACGACGGGACGACGACCTTCCTGCGGCCCGAATGGATCGGTGCTCGAGGCGGCCTCGACCCTGCCGCTCTCCTTCTCGCGGCTCGACGCCAGCTGGCGCGAGCGTCGACGACATTCCAGTCTGGGACGGCACGCCGTTCGATGTCGTCTACGCCATCGACGTGCTCTACTCCTCGTCCGCCCCCGCAGGACCGGTACAGTAGCATCCTGCCTGTTGGCTGAACCGTAGACTATGACTCTTGCCCCCGGCACGCGTCTCGGTCCGTTCGAGATCGTCTCCAGCCTCGGCGCGGGCGGGATGGGCGAGGTGTATCGCGCCCGGGATTCGAAGCTCGGTCGCGATGTCGCCGTCAAAGTGCTCCTGCCGGCCGTCGCAGCGGATCCCGAACGACTGAGCCGGTTCCGGCGCGAAGCGCAGATCCTCGCCGCACTCAACCACCAGAACATCGCGCACATCCACGGGTTCGAGGACGCAGGGCCTCACCCGGCACTGGTGATGGAGCTCGTCGAGGGCGCCACGCTGGCCGAGCGCCTCGAGCGCGGAGCCATGCCACTGGACGAGGCCTTGTCGATCGCCCGACAGACGGCCGAGGCGTTGGAAGCGGCGCACGAGCACGGCATCATTCACCGCGATCTGAAACCCGCGAACATCAAGGTGCGGCCAGACGGGACAGTGAAAGTCCTCGACTTTGGTCTGGCCAAGGCCTCGGACACGGCAGACGGCAGGCAGCACGACGGAATCGCCAATTCCCCGACGATCACGTCCCCGGCCATGACGATGCAGGGCGTGATTCTTGGAACCGCGGCCTACATGTCGCCGGAACAGGCAAAGGGCAAGCCCGTCGACAAGCGCGCAGACCTCTGGGCGTTCGGGTGCGTCCTGTTCGAGATGCTGAGCGGTCGGCGTCCATTCGAGGGCGCGACCATTGCCGAGGTACTGGCGAAGGTCATCGAGCGCGAACCCGACTGGCACGCGTTGCCCCCGACCACCCCGCGCTCGATTCGGACGCTCGTGCGCCGCTGTCTGGCGAAGGACAGGAAGAGCCGTCTGGATTCGGCGGCGGTGGCCAGGCTCGAGATCGATGAAGCCGCCACGACCGTCGCGTCGGCGGATCCGAGCGGGAGCGTGGCCAGCTCGAGTCGAAGCTGGCCCCGCTGGGCGGTGGTCGCCACGGCGCTCGCCGGAATGGTCGCCAGCGCGATCGCGGCGTGGATGGTCAGCCGATCGCCGGAACCGCGGCTACCGGCCGTGAGCCGCTTCACCGTGACGCCGCCGGCGGCGCAGGCACTCGCGTTCAGCGTCAACGATCGCGACGTGGCGATCTCCCCGGACGGCACACAGCTGGCGTTCACCGGCGGGGATGACGCGCAGTTGATGCTGCGCGCTCTCGATCAGCTCGAGTTGCGGTCGCTGCCCGGCATCGTCAATGCGCGCGCGCCGTTCTTCTCGCCCGATGGCCAGTGGATTGGCGTCTTCGATCTGCTCGACGAGGGCGTGACCACCGGCCCGGTTGTCGAAAGTACGTTACGGAGGGTCTCGCTGCGTGGCGGCCCGCCAGTGACCGTCGCGCGGGTTGTCGGGGCGTCTCGCGGCGCCAGCTGGGGCGCGGACGATTCGATCGTGTTTGCGACCAGCGATCGCTCGACCGGGCTCCTGCGTGTGAGCGCGAGTGGCGGCGAGCCCGAGGTGCTGACCACGCCAGACCCGGCGAAGGACGAGGTCGACCATTTCTATCCCTCACTGCTGCCAGGCGGCCGCGTTATCCTGTTCACCATCGTCGGCCGCTCTGGCGCCCGCCGTGTCGCCGCGTTCGATCTGGGGAGTCGTCAACAGAAAACGCTGCTTCCATCCGGAGCCCAGGCGCAGTACGGCGAGACGGGCCACCTCATGTACGCCGATGCGGGTGCCTTGTGGACCGTCGGATTCGATCTGTCGACGCTCTCGGTGTTCGGCAATCCGGTTCCTATCGTCGATCGGGTGCTGACGCTGGGCGCGACGGCGTTTGCCGTGTCGCGCAGCGGCACGTTGGTGTATGTGCCGGTGAGCAGCGAAAGCGCTCGCTCACTGGTCTGGGTCACCCGGCAAGGCGTCATCTCCCCGGTTCCCGTTCCTCCACGCGCATACAGAAACCCACGGCTCTCGCCGGACGGCACGCGGATCGCCGTTCATATCCAACTCGAGACCAACGACATTTGGATTGGAGACGTAAGCGGCAAGCGCCTGAACCGATTGACGTTCACCGGAACGGGCAGCTACACCCCAGTGTGGTCGCATGACGGGCGGCAGGTGATTTTTGGATCTGCGCGAGACGCGCCCCCAGAGCGCCCAGACGCCTCCAGCCTTTACCGCCGCTCCGCAGATGGCAGCGGCAATGACGAGCGACTGACGACAAGCGAGCGCCAGCAGCGGACGAACGATACGTCTCCGGATGGGAAATACCTCGTGCTGGAGCAGCAAACCGCTGCGGGCAGTTTCGATTTCATGCTCCTGCTGTTGCAGGGCGAGCCGCGCGTGGAACCGCTGTTGCAGACAGCCTTTGACGAGCGCAATGCTGCGATTTCGCCCGACGGGAACTGGCTGGCCTACGAATCGAACGAGTCCGGGCAATTCCAGATCTACGTCCGGCCGTTTCCAAACGTCACCGGCGGGCAATTTCAGGTTACTGATAACGGCGGGCGAACACCGCTGTGGTCACCCGACGGTCGCGAGCTGTTTTTTATCAGCCGCACCAACATGATGACGGCGTCCGTACAGCTCAAGCCGACCTTCGCGTTGGGGAATCTCACGAAGGTCTTCGACGCGCGTTCCCTCCTACTCGATGGCCGGTTCCTCGGCTCCACGCTGCGGACGTTCGACATCTCTCCAGACGGGCAACGTTTCCTCATGCTCCAAGATGGCAGCCTCACAGACGATGGCGACGCGCCATCGCTCGGTATGGTGGTCGTCCAGAACTGGTTCGAGGAGTTGAAGGCCAAAACTCGGCCGGCCGCGCGGTAGGCCCCGCGGTCAGACCTCCTCGCTCGCCCAGCCCTGCGCCCTCGTGACCGCTTTCTTCCACCCCCGATAGCCCCGCTCGCGGGTCTCCGCGCTCATCGCCGGCGAGAACTCGCGGTCGAGGGCCCAGTTGCGCCGCACGTCGTCGAGGCCGTCCCAGTAGCCGACGGCCAGCCCGGCCAGGTAGGCAGCGCCCAGCGCCGTGGTCTCGGCCACCACCGGCCGGCGCACCGGCACGCCGAGCTGATCGGCCTGGAACTGCAGCAGCATGGCGTTGGCGGCGGCACCACCGTCCACCTTCAGGTGCGGCAGCGTGCAGTCCCGCCTCGGTCTGCATCACCTCGAGCACGTCGCGCGTCTGGTAGGCCATCGCGTCCACCGCCGCGCGGGCGATGTGCTCCACGCGCGTGTCCCGCGTCAGGCCGACGATGGTCCCGCGGGCATGGGGATCCCAGTACGGCGCCCCTAGTCCGACGAAGGCCGGCACCAGGTAGACGCCGCCGGCGTCGGGCACGGCCTGCATCAGCCGCTCGACGTCGGCCGACGTCGTAATCGCGCGCAGCCCGTCGCGCAGCCACTGCACGGCAGCCCCGGCGACGAACACCGATCCCTCGAGGGCATAGGTCGTCCGCGATCCCAGCCGCCACGCCACCGTCGTCACCAGACCCTTGGTCGACGCGACCGGCCGCTCGCCGGTGTTGAGCAGCATGAAGCAGCCCGTGCCATAGGTGTTCTTGGCAGTGCCCGGCTCGAAGCAGGCCTGGCCGAAGAGCGCCGCCTGCTGATCGCCGGCGGCACCGGCGATCGGCACCGCCCCGCCCAGCAGATCGGCGTCGGTCTCGCCGTAGACCTCGCTGCTCGAGCGCACCTCCGGCAGCATCGCCCGGGGCACGTCGAACAGCGCCAGCAGCTCGTCGTCCCAGTCGCGCGTGTGGATGTTGTAGAGCAGCGTCCGGCTGGCGTTGCTCTCGTCGGTGACGTGCGCCCGCCCGCCGGTGAGCCGCCAGATGAGAAACGCGTCCACCGTGCCGAACAGCACCTCGCCGCGGGCCGCTCGCGCCCGCAGGCCGTCGGTGGTGTCGAGCAGGTGCTTGATTTTCGAGGCGGAGAAGTAGGCGTCGAGCACCAGGCCGGTCTTGGCCCGGACGCCGGGCTCGTGCCCGGCGGCCTTCAACCGATCGCAGAGCGGCGCGGTGATGCGGCTCTGCCAGACGATCGCATTGGCCACCGGCCGGCCGCTGGCGCGCTCCCACAGCACGGTCGTCTCGCGCTGGTTGGTGACGCCCACGGCGGCCAGGTCGGCCGCCGTCGCGCCGGCGTGGGCGAGCGCGCCGCGCGCCGTCTCGAGCTGAGACCGCCAGATGTCCTCGGGGTCGTGCTCGACGTGGCCGGGCAGCGGGAAGAGCTGGCGATATTCCTGTTGCGCGCTCGACACCACGCGCCCGCCGCGGTCGAAGAGCATCGCCCGGCTCGACGTGGTGCCCTGGTCGAGCGCGAGCACATAGCGGCTCACCGGTGGGTCTCCGCCGGGTGCAGCCGGGTGACGCACGCGTCGTACACGGCGCCGCCGAGCACCGCGCCGACACACGGGCCGGCGATGGGCACCCACCACCAGCCGTTGCCGGCCGAAAAGACCCCGGCGCCCCACCCCGCCGCCGCCGTGAACAACCGCGGACCGAGGTCGCGGGCGGGGTTGATGGCGTAGCCGGCGTTGAACCCGAACGACACGCCGATGGCCACCACCAGCGCGCCGAACAGGATCGGCCCGGCCCAGCCCGGCACGCCGACATTGCGCGAATCGATGATCGCAAACACGCCGACCAGCAGCAGGGCCGTGCCCACCACCTGATCGACCAGGCCTCCCGCCAAGGTGAGGAACGGCTGCGGATAGGTGGCGAAGATCCCGGCCGTCGCCTTGTCGCCGGCGATAGTCCGCACTCCGCCATCGAACGCCGTGAAGGCCTCGCGGTAGGTGAGATAGACGATGGCGGCGCCGACGAACGCACCGGCGAGCTGTGCCGCCATGTACCAGGGCACCTTGCGCCACGGCAGGCCGCGGTGCACAGCCAGGGCGATGGTCACCGCCGGGTTGAGGTGCCCCCCCGAGACGCCGCCGGCCATCAGCACGCCGAAGGTGACAGCCAGTCCCCAGCCGAGGTTGATCGACAGATAGGTGCCGTTGGCGTTGCCACTCAGGACGACCTGGGCGACGACACCGATGCCGAAGGCGATGAGCACGGCGGTCCCGAGGAACTCGGCAGCCACTTCGCGAAGGAGATCCCTGGGCATGGCCCGCGCATTATGGCAGCGCGACGCCCGGCCCGGAAGCCCGCGCCGCAGAGCGGCCTTGTACAATGCGCCGGCGTGCGGCTGACATGCTGAGCACCTTCGCGGCTGCACTGCGGTCGTGGGCCGACGGCGCCGGGGCGATCGGCGTCTTCGTGGTGTCGCTGGTGGACTCGGCGGGGTTGTCGGTGCCCAGTGCCACCGATGCCCTGGTCATCTACCTCACCGTGCAGCACCCGGCACGCTGGTGGTGGTACGCGGCCGCCGCCGTCGCCGGCGCGGTGCTGGGGTCGCTGCCCCTCTACTGGATCGGGCGCCGCGGCGGCCAGGCGCTGCTGGAGCGCCGGTTCGGCGGACAGCGTACGGCCGCCGCCGTGCGCTGGTACCGGCGCAGTGCCTTCGGCGCCGTCCTCGTGCCGGCGTTGCTGCCGCCGCCCCTGCCCTTCAAGATCTTCGCGGTGCTGGCTGGCGCCACGGGCCTGCCAGTCTGGCGCTTCTGCACGGCGCTCGCCCTCGGTCGTGGCGCCCGGCATCTGACCGAAGCGCTGATGGCCGCCGCCTACGGCGAGCGCGCCATCGCCATGTTCGAGAGCCAGGGCCCGTCGATCGTGCTGGTCGTGTCCATCGCGGCGCTCGCCGTCGCGGCCGCGTCGCTCTGGCGTCGCGCCCGGACGCGTGAACGATAATCGAGTCACGCATGCCGGCTGGCACCGCGGTCCCGGCGGTGGACGTCTGGGTAGCCGCCTCTACCTCGCTCGACGCGCGCGATCTGGCGCGGATGGCCACGCTGCTGACGCCCGAAGAGACGGCGCGCGGCGCGCGCTACGTCCGCCCGCAAGACCGCGCCAGCTTCGTGCTCACCAGGGCCCTGGTGCGGACGACGTTGTCACGCTACGGACCGGTCGCGCCACGCGACTGGCGCTTCATCACCAACGACCACGACTGCCCGTTCGTGGCCGAGTCGCAGGCGGGATCGCCGGTGCTGCGCTTCAACGTCTCGCACACCGACGGACTGGTCGCGCTGGCGGTGGCGCGCGGGCACCGCGTGGGCGTGGATGTGGAGGCGGTGACCCGGACGGTGCTCGAGGACATTCCCGAACGCCACTTCGCGCCCGACGAGGTGCGCGACCTGCGGGCGCTGCCCGCCGCCGAGCAGCCCCGGGTGTTCTTCGACTACTGGACGCTCAAGGAGGCGTACATCAAAGCCCGCGGGCTGGGCCTGGCCTTGCCGCTCGACCAGTTCGCCTTCGCCCTCGCCACCGGGTCGCCGCCGGCCATTCGCTTCGCCGCCGGGTTCGACGACGACCCGACCCGGTGGCAGTTCTGGCAGGCGTGGCCGACGCCCACCCACCGCCTGTCCCTGGCCATCGAACGTGACGGCGCCGACCTGCCGGTGGCACTGCGACAGGTGGCCCCGGCGCAGCTCGCACCGTGACGGTCTGGGCCATCAGCGACCTGCACGTCGGCTTCGACGCCAACCGGCGTGCGGTCGAGGCGCTGGACGCGCGGCCCGGCGACTGGCTCATCGTCGCCGGCGACACGGGCGACACGCTGGCCCAGCTCGAGCTGGTCCTCGACGTGGTGACGGCGCGATTCGCCAAGGTCATCTGGACTCCCGGCAACCACGATCTGTGGACACCGCGGCAGTGGCCCGATACCCGGCGCGGCGAGGCGCACTACCGCCGGCTGGTCGAGGCGTGCCGGGCACGCGGCGTGTCCACGCCCGAGGATCCGTTCCTGGTGTGGCCCGGACCGGTACCGGTGGCCATCGCCGCCTGCTTCACGCTCTACGACTACTCGTTCGCACCGGCCGGGTTGTCGCCCGAGGCCGCCGTGGCGTGGGCCGCCGAGACCGGCGTGCAGTGCGCCGACGAGGTGCTGTTGTCGCCGGCGCCGTACGCCGCGCGCGGCGACTGGTGCGCGGCCCGCGTCGCCTACACCGAGGCTCGCCTGGCCGGGTTACCGGCGGGCACCCGGATCGCCCTGGTGAATCACTATCCCTCGCGGCCCGATCTGGCCGTGCTGCCGCGCATTCCGCGTTTCACGATCTGGTGCGGCACGACGAAGACGGCGGACTGGCACACCCGCTACCCGGTGGACGTCGTCGTCTCGGGCCACCTCCACATGCGGAGCACCAGGTGGCGCGACGGCGTGCGCTTCGAGGAGGTGTCGCTCGGCTACCCGACGCAGTGGCAGCACGCCAAAGGCGCTGGGGCCTACCTGCGGCAGATCCTGCCGCCACCGCCGCCCGCGGGCGACGGCTGGGGCGACGACCGGACGGTGATCCGGCATCGATGACCCGGCCACCGACGGCAGCGCCGCTACAATGACCTGATGCGGATCCTGATGCTGTCGTTCGTGCTGGCCGCCGCGGCGCTGCTGCCGGCGTCGGCCCAGACCCCGGCGCGGTTTGCGCGCCCCGAACTGCTCGTCGATGCGGCGTGGCTCGCCGCCAACCTGAACACCCCGACCGTCCGCATCGTCGACTTGCGGCCGCGCGGCTACGCCGAGGGCCACATCCCGGGAGCGGTGTGGCTCGACAACAACGACATCCGCATGCCGAAGCGCCCGCCGACGTTCCTGCCGACGCCGCAGGAGTTCGCGGCGTTGATGGCCCGGCTGGGCATCTCGAACCAGACCCGGGTCGTCGCCTACGACGAGCGTGGCGGCATCTACGCGTCGCGCCTGTGGTGGATCCTGAACCACTACGGCCACGCCAACGTCGCCCTGCTCGACGGCGGCTGGACCAAATGGACGGCCGACAAGCTCGAGACCAGCACGGCCGTGCCGGCGCCGGCGGCCACGACCTTCGCGGTGCGGCCCGGCACCGTCGGCGTCGCGACCGCCGACGACGTCAAGGCCGCCATCAACAGCACGGCGGTCAAGCTGATCGATGCCCGCACGCAGAACGAGATCGACGGCAAGGACCTGCGCGGCATCAGGCGCGGCGGCTACATCGAGTCGTCGATCCCGGTGTACTGGGAAGACACCCTGGTTCCGCAGCAGCTCACCTTCAAGTCCCCTGCCGAGATCGCCGCGGTGTGGCGGTCCAAGGGCGTGACCAGCGCCGACAACGTCCTGGTCTACTGCCAGGTGGGCATGCGGGCCAGCCACGATCTCTTCACCCTGGCCCTGCTCGGCCACGACCTCACCAAGCTGCGCAACTACTACGGGGCGTGGGAGGAGTGGGGCAACCGCGACGACACGCCAATCAAGACACGGGACTAGGGGCTGGGGCTGGGGGCTGGGGGCTGGGGCGTGATGCTAAGCTCAGTCCAGTGAACACTCCGACGCAGAGCGTCATCGCCCGGTTCCTCGGCGGGCTGGCCACGCCGCGGTTGTTCCTGGTCGCGTTGGCGCTGTTCGGCCTCGACCTGCTGATCCCCGATCTCATCCCGTTCGCCGACGAGGCGCTGCTGGCCATCCTGACGCTCATTTTCGCGCGCAAGAAGCCCGGCGTCACCAATCCTTGACGGACCACGGCCCCTCCCCTATCGTCGTCGCATGTCCAGGAGTCTTCTGATGCAGTACCGCCGATTCGTCACGCCCGTGGTGGCCCTGGCCCTCGCCACGCTCACCATCACCCTCGAGGCCGGCAGCCAGCCGGCGAGGGCTCGCCGGGCGATGGTCGTGTCGCAGAGCGACATCGCCTCCGAAGTCGGCTGGAAGGTGATGCGCGAGGGCGGCAACGCCGTCGACGGTGCGGTGGCCACGGCGCTGGCGCTCGCCGTCACGCACCCCACCGCCGGCAACATCGGCGGCGGCGGCTTCATCGTCTATCGCGCCGCCGACGGCACGGCCACCACCTTCGACTTCCGGGAGATGGCGCCCGCCGGCTCGAACCCCACGATGTGGATGAAGGACGGCAAGTACGACTTCGACATCCACCACAACAGTCACCGGTCGGTGGGCGTGCCCGGCACGGTGGCGGGCCTGCACCTGGCCTGGCAGAAGCTCGGCAGCAAGCCGTGGAAGGACCTGGTGCTGCCGGCGGTGACGCTGGCCCGCGACGGCTTCGAGGTGAGCGAGGGCCTGGCCCGGTCGCTCGCCGAGATGCTGGTCGAGCCCGACGACTTCAAGAAGTACCCGGCGTCGCTGGCGCAGTTCTCGAAGAACGGTCAGCCCTATCAGCCGGGCGACATCCTGAAGCAGCCGGATCTGGCGCGCTCGCTCCAGCGGATCGCCGATCAGGGCGCGGCCGGCTTCTACGAGGGCGAGACGGCGGCGCTCGTCGAGAAGGAGATGAAGGCCAACAACGGCCTCATCACCCGCGAGGACCTCAAGAACTACCGCGCCAAGGAGCGGGCGCCGATCAAGGGCACCTACCGGGGCGTCGAGGTGATCGGCATGCCGCCGCCCAGTTCCGGCGGCATCGCCGTGGTGCACATGCTCAACCTGCTCGAGGGCTTCGACCTGAAGGCCAACGGCTACGGCTCGGCGCAGAACCTGCACCTGGTCGCCGAGTCGATGCGCCGCGCCTTCGCCGATCGCGCGCAGCACCTCGGCGACCCCGACTTCAACACCAGCATCCCGGTGGCCCAGCTCATCTCGAAGGACTACGCGGCCCAGGTGCGCAAGACCATCAACCCGAACAAGGCCTCGGTGTCGTCGCCGTCGTCGTTCTCGTGGCCCACCGAATCCCAGGAGACGACCCACCTGTCGGTGGTCGACGAGAAGCGCAATGCCGTCTCGATGACCTACACGCTGGAGTACGGCTACGGCTCGCGCATCGTCGTGCCCGGCGCCGGCTTCCTCCTCAACAACGAGATGGGCGACTTCAACTCCGCCCCGGAGATGACCGACGAGCGCGGCAACATCGGCACGCGGCCGAACCTCGCCCTGCCCGGCAAGCGCATGCTCTCGAGCATGTCACCGTCGATCCTGGCCCGGGACGGCAAGCTGTTCATGGTGACGGGGTCACCCGGCGGCCGCACCATCATCAACACGGTGCTGATGACCATCCTCAACGTCGTCGACTTCGGCATGAACGCGCAGGAAGCGGTGGACGCCGGCCGGATGCACCACCAGTGGCTGCCCGATCGGCTCAACATGGAGCGCTACGGCTTCTCGGCCGACACCATCGCGAAGCTGAAGGCGATGGGCCACACGGTGAACGAGCAGGGCCGCCAGGGCGTGGCCGAAGTGATCGTCGTCGACAAGGACGGCGTCCTCGAGGGCGGCCTCGACCGCCGCGCGCCCGACGGCGGCGTCGCCGGCAAGTAGACCCGCGCCGGCCAGAGCGCCATGGGCAGTCGGGCGGGCGACGGGATCGTGTCGCGCCGGGCCGTCGCATGGGCGGTGGCGCTGAGTCTCGCGATCTTCATCGCGCACCAGCCAGCCGACGCTGGCCAGGCTCCGCCGGTCAATGACTGGCACCCGGGCCCAGTCGAGGAGTGGCTGGGCGTCGTCGAGGGCCACGCTCCAGGCGTCGTCGACAGCGCCCTGCTGAAAGCGGCGGGTTGGTCGCTCGACGACCTGCGGGGCGCATGGATCGGGGTGAACATCGTGCTCGCGGCGGCGACCACCCCGAAACGCTCCGACTTCGACGTCGTCCCGCTGGACCTCGCCGCGCGCCCGCGCCGGGAGGCGAGGTTCCGTATCCGCTTGAGCCGCGGCGAACGCCGCGACCTCGAGCGTCTGGTCGCACGGTTTTTGGCCATCGGCGTCGTCCCGGCGCTGAAGCGCGCGGTGGTGGTGCACACCGATCTCGTGACGCTGGTGCCACGACTGGCGCGGGCGTCGTCGCCGGCGATGATCGGCGCACCGACGCGCATGAACGCCGGCGACGGCCGCAGTGCGGGCGTCGAGGCGCTCGACCTGCACTGGGACCTGGCGCGCCTGATGGTTGGCCTGATGCCACCGTCCGACGCCGCCAATCGCTTCGCCTGCGACTGGTTCCGGGCGGCCATCGGGCTGGGCCAGCACGCCGAGTTCTTCGACGCGCGTCTCGTTCGAGCCGCAGTGGAACGGTGCCCTGACGACGCCGTGCTCCTCTACCTCGCCGGGGCCGAGCGCGAGGCGATGGCGTCGTCGTTCTTCCAGGCGTTCCGTCGGGACCTGGCGGGGTCGGCGATTCGACCGGAGATCGACGACACCCGGGCCGAGCTCGAGGCCGCCGAACGCTTCTACCGGCGGGCGGTGGCGCGCGACCCGGCGCTGGCGGAGGCGCGCGTGCGGCTGGGACGGGTGCTCATCGAGGGCGGTCGGATGGCCGACGCCGCCGCGGAACTCCGTGCCGCACTTTCGGCCCGGCTCGAGCCGGTGATGGAGTACCTGGCCACGCTGTTCCTCGGCTCGGCCCTCGAGGCCACCGCCCAGCTCGCCGACGCCCGGGACGCGTATCTCCGCGCGGCGATGCTGACGCCTGGCGCCCGCCTGCCGCATCTCGCCCTCGCCCGCGTGGCCTTCGCGCTGGGTGACACCGACGGTCTCGCCGGCGGCCTCGACGAGGCCCTCCGCCCAACCGAGGACGGCGCGCCGGTCGACCCGTGGCTGGGCTATCGCAGCGTGCAGGCGCGGCATGCCGACGATTGGCTCGAACACGTGCGGCGGGCCGCGCGCGACGGTTCGTCATGAGCGCCCGGCAGCTGGCGGCCGTGGCGGCCATCGGCCTGGCCAGCGCGACGGCGATCGCCCAGACGCCCAGCTTCCGCGCGCGGGTCGACGGCGTCAGGATCGACGTTCTCGTCACCGAGAACGGACGGCCCTTGACGTCGCTGACGGCGGCCGACTTCGAGGTGCGCGACAACGGCGTCCTGCAGACGATCGACCTCGTCAGGGTGAGCGACGTCGGCGTGAGCGTCATCCTGGCGCTGGACCTCAGCGCCAGCGTCAAGGGACCTCGCCTCGTCACGTTGCGGCGGGCCGGCCACGCCCTGGTCGACGCGCTGACGCCAAGCGACTCGGCCGCGCTCGTGACCTTCGATCGAACCGCCGTGCGACCGGTACCGCTGACGACGGACCTCGATGGTATCCGCGCTGCCCTCGACACGGCGACGGCCGACGGCTACACCGCCCTCATCGACGCCACGCAGGCGGCGCTGCTCATGGGAGCCACCGACGTGAGCCGGACCGTCGTCATGGTGTTCAGCGACGGCGTCGATACCGCGAGCTACACGGCGGCCAACGTCGTCGTCGAGACGGCGCGACGTGCCAACAGCGTCCTGTATGCCGTCTCGGCCAGCGACGAGGGTACGCCGTTCCTGCGCGAGGTCACCACCGCCACCGGCGGACGGGTCATCGAAATCGATGGCGACGACGACCCGGGGCCGGCGTTTCTCGAGATCCTGCACGAGTTCCGGCGGCGCTACGTCGTCACGTTCACGCCGACCGACGTCGCCAGCGGCGGGTGGCACCGGCTCGATGTGCGCGTCGTCCGCGGCAACGCCCGTGTGCGGGCGCGCCCTGGCTATTTCGCCGCGCGGTAGAGCGGCCCGCCGGGGTCGCGGCCGGCAAGCAGGCCCGGCTACGCGAGGCGGAGGCGCCGCAGTTGCTCGCCGACGGCGAACGAGGCCCGGAAGATGGCGCCCACCGGCAACCCGCCGGGCAGGCGATGGCGGCCGACCGCGGCCAGCGCCGCCGACGCCACGCAGCCGCACTCGGCGCAATCGGGGGCGCCGCCGAACTGGCACGGCGTGATGCGCCGTTCCAGATCGGCCGAGAGGCACTCGGTCGTCTGCGCGAAGATGCACTCGGCCGGTGACGACGGCGGATCGGCCAGGGCGTCGATCAGCCCCTTGGGCATCTGCAGCTTCGGATAGCGCAGCCGCAGCCCGTGCAGGGTGCCGACGACGTGGGCCCGGTCGGCCGCGGTCAGGCGCTCGGCCGACTCCTCGCCGACCTGCGGCGTGTAGAGACTGACCCAGATCGTGCGGACGTCGTCGTTGGCCGACCACGTGGCCAGGAACTCCTCGAGGTAGCCGTCGCGCGACGCCTGCTGACGGGTGACCGTGCAGTGCACGGTGATGTGGTGGCCGGCGATATTCTTCAGGATGCGCGCGTAGGTGGCCGGCGCCCGCCGCACGTCGTGCTCGGCCGGCAACCCGTCGATCGACACGCAGATCTGCAGCCGCCGCAGCCCGGCCCAATCGGTCGGAATCGGCGCCACCGCACTGGTCACCAGCTGGGTGTAGATGCCGCGCTCCGCCAGCCTCGGCAGCAGCACCTCGAGCTCGCGGCGCCGGACCAGCGGCTCGCCGCCGACGATCGACAGGTGAAGCGGCTTCAGCCGATCGACCAGGCCGATGACGCCGTCGACGAGCGCCTGTCCCTTCAGATCGCGCACCTCGCGCAACGTCGTGCCGCCGCCGAGGTGCTGATCCCCGTAGGCATAGCACCCCGGACAGTGCAGCGGACACTCGCGGGTGATCTCGATCGACAGATTGGGACGGTATCCCGCCAGGATCCGTCCCCACGCGCGCACGACACCTTCCATCGTCGACTCCGGTTGACGGCCCCACGCCGTCGATCGACTCTAGCACTGCTTGTCGATCGCCTCGCCGGATCGGAGCGCAATGGATGGGATGGACGACGGTCACGCCGGTGGCTTCACCATCGGGACGAAGCGTACCGGCAGGCTGCGTTCGCTGACGAGGCCGCGCTCGGTCTTGCGCAGGATGCGCAGCTCCTGATCACCCGATCGCGGGCCCACCGGCACCACCATCGTGCCGCCGATGGCCAGTTGATCGACGAGCTCTTGCGGCAGCTCTTCCGGCGCCGCGGTCACGATGATCCTGGTGAACGGGGCACGCTCGGGCCACCCGGCATAGCCGTCGCCATGACGCACCGTGATGTTGCGGTAGCCGAGGGCCGCCAGCGTCCGGCGCGCCTGCTCCGCCAGCTCAGGCACGATCTCGATGCTGTAGACCTCGCCGGCGAGCTCGGCCAGGACGGCGGCCTGATAGCCGGATCCGGTGCCGATCTCCAGCACGGAGTCCGACGGCGCCAGTGCCAGCGCTTCGGTCATGAACGCAACGATGTAGGGCTGCGAGATGGTCTGGCCGAAGCCGATGGGGAGCGGCCGGTCCTCGTAGGCGGCGTGCTGCCCGTCGCGCGGCACGAACTGGTGGCGCGGCACCTTCAGCATCGCGGCCAGCACTCGCCGGTCGGCGATGCCGCGGCTGCGCAGCTGGTCTTCGACCATGCGCACGGCTTCGGCCTGGCGATCGGGCGCGGGGGACACGCTCCCGTCCGAGGCGCCTGGCAGCGGACGGCATCCCGGCCAGAGCAGGGCGAGGGCTCCGCACACGGTCAGCCGCAGGCGGGTGGTCACGTCCCCATCACACCACAGCCCGCCGCCACGGGGCGACCGCGCGGCAGAGCTTCGCGTCGATCCTCTGCGACGCGCAACGTTACGGCAGCTTGAGCGCCACCTTGAGCTGCGCGGCGGTCATCCCTTTCACGTAGACCGGCGTGCCGGCATCGAACTCCCTGGCCCGGGCCAGGCCGCCGACGACCACCGGATCGAAGCCGGCGTCCTGGACGAGCTGCACGGTTACCGCGATGGCCTCCTGGTCGTCCGAGGCGATCGGGATGCCGAGCTTCTCGCCGGCGCGATGCGCCTCCTTGGTCACCTGGGTGAAGCTCAGCGCGTTCAGCGCGCGCACCAGCCGCACGCCCGGCAGGTGCTCCTTCGAGGTGACCCCGGTGCCGCGGGCCAGGCCATCCTTCCCGACCTCGCCGTCGCGATCGACGCGGGGGTTGCCGACGTCGATGACGATCTTGCCCTTCATGAGGTGGGCGTAGTCCTTGCCCACCTGCGGCAGCGCGCCGTAGGGCACGGCGATGAGGACCACGTCACCGAAGCTCGCCGCCTGCTGCGGTGTGCCGGCGAGCGCCCCGGGGCCCGCCTGCGCCACCAGGTCCTTCAGGGACTCGGGATTGCGCGACGAGAAGACGATCTGGTGGCCGGCCTTCGCCCATTGCAGGCCGATGGCGCCGCCCTGCCGGCCCGAGCCGATGATGCCGATCTTGAGCGGTTTGGGGGTGCGCGTCTGCGCGCCGAGTCCGCCGGCCCACAACGCCAACGCGCCGCCGGCGAGCAGGAAATCACGACGAGATATCGCCGATACCGGTGCCTGGTTCACAACGCCCTCCTGCAAGACTTGCGCGTCGGAGTATACGCCGGCCTCGGGCAACGTCGGCTCAGCCGCCGGCGCGGGACAACGCGAAGGCGATGAGCCGGGCCGGGACGCCGCGCTCCTGGTCGCCGATCGTGAAGGCGATGTACTGCCGGCCCTGATGCAGGTAGGTCACCGGCGGTCCGGTCTGCACCGCCGGCACCGGCGTTTCCCACACGGTGGCGCCGGTGGCCTTGTCCAGCGCGCGGAACATCGGCTGGCCGCCCCACCCCTCCCCGGCGAACAGCAACGTCCGGGTCGCCAGGAGCCCGGCGCGCGATCGGCTGCCGGTGCGCGGCAACGTCACGCCCTTCAGCAGGGGATGGTCGCGGATGGACGGCGGCGTGTCGCCGTTGGGCACCTGCCAGGCGATGTCGCCGGTCTTCAGATCGATGGCCGTGATCCGCCCGTAGGGCGGCTTGACGATCGGCAGCCCGTCGACGGTGGGCACGCCGCGCTGCTGCACCGCGACGAAGTCCATGTCCGACTCGTCGCTCTTCTCGAGCGCGACGAGCGACGGCAGGGTCGCCGATCCGACGTAGAGCAGCCCCGTCTCGGGATCGGCGGCGCCGTGCTCCCACTGCGCCCCGCCCTGCACGCCGGGCAGGATGACGGTCCCCTTGGTGCCATCGGGCGCGTCCGCCAGCGACGGCGGCTGGTACATCGCGCCGAGCCGGTAGCCCTTCAGCGCCTCGACCGCGCGGGCGCGAATCTCCGGGGTGAAGTCCACGACGTCGTCGAGCGTCACGCCCTGGCGATCGAAGGCCGGCGGCTTCGACGGGAAGGGCTGCGTCTTCGCCGCCCGCTCGCCGGGGACGTCGCTCGCCGGCACCGCCCGCTCGGCGATCGGCCAGACCGGTTCGCCGGTGACGCGGTCGAAGACGTAGGTGAACGCCTGCTTGGTGACCAGCGCCACCGCCCGCACCGTGCGGCCGCCCTGGCGCACGTCGAGCAGCATCGGCGCCGTGGTGTTGTCGTAGTCCCAGATGTCGTGATGGATCTGCTGGAAGTGCCACACGACCCTGCCGGTGCGCACGTCGAGGCAGACCAGGCTCGACGAGTAGACGTTGTCGCCGTGCCGGTGCCCGCCGTAGAGATCGCCGGTCGGCGCCTCGACCGGAAGATAGACGTAGCCCAGGGCATCGTCGGCCGAGAACGGCGCCCACACACCGGCGTTGCCGGTGTACTTCCAGGAGTCGTTCTCCCAGGTCTCGCGGTACGGCTCGCCGGCCTGCGGGATGGTGTTGAAGCGCCACAGTTCCTTGCCGGTCTTGACGTCGAAGCCGCGCACGTAGCCGGGCACGTTGGCCATCGTCTTCGGCCGGAAGCCGAGTTCGAGCGCCGGGCCGACGACGATGACGCCGTTGCTGATGACCACCGGTGAGCTGCTGCCAATCGGGGCCAGCGGGTCGAAGCTGCCGCGTCCCAGGTTGCGCTTGAGATCGACCATCCCGTCCGATCCGAACGCGGGAACCGGCCGGCCGCTGCGGGCGTCGAGCGAGACCAGCCGGAAGCCGGGGGTGACGACGACGATGCGCGCGTCGCGGCCGTCGCTCCAATAGGCGACCCCGCGCCCGGAGTTGCGCCGCGGCGCCTTGGCGGTCCGCTCGCCTTCATCGAGATTCCATTGCCACTTCACCGCGCCGCTCGCCGGGTCGAGCGCCACCACGTCGCGGTTGAGCCCGGCCGTCATGTAGAGCGTGCCGTCCACGTAGAGCGGCGCCGCTTCGTTCTTGAACTCCGGCTTCGGGCCGATCGGGCCGAGATCGCGTTCCCACGCCACCTGCAGGGTCGCGACGTTGCCGCGGGTGATCTGATCGAGCGGCGAGTAGCGGATGCTGCGGTTGTCGCCGTGATACGCCCGCCACTCGCCCGCCGGCGTGGCGGCGGGCCCCTGCGCCGCGAGTGTCGCAAGCGACAGCAGCAGCGTCACAGCGGCAGCGTGACAGCGCGTCACGGCGCGTCCGTCAGCAGTGTGCCGCCGCCAAAGCTCGAATGCTCGGGCACGATCCCGCCCTTGGTCACGCGAACCGCACAGTACTTGAATTCCGGAATCTTCCCGAACGGATCGAGGACGGGATTGGTCAGCTTGTTGGCCGCCGCCTCGTAGTAGCAGAACGGGACGAACACCGCGCCGCGCGGCATGCCATCGTCGGCGCGCGCGTAGAGCGAGATCGCGCCGCGCCGGGACTCGATCGTGAGCGTCTCACCCGGCGTCACGCCGAGTTGCTCGAGATCGAGCGGATGGACGGAGGCGACCGGTTCCGGCTCGATGTTGTCGAGCACCGAGGCGCGCCGGGTCATCGAGCCGGTGTGCCAGTGTTCGAGCTGGCGTCCGGTGATGAGCACCAGCGGATACTGCGCGTCCGGGCGTTCCGCCGCGGAAATGAGATCGGCTGGGACGAACGTGGCGCGGCCGGTCGGCGGTCGGGAAGTTTTCGACGAACACCACGGGCTGTCCGGGATCGCCCTCCTTCTCGCACGGGTAGGTGACCGAGGACTCGCGCTCGAGCCGGTCCCAGGTGATGCCGGCGATCGAGTCCATGCACTGGCGCATTTCGTTGAACACGTCACGCGGGTGCGAGTAGTGCCAGTCCAGGCCCATGCCGCGCGCCAGCTCGTTGATGATCCAGAGATCCGGCCTGGCGTCCCCGGGCGGCTCGATCGCCTTGCGACCGAGCTGCACGGTGCGATCGGTGTTCGTGACGGTGCCGTTCTTCTCGGGCCAGGCGGTCGCCGGCAGCACCACGTCGGCGAGATACGCCGTCTCGGTGAGGAAGATGTCCTGCACGACGAGATGATCGAGCATGGCGAGCGCCTCGCGGGCGTGATCGACATCGGGATCCGACATCGCCGGATTTTCGCCCATCACGTACATGCCGCGGATCTGCCGCTTCTTGGCGGCGTTCATGATCTCGACGACGGTCAGGCCGGGCTCCGGATCGAGCGCCGTGCCCCACAACGTCTCGAAGCGCTGCCGGACTTCCGGCGTGCCCACGCGCTGATAGTCCGGATAGAACATCGGAATCAGTCCGGAATCGGAGGCGCCCTGCACGTTGTTCTGACCGCGCAGCGGGTGCAGTCCGGAGCCGGGCTTGCCGATCTGGCCGGTGGACAGCGCCAGCGCGATCAGGCACCGCGCGTTGTCGGTGCCGTGAATGTGCTGGGAGATGCCCATGCCCCACATGATCATCGAGCCCTTCGACGTCGCATACAGCCTGGCCACCTCGCGGATGGTCTTGGCGTCGATGCCGCAGATCGGCGCCATCGCTTCCGGAGAGAACGCCTTCACGTTCTCGGCGAGCGCGTCGTATCCCGACGTCCGATCGCGAACGAACGCCTCGTCGACCAGGCCCTCTTCGACGATGACGTGGAGCATCGCGTTCAGCAGCGCGACGTCGGTATCGGGGTTGAACTGGAGATAGTAGGTCGCATGGCGGGCCAGATCGCTGCGGCGCGGATCGGCCACGATCAGCTTCGCGCCGGGTTTGGCGGCGTTCTTCATCAAGGTCGCGGCGACCGGATGATTGACCGTCGGGTTCGCGCCGATCACGAAGATCACTTCCGCCTTGGCGACGTCGCGCACCGGATTCGAGACGGCCCCGGAGTTGATGCCCTCCATCAGCGCGGCGACGCTCGATGCGTGGCAGAGCCGCGTGCAGTGATCGACGTTGTTCGAGCCGAATCCGGTGCGCACCAGCTTCTGGAACAGGTAGGCCTCTTCGTTGGTGCCCTTCGCCGAACCGAAGCCGGCCAGCGACTTCTTGCCGTAGGTGTCTCGCATCGACGCGCAAGCCGTTGGCGGCGAAGTCGAGCGCCTCTTCCCAGGTGGCTTCGCGGAAGACGTCGCTCCAGTTGTCCGGATCGACGGTGAAGTCCTTGTGCTTGACCGCGCCCGGCTTGCGAATCAGCGGCCTGGTCAGGCGATGCTTGTGCTGCACGTAGTCGAAGCCGTAGCGGCCCTTGACGCACAGCCGGCTCGAGTTCGCCGGACCGTCCTTGCCCTGCACGAAGAGAATCTGGTTGGCCTTGACGTGGTAGGTGAGCTGGCATCCCACGCCGCAGTACGGGCAGACCGACTCCACCTGCTTGTCGGCGACGATCTTCCCGACCTCGCGCGCGGGCATGAGCGCGCCGGTCGGACACGCCTGGACGCATTCGCCGCAGGCGACGCAGGTGGATTCGCCCATCGGATCGTCGAGGTCGAACACGATCTTCGAGTGCGAGCCGCGGAAGGCGTAGCCGATGACGTCGTTGACCTGTTCTTCGCGGCAGGCGCGCACGCAGCGGCCGCACTGGATGCAGGCGTCGAGGTTCACCGCGATGGCCGGGTGCGAGACGTCCTGGACGCGGCTGATGCCGGGCTGCGAAACGGGGCTTGCCGACCGAGAGCCTCCTCGCCCAGCAGATCGAGCTCGGAATCGAGCGTGTAGGACGTCTCCGGCACGTCCGAGAGCAGCAGCTCGAGCACCATCTTCTGGCTGGCGACGGCCCGTGCGCTGTCGGTGGTCACCTCCATGCCGTCGGTGGGATAGCGGCAGCATGACGGGGCCAGCACACGCTCGCCCTTGATCTCGACCATGCAGGTGCGGCAGTTGCCATCCGGCCGCATCCCCTCCTTGTAGCAAAGGTGAGGGACCTCGATGCCATGGCGCGTGGCCGCGTCGATGAGGCTCTCGTCGGCGCGGCCGACGACGGCCGTGCCGTTCAACGTGAACTGGACCGGCTTCGGCGCCGGCTGCGCCGCCACAGCGCGCTCGACGACTGTTTCTACAGCCACACGGTCCCCCTTCACTTGATTTCCTGCGGAAAGTATTTCATCACCGACAGCGCCGGGTTCGGCGCCGCCTGCCCGAGCCCGCAAATCGATGCGTCAACCATCGCCTGCGACAGTTCCTTCAGCAGCGGCTGGTCCCAGCTGGTCCGCTCCATGAGCGACGAGGGCCTTGGCCGTGCCGACGCGGCAGGGCGTGCACTGGCCGCAGGATTCCTCGGAAAAGAACTTCATCAGATTGCGCGCCGTTTCCGTCGCGGTGTCGTGATCCGAGAGGATCACGATCGCCGCGGATCCGATGAAGCAGCCGTACTGGTTCAGGGTGTCGAAATCGAGCGGGATGTCGGCCATCGACGCCGGCAGGATGCCGCCGGACGCGCCCCCGGGCAGGTAGCCGTAGAACACGTGACCGTCGAGCATCCCGCCGCAATACTCGTCGATCAACTCCGTGACCGTGATGCCGGCCGGCGCGAGGTGCACGCCGGGCTTCTTGACGCGTCCGCTCACCGAGAACGAGCGCAGGCCCTTTCGTCCATGCCGGCCATGACCGGCAAACCAGCCCGGTCCCTTCTCGAGGATGTCGCGCACCCAGTGCAGCGTTTCCATGTTGTGTTCGAGCGTCGGACGGCCGAACAAGCCGACCTGCGCGACGTAGGGCGGACGCAGGCGCGGCTCGCCGCGCTTGCCTTCGATCGATTCGATCATCGCGGATTCTTCGCCGCAGATGTAGGCGCCCGCGCCGCGGCGCAGATGAATGGGCGGGATCGGGCACGGCGGATTCGCACGCAGCGCCGCGATTTCCTGCTCGAGGATCTCGCGGCAGCCGTGATACTCGTCGCGAAGGTAGATGTAGATTTCGGCGATGTCCACCGCCCAGGCCGCGATCAGCGCACCCTCGAGAAAGCGGTGCGGGTCGCGCTCGAGGTAGTAGCGGTCCTTGAAGGTGCCCGGCTCGCCCTCGTCGATGTTGATCGCCATCAGCCGCGGCGCCGGCCCGGCCGCGACCGACTTCCACTTGCGGCCCGCCGGAAAGCCGGCGCCGCCGAGGCCGCGCAGGCCCGAGTCTTCCATCGCCGCGACGACCTCGTCCCGCGTTCTCGCGCCGCCGACGCAGGATCGCGCCAGCTCATATCCGCCCTGTTCCCGATAGGCGGCATAGTCGATGTGGCCCGGCGTCACGACGTCGAGATGCGGATGCGGTGTCGCGCCGTCCCGCCGCGGGTGCTTCACGGCGTTGGCCTGGACCAGCGCCGCCACCTTCTCGGCGTTCGCGTGCGGCACCGGATTCTGACCGACGACCGCGACCGGCGCGGTCTCGCACCGGCCGACGCAGGGCGCGTGCAGGACGCGAACGTCCGGGCCGAGCAGGCCGGGCAACGCGGCCAGCAGCTCGTCGCGAGCCGGCCATCTCGCACGCAATCGAGTCGCAGACGCGGACGGTGATCGCGGGCGGCGCGGCTGCCGTCCTTCACCACGTCGAAGTGGTGATAGAACGTGGCCACTTCGTAGACCTCGGCCATCGCCATCTTCATTTCGGCGGCGAGAGCGACCAGGTGCGGCGCGGACAGGCAGCCGAAGCGATCCTGAATCTTGTGCAGATGCTCGATCAGCAGATCCCGCCGGCGTGGGGCATCGTCCGAGAAGCGCCAGCACGTCCTCGACGCGCCTGCGGGTCGACCCGGCGGCCTTTCGGCGCCGAGCGCGCGCGCTTGAGCGCCTTTTTGGTCTTCGGCACGTCTTTATTCTATGCCATCACATTGCGGTAGAGACCGGCCGGCAGCGTGGGCATCGGCCGTCGCGTAACACGCATTCGTGCCTGTCACGCTGAACTGGTACACTGGAAGACGTCATGCATGTTGAGCTTCTGGGCCTTCCGCGCGAGCGGGCCGGCGTCGCCGAACTCGAGCTCGAGGCGGATACGCTCGGTCAGCTGCTGACGGCGCTGGCGGTTCGATTTCCGTCGTTCAGCGAGCTCATCACCGCCGATCGGCTGCAGCCGTCCTTCATCGCCAACCTCAACGGCGACCGGTTCGTCAGCGATCCCCGCACGCGACTCAGCAGAAGGCGACTCCGTCCTGATTCTGTCCGCCGACGCCGGGGGCTAGACGCCCGTGGAGAAGCCAGCGCCTTTCGGTTACCACGGCTGCTATCTCCGCATCGACGTTTCAGACGGGCAGCGTCGATCGGGTACCGATTCCGGAAGCGGTTCTGCGGCAGTTCCTCGGCGGGAGCGGGCTGGGCGCCTGGCTGCTGCTCGAAGAGGGCGACCCGAGTGCCGATGCACTCGCGCCGGAGGCGCCGCTGGTCTTCGCCTTCAGTCCACTGGTCGGCAGCCCGCTGACCACCTCCGCCAAGTTTGCCGTCGTCAGCAAGAGCCCGCTGACGGATCGGATCAACGATTCACTCGCGAGCAGCGGTTTCGCCATCGCCGGCAAGCGCTGCGGTTGCGACGCGATCGTGATCGTCGGACGGGCGGCGGAGCTCTCGGTGCTGATCATCGACGATGGACGCGTCAGGCTCGAGGCGGCCGAGGATCTTCGCGGCGCCACCTGCCAGGTCGACCGAAGCGACGTTGAAAGCCCGGCTCGGCGCCGACTATCAGATCGCGTCGATCGGACCCGCCGGCGAGAACGCGGTCCGCTACGCCACGATCTCGCACGATGGCCGGCACGCCGGGCGGGGTGGAAGCGGGGCCGTGCTCGGCAGCAAGAACATCAAGGCCATCGCCGTGCGCGGGACACAGCGCTGCTGAGTGGGCGCACCCGCGCGAGCTCACCGAGTACAGCCGGAACCTGTCGAAACGGTCGTTCGGTCCTGCAACCGCCAAGTACCGCGAGCTCGGGACCGCGACCAATCTGCTGACGTTCAATCGTCTCGGCGCGCTGCCGACACGCAACTTCCAGAGCGGCACCTTCGACGAGGCGGTCAGCATCTCGCCCGAGGAGATTCGCACCACCCACAGCCGCACGCGCGCCAGCTGCGTCGCCTGCACCATCGGGTGCGAGCACATCTACGCGATCGGCGACGAGCCCGGTGTCCGGCTGGAGTACGAGAGCCTGTTCGCGTTGGGCTCGCTCTGCGGCGTGAGCGACCCCAACGCCGTGCTCCGCGCATCCCGTCTCTGCGACGAGCTCGGCATCGACACGATCAGCGCCGGCGGAACGATCGCCTTCGCGATGGAGTGTGTCGAACGCGGATGGCTCGATGAGCCCTGGCTCACGTTCGGGAGCGGCGATGCGATGCTGCGCGCGATCGAGCTCGTCGGGCGCCGCGAGGGCGTCGGCGACCTGCTGGCCGAGGGCAGCCGCCGTGCGGCCGAGACGATCGGGCACGACAGCATCGCGTTCGCTCCGCAGGTGAAGGGCCTCGAGATTCCCGGCTACGAGCCCAGGGCGCTGCAGACGATGGCGCTGGGCTTCGCGGTCGGCGCCCGCGGCGCCGATCACAATCGCAGCGGCGCCTACGAGGTCGACTTCTCGGACAAGGTCGACCGCCGGCACGTGACGCTCGATGCGGTCCACTATGCCATCGAAACCGAGGACAAGGCCGCGCTCATGGACTCGCTCATCATCTGCAAGTTCCTTCGCGGCGTGTTCGAGGACTTCTACGCCGAGGCCGCCGACATGCTCCACCGGGTCACCGGCTGGGACGCGACCGCAGACGAACTACGCGAGACGGCGCGACGCATCGTCGGCATCAAGCGGCAGTTCAATCTGATGGCCGGCTGGACCGTGGACGAGGACACGCTGCCCGAGCGGTTTCTCGACACCCCGCTGCCGAGCGATCCCACGGCGGCGATCAGCCGCCAGCAGCTCGAGGCGCTCGTGACCGAGTATCACCGCCAGCGCGGCTGGTAGGGCGGCTCGTCCGAGCCGCCTCGAGGGCGGAGCTGAAGCTCCGCCCTACATCCCGATCGCACGAGCTAGAGGCCGGCGATCGACAGCGCCTCGCAGATAGTCTTCCCGGGTGTTGAGATTTCGCAGCGTCAGCAGCTCCGGATCCGCGGCGATCATCTCCGCCGGCTGCACGCGGCGGGTTCGGACCGCGTCGAACAGAAACACCGGCCGCAGTCGATCCTGCGCCAGCAGTGCTTCCACGTGCGGCAGCGTGCTGCGTCGATAGACCGCCGACAGCGGATGAGGAAAGCCGTCGATTTCCATCACCGCGATGTCGTGATCGGTCAGCAGATCGATCATGCGCCGCACGAAATCGGGAACGAGCAGCGGGACGTCGCAGCTGGTCACGTATGCGCTCTCGACCGTCTCGGGCAGCGCCTTCAGGCCGGCACGCAGCCCCTCCAGCGGACCGCGACCTTGCTGCTCGTCGCGGGTGACGATCACGTCCGCCGGCAGGTCGGGCAGCGACTGCTCGGCCGCGGCGACGACCACGATGGGGCGAGACGACGGTGGAGAGCAGGCGGACGACACGCTGCAGCATCGTCTCGGCGCCGAAAGGCAGGAGCGCCTTCGACGTCCCCATCCTCGTCGACCGGCCGCCGCAGAGGATGATTCCGCCGGTGGTCACGGACTAGACCTTCATTCCCAGACGCGCGAGCGCCTCGCGGACGCGCGGCTCCTGCAGCAGCTGTCTTGAAAGCCAGCGACTCCCGGGCGATTCGCGCGCGATTTCGGGACCACGAAGTCGTAGTGTTCCTCCTGCACCGGCAGGAATCCAAGACCGGCGCGCCTGGCGATGATGTCCAGGGTCACTCCCCAGTCGGCGCGGCCCTGCGAGACGGCGGCGGCCACCGCATTGTGATTTCGAGGCTGCACGGCATAGCCGGCCGGCTTGACGCCTTCGAGGAGACGATCGATCAACGCTCGCGTGCCGCTGCCCTGATTGCGGTTGACCATCACGCACGCCGGATCCCGTCGGACGTCCGCGATCGCCTCGCGTGCCGACCGCCCTTCGAAACGGCGATCGCCCGGACGGAAGACCACACCCTGTGCGCGACCGTACCCGGACGATCAGATCCAGCGCCGGGGTGAGAAACGGCCGATTGTATTCGGTCGGTCTTCGGATCGAGCAGGTGGATTCCCGCGACATCACACTCGCCGCGCTTGGCGGCGTCCAACCCCGCGGTGCTGCCGACCGCGAGGAACTTGGAGCGCACGCCCTGCTGCTGCAACTCGCCGAGCAGGTAGTCCAGACCGATGCAGTGACTGCCAATCACCACGAGGTCGGCCAGCTGCAGATCCCGGCCGAGCAGCTGCACGTCGACGAGCGTGCCCGCCTGGACAATCTCTTCGTGCCGGCCGATCGTCGCGAAGCCGTCGGCGCGGCTGAACGTCGTGACGCTGCCGGATCCCTGTCCCATCGGATACGCGGCGAGAGAGGTTCCCGCCGCCTGGCTTGCCGCCGTTTCGACCAACCCCACCAGCAGGTATTCCGTGCGGCCGATCTCGCTGTTGACCTTCACCGCCAATCGAGCCTGGACGACGGTTCGCTCCTGAGCGCCCCGACCAGCGAGAAGCCTCAGCACCGGCGCGACGAACTCGTGAAACGTGAAGATCGCCGACGTGGGAAAGCCCGGGAGCACGACGACCGGACGGCCGCGAGTCGCCGCCAGACAGATCGGCTTGCCGGGCTTGAGCGCGACGCCGTGCGCGACGATCCCGGGATCTCGAAGTTCGGCGACGACGCGATACGACAGGTCGCCCGCTCCCTTGCTCGTGCCGCCGGAGAGCATGACGACGTCGCAACTCTCGAGCGCGTGGTGGAGCTTGTCCCTGAGGGCGGCCAGATCGTCGTGGGTAATCCCGAGACGCTTCGGCTCGCCGCCGAGCTCGCGCACCGCATCGGCGAGCACCTGGGCGTTCGAGTCGTAGACTTTCGCCGGCTGCATCGGCTCGCCCGGAGCGATGATCTCGTCGCCGGTCGAGAGAATGGCGACGACCGGCTTCCGCCAGACCTCGACCGCCGCGACGCCGATCGCGGCCAGGACGCCGGTATCGCGGCTGGTCAGGAGCTGACCACGGCGCAGCACGGTCTCTCCGCTGGTGATATCCGTTCCGGCGAACGACACGCCGCTTCCCGGCGTGGTCGCCCTGGCGATCCGCAACCGGCGGCCGTTGGTCTCCGCGTACTCGACCATGACGACGGCATCGGCGCCACGCGGAACCATCCCGCCGGTGGCAATTTCCACGGCGATGCCCGGCCGGATCACCGTCGTCGGCACGATGCCGGTGTGAATCGTTTCGTCGCCAAGCTCCACGGTTCGCGGCACTTCCTCGGACGCACCGAACGTGTCTTCGGCGACGACGGCGAAGCCATCGACGTTCGAGCGGTCGAACGACGGCACATCGACTGGAGAGATGACGTCGGCAGCCAGGACGCGCCCGAGCGCGGCGTCGAGCGGTATCGTGTCGACTCCGCGCGGCGTGAGGTCGAGAGCGGCTCGAAAGCGCCGCTCTGCCTCGTCGCGGTCCAGCACGTGAAGAAACTGCTCCTGGTCACGCATAGAGCCAGACCTCGACGTCGGCGCCAGGCGCGAAACCCTCGCTGTCGTCGGGGACGATGACGAATCCGTCGGCCCGTGTGGTCGAGGAGAGCACCGACGCGCCGCCGACTGCGAGCGGCTCGACGGCGCCCTCGACCATCGCACGCGGGCGTAGTCCAGCCGTCCGATCGGCGAGCTGATCTTGCGCGTCAACCTGGCGCGTATCGGCTGGTACGGCCACGCCTGTGTCGCGTCCGCCCAGCGCCCGAATCGCCCGGCCAGCGAAGAAGTCGTAGGCGCACAGGCACGACACCGGATTGCCGGGCAGAAGAAACACGAGGCGCTCACCGATTCGCCCGAGACCGGTCGGGCTGCTGGGTCGCATGGCGATCCCGTGGATGACCAGCTCGCCGTGCTGCGCGACCAGGGACGGCGCGAGGTCTTCGACTGCCGACGCTCGAGCCACCCGAGACGATGATGACATCGGCCGTCGGCTTGGAGCGCCTCGAGGATCGGACCGGGTTCGTCGGGCACCAGCCCTGGAAAGTCGACGAGACCGCCGTCGCGTTCGACGAGGGCCGCGAGCATGGGGCCGTTGGCGTCGACGATTCGATAACCCTGCGGCCGCGATCCCGAGGCAGCAGCTCGTTGCCCGTCACCACCAATCTCACGCGCGGCCGGCTGAACACCGGCACCTCTCCGACGCCGATCGAACTCAGGACGCCGAGATCCTGCGGACGCAGCACCCTGCCCCTGTGGAGCAGCGTGGTTCCGCGGACGATGTCCTCTCCGGCTCTGCCGACATTCTTGCCGGGCGAGACGGCAGCGAGGGCGCTGACGGACGAGGTTCGTCCCGGTTTCATCTTCGATCCATTCGGCGGGCAGCACGGCGTCGCAACCGGGCGGCAGCGGCGCGCCGGTCATGATTCGAACGCCTTGGCCAACTGCGACTGCGCCTTGAAAAGGACGTCCCGGAAGTGAGTCGCCGATCACCGCCAATGGAAGGCGATTGTAGGGGGACGCCCCGTCGGTGCTTTCCGCGACGACGGCGTAGCCATCCATCGTGGCGCGGTCGAATCCAGGTACGTCCACGTCGCTCACGACAGGCGTCGCCAACACCCGCCCGGCGGCCATCCGCAGCGGCACGCGTTCGGTGCGCCGCGGGCCCAACTGGCTATCGAGCCAGGCGAGGGCGGCTTCGACGGTATGACGGTGCGCAAAGCCGCGCATCCGCACATCGTCTACGGGTCGTCTGTCGTGGTCATGCATGTGGTCGCGGCATCAGCCTCGCATTGAACGAGCCGCTGACCTATATCTTATCGAGCGACCCGGCGCGATCGGTCATTGGATCAGACGGGCAGGCTGATCGCACCGGTGGGCGAGACGTACGCGGTCACGGCCATTCAGGTCGGGTACATCCGTACAACACGGCCGTGCCGAGCTGCAAGGGCGAGACTCCGGCTGAGATCGTCCAACGCTCGAGCGGCGTCGACAACAGCGGATAGCGCCGCCTCAGCTGCACGACGCGCCCGGCCAGCTCCGCGGACGGAAACTCACCGCGCCGGCAGCGATCCCGCAAGCAACGGATCTCGTAGCGGTAGAGGTCGTTAATGGCGTCGCGGAGGACCTGTGGCGGCGTGTCGGGCCGTGGCCGCAGTCCATGCGCGGCCAGCGCCTCGAGGATCGCGGGCGGGTAGCGGATCACGGGCACAGCCGCAGGAAGGCGCGCGCCTCGACCGCCAGGGGGCCCTCCGGCCGCTCGGCCTCGACGAGCGCGAGCGCCTGGCGGAACGGCGCGCACGCGCCGGCCATGTCGCCGCGTCGCGAGCGCGAACGCGCCAGCCCCCGCAGCGCGGCGGCGGAGGTCCGGCTGGCGAGCGCGCGCGCGAAGGCCGCCTCTGCCAGGTCGTGATCGTCGACCGCCAGCCACAGCTCCCCCTCGACGATGGCAATCGGCAGCGGCCACGCCTGCGCGTCGGGCGGGAGGCGAACCGCCAGCCCCTCGGCGTGCTCGATCCACACCCGCATTTCGGCGCGCTCCTGCTGGGCGGCAGCGGCCGCTGCATGCACGACGGCGGCGGCATATGCCGCCTCGAGCGGCGGCGGCTGGCCGTCGGGTTCGAGCACCGCCAGGGCGTCGCGCACGCTCGCGAGCGAGTCGACGGTACCGCCGGTCGACGACGCCCGCGGGGCGTCGAGCCAGGCATGCCAGCTCCACGACGCCGTGCTGAGCGTCGCACAGCCAGGCTCGCGCGAGTTCGCCTCGCGCAGCGCATCGGCCGCGGCGTCGCCGTCGCCCGCGTCGGCGGCGGCTGCTGCTCGCGTCAGCACCGCCCTTGCGTCGGAGCTGCACCCCACCGGCTGCCCGCGGGCGGGCCCGGCAAGCACGGCTGCGAGTGCCGTGGCGGCCGCCACCAGCCACACGTTTCCGGACATTCGATGACAATCGATGTTCACTGCCGGTCCTCGCGCGTCGCGAGTTATCATTACAACGATTTTGGAGGGAAACGTCCGATGAAGCAGAGGTGTTCGACTTCGCCCCGCTGGCCAGGCCTCGCGCTGACAGGCGCGCTCGCCGTGGCCGGTTCGCTGGCCGTCGTCGGCGCGCAGCAGCCGCCGCCTCCGGGCGGTCAGAAGCCCGCGCCGGCCGGCCAGACGCCGGCGCCCCCGACTCCCCCGGCGACCCCGGCGACCCCGGCTGCTCCCGCCGCACCCGCCCCACCGGCAGTACCCCCCGGCACCCTGCCGCCGCCAACACGCGCCATCGTCCCGGTGGCGGCCAGCTCGGTGGCGACCAAGCCCGACCAGTGGGTCGGCGAGTACGTGGCCATGACCGGCGTCGTCGACACGAGCCTCGGGCGCATGGCGTTCTCGGTGGATCAGGACAAGACCAAGAGCGGCAGCGACGTGCTCGTGCTGGCGCACCGAATGAGCGACCCGGTCGCTGTCAACACCTACGTCACCGTCATCGGGCTGCTGATGAAGTACGACCCCGCCGAGGTCGCCGGCAAGTCGAAGGTGCACGCCCAGGACCTGCCTGCCGACGCGGTGGCCAAGTACAAGGGCCGCCCGGTGGTGCTGGCCACTTCGGTCGTGAACGACCGGATGCTCGATCTCGCCCGCTTCATCGCCCCGCCGATGACGCCTGAGGAAGAGGCCTTGCAGAAGGCGATGCGCGGCGTGCCGGCGGCGTCGGGCGAGATGCGCAAGGGCGCCGACGCCTCGAACGTGGAGATGGCCACCAAGAACGTGGCGACGCTCACCGCTGCGTTCACCGAGGTGGAGACCTTCATGAAGAAGCGCGGCAAGCTCGACGCGGTGAAGTGGGCCGCCGACGCCCGCAACAACGTCCTGCTCGTCGAGAAATCGGCGAAGAGCGGCCAGTGGGATGCCGCCAAGATCGCCGCCGCCTCGATCGGCAGCGCCTGCGGCACCTGCCATACGCCCTATCGTGAGCGGCTGGAAGACGGCTCGTTCCGCTTCAAGGCCGCGGCGACAACGAGCACGGCGAAGCCTGGGTTCTAGGGGCTGGGGGCTGGGGACTGGGGCTCGACAACGGCTCCAACACAAGGGCGCGAAGCCAGGGGCTCGCGCCCTTCGTAGTGTGACGACGCACTTACGAACACGATCCGCCAGCGATGGGCCGTCGCATGAGCCGCGGCGGGGCCGCTCGTGAAGGACGCCGCGGCGAGAAGCCGGCTACGGTCGCCTGGAACGTTCACGCCATTCGACCTCGCCGAGTGCGCGCAGGCGATTCATCGTCGCTTCGAGCAACACGCAGCGCGGCGCCCGGAGGCTCCCGCGATCGGGCTGCTCTCGGGCGACATCACCTACGCGCAGTTGAACGCCGCGGCCAACCGTGCCGCACGCGCTCTCCTGGCGATGCCGGGAACACCGGGGCAGCCGGTCGCGCTGCTCCTGCCCCAGGGCGGCACCTCGATCGTCTGGACGCTCGCGATCCTCAAGGCTGGTTTCTGCTACGCGCCCCTCGATCAACGCTTGCCGGCGGCGATCCTGCGCGCCATGGTCGACGATCTCGATCCGGCCGCATTGCTCGTAACCGGGCGATCACCTCGACCTGGGCCGCACCGTCGCTTTGCACCGTTGTCCCGTCGTCGACGTCGCGGTCGACCTTGGCCTCGACGATCCCGGTTCGGCAGACAACCTCGACCGCCCCGTCTCCCCTGATGACGTTGCCTATGTGTTCTACACCTCGGGCTCGACCGGCCGACCCAAGGGCGTGGCCGATTCGCATCGCAACGTGCTGCACAACGTGTGCCGTTATACGAACACGCTGCGATTCGCCTCCGAGGATCGACTGAGTCTCGTCCAGGCGCCGAGCTTCAGTGGCACGGTCTCCACTCTGTTCGGCGCGCTCATGAACGGCGCTTGTGTGGTGCCGTTCGATCTCCAGAGCGACGGGCTCTCGTGGGTGTCCGACGCCGTGCGGCGCGCGCACGTCACGGTCTTCCACGCGGTGCCGTCGATCTTTCGTGACGCTGTCCGATCCGGACCACCGGTTTCCCGACATCCGGCTCGTCCGGCTCGAAGGCGATCGCGTGCTGGCACGCGACATCGAGCACTTCCAGTTGCACTTTCACGACGACTGCACGCTGGTGAACGGCCTCGGGGCCACCGAATGCGGTCTCGTCCGCCAGTTCTTCGTCGACCGTCACACGAGCGCCGATCCCGCCGAAGCGGTTCCGGTCGGATACCCCGTGCCCGACGTCGCGGTGGCGATCGTCGATGACCAGGGTCGCGCACAGGCGGCAGAAGCGCCGGGCGAGATCGTCGTCGAGAGCCGCTTTCTGGCCATCGGCTACTGGCGGAATCAGGAGCTGACCGCGCAGCGGTTCGAGCCGCGGGGCGACGGCATCCGTCGCTATCGGACCGGAGACCTGGGACGGCTGAGTGCAGATGGCTGTCTGGTCCATCTCGGCCGTCTCGATCATCGCGTTCGCATCGCCGGCGAGTTCATCGACACCGGCGAGCTCGAGCGGCTGCTGCAATCGGTGGACGGAATCGCTCACGCGGTGGTTCACGACTATCTCGATCAGGCGCAGGAACGCCGGCTCTGTGCCTATCTCGTGCGCGACACGCGCGGCGGCACCGACTCGGGTGTGCCGATGGTCACGGCCGGCCACCTGCGCGAGACGCTGGCCACACGAGTCGGGCGGCACGCGATTCCGACCCGGTTCATGTTCCTGGATGCACTGCCCCTCACCAAGGACCAGAAGGTCGACCGCGGGCGGCTGCCAACGCCGGCACGAGCCAGACCCGAGCTGCCGAACGACTACCTGGCGCCCGCAACGGCCCTCGAGGCACAGATGGCGCAGGCGTGGTCCGAGGTGCTGGAGATCGACCTCGTCGGCGTCACCGACCACCTGTTCGACCTTGGCGGCGATTCGCTGCACGCGGCGCGGATCGTCAGTCGCCTCGCTCCGAGCTGCGGCGACCGGATTCGAATCACCAGCCTGTTCGAACACCCGACGATTCGGGCGCTCGCCCGGGCCGTGGAACGCGGACAGCCGAGTGCCATTCCAGCGCCGGCAGTCGCGGCGGCGTGGCCTGACCACAGCATTGCCGTCATCGGCATGGCCTGCCGATTCCCGGGCGCCGACACGGTCGACGAGTTCTGGAGCAATCTCCGGTCGGGACGCGAGAGCGTCACCTTCTTCCGCCCTGACGAACTCGACCCCGCCGGCACCGGGGTGAGCGAGCGTGGGCTTGTGCGCGCCCGCGGCGTGCTCAGCGACGTGGATTGCTTCGACGCCCGTCTCTTCAGGATGACGCCGGCGCAGGCGCAGATGCTCGATCCCCAGCAGCGCGTGTGGCTGGAGTGCGTGCATCGGGCGATGGAGGACGCGGGGCTGCCGGTGGGCGGATCGGAGGAGCGCGATGGCGCCAATGTCGGCGTGTTCGCCGGCGGACGCGAGAGCTCCTACCTGTGGCACCTGGTTGGCGGCGACCGGCGCGGCGTCGAGGCGCTGCTGACCGGGTCCGCCGACGACGCGCTCGAGCTGCAGAACAGCAACGACCGCGATTCCATCGCCACCCGGACCTCGTATCTGCTCGGGTTCACCGGCCCGAGCATCAACGTCCAGACGGCCTGCTCGACCTCGCTGGTGGCTGTCGCTCAGGCCTGCCAGGCGCTGGTGAGCCGTCACTGCGACGTGGCCATCGCCGGAGGCGTCGCCGTGACGTTTCCGCAGCGGCGCGGTCACCGCCACCAGGCGGGCGGGCTCTACTCGCGCGACGGCCATTGCCGGCCGTTCGACGCCGACGCCTCCGGAACGGTCTTCAGCGATGGCGTGGGCGTCGTCGTGCTCAAGCGCCTCGAACAAGCCCGGGCCGATGGCGATCGGATCGATGCCGTGATCCGCGGCTGGGCAATCAACAACGATGGCGCGAACAAGGCGAGCTTCACGGCGCCGAGCGTGCAAGGCCAGGCCCGCGTCATCGCGCAGGCACAGGATCACGCCGGCGTTCGACCGCATGAGATCAGCTACGTCGAAGCCCACGGCACCGGAACGCCGGTCGGCGATCCGATTGAGTTCGCGGCGTTCGATCGGGCATTCCGTCGCGACACCGATGCGCGCGGCTTCTGCGGCCTGGGCTCGGTCAAGTCGAACATCGGCCACGCCGACACGGCGGCCGGCATCGCCGGACTGATCAAGACCCTCCTGGCGTTGAAGCACGGCGAGCTGCCGGCGACGCTCCACTACCGGCAGCCCAACCCCGAGATCGATGTGGCCGCGAGCCCGTTCTATGTCATCGACCGGCTACGGGCCTGGACGACCGACGGCACCAGCCGCATCGCCGGGGTGTCGTCACTCGGGGTCGGAGGCACCAACTGCCACGTCATCGTCGCCGAAGCGCCGGCGCTGGACGAGGCCGACGCCGCACTGTTGCCGGCTTACCTCGTACCGCTGTCCGCAGCGTCGCCGGAAGCACTCGAAGCCCTGGCGGCGGGCTTCCGGGAGTTCGTGTCCAGCCCCTCGTGCCCAGACCTGGCGCGCGTTGCAGCCACGGCGCAGCGACACCGCGCGCATCATGCGGTGCGATTGGCCATCCGCTGCGCCAGCCTGGACCAGCTCCACGCCGGTCTGTCGGGCGATCCCAGCCGGGACGCGCCGCCGCGCTGGTTCGGCAGTCGGCGCTGCGCCACGTCGATGGCTCGGTCGAGGCACGTCATCGAAGGAGCCGTCGATCGGTTTTGTGTTTGCCGGGCAGGGATCCCAGCACGTGGGCATGGGCCGCGCGCTGTTCGAGGTCAGTCCGGAGTTCCGCCGGCTCCTGCAGAGCTGCGACCGCCTCCTGCGGAGCCACCTGGACCGCCCGTTGCTGGACCTGATGTTCAACGACGCCGACGACGGCGCGTCGATCCTGCGGACCGAATTCGCGCAGCCGGCGTTGTTCGCATTGGAGTACTCGCTGGCCGAGCTCCTGCGCACCTGGGGCATCACACCACGGTTCGCGATCGGCCACAGCCTTGGCGAGTACGTGGCAGCGTGCGTGGCCGGCGTGTTCCCGCTGGAAGAGGGCCTGGTATTGGCGGCGGCACGCGGCCGCTTGATGCAGGTCCTCCCGGGTCGCGGCGGCATGCGGGCGGTCGCGGCGGGCCCTGATGCGATCGAGCCGCTGTTGCGGCGGTTTGCGCCCGAGGTGTCCATCGCCGCCATCAACTCGCCGACGCAGACCGTGCTGTCCGGCGACCTCGCCGCGCTGGAGCAACTGGGAGCCGACCTGCGGTCGCGCGGGATCCGTTCCCGCGCGCTGTCGGTCTCACACGCGTTCCATTCCGCGCAGATGGACCCGGCCATGCAACCCCTGGCGGAGCTGTTCGCCCGGATACCGCTCTCTCCGCCGCGCTTGCGACTCATCAGCAACCGGACCGGGACTGCGGTCACCGACGAGGTCACCGATCCCCGGTATTGGAGCGCCCAGGCGCGCGAGCCGGTGCTGTTCGCCGCGGGCATCGAGACGCTGATCCAGGAAGGCTGCGAGACGCTGGTCGAGATTGGCCCCGACGGGTTGCTGTCACATTCGATCGCCGACCATCAGTCCCGCCGCCCCGTTGACACCATCGCGACGCTGCAACGTGGCGAGCACGACTGGCACGCGATGCTGGAGACGCTGGCGCGGTTGTACGTGCGGGGGGCCCGCGTCGATTGGACGGCGTTTCAGGCCGGTCGGACCGCGCGGCCGGTCCGGTTACCGACCTATCCGTTTCAGCGGGCGCGTCACTGGTACCAGGGCCCCCTCGTCGCGGCCGCAACCGATGCCTCGCCGTCCACTGCCGCAGGGCGCCACCCCCTGCTGGGGCAGCGACTCCGCCTGCCCGGGTCCACGGAGATTCGCTTCGAAGCGCGCTTCAGCCAGCTGTCGCCGCAGTTCCTCGCCGACCATCGACTGTTCGGCGTCTCACTCCCGCCGGGGGCCTCCCATCTCTCGATGCTGGCCGAGGCCGCGACCGTCCTCGCCGGGAGTGAATCGGAGCACGTCGCACCGTATCGCTTCGAGGCCATCCACCTGCTGCGCCCCTTGCTGCTTCCCGATGGTGTCCAGCGCGACGTGCAGCTGATTTGCCGACCCGCATCGGATGGTTGGAGCGTCGAGCTCGCCAGCGCCGAGGCTCGAGACGACGGCGCGCCAGACGGCGAGTGGACGACTCACATGGTCGCTCGAGGACTGGCGGCCGGGGAACGGGGCGGCCCGGACATGCGCTGGGACCTGGAGACGATCCGGGCCAACTGCGAGCAGAGGGTGAGCGGTGCCGAGTTCTACGCCAACGTGTGGGCGAATCAAGGTGGCACCGGGTCGAGCTTCAGATGGATTGAATCGATCTGGCGGGGAGACCGAGTGGCGTTGTGCCGCGCCGCCTGCCCCGCCGGGATCGTCGATCGATCGGCGTATCGCCTGCATCCGGGCCTGATCGAGTCGGCCTGTCAGGTGCTCCATTGTTGTGGCGACATCGAGACCGCCGAAGGGCTCGAAGCCACCGGCGTCACATTCATACCGTTTTCGGTCGATGCCTTCCTCCTGCACGACGTCACGGCGAGCCACGGCGAGGTGTGGTGTCACGCGCATCTCCACGAACTGACCGGCGAGACCGTGGTCGCCGACCTCACCATCCTGACGCCGTCAGGCGAGGTCATCGCCGTGCTGCAGGGTTTCTGCCTGCGCCCGATCACGCGAGAGGCCGTGGTCGGTGCCGCCGCCACGAGCGGGCAGCAGCGCGATCGCCGCGGACAGTGGCGCCCGGTGGCTGACGCAGCGGCGACGCGGGTGGCGCCGGGCGTAGACGAGAGGACGACGCCGCACGCGCGGGTGCCGTCCCGTGAGGCCGTAGAACAGGGGCTCGTGGAGATTTGGGAACGGTCGTTGCAGGTCACGCCAGTCGGCGTCACGGACAATTTCTTCGATCTTGGCGGCGACTCGCTCGTCGCCGTGCGCGTGTTCTCGCGCATCGAGGCCGTCTTCGGCCGGACGCTGTCGATTGCGGCGCTGTTTCAGTCGCCGACGATCACGGCGCTGGCCGATCGGATCCTGGACCAGTTCGTCGCCGGCAGGCACCCCAGTCTGGTCGAAGTCCAGGCGGGCGACGGCGGGCTGCCGCTCTTCTGCGTGCACGGCAGAGGCGGGAACGTCGTCGGCTTCCGGGAACTGGCGCGATTCCTGGGATCCGATCAGCCGGTGTACGGTATCGAGGCCCGCGGCCTCTATGATGATCGCCCGCCGGATACGAGCATCGAGGACATGGCCGCGCACTATGTGGCTGTGATCCGGGGGGCGTGGCCCCGGGGACCCTACGCGCTCGCCGGCTTTTCGTTCGGAGGAGTCGTCGCCTTCGAAATGGCCCGGCAGTTGACGGCAAGCGGTGCCCGGGTCGCCCTGCTGGCACTGCTGGACGCGCCGGCTCTGGGATCGTACCGACTGCTGCCGACGGCGACGAACCTCCGCCGGGTGATGTCCCTCCAGGGGCGGAGGATCGCCTATCACGTCCGCTACCTGAGTCGCCTGCGCCGTCGCGAGATGATCGACTACGTGGCCGGGAAAGCGCGCACGCTCCACCGACGGGCGAGGAGCCGCTGGTGGCAGGTTCAGTTCCGTCTCTACTCGATGCAGGGCCGCTGGCGATCACCCGGCGCCCTCGAGGCCGCCGGCGCCCTGCCAGATCGTTTCCGTAACGTCACTGAGAGTCTGACTCTGGCCGCCCGTCACTACACGCCGCGGCCGTTTGCAGGAGGAGCGACGCTGTTCCGCGCGCGCGACAATCCCGGAACCTTTCTGGGCGACCCCGCCCTGGGATGGAGCGGGCTGGTCGAGCGTCTCGAGATTCGCGAAGTTCCAGGCAGTCACCTGACCATGCTCAGGGAGCCGCATGTGCGGGCGTTGGCCGCCGAGCTCACCACATGCCTGGACGAGGCCAGAAACGCCGATCGCGCGCCAACCTCGAAACCTGGGGTCTAGGGGCTAGGGGCTGGGGACTGGGGCTCGACAACGCTCCAACGAAAAAGGCGCGAGGCCTAAGCCTCGCGCCCGTAGTCTGACGGCGTGACTGTGACTAAGCAGCTTTGTCGAGCCCTAGCCCCCAGCCCCCAGTCCCCAGCCCCTAGTAGCGGTAGTGGGCCGCCTTGTACGGCCCCTCGACGGCGACGCCGATGTACTCCGCCTGCTCCTTCGAGAGCGTGGTCAGCTTCACGCCCAGCTTGTCGAGGTGCAGCCGCGCCACCATCTCGTCGAGCTTCTTCGGCAGGATGTAGACGCGCTTGGCGTCGTAGGTCGTGCCCGACAGCGTCTCCCTGCCGGTGGTGCTGAAGTGCAGGTCGAGCTGGGCGACCACCTGGTTGGTGAACGACGAGCTCATCACGAAGCTCGGGTGGCCGGTGGCGCAGCCGAGGTTCAGCAGGCGGCCTTCGGCCAGCACCAGCACGCTGTGTTCGCCGCGGCCGGCAGTCTTCGGGAAGACCCACTCGTCGTACTGCGGCTTGATCTGCACCCGCTTGGCGCCCGACTTGGCCAGTCCGGCCATGTCGATCTCGTTGTCGAAGTGGCCGATGTTGCCGATGATCGCCTTGTCCTTCATCCGCGCCATGTGCTCGACGGTGAGGATGTTCTTGTTGCCGGTGGCGGTGATGAAGATGTCGGCGGTGGCGATGACGTCGTCGAGCGTCGTCACCTGGTAGCCTTCCATCGCCGCCTGCAGCGCGCAGATCGGGTCGATCTCGGTGACGATCACCCGGCAGCCCTGGCCCTTGAGCGCCTGGGCGCAGCCCTTGCCGACGTCGCCGTAGCCGAACACCACCGCCACCTTGGCCGACAGCATCACGTCGCTGGCGCGGTTGAGGCCGTCGATGAGCGAGTGGCGGCAGCCGTAGAGGTTGTCGAACTTGCTCTTGGTCGCCGAGTCGTTGACGTTGATGGCCGGGAAGAGCAGCGTGTTGGCCGCGGTCATCTCGTAGAGCCGGTGCACGCCGGTGGTCGTCTCTTCGCTGACGCCCTTGATGCCGTCGGCCACCTTGGTCCAGGCGCCGGGCTTGGCCTTCAGCTCACGCCGCAGCGTGTCGAGGATCACGCCCCACTCCTCCGGATCGCTGTCGGCGTTGAACGCCGGCACCGTGCCAGTGGCCTCGTACTCCTTGGCCTTGTGCACGAACAGGGTGGCGTCGCCGCCGTCGTCGACGATGAGCGAGGGGCCGGAGCCGTCGGGCCACACCAGCGCCTCCACCGTGCACCACCAGTACTCGGACAGCGTCTCACCCTTCCACGCGAAGACCGGCGTGCCCTTGGGCGCCGCCACCGTGCCGCCCGTCTCGGGGCGGCCGACCACCACCGCCGCGGCGGCGTGATCCTGCGTCGAGAAGATGTTGCAGCTCACCCAGCGCACGTCGGCGCCGAGCTCGGCCAGCGTCTCGATGAGCACCGCCGTCTGCACCGTCATGTGCAGCGAGCCCATGATCTTCGCGCCGGCCAGCGGCTTCTGCGCGCCGTACTGCTTGCGCAGCGCCATCAGGCCGGGCATCTCGTGCTCGGCCAGGCGGATTTCCTTCCGGCCGAACTCGGCCAGCGTGAGGTCCTTCACCTTGAAGGGTTCGCGCCCGGCGGCGCGGGCGGCGTCGAATGCGTGGGTCTGGGTTGCGGTAGCCATGATGCGATTCGTGCTCCTTGATACGAGGTGAAACGTCAACGGGCGCGGCGCGGCGCCGGGGAAGACGCGCGCGAAGATGCGGCAGCCGGGCCGCCGGATTTCATGGCCACGGCGCGGAAGAGCGCCGGGCCCTTGGCCGTCGGCTCGGCGGGCAGCGCCGCCAGCCGCAGGCTGGTGAAGCCGGCGGCGTCGCACCACCGGCGGATCTGGGCCTCGCCGAAGCCGAGCCACACATGGCCCATCTGCGCCTGGTAGTCGGTGCGATCGTGCGGCAGCATGTCGACGACCAGCACACGGCCGCCAGGGACGAGTACGCGCCCCGCCTCGGCGAGCGCGCGAGCCGGGTCGGGCAGGTGGTGCAGCACCAGGGCGAGCACGGCGACGTCGAGCTGCCCGTCGTCGACCGGCAGGGCCTCGAGCGCGCCGCGCCGCACCTCGACGTTGTCGAGGTCGGCCAGCCGCACCCGCGCGGCCTGGAGCATGTCGGCCGACCCGTCGACGGCCACCACCGACGCGACGTGCGGCGCCAGCATCGCGGCCAGCTGCCCGGTGCCGCAGCCGAAGTCGCCGACGCGCAGCGCCGGATCGAGGAGCGACAGCGCGGCCTGGGCGTGGAATGCTTGTCCGAAGAGCTCGGCGCGCAACCGGTCCCACTGGCCCGACGCCTTCGAGAAGAACGCCTCGGAGGTCGACTTGCGCTGATCGAGCACGCCCTTGGCCCGGCGGTCGTCCTGCTCCGCCGCCGCGCTGGCACTGACCTGCTCGCGGATGAGCGGCCACAGGCGCGCCGCCGACGGCTCGAGCGGCTGCACCAGACCGTAGTAGCGCGACGTCCCGTCGCGACGCGAGGTCACCCACCGGCCGTCGGCCAGTGTCTTCAGATGGCGGCTCACGGTGGACTGCGGCAGCTGCACGACCGCGCACAGCTCGGTGACGGTCAGCTCGTGGCGCTCGAGCAGCAGCAGCACCCGGCACCGCACCGGGTCGGCCAGCGTGGTCATGTGCTCGAGCACCTGCGGGAGCGCGGTGGGCGACGGCAGCGCGACGACGTTCGACTTCATCCGTAAATCCGGATTTGAGGATATACACGATCTTGCCCGGCGTCAACCCCCTACCGAACGCAACCTTTTCGGGGCTGTGGCCGTCTATACGCTTGGCGCGTATACTCGCCACGCAGCTATGACCGATCATCTCCGCCCTGACCGCTTCCTCCCGCTCGCTCCCGTCTGGTTCGAGATCCTGCTGGCGCTGGCCACCGGCGACTTGCACGGCTACGCCGTCATGCAGGAGGTGGTTCGGCGCAGCGGCGGCGCGGTCACGCTCCATCCAGGATCGCTGTACCGCGCCCTCGCCCGCCTTCTTGAGGACGAGTTGATCGTCGAGCTCGACGGCCGCAACGCTGCGGGCGACGACGCCCGGCGCCGCACCTACCAAATCACCCCGCTTGGGCGCGCGGTGGCGCGAGCCGAAGCCGAGCGCCTCCGCGGCCTGCTCCAGGCGGCCGAAGAGCGCGCACTGTTCGAACCGGCGGCGGCGCCGAAGCGGAGCCGCGCATGACATCCATGCCGCCCTGGGTCGCGCGGATCGTGCTGCTGGCGTATCCGCGGGCATTCCGGCAGCGCTTCGGCGACGACCTGCGCGAGAGCCTGCAAGCGGCATGGGCGCAGACGGACGGGGTCTCGCCGATCTGGCATCGCCTCGTCCTGGTCACTCGCACGGTGATCCATGGGCTCGCCGAGCGCGGGTCCGCAGTGGTACGCGTGGTGGCGTGGCGCAGCCATCGGCCGCATCTCTACGCACCGACAGGCCCGCGGGCGGGCGCCTGGGACGCCTGGCTGCGCGACTTGCGCGCCGCCGCCCGAGGTCTGCTGGCGGCCCGTGGCTTTGCCGCGCTGGCGGTCGCCGCGCTCGGGCTCGGCATCGGCGCCAACGGCGCGATCTTCGCCGTGGTCAACGGCGTGCTGCTCAAGCCGCTGCCCTATCGCGATGCCGATCGCCTGGTGATGGTGTGGAACGAGAATCCCCAGGCAGGCGGCGCGCTGGCGCCCCTGTCGCCCGCCGACTTCGCCGATCTCCGGTCGATGAGCCAGTCGGTTGCCGAGATCGACTACGCGCTGTCGTTCGCCGTGCGCTCGGCGATCGTCGGCCGCGGCGATCAGGGCCTCTTGCACGTGGCGCGGGTCGGCACGCGCCTGCTCGACGTGCTGGGCGCGCCGATCGCGCTGGGCCGCCGCTTCGGCGACGGCGACCGCGACGTCGCGGTCCTCAGCGACCGGGCCTGGCGCGTCTGGTTCGGCGCCGACCCCGCCATCATCGGCCGACGGCTGCGGCTGTTCGGCAACGAAACGCTGGAAGTCGTCGGCGTCGCGGCGCCCGGCTTCACGTTCCCGTATCGCAGCATGCTCGTCGCATCGGGCACCGCGACGCCGCCATCGGTCGACCTCTGGGTGCCGATGCCGCTCGACGGCCCGCGCTGGCGCGAGGCCGACGGGCGGCTGGTGCGCGGCGTCCATGCGCTCATCGCCGTCGGCCGGCTGGCGCCCGGGGTGTCGCTCGACCACGCCGACGACGAGATTGCCGCCCATGCCGCCACACTCGCGACGCGATACCCGGACAGCAACCGCGGCTGGGGCGCACGCGTCGTCGACCTCCACGAGCAGACGGTGGGCGAGGTGCGGCCGGCGCTGCTCATCCTCCTCGGCGGCGTCGGCGTGCTGCTGCTGATGGCGGTGGTCAACGTCGCCAATCTGATGTTGGCGCGCAGCCTGGCGCGGCAGCGTGAGCTGGCGGTGCGGGCCGCGCTTGGCGCCAGCCGCGGTCAGTTGGTGCGGCAGGTGCTCGTCGAGGCGCTGCTGCTGACAATCGCCGGCGCCGCCGTATCGCTGCTCGCCGTACGGTGGATCGTCGGCACCCTGATCGCACTGGCCCCTCCGAGCCTGCCCCGGATCGCCGACGTGTCGCCGGATGGCAGCGTCGTCGTTGCCGCAGCCGTCCTGGCGGTGGTCACCGCCGGTCTCGTCGGGCTCGCGCCGATGTGGGCGGCGGCCCGGCCGAACGTGCGGACGGTCCTGGACGACGACGGACGGGGCGCCACCGGCCCATCGACGGCGGGCCGGCGCCTGCGTACCGGCCTGGTGATCGGACAGGTCGCCCTCGCGGCTGTTCTCGCCGTCCAGGGCGGCCTCCTCACTCGCAGTCTGGCCGCGGTGCTCGACCTCGATCCGGGGTTTCGTTCGGATCACGTGCTCACGCTGCAAATCAGCGTTCCCGATCGGCTGGCGAACGCCGACGAGCGGCAGGTGTTCCATCGCGAGTTCTTCACTGCGCTACGCGATCTGCCGGGCGTGGTCGGGGCGGGCGGGACGACCCGCATGCCTCTGGCCAGCGCCAACGACACGACCCCGGTGCGCGTCGAGGGCCAGCTCGCCGATGTCGCGGCCCTGCAGATCGTCGGCTTCCGTCGTACGCTCCACGACTACTTCGCGGTCATGCGCATCCCGGTGCGCCACGGCCGGCTATACAGCGACGACGATGTCGCGGCGGCGCGGCAGGCCGCCGTCGTCAACGAAACGGCGGCGCGACAGCTGTTCGGCACCGCGAATCCCGTCGGACGGCGGCTGGCGCTCGGCGGCGATCCCACCAGTCCATGGCTCACCGTCGTCGCCGTCGTCGCGGATGTCCGCCACGGCAGTCTGGAGGCCCCGGCTCCGCCGGAGCTCTACACCAGCTATCTGGCTGGGCCGCCCTTCGCCCCGTATGTGGTCGTGCGCACCGGCGGCGATCCGGCGGCGATGGCCACCACGATCCGTGACTTCACGCGCCGTTTCGATCCCGGCGTCACGATCTCCGACGTGCGCACGATGGAGAGCGTGCGGCTCGCCTCGATTGCCGAACGGCGCTTCACGCTGGTTCTGGTGGCGGCGTTCGGAGTCGTGGCGCTGGTCCTCGCCGCGATGGGCGTCTACGGCGTCATCACACTGGTGGTGGCCGAGCGCACGGCCGAGCTCGGGCTGCGGCTGGCCTTGGGGGCGGTGCCCGGCCAGCTTGCCCGCCTGGTCGTCGGCGACGCCGTCCGCCTCACCGTCGTCGGCGGCGCGGCTGGGCTCGCACTCGCTGCCGGGGTGGCTCGCCTGATCGCGTCCCAACTGTACGGCGTCGGTCCGCTCGACCCGGTGACGTTCGTCGGGGTTCCGGTGGCGCTGGTCGGCGCGGCGGCGGTCGCCGCGCTGGCGCCCGCGTTGCGGGCGATGCGACTCGACCCGGTGCGCGCGCTGCGCGCCGGCTGACGAAGGGACGATGACATGCGACGAGAACTGGCGGCGGCGCTGATGATCGGGCTCGGGGCAGCAGCCGCCTGGGCACAGACGAAGCCGGCGCGCCTCGCCCTGACGCAGCCGGCGCTCGTCGTGCAGTGCTTCAACGGCGCGACGGTCACCCCACGCACGCGGTCGTGGACGGTCACCACGCCGGTCACGCTGGCGATGACGATGCGCAACCAGCCCCGCCCGGGAATGGCGCCGGCCGGCGATTCCGACCCTGGCACCGCCGTCATCACCTTCACCCCCGAGGCTGGCCATCGCTACGAGGTGGAAGTACGCGCCGCGGCCGCGACCTTCTCGCAGCGGGTATGGCCCAAAGGCGAGTGGATGCCGGTGGTACGCAACCGGACGACCGATTCGATCGTCAGCGCGCACCCCGGAGTGGGCCGACAGTCCGCCCTGCGCCGTGCGCGAAGGCGGAAAGGTCTCAGGCTACTAGGCCAGCGACGTCTCGAGTCGATCGACCAGCGTGTCGAGGTGCGCCACCAGGGCCCGTATGGCCGTCGGCTCCGACAGGTCGACCCCGGCACGTTTGAGCAAGGTCATCGGGTGGTCGCTGCCCCCGGCGGCCAGCAGCGACAGGTATCGATCGACGCCCGCGGCCCGGCGCGTCGGATCGGCGCTGCCCACCTCCTGCATCAGGGCCGCCGTTGACGCCATGCACGTGGCGTATTGGTAGACGTAGTACGGCGACTGGTAGAAGTGCGGGATCCGCGCCCAGGTCCAGCCGAGCCGCTCGTCGCGCGAGATGGCGTCGCCCCAGTAGGCGTCGAGCAGCCCGTTGTAGAGGCCGGTCAGCGACTCGGCGGTGATCGGCTCGTCGCGCTCGACCATCCGGTGCGCCTCGAGCTCGAAGTCGGCGAACAGCACCTGGTTGTAGAAGGTGCCGACGATGCCGTCGATGGCGTGCTGCAGCAGCACGATGCCCTCCTCGCGGGTAGCGACGCGTTCGAGCATCAGCTCGAGCAGCAGCTCCTCGTTGAGCGTCGAGGGCACCTCGGCGACGAAGATGGTGTAGCCGGCGTAGACGAACGGCTGGGCGCCGTGGGCCAGCAGCGTGTGCATCGAGTGGCCCATCTCGTGGGCCAGCGTGAACACGGCATCGAGCGTGTCGTTGTAGTTCAGCAGCATGTACGGGTGGGCGCCGTAGACCGGCGCCGAGTAGGCGCCGCTGCGCTTGCCCTGGTTCTCGTAGACGTCGATCCAGCGGCGGTCGAAGGCCTCGCGGACCCGCGCCTGGTAGTCGGGACCGAGCCGCGCCGTCGACTCGACGATCCACGCCCGCACGTCGTCGTAGCGGTACTGCACGTCGTGCTCGACCAGCGGCACGTAGGCGTCGGCGGCGGTGTACTCGGCCAGGCCGAGCACGCGTTTGCGCAGGCGGTGATAGCGCCGGAACGGCTCCACGCCCGCTTTGGTCTCGGCGATCAGCGTGGTCACCACCTCGGGAGGTATCGCATCGCCGAACAGCGCCGCGTCGAGTGTCGTCGCGTAGCCGCGGGCCCGGGCCTGGAACCAGTCGCGGTGCAGCACGCCGTTGTAGAGCGAGGCGTAGGTGTTCCGGCTGGCCCCGAAGACGTCGTAGTGCGCATCGAAGGCGGCCCGCCGGTCGGCGGCGACGCGGCTGGTCGCCAGCACCCGGCGGTACTGGCCGTAGGTCACCTGCACGGTCGCGTCGGTCGACAGCGTGATGGTCGGAAACGTCGCATCGGCGGTCGACAGCGTCTCGTAGGCGTCGCGCGGCGCGCCGCTCAACCGCGAGGCCAGCGACAGCAGCCGCTCGCCGTCGTGGTCGAGGACGTGGGCCTGCTTGCGGAAGAGGTCGTCGACGGCAAAGCGGTAGACGGCCAGCGCCGGGTCGGCGGCCATCCACCCGTGGATCGCCGGCAGGGGGACCTTGAGCAGCTCGGGGTTGAACCACGACGTGGCGTGCTCGAGCCGGGCGAACAGCAGCTGCACGCGCTGGCGGCGCGCCGCCGAGGCGTTGTCGCGCTGGTCCTGGTCGTGCGTCAGCGACGGGTAGTACCAGACGCGGTAGCTCAGCTGCCCGATCGCGTCGTGGGCTTCGAGCGCCGTGCGCAGGTGCGCCCCGTCGAGGCCCAGCGTGCCGGCCAGCGCCTTGAAGGTGCCAATCCGCGTCTCGAGATCCGACATCGCGGCATCCCAGTCGTCCCAGGAGGCGAAGATCGACGACAGGTCCCAGGTGTAGACGGGGTCGATGGCACTCCGCTCGGGTGTCAGGGACGGCGTCGCCGTGGACATGCGCGAGGATCTTACTCGGCCGACCGCGAAAGCAGGGCTACGCCAGGCCGTCCAGCACGTCGACGATGGCGGCCAGCGCCGGCGGCGCCGGAATCGCCCGTGGCGGCAGCGCCAGACGCTCGGCCAGCGCCGGCGGAAGTTCGATCTCTCGTCCGAGTACCGGGCCGACGACTTCCCCGAACTTCGCCGGGTGCGCCGTGGCCAGCACGATGCGCGGCAGGTCGGACGGGGCGAACCGGTTGGCGGCCTTGGCGCCGACCCACCCGACGGCGGTGTGCGGATCGGCGAGGTAGCCGTGACCCGCCATCTCGCCGATGGCGGCGCGGATCTCGTCGTCGGTGACCGACACGCCGACGATCGCCTGGCGCATCGCCTCGAGGTCACCGCCGAAGAGCCAGCGCAGCCGCTCGAAGTTGCTGGGGTCGCCGACGTCCATCGCATTGGCGAGCGTCGCCCGGGTCGCACCAGGCTCGTAGCGGCCCGACGCCAGGAACCGCGGCAGCGGGTCGTTGACGGTGGTGGCGGCCACGAACCGGGCGATCGGCACGCCGCGCCGCGCCGCCAGCACGCCCGCGGTGAGGTTGCCGAGATTGCCGCTCGGGACGACGACGACCGGCGGCGGAGCCGCGGCCGGCAGTTGCAGCGCGGCCCACGCGTAGTAGGCCATCTGCGGCAGCAGGCGGCCGACGCTGATCGAGTTGGCCGAGGTGAGGGCGTGCCGGGTGGAGAGCCGGTGGTCGGCGAACGCTTCCTTCACCAGACGCTGGCAGTCGTCGAAGGTACCGTCGACCGCGACGGCCGTCACGTTGTCGCCCAGCGTGGCGAACTGCGCTTCCTGCACCGGACTGACGCGGCCGCGCGGATAGAGCACGACCACGCGCGTGCCGGCCACGCCGTGGAAGGCGTGCGCCACCGCCCCGCCGGTGTCGCCCGAGGTGGCGACGAGGACGGTGAGCACCTCACCGCTGGCGGCTTGTTCGCCCGCGGTGGCCGCCAGCCACCGCGCCATGCTGCGCGCGCCCACGTCCTTGAAGGCCAGCGTCGGCCCGTGGAACAGCTCGAGCGCCCACGTGCCCGCCACGATCGGCACCAGCGGCACCTCGAAGGCGAGCGCCGACGCCATCAGCCCGCCGAGCTGGTCGCGATCGAACGTGTCGGCAACCAGCGGCGCGATGAGCGCCGTCGCCACCTCCGGCAGCGGCCGGCCACGCAGCGCCGCCCATTCCCCCGCCGTCATCGCCGGGATCCCGGCTGGCACGTACAGCCCGCCGTCGGGCGCCAGGGCGCGCCTCAGCGCCGCGGCGAGGTCCACCGGCGGCGCCGCCCCGCGTGTGCTCACGAACATCAGCGCCCCGTTTCTCCGGTGACGATGCGGGCGCCGTGGGTGCCGACCGGCGACACCCACAGGTCGGCCGGCACAGACGGCGACGCGGCGGCCCAGGCGGCGGCCATCGCCTCGCCCGCGGCGGTCGCGTCGACGAGCGTCCGGGCCAGCGCGAACATCGACGGACCCGAGCCCGACAGGCTGCAGCCAAGGGCGCCTCCGGCCAGCGCGGCGGCCTTGATCGCGTGGAAGCCCGGGACCAGCCCGGCGCGCCTGGGCTCGGCCACGTGGTCCTCCAGCGCCCGCGACAGGAGCTCCAGGTCCGCGGAATACAGCGCGGCGACGATCGCCCCGACATTGGCCCACTGCCTGACCGCGGCCTTCAGCGGCACGGTGTCGCCAAGCAGCGCCCGGGCGGTGCCCGTGTGCACCTCGATGGCCGGATGGAGGACGGCGCAGGCCAGCCCTGCCGGCACCGGCAGGTGGACGATGTCGGGGGGATCGGCGCTCCTGGCCAGCACGAAGCCGCCGTAGAGCGCCGGCGCGACGTTGTCGGGATGCACCGCGCCGCACCCGGCCTGCTCGCCCGCCATGGCGCAGCGCAGCAGCAGGTCGAGGCCGGCGGGTCGGCCCAGGAGCTCGTTGACCGCGACCACGGCGGCCACCGCGCTCGCGCCGCTGCTGCCGACACCGCTCGCCAGCGGCAAGCCCTTGTGCAGCGCCAGCGACACGCCCTGGCGGGCACCGAGCGCCGCCAGCAGCGCATTGACCGCGGCGCTGGCGGTGTTTCGTCCCGGGTCGCGTGGCAACCGCCCGCCGTCGCCGTGCACCTCGGCAATGGTCGCACCCTGGCCGTCGGCCAGCGACGCCATCACGACATCGCCCGGCTGCTCGAGGGCGAACCCCAGCACGTCGAAGCCCGCGGCGACGTTGGAGACCGTCGCCGGCGCGAAGGCCGCGATCATGGGCGCACCTTGATGGCGGAAGCGCGGGCGGTCATCGAGCGGCGATCGTAGTCAATGTGCGGGCCCGGAGGCGAATCGTCACACCGCCGTGACGGAATTTCGTCTATTCTCTCTGTGCAGCACGATGAGCATCGTCACCAACGAGCGGGAGCGGCAGCGGCCCAACGGCAGCGCGACGGCGCAGTGGACGACGGCCGACGCCGCCGAGCTCTACGAGGTGGCCCGCTGGGGCCAGGGCTACTTCTCGGTGAGCGACGCCGGGCACATGCAGGTGCACCCGACACGCGATGCCGCCCGGGCGATCGACGTCAAGCGGCTGGTCGACCGGCTGGAGCTGCGCGGGCTGAGCGCCCCGATCCTCATCCGCTTCCCCGACATCCTGAAGCACCGTCTCGGCGAGATCCACGGCGCCTTCCAGAGCGCCATCGCCCAGAACCAGTACCAGGGGCGCTACATCTGCGTCTACCCGATCAAGGTGAACCAGCAGCGCCAGGTGGTGCAGGAAGTGATGGAGTTCGGCCGGCAGTACGGCTTCGGCCTCGAGGCGGGCTCCAAGCCCGAGCTGCTGGCGGTGGCCGCCATGGCGACCAACGACACGCCGATCGTCTGCAACGGCTTCAAGGACGCCGAGTTCATCGAGACGGCGATGCTCGCCCAGCAGATCGGCCGCACCATCATCCCGGTGGTCGAGAAGTACACCGAGCTCGAGCTGATCCTGAAGTACGCCGAGAAGGTCGGGGTGCGGCCGCAGATCGGCATGCGGGTCAAGCTGGCGGCCCGCGGCATGGGCCGCTGGCAGTCCTCGGGCGGCTACCGCTCGAAGTTCGGCTTGACCGTCACCGAGATCCTGCGCGGGCTGGAGCTGCTCCGTTCACGCGGCATGGAGGATTGCTTCAAGCTCCTCCACTTCCACCTCGGCAGCCAGATCACGCACATCCGCATCATCAAGAACGCGCTGAACGAGGCCGCCCGCGTCTACTGCGACCTGGCCAAGGCCGGCGCCGGGGTGCAGTACATCGACGTCGGCGGCGGCCTGGGCGTCGACTACGACGGCTCGCAGACCAACTTCGAGTCGAGCATGAACTACACCCTGCAGGAGTACGCGAACGACGTCGTGTACCACATCCAGCAGGTGTGCGACGAGGAGAAGGTCGCTCATCCGACGATCGTCTCGGAAAGCGGACGCGCCATCACCGCCTACCACTCGCTGCTCGTCTTCAACGTGCTCGGCACCAGCGGCTTCGGCGAGGAAACCGTGCCGACGGTGGCGAAGGACGACTTCGAGCAGCCGCTGGTCGACCTCATCGACACCTATCGCAACGTCAATGCCCGCAACGCCGTGGAGAGCTACCACGACGCGCAGCAGGCCCTCGACATCGCCATGAACCTGTTCAGCGGCGGCTACCTGCCGCTCGATCAGCGCGCCCACGCCGAGAACCTGTACTTCGCCATCTCCGAGAAGATCTGCCGGCTGCTGCCGCAGATGCCCGACGTGCCGGAAGACCTGCAGAATCTCGAAGAGACGCTGTCGGACACCTACTTCTGCAACTTCTCGCTCTTCCAGTCGATTCCCGACAGCTGGGCAATCAAGCAGCTCTTCCCGGTGGTGCCGATTCACCGCCTGAACGAGAAGCCGGTCAACCACGCGGTGATCGGCGACATCACCTGCGACTCGGACGGCAAGCTCGACCAGTTCATCGATCGCCGCGACGTCAAGAAGACCCTGAAGCTGCACCGCTACAACGGTGAGCCCTACTACCTCGGGGTGTTCCTGGTCGGCGCCTACCAGGAGATCCTCGGCGACCTCCACAACCTGCTCGGCGACACCCACGCCGTGCACGTCAGCCTCACCGAGAACGGCGACGACGGCGAGCCGGCGCGGGTCGCGCACGTCATCAAGGGCGACACGGTGAGCGAGGTGCTGCGCTACGTGCAGTTCGACCCCGAGGAACTGCTCGGCGAAGCTGCGCCGCGACGTCGAGGCCGCGGTCCACGCCGGGCAGATGCAGGACCAGCAGGCCGGGCGCCTGCTCAAGTTCTACGAAGAGGGGCTTCAGGGCTACACCTATCTCGAGGACCCCTCGGCTGAATAGGTCCCTCGGGGTCCTCACGGGGCTGGGGGCTGGGGACTGGGTTCTAGGGCGGGTCACAGCTGCCCGAGGAGCCCCAAGACAAAAGGGCCGGGGGAATCCCCGGCCCTTCTCATTTCCCGAAGGACAGGCGCTTGTAACGAGCGCTAGTCCCTAGCCCCTAGTCCCCAGTCCCCGTCTTGTTACTTGACTGAGTATTTCGTGAAAGCGCCGCCCGCCTGCGTGAGCGAGTTCGGGCCTTCCGCCGCGTAGACGTTGCCGTCGGCATCGACCGCCACGCCTTCCCCGGCGGTGCCCTGGTACAGCCGGTCTTCCCGCTCGAAGGGCGGAATGAAGCCGGTGATGCGATCTTCGTCGAGCGGTCCGATGCGGACGCCGTTGCGCCAGTTGACGTGGTTCAGCGGGCCGGACTCCGAGTCGATCGCGTAGAGGGTGTTGCCGCGGATGAACAGGCCGCTGATCCGGCCATACATGTACCGCGACTCCAGGTACTTGCCTTCCTGATCGAAGATCTCGAGCCGGTGGTTGCCACGGTCGGCTACCCAGAGCCGGCCCTTGCCGTCGAAGGCCATGGCGTGCGGCGTCCGGAACTCGCCGTGTCGCGCGCCCAGCCCGCCCCACGACTTGAGGAACTTGCCGTCGGGCGAGAACTTGCTGATGCGGGCGGTGGCGCCGCGCTTGATCCCCTCAGCGATTGCCGCCTGCGTGGTCATGCCCTGGCCGTCGTGCCCGTCGGACACGTAGATGCTGCCGTCGGGTCCGATGACGACGTCGTTGGGCTGGTTGAACTGGCCGTCGGCGTTGCCCGGCTTGCCGGCCATGCCAAGGCTCATCAGCTTGTCGCCCTTGGGGCTGAACTTGTGGACCTGGTGCCCCTTGGTGCCGGCCTTGTTGCCGGCGAAGTCGGCGACCCAGACGTTGCCCTGGTTGTCGAGCGCGATGCCGTGCGGCGTGACCATGACGCCCTTGCCGATGTTGGCGAGCACCGCGCCGGTGTTGCGGTCGAACTTGAAGACCGGATCGACCGGGTTGTTGTCGCAATCGACCGGGCCGCCACCCGCCCCGCCGGCCGCGCCGGCGCCGCAGCGCTCGTAGGCCCAGACGTGGCCGTCCTTGGGGTCGATGTCGATGCCGGCCGACGTGCCCCAGGTGCGCCCCGCTGGCAGCGTGCCCCAGTTCCTGGTGACCTTCGGGGCGGGATTGGGCAGGCCTTCGCCGGTGATCGGATTGGCGACTTTGGCCGTCGGTGAACCTGGTTTGGTGACGGGGGCGGCAGACTGCTCGGCCGCCAGAGCGGTCTCTTCGGCGCCGGTGCTGCGCCACGCCAGGCCAAGGCCGGCACAGACGCACAGGGCGGTCAACAGAACGCGGGATCGTGACATAGCGCGGGTCCTCCGTGGGCCGTGATAGTAGCTCAGGAGGCCCGACCGATGCCCGCACCGATCCAGCTGTGCCATCGGTGCGAGGGGGTGCAGCCAACCCCGCGGCTACAATTTCGCTGGTGATGGTCTCGAGCCTCTTTCGACCCGCGGCAGCCCTGGCCGTCGTCGTCGGCACACTGGTGGCCGCTGCGGGCGAGGCCGTTGCGCAAGACGCGCGCGGCTACATTGGCGGCGGTGCGGGGATCGCGCCGTGGCGCCCGGAATCGATCTCGTCGGGGGCGTCACTGTCCTTCGGCAACACCAGCGACGACGACTGGGCGCCGGCCATCCAGGTGGAAGCGGGCGGATTCCCGAGCCGCCACGTCGGCCTCGGGCTCGAGTTCGCGTGGCCGGCTCGGCGGGACGTCGACCAGGTCTACGGCTACGCCTCTCTCGGCTACTTCGCCCAGGTTCGCTATCGTGAAGCGCCGCTGTTTGCGGTGCTGCGCCTGCACCCGACCGGCCGTCCTGCGGGCCTGTCCGTCGTAGCCGGGGCGGGTGTCGTGCACCAGGACGGCGTCGAACGCCGGGCGCCGGCGACTGGGATTGGCTTCTCGGGCACCTACGGTCCGTTCGGTCCCGAGGTCCAGACCTCGCGCTGGACCTGGGGGGCGACGGCCGGCGTCGACTGGGCGCTGCCGCTTGGAGCGCACGTGAGTCTCGTGCCGCAGATCCGCGCGCTCTTCGTCGAGCGGGGCGAGACCCACGAAGCGGACGAGTTCGCCGATCTGGGATTGCCGACGTTCTCCTACCGGTTGGCGCTCACGCTGCGCGCTCACTTCTAGGTCGGCAGCCTTGCGTCAGGCGGCGTGACACCAGGACAGCGGGACTCACTAGCCGCGAGCCGCTAGCCCCTAGCCGCTGTTCGAGAGTCACCTACGCGCGCGCGACCGGACGGCGCCGGCCGTCGAGCACGCGGCGCACGGCGCGGTCGAAGCGCTCCTGCAGCGGCTTGCGCGTCTCGGCCGGCACGGGTCCGAGCCGCAGCCACGCCGACTGGGCGCTGCGCAGCTCCTGGTCGGCAGCGCGCTGGCGCGCCTCTTCGGCCTGGCGCGCGGCGCCGGCGCCCATCGTGTTGGCGGCGAGCGCCTCGCGCCACTGCCGGGCCAGCAGCTCGGCCGGCGACAGCGTCGCCGTCGACGTCTGATCGCGGCCGTCCTGCGGCGCCAGCGCCTCGACCTTGGCGCACAGCTTCTCCATGCGCCGGGCGGTGGCCGCCGGGTCGAGCTCGCCGCCGACGAACGCCTCCGGCCAGCGGGTGACCAGCGACAGCAGGGCGCCGTTGACGCGCTCGGCCAGCGGCGCCAGCACGTGCCGCGGCAGCTCGGGACCCTGGAGCCAGCGGGCCCGCGCCGCCTGCACCTTGTTGTAGAGATCGTCGGGCATCGGCGCGTCCTCGGCCGGCACCAGCGCTTCGATCTCCGCCACCGCGGTGTCGCGATCGACGAACTTGGTCTGGATCGCCTCCTGATCGCGGTGCTTGAAGCGCTCGAAGAACTGGTCGCAGGCGGCGCGGAACCGCTCCCACACCTGATCCGACTTGCTCTTCTTCACCGGACCGATGGTCTTCCACTCCACCTGCAGGGCCTTGAGCCGCGCCGCGGCCTGGTCCCAGTTGGTGGACTGCGCCAGCTGCTCGGCCTCGGCGATCAGCGCCTCCTTGCGCGACAGGTTCTCTCCCCAGTCCTGCTTGCGCTGCTTCATGTCGGCCTGGCGCCGCGTGAAGAAGTTGTCGCAGGCCTTGCGGAAGCGCTCCCAGACCGCCTTCTCGCGGCCGCGGGTGACCGGGCCGGTGGCCTTCCACTCGGCCTGCAGCGCCTTCATGGCCTCGGCGGTGCGCACCCAGTCGGTGGAATCGGCGAGCGCCTCGGCCCGCTCGCACAGCGCTTCCTTCGTCTTGAGCGCCTCCTGGCGTTCGGCCGCCTGCTGCGCGAAGAAGTCCTTGCACTTCTCGTAGACCTGCGACTGCGCGGCCTTGAAGCGCGTCCACAGCGCCTCGGCCTGCGAGCGCGGCGCCGCCGCCACCGGCTTCCACTTCTCCTGGAGCGCGCGCATCTCGGTGGCGGCCTTTTCGGGCTCGGCGTCGGCCATCGGAATGAGGGCTTCCATCTTGGTGCACAGGTCTTCCTGCACCTGGACGTTGGCCCAGCGCTTCCACTCCTCGGCGTTGCGCAGCTCCTCGAGCCGCGGCTGGACCGCGGCCCGCACCGCCTGGAGACGCACGGTGAGGTCCTCGCGATCCTGCGGCGTCGGCAGCGGGCCCATCGTGCCGATGACGAGCTTCACGTCCTTGATGACGGCGTCGGCGTCCTTCAGCGACAACGATTCGGCGGCGGCCCGGGTCTCGAGCGCCTGCACGGCAGCCTGCAGCCGGTGGAGGTTGTCCTCCTGGCCACGCTGCCTGGAGGCGCGCACCTCCTGCTCACGCGCTTCGAAGGTCGTCGCCACGGCGGCGAACCGCTCGGCCAGGGCGGCATCGACCGCGCCAAGCCGGCCGATCGCCTGCCACTTGCGGCGCAGCGCCTGCCACTGCCCGCGCACCGCGGCGTAGTCGGCCGCCGTCAGGCCCTCGGCCTCCGCGACGATCTCCGGGGCCTGGGCGGCGAGCGCCCGCGCCTCCTCGAGCTGACCGTGGCGCCGTTCCGCCGCCCGCGCGGCATCGTCGAAGCGGCGCTGCACGTCGGCGGCCCACGACTCGGCCATCGGCGGCAGGCCTTCCCACTCGGCGCGCGCCGTCGCCAGCCCGGTCTGGACGTCGTCGCCGCTCAAGGCCTCGATGCGCTCGCAGAGCGCCAGCCGTTCGGCCTGTTCCTGGCGCACCGCCGCGGCGCGACGGGCCTCCTCGGCGCGGCGGGCCTCGTCGGCGGCCAGGGCCGTGCGGACACGATCCGACAGGGTTTCGAACTCCTCGACGATGGCCGGCTGCACCTCGGCGTCGGCCAGCAGCTCCACCCACGCCACCCGGGCCGCCGCATAGCCGTCGCGAATGGCGGCCGCATCGGTTGAGGCCGAGAGCGCCTCCATCTGCAGCGCGAGGGCTCGCGCGGCGGCCTGATCGGCCTCCTTGTATTCGATGGCCGCGGCGTCGGCGGCGGGCGGCGGCGCGGTCATCGCCGCCAGCAGCGCCTTGGCACGCTTGGCGGACGCCTTGGTGCGGCCGCGCTGGGCGATGGCGGAGAGCTGTTCAGCGGATGGCGACGCCAGCCGATCGAGCGCGGCAACCGCGGCGTCGGCGTGATCGCCGTTGATGGCCACGGCTTCGAGCTCGGCGGCATCGGTCAGCCGCTCCAGCGCCATCAGCCGCGTCCCGGCGTCGAGGGCGTGCCGGGCGACACCGCCCAGGGCCCGGCCGTCGGTCAGCTGCGCGACGGCCGCGTGCCGGGCCGCTTCAGGCGCCGAGGAACGGGCCAGCGCGGCCAGCTCGCGGCTGCGCCCGAGGGCGCCGAGCGCCGCGACGGCGCGCGCGGAGTCGTCGCCAGAGGACTCCGCCAGTGCCGCCAGCCGCTCCACGGCGGCGTCGCGCACGCCGGTCTCGGCGTCGTTGCGGCTCACGGCGGCGAGCGTGTCGGGGTCTGCGAGTCGAGCCACGGCGGCGCGGCGAACGCGCGCGTCGAGGTCGTCGGTGGCCACCTGGATGAGCACGTCGCCGGCGTCGTCGTCGAGGGCCTGAACGGCCTCGAGCCGAACGGCCGGATCGCCGTGCTTCCACTTGGCCTGCGGTCGGAGCTTGTCGAGAATGCCCATGGGTTCGATCGACGCCGGGCTGGCGGCAGGGCCCGGCGCAGAGCGAACTAGTGTACTTCACACTTTTTTTCCTGCGACGCCTCCACTGCACGGCCCGCGGCCCCGACACGCGGGCAGCCAGCGGGGCGACCCGGCGCGCAGTTGCGCCCGGTCTCGGCCTTGTCATATCATCACAGATAGATTTATGGATATGGACGAGATCTCGGCCCGCTTCCGGATTCTGGGCGACCCGGCGCGGCTCCGGCTGCTGCGGACCTTGAGCGTCGATCGCTTCAACGTCTCCGAGCTCACCGGCATCCTCGGGCTGGCGCAGTCGGGCGTGTCGCGGCATCTGGGGCTGCTGAAGGACGCCGGCCTGGTCGCCGAGGAGCGCGACGGCATCTACTCCTACTACCGCCTCGCCCGGCCGGCCGGCGGCGACCACCCGCTGTGGCGGCTGCTCGACGCCGAGTTCGCCCAGGCCGGCGGCACCGCCGCCGCCCGGGCCGACGACGCCCGCATCCAGGAGGTGCGCCGGGTGCGACGCGAGAACTTCGACGCGCACGCCGGCCCCGACACCCGCGATGGCCGCCAGCTGGTGCCCGGCCGCAGCTGGGCGGCGTGGTCGCGCGCGCTCGGACACCTTCTGCCGCCGCTCGACGTCGCCGACGTCGGCTGCGGCGAAGGCTACCTGACGCTCGAAGCCGCACGCTGGGCCCGGCGCGTCGTTGCCGTGGATCGCTCGGCCGCGGTCCTCGGGCGGGCCCGGCAGCTGGCCGAGCGGCGCAAGATCACCAACGTCAGCTGGAAGCGCGGCGACATCGAGAAGCTGCCGCTGACCGACCAGTCGGTCGACGTCGTGCTGCTCTCGCAGACGCTGCACCATGCCGGTGACCCCGGCCGCGTGCTCCGCGAAGCCGCGCGGGTCCTGCGTCCGGGCGGCCGGGTGCTGATTCTCGACCTGCGCACGCACGACGAGGACTGGGTCCGCGACAAGCTGGGCGATCGGTGGCAGGGCTTCGACGAGCGCGCCATCGCCGAGTGGCTCGCCGGCGCCGGGTTCGGCGAGGTGCGCGTCACCGTCGGCGCCCGCGGCGCCGGCGATCCCTTCGTGGTCATCGTCGCCAGCGGCGCGGTGGCCTCGCCGATCGGCCGGCCGGCGCCGCCGCGCCGTGCCGTCCGGAGCTCCGTTCCCGCACAGGCCTCCCGATGACCGCGACGCCGCTCGACACCCTCCTCGCCCGCCGCATCCTCGTCCTCGACGGGGCGATGGGCACGATGATCCAGCGCCGCAAGCTCGACGAGCGCGACTTCCGCGACGAGCGGCTGGCCACCCATCCCAAGCGAACTGAAGGGCAACAACGACCTCATCGCGCTGACCCGGCCCGACGTGCTGGCGGCGATCCACGAGGAGTACCTGGCCGCCGGCGCCGACATCATCGAGACCAACACCTTCTCGAGCACGTCGATCGCCCAGGCCGACTACGGCCTCGAGCCGCTGGCCTACGAGCTGAACCTGGAATCGGCACGGATTGCCCGCCGCGTCGCCGACGCCTGGACGGCGCGCACGCCCGACCAGCCGCGCTTCGTCGCCGGCGCGCTCGGCCCGACCAACAAGTCGCTGTCGATCTCCCCCAAGGTCGACGACCCGGCGTTCCGCGCCGCCACCTTCGACGAGGTGCGGCTGGCCTATCGCGAGCAGGTCCGCGGCCTGCTCGACGGCGGCGTCGACGTGCTGCTGGTCGAGACCATCTTCGACACGCTCACCTCGAAGGCGGCGCTGGTCGCCATCGCCGAGGAGCAGGCGGCGCACGGCACCGACCTGCCGCTGATGATCTCGGTGACGATCACCGATCGCAGCGGCCGCACGCTGTCGGGCCAGACCCTCGACGCCTTCTACACGTCGATCGAGCACGCCCGGCCGTTCAGCGTCGGCATCAACTGCGCGCTCGGCGCCCGCGAGATGCGGCCCTACATGGCCGAGCTCGCCCGCATCGCCGGCACCTACGTCAGCTGCTACCCCAACGCCGGGCTGCCCAACGCCTTCGGCGAGTACGACGAGCAGGCCGAGGAGACCGGGGCGCTGCTGGCCGAGTTCGCCGAGAGCGGCTTCCTCAACATCGTCGGCGGCTGCTGCGGCACCACGCCCGGCGCACATCGCCGCCATCGCCCGCGCCGTCGACGGCATCGCGCCGCGGCCGCATCCAGCCCCCGGCGGGCCCGACAGCGGCTTCGGCCGCCTCACCCACTACTCGGGCCTCGAGACGCTGGTGCTGCGCCCCGACAGCAACTTCCAGATGATCGGCGAGCGCACCAACGTCACCGGCTCGAAGCGCTTCGCGCGGCTGATCAAGGCCAGGACTGGGCCGGCGCCGCTCAGCGTGGCGCTCGACCAGGTGCGCGGCGGCGCCAACATCCTCGACGTCAACATGGACGAGGGCATGCTCGACTCGGAAGCGTGCATGACCCACTTCCTGAACTACATCGCCACCGAGCCGGAGATCGCCCGGCTGCCGATCATGATCGACAGCTCGCAAGTGGACGGTGATCGAGGCCGGCCTCAAGTGCGTGCAGGGCAAGGGCATCGTCAACTCGATCAGCCTGAAGGAGGGCGAAGCCGACTTCCTGCACAAGGCCCGGACCATCCGCCGCTACGGCGCGGCGATGGTGGTGATGGCCTTCGACGAGCAGGGCCAGGCCGACACCGTCGCTCGCAAGGTCGCGATCTGCCAGCGCGCCTACCAGCTGCTCACCGAGCAGGCCGGCGTCGACCCGCTCGACATCATCTTCGACCCCAACGTGCTGGCCATCGCCACCGGCCTCGAGGAGCACAACGACTACGCCGTGAACTTCATCGAGGCGACGCGGCAGATCAAGGCGACCTGCCCCGGCGTGCGAATCAGCGGCGGCATCAGCAACCTGTCGTTCTCGTTCCGCGGCAACGAGGTGGTGCGCGAGGCGATCCACTCGGCGTTCCTCTACCACGCCATCAAGGCCGGCCTCGACATGGGCATCGTCAACGCCGGCCAGCTCGCGGTCTACGAGGACATCCCGGCCGACCTGCTCGAGCACGTCGAGGACGTCATCTTCAACCGCCGGCCCGACGCCACCGAGCGCCTGGTGACCTTCGCCGAGCAGGTCAAGGGCACGGGCGCGAAGCGCGAGGCCGACCTGGCCTGGCGCGCAGGGCACCGTCGGCGAGCGGCTCGCGCACGCGCTGGTGCACGGCGTGGTCGACTTCATCGAGCAGGACGCCGAGGAGGCGCGCCAGGCGCTCGGCCGGCCGCTGCTGGTCATCGAAGGACCGCTGATGGACGGCATGAAGATCGTCGGCGACCTGCTTCGGCGCCGGGCAAGATGTTCCTGCCGCAGGTGGTCAAGAGCGCGCGGGCGATGAAGCGCGCGGTCGCCTACCTCGAGCCGTTCATGGAGGCCGAGAAGGCCGGCCGGCGGCACCCGGCAGGCCGCCGGCAAGGTGCTGATGGCGACGGTGAAGGGCGACGTCCACGACATCGGCAAGAACATCGTCGGCGTGGTGCTCGGCTGCAACGGCTACGAGGTGATCGACCTCGGCGTGATGGTGCCGTGCGACACGATCCTGAAGACCGCGGTCGAGCGCCAGGTGGACATGATCGGCCTGTCGGGCCTGATCACGCCGTCGCTCGACGAGATGGTCTACGTCGCCGGCCAGATGCAGGCGCGCGGGCCGAAGCTGCCGCTGCTCATCGGCGGCGCGACGACCAGCCGCCAGCACACCGCGGTGAAGATCGCGCCGGCCTACGACGGGCCGGTGGTGCACGTCGCCGACGCCTCGCGCGTCGTCGACGTGATGTCGCAGCTGCTCGAGCCCGGCGCAGCGCACCGGGTTCGCCGAGGCCACGCGCCGCGAACAGGCGGAGCTGCGCGAGAAGTACGCCACGCGACAGGAGCGCCCCACGCTCGCGCTACGCCCAGGCGCTGGCCAACCGCCTGCGGATCGACCTGTCCACGCCGCCGCCGGTGCCGTCGTTCCTCGGCGCCCGCCGGGTCGAGGTGCCGCTGGCCGAGCTGGTGCCCTACATCGACTGGACGTTCTTCTTCGCCGCCTGGGAGCTGAAGGGCCGCTTCCCCGCCATCCTCGACCACCCCCAGCAGGGCGCGGCGGCGCGCGATCTCTACGACAACGCCCGCACGCTGCTCGACCAGATCGTCGCCCGCGAGCAGCTCACCGCCCGCGGCGTCTACGGCTTCTGGCCGGCGGCGAGCGACGGCGACGACATCGTGGTCTTCGCCCCGGGGACCGGGGACCGGGGACCAGGGACCAGGGAGGAGCTCACCCGCTTCCCGATGCTGCGCCAGCAGGAAGTCATCGCCGACGACAAGCCGAACCGATCGCTGGCCGACTTCGTCGCGCCGATCGACAGCGGCGTCGCCGACTACCTCGGCGCGTTCGCCGTCACCGCCGGCATCGGCACCGACGCGCTGGCCCGGGGCTTCGAGGCCCAGCACGACGACTACCACGCGATCATGGCCAAGGCGCTGGCCGACCGGCTGGCCGAGGCCTTCGCCGAGTACCTGCACGCGCGGGCCCGCCGCGACTGGGGCTACGGCGCCGCCGAGAGCGCTGTCAGCAGGACGACCTGCGGCGCGAGGCCTACCAGGGCATCCGCCCGGCGTTCGGCTACCCGGCCTGCCCCGACCACAGCGAGAAGCGGCGGCTGTTCGACCTGCTCGACGCCGAGGGCATCGGCATGGCCCTCACCGAGTCGTACGCGATGACGCCGGCGGCCAGCGTCAGCGGGCTCTACTTCTCGCACCCGCAGGCCAAGTACTTCGCCATCCAGCGGGTCGGCGCCGACCAGGTCGAGGCCTACGCACGGCGCAAGGGCATGACGATGGCCCAGGCCGAGGCGTGGCTGCGGCCGGTGCTCACCTACGACCCGACGCCGGTTGTCGCGTGAGTCGGCGGGGCGGCCGCGGCGTTCGCAGGCCGGCGAGTTCAGCCGCTAGCCGCTGGCCGCCAGCCGCTGTTTCGGGATTCAGTATCCGCATGCGTTGAATCCAACCCATTAGCTGCGTAGGATCGCCGCCATCCCGGGATCGTCCCCCCGGGAAGGTGTTCACGATGCCAGTCACGATTCGCGTCCACATCCATCGCCACCGCGTGCGGCGGTCCTCCAGCGCCGCCCCGTCACGACCCGCACTGCTCGCCCGCCCGACCATCCGCACGGCCCGCACTACCCGCCCCACCCGCTGTGTCCGACAGCAGCGCTCGCCCCAGTCGTTCCAGCAGTAGCTGACCCGCGGAGCGCCGCTCCGCCTCGCCGTCCCCGCCACGCCTGACCCGCGCGCGGGGTCCGCTCGCTCGAAATCGCCGGCCGGAGGTGTCGCATGAAGACGTCGTGTGTGCTCGTGGTGTCGATGCTGGCGGGCGCGCTGCCCGCCCTGGCGCAGCCCGCGCCGCATGTGCGGGCCCTGGATCTGATCGCCCGCATGGCACTCGAGCGGGGCGTCCACGAGTCGGCGCGCTTCCGCGCCCTCCTCGATCAGCTCGAGGCGTCCGACGTGATCGTCCACGTCGTGGCCACGCCGGCCCTGCCGCTCGGCCTCATGGGCACCATGCGGTTCGTGACGCGGTTGGGCAACGCCCGCTACATCCGCATCGATCTGGCGTCGCTGGCCCCACCCGCCCTGCGCGTCGCCACGCTCGCACACGAACTGCAGCACGCCTGCGAGGTGGCGCAGTCGGACGCCCGCTCACACGACGACGTGCGGCTTCTGTATCGCGCCATCGGGCACGCCGTGCCCGGCGCCCGCGACGCCTTCGAGACCGAGGGCGCCCAGCAGGCCGGGGCGGAGGTGTGGGACCAACTGCGCGGCGCCCGGCGCGCCGTCCGCGCGACCGAGCAGTGAGCGAAAGGATCAGGCGTGGACCGGTGTATCGGCCGGCAGCACGCGCGGCTCGACCGCGAGGAAGTACGGCAGCGCGAACGCGGCCAGCACCGCCGCGGCTGTGTAGGCCGGACGATAGCCGTAGTGCTGGACGATCCAGCCGATGACCATCGACCCGGTGCCGATGCCGGTGTCGAAGGCCGCCAGGATGCTGCCGAAGGCCGCCCCGCGCCGCGCCGGATCGACGTGGCGCATGAGATGGCCGAGGAAGAGCGGATAGGCCGATCCGAAGCCGGTGCCGAACACCAGCGCCGAGACGACGAAGACCGCGCGGCTGCCGCCCACCGCGAGCAGCGCGAAGCCCAGCCCGACCAGGACCAGGCACGGCAGCAGCACGCGGCGATGGCCGACGCGATCGCCCAGGCGGGCCACGAAGGGCCGCGTGACCAGGATCGCCACCGAGAAGACGGTGAAGTACAGGGCGCGCGGGGAGACCCCCGACGCCTCGCTGTACATCGCCACGAAGCTGGTGATGCCGCCGTAGCCGAAGGCGTAGAGGAACAGCGTGCCCGAGAGCGCCAGCACCCTCCACTCGACCAGGCCGGTCCACGACCAGACGCGCGAGACGTGGTGCGCGGCGGGCGGGTCGGGCGGCAGCAGCAGAAACGCGATGGAGAACATCAGCAGGTTGAGCCCGGCCGCTTCGACGCACAGCAGCGTCCACCCGCCGTGCTCGAACACCCAGAGGCCGATGGTCGGCGCCATCGAGACGGCGAAGATCGTCGACATGCCCCAGTAGCTCATGCCTTCCGCCCGGCGGGGCGCCGGCACCAGGTCGGTCACGTAGGATCCGGCGGCGACCAGCAGTCCCGACCAGAACAGCCCGTGCACCACCACCAGGGCGAGCATCGCCGGGTAGGACGGCAGCACGGCGTAGACGAGCGAGAACAGGGTGAGGGCGACGCTCGAGGTCATCAGCACCCGGCGCTTGCCCACCCGATCGACGATGCCGCCGGTGACCGGGCCGCTCAGCGCCGACGAGTAGGTGAGGAAGCCGAGGAACAGCCCGGCTGCGAGCGCGCTGCCGCCGAGCGCCCGGATCTGGAACGGCGCCGTCGGCAGCAGCTGGAACGCCGACAGGAACACGACGAAGTTGAACCCGCACATCACGAGGAAGCGAGGGGTGAACAGCGAGGCCGGAGCAGACATGCGGGAAACGTTCAGTATAGCGGCGTTCCCAGTCGTCGGCGACCCGAACCATTCGCTGATATGCCGGTTCGCGCGGTCAGTGCCCCGACTTGAGCGCCGTCACTTCGATCTCGATGCGCATCCGCGGGTCCGACAGCCCGGCCGCGATCATCGTCGCCGCCGGCCGCGCCTCGCCGAAGTACTTGCGCAGCACCGGCCAGCACTGCGGGAACTCCGCGGCATTCGGCAGGATGTAGTGTACGCGGACGACATCGGCGAAGCTGGCACCGGCCTGCGTGAGGGCGGCCTCGATGTTCTTCAGGCACTGCTCGGCCTGTGCCTCGACGCCCTCGGCGATGGTCATCGCCGCGTAGTCGAAGCCGGTGGTGCCGGATACGAAGACCCAGGGTCCCTGGACCACCGCGCGGGAGTAGCCGATATCGCGTTCGAAGGTCGATCCCGAGCTGATTCGCGTACGTGTGGTCATGCCACCTCCAGGACGATCTTGCCGATGTGCTGACTGTCTTCCATCATCCGGTGGGCGTCGGCGGCACGCGCCAGCGGAAACGTCGCATGAATCACCGGCCGGACCGTCCCCGCCGCCAGCAGCGGCCACACGCGCGACTCGAGCGCCGCGGCGATGCTGCCCTTCTCGGCCGGGGTCCGCGGGCGCAGGGTGGAACCGGTGATGGTGAGCCGCCGGCGCATCACCTGCATCAGGTCGAGCTCGACCTTCGACGAGGCGAGGAACGCAATCTGCACGAGGCGACCCTCGACGGCCAGCAGCGTGAGGTTCCTGGCCACGTAGTCGCCGCCGACCATGTCGAGGATGACGTCCACGCCGCGCCCGCCGGTGGCGTCGCGCAGGGCCGCGTCCCAGTCCTGCTCGCGGTAGTTGACGGCGATCTCGGCGCCGAGCCCGACGCAGGCCTGGCATTTTGCCGCCGATCCGGCCGTGGCGAACACGCGGGCGCCAAGGGCGCGGGCGAGCTGAATCGCGGTCGTGCCGATACCGCTCGAGCCGCCGTGGACCAGCAGCGTTTCGCCCGGCTGCAGCCGGCCGCGCTCGAACACGTTGGTCCACACCGTGAAGAACGTCTCGGGGATCGCCGCCGCCTCGGTGAGCGAGCAGCCGGCCGGAACCGGGAGACACTGCACGGCCGGCGCGACGCAGTACTCGGCGTAGCCGCCGCCGCTCACGAGCGCACACACCGCGTCGCCCGTCCGCCAGCGCCCGGCGGCGCCGGCCGGCAGCGGCCCCACCTCGACGACGTGGCCGGCCACCTCCAGCCCGGGCAGATCCGAGGCGCCTGACGGTGGCGGGTAAGCGCCGCGCCGCTGCAGGACATCTGGCCGATTGACGCCGGCGGCCGCCACATGGATCAGCACCTCGCCGGCGGCCGGAACCGGGCGGGCGCGCTCGACCAGTCGAAGGACGTCGGGCGCGCCTGGCGCGCTGATCTCCACGGCGCGCATGGCCTAGTCCTTCAGCCCCGAGGGGAGGCGCGGCGACGACAGCAGCTCGCTGAAGACCTTCCACCGCGCGGTCGGGTCGTCGCCGGCGCGGCGCTCGACGTAGGTCTTCACCATGTCCTCGCCGAGGTTGTAGTTGATGACATAGCTGCGGTACGCGTCGAAGAACTTCACGCGCTGGGCGGCCTGTCCCGGCGTATTCAGCGCGTAGCGGACCAGCCAGTCGGCGGCGCGGGTCCCGTCGATGCGGCCGTCGAGATAGCCGCGCGCGGCCTCGTTGCCGGCGTAGCTGAGACGCCGGGTCAGGGCCAGCACGTCGTAGTACTCGTCGACGCGCGCCGGATCGAGCCCGGCCAGCGGAAACAGCGTCTCGCGCTCGAACCGCCGCCGCTCGGCGTCGCTGAAGGCCACCTGGATGCCGTAGTTGGCTGTGCCTTCGGCGATGAGCGACTGCGGCGAGAACAACGGATACACCGAGAACTCGACCCAGCCGCGCTGCTGCACCAGCTGCTGCTCGAGCAGCGCGTTGTAGACGTGGTGCCCGGGATATCCCTCGTGACACGCCAGATCGATGGCCCGGTCGATGTAGACCGGCAGGTCGGTGTTCACCTCGATGAGGCTGGCGAAGCCGCCCTGATACCAGTTGTAGGCGCTCCACGGCTTGTCCTTCACGTAGGCCACGGTGAATCGCTCGCCGGGCGGCAGGGCGAGGTTGGCCTGGGTGCGCCGCCGGCACTCGACGATCGCCGCCTGGAACACGGCGTCGAGCCGGGCCGGTGGGACGACGAAGGCCTCGCGGAAGGCGGCATAGCGCGGCGCCAGCTCGCCGCTGCCGCCGAGGCGCGGCGCCACCTCGTCGATCATCGCCTGGAACGACGCCTCGTCGTTGTGCGGCGCCACCGCGTCGTAGAGCTCGCGCGATTCCTCGTCGAAGGGGAGCTTGCGGCCCTGCAGCATCGCCGTGCGCGTGCGCAGGGCGTTCAACTGCCGCGCCAGGTACTGACGGCGCAGCGTCACCAGCTCCGCGTCGGGCGCCGAGGTCGCCACCGGCGCCAGCCGCCGCAGGTCCACCTCCAGCACGGCCGCGCGCTTGTTGATGTCGAAGAGCGACAGCTTCTCCCGCTCGGCCTCGTTCCGCCACTCGGCCGGCCCGTAGTAGGCGTCGACGAACGCGGCGTCGTGCTGGCCGAGGGCGAGGACGAGCCGGACGTAGCTCTCAGCGGCGGCGTTGTCGGTGGCGGCGGTTGGAATCGGCGCGCGCAAGCAACCTCCTGGCGAGACGAGCAGACCGATGGTCAGCAGGCATCCCGGCAGCGTGATCTCCCGCCAATCCCGCCACCCCGAGCCCCTCCCGGGCCCCGAGCCCCGAGCCCCGAGCCCCATCAGTGGTTCCCCTTCGTGTAGCGGGCACCGAATCGTGGGGATCGAGGTACTCGGCGAACGCCCGCTCGAAGTCGTAGGCCGGGGCAAAGCCCCAGTCGCGGCGCGCCGCCGAGTCGTCGACCTGGGCCGGCCACGAGTCGACGATGCCCTGCCGCTTCACGTCGATCGTCCATCCGAGCCGGGCGTCGGGGAAGGCCTGCCGCACGCGGTCGTGGATCTGCTGCGCGGTGGGGCTGAACGCGCCGAGGTTGTAGGCGGTGCGCGTGAGGGCAGCGCGCGGCGCCGCGGCCAGCGCCAGCAGCGCCGTCACGCCGTCGGGCATCGCCATGAACGGGATCTGCGTGTCGGGGCGGACGAAGCAGGCGTACGGCTCGCCCTTGGCCGCGGCGTGGATCATCTCGGGCGCGTAGTCGGAGGTGCCGCCCGAGGGCACGGTCATCGCCGAGATGAGCCCGGGAAACCGCACGCAGCGGAAGTCCACCCGCCCGGCCTGCGGTTCCGCCGAGAGTTGCTTGTAGTGCCGGGCGTAGTAGCGTCCGAGCTGCTCGCAGTACAGCTTGTTGCAGCCGTACATGGTCGAACGGCGTCGTGTAGTCGTCCTCGGCGACGCGGCCAGCCCGGGCCTTGGTGGCGAGATCGGGCAGCCCGTGCGCCGCAATCGACGACGGGTAGACGAAGACCACGGGCCGCCCGTGCGACTCCGCCTCGTGCTGCGAGAACTCCAGCAGGTGCAGCGTGCCCTCGACGTTGACCTGGTGCGCCGTCACCGGCGTGAACTCCGACCGCGTCGACAGCAGCGCCGCCAGGTGGAACACGGTGTCCACCTCGTACTGCGAGAGGATGCGTTCGAGCAGCGCCGTGTCGAGGATCGAGCCGGTGAACTCGCGCGCGACCAGCGGCGCCAGCGTGGCGTCGAGCGGGTTGATGTCGAGGGTGACGACCGACCGCTGGCCCGACTCGGTGAGCCTGGTGATGAGACCGTGGCCGATCTCGCCGCCGGCGCCGGTGATGAGGACGACGGGCTTGCGCATGAACCTTCTATTCTAGTGGCCTGCCTCCAACCAGCCCCATGGACCACGTCACGGTGCTCGGCGCCCGCCTCGAGACCCGGTGGTGGCGCGCGCCCGGAGCGCCGACGGCACGCTCGCCGGTGGTCCTGCTGCACGAAGGCCTGGGCAGCGTCTCGACGTGGCGCGACTTCCCTGCCGCGCTCGCCGCCGCCACCGGCCGCGACGTGTTCGCCTACAGCCGGCAGGGCCACGGGCGCTCCGACCCGCGCGGCGGCGGCCTCGCCGTGGACTTCATGCACCGCGAAGCGGATCAGGTGGTGCCGCGCGTCCTCGACGCGGCGGGCATCGACCGCGCGGTGCTCCTCGGTCACAGCGACGGCGGCTCGATTGCGCTGCTGGCCGCGGCGCGCTGGCCGGATCGCGTCGCGGCCCTGGCGCTCGAGGCGCCGCACGTCTTCGTCGAGGACGTGTCGGTGGCGAGCATCGCCGCCATCCGCGAACGCTTCCAGGCCGACGGCGGGTTGCGGCAACGCTTGGCCGCGCACCACGCGCACGTCGACGAGATGTTCTGGGGCTGGAACGACATCTGGCTCAGCCCAGCTTTCCGCGCCTGGAACATCGAAGCCGAGCTCGCCCGCGTGACGTGCCCGCTGCTGGCGCTGCAAGGCGTCGACGACGAGTACGGCACCACCGCGCAGATCGCCGCGATCGAGGGCCAGGTGGCAGGTCCGGTGACGGCCGTGTTGATCCAAAAATGTGGACACAGCCCGCACCGCGACCAACCGTCCGTCGTGCTCGACCGGCTGGGTGCGTTCATGGCCCACCCGGATGGTTGAGCGATGAGAAATGGGCTTGTGTACGTCTTGTGACATGCGTAGGATTGGCCAACCTCGGCGGCTGGGCCGTCCGGCCTCGCGGTTACCCCGCGCTGCGTCCGCGGGGCTCGGCGGCAGCGCGCTCCGAGCGCTCGAGCACAAGGAATACGTCGTTCTTGCACGTCAGAAGGAGGAGTACGGCATGGTTCGCGTTAGCGCACTTGTCCTGAGCTTGCTCCTGGCCGCGTCCACCGCGTTTGCGCAGGTCTCTGCAACCACTGGCTCGATCAACGGCAAGGTGACTGACAATTCGGGCGGCGTGCTGCCCGGCGTCACCATTACCGCCTCGAGCGTCAGCATGCAGGGCACCCGCACCGACGTGACGAACGAGGCCGGTGAGTACCGCTTCCCCGCAGTCCCCCCAGGAACTGTACAAGCTCGTGCTACGAGCTCGCCGGCTTCGGTACCGTGAACCGTGAGGCCGTCAGCGTCGGTCTCGGATTCACCGCCACGGTGAACATCGAGTTGGCGGTGGCCAGCCTCCAGGAGACCGTCACGGTCAGTGGCGAATCGCCGGTGGTCGACATCTCCACCACTACAACCGCCTCGAACTTCGGGGAGCAGCGGCTCGGCGCCCTGCCCAATGCCCGCGACTTCTGGGCCGTGCTCGCCGCCTCGCCGGCGATCGTCGTCACCCGCATCGACGTCGGCGGCAGCGCCGCCGGCACCCAGACCGGCTACGCCGTCTACGACACCAAGGAAGACCAGCACCGCCCGATGGTCGAGGGCATCGTCAACACCGAGGGCACCAACGCTGCCGGCTTCTACTACGACTACGGCGCCATCGACGAGGTGGCCGTCACCACCAAGGGCCACACCGCCGAGATGCCGTGGCCGGGCGTGTGGTCGAACTTCGTGTCCAAGTCGGGCGGCAACACCTTCCACGGGAAGATCTACGCCGACTATCAGAACAAGGGGGTCCAGAACGAGAACATCGACGACAGCTTCACGTTCCTGTGCCCCGGCGGCCGCTGCGGCAACCTGACGCCGTCGGACCTGAACCGGATGGAGCGCTACTACGACATCAACGGCGACGTGGGCGGCTACGTGCCCGGGCTGAAGGACAAGCTGTGGTGGTACGGGTCGGCACGCGAGCAGGACATCCTGACCCAGGTGCCGAACTTCCCCGTGAAGGCGTTCGAGACCCGGCTGCGCAACCTGACCGGCAAGCTCACCTACGCCCTGTCGCAGAACAACAAGCTGACCGCCTACGGACAGGGCGGCCAGAAGCTGCAGCCCAATCGCCTCGATCGCTTCCTGGTGGGGGCCAGCGTGGCCCGGCACAGCGCTGAGGAATCGAGCTGGGAGCAGCGCTACTGGGGCCACACCTACAAGGCCGGCTACGAGTCGGTCCTGGGCGACAACTCGTTCCTCGAGTTCCGCGGCGGCCAGTTCAAGTACGAATGGCCGAACTTCCGCTACAGCGAGGCCCCGGCCTACGAAGACACCTCCAACAACATCGTCAGCGGCGGCAATCGCGACGGCTGGTTCAACATCCCGTCACGCAACCAATTGGCCGGGTCGATCACCTACTACAAGGACGGGTGGGCGGGCAGCCACAACTTCAAGGCCGGCGGCGAGTGGTTCCGGGAGACCTTCACCTACGAACGCGGCACCGGCGGCGTCGACGGCGTGTTCCCTGGCGACGTGCTGCACGTGCTGAACAACGGCGCCCCGGCCGAGGTGCTGCTGTTCCAGACTCCGTCCATCTCCGAACAGGGCCTGCGCACGACCGGGTTCTACCTGCAGGACACCTGGCGGATGACCTCGCGGTTGACGATGAACGTCGGCCTCCGCTTCGACCGCTACCGCAGCTTCCTGCCCGAGCAGGAGGGTCCGAGCGGCGGGCGCTTCACGGCGGCGACGCCGACGCACTACGACGAAGTGAGCGACGTCAAGACCTTCAGCCACCCGGTGCCGCGCATCGGCCTCATCTTCGACGTCACCGGCGAAGGCCGCACCGTCATCAAGGCCAACTACGCCACCTACTTCTGGAATCCGGGTACCGACATTTCGAACAATCTGAACCCGAACAGCCAGGACTACTACACCCGTCGCGCCTGGACCGACCGCGACAACGACCTGCTCTACGATGCCGGCGAGGAAGGGAACATCAGCCAATCGTTCGGCGGCGTCGGCACGACGCAGCTCGACCCGGACCTGGACAACACCCACACCACCGAGATCTCGGCGTGGGCGGAGCACGAGCTGTTCCCCGGCGTTGGCTTGCAGGGCGGCTACGTCTACCGCCAGATCGACGACTTCCGCGTCCGCGTCAACGTCAACCGGCCGATGAGCGCCTACAACGTGCCGATCACGTTGCGGGATCCCGGGCCGGATGGCGTCTTCGGCAACGCCGACGACGGCCCGAACTTCGCGGCGTTCAACCTGAGTGCAGCGGCGCTGGCGGCGCCGGTCGTCAACCAGCTCACCAACCTCGATGGCAAGGGTGAGTACCAGACGGTCGAGTTCGGCATCAACAAGCGGCAGACCGGCCGCTGGTCGCTCGCCGCGTCGATGTCGAAGCGGTGGAACAAGGATCACGCGACTGCCTACTTCGGGCAGAACCTCCGCACGGTGGTGACGCCGTCGACGCCGAACGACCTCATCAACACCGACGGCGGCCAGTTCGTGTTCAGCATGTGGACCGCCAAGATCAACGGCAGCTACGAGCTCCCCTGGCAGATCCGGGTCACGCCGGCGCTGCGCTTCCAGTCGGGACAGCCCTTCGGCCGGACCGTCAACGCCACCGCCGCCTACGGCATCGGCGGCACCGGCGGCATCAACTACGGCTCGGCGCGCATCCTGCGCGAAGAGATCGGCACCCGCACGCAGGACGACATCATGATCTTCGACTTCCGTGCGGAGAAGTACTTCGGCGTCCTGGGCACCCGGCGGCTCGGCGTGTTCTTCGACGTCTACAACCTGACCAACAGCGACGCGTACCAGAACATCACCTGGAACAGCGGATCGACGTTCGAGCTGCCCAGCCTGATCGTGCCGCCGACCATTGCCCGGTTCGGCATGAAGTTCGATTGGTAGCCGGCGCCGGCTGGTGAGAACGGCAGAAGGGCCGGGAGGCGACTCCCGGCCCTTTTGCATGTACGCCGGCGCGGGGCTGGGGACTGCGGGGCTAGGGACTGGGGCGTGTCGCGGTCACGCTTCGGATCGCCGCACGTTCCGAGGCGAGGCTCGAGCCCTGCTCTGAAGACGCGTCACTGCGTCAGCGTGACGCCGCACGCCCCAGTCCCCAGTCCCCAGTCCCCAGCCCCCAGCCCCTGTCACCACCCCATCACGTAGCTGTCCCCCGTCGGGCTGACCCCGCCCATCAGCACGCCGGTCTTCGGATGCACGGCGATGGCCTTCACCGACCCGACGCCGCGCACGTCGCGCAGGTCGAGCTTGTGGCCCAGCGCGGCCAATCCTTCCTTGACGTGCGCCGGGAGCATGTTGGGCGTGAGCAGCATGCCCTCGACGGCGTGCGGGTGATAGGAGTTGCGGAAGCTGTTGCTGATCACCGTGGGCTGCTCGAGCGCCTGCTGCACCGGCATGCCGAACTCGACGAAGTTCAGGAAGAACTGGAGCTGGGTCTGCGGCTGGGTGTCGGCGCCGGGCGTGCCGAACGCCACCACCGGCAGGCCGTCCTTCAGCGCCAGCGCCGGGTTGATGGTCTGGCGCACGCGCTTGAGCGGCTGCAGCGAGTTGACGTCCTTCGGATCCAGGTAGAAGTACTTCATGCGGTCGTTCATCATCACGCCGGTGCCCTCCGGCACCAGGCCGCTGCCGAAGCCGCTGAGCAGGCTCGAGGTGAGCGAGACCATGTTGTGGTCCTTGTCCACCACGGTGAGGTAGGTGGTGAGGTTCAGTACCTGGTCCGGGTCGTAGGGGTTGACGACGCCCGGCACGCGCTGCGCCTCGGCGTAGGCCGCCTGACGGCCCGCGGTCGTCGTCGTGCCGCCGCGCGGGTCGCCGTACGGCGCCTCGCCGACGATGGCGCGGTTCGGGTCGATCAGGGCCCGCCGCTTCGCCGCGTACTCCTTCGACAGCAGCTCGCGCATCGGGATGTTCGGGGTGAAGGCCGGGTCGGCCACGTACTGGTTGCGGTCGGCGAAGGCCAGCTTGATCGACTCGGTGACCACGTGCAGATAGGCGGCGCTGTTGTGGCCCATGTAGCGCAGGTTGAAGCCCTCGAGCAGGTTGAGCGCCTGCAGCATGGTGTGGCCCTGCGAGTTGGGCGGGCACTCGTAGACTTCGTAGCCGCGGTAGTTGACGTGGATGGGCTCGGCTTCGAACGGCTTGTAGCTGGCCAGATCCTCCTCGCTGATGATGCCGCCGTGGGCGCGCATCCCGGCCACCAGGGCCTTGGCCACCGGCCCGGTGTAGAAGCCGGCCGGGCCCTGCGCCGCGATGGCCCGCAGCGTCTTCGCCAGGTCGGGGTTCTTCACGACGTCGCCCATCACCAGCGGCGTGCCGTCGCTGAACCAGATCTTGGTCGTCGACGGGAACTTGCCGAGCTTGCCCTTGCCGCTCTCGAGCCCGCGGGCCAGGTTCTCGGTGATGGGGTAGCCCTGCTCGGCCACCTCGATCGCCGGCGCCAGCACGTCGGCCAGGGTCCGGGTGCCGTACTTCTCGAGCACCAGGGCGGCTCCGCCGACCGCCCCGGGCACCGCGATCGACAGCCCGCCGTCGTCGGGCATCCCACCGTGCGCGTTGTAGTAGTCGATGGTCGCGGCCTTGGGCGCGTAGCCGGTGCCGTTGATGAACTTCACTTCCTTGGTCTTGGCCAGATAGACCAGGGCGAACATGTCGGCGCCGAGCCCGGTCATCCCCGGTTCGACCTGGCCCTGGATCGCCCAGGCGGCGATGGCCGCGTCGACGGCGTTGCCGCCGGCCTTCAGCACGCGCAAGCCGACCTCGGCGGCCAGCGGATGGCCGGCGGCGACCATGCCCTGGGTGCCCATCACCGTCGGCCGCCAGCTGGATTGCGCCAGGGGCGCGTGGATGACGAGCGCCGCGAATGCGAACGCGAGCAACAGTCGACGGGTCATGCGCACCTCCTCCGAGAGGCTCCGAGCATGGAGAAACTTGCCCAGGTTGTCAAACACGCCACGCGCGAGATGTCTCCGTGACAGGCCCCGTTACAATTGGCCGATGACCGACGAGGAACGACGCGAGGTGCAGCGCATCATCGAGGCACACGAGCACACCGTCGCCGTGTGCCGCGCCTGCGCCGAGACCACCCGCGATCTGGCGTGGGAAGTGAAGCGCGGCGCCGCGCCGGCAGCCGATGCGCTCGCGGCCACCGCGGCCGAGGCCGAGCGCGTGCTGGCCGAGCTCGGGCAGGTAGAGCTGGCGATTGCCCGGATGAAGTCGTCGCTCTGGTAGCCCGGGTGTTGCCGACGCGGCCCTAGACCGCCGCGTCCGTCGCTGGCGGCAACCGCGGGGCTCCGTCGGGAGCCGCGATCTCGAAGGCATTGAGCGTCATCGCCACCATCGTGTAGTAGCCGACGACGCCGATGAGCTCGACCAGCCCCTGGCGGCCCAGCGCGGCCTCGGCCCGCGCGAACATGGCGTCGGGAAGCGACGCCGTCACGACCAGCGCCGTCGCCACGTCGAACACGACTTGCTCGTCGTCGCCGTGCAACGCTGGCGCACGGCCGGCGGCGAGGTCGGCGATCACGGCATCGCTCCAACCGGACTTGGCGGCTTCGCCGGCGTGGATGCCCCATTCGTATCCGGACGACCAGCGCCGCGCCACCACGAGGATCGCCAGCTCGGTCAGGCGCGGCCCGAGCCGGGTGTCGTAGCGCAGGAACACGCCGAGCGCCTGGGCCCGCTGGGCCAGCTCCGGGCTCGGCAGCCACGCCAGCACGTTGGCCGGCACCGTCCCGCGCTTGCCGCTCCGCGTGGCGTCGTAGACCCGGCGTTGTGCCTCGGGCAGCGCCGCCGGATCGGGAGCCGTGAACCGTGCCATCGCCGGGTCGGTGCCGTGCCGGCCGCCGCTCACGTCCGCAGGTAGTCGGGCCGCCACTGCTTGACGGCCCGCTTGATCGCATCCGGCGTCATCTGCTCGGCGACCGCGCGCTGCAGCAGATCGCCCAGCTCCTCGTCGGAGGCGAAGCGCAGGGCCACCACCTGCTTCGGCGACAGCTGGCCGAGCAGGTCGTCCTGGCCAGGCGCCAGCAGGCGGGCGGCGCGGACCTGCATCTCGAGCAGGATCACGCGGTCCTGGAGCCGGATGGTGTACCAGCGGCTGATGGTGATCAACGGAAACACTGCGAGCGCCAACAGCACCACGCCGACGTCGTGCGTGTCCCAGCCGAGCCAGGCGGCGCCGATGAGCAGCACCAGGGCGGCCAGGGCCAGCACCGTTGCGACGTAGGTTGGCACCGGGTGGTGCGCGTGGCGGGCGTAGGTCTGACCGGTCACTTCAGCGTCCCCTCGACTTCTTCGTAGATCTTGGCCACCGCGATCGGCGCCTGCTGCTCGGCCAGGAACCACTCGGCGTACGGGCCCCAGTTGGCCTGCTTCACCGCGGCATCGGCCCGTCAGTCCCAGGCCGTGCAGCCGCCGCGTCTCGGCGATGACCGCCCGGAGCGCACCCTGGAACGCCACCAGCTCCTCGCGCGAGGCCTTCGCCTCTTCGATGAAGCCGTGCCCGGGCACGAAGCGGTCGACCGGCAGCGCCAGCGCCTTGTCGATGGTCGCGACCCACTCGCTGGGATAGGCCGATCGCATCGCCGGGAAGACCCGGTTCAGGTAGGCCTCGCTCATGAACAGGATGCGCTCCTTCGGCAGCAGCACGTGCAGGTCGCCGCCGGTGTGCGCGCGGCCCAGGAACAGGATCTGCACCTCGATGCCGCCGAGGTCGATCACCTGGCGATCGCCGGTCATCGCCGCTGGCGGCACGATCACCGGCGGCCGGGGCGCCGGCGCCGGCTGTCCCTTCGACAATGCCTCGGCGGCCGCCTTCAGGTTGGCGCCCATCGCCGTCGCGGCGTCGCGTTCCATCTGCGCCCGCGACGTGGGATGGACGATGTAGGTGAGGTCCTTCGGCAGGACCGAGTTGCCGGCGGTGTGATCGCCGTGGTCGGACCCGACGACGTACCACTTCAACGGCTTCGGGCGTGAGCTTGGCGATGTGGTCGAGCAGCGTCTGCGTGGCCGCCGGGCTGCCCTGCCCGTCGGCCAGCAGCACGCCGTCGGTGCCGACGACAATCAGGCTGACGGTCGTGAAGCCCGGCTGACGGATCTCCTCGTAGCCGTAGACGTTCTCGGCCAGCTTCACGACCCGCGGGAAGTCGGTGAGCTTGAACCCGCGCTTCTCCGGAAACGCCGTCCGCGGCTGCGCCGCCGAGCGCGCCGCGACCAGCACGCGACCACGAGACGACGCACGCCGTCCAGCACGCTCTCATCGCAGTCCTCCCGACTGCGCGCGATCGGGTCGCGGTCGGCGAGCGATGTTATCTGACACGTTCGACGACCCGAGTTCCGACTCGTGCGCCCAGCCCAGTCCCCAGTCCCCGCTCTACCGCCCGTCGATGAGGTCGCCGAGGCCGCCGAGAATCGACCCCTCCTCGCTGCGCCGCCGGTCTTGCGGCGCCGCCTTGTAGATGCGATCGGCCAGCCGGCTGAGCGGCAGCGACTGCAGCCACACCTTGCCGGGCCCGCGCAGCGTCGCGAAGAACAGCCCCTCGCCGCCGAAGAGCGCGGTCTTGACCTTGCCGACGAACTGGATGTCGTAGCCCACGCTCGGCTGCAGTGCCACCAGGCAGCCGGTGTCGACGCGCATCGTCTCGCCGGCGCCGAGCTCCACCGGGTGGATCGATGCCGCCGGCGTGCACGAAGCACAGGCCGTCGCCCTCGAGCTTCTGCATGATGAAGCCTTCACCGCCGAAGAGGCCGACGCCGATCTTGCGCTGGAAGGCGATGCCCACCGACACGCCGCGGGCGGCGCACAGGAACGAGTCCTTCTGGCAGACCAGCTGACCGCCGATGCGCGCGCAGATCCATCGGGATGATCTTGCCGGCGTAGGGCGCCGCAAACGCCACCCGCTGCTTGCCCTGGGCCTGGTTGGTGAAGACCGTCATGAACAGGCTCTCACCGGTGAGGAGGCGCTTGCCGGCGCCGAGCAACGCGTCGAGCACGCCGGCCGGCTGCGAGCGGCTGCCGTCGCCGAAGATCGTCTCCAGCTGCACGCCGTCGGTCATGTACATCATCGACCCGGCCTCGGCGACCGCGCGCCTCGCCGGGGTCGAGCTCGACCTCGACGAACTGCATCTCGTTGCCGTGGATCGTGAAGTCGATGTCGTGGGCGCGGCGGCCCGGCGCCGAGGGTGGCAGCGGGACCACGCCGGCCGAGCGCCGGCGCGTCGAGCGAACGGCGAGAAGGCCGGCACGTCCTTCAGCGGCAGCCAGTTCGCCATCCCCGAGGTGAACACCAGCGTGCTCCTTGTCGATGCTGCCGTTCCTGAGGTTGGCGAGGATTTCCTCCTGGCTCACTGGTCCCACCTGGTGTCCACCGATCGCCATGTACCACTGCTGTGCGCCTTGCATCGCTGCTCCTTGTCCGTGTGGACGTCGCGCGCGGACGACCCTGGTGTGGACACACGCCGCGCCGTGCGGCCCACCCGCCGGGACCACCCGAGACCTACGGCGTCGGCGGTGTCGGTGTGGCGCCGTCGATGGCGGCGGCGTCTGCTGCTCCAGCGCCGCGGCCGTCGCCGGGTCGAGACCCAGGGCGTGGGCCAGCTGCGCCAGGTAGATGCGCTCGGCGCCCGACACGGCCTCGTCGGCCCGGACGATCGTGAAGGCCAGGGCGTAGAGGTCGCGGCGCTCGGCGTCGGCGGTCACGCCGGCGACGATCTCCGTCAGTGGCCGGGGCCGGGCCAGCTCGGTTTCGACGTGATCGGCGATGCCGGCCTCGCGGGCGTGCCGCAGGATCACCGCCCGCTCGGCGTCGGCCAGCGTGCCGTCGGCGCCGGCCGCCGACACGGCGAGGCGCACGACGCGGGCCACGTCGGCGGGGAGCACCAGCGGCGCGGCCGGCGGCGGCGGCGGCGGCACGGCGCCGGCCGCGGCCGGCGCCGCCGTCTTCATGCTGTCGTAGAGTCCCCAGGCCACGCCGACGGCCGCCATCACGGTGCTGGCCGTGAGGAACCCGCCTTGGCCGCCCAGGAACCGGGTGGCCCGCCGGGAGCGCTTGCGTCCCGAGCGGCCCAACGCGCCACGCAGAAAGATGCCGAGCAGCTGATCGCCGTCCAGAGTGTGGACCTCCGCCATCAGAATACTGTGCGCCGTCGTGAAAGGTTCCGCCAGCGTGACGTTGTGCACGGGCGACGCGGGCGGTATCCTCGAATCGTGATGCCGATCCGGCCGATCGCCGCCGTCCTCGCCCTGACCGCGCTGCTTGTCTCGACGCCGTGGCCGGCCGCGGCGCAGGCGCCCACGCCGGCCGGACGCGTCAAGGTGTCGTCGGGCACCGCGACCATCGTCAGGGGCGGCCAGATGCTGCCGGCGCCGGTCGGCGCGGAGGTGTTCGAGTCGGACGTGCTGCGCACCGGCCCCGACGGCCGCCTGGCGGTGATGCTGCGCGACGAGACCCGCGTGGCGCTCGGCCCGGGCAGCGAAGTGGCCTTGGCCGCCTTCGCCTACGCGCCGTCCGAGGCCCGTCTCGCCGTCACGCTGCGCCTGGTCCACGGCGTGATCTCGTATATCTCGGGACTGGTCGCGAAGCTGGCGCCCGAGGCCGTGACCATCCAGACACCGACATCGATCATCGGCGTCCGCGGCACCCACGCGCTCGCCCGCGTGGACGCGCCGTGACGGCCGCGACCCGGCGCCGCGGCGGGTGCACGCTGTTGCTCCTGGCCCTCGCCGCCGGCTGCGCCCGGCCCCGCCCGGCAACGCCGGCGCCGGGGCTGCGTGAGGTGATTGCCCTGGCGCCCGATCCCGAGTCGGGCGAGGTCGGCGCCCTCACCGTCCGCACGCCCACAGGCGAGGTCGCCCTCTCGGCCGCCAACGAGGCGACGACGCTGGTCGCCGGACAGCCGCCCCGCCCGCCCACCGTGCTGGCGGCGGACGAAGTCCAGCGCCTCTTCGGCGACGCCTTGGCCGCGATTCCGCCGCCGGCGCGGCGATTCCTCCTCTACTTCGAGACCGGGGGCGACACGCTGACCGCGGCGTCGCGCGACCTCGTGCCCGAGATCCTGGCCACCGTTCGGGCGCGCCCGGTGCCCGAGGTGAGCGTCGTCGGCCACACCGATACGACCGGTGCGGCCGCCACCAACGTGGAACTCGGCATGCGGCGAGCGACGCTGATTCGCGACCTCCTGGTCGGCGCCGGACTGGACGTGCGGCTCATCGACGTGGCCTCGCACGGCGAGACCAACCCGGTGGTCGCCACCGCCGACAACACCGCCGAGGCCCGCAACCGGCGCGTCGAAGTCACTGTCCGCTGAACATCCGGTTCGCCATGTCCGTCGCGCGCGCGCTCCTGCCTGCCGCCATTGCGCTGCCGCTCACGGCCCTCGTCGTGCTGGCCCAGCCGGCGCTGGTCGTCGACCTCGACCGCGCGGCCCGCGACGCCTTCGTGCGACAGACCGCCCCGCCGCCGCCAGGTCCCGGCGTGGCCATCGTCGTCGTCGATGAGGCCAGCCTGGCCGCTCACGGCCAGTGGCCGTGGCCGCGCGACATGGTGGGCCGCCTGGTGACGTCGCTTCGCCGTGCCGGCGCCGCGGCGATCGCCTTCGACATCCTCTTCTCGGAACCCGATCGGCTGGGCCTGCCGGCACCCGGCGCCGACCCGACCACGACCACCGACAAGCTGCTGGCCGAGGCGTTTGCCGGCGCCTCGGTGGTCGCCGGGTTCGCCATGACCTTCGCGCCTCCGGTGCCCGGCGCGCCCACCGCCCCGTGCGTGCTGCACCCGCTGGAGCCGATCGTGCGCGAGCGCGACGACCGATCACCGGTGGCGTCGCTTTTCACCGCGACCGGCGCGGTGTGCAGCGTGCCGGCGCTCGGCCGGGCCGCGGCGGCGTCGGGGACCATCAACGTCTCGCCCGACAGCGACGGGATCCTGCGGGCGGTGCCGCTGCTGACCACGCTGGCCGGCCGGACCTACCCGACGCTGGCGCTGGCCGCGGTGCACCTGGCCCATCCCGAGCAACTCGTGCTCGACCGGGCCGGCGACGGCACCCTGCGGCTGCAGGTGGGCCCGCGGACGCTCACCCTCGATGCCGCCGGCCAGATCCCGGTGCGGTTGCGCGGTCCCGGCCGCACCTACCCGCACTTGTCGGCGGCCGACGTGCTGGCCGGACGGCTCCCGCCGGGGAGCGTCGACGGGCGGGTCGTCTTCGTCGGCGCCACGGCCCTGGGCGTTCGCGACGTGGTTGCCACTGCCATCGATCCGCGCTTTCCCGGGGTCGAGCTGCACGCCACCGTCGCCGACACCCTGCTCGGCGGCCCGGCGAGCGCCCGCCCGGAATTCGCCCGCCTGATCGAAATCGCACTCGCCGTCTTCGCTGCGGCGCTGGCCGCCGCGCTCGTCGTGCTGCTCGGCCCGACTCGAGGCGCGGCCGCGGTGGTCGTCCTCGGGCTGGCGGCGTGGTTCGCGGCCCGGGCCTCGTACGGCGCGAATGGCACCGTCGTCTCCCCGGTGGAGGCGCTGCTCGGGCTGGCCATCGGCGCCGTCACCACCGTGGGCACGCAGCTGGCCGCCGAGCGGCGCCGCGCCGACGCCGAGCACGACCGCCGCGAGCAGGCCCAGAAGCTCATCGTCCAGACGCTCACGACGCTCACCGAGACCCGCGACGTGGATACCGGGCGTCACGCCCGGCGCACCCAGGAGTACGTGCGGCTGCTCGCCTCGACCCTGGCGGCGAAGCCCGCCTACCGGCGCGTGCTGACGCCGGAACGCATCGACCTGCTGGCCACGCTGGCGCCGCTGCACGACATCGGCAAGGTCGGGATCTCCGGATGCGGTGCTGAACAAGCCCGGCCATCTCACCGCCGACGAGTACGCCGAGATGAAGCAGCACGCCACGCTGGGCCACGACAGCCTGCTCAAGGCCGAACATCTCGCCGGCGTGCACGACAACGAGGTCATCTCGCTGGCCAAGGACATCGTCTACACGCACCACGAGCGCTGGGACGGCTCCGGCTATCCGCGCGGCTTGCGCGGCACGGCGATCCCGCTCGCCGGCCGGCTGGTGGCGGTGGTCGACGTCTTCGACGCCGTGTCCGAGGCCCGCGCCTACAAGGTCGCCCTGCCGCCCGAGCAGGCCCGCGACGTCATCGCCAAGGGCCGCGGCACGCACTTCGATCCCGACGTCGTCGACGCGTTCCTGTCGTGCTTCGACCGGATGGCGGCGATCCAGCGCACCGCCGAGCGCACGCAGCCGGCCGCCAGCTGACCACGCTCTCAGGACGATCTCGTGCTCGACGCCGGCTTCACGGCCACCGGCCGCGGCAGCTCCGGCGTCCAGTCCTCGCCGGGGTTGATGAAGCGGTTGGTCTCGATCTTGTACTGCTTGTCGTACAGGTAGCGGTAGCGGCCCTGGCGCGCCAGCAGCTCGTCGTGGGTGCCGCGCTCGACGATCTCGCCGCGCCTCGAGCACCAGAATCTGCTCGGCGCTGCGGATGGTCGACAGCCGGTGCGCGATGACGAAGGTGGTGCGGCCCTGGCGCAGCCGCCTGAGCGCGTCCTGGATCATCTCCTCGCTCTCGCTGTCGAGCGACGAGGTGGCCTCGTCGAGGATGAGGATGCGCGGCTCGGCCAGCAGCGCCCGGGCGATCGACACGCGCTGCCGCTGGCCGCCCGAGAGCTTGATCCCGCGCTCGCCGACCACGGTGTCGTAGCCCTCCGGGAAGCGCAGGATGAACTCCTCGCAGTGGGCCAGGCGGCACGCCTCCTCGACCTGCGCGCGCGTCGCCTGCGGGTTGGCGTAGGCGATGTTGTCGGCGATCGTGCCGTCGAAGAGGAAGTTCTCCTGCAGCACCGACGCCACCTGCTGCCGGTACTCGCGCAGCTTCACCGTGGTCAGATCCTGGCCGTCGACCACGACCCGCCCCGACAGCGGCCGGTTGAACGCCATCACCAGGCTGATGAGGGTGCTCTTGCCCGAGCCACTCGATCCGACCAGTGCCGTGGTCGATCCCGACGGCGCCCGGAAGCGTCACGTGCTTCAGCACCGGCTGGCCGGGGTGGTACTCGAACGACACGTCGTCGAACTCGACGTCGCCGTGAATGGCCGGCATCGCGGCGTTGGTCGGCGTCGAGCTCGTCCTCGGTGCGCATGTCGAGGATCTCGCGGATGCGGTCGAGCCCGGCGAACGCCTCGGTGATCTGCGTGCCGATCGAGGCGATCGAGACCAGCGGCGCGGCGACCAGGCCGATGAAGAAGATGTACATCACGAAGTCGCCGAGGGTCATCCGCCCGGCGAGGATGTCGTTGCCGCCGAGCCACACCATCAGCACGCCGACCGCGCCGATGATCACGGTGCTGCCGGCGGTCGTCGCCGACACCCCGGTCATCGACTGGGCGATGTTGCGGAAGAGCCGGTGCGCACCGTGGGTGAAGACGATCTCCTCGCGCTTCTCGGCGGTGTAGCTCTTGACGACGCGGATGCCGCCGAGCGACTCGGTGAGCCGGCCGGTGACCTCGGCGCTGATCTTGCCGCGCTCGCGGAACAGCGGCCGCAGCGTCTTGAAGGCGTAGGCCATGCCGCCGCCGAACAGGCCCAGGACGATCATGGTGACGATGGTCAGCCGCCAGTTGAGGTACAGCAGCACGCCGAGGCCAATCGTGGCGGTGACCAGCCCGCCGACCAGCTGCACCAGGCCGGTGCCGACCAGGTTGCGCAGGCCGTCGGCGTCCGACATGATGCGCGACACCAGGATCCCGGTCTGGGTCGAGTCGAAGTAGCGCACCGGCAGCCGCATCACCTTGGCCTGGACCCGCTTGCGCATGTCGGTGATGGCGCGCTGGGCGGCCACCCCCAGGATCTGGGACAGGCCGAAGGAGCTGGCCGCCTGGACGACGGTGGCGGCGCCGCCGGCCAGGGCGATCGGCATCAGCAGATCGTGCCGGCCCTTGCCGATGACGTCGTCGATGACGTACTTCGCCGAGGCCGGCAGCACCAGCCCGGCCAGTCGGCTGACGAGCATCAGGCCGAGCCCGAGGGCCAGCCGCCCCCGGTGCGCGTGGATGAGCAGGCGCGCCTCGCGCCAGGCCGCGCCGGCCGTGACCTTCTTCTTCTCCGGTCCGGGCGTCGCCACCGACGCCGCCGGCGCCGGCGTGGACCGTTCGGCCTTGCGGGAGCTGGGCATCGAGGAACGGAGCAGGGCCATGGGCAGCGTCAGTGGATGGCGTTGGGCATCGCCAGCGTGAAGGGCTCGATCTCGGCATCGAAGACCTCACCCGCCGGCGTCGCCATCGTGTAGGTGCCCTGCATCGTGCCCACCGACGTGGTCAGCGGACAGTAGCTCGTGTACTCGAACGACCCGCCTGGTTCCAGCACTGGCGTCTCCCCCACGACCCCGGGCCCGCGGAATTCCTGCACGTCGCCGTCGGCGTTGGTGACGACCCAGTGCCGGCTCAACAACTGCGCCGTTTCCCCGCCCTCGTTCGAGATGCGGATGTGGTAGGCGAAGAAGAAGTGCTGCTCCTGTGGCGCGCTTCGTTCGGGCACGAAGACGCTGCGCACCTGCACGCGGATACCTCTGGTCACTGTGTCGCCCACGGCCGAGTGATCGCTATCGTACGTGGACTGCGCCACGGGTCGCAACCACCGGACGGGCCACGCCGGTCAATCAAGGTGGCCGCGCTCGGCGTCACCCATCGTGACGCGGCCATCGGGGAAGTACTCGCGCCACCGGCGCGTGACCACCGCGGCCACATCGGGAGCACCGCTCACCTCGGCCGGGTACCACGGCTTGATGCGCGCGTCGATCGCGACCGGCGGCGTGAACACGACGTGGTTGCGCTCGAGCGACACCGTCGCGGCATGGATGTCCGCCGCCGGCTCGAAGCGCGTGAAGGTGGTCCACAGGAAGTTCACCGTGCTGCGCGCCGCCCGCGCCGGCTCGTCGGTGACGACCAGCAGCGGCCAGCCGCTGAACGCGGGATGCGCGGCGAGCCGGGCCGCGGCGTCGCGGTCCGCGGCGAACGGCCCGGCCCCGACCACCAGGCAGCCGCCGCAGAACACGCGCACGTCGGTGACATCCGGCGGCGGGGGCACCGGCGGCGCGAAGACCCGCGGCAGATCCCGCACCGGGTCGCCCAGGCCCATCCACACGCCCTTGGAGCCGCGGTTCACCTGGGGTCCGGTGTAGTCGAGGGTGTCCATCGAGAGATGCCCGAACACGTAGAGATCCGTTCGCGGGTCGGTGCGGGCCAGCACGTGCTCGAGCGTGGCACGAAAATCGGTCACGTCCACTGCCCGATCGGTCAGGAGGAGGAATTTCTGCAGCGACAGCTGCCCTTCGCCGAGGATGCGGAAGGCGCTGGCCATCGCCTCGCGGGGGTAGCGCTGCTTGACGACGGCCGCCGCCAGCGAATGGTAGCCGGTCTCGCCGTAGGACCAGAGGCGCTCGACGGCCGGCATCACCAGCGGGAAGAGCGGCGAGAGCAGCTCCTGCAGCAGGTCGCCGATGTAGAAATCCTCCTGCCGCGGCTTGCCGACGACCGTCGCCGGATAGATCGCGTCCCGCCGGTGGGCCACCGTATGGACCCGGAACACCGGGTAGTCGTGGCGCAGCGAATAGTAGCCGTAGTGGTCGCCGAAGGGCCCTTCGGGGCGCCGCTCGAGCGGCGGCACCTCGCCCATCAACGCGAACTCGCAGGTGGCCACCAGCGCATGCCGGTGGCCGAACGAACCCGGCACCCGGTCCAGGCGATGTCCGGCGATGAGCGAGGCGAGGAGCAGCTCGGGGACGTTCTCCGGCAGGGGGGCCACCGCCGAGAGGATGAGTGCCGGCGGGCCGCCGAGCATCACCGTCGCCGGCAGCGGACGACCAGCGGCTTCGGCGACGGCATAGTGGAACCCGCCGCCCTTGCCGATCTGCCAGTGCATGCCGGTGGAGGTCGCGTCGTGGACGTGCAGCCGGTAGATCGCCAGGTTGTGGCCATGGCCCCCCGGGTGCTCCGTGTAGACGAGGGGCAGGGTCACGAACGGCCCGCCGTCGTCGGGCCAGCACGTGAGCGCCGGCAGCAGATCCAGCCGCGGCTGGCGCGTGACCACCTCGGTGACGGGACCCGTCCCGCGCCCGCGCAGACCGACCTTGAGCAGATTGGCCGCGACGTCGCGGGCGCCCCACAGCTTCCCGGCATCGGGCGGCAGCAGCGTCTGGGCCAGATCGACGAGCCGCCGTACCAGCTGGAGCGGCCGCTCGCCGAAGGCCATCGCGGCCCGCCGCCTCGTCCCGAACAGGTTCGTGACGAGTGGAAACGCCTTGCCGGTAACGTTGGTGAAGAGCAGCGCCGGCCCGTCGGCGGCGATGACCCGCCGGTGGATCTCGGCGACTTCGAGATGCGCGTCGACCGGGACGGTGACGGTGGCAAGGTCGCCATCCGCCCGCAGCCGATCGAGAAACGTCCGCAGGTCAGGAAACATGCATCAGGGCGTGCGCCGCCCGTTTGAGGGCGAGCACGCCCCAGCCCCCAGCCCCCAGTCCCCAGCCCCTGTCACGTCCTCGTCAGCTTGCGGTACTTGAGCCGGTGCGGCTGGTCGGCCGCGGCGCCCAGGCGGCGTTTGCGATCGGCCTCGTAGTCCTGGTAGTTGCCCTCGAACCACGTCACCTGGGAATCGCCCTCGAAGGCCAGGATGTGCGTGGCGATGCGGTCGAGGAACCAGCGGTCGTGGCTGATGACCACGACGCAGCCCGGAAACTCGAGCAGCGCGTCCTCGAGGGCCCGCAAGGTGTCGACGTCGAGGTCGTTGGTCGGCTCGTCCAGCAGCAGCAGGTTGCAGCCCTTGCGCAGCAGCCGGGCCAGGTGGACGCGGTTGCGCTCGCCACCCGAGAGCTGGCCCACCTTGCGCTGCTGGTTGGCGCCCTTGAAGTTGAACCACGAGACGTAGGCGCGCGAGGGCACCTTGCGCTTGCCCAGTTCGAGCTCGTCCTCGCCGCCGGTGATCACGTCGAACACGCTCTTGCCAGGCTCGAGGGCGTCGCGGCTCTGATCGACGTAGCCGATCTGCACCGTTTCGCCCAGCCGCAGGGTGCCGGCGTCGGGCTGTTCCTGGCCGGTGATCATGCGGAAGGTCGTGGTCTTGCCGGCGCCGTTGGGTCCGATCACCCCGACGATCCCGCCGCGCGGCAGGGTGAAGGTCAGGTCGTCGAAGAGCAGGTTGTCGCCGTAGGCCTTCCTCACGCCGCGGGCCTCGACCACGATGTCGCCGAGCCGCGGGCCGGGCGGGATGTAGATCTCGACCCGGTCGAGCTTCTCGCTGGTGTCCTCGGCGAGCAGCTGTTCGTAGGAGTTCAGACGCGCCTTGCCCTTGGCCTGCCGGGCGCGCGGCGACATGCGGATCCAGTCGAGCTCGCGCTGCAGCGTCCGCTGGCGCTTGCTCTCGGTCTTCTCCTCCTGGGCCAGGCGGGCCTGCTTCTGCTCCAGCCAACCGGTGTAGTTCCCCTGGTATGGGATGCCGTGCCCGCGGTCCAGCTCGAGGATCCAGCCGGCGACGTTGTCGAGGAAGTAGCGATCGTGCGTCACCGCCACGACGGTGCCGGGATAGTCCTTGAGGAAGCGCTCGAGCCAGGCCACCGATTCGGCGTCGAGATGATTGGTCGGCTCGTCGAGGAGCAGCAGGTCCGGCGACTGCAGCAGCAGGCGGCACAGGGCGACGCGACGCCGCTCGCCGCCCGACAGCGTCTCGGGCCGGGCCTCGGGCGGCGGCAGCCTGAGCGAGTCCATCGCCATCTCGAGCCGCGAATCGAGGTCCCAGGCGTTGGTGGCGTCGATCCGGTCCTGGAGGCGGGACTGCTCGTCGAGCACCTTCTCCATCTCCTCGGGCGACATCTCCTCGCCGAGCTTGATGTTGACGGCGTCGTAGCGATCGAGGAGCGCCCGGGTCTCGGCGACGCCCTCTTCGACGTTGCCGCGCACGTCCTTGTTCGGGTCGAGCTGCGGCTCCTGCGGCAGGAATCCGACCGACACTCCCTCGCCCGGAAAGGCCTCGCCGTTGAAGTGGGTGTCGAGCCCGGCCATGATGCGGAGCAGGGTCGACTTCCCCGAGCCGTTGAGGCCGAGGACGCCGATCTTGGCGCCAGGGAGGAACGAAAGCCAGATGTCGCGAAGAACCTGGTGGTCGGGCTCGTGGATCTTGCCGAGCCCCTTCATGGTGTAGACGAACTGTGGAGGCATAGTGGCGGGGCTCGGGGCTCGGGATCCGGGGCTCGGGAGGACGTTCCCCTCGGCTCCGGGCCGGCGCGACCGTGGCAACCGAGCAATTGTATCGCGTTCTTCCCGAGCCCCAGCCGGCCCGAGCCCCGCCTAGCTTTCGGGCTTCAGCGTCACCACCACGTAGCGGTCTGTCGGGAAGTACTTCCTGATCGCGTCGTGCAGCACCGGAACCGACAGCGACGCCGTGCGCTCGCCACGCCGGGCGATCGACGCCGCGTCCCAACCCAGCATGTGCACGGTCTGGAGCGATCCGGTCCAGTACGGGTTCTGGCGCGCGGAGGTCTCCAGGTCGCGCCGCTCCATTTCCTGCACCTTCTGCACGTCGTCCGCCGTCGGTCCCTCGGTGCGCAGCCGCGTCACTTCAGCGAGGACGGCCTTCTGCAGGGCGTCCACCCGGTCGGGCGCGCTGCCATAGGACACGGTGATGGTGCCGTAGCCGGTCTGCGGGATGGTGTTGCCGTAATTCACGTTGACGCCGTAGGTACCGCCCAGCTGCTCGCGCAGGATGTCGCGCAGCCGCATGCTCACCAGCGTGGCGGCGGCGCGGGCCCGGTGCATCTCGAGCTCGTCCAGCTTCGTGTCGGCGAAGAACGACACCACGGTCTGGCTCGCCGGCTCCTTGCCCTTCACGACCTCGGCCCGCTCCACGTCGGGCGGGAACGCCAGCTTCATGTCGCGATACTCGGTGCGGCGCGGGCCCGTCGAGGGCAGCGACGCCAGCCACTGCTCCGCCATCGGCACGATGTCGGTTTCAGAGAACGCGCCGGCGATGAAGAACGTGAAGTCAGCGGCGTTGCCGTAGCGGTCGCGGTGGATGCGGCGCATCACCTCGAGGTCGAGGCTCTCGACCGCCGCCGGCGTGAGGCCCCGCCCGGAGTAGTGCCCCGAGGTGGTGAGCTCGCGGACCTTCTCGCTGAAGACGTAGCGGGGACTCTGCTGCTGGTTGGCGAGCATGGCCACGAACCGCCGCTTCAGCAGATCGAGGCCGTCGGCGGTCAGGCCCGGCGCGGTGAAGGTCAGGTAGACGAGCTGCAGCGCGGTCTCGAGGTCCTTGGGCGTGGCCGATCCCGAGACGCCGTGCGTGTAGGAGTCCATGTCGGCCGACGCCGAGGCAATGCGTCCGGCCAGCACCTTCTCGAGGTCGACCGGCGTGAGGCCACCCAGGCCGCCCATCTCGATGAGCGCCGGCAGCAGGGCCGCGTCGGGATAGTCGGCTTCGGACACGAGCGAGGCCCCGCCGTAGGCGTAGCCGGTGAACACCACCTGGTCGGCCTTGAAGTCGGTCGGCTTGAGCCAGAGCTCCATCCCGTTCGAGAGCGTGAGCACGGTGACGCCCACGGCCGGAATCTGCCGCCGGCTGGTGACCGAACCCTTCGCCGGTGGATCGGTGACCAGTGCCCGGCCGGCGGTCTCCTCCGTGCGCGGGGTCACCGGGGCCGCGAAGGCCGCCGCCAGGGCCGTCTTCAGCGTGTCGTCTGTCGGCGGCGCGGCGCCGGCCGCGCCGGGGGCCACGCCGAGGACTACACGGTTGTCGTCGCGCACCAGCCGCCGGATGAGCTCGGTGACCTCCTCGGCGGTGACGGCCGGCACGAACCGCTTGGCCAGCTCGAACTCGTAGGCGATCCCCGGCGCCGGCTCGGCTTCCAGGAAGTGCCGCACGAGCTCGTTGGCCAAGGGCGGACTCTCGGCGGTATTGCGTTCGTTGAACGCCCGCTCGTATCCGGCCAGCAGCGCCCGCTTGGCCCGATCGAGTTCGGCGGCGCCGAAGCCGAACTGGTCGGCGCGCCGGGCTTCGCGCAGCACCGCTTCGAGGCCGGCGGCCGTGCCGCCCGCCGCGACCTCGGCGCTCAGCTCGAAGAGCGACAGGTGCCGCCCGATCGACGACACGCCGGCGTTCGCGGCCAGGAACGGAGCCTTCGGTTCGCGCGCCAGTTCGGCCAGCCGTGCGTTCAACATCTGCAGGCCCAGCGCGCGCACCAGCGATCGCCGGTAGGCGGCGACCGTGTCCTCGGCCTCGGGCGCGTGCTTGAAGGCCGCCGTCACGTTCCAGCCCTGGGCCTCGCTATCGACCACCATCTTGACGTGGGTCTCGGTGTGCACGGGCACCGCCGTATTCACCGCCGGCGGCGGGCCGGCCGGCGTCGGCAGGTCGGCGAACCGGGCGCGCAGGAGCCGCTCCGCTTCGTCGACCGGCAGATCGCCCGACACGACCACGGCCATGCGATCGGCGCGATACCACGTCCGATAGAAGTCACGGACGCGATCGGGGGGAAACGACTTCAGTGTCTCGGGCAGGCCGATCGGCAGCCGATCGGCGTAGCGCGATCCGAAGAAGATGACCGGCAGCTGCTGGTCGGTGATCCGGGCACTGGCGCCGAGCCGGCCACGCCATTCCTCCAGGACCACGCCGCGCTCGCGGTCGATCTCCTCGGTGGTCAGCGATGCGCCGCCGGCGAAGTCGCGCAGCGCGAGCAGAGCCTTGTCGACGTAGCCCTCGCGATCGGTCGGCACGTCGAGCATGTAGATTGTCTCGTCGAACGAGGTGGAGGCGTTCACGTGCGGCCCGAAGCGGGCGCCGATCGACTCCAGGAAGGCCACCAGCTCGCCCGGCTTGAAGTGGGTGCTGCCGTTGAAGGCCATGTGCTCCAGGAAGTGCGCCAGCCCGCGCTGGTCGTCGGCTTCCTGCACGCTGCCCACGTCGACCGCCAGCCGCAGCGACACCCGGTTGGCCGGGCGGGCGTTCTGGCGCACGAAATATCTGAGCCCGTTGGCCAGCCGGCCGGAGCGGATGGCCGGGTCGAGCGGCAGCGTCTCGGTCAACGCCGCAGTCGCCGCCGACGGCGGAGCGGCGGGTGCGGCCACCTGCGCGCTGGGCCGTTCCAGGACGGCTACGGCGGCCAGTGCGGCGAGAACGAGGCGGCGTGCGGTGCGAATGCTCATCGTGCAGCTGGTCCTTTGGACGCCTCGATGGCCACCGTGGCCGCGAGCCGAGCAAGCCGCCATTATGGCGTGCTCTCCCCAGGACCTGAGCCCTCAAGACCCGGGCCCCGGTAAGATCGACGGGCCCATGCAGCTCAAGATTACGCGCCTGACCCACGGGGTGCCGTTCCCCGCCTACGCCACCGCCGGCTCGGCGGCCTTCGACCTGGCGGCGGCCGCCGACGTGGACGTACCGGCGCGCGGCATCGCGCTCGTGCCGACCGGACTCGTCGTCGAAGTGCCGGGCGGTCACTTCCTCGCGATCCTCGCCCGCAGCAGCACACCGCTCAAACGCGGGCTGATGGTGGCCAACGGCGTGGGCGTGGTCGACGCCGACTATTGCGGCCCCGCCGACGAGGTCAAGGTGCAGGTGATCAACGTTACCGACGCCGCCGTGCGGGTGGGCGCCGGCGAGCGGATCGCGCAAGCGATGGTACTGGCGGCCCCGCGCCTCGAGTTGGTCGAGCAGGCGATGGGCGACCGGCCGTCGCGCGGCGGGTTCGGCAGCACCGGACAGTAACCTCGGCCGTCTCATCACCGGGGTAGACCTCGCCGCGCGGCTCGATCTAGCATTCCAGCTGTGCTGGTTGACGTGCACCGTGCGTTCGGTGCCCGGCCGCGCGGCACACGGCTCGTGTTGCTGTCGGACTTCGACGGCACACTCGCCGAGTTCGACGTCGATCCGGCGGTGCCCCACATCCGCTCCGACGCCCGAGCCGCGCTCGTCGTGCTGTCGTCACTTTCGGATTTCTCCCTCGGCCTGGTCAGCGGGCGACGTGTCGCCGACCTGGTGCAGCGGGTGGCGCTTCCGCGGGAGGTCTACATGGCTGGACTGCACGGCCTGGAAATCGCGGTGGCGCAGCGGTTCTGGCAGCACGAGGCCGTGGCGCCCGCCCACGACGCCGCCGCCGCGCTCACCCGCGCGCTGTACACGGAACTGGCCGCCTTCGACGACTGCCGCATCGAGCCCAAGGGAGCGTCGGTCGCGGTCCACGTCCGGGCCGTGCCGCGCGCGGTCCGCCCCGACGTCCTGGCCCGCGCCGACGCCGCCGCCGAGCCGTGGATTCGCGCCGCGGCGTTGCGGCGCCTGGTCGGCGCCGACGTCCACGAGTACCTGCCCGCCGCCGGCTGGACCAAGGGCGACGCCGTGCGCTGGATCGCCCACGACGTGGAGCGGCGCACCGGGCAGACGCCGTGGGTGGCGTACTTCGGCGACGACCTCACCGACGAAGACGCCTTCCGCGCCGCCGACCTGTCGGTGGTGGTCGGGCGTCGCGCCTCCGCGGCGCGCTACCGCCTCGATGCCCCTGCCGACGTGGCGATGGCGCTGGTCGACCTGGCCGTGTCGACCGCCACCGAGGTGCATTTGTGAGCGCGGCGGCCCTGTCGACGAGCATCGCGGAACGGCTCGGCGACACCCGCCTGATCGTCGTCGCCAACCGCGAGCCGTACATCCACGTGAAGGACGTGCGGACCCCGGGCCTGGTCGGTCGCCTCGTCGGCCGGAAGCCGCGCACGCGCGTGCACTGGATGCAGCCGGCCAGCGGGCTGGTGACGGCGCTCGACCCGGTGATGCGGGCCTGCGGCGGCACGTGGGTGGCGCACGGCAGCGGCATCCGGCGACCGCGAGACCGCCGACGCCCGTGGCCGGGTCGCCGTGCCACCCGACGATCCGTCCTACACGCTCCGGCGCGTCTGGCTCACGCGCCGCGAGGAAGACGGCTACTACTACGGGCTGGCCAACGGCGCGCTGTGGCCGCTCTGCCACATCGCCTACGCGCGGCCGGTATTCGACGAGCTCGACTGGCGCGAGTACGTCGAGGTGAACCGCCGCTTCGCCGACACGGTGCTCGACGAGATCAGCAACACCAAGGCGATCGTCTTCGTGCAGGACTACCACTTCGCGCTGGTGCCGCGGCTGATCAAGGACGTCCGGCCCGATGCGGTGGTGTGCCAGTTCTGGCACATCCCGTGGCCCAACTCGGAAGCGTTCCGGATCTGCCCGTGGAAGGAAGCCATCCTCGACGGGTTGCTCGGCAACGACCTGCTGGCGTTCCACATCCAGTACCACTGCAACAACTTCCTCGAGACGGTGGACCGCACGCTCGAGGCGCGGATCGACGCCGAGCACTTCGCGGTGCACCGCCGCGGGCACCGCACCTTCGTCAAGCCGTTCCCGATCAGCATCGATCCGGCGCTGTGGGCGTCGGTCGCCCCGGGACCCGACTGGCAGCGCGACGTGGCCGGCACCCGGCAGCGCCTCCGGGTCGGCGACGCCCGGATCATCATGGGCGTCGATCGGCTCGACTACACCAAGGGCATTCCCGAGCGGCTGAAGGCCTTCGAGCGGCTGCTCGAGCGTCACCCCGAGTGGCGCGAGAAGGTGATCTTCCTGCAGATCGGCGCGCCGACGCCGCGACCATCTCGATCAGTACCAGGCGTTCAGCGCCGAAGTCCGATCGCGCGTGCAGGCCATCAACCGGCGCTTCGGCACCAAGACGTGGACCCCGGTCGTCTACCGGCGGCAGCACCACACCCCCGAGGAGATCGGCGCGTTCTACCGCGCCGCCGACCTGTGTGTCGTGTCGTCGCTGCACGACGGCATGAACCTCGTCGCCAAGGAGTTCATCGCCTCGCGGACCGACGAGCGGGGCGTGCTGCTGCTGTCGCGAGTTCACCGGCGCGGCCCGGGGGCTCAGCGACGTGGTGCCGGTCAATCCCGTTCGCGCCCGACGAGTTCGCCGAGGCCCTGCACGACGCGCTGCTGATGCCCGACGGCGAACGGCAGCGGCGCATGCGCAGCCTGCGCACCGAGGTGCTCTCGCACACGGTCTTCGACTGGGCCGGCCACCTCCTGTCGGAGGCCGCCCGGCTGTCCAACGGCGGCCGCTGAGGCCGTCAGTTTTCCATGGCCGTCACGGACCTGGCGCACGGCGCCATCGGCAACGGCAGCGTGCTGGCGCTGGTCGGGCCCGACACCGGGATCGACTGGCTGTGCCTGCCGCGCTTCGACAGCCCGTCGGTGTTCGCGCGGCTGCTCGACGAGGCCCGCGGCGGGACCTTCCGCTTCGACGCCGGCCCCGGGGCGACGATGGCGATGGCCTACCTGGCCAACACCAACGTCGTCCGCACGGTCATCGAGACCGGCGAGGGCGGCTGCGAGCTGCTCGACTTCGCACCGCGGATTCCGGCCGGCCTCGGCGTGAACGCACCGACCGAGCTCTACCGCCTCGTCCGGCCGCTGCACGGCAAGCCACGCCTGCGGGTCGTGTTCGATCCGCGCCCCGACTACGCCCGGTCGCCGGTCTCATTGGCGGCGATCGCCGAGGGCCTCGAGGTCCGCGGCGGGCCGCAGCCGCTGTTCCTGCACTCGAACCTCGCCGCCACGACCATCGCCGAGGGCCGACCGTTCCGGGTCGACCGGCCTACTTCTTCGCCCTGAGTTCGGGCCGCCCGCCCGACGTGCACGACGCGCCGTCGGTCGAGCATGCGTTCGAGTTGACCATGGCCGGCTGGCGCCAGTGGTCGAAGGGCTGCGCACTGCCCACCTTCCGGCCGGAAGTCGTGCTGCGCTCGGCGCTGTGCCTGAAGCTGCACGCCTACCTCGACACCGGCGCGATCATCGCCGCGGCCACCACCAGCGTCCCCGAGGCGCTCGGCACCGAGCGGACCTGGGACTACCGCTACTGCTGGCTGCGCGACGCCGCGTTCGTCGTCGAGGCGCTGCGGCGGCTGTCGCCACCTCGTCGAAGGCGAGCGCGTTCGTCAAGTTCCTGCGCGACGTCGCCGACGACGGGCCGCTGCAGCCGCTCTACGGCATCGGCGGCGAACGCGAGCTGGTCGAGGCGCAGCTGCCCCACCTCGTCGGGCTTCGCCGGCATCGGGCCCGGTGCGCATCGGCAACGCCGCCTACCAGCAGACCCAGCACGACCTCATGGGCGAGCTGCTCCTGTGCCTCGACACGATGACCAGCGATCCGCGCGTCGCCCTCGACGAGGCGGCGATGCTGCCGCTGGTCGAGCGGCTGGTCGCCGAGTCGATGGCGGCATCGACCCGCGAAGACACCGGCCTCTGGGAATACCGGACGATGCCGCGGCACTACACCTTCTCCAAGGTGCTGTGCTGGGTGGCGGCGTCGCGCGGCGCCGACATGGCCGAACGGCGCGGCCGCGGCGACCTCGCCGCGCCGTGGCGGGCGTGGGCCAAGGTCGAACGCCAGCGGGTGCTCGACGCGGCCTACAACGAGGAGCTCGGCTTCTTCACCCAGGCCCTCGACGGCCGTCACCCCGACGCGTCCAACCTGCTGCTGCCGACGCTCGGCTTCGTCGACGCCGCACGACCCGCGGTTCGTCTCGACGGTGCGCGCCTACGAGCAGCGGCTCGTCGCCCGCCGGCCTGATGCAGCGCTACAACCACCCCGACGACTTCGGGAGACGACCAGCACCTTCACCATCTGCTCGTTCTGGTGGGCCGAGGCGCTGGCCATGGTCGGCCGCGTCGACGACGCCGTGAAGCTGTTCGATCGGCTGGTGGCGCACGCCAACCCGCTCGGGTTGTTCTCGGAGGACATCGAGCCCGAGACCGGACGGCTGCTCGGCAATTTCCCGCAGGCCTACACCCACGTCGGGCTGATCCACGCCGCGATCACCATCGGCGAGGTGCTCGAGGCGCGGCACGGCCGGTTCCGCGCCTGGAACCCCTGGCCGTGGACGCCCGGGACGACCCACCCCGGGCGACAATAGCCGCGTCTCGCCGGAGCCGTACGGCGAAGCTCATGCGCCGCATCCTGCACATCGACATGGACGCGTTCTACGCGTCGGTGGAACAGCGCGACAACCCCGAGCTGCGCGGCAAGCCGGTGGTGGTCGGCGGCGCACCCGACCAGCGCGGCGTCGTCGCCGCCGCCAGCTACGAGGCCCGGGCCTTCGGCGTACGCTCGGCGATCCCGATGTCGCGGGCGGTGCGGCTGTGTCCCTCGCTGGTGATCGTGCGGCCCGACTTCCAGAAGTACCGCCAGGCGTCGCAGCAGGTGTTCGCGCTCTTCCGGGCGGTCACGCCGCTGGTCGAGCCGCTCTCGCTCGACGAGGCCTACCTCGACGTGACCGAGAACGCCTGGGGCGAGACCCTGGGCGTCGAGGTCGCGCGGCGGTTGAAACGCTCGATTCGCGAGTCGACGGGGCTGACGGCGTCGGCGGGCGTGGCCCCGAACAAGTTCCTCGCCAAGATCGCCTCGGGCTGGCAGAAGCCCGACGGCCTCACGGTGATCGCCCCCGAGCGCGTCGAACGCTTCCTGCAGGCGTTGCCGGTGGACGCGCTGTGGGGTGTCGGCCCGGTGACGGCGAAGAAGCTCCAGGCCCACGGCATCGCCCGGCTGGTCGACGTCAGGGCCGCGGATCTCGAGACGCTGCGTGGGCTGGTCGGCTCGCTCGCCGACTGGCTCAAGGACCTCGCCGAGGGCCGCGACGCGCGCCCCGTCGAGCCCGACCGCCCGTCGAAATCCTCCGGTTCCGAGTGCACCTACGAGCACGACCTCACGGCCCTCGACGAGATCCGGAAGGAGGTCGCCGAGATGGCCGGCGACGCCGCGGCCTGGCTCGGGCGGCGCGGCCTCTTCGCCCGGACCGTGGTCATCAAGGTGCGCTACAGCGACTTCGAGACGGTGACCCGGAGCCACAGCGCCGAGCCGACGCGCGAGCCCGAGGCGATCATCGCCCGGGCGGTGGCGCTGCTCGACAAGACCGAAGCCGGCCAGCGTCCGGTACGGCTGCTCGGCGCCAGCGTGCACAACCTGAGCGACGTGGAGTCGCCGCCGGCCCGCGCGGCCGCCGGGCGACGCGGCCCCCGACTGCCCTTCGACGACGCGACCTGAACCTAGGGCTTCACGACGCGTACGCGCCTCAGCGCCACCTCCTGCACCGGTGCTTCGCCGTTCACCGGCACCGCCTCGATCTTCTGGACCACGTCGAGGCCCTGCTCGACCCGCCCGAACACCGTGTACTTGTCGTCGAGGGTCGACGCCGCGGCGGTCACGATGAAGAACGAGGTGCTGGCGGTGTCGGGCTCGGCCAGCCGGGCCATCGACACCACGCCGAGCACGTGCTTCTGGTCGTTGAACTCCGCCTTCAGATCGTGGACGTGCGTCTGCTGTGCCTCCGACAGCGGGGTCTTGCGGGTGGGCACGTGACCCGTCTGGACGACGAAGCCCTTGACCACCCGGTGGAACGTCATGTCGTCGTAGACACCCAGTTCGGCCAGCCGCAGGAAGTTGCGCACGTGCTCCGGCGCCTTGTCGGGCGTGAATCCGATGGTGATCTCGCCGAGCGAGGTCTCGAGCACGGCTTTGTGCCGGGCGAGCTGTTCCACGGTTTCGGTGGTGTACGGCACCGGACGCTCCGCCGGCCGGTCGCGGATCACGACGCCGGTGATCACCACCGGCTCGACCGGCACCCCGGCGGCGTCGGCGGCACCCTCCGAAATCCGCTGCGCCACGATCAACCCGTCGCTGACGCGGCCGTACACCGTGTGCTTCCCGTCGAGGCTCGGCTGGTCGACGATGCAGATGAAGAACTGCGTGCCGCCGCTGTCGGCCCGGCCCGGGACGATCACCGCCGACACGGCGCCGCGCGTGTGCTTCTCGCTCAGCCCTTCCTGCGCCAGCAGGTTCAACCCGCCGGTGCCGGCGCGGGCACGGGTGGCCGGATCCCTGGTCAGCGGATCGCCGCCCTGCACGATGCCCTGGCGCACCACCCGGTGGAAGGTCGTGCCGGTGAACCCGCCGTCCTGCGCCGTCTGGATGAACAGCCCGACGTGATTGGGCGCCTGCTCCGGCAGCAGATCGATCACGATCTCGCCGGCGGCGGTGGTGACGACGGCCTGCTTGCCGCGCATCTGCTCGAGCGTGAGCGTGGTGCGGAAGGGCTCGCGTGCCGACGCGGGTTGGGGGCGCGCCGGTTGCTCGCCGCGGCCTCCACGGCCGCCGCTGCGGCGAGCACCAGTGCCAGTGAGGTGATGCGCATCTCGGTCCTCCGCGGCGGCATTGTAGCCGCGACGACTGTTGGTCCCTCGATCGGTCCCCGCTCAGTGGGCCGGCGGCACAACTTGCCGCGCACGTCGTCCGTCCAATCCGGACATCACCGCGGCGATGGCCGGCACCGGCCGCTCGTCGCGCCTTGCACGCCGTCGATGGTCGAGAGGCGGAGAGGAACCCTATGCTCCGCCGGCAGCTGTTCGTCGGCGGCGTCGCGCTGGGCGCGATGCTCGCCGTGTCACCACTCGGGGCTGACGCCCCGCCACCGTCGAGAGTCCGGCCGCAGAGCACGCGCGTCGCCGGCTGGGTGGCGCGCGGCATCGCCCAGTCGCCGACGTTCCGGGGGCTGGTTGCCCGCATCGACGCCGGCGACATCCTCGTCTACGTCGACGCCTCGCCCCAGGTCAGGCCCAACATGGCGGCGCGTCTCACCTGGATGACCGACACGCCGACCATCCGGTTCGTCCGCGTGTCGCTCCGGTTCGACCTGGGCGGTCGTGATGCCGTGGCCATGATCGCGCACGAGCTCCAGCACGTGGTGGAGCTCATCGAGCACCCCGAGGTGCGCTCGGAAGCGGCATTCGGACGCCTCTTCGCCCGCATCGGGCACGCCACGACCTACGAGCCGGAGCATTGGGACACCCGGGCGGCGCTCGAAGCCGGCGATCGGGTGCGCGTCGAGCTGGTTGGGGCATGACAGCCCGCAGCGCCGCACGGCCACAGGCACTGTGTGGCCAGAAGGCTACGAGCGGTCACGCATCCGGTACATCTGCCTGAGCGACCGGGCCACTGTCTTGGACTGCGCGCGCTCCTGAATCCGTTCGCGCGCGTCCTGCCGCGCCACCAGCGAGCGGGCCTCGTCCTGCAGCTTGTGGAAGCTCTCGAGGCGTGCCGGTTCGAGCCGCCCCTCCTCCACCGCGACCCGCACGGCGCAGCGCGGCTCGCTCTTGTGCTGGCAGTCGGTGAAGTGGCAGGCCGCGGCGAGGGCGTCGATGTCGTCGAAGGTCGCCGCCGTGGACTCGCCGGCGTCGGCCGTCGCCCACAACTGCAGCTCACGCATCCCCGGCGTGTCGATGAGCAGCCCGCCGTCGGGCAGCAGCACCAGCTGGCGATGCCGCGTCGTGTGCCGGCCGCGGGAATCCGAGGCGCGGACCTCGTTGGTCGCCAGCCGGTCCTCGCCGAGGAGCGCGTTGATGAGGGTCGACTTGCCCGCCCCGGAACTGCCCAGCAGGGCGCCGGTCTGGCCGGGGCCCAGGGCGCGGCGCACGACCGACAGGCCCCGCCCGTCGCGCACGCTCACCGCGTCGAGGGCCACACCCGGCGCCAGCGCGGCAATCTCGGCCAGCGGCGCCGCGAGGTCGTCGGCAAGATCGGCCTTGCTGAGCAGCACGTGCGGCATCGCCCCGCTCTCCCTGGCCAGCAGCAGGTAGCGCTCGAGCCGCCGCGGGTTGTAGTCGCGGTCGAGCCCCATCACCAGGAAGACGACGTCGATGTTCGCGGCCACGACCTGCTGCTCGGTGAGCTCGCCGGCGGCCTTGCGCGAGAAGTGCGTGCGGCGTGGCAAGATCGCCTCGATCGTGGCCGTGCCTTCCTGCGCCCTGACCCGGATGGCGACCCAGTCGCCCACGGCGGCCAGCGCGGAACGTCCGGCGGCAGCGTGGAGCACCCGCCCGGCATGCTGCCCCTGCAGCTCGCCCTCGGCGGTGTAGAGGCGGAACAGATGGTTGTATTCGATGGCGACCCGGGCCGGGACGAGCCCGTCGTCGACGTACGGCGCGAACGCGACCGCCCAGTCCGCATCCCAGCCGAGCGCGCCGAGCTCCATTCGACGCGCCCCGGCCTGGGACGCGTCGGCGTCCTCGGGCGGCGGCGGCGCGGACGCGGACATCGGCGTAGTGTCGCCTCTCGGCTCCACGGTGGCAAGGGGCACACCGCCGGGATGCGGGGACAGCAGCGGGCATGAGCGATCAGCTGTCGCTCTTCGGCATCGACGCCGCCGCGCCCACGGCGGCGGCCCAAGCCGTCGACGAGGCCCTCGAGGCGCGGAGGGCGGCCGCCGCGGCGTTGGCGACGCGGCTCCCCGACCTGGTCCGCTTCGGCACCAGCTCGTGGACGTTCCCGGGCTGGGCCGGGCTCGTCTATCCGTCGTCGCTGGCGGCCAAAGGCGCTCGGCCGCGACGGGCTGCGCCACTACGCCCGTCATCCGCTGCTCCGCACCGTGGGGATCGATCGGAGCTACTACGCGCCCATCCCGCTGGACGATCTGCGGGCCTACGCCGATCAGCTTCCGGCAGGCTTCCCCTGCTGCTTCAAGGCGCCGGCGACGGTGACTTCGCGCGTCGCGCCGACGTTCGGCAGCGGCCGCGGTCCGGCGCAGAGCAATCCCGACTTCCTCTCGGTCGCGCGGCTCCTCGACGATCTGCTCGTCCCGTTGTCGGCGGCCTTCCCGACCCATGCCGGACCGATCGTGCTCGAATTTCCGCCCGGTCGTCGCGACGAGCCGTCGGCCGCGGCGTGGTTCGCCGACGAGCTCGATCGCTTCCTCGACCAGCTGCCGCGTGACTTCGACTACGCGGTGGAACTCCGCGATCGAGCGCTGCTGACGCCGGCCTACGCGGCAGTGCTCGCCCGGCACGGCGTCGCCCACACCTACAACTACTGGAGCGCGATGCCGATGCCGCTGGCGCAGGCAGCGGTCGTCGCGCCGGTGGACCCGCCCTTCATCGTCGTGCGCCTGCTCTTGAAACCCGGCACCTGGTACGAGGACCAGCGCGACCTCTTTCAGCCATTCAACCGCCTGGTCGCGCCCGACGAGGCGATGCGCGGCGAGGTGGTCGAGCTCACCGCGCGCGCCCTGGCCCGTGGACGCCGGGTCTACGTGCTCGTGAACAACAAGGCGGAAGGGTCGTCGCCGCTGACGATCGCGGCGCTCGCCGAGCGGCTCGCCGCGGCGTTGAACCCGGTGGCGCCCGTCGAGCCGAGGCTGTGAGGCCTCGAGCTCCCGTGCCGATGTCCGCACCCGGCACCCGCACCCTGGTCGAAGCCGCACTGACCCACGAGCGGCGGGTCAGCGCCGCGCTGCTCGTCCTGATTCCCCTCGCCTGCTGGACCTGGATTGCGCTGATGGCCCGCGACATGTACGGGAGCATGCAAGGGCCCTCGGCGTGGATGATGACCGCGGCCTGGGACCTGCCGCATCTCGTGTTGCTCTGGGCCATGTGGGCCGTGATGATGACGGCGATGATGCTGCCGTCGGCTTCGCCGCTCGTGCTCCTCTATGCGGGCGCGCTACGCACGCGCGGCGCCGACCACGCTGCCCGGCGCGTCTACGCGCTGGCCGCCGGCTATGTCCTGGTGTGGGCGCTCTTCAGCATCGGGGCCACCGCCCTGCAGCGTGTGCTGTCATCGGCACTGGTGCTCACGCCCATGATGGAGCCGGCCACGCCGTGGATGGCGGCGGCGATCCTCGCGACCGCCGGTCTGTATCAGTTGACGCCGTTCAAGAGCGCGTGCCTGCGGGTGTGCCGGTCGCCCCTGGCCTACCTCCTGCAGCACTGGGGATCCGGCGACACTCGGTCGGCCTTCAAGCTCGGCGTGGGCCACGGCCTGTATTGTCTCGGCTGCTGTTGGGCGATGATGCTGCTGCTGTTTGCGGGCGGTGTGATGAACCTGGTCGTCATCATCGCGCTCACCGCGTGGGTCCTCGTCGAGAAGCTGGCGCCCTTTGGCCTCTGGACGGCCAGAATCACCGGGCTGGTGCTGCTGCTCCTTGCGGCGTGGATGGTGATGCGCTGATTGCCGGCGCTTACGCGCTCTGCCAGGAGAACGGCGCGAACTGCCCGTTGTTGCGTCCGCTGGTGTCGTCCCAGGCAATTCCCAGGGCCGACACGTGGCTGCTCTCCGCGCGGGCCAGCGAGAAAGTGTTGGCCGCCGGATGCCCGGTGTTGCTCAACTGCAGGGGCGCTGCCGCGGGGTCGAGCCCGGTGGCGCCCCGCGCCGACATGCGGACCAGGTGCGAAGCCGTCACCGACCACGACACGCCGTCCCGGGTGAACTCGATGGGCGAGGACTCGACGCCGAGCATCGTGCCCACGAGCCCCGACAGCGCCGCAATCGGGCCGCCGGCGGCGCCGCTGGCGATACCCACAATCGCGTCCCGCTGGTCTGCGGTGGCGCGCTCGTCCACGACCACGCCGACCGACCAGTTGCCCTTCCCCATCTCGCCGGGCGTGGACCCGAGGATGATGAATCCGAGACCGTCGAGCGAGAGGCGGTCGTAGCGGCCTTTCTCGATCTGGAACGCCATGGCGAAGAGGCACGAGCCCTTCGTCGGCATCGACAGCCAGCTGGGCCGGTACGCACGGGCACACGAAGTCGCAGTTGCACGTCTCGTAGTACTGCCCTTGAACCTGCCATGCCGCAGCGGCCATGTGCTGCCTCCTGTCGAAGTGTGCTCCAGATCATACGCGAGGTGCGCAGGCTCTGGCACCCGGCGGCGGACCACCGGCGGCCGACGCACTCAGCGCAGATTGGCCGGCCGCTGCGCCAGCCACGCCGTTGCCGCCACGACGAACGGCTCGGCCCACTCGTGGCCGCCGTCGAACTCGCACACCGTCACGTCGACCCCAGCGGCGCGGAGCACCTGCAGATCGGCCTCGAGCTTCTCGGCCGTGTACCACTCGTCGCGGGAGCCGCGGCCGACGAGCACGGGCGGGAGCAGCCCGGCCGCGGGCGCGACATCCGGCGGCACGTCGCCACCGAGCGCGATCACGCCGCGGCAGGCGCCTGGCCACGACAGCGCGGTCCGGTACGCCTGAGCGGCGCCCTGGGAGAAGCCGGCCACCACGGCCCGCGCTTCGGCCGGATAGTCGCGCTCGACCGCGGAGCGCACGGCTCCCACGTAGGCGACGTTGTCGGCGATGGCCTCGAGCCGATCCTCGCGCGTCATCCACGACGCGACCACGCGATCTCCCCTGGCGTAGAAGCGGTGCAGGCCCTGGACGCTCACGCGCAGCCACTGGTGTGCGGGGTCGAGGCGCGTCAGCTGCGCCATGTGGGCGTCCGCCGATTCCGCGTAGCCGTGGAAACCGAAGAGGATCGGGAAAGGCCCGGGGCCACCGGGCGGATCGACCAGGTATCGGCCATGAGTCGCCGTGGCGACGACGTGTGGACGCGGCTCGGTCATGCGGCAGTTCCTGCGACGCCCGGAAATGTCACCGTGACAGCGGCCGGCGACGTCCTACTGGAAGATGTCGAACATCCGGCTGAACTTGATGATCAGGCTGCGATCCTCGCGTTCGGGTCCGGGGACGAGATCGTAGAGGCCGCGGGTGTCGTTGTAGACGACGAAGAGCCCGGTATTGGCCGCCTGCAGCCAGCCGACCCGCACGTTCATCGACCAGACGTCGGCGCGATCGTTGTACTGGATCAGCGATTGGGCGAAGATGCGCGGCGTGAACGAATAGGACACCCGCAGCCGCGCCAGGTTGGTGATGAAGTCACCCTGGGGCAGGTCGACGTCGTTGCGCTGGTAGGCCAGTTCGGCGGTCAGCACCTGCCCGGCGCGCATCCGCAGCGTCGGGCTCATGCTCTTGCGCGACCCGCTGAAGAAGCCGCCGAAGTTGGATTGGAAACTGAAGCTCACCGGCAGCGCCTGGTTGGTCATCAACACCGGCTGGATCTCGGCGTTCTTGTAGTCGCCGGGGGGCACGAAGATGCCCGGGTAGATCTCGAACGGCACCCGCAGGCCTTCCTGCGTCAGGTTGACGCCGGTGTGGACCTCGGTGCTGTCCTTGAACTGCCAGTGGTTGTCGATGTGCGCGTAGCCGCTCTCCTGGAAGTCGTCCAGGCCCCAGAAGCCGCGCACGGTGACGTGCGGCCGGAGCTCCTGGAAGATCCGCTTCGGCCGGAATCGGGTCATCACCCGCACGTCGGGCTTGCGGTAGCCGCGCCGGGTCAGGAACCCGACTTCGGGGTTGAACCGGTTCCCCACCTCCTGGTAGCCGACGTCGACGTCGATCTTCCGCAGGTTGGTCCGCGACCGCAGGTTGAAGGCGTAGTCGTCGCCGTCGAGGTCGGAGGTTTCGGTGCGGGCGTAGAAGCCCGACACCACGGTGTTCTGCTTCACGCCGAGACGGCCGTCGACCGCATAGGTCTGGTTGTGGTGGCCCGACAGCGGCGAGTCGCCGGTGGCGACGCGGTTGACGAAGAGGGCGCCGATCGACGAGCGATTGGGCAGGTCGCGGGCGACGCGGGCCACGGTGAAGTTGGCGGCCGGCACGATCTCGTCCACGTCGGTGGTCTGCATGTTGAGCAGGCCGATGTTGTAGCGGCCGGCCTTGCCCGACAGGCGGCCGCCGCCGATGATCGGCACCGCCTCGCCGGCGGCGTCCAGGCCGATGCGGCGGCTGAAGAACAGGTCCACCTCACCGGGGTTGCCCACCGAGAAGAAGCCGGCGTTCTCGAGGAAGAACGGCCGCTTCTCGGGGAAGAACAAATTGAAGCGATCGAGGTTGACCTGCTGGTCGTCGACCTCGACCTGGGCGAAGTCGGTGTTGATCGTGCCGTCGAGCGCCAGGCTCGGCGTGACGTTGTACTTGATGTCGCCGCCGGCGTCGTAGTCGTCCTCGGTGTCGACCGGCTTGACGCCGGACTTCGTGGCGTTGCCGAGCACGTAGGGAATCACCTTCAAGTTGCGCAGCGTCGGGGTGGTGATGCCGCTGATCGTGCCGGCCAGCGACACCCGGTAGAGGTTGAACTGGCGCGGGATCGGCGCCCAGTAGGCGCGCTCGTTGTGGCGCCGGATGATGCGCTGGAAGTTGACGCCCCACGTCTGGGCGCTGCCGGACGGGAAGCGCAGCGTCTTGAACGGAATGGCGAACTCGGCGCTCCAGCCGATCTCGCTGGTGCGGGTCCGCACCTGCCAGGCGCCGTCCCAGTTGACGTTGAAGCCGCTCCCCGACCCCGAGGATTGTTGACCTCCGCCGGTCAGCCCGCCGCCGCCCTGCCCTTCGAGGGTGACCTGCCCGTCGTACTCGACCCCGGCGGGATTGGTGCCGAAGACGAAGCCGTTCTGGCGGTCGCGGTAGGTGTCGAAGATGACGCGGAAGCTGTCCACGTCGTCGAGCGGCGCGTCGCGGCGCGAGTCCGAGACGACGATGCCGGACGGGTCGCGGTCGTACATCACCGCGCCGATGTAGAGGGTGTCCTTGGTGTAGACGACCCGGACCTCGGTCCGCTCCGACGACGGATCGCCCTCGACCGGCAGCTCCTGCAGGAACCCGTCGATCGGCGTCGCCGCGGCCCAGGCCGGATCGCCCAGCACGTCGCCGTCGAGCGTCGGCGCTTCCGCCACTGCCGCGGCAGATGCCGAGGGGCGCGGCAGGTCGGCTACCGACGAAGGCCCCTGCGCTCCCACCGGCGTCGCGACAAGCGCGCCAGCCAGGACGACAATGGTGACCAGCGCGGCGCTCGCACGACGGCCGGCAGAATGGACGTTCGGAGTGTGGAGCATGAGGAGAAGACGCCGCGGAACGACGCAGAGCGAAGCAATTACTATAGCGAGCCGTAGCGTCTCCCGATGTCACCGCTTGTCATGAACGTCGAGCTGGACGGCCTGCCGTTGCCCGCGCTCGCCTATCCGTCCGCAGCCGCGCCAGGCGAGATGGTCTTCGTGTTCGCGCATGGCGCCGGCGCCGGGCAGGCCAGTCCCTTCATGCGCCGCTACGCCGAGCGGCTGGCCGAACACGGCATCGACGTGGTGACCTTCGACTTTCCCTACATGGCCGCCCGCCGCAAGATGCCCGACCGGCCGCCGGTGCTCGAGCGCGCGTTTCGCGCCGTGGTCGACGCCGCCGTCGCCGCCGGGGGCGGCGCGCGTCGGGTGGTGTTCGTCGGCGGCAAGTCGATGGGCGGCCGCATGGCCACGCACCTGGCCGCGCAGCCGGACCAGTGGACCAGTGCGGTCCCGCTCGGCGGGCGCGGTTGCCCTCGGGCTATCCGCTGAAGCCGCCCGGCCCGCGTGGCGGCGACCGCGTCTCCCACTTGCGCCAACTGGGCGTGCCGGTCCTGGTCGTGCAGGGCACGCGCGACACCTTCGGCGGGCCTGACGACGTGCGCGAGGCGGTGGGGCCCCAGCCGCTGCTCACCATCCTGCCGGTGCCCACCGGCGACCACTCGATGAAGGTGCAGGCCTCGGCCGGCCGCCCGCAGGCCGAGGTCGAACGCGAGATCGTCCAGGCGATCGCCGACTGGATGCGCGCGCACGCCGGCCTGCCGTAGGGCAGACCTTCAGGTCTGCCTCGAGTACCCGCGTACGCAGCAGACAGTCTGCGTGACACGCCGCCGGTCGCCTCGGCGCGACGCAACCGTCTCTGCGCGACGGCGGAGGACCGGCCCGACTCTCGCGTCCGGCCCTCCGCAGGCCGTCAAACGCCATCGGGGGCGAGTGTCGGTAGAAGCGCGGGGCCCCGGGCGGTGCTGCGCGACGTGACGACGGGTCGCACGTAGGGCAGGGCTTCAGCCCTGCCGGGGTGAATGCGTCCCTCCGTCGCCGCTGCGCCAGAACACCCCACGCGGACTTCGGCGCCGCCTCGTCGTTTGACGTCTGACGCGTCCGCGGCCTGCTCCGGACGGCCGCGAGACTCGGGCCGGCCCTCCGCCGTACACTGATTCAGGCGACGAAGCGGGGGGTGTCCTCGAGCACCTTGGGCAAGCCGCTTCGCCTCGCGCTGCCGTTCGCCAATCAGCGCCTTGCGCTACGGCGCGAGATCCCCGAGCTCGTGGATGGCACCGGCGGCACGAAGCTGCCGTCTCGCAATGCCAGCGGGTCGACACTCGTGGTCCCGAACGTCTGCCCCTCCAACTGATCGGCTTGCGCCCTGACGGAGTGCCTGTAGCCGCTGGACTTTTCGTGGGCCCGCTCTGGGCATCTGACACCTCCGGCCGTTAGGTGGAAGTGTCTACTTTAGTGAGGGAGGCTCCCCGACGGCTCCAGCGCGAAGTTAGGCAGCCCATATTCGAGCATTCAAGGCGAAAGCTCGTGTGTGCTGGCCCAAAACAGAAGGAGCCATATGCACATCGAGCCAATCAGACCGCAAACGGCGATTCCAACAGTCGGAAGTCTGTAGACGACAAAGCCCAGAAGGTACACAACGAGACAGCCAGCAAGGATACCTGGTAACGCCAGAACAAATTGAGGATACCAACCCTCTGGAAAGATCAGAAGGCCGACAATAGCGCACGCCAGCGTCGCTGGTATGCCAGCGAAGGCGAGCGCTAGACCACGGACACCGAGGGCGAGGGGATCAGCGTTGAGATGATGCAGCCACGCATGGTATCCACCCTCGCCTAGGAATCCGTTCCCGGCTGATGAACCCCGCAAGGGCGGCATTCGTCGGAGGCGGCGCTGACTCAGCCCCCTGATGAGCAGGATTGCACCGATGGTGAAACCACCTAAGAACATGGAATAAGTCCCGCGTTCACTCTGAGGAGACTCCTGAGGTGCAAAGAGTGAGACAAAGGCGCTTAACCCGCCACTCATGAGAAGCAGGGCGGTACCAGTTCGTATGTTCTTTCGCGCAGCGTTCGCAAGGAGTGCTTCTGGTCCGCCCTCCTTTTCGAGAATGTGGGCGGCAAGGTAAGACTCCTTTATTGTGCGGGTTGCGAAGTCGTATCCGCAATCACAGCGAAGCGCCTCGTCTGGGCTAAACAGACGACAACGTGGACACTCTTGGCCCATGATTCACATTCCGCACTTGATCGGTCTGCCTAACTACTATTGGACAGGTCCGCATAGCGCCACGGATCCCGCCGGTGCCTGGAGTGTAGCGCCACTCCCGCTGCTCTACCGATCAGGCAACTACCCTTTCTGCTTCGGGTTGCACATTCAAATCGCAGTCCCCCAAGTCCGCGGCATAGTTTTGTTACTCCGCTAGGCTCGGTCGGCATAGCTCGGCAGACGGCGGAGGGCTGGCCCGGATCTCGCGGCCGTCCGGAGCAGGCCGCGCGAGCGTGAGCCGTCAAACGACGAGGCGGCGCCGAAGTCCGCGTGGGGTGTTCTGGCGCAGCGGCGACGTAAGGATGCATTCACCCCGGCAGGGCTGAAGCCCTGCCCTACGTGCGACCCGTCGTCACGTCGCGCAGCACCGCCCGGGGCCCCGCGCTTCCGCCGACATTCGCCCCCGATGGCGTTTGACGGCCTGCGGAGGGCCGGACGCGAGAGCCGGGCCTGCCCTGCGCCGTCACGGCTGACAGGGCGTCAGGTCCGCGAGTCACTTCAACAACACCGACTCGAAGAAGGTCAGCGCCCGCGGGTCCTTCGACTGCCCGAGCCAGAACATCGCCTGCTTGCGGACGGCAGCGTTCGAGTGCGAGCGCGCCACCTCGATCAGCCGCGGCACGCCTTCGTCGGCCGGCAGCTGGCTGAGGGCGAAGACGGCCCGCTTCTTCACCTCGGTGTCGGGATCGCGGGCCAGCGCCTCGTCGATCGCGCCGGCGGCCTGGGTCCCGGCACGCTGGGCCAGCCAGAACAGCGCCTGACCGCGGGCGTGCGCCGTGTCGCCGGTGCGGGCCAGGTCGATCGTGGCGGCGAGCGCCGCGGCGCCGGCATGCAGCGACAGCGCGGCCAGCGCCCCGTCGACCAGCCGGCGTTCCGCGCGCCTGGCCAGCGCCGCCAGCGTGCGCACGCTCTCGGCGGCCGGCACCCCGGTGAGCCACTCGACCGGCCGGCCGGCGGCGTCGATGGCGCACCCCGGCGAGAACAGCCGGACGCGATCGACGCGCCCGGCCTCGAGCCGGTAGAAGACGTAGGCCGAGTCGGCCGGTTCGAGTCGCGCCGAGGTCGCCGGAGGCTGTTGCCGGCTCCACTCGTTCCAGTCGCACATCCACCGATCGCCGGGAGCCGCGGCGATTTCGTAGGCGAGCCAATGGGCATCGGCCGACGCGGTCCGCGAGCGCTCGAGCGCCTGGTCGAGTGGGCCCGACAGCGCTCGGGTGGTGACCGGGCCATTGCCGAGGCGCGCCGGCTGGCCGACGGCGGCGCCGGCCAGCCCGGTCAGGAGCAGGAGGCCCGCGGCGATCGGAATCGTGACGCGCATCGCCGCCTCCTCACTTGCCCAGGATCTCGAGCAGGTAGTCGGTGGCGACCTTCGACTTCATCACCGACAGCTTCTGCACGATCTCGCGCTTGAACTCGGCGCTCGTCTCCTTGCGCGCCAGCGCGACCAGCGATTCGGCGTTGCCCTGTACGAACAAGGCGTTGATCACCGCGCGCTTCACCGCGGCGTCGCTATCGCGCTCGTAGAGGGTGACCAGGGCCGGGCCAGTGCGCTGGCTGCCCATCGTCCCCAGGTGGCGCACCGCGGCCAGCCGCAGCTCGGCGTTGGTCTCGCTGTTGGCGAGCTCAACCAGGCGGGTGCTGTCGCCGGCGACGAAGAGCGCCTGGAGTATCTGGCGCTTGACGTCGAGGTCGGTCTCCTTCTGATAGAGCTGCCGCAACTCCTCGCGCGCGCCCATCACCCCGAGCTGGCGCATCGCCTCCTGCCGCAGTTCAGGGGAGGGCTCACTGGTGGCGGCGGCGACGACCCGCGCCCGATCGCCAGCCACCATGTAGGCGCGCAGCACCTGGCGCTTGACGCTCACGTCGGTGGAGGTCGCGTAGATCTCGGCCAGCAACTGGCGGTTGTCCTGCGTGGCGTTGATGCCGAGATACTGGATGGCCCGCCGCTGCAGATCGGGCTGGGTCGCGCCCTTGGCGATCTCGGCCAGCACCTGGCGCGCCTGCGGCGAGTTGCTCTGCGCCAGCACGAACAGCGCCCGCTCCTTCAGCCGCGGCGACTGCGGACCCTGCAGGAAGGCCTGCAGCATCGGCACCGCCTGGGCCGGGTCGGAGTGCTGCAGGCCCTGGATCGCCAGCAGCTTCAGCTCCTCGTCGGCCTGCGCTTCCGGGCGCACCGGCTGGCCGACACTGCGGCGCACCTCGAGGTCGAGCGCCCGCGCGTCGCCCAGCCAGCGGCTCGAGGGAAACGCCTTGGTCAGCTCCGACAAGGTGGCCAGCGCATCGGCCTGCTGACCCAGTTTGCTCTGGGCGTAGGCAGTCCAGTACATCGCGCCGTCGATGCGCGAGCCCTTGGCGGCGATCACTTGCGCGAAGCGCTCGATGGCGCGCGTCCACTGGGCATCCGACAGCGCGTCCTGGCCGCGGTCGTAGGCGTCCTCGCCGCGCTCGCGGTTTCGCTGCGCCCGCTCGCGGTCACGCTCGGCCCGCTCGCGTTCGCGATCCGCCTCGTCGCGGGCCTGCTCCCGCTCGTCGGCACGATCGGCATCCACGAGCACGGCCTGACCGGCCGCGAGGGCGTCCCCGCTGCTTGTCAGGAACGGCGCGGCTGCTGCGGCGCGACCCCCGGCGGCGAAGGCGGCCAGTCCGCACACCGCCCCGACCATCCACTGCTGTCTCGACACTCGCATCATCTCGCTCCTCGTCGCCCGGCCGCCTACGATACTGGCGCTGCCAGGGTGCGCCGCGGCTGCGCCTCGCGCTGCCGCACGTCGGACGTGATCACCCGCAAGCGGAACAGAATCCCCCGCGACTCGATCCGCGTCCGCAACACTTCCAGTTCGGCGGCGGTATCGTCTCCACCGCCGTTGGCCACTTCCAGGAGGACCCGTTCCAGGTCCTCGAGCAGTCCCACCATCACCTCGTCGCCGGCGTCGGACGCCGACTGACGAATCACCCGGTTGGTCGACACGAGATCGGCGGCCCGGGCCCGCTCCACGTCGAGGATTCCGGCCTGCGCCGGGTCGGCGTTGACCAGCTCGGCCAGCACCATCTGCGTGCGGTCGAAGTGATCGCCCGCCGCCACCAGCAGGATTCGTTCGGGCGTGTCCGATGCCGGCGTCGTGACCGCCGCGGTCTCGGTGGCCGGCGTCGGCGCCTGCGGCGGGGCGCCCGACCAGCGCCCGGCCAGGAACGCCACCAGGAGCAGCGACGCGGCCGCGGCCGCCATCACCCAGCGCGGGGTGAACCAGGCGAGCACTCCGGACGGCTGCGCCGGCGGCAACGCCGCCTGGACCCGGGCCCACATCACGCGCTCGAAACCGGGCGGCGGTTCGGCCGCCGGGGCGGCATCGACGAGACCCAGCGTCTCGACCAACCGCGCCCGGGCCTCGCGGCACGCCTCGCAGTCGGCCAGATGCTCCTCCGCGCTGGACTGCTCCCGCGCCGGCAGCTCTCGGTAGTAGGCCAGCACCAGGTCCTCCTCGGACAGGTGCGGCGCGGGTCGGGACGGCACGGTCATCGGGACACTCCGGCGAACGGCTCTAGCGCCACTCGCATCTTCTTCACCGCGCGGAATACGCTGTGTTTCGTGGCGTTGGTCTTCAGCCCCAGCGCGCGGCCGATCTCGTCGATCGACAGCCCCTCGACGTGGCGCAGCACGAAGGCCGCCCGCTCGGACACGGTGAGCTCGGCCATCGCCGCGGCGACACGGTCCTGGATCTGGCCGCTCTCAGCCAGCCGCTCCGGCCCGGCCGGGCCACCGGACTCCGCGCTGGCGGCCGCGTCGGCGGCCAGGTCGTCGGGATCGCGGGCCAGCTCGCGGTGCCGGCGTCCGCGGATGAAGTCGATCGCGCAGTTGACGGTGATCCGGTGCAGCCAGGTGCGGACGTCCGACCGTTCCTCGAATCGTCCCAGCTGCCGATGCGCCTTCAACCACGCCTCCTGCACCACGTCCTCCGCGTCGGGACCGTTGCCGGTCACCCGGTGGGCGACCGCGTAGAGGTAGCGGCTGTGGCGCTCGACCAGCGCCCTGAAAGCGTCGTCGTTGCCGCGGCGCGCCCGGTCGAGATCCTGCCGATCCTCCGCGCTCATCCCTGGTTCCTTGGACGGGCTGGGGCCCCGGCGGTTGGCTGGTCGGGGAAACATCTGCCGTTCGGGCCAAGTCTAAGGGGGACATGACCTTCCTGGCCGACGCTCGCCACGCCCTACGGCTGCTCGGCCGGAGCCCCCTGTTCAGCGCCACCGCCGTGCTATCGCTCAGCCTGGGGGTGGCGGCCAGCAGCACCGTCTACAGCGTGGCCGACGCGCTGACGGCGCCGGCGGCCGGGGTGCGCGACTCCGGGCGCGTCGTCGACGTCGGCCGCGGCAACGACGGCAGCGGCTTCGACAACATGTCGCACCCGGCCTTCGAGTACCTGCGTCAGCACGCCACGACGTTCGACGGCCTGGCCGCCGTGGAGTTGGGCGGCCGGCCGATGAGCCTGACGGCCGGGCCGGCGAGCGAGCGCGTCTTCGGCACGCTGGTCTCGGCCAATTTCTTCGACGTCCTGGGCACCCGGGCCGCACTTGGCCGATTCTTCCGATCCGACGAAGACGCCGTGCCCGGCCAACGGCCGGTCGTCGTGCTCACCCACCGCTTCTGGACCCGCCGCCTCGGTGCCGATCCCGCCGTGCTCGACCGGCCGCTTCGCCTGAACAACCGGGAGTTCGCGGTGGTCGGGGTCGCCGAGCCCGGTTTCGAAGGCGTGACGCTGGCGGGCACCGACCTCTTCGTGCCGATGGCGATGGTGGCCGAAGCCCGCGGACTGCCCAGCGCTGCCCAGCTCACCGACGTGCGCGTCGTCTGGCATCTGGGCGTCGGGCGGCTGCGGCCCGGCCTCTCGCCGGCCACGGCGGCGGCGGAGCTCAACACGCTGATGGCGCGCTTCAAGGCGGCCAACCCGGCGGCCAATCCGCGCCACACCGTCGCACTCGTGCCGACCAGCCGCGTGCCGGGGCCGGTGCGCACGCCGTTTGTCGTCTTCGTCGGCGTGTTGTTCGTGCTCACCGGTGCGCTGTTGGCCATCGCCTGCAGCAACGTCGCCGGCATGCTGCTGGCGCGAGCCACGGCGCGGCGGCGCGAGATGGCCACGCGCCTGGCGATCGGCGCGAGCCGCCGACGGCTGGTCGGCCAGTTGCTGACCGAGACTGCCCTGCTGTTCCTGATCGCCGGAGTGATCGCCGTGCCCCTGACCGTCGTCGGGGTACGGCTGGTCAATGCGTCGCTCCCGGCGCTGCCGATCGCCCTCAACCTGGCGCTGACGGTGAACGGCCGCGTCGTCGCCTTCGCGCTGGGCGTGTCGCTCGTCACGGCGCTCGCCTTCGGCCTGGCGCCGGCCCGCCACGCGCTCGGCCACGACCTGGCGCCGCTGCTCCATGGCGCCACGGCCACGCCCGACGTCGCGCGCCGGCGACTCCGCCACGCGCTGGTCGCAGCGCAGGTGGCGCTGTCGCTGATGCTCGTCGTCACCGCCGGCCTCTTCGTGCGGACGCTGGAGCAGGCGGCGCGGACCGATCCCGGGTTCACGACCGCCGACGTCGTGCTCGCCAACGTCGACGTGTCGCTCGCCGGCTTCCGCGGGCCGGCGGCCGTGGACCTGGTGCAGCGACTGCAGGCGCGGATCGCCGGGCTGCCGGGCGTGACGGCGGTCGCCGCGGCCCGGATGATTCCGCTCCAGGGCAGCGGATTCGGTCTTGGCCGGTTACGCGTGCCCGGGTATCTTGGACCGGCCAGCGACGACACCGTCGATGCCGACTGGAACGTGGTCACGCCGGAGTACTTCGACGTGGTCCGGATGCGGATCATCGACGGCCGCGGCCTGCGCTCCACCGATCGCGAGGGCGCGTCACGCGTCGCCGTCGTGAACGAGACCTTTGCACGCACGGTCTGGCCGGGTCGCTCCGCCGTGGGCCAGCGGCTGCTCCATCGCGGGCGCGACGACGCCGAGACGCCAATCGAGGTGGTGGGAGTCGCCGCCGATGCGAAGTACCGCTATATCAGCGATGCCCCCGAGCCGTTCCTGTTCGTGCCGATGGCGCAGCATCCGATCGGCGACGTCACGCTGTTCGTCGGCCACGCCCCGGGAGCCCCGCCCGATGCCGCGCTCCGGGCCGCCGTGGCCCAGGTGGAGCCGAGCGTGCCGGTGATGTTCGTGCAGTCGTTCGACGACGCCGTCGCCATCGGCCTGACGCCGCAGCGCCTCACCGCCTGGGTGGCGGGCAGCGTCGGCCTCGCTGGCGTCGGCCTGGCCGCACTCGGTGTCTACGGGCTGATGGCGTTCGTGGCGGCACAGCGGACCCGCGAGATCGCCATCCGCATGGCGCTGGGCGCCTCGACCCGGCAGATGCAAACGCAGATGCTCGGGCAGGCGGCCCGTCTCGGCCTGGCCGGCGTGGCCGCCGGGCTCGTGCTCGCCGCCGGCGTCGGGTGGCTGCTGCGCGCGCTGCTGGTCGGGGTGGACATCGTCGACGTCCCGAGCGCGGGCGCGGCAGCCGTGCTCCTCCTCGCCGTGCTGGCCGCAGCCAGTTGGGCACCGGCCCGGCGGGCGGCCACCACCGACCCCGCAACCGCGCTCCGGGCCGAGTAGGGCCGCCGGCGTCAGCGCGGCGGCTCTGGCGTGTACGGCTCGTGCAGATCGACCGGGACGCCGTGCTTGCGCACCCGCAGGTTGATCATCTCGACGAAGACCGAGAACGCCATCGCGAAGTAGATGTAGCCCTTCGGAATGTGCTGGCCCAGGCCCTCGCCGACCAGCGACATGCCGATGAGCAGCAGGAAGCTGAGCGCCAGCACCTTCACGGTGGGATGGCGCTGCACGAACTCCGACACCGAGCCTGCCGATACCATCATGATGCCGACGGCCAGGACCACGGCGATCACCATCACGGTGATCGACTCGGCCATGCCGACGGCGGTGATCACCGAGTCGAGCGAGAAGACGATGTCGAGCAGCATGATCTGGATGATGACGGCGCCGAAGGACGGCGCCACGCGCGCCGACCGCTCGCCTTCCACGCCCTCGAGCTTCTCGTGAATCTCGAGCGTCGCCTTGGCCAGCAGGAACAGGCCGCCGCCGAGCAGGATGAGATCGCGTCCCGACACGCCGCGGCCGAACACCGAGAAGAGCGGCTCGGTGAGCCGGACGATCCAGGCCAGGGAAAACAGCAGCAGGATGCGCATCACCATCGCCGCCAGCAAACCGAGGCGGCGGGCGCGCGCCTGATCCTCCAGGCGCAGCTTGCCGGCGAGAATCGAGATGAAGATCACGTTGTCGACGCCGAGCACCACCTCGAGGGCGGTCAGGGTGACCAGCGCAATCAGGTTGTCCGAGGTGAGCAGCGCGTCCATGGGGCCCCCGAAATCAGGCGAGGACGGCCCGTCGCGGCTTGTGCGCACAGGTCGCCGCGTTGACGCACGCCTCGGCCAGCCGCAGCCGCGCCACTGGCTGCCCGCCGACGAGATGCTGGTCGACGATCTCGGCGACGTCGCTCGGGGTGACGCCGCCGTACCAGACGGCGTCGGGATAGACGACCACCGTCGGCCCGTGCTCGCACTGATCGAGGCAGCCGGAACGATTGGCGCGCATCCGGCGCTGCAGGCCGCGCTCGGCCAGGGCCTGTTTGAAGGCCTTGTGGAGCGCCTCGGCGCCGGAAGGATTGCAACAGCCGCGCGGATGCCCGTCCTCGCGGCGGTTGCCGCACACGAACAGGTGACGTTCGAACGGCGGCATCAGGCGATCTCGGCCAGCTCGGGCCGATCCTGGAGCCCGCCCCACGTCTCGGGGTCCTGCCACAACAGCGTCCAGAAATAGCGGGCGACGTCGGCCCTCGGATAGGCCGCCACCAGGGAATCGGCGGCCTTGGCCAGGGTCTCGGGCGCCGGCGCCTTCGCCGCGTCTTCCTCGATGAGCCCCTGGTCGTGCGCGATGCCGAGGGCGTCGAGGAACGCCGCCATCATCGGGCGCTGGAACTCGAGGTGGTAGACGACCAGCAGGCGGGCGGCGAGCAGGTCGGACACCTGGGCGAGGCCGGCCAGGTACTTGCCGCGCTTGTCGACCGGCAGGGCCTGCACGCTGCGCGGGCGGAACTTGATCTGGCGGGCGATGAGCGCGATGGCTTCAGCCTGCTCCAGCGCGGCGTTCTCATCGGTCCAGAACGCGCGGGCGGCGGCGACGCGGGCCTCGGGAAGCATGGATCGCCACAGCTTCGCGGGCCGCATGGCCTCGGGACTGGTCGGCATAGGCGACCAAGGATAGCAAACGGCGGAATTCAGCCGTCGCCGGCGAGGTGGGGCAAGCGCGGGTGGCGACGCCCGGCAGCCGCTAGGCGGCCCAGGCCACGCGGCGCAGCAGGGCGACGTCGTCGAGCATCCGGCCGGCGCCCTTGACGACCGAGGTCAGCGGATCCTCGGCCACCTGCACCGGCACGCCGGTTTCCTCGCGCAACCGCTGGTCGAGCCGGCGGAGCAGCGCCCCGCCACCGGTCAGGACCAGGCCCTGATCGTAGATGTCGGCGGAGATCTCGGGCGGAATCGTCTCGAGGGCGCCCTTCACGGCGTTGACGATGGCCTTCAGCGGCTCGGCCAGCGCCTCGAGCACCTCGGTCTCGTTCACCTCGATGATCCGCGGGCGGCCCTCGCGCATGCAGCGGCCGCGCACTTCCATCGAGTGCACCGGCTCACCGTGGCAGGCGGTGCCGAGCGTCTTCTTCACCTCTTCGGCCGTCCGCTCGCCGATGAGCAGGCCGTGGCGCCGCCGCATGTAGCTGATGATCGACTCGTCCATGTGGTTGCCGGCGGTGCGAATGGCGCTGGTGTAGACCATCCCGCCGAGCGAGATCACGGCGATGTCGGTGGTGCCGCCGCCGATGTCGACGACCATGCTGCCGGTGGCTTCGGTGATCGGCAGCCCGGCGCCGATGGCCGCGGCCATCGGTTCGTCCACCAGGTGCACCTCGCTGGCCTTGGCGCGGTAGGCGCTGTCGATGACGGCGCGCCGCTCCACCTGGGTGATGCCCGAGGGGATGCCGATGACCAGCCGTGTCCGCCGCCAGGTGACGCTGCCCTGGGCTTTCCGGATGAGGTGGGTCAGGAGCCGCTCGGCCGCTTCGAAGTCGGCGATCACGCCGTCGCGCAGCGGCCGGATGGTAGTGATGTTTGCCGGGGTGCGTCCCAACATGGCGTGCGCGGCATGGCCCACCGCCTCGGTCTTGTCGCTCTGCGTGTTGACGGCGACGATGGAGGGCTCGTCGACGACGATGCCTCGGCCGGGCGCGAACACCACGGTGTTCGCCGTGCCGAGGTCGACCGCGAAGTCGCGAGCACCGAATGGCAGAACGTTGAGCAGCATGACACTCCTGTGGGTTGGCCCCGGCGTTTCGTAGCCTGCCACGCTGGCAAGTCGCGTGCCGGGGGCGACAGAATCGCCGGTTTCCGCGCCGTCGTATGCAGCGGTGTAATACGGCGACGAGCTGACTGGGCGTCGAGTTAGGGCGTACGGCCCCCCCGGAACCACGAACTCGTCTGTGAGCCGACAGGACTGTCAACCCGGCGTCAATCGGCTGACCACGATCGGGTAACAAATGGGCACGCTGTATCAATCGCGTGCGCGGGCAGCGGGCAGCACGCAGCGCCGCGGCCGACCGGACGGGATGAATTCAGGCACCATTGCCGGCACGGCCAATCCGCAGGGGGACCGATGAGCGCATCCCACGAGAGTTTCTTCGATCAGGTGACCCGGTACTTCAACGACGCGGCGCGCTTCACGTCGTACCCCGAGGGCCTGCTGACCCAGATCCGCTGCTGCAACAGCGTCTACCGTTTCGACTTCCCGCTGCGGCGGGCCAGCGGCGACAATCGAGGTGATCCACGGCTGGCGGGTCGAGCACAGCCACCACAAGCTGCCGACCAAGGGCGGCATCCGCTTCGCCCCGGACGTGAACGAGGAGGAGGTGATGGCGCTGGCGGCGCTCATGACCTACAAGTGCGCCGTCGTCGACGTGCCCTACGGTGGCGCCAAGGGCGGCATCAGGATCGATCCCAGGAACTACTCGGTCGAGGAGCTCGAGCGCATCACGCGCCGCTACACCCACGAGCTCGACAAGAAGGGCTTCATCGGGCCCGGCATCGACGTGCCCGCCCCCGACTACGGCACCGGCGAGCGGGAGATGGCCTGGATCGTCGATACCTACGCGGCCATGCACCCCGGACAGCTCGACGCCCTGGGCTGCGTCACCGGCAAGCCGCTCGGCCAGGGCGGCGTGAAGGGCCGACGAGAGGCGACCGGGCGCGGGCTCTTCTACGCCATCCGCGAGGCCTGCTCCCACGCCGACGACATGAAGGCGCTGGGGCTGACCACCGGCCTCGAGGGCAAGCGCGTGGTCGTCCAGGGCCTGGGCAACGTCGGCTACCACGCCGCGAAGTTCTGCCGCGAGGCCGGGGCCCTGGTCATCGCCATCGCCGAGCGCGAGGGCGCGATTCTCAACCCCAAGGGCCTGCACGAGGAGGAGGTCGTCCAGCACCGCAAGGGCGGAGCGTCCATCCTCACCTTCCCCGGCGCCACGCCGCTGGCCACTACGGCCGCGGCCCTCGAGCTCGAGTGCGACATCCTGATCCCGGCAGCGCTCGAGAACCAGTTCACCGCCGACAACGCCCCCCGGGTGAAGGCGAAGATCATCCTGGAGGGCGCCAACGGTCCGACCACGCCCGACGCCGATCCGATCTTCCGGCAGAAGGGCCTGCTGGTCATCCCCGACATCTACGCCAACGCCGGCGGCGTGACCGTCTCCTACTTCGAGTGGCTCAAGAACCTCTCGCACGTGCGGTTCGGGCGGATCTGCGAAGCGGCACGAGGAGGCCAACGAGCGCCAGATGCTGCGGGCCATCGAGACGGCGACCGGCACGCTCTTCACCGACCAGCAGCGCGCCGAGCTCGCCAAGGGCCCCGACGAACTCGACCTGGTGAACTCGGGTCTTGAGGAGACGATGATCACCGCGTACAACGGGCTGCGCGAGACGCGCAAGGTCCACCCCGACGTGCCCGACCTGCGCACGGCGGCGTTCCTCACCGCCATCCACAAGGTGGCGAGGAGCTACATGGAGCTCGGGATCTTCCCGTAGGTGAACCCATGGGCACGGGCAGATTGGTCACTTTTTCGGCGCTCGACTGGGCTGTCGTCGCGGTCTACTTCACCGTGATCGCCGGCATCGCCATCTGGGCGGCACTGGGGAAGGAGAGGGACACCGAGGATTACTTCCTCGCCAGCCGGAACGCCGGCTGGTTCCTCATCGGCTCCTCGATCTTCGCCTCCAACATCGGCGCCGAGCACCTGGTCGGCCTGGCCGGCACCGGCGCGAGCTCGGGCATGGCGTTCGCGCACTGGGAGCTGCACTCGTACCTCTGCGTGGCGCTGGGCTGGGTGTTCGCGCCCTTCTACCTCCGCTCGGGCGTCTTCACGACGCCCGAGTTCCTCGAGAAGCGCTACACGCCGGCCACGCGCACCGTGCTCTCGCTGATCTTCATGGTCTCGTACGTCCTGACCAAGGCCTCGGTGACCATCTACGCCGGCGCGATCGCGATCTCGACCATCCTCGGCTATCAACCCGGGGAGACGATCGATCTGCCGCTGCTGGGGGCCACCGACTACTTCTGGTTCTCGGCCTTCGCGCTGGTCGTCGTCACGGGGGCCTACACCGTGACCGGCGGCATGAAGGCGGTGTTGTGGACCGAGGGCATGCAGACGCCGCTGATGCTGGTCGGCTCGCTCATCATCCTGGTGCGGGGCCTCGCCGAAGTCGGCGGCCTCGATGGCCTGCGGGCCGCCAATCCCGAGACGATCCATCTCTGGCGCCCCTTGTCCACGACGCCACAGACCCAGGGCTTCCCCGGCTTCCTGTTCGATCCGAGCGAGACGCCGTGGCTCGGCGTCATGCTGGCCTCGCCCATCATCGGCCTGTGGTACTGGTGCACCGACCAATACATCGTCCAGCGCGTGCTGACCGCGAAGAACGTCAAGGAGGCACGCCGCGGCACGCTCTGGGCCGGCTATCTGAAGCTCTTCCCCATCTTCATCTTCCTCGTGCCCGGCATGATCGCGGTCGCGCTGAAGCAGCAGGGCGTGGCCGGCTTCGCCGAGATGGTGCGGCCCGACGAGGCGTTTCCACGGCTGGTGTCCTACCTGTTGCCGGAAGGCCTGCGCGGGCTGGTGCTGGCCGGCATGCTCGCGGCGCTGATGAGCTCGCTGGCCTCGCTCTTCAACTCCACGGCGACGCTCTTCACCGTCGACTTCTACAAGCGCCTGCGTCCCCAGGTCGGCGAAGCGCACCTCGTCAACGTCGGCCGCGTCGCCACGGTGGCGGTGGTCGGCGCCGGCATGGCGTGGATCCCGTTCCTGCAATCCCTGGGCTCCGGCTCGCTCTATGGCTACCTGCAGCTGGTCCAGTCGCTGCTCGCGCCGTCGATCGCCGCCGTCTTCATGCTCGGCATCTTCTCGCGGCGGGTCTCGCCGATGTCGGGCCTGGTCGGCATCTCGGCCGGGTTCGTCCTCGGCATGGCCCGCCTGGCGCTCATCGTCGCCAGCGATGCGGGGGTGACCTTCGGAGGACCGCTCGGCGTCCTGGCCGAGGTGAACTGGCTCTACTTCAGCTTCCTCTTGTTCGTCTTCACCTGCGTGCTGATCGTCGTGGTCAGCCTGGTCACGCCGGCGGCCTCGCCGGAGAAGCTGGCCAACCTGACGTTCGGCACGATCACGCCCGAGCAGCGGGCGCGCGAGAGGGACGACTACGGCTTCTGGGAGATCGCCCACTCGATCGTGATCCTGGCGATCATCGCCGGCGTCTACGTCGTGTTCTGGTGAGCGCCAGCGGGCGGCGTCACACGTAGCGGCCGACGATGTTCTCCAGATATTCCTGGCGGCCCGAGCGCGGCTGCGGGTCGACGTCGTCGCCGATCGCCGCGTCGGCGATCGAGGCCAGCGTCGCCCCCTCGCCGAAGAACGCCTGGCCGCGCGGGCCGCTCCAGCCGGCGTAGCGCTCGTCGACGAAACGATCGAGACGGCCGTCCTCGGCCAGCGCCTCGACGCCCAGCAGCGCGCGCGCCAGCTGGTCGAGGCCGCCGACGTGGCCGTGGAACAGGTCCACCGGATCGATCGACTGGCGGCGCACCTTGGCGTCGAAGTTGAAGCCGCCCGGCCCGAGTCCGCCGTCCTGCACGATGCGGCGCATCGTCAGCAGCAGGTCGAGCGGATCGTTGTGGAACTGGTCGGTGTCCCAGCCGTTCTGCGGATCGCCGCGGTTGATGTCGATCGAGCCGAGCATGCCGAGCGTGGCCGCCATCGCCACTTCGTGCTCGAACGAGTGGCCGGCCAGCGTCGCGTGGTTGGCTTCGATGTTCACCTTGACGTCCTTCTCCAGCCCGAACCGCACCAGGAAGCCGTACACCGTCTGCGTATCGAAGTCGTACTGGTGCCGGGTCGGTTCGTGCGGCTTGGGCTCGATCAGGATGTGGCCGGGGAAGCCGATCCGGTGCTTGTGCTCGACGACCAGCGAGAGGAAGCGGCCCATCTGATCGAGCTCGCGCTTCAGATCGGTGTTGAGCAGCGTGTCGTAGCCCTCGCGGCCGCCCCACAGCACGTAGTTCTCGCCGCCGAGCCGCTGGGTGGCCTCCAGACACTGGCGCACCTGCGCGGCGGCGAAGGCCGCCACGTCGGGATCGGGATTGGTGCGGCGCCGGCCTGATAGCGCGGATGCGAGAACAGGTTCGCGGTGCCCCACAGCGGCTTCACGCCGACTTCGGCCTGTTTGCGTTCGAGGCGATCGACCGTCTCGGCGAAGTTGCGGGTGTGCTCGCCGAGCGTGGCCGCCGCGGGCATCACGTCGACGTCGTGGAAGCAGTAGTACGGCAGGCCGAGCTTGGCGAAGAACTCGAACGCCACATCCATCTTGGCGAACGCCGCCTCGCGCGTCATCGGCCCGGACAGCCACGGACGGTTGAACGATCCGGCCCCGAACATGTCGGTGCCGTCCCAGCAGAACGAATGCCAGTAGCACACCGCCGGGCGCAGCCAGTCCTCCATGCGCCGGCCCAGCACCACCCGGTCCTTGTCGTAGTAGCGGAACGCGAGCGGGTTGGTCGAGTCGAGCGCCCTCGAAACGCACGGGGTCGACGCCGCCGAAGTATCCGCCCGGTCCCCGGTTCGTGTCCGCCATGTCACGCTCCTCGAAAGCGATCGCGCAGGTCCTGGTAGAGCCGCGCGTAGCGGCGCCGCTTGCCGGCGAGACGCTCCATGTCGCGGCATCGGGCTCGACGACGGCTCGCACCGGTGGCGGCGTGCAGATGCTCTCGGCTGCCTCGCCGGTGACGCCGAGCCGGGCGAGACGCGCGGCGCCGTAGGCCGGCCCGACGTCGGAGCCCTCGCGATAGACGAGCGGCCGCTGCAGCGCGGCCGCCAGCACACGGCCCCACCACGGCGAGCGCGCGCCGCCGCCGATGACCGAGATCGGCCCCACCGTGGCGCCCGCCTCGACCAGCGCGTCCAGTCCATCGGCGAACCCGAAGGCGACGCCTTCCAGCACCGCCTGGCCGATCGCCGCCGCATCGCTGTCGTGCGTCAGGCCGAACAGCACGCCGCGCGCCTGCGGGTCGTTGTGCGGCGTGCGCTCGCCCGACAGGTAGGGCAGGAAGATCTCCGGGCCGTCGAGGCGTCCGCGCGCCTCGACCCCCGCCAGCAGTGTGGCCGTATCCGCCGCGCCGGTGAGCCGCGGCCGCCCAGTCGACACAACTGGCGGCCGACAGCATCACCGTCATCTGGTGCCAGCGACCAGGCAGCGCGTGACAGAACGCGTGCACGGCCCGCCCAGGATTCGGGCAGGAACGTCGCGCCGGCGACGAACAGCACGCCGGAGGTGCCCAGCGACAGGAACGCGTCACCCGGCTCGATGACGCCGACGCCGACCGCGCCGGCGGCGTTGTCGCCGCCGCCGGCCACCACCGGCACGCGGCCCATGCCCCAGGCCTCCGCCACCTCGGCGCGCAGCCGCCCCGTCGGCTCGGGCCCTTCGTGCAGCCGCGGCATGTGGACCTCGGCGAGCCCCGTCGCCGCCAGCATCGGCAACGACCACCGTCGCGCGGCGACGTCCACCCAGAGCGTCCCGGCGGCATCGGAGAGGTCGCTGGCCTTGTCGCCGGTCATGCGCAGCCGCACGTAGTCCTTGGGCAGGAGCACCGTCCGCACGCGGGCGAACACGTCGGGCTCGTGCTTGCGCACCCACAGGAGCTTCGGCGCGGTGAAGCCCGGCATGGCGAGGTTGCCGGTGATGCGGCGGCTCTGCGGCTCATCGGCTTCGAGCTCCCGGCATTCGACCTCGCTGCGGCCGTCGTTCCACAGGATCGCGGGACGCAGCGGCGTGTCGGAGGCGTCGAGCAGGGTCGCGCCGTGCATCTGGCCCGACAGGCCGATGCCGCGCACGGCCCGTCGGCCTGGCGCGTCGAGCGCTGTCACGGCGAGGCCGGTCGCCTGCCACCAGTCGGCCGGATCCTGCTCGGACCAGCCCGGACGCGGCCGTGAGATCGACAGCGGCGCCTGCGCCTGCCCCGCGATCTCGCCGGACTCGTCCACGAGCACGGCCTTGACGCTCGAGGTGCCGATGTCGATACCTAGGAACATGGACTAGCGGCTAGCGGCTAGGGGCTAGCGGCTAGGCCCTCACGATCCTAGCCGGAGCCGGCCTTGCCCTCACGTCAAGCGTTCCGAAGCCCCGTCATGCAAGGCCGCGCAGGACTGCGACGGCTGGGACTCCGGCGGCCGTCCGCGTTGCCGATACGTCTCGTAGCATGTCGCCCATCCTGCTGTGGTCGCTCGTCCTCGGCCTGACCGGCTTCGTCTGCGGGTTCTTCGGGCCCATCGTGCTCAACCCGTGGGCCAACCAGGGACCGCTGGCGGGACTCCTGATCACCGGACCGGGCGGAACGATCCTTGGCGCCGTGCTCGGCGCGCTGGTCGCCGCCGTCGGCGTGCGCCCGGCGGTGGCGCGCCGGCTGCTGACCGCCATCGCCGCGGTTGGCGGCCTGGCCATCCTGTTCTTTGCCCTTCCCGAGCCGGACTACCGGGCCACGCTGCTCGACCTCGAGGTGCGCGACTGCGTCGCCGCACAGACATGGCACGACGAAGGCGTCGGCATCTGGGAGAGGCGGCTCGAGGTCAACGCGAACATGATGCCCTCGCCCGCGCCCGATTGGCGCCAGACCTTTGACGACCGGGCGGCCACCGGCGGTGTGCTCACCATCGGCGTCCGGCGCCAGCGCGACGTCGTCGCCAGCCGCCGCTACTGGAACTTCGGCGCCATCGACGCCACCGCGTGGACCAGTGCGCGCTCCCGGCGGATGATGCGGCGCGAGCATGTTTACGTCCGCGACGGCTGCGCCGCCTATCGGCCCGGCGCCGCCGGCACGTTCCTCGCCAGCGCCGCCCCCGAGGAGGCTCGCTATCCGCCGGCCGATCCGGCGCGCTTCCTCGACATGCACGTCCTCGAGCCGGTGCCGCCCGCCTACGGCGCCTTCGCTCACTGACCGGTCGCGGGCCCGCCCGGGTCGGGCCGATCGAACACCAGCAGGAACATCCCGCCGCCCCAGTGGTCGTCGCGGTCGCGGAGTCGCCAGCCTGCTTCCTCGAGCGGAGGCGCGGACCTGGTCGGGCGTCACGCCGTGATCGGCGCCGTGGAACCACAACGTGCCCGGCGCGAAGTCGATCACGGCGACGCGGCCGCCAGGGCGCACGGCGCGGCCCAGCGCGGCGGCGAAGGCGCCGCGATCGGCTACGTGGTGGAACACCGTGCGCAGGTAGAGTGCGTCGCAGCACGCCGGCGGTAGTCCCGTCTCGACCGCGCCGCCTGTGACGACGCGCAGGTTGCCGAGACGACTCGTGGCGACGCGCCGGGCGATGTCGTCACGGCGCGCCGGCGAGACCTCGGTGGCGTAGACCAGTCCGTCCTCACCTACCACGCCGGCCAGTGCCGCCGCCAGGTCGCCCGAGCCGGCGCCGACGTCTGCCACCGTCATCCCGGCCGTGACGCCCAGCGCGGCCGCCAGACGTTCGGGCTCGGCTGTCCACGCCAACGGCGCCGCGTAGTAACCAAAGCGCCAGACCAGTGTACCGGCGCCGATCGACAGCCCCGTTCCGACCAGCGCCACCAACACCGCCATCTTCATCGCCATGCCGACCTCCTGCCGTCAGGGACGGAGGCCGTCGCCGGCCGTTCGCGGCGGCGACCGAGGGTGGGCTGAGGAAGATCCGAGGACGGGCGGCGCCGCTCAATAGATCCAGTCGTGGAGGGCCGAGAGCACGGCCACGGCGCGCGCGTGGTGGTCGTTGGGCCGCCGTTCCACGACGACGATGGCGGCAGCGAGCGCGGCCGCTGCCCCGGCCAGCCACGCCCGGCGGCGCCAGGACGACGAAGGCGACGCGGCTCGACCCGTCGGAGGGCATCGACGGCGGCGCGCCGAGCGGCGCGGCCAGCGCCCCGGCGCGCAGCCGGTAACCCCGGCGCGGCATCGTCTCGATGAGCCGCGGCGGCCGGGCGGTGTCACCGCAGGCAAGCCGGATCTGCCGGACGGCGTAGTGCACGCCGTCGCGAAAGGCGACGTGCGTGCCGGCCGGCCAGAGGTGCCGCGCGATTTCGTCGTGGCCGACCAGCGTGCCCGGGCGCGACGCCAGCAGCGCCAGCAGCGCCGCCGGCTGCGGCTCGAGCCGGCAGACGTGCCCGCCGCGGCGGACGTCGCCGGTTGCCGGGTCGAAGGACAGGCCGTCGATGGAACGAGATGAGGGGCACACGCCGTTGGACGGCGCGTGGCCCTCGGGTGTTCGCGACCGCGTCTGTCGCCCGCAAGGGCCGACAAAAAGGCCGGGCCCCACCTCGGGGGCCCGGCCTCGGACGTTCGGCCCGCCTGCGCGGGCGATCGGTCGATGGCGCTACGGCAGCGCCAGCGTGGTGTAGCCGCCGTTGATGGGCAGCACGACGTACTGCTTGCCCTGGTGCAGGTAGGTCATCAGGCCGTAGCCGCCCAGGCGCGACACCTCGACCGAGCCGACCCGCTTGCCCGTCTTCTTGTCGATGCCGAACAGCTGCGGCTTGTTGTCGGCGGTCTGGCCGGTGGCCAGCAGCAGCGTCGAGGTGGCGGCCAGCGCGGGATGGCCGCGACGGCCCCAGTTGGTGTCGAGGTTGGCCACGCCCTTGAGCAGCGGGTTGGCGCGGAACGCCTCCTGATCGCGCTGGGCCATGTCGCCGTGCGGAATCTTCCAGAGATGCTCGCCGGTGTTCATGTCGATGGCGACGATCTTGCCGAACGGCCCCTTGAAGATGTCGGGGATGCCGAGCAGCGGATCACCGGCCATCGGCGGCGGCGGCTTCTGGCCCTCACGGATCGGCACCCAGTCGGCCAGCGTCTTGCCGGTCATCTTGTCGTTGTCGCGCTCCTTAGCCGGCTGCAGCAGCGTCGGAGAGCAGCCGTTGCTCGAGGCCACGAAGATGATGCCCGCCACCGGGTCGGCGGCCGGCGGGCCGGTGATGTTCGCGCCGCCACCGCCGCCGGGGCAGATGTTGGCGGGACCCCGACCCTCGGCGTTGCCACGGTGACGCGGCGGCTCGAAGAGCTCCGCCAGCAGGTCGAGCTTCTTCGCGCGCTCGAGCGCCAGCTTCTTGACCTCGGGGGTGTAATCGATGAGGTCCGATTCCTTGCGCCCCTGCTGGTCGAACGGCGCCGGCCGGGTCACGAACGGCTGGGTCGTCGACAGCTTCTCGCCCGGCACCTTCGACGCCGGCACCGGCCGCATCTCCATCGGCCAGATCGGCTCGCCGGTGTGGCGGTTGAAGGAGTAGACGAACGACTGCTTGGTGATCTGGAAGAGGCCGGGGATGCGCCGCCCGCCGACGTTCACGTCGAGCAGCAGCGGCGCGGTCGGCGTGTCGTAGTTCCAGATGTCGTGCTTGACCAGCTGTTGGTGCCACACGCGCTTGCCGGTCTTCACGTCGAGCGCGATGATGCTGGTGCTGAACAGGTTGTCGCCCGGACGGAAGCCGCCGTAGTAGTCGATGGTGGCGCCGTTGGTCGGGATGTAGACCAGCCCGCGCGCCGCGTCGGCCGACATCGGCGCCCACGACGAGACGTCGCCGGTCCACCGCCAGGCGTCGTTCTCCCACGTCTCGTGGCCGAACTCACCCGGCCGCGGGATGACGTGGAACTTCCACAGGAACTTGCCGGTCTTGGCGTCGTAGCCGAGGATGTCGCCGGGGACGTTCTCGACGCGGGTCTGGTTGTAGCCCTGCTCGGCCGAGTTGCCGACGACCAGCACGTCGTTGACGACGATCGGCGGCGACGAGGTGGTGACGTAGCCGAGTTCGAGCGGCAGGCCCTTGGTGGCGTCGTACTTCTGCTCCGACTGGCGCCACGGCGCCCAGTCGCCGATGAGGTCCTTCAGCATGTCGACCGAGCCCGACTTGCCGAAGCCCGCCACCGGCACGGTCTCACCCCAGCCCTCGATCGGCTTGCCGGTCTTGGCGTCGAGCGCGTGCAGGAAGAAGCCCGGGGTCGTAACCAGGATCACGCTGCGGCCATTGATGCGGTAGTGGACCACACCCTTGCCGTGGTTGGAGCGCATCGAGTAGTCGTGCCGCGGCGTCGTCGGCTCCTGGAAGGTCCACAGCGTCTTGCCGGTGGCCGGATCGAGCGATACCACCGTGCGGCGCGGGCCCGACACCGTGATCAGCATCCCGTCGACGTAGATCGGCAGGCCGCGGGCGTTGATCTCGCCGATGTCCACGGCCGGCATCAGGTCGGCGCCGCGCCACTCCCACGCCACCTTCAGCGTGTTGAAGTTCGAGGCGTTGATCTGATCGAGCGCCGAGTAGCGCGTCGAGGTGTCGCCGCCCGTAATGCCGGGCCAGTCGCCCTTCTGTTGGGCGCCGCCGGTCAGGCCGGCCACCACCAGCCCGATTGCCACCACCGCCCCGCCCAGCAATACCTGGCCGGTCCATCTACGAGGATGTGCAGACGTCATGGGCACCTGTGCTCCCTGGAAAGGCGAGACGGTCGGACGTGGGCCGGCCGCCCTCAGCCGGCCAAGGATGCGGCGGCGCGGGCGATTTGTCAACGGATCCGACGCGGCGGGCAGGGCCAGCGGCCCCGTACAGAGACCGGGCCGGGCGACCCTGAGGGACACCCGGCCCGCTGATGACGACCACGGCGCAAGCGCCGGTGCCCGCCGGCCTACGGCAGAGCCATGGTCGTATAGCCGCCGTTGATCGGGATGACGACGTACTGCTTGCCCTGGTGCAGGTAGGTCATCAGGCCATAGCCGCCCAGCCGCGGCACCGCCACCGCGCCGACCCGCTTGCCGGTCTTCTTGTCGATGCCGAACAGCGCCGGCCGGTTGTCGGCGGTCTGCCCGGTGGCGAGGAGCAGCGTCGAGGTGGCGGCCATCGCCGCCTGTCCGCGGCGGCCGACGTTGGTGTCGAAGGTCACGCCCTTCATGAGCGGGTTGTTGCGGAACGCGTCCTGGTCACGGGTCGCCGTGTCGCCGTGGGGGATCATCCACAGGTGCTCGCCGGTGTTCATGTCGATGGCGACGATGCGGCCCACCGGGCCCTTGAAAATCGACGGCAGGCCGAGCAGCGGATCGTCGGCCATCGGCGGCGGCGGCTTCTGGCCGCCGGTGATCGGCACCCAGTCGGCGAGCGTCTTGCCGGTCATCTCCGGCGTGTCGCGTTCGCTGGCCGGCTGCAGGAGCGTCGGCGAGCAGCCATCGTAGGAGGTCACGAAGATGATGCCGGCGACCGGGTCGGCCGCGGGGGGGCCGGTGATGTTCGCCCCGCCGTTGCCGCCGGGGCAGATGTTGGCCGGCCCCTTGCCCTCCGGGTTGCCGCGCTCGCGCGGCGGCTCGAAGAGCTCGGCCAGCAGGTCGAGCTTCCTGGCACGCTCGAGCGCCAGCTTCTTGATCTCGGGGGTGTAGTCGACGACGTCCGACTCCTTGCGGCCCTGGAAGTCGTACGGCTTCGGCTTGGTCGGGTGCGGCTGCACCTTCGACAGCTTCTCGGTCGGCACCTTCGACTGCGGCGCCGGCCGCATCTCCATCGGCCAGATCGGCTCGCCGGTGTGGCGGTTGAAGGAGTAGACGTAGGACTGCTTGGTGATCTGGAACAGGCCAGGAATGCGGCGGCCGCCGACGTTGACGTCGAGCAGGATCGGCGCCGTCGGGGTGTCGTAGTTCCAGATGTCGTGCTTGACCAGCTGCTGGTGCCAGACCCGCTTGCCGGTCTTCACGTCGAGCGCGATGACGCTGGTGCTGAACAGGTTGTCGCCGGGGCGGAAGCCGCCGAAGTAGTCGATGGTGGCGCCGTTGGTCGGGATGTAGACCAGGCCCCTGGCCGGATCCGCCGACATCGGCGCCCACGACGAGACGTCGCCGGTCCACCGCCAGGCGTCGTTCTCCCACGTCTCGTGGCCGAACTCACCCGGCCGCGGGATGACGTGGAACTTCCACAGGAACTTGCCGGTCTTGACGTCGTAGCCGAGGATGTCGCCGGGCACGTTCTCGACGCGGGTCTGGTGGTAACCCTGCTCGGCCGAGTTGCCGATGACCAGCACGTCGTTGACGACGATCGGCGGCGACGAGGTGGTGACGTAGCCCATCTCGAGCGGCAGCCCCTTCACGGCGTCGTACTTCTGCTCCGCCTGCCTCCAGATTGGCCAATCCGCGATCAGGTCCTTCAACATGTCCACCGAACCGGACTTGGCGAAGCCGGGCACCGGCACCGCCTCGCCCCAGCCCTCGATCGGCTTGCCGGTCTTGGCGTCGAGCGCGTGCACGAAGAAGCCCGGAGTGGTGACCAGGATGACGCCACGGCCGTTGATGCGGTGGTAGACCACGCCCTTGCCGTGGTTGGACCGCATCGAGTAGTCGTGCCGCGGGGTGGTCGGCTCCTGGAACGTCCACAGCGTCTTGCCGGTGGCCGGATCGAGCGACACCACCGTGCGGCGCGGGCCCGACACCGTGATCAGCATGCCGTCGACGTAGATCGGCAGGCCGCGGGCGTTGATCTCGCCGATCTCGATGCCGGGCGGCACGTCCTTGCCGTTCCACTCCCAGGCGATCTTCAGCGAATTGAAGTTCGAGGCGTTGATCTGATCGAGCGCCGAATACCGCGTCGACGTGTCGCCACCAGTGATCCCGGGCCACTCGCCTTTTTGCTGGGCACCGCCGGTGAGGCCGGCCACCGCCAATCCGATCGCCACCACGGCCCCGCCGAATACCGCGTGGCTGGTCCACTTACGAGGTTGTGCAGACGTCATGGGCACTCTAACTCCTTCAAAATCACTACTCACAGCCGGGCAAGCATCCCGCGCCCACCGGTCCGTTGTCAACCGGCCGCGGCCGCGGACGACCGGTGGGTTGCGAACGCCTGGAGGGTGGTATACAAGCTCAAGGCACACTCCGAGAATCCGCTCCCGATGCCGCAGGTTCGGCGCCCGTCACGCGCCCCGACGTCTTCCCCGCCCGTCCCCGGTGCTCCGGCCGCCCCGCGTCCATCGCTCTCGGTGCTCGGCGTCCCGCTCGGGCTGACCCTGGCGCTGCTCGCCCTGACCGCCCTGCCACGCATCAACGGCAACCGGTCGCTGGCCCTGGCCTTCTGGGTTGCCGGCGGCGGCCTGCTGGTATGGCAGGCGGTGCTGACGGCGCGAGCCGGCCGGGCCGGCCTCCCCGGCTTCATCCCCGTCCCGCCGCGTCCGCAGCACTACATCCAGATGTGCTGCCATCTCAGCGTCTATGCCTACTGGGGCTATTACTGGGCGCCGGTCTACCCCTACGCGCCGCTGCTGGTCGGCCAGATCTTCTTCGCCTACGCCTTCGACATGCTGCTGGCCTGGACGCGCGGCAAGCCCTTCGGGCTGGGCTTCGGGCCCTTCCCGATCGTGTTCAGCACCAACCTCTTCCTGTGGTTCAAGGACGACTGGTTCCTGTTCCAGTTCGTGCTCATCGCCGTCGGCTTCCTCGGCAAGGCTTTCGTCCAGTGGGAGCGCGACGGTAAACGGGTGCACATCTTCAACCCGTCGGCGTTCACCCTGGCACTCTTCTCGCTCGTGCTCATCGTGACCGGCACCACCGACACAACGTGGGCGCAGGAGATCAACACCACCTTCAGCCTCGGGCCGCGGATGTACACCGTGCTGTTCCTGATCGGCCTGGTGGTCATGTACTTCTTCGCCATCACCCCGGTGACGGCGATGGCGGCGGCGACGCTCTTCGGGCTGAGCGCGCTCTACACGGCGATCACCGGCGTGCCGTACTTCGTCGACTCGGAAATCCCGACGGCGGTGTTCCTCGGCCTGCACCTGCTGGTGACCGATCCGTCGACCTCGCCGCGCACGCCGCTCGGGCGGGCGATCTTCGGCGGGCTCTACGGCCTCGGCGTCTTCGCGCTCTACGCCCTGCTCACCGCCACCGGCGCGCCGACGTTCTACGACAAGCTGCTGTGCGTGCCGATCCTCAACCTGATGGTGCCGGCCATCGATCGGCTGGTCGCCGCCGCCGGCTCGCCATCGATCGTCCGCTGGCTCGGGCTCGATCCACCGATCGGCCATCGCAACCTCGCCCACATGGCGGTGTGGATCGCGTTCTTCGCGCTCATGACCGCCACCGGGCGCACCGACGGCATGCACCCCGGTGACTCGCTGCCCTTCTGGCAACAGGCCTGCGCCGACGGGCGTACGCACGCCTGCGATCGGCTGCTGCGCATCGAGGCGTCCTACTGCGGCGACAACGCCGGGTGGGCCTGCAACGAGCTCGGCCGGCACTACACCGAGGGCACGCTCGTTGCCGCCGACGCCACCCGCGCCGCCAGCTACTTCGCCCGCGCCTGCGAGGGCCGCTTCCAGGCCGGCTGCGTCAACCTGCTCGACGCCTCGACACCGGCCACCGCCAACCCGCGACCGCTCGACCTGCGCCTGCTGCTGCGCGAAGGCGGGCTCAACCTGATCGAGATGCCCGAGCCGGACCTCTACGCGCGCGCCTGCCGGCACGGCTGGAGCTTCGCGTGCGGGAAGACGGTCGCCGCGCGGTGACGCCGCGCCAGACGATCCGCCCCGCGGCCCGTTTCGCCGCGATCCTGACTGCTGTCGCGCTCGCGGCGGGCATGGCCCGGGCGCAGCCGGCGGCGCCCGTCGATCCGTTACTGCCCGCCGATCCACTGCTCGGATTCGTCGAGATTCCTGGCGGCCCGGTCGTGATGGGCGCCGCCGATGCGCAGGCGTTCGACAACGAGCGCTGGTCGCGCGACGCCGCCGAGGGCACGGTGGAGGTCCCGACCTTCTATCTCGCGCGTCGCGAAGTCAGCGTCGGCCAATTCGCGGTCTTCGCCCGGGCCACTGGCTGGAGCGCCGACGGCCGCGCGCTCGAGGCCCCGGCCGAGCACCCGGTGACGCACGTGTCATGGCCCGACGCGCTGGCCTACTGCCGCTGGCTCGAGGCGGCGCTGAAGGCGTCGGCCACCACGCCGGCGACGATCGCGCGGTCCCTGGGCGAGGGCTGGCACGTGACGCTGCCCACCGAGGCCCAGTGGGAGAAGGCGGCGCGCGGCACCGACCGTCGCGTGTTCCCCTGGGGTGACGACGCCGCGCCGCGATCGCGCCAACTTCGACGGCGCCGGCACCACGCCGGTGGGCCGCTTCGAGTGTCCCGAGTGCCCGTACGGCCTCGCCGACATGAGCGGCAACGTGTGGGAGTGGACCCGCAGTCCGTATCAACCGTACCCGTACGACGAGCGCGACGACCGCACGCACCTCGACGCCGACGCCCTGTGGGTGATCCGCGGCGGCCATTTCGGCGATCCGGCGCGGCTGGTCCGCACCAGTGCCCGTGGCGCCGCCGAGCCCGGGGCCCGGCGCCCGTTCATCGGCTTCCGCGTCGCGATCGCCAGCGTCGCACCGGCCCGCTGACCCAGGGCCGCGCCTCACCGGCGTCCGACCCAGGATTCGCGACGACCCTCGGCCGCCGGGCCCGCCCGCGGTCGAGCTTGACATGTTATTTTTTTAGCACTAGGCTACGTTCATAACACATGGCCAAGCCGCCCGACCGCGCCCTCAGCCGCCGTGAACGGGAAGTGATGGACATCCTCTACCGCCGCGGCCGGGCCACGGCGTCCGAGGTTCGCGACGACCTGTCGGGCGATCCGTCGTACTCCACCGTGCGGACGCAGCTGCGGATCCTCGAGCGCAAGGGCTTCGTGCGCCACGAAGAGGCCGGGCTGCGCTACGTCTACCTGCCGGCGCAGGCCCGACACACCGTTCGGCGATCGGCGCTGCGCCATCTGGTCGACACGTTCTACGACGGCTCGGTCGAGAGCGTCGTCGGGGCATTGCTCGGCGGCGACGGCTCGACCGTGTCAGACGACGAGCTCGAACGAATCGCGGCGCTGGTCGCCAAGACCAGGCGGGAGGGACGACGATGATGCCGTGGTTCTTGCAGGACGCCGTGGTCGTGACGATGCTGCTCGGGACCGCGCTGACCCTCAGCACGAGTCTGCGCCGGCGTTCCGCCGCCGAACGTCACTGGATCCTCGCGCTCGGCGTGGTGTGCGCGCTGGCAGTCCCGGTCTTGCGCGCCGTCCTCCCGGTGCGTCTGGCCCTGCCAGTTCAGGTGAGCGCGCTGCCGTCGTTGGTCGCGCCACCTCCCGCCACACGCGGGGAACCGACGTCAGCCGGGGATAGCGTGGTCGTCGACACGGCCACCGCGTTCAGGCCACTCCAGTCGGCCGCGGCCCCGCGTCTCGACCTGGCGGCCGCCGTCGTCTGGCTCTGGCTCGGCGGCGTCGCGCTGGCGTTGACCCGGCTGGGGATTGGCCTGGCCCGCCTGCGACGCCTGGTCACCCGCGCCGTCGTGCTCGAGTCGGGGCCGTGGCGCGATGCCTGCGACGCGCTCAGCCACGCGCTACAGCTTTCCACGCCGGTCCAACTGCTCCACGGCCGGCATCCGTCGCTGCTCGCCACCTGGGGCTGGCGCCGGCCCGTCGTGCTGCTGCCTCGAGACGCGCCGGCGTGGCCGCCTGAGCGCATTCGTGTGGTGCTGGCCCACGAGCTCGCCCACGTCGCCCGGCGCGACTGGATCCATCAGCTCGCCGCGGAGGGGCTCCGCGCGCTGCACTGGTTCAATCCGCTCGCCTGGCGCGCCGGTGGCCAGCTGCGCATCGAGAGCGAGCGCGCCAGCGACGACATCGTCCTGGCGCTGGGCATCGACGCGCCGGCGTACGCGGAGCATCTTGTCGATCTCGCGCGCCGCCTGCGGCAGACACCTCCGGCCTGGGTGCCGGCGCCGGCCCTGATCCGTCCGTCATCACTGGAAGGGAGAATTCGCGCCATGCTGGATCCGACCCTCGTTCGACAGCCGCCGTCGCACTCGATGCGCCGACTGATGGCCGCCGCAGCGCTGGCCCTGACCCTGCCGCTCGCCGCCGTCAGCGCGGCAGCGCAGTACTACGCCTTGCGTGGCACCATCATCGACCCGACCGGCCGGGCCCTGCCCAACGCGACGGTCGTGCTGACCAACACCGCCTCGGCGGCCCGCTACGAAGTACGCAGCGACGCCGCCGGCCGCTTCGAGTTCGTCGGGCTGGTCCCCGCGAGCTACGCTCTGGAAGCACGGACGCTTGGCTTCCGTACGCACGCCGAGACGATCGCGATCGCGGAAGATACCGAGCGGGCGCTGCGCCTCGCCGTCGGCACGCTGCAGGAGACGATCTCGGTCATCGGCGATGGCCGGCCCGACCCCGCACCCGACGCCGAAGCAATCGGCCCGGCGCGAGGAGCGGCGCGCCCGCGCCGACGCGCGTCAGCAGCGGGCGCTGGCGACCTGCGCCGCCGGTCCGCCGGCGGCGGCCGGCGGCAACATCCTGCCACCGCTGAAGGTCGTCGACGTGCGGCCGCGATACCCCGAACAGCTGCGCCCGGCCGGCGTCGCTGGCACGGTGACGATGAAGGCAACGATCGACGTCGAGGGGCGCGTACGAGACGTCGGCAACGTCGTCGCCTCGCATCCGGACCTCGAATTGCCGGCGGTCGAGGCGGTGCGTGGCTGGGAGTTCACGACCACGCTGCTCAACTGCCAGCCGATCGAGGTGGAGATGACGGTCACCGTCAACTTCTCGACGGCACCGTAGGGCGGCGCTTTCGAGCCGCCTCCCAGGCGCCCACACCGATACCGCGCTAGGCGTCGTCGGACTTCTTCGGCCGCATGTTGCCGGCCAGGATCTTCTTGCGCAGGCGGATGCTCTTCGGCGTGATCTCGACCAGCTCGTCGTCGTTGATGAACTCGATGGCCTGTTCGAGGCCCATCAGCCGCGGCGGCACGATGCGGATCGCCTCGTCGGCGGTCGACGCCCGCATGTTGGTCTGCTTCTTCTCTTTGGTGATGTTCACGTCGAGGTCGTTGGGGCGCGAGTTCTCGCCGACGATCATGCCCTCGTAGACCTCGGTCGCCGGCTCGATCATCATCACCGCGCGCTCCTGCAGGTTGGCCATCGCGAAGGCAGTGGCCACGCCGGCGCGATCGGCCACCATCGCGCCGGTGCCGCGCGACGGGATCGGCCCGTGCCACGGCTCCCACTCGGCGAAGATGTGGTTCATGATGCCGGTGCCCTTGGTGTCGGTCAGGAACTGCGAACGGAAGCCGATGAGCCCCCGGGCCGGGATCCGGAACTCGAAGCGGACGCGGCCGCTGCCGTGGTTGACCATCTTGGTCATCACGCCGCGGCGCGTGCCGACGCCGGCGATGACCGCACCCTGGAATTCCTCGGCCACGTCGATGACCAGCTCCTCGACCGGCTCCATCTTCACGCCCTTGATGTCGCGGGTGACGATCTCGGGCCGCGATACCTGCACCTCGTAGCCCTCGCGCCGCATCATCTCGATGAGGATGGCCAGCTGCAGCTCGCCGCGGGCCAGCACCTTGACCTGCTCGGGCGTGGACGTGTTCTCGACGCGCAGCGAGACGTTGCCGAGGAGCTCGCGGTCGAGGCGATCGCGCAGGTGCCGTGAGGTGACGAACTGGCCGTCGCGCCCGGCCAGCGGCGAGGTGTTGACGCCGAAGACCATCGACACGGTCGGCTCGTCGACCGCCATCGGCGGGATCGGGTGCTGGTGCTCGGGGTCGGCGATGGTCTCGGCGATGTTGATGTCCTCGATGCCGGCCAGGCACACGATGTCGCCGGCGGCGGCCTCGGTGATCTCGACCCGCTTCAGCCCGTCGAAGGCGAACAGCTTGGTCACCTTGGTGAGCAGCGCCGGGCCGTCGACCTTCAGCACCGCGATCGGATCGCCGACCCTGACCCGGCCGCGGAAGATGCGGCCGATCGCGATGCGGCCCAGGTAGTCGCTCGAGTCGAGGTTGGCGACCAGCATCTGCAGCGGCTGGTCGGGATCGCCCAGCGGCGGCGGCACGTGCTCGACGATGGCGTCGAAGAGCGGGCGCAGCGACTCGCCCGGCACGTCGAGGTCGGTCGTGGCCGTGCCGGCCCGGCCGCTGGTGTAGAGCACCGGGAACTCGATCTGCTCCTCGGTGGCGTCGAGATCGATGAACAGGTCGTAGACCTCGTTCAACACCTCCTTGGCGCGGGCGTCGGAGCGGTCGATCTTGTTGATCACGACCACCGGCGGCAGGCCGCGCTCGAAGGCCTTGCGCAGCACGAAGCGGGTCTGCGGCAGCGGCCCCTCGGCGGCGTCGACCAGCAGCACCACGCCGTCGACCATCGACAGCACGCGCTCGACTTCCCCGCCGAAATCGGCGTGGCCCGGCGTGTCGACGATGTTGATCAGGATGTCGCCGTAGTGCACGGCGGTGTTCTTGGCCAGGATGGTGATGCCGCGCTCGCGTTCCAGCTCGTTGCTGTCCATGGCCCGCTCGGCGACGCGCTCGTTGACGCGAAAGACCCCGGCCTGACGGAACATCGCGTCGACCAGCGTGGTCTTGCCGTGGTCGACGTGGGCGATGATCGCCACGTTGCGCCGAAGCGGGTTCACCACGGCGGCGGCCGCGGACTGCGAGGCCGAATCGGACTGAGACATCTCACCAGTATAGGACACGGGGCTAGGGACTGGGGGCTAGGGACTGGGGCGTGCAAACGGTCACGCTGACACAGAACGCACCCTACAAGCAGGGCTCGTGCATCGCCGCAGGAAACGCGGCGATGCGTAGCGTGACGTTGGCACGCCCGAGTCCCCAGCCCCCAGCCCCCAGAACCCAGCCTGCCCCAGTCCCCAGCCCCTAGCCCCCAGCCCCTAGCCCCTGTATTCTGTCTTCCATGCCGCTCTTCGAGTACCGCTGCCAGGACTGCGACCACGGATTCGAGCTGCTGGTGCGCGAAAGCACGACGCTCGAGTGCCCTGCCTGTCACGGCGACCACCTCGAAAAGCAGCTGTCGGTGTTCGCGGTGGGTGCCGAAGGGCGGAGCGCCGGGCGGCCCATGGCTGCCGGCCCGTGCGGCGCCTGCGGCCACCCCGACGGCCCCGGCTCCTGCTCGGTGAACTGACCGGCCCAGCCTGCTCCGATGGTGAAGACTCTGATCGCGGCGCTCGTGCTCGGTGTGGGCGGCGCCCCGGCCGTCGTCGCGTGGTGCCTGACGTTGTGCTCGCCGGCGGCGGCAACCCTGGCGGGCGAGGCCGGGCACTGCGCGCTGCACGTCGACAGCGGCTCCGGCGGCCAGGTGACCACCCCCGGCATGGAAGGCTGTGCCTCAGGGCACCAGGCCGGCGACGGCCTGGTCGACGCGAAGAATCCCGACGGCACGGTGAAACTTCCGCCCCCGTCGGTGCCGGGGCAAACCCTCGCGCCGACGACCTCGGTCACGGGCGTCCGCCTCACGCTGGCGCGCTTTGCCCGGCTCCGGCTGGTCCCGGCGTCGGGGCCGATCCACACCGCACCGCTCCGCCTGTAACTGCCGCCTGACGTGTCCCGGCGACGGCCGATCTCCGGCGTCGCCACGTCGCGCGTCGGCCGCCCTCTCGGGCAGCGCGACCCGCGCCTTCACGTTGGAGCAGGTCATGGCTCAGTCCCGTCGTTGGTTCCTCCGTCGTCTCATCGCGTCGGCCGGCAGTGCGGCCGCGGTGTCCACCGCGCACGCGCAGGTGCCGCCGCCCGGCGATCCGCATGCCGGTCATCAGCCCGCACCGCCCGCCGGTCCGCCGGGCATCGTCAGCGCGCCGGCCTCGAGCCTGCGGCGTCCCCTGCTCGCGCCGCCCGGCCCCACGGCCATCCGCGTCGAGACGCCGGACGTGCCGAGGTTGCCCTTCGTGCTGGACCGCGGCGTGAAGGTCTTCCACCTCGTCGCCGAGCCGGTGCGTACGGAGTTCCTGCCCGGCCGCACGGTGGATGCCTGGGGCTTCAACGGCTCGATACCCGGGCCGACGATCGAGTGCACCGAGGGCGACCGCGTGCGCATCGTGGTCGAGAACCGGCTGCCGGAGATCTTCGCCGCCCACTGGCATGGACTCGAGGTGCCCCCGGACGTCGACGGTGTGCCGGGGCTCGGGCTCGACGCCATCCCGCCCGGCGGCCGCTACGCGTTCGAGTTCACGCTGCACCAGCACGGCACGTTCTTCTACCACTCGCACATGGCGATGCAGGAGCTGATGGGGATGATCGGCCTCTTCGTCGTGCATCCCCGCGTCGCCCACGACCCGCGCGTGCACCGCGACGTCGGCCTCATCTTCCAGGGCTGGGCCATCCTGCCCAACAACACCGTGCCCAACACGCTGGCGATGGAGTTCAACTGGCTCACCATCAACGGCAAGGCGGGCCCGGCGACAACGCCGGTCATCGCCCGCGTCGGCGAGCGCATCCGCCTGCGTCTGGTGAACCTGTCGATGGATCACCATCCCGTCCACCTGCACGGCAACACGTTCCACACGGTCGGTACCGAGGGGGGCCGCATCCCGCGCGCGGCCTGGACGCCGGGCAACACCGTGCTGGTCGGCGCCGCGCAGGCGCGCGACGTCGAGTTCGACGCCGTCTATCCCGGGGACTGGATGCTGCACTGCCATCTGCCCCACCACATGATGAACCAGATGGTGACGATGGTCGGGCCGGCCGCCGACGCGCACCACCTGCATGCCGCGCCGGTGGCGCCGAATGCCCGCGAGGTGAAAGGCTACCCGCAGGACATGTGGCAGGTCATGGACGCGCCGTTCGCCGACAAGCCGGAGTGCGACGGGCTGCGGCCGGGATGGTCGGCCGCGATGATGGGGATGATGACGCTCATCCGCGTGCTCGAGCCGGCGGACTACGACCGCATCATGGCGCGCAAGGCCGCGGCCGCCGGCACCCGAGGTGCGGCATGACGCCGCGCCCTGCGCTCGTCATCGTCCTCGTCGCCGCGCTGGCCGACACGATCGGCGCGCAGCCGGCCGCCGAGATGTGGACCACCGACGCGCTGGTCGCGCGCGCGACCGCCGGGCATCCGTCGATCGCCGCCGCGGCCGCCGACGCCCGCCGCACCGAGGCTGACGCCCGCCAGGGCGGGGCGTGGCCGAACCCGCGCGTCGACTACCTCGCCGAGAACCTCCGGCGCGCCGGCGGCGACCCGCGGGCGCAGCACACCGTGCTCGTCGAGCAGCCGATCCTGCTCGGCGGGAAGCTGAAGTTGAGCCGCGGAGCGCTCACGCACGCTACCGCGAGCGCGTCGGCCAACGCCGCGGCCGTCGCCACGTCGGTGGCCAACGCCGTGCGGCTGCGCGCCGTGGAGGTACGCCTCGCGGAGGCCCGGCTGGCGCTCGGCCGCCGCGTCGTCGCCTACGCCGAGGACGCCGAAGACATCGCGCGGCAGCTGTTCAACACCGGGGTCGTCGACCAGCCCGACGTACTCGCGGCCGAGGCCGAGGCCGAGATCATGCGCCTGCGCCTGGCCGTCGCCGAGACCGTCCGCGAGCAGACCTGGCAGCAGCTCGCCCTCGCGGTCGGCGATCCGGCGCTGCCGCGCCGGCCGTTGGCCGACGATCCGCCGGTCGTGCTGGATCGCGCCGAAGCGCTGGCCGCCATCCTGTCGGCGCACCCGTCGCTGGCCGCGGCGCGGGCGGACACCGCCCGGGCCGAGGCAGCGCGCGGACCTCGCCGGCGCCGATCGCGTGCCCGACCTGACGATCGCCGCGGGTCCGCGGTACTCCAGCGAACGCGCCGGGCCCGGCGGATCCGCGGTCGGGTGGGAGCCGGTCCTCGGTGCCGGCCTGCGGCTGCCGCTGTGGAACCGCAATCAGGGCGGCATCGACTCGGCCACCGCGGCCGGGCAGGCGGCCGCCGCGAGGCTGCACGCCAATGAGCTGGCGATCCGCGTGCGCTTCGAAGACGTGTGGCAGCGCCACACCGCCGCGGTGCGCACGGCCGATGCGTATGCGCAGGTCATCGTTCCGAAGGCCACCGCCGCCTACGAGTTGTCGCTGGCGCGCTATCGGGAGATGGCGCTAGCCTATCCGCTGGTGCTGGCGGCGCAGCGTGCGCTGCTCGCGGCAAGCGACGCCCACCTCGACGCGGTGGCCGAGCAGGCGCGGGCGGAGGTGTTGCTGCGCGGCTTCCTGCTGAGCGCCGAGGGGGACATGTGAGGGCACTGCGCGTGGTGTGGCACGGGCTGGCAATCCTCGGCGCGATGGCGCTGGCCGGCGGTCTCTGGCTCGCCGCCCAGGGCATCAGCGCCAAGCCCACACCGGGGGCCATCGAGACCGCGGTCTCGCGCGCCGCCCGTCATTACCTCGTTCCGGCGTCGGCACGCGCCCGCACTGCGCCGGCGCCAGGTACCCCGGAGACGCTCCAGGCGGGAATGGAGCATTGGGCGGACCACTGCGCCAGCTGTCATGGCAACGATGGCGCCGGGCAGACCGCCATGGGCCAGGGCCTGTATCCGAAGCCTCCCGACATGCGCCTCGCGGAAACCCAGACGCTCAGCGACGGCGAGCTCTTCTACATCATCGAAGAGGGGGTGAAGATCACCGGCATGCCAGCCTGGGGCACGGGCACGCCGGAGGGCGAAGCCGCCTCCTGGCACCTGGTGCAGTTCATCCGGCGGCTGCCCGCCCTCAGCGAAGACGAGATCGCCCGCATGGAAGAGCTGAATCCGCGCGGCCGCGCCGACTGGCTGGCCTTCGAGGAAGAGCGGCGCTTCCTGTCTGGTACACTGGACGTGCCGGAGCCGGGCCCGTCGGCGCCGGTACACAAACACTGACACAGGGAGATCCGATGACTCGCCGCAGCTTGTTCGCCGCCCTCGCCCTGGCCGCCGTTCCGTTCGTGCCCGCCTTCGCCCACGAGGGTCACGACCACAAGGTGCTCGGCACCGTCACCGAGATCACGGCCACGCACCTGACGGTGCGCGCGGTGAAGGACGAGGCGATCTCGGTGATTGCCTTCGCGCCCACCACCAAGGTGACCCGGGGCAAGACGAAGCTCGCGGTCACCGACATCAAGGTCGGCGACCGCGTCGTCGTCAACATCGGTGCCGGCAAGGCCCCGCTCACCGCCAAGGCGGTCGAGCTCGGTGGCCCGCCGACGACCACCAGCCCGCGTTGAGCCGGTCGGCACCTGCGGGCCAGGAACCTCTCCCGCAGTCGATCCTCTGCCCGGTCGATTTCTCGTCCCACGCCGAGCGGGCGCTGCGGCATGCCGTGGCGATCGCCGCGGCGGGCGGCGGTCACCTCACCCTGCTGGCGGTGAACGACCCCCTGCTCGAATCCGCGGCTGCCGCAGCCGGACGTGGCGAGACGGTGCGAGTTCAGGCCGAGGCGGCCCTCGAACACCTCCTGTCGCGGATTCCACCGCTGACGCCGGCGGTGATTCCCGCCATCGACATCGTGACCGGCCAGCCCGCCGCCGAGATCCTCGCCGCAGCCTCACGCGCCGGGGCCGACCTCGTCGTGATGGGGACGCAAGGGCTGGGCGGAGCGCGCAAGCTGGTGTTCGGCTCGACCACCGACGCCGTGGTCCGCGAAGCCGCGATCCCGGTGCTGGCCGTGCCCGAGTACGAGCCCGAACGCGTCGAGTTCGGCGCCGGCACGGCCAGGGTGACGTTCAATCACGTGGTGGCGGCCGTCGGTCTCGACGCTTACGACCGGGTCGTGACCCGCACCGCTGCGGCGTGGGCGCAGGCCTTTGCGGCCGGCCTCACGCTCAGCCACGTGTCGGCGGAGGCCCCACTGCCAGTCTGGTGGCCGATCGTCGAGATGCCCCTGCCGCCGGCCCTCGAGGAATCCACCGAGGTCGCCCGCGGCAAGGTCGTGGCGCTGGCCGCCGGCCTGGGCCTGCCGGCCCCGGCCACCATCGACGTCCGTCGCGGATCGATTCCGGGGACCATCGCCACGGTGGTCCGGGAACGCGCCGCCGGCCTGCTGGTCGTCTCGCGCGGCGGCACCGCCCACCGTGTCGGCACCATCGCCTATCGGGTGATGCGCGAAGCCGACATCCCGACCCTCATCGTCGCCCGCCCCTGAACCCCCAGGCCCAGGGGATCTGCCAGGCGCGATCAGCACAAATTGGGCCTCATCTCTTGACAACGGGACGGGCCCCGGTGTCTGATGACGAGCGTTTTGATAAATCAAAATATTAGTTTAGGCCACTGGCTGGTGACCGGCGGTCTGGCCCTTCTGTGCGTGCTGCTCCACGGGTCGGGCGCCGCGGCCCAGGACACCGGCGCCAGGGCGGCGCCGGCCACCGGGATCTCCGGGTACGTGGACCTCCACTTCAACAAGCCCACGGACCAGGGGGCCAGCCAGCTCGACTTCCACCGCTTCGTGCTCCTGGTGACCCACCGGTTCTCGGACCGGATCCGCTTCGTCAGCGAACTCGAGCTGGAGCACGCCTTCGTCGAGGGACTCGAGGAGGCGGGCGAGCTCGAACTCGAGCAGGCCTACCTCGACTTCCTCGTCACCAGGAGCTTCAACGTCCGCGCCGGCATGCTGCTGATGCCGGTCGGCATCATCAACGAGCGGCACGAGCCGCCGACCTTCTACGGCGTCGAACGACCGCTGGTCGACACGGTGATCGTGCCCAGCACGTGGTTCGAGGTGGGCGCCGGGGTGCACGGCGAGGTCGGCCGCGGGTGGCGCTACCGGCTGTTCGTGACCGCCCCGCTGAACGCCGCCGAGTTCGACGCCGAGGAGGGCATCCGCAACGGCCGGCAGAAGGGCAGCCGGTCGAATGCCGGCCACGGCGCCGCCAGCGGACGCCTCGAGTACGTCGGCCAGCGCGGGCTCACCGTCGGCGCCAGCTTCTGGGCCGGCGACTCGGGCTTCGAGTTCCAGCCGCGCTTCGACGTACCGGTGCAGGTGTTCGAGGCCGACCTCCGCTACTCGCGCGGCCGGTTCGAAGGGCGCGCCGAGGCGGCGCAGGTGAGCATCGACGGCGCCGGCGATCTCAACGACGCCATCTTCCGCACCTCCGGCGTCGATCCCAACGTCGCCCGCACGTTGCGTGGCGGCTACCTGGAGGCCGGGTATCGCGTCATCTCGGGCGCGCGGGCCGGCGACGTCGGCGTGTTCGTGCGCTACGAGAACGTCGACACGCAGTTCCGCATGCCGGCCGGTTACGTGCCGCTGCCGGAGTTCAATCGCGACGTGTGGGTCGTCGGCGCCACCTACTGGCCGGAACCGGATATCGCGATCAAGGTCGACTACGTCCATGAGCGGAACGAGAGCGCGGTCGTCCGCGCCCCCCGTGGCTTCAACATCGGACTCGGATGGTGGTTCTGATGACGCGATTCCTGTCGCTCGCCTGTGCCCTGCTCGCCGCGCTGCTCTCGGTCTCGGCGCGGGCGTGGACCGGGCCACCACCGGCCCAGGCGCCGGCGGCCGAAACCGTCGACATCGCCGCGGAGCGCTTCACCTTCACGCCCTCGGAGGTGAAAGTCGACCGCCGGCACGACGCTCACCATCCGGTTGACCAGCGACGACACCGACCACGGCTTCCGGATCCTCGGCACCGACGTCGACGTCCAGATTCCGAAGCGCAGCCGCGGCGTCACGACCGTGACCTTCACGCCGCCCAAGCCGGGACGCTACACCTTCGAGTGCTCGCATCTGTGCGGCGCCGGCCACGACTTCATGCGCGGCGTGATCGTGGCCACCGATCCGGTCAAGGGCAGCCGATGACCAGTGGACGCGCGCACCGCGACGCGGCCGCCGCATGCCTGGCGGCAGGCGCCCTCCTCTGGGCGTCGGCGCTCGGCGTCGCCCAGGGCCAGGCCACGCCGGGCCAGCCGCTGCCCGGGATCACGCCGGGCGAGTTCGAGGAGTTCCGCCTCGGGCTCGAGGACTTCCTCGAGGTGGAAACCGCCGAGGAGGGGCTCGGACCGGCCTTCAACGGCACCAGTTGCGCCGCCTGCCACAACGTGCCGGCGGTGGGCGGCATCAGCCCGGTGGCCGAAGTACGCGCCGCTCGGCGGCTGGCCGACGGCAGCGTCGAGGCCGTCACTCCGGATGGCGAGTCGCTGTTCCACCTGTTCTCGGTGCCGGGCCACAGCTGCCAGCCGCCGATTCCGCCCGAGGCGAACGTCATCATCCGCCGGGTGCCGATTCCGGTCTTCGGCGCGGGACTTGTCGAGGCCATCGACGACGGCACCATCCTGGCGTTGGAGGCGTCCCAGGCTCGCGGGCGCGACGGCGTGAGCGGCCGGGCGGCCGTCATCACCGAGCGCGGCAGCGGCGAGCGCCGCGTCGGGCGGTTCGGCTGGAAGGCGCAGCACGCGACGCTGCTGGCCTTCGGCGCCGATGCTTATCGCAACGAGATGGGCATCACCAACGACCTCTTCCCCACCGAGCTCGCCGTCGGGATCGACGACGGGCGGATGCGGCTGTGCGATCCCATCCCCGACCCCGAGGACCTGGCCGATCCGCGCACGCGGCGCCGCGGCATCGACAACTTCGCCAGCTTCATGCGCTTCCTGGCCCCGGCGGGGCGCGGCTCGATCGACCCGGCCGCCGCCGAAGGCGAGAGCGTGTTCGCGGCGATTGGCTGCGCCAGCTGCCACGTGCCGTCGTTGACGACCGGCACCCACGCCAGCCCGGTGCTCCATCGGCAGCCCGTGGCGCTCTTCTCCGACCTGCTCCTGCACGACATCGCGACCGGCGACGGCATCCGGCAGGGCGCGGCGGCGCCCGAGGAAATCCGCACACCGGCGCTGTGGGGCCTGCGCTTCAGGCGTCCGCTCCTGCACGACGGCTCGGCGGCGACGGTGGAGGACGCGGTGCGCCGGCACGGCGGCGAGGCGGAGGCGGCGCGATCGAACTACGATCGGCTGTCCGAGGGCCAGAAGGCGGCCCTGCGGCGCTTCCTGCTGTCGCTCTGAGGCGCTGACGGCTCAGTAGGCGGTGAGCAGCGCCTCGGCCGAGGTGAAGCGCGGCGCGATGTCCACCGGCACCCCCTTCAGCCGGTCGAGCACGATCTGTGTGCTGGGCCGAATCACGCCGAGCGTGTCGAGCATCGACTTCGCCGCGGCGTAATTCCCCTGGGCCTGCAGGGTCATGATGTCGCGGGTCAGGCCGCTGACGGCGGCGCGGATCTTGTCGGCGGCCACGCCGTAAGTGCCGTCGGCGTTGACGGTGAAGGCGCCCTGGTCCAGCAGGTAGTTCAACTGGACGGCTTGTCCCCGTCCGTGCGCCTCGGTGATGCCGAAGCGGATCGAGCGGAACGCCGATGCCAGGAACGTGGTGTACATCGTGCGCTCGAACTCCTTCGACAGCTGGCCCTTGTCGACGAGGAACTGCAGCGCGAACAGGCCGGCGATGTCGGCCTTGGCCTCTTCGATGGCGCTGTAGGTGTCCTTCAGTTCCTGGCGCACCGTGGTGGCGCGTCCGCCCACGGTGATGCCATGCGGCCCCAGGCCGTGCACCAGCTCGTGCATCAGGATGTGGGTGAAGAACGCGTCGAAGGCGACGTGGGGACGATCGGCCGGGGCCAGCGCGACCTGCGCGATGGGCACCAGCACCGTGTCGAACTTGGCCTGCTGGTTGTTCTTGAGCATCACCCGCTTGCTGCCCTTCTCGCGGATGACGCGCTCGTCGTTGGGCAGGTTGAAGGCCGCCGTCTGCACGCCGCGGTTGCCGTCGCCGGCTGAGAACACGGTGTTGACGACGGCGATCGGCGCCAGGGCGCCCAGCTTCGGATTGCGGTACTTCGGATCGATGGGCAGCGCGTTCTCGATCGACTGGAGCGCGTCGGCGAACTGCTTCAGCTTGGCCGACTCGGTGGCGTCCTTGATGGCGATGAAGGCCTCGAACGCCGCCTTGGCGTTGAACCACTCGTCTTCGTAGACCTCGTAGGGGCCGATCGTCGGCTCGATCGAGGCGTCGAGCTCCATCCATTTCACGTCGCTGTCGTAGTAGTCGTTGGTGAGGAAGGCCGTGGCCCGGCTCTGCAGGTAGGCCTTGAGGGAGGGCTCGGTCGTGAGAGCCGCCGCCGCCTGCAGATGGGATGCGGCCAGCGCCAGCTCGCCCTGGTACTCGACGCTGTAGGGCACGGCCGTAAAGCCGCCGCCGGCCCCACGCCGGATCGTGGTGAAGAACCCGGTGGCCACCGCGCGTGCCTGAGGCCCCAAGGCCGCCAGCCAGGCCTCGACCTCGGCCTTTGACGAGGCCGCCGGATAGTAGTTGGCGGCGGCCGGCTTGTCGGGCGCGCCCGGCACGAACGGCGTGTTGTGGTCGAGTCGCGACCATGGCCCCTTGTTGATCAGGAAGTAGCCGAGCCGCGCCCGCCCGAGCGGGCTGGCGTCGCGCTGCAGCGCCAGCAGCATCGCCTCGTTTCCCGCCCAGACCTGGCGGAGGAACAGCGCGTCCATCACCTGGGCGGCACGGATGAGGTGTGCCAGCACCTTCCGTTCCGACTCGGGCAGGCCGGAGACATCGGCCGATAGGTCGGTGGGCGCGAAGCGGGCGGCCCGCTGCAGCAGCGCCGACGCGGCTGGATCGTCCGCTGGAGGGAGGGGCGACGACGACGGCGGCGGCGACGACGGCCCGCCGCCGCAGGCCGACATCCCGACCGCGAGGAGCGAAGGAATCAGGGTGCGCATGATGAGGGACATCGGGAGATCCTCGTGGCGGCCGAGGGCCTCAATGCACGCCAGGGCTGCCCAGGAGGTGCGCAGGGTCGGCCCCCAGCCGCTGGATGGCCTGATCCCACATCTTGTCGGGAGCACTGCCGAAGATGAGATTGGCGCCCACCGGCGCCACCAGCCACGCCGATTGCGTCAGCTCTTCGTCCAGCTGCCCCGGTGCCCAGCCGGCGTAGCCGACCACGACCCGCATCCGCGGCTCGGGCGGCGACTGCAGCGCCCGGCGCACGGCGGACGGCGACGCGGTGAGATAGACGCCGGCGGCCACCTCGGTGGCGTCGTCATCGACCGAGGCGTCGGCGGTGAGCACCCAGGCGCGCATCGGTTCGACCGGCCCGCCGGTGAACAGGTGGACGTCCTTGCGGATGGCGATCTCGGGCTCGGTCCGTACGATCTCGTGCGCGGGCTCGGCCATCGGCCGGTTGACGACCAGCCCGAACGCGCCCTCCTTGCCGTACTCGCAGAGCAGGATGACCGTGCGCATGAAATTCGGATCCGCGAGCTGCGGCATCGAGATGAGCATCATCGGGGCCACGACGGCGTCGTCGTCCATGATCTCATCCTACCCCGACCGGGTGCCGGCCGCGTCCGCCGCTCAGCGATCCTCACCCTGCCGCATCGCCCAGGCAACGGCGTCGCGCACGATCGGCGCGGCGGCGCTGTGGGCGGCGTTCCTGACCCCGCCGCCCGGACGGTCGAGGGCCGCGACGGCCGCGGCGTCACCGGCGTTGCCGAGGACGAGCGCGAGGTTGCGCCGCAGTTGCGCCAGCGGCACATGCGTCATCGCGCTGCCCGCGACGAACCCGTGCAGCGCGTCGTCGGGGCGCTGCCACAGGTCGGCGGCGTCGGCAGCGTCACGCCCGGCCCGCGGCTGCCACGCGGCATCGGCGTGTCACCGCCGGCGTGAGGTTCCACGGACACACGTCCTGGCACACGTCACACCCGTAGAGGTGATCGCCGACCAGCGGCCGCTGCTTCTCGGGCACCGGCCCGTCGAGCTCGATGGTCAGGTAGCTGAGGCAGGCGCGCGCATCGACCTCCCGAGGCGCGACGATGGCGCCGGTCGGACAGGCGTCGAGGCACAGCGTGCAGTGCGCCGCACTGATCGTCGACCAGCGTCATCGGGCGTCAGCGGCAGCGTGGTGGCCACGCCGGCCAGCAGCAGCCACGAGCCCAGCTCGCGATTGATGACCAGCGAGTGCTTGCCGATCCAGCCGAGTCCGGCATAGGCCGCGAACACGCGCTCCTGCACCCAGTGCTTGTCGACGAACGGCGCCGCCTCGAACGGCTCGTCGGTCTGCGTGCCGCATCCACGCCAGCAGACGCCTCGAGCCGCTCGGCCAGGACGACGTGGTAGTCGTCGCCGTGCGCGTAACGGGCGACCCGGGCCGGCGTCGCCCCAAGCCGGCGCGGCGCTGGGCCGGTCAGTAGTTGGTCGCGGTGACGATGACCGAGCGCGCGCCAGGCAGGAACCGCTGGATGTCGGCCCGCACGTCGGCGGTCCGCGCCAGATACGACATCTCGCCGTGCTGCCCGCGCGCCACCCAGTCGTGCGATGCGCGACAGCTCCGGCAGCGCCGTGGCCGGCGCGATGCCGCACACGTCGAAGCCGAGCGTCCGGGCGTGCGCCTTGACCGCCGACGAGGTCAGCATGACGCGTCACCCGATGGCGGGATCTCAGGGCGGCAGCTCTGAAGAGCTGCCCTACAGGCGCGTGCGTAGGACAGAGCTTCAGCTCTGCCGGAAAGGGGGCTACGACGCGCGCGACACCAGCTGCCGCAGCACATACGGCAGGATACCGCCGTGCCGGAACGCGGCGAGCTCTTCGGGCGTGTCGATGCGGCACACCGCCTCGAACCGCCGCGTCGTCCCGTCGTCGGCGGTGGCAACGACGGTGACGCGGCCGCGCGCCGCCAGCGCCGCGCCGGCGCCCTCGAAGTCGTAGCGTTCGCGGCCGGTCAGACCGAGCGACGCCGGCGACTCGCCGTCCACGAACTGCAGCGGCAGCACGCCCATGTTGACCAGGTTGCTGCGGTGGATGCGCTCGTAGCTCTCGGCGATCACCGCCTTCACGCCGAGCAGCATCGTGCCCTTGGCCGCCCAGTCGCGCGACGACCCCGAGCCGTACTCCTTGCCGGCCAGCACCACGAGCGGCACGCCCTCGGCCTGGTAGCGCATCGCGGCGTCGTAGATGGCCATCACCTCGCCGCCGGGCAGGTGCGCGGTCACGCCCCCCTCGACGCCGGGCACCAGCTGGTTCTTGATGCGGGTGTTGGCGAAGGTGCCGCGCATCATCACCTCGTGGTTGCCGCGCCGGGCGCCGTAGCTGTTGAAGTCCTTGGGCCCGACACCGTGCGCGACCAGATACTTCCCCGCCGGGCTGTCGGCCTTGATCGACCCGGCCGGCGAGATGTGATCGGTGGTGATGCTGTCGCCGAGCTGCGCCAGCACCCGCGCCGCGCGGATGTCGGCGGGCGGTGCCGGCGTCATCGACAGGCCCTCCAGGAACGGCGGCCGGCGGATGTAGGTTGAATCAGCCTCCCACGCGAAGCGGTCACCGGTAGGCACCGGCAGCGCGCGCCAGCGCTCGTCGCCCTCGAAGACGCTGGCGTACTGCGAGGTGAACGCCTCGGCAGTGACGCTCGACAGCATCGCCGCCTGGATCTCCCGCTCGGTCGGCCAGATGTCCTTCAGGTAGACCGGCCGGCCGTCGTTGCCCTCGCCCAGCGGCTCGCGGGTCACGTCGACGTTCATCGACCCGACCAGGGCATAGGCCACGACCAGCGGCGGCGACGCCAGGTAGTTGGCACGCACGTCCTGCTGGATGCGGCCTTCGAAGTTGCGGTTGCCGGAGAGCACGCTGGCCACCACCAGCCCGCGCTCGCGGATTTCGCTGGCGATCTCGTCGGGCAGCGGCCCGCTGTTGCCGATGCAGGTGGTGCAGCCGTAGCCGACGAGGTTGAAGCCGAGCTGATCCAGGTACGGCTGCAGCCCCGAGGTGCGCAGGTATTCGGTGACGACCTTCGAGCCCGGCGCCAGCGACGTCTTCACCCACGGCTTGCTCGTCAGACCGCGCTCGGCGGCCTTCTTGGCCACCAGCCCGGCGCCGATCATCACGCTCGGATTCGAGGTGTTGGTGCAGCTGGTGATCGCGGCGATGACAACCGACCCGTGTTCGAGCTGGGTGGCGGTGGCCACCGCCGTGCCCCCACCGGATGCCACGACCTTCACGCCCTTCTTCAGCTCGTCGAGGGCACCGGCGAACGAGGCCTTGGCGTTGGTCAACGCGACGCGGTCCTGCGGGCGGCGCGGCCCGGCCAGGCTCGGCACCACGGTGGCGAGATCGAGCTCGAGCCCCTCACTGTAGGTCGCGTCGGCCGTCGTGTCGGTACGGAACAACCCCTGCGCCCTCGCGTAGGCTTCGACGAGCGCGACCTGATCGGCGCTGCGGCCGGTGAGGCGGAGGTAGTCGAGGGTCAGCGCGTCCACCGGGAAGATCGCCACCGTCGCGCCGTACTCGGGGCACATGTTGCCCAGCGTCACCCGGTCGGCGATGGTCAGGTGCTGCAGCCCGGGGCCGTAGAACTCGACGAACTTCCCGACCACCTTGTGCTTGCGCAGCGCCTCGGTGATGGTCAGCACCAGGTCGGTCGCGGTCGCGCCCTCGGGCAGCCGGCCCGCGAGCCGGCAGCCGACCACCGGCGGGATCAGCATCGAGCTGGGCTGGCCGAGCATCGCCGCCTCCGCTTCGATGCCGCCCACGCCCCAGCCAACCACGCCGAGGCCGTTCACCATGGTGGTGTGCGAGTCGGTGCCGAAGCAGGTGTCGGGGAAGGCGATGCCGTCCTCCACGCACACGACACGGGCCAGGTACTCGATGTTCACCTGGTGGACGATGCCGGTCTCGGGCGGTACGACACGGAAGTTGCGGAAGGCGTCCTGGCCCCAGCGCAGGAACACGTAGCGTTCGCGGTTGCGCTGGTACTCCAGGTCGCCGTTCAACGCCAGGGCGTTGACCGACCCGAAGTGATCGACCTGCACCGAGTGGTCGATGACCAGCTCCACCGGCTGCAGCGGGTTGACCCGCGCCGGATCGCCGCCGAGCGCGGTGATGCCGTCGCGCATGGCCGCCAGATCGACCACGCACGGCACCCCGGTGAAGTCCTGCAGGAGCACTCGCGCCGGCATGAACGAGATCTCGCGGTCGGCATTCTTCGCCGCCGGGTCCCAGCCGGCCAGGGCCGTGATGTCGGCGGCCTTCACGAACGCCCCGTCCTCGCGGCGCAGCAGGTTCTCGAGCAGGATGCGCAGGGAGAAGGGCAGCCGATCCACCGCCGGGAAGGCCTTGGCCAGCGCCGGCAGGCTGAAGTAGTCGACGGACCGGCCCCCGACGGTCAGGGCGGTGCGGGTGTGGAAGGTGTTCGAGCTGGCCATGATCCTGACGATCATACCCCGCTGACGCCCGCGTCCGGGCACCCGGGCGTCCGCGATCGGACAGGCTGAGACCGCATCTCGAGAACAGCGCAAGGAATGCCGGGCATTTCGCCGCCGCCACTGGCACGACATTCGAAGCTCGTAGTCGTCATGCGTGATCTCGTCAGCGGCCTGCGGATGCTGCGGCGGTCCCCCGGACTGGCCTTCGCCGCGATTCTCTCGATCGGACTCGGCATCGGCGCCACCACCGCCATCTTCGGCGTCGTCCGGCATGTCCTGCTACGGCCGCTGCCCTACGCCGCGCCCGATCGCCTGGTCGCGTTGTGGGAGACCTCACCCGAGACGGCGGAGCGATGGGTGGCGCCGGCCAACTTCATCGACTGGCAGCGCGACGCGGCGGCGGTGTTCGACGGCATCGCCGCCTACGACAGCTTCTCGGGCGCGGTCGCCGGCGGCGGCGAGCCCGAGCGGCTGCGCGTGGTGTCGGCGTCGGGCACCTTCTTCGACGTGCTCGGGCAACAAGCGGCGGAGGGACGCACGCTCCAGCCCGGGGACGACCGAGCCGGTGCGCCGTGCGTGGCGCTGCTCAGCCATGCGCTCCGGCAACGGCGCATCGGGACAGGCCCCGCCGTGGGAACGTCGCTGGTCCTCGACGGCCGGCCGTGCGAGGTCGTCGGCGTGCTGCCCGAGGCCTTCGAGTTCCCGCCGGTCTCGCGCGCCGAGTTGTGGATCAACGGCGATCGCGGGGTCCCGCGCAGCTTCCCGTTCCCCGGCGACATCACGACCGTGCGCGATTCGCATCTCCTCTACGTCGTCGGCCGGCTGCGCGACGGGGTGACGGTGTCGGCTGCCCAAGCGGCGCTGCAGACGGTGATGGCGCGGCTGGCAGCCGAGCACCCCGACACCAACACCGGGCTCGGCGCCCGCGCCGTGCCGCTGCACGAGCAGATCGTCGGCGACGTCCGGCCGGTGCTGTGGCTGTTGCAGGCGACGGTCGTCGTGCTGCTGCTGGTGGCCTGCGCCAACGTCGCCCACCTGCTGCTCGGCCGCGCCACCGCCCGGCAGCAGGAGATGGCGGTGCGGGTGTCGCTCGGCGCCGGGAGGTCGCGGCTGGTCCGCCAGCTGCTGGTCGAAGCGCTCGCCCTGGCGATTCCCGGCGGCATCGTCGGCGTACTGGCCGCGGCGTGGGGCGTCGATCTGCTGGTGGCGGCGGCGCCCCAGGGGATCCCGCGACTGGCTGAAGTGGCGGTCGATCCGCTGGTGGTCGGTTTCGCCGCCACGCTCACGCTGGTGACGACGGTGCTCTTCGGGCTGGCGCCGGCGCTGGGGCTGGCCGCGCCGGGGAACCAGCCGCTGCTCGCGCCCGGGCAGCGCGTGGCCGGGCGGCCGGCGACGCGCTGGGGACACCGCGCCATCGTCGTCGGCGAGCTGGCGCTGGCCCAGGTGCTGGTCGTCGGCGCGCTGCTGCTCACCGCCAGCCTGATGGCCGCCACCCGGGTCGACCTGGGATTCGCCACCAGCGGGCGGATCGCCGCCGAGCTCACGCTGGCCCGCGATCGTTACCTGCAACCGGCGGCGACCGCCACCGCCGACTTCAGAATCGACGCCGCGCCGAAACGGCAATTCGTCGACGCGGTGCTGACGCGACTGCGCGGCACCGCCGGCGTCCGCGCTGCCGCGGCGGCGTTCACGGCGCCGCTTTCCGGGGCGCCCAATCGCGGCATCCGCGTCGAGGGCACCCCGGCGCCGGCGCCCGGCCAGGAGCCGACCGCCGACTTCCAGGTCGTCACCGCCGACTTCTTCCGCACGCTGGGCATGGCCGTGCGCGAGGGGCGGACGTTCACCGACGCCGACGACGCGCGCGGACAGCCGGTGGCGATCGTGAACGAGACCTTCGTCCGCCGGTATCTCTCCGACCGCTCGCCGATCGGCCGGGTGGTGACGTTCGGCGGCGATCGGCGGCACGTCGTGGTCGGCGTCGTCGCCGACACGCGCTACCGGAGCGTCGAGCAGGCGTCCGACCCGACCTTCTACCTGCCGATCGGCCAGAACGACGAACGCTGGCCGTTCCTGGCGTTCCTGGCCTGGACCGACGGCGACGCGGCCGCCGCCGCGCCGCTCGTCCGCGACGCGATTCGCGCCGCCGATCCCGCCCAGGCGGTCTCGACGATCCAGACCTTCGACGCCATCTTCGCCACCGCCCTGGCCCCGCGCCGCTTCAACACCTGGCTGGTCGCGCTCTTCGGCCTCACGGCGATGGTGCTGGCCGCCATCGGCGCCTACGGCGTGATGGCGGCGTCGGTCGCGTCGCGCACCCGCGAACTGGGCGTGCGCTCGGCGCTCGGCGCCACGGCCGGCCACCTGCGGGGCCAGGTGCTCGGCGAGACGGCGGTGCTGGCCGTGGTCGCCTCCCTGGTCGGCCTGGGCCTGGCGGCCGGTGCCAGCGGCCTGTTGCGGTCGCTCCTCTACGAGGTGACGCCGCGCGACCCGATGACGCTGGCCATCGCCGCCGCCGGCGTGGTCGCGGTGGCGCTCGCCGCGGCGTGGCTGCCGGCCCGCCGCGCTGCGCGCATCAACCCGATGGAGGCGCTGCGCGTCGACGGCTGAGTGCCCGGCAGGCGGCGTTCAACGCGGCGACGGCGGCTTCGCCTTGGGCGGCGTGACGAGCTTCGGGTCGACGCGCGTGCCGAACGGCGTGGCCCCGGCCAGCAGGGCGAAGTGCTGGTAGACCGCGGCCGAGACGTCGCGGACCGTGTCGCCGGCGGCGGCGGTGCCGTAGTTGACCATCACCGACACCGCGTAGGGCGCGCCCGGCAGCGCGACCACGCCCCACGCCGTCGAGACCCCCTCGAGCCCGCCGGGCTTCCACGCCACGCGCGACGCCGTCGGGAATCGGCTGGCGGAACGGTCCGCCCTTGGGCAGTTCGAGCAGTCGGCGCACTTCGGCGCAGGAGGCGGCGGTGAGCGGCAGGTCGCAGCGCGAGAGCCGCGCCATCAGGTCGACCGCCTCTCGCGGCGTCGAGAGGTTCTCCTCGCCGCGGGCGCTGGCCTCGGGACGGATCATCTTGCGCTGCAGCTTGGTCTGCGGCAGGCCGATCGAGGCCATCGTGGCGTTGACGCGGTCCATGCCGACCGCGTCGATCAGCATGTTGGTGGCGGTGTTGTCCGACTGCACGATCATCGGCACGGCCAGATCGTGCAGCGACAACGCCGACCCGCCATCCGAGAAGTACTGCAACAAGCTGCTGCCGCCGGTGCGATCGGCGGCGGTCAGCGTCTTGCGATCCGTGAGCGCCAGTTCGCCGGCGTCGGCGCGGCGGAACAGCTCGATGAGCAACGGGATCTTGATGGCGCTGCCCTGCGCGAAGACCAGCGTGTCGTTCACGCCCCAGCGATCACCGCTGGACGAGATCGACGACGCCGATGCCGACGACGCCGGCCGCCTCTCCCGCCAGCCGCTCCAGGGTCGTGCGCAGTTTGCCGGCGAGTTGGGTGCGGGCGGGCGTGGCGGGCGCCTGAGCGGTGACGGCTGCGGTGGCGAAGGTTGCGGCGAGCAGGACGGAAACAATGCGGCTGGTGCCCCGGCGGCGCATCATCGGCCTCCCGGCATCGTCATGAGGCTGGCGAGCATCTCGATACCCTCCCACAGGTTCTGCAGCCGCAGGTTCTCGTCGGGACCGTGCTGGTTGTTGTCGAAGTTGACGATCGACACGCCGACCGTTGGCATCTGATAGAGGTCGCTGAAGGTGCCGAACGGCAAGCCGCCGCCCAGCGTCGGCAGCCGCACCGGCGGCACGCCGTTCCTGGTCAGCGCCGCGACCACCGCCTGCGACCGCCGATCGTCCATCGACACCCGCGACGCCGCCGATCCCGCGGCCGCGGGGATCGACGCGGGCGATCCGGGCGTGCGTGCGGCGCTCCTCCGGCGACGGATCGCGGCCGGTGACGACGAAGTAGCCCTGGCGCTTCACGTGCGCGGCGATCAGGGCGTTCTGCGTCTCGGGCACCAGGTCCTTCACCATCCGCACCTCGAGCCGCGCGGTTGCCGTCGCCGGAATCGCCGAGCGGCCGGGGATGGCCAGGCCGCCGCCGGACTCCATCACCAGGATGCTCAGCGTCGGCTCGTTGAGCTTCACCTCCAGGCGCGTGCCCGGACGCTCGGGACGCGCCACCCCGAAGTCGCGCGCCAGCACGGCCTCCACATCGGGCGCCTCGGCCAGCGCCTGCCGCTCGGCCGCGGTGAGCGGCCGGACGTCGCGGTAGAAATCGTCGATGAGGACGCGGCCGTCGTCGTCCTTCATGCTGGCGAGGAGCTTGGCCAGGGCCATCGACGGATCGGGCGCCCAGTTGCCGTAGTTGCCCGAGTGCAGGTCACCGGACGCGCCGTAGACGGTGATGGTGACGCCGGCGCCGCCGCGCACGCCGAAATACACCGTCGGCCGGCCGCTCGGGTGGCGCGGCCCGTCCAGGGTGATCGCCAGGTCGGTCTTGAGCGCCTGCGGGCGCGCCTCGGCGAAGCGCCGGAAGTTGGCCGAGCCGGCTTCCTCTTCGCCGTCGAGCACGACGCGCAGGTTCCAGGTGGGACCGCCGCTGGTCGCCTTCAATGCCTCGACGGCGTTCAGCAGCGCGACGATCGGCCCCTTGTCGTCGGCGGCCGAGCGTCCGTAGAGCCGCCACTCGGGATCGAAGGTCGTGCGCGCAGCATCGGCGGGTACGGCGCCGGTGGCGCTCCACAGGCACGGCCCGAAGGGCTGGCAGCGTGTCCACTGACCGGCGTCCACCGGCTGGCCGTCGTAGTGGATGTAGAAGGTCAGGGTGCCGGCTGCCTTGGCGGCGTCGAGCGAGGCGAAGACCACCGGCGACCCGGGGCCGCCCACGGTCTCCACCGAAAAGCCACGCCGCCGGAACAGCCCGGCGAGGTGATCGGCGTTCTTCCGCATGTCGGCGTCGTTGCCGGCGACGTTGGGAATCGCGACCAGCGTCGTCAGCTCGTCGACGATCGCGCGCTCGTGCGCGCTCCGCCACTGTGCGATCCCCGGCGGCTGCGCGGACGCCAGGGCCGCGCCGACGCTCAAGGCGCCGGCGACGAAGACCGCGGTGACGGGGCGTGCTGCCATGCTCGACCTCTCCGGTAGTGTTGACGACGCGTGGATGCCTCGACGGCGCCGCGTGCCGATCATAGGGCCGAAACGTTGCCTAGCGCGACGACGCCGCTGCGCGTGCCCGGAGGGCGGCCGGGGTGAGGGCGCGTTGGGCGAGCGCCAGCGTCGCGTCGACGGCGAGCGCGAGGAGCGCCGCCGGGATCGCCCCCGACAGCACCATCCGCGAATCGGCCAGGGCCAGGCCGGACACGATCGGATCGCCGAGACCGCCGGCGCCCACGAAGGCGGCCAGCGTCGCGGTGCCGACGTTGATCACGGCGGCGGTGCGCACCCCGGCCATGATCACGGGGACGGCCAGCGGCACCCGGACGTAGCGGCGGATCTGACTGGCGGTCATGCCGAGCGCGTGCGCCGCTTCGACCGCGCCGCGATCGGCCTCGCCGAGGCCGGTGACGGTCGCGCGCACGATCGGGTACAGGGAATAGAGGAACAGTGCCACCACCGCCGGCACCGCGCCGATGCCGAGCACGGGCAGCATGAACGCCAGCAGGGCGATGCCCGGGATCGTCTGCAGCACGCCTACCGCGCGGGTGACCGGTTCGGCCCAGCGGCTGCGTTCGAGCCCCAGGCCAAGCGCCACGCCGGCAGCCACGGCCAGCACCAGCGAGATCCCGGCCAGCCACAGATGGCGCAGGCTCATCGCGCCGATGGCCGACCGCCGCTGCCACAGATATGCGGCGAGCGATCCTCCGGTCGGGGCGCCCTCACCGCTCGCCGACGCCGCAACGGCCGAGGTCAACCCGAGTTCGGCCAGCGCGTCGCGGGCCACGACGGCAACGTCTTCGCCGTTGACTTCGACCCGCGCGTTCAGCCGGCGCATCCGGTGGACGTCGAAGCGGCCGCTGAGTTCGGTGAGCGCCGCCACCGCCGACGGTTGGCGCCGCGCCAGGTCGCCGCGGACCAGCGCGGCGGCGTCGTAGGGCGGGAAGAAACCCCGATCGTCTTCGAGCACGGTGAGCGGATAGCGGTCGAGCAGGCCATCGGTGGAGTAGGCGTCGATGATGTCGACCGCGCCCTCGACCAACGCCCGGTACTTCACGGCCGGCGCCAGCGCACTCACCGATCCTGGGCTCGAGTCCGTACGCCCGCCGGAGCCCGGGCAGCCCATCGGGCAGGCCGATGAAGTCGGCCGTGAAGCCGGCGCGCATGTCCTTGCTCACCCGGGCGAAGTCGCTCAACGTGCGCAGGCCGAGCCGCGTGGCCAGTTCGGTGCGCACCGACATCGCGTAGGTGTTCTCGAACCCCAGGGGCGGCAGCCACCGCACGTCGAAGCGGCGGGCGAACTCGCGCGACACGGTGTCGCTCACGGCGGCGCGACTGCGTTCGAGCGGCGCCTTGAGGATCACCAGCAGCCCGCTGCCGGTGTACTCGGGGAAGACGTCGATGGCGCCGGATTGCAGCGCCGGGAACACGATTTCGGTGCCGCCGAGCCCGAACCGCCGCGTCGCCGCCAGGCCGCGCGCCTCGAGCATCTGGGCGAAGAGCTCGGCCAGCAGATACGACTCGCCGAACGGCTTCGAACCGACCACGACGGGACGGCTCGCCTCGCTCGGGCCACCGGACGGCCCCTGTGCCCGCGCGTCGGCGATGAGGGCCCCACACACCAGCGCGACGACTGCAACGCGCCTCATGAGATCCGGCCCGGCCGCAGCCGCGCCCGGGTCAGCAGATCGGCGACGTACGGTGTGGCCGGAGACTCGACGAGCGCGGCAGGCCGATCCACTTGCGCCAGCCGTCCCTGGTGCAGCACGGCGATGCGATCGGCAACCAGCGCCGCCTCGTGCAGGTCGTGCGTGACCAGCAGCGCCGACAGCCCGGAGCTGCGGCGCAGGTCGAGGAACATCGCCTGCAGATCGCCGCGCGTAATGGCGTCGAGCGCACCGAACGGCTCGTCGAGGAGCAGCGTGCGGGCGCCGGCGGCGAGGGCGCGGGCAAAGGCCACGCGCTGACGCTGGCCGCCCGAGAGCTGGTGCGGCCAGCGAGCGGCGAACTGCGCCGGCGCCAGCCCGACCAGCGTCATGGCCGCCTCGGCATCCCGGAGGGGATCCGGCCGTTGGAGCAGCCATGGCACCAGGGCGACGTTGCGGGACACGCTCCAGTGCGGCAGGAGGCCGCCGTCCTGGGGGACGTAGCCGAGCGAGCGGCGCATGATGACCGGGTCGGCCGCGCCCACGTCCTGGCCGGCCACCCGCACGGTGCCCGAGTCGACGTCGGTCAGGCCGTTGAACGCACGCAGCAGCGTGCTCTTCCCCGATCCGCTCTCGCCGACCAGCGCCACGCACTCGCCGGCGGCGACCTCGAGGGTGGCGTTCTCGAGCGCGACCACCGCGCCGAAGCGCTTCGAGACGCCGGACGCCGACAGCGCGGGATCGGGCATGGGCGGGCTCAGAAGCCGGCGAAGGCCCGCAGGGAAAACGCCGGCAGCGAGCGCACCTGGTCCTCGAAGGCGATGCCGTCGCGGCGGAACACCCAGCGGACGTCGCCGGTCAACCCGGCCGAGAACCCGGGCGTTTGTCCGCCGGCGAGCCACACGCGGGCGCCGGCGCCGGCGTGCGCTGAGGTGCCGGTCTCCACGAGCACGTCGTCGTCGTGAAGCTGGCGCAGATAGCCGGCCCCGGCGAGCAGGAAGGCCCGGGTCCGCGACCCCAGCGCGCCCCAGCCCGGGTGGTAGAGCACCGACGCGTCCACGACGTACTCGGCCACACGCTCGGTGGCCGTGAACGTGCCGGAGGCCTCGACGTCGTTGGTGATCGTGGTGGTCAGGGTAGGGTGACCCATCGCGCCGCGGACCTCGATCGCCCAGCCGGGCGTGATGGCCATCGTGATCGTGCCCTCGACGGCCGGGGCCCCGCCGAGGCTCGAGCTGGTGTCGAACAGCGTGGCGGGCGGCGGCGAGGTCGTGCCGAGTGTGGTCAGGCGCGTGGCGGCCCGCACGTCACCCAGTGCGTCGGTGCCGAGCCAGGCGCCGCCAATCGCGACGACGACACGTCCCGGCCACAGCGATGGCCCGGCCGCCGGCTGCGCCGAGGCCGCGCCAGAGGTCGCCACCAGCCCCGCGACCAGGGCCGCGGCCACGCCGGGCCGTCTCATCGCGGCCGGACCTCGATCCTGACGTCGGTCGTGGCGCCACCGCCCTGGACGACGACCACCGCCGGCGCGAAGCCCACTGTGAAGTCGATGTCGACGCGTCCGGGCGCGAAGAAACTCTCGACGTCGGCGTCGTCGAGCGGCTCCACCCGCAGCACGTGCGGCCCCGGGGACAGCCCGGCAATCGCGAACGTGCCGGCGCTGTCGAGGGCGTAGCCGGCGATGAGCTCCCGGGTGTCGAGGTTGACGGCGACGACATGCGCTCCGTACACGCCCTGGTCGCCCTTGACGACCCGCCCCTGCAGGCTGCCTTTGTCGGTGCCGGTCGCGCCGTAGAGATCGAGAACCCCGGCGATGTCGTCGGCCTGCGGCACGCGGTCGGCGATCGCGCCGGCGGGCATGGCGATCGGGAACATCACCGAGCCGGACGAGAGCACCCGGCGGCCCGCGCCGCTCACCTCGGTTTCACCGATAGCCGAATGGCCGAGGCCGAGCATGTGACCGAGCTCGTGCAGCGCCACCGACTCGAGATCGACCCGGCCAGGCTCGCCGGCGGCGGCCGTCGACCACTGGAAGCGCGTGTTGAAGTACACGTCGGATTCGAGCAGGGTCCCGCTGGCCGAATCGAGCAGGAACGTGGTCGCACCCAGCACCCGCTCCTGATCGGGCCGGTCGAGGAAGCCGATGGTCGAGCGGCCGTCGACGTCGAGGGGCTGGCTGCGCGTGAAGCCCTGGCCGGTGAAGCGCACCGGCAGCGCCGGCAGGGCGCTCCACGTGGCGGCGGCGCGGCCGACGGCGTCGGCGAAGGCCTGGGCGCTCACGCCGGGGATGTCGCGTTCGGACACGAAGTACGGGATCGGGCCGGCCGACCAGCGCACCGGCACCACCCGGCCGCCAACCTCGACGCCGAACTTGAGATACGCCTCTCCGGGCACCGGCGCGCCGACCAGCGCCGCCGTCAGCGACATCACCACGATCCGGCGCAAGGCCCTCGTCATGGCCGATCTCCGACGGCGCGCACCTCGGCGCCGAACACCACCAGTGGCTGCACGGTGCGTCCGGCTCCGCCGCGCGTCACGCGTGCCGGCTCACCGGCCGTGCGCACCGGCGTCGGGACGACGACGAGGGTCCCGGAGCGGGGATCCGTCGACACCCGGTAGACGCCGAGCGACAACCCCACCGGCGACGGCATCGCCGGCGCCTGGCCGCGCAGGAACACCACGACGGCGTCACCGGGGCTGAAGGCGGGCGCGCCGGCGACCACGAGCCGGCGGCCGCCGGCGTCGCCACCGGGCACCCTGAAGGTCGTCGTCGTGGTGGCCGTGCCCTTGAAGTGCTCGATCGCGTCGAGGGTGACGATCGACTCGATGGTCCGCCGGTCGGCCGACCACCGCCCGTCGACGGTGATGACGCGGCCGTAGACCACGGCCTGCGACTCGCGTACCAGCTCGTCGAAGGTGGCCGGCAGGACGGTGAGCGCACCGGTCGGCCACGGCGCCGACAGCAGCACGATGCACAAGAGCAACACGCGCACGGACATGCCCGTGAGTCTACCGCGTGCCGACGGCGCGACGCCCGGTCGGCGCTCAGGGCGTCTGGCGATCGGCCACCGCGAGCACGGCATCGGCGACGCGCGCGGTCGAGCCGGGGGGCCCGAGCTTGGCCCGCGTCTCGGCCAGCCGGTCCCGTGTCCGCAGCCACCGTTGCCGATCGGTGAAGAACCCGATCGTCTCGGCCGCGACGGCCTCCGGCGTACACGCGTCCTGCATGAGCTCAGGCACCACGTGTTCGCCGGCCACCAGGTTGGCCATTGCGTAGGTGTCGATGGTGACCAGTGGCTTGCCCAGCCGGTAGCTGAGCGGCGAGACCTTGTAGACGACGACCATCGGCCGTTCGTGCAGCGCCGTCTCGGCGGTGGCCGTCCCCGACGCCGTCACGACGACGTCGGCCGCCGACAGCACGTCGCCGACCCGGCCGCGCACCAGGTGCGCCGCGGGCGTCGAGCCGGCGAGCGCGGCGAACTCGGGATCGTGGTGTCCCGGCGCGCACGCGACCACGGCCTGCAGGCCGGGCACCCGCGCGGCGATGCGCGGCAGGGCGTCGGCGAGCACCGGCACCAGGCGCGCGATCTCGTTGTAGCGGCTGCCCGGCAGGAGCGCCACCGTGGGTCGTTCCGGGTCCAGTCCGAGCGAGCGGCGACACTCGGCCTGGAGCATCGCGGCCGCGGCCGGATCCGCCGGTGGCGCCGGCACCACGTCCACCAGCGGATGCCCGAGGAACTTCACCGGGATGCCGGCGGCCTGGTAAAGGGGTTCCTCGAAGGGAAAAATCGGCAGCGCCAGCGCGACGTGACGCCGCAACGTCCTCATCCGGCCCGGCCGCCAGGCCCAGACCTGCGGCGTCACGTAGTAGACGACGGGCACCCCCATTCGGGCGATCGCCGACATGAGGCGGAAGTTGAAGTCGGGGTAGTCGACCACGACGAGCACGTCGGGGCGGGTCGTGCCGGCGGCGCGCACCAGGCGGCGCAGCATCGCGAAGGTGGCCGGCAGCACGCGCAGTGCCTCGGTCAGGCCCGTCACCGAGAGCCCGGCGTAGCGGCCGACGAGCCGCACGCCGGCCTCCTCACAACGAGGACCGCCGAAACCGAACACGTCCAGATCGGGACGCCGCTGGCGCAGCGCGCGGGCGAGTGCCCCCGCGTACAGGTCGCCTGATGGCTCCCCGCACGAGAGCATCACCCGGGGCATGCGGCAGCGGCTACTGGGCCGCAGGGCGCCGGCGCCGCAGGTCGGCCGACGCCAGGTCGAGCTCCTCGATCGCGATCCGCTCGACGTTGGCGAAGCCGGCCCCTTCGAGCTGGCCGATGAACCGCTGGGCGTCCCCGACCAGCACCACCGACAGCTGCGCCGGCTTCAGCCAGGTCTTGGCCACGCGCTGGATGTCGTCGGGTGTCACCGAGCGGACGCGCTCCGGGTAGAGCGGCAGCTCCTCGAGCGGCAGTTCGTAGAACAGCTGGTTGAGCACACGGGTGGCAATCGCATCCGGCGATTCGATCGACAGCGGGAAGCTGCCGGCCAGGAAGTTCTGGGCGCCCTCGAGCTCGCCTTCGTAGACGCGCTCGCGCTGGAGACGGGAGATCTCGTCCACGACCGTGCGCAGCGCTTCGGCCGTCGCCTCGGTGCGCGTGTCGGTCTCGGCGATGACGCCGCCCGTGAGCTTGTAGGCATCGAGGTCGGCCGACGCGCCGTAGGTGAGGCTCTTCTGCGTGCGCAGCACCTGCTGCAGCCGGTTGCCGCCTTCCCCACCCAGGATCTTCACGACCTGATCCAGCACGAGGTGATCGGGGTGGCGGCGCGGGATGGCCAGGTGACCGGCGCGGATTTCCGTCTGCACCGATCCGGGCTTGTCGATGACCACGACGCGGCGTACCGGCGGCGGCGGGTCCATCGGCGCGAAGGCCGGAACTTCGCCACGCGGCCAGTCGCCGAAGACCTTCTGCACCTGTGCGAAGGCCTCGGCCGGCGGCACGGCGCCGACGATGGCGATGAGCGCGTTGTTGGGGACGAACCACGCCTTGTGGAAGGCCACGAAGTCGTCGCGCGTCAGCCCGGCGAGCGACGTCGCCGTGCCGGAGGACGGCAGCCCGTAGGGATGGAAGCCGAACACGAGCCGATCGATCACCTGGCTGGCGACGGTGTCGGGGTCGTCGGCCGCCACCTTCAACGACGACATCGCCTGCGAGCGCTGACGGTCGATCTCGGCGGCGGCGAACGCCGGGTGGCGCACGATGTCGCCCATCAGCTCCAGCGCCTCGGTCAAGCCGTCCGACATGCTCACCGCGTTGACGAAACTCAGATCGGTGCCGGCGCCACTGCCGACCAGCCCGCCCATGAAGTCGATCGCCTCGGCGATCTGGGCCGCCGAGCGCGTCGTCGTGCCCTGGTCGAGCAGGGCCGACGTCAGCATCGCCAGCCCTTCCTTCCCCTTCGGATCCTGGGCCGCGCCAGCGCGGATGAGCATGCGGGCGCTCACCACCGGCTGCTCGTTCTGGCTGACCAGCACGACCTGGAGGCCGTTGGGCAGGGTGCGGATCTCGTAGGGCGGGAACTTGACCGGCTTGGCGGCCAGCGGCCGCGGCGGACGCTCCGACGGCCAGCGCAACGCGTCGGCGCGCTGCTGGCCGGCGGTGACGACGACCGAGGCGACCAGCACCGCGATGGCGATAACCAGCGACGACTGCACGATGGTGAAGGCCCGGCGGCTCATGGACGGCTCCCCGGCGCCTTGGGACGCACGTGGATCACCACCCGCGACTCCGGCGTGAAATAGGTCTTGGCGACGCGCTGGACGTCGGCGCGCGACATGTTCTGGAAGATGGCGAACTCGCCGTCGGCGGTGGTGATGTCGGCGTGCAGCACTTCGGCATGGGCGAGCACGCCGGCCTTCTGCTGCACCGTCTCGCGGCCGAGGATGTAGTCGCGGGCGAACTGGTTCTTGGCCCGCTGCAGCTCGCGATCGGTGATGCCCGCGGCCACGGTCTGGTCGAGCTCGGCGATGAGCGCCTTCTCCACCGCCTCGAGCGATTGCCCGGGGTTGACGATCGCAACCGCGTAGAAGAGGTTGGGGTTCTCGATGAGGTTGGCGCTGCCGAACGCCGCCACCGCCAGGCCCTTCTCGTAGACCAGGCTCTTGTAGATCCGCGAGCTGTTGCCGTCGGAGAGCACCTTGGCCAGCACGTGCATCGGATACGAGTCGGGATGACCGTCGTAGGTGATGTGCTGGGCGACGATCACCGCCGGCAGCGGCCATGCCTCCTCCAGGGTCAGGCGCCGTTCCTTGACCGCCTTCGGCTCCTCCGGGATGTCGCGTGGCACCTTGCCGGCGCCGGGTGGGACGCGGCCGAAGTAGCGGGTGACCAGGTCCTTGGTCTCGGCCACGTCGAAGTCCCCGGCGATCACCACCGTGGCGTTCCCCGGGACGTAGTAGGTGTCGAAGAACTGCCGCACGTCCTGGATGGTGGCGGCGTCGAGGTCGGCCATGCTGCCGATGACCGGGTTCTTGTACGGATGGGTGGTGAACGCGTTGCGGTAGAGCAGCTCGTTCAGGTTGCCGAACGGCTGGTTGTCGACGCGCATCCGGCGCTCTTCCTTCACCACTTCGCGCTCGTTGATGAAGGTCTGCTCGTCGATGTTCAGCGAGCCCAGCCGGTCGGCTTCCATCCACAGCACCAGCGGCAGGTACTGCGACGGCACCGTGTTCCAGTACACCGTCGCGTCCTCGTTGGTGTAGGCATTGGCGCGGCCGCCGACCGACGAGACGATCGACGTGTGCTGCTCGCCCTCGACGTTCTTCGAGCCCTTGAACATCATGTGCTCGAAGAGATGGGCGAAACCAGTGCGTCCGGGCCGCTCGTTCTTCGAGCCGACGTGATACCAGAGCTGCACGTGGGCGATCGGCGTCGAGCGATCCTCGTGGAGGATCACCGTCAGCCCGTTGGTCAGCGTGAAGCGCTGATACTGCAGTTTCGGCGGGGCGACGGCGGCGTCGAGCGGCGCCCAGGTGAGGGCGGCGGCCAGCAGCAGCGCGCCGAACGTCGCGGCGAGCGCCCGGCGCCGCGTGAAGGGCACGACGGGTCCGAAGGCAGAAGGCATCAAGTGAGTGTCCCGATTATGGCACGGGGGTCGAGCGCGATCCGGCGGCGGCCCGGGCCGCCGATTCCAGCGCGGCCAGCCGACGCTCGAGGTCGATGAGCTGGCGGCGATACTCGGGCAGGCGCGTGAACAACACCGCGGCCTTGCCCCACTGGCGGTTGTCGATCGCCGGCAGCCCGGAGACGAACCGCCCGGCCTCGATCGAGTTGTTGATCCCGGTCTGCCCGGTGGCCTTCACGCCGTCCCCGATCGTGAGGTGGCCGCCGACACCGACCTGGCCGCCGAGAATCACGTCGTTACCGATCGCCGTGCTGCCGGCGATGCCGACCTGGGCGGCGATCAGCGTGTTGAGGCCCACGGTCACGCCGTGGGCGATCTGCACCAGGTTGTCGATCTTCGCGCCGGCCCTGATTCGGGTCTCGCCCACCGCCGGCCGATCGATGGTCGTGTTGGCGCCGATCTCCACGTCGTCCTCGATCACCACCGGACCGCTCTGCGGGATTTTCTCGTGGCTGCCGTCGGCGCGGTGGGCGAAGCCGAACCCGTCGGCGCCGATGACGGCGCCGTCCTGCACCACCACCCGGGCGCCGAGGCGGCAGGCCTCGCGAATCGAGACGCCGGCATGAATCAGGCAGTCGGGGCCGATCTCGGCGTCGTCGCCGACGACGACGTGGGGGTACAGCGCGGTGCGGGCGCCAATCCGCGCCCGCTGGCCGATCACCACGAACGGCCCGACGGCCACCTCGCTGCCGAGCACGGCGTCGGCGGCGACGACCGCCGTGGCGTGGCGGCCCGGCGGCAGCGTGCGCGGCGGCGCGAGGACCTGCGCCGCGCGCGCGAAGGCCAGATAGGGATTGGCGGCGCGCAGCACCGCGCACGGCGCCGGTGGCGCCTGCGCGTCGAGGATGACGGCCGAGGCGCGCGTCACGGCGAGCGCCGCGGCGTACTTGGGGTTGGCCAGGAAGGTGACCTCGCCGGGCCCCGCCTGTTCGATGCCGGCTACGCGCGTGACGTCGATCGCCCCGTCGCCCTCGAGCGCGGCGCCGATGCGCTCCGCGAGCTCACGCAGTTGCACGCCGGCAGACTATCACGCAGCCGGAGACGCCAGGCGCGCGAAGAACGTCGTCAGATGCTGTAGTCCCAGGCGTTCGGCGACCGCATGCACGCGCCGCTCGCGATCGGGCGAACCCATGACGAGGGCCTGGCGCAGTTCGGTGACGACCGGGCTGGCGGTGACCTGCCACGCGACGGCCTTGAGGCCGTGCGTGGCGCCGCGCCAGGCCAGCAGGTGTCCGACGGTGGTGAAAGTCAGGAAGTAGCCGAGCACGTTCGGCCCCGGCACGAGGATCAGCGCCACCGAGATCACGAGCCCGAGGCCGTGCACGACGAACAACCGCAGGTGCCGGTCGGCGTCGCGCTTCAACCCGCGCTTCAGGATGGCGAGCGCGTCGGCGGCGGTGAGGTCGTCCGGCGCTTCGAGGGTGGCCGACCGGGCGGTGCGCAGGTGCCAGAGCAGCCGCTGCTCGGCAGCGCGCTCGACGATCCAGCGCATCGACCGGCGCCGCCAGCGCGACAGGACGCCGTCGGCGTCGGCGGGAGTCGGGGCGTCGTGCCGGCGATGCCGCTCTGCCTCGGCCTCCCGCAGCATGTCGCGGAGGCGCCGGCGCAGGCGGCCGAACCAGGTGGTCTCGGGCGCCGCGGTCGGGTCGTCAACCTCCTCCGGCGCCTCGAAATACGGTTCGTAGTCGTTGCCGCCGATCGGAATCAGGAACACCTGCATGCGTACACGTGGACGGAGGCGGTCGGGCGGAAGTTGCTACGGAGTCGGCTTGGCGATGCGTCGCGGTGAGCGCTTGAGGCTGACCGGCACCGCCGGGCGCCCGGCCTGCTCCCAGGCGCCGGTGATGAAGGCGGCCGAGGCGCCGATGGCGTCGGCGACGCGCTGGTCGACAATCGGCAGCGCGTCACGCTTGAAGGCGCCGAAGAAGGCGTCGTCGTAGTACTCGCGGCCCACGGCGGCGGCGCGATCGGCCGCCAGCACGGGTTCGGCGAGCCGGTAGCTGTCGAGCAGGATCCGGAACATCTCGCCGCGCGGGTCGGTGACCGGCGGTCGTGCCCGGGCGGTGATGGTGAGCTCGCTGGTGAAGCGCTCGAACAGCTCGCTCTCGAACCGTGAGTGCGCGCCCGGCTGCCCGGTCAGCTGACCGTCGTAATTCTTGTTGGCGTGCAGCGGCACGTGCCCATCGGCCACGTAGTGACACAGCACAGCGCTGAAGAGGGCGATGTCGTCGAGGACGTACGGCGACGGCGACGGCCGCGACAGCGACGCGAAGGCTCGCTGCAGCCGGCCGTAGAACTCGGCCGTCCGCCACGGCAGCAGGCCTTGCTCGTGCACCATCGCGCGCCCGAACTTCTGCACCGCCTGGTCGTACTCGCGCGGCAACGCGTCGAACGGATAAGCGCCGTAGGCCTCGAAATCCAGGTCGATGAAGTGATTGGGCGGCTCCTCGTCCCACCCGACGTTGCGCCACAGGTCGGGGTCGACGACGCGCTCGACGATGAAGGCCCGCCGCGCCTCGAACAGCGGCCGGAGCTCGGCCGGCAGGAGCCCCATCATCCGGTCGGCGACGTGGCGATGCGCGGGGAATCCCCAGGCGCCGACCGTGACCGGCACCGACGCCGCCAGCGCCGCCACGACGAGGAGGGGAAGCGCGCTGCGCATGGCCCTCATTCTACTGGCCCGGGCGCGCTGAGCGTTGTGTAGGGCAGCGCTTCAAAGCTGCCGGAGGCGGCGCTGAAGCTCCGCCCTACAGCGAATCGAACGGCGCTCTAGCGGGCCCGTGCCGGCGGAACCTGCGCCGGAATCTCGGGCACCGGCACGATGGCGCCGGACCAGCCGTCGGTGCCGGCGGGCCCGGAGTAGCGCGCGTCGTTCAACTGCACGCGAGGCGGCGTCATCGTGCGCTCGACGACGAAGAACGGGAAGCGGGCCCACTGCAGGTACTGCGCGCCGATGGGACGGTGCGCCGCGTCGCGTGCGAGTGGGTCGTCGTCGCGCTTCTCCACCCCGTAGCCCGCGGGCCGGAAATGCGGCGCCGGCGCGAAGTCGACGAAGCCCTTCTCGTAGCGATGGCCGAGGTCGATGAGCACCTCACGGCGGAGCGGGTTGCCGACGACCGGCGTGACCATGAAGCGCGCCTCGGCACGCCCGGCCCGCGCCAGGCCGGCCTCGACCTCCTGCCGCGCCCACAGGCCCGTCGTGAACATCGCCGCGACGTACAGCCCGGCGGCCGCCAGCGCGAGCCGCGCCGGACGCGCGCCGCCGTCGGGGTGGCGGCGCCGCAGCCAGGCCAGCAGAGCGCCGGCGCCAAGGATGGCATACAGCCACGGGTCGACGATGTAGAGCGCGTCGCCGTAGAACCACCGGCTCGAAAACGGCATCAGCAGCCGGATGCCGAAGCTGTTCATGTAGTCGAGCAGCGGATGTGACAGCGTGCCGAGCACGGCGAGCCACAGCACCGCGCCCGCAGCCGCCGGTGGCGCCTCGGGCCAGCGCCGGCGCCGGACCAGCCGATCCCAGCCCACCACCAGCGCGGTGACGGCCAGCGGCAATGCGACCATCGCAATCGGCCCGTGCGTCCAGCCGCGCCGGTAGTACATCCACACGTCGGTGGTGAACATGGTGACGACGTCGATGTCGGGCGCATTCGCCGCCAGCACCAGCGTCGGCACCGCCAGCGGCGTGCGGCGTGCGAGCCCCGACTGGCCCATCGTCAGGCCGACGAGTGAGTGACAGACCGGATCCATCGCGGCTCCCGATCAGGCGCGCGGGGCGGCCAGGTGCCGCAGGTCCTTGCGCAACACTTTTCCCACCGGCGACTTCGGCAGATCGGGCCGGAAATGGACGACGCGCGGCACCTTGTACGAGGTGAGCGACTGCCGGCAGTGATCGCGCAACTGCGCCTCGGTGAGCGCCGCGTCCTTGCGCACCACGAAGGCGCAGACGGCCTCGCCCGACGTCTCGTCGGGCACGCCGATCACCGCCACCTCGGCCACGCCGGGATGCGCGGCGAGCACGGCCTCGACCTCGTTCGGATAGACGTTGAAGCCGCTGACGAGAATCATGTCTTTCTTGCGATCGACGATGTAGAGGTAGCCCTCGTCGTCGATCGTCGCCACGTCGCCGGTGGCCAGCCACCCGTCCTTGAGCACCCGCGCCGTTTCGTCCGGCCGCTGCCAGTAGCCCCGCATCACCTGCGGGCCTTTCACCAGCAGTTCACCCGGCTCGCCCGCGGCGACGTCGCGGCCCTCGGCGTCGACGATGCGGACGTCGGTGCCGGGCACCGGCACGCCGATCGACTCGCGCTTGTTGCGGTGGAACGGCACCAGCGACACGACCGGCGAGGTCTCGGTCAGCCCGTAGCCCTGGTAGATCGGCGTCCTGGTCATCGCCTCCCAGCGTTCGGCCACCGCCGGCACCAGCGCCATCCCGCCGGCCACCGTGCCCTTCAGCGTGAAGGCCGCCTGGCCCTGGAACCACGTCTCGTGCATCAGGCCGGCAAAGAGCGTGTTGACGCCGGTGAGCCAGGTGGCGCCCTCGGCGGTGAGTGCCCGGGTGAGGTTGGCGAGCGGCCGCGGACTTGGAATCAGGATGTTGCGGCCGCCGAAGGCGTAGAACACCATGAGGTTCGCGGTGAACGCGAAGATGTGGTACAGCGGCAGCGCCGTGACGACGGTTTCATGGCCCTCGATGACGCCGGGCTTCCACACCTCGATGCACTGCGCGATGTTGGCGAGCAGGTTCCCCTCGGTCAGCACCGCGCCCTTGCTGACGCCGGTGGTGCCGCCGGTGTACTGGAGGGTGGCGACGCGGTCGTGCCCGGCACCCTCCAGATAGACGCCGGGATCCGCACCCGACGCCCGCCGCGCCGCCCCCTGCGCGATCGCCTGATCGAAGGTCACGTGGGCGAACGTGATCGGCGGCACCTGCTTCTTGACGTGGCGCTGCACGGTGCGCACGACCGTGCGGCTCAGCCACGGCAGCAGGTCGGCGATCGTCACCACCACCACGGTGCGGATCGCCGTCTTCGGCAGCACCTCGGCCACCCGGTCGGCGAAGAGGTCGATCACCACCAGTCCGGTGGCGCCGCTGTCGGCGAACTGGTGCGCCATCTCGGGCGCGGTGTAGAGCGGATTGGTGTTGACGGTGACCAGCGACGCCTTCAGCGCCCCGAAGGTGACCACCGGATAGGCCAGGCAGTTGGGCATCTGCACCGCCAGCCGGTCGCCGGCGCCGAACCCCGCAACCTCGCGCAGATACACCGCGAAGGCGTCGGAGAGCCGATCGACTTCGGCGAAGGTGAGGTGGCCCGCCGTCCCGTTGGGGAGCAGCAGCGTGAAGGCCCGGTTCGACGCGTGGCGCCGCGAGGTGTCCCGCACCAGGGCGGCCACCGTGGGCCACGCCAGTGGCGGGAGGTCCTGCGCGGTCTGGGGCGCGTAGTGGCGGGTCCACGGGCGCGAGGCGAGGGTCGACATCGTCAGCGGCGAGAGCGCATTGTAATGGCGGTCGCCGGCAGGGCCGAAAATCAGAGGAGCGGCCGGCGCCCGCCGTGGGCATCAGGCTTGCTGTCGACCCTGGAGATGCACACCCCCACGGCGATTCGTGTCGCGATTCTGGTCATCCTGGCCGGTGCGGCAGTCGCCTGCAGCAAGGGCTCCGACTCCCCCACGGCCCCCTCGCCCGGCGGCGGAGGGAGCGCCACCGTCGTCTACACCGCGTTCGGGGCCAGCGATACCGCCGGCATCGGGTCCAGCGGGGAGTGCTTCCCGTTCTCGCCGTGTCCCAATGGCATGGGCTGGGTACAACTGCTCGAGCGGCGCCTGCGGGAATCCGGTCAGGTGACGCTCTTCAATCGCGGCGTGCCGGGCGCGGTACTGGGCCCGACGATCGAAGAACTCGGCCGGCGCATCGGCCGCACCTTCCCGGGCAACATCCTCACCAACCAGTCGGCGTTCACGCCGGCGTCAACCACCGTGGCCACGGTCTTCGCCGGGCCCAACGACGCCAACGCGATCGGCCAGGTGATCGAAGCCCAGCTCGCCGGCGACGACCCGCGGGCCTTCATCGACCAGCAGGTGCGGCTCTGGGCCGAGGACTACGCCGCCGTGCTGCGCCAGATCCGCCGGCAGGCGCCGGGCGCCCGCATCGTCGTGCTGAACCTGCCCAACCTGGCCGCCATGCCCTACTTCGCGACCCGCAGCACGTTCCAGAAATCGATCATGCAGCGCATCGCCGTCAGCATGAGCGATCATGTCAACCTGCTGCACGGCGGCAACGTCTTCGTCGTCGACATCATGTGCGACCCGCGCGTGCTCGAGTCGTCCAGCTTCTCCGGGGACGGCTACCATCCCAGCGATCGCGGCTACGCGCTGATGGCGGAGCTGACCTATCCGGCGATGGTGAACGGGTCGCATCCGCCGCCGGGCGACTGCGGCCAGAAGCGGCTGTTCCCGGCGTACTGAGTCCCAGCCCGCTCTGCGGTCGCGCGCCGAGCGATTACATATTCGTAATGTCTGGGATTTTGTGTGTTTTTCGCACGGGAGCATCCATGATTCGCAATAATTCTCACGTCCATGTGCGGATTGACGGCGAACTCATGCATAATGTACACGAATCGGTGCTCGGCCTGCAGTGAATGGCACTGTCTGCGCAGCAGCCCCAACACAATCAGGAGTCTTCACATCATGGGAGCCGCGACGTTGAGCGAGGCGATTGACCGTATCCGGCACTGGGGGATGCACGAGGGGCGCGCGCCGTTCAAGCCGGCGCAGGTGGGCCAGATCTTCGGATCGCTGGTCTTCAACGACTCGGTGCAGCTCGCCCGGCTGCCCAAGGCGGTCTACCAGGCGCTGCGCGACACGGTCACCAAGGGCCATTCGCTGGAGATGTCTACCGCGGACGCGGTGGCCTCGGCACTGAAGGACTGGGCGGTCGAGCACGGCGCCTCGCACTACACCCACTGGTTCCAGCCGATGACCGGCATCACCGCTGAAAAGCACGACTCGTTCTTCGTGCCCACCGGCGACGGCGGCTCGATGGCCGAGTTCAGCGGCAAGGAGCTGGTCAAGGGCGAGCCCGACGCGTCGAGCTTCCCCTCCGGCGGCATGCGCAGCACCTTCGAGGCGCGCGGCTACACCGCCTGGGACCCGACCAGCCCGCCGTGGCTGCTGCAGAACGGCAACTCGGCGACGCTGGTGATTCCGACCGCCTTCGTCAGCTGGACCGGCGAGTCGCTCGACAAGAAGACGCCGCTGCTGCGCTCGATGGAGGCGCTGTCGGTGCAGGCCGTGCGCGCGCTGAAGCTCTTCGGCGTGCCGGCGACGCGCGTCACCGCCACGTGCGGGCCCGAACAGGAGTATTTCCTGATCGACCGCACCTTCTACTTCAACCGGCCCGACCTCATCAACGCCGGCCGGACGCTGTTCGGCGCCCGCCCGCCGAAGGGCCAGGAGCTGGAGGATCAGTACTTCGGCGCCATCCCGGAGCGCGTGCTCGGCTACATGGCCGAGTGCGAGACCGAGCTCTACAAGGTGGGCGTGCCGATCAAGACCCGGCACAACGAGGTGGCGCCGTCGCAGTACGAGCTGGCACCGATCTTCGAGAGCGCCAACGTCGCCACCGACCATCAGATGATGACGATGGAGACGCTCAAGCGCGTCGCGCCGAAGTACGGCCTGGCCTGCCTCACGCACGAGAAGCCGTTCGCCGGCGTCAACGGCTCGGGCAAGCACGTCAACTGGAGCATGAGCGACGACCTCGGCAACAACCTGCTGAACCCGGGGGCCACGCCACACGACAACATGCAGTTCCTGTTCTTCTGCGCGGCCGTCATCCGCGCCGTCGATCGGTTCCAGGGGCTGCTGCGCATGAGCATCGCCGGCGCCGGCAACGACCACCGGCTGGGGGCCAACGAGGCGCCGCCGGCGATTCTCTCGATCTTCCTCGGCGACATGCTCACCGACATCTTCGAGCAGGTCGAGGGCAGCGGCGCCAAGTCGAGCAAGCACGGCGGCATGCTCGACATCGGCGTGTCGGTGCTGCCCAAGCTGCCGCGCGACGCCGGCGATCGCAACCGGACGTCGCCGTTCGCCTTCACCGGCAACAAGTTCGAGTTCCGGGCGGTCTCGGCCAACCAGAGCATCGCCTTCCCGTCGACGTGCCTCAACGTGGCGGTGGCCGAATCGCTGGACTACATGAGCGGTCAGCTCGAGGCGGCGCTGGCCAAGGGCCAGGGCCTCGGTGAGGCGGTGGCGGCGCTGCTGAGGAAGACCATCAAGCAGCACAAGCGGATCATCTTCAACGGCAACGGCTATTCGGCGGAGTGGCAGAAGGAGGCGGCCAAGCGCGGCCTCCTCAACCACCGCAACACCGTCGACGCCCTGCCCGAGATCATCTCGAAGGAGGTCGTCACCGCCTTCGAGAGGTTCAAGGTGCTCAACGAGCGCGAGCTGCACGCGCGCTACGAGGTCAACGTCGAGACCTACAACAAGACGATCAACGTCGAGGCGCAGCTGATGGTGCTGATGGCCAACCGCTACATCCTGCCCGCCGCGCTCGAGTACCAGCGCGCGGTGGCGGCCAGCGTCACGGCGGTGAAACAGGCCGGTGGCACCAGCCGCGAGGGCAAGAAGCTGCTGACCAAGATCGTCAAGCTGGTCGATCAGTTCCGCGTGCAGACCGACGCCCTGGCGGCGCTGCTCGACCACGCGGCGCCGGCGGCCGAGAAGCACGCGAAGTTCATGCGCGACAAGGTGGTGCCGGCGATGGAGCGGCTGCGGGAGCTGGGCGACGGGCTCGAGCTCCTGGTGCCGCACGCGAGCTGGCCGCTGCCGACTTACCGGGAGATGCTCTTTATCAAGTGATGGGGCTGGGGGCTAGGGGCTGGGGACTAGGGCTCGCTAGCGTCACACTGAGGGCGGCGAGGAGGACACTCTTCGCCGCCCTCGCCCTTTTCTGCTCGCGTCTACTCGCGGAGGATGCGCAGCGAGGTCACCGCGATGCCGAGGTCGCGGGTGTCGGCGGCACCGGCGTCGGAGGGCCGCGAGGTCGCCGACACGTCGAAGACGACCTCGTTGGTGCCGTCGACCCAGACGCCGTCGGGCACGTTCCAGCGGTACTCGGCCGGGCCGCCGCTCATCGCGCGCGTGCCGGCAGGCCAGCCGTTCACGGTCGATGACAACGTGACGGGACGGGCGCCCACGGCGGGACGGGCAGTCATCACGACGGTCACCGCCGCAGGGGATGCCGCGGGCACGAGCGTCACCGCGCGGCCGGCCGTCCAGCGGAACGCGCCGCTGGCGTCGCCCTCCGCCAGGTGCCAGCCGCCGGCGAAATAGCCGTTGTCGTCGAGCGCCAGCGCGGCGTCACCCTCGAGCGCGTCACGGGGCAGCGGCGCGGCACACACGGTGGCCACATCGGTGGACCGCACGTCGTCGACGTATCGCACCGCCACTTGAGGTGCCCGCCAGCCGAGTGCGAGCGCGACCGACTGCGCCATGTCGGTCCGACCGGGCAACTCGATGCGCACCCCGTTCAGCGCACCGTCGGGCAACTGGCCATCGCCCGGCCACAACACCGGAGGCAGGTTCGGCAGGTCCATCGCCAGGGGCCACATCCGACCGACCGACCGGCCGTCCGTCGTCGCCATCCGCGGCGACAATGGCGGCGGCGACAGGATCACCACCTCGAGCCGGCCGACGCCCGCCGGCACGTGCAGGCCCAGCCGCCCGGAGTACTCGAGACCGGGCAGTTCACGCCACGGCGACGCCACCGGAAGGCACTGCAGACGACCGGTGACCGCGGCGGCGCTGAAGGGTGCCGGCGAGGTGACGCGGGCGCGCGTCGCCAGGCGAAACCCCCACAACTCGAGCTGGAAGCGCGCCCCCGGCCCGGCCAGTACCCGTGCGGCCGCTGGCGACGGCCGCGTCGATACCGTGGGGCAGGGGCCGCACGCGCCGCAGGCCCAATCCGGCGCCCCAGGCCAGCAGCGCCGTGTCGACGCGGGTGTCCTCGGCGACGACCGTCGTCGGCCCGGCGGCAACGATCGGCGCCAGCGCGCCGGTGAGCGCGGTCGCGAACGCCCGCCGCTCGTCGTCCTCGACCTGACGGATGGAGGCCGAGAGGCCGCCCGCCACCAGCAGCGAGCCGAGGCCCACCGGGACCCACGCGGCGCGATCGCGCGGCACCAACGCCGCCAGCCAGACGACCCCGCCGCCAGCCAGCGGCCAGGCGCTCCACAACACCGCGCGCCGGATTTCGTCGCGCCAGACCGGCGCCGCCCAGTCGGCGACGAGAGGCACCAGCGCGGCCAGGGCCAGCGCGACGCGCCGGCGCGTCGACACATGCCGGAGCAGCACGATCGCGCCGACGATGGCCAGCGCCGCCGGCAGCGCCACCGAGGCCAGCCGCGGCCACACGAACGGGTCGGTGCCCCTGGAGTTGACCGCGAGCACGAACGACACGACATCAGCGACGCTGACCGGCTCCTGCGCGAGGGCGGCGGCCCGCGCCGCCCACAAGCCGAAGCCGGCGATCGCTCCGGCGATCGCGCCGGCGATCGCCGCGGCCGAGGCGAGTGCGCCGCCGGCGAGCGCCGCCGCGACCATTGGCGTCACCACCACGAGCGGCGGCCAGACCGCCACCGCGAGCGCCGTCAGCACCCCGCCCCAGGCGGCCGAGCGCCCGGGCGGGAGGCGGGCGGTGAAGAGGAGCGCACCCGCCCAGCCAAGGCCCAGACCGACCAGGGGCTCAGCGCCGAGCACGAGCGGAAGGCGGAGTTCAGGCCGGCTGATCACGGCCGCGGCCACCACGACGGTCGCCGCCGCGGTCGCGCCGGCGCGACGCGCGGCCACCCACAGCACGGCCAGCACCGCCGCGGCGACAATCGCGGCCGCCACCGCCGGTGCCGCGCCAAACCAGGGCGCATGCGCCACCGGCTCGACGAGCGCGACCGCGCGCGGCGTCATGGCGTCGTAGCCGGCGTGGTCGCCGTAGGCCACGAAGGGAGGCATCACCGGCCGTTCCATCGCCACGGCGATCGCCGCGGCGCAGCCCGCGACAACCAACGGCCCGCGCCACGCGACCGGAAACACTACCATCGGGGCGGTATTCTACGTGGGCGTGTCCCGACAGGAACGTCTGGTCGTGTTCGGCGTCCTCGCCGCGCTGGCGATCGCCCGCGGCGTCATCTTCATGATGCCGGGCGTGCGCTTCGACGCCGACCAGGCCGTGGTCGGCCTGATGGCCAAGCACATCAGCGAGGGGCGCGCCTTCCCCGTGTATTTCTACGGCCAAAGCTACCTGCTCGCCGTCGAAGCCTATCTCGCCGCGCCGGTGATGTGGCTGCTCGGTCCCACCGAGGTGGCGCTGAAGCTGCCGCTCGTGGCAATGAACGTCGGCGCCGCGCTGCTGCTCGCCGCGATCGCCCACCGGGATCTCGGCCTGCGGCCCTGGCTCGCCGGCGTGTGCGCGCTGCCGCTGGCGCTGCCGCCGATCGTCGTCGGCACGCGACTGATGGAAGCGATGGGCGGCAACGCCGAGCTGCCGCTCTACGCGCTGCTCCTGTGGGTGGTGCGCGCAAGGCCGTGGACGTTCGCCGTGGTCGCCGCCGCGGCCTTCAGCCACCGCGAGCTGGTGGCGTACTGCATCGTCGCGCTGCTCGCCCTCGAGGCGATCCGCGGCGTGTTGTGGACGCCGGCGGCACTTCAGCGCTGGACGCTCGCACTGGTGGCGCTGGCGGCCGCTCGCGCCGCCATCGACGCGGTGCGCCCCTTCGGGGCGATGTTCGGCCCCGGCACGGTGGCCCGGGCCGGCAACTTCGACATCTCGAGCTCTGGGGCCATCGGTACCCAGTTGTGCGCCGATCCCTCCCGGTGGGCGTCGCGTTTCGAGATCCTGACCTCGAATCACCTGCCGCTCCTGGTCGGCGGTGCGCCGGGCTGGTTGAACAACGCCGGCGTCGGCACCTGGATCGAACAGGGACATTTGGGTCTGGGGCCGTGGGTGCTGGGGATGGCCACGGCGGGGCTCATTGCCGGCGGCTGGCGACGGTGGCGTGAGGCGCCGCCGACGTCAACCGGCGGCAGCATCCCGAAGGAAGACTTCGGCTGGTACCTGATGCTGGTCGGGACGGTCTCGATCCTGGTGTACTGGCTCGTCGCCTGCTCGCAGATCGTGATGGAGTCGTTCCGCTACGATCTGCTCGCGTTCCTGCTGCCGATCGGCGCCCTGCTCGTCGGCGTGCACCGCGCCAGCCCGCCGGTGACAGCCGGCCTGGTCACGGCGGCGCTGCTCTGGTTCGGCATCGGCGCCATCGACTACGCCGAGCTCGCCGCCGAGATCCGCGCCGGCCGCTGGCCCGACTACCGCGGACAGGCAGTGGTCGCCCTCGAGGCCCGGGGGTTGACCGTGCTGTCCGGCGAGTACCGGATCGCCCACCTCCTGAGCTTCCGGTCGCAGGAGCGGGTAATCGTGAACGCCTTGGAACGGGAGCGCATCGACCTCTACGCCGAACGGGCCCAGGCCGCCGGCGGGCCGGTCCTGACCATGGCGGCCTGCCCCGGAGGGGAGACGCTGGTGCCCACGATTTACCTCTGCCCGCGGCCGTAAGAAAAAACGTGGCTATACTTGAGGGTTGCCACGCCTCCTCTTTGCCCGAATGGTCCGCCTCATGTCCCGACTCCGCCTCGCCGTCCTCTGTCTGCCGCTCCTCGCCGCTGCCTGCGGTGGCGGCGGCAACGACTCGCCCACCTCGCCGACGCCGCCGCCAAGTCTCGGCATCCCGTTCTCCTCCACCGACATGCGGGTCGGCACCGGCGCCGAAGCACTGAACGGGCGCCGCGCGACGGTGAACTACACCGGGTGGCTGTACTCGACGACTGCCGCCGAGAACAAGGGCACTCAGTTCGACTCGTCGTACGGACGGACGCCGTTTGCGTTCCTGGTCGGCGGCGGCACCGTCATCCGCGGCTGGGACCAAGGGGTCCCCGGCATGCGTGTCGGCGGGCAGCGGCGGCTGGTCATCCCGCCGGAACTGGGCTACGGGGTGGCCGGGAGCGGGTCGATCCCCGGCAACGCCACACTCCTCTTCGAGATCGAGCTGCTGAGCGTGCAGTAGCCCCCGCGGTTTACGAGACCCCGCGCGGGATCGGCGGGTGCTCGCGCAGGCCCCGCCGGCTCACGCCGGCCAGCTCGAAGGTGTCGCCGGCGGCGCTGCGGTTGTACATCACCCACGTCTGCGTGCCGCCGCGGCCGGCCACGGCGATGCCGAGCGGGTGGCGGCGCGGGATGCGGACGTACTCGTCGTAGCTGCGGAACTTCACCGGCCGCGCGCCGAGGACCACGGGCACCCCGGTCTCCTGCGGCAGGACCCAGGCGCCGACGACCGCGCCCAGCCATCGCGGCGCGGGCGTGCGCACGGTGAGGTCCACGTACACCGCGCTGCCGGCGACGCCGGCCGGCACGTACATCGACACCTCGGTGAGACGCTGGGTGCCGATCGCGGCGGTCTGGAGCGCCAGGGCCTCGACGGCTTGCTGCGCCCAGCGCCACTGTTCGCCGCTGGCGGCGTAGACACGCACGGTGGAGACCGGTACGCCGTCGCTGGTCTCGAGGCCGACGATCGCCGGCGGATCGGGAGCCGGCGGGCCGACCAGGCCACGCGGCATGTCGACGACCCATCCCCGCCCGTCGTAGGTGGCAATGGGATGGCGGCGGCCCGATACATCGACCGCCCGCACCGCGAACGACTCGGCTTGCGGTCACACGCCAGCCAGGGTCGGGGCCGAGGGCCAGCCCGCTGACGGCGACCCACACGGCCAGCGCGAGGCCCCACCACCAGCGGCGCGCAGCTCGCCCACCCATCGCCGCCAAGTGTAACAAGGAGGCGGGGCTCGGGTCCCGGGACCCGGGTTGGGAACTAGCAGCCAGTTCTCGCCGCCGCAGGCTACTGCGGGAAGCGACCGAGCGCGACCAGCAGCGCCAGCCGTCCCAGCCGGGCCCGGTCCTCGGCCTGGCGCACGGCGGTGTCGGCGTCGCGCAACTGGCGCTGTGCGTCGACCAGCTCGATGTTGGTGGTGGCGCCAGCACGGAACGCCACGTCGGTGATGCGCAGCACTTCGGCGGCGTGCGTCGAGGCCTCGCGGGCGCGTTCGAGGGCCCGCGCCTCGGCCTCGATCGTGGCTCTTGCCGCCCGCACGCCCGAGCGGGCGCGCAGCTCGCCCTCGCGCCGGTCGACCCGCGCCAGGGCGAGGTCGGCCTCACGTCCCTGGCGCGCTCCGCGGCGCTGGCCGCCGTCGTAGATCGGAATCGAGGCCGACAGCAGCGCCCGCCACGTCCCCGATGGCTGGAACAACCCGGCCGGCGTGATGTACTCCGGCTCGAAGGACGCCCGCACAGTCGGCACCCAGTCGCGCCAGCTGTCAGCCACGACGCGCCCGGCGGTGTCCACGCGGGCATCGAAGAGCCTGATGTCGGTGCGATCGAGCAACCACGACTCGCCTTCCACCACGTTGGCCTCGAGGGCCGGCTCCTCGGTCGTGTCGACCGGGCCGCCAGCGGCCATGATCAGCCCCAGCGCCTCCTGGCCGAGCGCCATCGCCAGCCGGTTCCGTTCGATGAGCTCCTCGTTCACCGCCATCTCCTGCGCGGCGCGAACTTCGTTCAACAGGCTGCCGACACCGCCTTCGCGGCGGGCGCGGGCGTACTCGAATTGCGCCCGCGCCGTATCGCGGGCGGTCTCGTTGACCTCGAGCTGGCGCTTGGCGCTGACGATGAACAGGTAGGCCGTGGCGGCGGCGACGCCCACCTGGCGGCGCACGTCGTCGACGTCGAGGCGGGCGATGCCGACGCGCTCCTCGGCCCTGGCGCGGGCCGCCCACTGCGCCATGGCCAGCACCGGCACGCCCGCCGCGCCCGCGAAGAGGACCTGCGTCTGTGGCTGCACGACGTTGCCGTCGAACCCGCGCTCGCCGTCGAGCACGGTGGTCAGGATGGCGCCGTCCACCGACGGGCGGATGGCGGCGCGGGCCTGCGTCAGCAGCGCCTCGGCCGTCATCACCGTCGTCGACGCCCGTTCCACCGTCGGGCTCGCGGCGATGGCCCGCTGCACCGCGTCGTCGAAGGCAACCGCCTCGGCCGCGGGCGGCTGCGCCTGTGCCCGGTCGACGCCGGCGACCGCCGCGGCGACGACCACCGCGACGGCGAGCATCCGCCGCACCCGTTCAGCCATGCGCCACCTCCTCGTCGCGGGCGTGCATTTCGTGGCGGGTCTTGCCCGGGACCAGGGTGCGGATGATGACGTAGAGCACCGGAATGAAGATGATCGACAGGAACGTCGACGCGAGCATGCCGCCCGCCACCGTCGTACCGACGGACTGGCGCGAGGCGGCGCCGGCGCCGGTGGCATAGGCCAGCGGCATCACGCCGAGGATGAAGGCGATCGAGGTCATCAGGATCGGCCGCAGCCGGATGCGGGCGGCTTCGACCGCCGCGTCGGTGATCGACCGGCCTCGATCGCGCAGCTGCTCGGCGAACTCGACGATCAGGATGGAGTTCTTGGCGGCGAGGCCGACCAGCAGCACCAGCCCGACCTGGCAGAAGACGTCGTTGGCGAAGCCGCGCCAGAACTGGGCGCCCAGGCCGCCCAGCACCGCCAACGGGACGCCGAGCAGGATGATGAACGGCAGGATCCAGCTCTCGTACTGCGCGGCCAGCACCAGGTAGACGAGCAGCACTGCGAGCGCGAAGATGTACAGCGTCTGCGAACCGGCGTTGATCTCTTCGAGCGATTGTCCGGCCCAGGCGAAGTCGAAGCCTGGCGGCAGCGTCGTGCGGGCGATGTTCTCCATCGCCGCCAGCGCTTCGCCCGAGCTGACGCCCGGCGCCGCCACGCCAGTGAGCTCGGCCGAGCGGAACATGTTGAAGTGGCTGATGACCTGCGGCGAGGTCGTCTCGCTCACCCGGACGACGGTGTCGAGCGGCACCATCCGGCCGCCCTCGGCGCGAGCGTAGATCTGCTTGAGGTCCTCGGGCTTGGCGCGAAACGCCCGGTCGGCCTGGACGTAGACGCGATACGCCCGGCTGTTGAAGTCGAAGTCGTTGACGTACTGCGAGCCGAGAAACACCTGGAGGGCATCGGTGACCTCGCGCAGCGGCAGGCCGAGAGCGCGGGCCTTGTCGCGATCGATGTCCACCACCAGCTGTGGGTCGTCGGCGCGGAAGCTGCTGAAGAGCCCGGTCACCTGCCCCGACTCGTTGCCGCGCGCCGACAGCGCCGCCGTGGCCTCGGCCAGTCCGGCGATGTCGCCGCCGCTCTGGTCGAGCACCTCGAACTGGAAGCCGCCGAACACCGACAGTCCTTGAATCGCCGGCGGCGCAAAGGGTACGACGATCGCGCCGGTGATGCCGAACATCGGGCCGCGGATGCGGTTGAGCACCGCCGAGAGCGACTGGTCGGGCCGTCGTCGCTCCTCGTACGGCTTGAGCATGGTGAAGATGAGGCCGTTGTTGGGGGCGGCGCCGCTGAAGCTGAACCCCATCACCGAGAAGGCACTCTGGATATCGGGGTCGGCGTAGAGGATCTGTTCGGCCTGCTTGGCGATGGTGTCCGTGTACTCGAGCGACGCACCGGGCGGCGCCTGCACGATCGAGATGAAGTACCCCTCGTCCTCGTCGGGCACGAAGGAGGTCGGCACCGTCCGCCACAGCATGAAGGTCCCGCCCAGGCCGACGGCGAACACCACCAGCATCGCCCAGCGCCAGCGCAGCGCCCAGCTGACCACCCTGACGTAGCCGTGGGTGCCGGCGTCGATGCCCTTGTTCACCTGGGTGAAGAACCAGCCGTGCTTGGCGTGGCTCTGGGTGTCGAGCAGCAGCGCCGCCAGCGCCGGGGTGAGGGTGAGGGCGTTGAATACCGAGAGCACGACGGCGAAGGCGATGGTCAGCGAGAACTGCTGGTAGAGCCGGCCGGTGGTGCCGGGAAAGAACGCCACCGGCACGAACACCGCCACCAGCACGATGCCGATGACGATGACCGCGCTCAGCACCTCCTGCATCGCATCGACGGCGGCCTGGTACGCCGACTTGCCGAACTCGCGGATGTGCCGCTCGATGTTCTCGACGACGACGATCGCGTCGTCGACGACGATGCCGATGGCCAGGACGATGCCGAACAGGGTCAGCGTGTTGATCGAGAAGCCGAACAGCTTGACGAAGGCGAAGGTGCCGATCAGCGACACCGGAATCGTCAGCGCCGGAATGATCGTGCTGCGCCAGTTCTGCAGGAACAGGAACATGACCAGCACGACCAGCAGGAGCGCTTCGCCGAGCGTCTTCAGCACCTCGGTGATCGATTCGCGGACCACCGTCACCTGGTCGAACGCCAGGCTCCACTCGAGCCCCGGCGGAAAGTCCTGCTCGATCCGCGCCATCGTCGCCAGCACACCGTCGTAGACGTCGAGCGCATTGGCCGACGGCAACAACTGGACCCCCATCCCCGAGGCTTCGAGGCCGAGGAAACGCAGGTTGGCGGTGTAGTTCTCGGCGCCGAGCTCGACCCGCCCGACGTCGCTGACGCGCACCAGTGCCCCGTCGCGCCCGCCGGCGATCACCACGTCGGCGAACTGGGTCACTTCGGTCAGCCGTCCCTGAGCGCGGACACTCAGGTTGAACATCTGATCGGCGGCGGCCGGGGCGTCGCCGAGCGCACCGGCGGCGACCTGGACGTTCTGCTCGCGCAGCGCGTTGACGACGTCGCTGGCGGTGAGCCCGCGCGCCGCCAGCTTGCCGGGATCGAGCCACAGCCGCATCGCATAGCGGCGCTCGCCGAAGATGATGACGTCGCCGACGCCGGGCACGCGCTTGATGGCGTCGCGGACGTAGCGGTCAAGGTAGTTGCTGATGAACTGGGCATCGTAGCGGTTGTCGCGCGAGAAGAAGCCCAATCCGCCCATGAATCCTGAGGTGTTCTTGATGACGGAGATGCCGTTGGTGCGAACGTCGGCCGGCATCCGTCCCAGAGCCTGGTTGACGCGGTTCTGGACATCGATCGCCGCCAGGTCGGGGTCACGGTCGATGCTGAAGGTGACCGTAATGGTGCTCATCCCGCTGTTGGTGCTCGACGACTGGAGATAGGTCATCCCCTGCACGCCGTTGATCACCTGTTCGAGCGGCGTGGTCACTGCCGATTCCACCGCCTGGGCGTTGGCGCCGGTGTAGATCGCCATCACCGTGACCGAGGGCGGGGCCAGCTCGGGAAAGCGGGCGATTGGAATCGTCGGAATGGCGATCGCGCCGGCGATCACCACGATCATGGCCAGCACCGTCGAGAGAATCGGCCGGCTGATGAAGATGTCGGTACGCATGACGGCGGGCCCTACGACTTCGCCGCCGGCGCGGCCGCGGCCGCCGCTGGCGCCGCGCCAGCGGGAGTCGCCGCCACCGGGGCGCCGTCGCCGATCTTCTGCACGCCCGAAACGATCAGCCGATCGCCGACCGACAGGCCCTTGGTGACCACGTAGTCGTTGCCGGTCAGCGGGCCCAGCTCGATCGGCCGCTGGCGGGCCACGGTGGCCCCACCCTCGCCGGCCTCGGCGATGAAGGCGAAGAAGCGGCCGTTGATCCGGGTCACCGACACCAGGGGGATCGTCAGCCCCGGCGCCGAGCGCCAGACGACCCGGGCCCGCACGAATTGATCGGTCCGGAACGTGCCCGGCCGGTCGAGGGCGGCCTTGGCGAGCACCGACTGCGTCTGCGGATCGACCGACGGAGCGACGAACGAGATCGCGGTGGTCACGATCTCGACACCGCGATCGTCGACGATGCGCACCGGCAGCCCGACGGACAGGTTCGGCGCCTGCTGCACCGGCACCTGCAGGTAGACCTCGAGCCCCTGGTTGTCGTCGACGGTGGTGAGAATGGTCGCATTCGTGACCCGGTCGCCCACCCGCACCGGGATGTCGCCGACCACGCCCGCCTCCGGCGCCACCACGCGGTGATAGCCCAGTTCGACGCGCTGCTCGCGAATCTGCTGATCGATGGCCGCCACCTGCGCCTCGTTCGATCGCACCGTCGACATCGCCTGGTCGTACTCCTGCTGACTGACCGCGCCGGCCGTCGAGCAGCGTCTCCAGCCGTGCGCTCTGCTGCTTCCAGTAGGCGAGATCCGACTCGCGGGCGGCGCGCTGCGCCTCGAGCGTGGCCACCGTCGCCTCCTGGCGGCCGGCGTCGATCTCCATCAGCACGGTGCCGGATCGCACCCGATCGCCCGAGCGGACGGCGATCCGGGTCAGGAAGCCTTCGACCTGCGGCTGAATCGTGATCGACCGCCGCGACTTCACCGTGCCGATGTACTCGGTGGTCTCTTCCACCGGCCTGGGGGCGAGCGTCACGACTTCGACGGCCATCGGCGGCATGCCGCCGGGCGGACCGCCCGGACCGTGACCCTCGGGCGTGCCGCGCCCGCAGGCAGCGATGGCGTGGCACGCGAAAGCGACCGCGACTGAGCGGCGAGAGAATGAGAGCAACGCAGACATTCCGACGACTCCTGCTGGCAGCGCATGGGGCTGCGCGGCCACGGCAACTCGGCCGTGGCGAGCTCGATCGCGCGTGAGCTCGATGGTGGGTAGGCCGGCATTCTACTACGCGGCCGCCGTGTCGTGGACCGCGCGCCGACCCCGTCCGTGGTTGCGACGCGCCGGCGGCGGCGCCGATCCCCCGACGTTCGTGGTACGATCTGCGGGATATGGCCACTCCGCTCGGCCCCGACGAGGTGCACCGCATCGCGGCGCTGGCGCATCTGGCGCTGACCGACGACGAGGTGGTGTTGTTCGGCCGGCAGCTGGCCGACATCCTGGAGTACGTCCGCCAGGTGCAGGCCGAGGACACGACCGGCGTTACGCCGATGTCACACGCCATCGACGACCTCACCGTCGAGCGTGCGGATGAGCCGGCGGGAGGGCTCAGCCGGACACACGCCCTCGCCAATGCACCGGAGGCCGCCCCGGAAGCCGGACTGTTCAAGGTGCCCCGGGTGGTCGGATGACCCCCGCCGGACCTCTCACGACGCTGCGCGATCGGATCGCCGCGGGCGAGCAGACGGCGGAAGACGCCGTGCGCGCGTCGCTCGACGCCATCACCCGACACGACCCCGCGGTGCAGGCCTTCACCGTGGTCGCCGCCGAACGCGCGCTCGAGGCCGCGCGCGCCGTCGACGCTGCCCGGGCACGCGGTGCGGCGGCGGGGCCTCTGGCCGGTGTGCCGATTGCGGTCAAGGACAACATCTGCACGCACCAGCTGCCGACCACCGCGGCGTCGGCGGTGCTGCGGGGCTTCGTGCCTCCGTACGACGCCACCGTGATCGCCCGGCTGGTCGCCGCCGGCGCCGTCGTCGTCGGCAAGACCAACTGCGATGAGTTTGCCATGGGCTCTTCGACCGAGAACTCGGCCTACGGGCCGACAGCGAATCCGTGGGCGCGGGATCGCACGCCGGGCGGGTCGAGCGGAGGCTCGGCCGCGGCGGTGGCGCTGCGCATGGTGCCGGCCGCGCTGGGCTCCGATACCGGCGGGTCGATCCGCCAGCCGGCGGCGTTCTGCGGCGTGGTCGGCCTCAAGCCGACTTACGGGCGGGTGTCGCGCTACGGGCTGCTCGCCTTCGCCTCGTCGCTGGACCAGATCGGGCCGTTCACTACCTCGGTCGACGACGCGGCGCTCGTGCTCGGCGTGATCGCCGGGGCCGACGCCCGTGATGCGACCTGCTCCACCCGTCCCGTGCCCCACTGGCAGGCGCCGCCGGGCGCCGCCGTGTCAGGACTGCGTATCGGCGTACCCCGTCGATTCATCGAGCAGGGCGTGGAGCCGAGCGTGGCGGCGGCCTTCGACGCCGCGCTCACCGCATGGCAGGCGGCGGGCGCAACGCTCGTCGAGGTCGAACTGCCCAACGCGCCGCTGGCCATTCCGGTCTACTACCTGGTCGCCACCGCCGAGGCCAGCTCGAATCTGGCCCGCTATGACGGCGTCCGCTACGGCCATCGTGCGGCGCTCGGTCCCACCGACGGCTTGCGCGAGATGTACGAACGGACGCGCGACGAAGGCTTCGGCGCCGAGGTGAAGCGCCGGATCATGCTGGGCACGTTCGTGCTGAGCGCCGGCTACCACGATGCCTACTACGTGAAGGCGCAGCTCGTGCGGGCGAAGGTGCGCGACGACTACACCCGGGCATTCGAGCGTGTCGACGTCGTGGCGACGCCGACCACGCCGACGCCGGCGTTCAAGCTGGGCGAAAAGACCGCCGACCCGCTGCAGATGTATCTCGCCGACATCTTCACGGTGAGCGCCAACCTCGCCGGACTACCGGCCATCAGCCTGCCCTGCGGGTTCTCGCCCGATGGCCTGCCGATCGGCTGCCAGCTCACCGGCCGGCGCTGGGACGAAGCGACCCTGCTGACCGCCGGCGCGGCGCTGCAGGCGCACACCGACTGGCACGCCCGCCTGCCCGCCGTCTGAGCTCGCTCAGGCGGTGGCCGCTGGCCGCTTGACGAACGCCCAGACCAGCCCGCCGAGCAGCAGGAACGGCAGGAGCGGCAGCAGCAGGGCCACGGCGGCGACGAGCAGCGCGACCAGGGCGACGCCGCCGATGCCGACGGCGACGACCGGCGCCAGGGCCAGCATGGCGACACCGCCCAGGAGCCCGACGACCAGGCCGGCAACGAGCTTCACGGCGCCGAGGGCGAGACGGATTGGCAGGAAGACGAGCTTCAGGACCAGCCAGGCCAGTCCGAGGACGCCGGCCACAGCAGCGCCGACGACGCCGAGCAGTGCAAGTGTGAACAGCGCGGCCATGCGACCCTCCCGTGGCAGGGGCGTCGCTTCAGGCCTCGCCGGCCGCGCGGCACCCAGTGCAAGGGACGAGCGCGCGGCCTCGGCAGTTCCTGGCGGTCAGCGCTTCTCGGAGAGGGCCGCGAACTCCGGCAGGTCCCACTCCACGAGCCGCTGGTTCACTTCTTCCATCGCCAGCCGCTCGGGCTTGGTCGGGCGCGGCCCGGCGACGTCGAGACGGACCGTGGCGCCCTTGCGCAGTTGCTTGGCACGGGCAGCCGCCACGTCCACGTACAGGAAGCGGCTCTCGATCGGACGGCCCAGCGGGCGCTCCACCGGAACGGCGTCGGCCTGGGGCTCAGTCGGGATCTCGTTCTCGGGCATAGCCTTTCAGCTTAGCGGTTCCAGCGCCGGGTAGCAACCCTGACCGGCGATCCGGCTCACGACCTGGCCGGCGCCAGGATCGCCCCCGCCACCCAGGCGGCCAGGCCCGTGACCAGCGCGCCGAGAATCGCCGCCACCCACGAGGTGACGTCGAAACCGGGCACGAACGACGCCGCCAGCCCGAACGCGGCGCCGTTGACCACCAGGTAGAACAGCCCGAGGGTGAGCAGGGTGATCGGGAAGGTGAGGATGGTCATCACCGGCCGCACCACCGCGTTGACGAGGCCCAGGACCGCGGCGCCGATCAGGAGGGCGGACCACGACGCGACGTTGACGCCCGGCACGATGGCCGACGCCACCCAGAGCGCGACCGCGAGCACGACCCAGTGCAGCAGCAGACTCGTCATGTTCCCTCCAGAATGAAGTCGGGCCGGGTCCCGGCATCCCGGAACCCGGCCCACTGTAATCCACCTGCGCCCGGCGGCGGCGACGGCCTACGACGCCACGGCCACTGGCACGGTGCGGGGCTTGGACTCCTCCCGCATCGGCAGGCGCACGGTCAGCACGCCGTCCTTGTAGTCGGCGGCCACCTTCGACGCGTCCACCGAGCGCGGCAGCGCGAACCGGCGGGTGAAGGTGCCGTAGGCGCGCTCCACGCGGCGATACGCGTCGCGCGGGACGTCGTCGCCCGGGGTCCGCTCGCCGCTGATCGTCAAGGTGCCGTGTTCGACGGTCACCGCGATCGCCTCGCGCTTCATCTCGGGCAATTCCGCCTTGATGACGAACTCGTTCTTGTCGGTCTCGTAGATGTCCACCGCCGGCGTCCAGCCCTCGGTCACCAGCTGGTTGCCGCCCTGCAGCACCGCGAACCCACGAAACGGATCGAATCGCACGATAGCCATTGCTGTCTGTCTCCTGTCGTCTGCTCTGTCTTCCCGAGCCCCGGGACCCGAGTCCCAGGCCCCGGTCACTGCTACTTCGTTTCCGAAAACTCTGCGTCCACGACGTCGCCGTCGGCCGGCTTGGCTCCGTCCGGGCCGGCGTCGCCGCCGGGCGGCGTGCCCGCGGCCTGCGTCGCCTTGTAGAGCGACTCCGCCATCTGGTGCGACGCCTTCTGCAGGTCGGCCATGGCGCTGGTGATTGCCGCCTGGTCGTCGCCCTGCACCGCCGTCTTCGCGGCGTCGAGGGCCGTCTGCACGGCGTCGGCCTCGCCGGCCGGCAGCTTGTCCTTCGACTCGGTGAGCGTCTTCTCCACCGAGTAGACCAGCGAGTCGAGCTGGTTGCGGGCGTCGATCAGCTCGCGCCGCGACTTGTCCTCCCCGGCGTGCGCCTCGGCGTCCTTCACCATCCGCTCGACCTCGTCCTTGGCCAGGCCACTCGAGCCGCTGATGGTGATCTTCTGCTCCTTGCTGGTGGCCTTGTCCTTGGCCGACACGTTGACGATGCCGTTGGCGTCGATGTCGAACGTGACCTCGATCTGAGGCACCCCGCGCGGCGCCGGCGGCAGCCCCACGAGGTGGAACTTGCCGAGCGTCCGGTTGTCGCGCGCGAACTGCCGCTCGCCCTGGAGGACGTGCACTTCGACGCTGGTCTGGCTGTCGGCCGCGGTCGAGAACACCTCGCTCTTGCGCGTCGGGATGGTGGTGTTGCGCTGAATCAGCGTCGTCATCACGCCGCCAAGCGTCTCGATACCGAGCGAGAGCGGCGTGACATCGAGCAGCAGCAGGTCCTTGACGTCGCCGGCCAGGACCCCGCCCTGCAACGCTGCGCCGGCCGCCACCACCTCGTCGGGGTTGACGCCCTTGTGCGGGTCCTTGCCGAAGTACTCCTTCACGATCTGCTGCACGCGCGGCATGCGGGTGGAGCCGCCGACCAGCACGACCTCGTCGATGTCCGAGGGCTTGACGCCGGCATCGGCCAGCGCCTGCTTGACCGGGCCCATGGTCCGCTGGACCAGGTCCTCGACCAGCGACTCGAGCTTGGCCCGCGTCAGCTTGATGGTCAGGTGCTTGGGACCAGTGGCGTCGCCGCTGATGAACGGCAGCGAGATCTCGGTCTCCATCGCCGACGACAGCTCGACCTTGGCCTTCTCGGCGGCCTCCTTCAGCCGCTGGAGGGCCATCCGATCCTTGGACAGATCGATGCCTTCAGCCTTCTTGAACTCGGCCACCAGCCAGTCGATGATCTTGTGGTCGAAGTCGTCGCCGCCCAGGTGGGTGTCGCCGTTGGTCGACTTCACCTCGACGACACCCTCGCCGACTTCGAGCACCGAGATGTCGAAGGTGCCGCCGCCGAGGTCGTAGACGGCGATGGTCTCGTCCTTCTTCTTGTCGAGGCCGTAGGCCAGCGCCGCCGCCGTCGGCTCGTTGACGATGCGCAGGACGTTGAGGCCGGCGATCGTGCCGGCGTCCTTGGTCGCCTGCCGCTGCGAGTCGTTGAAGTAGGCCGGCACGGTGATGACCGCGTCGGTCACCGGCTGGCCAAGGTGATCCTCGGCCGCCTTCTTCAGCTTGGCCAGGATCATCGCGGAGATCTCGGGCGGGGAGTACTGCTTGCCGCGCACGTCCATCCACGCGTCGCCGTTGGCGTTCTGGACGACCTTGTACGGGATGCGGCGCGTCTCGTCGGTCACCTCGCTGAACTTGCGGCCCATGAACCGCTTCACCGAGAACACGGTGTTCTCGGGGTTGGTCACGGCCTGCCGCTTGGCCACCTGGCCGACGAGGCGATCGCCGTCCTTGGCCACCGCGACGACCGAGGGCGTGGTGCGGGCCCCTTCCTGATTGACCACCACCACCGCTTCCCCGTTTTCCATGACCGCCACCACCGAGTTGGTGGTGCCCAGGTCGATGCCGATCACTTTTCCCTTGGTTGCCATATCTCGTAATCCCCCCGCCTACAGCCTGTATGACGACTATAGCAGATGGTTAGTTTCACGACAGCATATTATCTTAGTGATAAGCACTAATATATTGGCCGGCCTCGCCAGTCCTGGCCCGGCGGCCCAGCGCAGTACAATGGCCGCCGTACCGGCAAAATGCGCCCTTTGACACGACTTCCGATCTCCACAGACGTCGGCGACGTCTCGGCCGACGTGCGGCGGCTCTTCGAGGATCTGGCCCGCCAGCGGCCCGAACGGCGCCACCTGCTGACCGGCGAGTGCCTGCCCCTGCTCGACGTGTTCGAGACCCAGGACGCCCTCGACCTGGTGCTGGATGTCCCCGGCATCCCCGCCGGCAGCCTGCGGATCGTGGTCAAGGCGGGGGTGGTGATCGTCGTCGGCGAGAAGGACCGCCCCGAAGTCCGCCTCCAGGGCCCGGCCAGCTACCACCTCGTCGAACGCGACTTCGGCCGCTTCGCCCGGGCGGTGCGAATCCACGTCGCCGTCGACGCCGCGCGGGCTACCGCCACGCTGCGCGAGGGCGAGCTGCGCATCGTGCTGCCGAAGATCGCCGAGCGGCGCGGCCGCAGCATTGCGGTGCCCATCGCCACGGAGCCCGCGCCGTGAAGCTGCTCTTCATCGGCGATATCGTCGGCCGCCCCGGCCGGGATCTCGTGAAGACCGGCGTGCCGGCGCTGGTCGGCCGCCACGACGTGGATTTCGTGATCGCCAACGGCGAGAACGCGGCGGCGGGATTCGGCATCACCCGCGATCTGGGCGAGCAACTGTTCGCCATGGGCATCGACGTGCTGACCTCGGGGAACCACATCTGGGACAAGAAGGAGGTGCTCGACTACATCCCGCTCGAGCCCCGGCTGCTGCGTCCCGCCAACTACCCGGCCGGTACGCCGGGGCACGGCGCGGTGCTGGTCACCGCCGGCAATGGCGTCCGGGTCGGCGTCGTCAACGTGATGGGCCGGGTCTACCTGGCCAACATCGACGACCCGTTCACCACCGCCGCCCGCGAGGTGGCCCGCCTCAAGGCCGAGGGCGCCGCGATCGTGTTCGTCGACGTGCACGCCGAGGTGACCTCCGAGAAGATCGCGATGGGATGGTATCTCGACGGCCAGGCGACCGCCGTCGTCGGCACGCACACGCACGTGCAGACCGCCGACGCCCGGGTGCTCCCCGGCGGCACGGCCTACCTCACCGACGTGGGCATGACCGGTCCGCACGACGGCGTAATCGGCGTCGAGAAGTCGGCGGTGATCGGCAAGTTCCTGAATGCGCTGCCGACGCGGTTCGAGACCGCCACCGGCGATCCGCGTCTGCACGCCGTGATCGTCACCGCCGACGTCGCCACCGGGCGCGCCACGGCCATCGAACGCCTCAGTCTCACGGCCGGCGAGCTCTCCGCGATGGCGCCGGCGGCGGCCGCACGGTCGACCCGGCCGTGACTGCCGGCGGCGGCCTGCCGTTCGACGACCCGCCGGCGCGGCCGGCCCGGCGCGTGGTCTCGGTGAGCGAACTCACCGCGGCGCTGCGCGATCTGGTCGAGTCGCGCTTCGCCGAGATCTGGGTGGAGGGCGAACTGTCGGGGGCCCGGGTGTGGAACACCGGCCATCTCTATTTCACGCTGAAGGACGCCCACGCGCAGGTGAAGGGCGTGATGTTCCGATCGGCGCTGCGCCTGCTGCGCTTCAAGCCCGAAGACGGCGTCCACGTCGTGGCCCGCGGCCGGCTCAGCGTCTACGATCCGCGCGGCGAGTACCAGCTGGTCTGCGAGCACATGGAGCCGCGGGGCCTGGGCGCGCTGCAGCTCGCCTACGAGCAGCTGCGCACCAGGCTGGCGGCGGAGGGCCTCTTCGACGAGGCCCGCAAACGGCCGCTGCCGGCCCTGCCGCGGCGCATCGGCATCGTCACCTCGCTCGACGGCGCGGCGCTGCGCGACATCGTCCGCGTGCTGCGGCGGCGCTATCCCAACGCCCACCTCGTGATCGCCCCGGCCCGCGTGCAGGGCGACGGCGCGGCGCGGGAGATCGCCCGCGCGCTGCGGCAGGTGACCCGGGTCGACGGCGTCGACGTCGTCATCGCCGGGCGTGGCGGCGGTTCGATCGAAGACCTCTGGGCGTTCAACGAGGAGGTCGTGGCCCGGGCCATCGCCGCCTCGCCGGTGCCGGTGATCTCGGCCGTCGGCCACGAGACCGACGTCACCATCGCCGACTTCGTCGCCGACCTGCGGGCCCCGACCCCGTCGGCCGCGGCGGAGCTCGTCGTGCGCCGCAAGGACGAGTTCACGGGCCACATCGACGCGTTGGCGCGCCGCGCCGGTTCGGCGATGCGCTCGCGTCTCCAGCGCCTCGACGGACGTCTCCACCAGCTGCAGGCCCGGCCGGCGTTCGCCGGCGTGCCGGGACGCGTCGCGCTGCGTCATCGCCACGTGGCGGAGCTGGCGGCGATGCTGCGCCGCCGCACGAGCAGCCTGGTCGCCGACACCCGCCGCCGTCTCGAGGGGCTCGGGCGCGGGTTGGCGGCCCAGCACCCGCAGCAGCGGCTGGCGCGCGGCCGCGGCACCTTGACCGCCCAGGATCGCCGGCTCGCCGCCGCGCTCGCCGGCCGCCGCCACGTGGCCGACGCCCGGCTGCGCGAGGCGGCAGCGCAGTTGCACGCCCTCAGCCCGCTGGCCGTGCTCGGCCGCGGCTACGCGATGTGCTGGACCGCGGACGGCTCGACGCTGCTGCGGACCGCCGCGGCGGTCGCGCCGGGTGACCGCGTGCGCGTGCAACTGGCCAGCGGCGAACTGGGCTGTGAGGTACGCGACGTGCGCGCGGCCGAGCGTCCCGACGCCTGACCCCGACGGAGCACTGCACCATGGACCCGACCATCAAGGACTTCGAGGCCGCGATCGCCGAGCTGGAAGCCGTCGTCAAGCAGCTCGAGGGCGGCGACCTGGCGCTCGAGACGTCGCTGGCGCTGTACGAACGCGGCGTCCAGCTGTCGCGCTTCTGCCACGCCCGCCTCGACGCCGCCGACCGCCGCATCGAGGTGTTGAACGAGCGGGGCGAGCTCACGCCGGCCCCGCCCGGCCTCGGCGAGGTGAGCCAGGACGAGGAGCGGTGAGCACGCCGTTCGCGGTCTTTGCCGACGGCTGCCGGAGCACCGTGGAGGCGGCCCTCGATCGCGTGCTGCCGCGGCCTCCGGCCTGTCCGGCCGTGCTCGCCGACGCGGTCCGCTACAGCGTGCAGGCCGGCGGCAAGCGACTGCGGCCGATCCTGGTGCTGGCGGCGGCCGACGCGGTGGCAGCGGCCCGCGGCACGGATCGGGATCGGGCGCGCGCGGTGGCGCTGCCGGCGGCCTGCGCCCTCGAGATGATCCACACCTACTCGCTCATCCACGACGACCTGCCGGCGATGGACGACGACTCGCTGCGCCGCGGCCGACCCACGCTGCACGTCGTGGCCGGCGACGGCATGGCGATCCTGGCCGGCGACGGGTTGCAGGCCGAGGCCTTCGCACTGCTCGCCCGCGAGCCCGTGAGCGACGACGCCTCACTGGTCGACCGCAAGTTGCGGGTGCTGGCGCTGGTGGCGACGGCGGCGGGCGCCACCGGCATGGTCGGCGGGCAGGCCATCGACCTCGCCGCGGCGGCCGGCCGTGGCGCACAGCCGGCCTTCGACGCCGGGACCCTGGCCGACATGCACGCCCGCAAGACCGGCGCGCTCATCCGCGCGGCAGCCGTGGCCGGCGCCGTGATGGGCGGCGGCGACGGCGCGATGGAGGCCGCCGTGGGCACGTGGGCGTCCGAAGTCGGGCTGGCTTTTCAGATCGTCGACGACGTCCTCGACGTGGAGGGCGCGGCCGCCGAGATCGGCAAGACCTCGGGAAAGGACGCCGCCGCCGGCAAGCCCACCTACCCGGCTCTCTTCGGGCTCGTTCGTTCGAAGGCCCTGGCCTCCGAGGCGGTCGAGCGAGCCGACCAGGCCCTGACGTCGGCCGGGCTCGCTGGCAGCCACCTGCCGGCCATCGCCCGGTGGATCGTCGAGCGGCGATCGTGAACGCGGCCCACTCGACACCTTGAGGCCGAGAGACCGTGCGAAGGAGCCAAGTCTTCGCGACCGGGGTCCGAGGCAGAGTCTCGCTAGCATGAAGCTGCGCCTGGATCAGCTGCTGGTGCGCCGGGGCCTGGTGGAGTCGCGCGAGCGCGCGCAGGCCCTGATCCTCGCCGGTCAGGTTGATCTCGACGGCCGGGCGGCCGCCAAGGCGGGGACGATGGTGTCCGAGCACGCCGAGGTGCGCGTCATCGGCCCCGACCACCCCTGGGTGAGCCGCGGCGGGGTCAAGCTGGCGCACGCCCTCGACACTTTCGGCCTCGACCCCACCGGACGGCTCGCGCTCGACATCGGCGCCTCGACCGGGGGCTTCACCGACGTGCTCCTCACCCGCGGGGCGCGCGCGGTGGTCGCCATCGACGTGGGCCGCGGGCAGCTGCACTGGAAGCTGCGCACCGACCCGCGCGTGCACGTCGTCGAGAGCGTGAACGCGCGACACCTGACCGCGGCCGACGTCGCCGCCCTCGAGGGTCCGCCGTCGATCGTGACCATCGACGTCTCGTTCATCTCGCTGGCGCTCATCCTGCCGCCGCTCGTGCCGCTGGTGACGGCGGCCACCGACGTCGTCGCGCTGGTGAAGCCGCAGTTCGAGGCGGGCCGGCGTGAGGCGCCGAAGGGCATCGTGCGTGACCCCGCCGTGCACGCCCGCGTGCTGGCGGAGGTGACGCTGAAGGCGGCTGCGATAGGATGGACGCGCCTGGCGGTGACCCCGTCGCCGATCGTGGGCGGCAAAGGCAACCGCGAGTTCCTGATGCACCTGCGCCTGCGCACCGCGGCCTCCTGAACGCCCATGCGGATCGGCATCGTCACCAAACCCGACCTGGTCGAGGCGCGCGAGACGCTCGTCGGCCTCGAGGCGTGGCTCCACGCCCGGGGCGTTGCGGCGGTCTGGGCCCCCGAAGCGGCGGCGCTGCTGCCCGCACCTCCCGAGCTCGTCCGTCCGCGCGAGACCCTGGCGAGCGAGGTCGATCTCGTCGTCGTGCTCGGCGGCGACGGCACGCTGCTGGCGACGGCCGGCCACATCGCCCGCGGCGGCCGCGACGTCCCGATCCTGGCCGTGAACTTCGGCAGCCTCGGGTTCCTCACCGAGATCACGCGACCCGAGCTGCAGAAGGCGCTGGCGGAAGTGCTGGACGGTCAGGCCGCCCTCGACGAACGGATGATGCTGTCGGCGCGGGCCCGCCGCGCCGGCCACGACGAGGTCGAAGCGGTGGTCCTGAACGACGTGGTGTTCACGCGCACGGCCCTGTCGCGGATCATCGACCTCTCGGTCTGGGTCGGCGATCAGTTCGTGACGCGGGTCAAGGCCGACGGGTTGATCGTCGCCAGCCCGACCGGATCCACCGCCTACAATCTCGCCGCCGGCGGTCCGATCGTGCATCCGGCGATGACGGCGTTCGTGCTGACGCCGATCGCGCCTCACACGCTCAGCAACCGGCCCATCGTCGTCCCCGCCGAACGCGACGTCCGGGTCGCGGTGAGCCCCGACGGCGGCGCCGAGGTCTATGTGACCTTCGACGGTCAGTCGGGCTTTCCGCTCGCGCCGGGCGACAGCGTGACGATCGGACGCGCGCCGCGCACCGTCCGGCTGGTGCGGGCCACGACCCGTACCTACTTCGAGGTGCTGCGGCAGAAGCTGAAGTGGGGCGAGCGCTGAGCGCCGCTGGAAGAGGAGATCGCCATGGCGTCGCGTGAGGAGCTCGCCGGTCTGGCCGCCCACATGGAGTGGGCGGACGCGCTCGTGTGGTCCACCGTCCTGCAGTCGCACGCCGCCCGTGCCGACGACAGGATCCGCACCTGGCTCCACCACGTCCACACCGTGCAGCGAGTCTTCACCAGCACGTGGCGCGGGCAGCCGTTCCAGCTCACCGACGTCGCCAGCTTCGAGGGCCCGCCAGCGCTCGCCGCCTGGGGGCGCGCCGGCCTGGCCGATCTCCGCGCGTTCCTGGCCACGGCCGATGCGGCCGCGCTCGCCCGCATCATCGAAATGCCGTGGGCGAAGCACGTGGCGACCGCCGGCCGGCCGATCCCCCATCCCACCCTCGCCGAGACGGCGCTGCACCTGTCGATTCACACTGCCCACCACCGCGGCCAGGCCACGGCACGGCTGCGGGAACTCGGTGCCGAGCCGCCGCTGGTGGACTACATCGCCTGGCTGTGGAAGGGACGGCCGGATCCGCTGTGGCCACGCAACGTCGCCGCTCCTGCCGACGGGACGTAGCGGCTCTTCAGAGCCGCCTCGTGGCAGAGCTGAAGCTCTGCCGAACCGAAAGCGCTCTAAGAAGGGTTCCGGCCGGGGCGCTCGTGTAGCCGCTGCTCGCGGAAGTACTTCACCTGCCACTCGTCGACGTTGCGGTTGTGCTCGCGGAGCGTCGTGGCAAAAACGTGGCTGCCGTCGTTGCGGCTGACGAAGTACAGATAGTCGACCGCCGCGGGCTGGACCACGGCCTCCAGGGCCCGCCGTCCCGGCGCCGCAATCGGCCCTGGTGGCAGTCCAGGATAGCGATAGGTGTTGTAGGGCGAGTCGAACATCAGATCCTCGCGGGTCAGGTTGCCGTCCCACCGACCCGCCTGCTGCAGCGCGAAGATCACCGTGGGATCGGCCTGCATCGGCATCCCGAGGCGCAACCGGTTGCGGTAGACGGCGGCGACGAGCGGTCGCTCCGCGTCCTGCGCCGTCTCCTTCTCCACCAGCGCGGCCAGGGTCACCACCTGGCGGACGGACAGGCCCTGCGCGGCGGCACGACCAGCCAGATCCGGGGTGAACGCGGCGCGGAATCCGCGCACCATCTGCGCCACCAGCGCCGGGGCGGGGGTGTGGCGCGGCACCAGGTAGGTATCGGGGAACAGGTAGCCTTCGAGATCGGTGGCCGCCGGATCGAGATCGCGGACGATCGACGCGTCGGCGGCCGCCGCGACCAGCGCCTCGCGGGCGCCGAGCCCCCGCGTGGCATAGACATCGGCCATCTCGGCGATCGTCAGCCCTTCGCGGAAGGTCACCGGCCTGGTGTAGATCTGGCCGCGGGCAATGGTGTCGACGACCTGTATGGCTGTGAACGGCGCGGAGAACCGGTACTCGCCGGCCTTGAGGTCGCGGGCCTTGCCGGTCCGCCAGAGAGCGAGGCGGAACGTGGCTTCGTCGCGTACCACGCCGGCGCCGATCAGCCTGGCCGCGATGACGCGGGGACTGGCGCCGGAGGCAATGTCCACGAAGACCTCGTCGCCTGGATAGCCGCGGAACGGCTGTTCGGTCCGGTTCCATGCCGCGCGCCCGGCGGCCCCGGCAGCGAGCGCCAGGACGAGCGCGCCCGCGGCGAGCGCTTTGCGCCAGCTACGCACGCTGCGCGTCCAGGTAGTCCTGCAGCACCACCGCGGCGGCGGCGGCGTCGAGCCGCGGCTTGCGCTTGCGCCAGTCGCGCTCACGCTCGGCGAGCCGCGCCTCCGCTTCGACCGAGCTGAGCCGCTCGTCCTGCAGCACGACCAGCACGTCCACCCGGTCGCGGACCGCGGCGGCGAACGCCTCGACGAGCGGAGTCTGCGCGGTCGGAGTGCCGTCGAGGCGCCGGGGCCAGCCGACGACGATCGCCCGCAGGCCGTCGTCCTCGTTGGCCAGCCGTGTGGCCTCGGTGCAGATCAGCCGCACGGTCTCGACCTCGGATCGCGGCCGCTCGAGGACCCGCCACGGCGAGGCCAGGGTGCCGGAGGCGTCGCTGAGGGCCAGGCCGATGCGCTTTGTGCCGTAGTCGATGCCCAACACGCGCACGCCAGGAGTATATGGGCCGTCGGCGTTCACGCGGCCCGACCGACGAGGCCGAACAGGGCTTCCCGCACGAAGTACGCGGCGATCGCGGCGGTGGCGACCAGGGCCATCGTGCGGACGAAGGCAGCGCGCGGCCCGAGCGCTCGCTGCGTCACCCGCTGCAGCGGCTGCCAGGCGACGAAGAAGAGCAGATATGTCGCGCCCAGCCCCGGCGCCGCCCCGAGGCGCGGCATGAGCACAACCGGCAGGAGCGCGAGCAGGCACACGCCGCTCAGCCACATCCCGGCCGACAGCAGCACCAGCTCACCGCGGGTGATGGCAATCGGGCCGGACGGCGTCAGCGTCTCGGGCATGTGCAAAGTGTACCCCGCTCGTCCCGGCAGTCTCGCGTTGGCGCTTCCGCAGGCCGCCGCGCCGCGCTACCCTAGGGATAGTGTGCCGATGACCTGCCGGTCCGGGTGCCTGCCCGGTTTGTTCGTGTCGCTGCTGGCGATGGCCCAGGCGGCGCCGGCCATCGCCCAATCGCCGCCACCCGCCCCGCCAGCACCGACCCAGACGCCGGCCGAGGGTGCCGCGGTCACCGGCTCCATGATCCAGAGGGCGAGCGATCGGATCCGCTCTCTCCAGCGGGAGGCCGACCAGCTGGCGAAGCAGTCGACCACCACGCTGGCGTTGCTGCGCAAGCTCGAGCTCACGCGGGCGCTGCGCGCCGAGGAGCTCGCCGCGGTGAACACGCGCCTCAGCGCCGTCACCGCCAAGGTCGCGGCGTCCACCGCCCGGGTGCAGGCCCTCGAAGACCAGCGGGTCGAACGGACGCCGGCGCTCGAGGAACGCCTCCAGGCACTGTACAAGCGCGGCCGGACCGGGTACGTGCGGATGCTGCTCGACACCGACGACGAGCGCGACCTGGCGCGTACCAGCCGCGGGGTGGTCTCGCTGGCGCGGATCGAGGAGATTCGGATCGCGGAACATCGCCGGCTGCTGGCCGAAGAACAAGCGGCGCGGGCCCAGCTGGAATCAGAGCAGCGGCAAGTGGCGCGGCTCAGCGCCGAGGCGGCGAGCCTCGAGGCGGCGGCGGCCACGGCGGTGGCCGAGCGCACGCGCATGCTCGACGAACTTGACCGGCGCCGGGAGCTCGCCGCCGGCTTTGTCGGGGAGCTCGAACAGGCCAGACAACGGCTTCAGGCCACCCTCTCGGGGCTCGGCGGAACCGCGGCCCCGGTGGACCTGCCGCTGCGTCCGTTCCAGGGTGACCTGCCGTGGCCGCAGAAGGGCCCCGTGCTCTCGCGCTTCGGCCGATCGGCGACCGGCGCCTACGGCACGTCGATCCAGCGCAACGGCATCGAGATCGGCGCGGCGCTGGGCTCGCCGGTGCGGGCCGTGCACGGCGGCACCGTGGCCTTCGCGGCGCCGTTCACCGGCTACGGCGTGATGGTCATCCTCGACCACGGCGCCGACGCGTTCACGGTGTACGGACACCTGTCGGGCACGGCGTTGCGGCCAGGAGCGGTCGTGGCCCGCGACCAGCTCGTCGGCACCACCGGCGCCACGCCGGCGGGCCAGCCGGCCACCTACTTCGAGGTGCGGATCGACGGTCGCCCGGTCAATCCCGTACAATGGCTTCGACCCACCCCATGACATCACGCACCCGCGTCGCGGTTCTGCTCGTCTCGCTGCCCGTGCTGGCCTTCGCCCTGGTGGGCGGCGTGCTGGGGCGCACGGCCTCGGCCCAGGGCGAGAGCTACCGCTCCCTGCGCATCTTCAACGACGTCGTCAATCTCATCATCGACAACTACGTCGAGGAGGTGGACGTCGACAAGGTGATGCACGGCGCGATGCACGGGCTGGCCGATGGCCTGGACCCCGACAGCGCCTACCTCGACGCGCAGCAGATGAAGGGGCTGGCCCAAACCGGCGCGGACACCGCGCATCCGGGGATCGAGCTCACGCGGCAGTACTACCTGCGCGTCGTCGCCGCCCGCGACGGCTCGCCGGCGGCCAGGGCCGGGCTCAAGCCCGGCGACTACGTCCGGTCGATCGACGGCCAGTCCACCAGAGATACCACGGTGTTCGAAGGCATGCGGCTCCTGCGCGGCAAGTCCGGCACCAAGGTGAAGCTGGCGATCCTGCGCGGCAACGCCGCGGAGCCCCACGAGGTGGAGCTGGTCAGGGAGTCGATCTCGGCGGCGCCGGCACGCGGCCGCGTGGCGGCGCCTGGCACCGGGATCGTGCGGATTGCCGAGTTCTCTCGCGGCACCGCCGCCGAGGTGCGGAGCGAGGTCGCGTCGCTGACGCGCGGGGGCGCCACCAAGGTGGTGATCGACGTGCGCGGCACCGCTACCGGAGATCTGGACGCCGGGTTCGATGTGGCGCGTCTGTTCGTGCCGTCCGGGGTGCTCGGGTTCCGCCAGAGCCGCGGCCAGGAGAAACAGGCGGTGAACGCCGCTGCCGGTGACGGCGCGCTCACCGTACCCGTGGCGATCCTCGCCGACAACGGCACGTCGGGCGCCGCCGAGGTCTTCGCCGCGGCGCTCTCCGGGAACAAGCGCGCCACGGTCGTCGGTGAACGCAGCCAGGGCCGCGCCGGCCGCCAGAAAGTCGTGCCGCTGCCCGACGGCGCCGGGCTGTTGCTCACGCATCTGCTCTACCTCGGCCCGGGCGGCGCCGCACTGCAGGAACGCGGCGTCACACCCGACGTGGCCGTCGACGTGCCGACCGCCGATTTCGGCGTCGAGGCTCCGCCCGGCGATCCGGCGCTCGACAAGGCGATCGAGTCGTTCGGCGCGGTGAAGAAGGCCGCCTAGACTGCTATACTGCCGTTTCCCGCGAAGCCGGGCGACACGCACATAGGCGCGTAGCTCAGCTGGTTAGAGCGCCTGCTTGACACGCAGGAGGTCGGCAGTTCGAGTCTGCCCGTGCCTACCATTCGTCCGGCGCGGATCCCCACGTCATGATTACGGTCACGCTCCCCGACGGCTCCAGCCGCCAGGTGGCCGACGGTGCTCCGGTGAGCGCGGTCGCCGCCGACATCTCGCCTCGACTGGCCAAGGCGGCGCTGGCCGCGGTGGTCGACGAGCGTCTGGTCGACCTCACTCTTCCGCTCGCCCGCGATGCGCGCGTCCGGATCGTCACCGACCAGAGCCCGGAAGCGCTGGCGTTGGCGCGCCACTCGACGGCCCACCTGATGGCGGCGGCCGTCACGGCCCTCTATCCGGGCGTGCAGTGCGGCATCGGCCCGGCCATCGACGAGGGGTACTTCTACGACTTCGTCGTGCCGCAGCCGTTCGTGCCCGAGGATCTCGAGCGCATCGAGGCCAAGATGCGCGAGATGGCCGCTCAGGATCTCGTCTTCGAGCGCCAGATGTGGAACCGCCAGGAGGCGATCGACTTCTTCACCAGCCGCGGTGAGCCGCTCAAGGTGCAGCTCATCGAAGAGAAGACGGCCGGCGAGCCGACGGTGTCGGTCTACACGATCAAGGACCGCGACACGTTCGTCGACTTCTGCGTCGGCCCGCACGTGCCCTCGACGGCGACGCCTCAAGGCGTTCAAGCTGACCTCGACGTCGAACGCCTATTGGAAGGGCGACGCCAAGAACCAGCCGATGCAGCGGCTGTACGGCACGGCGTTCCTGTCGCAGAAGGAGCTCGACGCGCACCTGGCGCGCATCGAGGAGGCGAAGAAGCGCGACCATCGCAAGGTGGGCAAGGAACTGGGGCTGTTCACGTTCCATCCGTGGGCGCCCGGCGCCACGTTCTGGCTGCCGAAGGGCACGACGCTCTACAACACGCTGTCGAACTACATGCGCGGCGTGCTGATTCCCTCCGGCTACCAGGAAGTGAAGGCGCCGATCGTGTTCAACAAGGCGCTGTGGCAGACGTCCGGTCACTGGGACTACTACCAGGACAACATGTTCCTCGTGAAGTCGTCGGACGGCGAGGAAATGGGACTCAAGCCGATGAATTGCCCCGGCCACTTCCTGCTCTTCGGCAGCGAGGGGCGGAGCTACCGCGACTTGCCGCTGCGCTTTCACGAGCAGACGCCGCTGCACCGCAACGAAGCCTCCGGCACGCTGTCGGGCCTGACCCGCGTCCGCCAGTTCTCGCAGGACGACGGGCACTGCTTCGTGATGCAGGAACAGATCGCCTCGGAAGTGGAGGCGCTGATCAAGCTGGTCCAGCGGGTCTACAACGACTTCGGCTTGAGCTACGCGGCCAAGCTGTCGACGCGGCCCGACAAATTCCTCGGCGAGGTCGCAACGTGGGACGATGCCGAGGCGGGGCTGAGGCGCGCGCTCGAAGCCTCCAACCAGCCGTACACGCTGAACGCCGGTGACGGCACGTTCTACGGCCCCAAGATCGACTTCGACATCACGGATGCGCTCGGCCGGAAGTGGCAATGCGGCACGATTCAGCTCGACTACCAGATGCCCGAGCGGTTCGACCTGAAGTACATCGGCGCCGACAACGCCGAGCACCGCCCGGTGGTGATCCACCGCGCCATCTTCGGCAGCCTGGAACGCTTCATCGGCATCCTGGTCGAGCACTTCGCCGGCGCCTTCCCACTTTGGCTCGCGCCGGTGCAGGTGGCGGTGCTGCCGATTGCCGACCGGCACACCGGCTATGCCCGGGAGGTCCTGGCGGGCTGGAGGCGGCCGGGCTCAAGGCCGATGCTCGACGACCGCCAGGAGAAGGTGAACTACAAGATTCGTGAGGCCCAGCTGCAGAAAATCCCCTATATGCTCGTGGTTGGCGACCGGGAGGCGGCCGATCGGGCCGTGGCCGTCCGCAGCCGCTCCCGGGGCGACCTGGGGGCTGCCCCCCTCGACCGTTTCGTGGCCGAAGCCCTTGCCGAGGTCGCCGAGAAGCGGTTATCCTGAGTCCTTTGCGCCGGGAGGCCGAGTATCGCATTCGATCGCAACCGTACTGGTCGTCGTGACGACCGCGTCCGCACCAACGAGCGCATCCGGGTCCGCGAGATCCGGGTGATTGACGAAACGGGCCAGCAGCTGGGCATCATGCCGCCCCCCCAGGCGTTGACGATCGCCAGATCCAAGGGCCTCGACCTCGTGGAGATTTCCCCCACCGCCGTGCCGCCGGTCTGCCGGATCATGGACTACGGGAAGTATCAGTACCAGGAGGCCAAGCGCACGCGCGAAGCGAAGAAGCACCAGAAGATCATCGAGGTCAAGGAAATCAAGTTCCGGCCGAAGGTGGACGAGCACGACTACCAGTTCAAGAAGAAGCACATCGAGCGCTTCCTGGAGGAAGGCGACAAGGTGAAGGCCACCGTGTTCTTCCGCGGACGCGAGATGGCCCATCCCGAGATCGGCCACCGGATCCTGACCCGACTGATCGAAGAACTCTCCGAGGTGGCCCTGCCCGAGACCATGCCGCGGCAGGAAGGCAACCAGATGCACACCATCCTCTCGCAGAAGCGCGGGGCCAAGCCGGCCGCACGATCGTCGCGCGTCGCCGAGACCGAAGAAGAGCTCGCGGGAAATTAGGAAACCAGGACGTCATGCCGAAGATGAAGCTGAAGAGTCACCGCGGTGCCGCCAAGCGGTTCAAGAAGACCGGCACCGGCAAGTTCACGCGCACGTCGGCGTTCAAACGCCACCTGCTCACCAGCAAGTCCACCCAAGTGAAGCGCCATGCCCGCGGCAACAAGCTGGTCTCGGAGTCCGAGCAAGCCAAGTTGCGGCGGATGCTTCCCTACGACTAGGGGCTAGGGGCTAGGGACTGGGGGCTGGGGCTCATCACGAGCTCCGCTTTCGGACCTCGGTCAACAGCGACGGTCACGCGGCAGGCGATCAGGGCCTTTCCGCCGCGCGATTCCCCACCGCCGCGATGCACATGCATCCGGTGCCAAGTTCAATCACATGACCCCTGATCGCTAACCGGAGTCAGTCATGCCTCGCGTCAAGCGTGGCACGGTGCGCCGTGCCAAGCGGAAGAAGCTCGAGAAACTCACCAAGGGCTACTTCCAGAACAAGTCCAAGCTCTACAAGTTCATGAAGGAAGCGGCCGACAAGGCGGGTGTCTACGCCTATACCGGCCGCAAGCGGAAGAAGCGCGACTATCGCAGCCTCTGGGTGGTGCGCATCAACGCCGCCGCTCGCGAGCACGGCGTGTCCTACAGCGTCTTCATGAAGGGCATCAAGGCCGCCGGCATCGAGCTCGATCGCAAGAGCCTCGCCGAACTGGCAGCCCGCGATGCTGCGGCGTTCGCCGCCATCGCCGCCAAGGCCAAGGCGGCCGCTGGCGTTGCCTGACGATCCAGCCGCCTGACGCGTAGGGCGGCTCTTTAGAGCCGCCGCCCTGCGTCCATTCGAACCACGCTAGGGGCGGTCCACCTCCATGGCAACGCTCGACGAACTGGCGCGCATCGTTTCCGAGCACGAGGCGGCGTTCGCGCGCGGCGCTCGCCGACGCCGACGCCGCGGCGCCGGCGTCGCGCGCTGCGACGATCGAAGCGCTGACGATCGCCTGGACCGGCCGCCGATCGGGACGGCTGGCGGATCTGATGGGCCACCTCCCGTCGCTGCCGCCGGCCGATCGCCGCGCCTTCGGCCAGCTCGTGAACGCGCTCAAGTCGCGCATCGAGCAGGCGCTCACCGAGCGCGAGCTGGCGGCCGCGGCCACGCGCCGTCCCGCCGGCGCCGTCGACGTCACGCTGCCGGGCCGCGCGCCGGCGATCGGCCACCGCCATCCGCTGAGCCTGGTGCGCGAGGAAGTGCAGGCGATCTTCACCCGCCTCGGCTACCAGGTGCTCGAGGGGCCGGAAATCGAAGACGACTACCACAACTTCGAGGCCCTGAACATGCCTGAGGAGCATCCTGCGCGCGACATGCAGGACACGCTCTACCTGGCCCAGCCTCTTCCGCCTTCGCCGGCGACGCCGGTTTCGTCGCAACGCGCGCGCACGACGCTCGCTCCGCAGCCGCTGACGCTGCTGCGCACGCACACCTCGGCGATGCAGATCCGCCACATGGAGGACCACGACCCACCGGTGCGGCTGGTCGCCATCGGGCCGGTGTACCGGCGCGACAACCTCGACCTGACACACACGCCGATGTTCCACCAGTGCGAGGGGCTGGTGGTCGGCGCGGGGATCACGCTCGCCCACCTCAAGGGCACGCTGCTGGCGATGGCCGAGGCGCTGTTCGGCGCCGGCACGGCGGTGCGCTTCCGTCCGAGCTTCTTCCCCTACACCGAGCCCAGCGCCGAGGTCGACATCGGCTGCATCCGGTGCGGCGGCGTCGGCTGCCCGGTGTGCAAGCACACGGGCTGGGTCGAGATCCTCGGCAGCGGCATGGTGCATCCCGCGGTGTTCGAAGCCGTCGGCTACGATCCGACGGCGGTCACCGGCTTCGCCTTCGGCATGGGGATCGAGCGCGTCGCGATGCTGAAGTGGGACGTCGGTGACATCCGGCTGTTCTACGAGAACGACCTGCGCTTCCTCGGCCAGTTCTAGCAGTCAGCCCATGAAGATCCTCTACTCCTGGCTGCGCGACTTCGTCGACGTGCCCGACGGGCCGGCCGAGCTCGGCCGCCGGATGTCGCTGCGCGGGCTGGCCCTGGAGGGCATCGAGGCGGCGCCGCCGGGGGAGGCGCCGCCGGGCGCGGCCGCTGTCGGCGAGGACGCCGTGCTCGACTTCGACGTGACGGCCAACCGCCCCGACTGCCTGTCGATTGTCGGCATCGCGCGCGAAGTGGCCACCGTCTACGGGCTGCCGCTGCGGGTGCCGTCGCCGTCGGCGGACGGCCACCTGCGGACCGCCACCCTCGCCGCGGTCGCCGAGGACAGCTTCGCCGTGCGGATGGACGCGCCGGAGCTGTGCCCGCGTTATGTCGGCGCCGCCGCCGAGGTGCGCGTCGGGCCGTCGCCGGCCTGGATGCAGCGCCGGCTCACCGCCCAGGGCGTGCGGCCGATCAGCAACGTCGTCGACATCACCAACTACGTGCTGCTCGAGCTCGGGCAGCCGATGCACGCCTTCGATCACGCCCGGCTGCGCGACGCCACGATCGTGGTGCGGCTGGCGACGGCGGGAGAGCCGCTCACGACCCTCGACGGCAAGGCCCGCACCCTGGCGCCGGACATGCTCGTCATCGCCGACGCCGCCCGCGCCACCGCGATCGGCGGGGTCATTGGCGGCGCCGACTCCGAAGTACGCGACGCGACGACCCGGATCGTGTTCGAGAGCGCGTGGTTCCTGCCGCGCTCGGTGCGCGCCACCGCCAAGCGGCTCGGGCTGCGCACCGAGGCGTCGATGCGCTTCGAGCGTGGCGCCGACCCCGGGGCGCAGGCCGCGGCCATGGCGCGGGCGTGCGCCCTGCTGGAGATCATCACCGCCGGCCGTGCCGCGGGCACCCTGGTCGACGCGCATGCGCGCCGCCAGGTCCCGCGCGTCCTCCGCCTCACACACCGCCACGTCGAAGGGCTGCTGGGCATGCCGGTGCCGGCCGCAGAGGTCGAACGCATCCTCACGGCGCTCGGTTTCGCCGTCGAAGGCGCGGTCGCCGCTGGCTGGCGCGTCACCGTGCCGGGGTGGCGGCCCGACGTCGCCCGGCCCGAGGACCTGGTCGAGGAGGTCGGCCGGCATCACGGCTTCGAGCACCTCCCGGCCACGTTCCCGCCGGTGGTCCAGCCGCCGCCGCCGTCCGATCCGCGCATCGCCCGTGACACGCGCGTCCGGCGGGTGATGCTCGCGGCGGGGTTCTTCGAGTCGATCACCTTCGCGTTCATCGAAGAGGCGGCCGCCGCGCCGTTTGCCGGCGGGACACCGCTCATCCGCCTGGCCAACCCGCTCTCGGAAACCTTCGCGGTGATGCGGCCCAGCCTGCTGCCCGGGCTGGTGAGCGCCATCGGCCACAACCGGCGCCACGAGCAGCGCGACGTCCGTCTCTTCGAGATCGCCACGGCGTTCGGCGACGACGGCGAACGCCGCGCGCTGGGAGCGGCCTGGACCGGCGCCGCCGCCGGCGACCACTGGAGCGGCCACCGCCGCGACGTCGACTTCTTCGACCTGACCGGCGCCGTCGAGGCGGTGTGTGGCACCTTTGGTGTCACGCCGACCTTCGAACCGGTCGACACGGCGTGGCTGGTCGCCGGGCGCGCGGCGCGGGTCGTCGCCGGCGGCGAGCCGCTGGGCACGGCCGGGCTGCTCGAGGCCGCGGTGGCCGACGCCCACGGCGTGCCGCGCGGCGACGCGGTGTTCGTCGCCGAGCTCGACCTCGATCGGCTCACGGCGCTGGCGCCGCGCGGATCCACCCGCGTCGAGCCGTTGCCGCGCTTCCCCTCGGTCGTGCGCGACGTGTCGCTCCTCGTGCCCGACACCTTGTCTGCCGCCACCGTTCGTGACACGATGCGGGCGGCCGCGCCGCCGACGCTGGTGGGTGTGCGCGAGTTCGATCGATATCAGGGCCAGGGCACGCCGCCGGGCACGGTCAGCGTTTCGCTGCGCTTCACGTTCCGGGCGGCCGATCGCACGCTGACCGACGACGAAGTCGCGACCTCGCTGCAGCGCATGGTCGCGGCCGCGGGCTCTCTGGGCGCGCAGCAGCGCTAGCGCTGCCGGGCGGCGGAAGGACGGACGATGGCGAAGACGACGGCGGTGGGCGTGGAGCCGTTCGACCGGCTCGAAGAGAAAGTCAAGCTGCTGGTGAGCACGATCGGGCGGCTCAAGGGCGAGCAGACACGGCTGGCCGACGACAACGTCCGGCTGCAGCGCGAGCTGACGTCACTCCAGGCCAAGGTCCAGCAGGCCGAGCACGCCGGCAGCGAGCTGCTGACCTTGCGCGAGGAGCGCGACGTCATCCGCACGCGGGTCGGCGACATGCTGGCCGAGCTCGACGCGCTGAAGCTCTGATCCACGGTCGATGGCTGAACCGCGCGTCGTCCACGTCGAGGTGAACGGGCAGCGGTATCCGATCCGCAGCGCCCTCGACCCCGCCTACGTCCAGGAACTGGCGGCCTACGTCGACCGCAAGATGCGGGTCGCCTTCGACTCGGCGCCCTCGAGCGACGCCCTCGGGCTGGCGATTCTGGCGGCCCTGAACATCGCCGACGAGTACTTCCGGGCCCGTGATTCCCAGCAACTGGTGGACGGCAGCGTGGCGGCCCGGGCGGGCGAGCTCGAGCGGATCGTCGATCGCGCCCTGGCGCTGGCGGCCGCGCCCTCCGGGGAGTGATTCCGGCCCCGCGGCCGGGGATCGGCCGGCGCCGGAATCCGCTACTATGGGAACTCGACCGTAAGGCAATGACCGTGGGGCGGTTCGCCCCGAGGAGCCCACGATGACCAGGCGAGCTTTCCGGTGGATGTGGAGCGCGGCGGCACTCTGGCTGGCGGTCAGCGCCCGCCCGGCCCCGCTCGACGCGCAGGGCCCGGCGCCCTCGCCGGCAGCCACCGAGGTCACCTACTCCCAGCACATCGCGCCGATCCTGCAGCGCAGCTGTGAGAACTGCCATCGCGCCGGCGGCGTGGCGCCGATGGCGCTGCAGACCTTCGAGCAGGTGCGGCCGTGGGCCCGCAGCATCAAGACCCGCACCGGCATCGGCCCGCGCGCCGGGGTGATGCCGCCGTGGTACATGGAAAAGGACATCGGCATCCAGCACTTCAAGAATGACCCGTCGCTCAGCGACGAGGAGATCGCGCTCATCGCCAGGTGGGCCGACACCGGCGCCGCGCGCGGGAATCCCGCCGACCTGCCGGCGGCGCGGGTGTGGAACGACAAGACGCGCTGGTCGATCGGCGAGCCGGACCTGGTCGTGCGCACCGCCGAGATCCTGGTCAAAGGCGACGCGCCGGACTGGTGGGGCGAGATCGAACCGGCCCCGACCGGCCTCACCGAGGATCGCTACGTCGCCGCGCTCGAAGTCCGCGAGGTGAACGACGTCGAGTCGAGTGGCACCGGCCGCGAGACGGTCGGCGGCCGCTACGTGTTCCACCACATGATCTGGAGCACGCGGGTGATCGATGGTCCAGAGGAGCCCCCGAATCCCGCCGACCCCTTCAACGTCGCGGCGCTCTTCGGCGTGCCGTCGGGCACGATCACCTGGCCGGTCCACGAAGTGGGCCGTGAAGCCGATTTCTTCGATCCCAAGTCGGCGCGGCTGCTCAAGGCCGGCTCGTCGGTGGTGTCGGACTCGATTCACCTGCACTCCAACGGGCGCGACACCAAGGCGCACCTCGAGATCGGCTTCAAGTTCATGCCCAAGGGCTACAAGCCCGAGTACCGCACTTCGCAGGTCGGCCTCGGCAACGGCGTCGACATCGACATCAGGGGCATGGACGCCAACCAGGAACTGCACGCCTACGCCGTGCTCACCGAGCACACGAAGATCCTGTCGTTCGAGCCGCACCTGCACGCGCCGGGGGCGCGGATGTGCCTCGAGGCGTCGTGGGGCTACACCGTCGAAACCATCAACTGCGTGGGCTACGACCACAACTGGGTACGCGGCTACGATTACGACGACGACCACGCGCCGCTGCTGCCCAAGGGCACGGTGCTGCACATCGTCGGCTACATGAACAACTCGCCGACGAACAAGAACGTGCCGGATCCGCGCAACTGGCAGGGCTCCGGCAACCGCTCGGTGGCCAACATGTTCATCGACCTGGGCAACCGGGTCTCGCTCACCGACCAGCAGTTCCTCGACGAGCTGAAAGCGCGCAAGGAAAAGCTCGGGCTGTCGCGCGGCGACGTGATGATCGGCTGCCCGTTCTGCAACCTCCCGTTGCCGGACAAGCTCCCCGCAGCGGCGACGCCGGCGACGACGACGCGAGCGCCGCAGCAACAGCAGCAGTGACGCCTCGACCAGGAGCCGGACGATGATCCGTCGAGTTCTCGGAGTCGCCATGGCCGTGGCTTTGGGCGCGGCCGTGACGGCACCGGCCCAGAACCTGACTTACACCAAGGGCCAGAACGTCTCGCCGGCCTACGAAGGCTGGGAGGAAGACTCGGCCGGCCGCAAGTTCTTCGTGTTCGGCTACATGAACCGCAACTGGCAGGAAGAGCTCGACGTCCTGGTCGGCCCGGACAACCGCTTCACCACCGGGACCCCCGATCAGGGCCAGCCGACGCACTTCCTGCCCCGCCGCAACCGGTTCATCTTCCGCGTGCCGGTGCCGGCCGGCTTCACCGAGAAGGACGAACTGGTGTGGAGCCTGACCACCAGGGGCAAGACCGAGATGGCCTACGCGAGCCTCCGCCTGGACTACCGGATCGACGACGTCGTGAAGGCGTCGGAGACCGGTGCGCTCGGCGCCGGCAGCAGCAGCCCCGAAGTGCGCGCCAACACCCCGCCGGTGCTCGAGGTACAGGGACCGCGGCGTGTCGAGGTGCGCGTCGGCGAGCCGGTGCCGCTCGTCGTCACCGTGCGCGACGACGGCATTCCCAGGGCTCGGGCGATCGGCGCCGGCGCCGCGGTGGACAACCGCGGTTCGTCGCTGGCCACTTCCGGCACGCCGGCCCAGGCCGCGCAGATCGAGGCGCTACGGACCCGCCGATTGATGCAGCCCCCGTCTCGAGTCACGGTGGGCAAGAACGTCGGCCTGCACGTCGGCTGGTTTGTCTACCGGGGGAACGGTTCGGTGAAATTCGACCGTGATCAGATCGCCTCCTGGGAAGACACGCGCACCGGCGGCAACTCGCCGTGGGCGCCGCATTGGGTGGCGCCGCCGCTCCCCGAGGACGGCAAGCTGACCACGACGGCCTGGTTCTACACGCCCGGCGAATACGTCCTGCGCTCGCGGGCCGACGACGGCGCGCTGACCGCCGACCAGCAGGTCACGGTCGTCGTCAAGCCCTAGTGGCGCTTGACCAGCGGCTCGTCAGCCCCTAAGATCGAGCCGTTCCTGCCGTGCTCGTGATGGATTTTGGAGGCTTGTCTGAGCCAATGTTCATCCCAAGCGAGCTGCGTCCGCCTCGTGGTGTGCATGCCTCCGTCGTGAGGAAGCCTGAAGCGAGGCGTTTCAGCGGCTCCACCTGTTAACGCAGGTTCAGCAATCCTCCCCACACGGCACAGGCGGGGCACCTAACTTCTCCTGACGCCCGCCGCGAGGCGACGGGCTCCGAGGTCGGCTGTGACTGTCGGCGACCGCGCAGAGCTCGACCTCGTCGCCTGGATTCGAGGGCGGATCCCGCCGCCCGGCCCCGACGTCGTCGTCGGCATCGGCGATGACGCCGCAGTGCTGCGCCCCCCGCGCGGCGAATGGCTCGTGCAGACGACCGATACCCTCGTGGACGGCGTGCATTTCGAACGGGCGTGGTGTCCGCCGGCGGCGATCGGCCGCCGGGCGGTGGCGGTGAACCTCAGCGACCTGGCGGCGATGGCCGCCCGGCCGCAGTGGCTCCTCCTGTCGCTGGCATTGCCGCCCGAGCTGCCCCTGGCCCACTTCGAGGCCCTCGTCGACGGCGCCATCGAGGAGGCCACTCGCGGCGGCGCGGCGCTGGTCGGCGGCAATCTCACCCGCACCCCGGGGCCGTTGACCGTGGACGTCGCCGCCACCGGCCGCGTGCGGCCGCGCCGGCTCCTGCGCCGCGACGGCGCCCGGCCCGGCGACACCCTGTGGGTCACCGGCAGCGTCGGGGCCGCCGCCGCCGGCCTGGCGATGCTGCGCGACGATCGCGGTGCCACCGGCTCGAGCGTCGATCGCTACCTGGCGCCGGTGCCGCGCTGGCGCGAAGGGCTGGCGCTGGCCGCCGCGCGTGCGGCGCGCGCGGCGATCGACGTCAGCGATGGACTGGCGGCGTCGGTGCGCCAGCTCGCCGCGGCGTCGGCGGTCGGTGCGCGCATCGATGCCGATCGGGTGCCCGTCGCCAGCGACGCCCGTCAGTGGTTCGAGCGCCGCGGCGTGCCCGTGGTGGAGTCGGCGATGGCCGCCAGCGACGACTACGAGCTGCTCGTCGCCGTGCCGGCGCGGGCCGAGGGCCGGTTGCGCGCGGTGCGGGCCCGCACGGCCACCCCGCTCACCTGCATCGGCGTGGTCACCCGGGATCGCGCGTGCGTGCTGCGGCGCGACGGGATCGACGCGCCGCTCCCCGAGGGGTTCCTGCACTTCGCCGGCCGGGTCGGCTGACTCACGCGATGCGCACCTCCCTGCGGCGCGGCGCGGCGATCACGGCGGGGGCACTCATGGTGGTGTTCGTCTTCGCCATCTCGACGCGCGACTCGACGCAGGAGGATCTGGTCGACGCTGAAGGACGGCCGCGGCTGGGTACCGCAATTCGCTTCGAGGCCACGGCGTATTGCAAGGGCACGACGACCGCGGCCGGCACCGCCGTGCGCTCGGGGATCGCGGCCGGCGATCCGTCGCTGCTCCCGCTCGGGAGCGTGATCCGCGTCGACGCCCCGGTCCAGCGCTACAGCGGCATCTGGACGGTGATGGACACCGGTCCCGAGGTGAAGGGCCGCGAGGTCGATCTCTACGTGTGGAGCTGCATCGACGCGCTGGCCTTCGGCCGCCGCAGCGTGCGGGTGACGATCCTGCGCCTCGGCTGGGATCCCCAGCAGAGCGCCCCCGGCGCCACCGACCAGCTGTTTCGTCAGCGCGAACGCGTGCGGCCGGCGCCGGCCGCCGAGCCGCCGCCGGACGCGCCGCCCGCTCCACTACTCGAGGCCGAACCGACCTCGCCGCTGACGACGCCGGGTCTCCCGCCAGAGCCGCCGCCCGCGGCGACACCGGCATCGCCGACGACACCGGCCACGCGCCCCTCCTGACCACACGGCAGGTCCCATGCGTGCCACGCATGCGTTCGTGCACCGCCGAGAATGTCTGTGAGTAGCGGGCCGAAATCCGCGCGGGCGCGCGCAACGGTTTTGTTACTATCGATGCCCTATGCACGCGTTGTACATCGTCCTGCCGGCCCTGTGCATCCTGGCCATCGCCTACCGCTACTACAGCGCGTTCATTTCGACGCGGGTCTGGATGCTCGACGACAGCGCGGCAGACGCCCGGCGCACACCAAGTACGACGGCGCCAACTTCTACCCGACCGACCAAGTGGGTGCTGTTCGGCCACCACTTCGCGGCGATCACCGGCGCCGGGCCGCTGGTCGGGCCGATGCTGGCGGCGCAGTTCGGCTGGGCGCCCGGCTTCATCTGGCTGGTCGCCGGCGTCGTGCCTCGCCGGCGCCGTGCACGACGCGATGGTGCTGTGGGCCTCGACCCGGCGCGGCGGCAGGTCGCTCGCCGACCTGGTCAAGATCGAGATCGGCCCGGTCGCCGGCTTCGCGGGCATCTTCGCCGTGCTGTTCACGCTGATGGTGGCGCTGGCCGGCCTCGGCATCGCCGTGGTCAACGCCCTGGCCGACAGCGCCTGGGGCACCTTCACGATCGCCATGACCATCCCGATCGGGATCTTCATGGGCATGTGGATGTACGTGTGGCGCAAGGGCCGGATCACCGAGGCGACGATCATCGGCGTCGTCGCCATGCTGGCGGCGGTGGCCGGCGGCGAGCCGCTGAACCATCCGGACTCGACGCTGGGCAGCTTCTTCCACCTGTCGCGCACCCAGATCGCTCTGGCGCTCTGCGTCTACGGCTTCATCGCCTCGGTGCTGCCGGTGTGGCTGCTGCTGGCGCCGCGCGGCTACCTGAGCTCGTTCACCAAGATCGGCACCATCCTGCTGCTGGCCTTCGGCGTGATGATCGTCAACCCCGAGTTGAAGATGCCGGCGCTCACCGAGTTCGCCGGCGGCGGCGGGCCGATCATCCCGGGACCGCTCTTCCCGTTCGCCTTCATCACCATCGCCTGCGGCGCCATCTCGGGCTTCCACGCCCTCATCAGCTCGGGCACGACCTCCAAGATGGTCGACAAGGAGACCGACATCCGGCCGATCGGCTACGGCGCGATGCTGGTGGAAGGCGTCGTCGGCATCATGGCGCTCATCGCCGCCACGGCGATGCCACCTGGCGACTACTTCGCCATCAACGTCGCCCCCGCCGCCTACGAGCAGCTCACCTTCCAAGGCGAGCAGTTGCAACACAACCTGGGGCCGATCGAGGCGGCGGTCGGTGAGAAGGTGGAAGGGCGCACCGGCGGGGCGGTCTCGCTGGCGGTCGGCATGGCGATGATCTTCAGCGCCCTGCCCGGCATGTCGGGCCTGCTGTCCTACTGGTACCACTTCGCGATCATGTTCGAGGCGCTCTTCATCCTGACCACCATCGACTCTGGGACACGGGTCGGGCGCTTCCTGATACAGGAAGCGCTCGGCAAGGTCTACGCGCCGTTCGCGCGCACCGACTGGATGCCCGGCGCCTACATCGCCACCGCGCTGATGGTGAGTTCGTGGGGCTATTTCGTCTACACCGGGGAGATCGGCACCATCTGGCCGATGTTCGGCGTCGCCAACCAGCTGCTCGGGTGCGTGGCGCTGGGGATGGCGACGACGATCCTGATCAACCAGGGCAAGGTCCGCTACACCTGGGTGACGCTGGTGCCGTTCGCGTTCCTGGCCGTCAATACGTTCTACGGCGGCTTCCTCAACGTCCGCGACAACTACTGGCCACGCACGCTCAGCAACGTCCCGTCGGTGGTCACCGAAGGCTACGTGCTGTCGATCTGCACGGTGCTGATGATGATCCTGGCGGTCGTCATCCTCGGTGCCGCTTTCACCAAGTGGGCGAGCGTGCTGTCCAACGGCCGCGAGCCGGTTCCCGCGCAAGGGTGAGGGCCGGCGGCCTCTCGGCCTCCCAATCGAGCCGGCCCTGCAGCCCCCGCGGGCAGCGGCCGATACCAACGGTGTCGACGGTCCTCGGCGCCTGCCCCACGGCGCCGGGATCGAGCGCCGTCGCCTATCGAGGGTCATGTTCATGCTGATGCGGGGTGTCCGTTCCGTTGCGATTGCCGTGGTCCTGGCCGCTGGCGCCCTGCCGGCGTCGGCGCAAGTGCAGCGCGCCGATCTGGTCGTCGGCGAGGATTACAACGTCGAGGTCAGTTTCAACTTCTGGAAGCCCACGCCCGAGCCCACCATTCGCAGCGAGGCGCTCGGCATCCTCGGCACCGACATCGACCTGGTGACCGACCTGGGCATCGAGTCGAAATGGCTGAAGGACTTCGGCGTGGTGTTGCGTCCCGGCAGAAAGCATCGCTTCCGGATCGACTATCTGGCGTTGAACTACGAGGCCGAGGCGACGCTGAGCCGCGAGTTCATCTTCAACGGATTGCGCTATCCGGTGGGACTCCCGGTGTCGACCACGGCCAAGTTCAACACCTGGCGCTTCGGCTACGAGTACGACTTCCTCTACACGTCCCGGGGCTTCCTTGGCGTGCTCCTCGACGCCAAGTTCACCGACATGGACGTCGGGCTCAACAGCCCGATCGGCGACGAGTTCAGCAAGCAGCTCGTGCCCATTCCCACGATCGGCGGCGTGGGCCGGGTCTACGTCACGAGGAACGTGTCCCTCAACGGCGAGATGAGCTACTTCAAGATTCCCGACAGCGCCTTCGACGACTACCAGGGGCGCTACCTCGACTACGACTTCTCCGGCGTCTTCAACATGCACCGAAATGCGGCCGTGCAGCTCGGCTACCGCTCGATCGACGTCTACTACGAGCGCGTGTTGGACGGCGGCACGCTGAACTTCGACGGCTGGTACTTCGGCTTGACCACGCGGTTCTGAACGGCGGCGCGCCACCGGGTCCGGTCACGGCCGGGTGAGGTAGACGCCCAGCTGCCGCGTGTCGAGGACGCCGGCGTCGAATTCTGACGGGCGGAAGCCCGTCGCGCTGGTGACCGACAGCGTCGCCGGCGACAGCGCGGCTGGCGGCAGCGTCACGTCCCGGGCCTCCTCGGGCGCCAGGGGCAACACCACCTTCCAGTCCCCCGATTCGAGCGACACGGAGTTGGCGATCGGGCCGCCCGTGAGCCGGACGACCGGCGTGGCGCCGGCGTCGGGCTGGACGATGAAGCGGGCGCGCCGTTCGCCGCGCACCCACGCCGCTCCGGACTCCATGTACGCCTCGTCGTCGAGCGCGAAGAGGACCAGGTCGCCGAGGCGGGACGCGCGCAGGACGGCGGGCCGGGCCTCCCGCAGGTCGGACAGCGACCGGGGGCGCAGGGCGAGGCGGCGAATCGACTCCCGCGCCGCGCCGTCGCCAGTGATCGTGATCGAGTGCGCGACGGCGGGCAGCCGCAGGACCAGGCCGGTGTTGCCGGCGGGGCGCCCGTCGAGCGGCCACACCTCCATCGTCAGGTCGTCCCGGCCGAGCCGCACCGTGAGTGTACCGGCCAGCCGCGATCGCCCTTCCACGACGAGGTCGAACTCGCCGGCCGGCAGGCCTGGAATGAGGAGCAGCGGCCGCAAGACCGGAGTGCGGTGACCGCGCAGGTTGGTGCTGAGGGCCAGCCGCCGCATCACGTCGGCCAGCGTCAGCGGGCGCGTCGGCGTCAGTTCCATTCCCAAAGGACGGCGCTCCGGCTGCCAGCGGGCCAGCAGCGCCATCTGCGACGTCGGCGGGGTCACCGCCGGCCGATCGCGTCCCGCCCAGACCACCGGCAAGGCGAGCATCGCCACCAGCGGCGCCGCCACGACGCCGGCCACCGCCGTGACGGCGGCGCGCGGACGCCAGCGGCTGAGCAGCACCCAGGCGCCGGCGACGACCAGTGCCGCCACGGCCCAGATCGCCAGGTCTGCCGCGGCGGTCGCGGCACCGTCACGATGGACACTCGGCACACCCAGGGTGAGGTCGACCGTGGGACTCAGCCAGTCGAGGAGCAACGAATGGCCGTCGCGGCCGTTGTAGATGAGCGAGCCGCGATCGTGGCCGACCAGGGTGAGGGTGATCGCGGCCGACACCAGGGTGAGGATGCCGATGATCCCGCGGCCGACCGGCCCCTGAGCCCACCAGGCCGCCAGCGGTACCGCCAGCAGCGGGAGCACGGCCACCACGAACCGCGACGGGGCGCTATAGCCGCCCCACCACATCGGATAGATCCGCCACCACGCACAGATAGGGTCCGAGCACGGCGGCGAGCTCCCCGGCGAGCCGTGGGCGCCGGCGCGCCAGTGGCGCCAGCCCGACGAGGCCCGCCAGCAACACCGGCGCATTGGCGGCGAGTCCGAACTGCTGATCGGTCAGCAATCCGACGACACCGGCAGGGATGAACCCGAGGCCGCCTTCGGGACGAGCCCCGTAGGGCGCGGCCGGATAGGGCGTCCCGTAGATCCGCCAGAAGTAGATGAACCAGCCGGCGGCCACGACCACGGGCGGCACCAGGAACGCGACGACGGCGCGCGTGGCGCCCGGCCGCACGACGAGTCGCGCCAGGATGGCCGCCCCGATCACACCGGCCAGGAGCGCAAAGCGGAGGTGCAGCCACGGGAGCGTGGCAAGGAGTGCCCCGACGCCGGCCCACGTCGCCAGCGACAGCGGCCCACGCTCCGTCCGGTCGAGTGCGACCAGGGCGAGGACGCCCCCCATGGCCGCCGCCGCGCCCACCGGATCGGGATAGACCGTGTAGCCGTGCAACACGATCGGCGCCGACGCCACGAGTGCTCCCCACGCCGCCCACGCCGCAGCCACTGAGCCGGTGAGCCAGAAGGCGGCCAGCCAGGCCGCCGACAGGCCCGCGGCCGTCACCACGATCACGGTGGCGACGGCGCCGGGATACCCGGCGAGGGCGAACCCGGGCAGCACCAGCACCGAGACCCCGGGCGCGTGGATCGAGTAGATCTCGCCGTCGACCCCGCGCTGCATGAAGTCGGGCTTGAGCGCGCTGTCGTAGTACTCGAGGTAGTGCTCCTGCTGGTGGTTGTTCTCGATGCGCACGTCGCCGTCGCGCAGCAGGCTCTGCGTGATGACGAGGTAGTGCGGCTCGTCACCGGCCGGCACGGTCGGCCGCACCCACACGAACGCCGCCGTCAACACCAGCGCGGCGACGAGACCCGCCAGATACGGCGCGCGCGGAGGCGACGCCCACACCGCCAGCCGGCCCACGCCCGGCCACGGCACCGCGCGCCACAGCAGGCCGCCAATCGCCAGGGCCCAGACCAGCGCCTCGAGCGGGCCGTCCCACATCAGGAAGGCAGCTGGCACTGGCACGGGCAGCCACGGCAGCCACAGGAGAGCGAGGAGCGCGAGGGGCGCCAGCGAGCCGCGCCGCACGGTCGCGCAGGCACCGAGGACCGCCGCGGCCAAGACACCCGCGGCCAGCCAGACGACGCCGGGCAGCGTCGCCACGCGCGCGCCGGTAGTTGGGTGAAGTGCCGCCAGGGTGCCCGCCGACACCCAGGCCGACGCCCCGACCAGGGCGCCAATCGCGCATCGCGCCCACCGCGTCACCGCGGCGTCGTTGGTCATCGCGGCTTCCGCGCCAGCCCCATGACGGTGCTCCCGAACGGCAGGTCGACCTGGCGCAGCACGGCGGACTCCACGGCGAGCGCGGCCGACAGCACCGCGTTCACGGGCGTTGCCGGGACCACGAGGTCGCCTTCGCTCGACGCGGCGGTGCCGCCGCCCCGCCAACGCTCCCAACTGCGCACCGTCGCGATGATCGGGTAGAGCGTGGCGTGGGTGTAGGAGACCCGGGCCATCTCCAGGCCGGCCTCCTCGAGCAGCGCCGACAGGCTCGCCACGGTGTGGCGGCGCACCTCGTTGGTGAAGGTGCCGTGGCCGCCCCGCAGGTGTTCGAACGCCGCCGTCGTCACCAGCAGCGTGCCGCCGGGTCGCAGGACGCGCGCCATCTCGCGCGCCGATGCCCGCGCGATCTCGTCGGGCAGGCCGTACAGCACGTCGAACGAGGTGACGACGTCGAAGGCCGCATCCGGGAACGGAATCGCGGCGATGCTGGCGCGCGCTACCGTGGTCTCACCCTGCTCGGCGGCAAACGCGAGGCCGCGGGCGGTCAGGTCGAAGCCGAAGGCCCGGCCGTGACGCCGCAGCAGCGCGAGGTTGGCACCGGTGCCGCAGCCGCAGTCGAGCAGCCGCAGGTTCGTGCGGCCGGCGGCGGCCTGCGACAGCCACGGCCCGACGAAGCGGCGGAATCCCCGGAACCAGAAGTGCGTGCGTTCGGCGCGGTAGGTGAGCTCGAGCAGGCGGTCCATGCGGCCCGGGCCACGCGTCAGGTCCGTCCCGGTGGCGGCGTCATGGTACCATACGCGACTCATGCACCATCGGGGGCTGATGGAAGCCGCCGCCGTCGTTGCCGGCGCCTTCGTCCTCACCGCGGCCCTCACCTATCCGCTCGTTCCCAAGCTCGATCGCGTCGGCCGGTTGAACACCGACGACGGACGTTGGAGCATCTGGGTCGTGGCCTGGGTGGCGGAGTCGCTCATCGTCGACCCGGCCAACCTCTACGACGCCAACATCTTCTATCCGGCGCGCAACACGCTCGCCTACTCCGAGGCCAACCTCGGCGCCGGTCTGCTGGCCACGCCGGCATGGGGCCTGACCGGTAATCCGTACCTCGCGCACAACACCGTCGTGGTCGTCGGCTTCGTGCTGGCCGTGGCCGGGGCCTATTACCTCGTGCGCTACCTCACCGGCAGCCGCGAGGCGGCGGCTGTCGCGGGGGTCCTGTTCGGTTTCTGCCCGTTCATCTTCGCCCGCACCGCGCACATCCAGTTGCTGCTCACCGCCGGGCTGCCCTTTTCGATGCTCGCGTTCCACCGCCTCCTGGATCGGCTGACGCCGGGGCGGGCCCTCGCCCTCGGCGCGATCCTGTTCGCGCAGGCCCTGTCGTGCGCCTACTACGGGATCTTCGCCGGACTCATGGTCGGCCTGGCGACGTTGTTCTTCAGCGCCACGCGCGGTCTCTGGCGATCGCCGCGGTACTGGGGGCTCATCGGCGTGGCCGCAGTGGTCGCCGTCGGGCTCACGCTCCCGTTCTTCCTCCCCTACACTCACGTGCAGAACCAGGGGCTCGGGCGCACGCTCGACGACGCGCGCGTGTACAGCGCCAACGGAACAGCCTGGCTGGCCTCGTCGGCGTGGGCCCATCGCTGGTGGCTCGACGCGATCGAAGGCTTCAGCGAGGTGCTGTTCCCGGGGGTGTTGACGCTGGCGGCCGGCGCTGCCGGCGCCTGGAGCGTCTGGCGGACGCCGGCGGGTTCGAGCCCGCCTCCGGGCCTGGCCCGCGACGTGGCGGGGTTCTACGCCTTGCTCGCCGTGCTGGCCTTCTGGGCCTCCCTCGGGCCGGACGCCGGCCTGTACTGGGTGTTGTTCGAGACGATTCCCGTCTTCGCCCTGCTGCGCGCGCCGGCCCGGATGGGGATCATCGTGACGCTGGCGCTGGTCGTCCTGTCGGGCGCGGCGCTGGCACCGTGGCTGCGCGCGCGAGCCCGTCCCCGCGTGTGGGCCGTCGCACTGGTCGTGCTGGCGGCGCTCGAGCTGAACATGGCGCCGCTCACCGCGCTGCGCGAGGCTCCGCCGGTGCCGGAGGCCTATCGCACGCTGGCCCGGCTGCCGCGCGGGCCCTTGGTGGAGTTCCCGTACTTCACGGAGCGGAGCGACTTTCCCCGCCACGCCGAATACATGCTTGGCTCCACCTTCCACTGGCAGGAGCTGGTGAACGGCTACAGCGACTTCATCCCGGGCGAGTGGCGGCAGGCCGTGCTGCCGATCAGCTCGTTTCCGACCCGCCCGGCGTTCCGGATTCTGGGCGACCTGGGCGTGCGCTACGTGGTCTTCCACCTGAACGGCTACAGCCGCGGGGCCCGCGTTCGTCTGCTCGATCAGCTCGAACGCTACCGGCAGTTCCTCAGGCCACTGGTGCAGCAGGACGACGTGTGGCTCTACGAAATCGTCGACTGGCCCAACTAGCGCTGTTCGCCGCGCTGGCAGCGGTGCACACCTGGCCGCTCGCCACCGGGCTCGGCACATGGGCGCGCACCGACAACGCCGACACGGCGCTGAACACGTGGATCCTCGCCTGGATCGCGCACCAGTTGCCCGTCGACCCGCTGCACCTGTTCGACGCCAACATCTTCTACCCCGAGCCGCGCACGCTCGCCTTCTCGGAACACATGATCGTCCAGGGCGTGATGGGACTGCCGCTCTTCGCGCTCGGGTGGCCGGCGGTGACGGTGTACAACGCCCTGGTCCTCACCGGGTTCGCGTTGAGCGGGCTGGCGATGGCCGTGCTCGTCGAGCGCTGGACCGGCAGCTGGAGGGCCGGCGTCGTCGCCGGGCTCGCCTACGCCTTCAACGCGCACACGCTCGTGCGGTTCGGGCACATGCAGGCGCTCCACGTGCAGTTCCTGCCGCTCGCCCTCGCGGCCCTCCACGATCTCGTCGACCGGCCGTCGTGGCCGGCGGCGGCGCGACTGGGCGCGTGGTGCGCCTTGCAGTCCCTCACGTCGAACTACCTGCTGGTGATGACGGCGCTGGCCATGCTCGTCTCGGCCGCCGCGGCCCCGCGCGCCTGGATCGGCCGCGACGGACTGCGCCGGGCGGCGATGACTCTAGTAGCCGCCCTGGCGTGCGCGATCGTCCTGCTGCCCTTCCTGTGGCCGTACTACCTGGCCAACCAGACGCAGGGCCTCGAGCGCCCGTTCGACGAAGTGGCGCACTACTCGGCCCAGTGGCGCGACTACTTCGCCACCGGCGGCCGCCTCCACTACGCGCTCTGGAGCCATCGCGTGTTCGCGCTGCGCACGCCGCTCTTCCCCGGCCTCACGGTGCTCGCCCTGGCGGTCGTGGCGCTGGCGTCGGTCGAGACCTGGCGCGGGCATCGCACCCGCGCCATGGTGGCGCTGGCGGTGACCGCTGTCGTCGTGTCGTTCGGCGCTGCCGTACCGGGTTACCACTGGCTCTACGATCACGTGCTCCTGCTGCATGGCATCCGCGCCGTCGTCCGGGTCGGCTGGTTGTGGCTGCTGGCCCTGGCGGTGCTGGCGGGAGTCGGCCTGGCGCGGCTCGAACGGCGGTGGCCGGCCCGCGCCACGGCGCTGGCGATCGGCGCCGGGATCCTCGTCACGGTGGAGGCGGCGCGCACGCCGATGGGCTTCGTCCGCTTCGAAGGCATCCCGCCAATCTACGAGCACGTGGCGGCGTTGCAGGACGCCGTGCTGGCCGAGTTTCCGTTCCCCGATCCCGACATCGTGCAGGACAACGGTCCGTACGTCCTCGCCTCGACCGCACACTTCACGCCGATGCTCAACGGCTACAGCGGATTCACCCCGGCCAGCTACTTCCAGCATGCCGCCGTGGCCCGTCGCTTCCCGTCATCCGACTCGCTGCGGGAGTTCGGCTACCTCGGCGTCACCCACATCGTCGTGCACGTCGCCCGGACCGGCCACGTACCGATCGAGCAGCTCGAGGCCACTGGGCTCGTGCGCTTCATCGCCGAGGCCGGCACCGACCGGCTCTACGCGATCGTGCGGGAAGCGCCGTGAGCTGGCGCCTGCAGGCGGCGGCGCTCGTCGTGGCGGCGGCGCTGGCCGCGCTGCACACCTGGCCCCTCGCGCGTGACGTCTCGGGCCAGTCACGGCTCGACAACGCCGATACCGCGCTGAACACCTGGATCGTGGCCTGGGTGGCCCATCAGCTGCCGCGCGATCCCGCCGTCGTGTTCGATGCGCCGATCTTCCACCCCGAACGCCGGACGCTGGCCTACTCCGAGCACCTGCTGGCACAAGGCGCGATGGCCGTGCCGCTGCGCGCCGCCGGGTTCTCCCCGACGGCGACCTACAACCTGCTCGTGCTCGCCGGTCTCACCCTCAGCGCCTGGGCGATGTGGCGGCTGGCGACGGCGTGGACCGGTGACCCCGCCGCCGGCGCGGTGGCCGGCTGTGCGTTCGCCTTCAACGCCCACCTCCTGACGCGGTTCGGACATCTCCAGGCGCTGCATCCGGAGTTCGTGCCGATCGTGCTGCTGGCCGTCGATCGGCTGGCCGCGCGACCGCGGTGGCGTGACATGGCGCTGCTGGCGGCCGGCCTGGCGCTGGTCGGACTGACGTCGATCTACCTCCTCGTCTTCGTGTCCGGTGCGGTCGTCGTCGCGCTGGCCGCGCGAGCCGCCGAGTGGCGGAGCCGGCCGGGCCCGACACTGGGTCGAGCCGCCGCCGGCGCGGCACTGGCCGCGCTGTGTCTGATCCCGGTGCTGCTGCCCTATTGGGCCGTGAACCGCGAACTCGGACTGCAGCGGTCGCTGGCCGAGGCGTCGCAATACAGCGCGACGTGGCGCGACTACCTCGCCACCGGGGGACGGCTGCACTTCGGGCTGTGGAGCGAGCGCTTCTACACCGGACGTGATGCGCTGTTCCCCGGCCTCACCGTGACCACGCTGGCGGCGCTGGCGCTCGCCGATTCGCGGCGTCACGCCGGACGGGTCAGGATGCTGGTCGCGATCGGCCTGCTCGGCGTCGTGCTGTCGTTCGGACCGGCGATGCCCCTCTACGGATGGCTCTTCGACGCGCTGCCGCCGCTGCGGGCGACGCGCGTCGCCTCGCGCTGGGGGATCCTGTTCCTGATGGCCGCCGCCGGTTTGGCCGGCTTCGGGGCGGCGGCGCTCCGCCGGCGGCTGGGTCCCCGCGCCGCGGTCGTGGCCGGGTGCCTGCTGCCGGCGCTCGTCACCCTGGAGGCGGCGCGCACGCCCATGGCCTTCACGCCGGTGCCGGCCGTACCAGCCATCTACGCGCAGCTGGCGGCGTTGCCGCACGCGGTGCTGCTCGAGTTTCCGCTGTTCCCCGCCGCTCAGGCCAACCTCAATGCGCCGTACCTGCTGGCGCAGACGGTGCATCTCCATCCGATCGTCGCCGGTTACAGCGGGTTCGCGCCGCCGGCCTTCACCTCGCGCGTGACGACGCTGAGCACGTTCCCGGGCGAGGAGGCCCGGACGCTGATGCGCGCCATGGGCGTGACCCATGTCGTGCTGCATCTCGACCCGCTGGTCGCACAGTTCGGGCGGCCGGCGGTCGACGCGATCGACGCCGTGCCGTGGCTCACGCGCGAAGCCGCCGACGACGAGGCGCGCGTCTACCGGGTGATCGAAGGCCCTCGCTAGAGAGCGTTTTTCGAATGTGCGTAGCGGCGGCTAAGACGAGGAGCGGCGGCGACGGGCGGCTGGTTTGGCGGTGGCCGGCTTGGCGGGCGGCCCGGCCTCGGGCAACGACAGCGACACCGCCGAGGCACCGGCCGTGGCCAGCGGCGCCAGGATACCGCCGCCGTACAACCGGCGGTAGTCCTCGGCCGTGCCCAGGATGCGCTTGACGTAGTTCTGCGTCTCGGGGAACGGGATGTCGTCCACCCACTCGTCTTCGGGCAGCCCCGGACGCTCGGCCTTCCAGCGCACGACACGGTGTTCGCCGGCGTTGTAGGCGGCGAGCACATAGGGCGCACCGCCGAACTGCTCCATCAGGTCGGCGAGGTACTTGGTTCCGATCGCCGCGTTGACGGCGGGGTCGGTGAGCCGGGCCGTACTGAACGGGCGGATGCCGATTCGGCGAGCGAATCCACGGCCGGTGGCCGGCATGATCTGCATCAGGCCGATGGCACCGGCCGACGACCGGATCGCCGCGTCGAAGGTCGACTCCTGGGCGGCCAGCGCCGCCACGAGGTACTTGTCGAGGCCGTGCTTGGCGGCATCGGCCTCCAGGAGCGGCCAGTAGTCCAGCGGGAACAGCACCCGCATCACTTCTGGCGGCAAGGTTTCCCCGCCGGCGGCGAGATACTGCGGGTAGGCCCGCTTCATGGCGTTGATGCCGAGGCGGAGCCGACCGGCCCGGTGCTGGGCCAGGGCCGCGGTGGCCGTCAGGGCCGGCGAGTCGCCCCACATCCGGCGCGCGAACTGCGTCTCGCCGAGCGCCAGGTCGTACAGGCCCAGCGACAGCAGCAACGCGATCTGCGGCTGCGTCGGCGGCGGCGTGGCCCGCGCCGTGGCGCTGCCGACGATCGACGGCGTCACCCGGTCGCGCTTGAGGCGCCGCAGGGCGAGCCGGCCGTAGTAGCTGTTCTGATAGTCGGTTGCAGTCAGGGTGTAGCGCGCCGTGGCGCCGGCGGTGTCACCGAGCTGCTCCTTGGCGCGAGCGCTCCAGTACAACCACGGCGGCCGATAGTCGGAGCGCGGAAAGTTCGCGGCGCCCGCCTCGAAATACCGGACCGCATCACCCATCGTCCCCTGCCGGTAGGCCCACCATCCGGCCTTCCAGGCCGCCCGCTCGGCGAAGCGCCCGGCGGGGAACGCCGTCACCATCTCGCCGAAGATGGCGGCCGCCCCGGCATCGTCGTCGCCGACGACCAGCGATGTCGCCAGCGCGTTCAAGGCCTCTTCGGCGTACGGACTGCCGGGAAACGCGGCGACGAGCTCCCGGACGCCGCGCTCGTAGGCGTCCATCTGCCCCTGGCCACGGGCGGCGAGCGCCAGGTGGAGCCGCGCCTCCGCCTGATGCGCACCCTCGGCCGCCAGCGGTCGCAGGCGCTCCACGGCGCCGCGATACTGCTTCAGCTGGACGTCGGCGGCGGCGGCGCGCACCGCGGCTGCCGCGCGGGCATCGCCCTCGGCCAGGTCGTAGACCCGGCCGTACGCCGTACGAGCCAGCGCCCATCGGCGCGCGCCGTAGAGGACGTCGGCCCGCGCCTTTTCGCGCGCCTCGCGGCCCTCGAAGTCGGCATCGAGCGCCCCCAGGCGCGACAACGCGTCGCCGGAGGCCTCGCCATCCGGCGACAGCGGGTAGTCGAAATAGACGCGGCGATGGGCGGCGATCGCCGCCGACGCGTCGCCGGCACGCTCGTGGGCCACACCAAGCTTGTGGGCGAGCCGGTCGGGCTCCGTGGGACGTCCGGCGAGCGCGCGGGTGTAGGCCGCCGCGGCCGCCGCGTAGCGACCCTGCCGCTCGTGCGTCTCGCCGAGACGCACCATCGCGTCGGTGGCGATCCCGGCTGGACCGCGCCCCGCGAGGTCGGCGAAGACGGCCTCCGCCGTGGCCAGATCGTCGGCCGCGAGCGCGGCCAGGCCGCGGTAGTAGCGCACGTAGTCGGCGACCGGCGACGCGTCGAGCGCGGCCGATTGCAGGAGTGGGGCGACCGATCGGGCGTCGCCGCCGTCGTCGATCACTTCCACCGCCCGCGCGAAGTCGCGAAGGGCTGGCGTGACGACGTTGCCGGACGCCAGTGTGAGCCAGTAACCCGAGAGCTCGGCCGGCACCGGATCGTGCGCGGTCGGGCGCAGGCCGGGAACGCTCATTGTGGGCGGGCCCGGAAGCCCCGCCGTGGCCGCCTGCTGGCCCTGAGGCCTGGCGTCGGCGCCGAGGGCGACCACGACCGCCGCGACACCCGCCAGACCCGCAATGCGGGCGCGCTGGCCGGGGCGCGTCGGGCGGGCCGCGGGCATCATGCCGGCGTGCTCACCCTGACTGCGGAGGTTCGCGCCTGTGCGGCGCGCTGCACCGTGAGCGCTTCGAGGCAGCGGCCGGCGTGGCGCACCAGGACCTCGATGGCCGGCTGCGACGCCTCGCCGCCATCGGCCGGGGTGTCGGCGTAGAGGACCGCGACGGTGCGGCCGCCGACGAGCAACGGGACGGCGATGCCGTTGCGGCCGGCGTCGCCGGCGGCAAAGGACGGCACGCTCGACGCCGGGCCGCTGCCGGTGACCACGGGCCGGCCGGTGGCCACGGCGCGCGCCAGCGCATCGGCATCGGAAGTCGACGACTCGATCGATCGAGGCTGAGCGTCGAGCTCGCCGTATCCCGCCGTCCGCCAGCCGAGGATCCGATCGCCCTTGACGACGAGCATCGCCGCACGGCCGGCCTCGGCGGCGGTCGCCGCCGTCAGGGCGTCGAGCACTTCGCTGAGCGAGCTGCCATCGTCGAGCGCCTTGACCCCGTCGAGCAGGCGCCGGCTGCTGCCGGCCAGGGCCTCGGCGGCCTGCAGGCGGGCGGCGTCGGCGTCGCGGAGCGCCGCGGCCTGGGCCTCGGTCTCCTGCAGCAGGCGGCCGATTTCCATCTGGTCGCGCTCGGCGGCGGCGCGCGCCGTTTCGAGGGCGGCGTCGGCGTCGTGGCGGGCGGCGGCGAGGGTCGACTCCGCCTCGTGGCGCAGGTCGAGCAGCGTCCGGTCGTGGCTGCTCACCAGCTCGGCCTCCACGGCGCTTCGAGCCTCGGCGACGGCCGCTTCGCGCTCCCGCGCCGATTCCTCGCGCACCGAGGCGAGCGTGGACGACAGCTCGGCGTCGAGCTTGCCGCGGGCTTCTTCGATGGCGGCGGCGAACGACTGGCGGATACGATCTTCGAACGACATGGCACGTCCCGATATCAGGGGCAAGTTTCGGACGCGGGCGCGAAGCGTGCGTTCACCAGCGTCAGCGGCCCCCGGCGCGCTGGTGGGCGTCCTTTTCACTTGATGTATCGGGCAAACCTCTGCCAGGCATTATCGGGACGTTCCGCCGCCGGGTCAAGAAATCACGGGCAATCCCGTGCGCACCTCAGCCGTGCGCCGGCGGGATCGCCGGTCCCGGCCCCGGCCGGCGCGAGGTGCTACTATCGGATCACGCGATTGGCGTGGCCGTGAAGCTGTCCGGCCCGCGGCGCATCCACCTTGGGGGCGACTTGGCTTCGACGGGGGTGCAGAATCGTGGGATGCATGCCGAGCCCCATTGACTCGTTAATCCGATGGACCATCCGTTAACTGCGGATACTCAGTACGCTCTCGCAGCCTAAACCGCTGTGAGCGTCTTGCCTGACCTGGCCTGGTGGTTGGGGTCAAGACGCCATTAAACAGGCTGGCTCACGAATGGCGCCACGGCGTTCGTGGGTGAGACTTACCGGGGCTGGTGCCTGGCGGTTCTTGGCCGCTTCCACACGCCGGGCATGAGATTCCAGAAGCGGACACGCATGTAGAGTCCTGCGAGGACGAACTCTCGGACGCGGGTTCAACTCCCGCCGCCT
>CAVTMO010000006.1:0-198920 GCA_963735875.1 uncultured Acidobacteriota bacterium
GGGTCGACGTGCAGCAGCTGCAGGCCAAGGGCCCGAGCAGCAACGTCGAATTGGCGAACGGCGATACGGTCGTCGTTCCACGTGCGGAGGTCATTTACGTGATCGGTCAGGTCGACGAGTCCGGGTTCCTATACCTACGAGCGGAACATGACGATTCTGCAGGTCATCAATCGGGCGAGCGGCGTCAACGACGCCGGCTCGAGCGACGGCTCAAGATTCTCCGTATCCAGGACGGCAAGCACGTCGAGCTGAAGGCCGAACTGAGCGACCGGGTCCAGCCCGGCGATACGGTCGTCGTCGCGTCACGGTGGTTCTAGATGACAAATAAGCTCGCGGTCAACGGTCGCCCGGCCACGGTACGCGTCGCGCCGGCGACGGGCGGCGGCATGCCCTCGGCCGGATTGTGGGATCGCCTGCGGATGCTGGTCCGCCACCGCTGGTGGGCGCTGGCCGGGTTCGTGCTGCTGGCGCCGCCGATGGCCGCGATCACGCTCATGACGACGCCGGTTTACCGCAGCACGGCGACGCTGCTCCTGTCGGAGGAGGCGCAGCCGCGGGTCGGCCTGATCGCGCCGGAGAGCGGGCCGGCCACGCCGTCGCTCGATCCGAAGACCCAGATCGAAGTGGTGCGCAGCCGGGCGCTGGCCCGCGACGTCGTCGCCGCGCTGGAGTTGTGGCAGCACCCGCTGTTTGCGCCGGCCGTCGCCGGTGAGTCGGATCCCGGCCGCCGCAACGACATGCTGATCGATCCGTTCCTGGGCATGCTGTCGGTCGCGATCGTGCCCGAAAGCCGCGTGCTGGCTGTCAGCGTCGAATCTCCCGACCCGGCCCTGGCGGCCCGCGCCGCCAACGCCGTCGCCGACCGCTACATCAATCGCGACCGCGAGTCGCGCTTCGCCGCCGCGGAGTCGTCGGCCGAATGGCTGTCCAAGCGGCTGGCCGAACAGCGCGAGCAGGTGTCCAGAGCCGAGACCGCGCTCCAGAGCTATCGCGCCAGCAGGGACGCCCTGTCGCTGTCGGATCGCCAGAACATCGTCGGGCAGAAGCCAATCGACCTGAACACGGCGGTGACCAAGGCCAAGACCGACCGCATCCTGCGCGACGCCGGTCCCGGCAGATCGAGGCGCTCCGGGGCGACCCGGCGGCGCTGGAGGCGCATCCGCTGGTGGCCGCGAACCCGTTCGTGCAGGCGTTGAAGGCGCAGGTCGCCGAGCTGACTCGCGAGGAAGCCCAACTGGCTGATCGGCTGGGCCCGAAGCATCCCGACCGGATTCAGGTCGGCGCGTTCGCTGGCCAGCGTGCAGGCACGGCTGCGCGCCGAGGTGGAGAAGCTGGTCGGCGGCATCGAGCGGCAGGAACCAGTCGGCCTTGACCCAGGAGACGAGCCTCACGCAGGCCCTGAACTCGCAGAAGAACGAGGCGTTCAATCTCGATCGCAAGGGTGTGGAGTACCAGGCGCTCGAACGCGAAGCGGTCAGCGCCCGTCAGGTCTTCGACTCGCTGCTGCAGCACGCCAAGGAGGCGACGCTGGTCAGCGACTTGCAGCGCAGCTCGGTGCGGCTCATCAATCCTGCCGAACCCGGCGGGACCCCGGTGCGGCCACGCAAGGGGCAAGGCCTGGCCGCCGCCGCCATCATGGGAGTGCTCGGCGCCTTCGGTGCCGCCTTCGGCCGGGATGGTGCCTTCCGGCGGAAGGTGGGCCTCGCCGGCTGATGTCGAGAAGCGGCTCGGGCTGCCAGGTGCTCACCCTGGTGTGCAGCCCGACCGGCGACGAGGAGGCCCTGAAGGTCGGTGGGCTGTCGGCGCTGCCGGCCGAGGCCTTCCGGAAGCTGCGCGCCAGCCTGATGATCGCCTGCGGCGACAACGAGACGCTCGGCAACGTCATCGTCGTCACCAGCGCCGCGCCGGGGGAGGGCAAGTCGTTCGTCGCGACGCACCTCGCGGCGTCGCTCGCGGCCGTCGATCAGCGGGTCGTGCTCATCGACGCCGACATGCGGCGGCCCCGCCTGCACGAGGTGTTCAATCACCATCGCGGTCCCGGCCTGTCCGACGTGTTGATGGCCCGGCGGAGCCCGGCCGAGGTCCTGCGGCCCGTCGGCACGCAGGGGCTGACACTCATCCCCAGCGGAATCCCGACCGTCAAGGCCTCCGAGCTGCTGTCGCTCCAGTCCTACCGCAAGCTCATCGACGAGCTCCGGACCGACTTCGACTGGGTGGTGGTGGATTCGCCACCGGTGATGGCGGTGGCCGACGCGTCGCTGCTGTCTCGCGACGCGACCGGCGTCCTGTTCGTGACCAGCGCCGACCGGACGTCGATTGAAGCCGCCGACGCCGCCCTGGTGCAGCTCGACGAGGCGGGGGCCAGGATGATGGGCGCCGTGCTCAACCGGGCGCCGCTGACCAAGGAGTCGTTCTACTACTCCCGGTCCTGCTGCATTACCGATATCCTCGTACCTGGTCGCCGAGGAAGGCGCGAAGGCGCCGGCGGAGGCGATCGCGTCCACTCATGAGCGGGCTGTTCGCGCCGACCAGCCGATCGCGGTCGGGCTCGACGCTCATCTTCTTCGTCGTTGCTCTGCAGCGGCCCCGCCACGCGATCGAACTCTACGCGGTGCTGGGGGCGGCCCCGTCGATTCTCCAGCTCGGCGCCTTCAGCGGACGCACCATCAGCCAGGGCCTGCTGCTGGCCGAGGCGCTCGCCACGGCGCTGGTGCCGCGTGGCTGCGCGACGTCCGGCGGGGCGTTTCCTCCACGCCCCGTTCGACGGCGCGCTGCTGGTCTTTGCGCTGTCACGTTCGTGTCGCTCCTGCCGCGCAGGCGTTGCCGGGACCGCTGGTCAGGGCAACACCAGCACCACCGTCTCGATCGGGCAGGTGTTGCTCGTCCTGTGGCCGATCGGCGTCTACGTCGCGTCGGCTGAACTGCTGATCGCCTGGGGACAGGTGGGGATCCTCGTTCGGGGTGGTGCTGGCGTTCGCCGCGTTGCGTCTGCTGCATCCGTTCACGCCCGAAGCGTGGACGGCCTACCTCGCCTGGATGCCGATCTTCAGGCTGTTCGCCGCGCCCTTTGCGCTGGCGATGATGCTGCAGCCGAGGTCGTTGTCGATGCGCCTCTTCCTGTTGTCCTGGTGGTCATCCCGATTGCCGACGGGGTCATCATGGCAAGGCGTTTCTCTATGGATCGGTGGGAGTGATGGTGGCGACCGCGTCCTTGGCGTGCACACCTCGCGGACGCTGGGGGTGGCGGCCTGCCTGGCGGTCACCATCGTGCTCGATCGGCACGTTCGCGGGCCATAGCAGTATCTGAGCCGAGCCGCTCGACGACCTGGTCGCCAAGGAACGGAACCAGGCCAGCTACGGCGGCCGTTCCGGCCGCGGGCAGCTGGCGCTGGATGCCCTGTCGATCTGGGGCAAGCGCCGTTGTGGGTGTCGGTCCGGGAAACAGTTACGTCTACATGCTGCAGCGATCGCCGATCGGCACCCGCACAACCAGTATCTGAACATCCTGGTCGAGTTCGGCCTCGCGGCCTGGCGATCTGGTGCTGGTTCTGGTGGTCGCGCTTCGGACGGCCTGCGGATCCTGCCAACGACCACGACGCCCGAGCACCGGGCGTTCGTGCTGGGCTGGCTGGGCATGTTCGCGGGATGGTCGCCGGCGGCATCACCGGCGGCTTCATGATCCACAGCATCCGAAACGGCGGCCTCGAGTTGTTCTCCGGCTACTACCTCCAGTGGGTACTGCTGGGCGGGCTGGTCGCCGTCTGCGGCTCGAACGGAGCCGCGGCCCGAGGGTGGCCATGGCCGGGGGGCACCAGGGGCGTGCGCCTGGCGCCGGCCTGACCGGATCTTCGTCGGGCGTCGGGCTCGGCGCAGGCGTGCGCGCGCGCATGAAGGTGCTCTACGTCACCAACTACCCGACGGTGAGCGGCGCCGAGCACGTGTGGTTCGGCTAACTCCGCGGCTGGGCGGTGCCGCCCATGTCTTCCTGAGCGCCACCAACAGCCGGCTGATCAGGCGCTCGACAAGCGTGGGACGGGCTATCGCCGACCTCGACCTTCAGCCGCCGGATGATGAGGCCACGCTTGTGCCGCCGCAGTGGCGGAGACCTGGCGAGCGTTCGGTCAACCTATCGGGCCCTGCTCGCCGTCATCGACCGCGAACGGCCCGATGTGATCCATTGGATCTCGTTTCCGCCTGCCTCTATCGCCGACGGCGGCCCGCGCGCGGCACCGCAAGTGTGGCACGAGCACAACATCAAGCGTGTCCACGCGGGGACCGCCGCCTCTATCGCTACGTCCGCGGTCGTGCGCGTGGATCGTCGGGACCATCCCGGGCGGTCACCAACAATCTCGCCACGGCGCGACCTCAATCGCGCAAGCTCGTGCGCGCTCTACAACGGCATCGACCTCGGCAACTTTGCGCCCGACGACGCCCGGCCCGGCCGTGCGGGCCGAGCTGGGGTGGACCGAGGGGACACCGGTGGTGGGGCTGTTCGGCAACTGCTGGCGCACCAGGGTCACGACACGCTGATCGATGCCGCCCGCCATTCGCGCCCGGGTGCCCGGCACCCCGTTTCGCCTTCGTCGGCGCCCTCGAGAACCCGGCCTATGAGGCCCACCTCCGGCGCCGCCTCGCCGACGCAGGCCTCACCGAGGCGTTCCAGTTCACCGGCTGGCGCATGGATGTGCCCCACCTGATGCGCGCCGCCGACTGTCGGTGGACGCGACCACGACAGAGGAGCGGCGGCGCTGTCGTTCATGGAATCGATGGCGATGGGTCGTCCGCTGGTCGCCACCGCACCGGGGCACCGCCAGTTCGTCCAGGACGGCGAGACTGGCCGCTCTTCGCGCCCGGTGACGCCGCCACGCTGGCCGGCCACGTCTCGACGCTGCCCCTGGAATCCGGCGCCGCGCGGCGCATGGGCGAGGCCGGCCGCAGCCGGGTCGAACGTGCGTTCACGGTCGAGCAGCACGTCGCCGCGATGTTCCAGCTCTACGAGCAGGCCAGGGTCGGTCGCTCGTGACGCCTGATGGCGTCAGCGCGCCGGCGGGAGCGCGGCGGCAGCAGCACCTGCTTCCAGGCCAGCCAGCCGACCGGGCGACTTCAGCCGGTCGGGGCGATCGCCAGCGATGTGCGAGCCGCCGCCAGGCCAGCGGCCGCTCGCCGCGTTTCGCGAAATCGACTCCACGTCGCCAGCTCCGACGCCATGCCCGGCAGCGGCGCGAGCAGCACTGGCGGCGTCGGCGGCGTCACCGGTCCAGACCAGCGCGTGGCCATAGGCCTTTCGCGTCGCGGATGAACGGTTCGCTCGACCACGCGCGCGCCAGCAGGCGGGCGGCGTCTGGATATCGACCCGGACGAGCATCAGCCGCCCAGTCGCCGCAGGGCCGGGCCGTCGTCGGGGCGAGCGCGAGGCCGCTCGAAGCGCGTGGCCGCTCGCGCGCGCGCATCGTCGCCAGCGCCGGGCTTCCGGCATCGGCACGGTCGGCACGGGCCTGCTCGACGCGCCGAGTCGGACTGCCACGCTGCCAGCGGGACACCGCGGCCGATGACGGCAGCCACCGTCACGGCGGCGGCCGCGCCAGGGGGGCCACGGCCGTGGCCGCGGAACGCGGCAGGCAGCGCTCGACATGTGCCCGCCAGCAGGCCCAGCAGCACGAAGAACGGCGCCCACGTCCAGGCATCGACGAACTGCCGCGCGTCGGTGAACCCATGGACGTGAATCGCCAGGACGCCGGCCGACAACCCGCGAAACCGCCGCCCGAGGCCGGCCCGTTGCCCGCCACGGCCGCCACGGCCGCGGCGGCGGCCAGCGCCCACCAGGCCGCGAGGCGGCCTGCTGAGCCAGACCTCGAGCAGCATGTTGTGGGCATAGGTGATGAACGGCACCTGAATCATCAAGACGTCTTCGAGACGGCAGCGGTAAACGGATCGCCGCCGCCCAGGCCGGTGAACGGCGCGTCGCGGAGCAGGGCGACGGCGTAGCCGTAGACGTCGAGCCGGGTCTTGCGGCCGAACGAGGCGGTCCAGCGCATCCACCAGGGCGTCCCGCCGGCGACGGTGCTGGCCACCGCGGCGAGGAGCACCGCCGAGCCGGCGCCGGCGAGCACGGCAGGCCAGCGAACCAGCACCCGATGACCCGACATCGCCGCCAGCGACACAGCGACCGCAATCCACGCGCCACGCGACGCGCTGAGGGCGAGGGCCAGCAGCAGCACCACCGCGGCGCCTGTCGCCGAGGCGCGCTTCACCGCGGAGCCTCGAGCCAGCGCCAGGCCGGCGGCGACGGCGACGGTGCCCTCGAGCAGCGTCGCGAGGCTGTTGGCGAACGGCGACCAGCCGCCGAGGCGGGGAAACGGCGCGCTCAGCGCTCGTCCGAGGATGTCGAGCGCCGTCACCTTGGCCTCGGGGAGCGCGAGGTAGCGGGTACTGCGTGATGTAGTAGACGGCACACGCTGTCGACGCGACCACCAGTGTGATGACGGCCACCGAGCGGGTCGCGCCGGGCCTGGCCAGCAGCCAGGCGACGGCATATCCCCAGCCCGCCCAGAGCGATCGCCCGCGCGTGCTGAACGGCGGCATCGCGGTCGGCAGCGGCCCAGATGCCAAGCGCCGCCGAGGCGACAAACGCCGTTACGGCGAGGTGCAGGAGGACGACGACCGGGACACCACCGCGGCTCGCCCTGGTGCTCACGACGCCGTCCCTCCGGCCTGTCTCCGGGTGGCGGTGAAGTCCGCCGCCGCGAGCTGGTACACCCGCATCAAGGCGCGGGCGAGAACGTCCCAATCGTGGTGCCGTTCGACGTGGATACTGGCCGGCCGCGCCGATCGCGTTGGGTACTGGCGATCGTCGAGCAGGCGCACGATCGCTTCGGCGTATTGCCCGTCGTCATCGGCGGCCACCAGGTCGCGATCGACCGCGGCTCGAGCGCGGCACAGGCCGAGGCCGAGGTGACCACGGGCACGCGCCCGGGCCATCGCCTCGAGCACCTTGTTCTGGATACCGGCGGCGTAGACGAGCGGCGCCGCCAGCACCGTGGCTTGCGCCATCACCGCCGCCATGTCGGGGACGTATCCAGTAACCTCGACCCGGCTTGGTTCCGCCAGCGCCTTCAGGGCCGGCGAGGGGTCCTTCCAGCCAGGACCAGCCGGGCGTCGGGGCGACGCTGCCAGACCCGCGGCATGACGTCGAGCGCCAGCCGGCGCGCCGCGGCCTCGTTGGCGTGGTAGCTCATCTTCCCGGCGAAGAGGACGGTGCAGCCGTCGTCCGCCGGCGGGCCCGGGGGCTGGCCCAGCTCGACGCCGTTGCGTAGCGCGGTCACGAATCCCGGATCGACCTCCGGCGCCAGCGCGCGGAAAAGCCCGCGCCTCGGCCTCTGACGACGCGATCATCCGGTCGAAACGGCGGGAGACGGCCGCTTCGAATCGCCGGGTGCGGCCGACGTCGAGCCTGGCGATCGCCCGCTGGGCCATCCAGGCGCCAGACGAACGGTCTGCTCGAAGAGCCGCGTGATGCAGTCCACGCCGTCGTACACCGTGGGCCTCGGGCACGGCGCCGGCACGAGCCGGGCGCCGCGCAGGTGTTCCACGTGCACGACGTCGATGCCGCCGGTGGCCGAGCAGCTCGCGGATGCGACGCTCGGCGCCCGGATGCCTGGCGTAGGCCGCTGAACGGGGGTGCGGCGACAGCAGCGCCGCGGCGGCGTTGGCGATGGTTCTGGCCCTGCTTAGAGGAAAGACGTCGACGGCCGCGCAGGCGTCCTCGACGCGAGCGGTCGCCCAGGGCCTCGATCCTCGGGCGGCTGCACGGCCACCAGGTGCACCCGGCAGCCCTGGCGCGCCAACGCCTTGATCCATTCGTACGGCCGCACCCGGATGCGCGACGGGACGTAAGGGGCAACGAACAGGACGCGCATGGAGGGACTAGCCCGCCGGCGCGCCCGAGGTGGCGGCCGGCCGCTGCGCCCGCGAATCGACCGCCACCAGCGGGCGATGCCCTCGATCTTCGCGCCGGCGGCCGGGTCGTGGCGGCGCTGCTTCACGAAGCCGGCGCCGAGCACGAGCGCCGCCGTCAGGGCGGTGAGCATCGAGTGGTTCTTGCGGTAGTAGCGCAGGCGGGTCTCGACCAGGAGGGCGGTCGACAGCGACCCGGTCCCGGTGCTGCTGCTGCTCTGCCCGCGGTGGTGCCACACGACCGCGTCGGGCACGACCACGACGCTCCACCCGGCGCGGCGGGCGTTGAAGCACCAGTCGAGCTCCTCGTTGAACAGGAAGTACTGCTCGTCGAGCGGCCCGATCGCCTCGATCGCGGCGCGACGCACCAGCAGGCAGGCCCCGTCACTCCAGTCGACGTCGGTCTCGACCGTCGGTGGCGGCGGCGGGGTATCCGGACCGATGGCGACGCTGATGGCGCGGTTCACGTGCTTGGAATGCCGGATCTCGCGGAGCAGGCTCGGGAAGCGATACCCGCACGACTGCAGCGTGCCGTCGGGATTCAGGATGCGCGGGCCGGCCGAGGCCGCCCGCGGCCGGCGGTCCAAGGCCGCCGACAGCAGGCCGATGGCTTGCGGCGCCAGGGTGGCGTCGGGGTTCAGCAGCAGGATGCGGTCGCCCTGACAGCGCCGGAGGGCGACGTTGTTGCCGCCGGCGAACCCGAGGTTGCGGTCGCTGGCGACCAGGGTGACGCCGGGGAATTCGGCCGCCACCATCGCCGGGCTGCCGTCGCGCGAGGCGTTGTCGACGACGAACACCTCGCGGGGCGCCGTCTCGGAGGCGTAGACCGACCGCAGGCACTCGCGCAGCAGGTCTCTGGTGTTGTAGCTGACGACGACGACCGAGACGTCAGTCGGCATATCCGGCGGGGTGTCGCTGCCGCCACCGCCAGGCCGTGTCGATGATCTCGTCGAGGTCGGCATAACGCGGCGCCCAACCCAGCACCCGGCGGATGCGATCCGAGCTCGCCACCAGCGTGGCGGGGTCGCCCGGTCGCCGCGGCGACCGAATCGTCTGCACCGGCCGGCCGGTGACCCGTTCCACCGCCGTCACTACTTCATCCACCGTGTTCCCGGTGCCGGTCCCGATGTTGAACCAGTCTAGACCGAGCTGGTCGAGGGCGTCGAGCGCCAGCAGGTGGGCGTCGGCGATGTCCGACACGTGGACGTAGTCACGCACGCAGGTGCCGTCCTTGGTCGGGTAATCGGACCCGTAGACGTTGACCGACGGCCGGTCGCCGGCGGCAACGTCGAGCACCAGAGGAATGAGGTGGCTCTCGTGGCGATGGGCCTCGCCGCGCGCGTCGGTGGCACCGGCGGCGTTGAAGTAGCGGAACGACGCCGCCTTGAGCCCGTAGGCGCGGTGATACCCGCCGGATCATCCGCTCGAACATCAGCTTCGACTCGCCGTAGGCGTTGATCGGCTGCTGCGGGTGGTCCTCGGTCATCGGCACCGACACCGGCTCGCCGTAGGTGGCGGCGGTGGAGGAGAAGACGAGGCGCATCACGCCGTGCCGGCGCATCGCCTCGAGGAGGGCGACGCCGTTCACGGTGTTGTTCTGGAAGTAGATGGCCGGGTCGGACACCGAGGTGGCCACCGTGGTCTCGGCGGCCAGGTGAACCACGGCCTCGACGGCCTCGGCCGCGAAGATCGCGTCGAGCACCGTCCGGTCGCCGTAGTCGGCCTGGACCAGCCGGCACTCGGGCGGCACCGCCGCCGCGTGCCCTTCCTGCAGGTTGTCGATGACGACGATGCGGTGGCCGCGGGCGAGCGCCCGCTCGACGACGACGGAGCCGATGTAGCCGGCTCCGCCCGTGACGAGCAGCGTCATGCCGTGAGGGCCGTGGCAGCCGGGCTGGCCAGATCGGCGATCTTGGCGCGGGAATGCAGGCACGCCAGGTGCGCGGCCACGCCCGCCACGTCTTCGATCCGCTGCACGCTGGTCGAGGCGATGACCAGCGTGATGCTCGCCAGCGCCTTCAACGACGCGCCGTCCTGGCCGGTGATGCCGACCGAGACGGCGCCGTACTGGTTGGCATACTCCATCGCCCGGAGCACGTTCAGCGAGCGCCCGCTGGTGCTGATGCCGATGACGACATCGCCCGGCGCCATGAACGTCCGCAGCTGGTCGGCGAAGATCTCACCGTAGTCGAAGTCGTTGGCCGCGGCGGTGATGGTCGCGGCCGAATCGGTCAGCGACATCACCCGGAGGCGCATCTGGCCTGGCAGCGCGGTGAGCTTCGACAAGTCGGCCGCCCAGTGGGTGGCCACCGCGGCGCTGCCGCCGTTGCCGCAGATGAAGACCGTGCGGCCGGCCGCATGGGCGTCGACGAGGGCCCAGGCGATTTGCTCGACGGTCGCGTGGTCGAGCTCACGGAGTGCGGCGGTCAGCTCGGCCATGTAGGCGGCCGCGGAGAACTCGCGGGTCGGCAGGGCGCCCATCAGTAGGCCCCCTCTCCGCGGAAGACCACCAAGGGCGTCTTGAGCAGGATGCGCAGATCCAGCATCAGGCTCCAGTTCCGCACATAGTGGACATCGAGTTCGACCCGCCGCTCGTAGGTAGTCGTCTGGCGTCCGGACACCTGCCAGAGCCCGGTCATCCCCGGCTGCACCGACAGCAGCGTGTCGACGTGCTGGCCGTAGCGCTCGAGTTCCGGAGCGGTGACCATCCGCGGACCGATGAGCGACATCTCGCCCCGGAGGACATTGAAGAGCTGGGGCAGCTCATCGATGCTGTAGCGTCGGATTACCCGGCCGATAGGAGTGATACGGGGGTCGTTCGGCAGCTTGTGGTTGGTCTGGAACTTGGCGAAGAGATCGGCATCGGCCTCGAGGATCCGGTCGGCATCCGTGCGCATCGACCGGAACTTGAAGGCATCGAACTGCGAGCCGCCCCGGCCGACCACCCTGCGCCGGTGCAGAATCGGCCCAGGTGAGCCAAGCTTGATGGCGAGAATGGTGGCAATGAGGAGCGGGGCGAGCAGCAGACAAATCGTGGCGGCGGCGATTACATCGATCGAGCGTTTCACGAAGCGAAGGCGGCGGCTGGTAGTGGCCGCCGGCCATACAGCAAACACATCGGTAGCAATTGACAAGCGTTGTCTCACGTCAGGGGAGTCCGAATGGCCTCACGAATAGCAACGGCTGTACCACCGCCATTCCGGACCGCCAGCCACTGGCAACTCTTTTGCTGACAGAAGGTTAGCGAGCCTTCGAAGCCAGGATCAGCGCCGAGTTTGTCTGTGCCGGTCCTGCCTTTTGGCATCCGTGGGCGAGGATGAACGACTTCTCATCAATGCGTGCATATCTTTTGGCCGGTGGAAGGGGTGAACGGCTGCGTCCGTTGACCAGTCACGTCCCCAAGTGCCTGGCTCCGATCGGCGGGCGTCCGTTGCTCGCCTACTGGCTCTCGCTGTGCCGTCGCGAGGGCGTGACCGACGTGCTCCTCAACGTGTCGCACCACTTCGAGATGGTGGAGGCGTTCGTGGCGAGCGCGATGGAGCCCACGCCCCGCGTGACGGTGGTGCGCGAGCACGAGCCGTCGGGCACCGCGACGACCGTCCGCCGCCAACGCTGGTTCGCCGACGGCGTCGCCGACGTCTGGGTGTTCTACGCCGACAACTTGAGCGACATCCGGCTGGAACCCATGCGCCAGCTCCACGCCGCCCATACCGACCCGTTGACAGTCGGGCTGTTCCACACCCCGGTTCCGAAGGCGGCGGGAATCGTCGAACTCGACGGCACGGGCCGGATCGTCGACTTCGTCGAGAAGCCGGCCCATCCGAAAAGCGACCTGGCGAACGCCGGCGTCTATCTGCTGCGCCCCGAGGCGATCGAGGCCATCCCCGACGGTCCCGGCCTGGTCGACTTCGGCCAGCACGTGCTGCCGGCCATGCTGGGCCGGATGCACGGCTACGTCATCCCGGAATTCCACGAAGACATCGGCACGCCCGAGCGCCTGGTGCAGACCACGGCCAGATGGGCGGCAAGGACAGCGTCGTGATCATCTCCCGCACACCGTTTCGAGTGAGCCTGTTCGGCGGCGGCTCCGACTTCCGGGGGATGCCCGGCGCACACCCGGGCGCCGTGCTCACGCTGGCCATCAACCGCTACATGTACGTCACCGTGAACCGCCGCTTCGACGACACGATCCGCGTCTCCTATACCCGCACCGAGATCGTGCCGCGCCTGCGCGACCTGCAGCACGAGCTCATTCGCGAAGCGATGCGCGTGGCCGACGTGACCAAGGGGGTGGAAATCACGACGATCGCCGATTTGCCCGCCGGGATCGGGCTGGCGTCGTCGTCGGTGCTGACGGTGGGCGTGCTGAACGCCCTCTTCGCCTACCGCGGGCAGTTCGTGCCGGCGGGGGAACTCGCGGCGCTGGCCTGCAAGATCGAAATCGACGTGCTGGGCAAGCCCATCGGCAAGCAGGACCAGTACATCGCGGCCCACGGCGGCTTCCAGTTCGTGCGCTTCTACGGCGACGAGCGGGTCACGGTCGAGCCGATGTACTGCCGGCCGGAGACGGCACAGGCCGTCATCGACCAGCTGCTGCTCTTCTACACCGGGATGACCCGGGCCGCCGGCTCGGTGCTCGCCCAGGCCAAGAAGCGGATGACCAGCCGCACCAACACCCAGGGGGTGATCGACGAGCTGGTCGCGATCGCCGAAGCGCAGCGCGCCTGCATCGCCGACAACGACCCCTCGGGCATCGGGCCGGCGCTCGACGCCGCCTGGCAGTTGAAGAAGCAGATGGCCACGCGCGTCTCGTCCAGCCTGCTCGACGGCTACTACGACCGCGGCCGCGGGGCCGGGGCCACGGGCGGCAAGATCGTCGGCGCCGGCGGGGGGGGGCTGCCTGCTGCTGGTCGCGCCGCCCGACGCCCGGGCCAGCGTGCGCCGCGCCATGGCCAAGTGCGGCCTGCGCGAGATCCCAATCGGCCTCGAGCCCGGCGGCACGACAATCATCCACGCCAGCGCGTGGGAATCGCCGTCGGGGCGCGGCAACAGCCAGGATCGGACCCGAGGGATCGCCGCGCCTGGCGCCGCCGGTGGGCGGCGTCGCCAAGGCGAAGGCGTCGTAGCGGCCGACCGGGTCGGACGAGGTCGAGGGCTCAGCCCGCCAGGGCGGCGATCGCTTCGGCGAGCTCGCGGTTCGCCGGCGACTGCTCGTCGAGAAACTTCACCGCGAATCCTTGCACGCGATCCACGTAGGCGACCGCTGAGGGAATCCGGAAGGTCTGCCCTTTCAGCTTGATTTCGATCGTGATGCGGGCGCCCACCGGCTGGCTGGCGTAAGCGTCGATGAAGCACCCGCCGACGCTCAAGTCGGTGATCCGGCAACCGCGCATTCCCGACGCGCCGTCCCAGCTGCCCTCGAACGGACCGACCAGCCGGGCGGTGCTCCGGCGTTCGTTCGCCATGCTGCCCGTCCCTTCTCGCTCCGAATCCCGCCGGAGCCCTCACGCCTGGTATCGGCTCGAGCCGCCGCTTGAGCAGCCCGTGCTGATATAGGATCGTGGCCTTTCCCGGACACCGCGTGCATCCAGACCTCCAAGAAGCTATCACCTTCCATCGCGCCATCCTCGACGAAGGCGGCAAGGCGCTGGTGGGATACGAAGCCGCCAAGACGCTGGCCAACGTCGTGCTGCTGTCGGAGATTCCGACCACCTACGACAAGAAGGAGAATCGGCAGGTCAACGCCGGCAACCTGCTGATCCGCGGCGTCCCGGGCGTGGGCAAGACGTTCTTCGGGGTGATCCTGGCGGCGATCTCCGACGCGCGGTTCGCCCGCATCCAGGGCCGGGCCGACCTCCAGCCGACCGAGGTGGTCGGCTTCCAGATGATCAACCCGGCCAGCGGCGAGCTCATCACCGAGTTCGGGCCCCTGGCCTCGGCCGAGGTCATCCTCCTCGACGAGATCAACCGCATCCCGCTCAAGAGCCAGAGCGCCTTCCTCGAGGGCCTGCAGGACCGCACCGTCACCGTCGGCAAGACCACCTACGAGCTGCCGGCGTTCAGCTTCGCCATCGCCACCATGAACCCGGTGGAGCTCGGCCAGGGCACCTTCCCGCTCTCGGAGGCGGCGACCGACCGCTTCGCGGTGATGATCAACGTCGGCTACCTGCCGCCCGCGGAAGAGGCCAAGCTGGTCAACTTCGACTTCAAGCGCGTGCGGCTGAACGCGCTGATGTCGAAGGAGCGGATCATCGCCCTGCGCTCGACCATCAACGCCGAAGTGTTCCTGCACGAGCGGCTGGGCACCTACATCCAGCAGCTGGTCGCCGCCACGCGGCCCTACAACCCCGACACCGACTGGCTGCGCCATTCCACCTCGGAGCTGGTCGAGCGCGGCGTCGACCTGGGTGCCTCGCCACGAGCGATCATCGTGTGGGGCCGGCTGGCCAAGGTGTGGGCGCTGCTGGTCCGCGGCCGCGACGAGGTCTACCCCGAGGACATCCAGGATCTGGCGCCGTACATCCTGAGCCATCGCATCTGGCTCGGCCCGCACGCGGCCAGCCATGGCCTGACCGCCGAGCTGGTGGTGAAGGACGTGGTGGCCCGGGTGCCGATCCCATGAGGACGCGCGAGCAGGAGATCGCCCCGCTGGTCAACCTGTCGCAGATCAGCGAGATCGAGCTGGTCATCCTCAAGCGGATGCGCGAGTTCACCCTGGGCGAGCATCGCAGCCTCTTCCACGGCAACGGCTTCGACTTCGTCGGCCTGCGCAACTGGGAGGCCGGCGATCGCTTCGAGCACATCGACTGGGCGCAGTCGTCGCTCACCAACTTCTCGCCGCTGGTCATCCGCGACTTCGAGCAGCCGTCTACCGCCGGCGTGGTGGTGGTCGCCGACCACTCGCGCTCGACCCGCTGCGGCGTCGACGCGCTGCCCGAGGGTACGGTCGGACCGGCCGCGGCCCGCGGCAACGTGCTCATCGCCCATGCCGTGGCCCGCGCCATCGCCACCATCGGGATGTCGGCGGTGTTCTTCCAGGACACGTTCGGGATGGTCACCTTCCAGGGCGGCTTCGAGCAGCTGCAGGCGATCCGCCCGCGCGTCGGCAAGAACCAAGTGATTCACTGCCTCGACGCTTATCAGTACGAGGAAGGCCTGGAAGATCTGCGCCGGCTCGACAGCTTGAGCGGCTCGCTCGCCGGCTTCCTGCGCAAGACCTCGCTCGTCCCGGTGGTGTCCGACTTCCTCTTCGACGACATCGATCCGGTGCTGGCCGAGCTGGCGCACGTCAACGTGCAGCACGACGTGTTCCTGGTCGATCATCGACGCGACCTTCGCCTACCGTCTGCCGTCGGTGTCGGCCGGCTGGGTCGAGGCGGTCGACGTGGAGACGGGCCGTTCGCGCGTCGTCTCGCGCGGGCAGCTGGCCGGCATGGCCGAGAAGGTCCGGGGCTGGCAGGACGAGGTCGAGGCCAAGGCCAAGGCGGCCGGGCTCGACGTGCTGCGGCTGGATCTCGACGACACCAAGAGCGACATCGCGCTGGCCGAGTTCGCGGTCGAGCGCAGACTGAGGAAGAGATGACGAGGCTCGACGCTCGACGGCTCGCGGTGGGACGGCAATGGCTGCCCTCGGACCGCTTCGCAGTGTTTTTGGCCCACGCTTCGCGTGGGCGTAGACGCCTTGAGGCGCGTAGCGATTGTTGATTCAATCGGGCGAGTCCGCTTCTCAAGGCGTCTAGGCTGTGGGGTGGGCGGCCCTGGCCGCAGTCGCCTGCTGACCCCGTCGCGGGCGGTCGCGCAGGCGGTGCCCGCCGGCGGGCCGTGGTCGAGGCCGACCCGGTCCGCTGCTGGTGGCGCACCGATCGCGCGTCGATTCGCATGGGCGAGCCGTTCGAGGCGGTGCTCACCTGCGCGGCGCTCGAAACGACCTCGACCCGGGTCGTGGTCGATCGCTCGCGGCTCGATCCGACGGTGTTCGCGGTGCCGCCGTTCGACGTGCTCGGCGGAACGGCCGCCGAGGACGCGACGACCGCCGCCCGCCGCTTCTTCCAGTACACCTACCAGCTGCGCCTGCTGAACGACACCGCCTTCGGCCAGGACGTGTCGCTCGCCGGGCTGTCGCTCACCTACCGCATCGACACCCTGACCAACGAAGGCACGACCTCTCAGGGACGCGACCAGACCTACAACCTGCCGGCGCTGGCGCTGCGCGTGTTGTCGCTGGTGCCGGGCGCCGCCCGCGACATCCGCGACGCCAGCTCGCTGACCTTCGCCGACCTCGAGTCGCGGCGCTTCCGCGCCCGGGCCCTCGGCATCCTGGGCTGGGTGCTCTACGCGCTGGCCGCGGCGGTGGCGGCGCTCGCCGCGGTGCGGGCCTACGGCGCGCTCGGCGCCCCGGCCCGGGTGCGATCGTCGCTGGTCTCGGGCCGGGCCATCCTGCAGCGCGCGCGCCGCGAACTGGCCGACGTCGACCGGTCGCGGCAAGCGGAAGGGTGGACCGACGGGCTGGTGGCACGGGCCACGGCGGCGATGCGGATCGTGGCGGCGTACGCGACCGGGGCGCCGGTGGCGCAGAGCGCGGGACGGGCCGGCGCCGTGCAGGACGGGCAGCTCGCGCTCAGCCAGGGGTTGGTCTGGCGCCGTCACGCGCTGGTGTCCGCGCCGACGACCCCGGCCGACCTCGACCGGGCCGCCGAGACCAGCGGCTCGCTCCAGCGCGTTCGCGACGGCCTCGCCGCGGCCACGGCGGCGCGCTTCGGGCGGGCCGCGGTCGATGAAGGCGCGGTCGAGAGCGCGGTGAGCGCGGCCACCGAGCTGGCGGGCCGGCTGGCGTGGCGCCACTCCTGGCCGGCGATGCAGTGGACGCGGTTCGCCCGGCGGGTGGCCGACTGGAAGGAACAGGCGTGAAGATCCTGGCCGCGATCTCGGGCTTCGTCGAGCGGGCGCTCGCCGACTGGCGCGAAGTGCGGCTCTCGGAGCTGGTGTTCGGCGAGCGCGACCTCGCGCTGCTGGCGATGCTCGCGCTGTCGGGGGTGGCGCTGGTGGCGCTGGTGCTGCGCGCGGTGAACACGCGCGTGCCCGGCCGGGGCCACGTCGTCCTGCCGGCGATGCTCGACTCGTGGGTGCGCAACTGGACGCCGACGCTCCGCCACCTGCCGCTGGTGCTGGCCCTCGCCGGCGTGCCGCTCTTCGCCATCGCGCTGGCCGATCCGGCGACGCCGCTCTCGCGCCGCGAGGTGACGCGTCCCGGCCGGCGCATCAGCCTGATGATCGACGGCTCCTCCAGCATGCTGGCGCCGTTCGCCGCGCGCACGCTGACGACGAAGGACGCCCCCATGGAGGCCACCTTCTTCACCTCGGTCGCCGCCGCCGAACGCTTCGTCCGCCTGCGGATGAGCGGCGGTTACCGCGATCTGGTGGCGCTCATCGAGTTTGCCGACACCGCCTACGTGATCACGCCCTTCACCACCGATTACGACAACATCCTGCTCAGCCTCTCGCTCATCGGCAACATGGGCGAGTGGGAGAACTTCCCCGATCGCGGCACGGTCATCGCCCAGGCCGTCGAGCAGGCGGTGTCGCTCTTCCGCGCCTTCGACTTCCTCGATGCATCGGGCAACCTGATGGTGATCTTCAGCGATGGCGAGGACGCCGAAGTCACCGAATCGGGCCGCAACATCGACGACGTGCTCTCGGATGCGGTGAAGGCCAAGGTGCCGGTGTACTTCGTGCGCATCAGCAAGGGCAACACCAAGCTGCCCGACTCGCTGTGGCAGAAGGCGATCGCCAAGACCGGCGGGCGGTTCTACACCGCCGTTGACGAAGCGGCGGTGCTGCGCGCCATCCGCGAGATCGACCGCGCCGCCGCCGGGACGGTCGAAGCGCGCGAGTACAGCGCCCGGTTGCCGCGCTTTGCGCCCTACGCGCTGGCGGCAGTCAGCTTGTGGGTACTGGCGGCCGCGCTCCGGCTGCTGGCACCGCAGTTCCGCACGTTCCCCTAGACCGCGAAGGAGTCCGGTGATGCGATCCGCTGTCGGTTATCTCGTCGTCGCCCTGGCCCTGGCGCTGGGCGGCCGCGTGCTGTTCGGTGCGTCGAGCCTCGAGCAGCGGACCGCCGACGCCGAGCAGTCGCTGCTGACGCTGCGCTACGGCGACCTCGACGCCACCTACGAGTCGCTGGCCCGAGAGGCCGCCGATCGCGCGCTGGTGCCGCGGGTGTCCCAGGCGCTGGTCTCGTCGCTCCGGTCCCAGCAGTCGACGACGCGCTACTGGCTGGGCGCCTACGGCCGTCTCCAGCCCGAGCGTGACGCCGCCGGCGTGCTGGCCGAAACCGACCCGCTGATGCTCGAGCTGGGCGCGCATGCCGCCTATCGCACCGCGCAGAACATGGGCGACCAGGCCGCCGCCGTGAAGCGGATCGACGACATCGTGCGCGCCTACACCGACGTGGTGCGGGCACGGCCGGGCGACGAGGCCGCGGCGTGGAACCTCGAGTTCGTCTCGCGGGTGCGGGCCCAGTTCGCGCAGAGCCGGCAGCCGGCGTTCCCCGAGCCCGAGACCCGCGGCCTGGCCGGCGATCTGCCGCTGGGCCCGACCTTGCACGGCTGGCCGGGCGAGCCGCCGCCGGGCGCCGACATGAAGCAGTTCAAGGTGGTCGTGCCGATGCGGCCCGACGAGCGGAAGCAGCTGCCGCAGGGCGCGAGCGAGGGTGAGCCGCGCAAGAAGCGCGGCTAACAGCGAGGGCCGAGCGTGTTTTCCCTTCCCACCGTCGACTGGCAGGCGCTCCAGTTCCGGCAGCCGGAGTACCTCTGGCTCCTGGCCGGTCCGGCGGCGCTGCTCGTGGTGTGGGTGTGGCAGTTCCTCCGCCGCCGCGCCGACGTGCGCCGCTACCTGCGGCACCGAGCGGTGCCGGTACGCGAGAGCTTCTCGATTTTCGGCGGACTGCTCTTCTGGCTGTGCCTGGTGGCGGCCAGCGCCTGCGTGATCCTCGCGCTGGCGCGGCCCCAGGTGGTGACGACGCGGGTCCGGCGCGCGGCCGTCGACCTGGTCGTGCTGCAGGACGGTTCGACCTCGATGCGGGTCACCGACATGCCCGGCGACCGCTGGAAGCGATCGATGGTGTTCCTGCGCACGCTCGGCGAGACCATGCGCTGGGACGGCGACCGGCTGGCCATGACCTCGTTCGCCCGCATCGCCACGCCGCAGGTGCGGCTCACCAAGGATCCCAACACCTTCTTCTTCTTCATCGACCACCTCACCGAGCCGCCGTTCCGCGCCGAGGACGACGCGTCGTGGGACACCAACATCGAGATGGGCATCTCGTGGGCCCTGAAGCTGATCGATCAGGACGAGCGCGTCGCCGGCCGGCCCTCGGTGAACGCGAAGGCGTTCCTGCTGCTCTCGGACGGCCAGGCGTGGAGCGGAGAGGTCGAGCGGGCGCTCGCCGCTGCGCGCGAGCGCCGCATCCCGGTCTACGTGGTCGGGGTCGGCACCAGCAACGGCGGCTACATCCCCCAACCCCCGTCGGACGACCCCGAGACCGCCTCGGCGCCAATCTACTCCCGGCTCGATCGCGGGTCGCTGGCCGCCATCGCCGCCGCCGGCGCCGGGCGCTACATGGAGCTCGACCGCGAGAGCGACACCGAGATCGCGGTCGCGGTGGTCGACCAGGTGCGAAAGCTGGCACGCGGCGGGGTGGAAGAGGGCGCCGACGACGTCTACTGGCCGTGCCTGGCGGCCGGCGCGCTGTTCCTGCTCCTGGGCATCGCCTGCGTGCGCGACCGGGCCGAGCTGGCGGTGGCGACAGCGGGCGCCGTCTCAGCGCTCGCCGTCGTCCAGCTGCTGTAACAGGCAGCCCCGGGGTCCGGCCTCGCGGCGGCGGTCAGTTCGGTGTGTGCACCGTGCCGCGCCCGTCGTGGCAACCCTTTCGCGGCGGCCGCCGTCTATTCCTATTGCATCCCAATAGGAGCGACGCGTATCGTTCCTATGGGAGAGCCATAGGACCATGACCCAGGCCGACCGCAACGCCGTATGGCAGGGCACGCTGTCGCTGATGGTGCTGCGCACCCTGCTCACCATGGGGGCGCAGCACGGTTACGGCATCGCCCGCCGCATCGAACAGACGAGCCAGGGCAAGCTCTCGATCAACTACGGAACGCTCTATCCGGCGCTGCTCAAGCTCGAGCAGGAAGGCCTCATCACCTCGGCCTGGGGCACTTCCGACAACAACCGCAAGGCGAAGTTCTATCGGCTGACCAGGGCCGGGCGGAAACAGATCGAGCGCGACACCCGGCAATGGGAAGCGACCTCGGCGATCATGACGCGCTTCCTGACCGCGAACGAGGACTGACCGAAAGGGCGGAACGATGACGGGCATGCGGGCATGGGTTCGTCGCATCGCGGGAATGTTTGCCGGGCGTCGGGCCGAGCGTGAGCTCTCGGCCGAGCTCGAGAGTCACCTGCAGCTGCACATCGACGACAACCTGCGCGCCGGGATGACCCCGGACGAGGCGCGCCGCCAGGCATTCCTGAAGCTCGGCGGCGTCGAATCGACCAAGGAGGCCTATCGCGATCGGCGCGGCATACCGTGGGCCGAGTCGCTGGTGAGCGACCTTCGCTACGGGGCTCGCACGTTGGGCAAGAGCCCGGGGTTCGCGCTGGCCGGCATCGTCATCCTTGGACTCGGCATCGGCGTCAACACCGCCATCTTCACCATCGTGAACGCCGTGGTGCTGCGGCCGCTCCCCTTCCGCGACGCCGACCGGATCGTCCGGCTCTGGCACACGCCTCCGCAATCGACTTTTCCCGGGATGCGGACGTTCGCGCTCTCGCCGGCCAATTTCCTCGACTGGGAGGCGCAGAGCCAGTCGTTCGAGGCGATGGCGATCTATCGCGGCGGACAGCCGACGCTGACCGGACAGGGCGAGCCGACCGCACTTCAGAGCGTGCGGGCGTCGGCGAGCTTCCTTCCGATCTTCGGGCTGCAGCCAATCGTCGGCCGGGGTTTTGCCGCGCAGGACGATCGCGTGGGGGCGGCCCCCACGATACTGCTGAGCGACGCGTTCTGGCGCACCCGCTTTGGCGGCGACGCCTCGGTCGTCGGCCGCCAGATCCTGCTGAATCTCGCGCCCTATACCGTCGTCGGCGTTGTGCCAGCGCCGTCGTTCCTGCAGGACGTGCAGGTGTGGATGCCGCTGCTCTGGGGGCCGACCGACATCGCGGAGCGCGCCAACCACAACTACCGGGCGGTGGCCAAACTGAAGGCTGAGGTGCCGGTCGCCACGGCGCAGGCCGACCTGGACACGATCTCGGCCCGGCTCGCGCAGCAGTACCCGGCCGAGAACAAGGACTGGGGCGCGCTGGTGCTGCCGCTGCAGGAGGACCTGGTCGGCGACGCCCGCCTGTCGCTGCTCGTGCTGCTGGGCGCGGTGGCGCTGGTCCTGCTCATCGCCTGCGCCAACCTCGCCAACCTGATCCTGGTGCGAACCTACGGCCGGGCCAAGGAGATCGCCTTGCGCGGCGCCCTGGGCGCCAGCCGGGTGCGGGTCATCCAACAACTGCTCGCCGAAGGGCTGCTGCTCGGGCTGGGCGGCGGCGTGGCCGGCTTCCTGGCCGCGACCTACGGCATCGCCGGACTGGTCTCGGTCTTCGGCGGCGCGCTGCCACGCGCGCAGGAGGTCGTCGTCGACGGCCGGGTCCTGGCGTTCACCGCCGGCATCTCGATCGTCACCGGGCTGCTCGCCGCGTTCTTCCCGGCCTGGCGCCTGAGCGGCCGCGACGCCAACGACGAGCTCAAGCAGGGTGCGAGCCGGGGCAGTTCGGCGTCGACCGACGGCCGCGTGCGCCAGCTCCTGGTCGTTTCCGAGGTAGCGCTGGCGCTGATGCTGCTCATCGGCGCCGGCCTGCTGATGCGCAGCCTGACCAGCCTGCGCGCCGTCGATCCCGGCTTCCAGGCCGGCGGAGTGCTCACCGCGTCGATGGGCATCCCGATGGCCAAGTACGCCACCGAGGCGCAGCGCAACCAGTTCTTCGACCGCGTGCGCCAGGACGTGAGCGCGCTGCCGGGCGTGCTGTCGGCGGCGTGGGTCGACAGCCTGCCGACCCAGGGTGGGTCTACGCAGTACGTCGTCGCCGAAGGCGCGCCGCCGATGCAGGACTCCGAACTGCCGACGGTGGCGGTGCGGACACCGTCGCCCGGCTACTTCGCCACGGCGCGCATCCCGCTGGTCGCCGGCCGCGACTTCACCGAAGCCGACGGCTTCGGCGGGAGCGGCGTGATCATCGTCAGCGAGGGCACGGCCCGGCGCTTCTGGCCGAACGAGAACCCGCTCGGCAAGCACGTCACCTTGAAGATGATGTCGAACGAGCCGCGCGAGGTCGTCGGCGTCGTCGGCGAGGTGAAGATGGGCGGGCTCGACGCCGGTGTCGCCGATTCCGAAACGGCGATCTACGCGCCGGCGGCGCAGTTCGCCTTCAACGGCGCGGCGCTGGTGATACGCACGTCGGTCGACCCCGAGTCGCTGGCCCGCCCGCTGGTGGCCACGGTGCAAGCCATCGATCCGCAGCAACCGGTGCTCGAAATCCAGACGCTCGAGCGGGTCGTCGAAGACTCGCTGGGCCAGCGCCCCACCGCGATGCGGCTGCTGGTGGTGTTCGCGACGCTGGCGCTGGTGCTGGCGGCAATCGGCATCTACAGCGTGCTCGCCTACACGGTGCGACAGCGGGTGCGCGAGATCGGCATCCGCATGGCGCTCGGCGCGCCGTCGTCGGGCGTGCTGCGACTGGTGGTAGTCGAAGGGCTGAAGCCGACGCTGGCGGGTGTGGTGCTGGGCTTGCTCCTGGCCGCCGCGCTGGTTCGGCTGATGGCCGCGCTGCTCTACGGCGTCAGCCCGTACGACCCCGGCACCTTCACGATCGTCTCTGGCCTGGTGCTGCTCGTGGGCATCGTCGCGACGCTGATCCCGGCGTACCGGGCCACGCGGGTGGATCCGATCGTGACCTTGCGGGCCGAGTAGATCGTACCGGGCGAAGCGCACCGTTTGCGGCTCTCGGCCCAATCGCGAACGTTCTTACGGCTAAGTCCCGGGCACGCCGCTTGCACTCGAATCGGCATGAGCCGGGGTATCCGCGTGGCATGCGCCACAACGGCGGTTGTCGCCTCGATCTGTGGCAGTGTGCTACCTAGTCACCGGACAGCCCCGTGCGGCTGAGCCGGAGCGGATGCTCGCGGTCCAGGTGCTCCTCGACCGCGCGCGTTTCTCGCCAGGCGAGATCGACGGGGCGCGCGGCCCGAACACCTCGCGGGCCATCGAGGCCTTCGAACGCGCCAGAAAGCAGACCCTCGCTGAGGCGCTGCGCTCGGAGTCGGAGCCCGTCACGGTGCGCTACACCATCGGACCGGAGGATGTCAGCGGCCCGTTCCTCGATGCCATTCCCGAGGACATGATGGAGAAGGCCAAGCTTCCCCGCCTCGACTACACCTCGGCGCTCGAGATGCTCGGCGAGCGGTTCCACGCCGCCCCCGAGCTCCTGCGCCGGCTCAACCCGGCAGCGAAGTTCGTCGCCGGCGAAGACATCGTCGTACCCAACGTCATCGTCGCCGCATCGACAACGCCGCCGGCAGCCCCGCCGGCGACGGCCGTCATCGTCACGGTCTCGAAGTCGAAGTCGGTCCTTACCGTCACTGATGCGTCCGGGCTGGTCGCCTACCACGCGCCGGCGACGACCGGCAGCGACCACGATCCGTTGCCGCTGGGCGAGTGGACCGTCACCGCCGTGGCCCGCAACCCCAGGTTCCACTACAACCCCGATCTGTTCTGGGATGCAGACGAGGGTCACGCTAAGGCCGCCATCGCACCGGGACCGAACGGACCGGTCGGGGTCGTGTGGATCGATCTGAACAAGCCGCACTACGGCATCCACGGCACACCCGAGCCCGGGACAGTCGGCCACACCGCGTCGCATGGCTGCGTGCGGCTCACCAACTGGGATGCCTCCGCCGTGGCCGGCATGGTGGCGAAAGGCACCAAGGTCGTCTTCGCCCCATGACCCGTACCAAACGACGGGACGTGGCCGCGCTCACGTTTGCGGCCACCTGCGGCTTCCTGGCCGGCATGGCCGTGATGGCGGTGCTGACCCTCGCGTTCGGCGCCGAGCCGTACCTGCCCTCGGCGATCGCCGGCGGCAGGACCGGCAAGCCCGCACGCGAGACGCCGATCGCGGATGCCCGGCCCGCTGCCTACGACACGACACAGACGCGCGCCGTGGTGCCGGACGCCACGCTCGCCGACGGGCCGGAACGCCCGAGCGACCCGCCGGATCTCGACGACGCGGTCGAGGATCTCCGACGCCGGAAACTCGAAGTGCCGCTCGCCACCATCGATCGAGCCAACCTCCGCAGCTCCTTCGCCGAGGCGCGTGGCGGCGCGCGACTTCACGAGGCGATGGACCTCCTGGCCCCTCGCCACACCCCCGTGGTGGCGGTGGAGGCCGGAATCATCGCCCGGCTGTTCAACAGCAAGGCCGGGGGCATCACCATCTACCAGTTCGATCCGACGACGACCTACGTCTATTACTACGCGCATCTCGAACGCTACGCCGCCGGGCTCGTCGAGGGCGCGACGGTGGCGCGCGGCGAGGTGATCGGCTACGTCGGGACTTCGGGGAACGCCCCCGAGACGACCCCGCACCTGCACTTCGCGATCTTCGTGCTGACCGACGACAAGCGCTGGTGGCAGGGCACGCCGATCGACCCGTTCGCGGTGCTGCAATGAGCGCGCCCTGAGGGCGCACCCCGGCCCAGGCGAGGCCTGTGCGGAATCGCACAGGGCTGTTCCGTGTCTGGACGCCGGTACCGCGATGGCCGCGGCCAGTTGCGGATTTCCGGCTGGATTGGCGGCGGAACGCCGGTTGCACAGCGTCGGTCCGGGACCTCCGACCGCATGCTCAATCCAGGCACTCCCGGCCGGGTCGTCACCAGCCTGCGCACTACGCCCCTCCTGTCCATTGCCGCCGTGCTGTGCGCCGCCATCGGCGTGTCGGCCACCACAGCTGCGGCGGCACTTTTTTCGGCGGTGGCAGTGCGTGGCGTGCCGTTTCCCGACGCCGAGCGGCTGGTCCGCGTCTGGCTGGCCAACACGGTGTCTGGCGAGATCCGCGGGTCCTTGTCGATCCCCGAACTGAGGGACCTCGAGGGCCACGTCGCCGCCTTCGACGCGTTCCTGGGCACGGCGCGCAGCCGGGCCGTCGGCCTCCTCGACTCTGGCGCCGAACGCCTGCGCGGCGAGGGCGTCACGCGCGATTACTTTTCGACCCTCGGCCTGCGCGCGCTGCACGGCCGGCTGCTGACCGCCGCGGACTTCGCCGCCGACGCACCGCGCGTGACGGTGATCAGCGCCCGCTTCTGGGCCAGCCGCTTCGGCAGCGACCCGGAGGTCGTCGGCCGGCCGCTCCGCACCGAGGCCGCGGTCTTCACCATCGTCGGGGTGGCGCCGCCGGGATTCGACGGTACCGTCGAGAGCGACATCATCGAATTCTGGATGCCGCTGCCGCAGTACCTCCCGGCCGCGCTCATCGACTCGCGGACCGGGCGCTCTGCCTGGGCGATCGCCCGGCTGGCCCCCGGGGTCTCGCAGGCAGCGGCGCAGGCCCAACTGGCCGGACATCTGGCGGCCTGGGCCCAGGCGCATCCCGCGCTCTATCGCGATCTCCAGCTTCGCGTCGAGCCCATGGGCGACAACTGGCGCGGCGGCTTCAAGACCGGCGCCGCGTTGCTGCTCGGCGCGGTGGTCCTGCTCCTGGTCATCGCGGCGTTGAACGTGGCCGGACTGCTCGTTGCGCGCACCGTCGATCGCCGCCGCGAGCTGGCGATGCGCGCCGCACTCGGCGCCGGGCGGGCCACGCTCGTCGCCGACCTGGTGCTCGAAGCGCTCGTGCTGGCCGCCATCGGCGGCGCCATCGGGGCGATCGCCGCACCGTCGCTGCTGGAGGCCGTCGTCGCGACCTCTCCGGTTGAGCTCCCGCCGTATGTGCGCCTGCAGGTCGACGGCGTGGCGATCGCGGTGGCGATCGCCGCGATCGTGCTGGCGGGCCTCGTCGCGGCCATGGCGCCCGCGTGGCTCACCAGCCGGGTCGAGCCAGGGGACGTGCTCCGCGGTGTGGGGCGTGGCTCGATGGGCGGCGGCTGGGAACAGCGCTGGGGCGTGGCACTGGTCGGCGCCGAGGTGGCGCTCACGCTCGCGCTGCTCGTCACCGGCAGTCTGCTCCTGCGATCGTTCCAGAGCGCTCAACACCTGGGACGTCGGCTTCCGCGTCGACGGGGTGACCCGGCTGGCGCTCACCTTCAGCCGCGCCGATGCCGCCGATGCCGCGGGGTTGCCGGTGGCGTACGATCGCGTGCGTCAGGCCATTGCCGCCTACCCGGGCGTGGAACGGGTCGGCCTGGTGGCCACGACGCTGCCGCCGTGGGACGCCGATCGCGTGCGCGTGCGATTTGCCGGGCTGCCCGAGACCGACCGCGAGGAGGGCCTGAGCGTGGGGCTGCACCTGGCCGACGCGGGCCTGCTGCCCATGCTCGAAGTGCCGCTGGTTGCCGGCCGGCCGCTCGCCGCCACCGATCAGGGCAGCGGCCCCGGTCGCGGTGATCAGCCGCGCCCTCGCCGATCGGATGGGCGGACCCGATCGCGCCGTGAGCCAGGCGTTGCAGCTCCTTCCGGGCAGCATCGCCCCAGAGACCGTCGCGCGCGTCGTCGGCGTGGTGGAGAACGTCGCCTACGATGGCCTGGCCGAGCAAGGCGCCGAATCGGGCGGCACCCAGGTGCGCACCGACGCCACGTGGCTGCAGGGCCGCTACGACGTCTACCTCCCGTTGTCGATGGCACCGCAGCGCATCGTCTCGATCGGCGTGGCCAGCAGCGGCGACGCCGCCGCGCTCATCCCGCCGCTGAAGCGGGTGATTGCCCAGGTGGCCCCGACCTCGGCCGTGCACTGGGACTCGGCGATGGCCGACGAGGTGCAGCTCGAGTTCGCCAGCTCGCGCTTCTTCGCACTGCTGGTGAACGCCTACTCGCTGGGGGCGCTCGCGCTCACGGCCACCGGCGTCTTCGCGATGCTGTCGCACCTGGTGGCGCGGCGGCGCAGCGAGATCGGACTGCGGCTGGCGCTGGGCGGCGAAGGACCGCACGTCGTCGGGCTCATCGCGCGTCTCACCGCGGTACCGCTCGGCATCGGCGTGGTGGCCGGCTGGGGCCTGGCGGCGGGCATCGCCGCCTCGGCGACCTCGTTGCTCTTCGGAGTCGAGCGCTTCGACACGGCGTCCTACGCAGTCGGAACCGGGGTGCTGATCGCCTGCGGCGTGGTCGCCGCCGTGGTGCCCACGCGTCGTGCCCTGCGCACCGACCCGATGCGGACGATGCGGGCCGAATAGCCTTGGCCGGGCGCCCGTCCGTCCCCACCACCGTCACGGCCGCACCTTTCCGGCCATCAACGACCCGCTCCCGGACCTCGTCCAACGGGCCATGCCGAACGCCGCTCGCCACCTGCTCGAAGGCTTTCGCCTGCTCTTCCGCGCCCCGGGCTTCGCCGCCACCGCGTCGCTGACTTTGGCACTGGGCATCGGCGCCACCACTGCGCTCTTCAGCGTGGTGAACGCCGTCCTGCTCGACCCACTCCCCTTCCCAGACTCGGGCCGAATCATCCAGGTGTGGCGCAGCGAGCTGCCGGCGCTCACCTACGGATCGGCTTCATATCCCCGCTACCTCGACTGGCGGGCGAGCAACCGCGTGTTCTCCGAGTTCGGCGCCTGGGCCCCGCGCGGCTTCACGCTGGCCGGCACGCAGGGACCGGAGCGCCTCGGCGGCGCCACTGCCTCGGCTTCGTTCTTCCGGGTCATGGGCGCGCCGCCCGTGGTCGGCCGCTGGTTCACCGACGACGAGGATCGGCGTGGCGGCGAACGCGTGGCGGTGATCAGCGACGGGCTGTGGCGGCGGCGGTTTCGCGGCGAAGCCTCGGCCATCGGCACGACCGTGCTGCTCGACGGCGAGCCCTACACGGTGGTGGGAGTGGCGCCGCCGGGCTATTCGGAGGTGTGGCGGCCGGAGGTCTGGATCCCGCTCGGCCAGCGCACCGACACGGCCGGTCGCGGCAGCAACTTCCTGATCTCGTTCGGGCGCCTGCGCGATGACATCAGCCTGGCCGCGGCCCGCCGCAGCCTCGACGCCGAACTGGCGCCGCTGATGACCCGCGACCATCCCGAGGACCGCTACACGTTCACGGCGCGCGAGCTCCACGAGATCGTCACCGAGGGGGCCTCGCGCGGCCTGTGGGTCCTCCTCGGCGCTACCGCGCTGCTGCTGCTCATCGCCTGCACCAACGTCGCGAATCTGCTGCTGGCACGTTCCGTCGTCCGCGAGCGCGACCTGGCGGTCCGCGCGTCGCTTGGCGCCAGTCGCGCTCAGCTCTTCGGCCAGGTCATGGGGGAGACGGTGGCGCTCGGCCTGCTGGGCAGCGCCGCCGGCCTCGGCCTGGCCTGGGCGCTGCTCCGCGCGTTCGTCGCGTCGGCGCCGACGAACTTTCCACGCATCGCCGCCATCGGCCTCGATATTCAGGTGCTGGCCTTCGCGGGCGCCGCCGCCATCGTCGCCGGCGTGGTGGCCGGTCTGGCCCCGGCAATCCATCTGCTGCGCGCCGACGTGAACGCCGTGGTGCGCGCCGGCGCCAGCCGCAGTGTCACGGCGGGCCGCGCCCGCGCGGCCAGCCGCTTGCTCGTGGTCTCCGAGGTGGCGCTGGCGCTGGCCCTGCTGACAACCGCCGGCCTGATGACCAAGAGCCTGGTGCGACTCCAGGACCAGCATCTGGGCATGACGCGCGAGCCGGTGCTCACCTTCACCGTGGGCCTGCCGCCGTTCGTGGCCGGCGATGACGCGGCCATCGCCAGGCTGCAGACGGCGTTCCTGCAGCGTGTCCGTGCGATTGCCGGCGTCACGCAGGCGTCAGCGATCGACATGCTGCCGGTGGCGGCCACCGGACACAACGGTCCTGTCCGCCGGGCCGATCAGACGGGCGAACGCGACGGTGTGCCCGTGACCGAAGTGCGGGTCGTGATGGACGGTTACGCAGCAGCCATGGGGTTCCAGGTCCTGGCCGGCCGCGCCATCGACGAGCGGGATCGGCTCGGCAGCGTGCCCGTCGCGGTGGTGAACGACACGGTGGCGGCGCGACTGTGGCCCGACCGGCCGCTGCGCGACGTCATCGGGCAGCAGGTGCGAGTCGAGGCGCTCGACGGCGGCCGCGTGCTGCGCGAAGTGGTCGGCGTCGTCGCCGGCGTGCGGTCGCGGCGGCCCGACCTGCCGCCGGATCCCGAGGTGCACGCCCCGTTCGCGCAATTGCCGGTGGCGTCGATGAGCTACGTCGTCCGCGCCGACGGCGATCCATCGCGCCTCGCCGGACCCATTCGCTCGGCGCTCGCCGAGATGATGCCCGACGTGGCGCTGGCGGCGGTTCGGACATTCGACGACGTGATCACCAACGCGACGCGAACGTCGGGCCTGCTGTCGTGGCTGAGCGTGCTGTTCGGCGTGCTCGCGGCGACATTGGCGGTGGTCGGCATCTACGGCGTGATGTCCTACACGGTGGCGCAGCGCGAACGGGAGCTGGCGATCCGGGCTGCGGTCGGCGCGACGCGTTCCACCCTGCTCGCGCTGGTCGTGAAGGAGGGCCTGGCGATGAGCGCCGCCGGGATCGGGCTCGGCGCCGCGATGGCGTGGGCGGCGTCGGGGGTGCTGCGCTCGCTGCTCTACGAGGTGAGCGCCACCGATGCCGCGGTGTTCGCGGCCGCCGCCGGGGCACTGGCTGCCGTGACGCTGGCCGGCTATCTGCTGCCGGCCGCGCGCGCCTCGCGCGTGCAGCCGGTGACGGCGCTACGGGTGGAGTGACCTGCGGCCAACTCGGTTCGATCTACACCATTACACCTTCGATGGTATACCATGGTGTAGACGAATGGCGTTGAACCTCAAGAATCCCGACGTCGAGCGCCTGGCCGCCGAAGTGGCGCGGCTGACCGGCGAGTCGAAGACCGAGGCCATCCGCCGGGCGCTCGAGGAGCGCCGCCGCCGGCTGAGGGGGCCGGGCACCGCCGAACGACGGGCGCGCCTGCTGCGGTTCCTCGAGTCGCGCGTCTGGCCGGGGTTGCCGAAGCAGCAGCTCGGGCGACGGCTGTCGCGCCAGGAGGAGGACGACATCCTCGGCTACGGGCCGGGTGGCGTATGACGCTCGACTCCTCGGCGCTCATCGCCATCCTGTTCTCCGAACCCGGCTTCCTCGAGTTGGTCGACTGCATCCTGGAGGCCGACGCCGTGAGGGTAGGTGCCCCAACCCTCGTAGAAACGGGCATGGTTCTCGCCGGACGCAAGCGCGGCAAGCCGTCGCGAGAGCTGGAGGAGCTGGTGCGCGAGCTGGCGATCACCGTCGTCCCATTCGGCGAAGCCGAGTGGCACGCCGCCGGTTCGGCCTACGCGCGGTACGGGCGCGGACGCCACAAGGCCGCCCTCAACTTCGGCGATTGCCTCGCCTACGCCACTGCTGCCGCCGCGGGAGATTCGCTGCTGTTTGTCGGCAGCGACTTCCGCCACACCGACATCGCTCCTGCGCTCTAGCGCCCGAGACGTCTATTGGCGCCGACTCCCAGACGCTGGAATTTGCGGCTCGCGAAGGTCCCGCAGCGTCGCCGAGCCTGAAAAAACAGGGCTCCACGTGTAAAAAAGTGCGCAGCCGCTGGAAAATACGAGTAATCTATGCGTCGACTCTGTGCCGCGACGGTTCGCGGCCCCGGCCCCCTCCGGCGGGAAGAGCGAGGTCGACGTGACAGGCGGTGGCGGTCGCGTCGAGCCCCGGGTGCACGAGCGCCACTGTATTTCGCGCCGGCAGAATCGCCGGGCAAGGGGAAGTTGATGGCCAAGATGATGTCCAAGTCAGAGCTCGTCGGGAAGATTGCAGCCGACGGCGGCGGCAAGCTCTCGAACAAGGACGTGAAGAGCGTGCTCGAGTCGCTCTCCAAGGTCGGCTACAAGGAACTCAAGAAGACCGGCGTGTTCCTGGTGCCGGGCTTCGCCAAGTTCGTGGTGGTGAAGAAGGCCGCGACCAAGGCGCGCAAGGGAATCAATCCCTTCACCGGCGAACCGACGACGTTCAAGGCGAAGCCGGCGCGTAAGATCGTCCGCGCCCGTCCCGTGAAGGCCGCGAAGGACTCAGTGGCGTAAGACGTTCCGCACGACCGTCCCGAGGTCGTCCCTCGCGACACGATTGGGCCGCACGGCCGTCACCGTGCGGCCCGTTCCTTTTCCGCTACCCCAGACCGGCCTGATACAAGGCCAGTAGTCGGCCCCACGCCCGCTCGGCCTCCGGCTTGTCGTAGATCGGCTTGCCCTCCGCAAGGGGCATGTCGGCCACGCACCAGCCGTGCAGAGCCTTGTAGACCTCGATCTCGTAAGTCACCTTGGCAGCCTCGAAGGCCTTCTTCAGATCGTCTTTGGCCGCAGGCTGCCGCGCGTCGTCGTTGGACGCCACGGCGATCATCACGCGGCCCCTGATCTTCGGCGCCAGCAGGTGCGGGCTGGCGGGCTGATCGGTGACCAGGCCGCCCCCGTGGAACGATGCACCCGCGCCGATGCGATCGGGCACCGCCGCCATCGTGCGGATGGTGAGCGGTCCGCCCATGCAGTAGCCCTGCACGCCGATCTTGCGCGCCTTGTTGACCTGCGGCTGCGCGTCCAGGTAGGCGACGAACGCCGCCGCATCCTTTTCAGCGCCGCCGGCGGCCGTGGCCGAGGCCATCAGCGGCTGGATCTTGGCGCGGTCGGTCGGGTTGGCGAAGTCGAACTTGGAGATGTCGCCGAACACCGGCGACTTGGCGACGCGGTAGAACGGGTTGGGCACGAGCACCGAGTAGCCGCTGCCGGCGAGCCGCTTGGCGATGTCGCGCATCGCCGGGCGCAGGCCGAACGCATCGGGCCAGACGATCACGCCGGCATGCGCGCCGGTGGCCGGGTGGATGAAGGCACAGTCGCAGGTGCCGTCGGGGGTCTTGATCTCGACGTTCTTCTCGGTAACGGGCATGGCGGGTTGCGCTCCTGCATCGGCGGCGGTGCCGAGTCCGGCCGCGATTGAGATCGCCACGAAGTCGCGTCTGGTCAGGTCGTCCATCGGATCCTCCTACTGCGTGGCGCCGTCCTTGATCGTCGGGTACTTGATGCCGAACTGGGCGGCCATCTGGTCCATGTAGGTCTTGTACTTGGCCCGATCGAAATAGTACTTGCGCATTTCGGGGCGGTAGCGATCCATCGTGGTCTTGTTCATCCAGATGGCAGGCTGGTCGGTGGGACGGATGAACGGCGTGTACTTGCGCTGCTTGAGCTGCACGTTCTGGAAGTAGTCGTGCGCGGCCGTCACCAGCTCAGGGCGCAGCACCAGATCGAGCGCGGTGAGGGCAGCCACGCGCGCGCCGGCGTTCACGCCCTTGTGGGCGATGGGCGTCGCCATCGGAATGGCATTGGCCCAGTTGTGGCCGGGCCCGGCCTGGAAGTTCGCCGGATAACCCAGCACGACCGTGGGCACCGTCCAGGTGATGTCGCCGACGTCATCCGATGGGCCGCCGAACTTCTCGCTGTCGGGAATCTGCTCGCGGCCGCGGAGCGGGCCGATCGCCCCGGTAGCCAGCCCGATCTCCGGCACTTTCATCGTGCGCTGCGTGGCCTTGGCGAGGGCGATGTCAGCGTCGCTCCACTGCGGCAGGCCGACGTGCTGAACGTTGGCGTGCATCGCCTCGGCGACCGCACGGTTGGTGTGGCGCGGCCAGGCCGTGCCGAGCACCCGCGAGGTCCACTTCGTGTTGGTCATCAGGGCGGCGCCGTCGGCCATCTTGTCGCCGATGTCCCACATGTTCCTGATGGTCTCGTAGTCGGTCTCGCGGAAGTAGTACCAGACGCTGGCGTTGCGCGGGCACGACGTTGGGCTGATCGCCGCCGTTGGTCACCACGTAGTGGGTGCGCTGCGCCAGGCGCAGGTGTTCGCGCCGGTAGTTCCAGCCGACGTTCATCAGCTCCACGGCGTCGAGCGCGCTGCGGCCCCGCCACGGCGCGCCGGCGCTGTGCGCGGTCTCGCCCTCGAAGGTGTACTCGACCGACACCAGCCCGCTGCCGCCGCCGTCGCCCCAGCTCGTGCCCAGGTTCGCGCCGACGTGGTTGTAGAGCACCACGTCCACGTCCTTGAACATCCCGGCGCGCACGTAGTACGCCTTGGTGCCGAGCAGCTCCTCGGCCACCCCGGGCCAGATCATCAGCGTGCCAGGCAGCTTCTCACGCTCCATGATCCGCTTGACGGCGATGGCGGCCACGATGTTGAGCGGCGTGCCGGAGTTGTGACCCTCGCCGTGTCCCGGCGCGCCCTCGACCATCGGGTCGTGGTAGGCCACGCCCGGCTTCTGGTTGCCCTGCGGGATGCCGTCGATGTCGGAGCCGAAGGCGACGACCGGTTTGCCGCTGCCCCACTTCGCCACCCACGCGGTGGGGATGCCGGCGACACCGTCCTCCACCGTGAAACCGTTCTCGCGGAGCAGTGCGCCGAGGTACTTCTGCGTCTCGACCTCCTGGAAGCCGATCTCGCCGAAGCTGAAGACCATGTCGTTCATCTGCTGGCCGAGGTCGTACATGGCCGGCGACGAGACGTCGGCGTCGAGCGCCGCCTTGAGCCTGGCCACGCGCGGGTCGACGGCGGCGGCCGGCGCCGCAGGCTTCGGCGGCGCCGGCGCAGGAGGCTGTGCCTGCGGGAGCGCCGCCAGGGCCACGACCACCAACCCGCCGACGAGCGCCATCCACGTCTTTCGCATCACCTGCCTCCTGGTGGGCGGATTCTACTCTGGCGCCAGGAGGGCGGCGGACGTGCCGGCGAGATCGGGGGAGGTGATACGCTCGTGCTCGCTCCCAATGACCAAGCCCCCCTGCCCGGCCTGCGCGGATCCATCGCCGCGCTTCCTCGAAGACAGCAGCGCTGCCGCGGTGGTGGACTACTACCGGTGTGAGGTCTGCGGCTGCGTGTTCAACGTGCCCAAGGGCCGTCCCGAAGCGAAGCCCAAGTCGGTCATGGGGTGCGAGGACGAGCAGGCGAGCTAGATCGGCCAGCGCGGCGGTGTGCCCGAGGGCGGCGGCTGAGGCGGCGGGATGAATCCCTGGAATCTGTTGGGCCGCACGGCGACCCCCGGCGGCGATGACCTGGCCTTGATGCACCAGCCCGGTGAGTACCTCATCCTGGCCGGTGGCAAGCCGCTGATGTCGAGCCGCATGCACGGCTCGGAGGAAGCACTCGCCGAGGTGGCATGCGAGCGGGCGCGACGGCTGTCCGCTCCCAGGGTGCTGGTCGGCGGCCTCGGGATGGGCTTCACGCTGCGCGCCACGCTGAACCTGCTCCCGCCTGGCGCCGAAGTGATCGTCGCCGAGCTCGTGGCCGGCGTCGTCGAGTGGAATCAGGGGCCGCTCGGACATCTCGCCGACCATCCGCTGAAGGACAAGCGTGTGCGGGTGGAAGTCGGCCCAGTGGAGGCGCTGCTGCGCGGTTCCAAGGCGCGGTTCGACGCCGTGCTCCTCGACGTGGACAACGGGCCCGATGCGTTCACGACCTCCACCAACGGCTGGCTCTACGCCGACGCCGGTCTGGCGGCGACGCGGCGGGCGCTGACCGAGTCCGGCATCACCGCCGTGTGGTCTGCGCACGAGGATCGGCGATTCGAGCAGCGGCTGAGATACGCGGGGTTCGACGTGGAGGTGAAGCGGGTGCGGGCGCGGCTGAAGCAGGGCGGCCCGCATCACGTGATCTTCGTCGGGCGGCTCGAGGGCGCCGCGACGAACACGCGCGCTAACGCCGGCGCGCCTGCTCGATCACGGGCCGCGCCGCAGCCGTCCACGCCTGGTAGCCGGCGTCGTTCAGGTTGAGACCATTGGCCGCGTAGAAGTCCTGGCGCGGCTGGCCATCGGTGCCGAGCAGCGCCGCTTCCACGTCCACGAACGCCGCGAGCGGGTCGCTCTTGATCGTCGCCTGGATCTGCGCGTTGGCCTTGCGAATCGTGTCCTGGTGCTTCCAGTGCAGCGGGCTCGGCTTGGTGCCGATCACCACGACCCGCGTGCCGGGAAGCGTCTTGTGGATCAGGACCAACAGCGTGGCAGTGTCCGCTGCGATCGTCTCGGCCGACTTGCCGCCGGCGACGTCGGCGTCGCCGGCGTAGAACACGACGAGGGACGGCTTGTAGGGAAAGATGATGCGCGGCGCGAAGTGAATCGTGTCCGAGACGTGCGAGCCGCCGTAGCCGCGCTTGATCGGCTTGAGGTCCGCGAACTCGCGGGCGACGTCCCACTGCGAAATGCTCGAGCTGCCGACGAAGAGCGTGCCGCCGGGAGTTGGAGGCGACGCCTTGTCGGCGGCCTCGAAGGCGGCGATGTCCTTTTCGAAGCGCGCGGGATCAGGGTTTGCCTTGGGCTGCGCCTGCGCCGTCACCGATCCGGCGACCGACAGGAGCATCACCGCGGCGAGACGTCGCTGTGTCATGCAGCCATTCTACGTACCGAGCACCTTCATCACGTCTTCGTCGTTGTTCACCGGAATCACCTCGAACTCGAGGAGGTCCGTCCACTCCTGCATCCACTTGCCGATGGCCACGCCGTCGTTGCTCTCGGCCAGCAGGAAGCCGTGTCCGCCGCCAATGGCGTGCCACCGCCCGTGCATCTTGACGCCCTGACCGGGCAGGCCGCCGGTCTTCTTGAAGCGTTCCTGCGCGGTGTTGCGGACTTCGGAGGAAAACGCGTACGTAATCATGAACAGCATTCGGGAGCTCCTTTGTCTGCGCAGCGATAACTGCCCGCAGGCGCGCTACATCCTACGCCGTGAGGTCGCGGCGACGCGCATCTTTCCCGGGCGACAGTAGGACTACGGCCAGGCGTCAAATCTCGGCTCGCAGCCGACCAGGCATCCGTCGGGCCCGGTTCCGGTGCCCGGGCAACGCTGCGATAGCCGATTCGTGACCGCTGGACGGCAGCTCCGTGAGACTGCCTGATCCCCTCAGCTTTCTCGCGTTGTCGGACTTCAGAGCGGGCACCTCCACAGGGCCTCGCCGGACGCCTGATCCGCTGCGAGCCGTGCGTCGACGTCTGACCGGAGTTCATGTTCCATGTCGCGTTCGTTCAGTGCAGTCTCGCACGCCGCATCTGGTCACCGTTTAGTAGACGAGCAATCGGCAGGTCGGCAACCTCGTGTGCTTCGATCCTCCAGCTCACTTGCCAATCGCCGTCACAGTCGTCGTCCTCGATGGCTAAGCCCTCTGCGCGAGCCTGGCGCCATTCCCCTGCCTCGTGCTCATCGGCGGTGCTGCGCGCGGAGAATACACCTACGATTGACGTGTCGATGTAGCCGTGCTCGTTCTGGTCTTCACGGATCAGGACATAGACGGTCATTCGCGACCTCCGCTAGTCTGCCCACTGGCTTGCGGCGATATCATCTGGCCGGTGCCATCCGCCCAGCCCAGCCGTAGAGTTCCGGCGCACTACTACTCAAGCCTCGTCGACTTCGTGGTCGATCGCCCTGAGGCCATCCTCGGAATTCTCACGACTGCTACCGGTGGCACGCTTGAGTCAACGCAGCGCGACGCATGGATCGAAGAGATCGACATCCTTAGGCGGTCTATCTCGGAGCTCGAAGGCACAATCTTTCTCGAGTTCGATATTCCAAGGCTTGGTAGTCGGGTTGACGCGATCGTGGTGTCGGGCGCCGCCGTAATTCCAATCGAGTTCAAGTGCGGCGACCGCTCGTTCTCCACTCAGGGGTACAACCAAGCTTGGGACTATGGGCTCGACCTCAAGAACTTCCACGAGGCCAGCCACGACGCCTCGATCTTTCCGATTCTTGTCGCCACTCAAGCTGCAGAGGGTGACCGTGCCTGGAGCATCCGGGACAACGACGGAGTTTGGACCCCAAGGCGTTCCAATGCGGTTGGATTGGCCCAGACCCTACAAGAAGCCAAACATCTGGCCTCAGGCCGCTCGATTGACCCGACTGCTTGGGGCATTGCGCCCTACCGCCCCACGCCGACAATCATCGAGGCCGCTCGCGCACTGTACTCTCGGCATTCAGTGGAAGCAATCACCCGCAACGATGCAGGCGCTCAGAACCTCAGCGTGACCTCTGGGGCGATCGAGGAAGTGATCGACAAGGCTCGGGCCTCGGGCTCGAAGGCCATCGTCTTCGTCACCGGAGTTCCCGGCGCAGGCAAGACTCTCGTCGGTCTGGACGTGGCTACGAGGCGTCGTGAGCTCGGAGATGCAAGAGCGGTATTCCTATCCGGGAATGGACCGTTGGTTGCTGTGCTTCAGGAGGCGTTGACCCGAGATGAGATGCGGCGTCGTGGCACGACGATGCGGAAGGGCCAGATTCGACAATTGGTAAAGCCCTTCATCCAGAACATTCATCATTTTCGCGATGAGGGCGTTAGGAATCCGAGCGCGCCCTTCGATCATGTCGTGATCTTCGACGAGGCGCAGCGGGCCTGGGACCGTCGGAAGACGGCAGACTTCATGAAGCGGCGCAAGGGAATCGCCGACTTCAGCCAGTCGGAGTCGGAGTTCCTAATCTCCTACCTCGATAGGCACATCGATTGGGCCGTCATTGTCTGCCTCGTTGGCGGCGGCCAGGAGATTCACACCGGAGAAGCGGGCATCGCGGCCTGGTTGGAAGCAGTGCGCGGTTCCCATCCTCACTGGAAGGCGTATATCTCCCCGGAGCTCACGGATTCCGAGTACGCCGCAGGCACTTCTCTAGCAGCCTTTGGCGATCATCTCCGCCCCGACCACCGGCTCCACTTGGCGAGTTCCATGCGTTCCTTCCGAGCCGGAAAGGTATCAGCGTTTGTCAAGGCGCTCCTCGATTGCGACGCGGAAGGGGCCAGGGCCAGCCTCGGCTCAATTCGGGACAGGTACCCGATCGTGGCCTCCCGAAGTCTCGACAGCGCCAAGCAGTGGGTTCGCCGTCAAGCGCGTGGTTCGGAGAGCATTGGTTTGGTCGCGTCGTCTCAGGCTCAGCGACTTAAGCCTCATGCGATCGACGTGCGAGTTGAGGTCGATCCCGTCAACTGGTTTCTCGGCGAACGCACCGACACCAGGTCGAGCTTCTATCTCGAGGACGCGGCGACGGAGTTCCAGATTCAGGGCCTGGAGCTTGACTGGATCTGCGTCAACTGGGATGCCGACCTCCGCCTTGATGGCTCACAGTGGCGGTATCACTCGTTTCGTGGGGATCGGTGGACTACCGTGCACAAGGCTACGCGGCAGCGTTACCTGCTGAACGCTTACCGTGTTCTACTCACGCGGGCGCGACAAGGCATGGCTATCTTCGTTCCGCCTGGTGACCGTGCCGACCCGACGCGAGATCCCGATTTCTACGATGAGACGTTCACGTACTTGATGAGCTTAGGCGTACCTGAGATCTGAGGGTACCCCATGCATCTGCTGTAGTATTTCGTCCATTCCTGGGAGACATATGCTCACCCGCCGCAACTTTCCTCACCTCCACCACCCTCGCCGCGGCCCTGCCCGCCCGCGCCGTCGGCGGCGGCACGGCACGCTCGGCTGAGCTGCTGATCCAGCGCACGGTCAAGCCGGTGGTCATCTCCGACTACTCCGGCTTCGAGTTCAAGAACGGCGGCGCGGAGAACTGCGTCACCCGCGCCTTCCGGCTCATCACCGAGGGCAAGGACGTGCTCGACGCGCTGATCGCCGGGGTGAACATCCCCGAGCTCGACCCGACCGAGACCGGTATCGGCTACGGGGCGCTGCCCAACGCCGACGGCGTCGTCGAACTCGACGCCTCGTGCATGCACGGTCCGTTGAAGCGGGCTGGGGCGGTGGCCTCGCTCCAGGGCGTGCGCACGCCGTCGCTGGTCGCCCGGGCGGTGATGGACCACACCGACCACCACCTGCTGGTCGGCGCCGGCGCGCAGCAGTTCGCCCGCAACATGGGCTTCAAGGTCGAGGACGACCTCAATACCGAGAACTCGCGCCGGCTGTGGCTCGAGTGGAAGCGGCGCGTCGATCCTGAGCACTACCTGGATCCGAAGGGCGAGGGACGGAAGGCTGTGCCGAAGCACGAGAAGGACCCGGGGCTCGAGGCCGGGCTATCGATGGTGCGCGACGGGCTCATCCCCGAAGGCAGCTTCTGGGGCACCATCAACTGCGACGGCATCGGGCCCAACGGCGACATCTGCGGCGTCACCACCACCAGCGGCCTGGCGTGGAAGATTCCCGGGCGCACTGGCGACTCGCCGATTCTCGGCGCCGGCCTCTACGTCGACAACGAAGTAGGCGCCGCCGGCTCCACTGGCCGCGGCGAGGCCAATCTCTACAACCTGTGCTCGTTCCTCATCGTCGAGCAGATGCGACATCGGCAAGTCGCCCAAGGACGCCGGCATGGAGGCGCTCCGGCGCATCAAGGCCAACACCATCGAGAAGCGGCTGCTGAACGCCAGGGGCGAGCCCAACTTCAACATTCGCTTCTTCGCGCTCAACAAGCGTGGCGAGTACGCCGGCGTGTCGATGTATCGCGCCGGCGAGACCAAGTTCGCCGTCTGCACCGAGAACGGCGCCCAGGCGCTGGAACTGGAGCCGTTGCTGCCGGGTTCGCCGGAGGCCGCAATCATGGCTGGAGGTTCGACCTCCCCGCCGGCCTGCGTCAGGCGGCGCGCAAGGCCATCGGCTTCGACTCGACGTCGGAACGGTCGTCTTCGCCCTGCAGGAGCTCGTCCGGCGTGCAGGCGACGGCGATCTCAACGGTTCCTTCGGACGATCGACTTCGAATTCGACCCGCGGAGCTTCGCACGCTCGATCGAGAGCGCCGGCGTGTAGGTCCCTCAGCAGTGGCTCTCAGTCTCACCGCCAAGGAACGCACGCATCTGAAGGGCCGTGCGCACGCGCTCGAGCCGGTCGTGCACATCGGAAACGCCGGCGTAACCGACGCGGTGATCGGCGAGATCGAACGGGCCCTGACCGCGCACGAGCTGATCAAGGTGCGGGCCGGTGGTCAGGAACGCGACGAGCGGGCAGCGATCCTCGAGACGATTCTCGCGCGCACCGGCGCCGCGTCGGTGCAGACCGTCGGCAAGGTGATGGTGCTGTGGCGGCCACGGCCCGACGAGCCCGACGACGCGGCCTGAGTCGCGCAACCGCGGCGCCTGGGGCGGTCATCCCGCGGCTCGTCCCCGCCAATTCGCCGCGGCGCCCGGTCGGCTGGCTTCGCGGTCGGCCAAACCGGCCCCGCCGGCGTATCAATGCTCATGCGTTTCACCGGCCTCGCCGCGGACCTCCGCTACGCCTTCCGCCTCGTCGGCGCCGACTGGCGCTTTTCGCTCACCCTGGTCGGCACGCTGGCGATCGGCATCGCCGCCAGCGGCGCCATCTTCAACGTGGTCAACGCCACGTTGCTGCGACCGCTGCCGATTCCCGACGAGGCGCGCGTCTACCGGCTGCAGGACTACACCATCGCCCGCGACGGCAGCCAGGTGCGCCGCTCGAACCGGGTGCTCAACTTCCTGGCCATCCGCGAGGAGGCGCGAAGCTTCTCGCAGGTGGTCGGGATGCGCAGCCTCGAGTGGTCGCTCGTCGACGGCGCCACCCCGGTGCCGGTGTCGGTGGGGCTCGTCTCGCCCGGTTCGTTCGAGCTGCTGGGCGTCCGCCCGGCGCTCGGCCGCCTGTTCACCGCCGGACGAAGAACGGGCCGGGCTCGACGCCAATGTGGTGGTCCTCAGCCACTCGCTGTGGCAACGGCAGTTCGGCGGTCGCCCCGACATCGTCGGCCGCACCGTCCGCGTGGAAGACCGGATGGCCGCGGTCGTCGGCGTGCTCGGCGCCCGGCTTCCGCTTCCCCTACGACGTCGAGGCGTGGATGCCCGAGCGCGTGGACGCCGCGGTGGAAGCCTCCCTGGCGGTGTTCGCGCGGCTGGCTCCGGGCGTGGCGCCGGCGCAGGCGCAGGCCGAGCTCGACGCGATCGCGGCCCGGGCCGAAGCGATCCGGCCGGTGGTCAACCGCGGCGTCGGCTTCGCGATGACGCCGCTGCGCGAATCGCTGGTCGGCGACAGCGCCCGCACGTCGCTGGCGCTGATGGCGGCGGCGGTGCTGCTGCTGGTGCTGGCGTCGGCCAATGTCGCCAACCTGCTGCTGGCGCGCGGCATCCGGCGGGCCAGGGAGATCGCCGTGCGGGCCGCGCTCGGCGCCGAACGGGCGCGCCAGATCCGGCAGATGCTGGTCGAGAGCCTGGTCTTCGCGGCGATCGGCACCGCGGTCGGCCTGGCCGTCGCGCACCCGCTCAGCACGCTGCTGGTCGGCCTGGTGCCGAATACGCTGCGCGATCAGCTGGGGCTCACCGACACCACGGTGGACATGCGGGCGGCGTTCTTCGCCGCGGCGATCACCGCGGCCGCCGGCGTGCTGGCGGGCCTCCTGCCGGCGATCAAGCTGGCCCGGGCCGACGTGAGCGACACGCTGCGCCAGCACACCCGCGGCGCCTCGGGCTCACACCGGGTGATGCGCGCGCTGGTGGTCGGCGAAGTGGCCCTCGCGTCGGTGCTGCTCGTGAGCGCCGGTCTGATGGTGGACAACCTGCAGCGCCTGCTGAACGCCAACCTCGGTCTGCGGGCGGAATCGCTCTACGCCATCCAACTGTCGCTGCCGGCGCGCTACGACACCGCCGAGCGGCGGGTGCAGGTGGTGCGGCAGCTGCACGACGCCGCCGGCGCCATCCCCGGCGTCGAGCAGGCCGGCCTCACCTCGTGGAACCCGCTCGATCGCGGCAGCTTCGGCGCGTCGATCGAGACGGAGGAGCAGCCGCTGCAGCCCGGGCAGAGCGGCCTCATCGTCAACCATCGGTTGATCACGCCGCAGTGGATGACCACCGCGGGCGTGACGCTGCTGCAGGGGCGTCAGTTCACCGCGGCCGACGCCGCCGGCAGCGCACCGGTCGCGATCGTCAGCCGACGGCTGGCCGATCGCCTGTGGCCGGGAGAGGACGCCGTCGGCAAGCGTCTGCGCCAGGCCCGGCCGGAGAACCCGTGGATCACGGTGGTGGGCGTGGCCGGCGACGTCCGCGACTCCGGCACCTGGGCGGAAACGTGGTACCTGCCCTACGAACAGCACGCCGGCACGCTGTCGGGCGCCACGGTGCACCTCATGGTGCGCTCGACGTTGGACCCCGGCACGGTCATCGGCGCGCTGCGCCAGTCGACGACGGCGATCGATCCGCTGCTGCCGGTGCCCGATCCGTCGGTGATGACCACGCTGTGGCAGGACGCGCAGACGCCGCAGCGCATGGGCGCGCTCATCTCGACGCTCTTCGGTGTGAGCGGCCTGCTGCTGGCCGCGCTCGGCACCTACGGCGTGCTGGCGTATCTCGTGTCGGCGCGGGCGCGCGAGTTCGGCATCCGGCAGGCGTTGGGCGCACGGCCGCGCGACGTGCTGTCGATGGTGCGTGCGCGACGGCGTCGTCCTGGCGGTCATCGGCCTGGCGGCGGGCGGCGGCCTGAGCATCGCGGCGGTGCGGGCACTGCGATCGGTGACCACCGAGGTCGCCGGCGTGCCCGCCGTGCTGCCGTTGGCGCGTCGGCGGGGCGCTGGTCGCGGCCGTGCTCGTCGCCTCACTGGTGCCCGCACGCCGTGCCACGCGCGTGCAGCCGGTCGAGGTGATGCGCACCGAGTGACGATCGCGATCGGGGTCTGGCACCAGTGGCACGGTCTTCGCGCCGATCCGCGGCCACGCCTGAGTTTCGTGAGCAGTCCTGACCAACTAGGCAGAATGCGCACCATCGCCTCGTGGATGTCGCGAAAGAATCGTGCCGTCGGTGCCAGACCCCGGGCTATTCGGCGATGTAGCGCCAGGGCGCGGTCGGACTGGCGCGATGCCAGATGGTGAAGAACGGCGTGCCCTGCGGCGGCGCGCCGTCGGCCGGCTTGGCGTTCGGGACGGATGTAGCCGAACGAGATGCCGAGATCGCCGCTCGACGCCATGAGTCGCCACCTCGGTGGACCACTCGACCGGGCTCGTCGTTCCGGGCGCGTCGGCGCCCACCGACTTGCCGATGGCCTCCGGGCCCACGACATAGCCGGCGCTGTTCGGACCGCCCATGTTCACCGCCGTCGCGCTGCCCCACTTGGTGAAGGCGGCGCCGAGACCGATCCTCTGCGCTTCGTCCGAGAACGCCCGCTCGGCATCGCTGAGGCTCTTGATCGGCGGGGGTTCCGTAATCGGCGCGCGCGTGGACGGCGCGACGAGCGCTTCCGGCAGCAGCGGCGCCATCATCGTCAGCGACACCTCGCCCTCGGGCCGCCGCGCCCGCTTGTAGCCGACCACTCGCCAGCCCGCGTCGCCCTTCACCCAGTAGGCCATGTACTTGAGCGGCAGCGCGCGTGCCGTCCTTGCGGCGCAGCGTCATGAAGCCGAACGTGAAGCCGTGCTGGCCATCGGCGCTGAGGCCGACGCGAATCGGCGTCCACTCGACGCGGCCATCGACGTTGTCGGGATTGGCGCGCAGCGACGCCGTCGACCGCGTCCAGGCCGCGATGCAGGATCCCCGGCGGCCCCGGCATGATCACGGCGGGCGAGAACATCGCCGTCAGGCCGGAGACGGCGTCGGTGGCCGCGCTGGCCGCCGAGAACGCGCGGTCGGCCGCCAGCAGGGCGTCGGCAGCCGCCCGGACGGCGTCCTGGGCCGTCGCATCCGTCGCGCCGATCGCCATGCCCAGCGCCGTCATCACCACGATCGATCGTCGTCATCGCCCGCTCCTGCCTCGATGCTGCCGCATCGGGCGCGAATCGCCAATCCGGTTGGGCCGGGCCCACCGTCCACCGGGGACCAGTGCCGGCATCCGGCCACGCGAATGAGGCGGCGGCATCGCCATCGTCGCTTTGTGCTACGACTCCCAGCGGCGGTCCCCGTCCGTCCAAGGCTCCCCGGCCGCGGACACCGTTCGCTGTCACCAGGAGGTCGTTCATGGCCAAGAGGCCCGCCCGCGCTCGAAGCTCGCCCGCCGGCGCCGCCCGTCGCAAGTCCGCGGCGCCGCCCGCCGGCCCGGTCACGCTCGCGCAAGCCAGGGCGCTGGCGAAGCTGGCCGTGCCGCTGCCCAAGGGCGGCAAGGCGGCGCTGGTGCCGGCCTCGCCGGCCAGCGTCGGCGTGGAGCGGCGCAAGCTCGAGCTGAAGCAGGAGCAGGAACGCCGGCGCCGCATCCGCGAGTACAAAGCGACGCTCGCCATCATGAAGAAGCGCGGCGTCAAGGGACTGGGACCCAAGAAGAAGAAGGGCGGGCCCGCGCCGAAGGCGCCGCCGAAGCCGCTGCAGGTGTTCGCCGAGGGCGACTCGTGGTTCGACTACCCGGTGCCGTTCTTCGGCGGCGGCATCATCCCGCGACTCGAGAACAAGCTCGGCGTGCCGATGCTCAACCTGGCCAAGGCCGGCGACGAAGTGCGCTACATGCTCGGGCGTGAAGGAGCGCAAGCTGCTCATCGAGCAGTTCACCAACGGCTGCCCCGCGGGCGGGCCGTGGGACGCGATGCTGTTCTCGGGCGGCGGCAACGACATCGTCGACGACCCGATGGCGCTGTGGATCCGCGACTTCAACGCCACGCATGCCGCCGGCGGCGCTCATCCACCAGGGGCGGTTCGATGCGGCGCTGGCGCTGGTCCGCGCCGGCTACGAGGACCTCATCGGGCTACGCAACCGCCTGAGTCCGCAGACGCACCTCTTCTTCCACGCCTACGACTTCGCGATCCCCGACGGCCGCGGCATCTGCCATCTGGGGCCGTGGCTGAAGCCCACCTTCGACCTGCGCGGCTTTCCGACTCAGGCCGTCGGCGTTCGCGGTGACCAAGATCCTGCTGCAGCAGTTCGCGGCGATGCTCAGCAGCGCTCGAGGCGGCGAACACCAAGGTGACGTTCATCAACGGCCAGGGCACGCTGACGCCGACCGCCAGCGTCGTGGCACAACGAGCTGCATCCGGCCAAGGACGGCTTCAAGGCTTTCGCTTCGCTCTTCCACCAGAAGCTGAAGGCGATCTTTCCGGCGAAGGTGCCGTAGGCGCGCGCCGGCGGGCTCCAGCGCCTTGGCGATGAACAGGCGATCGCGACGGAGCCCGTCGGCCACCACGTCCTGCCCGGCCATCTGCTCGAGGGTCGCGTCGCGCATGGTCGGGCCGTCGTAGCGGCGCAACTGCAGGCGCTCGCCGTCCTCGGTGACGAGGAACGCCTGGTGCCGGCGCGCGCTCTTGGAGGTGCCGCCGAACGGGCCGATCTCGATTCGCCCCTGCAGACGCATGAGGCGATTGTACGCCGCGAGCCGCGCCCGGCCGGCTCAGCGACGGGTGCTAGCGGCTCACCAGTCGGCACACCACCAGCTGACCGTTCACCTGGTAGGCCAGCAGGCCGTCGATCCGCGGCGGCGTCTTCGGGCCGGTGGCCGGCGTCTTGCGCTGCCGGGTGGCCACGAACACCTGCTCGGCCTTGGGCATCGTCTTCAGCGCCTTGCCCGACACCGCGCTTGGCGGCCGGCGGGCTCGTGGACCCGGAACATCCGCAGGTGCGTGAACCGCCGGCGCACGCCGGCGCAACGCCTTGCTGCGCAGCGTGGCCGTGGTCTTGCGCGGCGACTTGGCCGGCACGGTGTAGGCGGTCTCGCGCGACAGCCGTTCGCCGGCCTTCATCAGCCGGACCCGGCGCTGCTGCCGGGCGGCATGGACCGCCGCCTTGGCCACCGCCGTCGTCGGCGTCTTCGGCGTCGCCCTCGGCGATGAACGGGTGCAGCGACGGGTCGCCCAGCAGCACGAACTGGGCGAGCGTCTTCTCGTCGTAGGGATCGACCACGCTCTGCTGGCGCACGTAGGCCAGCCGCGCCTCGAGCATCGCCCGGCCGAGCGACGCGCCGCGCAGCAGCTGCTCGATGAAGATCTGGCAGATCACGTCGGCGTTGGCGTTGTCGTCGAAGGGACCGTAGGAGATGGTCGTGCTGGCCACCACGCCCGCCGCGCCCTTGGCCAGATACGTGTTGGCGATGCTCATCGCCGGCAGACCCGCCGGGTCGTACAGCTCGGCGCCGAAGCAGCACTCGAACGCGGCCACCGTGCCCTTGCTCACGCCCTCCAGCTTCCGGGCGTCCATCGCCGTGAAGTAGACGTCCTTGGGGCTCTCGCCGGCGAAGGTGTGATCCGACTCGTTGCCGTGGCAGTTCACGAAGTGGACCTTCTCGCGCAGCAGCGCCTTCTTGAAGGCGGGACCGGCCGTCGGCGAGGTGAGCACGACCGGCACGGCGCCCAGGATGTTGCGCACGCTCATCTTGGTGGACTTCACCCACAGCTTCACCGAGAGCGCGAAGCACGACTCGGGCCTCGGCTGCGGCCTGGCGGCGGCACTCGCCTTGAGCCGGCTGATCAGATAGGCCGGCGTGGCGGCGCCGCGCAGGTCGGGGATGCGCCCGACGACGCGCGTCGGGCCGAGGAACTTGGTCACGTCCTGGCTGTACGGCGCCTCACAGGCATAGGGCAGGTCGCTGCCGGCGAAGCGGTCGGGGTCGGCGTCGGGGTCGGCCGGGTCGAACAGCTTGTTCTTCAGATCCTGGTAGGGCACGACGTCGGGGGCGCCGAGGATCGCGAGGTACTCGGGGCGGTGCTTCTTGGCCACCGCGTCGACGGCCGCCTTGTTCTCGGCGGGATCGGCCGGGTCGGTGACGCGCGCCGATCCGAGCACGGCACTGTCGAGATAGATGAGCTTGGTGTCGAGGCCACGCTTGGCATCGACGGTGGCCAGGGCCTTCACAGCCTTCTCGATCGCCTTGACCCCGGCGACGCCGTACTTGGCCTGCAGCGCCGCCCGATTCGTGACCAGCACCTTGCTCGACAACGCCTTCTTCGCTGTCGTTGGTCGCCATGGATCCTCCGGCCGGATTCGGGGGAGCGCCCAACCGCGCGCCTAGACTATGAACCGATCAGCGACGGACCGCCGGCGGCGGCGTCACGCCAGTGTGCAAGGCCGGCAGGCCCGGCGCTGCGTGATAGACTCGCGCGCTCGATGGATCCCGCCGTCGATCCCGCCGATGCCGCCGAGGCGACGCTCCTGGCCGGGCTTCGCGCCGGCGACGACGACGCCTACGAGACGCTGGTGCGGGCCAATTCGGCGCGGCTGCTGACGGTGGCCCGGCGCATCCTCGGCTCCGAGGACGACGCGCGCGACGCGCTGCAGGACGCCTTCATCTCGGCCTTCAAGGCGGTGGGCCGCTTCGAGGGCCACGCGCGGCTGTCCACCTGGCTCCATCGCATCGTGGTGAACACCGCGCTGATGCGGCTGCGGACGCGGAAGCGCCGCCCCGAGGAGCCCATCGAGTCGATGCTGCCGGGCTACAAGGACGACGGGCACCCGGCGGTGGAGCCCGTGGAATGGGGCGACGGCGCCGACGTGGCCCTCGAACGGGCCGAAACGCGGGCGTTCGTCCGTGCACAGATCGACAAGCTTCCCGACAACTACCGTACCGTCCTGCTGCTTCGCGACATCGAAGAGATGAGCACCACGGAAGTGGCCGACGCGCTGGGCATCACCGAGAACGCCGTGAAGATTCGACTCCACCGCGCCCGCCAGGCGCTCCGCGCGCTCCTCGACCAGCGCCTTCGCCCCTCGTCCTCCCCGGACGCCGAGAGGATCCCGTCGTGACCTGTCGCGAGCTCGCCGAATTCATCATCGACTACCTCGACGGCGAGCTGCCGGGCGAGGTGCACGGGGGCTTCGAGCGGCACCTGGCGCTGTGCCCCGCCTGCGAATGCTACCTGCGCCAGTACCTGGCGACGGTAGCGGCGGGACGCGCCGCCTTCCTGCAATGCGGTGACGACGAGGTGCCGTCCGACGTCCCCGAAGAACTGATCGTGGCGATTCTCGAGAGCCGCCGGCGCCTGTCGTAACTCCGCCGTCAGCAGGCGCGCCAGAAGGTGATGTCCGGCGGCCGTCCGGCTGCTCCTCGGTCGCCAGCGATCGTCACCGCGCCGGTCGATACCGCTGCGCGACCAGGCCCGGTCCGGGGCCGAGCAGCAACGTGCCCGAGCGGGTCACGTCCATGCCGTGGTTGCCCGCCGACGGGGCCCAGCCGAGCAGCCGGCCCGACGCGCCGTCCACCTTCAGCAGCCATCCGGGCGACAGGTTCGGCTGCTGGCGCGGCTGCGTCGCGAGCCACATGGCCGCGCCGTCGGCCTTGAGGCCGAACGTCTTGCCGTAGCCGGCCCATTCGCCCAGGAAGGTGCCGCGCTGGTCGAAGCGCTGCACGCGTCCGTTCTCGCGGTCGGCGACGTAGACCACACCGGCGGCGTCGATCTGGATCGAGTGCGGCAGGTTGAACTGGCCCGGCCCGGTGCCCGGCGTGCCCCACTCGCGCACCTTGGTCCCCTCGGCCGTGTACTCGAGGATCCGGGCGTTGGCGTAGCCGTCGGCGATGAACACGTGGCCGTTGGCCGCGAAGGCCACATCGGTGGTGCCGCAGAAATTGTTGCGGCAGGGCGTGGGTTGTCCACCGACCACGATGTCGAGAAGCGGCGCACCGGCGGGCGTGAACTTGCGCACGTGCGAGCTGGCGGCGTCGGTCGTCCACACGTTGCCCTGCGGATCCACGCGGATCGCGTGGGGCATCACGTAGAGGCCCTTCCCCCACGATCGCAGCACTGCACCATCGGGACCGACGGCGATGACCGGATCGGCCTTGTCGCCGCGCTGCAGCAGATACACGGTGCCGTCGGACGCTGCCGCGACCCACGACACCATGCCCAGTTCGAAGCCTGCCGACGGCGCCTGGACGACGAGCGCCGCCGGCTCCTGGGGGATCCGGGGCGCGGCGGCCACCAGGGCGCGCAGCGTCGTCTCGGCCGCATCGGGCGGCTTCTGCGGCGGGGTCGCCGGTACCTGCGCGTCCAACCCGACGAGCGAGCCCACGACCGCCGCGACGACGAGCGCGCGCATCAACGTCACGTCGAGCCTCCGGTTACGGCATGTCGGGTGGCGGCACCCGCTTCTTGCTGGCCTGTTCGAAGGCGTAGGCCAGGGCGATGAGCCTGGGCTCGGTGCACGCCGTGCCGGTGAACGCGACGCCGAACGGCGCCGGCTTGGCGTCGAACCCCGCCGGCAGTGGTGGCGTCGGCGCGTTGGGCACCATCCCGAACGGCACCGCGATGATCGGATAGCCGGCGCGTGAGGTGAGATTGGCGCCGCTGCTGCCGGGAGTGAGGATCGCATCGAGCTTGTGCGCCTTCAGCACGGCGTCGATACCCTGGTCGCGGCTCAGGCGGTTGTCCTTGGCCACGTCGGCGTCGTTTCGCGCCTTGTCGCGGACGACGTCCATCTCGTCGGAGATGTCGAGGCGCGACTGCCCGAAGCGCATGGCATCGGCCTTGGCGTGCGCCAGGTTCCACTGCCGCAATTCGGTGAGCGTCTTCACCGGCGCGGCCGCACCGAGACTGGCCAGCCAGGCGTTGAAGTCGCGCTTCATCCCGTACTTGAAGTTCACCGTGCAGGTCGCGTCGCCGCCCTTCTTGTGCTCGGCGCCCTGGCAGTAGTCGAAGAGCAGGAAGTTGTCGGCCGGCGCGGTCGCCAGGATGCTCGGCACGTCGGCGGGATCGACGATTTCGGCGCCTTGGGCCTTCAGCAGCGCGATGGCATCGGCCATCACCTTGGCCTGATCCGGGTTGAGTCCGCCGCGCGGCTGGGTCTCGCCGGGCGCCGTCACCGGATCGATGTAGAACGCACGCGGCACGCCGATGCGCGCGCCCTTGAGCGCAGCCGGCGTCGAGAAACGCGGTGTAGTCGCGGTTGGGCGGCGGTGTGCAGGCCGCTGGTCGCGGCGTCGTTCGGATCCGGCGCCGCGCTCTCGAGCACGCCCATCAGCACGGCGGCGTCGCGCACCGTGCGCGCCATCGGACCGGCGGTGTCGTGATCCGCGGTGATGGGAATCACGCCGTAGCGGCTGATCCGGCCGATCGTCGGCCGGATGCCGACCAGCATGTTGGCGTTCGACGGGCTGATGATCGAGCCGCCGGTGTCCGAGCCGACGCTCGCCGCCCAGAAGCTGGCCGCGGTGCCCGATCCCGAGCTCGACCCGCCGGTGCTGAGCACGGGGCGGCCGTCGAAGGTGTCGTCGCGGGGATCCATCCGCGGGTCGTAGGGGTTGTAGGCGAAGCCGGCAACGCCGGTGTAGTTGGCCACCATCGCCGTGGGCGCGCCGGCGGTCCAGTGCGCCAGCTCGGTGAGCACCGTCTTGGCGATGATGACGGCGCCGCCGTCGCGCAGGTTCCTGGTGAGCGTGGCGTCGTAGGGCGGAATCAGATCGCGAAACGCCAGCGCGCCGCCGGTAGTGCGGATGTCGGTGGTGTGGACGTTGTCCTTGAGCGCGATCGGAATGCCGTGCAACGGGCCGCGCACCCGGCCCGAGGCGCGCTCCTTGTCCATGGCGTCGGCCTCGGCCAGGGCCCGCGGGTTCACGGTGATGATCCCGTTCAGCCGATCTTCGTAGCTGGCGATCCGTTCGAGGTAACGCTCCGTGAGCTGCCGCGACGTGAGGCGCCCCGACTGCAACGCCTGCTGCAGGGTGGCGACATCGGCCTCGACGACCGTAAAGGCGGCCGTGGGCGGAGCGGGGGTGGCGGCAGGATCGGTCGCCGGTCCACCGCACGCGGACAGCGTCAGGACGGCGGTGAACAGCACGGCACTCGGCAGTGACCTCATCGGTGATGGCTCCCTACCCGCGCCGCCGGATCGCGTGCTCGTAGCGCGCGCTCTGGAACACGTGCGGACCCGGCAATGCTACCGCGGTCAGCACGCCGTGGGCGATGGTGTCGAGGCCGATCGTCCGCCCGACGACGCGGGGCCGGGGCCAGCCTTCCGCATCGAGGTCGGCGTCGTTGAGGTGTCCGTACATCACCCAGGCGGCGCCGCTGTATTCCTCGGGGAATCCGTCGTGGCCCCAGGTGAGCACCTTGCCCTGCCGGCCGAGGTCGGCGATCGACGGGTGGACGCCCGCGTGGGCACAGATGCAGTCGGTCGTCTGGCAGTAGCGTTCGAGCGACGCCAGGAACTCCCGGTGCTCGCGTGGCATCGCCTCGAAGAACAGGTCATAGGGCAGCGCGGTGCCGTTGAGGAGGTCGCGGCCGGCGGCGACCGCGGCGTCGCGGATGGTCAGCTCGACCTCCGGCGAGTAGCTGCGGATGGTGGTGAAGCCGTCCATCGCCAGCAGCCACGAGTGGTGGGACGGATCGACCATCGCCTTGAGCAGCCACTCCTCGTGGTTGCCGGCCAGGCACACGACGCGCGCCGGCACCGCATCGCGGAACGCCAGGATGGCATCCACGCAGCCCTTCGAGTCGGAGCCGCGGTCGATGTAGTCGCCGAGGAAGACCACGGTGTCGCCGCTGGCCAGGCTCGGGGTGATCCGGGCGAGCAGGTCCGCGAGCGGCTCACGCCACCCGTGGATGTCGCCGATTGCGTAGGTCGCCATGCCGCCGGTGGCGTGATGCTACTGCACCCTCGCGGGTAGAATGGCGCCGCCGCCGCACCGCGGCCGCCTCCAGGAGTCCCGCCCATGCGCCGTGTGCCCGCCGCCATCCTTGTCCTGTCGTGTTTCGCGGTACTGCCTGCCCACTCGCAGCCGCGCGGCCTCAAGGTGCACATCTCGGTCGACATGGAGGGCATCGCCGGCGTCGTCACCGGCGATCAGCTGGGCCCGACCGGGTTCGAGTACGCACGCTTCCGCGAGTTCATGACCCGCGAGGCGGTGGCGGCGGTGACCGCGGCGAAGGAGGCCGGGGCCACCGAGATCGTCGTCGCCGACGCGCACGGTAACGGCGAGAACCTGCTCATCGAGCAGTTCCCGCCCGACGTGCGGATCGTCCGGTCGTGGCCGCGGCCGCTGTCGATGATGGGCGGGATCGACGCGTCGTTCGGCGCCGCCATCTTCATCGGCTATCACGCCTCGACGACCAACCCGGCCGGCGTGCGCGCGCACACGTTCTCGAGCGCCACCCTGACGCGCGTGGCCCTGAACGGCGTGGACATGACCGAAGGGTCGTGGAATGCGGCCATCGCCGGCCACTTCGACGTGCCGATCGTCATGATCTCGGGCGACGACGCCGCCATCGCCGAGGTGCGCAAGGTGGTGGGGAATCTCGAGGGCGCCGAGACCAAGAAAGCGCTGGGCTTCCACTCGGCGATGACGGTGACGCCGGCGGCGGCGCAGGCCGACATCGCCGCCAAGGTGAAGGCGGCGCTGGCGCGCCGCGCCAGCTTCACGCCCTACAAGCCGCAGGGACAGATCACCGTCGACGTCGGCTTCAAGCACTACCTGCCGGCGGAAGTGCTGGCCTACCTGCCCCTGTTCGAGCGCACGAGCGCGCACTCGATCCGCTTCCGCGCCAGGGACATGGTCGAAGCGTCGTCGATCATGCAGTTCATCGGCGACTACCGCCCCGATCTCACGCCCTAGCCTCCGCCTGGGAGGCGGCTCCAAAGAGCCGCCCTACGCGATCTCGTCGGGGTGGACGGCGCGCGTCACCGCGTCGGCACGCTCGATCTGGCCTTCGCGCACCAGCCGGTTCAGCGAGTCTTCGAAGGTGAAGGAGCCGGCCTTGCGGGTGAGCGTGATCTCCTGGTGCAGGTGCTGGAGCGCGTTCTTCCGCACGTGCTGACGGGCGCCGTAGCTCATCACGAGCAGCTCGCCGGCCGGCACCACCCCGCCGCCGCGACGTGGCACCAGCGTCTGGATGTAGATAGCGGCCAGCGCCATCGCCAGCTCCTGCCGGATGGTCGGCTGACGCTCCGCCGGGAACGCGTCGGCGATGCGCGACACGGTCGAGGTCGCATCGGTGGTGTGGACGCTCGAGTAGACGACGTGCCCGGTCTCGGCGGCGGCGAGCGCGATCTGCATCGTCTCGGGGTCTCGCATCTCCCCGACGACGATGACGTCCGGCGCCTGGCGCACCGCCGCCCGCAGGGCCACCGGGAAGTCCGTGGCATCGATGCCGATCTCGATGTGCTCGACGATCGACGAGCCGTGCTGGTGCTCGTACTCCACCGGGTCTTCGATGGTGACGATGTGCTTGCGGTCGCGGCGGTTGATCTCGTCGACGATGGCGGCGAGCGTGGTGGTCTTGCCCACGCCGGTGGCGCCGCCGACCAGGACGAGACCGCGCGGAATCTGCGACAGCTGCTCCACGCCGGCCGGCAGGTTCAGCGCCGCCAGCCTGGGCGGACGCTCCGGCAGCACGCGGATTGCGGCGGCGGCCCGGCCGCGCTCGCGGTGGACGTTGACGCGGAAGCGCCCGGCCCCGGCGCGCAGCCGGGCGTCGGCGGCCCGTCCCTCGATGAACGCCTGCCTGGCGTGATGCGGCAGCGCCGGCAGCACCGCCTGCACGATGTCGTCGCCATCGAGGATGTTGCCGCCCGGCAGCGGCGCCAGCCGCCCGTCGACGCGCACCGTCGGTGGCGCGCCCGCTACCAGGAGCAGATCGCTGGCCCCCATGCCGCGCGCATCGATGAGCCACTGCTCGAGCCGCGGCGATCCGGCCGGCGCCGGATCGTGGCCCTCCATGGCGTTCAGGGCGTCGATGGCGCGATCGAGGTCGGACATGGCGCGCTACCGCGCCGGCAGTAGGTTCTTGCGGATCTTGGCGACGACGGTGAAATTGGGATCCACCACGTTGGCGATCTCGATCTCGAGGGCTTGCCCCATGAACGCCTGGGCGCCGCGCTCCGAGAAGCCGTAGTCGGCCATCAGCCAGCGCTGCATCTCGCTGTTGGCGTGCTGCAGGGCCTGGAGCAGCGGGCGCGCGCTGCCGAGCACCATCAGGTGCGTGTCGTTCTCCAGGTGCGGCCAGCCGATCGTCTTGGCCTTGACGAGCTCTACCGTGAATTCGACGTCCATCGACGTCTCGAGCCCGGTGCCGACCACCTCGCCCTCACCCTGCCGTGCATGCCCGTCACCGATGAAGAGCAGCGCGCCGGGCTCGCTCACCGGCAGCATCACCTTCACGCCGGCGGTGAGGCCGGCATAGTCCATGTTGCCGCCGAACGCCCCGGGCGTGGAGGTGGCAATCGCCTCCTTGCGCGCCGGCGCCACGCCGACACAGCCGAGCATCGGCCGCAGCGGCAGGGTAATGGCGGGGCGGATGTCGGATTCGGCCAGCGTGGCCGTACCCGCGGCCTTGTCGATCTGCCAGTTCACCCGGCGCGGCTCGCGATCCTGCCGCGTGGCGATCGCCGCCGGATCGGCCGCATAGGGCGCCAGCAGGCTCGACGAGTACGCGGTCGTGCGGTTGGTCTCGATCTTGTCGATCGTCACGACCAGGACGTCGCCGGGCTCCGCCCCCTCGACAAAGAACGGTCCGGTCTGCGGGTTCGGTCCCTGCGCGCGCGTCTTGCCGTCCCAGTCGACGCCAGCGGCGTCGATGGTCCTGGTGATCACCCGGTCGCCCGGCCTGATGCGCAGCGCCGGCGGATGCGCGAACGAGAACGTGTTGTAGAAGCGCTCGGGAACGAAACGATGGGTATCGGCCTCGAGGGCCGGGGCGCACGCACCCGCCACCACAAGGGCGGCCAGCGCGCGTACCGCAAACGGTCTGGGGTGGTTCATTCCGCGGTCGCCGGGTCGATGTCTCGCTCGATGACGAACTTGGCCATGGCGGCCTCCGGTATGCCGTGCAGTGACGGCGCTGTCGAGGGGGCATCGTAGCACCGGGCGCGCCGCGTGGCGGCGCGGGCCGGACGCGGCGGCCGACGTCAGCCGCGCCGAAAGGCGGCGTTCAGCTCGGCCGAGGGCGTCCCGGTGGTCAACCCGCCGAAGGTGCCCTGGTCGGCGATCTCGCGCGCCGCCGCCACGAATCCGCTCCACGCGGTGCGGGCCAGCGCGCCGCCGACACTGATCCGACGCACCCCCAGCGCGGCCAGGTCGGCCACCGTCGCGAAGTCGGTGTGGGCGAGCACGTTGACCGGCCGCGGGGCCACCGCGCGCACCACGGTAGCGATCTCCTCGGGGGTGCGGATTCCGGGCGCATAGAGACACTCGGCGCCGGCCTCGGCATAAGCCACCAGCCGCCGCACCGTCTCGGCCAGATGCGGCCGGCCGGCGATGAATCCCTCGGATCGGCCGGTGAGGAGTACGCCGGTGCCGCTGGCGTCGATCGCCGCCCGCGCCGCCCGCATCCGCTCCACGGCGAGCGAGAGGTCGAACAGCGGCACGGCCGGGTCGCCGGTGGAGTCCTCGATCGACAGCCCGGCCACGCCGGTAGCGACGGCGCGCGTGACGTTGGCGGCGACCTCAGCCGGCTCCGCGGCGAAGCCGCCCTCGAAGTCGGCGTTGACCGGCACCCCGACGGCGCCGACGATTTCCCGCAGGTGCGTCAGCACGTCGTCGAGAGCGACGCCGTTGTCGGGCCGGCCCATCGACCAGGCCATTCCAGCGCTGGTTGTGGCCAGAGCCGGGAACCCCAGCCGCTCCAGCCATCGGGCACTGCCCGCGTCCCACGGGTTGGGGATGACGAAACAGCCGGCCTCGTGGAGATTCCGGAACGCCTGCACTCGTGGCGACCACGTGCTCATCGTCGCAACCTTCTAGCCGCTAGCCGCTAGCCGCTAGTTACTCCTCGAAGGCGTGGAGGGTGGGCTGGGGCTGGCGGAACTCGGCGAACAGCGTCTCGCGCGCGGCATCGAAGGTGGCCTTCAACGTCACCGGCACCGGCTCACCAGGCGGCAGGTTCTGATGCTCGGTGATCGGGTTGACGTAGCGGCCATCGCGGCGCAGTCCGTAGTGCAGGTGCGGCGCCGTGGCCAGCCCGGTGCTGCCGACACTGCCGACCAGCTCGCCCTGCCCGACGCGGACACCGGGGCGGATCCCGCCGGCGATCGCCGACAGGTGCATGTACTCGCTCTCGTAGCCGCTGGTGTGCCTCACCCGCACCGTGCGGCCGCCGCCGCTGGTCCATCCGGCGAAGCTGACCACGCCGGCCGAGACGCTCACCACCGGCGCACCGGACGGCGCGCCGTAGTCCACGCCGTTGTGGGCGCGGGCGTAGCGCAGCACCGGGTGCATCCGGGAGCGCGAGAAGCGCGAGGTGATCCGCGGCTCGAACTTGAGCGGCGACTTGAGGAAGAAGCGGCGCAGCGAGCGACCGCCGGCGTCGAAGTACGACGGCTTGCCGTCGCCGGTCTCGAAGCGCATGGCCGACAGGGTTCTCCCGCTGTTGACGAACTCGGCCGCCTGCACCGGGCCGTAGCCCACGAACTGGCCGTCCTCGCGCACCGACTTCTCCACTACCAGCCGGAAGCCGTCGCCGGGCTGCAAGTCGCTGTTGAAGTCGATCTCGCCGCCGAAGATCTCGGCCATGGCCAGCGCCAGGTCGAGCCGCTCGCCGGCGTGCTCGATCGCCTCGCTGAGCGACGGCGCGTCCTCGTCGATGCGGCCCTGCACGACCACTCGCGTGGTCGTGCGCGGCAGCTCGACGACCTCGGCGGTGAACAAACCGATGTCGCCCTCGCGGCGGCTGGCGCGTAGCGCGCGCGTCGGGTCGATTTCGTACTCGAAGGAGCGGATGCGGCCGTCGAACAGGCGCTCGATGCGGTAGATGTTGCCGGCCCGCAGCCGCCGCACGTCGAAGCTCGAGGTCACGGCCTCGACCAGCGCCGAGAGCTCCGATTCAGGGAGCAGGTGCTTGCCGAGCATCCCGGCCACGGTCGTGCCGGTCGGCACCACGGCCGAGATCACGTCGGAGTCGCGCGGCAGCAGGATGTCGGCGATCCGGCGCGGCGCGTCGGTGAGCACGTTGCCGGTGTCGTGCGGCAGGCGGTCGCGCACCAGCGCGAGGCTGGCGCTGATGGCCAGACTGACGACGCCGAGGAGCACCTGGGTGCGCGCGCGCATGTTCGAAAGACGTCCTGGCGGCGACGGCCGGCCTTGAATCCGCCCGCGGCGGCCTAGCGGGCCCCCTGGCGGGTGGTGGTGGCGCGCTCGGTCGACGGCGGCACGAGGCCCTTCAGGCGCATGTAGGTGACCAGGTTGCCGTAGTGCTCATTGGTGTGGCTGATGTTCTGGACGAGCACCTGGCCGCGCGGCTGCTGGCTCTGCCCCATGCTGATCATTTCGGACAATGAGGCGTCGGTCTGAATCTTGTACACGGCGTCACAATAGGCCACGGCAGCCTTGATGCCGGCGACCAGCGCCGCCTTGCCGACGATCTTCTCGAAATCCTGCTTGTTGGGGTTGGCTTCGCCTTTCACGCGCGAGCAGTAACCGAACTCGGCGTTGGTGACGTGGCCAACGAACCCGGCAAACGTGCGCACGTCCTTGGTGGGCTGGAACGCGAACTCGGCTTCCGGCATCTTCTCGGCAGATTCAACGACGTTGCGAGCGACGTTGGTATGCATGCGGTCGAGCGCCTCGGCCAACGCCTTCCCCTGGGCGAACGCCGGGCTCGCCACCGCCAAGCTGAGGACACACGAGGTGAGAACTCGGGTCATGGGCGCGCCTCCTGGAAGTGGGGGATTGTAGCGCAGCTGGCCGCCAGCCCCCACCTCACCCCTGCGCAAGAGCTACCGGATTGGCACCACGAGCTGGGCCGTGGCGCCGGGCTCGACGCGCACTGTCTGCGTGGACTTCCAACCGGCGCGTTCGAGCACCACCTGGTAGTCACCCGGCGCCACGTCGCGCAGGGTGAGCGGGGTGGAGCCGCGGGCCTCGCCGTCGATGGTGACGCGTGCCCTCGACGGCTCGCTGCGCACCTCGAGCACGCCGGTGGTGGAGACGCCCTGCATCTCCACGTACTGCGCCGTCTGCACGCCGGCGTGAATCTGGAGGGGAATGACGCGCGGTTCCCCGGAGCCGACCCGGAGCTGGAGCACGTGGGTGCCGGGGGCCAGGCGCAGGGTCAGCGGCGTCTGGCCGCGATCCGCGTTGTCGACGGCCACCCGCGCGCCCTCGGGGCGCGACTGGACGACGAGCTCCCCATCGCCGCTCAGCCCTTCGGAGGTCCGGGACAGTTGCCACCCGATGAGGGCGCCCTGGAGAAGCACCACGGAGGCCAACGCCGCCACCGCCTGGGCGGAGCGCCACCACGGGACGGCGGCCGGCAGCGTCAGCCCTGGCTCCAGCTCGGCCACGACGGATTCCGGCTTGCTGACGTGCGGCCAGGCACTCTCCACCGGAGAAGGCGCGGGCGCCGCCACGGGCTCGTTGGCAGCGACCGCTGGGACGACGCCCCGCATGATCGGGCTGTGGGTGGCCGCAGCCCGCAGCACGGGCGCTGGCTCGGGCGTCGGCTCGGGCGTCGCCGCTGCGACAGCGCCCGTCGCCAGCGGCTCGGGCGGCTCGGCCACGGCCGCCGTGCTGGTCTGCCAGGTCTTGACGATCTCCGGTGGTGGCGGGACGGCCTTCGGCTTGGCCGGCTTGTCGAACGCCACCGCTGGCAGTACCCAGTCGTGGTTGGGCGCCGGCATGTCGAAGAGCGGCGGCGCCGGTGGCGCCGCCGGCGGCGTCGGCAGCTCGAAGGCCGGCATCAGCCGGTCGAGGCGGGCCATCGCCCCGTCGAGCTCCATGGGCTGCGCGATGAGCGCCGTCTCGGTGGCCAGCAGCTGTTCGAGGGCGAGCCGGGCCTCGAAGAGCGTCGCGAAGCTCCGCGGGGCCAGTTGCAGCGCACGCGTGAGCCAGTTGCGCAGTCCGTCCGAAAGCGGGGCGTCGACGACGGTCGGGGTGCGCTGGCGGGCGCTGCCCACCAACCCCTCGAGGCGATCGGGGAACTCGTCGTCGCGCAAGCGCCGGCCGACCACCAGCGAGAGCACCGTGACGCCCACCTGAGCGACGTCGGCGCGCGGCGAGACGCCACGGGCGTCGGCCCCGGGCGGCGTGGCCACGCGGAGGGTGGTCCAGAGGCGACTGGGTGTCCAGCCCAGCGTGTCGATGGCCGGACCGAGCACGTAGTCGGTGAGGACCACCCGGCCCTGGGCGGTGAGCAGGAGGTGCTCGGGGCCGAGGGCGCCGCTGGCGGTGTCGCGGCTCTGGTTGGAGAGCATCGCCGCGGTCGGCAGCAGCTGGCGCAGCAGCAGCATCACCACGCCGATGTCGAAGATGAGGTTTTCGGTCTCCGCCACGTCGAGCAGGTCGGCCAGCCGCCAGCCCTTGACGTACTCGGACACGAGGGTCACGCCGTTGTGGCCATCGGTCTCGACCCGCAGCGCCCGGGCGTAGGAGGTGAGGCGCAGACTGGCGAGCTTGGCGACGCGTTCTCGGAGGGCGTCAGCGAACCCCGGGTGCTCGGCCAGCGCGGGATCGATCTGCAGCAGCTCGACCGGCGCGTCTTCGCGACCCACCCGGACGACCCGGCGGCCAAAACCATCGGCGAAGACGGGGCTCGATTCGACCATGGGAACCCCGGGTTGCTTCAAACTTCGCACCACCCGGTTCGCAGCCGCCGCCGGCGGGCACCCGGTGCAGAATCGCCCCGGAACTCTCCGATCGGGCGCTTCCCACCCCACGGCCGATTTGCGCGTACCGTTGCCCGTTCTCGGATGGGCATTACAATCGCGTAATCGCCCGGTATCGGAAATCGCCCCGGGGGCCCGGCGCGGGCCAAGCTGTTACACTGCGCCGGGTCACACGGTTCTGCCGCTGTCGGCGCGTCGAGGCACAGCGCGGCCGCGACGCTGATTCGCCCGATGGACATCGTCGTTCTCCTCTCGCTCCTGGCCGGCTTCGCCACCGGTGCCCTTGCCGCCTGGGTCCTGGCCCGAAGTCAGTTCCGCCGCGAGCTGGCCGAGTCCATCGCCACCCATCAGGCCACCGTCAGTGCCGCCCAGGCGCTCTTCCACCAGACCACCCGGCGCCTTGGCGAGGTGCAGGCCGAGCTGATGCGCTCGCGCGAGGACCTCGACCGCACCCGCATCGAGGCCGGCAACCTTCGCGAGGATCTGGCTCGTACGTCGGCCGAGCTCGAGCACCAGCACCAGTTCATCCCGCAACAGATGGCCGTCCTCGAGCAGGCCCAGACCCAGCTGCGCGAGAGCTTCCAGGCGATGGCCGGCACGGCACTGAAGTCGAGCAACGAGGAGTTCCTCAAGCTGGCCCACGAGCGCCTGTCGGGGCTGCAGAAGGACGCCGTCACCGAGATCGCGCGCAAGCAGCAGGCGTTCGACGAGCTGGTCTCGCCGATCCGCGACGTGCTGCGGCAGGTCGATCAGAAGCTCGGCGAGGTGGAGAAGAACCGGGTCGAGACCGGCGCCGAGATCTCGGCCCTGCTCGAGGCCATCGGCCGCAGCCAGACGCAGCTGCGCGCCGAGACCACCAACCTCGTGCGGGCCCTGCGCACGCCGACCGTGCGCGGGCGGTGGGGCGAGATGCAGCTGCGGCGCGTGGTCGAGATGGCCGGCATGCTGGAGTACTGCGACTTCGACGAGCAGTCGACCACCGAAAGTGAAGGCGTGCGCATCCGGCCCGACCTGCTGGTGCGGCTGCCCGGCGGGCGTACGGTGGTGGTCGACGCGAAGGTGCCGCTCGAGGCGTACCTCGACGCGCAGGACGCCACCGACGACCACACGCGCGAGGCGCGCCTCGCCGATCACGCCCGCCAGGTCCGCGACCACATGACCAAGCTGGGTGCCAAGGCCTACTGGGAGCAGTTCCAGCCCTCGCCCGAGTTCGTGGTCATGTTCCTGCCCGGCGAGGCCATCTTCCAGGCGGCCCTGCAGAACGACGCCAGGCTCATCGACTTCGGCGTCGGCGCGCAGGTATTCCCGTCGAGCCCGCTCACGCTGATTGCGCTGCTGCGCGCCGTGGCCCACGGCTGGCGGCAGGAGCGACTCACCCGGAACGCCGAGCAGGTGAGCCGGCTGGGCAAGGACCTCTACGACCGGGTGCGCTACCTCACCGATCGCATGGAAACCCTGCGCGGCCGGCTCGATGCCACGGTTCGGGCGTTCAACGACACCGTCGCCACCTACGAGGGCCGGGTGCTGGTGACCGCGCGCCGGTTCCGCGACCTGGGCGCCGCCACCGGTGAAGATCTGGGCGTGGTCGGCGAGGTCGAGTCGACGCCGCGCTCGCCGCACGGCGTTGCCCGGCTGTTCCTGGCGCACGGGGGGCCCGACGCACCGCCGTCGGCGTCGCCGGCGGCCGAACCCGAGCCTGCCGACGCGCTGGAACCCGATCCGTCACCAGCGGCGATCATTGACCGCTGAACGGCGCGCCGCGCTACGCTCCGACTCGAGATGACTCACGCCCCGCTGGAGGTCCTTGTGTTCCGAATGCTTCGCCCGGCCGCCCTCACCTGTTCCTGCCTGCTGGCCGCGTGCGGCAGCCCGCCGATCGAGCCCAAGGCCGCAGATCCGGCGCCGGCTCCGGCCGCCGCAGCCACGCCGGCTCCCGAGGCGATGTCGGCTACCGGCAAGCCGCTCTACCCGATGGAGCTGCCCAACCGCACCGAGCTCGAGGCCAACCTGAAGAAGGCCGAGGGCGATCTGGCCGCCTCGCCCGGCAGCGCCGACCCGCTCATCTGGGTGGGCCGGCGGCAAGGCTATCTGTGGCGCTACAAAGACGCCATCGCCACCTTTACCAAGGGCATCGAGCGATTCCCCGACGACGCCCGCTTCTACCGCCATCGCGGTCATCGCTACATCACCGTGCGCAACTTCGACGGCGCCGTCGCCGACTTCGAGAAAGCGGTGACGCTCATCACGGGAAAGCCCGACGAAATCGAGCCCGACGGGGCGCCCAACGCCGCCGGCAAGCCGCGCAGCTCGCTGCAGTTCAACATCTGGTACCACCTCGGCCTGGCCTACTACCTGAAGGGCGACTACGCCAACGCCAGGCGCGCCTACGACGAGTGCATGAAGGTGTCGACCAACGACGACTCGATCACCGCCACCAGTGACTGGCAGTGGATGACCTACATGCGCCTGGGTGACAAAGCGGCGGCGGCCAGGGTGCTCGAGCGCATCACGCCGAAGATGGACATCCTCGAGAACGGCTCGTACCACAAGCGCCTGCTCATGTACAAGGGCCTCGAGAAGCCCGAGGCGCTGCTCGACACGACCAGCGCCGACGACCTGACCATCGCCACCCAGGGCTACGGCGTGGGCAACTACTACTTCGTCACCGGCGACCCGGCCAAGGCGAAGGAGATCTTCGACCGCGTCCTGGCCGGAAAGCAGTGGGCGGCCTTCGGCTACATCGCCGCCGAGGTCGATCGCGCCAAGATGCCATAGCCTCGAGAGTGAGTCGGTAGTGGTATATACTAATGGTCTATACCATGGCCAAGACCGCCAAGCTCTTTCCGAACGGCCGCAGCCAGGCCGTGCGCCTGCCGGCGGAATTCCGGTTTCCCGGCGACCAGGTGCGAATCCGCCGGGTCGGCCGCGGCGTGCTGCTCGAGCCCTTGGGCGTCGACCCGCGCACCTGGTTCGAGGAGCTGGACCGCTTCCGTGACGAGCCGTTCATGGCCGACGGCCGGCGCCAGCCGGTGACGCCCCTGGGGGACGTCCCGTGACCGGATACAGCCTCGACACCAACGCGTGTGTCGCGTTGATCAACGGAGCGTCGGCCACGCTTCGACGGCGTGTCGCCCGGGCGCTGGACGCCGGGTCGGTGCTGTGCGTGTCGTCGGTGGTGCTCGACGAGCTGTGGTACGGCGTGGAGAGGAGCGCGCGGCCGGCCTACAACGCCGAGCGCGTCCGGACGTTCCTGGCCGGTGCCGTCGAGATCCTGCCGTTCGACGACGCCGATGCGCGTGCCGCCGGCACCGTCCGCGCCTCGCTCGAACGGGACGACGCGCCCATCGGGGCCTACGACTCGATGATTGCCGGGCAGGCGGTGCGCCGCGGCCTCACCCTGGTCACCTCGGACTCGGACGATTTCTCCGGCGTCGTCGACCTGAGGTGGGAGGACTGGGCTCGTTGAACTGACGCCCTTCGGGACTCGGGGTCCGAGGCGCGCCGTTCAGGTTGCATCGTCCTGACACCAGCCATACTCTTGGATCTTCCCACCATGGACCCGACGCCAACCGTCACGATCCATGTTCCAGGCCCGCTGCGCGCCTACTGTGGCGGCGCCGCGCAGCTCACCCTTGCGGCTCCGACCGTGCGCGCCGCGCTCGAGGACCTCGAGCGCAGCCAGTTCGCCCTGTATCGCAACGTGTGTGACGAAACGGGGACCCTGCGGCGCCACCTGAATGTGTTCGTGAATTCGGACAACGTGCGAGACCTCAACGGGATCGACACCACGCTGGCGCCGGGCGACGTGGTCACGATTCTCCCGGCGGTCTCCGGAGGTTGAAGATGGCGGATCGGGTCGTTCTCACCATCGGCACCAAGAAGGGCGTGTTCGTTGCCGAGGCCGCGAAGGCGCGGCGCAGCTTCGCACTGCGCGGACCGTTTGGCCCGGGCGTGCCGGTGTACTCCACCTTGATTGACACGCGCGGCACCCCGCGCCTCTACGCCTCGAGCTGCGATCCGTTCTTCGGCATGAAGGTGCTGCGTTCCACCGACATGGGGAAGAGCTTCAAGGAGACCAAGTCGGCGCCGGCATTTCCCAAGGACGACGGCCGCGCGATGGCGAACATCTGGTCACTCGAGCCTGGCGACGGCAAGAAGGAGCTGTGGTGCGGTGTGGAGCCGGCGGCGTTGTTCCGCAGCCGCGACGGCGGCGATTCGTGGGAGATGGTGCCCGGCATCAGCAACCACGAGCACGCGCGCAAGTGGTCCCCGGGCAACGGCGGCCTCTGCATGCACACCATCGTTCGCGACGGCAACCGCGTGCACCTGGGCATCTCGACCGGCGGCCACTACCTCAGCGAGGACGGCGGAGAGACGTTCACGGCGTCCAACCAGGGCGTCGGCGCCGGCTTCGCGCCCGATCCCTATCCCGAGTTCGGCCAGTGCGTGCACAAGATCGCCCGGCACCCCGACGCGCCCGGCCGGCTCTACATGCAGAACCATGGCGGATGGGCGGAGTGGAGCGGGCCTGGCGGGCCGCGGCCCGACATCGGCGTGCTGCGCAGCGACGACTACGGCCACACCTGGCGATCGATCGCCAAGGGGCTGCCGTCGGACTTCGGCTTCCCGATCGTCGTGCACCCGCACGACCCCGACACGGTTTACGTCGCACCCCTCGACGCCACCCGCACCTGCCCTGGGGGCGCTCCGGCGGTCTGGCGAAGCGAGAACGGCGGCGACTCGTGGCGCCGGCTCGCACGCGGCCTGCCCAAGAAGCAGAGCTACTTCACCATCCTGCGCGACGCCATGGACGTCGACCAGCTCAAGACTCCGGCGCTCTACTTCGGGACGACGACCGGTCAGCTCTGGATCGGACGGGAGGGCGGCGAGCAGTGGGACTGCCTGTTCGACGCGCTGCCACCCATCCACAACGTCAAGGTCGCGGTCGTGTGAGTCGTGAGCGGCCCCTGGCGTTCCGGCCCGGACCCGGAGCCGTACCGGATTGACGGCGCGGCCGGGCGGGGCGAATAATGGCCCTCCGCACTTCGAGCCTGTCATTCGCGCGTCATTTGGAGGTCGTCATGATTCGATCCCTCGGGCTTTCGCTCCTCGTGACGGTCGGCGCGGCGACGGCAGGGCACGCGCAGGCCCAGGCGCCGGCCGGGCCGCCCACGCCCACCGACGTGAAGCCGGGCAGCATCACCTGCGACGAGTGTCCGTACCCGTATCCGAGCAAGTACCTCGACATCAGCGTCTACGGCCAGGACGTGCGCATGGCCTACATGGACACGCCGGCCCAGGGCTCGCCCAACGGCCACACCGTGCTGCTGCTGCACGGCAACAACTTTGGCGGCTTCTACTTCAAGGCCATCATCGACGGGCTGACGAAGGAGGGCTTCCGCGTCATCACGCCCGACCAGATCGGCTACGGCCGCTCGTCGAAGCCGATTGCGCCCTACAACTTCAACTCGCAGGTGCGCAACACCTATCGCATCCTGCAGCATGAGAAGATCGAGCGCGTGATGGTCATCGGCCACTCCATGGGCGGGATGATGGCGGCGCGCTTCGCCACGCAGTTCCCGAAGGCCACCGAGCGGGTCGTGGTCTACAACCCGATCGGCCTGACCGACGGCCGCTACGAGCGGCCGATGACGCCGATCGAGGACGCCTACAAGTCAAATCTGAAAACCGACTACCAGTCGACGCGCGCGGGCCTCGGCCGCTACGTCGCGCACGATCCCAGCAAGTGGAACGACCAGTTCGAGACCTACACCCGCATCCGCTATTCATGGACGCTCAGCAGCGACTGGCCGCGCCTGGCGATGGTGCAGGCGCTGATCGGCCAGATGCTCTACGCCGACCCGGTGGTCTACGACTGGTCGCACATCCAGGTGCCGACGCTCGCCTTCGGCGGCGCCGAGGACATGCTGCTCGGCCCGGCCAAGAACTTCCAGGACCGCATGAAGGTGCTCGCCGACAGCGTGCCCAACAAGAACGGGCGGCTGCACCTCATCCCCGGACTGGGCCATGTGCCGCACCTCGAGGCGCCCGAGAAGGTGCTGCCGCCGCTCGTCGCATTCCTCAAGGAAGGGCTCGGCGCGCCAACGCAGGGGAGATAGATCCTAGCGGCGCTCGAGCTCGGCGGCGATGCGGTCCTGGAACGTGTCGGCGATCCGCTGGTAGCCGGCCTCGGTCGGATGGTGGCCATCCGGCCCGATGAAGCGCGACACGTCGGCTGACAGCGACGTGTAGAGGTCGACGACCACCGCGCCTTCCCCGGCCGCGATCGCGCGCAGCTCGCCGTTGAAGGCCCGCACCACCGAGTCGTCCACCGACCGCTGCCGTCCGGCAATCGGCGGCGGCAGCAGCGCGATGAACACCCGCGCGCCGCGCTGGCGGCCCTCGCGGGCCAGCCGGTTCATGGCGGAGCCCGTCGGCCCGACGGCGCCGGCCCCGAAGTCGAGCAGGTCATTGGAGCCATGCAGCAGCAGCAGCGCCTGGGTCTGGCTGTTGGCCAGCAGCTCCGCCAGCCGCGCCAGCGACGCGCCGTCGACCGCCAGTTCGCCCGAGCGGCCGGCGTTGGTGACGGCGATCGTGCCGGCCTGCGCTCGATACCGGGACTGCAGGCGGTTCTGGAGCTGCGTCGGAAACGAGGCGGCGGGCACGACGTTCATCGGCAGGATCCCGCGGCCGCCGGTGGCGCCGGTGACTTCGCCGTGCGTCATGCTGTCGCCGAAGGCGAGGAACCGCGTCGCCGTGAGGGTGGCCGGCGACGACGAGCCTCCGCCTGACGCGGCCGCTGTGGGCCGATCGTCGTTGGCCAGGTCACTCGGTGTCGTGGGCGCTTCGTCGCATGCCGCGGCGGCCACGACGCCGGCCAGCGCCAGACCGCGCGCCACTCGTGAGACACCCGCCATGAGGCCCCGGACGTTGACCATCACAACCTCCAGTCGTGGGGGCGATTGAGCGGACTGTAGATCATAGACCCGGGGCTCGGGGCTCGAGGCTCGGGGCTCGGGGCTCGGGGCTTTGGGGCTCGGGGCTCGGGGCCCGGGGACGTGGGCTGATTCACGGCCGTAACCCTGGTTGCGCGGTATCGTTCCTGGAGTTTCGATGACACCGCCCGATCCCGCATGCGACGTGCTCGTCGCAGGCGGCGGTCCGGCCGCATCCACCGCGGCCCGGCTGCTCGCCTCGTGGGGCCGGCGCGTGCACCTGGTGGCCCGCCCGGCCGGCGTCGGCGAGCCCGAGTTGCCCGAGGCACTCACGCCGACGTGCGGGAAGTTCTTCGATCTCATGGGGATCCGCTCCGCGGTGGACGCCGCGGGGTTCGTCCACAGCCGAGGGCACACGGTGTGGTGGGGGTCGTCCGAGCCGCGCGTGGAGCCGTTCGCCGACGACCTCCACGGGTGGCAGGTCACCTCGGGACGGCTCGGGCGGCTGATGCTCCAGGCCGCGACCGACGCCGGGTGCCAGGTCGAACACCGGTCGGTCACCGCCGACCAGGTGCTGGCCTGGCCCGCGACGTTTCGCCTCGATGGCACCGGCCGCGCCGGCCTCATCGCCAGGCCTCACGGCCAGCGCCGCTACGAGCCGGGACACCGCACCGTGGCGCTGGTGGGACTATGGCGCTCGCCCGGCGGTTGGCCCCTCGGTGATCCAACCCACACCTTGCTCGAGTCCTATGCCGACGGCTGGGCCTGGTCGGTGCCGCTGGATGTCGAGGATCGCGCCATCGCCGTGATGGTCGATCCCAGGACCACCGCCCTGTCGCGCGGCGACGGGCCGGAGGGCGTGTATCTCGCGGAGCTCGGCAAGACGTCCCACCTCAGTCGCCTGGCTGAAGCCGGCGCGCTCGCCGGCGGTCCGTGGGGATGGGACGCGTCGATGTACGTCGCCGAGCGGCCGGCCGGCGACACCTGGCTCCTCATCGGGGACGCCGCTTCGTTCATCGACCCGTTGTCGTCGGCGGGTGTCAAGAAGGCGATGGCGTCGGGCTGGCTGGCGGCCGTCGCGGTCAATACCGCCCTCGGGGACCCGCGCCGCAAGGACATGGCCTTCGCGTTCTACGCGGCGCGCGAAACCGAGACGTATGGCCAGTTCCTGGCGCTGACGCGGCAGCACTTGCACGACGGCGCTGCGTCGCGGCACCCCTTCTGGGCCGAGCGTGGCCCGGCCCCGCCACCCACCGCGGACGAGCGCCCCTCGGTCCAGGCCGCCCTCGACCGTATCCGCGCCGCCGACGACCTGGCGCTGCGAATCGCCGACGGCGTGCAGTTCGAGGCTCGCCCGGCGCTCACCGAGCGCGAGATCGTGCTCGAGCGACAGCTGGTGACCAGCGGCGCCGGCGAGGGGGTCCGCTACCTCCACGGCGTGGACGTGGTGGCGATGGTGGAGCTGGCGCCGACAGTCCGCCAGGTGCCGGATTTGTTCGATGTTTACACCCGCCGCGCCGGCCCGGTGGACTGGCCGTCGTTCCTCACAACACTGGCCACTGCCGTGGCCCGCGGCTGGCTGGGGCGGCCGTGAATCTGTGCTACAACTGGCCCTCATCCCCATGGCATCGACGGCCCGTCTCTCATTCCTAGGCGTCGCGGTCGGCTGGGCCCTGACGGTGGCGCTCTCGGTGGCGCCGGCCGCGCAGGCGCCGGCCCCCGCGCCGGCCCAGACGCCGGCTGCCGCGACCCCGACGGCGAAGCCCGAGACGGGCATTCCGATCACCGATCAGACGGTGGTGAAGGCGTGCGGCAGCTGCCACCGGCCCGACGAGAAACAGCAGCTCTCGCGCATCTCGTTCCGCCGCACCACGCCTGAAGGCTGGGAACGCACCATCACCCGGATGATGGCGCTGAACGGCGTCAAGATCGACGCGCCCACCGCCCGTCAGGTCGTGAAGTACCTGTCGAACAACCTGGGGCTGGCCCCCGAAGAGGCGCGGCCGATCCGCAACGAAGTGGAGCGGCGGCTGCAGGACGAAACCATACCGAAGGAAATCGAGGGCACCTGCAACGCCTGCCACTCGGTGGGCCGCATCCTCTCGCAGCATCGCACTCGACAGGAGTGGGAGCTGCTCATCGCGATGCACCGGGGCTACTACCCGATCATCGACCGCCAGACCTACCGCCGGATGGGCCCGGCACCGACGGGACGCGACGAGTCGGGCCGGCCACCCGATCTCAGGCATCCCTCCGAGAAGGCGATCGACCACCTGGCCGAGGCCTACCCGCTGCAAACGACGGACTGGTCGGAGTGGTCGGCCGCGATGCGGCCGGCGCGCATCGACGGCACGTGGGCGCTCTCGGGCTGGGAGCCCGGCAAGGGCGCCATCTTCGGCCGCGTGGTGCTGGCGGCGGCCGGCGGCGCCGCCGACGAGTTCACCAGCCGAGATCACCTATACCTACGCGCGCACCGGCCAGACGGTGACCCGCGCCGGCCGGGTGACCATCTATACCGGCTTCCAGTGGCGCGGCCGCTCCACCGCCGGCGGCGCCGAGGACACGGCGCTTCGCGAAGTGATGTTCGTCGAGCGCGACTGGTCGAAGATCAGCGGCCGCTGGTTCACCGGCGGCTACGACGAGCTCGGTCTCGACGTGCAGCTCACCAAGGTGGGACGCGACCTGACGATCGTCGGCCTCGACCGCTCGGCGCTGCGGGCCGGCGGCACCGGCCAGGCGCTGAAGATCTACGTGGCCAACCCGCCGGCGTCGCTGCAGCCGCGCGACATCGATCTGGGCACCGGCATCACCGCCACCGCCGCGTCGGTGGCCGGCGACGTGGTCACCGCCACGGTCGATGTCGCCCAGGGCGCCGCCGTCGGGCCGCGCACGATGGTGGTGGGCGGAGCGGCGCTGCCGCGGGCCGTCACCGTCTACGACAAGATCGACGCTCTGCGCGTGGCGCCGGTGTGGAACATGGCCCGTACCGGCGGGGTGGTCTTTCCGAAGCAGTTGGCGGCCTTCGACGCCTGGGCCTACAACAACGGCGCCGACAAGAAGCCCAACACGCCCGACGACCTCAAGCTCGATGCGGTGACGGCCGTCTGGAGCCTCGAGGAGTACAAGGCCACCTTCGACGACGAGGACATCAAGTTCGTCGGCGCCATCGACGCGGCGTCGGGTCTCTTCACGCCGAACGTCGACGGCCCCAACCCGGAGCGCAAGGGCGAGCGCAACAACATCGGCGACGTGTGGGTGGTGGCCAGCTACACGCCGCCGGGCGCGGCGCCGCTGCGGGCCCGGTCGCACCTGCTGGTCGCGCCCCCGCTCTACATCAAGTTCGATCCGACGGTCACGCCATGAACACGACCCAGGCTCCGACACTCAGCGTCGGCGAGTTCCACCCCTTCGAGGCCTCGGGGCAGCACTTCGCCTACATGGTGCCGAGCGCGGCCGTGTTCGCCTTCGACGACTGCTCCACCGCGGTGATCGAGCGGTTGCGCGAACGACCGCAGACGCCGGCCGAGCTGCTGGCGGCGCTCGGGGATCGCTTCAGCCCGGCCGAGCTGCGCGACACGCTCACCGAGCTGCACCGGGTCCGCGCCATCGAGGACCAGCTGGCCCGGCCGCCGGCGCCGAAGATCATCCCGCTGGCGCCGATGCCGATCCAGACGCTGGTGGTCAACGTCACCAACCAGTGCAACCTGTCCTGCGAGTACTGCTACGAGTACGGCGAGGACAAGATCGTCGACACCGAGAACGGCAGCCAGCCCAAGTTCATGAGCGAGGAGACGGCGCAGGCGGCGGTCGATCTGGCGCTGAGGGAAGCCGGCGTCGGCAAGACCGCCCACATCACCTTCTTCGGCGGCGAGACCTTGATGAACTTCAAGGTGCTGAAGCAGACCGTCGGCTACGCCCGCAAGACCGCCGCCGAGCAGGGCAAGCTGGTCGATTTCAGCCTGACCACCAATGCCACGCTGCTCCAGCCCGACGTCATCGACTTCCTGGCCGACGAGCGCATCGGCGTCACCATCTCGATCGACGGCCCGCAGGAGATCCAGGACAAGTTCCGCGTCTTCAGCAACGGCAAGGGCAGCTACGACATCGCCGCGCCGAAGATCAAGGCGTTGCTGGCCCGGCACCGCGCCCGGCCGATCGGCGCCCGGGTCACCCTGACCAAGCAGACGCTCGACGTCCAGCGCATCTACAAGCACCTGTTCGACGATATGGGCTTCTGGGAGGTCGGCTTCGCGCCGGTGACCACCGCGCCGCAGCGCGGCCACGCCATCGACGACGCCGGCCACGACGACCTGCTGGCGCAGTTCCGCGCCCTGGCCGCAGGACTTCCTGCAGGCGTCGCTGCAGAACAAGCACCACGGCTTCTCCAACGTCCGCGAGACGCTCCAGGAGATCCACCACGGCCACGCCAAGGCCTATCCGTGCGGCGCCGGCATCGGCCTGCTCGGCGTGGCCACCGACGGCCAGGTGTCGCTGTGCCACCGCTTCGCCGGCTCCGACGCGCACCGCTTCGGCTCGGTCACCGAAGGCATCGACCGGGCCAAGCAGGCGTCGTTCCTCGAGGATCACCACGTCGCCCACAAGACCGACTGCAGCCAGTGCTGGGCGCGTCCGATCTGCGGCGGCGGCTGTTACCACGAGGCCCACACGCGCTACGGCGACACCACCCGGCCCAACCTGCACTACTGCGAGTGGATCCGCGGCTGGACCCACACCTGCCTCGAGATCTACGGCGAGCTCGCCGTGAAGAACCCGGCGTTCCTCAAGCAGTTCGACGGAGACGACGATGAAGCACCTCAACGCCATTAACAGGAAGGCCGCGCGGGTCGTGGCGGCCACCGAGCCCGACGTGGTGGCCCTGCAGCAGGGCGGTCCGCCGCAGCAGCCCGAGGCGCCGCACATCCCGCCGGGGTGCTCGCTGGTCTTCTCGCCGGGCTGGGAGGCCGACCACGCCGGCGGCACGGCGGGACTGTGCTCGCCGGTCGAGCGCGACCTCTTCGACTGCCACATGGGCTGCTTCTGGCCGGCGCACGTGCCCGATCAGCTCAACCACGCTCCCGACTGGACGGCCAAGTGCGCCGTCGCCCAGAAGGACTGGCGCAAGATCGACCTGGTGTTCCCGGGATGAGGATCGTCATGCGCTGTCTACTGGCAGGAGCGGCCGCGGCCGCCGTCGCCGTCGTCCTCGCGCCGGCCGCGATCGGTCAGGGCAAGGGCGCCGCCAAGGCGCCAGCGCTCACCGGCGGCAACGGCACGATGTACATCGGCACCTACAAGGGCGAGATCGAGATCTACGACGAGGCCACCGAGAAGATGGTGGACAAGATCGTCCTCAAGACGGGGATTCCGCGCTCGATCACGCCGTCGCCGGATCGCACGCGGTTCTACGCGTTGAACTCGCGGTTCGAGGAGGTCGAGGTGATCGACATCGCCTCGCGCAAGACCATCGACAGCTTCAAGCTGAGCGTCGGCAACAAGCTCATTCGCGTCAACAACCTGCAGCCGGATCCGAACAACAAGTTCCTGATCGTGATGTACCGCACGGCGACCAAGCTGGTCGACCGCTGGGAGATCGGACCGCCGATGATCCAGCAGTACGACCTGGCCACGCACCAGTTCACCCGCACGATCCCGTGGCCGAAGGGCGACGAGCGCGAGAACGTGAACATGCGGCTCGGCCCCGACGGCAAGCACCTGTTCCTCTTCGGCGACGAGGTGACGGTGCTCGAGACCACCAATTTCACCGAGGTGGAGTCGTGGCCGTTCGCGGCGCCGACCGAGCCCGGGCTCGGCCGGATCAATCTCGGGCCGTCGCACGATTTCTACGACCCGCCCGGGACCTTCACCGGCCTCTTCACGATGGCAGGACGCGGTGCAGAAGCGCCGGCTGATGGGCATCGGCCGCGTCGACCTGGTCAACCGCAAGGTCGACTTCCAGCCGATCGGACCGGCACAGCAGGTGTCGTTCGCCAAGGCGCCCGACGGCAAACGCGCCTACGGCACTGGTCCAGGACATCGGCCACTACGAGTTGTGGACCTTCGACCTCGAGAAACCGGCGGTGCTGAAGCGCACCGAGTTCGAGGGCCGGCCGCGCATGGGCGTGCGGGTGAGCTCCAACGGCAAGCTGGTCTACGTCTACGTGGCCGGCGCCACCGTGGACATCTGGGACGCCGCGACCCACAAGTACCTGCGGACGATGGCCATGGGCGGCGACCAGACGACCGAGCTCTTCGTGGTGCCCGGCTCGACGCCCACGGCCACCGCGGCTCGTTGATGGGCGGGACGTACGCCCGTGACCACACCGACGCCCGACGCAAGTCTGCGTCGGGCGTTTGCGTTTCTGGCGCCGTACTGGCGCCGGCTCGTCCCTGGTGATGGCGATCAGCCTGGTCAGCACCGGGCTGTCGCTCGTCACGCCCTATCTCTCCAAGGATCTCGTCGATCGCGCGCTGATCGGGCGCGACCTGGCCGCGCTGTGGCGAATCGTCGGCCTCTTCGCCGCGCTCGGCGATCGGCAGCTACGTGCTGAACGTGGTCAGCGGCCTGCGCTACACACGGGTGTCGGCGGCGATCCTGTTCGACATGCGGCTGGCGGTCTACTCGCATCTGCAGCAGCTTTCGCCGCGCTTCTACGCCCGCACGCGGCTGGGCGACATCGTGTCGCGGCTGAACAGCGACATCGGCGAGATCCAGCGGGTGGCGGCGGAGGCGGCGCTGGCCTGGGTCGGCAACATGCTGTTCCTGGCGGGCTGCATCGTGATGCTCGTGTGGCTCGACTGGCGGCTGGCGCTGGTCACCGCGTCGGTGATGCCGCTCAGCCTGTGGATGCTGGTGCGCTACCGTCGCCGCCTCGAAGGGCACATCGCCGACCTGCGGCAACGCAGCGCCGACATCGGCAGCTTCCTCATCGAGACCCTGCAGGCCTCCACGCTGGTCGTGACCTCCAACGCGCAGGGGCGCGAGCGCGGCCGGTTCACGGCGCTGAACGACCGCTTCGTCGGGGCGCTGATGGGGATGCAGCGGCTCACCTACCTGGCGGGCGGCCTGCCCGGGCTCATCGTCTCGCTCGGCGCCTCGGTGGTGTTCCTCTACGGCGGGGCCCGCGTGATCGAGGGCACCCTCACGCTCGGCACCTTCGCGGCGTTCATCGCCTACCAGATGCGCGTGATGGCGCCGGTGCAGGCGTTGATGGGGCTGTACACCGCGCTGGCCACCGCCAAGGTGTCGTGGCGGCGGGTGCTCGAACTGCTCGACGCGCCGCTCGACGTGCGGGAGGCCGCCGGCGCGCACGCCTTGCCGGCCGTGCGCGGCGCGCTGCACCTCGAGGGTGTCTCGGTCACCACCGAGCGCGGCGTGCCGGTGCTCGAGCGGTTCACGCTGCGGGTCGAGCCCGGCACCTCGGTGGCCATCGTCGGCGCCAGCGGCAGCGGCAAGTCGACGCTGGCCCATCTGCTGCTGCGGCTCGTCGATCCCGACGATGGCATGGTCCTGCTCGACGGCCACGACCTGCGGGCGCTGCGGCTCGAGGACATCCGCCGCCACGTCGTGCTGGTGGAGCAGGAACCGACGCTGCTGCACGCCTCGATCGCCGAGAACATCCGCTACGCCCGCCCGGCCGCCGACGACGACGCGGTGGCGCTCGCGGCCGAGGCCGCCGGCCTGACGCCGTTCATCGCCCGGCTGCCGCACGGCGACGCGACGATGGTCGGAGAGCGCGGCCAGCAGTTGTCGGCGGGCGAGCGCCAGCGGGTGGCCATCGCGCGGGCGTTCCTGGCGAATCCCTCGGTGCTCGTGCTCGACGAGCCGACGGCGGCCCTCGATCCCGTGCAGGAGCGTCACATCGTGGAGAGCTACCGGGCGGTGATGCGGGGCCGCACGTCGATCGTCATCTCCCACCGCGCGGCCGTGGCCATGGCGGCCGACCGGGTGGCGGTGCTCGAGGGTGCGCGACTGGTCGAAACCGGCACGCCGGAGGCTCTGGCACGGTCGGGCGGCGCCTTCGCCCGCCTGTTCAACGGGGCCGCCGCGCGGGCCGGCGCATGAGGGCGGGCGGCCTGGCGGGATTCGGGCCAGGCGAAGTGCGGAGGGGCGACTACCCCGGACGCTCCGGCCTCGGGGTGCGGGTGGCGGTGATCGACAGCGGCGTGCATCCGTCGCATCCGCATGTCGGCCCGGTGGCGTCGGGAGCGGGCTTCGATGCGGCGGGCCATCGCGGCGACGACACCGTGGATCGGCTCGGCCACGGCACCGCCGTGGCGGCGGCCATCCGCGACAAGGCCGCCGACGCCGACATCGTCCCGGTGAAGGTCTTCCACCGGGAGCTGCGGGCCACCGTGGACGCGCTGGAGGCGGCCATCGACTGGGCCGTGGCTGCCGGGGTGCACGTCATCAATCTCAGTCTGGGCACCGCGAATCCCGCCCATGAGGCGCGGCTGGCGGCAGCACTCGCGCGGGCCGGGCGCGCCGGCGTGTGGCTGGTGGCCGCCGGCGAGCAGGACGGAACCCGCTGGCTGCCGGGGGCGTTGCCAGGCGCGGTGGCCGTGCACCTGGACATGGCCCGCGACCGTCACGAGGTGTGCGTCGCCAGCCGGGACGGCGAGACGCTCGGGCTGACGGTGCACGCCAGCGGCTACCCGCGGCCGATCCCGGGCGTGCCCCCGGAGCGCAACCTGAAGGGCATCAGCTTCGCCGTGGCCAACGTCACCGGCCTGCTCTGCCTCCATCTTCAGCCCGCCGGGGCTCGCCGGGGGTCTGGCACCGCAGTGAGCCCGTCGTCGGGGTAAGCCGCGCAGGTACTGCCAGAGTCACGTTTTCTGCACCGTTTGCTGCGCAGATCGGCGCGCGGTCGCGGCGACTGGCACAGAACCGGTGCCATCGGTGCCAGACCCCGGTTCTTGGTCAGACGCGCCGGCGAGAGCCCACGAAGACAATATGGGTCGGCCGTCGATATTTTGTTTGCATTCGAAACTAAAACTCGGCTATCGTCCGCGTCTCATAGCGTGAATTGGTCGATGGCGGCGCTCTGAAGCCGGTATTTGTCCTACTTTGAGTCAAATGCGCAGAATCAACACCTCGCGCTTCCGGGTCGCTACGCGAGGCACGTCGCGGGCGATCAACAGCCAGATCGTCCTCAACCTGGTGCGGACGCACCAGCCGATCTCGCGGGCCGACCTGGCCCGCACGATGGGCGTGGGCCGCGGCGCCGTGACGCTCATCGTCAACGACCTGCTCCGCCGCCGCCTGATCGTCGAAGGCGCCACCGGCGAAACCGTGCGCGGCCGCAAGCCGACGTTCCTCTACATCGACGCCCGCCGGCGGGCCGTCGTCGCCGTCGACATCCGCGCCAGCGAGACCTTCGTGATGCTCGCCGACCTGCTGGGCAAGCCGATCGCCGGGGTGACGTCGTTCCCGACACTGCGCGACCCGAAGGCGCTGGTGAAGACCCTGGCGCGGCGCATCAAGGCCCTGCTCGCCGAGCACGTCGACGTGGACGCCTGCGAGGGCATCGGTCTGGTCGTGCCCGGCATGGTCGAACACTCGACGATGACGGTGCTGCATGCGCCCACGCTCGGCTGGCGCGATGTCAACCTGCGCGATCCGCTCGCCGCCGCCACCGGGCTCCCGGTGCAGATCGAGAACTCCGGCCGCGCCTGCGCGCTGGCGCAGGCCTGGGCCCTCCGATCCGACGCGCCGGCCGCCGGCAGCGACCTCGTGTTCGTGAGCGTCTCCGACGGCCTCGGGGTCGGCGTCATCATCAACGGCGAGGTGATGCGCGGGCGCCACAACATCGCCGGCGAGTTCGGCCACGTGCCGCTCTCGCTCGACGGCCCGCGCTGCTCCTGCGGATCGAACGGCTGCTGGGAGGCGTACGTCTCGAACCGCGCGACCCTGGCCCGTTACTTCGGCCGGCCCCTCACCCCCAACGGCGGGCCCATCGACGCGGCCCGCGCGCACTTCACCATCGACGATCTGATGGTCCGCGCCCGCAGCGGCGACGCCAAGGCGGTGGCCGCGCTCGAAGCCACGGCGCGCTATCTCGGCCTGGGGCTGGCCTCGGTCGTCAACGCGCTCGATCCGGCCCGGGTCTACATCGGCGGCGAAATCACGCAGGCCTGGGACCTGATCGAAGGCACGGTGCGATCGGCACTGGCCGAGCGCACCCTCACCCCCGCTGCCGCGGGCACCGAGATTCGTCCGGTGGCCGCCAGTGAGCATCCCCGCTTGCAGGGCGCCGCCGCCCTGGTGGCCGCGCCGGCTTTCGCCGCGCCGATCGTGGCCTGATCCGATGCCTGCCAAGGAGTTGTCCGTGTCCACCGAACTTCGCGCCCTCTCATCCGACACCTGCATCGTGCGCGACACGGCGGCCGCCAAGGGCCGCACGCACGCGCTGGCGCCGGGAGTCGGGCCGTCGCGGCACCTGCGATACGGCCGGGTCATCCTCGACGCCGGCGACGCCCCGGTGCGTTTCGCCACCGAGTCGTTCGAGGTGGGCCTGGTGTGCCTTCGCGGCACGGCGACGGTCACCACCAACGGCCAGCCGCACACGCTCGAGCGCTACGACGCCATCTACGTGCCGCGCGACGCCTCGGTGCAGGTGACACCCGGTCCGCCGGGCTGCGATCTCGCCGAGATCGCCGCGCCGGTCGACGCGGTGCACGACGTGCAGGTGGTGCGCTTCGCCGAGATCCGCAAGGACCCGACGCTGCACGTGGACGCCGGCGGGCCCACCGCCAAGCGCGACCTGAACGTGCTCATCGGCAAGAACGTGCGGGCCGGCCGCATCATGGCCGGCGTCACCTTCAGCGAGCCCGGCAACTGGACGTCGTGGCCGCCGCACGAGCACGCCGCCATGCTCGAGGAGGCCTACCTCTACATCGACATGCCGGCCCCGGCCTTCGGTGTGCAGCTCGTCTACACCGACGCGCGCGAGCCGGAGCTGGCGACCATCGTCCGCGAGGGCGACCTCGTGGTGATGCCGCAGGGCTACCACCCCAACGTCGCCGCACCCGGCGGCGCCATCAACTTCCTGTGGATGATGGCCGCGAACAAAGAGAACGACGATCGCCAGTACGGCGTCGTCAACGTCCATCCCGACTTCGCGGCCCAGGGATCGGGCCTCGACAAGGCACGGAGCACGCGATGAACGACCCCAACGTGATAGCCGCGTTCCAGCACACGAGCTGGGCGTCGATTCCGGTGGAGCACCTCGCCGAGGGCATCGAGCGCCAGATGATCTGGGGCGAGCACCTGATGGTGTGCCGGCTGCAGTTCGCGCCGCGGGTAGTCACCGCGGTGCACTCGCATCCGCACGAACAGATCACCCTGGTCGAGCGCGGATCCGTGCGCTTCACCGTCGACGGCCAGGAGCGCGTCGCCTCGGCCGGCGACGTGCTGCACTTTCCGCCGCACGTGCAGCACGGCGCCACGATGCTCGACGACCAGGTCGTGCTGATCGACATCTTCCATCCCCTGCGGCAGGACTTCCTGCCGCCCGCAGGGAGCCGCTGATCGGACCCGCGGTGGTGGCCGATGCCTTTCGCCTCGACGATCGGGTGGCGCTCGTGACCGGCGCCTCGCGCGGACTCGGCGCCGCCATGGCCGCGGCCCTGGCCGGGGCCGGCGCCGACGTGGTGCTGCACGCCAGCACCGCCCCGCCCGAGGCTGCCGCCGCCGACATCGCCGCCCGCACCGGCCGGCGCACGCACGCCCTGGCCGGCGACCTGCGCAACGCCGACGCCGGCGACCGCGTGGTCGCCGATGCGATCGCGGCGTTCGGCCGGGTCGACGTCGTGGTGAACAACGCCGGCACGATCCGCCGGCAGCCGGCCGCCGAACACGAGGACGCGTTCTGGGACGAGGTGCTGGCCGTGAACCTGTCGAGCGTCTTCCGGGTGTGCCGCGCCGCCGGCCGCCACATGCTGGCCCGCGGCGGCGGCGGGAAGATCGTCAACATCGCGTCGCTGCTCTCTTTCCAGGGCGGCATCACCGTGCCGGGCTACGCCGCGGCCAAGGGCGGCGTGGCGCAGCTCACCAAGGCGCTGGCCAACGAGTGGGCCGGGCACGGCATCAACGTCAATGCCATCGCGCCCGGCTACATGGAGACCGACAACACGGCGGCGCTGCGCGCCGACGCCGAGCGCGCGCGCCAGATCGGGGTGCGCATCCCGGCCGGCCGCTGGGGCCGGCCCGAGGACCTGGCTGGCGCGGTCGTGTTCCTGGCGTCGGCGGCGTCGGACTACGTCCACGGCCACGTGCTGGTCGTCGACGGCGGGTGGATGGGACGGTGAGGTAAGGCGATGAGCTCCACGGCTGCCACCGCCCGTGCCGTCTCCGCCGACATGTCGGGACGCCTGACGCTGGCCGGAGTGTTCGCCAAGATCGTGGGCCCCGCCGCCCTGACTGCGGCCGGCATGATCGGCGCGGGCGCGGTGGCAACGCGGCTGCTGGCCGGGGCGTGGTTCGGTTTCGACCTGCTGTGGGTGGCGCTGGCCATCGTGCCGATGGTGGTCATCACGCTCGACTCGGCGTCGCGCGTCGGGATCGTGTCGGGCGGCCGCGGCATGGTCGACATGGTGCGGAGCGAGTTCGGGGCGTGGCTGGCCTGGGCCATCGTCGTGCCGATGGCGCTGGTCAACGTCGTCGTCAACATGAGCCAGATGTCGGCGATGGTCGAGGGCACTTATGGCGCCCTCGGCATGCTGCCGCCAGCCACCACCGACGCCGGGCTGGTCGTCGCCGCGATCGTGCTCACCCTGATGACCGTCGTCGCCGCGGTGCTCGGCGGCTACAAGCGCGTCGAGAAGATCATGACGGCGCTGCTGCTGGTCATCCTCGCCTGCTTCATCATCGTGGCGATCAAGGGTCTGTTCGACTGGCGCACCTGGGTGGCACTGGGCCAGGGCCTGGTTCCACAGGTGCCGGCGCCGGTGCCGGTCGTGGGCAGCGACCGGGTGCGCGACGGGTTCACGCAGGTGATGGCCATCGCCGGACAGGGGCTGGCCCCAGCGGTCTTCCTCTCCTACGGTTATCTCGCCCACAACGCCGGCTACACCGTGGCCGACGTGCGACGCACGTTCTGGAAGACGGTGCAGAACCTGGGCGTCATCTGGGGGCTGTTCTCCGTCGTGGTGATCGTCGCCGGCGCCACCGCGCTGCACGCCGTCTACACCGGCAGCGGCCCGAGCTACCTGGGCGTGAGCCACTACTCGCAGGTCGAGAGCATCCCGGTGGCCGGCATGGTCCTCGGCCCGGCGCTGCCCGGCGCGCTCGGCTTCCTGGCCCCCCGCCTGTTCTCGCTGGGCCTCTTCGCCGCGGCGTTCACCACGCTCATCTCGGTGGCGCTGACGATGACCTACTTCTGCCTCGACCTGGCCAAGCGCGACTGGCGGTTCACCGACGACAACCGGCTCTTCAAGGCGGTGTTCGCCGCCTGGATCGCCGTGCCGGCGCTGGTCGCGCCGTTCTGGCAGCTGCCGGCGCTGATGAAGGCGATCGCGGCAATGGTCGGCAACCTGCTGATGGCGCCGGTGGCGATCGCGGTGATTCTCTACTTCGTGAACCGGCCGCTGATGGGCGAGTTCCGGGCCAACGCCGCCAGGAACGCCGTCCTCGTGGTGACCTTCGTCTTCGCCCTGGCGCTGGTCGCCAACGGCTTGCGGGGCTGGTTCTGATGGCTGCCTCGCGCCCGCGTCACGACGTCGTCGACGCCATCGAGCGGGTCGGAGTCGTCGCCGTGGTGCGGCTGCCCGACGCGGCGCAGGCGTACGAGGTGGCCGACGCGCTGGCAGCGGGCGGGGTCACCGCCATCGAGATCACGATGACGGTGCCACGCGCCGTCGAGGTGATCGCCGCACTGGTGGCCCGGGCGTCCGCGGAGGTCATCGTCGGCGCTGGCACGGTGCTCGACGCCGCCACGGCCAGGTCGGTGATCGATGCCGGCGCGGCGTTCGTCGTCAGCCCGGTCTTCAAGCCCGAGGTCGTGGCCGCGTGCCGGGCCGCCGATTGCGCGGTGATGCCGGGCTGCCTGACGCCCACCGAGATCCTCGCGGCCTGGGAGGCGGGCGCCGACCTCGTCAAAGTGTTCCCCGCCACCGCACTCGGCCCGTCGTTCTTCAGCGACGTGCTCGCCCCGATGCCCATGCTGCGCCTCGTGCCCACGGGCGGCGTGACCCGCGAGAACGCCGGGGCGTGGATCCGGGCCGGGGCGACGGCGATCGGCGTGGGTTCGGCGCTCGTCGATCGCGCCGCCGTGCGCGAGGGCCGGCTGCACGACATCACTGCCACCGCGCGGGTCTTCGTCGACGCGGTCGCCACCGCGCGCGGCCTGCCGGCGGCCAAGGCGGTGGTGCGATGAAGGCCGTCTGCTTCGGCGAGATGATGCTGCGGCTGAGTCCGCCCGGCGTCGAGCGCTTCTTCCAGACGCCGGCGCTGCAGGCCAGCTTCGGCGGCGGTGAGGCCAACGTCGCGATCAGCCTCGCCCAGTTCGGCTGCGAGAGCCACTACGTGACCCGCCTGCCGGCCAACCCGGTGGGCGATGCCGCCCTGCGGGCCCTGCGCGCCGAGGGCGTGCACGTCGAGCACGTGCTGCGCGGCGGCGACCGCCTCGGCATCTACTTCGCCGAGACCGGCGCCAGTCAGCGCCCCTCGACGGTGATCTACGACCGCGCCCATTCGTCGGTGAGCGAGCTCACCGCCGGCGCCGTCGACTGGCCGGTGGTGATGCAGGACGCCCGGTGGTTCCACTGGACCGGCATCACACCGGCGCTCGGCCCGGGGCTGGCCGCGGCGGTGGACGAGGCCATCGACGCCGCGCGACAGGCCGGCGCCACCGTGAGCGTCGACCTCAACTACCGCCGCAAGCTGTGGACCGAAGCGGAGGCGCAGCGGACGATGCGCCCCCTGGTGCAGGGCGCGGACCTGGTGATCGCCAACGAAGAAGACCTGCAGGCGGTCCTCGGCGTCGAGGTCGCGCACGCCGACGTCACCCGCGGCGCCCTCGACGTGACCGGCTATCGCGACGCCTGCGCGCGCGTGGCCCGGGACCTCGACGTGGCCCGGGTGGCCGTGACGCTGCGCGAAAGCCACTCGGCCAGCGACAACCACTGGAGCGCCGTGCTCTACGAGCGCGACGGCGGGGCATTCCACCACAGTCCGCGCTACGCGCTGCGGGTCGTGGACCGGATCGGCGGCGGCGACAGCTTCGCCGCCGGGCTCATCTTCGAGCTGGCGCAGTGCGCGCCGGCCGATCGCGCGCTTGCCTTCGCGGTGGCGGCCAGCGCGTTGAAGCACAGCATTCCCGGCGACGTGAACCGGGTGTCGGCGGACGAGGTCCGTCGCCTGATGGCGGGCGACGGCAGCGGCAGGGTACAGCGGTAGCGCGGGGATTCGTGGTCTCAGGGAGGCGTGTCATGAGGAACGTGGTTACGGTGCTCGGCTTGGTGCTGGGCCTGGCCGTCGGGGTTCCGTCGGCGGGCGCGCAGGACTACCGGGGGCGCATTCAGGGAACGGTGAGCGACAGCAGCGCCGCGGCGCTGCCCGGCACGACCCTCACGCTCCGCAACGATGCCACCGCCGTGGCGGTCACCAACGTGACCGACGAGGCCGGCCGCTACATCTTCGACTTCATCGAGCCGGGGATGTACACGATCACCGCTGAGCTCTCCGGGTTCAGGCCCGCCGAGCAACGCAACGTCCGCGTCCAGCAGCGCGATCGACTCAGCGTCGACATGATGCTGACGGTGGGTGGTATCGAGGAGCGGGTGGTGGTCGAAGCCTCGCCCTCGTCGGTGCAGTTCTTCACCAGCAGCTCGGACATCACCTACGAGCAGGAACTGATCGACCAGATGCCGATCGCCGGCCGCAATCCCTACAACCTGTCGTCGCTCGACCCGAGCATCACGGTGTCGCCGGCGACCAGCGAGAATCGACCCTACCACCACGCCTACGCCAACGACTACGACGCCGGCGGCGGCACCCGCCGTGCCAACGACGTCCTGCTCGACGGCGTCGCCCTGGGCGCCAGCTTCAAGACCGCCTACACCCCGGCGGTCGACGCGGTGGAAGAGGTAACGGTGTCGAAGAACAGCGTCGACGCCGAGAACGGGCACAGCCTGGGCGGCATCATCAGCCTGAACATGAAATCGGGTACCAACCAGCTGCGCGGCTCGACCTACTTCTACGGTCGCGACCCGAGCCTGAACTCGATCGCCGACCCAACCATCCGGCGCACCCCGGGCCAGGACACCAGCGCCTTGCGCGGCACCGAGCTGCGGATGTACGGCGGCACCGTCGGCGGGCCGATCAAGCGCGGCAAGATCTTCAGCTTCACCAGCTTCGAGCAGTGGGACGACAAGCGGCCGAACTCGGTCGTGCGCACGGTACCCACCGAGTTGGAGCGCGCCGGGAACTTCAGCCAGTCGGTGCTCAACGGCCGCGTGCGCAACATCTTCAACCCGTTCCAGTCGACGGTCGGCGCCAACGGCCTGGTGTCGCGTCCGGCCTTCCCCGGGAACGTCATCCCGTCGAACATGCTCGATCCGGTGGCGGTCAAGATGCTGGCGCAGATCCCGCTGCCGAATTCGCCCGGCAACGTCGACAATTGGCAGGGCACCGTCTACGACCTGGTCGACTACTGGAACTTCTCCCAGCGCCTCGACGTGAACATCAACGACAACTGGAAGGTGTTTGCGCGCTACGGCCAGTTCAAGGCCAACCTCTACCAGGACAACCCGACCGAAGGCGGCTTCTTCCCGCTCACCGGCAGCAATCGCTACGGCATGAGCGTCGCCGGCGACTCGGTGTGGGTCATCTCGGACAAGACCACGTTGAACGTCCGCGGCAGCTTCTACAACATGACCGACGAGTTCTACAATCCCGACCTGTTGCTCGGCGAAGCCGGCCTGAACGACTACTGGTCGCGCGAGTGGTACTCGTCGCTCTACAACAGCGGCTACGTCTACTACCCGGCGCTCGACGTCTATTCGGGATCGCAAACGGCAATCACGACCAACCGTCTCGGCCGCCAGGGCCGTGAGTGGTACCAGCACCCCGACGCCTGGACCGCGTCGATCCGCATGAACCGCTACCAGGGCCGGCACAACATGAAGTGGGGCGGCGAGACCCGCGCCTACTACGGCGAGGCGGCGCGGTTCGAGCCGATCAACCTGGTGTTCAACTCGACGCTGACCGCCAACAGCTCGGATGCCCCGGACGTCGTCAACACCGGCAACCAGTGGGCGGCATTCATGCTCGGCGCGCTCGACAACCAGACCTCGGCCCGGCTGGTCCCGCTGCAGACGCCGAACCTGCAGGGCTACGCCGCCTACTTCCAGGACGACTGGGAACTGTCGGACCGCCTCACCCTGAACCTCGGCCTGCGCTGGGAGTTCGAGCCGGGTCCGACCGACCAGGACAACCGGTTGTCACAGCGGCTCGACCTGACCCAGCCGATCCCCGAGATGGCCGCGACGCCGCCGTCGATGCCGGCACAGGCCCAGCAGCTCATGGCGAGCAAGGGCTACGCGTATTCGTACAACGGCGAGTGGATCTTCACCACTGCCGAGGACCGCAGCGTGTGGGACATCTCGCCGTGGAACTTCATGCCGCGGATCGGGTTGAACTACCGCCTCGGCGAGACCTCGGTGGTACGCGCGGCCTACGCCCGTTTCCTGATGCCCACCAGCAACGTCCGCGACACGCTCGGCGACTTCGTCAACCAGTACACCGGCTTCGCGCAGACCACGACGACGCTCGGCCTGATCAACGGCCGGCCGAGCCAGGTCCTGGCCGATCCGTTCCCGTCGGCCGTCAACCCCGTGATCGAGCCCTACGGGCAAGCCTACGGCCGCTACACCGGCCTGGGCAGCGCGGTCAGCCTCGACCAGTTCCAGCTGCGGCCGCAGTTGAACGATCGCTTCACCGTCTCGTTCCAGAAGGAGATCTGGGCGGGCATCATCGCCGACGCCAGTTACTTCTTCAACTGGGGCTCGCGCGTGCCCTACGACATCAACCTCAACATGTCCGACCCGAGCTTCCGCTACGAGCAGAAGGCGGCGCTGAACACGTCGGTGCCGAACCCGTTCCGCAACTACCTGACGCCCGCGACGTTCCCGGGCCAGGCCCGCAACACGCCAACGTGACGATCGGCAGCCTGCTGGTGCCCTACCCGCAGTACGGCACAATCACCCAGACCAACACCGCCGGCCGGCACATCAAGGAGCAGATGCTGGAGATGCGCCTGCAGCGGCCGTTCACCCGCGGCATCAGCTTCATGATCGCCTACGTCTGGGACAAGGCCTTGCGGCAGGAGTTCTACGACGACCTGGCCACCTACGACGTGCTGCAGAGCAGCGGCGAGTCGGGCTGGGAGTGGCGGCCGCTGGCCGAGAACAACGCCCTCGGCGCCAACCCCCGGCATCGCATCACCTCGGCCGTCACCTGGCAGATTCCGGTCGGCCGCGACCGCGCCGTGTGGTCCGAGATGCCAGTGGCGCTCGACTTGCTTCTTGGCGGCTGGCAGGTCACCGGCGCCGGCCGCTACTACTCGGGCCGCCAGGTCATCTTCAACACCAGCTACGTGGCCAACGGCGACCCGACGCTCGACAACCCGACCCGCGACAACTGGTTCGACACCAGCGTCTTCGCGGTGCAGGACGCATTCACCGCGCGGAGCAACCCGTGGACCTACGACGGGCTCGACGGCCCGAGCGTGTTCCTCACCGACATGACGCTGACCAAGAGCTTCAACTTCAACAGCCGCTACCGGCTCGAAGCCAGGCTCGAGGCCTACAACCTGTTCAACAGCGTGGTCTGGGACATGCCCGACACCAACATCGCGAGCCCCAACTTCGGCAAGGTGACCCGCAAGCGCGTCGACGGCACCGGCCGCGAGATCCAGATCGGCATGCGGTTCGTGTTCTAGCAGCGATACCGTCGATGCCGATGCACCGCCGCGACGCGCTCCATCGCCTCGCCGTCGGCATGGGCGCGGCGGCGGCGTGGCGGGCGGCCGGGCTCGAGGCGGCGCGCCAGACGCCTCGGGCCTCGGCCCCCGTCGTGGAGACCTCCGCCGGCAAGGTGCGGGGGTTCCGCGACGGCGCCGTGTGCGCGTTCAAGGGGCTGCGCTACGGCGCCGACACCGCGGCACGACGGTTCCAGCCGCCGGCGCCGGTGACGCCGTGGACCGGCGTCGTCGACACGGTGGAGTTCGGCCCCGTGGCGCCGCAACCCGGCCTGCGCGGCGTGCCGATGGGCGAGGACTGCCTGCACCTGAACTTGTGGACGCCGGCGACCAACACCGCGCGGCGGCCGGTGCTGGTGTGGTTCCACCCGGGAGCGTTCTCGAGCGGAACCAGCAACGAGCTCGAGGCCGACGGGGCGCGGCTGGCCGGGCGCGGCGATGTCGTGGTGGTCACCGTCAACCACCGCCTCAACGTCTTCGGCCATCTCTACCTGGCCGGACTCGCCGGCGACGAGTTCGCCGACTCGGGCAACGTCGGCCTGCTCGATCTCGTCCTGGCGCTGCAGTGGGTGCGCGACCATATCGCCGTGTTCGGGGGCGATCCGGGCAACGTGACCGTCTTCGGCCAGTCCGGCGGGGGCGCCAAGATCGCCACGCTGATGGCGATGCCGCTGGCGCGAGGGCTGTTCCGCCGGGCGATCACGATGAGCGGCCAACAGATCACCGGCAGCCGAGTGACCACCGCCGAACGGCACACCGGGCAGCTCCTCGACGCGCTGGCCCTGCCCCGGGCGCGCGCCCGGGAACTGCTCGCGCTGCCGATGGCGCGCCTGATCGAAGTGAGCCGGGCCCCCGCCTACCAGGGCCCGGTCACCGATGGCCGGGCGCTGCCGCGCGACCCCTTCGACCCCGACGCCCCGCCGCTCTCCGCCGATATCCCGATGATTCTCGGGAATACGGCCGGCGAGACCCGCACCCTCATCGGCCGCGGCAAACCGGCGCTCTTCGACCTCACCTGGGACACCCTGCTGCCGGCGCTGCAGGCCGATTCGCCGTTCATGGGCGCGCTCGACCGCGCCGAGGTCATCGCCAGGTATCGCCGCTGGTATCCGCACTACTCCCCGGCTGACGTGTTCTTCGCGGCGACCACGGCCTCGCGGTCGTGGCGCGGGCAGGTGATCGAGGCCGACCGGCGAGCGGTGCAGCCGGTGGCCGCGTCGCACACCTGGGTGTTCCAATTCGACTGGCAGACGCCGGTGGACGGCGGCCGCTGGGGCGCCCATCATGGCCTCGACGTGCCGTTCAGCTTCGACAATGCCGCCATCGTCCCCGAGAAGGTCGGCACCGGCGCCGACGCCCTGGAGCTGTCGCGGCGGATGAGCGACTGCTGGCTGGCCTTCGCGCGCACCGGCCGGCCGGCCACGCCGTCGGTGCCCGAGTGGCCGGTCTACGACCTGACGTCGAGGCGGACGATGGTCTTCGATCGCGAGGTGCGCGTGGTCAGCGATCCGCGAGGCGACGAACGGCGTCTCTTCGACCAGGTGCCCTATGTCCAGCCCGGCACGTAGACATCGGCCGCGGGCTGCCCGTCGTGGCCATGGCGGTTGCCGCGCTGGCGATCCTCGCCGGCGCGCTCACCGCGCAGACGCCCGCGGCGGTGGTCGATCGCACTCGCGTGCTCGAGACGATGAAGCGCGCCACCACCTTCATGGTCGAGACGGTGAGCGTGCAGGGCGGCTACGTCTGGTCGTACCTGCCCGACCTGTCGCGCCGCTGGGGCGAGATGGAGGCGAAGCCGTCGATGATCTGGATCCAGCCGCCTGGAACCGGCACGATGGGCCACCTGTTCCTCGACGCGTACCACGCGACCAGGGACGACTACTACTACCGCGCGGCCGAGGGCGTGGCCGGGGCCCTGATCCTGGCGCAGCATCCCGCTGGCGGCTGGAACTACGTGGCCGACACCGCCGGGGAGCCGTCGCTGCGCGAGTGGTACGACACCATCGGCAAGCACGGCTGGCGGCTCGAGGAATTCCAGCACTACTGGGGCAACGCCACCTTCGACGACGCCGGTACGGCCGAGGCCGCCCGCTTCCTGCTGCGCCTCTATGCCGAGAAGCGCGATCCCCGCTATCGCCCCGCACTCGACAAGGCGATGCAGTTCGTGCTCGACAGCCAGTACCCGTTCGGCGGGTGGCCGCAGCGCTATCCCCTGCGCCACGAGTTCGCCAAGCCCGGCAAGCCCGACTACACGTCGTTCCCCACCTTCAACGACGACGTGGCAGCCGAGAACATCGAGTTCCTGCTGCAGTGCTACCAGGTGCTGGGCGACGGCCGGGTGCTCGACGCGGTGCGGCGCGGCATGGACGCGTTTCTCGTCACACAGCAGGGCCGGCCGCAGGCCGGGTGGGGACTGCAGTACACGCCGGAGCTGCAGCCGGTCGGCGCGCGCACCTACGAGCCGACGGCGCTGGTCACCCACACGACCGGCGCCAACGTCGGTCTGCTGCTCCGCTTCTTCCGGTTGACCGGCGACCGGAAGTACCTGGCGCGCATTCCCGACGCGCTCGACTGGCTCGACTCGGTGAAGCTCTCGCCGGAGGTGGCGGCCATCGCCGGCGGCGGACGCACGCACCCCACGTTTGTCGAGATCGGTACCAACGAGGCGCTCTACGTGCATCGCTCCGGCTCCAACGTGGTGAACGGCCGCTACTACGTGGACAAGAACCCGCGCAAGACGATTGGCCACTACAGCGCGTTCCGCCGCGTCGACACGGCGGCGCTGCGCGCGCAGTACGAGGCGGCCGTGAAGATGCCGCTCGACGAGGCGACCAAGGGCTCTCCCTTGATCGCCGACGGCGGCACGCCCTTGCCGAAGTACATGACGCTCAGCGGCGCGGCAGGCGACGGAGGAGCCGCCACGAAGGTGATCGCCGAACTCAACGACCGGGGGTTCTGGCTGGCGCCGCTCGGCTACAACACCCATCCATATCGAGGCCCGGCGCCCGAGGCGGTGGCGCCGGGGGATTTCGCCGAGAAGCACGTCGGCGACACCTTCGACACCTCGCCGTTCCCAGATCCGTCGCTGATGGGCATCTCGGTGGACGCCTACATCCGCAACATGGGCGTGCTCATCCGCGCCCTTGGCGTGCCGTGACCCGGACGCAAACGGCCCTCGCGGTGCTCGCCGGTGTCGCGGCGCTCGGGGTGGCGGTGTCGGGGCAGCGCGACGAGGTGGCGGCCCTGGGCGCACCGGTCGAGTGGCTGGTCGACAACCTCCAGCAGATCGGCGGCCACGCGGTCGAGGTCGTGGGCAATCCGCGCGTCGTCGGTGGCGCCGGCGATGCCGCCGTGGAGTTCGACGGGGTGGACGACGGCCTGGTCGTGCACGCGAATCCGCTGCTGGGACTCGGGCGGTTCACCGTGGAGATCGACTTCAACCCGGCGGCCGGAGGACCCGAAGAGCAGCGATTCCTGCACGTGCAGGAAGACGGGACGGAGGACCGCGCCCTGGTCGAACTGCGCATGCGGCCCGACGGGCAGTGGGCGCTCGACTCGTTCCTGCGCTCGCCGGCGCCCGGACTGACGCTGCTCGATCGCGGCAAGGTGCACGCGCCGGATCGCTGGCACACCGCCGCGCTCATCTACGACGGGCGCACGATGACCCACACGGTGGACGGCGTCCGCCAGGCGGCCGATGAGGTGGTGTTCACACCGCTCGAGGCGGGGCGCACGTCGCTGGGCATGCGGATGAACCGCGTGTCGCATTTCAAGGGACGAATCCGCCGGCTCCGGGTGCGGACCGAGGCGGTGCAGACGATCCCGCTGTGGCCCGAGGGCGTACCTGGTCGCCACGCTGATGGCGGCGGGGAACGCTGGGAGGAGGGCCGTGTCAGCAACATCCACGACCCGAGTCTCACGTATCTGGCGCCGGCGGGTCCGCCAACCGGCACGGCGGTGATCATGGCGCCCGGCGGCGGCTATGCGCGGCTGGCGATGGCCAACGAGGCGGCGGGCGTGGCGACGCGGCTGTTCGCCGCTGGGCGTCGCCACCTTCGTGCTCAAGTACCGTGTCGGCGACTACCGCTTCCCGGCCTCGCTGCAGGACGTGCTGCGCGCCGTACGGATCGTGCGATCGCGCGCTGCCGAGTTCGGGGTCCGGCCCGATCGCATCGGCGTGATGGGCGCCTCGGCGGGAGGCCACCTGGCCGGCCTGGCCGGCACGCTCTTCGATGCGCCCGAGGGCCGCACCGGTCAGGCGCTCGATGCGGTGAGCGGCCGTCCCGACTTCCTCGCGCTGCTCTACCCTGTCGTGCAAATGGACGGCGCGTTCGTCCATCGGGGATCGCTGCTCAACCTGCTCGGGGAAGGGACCCTCGGCGGCGCTGGTCTCGCGGACGTCGGTGGATCGGCTCGTGCGCGCCGACACGCCGCCGACGTTTCTCGTGCACACCTCGGCCGATCGCTCGGTGCCGCTCGAGAACAGCCTGGCGCTCCATGCGGCGTTGCGGCGGGCGGGCGTGCCGAGCGAGCTGCACGTCTACGAGCAGGGTGAGCACGGCTTCGGGCTTCGGCCCGATCTCGGGCCAACCTCGGCATGGCCCGATCGGTGGTTCGAGTGGATGCGCGCGCGAGGGTTCCTGCCGCCGGCCGCCGTGACTCCTGCCGCGACCGGTGCGTCGGCCGGCGATCCAGGCGGCGAGCCGCGCTGGGCCCGCGGCGTCGAGGGCCAGCGCCGCGCCGACCTCGGCGACGGGACGTTCCTGAATCCGATCCTGTCGGGCGATCACCCCGACCCGTCGGTGTTGAAGGACGGCGACGACTACTACATGACGTTCTCGTCGTTCGACGCCTATCCGGGCCTCGTCGTCTGGCACTCGCGGGATCTCGTCAACTGGACGCCGATCGGCCCGGCGCTGCGCAAGAACGTCGGCGCGGTGTGGGCGCCGGATCTCGTCAAGCACGGCGGTCGCTACTACATCTACTTCCCGGGCGTGGGGCCATACCGATCGAACTACGTGGTGTGGGCCGACGACATCCGCGGGCCGTGGAGCGACCCCATCGATTTGAAGATCGGCCGCATCGATCCCGGACACGCGGTCGGTCCCGATGGCCGCCGCTACCTGTTCCTGAGCGCGGGCTACCGCGCGACGCTGGCACCCGACGGGTTGTCGGTGGTCGGCGAGCCAGTGAAGGTCTACGACGGCTGGCCGATCCCGGAGTCGTACGTCATCGAAGGGTTCGCGCAGGAGGGGCCGAAGATCTTGCGGCGTGGCGACTACTACTACATGGTGCTGGCGCAGGGCGGCACGGCCGGGCCGCCCACCGGCCACATGATCGTCGCCGCACGATCGCGGTCGATCGACGGGCCGTGGGAGCACTCACCCCACAACCCGATCGTGCGGACGCGCTCAGCGACCGAGGCCTGGTGGTCCAAGGGGCACGGCACGCTGGTGGAAGATGCCGCCGGTCGCTGGTGGATGGTCTACCACGCTTACGAGAAGGACTACCTGACTCTGGGCCGGCAGACGCTGCTCGAACCGGTCGAGTGGACGGCGGATGGCTGGTTCCGCGTGCTCGGCGGCGATCCGACGCAGCCGATCACCAAGCCGGCCGGGACGGCCGGTCCGCACGGCTTCGCGTTCTCGGACGACTTCGGCGCCAGCCGGATGGGCGTGCAGTGGAGCTTCTACGCGGGCGACGCCGGCGACACGTCGCGGGTGCGGCACGAGAACGGGGCGCTGGTGCTGCGCGCGAAGGGCGACGGGCCGGCGACGAGCTCGCCCTTGTGGTTCGTGTCGGGCGATCGCGCCTACGAGATCGAGGTGGACATCGACGCCGATCCGGGCGCCTCGGCCGGGCTCCTCCTCTTCTACAGCCGTCGCCTGTACGCCGGGCTCGGCTTCTCGGCCACCAACTTCTTCATGCACAGCTACGGACTGGATCGGCCCCAGGCCAAGCCGGCGGCCGTCGGCCAGCGGCTGCGCATCCGCCTGCGCAACGATCGACACATCCTGACGATGCAGTACAGCGTGGACGGCGTCTCCTGGGAACGCTATGACCGCGGCATGGAACTCTCCGGCTACCACCACAACGTCGCCTACGAGTTCTCGAGCCTCCGGCCGGCGATCTACGCCGCCGGCACGGGCGAGGTTCGCTTCCGCCAGTTCAAGTACCGCGCCCTGCCCTAGCCCGTCCCCGGGGTCTGGCACCGATGGCATGTCGCGTGCGCCGTCCTGGCCCGATGCGCTGGCGTAATCTGCGTACTCGTGACTTCCTGCAACCGTTCGAGCCGGTAAGTCTGAGGCCCGGCGCAGGAATCGTGCCGTTGGTGCCAGACCCCTACGCCGGGGGTGGGGTACGGTTCGAGGCGCGGCACCAGCCCGCCAGGGCGGCGGCGCGCTCCACCCACTCCGGCGACTCGCGCCACGCGTCCATCAGCACCGGCACGCGCCACGTCCAGTTGTCGTCGCTCACCGTCGCCGGCGTGTTGACGCGCGTGGTCCAGCCGAACACGTCCTGCAACGGGAACATGACGTAGCGCGACCCGCTCGCCAGCAGCGTTCTCAGCACCGCATCGCGCACCACGGGCACGTACGGCTCGCCCTCTGCCGGTGGAGCCGGCAGCCCGCACACGCTGCGCAGCGACGCCTTGAGTGGCGCCGGCGCCTCGGCCCACCACTCGGTCATCGCTTCGGTGTCGTGGGTCCCCGAGAGCGCGACCGACAGCTCGGGATACGCCGCCGGGTCGAGCAGCGGTTCCCCTTCCTCTCGCCATGCCCGCTCCCACCGCAGCACCTTGAACCCCGGTACGCCCAGCCGCGCCATCGACCAGCGGACGAAGTCGGGGACGGTGCCCAGATCCTCGGCGACCACCTCGACGCCGCTGGCCAGGTAGATGCCGAGCAGGGTTGCGCCCAGCTGGCTCTGCGTGCGCTCGTCCGGCGGCGCGAACACCTTCGGCTGTGTCTCGTCGGTGGGCCGCACGTAGACGCGGTACAAGCCGACCAGGTGATCGATGCGGACGCCGTCGAAGAGCGCGGCCGTCCGCCGCGCCCGGGCGCGCATCCACTGGAAACCGGTGGCCTGCAGCGCCGTCCAGCGCCACGGCGGCAGGCCCCAGTCCTGACCGGAGTCGCTGAAGGCGTCGGGGGGCACGCCGACGGTGGCGTCGAGCATGAACTCCTGGCGGCGGGTCCAGACGTCGGGACTGTCGCCCGACACCATGAACGGCAAGTCGCCGAACACCCGCACCCCGGCCGCGGCACGTGACGCGCGCCACTGCCCCTCGGCGATCCACTGCAGGTAGGCGCGATACCGCCGCTCCTCGCCGAGTGCGGTCGAGGCATCGCGCACCGCCGCCGGATCGGCGAACGCCAGGGCCGGCGTCCAGTCCCACCACGCCCGTTCATCGTTGGCCGCGTGAATCGCGCGGAAGGTCACATAGGCGTCGAGCCACCACGACTCGCTGGCCTCGTAGGCGCGAAACGCCTCGGCCCGCGCGGTGCCGCGCACCAGCTCCTCGTCGACGAAGCGCCGATACGCCCGCCGCAGCCATCGCGACTTGAGGGCGCGGACCTCGGCGTAGCGGAGGCGCGGTGCGGCCCGCACGGCGGCCAGGGACGCCCGGTCGGCGGCCTCGAGCGCCGCCTCGCCGCCCAGGGCGGCGAAGTCCTCCACGTCGGGCACGCGGATGTAGATCGGGTCGAGGGCCATCGCCGACATCGACGAATAGGGCGAGGTCTCGCCCGGCGAAATCTCGTTCAGCGGCAGGATCTGCACGTAGCGCTGGCCGGCGGCCTCGCACCACGAGCTGAAGTGCCGGCAGGTCGGCGAACTCGCCGATGCCCCAGCCGCGCGTGGAGACCAGCGAGAAGAGCGGCACACCGACGCCGCTCTGGCGCACGGCGGACCGGGTCATGGCCGCCCTGCGACGCGCGCGACCAGGCGGGCGATGCCGGCGTCGAACGCGGCCGGCTCCGGCAGCAGGCTCAGCACCACGAAGGCCTCGCGCGCGAAGTCGAAGAAGTAGCCGGGATGCACCAGCACGCCGTCGCGCTCGACCAGGGCGACGACGAGCGCCTCCTCGCCCCCGGTGGCGGGAACCTGGATCACGGCCGACCATCCGCCCGGCGGCTCGTGCAACGTCAGTGCCGCCGCGCCGCGCACGTGCTGGCGGAGCGCGTCGAGATTGCGGGTCACCCGCGCCTGGATCTGCGCGCGCACCTCCGCACCGGCTTGCAGCAGTTCGTCGAGCGCGAGCTGGACTGGCGTCGACACCGACAGGAACGTGTCGGCGACGATCTCCAGGCCGTGCAACGCCTCGTCGACCAGGGCGGCGGGGCCCGAGACGCCAATCCACGCCAGCTTCACCTGGGGCAGACCGACCGACTTCGACAGGCCGCCCAGGCCGAAGGTCAGCGACTGCGCCTGCTGCAGCACCGAGACGGCGGCGCCGCCGCTGGTGATCGGATAGTCGGCGAAGACCTCGTCGCCGATGAGGGCCACGCCGCGCGACGAGGTGAGCGCGGCCAGGGCATCGAGCTCCTGGCGGTCGATGACCGATCCGGTCGGGTTGTTCGGCGAGACCACCAGCACCGCCTTGGTCCGGGCGTCGAGGGCGGCGGCCACGGCCGCCACGTCGAGCCGCCAGCCGGCATGGGCGTCGAGCGCGTAGGGCACGGCGGTCACCGACTCCATCGCCGTCAGGTGCTCGAACAGCGGATAGCTCGGCCGCGGCACCAGCACCCGGTCGCCCGGGTCGCACAGCAGCTTGAAGAGCATCGCGTAGGCGTCGCTGGTGCTGGCGGTGATGACGATCCGCTCCGGCGGCACCGCCACCCCGCGCCGGGCGTGGTCGGCGGACACGGCGCGGCGGGCGTCGAGGAGGCCCAACGGCTCCGGTGCGTAGACGAGGCCGCGCGGATCTCCGAGGGGTCTCAGCAGACCGGGCGGATAGACCAGGCCGACGCGGGTGGGATTCGATTCGGTGAGGTCGACGAGCGGCTTCCCCGCGGCCCGGCGCGCCGCCACCGCCGTCGTCAGGTGGTTCGGCGTGAGGTCGCGCGGCAGGCGCCCCGAGTGCAGGCTCACCGGCGTGGCGCGTCCACCAGCTCCACGCGCGTCATGACATCGCCCTCGAGCACCCGGTCGGCCACGTCCATGCCACGCTCGACGACCGCGAACACCGTGTAGACGTGATCGAGCCGCGGCGAATCCACGAGGTTGACGAAGATCTGCGCGTCGCCGGTATCGCGGCCGCGGGTCGAGATGCCGATGGTGCCGCGGGTGTGGGCCACGCCCGGCTCGTCGCGCATGTACAGCCCGTCGCCCATGAACTCGTTGGCGCCGGGGCTGCCGCCCTGCAGCACGAAGGTGGGCTCCACCCGGTGAAACGTCAGGCCGTTGTAGTAGCCGCTCTTCGCCAGCCCGGTCACGCGCAGCACCGTCGCCGCGGCGTCGTCGGCGAGCAGGCGGAGATCGATCACACCGCCGCCGGCCATGGTGATGCCGCAGCCACTTGCCGCGCACGGCATCGAGGGCCGCGGCGTCGGGCGGCAACTGCGTGCGGTGTCTGGGCGAGGCCTCGCGAGGTGCGCCGGTCCACTGGGTGATGGCTTTGGCGGCCAGTTCGGCGACGCGGGCGTCCCAGTCTTCCAGGTAGCGCTCGAGGCGCGGCGCGTCCGCCGCCGCCCCGCTGGCGGCCAGCGTCGTGAGAATCGCCACGCGCGGGTCGCGTGAGGTGTCGTGTCCCTGCGCGGTGAGCTGGTCGAGGGCCCTGAGCAGCGCCGCCGTGGCCTTCGGCCTGTCGGTCTCGGCGGCCAGCACGCGCGCGGCCGTCATCTGGAGCTGATAGTCGGGCCGGGCGAGCCCGTCGTAGGCCACGACCAGCGCCTCGGGACGCTTCAACCGGGACAGTTCGTCGAGCGCGGCTTCGCGCACGTTGTCGTGCGCGTCGGCGCCGAGCCGGACCAGCGACTCGATCGCCGGCATCTGTCCCGCCGCCCGGGCCGCATACATCCGCACCTGCCAGGTCGGATGGCCGACGAAACGTGGCAACAACGTCCGCGTATCGGCCGGCGCGACCCTGGCCAGGCTCACGATCGCGTGTGCCGACCGGTGCCACGTGGCGCCAGCCCCGGGGGGCAGCGTGTCGGCTTGCTTGACGAGCGTCGGCACCACCGGTGTGTCCGCGGAACAGCCGGCGCCGAGCAGATCGATGGCCTGGAGCGCGACGTGCGTGCTCGGATCGGCGACGGCGGCGAGCACCGGCTGGCACTCGCGCGCCTGGAGGTGGCGGCCCCAGCCGCGCAGGGCCTCGAGCCGCACGCGCGGCTCGGGATCCTTCACCCCCCCGCGCAGCACCGCCTCGCGCGCGTCGTCGGGGATGGCGGCGACGTCGGGCGACGCCGAGGCCGCGGCCGCGGTCATGGCGAGGCGCCGCACCTCGTCATCGGGATCCTTGGCGGCCACCAGCGTCAGCGCCCCGTCCACCGCCCGCGCGTTGCGCAGGGCCAGCAGCGCCAGCCGCCGGGCCCGCGTGAGCCCTCGCGCCGGTGCGCCCTGCTGTGTCTCCACGACCGCGACGAGCCGCGAGCGGGTGTCGGCCGCCAGCGTGCCCAGCGTGCCGTTCACGCGGACCAGGGCCTCCAGCCCGCGGGCGGCGCCTTCGACGCGCACCGGGTCGGTTGGCCGCGCGGCTGGACGTGTCGGCCGTACCACCTGCGCGCGCAATTCCACCGTGGGCAGACCGGCGGCGATGGCCTGTTCCGCCGCAGTGAAGTCGGCTGGGCCCGGCAGGGCAATCCGGCCCAGCGAGGCCGCCAGCACCGCCCAGTCCGCCGGCGGCGCCGTGCCCATCGCCTTGACGAGCGCCTCGATGGCCTGCCCCGGGAACACCTTGGCGGCGTTGGCGGCGGCCACCGCGGCGGCGTGCCGCACGCCGGGATCGGCGTCCCCGAGCAGCGGCACGATCAGTCCGACCAGCGCCGGTGATTCGAATCGTCCCATGGCGCGCACGGCCTGAGCCCGCACGTGCGGGCTGGGGTCCTTCAGGCCGTCGGCCAGCACGGCCTGCGACGCCACGCTCAACTCGCGCGCGTCTTCGATCTGGAGGATGCGGGCCGGGAGCGCCGCTTGCGCGAAGACCTCGGACGCGAGCGCGGCCCACAGCACGGAGCCGAGGGCGGCAGTGAGACGTCGAAACCGCACGGGCATAGGCCACCAAGTGTGGCCCAACTGACGGCGGCTTGTCCCGCGCCGGCCTCGCTCTACCGCGTCTTGCCCGGCGCCTTCCAGTAGGTGAACTCCAGCTGATGGCAGACGCCGTCGAGATCCGCCGTGCGTTCCTGGAAATACGCCTGCGCGTCGGCGATGGCCTGGTTGTAGACCACCGCGCCGATTTCGACGAGGCAGAAGTCGAGGAGCAACCCGGCCTTGAGATCGCCGATCGGGTCGTCGAGGTGCTCGGCGGCGTAGTGCTTGAGCGACTCGATGAGCTGCTTGCGCGTGTCGGTCGACAGGGTGATCGGCATGGGCTAGTGTCCTACCCGGCCGCCGCCGGCGGGCACGGCGCGTTGCTGTAGCCCGAACGGAATGCCTGCACGACGCCGGTCGCCGGCTCGAAGCGATGCCGCCAGACGCACGCCGTGTCGTTGGCGAGCAGGTGAATCGACACCGACGGGACGTCGGACACCGTGCGCACGTAGTGGATGTCGTCGCGAGGCGGCAGCAGCGAGTAGAACTCACCGGTGTCCATCGTCTGCGTGCGGGCCACCTCGAGATCGGCCCGGGTGTCGTCGGCGCCGTCGTCCAGCCGGCGGTACACCGTCTCGAACTGTCGCCCGCGATACACGCCGACGAGGCCCCAGGCCAGGTGATCGTGCACGGGCGTCTCGGCGCCCGCCGGGATGACCAGCGAGAACAACGTGAGTGAGCCGTCCTCGGCGCGATAGAGGGCGTATTGCCCGATGCCGCTGCCCATCCCGCTCTTCAGGTCCGGCGACGCGTAGGCCTCGGGCAGCCACCCGTCGGCGGCCAGCAGCGCCGCGAACGCCGGCTTCAGGGCCTCCACGCGCGCCCTCGTGTCGGGCATCGCCGCGGTCAGCCGGCGCGTCTCGTCGATGAGGGCACGGATCTCCGGGGTGTCGACGAGATAGCCGAAGGCGGCGTGGTGAGCGTGGTGGCCGAGGTCACACATGAGGAACGATGGTACACGCGGCGGCGCACCTTCTCACCATGCCAGAGCGCCGCCGTGCCGCAGCCGGCCGCGGCCAGTGACGCCGCCGTGCGGACGTGGTTCCATCGCGTCCACTCGCGGAGGTAGACCGGCCAGTACTGCTGAGCGGCTGACGACTCCGCCGGCAGTGCACTCAGCCGCTCGTTCCGCGGCACGTTGCAGGCCATCGTCACGCCGAACGACCCGACGACGTAGAGCACCGCGGCGGCGATCAGCAGCGGCGAACGGATCGGAACCCAGGCCCAGATCGCCAGCAGTGCCGACAGCCCCTGGAGCACCGCCGTGCCCACGAAGGTGCCGAGGAACACCGGGTTCAGCACCACCACGTTGATGCGCTGCATTGCCGCGACGCCGTGCGCCGCCGGCAGCTGGGCCAGCGCCCGCATGACGAAGCGTGGAGAACGCGAAGAACACGCCGCCGATTGTTGCGGCCCCCAGGGCACCGGCCAGGACGACGAGCGGACGCATCGGCGATCAGAAATTCCGCTCGGCGAGCTCCGGCACGTCAGAACGAGAACCGTGCGCCCCACTGAAGCTGCCTGGCGTCCCTGGCCCCGGTGCGGACGAGGAAGGTCGACAGGCTCATGTTGCTCGATCCGCCGGTGAGGGTCGTGTAGTTGGTGGCGTTGTAGGCTTCGAGGAAGGCCTCGATCCGCCGGCTGCCCCCCAGTGAGAACGCCTTGGTGAGGCGCACGTCGAAGTTGATGATCGGGTCGGGCTCCAGCAGCTCGGGATCGACCGGCGCCTGGTTGCGGGTGGCGCGGTAAGCGTTGATGATCGCCAGCTGCTCGTCGACGTCGCCGCGGCCCACGGTGATCGGCAGGCCGACCGGGCGATCGTTCTGGGTGTTGAGATCGCCATCCAGGTCGGTGCCGGCGGTCACGGCCAGCGGTCCGCCGCTGATCGCGCGGAACACGCCACTCAGCAGGATCCCCCACGGCAGGTTGGTCGACGCCGCCACGCTCAGGTTGTGGGGCGTGTCGGTCGGGTTGTCGCCCTCCTCGCGCGGGGTGCGCTCAGTGCCGCGGAACGTGCTGTAGAAGGTGACGCCGTCGAGCGTGCTCCTCGAGTAGGCGTAGGACACCTGGAGGCTGTCGGAGCCGCGCACGCGGGTCCTGAGCTGAACTTCGAAGGCGTCATACCAGCTGTTCGAGAAATTGGCGAGCATGCCCACCTGGCTGAAGTTCGGCACCGGCCGCGGGTTGGCCGCGTTGACCGCCCCGCTCGGCGGCAGGTTCCGGTCGGTCGTGCCGAGCTGGTGCTTGCCCTCGTTGTGCACGTAGTCGACGTCGAGCGAGGTCACGGCGTTGATCTGCCAGCCGACGCCGGCCGTGGTGTTGAACGAGTACGGCAGCACGTAGTCGTCGCCAATCAGATAGAGGGAGCGCACGCCGCCGGCCTGCGCGTACTCCTCCAGCGTGCGCCCGCCCAGCACGGCGTTGATGTCGGGATAGTGCTGCAGCAGTTGCGGGTCGGTGATGCGGACGGCGAAGCCCAGCGTCCGGTCCATCGACGTCTGCTGGAGCCACGGCCGGTTGCGGGTGACGTACAGCCCGGTGGCCGCCCGCGCCACCAGCCGGCCGTCGCCGCGGATGTCGTAGGTCGCGCCGACACGCGGCTGCAGGTTGTTGGTGTCGTTGCCGCGATCGGCGCTGACGAAGTTCTCGATGCCGGCGTAGAGCGGATTGGCCAGCAGGCTCTCGTAGAGGTCGTTCTGGCGCAGGCTGGTGTCGAGGTCGTAGCGCAGCCCGAGGTTCAGACGGAGACGGTCGGTGACTCGCCAGTCGTCCTGGATGAAGGCGGCAATCTGATTCGACGAGTAGTTGTAGAACCCGGGCGTCTGCTGGACGAAGGTGAACGGCCAGGTCCGCGAATCGGCGGCGTTGAACGACGTGTCGGTGAGGAACGTGAACGCGCCGTGCTCGGTGAAGTGCGCTTCGAAGTTGCTGGAGGCGCGCGTGAACTCGCCCCCGAGCTTGATGTCGTGGTTGCGGCGTGTGGAGGTGGAAGGTCTCGAAGAAGCTGCCGATCTTTCGGGGGAAGTACTGCGGCGCGACGCCGTTCTGCCCGAACGTATACGAGGGGCGGGCGATCTGCAGGTCGTAGTTGGTCGGCTCGGTGAACAGGTTGTGGTCGAGGTAGTGGAAGCGCAGCGTGTTGACCATGTTCTGGCCCAGCACCCAGTTGTGCTCGCCGACGATGCTGTGCGACTTGCTGTTGTCGACGATCGAGCTGGCGGCGTTGTCGGGCCCGCCGCTCGGCGTGAACTGGTCGTCGTAGGCGTAGCGGACGAACGTCGACTGGGCGTCGTTGAACCGGTGGTCGACCCGGGCGTCGACGAGGTGCTCGGTGGAGTTGAACGGGTAGTTGCCGTTCTGCTGTGTCGCAAACGGATTGTTGGCCGGCAACGAGACGATCGCCGCCTTGTCGATGGTCAGGTACTCGTAGGCGCCGAACATGTGCGTGCGGTTGCGCACGATCGGGACCGCCGTAGGTGCCGCCGATGCGCGACTGGCTGAAGGGCGGCACGGTGGCGGCCTTGGCGTTGCGGGCGTTGAGGGCCTTGTCGCGTCCGAAGTAGTAGCCGGTGCCGCTCGGGCTGTTGCCGCCCGACTTGGTGACCACGTTGACGACGGCGTTCAGCGCCGCGCCGTACTGGGCGTCGAACTGGTTGCGGAAGACCTTGAACTCCTGGACGGCATCCTGGGTCATGTTGATGACCGGGCTGCCCCACGTCGAGTCGTCGATGGCGCCGCCGTCGAGGATCGTCGTGTAGCCGTTGCGCTGGTCGGCGAGCCCGCCGAACTTGGTCACCGCGAACCGGCTGTTCACGCCGGTGAGGGGCGCCGCGCCGGGCAGGAGCTGGGCCAGCACCAGGAAGTTGCGGTCGAGCACCGGCAGCACGGCCAGCTGCTCGCCGACGATCACCGACTGCGGCTGTGCCTTGGCCACCTCGACCAGCGGGCTCTCGCCGCTGACGATGACGCTCTCGGACAGCGTGGCGACGCCGAGCGTGAGGTTGATGGTGGCGTTGGCGCCGACCAGCAGGACGATCGTGCGCTTGGTCGCCGCGAAGCCGGTGAGCTCGGCGGTGATCGAGTACGGCCCGGGCTGGAGATTGACCGCCCGGTAGTCGCCCTCAGGGCCGGTGAGCAGCACCTGCGTGGCGCCGTTGTTGGTGTTGACCAGCGTGATCGTCACGCCGGGCAACGCGGCCTCGCGTCTCGTCGGTGACGACACCGCCGATGTTCGCGCCGCCCTGTCCGGCGGCACGAGGCGCCACCGCCAGGGCGAGGACGAGGGCGAGGATCCACGACCGGTTCAGGCGCCCGAGGCCGACAGGTGGGTAGGTCATCGTCGTTCACCCCATGTGTGTTGCGTGTGACCGTTACCGCTGGCTGGTCTTCCCCGCTGGTGGCTTGACGTAGTTGGCGATCTGCTCGGCGGTGGCGAACCACACCCCGGGCTTGCTCTTCATGTAGGCGATGAGCTTCTCGAGGTGCACCATCCGCGACCGGCGGCCGACGACGTGCGGGTGGAAGGTCGCCATCAGCATCCCGCCTTCCTGGTAGGCCTTGTCGAACTCGTCCTGGTACACCTTGAAGATGGGCTCCGGGGAGGGCAGGGCGCCGGTGCGGCCGAAATACGGCGCGTCGTCGAGAATCCACGACACCGGCAGCTCCACCAGGCCGGTGTCCTGGCCGTTGGCCATGATCACGTAGGGTTGGTCCATGGCCATCAGGCTGCTGTCGTAGAGCAGGTTGGCCTTCCGCAGGATGTCCATCGTGTGGTGGCTGAACGCCCACGCGCCGGCCCGGTAACCCACCGGCCGCTTGCCGGTGACCTTGGTGAAGTAGTCGATCGACTGCGTGAGCAGGCGCTGCTCGTGGGCGGCGTCGTTCAGCGTCGGCAGGCTCTCGTGGATCCAGCCGTGCAGCGCGATCTCGTGCCGGCCCGACTTCATGATCGCCGGCACCATCTCCGGCGCCAGCATCGCGCTGACCGCCGGGATGTAGAAGCTGGCCGGCAGCTGCTCGCGGTCGAGCACCGCGAGGATCCGCGGCATCCCTTCCTTGGCGCCGTACTCGGTCTCGGACATCGGCGTCGGCAGCGGACTGCAGCTCGCGGGCCATCAGCGGCGATTCGTTGTCGATGTCGAAGCTCAGACACACCGCTACCTTGGCGCCGTTGGGCCAGGTCTTGGGCAGGAGCGGCCGGCCGGCGCGGACTTCCCCGGCCGCCCGCTTGAGCTCGTCTTCCGAACGGGTGATGCCGGGAAGCGCGGCGGCGCCCTGTTGCGGTTGCTGCGACTCGGTGGCGGGTTGCCAGAGGAGCACGAGCGCCAGCGCCGGCAAGACGCGGACGACGGAAGGGGGCAGGACGTGACGCATGGCAATCTCCCGTGAAGAAGTACGCCGCACGATGGGCTGCCGCAGCCCCTGATGTGTTGAAGGAGTCGGGTTTCCGCGGACTATACCGCAGGGGAGACCGGCGCGGGGGGCGCACCGAGCGCGGCTCAGCTGGCGCCGGCGGGCGAGAGCGCGGGTGTTCCGGCGACGGTCAGGCGCTTTGCCGACGTTCCGCGGAGTAGCTGAGCATCTGGGCGGCGAAGTCGCACGAGTAGGAGATCGCCACGTCGCGGATCTCGCCGTCGACGCCGTACTCCGGCGTGAGCGTGGGCATCACGAAGCCGGTGTAGGACGGCAGGCTCAGCCGGTCGACCCGGGCCACGATCTCGTTGCGCAGCTCGGGGTCGAAGTGCACGCCGTAGGTCTCGAACAGCGCCTTGGCCGCGGCGTAGTCGCCCTGGCTCTTGATCCGCTGCACCTCGCGCAGCATCTCGCCCACGCCCTGGCGGAAGCGTTCGACGCTCTCGAGCACGTGGTAGGTCTTGCCGTCGCGCACGCGCACCGAGATGGCGTCGGTGTTGGCCAGCAGCCAGTGGACGATGGCCTGGCGGTTGCGCATGTGATCTTCCTCGAGCTGCGTGCCCTCGCGCACCCGGCGCAGCTGCACCAGCGACGTGCGCGCGAAGGCCTCGTACTCGGCGCGGATGATCTCGGCGTGGTGCTCGGCCGGCACGATGTCCAGTTCCGCCAGCATCGGATCGGCGCAGAAGTAGAGCGCCACGAGATCCGCGCGCGTCTCCTCGAGCGCCGAGTACTGCTCCTTCAGCAGCTCCTGCGGTTGCGCGGCCATGCCCTCGGCCATGCGGCCGGAGCCGTGGCCGAGCACCTCGTGGATCTCGGTGGCCAGCTCGTTGGCCGTGGCGCCCCAGCGCTTGGCCCGGGCGAACTCGGCGTCGTCCCAGGTGAACTCGTGGCGGTACTCGTCGGTGGTGCTGTTCTCGTAGGCCTCGGTCACGTTCGAGAGCGTCACCGACTTGCTGCCGTGCAGCTCGCGCACCCGCTGATCGTTGGGCAGGTTGACGCCAATCGGCGTGATCGGGCCCGAGTCGCCCGCCTCCACGACGACGTCGATGGCCGTGGCGGTGACGCCGAGCACGACCGGCTTGCGGTAGGCGGGCTCGATCGGCATCCGGTCTTCGAACCACTGCGCGTGCTCGGCCAGCCGCTGGATGCGCGAGGTCTTCTCCGCGTTCACGTAGTAGACCAGCCCCTCCCACGCGCCCTTGATGCCGCGCGCGTCGAGGTAGACCTCGATGAAGCCGTTCATGGTGTCCACCGGCGTGTCGGTGGCCCGCACCCAGGCGATGTCGAAGGCGGTGCGATCGGCGTCCTCGCCGGTGCGATACCACTGCACGAGCGCGCGGAGCGCGGCGGCGAACGGCGGGCGTGGCCATCGGAATCGCCGCCTCGATGTGCCGGACGACGCGGGTCAGTTCGTCGCTGTAGCGCCCGCCCACGCGGTAGACCTCTTCGACGAGCCGGCCGTCCCGCTTCACGAGGCGCGAGTTGAGCGGATAGCGCTCCTCGAAGCCCTCGAGGTCGGCCATCGTCACGCCGTGATAGAGGTTGTTGGCGCTGTCCTCAGGATGTCGCCGCCGGCCGCCGGCGTCTTGCTGGTCACCATCGGGTCGACCGTGGCGTCGAGGAAGCATGGCGCCAGGCGGGACGCCAGCTCGCGCGCGGTCTCGCCCGGGCGGGTGTGGAAGCGGGCCCCGGCCCGCTCCGCGGCCTCCGCGGCGTCGCCGAGCGCCGCTGCACTCAGGCGCATGACGAACTTGCGGGCGGTGAGGTTGTTGTAGCCGCCGCTGTTCAGCCAGAAGAGCTTGGTGTAGCGCCACACCTCGGCGCGCGTGGCCGGCGCCAGCGCCTGGTCGTGGGTGACCAGCGCTTCGAGGAAGTCGCGCATGGCCAGGTTATGGCGGTAGCGCTGGTCGTAGTAGATGTCGCGGCCGGCAATCGCCGCCTGATAGAGGTGCCAGATGAGCACCTTCTGGTCGAGCGGCAGGGCCGCGAAGCCGTCGGCATACAGCTGCACGATGGCGGCGTCGTCGACGCGCTCCAGCAGATAGGGCCGGGTGGCCGTCGGGGCCGGGGTCGGAATCGGGGAACTGAGGGGGGTCTCAGAAGAGTGCATCTGGTGGATGTCGCTGGTGCTTAGAGGGGAATGGGCACACGGTCCCCGTGCCTTGGAATCTGCACGTTCCAGGCCAACTCTCGCTCCAGCCGCAATTTCAGGGCGTCCTGGGCTGCCGGCTCGCCATGGACGAGGTAGGTCACCGAGGGCGGTTTTGGGAACGTGCGGAGCCAGCGCACGATCTCGCTCGCATCTGCGTGCGCTGACATCCCGTTGAGCTTGTCGATGCGGGCGAGCACGGGAACGAACTGCCCGTGGATCTTCACCTCGTGGGAACCTTCTATCAGCTGGCGGCCGCGGGTGCCGGCGGCCTGGAACCCGACGAAGAGCACGGTATTGCGGGGATCGGCCAGCCCTTTGGCCAGGTGGTGCAGGACTCGGCCGCCGGTGGCCATGCCACTCGACGAAATCACGATCGCCGGGCCCTCGCGCTCGACCACCGCCCTCGACTCCTGCGCCGAGGCGACAGGCGTGAAACGGGCTGTGCAGAATGCGCACACTTCTCCGCGCCGGACGGCGATGTCGTCGTCCAGTTCGCCGGCGTGCCGCTGGTAGAACTTGAGCGCTTCGAGCGCCATCGGACTGTCGAGGTAGACGGGCAACGCCGGCACCTTCCTGGCGTCTTCGAGCTTCTTGACGGCGTAGAGCACTTCCTCGACCCGCCCGATCGCGAAGGCGGGAATGATGAGCTTGCCGCGCTTCGCCGCCGTCTCGTTGATGATCGCCGCCAGCTTGTCGTTCTCGTCGTCGTCGGGGTGGACGCGGTCGCCGTAGGTGGATTCCACGAGCAGCACGTCGGCCGCGGATCCCGCCGACGGATCCTGAAGGATCGGCCGGTTGTAGCGGCCCAGGTCGCCACCGAAGAGCACGGTGCCGCCGGTGCCGTCGGTTCGACGCATCCGGACATAGGCCGCACCGAGCAGGTGGCCGGTGGGGATGAACTCCACCTCGAGGCCGGCGCCGACCGGGATGGGGCGTTCATACCCCACCGGCTGCAGCCGCGAGAGGGTCGCCACCGCCTGTTCTTCCGTGAAGAGCGCGCGGGCGGGCTTGTGCCGGGAGTAGCCGCCGCGGTTGGCGCGCTCCGCCTCGTCCTCTTGAAGGCGCCCGGCGTCCGGAAGCACGAGGGAGCACAGGTCCTGCGTACCCGGTGTGCAGAAGATACGACCTTTGAAGCCTTGCGCCACGAGCCGCGGCAGCATGCCCACGTGGTCCAGGTGCGCGTGGGTGAGGACCACGGCGTCGATCGAGGCCGACGGCACCGGCGGATCGGCCCAGTTGCGCAGCCGCAGTTCCTTCAGCCCCTGGAACATGCCGCAATCGACGAGCACGCGCCGCCCGGCCGCCTCCACCAGATAGCGCGAGCCGGTCACGGTGCGTGCCGCTCCCAAGAACGTGAGTGTCGATGCCATGGCCGCCCGGACTCTACCAGATAGCTGCAGGCGGCCGCCGGCCCACCCTGGGCAGAGGCCGGCAAATGCTACGCTAGCGAGTTACGGCGGCGTGCGGCCGCGCCATCCTTTCGAGGAGCTTTGCATGCGTCTCGGATTCATCGTTCTGGCGGCGCTGGCGGCAGCGTCGAGTGCCGCCCACGCGCAGACGCGCGCCGTCACCATCGACGACCTGTACGACCCGCAGAAGCGAATCGACCTGTCGGGCGGCGCGCCGACGGGCCTCACGTGGATGTCCGACACGCACTACCTCTGGCCCCGGCCGGCTTCCGGCGGGGTCGAGTGGGTCACGGTCGACGCCGCCACGGGCGCCGTCACGCCGCTCTTCGAGGGCAAGGCCGTGAGCGACCGCGCCGCCGAGGCCCTCGGCCTCGACTCGGCGGTGATCGGCAGGGCGCTCGCCAGCCGCGGCCTGGAGATGAACGCGGCGCGCTCCGCCGCGGTGGCCGCCATCGACAACGACCTCTACTACCTGCCCTTCGGCGCGCAGGATCGCGCGCAGCGCCTCACCTCCACGGCGGAAGCCGAAGAGGAGTTCACGTTCAGCCCCAACGGCGAGCTGGTCAGCTTCATCCGCGGCCACGATCTCTACGTGGTCGACGTCGATCACCGGCGCGAGCGGCGGCTGACCACCGGCGGCGGCCCGCAGCTGCTGAACGGCAAGCTCGACTGGGTCTACCAGGAGGAGATCTACGGCCGCGGCAACTACCGCGCCTACTGGTGGAGCCCCAACTCGCGTCACCTGGCGTTCCTGCAGCTCGACGAGCAGCCGGTGCCCGAGTTCACGGTGGTCGACCACATCCCGCGCCGGCTCACGGTCGAAACGTGGGACTACCCCAAGCCCGGCGATCCCAATCCCGGCGTGAAGCTGGCGGTGGTGAACGTCGCCGGCAGCACCCCGGCATGGGTGAACCTCGATCGCTACGCGCCGGCGCAGCACCTGGTGGTGAACGTCAGCTGGATGCCGGACAGCTCGCGGGTGGTCTACCAGGTGCAGGACCGCGAGCAGACCTGGCTCGACCTGAACACCGCGGCGCTCGATGGCGGCGACGTGAAGACGCTGTTCCGCGAGACGACCAAGGCGTGGGTCAACGACAACGGCGCGCCGGCCTGGCTGAAGGACGGCTCGTTCGTGTGGGTCAGCGAGCGCACCGGCTGGAAGCACCTGTACCACTACACGGCGGAGGGCACGCTGATCCGGCCGATCACCGCTGGCGAATGGGACGCCCGCGCCTTCCACGGCGTCGACGAGGCCAACGGCCTCGTCTACTTCTCGGGCACGGAGCGCAGCTACATCGGCGGCGACGTCTTCCGGATCAAGCTCGACGGGACCGGCCTCACGCGGCTGTCGCAGGCTGCCGGGACGCACGGCGCATCATTCAGCCCAGGGTTCGCGCAGTACGTGGACACCTGGAGCGACCTCAGCACGCCGCCGCAGGTGCGCGTTCACAAGGCCGACGGCCGCGAGGTGCGGCTGGTCCACGAGAGCAAGATTCCCGCGCTGGCGGAACTGCGGATGGTCAAGCCCGAGTTTCTGCAGGTGAAGACCCGCGACGGCTTCGTGATGGAGGCGATCCTCTACCGGCCGTCCGCGGCCTCGGCGTCGCGCAAGGTGCCGGTGATGCAGTTCACCTACGGCGGGCCATACGCGCCGCGGGTCGCCAACCGCTGGGGCGGCGTGACCAGCATGTACTACCAGCTGCTGGCCGACCGCGGCATCGCGGTGTGGATCTGCGACAACCGCTCGGCCAGCGGCAAGGGCATCCAGTCGGCGTGGACGTCCTACAAGCAGCTCGGCGTGCAGGAGCTGGCCGACATCGAAGACGGCCTGGCCTGGCTCCGCAAGCAGCCATGGGCCAGCGGGGTCTTCGGTCTCGACGGCTGGAGCTACGGCGGCTTCATGACCACCTACGCCCTCACCCATTCGACCAGTTTCGCGATGGGCATCGGCGGGGGCAACGTCACCGACTGGCGGCTCTACGACAGCATCTACACCGAGCGGCTGATGCTGATGCCGCAGAACAACCCCGAGGGCTACGACAAGACCTCGGTGCTCAAGGCGGCCAAGGACCTGCACGGCGACCTGCTGCTCCTCCACGGCGTGATCGACGACAACGTGCACATGCAGAACACGCTGGCCCTCACCTACGAGCTGCAGAAGGCCGGCAAACCGTTCCGGCTGATGCTCTACGAGAAGTCGCGGCACGGCGTGGTCGACCCGCTGCTGGTGAAGCACATGCGGCAGACCATGCTCGACTTCACCCTCGAGACGCTGCTCAAGCCGCGGCCGGCCGCTTCCACGACCGACGCCGGTCAGGACAGGCGCTAGTGCCGCGCCCCCGCGGCGCACGCACACAAGCGGCACGCCTCGTCGTGGCGGCGCTGGCCGCAGGCATGGCGGCACCGGTGGCAGCCCACGCGCAGGCGGCGTCACAGGCGTCGCGGCCCGCGGCGACGCTGGCCGAACTGAGCGCGTCGTTCGAGGCGCTGGCGGCGCGCGTGAGCCCCAGCACCGTGCAGGTGATCGCCTCGGGCCTGGCCGTGGATCCCGACGCGACCACCAGCGACGGGCTGGTCGAGCGTCGCCGGTCGTCGGGATCGGGCGTGATCCTCGATGCCGCCGGCTACGTGATCACCAACTACCACGTGGTGCAGGGGGCCCGGCGCATCCAGGTGGTGTTGACGGGCGCGCTGGACGGCCAGTCGATCGTCAAGCCGCGCGGCCGGACGCTGGAAGCGACGGTGACCGGCGTGGACGAGGAGACGGACCTGGCGCTCCTCAAGGTGGAAGGCGGGCCGCTGCCGGCGCTGGTGCTGGGCAATTCCGACACGCTGCGCGCCGGGCAGCTCGTGTTCACGTTCGGCAGCCCGCTCGGCCTCGACAACACCGTGACGATGGGCGTGGTGAGCGCGGTGGGCCGCCAGCTCGAGGCCGACGACCCGATGGTCTACATCCAGACCGATGCGCCCATCAACCCGGGCAGCAGCGGCGGCCCGCTGGTCAACACCACCGGCCAGGTCGTGGGTATCAGCACGCTGATCCTCTCGCAGGGCGGCGGCAACGAGGGCCTCGGGTTCGCCGCCCCGAGCAACATCGTGCGGGCGGTCTACGACCAGCTGCGCGCCACCGGACGCGTGCGCCGCGGGACCATCGGCGCCGTGGTGCAGTCGATCACCCCGGTGCTGGCGAAGGCGCTGGACCTGCCCCAGGAGTCGGGGGCGATTGTAGCCGACGTCTCCCTCGACGGACCGGCCCGTGTGGCCGGCCTGCGCGTGGGCGACATCGTGCAGAGTCTGGACGGCAAGGTGATCGAGAACGGGCGCCAGTTCGAGGTGAACCTGTACCGGCGCGCCGCCGGCGACGTGGCCCAGCTCGACGTGCTCCGCGCCGGCCAGGTGGTGCGGTTGCCGGTGGCGGTGGCCGAGCGCGAGGACGACCCGATGCGCTTCGCCGGGATGGTCTCGCGCGACCAGCACCTCGTCGCCCGGCTGGGCGTGCTCGCGCTCACGCTCACCGACGCCCTGAGAGGCGCGATCGGCGCCGGCACCAACGTGACCGGCGCGCTCATCGCCGCCCGCGCCGGCGAGAGCGCCGCCGAGTACGGCATCCTGCCCGGCGATCTCGTGGTGGCGGTGAACAAGACGCCGGTGCGCGGCCTCGACGACTTCCGTCAGACGATCGCGAAGCTGCCTCCCGACGCGCCGTGCGCGCTGCAAGTGCTGCGGCAAGGTCAGTTCCTGTTCCTGTCGTTCGAGATCGAGTGATGCGGGGCGCAGGCCAGGCCGGGCGGGTCCTCGACGCCCACGCCGCGGCCGTGGACGCCGCGTTCCGCCGCTCGAACGGCGCACGGTGGGCGGTGACGGTCGAGGCGTTCGCCGAGGTCGTCGCCGTGGCCGTGGCCAGGCGCTTCGCCGACCATCCGCCCGATCGGCGCGCCGTGGAGGCGTTCATCGCGGCGCTTCACGCCGAGGACCTCGCGCTGGCCTGCGCGTGCGCCCAGGGTCACGCCGACGCGTGGGATCACTTCGTGCTCACCTACCGGCCCGAGTTGTATCGCGCCGCGCGGGCGATGGCCGGCGACGCCGGCGCCCGTGAGCTGGCCGACTCGCTGTACGGCGAGCTCTACGGCCTGCCCGGCCCGGATGGCGCGCGCCGGTCGCTGCTGCGCTACTACCATGGGCGAAGCCGGCTCGGGACGTGGCTGCGCAGTGTGCTGGCGCAGCGGCACGTGGACGGCGTCCGCGCCGCCCGTCGCCTCGTCTCGCTCGACGACGAGCAGCGGCCGCACGGGACGGCCGAGCTTGCCGCGCCAGCGCGCGATCACGAGCCCGACGAGGTCGACCGGATGCGGACCGCCGCAGCCTGTGTGTCGGAGGCGCTGGCCGCACTGGATGCCCCGTCGCGCCTGCGTCTGGCGTACTACTACGTGCACGGGCTCACCCTGGCCGAGACGGGCCGGCTCGTCGGTGAGCACGAGGCCACAGCCTCCAGGAAGCTCGAGAAGGCGCGGGTCGCGCTGCGCGGGTTGATCGAGGCGTCGCTCGGCCGTCGGGGCATGCGCGTGAGCGACGTCGAGAGCTGGAGCGATGTCGCCAGGCAGGCCTGGGATGCCGCCCTGGCCGAGGCGCTGGGAGTGGAGGCGCCGACGCAAGGAGCGGCGCCTCCGTCGTTCAAAGGAATGAGGACGCCGTGAGCCAACACGACGATCGACTCGTGCGGCGCGTGGCCGAGGTGGCCGCCGGCCGCGATCCGGACGGCCCCTGCCCCGACGCCGAGGTGCTGGGACTGTACGCGGAGCGCGGGCTCGACGGCGACGAGTACGGCCGCGCGGAGGCGCACCTCGCCGGCTGTGCCCGCTGCCAGGCGACGGTGGCGGCGCTTGTCAGGAGCGCGCCCGAGGCGGCCGAGGTCGCTGGCGCGGCGGGACAGGGCGTGGGCGGCGTGCGGAGGTGGTGGGCGGGCTGGCGGTGGCTGGCGCCGGTGACGGCTACGGCTGCCGTGGGCATGCTGGCGCTGTGGGTCGGGCGCGGCCCGTCGGATCAGGCAGCGGAATCGGCGCGGGTCGAGGCGGGGCCGACGGTCAGCGAGCGCGCGCCGCTGCCGCCGGAGCCACTCGCGCCGGCGCAACCGCCGGGTGGGGTCGCCGGGTCGGGCGCCGGCTCGCCGCCGGCGCTGCGTAAGGACGCTGACGCCCGGCCGGCCCAACGCGCGGCCGCCGCGGAGTCGCCGGCGGCGCCGCCGGCAGCGTCCGCACTCGCCGCCTCCGAGGCCCGATTCGAGCGGGCGCAGCCCGAGCGTCAACGCGAGGTGGAGACGCGTCGCGACGCGGCGACCGACCAGTTCCGGGCGGCGGCCGTGCCCCCAGCGCCCCCCGCGGGTGTACCGCCGTCACCCGCAGCGGCGAGTCCACCGGCGCCGGCAGAGGAGACGCTCGCCGCAAGTGCGAGTTCGGCCACCACGGCCGCGGCCCGCGGGCGTGGCGCACGCGCTCCGGTGCTGAACGACGCCGCGGCGCCGGGGTCGATGGCGAAGGCCACGGCATCGGGTGCGGATGCGGCGGCGGGGATTCAGCGCATGGTGGATCTCACAGGTCGCGTCACCTACCGCACGCGTCAGGCGCTGCCGGCGGGCGCGACCATCGACGTGCGGCTGCTCGACGTCTCGCGCATGGACGTCCCGGCGCAGGAATTGGGGCGCATCGTGATCGTCACCAAGGGCGAGCAGGCGCCGGTGCCATTCGCCATCCGCTACGACGCCAACGCCATCGACGCCCGGCGACGCTACAGCGTGCAGGCGACGATCACGATCGAGGGCCGGGTGGCGTTCCGCACGACGACCGCACACCTGGTGCTGACCAACGGCGGGTCTGGCACCGACGTGGAGGTGGTGGTCGAGCCGCAGCGCTGATTGTCACCAGACCTGTCACGAAGACCATCTGCGAGCGATGGCGAACCTGCCAGGTTCGCAAGAACTGCGCCGTTCCTCCGAAGTGTGGCACCGCTTCGGTGCCACTGGTGCCAGACCCCATCGCTGGGTCTTGTGGTGCCGCTAGAATCGGCACAAGCCCCTTACCCCCATGAACTTCGGCAGCGACAACCAGTCCGGCGTCCACGACGCCATCCTCGACGCCATTCGCGACGCCAACACCGGCACCGCCGTGGCCTACGGACACGACGAGTGGAGCGCGCGCGCCGAGGCGCGGCTGCGCGACGTCTTCGAATGCGACCTGGCAGCGTATCTCGTGGTGACCGGCACTGCCGCCAACGCGCTGGCCCTGGCGGCGTGCTGTCCTCCTCACGGCGCGGTCGTGTGCCACCAGGAGGCGCACATCAACACCGACGAGTGCGGCGCGCCAGAGATGTACAGCGGCGGCGCGAAGCTGCTGGGCGTGCGTGGCGCCGGGGGCAAGCTCACGCCCGCGGCGGTGGCGGCGATGCTCGACAGGATGGGCCGCAACGAACACGAGCAGCGACCGAGCGTACTCTCGTTGTCCCAGGCCACCGAGCTCGGCACCGTCTACACCGCGGGGGAGGTCGCGGCGCTGGCGGACCTGGCCAGGACCCGGCAGATGCATCTGCACGTCGACGGCGCCCGATTCGCCAACGCGGTCGCCCACCTGGGTAGTACCCCGGCCGCGCTGAGCTGGCGGGCCGGCGTCGACGTGCTCTCGTTCGGCGCGACCAAGAACGGGGCGCTCGGCGTCGAGGCGGTCATCTTCTTCGATCGCGCGCTGACGACCGACTTTCTCTACCGGCGCAAGCGTTCGGGGCAGCTGGTGTCGAAGAGCCGCTACCTCGGCGCGCAGTTGCTGGCCTATCTCCACGACGACCTCTGGCTGGCCAACGCGCGGGAGGCCAATCGGATGGCGGCGGCGCTGGCCGACGGGCTGCGACGCACGCCAAGCCTGCGCCTGCCCCTGCCCGTGCAGGCCAATGAGGTCTTCGCCGTCGTGCCCCGCGCAATGCACGAGGCCCTGTGCGCTCGGGGCGCCCGCTATCTCGAGTGGCCGGGCGAGGGCCCGGGCACCGACACCGTCGCTGCGAACGAAGTGCTCATCCGCCTGGTGACGTCGTTCCGCACGTCGGCGGACGAGGTGCAGGCCTTCGTGACGGCGGCGAGGGAAAGCGCCTCGGCAGGCGCGGTCTCGTCGCCGCCCTAGAGATAGGCCAGCAGTTCCGCCAGCGTCGACTCCAGGGTCTCCATGATGGCGCGCACCAGCGGCATCAGGTCGCCCGCGGCCGCCACGTCGGCCGCCACCGCAGGATCGGTGAGCACGAGCCACGCGCCCAGGGCGATGACCGCGGTCAGGCCGACGCCAACGCCCACCACCAGGTTGGTGGCTCTGGACGGCCAGCGGAGCCGGCGGGCGCGTGGTCGAGGGCGGTCCATGGTGGCTGCTCCTACGAGAGCGAGACGCATGCCAGGGCGCGACGGTTGGCCTGCGCCGGGAACCCGGCGAAAATCCCGAGGTCGCCGCGTTATACGCGGCCCGGGCTTGTCCGGTTCCGGGACGGCGGGCGTCGCGATTCGCATCGAAGACCAGACGCCCCGCAGACCGCAACACCATCGCCGGGCGCAAGGGTCGAATCACCTGCCGTCTGTCGCCCAACAACCCCTCGACCAGCTCTGCCGGCCGGCTCGCGACAACGGCCTCGCGCCGCCAGCGTGTCCTCCTCGGGATGCGCGTGTCCGGCCCGACCTCAGGCCTTCAACCCGCGTGGTAGTGTGGCCGGCCATGGCCCTTCGATGCGAACGACACCGGCAACCGGCGGTGTGGGTCGGGGTCGGGCTCGGCCTCGCGCTGGCGACCACACTGGCACTCGAGGCGCAGCGGGCCACCCCGACGGCAACGGTCCTGGTCAGGGCGGCCCGGGTGATCGACGGGCTCGGTGGCGCGCCAATTCGCGACGGCGGCGTGCTCATCCGCGGCGATCGGATCGAGCGCGTCGGGCCGGCAGCAGGCATGACGGCCGACCAGGTAATCGATCTCGGCACGGCTACGGTGCTGCCTGGCATGATCGACCTGCACACGCACCTGACCGACGAAGTCGGCACCAACTGGGAATCGGCGCTGCTCACCACCACGCCGGGCCGCGCCGCCATCTACGGTGCGGTCAACGCCCGCACGACGCTCATGGCCGGCTTCACGTCCGCCCGCGACATGGGCCCGACGTGGCCCTACGTCGACATCGACCTGCGCTATGCCATCGACAAGGGATCGGTGCCGGGGCCGCGGCTGCAGGTGGCCGGCAACTACGTGTCGGCCACCGGCGGCGCCGGCGACGCCCGGCAGTTCTCCATCTACGTCGACGTGCCGATCGTCCGCAACCTCGCCGACGGCGTCGATCAGGTGCGGCAGGTGGTGCGGACCAACCTCAAGAACGGCGCCGACTTCGTGAAGATCCTGGCCACCGGCGCCGTGATGTCGAAGGGCATTCCGCCCGGTGCGCAGCAGTACTCGGATGCGGAACTCGCCGTGGCGGTGGAGGAAGCGAATCGCTGGGGACGGTTCGTCGCTGCGCACGCCCACGGAGCGTCCGGCATCAAGGCCGCCGTGCGAGCCGGCGTCCGCACCGTGGATCACGGCAGCATGCTCGACGAGGAAGGGGCCCGGCTCATGAAGGAGCGCGGCACCTTCTTCGCGCCGACGCTGTATGTCGGCCACACGATCCTCAACGACAACCAGGCCCTCAACATTCCCGCGCACCAGGTGGAGCGCGAGCGCGCGATGCAGGGCACCCAGGAGCGCGCGTTCAAGACGGCGCTGGCGCACGGGCTGCCCATCGCGTTTGCGACCGACGCCGGTGTGTTCCCCCACGGCGAGAACGCGCGCGAATTCAAGCTACGCGTCGGGCTGGGCCAGTCGGCGATGGCGGCGATCGAGGGCGCCACGCGCATCGCCGCGGAGGCGATGGGCTGGGCCGATCGTGTCGGCACGCTGCAAGCCGGCCGCTACGCCGACCTCGTCGCGGTGGCGGGCGACCCGCTCGCCGACATCACCGAGCTGGAGCGGGTGCAGTTCGTGATGCAGGGTGGCAAGATCTATAAGTCGAAGTAGCGGCCCTAGAGCGCCGCCCTACGCGACGCACCCGATGCTGCCCGTCAGTCTGGTCTCCGGCGCGACGCAATCGAAAAACGCTAGCGCACCCGCTCGACGTAGCTGTCGCCGGTGATCATCCGCACCACGCGGCCGCCCTCCTCGACGAATCGCACGACCTCGCCCACCGGGCCACCGCCCGTCGCCGCCGTGTAGCGGAACTGGCCGTCTCCGATCGGCACCAGCTGCACCGGGTTGTCGAGGTTGGGCGCGTTGGGCGAGATCACCACCAGGCGCTTGTTCAGCTCGATCACCTGCGAGTCGCCGCCGCGGCCGCGATACAGCCCGGCGAAGCGCGACCAGGCCGGATCCCAGGTGGGCGTGGTGTGCTCGTCCTCGGCTTTCGCCGCCTTCGCGACCGCCTCACCCACCGTGTTCATCAGCTGCGTGGCGATGGCGCCCGGATTGGCATCGTCGGCGTTGGTGAGCACGATCACCGCCACCTTCGCCTCCGGCTGCAGCACCGTGATCGTCTGGTAGCCAGGATAGCTGCCACCGTGCTGTACGTAGGTCTTGTCGCGCTCGCGGCGCACGGAAAACCCGATGGCGTTGCCCTGCGTCCAGTTGCTCTCGAGCATGCGCACGCGGTGCATCTCGCGCAGGGAACCGGTGCTCAGGACGCGCGAGCCGCCCCTCTGGCCGGCGCGGAACTGGGCCGAGGCGAAGCGCGCCATGTCCTCCACGGTGGAGGTGATGCCGGTCGCCGCGGCCATGCCGCGGGCGTCGATGAACGGATTGGTGCCGCGGCTGTTGTCGGGCATGAGGCGGCTGTAGCCGACGGCCAGGCCGGGTACCTCGGCGTCCACGCTCGACGAGGTCATGCCCAGGGGCGCATAGATGTGCTGCTGCACGTAGTCGGCCCAGCGCTGGCCGCTGACCGCCTCGATCACCATCCCCGCTACCGAATACGCCAGGTTGGAGTACTTCCAGCGGACGTCTGGGGAGAACGGCGCCTGGCGCTCCGCCATCAGCCCGCGCAGCTCCTCGGTGGTCGGGAAGTCGAAGGTCGTCCAGTGCGACCCGGCTTCCCGCGGCAGACCCGAGCTGTGCGTGAGCAGTTCCTCGATGGTGATCGGCGGGTCGTCGGGATCGGCGGCCTTCACCTGGAACCACGGCAGGTACTTGGACACCGGATCGTCGAGACGCAACTTGCCCTGTTCGCGCAGCTGCATGACCGCTGTGGCGGTGAAGAGCTTGCTGTGCGACGCCATGCGGAACTTCGTCTGCGGCGTGATCGGCACCTTGGCCGCGGTGTCGGCGAAGCCGAAACCCGCCGACCACACCAGGTCCTGGTCGGCGACGACGCCAACGGCGACGCCGGGCAGATGGCGGTACAACATCTGACCTTCGAGCCACGCGGTGAAGAGGCGAAGCGCGCCCTGCACGTCGGGATCGCGCGCGAGACGGTCGGCGCCGGTCGGCGACTGCGCGTGTGCCATCCACGACGACGCGCCAGACAGCGCCACGACGAGCGCAAGAGCGGTGAGATTCAGGGACGGCGCAACAGACCTCGACATCGTGGCCTCCAGTGCGCGGCGAGGGTCGCGGGCGGTCACGCGCCCGCCGCGGTTGGATTATCTACCGATGTCACGATCTGCTGAGGAGGCAGCTGTTCCCCCGCATGGCGTCGGCGAGATGCCCGAAACAGTGAGGCTTCAAGCACTTGCGCGTCGCTAATTCAGCAGCACGCGCAATTGTCTCCGTGACAGGCGCGGAGACAAACTTGACACGCTGCGGCCCGAGGCGTAGCGTGCGGGTAGGTTCATCTTTTTCGTCGTCAGGCGAATGGGGCCGGATGAACCTGCCTTCCCAACAAGGCCCCGGTACCGGAAAGGAGGGTCGCACGTGACAGACGTCTCGAGCGGTGATCCACCGGGCTACGTACGGCCGGACTGACGGCCCGTTCCTCACCCTGACGCCTTCGCGCAGGGCGCACTCGACGTCGCATCCACAGGCCTGAGGCCTGCGCGTGCCGTTGCCTCTCGGGGCGATCGCACCGTGCTCCAGGATGCTCGACTCGTGCAGCCGCGTGAGAGCACCACGGCTTCGAGCGGGCCGATCAGGCGGCCTCCACGTCCCAGCACGGCCCACGTCCCCGTGGCGTGGGCGGAGAAGGGCATCCTGACCAGCGGATGCCCTTCTTTTTCTGCGGTACACTGCGCACGCTCTGCGACATTCCTACGAGGTGCGCATGATCCGCCAACTGGTCCTCGTCCCCGCGATTGTCGTCGCTGCGATCGCACCCGTCGCCGCCCAGCCGGCCGCGCGCTCGGTCGAGCTCGCCGACTACTACCGCGTCGAAGCCATCAACGGCACGGCGCTGTCGCCCGACGGCCGCACCATCGCTTTCGTCCGCACCTTCATCGTGGAGGCCGAGAACCGGCGCCACAGCGAGATCTGGACGGTGCCTGCCGACGGCTCCGCCCCGCCCCGGCGCCTGACCAACCCGGCGCTGTCGTCTTCCGCCCCGCGCTGGAGTCCCGACGGACGGCTCCTCGCCTTCACGTCGCGACGCGCCGTCGTCGAGCCCGGCGGACCGGCGACCGATGCCGTCTGGTTCCTGCGGATGGACGGACCGGGCGGCGAAGCCTTCCGCATCCCGGGTGTCGACGGCACCCCGATCTTCAGCCCGGACAACAAGTGGATCGCGTTCACCAAGGCCGTGCCGCCGGCGACGTCGCGGCCGGAGCCGGCCCGCACGCCATTCGAGACAGACGACCGACGAACGTTTCAAGGGCCGCATCTACGACTGGATGAACGCCCGCTTCGACGGTCGTGGCTACCTCGCCGATCCCCGCGATCCCCACGCCACGCCGCCACAGGAGCTGTTCGTCGTGGCCCGCGAGGGCGGCACGCCGCGCCAGCTCACCACGCAGGGCGTGAACGTCGAGGCGCCGTCGTGGCGGGCCGACAGCCGCGCGCTGGTCTTCACCTCCAACATGTTCCAGCGCGACGAGTACATCTACGAGCGATCCGACCTCTTCACCGTCGAACTCGAGGGTCCGGTGCGCCGCGTCACCGACGACGGATTCGACCACAGCGCGCCGATCTGGGCGGCCGACGGTTCGATCGTGGCGCTGCGCGAGCAGAGCCTCAACCAGATCCTCGCCGCGAAGCAGACCGTTCGGGTCGCCGACGGACCTCTACCGCTTTCCCGCCGGCGGTGGCGCGCCCGTGAACCTGACCGCGGCGTGGGACTACATCCCGGGCACACCGCGGATCGCGCCCGAGGGCCGCGTGCTGCACTTCACGGCCGGCGTCGCCGGCTCCACGCAGCTGTTCCGCGTGCCGCTCACCGGCGGGGCCGATCGAACAGGTGACGCGGGGCGCCCGCCGCATCGCCGACGCGTCGATCGCCTGGGACGCGCAGCGCGTGGCCTACGTGGCCGGTGATGCCACCCGCCCCGCCGAGGTCCATGTCTCGGCCCTCGACGGCAGCGCCGAGCGCAAGCTCTCCGGGTTCAACGACGCGCTGCTCGCCGCGATCCGTGTGCGACCGGCCGAGCCGCGTGCGGTTCACGAGCAAGGACGGCGCGCCGATCGAAGGCTGGGTCATCCTGCCCGCCTCGGCCGATGCCAGCGCCCGCGCGCCGCTCATCCTCGCCATCCACGGCGGACCGCACGGCGCCTACGGCAACGACTTCTCGGTGCAGTTCCAGGTCTGGGCCGCCCAGGGCTACGCCGTGCTCTACACCAACCCGCGCGGCTCCACCGAGTACGGCGAGCAGCACCTGTGGTCGACGTGGGGCGGCTGGGGCGGCCGCGACTACGAGGACGTGATGGCCGGCGTGGATCACGTCGTGGCCCGCTATCCGATCGATCCGAAGCGCCTCGGCGTCACCGGCTACTCCTACGGCGGCTTCCTCACCAACTGGGTGATCACGCAGACGCAGCGGTTCTCGGCGGCGATCGTCGGCGCCGGCATCTCCAACTGGGTGAGCGACTACGGCACCGCCGACATCCCGCGCACCAAGGAGAGCGAGTTCGGCGGCACGCCGTGGGAGCCGAAGGGCGCCGAGACGCTGCTCAAGTGGTCGCCGGTGATGCGCGCGGCGACGGTGACCACCCCGACGCTCTTCGTGCACGGCGAGGCCGACCTGCGCGTGCCGATCGAACAGGGCGAGCAGATGTACACGGCGCTTCGCAGAAGCAGAAGGTGCCGGCGAAGTTCATCCGCTATCCGGACAGCTACCACGGCGGCTGGTCGCCGTGGAACACGGTGCATCGCTATCGCCAGGAACTGGCGTGGTGGCAGGCCTACCTGAACGGCGCGTCGGCCACGTCCGAGCGCACGCCGCGGTGATTGCCGGCACACCGGCACGACGGAGGCGCGCTACCTGCCGGTGAGGGCGGCCAGATAGTCGCGGCTCTTCTTCAAGCTGTCGAGCGGGTCGCCCGGCGTCTGATCCTGTTCGACGAAGTAGTGCGCGACGCCGGCGGTGCGGGCCGCGGCCAGGATGGCGGTGAAGTCGAGGGCGCCGGATCCGACTTCGACGAACGCGGTGCGTGGCACCTGGCTCTCCACCAGGCTGGTGGCCGCGCGTGGATCCTTGTCCTTCAGGTGGACCAGCGCCACGCGCGCGGCGTAGCGGCGGAGCAGTGCCACCGGATCATCGCCGGCGATGGCCGCCCAGAAGACATCGAGTTCCAGACCCATACCGGCAGCGGCCGTGCCCTGCATCAGCACGTCGAGCCACTGCGTGCCGTCGCGGTCCCGACCGAACTCGAACGCGTGGTTGTGGTAGCAGAGCCGGAGCTCCAGCGCCGCCGCCGCGCGTGCCATGCGCGCCAATCGTTGGGCCAGCGCCTCGAACCCGGCCCGGTCGGCGGGGCGCTCGCCAGGAGGCACGAAGGGAAAGACGACGTAGCGCAGGCCGTGGCGCTTGGCCTGGGTGAGAAACGCGTCGAACCCTTCGCCCCGAGCCGTGGCGGCGTCGAGGTGGACGCTGACGACCTGCAGTCCGAGGTCCTTGGCCAGCGGGGCCACGACGCTCAGCGTCGGCTGAAGAACCTCGAGCTCCGTGTATCCCAGGGCCGCCACGCGTCGCAGCGTCGTGGCGGCATCGGTACCGATCTGCTCGCGGACGGTGTAGAGCTGAACGCCCCAGGGTCTGGCCGGCGCTTGTGAGCGGCCAACAGCGAGGACCTCGCGCGCCGAGGTCACAACGCCGCCGGCTGACAGCGCCAGGAGCTGGCGGCGGGTCCACGTCGGGCCGTCACCGGGCGGCATCGCCGTGTTCCGGGTCCGGGTGGGTGCACCCGGGCAACTCGCGCCACGCCGAGCGGCCCGTCCAGCCCAACGCCTTCATTCCGGTCTCGGTTGCCGCGTACGCGTTGCCGACGATCGTCTTCAGGAACTCGAAGTCGTCGCGCCAGGTCGGCGGCCCGGGTGGCGTCGCAGGTCCCACGACGGGTTGCCCCTTCGTCCACGCGGGCCGGTCCGGCTCGCCTGGAGCACCCGTCGAAGCGCGCTGCATCAGCTCGATCCGCACCGCCTCGTCGAGGTCCAGCCAACGGCCTCCAGACACCGTTCGCGCTTCCTGCTCGAAACGGCCGATCACGTTCATCAGCCGCCGCTGGGTCGCGGTCCCGTCCACGGTCGCGACGCGGTCGATGAGGTCGACCGCCCCCGCCACCACCGAGCCCGGAAGAATCGTCTCAGCCAGGCTGGACAACGTCCGCCGCTGATGGTCGTCGAGAAGTCCCGCCGGCGTCGGGCCCGCAGCGGTGGACGGCGGCTGATCGCTGCCCGTCGGCGGAGGGGCGGCGACCGTCTGGGACTCCGCCGTTTCCGGCGCGACGACGGACCCGGCGAGCCCGGTGGCGAGACCTTTCAGGAGCGACCGGCGTTCGATGTCCATGTCGCGAACTCGGTGAAGTTCGGCAACTCTAGCACAGCAGTCGGCGTGCTACTCTCCCCGGTCGGAGCAGACGCATGGCACAAAAAAGCGATCCGTCCTACGACGTCATCGTCGTGGGCTCGGGCGCCTCTGGAGGCTGGGCAGCGAAGCGTCTGTCGGAGGCCGGCGTCAGGGTCGCGATCGTCGAAGCCGGGCGCCCCCATCGCCCCGACGACTTCCGAGAGCACCGACGTCCCTTCGACCTGCCCTACGGCAACCTCTCACGCGGAGCTCCTGCGTCGCACGCGGCCGCGCCAGGCCGATTGCTACGCCTGCACGGAGCACAACGCCGACTGGTTCGCCAACGACGTGGAGGAGCCGTACACGACGCCCGCTGACAAGCCGTTCAGCTGGCAGGGCCGGCTGCGCCTGGTGGGCGGCCGCACGAACGTGTGGGCTCGTCAGAGCTATCGGCTCAGCGAGCAGGACCTGAAGGGACGCAGCTTCGACGGCCAGGGCGAGGACTGGCCCTTGACCTACGCCGACCTCGCCCCGTATTACGACCTGGTCGAAGACTACGTCGGCATCAGCGGACAGGCCGAAGGCGTGCCGGAGCTGCCCGACGGGCGGCTCCAGCCGCCGATGTCGATGACGTGCGCCGAGACCAGACTCCGGGCGCGCGTCAAACGGACGCTCGGGCGGACGATCACCATCGGCCGCTCGGCCAATCTCACCCGTCCAATCAACGGGCGCAGCGCCTGCCACTACTGCGGGCCGTGCGAACGCGGCTGCGTCACGCGTTCGTACTTCAACTCGGCGTTCACGACCGTACCCGATGCGATGGCCACCGGCCGCTGCACGCTGATCACCAACGCGATGGTGCATCAGGTGGTGATGGACGGCGACCACCGGCGCGCGGTGGGCATCCGCTACGTCGATCGCGTGACCCGCGAGACGCACGAATTGCGGGCCCGCGCCGTGGTGCTGTGTGCGCAGGCCCTCGAATCGGCGCGCATCCTCCTCAATTCGGCGACGCGTCAGCAACCGAACGGCCTGGCCAACTCGAGCGGCGCACTGGGCCGCTATCTCATGGACCACCTGTGGGTGGCCGGGGGGGCCGAGGGCGAATTCCCCGACCTGCCGCAGACGGCGACGTTGGACCGTCCGGTGCGGCCGAACGCCCTCTACGTCATCCGGTTCCGGAACACGGCCGCGGGGCCACGCAGCACCAGGTTCGTGCGGGGGTTCGGCTTCCAAGGCGGCGAGCGCGTGGCGTTCAACTGGCGTGCCCCTGGCTTCGGCACCGAATGGGTGCGCACCCTCAAGGACGGCATCGTGTCGATTCGCCTGAACGGATTCGGCGAGTGTCTGCCCTATGCGTCGAATCGGGTCGAGATCGATCCCACGGCCGTGGACGTGTTCGGCATTCCGGTGCTGCGGGTCCACATGGCGTGGGGCGACAACGAGAGGGACATGATTCCCGACATGGCTGAGACCGCGGCCGAAATGCTCGATGCCGCCGGCGCCACCAACATCCGCCCGTTCATGGTCCCCGACCGCGTCCCGGGCTACGGCATCCACGAGCTGGGCGTGGCCCGGATGGGGGCCGACCGGCGAACCTCGGTCCTGACCCAGTTCCAGCAGACCCACGACATCGACAATCTGTTCGTCATGGACGGCGCGGCGTTCGTATCGAGCGCCTGTCAGAACCCGACACTGACCATCATGGCCCTGGCCGTGAGGTCCACTGACTATCTGCTCGGCGAGCTGCGCCGGGGCAACGTTTGACCTGGACAAGCGCGGCGGTTCGCACGGGCTGACAACTCGGGCACGGCAAGACGTGGAATAATCGCGCCGCCATGTATGCCATCGCGCTGGTCCGCTACCGCCGTCCGCTGGATGAAGTGATCGCCCACCAGGAGCCGCATCGCGCCTACCTGCGCGAGCTGAAGGCGGCCGGGACGCTGCTGGCCGCCGGGCCGCAGGATCCGCGCTACGGCGGGATCTTCCTGCTGAAGGTGCCCGACGGGAACCCGCAGGCGGCGCTCGACGCCGTGCGCGACAACGACCCGTTCTACCAGCAGCACGTCGCGCAGTACGAGCTCATCTGCTGGAACGTCGTCATCGGCCGAGAGGACCTCGACCGCATCAGCGTGCCGTAGCACCCCGATGTCCTTGCCGCTGTCCCGGCGCGAGGTGCTGCAGGCCGCCGCCGTCGCCCTGGGCGGCACGAGCGTGTTCGCCGCCCGCTTCGACCTGCTGATCAAGGGCGGGCGGGTCATCGACCCGGCGAGCGGTCACGACGCCGTGGCCGATGTCGGGATCAGCCAGGGCCGCATCGCCGCCGTGGCTCGCGACCTGCCGGCGAGCGACGCCGCCGGGGTGCTCGATGCGCGCGGCCGGCTCGTGACGCCCGGGCTCGTCGACATCCACGCCCATGCCAGTGCGGAGATGCCGCCGGCGCACTGCCTGTCCACGGGCGTCACCGCGATGGTCGACGCCGGCTCCTGTGGCGCCGACAACGTCGAGGGCCTGGTGCGGCTCGTCCAGGCGGCGCCGAACCGCGTCTGCGTCCTGCTCAACCTCGGCCGCACCGGCCTCGGCCCCGTCGGTGAGCTGCTCGACTTCGCCAATGCCGACGTCGCGGCGGCCCGGCGGGCCATCGACGCCTACCCGGGCATCATCGTCGGCATCAAGGCGCGGCTGTCGCGCACGGCGGCCGGCACCCGCGATCTCGACGCCGTCCGGCGCGCGCTCGAGATCGCCGCGCCGGCGAAGCTCGCGCTGATGGTCCACATCGGGCAGACGGCGTCGCCGCTGCCGGCGATCCTCGCGCTGTTGCGCCCCGGCGACATCGTCACGCACGTGTACGCGCCGCCACCTCACGGCATGCTCGACGCCGACGGCCGCGTGCTGCCCGAGGTGCGCGAGGCACGCCGTCGTGGCATCGTCTTCGACGTCGGCAACGGCCGGACGGCGCACATCACCTGGGACGTGGTCGAGCGGGCGATGCAGCAGGACTTCCTGCCCGACACCATCTCGTCGGACCTGACGGCTCCCGGCCGCACCGACCGCGTGTTCGACTTCCCCACCGTGCTGTCGAAGTTCCTGCTGCTCGGCATGCCGGTGGATCAGGTGATTGCGCGGGCCACCGTCAACGCCGCGCGCGCCATGCCGCCGTTCCGCGATCTGGGCACGCTCGCCGTCGGCCGGCCGGCCGACGTGGCGATTTTCGAGTTGCAGGACGGCGACTTCGAGTTCGTCGACAACGACCGGGCCGTGCGGCGCGGCCGGCAGAAGCTGGTGCCGCATGCCGTCATCGCCGCCGGTACGCGAGTGCTCTGAACGCCAGCGCCGCGGCCGGTCGCCTGCGGCGCGATGGGCGGCGCGGCTGCGTTAGGATCTCGGGCCATGCGCCCTACGGTTTCCCTCGCCGCCGTCGTGATCTCGATGGCCTTCCAGGCCGCGCTTCCCCGTGCCCAGCGCGGCGCCGAGCCCGGCGACTGGCGCCATCACGGCGGCGACGCCGGCAGCACGAAGTACTCGGCGCTCGGCGAGATCACGGCCGAGAACGTCGCGTCGCTGCAGGTGGTGTGGCGCCGGCCAGGCGTCGATCCGGCGATCCTCGCCGCCAACCCGAAGCTGGCGGTACCGGCCAACTTCCGCGCCACGCCGCTCAAGGTCGGTAGCCACCTGTACGTGTCGAACGCGCTCGGCATCGCCGAGGCGCTGGATCCGGCCACGGGCCGCCCGGTGTGGACGCAGACGGTGATGCCCGACGATCTCGCCGGCGCCGGGGCCAGCCGCAACCTGGCCTACTGGGACGGCCCGGGCGGCGCCCGGGTGTTCAACGTGCGCGGCCACTTCCTGCACGCCATCGATGCGCGGACGGGGAATGTCGTCGAGGGCTTCGGCCACCGCGGCAGGGTCGATCTGTTGGCCGGCCTGGGCGATCAGGCCACCAGCTTCCGCTGGGCCGCGCCCGGCCCGCTGGTCGTCGGCGACGTGGTCGTCATCGGCGGCCAGGGTTGGACCGACAGCGGCACGCAGGTGGACCTCCCGCCCGGCGACGTCCGCGGCTACGACGTGCGCACCGGCGCGCTGCGCTGGACTTTCCACGTCGTGCCGCGTCAGGGCGAACCGGGGATCGAGACCTGGGAACAAGACTCCTGGAAGGACACCGGCAGCGCCAAGGCCTGGAGCCTGTTGAGCGCCGACGAAGAGCTGGGCTACGTCTATGTGCCGCTCAGCAGCGCCGCCAACGAGTGGTACGGCGGCCAGCGGCCGGGGGCGAACCTCTACTCCGACAGCCTCGTCTGCCTCGACGCCCGCACCGGCGAGCGCAAGTGGCACTACCAGATGGTGCACCACGACCTGTGGGACTACGACAACCCCACGGCGCCGGTGCTCGCCGACCTCACCGTGAACGGCCGCCGCATCAAGGCGGTGATCCAGGTGACCAAGCAGGCGTTCGCGTTCGTCTTCGATCGCGTCACCGGCGAGCCGGTGTGGCCGATCGAAGAGCGGCCGGTGCCCGCGTCGACGGTGCCCGGTGAGTGGACCTCGCCGACGCAGCCCTTCCCCACCCGCCCCGCGCCGTTCGATCGCCAGGGCCTCACCGACGATGACCTCATCGACTTCACACCAGAGCTGAAGGCCGAGGCCCGCGAGATCGTCAAGCAGTGGACGATCGGCCCGATGTTCACACCGCCGACGATCGAGGGCACGACGCCGGGGGAGAAGAAGGGCACGATGTACCTCCCCGGCTGGGTCGGCGGCGCCAATTGGGGCGGCGCTGCGGTCGATCCCGAGACCGGCGTGCTCTACGTGCCATCGGTGACCTTTCCGTGGCTCGGCGCGCTGGTGAAGGGCCCCGGCCGCTTCACCCTGACCCAGACGCGCAAGCGCCTCGATCGCGAGCCTGGACCGGGTCCGCGCGGGCTGCCGATCACCAAGCCCCCGTACGGACGCATCACCGCAATCGACCTGAACACCGGCGATCACCGCTGGATGGTGCCCAACGGCGACGGTCCCCGCGATCACCCCGCGCTCAAGCCCCTCAATCTGCCGCCACTCGGGCAGATGGGCCGGGCGGCGCCGCTGCTCACCAGGACGCTGCTGTTCGTGACCGAAGGCAGCGCCGCGGGCTTGAGCATCCCGCCGGGTGGCGGCGGCAACTGGATGCGCGCGTTCGACAAGCGCACCGGCCGCGTCGTGGCGGAGATCGCCTTGCCGGCCGGCGCGACCGGCGCGCCGATGACCTACCTCCACGAGGGCCGCCAGTACATCGTGGTCGCGGTGGCCGACGAAGACCATGCGCCGGAGCTCGTGGCGCTGGCCACGCCGCCGCGATCATCCCCGCAGTAGCCGAAGGCGCGGTGTCCTCACTCGCTCCGCCCCGACGGCGTCCCTCGATCCGCGCGTCGTGGACGCCGTGGACGGTGGACCTGTGTGCGGTGACGGCCTATGCCGCACTGACGGTCGCGATGACGTGGCCGCTGGTGATCCAGGTGGGGACGGTCGTGCCGAAAGATCTCGGCGACCCGCTGTTCTCGACCTGGGCGATGTGGTGGAACGCGCAGGTGCTGCCGTTCTCCGAGGCGTGGTGGCAGGGGCCAATCTACTTCCCGACCACCGACACACTGGCGCTGGCGGATCACCGCGTCGGCCTCGGGCTCGTCTCGACGCCGCTCATCTGGGCCGGGGCGTCGCCGCTGACGGCCTACGGCGTCGCCTTCCTGGCGAGCTTTCTGTTCTCCGCCGCGGCGGTGTATGCGCTCTGCCTGGCGCTCACGGCCTCACGGCCGGCGGCGTTTGTCGGTGGCCTGGTCTTCGGCTTCCATCCCTACCGCGCAGCGCACCTCGAACACATCGAACTGCTGTCTGCCTATTGGCTGCCGCTGACGCTGCTCTGCCTGCACCGCTGGCTCGCCACGGGCAGCTGGCGCGCGCTCGTCGCCATGAGCGCAACGCTCGTGCTCCAGGCCCTGACCTCGGGCTACTACTACATCTACTCGAGCGTGCTCGTGGCCGGGTGGGTGGCCTGGTTCGCCCTCCGCCGCATGTCGTGGCGCCGCCTGGCGGAACTGGCCGCCGCACTGGCCGCGCCGTTGCTGGTGCTGGCGCCGGTGCTGTGGCGATATCGCCAGGCACACGAGGCGCTCGGCCTGTCGAGGACGATCACCGAGATCGAGGAGCTGAGCGCGGACGTCGCCGGCCTGGTGACACCGCCAGTGACGCTGGCGTTCTGGAACACGTCGCGGCCGGCCGGGCACGCCGAGGCCGCGCTCTTCCCGGGACTCACGGCGTTCGGCGTCGTCGTGCTGGCGCTCCTCATGGTGCAGCCGAGCCCGTCGGGCCAGACCGACACCTGGCGGCGCGTGCGCCGGGTGTGCGCGGGACTGGCGACGATGCTGGTGGCCGTCGGGCTGCTGGCGATGGCCATCGGGCCGTTCGCCGTCGGCGCGGGGCCGCTGCGGGTGTCGGTCGGCACCCTCCACAAGCCGATGTCGCTGGCCGCGGTGTTCGCGCTCGTCGCCATGGCGGGTTCGCCCCGCCTTCGCGATGCCGCACGGCGTTCGTCGCCGTTCGCCTTCTACGTGCTGGCCACGCTGGCCATGTGGTTGCTCGCCCTGGGCCCCACCGCGCGGCTCTTCGGCGAGCGCGTGCTCTACAAGGCGCCGTATGCGTGGCTCATGCTGCTGCCCGGATTCGGCGAGGCGCTGCGTGCGCCGGCCCGATTCGCCATGCTGGCCGCCTTGACGCTGGGCGTGGCGGCGGCGCTCGCGCTGACGAGAGTGACGTCCTCGCTCGGGCCCGGGGTGCGCGTCGTAGCCTGGCTCGCCGTCGTGGCGGGCGTCACGGCCGATGGCTGGATCGATCGGCTGCCGTTGCCGGCACCGCCCCCGCAGACCGCCGCCCTGAGCGCTCTGCCAGCGGAGGCCGTGGTGCTGGAGCTGCCACTCGGCACCTTCGAGGACATCGCGGCGATGTACCGGTCGATGTCGCACGGCCACCGCCTGGCGAATGGCTACAGTGGCTACGAGCCGGCGCACTACACGGTGCTTCGCGCCGCCATCGAAGAGGGTCGCGCCGGTGTCGTCACGGCCCTCGCGGCGACCGCCGGCCTCGCCGTCGTGACGGCGGCCACGCCTGAGGGCGCGGCTCTGGCGGACAAAATCGCCGGCCAGGTCCCGGCGGCGACGCGATCGCGGGTGGCGGACGCCGGCGTCCTCCTCATCCCCGGGCGAGCCGCACCGGCCGGGCTTCCGGCGGCTGGACCGGCCCTCCCGATTGGGCGCGTCACGGCCTCCATCGGGACGGCCGACCTCGGCCGTCTCGGGGACCGCGACCCCACCACCGCCTGGTCCACGCCAGGCCCACAAACGGGCGGCGAGCAGTTGGTGGTCGAGCTCGACGCGATGCGCGAGGTGGCCGGGGTGCGGCTCGGCCTCGGCAAGTTCGCGATCGCCTATCCCCGCGTCCTCGCCGTGGAGCTTTCCACCGACGGCTCGACGTGGAGCCCGGCGTGGCACGGCGACACCGCCGCCGCGGCGATGCAGGCGGCGCTGGCCGATCCGGCGGTGGTGCCTCTGGTCGTCGGCTTCGCGCCGGCGTCCGCGCGCTTCGTGCGGCTCACGCAGGAGGGCACCGCACCACACCCGTGGGCGGTGGCGGAACTGGCCGTGCTCGGGCCGGGCCGCTAGTGGCCTGTACCGGCTGAATCAGTGGCGATTGCCGGAGCGCGGCGCCCGGACCTTTACCCCAACGCGCAACGTCCGCGCGTCGGGGGCCCCGAAAGCTAGGCGCGAGAAGCGAGCATATTGGCCGATATGTGAGCGACGAGCAACGCCGCGAGCCGGGGCCCCCACGACGCGTGGTCTGCGTCGTGGGGTGGGACGCGGGATGCCCCGCCCGGCAGGCGGTATTGATTCAGCCGGTGCAGGCCACTAGAGCAGGAAGCCGGCGATGGTCGCCGTCACGAAGTTGGCCAGCGTGCCCGCGACCATGGCCCGGATGCCGAGCCGCGCCAGGTCGTGACGCCGGTTCGGCGCCAGCGCGCCGATGCCGCCGATCTGGATGCCGATCGAGCTGAAGTTCGCAAAGCCGCACAGCGCGAACGTGGCAATGGTGAACGACCGCGGATCGAGCACGTCCTTGAGCGGCCCGAGCTGCGAATAGGCCACGAACTCGTTCAGCACCATCCGCGTGCCGAGCAGGTTGCCGATGGTGAAGGCGTCCTGCCACGGCACCCCCATGCTCCAGGCCAGCGGCGCGAAGACCCAGCCGAAGATCTGCTGCATGCTGAGCCCGACCAGTCCGAGGATGGCGTTCAGCAGCGCGATCAGGGCGAGGAACGAGATGAGCATCGCGCCGACGTTGAGCGCCAGCGACAGCCCCTCGGAGGTGCCGCGGCCGGCGGCGTCGATGACGTTGACGTCGGTACGCTCGACCTCGAGCTTCACCGTGCCCATCGTCTGCGGCGTGCCGGTCTCGGGCACGAAGATCTTGGCCATCATCAGCGTGCCGGGCGCTGTCATGATCACCGCCGTCAGCAGGTGGCTGGCCTCGATGCCGAACAGGATGTAGGCGGCCATGATGCCGCCCGAGATGTGGGCCATGCCGGAGGTCATCACCGTCATCAGCTCGGACTCGGTCATGTGCGGCAGGTACGGCCGGATGGTCAGCGGCGCTTCGGTCTGGCCCATGAAGATGCTCGCCGCCACGTTCAGCGACTCGGCACCGCTGGCCTTCATGAACCGGCGCATGCCGACGGCGAAGAGCCGGACCACGAACTGCATCACGCCCAGGTAGTAGAGGATGGCGAAGAGCGCGGCGATGAAGATGATGGTCGGCAGCACCTGGAAGGCGAACAGCACCGAATAGCGCGCCCCCTCCTCGCCGAGCACCGCGGTCATGATGCGCGGCCACGCCTCCTTGTCGCCGAGCGGGCCGAAGACGAACGCCGCGCCGACGTTGCCGAAGTTGAGCAGCCGGTTGATGCCCTGGCCGAGCGCCGCGAAAAGGTCGCGGCCGGGCGCGGTTTTCAGCACGACCAGCGCGAACAGCACCTGCAGGCCGAGGCCCCAGGCCACCGTGCGCCGATCGATCGCGCGGCGGGCCGACGAGGCGCAATAGGCGATGGTGAGGATGACCAGCAGCCCGACCAGCGACTGCGCCTTGGGGACCTGCGCGGCGTAGGCGATGGCGGCGGCCACCGCGGCCACGCCGAGCGCGCCGCCCACCACGAACAGATCTTCTCTGGTCCAGGCTTGCGAGGGCGCGCTGGCGCCGGGTTCGGTCGTCATGCGCGCAAGCGTATGCCGAGAACGTCGGGCCGGCAACGGCATCCCGGGGGTCCACTCGACAACGCTTTACACGTCACCGGCATCGGCCGCACACTGGAGCGCCCGCTCGCGCCCCCGTCCGCGTCGATTCCGTGTCCTACTACGGCCAACGCCCGCTGCTCCCGCTCGCCATCGGCGCCATCGGCATCGTCTACGGCGACATCGGCACCAGTCCCCTGTACGCCATGCGCGAGTGCTTCTTCGGCTCGCACTCGGTGCCGCCGACGCACGAGAACGTCCTCGGCGTCCTCTCGCTCATCATCTATTCCCTGCTGCTGGTCGTCTCGCTGAAGTACGTCGCCATCGTGATGCGCGCCGACAACCACGGCGAGGGCGGCATCCTGGCGCTGACGGCGCTGCTGCCAGCCGCCGAGCCGACCGACGGGCCGCATCCCCGTCGCTGGTGCTGCTCGGCATCTTCGGCGCGGCGCTGCTCTACGGCGACGGCATGATCACGCCGGCGATCACCGTGCTGAGCGCGATGGAAGGCCTGACGGTGGTCACCACGGCGCTCACCCCGTACGTGGTGCCGCTGACCGTCGTCACCCTGCTCGGCGTCTTCGCCATCCAGCGCCACGGCACCGACGTCGTCGGCCGCCTCTTCGGCCCGGTGATGATCGTGTGGTTCGCCGCCATCGCCGGCTCGGGGTGGCCTCGCTGGTGCACCACCCCGAGGTCCTGGCGGCGGTCAACCCGCGCCACGCGGTGACCTTCTTCGCCGAGCACGGCTGGCACGGCGTGGCGGTGCTCGGCGCCGTCGTGCCTGGTGGTCACCGGCGGCGAGGCCCTCTACGCCGACATGGGCCACTTCGGCAAGCAGCCGATCCGCGTGGCGTGGTTCGTGCTGGTGCTGCCGGCGCTGCTGCTCAACTACTTCGGCCAGGGCGCGCTGATGCTCGCCGAGCCGGAGGCCGCGGCCAACCCGTTCTACCTGCTGGCCCCGGAATGGCTCCGCCTGCCGCTGGTGGGGCTGGCCACGCTGGCCGCGATCATCGCCTCGCAGGCGCTCATCTCCGGCGTCTTCTCGATCACCCGCCAGGCGGTGCAGCTCGGCTACTGCCCGCGGGTCGACATCGACCACACCTCGTCGCACGAGATCGGCCAGATCTACGTGCCGCAGGTCAACTGGGCGCTGATGGTCAGCACCATCGCCATCGTCGTCGGCTTCGGCACCTCCACCAGCCTGGCCGCCGCCTACGGCATCGCCGTGACGCTGACCATGGTCGTCACCGCAGTGCTGCTGCACGCCGTGGCCATCGATCGCTGGAAGTGGCCGGTGCCGGTGGTATTCGGCATCAGCACCCTGTTCCTCACCGTCGACCTGACCTTCCTGGGCGCCAATGTCCTCAAGATCGCCCAGGGTGGCTGGCTGCCGCTGGCCATCGGGGCGCTCATCTTCACCCTCATGACCACCTGGAAGACGGGTCGCAACGTCGTCGCCGAACGGCTGGCCGCCGGGTCGGAGCCGCTCGACGACTTCATGGCCCGCATCACCGCCGACCCGCCGGCGCGGGTGCCGGGCACGGCGGTCTTCATGACCGCGCAGCCGCGCGGCACACCGGCGGCGCTGGTCCACAACCTGCGCGTCAACAAGGTCCTGCACCAGAACGTCGTGACGCTCAGCGTGAAGACGCTGCCCTGGCCGCAGGTGCCAATCGACGAGCGGGTGAGCATGCGGGCGCTCGGCGCCGGCATCCACGAAGTGACGCTGTACTACGGCTTCATGGAGGACGCCGACGTCCCGGCAGCGCTGGCGTTCGCCCGCCTCGAAGGGCTGCCGCTCGACGTCGACGACACCACCTACTTCCTGGGCCGGGAAACGCTGATCTCCGAGCTCGGCGCCGGGGATGGCGCGCTGGCGCGAGTGGTTGTTCGTGCTGATGGCCAGGAACGCCGGCCGCGCCACCGCCTTCTTCCGGCTGCCGCCCGACCAGGTGGTGGAGCTCGGCGTGCAGGTGGAGCTGTAGAGGGCCTTTCGATTCGCAGTAGGGCGGAGCTTCAGCTCCGCCTCCGGGCAGCTCTGAAGAGCTGCCCTACAACGCTCAGCGTCGCGGCCGGCGCCTGGTCGTCTTGCGCTGGCGGAGGAACTCGCCCAGCGCCCACGACAGCACCATCACCAGCGCCACCAGGCCGAGGGCGATGAGGAGCGGCCGGTTGGCCATAGTCACCTCAGGCGGCGGCCGTCCGGCGCCCGCCAGTGAGGACGCTGACGACGACGCCGACGGCGCACACCCCCGCCGCGCCGACGATGTTCAGCCACAGGAACTCGACGCTGGTGAAGTTGGCCACGAACCACACCGCGATCATGCCCCCGAACAGCCCGACGAAGGCGCCGTGCCCGTTCACCCGGGGGAACCACAGCGCCAGGATGAACACGCCGAGCAGTGATCCGTAGAAGTAGGAGCCGAAGCGGTTCACCACCTCGATGAGCGAGCCGAGGTTGGCAGCATAGATGGCGACGACGCTGGCGAAGATGCCCCAGAACCCGGTGGCCAGCCGCGACATCCACAGCAGTTCGCCGTCGCCGGCGTCGGCCTTCCACCAGCGGCGGTAGAAGTCGATGATCGTCGCGGTCGAGAGTGCGGCCAGCTCGGCCGAGATTGTCGACATGGCCGCCGCGAGAATGGCGGCAATCAGCAATCCGACCAGGCCGACCGGCAGGTGCGTCAGGATGAAGCTGGGGAACACGTAGTTGACGTCGTTGTAGGTGCCGTCGCCGGTCACCGCCTTGACGACGCCGACCGCCTCGGCGCGCGCCGATTGCATCTCGGCGCCGGCGGCCAGGAACGCCGATGACGACGCCCCGCCCGGGCTGCCGGCCCGGCGATCGCGCACGTAGGCGGTGGCGGCCTCGCGCTGCGCGCCGAGCGCCGTCTGGAACCTGGCCTCGGCGGCCGCGTAGTCAGCCGACCTGGTGCTGCCGCGCACCGCGGCGTCGTGTGCGGTGTTGAACAGCATCGGCGGCGGCGTGAACACATAGAAGACGAAGGTCAGCACGCCGACCAGCAGCACCAGCGCCTGCAGCGGAATCTTCCAGTAGGCGCTCATCAGCAGCGACGTGCGCGCCTCGTCCACCGACTTGGCGGTGAGATACCGCTGCACCTGGCTCTGGTCGGTGCCGAAGTAGGAGCAGAAGAGAAAGAACGCGGCCAGCGTGCCCGACCAGAACGTGTAGCGATCGGTGAGGTCGAAGCGGAAGTCGAACACCTGGAGGCGGCCGGCCGTCCCGGCCAGGCTCAGCGCGTCGCCCAGGCCGACGCCGTCGGGCAGGCCGACGACCAGCGCGACCACCGCCGCCAGCAGCCCGCCGACGATGATGCCCATCTGCTTGACGTCGGTCCAGGCCACCGCCTGCACGCCGCCGAACATCGTGTAGAAGGCCGTCGGCAGTGCCATCAGCAGGCACAGGTTGGTGACGCTGACACCCAGCACCACCGACAGGAACACCGCCGGCGCCGACACGACGGCACCGGTAGCCATCGCCCGCGACACCAGGAACAGCGCCGAGGTCAGCGTCCGCGTCTTGGCGTCGAAGCGCTTCTCCAGGTACTCGTAGGCGGTGAACACGCGCGCGTTGTGAAAGAACGGCACCAGCGTGAGCGACAGCACGATCATCGCGATCGGCAGCGCGAAGTAGAACTGCAGGAACTGCATCCCTTCGGCGTAGCCCTGGCCGGTCGTGCCGATCATCGTGATCGCCGAGAGCTGCGTGGCCATCACCGACAGCCCCACCGCCCACCACGGCAGGCTGCGGCTGGCCAGCAGGTAGCCTTCGAGCTCGCTGGACTTCTTGGTCAGCCGGATGCCGTCCCAGATGATCCAGACGAGATACGCGACGATGATGGACCAGTCGATTAGAGACATGTCCCAGGGGCTGGGGGCTGGGGGCTGGGGCTCGCCACGACTTCTACGGCGTGAAGTATTCCTGGAAGGCGTAGAGCGCGACCAGGACGACCACCCACACGGCCGTCACCCTGGCGTATTGCTGCTGCATCGCCGTCACAGTCGCTTGGCCTCGTCGCGCAGGAGTCCGGCGGCCCGGGCCAGGGCGTCGCGCCGGCCCTTCCACCACGCCTCGTCGGCGGCCAGGGCGGCCCGCGAGGTGCTGATCGCCTCGGTGGTGCGCTCGGGCGCCGGGCCACCAAGGGTCTTGCGGGTCTCGACGAAGTGGCGCGGGCTCAGCACATGCTCGAGCCGGGCGTCGTCGTAGCTGATGGCGTGGCCGAGCACGCTGGTCGAGGCCTTGATCAGCAGCTCCGAGACGTTGGCACCGGGCGCGTCGTTGCGGGCGCGGATGACCATGCCGGCGATCTTGTGGGCGGTGCCGAACGGCAGGCCGTGGTCGCGGGTCAGCGTGTCGGCGAGCTCGGTGATGGTCGTGCCGCCCTCGCCGGCCCGGGCCGCCAGCCGCTCGACGTTGAACTGCGCGTCCTTGAGGGCGGCCGCCACCAGCGCGACCATGCGGACAGCGTCGCGGAACATCGACGCCACCAGTGGCTGCAGGTCGTCCTCGGTGTCGACGACGTCGCCGAAGGGCGTGTTGTGCACCGTGGTGATGATCGCCTGCGCCTGGCCCACTGCCTTGCTGCCGATGGCGCGGGCGTGCTCGAGGGCCACGGGGTTGCGCTTCTGCGGCATGATGCTGCTCGACTGCACGAAGCCGTCGGCCAGCCGCAGGTAGCCGAACTCCATCGTGCCCCACAGCAGGAAATCCTGCACGACCCGGCCCAGCCCGACCACGGTGATCGCCGTGGCGGCGACGCTTTCGAGCAGGTAATCGACGGTGGCGATGCTGCCGTAGGTGTTGCCGGTCGGACCGTCGAAGCCGAGCAGCTCGCCGGTGCGGTGCCGGTCGATCGGGAAGCCGGTGCCGGTGATGGCGCACGCGCCGAGCGGGTTCTGGTTGGTCGAGCGGTACGACGACTCGAGCCGCTTGGCGTCGCGCTCGAGCTGTTCGATGACGGCGAGCAGGTAGTGGGCGATGGTCGAGACCTGGGCCGGCTGGGTGTGGGTGTGCGCGCCGTAGATCGTGTGGGTGTGCTGCGCGGCCAGCTCGAGCAGCGTCCGCCGCAGCGTCAGCGTGCCCTCGGCCAGGCCGCTGATGAACTCGCGCTGCCGCATCCGGTACATCGTCATGTCGATGTCGTTGCGGCTGCGGGCGGTGTGCAGACGGCCGGCCACCTGTTCGCCGGCGCCCTGGGCGATGAGGCGCTCGAGGTAGAAGAACAGATCCTCGCACGACGGGTCGAACGCCACTTCCCTGACCGCGTCGATCGAGATGCCGTCGAGGGCCCGGCGCAGGGTGCGGGAGTCGTCGCGCGAGATGATGTGCCGCTCGGTGAGCATCACCAGATGCGCGTAGTGAATCGACATCAGCGGCGCCAGCAGGAGCGTCTTGGCGTCTTCGAAGTTGTCGGTCAGGACGTTGGAGATGTATTCGGGAGCAAAGCGCATCGGGGTGCTGCTAGCAGTATACTGCGGCGAATTCCGCCGGAATTTCCGCGGCGGCAGTCGAGCGGAGGGGCCCATGCGCACAATGACGCGGCTGGTCGCAGTGATGGTGCTCGCGGCGGCGACCACGGGTACGGTGCCGGCCGGCGTCGCCGCGCAGGGCGCCACGTCCGACACGCTGTCGGTGCCGGGGCTGACCCAGCCGGTCGAGGTGATCCGCGACCGCTGGGGCCTGAACCACATCTACGCGAAGAACGAGGCCGACCTCTTCCTGGCGCAGGGCTACCTGGCGGCCAAAGATCGGCTGTTCCAGTTCGAGGTGTGGCGGCGCCGCGCCACCGGCACCGTGGCCGAGATCCTCGGCCCGCGCGAGCTGAACCGCGACATCGGCACGCGGCTCCACATGTATCGCGGCGACCTGGACCAGGAGCTCAACCACTACCATCCGCGCGGCAAGGCCATCGTCGAGGCCTACGTGCGCGGGGTGAACGCCTACGTGGACGAGGCGCTGCGCACGCCGGCCTCGCTGCCCGTCGAGCTCAAGGTGCTGGGCATCACGCCCGGCAAGTGGACGCCGCAGGTGGTGATTTCACGCCACCAGGCGCTCACCAGCAACGTGCCCAACGAGGCGACCCACGTCCGTGCCATCGCCGCGCTCGGCAGCGCCGCGAAACTGCGCGAGCTGCTGCACATCGAGGGCGGCGACCCGTCGCTGACCCTCGACCCGCTGATCGACCCGAAGACCTTCCCCGCCGACGTCCTGAAGCTCTACGACGCCTTCCGCGATCCGATCGAGTTCGAGCCCGGCGACGTGACGGCGGATGTCCGGGCGCCAGCTCGCGCCGCCGCCGACGCACCCGCCCGGGCGGCCAGCGCCGATCCGGTGCGGCCGCATCGTCGACACCGACATCGGCTCGAACAACTGGGTGATCAGCGGCAGCCTCAGCCAGAGCACGCACCCGATCATGGCCAACGACCCGCACCGGGTGATCGAGGCGCCGTCGCTGCGCTACTGGGTGCACCTGGTGGCGCCGGGCTGGAACGTGATCGGCGGCGGCGAGCCGGTGCTGCCGGGCGTGTCGATCGGCCACAACGAGTTCGGCGCCTGGGGCCTGACCATCTTCGGATCCGACAGCGAGGACCTCTACGTCTACGAGACCAACCCGGCCAACCCGAACGAGTACCGCTACCAGGGCCGCTGGGAGGCGATGCGCGTCGTGCCCGACACGATTCCGGTGAAGGGCCAGCCCGACGCGAAGGTCGAGCTGAAGTTCACGCGACACGGGCCGGTCCTGCACGAAGACCGCGCCAATCGGCGCGTCTACGCCCTGCGGGCGGCGTGGATGGAGAGCGGCGGGGCGCCGTACCTGGCGAGCCTGCGGATGAACCAGGCCCGCTCGTGGGAGGAGTTCCGCGAGGCCTGCAGCTACAACCGCATGCCCTCCGAGAACATGGTGTGGGTGGACACGAAGGGCACCATCGGCTGGCAGGCGGCCGGCATCGCCCCGCTGCGCTCGTGGAGCGGGCTGCTGCCGGTGCCCGGCGACGGCCGGTTCGAGTGGGACGGCTACCTGCCGATCACCGCCTTGCCCCACGAGGTGAACCCGGCGCGCGGCTACATCGCCACCGCCAACCACTATCTCTTCCCCAACGACTACGCCTTCGACGCCGCCCGGCACTGGACCTGGGCCGATCCCTACCGCGCGCGCCGCATCGAGGAAGTGCTCGGCTCGGGCAAGCGGTTCAGCGTGGCCGAGGTCGCCCGGCTGCAGAACGACGACCTGTCGCTGCCGGCACGGGCGCTGGTGCCGCTGCTGCGCGATCTGCCGTTCAGCAGCCCGGCGGTGGCCAGTGCACGCGACCTGCTGCTCAAGTGGGACTTCGTGCTCGACAAGGACTCGGCCGCCGCGGCCGTCTACGAGCTCTACGCGCGGAGACTCTACGCCAACGTGCGACAGCAGGTGATCCCGGCCTCGGCGCGTGGCACCGTCCCCGGCAACCTCGTCAGCATCACGCGGATCATCGACTGGATGTACGCCCCCGACGGCCGCTTCGGCGCCGATCCGACCCGGGCCCGCGACGCGCTGGTCGCGTCGAGCTTCGAACAAGGCGTGGCCGAGGTGACCAAGCGGTTCGGGCCCGACATGGCAGCGTGGAAGTGGGGCGACGCGAAGCTGCACCATGCCCTGATCCGACATCCGCTCTCGGGCGCCGTGAACGACGCCACCCGGAAGCAGCTCGAGGTGGGACCGCTGCCGCGCGGCGGCGATGGCAGTACGGTGAGCGCCACCGGCTTCTCCGACAACCAGCTGAGCGGCGGCTCGCTGAAGATCATCGCCGACGCCAAGGACTGGGACAACTCGGTGGGCCTCAACACGCCCGGCCAGTCGGGCAACCCCGACGACCCGCACTACCGGGATCTCTTCGAGCTGTGGGCCAGGGGCCGCTACTTTCCGGTGGCTTACTCGCGCGCCAAGGTCGAATCGGTGGCCGAGCGGACCAGCACGCTCACGCCGTCGAGCCCCTCGACCGCCGGCCAGGTGCCTCGCTAGCGGCCGGCGTCAGAACGCTTCCTGGAGCGCCAGGTAGAGGCCTCGCGAGCCGCTCTCGCCGAAGGCGTAGTCGACGCAGAGGTTGGTCTTCGCCCGCTTGTTGAACAGCACGCGCAGGCCGACTCCCCCGGCCGGGGCGAAGCTGTCGAAGATCTTCTGGCCTTCCAGCAGGCTGCTCACCGAGGTGGTGTTGGCGAACGCCACCATGCCGAGCAGGCCGTTGCGCGTCAGCGTGGCGCGATACTCCACCTCACCGTAGAGGAGACGTTCGCCGCGGAACCGGCCTTCTTCGTAGCCGCGTCCGGTGCGGCCGTAGGTGTCGGCGCCGATCGAGGGGAGATCCAGGTACGGCGCGACGCCATCGGTCACGAAATCGCCGTAGAGCCAGAACGCCAGCTTGTGGCGGCCGTCGCCCTTCACCTTCGTGTAGGCGCGCAGGTCGAGCAGCACCTCCTGCCACACCGAATCGCCGCCGAGCACGTCCTTGAAATACGGGCGGAACGACAGGCTGGCGAACCAGCCTCGCGAGGCGTTGATGGGGTGGTCGCGGGTGTCGCGCAGCAGGTTGAGGCTGAAGCCCGCCGAGGTCTGTTCCTCGAGCTCGAGGCCGTTGACGGCCGAGTACTCCACCAGCGACGACTGATCCCACGTCAACTCAGCGTCCTCGCCGGGCCGGATGTCCGAGTGCACCCCGTAGTGGACCCCGACGCCTCCCTTGATCCCCTTGCCCAAGCCGAAGTACGCGGTCTGAAAGAGGCGAATGTAGGTGAAGCGGGCGTTGACGCCGTCGTCGGCCCCGGTGCTGGTGCCGAGACCAAACGTGTCCTGCGAGGTCCACTGGAACCGATAGTCGGCAACCAGCCGCCGCCGGTCCTCGGAGCCGGCGGCGGCGACCCTGGCCAGCACCGATGTCTGTTTCTTGGTGGAGAAGCTGCCGCTGACGACCGCCGACGAGATCGGCGTGGTCGCGGGCTCGCCGAAATAGACCGCCACGTTGGCGGCGACGCCAAAAGCGAAACCGGTCGACGGCTTCGCCCCGAACGTGGGCAGGATCGACAACATCGGCTTCCTGAAGTCCCAGATCGCCCCCGGCGCGTCTGTCGGGTCGGGCTGCTTGCCACGCCAGCGTGCAACCAGATCGAAGACGTCCTGCTCCGGCGGTGGCTCAGGTGCCGGTTGCTTGGCCTCAGGCGGCGGCTCCGGAGCCGGGTTCTGCGCCGACACGGACGCGGGCGCCGCCATCACACACGCGACCGACGTTGCCATCGCCGCGACCCGCAGCGATCGCCATCGGTACAACCCGGTCTGTTCAGTGATCAATGTCGATGTTCCTTGCGGCCGGGACTTGGGGAGGAGCTTGTTCTCGAACGGGGCGCGAGCAGCGCCTCGACTCTAGCACGGCCCAGATCAGCGGCGTGCCGGCACTGAGGTCAGCGCGACGCCGTGGGCGAGGGCGGCCTGGCGCCACGGTCGAGCGCTCGCCTCGGTGACGCACACGCCGAAGCCGTCGAGGGCGCCGCACGCCAGCGGCGTGCGCGTGCTGGCGGCCAACACGTCGCGCAGCATCGGGCTCAGCACGTACAGGCTGTCTTCCGCGACGGTGCCCGACCTGATGCCGGCCTCGACCTCGGCGCAGTAGCGGCGTACGGCGCCCAGGTCGTAGCGTGAGGCGAAGCCCGAGTTGATGGTCACGCCGTGGCTGCCGGCCTTGAGCGAGAACGGCAGGTGCGGCCCGGCGATGGCCGCGGCGTCGCTCTGGCACATGTCGGGGCGCGCCATCACCACATGCCGATAGTGCGGCAGCGCGAGGTCCCAGACCTGGCTCTCGAGTGGATCGTGCCAGGCGGTCCACGCCGGATCGTGGGCCCGGGCGCGCAGGTCGGCGTAGGCGCCGTGGAGGTCCCAGGTCTGGAGCGCAAGCGCGGCGGCAACGGCGGCCGCGGCCGCGCGCCCCGGCAGTCTCGTCACCATCGTGGCGAGCGCGGCCACGAAGACGACGTACATCGGCAGCCAACCGAAACGGCCGCTGGAGCGAAACACCGACAGGATGGCCGGCGTCCACGCGCTGAGGTCGGCGACCACGACCGACCCGGCGGTGACGACCGGGCTGACTGCGTAGGGTATCGAGCCGGCCACGACCAGCCATCCCAGGCGAAGCCGCGGCAGCGACCCGCCGCGCGCGGCGCCGATCGCGGCGGCTACCGTCAAGGCGAGCCAGCCGGCGCCGAAGTAGACGAGGCCCTCGTACTGCCCGGGTGTGGCGGTGGGGATCGCGGGGAGGAGCGACGAGTACCCATCGGCGTGATCGGCGACAGCAGGTTCATCGAGTAGTCGCCAAGGCCGCCGAGGCCGAGATCGCTGGACGAGCCGACCACGAAATACCCGGCCAGCCACAGCGATGCCGCCATCGCGGCGGCCACCACCGCGGCGGACCCGACCACGCCCACCCATCGCCGCCCGGATCGCCACGCTTCGAACCCGTCGCTGGCCAGGTCGGCCATCGCCAGCGCGACCACCATCGCGCCGAGGTAGGGCTGCGTGAGCGCCACGGCACTGCACAGCAGCGTCCAGGCCACGACGCGCCAGCGGAACGCGCGCAGCGGATGGGCCATGCACAGCCAGATCGCCGCCAGCAGCATCCAGTGAGCGCAGAGCGCCGTGTGGCCGTTGCGGTGCAGCAGGGCCGGCGTCTGCACGAAGAGGCCGGCGCCGAGCACCTGGATGATCGGATCCGGCGTCACCAGGCGCACGAGCAGCGCGCCGAACACCCCCTGCAGGATGAAGCACGTGAGCAGCCAGGCGCCGAGGTACTGGGCGGGATCGGGCAGCACCCGGTGCAGCGTCTTCAAGGGCAACGCGAGGATCGGGATGGCGTCGGTGTTGCCGATGGTCGTCCCCACCGGGTGACCCACGCTCAACACCTTCCCCGGCGGCCACTGCCAGGGTTCGCGCCTGAAGTGGTGCCAGGACAGGAGGTAGGTCTGGGTGTCGTGCCGCATCACCCATCCCAGGTTGGTGGGACGCACGATGGCGGGGCCGAGCGTGACCAGGAAGAAGATGGCCCCGAGCACGCCGCCCAGGATCGGCGTCAGCAGCGTCGCTCCGGCCCGTGGCACGGCGCTAATCGTAGATCAGCGCTGCCGATTCGACCCGGGCCGCCCGCTCACGGTACCCTGTGCTGTGGCCTCAGATGCTCCCCCCTTCGAGACGACCAGCGCACTCGACACCCGGCTCGCCGCCGAGGTGAGCCGGCGCCGGACGTTCGCGATCATCTCGCACCCCGACGCCGGCAAGACGACCCTCACCGAGAAGCTGCTGCTCTACGCCGGGGCGATCGAGCTGGCCGGCGCGGTCCGCGGCCGCAAGACGCAGCGGCACGCCGTGTCGGACTGGATGGATGTGGAGCGCGAGCGGGGCATCTCGGTGACCTCGGCGGCGCTCGACTTCGACCTCGGCAACTGCCGGGTCACCCTGCTCGATACGCCCGGCCACCAGGACTTCAGCGAGGACACCTACCGCACGCTCTACGCCGTGGACAGCGCGGTGATGGTGATCGACGCCGCCAAGGGCATCGAGGCGCAGACCAGGAAGCTCTTCGAGGTGGTGCGCCTGCGTCACCTGCCGCTCATCACCTTCGTGAACAAGCTCGATCTGCCCGGCCGCGATCCGTTCGATCTGCTGCAGGAGATCGAGGACGTGCTGGGCATCCACGCCACCGCGCGCAACTGGCCGATCGGCAGCGGCGACCGCTTCCGCGGCGTCTTCGACCTGGTCACGCAGGAGACCCGCCTCTACGAGCAGGTGCCCGGCGGCGGCTACCGCGCCCCGGTGCACACCACCAACGCCTCCGATCCGCGGCTGGTCGAGCTGCTGGGCGAGACCCTGCACGAGACGCTGGTCCACGACACCGCGCTCATCGCCGGGGCCGGCACCCCGTTCGTCAAGGACGAGTACCTGGCCGGTCGGCAGACGCCGGTGTTCTTCGGCAGCGCCCTCGACAACTTCGGCCTGGAGGCGATTCTCGACGCCCTCGAGACGCTGGCCCCGGCGCCGCAGCCGCGCGCCACCGAGGGTGGATCGATCGTCGCACCGGTGGCGCCCGGCTTCTCGGGGTTCGTCTTCAAGATCCAGGCGAACATGAACCGCCGGCATCGCGACCGCGTGGCCTTCGTTCGCGTCTGCTCGGGGGTGTTCGAGAAGGACATGACGCTCATCAACGCGCGCGAGGGCGACACGGTGCGGGCGGCCCGGCCGTACCGTTTCTTCGGTGGCGAGCGCGAGACGGTGGAACGCGCCTACCCGGGTGACGTGATCGGGTTGCCGAACCCCGGCAAGTTCGCCATCGGCGACACGCTGTACGTCGGCCGCCCGGTGCGCTATCCGAAGGTGCCGCGCTTCCCGGCCGAGCACTTCGGCCGCGTCCGGCTGCTCGACACGCGCTCCAAGCAGCTGGACACGGGCGTGATCCAGCTCGAGGAGGAAGGGCTCATCCAGGTGGTGTTCCCGGTGCACGGCCGCCGCGAGCCGATCCTGGGCGTGGTCGGCCCGCTGCAGCTCGAAGTGGTCGAGGCCCGGCTGAAGCAGGAATACAACGTGGACTGCAAGATCGAGTCGATCAGCTACGTGGCGCTGCGCTGGGTCAACTGCGAACCGAAGCAGCTCTCGGACCTGGAGAACCGGTCCACCGGCATCCTGCGGGCGGTGGACCGCGACGAGCGAGCGGTGCTGCTCTTCGAGTCGACCTGGGGCCTCAACTACATCCAGCAGCAGAACCCGGATATCGAGTTCGCAATATTCGGCTGAGGGTGAGAGGGTTGCCAAGAGCCCGCCTGTCGGCCGGGGCGCCGCCAGCGAATCCCGGTTCCGGTGCCCGGACAACGCTGCGATAGCTGCGTTATGACCGCTGGACGGCAGCTCCGTGAGACTGCCTGATCCCCTCGGCTTGCTCGCGTCGTCGGATCTCCCGCGGTCACCTCCACAGGGCTTCGCCAGCGGCGACCCAGCCGATATGCGGGGATGTGGTTCCAACCCCTCCCGCTCCCCGGCCGTCCAATGCGCGAGGTGGGAGCCATGCACGCACGGATCTGGACGCTGGGGCTGGCGGCGATGGTGGCCGGGGCGGAGCTGGCGATTTCGGCGGCGGAACACGCCGGGATGGCCGATCAGGCGCAGCCGGCCGCGGGCGCCTGGACGGTGTCGGGCGACTGGACCGCCGACACCCGCAACGGCTGGCGCGACGACGACCGGACACCCCGAATCCAGCTCAACCTGCGCACGGCCGACGGCAGCGACCGCTGGGGCTTCGGCGCGCGGATCACCGACCTGCAGGGGCTGCCCGACGCCGCACTCGACGGGAGCGCCGCCGACGTGCGCTTCACCCTGACCCGCGACGCCGGCAGCTTCGCCTTCACCGGCTCGTTCACCGATCGGCGCGGCTCCGGGCGCTACACCTTCGCGCCGAATCCGGCCTACACGACAGCCATGGCCGGGCTCGGTTACGCCGCACTGTCCCGCGAGGACGTCGTCAAGCTGGCCGTGCTCGACGTGAGCACGGCGTTCGTGAAGGACCTTCGCAGCGCCGGCCAGACCTCGCTCGACATCCACGAGCTGACCCGCTTCCGCATCCACGGCGTGACCGGCGCCAACATCCGCGAGCTCGACGCGCTCGGCTTCACGGGACTCGACGCCGAGGACCTGGTGAAGATGCGCATCCACGGCGCGACCCCGGCGCGAATCCGCGAGCTGCGCGCCGCCGGCCTGGCCGCCAGCGACCCCGAGGACGTGATCCGGCTGCGCATCCACAACGTGACGCCGGAATTCATCGCCGGGCTGAAGTCGCGCAACTACACCGGCCTGCTGGCCGAGGACTACGTGAAGATGCGCATCCACGGCGTGTCGCTCACCGAGATCGACGAGCTGAAGGCGCTCGGCTACAGCGGGCTGGGACCCGACGAGCTGGTGAAGTTCCGCATCCACGGCGTGCGGCCGGCGTTCATCCGCGACATGCGCGCGGTGGGCTTCACCAACGCCGACGAGGATGACTTGGTGAAGATGCGGATCCACAACGTGAGCGCCGAGTTCGTGCGCGAGGCCCGGGCCGACGGCCTGCAGATCGCCTCACCCGACGACGCCGTGGACCTGGCGATCCACGGTCGCCGCTGGCGGCGGCGGTGACGGGCGCCACCGGCCTGGCGCGCCTATAATCGCGTCAGGATGACTGCCCCGCTCAGCGCCGACACGACACCAGAAGTGGAGGCACGACAGATCGAGGCCTGGCGTCGGATGACGCCCGCCGACAAGGCGGCGCTGGTCGCGGCGCTGACCAGGACGGCGCGCGACATGATGCTGGCGGGCATCCGCCATCGCCACCCGGGCGCGGGCGAGCGCGAGGTGTTTCTCCGGGCCGCAATCATCCAGTTCGGGCCCGAACTCGCCGTCGCCGCGTATCCGGACGCGGCGTCCTATCTGATCCCGTGACCGGCCAGCCCGATCAGATCGGCACGGCCCTTCTCGTGATTCAGGCACTCAACGCGCTGGGCATTGCCTACACAGTGGGGGGCTCGATCGCCGCGTCGTTCGCCGGCGAGCCGCGATCGACCATCGATGTCGACATCGTGGCCGCCATCGACGCGTCACACGTCGATCGCCTGGCCGACGCGCTGGCCAATGGCTTCTACGTCGACGCCGACGCGCTCGCCGCGCCGTGCAGACACTGGGCAGCACCAGCCTCATCCATCACGAGTAGTGGGCGTCGCCGACCTGCTCGAGCGCGCGCTGGCTGACGTTTAGTTCCTGTTCCCTGTTCCCTGTTCCCTGTTCCCTGTTCCCTACATCCCGTATCTGTCCTTCAGGATGTTGGCGTGATGCTGGAAGTGCCCGGCAACGACCCAGGCCATCGCCCGGACGGTTGCCCGCTTGGTGCTGGCCGTGCCGGCGCGGTCGAGGGCGGCGGCGTCGAGTGACCGCACCAGCGGCAGCGTCGCGCTGCGGACCGCGCGCAACTCGGCCACGACGCTGGCCAGGGGGCGCGACTCGAAACCGCTCTGGAGCTGATAGGCGTTCTCGTCGAAGCCCGGCAGCGGCGTCGCATCCCCTCGTGCGATGCGTAGCAGTCGATAGGTGAAGATGCGCTCGGCATCGGCCATGTGGCCGACCACTTCGCGCACGCTCCACTTGCCGTCGGCGTAGCGGTGGCCGGCCTTCGCTTCGGGCCACGACGCCATCGCGGTGAGCAGCGGCTCCTGCCCCTCGAGAATCGCCAGGGCGTCGTCGCCTCGCGCGGCGGCGTCGTCGACGTAGGTCTGGAACGGCAGCGCGTAGTCACCGGATTGCGGCTTGGTGATGGTCATACTGGCACCCCCGTGGCGGCGAGCAGCGCGTCGGCGATCGGCGCCAGGCTCGCCAGTCCGTAAACATCCTTCGGGAACTGCGGCAGCTCGACGCGCGGCCGGTCGCCGAACCGGCGCGCGATCTCGTCGAGATAGATTCGTTCCTGGTCGCGGCGCGCCTGGAGGAACGCGTCGGTCGTCGTCGCGGGCAGCACGCGGTTCACCACGAGACCGCCGACGCGGACGCCGGTCTCGTCGAGCTGCGCCAGGGCCCGGGCCGTTTCCTCGATCGGCAGGCGCTCGGGAATCAGCACCAGCACGAACGCCGTCGTGCGTCCGCCGACCAGGCGGGCGCGCAGCGCCTGCAGACGATCGAAGCGCCCGGCCAGCGACTTGAGAATGGGATCCTCCTTGTCGTCGCCTTCCACGCCCAGCATCGCCCGGCGGCTGCGGCTGAGCGCGCGCACCCAGGCCTCCATCAGCTCCGGCATGCGGATGAGCCGCAGCGTGTGGCCAGTCGGTGCGGTATCGAAGATCACGAGATCGAAGCGCGGGTCCTCGCCGAGGATGAGCTGCCCCATCCGGTCGAACAGCGCCACCTCTTCGGCGCCGGGCATCGATGCTGCCAGGTCGATCTGCTTGAAGGCCTCCTTCAGGATCGAGTGGCCGAACAGCGTCCGCACGCGCTCCTTGACCTCGCCGACGTAACGGGCCGATTCGGTGGCAGCGTCGATCTCGAGGCCCCAGAGCCCGCGCTGCAACTCGACCGGCTCCGGGCCGATCGGCCGCTCGAAGATGTCCGACGTGGAGTGCGCCGGATCGGTCGAGACCACCAGCACGCGGCGTCCAGTGCGGCTGGCGCCCAGCGCCATGGCGGCCGCACACGTGGTCTTGCCGACGCCGCCCTTGCCGCCGAAGAACAGCACCTGACGATCGAGCAGCCCCTTCATCGCCGTTCAGCAGCAGGGCAGGCTGCCGAGCGGCGAGCGGTCCATGCCCATGCGCCGGTGCCACAGGTGGAACTGCTCGAGCAGGTGCGGGTAGACCTCGAGCAGGTAGAACGCCGCCGGATTGGGCAAGCCCACCACTTCCATGTAGCAGAGCAGGAGGAAGTAGTCGTTGAGCTCGGCCGCCTGCAGCTTCATCTCCCGCTCGTAGCGGCCGTAGGCCACACCGTAGAGGAAGTCGCGCAGGTTCTGCGTCAGCGACATCCCGTCATGGTACTGGGGCTAGTGGCCTGTCCACGCTGAATCAATACCGCCTGCCGGGCGGGGCATCCCGCCTCGCTTCGTTGCTCGTCGCTTACATATTGGCCAATATGCTCGCTCCTCGCGCCTTGCGATCCGGGCGCCGCGCTCCGGCAATCGGTACCGCTTCAGCGTGGACAGGCCACTAGGGGGCTGGAGGCCAGGAATTGGGCGGGCTCAGCCTGCGTGATAGCGTGAACGGAGTCGACCATGCGTTGCCGTTCCCAGTCCATCGCCGCCCGCGGCGTGCTGCTCAGCGTCGCGCTGGTGCTGGCGACCGTGGCGGTCCCTCAGGGCCGCCAGTCGCGCTTGTCGCCGTGGCTCGACACGGCGGTGCGCCAGGCGCGCGCCACCGACCGCCTGGCCGTCTGGGTCTACTTCGCCGACAAAGGCCCGTCCACTGCGCAGATTGTCCGCGGTGAGCGATCGGGCCCGCGCCCGCCGGGCGGTCCGCGGCGCCGCCACCGCCGCGACCGCTTTCGAGGATCGGGCGCTCGCGCCGGCGTACGTCCAGCGGGTGGCCGCACTCGTCGGCCGCGTCCGGCAGCAGTCGCGCTGGCTCAATGCGATGAGCGTCGAGGCCACACCGGCCGAGATCGCCGCCCTCGAGGCGCTGAGCTTCGTGTCGCGGGTGGATGTCGTGCGCCGCTACCGGCGCGTGCGCGACGAGGTCGTCGAGCCGTTGCCCGACGCGAGACCCCCGCGGTCGCGTCCGCAGGCGACGGCAGACGGACCGCTCGACTACGGCGCCGCCATCGACCAGGTGCGCCAGATGCGCGTGCCCGAGCTGCACGAGCGCGGTCTGCACGGCGAGGGCATCGTCGTCGCGGTCTTCGACTCCGGCTTCCCGAACCTCGCCCACGAAGCGTTCGCGTCGATGACCATCGTCGCGGAGCGCGACTTCGTGAACGGCCGCGACTCGGTGCGCGAGAGCGTCGACGCGCACGGCACGAACACGCTCTCGACGCTGGGCGGCTACACGCCGGGCCAGCTGGTGGGCCCGGCCTACGCCGCCTCGTTCATCCTGGCCGTCACCGAGGACGTGCGCAGCGAGACGCCAGTGGAGGAGGACAACTGGGCGGCCGCGGCCGAGTGGGCCGAGGCGCTCGGCGCCGATGTGATCAGCTCCTCGCTCGGCTACCTCGACTTCGACCTCCCGCACACCTCCTACACCGATCGCGACATGAACGGCGAGACCGCGGTCACGACACGTGCGGCGGCGCGAGCCGCCGAGCGCGGCATCGTCGTGGTGAGCTCGGCCGGCAACGGCGGCTTCGACCCCACCCGCAACACGCTGGGGGCGCCGGCCGACGGCGTAAGGGTGGTGGCGGTGGGCGCGGTCACGCGCACCGGCGAGCGGACGCTGTTCAGCTCGGTGGGGCCCACGGCCGATGGCCGCATCAAGCCCGACGTGGCGGCGATGGGCGCCGGGGTCGTGGTGGCGCGGCACGTCGGCAACTTCTACGGCGTCGCCAACGGGACCTCGTTCTCATGTCCGCTGACGGCCGGCGTCGTCGCCTTGCTGCTGCAGGCCCACCCCGCCTATACGGTGGACGACGTGCTCACCGTGCTTCGCAGCTCGGCGAGTCAGGCCAGCGCGCCCGACACGCTGCTCGGCTGGGGCATCGTCGACGCGGCGGCGGCGGTGGATCTGCCGCTGCCAACGCCAGTCGCGGCAGTGCCGTGACACGTAAGGCAGCTCCGTTAGAGCTGCCTCCAGGCAGAGCTGAAGCTCTGCCCTACGCACAATCGCAAAACGCTCTAGCCGCTGCAAGCTTCAGAAGTTGAACCACTTGCTGAACTTCACCAGGAATACGCTGCTGGCCGGCGCGGTGAAGAGATCGTTGTAGTCGCGGCTGAACTGGAACTCCCCCAACCCCTTGATGCGCTCCTCGCGGCCCTGGCTCCAGACGACGAACAACGCCGACCCGGGCTGGTACTCCCACCGCAGCACGTTGGTGGTGCGGAACGAGCGGAAGTTGAAGTCGGCGTCGTCCTGATAGGCGTAGGGCGCGTAGCGGTCCTCGTACTCATCGGCGCGGCCGTCGACGACCTCGCGAAACTTCTGGTAGGCGCCGGCCGATACGAACGGCTCGGCGTAGGCCTGGAACGAGAGGTTCGGCGTGATGGTGTAGTTGGCGCGCAGCGTCATCGCCACGGTGCGCTGCTCCAGCCGCCCGACGACGTAGTGCGTGGCGCCGCCGTCGTCCTCCACGTTCTCGACCCACTGCGCGTCGTTCTTGTTGTGGCTGAAGCGCAGGCCCGCCTCGATCCACCCCGCGCGCATCGGCCGCCACGTCACCTTCGGGTTGGCGTTGAACTCGAAGGTGCCCTGGCCGTCGCCGCCGACGAAGCCGTTGTAGCCCGGGAACACCGCCCGCCGGTCGTCGAACTCCACGTAGTGCCAGATGCCCACGAAGGGGTTGCTGCGCACGGCCGGCCCGCCGCGGGTCATGCGGTCGAGCAGGCCGCCGGCGTTCACGTTCACGCCGAAGCCATTGCGCCAGTTGTTCTGCCACCACCAGTGCATGTTGACGTTGCCGCCGCTCCACAGGTTGTCGCCGCCGAAGTTCCAGCCGGCCGACTGGTTGAAGTTCACCATGTACTGGCGCTTGTACTTGCCCGGCGTCATGTTGCGCCACTGCACCCAGTGGTTCATCGTCCGCTCGTCGGCGCGGCGCTGGAACCCGAGGTCGTTCATCTCGAAGCCGGGGCTCTTGTAGCTGTAGTTGCCGCTGAAGCGCACCTTCTCGCCGGCGATCTTCGAGAAGTTCGCCGAGCCGGCGTGGCCCAGCATCGAGGTGGCGGTCTCGTCCAGCTCGAGGTGATCCATGTCCGGCTGCTGGTAGAAGTGCACGGCGTTCTTCTGCACCTTGGTGATGGCCTCGGCATCACCGGCGACGCGGCTGCCGGCCCAGAAGCCCGACAGGCTGTAGCGCTCGCCGAGCCGCCAGTCGTAGTCGACGCCGCCGGTCACGGCGCTGTCGGCGATGAAGCGGGTGTCGGGCGTGATCCGGCGATTGGTCGTCGTCAGCATCATCCCGAGGTTCGACCGGTTGGCGAACTCGCGACGCGCGCGCAGCACGTTGAAGCCGGCGAGGGGCTCGACGACGTTCTCGGTGCGCTCGAGCCCCGAGGCGATGGTCGCCTGCTCCTCCTGGGTGACGGCGCTCAGCGCGCCAACCGAGAAAGCGCCGATCCGGCCGGCGAGCTTGGCGGCGCCCAGGATGGTGACCGCCGCCGGGCCGCTGATGTACTCGTCGTCGGCGAGGTCGGGTTTCACCTGGGGCACGCGGCCGATCCGCCGCGAGTACAGCAGGCCGGTGCACGCGCCGTCGTTGCAGTCCATGTTGAAGCGGAAAATGCCGGAGCCCTCCACGAAAAAGGGCCGGCGTTCGTTGAAGAACAGCTCGAACGCCTCGAGGTTGACGGCGGCCGGATCGGCTTCCACCTGCCCGAAGTCGGGGTTGAGGGTGGCCGTGAGGGTGAGCGCCGGGGTGACGGCGTACTTCAAGTCCAGGCCGGCGGCGGCGCCGGGATTGGTGGGTTCGGTGATCGTGTCGCCCTGCTCCACGTCCTCGAAGACGACCTCCCCGAGGGTGTAGGGGAGCAGCTCGAGCCGCTTGGGCGAGCCGCCCGGCGCCAGGCCGGCCACCTCACCGAACTGCGACACGAACCCCTGGGCGCTGCGCGCGATCAGCGGCCAGGTGGAGGTCTCGTTGGCGCGCGGCAACTCGCGGAACAGCGCGAAGCCCACCGGCCCGGTAGCCGCGGCGAAGCGCAGCTGCGAAAACGGAATGCGGAACTCGGCGCGCCAGCCGTCGGCGTCCTTCGCCACCTCGACGTCCCACACCGCGTCCCAGCTGTCGTCCCACTGGCCGTCGTTGTAGTGGTAGCGATCGGCCTTCACGCCGGCCGGGTTCACCGCGAACTCGTAGGCCGAGCGCCGGTCGTGGTAGGAGTCGATGGCCACGCGCACCCAGTCCGACGGTGAGCGCTCGTCGCGGCGCGTGAGCAGGCCGGTGATGGTCGCCGGCTCGCGGTCGAAGGCGCGCACGGCCACGTACATCGCCTGGTCGTCGTAGGCGACGCGGGCCTCGGTGCGCTCGGTGGGCGCCGCGCCCTCAGTGGGCTCGCGTTGCACGAACTCGTCGATGGCCGGGGCATCGCGCCATACGGCTTCGTCGAAGTTGCCGTCGACGACGATCGGCGAGGTGAGCGCCACGGCGCGGGCGTCGATGGCGGCGATCACACGCTCGCGGGTCCGATCGTCGGCCGCGGCTGCGGCCGCGGCGGTCAGCACCAGCGCTGCCGCGAGCGCAGGCCGGAGGAGGTCGAGCCGCATGCCGCAGTGATAGACGTGGACGTCACGGAAAAGGTTGGGGACAAACAGGGACAAATTCCGGTACCGGCCGTGCGGCTGAGTCGCCATGATACCGTGGGCGAAAGTTGACGACCTACCTGATTGACGCGCTCGGCGCCCTCGAAGCCGAGAGCATTCACATCATGCGCGAGGCCGCCGCCGACTTCGAGCGCCCGGTGCTGCTGTATTCGGTGGGCAAGGACTCGTCGGTGCTGCTCCACCTGGCGCTGAAGGCCTTCGCGCCCGGGCGCGTGCCGTTCCCGTTCTTGCACGTCGACACCGGGTTCAAGTTCCAGGCGATGTACGCGTTCCGCGACCAGCGCGCCCGCGACACCGGCATCGACCTGCGCGTCTGGCGCAACGAGCCGGCCACGGCGGCGGGTGCCAACCCGTTTGCCCTGGGCACCGAGCGCTGTTGCGGTCTGCTCAAGACCGAGGCGCTGCTCACCGGGCTGGCGCATCTCGGCGCCGACGCCGCCATCGGCGGCGCCCGGCGTGAGGAGGAACGGTCGCGGGCGAAAGAGCGCGTGTTCTCGGTGCGCAGCGCCGGCGGGCTATGGGATCCACGGCGGCAGCGGCCGGAGCTGTGGAATCTCTACAACGCGCGCCTCGGCGCGGGCGAGTCGATGCGGGTCTTCCCGCTCTCCAACTGGACCGAGCTCGACGTCTGGCGCTACATCGAGGCCGAGGGCATCGCCGTCAACCCGCTGTACTTCGCCCGCGAGCGCGATGTCGTCGAGCGAGGCGGGCAGTTGTTGATGCTCGACGGGCCGTTCGCCCCCGGCGGCACCTACGCTCCCGGAGCTGACGCGGCAGTCACCCGCGTGCTCTGCCGGTTCCGCAGCCTCGGCTGCGTGCCCTGCAGCGGCGCGGTGCGGTCGGCGGCGATCAGCGTGGCCGACATCATCGAGGAGCTGCGGGTGTCGCGCATCTCGGAGCGCAGCACGCGCGTGATCGACCACGACAGCGACGCGTCGATGGAACGCAAGAAACGCGAAGGCTATTTTTGATGACGCGCGATCTCGTGCGCGTCTGCACCATGGGCAGCGTGGACGACGGCAAGTCCACGTTGATCGGGCGGCTGCTGCACGACACCCACTCCCTCCCCGACGATCAGATCGAGGCCGTGCGCCAGGCCTCAGCCCGGAACGGCAGCGGGCTGGCCTTCGACTTCTCGCTGGTGACCGACGGCCTGAAGGCGGAGCGCGAGCAGGGCATCACCATCGACGTCGCCTACCGCTACTTCTCGACCGCCAGACGGACGTTCATCGTCGCCGACGTTCCGGGCCACGAGCAGTACACGCGCAACATGGCTACTGGCGCCTCCACCGCGCACCTGGCGGTGTTGCTCGTGGACGCCACCAGCGGCGTGCTGCCGCAGACCCGCCGTCACGCCTTCATCGCCAGCCTGCTCGGCATCCCGCGCGTCGTCGTCGCGGTGAACAAGATGGACCTGGTGGGTTACGGCCAGCCGGTGTTCGAAGCCATTGCCGCCGAGCTGCGTGAATTCGCCGCTCGCCTCGGCCCGATCGACCTGCGGGTGGTGCCGGTGGTGGCCCGCGACGGCGTCAACCTGGTGGCCCGCGACGTCTCGGTGATGCCTTGGTACGCCGGCGAGTCCGTGCTGGAGATCCTCGAGTCGGTCTACATCGGCGGCGACCGCAACCTGGTGGACCTGCGGCTCCCCGTGCAGTACGTGATCCGCGGCGCCGACGGCTCACGCGTGCTGGCCGGCCAGGTCGCGTCAGGTGTTCTGCGCGAAGGCGACCAGGTGATGGCCCTGCCATCGCGGACGACGGCGCGGGTCAAGTCACTGGCCACCGCCAGTGGCGACACGGTTGGCTTTCCGCCCCATGCCGTCACGCTGACGCTCGACCGCGACCTGGATGTCGGCCGCGGCGATCTGCTGGTGCACCCGGGCAATGTCCCGACCGGCCGGACGACGGTCGACGCGATGGTCGTGTGGCTCGACGACACGCCGCTGACCGTCGGTCGCCGCTACCTGCTGAAGCACACCACGCGCCAGGTGCCGGCCATCGCCGAGCGGCTGGCCTACGTCGTCGACGTCAACACCCTCAGCCGCAGCGGCGAGGCCACGCTGTCGCAGCACGAGATCGGCCGGCTCACGTTCAGCGCGGCGCTGCCGCTGTTCGTCGATCCCTACGCGCGCAATCGCGCCACCGGCAGCTTCATCGTGATCGACCCCGCCACCGGCGCCACGGCGGCGGCCGGCATGATCGTCGACCGCGGCGCCCCGGGTCGGCGCATCGAGGGTGGCCGCAGCCGCACCGTCGTCCCGGAGACTCCCGCCATTCCGCTCGCCGACCGCCAGCGCCGGCTCGGCCAGCGCGCCGTCACGGTGTGGCTGACCGGGCTGTCGGGATCCGGCAAGTCCACCATCGCGAGAGAACTCGAGCGCGCCCTCCACGCCGGGGGCCGGCATGCCTTCGTCCTCGACGGCGACACCTTGCGCACCGGGCTGAACCAGGACCTGGGCTTCAGCCGTGAGGACCGGGCCGAGAACGTCCGCCGCACGGCCGAAGTGGCGCGGGTACTGAACGACGCCGGCCTCGTCGCCATCGTCGCGCTGATCTCGCCGTTCGCTGCCGAGCGCGACAACGCCCGCGCCATCGTCGGGGCGGAACGCTTCATCGAGGTGCACGTCGACACGCCGCTCGACGTGTGCGAAGCACGCGACACGAAGGGGCTCTACGCCAAGGCGCGCAGCGGCGAAATTCCGGAGTTCACCGGCATCAGCTCGCCCTACGAGGCGCCGCCCGAGCCGGCGCTAGTAGTCCGCGCCGGGTCCGAAACGGCCGCGGAATCGGCGTCGCGCCTGCTCGCGCTGATCGAGACGCGGGTCGCGTTCGACCCTCGGCCCGCCCAATAACGGGCGGGCTTGACAGCGCCGCGGGCGAGGACCATTGTTCGCACGATCGCGGCCGGCACGCCCAGGGCCTGCGGAGGAGGCGGCATGCGGACGTACCTACGACCTGTCGCGGTCGGTGTACTGGCCTCGTTGCCGTGGCTGATTGCCGCGCAGCCCGGAGGCTCGCCGGGCGCGCGCCAGGCGCTGGACGCCTACGTCGCCTCCCATCAACGCCCGATCATCTCCGAGCTCGTCGACCTGCTCTCGATTCCCAACGTCGGCGCCGACGTCGAGAACATCGAGCGGAATGCCACCCACCTGCGCGCCATGCTCGATCGCCACGGGTTTCGCGCCGAAGTACTCCGGACCCGCGGCAACCCCTTCGTCTATGGCGACCTGCCGGTCGCGGGTGCCACCCGCACCGTGCTGTTGTACGGCCACTACGATGGCCAGCCGGTGGACGCGGCCCGGTGGAAGCAGCGCAGTCCATTCGTTCCGATTCTGCGCGACGGACGGCTGGAGGACGGCGGCCGGGACATCCCGAAGTTCGGGACCCTGACCCGGTTCGAGCCGCAGTGGCGCATGTACGCACGGTCGGCCGCCGACGACAAGGCCCCGCTCGTCGCGCTCTGCGCGGCCCTGGACGCGTTGAAGGCCAGCGGGATCGCGCCGACCGCCAACGTGCGCGTGCTCATCGACGGCGAGCTCGAGTCCGGCTCACCCAGCCTGGACGAAGTGGTCGCGGCCCACCGCGCCAAGCTCGGCGCCGACCTCTTGGTCCTGCTCGACGACCCCGTGCACCCGCGCGGAGGCCCGACAGTGGTATTCGGCGCCCGCGGCGCGCTCGGCCTCGAGCTCACGACGTATGGCCCCAAGTTCGGCGTGCACAGCGGTCACTACGGCAACTGGGTGCCGAACCCCGGCATTCGTCTCGCCCGCCTGTTGGCCTCCATGAAGGACGACGACGGGCAGGTGCTGGTGAAGGGCTTCTACGACGGGATCGAGCCGCTCCACGCCGACGAGGAAGCCTTGCTGCGCTCGGTCCCCGACGACGCGCCCAGCCTGATGACGCTGTTCGGCATCGCCGCGCCCGAGCGCAAGGGACTCTCGCTGCAGCAGGCGCTCCAGCTGCCGTCGCTGAATATCCGCGGGCTGTCGAGTGCCTACACGGGTCCCGATGCCCGGACGATCATTCCGGACACGGCGACCGCGGCCCTCGACATCCGCCTCGTCAAAGAGACCCCGGCTCGAGAGATGGTCGAGAAGATCGCCACCCACATCCGCGCCCAGGGGTATTTCATCACCCAGTCGGATCCCGACGACGCCACCCGGGCCCAGCACCCGCAGATCGTCAAGATGGTGATTCGCGGCGGCACGAACGCGTTCCGCACGTCGCCGCTGCTGCCCGAATCGCGCAGCGTCGTGGCGGCGCTCGAGCGGATGTTCGGCGAGCGCCCGATCCAGATTCGCACCAGTGGTGCGACCGTCCCGGGGGCGGCGGCACTCATCGAGTCGCTGGGGGCACCGGCGATCTCGCTGCCGATCGTGAACTTCGACAACAACCAGCACGGCGAGAACGAGAACCTGCGTCTCGGCCACCTGTTCACCGGCATCGTCTCGATCGCCGCCGTGCTGACGATGTAATACTCACCCTCGGCACCACGACGGCCGGCCGCCTGACTCCCAGGCCCCTCGTCGTCAGCACACGCTCGTGGGGTCGCTTCGAGGGTACGCATGACGACGGCCGGGACGTGGGACTCCCCGCCGGCGCGGCATGCGCTGTATTGTAAGGGCCTGATCAGCGTGCGATCGCTAGCTGCTCTCTTCCTGGCCGCTAGCCGCTAGCCGCTAGCCGCTATGCGTCTGACCGACCACAAGCCGTTGGCGCTGCTCTATGGGGCAACGGCGTCTGGCTTCCTGCTCGTCGGCTTCCTGTTGATGCTGCTGCTCCGCTGGCAGCTGGCCTGGCCCGGCCAGCCGATTGGCATCGCGGCGGCGATCTTCGGCCAGACCAACGCACCCAACGGGATCCTGCTCCCCGAGTTCTACTACCAGCTCGTGTCGATGCACGGCTCGGTGATGATCTTCCTCGCGGTGGTGCCGCTGGCCACCAACGGGTTTGGCGGGTATCTGGTCCCGCTGCAGATCGGGGCCTCCGGCGCCGCGTTCCCGCGGCTGAGCGTGCTCGGCTACGTCCTCTACGTCGCGGCCGGGCTGCTGATGCTGGCCAGCTTCGTCCTGCCCGGCGGCGCCGCCAATTCGGGCTGGACGTCGTATCCACCGCTGGCAATCATCGCGTCGTCGGGCCAGACGTGGTGGCTGGCCGGGATCTTCCTCCTCGGCGTCTCGGCCATGCTCGGTTCCGTCAACCTGATCGCCACCGTGGTGGCCTATCGCGCGCGGGGCCTCGCGCTGCTGGGGATGCCGTTCTTCGTGTGGGCGCAGGTCGTCACCGCCCTCCTGCTGCTGCTGGCGTTTCCGGCCCTGCAGGCGGCCGCCGTCTTCCAGTGGATGGACCGCGCCGTCGGCACGAGCTTCTTCCTGCCGTCGGGCCTGGCGGTGAACAACACGCCGCTCGACGTCGCGGGCGGCGGCAACCCGCTGCTCTGGCAGCACCTCTTCTGGTTCCTGGCCCACCCGGAGGTCTACGTGCTGGTGCTGCCGGCGATGGGCATCGTCGCCGAGGTGATCACTGCTCATGCGCGACGCCCGCTGTGGCGCTACGGCCTGATGGTCAACGCGGTCGCGGCGCTGGGCGGCTGGTCGCTGGTGGTGTGGGCACACCACATGTTCCTCACCGGCATGGGCACCACGCTCAGCAGCTTCTTCCAGGTGACGACGATGGTCGTCTCGGTGCCCTCGGTGATCGTGCTGACCTGCCTGGTCATCACCCTGTGGGGCGGGGCGATCCGCTTCACCACCGCGATGTGCTTCGCCCTGGCCTTCCTGCCGATGTTCGGGCTGGGCGGCGTCACCGGGCTGCCGCTCGGGCTCGGCCCGAGCAACGTCGTCCTGCACGACACCTTCTACGTCGTCGGCCATTTCCACTATCTGGTCGCGCCCGGCACGCTCTTCGCGCTCTTCGCCGGCGTGTATCACTGGTTCCCGAAGCTCACCGGCCGACGGCTCGACGAGCGACTCGGCCTGGTCCACTTCGTGGGCTCGTTCGTGTGCATGAACGCCGTGTTCCTGCCGATGTTCCTGATGGGGCTGATGGGGGTGAACCGGCGGATGTACGACGCCTCGGCAGGCTCGGCGCTGGCCCAGCCGACGCTGGGCTGGAACGCGCACATGACGTGGGCCGCCGTCGCCCTCGGCCTGTTCCAGCTCGTGTTCCTGTGGAACATCCACTGGAGCGCCAGGCGCGGCGCGGCGGCCGAGAATCCGTGGCGGGCCACCACGCTCGAGTGGGCGACGAGCTCGCCCCCGCCGCCAGGCAACTTCGCCGGCGAGCCCACGGTGTCGGGCCATCCGTATCGCTACGAGGGGGAGACGGCGTGATCGCACCGGCTACCGCCGCGGATCGGGCCGAACGCGCCGCCGACGTCGGCGGCTGGCTCTTCCTGGCCTCGCTGGTGATGTTCGTGGCGTCGCTCGTGTCGGGCTACGTGCTGCTGCGCGCCGGCAGCGAGACCTGGCCGACGCCGTGGCGAAGCCAGGGGCTGGCCGATCCGTGGTTCCGGCTGGTCTGGCTCGTCGTGGCCGCGGGCGCCGCGCGCGCCGCCGTTCGAGACACCCCGCGCGGGCCGGCGTGGCTCACCCGCTATCCGCTGCAGATCGCCGCCGTCGCCGGCACGATGTTCTGGCTGCGGACCCTTACGGCGGCACAGGGCCTGATGGGCGGCGGTCATGGCCCCGCGTCCCACGTCGCCCCCGCCACGTGGTTCGCGCTGAACGGCGCGGTTGCGATGCTGGCGCTGGGCGGCGCCGCTGCATCGATTGCCGTCGCGATCGCCCCCGCTTCGGCGCGAAAGCGACGGGCGCGGGTGCTCGCGCGATACTGGACGCTCGTGACGATCTCCTTCGTGGTCATCGTCGTCGGGATGTACGTCCTATGAGCGTCGTACTGGCCTGCATGGTCTGCGCCGGTCCGCTCGACGCGCTGCTCACCAACGGGCTGCACGCCGGCGTGCTGGTGATGGCGATGGTGGCGCTTGGCGTGATGGCCGCCATCGGGCGCGGGGTCGCCCGGCTGCTGCGCGAGGATCGTGCTGCGGACGAGGCGTCGGCTCCTGACGGACGGGCGTCGTGATGCAGGACTGGCTGGCTGGATGGCTTCCCGCCCAAGGATCGGCGCACGCCGCGGATTTCGACGCCGTGCTGGCGGCCTCACATACCGACGCCGTGCTGGTATTCGGCTCCTGGCTGGCGATCCTGGCGCTGATCCTCGTGCGGTTCAGGGCCCGGCCCGGAGGCTCGACCGGCGCACCCGCCGGCGCATGGCCCCTGGCAGCGATTGCCGCCGTCGTGCTCGGCGACGTGTGGCTGCTGGCCGGCTCGGCGCTGCCGGCCTGGTGGCGCAGAGCCGAGCCGGCGCCGTCCGGCGCAATCGAAGTGCGCGTCGTCGGGGAGCAGTACGCCTGGAACGTGCACTACCCGGGCCTGGACGCACGCTTCGGCCGCACCGACCGCGCCTTCATCAGTGCCGCGGATCCGCTGGGCATCGACCGCACCGACGCGGCCGGCAGGGACGACTTCGTGCTCATCAACCTGCTGGTGCTGCCCGAGGGACGGCCGGTGGTCGTACATCTGTCGGCCAAAGACGTGATTCACAGCTTCACGCTGGCCGAGATGCGCGTCAAACAGGATGTCACGCCGGGCCTGCCAACCACGACGTGGTTCACTCCGACAGCCACGGGCACGTGGGAGATCGGGTGTTCGCAGTTGTGCGGCCTGGGTCACTACCGGATGCGCGGCGTCTTCGAAGTGCGCACCGAGGCGGCCTGGCGGACGTTCGTGGCCGACGAAGTGGCGCTGGTCGCGACGACTCCCTGAGGTGCGGCCGGCGCTCAGCGCCGGATCGTCGTCGCCGGGTCGAGCCGCGACGCCCGGTGCGCCGGAATCAGGCTGGCCACCGTCGCCACGGCCGAGAACACCAGCGGCACGGCGGCGAACGTCGCGGGATCGTGAGCGCTGACGCCGTACAACTGGCCGGCGATCGCCCGCGCGGCGAGCGCGGAGGCCAGCAGGCCGAGGCCGGTGCCGAGCGCCGTGAGCATCACCCCTTCGCTCAGCACGAGCCGCAGAATCGATCCCCGTTCGGCGCCCAGGGCCATGCGCACGCCGATCTCCGGCGCGCGCTCGTCGCTGACGAGCGACACCGCGCCGTAGAGGCCGACGAGGGCGAGCACGAACGCCAGCACCGCGAATGCGCCGAGCATCAGCGCCGTGAATCGCGCGTTGGCCAGATGCGTGCCGGCCAGATCGTCCATCGTCCGCACGTTGCCGAGCGCCAGTGACGGATCGAGCCCGCGGATCGTGCTCCGCAGCGCCGGCACCAGCGCAGCCGCGTCGTCGCGCGCCTTGACGACCAGCGCCATCCCCCGCGGCGCCGATCCGATGTGCGCGGGCAGCTGGGCGTGAGCGACGTACATCTCGGCCCGAGGCTCCTCGACGATGGCGTTGTGGCGCACCTGCCCGACGATGCCCACCACCGTGAGCCAGGGCTTCTCGTCGGTGCCCATCATGAAGCGCTGGCCGATGGCGTCCTGCCCGGGCCAGTAGCGGGCGGCCATCGTCTCGTTGATCACCGCGACGAGCGGCGCGTCCTCGCGGTCCGCCGCGGTGAGCGGCCGCCCGCGCACGACGCGCAGCGCCATCGCCTGGAAGTAGCCGGGCGTCACCGCCTGATAGTCGGCGTTGGGGTTCTCGGCCGGCACATAGGGCCGGCCCTCGAGCTTGATCGACCAGTCCCCCAGCGTGCGGCTGAGCGGCAGCACGCGAATGGCGCCCGCCGCCGCCACGCCCGGTAGCGCGGCCAAGCGATCCTCGACACTGCGATAGAAGCGGACGACGTCGGCCGGAGCGGGATAGGTGCCGGCCGGCAGTTGCACCTCCGCCGTGAGCACCCCTTCGGTGGACACTCCGAGGTCTACCCGCTGCAGGGCCACGAGGGTGCGCACCAGCAAGGTGGCGCCCAGGAGCAGCATCACCGAGGCGGCGACCTGCGCTACGACCAACGCCTGACGGGCGCGCTGCCGGGGCCGCGCAGCGTTGCCGCGGGTGGCGTCGGCGAGGCTCGACGTGTTGGCCCGCGACAGCCGCACGACCGGCAGCAGGCCGCAGACAACGCCGGCCACTGCGGCCGACGCCGCCAGCGCCGCAACGACGCCCCAGTCGAGTGTGAGGTCAGCGGCGCGCGGAAGACTCGACGGGCCGTAGGCCGCCACCGCCTCGACGCCGGCCCAGGCAAGACCGAGGCCGGCAACGCCGCCGGCCAGGGCGAGCACGCCGTGCTCGACGGCCAACTGGCGCATCAGCCGGCCGCGGCTGGCGCCGAGCGCGGTGCGCACCGCCATGTCCTGACGCCGGGCCTCGGCGCCGATCATCACCAGCCCGGCGACGTTGGCCGAGGCCAGCAGCAGCATCAGCAGCACCGCCGCCACGAGCAGGGCCATGGCGCCGCGCACGCCGCCCGTGACCAGGTCGGCGACCGGCACGGCCGAGCGCTGCAGCCCCCCGTCGCCCTGGTCGACGACGAAGCCAGCCTGCACCCACCGGTTGGCGATCACGGCCAGCTCGCCGGTGGCCGCCTGGGTGGTCTGGCCCGGCGCCAATCGCGCGACGCCGATGTAGCTCCGGTTGCCCCACTGCCCGAGGTTGGCCGCGTCCCAGGCCAGCACGGTCCAGAGCTCCGTGGGCCGATCGCCGCGGTAGTCGAGCGGCAGGCGGAACGCCTCCGGCATCACCCCGACCACGGTGCGCGCGCGTCCGTCGAGCTGCACGCTGCGGCCGACGATGGCCGGGTCGCTGCCGAATCGCCGCAGCCAGAGTCCGTGGCCGATCACGACGGGACCGGAGGCCCCGGCCTCGACGTCGGCGGCGATGAAGCCGCGGCCCGCGAGCGGCACAACCTGCAGCGTGTCGAAGAGATCGGGCGTGACCGCCGCCGAGACCACACGCTCGGGTTCGCCACCTCCGGTGAGGCTGCTGGTGGTGGCCGTGTAACCGCTCACCTGCTGCAGCGCCCGGGCGTCGCGGCCGTAACTCACGACCTCTTGCGCCGAGAGCCACGTCGTGTCGCCCGGTTCGCGGGCGTTCCACAGCAGCACCAGGCGCTCGGGCTCGCCGTAGGGCAGCGGCTGGAGCACCACCACCCGCGCCAGGCTGACGACGACGCCGCTGGCGCCGATGCCCAGCCCGAGCACCAGCACGGCGGTCAGGGTGAAGGCCGGGCGGTGCAGCAGCCGGCGAATCGACACACGAAGGTCGGAGCCGATGGCGGTCATGGACCGGTTGGACGGCCGCACCGGCCGTGGGGTTGGAAGTCGGACCTTCGAGCTACGGACTCTTGACGTCCACCTTGATGGCGGCAACCGCCTCGTCGGTGCCCTCGAGCTCCTTCTCCCCGGCCGGATAGCCGTTGATGCTGAGGAAGTAGCTCAGGACGTCGGCGTACTCCTGCGGCTTCAGGCTGCCGGGGTTGTCCATCGGCATCGACTTCACCGCCGTGTGCAGATCGGTGAGCGGCTTGTCGGCCCACGCGCTGGCGAAGTCCTTGCCCTTGAAGCGGCTCAGCTCGTGGCACGACGCGCACTGCGAGTCGTAGATGTTCATGCCCCGGTCGGCCTGCGCCGCGGTGTAGACGCCGGAGCTGGCCAGCGTGCCTTGCGCGCTCACGAGGTTGACCCAGGCGGCCGCGACCACTACGGCCAGCGCCGCGACCCCGATCTGACTCCGATATGCCATTGGTCCCGTCTCCCTGTCGCGGCCTTCAGCGCCTCAGCGCGCCGGCGGCGGCGTGAGCTCTACTTTACCGCCTCCGGCGGTCCAGCCGTCCCATCCGCCGGTGAGCACCCGGATGTTCTTCACGCCCACGCGCATCAGCTGGATGGCCACCCGGGCGGCGGTCATCTCGTCCTTGCAGGCGCAGTAGGCGACGATCGGCCGCTTCTCCTTCAGCAGCCGGTTGGCCATGATTTCCACGTCGACGAATGACACGTTCAGGGCGCCCGGGATGTGGCCGTTCTCATAGGCATGCGGGTCGCGGACGTCGATCGGCAGGATCGTCCTGGCGGCGTGCAGCTTCTTGAACTCGGCCTGCGACACCCGCGGCACGGCGGCCAGCTCGGCGTTGGAGACCTGCGCCGACACGGCCATCCCCGCGGCGCCGATCGCGCCGGCGATCGTCAGCGTCGTCAGTGCCTTCGCGAGCCGCCTCATTTGACCCTCGACGCCAGCCAGGCCTGCCGGGCCTGCCGCTGTTCCGGGGTCACCGACGCCCCGGTGCTCTCCACCGTGACGATTTCCACGCGGGGATCCTCCTCGAGGTTCACTGCCGTACGCACCGCCTCGCCGCTGCGCCGCACCAGACGCAGCTCGAGCCGCGCCCCTGGCGCGTGGCGCTGGAGCACTTCCTGCACGGTCTGGCCGGCGCCGATCTCGACGCCGGCAATCGACAGAATCTGGTCGTCCTGGGCGACGCCGGCCTTGTAGAGCGGCGAGTCGAAGGCCACCACCCCGGTGCGCAGCCCGCCGTTGGTGAAGGTGAGCGTGGTGTTGCCGAGCCACGATTGGCCCGGGCTCTTCTTGCGCACCACGAGTCCCATCCGGGCGAACAGCCGCGCGTAGTCGGGCACGTCGTGCCCCTGGATGAACCGGGCGAAGAACTCTTCGGCGAAGGCGCCGTCGCCGGCCAGCTGCGCCAGCCGTCCCTGCAGGTCCTCACGGGTGTAGGTACGCGCCACCATGCCCGGCGCCGCCTTCATGCCCGGCACGCCGTAGGAGGTCCACATCAACTGCATGTAGTCGTCGAGACCGGCCTTGCCGCCGGTCTTGTCGCGCAGCGACAGGTCGAGGCCAAGGCCGATGGCCGCCCCCCACGTGTAGTAGGAGATGAACGTGTTGGACCAGGCCGTGCGGTCGATCGACACGGCGGCGTCGACGAAGGGCGCCAGTTGACTCATCTGCTCGGCGGTGCGGAGCTGCCGCCCCGGCGACAGCGTGACGGCATTGATGAGGGCGGCGTAGCTCTCGAGCAGGTCCTCGAGCGACTGCAGGCCGGCGCGGTGCACGATGAGGTCGTCGTAGTAGGTCGTGACGCCTTCCCCGAACCACAGCTCGCCCGAGACATTGGCCTCCTCGAAGTCGAACGGCTCGATGGCCTTGGATCGGATCCGCTCCATGTTCCAGGCGTGGAAGAACTCGTGCGCGACGGTCCCGATGATGCCCTGCCGCTGCGCCGGGCTGCGCAGCGCGCCCGGCGAGGACAGCACCGTGCTGTTGCGGTGCTCCATGCCGTCGCCGCTGGCCCACGGCAGGTAATCGGAGAGGAAAGTGTAGGTGCCGCTGTCGAAGCGCGGCAGCTCGCCGAAGATCGGGATGGTCTCGCGGACGATCTTCTCCACGTCGCGTCCGAAGGCGTCGGCGTCGCCCGGCGACCCGTCGTGGTGCAGCGCCACCCGCAGCGTCTGGGCCGGGCCCTTGCCGTCGTCGACGACGAAACTGTGCAGATGGAACGTCCCGACCTCGGTCGGGCTGTCCATCAGGTACTGCATGTTGGGCGCGGTGAAGACCAGCGGATCGGGGGTCGGGAAGAGCTGCGTGGCGACGTTCCACGACTTGCCGGGCGGCGGCACGAACTGCACCCGCGCGCCGCGGCTCTCGAAGCCCCGCGCCCACACCAGTGCCGCCGGCATGTTCAGGTGGCCGTGGCTGGCGTCGATGCTGAGGTAGGTGCCGTCGATGCGATCGCCGAACACCCGGTAGCTCACCACCACCGTGCCGTCGTGGCCGGCCACGTCCCACTGGTGGAGGTCGGGCCGCGCGGCGGTGAGCGGCTTGCCCTTGCCGTCGGCAATCCGCACGTCGAAGACGTTCTTGGCGAACTCGTGGAGCGCGTAGCGGCCCGGCGAGGTGCGGCTCATCCGTACCTGGAGCGGCCCGGCTGGCACGTCGGCGAAGGTGGCTTCCACCTGCATCCAGCGGTGTTCGGGCGACGGAAACGACACGCGGTAACTGATGGGCGACTGCGCCGTGGCACGGGCGGCCGGCACCAGCACGAGCAGGCCGACGAGCGCGGCGGCGCGAACAACGGGGCGCATGATCGGCATTATCCGATGAATCGGCGCGATCGCCAGCCGCTGCTGCACGGATCGGCGCCGGCGCGTAGTAGCCTCGCGGCGTTTCAGCCCCCAGCTCATCCCAGGAGAGACGCCATGATCATCCGACGGGTCGGTCCGACGTCGTTCGCAAAGCTCAGCGCCACGCTCTATGCGGTGATCGGTCTGCTCATCGGCGGGATCATCAGCGCTGTCACGCTGCTGGGCGGCGCCATGACCGGCACCGAGGCCGGACCGATGGGCATGCTCTTCGGCGCCGCCGCCGTCGTGCTGCTGCCACTCTGCTACGCTGCCGTCGGCTTCGTCGCCACCTATATCGGGGCGGCGCTCTACAACGTGGCCGCGGGCTGGGTGGGCGGGGTCGAGATCGACGTGCAGTAGCCGCCCTATGATGAGAGGGTCGTCCGCCGTTCGGCGACGCTCGAAAGGACGTCCCATGACCTACCGCGCAACCACACTGCTCGGGCTTGTCGGCGTCATCGCCGGCTGGACCGCGCTCCACGGTCAGAAGCCCGGAGCGCCGGCCTGCGATCCCGGCAACGGTGGCCTGACGCTGCCGCCGGGATTCTGTGCCGCGGTCATCGCCGACGATCTCGGCTACGCCCGCAACCTGGTGGTAGCCGACAACGGCGACGTCTACGTCTCGATTCGCACCGGCGCCCGCCAGCCCGACCAGCCGGTGCAGCCAGGCTATCTCGTGGCGCTGCGCGACGCCGACGGCGACGGCAAGATGGATCAGAAGGAGCGCTTCGGCACCAGCGGCGCCACTGGCATCGTCTTGCGCAACGGCTATCTCTACTTCGCGACGCCGACGTCGGTCGAGCGCTTCAAGCTCACCCCGGGACAGCTCGCGCCTTCGGGCGCGGCCGAAGTGGTCGTCGGCGGCTTCCCGGACCAGCGCGGTCATCGCGACAAGGACATCGCCTTCGACGACCAGGGCAATCTCTACGTGACCGTCGGCCTGCCGTCGAACGCCTGCGGCAACCCCGATCGTCAGCCCGGCGCCAAGGGCATGGACCCCTGCCCGCAGCTCGAGGAAGCCGGCGGGGTCTGGAAGTTCAGCGCCGACACGCCCGGCCAGACCTTCGCGGCGAACAAGCGCTACGCCACCGGGATGCGGCAGGGGGTGGCGATTGCCTGGCACGACGGCCATCTCTACCTGGCCATGAACAGCCGCGACTCGCTCGACACGATGTTCCCCGACAAGTTCACCCCGGAGGAGAACCAGAACCGGCCGCTCGAGCCGCTGCTGCAGGTGAACGAGGGCGACGTCTTCGGCTGGCCCTACTGCTTCCACGACGGCCAGACCGGCAAGATGATCCTGGCGCCGGAATACGGCGGCGATGGCAAGGCGATCGGCCGCTGCGCCCAGTACGAGATGCCGATCGCCGGCTTCCCCGCCCACTACGCGCCGGTGGACCTGCAGTTCTTCGATCGCGCGCCGCTGCCGGCGAAGTACCGCGGCGGCGCCTTCGTGGTGATGCACGGCTCGTGGAACCGCGCGCCGGCGCCGATGGCCGGCTACAACATCCTCTACCAGCCGATCGCCAAGGGCCGGGCGAGCGGCCGCTACGAGGTGTTCGCCGACGGCTTCAAGGGCAAGGACCCGCTGATGAGCCCGGGCGACGCGGTGGCCCGGCCCAACGGCATCGCCCAGGGCCCCGACGGCTCGCTCTACATCACCGAGAGTGTCAAGGGCCGCACCTGGCGGGTCTTCTACCGCGGCTAGCCCTGCGATTTCTCCTTCTGGGCCCGGCTCTGCCGCAGGTAGTGCGGGCTCACTTTCAGGCCGTAGGGCGTGGTCTGCTGATGCTCGCCCTTCTCCTTGAAGAAGCGGTCCATCGAGGCATGGAACGCCGCGCGCTCCTCGTCGGAGCCGTCGCGCAGCGTCACCTCCTCGCGCGGCACGAACACCACTTGGCCGATGGGCAGCGTGTGGCTGAGACTCATGCCCTCCCCCGGCTGCAGCACGTAACGGAACTCGGTCTCATGTGCGTACCAGTCGGTCTCGACGCGTATGATCAACATCGGCGCCACGGGCCGCTCGATCATGTTGAAGATCGGCGTGTAGACCGTGTCCCAGCCGGCCGGCGTCTGGAAGCTGGTGGCGCCGCGCAGTGAGATGGCGCCCGGCGGCGTGCCGAGATCCTGCGGCACGAGGAACGCCTTGGCCATGTTGACGGCGTTCTCGTCGGTGATGATCGACTTCTTGAACTCGACTTCCTCGCGGATGGCGCCGATGCTGCCCATCGGCATCACGAAAGCCACCGAGAACACCTTGTCCCATGTGCCGCCGGCCGCCGACACGAAGAAGCCGCAGGTGTAGCGCCCTTCACCTTCATAGGTGATGTGCGCTGCCTCGTTCGGCTCGAGCGGTGGATAGACCAGGAACCCGAGGGAGCTGCCAGCCTCGAGGACCGGGCAATGCCGGGCATGCTGCGGCAGCAGCGGCCGCTGCCCCTCGCGGCGGGGCTTCTGGCCGACGCCCGGCCGCCCGGAATTCGAGAACATCCGTACTTCCATGGAGACATCCTAGCCGCTAGCCGCTAGCCGCTAGCCGCTTCAAGGATCCGCGTTTTGGCCACCGACTCAGCGCTTGAGCGTGGCCAGGAACTCCGCGGGTGTCTCGACCTGGATGCCGTGGCGCAACGCGGCCAGGAAGTGCCGCCGGTTGTCGGTGACGATGCGCGACGCACCGGCGGCCCGAGCCACCTCGGCGATGTGCGCGTCGTAGACGCGGCCGCCAGCGATCCCCTCTTGGGCAAGCCCCGCCAGGAACGGCGGCCGCTCGGTGGGCGGCAGATCGTGCACGGCGATGCGGGCGAACACCTCTTCCCGCAGCAGGCGCACGGCGTCGGTGGGCGACAGGCGGAATTCGGGCGGCAGCCGCGTCGCCACCGAGTACACCTCGAGACAGCAGTGCCAGGCAGTGGCCGGGGAGAGCACGCGTCGTTCGGAGACCGCGTGCATCACCTGCTGGGCGGGTGCGCTCTGCGGTCCGAAGTCCACCAGCCCTGCCAGCAGCACGCTGGTGTCGAGGAAGGTGGCGCGCGCCGCTACGGCCACCGGTTCCGCTCCTCTTCGACGAGCGCGGCGACGTCGACCGCCGGACGGTCGTCAGGGCTCACGGTCGGCCGTGCCACCAGCCGCTTGCCCACGCGCACCAGCTGCGGACCGGCGGCCACGCGTTCGAGCCTGACGCCGAACTCGTCGACCGTCACCTCCAGGATGGTGCCGGGCTGCAGACCGGCGCGCTCGCGAACCGCCGCGGGGATGACGACCCGGCCCGCCTTGTCGATGGTCGTTCGCATGCCATCAGTTTACCATCCTGATGGCGGAGCGGGTTACGAAGCTGATCGACAGGGAGGTCTTTACGAGCCCAGCCGGGTCAGCGCAGTCTTGGCTTGGACGACGATCGGCAGGTCGGCATCGGCCGTTTTCCAGAACTCGAGGAAATCGGCGTAGGCCTTGCGCGCGTCGTCGCGGCGACCCGCGCCCTCGTAAGCCTGGGCGAGCTCGGCCATCACGGCGGCGCGGTTCGCCGACAGCCGGCGGGGGCCGTTGTCGCGATACCAGGTGAGGTCGCGGATGGCGTTGTCCCACTGCCGCAGCCGGCGGGACAGCATGCCGTGCACCAGCACGTGATCGTCACCGCGCCGGTTGTACTGCACATCGCCCAGGGTGGTCAGGGCGCCGGCGACATCGCCGCTGCCCACCAGCGCCATGGCACGCAGCAGCACCGCCGTCGATTCGCCATCGCCGCGAGCGTTCTCGAGGGCCAGCGGGAGGGCGCGGGCCGCTGCCGCCCGATCGCCGGACAGCGCGGCGGTAATCAGACGCTCGTCGGCGGTCTGGTCTGAGGAGCCGTCGCCGGGCAGCTTCGCCATCAACGCACGGGCCCGGTCGCCGGCACCAACCAGTGCCAGGCTGGTGGCAGTGCCGGCGTGCTGACCGGCCGAGGCCGTGGGCACGCCGGCCGCGCTGTACACGCGCTGCAGCTCGCCCACCAGTCGCTCGGCCTCGCGGAACTGGCCCCGATACAGCGCCGCGCCCAGCTGCATCGGCAGCGTGTCGGTCGCGTCGTCGTGACTCTTTGCCCACTCGCGCTGCTGGCTCTCGAGCGCCGCGTCGCCGCGCAGCACGGCCAGCGCCATCAGCAGTGAACGCGTCGCCCCGTCATCGCGCACCGCCAGCAGCCGGTCTATCTCCCGACGCGCCTCGTCGAACTGGCCCGCGTCGACCAGCCCCGAGGCGAGGTTGAACCGCGCACTCGGTTCTTCCGGCGCCAGGCTCGTGGCCTCGCGCAACAGCGCCAGCGACTCCTCCACCTCGCCGCGCTCCTTCAGCAGCACGGCGAGGTTGGTCCGCGAGGCATAGTCCGTGGGATAGGTGGCAATCGACACCCGGTAGGCCTCGATGGCTTTGGCCGGATCGGGCTGGCCGGTGGTGTAGTACCGGGCTTCGATGTACAGGCGCTCCAGCTCGCTCACCTTCTCCCGCAGCTCGAAGGCCCGCGTGGCGTGGCGGCGGCTGGCCTCCGAGTCGAGCAGGTTGGCGAAGACCGTGCCGAGCCGGGCGTGTGCGAGCGCGAACTCCGGGTCGAGCTCGACTGCCCGACGCATCAGCGGTAAGGCGGCGCGATCGCCCATCGTGCGGCGGGCGGCCAGGGCCTGGCTGTAGGCCTTGAGTGCATCGAGCGACCGCGTGGTCGCCGTCTCCACCTTGGCGTCGTAGCGCTTGATCGACGCCAGCGACTCGCCCAGCTGCTCGCGGAACATCGTCGTCGCCTCGCCCAGCTCCCGCAGCACGTCCTCTTTGCGCGAGGCCTGCACCTGTCGCTCGGCCAGCGTTTCCCCGGTGACACAGTCCTGCGCGCCCAGCGTGATGACGTAGCTGCTGCCGAGGCTGGCGATGGCGCTCGTGAGCAGGGCCCGCGCGCCGACCCGCTGGCAGACGTCGCGACCGACCTCCTCGGTGAGCACCGTGTTGGCAGTCCGCTGCATCATGCGCAGCGTGGCCTGCACGCGCTGGTCGGGCACCAGGTTCAGGAAGGGCGATTGACGCAGCTGCACGGCCAGCGCTTCCCCCAGCGTGTCGTCGAACATCGTGTCGCCGGTGCGGTTCATCAGCGTCGACAGCACCACCAAGTCGCGCGACTGGAGGGCCGGCGTCTGCGTCGACTGCCACAGCAGCACGCCCGCGACCACGGCCACCGTCGCCGCCGGCGCGGCCAGCCACCACCAGCGGCGGCGCGGCGGCCGGGGAAATGCGGACGCCGTCGTGGCGCTGGTAACCTGTCCCGTCGCGCGCTGCAGGCGTTTGAGCTCGCCCTGCAGGTCCGCGGCCGATTGGAACCGGTTGGCGGGGTCCTTTTCCAGCGCCCGTCCGATCGCCCGATCGAGCTCGGCCGGCAAGCCGGCGAGCAGCGTCGAGGGTGGCGGCGGCGTCTTCGTGAGGATGCCCTCGAAGATCGTTGCCGCGGTCTTGCCAGGAAAGGGCGACGTCGCGGTGGCCATCTCGTAGAGCACGACGCCCAGCGAGAAGAGATCGCTGCGGGCATCGATGTCCTGGCCCCGCGCCTGCTCGGGCGACATGTAGGCCACGGTGCCGATGGCCGTGCCGGCGGAGGTGAGCTGCACATCGCCGGCCCCGGTTGCATCGGCGGCCGGGCCCGGCCCCAGCTTGGCCACGCCGAAGTCGAGCACCTTGATCACGCCCAGCGTGGTGACGAAGAGGTTGGCCGGCTTGACGTCGCGGTGGACCACGCCCTGGCGATGCGCGGCCTCGAGCGCGCCGGCCACGTCGCCGCCGAAGCCGAGCACCTGGTCCACCGGCAGCGGGCCGCGGGTGAGTCGGGCGGCCAGCGACTCCCCTTCCAGCAGCTCCATGACCATGAAGTGCCGGCCCTCGTGCTCGCCGATGTCGAACAGCGTGCAGATGTTCGGGTGGCTCAGCGACGAGACGATGCGCGCCTCGCGCTGGAATCGTTCGGTCGCCGCCGGATCGCTGCCGAGTTCGACCGGCAGGAGCTTGACGGCCACGCGGCGGCCCAACCGGACGTCCTCGGCGGCGAAGACCTCGCCCATGGCGCCGCGCCCCAACGGGGCGAGGATGCGGTAGTGGGACAGCGTCTGCCCGATCATGCCGGCGTCCCTGGATGATACGTGGGCCCCAGCGTCACGGTTGCGCCGGCGGGGGCGATTGGGTACAAGTCCGCACCATGCTGATTCCGACACGGCGCCTCGGCGCGCTGCTGCTCCTGGCGGTCGCCGCGGGGCCGTGGCCCGCCGGCGCCCAGGACCACCAATACAGCTCGGCCGACATCGAGGTCGGCGTGAAGGTCTACGGTGCCCAGTGCGCGCTGTGCCACGGACCCAACGGCGACGTCGTGAATGGCGTGAACCTGCGCCTCGGCCGATTCCGTCGTGCCGTCACCGACGACGACCTGGCCCAGGTCTTCGCCCGGGGCGTTCCTCCGGCCATGCCGAGCTTCACCTTCTCGGCGGCCGAGACCACCGGCCTCGTCGCGTTCATCCGCGCCGGCTTCGATCCGGCCGGCACCGCCGTGAAGGTCGGCAACATCGACCGCGGCCGCACGCTGTTCACGACCGAGAAGGCCGCCTGCGCCACCTGTCACCGGGTGCGCGGCGAGGGACCGCGGGCCGCGCCAGACCTCACCGATATAGGGGCGGTTCGAACCCCTTCGGCACTGCAGCGCTCGATGCTCGACCCGAACCGCGCGATGCTGCCAATCAACCGGCCGACGACCATCGTGACCACGGCCGGGACGACTATCCGCGGCCGGCGCACCAATGAAGACACGTTCTCGGTACAGCTGGTGGACGACCGGGAGCGTCTGGTCACCGTGGTGAAAAAGGATATCAAGTCGATGACCCTGGCCAAGGAGTCGCCGATGCCGTCGATGGCCAAGCGGCTGTCGCCCGACGAGGTCGCCGATCTGGTGGCCTATCTGCTCTCGCTCCGAGGTGCCCCATGAACCGCCGGCTTACGTCTCCGCTCGCGCTGGCCGTTGCCCTCGTCGCCGGCTCACTAGCGCTCGATGCGCAGGTGACGAGCGATCGCCTGCTCAACGCGCTGAAGGAGCCGCACAACTGGCTCACTTACAACGGGAACTACACCAGCCAGCGCTACAGCACGCTCGACCAGATCACCCCGGCCAACGTCACGCGGCTCGAATCCAAGTGGGTGGTGCAGAACCAGGTGTTCGGCGCCTGGCAGTCGAACCCGCTCGTCGTCGACGGGGTGATGTACCTGACGCAACGGCCCAACGACGTGATGGCCGTGGATGCGAAGACCGGCTCGCTCTACTGGCTCTATCGCCACACGCCATCCCCTGAGGCGAAGGTGTGCTGCGGCGCCAACAACCGCGGCGTCGCGATCCTCGACGACCTGCTCTTCATGGGCACGCTCGACGCGCGGCTGATCGCCATCGACGCCGTCAGCGGCAAGGCGCGGTGGAACGTGGAGGTCGGCGACGTAAAGGCCGGCTACTCGATCACCATGGCGCCGCTGGTGGTGAAGGACAAGGTGCTGGTGGGTGTGGGCGGCGGCGAGTACGGCATTCGCGGGTTCGTAGCCGCCTACGACGCCAGGACCGGCAAGGAAGCGTGGAAGTTCTACACGATTCCCGGCCCGGGTGAGCCCGGGCACGACACCTGGGAGGGCGACGACTGGAAGACCGGCGGGGCCCCGGCGTGGGTCACCGGCTCCTACGATCCCACGCTCAACCTCGTCTACTGGGGTATCGGCAACCCCGGACCCGACTGGAACCCGAAACAGCGGCCCGGCGACAACCTCTACGCCGATTGCGCCATTGCGCTCGACGCCGACACCGGGAAGCTGAAGTGGTACTTCCAGTTCACGCCCAACGATCCCTACGATTACGACTCGGTGCAGGTGCCGGTGCTGGTCGATCGGCCATGGAAGGGCACGCCGCGCAAGCTGATGCTGTGGGCGAATCGCAACGGCTACTTCTACGTGCTCGACCGGGTGACCGGCGAGTTCCTGGCGGGCACGCCGTTCGTGAAGGTGAACTGGGCGAGCGGCCTGGACGCGAAGGGCCGGCCGACGCCGACGCCGCAGCCGCAGGGATCGCCCACCTATCCCGGCAACCAGGGTGGCACCAACTGGTACGTGCCGGCCTACAGCCCGCGTACCGGCCTGTTCTACTTCTCGGCCTGGGAGAACTACGGCACGATCTACCGCCCGGAGGAGGCGGAGTACAAGCCCGGCCAGTTGTTCACCGGTGGCGGCTTCACGGTGGTGGCTCCCGCCCCTGGCGCCCCCACCATCGGCATCGGCCGCCGCGGCCCGATCAACAACTGGACCGACGAAGTCGGCAACGGCGCGGTGATGGCCGTTGACCCCGACACTGGCCAGGCGAAGTGGAAACTGCGCCAGCACGACGTGAGCGATGCCGGCATGCTGACAACCGCCTCCAACCTGCTCTTCACCGGCGGCCGCGAGGGCCACTTCATGGCCGTCGACGCCGGGACCGGAGCGCTGTTATGGCGCGCGAGCCTCGGCGGGCAGATCGTGATGGGCCCGATCACCTACATGGTGGAGGGCACGCAGTACGTCTCGGTCATCGCCGGGCACACGCTGGTGACGTTCGGCCTGCGCAACTGAGCGCCCCAGGGATGACAGGGGCAGAGGGTTGCGGTCGACTCAGGAAGCGATCGCGCCGACGGCCTGTTCCCGCGGACGGCTGAGTCCCAGTTTCGCCATGCGCGACTCGAGGGTCGTCGGTCGGAGCCCGAGCCGTTCGGCCGCCCCGCCCGATCCGCGAATGCGCCAGCCGGAGCTCTCGAGGATGCGGTGGACGTGCTGCTTCTCGACGTCGGCCAGGGTGAGGGCCGGCGTTGACACATGACCGGAGGGCGCCGGCAGGACGATATTCAGCTGCCTGCCCGTCGCCATGATCATCGCGCGCTCCACCACGTTGCGAAGCTGGCGGATGTTGCCCGGCCACGAGTACCTGCTGCAGCGCGGCCATGTCGCCCCGTGCGATGTGGTCAATCCGTGCGCCGAACGTCTGCGAGAACTCGTCGACGAAGCGCCAGACGAGGAGTGGAATGTCTTCGGGGCGAGCCCGCAGCGGCGGCACTTCGATCGGGAAGACGTTGAGACGATAGTAGAGGTCTTCGCGGAACGCCCCCTCATGAATCCGCTGCTCGAGATTCCTGTGCGTGGCCGCTACGATGCGCACGTCGACACGGATCGCCTTCGGACTGCCGAGCCGCTCGATGTGCCGATCCTCCAGGACGCGGAGCAACTTCACCTGCACGTCCGCGGGCAGGTCGCCGATCTCGTCGAGAAAAATCGTCGAGTTGTCGGCCAGTTCGAAGCGCCCGACCTGTCGCGCCGACGCGCCGGTGAAGGCGCCTTTCTCCCGGCCGAACAGCTCGCTTTCCATCAGGGTCCCGGGAATGGCGGAGCAGTTCACCCTGACCATCGGGTGCTGGCGCCGTGCGCTCAGGTCGTGAAGATGGCTGGCGATCAGCTCCTTGCCGGTTCCGGTCTCCCCCAGCAGCAGCACGGTCGAATCCGTGGCGGCCACCCGTCGAACCTGCTCGAGAACGTGACGAATGGCTGGACTCTCACCGATGGTGATCCCGGTCCTGGCGCTCAGACCAGCGCCGTCGCGCAGGTGAGGGTTGGCAACCTGCGGTTGATCGCGACGACGCGCCGCTCGCAACCAGCCGGGGTTGGTCGCCGCGGACTCTTCATCGTCGGCGGCTACATAAAAAGGTGTTGCGGGCATTTCCATTCCTTTCGGACGCCGCGTCTGTGGGGGACACGTTCAGTGCGAGCGTTGCGCAGGGTTTCAGATGGGGCTTCGCCGAAGGCTTTCTTGTAGGTGGCGGCAAACCGGCCCAGCTCGTAGAAGCCGAAGGCCGTGGCGACCCCGGTAACCGTGGTCGGGGTCGTTTCGGAGGCGTGCAGGGCGCCTCGAACGCTTCTCAGCCGCGCATAGAGCATACACCGCGTCGGACTCATGCCGCGCACGCCGTAGAAAGCATTGCGCAGCCCGCGTTCACTGCATCCGGCGACATGGCAGAGCTTGGAGAGCGGCACCGGTACATCCATGTGCGTTCGCATGTAGGCCTCGGCGCGCGCGACAACCTCGTGCCGTGCCGCTAAGGCGCTCTCACGCCCGTGCGCTTGCCGTCGGGTGATCTCCATCGCCCGGATACCCTACGTCGGCGTGGAGTCGAAGCAAACTCGCTGTACTGTCAGGAGGGACCCGGTAAAAGTGACAGGTATGCGGCTGGCCAGCTCGGCGCTAGCGGCCGCCTGCGAGGAACGGATCAGCTGGTATCGCTTCGCCGGCAGTTTCGGCGTCCGCGACGTCGATGGCGCGCGGCGGTGCGACCGGCGCCCTGGCGCGAACCGTGGTTCCGTGCCCAGGGGCCGTCACGATTGTCACCTCCCCGTCGACCAACCGGGCCCGCTCCTCAATACTCACCAGGCCGAGGCCGCTGGCGCTCCGATGCGCCGCGTCGAGGTCGAACCCGCGGCCGTCGTCGGTGACCGTCACATCGACGTACCCCGCCGACACGGCCACCGCAACCGTGAATCGCCGAGCGCGGCCGTGGAGGTGGCCGTTCGTGATCGCTTCCTGAACGATGCGAAAGAAGCACAATGCGACGTCCGGGTGCACGCTGCCGAGGTCTCCCTCGGCCGTGAAGCTGACCACGACGCCATGTCGCCTCTCGACTTCGAGGCAATACGCCTTCAGCGCCGGGCCGAGTCCGAGCAGCCGCAGCGTGGCTGGATGCAAATCGTGTGACAGACGCCGAATCCCGTCGAACACGCGGTTGGTATCGCGTTCGAGCTCAGACAAGGCCTGCTGCGTCTGCGCGTCCTGGATGTGCGCCGACGAACTCTTGAGGCTGCCGACTCCCACCGCGACATAGGCCAGCTTCTGGCACAGATCATCGTGCAGATCGCGGGCGATGCCCGCCCGCGCCGCTTCCTGCGCGTGGATGAGCCGCCCCGCCAGCTGCCGGATGCGTTCGTAACTCGTGCGCAGCGTGGCCTCCCTTGCCAGAACCGTTTCCTCGGCGCGCTGCCGTCGGGCTATCTGCGCGAACAGTCCGGCAATCAGCAACAACTGCGCGATGACGACCGCGATCGTGGCGATGAGGTACGGGCGATAGGCTTCCCACGCCGTGGGCGTCCTGAACTGAACGTCCGACCCGGGCGGCAGTCGCGACAGGTCGACGCCCCAGCGCCGCAGCTGGCGCCAGTCGAAGGCGGGCACGAGTGGCACGCTTTCAATCGGGATCCTGTCCGGTGGCGTGCCGTCGAAGATCTGCCGGATCATCTCGGCGACGCGGCGGCCGGTGGCGCGATTCCCGCGCATCATGCCGCCGACGACGCCGGTGCCGATGTACAGGTCGTTGACCCCGTAGATTGGGACCGGGGAGACCTCGACCAGGCGGCGGACGATCTCGTCCGGGTAGACGACGTGATCTGTATTCGCCGGCTGGTAGCGCGTGTAGAGGATCAGGCTGCGGGGCGGGAGCGCCTTGACGGCGGCCAGCAGGCCGCTCACCGACTTCTCGTTGATCGCCTGGAGCTGCACCCGCTGTGACAACGGTTGCAATTCCGCCAACACCCGCTTGACATACCCGGCGTCGGTCGGCGACTGAGCCACGAGGAAGACGCGCTCCACCGATGGATGCAGCTGCAGCGCCAGCTCCAGTGTCTCGGCGAAGGCGACATCGCTGCGGAGGCCGGTGACACCCGTCTGCGGGGAGTTGGTCGCCGACGCGGACAGCCTGCCCGCGATGAACACGATCGGCACCCCAGGAAACAGCTCGTGGCGATGGTCGAGTGCGAACTGCAGGGCGGGGGTGGAGTTCGCCACGACCACGTCGACCGGTCGATCGGCGAACTTCTGGCGGATGTAATCACGCAACGCCAGCGAGGCGGACTCCGCCGCGAACGTCTCGGTCTCCAGGTACTCGGCGTAGTAGTTGACGGGCGCACCGGACTCCAGCCCGGCGCGAATGGCCGCATCCATGAGTGTCGACCCTGGAAAGTCCTCGGCACCCCAATGAATCGCCAGCACGGTGCGGGCCGGCGGCTGCGCCGACGCGGGCTGGCACGACCACGCCGCCACGAGCACGGCGACCGCCAGCAGCCGGCGGGCGAGGAGGCGGATCGGCATCGTCAGAACGACAGCTTCACCGCCAGCTGGATTTGACGCGACGAGCCGGCCTCGCCGGTGGGCAGCCGGGTCCTGGTGATCTTGCCGAAGGTCGGGCTGCCGACGATATTGCCTGGCGGTCCGAAGTTCGCGTGGTTGAACACATCGAAGACGTCCGCCCGCAACTGTAGCCGGTAGCGCGGCATCAGCGTCAGGGTTTTCGTGATCGACACGTCGGTATTGTGGAATGAGGGACCGATCACCACGTTCCGGGCGAAATTGCCGAAGCGGTCGACGACCGCGAACGCGGCCGGGTCGAACCACTGATCGACCGAGCCAATGATGCGGACCGGTCCGACGACGTCGGGCCGCACGGTGTTCGGCACCCCGTTGAGCGTGCTGTTGCTGGTGACGATATTGACGGGATTGCCGCTCTGGGCCTGGACGATGGCCGCCAGCTGCCAGCCGCGGGTCCACGCGCGCCCGGTGAATGGCAGCTGGTAAGTCGTGCTGAGCACGAATCGATGCCGGGCGTCGAAGTCCGACAGTCCGTACTGATTCGGAATGTCATAGCCGTCCTGGACGGCGAAGCCGGACGAGTTGAGCGAGTTCGTATCGAGCGACTTCGACCAGGTATACGAGGCGTCGAACGCCACACCGCGGGCCAGCCGCTGGGTGGCCGAGACCCACAGGCCATGGTAGCTGGAGAAGCCGGTGCTCTCCACCTGCATGACGTTGCCGAGCGGCGCGCCGGGACGAATCGGGCTCGACATCGACAGGGCGGGGAACGGGCGGATGCCGTCCACGGGCTGGTTGAGATTGCGCGAGATTCGCAGGTTCCTGCCACTCGCACCGAAGTAGCCGACCATCGCCGCCAGGTTCCCGGCGAGCTGTTGCTGGACGTTGACGTTCCACGATCGCAGTGAGGAGTTCCGGAACTGCGGATCGACCGTGGCCGGGGCAAGACCGGTGGGGCCGGTTGCCGCCGCCGCGCTGGCCAGCGCAATCGAGCCGGCCGCCGTCAGTGGAATCGCGAACGGGGGGTTGCTGGCCGTGTCCCTGACCGCCGTCGTGCTCGGCTGGTCGACGGACAGTCCGTAAGCGCCGCGCAGAACGGTGCGACCGTCCGCCGACGGAGTCCAGGCCACGCCAACACGCGGTTCGACGTTGCCGTTGTTCTGCCGATAGATCTCGTCGAGGTCGACGCCGACTTGCATCAACGACCCGGTGGCCGCGTCGAACACGACAAACTGGTTGTCGCGCTCGGTCGGCGTCACGTGCCACTCATAACGCAACCCGAGATCCAGCGTCAACGAGGAGCCGAGCGCGATCTGGTCCTGGGCGAAGAAGGCGACCGCATCCTGGGTGATGCGGCTGTGTCGCTCACCCAGGGTGATGGCGAACGCGTTGGCCGTTCCGGCCATGAACGCCGCCACGCTCGGGAAGTTGAGCATCCCGGTGCCTTCGGCGACGTTGTCGTTGAGGAAGCGCCGGTATTCACCGCCAAGGCGGACCGAGTGCGCGGCCCATCTGCCGGTCACCGTGTCGTTGACGACGTACAGCGCGTCATTTCGTCCTTGAGGGTAGATGGCCGGGCCGCCGAAATTGAGTCCGCCGGCGACGACCATTTGCGGCAACCCGACGGGACCGACCACGCCGTTGCCGATCCCGAAGGCGGCCGGGTCGAGCGTGGCAGCCGGCGCCGTGCTTCCATCCTGGCCGGTTCTCCCGAAGCGCAGTTCGTTGACGAGCTCGGATCGAAAGAGACGGCTGTAGGTTGCCGTCACGACCGGCTTGACGATTCCGCGCGTATGGCCGAATCCAGGAATGGTGGTCCCCTGCGAACCAGGCTCGATTGCTGCCACCTGCTGCCGTCCAAGAAACAAGTGAAAGCGGTCGCGTGTGCCGACACTCTGCCGCAGGTCGACGGTCCAGGTATTTTCGTCGACCTCGGCGGCGGCGCCACCGATGAAACGCGGCGTGCCGTCGGCGTCAAAGACGTTCGCGCGCGGAATCAGCTCGAGCAGTCCGCGAACGACCGGGTCGCTCGTGCGCGCGCGCTGCTCGTCGCTCAGCACCAGGCTGTTGAGGGTCAGTCCCTGACGCTGCCGCAGCCCCTCGTAGGTCGCGAAGAAGAAGCTGCGGCCGCGAACGATCGGTCCGCCGAACGAGCCGCCGAACTGGTTTCGCTCGAAGGGCTGCGGGTCCGACCGCGTGAACTCGAAGAAGTTCCTGGCATCGAGGGCGTCGTCGCGGAAGAACTCGTGGGCGCCGCCCCGGAACTGGTCGCTGCCCGAGCGTGTGACCAGGTTGACGATCGCTCCAGACACGTGACCGTATTCGGCACTGAATGTCGAGTTGTCGACCTTGAATTCGTGAATGCTGGCGATGGGAGGCGGAAAGCCGACCGAACCGAAGGTCAGGTTGTTCGTCGTCACGCCGTTGATAAGATAAGCGACCGCCTCCTCGCGATTGCCGGAGGTGTTGAACGCGAGCGCCCCGGTGCCCCGGACGGGTGTGGTCGAGAACCCGGTCTGTGAGGGCGCCAGCGAGCCGGGCACGAGCGGCCCCAGGTCGATGAAGTGGCGGCCGTTCAGCGGGATCTCCTGCACCGTCGCTGCCGTGACGACATGGCCGACCGCGGCCGTGGCACGATCGATGAGCGGGGCTTCCGCCCGCACCAGCACCCTCTCATTCACGTCGCCGACCGCGAGGTGGAAGTCGCGCACCAGCGTGCGGCCGACGTCGACGGTCAACGCCTCGATGACTTCACCACGAAAACCGGCCGCCTCGACGCTGACACGGTAGGTTCCGGCCGGGATCGCGGTGACGCGGTAGCGCCCCTCCGCGTCGGACTTGACGACGCTGGCGAAGCCGGTCGAGTCGTCGCGTACGCTCACCGACGCGCCGGCGAGCACGCCGGCGGAGGCATCCAGCACACGGCCCTGCAGAACCGCCATCGTTTGCGCGCCGAGGGACGTCGCGCCGCCGAACAGCAGGATGGGCAGTGTCCACCGGAGTGGTCGCCGGTGGGGGGGCGGAGGTGGTCTTCGATCGAGCACGACGGTTTTCCCGCGAAGTATGCAACTCCCCGGCGGGTGGATCAACCACCAAGGGCCGAAAATACGCCCATTTCTGGCCACTCGGCCGCTCGTGCACAGGAATTCGTCGTGCTCGTGCCGAATCTGCATAGTCGCGCAACGGCCCACACTCCTATCGTCGAGGTGGTGTGACCTCGTGCTGAACCAGCCCTGCGGCGACGAAACAATCCCCGCAACGACCTTCACGGCCGGGCTAAAGTTCCCCGCTATGGTCCGTCCCCGAGTGCTCCTGGCCGATGATCACGCCCTTCTCCTCGGCGCCTTCGAGAAGCTGCTGGCCCCGGAATGCGACGTCGTGGGTCAGGTCTCCGACGGACGCGCCCTGGTGGCCGCCGCGGAGAAGCTCAAGCCCGATGTCATCGTCCTCGACATCTCGATGCCCCTCTTGAACGGCCTGGAAGCCGGACGGCAGATCAAGGAGAAGAGCCGCGACGTCAAGCTGGTGTTCCTGACGATGAACGAAGAGGCGGAGCTGGCGGCCGCGGCGTTCCAGTACGGAGCGTCCGCCTATCTGCTCAAGCGCTCAGCGACCGACGAGCTGCTGATGGCGATACGTGAAGTGATGCAGGGGCGGTCTGTACATCACGCCACTGGCCACGGAAGGCCTGGTCGGATTGCTGCTGCAGAAGGGTGAGCACGAACCGAGCCGGGCACTGACACCGCGGCAACGGGAGGTATTGCAGTTGCTCGCCGAGGGTCATTCGATGAAGGAAGTCGCCGGCATCCTGAAGCTCTCGACGCGGACGGTCGCCTTCCACAAATACCAGATGATGCAACAGCTCAAGGTCAAGTCGACGGCGGAGCTGGTTCAGTATGCAGTCAAACACCACGTCGTCTGATCCGACGCGTATCCTTCTCGTGGACGACAACGAGGCGTCGCTGGCCCGTGTCGCTGGCGTACTGACCCCCGAATGTGTCGTGGTCGATGCGGTGCAAGACGGGCGGGCGGCACTCAAGGCCGCTGCAGCCTTGCGGCCGGACGTCATCGTGCTCGACATCTCGATGCCGGGGATAACCGGGCTGGAAGTGGCGGCTCGCCTGCGCGACGCGGGGTCGACTGCGGCCATCGTCTTTCTCACCGTTCACGACGAGGAAGAGGTCGTTCAGGCGGCCCGGGCCGCTGGTGGCATCGGCTACGTCTTGAAAAGTCGACTGGCCTCCGACCTGCGGTTGGCGGTGCACGAGGCACGGGTGGGGCGTTCGTTCGTGTCGCCGTGCGGCTGACGTCCGCCGCGGTATAACAAGCGGCGTGGTCCCCCATCCGCTGCCTTGGTACGTCGCCGGGCCGCTCATCGGCCTGGTCGTGCCGGCGCTGCTGCTCATCGGCAACAAGGCCTTCGGGATCTCGAGCAACTTCCGGCACGTCTGCGCCGCGTTCGCGCCCGGGCGCATCGAGTTCTTCCGCTACGACTGGAAGCGCCTCGGCGGCTGGAACCTGGCGTTCCTGGCCGGCGTCTTCACCGGCGCGGCCCTGGCGTGGCAGGTCGCTCCCGCGCCCGTGATCGCGCTCTCGCCCGACACGACCGAGGCCCTCGCCGGTCTCGGGCTACGCGACCTGAGCCGGCTGGCGCCGCCCGAATTGTTCAACCTGGCCGCGCTCTTCTCCATCGAGGGTTTCGTCGTGATGGTGGTGGGCGGATTCCTGGTCGGATTCGGCACCGCCTACGCCGGCGGCTGCACCTCAGGTCACGCCATCACCGGACTGGCCGACGCCCAGCCGGCGTCGCTGCTGGCGGTGTGCGGCTTCTTCGCCGGCGGACTGGCGGGCACACACCTGATCGTGCCGCTCCTGTTGAAGTGAGCCAGATGCAGCTCCTGCCGTACTTCCTGCTCGGCGGCGTCTTCGGCGCCGTCCTCGTGGAAGCGGAAGTCGTGTCGTGGTTCCGCATACAGGAGATGTTCCGGTTCGACGCCTTCCACATGTACGGCATCCTCGGCGCAGCAGTGGCCACCGCGGCGCTGTCGCTGTTCGTCATACGGCGGCTGGGTGTGCAGGCGGCCGACGGCTCGCCGCTCGGCCTGGCGCCGAAGCAGGTCGGCAGCGGCGTCCGCTACCTGGTGGGCGGCACGATGTTCGGGCTCGGATGGGCGTTGACCGGCGCCTGCCCGGGGCCGTTGGTGGCGCTGGTCGGGGCGGGGGTGCCGGTGATGGTGGTCACCATCGTCAGCGCGCTGGTCGGCACATGGACCTACGGCCTGCTGCGGCCGCGGCTGCCACACTGATAGGCTGAGGGGATGCTCCTCCAGCAGTTCTACCTGAATTGTCTCGCCCACGCCTCGTATGTGATCGGCGACGAGCGTGCCGGCGTGGCCGTGGTCGTCGATCCCCAACGCGACATCGAGCAGTACCTCGACCTACGCCCAGACGCACGGGCTGCGGATCACGCACGTGGTGTTGACCCACCTGCACGCCGACTTTCTCGCCGGCCACCTCGGGCTGCGCGATCGCACCGGCGCCACCGTGTGCCTGGGGGCGAAGGCCAAGGCCGAGTACGCGTTCCTGCCCCTGGCCGACGGCGACACGATCGACGTCGGCCGTGTCCGCCTGCAGGCGCTCGAGACCCCGGGCCACACGCCGGAGTCGATCTCGCTGCTGGTATTCGATCTGGACCAGAGCGAGACGCGGCCCCACGCGGTGCTCACCGGCGACACGCTCTTCGTCGGCGACGTCGGCCGGCCCGACCTGCGCGCCTCGCTCGGCTGGTCGGCGTCGGACCTGGGCAATCTGCTCTACGACTCCGTCCAGCACAAACTGCTCGCACTGCCCGACGAGATCCTGGTCTATCCGGCGCACGGCGCCGGGTCGCTGTGCGGGAAGGCGCTGGGCAAGGAGACGTTCACGACCATCGGCGAGCAGCGCCGATCGAATTACGCCCTGCAGCCGATGAGCCGCGAGGCGTTCGTGCAACTGGTCACCGCCGATCAGCCTGACGCGCCGGCGTACTTCGTCTACGACGCCGTGCTGAACGCCAAGGAGCACCCGACGCTGGAGCGGTCGCTGGCCGAGGGCCTGAAGCCGTTGACGCTCGACCAGGTGCTCGCACAGCAGCGCGACGGCGCTCAAGTGCTCGACACGCGGGAACCGGCGGAGTTCGCGGCGGCGCATCTGGCCGGCAGCCAGAACATCGGCCTCGGCGGGCAGTACGCGACCTGGGCCGGCTCCATCCTCGATCCGCAGCGGCCGATCGTCATCATCGCCGAGGCCGGGCGGGAGCAGGAGTCGGCGATGCGGCTCGGCCGCATCGGCTTCGATCGCGTGGGCGGCTATCTTGCCGACGTGCACAGCCTCGAGTCGCGGCCCGACCTGCGCGCGTCCACCGAGCGGCTCAGCCCGGCGGTAGCTGCCGAGCGGCTGCACTCGAACCAGCCGCCGCGCGTCGTCGACGTCCGCACGCCGACGGAGTACCAGGCCAAGCACATCGAGGGCAGCGTCAGCGTCCCGCTCAGCCGCCTGGCCCAGCGCGCAAAGGATCTGCCGCGCGACCGGCCGCTGCTGGTGCACTGCGCCGGCGGCTACCGATCGTCGATCGCCGCCAGCCTGCTGCAGCAGGCCGGCTTCGAGGACGTCAGCGAGCTGGCCGGCGGCATCGCCGCGTGGGAGGCTGCGGGCTTGCCGATCGAGCAGGCGGCGTCGTAGCGACCAAGCGCGTCGAAGGCGACGACCAGGGGATTCGGTTCGCGTTGCTCACCGAGCCGGGCTCGCCCTACGGCCGGGGTTCGCACTTGAATGTGCGGCGAAACCCGACCCGATGGCCGCCGGCAATCCAAACGGCGGCCCGGGCCGCGACGCCAGCCGAAGTGGCTCGACTCTACGCGATCACGGCAGCGTGACCGCTACCTCGTTCGACGCCACGCCCGGCCCGCACGGGCCGAGGGCGACGACACGCATGTAATAGATGCCGGCCGGCAACACTGTGGTCGGGAACGTCAGGGTCGTGCCCGCACCGAACGACCCCGAGAAGACGTTGCTGCTCCCCGTCGACGTACCGACCTGCAGCGCGTAGGCGGTAGCTCCGACCGACGGCGTCCATGACAGGGTTACCGTGCCAGCCGAGCGCGTGAACCCGAGCGTCGTCACCGGCGGCGGCACGCACGGCGCCAGGATCACTTCGTTCGACGGCAGGCTGCTGCCGCACGCGTTCACCGCTCGGATGCGGGTGTAGTAGGTGCCCGCCGGCACGGCCGCCGTGAACGTCGTGCGGCCGCCGAGGTTGAGGCTGGCCAGGTTGGCGACGCTCGGCGCGGTGCCGGCTTCGAGCACGTAGGACGACGCACCGGGCGAGCTCGCCCAGCCCAAGTCGACCGTCACGCCGCCGACCGTCGCGGTATGGCTGGCCGGCACGGGCGGTGCAGTCGTGCACGCCGGGTTGCCGGCCGTGAACGTGATCTCTTCCGAGGCCGGGCCCTGCGCTCCGCCATTCACCGCGATGACCCGTATGTAGTACGTGCCGGTCGGCACCGCGGCAGTCAGCGTCGTGATGTTGCCCACCGCGCCGCTGAAGATGTCGCTGGCCCCGGGAGCACTGCCCGCCTGCAGCACGTAGTTTTGCGCGTCGAGCGACGCGGTCCACGACAAGGTGACCGTTTGACCGACGACTACGGCGCGCAGATTGGCCGGCGGCACGGGCTTCCGCAACACGAGGCGAGTGCGGCCGGTGGCGGCGGCAGCAGTCGCCAGATTGACGTCGCGGTCGCTGACCTCGAGCTCGTAGGCGAACTCGTAGGTGCCCGCGGGCAGCACGCCCAGGCGGGTGCCGGACTGGTTGAACGTACTGTTGGGCGTGTTGCCGGTGTCGTTGGCTTGGTTGACGTAGAGCACCGTGAGCGTGCTCGCGCGCGTCTCGTCCTCGAGGAACGCCGTCGCGAACGGCGTCACGAACTGCCGGAGGAACGTCCGCTGCTGGTAGGCCTCGCGGTCGTTGGGGCTCGCGCCCGCGAACGTGCCGCTCAACTCGTAGACCAGCGGCTCGCTGGTGGTGAACTGGATGAAGCCCTCAGCCAGCGTGCCGGTCGATCCGATGCTGTAGCTCTGCGACGTCTGGATGTCGAAGACCGCCGTGGTCCCGGTGAGGCTCACCTCGTAGGTGGCGCTCGTGGTCGCCGACGTGGTCGTGCCGACCTCAGTGTCGGTGATGCTGCTGACGACCGGGACCGGTGAGAACACCGGCGGGTTGATCACGCTGTCCTTGGTGACGCCGAAGTGGTTGTCGGCGCGGACCCGGACGAGCGACGACGGTAGAATCGTGACCGGCTGTGCCTGGACTTCAGCAGCGGCGGTGAATCCGAGGGCCAAGGCGGCCAGCCACACGAGCGACTTCGACATGTCTCCTCCCGGACGCCGAGGGGCGTGGAGGGTGATTCTACGCCGGAAGTGGTCGACGCCGGCACGGCCGGGCCACAGGACTGATCAACGAGCCTGGCTCGGCGCTGTCGTGATGCTCGCCGTGGGTGCCTCGACCGAGGCCACGAACGCCGATACGGCCATCAGATCCGCAACCGACAGGCTGGCGACCACCGGCGTCATCAGCTCGCCCCACGGTCCGCGGCGCGCGCCGGTCTTGAAGTCGAACAGCTGTCGCATCGTGTAGCTGGGGGACCGGCCCGCGAGTGGCGGCACCGGGCCCAGCCCCTCGAGGTTCGATCCGTGGCACGTGGCGCACTGCGCCTTGGCGGCGATCTGCCGGCCCTTCTTCAGCGTGCCGGGTGGGACGTAGGCGGTCCAGCCCATTCTCGTGTCGCGCGCCTCGGCGCGCAGGTTGTCGTCGGGCACCTCGACGATCGTGTCGGGCGCAATCGGCACCATGCCGCCGCCTTCGCCGGCGGGGACGGCCATGTGCATCCCGCCCTGCAGGCGCACCCTGGGCGCGGTCTTGGATTCCACCACCTTCAAGCGCCGCGGGTACGGCTGCTGCGCGAAGAACTCCGCCGCCGCCAGGTCCTCCTCGAGCGTCGTCGCCTTGGCGAAGCCGATCATGTTGTTCGTGTTCGCCTTCCTCGGATCGGCGCTCTTCCGGAGCCCGTTCCGGAAGTCCTGCATCTGCTGGATGAAATACGTGGGATGCAGGCTGTTGATCGGGGCGTTCTCGGGCCGACCCGCCCCGTCGGGCAGGTGACAGAGGTTGCACTGGCGCACGCCCTGTTTGCCGAACCGGACGATCGGGGGCGCGGCTCCGCGACGATCCTCGGGATGCCAATCCATCGTTTCCTTTTGCGCCCGAAGCTCGCCGCGGGTGAACGTCTTGTCGTTGCCGGCGATCCGCACGACCGCGCTGTCGTCGGCTGGCAGCGCCGAGGGCGGTGGCGGTGCGCCCGGCACGGGCGGCGTGTAGGCCCACTCGGGCAGTCCCGCAGGAATCGGGGCGGCGGGCCCGGTCGATGGCGCCTGGGTCTGGGCCACCCGGGAGACCGCGAGCACCACGAGAGCGATTGCCAGGAAGGCCCCGACTGTCCGGCTCATATCGAACTCCTTGTTGATAGTCCTACAGCTAGCGCCGCGCCTCGTTCGTGAAGAACGTCCGCAGGCGCTCGGCCACGAGACGTTCCTCGCCGTCGTCCAGGCATCGCGTGCGAACGGTCGTCCCGTCGTAGATGAGCGGCGGGTCGCCCAGCTTCAGCCGATCCTTCACCTCCGGCGCCGTCAGCGCGATGACGCTCTGATCCCAGCTCAGGTCGACGTCCACGAATCCGGCGGTGTTGACCGCCACCTCGGCGACGACGCCCGGAATGCCCTGCAACCGGTCGGCGATGTACCGGGCTTTCGCCTCCCACCCGCGCATCACCGCGCCGTAATCCAGCTTCAGATACCGCTCGAGCGCGACGATGAGGCCGATCACTTCTTCCTTGCCGACTTTCATGCCGCGCCCGATGTTCGCGTTGGGGAAGGCGTTGAGCGCGGCTGCTTCGATCAGATCGCGGCGTCCGGCGAGAATGCCGGTGGATTGAGGACCGAGAATCGCCTTGCCGCCGCTCAGGACCACCAGGTCGGCGCCGAGCTTGAAGTACTTCGTCAGGTTCTCGGTCGGCGGGATGTCCGACGCGGGATCGACCAGGACCGGCACGCCCGCCTTCCTGCCCACCTCGATGAGCTCGGCCGGCAGCATCACGTCGGGACCGGGCCCGTGCGCCCGCTTCTTCGGCATCGGCGGACCGAACTCCACCTGGTGCTCCACCGCCGAGATCGCGGCGATCATCGCCGTGCGGTCGCTGATGCCCTTCAGGAACTGCTCGCGCGTTCCGGCTTCGACAATGGTCATCCCGGCGGCGCGGTAGGCGCGGTCGTAGTCGAAGCGGTGAACGGTCTGGATGAGGCACTCGCGCCGCGGCCACGTCGGATGGGGCAGCGCCTCCACCTTGGCCGGATCGGTGCCGGTGAGGCAGGCGGCGGCCCCAAGCGTCATCGCCGAAAAGCCCCCGGAGGTGATGAGCGCGGCCTCGGCGCCGAGCAGCGCGGCGACGCGCGCATTGGCCGCCTTGAGCAGGTCGCTCAGGTCCACGAAGAACCCGTTGGCCTCGGCCATGGCCGCGACGACTTCACGCGGCATGCGCGATCCGCTCAGGCGCGAGATGTGCTCGTGCGCGGGCAGATGGGGCCGGACGCCGAGCAGGCGCGTGTAGATGTTGTCGCGATAGGTCGCGTCCAGATCCGCGGCGTGTGCGGACTGGCCGTCGGCCGTGGTCCGGGGCCCCGCGGCGGCGGTGGGCGCGCTCGCCGCGGCGGCGACGCCGGCGATGCCGCCGACCCGAATGAATTCGCGCCGATTGACCGCTGACGTCGAATTCGCGTCGCTCTCGTCGTTCATGGCGGAGGGCCTTTCTCGAGCGCCACGCGGGGCGCCGGTCGGAGGCACGAGAGGCGAGAGTGTACTACCGACACATGTAGGGCAGAGCTTCAGCTCTGCCTCAGGCGGCTCTAAAGAGCCGCCCTACGCGACGAACCCGATGATCCCCGCCGCGAGGACCCAAGGCCTTCGCGCGATGTCTGAAGACCTGCCGAGGTCGTGACGAATGGCATTCGTGCCCGCTCGCGATACGCCGCAGGCGTGTCGCGGCGTGCCTGAGGACCTGCCGAACCGGCCAATTCAACGCAGTTGAATTGGCGGTGAGGCAGGGATTCGAACCCTGGGTAGGAGTTTTGGCCCCTACAACGGTTTAGCAAACCGCCGCCTTCAGCCTCTCGGCCACCTCACCGCGCGGGAATGGTAAGTATACGACACGCTTGGACTTAGGCAGGACCTTCCTGTCCCCAGGAATGTCCCTGAGATTGTCCCTGCCAGCTCCCAAGGCCGGCTCGAACAAAAACGATCGGCGACTCCCGCGAACCACACCGGAACGCAGCGGTTCTTTTCGACGGTTAGCATCGCCGCAAGTCGTTGGCTCGAAGCGGTTTCTCTAGTGGCGTTGTCGTCCACGTTCCAGGACAGCCTGGGCTCCGGCATTGGTCAGCGACCGCAGCAACGGCGGTCGCGGCCCCATCAGTGAGGCACCGGTCTAAACAACTGCGACCGTGGGCGACGCAGAACGACGTCGCGATGGCTGACCGACGCAGGCGGGACTTCGGAGAACGCCGCAACGACGAAGGAAGCCAGCGTGGGCACCATTCGTGAGTCCGCCGATCCCCGGCACCAGTCCTTTGGTCGCCCGCCGGTGGCGCACGTAGCCGAACTGCGGCTTGCCGACCGCGAAGACCGACCTGGAGTCCCTACCGGATGTCCCAACCGCGAACGGGAGCTTCGTGAAAATCGTCTCCCATCAGCAAGACGTCGGCGGTCCTCCAGGAGGCATCGACGTCCGCAAATGCTGATCGTGCCGGTCCTCGACATGAATCCATCCGGTGTGGCTCACTCGGGCGTCCAGAGATGAAGTTCGTGGCTGCCGCCCTATTCGCTTTGCTGCTCGGTCAAGTCACGATTGTGCCGTTCGTGACTCCTGAGACATGCAGTTTGCTCGAGCAAGGACGCGGAGACGAGTCGGATGCGTGCACGCCTCTGTGCCCCACGTGTTCGTGCTGCACCACGGGTCAGGTCTTCGCCGCCGGGGTGGCCACGGCAATGGAGCCCATGACGATCGCTCCGCCTACGCAGATCCACGAGGCGGGTGACCTTCCTGCCGGCGTCCTTCGCGAAGTCCTGCACGTCCGGCTGCGGGGCCTCCGCCGCGGCTCTGGTGTGATTCATGACCCAGTCGCGCCGGAGTTTGCGATGATGCCGCGCTGAGGCGGCTTCCCCATCCTTTGGTCGATCGCCCACAGTTGAGAGGGACCGCGCTTGTCGCGACCTCCTCCACGAAAGCTGGCTAGGTTTCGACGCTTCAGACGATTACCGCCTCTACCGGTCGTCGCAGGGACCGCGGCATCTCAGGTCCTCGGCCAAACCGAACAACGAGGTCTGGCCGGCGGTTGCCTACACCAAGGTGGCCTGCGAACTGAGGGCGCAAGTTTGCGACCTCGACCGGCTGATTCAGGAACGCATTGCGAATGCCCAGCGCGGCGGCCTGCAAGGCGAAACGTTCATAGCAGCGACCGGCTTCCACCCAGTTAGCCTTGTTGTCCGCGGCGGAGACAAAGACCGCGATTCCGGCAGAACTGCGGATGTGCCTCGCATACTTGTCATTCTCGCCCTTGGTCGTGAACAACGCGCTGAACAGCAAACGTCCAACCCAACGCGGCACAGATGGATTACCGGATGCGCGCGAGAGTAGACCGTCACCGGTCGCGACAGCCTCGGCGTCACCAAAGCGAATCCAGGCCTTGAGCTCCTCTACGAAAGCGGGGTCATTCATCGGGGTCGTGTTCCCTTGCACAACATACTCAAGGGCCTTCTCCATCGCCACCCTGTCGGTGAGCAGCAACAACGCGATCCCGTCGCCTGTCCCGGCTTGCTCCAGCAGCTTCAGGTCTTGATTCGACACAGGCTGGCGATCGAACTCTCTTCGCGTGCATTGCCGCTGGGAAATCGCCGCAAATAGACGAGACGCGAGGGCCTTGGTCGGCTCCAGTGCAATGTGCACCGCCTCGGTCGGGGCGACTTCGAAGGTAGCCTCGCCCATCAAAGCGTGCGCCCTCGCCGCTTGGATCAGATTCTCGGCGGCGCACCCGAGCGACACGAAGAGGTGGTGATCGTCGGGGTCGACGGCCGGGCATCGACGCGAGAAGTCGGGCACAATCGAAATCCGACGCTCCTGAAGCGCAAACTTCCAGCATTGGCTGTTGTGACTCGACGGCGCGAGCGTCGCGTAGCGCACGAGCTCGCGCTGAAGCGACGACCGGTCCGACACCACTCGTTCAGCATCGCGCCATGTCCTCTCAACCGCCTCGTCATAACTGTCGTTGCGAGCACCGGCGGAACACCCTTGCACCGCCAACGGTGCTGCAATAGTTGCTCCGGTCGCTAACACGAACTGCCTTCTTGTGATCATCTCCCCGTCTGAGTTCGGACATCTACGCGCGAACAAGGGGGCTCCAGTGAACGACGCACCGTCGCCTCATGAGTTTGTCAGAATCACCTTCAGCGCGCGTTCCTGCGCGGCGTTTTCGAACGTGTCGTAGGCCTTCATGATGTCGCCGATCGCGAACCGGTGAGTGACCAGCTTTGCCGGCTGGAGCTTCCCCGACCGCACGAGTTTGAGCAGCATCGGTATTGCCGCCGTCTCAACCAGCCTCGTCGTGATCGCGATGTTGCGATCCCAGAGTTTCTCGAGATGCAATTCGACAGGCTTGCCGTGAACGCCCACGTTCGCGAGGCGACCGCCAGGCGCGAGAATGGCCTGACAGATATCGAACGTCGCGGGAACGCCGACCGCCTCGATTGCGACGTCAACGCCGGCCCCGCCCGTGAGCTCCATCACTTGATCGACAGCGGTTCCCTGGGAGCTGTTGATCCGCGCCGTCGCCCCGAATTGTTCGGCCACTCGCAGCCGGTTGTCGTCAAGGTCGATCATCAGAATCGCCGCCGGTGAGTAGAGAACTGGGCGGTCAGCAGCGCGGCCAGTCCGATTGGACCCGCGCCAACGATGGCCACCGTGTCGCCCGGCTCCACTTTGCCGTTCAAGACCCCACACTCGAACCCGGTCGGGAGAATGTCGCTGAGCATCACCATCGCTTCTTCATCCGCGTCCGGAGGCAGATGATACAAGCTCGTGTCGGCATGCGGCGTGCGCACGTACTCCGCCTGCGTGCCATCGATCGTGTTGCCGAGAATCCATCCGCCGGTCCGGCAATGCGAGTACATCCCCTTTCGACACACATCACAGATCCCGCACGTGCTGATACACGAGATGAGCACTCGATCGCCTGTGCGAAACGTCGACACGAGCGGACCCACGGCCTCGATGACGCCTACGCCTTCGTGTCCAAGAATTCGGCCGGCCGTGACCGTCGGCACGTCGCCCTTCAGAATGTGAAGGTCCGTGCCGCAAATGGTCGACGTTGTGATCCGGACCACCGCATCCCCGGGGTCCCGAACCACCGGCTTGGGCTTCGACTGCCACGTTCGGCGGCCTGGGCCACCGTAAACCAGCGGCCTTCATCATGTCGTTCGTCTCGACACCTGTGGCAGCCGGGTCTATCGCTTCAATAGTCCGCATGGACAGATTCTCCAGCCTTTCGTCGCGCGGTATTTTGCGCGCACGTCTTACGAAACAGATCCTCTATTCATCACGTGCCAATCGCCGTCAAGTGAGCTGCGTCACGCAAACCCGGCGCGGCGCAGACCGACGGCGAGGTATTGGCAACTTCGCATGAGCCGCCAGATCAGCCCTGAACGATAGTTCTCGATCATCAGAATGACCGGCCCCTGATCGAGGGCGAAATGGTCTTTCGACACCCAGCCAGAACGTCCGGAGCCACCACTCGGAAACGTCGGATTGAAGCTGCACACCAGGCCATATTCGTTTTCCACATTCGCGTACATCTTGGAATAGTGGTCCAACGTAGGCAGCACGATCTCGGGAGCGAACGGCAACGACGCGGCCACGGCCCAGGGAGCCAGCGTGCCATCATCGGGACCATACGGTACCCCTCGGGCGACATATCCAAGAAAGCGCCGTCTGACTCCTCCTACGCCACGCGTCGCCGGCCCCGGTCCGTTGCTGGCTGTGATGCCCCACGCGTGCTGGCCATAGTCGCGATAGTTCTTCGGGTTTCGAATCGCATACTGTCGGTTGACGTAGGTTGCGCGACGGCTGTTTTCGAAATAGTCAATGGCCTGCCGGCGCATGTAGGCATCCTGGATGCCGCGGAAGTCAATCCAGACGTGCGAGAGCTGATGCATGAACAGCGGGCCGCCGTAGAGAAACTCGTGGCCGTACAGCTTTTTCCAGCGATAGGTCGACGTCCACGCCTGATAGCTCTTCGCCGGCAAGGGGTGCGTCGGCGAGCCAAGGCCGAGCAGGTACAGAATCAGCGCCTCGTTGTATCCCTGCCAGCGGGCTCGTAAGAAACCGGTCTCCGGCTTCCATCCGTGTGACACGGTCGCCTTACCGTTTTGCGCCCACCGCCAATCCACACGCCGGTACAACGAGTCTGCAAGCTTGCGCACTTCCCGCTCGTCGTCCGTTGCGCGATCGAAGTAGGCCGCGGCGGTCAATGCCCCAGCAACGAGGATGGTCGTATCAACCGTCGACAGCTCGCACCGCCACGCGCGCCGGCCGGTCGGGACATCGAGGAAATGGTAAAAGAAGCCTCGATGCCCAGTCGCGTCCGGCATCGGCCCGTGCGGAGCGTTCCAGAAGAAGCGTAACGTGGCGAGTGTACGCTCAACCGCCAATGTGCGGGATATGAACGAGCGCTCGGCCGCGACGGGATAGCTGGCGAGCGCGAATCCCACGCCGGCGATGCTGGCTGGGACGTCGCCGGCTGAGGTGTTGTCCGGAAGCAATCCATTGTCGGGATTCGTTTCCTCCCAGAAATATCGGAAGGTGTGTCGCTGTAGGGTGTGAAGCTGCTCGTTGCCGTAGGTTCTGGCTGGACGCCGGGCGGTCCTTTTCTGGGCGCTCATACTGGCGCGAACTCCACGCTGAGCGAGGTAACGGCGTGAGGAGGCAGCTCGAGCTCGAAAACGAGCCGGTCATCGAGCCAATTCCACGGATACGCCAGCCGGGCTATGCGCGATGCCTCATGAAGCAGTTCGAGCACCGTGCCACCGAGGTACTCTGGTGCCCCGAACGCCTGCCACTGACGCTTGGCGTTCGCGTGATCCTCGTCGATTCGTTCGAGCCAGGCACCGGAAGGTTCAGGCGCATGCGCAAGGTGGACTCGCACGCGCTGGGTCGTGATTGCGTGTCGTGGCAGCGCGTGATTCACGAGCAGCACTGTGATGCGGGCGTGCTCGCGCGTAACCCAGGCGCTCACCGTCTCGTGCACGCCGCCAATTGATAGGCGCTCGTTTCCAAGCTTGTGCAACAGCTCGAACGCGCGATATGTGGGCTTGGCGATGCCATGCAGATTGAGCAGGCCAAATCCCCCGTGAAATGGGACGGACGGAAAATAGTTCTCTTCAAAAATATCTGAGAAGGTCCAGAAGCTGTACCCCTGGACCAGATCGCTGGCCTCCAGTGCCGTCTTCGCGACAAACGCTGCCGCGTACGGTTCGTCGTGCCGCGGATCTCGAGGATTGGATGAGGAATTCCATTCGGTGTAGTACACAGGGCGCTTGCCCGCGCGACGCCGGGTGTCCTGCGCCCATTCGCGAAGGATCCCACGCTGACTATGGGCCAATTGCGTTTCCGTATCATCGCCTTCATGACCGAGGGCGTCGGTGGGGTAATGATGAGTGGTCACAAAATCGACCGGCACCTTGGCCAGCTCACAGAACTCGAGAAACTCCTCAATCCATCCATCGCGCGCCGTCGCCGGTCCGCCGACCTTGAGTGACGGATCGATCTTCTTGATGGTGTCGGCCGTGACCCGATACAGCTTGAAGTAATCCTTCTGGGTGCCAGTCCAGAACGCCTTCAGATTCGGTTCGTTCCACACTTCGAAGAACCACTCCGCAACTTCACGGATACCGTACCGATCGACCCAGTGGCCAACGAGCGTGTCAATCAAGGTCGACCACTGTTGGTAGTCCTTTGGCGGCGTCACGTTGCCGCGGTAGCGGAAGACGGTCCTGGATCCGGACGCGAGCGCAGTCGGCATGAAACTCAGTTCGACGAAGGGCCTCATGCCAATCGACAGGAGGAAGTCGACGATCTGATCGGCGTTGAAAAACGAGTACAACAGCGCGTCGTCGTGTGTGACGACCGTTCCGAGATCATCCGACAACAGTCCGTGAAAGCGCACGTAGCGACAACCCAATTCGGCCCGGCAGCGGCGGAGCTGCTGCTGCCAGTCGGCCCGGAGGGCGATCGGCGCATGGCAACTGCCAACGGTATGCTCCCAGCAATGCAGAAGCTCAGTTCCTTGCTGCGAAAGATCGCACGAGAACTCAACTGTTTCCATCGCCTGTCTACGTCGTGAGGACCTCAACGAATCCCAATGTGATGCGCTCGGAGGCTGCGATAGCCGGGTGAGATGGGCGCCCCACAGCTTGGGATTGTCGGTGAATTGCAGCAGCCCGGCGACGACTTCCTCACCAGTGCGGGGCCGATTGAGTGGGCCTAATTCGATTGGCTCGACCGGGCGTCTGGGAGGCGGCCGCCGCGGCCGGCGGGGGATTGGTCAGTGGATCGGCGAAGTACGTGAACGGACGGCAGGAGCCCTGGGAGGACTCGCCGGCCGGCTGGCCGGAGCGGTGGACGGGGACTAGCGAGCGGCTTCGTATCAATGGCCGTCCGATCCCCCAGTGGTCGCGCCTGAAGGCCGGCATACGCCTCTGCTGGCGACAGGCCAGATTGCGCTGTGATCAGCGCTGTGTTGAAGACCTGCAGCTTGGGGCTCGAGCCGCGCTGCCGAACCGCTCTACCGGCGTACTTCTGCAGGCCCGTCGGCAATCCGGCGCCGGCGAGCAGGTCGAGGTAGATTCGAACCCTATTTGGGCAGGTTCATCATCCTCGCCAACGCAGGCCAGCGAGGACTCGACCGCAGTGCCTTTGCGGTGACGTGCAGAAAGAAGAACACGGCGGGGTGACGCTGGTCGATCGCCTTTTCAGTCCAATCCGCAGTGGCGTCGAGGTCGCCGGCCAGGAGATGGTAGATTGCCGGGCCGATCGGGTCGACGTACCCATCGTCGGGCCGAAGCTTCAAAGCCAAGGTATCGGCGCGTTCGGTGTCTCCCAAACGCTTGAGCAACGCGGCCAGGACTCCAACGGCGGGAAGGAACCATGGTGCGGCGCGGTAGGCCTTCTCAGCCCAACGGAGTCCTTCATCGAACCGCCCAGCCACAGCATGAAATTGACTCAAGGAGAAGTAGGGAAACCAGAAGGTCTCGTCGAGCTCCAGGATGTGGCGCAGCTCAGCCTCGAAATCAGCAGGTCTGTCGGCCATGAACAGGCAGAGGGCTCGCTCCGAGCGGGCCACGAGGTTCAGAGGGTCTTCTTTGAGCGCGACGTCATGGTGTTCGATGCCTTCTCGAGCACGCCCGAGAGGTAGCAGGCAGTAATGCGCGTAGTACCGGTGGACATGAGACGGAACGGCCTCGTGCGCCAAGGCGAGATCGAATTGCCGCTCGGCTTCCGGCCAGTCGTAGTCGAACATCGCCGCCACGGTGCCGAGCATCGCGTGGCCCTCAGGCAGCGATGGATCGATCGCCAACGCTTTCCGCACCTCCTGACGCATGAGCGGAAGCGCGTCGCGTGGCGGCATGAGCCCGTAGATCGCCAGTCGATGGAAGACGTGTCCAAGCTCCGCGTGTGCTAGGGCGAACTGCGGATCGAGGGCGATCGCGCGCGCGAGACATGTTCGCGCCCGTGCCAGGGACTCAGGCGTCCATCGCTGAGACTCGTGCAGCGCCCTCAGGTAGTCTTCATACGCGGGAAGATTGGGCGTGTGCTTTCGCAGGGGCGTTGACGCCGCAGACAGCGTCATCTGAAACGCGGCGGTGATTGCGATGGCGATCTCGTCCTGTACGGCGAACACGTCCGCGAGCTCCCGATCGTACCGCTCCGACCACAAGTGGCTGCCGTCGACTGCGGAGATGAGCTGCGCCGTGACGCGAATGCGACTGCCGGCCTTTCGGACGCTGCCTTCGAGAACGTTCGTCACCCCGAGGGCGAGCGCGATCTTGCGAACGTCCTCATGCTTGCCCTTGAACGCGAACGCAGAGGTGCGCGCGATCACCCTCAGCCCCGGGATTTTCGCCAGAAGGTTGATGATTTCCTCGGCAAGGCCGTCGCTGAAGTACTCATTCTCTTTGTCGCCGCTCATGTTCTCGAACGGGAGGACTGCGATCGATGGCTTCGGGTCGCCGGATATCTCCCGACATGTCTTCGAGCGCGACCTTCACCTCGTGCATCGACGGGAATCGCTGGGCGACTTGCTTGGCCAGGCATCGCCGCACGATCCGCTCGAGCGGAGGAGGCGCCGCAAGCGGCGGCGGCTCGTCACGCAAGACCGCGCTCACGACCTGCGCGGCCGTGTCCCCGCCAAAGGCGCGCGTGCCGGAGAGCATCTCGTAGAGGACTGTGCCAAAGCTGAAGATGTCAGAACGCGCGTCGAGCGGTTTGCCCTCGGCTTGCTCCGGCGACATGTACGCCGCCGTGCCCGCGACGATGCCCTCACTCGTGCACGTGACGTCCTGCTCCGACGTCATGACCTTCGCCAGGCCGAAGTCGAGCACCTTCACGCGGCCGTCCGTCGTGACCAGGATGTTTGCCAAGGCTGCCGAACGGATGGGGATCGGCTCGCCCCTTGGCCAAGCCATTGTTTACGACTCTTTCGTCCACGGCTCCTGGGCGCGAATCCGTGATCGTGTGGAAGGGACGCTTGAGGCCTTGGGCGAACGTCTGTGGGTGGACAGGTATGTCACGGCTCGCCGGCGATGGCTGGAGTCCCATTCCCGGGCGGACCTGCGGACGACGGTCTATCGAATGGATGCTTTTAGGCGGCTCATCGAACTCGACGCGTGGGGCCTGCCGTTGCCGCTCGTTGTGCGCGGCGCCGAGGTGTCCACCACGACCCTCAGCGGATCGCCACCAGGTGTCTTTGACGGTCCCCAGCCTGGCACGCGCGCGTTGTCGTTTACGACCTCACAGACGCTGATGCGCGGGCTCGATGTTCGGCTCGTGCAGTTGGCACTCTCGCAACGCGGCGCCGACATAGTGGCTGATGGAGTCTTCGGCCGCGCATCGTCAAGATGTGTAGCCGATCATCAACGGACGACAGGCACACCCGTCTCCGGCGTGGCCGATCCGTCCCTGGTGCTCGGACTGGCAACGAGCATCGCCCTCGCCTGATTGCCAACGAACGCGGCACTCAGGCCGATCCCGAGCGAGCGCCTTCAGTGTGCCGCGTGGCGACTGTGACGGCCTCCTCGGCAGTCTTGCCCTGCTCCTTCGCGACGACATAGGCGGCGTACCAATCCGACCAGTGGTGCTTCGCCGCGGTCGGTTCGTACTCACCATGGCGCTTCTCTGCGTCCTTCAAGAGCTCGGTCAGCGTCGCGACGTCCACGTTGCTGAATCCTCGTCCGGGCAGCCGCGCCTTGATCTCCTGGAGGAGCCAGCTGTTGCCGTCCGGATCACTGAACGTGGCATACGTTCCGTAGGAACGACCGTTGGGTTCGGCGCCCGGCACCGGTGGTCCTCCGAAGGCCGCGAAGTGGAACGCCGCACTCACGTCGGCACCGCGGCCGATGAGCTCCGCGCGCGCCGCTTCGATGTCGGATACCACGAGATAGACGTTCTTGACCGAGCCAGGCGCTGCCGTCGTGATTCCCTTGCCGAAGTGGATGGAGCACGGTGAGCCGGGTGGCGTCATCTGCACCCCCCGCCAGTTCGCGCCGGCAATGAAATCGGCGTCCAGCCGCCACCCCAACGTCTCGTAGAAGCGCTTGGCGCGATCGACGTCGGCTACCGGAATGACGACGACCTCGAGCTTCAAATCGACCGTCGCTGGTGTGGAAATCGGGGTGGCGGGTTCATCGCTCATCGGTGTGCTCATCGTGACCTCTGTGGTTCTGCGACGTGACCTTCGCGGCGAGCTGGTCGAGGCTTTGGCCAAGCACGCGGTTGAAGGCCGGGAACGGGTGGATGACATCGGCCAGCGTCGCGAGCGGAGTGCCCAACTTGATCGCCAGCACCAGCTCCCCCACTATCTCGCCCGCGCGCGGCGTGACCAGCGTCGCGCCGATCAGCACGCCGCGCTGGCGGTCGCCGACCAGCTTGAGCGCTCCGTTGTGGAAGTCGTGGATGTAGCCTCGGGCGGTCTCGGCCGGATCGGCACTGGCGACAACGACGTCGATGCCTCTGGCGCGCGCGGCAGCCTCCGACAAGCCCGACGGACGCGATCTCCGGATCGGTGAACGTGACGCGAGGGACCGCGGTGTGATCGGCCCTCGCGTCCATGCCCCGCAGTCGCCGCGCGATCACCTGACCGTGGTAGTGGGCCACGTGGGTGAATCCACCGAGGCCGGTGACGTCACCCGCTCCGAAAACGCCGGCCCGGGCTTCGAGCGTCGCCGGGTCCACCTTCAACCAGCCGCGCTCCGTCTGTGCGAGCCCGGTCGCCCGCCATGCCTCCGCGTTCGGCCGGCGGCCGGTGGCCACCAACAACCGCTCGGCCGAGACCACGGCGCCCGACTTCAGGTGAACGACGACTGCGGCGCGGCTGGACGATGGTTCCGCGGAATTGCCTTTCGACCGCGACACAGGGGTCGCCGATCAGCAGCGGTGATGCCGTCGGCCTCGAGGTGGGGCCGGAGCGCGGCTCCGGCCTCTGGCTCCTCGAGGCCAAGGAACGTGTTTCCGGCTTCGATCAGGGTCACCTTGGAGCCGAGGCGGGCGAAGGCCTGCCCCAGCTCGACGCCAATGGCGCCGGCGCCGAGGATCGCCAACGACGCCGGCAGCTCGCTCGGAATCGCTGCCTGGCGGTTGGTCCAGAACTCGACGGTGTCCAGGCCCGGGATGGGTGGGATCGCCGCAGTGCTGCCGTTGGCGATCACCACGGCGCGGCGCGCGATGAGCTGCTCGCCTCCGACCTCGACCGTGCGCCGGTCGGTGAGTGTCCCTTCGCCTCGAAAAAGCTTGGCCCCGGTCGCCTCCACCGCGGCTGCCGGCCGGCTGTCGTCGAGGTCGCGTGCCATCCACCGCACGCGCTTCGAGACCTTGGGAAAGTCGACGGTCCATTCCACCCGTGAGGCGGCGAGGAGCCGGGCGCGATCGGCCTCGCTCGAGCGTCTCGCCCGAGCGAAGCAGGGTCTTGGAAGGCATGCAGCCCCAGTACGGACATTCGCCGCCGACGAGCTCCCGCTCGACGACGGCGAGCGTCAGCCCGCTGCCTTGGAGGCCGGTCGCGATCGCCTCCCCGGCGACGCCTCCACCGAGACACACGACATCGAATTCCTGGGCCACGTCCGAACCTCTGCGTGCGGCCACTATAGTCGACCCGAACTGCTCAGCTTCTTGATCGACCGCCAAGCCTGGCCGCGAGCCCTTTTCTGGCGTGTTCCAGTTTCCGCTGCGCTTCTCCGCTTTCAGGAATAGAGGAACGCGCAGTGACGAACAGAATGCTCACAGGTTTCTATCTCGTTGTGCTGG
>CAVTMO010000007.1:0-972934 GCA_963735875.1 uncultured Acidobacteriota bacterium
CCTTTGCCGGGCCGGTCGAGTTCTACCCGGCGTGCGCGCCGAACAGCCGCGACATCGCGCTGGCCGTGCTCAAGCCGTCCAATCCCAATCTGTTCAGGCAGAGCCTCTCGGCGCCCGGCCAGATCGTCCCGCTGTTCGAATCGCCCTTCCCCAAGCTCCCCACAGACTGGTCGCGCGATGGCACCCAGCTGATCTTCGCCGAGCTCAATCCCGCCACCGGGTGGGACGTGGCATCGCTGTCGCTCGCCACCGGCCAGCCCCGTCCGCTCGTCGCCACGCCGGCCCAGGAGACCAACGCCAAGCTGTCGCCCGACGGGCGGTGGCTGGCCTATGTCTCCAACGAGAGCAGCCGCGTCGAGGTCTACGTACAGGCGATGTCGGACGGCGGCGCGAAATGGCTGGTGTCGAGGGGCGGCGGCGTGCAGCCGCAGTGGAGCGCCGATGGCCGTCAGCTCTACTACCTCGCGTTGGACCAACGCCTGATGGTCGTGTCCGTCCACGCCGACGGCGCGGTGTTCACGCCGTCGTCTCCCGTAGCCCTCATGGAGACGCGGTACACCGAGTGGGAAGCGTCGGGCGGCGTGTCCTACGCAGTGGCGCCGGATGGCAGCCGCGTGCTCGTCAGCACGTCGACCGACACCGGCCGTCCTGTCTCGCTGATGCAGAACTGGCCGGCCCGGGTTCGCTGACGCCGGTCACGGGGCTCGCGGACGGCTCGGCGAGACTGCACAGAATTCCTCGTGGCGGCCAGGCAGCCGACATTGTTCCTCCCAGGGATCGACTTCGGACCCCGCCATTCTCGTCTGGCCGATTGGTAGAGCTGGCTTCCGCCTTGCAGGCGAAACCGCCGACCCGCCCCCATTGCTGCAGCCAACGCCGTCGCGACGGCGTCTTCGATCGTTTGCGGAACGCGCTCCCTTCCAGTTCAAAGGCAACTGAGTGGATGACGCCGGTCCTTCGCCAGTTTCCCTGAGGTCCACCCGAATGCTGCACTCGAGGGACGGGTTCCAATCATCGTGTTCTCCTGCTGAGCCAGGCTCCAGTGGGTGTTGCGTTCCGAGCCGTTAGCCGCAGGAGATGTGCGCATGCAGGTATCGAGATCGTCGTGGTGGGTCGCGTTGGTGGTGCTGGCCGCATCCGTTGTCGGAGGCCAAGCGGAGGCCCAGCCCTATGTCTATGTCCTCAGCAGGAACCCGGACTCTCCCTGGCGAAACGTCCTGACCGTGGTCGACGGAGCCACCAACACCAAGGGCCCGAGAATTTCTCTGGGAGCGTCAGGCGGCTTCATCCTGCCGCAGGCCATGGCCATGGCGCCCGATGGCGATCGCATCTACGTGGTCAACGACATCGATTCCACGGTCTCGGTCGTGTCGACCGCGACCAACACCGTGGTGGACACGTGGCCGACGGCACTGGTCGGGACCAGCCCGCTGGCGGTGGCGGTGAGCCCCGACGGTCAGCGCGTCTATGTCGTCGGCAACAATCAGCTGTTCATCGCCATCGACGTCGCGTCGAGGTCGAGGGTCGCCACGGTGCCGCACAATCTCGGCGGCACGTTCGGCGTGGCGGCGTCGCCGGACGGGACCCGCGTCTACATCATGGCGACAGGCTCCGACACCCTGGCGGTGCTGAGCACGGCGCCGTACCGCGTCATCGCCACACTGCCGCTCGATCTCGACGTACTCTTCCTGAGGGGTGACACCATCTCGCTGTCGCCGGATGGCCGTTTCCTCTACCTCCCCCAGTTCTCCACGATCACCGACCCTTGCGGCGGCAACCCCAACTGCATTCCCCTCTCTCCACCAGGAGGAGCACGGCCATCGAGGGTCGCCGTGCTCGACACCACGACCAACGCGTTCGTCGCGGCGACGCCGGTTGGAGGGAGCGCCCGTCACGTCGGCGTGTCCCCCAACGGCGCCGTCGTCTACGTCCCGGGCCAATTGACTTCCAGCGGCCCGGTGCTCGTTCGGTTGAGCCCGACCACCCATGCGGTCGTCGGCAGCACGGCGATCGCGGATGGTCGGGCCGTCGCGTTCTCGGCCGACAGCACCCGCGCCTACGTGGCCACCGGGAGGGCCACCACCCAGAGTGTCGTCGTCGTCGACACCGCGACCCACGCGGTGGCGGCCACGATCCCCTTCGCGCCGCCGTCGACGGCAGGCCGAATGCCATCGTCACGACTCCGCCGCCGCCGCCGAGCCCGCCGTCGAATCTTCGCGCGACGGTGACCGGGAATCGCGTGTCGCTGGCGTGGGACCCATCCCCGAGCGACGGGCTGACTGGCTACGTGCTCGAAGGCGGCGTCACGCCAGGCTCGGTGCTCGCCTCGCTGCCAACCGGCAGCACTGCGCCGACCTTCACCTTCGACGCGCCCACGGGCGCCTTCTTCGTGCGCATGCGCGCGGTGAGAGGCGGGCAACGGAGTCCGGCGTCGAACGAGATCTACATCCTGGTCAACGTGCCGCAGCCCCCCTCGGCGCCCACGAACCTCCTGGGCCTCGCCAACGGCTCGAACCTCGCCCTCAGCTGGAAAACCACGTCGGCAGGTGGGACGCCGACGTCATTCGTCCTCGATGTCGGCGGGGCGTTGACCACGTCGGTACCGTTGCCGCCGAGCGAGACGTTCTCCTTCGCCGGCGTCCCCACCGGCACCTACACCTTCGCCGTGCGTGCGATGAACAGCGCCGGGACGAGCCCGGCGTCGTCGCCGGTCACGCTCACCTTCCCGAGCGCGTGTCCCGGTCCACCGCAGGCGCCGACGAATTTCGCCGTCACACGCGCGGGCTCGCAGCTGAGCGTCAGCTGGGATCCGCCGAGCGCGGGACCCGCAGTGTCCAGTTACGTGCTCGGGGTCTCCGGCGACCTCAACCTGGCGCTGCCGCTGGGCGCGCGCAGCATCAGCGGCGCCGTGCCGTCGGGCACCTACAACTTGTCGGTGTTGGCGGTGAATCCCTGTGGAGCGGGTGCGGAGACGGTGCCGCAGTCGGTCACGGTGCCGTAGGGCTGCCGCTCGCTCGTTCACGCACTGAGGAGGCCCGCCTTCGCCAAGGCGAGGCGGGCTGCTCAAATCCGTCGCGAATCAATGTAGATCGTGTTGTACATCGATCCGCCGCGTGGAACGTAGCCCTTCGACGCCAGGTACCGTGTCGTCCTGGATGGTCGGCCCGATTTCATCGTCGGAATCGTTTCGGCACAGATGGCCCCTGGACGAAACCGTGACAGATCGAGTGTGCGGATGATGGCATCGTCCAGGCCTTCGACGTCGGTGGACAACAAGTCGGGCGCCCGTCCCAGGTGCTCGAGGATCACCCGGTTGATGTTGAGCAGCGGCATCTTCACCACGCGCTCGACGACGCTCTCGGTCTTGCCGCGCTGCAGGTGGGCGACCTGTTCGGGCGAGAACGTGTTGAGCATCGGCTCGCCTTTGATCTCGTAATAGTCCGCCGCGGCGTCGTCGTCGACGCCGATGCCCGCTTCCACCACGATGTCGCCGGGCCGGTGGCTTCGCAGCTGCGCGGCGAGCGCCGGGTTCGGCTCGACCAGAACGCCGCGACCACCGGTCGTGTAGAGCAGGTAGGTGTTGTTGCCCCGCACCGGGTAGGCGGCGCCGACGTCCATGTAGGTGGGCGTGGCGATCTTCAACAAATCGTGTAGCAGGTGATAGACGACGATGTCTTCGCCCTGCTGCGAGAAGCTCAGCCGCGCGTGCTCCGGTAACGCTGGCGGCGGCTGAGGTGGTGCCGGCGGCGGCGCCGCAGGTCTTGTCAAGTTCCAACCCAGTCCACTCCCGACCGCCGACCCGCACACGGCGCCACCGATGAAATCGCGTCGGTTGATCATTTGCGGCCGATTATCGCCGATTGGCGACTGGCCAATCGCGGGCAGGGCGTTTCACAGCAACCGAGCCGCTGGCCTGATCGACGCAGTTGGACGCTCACGAGGATGGGCCGGGCGTGGGACGACGCCAAGCTGGTGGGTTTTGCCTATGCGTTCGAGCGCCTCGCCAACGCGGCCGGCAACGGCCACGTTCCCGCGAGGACCGTGCCCCGACTACGACGGGATCACGATGATGACGACGATTACGGCGATCGTCGGCACCATTCGAAGGACGATGGCGACGACGACTGGGACAGATGGCGACAGAAGTAGTCGAAGGGAACGGGCGCTGGCGTTCGCAGCCGAGAACGCCACAAATCTGCGTCCCCAAGGGTCATCTGGCTGGGCGGGTCGGGTCAGGTCTGATAACGTGGCGTCGCTGTCGAGCCGCATCGTGATCGACCTGGTCGGAATTCGCAACTAGCCGCAGCTATGGGACTGGGCCGTTCAGCTGGAGGTCCGGCGCGCTGGGTCGCCGTCGCGGCGTTCGTCGTTGCCTCCTCGGCCCGGGCGGCCTCGGGCCAAGTCGGGCAGCCGCCCGTTGTCCACGCTGGAGAGGACCAGGTGGTGCGGCTGCCGGCCATCGCGGTGCTCGACGGCTCCGTGACGTCCGCTGCGCTCGTCACGGTGCGATGGACGGTGGTGAGCGGCCCCGCACCGGTCGAGTTCCGCGACGCCACGGCCCAGGATACTGAGGTCGCGCTGGCGGTGGCCGGCACCTACGTCCTGAGGCTGAACGCGTCCGACGGGGTGTTGGCCGCTGGCGACGAGGTGACGATCGTGGTGGCGGCAGTCAACCCGCCGCCGATTGTCGTGGCGGGCGCCGATCAGACGATCGCGATCGCCGACGCCGCCGCGCTGGACGGCAAAGTCTTTGGCGACCGACGCAGCCAGCTCTCGACGACCTGGAGCCTCGTGAGCGGGCCGGGGACGGTGACGATGCTCGACGCCGGGGCCATCCGCACGAGCGCGAAATTCGGCGCCGCGGGCACCTACGTGCTGCGCCTCACGGCGTCCGACGGCGTCGCCACGGTGAGCGACGACGTCACGGTCACGGTCACGACGGTCAACGCTCGGCCCCGCGTGTCGGCCGGGCCCGACCAGTCGGTGACGCAGCCTTCGGCGGCGGTGCTCAATGGCACGGCCAGCGACGGCGGCGACGCGGTGCCGCCGGCGCTGGTCCTCGGCTGGAGCGTCGTGAACGGGCCAGGTGCCGCGACGTTCGAAACGCCGTCGACTGCCCTTACGGTGGTCCGCTTCGCGGTCGGCGGCACCTACGTGTTGCGACTCACCGCCTCGGACGGCGTGCTGCAAGCGCATGACGACGTCGCGGTCGTGGTCGCGCCGCCGCCGGCCGGCACCGGACTGATGGCGGCCTACGGGTTCGACGAGGGCGCCGGGACGACGATTCCAGATCGCTCGGGCCAGGAAGCCACACTGACTCGACACGGCGCCACCTGGGTGGCCTCGGGGAGACACAGCGGAGCCATGGCGTTCGACGGCGTGAACGACCGGCTCGACGGATCGGCAATCACGCTTCCCGCCGGCTTCACGATGATGGCGTGGATGCTCAATCCCAGCGCGATGCCGTTCGAGACGCTGGTCGCCGTCGGAACCGGCCGCGCCCTGAAAGTGCTGTCGCAGGAGATCTCGTTCACCACGCCGGGCGGTGACGTGGCGTTCGGCCGGGCCGGAACTCCCGAGGTCTGGCACCACGTCGCCGTGACCTCCGACGGCGCGACGGTTCGGGCCTACCTCGACGGCGCGCCGCTGGGCCGGCCGCACCCCATCAAGCTGGAACCGTTCACCGGGCCCTTGCAGCTCGGCGCCTGGCCGCTCGGAGCTCCCGTGGATTTCCTGGGGGGGTGGCTCGACGACGTCCGTATCTACAGCCGCGCGCTCTCCCAGACCGAGATCGCCCGCGACATGGCCATGCCCATCGGTGGCGGACGTGCGCCCGACACCGAAGCGCCGCGCGTGCAGATCGACTCGCTCGCCGACGGGGACACGGTGGCCGAGGTGGTGACCATCGGCGCCGTGGCCGCCGATGACGTCGGCGTCGTCGGCGTGACCTTTCACGTCGATGGCGTCGCGCTCGGACCGGAGGTGACGGCGCCCCCGTACTGGGCGACGTGGAACACCCGATCGGCGGCCAATGGGGTGCACGCGATTCATGCCGAGGCGCGCGATACCGGTGGCAACGTGGCCAGTTCGGCGACTGTGACGGTCACGGTCACCAATCCGCGCGGGCCGGCCGCGAATCGCGCGCCGGTCGTCTCGGCTGGCGTTGACGTCTCGGTGACGTGGCCGACACCAGCGTTGCTTCAAGGCTCGGTTGGCGACGACGGACTGCCATCGTCGCCTGGGACCGTCAAGACGACATGGAGTGCCGTGAGCGGGCCCGGCAAGCCCGAGTTCGAGCGACCTGACGAAGCGCAGACGATGGTGAGGTTTCCCGTCGTCGGCGCCTACGTGCTCCGGTTGACGGCATCGGACGGCGAGCTCACGGCCAGTGATGAGGTGACAGTAACGGTAGCTCCCCGTTAGATTGAAACTGCGCGTACCAAGGGGTTGAAGCGGATGAGCGGCGTGCCGAGGTGGCCGTCGCGCCCGCTGTCGCGACGCAGTCAGTCTGCTACTCTAGCTGCATCATGCGACTGCTCCACACTGGGCTGCTGCTCGTGGTTCTGGCAAGCGTGGCCTGTCATCCGGGGCCGGTCGTCGACACCGGCCCCAGGCCGCCGGTGGGCGGCACGATCTCCGGCATCGTCTCGACGGATGGGAACGCGGCTCTGATGGGCCGCAAGGTGAGTGCTGTCGATACCACGAGCGGGGCGAGATTCGAGGCGACCACCGGAACCAACGGCGGCTATACCATCAAAGTGCCCGAAGGCACGTACCGGCTCGAAGTCGAGTTGCGTCCCGGTGAGAAGGTGGCCAAGCAACCGGACGAGACTCGCATCAACCGATCCGATCTGGATCCCAGCCGGGATTTCGTGATCTCGGTCGGTCGCGCCGCCGGTTGAGCGGCACGGCGCGGGCCCGGGCGTTGAGGCTCGCTCAGTGCGTCATCGCGTAGAGCAGGATATCGACGCCGACCGCGTAGGCCTCGGGCGAGAAGCGAAAGAAGTAGTCGGGGTCCTCGCCCTCCCGTTCCCACGGGTCGGGCAGGTCGGTGTTGTGCACCATCACCACCAACAGACGGCCGTGCGCATCGGCGATACCGCGCGCGTCTGGAGCAGCTCCCTCGACGTTCCAGCGTTCCACCGTGTCGCCGCCGCTGCGCCGCCAGGTGGCGATCGAGGCCATCTGCGGCAGGCGGGTCACCGGGAACATCATTCGCCACATCGGGTGATCGGGCGGCGTCAGATCGACGACCGGGAACTGTCCTGGCGGCAGGATCTTGCCGATCTCCTGGTCGAACTGCTCCCGTGCCCACGTGCCGTGGTAGTCCGAGACCAGGAGGAAGCCGCCCTTGAGCAGATAGGCGCGCAGCCGTCCCGCTTCGGCCTCGGAGAAGCGCGCCGTCCCCGCATCCTCCATGAAGATGAACGGACACTGGAACAGCGCGTCGTCGGTCAGGCGGACGACGACGGCATCCGGGAACGGCTCGCCGCCCTCGCGGGCCATCGTCACGCGGACCTTGGTCAATTCCGCCAGGCGGACGCTGAAATTGAAGTCGGCGCCGGGATAGTCCGTGCTCCACCCCTGCTTTTCCCGGCGATCGCTGGCGAACATCACGCGGCAGAAGTGGAAGCCGCCGTCGAACGTCGTCGGCGTCGGGAATCGCGGCGGTATCCGGCCGTAGCCGCCGACCCAGATCCGCTGCGCATCGGCGACAACGAACCCGGCGCCGAGGATGACGACGATGCCGATCAGTGTGCAGGCAAGGGGCGCGGACCGGCGGCGAGACATGGCAAGTCGCCGTCAAGCATAGTGCGGTCGGGTCGGCCCTGAGAGCGGGAAGGCGGCGAGGGGGCTCCGCGGCGTCCGGTCCACCGCCTGACAGCGTGATATCGTGACCGCCGTCTCCTGGAGCGCGCCCATGATCCGCTCACGTCTCGCGTTGGCCGCCGTCCTCACCCTGACTCTGCCGCAGACCTCCCCGGTCGAGTCGATCCTCACCGCGCAGTCCTCCTCGACCGTCGATCCGTCGCACCTCAACCTGCTGCGCTGGCGCTCGGTGGGCCCATCGCGCGGCGGGCGGGTCGTCGCCGTGGCCGGCGATCCCGTCAACAAGTTCACCTTCTACCAGGGCACTACCGGCGGCGGGGTGTGGAAGACGGACGACGGCGGGCTCAACTGGGCCAACGTCTCCGACGGCTTCTTCTCCACCGGGTCGGTCGGGGCCATGGCGGTGGCGCCGTCGAATCCGAACATCGTCTACGTCGGCATGGGCGAGGCGTGCTTCCGGGGTAACGCGTCGCACGGCGACGGCGTCTACAAGTCGACCGACGCGGGCAAGACCTGGGCGAAGCTCGGACTCGAGGCCACGCGCCAGATCGGCCGCCTGCAGGTGCACCCGACCAATCCCGACATCGCCTACGTGGCGGCGCTCGGCGATGCCTGGGGTCCGAGTCCCGAGCGCGGCGTCTACCGTACGCGTGACGGCGGACGGACGTGGCAGCGCGTCCTCTTCCAGAACCAGAATGCCGGCGCCATCGACCTGGTGCTGGACCCGGGCAACCCGGATGTCATGTATGCCTCCACGCTCGAACTTCGTCGCTATCCGTGGGGCTTCCGCAGCGCCGGGCCCGGCACCGCCCTCTACAAGTCCACCGATGGCGGCGACACCTGGGTCGACCTGAGCGGCAAGCCTGGCCTGCCGAAGGGTGACAAGGGCCGCATCGGCATCGCGCTGGCGCCGTCGCGGCCCAATCGCGTATGGGTCATCGTCGACGCCGGCGGCACCGACAAGGGCATCTACCGGTCCGAGGACGGCGGCGAGACGTGGGCCCATCTCACTGACAACGCCGACCTCACCCAGCGGCCGTGGTACTACCACCACATCGTCGCCGACCCGACCAACCCCGATGTGCTGTGGGCGCTCAACGTCGACCTGTGGAAGTCGAGCGATGGCGGCACGACCTTCCAGGAAGTGACGGTGCCGCACGGCGACAACCACGACCAGTGGATCGACCCGCGGGATCCGCAGCGGATGATCAACGGCAACGACGGCGGCGCCACCATCACCTTCAACGGCGGCAAGTCGTGGTCCACGATCCTCAACCAGCCGACCGCACAGCTGTACCACGTGGCGGTCGATGCCCAGACGCCGTATCACATCTACGCAGCGCAGCAGGACAACACCACCATCTCGGTGCCGAGCCGCTCGGACCACGGCCGCATCACCATCGAGGAATGGGAGACGGTGGGCGGCGGGGAGGACGGCTACGTCGCCCCGCATCCCACGGATCCCAACATCGTCTACGCTGCCGATCACCACTGGCTGCACCGCTACGACCGGCGTACCAAGCAGGTGCGCGACATCTCGCCCAACCCTGAGACGCACTACGGGTGGGGCGCGGCTGACATCAACTACCGCTTCTGGTGGACCTACCCGGTGATGGTGTCACCGCACGAACCGAAGACGCTCTACGTCACCTCGCAGATGGTGCATCGCACGCGCAACGAGGGCCAGAGCTGGGAGGTCATCAGCCCCGATCTCACGCGCGCCGATCCCAAGACACTCGAGAAGACGCCCTCGTACCTCCAGCCGTCACCCGGCGAGTTCTGGGGCCCGATCACGCGCGAAGCCTACGGCCCGGAGTGGTACGCGACGATCTTCGCCTTTGCCGAGTCGCCGAAGCAGGCCGGCGTCCTGTGGGCGGGCTCCGACGACGGCTACGTGCAGGTGTCGCGCAACAACGGCGGGTCGTGGACCAAGGTGACGCCGCCCGACCTGCCCGAGTTCGCGCTCATCAGCATCATCGACCCTTCGCCTCACGATCCGGCAACCGCCTACGTCGCCGCCACGCGTTACAAGCTGCAGGACAACCGGCCCTACCTCTACAAGACGTCGGACTACGGCACGACGTGGACGAAGATCGTGGCCGGGATCCCCGGCCATGACTTCACGCGCGTCATCAGGGAGGATCCAGGCCGCAAGGGGCTGTTGTATGCCGGGACCGAGACCAGCGTCTACGTGTCGTTCGACGACGGCGGGCAGTGGCAGCCGCTCAAGCTGAACCTGCCGGTGGTGCCGGTGCACGACCTGGTGGTGAAGGACGGCGACCTCGTGGCTGCCACGCACGGCCGGTCGTTCTGGATCCTCGACAACGTGGCGCTGCTCAGCCAGATGACGCCGCAGGCCCTGGCGGATGCCACGCACCTCTACCAGCCGCGAACCACCGTGCGCTACGGTCGCGGCGCGTCGCTGGCCGGCGCCTTCGGGGGCGCGACCATCGACGGCGTCAATCCGCCTGAGGGTGTGGTGGTGCCGTTCTATCTCAAGGACGCGCCCACCGGGCCGGTGACGCTCACGATCTCCAAGGAAGGTCCCGGACCTGGTGCCGGGCTCATCCGCACGGTCACGTTCGATCCGGAAGGGACGCCGGCGGGCGGCCCGCGCCGACCGATCGTGAGGACCGGCGCCAACACCTACGTGTGGGACATGCGCTACCCCGCGCCCACCGTGCTGCCCGGCGCGGTGTTCCAGGGACGGGCCGTCGGTCCCGTGGCGGCGCCCGGCACCTACACGCTCGAGCTCGCCGCCAACGGCGTGCGAACACGGACCACCGCCACCATCGTCAAGGATCCGCGCCTGACCTACACCGACGCCGAGCTGGAAGCCCAGTTCACGTTCCTCATCGACGTGCGCGACAGGCTCACCGAGACGATGACAGTCGTGAAGCAGGTGCGCGACACGCGCCAGATGGCTGAAGACCTCGTGAAGAAGGCCAAGGAGAGCCGGCGCGGGAAGAACCCCGAGGCCGCCGCGCTGCTCGACAACGCGATGACCGCGCTGAACAACAAGCTCTACACGATCGAGGAGCGGCTCGTGCAGTACCGCGCTCGCGCCGGCCAGGATCTCATCGCCCAGCCGACCGGCATCGACAGCAAGCTGGCCCGTCTCCTCGACTTCGCGTCGATGGGCGACGGCCCGCCCACCGACGGCGCCAGGGACCTGCTGAAGCGGATGACCGACGCCATCGCCGAGCGCAAGGCCGTGCTCGGCGCGGTGGAGAAGCAGGAACTGGCGGCGCTGACGAAGCTGGCGACGACCATCGCGAAATAGCGTCGCGCTCAGCGGCTCCGGGAGGCCCGCGCCTCGAGCGATTTGCCGCGCTCCAGCTCACGGGCGGCCTCGTCGAGGCGACCCGCGCGCATCGCCACCTCGGCGAGCACGAAGTGGCCGAGCGGCGCGGTCGGCGACTGCCGGTCGATGGCCAGACCGGCCCGGGCCGCGCTGGCCGCACCTTCGACATCGCCGCCGCCCAGTCGAGCCTGCGCTAGATAGAAGTGGCCTTCGGCGAAGCGGGTGTTCACCGCGACCGCCCGCTCGAACAGCGCGCGGGCCCCCGCCCCATCTCCCTGCTGCTGCAGCAGCCGCGCGGCGTTGAACATCGCCTTGTAGGCATCGTCGTGCTGGTCGAACTCGCGGCGGTAGGCGGCCAGGGCGCCGGGCGGATCGCCGCGAGATTCGGCCAGCACGCCCAGGTTGAAGTGCGCCAGCCGCACGTCGGGACGCGACGCCAGCGCCGCACGAATCTCGCGTTCGGCCGCGGCGCCGTTCCCCCGCATGATCGCCACGGCACCGAGCGCCACGCGGGCCGCGGCCACGTTGGGGTCGATCGCCAGGGCCTGTCGGAAGTACGTCTCGGCGCGCTCGTCACGGCCGTGATCGAGATGGATCTCGCCGGCCTGGTACTGCACCCACGCGTTCTTCGGATCGACGCGCAGGTAGTGCTCGTAGCCGGCCAGGGCCTCGTCGTCCTTGCCGAGCGCGCGGTAGGCGTTGGCCATGTTGATCAAGGCCAGGTCGTAGTCCGGTTTGAGCGCCAACGCCGCGCGGAAGTAGCGGATGGCGCCCTCGTGCTGGCCGAGCCGGAAGTGCGCGTTGCCAAGGTTGAACCAGGCGTCGATCACCTGCGGATCGTCGGCGACCACCTGCAGCAGGAGGCCGATTGTCTTCTGCAGGTTGGCGCCCTCCTCCTGCGCCACGTCGCGCGCTTCGGACATCAGGTTGAAGAGCGCGATCTTGTCCTTCGGATCGGCCCGCAGCGCCGCGGCATCGCTCTCGGTGGCGACAAAGCTCGATACGTAGCCGAGCGACGCCAGCCGGGCGCGCGTTTCCGGATCGACCTCAGCGGGAGGCGCCGCCCCGGCGGTGGCGCGTTCGAAGCCGGCCTCCATCGCCCGCAGCGCCCGCTGCAGGCGGTTGGCGACGTCGCGCTCGCGGTCGAACAGGTTGACGGTCTCGCCGGGATCCTGCTCGAGGTCGAACAGCTCGGGACGCGGCGCATCGATGAGCTTGTAGCGGCCATCGCGAATCGCCTTGAGCGCGCTCCAGCCGTAGTGATGCAGCGGATACATCGCCTCGGCGTAGCCCTCGGCCTCGAGCCGCGCGCGATCGCCGGTCATCACCGGCGCCAGGCTGCGTCCCGGGCCCGATAGCGACTCTCCCGCCGCCGGCCCGAGCAGGTCGAGGATCGTCGGCATCAGATCCGCGGTGCGGACCAGGCTGGCGACCCGCCGGCCCGTTGTGCGGCTGAAGGGCGCGCGGATCAGGAACGGCACTCGCGTGGCCGTCTCGTAGATGAAGAAGCCGTGCGTGCCTTCGTCGTGCTCGCCCAGGCTCTCGCCGTGGTCGCCGAGCACCACCACGATCGTGCTGTTGAGAAGATGGCGTTGCTCGAGGAACTCGACCACCCGCCCGAGCTGCGCGTCGGCGAAGGCGACTTCGCCGTTGTAAGGCTGCCCGGCATAGCGCGACCCGAACGGCTCCGGCGCGTCGTAAGGCGCGTGCGCATCGTAGAAGTGCAACCAGGCGAAGAACGGCCGCCCGGCAACGGTCTGAAGCCATGGCAGGGCCAGGTCGACCACGGCGTCAGCCCGCCGGTGCACGTTGCCGAGCGATAGCGCCTTCACCTTCGAGAGATCGAAGTCGTCGGCGTAGTGTTCGAATCCCTGATCGAGCCCCCACTTCGAGTCGAGCACGTAAGCCCCGACGAAGGCGCCAGTACGGTAGCCGCGGGAGGCGAGCCGCTCAGCCAGGGTCACAGCCCCAGGATCCAGAAAGAAGCCGCCGTTGTCGCGTACGCCGTGCTGCGGCGGAAAGCCGCCGGTGAACATCGTGGCGTGGGCTGGCAGGGTCAACGGCGCCGAGCTCATGGCCTGCTCGAAGAGCACGCCCTCGGCGGCCAGGTGATCGAACACCGGGGTCGCCGCCGCCGCCGGCTGGCGGTAGGCGCCGATCCGGTCGGCGCGCGTCGTGTCCAGGGTGACCACGACCAGGTTCAACCGTTCTCGGGCGACGCTCTTCGGCAATTGCCCTAGGGCCACGGCGCCCTGGGCCTCGTGCGACGGCGACGAGCACCCGGGCGCAGCGCACAGGCCGGCCGCCACGAGCGCCGCACCTGCCACTGGTCCCAAACGACTGAATCTGAGGCCGAGTTGCACGAGGTCAGTGTCCAACAGTCAGCGTGCGGAGACGAAAAGTTGCAACATTTTCGCCACTTCGCTAGGCTGCGGCCCTAGCACGGCTGTTCCTAGGGAGGTTTCGAGGATGCGCACACAGTCTATCCGTTCCAGGTTGACCACCTGGGGATGCGTGGCGTTGACGTCCGGAATGCTGTCTCCGGCGCTCGCTGCCGCCAACCCGTTCGAGCGTCGCACCCCGCTCGTCGACGCCGCCCGCGCCGCGGCGACCCGCGAAGCGACCGCGATGAAGGAGCGCCAACCCCCGTCGGCCCCCGAGAACCCGCGCACCGACTTGAAAACGCGGTCCTTCTTCAAGACCCCGGCCGGCATAGTCACCATCATCATCTTCGGCGCCGGGGTGGGCTACGCCCTGTACTCGTCGAAAGACGATCGCATCAAGAGCGAGGGACGGTGACGGCGCCATGACCACCCTCCTGCGGCTCACCATCGCCATCGTTCTCGTCGCCGGCCTCACGCTCCACGCCGAGGCCCAGAACCTGGTCGGCACGATCGCCGGCCAGGTGACCGACTCGCAGGACCGGGCCCTGCCCGGCGTGACCGTCGTCCTCACCGGCCGCACCGGATCCCAGGAGCAGGTCTCTGACGAAGCCGGCAATTTCCGCTTCATCGGCCTCAACCCCGGCGAGTACTCGGTGCGGGCCGAGCTGACCGGCTTCCAGCCGTTCGAGCAGCGCGGCATCGTCGTCGCCATCGGCGCCACGATGCAGGTGCGGGCGACGCTCCAGGTGGGCGGGGTGCAGGAATTCGTGGTGGTCGCCGCCGTGTCGGACATCGACACCGTCTCGACGGCCACCGATACGAACATCAGCCAGGACCTGCTGTACGCGATGCCGTTCTCGCGCACCAACGCCGCGGTGAACATGCTCAACAACGCGCCGGGCGTCAACGCCGGGTCGGCCTACGGCGGCGGCGCCGGCTCGTCGAACGCGCTGCTGCTCGACGGCGTGGACACCCGCGATCCTGAGGGCGGCACCGCCTGGACGTTCTTCAACTACAACATCATCGACTCGATCGAGGTCGGCGGCCTCGGCCAGCCGGCCGAGTACGGCGGCTTCACTGGCGCGGTGGTCAACACCATCACCAAGTCGGGTGGCAACGCGTTTTCGGCGCTGCAGGAGTACCGCTACACCGGCAAGGACCTGCGCGGCGACAACATCAGCAGCACGGTCACCGGCGAGAACCCGACGCTGCTGGCCAGCGGCGCCGATAGCAGCAAGGACTACACGGTACAGCTCGGCGGCCCCCTCGCCCGCGACAAGGCCTTCTTCTTCGGCAGCATCCAGCGCTACGCCATCAAGGAAGACCCGGCCGGCCCGCGCACGATTCGCACCGAGGTCAGCCCGCGCTTCAACGTCAAGCTCACCTTCCAGCCGACGACGAGCGACACCTTCTCTGTGAACGGCCAGTACGACCAGTACAACCAGACCGGCCGGTCCAGCTTCCTGGCCACTAACGACGGCACGACCGACGCGCTGAGCGTCGAGCAGGACTCGCCCGAGTACATCTGGAACGGCTCCTACCGCAAGGTGATTGGCGGCTCGTCGTTCTTCGAGGCGAAGTTGACCGGCTACTGGGGCTACTTCGACCTCGACCCCAAGACGCCCTTGCCGGCGAGACTCGACGACGACGGCACGTGGTCGGGCGGCGCTGGCTACAGCGCCAAGTACGACCGCCTGCGCAACCAGGTGAACGCCTCGTTCAACCGTTACCTCGAGGCCGGCGGCACCCACAACTTCAAGTTCGGAGTGGAAATCGAGCGCAGCAAGATCCGTAACCGCCAGGAGTACACCGACGGCGTTTACTACTACGACATCGGCGGGCAGCCGTACCTGGCCTACGGCTACGGCTACGACGTCGAGGGCACCAACAAGCGAACGACGGCTTACGTCCAGGACCAGTGGACGATTGGCCGCGTGACCGCCAACGTCGGTCTGCGCTTCGACGGCATCGGCGGCGACGGCGACGACGGCAACGAGTACTACGGCTCCAACATGTGGAGCCCGCGGCTCGGCCTGGCGTGGGATGTCACCGGTCGTGGCACCTCGGTGATGAAGGCTTACTACGGCTACCTCTACGACGGCGCCGTGTTCTCGATCTGGAACCGCGCCGTGCCGGGAATCGGCGACTACGTCACCTACGAGGCCTTCCCCGGCAATCGCCTGGTCGAGATCGACCGCGTCTCGGGCGACAGCAAATACGTGGTCGCCGAGGACATCGACCACCCGCGCACCGAGGAGTTCAACGTCTCCTACGAGCAGCAACTGTGGGGCAACTGGCGGGCGACGGCCACCTACATCCGTCGCTCGGCGACCAACTTCACGAATTCGACGCTGATCGACGGCACGTGGGCGCCGACGGCGTTCACCAACCCGAAGACCAACCAGCCGATGACGATCTACAGCTGGGCCAATCGGGCCGCGATCCCCCAGCGTTTCCAGATCGACAACCTCGACACGGTGACCTACCCCGGCGCCGGATCGATCGAAGCCGACCGCGACTACCACGCCGGCATGTTCGTGCTCGGCCGGCGCTTCGCCAACCGGTGGCAGGCCCAGGTCTCCTACGTCTACTCGAGAACGTCCGGGACGGTGACCAGCGCGTCACAAGCGGCGTTTGCGACCGCGCTGTGGGAGACGCCCAACACCAGCCTGATCAACCGCGACGGCCGAGTCCCGCTCGACCGCCCGCACGAGCTGAAGCTGTTCGCCGGCTATCAGATCCCGGTCATCGAAGTGGCGGTGAACGCCTCGTTCCGTGGCACCAGCGGCACGACCTACACGCCGTTCAACCGCTTGGCAGCTGCCCGCGTCAACTGGACGACCTCGCAGGACGTACAGCTCGAGCCGCACGGCTCGTACCGCAACGACCCGATCCGCATCCTCGACCTGCGGATCGAGAAGGTATTCGCCTATGACGTACACCGCTTCGGCCTCTACGCCGATGTCGAGAACACGCTCAACAACGGCGTCGTGACCGTTCGCAACGCCCGCTATCCGAGCGTCGGGATCTCGGGCAACACGGTGCTCTTCGGCAGCGCCACGGCGGTGACGCCGGCCCGGCAGATCACCTTCGGCGTGCGCTGGTCGTTCTAGGACCGAAGCCCGGGCCGGGGGACTCGGCAGGACAGGAGACGGAGGGGCGGCTCGACATCGGGCCGCCCTCCTGATCGACACGACAGGCGAGACAATGCCTGCGGGACTCGTCCCTGAACGCCGAGCAACGCGAAGGTACGTCTGCCCGCGACTCCCAGCAGCGTCCTCGCCCATCAGGTGGGGAACACGGTGTTCGTCAGCTGGGCGGCCCCTGCGACGAGACCGTCGCAGCCACCAACACCTGCGGCGCGAGTGCCGCCTCGCCGCCGCAGACCGTCGTCGTGCCTTGAGGGGCAGTGCATCGGCTCTGCTGGTCGCCGATGGTAATCGTGCGCGGGTCGAATCGAGGTGTCACATGGAACGTTCGGCGGCGGTGGCGGCCGTGGTCGGGTGGTCGATGGCAGCAGTCGTGTTCGCGCAGGGCGGCACGAAGGTCCTGTTCGACGGCACGTCGCTTGGCGCCTGGGAGCGGGTCGGCGACGCCAACTGGACGATTGTCGATGGCGCTGTTCAGGCCACCGAGGGTAAAGGCGGGCACCTGGTGTCGAAGGAGCCGTTCGGCGACTTCGAGTTGACCGCCGAGTTCTGGGTGGAAACGCCGAAGACGAACAGCGGCATCTTCATGCGCTGTCAGGACCCGCAATCGATCAACGCGAAGACCTGCTATGAGATCAACATCTGGGATGGCCGTCCCGAGCAGGATTTCGCCACCGGCGGCATCGTGAACGTCGCCAAGGTCATCACGCCGGTGAAAACCGCAGGGCAGTGGGCCACCATCGTGATCACTGCCCGCGGACCGAAGATGACAGTCACCGTGAACGGCGCCAAGACGGCGGAAGGTGAGCACACCGAGTTCGTCCGGGGACGCATGACGCTACAGTACGGCGGGCCGGGCACCGTCAGGTTCCGGCGGGTCCAGGTTCGGGCGCTGTAGGCTCGTTTCACGGCATCCGTTTAGGCAGGTACGTGTCAAGGTTGGCTGGAGTGATTGCGCCGACCGGCGGGCGCCGGCGCAATCCACAGCTAGTTGACGCGAACGGCTGCTCGCATCCACGGATGGATGCAGCACTGGAACCTCTGCAATCCGGGTTCCAGCGGGGGCAGGGTTTGCGTCTGGCCAACGGCCACGAACACCAGACCGGGAGCGGGAACGTCGGCGCCGCACTCTGGCGCCGGCGTCATCTGTTCGTTGAGCAAGGGGATGAAACCACCGCCGAAGGCAGCCACCGGCGTGAAGGTATGCACACGGCCACCGCGATTGCTCACGCGGATGTTCCGACCCTCCTTCACCGAGATGTACGAGGGCTCGTTCCGCCACGATGGGTGGCCAATCACAGCGCCGAGGGCCAACGGACTGGTCAGGAGCGCGAAGAACTCGGCCACGCTCACGTCCCCGTTGTACGACTTGGACCCCGGGAAGGGCCCGTCTTGGGGGCAGCCCCCGAACGGATCGTAGGCGGGATCGGCGTCGGAGCAGTTGTCCAACATGGTGAAGTTCGCGTCGTTGCTGCCAGGCTGCGCCCGGAGAACCGTGGTCGCGGTAGTCCACGCGCCGACAACCAGCATCACACCTAGCAGGGGTATCAACTTGCGACTCATCGTTGCACCTCCCTTCGACTGTTCCTGGCGCTCTGGGCACGCTACCTTCCTGAGCAAATCGCGTCAAGGGCAGTCAACCATCAACGACAGAATCCAAAGTGGTGCGGAAGGGGACTCGTGCGCCCTAGGCCGAACGCCGCGAGGCGGCGGCGTGCCCGGCGGATCACCTGCAGCACCAGGGCCCGCCGTTCGGCCGGATCGACGACGCGCGGTCGCGCCTCACGTTCGCTTGGGCGGCTCCCACGACACCGACGTCAAGCCATGGGCCCCGCCGGCGACCAGCGCCTCGGTCACCTCGTCGATCGAGACGTGCGGCGGCAGTGTCGTCTGGTAGGTCATCTCGGCCGCGACCCCCTGGGTGAACTCCCGCGGCTCCCAGGTGACGCCGAACCGCGCGAAGACGCTGACGACGTGGGAGAGCGGGAACTCGCGACTCGACGCCGTCATCTCCACCAGCATCACCCGTGGCTTCACCGCCACGATGTGATCGAGGACGACGATCGCGGCGGCCAGGAACAGCCCGCCGAGTGCCGCGATCGGTAACAAGCCGACGCCGCAGGCCATGCCGAGTCCCATCAGCAGGAACAGCACGGTCACGTCCTTCGGGTCGTCCACCGGGGTGCGGAAGCGGATGATGCCCGCAGCGCCAGCGATGCCGAACGCCCGCGCCAGCGAGTTGCCGATGATGATCATGATGAGCGCGCCGGAGACACACAGCAGCACCTGGGCCTGTTCCATCGATCGGGTGAGTGGCTGATCGCGCTGCTGCAGCTTCTGGACGAAGGTGACGAACAGGGCGATGACCCCCGCCGACAACAACTGCACGAGCTCGGAGATTGGATAGCCCCATGGCAATGCCGGCACGCCCGTCCCGTCGCCGGTCGTTCCGGCGAAGGGGCTGCCGGCACCACCGCCGCCGAGCGGCTCGACGCGCCAGCCGAGGCCGATGGCGGCGATGGCCGTGCACGCCAGCGCTCCGACCAGCAGCAGTAGCGTCTTGCGCCAGTCGAAGGGCCGGAGCTTCGCCTCAGCGACCGAGTCGAAGACGTTGAGGACGGCGTCCAGGCGCGCCAGCTTGAGCAGCTCGCGGGTGTTCGCCGTGGGTCGCGCAATCCGGAAGGCGCCGCCGACCCGACCGGCGCTGGTGTGGGCCCGCACCAGCGCGCGGATGCCGGCGCTGTCGATCGTGGCGACGCCGTCGAGATCGGCAATCAGCAAGCGGCAGCCCTGCCCGAGCAGCCGCTTGACCGAGGCCTCGAAGTCTGCGGCCGCCCCGCCGGCGACCAACGGCTGCCGGGGCGTGAGCACCACCAGGTGACCACCGGCCGCTTGCTCGGGATGTGGCATTAGGCTGGGCAGGAAATCACGGTGGCGACCGTACCACACGGCCGGCCAAATTGAAACGGCTCTAGTGGGAACGCGGTCCGGTCGCGGCTATCATGTCGGCGCGGGCCTTGGCCGGGTGGAGCGGCGGGCGATCGCTCGCCAGGGAGGTACGGTGAGACGACTGCTGTTGGCGGCGCTGTTGACGCTCGGCTCCGGAGTCGCCGTGGCCGGGCAGACACCGGCGACGCCGGGTGTGCCGGCGCCGACGGATACCCCGGCAATGCGTGCCGACCTGCTGCCTCGGCCGCGGGTGCGGATCGGCGAGTGGTTCTCCCTGGAATTGATCGCCAAGCTCCAGGGCGACCTTGCGCGCTTCGATCGGGTGGTCGACCTCGAGGACGAGGAGTTCTACTGGGCCCGGCGCCGCCTCGGCCTCCGCGGCGAGCTGTGGGGCCGGGTGGGGTTCGAGGTGGAGCGCGCGTTCGGCTTCGAGGAGGAACCGTGGCGCGACGTCTACGTCAACGTCCGCGCCTCGGATCTGTTCGAGGTGCGCGGCGGCAAGTTCAAGGTGCCCTTCGGGCTCGACAACCTCACCAGCTCGGCCAGCAACGACTTCATCTACCGGTCGTTGGCCACGCGCACCCTCAGCCCGGGCCGGGCCATCGGCGGGATGGCCCACGGCGAAACCGACCGGCGGCGGTTCACCTACGCCGTCGGCGCCTTCGATGGTCGCGACGTGCCGTCCGCCGACTTCTTCTTCGATGACGACGACCTGGGCGGCGACAGTTTCGGCACCACCGTCGGTGGACGCGTCACGGCGCAACCGTTCGACGCCGTCGAGCGCCTGCCGCGTGGGCTGCGCAACATGGAGTTCGGCGCCAACGCGGTCTGGTCGGAGGTGCCCACCGGGCCTTTCGGCTTTCGCGGCCGCTCGGTGTTCGGCTACGAGTACTTCGAGCGGGTTTACGTCAGCGGCGACCGGCGGCGCGTTGGCGCCGACGTGACGATGCTGGCCGGACCGACCAGCCTCAAGGCCGAGTGGCTGAACGGCTGGGACGATCGGCAGGGCCAAGGGCTGGCGGACGTCGACCTGCCGGAGCTGTTCGGCCGCGGGTGGTACGTGGCGGGCACCTGGCTGCTCACCGGGGAAGAGAAGGAGGAGGACGTCCGGCCGTCGCGTCCGTTCGTCCAAAGCGGCCTCGGTGCGCTGGAAGTCGCCGCGCGCTACGAGCGGCTGACCTTCGGCAGCACCGACGACCAGGGCGAACCGGCCTTCGCCAATCCACGGGCCGCCAACCTGCTGCGCAACCGCGACGATGCCTGGACCTTCGGGCTCTCGTGGATCCTGAATCGCTGGTTCAAGCTGCAGGGCAACGCCATCCGCGAGTCGTTCAGCGACATCGACCGGGCCCCGATCGTCGGCGTGCCCGTGCACTGGAGCTTCGTCGGCCGCTTCCAGTTCGCCATGTGATCGACGCCCGTCGTGAGCGTCGTGGCGCCGACGCTCACGGTGTGCAGGTCTGCCCCCTGGCCTGAGCCACCTGGCAACGCACCGAGGCCGCCCGCGCCGCCGGAAACGCCAGCAGCGCCTCGACCGTCTGGTCGAACTCGGCGTTGGTGTACGGCTTCACCGGGTCGTCATACATGCGCGCCGCCACCAAATCGCGCTGGACGGCGATCTCGCGGACCAGCCACCCGGTTCCGCCGTCGCCAGGCTCCAACGCCGACGCGGCGGCTTCGAGCAGGGTGTCGAAATACAGGTTGCGCAGCGACGGCACGGCCATCGCCCGGGTCATGAGCGGGAAGTTCTCGTGATACGTGAAAATCGGGCGATCGGTCGACGAGAAGGCCTTGTCCTCGTCCCAGGCGATGAACCGGTGCCGGGTGGTGTTCTCGAACCGGTAGAAGTGGAAGTTCGCGGTGCCGGCGCCGCCGAGGATGCCGTCGTCCTCGGCCAGGAAGTTCTGGATGGCCACGTGCCGGATGAACGAGGTGAGGTCGAGGTACGGGTCCACCGCTTCGGTGAAGTTGGCCCCGGGCGACTCGTTGATCGCCCGCAGCAACGCCTCGATCGGTCCGAACTTGTCCTGGTCGGTGTCGTTCTGGTGCGTGCTCGGGTCGAATCGAGCGCCGTACACCGACAGATCCGAACCGAGGTAGGTCCAGAACCACGGATCGACGAAGTCGTATTCGAACAGGTAGCCGTCGTTCTCGGTGTCGCCGTTCTGCTCGCCGAACACGCTGCCCAGGAAGGCCTTGTCGATCGCCTCGACGATGCCGTAGAGCCCGGCGTACTCACCGTTGACGTAGAGGGCGGTATGGGCCTCGCGCGGCGCCGGCACGCCCAGCCGCTTGTAGAGCTGCATCGCCGCGCGCTCGCGGATGCCCGAAGCGTCCTGCACCAGGTTGTCGAGCAGGAACGACTTCCGCCCGAGCCACTCCTGCCCGAGCGCGTAGCGGTTGGCGTCGACGCGCAAGGCGGGCTTGGTGCCGCTGCGCGAGCCGAGACCGCGCGAGCGAATGCCGACATTGCGCACGGTGATGCCGTTCCATGTGACGTCGGCCGGGTAGTAGGTGTTCTGGCCGAAGTTGACCTTCAGCGCCTCCCAGTCGCGGCTGTTGACCAGCAGATCGATCCGATGGAGCACCGCCGGATTGAAGAAGTCGTCCACGGTCTGCGCCGACCCGGTGCCGGCACAGGCGCAGGCGAGCAGAAAAGCGCACACTCGAATGGTCATATTGCGGTCCATCGAATCCCCCGAGGCCTCCGGAGCGTTCGTGACGGCCCGTCCGGGACGACCACCGCGGTTGCAAAGACGCCGCCGCCGGGGTGAGCTCCCAGTAAGATAGCGTCATTCGCCGACATTCTCATGCACCGTCCGAGAGGCCGCTTGCCCGGTTACCGCATCTGCACACGGTCTGTCACACGGTGATGACACTTCGCCCGGCAGCCGTGTCCCTGGGTGTGGCCGCGTGCCTCATGCTCCTTGCCGCGGCCTGCGGCGGCGAGAGCTCCTCCGGCGGAGGGCTCGAGCCCACACCGATCCCCGGACCGCCCGTGGTGCTCGTCGGCGCCGGCGACATCGGCGAGTGCGGCCCTCTGGCAGGTCCGGAAGCGACCGCCCTGCTCCTCGATCGCATCGAGGGCACGGTCTTCACTGCCGGCGACAACGCCTATCCACAAGGCCGCGTGGAGGACTTCAAGAACTGCTACGAACCCTGGTGGGGGCGGCACAAGGGCCGGACCCGGCCGTCACCGGGCAACCACGACTACGACACGCCGGGCGCCGCCGGCTACTTCGCCTACTTCGGCAACAGCGCCGGGCCTGCGGGCACCGGGTATTACAGCTATTCCGCCGGCGCCTGGACGGTGCTGTCGCTGAACTCGAACGTCGGCGTCGACCGCGCGTCGGCGCAGGTGCAGTGGATGCGTGGCGAACTGCAGAGGGCCGGCGACCGCTGCACCCTCGCCTACTTCCACCATCCGCCCTTCACATCGGCCAACCGGGGCGAGAGCGTGTTCATGCGCGGCTTCTGGCAGGAGCTGAATGGCGCCGGGGTCGATCTGGTCGTCACCGGCCACGAACACATGTACGAGCGATTCGCGCCGATGAACGGCAACGGCGAAGCCGATCCCGAGCACGGGTCGCGGCTCTTCGTCGTCGGCACCGGCGGCGGCGAGCTGGTGCCGGCGACGGGCGTGGCCGCCAACAGCGAGGTGCGGCTGGCGTCCTTCGGCGTGCTGAAACTCACGTTGAGCACGCGCAGCTACCAGTGGGAGTTCATCCGGCCTGGCGGCGCCGCCGCTGACATGGGCACAGACGTCTGCCGCTGAACATGGAGTTCTCAGGATTGGGTGCGCCCATCCAATACCTCGGCCGACGGCCGCCCACCGCCGTACGGCGTTGCCAACTCGCGTTCCGGCGCTGTGAGCACGCCGCGCCAGCGGGCCCGGAACATGATAGGTATTCGCCATGAATCGTCGTGCGTTCCTACAGCAGTCCGGCGCCTGGGCCGGATTGAGCATGGCCGGGCTTGCCGCCGGGTGCGACGGCGGGCGGAGCACTCCGGCCGCCAACGGCGCGCTGCCCTTCTACGACGCGGTCGGTCCCATCGTCCCGATTCGGGCCCACCCTGATCGTATCTTCCGCACCACCGTGTGCCTCCGGCCCTTCCGCGCCGCCGGGCCGCGGATGGACGTCGAGCACGTCGGCAACCGCGTCGTCGTGCACAACTATGGGCACGGCGGCAGCGGCTGGTCGCTGGCGTGGGGCGCCGCCGACGTGGCGGTGTCGAAGGCTCGGGCCGCCGCGCTCGGCAACCGCGACGTGGCAGTGGTCGGCTGCGGAGCGCTGGGATTGACGGCCGCCATCATCGCGCAGCGCGCCGGCCTGCGCGTGACGATCTATGCGAAGGAGCGTCCGCCCGACGTCCGGTCGGCGCGGGCGACCGGCGTCTGGAGCCCCGACTCGCGCATCGCCTTGACCTCGGCCGCGGCGCCCGACTTCGCCGGCCAGTGGGAGGCCATGGCTCGCTCGTCGTTCGCGATGTACCAAAGCTACCTTGGGATGCCGGGCACGCCGATCGAGTGGACCGATCGCTATTTCCTTTCGGATACCGACCCGACCGGAGGCAGCGAATCCGGCGGCGGGCCGGGGGGGCCGGCCGTCGACGCGCCGAAGCGTGACTTCGCGCACTACGAGTCGCGCATCGACGACATCACGCCCGACATCGAGGCGCTGCCCGCGGGCAGCCATCCGTTCCCCACGAAATATGCGAGCCGCACCTCGTCGATGACCTTCAACGTCGCCGACTACACCCGACAGCTGATGAACGATTTTCTCATCGCCGGCGGCACGCTCGAGACGCGCGAGTTCCACTCGCCGCAGGAGGTGGCCTCGGTGCCCCAGCCGGTCATCATCAACTGCCCGGGATACGGCGGCCGGCAGTTGTGGGCCGACGACAGCATCATCCCGGTCCGCGGCCAGATCGCCTGGCTGATCCCGCAGGAGGGGGCGCACTACGGCCTGATCTACAAGGACCTGAACGTCGTGGCGCGGCGCGACGGCATCGTCGTGCAGCCGATTCCCGGGGGCGACGACTTCGGTTTCAACGACGACAACGAAGAGCCTGATCGGCAGGCCGCCGAGGCCGGGGTCCTGCTGCTCAAGGAGCTGTTCGACGGCATGGCGGCAATGCGGCGCGGCTGACGTCAACGCTCTGATCGAACCAGTCGTGTTGGCGGGGCTCGACGCTCCATGCCCACCCCCAAACACCGCCTCATCGAGACCGAATGGCCGGATTTCGGCCCCGAACCGTTGGCCGCTCCGCTGGTGCCGCCCGAGGAGTTCGCCGCCCGTCTGGACCAGCTTCGAGGCCGGATGGACGAGCGGAGGCTCACGCACCTGCTGGTCTACGGCGATCGCGAGCACTTCGCCAACCTCGCCTGGTGCAGCAACTTCGATCCGCGATTCGAAGAGGCCGTCCTGATTCTTCGGGCCGACGGCAGCCACCCCCTCCTGGTGGTCGGCAACGAATGCGTGAGCTATCTGCCGATCAGCCCGCTGTGGCAGCGCGGCACGCTGCGGGCGGAGCGGTATCAGCCTTTCTCCCTGCTCGACCAGCCGCGCGATGCCAGCCGCACCCTTCAGGAAGTCTTCGGCGCCGAAGGCATCGGCGCCGGGGCACGCGTCGGCTGTGCGGGCTGGAAATACTACGGGCACCCTCACCGCATGGACACCCCGTCCTACATCGTCGATACGGTTCGCGAACTGGCCGGCGTCGATGAGACCGTGGACGCCACCGACCTGTTCGTCCATCCCGGGTACGGCGTGCGGTCGACGTGCTCGGCCGCGGAGATCGCCTTCTTCGAGTACACGAACGTCAAAGCGTCGGAGGCCATGCGGCGAGTCCATTTTGCCCTTCGGCCTGGCATCACCGACCACCAGTTGCTCGCTGAGGCTCGATACGACGGCCTGCCGCTCTCCTGCCACATCACCTGTAAGACCGGCCCACACCGCGTCAGCCTGGCCAGTGCGTCGGGGAATCTCGTGGAACGTGGCCACACCTGGTCCGCCAACGTCGCCTATTGGGGCAGCAACATCTGTCGCGCGGGATGGGTGGTCGAACAGCCGTCGGAACTGCCGGAACCGGCGCGGGAGTATGTGTCGGCGTTCGCCGGGCCGTACTTCGAGGCGATGGGCGAGTGGTTGGGCGGGCTGCGGCCGGGCGTGCCCGGCGCAGCCCTCTACGAGGTGATTCACGCGCGTTTGCCGTTTGACCGGTTCGGCATCTTTCTCAATCCGGGGCATCTCATCCATCTGGATGAGTGGGTCAGCTCGCCGATCTACGCCGGCTCGCCGCTGCCCATCCGGTCGGGCATGGTGCTGCAGACCGATGTCATTCCCTCGTCGCCGACCTACTTCTCCACCCGGATGGAAGACGGCGTCGCCGTCGCGGATGACGCGCTGCAGCAGACCATCCGCGAGCACTACCCCGAGACCTGGGCGCGCTGTCAGGCCCGCCGCCGGTTCGTGGAGACCACACTGGGAATAGAGTGTCCGCAGGCAGTGCTGCTCCTGTCCAATATGGCGTGCCTGGTGCCGCCGTACCTCCTCCGTCCCAATACGGTGCTTGCGCTCGCCTAGAACGGTGATGCAACAACAATCCGATCCGATCCGCGAAGTGCCGGCTGGTGCGGAAAGGCCGACTCGTGCCCCCTAGGCCGAACGCACAGCATGAAGGCCCAGCTTGTGGCTGCGCCCTGGCTCGCGGCCGGGTGACCGCGTGCGGTGCCAGGTGTAAAGTGTCGCCATGTCGAAGCGACTTCCCCTCGCCCTCCTGATTCTCGGATTGTCGGTTTCCCTGACGCAGGCCCAACCAGCCCGGCGCCCGCTGACACTGGCCGACCACTCGCGCATCAAGGCCGTGGCCGACCCCCAGCGGTCGCCCGACGGCCAGTGGGTGGCCTACACCGTCACTACCATCGACGAAGAGAACGACAAGCGCGACTCGAACGTTTGGATGGCCCGGTGGAACGGCGCCGAGCAGGTGCAGCTCACCTCGTCACCCGACGGCGAGTCGTCTCCCCGCTGGAGCCCGGACGGGAAATACCTGTCCTTCCTGGCTTCGCGCGGCACGGAGGATGAGAAGAAGCGAGGCGCGCAGGTGTGGCTGCTGCCGCGGTCGGGCGGCGAGGCCAGCAAGCTCACCGACGTGAAGGGCGGCGTTGCCGACTACGTGTGGTCTCCCGACAGCACCCGGCTCGCGTTCGTGGTGAGCGACGACGACCCCGACGCTGAACCGGAGAAGAAGGAAGGCTGGAAGCGCAAGACCGTCCCTCCGATCGTGATCGACCGTTACCACTTCAAGGAGGACCGCGAGGGGTACCTCACGCACGTCTACAAGCACATCGCCATCTTCAATCTCGAGACCCGCACTGCCACCATGCTCACGAAGGGTCTCGTGGACGATGGGAGCCCGTCATGGTCGCCAGACGGTACGCGCATCGCCTTCCTCAGCAAGCGCGGGCATGCCGACCCCGACCGCACGTCGAACGAAGACCTGTGGGTGATCGAGGCCCGCGACGGCGCCGGACCGGTGCGGCTCACCACCACGCCTGAAGGTGAAGGGGGCCGCCCGGCGTGGAGCCCCGACGGCTCGCGCCTGGCGATCCTCGTGGGAGACAACGACCAGAACACGGCGTACGGGTTGAACAAGCTGGCCGTGGTACCGGCCAACATGCCGCAACCCACCTTGCCGCGCATCCTCACCGCGTCGCTCGACCGCGCGGTGTCGAACCCGGTGTGGTCGGCCGACGGCAGCCGCATCTCGTTCCTGCTGCAGGACGACCGCGCGCAGCACCTGGCCAGCGTACCCGCCGAGGGAGGCGCAGTCCGCCGCGTCACCGAGGGGCGGCGCGTGCTTTCCGCTACGCACGCGGGGGCGCTGGCCGACGGCAACTTCGCGCTGGTCGCAATGACCGCCGCGACCCTGCCCGAGATCTCGGTACTCGACGGGGGCGCCCTGCGCAGCATCACGAAGCACAACGAGGCACTGCAGGCCGAACTGCAGTTGGCCACCACGGAAGACTTCACCTCGAAGAGCAAGGACGGAACCGAGGTGCACGGCCTGATCGTGAAGCCCGCGGGCTACGAGCCGGGGCGCAAGTACCCGACCATCCTCTACATCCACGGCGGACCCAACGGGCAGGACCAGCACTCTTTCCAGTTCGACCGTGAGCTGCTGGCGGCCAACGGTTATGTAGTGCTGGCCATCAACTATCGCGGCAGCGCCGGACGGGGCGGGGCATACCAGAAGGCGATTCGCGGCGACTGGGGCAACCTCGAGGTGGTGGACCTGCTGGGCGCGGTGGACGAAGCGGTCCGTCAGGGGGTGGCCGACCCCAGCCGCCTGGGCATCGGGGGCTGGAGCTACGGTGGCATCTCCACCAACTACACCATCGCCACCGACCAGCGCTTCAAGGCCGCGGTGAGCGGCGCGGGCGCCTCGATGTGGTTCACGTTGTACGGCGGCGATCAGTACATCATCCAGTACGACCAGGAGATGGGGCAGCCGTGGACGTCCAGGGAGAAGTGGATGAAGGCGTCGTTTCCCTTCTTCAACGTGGGGAAGATCACTACGCCGACGCTCTTTCTAGGCGGCGAGAAGGACTTCAACGTGCCCATTGCCGGCGGTGAGCAGATGTACCAGGCGCTCAAGAGCCTGGGCGTGGACACGCAGCTCATCGTCTATCCCGGGCAGTTCCACGGCTTGACCATGCCCAGCTACGAGCGCGACCGCTTGCAGCGGTACGTCGCCTGGTTCGGCAGATACCTGACGCCAGCCGGCAGCGCCACGGCGCAGCGGCCGTAGCGGCAGCTTGGAGGCGACGGTTCTGGGCAGGCTGCTACGGCGAGTGATGCGAAAAGGGGGATTCGTGCCCCCGAGGCCGAGCGCGTAGCGCGAAGGCTGGGTACCTTACGACGGGACGCGTTCCCGCGGCCGCTACTCGGGAAGCTGCGGTCCTTCGGGTTCCGGCAGCCAGCGACTGGCGATGAGCGCGATCAGGAAGCTCGTCACGCCCACGGCTCCGGCCGCGAGGGCCAGCTGCGCCGCGGGCGAGCCGCCCGGCATGGCGAGGCTCAGCGTCGTGGTCACGAGCGCACCGCCTGTGCCGATCATCCGGCCGCCGATGTTCATGGCGAAGCTCTCCCCGGTGCCGCGCAGAGACGTCGGGTACATCCGCGGCAGGTAGTTGCCCCAGAAGCTGAACTGGCCGACAGTGAAGAATCCCGCGAGAAACGTCCCGACCTCGATGAGGCGCAGGTCCCGTGTCGCCGCGAAGAAGACCAGCGGCATGACGACGACACCCGGTACCAGGAAGAGCCGAATGAGCCGGCGGCGGCCGACGATGTGGACGGCGAGCGCCGCGAGGGCCACCCGCCCGGTCAGCCCCCCGAGTTCCTGCAACAGTTGCACGGCCCCGATGGTCTGCTCCTGCGCGGTTTTCGACATCGCCTGGACCTCGGCGATCCCGGGCACGATGCGCGGTACCTGCAGGTTCGCGCCGAAGGACGCCGCGTAGCCGCACGCCACCATCACGCTGGCCACGATGGTCGTCCGACGGAACCGAGGGCGGAAGATCTCACCGAGGCTCGGGCGCTGCAGCGTGCCGGCGCGCTGCTGTTGCCGCCAGACCGGTGACTCAGGGAGGAAGGGCCGGACAATCAGCAGCGGTATCGCCGGAATGAGACCCGAGATGCACATGTAGCGCCACGGTTCGTGACCGCCGTGGACGGCCGGCAGCGACTCGGCCACGGTCACGATGCCGTAGTACGCGGCGCTCACCATCAGGCCGCCGAGCGAGGCGCACGCCTGCGTATAGCCGAGGACGCGCTCGCGTTCAACGGGATCGGGAAACAGCTCGGCCAGCCAGGCGACCGCCGCGACGAACTCGACGCAGACACCGGCAAACGTCGCACAGCGGCAGACCAGCCAGATTTCGACCGTTGGCGCAAACGCGGTGGCGCACGCCGAAAAGGCATAGAGCAGGATGCTCCAGACCAGTACGCGCCGGCGCCCGAACCGGTCGGTCAGGTATCCCCCGAGCAGGCCGAAGATCCCACCGGCGATGGCCGGCACGTAGAACATGACGCCGACCCACGTGTTGAACTCCGCGCTCCCCGGCACGGCGGTCGTCAGTTCCAGCAGCGCCGGCCGCACGATCAACGGCAGCATCAGCAACTCGTAGGTGTCGAAGGCGAATCCGACCGCCGCGATGCCGCAGATGAGCCATTTCACGGGCGGGATTATGTATCATGCTCGCATCATGCGAAAGTTGGATGCATTCAACCACTTCTTCCCCGCGCGCTATTACCAGGAGATGGTCGAGAAGGCGCCGGACCACAAGGACATGGGGAAGCGAACGCGCAGCCTGCCCCTGCTGCACGATCTCGAGGGCCGCTTCCGCGTGATGGACGAGTTCGGCGATGACTACCAGCAGATTCTCTCGCTGCCGTCGCCGCCCATCGAGGCCATGGCCGGGCCGCGGGACGCCGCGCTGCTCGCGCGCATCGCCAACGACGGACTGGCCGATCTCGTCCAGCGTCATCCCGATCGCTTTCCGGCCTTCGTCGCCTCGCTGCCCATGAACGCCCCGGACGCGGTGATGAGCGAAGCCCGACGCGCGATCGACGACCTCGGCGCCTGTGGCGTACAGGTGTTCAGCAACGTGAATGGCGCGCCGCTCACCTCGCCAGAGCTGCTGCCGCTGTTCGACCTCATGGCCGAGTACGACCGGCCCATCTGGATACACCCGGCGCGCGGCGCCGACGTGGCCGACTACCGGACCGAGACAGCGTCACAGTTCGAAATCTGGTGGACCCTCGGGTGGCCGTACGAAACCAGCGTGGCGATGGCGCGCATCGTCTTCGCCGGGCTGTTCGACACCCATCCCAATCTCAAGATCATCACGCATCACATGGGCGGCATGATCCCCTACTTCGAAGGACGGGTCGGGCACGGGTGGGATCAGCTGGGCACGCGGTCGTCCGATGTGGACAACGCCGCCGTCCTCCAGCGGTTGAAGCGCCGGCCGCTCGACTACTTCCGGCTGTTCTACGCCGACACGGCCCTGTTCGGGGCCGCCGCGGGCACGGCGTGCGGGCTGAGCTTCTTCGGCGTGGACCACGTCCTGTTCGCGTCGGACACGCCGTTTGAACCCAGGCCCGGTCTCTACATCCGCGAGACGATTGACATCGTCGATCGGCTGCCGATCGCCGATGAGGCGCGGGCGCGCATCTACGCCGGCAATGCCGCGAGGCTCCTCAAGCTGCCGCGGACGGCTGCGATGTCGGAGCAGGCCTACTGAATTTCCTTCTGCAGCGCCTGGATGCGGCCCACCATGCCGCCCATGAGCGCGCTGACGGTGGGCGAGTAGCCCTGGTACTTCTCGGGCACCTTCCATTCGGCGGCGAGCTGTTCCGGCGTCTTGCCCGCCTTGAGTCCGGCCCGCATCCACGCGACCAGGTCCTGGTTGAACTCGTAGTACTCCTTGAGGTCGGCCCACGTCGTTTGCGCGGGCGTGTGGCCGTTGATGATCTGATCGACGTTCTTGATGCCCTCGTGCGCCTTCTTCAGCGTCTCGGCGATCTGCACCATGCTGCCGCCGTTGCTGGTGTCGATGAGTGGCACGTTCTTGCCGGAGAAGATGTCGCCCGAGTGCACGATGCGATGCGCCGGGAAGACGATCCACGCGTCGCCGTCGGTATGGCCGCGGCCGAAGTAGTAGAGGTCGATCTGATCGGCGCCCTGGCCGATGGTCATCTTGTCCTTGAAGGTGCGCTTCGCCATGCCGGCGTTGTTGTGCTCCTTGAAGATCGGCATCTTCTCCATGTTGGTCCTGGTGTTGTCCTGCACCACGACATCGACAGAGGCGGGGAATTCGACGTTGCCGCTCACGTGATCGCCGTGCGTATGCGTGTTGATCAACAGCGACACCGGCTTGGGCGTCAGCTCCTTGATCTTGGCGAGGATGGGCTGACCCCATCCCGGATTCTTCGCGTCGACCACGGCGACGCCGTTGGCCATCACCAGCACCGCAGTGTTGCCGCCGCCGCCGCGGAGGACGAAGAGGTTGTCCTTGACCTTCTCGACGGTCACAACCTTCGGCTCTTCCGGCTTCGGCTGCGCGTTGACGATGGCCAGGCCGCCGACCACCACCAGGGCACCCAACCCGATCGCTCGTTTCATACCCAGTCCTCCAAGCTCAGAGACCCGATGGCGGAATCATAGTCCCGGGACCGCAGGGTTGTTCGATGGCATGGCGGCGCTGCGGCCCGGCTGACGCCAACGCTCACCCTGCCGGCCGATGTAGAATTCCCGCCCCACAGCCCCCATGTTGATCGACGCCCGGACCCTCGATGAGGGCGCGACGCTCGAAGCGGACGTCTGCATCGCCGGCGCCGGCGCTGCCGGCATGACCATCGCGATGGACTTGCGTGGATCGGGCCTGTCGGTCGTGTTGCTCGAGAGCGGCGGGGTCGAGCGCGACGACGCGACGCAGGCGCTCTCCGAAGGCCGCATGACCGGCATCGACACCTGGGACCTTCGCCGGATGCGGATTCGGTCGCTGGGCGGGACCACGGGACACTGGAACGGCTGGTGCCGGCCGCTCATGCCCCAGGACTTCGAACGGCGCGACTACATCCCCGACAGCGGCTGGCCGCTGAAGTACTCGGATCTCGTGCGCTGGTTCCGCAAGGCGTGCCAGACGCTCGAGATCGGAGAGTTCGAGTGGGACGCCGACGAGCGATCGGAGCGGACGTCGAAGCCCCTGCTGCCCGTCTCGTCGAACATCGAGCAGCGGTACTACCAGTTCAGTCCGCCGACCCGCTTCAGCACCTTCTACGGCCCGGTGCTGGAACGGGCCGAGGACGTCCGCGTCGTCACCTTCGCCAACCTCGTCGACATCCGCCTGGATCAGACCCGCGGGCGCGTCGAGGGCTTCGCGTGCCGGACGCTGGAGGGGACGAACTTCCGGGTGAACGCCGGGCGCTACGTGCTCGCGCTGGGTGGCGTCGAGAACGCCCGTGTGCTCCTGGCGTCCAGGTCGCAGCAGCGCGAGGGCGTGGCCAACGGCCACGACGTGGTGGGCCGGTACTTCATGGAGCATCCGCACTACTACGGCTCGATCGGCGTGGTGCATGCGTCGGCGCTCGACCTGTCGTTCTACAGGCGCGGCGACTCGGACTGGAAACGAGCCGACGGAACACCCGTGCAGATGCTGGGCGCACTCGCGCTCTCCGAGGCGGTCTCCCGGCGCGAGAAGCTGCTCAATTTCTCGGCCACGTTCCTGGCGGCGCCGCGGCCCAACGCGCCGAAGACCGAGAGCGACGCGCTGCCGGCGGCGACGGCGCAGGCGCTCGTGACGCGCGGCGGTGGCGAGTTCCAGGCCACGCAGTTGACCTTGCGCTGCGAGCAATCGCCGCTGCGCGACAGCCGCATCACGTTGACCGACGAGGTCGATGCCCTCGGCATGCCGCGGGTGGCGCTCGACTGGCGGATCGCGCCGGAGGACGACGTGCAGATGCGGCGCGCGATGGTGGTGCTGGGCAACGAGCTGGCCGCCGCCGGGCTGGCGCGTCTCTGGGTGCCCGGCGACGCGTCACGGTTCGTCTGGCGGCAGGATCCCGGTGGTCATCACATGGGCGCGACGCGGATGGGTAAAGATCCCGCCGTCAGCGTCGTCGACAAGACGAGCCGGACGCACGAGGTGCGCAACCTCTACGTGACGGGAGGCTCGGTGTTCACCACGGGCGGCGACTCGAACCCGACGCTCACCATCGTTGCGCTGGCCCATCGTCTGGCCGACACCCTCAGGTCGGGGCGCGGCGACGGGAGCTCAGGCGAATGACCGTCGTTCCGAGGCGGGAGTTCCTGTGGCAGGCGCTGTCGGCGTGCGCCGCTGGGGTGCTCGTACCCGCGCGGTCGGCGTGGGCCGTTCAATCCGGCCACGTCGATCGGGCGGCGACGATGGGCGCCGGTTATTTCGGCGACCAGGCTGACGCCGTCCGGGCCGTTGGCGAGGCCTACCTGCGACAGCTCGGCCGCGATACGACTCGCGAGTCGGTCGTCGCGGCCGCGCGCGGGGCGCTCGAAGCGATCGACCGCTCGCGCGACCAGCCCGGCGCGATTCGCGCGCTCGTTCGAGCCGTTCGCGACGACTTCGAGCGGGGACGGTCGGTTCAGCTCGAAGGATGGATCCTCTCGCGCACCGAGGCCGAGATCTGCGCCCTCACGCTGCTCGACGGATAAGAGACCGTCGAAGGAACTCGTGCCCCTAGAGCGTTTGCAGAAGCTCGAGGTCGCTCTTCCCGTGAGATTTCGTGGACCGCTCGTTACTTCCTGGTCGTGACCATTTTCGTGACGCGGCCAACGCTCGTGTCTCCGGCGTACAAGTTGTCTTGGTTGTCCATGGTCCAGTAGCTGGCTTCGATGAACTGGCCGGCCCCTATACCCATGCCATTTCCGACCGCACCGAGTACCTTGCCATTCCGATCCAGCTTCAAGAACTGGCCATCCTGACCGCTCGCCATCCATGGCTGGCCGTGTGAGTCGAAATAGAGCGCACACACGAGGTTTCTCATTTGCATCGTCTTGAGGAACTTGCCGTCGCCGGAATAGACGACGATACGGTACTCCTCGCGGTCGCCGATCCAGACATCGCCATTCGTGGGATCGACGGCCAGCCCATGGGCCGAACTGAATTTTCCTGGTCCGACCTCGTTGCCGTACCACTGATTGATGAACTTGCCGTTCTTGTCGAGGTGCAGGATCCGCGCGGCGCCGATGTTGTTGGCCGGGTCATCTGAATCGGTGTCGTTGGGGCTCTCGTTCGCATGACCCTGGCCGATGTAGACATCGCCGTTCGGAGCGAAGGCGACCATCACCGGCTGCCAGAGAAGCCGCTGTCCTTTGGCCTCATTCCAATCGCCCCTGCGTCCGCTCACGCCGATCGTCATCAGGAGCTTGCCCTCGGGACTGAGCTTCATCACGGTGGCGCCGTTCGCGGCGGTGATCCAGACATTGTCCTCGGCATCGACGGCCATGCCGTGCGCCTTGTCCTGATAGCCGATCACGTCGTTGCCGATCTGATGGACGAGCTTGTAATTCGGATCGAACTTGAACAGCTGCGGCTTTCCGGCGTCTGCCCGCTGAAAGACCCACAGATTGCCTTTCGAATCGAGGGCGACCGCCGGGACACCGCCAAAGCCAGGCGGCAACACATATGGGTACGTGAACGTGTAGCCCAGCGTCTGCTTCCACTGTACGCGCTGCAGAGTCTGACGCCCGCGGCCAAGCCGGTTGCCGCACAGGGGCGAGTGACTACATGCCGGCGTCCCTCCAGCAACCGGCGCGCCGGGGCCACCGGATCCGCTGCGAGGCGGTACCGTGACATGTCCACCCGGATCGACGACGGTTCGTCCACCCGGGTCGGGGAATGATCCCTGCAGAAACCAGGCTGGTGTCTCCCCGGCGGCAGGCCCTTCGGTTGGCGCTTGCGATTGCGACAAGGCCAGCGTCCCGGTAAGAAACAGGCTGAGAGCGACAGCGGCAGCTCCTATGAAATCGCGTCTGCTCATTTCATCCCCCGTGCATCGTTGCTCAACCAAGTGGCGGCAGCTTGACGCCGAGAATCACTCTCAAATAGTTGACGTTGTGAGAGAGGTAGTCATCGACGGCGAGATCCATGTTTCCACCGATCGCGTCGAAGCCGTCGTCGCCCTTTCTCGGCCCGTCCATGTCAAAGATCGCCCAGCCCTTGTAGTGCCGGTCGCGCAGTAGTTTGAAGACGGCCGGAAAGTCGACGCCGCCCCCGCCCAGGTTGTGATAGACGCTCGCCACTTTGTGCTGCTCCTGCGTCGGCGTCGAAGTGTTGCCGCGGTATTTGGCGTAGGTGTCCTTGAGGTGCACCTCGGCGATGCGCGGGAAGTAGTCGCTCATGATCTGCACGGCATCCATGCCGCCCAGCGTCAGATGTCCGGTGTCCGTCGTGAGCCAGACATACTTGGGATCGGTGAGCTCCATCACGCGGCGCACTTCGGATTCGCGCTCCATGGGCCCCCAGATATGGGGATGCGGAGCCAGCCGGATTCCCATCGCAATCGTCTGTCTGCCGATCTCGTTGAGCGTGTTGGCGAGTCTCTTGAGCTGATCGGCGCTCGGGCCGCCTGCCGGCCGGGCGCCCATATTGCACTTCCAGAGAGTGGCGCCGAACGGCTGGAGAAAATCGCGCGCGAACGCCACGTGGTCAGCAATCGTTTTCGGGATCTGATCCGGATCGATGAAGTTGGTCGACTGCCCCTGCGCGCCGTTCGACACGTCGATGAGCGTGATGCCCGCCTCATCGAAAAGCTTCTTGAGCGGCCGCGGATCGCTCCGATACTTCTCAATTTGTTGGGCGTAAGGCTCGATGCCCTGCAATCCCAGCCAGGCGATCCGTTTGATGGCCCACTCGATGTCGTGTTGCCCGCCCCACAGCGAACTGGTGCTCCCGAAAAGGATGTCCGGATTGACGGGGTCGAGCGGCCGATGAGCAACAGCGCCCGACACAGTCGATGGCCCGACGCTCGCCGCGGCCACGGCGGCGCCGGCCCCCAAAGTGGTCCCGATGAACTCACGGCGATGCAACATGTCGGCCTCCTGAATGAGCGCGCGTGAAACCGTACGGCTGTCTCTTGAGCCCGAATGCAAAAACGTGGGCATCACGGGAACGTCCCACTCGTGCCGCCACGTCAAGGCACATGCTACACTCTGCCCGCAACTCCGACACAAGCCCGCGACTCCGACACAACCAGGGAGGCTGCCATGCTCGGTCGAACCCGCCTCGTTCCGCTGCTCTTCCTTCTCCTCGCGGTCGTCGCTCCGGTGCAGGCACAAACGCCATCGGGGGAAATCAGCGGGACCATCGTCGACCCGAGTGGGCTCCCCGTACCCGGCGTGACGGTGACGCTGACCAGCCAGGCGACCAATGTGGCCCGGGTCGTCCAGACCAACGAGACTGGCCTCTACGTGATCTCCGCCATCCCTCCCGGAACGTACGACTTGAAAGCCGAACTGGCCGGCTTCCGGACCATCGATCAGCGGGGTCTCGTCGTGCAGGTGGGCAGTGCGAGCCGGATCGCCCTCACGATGAGTGTGGGCGACGTCGCCGAGACCATGACCGTCGTCGGTCAGTCGCCATTGATCCAGACCCAGAACGCCGCCATCAGCACGGTTATCGAAAATCGCGCCATCGTCGAGCTGCCGCTCAACGGGCGCAACTATCTGCAGCTGGCGTCGCTGATTCCTGGCGCCACCACCAACGGGCCTTCGTCGAGCCAGGGCAAACAGCGCATGGGCGGCCAGCGCAACAGCTTTGCGCTGAACGTGGCCGGCCAGCGCATCCACTTCAACCATTACTCGCTCGACGGCGTCGAGAACACCGACCTGAACTTCAACTCCTACATGCTGCTGCCGTCGGTCGACGCGCTGGAGGAGTTCAACGTCATCTCGGGGATCTTCGATGCGGAGTACGGCCGCGCCATCGCCCAGGTGAACGTGTCGACCAAGTCGGGTTCGAATCAACTGCGCGGCACGTTGTTCGAGTTCCTGCGCAACTCCAGCCTCGATGCGAAGAACTACTTCGACAAGGCGAGCGATCCCATCCCGCCATTCAGGCGCAACCAGTACGGGTTCACCCTGAGCGGCCCGGTGGTCGTGCCGAAGGTGATCGATGGCCGAAACCGATTGTTCTTCATGGTCAACTGGGAAGGCCTGCGTGAGGACAAGTCGCTGACGCAATCCCCTTCGCTGCCGCTCACGGCCTGGCGCACCGGCGACTTCTCCGGCCTTCGCGATGCGAGCGGCAACCTGATCCCGATCTACGACCCGGCGACGCGCGTGTTCGACGCCGCCGGCAACGTGCTGCAGGCGCCGCGGCCGTTTCCCGGCAATATCATTCCCGCGAATCGGATTGACCCCGTCTCGCAAAAGCTGCTCGCCTACTACCCGCTACCCTCGCAGGAGGTAACCGGCGTCAACTTCGTGAACAACGAAGCGCGGAAAGTCAATGCCGATCAGATCACCTACCGACTGGACTTCGCGCATGGCCCGTCGACGTGGACGTTCCGGCACAGCTACTCGACCGAGCACGGCTACGATCCCTTTGCGATCCCGGACATGGGAATCAACACCGACACCAAGGTGCATCAGCTCGTGTTCAGCAACACGCGCACGATCGGTTCCAACAAGCTCAACGACGCGAGAATCGGCTTCGGGTACCTGAAGAACGGGCACATCTCGCCGCGCGCCAACAACGAGAACGTCGTCAAGGACCTCGGCATCAACCTGCCCTCGGACAATCCGCTCTATTGGGGCGTCCCGAACATCAACGTGACGGGGCTGTCCGGGCTCGGTGAAGAAAGCGACGCGCCCTTCATCAACGACGATACGACGCTTCAGTTCGTCGACAACTTCACGTGGACCCTGGGCTCACATTCCCTCAAGCTGGGCGGCGAGCTGCGACACGTGATCTACGATCAGATCGGCGGCGTCGTGACGCGCGGCCGGTTCGCGTTTGACGGCCGCTACACGCAGGATCCTCTCGCCCCGGTCGCCGCCCGTGGCGGCGCCGCGTTCGCCGATTTTCTCCTCGGGACCTTCAATCGTTCCGAAGCGCAGGTTGGCGCGCCGATTGCCAACTTCCGTTCCAATTACTTCGCGCTCTATGCCCAGGACAGCTGGCGCCTTGGGTCGAACGTCACGATGAACTACGGGTTGCGTTGGGAGTACGACCAACCCTTCGTCGACACCAACGACGCGATCGTGAACATCGACTTCGACTGGGCCAACAGCCACGCGCCGATCTTCGTCCGCGCGGGAACTGGCGATCCGTATGAAGGGGATCCCGCGTTTCGGCTCGCGCCCGATGTCCAGTACGTGCGGGACGGCCGGTTCGGCCGGGGCGCTTACAAACCGGACAAGAACGACATTGCGCCACGCTTCGGCATCGCGTGGACGGTTACCCCCCGGACGGTGATCAGGTCGGGAGCAGGTATTTATTACGTGCGAGACATCGGCAACGCGGTCTTCGACACGGTGCGGAACGCGCCGTTCACGATCAGGCGCGACGAGCCGGCCGAGAGCTTCCGGCCGAACTTGAGCTACCAGCAGCCGTTCGCCCGCACCGGCGCACCGACCTTCATTCTGGCTGCCCAGTACGCCGAGCCTTCGTCGTACGTCGGGCAATGGTCGGTCGGCGTCCAGCGCGAGCTGACCGGGACGATGTCCGTGGAGGCGACGTATTTCGGATCGGCCGGTCGTCACCTGCGCCGCCTGATGAGTTACAACAACCCGGAGCCGAGCCAGCTCGCCAACACCAACCTGGCGCGGCCGTTTCCTCAGTTCGGGAGCGTCCAGGTGATGTCGGCACCGGGCAGCTCGCAATACAACGCGCTGTATCTGAAGCTGCAGAAGCGATTCTCTCAGGGGGTGAGTTTCCTCAGCTCGTTCTCGTACGGGAAATCGATCGACAACGGCAGCGGCATCCGCACGTCGGATGGTGATTCGCTGACGCCGTCGAACAACTACGACCTGGGTCTCGAGACGGGACTGTCGGCGTTCGACTTCCGTCGTCGCTGGACGACGTCCGGGTTATGGGATCTGCCGTTCGGCGAGGGTCGAAGGTATCTCAATGGCGGCGGCGTCGCTGACCTGGTGCTCGGCGGCTGGCAGGTGGGCGGCATCCTCACGCTGCAGGACGGGTTTCCGTTCACCGTGACGTGCGGTCCTGGCAACGTTCAGAACGGCGGCGGCGTCTGCTATCCCGACGCCACCGGCGTCGACTGGCAGCTGTCGGGCGACGAGCGCACGCGGACCCGCTACTTCAACACCGACGCGTTCGTCGATCGCATTCCAGCGGGCGAGCCGTTCAGATACGGCACCGTCAAGCGAAACTCGCTGATCGGACCGGGGATCATCAGCCTGGACGCCTCGGCCAACAAGCGGTTCATGATGGGCTCGAAGTACCTCGAGGTGCGCGTCGAGGCGTTCAACCTGCCCAATCATCCCATCTTCGGTCAGCCGGGGACTCAGCTGCGAACGCCGAACTACGGCGTGATCACGACCACCCGCCTCGATTCGAGGCAGATTCAAATCGGATTGAAATACGTGTTCTGAGTCGTCTTCTCAGTCGACCTTCGCGGCGTTGGATCTCGATGACGGCGTGGTCTGGATCGGCCAGATAGATCTGCGGGAACCCGACCGGTCCCGTTGGACTCAGTCCCGGTGATGTCAGCCATCATTGGCGTGCTCCTGACGTGTGCCGCGATCTTGACGCTGGCCTGGACGTTCCAGCGCAGCCTGATCTATTTCCCGTTCGGCGCGGTGCCGTCGCCTTCGGCGGTTGGCCTCGACGCGGTCGAGCCGATCAGCTTCGTGACCGACGATGGGATTCGGCTGGGTGGATGGTTCGTCACGAGCCGGACGTCGCCTTCGCGCGGGACGCTCGTCGTGTTCAACGGCAACGCCGGCAACCGCGCGTACCGTGCCGACCTGGCCCGGGCGTTTCGCGAGCAGGGGCTCGCCGTGCTGCTGTTCGACTACCGTGGCTTCGGAGGCAACAGCGGCAGCCCGACCGAAGCGGGGCTGGCGTCTGATGCCCGCGCGGCCCGCGCCTACCTGGCCACGCGCGCTGACGTGGACCTGACGCGGCTGGCGTACTTCGGCGAGTCGCTCGGCGCCGCCGTCGCCGTTGCGCTCGCGGTGGAGCATCCGCCGGCCGCGCTGGTGCTCCGTTCGCCCTTCACGTCACTGGCCGACATGGGACGCGTCCACTATCCCTTCCTGCCCGTGCGGTGGCTGCTGCGCGATCGGTTCGCAAACCTCGACCGCATCGCGCAGGTGACCAGCCCGATTCTGGTGATTGCCGGCGATCGCGACCGCGTCGTCCCGCTCGAACAGAGCCGTCAGCTGTACGACGCCGCGCCAGGACGAAAGACGTTCGTCCTCATCAACGGCGCCGATCACAACGACGAAGCGCTGGTGATGGGGCCACAGGTCATCGAGTCGACGCTCCGCCGATTGTTCGAGCCCCGGGACCCTGACGGGTGAATCGTCCCGGGGAGTGGATGCCAGGCCGAGCGCGGACCGCGACGGCCGGATTCGGGGCAGCGTCAGGTCACTCCCGGGAAACCAAGTACCGGTAGGATGTCGCTCATGAATCGCCGAACGTTCCTCGGGACCGCCGCGGCCGGCGTTGGCACCCTGGCGCTGCCGCGCGCACGGGCGCAGGCCAGCGTAGAGGCTCGTCAAGCCAGCTCCCCGCAACCCACCAGCACGAGCGCTGACGTCGTGGTCGTCGGTGCCGGCGCATTCGGCGGGTGGACGGCCCTGTACCTCCGGGAGATGGGCGTCAACGTCACCATGGTCGATGCCTACGGCGCTGGGAATGCGCGCGCCAGTTCGGGTGGCGAGACGCGGCAGATTCGAGCCGGATACGCCAACCAGGAGTACTACACGCGTTGGGTCGTCGAAGCATTTGCGCGTTGGAAGAGGCGGCAGGCGGAGTGGGGCCGCACGCTCTTCTACGAGACGGGCCAGATCGCACTCGCCCAGGAGTGGACGAAGAGTCTCAAGGAGACGCAAACCGTCCTCGACCGCGTTGGCGTCGAAACCCACGTCCTGACCCACGCCGACGTGGTGCGCAGGTTCCCGCAAGTCAATGCCGAGGGCATCACTCTCGGGGTGTACACCCCCGGCACCGGCGTCCTCAAAGCGCGTGAAGGGTGCCAGGCGGTTGCCGATGCCTTCCAGAGAAACGGGGGACGCTTCACAATCGCGCGGGCGTCTCTCGGTCGGCAGGCTGGCGGGAAACTGCAAGACGTGGCGCTTTCCAATGGACAGACGATCGCGGCACCGTCGTTCGTGTTCGCGGTGGGACCGTGGTTGCCCAAGGTCTTCCCAGATGTCATGGCCAATAAATTGAGAACGCCACGACAGCTGGAGTTGTTCTACGGAACGCCTCCCGGTGACGAGCGGTTTACCTATCCGAATTTCCCGAATTGGTCCGTCGGCGGCGCCTATGGCTTTCCGAGCATCGAAGGACGGGGCTTCAAGGTGGCCCTGGAAGGTACGCTCATCGTGGATCCCGACACGCAGCAGCGGGTGCCAACGCCTGAGGAAATCGCGAAGGGCCGCGAGTTCGTCGCGCGGTGGTTTCCACTGCTCAAGGATCAGCCCTTGATCGAAAGCAAGGTCTGCCAATACGAAATGAGCGTCGATGCCAACTTCATCGTTCAGCGACATCCAGCGCTCGAGAATGTGTGGCTGGTCGGCGGCGGCTCCGGTCACGGCTACAAACACGGCATCATGCTCGGCGAGTACGTCGCCAATCGCGTCCTCGACAAGCCCACCGCTCCGGCCTTGGAGCCGATCTTCAAACTGAAGCCGGAGACCTTCTCCTAGGCGAGATCGGGGGGCTCGGCCACGTTCGGCTCCAGGCCGTCGGGCCCGCTGGAGAATCCATGACACCAGTGTCGATCCTCACAATCGTGCTTGTCATCGCTGGCGCGGCCTGCCGCCCGACACCCGAGGCGGCCAGGGCTGAACCGGCGGGCGAATCGTCCGCTCGTTTTGTGTGGACGAAGAGCGAGCCGACGGAGGTCGGAATGGATCCAGCCGCCTTGGCCGCGCTCGACGCCGACTTCAGGGCCGGCAAGTACGGCTACGTCGACGCGATGTTCGTCACCCGCCGCGGCAAGGTGATCGCTGACGCGCAGGTACCGAGCACGACTACAGGACCATCTATGCCTGGCTCTCAACCGTGTACGCCGTGCACGCGGCTGCGTATCGCCCGAGCAGGTAATTGGTATAGGCGGCTGCGGCCGCCGCGAAAATCGCCAACCCAGCAGCCACTATCGGACCCACGATTGGAATGCCAGCAGCCGCACCTGCCGCTACGGCCGCGATGGCCGAGGCTGCAGCCGCGGATGCCAGCAGCGTCCCCGCCGCAACCATGGCGTTTCTGGCCACCAAGACCGCCCCACGCTGTCCACAAGTCTGCAACCGCTTCGCAACCAGATTGGCGCAAGCCCCGGAGCAACCCTCGACATTGTCATTGCCGGTATTTGAGTATCCGAAGGGCCCGAAGCTGACGTAGCCGGCGACGAACAGCGCCACGACCGCAATCGCGATTCCGAGCACCACACCCATATGGATGCCCTCCGGAAGCTGTTGTTAGGCGCCTGACGATAACATCCATAGCAGTTCCGGCATGCGTGCGTGTTCGGACCAGGCCTCTTCGGTGTTTCTGGAAGCAGGTACGTTACCGGATGTCGAAGACTCGCATAACATCCATCAGGCGCACCCTGATGGAAAGGAAGTGTCGTCCTCACGATTCCTCGACACTTGTTGAGCCGGGCTGCGCTACCCCGTCGGCCTTGTACCCTCTGTACCGAGGCCGGCCTTGGCGCGAGCCCAGCCGGAGGTGTGCTCAGAGTGCGCGGCGCGAGGTGGTGGGGCAATGGCCAGACCCCGCGGAGAGTGTCGGGAGCTGGTAGTAGTCACTGTGCCGGGCGGATGTGCTGTGTCGGGCGATGTGCCACGTGGGCGTGAGCCGGGGCCAGGGTCGGATAACGCCCATCCCGTCACCTCCACCCCGCTACTGTTTCCTATCGTCCCTGTCGTTGCGAGTCACGCGAGGAGCTATAGAGCGCTTCGCGTGCGCTTTTGCCATTCACGCCCTGGCGTTTCGTTTCACCGCGCCAACCGTCGCGCGTAAAAACGCGCCGTCCATAGTCCGAAAGCTGATAGTTTGACCGCGGTGGAAGCGCAGACCCGATCCCGCAACCCTTCAATTCGGCCGCTCGAACCGTTCACGCCGTTCCCTGTCGAGCACACCGAACAATCGATCCCTGCGCGCTTCGAACTGCAGGTTCGTGAGCATGCGCACCGCATAGCCATCCAGACTCCACACGAGTGCCTCCGCTTTGCGGATGTGAATGCCATCGCGAATGACCTGGCGCATGCGCTCCTCGCCCGCCGCGGTCATGGCGCCGAACCAATCGCGTTGCTGTTCGATCACGGTGCCGCGGTCGTGCCGTCGATGCTCGGCGTCTTGAAGAGCGGCAAGTTCTACGCCGCGTTGGACGCGAGCTATCCCCGCGAGCGGTTGCGCTATCTGCTGGCTGACTCTGGCGCGAAGCTGATCATCGCCGACAGTGCGAATTTCGCGCTGGCGCGACAGCTCTCGGACGACGCGATCGATATCGTCCACTTCGACAACCACGCCGCGTCGCGAGTGCGCGCGAATGTCGAGGTCACGACTTCCACTGATGAGCTGGCGTCGATTTTATACACGTCGGGTTCGACCGGTGGTCCGAAAGGGGTGATGCATCACTCACCGGACCGTGCTCGCCGACATCCGGCAATGTGACGAACGCGCTGGGCGTCAGTCCTCGCGATCGCTGGCTGCTGGCACACGTCCATGGGTTTCGGCGGTTCGATCCGGACGATCTTCGGCGCCTTGTTGAACGGATCGGCAATCTACCCATTCGACAGCAAGCGCTACGGCTATGCATCCCTGCCGGATTGGCTGCTGCGCCACGCCATCACGATTTTCCGAACCGTACCGACGGCTTTCCGGAACTTCGTCACCACACTGCAGGATCGCCAGACGTTTCCGAGTGTCCGCATTCTGTCGATGGGCGGCGAGCCGTTGTTTCGAACCGATCTGGATTCCTTCAACCGGCACTTCTCGCCAGAGTCGGTGCTCGTGCATCCGTTCGGGCCGACCGAATCGATGTTGGTGTGTTGGAGCGTGACGCCGCACGGCGGACAGATTGCCGGCAACACCGTACCGATTGGCTTTCCGCTCGAGGACAAGACCGTCGCTGTTGCTCGATGAAGCTGGCCGCGAGGTGGACGCCGAGGAGATCGGCGAGATCGTGGTGAAGAGCCGTCATCTCGCCTCTGGCTACTGGCGAGACCCGGAGCGGACCAACGCCGTCTTCAGGCGCGACGAGGCGGGCGGCGAAGAGCGTTACTACTAGACCGGCGATCTCGGAACAAGGTCGCAGGACGGGTGTCTCACGCATGTCGGCCGCCGCGATTCTCAAGTGAAGATTCGAGGCTTCAGGATCGAGCTGTCAGAGATCGAAACGAAGTTGCAGGCGATGGACGGCGTCGACGAGCGGTCGTGGTCGGCGCGGCGAACGATTCCGGTCAGAGCCGGCTGATCGCTTACATTCGTCCCGACGTCGAGGCCCGCGGTCACGGTGACCGAGCTGCGCACACATCTCGCGCGGTTGCTTCCGGATTACATGATTCCTTCCATCTTCGTCGCCGTCGATGCGCTGCCGCAGACGCTGAACGGAAAGACGGATCGCCAGCGTTTGCCTCCCGTGCCGGGCACCAGGCCAGACATGGTCGTTCCCTACACGCCGGCCAGCACTCCTCTCGAAGAGGAGCTCGTCGCGATCTGGGCTGAAGTGCTGGGGCTCGATCGGCTCGGCATCCACGATCGACTTTTTCGAGTTGGGCGGCGATTCGCTGATGGCGATGCGCCTCATCTCCCGCATCAAACACTCTCTCGGTGTCGAGCTGCCTCTCACGGTGCTGTTCGACCGCCCGACGATCGCCGAGACCGCAGAAGCCATCGGCGGGATCCAAACCCACCGTTAATTGCTCCGCTTCAGCTGTCACGTCACTCGATGCAGGGGAACGGCACTCTGAAACCACGCGTACGAGACAAAGGCAGACTTGGCCCGGGCCTGGTCTTTTTCTTCACGGCCATGGGGCCAGGCACGTTCCTGACCAGTGCCGTCGCCGGCGCGACCTACGGCTACTCGCTGATCTGGGCGCTTGGCGCTGGCGCTCGTGTTTCGCTTCGTTTGGGTCAACACGGCCGCGTCGTATGTCTTGGTGACGCGGGAGAGCCTGCTGCAAGGCTATGCGCGTATTGGCCGCTGGCTCGTCTGGACCGCGCTCGTCGTAACCATCGTCGTTCGCCACTCGAGCAATCTCTACACGATCGTGCTGATGGGGAATGCGGCGCACCTGCTGATGCCGCTGCCAACTCCTGCGAGCGGCGGCGATCTGGTCGGTCATGCTGACGCATACTGGGCGTCGTGATGATGGTCTGCGGCGGCTATCCGCTCATCGAGCGGGCGTGCACGGTGGTGGTGGTTATGCTCGGCATGTCGCTGCCGGTCGCGGCGCTGCTGTCGCATCCCGATCCGGTGGCCATCGCCCGCGGCCTGTTCATTCCGACGATGCCGAACAGTACCGGGTTTCTACAGCGCACTGTTGCTCCTCGCCGCGATGATCGGCGCGCAGGCCGGCAGCATGAGCAACCTCAGCTACGCCTACTTCGCCACCGAGAAGGGATGGTCAGGAGTTGAGGATCTGCCGCGCCAGCGGCTGCGATCTGCGTCGCCAGCACGCTCGTGCCGCTTCGGCATCGGCACGCTGCTGCAGATCGCCGCGGCGGCGACGTTGCTGCCGCTGGCGATCAAGCCGCAGAGCGCCGAGCATCTCGTGCGCATCTTCAGCGACAGTCTCGGCGTGACTCGGCTATGTGATCTTCGGCGTCGGCTTGTGGGGCATCTGCTTCAGCAGTCTCGTCGGTGGGACGATGGGGTATTCGCTGATCGTCCGCGACATCTGCCGCAGGTTCGTGCCCGGGCTCCAGGTTGCTGCAGATTCTCCCGTCTTGCAGCAGCCGAGCCGCCGCGACCCGGTCTACCGCTGGTCGGTGGCGCTGCTCGGCCTCTCGCCGCTCTACATCGTGTTTCTCAATGTCGAGCCGGTGGCGTTGACGCTGCTCGTGCGTTCGATGGTCGTGATCGTGATCCCGGTGCTCGTCGGATCGCTGCTGATGATCGCCAACGATCGCGCGCGCATGGGAGAGCATCGCCCAAGTGTCGTCAGTAATGCTGTGCTGGTGCTGCTCGTAATCGTGTCGGTGTATCTCACCGTGCGCGATGCCGGCGAGTGGTGGCACCTGCTGGTTGGGTTAGGGTGACCACCTGAATCGCGCCAAGGCGGTAAAGGCGGCGCTCGTCGCCGGCGGCATGGCCGTCGACCGGCCCTCGACCAGCGGTCCTGGGCCGACCGAGCCGACCGCCTCGAACGAGACTGAAGTGGGTTGCTCGGAAACCGGCGAGTGGAAGTCGTACGGCGATGACGGGTATGGTTGGCGCCTGGGTCGGAAAATGCCCATTCCGTCACCCTCAGGCCCTGCTAATGCTTCTTATCGTCCCAGCGCCTCGCCGTCGAGCACGCGGAGCGTGCGATAGAGCCCTGCTGCTTCTGCGACTCGAGTTCGGCGGTGAGGAAGGCCAGGGGGTCGAGGCGCGACCGACCGCCCAGGGCTGACAGCGATCGACGACACCCGGCTACTGACCGCTGCTCAGCGCCGCCGCCAGTTCCGCCACGCCCTGCTTGAACAGCTCGAGGATCTGGCCGTTCGACCGGAAGTCCTCGAGGATGGCGGCGCGGCGGCTGGTGCGCAGGTCGCCGATGACGTAGGCCAGCGCGACGCCCATCACGGTGCCCTCTTCAGTGCCGGTCGCCTCGAAGCGGCGGCGGTGGTCCTGGAGCACCGTCTCGAACGCCGGCTCGTGCCAGCGCTGCACGCCGGCCTCGAGCTGCAGGAAGGATTCCAGCGCTGCCGCATACGCGGGACTCGGCGGCCGATGCCAGAACGCCACGTCGCGGCCGAATTCGGGCACGTGCATCGGCAGGTAGACGTTGGCGTCGGCCGGCACCCGGCGGGTCATCGCGGGGTTGAAGCGCTGGACCTCGGCGGCCGTGAGACTGGTGCGTCCCGTGATCTCCCCGACCGGAATCGCCCGCGACGCGCGCATCGCGAAGACGCGCTCCTGCGGCACCTCGGCGCGGAGCCGCCGCACGTTGACGGTGTTGCCGAAGACCATCTCGGCGTAGCGGAACGAGCGCACGCCGTAGGTGCGGTAGAGGTCGCGGTAGCCACGCAAGTCCACGGCCCGCAGGTCGCGGGCGAACTTCGATCCCATGAAGTACTGCTCGGGAATCGTCGAGCCGCCCAGCCGTTCGCCGTTGATGAGCGCACGGCCGACGTTGACGCCGCCCGAGTGGTGCTCCGACAGCGCCGGGATGAAGCTGCCGTACATCGTGCCGAGGATCGACAGGTAGGCCGCGCAGTACGGGGCCTGCGTGGTCTGATTGAAGGCCTCGATCACGGCCGGCGACAGCCGATTCGAGCGTCTCCCAGTTGCGGCGCAGCCACTGACACAAGCCGAGCGCGCCGGCGCGCGAGCGGGCCGTGCCGTCCAGGCCCGATTCGAGGATGGCCTGCGACAACCCGATCTCGGCCGGCACGCCGAACCGCTCGTAGATGCGGCTCCACTCGTCGAGGAACGGCGCGTAGCGGGAGACGTTCGGCAGCAGGAACTGACCGCGCGTCGGATTGTGGAGGAGCGGACCCAGCGTGGGCGTGAGACGGCGCACCACCAGGTCCCGGCGATCGTCGAGCCGCGTCGGCCAGGATTCGCCGGCGAGTGAGGCGGCCAGCGCGGGGTCGGCCCAGACCGCGTCATGGGCCCAGTCGCCCTTCGATGGGAACGTGGCCACCAGGCGCCCGTCCTGCGCGCTGCCGAACGCGATGCGGCCGTCGGGAATGGTGAAGATGTGCTGCCAGAAGGGGTAAGCGGGCCGGAACGACTGCACGACCGCCAGATCGGCTTGAAGGCGTGACTGAGCGGGCTCCGGCGGTTCGGCGGCCACCGGGGAGCCGAGAAGGACGACGACGAGAAATGTCAGCAGTTTGAGCTGGTGGAGGGGATCCACGGGGCTCCTTCTCTCAATCTACCATCAAGCATCGACCGTGCCGTCGGGTGCCGCGCGTTCACGGCAGCGGAGGCGTGCGGCCCGGCAACTGCCAGACCTAGTGTGCCGTCGGTAGCCACAGGCCAAAGCGAGCAGTCGTGGCTCCCGCCAGTCTCGCCCCAGCAGCTTGAGGCCGACGAGACGCCGAGCAGTGCCCTCCCGGCGGGTCGGAGAACCCGCCGGGAAATGTCACTGTCCGCTCCTCAGCGTGGCAGCTCCAGCAGCATGTCGCCGTCGGTGAACCAGCGATCGGCGTCGCGCCGGCGAGACGTTTGAAACGCCGTCACCCTCAGGGCCCTGCTAATGCTTCCTATTGTTACAATTCGCGCAATGACCCGCCACGCTGGCCCTTTGGTTTCGATGTTCTCTCGCGTCGTTGTCGTCGTCCTGTGCCTCGGCACGGCCACGCTCGCTGCTCAGGACGGAGGCCGGACGCTCGTCAAGGTCGTCCTGGACCCGTGGAGTCTTCGAGGCGTCGCCGCGCAGACCGCGCCGGCGGACCCGATCGTCAAGGAGAACGTCACCGTCAAGCTCGCCCCGCACACCTACGCCATTCCCGATGGCAACGTCGGACTCGTGCCCAACGTTGGAATCATCGTCGGCAGTCGCGCCACGCTCGTCATCGATCCCGGACTCGGCAAGCGCAATGGCGAGGCGGTGTTGCGCGAAGTCGCGAAGGTGAGCAAGAACACCGAGCTCTACGTGGCGTCGACGCACTTTCATGCCGAGCACACCACCGGCATCATGGCGTTTCCCGCCGGCGCGAAGTACGTCAGCTCGACGATCCAGGAGGATGAGTTCGCGCGCGCCGGCGCGGCGCAGATCAAGACCTTCTCCGGGCGGTCGCCGATGACCGCCGACCTCTTGAAGGACGCGACGCTCCGTAAGGCCGACATCACCTTCGCGCGCGACTACGTCCTGGACCTTGGCGGCGTCCGCGTCCGCTTCCTGGTCGTGGGCCCCACGCACACCGGCGGCGACACGGCGTTCCTTGTCGAGGGAGACGGCGTCCTGTTCTCGGGAGATGTGGTGATGCACAACTCGTTCCTCGCCGCGACCCAGGCCACCAGCATGAAGGCATGGCTGGCCGCGTTCGACGCCTTCGAGAAGATGCGGCCGAAGTCGATCGTTCCGTCGCACGGCGCAGTCGGCGACGGCTCGCTCATCGCGGCGAACCGTGTCGTGATGCAGGACATCCAGGCGCGCTCGCGCGAGCTGAAGGCCCAAGGCCGCTCCGCCGACGAGACCGCGACCATGGTGCAGACGGAGATGCAGGCGAAGCACCCGCAGTGGCCGCGCGCGAACGGTATAGCTGCTGCTGCCCGCGCCGCTTACGCGGAAGCGCCGTAACCAGGCTCACTGCGCCGCGAGCCGCAAGTTCATTTCTTCAGCGTCGCCAGCGCGCCGTCGAAATCGAAATCGCCCACGGCAACGGCCACCTTTCGCGCGGCACCGGCCATCACGGTGCCACGAGCGGCAGCCTCGAGCTGGTCAGCGGCGTCGCCGGCCGTGCCATCGTTGTGCTCGAGAAGCGCTTCCGAGCCCAGGGGAGCAGGTCGGATAAACGCTGTTCCGTCACCCTCAGGCCCTGCTAATGCTTCCTATCGTCCTCGCCAGGTCCGCCGATCGGGTGACTGTCGCCACCAACATCGGCTTCGCCGGCTACGTCGCGCCGCTGAACCTGCCGATCATCGACGTCCTGGCGTTGAGCGACCCGCTGCTGGCCCGGCGGCCGGCCGGACGGCCGTCTCGTGTCGGACACAACTGGCGATTGCCACCGGAGGGATACGTCGAGAGCGTCAGGACTGCCACGAATCGCCTGACGGACGCGAGGCTACGTCCCTACTACGACGACCTGCGGCTGGTCACCGACGGTCCGCTTTTCACGCGCGCACGTTGGCGGGCCATTGTGCGGCTGAACGCGAACCCGCCCCCGCCGTGGACCGACCGAGACATCCCGCGCCTGGAGGACCTGCCACAAGAGTGGCAGGCACGGCCAGAGCTGATGGCCGAGCCGCGCCGGACGCCAACGGCGAGGCACCGGCGGTCGAGTACCGAAGGGACGCCCTCCTCGGGCGGCTAGTGTCTTGACCCCATGGTTCGCTGAGGATGTGGTGCGGTCTGGAAGGCGAGGGTGCGGGTTGGGCCGGGGCAAGCTTGGGCAGGAAAGCTGTCGGCGTCTACACCTTCAGCACCAGCTTGCCGCGATTGCCGCTGGTATAGAGCAAGTTGAGCACGTCCGGGTAGGCGTCGATGCCGCCGTCGCGCACGTCCTCGACGAGCGTCAACCTGCCTTCCTTGAGCCAGCCGGCCAGCGCACCCAGGGCCTCGCCGTAGCGAGGCGCGAAGTCGAAGACGATGAAGCCCTGCATTCGCAGGCGCTGGGTGAGCACGAGGCGTATGTTCCTGGGACCGGCCTCCGGCCTAGTGGCGTTGTAGGTCGAGATCAACCCACACAGTGCGATGCGCCCGAACGTGTTCATCCGGGCCAGCACCGCCTCGAACACGGCGCCGCCGACGTTCTCGAAATCGACATCGATGCCTGCGGGCGACGCCGCCTCCAGTTGACCCGCCAGATCCGCCGCCGTGTAATCGATGGCGGCATCGAAGCCGAAGGTGTCCCTCAGCAGGGCGCACTTCTCCGCTCCGCCGGCGATGCCCACAGCACGGCACCCCTTGATCCTGGCGAGCTGCCCGACTACCTGGCCGACGGCGCCGCTGGCGGCAGAGACGACTACGGTCTCCCCGGCTTGCGCGTTCGCCACCTCGTAGAGCCCGAAATAGGCGGTCAACCCCGGCATGCCGAGGCCCCCGAGCCACGTGGGCAGCGGCGCCAGCCTCTCGTCCACGCGTCCCACGCCCATGCCGTCCGACACGGCGTATTGCTGCACCCCGAACCGCCCAGACACCGCGTCGCCTTCGCGGAAATCGGGATGACGCGACGCCTCGACGTGACCCACGGCCAGCGCCCGCATGACGTCGCCCAGCTTGATCGGCTCCACGTAGGAGCGCACGTCGTTCATCCAGCCGCGCATGGCCGGGTCGAGCGAAATGTGGGAGACCCTGACCCGGAACTCGCCGTCTCGTGGCTCCGGCAGCGGCTCGTCGCGGATGGTGAAGTTCTCGCGCCGGACCATGCCAACCGGACGTTCGACCAGCCGTGCCACACGGTTCAGCGTCATGGTGTTGGTCCCATCGTGGGTGACCTCGCCCTGGCCAGCCTCGTGACGCCGACTGCGGCAGCGGATGCGTGCAGGTGCGAGTGCGTGCTTTATCCCGCGAGCGGAAACGACACGCCGAGCTTGAACCCGTCCAGATCCTTGAACTGGAACATGCGCGCGCCCCAGGGACGATCCGCCGGCTCATCCAGCAACGCCCCGCCCGCGGCCTTGATCCGCGCGGCAGCGGCGTCCACATCGCCGGCGCCGCCCACGTTGATCTGCAGATAGAACCCCTGTCCCTTGATGCGGTCCCAACCGAGCTTGCCGTCGTCTTGATTGAGGACGATGCGGCAATCGCCGGCGGCGAGCACCGCGGCGACGACCTTCCCTTCGTGCTCGAACGTCTGAGCCACCGCAAAGCCGATGGCATCGCGGTAGAAGCGAATCGATGCCTGCAGGTCCTTGCAGGTGATCGAGCAGCCCAGGTTGGTGGCGTTGATCGCGGCAGTTGCGTCGGTCATCGATCTCTCCCGTGGTGGTGAGCGGAACGCCCAGGATTATACGCTCGAGTACGGTGGCCTCGGGCGCTGTCACTCCACCGGACCGAGGCACTTGTCCGGGATGAGGCGCTCGCCGGCGGCGGACAACGCCTCGGCGATCTGCCGGGTAGCAGGGGCACGCGTGTCGTGTAACGTACTCGGTTCGCGGCGGGGGCGCAAAGCCGCGAGCGCGGAATGCCTGCCGTCCAAGCGCAGTGCCGATATACTGCTTGCCGCATCATGTGGCGCTCGCGGTGGCTCGCGGTTCACGCGCTGCTCGCGCTGGCCGTCGGCGGGGCGACGTTGCCGGCCCAACCCGCGACACGGGCGTTCGTGGTCACCGGCGCGCAGATTGCCGACGGTCTCGGAACGCCACTCCGGAACGGCGAGGTCCGTGTGGACGGCGACACCGTCACCGAGGTTGGCGCGCGGGTGAGTCGTGACGGCGCCACGACCGTCGACGCCGCCGGTCTGGTGCTGGCCCCCGGATTCATCGACGTTCACAATCATTCCGACAACGGCCTCGACGAGAATCCGTGGGCGGCTTCGCAAGTTGCGCAGGGCATTACCACCGTGGTCCTCGGCCAGGACGGCAACTCGCCCTGGCCGGTTGCGGATTACCTGTCGCGACGGCGCACCACACCCGCTGCGGTCAACGTGGCACTGCTCGTCGGCCACGCGACCGTACGGCAGCGCGTGATGGGCGACGACTACAAACGGGCGGCCCGCGCCGACGAGATCTCGCGGATGGCCGCTTTGGTGGACCAGGGCATGCGGGAGGGTGCCGTCGGCCTCTCGTCGGGGCTGGTCTACCCGGTTGGCAGCCACGCCACCACCGCGGAGCTGATCGCGGTGATGCGTGCCGCCGCGCGTCGCGGTGGCCTCTACCTCTCCCACATCCGCGACCAGGCCGACCACGTGCTCGACGCCGTCGCGGAAGCCATTGCCATCGGCAGCAGCACGGGTGCCCCGGTGCAGATCACGCACATCGCCCTGTTCTCGGCGAGGATGTGGGGCCGGGCGAGCGACGTGGTCGCGCTCGTCGACGCGGCTCGCCGACGTGGCGTCGACGTAACCGCCGATGCCTTGCCACACGCCGAGTGGCATTCGCGGCTCCGGTCGCTGTTGCCCGCCGAGCCCCGCCCGGACGCGGCGAGCATTGGCGCGACTCTCGCCCGCATCGGTGGCGCCGGCACTTTGCGGATCGTCCGCCTGCCGACGCGGCCGCAGTACGTAGGCCGACGGCTCGACGAAGTGGCTCGGATGCTGGGCGACTCCGAGACGGATGCGTTCGCCAGGCTCGCCGAGGACGAGGGGGCGGCAGTGATCGGGCGCGTGATGCCGGACGGCGATCTGCGGGTGTTCTACCAGCAACCGTGGACGATGGTGGCCAGCGACGGTGGCGTGGGCAACTTCAGCCCGCGGTCGGCGGGGGCGTTCCCGCGCGTGCTCGGGCGCCTGGTGCGCGAGCAGGGTTGGTTGACGCTGGCGGAGGCGATCCGCAAGATGACCTCGCTGCCGGCAGCGCGGCTGGGCCTGCGTGACCGAGGTGCGATCCGCGTCGGCATGCGGGCGGATCTGGTGCTGTTCGATCCCGCGACCGTGATCGACCGCGCCGACTTCGAGAATTCTCGCGCTCTCCCAGTAGGGATCCGCACGGTGTGGGTGAACGGCGTGGCCGTATGGAATGCCGCGTCAGTGCGACGGGCCAGCGCCCCGGCCGGGTCCTGCCAGAGTGATCGACGAGCACGCCGATGAGCTGGGGCGGCCGCCGCCGGTGACGACGCGACCGTGATGTAGACCGTCGGCGTGGACTGCACGCCCACGCCCGCGCCAAGATCGACATCGACCTGCACGTTGGCGGCGTGCTTGCCCGAATCGGGGCACCGGTCGAACGCCGCCTGGTCGAGCCCGACCGCCTTCGCATGCGCCTTCAGCTCGGGCACCTGCAGCTGCTGTTGGTTGGCGAACAGCCGATCGTGCAGCTCCCAGTACTTGCCAGTGTGGCCGAGCCCAGGGGAGCAGGGTCGGATAAACGCTGTCCGTCACCCTCAGGCCCTGCTAATGCTTCCTATCGTCGCGCGTGCGGGATCGACAGACGGAGGTCCTTCCATCGGGAGAATGGCAGTATTTCGCACAAAGCAGGTCGCTCAGACGTTGGAACGGGCCGCGTGGGCCTCAACAGATCTGCCTGTAAGCCTTTGAATCCAAAGTTGGTGCGGAAGGGGGGACTCGAACCCCCACGGTATTGCTACCGCCAGCCCCTCAAGCTGGTTGATTTGCTGCGCTGACGCGAACTGACGCATATTCACCGGACGGATGTTAAGCAGGAGCGTGCCGACGCGCACGCCCGTGCCGACCTTATTCGCACAAATTTACACACAGCTTTGCTCCGGGTGAGCATTCCCGTGGTGAAAGCCGGGCTGCGCTACACCGTCGGCCTTATACCCTCCCCCTCCGCCTCGCACATAGGAAGCCACGCCATGTCGCGGCCGCACGGCCTGTCGAAGTCGCGTTTCATGTCTGGTCTTCAATCCCACAAGCAGCTGTGGTGGCGTGTGCATGAGCCGGCGTGACCGATATATCGCTGACTGGTCGCGGCCGATCGTCGCAGCCCAACGCTGTGTGGCTTGAGCGCGAGTGTCTCTCGTCTCTCCCTCGCGTCGACGCGCGTGCAGGAAATGCCACACCCGCCGCGTTCGGCGTACGCCGAGGTCGCCACGCTTCGTCGATGGTCGCGGCGTCGGACATTTCTGCAAACGCACGATGCGCATCGCGGAGTTTCGCACCCACTGCATCGAGCTCGGCACGGTGCAACTCCATGATGTTGCGGACCTGCTCGCGCTGTTCATCACTCAGCTGAACGCCGCGCAGGCCAAGGTCAGGGGGCCGCCGGGGCGAGGACCAGGACCGCCCGGCCCGCCGCGAAATCCGGGGCCTGTTGGGGTGGCAGCGCCACGGCAATGGCACTGTCCCAGCCGCGATAATTCCTGCGGCCACAAGAAAGCGTTTCGTCATCTCTGAACCTCCGAGTTGCGCTGAGTGTTCTATTGGACTGGGCGCGGTTCGGAAGGTAAAGCGTCACCTTGTGAAGAATTTGTAAATCCGGAATCCGCCGCCGAGACGCGGGCTTACCCGCGTCCCGGCGCCCTCGACGACTCCGGCACTCGCAGCAGGCCGGAGAAGATGTTGCGCAGCAGGCCGATATCGTCAGCCAGGAGATCGAGGACGTCCGAGCGCACGAACTTCAGTCCTTTGCCTGGCGACGCAACTTCCGCGCGCACCGGTAGCGGAACGCCTGCGAGCGTCTCGTAGATGCCGATGATGTCTCCCGGCGCCGCGGTTTGGGATGCCGCGCCGTCGCGCTCCAGTTTCACCGCACCGTTCAGCACCACCAGCATGGTGGGTTCTGCGCCGGCGAGCGGATTGGCGCCAGCGGCGAGGGCGACCGGACGGGCAATCGCGGCGAGTCCGACCAGCTGCGCCGCGGTCGCCCGCTGCAACAGGGGACTGGACTGGAGCAGCAGCACGGTATCGACAGGCTTCAGCTGCCCCTCCTCTGCGAGCTTTCGTTGCAGCGACGATGGGATGCTGCCGTGCAGGACGGTCTGCCAGGCTGCGGCCCCCCGCCGCTCGAGCATCATGCGGAAGATCCCCTGCGCGACCTCGACGTTCTCCGACAGCAGCGAGAGGAATTCGTCGGTCGACAACGCCAGTGCGATGGTCGTGTCGATTGCCTTGACCGTCTTCTGGGCCGCGCTCCCTTCGATGATCGCCTCGAACCCGACGACGTTGGGCGCCACCATTTCCTTGGCGTCGCCGCCAGGGCGCGCGGTGGACACACGGCCATCGAGCAGGAATTGGATCGCCTCGACCTGTTTGCCGGCCTCGTGGAGGATGCGACCGGGTTCGTAGCGCACCTGCCGACCGAGCAACGCGACGCGGAACAACTCGTCGACCGACGAGAAGGCAAAGAGCGGGACGTGGCGAAGGCGGCTGGCGAGCTCGACCGCGGGCAGCGGTTCGAGCCACAAGGCGCGGCGGCGTTCCGGCGGCATGCGCTGCGCCACCAGCGCCCACGAGGCCGCTTCGAAGACATACCAGTCGTGGGGATCGCGGTGCGCCAGCGCGTGCTCGAGGTCGCCGGCGAGCGTCCACATCTGCCGCTGCTCGACGAGCTGAATGGCGCCGGCAGCGATTATCTGGTCCTCGTCATGAACCAGCTGCGCCATCGTGTCCTCGACGTCGCGCGCGCGCGTCTTGAACAGCACGTTGCCGCGGCGCACGCGCTCGCCCGAGGGCATCTCCTCGACGAGAATCATCACGCGCCGCCGCAGGTCGCCGGCGAGCAGGTTGTCGAGATACTCCATCGCTCCGGATCGCAGCCGCGAGTCTGCGCTGCGCAGCGCCACCTGGACCGCGCTGATGTCCTCCGGCGTGTAGAGCAGGCCGAGCAGGCGGAAGATCCGGCTGAGCACCCGCTGGTGTTTCTCGATCAAGGCCTGCGCCAGCACTGAATTCGCTTCCAGCCCGCCGGCGACGAACAGGTTGTGATGGAGCGTGAGCGCGCTGAACGCGCGCATCGACTCTTGCAGGATCTGGCGCTCGATGACAGCGCGGTCGAGTGTCAGGGCGGGGGCCGTGCGGCGCAGCCGTTCGATGGCGCCGCCGGCTTTGAATCGCACGAAGCCGTCTTGGTGATCGAGCGCGGCGACCAGGACCTCCATCGACCGTTGCGTGGCAATCAGGCCCAGCGTGGCCGGCACATGCCTGCGGACCCAGATGTCTTCCTCGGGATCGTTCAGGAAGTAGGCGAGCGTGTCGACGACGTCTCCGCCGTAGCTGACGAGGACCTCGCGAGCCGCGCGTTTGAGCAGGCGGTTGCGCATCAGCGACACCAGCGGCGGCACGAACAGGAAGTCGCCATCGCGCGGTCCCAGACGTCCGGCGCTGCGGATCGCCTCCTCGGCCACCCCGAGATCGGCGTCGAACATCAACGGCACGAGCAGCGGCCGGAACCTGGTGTTGCCGATCAGGCCCAGCGTGCGCGCCACTTCGCGCCTGATCGAGGCCGACTGTTCGCGCGTATCGGAAGCGAGTTGTCGCAGCGCCTCTTCAGCATCCGTGCGATCCTCGCTCGCCGAGCCCTCGGCCAGCGCGGAGGCGGCGGTCACGACCATCAGCGGATTCGGGTCGCTCAGGAACCCGCGCATCACGTTGGTCGCGTCCTCGCGATTGAGCGCGGCGAGCGCCCGCACGGCGCCGAGGCGTACATCGCCGTCGCTGTCCTTGAGCGACCGTTCGACGCCGCGCAGCCAGTGGGCACTGCGCTCGCCGCCTGCCGAGGCCGCGACCTGCAGGGCGCGCGCGCGCACCTCCGGCGACTCGTGATGCAGCAGCAGCGGCGTCACGAGGTGGCGTTTGTCGAGCGACTCCAGCAGGTCGACGGCGTAGACGACGCGCCGGGGGTCGGGGTGGGAGAGCTCGGCCACCAGCGTTTCGATGGTGTTGAGGTCGGCCGTGTCGAGGCGAATCTCCGCCGGCTGCACATCCTGCTGCTGGATGCTGCGACGGAACGCGGCGACGTACTCGCGCTTCGCCATCACCGCCATGACGAACCACAAGCCGACCAAGGCGAGCGTGACCCAGCTGAGCTGCTGCCAGGTGAACCCCAGGCCCCAGGGCTTGATGAACAGTAGCAGGATCAAGGAGCCGATCCCTTTGGCCATCCGATCGACGGTGACGTCGACAAACGGCTTGGCCTGCAGTTTCACGTCGAGCGGCAGCGGCAGGAACAGAATCTCCCGGGTGGTCTTGTCGACGGTGTAGCGGAAGGATCGATCGACCACGCTGCCGAGTGCCGGCGCCCATAGCGCGTAGTTAGCGAGGATGACCCCGGCCATCACGCCGAGATTGATCGGCAGAACCAGCAGCGCGAAACCGACGCCGAGCAGGCGGTGAATCCGGCTGGTGAGAAAAATCTGGATGAGGAACGCGACGACGGAGAGCCAGAAACGGACGCCGGCGAGAAAAGCGGCAATCGCATCTTCGGCCCCGCGGCCCAGGAATTCCGCCGTGGCGATGCTCAACTGCAGGTCGAGTATCGCGGCGCCCAAGGCGCCGAAGCTGATGACCACGGCGATGAGCTGAATCTGGCGGGACGTGACGAACAGCTTCAGCGCTTCGCGCGCGCCGAGGCTGCTGGCCTCATCTTCTCCGCCCGGACCCGCGACCGCATGCCCCTCGCGGCGCAGAACGAGCACCACGATGACAATGCACAACGCCAGAATCGCGGCACTGACCAGGAGCAGTGTGTTCGTGCCCACCGTCGTCGCAATCAACTGGGTGATCTTGGAACCGGTCATCCCGCCGAGCGCGGTGCCGCCGCCGATGAAGCCGAAGAGACGCTTGGCCTGCCGCGGATCGTAAACGGCGTTGGCAAGCGACCAGAACTGGCTGACGAGCAGGATGGCGAAAATGAGGCCGAGCAGGTAGAACGCCGCCGAGACCCATTCCTGGCCGGTTTGAAACAGCCCCCAGAACACCAGCAGGATCACGACCAGGCCCGCCTGGGACACCGGGATCACCCAGCGCGCCGGCAGCAGCGACGTGGCCTTGACGTAGCCCTGCATGATCAGGCCAATCAGCAGACCGGCCCCGAATGTGACGTAGGGAATGTTGTCCGGCCCGAGATCGGAGATGAATTTCGACCGTGTGATCGGCTGAATGATGTTGTACGAGGTCATCGCCAGAAACGAGTAGGCGAACATGAGCATCGCCGTCTGCGCTTCGTTCGGACGCACCTCGGCAAAAGGCCGCAAAAGTCGACTGGCCACCGAACCGCTTGAACTGTCGGACATCGCCCGGCGAGCTTAGCAGAGCCAGCCGGGCTTACACGTTACCCTTCAGACACTGTCTCGATGCGACGGCGTGACGGAGTTCAACGCTCCTCGGCCGTCAGTGCAAAACCCGGACGCTGGCGCGCCGCCGCGGGCTTTGGACGATCAGTGTCGGCGGTTTGGAACGTTGGCTGTGTCGGGGCGTGAACCTGGGGGCAGGGTCGGATAACGCTGATTCTGTCGCCCCCAGAACCCTGCTAGTGTTGCCTATCGTCCTGCTGAACGTGATTTCTTCTCTGTCCGTGGGTCGCCCCGTGTAGAGTCAGGCTCTTCATCGTTGGCCAAAGTCTAATCCCGCCACTATACGAGCACTCGAGAGTGACTTCAGTCAGGTCATGGCTGTCAGCGACGACGCGGCCGGGAGGGCGGTCTCGACTCCTGGGAGCGATGGCTCTCTTCGTGTGTCTCGGCGTGTTCGCTCTCCACTCGAGCGCTCCGATTCTTGCGCGCAGCTGGCCACAGCTCTCGCTGTCTCCGGTCGGCATCTTCGAGGAGCCGGTGCATATCACCGGCGCCGGCGACGGCAGCGGTCGGCTGTTCATCGTCGAGATCACGGGGAAGATCCGGATTGTGAGAAACGGCGCCGTGCTGAGCACGCCGTTTCTGGACATGACGCCGCTCCTCGATTGTGGCGACGGGCGGAAGCGCTTGTTGAGCCTCGCGTTTCCGCCGGGCTACAGCGGCCTGGGGCACTTCTATGTGAAGTACCTCGACAAATCCTGCAACATCGTCGTGGCGCGCTTCAGGACCACCGGTAATCCAGACATCGCGGACATAAACAGTCGGCAGATCATCATTTCCCAGCCTGTCGGCGTGGGGCTCTTTGGCGGGCCGCTCTATTTCGGCCCGATCGATGGCTATCTCTACGTCAGCTTCGGTGACGGCAGCATCACGGATAGCGCTCCCGGAAACGCGGCACAGGATCCGACGACGCTGCTCGGCAAAATCCTGCGAATCGACGTCGAGACCAATAACCCTGCCACCTATTCCATTCCGCCAACGAATCCCTACGCCGGCACACCAGGGTATCGCCCAGAGATCTGGGCGTCGGGTTTCCGGAACCCGTGGAGGTTCTCGTTCGATCGCCAGACGGGCGACCTGTATGTCGGCGATGTGGGTTCGACGGGGTACGAGGAGGTGGATTTCCAACCGGCCAACAGTCCGGGCGGTGAGGACTATGGCTGGAAGACCATGGAGGCGGGCCATTGTTTTGGCAGCCTCACCTGCAACACGACTGGGCTCGTGTTACCGGTCGTGGAGTACGGCCACACGCTCGGCAACTGCTCGATCACTGGTGGGTCCGTCTATCGAGGGTCGAGCTCTCCGGACTTGCAGGGCATCTATCTCTATGGGGATTGGTGCAGTGGGCGAATCTGGGGCGCGAGACGCACGCCCACCGGGTGGGAGACCGCGGAGCTCGCCCAACCGCCGATTCAGGCCGTCACCTTCGGCGAAGATGACGACGGAAATGTGTACGTCGGCGACTACAACGCCGGGGGCGTCTACCGACTCGACTCAACGCCGTCGCCCAATACCCCGCCGCAGGTGAGCGTGACGGCACCAACGGGCGGCAGCGTCGTGAATGTCGGCGCGGCGGTGCCGCTGCGCGCGACGGCGAGCGACCCGGGCGGCAGCGTGGCGCGTGTGGACTTCTACGTCGATACGCAGCTGGTGGCCTCGGACGCGACGAGTCCCTATGAGGTCACGTGGACGGCGGGCCCTGCGGGCGCGCACAGCGTGACCGCAGTCGCGGTCGACAACCTGACCGCGTCGACCACGTCGGCGGCGGTGCCCGTGTCGGTGGTGGCCGTGCCCACCGGGACCCGCGTCAACGTGGCGCTCGCCGCGAGCGGCGCAACCGCCAGCGCGTCGTCGACGATCAATGTCAACTACGGCCCAAGCGCCGCCATCGATGGGCGCCGCTCGGGCGCCGTCCGCGGGCAGCTCGGCTCGTGGGAGGACGCCACGGCCGCCACGCCTGACTGGCTCCAGGTCACCTTCGCGGCGCCGGCAACGATCGACCTGGTCAACGTCTTTTCGCTCCAGGTGAACAGTTCTTCGCCGGTCGAGCCCACCCCCACGCTGACGAGTTACATCGCCGTCGAAGACTTCTCCGTCCAGTACTGGAACGGCGCCGCCTGGGTGCTGATCCCCGGCAGTCAGGTGGTCGGCAACAATCTCGTGTGGCGGCCGGTGGCGTTCTCGCCGGTCACGACGACTGCCATTCGAATCGTCGTCACCAAGGTCTACGGGAACAACACCCGCCTGACGGAAGTCGAAGCCTGGTCGCCCGCAGGCGCGCCGCGGCCGACCGCCACCCTCAGCGCGGCGCCGGCCACCATCACACTCGGCGGCTCGTCCACGCTGTCGTGGACGACCTCAGGCGCCACGAGCGTCTCGATCGACCAGGGGATTGGGACGATGGCGGCCACCGGCGCACAGCTCGTCGCGCCCACGGCGACGACCACCTACACGCTGACGGCGACCAACTCCGCCGGCGCGACCACCAGCACCGCCGTCGTCACGGTACAAGCCGCGCCGCCGGCGAACACCCCGCCGATTGTGGGTCTCACGGCGCCGACGGGCGGCAGCGTGGTCACCGTGGCGACGCCGGTCGCGCTGCGCGCCACGGCCAGCGACCCCGGCGGCAGCGTGGCCCGCGTCGAGTTCTATGTCGACGGCCTGCTGGTGGCGTCCGACGCCAGCAGTCCGTACGAGGCCACCTGGACGGCGGTCTCCGTCGGCGCGCACAGCGTGACGGCGATCGCGGTTGACAATCTGAACGCGACCACCTCCTCCGCGACGGTGCCCGTGACCGTGGTGGCGGCGCCCACCGGCACCCGCGTCAACGTGGCCCTCGCCGCAAACGGCGCGACGGCCAGTGCGTCGTCGATGGCCAATGCCAACTATGGGCCGAGCGCGGCCATCGATGGGCGGCGCTCGGGCGCCGGCCGCGGGCAGCTCGGCTCGTGGGAAGACGCCCCGGCGTCCACGCCGGACTGGCTCCAGGTCACCTTCGCCGCGCCGAGGACGATCGACCTGGTCAACGTCTTTTCCCTGCAGGTGAACAGTTCGACGCCGGTCGAGCCCACCCCCACGCTGACCAGTTACATCGCCGTCGAAGACTTCTCCGTGCAGTACCTGGACCGGCGCCGCCTGGGTGCTGATCCCCGGCAGTCAGGTGGTCGGCAACAATCTCGTGTGGCGGCCGGTGGCGTTCTCGCCGGTCACGACGACTGCCATTCGAATCGTCGTCACCAAGGTCTACGGGAACAACACCCGGCTGACGGAAGTCGAAGCCTGGACGGTCGCGGGCGGGGTGCAACCAAGCGCGACGCTCAGCGCGTCGCCAGCGACCATCACCTCGGGCGGGTCGTCGACGCTGTCGTGGACGACGTCAGGCGCCACGAGCGTGGCGATCGACCAGGGTCTTGGGGCGGTCGCAGCCACCGGCACACAGCTCGTCGCCCCGACGGCCACCACCACCTACACGCTGACGGCCACCAATGCGGGTGGGTCCACCACCAGCACCGCCGTCGTCACGGTGAACGCCGCGCCGCCCACCAACGTCCCGCCGATCGTAAGTCTGACGGCGCCGACCAGCGGTAGCGTGGTCCCCGTGGCCGCCCCCGTCGCGCTGCGCGCCACCGCCAGCGATTTCCTCGGCGGCAGCGTCACCCGGGTCGACTTCTATGTCGACGCCCAGCTCGTCGCCTCCGACGCGATCAGTCCCTATGAGGTCACGTGGACGGCGGGCCCCGTGGGCGCGCACAGCGTGACGGCGATCGCGCTCGACAACGAGAACGCGGCGACGACCTCGGCCGCGGTGCCCGTGACGGTGGTGGCGGCGCCCACCGGCACCCGTGTCAACGTGGCCCTCGCCGCAAACGGCGCCACGGCCAGCGCGTCGTCGACCATCCATGCCAACTACGGGCCGAGCGCCGCCATCGATGGGCGACGCTCGGGCGCCGTCCGCGGGCAGCTCGGCACGTGGGAAGATGCCACGTCGTCCACGCCAGACTGGCTCCAGGTGACGTTCGCGGCGCCGGCGACGGTCGACCTAATCCACGTCTTTTCGGTGCAGGTGAACGCCTCGGCGCCGGTCGAGCCGACGCCCACGCTGACCAGCTACATCGCCGCCGAAGACTTCGCCGTCCAGGTACTGGAACGGCACGGCCTGGGTGGGGGTGCCCGGCAGTCAGGTGGTCGGCAACAACCTGGTCTGGCGGCCGGTGGCGTTTGCGCCCATCACGACGACCGCCATTCGGATCGTCGTCACCAAGGTCTACGGAAACAACACCCGGCTGACGGAAGTCGAAGCCTGGACCCCGGCGACGACTCCGTGAGCAGAACGTACTCCTGTCTTGACGGATGTTCGTCATGGGCTTGAACAAAGTGCTGTTCGCACCCGCCGTCGCCCTCGTTCTGTAATCTGTCGACGACGACCCGCTACCTGAACGCAACGATCCGCGGGCTACGACTGGCCGTGGAAAAGCTGGAGGAATCGCGCAGGAAGCCTGCGCGGAATGCCAAGAAGTCCACCGGGCTTGCAAACGGCTTGCAAACCGCCGGTGCCCGCCGCTCGAAACGCGACTCACGATCGTGTGAGTCGGCCCCGCCTAAGTCACTGACTTCCTGCACTTACAGGTTGGTGCGGAAGGGGGGACTCGAACCCCCACGGTATTGCTACCGCCAGCCCCTCAAGCTGGTCGAAATCGCATGCTGACGTGGACTGATGCGTATCCTCCGGACGGACGTCGGTCAGGAGCGTGCGGCAGCGCACGCCAGCGATGACTTTTTTCGCACACATTCGCACATGGCGGAGGTGCCTCGGCCCGTGCGACGAACGTACTGAGTGCGGCCTCCACACACGCAAGAACGGACAGCAACTGAAGGTAACCAGCCCGCCGACCCAGCTCGTCAGCGTAACGTCGTCGAGAGCTCGAACTCGCGGTTCGAGCTGCTGATCGCCACGACCAAGGCGCCCGTGGTCCCGAGGCCAAGCACGCCCGAGCGCGGGGTGGCGCACTGAATCTGAACGTGCACACCCACGCGCTCGTGCTCGACGGCGTGTTCGCCCGAGGCGACGAGGGAACAGATCACCAAAAGGCATCCTCATTGACCAGGCGAAACCCTCACGAGCTTATGGCGATCGGATGGCTCGTCAGCCCGCTGGCAGTGACCAGTGCGGTTGTCCTCGTCGAGTCGTGTCGGTGTGCACAATGGAACAGACACCGCTGATGGAGGCATGTAACATGCGGGATCATGCACCAAAACTCACGAACGCACCTGCGCTGTGACCGTGCACTGCTGCGTGTCAGAGAGACCGGTGGACGTCCGACAACCAATTTTGCAGCGGCGGCAACGCGGTCCATTCGCCGGATGGTGTCTCTGGAGCACACCCTCCACGATCAAGTCCGAGACCTCCGCATGGAGCTTTCGGATCTAAAGATCCGAGTCAGCGACCTCGCCCCCGCGTTCGGGCGCGAGTGACAACCTTATTGAACGAGACAGATGGGTGAAGGAGGGTGACAAGATGCAGGTAGAGCGGATGAAGGTTGCACCTGACACGGTAGCGTATGCCGACGCGGAGCACCACAAGCTAATAGTGGAGTTCGCCATCCCAGGAGCGCCAACGGAGACCGTCGATGTAAAGATTTTGGAAGACAGCGTCTATTTGTTGGCGCCAGCAAGGGACATCGAGTACGTGTCGGCACTGGCTTTGGGTTGGCCGGTGAAGCCTGACAAAGGCGAAGCGACCTACGAGAACGGATTGCTCCGAATCGAGGTGCCTTTCAAAGATCCAATGGAAGATGCGGTGAAGGTCGCCATCAAGGCACGTGGGGCGGAAGCCAAGGCTAAGAGCATCGAGGGCACGGTCAAATTGGCCGTCGAGGCCGCCAAGTAGTCGGTACGTGTACAGTCTTTGCCCTCGTGCGTAACGGGCAAGGCCAGCGTGGCTCTGATGTATCAACCGCCGCGCTCCGACGCAACAAGAGGCTGGGTTGATTGGCTGGAGCCTGAGCGGCGAGTCGGGTTCGCCTGACTACTTGGGATCAAAATCCCAATCGTTTGGAATCAACAGGTTGGAAAGAGGCATTCGGGCTAACACGGGCTAACGCCGAGTGCACTTCAGAGGTCTTTACCCCGGAACTCTCGGAGCGACAGAGTCGGGGCTGGCGGCCAATACCTGATACACTCGAGGCTCGTCTACACGCCGCTTCTACGCTGAGCCTGAACTGCATTCGCCTCGCCCACCATCCGTGTGGGCTGCACGAACCCCTTCTGGACAACGCAGACGAGTCGGAGCGAATGGCGCGGGATTCTCCGTGTCTCGGTCCGAGAGGCGTTTTCAGTTCAGATGAACTGGGAGTTTCACATGTCATCCAAGGGCACCATCAAGCGTATCGTCTCGGACAAGGGCTTCGGCTTCGTGGCCGACGAGTCGGGCCAGGAGTACTTCTTCCATCAGTCGGCGTGCCAGTCGTTCGACTCGCTCCATGAGGGGCAGGCCGTGACGTTCCAGAGCGGGCAGGGCCCCAAGGGTCCGCGCGCCGAGAACGTCCGCGAATCCTAGGCGCATCGGTACCATTTCCTGGGAGGGCGCCAATGGCGCCCTCTCCTCGAATCCCCGGCTCCCTCCTCCCGCCCCCGCTCAGTTCTCTAACTCTGTCCAGCCTCCGTCGCGTGTCACAGAGTCACAGCAACTGAAATCGAAGTTGTTCATCAAGGCGACCGCTCTGAGTGGGGCTTCAGCGCATCTGTCCCCACCTTCGCCGCCGAGCCTGGTGAACGCTTGGGCGGCGGCCTTCAAAGCGTGTAATCGCCTGAGCCCGCAATCTGGTTCCAACTGGCGAAATTAGGCTCACCAGGGTCAGGCAAACGCGAAAATGTCGGTAAATATTGGCTTGAAGTGGTGAGCCGCGTAGGAATCGAATCAGCCCTGTCCCACACGCTCTAGGCCCATCCAGCGTCGAATCACTCCCGAGTAGTCGCGTAGTGTGGTGATTTGAGAAGGTACGTGGGCCCTTTTGACGAAATCGGCGTGCGGCGTGCGTCCATCCTGGCTCGGGGCCGGGTGGCCCCCGGACGCACCAAAGGCGAGCGAAGCGAGAGTTTGGTGCGGAAGGGGGGACTCGAACCCCCACGGTATTGCTACCGCCAGCCCCTCAAGCTGGTGCGTCTGCCAATTCCGCCACTTCCGCGTTCAGGGGGCTGAAGACCGCCACCGGCGCGGTCTCGCTATTCAATTGTGCCCGCCGGCGGCGATGGAGCCGCGGGTGGGGAAGTGCTACTGCTTCTTCGCCGGCGGCGGCTCACTGGGAGGCGGCGCCGGGGTCGGGGCCGGAGCGGCCGCGGGCTCGCTCGCGGGGGGCGTGGTCGTGGTCGCGGGAGCCGGGGTGGTCGTGGCTGCGGGTGCCGGAGCCACTGGCGCAGTGGCGGCGGCCGGCAGCTGTGGCGGCCCGTCGACGCCGCCCACCACCGAGCTGGTGCCACGCGAGCCCCACACCGCAAGGAGCAACGCCAGCACCATGAAGGCCGCCGACAGGCCCGTGGTCACCTTGGTGAGCACCGTGGCGCCGGCGCGGGCGCCGAACACGGCCTGGCTGGCGCCGCCGCCGAAGGCATTGGCGATGTCGCCGCCCTTGCCCTGCTGCAGCAGGATCACGATCATCAGTACCAGGCAGGCGACGACGTACAGGGTGATGAACAGGTAATACAGCATCGGGTCGCTCTGTCAGGCTCCCGGCGGAGCCGCAAACTCCGAGTATACCGCCTTCGCCCCTGAGGGGCTACCGCCCGGCCTTGGTCGCGGCCGGCCGCACGGCCCCGGCCACGATCTTGGCGAATCCCGCCACCTCCAGGCTGGCGCCGCCCACCAGGGCCCCGTCCACGTCGGGCACGGCCCGCAGTTCGGCGATGTTGCCCGGCTTCACGCTGCCGCCGTAGATGACGTGGCACTGGTCCGACGCGCCCGCGCCCCACCACGACCGCAGCCGCATCCGCAGGTGGGCGTGGACCTCGCCGGCCTGCTCGGGAGTGGCGTTGCGTCCGGTGCCGATGGCCCACACCGGCTCGTAGGCCACGACCATCGCCGCCACCTGATCGGCGGAGACGCCGTCGAGCCCGCGCTGCAACTGGTGGTCGACGACCGCGAGTGTCTGGCCGGCGTCGCGCTGCTCCAGCGTTTCGCCGAGGCAGACAATCGGCACGAGGCCCGCGGCCAGCGCCGCCCGCGTCCGCCGGTTCACCGTGTCGTCGGTCTCGCCGAACAGCGCCCGCCGTTCGGAGTGGCCGATGATCACGTACTCGGCGCCGGCCTCGCGCACCATCGCGGCGCTCACCTCGCCGGTGAACGCACCCTCGCGCTCCCAGTGGCAGTGCTGGCCGGCCACGGCGATGTTGCTGTTGCGCGCGGCTTCGGCCACGGCGTGCAGCGCGGTGAACGTCGGCGCGACCACGATCTCCACGCCTTTGACGTCCTTCACCACCGAGCGCAGTTCCTTGACGTGCACCACGGCCTCGTGCACGGTCTTGAACATCTTCCAGTTGCCGGCGATGAGTGGCTGCCGCATCGTGTGCTCCTTGCTTCAGAGCCGCCGGTCGGCAGAGCTGAAGCTCTGCCCTACGTACTGGCGCCACCGGCTGGTAGAGCTGAAGCTCTGCCCTGACCGGCACCCGCGCTGCCAGTCTAGCCCCTAGCCGCCAGCCGCTAGCCGCTACAAGTGTCCTAGTGTTTGTCCGGCAGCGCCGCCACGCCCGGCAGCACCCGGCCGCCCAGGAACTCGAGCGACGCGCCGCCGCCGGTGGAGATGTGGGTGATGCGATCGGCCACCCCGGCCGCGTTCACCGCCGCCACCGAGTCGCCACCGCCGATGATCGTCGTCCCGTCCACGGCGGCCACCGCCCTGGCCACGCCCATCGTGCCGGCGGCGAACGGCGCCATCTCGAACACGCCCATCGGCCCGTTCCAGACCACGGTCTTCGCCGTGGCGATGATCGAGGCATAGTGCGCGGTGGTCTCCGGCCCGATGTCGAGGCCCATCCGGTTGCCGATCTCGTGATCGGAGACCTGCAGCACCGCCGTAGGCGCGGCGGCGTCGAAGGCGGTGGCCACTACATGGTCCACCGGCAGCGACAGCTCCACGCCCTTCACCTTGGCGTGCTCGACGACTTGCAGCGCCGCGGCCAGCTTGTCGTCTTCCACCAGCGACGAGCCCACGGGGAGTCCGAGCGCCTTGAAGAAGGTGTAGGCCATGGCGCCGCCGATGAGCAGGTGGTCGACCCGCCCGAGGAGGTTCTCGATCACCTCGATCTTGTCCGACACCTTGGCGCCGCCGAGGATCGCCACGAACGGCCGCTCGGGATCGCCGAGCGCCTTGCCCAGGTAGGTCAGCTCCTTCTCCATCAGCAGGCCGGCGCCGGCCGCGGCGAAGGGGCCGACCATGCCGGCGACCGAGGCGTGGGCGCGGTGGGCCGCGCCGAAGGCGTCGTCCACGTAGACATCGGCGAGCGTTGCCAGCGCCGTCGAGAAGGCGGGATCGTTCTTCTCCTCCTCGGCATGAAAGCGCAGGTTCTCGAGCAGCACGACGCGCGATCCGCCCGGGCCCTCCGCCTTGGCGATGGCGGCCCGGACCGGCTCGCCGATGCAGTCGCTGGCGAACACGACCTCGCGACCCAGCAGCGTCGACAGGTGCACGGCCACCGGCTTCAGGCTGTACTCCGGGGTCACCTTGCCCTTGGGCCGCCCCAGGTGAGAAGCCAGGATCACGGTGGACTCGTGGTCGAGCGCCAGGCGGATGCTCGGCAGCGCGGCGGTGATGCGGGTGTCGTCGGTGATGACGCCGTTCTTGAGCGGGACGTTGAAGTCCACCCGCATGAACACGCGGCGGTCGTCGAGCGGCAGGTCGCGAATCGAGTACTTGGTCATGGCGCCGGGGCCTGGCGGCTAGAGGTGCTTGGCGATCTTCTTCAGCAGGTCGACGCAGCGGTTCGAGTAGCCCCACTCGTTGTCGTACCAGGCCATCACCTTCACGAAGTCGCCGTCCATGCTCTTGGTGTAGGCGGCGTCGACGATCGAGGAGTGCGGGTTGCCGCGGAAGTCGATCGACACCAGCGGCTCGTCGGTCACCGCGAGGATGCCCTTGAGCGGACCCCGGGCGGCGGCCGACAGCGCCGCGTTGACCTCGTCGGCGGTGGCCTTCTTGTCGAGCAGCGCCACCAGGTCCACGACCGACACGTTCGGCGTCGGCACGCGCAGCGAGATGCCGTCGAGCTTGCCCTTCAGCTCCGGCAGCACTTCGCCGACCGCCGACGCAGCGCCGGTCGTGGTCGGGATGATCGACATCGCCGCGGCACGGGCCCGGCGGATGTCCTTGTGCGGGAGGTCGAGCAGGTTCTGGTCGTTGGTGTAGGCGTGCACGGTCGTCATCCAGCCGCGCTTCAGGCCGAACGACTCGTGCAGCACCTTGGCCAGCGGCGCCAGGCAGTTGGTGGTGCACGACGCGTTGGAGATGATGTGGTGGGCCCTGGGGTCGTACTTGTCGTCGTTCACGCCGAGCACGACCGTGATGTCGGGCTTCTTGGCGGGGGCGGTGATGATGACCTTCTTCGCCCCGGCGGCGAGGTGCTTGGCCGCGCCGTCGCGATCGGCGAACCGGCCGGTCGACTCGAACACGACGTCGACGCCGAGATCCTTCCACGGCAGCGCCGCCGGATCCTTCGACGACAGCACCGTGAACTCGTCGCCATCGACGACGATGCTGTCGGCCCGGCCCTCGATCGACGCGGTGAGGTTGCCGAGCACCGAGTCGTACTTGAGCAGATGCGCCAGCGTCTTCGCATCGGTCAGGTCGTTGACGGCCACGAAGTCGATCTGGTCGTCGGCCAGCGCCGCGCGCATGATGTTGCGCCCAATGCGCCCGAACCCGTTGATCCCCACTCGAACCGCCATCGCACCCTCCGCCGTTGGTATCCGCTCGTGCCGCCTCTCAGCCGATCGGCAAACGTATGATTGTATAGCCGACGCCCGGGGCGCGGTCAAACCGTCGCGCTATACTGCCCAGGTAGTTAACCCGCACGGAATGCACGGGTTACCCCACTAGTTCATGTACGTCCTCTACACCGCCCTCATCGTGCTGTTCGCGGTGGCCGTCTCGCCGTGGCTCGTCTACCAGGCGGTGCGCTACCGCAAGTACATCGCCAGCCTGCCGCAGCGGCTCGGCTACCTGCCGGTGTCGTTCAACATCGACGCCGAGCCGTCGATCTGGATTCACGCCGTTTCGGTCGGGGAGCTGCTCACCGCGCGCCCGCTCATCGCCGGGCTGCGCGAACGCCATCCCGGGCTGCGGCTCTTCCTGTCGACGACCACGATGTCGGCGCAGCAGCTGGCCCGTCGCAGCGTGCCCGACGCCGATGCCGTGTTCTACTTCCCGTTCGATCTCGGGCTGGTGGTCCGCCGGACGCTCGATCTGGTCAAGCCGCGGCTGTTTCTGATGATGGAGACCGAGATCTGGCCGAACCTGCTGCGCGAGTGCCGCGACCGCGGCGTCAAGACCGCCGTGCTCAACGGCCGGCTGTCGTCGCGCTCGTTCCCGCGCTACCGGATGGCGCGCGGCTTCTTCCGCCACGTGCTCGCCGACATCGACCGCTTCTGCGTGCAGTCGGAGGAGTCGGCGCGGCGCTTCGTCGAGATCGGCGCCCTCCCCGAGCGCATCACGGTGACCGGCAGTCTGAAATTCGATTCGCTCGAGCCTGGCGGGACGTCGGCGCAGGCCCGGCCCCGCGAGCGCGTGCTGCGCTACTTCCGCTTCGCCCCGGCGCGGCCGGTGCTCGTCGCCGGGAGCACGATGAAGGGTGAAGAGGCGGCGGTGCTGCGCGTGTTCCGGCGCGTGAAGACCGCGCTGCCGGCGGCGGTGCTGCTGGTGGCGCCACGGCACCCCGAACGCTTCGGCGAGGTCGTGCGGCTGTGCGAGCAGGAGGGCTTCCGCACGGTGCGGCGCAGCGACCTGCCCATCGATGCCGAGCCGCGCGCCGACGTCGTGGTCCTCGACACGATTGGCGAGCTGGCCACGCTGTATCAACTCGGCACGGTGGTCTTCGTCGGGGGCAGTCTCGTGGCCACCGGCGGCCACAACATCCTCGAGCCGGCGGTCTTCGGCCGCCCGGTCGTGTTCGGCCCGCACATGCAGAACTTCGCCGAGATCGCCGCCGCCTTCGTCGCCAACGACGCCGGCGTGCAGGTGACCGACGAGCACGCCCTGGACGATCAGGTCCTCTCCCTGATGACCGATCCGGTGCGCCGCGCCCGGCTCGGCGCGGCCGCGCGGGCGCTGGTCGAGGCCAACCGCGGCGCGAAGGACAAGACGCTGGCGGTGCTCGACGGGCTGCTGCCGCCGCAGCGCAGCGCCTATCCCGCCAACGTGCGGCCCTTCCGCCTGCCCACTTGAACCCGTGTCACACATGAGGACGAAGCATCGAGGGCGGCGAGGCGCCCGACTGGCCAGGCGCGACGACCGAGAATACTTGCCAGTATTTGAGGGAGGAGCAACGCCGCCCGGCGGGATGCATCGCCGGCCGAATGCCGACCTCATGTGTGACACGGGTTCTTGATGCTGCATCAGCTGTACGGCAGGCTCGCCCGCGCCCGGCGCGGCTGGTACGAGCGCCGGCCTTCGGCCCGGTATCGTCTCGCCCGACCGGTGGTGAGCATCGGCAACCTCAGCGTCGGCGGCACCGGCAAGACGCCGCTGGTCGAAGCGATCGCGCGCCGGCTCGTGGAGCGGGGTGAGCGGCCGGCGATCCTCTCCCGTGGCTACGCGCGTCGCGATCGCACGCCCGAGCCGGCCGTGGTCTCCGACGGTGCCCGCCTGCTGCTCGAGGCGCAGGCCGCCGGCGACGAGCCGTTGATGCTCGCACGGGCGGTGCCCGAGGCGTGCGTTGTCGTCGGCGCCGATCGTTACGCCGCCGGACGCCACGCCGAATCCGAGCTGGGCGCCACCGTGCACCTGCTCGATGACGGGTTCCAGCACGTGCGGCTGGCCCGCGACTTCGACATCGTCGTCACCCCGGCCGGCGCGCTGGCGGTCGATCACGTGCTGCCCAAAGGGCGGCTGCGCGAGCCGCTCGACGCGCTGGCCCGCGCATCGGTGCTCGTCGTGGTGGGCGCCACCGACAGCGCGGCGGCCGACGAAGGCGATCGCTACGGCGTGCCGCGGGCCTACGGGGCGCGGCGGACGATGGGAAAGCCGGTCGCGATCCACGGTGGCGTGCCCCCGGCGGGGGCCCGCGTGGTGGCCGTGGCCGGCATCGGACAGCCGGCGCAGTTTGTCGAGGGCCTCGCGGCCATGGGCTGGGAGATCGCCGCCACGCGGCAGTTCCGGGACCACCACTGGTTCAGCGGGCGCGATCTCGACGAGGTGGCGCGACTGGTCGATGCGCACAAGGCCTGGGGCGCCCTGACCACCGACAAGGATGCCATCCGCCTCGAGCCACTCGGGCGGCTGGCCTGCCCGGTGGCGCGTGTGCCGCTGGTGATCGAATTGCCTCGCTGGGAAGCGTTCGTCGAGGACATGCTCCGGGTGATCGACGAGGTGCGGGCCGGCGGGCGGTCGGGGGCGGCGAGGGCCCGCACGTGAAGGCCTTCAGGCAGCGGCTCGAGCTCGCGGCCGTCCGCGGGATGCGCGCGCTGGTCGGCCTGTCGCCGGCGCCGATCGCCCGGATGCTCGGCGGCGCGCTCGGCACCGCGTTCTACCTGATCGACGCGCCCCACCGCCGGGTGGCCCTCGCCAACCTGTCGCAGTGTTTCCCGGCCCGCTCCGACGCCGAACGGCGGGCAATCGCCCGGCGGATGTTCCAGCACTTCGGCGTGCTCCTGGTCGAGCTGCTCCGCTTCAGCACGATGTCCACCGAGGCAATGCGGCGGGCGGTCGAGATCGACGGTGAGGACCACGTGCGGACGGCCTACGCCAAGGGCCGGGGCGTGCTCTTCTTCACCGGGCATTTCGGCCTGTGGGAGCTGCACGCGATCGTCCACGCCCTGCTGTTCGAGCCGGTCGGCGTGCTGGCGCGGCCGCTGGACAATCCGGGTCTCCACGACCTGCTCGAGACCTTGCGCCAGCGCACCGGGAACAGCGTCATCTACCGCGAGGGCGCGGTGCGGAAGGTGCTGCGCACGCTGATGGACGGCCACGGTGTGGCGCTGCTCATCGACCAGCACCTGCACAGCCCCGATGCCATCTGGGTCCGGTTCTTCCAGCGGCCGGCGGCCACCACCTCGACGCTCGCCGCGCTCGCCCTGCGCACCGGCGCCCCGGTGGTGCCGGTGTTCGCGCTGCCGCTGCCGCAGGGCCGCATCCGACTGGTCTACGAGCGCCCGGTCGAGCCGCCGGCCGCCGGCGCCGTCGATCCGATTCGCGAGTTCACCCAGCGCTGCACCGACGTCCTCGAGATGTACGTGCGGCGCCAGCCCGAGCTCTGGCTCTGGATGCACCGGCGGTGGCGTGACGCGCCCACCTCCGAGACCCGCGGGATGTTCCCCGAGGCGCGGCCCGACGGGGCGCTCGATGACTGACGCCCGCCCCCAGCGGGTCGTCGTCGCGGCGCCCAACTGGCTGGGCGACGCCGTGATGGCGCTGCCGGCACTGCGGGCCGTGCGCGCCTGGGCGCCCGACGCCCACCTCGCCGTGGCGGCGCGGCCGGGCGTGGCGGCGCTCTACGGAATGGTGCCCGAGGTGGACGCCGTCGTCACGTTGAACCCGCGGGCGCCCGTGACACGGCCGGCCGCGTGGCGACAGGATGCGGCCAGCCTGGCGGCGGGGCACTTCGATCTCACCGTGCTGTTGCCGAACTCGTTCGTGTCGGCGTGGACGGCGTCGCGGGCGTCGATTCCCGAACGATGGGGCTATGCCACCCACGGGCGCGGCCCGCTCCTCACGCGCCGCATCCGCCGGCCCCGGGGACTGCTGCACCAGGCCGACTACTACCTTGCGCTCACCGGCGCGCTCGGGCTGCCGGCCGCCGCGCGCGTGGCGCCGATCACGGTGCCGCCGCCGGCCCGCGAGTCGGCCGCGGCGCTGCTCGCCGGCGTCCCGGCGCGAGGGTTCGTGGTGATGGCGCCGGGGGCGGCCTACGGACGCGCCAAGCAGTGGCCGCCGGACCAGTTCGCCGCGCTGACGATCGCGCTGTGGCGCGATCGCGGACTGGCCACCGTCATCGTCGGTGCTGGCGCCGATGCTGCCGCCAGCGCCGAGCTCCGCGACGCGCTGCGCGGCCGCGCGGGTGCGCGCGGGGCGCTCGAGGCCACGGTCGACCTGGTGGGCCGCACCGACCTGGCCGCGCTGGCCGGCGTGCTCGAGCGGGCGCACGCGGTCGTGGCCAACGACTCGGGCGCGATGCACCTGGCGGGCGCGGTCGGCACCCCGGTGGTGGCGATCTTCGGCGCCACCAACGAGCACCATACCGCCCCCCTGGCGGCGCGCCTCGACGGTCCGCCGCCGCGGCTGGCCACCCACGAGGTGTGGTGTCGGCCGTGTATGCTGCGGGAGTGCCCGCTCGGGCACCAGTGCATGCGCGGCGTGACGGCCGCGCAGGTCGCCGCCCTCATCCCATGACCAGCCAGGTTCCCAGCCTCACGACATCGGGCGGGCTGCGGCCAGCCATCTTTCTCGATCGCGACGGCACGATGAACGAGGACGTCGGCTACCTGTCCGAGCTGTCGCAGCTCACGCTCTATCCCTGGGCCATCGACGCCGTCCGCCTGTTCAACCGTGCGGGGTATGCCGTGGTCGTCGTGACCAACCAGGGCGGGATCGGCCGGCGGATGATCCGCCCGGAGTTCGTTGGCGAGCTGCACGCCGAGATCGCCGCGCGGCTGGGGCGCGGTGGCGCGCACGTCGACGGCTGGTACCACTGCCCGCACCATCCGGCCGCGCTCATCGACGAGTTGCGCGTCGACTGCCGGTGTCGCAAGCCCGAGCCCGGGATGGTGCTCGACGCCGTCGCCGACCTGGGGCTCGATCCAACGCGGTCGTGGGTCATCGGCGACAAGTGGCTCGACGTGCAGCTCGGCCAGCGGGTTGGCGCCCGCGGCATCCTGGTGCGCACCGGCTGGGGCCGCCTCGAGGAGGAAACGCGGCCCGACGGCCAGACGGTGCACGCCATCTGCGATACCCTCGCCGGGGCTGCGGCTGTCGTGCTCGCCAGTGATCCCGGCCCAGCCAATGCGTAGGGTAGTCTTTAGCGGCCGCATGGCGAAGGCTTCCGCCGATCCGATCCCTGCCCGTCTCACCGCCCTGGTCCGCGCCGCCCGCGGCCGCCGCGTCGTCGTGCTGGGCGACCTCATCGCCGACGAATACGTGTCCGGGCGCATCGCCCGGGTGTCGCGCGAAGCGCCGGTGCTCATCCTCGAGTACGACTCGACCGACATCCGGCCGGGCGGTGCAGGCAACGCCGCCCGCAACGTGGCCGCGCTCGGCGGCGCGGCGACGCTGGTGGCGCTGGCCGGCCGCGACGAGCCCGGTCGACGCGTCCTGGCCTCGTTCCCGCGCAGCGTCGACACGGGTCGCGTCGTGCGCCCGGCCGGCTATCGCACACCGGTGAAGACCCGGATCCTGGCGGGCGGCATCCACTCGGCCAAGCAGCAGGTCGTGCGCATCGACCGTCACGCCCGCGAGCCGATCGCCGACGCGTGGCGGGCGGCGTGGCTGCGGGCGGCCGCCCGCGCCGTCCGCGGCGCCGACGCCGTGCTGGTCTCCGACTACGGGTCCGGACTGCTGTCGCCGGCGCTGGTCGCTGGTCTCGTGCGCCCGCTCCTGACCGGCCGGCGCCGGGTGCCGGTGCTGGTCGACTCGCGCTACGACCTGCTCGAGTATCGCGGCCTCACCGCCTGCACCCCGAACGAATCGGAGGTGGAGCAGGCGCTCGGCATCGCGATCGGCGACAGCCCGCGGGCCCTCGAGCGCGCCGGCCGGACCATCCTCACCCGCACGCGCATGGACGCCGTGCTGGTCACCCGCGGCAGCCGTGGCATGGCGCTCTTCGTGCCCGGCGCGCCGACGGTCCACGTGCCGATCTACGGCTCCGACGAGATCGCCGACGTCACCGGGGCCGGTGACACGGTGATGGCGACGCTCACCCTGGCACTGGCCGCGGGTGCCGCGATGGCTGATGCCGCCCGTCTCGCCAACTACGCCGGCGGCCTGGTGGTGATGAAGCGGGGGACGGCGACGGTGACGGCCCGCGAGCTCACCGCCGCCGTGGCGGCGGATGGCGCCACGCGGTAAGGGCATGGCCGCCGTGCTGTCGCGCCGGGCGCTGGCGGCGTGGGTCGAGGAAGCGCGGCGCGCCGGCCGCACGGTAGCCTTCGCCAACGGCGTCTTCGATCTCCTGCACGTCGGCCACGTCCGCTACCTCGAGGCCGCCGCGCGTGAGGCCGACGTGCTGGTCGTGGCCGTGAACGGCGACGCCTCGGTGCGCGCGCTGAAGGGCCCGGGCCGGCCGGTGCTGCCCGCCGGGGATCGCGCCGAGCTGGTGGCGGCGCTGCGCGCCGTTGGCGCCGTCACCATCTTCGACGAGCCGACCGTGGCGCCGCTGCTCGAGCTGCTGCGCCCCGACGTCCATTGCAAGGGCACCGACTACACAGAAGCCAGCGTGCCCGAGCGCGCCACGGTAGCCGCCTATGGCGGGCGCACGGCGATCGTCGGCGATCCGAAGGATCACTCCACCCGCGACCTGCTGCGCACGATCCGCGAGGGCGATCGATGACGACGGCCGCGCCGCCCGCCGGGGCGCGCCTGCTCATCGTGCGCATGGGCGCGCTGGGCGACATCGTGCACGCGCTGCCGGTGCTGGCGGCGCTCGAGCAGGCGCGTCCCGATGTCGCCGTCGACTGGCTGGTAGACGCGCGGCACGCCGCCGTGCTCGCGCTGGTCGAGGGCGTGGGCACGCGCGTGGTCGTGCGCGCGACCAGTCCCGGCCGCGATGCCCACGAACAGCGGTTCGCCGGCTCCGCGGGCGACGTTGCGGCCGTGCGCTACCTGCGTGCGCAACGCTACGAGGCGGCCGTCGACCTCCAGGGGCTGATCAAGTCGGCGGTGTTCGCCCGCGCGTCGGGGGCGCGTCGCGTGATCGGCTTCGTTGCGGAACAACTGCGCGAAGGCCTGGCGGCGTGGTGCTACGGCGAGACCGTGGCGGGCCCGGCCGATGGCCACGTCGTGCAGAAGAACCTCGCCGCGCTGGCGGCGCTCGGCGTCGACGCGCCGTCCCGGCCGGCCTTTCCGTGGGTCGTTCGCCCGTCGCCGGCTGCCGCCGACGTCCTGTCGTGGCCCTCGATCGCCCGCGCCGGCCGCTTCGCGCTGCTCAATCCCGGCGCGGCCTGGCCGAACAAGCGGTGGCCACCGGCGCGATTCGGAGAGCTGGCCCACCGCCTCGGCACCGAGGCCGCGCTGCCAAGCGTGGTGACGTGGGGTGCGACCGAGCGCGCGCTGGCCGAGGAGGTCGTGGGGCACGCCGGCGGACACGCCATGGTCTCGCCAGCCACCACGCTCAACGACCTGCTGGCGCTGTCACGACAGGCCAGCCTCGTGGTGAGCGGGGACACGGGACCATTGCACCTGGCGGCGTCGGTCGGCGCGCCGATCGTGGGCCTCTTCGGCCCGACTCGCCCCGAACGCAACGGCCCCTGGAATGCCGACGACGAATCGGTTTCGCGGGCCGACACGTGCGTCTGCTTTCACAAGCGCGAGTGCCTGCGCGGCCGCGCCTGTGTGAACGACATCCCGGTGGACGAGGTCTTCGGCGCCTGCCAGCGGCGGCTGGCGATGGGACGGCGATGAGCGTCGTCGCCACACTGGCCCGGTACCGCGTCGCACTCGGCGGCCTGATGGCGATCCTCACGGTGTGGCTGTCGCGTCCGACCGCGCGCAGCCTGGCGCTCGGCGCCGGTCTGGTCGCGGCGGGGCTCGGCCTCAGGCTGTGGGCGGCAGGTCACGTCGAGAAGAGCCGCGAGGTGACCTCGAGCGGTCCGTACCGCTACATGCGGCATCCCTTGTATGTAGGCTCGACGCTGCTGGGGCTGGGGATCGCGGTCTCGGCCAATCATCTGTGGCTGGGGCTGGCCATCGTGATCTACCTCGCCGGGACGCTCGGCGCGGCGGTCCGCGCCGAGGAAGCGCATCTGCGCGAGAAGTTCGGGGACGCCTACGACCGCTATGCCCAGCAGCGCCTGCCCCCCGATGGCCGGCGCTTCAGCTGGGCACGCGCCGTCCACAATCGGGAGCATCACGCCCTGGCGGGGGCGCTCGCCGGGATGTCGCTCCTGCTGCTCAAGGTCTGGTATAGTCAAAGTTTCGTCGGTCGGTGAGCCGGGCGGTTAGCTCAGTTGGTAGAGCACCGGCTTTACACGCCGGCTGTCACAGGTTCGAGTCCTGTACCGCCCACCACTCGCTGGCAGACGGGCGGGGCACGACCTGTACCGGCGGGCGGTCGCGAGAAGATTGGGGTCGTAGTTCAGTTGGTTAGAACGCTGCCCTGTCACGGCAGAGGCCGCGGGTTCGAGTCCCGTCGACCCCGCCAATCTCCTCGCTGATCGCTCGTCGTTTGGCGGGATCGACGAACTCAGGCACGCCGCGACGCCTTTGCAGGCGTCGCGAGCGGGCACGAGTCCCTCTCCCTCAGCTTCGCTACCGACATCTCTCAGCCTCGTTTGCTCGGGCCTTCGGCCCTTCGCCTGAGGCACTTCGTTGGGGCCGTCTCAGCCTTCTCTGCTCGGGCTTCGCCCTTCGCTCGCGGCCCTTGGCACTGCTTGAGCCTTCGGCTCCTCGCCTGAGGCCATTGTTCGGATCGTCCGGACCCCGTTCGTAGTACCGGTTGGATGGTCGTCGCGCCGGGCCCCGCGGCCCGACCGTGCCAAGGCCGACGTGATGCTCACAGCCCTGCTCGAACGCCCGGCGGTCCGCCGGCTGTCAGAGGCGCTCCGCGCGGTGACCTCCCGCTTCCCGGGAGCGCTGGTCGTCCTCGCCGGGTTCATGGCGGTGCTGCAGGCCACCGCCGTCGGCGCCACGCAGTGGAGCGTGCACCGGCTCCTGGCCGGGCTGCCCAGCATCGACGATGTCCGGCGCATGGGCGAGATGGCCCAGGCCACCGTGTTCTACGACGCGGCCGATGCCCCGGCGTTCACCATCTTCGACGAGCGGCGCTTCGACGTGGCGCTCGCCGACGTGTCGCCGCACCTGGTGCGGGCGCTGCTGGCGATCGAGGACCAGCGGTTCCGCTCGCACTCCGGCGTCGACCTGGTCCGCATCCTCGGCGCAACGCTCGCCAATCTGAAGGAGGGCCGCCTGGCCCAGGGGGGCAGCACCCTCACCCAGCAGCTCGCGCGCCAGAGCTTCCTGACGCTCGACAAGACCTACACCCGCAAGGTGCAGGAGGTGCTGCTGGCGCTGCGGATCGAGCACCAGTACACCAAGGATCAGATCCTCGAGTTCTACCTCAACAAGATGTACTTCGGCGCCGGGCTCTACGGCGCCGAGGCGGCCGCGCTCGGCTACTTCGGCAAGCCGGCCCGCGAGCTGACCATCGGCGAAGCGGCGCTGCTCGCCGGCCTGGTGAAGTCGCCGTCCACCTGGGCGCCCAGCGTGAACATGGAGCGGGCCGTCGCCCGTCGCAACGTCGTGCTGCAAGCGATGCTCGACGAAGGCGACATCGACCAGGCGACGTTCGACCGCGAGCGGGAGAGCGCCGTGACCCTGCGCGACGCCTTGCGCCGCGACGAGCCCTTCGGCCAGTACTTCAAGGAGCAGGTGCGGCTGGAACTGGTGGAGCGGTTCGGCCGCGAACGCGTCTACCAGAGCGGCCTGCGCGTCTACACGACCATCGACGTCGAGATGCAGAAGGCGGCCGAGGCCGCCGTCGCCAGGTCGCTGGCCGATCTCGCGGTCAGGCGTCAGGCAGCGCTCAAGGCCCGGCGCCGCGCCGACCCGGCCGACGACGCCCCGCTCCAGGCCGCCGTCGTCGCCGTCGATCCGCGCACCGGCGAAGTGCGCGCCATCGTCGGCGGGCGCAGCTTCTCGGAGAGCCACTTCAACCGCGCGGTGCAGGCCAGGCGGCAGCCCGGCTCGGCGTTCAAGCCGTTCGTCTACGCCGCGGCGCTCGAGGCCGGCTATACCCCGGCGAGCCTGATCGACCGGCTCGACGAACCCTTCGATACGCTGCAGGGCGACTGGTCGCCTGAAGAAGGGCACGCCGCCGGGTCGGAATTGACGATGCGCACCGCGCTCCGGACGTCGAGCAACCGCGCCGCCGTCCGCATGCTCGAGATGGTCGGTGTCTCCAGCGCCGTCGGCTACGCGCAGAAGCTCGGGCTGGGATCGGTGCCCGCGGTGCCGTCGCTGGCGCTGGGCTCCGGCGAAGTGACGCTGTTCGACATGACCTCGGCCTACGGCGCGTTTGCCAGCGCCGGGGTATGGCACAAGCCGCAGCTGGTGCGTCGCGTCGAGGACACCGAAGGCAACGTCCTCTTCCGGGCCGAAGAGACGGCGGTAGAGGCGGTGACCCCGGCGACCGCGTTCCTGATGTCGTCGATGCTCGCCGATGTCATCGACATGGGCACCGGCTGGAAGGCGCGCCAGCTCGGCTTCCGGCTGCCGGCGTCGGGCAAGACTGGCACGACCAACGAGTACCGGGACGCCTGGTTCGTCGGCTACACGCAGTCGCTGGCCGCCGGCGTGTGGGTCGGCTACGACACGCCGCGGCAGATCCTGCCCGGCAGCGCCTACGCCGGCGACGTGGCAGTGCCGCTGTGGGCGGAGTTCATGAAGGCCGCCACCAGCAAGGACAAGCCGGAGCCGCTGGTGGCGCCGCGCGGCATCGTGACGGTGCAGGTCTGCCGTCTCTCGGGAAAGCGTCCGGCGGGCGGCTGCGACGCCGTGCCGGTGGTCGACGACAGCGGCTACCAGTCGGAGCGCTCGATGGTGGGCACCGAGTACTTCGTGCGCGGCACCGAACCCGAGGAACACTGCCACTTGCACGTCGGCCGGTCGCTCTTCGGCCAGATCGCGGGCTTCTTCGGCGGCGGCGCTCCGGCCGTCGAGAACCGCGCCGCCGACGTCGCCCCGGCCGAGAAGCCGCCCGATGCCACACCGGTCTCGCCCGCGCAGCAGGCGCCCGAGGTGGCCGCGGCGCCCGAACCGGAGAAGAAGCGCGGCTTCTGGTCGCGGCTCTTCGGACGGCGCGACAAGCCCGACGAGAAGAAGGACCCGGCGGCCTCCCGGCGCCCGCGGTAGCGGTCACCGGATGCCGTTCCGCGACGTCGTCGGACACACCCGTCTCCTGGCCCTGCTCGCTGCCGCCATCAACCGCGGGTCGGTGCCGCCGGCGCTGCTCTTCGCCGGTCCTGCCGGGGTGGGGAAGTGGCGCGTGGCGCAGGCCCTCGCGCAGGCGCTGAACTGCGAGGCGCCGGTCGCCGGCGATGCGTGCGGAGTGTGCCGGTCGTGCGAGCGCATCGCCCGCGACGTGCACGTCGATGTCGTCACGCTGGCGCCCGACGACACCGGGACGATCAAGATCGACCCGGTGCGCGCCGTCCTCACCGACTGCGGTTACCGGCCCTTCGAGGGCCGGCAGCGCCTGGTCGGCGTCCGCGACGCCGACGCCCTCACCGAAGGCGCGCAGAACGCGCTGCTCAAGTCGCTCGAAGAGCCGCCGCCGGGCACGATGTTCGTCCTGACCTCGGCGGCGCCCGACGCGCTGCTGCGCACGGTGCGATCGCGCACGATGCGCCTGGCATTCGGGCGGCTCACCACCGACGATCTCGTGCGGCTGCTGGCGCGCGACCACGGCTACGCCACCGACGAGGCGCGGCGAGCGGCGACGCTCGCCGATGGCAGCGCCGGCGCCGCCCTGGCGTTCGGGTCGACCGACCTGACCGCCTCGCGGGTGCGGGCCGCCCGCCTGCTCGGGGCGGCGGCGCAGCCCGATCTGGGGACGCGGCTGGCGGTAGCCAAGGACGTGATTGGCAAACCGGAGCTCACCCGTCAGGAGCTGGCGGCCGTGCTGCGCGTGGCCTCGTCGCTGGCCCGCGATCTGGCCATCGTGCACGCCGGGGCCGACCGCCGATCGCTGGCCAACGGCGACGACGTCGCCACGGTGGAGCGCCTGGCCGCGCAGTTGCCCGCCGCCACTGCCCGGCGCGCCTTCGCCGCGATCGACCGCGGCCTCGCCGCCCTCGACCGCAACGCGGGACCGAAGCTGGTCGCCGACTGGGTCGTGCGGAGATTGAGATCAAGACGCGATCTCTTGATCGGTGATCGTTGATCGATCTGCGATCTGTGATCTCTTGATCTGTGACGATCTGATGATCTGCGGCGCGGACGGTGGGAGTCGACGTGGTCGATCCGTGCCGCCCGATCGCGATCACCAGATCGATCAGAGATCACCCGATCATCAGATCACCAATCGATCACCGATCACCGATCACCAGATCACCAAATGCGCCAATCGGGTTGTATCCTGACCATGAAACCCCGCGTCGCGATCACCGTGGGCGATCCCGCGGGCATCGGCCCCGAGATCGCCGGCAAGACCGCGGCCGACCCGGCGGTGCGCGCGGTCTGCGACCCAATCCTCTACGAGGCGCCGGTCGAGGTGGAGATGGGGCAGGTCAGCGCCGTCGCCGGGCGCGCCGCCTACGACGCCATCGTGCGTGCGGTTGGCGATGCGCGCCGGGGCGTGGTCGACGCCGTGGCCACGGCGCCGGTCAACAAGGCGGCGTTCGCCGCCGCCGGGCTGCCGTGGAAGGGCCACACCGACCTGCTCGGCCACCTGTGCGGCTCGCCGCAGGTGGCGATGATGTTCCACGCGCCGATGCTGAAGGTGGTGCTCGCCACCGTCCACGTCGCCCTGCGCGAGGTGCCGGCGCTGCTCACGCGCGAGCACCTGGGCGCCATCCTCACCCTCACCGCCCGCGAGCTGCCGGCGTTCGGCGTCGCGCAGCCGCGCATCGCGCTGGCCGCGCTCAACCCCCATGCGGGGGAGGGCGGGCTGTTCGGCCGCGAAGACGACGACGTGCTCGCCCCGGCCGTGGCCGACGCGCGGGCGGCGGGCCACGACGTGCGCGGGCCGTTTCCAGCCGACACGGTGTTCGTGCGCGCGACCCGCGGCGAGTTCGACTGCGTCGTCGCCTGCTACCACGATCAGGGGCTGGTGCCGGTCAAGCTCCTCGCCTTCGGCTCGGCCGTCAACGTGACGCTCGGCCTGCCGATCATCCGGACCTCGGTCGACCACGGCACGGCCTTCGACATCGCCGGCCGCGGTGTGGCCGACCACGGCAGCCTGGTGCACGCCGTGCGACTGGCCGCCGAGCTGGCGGCGGCTCGCCGGACGGCCACGCCGTGAGCGCTCGTACGCCGCCGCCCGCCGCGAGCCGCGCGACGCGAAGGACGGCGACGACGTGCTCATCGCCGAGAACCGCAAGGCCTTCCACGACTACCACGTGCTGGAGACCTTCGAAGCGGGCGTGCAGCTGCTCGGCACCGAGGTCAAGGGCATCCGCGAGGGCAAGGCCAACCTGCGCGACAGCTACGCCCGGGTCGAGAAGGGCGAGGTGTGGCTGTACAACGTGCACATCAACCCGTACAGCCACCGCGGCTACGTCGATCACGATCCCAGGCGCCGCCGCAAGCTGCTGCTCCACAAGCTGGAGATCCGCAAACTCATCGGCAAGACCACCGAGAAGGGCCTCACGCTGGTGCCGCTGCGGATGTATTTCACCCGCGGCCGCGTCAAGGTCGCGCTCAGCCTCGTTCGCGGCAAGCAGCTGCACGACAAGCGCGAGACGATTCGCAAGCGCGAGGTCGATCGCGAGACGCGCGCCGCCGTGAAAGAGCGGAGCCGGAGATGACCGCGCCGCCAGGTGTACCATGCCGCGGCGACGCGAGGCACGCTGACTCGACATGAGCGAACAGCCCATCTGGTTCAACCGGCCGGCCGTGACCGGCCGCGAAGAGCAGTACATCGCCGAGGCGCTCGGCTCGGGGCATCTCGCCGGTGATGGCGCTTTCACCAAGCGCTCACGTGAGGCGCTGGAATCGATCCTCGGCGCCGCCAGGGTGCTGCTGACCACGTCGTGTACGCACGCCCTCGAGATGGCCGTGATGCTGGCGGGCATCGACGCCGGCGACGAGGTGATCTGCCCGTCGTTCACCTTCGCGTCGTCGGTCAACGCGTTCGTGCTGCGCGGGGCGCGCCCGGCGTTCGTCGACATCCGCCCCGACACCCTCAACATCGACGAGCGGCTGGTCGAACAGGCGATCACCGCCCGCACCCGTGCGCTGATGGTCGTGCACTACGCCGGGGTCGGGTGCGAGCTCGACGCCCTGTCGGACATCGCCGGCCGCCACGGGCTGCAGCTCATCGAGGACAACGCCCACGGCCTGTTCGGATGCTACCGGGGCCGCGTGCTGGGCAGCGTCGGCGCCACCTCGACGCTGAGTTTCCACGAGACCAAGAACCTCAGCTGCGGTGAAGGCGGCGCCATCGTGATCAACGATCCCGCCCTGGTCGAGCGCGCCGAGATCATCCGCGAGAAGGGCACCAACCGCAGCCGCTTCTACCGGGGCCAGATCGACAAGTATTCGTGGGTCGACGTCGGGTCGAGCTACTTGCCCTCGGAGATCCTGGCCGCCTACCTCTGGGCGCAGATCGAGGCCCGCGACGCGATCCAGGCGAAGCGGCATGCGATCTGGAGCCGCTACGACGCCGAACTGGCCGGCTGGAGCGACCAGCACGGCGTCACCCGTCCGCACGTGCCGGTCGCACTGCCAGCACCCGGCCCATCTCTATTACCTGCTGCTGCCGACGCTGGCCGCCCGCCAGGCGTTCATCGCGCATCTGCGGGCGCGGTCGATCGTGGCGGTGTTTCACTATCTTCCGCTGCACCTGTCCGAACAAGGGCAGCGGCTCGGCGGGCGCCCCGGACAATGTCCCGTCACCGAGGCGCTGTCGGATCAGCTGGTGCGCCTGCCGCTCCACTACCACATGAGCGCGGCCGACCAGGATCGGGTGATCGACGCGGTGACCAGCTTCAGGCCGTAGCGCAACGGGTGGCTAGGGTGGCGGCATCCGCGCCACCGCCCGCCGCAGCGCGTCTTGCCAGGGAGGCAGGATCACGCCGGCGGCGGCCAGCCGGGCGTTGGACAACGTCGGGTACTGCGGCCGGGGCGCCGGCGCCACCAGGCTCGCGAAGGGCACGCCCTCGACCGCGGCATCGGGATCGGCGCCGAGCAGGCCGGCGAGGGTCCGCGCGATCTCGACCCAGGTGGTGGCGCCGCTGTTGACGCAGTGATACACGCCGAACGGGACCGGCCGCTCCACCAGCGCGACGGTGGCATCGGCCACGTCGTAGACGTAGCTCGGCGTCACGGTGCGATCGGCGAAGGCCCGCACGCGATCGCCGCGGCGGATGGCCAGGGCCAGCTTGTCGACGCTGCTCCTCCCGTTGGATGCTCCGAACAGGCTGGCGACGCGCAGCACGTAGGAGCGCGGCGCTTCGCGGGCGAAGAGCTCGCCGAGCAGCTTCGACTGGGCATAGACGCCGCGCGGCCTGACGCTGTCGCCCTCGTCGAGCGGCCCGCGGTCGCCGACCGGGTCGAAGACGAAGTCGGTGCTGTAGTGCACCAGCGTGGCGTCGATCTCGCGGGCGGCGCCGGCCAGCGCCCCGACTGCCAGGCCGTTGGCGGCCAGTGCGGCTTCGGCGTGCGTTTCGGCGCCGTCGACGTCGTTGTAAGCGGCGCAGTTCAGCACCAGCGCCGGCCGCATCTGGCTCAGGACCCGCTGAACGGCCGACGGCGAGGCGATGTCGAGGGCGCGGCGATCGAGAGCTTCGACCCGGCAAACGCCGGCGAGCCGCTCGGCACAGGCGCCGGCCAGCTGGCCCGCAGCGCCGGTGATGAGGACGGTAGTCTCGGGCGAGAGGCGCATGCAGCCGGGCGGCGCGTGGCCGGGGCCCCGGCGATGCCGGGTCGCCACGCCTGCGACACAGTATCATCATCACCAATCCTGCGGACATGCTCGATCTGGTGTGGCCGCCGCTGGCGGCATTTCTCCTCGCCGTCGTCCTCACGTATCTGGTGCGTCCGCTGGCGCTGATGGCCGGCGTCGTGGCCGTGCGCAAAGAGGACCGCTGGCATCGCGGCCGAGTTCCGCTGCTCGGTGGGGTGGCTATTGCCGGCGCCGTGCTGGCGGTGGCGGCGCTGCTGCCGCCGCTACCGGCCCAGGCGTGGACCCTGCTCGGCGGTGCGGCCGCGCTGGCGGTGGTTGGCCTGGTCGACGACGTGCGGCCGCTCCCTCCACAGGCCAAGTTCCTGCTCCAGCTGGTGATCACGTCGGTGCTGGTCGCCGCCGGCCTGCGGCTGACCAGGACCGGTTATTCGGCCATCGATCAGATCATCACCCTGGTCTGGCTGGTCGGTGTGAGCAATGCCTTCAACCTGCTCGACAACATGGACGGCCTGGCCGCCGGCATCGGCCTCATCGCCGCGGCCTTCCGTTGCTACTTCTTCCTGGTGGACGGCAACATGGCCGGCGCCCTGCTGGCCGGGGCGCTGGCCGGGGCGCTGGCCGGCTTCCTGCTCTACAACTTTCACCCGGCCTCGGTGTTCATGGGCGACACCGGAAGTCTCTTCATCGGCCTGATGATCGGCGGGCTCAACGTGATTGGCCCCTGGCCCTACAGCCGCGGCACCGTCGCGGTCCTGCTGCTGCCGGTGCTGCTCCTGCTGGTCCCGCTCTTCGACACGGCTTTCGTGACCGTCGCCCGCACCATGGCCGGACGCTCGGTGGCGCAGGGCGGTCGCGATCACACGTCGCACCGGCTGGTGGCGCTGGGGATGTCGGAGCGGGGCGCGGTGCTGGCGCTGTATGCGATGGCGCTGGCCTCCGGCGGTGTCGGCGTGCTGTCGTACCGCTACGGGCTGCCGTACACCGCGACCTTGGTCGGCCTGATGGTCGCCGGCCTCGGCGTGCTCGCCGCCAAGCTCGGCCTGCAGCGCGTGTATCCGGAGCGCAGCACCACCTCCGGCATGGTGCGAGTGCTCGCCGACTTCAAGTTCAAGAAGCAGGTCGCCACGGTGGCGATCGACGCTGCCCTGGTGGTGATCGCCTACTACTCGGCCTACGTTCTGCGCTTCGAGGGCGCGCTCGACGCCAACCTGCCGATGTTTGCCAGCTCGCTGCTGATCGTCCTGCCCTGCCATGCGCTGATGCTCGGCGCCTTCAAGACCTACCAGAACTCGTGGCGGCACGCCGGGCTGCGCGATCTGCTGAGCCTCGTCGGCGCCGTCACCGCCGGGGTCGCGCTGTCGATGCTGGTCGTGCTCCTGTTGTTCCGCTTCAATAGTTATTCGCGCGCCGTGTTCGTGATCCACTGGCTGCTCCTGGCCACGTTCCTGATCGCCAGCCGGGTGCTGTTCCGCGCCCTCGGCGAGCTCTTCCCCGGCGAGTCGCGCGGCGGCCCACCGACGATCATCTACGGGGCCGGCGAGGGCGGCGTGATGGTGTTGCGCGAGGCCCGCTCGAATCGGGCCATCGACTGGACGGTCGTCGGCTTCATCGACGACGACCTCCACAAGCGGCGCACCAGCGTTCAGGGCGTGCCGGTGCTCGGCACCCTGGAAGAGGTGGCGCCGATGCTGGCCTCGGGGCAGGTGATGCAGGTGGTGATCTCCACCGAATCGGTGCGGCGGGAGCGGCTCGACGCGCTGCAGCGGCTGTGCGCCGATGCCGGGGTCCGTACCTTGCACGCGTCTATCCAGTTTCGCGACACGGCCCCGAGCGAGCGCTGAGCAGCGGGGGTGGCCGCGGCGCGGCCTTGTGGTGAGAACCTGACGGATGGTACGCTAGACAGGTTGTGCGGGCCATGCTGGCCCGCGATGGGAGGCCCGTGGAGCTACTGGAACGAATTGCGAGTCGACAGGCGCGGATCGGCGTGATCGGACTGGGCTACGTCGGGCTGCCCCTGGCGGTCGAGTTCGCCCGGGCCGGGTTTCCGGTGATCGGCTACGACGTGGACCGGACCAAGGTCGACGCCCTCAACGCCGGCACCAGCTACATCCCTGATGTGGCCACCAGCGCCGTCGCCGCCATCGTGGCGGCCGGCACCTTTCGCGCCAGCACCGATCCGGCGGCGCTCGCCGACGTCGACGTCGTCGACATCTGCGTGCCCACGCCGCTGCGCAAGACCAAGGATCCCGACCTGTCCTACGTCGTCCAGGCAGTGGAGGTCGCCGCCAAGGTGCTGCGCCGCGGCCAGCTCGTGATCCTCGAGTCGACGACCTATCCGGGCACCACCGACGAGGTGCTCAAGCCGGCGCTCGAGGCCGGCGGCCTGGTCGCCGGCGTGGACTTCCACCTGGCCTTTTCGCCCGAGCGCGTCGATCCCGGCAACCCGACCTTCATCACCCGCAACATCCCCAAGGTGGTCGGCGGCGTCAACGAGGCCAGCACCAAGGCCGCCGCAGCGCTCTACGGCGCCATCATCGAGACGATCGTCCCGGTGAGCTCGACACGGGTGGCCGAGATGGTGAAGCTGCTCGAGAACACCTTCCGGGCGGTGAACATCGGCCTGGTGAACGAACTGGCGCTGATGTGCGGACGGATGGGCATCGACGTCTGGGAAGTGATCGACGCCGCCAAGACCAAGCCGTTCGGGTTCATGCCCTTCTACCCGGGACCGGGCCTGGGCGGCCACTGCATCCCCATCGACCCCTTCTATCTGTCGTGGAAGGCGAAGCAGAGCGGGTTCGAGGCCCGCTTCATCGAGCTGGCCGGACACGTCAACGGCGCGATGCCGGAGTACGTCGTGACGCGCACCTCCGAGGCGCTCAACACGGTGAAGAAGGCCGTGAACGGCGCCAAGGTGCACGTCATCGGCGTCGCCTACAAGCGCAACGTCGACGACATGCGCGAGTCGCCGGCGCTCGACGTCATCGAGCTGTTGAAGCGGCGCGGCGCCACCGTGACCTACACCGATCCGTTCGTCCCGGTGCTGCGCCACGGCCCGATCGACCTGACCTCGATTACGCTCGACGAGGCGCTCGCCGCCGGCTGCGACTGCGCGATCATCGTCACCGATCACACTGCGTTCGACTATCCGGCGATCGCCAGCCGCTTTCCCCTGGTCGTCGATACCCGCAACGCGTTGAAGGGCATCCGCACGCCGACGGTGTTCGCCCTCTAGGAACCTCGACACGTATCCATGGCCAAGACCGCACTCATCGCCGGCGTCACCGGGCAGGACGGGTCGTATCTCGCCGAGCTGTTGCTGGCGAAGGGCTACACGGTGGCCGGGACCATCCGCCGTCTGAGCGCGCCCAACCAGTGGCGCATCGCCCACCTGCGCGACCGGATCACGCTGCACCCGGCCGATCTGCTCGACCAGTTGTCGCTCATCCGCGTCATCGACACGGTGCGAGCCCGACGAGGTCTACAACCTGGCGGCGATGTCGTTCGTGCCGGCGTCGTGGGATCAGCCGATGCTGACCGGCGAGTTCAACTCGCAGGGCGTCACCCGCTTCCTCGAGGCGGTGCGTCAGGTCAACCCGAAGATCCGGTTCTATCAGGCGTCGTCGAGCGAGATGTTCGGCAAGGTCCGCGAGGTGCCGCAGACCGAGTTGACGCCGTTCTACCCGCGCAGCCCCTACGGCGTCTCGAAGGTGTTCGCCCACTACATCACGGTGAACTACCGGGAGAGCTACGACCTGTTCGCGGTGTCGGGCATCCTGTTCAACCACGAGTCGCCGCGCCGCGGGCTCGAGTTCGTGACCCGCAAGGTGAGCGACGGGGTGGCCCGCATCAAGCTCGGCCTCACCGACGCCCTCTTTCTCGGCAACCTCGACGCACAACGCGACTGGGGCTTCGCCGGCGACTACGTGCGGGCGATGTGGATGATGCTCCAGCAGGACACCGCCGACGACTACGTGGTGGCCACCGGCGAGAGCCACTCGGTGCAGCGGCTGGTGGAGCTGGCGTTCGCGCACGCCGGCCTCGACTGGCGCGACCACGTGAAGTTCGACCAGCGGTTCATGCGGCCCGCCGAGGTCGACCACCTGATCGGCGACCCGACCAAGGCCCGGAAAGTGCTCGGCTGGCAGCCGGAGGTTGGCTTCGAGCAGCTCGTCGGCATGATGGTGGACGCCGACATCGCCCGGCATCGCGAGCGTCCCGGGGCGATCGAGGGCTAGGGGGCGGTCGAACCCCGCCCCATGCCGCGTGCGGCCGTGGACGAACCCGTCGCGCTCCTCGATCTCCAGGCCCAGTACCGGCCCCTCCGCCAAGCGGCCCTCGCCGCCATCACCAGGGTCTGCGACAGCCAGCGCTGCATCATGGGCGAGGAGGTCCTCGCCCTCGAGCGCGAACTCGCGGCGTATCTCGGGGTGACCCACGCCATCGGCGTGTCGTCGGGCACCGACGCGCTGCTCGTCGCGATGATGGCGGCCGGTGTCGGCGCCGGGGACGAGGTCATCACGCCGACGTTCTCGTTCTTCGCCACGGCCGGCTGCGTTGCCCGGCTCGGCGCCCGGCCGGTGCTGGTCGACATCGATCCCGGGACCTACAACCTCGACGTCGAGGCGGTGCGGCGGGCCATCACCTCGAAGACCAAGGCCATCCTGCCGGTGCACCTGTTCGGACAGGCGGTCGACATGGCGGCGCTGGCGGGCGCTGCGGGCGAGGTGCCCATCATCGAGGACGCGGCGCAGGCCATCGGCGCCCGCGACGGTGCGGCGCCGGTCGGCGGCCTCGGGCTGGCCGGCTGCTTCTCCTTCTATCCGACCAAGAACCTCGGCGCCTTCGGCGATGCCGGCCTGGTCACGACCAACGACGATGCGGTCGCCGCCGCGGTGCGGCTGCGGCGCGACCACGGCATGTCGCCGCGCTATTTCCACGCGGTGGTGGGCGGGAACTTCCGCCTCGATGCCATCCAGGCCGCGGTGCTGCGGGTCAAGCTGCCGCACCTGGAGCGCTGGCACGAGGGACGGCGGCGTAACGCCGCGCGCTACCGCCAGCTGTTCGCGGCGGCCGGCCTGCTCGACATCGTCGCACTGCCGTTCGAGCGCCCGGACGGCTTCCACATCTACAACCAGTTCGTGGTGGAAGTGCCCGAACGCGACGCGTTGCGCCAGTACCTCACCAGCCGGCAGATCGGCACCGAGGTCTACTACCCGGTGCCCTTCCACCGCCAGGCGTGCTTTCGGTACCTCGGCTACGAGGACAACGCCTTCCCGGTGGCTGAAGCCGCGGCCGGCCGGGTGCTCGCCCTTCCGATCTATCCCGAGCTGCCCGAGTCGCACCAGTCGCGCGTCGTCGAGGCGATCGGCCACTTCTTCAAGCGTTGACGCCGCCGCTGGCCGGCAAGCGGCGACGGCGACGCTACGGCTCGAAGCGCCCGGTCACCATCGCCGCCTTGGCGGTCCCGGTGCCGCGCGCGAGGGGACGCCCGACGTCGATCTGGACCAGGGTCCACTGGTCCTGTGGCACGGTGATGCGGCAGTCGAGCACCGCGCCGTCGCCAAGGGCCTGCCCGCAGACCGGCCCTTGCCGGTCCGACAGGGTCACCTGTACGGGTCCGCGCGCCGCGACATCGGGAGGCACCGTGACGTGCAGCGCGAGCGCGCGGCCGCCGGCTGCGAACACCCCTACGGCCCGGCTCGCCGCCCAGCGGGCGTCGCCGGCGGCGGTTGGCGTCGCGTCGCCGAAGCCGTAGTTGAAGGGGAACTGATAGCGCACCGCGCGGTAGGCCGGGCGGAGCGACCGCCAGCCCTCGACCGCCAGCGTCGACGCACACAGCCCGGCCACGATCCAGATCGCCGGGCCCCAGGCCCACGCCGGCGCCCGCGGCGGCGGCTCGCCCGGCTGGTCGGGACGCGCGGCGACGACGGCGCCGCCGAGCAGCACCCCGACCAATACCTGAATGAACGGATGCTGCACCGGTGAACTGACACACGACATCAGCCCGAGGCCCAGAATCGGCAGCGCCCAGCCCTTGTCCGGCCGCTGTCGCAATCGCCAGGCGGTGAGCACTGCCAGGAACGAGCAGGCAAGACCCGCGACGGCACCGGCCGGGCCGAGCTCGGCCCACTGATGCCGCCACCAGTTCTGGGCGTTGTCGGGCGGCAGGTAGACGCCGATCGCCGACAGGGCGAAGTCGAGGATCACGATGTTGAACGCCCCCGGGCCGATGCCCGCCCAGGGATGTTCGGCGATGAGAGCAACCGACGCGGCGCCGTAGCCGTTGCGGTTCCACACGACGTCGACGAGTCCCGTCCCGCCGCCTGCCGAGGCCCCTCGGACGGTGTCGACGCAGCCGGGTGAGTCCCACGTACGGATTGACCGCGGTGGACACGGTGGCCAGGACGAGCCCGACGACGACGACTCCACCGGCCGCGCCGAGCACCAGTCGGCGCCGGCTCCGCCACTGCCACGACACACCGACACCGGTCGTGACCACCCACGCCGCCAGGGCGGTTCGCGACCCCGAGGCCAGCACGGCGCCGAGCGACACCAGGCTCCAGAACGCCGCGGCGACGACGCGGTGATCGCCGGACCGTCGTCCCGCGCCGGCCGCCAGGGCCGGGCCGAACAGCGCGGCCAGCGTGCCCATCGCGTTGGCGTCCCAGAACGGCCCGGCGGCGCGGCCCAGGCGAACCCAGGGCTCCCGGCTGAGCACCTGCGGAGCCATCGTCATCTGGACGATGGCCAGGACACACGCCACCGCGATGCCCGGTGCCAGCCATCGCCACACGCGTCGCCGATCGCCGTCGCCGGCACCGATCATCCAGTCGAACAGCAGCAGCCCGACGAGCTGGATCTCGGCCGCCATGGCCACGGCAGCCGCCGCGCCGCTGGGCGGCGGGGCCAGCCGGCCGTTGCCCGTGAGGCCGCCGAGCGAGTGGATCGTGAAGTCGAGCTCACGGGCGGCGGTGACCGGCCACGTCACCGCGACGATCAGGGCCCATGCCGCGACCGGCACGAGCCATGGACGGCCGAGATGCCACCGCGACGGGGCCATCGCTGCCAGGCAGCCGGCCACCGCCGCGAGCCACGGCATCACCAGGTTGAAGTCGTCGCTGCCGGTGGTCCACCACACCACCACCTGCCAGACCGGGGCCACCGCGACCAGCGCCGCCAGCACCCGCGGCCCGGCCCACCGCCCCCCGGCCAGGCCGACGGCGACCCCGGCGGCAGACAGCCACATCAGTGGCTGCCGCGGACCAAGCACGGCGGCCAGCGTCAGCGGCGCCGCCAGCGCCGAACCCACGACGGCGATGCGGGCCGCGCGAAGGGGAAGCATCGCCATCGGCGGCTGGTCGTGTCGTCAGGGCCGGCGCGCCACGGCGGCGTAGTCGCGCGGGCCGAACATCAGCGTGTTCAAGCAGATCGGTGTTGCGGTCCAGGACCGCGACGATGGCGTCGAGCCGGGCGTCGCCCGCCGCCCCCGGGGCGCGCCGCGGTCCGGGCACGCGCGCAAGCTTGGCGTCGTCGGGGTAGGGCGAGCGCCACACGATCTCGGTGCCGGCGAAGCCGTTGGCGATGAGCAGGTAACGGAGCGTGTCGGGATGCACCGGGCGCACGTGCGTCAGGTCGCGGATGTAGCTTTCGAAGAAGGCGCTCACGCTCGTCGGGTTGATCGTCTCGAGCACGATGGCCGCGCCGGGGCGGAGCTTGCGCGCTGCCAGCTCGAGCAACTGCATCAGCGCGTCGGGCTGCAGGTGTTCGACCACCTGCGTCGCGATCAGGCCGCCCAGCGACCCGTCGGCCACGCCGGCCAGGTAGGCGAGCGCGTCGGCGGCGGTGACGTCCAGGCCCTTGGCCGTGCAGCGCTCGACCATCTCGACGTTGAGATCGATGCCCCGGGCGGTGATGCCGTGGTCGCGCAGCAGCTCGAGGAACTCCCCCCGGCCGCAGCCCACGTCGAGCACGTCGCTGGCGCCCGCGAAGCGGCCGACATAGTCGAGCATCCGCTCGCGGATCTCGTCCTCGCCGCCGCGGTAGGCGTCTTCGAACCCAGCGTATTGATGGCTGCGCAGGGGATCGTGGGCGAGCATCTGCTGCGGGCCGGCCGCCGGACCCGCAGTGGCCATCGGGGCTGGTGCCGGCGCGGGCGGGCCCGGATCGGGCGAGGCGCTCCCGACGCGCTCGAGGTGACGTCGCAGGACGCTCATCGTCTGCTGTTCGACGGCCACGGCGGTGCGCAGATCGGTGAGGGCCTGGGCCTGGCGCTGGGTCAGGATGGTCAGCGAGTCGTAGCGTTTGACCACCTCGTCGGAGAGGGCACTCAGTCCGCCGGCGAATCCGCGCGTCACGTCGTCGAGCGTGGCCGCCGTCGTGGCGACGTCCTCGGTGGCCCGGCGGGCCAGGCCGGCGAACTCGTAGTCCTTGCTGTCGACAAACGGCGTGATCGCCTGCAGGTAGACGATGACGTGCGACTGGAAGCGGATCGACTCGTCGATGTGGGTCCGCACCAGCTGGATGGTCGCGTCGATGGCCGGCGGCACGGCGCGCTCCCGTGGCAGGTTGCGGTTCACGTGGTCGACCAGCGCCGAGTTGAAGCGCTGCTGCGCCGCGACCATCGGCGCCATCACCGGCCACACCAGCCGCGCCAGCAGACCGCGCCAGCCGGAGGCTGGCGGCGGCATCGCCGCCTGCACGTCCCACGCCTGGTTGAGGGGCGTGATCTGATGCTCGTCCGGTCCCGGCGGCGGATGGGGCAGCGACGGCAGCCGTTGCACCGCCTGATCGAGGGCGGTCAGCGCGAGGTTGTAGCGGGCGTCGGCGGCCTCGCGATCGGCCTTGAGGCGGGCCAGGTCGTCGGCGGAAATGGTGCGGGTGAACTCGCTCATCGCCCCACCACGCCGTCGACCGGGCTGCTGGCCGTGGCGTAGAGGCGGCGCGCGATGCGGCCGGCCTGGCTGGCGAGGCGTCCGGCGATCACCGCGTGGCGCATCGCGGTGGCCATCGCCACGGGATCGCGCGCGCCGGCGACGGCGGTGTTGAGCAGCACCGCATCGGCGCCCAGCTCCATCGCGATGGCCGCGTCCGACGCCGTGCCGACGCCGGCATCGACGATGACCGGCACCCGGGCCTGTTCGCGGATGATGCGCAAGTTGGTCGGATTCTGGATGCCGAGGCCCGAGCCGATCGGCGCGCCGGCCGGCATGACCGCGGCGGCGCCGGCGTCCTCGAGCTTGCGGCACACGATCGGATCGTCGTTGGTGTAGGGCAGCACCACGAATCCGTCCTTCACGAGCGCCTCGGTGGCCTCGACGAGCGCCGCGGTGTCGGGGAACAGCGTGGCCTCGTCGCCGATCACCTCGAGCTTCACCCAGTTCGAGAGCCCGGCCTCACGGCCCAGGTGGGCCGTGCGGATCGCATCGGCGGCGGTGTAGCAGCCGGCCGTGTTGGGCAGCAGTTGAATCGCCGAGGTATCGATGAAGTCGAGCAGCGACGCGGCTTTCCGGGTGATGTCGACGCGCCGGATCGCGACGGTGACCAACTCGACGGCGGCCGCCCGGTGGGCGGCCTGCATCACGTCGGGCGACGGATACTTGCCCGTGCCGAGGATGAGCCGGGAGGTGAACGTCCGGCCGGCAATGGTCAACGGATCGGCGGCCGTAAGCGGGCTGCTCATGCGTGCCGGCCGCGTGCGCCGCCGCCCACGAAGTTGACGATCTCCATCGCGTCCCCCGCCTCGATCATGGTGGTCTCGAACCGGGCACGCTTGAGCACGACCAGGTTCAACTCGACCGCCACCCGGCGAGGATCGATGTCGAGCGAGGCCAGCAGCGCCGACACCGACACCGGGCCCGCCAGTTCGTAGGGATCTCCGTTGAGCCGGATCGTCACCGCGCCGACCAGATGGCGAGGAGAGCGTACTCAGCGGTTCCGAGCCAAGTCAAGGCGCGGCGGTGTGGCGCCGACCGGCGCGGCCCCGTTACTCGCCGCTGCCCGCCGTGCGGCGGGGTGCCGCGAGCGTCACACTCGATTTGAACGATCGTTTGACTCCCGGCGACCGCGGAATGTACCGTGAAAGATCGGGTACCCGAGTGCGTGCCCGACCGTTCTCCCATGAGTGTCACGCCCCTGTCGCGCCAGCCCCTGGGTCTGCCCGAGTTCAGCTTCGCGGACCTCCATCTCCCCGATCGGCTGTCGGACCTCCACACCCGATTCGCCGGTGAGGTCCGGGCGGTCGAGCCGGAATTGTGGGATCGCTGGGAGGCGCATCGGGCGGCGCCGTCGGCGCTCGGGCCGGTCGAACGCTCGGCGCTGCTGGTGGCCCTGGCGCCGCACGTCAGCCGGTTCATCGCCCGGCTGTTCGCGGTGGGCGACGACGCCGCCCGGCTGGCCGAGGCCACCCGCGCCTACGACGATCTCTTCCGCTTCAAGATCGACTTCGTCCGCCGGCGTGCGCTCCCGCTCCTCAAGGGCGGCGCGCCGGTGGTCGCCACGGCCGATGACCATGCCTATGTCGAAGCCGCCGTCGGCGCCTCGATCGATCTGCGCCTGCGCGAGTTGCGGCTCGCTGCCGCCGGATGCGCGCTGCTCGACCGCGAGGAAGCGGCGCGCGCCGCCGGCGACGAAGCGGCCAAGGCGGCCGTCGCCGCCGAAATCGATGCCGTGCGCCGCTGGTGCGCCGCCCACCTCCACGACCCGGCGCTGGCCTCGTGGGTGATCTTCCGGTTTCCCGAGACGCTCGACTTCGAGCACCTCGTCCACATCGTCCGTCCCGACCCGGCCCGGCCGCAGGTGCTGACCGGTCCCGAAGCCGCGCGCCGGCGCCGCGACGGCTTCGTCCTGACCGATTCGCGCGCCGGGATGCGCGAACGACTGAGCGAGATCCACTACTGCGTGCTCTGCCACGAGCGCGACAAGGACAGCTGCAGCAAGGGGGTCGTCGACAAGCAGGGTGCGGTGGTCACCAACCCGCTGGGCATCGCCCTGGCCGGCTGCCCGCTCGACGAGAAGATCTCGGAGATGCACCTGCTGCGCAAACAGGGCGACGCCATCGGGGCCCTGGCGCTGGTGATGATCGACAACCCGATGTGCCCGGGCACCGGCCATCGCATCTGCAACGACTGCATGAAGGCCTGCATCTACCAGAAGCAGGATCCGGTCGACATCCCGCAGGTGGAGACCGGCACGCTCACCGACGTGCTGGACTTGCCGTGGGGCGTGGAGATCTACGGGCTGCTCACCCGCTGGAATCCGCTGAACGCCGCCCGGCCGTACGCGCTCCCGTACAACGGCAAGACCGTGCTCGTCGTCGGCCTGGGCCCGGCCGGCTACACGCTCGCGCACTACCTGGTGAACGAGGGCTTCGGTGTCATCGCCATCGACGGCCTGAAGATCGAGCCGCCGGATCCGCGGCTGGCCGGCGGGCCGGGACGCCCGCCGGAGCCCATCGCCCGTTGGGCCGACATCTACCATCCCCTCGACGAGCGCGTGCTCGAGGGGTTCGGCGGTGTCTCCGAGTACGGCATCACCGTGCGGTGGGACAAGAACTTCCTGTCGCTCATCCACCTCACGCTGGCCCGGCGTACCACCCTGCGCATCTACGGCGGCGTACGCTTCGGCGGCGCCCTGCCGCTCGACGAGGTCTGGGCGCACGGCATCGACCACGTGGCCATCGCCGCCGGTGCCGGCCGGCCGACGATCATCGACATCAAGAACAACCTGATCCGCGGCATCCGCAAGGCCAGCGACTTCCTGATGGCGCTGCAGCTCACCGGCGCCTTCAAGGCCGACGCGTTGTCCAACCTGCAGGTGCGCCTGCCGGCCGTGGTCATCGGCGGCGGGCTCACCGGCGTGGACACCGCCACGGAGCTCCTCGCCTACTACCCGCTGCAGGTGGAGAAGATCCTCGACCGCCACGACGCGCTGGTCGCCGCTCTCGGCGCGGCGCGCGTTCTCGAGCACCTCGACGCCGAGGAGCGCGGGATTCTCGACGAGTTCCTCCGCCACGGGCGGGCGGTGCGGGCCGAACGCGCCCGGGCCGCCGCCAACGGCGAGGCGCCCGACTTCGTGCCGCTGGTGCGGGCGTGGGGCGGGGTGACCCTGGCCTACCGCAAGCGGCTCCAGGACGCGCCCGCCTATCGCCTCAATCACGAGGAAGTGGAAAAAGCCCTTGAGGAAGGCATCGCCTTCGCCGAGGGCATGGACCCGGTCGCGGCCATTCCCGACGCCCACGGCCACGTCGCGGCGATGGCCTTCACGACGCGGGTCGAGGGCATCGACACCCGGGTGGAGCTGCCGGCGCGCACCGTGCTCGTCGCCGCCGGGACGGCGCCCAACGTGACCTACGAGAAGGAGCATCCCGGCAGCTTCGAGCTCGATGGCAAGGCGCGCTTCTTCAAGGGTTTCCGGGCCGTGGCCACCCCGGGCGGCATCGCGCTCGAGGCCGACCCGAACGGCTTTTTCACCTCCTACGCCCGCGACGGCCGCTTCGTCAGCTACTACGGCGACAACCACCCGCGCTACAACGGCAACGTCGTCAAGGCGATGGCCTCGGCCAAGCACGGCTATCCGCACGTCGTGGCGCTCTTCGCCGATGCGCTCGCCGGCCTCGATCCGGCGGCGCAGCCGGAACGCGATCGCCGCTGGGCGGCGCTGGTCGCCCGCTTCGACGACCAGCTGCAGGCCCGGGTCGAGCGGGTCGTCCGGCTCACGCCGACGATCATCGAGGTAATTGTCCGGGCGCCGGCCGCGGCGCGCCACTTCCATCCCGGCCAGTTCTACCGGCTGCAGAACTTCGAGCGCAGCAGCGTGCGCGTGCGCACCGACGACCACGTGGCCGCGCTGCTGATGGAGGGGATTGCCCTCACCGGTGCCTGGGTCGATCGCGAACAGGGCCTGCTGTCGCTCATCACGCTCGAGATGGGCGTTTCGAGCCGGCTGTGCGCCTACCTGCAGCCGGGCGAACCGGTGGTGGTGATGGGCCCGACCGGGACGCCCACCGAGATCCCGGCGCACCAGTCGGTGCTGCTCGCCGGCGGCGGGCTGGGCAACGCCGTGCTCTTCTCGATCGCCAAGGCGCTCAAGGCGCAGGGGAGCCGCGTGCTCTATTTCGCCGGCTACCGGGACGGCGCCGACCTCTTCAAGCGCGAGGAGATCGAGGCGGCGACCGATCAGGTGGTGTGGGCGACCGATTCGGGCGTCGCCATCGAGCCGCGGCGAGAACAGGACCGGCACTTCCGCGGCAACATCGTCCAGGCGATGGTGGCCTACGCCGAGGGCCGCCTCGGCGAGCGGCTGGTGCCGCTGGCGTCGGTGGGGCGGCTCATCGCCATCGGCTCCGATCGGATGATGCACGCCGTCACGCAGGCCCGGCACGGCGCGCTGGCGCCGCATCTGCAGCCCGGCCACGTCGCCATCGGCAGCATCAACTCACCGATGCAGTGCATGATGAAGGAAGTGTGCGCGCAGTGCCTGCAGCGCCACGTCGATCCGGTGAGCGGCCGCGAGGAGTTCATCTTCTCCTGTTACAACCAGGATCAGGAGCTCGACCGCGTCGACTTCGCCAACCTGCACGGCCGGCTCAAGCAGAACAGCGTGCAGGAGAAGATCGCCAACCTGTGGCTGGCGCACGTGCTGGCGCAGGCTCCCGCCGCCCTGGCGCACGTCTAGAGCGCTTTGCGTTTCGCTGTAGGACGGAGCTTCACCTCCGCCGGTGCCGGGAGATCAGGCGCGGGCCACGTCGACTCCCGTTTGGTTCTCGCACATCCTGTTTGACGCAGACGCGAGGCGGCGGCATGGCCGCCCGCGAATCCCGGTTCCGGGGCCGGTCAACGCTGCGCTCGCCGCGATATGACCGCTCGACGGCAGGTCCGTGACACTGCCTGATCCCCCCAGCGTGCTCTCGTTGTCAAACTTCCCGGCGGCCCCTCCACAGGGCTTCGCGCGCGGCCACGCCACCGCCTCGCTGGCCCCACGGCGCCACGCTTTCTACTGCGAGCCACCGCGGTCGATCTCCGAATAGACAGACCCGCATAGCGTGGGAGCCTACGATCGAGGCATCGTCCCCAACCTGCTGAATCAACAGGGCCTGCAGCGATTGCACCGCCTTAGCAATCGAGGCGATATGCGGCGAGGCCCGCAGCCTTCAGAGGTCACGGCGGCGGCTAGCTGCCGTCATCGACTTCTTTGGGCGCATCAAATTGCCAGGGGCAGGCTTCAGACTGGACAATCACGCGGACAGCGGTCGCATCACGACGAGGCGATCCTCATCGAGAGCGGCTGGCACCTGGGAATGGAGTGGCCTGGGAAGTCGACACGTGCTGTGCCGGGTGTCGAAGCCGGCTAATGCGCCAACGCATTTGGTGGCGTATTTCGCGGTGATCGACGACGGCCATATTCTGTTGGTCGAGCACAAGAACGCGCATCTCTGGCTTCCGGCTGGTGAGCCACGCTGAACCGGGCGAAGATCCCAGAGCTGCGGTAGCGCGGGAGTTGAAAGAGACACTCGCGCGGCGTCGAGGTCGCACCGCGATCGGACGCGGCCCTCCGCGAATCATGGCCATGACCGGCAACGTCGGCGCCACGGCAGGACATCGCGGACGTATCGACTCTGGCACGCCGTGAACGGGCAATCACGGCCAGGAGCGCGGACGTTGAGGGCTTGACCCAGGCGGAGTATGCACGATGCGAGGTGGTTCGCATTCGCAGACGTGCCTCTTGATCGCAGTGACCCGTTCTTGGGGCGATTCCTTGCCAAACTTCGGACTGATGCCTAAGCAACCGAGCTGCTCGGACGGCTCGGGCGAGAACCCCGCGCAGCTGACGGCGACGGCGGGCGTGCGGCGAATGAATCGGAGCGCGCGAATACGATGAGCGGCCGCCACGGGTCGAGCCGGATCGGTCTGTCTACCGCCGCGTGGCACGCCGCTCGAGATGGCGTGAGTGCCAAATCGCAAAGAGAATCCGACTCAAGCGACGGGCGAGCGCCACGACGGCGATGCGTTTCCCCCGACGCGCGGCCAGCCGCTCGACCCACGCGCGCAGGGTCGCGCTCCGTGGACTCCGCCAACATACCCAGGCCGCTTGGACGAACAAGCTGCGCAGCTCCCGCGGTCCCGCTTTGGTAATGTGCCCACGATGCCGGCGCTCGGCGGAACTGTCTTCGTGCGGCACGAGGCCTATAGCCGCGCTGACCTGGCTCGCGTCGGCAAATCGCTCACGCGTGTCGATGAACGCCCGAAACGTCGTCGCCACAATCAACCCGACGCCGGGAACCGTTTGTAATCGCGCCACCACCGCATCGCCCGCCACCTGCGTCTTCACCCGCGCGTCGATGGTGTGCAACTCCTCGGTCAGCCGGCCGATCTGCCGCACTAACGGCGCGAGCGTGTCTACCAGCCCCGGCGGCAGGGTGAGCCGCCCCAGCCGCGTCGGCACCGTCTCACAGCTGCCGCTCCCCAGACGCGCGCCCGATTGCCGCACCAGCGCGCGCAGCAGGCTCACGGCGCTCGAGCGCATCTGCACGAGCAAGCGCCGGGTCCGGAGCACCTGCCGCATGTCCCGCTGCGCCGCCGAGACGCGATGAGTCGCGCGATACCAACCGCGGCGATTGGCTTCCGCCAACGCCACCGCATCACGCCGGTCCGTCTTGACTTTGCGTGTCAGCTCGCCGTACATCGGCGCGAAATTGGGATCCGCCACGATCACCTCATGGCCCGCCGCTTCGAGCGTCTGCGCGACCCACTCACTCTCCGTCCCCGTCTCGAGCAGAATCCGCATCGGCCCGTCGGTGGCAAACGCCTGGGTCAATCGCTCGCGCGTGGTCGGGACCCGCTGATCCCGTCGTGCGATGCCCGCGTCGTCGATGATCCGAATCTGGCTATACCGCATATGAAGATCGATGGCACCATAGACCATGGCTGGCTGCTCCTTTTGAGGGCTCTGTTTGCGCAGAGCGACACTCCTTCTGGTGGAGCGCAAGCTACCACGCGAGGTGGCAGCCAGCCGCTTCATCTCATCTCTCGACGACGAGATTGATGGCAAGCACGCTTGAAGCGATGCGATCTGCCCCAAGAACCGCGTTGAGCGTGCGCCAGCCGAGCGCGAGGCGGAGAGAGATACCGCGTCAGCTCGAGTGGCAGATCAACCTGGCCGGCCTAGCCTTCAGCTCCACCTCGAAGTGGCTCTGAAGAGCCGGCCTACGAACCGCCCTGGGCGAAACACACAAGTGCAAAGGGCTGTAGCCTTGGCCGTCGCACCGCACCGCAGCCCCGACGCGAACCGCCCGGCGAAGGCGGGTAGACTGGCCGCGTGTTCACCCCGGGCACGGTGGTCGACGGACGCTACGAGATCCTGGGACCGCTCGGCGTCGGCGGCATGGGCCAGGTGTTCCGCGCGCGGCGCATCCGCCTCGGCGACGAGGTCGCGCTCAAGGCCCTCCATCCCAGCGACCTCGGCCCCGAGGCCGCCGAGCGCTTCCTGCGCGAGAGCCGGGCCTGCGCGCAGCTGCGCCATCCCCACATCGTCGCCATCCTCGACTACGACGTCGACGGCTCCGGGTATCCGTTCCTGGTGATGGAACTCCTGAGCGGCCCCAGCCTGCGCGAGGAGATCGACCTGGCCGGCGCGTTCGAGCCCGCGCGGGCCATTTCTGTGCTCGAGGCCGTGGCCAGTGCGATGCAACTCGCGCACGATCACGGCGTGACGCATCGCGACCTGAAGCCGGCCAACATCGTCGCCCATGTCTACGGCCCCGGCGAACGGGTCTACAAGGTGATCGACTTCGGGCTCGCCTCGTTGAAGGCGCCTCCCGACGCCACGCGGCTCACGTTGCCGTTCACCTTTCTCGGAACCATGGCTTACGCCGCGCCCGAGCAGCTGGCGGGTGAGGCCGTGGGCCCGGCCGTGGACCAGTACGCCCTTGGCGTCATCGCCTACGAGATGCTCACCGGCCGCCGTCCCTTCGCGGCCGCCGAGCCGATGGCCCTGGCCCAGCAGGTGCTGGCCGGGACCACGGCGCCCCCCTCCGACATCCGCCCGACCGTGTTGAGGGCGGCCGATCCGATCATCCTGCGGGCGATGGCCCGGCGGCCGGAAGACCGCTGGCCCAGCGTCACGGAGTTCGTCGACGCGCTGACCGAGACTCTCGCGCCGGCCGGGACCCCCGCTGCCGACTCGCCGAGCATCGATGGCTCGGGCCTGCTGGCGCGCTACGACGTGGGCGATGTGCTCGGGCCGGGCCGCCTCGGCAGCACTGTCCGGCGCGGCACGCACCGCGCGCTGGGCGTGCCGGTGGCGATTCGCCACCTCAAGCGCGAGGGGCAGCCGCACTGGACGGCGCTGCGCGATCGGTTCCTGATCGAGGCCCGCACGCTGCAGGTGCGCCATCCGCACCTGCTGCAGGTGCGCGACTACGGCGAGGACGCGGCCGGCGTCTTCGTCGTGACCGATCTGGTCGAGGGGCCCAGGCTGCGCGACGTGGTCGCGGCGGGCCCGGTGGCGTGGCCGGCGGCGCGCCGGTTCATCCTGCAGATGACCGATGCGGCCGAGGCGCTCCACGCGCACGGCGGCCTGCTCACCGGTGTCAACCCCGACATGATCCGCGTCACCGGACCCGTCGGCGCCGAACAGATCGTACTCACCACCGGCGGCATCCGGGCGCTCGGCGACGTGCTGGCGACGATGCGCGAGCAGCAGCTGCGCGGCCAGGAATCGAGCGAGCTCGAGCTGCCCTACATGGCGCCCGAGGTGCTCATCGGCCGACCGCCGGACCGCCGCGGCGACCTGTTCACCGTCGGCGCCCTGGCGACCTACATCGTCACCGGCCAGCCGCCCTTCCGCGCGGCCAGCCTGCCAGAGCTCATCGGCCAGATGCTGCAGGCCCCGTCCGGCGCACCGCCCGCGGCCGACGTCCCGGCCCCCGCGGCCCAGGCCATCGCCCGCAGCCTCGCCGCCGAAGCCGACCGGCGGGGCACGCTGGCGGAGTTGCGCGACGCCGTGCGTGCGGCCGTCGCCGGCTGACCGGCTGGCGTTGGCGCGGCCGGCGTTGGTGAGGACACCACGTAGGGCAGCTCTTTAGAGCTGCCTCCAGGCAGAGCTGAAGCTCTGCCCTACGATTCAGCGCGGCGTGGCGGCGGCCACGGCCGCCCCCACCAGCCCGGCCTGGTCGTTGAGGATCACGTGCACCGGCACCTCGGCGAGCAGCGCCGCCATCGGCGGCTTGGCGGTGAACGGCGCGAGGAACGCGTCCCCCTCGAGCGCCGGCAGGATCTTCGGCGCAATCCCTCCGCCGACATAGACCCCGGCCGTGGCCACCGACCGCAAGGCCAGGTTGCCGGCCTCGGCGCCGTAGGCCGCGACGAACATCGCCATCGCCCGCCGGCAGGAGGCGCAGCCACCGCTCTGGCCCCCGGCCGAGACCTGCGCGGCGCCGTCGGCATTCTCCACGAACGTGCCGGCCACCGGGCAGCGCGCGCTGCCGTGCGTGAACTCGGCCAGGCGTACGATCCCCGGCCCGGAGATGACGTGTTCGATGTCGACGCGACCGAACCGCGGCCGGAGGAACTGGAACAGCGCCACCTCCTCGTCGGTGCGGACGGCGAAGTCGCTGTGGCCGGTTTCGGAGGCCACCGGCACGTAACGACCGTCGACACGATGCAGGATCGCCGCGCCCAGCCCCGTTCCGGCGGCGATGAGCGCGGCGTTGCCGTCCGGGTCGGGCCGGCCCGCACGCAGCGTGTGCAGTTCCCCGGGCGTCAGGACCGGCACGGCGCGCGCCATGGCCTCCAGGTCGTTCAGCAGCTGCACGTCGGCGGCGCCGGTTGCCGCCGCCACCTCGGCCCGCCGCACGCGCCACGGTACGTTGGTCATGGTGGCTTCGTCGTGGCGGATCGGCCCGGCGACGCCGAGACCGACGCGATCGATCGTGGCGGCTGCATGCCGCGCCAGGTAGGCACGGAGCAGGGCCGGCAGCCCGTCGAACGCCAGCGTCGGGACGGCCTCGACGTCGACCAGACGCGGACGCGGCGCAGCGGCCTCGAAGAGGCCGACCAGCGTCTTCGACCCTCCGACATCGGCGGCGAGGATCATCGCGTCATTCTAGTGGCCAGCCCTGGTCCTGTGTGCCGCGTCTTCCTTGCGGGGCATCCCGATCCGCTGCGTTGCTCCTCCCTTACAAACAAGCGTGGTTTGCGCGGTCGTCGCGCCTTGCGGCTCGGGCGCCGCGCTGCGGAATCCGCAGCACACATTACCAGGGCGGGCCACTGCGATCCCACTTCGCGCGTTGACAGGGACGGCGACATTCAGCATCTTGGTGACGCGATGCCCGCCGAGCCAACCGACACGACACCGGCCCCGGCCCCGGCCGTGTCGTCGGTGGCCTCGCGCGACGTGTTCGGCATGTATCCGGCGTTGCGCGACGACCACGTCCGCTACCTGCAGAAATGGGGCTTTCTCACGCCGCGACGCAGCGGCGGCACCCAGTTCTCGTTCCAGGACGTGAGCCTGCTGCGGCAGATCCACGGCGAGTTGCAGCGCGGCGTGTCGTTCCGCGCCGCGCTGCGCGAACTGCAGGCGTCGCGCCAGGGGCAGCTGGCCTTCGACTTCCGGCTCGACGCCGAGCCGGCCCGGATCATCACCCTGTCGAAACGTGAGCCGCCCGTGCCGGCGGCCCGCTCCGCCGCCGCCGACGTCACCCTCGATGGCAGCCGTCCGCTGTCGCGGGCCGAGCAGCACTTCCTCGACGGGTCGCTCCTCGACGACGGGACGCCCGAGCGCCAGCAGGAGGCCGCCGTCGCCTACCGGCGGGCGCTGCACGACGATCCCGATCTGGTCGCGGCGCTCATCAACCTGGCGAACCTTCGCTACGCCTGGGACGAGCTGCCCGAGGCGCAGGCGCTCTACGAGCGCGCCATCCGGCTCGACGACAGCTTCTTCGAGGCTCACTTCAACCTCGGCAACATCCACCACGACCTGGGGCGGCACGGCGAGGCGGTGGAGCACTACCGGCGCGCCCTGTCGCTGAACGGCGAGTACGCCGAGGGCCACTTCTACCTGGCGGTCACGCTCGAGAAGATGGGGCGCTCGGCCGAGGCCCGCCAGCACTGGCGCGCCTACCAGTTCCTGGCCCCCAACGGCGAGTGGGTCGACCTGGCCCGCGAGTTCGGCGACGACCCGCCGCCGCGCTAGCAGCCCGTGGTGGAAGTGGTGTCGCAGCACCGAGGGCGGCGCGGCGCCCGGATCGCAAGGCGCGACGACTGAGAATATCGGGCAATATTCGAAGGAGGAGCAACGACCGCGAGGCGGGATGCAGCGCCGGCCGAATGCCGACACCACTTTCACCACGGGCTGCTAGGCCGGCTACCAGCGCGGAGGCTCCGACCGCTCGGGTCGTGCCTTCGGGGCGCGCTTGGCCTTGTAGTACACGCAGTCGCCGCACCACGACTCCGGGTTGAAGCCCGAGGTGCCGGCCATCGGCAGCACGTCGCGGTGCCCACAGCAGGCCGGCGCGTCGCCCTCGGCCGGCCGCTGCCAGCGGCACGAGACGAAGCGGGCCTGGGCGGGCGTCGGGGCGTCAGGCGACTGTGAGTCCAAGCGCGGTCTCCATCGCACGCCATTCACGACGCTGCTCGGGCGCCACCAGGGTCAGCGCCCGTCCGCTCGAGCCGTCGCGTCCGGTGCGTCCCACCCGGTGCACGTAGCTTTCCTTGGTATCGGGCACCTCGAAATTGACCACCACGGCGATGCCGTCGATGTCCAGGCCCCGCGCCGCGATGTCGGTAGCCACCAGCACGGGATGCGCGCCCGATCGGAAGCCTTCGACCGCGCGCTGCCGGTCGAGCTGCGATCGATCGGCGTGCAGCGCGGCGGCGCGCACGCCCTTGGCCTGGAGGTTGCGCGCCACCCGGTCGGCGCCGATCTTGGTGCGGACAAACACCAGCACCGGCCCGGCGGCGTCCTGGCGGATGAAGCGCGCCAGGCGATCGACCTTGTCGCGCGTCTCGACTTCTTCCATCGCGTGGGTGATGGTGCGCGCCGCACCCTGCCGCCGGCCGATCTGCACGTAGTGCGGGTCGCGCTGCATCTCCTTGGCCAGCGTGACGATCTCGTTGGGCATCGTCGCCGAGAAGAGCAGCGTCTGCCGATCCTTGGGCAGCGAGCCGAGGATGCGCTGGACGTCGGGCCAGAAGCCCATGTCGAGCATGCGGTCGCCCTCGTCGAGGACCAGCGTCTGCACCCGCAGGAAGTCGCCCGAGCCATGGCGCATGTGGTCCATCAGCCGTCCGGGCGTGGCGACGACGATGTCGACGCCGGCCTTGAGCGCGCGTTCCTGCGGCCACATCTCGACGCCGCCGTAGACCGGCACGCTCGAACAGGGCGTGTGATACGTCATCCCGACGATCGTGTCCTCGATCTGGGCCGCCAGCTCGCGCGTCGGCGCCAGGATGAGGGCGCGGGTGAAGGGCTCGCGCGCCTCGTCGCCGTAGGGCGGCAGCTCGGCGAGCAGCCGCTGCAGGATCGGCACCACGAAGGCGAGTGTCTTGCCGGTGCCGGTCTCGGCGCAGGCGACGACGTCGCGGCCGTCGAGCGCCAGCGGGACCACCGCGGTCTGCACCTGGCGGGTCTCGGCGTAGCCCATGTCGTCACAGCCGGCCATCAACCGCGGGTCGAGGCCGAGCGACGCGAAGGTACGAGCCGGCACGTCGTCGGCCAGCTCCCAGGGAATTCCCGAGGCGATGTCCGGAGCGGGTGCGGCGATGGGCATGGACGACTGGCGGCGTCCGCCTCGCGGCGGACCGCCCCGTCGCCGGTGGGCGCGAGGAGGCGATGAGGTAGAAGAGGGCAACGGCGCGCCTGTGTCCCGAACTATCTGGCGCGGAAGGTGATGATGCCGCGCACCGGGTCGTACGGCGAGACCCCGACGGTCACGCGATCCCCGGGCACGACCTTGATACGGAACCGGCGCATGCGTCCGCTCAGCTGCGCCAACACTTCATGGCCCGACTCGGTCTGGACACGATACAGGCCGCCCGAATGCACCGCCACGACGGTGCCTTGCATGTCGATCAGATCATCTTTGCTCAAGAGAACTCCAACCAAGAAGTGTGCCACATCGGTACGGCAAGGGGCAACTGCCGGTCGAAGCGCGGCCATTGGCACCGATTCGACGGCGATCGCACCGCTCGGTGCACAATACCCAAGCTCGCCGGGGCGATTGCTGCGCCCGTCCGGCGTCCATGCACCGATGCCCACGCTGCCGCCAGCCCTTGCCGTTGGGGCGCTCTACGACAGCCTGCTCCAGTCGGCCCTGACGCAGTTCTTCGAGCGGGCGACGCTCGAGACCGAGGCCTTGCCGTCGCCGTCGTCCGACGGCCGCCTCGCCATCGAGCCGACCCAGGACCCGAGTGCGCTGTCGATCCGCTGGTTCGGAAACCGCTACACCCTGCGGGTGCCGCCGGCGCGTCCGTTCACGCCGCAAGAGGTGCGCTTCGCGCGCGCCATCGGCGCGGTGCTGTCGGCGCGTTACCGGGCCATCCTGAGTCCGCAGCTGATGGTCGAGCGCGGCGACCTGTTCCGCGGGGCCATCGAGGATCGCTATGTCGGCGCGTTCTTCGACCGCGAGCCGTACCAGCTCCAGACCGCCGTGCCACCGCCGGCCGACCGGGTCGCGCTCGCCCTCGAGATGATGCGGGTCGCGGCCCTCTCCACCTACGAGAACCAGCCGATCTCGACCGGGGTGCTGCTGCTCGGTTCGGAAGCGGATCCGATCGGCGGCTATCCGGCGGCCGAACGCGACGAGGTGCACTACACGGGCGCGCTGGCGTCGATCAAGAGCTTCTACCGACTCGCCGACGGCCTGCGCACGGTCTTCCTGGTGAACCGATCCGGCCGGCTGCTCGACATCATCGACATCGGGCGCTGGGCCGACGACGCGGCGCCGGGCCGGGCGGTCGACGTGCCGTGTGCGCAGACCTACAACGGCCACGCGCGGGCCACGCTGGCCGGACCGCACGTCTGCGTGGTGCTGAACCCGCGGCGCGAGATCAAGGTGTTTGCCGAGGGCGCGCAGGTCTTCAGCTTCAGCCACGCCGACTGGCGGCTGCTCGACCAGACCTCGAAATACGGCCTGTGGCAGTCGGCCGTCGGCAGCGCCGCGCTGGCCGAGCGGCTGTTTCGCAGCGCCCTGGATCTGTCCGACGCGCGGCAGGGCGCGCTGTTCGTGGTGCTGCGCCGGCCGATGGAGTCGCTGGCCCAGCTGGTCGCCTCGAGCGACCGACTCGACATGGAGCTGCTCGGCCAGTCCAGCACGCCGTGGACGCCGTCGCGGCGCGACCTGCTGCACCTGCTGGCCGGGCGCACGGTCACCGAGCTCGACCCGAGCGTGCTGGCGGCGCTGGCGACCATGGACGGGGCGACGGTGACCGACGCCGCCGGATCGCTGCTGGCCGTGGGGGCGATCCTGCGCCATCCGCTCACCAGCGAGCACGCCGGAAGCGACGGCCTCGCCGAGGGCGCCCGCACCACGGCGGCGCTGGCGGCGAGCCGCTTCGGTCCGGTGCTGAAGGTGAGCGAGGACGGGCTCATCTCGTTCTACGACACCGGCCGGGTCTGGGACCTGTGACCGGGTGCGCGGCGGAGTAGCGCTCGACGACCCGGGCCAAGTAGAATTTTGGCCTCCCTTGGCGGCCTGAAATCATGCGCGTGTTCCTCACCGGCGGCACCGGGTACATCGGTTCTGCCGTCCTCGACGCCCTCATCCGGGCCGGCCATCACGTCACCGCCCTGGCCCGCGACTCCGAGAAGGCCGAACGCCTCGAGGCGCGCGGCGCCACGCCGGTGCTGGGCGATCTCGCTACGCCGGCGCGATTCCTCGCCACCGCCGCCGGGCTCGACGCCGTCGTGCACACGGCGATGGCCGACCTGCCGCGCGGTCCGGTGCTCGAGAAAGCCTTGCTCGACGCGATGCTGCCGGCGCTGTTGGCGGCCGGCACGCCGCGTACGTTCGTCTACACATCGGGCGTGTGGGTGCTGGGGTCGCGGCCCACCGCCACCGACGAGGCGGTGTCGCCCGACCCGGTGGCCCACGTGGCGTGGCGCGCCGGTCACGAGGCTCAGGTGCTCGCGGCCGGCGGACCGTTGCTGCGCACGGTGGTGATCCGCCCGGGGATCGTCTACGGCAGCGGCCGCGGCATCGTATCGGACATGCTCAAGGACGCGTTGAACGGGCTCGTGCGCGTCATCGGCGACGGCCAGAACCGCTGGCCCTGCGTCTACGATCGCGACCTGGCGGAGCTCTACGTGCGCGTGCTGTCGATGCCCGGCACCTCGGGCGTCTACCACGCGACCGGCGACGAGGACGAACGGGTGGCGGAGATCGCCGAGGCGATCACCCGGCACGTGTCGCCGGCGGCCGACATCCGGCATGTGCCGCTGGCCGAGGCACGCGGCAAGCTCGGGCCCAAGGCCGACGCGCTGGCACTGGATCAGGTCGTGCGCAGTCCCCGGGCGCGGGCCCTCGGCTGGGCGCCGACCATGCACGGCATCACGGGCAATGCGCCCCGCCTGTTCGAGGAGTACCGCCGGGCTGCACGGGAATGATCGACCTCTCGGTGGTGCTGCCCGCCCACGGTGAGGCCGCGCTCGTCACGCCGCTGGTGCCGCGCCTGCACCAGGCGCTGGCCGCGGCCGGCTGCCGGGCCGAATTCCTCGTCGTGCTGGAGGGCGGCGACCCGGCGCTACCCATTCCCGCCGGCGTCGCCGCGCGAGTAGTCCGGCAGCGGGCGCCCGGCTACGGCGAAGCGTTGCAGGCCGGCTTCGGCGATGCCGCCGGCGTCTGGGTGCTCACCATCGACGCCGACACCACCCAGGCGGCCGACACCGCCGTGCACTTGTGGACGCATCGCCACGCCGCCGATGTCGTCATCGGCTCGCGCTACGTCGAGGGTGGCGAGGCGCGCATGCCGTTCGTGCGTGCCCGCCTCAGCCGCGTGTTGAACACCATGTTCGGCCGCGGGCTGTCACTGGGCGTCCGCGACATGTCGAGCGGGCTCCGCCTCTACCGCGCCGAGGCGATCCGCGGCCTGGGCGCGCTGCCGTCGCGGCTCGACGTGCTGCAGGCGATCCTCGTGCAGGCCTACGCCGAGGGCTGGACCGTGGCCGAGGTGCCGGTGCGCTACGTCTCGGGGCCCGGCGGACAGTCGCATGCCCGCGCGTGGCGCTTCGGCGCCGACTACGCCCGCACGTTCTGGCGGCTGTGGAAGCTGCGCAACTCGATCGAGTGCGCCGACTACGACGCCCGCGCCCACGACAGCGTGATCCCCCTGCAGCGCTATTGGCAGCGCTCGCGCCACCGCCACGTCACCGAGCTGGTGGCGGGCCAGGGGCCGGTGCTCGACGTCGGCTGCGGATCGAGCCGGATCATCGGCGCGCTGGCGCCGGGCAGCGTCGCCGTGGACGTCCTGCTGCGCAAGCTGCGCTACGACCGCCGCTTCGGCCGGCCCCGGGTGCAGGCGTCGGGGTTCAGCCTGCCGTTCGCCGATGCCAGCTTCCCGTGCGTGCTGTGTTCCCAGGTGATCGAACACGTGCCCAAGGAGTCGCCGATCCTGGGCGAGCTGGAGCGGGTGCTGAAGCCGGGCGGGCGGCTCGTCCTCGGCACCCCGGACTACGCCAACTGGGAATGGGTCGTCACCGAATGGCTCTACGGCAAGGTCGCACCGGGTGCTTATGCCGACGAGCACATCGCCCATTACACGCGGGCGGAGCTGGTGCAACGGTTCGAGGCCCTCGGCTTCGTGCACGAAGCCACGCGCTACATCCTGCGCGGCGAGCTGATCCTGGCGTTCCGCAAACCGGGTCTAGCCTAACGATCATCCCCGGCGCCGTTGGCCAGCTGTTCCTCCTTGACGGCGATCTCCACCCGCTCGTGCTTGATGTCGACGCGCAGCCGACCGAACAGGCTCATGTACACGTTGGCGATGCCGACGAGCGAGAAGAACGCGATGACCACGCCGCGCCAGTCGTCGAGCAGCAGCCGGTACCCGGTGCCGGCGAGCGCCACCACGGTGACCCAGTGGCTGAAGCAGGTACTCGCAGGTGAAGATGTAGAAGAACTTGCGCGCGAGGAGCGACCGACCGGTATGGCTCGCCTCGACGCAGCGTTCGCGGACCTCGCGGAAGACCTCCTCGTGGGTCACCGTCCAGGCCGCTGTGGCGATCGGCAGCGCCAGGACCAGCAACCACACGAGCTGCAGGCCGAGATGCGTCGCATCGGGGGGTGCGGCCATGGGCCAAGGATACGCGGGATCGACGGAGCCTCCCGACGTGGCTTGTATACTGCGCCGATGAGACCTCGTTCGATTCCGTCGGCGCTCGCCTGGCTGCCGATCCTCCTGGCCGCAGGCGCCTGCGGTGGCGCGTCCCCGGCCCCGCCGCCGGCCGGCAGCGCGTCGACCGGTCCGGCCGAAGCCGAGATCACTGCCACGGCCATCGCCACGCACGTCAAGTACCTGTCGCACGATCTGCTGGAAGGCCGCGCTCCGGCCACTCGCGGCGGCGATCTGGCCACCGAGTACCTGGCGACGCAGCTCGCGCTCGCCGGGTTCTCGCCGGCCGGCGATGGCGGCTCGTGGTTCCAGCAGGTGCCGATCGTGGAGTCGGTGGTCGATCGCGGTTTCACGTTGAGCGTGCCCGGCCGGACCTACCGGTACGGTGACGATGTCGTGGCTTTTTCCGGCGTCGAGGATCCGAAGGTGACGGTGCGCGGCGAGATCGTGTTCGTGGGCCACGGCATCGTCGCCCCCGAGCAGAAGTGGAACGACTACGCCGGCGTCGACGTGAAGGGGAAGTGGGTACTGGTGATGGTCAACGACCCGCCCGCCCCGGCCGACGAGGCGACGCTCTTCGGCGGCAAGGCGCTGACCTACTACGGCCGCTGGACCTACAAGTTCGAGGAGGCGGCGCGGCAGGGCGCCGCCGGCGCCCTCCTCATCCACACCGACGAATCGGCCACCTATCCGTGGCAGGTCGTCCAGTCGTCGTGGACCGGCACCCAGTATTCCTTGCCGCCGGCCCCCGGGGCCCCGACGCTGGGCGTCAAGGCCTGGATCTCGAACGCGGCAGCGCTGGACCTGGTCAAGCGCGGCGGTCAGGACCTGGATGCGTTGCGGGCCGGCGCCGCGAAGCGGGGCTTCACGCCGCAGCCCCTGGCGGTGACGGCGACGGCGTCGCTGTCGCAGCGCTCGGCGCGCAAGACGTCGCCCAACGTCGTCGGGGTGCTGAAGGGCGCCGTCGCGAACGAGGCGGTGGCCATCACCGCGCACTGGGATCACTTCGGGACGCGCGGGCCGGCCCCCGGGGAGGCGCCCGACGTCGATCGCATCAACAACGGCGCCTACGACAACGCCTCGGGCTGCGCGGCCGTGCTGACGATGGCGCAGGCGTTGTCGCGCGCCGGCCAGCCGCCAGGTCGATCGATCTACGTCGTCTTCACCACCGCCGAGGAGTCGGGGCTGCTCGGCAGCGAGTATTTCGCCACCCATTCGCCGCTGCCGATGACGCAGTTCGCTGCCAACATCAACGTGGACGGGGCCAACTATCTCGGCCCGACCAAGGACATCGTGCTGCTCGGCTCCGATCGGTCGTCGCTCGGGCCGATGGTCACGGCGCTGGCCACCGAACGCGGGCGCGTGGTGGGGGAGGACACCCATCCCGAGCGGGGCTACTTCTTCCGCTCGGATCACTTCCCGCTCGCCAAGGCCGGCGTGCCGGCGCTGTCGCTGAGCGAGCCGAAGCAATTCGCGGGTCCGGACGCGGCGGCGCTGCTGGCGCGCCAGGAAGCCTACAACGGCAAGGACTACCACCAGCCTTCGGACGAGTTCGATCCCTCGTGGGATTTCTCGGGTGCGGCCGAGGATGCGAAATTGCTGGTCCAGCTGGCCTGGCGGGTCGCGGCCGCCCCGGCGCTGCCGGCCTACAACGAGGGCGACCAGTTCGCGCAGGTCCGCAAGTGACGCCACTCGTCACGCTCGACGACATCCGGGCCGCCGCCGGGCGCGTGCGAGGCACGGCGGTGCGGACACCCGTGGTGCAGCTGCCGTGGCCGGGAGGGGACCCGGCCCATCCCTTCTGGGTCAAGTGCGAGAACCTGCAGCCGATGGGCGCCTTCAAGATTCGCGGCGCCTTCAACATGCTGGCGCAGCTCCCCGCCGAGGCGCGGGCGCGCGGCGTCATCACCTACTCGTCGGGCAATCACGGCCAGGGGGTGGCGATGGCCGCGCAGGCGATGCAGGCTCCGGCGGTCGTGGTGATGCCGACGACGGCGCCGGCCGTGAAGGTGGACGGGGTACGCGGCTTCGGCGCCGAGGTCATCTTCGACGGCACCACCTCGATCGACCGGCAGCGTCGCGCCGAGGCGGAGGCGGCGGCCCGCGGCCTGACCATCATCCCGCCGTTCGACCACGCCATGGTCATCGCCGGGCAGGGGACGCTGGGGCTCGAACTGCTCGAGCAGGTCCCGGACGTGGGCACCGTCTACGTGCCGATGGGCGGCGGCGGCCTCATCGCCGGTGTGTCGGCGGCGATCAAACAGTCGCGGCCCGAGGTGAGGGTGGTCGGGGTGGAACCCAGCGGGGCGGCCAAGATGCGGGCAGCGCTCGACGCCGGACACCCGGTGACGCTCGAGCGCACCGCCAGCATCGCCGACGGCATCATGAACATGCGGGCCGGGGACGTCACCTTCGCGCACGTGCAGCGGTTCGTGGACGACCTCGTGGTCGTGCCTGACGAGGCGATCGCCGCCGCCGTGGGCTGGCTCTATCGGAACGCCCGCCAGGTCGTCGAGCCCAGCGGCGCGGCGACGACGGCCGCCGTCACGCTGGGCCTGGGCCAGCCTCGGGGCGTCGTGGCCGCCGTGATCAGCGGTGGCAACGTGCAGCCGGAGAAATTCGCAAAATACATCGGGGCTGGGGGCTAGGGGCTGGGGGCTCGGGCGTGACCGCCGTCACGCTGACCAACTACGGCGCAGCCGATGTCTCGGGCCGCTGTCACGACGTCAGGCGCGCCATCTCCCGTCGCGCTGCCTCGATGCCCTCGTCCAGGGTGGTGACCGCGCCGTCGAGCTGTCGTTCGTAGACGGCCCTCAGGATCTCGCCCATCCGCGGGCCCGGCTCGACGCCGAGCTCCAGCATGTGGCGGCCCATGAGGATCGGCTTCGGCGCCGCGTGCTCCACACCGAGCGCCCGGGCCCGCTCCAGGAACCAGTCCATCGCCGAGCAGTCGAACGTGCCGGTGCGGCCGTGGCAGTCGGCCCGGGCGAACCGCACCAGCAGCTCGAGGTCGACCCGCGCGGCGAGTCGCCGGAACGCGCCGTCACTCACCGTGTCGCGCGCCTTGTGAAAGGCGCTCGGCCGCAGATGCTCGGCGACGATGCCCAGCACCTGGCGCCGCACGTCGACGCCGTCCAGCGACTGGACGTTGAACCGATCGAGCACCCGCGTGGCCGGCTCGAGGCCCGCGGCCTCGTGGCCGGGTGAGCGCCAGCGGCCGTCGATGATGGCGGTGGTGGCCGGCTTGCCCAGGTCGTGGCAGACGGCGCCCAGCATCACCGCGGCGAGCCGCGGCCGATCGAGATCGGCGTTGCGGCGCCGGGCCTCGTCGATGACCATCAGCGTGTGCGTCCACACGTCGCCTTCGGGATGCCACTCGGGATCCTGCGGGCAGCCGCAGAGCGGCCGCATCTCCGGCAGCAGCTGGTCCACGACGCCCAGCTCGCGCGCCAGCGCAAAGCCGATCGAGGGCCGCTCGGCCGCGAGCAGCAGCTTCTCGAATTCGCCCCACAGCCGCTCGGCCGGCAGGTCGTCGAGCGGGATGGCGCGGCAGATCGCCCGCGCCTCGTCGTCGAGTGCGCACTCGAAGCGGGCGGCGAGCTGGAGCGCCCGCAGCACGCGCAGGCTGTCGTCGCCGAAGGTCCGCGGATCGACGATACGCAGCCGGCGCGCCGCCAGGTCGTCGCGGCCGTGGAACGGATCGAAGTACTCGCCGGTCAGCGGATCCCACGAGATCGCGTTGATGGTGAAATCGCGGCGGCGTGACGCCTCTTCGACGCTCATGGCCGGGTCGCCTTCGACGTGGAACGCGGTGTGGCCGCGGCCCGCCTTCGACTCGCGGCGGGGCAGCGCCACGTCGATCGGGCCGAGCTTGAATACGGGGAACGCCCGGCCCACCGGCTCGACGCGTCCGATGGCGGACAGCAGTGCCGGCAGCGCGTCGCCCGGGACGCCGAACACTTCGAGGTCGAGGTCCTTGGCGGCGCGGCCCAGCAGCCGATCGCGCACGTAGCCGCCGACCACGAGCGCCCGGCCGCCGCGAGCGTGCGCCGCGCGGGCGACCGCCGTCGCCAGCGCCAGGGGAGTGGGCGTCTCGCCCTCCGCCGGGTCCGTCACCGCTCCATCGTACTCAGGGCCGGCGCCGCTCACGGAATTCGCGTCGCCGTGAGATGCAACAGTGACCGGCCCCGGTACAATTCAGCGGCCATGGACACCGTGCATCGCCTGCTGCGCGACCTGGTCGCCATCGACTCGGTGAACCCGACGCTCGTACCCGGCGCCGCCGGCGAGGCGGCGATCGCCCGCCGGCTCGTGCAGGAGTTCGCAGGCATGGGCGTGCCCGCCGACGTGCAGGAGGCCGCTCCGGGCCGGCCCAATGTCGTGGCCACGCTCGAGGGGCGCGCGCCCGGACGGTCGCTGATGCTCTGCGGCCACCTGGACACCGTCGGCGTCGCCGGCATGGCCGCGCCGTTCGATCCGGTCGAACGCGATGGACGTCTGCACGGTCGCGGGGCGCAGGACATGAAGAGCGGCGTGGCGGCGATGGTCGATGCCGTGCGCGCCGTGGCCGCAGCCGGCGGCCTGGCGGCCGGCCGGGTCATCGTGGCGTGCGTCGTCGATGAGGAGCACTCGAGCGTTGGCGCCGACGCGGTCGTCACCCGCTGGCGCGCCGACGCCGGCGTGGTCACCGAGCCGACCGATCTCGACATCGCCGTGACGCACAAGGGCTTCGAGTGGTCCGAGATCGAGACGGTCGGACGCTCGGCGCACGGCAGCCGGCCCGCCGACGGCATCGATGCGGTGATGCACATGGGCCGCGTGCTTCTCGAGCTCGAGTCGCTCGATCGGACGTTGCAGGCCGGTGGGCGCCACCCGCGGCTGGGGACGGCGTCGCTCCACGCCTCGACCATCAGCGGCGGGCGAGAGCTGAGCAGCTATCCGGATCTCTGCACGCTGCAGGTGGAGCGGCGCACGTTGCCCGGCGAAGCCGAGGGCATCCTGGCCACCGAAGTCGCCACGCTGCTGGGGCGGCTGGCGGCCGCCGATCCGGTGTTCGTCGGCCGGGCGCGGACGCTCTTCTCGCGGCCGCCCTACGAGATCCCGCCCTCGCACCCGCTGCCGGACATGCTGACCGGCGCCGCTCGCGCCGTCGGCTGCCGCGCCGACACGATCGGGATGAGCTTCTGGACCGACGCCGCGGTGCTCGGCGCCGCCGGCATCCCCTCGGTCCTGTTCGGTCCGGTCGGCGCCGGCCTGCACGGCGTCGACGAGTGGGTGGATCTGCACAGCGTGCAGCAATGCCGCGACGCTTTGGTGCGCTGTGACCTGGTCGTGATCTGATGACTGATCGTGAGGTGATCATCAGTGATCGTCAGTTGGGTCTGGCACTGCGCTGCGGCTGGCGTCGGCGCACGCCATCGACCGATAGATCGACCGCACACGTATCAGCGATCAAGATCGCATCCCTTCACGCACGAACCCGACGTTGGCCGGCCGCTCGCCGAGCCGCCGCATGAAGTACGGGAACCACTGCTGGCCGAACGGCACGTAGACCCGCACCCGGTAACCCTCGGCGCGGAGCGCGGTCTGCAGATCGCGCCGGATCCCGTAGAGCATCTGGAACTCGTAGCGATCCGCCGCGATGGCGTGCTGCCGCGCGTAGGTCTTGATGGCCTCGATCATCTCCGGGTCGTGGGTCGCGAAGGCGGGAAACGGGTTGTGGTCGAGCAGCCGATGCGCCAGCGCGACGTAGGCGTCGTTCACGTCGCCCATCCGCTGATAAGCGACACTCGCCGGCTCACGATAGGCGCCCTTCACCAGCCGCACGCGCGAGCCGAGCGCGTTCAGCCGGTCGATGTCGGCCGGGCTGCGCGTCAGACAGGACTGGATCACGGTGCCGACGTCGTGATGGCCCAGCCCCCACACCGTTTCGAGCACGCCCAGCGTCGCGTCGGTGTAGGGCGAGTTCTCCATGTCGATACGGACGAAGAACCCCTGGCCGGCGGCCGCCTCGAGGATGCGCCGCAAGTTGTCGGTGGCGGTCGCCCGGTCGACGTCCAGGCCCAGCTGGGTGAGCTTCAGCGAAAGATTCCGCTCCACGCCCGAGGCGATCACCTGGGCGATCATCTGGAGGTACTCGCGGGTCGCCGCGTCGGCCAGCTCCAGTGTCGCCACGCTCTCGCCCAGATAGTCGAGCGACACGCCGAAGCCGGCATTGGCCAGTGTGCGGGCCACGTCGATGGCCTCCTCGGCGGATTCGCCGGCGATGAACCGGCGGGCGAAGCCGCGCCCGGGCGCCATGCCGTAGCTCGAGGCCAGGCGCTGCAGCGGGCGCAGCCCGGCCAACCCGTGGAAGAGCGCCTTCGAGGCGGCGGCGAGCATCAGCGTGCGGCGCGCTTGGCCGGCAGCAGGTGCTCGATCGTTCGCGCGTAGTAACGCAGCACCGAGCGGTCGCGCACCCTGAAGCGTCCGTCGTCACGGATCAGGATGCCGCGGGCCTCGAGCGGCTCGGCGGCGAAGTCGAGCGCCTCGGCGCCCGAGCCGACGCCGAGGTTCGCCCCGGTGGTGCGGAGGTGATCGATGAGCGTGTCGATGCGCCGCACCAGCTCGACGTCGGGCATCGAGGGTCGCAGGGCGTTGGCGACCAGCGCCGCCGGCAGCACCTTCATCATCCGTCCCGACGCGCTGCATCACCTCGTGGCCCAGCTCGAGGACCGAGGTGCGCGAGTCGGGGTGGTAGCCGTCGACCGGTATCGGGTCGCCGAAGGTGACGAAGGCCCGGCTGCGATAGCCCACCGCGTAGCGGACCATCTCGGCGACCTCGCGGCTGAACGCCCGCTGTCGCTTCTTCACCTTCTGCCGCGCCAGCACGTGGTCTTCGAGTACCAGGTCGTAGGAGATCGCCACGGGAACGACGGCGAGCTTCGGCTGCGCCGACTGCAGACAGGCCGTCAGCAGGCCGGTCTTGGGCGACTTCAGCTCACCGCTGTAGCTGCGGCCGCCTTCGGGGTAGAAGAAGAAGTCCTGGGTCCGCAGCAGCTCGGCGACGTAGGCCTTGAGGGTGATGTGGTAGGCGGGGTCCTTGGTGTTGCGCCGGATGGGCAGCGCGCCGGTGACGTGGCGGTGGATGAGCCCGAGCGGCCCGCCGAAGAGGTTGATCCCGGCGGCGATGATCGGCGGCTTGAAGCCGGCGTCGTCGAGGACCAGGAGCTCGACGAGGTAATCCATGTGGCTGCGGTGGTTCGAGGCAAACACCAGCCGGTGCCCGCGTGCCGACGCTGCCAGTGGCGCCGCGGTGTGCTCCTCGTGGCGCTCGAGCTTCCGCAGGATCGGATAGAGCGGGTATTCGAGCGCCCGGTACAGCTCGTAGCGCTGGGTGGTTCGCAGCTCGTCGAGATAGCCCTCGACCCGCGCCCGGGCCTCGTCGCCACTCAGGCCGTGGCTGCCTTCGAGGTAGCGGGCGACTTCGTCGCGGGCGAAGACGGCCTGTGTGATCTCGTCGATCATCGACCCGATGTCCGCACTCGATGGTATGGCATTTCGCTCTTCAGGCCGCGGGATCGGGGCCCCCAACGTGCGGACTGTGCACGTTGGGGTGAAGGTCCACGGCGCGGCAGATTTCGTCGGCGAACGCCGAGGTCGACGCCGAGCCGCCGATGTCCCGGGTCCGGACACGCCCGTCGGTCAGCACCCCGGTCACCGCCCGCATGACCAGGTCGGCCATCGGGTCCTCGTCCAGATGCCGGAGCATCAGGACCGCCGAGAGCAGCAGGGCCAGGGGGTTGGCCACGTCCTGGCCGGCGATGTCGGGCGCCGAGCCGTGGACGGCTTCGAAGACCCCGATGCCGTCCGCCCCCAGGTTGGCCGCCGGCACCACGCCCAGGCCGCCGACCAGGCCGGCGCACAGGTCCGACACGATGTCGCCGTACAGGTTGGGCAGGAGCAGCACGTCGAAACGTTCCGGGAACATCACCAGCTGCATGCAGGCGGCGTCGACGATCCGCTCGTCGTAACGGATGTCGGGGTACTCCTGGGCCATCCTCCGCGCGCAGTCGATGAACAGCCCGTCGCCGAGCTTCATGATGTTCGCCTTGTGCACGGCAGTGACCCGCGTCCGTTTCTGGCGGCGGGCGTGGTCGAAGGCGAAGCGGGCGATGCGGGTGGAGGCGGCCTCGGTGATGATCTTGAGGCTCTCCACGACCCCGGGCACGACGACGTGCTCGAGCCCGGCGTAGAGGTCCTCGGTGTTCTCGCGGACGATCACCAGGTTCACGCCGTCGTAGCGCGACTTCACGTTGGGCAGGTTCCAGACCGGACGCAGGTTGGCGTAGAGGTCGAGCGCCTTGCGCAGGCCGACGTTGACGCTGGTGAAGCCCTCGCCGATGGGGGTCGTCACCGGGCCCTTGAGCGCCACCTTGGTACGGCGGATCGACTCGAGCAGCGCCGGCGGCAGCGTCGTGCCGTGTTCGGCGACCGCCGACGCCCCGGCTGAGAACGACTCCCAGGTGGCCTGGAGGCCGGCGGCTTCGAGCACCCTGACGACGGCCCGGGTCACTTCGGGGCCGATGCCGTCACCGGGGATGAGCGTGATCGTGTGTGGCATCGTGGCGTGTTACTCGCGGGCTTCCCAGGCGGCGACGACCAGGCCCGCCAGGATCGTGGCGGTCACCAGGGTCGTGGCCAACCGGTGGAGGCCGTCGAAGCGCCCGCGCCGCGGATCGTCGGAGGCGGCGCTGGAGGGCAGCGTCATCTCGCGGCGGAGGGCCTCGGCCTCGGGGAGCACGACGTGCGCGGTGTAGGCCGTGGTGCCGAGCATCGCCCCGAGCAGGACCGCCCGCACGCCGTAGGTCATCGGCTTGGGGCCGAGCAGGCGCAGCACGGTCATCGTCACCAGCATCACGACGCCGGCGACCTCCCCCACGGTGAGGACCCGGCGCAGCACGTCGCCGAACGCGGCGCCGGCCAGCGCCCGGCCCTCGGCGCCGGCTTCGGCCGGCAGCACGGCGAAGAGCGCCGGCGCCACCATCGCGCCAGCGGTGAGCAGGCCGCCCACCCACACGATCAGCGCCACGACGTAGAGATAGCGCAGCACGATCATCTCCCCATTGTAGTGCGGCCTCAGCCGGGATCCGAACCGGCGGCGGCGCTTTCCGCGTTGCCGACGTCTGGATCGCGCTGCTACACTCGCGGGCCGGAGGATTGTGCGTGCCCGTCGAGACGTCCCGTGTGCCGGCCCTGAAGAACCTTGCGACGCGGCTCCGCATCGAGTCGATCCGCGCCACGACCGAAGCGGGCAGCGGGCATCCCACCACGTGCATGTCCGCCGCCGATCTGGTGGCGGCCCTGTTCTTTTCCGAGATGCGGTTCGACCCGGCGCAGCCGCAACACCCGCACGCCGACCGCTTCGTGCTGTCGAAGGGCCACGCGGCGCCGCTGCTGTACGCCGCCTGGGCGGAGGCTGGACTGGTCCGGCGCGAGGATCTGCTCACGCTGCGGCTGTTCACGTCGGACCTCGAGGGGCACCCCACCCCGCGTCTGCCCTTCGTGGACGTCGCCACTGGCTCGCTGGGGCAGGGGCTCTGCGCCGGCATCGGCATCGCCCTCAACGCCCGCCGCATCCGCTCCGAGTACCGCACGTATGTGCTGCTGGGCGATGGCGAAGTCGCCGAGGGATCGGTGTGGGAGGCGGCGGCCGCCGGTGAGTTCTTCGCCCTCGACAACCTGGTCGGCATCATCGACGTGAATGGCCTGGGCCAGAGCCGGGCGACCCAGCACGCGCACGACCTGGGCAGTTTCGAGCGGCGCTGGCGGGCCTTCGGCTGGCACACCGTGGCCATCGACGGCCACGACATGGATCAGATCCTGGCGGCGCTGGCCGAAGCCCGGGCCACCAAGGGCCGCCCGACGATGATCGTGGCGCGCACCCTCAAGGGCCAGGGCGTGAGCTTCCTGGCCGATCAGCCGAACTGGCACGGCAAGCCCGTGAAGAAGGGCGACGAGCTCACGCGGGCGATTGCCGAGCTCGAGGCGCAGCTGGTCGACGACGGCGGGGCCCGCCCGGCGATCCCGCCGCCCCCGGCTCCGCCAGCGCCGGATCCGCCGCCGGCCCCGATGGCGCCGCCCTCCTATGCGCTGGGCGACCTGGTGGCCACGCGCGAAGCATACGGCACGGCGATCGCCAAGCTCGGCGAGGTCGATCCGCGCGTCGTCGCACTCGACGCCGACGTCAAGAACTCCACGTTCAGCGAGCGGTTCGAAGCGAAGCACCCCGATCGGTTCTACCAGTGCTTCATCGCCGAGCAGCTGATGATCGGCGCGGCGATGGGACTGGCCAGCCGCGGCGCGCTGCCGTTCCCGTCGACGTTCGCGACGTTCCTGTCGCGAGCCGCGGACTTCATCCGGATGGCGGCCATCAGCGGACTGAACGTGAAGATGGCCGGGTCGCACGCCGGCGTCTCGATCGGCGAGGACGGCGCCTCGCAGATGGCCCTCGAGGACCTGGCCATGATGAGCGCCGAGCCGAACATGACCGTGCTCTACCCGAGCGATGCGGTCTGCGCCGAACGGCTCGTCGGCCTGGCCGCCTATCATCCCGGGCCGGCCTACCTCCGGATGTCGCGCCCGAAGACGCCGGTCATCTACGCCAACGACGCCCCCTTCAGGATCGGTGGCTCGACCGTGCTGCGCCAGGGGCCGAACGACGTCGCGACCGTCGTCGGCGCCGGCGTCACCGTGTTCGAGGCACTGAAGGCGCACGACCTGCTGGCCGCCGAGGGCATCGCCATCCGCGTGGTCGACGCCTACTCGCTGCAGCCAATCGACGCCGACACCCTGCGGCGCTGCGCCCGGGAGACCGGCCGGCTCATCACCGTGGAGGATCACTACGCGGTGGGCGGACTCGGTGACGCCGTGGCGCGCGCCGTGGCCGGCGACACCGCCCTGGTCACGCGGCTCGCGGTGCCGGAGATTCCGCGCAGCGGCACACCCGACCAGCTGCTCGACGTCTACGGCCTGTCGGCCCGCCGGATCGCCGAGGCGGTGCGGACGCGGTGATCACCCCGCCGGCGCTCGCGACATAATCAGAGGTTGGGCCGTGTCAGCGCGGCCGCACCGCTGATGCCCCCATCCGCCCGCCCCGTCGCGCTCGTCGATGTGCGCTTCCGCGTGCCGGCGATGGACTGCGCCGACGAGGTGGCCCTCGTCCGCCGCGCCGTCGAGGCCGACCCGGGCGTGGTCCACGTCGGCTTCGATCTGGTCTCCAGCCGCGTCGACCTGACGATCAATCCCGCCGAAACCAGCGAGGATCGGGTGCGCGAGGCGATCGTCCGCACGGGTCTGGCCGTCGAGCCGGTGCCGGCCACGACGGCAGTTCCCGTCCGGCGCGCGGCCGCTTCGTCGGCCGGCCTCGTGGTCAGCGGCGCGCTGGCGCTCGCCGGCTGGCTCATCGACGTCGCTACCGCCCACACCTGGCGGGAGGCGATTTTTGGCGGCGCTGGTGGGGAGGCGTTCGCGCATGCCCATTCGCCGTGGGCGATTCCCGCCTACGCCGCCGCCACCATCGTCGGGTTGTGGCGCATGTGGCCGCGGGCCGTGGCCGCGCTGCGCCACCTCCGGCTCGACATGCACGTGCTGGTGTGCCTGTCGGCGCTGGGTGCGGCGGCCGTGGGGCAGTGGGCCGAGGCCGCGGCGGTGGCGTTTCTGTTCGCGCTGGCGCATCGCCTCGAGGCGTGGAGCCTGGAACGCGCGCGCGACGCCCTCGCCTCGGTGGCCGATCGCGGGATGGTCATGGCCGACATCCGCCAGGCGGCCGCGCCGGTCGAGCGGTGGATCGAGCGCTTTGCCGCCGTCTACACCCCGGCGGTGACCGTCGCCGCCATCGTCGTCGCGGTTCTGCCGCCGCTCATCGACGGGCTGTGGGCGCAGTGGTTCTATCGCGCGCTGGTGTTCCTGGTGATGGCCTGTCCCTGTGCACTGGTGATCTCGACCCCGGTCACCGTCGTCGCCGCGGTCACGTCACTGGCCCACCACGGGGTGGTGGTGAAGGGCGGCGGGCCGCTGGAGCTGGCGGCATCGATCAACCACGCCTCGCGCGAGGCGCTGGCCTGCGCCGGTGTGCGGGTGGCGTCGCGCGGCGACGGCCCGATCGCGATGGCCGGCGCTGACGTGGTGCTGGTGGACGACGGCGACGACGGGCCGCCGCTCCGGCTGTTCGTCGCGCAGGCCCGCCATGCCGTGGCGGTGATCCGGCAGAACGTGGGCATCGCCCTGGTGACCAAGCTCGCCTTCCTGGTCTCGGCGCTGCTCGGCTCGGCGCCGCTCTGGATGGCCGTGCTCGCCGACACCGGGGCCACGGTAGCCGTCACGCTGAACGGCCTCCGTCTGCTCGGCCTGCACCGTCAAAGCTAGCCGGCGAGCGAGTGCGCGGCGGCCGGCTCGCGCGGCGGCGTCGAGCTCGCATGCAGCAGCCCGGAGAACAGGCCCTGCAGGAGCGGGATATTGTCGGCCATCAGCTCGAAGAGCTCGCCCGGATCGATCCGCAGGGCGTTGCCGGCCGCGACCACCTTGCCCTGTGAGTTCATGAAGCGGCCACTCAAGGCTTCGTAGATCCCCACGACGTCGCCGCTGTCAGCCACCTCGGCTGCGGCCCCGTCGGCGATCACTTCGACCTGGCCGGTCAGCACGGCGTGGATCGCCGCGTCGTCGCCGGCCTTGAAGAGCGACGACCCGGCGGTGAGCGGCACGACCCGGGCGATCGCCGCCAGCCGTACCAGTTCGGCCGACGTGGCGCGCTGCAGCAGCGGGCTGGCCTGCAGCAGGATGAGGCCGTCGAGCGCCTGGAGGCCGTCGGCGACGCGCCGCTGGAGTTCGGGCGAGAGCGTGCCGTGGACGATCGTGCGCCACGCCGGCGCGCATCGCGTCTCGAGCAGCAGGCGGAAGATGCCCTGGGCGATCTCGACGTTCTCGGAGACGAGGTGCAGGAACTCCTCGGTGGTCATCGACAGCGTGATGGTCGGCTCGAGTGCGGTCGCCGTGCTGCGCACCGGGTGGCCCTCGAGCACCTCTTCGAAGTTGATGACGTCGGGGGCCGAAACCTCGCCCGCGCTGCCCGCGCGCCGACTTGAGTGCGACCTTGCCGTCGAGGACGAAGTGCAGCGTGTCGGCCGGCTGCCCCTCCTGCGCGAGCACGCGGCCGGTCTCGTGACGCACCTGCCGTCCCAGGCTGGCGACGCGGAACAGCTCGTCCACCGAGACGAAATCGAACAGGCGGATGCGGCGCAGCCGATCGGCCAGCTCCACCGCCGGCAGGGGCTCCTGCCACAGCACCCGCCGCCGATCGGCGGGCATGCGCTGCGCGGCCGACGCCCACGACGCCGCCTCGAACACGGACCAGTCCTTGGCGGACCGGTGTTCGAGCACGTGCTCGAGGTCGCCGGCCAGCGACCACATCCGCCGGGATTCCACCACCTGGATGGCCGTGGCGGCCACTTCCTGGCTCTCGTCGTGGATGAGCTGCGCCAGCGTGTCCTCGACGTCGCGCTGACGTGTGCGGAACAGGTTGTTGCCCTTGCGCACGCGCTCGGCCAGCGGCATGTCTTCGACCAGCAGCATCACGCGGTGACGGCCATCGCCGCGCAGGATGTTGTCGAGGAACTCGGCGGCGCTCGACCGGGCCCGGGCGTCGCCGGAGGCCAGCGCATGGCGCACGGCGGCGATGTCGTCGGCCGGGTGGACCAGGCTCAAGAGGGTGAACACGCGGTTCTGGGCGCGCTCGTACCGCTCGGTGAGGGCGCGTGCCAGCAGGCAGTCCTGGTCGAGCCCGCCGGCGTGGAACAGGTTGTAGTGCAACGTGAGCCGGTCGAACGCGCGGCCGGTCTCGGCGGCGACGAGCTTCTCGACGATGGCCGGAGGCACGGCGAGATCGGGCCGGTTCCGCCGCAGCTGCTCGATGGCCGACAGCGCCTTATAGCGCAGGAAGCCGTCGGGATCCTCGAGCGCTCCGAGCAGCGCCTGCAGCGACGCCTGGCAGGGAATGCGGGCCAGCGTCGCCGGGATGTGCCGGCGCACCCACGGATCCTCGTCGCGATCCTTCATGAAGTAGACCAGCGTCGGGACCACCTCTTCGCCGTAGCCGACGAGCACTTCGCGCGCCGCGCCCTTCAGCAGGCGGTTGCGCAACAGCGACACGAGCGGCGCCACGAACAGGAAGTCGCCGGCCCCCAGCCGCGCGGCGCTGAGGATGGCGTCGCGGGCGACGTCGACATCGGCGTCGAACATCAGCGGCACCAGCAGCGTCCGGAACGCCGGGTTGGTGACCCGGCCGAGCGCGCGGGCCACCTCGGCGCGGGTGTGGGCCCGCTGCTCGCGCGAGTCGTCGATGAGCTTGCGGAACGCCTCCATCGCGCGGTCGCGGTCGGCTTCGTCGGCGCTGTTCGACAGCGCCGACGCCGCCGTCACCACCAGCGCCGGGTCGGCGTCGTCGAGGTAGGGGCGCATCAGCGCCGCGGCCTCCTGGCCCTTGACACTGGCCAGGGCGCGGACCGCCGCGTTGCGCACGTCGCCTTCGGAATCGATCAGTCCACGCTCGATGCCGCGCTGCCACCGCTCGGCGCCGGCGGGTCCGGTGGCCTCGGCCAGGCGCAACACCCGCACCCTGATGTCGGGATGCTCGTGGTAGAGCATCAGCGGACTGACCAGGTGGCGCTTGTCGAGCGACTCGAGCAGGTCGAGGGCGTAGGCCACGCGCTTGGGTTCCGGATGGGCCAGCTCTTCGACCAGGGCCTCGATCGTGGAGAGGTCGGCCGTTTCGAGGCGGATCTCGCCGGCCTTCATGTCCTGCTGCACGATGCTGCGGCGGAAGGCCGCCATGTACTCGGCGCGGGCCCGCAGGGCGAAGAACACCCACAAGGCCATGATGGTCAGGCTGGCATAGCTCAGCTGGCGCCACGACAGCGCCAACCCCCAATCCTTGATGAGCACCAGGATCAGGAGCGCGCCCGCGCCCTTCGACAGCCGATCGACCGTGACGTCGATGAACGGCTTGGCGCGGTACTTGACGTCGGCCGGCAAGGGCAGGAACAGAATCTCGCGGGTGGTCTTGTCCACCGTGTAGCGCAGCGACGTGTCGACGACGCGCGCCAGGCCGGAGGTCCACAAGGCGCCGACCATCAGCATGAGCAGGCCGGTGGCGCCGAGGCTGACCGGCAGGATCATCAGCGCGAAGCCGATGCCGAGCAGGCGGTGAACCCGGCTGGTGAGCGCGACCTGGATGAACAGGCCGATGAGCGACAGGTAGACGGTGATCTGGGCCAGGAACTGGGTGATGCCGTCGGTGTTCGTCTGCCCCTTGGCCTCGGCCGTGGCCATGTTGAGCTGCTGCTCGATGATCGCGGCGCCGATCGCGGCGAAGGTGATGACCATCGCGATGATCTGCAGGTGGCGCGAGCCGCGCAGCAACGCCAGCGCCTCGCCGCCGCCAACGCCCTCTTCCTCTCCAGTCTTGGCGGCGTCGCTGGTGCCGGCGCGCTCGTTCCGGCGCACGATGCTGACGACGATGACCAGACACGCGGCGAGGATCACCGCGCTCACGAGCAGCATCGTCGTGGTGCCGAGCGACTGGACCAGCGTGGCGGTGATGGCCGCCCCGGTGGCGCCGCCCAGACTGGCGCCGCCGCCGATCAAGCCGAACAGCCGCTTGGCCTGCCGCGGGTCGTAGACGTCGTTGGCCAGGGTCCAGAACTGACTGATGAGCAGGATGCCGAGAATCAGGCCGTAGAGGTAGAACCCCACCGAGACCCATTCGGCCCGGACCTGGGTGAAGAGCACCCAGAAGGTCACCAGCAGGACGATCATGCCGGCCTGCGTCACCGGAATCGTCCACCGCCGCGGCACGGCGGCGATCGCCTTGGTGTAGCCCTGCATCAGCACGCCGATGAGCATGCCGGCGCCGAACTGCACCCACGGCAGGTTGTCGGCCCCCAGGCTGCTGATGAACTGCGACCGCGTGACCGGCTTGACGATGTTGTAGGAGGTCATCGCCAGGAACGAGTAGAGGAACATCAGCAGCGCCGTCCCCCCCTCGCCGGGACGCAATTCGGCGATGGGGGCGAGCCAGCGGGTGAGCACGGACGGGCGGTGGGAGGCGTCGGCCATGGGGCTGGGTGAATCTTATGCACCGCCAGAGGCAGCGGCAATACGATAACTGCGCATGCTGAAGGTCGTCGGGCGGGCGCTGGACCTGAGTGACGACGAGCTCCGACGCTCATGGCCGGTCTTTGCCTACCTGTTTCTGACGATGGCGGGCACGGTGGCCAGCAAGGCGACCCGCGATGCCCTGTTCCTGGACCGCTACCGGGCCATCGACCTCCCTTACGTCGACATCGCGATCGCCGTCCTGGTGGGCGTGGCCGTGTCGCTCTATATCCGGGCCAGCCGGCGGTTTCCTCTCCGCACGCTGCAGATCGGGAGCCTGCTGTTCTTCGCTGCCAACTGCCTGGTGTTCTGGTGGCTCAGCCGGTTGGGGACGGGCGGTGCCCTGTTCATCACCATCTACCTCTGGGTGGGCCTGTTCAGCGTGGTCGCCCCGGCGCAGGTGTGGACGCTGGCCAACTTCGTGCTCACCACCCGCGAGGCCAAGCGGGCGTTCGGGTTCATCGGCAGCGGCGCGATCCTCGGCTGGATCGTCGGCGGCCTTGCCACGCGCGTGACCGCGGCGTGGCTGGGCACCGAGGCCCTCCTGTTGTGGGTGGCGGCCAGCCTGGTGGCGTCAGCGGCGCTCGTGCACGTGGCCTGGAAGCGCGCCCAGGCACCCGCGATCGACACACGGATGCAGGCCCTCGGCCTCCGCGCCAGCCTCCGCCAGATCGTCGAGTCCCCGTATCTGCGATCGATCGCCTGGGTGGTCGGGCTCTCGGCGTTCGCGACGACGATTGCCGGGTGGCAGTTCAAGGCCCTGGCCAAGGAGTACGTGCCCGACACCGACCAGCTGGCGGTGTTCTTCGGCACCTTCAACATGGCCGCGGGTGCCGCGTCGCTCCTGCTGCAGCTCGTGCTCACCGGCCGGGTGCTGCGGTCGTTCGGCGTGGGCGTTGCGCTGTTCATCGTTCCGGTGGCGATGGCCTCGGCGTCGCTGGGGGTGATCGTCTTCGGCACGCTGGTGGCCGCCTCTGCCTTGAAGGCCAGCGATCAGGTGCTGCGTTACTCGATCGACAAAGCCACGGTCGAGCTGCTGTATCTGCCGCTGTCGGCCGCCGAGACCTTCCGCGTCAAAGCGTTCATCGACACCGTGGTGTATCGCCTGGGCGACGGACTGGGCGGGCTCGCCGTGCTGGCCGGCGCGGCCTGGCTCGGCTGGAACCCCATGCAGATGGGATGGGTGGCCCTGGCGGCCGTGCTCGCCTGGATGGCGGCGGCCGCCGCGGCGCGAACGCGCTACGTGACCAATCTCCAGGAGAGCATCCGGCAGCACCGGGTGGACGCGGAGCGCGCCCATGCGCCGATGCTCGACCGCTATGCCACCGAGGCCCTGGCGCAGCGGCTGAGTGGCGACCCGTCGGAAATCCTCTACGCGCTGACCTTGTTCGAGGCATCGAGCACGCGCGGCGTGCACCCGGCGGTGCCGGGCCTGCTGGCGCACGAGTCGGCCGCGGTGCGGACACGCGCCGTGGCCCTGCTCTCGCGAGCCAACGTGCTCTCGGTGCGCCGCGACGTCGAGCGGCTGCTCGCCGATCCCCATCTCGAGGTGCGGACCGAAGCGTTGCTCTATCTGACGCGCCATACGAACACCGACCCGCTGACGCTCATCGAGCAGGTGGGCGACTTCCCGGACTTCTCGATTCGCGCCTCGATGATCGCGTTCCTGGCGCGACCGGGCCGGGCGCAGAACCTGGAAGCGGCGCAGCTGATGTTGCAGCGCATGGTCGGCGAGACGGGCGATGCCGGCCTGCGCAGCCGCGCCGAGGCCGCCCGGGTCATCGGCCTGGTTCCCGATGTGTTCGATCGCGAGCTGCGCAAGCTGCTGGAAGACGACGCGCCGGAGGTGGCGAAGGAGGCCGTTCGGGCCGCGGGTCTGCTCGCCAAACGCCAGCTGGCGCACCGGCTGGTCGACCGGATCGCTGAACCGTGGCTGACCGACGAGGTCGTCGAGGCGCTCGGGCGCATGGGCGATCGCGTCGTCGGCACCCTCCGCGAGGTGCTCAGCGACACGGAGACATCGGCGCTGATCCGCCGCGAGCTTCCGGCCGCCCTGCAGGCGATCGGCACCGAGTCGGCGCAGCAACTGCTGACCGAGAACCTGCTCGACGGCGACACCGTCGTGCGCACCCGCGTCGTCACGGCGATGAACAAGCTGGTGCAGCATCATCCAGGCCGGTGGCTGAACCGGCAAACGGTCGAGACGGCGCTGGCCGCCGAGATCACCGGGCACTATCGCTCGTACCAGATGCTGGCAACGATGGGCGGGTCGCTGGCGGGCGCCGAGCCGGTGGTGGAGGCCCTCCGCGAGTCGCTGGCCGGCGAGAGCGAGCGGATCTTCCGGCTGTTGAAGGTCCTCTACCAGGAGCACGACCTGCACAGCGCCTTCGTCGGCATCCAGTCCGACGACCCCGACGTGCACGACAACTCGCTGGAGTTCCTCGACAACATCCTGGCGCCGCATGTGCGCGCGCTCGTGGTGCCGCTCTTCGACCGGGCGATCACCGCCGAGGAGCGGGCCCGCGCCGCCGATCGAATCGTCGGGGTAGCCGTCGGCACCCGCGACGAGGCCATTGCGGTGATGACCCAGAGCAGCGACCCATGGCTGCAGTCGTGCGCGGCCTATGCCATCGGCGAGCTCCGGCTCGCGCACTTCGCTGAGGTAGTGGATCGCTGGGCGACCGACGCCGACCCGCTGCTGCGCGCCACCGCCCTGGCGGCCCGCGACAAGCTGAAGGGCCGTGCCGCCGTGCCGGCCGTGGACGTCGGCTGATCGGCCGCGGATTGACTTGCGGGATGGCCGCCGCGAGAATCCGGCAGGCCGCCGCCTGGTCCGGCGACGTTCGTGGAGGGTGCCCGTGATGATCCGCGCCGTGCTTCCAGTCCTGCTGCTGAGCTGCTCACTCGCCTCGACGACGGCCTGGGCGCAGCCGGCATTGGCCGAGCGCACCGCCGGCCTGCAGCGCCAGGACGGCTTCGTCCCGCTCTACTGGGACGGCGGGCGCGGACGCGTGCTGATCGAGGTGCCGGTCTTCGATCGCGACGTCCTCTACTACGTGTCGGCGGCGTCGGGGGCCGGCTCGGTGGAGCTGCCGTTCGATCGCGGCATCCTCGTGACCGAGGCGATTCACTTCCAGCGGTCGGGGCCGCGCGTGCTGGTGGTGGCACAGAACCTGCGCTATCGCGCCGTGGGGGGATCGACGGCACAGGTCGAGAACGTCCGCGACTCATTTGCCACCTCGGTGCTGGCCTCGCTGCCGGTGGAGGCGGAAGAAGGCTCGCGGGTACTGGTGGACGCGACGCCGCTCTTCATGCGCGACGCCGCCGACGTGGAAGGCCGGCTGCGCCGGGTCAACCAGGGGACGTTCCGCCTCGACGCCGGCCGGAGCGGCTTCCATGCGCCACGGATCAAGAGTTTTCCGCAGAACGCCGAGGTCGAGACCATCGTCACGTTCGCGGCCGACAACCCCGGACTGCTGGTGAACAACATCACGCCCGATGGCCGCGCGTTCACGCTGCGGATCCATCACTCGTTCCTGCGGGCGCCAGAGGGCTACACCCCGCGCGTCGGCGATACGCGTATCGGCGTCAGCACGATCGCGTTCCGCGATTACGCCCGTCCCGTCAACGAGGACACCGAGGTGCAGTGGATCACCCGCTGGCGGCTCGAGAAGCGCGACCCCGCGGCGGCGATGAGCGAGCCGAAGGTGCCGATTGTGTTCTATCTGGACCTGGGGATTCCCGAGCCGACGCGAACGGCGATGCGCGACGGGGCCCTGTGGTGGAACAAGGCGTTCGAGGCCGCCGGCTTCCGCAACGCCGTGCAGGTGCGGGATCCGACGCCCGACATGGATCCGATGGACATCCGCTACGCCTGGATCCTGTGGATCAACCGCGACGAGCGCGGCTTCTCCAGCGGCGGGACCTTCCGCGACCCGCGCACGGGCGAGATCCTCGGCTCCAAGACGCGGATGGACTCGCACCGGATCCGCACGATCGGCAACTACTGGGAGAGCTACACGACGACGGGCGGCGACGACGACGCGTTGTTTCCTGGTGATCCGGCGCTGCTCGAAGCGCTGGCCCAGCCGGCGAGCGGGTCGATGCCGGCGGCGCAGCGCGACATGGTGCTGCTGCGCCAATCGCTGCTGACGGCGCACGAGCTGGGTCACGTGATGGGCTACCAGCACAACTTCTCTTCAAGTCTCGACAACTTCGGCTCGGTGATGGAATACCCCACTCCGCGCGTGAAGGTGACAGCGGGGAAGCTGGATCTGAGCGACGCCTTCCAGCGCGCGATTGGTCCGTACGACGAGATGATGGCGCGCTACGCCTACAGCGAGTTCCCCGCCGGCAAGGAACGCGAGGGACTCGACGCGGTGATTCGCGACCTGCGGGCGAAAGGCCTGCGCTACGTGCCCGAATCGGACCCGCGGTGGTCGTGGTACGACGATCGCGCCACGCCGACGGAGTACCTGCGCGAGACCATGGCCGCCCGCGCCATCATGCTGGCCAGCTATGGCCCCGGGATCCTGGGGCCGGGCGAGCCAGTGGGCGCGCTGCGTGACATGCGGCTGTGGATGACCTACCTCCACCACCGCTGGGCCATCGAGTCGGGCCTTCGCTATGTGGGCGGGATGTTCCACGAGTACGCCGTCAAGGGCGATGCCGTGGCGCCGACGGCGATCGTGCCGGCGGCCACTCAGCGCGAAGTGCTGGGGCTGCTGCTCGAGGCCCTGGACCCGGCCGCGCTCGAGCTGCCGGAACGCTTGCTGGCGCAGCTGCCACCGCATCCGAACAGCAACCGGGAAGATATGGCCGGCGACTACGTGTTCGACCACCTGCGGGCAGCGCGCATCCTGTCGGCGATGGTGCTCGCCGACCTGCTCGAGCCGGCGCGCGCGGCCAGGCTCGTCGCCTTCGCCGATCGCCAACCCCAGGCGCTCACGCTGCCGGAGGTGCTGCAGGCAGTGCACCGCGCCACCTGGGGCGCGGCGCGCCCGTCGTCGGCGATGCATCGATCGCTGCGCCGGGTGACCGAGCGGGCCGCCCTCGACGCGATGATGATGCTCGGCGGACACGCCGACGTCACGCCCGACGTGCGGGCGGTGGTGCTGCAGGCGGTGACGCGGCTCGGGCAGGAGCTGGGAAGCCGCAAGGACGACGATCCGATGGGGGAGGCCCACTTGCGGCAGGCCGAGCGCGACATCACGCGGTACCTGCAGAACCCCGCGGCGAACGCGCCGAAGTCGGTGGCGCCGGGGTGGGGCGAGCGGCCTCGCTCGCGTTACCCGCTCAGCCCGGGGCCGCCGCTTGGCGGCGGCGATTGAGGCTGGGCGCGGCGCCGGTCAGTCGTCGATCTTGAGCCGCTGCCGCTTGAGATAGAGGCCCTTGCGCGACAGCCCGAGGCTCCTGGCCGCCAGTTCCACGTTGCCCGTGGAACGCAGGGCGTCCTGGATGAGCGCGCGCTCGACGTGCTCGACCGCGGCGCTGAGTGGCTGATCGCGGCGCACCACCAGCTCGGTGGGTTCGAGCGGCCGTTCCGCGACGGGCACGGTGCGACGGGTGGCGGCAATCTTCGGCGACAGGTGCTCGGGCATGACGACCGAGCCCGACTCCGCGAGGGCCACGATCCGCCGGACTTCGTTGGCCAGCTCGCGGACGTTGCCCGGCCAGGCGTAGAGCAGCAGGAACTCCGAGGTCGACTCCGCGATCCGCAAGCCAGTCTTGCCGGCTTCCTTGAGGGTGCGCTCGAGGAAGTGGTCGAGCAGCAGCGGAATCTCCTCCCGACGTTCGCGCAGCGGCGGAATCGTGAGCCGGACGACGTTCAGGCGGTAGAAGAGGTCCTCACGGAACTTGCCCTCGGCGACCAGCTTGTCGAGATCGGCGTTGGTCGCGGCGACGACCCGGACGTCGACCGTGATCGGCGCCGGCTCGCCGAGCGGATGCACTTCGCTCGACTCCAGGAAGCGCAGCAGCTTGGGCTGCACGTCGAGTCCGACCTCGCCGATCTCGTCGAGGAACAGCGTGCCGCCGGCGGCGCCACGAATCACACCGGGGGACGCTTCTTGCGCCCCGGTAAAGGCGCCGCGCCGATAGCCGAACAGCTGGCTGTCGAGCATGTCCCTCGATACCGTCGTGCAGTTGTACGGAATGAAGCGCGAGGTGCTGCGCTGCGAACACTGGTGCACCGCCCGGGCCAGGAGCTCCTTCCCTGTTCCGGTCTCGCCGGTGATCAGCACCGTGATGTTGCTGGACGCCACCCGACGAGTGATGCGCATCAGGTCGAGCATCGCCTCAGACGCGCAGACGAAGCCCAACTGCTGTTCGGGCAGCGGATCGGGCCAGATTGCCGACCGCTCGCTTTCGGCAAGTTGGGCGGCGTGCAGGGCCCGGGCGCTCGCAACGAGACGCTGCAGGGCGAGGAGGGTGATGCGCGCCGAGGTATCGTTTGAAGGGGTGACGAGCAACTCGTAAGACGTGCCAAGCTCTTCGCCGAGAGAGATAGCGATGGCGTTATCGTCTCTATCGGATCCTTTGAGGGTGTCGTCCAAGGACCCAATCTGTTTCGCTTCACCGTTGTTGGCGTGCTGCGGCCATCGACGCAAATGCGTTGCTCCCTCGCCTGCGAGACCCGCCGACGCGACAAGCAGTTGGAGTTCCTGACCCATCAACACCGGACTAGACGCTAGATCGACAAGAGCAGCGGCGCTCCTCAGTACGATACCTCCGACATCTTCGTTCGTAGCGGACTCGGCGGACAACGCCCCCGTGGCGTCGTTCGGCATCTGCGCTGTGTGTTGGCTCGCACGTTCAGTCGCGATGTGACGTTGTGCGCGCCTCTCGTAGTCCGTAAGCGCGGCGGCCCTTCCCGTTTGGTGCCCTAAATGGCCGAAAATGCGACTTGCTCGCTCGAGGTGTTCGTAGGCTTGTGCGTCGCTCAGTCCATCAATATTTCCGAGGGCCGCCTCTCCGATCGCAACCAACTCGGGAATCTTGCTGAGGGGCCCGACTGCCACTTCGCCCAGTAGATCGACGCTTCGGCGCGAGTTGCCCAGTGTGGCAAAGGCGAAGGCAGCCGCCGACCTAATCCGATCAACTAGCGCGCGGTCGTGTGACTTTTCAAGCTTTGCGAGAGCATCGTCAGCTTGGCGAGCAGCCAAGTCCGGTTGACCAGAGCGAACGAGAAATTGAATTCTCGCGACTCGATACCAGTATCCGTAGGAGTTTTGCCCTCCTTGGAACTCATCGGCAATTCTTGCAGCGATCTTGTCGATCGCAGCTGCGCGATCGAAATCGCCTTCAGCGAGTGCGAGGGCTAGGTCGACCGAACTCCGTGTAAGAGTGACCTGCCCTGATTGTCGGTGCGACGCCGCGAGTCTTGCAATCGACTCACGAGCCTCCGCGAGCCGACCAACTGCGACCTGGGCATGTGCGAGATTGTTGAGTGATATTTCGGCGATTACACTGGCGCCCGCCGTAGATGCCACACGATAGGCCGCTGTGGCCGACGAAAAGGCTTCAGCCCAACTACCACTACCCGCACAGACGCTACAGCGCGTAAGGTGCCAACGGGCCTCCCTCAGCAAGCTTGGCGACTCTTTGAGAAATACGCCGGCTAGCTCGAGCTCCCGCCCTGCGCGGTTTGAATGACCAATTCGGCTTTCCATCTCTGCCAAGATGAGGTGATAGTCGAATAGCCCCTCCGGCGTACCAGCAGCGACCGCAGTTTGGCGCAACGGTCGAACGTAGCTGATGGCGCTTTCGAGCGTGACAAAGTGAAGCAGCGCTTCCGTATGACTCGCTACCGTTCGCGCGACCAGTGTTTTGTCTGCGGCTTGCGCTGCAGCATGCTTAGCCTTGGTGAATCGATTGGCTCCGTCCAGCCATCGTCCTTTCGAGTAGTCAACGCGGCCCGCGAGGGCGAGTGCTTCAACAAGCACATTGGGGGGGACGTCTCGAGATGCCAGATCAACAGCGGTGGCGAATGCGGCTGCCTCGTTTCCAGAGGAGGCTTCAACGATGCAGTGAGCTAGCTTGTCCCTATTCGACGGGTTCGCAAGGCCGGCCAGGAACTTTCGAGCGTCACTGATACGGCCTTCCGCGAGTAGGTGCCAAACGTCCGCGCGCACGTCAGTGAACCCGCCGTACACCTTGATCGTTAGTGTCCCTCGAAGAGTGTTCGAGAACCTTTTGCACCAGCACCTGAAGATCGAGTGAGTTCGTCACTCTTGTGATCTCCAAAGCGTACGGCTGAAGGAGAGTGGTCGCCATGATTGTGTTCGTGTGAACACGAACGGAGTCAGGCGAGGCCGCCGAGTCGTCGTACAGCGCAAGACACGTATCGGACAGGACCACGCACTGCCTGGACGCTTGATTCGCCAATAGGCCCGCAAGCAGTAGACGAAGAGCCGATTCAATGCGGATGTCAGCCATCCGGCCACCGTCGCTGGCTATAGCGCGGAGGTAAGCGATAGTCACAGTTCCGTCGAGGCGCTCAGACGACGAATGCGATAGCGCGGCTTCGAGGGTCGACAGTGCTGCGGCACGCACATCAGGTCTTCGTCCGTCGATTCCCTGCGGCCCACGCTGGATGGCATCCCACAGTGCCTCCGAGATAGGTAGGGCGGCCGCCTCCATACCTCGTCGTTGCGCTAGCGAGACGTCCTGCCCACGTTTACCGTAGATAGAAAGGACTCCGACTACCGCGTCTTCGCGAATGAGCGGCAGCGCCGATGCGACGGCGAGATCATTTGGCCGCAAGGCCGAGTCCATGTCCAGCGCTGCGTCCGAATTCCACACTGATGTCTTGTATGCCGCGACCCAGCCTGTCAGCCGCTCAGCAAGTGGAACTCGCATCTCCATCACATGTTGATGCGATGGCCCGTCCGCGACGATTGGGTAGAGGTCTAAGGAGGAGGGATCACAGAGGAAGATCGCCGACGTGTCAAAGCTCGCGATTCCCCTAAGGTGCGAGAGAGCGTCACGGGCAACCCCGACCGCGGATTGGCCAGCCGGGAATGGGGCCATTGCCGAAAGCAGTTTGAGCGACTGCAGTACGGAGCCTTGCTCGGGCGCGGAGTGCATTGAAGGGCTTACGGGAGGATTACGCTCGGCCAGCGCCACTGAGGGCAACGATTGGAACAAGTCCGGTCCGATCGACAATTTCAGCGACGGCAACGCACTCACGAACTCATCGACGACGAGCGGGTCGTACATCCTACCGCGACGCTGCGACAGAATCTCAACTGCTTCGTCGTCCGACATCGACGGACGGTACGGGTCGATCAGAGGTGAGCGCATCGTAGCAGTCGACCACTGAGAGAATTCTGGCCCCGATTGGGATTTCCGAGCCCTTTGAGACCATCAGGGTATCCGGTGCCATCCCAGTTTTCGTGATGGTGACGGACGATAGGAACTACTGGATAGGGAAAGTGGATCGACGACAGAATGTCGGCACCGAGTGCTGCGTGAGTCTTCATGACGTCAAATTCGCTTGTCGTCAGTTTTCCTGGCTTGTTCAAAATGAACTCAGGGATTGCAAGCTTGCCCATGTCATGAAGTAGGGCAGCGGCCTCGATGGCCTTCAACTGACGATCATCGTGCACCCCGAGACACTGGGCAAGACCCACCGCAAACTTTTGGACGCGGCGAATGTGACCGTGGGTCACCTGGTCCTTCGCATCGATCGCCATTGCGAGCGTTTCGATCGTCGAAAGGTAAAGCTGATTGACCTCTCCTAAATGTTGGTTCGCATCGTCCAGACGACCTAGCGTTGTCCGGACGGCGACGAACGAAACGGCAACGAGCGGTAGTAGGAGGCCAACAAGCGCGAGATTGAACGTGTTTGTAAACGCGACGAGGATCGCCGCAATTGATGCACTCGCAAGATAGGTAGCTGAGAGCCACAGGAATTGCCGGCGCCAGATCGAGAACGGCGAGATTGCACCGTTCGATGCCCAAGGCGATCGCGACGAGCCAGCTGTTGATCGCGAACACGCCACCCGCGAAGACATACAGTGGGCCTACAAACGTCTCAATCGACCCATACACCGGTCTCCGAGTGTCGAGCCCAGCCAATCTGAAGTAGAGCTGGGCCGCTATGTAGACGGCAATCGCTACCGTCCCAACGTTGAACAGAACTCTGTGGATGGTTCTGAGGCGAGGAATCAGCCTCAGAGACATTACGAAGGCGTCGACCGCGGCCGTGAGAGCTCCGGCGGCCGGGCCAAACAGGAAGGTTGAAAGGAACACCGTCGGCTCAGAAACCGACAACCTGACGACCAAGCCGGGGATCTTGATCGTGTAGGCGCCCGTAACTGCTGTGAGTGCAGTGAGGAGCAGCCAAGCCAACGGTGGCGGCGCGGTCAGGAGCTCAAACGTGGCTGCCGCAAGGACCACTACGCCAGCCAGCGGAACCGCTAGCAGGTAGGCTGAACCGAGGCGTGATAGTGTCCGGGCCACTTCTAGAGTCCGACCGGGACTGTCGTTTGACTTACTCGTCCCAGATGATTAAGGGTCTCATTTTCTACCTCGGCTTTTCCATCGCCCCACGATAGGGGTTGCGCAGTTTGGCGTGAGCTATTCGCCCCAGATGATCGACTCGCCCCAGATGATCGACTCGCCCCAGATGATCGACTCGCCCCAGATGATCGACTCGCCCCAGATGATCGACTCGCCCCAGATGATCGACTCGCCCCAGATGATCGATTCGCCCCAGATGATCGATTCGCCCCAGATGATCGATTCGCCCCAGATGATCGATTCGCCCCAGATGATCGATTCGCCCCAGATGATCGATTCGCCCCAGATGATCGATTCGCCCCAGATGATCGACAGCCCACGAAGGCCGTTCCACTTCACATCCCCGTTGACCTTCGCCCCCCAGGACGCCGGGAACAGGTCCGCGGCCGTCCGCGCCGGCAGGGCCTGATTCACCTCGAGTGCGTGGCTGAGGTTCACGCTCCCGGCCCCCGCGCCCAGAAGGCCCGCCTCCGGCACGAAGTCGGCCGACGCCTGGAGCGCCAGGCGGACACCCAGCGGGGTCAGGTTCGGGTTGGCGTCGAGCAGCAGCGCGGCCGCTCCGCTCACCACCGCCGCCGCCATGCTGGTGCCGCTCAGCGTGATGTAGGCCGCGTTGCCCTGGCCGCGCACCCGGTCGGGACGCAGGCTCGCCAGCGTCGAGCCTTTGGCGCTGGCCGACTCGATCAGGCTGCCTGGCGCCGCCAGGTCGGGCTTCACCAGGTAGTCGATGGCGGTCGGGCCGAGTGAGCTCCAGGGCGCCAGGGTGTCGTCGCTGCGGTCGGCCGTGCCGTTGGAGCGCAGCGCGCCCACCGTGATGGCGTAGGGCGAGTTGCCCGGTGAGCTGACGCTCGCCAGCACCGTCTTGCCCTCGGGCGTCTCGCCGCGGTTCCCGGCGGAGGCCACCACGACGATCCCCGCCTTCACGGCGCGCTCCACGGCCTGGCCCATCGGGTCGTCCCGGTACGACTGCGTGACCGGCGTTCCCAGCGACAGGTTGATGACGCGGATGTTGTATTCCACGCGGTGGTCGACCGCGTAGTCGATGGCCTCGACGACGTCGGCCACCTGCCCGGCACCGGTGTCGTCGAGTACCCGCAAGTTGATCAGGTGGGCACCAGGCGCCATCCCGGCCGCGCCGGTCTTCCGCTTACGGTCGAGCTCCGCGCCGGCGACGATGCCGGCCACGTGCGTACCGTGCCCGTATCCGTCGAGCCCGCGGCCGCGATTGCGGTGGCGCGTGAAGTCCACGCTCTCGACCACCTTGCCCGCCAGCGCGCTGTGCGGCGAGATGCCCGAGTCCACGATGGCGACGCCGATGCCGGAGCCATCCACGGCGCCCAGCGACGCCACCAGGCCGGACCACGCCGCATCGGCACCCGTGGTGGTCGTGGTCAGTGCCATGTGTCCGGTCACCACGGCGTTGGCCGACACCGCCCGCACGTCGGGGTCGGCTGTCAGCGCGTCGAGCATGCCGGCCGGAACCTCGAGCACCGCGCCGCGGCGCAGCCGCCGCTTCAGTTGCAGCGGATGACGGCCGAGCACCCTGCCAATCGTCTCGTCGCTGCCGTCGACGATCACCTCGACGGTGCGGCGGTTGCCCTTGCGAATCTCGTCCTGCAGGTCGCCCGACAGCCGCGCACGCCGCTCGGGGCCGGCGTCGGCGAGGCCTGGCAGTGCCACCAGGAGAGCAATCAGGGCTACGGAGAGGCGGGTACGCATTTGGGCGGGTCCTTGAGCTCGGTGCGACGACTCAGTGCCGCGAGCGTGAAGTCGTGAGCGACTCGATGACCACGCGCTGTGAGCCACCGCGGGTGCGAATCGTCTGCAAGACGCCTTCGCTGATGCGGTAGTACACGGTGCGGCGCGACACGCCGAGGATTTCGGCGGCGCGCTGAATGGTCACGCTGCGGCCCAGTTGCGGAACTGCCGTGGGGTGGTCGGTCAGATTCTGGGTGGTGTCCATACGAGCTCCGCCGATATGTATGGCAGGGCCTGTGCCAAGGCGGAGCTGGCCCCGACGTATGCCCCTAAGTGATTGCCGCGTATGGGTTTGGTGGTCTAGGATGCGAGCCGTGCCGCCCCCGAGCTTCCACGGTCGATCGGCGGGTAATGGCTTGTCCGTTCTTGCACGGATTCAGCCCCGGCGGATGGAAGCGTGCAAAGCTCGGCTTTTGGGCCAGAAAACGCCGCGAGGTGTGATCGGCCAACTTCTTGGCCGGACGGCTAACTCGTGAACCGACAATCTCGCTCGCTGCTCGTCGTGCTGCTGGTTGGCGGACTGCTCGCTTGGGGGTGGGCGCTGCGCCAGCCGGTCAGGCCAGTCGACGCCGGTCGCGATTCCCCTGACGCAGCTCCGGTGCGCGGCGGCCGCCTCGTCGCCTCGATCAGGGCCGAGCCGAGATCCTTCAACCGGTTCGTGTCCCGTAACTTCATCACCGAGGTGTTGGCCATCCTCACCCACGGCCGGCTGGTGCGGGTCAACCGTGCCACGCAGCAAGTGGAGCCGTGGCTGGCCGAGCGATGGACGGTGTCGCCCGACGGCGGCACCTTCACCTTGACCCTGCGCGAGGGCTTGACGTGGTCCGACGGCGCGCCCTTCAGCTCGGCCGACGTGGCGTTCAGCTTCCGGGCCGCGACGGACCCCACGCTGAAGGCCGTGCTGGCCGTTTCGGTCAGTGTCGACGGCGACCCGATTCGCGTCGAGACGCCGGACCCGGCCACCGTCGTCGTTACCCTGCCGCATCCGTTCGGCCCGGGGATCCGGCTGCTCGACAACCTGGTGATTCTGCCGAAGCACCGTCTCGAGCCCGCCCTCGACGCCGGCCGTTTCGCCGAAGCCTGGCCGGTGACGGCGCCGCCGGCTGACATCGTCGGGATGGGGCCGTTCCGCCTGGTGAGCTACGAGCCCGGCCAGCGGCTCACCTTCGAACGCAACCCGCACTACTGGCGGCGTGACGCCGGGGGCGAGCGCCTGCCGTACCTCGACGGCGTCGTGCTCGAGATCGTGCCCGACCAGAACGCTGAACTCGTTCGCCTCCAATCGGGGGCAATCGACTTGACGCAGACGGAATTGCGGGCCGAGGACTACGGCACGGCGCGCAACCTGCAGGACAAGGGCGCGCTGACGATTGTCGAAGTGGGCGTCGGGCTCGATCCCGACGTGTTCTTCTTCAACCTGAGGCCCAGGCACTGGGCCAAGGACGCCCGCGCCGCGTGGATGCCGCGGGCCGAGTTCAGGCGCGCGCTCTCGCACGCCGTCGATCGCGAGGCCTTTGCGAACACGGTCTATCTCGGCGCCGCCGTGCCGGTCCACGGCCCGGTCACGCCTGGGAACAAGGAGTGGTTCTGGCCCGACGTGCCGCGCTACCGCTTCGATCGCCAGGCTGCGCAGCAACTGCTGCAAGGCCTGGGTCTCGACAATCGCGACGCCGACGCCTGGCTCGAAGACGCCGCCGGCACCGAGGCCCGCTTCACCATGCTCACCTATCGCGGCAACACCGCGCTCGAGCGCGGCGTCCAGGTGCTGAAGGAGAGCCTGGAGCGGATCGGAGTCGCCGTCGACGTCGTGCCGCTGGAACCCGGCGCGCTGGTCGAGCGGATGCTCGCGGGCACCTTCGACGCCATCTTCTTCAACTACCTGTCCACCGACACCGATCCGGCGATGCAGCGCGACTTCTGGCTCAGCTCCGGCACCGCGCACATCTGGAACATCTCGCAGCCGTCGCCGTCCACGGAGTGGGAGCGCCGCATCGACGAGACGATGACCCGGCAGGCGGCATCCATCGACCCGGCCGAGCGGGTCAGGCTGTTCCGCGACGCCCAGCGGATCTTCAGCGAGCAGCTGCCGGCGATCTACTTCGCGGCCCCGCGCCTCTACGTCGGGGTCAGCTCGCGGCTCCGCAACCTGACGCCCGCGCTCACCAGGCCTCCGCTGCTGTGGAGCGTCGACACGATGGCCGTGGCCCCGGCGGCGGCCACACGGTAGCGACGTGGCGCCCCTGACGTGGTTCGTCGCGCGCCGTGCGGTCGGCGCCGGTCTCTTCGCACTGGCGATCGCGTCGATCACCCTGGTGCTGGCCCACCTCGCCCCGGGCAGCCAGGTCGATGACCGCCTCGGGCTCAGCCCCGAGCAGATCGCCGACCGGCGCGCCCTGCTCGGCTTGGATCGGCCACTGCTCGAGCAATACGGGCGATGGTTGTCCGGCGTGGCCCGGCTCGATCTGGGACGCTCCACGATCTACCAGCGGCCGGTGGCCGACCTGGTGGGCGAGCGCGCGGTCAACACGGCGATTCTCGCCATCGTGGCCCTCGTGGTGGCCACTGGGATCGGCATCCCGCTGGGACGATACACCGGCGTGGCCCGGACCTGGCCGGCGCAGGCCGCCCGGGTGGCGTCGCTGGTGGTTGTTCTCGGTCCCGCCGCTCGTCGCGTCGCTTGGACTGGTCTATCTGGCGGCGATTACCGGGTGGGCGCCGGTCGGCGGGATGACCTCGGCCGACATGCGGGGCGCCGCCTGGCTCGCCGATCTCATCCGTCACCTTCCGGTGCCCGTGCTCGCGTTGGCGTTGCCCCTGGCCGCCACGCTCGAGCGGGTGCAGGCGCGCTCGATGGGCGAGGCCGCCACGCAACCCTTCGTACGAGCCAGCCTGGCCCGCGGGCGGGCCATGGCCGAGGCGCTGCGCCTCCACGCGTGGCCGGTATCACTGGCGCCGGTCTTCGGGGTCTACGGCGTCATGGTCGGAGGTCTCTTCAGCGGCTCCTTCATCGTGGAGGTGGTCACGGCCTGGCCTGGCCTCGGCCGGCTGCTCTTCGAGGCGTTGATGGCCCGCGACGTGTGGCTGGTCGCGGGGTGCGGCGCGGCCGGCGCGCTGTTCCTGGCCGTGGCGACGACCGCCGTCGATGCGATGCACGCCGTGTGTGACCCCCGCGTGCTCGGTGAGGGGCGCGGATGAGCCGCGCGCCGCTGGTGCTCCTGGCGTCGCTGGTCACGGTGATGGCGGCAGCGCCGTGGTTGGCCCCGTACGGCGCCGGGCAGAGCTTTCCGGACTATCTGAACGCGCCGCCGATGCGCGTGCATGTCGACGGCGGCGGGTTCTATGCCGTCCCCGTGCGTCTGGTCGATCGCCTCCTGCAGCGCTTCGAGCCGGTCGAAGGCGGACGAACGCCACTGCCGTGGTGGAACGACGGCCAGGCGCCCGTATTCCTCGCCGGCGCCGATGCCTTCGGCCGCGACGTCCTGTCGCGGACCTTGCACGGCACGCGGGCCTCGCTCGGGCTGGCGCTGGTCGCGACGCTCGGCGCGCTGGCGCTGGGCGCCCTGCTCGGCGGGTGGGCTGGTCTTGCCGGCGGCCGCATCGACGTCGTGGTCACCAAGGTCGGCGACCTGCTGATCGTGCTGCCGATGCTGTACGCCATCGTGGCCCTGCGGGCGACGCTGCCGGATGTGCTCTCGCTGGGCCTGGTGGTGGCGACCCTCGCGTCGATTTTCGTGATGCTGGGCTGGCCGCGGGTCGCGCGCGGGGTCCGGGCCATCGTGCGCGCCCAGGCGAGCCAGGAACACGTGCTCGCCGCCGTAGCAGTCGGGGCCTCGCAGTGGCGGATTCTCACGAGACACGTACTGCCCGCCTGCGCGGGCTTCCTCGCCGTTCAGACGGCGCTCCTCGTCCCGGCCTTCGTGCTGAGCGAATCGACGCTGTCATACGTCGGACTGGGCTTTCCCGACGCCGTGCCCAGCTGGGGGACCGCGCTGCGGGAGGCCTCCAATGTCGGGGCGCTCACCCGGGCTCCCTGGACCCTGCTGCCGGCGGGGGCCATCTTCGCCGTCGTGCTCGCGACCAACCTGGTGCTCGAGCCCGAGACCCGGGGTGGCGTCGCTGGCGAGCCCGCCCCCAGCGTGCCACCGGGGCCGCCGCGCTGAGCGTCGGGAGAATGCCGGCGCCGCCGGCGCGCGTTGGCTGTTACACTCGGCGAATGCCGTCGCTTCAGGGCCTCTACACGCCGATTGTCACGCCGTTCCGCAACGACACGGTGGACGACGCTGCCATCCGCCGCAACGTCGAGCGCTACCTGCAGACGCGGCTCACCGGTCTGGTCGTCCTTGGCTCGAACGGCGAAGCCGTGCTGCTCGACGACGGGGAAGCCGACCGCGTCATCGCCTCGGCCCGCTCGGCGATGCCGGCCTCGCGGCCGCTCATCGCCGGCACCGGCGCGGAGTCGACCAAGGCGACGATTGCCTCGTGCAAGCGTGCCGCCAAGCTCGGCGTCGATGCCGTGCTGGTGCGCACGCCGTCGTTCTTCAAGAACATGATGACCAGCGACGTCTACGTGCAGCACTACGTCGCGGTTGCCGAGGAGTGCCCGGTACCGGTGCTCCTCTACAACGTGACGATGTTCACCGGGGTCACGCTGCCTGCCGACGCCGTCGGCCTGCTGGCCGAACACCCGAACATCGTCGGCATCAAGGACTCGGGCACCGACATCGCCTTGCTGGCCGATTACTGCTCGAAGTCGAGTCCGCATTTCTTCGTGTTGTCGGGCAGTGGCGCCACCTTCTTCTCCGGGCTCGTCACCGGGGCGCAGGGGGCGATCCTGGCCCTCGCCGGCGTCGTCCCGGACCTGTGCGCCGAGATCGCCGACCTCGTCCGGGCCGGGCAGCTGGACGAGGCGCGGGTGCTGCAACGCCGCGTCACGCCATTGGCGCGCACGATCGGTGGACAGCATGGGGTGCCCGCGCTCAAGGCAGCGCTCGATCTCATGGGCTACGACGGCGGTGCGCCCCGATCCCCGCTGCGGCCGACGCCGCCGGCGGTCGTCGAAACGCTGCGCCGGCAGTTGACCGACCTGGGCGTGCCGCTGCGCGAGCCGGCGCCGTCGGACACCGACGCGGCGTTCCACTAGGGCCGCTTCCGCCGGCGCTCGGACGCGACCCTCGGCGACGACAGTCGTTGACCGTGACGGGCGACAGCCGCCGGGGGCCGCCTGGCCGCGTGGGTGGTAAACGTGCCAAATTTTCAGCAATTCACGTGGCCCGGATCCGGCGCGCCGTGGTACGGCAGTTGCACCGCCCGGCTGCGGAGGCTTGCCACGATGCCACGCTCGACCCTTCCACGCGCCCGCCGCTGGCGGGGTCTGGCTCTGGCTCTGGGCGTCGGCCTCGGCGCGATGCAAGCCATCGCGTGCGCCTCCAATCCCGTGACCGGCCGGCGCGAGGTCTCGCTCATCAGCGAAGCCGAGGAAATCGAGATCGGGCGCCGCGGCGACGCCGAGATCCGCCGGGAGATGGGCGTCTACGACGACGCCGAACTGCAACGCTACGTCAGCGGCATCGGTGAGCGGATCGCCGGCGTCTCGCATCGCCCGAATCTGCCGTGGACCTTCACGGTGCTCGACGACCAGGCCGTCAACGCCTTCGCGCTCCCCGGCGGGTTCGTCTACGTCACGCGCGGGCTGCTCGCGCATCTGGGCGATGAAGCCGAGCTCGCCGGCGTGATCGGCCACGAGGTGGGACACGTCACCGCGCGCCACGTGTCCCAGCAGTACACCCGCTCGGCGGGCGGCTCGCTGGCCGTGCTGCTGGTCAGCATCTTCGTGCCGAGCGTGCAGCCGTTCGGCGACCTGGCAAGTGCCGGCCTCGGCACCCTGTTCCTCAAGTACGGCCGCGACGATGAGCTCGAGTCGGACCGGCTCGGCGCCGAGTACGCGGTCAAGGCAGGATGGGATCCCACCGCGGTGCCGCGCTTCCTGGAGACGCTGTCCCGCCTCGATGCGCTCAGCGCCCGCGGGATTCCCAACTGGCTCTCGACGCATCCCGACCCTGGGTCGCGCGTCGTCAAGGCGCAGCCCATCGCCGAACGCCTCGCCGAGGGCCAGACGGCCGGCCGCAACCGCGACGAGTACCTGCGCCGCGTCGACGGCCTGGCCTACGGCGACGATCCCGCCGAGGGCGTCGTCCGGGGACACCGCTTCCTGCATCCGGATCTGCGGATCGGCATCGATTTTCCCGAGGGGTGGGAAGTCGTCAACTCCACCAATCAGGTGGTGGCGAAACTCGACGACGAGAAGGCGCTGATGGTGATGCAGGGCGCCGACGTTCGCGGCGGCTCGCTCAGCGACGGCGCCGCCAAGCACATGCGCGGCCTCGGCTTCAGGCTCGAGGCCGGGGCGATCGAATCGATGGCCGGCGCCGACGCGTTCGTCGGCGTTTATACCGGCAAGGCGAAGGGCGTCGGCGACGTGCGCGTGCGTGCGGCCCACGTGACGATCGGGCGGCAGGTGTACATGCTGGCCGGCGTCGCACCCGCGGCGGACTTTCCGCGCGTGGAGCCGGAGTTCTCGCGGGCGTTGGCCTCCGTCCGCCAGTTGTCGGTACGCGACGCGGCGGCGATTCGCCCCAACCGTCTGGGCACCTACGTCGCGCGCCCGGGCGACTCCTGGCAGTCGATCGCCCAGCGTGCCGGCGCGGGCATCGTGCCGGCCACACGCCTGGCCTTGATGAACGGCTTCGCGGTGAACGTGCAGCCGCCAGCGGGCACGGCGCTGAAGATCGTCGTCGAAGGCTGACGCGCCCGGCCCTTGCGAGGCCGGGGCCTATAATCGAGCCAGATGCGGCGCTGGTCTCGCTGGGCTCTCGGCGCGCTCGGCGTGGGGTTCGGCTACCTCGCGTACGTCTACCTGACGCTCCCCGACGTCCGCCGGCTCACCGCCGAGAATCCCGGGACCACGGCCTTCATCGAGCTGCGGCGCGCCGAGGCCCACGACGCCGGCAAAAGCTTCAACCTGCGGCGGCGCTGGGTGCCCTATGCCCGTATCTCGAACCACCTGAAACGGGCGGTCATCGTCGCCGAGGACAGCGCCTTTTACGAGCACGAAGGGCTCGACTACGAGCAGATCCGCGCCTCGATCGAAGACAGCCTCGAAGACGGCGGCGCGATGCGCGGGGCCAGCACCATCACCCAGCAACTCGCCAAGAATCTCTACCTCTCGGAGTCGCGCAACCCGGTGCGCAAGCTGCGGGAGCTCATCATCACCCGGCGGCTCGAAGCGGCGCTCAGCAAGCGGCGCATCCTGGAGATCTACCTGAACTCGATCGAATGGGGGGACGGGGTCTTCGGCTGCGAGGCCGCGGCGCGCGCGTACTTCAACCGCGGTGCCGCCGATCTCGGGCCCTCCGAATCGGCGCTGCTGGCCGGCGCGATCATCAACCCGCGGGTGCACAGTCCCGGGCGCCCGACCCGCCGCCTGCTGCGCCGACAGCAGCTCATCCTGCGCCGGATGGGTGGCGTGGAACCGCCGCCGAACGTGCCGGTCAGCGCCCCGGTCCAGCCGGACACGCCGCCCGCGGAGGCGGCGCCACCCGAGCCGGTGCCACCGTCGCCGCCGCCCGAAACCCCGATCCCGCCGCCCCAGGCGCCGGTACCGCCCCCGCCCCCGCCGCCGAAGCCCCCACCCGGGCGCCAGTAGTCAACGGACGCGGCGCGCTCCGACGAAGCGGGTGCGCCAGTAGTCGGTGGTGAGCCGCTCGACGCGGACCACGCCCTGGCTGTTCGGCGCGTGCACGAATTCCTCGTCGTCGAGCGCAATGCCGACGTGCGAAGCACCGGCCGCGACGGTGCTGAAGAACACCAGGTCGCCGGCCCGCACCTGGTCGCGCGAGACGCGCTCGCCGGCGGTGAACTGGTCGCGGGTCACGCGCGGCACCTCACGGCCATGCCGCGCCAGGACGTAGTAGACGAACCCGCTGCAATCGAAGCCCGCCGTGCTGGTGCCGCCGTTGCGATACGGGACGCCGCGAAACTGCAGGGCGTCGGCGGCGATGCGGTGGCCGAGCGCGTCGCCGTCGGGGCGGGCAGGCGAACCGCCCGGGGTCGCCGGCGTCGCCGGGCCGGGTGCCGACGGCACGGGGACAGGCGCTCGAACTGCGCCGCCCGACGCGCAGGCCGCGGTCGCTCCCGCGAGCACGACCACGCCGATCGCCTTCCACGACATCGCCCATAAGTATCGGCCGATGCGACACGGCGAGCCAGATCGCGCAGCGAGACGGCGGCGATGATCGCTGCTAACTCCATCGTATTCAGGGCGTTACACCCGCTCGGGCAGCTTGACAGCCCGCGCGGCGCGCGGGCACACTCTTGGGGCAGAGACCCTATGGAGCAAACGCTCCTCCTCAACGCCACCTTCGAGCCCCTGAAGGTCGTGCACTGGCAGAAGGCCGTCACGCTGTGGTGCCAGGGCAAGGTGGAGATCATCGCGTCGCACGACCGCGAGGTCCGCGCCGTGTCGTTCAGCCTGCGCCTGCCGTCGGTGATCCGGCTGCTGCGCTACGTGCGGATCCGGAAACGCTTCGACTATGTGCCGTTCTCGCGCGCGAACATCTACGCGCGCGACCAGCACATCTGCCAGTACTGCAACTCGCATCACGCCACGCAGGACCTCACGTTCGATCACGTCATCCCGGTGTCACAAGGCGGCCGCAAGGACTGGGAAAACATCGTGACGTGCTGTGTGTCCTGCAATCGGCGGAAGGGCGGCCGCACGCCCGCCGAGGCCCGGATGCACCTGGTCCGGCCGCCCCGGCGGCCCAACTCCGCCCCCGCCGTGCGCATCACCATCGGGCTGCGGCGCACGCCCGAGAGCTGGCGCGACTACCTCTACTGGAACCTCGAGCTGGAGGACGATTCCGGGTAGCGGGCCGTCGATTTGCGGGTCAGCGCCGGAGCGTTTTCAGCAACCCGGCAAAGAGTTCGACGCCCGCCCCCACCAGATCGACGGCGGGCGGGGCGCCGCCGCCGCGATTCAGCTCGGCGAACGCCGCTTCGGTCTGGCTGCGGACCAGCGCGGCCTGCAATGGCCACGACGGATCGATCTTGGCGCGCGTGGCCGCCGCCTGCTCGAGTTCGGCCAGCGCCCGCCCCAACTGGCCCTCATCGAGCACGGCCACGGGCGACTGGCAGAACGCGCATGCCGAGTGGGTTCGCACGTCCAACGATGCGCCGCAGCTCGTGCAGGTGATGATCGCTACCCGCACCGCCAGGTCCCGCACCTCGGCGGCGCTCAGGTCGCGTACGAAATGGCGTGCCCGCAGGAACGCGGCGAACGTCAGGAAGCGGCCGTGGCCCCGGGTGCACCTGAAGAACTCGTAGCGGGTGTCGCGGACCAGGTCGTGGCCGCGGAGCAGGCCGATGTGGCAGCGCGGGCAGGCCTTGCGGCCGCTCATCGGCTGGCGGGCGGCGCCGGCCGCCCGCCCCATGGTTTCAAACAGCGTCACCACGCCGGAGGGCGCCAGGTGCAGGTCTTCGTGGCCGTCGAACCACACGCCGTTGCACGCTTGGCAGAGATCGATGGTGATCACCCGACCGTACTGGCCGTCGAGCGTCAGCGGCGCCATCTCGTGGCGGCAGCCAGGGCACGTCACGCGCCGATGGTAACAAAGGGTTGGTGGTCCGCACCCGAATGGGCGCGTGCACCGGCCGAATGCCGAGCTGATTCTGGTGCGGACCGCTGGGATAGGATCGCGCCATGGCTGCCGGCGCAGTGGCGCTCACCGGCATCGATCCGCGCGGCGTGATCGAGGGCGCGCGTCTGTGGTTGCGCGGCGACGGCTTGCCCGCGCCAGCCAGCCGCGACAGTGCGATCTCGATTGGCGGCGTCGCGGCGCGCGTGGTGTTCGCCTCACCGGATCGGGTGGCCGTGCTCGTGCCGCCGGCCGCCACGCCAGGGCGCGCGCCAGTGCGCGCCTCGTGGGCGCCGGGGACGACGCTGTTCGTCGATATCGGCGTTCGGCTGGCGACTGGGCTGCACCAAGTGGACAGCCCCGCAATCGGCGCCGACGGCGGCATCTATGCTGCCTTCAGCGGCTCGCGCGGACAGGAGTCGGCGGTGTCGGTGTATCGCGTCACCCCGGACGGGGGGCGCGAAGCGTTCGTCGAGGGCATCGTCAACGCCACCAGCCTCGCCGTGTCGCCCGAGGGCGTGCTGCACGTGTCGAGCCGCTACGACGGCACGGTGTATCGCGTCTCGGCCGAGGGACGGCCCGAACCGATGGTCAGTGAGCTGGGGGTAGCGTGCGGGCTGGCCTTCGCGCCCGACGGCGCGCTGTTTGTCGGCGACCGCTCGGGCAGCATTCACCGGGTATCCCAGCGCGGTGCCCGGGTCGACGCCTTCGCCACGCTGCCGCCCAGCGTGGCGGCATTCCATCTGGCGATGGGTCCCGACGAGATGCTCTACGTCACCGCCCCCACGCTGGCGACCCGCGACGCCGTCCATCGCTTCGACGCCTCGGGGCGCCACGAGACCCTGGCGGCCACGTTCGGCCGGCCACAGGGCCTGGCCTTCGACCCGCACGGCGTGCTGCACGTGGTCGAAGCGCTGGCCGGTGCCACCGCCGTCTATCGGCTCGACGCCGGGGCGCCCGCCCGCCAGATCGTATCGGGGCCCGGGCTCATCGGTGTCGCGTTCGCGGTCGACGGCACGCTCATCGCCGCCACGGCCGACAGCCTGTTCGCATTTCCGGCCAGCCCGTGAGCCGGCGACCGGCTGATGCTGGCCATCGGCGCGGTGATCGGCGTCGGCATCTCGGGGGCGGGCTGCCGCGCCAGGCGTGGGAGCGGTTCGGCGCCGGGCCGGCGATCGGTCTGTGCCTCGATGCGGCCTACGGTTACCATCACTCGCGGCTGCGAGGCAGGTAGCACCGGCCACGAGGGGACGGATGGCGACGATTCGCGTACAGAGTTCCGGCGGCCGATCCTTCGTGGTTTCTGTCCGCGAGGGCGAGACCGACATCGGCCGCGACGCCAAGAGCGGGCTGACCCTCAACGACGCCCGGGTGTCGAGGCGACATGCCGTGCTGCGCCGCGTCGGCGAGCACGTCACGGTCACCGATCTGGCCAGCCGCAACGGCACGTATCACAACGGGCACCGCCTCGGCGACCAACCGGCGACCCTGGCGGCCGGGGACGTGGTGAAGGTCGGGGATTTCACGCTGGTCTTCGATGCCGGCGAGGTCAGCCGTTTCGACGAGGCGAGCGCCGCCGCGATGCGTCCGGTGCTGCAGAAGGCGCCTCACGAGCTGCTGCTTCCGAACACGCCGTCGGCGCCGGGTGACCGCGAGCTGTCACCGGAGGGTCTTCGCTTCGAGCTCGACAAGAAGACCCGCGTCCTCGGCCTCTTCTACGAGTTGAGCCGCACGCTCGGATCGGTCTTCTCCCTCGACGACGTCTACGACAAGGCGATGGGGCTGCTGCTGCAGGTGACGCCGGCGGCGCGGGTGATCATCTACCAGCGCGTCGAAGGCCCCGAGCTGCAGCAGGTGGCCGCGCGCGCCCGCGGCGTCGCGGGGGACGCCGAGGCGCAGGCTGCGACACAGCCCCTCAAGGTGAGTCGCACGGTCTTCGACAACGTCGTCAAGCAACGCGTCTCGGTGCTGCTGGAGAACACCCGGCGGAACCTGCAGGTGGTGCCGGAGAGCCTGACGCTGCACCAGCTGCACTCGGTGATGGCCGCGCCGATTCTGGGACGCAAGGGGTTGCTCGGGCTGATCTACACCGACCAGCAGGATGTCGCGCAGACCTTCTCCGCCGACGACCTCGACCTGCTCAACGCCGTGGCGGTGCAGACCGGGGTGGCCATCGACGCGGTGCACGCGCACCAGGCCCTGCAGCGGGAAGCCCAGGCGCGCGAGAAGTACGAGCGCTTCCTGCCCCAGCAGCTCGTCGACGACGTGATGCTCGACCCGCAGAAGGAAGTGAAGCCGGGCGGGCGCCGCCAGACCGTGACGGCGCTCTTCGCCGACCTGCGGGGCTTCACCACCGTGTCGGAGGCCAACACGCCCGAGATGGTCGTCGACCTCCTGAACCGGTTCTTCACCCTGATGAGCGAGGTGATCTTCCGGCACGGCGGCACCCTCGACAAGTACATCGGCGACGGCGTGATGGCGCTCTTCGGCGCGCCCTACAGCACCGAGCGCGATGCGGTGAAGGCGGTGCGCGCCGCCATCGAAATGCAGCGCTTGCTGGGCACCCTCAACCACGAGCTGGCCGAGGCCGGACTGCCGACGATCGGCCTCGGCATCGGCATCAACACCGGCCCGGCCATCGTCGGTTTCATCGGCTCCGAGGCCCGGCTCGACTACACCGCCATCGGCGACACGGTGAACACCGCCGCGCGACTCGAGCACCTCGCCGCGGCGGGCCAGATCCTGATCAGCGAGCACACCATGCAGGCCCTCGATGCCAGCGTGGCCTACAAGGTGCTCGAGGCCGTGCAGGTGAAGGGGCGCTCGGCGCGGCTGCAGATCGCCGAGGTGAACTGGCCCAAGAAATAGGCGCGCGGCGCTCACTGCCGGCGCAGGGCGATGGTTCCCGACGCCGAGGTCGAGCACGCATAGAAGCGGTAGGTCCCGGTGATTTCGCTGGCGCTCACGGTCGCGGTGACCGAGTAGCTCCCAGGCGGGAACGGACCCGCGGGCGAGCAGGGTGCCGGGGCCGACGGGGTCGCGGTGATTGACAGCTCGCTGCCCGACACGAAGCCGCCGAGGCTGCCGGTGGCGTTGCGCGACGCATCCGCGAAGGTCGTGGCCCAGACCCCGCCGATCAGGCCCCGCGCTGAATCGATCTGCAGCTCGGTGATCTCGGCCCGCATCGCGCCCGAGCCGTTGATCGGATCGTTGATCGGACCGACCCAGACGCCGGTGCGTGAGCCGAATTCGGGCGGGCGTGGGCGCGGTCGGCGACTCGTCGCCACACGCGGGAACGAGCGCCAGGCAGAGCAACAGGACGGCGATTCTCATGGCATGGATTCCCGAGGGGTGATGGCCAGCGCGTGGAAGCCGGCGTAGGCGCCGCCGAGGTAGATCCGGTCGCCAGCCGGGGCCGGCGGCCAGAGAAAGCCCTTCATGAAGTCGCCGGTCCGCCACCGTTCGGCGCCGGTCGCCAGATCCAGCGCGACGATGAAGCCACCGAAGAACGGGACGTAGGCCAGGCGGTCGTCCGCTGCGAACCAGAACATGGTCGAGCCCGATTTGCCGTCGTAGAAGCGCCAGCGCTCGGCCCGCGTGTCGATGTCGTAGGCCACGACGTAGCCGGTGATCGAGCCGGCGATCACCAGCCTTCCGGCGCGCACGATCGCCCGATGGTCGGTGTCGGTGCCGACCGCCGTCTGATGGTCTTCCACCAGATTGGCGAGCCGCGGAAGCGCCCATCGCAGCCCGCCGGTCGCGAGATCGAACGCGTAGATGTTGCCGTCGCCGGCCGAACCGAACACCAGGTCGTCGACGACGATGGGGCCGCCGGCCAGATTCGTGTGCTGCCAGCGTTCCCGCGCCTTCGGGAACTCGCTGCGCCATCGGATCCGGCCCGACGCGGCCTCGAGCACCGCCAGGCCGCCGATGCTCGGGTTGCGGAAGGTGGAGTAGCCGATCGCGACAGCGTCGCCGTGGACGACCGGGGGGAACACCGAGGTCCACTCCTTCTCGTCGATCGGCGTGATCCACCTGGGCGTGCCGTGGCGGCCGTCGATGGCGTAAACCCGCCCGCCGGGGGAGCCGGTGAAGACGGTCTCCCCGGCGGCCTGGCCGAGAAACAGGCCCGGGCCGTCGCCGTTGGGCGCGGTGTAGGTCCACTTGCGTTCACCGGTGGCCCGGTCGAAGCCGATGACGTCCCAGTCGGCGCCGACGACGTTGGGCCCGACGATCGCCAGGTTAGTCCCGGCCGTGGTCGCGCCGAAGATGTCGTCCTGGCTGACGACGCCAGTGCCCGTACGCCAGCGCACGGCCCCGGTGCGAGCATCGATCGCCACGACCTCGCGCTCGCGCGACAGGAAATACGCCGTGGCGCCGTCGTGGGCCGGGGTGCCACGGGCCGCGCCGGGCACGTGCCAGACCGGCTGGCGGCCGGGGTCGAATCCTGGGCCGACGGGAGCCTGAGCAGCGACGATGCTGCCGAAACCCATCGCGACGAGCGCGGCTGCACGACTCAGCATGCGTCCCTCCGTTCCCGGGCGGCAGCGGGCCGGGCCCGCTGCCGCCCGATCGGCCGCCACTACGGCAGCCCGCTGCCGCTCCACCAGATGCCGACGTGCGCGCCGTCGTGCACCATCACGTAGCCTTCGCGGTGCACCTTGAGGTACGCGTTCGACGCCGACGTGTCGGTGGCCCATACCGGCGTGTCGTGGGCGTCGTAGATGACGAAATTGCCGTCGGTCTGCATCTCCGCCCGTCCGGCGCTGGAGCCCCACGTGCCGGCATCCCACAGCACGCTGCCGCCCGCGCCGTAGAGCACGAGGTTGCCATCGGACTGGTAACGCAACGCCACCGAGCCGTCGGCCGACAGGATCTGCTGGTCGGCGTAGAGGCGTTGCCCGGGTGCCAGGGTGTCGCTGCCGCCCCCGCCGCCCCCGCCCGGCGGCGGTGACGGGGGCGCACCGCGGGCGACCACGCCCATCACGCCGGTGAGCACCGACGAGATGACGCCGTCGCTTTGCTGCGTCTCCTGGACGTGCGCGGGCCCGCTGACCCCGAAGTTGAGCGCGCCGCCACCGGGGTAGCGCTGGTTGACCACCGACACGATGCCGTCGTGGGGAATGCTGCAGGTGCGGTCGCCGGTCACCGCCCAGCACCACTGCGGGTCCATGTCCCGGACCACGTAGGCGAGATTGCGCAGCCGCGCCGCGAAGGTGCGAGCCAGGAAGTGGGTCGGTGGGAACACCGTGTCGAGCCACGCGGCGGCGTAGTCGAAGACCGGCGGGGTGACGCGGATGATGTCCCACGCCGGTTCACGCAGCGACGGGGCCAGGCCCACGGCGATGCCGGCGCGCCAGTAGTCGGCGGCCGTGTAGTTCAGCGCCACCCGACTGGACACCGCGAGGTCCTCGCGGGCCAGGTTGCCGGAGCTGTTGAGGGCGTTGAGGAAGCCGGATCCCGGAACGAGTTGCGGCGCCACCGGCACGTAGCCGGCGACGGCCACCGACGACCCGATGGCCGTGGCGCCGTTCCACGACAGCCACTGGGCCTGGGAGAGGTAGAACTGCAAGCCGTTGGCGACCAGCCACGCGAAGTCCGGTGACGACGAGGTGCCGAAGGCCAGCCCCGCCAGGTTGTAGACCATGTAGTTGAAGTTGATGAGGTCGAGGCCGCGCGCGGCGAGTTGCGAGCCGGTGTGCGGCGTGCCCAGCGTGAGGATGCCGCGCAGCGCCTTGGTGCGGCTCCACTGACGCGTGACGAGGCCGCCTTGGCTGTGTCCGATGGCGATGGTGTTGGCCGGCAGCCCGCCCAGTGCGCCGTCGAGCGCCGCGGTCTGGGTCTCGAGCACGCTGGTCGACGGCAGGTCGGGCAGGTGCGGCGCAATCTGCAGCGTGGCGGCCAACCGCTGCGACGTGGCGCGCCAGGCGTCGGAGCTGCTGAAGATGCCGTGCACGAAGACCGTGGGGACGTCCTGAGCGGCCGTCGCCACCGGCGTCAGCCCGCTGGCGAGGCACAGCACCAGCATGCGCGCGGGCGTCATCGCGCCCCCCCGTTCACCCGGATGTCGGTCAGCGTCGTCAGGGAGACCATGCGCGCGCCCTTGCCCTGGGGCAACGCCGTTTCGCTTCGGGTGCGGACCCGCACGAGGCGATGCTCGCCCAGCGGCGCGTACTCGAAGGTGTGATGCTCGACCAGCACGCCATCCTCGAGGCGATTGAGCTCGAGGGGCAGGGCGGTGTCGGGCGCGACCAGCGCTTCCTCCACGACCTTGCCGCGCCTGGCGAGATAGCGGTGCAGGGCACGCACCGATCCCACGGGGCGCCCGTACTGCTTCGTCCAGGCGTCACTGCGATGCGCTCGTCCGGAAGAGGTGACGACGAGTCCGTCGTCGGCGCCGGCCGGGGGCATCGGCAGGCCCGAGGTCGAGGCCAGCTGGAGCGTCTTGCCCTGCCCGTCACGCACCCGCAGCGCGCCGGTTTCCGCATCGGCATCCACCGTGATGCCGGCGTACACATCGGCCAGCGGACCGCTTCGAGGATTGGCACGTGTGGCCAACATGGTCATCCTCAGCCGGCCCCCGTCGAGCCGTTCGAGTCGATGGCGCGACCCGGGCAGCTCACGGGTGACCTTGCCCGTTCGATCGACGATCGAGTGGGTGACGGTGACGTCGGCGCTGAACGTCACCGCCGCTCCCGCCGGCTCACCCGGCTGCTGTGCCGCCACCGCGTGAGCGGCGACGAGTGTCGCTGCCGCCATCACCGCGAATCGCCATCCCGTGTTTCTGGCTGTCATCTCCGCCTCGCTTTCGTGACCTCTGTAGGTGGGTGCCTCCTTGTCCGTTGGCAGGGTGCCAGTCCAGTGCCCGACGTGCCCGCGAACATCGGCGCCACGAGCAAGCCGCGGGCCATCCTCGATCGCGACCCGATGACCCGGTCGCCGCGGGTTTTTCGTCCGGGCGCGGAGGGTGTGCGCGATGCCGCGAACGGTCTACCCCGATCGCCACGGACAGCAGGGCAGTCGGTGCCCGCTGGGGTAGTCCCTACACATCGACCGAGCGCCAGAGGTAGAATCAGGGGTTGGGTTTCGGCCCGATTTCTCCACAGACGACGCATGCCACACAATTGGATCGCGGTGCGTGGCGCCCGCGTGCACAACCTGAAGGAGGTCGACGTCGACCTGCCGCGCGACCGGCTCGTGGTCGTCACCGGCCTGTCGGGCTCCGGCAAGTCGTCGCTCGCCTTCGACACGCTGTACGCCGAGGGTCAGCGGCGCTATGTCGAGTCGCTGTCGGCCTATGCGCGGCAGTTCCTCGAGCAGATGGAGAAGCCCGACGTCGACCTCATCGACGGGCTGTCCCCGGCGATCTCGATCGAGCAGAAGACCACCGGGTCGAATCCCCGTTCCACGGTGGGCACGGTCACCGAGATCTACGACTACCTGCGGCTCTTCTTCGCCAATGTCGGCGTGCCGCACTGCCCGAATTGCGGCCGCGAGATCGCCAGCCAGTCCCTCGAGCGGATCGTCGACCTGGTGATGACCTATCCCCAGGACAGCCGGATCAACGTGCTGGCGCCGATCGTCCGTGGCCGGAAGGGCGAGTTCAAGAAGGAGCTGCAGGCGGTAGCGGCGCGCGGCTACACCAAGGCGCGCATCGACGGCCAGTTCAAGAGCCTCGACGACGAGCTGGCGCTGAACCGCCGGAAGAACCACGCCATCGACGTGGTGGTCGATCGGCTCATCGTGCGCTCCGGGATCGAGCGCCGCCTGGCCGAGTCGGTGCAGACGGCCCTCGACCTCGCCGACGGTGTGGTCGTCGTCAACGCCCTCGACAGCGGCGACCGGCTGTTCTCGCGCAAGCTCGCCTGCGTCGTCTGCGGCATCAGCGTCCCCGAGATGTCACCGCGGGCGTTCTCCTTCAATTCGCCGCATGGCGCCTGCACGGCGTGCCAGGGTCTGGGCGCCACCTGGGACTTCGACCCCGGCCGGGTGGTGCCCGACGACACCAGATCGCTGCTCGACGGGGCCATCGCGCCGTGGGGCCGCGGCGACAAGAAGCTGGTCCGCGCCGCCATCGACGCCATTGCCGCGCACTGGGGGATCGACCCCGCCGCTGCGTTCGGCAAGTTGCCCAAGAAGCACCGCGACCTCCTGCTCTACGGCCCCACCGCCAGCGCCCGCGGCGCCGAGGCGCCGCCGGCGGTCCGGCCGCGCAAGACCCGCGCGCGCGGTGTCGAGCCGTACGGGAAGGATTTCGAGGGCGTGATCCCGAACCTGCGCCGGCGATTCGACGAAGGGGTCTGGACGGTCCAGACCGAGCTCGACGGTTACCGGGCGCTGCGCGAGTGCGGCGAGTGCCACGGCGCGCGCCTCAAGGCCGAGAGCCGGTCGGTGAAGCTCAAGGGCCGCGCCATCGCCGACTACGTCTCGTTGCCGATCAGCGACGCCTTGCAGGTGTTCGAGGCGATGACCTTGAACGAGCGCGAGACGGCGATCGCCGGCCGCATCCTGAAGGAGATCCGCGAACGGCTGCAGTTCCTCGACGAAGTCGGGGTGGGCTACCTCACGCTGGCGCGCAGCGCCGCGACCCTCTCGGGCGGGGAAGGCCAGCGCATCCGTCTGGCCACCCAGATCGGGTCGAACCTCACCGGTGTCCTCTACGTGCTCGACGAGCCGTCCATCGGGCTGCACCAGCGCGACAACCGGCGCCTGCTCGCCACGCTGGCCCGGCTGCGCGACCTGGGTAACACGGTCATCGTCGTCGAGCACGACGAAGAGACGATCCGGATGGCCGACTATGTCGTCGATCTCGGCCCCGGGGCCGGGGAGCACGGCGGCCGGGTGATGTTCCAGGGCACTCCGGCGGCGCTCGCCGAGGACCCGGAGTCGCTGACCGGCGCGTATCTCAGCGGCCGCAAGACCATCGAGCCGCCGCGCACGCGGCGCAAGCCCGGCAAGCACGAACTGGTCATCCGGGGCGCCCGCGCCAACAACCTGAAGGACATCGACATCCGCATCCCGCTGGGGCTGTTCGTCGCCGTCACCGGCGTGAGCGGCTCGGGCAAGAGCACGCTGGTCAACGACATCCTCTATCGCACGCTCGCCAAGCAGTTGTATCGCGCCACCGACGAACCGGGGGCGCACAAGTCGGTGGAAGGGGTGAGCCTGGTCGACAAGGTGATCGAGATCGACCAGTCGCCGATCGGCCGCACGCCGCGGTCGAACCCGGCCACCTACACCGGCCTCTTCTCGTTCATCCGCGACCTGTTCGCGATGGTCCCCGAGGCCAAGGCGCGCGGCTACCGTCCCGGCCGCTTCTCGTTCAACGTCAAGGGGGGACGGTGCGAGGCGTGCCAGGGCGACGGCGTGATCGCCATCGAGATGCACTTCCTGCCCGACGTCTTCGTCACCTGCGAGCAGTGCAAGGGCCGCCGCTACAACCGCGAGACGCTCGACGTGAAGTATCGCGGCAAGTCGATCGCCGAGGTGCTCGACCTCACCGTGAGCCAGGCCCTGCCGCTGCTCGAGAACTTCCCGCTCATCGCCGTGAAGCTGCGCACGCTCGAGAGCGTGGGCCTGGGCTACGTCACGCTCGGCCAGTCGGCGACGACGCTCTCGGGCGGTGAAGCGCAGCGGGTCAAGCTGGCCCGCGAGCTCTCGAAGCGGGGGACCGGGCGAACGCTCTACATCCTCGACGAGCCCACGACCGGCCTCCACTTCGAGGACGTGCACAAGCTGCTCGACGTCCTCAACCGGCTGGTCGAGCAGGGCAACACGGTGCTGGTCATCGAGCACAACCTCGACATCATCAAGACCGCCGACTGGGTCGTGGACCTGGGTCCGGAGGGCGGTGAGGGAGGCGGACGACTTGTGGCGCAAGGTCCTCCAGAGGTGGTTGCCAAGGCCAAGGCGTCGCATACCGGCCGGTTCCTGGCGGAAGCGCTTGCCGCGGCAGCCAAGTAGAGTGTGTCAAACCAACCACAGTTGTGGCGGGATGGCCGTGGTTACACGGCCACACAATTCGTGATCGACCAATTGACTCGTACCGAGCAAGTCCAATCAATGGAATCGGTTAGGTGCCATGACCAAGCTCTCGATCGCCGGGCACCGCGTTTGCTTTGGTGAGGGCGGACCATCGCGTGGACGCTCAACAGACACTCCGTAGACAGGTCTCGTGCGCAGGCATCGGCCTGCACTCGGGCAACAAGGTCAGCCTCACGTTGAAGCCCGCGCCCGCCGGCACAGGTATCGTGTTCCGCCGGGTGGACTTGGGCGTGGATATCCCCGCCGCCGTCGAGCACGTCAAGAGCCTCCACTACGCGACGGTGCTCGGCCGGGACGGCGCCACCGTGGAAACCGTCGAGCACCTGCTGGCCGCGCTCGTGTCGGCCGGCATCGACAACGTCGTCATCGAGCTCAGCCAGCGGGAAGTGCCGATCATGGACGGCAGCTCCGCGCCCTTCCTGTTCCTCATCCAGGAAGCCGGCGTCAAGCGCCTCCCCACGGCCCGCCGCTACCTCAAGGTCACCCGGCCGGTGAGCGTGGCCCAGGGCGACAAGCACATCGCCATCTACCCCTCGGATCACTTCAAGGTCAGCTACACCATCAGCTTCGACCATCCGCTGCTGCGGCACCAGTCGCGCACCACGCGGATCACCGAGCAGAGCTTCGCCGACGACATCGCTTCGGCCCGCACCTTCGGCTTCCTGAAGGAAGTGGAGTGGATGCGCCAGCAGGGCCTGGCGCTGGGTGGCTCGCTCGAGAACGCGATCGTCATCGGCGACACCGGCGTGCTGAACGCGCTGCGCTTCGAGGACGAGTTCGTGCGCCACAAGATCCTCGACGCCGTCGGCGACCTGGCCCTGCTCGGGTATCCCGTGCTCGGCCACGTCGTGGCCCACCGCGCCGGCCACGCGCTGCACACCTTGCTCGCGTCCCAGCTGCTGGCCGAGCACGATGCCTGGACGCTGGTCGAATCGACCGCGCCGAGCCAGGTCGCGCCCGAGGGTGTCCCGGCCACGGCCCGCGCCCACTGAGCTTCCACGCACCGACCTCCACGTCTCACGGCCGCGACCGCTCGCGGCCGTTTCTTTTTGCGGCGCGGCGGCCGGCCGCGGCCATGAGGTAGCATTCCCGGGCCCGTCCGCATGCACGCCGACCTCCAGGACGCCGTCGATTTCCACCACGCCGTGATCGCCGAGGGAGGGCGCGCGCTGGTCGGCTACGACACGGCCAAGGCGGTGGCCAACGTGGTGCTGCTCTCGGAGATCCCGACCACCTACGACAAGCGCTCCGAGCGCCAGGTCAACGCCGGCAACCTGCTGCTGCGCGGCGTGCCCGGCGTGGGCAAGACGTTCTTCGGGGTCATCCTGGCCGCCATCAGCGACGCGAAGTTCGCGCGCATCCAGGGCCGCGCCGACCTGCAGCCGACCGAAGTGGTGGGTTTCCAGATGATCAACCCGGCCACCGGCCAGCTGGTGACCGAGTTCGGTCCGATGGCCTCGGCCGAGGTCATCCTGCTGGACGAGATCAACCGGATTCCGTTGAAGAGCCAGAGCGCGTTCCTGGAGGGGCTCCAGGATCGCAGCGTCACGGTGGGCAAGGACACCTACGACCTGCCCGCCTTCAGCTTCGCCATCGCCACGATGAACCCGGTGGAGCTCGGCCAGGGCACGTTCCCGCTCTCGGAAGCGGCCACCGACCGCTTCGCCGCGATGGTGCAGATCGGCTACCTGCCGGCGGCCGAGGAAGAGAAGCTGGTCGACTTCGACTTCAAGCGGATGACGCTGCGGCCGCTGCTCACCAAGCAGCGCATCATCGAGCTGCGCGGGATGATCAGCGAGCGCGTGTTCCTGCACAAGAGCCTGGGCCGCTACGTGCAGCGGCTGGTCGGGGCCACCCGGCCGGTGGACGCCGACACCGACTGGCTGCAGCGCTCGCCGTCGGACCTGGTCGAGCGCGGCGTCGACCTCGGCGCCTCGCCGCGGGCGATCATCTGCTGGAGCCGGTTGGCCAAGGCCTGGGCCTTGCTGCAGGGCGGACGCGCCGAGGTGTATCCCGAAGACATCCAGGCGCTGGCCCCGTTCGTGCTCGGCCACCGCATCTGGCTGGGGCCGCACGCCGCCGCGCACGGGCTGACCACCGACCAGGTCATCGCCGACGTCGTCGCCGAGGTGCCGATCCCATGAGCCACGCGCCGGCCGCGACGGCGCTGGTCGATCTCAACGAGATCGCCAAGATCGAGCTGCTGGTGCTGCGGCGGCTGGCCGGCGGGGTCACCGGGGATCACCGCAGCCGCGCCGATGGCGCCGGCTTCGACTTCGTGGGCTTGCGCGACTGGCAGGCCGGCGACCGCTTCTCGGCGATCGACTGGCCACAGTCGACGCTCACCAACTTCGCGCCGCTGGTCGTCCGCGAGTTCGACCAGCCGAGCACGGCCACGGTGCTGGCGGTGGCCGACGCGTCGCTGTCGACCCGCTGCGGCGCCGGCGGCACGCCGCTGGCGGCCGTCGTCGCCCGCGCCGTGGCCACCATCGGCCTCTCGGCCACCTTCTTCCAGGACCGCTTCGGGCTGCTCACCTTCGAACGCGGCTTCGCTGCCGTCGCCGGCGTGGCGCCGCGCACCGGCCGCGGCCACGTCGTCCACTGCCTGGAAGCCTACGAGTCGCGCCGCGGCCTCGAGCCGGTCGCCGCGGGTTTGGGCGTCGGCGCGGCGGTGGCCGGCAGCGTGCGGACGACCGCCCTGGTGGCGGTCATCTCCGATTTCCTGTTCGACGATGCCCTCGACGTTGTCCGCGAGCTGGCATTGGTCAACGTCACCCACGACGTGTTCCTCGTACTCGTCGACAGTGCCTGGGCGTTTGCGATGCCGTCCATCGCGTCCGGTTGGATCACCGTGCACGACGTGGAGGGCGGCGAGCCGCGAGTCATCTCGCGCCGCACCTACCTCGACCTGACGACACAGGCCGCCGGCTGGCAGGACCGGGTGGCTCGCGCCGCCCGCGACGCCGAGCTCGACGTCGTCGTGCTGGGGCGGGACGAGCGCCAGGGCGAGCTGGCGCTGGCGGAGTTCGTCGCCGAGCGGCGGCTGCGGCGGGTGCGGCGATGATCGGGCGGCCGACGATGGCTCTTGCGACTGCAGCCGTCGTCCTGACGACAGCCCTCGCCGCGGCGCAAGCACCGCTGAGGACCGGCGAGGTCCTCAACGAAGCGGCGCCCTTGCAGTGCTGGTGGCGCAGCGCCTCGGGGGCCGTCCGCCTCGGCGAGATCGTCGAGGTGAGCCTGACCTGCGCGGTCCTCGAACGCGACGACCTGCGCGCGGTGCCCGACGAGTCGCGGCTGACGGTGGCGGCGATCCAGCTGGCGCCCTTCGAGATCGTCGGCGGCAGCCATCCGCCCGACTTCCGCGCCGACGACCGCCGGTTCTTCGAGTACCGCTACCAGCTGCGCATCATCGACGCCGACGTCATCGGCCGCGACGTGAAGCTGCCGCCGCTGTCGATTCCCTACCGCGTCGAGAGCCGCGTCGGCGCCGGGTCGACGCTCGCCGGCCGCGATCTGGTCCACCTGATGCCGCAGCTCGTGTTCCGGGTGGTGTCGCAGGTGCCGGCCGATGCCACCGACATCCGCGACGCCAGCGACGCCGGGCTGGCGCGGATCGACGCGCTGCGGTTCCGCGCCTCGGCCCTCCGCGTGGCCGCCATCGTCCTGGTGGTGCTCGCCGCCATCGTCGCTGCCAGCGCCCTGCCGGCCCTGGTCGGCCGCCTGCGCGGCGGCCGCCGCCGCGCCGAGACGCGGGTCTCCGACCACGCCGTGCTGCAGGCGGTTGCCACCCGGCTCGGCGCCCTGGTCGAGGCCAATCCAACCGGCGACCTCGACGCGGCCGCTGTCGCCGAGGCCCATCACCTCGTGCGCGTCGTCGCCGGCATCGCCGCCGGCCACGGCGTCCGGCAGGCGCCGCTGGCCCGTGGCGCCGGCGTGCCCGAGGGCCGGATCGCGGTGGACGGCTGGCTGGGGCGCGTCCGTGCCGCGGTGACGTCGAACGCGACGGTCGAGACCGTGCACCGGACGATCGCGGCGTTGCCGGCGTCGGCGGGCGCCGGCGCGCGCGCCCGACTCGAGGGCCTCGCCGAGGCCCTGGGGCGGTTGACGCGCCTGCAGTACAGCGCCGAGCCGCCGTCGGATGCGTCGGGCGTGCTCGATGGGCTACGCAGCGCCCGTGACGCCGCCCGCGACCTCGCTCGTGAACGCCGCTGGACGTTCAGCCGGCCGGCCGCGCCCGCGACCACGGCCCTCGTCCGGGATCTGTAATGGATCTGTCGCCGCTTCGCGATCTGGTCGCCGCCCTCGCCGCCGACTGGCGCGCCGCGGCCAGCGGGCTGTACTTCGCCTCACGCGAGCGGCCGCTGCTGGCGGCCGCCGCCCTGGCCGGCGTGGCGCTGGTCGTCCTCGTGCTGCGGCTGCTGCGCGGGCGCCGCGTCGAGCGCGAGGCGGTGACCGTGCCGGCGATCCTGGCGGCCACGCGCGGCTCACGCCTCGCCTGGGTGCGTCACGCGCCGATCGTGCTGGCCGGCGCCGGCCTGCCGCTGGCGCTGCTGGCCCTGGCCGAGCCCTATACGGCGCTGGTCAGCCAGACCGTGTCGTACCCCGGCCGGCGCATCGCCCTGATGATCGACGCCTCCGACAGCATGCAGACGGCGTTCACGGCGGCCACGCTCAACACCCGCGCCGCCACCGAGCCGGCCTTCTTCACGACCGTGGCGGCCGCGAAGCGCTTCGTCGAACTGCGCCGCACCGGCAAGTACCGCGATCTGATGGCGCTCGTCGAGTTCGGCGATCGCGCCTACGTGATCACGCCGTTCACCAGCGACTACGACAACCTGCTGCTCAGCATCGCGCTCATCGGCGACCCGATCGAGTACTCGATGTTCCCGGATCCCGGCACGGTCATCGCCAGCGCGCTCGAGCAGAGCATCGAGATCTTCAAGGCCTTCCAGTTCCTCGAGGCATCGGGCAACCTGATGGTGATCTTCACCGACGGCGAGGACACCACGTCGCTCGTGCACGGCCGCAGCCTCGACGACATCCTCAAGGCCGCCGTCGACAATCACATTCCGCTCTACTTCGTCCGCACCAACTACCAGAAGGGCTTCGGCGAAGGCATTCCCGACGCCCAGTGGCAGGCGGCGGTGGAGAAGACCGGCGGCCGCTACTACGTGGCCCGCGACGAGCAGAGTCTGCTGGCCGCCGTGAACGACATCGACCGGGCCGCCGTCGGCGCCATCCAGGTCACGCAGTACACGAGCCGGCAGCCGCGCTTCGCGCTGCTGGCGCTGGGGGCGGCCGGCTGCTGGCTGCTGGCGGCGGCGCTGCGGCTGGGCGTGCCGCTGTTTGCGACTTTCCCGTGAGGGTGGGGCCATGACCGGAGCGATCGGACGGGTGATCTGGGCGGTGCTGCTGGCCGTCGTCGGCCTGTGGTCGTGGCGGGAGGCGGCCCGCGCCGAGTCCGCGGCCGCGGCCTGGCGCGACCTGGCCGGGCTCGGTGCCGGCGTGCACGCGCCGCCACCGCCGTCGGCGGCATCACGATGGCTCCCGGCGGCGTGGCGCTCCGACGACTCGGGAGCGCGCATCGTGGCGACGCACGACTACTGGCAGCGACGTTACGACGACCTCGTGCGCAGCCGCGGCGGCGATCCGGATCCCGACGTGATGTTCACGGCCGCCAACGCCGCGTATCGCCTGGCCCGGCAGGACGGCGGCGTCGGGACCGAGGCCGCGGCGCGACTCGACCCGGTGCTCGAGGCCTACGACGCGGTGCTCAAGGCTTCCCCCGGCCATGCCGATGCGGCCTGGAACTTCGAGTTCGTGTCGCGGGCCCGCGACGTCCTCGCCCGCACCCGTCCGGCCGCCCGCGGGCGGCCCGCGCCGGAGACGCCCGGGTTGGCCAACCCGTCGCCGGCGCTGTCGGTGCACGGCGTCCCCGGGGCACCGCCGCCGGAGGTGAAGGCCGAGGAGTTCGAGACCATCGCGCCGATGGACTTCGGCGATCGCGAGGCGCAACCCGAGCCGACGCCCGGCACCACCATCAAGCGCAAGGGGTGAGCGCTGCCGTGACCTACGCCGCGCCGGGCGCCCTGTGGCTGCTGGCCGTCCCGCTGGCCCTGGCGGTGCTCTGGGCCTGGCAGGCGGTCCGGCGCTGGCGCGACGCCCGGGCCGCTACGGGCCGCGCGCACGGTGCCGTGGCGTGAGCGCCATGGCCGGCTCGGCGTGCTGCCGGCGTGGCTGTGCCTGGTGGCCGCGGCGGCCTGCCTGCTCGGCGCGGTGGCCCGGCCGCGGGGCACCGCGGCGGCGATCGGGCGCGCCGGCGTCGACATCGTGGTGCTGGCCGACGCCTCGGCCTCGATGCACGTGCAGGACGTGGCCGGCGGCCGCTGGCAGCGCTCGATGACCTTCCTGCGCCGGCTCGGCGACGCGCTCAGCTGGGATGACGACCGCATGGCGCTGGCCGCCTTCGCGCACATCGCCACGCCCCAGATCCGGCTCACCCGCGATCCCAACACCGTGTTCTTCTTCCTCGACCACCTCGGTGCCCGTCCGCCGTACCGGCTCGAGGACGACACCACCTGGAACACCGACCTCGAGCAGGCCGTGGCCTGGGGCCTGCGCATCCTCGAGAAGGACGAGGAACTGCACGGCCGGTCGCCCAACGCGCAGGTGTTCCTGATGCTCTCCGACGGCGAGGCGTGGAGCGGGCAGGTCGCCAAATCGATCGATCGCGCCCGCGATGCGCGCGTGCCGATCTTCGTCGTCGGCGTCGGCACGCTGGCCGGCGACTGGCTGCCCGAGATTCCGCAGCCGCCCGGCGAGAACCGCCGGTGCCGCACGCGATCTCGCGACTGAACCGGACCTCGCTGCAGCGCATCGCCGATACCGGGGGCGGCCGCTACTTCGAGCTCGACCGCGACGCCGATCGCGACATCGCCAACGCGATCGTCGACGCCGGGCGGCGGCTGGCGCCGCCCAAGACGGCCGAGCCCGGCGTGATCGAGTTCTACCCGCGGCTGCTGGCCGCGGCGGTGGCGCTGGCCGGGTTCGGGCTCCTGTTCGCGCGCGGCCGTACGGAGTTGTGGCTGCAGTTCGCGCTGACGGCGCTGGCGCTGGCCGTCGTCACCCGCGTCCTGGCCTGACCAGCCCGCGGCGACACGCCCGCCTCAGTCCTGCGGCTCGTCGGCCACCGCCGCGACAATCCGGCGGGCGTAGGTGAGCTCGTCGTCGCTCACCACGTGGCCCATGCCCGGGTAAATCCGCAAGACCACCTCGGCGCCCATTCGCTCCAGCACCCGCGCGCTCTCCTCGACGCGGCCCCTGGGCACGTGGGCGTCGACGTCGCTGCACCCGAAGAACGCCGGCGTGCCGTCGAGCGATCCGCCGGCGTCCCAGCGCGTGCCCGGCGGGCCGATGAGCCCGCCGCTGAAGGCGACGAGACCGCCGTAGCGCGCTGGTCGGGTCGCCACGAACTCCGCGGCGAGGCACGCGCCCTGCGAGAAGCCCATCAGCACGAGGCGGGTCCGCGGAATCCCCGCCGCCACGACCTCGTCCACCAGCGTGTCGAGCCGGCGCAGCGCCGAGGAGAGGAATGGCTCGTTGCGCCCGCGGTCGGCCAGGAACGACAACGGGTACCAGGTGGCGCCCGCGGCCGCGGGTGCCAGCCAGGTGAGCGCCGGATGCGCCAGTGGGCCGGCCAGCTCGAGGATGTTCTGCGGTGCGGCGTTGCGCCCGTGGACGAGGATGACCACGGCCCGGCCCTCGCCGAGCCGGCGGCCAGCCTGAGCGACCGGTTGGCCGGCGTGCGGATCGTCGGTGGCGGTCATGCTGCGTAGGTGACGCGGTCGAGCCCGGCCTCGATGGTCGCCCGGAACGGCTCCTCCCAGGGCGGCAGCTTCAGGTCGCGGCCGAGCGCAGCCAGCGGCTCGTCCACGGCGAAACCCGGCTGCAGGGTGGCCACTTCGTACAGCACGCCGCCCGGCTCGCGAAAGTAGATCGACTGGAAGTACTGGCGGTCGCGGACCTCGGTCACACCGACGCCGGCGGCGAGCAAGTCCTCGCGAAGCGCCAGCTGTTCCTCGGCGGTGCCGATGGCCACGGCGACGTGATGCACCGTGCCGAGCCCGTTTCGGCCGCGCGGCGCCGCCGGCTGGTGGCGGATGTCGAGGCGGTGGCCGGGCCGGTCGCCGCTGACGGCGAGACGCGTGTAGTCGCCGTCGTGGCCGACCACCGCGAAGCCCAGGTGCCGTTCGAGGAACGCAATGCTCGGGCCCGGGGACGCGATGGTCAGCGTGACGCTGTGCAAGCCGCGAATCGCGGCGGTGCCCGGCACCGCTGCCGTGCGCCACGGCGTCCGCTCGTCGTCGGCGCCGACCAGCTCGATGACCAGGCCCGAGGGGTCGAGGACGACCAGCGAGTCCTCGCCGAATCGCGGTGCGGAGGTGGTGACGGCGATGCCCAGCGCCGCCAGGCGGTCGCGCCACGCTGGCAGGGAGCCGCGCGGCACCGAGAAGGAGGTGGTGGTGATCTGGCCCGCCCCCTCGGAGCCTGGCGGAACGCCGTGACCCTTGTAGGGGAACGTCGTCCAGATCGTGCCCGGCGCGCCGCGCTCGTCCCCGTAATAGAAGTGGTAGACGTGGTGGTTGTCGAAGTTGACGGTCTTCTTGACCAGGCGCAGTCCGAGCGCGTCGAGACAGAAGTCGAGATCGGCCTGCGCGTCGTTCACCGTCGCCGTGACGTGATGCAGTCCGAGGATGGCCGGTGCCATGACGCCTCCGTGGATGGGCCGCCGCCGGCCACTGCGATTCTACTCAGGCGCCCATGGGTCGGGCAGCCGCGTCACAAAGCGCGCGCCGCCGGCGGTCCACCCGTGAACAACGTCGAGGCGTCGACGAAGCTGATCGGCGTCCCGAACGGATCCCTGGCGTAGAGCATCCGCTCGCCCCACGGCATGCGCTCGATCGGCGTGAGATCGCCGGCGCCGGCCGCGGCGAGCGCGGCGGCGGTGGCCTCGAGATCGTCCACGGCCAGATAGACGTATTGGCTGGGATGGTGCCGCCAGCCGTCGCCGAGGTCATCGCCATCCGCGACCGGGTCGTAGCACGCCAGGATGGTGCCGCCGCAGTCGAAGTAGTGCCGGCCCGGGGAGACGCGAGTGCCCGGCTGGGCGAGGACCGCGGCCCAGAACGTCGCCGCACGTTCGATGTCGGTCACCGGCAGGATCACGCGGTACAGGCGGGCAGGTGGCATCGGCAGCCTCCGGTGCGACAGTAGCACCGTCACGCCGGACCGCAAGGCGGCGCTCGGCGACGCCGGCCGAGGATGTTCGGCTGCCTCGGCTGGATATACTCGGCTCACCCATGCAGACGAAGGCCCTCCTTGCCGTGCTCGCGGTTGCGTTCAGCGCGCCGCAGGGCGGCCCGTCGCCGTCGCGGTCGTTCGTCATCCGCGGCGCCCAGGTGGCCGACGGCACGGGCGCGCCGTTGCAACGCGCCGACGTGCGAGTGGAAGGCGAGACGATTGCCGCCGTCGGCGTCGTGACGCCGCGCGAGGGCGAGGCGGTGGTGGACGGCGCCGGCCTGGTCCTGGCGCCGGGGTTCATCGACGCGCACAACCACTCGACCGAGGGGCTCGAGAAAGAGCCCGAGGCGGTCACGCAGGTGTCGCAGGGCATCACCACGGTGGCCGTCGGCCAGGACGGCAGCTCGCCGTGGCCGATCGCCGGCTACCTGGGCCGCCTCCGGGCCAGTCCGCCGGCGGTGAACGTCGTCGTCCTCGCCGGGCACGCCACCATCCGCACCCAGGTGATGGGCGCCGACTACAAGCGGCGGGCCCGGCCGGCCGAGGTCGGGCGCATGCGGACGCTGGTCGATCAGGCGATGGCCGAGGGCGCGCTCGGGCTGTCGTCGGGCCTGGAGTACGAGGTCGGCACCTACTCGGACCTCGAGGAGGTGATCGAAATGGCGCGGGCGGCCGGCGCCCGCGGCGGCTACTACATCTCGCACATCCGCGACGAAGCCGACTTGTCGCTCGACGCCATCCGCGAGGCGATCGCCGTCGGCGAGCGCGCCAGGCTGCCGGTGCAGATCACCCACATCAAGCTGGGCACCGTCGGGGTGTGGGGCAAGGCGAACGAGGTCGTGGCCATCGTCGAAGCGGCCCGCCGGCGCGGCGTCGACGTGACCGCCGACGCCTATCCCTACCTGGCCTGGCAATCCACGCCCAAGGTGCTCGTTCCCAACAAGCGCTACGACGATCCGGCCAGCGTCGCCCGCGGGCTCGCCGACATCGGCGGCGCGAAGAACGTGCAGATCACACGCTGGTCCGCCTACCCGCAGTACGTGGGGAAGCGGCTCGACGAGATGGCCAGGACCGAGGGCCTGACCGACGTGGAAGCGTACGTGCGCTTCGCCAGGGACGACCAGGCCGGCATGATCGGCCACGCCATGATCGAGGACGACCTGCGCGTCTTCTACCAGCAGCCGTGGGTGATGGTGGCCAGCGACGGCGGCATCGCCAACAATCATCCGCGCGGCGCCGGCACGTTCCCGCGCGTGCTGGGCCGCTACGTGCGCGACCAGCGGTGGCTGACACTGCCCGACGCCATCCGCAAGATGACCGTCGATGCCGGCCGCGCGCATGGGGCTGAAAGACCGCGGCCTTCTGAAGCCGGGGATGAAGGCCGACCTCGTGCTGTTCGATCCCGCGACCGTCACCGACCATTCGACATTCGAGAACCCGCGGGCGCTGTCCACCGGCATCGCCACGGTGTGGGTGAACGGCGTCGTGGTGTGGAATGGCCGCGCGCCTGGCGCTGCGACGCCCGGCCGGGTGCTGACGCGCTGAGACGTTCCGCGCCGCTGTCTAGCGGACCCAGACGCTGCGCGTCGTGGTCGGCGAGCCGCACTTCTCGAACCAGTCGATGCCTTCGCTGACCAAGTCGAACTTGAGCGCGTAGCGGCCCGGCGTCTCGGGCAGCGGCACTTCGATGGTCACGTCGGCGGCGCCGCCGGCCGGGATGTCACCCGGCAGCCAGGCCCGCGCGTGATCGCGGTTGAGGAGCGCGCCGTCGGCGCCGACCAGCTGCGCGCCGAGCCGCACCAGCCGGCGCCCGTAGCTGGCGTGTTTGCGGAACGGCCGCGTCGACAGGTTCCGCACCCGGGTCTGGATGGTGATCGACTCGCCGGGGCGTCCGGCCAGCGGGGTTTCGGGCGGGACGGCCGGCACGGCGATCTCGGCCCGCGGCGTCGCGCCCGGAATCGCGTTGCCGAGGCCGGAGTGATCCCAGACCTCGTACTTGATGCGATCGAAGTCGGCGTGCCAGGCGCGAAGCGGCGCGAGAACGAGTCCTCGGGGTGATCGGTGATCTCCCAGGTCAGCCGATCGACGCCGAGCTCGACGGCCAGCCGCCGCGCCTTCTCCATCTCCTCGTCCGAGTCGTTCCAGTTGAAGAGGATGTAGCGCCAGTTGATCTGCGGCACGTCGCGGCCGTGCCTGGCCTTCTCGTCGGCCATCGCCCGCAGGTTGGCGATCGCCAGGTCGAACTTGCCGCGCTGGCGGTAGCGCACGTAGGTGTCCTGCGAGGCGCCGTCGATCGAGAAGGTGACCTCGTCGATGCCCGAGTGGACCAGCCGCCGCGCCTTCTCCTCGTTGAGCGCCAGGCCGTTGGTGCTGGTGTAGAGGTAGATGTGCGGGAACTTCGTCTTGATGTACTCGCACATCTCGACGGCGCGCTTGTGCAGGAACGCCTCGCCGTAGTTGAAGAAGTCGACCCGCCCCAGCGTCGGGCCGGCTTCGTCGATCACCCGGGTGAAGAGATCGAAGTCGAGCATGCCGGCCTGGCGGGTCCGGGTGATGCCGGTCTCGGGCGCGCAGCAGGCCTGGAAGCAGGAGATGTTGCAGGCCGCCGTGCACTCGACGTAGAGCCGGCTGGGCAGCGGCCCGACGTTCAGGTCGCGGACCGGCGCCGGCTCACCGTCGGCCAGCGGCAGCTTGAGCGGGCAGTCGCCGCAGAAGCCCGAGCCGCCGGTGTTGATGTCCTCACGCAGCTCGGTGGCGGTCGGCCCGCGCCACACCTCGGCCAGGCTGACGACGCGCGTGTCGCCGAGCACGCGCTTGGCGTACGGATCGGAGCAGCCGCACGAGACGCGGCCGTCGCAGAGCAGGATGGCCGTGGACCACGGCCAGGAGCAGGTGAAGCGGGAGGCCAGGTAGTTCAGCGACATGGGCGCGGCCGGATCACGGCCCGGTGGTGCCGAGCTTCTTCATCACGCGGTCGAGCCGGCCGTTCTCGTAGGTGGTGTAGCAGAGCGCCAGCGCCTCGTTCAGGTACTGCCGCGACTCGGCGTCGGTGAGCTGCCCGAGCACGTGCTGGACCTCGCGCACGGTGTGCTCGTAGGAGTAGTCGTCGGGGTTGTCCCAGAAGGTCTTGAACAGCGCTTCGAGCACCGACTGGATGTCGCCGTCCAGCGTCGATGGTCACGCCTTTGGACGTGGTGATCGTGCGCATCGTCGTCAGGCCGCGAAGCTGGCCAGCGCGGCGGCCTCGTCGGGATGCAGGGCCAGGAACTTGTGGGCGCCGGTCATGGTCAGCATGGTCTCGACGCGCTTCTGCACGCCGGCCAGCTTGAGCGCGCCGCCCTTGCCGGCGGCCTGCCGGTAGAGATCCATCAGGCAGCCGATGGTCGCGCTGTCCACGTAGGTGACCTTGGTGAAGTCGAGGAGCACCTTGCTTGTCGCCGCCGTCGAGCAGTCCGGTGACGGCGCCGGCGAAGTCGGCGAGCAGGGGGTACATGAGACGCGACTCGTCGAGCCGCACGATGGCCACGTCCTGGCTCCGGTCGATGGTGAAGTTCATCCTGCCACTCCGCTCCGGCGGGGATCCGGGCCGCCGCCCGTGCTGCGAGCGGCGACCGCGCGGTCGTCGCTCTCGCGAATGCGGCTGATCTGCCGCGCCAGTTCCGTTCGTCCGCGGTTGATCCGCGACTTCACCGTGCCCTCGGGCAGCTTCAGCGCGTCGGCGATCTCCTGGTAGGACAGTTCCTGGAGGTCGCGCATCAGCACCGCCTGGCGCAAGGTCGGCGCCAGCTCGCGCAGCCCGCGCTGCAGCAGCTCGCGCCGGCCGCTGGCCTCGAGCGCCGCCAGCGGGCTGGCCGTGTTCGAGACCGGAGCCAGCTCGCCGGGGTCGACGTCGCGGTCGATGGTCTCGCGCTCCTTGCGCACGCTGCGGTAGTGATCGATGCACAGGTTGCGGCTGACGCTGATCAGCCAGGTCTGGAAGTTGGCGCGGCGGTCGAAGGTGTCGAGCGACTTGAAGATCTTGACGAAGACGTCCTGGGTCAGGTCCTCGGCCAGGTCGTGGCGGCCGGTGAACTTGTAGGCGATGTTGAAGACCTTGCGCCAGTGCGCGCGGACGATCTGCTCCCAGGCCGCCTGGTCGCCCGCCAGACAGCGCTGGATCAGCGTATCGATGGCGTCGGGCTGGGCCGACGAAGTGTCCACAGACATGAGAGGAAACGTGCGGCGAGCCGACGCTCAGAATACCACGGACATCGGGCTCGGCCGGGCGCCGGGCGCCGGGTTCACGGTATCATCACGGGTCGTCGTGAGCCACGCGTTCCTGCAGCATGCCCCGGGCGGTTTTCGCGTGGAGTCGGTCACCGCCGCGGAGGTGGCCGGGGCCCTCGGCACGCCGTGCTACGTCTACAGCGCCGGCGCCATCCGCGACGCCTACCAGCGGCTCGATGCCGCCTTCGGCGTGCGCCCGCACGCCATCCACTACGCGCTCAAGGCCAACTCCACGCTGGCCCTGGTCCGGCTGATGCGCGCGCTCGGCAGCCGCGTCGACGCCAATTCGATGGGCGAGGTCGACGTCGCCCTGCGCTGCGGGTTCGCGCCGCGCGACATCGTCTTCACGGGGGTCGGGAAGTCGGCGGCCGAGCTCGCCCGCGCCGTCGCCCTCGACGTGCACGCCATCAACGTCGAGTCGCCGGGCGAACTCGATCGGCTCGACCAGATCGCCGTGGCGCACGACGCGCGCGTCCGGGTGGCGCTGCGCGTGAATCCCGACATCGACGCCCGCAGCCACCCGCACATCTCCACCGGGCTGCGCGACAACAAGTTCGGCGTGCCGATCGCCATGGCCCGGACGCTGGTCGGCGACATGGCGCGCCGTCGCGGGCTGGTGCCGGTCGGGATCCACGTCCACATCGGCTCGCAGATCACCGTCGCTCGACCCGCTCGCGCGTGCGGCCGAGGCGGCCACGGCGCTGGCGCGCGAGCTGGCCGGCGACGGCGTGCCGCTGGAGCAGCTCGACTTCGGCGGCGGGCTGGGGATCTCCTACGACGGCGCGCCGGTGCCCGACGCCGCCGACTACGTGCGGGCGCTCGTCGACGCCGCGGCCGGCGTGCCCGCTGGCCATCGCCATCGAGCCGGGCCGCTCGATCGTCGGGCCGGCCGGCGTGCTGCTGTCGACGGTGGTGGACGTCAAGCACGTGCCCGGCGGCCGGCGTTTCGTCGTGCTCGACGCCGGGATGACCGAGCTGATGCGGCCGGCGCTCTACGGCGCGTTCCACCGCATCGAGCCGGCGTTGCCGCGCCAGGGTCCGGCCGAGCCGGGCGACGTGGTCGGTCCGATCTGCGAGAGGACCGATCGGTTCGCGCGCGATCTGCCGCTGGCGCCGCTCGAGGTCGGCGACCTGGTCGTCATCCGTGACGTCGGCGCCTACGGCGCGGTGCTCGGCTCGACCTATCTGCGCCGCCCGCTGCCGCCCGAGGCGCTGGTCGACGGCGACCGCTGGACCACGATCCGCCGCCGCCAGACGCTCGACGATCTGCCTGCAGCTGGAAGTGTGATGGCGGGGCGGCTGATCGCGTTCGAGGGGCTCGACCAGAGCGGCAAGCAGACCCAGGCGGAGTGGCTGGCCGGGGCGCTGCGAGCCGCCGGGCACCGCGTGCAGACGCTGTCGTTCCCCGACTACGCCACCACGATCGGCGCCGAGATCGGCGCCGCCCTCCAGGGACAGCGGGCCTACGGCCCCGACGTGCTGCAGCTGCTCTACATCGCCAACCGCTACGAGCACGCGCCGGCGATCCGCGGCTGGCTGGCCGAGGGCACGATGGTCGTCGCCGATCGCTACGCGGCCTCGAGCCTGGCCTACGGCGAGGCGCAGGGACTCGACGCCGGGTGGCTCACCGACGCCCAGCGGCTGCTGCCCGCCGCCGACCTCACGCTCGTGCTCGACATCGCGCCCGAGACCTCGCTCTCGCGCAAGCACGCCGCCCGCGACCGGTTCGAACGCGATCTGCCGCTGCTGTCGCGCGTGCGCGACAGTTACCGGCGGCAGGCCGCCGCACCGTCCTGGCACCTGATCGACGGCGCGCAGGCGCCCGAGCACGTCCGGCTCGAGGTCACCGCGGCCGTGCGGTCACGGCTCGCGCTGCCGTAAGCGCGACGATCACCCGCGGTTCGGCCAGGGCCAGCACGTCGGCGCACGCGGCCACGGTGGCGCCGGTGGTGAGCACGTCGTCGACCAGCGCGACGACGCGACCGCGCACGCGGCCGGCGTCGGTGGCGAGGACGAAGGCGCCCCGCAGGTTGTCGCGGCGCGAGTCCCCTGACAGGCCCACCTGTGGCGCCGTGTGCCGGTCGCGCTTCAGGGCCGCGACCACCGGCGGGCCGAGTCCTCGCGCCAGCGCCTCGGCCTGGTTGAATCCGCGCTCGCGTTCGCGGCGTCGATGCAGGGGCACCGGCACGACCAGGTCGACGTCGGCCAGGATCTCCTGCCCGGCGCAGCGCATCAGCCGGGCCAGCGGCGCCGCCACCGAGGGCCGGCGGGCGTATTTCAGCGCGTGGACGACCTCGGCGAGAGCGCCGTCGAAGGCGCCGACGGCGCGGGCCATCGTGGCGGCCCCCAGCGCCACCGAGCACACACGACAGCGCCCCTCAGGGGCGCCCCGCGCGCTGGGCAGCGGCTCGCCGCACACCGCGCAGAGGGGCGGACTGAACCGCGCGACGCGGGCCCAGCACGCCGGACAGACGGCGCCGGCCAGCGGGCGTGACCAGCACGTCGCCGCAAGTGGCGCAGCACGGCGCCAGCAGCACCGACAGCGCGGCGTCGGCGAGCAGGCGGAGCATCACCCTCGGCAGCGCGCCGCGGCGCGGGCCTCAGCCGGGCGCTGGGGTCGGTTCGGGGAGCGTCGCGGTGCGGGCGTTGCCCCACAGCCGCTCGAGGCCGTAGAACATCCGCGCGTTGGGCGCAAAGACGTGGACGACGAAGTCGAAGTAGTCGAGCAACACCCATTCGCCGCGCTCGTACCCCTCGACGTGGCTCGGGCGCAGCTTCCGGGCCTTGAGCGCCGCTTCCACCGCGTCGGCGATGGCCTGCACCTGACGCCGGTTCTGACCCGTGCACACGATGAACCAGTCGGTGAAGGCGTCGGCCTCGCGCAGGTCGAGCGCCAGCACGTCGTCGCCCTTCTTCTCGCGCACGGCGTTGACCGCGGCCAGGATGGCCGCGGGCAACCGCGGCCGCTTCGTGCTCCGTCCACTACTCGTCTTCGCCATGCAAGGCACCTACCACTGACCGATCAACGTACAACCCGTGGCGTCGAATGTACTGCTCGATCCGCGGCGGGACCAAGCCCGCCAGCGAGTAGCCGCGGGCAGCACGCGCGCGAATCACCGTGGACGACACGTCGGGGGTCGCCGCGTCGACCAGCACGATGTCGGTCGCGCAGTCGGGACGGCGTTCCGCGTCCGGGCCGGGACGGCGTCCCGGCTCCGGCGCGCGGCGTATCCGTGGCGCCAGGGCGGGCAGCCGCTCCGCCAGGCCGGCGAGACTCGACCCGGGCCGGGTGACGACGACGAAATGCGCCAGGTCGAGGACCTCGGGGTAGCGGGACCAGGTGGCGATTTCGGCGAAGGCGTCGGCGCCGGTGATGAAGAAGATCTGCGAGGCGTTGAAGCCGCGGTCGTGGGCCGCCTGCAGCGTGTCGTAGGTGAACGACGGCCCCGCGCGCTCGAGCTCCGCATCCGAGACGGTCCAGCCCGGCTCCTCGAGCGCGGCGATGGCGGCCATCGCGAAGCGGTGCGGGGTCGAGGTGCCCGGGCCGACGGCCCGATGCGGAGGCGTGCGGGCCGGGACCAGCTGCACGTGGTCGAGTCCGAGCGCGGCCCGCGCGGCCCGGCCCGCAGCCATGTGCCCTTCGTGCACGGGGTCGAAGGTGCCGCCGAGAAGGCCGAGGCGCGCTGGCATCAGCGATCGACACCCGCCGACGAGGTGTCGTCGTCGGCCGACGCCAGGTGCAGCGCCGCCTCCCGTGCCGCCGCGACGTGCGGCCAGGCGGCTTCGAGCAGCCGGTCCACACCGGTGCCGGCGGCGGCCGAAATCGCCAGGCAGGGCAGCCCGAGCGCGGCCGCGCGCGCCTGCAGCCGCGGCCAGCCGTTCGGGCTCGTCGAGCGCGTCGATCTTGTTGGCGGCCACCAGCTGTGGCTTGTCGAGCAGCCCGGCATCGAAGAGCGACAGTTCCCGGAGCACCGTGTCGAGATCCGCCACGGGATCGCGGCCCGAGGCGCCCGACACGTCGACGACGTGCACGAGCACGGCGGAGCGTTCGACATGGCGCAGGAACTGATGGCCGAGGCCGTGGCCCTCGTGGGCGCCTTCGATGAGCCCGGGCACGTCGGCGACGACGAACGTGCGGTCGTCGCTCAGCCGGACGACGCCGAGGTTGGGCGTGAGCGTGGTGAACGGATAGTCGGCGATCTTGGGCCGGGCGGCGCTGGCACGCGAGATGAGCGTGGACTTGCCGGCGTTGGGGAAGCCGACCAGGCCGACGTCGGCGAGCAGCTTCAACTGCAGCTTGAGCCGGCGCTCTTCGCCGGGCTCGCCCGGCTGCACCTTGCGCGGCGCCCGGTTGGTCGCGCTGACGAAGCGCGCGTTGCCGAGGCCGCCGCGTCCGCCCTTCGCGACCAAGACGCGCTGTCCCGGGATGGTGAGATCGGCGAACGGCAGCCATTCGCCGGGCCGGTCCGGATCGGCGACGAGGACGCTGGTCCCCGGCGGAATCGGGATGTCGAGGTCGCGGCCGGTGCCGCCGGTCTTGCAGCGCGCCCTGGCCGCCCTTGCCGCGCTCGGCGCGGTGCTCGGGGTTGTAGCGGAAGTGGAGCAGCGTGTTGCGGTGGGGGTCGGCGACGAGATAGACCGACCCGCCGGCGCCGCCGTCGCCGCCATCAGGGCCGCCGCGCGGCACGAACTTCTCGCGGCGGAAGCTCAGGCAGCCGGCACCGCCATGGCCCGACTCCACGACGATCTCGACGTCGTCTACAAACATAGCGGCTAGCGGCTAGCGGCTAGCGGCTAGACGAGCCACGGTGGCGATCAGCTTTCAAGCGGGAGGATGGTGACGAAACGGCCGCGCGACCCGTGATCCTCGAACTTCACGGTGCCGGGGATCTTCGCAAAGAGCGTGTCGTCCTTGCCGATGCCCACGTTGAGGCCGGGGCGGAACTTCCGGCCGCGCTGCCGCACCAGGATCGAGCCTCCGGTGACGACGTTGCCGTCGAACCGCTTCACGCCCAGCCGCTGGGAGTGGCTGTCGCGCCCGTTGCGGGAACTGCCTTGCCCTTTTTTGGTTGCCATGCTGTCTGAACCCGGCCGCGCACGGCGGCATGCGGTCGCCGGTTAGGCGACGATCTCGGTGATGCGCACGCGCGTCAGCGCGCTGCGATGGCCCGCGGTGCGGCGGTACTGCTTGCGGCGCTTCTTCTTGAAGATGCGCACCTTGGGTCCGCGATGCGCCTCGACGACGACGCCCACGACCTTGGCGCCCGCCACCGTCGGGGTGCCGGTGGTCACCTCGCCGCCGTCGGTGCCAACGATGAGCACCCGGTCGAGCGTCACCGAGGCGCCGGCTTCGCCGGTGCCGTCGAGCTCGATTTCCGAACCCGGCTCGACGCGGAACTGATGCCCCTGGGCCTGAATCACTGCAAACACGGGTACTCTCCGTGGGGTCACGGCCGGCAGCCCGCCCGAATATCGGGCCCGCCCCAGTGGGCGGTCTCAAAGCCCGGCCAGAACCATCAAGACTAGCAGATCAACGGGACTGGAGGCTAGGGGCTGGGGACTGGGGCGCGACACGTCACACTGCCGCATCGCCGGGTTGAAGTCCGCCGGCGATGCACAAGCCCGGTTCGTGAATCCGTCTTCTGGCGGCATCAATGGGGCAAGCCCGAGCCCCTAGCCCCAGAACCCAGCCCCCGTTACTTCAGCAGCGTCCGGCTCCCCCGTACTCTCTGGGCGCTCAGGGTGTTCAGGAAGCTCGGCAGCAGGCGGTCCATCAACTCGAAGTAAGAGGACAGCGCCGGCGTGCTCTGGTTGGCGTTGTAGAGGATCTCTTCGCGAAACGTCTCGGAGTGGAGCGTCTCGCCGGTCCGGCCGTCGATGAAGATGAAGTTGGGGCGCAGGATGAACCCCTTGCGCTCCATGTAGGTGCGCTCCGGCTGCACGACGCGGCGCCCGAGCGAATCGAAGGTCTCGCGTTCGCGCTGTACGAAGCCGCTGCGCGAGTGCGGCCGGAACAGCACCGTGCCGGTGACGATCAGCGGCATCTGGAACTCCTCGCCGATCTTCTTCCAGTACTCCTTGTCGGTGAAGACCTTCTCGACGGCGGCGAACTGGGTCTCGTCGGTGAGGTTGGCGGCGTCGCCGGCCGGCTGCGGTGGCGGCGAGCCGGCGGCGCCGTTGGCCGCCGGATCGGACTCGACCCCGGCGACGTCCGCCAGGTCGAGCGCGTCGGCGTCGATGACCCGCAGCTGGCCCTTGTTGCGCAGCTGGCTGCGCAGCAGGCGCACCGTCTCCAGGTTGCCGTCCACGTCGTTGGTGCCGGCGGTGATGAAGCCGGCGACGTAGACCCGCGAGAACGGCCGCACGTCCAGCTTCGGCTGGATCGGCGTCTCGATGGGAACCTCGACGTAACCGCTGCTGCAGCCGCCGAGAGCGGCGGTCAAGGCCAGGCTAACGACCGTCAGTGCGCCCCGTCCGGTCATTGATCTCCTTGAACAGATCGAAGTTCTGTTTGATGAGCGCGTTGTTCGGCTCGAGCTTGATCGCCTTCTCGTAGGCCACGCGCGCCTTGTCGAGCTCGCCTTCCTGCTCGTGCGCGATCGCGAGGTTGTTGAAGGCGTGGGCGTAGGTGGGATCGATCTCGGTGGCGCGCTGCCACCGGTAGATCGCCTCACGCCACAGCCCGCGTTGGGCCACCGAAATGCCGAACTCCACCTGTTTCTTGGCATCCCCCCGCGCATCGGCGTAGGCGGGCGCTGCCAGGAGCGCCGACAGCAGGGTGAGCACGACCAGTCGCGGAATCATGGGCCGTAAGGTGACTATAGTCCCGGGCCGACCCTCCGGCAAGGCCGCTTCGCCGGCCGCTTGCGGCCGGCGCCTCACACCGCGATAATCGAACGAGCCGAGGTCACGGCGCTCCCGCACCCCGGGGTTCCAGCGGCAATGCTCACCGCCGCATGTCACCCCTGCGGAGGCCTCATGACCGACCTCGACGCCGTCGCGCTGGCCGTCCTCGGCCACCCCCGCCGACGATTGCTCGGCGCCCTTGTCCGCCACTGGCTCGCCCGGCCGATTCCGGAGGTCGACGATCTGCCGGAGCGCGAGCCGACAGAGCCGTTTCTGGCGTGGGCGTGTCGCTGTGCGTGCGGGCCCGGCGCCGCCGGCGAACTGGAACAGGTGAGACAGCAGGCCGACGGGCTGCTGGCCAGCGCCGCGCGGACCGGCCAGCGCGCCGTGTCGATCGCCTGCCCCGCCTACCCCCGCGCGCTCGCCGATATCCCAGACCCGCCGCCGGTCGTGTGGCTGCGCGGGCGGCACGAGGCGCTGCAAGCTGCTCGCGTCGTCGCCGTCGTCGGTGCCCGCGCCGCGTCGCGTCAGGGTCTCGAGGTCGCAGCGACGCTCGGCGCCGGCCTGGCGTCGGCCGGCGTGGTCGTCGTGAGCGGGCTGGCGCGCGGCATCGATACCGCCGCGCATCGCGCCGCGCTCGACGCCGGCGGGCTCAGTGTCGCCGTGCTCGGATCGGGACTCGACCGCGTTTACCCGCCCGAGCACGCGCGGCTGGCCGACGAGCTGGCCGAACGCGGCGCCGTCATCAGCGAGTGCGTGCCCGGGACCCCGCCGCTGGCGTTTCATTTCCCGCTGCGCAACCGCCTGATCAGCGGACTGGCTGCCGCAACCGTCGTCGTCGAAGCGTCCGAGAAGAGCGGCTCGCTCATCACCGCGGGCGCTGCCCTCGACCAGGGACGCGAGGTGATGGCCGTGCCGGGATCGGTGGCCACCGGCCGTCACCGCGGCGCCCATGCGCTGCTGCGCGATGGCGCCACGCTGATTGAGACGGCCGACGATGTGATGGCGGCGCTCGGATGGTGCCAACCCGCGGTGCCGGCAGCCGCCGGCGGCCGCCGGCTCGACCCGGCGCTGGCCGCCGAACTGGGCCTCGATCCCGACACCGACGAATTCGACGCCGACGTCGTGTCGGTGGCAACAGGCTGGCCGCCGTCACGTGTCTGTGCCAAGCTGGGCGCCCTCGAGATCGCCGGACGCATCCAGCGACTGCCCGGCGGCCGTTTCGTGGGATCCGGGAACCGCGTGCTAACGTAGGCGGTTCTTGCCTCCACGGGAGCCCATGCCGAAGCCCTTAGTCATCGTCGAGTCACCAGCCAAGGCCCGGACACTGTCCAGGTTCCTGGGGAACGACTACCGCGTGGAGGCCAGCTACGGGCACATCCGCGACCTGCCGGAATCGGCCAGCGAGGTGCCGGCGGCAATCAAGGCCAAGTCCTGGGGCCGCCTCGGCGTGGACACCGATGGTGACTTCACGCCGTACTACGTCGTCCCGGCCGACAAGAAGAAGCACGTCCAGGCGCTCAAGGAGGCCGTCAAGGACGCGTCGGAGGTCATCCTGGCCACCGACCCCGATCGCGAGGGCGAGTCGATCAGCTGGCACCTCAAGCAGCTGCTGAAGCCCAAGGTCAGCGTCCGCCGCATCGTCTTCCACGAGATCACCGAGGAGGCGATCCGCGAGGCCCTCAGCGACGCGCACGAAGACGTCGACGAGAATCTGGTGCGGGCCCAGGAGAGCCGCCGAATCCTCGACCGCCTCTACGGCTACACCCTGTCCCCGGTGCTGTGGAAGAAGGTGCAGACCGGGTTGAGCGCCGGCCGCGTGCAGAGCGTGGCGGTGCGGTTGATCGTGGAGCGCGAAGAGGAGCGCCTGGCGTTCCGCACGGCGAACTACTGGGATCTCGAGGCCACGCTGAAGAGCGCCGTTGGTGGCGAGTTCAGCGCCACCCTCGCCAAGGTGGACAACCGGCGCGTTGCCACCGGCAAGGACTTCGATGCCGGCGGCCAGCTCACCTCCGGCGCCGTCACCCGCCTCGACGAACCGGCGGCGCTGGCCCTGGCCGACGGGCTGAAGCGCGGCATGCCGTGGCGGGTCGCCAGCGTCGACGAAAAGCCGGCCACGCAGCGGCCGGCGGCGCCCTTCACCACTTCGACCCTGCAGCAGGAAGCCAACCGCAAGCTCGGCTTCTCGTCCGATCGCACGATGAACACCGCCCAGCGGCTGTTCCAGGGCACCGACATCGGCGGCGGCGACCTCGAGGGCCTCATCTCGTACCACCGCACCGACTCGACGACGCTCAGCGACAAGGCGCTCGGCGAGGCCGGCAAGGCCGTGCGCGAGATGTACGGCAACGACTACTACAAGGGCCCGCGGCAGTACCAGACCAAGGTGCGCAACGCCCAGGAGGCCCACGAGGCCATCCGGCCCACCGACTTCCGGCGCACGCCGCAGTCGCTCGAGCGCGTGCTCGAGAGCGACGAGCTGAAGCTGTACGAGCTCATCTGGAAACGCGCCGTCGCCTCGCAGATGGCCGACGCGCAGCTGCTGCGCACCTCGGTCGAGATCGAGGGCACGACGCCCGACCGCCGCACCGCCACCTTCGCGGCCAGCGGCAAGGCGATCGAGTTCGCGGGCTACCTGCGCGCCTACGTCGAGGGCAGCGACGATCCCTCGGCGGAGCTTGGCGAGCAGGAGACGCTGCTGCCCAAGCTCACCGTGGGCGACGAAGTGCACGCGCCCGATCGACTCGACCAGGCGCTGTATCTCGCCGCCCTCGCCGCCAAGGGCCACGACACGTCGCCGCCGGCGCGCTACACCGAGGCGTCGCTGGTCAAGCGCCTCGAGGAAGAAGGCATCGGCCGGCCGTCGACCTACGCGCCGACGGTGGCCACCATCCAGCGCCGCGGCTACGTCACCCGCCAGGGCAAGGCGCTGGTCCCGAGCTTCACGGCGTTTGCGGTCACCCGGTTGCTGCGCGAGCACTTCGCCGACTACGTCGACATCGGCTTCACCGCCGAGATGGAGGAGATCCTCGACGAGATCTCCAACGGCGAGAAGGACTGGCTGGATTTCATCAAGGCCTTCTATCGCGGCGACGGCAAGCACACCGGCCTCGAGACCATCGTCCAGGGCAAGGAGCAGGCGATCGACTACCCGATGATCGACCTGGGCACCGACCCCGACTCAGGCAAGACCGTGCGCGTGCGCATCGGCCGCTACGGGCCGTTCCTGCAGCTGGGCGACTCGGCGGAGGAGGGGCCGCGAGCGTCGGTCCCCGACGAGATCGGACCGGCCGATCTGACGCTCGACGAGGCGCTCAGGCTGATCAAGGCCAAGGCCGAGGGGCCGAAGACGCTGGGCGTCGATCCGGCCAGCGGCTTGCCCGTGTTCGTGATGCACGGCCGCTTCGGTCCGTATGTGCAGCTGGGCGCGCACCCGGAGAAGGGCAGCAAGGACAAGCCGAAGCGCGCGTCGCTCGAGCCGGGCATGTCGGAAGGCGGCCTGTCGCTGGACGAGGCGCTGCGCCTGCTGTCGTTGCCGCGCGAGCTCGGCGCGGCCGAGGACGGACAGACCATTCTGGCCAATCGCGGCCGGTTCGGTCCCTACGTCCAGCACGGCACCGAATACCGCTCGCTCGAAGCCGACGACGACGTCTACACGGTCACGCTGGCGCGGGCCAAGGAGCTGCTGGCCAAGCCCAAGGGACAGCGCCGGCAGCGGGCCGGCGCCAAGGAGCTGCGGGCGCTCGGCGCGCATCCCAACGGCGGCGCCCCGGTGCGCATCCTCGACGGCCGCTACGGTCCCTATGTGACCGACGGCACGACCAACGCGTCGCTGCCCAAGGGCAGCGCCCCCGAAGCGCTCACGATGGAGCAAGCGGTCGAGCTGATGAACGCGCGCGCCGGAACGGTCCCCTCCGGCCGGCGCCGCCCTGCCTCGCGGGGTCGCAGCGAGGCCGCTGCACCCAAGCGGGTGAAATCCGTCACGACCCCGAAGGCCACCAAGTTGCCGTCGGCCAAGCGCGCGAAGAACGCGTGACCGCCCGGTTCCCGGGGGCGTCGGCCCGGGCTACTGCGGCGGCTTCCGGTTGCGGTACTCCGGCGATCGGCGCAGCTCGCGCTCCACGTCCTGCTGCGTCCAGTTCTCGCGTAACACACGATTGACGTAGCCGTTGGCGCCGGCGTCGGGCTCGCGGCCGAGCACTGCTTGATAGGCCCGGCGTACCACCTCCTGGGCGTTCTGGGCCGTCATCGCGTTGCGCTCACGCGTGATCGTGGTGCTGCGCTCGCGGTACTCGGGGCTGCTCCGGATCGCCTGGCGCACCTCGGCCTCGCCCCACCCGTCGTCGATCATCCGGCGCCGGTATTCACGCAACCCGGCCTGGTCGGGCTCACGATCCAGCAGATCCTGATAGGCACGGCGGATGATGCGGTCGGGATTGCCACCGCCGCCGCCGCTGCCACCCCAGCCGCCGGTGCCGCCACCGAACCCGACGCGGCGCCGCACGCTGAGCGACGACAGGGTGTCGTTCCAGCCTTCCAGCTGCAGGTTCGAGACGTCGGTGACGAAGCGCTCGGTCCGTCCGCTGAAACCGGGATTGCGGAAGACGGTCACCTCGGCGTCGCCGAACGTCCTGATCGAGGAGATTCGGTCGTTGAGGCCGCTGGGCATCTGGTCCAGGTCCTCGCCGGCGGCAACGCAGAAGTAGTCGCCACCGTAGTTGGCGTGCTGGTAGAAGCAGGCGCCGGCGCTCGGCGGCCGCGGCCGGCCCCAGCGCTGCGCTTCGAGCCCGGCCGTGGCCAGCATGGCGATCCCCAGCGCTCCGACGACGACGGCCCGGCGGTTCCTGGCGATTCGACGGTCCATATCCATCCTCCGCCCCATGCGTCTGCCCCTGGTGGGGCCAAATGTGCCTCGGGTGCGAGCAGGGGTCGGCGCAACCCGTAGGCCTACACACTAGAATGCAAGCCCCGGGCCATCCGGGCAAGAAGATCCGCGTGGTCGTATCGGTCGCCGACCTCGGGACCACCGAGCTGTGGGACGGCGTCGATCCACCGCCGAAGGGCTAGCCGCCGTGGCTCACTTCACCAGGAACAAGCGATCCTGCCGTCGCAGGGCCCAGCGGACCTTGCCGGCAGCGTCGATGATCACGTCCTCTTCCTGGGCCATGCGCACGCGCTGCCCGCCCCACTCGGGTACCGGCGTGGTCGCCTGCAGCTCGATCGAGTACCACATGCTCGGGATGACCAGCGCGTCGCCGCGTCCGGGCACGCCGTCCTGGTAATCCCACAGCCCGATGATCGGCCCGGCGCCGTGGCCGTGCAGGCCGATGGGATGGCTGTACTGCGTGCCGTCGATGCCGGCCGCCTTCATCCGCGCCCGCATTGCCTTCAGGATCTCGTTGCCCGACCGTCCCGGGCGCAGTTCCTCGAGCGTCAGATCCTGCATGCGGTTGGCGTTGGCCAGCGCCTGTCCGAGCCCGGCCGGCGCGTCGGTCTCGCCCTCGCGCAACACGTACGCCAGGTGCTGGGTATCGGTGTTGAGCCGGGCCGCGGTGATGCCGACGTCGCAGTGCAGGACGTCGCCGCGCTGGATGATCGGATCGGCGCCGAGGTCGGCCTCGGTGGCGCCGCGCCGCTGCACGTCGACGCTGGGCTGGAACCAGGTGCCGAGCCCGAGGTCGTTGACGCGCTGCCGCCACCACCACACCAGGTCGCTCGTGCGAGTGGTGCCGGGCGTGATCGTCTTGGCCGAGAACATCTCCTGGGTCATCGCCCAGACGAGCTCGGTCATCTTCGTGAAGAACGCCTCCTCGTCCGGCAGCCGCACGGCGATGAGCTCGAGCGGCAGAGCCTCGGCGTCCTTGAACCGCGACGTCCACTTCGCCCCGAGCATCGCGCTCATGCCGGCGAGCTCGCCGCTCGACAACCCGTCGGAGAAGGCGAACACGGTCGATCGGTCGATGGCGATGGTCTTCGGGTTGCGCTCCTCGAGCACGGCCTTGAGGGCCAGCCACTGGTCGTCGCCCCACAGTTCGGCCTGCTGGCCGCGGCCGACGTCGCCGGCCGCCGCGACCGCCGCCCGGCGGGCGTCGAAGACCCCGCCCTGCGAGGTGCCGCCGAGCGCGATCCGCTCCACGCACGGGGCCGCCGCCGGCTGCCCGCTGGCGGCGCAGCGGTCGAAGAAGACGTAGATCGTGCGGCGGCGGGCGGCAAACGTCTCAGGCGCGACGATCGCGCTGAAGACCGGGTCCTCGTTGTACTCGCGCATCGACACCACCCACATGTCGACGCCGTGTTTGCGCAGCAGCGCGGGCAGGAAGGTGTCGAGCCGCGGCCTTCAGCCACGCCTGCTGCATCGCCGCCTGTTCGCGCAGCGTGCCGAACGGGCGCTGCGGCGCCACCTGGGCGGCGGCCGGCACCGCCGCGGCCACGAGCACGACGGCCATCAGGACCCGGCGGACGCAACGACCAGCGAGCGTGCGAATGACCATGGCCGGCATCTTATCGCGGCGTCCCGCCGCATTGCCGGCACCGATCAGCGGAAGATTCTCCCGACGCCGACATAGGTACGCCACCGGCCATCGAATCCCGCCGAGCCGGCCACCACCATCGGCCCCAGCAGGGTGTCCATGATGACGCCGCCGCTGAGGTTGGTGCGCCAGTTCGCGTCACGCCAGGCGTCGAACGCGTCGCCGTTCTCGATCCAGGCGCCGGCGAAGACCGGCCCGCCGACGAAGTCCGGCAGCCGGCCCAGTTGGCGCAGGACTCCTGCACTGGCAACGTAGTAGTGGCTGCCGAGCAGCTCGCCCTGGCGGTAGGCGCCGAGACGCGCGAAGGACCCGAGCACGAACTGGCTCGGCGGCAGCGGCTGGTCGTCGAATGACGTGCCGAGGCCCCCGTAGGCGAACACGCGATACCGCTCGGCGACGCTCCAGAACCGGTTGACCGTCCCCGACAGCTGCGTCAGCGACGACGTCACGTAACGCTGATCCTCGACCGTGACGTCGGGGGCATCGTACACATGGGACAGCCGGATGGTGGCCAGGCTGCCGCCCGAGGGCACGATCGGGCTGTCCTGACCGTCGTAGCGCCAGACCGCTTCCGCCGCCTTTTCCGCGCCTGAGACGGACGGAAATCCCGGATCGCCGATCGCGACGTCGGCGTTGAGCCGGCCGATGAACGCACCTACCCGCAGATCGCTGCGGGCGCCGAAGTTGACCCCCAGGTTGGCGCCGACGCGGCTGAACACCTGATCGTACTGCGCCACCAGTTCGTCGTCGTCTATCACGTTGAACGTCGACGTGAAGGCACCGGCATAGGGCGCGACGAAGAAGGCGCTCGAGCCGATCGGCTGATAGAACTCGCTCCAGATGGCCGGATCCGACCCCAACGTGCCGTCGATTCTGAGCTCGGAGCCCGAGGTGAGGACGCCGAACGCCAGGTAGCGCGCCGTGGCGGAGATGCGGAAGTTGGCCGACGTGGTGTTCTCGAGGTTGAACCCCAGCATCATGAACGGCGGCGCGTAGGACTTGGCGCGGCCGGTGACGACCAGACCGGTCTCGCCGGCCTCGTTCTTCGCCGGCCACCAGGTGATCGTTTCATAGCGGTCGAGCCCGCTGAGCTCGGCGAGGTCCAATTCGATCGCCGGCATATCCATCGGCACACCGACGTGACGCTGGAGCAGCGCCTCGAGCCGACGGGCGTCGTTGGCGGCCACGCCTTCGAGCCTGACGAACGTCGGGATCGGCACAGTCCGGATGCGGCGGCTCTGCCGGTCCTGCCGCCACTGCTCGTACTCGGCCTCGGTCACCGCCAACGGCAGCAGGCGGTCGCGCATGGCCTCGGCCGCGGCGTAGCCTTCCTTGATCAGGTCCTCGCTCCGTCTCCAGGCGAGCGATCCGTAGCCGGACAGCGGCACGTTCAGGATGACGTCGGCCGAGGCGATCGACGACTTCGTCGTCGCTCGCATCATCGCGTCGAGGGTGGCGCCGGCCAGACCGGGAATGCTGTAGTTGATGCCCTCGCGGTCGGCCAGATCGCCGACGTTGACGGCGATGACGCGGTCGGCGCCCATCGCCCGCACGACGTCGGCCGGCACGTTGTTCATCGTGCCGCCGTCGACCAGGATCCGCCCGTCGCGCTCGACCGGCGGGAAGATCAGGGGCAGCGACATCGTGGCACGCATTGCCTGGGCCAGCGACCCGCGGTCCATCACCACTTCGGAGGCGCTCACCAGGTCGACGGCCACGGCCCGGAACGGGGTCGGGAGGCGATCGAAATGGTCGACGTCGGCGTAGGGTGAGGCGATGCGTCCGAGCAGCAGTTCGATCTGCTCGCCGTTGTTGAGCGCGGTCGGAGCGACCAGGCCGCCCTTCAGCCCGAACTCCATTCGGGTCGGGTAGGCCCGCGAATCGGCCTTGCGGCGGATGTTCTTGTAGGCGAAGCTCGACGCCCCGAACATCAGGTCCCAGTCGATCTCCCCGAGCATAGTGGCGATTTCGTCGGCGTCCATCCCGGACGCGAACGAGCCGCCGATGAGGCCGCCCATGCTCGTCCCGGCCGCCACGTCAACGGGGATGCGGTGCTCGGCGAGCCAGCGGATCACGCCGACATGGGCGATGCCGCGCGCGCTCCCGCCGCCGAAGGCCACGCCGATGGAGGGCCGGGATTGCGCCGAATATCTGGGCGACCGCTCCTGCTGGGACAGTTGGACGGAAACAGGCGCCGTGACCGCCATGGGCCGTTGCATGGGTGCGGCACAAGCGGCCGACAGCGCGGCGACGAGCACGACAAGCAGGATGGGTGGGAGCGGGGGACGCATGCGTATAGACAATAAATCAGTGTGGCCGCGCCACCCAGCGCTCGAGCCGGTCGGCCATGTAACTGAAGAACGGGTTCCACGATACCCGCATCAGCACCTCGATCGGGACGATGAGCACGTCCTTCTCGCCGCGGGGCGCCACCCGGCCCAGCGACACGCCGCCCGAGTCGCGCGAGGTGCTGGCCCCCCCGTACAAAGGGTCGTCCGCAGGAAACGGCAGCGCGACGTGTGAGAGCGAGAACATGTCGGCCGGCCAGGCGAGGGCCAGCGGTTCCTCCGTGAGGGTCGTGGAACCCGAAGCCACCGTCATCGCCGACACCTCCAGCGTGTCGGCGCTGCGGTTGGTGACCAGCGTCACCGTGAAGGGCCGCGCGCCCTCGCCGGTGAGCCGGGGCAGCACCGCCCCCGGTCTCGTGAACGCCTCCACACCTGTCGTCCGATTCAGGTCGAAGAGCACCAGTTCGTGGCCCCCAGCGGGCAGGCGGCCGAAGAGCTGATTCACCAGGGCCGGCGTGCTCACGGTGGTGTCGACCACCGACTGGAACGCCAGCACCGGCGGGAACCGGGCCAACTGGCCGGCCTCGGCGGCGCGGGTCAGCCGATTCTGAATCGCCGTCGTGAATCGCCCCGTCTGGAGCCCGGCATTGGCCGGGAACGAGTTGTACTTGAACGGGTTGTACTCGGGCACCACGTCGAGCCAGCGGGCCTTCTCGAAGAACGGGAAGGGCCCCAGCAGGCTGATGGCGCGAGCGAGCCGCGCCATCGGCGACACGCCGATCATCGGCGACACCAGCACCAGCGCCGTCGGGGTGGCCAGCTGCGCGTCGTCGAGGGCCTCGAGGGTGTAGTTGACGGCTAACGCCCCGCCGTTCGAATAGCCGACGACGACGAACGGCTGGTCCTGGGCGATCGCGCCCCGCACGTGACGCGCCCCCATGCGCGCGGCGGCGGCCCAGTCCTCCCAGGTGACGCTGACGAGGCCACCGGGCACGGTGCCATGACCCTGCATGCGCAGCGACAGCGTGACGAACCCGGCGGCCTGCAGCCGTTCGGCCATCGAGCGCATGCTGTAGGGCGAATCGGTGAGCCCGTGGAGCAGCAGCGCGCCGCCACGCACCTCGGCCGGCGTCAATACCTGCGTGCGGTTGAAGTCGCTGGCGAAGCGCGCCGGAGCGCTGCGGCTCGCCGCCACGTAGCGATTGGGCACCTGGGGGTTGGCGCCTGCGGCCACCACCGTGTCCACCTGTTGCCGGGCCTCGGCGAAGATCGCGTCTTCGCGCCGCCGGTAGTCGTCCAGCGTGAAGGCCGCGTCGATGTCGGTGGCGCGCGGCTCCAGGCTGGTCACCAGGTGATGCCAGGGTTGCAGGTCTGGCAGCCGGCTCATGGCGGACGCCGCGCCCCCGATGGCGAACGCCCCGACCAGCGCCGCCAGCGCCGCCCACTACGCGAACGGTCCAACGCCGGAGCACCGCCGCAGTCTCTCACGGCCGTGGGCCGCCGCGGATGTGATCCGGCAGCGGTCCCGACGGCTGTCGCGGGGCCGAGTCCGGCTACTTGACGGTGAACGGCGCCGGGAACGCCCCGAGGTCGAGCGTGCGAAGCGGTCCAGCCAGCACCTCGCTATCGAAGCCCAGGCTGGCGGTGGAGTGGCAAGGCGTTGGCTGCCCGAGCACCGACGCCCAGAGAAACGATCGCCGCACGGCCGGATTGCCGGGGTAGTAGCCGGTGGTGTCCCCCGGATTCACGACCTGCAGCATCCGGACGAGCGGCTCCTGCGTCGTCTCGAACATCGCGTAGGCCGAGCCGTCGCACTGCGGGTTGTCGTAGAACGCGTAGTAGCTCATGGCCACCACCCCATCGGCCATCATTGGAATTCCGACCCAGACCCCGTCCACCAGCCGAGCGACCATCGTCGGGCTGCCGGGCGCTGCGCTCACGACCGTGCCCAGCACGGCCTGGTTAGCCGCCACGACGCTCAGTCCGCCGGCGGTGCCCGCGGGCCCGGTCTCACCGCGGCTGCCCTGGAGACCCCGCGGCCCCTGAGGCCCTTGCGGGCCCTCCGCACCCACGCCACCCGGGGCACCGGCCGGGCCGGGCGATCCCGGCAGTCCCTGCGGCCCCATCGGTCCGGGAGGTCCAGCCTGCCCGTTGCCGGTCGCCGGGCCGGCCAGCGTCGCAATGAACCGGGCAACGGCGCCGCGTCGCGGCACCACGAACAGCCGGTAGCTGCCGGGCGCGACGTCCGGGCGCTCGACGCGGAGTTCCGATCGCGTCAGCGCTACCACCTTCAGGAACGTGGTGTTGAGGACGACCTGCACACCCTTTTCGAAATGGGTGCCGCCGATGACCAGTTGGCCCCTGGCCAAGTCCTCGCGAACACTGGTCACCGCCGGCTGGTCGGCGATGGCGGTCGTCGATGCGAACGCCTGCAGCGCCACGGCGCAGGCAAGTGTCTGGACAAATCGTCGGGTCGGCAATGGGGGCTCCTCGCTCGGTGTCCGGTGTGAGCAAGGGCACTGCCAGGACTCTGCACCGGCCAACAAGTGCCGCGAAATGCGCAGCTTCGCCGCTCGCCGCCCGTCCTCGCCAGCCGATTTCGGTGCCCGGGACTGATCCGTTTCAGCACGCGCAGGACAACGTTTCCGTGACAGCCGCCGGGCCAGGCGCGGCGGCTGCGCGCCGGCGGACCCGGTAGACTGGAATCGTGATCCGCATCATCGGCGGCGGCCTCGCCGGCTGCGAAGCGGCCTGGCAGGCGGCACGTCTCGGACAGGCCGTGACGCTGCACGAGATGCGGCCGGCGCGGCCGACCGCGGTCCACAAGACCGGCGATCTTGCCGAGCTCGTCTGCAGCAACTCGTTCCGCGGCGACAAGCTCGACAACGCCGTCGGCCTGATCAAGGAAGAGATGCGCCGGCTCGACTCGGTGGTGATGGCGGCCGCCGAGGTGGCGCGCGTCCCCGCGGGGGCCGCCCTGGCCGTGGACCGCCAGGTCTTTTCACGAGAGGTGGCGGCGCGGCTGGCGACCCGGCCGCTCATCTCGGTCGTGCGCAGCGAGGTTGCCGCGGTGCCGCCGCCGGCGCCCGGCGAGGTGACGATCATCGCCACCGGCCCGCTCACATCCGACACCCTCTCCGCCTCGATCCAGGCCTTCGTCGGCGGGGAGCACCTGGCGTTCTACGATGCCATCAGCCCGATCGTGCTCGCCGATTCGATCGACATGGCCACGGTGTTCCGCCAGTCGCGCTGGGGCCGCAGCCTGCGGCGGGCGGTCCCGGCGTCGACCGCCGACCTGGCGCCCGAGGTGACGACCGCGGTGGCCTGTGCGGTCGACGACGGCGAGGGCGACTACCTCAACTGCCCGCTCTCGAAGAGCGAATACGACGCCTTCTACGACGCGCTGGTCGCGGCCGAGTCGGCGACGATTCACGACTTCGATTCGGCCACCTTCTTCGAGGGCTGCCTGCCGATCGAGGTGATGGCGCACCGCGGCCGCGACACCCTCCGGTTCGGGCCGATGAAACCGGTCGGCCTCGAGGACCCGCGCACCGGCCGCCGCCCCTACGCCGCGGTGCAACTGCGGCAGGACACCCTGGCCGGCGATCACTTCAGCCTGGTGGGCTTCCAGACGCAGCTCAAGTGGGGTGAGCAGGCCCGCGTGCTGCGGATGATTCCCGGGCTGGCGACAGCCGAGTTCGTTCGCTTCGGCATGGTGCACCGCAACACCTTCATCAATGGACCGAGGGTGCTGCGCCCGACGTGGCAGACCCGGCAGCGCGACGACCTGTTCTTCGCCGGGCAGATCTCGGGCGTGGAAGGTTACGTGGAGTCGGCGGCGTCGGGCCTGCTCGCCGGTCGCAACGCGGCGCGCGTAGTGCAGGGGCTCGATGCCGTGGTGGCGCCGCGCACGACCGCGATCGGCGCCCTCGCGCACTACGCCTCGCACGCCGACCCCCGGCACTACCAGCCGTCGAACATCACCTTCGGCATCATGCCGGCGCTCGACGACCCGCCCCGCGACAAGGCGGAGCGCAAGGCGCGGCTCGCCGAGCGCGCGCTGACGGATCTGGACGGCGTGGCGATCGATGACAGACGCGCTCAAGGCGTTTGTCGAGCACCTCGCCTACAACCGCCACCTGTCGGCGCACTCGGTCCGCGCCTACACCAGCGACGTCGAGCAGTACCTGGCCGGGGTGGCGGCGGCCCGGGGGCGACGCGTGCCGGCGCTGACGGCGGCCGATCTCGACGGCGAGTCGGTGCGCGCCTTCGTCATCGCCCTCAACAAGGCGGCGCAGGCCCGCACCTCGGTGGCGCGCAAGGTGTCGGGCGTCCGCGCCTTCCTCCGCTACCTGCGCCGCGAGGGCTGGCTCGACGGCGATCCGGCCGGGGCCGTCGTCGCGCCGCGGCTCGATCGCACCATCCCGTTGCACCTCAGCGAGGCCGAGATGCGCCGGCTGCTCGACACGCCCGACCCGACGACGCCGCTCGGCCGTCGCGATCGCGCGATGCTCGAGCTCTTCTACGCGTCGGGGTTGCGCCTGAGCGAGCTGGTTGGCCTCGATCTCGAGGACGTGCACCTGTCGGGCCGGATGCTGCGCGTGCTCGGCAAGGGCGGCAAGGAGCGGCTGCTGCCGTTCAACCGCGCGGCCGAGACGGCGCTGAAGGAGTGGCTGCCCGATCGCGAGCGGCTCCGGCGGCTGGCCGGGGTCGTCCACGACCGCAGCCGCGAGGCGACGCCGCCGCCTGGGGCGAAGCGATCGCGCCTGGGCGAGGCGCGGGCGACCGGCCGCGGCCGCCAGTCGCGGCCCGATCGCGAGCCCGTGTTCGTGAACGCGCGCGGCGGACGCCTCTCCGGCCGCAGCGTCCACCGCCTGGTGCGGCGTTACGTGGTGCAGTGCAGCCAGCGCGCCGGCATCAGCCCGCACGCCCTGCGCCACTCGTTCGCCACGCACCTGCTGCAGCGTGGCGCCGACTTGCGGGCCATCCAGGAACTGCTCGGCCACGCTCGGCTGACCACGACCGAGCGCTACACGCACGTCAACGCTGCGCAGCTCGTGGAGGTGTACAGAAAAGCGCACCCACGAGCTAAGAGCAGGGGCTAGGGGCTGGGTGCTGGGGACTGGGGCGCGCTGGCGTCACGCCGTCGAGTGACGTGATCAAGAGCTTGGGCTCGTGCATCGCCGCACGTTGTGCAGCGATGCGCAGCGTGACTGGGGCACGCGCCAGTCCCCAGCCCCTAGCCCCCAGTCCCCTGTTCTACGCGACGTCGGTGGTCTGCACCATGCGACGTCGCGGGAGTTCGATGTTGAGCGTCTTGATCTTGTAGTTCATCACCCGCGGGCTGATCGAGAGCAGCTCGGCGGCGTCCTTCTGCACCCAGTTGGCCATGCGCAGCGCTTCGATCAGCGCCTGCCGCTCGATCTGCTCCAGGGCGACGCCGCTCGGCGGAATGCGGACCACCGACGCGGCTTCCTTGCCGCCGGGCGTCTGCGCGCTGTCGCCGAGCCGCAGATCGTCGCTGGTGATCTGGTGGCCCTCGGCCAGCAGGGCGGCGCGCTCGATGGCGTTCTCGAGCTCGCGGATGTTGCCCGGCCAGTTGTAGCGCGCCAGCATCTTCTGCGCGTCGGTCTGCACGCCGTCGACCTTCTTCTTCAGCTCCTGCGAGAAGCGACGGAGGAAGTGCATCGCCAGCGGCAGGATGTCCTCCTTGCGCTCGCGCAGCGGCGGCGTCTCGATGGTGACGACGTTCAGCCGGTAGTAGAGATCCTCGCGGAACTGGCCGGCCGACACCATCGCCGGCAGGTCGCGGTTGGTCGCGGCGATGAGCCGCACGTCCACCTTCAAGGTCCGGGTGCCGCCCAGTCGCTCGAACTCGTGCTCCTGCAGCACGCGCAGGATCTTGGCCTGGGTGCTCGGGCTCATGTCGCCGATCTCGTCGAGGAACAGCGAGCCGCCGTCGGCCTGCTCGAAGCGGCCGATGCGCTGGCGGTCGGCGCCGGTGAAGGCGCCCTTCTCGTGGCCGAAGAGCTCCGACTCGAGCAGGTTCTCCTGCAGCGCCGCGCAGTTCACCTTGACGAAGTTGCGGCCGGCGCGCAGCGAGTTGTGGTGGATGGCGCCGGCGATGAGCTCCTTGCCGGTGCCGGTCTCGCCGCGGATGAGCACGGTCGAGTTGCTCTTGGCCACCTTGCGGACCACGCCGAGCACCCGCTGCAGCGTGTCGCTGGCGCCGATGATCTTGTCGAAGTCGTAGTTCTCCTGCTGTTCGTGGCGCAGGTAGTCGAGCTCGTGGCGGAGCCGCTTCAGCTCGAGCGCCTTCTCGATCTTGACCTCCATCTCCTCGATCTCGAACGGCTTCTGCACGTAGTCGAAGGCCCCGTTCTTCATCGCCTCGACCGCCGTCGACACCGAGCCGAAGGCGGTCATCAGGATCACCGAGGAGGTGGGGTGGGTCGTGCGGGTGGTGCGCAGCACGTCGAGGCCGTCGGAGCCGCCCATGCGCAGGTCGCTCACCACCACGTCGAAGTAGCCGTTGTGCAGCCGCTCGATAGCGGCGTTGCCGTTGGGCGCCTCCTCCACTTCGTGACCCGCCGTGCGCAGGGCGAGGGCCAGCCCGCGGCGCAACGCGTCGTGATCGTCGGCGACCAGAATACGACTCATGTTCGATCCGCTCCCTACCACACCCGGGCGTCGCCGCTTTCGGGCAGCGACACGCGGAACGTCGTGCCGGCGCCTGGCCGGCTGGTCAGGTCGATGCGCCCATCGTGGGCGTCGACGATCTTGCGAACGATGGCCAGGCCGAGGCCCGACCCCTGCGGCTTGGTCGTGAAGAAGGCGCTGAAGATCTTGTCGGTGAGCTCGGGGGGCACGCCGGGACCGGTGTCGCAGACGTCGACGAGGAGCGTGGGCACGGGGTGGAGGCCGTCCTGCGCCAGCGCGCCCTCTTCCTCGCGCGTGACCTCGCGGGCCTTGACCATGACCGAGCCGGTGCCGTCCATCGCCTCGTAGGCGTTGATCAGCAGGTTGGCAAAGACCTGGACGAGCTGGGTGCGGTCGGCGTCGACCATCGGCAGGAACTCGGGGACGTCGAGCTGTACGGCGACCTGCCCGCGCTTGCCCTTGCTGTCGGCCAGGGTCACCGCCGATTGCAGCGCCGGGCCGACGGCGGTCCGTTCCATCTGCAGCCGCACCGGGCGGACGAAGTCGAGGATCTCCTGCACGATGGCGTTGGCCATCTTGGCTTCGTTGATGATGTCGCCGACCAGCGCCGTGGCCTGCGCGTTGTCGCGCAGCTGGCGACGCAGCAGGCCGGCCATCACCTCGATGCCGGCCAGCGGGTTCTTGATCTCGTGGGCCACTGCCGCGGCCATCTCGCCCAGCGCCGCCAGCCGGTCGCGGAGCCGCTCACGTTCTTCGAGCTGCTCGACGCGGGTCAGGTCCTTGAAGAACATCCCCGCGCCGATGGTCGTGCCCTCGCTGTTGCGGATGAGCGACAGCGTGTACCCCAGCACCTTCTCCGACGGCCCCAGGCGCAGCTCGGCGCGGTTGGGGAGGAACGCCAGCTCGTAGGCGCCGGCGAGCACCCGCACGACGCCCGGGTGGGCGTGAAAGACCTCGGTGAACGGCCGGCCCAGATAGCCCTCGCCGGCGGGCAGGCCGAAGATCCGGCAGGCCTCGTCGTTGATGAGCACCAGCTCGCCGGCCCGGTTGATGGCCAGCACGCCGTTGCGCATGTGTGCCACCAGGTGCCGGAAGAAGGCGTCGTCGACGAAATGGGCGGCGGCGATTGGGGCGCGATGCGGCGGTCGGGTACGAGCGCCTGGCATCGGCGCCTTCGCCGGACGCCTCCCGGGGGCCAATTTTGGTGCGGACATGACTCGGCTTGGCGGCGACGTACGCAACTGTCGTGCCTGTCAGTATAGTGACGAGTCTGACGTCCGGAGCCGAGCCAAACCGTGTAATTTTGTCGCACCAAGGCTGTCTGACCTGCGATTTCGCGACGCGTGCTGTCGAAATTGTGGCGGCGAGGGCCAGACAACTGACGAATCTTGCCAGTCCGGGTGACGCAGTCAGGCCAAAAGCGCCGCCTTCGCAGCCTCGGCCTCGGCCTGCAGCATCTCCCACTGCCCGAGCAGCTCTCCGACCTCCCACATCAGGGCCTGGTGCTGGTCCAGCACGGTCTTGGACGCCTCGCGGTCGTCGTAGAAGCCCGGTGCTGCCATGGCGGCCTCGGCGGCCTTCACGGCGCTCTCGCGCTCGGCGATTCGCCCTTCCAGGTCGGCGATGCGCCCCGCCAGGGCCTGGTAGGCGCGCTCGCGCCTTTTCCGCTCGGCGGCATCGCGCTTCCGGGCGTCGTGCTCGGCCGACTTGCCGACGACCGGCGGCGGGGCGGATTTCTTCGGACGGGGGGCGGTCATCGCCGGCGTCGCCGGCGTCGGGGCGGCGGCGCCGCCTTGCGCCTTGCGCCACAGGAACTCGGCGTAGGTGCCGGGATACCACTCGGCGCGGCCCCTGCCCACCTCGACCACCTTGGTGGCCAGGCGTTCGACGAAGTAGCGATCGTGCGACACGAACAGCAGTGTGCCGCCGTAGTCCTCGAGGGCGTCGAGGAGCACGTCCTTGGAGTCGAGATCGAGGTGATTGGTCGGCTCGTCGAGGACCAGCGTGTTCGATGGCAGCAGCAGCATCCGCGCCACCGCCAGCCGGGTGCGCTCGCCGCCCGACAGGACGGCGGCCTTCTTGTAGACGTCGTCGCCGGCGAAGAGGAAGCCGCCCAGGATGTTGCGGATCGCCGGCACCATGTGCATCGGCGAACCGGCCGAGAGCGTCTCGTAGACCGTGAGCGCCGGGTCGAGACGCGTCGCCTCGTCCTGGGCGAAGTACTGCATCACGACCTGATGGCCCTCGGTGCGCTGTCCGGCGTCCGGTGGTTCCACGCCGGCCAGCATCCGCATCAGCGTCGACTTGCCGGCGCCGTTGGGACCCACCAGGGCCACGCGGTCACCGCGCTCGATGTGCAGGTCGACACCGTCGAGCACGACCTTCGCCCCGTACGCCTTGCGGATGCCCTTCAGCTCCAGCACGACGCGGCCGCTCTTGGCCGCCGGCGGGAACTGGAAGCGGATGCGTTTGCGCTCCGCCGGCACCTCGATGCGCTCAATCTTCTCGAGCATCTTGACGCGGCTCTGCACCTGGGCCGCCTTGGTGGCCTTGTAGCGGAAGCGGTCGACGAACTCCTGGACCCGGGCAATCTCCTCGTCCTGCCGCTTCTTGGCCTCGCGGAGACGCTCGACACGCTCGTGCCGCTGCACCAGATACTCCGAGTAGTTGCAGACGTAGTCGGTGATCGTGCGCAGCGACAGGTCGGCGATGCGGCCAACCACCGCGTCGAGAAAGTAGCGGTCGTGGGAGACCAGGATGACCGAGTGCGGGTAACGGCCGAGATATTCCTCGAGCCAGTTGCGGGCCTCGAGGTCGAGATGGTTCGTGGGCTCGTCGAGCAGCAGCAGCCCGGGCTCGATGAGCAGCAGCTTGGCCAGGGCGAGCCGCATCTGCCACCCGCCCGACAAGTGCTCGGCCGGCGTCTCGAAATCGTCGGGGCCGAACCCGAGGCCGCGCAGGATCGTGGCGACGCGAAGCTCGATCGAGTAGCCGCCGCCCATGCGGAAGCGCTCCTGCGCGGCGCTGTAGCGCTCGAGTACCGCGTCGTGGTCGGCCGGGCTCGTCGCCAGGTCGGCCAGCCGGTGCTCGAGGTCGTGCATCTCGGCCTTGAGGTCGAGCAGCGGCCGCAACGCGTCGCTGGCCTCGGCGAAGACGGTGCGGCCGGCATGCAGCAGCCCGTCCTGCGGCAGGTAGCCGACGGTCAGGGCGGTCGGCCGGATCACGTCGCCGTCGTCGGCCTCGTCGAGCCCCGCCAGGATCCGCAGCAGCGTGGTCTTGCCGGCGCCGTTGGGCCCGCACAGCCCGACGCGGTCGCGGTCGCCGACGTACCATGTCACCGCCTCGAGCAACACGCGATCGCCGAAACGCTTGGACAGTGCGGATAGTTGAATCATGTCGCTGGGCCGGGCGAGCCCTACAGCTTCCTAGCCGCTAGCCCAGCTTCCTAGCCGCTAGCCCCTAGCCGCTTCAAGTATCAAAGTTGTCCGCCCACGACCCGGGCCGCCGTGGCGGCGATCTCGGTCGGGCGGCTGGGTTTCACCAGGTAAGCGGCCACGCCCAGGTTCAGCGCCTCGATGGCGGCAGTCTCGGTGGAATGGGCCGTCACGATCATCACCCGTACGGCGGGGGCGGCACGCCTCGCCTCGCGGATGAGCGCGAAGGCGTCGACCCCGGGCAGGCGCAGTTCCGTCAGCAGCAGGTCGTAGGGCGCGCGCTGCAGGCGTTCGAGGGCGACCGGGCCGTCAGGGGCAGTCTCCACGTGCCACCCGGCGTCACGCAGGGCGCCGGCCGCCAGCTCGCGGGCGGCACCGTCGGGATCGACCACGAGCGCGCGGCCGCCGGCGACCGGGCGCGGGGCCGGAGGGTCGGTGGCCGGGCGGCCACGCTGGCTGTCCAGCCAGGCGTCGATGTCCCGGCGCCGGAAGCGCCACTGCCGCCCGACGCGCACCGCCGGCAGTTTCCCGGCGTCGATCAGACGGTAGACCGTGCGCAGGTTCACCTGGAGATAGGTGAGCACTTCCTCAGTGGTGAGAAATCCTTCCGTGCCAGCCAGATCCGCGTCCTCGCCGCCGATTGTACCCGGGCGCGAAGGCGGTCCCGGGCCACCGGTCCGCCTCCTATAATCGAGGGGCGGGCCCGGGGACGGCCGGCCAAAGTCGGCGGCGGGCAGTCCTAGAGAGTGTTGGGGCTCGAGTTCACGGGGTCTGCGGCTCCCAACGCCGCGGCTTCCGCACACCGGGAAGGGGCGACGCTGGCCGTGCAGGGACTGGCGATCACCGACGAGGAACTCGTCGTGCGGTCGGTGAACGGCGACGTCGACAGTTTCAACCAGCTGATTCGCCGCTGGGAGCGGCCGATCTACGCCCTGGCGTACCGGACGATCGGCCGGGAAGACGACGCCCGCGACGTCTGCCAGGAAACGTTCCTGCGCGCGTTCCGGGCCCTCAAGGGCTTCAAGGGCCAGGCGAAGTTCTCGTCGTGGCTCTACCGCATCGCCCTCAACCTCTGTCGCGACTGGATCCGCCGGCAACGCCGGACACCGGTCGTGCAGATGCCCGAGGATGTCGACATCGCCGAACTGGCGGCGGCCCGGGGACCGGTCGAGTCGATTGAGACCCTGGTGGCGCGCCGTGAGCTGGGCCGCGCCGTGGCGCAGGCCATGGCCACCCTGCCCGACGAGCAGCGCACCGCCATCATCCTGAAGGAGTACCACGGGTTGACGTTCCAGGAGATCGCCGACCTGCAGGGGTGTCCGTTGAGCACCGTCAAGACGCGGCTCTACCAGGGGTTGAGCGTCGTGCGACGACAGTTGGAAGGAGGCGGCATGTCGGCAGCCGACATCCGCGGGGACGCATCATGAGGACTGGGTTCACCTGCGACGACACCGAGACGCTCGTCGCCTATCTCTACGACGAGCTCGATACCGGCCAGGCCGCGGCGGTCGCGCGGCACCTGCAGACGTGCGCGGCCTGCGCCACGGAGGCCGCGGCGCTCGGCGGCGTGCGGCGGATGCTGGGCGAGTGGACACCGCCGGCGCCGCCGCTGCGCTTCTCGGTGACTCCCGACATGCCGGTGGCGGCAATCGCCCCGGCCGGCTCACGCTGGCGGGCGATACCGGCCTGGGCCCAGCTGGTGGCGGCCACCCTCGCGCTGGCTGTGGGGGCGGCGGTGGCCAACGTCCAGGTCCGCCACGACGACGCCGGGTGGACGGTGAGCACCGGATGGCTCCCCGCCGCGCCGCCGGCGGGGGCAGCGCCCGACCGCGACGCCGAGTCGTGGCGCCCGGCGCTGGCCGCCCTCGAACAGTCGCTGCGCCGCGAGCTCGTGGCGACGCCAGCGCCCCAGGCGCAGGCCGCGGTGGCCGCCGACGCCAATCCGCAGACGCTCACCCGCGTCCGCACCCTGATTCAGGAGAGCGAGCGGCGGCAGCAGCAGGAGCTGGCGCTGCGCGTGGCCCAACTCGGTCGGGACCTCGACCTGCAGCGCCGCGCCGATCTGGTGCGCATCGACCAGGGCATCGGGCAGCTCGAGGGACGCACCGGCGCCGCCGTGGCCAGGCAGCGTGAGATGCTCGACTACATCGTTCGTGCCGGACTCCGGCCCCCGCAATGACCGCGAGGCAACAAACCATGACGCGCACGTGTTCGGTCTTCGCCGCCGCCCTCGTCGTCGCGCTCGCCAGCCCCGCTGCGGCCCAGCCGGCGCCGGCCCGGGCAGTCAGCCTGCGACACCAGATCTACCTGATGGAAGGCGCCCTGTCGCGGGCGGTGAACTTCGGCGCCGCCAGCCTCAACCAGGAGATCCGCGCGGTGATGCCCGACATGCTCGTGCTCGCCGGCGAATCGACCGCACGCGGGTTCCATCTCGACGGCTACGGCGTCTTCTTCGATGTCGAGGTGCCGGTGCTGCGCCAGAGCATGATGTGGAGTCTGCGCACGATGCTCGACCAGGATCAGCAGGGCGCCACCGAGGCGTTGACGGCCCTGCGCCGCGTCGTCGCCACCACCACCGGCCCCGAACGGGCGTCGGCCGAAGCGGCCCTGCGGCGGCTCGAAGCGCAGATCCGGCCCTTCGGCGCGCTGAAGCCGCCGGCTGGCGGCGCCGTGGTCGCGGCCGGCGCCGGTGATCCGCCAGCGCCTCAACCCGAAGCGCAGCGCCCGCGCGTCAACCCGCAGCTCCTCAACGACCCGAACAAGGCCTACACCGACGCCGTGGTCAAGGCGCTCATCGACGCGATGGTCGACTACTCGCTGCCGATGGTGTCGTCGATGCAGCCGGGCGAGGTCCTCACCGTGGCCGCCCGCGACAACGAACGGCGCGACCTGCTGGCGCCGCCGAACCCGTACGAAGAGGTATCGACGGTGATGCTGAGCATCAAGGGCAGCGACCTGTCCGACTACCGCACCGGGAAGATCGACCGCGACGAGGCCCGCAAGCGGGTGCAGGTGCAGGAATTCTGACACCCGATCAGCGGCTAGCGGCTACGGGCTAGGGGCTAGACTCGCCCGGGCGGAGCTTTCCGGGCCGGTCGGTGTCTGATGCAGTAGGCCGCCCGGAGGGGCTTGGTATGCTGCTACCCGTCATGAGCCGCCTCGGTCGTCCGCTCACCCTCGCACTGTTCGCCCTCACGCTGGCCGCGTGCAACCGGGTCAAGCCGGTGGACGTGCTCGAGCCGCTGGACGTGACCACCGGTTGGTACGACGACGGCATCCTCGGGGACGGCAAGAACAAGCTGGTGCCGTCGGTGTCGCTCAAGCTGCGCAACAAGTCGGCCGACCCGATCGACGGCGTGCAGATCAACGCCATCTTCCGCCGCGTGAACGAGCCCGAGATGTGGGGCGAGCACTACGGGTGGGCGGTGCAGTCACGTGAGGCGCTGGCGCCGGGCCAGGCCACCGCCGACCTGGTGCTGCGATCCACCCTCGGCTATACCGGCGAGCAGCCGCGCATGCAGATCCTGCAGCACAAGGACTTCGTCGATGCCAAAGTGGAGCTCTATCTGAAGAAGGGCTCGCAGGTCTGGGCCAAGCTCGGCGAGTTCCCAATCGAGCGCCAGCTGCTCACGCGCTAGTTCGCCCCTATAATCCCCGGCATGCCGCAGGCCACCGCGACCGCCCCAACCCTCGAACGCCGGCTCAGTTCGCTCGACGCGGCGGCCATCGTCGTCTCCAACGTCATCGGCGGCGGCATCCTCTTCACGCCGCCCCAGGTGGCGGCGACGGTGCCGCATCCGGCGCTGTTCCTCCTCACCTGGCTGGCCGCCGGCGCACTCGCCTTTGCCGGCGCGATGGCCTACGCGGAACTGGCCGCGCTGCGGCCGCGGGCCGGTGGCGAATACGTCTACCTGCACGCCGGTTTCGGACGGGTCGCGGCCTTCCTCACCGGCTGGACCTCGTTCGTCGCCGGCTTCTCGGGCGCCATCGCCGCCAGCTCGGTCGTGCTCGCCTTCTACCTCGGCCGCTTCCTGCCGATCGCCGGCAGCGATCAGGCGCTGCTGGCCGTGCCGCTCGGCGTGGTGACGCTCACCTTGTCGCCGCAGACGATCACCGCGCTCGTCGCCATCTGGCTGATGTCGTGGATTCACCTGCGCGGCGTCGGCCCGGGCCGCCTGGTCGGCAACGTGCTGGCCAGCCTGAAGATCAGCGCGTTTGTCCTCTTCATCGTGCTGGGCTTCGCCTTCGGCACCGGATCGATGACCAATCTGACCGCAGTCGCCGGATCGCCGTCGCCCGGATCATGGTTGTTCGCGCTGGTGCCGGTCCTGTTCACTTATGCGGGATGGAACGCCGCGTCCTATGTCGCCGAGGAGATCCGCGACCCCGGACGCAACGTCCCGCGGGCGCTGGCACTGGGGACGCTCGCCGTGGTGGTGATCTACCTGCTGCTGAACGCGCTCTATCTCTACGTGCTGCCAGTGGGGGAGCTGGCGGCGGTGCGCGGCAGCGTCCTCGACGTGATCGCCGATCGGCTGCTCGGCACCAGCGCCGGCAACATCATGGGTGTGGTCTCGATCGTCAGCCTGCTGGCCAGCATCAGCGCGATGGTGTTCGCCGGCCCGCGCGTCTACTACGCCATGGCCCGCGACGGCATGTTCTTCCCGGCGGCGGCGCGGGTGCACCCGCGCTTCCGCACCCCGGCGACCTCGATCGTCGCGCAGGGCCTGTGGAGCAGCGTGCTCGTGCTCTCGGGCGGCGCCAACGCCCTCACCACCTACACCGGGTTCTCGATCATCCTGTTCAACGGGGTGGCGGTGGCGGCCTTGTTCGTGCTGCGCCAGCGCGAGCCCAACGCGCCACGCCCGTACTCCACCTGGGGCTACCCGGTGGTGCCCGGCATCTTCGTGGTGGTGAGCGCACTTATCGTCGCCAACGCGCTGTGGACCGATCTGGTGGCGCCGCTGACCAGCGGCCGCGCGATGGGCCCGTCGGCCGCCGGCCTGCTCGTGATCGGCCTCGGCCTGCCGCTCTACGCCTGGTTCACGCGGACCACTTCGGCGGCGCGCTGAACGCGCCCGACGCGCACCGGTACGTGAGAACGGCCGGCGGGTTTCCGCCGGCCGTTGTCCGTTGTCGTCGCGTCGCGGCGGCCCCGTTCAGGGCGTGCCCAGCATGTCGCCGCGGTAGGTGATGGTGCGACCGGGCTGGATCTGCACGTCGAAGGTGAGCGTCGTCAGCCCCGGCTTGCGGATCTCGATGCTGTAGGCGCCGTCGTCGAGCCGCAGCTGCTGCCAGGTGCCGTCGAAGTCGTCGACGATGCCGGCGTAGTAGCCGTCCACGTAGACCTCGGCGTCCTTCGGATTGACCCTCAGACGGACCCCGCCGATGCTGTAGCCGTACGGCCCGCCGTAGGCGCCGTAGCCGCCGCCGTAGCCGCCGCCGTAGTAAGCGCCTCCATACGGGCCATAGACGCCAACGGAGCCGTAGTACCCGAGGTTGCCGTAGTACCCCGGCCAGCCCGCGTAAGCAGGCCAGCCGTACCCGGCGTACCAGCTCCACGGGTAGTACGGGTAGTAGTAGTAGCCGAGACCGTGACCGTAGTGGTAACGGCGGCCGTAGTGGGATGACCCGACGACCCCGTGCGACGCGCGGCCGCGCGGGACGGCCCGCGCGTAGCCTTGTGTGGCGTAGCCGCCTCCGGCGACCTCGGGCGAGCGCACGCCGCCCTGTCGCGGCCGGGCGGTCTGACCGCCACTGGGGCCGGGTCGGCCACCGCCTCCGCTTGGCCGGCCGCCACCTGAGGCGCTGCTGCCGCCTGGACGCCGGCGCGCGCCGCCTTGCTGCTCGTCGCTGGCCATCGCAACGGCGGGTGCCTCGGGTACCGGCGTGCGCTGTCGCGGCCGGGTCTCCGTGTCCTGACTGCCGCTCTCGCGCTCGACGCGCCGCGGCGCCCGCACCTCGCCGGTGCCGGCCCCGTCACGTTCGGCACGAGCCCGCGACGCTCTCGGGACCGCGACGCGCGCCGGCCGCGGGCTGGGATTGTGGCGCCGCCGGCTCCTGAGCCATCGCCGGCGAGGCGACGAGCCATGCTGCCACCGCGATGGCGAAGGACGTCCTTCGAACAGTCATGGGTGACACCTCAGGAGAACAGGGTATACGACACACCGACGCGGAGTGCAACTTCACTGCCAGACGTGCCGGGTCGCAGACGGCCCAAACCTGCGTTCTTGCGTCCGGTTTCCTTGACAGCACTTTTCCCGAGCAAGGACACTTGGCGGATGCGGCTCCCCTGGCGGCGACTCGCGGTGGCCGCAGTCGTCGTGCTGGCGGCGGCCGCCTGCGGCAAGAAGGGACCGCCGCTCGTCCCGCTGCGCCGCGTGCCGGCCCAGGTGGCGGAATTCTCGGCGGCTCGTGCCGGTGACGCCACGTATCTCACCGCGCTCGTGCCAGCGGCCAATGTCGGCGGCGACGCGCCGGCGGACCTCGCCAGCCTCGAGGTGCACGCGGCCACGGCCGAACGTGAGCCCGCCCTGGGAGGAGAGGAGCCTGGCCCACCGTGGACGCTGGTCCATCGCGTCCCCGTGCGACGGCCGGTACCGCCGGCGCCGCCTCAACCCGACGGTGCTCCGGCGATTCCGCCCCTGCCCCTGGAGCCGGGCGTCGATCAGGGCCAGCGCGTGACCCTGCGCGAGACGCTGAGCGACGCCCTGGTCGCACCGGACGAGACGTCGAGTGCGCCAAGTGAGCAGTCCGAGCCGGGTGACAGCGCCTCGGCCCTCGACGTCGAGCGGCCGGCGCTCTCGCTGCCGCCGGTCGCCCCGGCAAACGATCGCACCGCACGGCGCTTCTACGTCGCGCGCGGGCTGACCAGCCGAGGTCGGCCCGGGGCGTGGAGCGCCGTACGCGCCGTGCCGCTGGCGACACCCCTATCCGCGCCGGTGCTGGCCGCCCCGACCTACAACGCCGACGTCATCACGCTGGCGTGGACGCCGCCGCCCGGGGCCATCGTTGCGTCGCCGGCCCCCGCCGACGGCGTGCTGGCGTCGCGGCCCGTCGGCCGCGCCGAAGTCACGACCAAGTACAACGTCTACGCCGTCGGCGCCGAGGCCGCGCCCGACCCGCTCGGCGTCGTCACGCGTGCCGCGCCGCTCAACGCCGCGCCGATCGACGCCGCTGCGGTGACGGCCAGGGGCGTGACCTTCGGTCAGGAGCGGTGCTACGTCGTGCGGGCCGTGGAGTCGATGGCCGGCACGCTGGTGGAAGGTCCGGCTTCGGCGCCGGCCTGCATTACCCCGGTGGACACCTTCGCCCCGGCCGCCCCGACCGCCCTCGAAGCCGTCGGCGGCGCCGGCGTCATCAGCCTGATCTGGGAAGCGGTCGAGGCCTCGGACCTGGCGGGCTATCTGGTTTTCCGCGGCGAGGCGACGGGGGAGCCGACGACCCCGCTCACGGCGGCGCCGATTGGCGACAGCAGCTTCGAGGACCGCACCGTCACGCCGGGCGTGCGCTATGTCTACGTCGTGGTCGCGGTAGACTCGGCCACGCCCGCCAACCGCAGCACGCCGTCGAACCGCGCGGAAGAAACGGCGCGACAGTAGAACAGGGACCGGGGACCAGGGACCGGGGACCGGGGAGAGCATGGACAGGATCTACCGGGTGCGGCAGGGGATGGGCGGGCGGTACGTGGTCGAGCGCGACAACGCGCTCTACTGGCTCGACGGTGACGTGTTCGGCGACTACCGCGCCGGCGCCGGCATCGACGAGCCGCTGCGCGAGTTCCTTGCCCCGATCACGCCGTCGAAGATCATGGCCATCGGCCTCAACTACAAGGACCACGCCGCCGAGATGAAGAAGGCGCTGCCGGTCGAGCCGCTCCTCTTCATCAAGCCGGCGACATCGGTGGTCGGCCCGGAGGCCGCCATTCGCATTCCGGACTGGGCGGGACGCATCGAGCACGAGGCCGAGATGGCGGTGGTCATCGGCCGCCGCGCCTCGCGGGTGAAGGCGCGCGACGCCATGGACCACGTCCTCGGGGTGACCTGCCTCTGCGACGTCACCGCCCGCGAGCTGCAGGCCAGGGACGTGCAGTACTCCCGGGCCAAGGGCTTCGACACCTTCGCGCCCATCGGCCCCTGCATCGCCGTCGGTCTCGACCCGTCGGAGCTCGAGGTGGAGGGCTGGGTGAACGGCCAGAAGCGGCAGCACTCGAACACCCGCGAACTCATCTTCCCGGTGCCCGAGGTGGTCGAGTGGCTGACGCGCTTCTGCACCCTCGAACCCGGCGACGTCATCACCACCGGCACACCGTCGGGCGTCGGGCCGCTCGTGCCGGGCGACCGCGTCATGGTCAAGGTGCAGGGTGTGGGCGCGCTCAGCAATCCCTGCGTCGAGGCGTGATGGCCGATCCCATCGCGAAGCTGGAAGCGCTCGAACGGCTGGCGGAGCTGGGCGGCGGCGAGGAGCGGCTGCAACGGCAGCACGATGCCGGCAAGCTGGTCGCCCGCGAGCGGATGGAGCTGCTGTTCGATCCGGGCACCTTCGAGGAGGTCGACAAGCTGGTCACGCACCGCTGCCTCGACTTCGGCATGGCCGATCAGGTGGTGCCCGGCGACGGCGTGGTCACCGGGCACGGCCGCATCGACGGTCGGGTCGCCTACGCGTTCGCCCAGGACTTCACCGTGTTCGGCGGTTCGCTCTCGGAGACCAACGCCGCCAAGATCGTCAAGATCATGGACATGGCGATGCGGGCCGGCACGCCGATCATCGGCCTGAACGACTCGGGCGGGGCGCGGATCCAGGAGGGCGTGCTGTCGCTGGGCGGCTACGCCGACATCTTCCTCCGCAACACCCTGGCGAGCGGCGTGGTGCCGCAGATCTCGGCGATTCTCGGCCCCTGCGCCGGCGGCGCCGTCTACTCGCCGGCGATCACCGACTTCATCGTCATGGTCAAGTCGTCCAGCTACATGTTCATCACCGGCCCCGACGTGATCAAGACGGTGACGCACGAGGACGTGACCAAGGAGGAGCTGGGCGGCGCCATGACGCACAACGCCAGGAGCGGCGTCGCCCACTTCGCCGTGGATGACGATCGCGAGGCCGTCGCCCTGGTCCGCGAGCTGCTGTCGTTCATGCCGTCGAACAACCTCGACGACCCGCCGCGGCGTCTTACCGACGACCCGTCGGACCGCGAGGACGCGGCGCTCGACACGCTGGTGCCGGCCGCCCCCAGTCAGCCCTACGACATGCACGACCTCATCCGCAGCATCGCCGACGGCGGCGAGTTCCTCGAGGTGCAGGAGCACTACGCCAAGAACATCGTCGTCGGGTTCGCGCGCCTCGGCGGCCGGCCGGTCGGCCTGGTCGCCAACCAGCCGGCACAGCTGGCCGGCACCCTCGACATCGACGCCTCGGTGAAGGGGGCGCGCTTCGTCCGCTTCTGCGACTGCTTCAACATCCCGCTGGTCACCTTCGAGGACGTGCCGGGGTTCCTCCCGGGCACCGTCCAGGAGTTCGGGGGCATCATCCGCCACGGCGCCAAGCTGCTCTACGCCTACGCGGAAGCGACCGTGCCGAAGGTGACGGTGATCACCCGCAAGGCCTACGGCGGCGCCTATTGCGTGATGTCGAGCAAGCACATCCGCACCGACTTCAACTATGCCTGGCCGACCGCCGAGATCGCGGTGATGGGCGCCGAGGGCGCCGTGAACATCCTCTACAAGCGCGAGATCGAGAGCTCGCCCGATCCCGCGGCGACGCGGGCGGCGAAGATCGCCGAATTCCGCGAGAAATTCGCCAACCCCTACGTGGCTGCCGAACGCGGCTTCATCGACGAGGTCATCAGGCCGCGGACGACCCGCCGCCGGCTCATCCAGGCGCTGGCCACGCTCGAGACCAAGCGCGATCGCAACCCGCCCAAGAAGCACGGCAATATCCCGCTCTGAGCGGCGTCGGCGGCCGCGGCCGTCCGGCCGTAAGTGCTAGAATTTTCGGATTGTTGTGGCTGCTGCCGTCACCAAAGTGCTGATCGCCAACCGCGGCGAGATCGCCGTGCGCGTCATCCGGGCGTGCCGGGACATGGGCATCGCCACGGTGGCGGTCTACAGCGAGTGCGATCGTCCCGCCTTGCATGTGCGTCTCGCCGACGAAGCCTGGCCCGTCGGTCCCAACCCGCCGCGCGACAGCTACCTGAAGATCGACACGATCGTCGAGGTGGCCAGGAAGAGCGGCGCCGACGCCGTCCACCCGGGCTACGGCTTCCTCGCCGAGAACGCGGACTTCGCCCGGGCCTGCCGTGACGCCGGCCTCACCTTCATCGGGCCCTCGCCCGAGGCCATCGAGCTCATGGGCAGCAAGACCGCGGCCCGGCAGGCGGCCGTGGCGGCCGGCGTGCCGGTGGTGCCGGGCAGCGGGACAGCGATCGGCGACGAGGTGTCCGACGCCGAGGTCAGCCGGATCGCCGACTCGGTCGGCTACCCGCTGATGCTCAAGGCGGTGGCCGGCGGCGGCGGCAAGGGCATGCGCATGGTGGCGCGACCCGAGGAGCTGGCCAGCGCCCTGCGAGCCGCCCGGTCCGAGGCCGGCTCGGCGTTCGGCGACTCGGCCGTGTATCTCGAGCGCCGGTTGTTGCGCCCGCGTCACATCGAGGTGCAACTGCTGGGCGATCGCCACGGGACGGTGGTCGCGTTCGTCGAACGCGAATGCTCGATCCAGCGCCGGCACCAGAAGGTCATCGAGGAGAGCCCCTCGCCGGCCGTCGGCCCCGATCTGCGCGGCCGTCTCACGACCGCGGCCGCGGCGGTCGCCAGGCAGGCGGGCTACACCAATGCCGGCACCATCGAGTTCCTGCTCGACGACGACGGGTCGTTCTACTTTCTCGAGATGAACACCCGCCTGCAGGTGGAGCACCCGATTACCGAGATGGTCACCGGCGTGGACCTGGTGCAGTGGCAGATCCGCATCGCCCGCGGTGAGGCGATCACGCTCGACCCGCAGTCGCTGGTCACGCCGCGCGGGCACGCCGTCGAGTGCCGCATCTACGCCGAGGATCCCGACAACGGGTTCCTGCCGTCGCCCGGCCGCATCGTCAGGCTGCGGGTGCCGCAGGGCCCCGGGGTTCGCGACGACAGCGGCGCCACCGAGGGCCTCGACGTCCCCATCCACTACGATCCGCTGGTCTCGAAGCTCATCACCTGGGGCGACGATCGCCAGCACGCCCTGGCCCGCATGCGGCGCGCGCTGGCCGAGTACGAGGTGGTCGGCATCCGGACCACCATCCCGTTCTTCCAGTGGGTGCTCGACGACGACGACTTCCGTGCCGCCCGATTCGACACCACCTTCATCGACCGCACGCTGGCCGGGCGCAACGGCCTGCCGTTCCAGACCGTGGGCCCGGACGACGAGGACCTGGCTGCCGTGGCGGTGGCATTGCATATGGAGATGGGGGCGCCGCTGTCGGCGCCAGCCCGGCCGGAGGCTTCCGGCCGGTGGCGTCAGCAGGCGCGCGTCGAAGGACTGAGGTAGGGCGCTCGTGCAGTATGAGGTGACCATCGGGACTCGTACCCGCCGCGTGATCGTCCAGCGCGCCGGCACGCAGTGGCGTGTCACGCTCGACGGCACGCCTCATCTGGTGGACGCGGCCGCGGTGAGCCGCTCGGCGCTGTCGCTGCTGGTCGCGCCCGGCGACGGCCGAACGCCGACCAGGAGCGTGCGCGCCGTCGTGGCCGGCGGTCCGATACCGGGCGGGTTCGATGTCCACGTGAACGGTCGGAATGTCGCCGCGACGGTACGGCCGGCCGGGGCCGGGCGGCGCCGCGGCGCCGTCGCCCACGGCAGCGGCGGGCCGCAGCGCATCGTCGCGCCGATGCCCGGCAAGGTCGTGCGCGTGCTCGTCGCCCCCGGCGACCGGGTCGCCGCCCGCCAGGGGCTGGTGGTCGTCGAAGCCATGAAGATGGAGAACGAGCTGCGGGCCGGGGGCGACGGCCGCGTCGTGTCGGTGGCCGTCACCGAGGGGCAGTCGGTCGACGCGGGGGCCCTGCTGGCGGTCGTGGAGTAAGCGTGCGCAGAGGGGGCCATTAGGGTGCTGCGGGCGATTTTTCGATCGCTGGGGCCGACCCTCCACGGCGTGCGGCGGGCCTGGCTCGTGGTCGCCGTGGCCATCGCCGTGCTGCTGGTGTCGGTCGTCACCATCGATCTCGGGCCGGCGCTTCGACGCCGGGCCGAGATCGAGGGCTCGACCTTCATCGATCGGCCGCTCCATATCGGGCGGCTGGGCCTCAACCTCGGGCGCGGCCGGCTGGTGCTCGAGGACCTGCGGGTCGAGGGGCTGACCCCCGCGCACGATCCGTGGCTGCGGGCGGCGCGGGTCGAGTTGTCGATCACCTGGCGGGCGCTCCTGGAGCGCCGGGTCGTGCTCGACGACGTCGACCTGCGCGACTGGACGCTCATCGTCGAGAGCTATCCGAATGCGGTGCACAACTCGCCGCGGCTCACCGGTCCGCCGCGTCCGCCGCGCACCGGTCCACGCATCGTCACGACGACCCTGCAGTACCTGCGGGCCGCGCGCGGCCGGCTCATCGTCCGCGACTTCGGCTCGTCGTGGGGGATGGATGCGCCCAACCTGGAGCTGGAGATGTCCAAGGGCACCGAGTACCGCGGCACGATGCGGTTCGCCGGCGGCACCCTCCTCATCCAGCAGTACGAGCCGATGTGGGCCAACTTCACCTCCGCGTTCGCGGTGCGCGACGGCAAGGTGGTGATGGAGCGGATGGCGTTCGACGCCGATGGCGCGCAGGTGCGGGGCAGCGGAATCATCGACGCGGCGCACTGGCCGGAGTCGACCTTCCAGATCACGTCGCACCACCAGCTGCCGCGCACCCGGGCCATCTTCTACGCGCGCGACACCTTCGATCTGCACGGCGAGGGCGACTTCACCGGCGCCGTCCACAAGTACAACGGCGGCTACGAGGTGAAGGGGGAGTTCGTCAGCCCGGAGGCTGGCTACGACGACTACCGCTTCCAGAATTTCAGGGCCTCGGTGGTGTGGGTGCCGACCCGCTTCGACGTCCTCGAAGCCGAGGCCGGGTTCTACGGCGGGCGCGCCGCCTTCACCTACGAGCTCGCGCCGCTCGGCGTGGCTGGCCGGCGGCCCGCCGCGCTGTGGGACGTGTCGTATCGCGACGTCGATCTCACCACCTTCACGACGTTCCTCGAAACGCAAGGGCTGCGCCTCGCCGGCGCGGCCAGCGGGCGGACGACGCTCGCCTGGACGCTGGGCGCGCTGGCCGAGGCCACCGGCGACGGCACGCTCACCGCGGTGATGCCGGCCGGCTACCAGCCGGCGGCCCGCGAGGTGCCCGAGGACGCGGTTGCCGACGCGCGACGACGGGCCGAGGAGCCCGGCCCGTTCAGCCCGCACCCCGCGCTCGGGCCGGTGCCGATCGCCGGCCAGGTCGACTACGCCTTCGACGGCGCCGAGGTGCGCTTCGCGCCGAGCAGCTTCGCGACGCCGGAGACCTACGTGGCCTTCGACGGCCGCACCGCGTGGGGCGAGGACTCGCGGTTGCCGTTCCACGTCTCGAGCACCAACTGGCAGGAGAGCGACCGCTTCCTGGCCGGCCTCATCACCATGGTGGCCACGCCCACCAGCGCGGTGCCCGTCGACGGCGTCGGCGCCTTCGACGGCATACTGCTCGGCGCGCTGGCGAGCCCGCAGGTCGAAGGCCGCTTCACCGGACAGGCGATGCGGGCGTGGAACGTCACCTGGGGCGAGATCGGCGGCGAGGCGGTGATCGAGAACTCCTACGCCCACGTCAAGAACGTCGTGGTCCGCAACGGCGTGGCCGGGCGCCTCGACGTCGAAGGCACCTTCGCGCTCGGCTACCCGCGCCGCGACGGCGACGAGGAGATCGACGCGCGGATCCGTACCGCGGAGTGGCCGCTGGCCGACTTCCGCACCGCCTTCGAACTGCACGACTACCCGGTGGACGGCGTGGTTGGCAGCGAGATCCATCTCTACGGCAAGTACGAGGAGCCGTTCGGCTTCGGCCGCCTCACCATCGATCGCGGCGTCGCCTACGACGAGCCGTTCGCATCGGCGGTGACGAGCCTGCGGTTCGAGGGCGCCGGCGTCCGCCTCGACGGCCTGGAGATTCAGAAGGCGGGCACGACCATCACCGGCGCCGCCTACGTCGGCTGGGACGGTGCCTACTCCTTCAACGCCGACGGGCGGCGGCTGGCCGTGGACGCCCTCGACCTGACGTATTTCCAGGGGCTGCCGCCGTTCACCGGCGTGGCCGACTTCAGCGCCGCCGGCAGCGGCACCTTCGAGGAGCCCCGCTACGACGTCAAGATCAGTGTCTTCGACCTGTTCTTCGGCGACGAAGGCATCGGCCAGATGACCGCGCAGGTGGCGCTGCGCGGCCTCACCGTGCAATACAGCTTCGACGTCGCCTCGCCGCGCCTCGCCGCGTCGGGCAACGGCCAGTTCGGGCTGACCGAGGCCGGCGAGATCGAGATGAGCATGCGGCTGAGCGACGCCTCGCTCGATCCGTACGCGCGGGTGTTCCTCCCGACGCTGTCGCCGTACACCGCCGCCATCGGCGGCGGCACCGTGCGGGTGTGGGGCGAGGTCTACACGCCCGACGGGCTGCACGTCGAGTCGGCCATCGACGATCTGCGGGTGCGGCTGTTCGACTACGAGCTCGCCAACCGGGGCGTGCTGCGCGTGAGGCTCGACGGGCAGGTCGTGCACGTCGACCAGTTCGTCCTCGCCGGCGACCGTACCGCGCTCGACGTCAGCGGACAGATCGACCTGGGCCGCGACGTCGTGTCGCTGCGCGCCAACGGCGACGCCAACCTCGCGGTGGTGCAAGGCGTGCTGCCCGAAGTGCGCGGCGCCGGCCGGGCCGAGGTGGCGGCGCAGATCGGCGGCACCACCGGCACCCCCACGCTGTCGGGCAACGCGCTCATCACCGAGGGCCGGCTCCGCTCGTTCGCCTTCCCGCACGCGCTCGAGGCCATCAACGGCATCGTTGCCTTCGACGCCTCGACGGTCCGCCTCGACGGGCTGCGCGCGCGCCTCGCCGACGGCGCGGTGCAGTTCGGCGGGCGGCTGGGCCTGCGCGGGCTGGCGCTCGCCGACTACGACGTCACCCTGACCGGCCTCGACCTGCGGCTGCGCTATCCCGAGGGTGTGCGCGCGCTGGTCGATACCACGCTGACCCTGCAGGGCCCGGTCGACGCCGCGGTCCTCGGCGGAATCCGTGCTGGTCCGCTCGGCGGTGTGGACCCCGCCCGCCGACAGCACCAACTTGTTCGGTGGCGGCACTGGCGGCCTCACCGCCATCGGCAGCCCGCCGGTGGCCGGCGCGGTCGCGGCCGAGGCCCCCTCGGCGCTGCGCTTCGACGTACGCGTCGTGGCGCCCTCGACGCTACGGGTCGAGAACGACCGTGCCCGGGTCAGCGCCAGCGCCGATCTCAACCTGCGCGGCACCCTCGAGCGCCCCCTGCTGTTCGGGCGCGCCGACATCGAGCGCGGCGAGGTGACCTTCGAGGGCCGCCGCTACCTCATCTCCCGCGGCAGCCTCGACTTCACCAACCCCGAGCGCATCGAGCCGTTCTTCGACATCGAGGCCGAGACGCGCGTGCGGGTCCCGGCGCCGGCGCAGACCTACCGCGTCACCTTGCGGGTGGCCGGGACGACCGACCGGCTGCAGCCGGAGTTCACCTCGGACCCGCCGCTGCCGCCGGGCGACGTCCTGTCGCTGCTGCTCGGCGACACGGCGCCCGCCGGCGACGCCGAGGTGGCGTCGCTGCGCTCGCCGAATCAACGCGAGCAGGACCTGCTGCAGGCCCGGGCCACCCGCGCGCTGACCGGGGCGCTGTCGGCCGAGGTCGGCCGGGTGGTGCAGAACACGTTCGGCGTCGACACCTTCCAGATCACGCCGCTGCTGGTCGACCCCTACCAGCAGGCGGTCGGCATCAACGTCAACCCGTCGGCCCGGGTGACCATCGGCAAGCGCATCTCCGATCGCGTCTACCTCACCTACGCGCGCAGCCTCTCGTCGTCGACGCGCGACGAGATCATCCTGCTCGAGTACGACCAGAGCGACACGCTCGGCTGGGTGCTGTCGCAGAACGAGGACGGCACCTACGCCCTCGACGTCCGAAAGCGAGTGGCGTTCTGATCCGTCGCGCGATCGTGGCGCTGTCCCTGGCCGCCCTGGCCGCCCCGGCCGCCGCCGCCGACATCGACGCGCTCATCGGCCGCCGGCTCACCGACGTCCGCCTCGTCGCCGCCGGCACCCCGGTGGACGACGGCTCGGTCCTGGCCCTGGTCGAGACGCGCGTCGGCGAGCCGCTGGTGATGGCCGAGGTGCGCCAGACCATCGATCACCTCGTCACCCTGGGCCGCTATGCCGACATCCGCGTCTACGGCGAGGCCGACGGCGACGGCGTGCGCCTGCGCTACGGGCTGGTGCCCCTCGAGCGGATCGTCCGGGTGCGCTTCGACGGCCCGCTGGCGCTCGACGAGGCGATGCTGCGGTCGACGCTGACCGACGGCCTCGGGGCGACCCCGCTCGCCAGCCGCCGCGACGAGATGGCGCCGCTGCTCGAGGCCCGTTACCGGGCGCACGGCTACGCGTCGGCCCGGGTGAACGTCGGCCTCACGCCGGGGCCCGCGCCCGGCGAGGTGGTGGCCGTCGTCAGCGCCGTGACCGGACCGCGGACCACGGTCGGCCGGGCCACCCTCGAGGGTGACGGCTCCGCTGACCTGCTGGCCCGGCTGGGGCTGACGCCGGGCCGTCCCCTCGATCCCGAGACCCTCGAGGAGCGGGTGACCGACGCCGCCGATGCGCTACGGGCCGAGCGCTACTACGAAGCCGTCATCTCGACCGACCTGCGCGAGGCCGGACCGGCGGTGGCCGACGTCGTGGTGCGGGTGTTGCTGGGCGATCGGGTGCGCGTCGAGTTCACCGGGGATCCGCTGCCGGCATCGCGGCGCCGCACCCTGGTGCCGATCGAGCAGGTCCGATCGGTGGACGAAGAAGTGATCGAGGATGCCAGCCGCAACATCGAGCTCTACCTGCGGACCGAGGGCTATCGCCAGGCCGAGGTTCAAGCCACGCGCCGGCGCGACGGCGGCGAGCTGGTCATCACCTTCGCGGTGCGGCAGGGACCGCTGCACGTGCTCGACTCGCTCGCCGTCGACGGCGTGAAGCAGCTGTCCGCCGCCGAAGTCGAGGCGCTGCTCAAGCTCGAGTCCGGCGAGCTCTTCGTCGAAGCCCGCGTCGCCACCGTGGCCGCGGCGCTGGCCGAGCTGTACCGCGTGCAGGGGTTCGCCTCGGTCCGGGTCACGCCGCGGGTGTCGACCCTGCCCATGGCCGATCTGCGCGTGCCGGTTGCCGTGCGGCTCGAGGTGGCCGAGGGGCCACGTACGGTCGTCACCGACGTACGGTTCGACGGCGTCAACGCGCTCACGCCGGTCGAGCTCGGCGAGGCGCTGGCCCTCACCGCCGGCAAGCCGTACTACCGGCCCCAGCAGGTGATCGATCGCGCGTCGATCGAACGCCGCTATCGCAATCTCGGGTATCAGCGGGCCGCCATCAACGTCCTCGAGGCGCCGTCAGAGGACGGCACGGCCATCACGATCACCTACGCCGTGCGCGAGGGGCCGCAGACCCGCGTCGATCACGTGCTGGTCACCGGCACCGATCGCACGACTCCCGACCTGGTGCGGCGCGAGATGACGCTGCAGCCGGGCAGCCCGCTCGGCTTCGACGCGATCATCGAGAGCCAGCAGCGTCTCAGCGCGCTCGGGCTGTTCCGGCGCGTGAGGATCAGCGAGGCGCCCCACGGGTCGGACGAGTTCGCCCGCGACGTGCTGGTCGAGCTCGAGGAGGCGCCGTCGACCTCGGTGACTTACGGCGGCGGGCTCGAGGTGGGGCTGCAGGCGCGTCCGGACGACCAGGGCGTGGTCACCGATCAGGTCGTCGTCGCCCCGCGCGGGTTCTTCGAGGTGACGCGCCGCAACCTGTTCGGCAAGAACCGGTCGCTGACGCTGCTGACGTCGGTGAGCCTGCGGCCCACCGACCCCGGCGTGGAGGAGGGGCCCGAGGCCGAAGGCGGCTACGGGTTCAACCAGTACCGCGTGGTCGGGACGTTCCGCGAGCCGCGGGCGTTCGGTACCCTGGGCGACGCCCAATTGAGCGCGTTCACCGAGCGCGGCATCCGCTCGTCGTTCAACTTCGACCGTCGCGGCGCCCGGGCCGAGTACGCCCGCCGGTTCCCCAATCGGGTCGTCGTGCTCGGCCGCTACGCCTACGACTACACGGAGCTCTTCGACGCCAAGATCGCCGTCGAAGACCAGCTGCTCATCGACCGGCTGTTCCCCCAGGTGAGGCTCTCGACGCTGTTCGGCTCGGTCGTTCGCGACTCGCGCAACGACGTCCTCGACACGGAACGCGGAACCGTGCTGGGCGGAGAAGTCGACGTCGCGCTGCCGGCCTTGGGCTCGGAGGTCGGCTTCACCAAGACCTTCGGCCAGGCCTTCAGCTACCACCGGCTGCCGGGCGCCCGGCCGTTCGTCGTCGCCGGCGGCGCCCGTGTCGGGTTGGCGCGCGGGTTCGTCAAGCGCGTGCCGCGGCTCGACGCGGGCGGGGAGCCGGTCTTCGGCGATGACGGTGCGCCGGAGGTCGAGATCGTCACCGACCTGCCGGCGAGCGAGCGGTTCTTCGCCGGCGGCGACACCACGGTGCGGGGTTTCGCCCTCGACCGGCTCGGCTCGGAAGCCACCCTGAACGCCGACGGCTTTCCCACCGGCGGCAACGCCATGGTCGTGCTGAACCTGGAACTGCGCACGCCCCCGGTGAAGGGCGTCGGGCTGGTCGGGTTCGTCGATGCCGGCAACGTGTTCCTGCGGGTCAGCGACGTGGACCTTGGCGAGCTGCGCGCCGCGGCCGGTGCCGGCATCCGGTATCGCTCGCCCCTGGGCCCCCTGCGCTTCGATGTCGGCTTCAAGCTCGATCGCCGGGATTTCAACAACGGCAGCGAGCGCCGCGTCGTCTACCACCTCTCGCTCGGCCAGGCCTTCTAGGACACTCGAAGCGGCTAGGGCTTGCGGCTAGCGGCTAGAGAGTAGAGTGACGGAATGGCCGTGTTCTCGCGTTCCCGCTTGCCGGCGGGGCGATGCACCGATCCCGCCGGTCGGAGGAGAGCCAGCCATGGGCTGCTTACCGCCACTGCGATCGCGGGAATGGTGGTCGCTGCCGCGGGGCAGGAAACGCTGGTCGAACGCACCGTGGCCATCGTCGGCGGGACGGTGATCACCCTCTCGGATGTGCGCACGGCGCTCGCGCTGGGGCTGGTCGATACCGCGGCCGCCGACGCCGAGCGTGAAGCCGCCGCGCGGCTCATCGACCGCTGGCTCGTGCTCCACGAGGTGTCGCGATTCGCGCCGCCCGAGCCCGCGGCGGCGGCGATCGACAGCCAGGTGGCCGCAATCGAGGCCCGTGCCGGGTCACCGGCGGCGCTCGATGCCATCCTCGGCCGTGGCGGATACTCGCGCGGGCGTCTGGCGGCGTGGGTGCGCGACGACCTGCGGATTGCCGCCTATCTCGACCAGCGCTTCGCGACCTCCGGCACGCCGGGCGAGGAAGAGGTCGCGGCCTACGCCGCGGCTCACGCCGAGGAGCTGTCGGCGGCCAGCGCCGACGATCGCGTAAGGCTGGTGCGGGCGCGGCTGGAGGCTGAACGTCGGCGTGAGCTCATCGCCGACTGGCTCGCCGAGCTGCGCCGCCGCATTCCGGTGGTGGAGATCAAGGACTAGGGGCTGGGGCTGGGGACTAGGGACTGGGGCTTGCAAGATCACGCTGCGCACCGCCGTAACGTTCGTAGCGATGCACAAGCCCGATCTCTTGAACACGTTCGCTGTCAGCGGGACGTCCGCGAGCCCCAGTCCCTAGTCCCCAGCCCCCAGTTCGCCGAGGGTTGCGGCGACGACCACCTGCGCCAGGTTGAAGAGGCCGTGGCTCACCGCCGCGGCCACGATGCTGTGCCGGGTCAGATAGAGCAGCGCCCAGCAGGCGCCGAGGATTCCAGTGGCCACCGCGACGTCCCAGCCCTGGAGGGAGTGGCCGGCGCCGAATGCGAGGCTGGTGAGCACGACCGCGGCCAGCGGTCCACACACGTGTCCGGTGAGCCGGTGCAGCTGGAAGCCTCGCTGGAGTTCCTCGCGCATGCCGCCGGCCACGACGACGACGAACGCGAAGATCGCGGCGAGCGCCGGGTCGCGCATCAGCGCGCCCATCGGGTTGGCCGGCACGTTGTGGAGGCCCGGGGCGGCCACGCGGATGGCGGCGACCACGAGCGAGATGCCGAGCAGCACCGCCGGCGCCAGGGCCACCCCGAGCATCGCCTCGCGCCACGGCGGCCGGCCGGCCACGAAGGCGGCGGTCATCGATTCGCCGTTCCGCCACATGAACCACGTGATCAGGGCCGCGACCAGGGCGGCGTCACCGAGCGAGATGGCAATCACGAAGGGCGCGTTGAGGGCGCCATCGGGCGTGACGCCGGGCACGCCGGCCGCGGCCAGCAGGCCGCCGACGACGAGCTGCGTGGGATAGCTGGAACACAGCAGCACCTCCACGATGGCTCGCGCGCGGGTCATCCGCGGCGTGGGATCCACGGGGGGCGGAACCGCGGGCGTGGCCGGCTCCTCGCGCGTGTCGGGCGCCGGATCCATCATCGAGGGGCGTTGCCGGTCGATGGTACACTTTCCCGGTGACTGATGCGGCGCGGGCGGCGATTGCCGCGCAACGGGTGCTCATCGTCGAGGACGACGAGGCCGCCCGTCTCGGCCTGACCGAGCTGGTGCGAACGTGGGGCTTCACCGTCGAAGCCGCCGCCGACGGCGAACTGGCGCTGGCCGCCGTCACCTCGTTCCGTCCGACGATCGTCGTCAGCGATCTGGTGATGCCGCGGATGGACGGGTTGCAGCTGCTCGCCGCGCTGGCCGACGATCTGGCGCACATCTACTTCCTGCTGCTCACCGCCCAGGGCACCGTCGAGACCGCCGTCGACGCGTTGAAACAGGGCGCCGAGGACTACCTCACCAAGCCGGTCGATCCCCAGCGCCTGCGGCACCTGCTCGAGCGGTTGTCGGAACTGAGCGCGGCGCGCCGCGAGAACACCGACCTGCGCCGGCGGCTGCGCGAGGAGGGCCGCTTCGGGCGGATGGTCGGCGCCAGCCGCGAGATGCGGAAGGTCTACAACGTGATCGAGCAGTCGGCCCCGACCACCGCCTCGGTGCTCATCGTCGGCGAATCGGGCACCGGCAAGGAACTGGTCGCCCAGACCCTCCATCAGCTGAGCCCGCGGGTCCAGGCGCCGTATGTGGCGATCAACTGCGCGGCGATCCCCGAGACGCTGCTCGAAAGCGAGATCTTCGGCCACGAGAAGGGCGCCTTCACCGGGGCCTACGAGCGGCGCGCCGGCTGCTTCGAGCTCGCCGATCGCGGCACGCTGTTCCTCGACGAGATCGCCGAGATGATGCCGGCCACACAGGTCAAGCTCTTGCGCGTCCTCCAGGAGCGGCGCTTCCGGCGGCTGGGCGGCCGCGCCGAGCAGGACGTCGACGTGCGGGTGATCGCCGCGACCAACGCCGATCCGGCCGCGGCCGTGCGCTCGGGCAAGCTGCGTGAGGATCTCTACTACCGCCTGAACGTCTTCACGATCGGCCTGCCGCCGCTGCGCGAGCGCCGCGAAGACCTGCCGCTGCTGGTGCAGACCTTTCTCGACGAGTTCAACCAGCGCGATCAGAAGGCGGTGAAGGCCGTCGATCCGGAGGCCATGCGCCGCCTCGAGGCCTACGGGTGGCCCGGCAACGTCCGCGAGTTGCGCAACGTGATCGAACGGGCGGTGATCCTCGCCAAGGGCGACTTCATCGAAGCCCGGCACCTGCCGCCGCTCGCCGCCTCGGATCGACGGGTGGCGCCGACGGCGATGACCGCCGAGGTGACCCTCACCCCGGGGATGACGGTGGACGAGGCCGAGCAGAAGCTGATCCTCGCGACGCTCGACGCCGCGTCGGGGAACAAGACCCGCGCCGCCGAGATGCTCGGCATCAGCCTGAAGACGCTGCACAACAAGCTGAACCGCATGAAGCAGGGCGCCTGACGCCGGCGGCGTGAGCCGTCGCCGCGCTCCGCCCGGCCAGCACCGGCATGTCGATCCGCCTCAAGCAGATCCTCGGCGTCACCGCCCTCGTCGGCGCGGTGGTCGTGGCGCTCAGCGTGGCCCACCTGGCGCGCATCGCCCGGCTGTCGCTCGAGGAGAGCCGGGCCCGCGGCGAGCTGCTGACCAACGCGGTCTTCCACCGCGCCTACGAGGTGGTGACCAGCCGCGAGGCGGCCTACGCCGAGCTCGCCGCCGACGCCGGCATCCAATCAATCCTCCAGGCGTCGATCTACTCCGACGACGTGACCTACGCCGCCATCGTCGACGCCTCGGGGGTGGCGGTGGCGCACAGCGATCCCACCCAGGTGGGTCAGCGGCTGGCGGTCGGCGGCGGACTGCAGGAGCTATTGGCGCTCAACGGTTTCTCGCAGCTCAGGGAGATCTGGTCCACGCGCGGCCGCACGCTGGAGTTCAGCGCGCCGCTGCTGCTCGACGACGAGGCCCTGGGCGAGATCCGCATCGGCATCTCGACGCTGCTGGTCCGCCGTTCGCTCGAGGAGACCGTGACGCCGGCGCTGGCCGCCGCCCTCGGCCTGCTGCTGGTGGCGGTACTGGTCGCCATCTTCCTCGCCCAGGCCGTGCTGCGGCCGATCCACGTGATCCAGAGCAGCCTGACCCGCCTGGGCCGCGGCGAACTCGGAGTGACCCTCGACCTCGAGGAAGCCGAGATGCAGGACCTGCGCGGCGTCTTCGACACGGTGAGCGCGCAGTTGCGGGCGCTGCCGGCGGGCGGCGAGGTGCGTCGCGAGATCACCCAGCTGTCCAAGCGTGTGACCGCGCTCGGGCGCCTCACCGCCGGCGTCGCCCACGAGGTGAAGAACCCGTTGAACGCGATGACCATCCACCTCGAGCTGCTGCGCCAGAAGCTCGACAACGGCGCGCCGACGGCCGACGTGCGGGCCCACGCTGACGTCATCGGCCAGGAGATCCGCCGGCTCGATGCGGTGGTGCAGGGCTTCCTGAAATTCGCCCGGCCGGAGGACATGCGGATCGAGCGGGTCGAAGTCGGCACGGTCGCCGCCGACGTCACCCGCACGGTGCGGCCGGAGGCCGAAGCGGGCCGGGTGACGGTGACCACTCTGTGTCCCGACCCGGCGCTGGCCGTCGACGCCGATCCGACAATGCTGCGACAGGCGTTGATGAACCTGGCGGTGAACGCCGTCCAGGCGATGCCGCACGGCGGCGCCTTGACCTTCCACTGCGAGCAGGCCAAGGACGGACGGGTGCTCATCCGCGTGCGCGACACCGGGCAGGGCATCCCGGCCGACCAGCTGGCCCGCATCTTCGACCTCTACTTCACGACCAAGCGGGGCGGCAGCGGCATCGGTCTGTCGATGGTATTCCGCACGGTACAGCTGCACCACGGCGACATCGACGTGGAGTCGACGCCGGGCGCCGGCACCACCTTCACGATCTCGCTGCCGCGCGCCGCCTGAGCCGCGTCGCCGGCCCAGGTCCCAGCGATCGCCGCCGCGCGCTACAATGCGAGCATGCTCCCCCGCGTGGTCGCGACTGCTTGCGGCCTGGCCGCGGCAGCCCTGACGAGCGGGTGCGCCTCGGCGCGCGCCTCGGCGCCTGCCCCGCTCCCGACGCTGACGGCGCCCGAGGCGCCGCCCCGGGTCGTGGCCGAGGTACCTGCCGGATCCACCTCTGCCGGCCGAGCCGGTTTCCACCGAGGCCGTCGCGGCGTCGCCAAGTTCGCCCCGGCCGGCCCGGCGTGAGCCGCCGCGGCCCGACAACCAGGTCGGGCCGCAGGGGCCGCCGGCCCCGGCGCCGGCCCAGCAGCCGTCGCTGGCGATGCAGAACACCGGCGCCAACGCCAAGGCCGACCAGTCGGTGCGCTCGCTGCTCGCGCAGGCCGGGCGCGATCTCGAGCGGGTTGTGTACCAGAGCCTGGATGCCGACGGCCGCGCTCAGTACGACACCGCACGGCGCTTCATGCAGCAGGCCGACGAGGCCTTGAAGTCGCGCAACGTGGTCTTCGCCGGCAAGCTCGCCGACAAGGCCGCCATCATGGCGGCCGTCCTGGTCCGTTAGCGGACCAGGACCCCCAGCCTGGCCGCGGCCGCGGCCATGGAACCGGAAAATCGCTGGTGTTGCCGCTCGAGAAAAGCGAAAATATGACGAATGTCAGGATTCATGGAGTGAACCGGAACATCTTGCGTTCGACCTAAAAAATATGCGCTAGATGTTGTGGTTGCACCGCTTGACAAACCGTCGTTACACGCGCATTCTTGGCGTCGCGCGCGAAGGCGCCGGCTGCTTCGGAAGCTTCCCAGCCATCCGGACACTGGCCAACAATCGAGCGACGACGAAGTCTGACGAGTCAGTGCAAAACCGGGAAGTCTACTAGTCGCGCGCAGCACACCAGACATCAAGGCCAGGCGGGATATTTGACGAGACCCCCTTGAGGGAGGGGCAGTCTCGTCTCTGAACGAGGCGGAGGACGCATGCAGGAAGGCGCTGGGCACAAGCTGGCAGCTGCGGCAGCCGGGCAGGAGGTAGCCGGGGGACAGGTGGAGCCGGCAGGGCCGACGACGGGCGCCGGGCGCACCTCGTCGGTCACGGTTCCGGGGCTGGACTTTCCCCGGGTCTTCACGACCGTCGGGATCGACCCCTTCGACGAGGTGGAATGGGAGCTGCGCGACGCCGTCATCGGCAACGAGCGCGGCAAGGTGGTGTTCGAGCAACGCAGTGTCGAGATACCGAAGAGCTGGTCCCAGCAGGCGACCAACATCGTGGTCTCGAAGTACTTCCGCGGCCACGTCGGATCGCCCGACCGTGAGCACTCGGTCCGCCAACTCATCGGCCGGGTCGTCGACACGATTACCGGCTGGGCCGAGCGCCAGCAGTACTTCGCCTCCGCCGAGGCGCTGCAGGCGTTCAGCGACGATCTCAAGCACCTGCTGGTGCACCAGAAGGCCGCCTTCAACAGCCCGGTGTGGTTCAACTGCGGCTTCGAGAAGGCGCCGCAGTGCTCGGCGTGCTTCATCAACTCGGTCGACGACACGATGGACTCGATCCTCGGGCTGGCTCGCACCGAGGGGATGCTCTTCAAGTACGGATCGGGCACCGGCAGCAACCTGTCGGCGATCCGCTCGTCGAAGGAGCTGCTGGCCGGCGGCGGGACGGCCTCGGGGCCGGTGTCGTTCATGAAGGGCTTCGACGCCTTCGCCGGCGTGATCAAGTCGGGCGGCAAGACCCGCCGCGCCGCCAAGATGGTGATCCTGAACGCCGACCACCCCGACGTCGTCGAGTTCATCAACTGCAAGGTCGACGAGGAGAGGAAGGCCTGGGCGCTCATCGACTCGGGCTACGACGGCTCGTTCAACGGCGTCGCCTACGGTTCGGTGTTCTTCCAGAACTCCAACAACTCGGTCCGCGTCACCGACGAGTTCATGCGCGCGGTGCTCGACGACGGCGTCTGGCAGACCCGGGCCGTCACCACCGGCGAGGTCGCCGACACCTACAAGGCCCGCGAGCTGATGCGGCTCATCGCCGAGGGCACCTGGGTGTGCGGCGATCCGGGCATGCAGTTCGACACCACGGTCAACGAGTGGCACACCAGCCCGAACACCGCCCGCATCAACGCCAGCAACCCGTGCTCGGAGTACATGTTCCTCGACGACTCGGCGTGCAACCTGGCGTCGATCAACCTGATGAAGTTCGTCGGTGAGGACGGCGAGTTCGACGTCGACGCCTTCAAGGCGGCGTGCCGCACGCTGATCACCGCCCAGGAGATCCTGGTCGACAACTCGAGCTACCCGACCAAGGCGATCGAGAAGAACAGCCACGCCTACCGGCCGCTCGGCCTGGGCTACGCCAACCTCGGCGCGCTGCTGATGTCGCGCGGCCTGCCCTACGACAGCGACGCCGGCCGCGACTACTCCGGGGCCATCACCGCGGTGATGACCGGCGAGGCCTACGCCCAGTCGGCGCGCATCGCCCGCGACCACGGCGGCCCGTTCGCCGGCTACCCGCAGAACCGCGAGCCGTTCCTGCGGGTGATGCGCAAGCACCGCGACGCCATCAAGGACGTCACCGTCAAGCACGTGCCGGCCGATCTCTACAACGGCGCCAAGCAGTCGTGGGACGAGGCGGTCGAGCTCGGCGAGGACTTCGGCTACCGCAACGCCCAGGCCACCGTGCTGGCGCCGACCGGCACCATCGGGTTCATGATGGATTGCGACACCACCGGCGTCGAGCCCGACATCGCTCTGGTGAAGTACAAGAAGCTGGTCGGCGGCGGGATGATGAAGATCGTCAACCAGACCGTGCCGATGGCGCTGCGCAAGCTGGGCTACACCGCGTCGCAGGTCGACGACATCGTCAAGTACATCGACGAGCAGGAGACGATCGAGGGCGCTCCGCACCTGCTCGATCGCGACCTGGCGGTGTTCGACTGCGCCTTCAAGGCCGCCAACGGCGAGCGGTCGATCCACTACATGGGCCACATCAAGATGATGGGCGCCACCCAGCCCTTCATCTCGGGGGCGATCAGCAAGACCGTCAACGTGCCCAAGGACGCCACGGTCGAGGAGATCGAGCAGGCCTACATCGAGAGCTGGCGGCTCGGCGCCAAGGCCATCTCGATCTACCGCGACGGCAGCAAGCGGACGCAGCCGCTCAACACCTCGAAGGAGGCGATCACGACCGGCGCGCTGGCCCAGTCCCCCAAGGCGGCGATCGACGCCGCGGTGGCGGCGGCGCTGGCGGCGCGCACGCCGATGCGGCGCAAGCTCCCCGACGAGCGCCAGGCGATCACCCACAAGTTCGACATCGCCGGGCATGAGGGCTACATCACCGTCGGCCTGTTCGAGGACGGCATGCCGGGCGAGATCTTCCTGGTAATGGCCAAGGAAGGGTCGACCATCTCGGGCTTCGCCGATGCCTTCGCGCAGGCGATCAGCTACGCCCTGCAGTACGGCGTGCCGCTGCAGGCACTGGTCGACAAGTTCAGCCACGTGCGCTTCGAGCCGTCGGGGATGACGCGCAACCCCGACGTCCGCTTCGCCAAGTCGATCGTCGACTACATCTTCCGGTGGATGGCGTCGAAGTTCCTGTCGCCGGAGGCGCAGTTCCGCGCCGGCGTCAACAACCGCGACGACGCCACCGACGCCCCGGCGGAGAACTACGCCGCCACCGTGAAGGCGGTCGCCGCCGAACCGGCCGTGGCGGTGCCGGCGCCGCCAGTGGCCACGCCGGCCAAGTTGGCGTTCGCGGCGATGCAGAACCAGGAGGACGCGCCGCCGTGCAGCACCTGCGGGTCGATCATGGTGCGCAGCGGGGCTTGCTACAAGTGCTCGAACTGCGGCACGACCTCCGGCTGCGCATAGCGCCGCCGGAGTCGCGCCGCCACTGGGGACCAGGGACTAGGGACTAGAGCTCGACAGGGCTTGAGCAGTGTCACGCGTATCAAGCTGCGGGCGGGGTGGAGCAATTCCACCCCGCCCGTTGTGTTTGACTGCAAGAGCCAACGCCGCTTGGGCGTCTGCGGTGTGCCCGGACTCGAGGTAGTGTCCCGCCCTAGTCCCCAGCCCCCGGTCCCCAGCCCCTAGTCCGGAACCACCCGTCCGCCGGTGAGGAAGCGCTTGTAGGACTTGTACTCGGTCACGGTGCGCAGGCGCGGGGTGCCGGAGCCGCGCGTGATGGTCATCGTCGTCGACGACACCGGCAGCACCAGCGTCTCTTCGGGGTCGGTGAAGGTGTGGCGCTTGAAGCGCATCGTGCTGTCCCACCGCTCGAGCGTCCAGAACCGCTGGGCGCCGGGGCGGCGCGCCGCCTCGGTGGGCAGCGGCACCTCGACCAGCCCGACCAGGCGCTCGTCGATGCGCAGCACGTCGTAGGTCTCGGCGTCGATCCACAGCCGGCCTCGCCGCCCGCCGTTCACGTCGTAGGAGATGCAGTCGTCGACGCCTTCGACCATCGAGGTTTCGACCGTCACCTTGGTGAGCAGGCGGAAGTCGAGGCGGATCGCCGGGCGGTTGTCGATGCAATCCATGCCGGCCGGCGTGAACGCGTAGTCGGCGCGCTGCGCCGGCAGCAGCATCGACAGCGGCTGCGTCTCGGTGTCCTCCTGTTCGGGGGTGGTGCAGCGGCGGTGGTCGTTCTTGCGCGGGCGGCGGCCGTTGACGCGGATCACCTCGCGCCTGGTCAGCGCTTCGGTGCCGCCGTCTTCACCGGCCGGATCCCATGCGAGCCGCAGCTCCGACTCCACCGTGCGTCCGATGCCGTCGGCCGTCAGACCGCTGCCGAGCGGCTGCAGGTGGACGATCTCGAGGCACACCAGGCTCTGCGCCCGGGCGAAGTACTCGGCCACCCGCTCGGCGGCGCGGGCGAGCGTGGTCTCGAGGTCGGGCGCGCCCTGCGCGGCCAAGGTCAGGTCGCCGGCGACGGCGAGCGCGAGCGCGGCGAGCCACGCCCGTCGCGACGTGCGCCGCGTTTGTCCGCCGCGGAATCGGCTGACCACAGGCACTGGTCTGGCGGCGGATTATAGCGGTTCGCGCCCGCGAAGTGTGTGTCACGATGTGAACCTCGCCCACGCATGAGCTCGCCCGCCTCGCCGCCCGTTTTCGCCGTCTCCGGCCAGTCTTCGGCATTGCTCGAAGTCCTCGAGCGCTACTGGGGTTACACCAGCTTCCGGCCGCTCCAGCAGGAGGCGATGGAGGCCACCCTCGCCGCCCGCGACTCGCTGGTGGTGATGCCCACCGGGGCGGGAAAGTCGATCTGCTTCCAGGCGCCGGCGCTGGTCGGCGACGGCGTGGGACTGGTCGTCTCGCCGCTCATCTCGCTGATGAAGGACCAGGTCGACACGCTGGTTGGCAACGGCGTGGCCGCCGCCTGCTACAACAGCGCGCTGTCGAGCGAGCAGAAGCACGACGTGATGAGCGGGGTGCGGGAGGGCCGCTTCCGCCTGCTCTACGTCTCGCCCGAGCGTCTGGTAGGGGAGGGCGCCGACGTGTTTTTGGGCCGCGTCGCCTCGGGCGCCGCCCCGGTGCGGTTCGTGGCCATCGACGAGGCGCATTGCATCAGCCAGTGGGGCCACGACTTCCGCCCCGAGTACCGCCAGCTGGGGCGCCTGCGCGAGATCTTCCCGGGCGTGAGCCTGCACGCCTTCACGGCCACCGCCACCGCGCGCGTGCGCCAGGACATCGCCGCGCAGCTCGGCCTGCAGAACCCGGTCGAACTCGTCGGCTCGTTCGACCGGCCGAACCTGACCTACCGCGTCGTTCCGCGCAGCGCGCTCAAGAAACAGATTCTCGACGTCGTCGCCCGCCACCGCGGCGCCGCCGGCATCGTCTACTGCCAGTCGCGCAAGGAGGTCGATCTGCTCGCCGCGTGGCTCCGCGACGAGGGCGTCAAGGCCGTGGCTTACCACGCCGGACTGAGCGACGAGGAGCGGCACCGGCACCAGGACGCCTTCCTCGACGAGGAGGCCGACGTCGTGGTGGCCACCGTCGCCTTCGGCATGGGTATCGACCGGTCGGACGTCCGCTACGTGCTGCATGCCGGCGCCCCGCAGTCGGTCGAGCACTACCAGCAGGAGTCGGGCCGCGCCGGCCGCGACGGTCTCGAGGCCGAGTGCGTGCTGGTGGTGTCGGCGGCCGACTTCCTGAAGTGGCGTCAGATGCTCGAACGCAACGGCGAGCTCACCGAGCAGCGCCGGACGCTGCTGCGCGACATGGAGCGCTACGCCGCCGCGGTGGGCTGCCGGCACCGTCACCTGGTGCGCTACTTCGGCGAGCGCTTCGCCAAGGACGACTGCGGCGCCTGCGACTACTGCCTGGGCGAGCTCGAGGCGGTGGCCGACCCGGTGACCGTGGCCCGCCAGGTGCTGTCGTGCGTGGCCCGCGTCGGCCAGCGGTTCGGCGCCGGCCACGTCACCAGCGTGATGCGCGGCACGGCCTCGGAGAGCGTGACCGGGCGCGGCCACGACACGCTGTCGACGTTCGGCCTGATGCGCGAGGCGTCGATCGACGAGGTGCGCGGCTACATCGACCAGCTGCTGGCGCACGGACTGCTGCGCCAGACCGACGATCAGTACCCGGTGCTCGCCCTCACCGACGACGGCGTGGCGCTGCTCAAGGACGCCGGCGCCGTCGGCGATCTCGCGCTGGCCCGGCAGCGCCGGCCCGATCCGGCCCGCGCGGCCCGCCGCTCGAAGGCCGAGACCGAGGGCTGGGACGGCGTCGACCGCGATCTCTTCGAGCGGCTGCGGGCGCTGCGGCTGCAGGTGGCGCGCAGCCGCGGCGTTCCGCCCTACGTCGTCTTCCACGACACGACACTGCGCGAGCTGGCCCGGGTGAAGCCCCGCACCATCGACGCCCTGCGCCACGTCTACGGTGTCGGCGCGCGGAAGGCCGACGACCTCGGCCCGGCCGTACTCGAAGTCATCGCCGGCGCCTGACCACGCGGCCGGCCAACCAATCGGCGCCGTCCGTCGTCCAAGGCTATGTAGCAAAACTACAGAGCCAATGCGACGGATGAGCCCCACGCTCGTCGCCGTCCTCCAGGCCGTGGCCGACGAGGTGGCGTACGGGTTCGACATCATCGACCACACCGGCCTGCCGAGCGGCACCGTCTACCCGGCGCTGTCGCGGCTCGAGCGGGACGGCTACCTGCGCTCGGCGTGGGAAGCCGAGGCCGGCGCCTTCGCCTCGGGGCGGCCGGCCCGCCGCTACTACCGGGTGACCGCCGCCGGATCGCGGGCCCGGCGCGAGGCCATCGCCGCCTACCGGTCGCTCCTGCCGATAGGCCCGGCCCGCACCCGGAGCTCGACGTGAAGGCCGCGCGCCCGCCGTGGACGGTGCGGACCCTCCTGGCCCTGGCCACGGTGCTGGTCCCGGGCGATCTGCGCCGCGACTGGCGGCGCGAATGGGACGCCGAGGTGGCGTGGCGGCTGACCGGCGGCGGCCGCGGCGCGCTCACCGCCCGCTGCAGCGGGGCGTTGTGGCATGCGGCGTGGCTGCGCTGGGATCGCTGGAGACCCGAGATGTGGACCTACGACTTGCGTATCGCCGCCCGCACGCTGCTTCGTCAGCCGGCATTCCTCGCCCTCGCCGTGCTCACCCTGGGCGTCGGGGTCGGGGCCACGGCCGCGGTATTCAGCGCCGTGCGCGCCGTCGTCCTGCGTCCGCTGCCGTTCCCGGCGCCGGACCAGCTGATCGCCGTCACGACGACCAGCCTCGACAGGCCCGGGCGCGGCGCCGATTCCTCGCCGCCCGACGTCGTCGATTGGGCCACCCAGCAGCGGACGCTGTCGGCTCTCGCCGCCTTCACCGCCGACGCCCTGGCGATCAGCGGGCCGCAGGCCGCCGCCGAACAGGTTCCGGGCGCGACGGTCACCGGCGCCTTCTTCGACGTCCTCGGCGTGGCCGCGGCGCGCGGCCGGACGATCGACGAGGACGACGCGCGGGTCGGCGCCGCCCCGGTCGTCGTCATCAGCGATCGGTTGTGGCAGCGGCGCTTCGCCGGCAACCCGGCGATCGTCGGCACGACGGTCGTCGTCGACGGCGTGGCCCGCGAGGTGGTGGGCATCCTCGCGCCGGGCCTGACCTATCCGCTCGGCGCCGAAGCCTGGGTGCCGCTGGCGTTCACGGCCGACGACCTTGCCACGCAACGTGGCGCCCAGTATCTGGACGTGATTGCGCGGCTGCGGTCGGAGTCCACGCTGGCCGCGGCGCAGGCCGATCTCGCCGCCATCGCCGCCCGGCTCGCCGCCGCCTACCCGCGCAGCAACGAGGGCCGGGGCGTGCTGCTGCAGCCGCTCCGGGCCAGCCTGGTCGGCGACACGCGGCCGGGGTTGCTGCTGCTGTTGTCGGCGGCGGTGGTGGTCCTGCTGGTCGTCTGCGCCAACGTCGCCGGGCTGCTGCTCACCCGGGCCCTGGCCCGCAGCCGCGACCTGGCCATCCGTTCGGCGCTCGGCGCCGCCCGCGGGCGCCTGGTGCGTGCGGCGCTGGTCGAGACCGCCCTCATCGCCGCGGCCGGCGGCGCCACCGGACTGGGCCTCGCCTGGATGGCGGCGCGCCGCATCGCCGCCGCCGACGGCCTCGCCATCCCGCTCATCGAGCAGACCCGCCTCGACCCGATTGTCGTTGCCGTCGCGATCACGGCGGCGGCGCTGTCGGCGCTGCTGGTCGGCGTGGCCCCGGCCTGGCGCGCCTCGGGCCTGGCCGACCTGGCCAATCGCGCCCGGGCCGGCGGCAGCGCCACGGGTCGCGGTCGCGCCCGCGCCGCGCTGGTCGTAATCGAGCTCGCGCTCGCCGTCGTGCTGGTCATCGGCGCCGCCACGCTGGTGCGATCGTTCGTCCGGCTGGTCGCCGTCGACGTCGGGTTCGAGACCTCGGATCGCATCCAGACCTTCGCCGTGTCGCTGCCCGAGGTGCGCTACGACACACCGGCCAGCCGGGCGCAGTTCGTCGACCGGCTGCTGACGCGTGTGCGCCAGCTGCCCGGCGTCGAGCGGGCCGGCGCGGTGTTCGGCCTGCCGCTCACCGGCTTCGGCTATCGCATCTCGGTTTCGGAGCGCGACGGCGTGCGACTGCCGGACACCGCGCAGGACATGATCCTGCTGAGCGTGCGGGTCGTCACCCCCGACTACCTGACGGCGATCGGCCTGCCGGTCCGGCGCGGCCGCGCCATCGACGCCACCGACGGGACATCGAGCCCGCGGGTTGCCCTGGTGAACGAGGCCGCCGCGCAGCTCCTGTGGCCCGACACCGACGCTCTGAACCACTCCTTCACCGTCGGCACGCGCCTCGGCCAGGAGGCCGAGCGGGTCGGCGGCCGCGTCGTCGGCGTGGTCGCCGACAGCCGCGAACGCGGCCCGATGTCGGCACCGCTCCCGACCATCTACGTCGCGCACGCGCAGTTCCCGGTCGGCTTCGTCGCGGTGGCGATCCGCGCCGCTGGCGCCGGGGGACCCGAGGTGCCGGTGCTGCGGTCGGCGCTGGGCGAGCTCGATCCCGACGTGCCGATGTTCCGCGTCCGCACGATGGCACAGCTGGCCTCGTCGACGGTGGCCCAGCCGCGTCTGCTGATGCTGCTGATGAGCCTGTTCGGCGTGGCCGCGCTGGGGGTGGCGGCCCTGGGCCTCTACGGGATCCTGGCGCAGGCCGTCGAGGCGCGACGCAAGGAGATCGGCATCCGCCGCGCCATCGGCGCGACGGTCGGCGATGTCGTGCGGCTGGTGGCGTGGGACACCACGCGGCTGGTTGCCACCGGCCTCGCCCTCGGGGTGCTGATCGCGGCGGCCACCGCCGAAACGCTGTCACGCGTGGTCGCCACCGCCTCCCGTCCGGATCTCGCGACAATCACCGCCGCCGTGATCGCCTTTGCCGTGGTGGCGGCGCTGGCGGCGCTCGTGCCGTGCCGCCGGGCGCTGGCCGTCGAGCCGGCGGTGACCCTCAAGGCGGAGTAGCGGAGTAGCAGTGGCTACGGCGCCTTGCCGGCGGCCTTGTCCATCAGCGCGAAGGGCATCACGCCGACGTTGAGGAACGGGTTGAGCTGCGAGCCCGCCTTGGCGAGTACATCGCCGGCGGCGGCATGGCTGCCGGCGCCGGCCCAGTCGGCGGCGCTGGCGCCGGTGGCGTCCTTCAGATCGGCCTTCGCTCCCTTGGCCAGCAGCGCCTTCACGACCTCGGTGTGACCGAAGTAGGCGGCGCACATCAGCGCCGTGAGGCGCGTGCCCTCGGTCTGGAGGTTGACGTCGGCGCCGCGGCCGGCAATCGCGGTGATCGCCGCGGTGTCGTTGCGGGCCGCCGCCCGCATCAGCGCCGTGAGACCGTCGCCATCGGCGGCGTCGACAGCGGGCGCCTGAACGGTCAGGCCGGCGACGAGCAGCAGCGCGGTCCAGGACATCAGGTGATCCGACGCCCGATCCTACACCTGTGAGCGCAGCGCCCGAGCGCGTGCAGTAACATCTCCTCCGTGATCCGCCAGAACCTGCAGCTCGGCCCGCGCACGCTGGCCTATCTCGACAGCGATCCGGCGGCCACCGACGCGCCGGTCCTGGTGCTGGTGCACGCCTTCCCCCTTGGCGCGCAGATGTGGGAGGCGCAGTTCAAGGGCGCCTTCGCCGGGTGGCGGATCCTGGCGCCGGATCTGCGCGGGTTTGGCGGGTCCACCGACCAGCGGGCCGACGGCGTCGAGCCGACCATCGCCGACTACGCCGACGACGTCGCCGGGCTGGTCCGCGAGGTGGCCGGCACGCCGGTGGTGCTCGGCGGCCTGTCGATGGGCGGCTACGCGGCGCTGGCGGTGATGCGGCGCACGCCGGCACTGGTGCGGGCGCTGGTGCTCGCCGATACGCGCGCCGGCGCCGACTCGCTCGAGGGGCGGGCGGGCCGCAAGGCGATGCTGACCCTGCTCGAGCGCGAGGGGCCGCAAGGCGTCGCCCGCGACATGATGCCCAAGCTGCTCGGCGCCACCACGCGCGAGCAGAACGCCGACGCCGAAGCGACGGTGCGTCGCCTCATCAAGCGCCACTCGCCGCACGGCATCCGCGACGCGATCCTGCGGATGATGGAACGGCCCGACTCGACGCCCCTGCTGCCGACGATCACCGTGCCGACCCTGGTGCTGGTCGGCGACGAGGACGTGCTCACGCCCCCCGCGGAGTCGGAGGCCATCGCCAGCGCGCTGCCGAACGCATCGCTGGTGCGCATCGCCGGCGCCGGGCACCTGTCGAACCTCGAGCGCCCGCAGGCCTTCGAGGCCAGCGTCGACGACTTCCTGGCCGCGATCCAGACGCGCTGACCGCGGGCATGGATCTGGGTCTGCAGGGCAAGGTCGCCATCGTCACCGGCTCGAGCCGCGGCCTCGGGCTGGCCAGCGCCCGGGCGCTCGTCGCCGAGGGCTGCCATGCCTGCATCTCGGCACGCGGCCAGGAGGCCCTGGCCGAGGCCGCGCTGGCGCTGGCGTCGGCGTCGGCGCGTGGCGCCGAAGTGCTGGCCGTCGCCGCCGATTTGAGTACCGAGGCCGGCGTCGCGCGGGTCGTCGACGCGACGATCGGCCGCTTCGGCGGCGTCGACGTGCTGGTGAACAACGTCGCGCTGGCGCGCGGCGGCGATCTGCTGGCGACCAGCGACGCCGACTGGCAGGAGGCGTTCGATCAGACGATGTTCCCGGCGATTCGCGCCTCGCGGCTGGTCGTGCCGTCGATGCGCGCCCGCGGCGGCGGCGCCATCGTCGTCATCTCGTCGATCTTCGGCCGCGAGGCCGGCGGCCGCATGACCTACAACGCGGTGAAGGCGGCCGAGATCAGCCTGGCCAAGTCGCTCGCCCAGCAGCTGGCCCGGGACAACATCCGGGTCAACAGCGTGTCGCCCGGGTCGATCTCGTTTCCCGGCGGGTCGTGGCACAAGCGCCAGCAGGCCGACCCCGAGGGCATCGCCGCGTTCATCAAGGCGGAGTTGCCGTTCGGGCGCTTCGGCCGCGCCGAGGAGGTCGGCGACGTCGTCGCCTTCCTCGCCTCGTCGCGGGCCAGCTGGATCAGCGGGACCTCGATCGTCGTCGACGGCTGCCAGAGCCGGTCGTTCTAGCGGGCCTCAGCGCCGGCTGAACGCCAACCAGTAGACCGGCCAGCCCACCAGCGTGATCCCGAACACGAGTGACGTCCAGAACGGATCGGTGACCAGGGCGTTGGCGATGAGATAGAGCGCGCCGGCCACGAACACCGCCGGCAGCACCGGATAGCCCCACGCCACGTAGGGCCGCGGCAGATCGGGGCGGAGTTGCCGCAGCCGGTAGATGGCCGCGACGCTCAGCGCGTAGAACGGCCACATCGCCAGGACGAACGTGTCGGTGAGCTGCTCGAACGTCTGCGTCAGCACCATCGCCACGCCGAGCACCATCGTCAGCGTGATCGCCACGTGCGGCGTGCCGAAGCGCGGGTGCACCGCGGCGATGCGCCGGAAGAACAGGCCGTCGTCGGCCAGGGCGAAGAAGATCCGCGGCCCGGCCAGCATGCTGCCCATCAACGACCCGAAGGTCGAGATCATCACCACCACGGCGATCGAGGCAGCGCCGGCCTGGCCGAAGAGCGCCCCCATCGTGTCGGCCGCCACCAGCCGCGACGCCTGCATGCGCGGCAGGCCGTTCACGTAGAGGTAGGCGAGGTTGGCCGACAGGTAGATGGCGATGATGGCCAGCGTGCCGCCGAGAATCGCCCGCGGCAGGTTGCGCTGCGGGTCCTTCACCTCGCCGCTGGCGAACGACACGTCGGCGAAGCCGTCGTAGGCCCACAGCACCGAGATGAGCGCCAGTCCGAACATGCCGGCCTCGACCGGTCCGGTGGACGCCTCGAGGTGGCTCCAGGTCGCGCCGGCACCGCCGCCGAGGAGGAACGACGCGACCACCAGCACGACCAGTGCGCCGTACTTCGTCACCGTGGAGAGCGACGCGAAGAGGGCGCCGAGGTTGACGCCGACGATGTTCACCGTGCCGGCGACGAGGATGGCGCCAGCCGCCAGGTAGTCGGCCCAGTGGCCGTGGGCGGCCGGGTCGACGCCGGCCACCCGCAGCGCGTACTCGCCGAACACCGACGAGATCCCGCCCAGCGCCGCCGCACGGATCATGACCAGCTGGGCCCAGCCGTACAGGAACGCCACCGGCCGTCCCCAGCCCTCGCGCAGGTAGACGTACAATCCGCCGGTCTCGGGCAGCGCGGCGGCCAGCTCCGCGATCGTCAGCGCGCCGCAGAGCACGATCAGGCCGCCGATGATCCACACCAGCAGCATCGCGCTGGCGTCGGGCACCCGGGTGGCGATGACCGCCGGGGTGCGGTAGATGCCGCCGCCGATGGTGATGCCGATGGCCACGCCGATCGCGCTCCACAGGCCGAGGCGGCGCGTGAGCGCGGGCATGGGGCGCCAGTCTATCCCAGCCCTATAGAATGGGCGGATGCCCACCACGGCCCCGGTCGCGGGGACGCAGCTCCTGCACTACAAAGTGATCGAACGCCTCGGCGGCGGCGGCATGGGCGAGGTGTTCCTGGCCGAGGACACCCGGCTCGGACGTCAGGTCGCGCTCAAGTTCCTCACCTCCGACGACGCCGGTGACGCCGAGGCGCGGGCGCGGCTGGTGCGCGAGGCGCAGGCTGCCTCCGTGCTGCGCTCACCGCACGTGGCGGTGACCTACGACCTGGTCGAGCACGGCTCCGATCTGTTCATCGCGATGGAGTACGTCGAGGGCGAGCTGCTCTCCGATCGGGTGGCCAAGGGCCCGTTGCCGGTGCCGGAGGCGCTCGAGATCGGCATGCAGATCGCCGACGCCCTGGAGGAGGCGCACGGCCACGGCATCGTGCACCGCGACATCAAGAGCGCCAACGTGATGCTGACCAGGCGCCAGCTCGTGAAGGTGCTCGACTTCGGGCTGGCCAAGTTCCTGCGGCCGACCGGGTTCGAGACCGGGACCACGGTCGGCGTGACGATCCCGGGCATGGTGCTGGGCACCCTCGCCTACATGGCGCCCGAGCAGCTGCGCGGGGCCGAGGTGGACCACCGCGTCGACCTGTTCGCCCTGGGTGCCGTGCTCTACGAGATGCTGGCCGCGCGCCTGCCCTTCCAGGCCGACACGATGGCCGACGCCGCCAACCGCATCCTTACCCAGGAGCCCGATGCGCTGGCGCGGTTCAACTACGCCGTCCCGGCCGACGTCGACGCCGTCGTGCGCAAGGCGCTGGCCAAGGACCCGGCCTTCCGCTACCAGTCGGCGCGCGAGCTGTACGTGGACCTGCACCACGCCCGCGAGCGGTTGCAGCGCGAGTCGACGGCCAGCCGGCTCTCGCTAAGGCCGGGAGCGCTCCTGCCACCGGTCGGCTTCGGCCAGGCGGCGGCATCGCCGGCGGCCGCGACCGGGCGCACCGTCGCCGTGCTGACCTTCGCCAACCTGACCGGCAATCCCGCCGACGAGTGGATCGGCCAGGGCATGGCCGAGTCGTTGACCGCCGACTTCGCCAAGGTGCGCGGGCTGAAGACCATTCCCCGCGAGCAGATGTTCGACGTCCAGCGCGAGTTGAGCAACGCCCAGGGTCGCATCGTCGACGAACGGCAGTCGATCGAGCTGGGCCGCCGGCTCGGCGCCACCTGGGTGGTCGGCGGGGCCGTGCAGCGGCTCGGCGACCGGGTCCGGGTCACCGCGCAGACCATCGCCGTCGACGAGGGGCGCAGCGTCTCCACCGTGAAGATCGACGGCTCGATGGATCAGATCTTCGACCTGCAGGACAAGCTCGTGGAGGGACTGGTGCGGCAGGGGCTGCAGCGCGAGCTGCAGTCGAGCGAGAAGCGCGCCATCGTCGAGGACGCCCGGTCGCCCGAGGCCTACGAGGCCTACTCGCGCGGCATGCTCAACCTGCGCATCGCCACCCAGGAGTCGGCCGAGCGGGCCATCGCGCTCTTCGAGCGGGCCCTCGAGCTCGACCCCGGCTACCTCGACGCGCTCATCGCCTTGGGGAGCGCCCTGCAGCTGCGGGGCTCGTTCCTGTCGCTGCCCGGCGTGCTCGAGCGCAGCAAGGCGCTGCTGGAGAAGGCCGTCGCGATCGCGCCCGAGAGCTCCGAGGCCCACGTCCGGCTGGGGCAGACGCTGGTCAGCCTCGGTGCCATCGACGCGGCGGAAGCCGAGGTCCGCAAGGGACTCGCGCTGGAGCCCGACAGCGCCGTGGCCCATGGTCAACTCGGCCGGCTGTTGTGGCTGGGCCGGGCCCGGATCGACGAAGCGATTGCCCACTTCACTCGGGCGGCCGAGCTGGCACCGCAGGGCGGCTACACCTATCTGCAGCTGGCGCTGCTCCATGCCATGAACGGCGATCTCGACACTGCCGAGCGCCACGCCCGCGAGGCCGTCGATCTCCAGCAGCGGGCGATGTCGGGCACGCAGGGGCTGATCATCGTCGGCGCGCACACGCGGCTGGGCTACGTCCACTACCTGCGCGGCCACTACGAAGAGGCGATCCGCGAGTACCGCCGCGAGCTGAACTTCCTCACGCTCAGCGATCACGCCTTGCGCGATCGCTCGATCATCGAGGTGAGCCAGAAGCTGTCGGCGGCGTATCTGCGCCTGGGGAGTCACGACGAGGCACGCACCTTCGGTGACGGCGCCATCGAGGCGTTCGACCGGCGGCTGGCCGCCGGCGCCGACGATGCGTCCACGCGCTACTACATCGCCACGCTGTACGCGCTGCGCGACGACGTCGAACCGGTGCTGGCGCATCTCGAGCGCCCGCTGCGGGAGTTGGGCGCGTTCACGCGCTGGCGGCTGCCACGCGACCCCGACTTCGCGGCCGTCCTCGCCAACCCCGCGGTGGCGGCGCGGCTCACTGCCTGACGGCGGCGGCCGAGCCGATCCGGGTTTTAACCTCAGGACCGACCTGATGTTCGAGCTGCACGAGGCGCCGTCGGCGGCCTTGAGCGCGTCGCTGGCGGGTGAGTTGCGCGCGCTGCTCGATGGCGCCTTCGCGGGCGACTTCTCCGACCACGACTGGGATCACGCCGTGGGCGGTGTCCACGTGTGGGTGAGCGGGCCCGACGGGGTGGTGAGCCACGGATCGGTCGTCGAGCGGAGGCTCGTCTGTGCCGGCCTGACGCTGCGGGTTGGCTTCGTCGAGGCGGTGGCCACCGTGGTGACCCATCGCCGCCAGGGGCACGGCGCGCGGGTGATGACCCGCCTCGGTGAGCTGATTCGCGAGCGCTACGACCTGGGGGCGCTGTCGACGGGGACGCCGGCGTTCTATCGCACACTCGGCTGGACGTCGTGGCGCGGCGCCACCCTGGTGGCCGGCCCGGGCGGCCTCGAGCGCACGCCCGACGACGACGGCGACATCATGATCCTCACGACGCCGCGAACCCCAGCGCTGGATCTCGACCAGGCGATCGTCGCCGACTGGCGGGCCGGCGACGTGTGGTAGCGCGGCGGGCGCTGCGGTTGAAGAGTGCGCCCGACTCCGGTAGCGTGTCCAGCGTGCGCCTCCCCACCACGCCGTCGCGGCCGCCGCTGGTCGCGCTCGCCGTCGCCGCGGTCTGCCTGACCGGCAGCGGCGCGCTCGCCGCCTTCGACGCCGACGCGATCGACTCGGCAGCACGGGTGCTGCCGCGGCTCCACAGCCTGATCGTCAGCCAGCGCGGCGAGGTGATCTTCGAGCGCTACTACAACAAGGCGCAGGCGGGGCGTCCGGCCAACGTCAAGTCGGCGTCCAAGAGCGTGATCGCGGCGCTGGTCGGCATCGCCATCGACCGCAAGCTCGTCGCCGGGGTGCGCACGCCGCTGGCGACCTACTTTCCGGAACTGGCCAAGGACGCCGACCCGCGCAAGCGGGCGATCACGGTGGAGGACCTGCTCGAGATGCGGTCGGGGCTGGAGGGCACCAGCGGCCGTGAATACGGCGCCTGGGTGAGCAGCGGCAACTGGGTGCGATACGCGCTGAACCAGCCGATGACGGCCGCCCCCGGCGAGGACATGGACTACAGCACCGGCAACACCCACCTGCTGTCGGCGATTCTCACCAAGGCCACCGGGATGAGCACGTGGCGGTTCGCCAACGAGACGTTGGCCAGGCCGCTCGGCTTCACGCTGGCGCAATGGCCGCGCGATCCGCAAGGCATCTACTTCGGCGGCAACGAGATGCTGATGACCCCGCGCCAGCTCCTGGCGATCGGCGAACTGTATCGCAATCGCGGGCGGGCCAACGGCCGCCAGATCGTCCCCGAGGCGTGGGTCACGCGGTCGTGCCGCGGCCGCGCCCGCGAGCTGCCCTCGTGGGCACGCGGGCTGGGGCCGGGTGGCGTGCCCGATCCGATGCGCGATCGCAAGTACGGCTACGGCTGGTGGGTCCACGAGGTCGGCGGCCACGAGACGTGCTTCGCGTGGGGCTACGGCGGCCAGTACGCGTTCGTCGTGCCGGCGCTCGATCTGGTCGTCGTCACCACGGCGTCGCCGGACGTGAGCGAGGAGCGCCGCGGCCATCGCCGCGAGCTCTTCGACATCCTGAGCCGCCAGATCGTCGCGCCGTTGACGGCGGCGGCGAATTCTGTTGCCAGCCGCTGACACGGACACTACTGTCTAGGCGCTCGCATTCGGCGAGCACAGGAGACTCCCCGCATGGCAATCGGCATCTACTTCGCGCCAACGACGATGACCCAGCAGCAGTACTTCGAGTGCATCAAGCGCCTGAAGAAGGCCGGCGCCGGCCACCCGCCGGGTCGTGTCTACCACGCGTGCTTCGGGACCGGCGAGCGCATCCAGGTCTTCGACGTCTGGACCTCGCAGGCGGCGTTCGAGAAATTCGGGCGAATCCTGATGCCGATCCTGCAGGACATCGGCACCGACCCTGGCCAGCCGGTCATCATGAACATGTACAACGTGATCACCAGGCCGGCGGCTCGTCCGCGGGCGGCGGCCGCCAAGCGCCCGCCGGCGAAGCGGGCGGCGGCCCCGCAGGCCACGAAGAAGACGGCCAAGAAGCGATAGCGGCTAGGTCGCGTTCATGGCCCGCACCGGGTCAATGCGCATCGCGCGCCGGCCGGGCACCAGCGCCGCTACCGTGGCCACCATCACCAGCAGCAGTGGCACCGCTACGTAAGTGACCGGGTCCATCGCCGGCACGCCGAAGAGCTGGCTGGCCATGAGCGGCGTGAGCAGCATGGCCACCACGATGCCCGCGGCCACGCCGGTGGCGGCCAGCGTCATCGCCTGGCGCACGACCATGCCCAGCACCTCGCTGGGCGCGGCGCCGAGGGCGAGCCGCACGCCCATCTCCTGCGTGCGCTCCGATACCACCAGCGCCATCACGCCGTAGACGCCGACGGCGGCCAGCACCAGCGCCAGCACGCCAAAGGCGCCGATGAGCAGCAGCAGGAAGCGGCGCTCGGCCACCGATTCCGATCGGATCTGCTCCATCGTCCGGATGTCGTAGAGCGCCAGGGTCGAGTCGAAGGCCCGCGCTTCGGCGCGCAGCGTCTCGGCGAGCGCTGCCGGGTCGCCCGACGTGCGCAGCGCCATGAACGGCGCCACCGGCGGGCTGGTCAGGTAGTTGACGTACATCTCGGGCGCCGGCGCGGCCTCGAGCCCGGCGTGGCGGATGTCGCCGATGACGCCCACCACGGTGCTCCACGGCCCGGATGGATTGGGGCCACTTCGCACGTGCTGGCCGATCGGATCGTCGGTGCCGAAGACGCGGCGGGCCATGGCCTCGTTGACGATGACCACCGGCGGCGCGTTCGGCCCGTCCTCGGCCGTGAAGCCGCGGCCGCGCTTGATCGGGATGCCCATCGCCTCGAAGTAGTCGTGCATGGCCCGCCGGAACTCCACTTCGGGCAGCTCCGACGGCGGCAACGGCCGGCTCTCCACCTGAATCGACGTGGTGACGCTGGTGCTGCCCAGCGGGATGCGGGTGGTGCCGCCGACCGCCCTGACGCCGGGGAGCGCGCTCAGCCGCTCGAACCACTGCGCGTAGTAGGCGCGGCGCGCTTCGGGAGTGCTCACCCGCGCCGGCAGGGTCATCTGCATCGTCAGCAGGTGCTCGGGACGAAAGCCCGGATCGAGGGTCATCACCGAGTTGAAGCTGCGCAGCAGCAGCCCGGCACCCACCGTGAGAACGACGGCGAGCGCCAGCTCCGTCACCACGAGTGCCGTGCGCATGTGATGACGCGACCTGGAGCCGGCCGTGCCGCGATTGGAGTCCTGCAGGGCCGGACGCACGTCGCCGCGGGCGGCGAAGATCGCCGGCACCAGCCCCACCAGCGTGCCGGTGACGACGGCGACGCCGAGGGTCACCAGGAGCACGGTCCAGTCGGGGGCCACGTCCTGCAACCGGGGCAGGTTCGCCGGCGCCAGCGCCAGCAGGCCCTGTACGCCCCAGCGGACGACCAGCAGCCCGACGACACCGCCGGTCACCGCCAGCAGCAGGCTCTCGGTGAGCGCCTGCTGGGCCAGCCGGGCGCGATTGGCGCCCAGCGCAGCGCGCACGGCCAGCTCCTTCTGACGGCTGACGCTGCGCGCCAGCACGAGATTGGCGACGTTGACGCAGGCCATCAGCAGGATCACGCCGACGCCGGCCAGCAACACCAGCAGCGCCGGGCGCACCTGACCCACCACCTGCTCGTGCAGCGGCGTGACGGTGGTGGTCCACCCGGCGTTGGTGTCCGGGTAGGCCTGCTCGAGCCGCGACGCGACGGCGGCGAGTCCGGCCCGCGCCTGCTCGACGCTCGTGCCCGGCGTCAGCCGGGCCACCGCGGCCAGGTAGTGCACGTTGCGGACGAGCTGACCGGACTCGTCGACCATCCGCGGGCCGGTGAAGAGCAGCGTCGTCCACGCATCGACGGCCATCGTGCGGGTGAATCCGGTCGGTCCGACCATGCCGCGGTACGGGAAGACGAAGTCGGGCGGCATCACGCCGATGATCGTCGCCGGCGCGCCGTCGATCGACAGGGTCTTGCCGACCACCCCGGGATCGCCGCCGAAGCGCCGCTGCCAGTAGCCGTGGCTGAGCACGAGGTGCCCGGCCGGATCCCCCTCGTTCAACGTGCGACCCAGCAGCGCCGTGCGGCCGAGCAGGCCGAAGAGCCCGGGTTCGACAAACGAGGTGACGATCATCTCGGGCGGGCCGTCGACCACCAGCGGCGTGTTGGTAACGAACGAGAAGTAGCTCTCGAGCGTGGCGAACTCCGCGCTCCCGTCACGCAGGTCGAGGAAGTTGGCCGGCGAGATCGGGTTCTCGGGCTTCTCTTCCTTCGTGTTGTGGCTCCACACCATCACCAGCTGGCCGGGATCGCGGTAGGGGAGCGGCTTGAGCAGGATGCCCTGCACCACGGTGAAGATGGCGCTGTTGGCGCCGATGCCCAGGGCCAGGGCGATCACCGCCAGCGACGTGTAGAGCGGCGCCTGCAGCGCCTGGCGGATGGCGAAGCGGAGATCGGCGCGCACGGTGTCCCAGAACATGAAGTGTCTCCCGGAAGGTTCGTACAAGTGCGGGGTGGCATTCGGAAAGAACGACCACCGGACGACGGCGGCCCACCGTTCGCCGAGGCCATGACGGATGAGCGACGCAAACGCCAGGGTGCCCCGCCGGCGGAAGGCCTCGCGCATCTCGTCGCCGAAGCGGCGGCGGAAGGCGCGCGGATAGGCCCGCAGCGCCACGGCGAACAGCGTCTCGGTCACCCACGAACGGCGCGGGGCGTTCACACCCGGGCCCCTCTCAACAGGCGCCGGGCTCGCGCCGCCGCGACCTGGCCTTCGAGCCGCCCGGCCTCGGCGCGGGCCACGGCGATGCCGCGGGCGGTGAGCGCGTAGTAACGCCGCCGCTCGTCGGTGCTCGACGGGTCGGGCGACTCGGCGAGCTCCTCGATGAACCCGCTCTCCAGCAGGCGGGCCAACGCGCGATAGAGCGAGCCGGCGTGCAGCGACACGGCGCCGCCCGAGCGGATCTCCACCTCCTGCAGGATGCTGTAGCCATGGCGTTCGCCATCGGCGAGGGCCAGCAGGATCTCGAAGGCCACCGGGGTGAGCGGCAGCAGGGCGTCGGGACGAAAGCGGTCCATGAGTATGCCGTGAGTCTATATGCTTTGGGCACATAGACGCGCCAGCCGGCCGGATGGTTGGAACCCGGAGGCAGCTCTGAAGAGCTGCCCTACAACTGCACGGTTTCGTAGGGCAGAGCTTCAGCTCTGCCGAGACGCGGCACTACTCCGCGCGCAGCGCGAGCAGGGGATCGACCTTGAGCGCCCGGCGGCCGGGCACCAGGCAGGCGCCGAGGGCGGCCAGCCCGACCAGCAGGGCCACCCCGGCCAGGACCAGGGGATCGCGCGCCGACACGCTGAACAGGAGGCCCGACAGGAGCCGTGACCCGGCGAGGGTCAGCGCCGTGCCGAGGATCAGCCCGGCCGCCACCAGCACCACGCCGTCCCTCAGCACCAGCCCGAGGACGTCGCGCGGCGTCGCGCCGAGCGCCACCCGCAGGCCGATCTCCGGCACCCGCTGGCTCACCGTGTAGGCCATCACGCCGTACACGCCGGCGACGGCCAGCACCAGCGCCACCCCGGCAAACACCACCAGCAGTGCGGTGCGGAAGCGCGGCGTGGCCGTCGAGGCCGCCAGCGTCGTGGTCATCGCTTCGAGCCGCACCGGCACCTCGGCATGCCGCGACCGGATCACCCGCGCTGCTGCGGCGCCCGCCGCCAGCGGATCGCCGGCGCGGGCCCGCACCACCAGGTTCAGCGTCGTCGCCGGCCCCGGATGCTGCTCGAATGGAAAGTAGATCTCCGCCTGCACCGGGCGGCCGGGTCCGCGGGTGCGGACGTTCTTCACCACGCCGACGATGGTCATCGGCGTCAGGCTGTCGAGGCCGGCGCGCAGGGTGCGGCCGATCGGGTCCACGCCCGGGAACGCGTCGGTCACCAGTTGTTCGTTGACCACCGCCACAAACGGCGCGTCGAGCCGATCGCCGTCGGCGACGTCGCGGCCGAGGACCACTCCCACGCCGAGCGTCTCGAAGTAGCCAGGCGTGACGACGGTGAAGAGCGCCTGCGGCGCGTTGAGGGTCTGCGCCTCGGGACCGGGGGCACCCTCGATCCAGTAGCTGCCATTGGATTGCGGCGCGCTCGGCAACGCGGTGACGGCGCCGGTCGACGCCACCTCCGGCAGCCCGCGGATCTCGTCGAGCAGCCCACGGTAGACCGCGGTCGCGCGCGGGAACTCGTCGGGGCCGGCGACCGGCACGGTCGTACGCAGTACGGCCAGGCGCTCGCTGGCAAAGCCCATGTCCACCCGGGCCAGCTCCACGAGGCTCCGCGCCAGCAGCCCCGCGCCCATCACCAGGGCCACCGCGAGCCCGATCTCGGCGACGACGAACGCCTTCCGAGCCCAGCCGCCGCGCATCCCGAGCGCCGACCCCTTGCCGCCCTGGCGCAGGCCGTCGGCCAGGTCCACGCGCGAGACGTGCCACGCCGGGGCCAGACCGAACACCAGGCTCGCCGCCAGCGAGATGCCGAGGGCAAAGGCGAGCGCCGACGCGTCCACGGTCACCTCGTCGAGACGCGGCAGGTCCGGCGGCGCCAGCGCGACCAGAGCGGCCACCCCGACCCGCGCGATGAGCGCCCCGGCGATTCCGGCGACCACTGCCAGCACGACGCTTTCGGTGAGGAGCTGGCGGACCAGCCGGGCCCGTCCGGCGCCGACCGCGGCCCGCACCACGATCTCGCGGCCGCGCGCCGAGGCTCGGGCCAGCAGCAGGTTGGCGACGTTGGCGCAGGCGATGAGCAGGACGAAGGCGACCGCGCCGAGCAGGACGAAGAGCGTCTGCCGGGTCTCGCCGACGATGGCGTCCTGCAGCGGCGTCAGGCGCACGCCCTTGTCCTGGTTGCTGCGCGGGTACTCGGCGGAGAGCCGGGCGGCGATGCCCGTCATCTCCGCGCGGGCCTGGGCGAGCGAGACGCCGGGCGCCAGCCGGCCCAGCGCCCGGTAGTTGTGTCCCGAGCGCGACAGAGTGGCCAGGCGTCCGGGCTCGGCCGAGTAGAGGTCGGCGCGGGCGGGGAAGCGGAACCCCGGCCCGGTGACGCCGACGATGGTCAGCGTCCGCTGGTCGAGCGTGAGGGTCGTGCCGACGATTCGCGGATCGCCGGCGAACTGCCGCCGCCAGTAGGCGTCGCTGATCACCGCGACGGGCGGTCCGTCGGGCGAGGCCTCGTCGACGGTGAGCAGCCGCCCGATGCGCGCGGTGGCACCGACCGCGGAGAAGAAGTCCGGGCCGATGCGCACGACCGTCGCGTAGTCCGAGGCGTTGCCGACGGTGACGCTCGTCTCCCCGGCGCGATAGTGGGCCAGGGCCGCGAAGCTGCGGCTCTGCGCGCGCCAGTCCACGACGTCGGGGCCGGACACCGTCGTCCCGGACGTTCCGAGCTTCACGTAGTCGTTGGTGAGGGCCACCAGCCGGTCGGGCTCGGCGAGCGGCAGCGGCCGCAACACCACGGCGTTGACCACACTGAAGAGGGCTGTCGTCGCCCCGATGCCGAGGGCGAGGGTCAGGAGCGCGGTCGCGGCGAATCCCGGCTGACGGGCCAGCGTGCGAAGGCCGTAGCGCACGTCCTGCAGGAAGGTCTCCATGCGGCGGTTGGACGAGAGCGCGAGGCCGCGGGTTGCCGCGGAGATTCCGGGGTCGTGGTAGCGTGCGCGCGTGACCTTCGTGCGCCGTCGCGCCGCCGCGATCGCCGTCGCCGTCCTCGCGGTCGTCGTCTCCGGCGTCCTCACCGCCCAGCCGGCCGACCGGCGCGCGCCGGACCGTTTCCGCGTCCGCCTCGACACCACGCGCGGGGTCATCGTCATCGACTGCACGCGCGCCTGGGCGCCGCTCGGGGCCGACCGCTTCTATACACTGGTCACCACCGGCTACTACGACGACTCGGCCCTGTTTCGGGTGGTCAAGGGGCGATGGGCGCAGTTCGGAATCGCGGGTACCCCGGCGGTGGCGCAGGCCTGGCGGACGCGCACGATTGCCGACGACCCGTTTGTGGGGCAGTCGAACGTCAAGGGCACGGTGGCGTTCGCGTTCGCCACGAAGAACGGCCGCGCCACGCAGGTGTTCTTCAACCTGGTCGACAACAGCCCGACCCACGACAAGGAGCCGTTCGTGGTCTTCGGCCGCGTCGTCGAGGGCCTCGACGTGATGGACGCGCTCTTCGACGGCTACGGCGAATCGGCGTTAGGCGGCATCCGGGCAGGGAAGCAGGACCCGCTCTTCGAGCAGGGCAACGCCTACCTGCGCACCAACTTTCCGAAACTCGACTACATCAAGCGCGCGACCGTCGAGTAATTTGCGCCCCCGTCCTCCGCCCCCGCTTTTGCCCTTCAGGACCAGCGAGGGCAGCGGGACGGGACATCCGGTGCAACGGCCGTGATCGTACGGCGTCAGTTCCCGGCCGTAGCACCGGGTGTCCCGTTCCGTTGCCCTCGCCCCACTTTCGCCTATTGATTGTCCCTGCCTCGGCTGGTACGATGCGGCCTTCCTTCCCGGAATTGCGCAATGCCAGCCGAGACGTCCCCGTCGCTTCCGGTCCCGGTCGGCCACGCGGCCGAGCGCAAGGACCTTGCCCTTCGGGGCGCCCTCGAGCACCTCGCCCCGGGCCCCTGGGTGGAACGCGCCGACACGCCCGACGGCGTCATCACCGCCGTCAGACGTCTGCCGCCGGTCGAGGCAACCGTTGCGCCGTTCCCTGACCGGCTCGACCCGCGGCTGCGCGCGGCGCTCGAACGGCGCGGGCTCAGTCAGCTCTACTCGCACCAGGCCGAGGCGTATCAGCGCGTCATCGCCGGCGAGCACATCGTCGTCACCACCCCCACGGCCTCGGGCAAGACGCTCTGCTACAACCTGCCGGTCCTCGACGCGATCCTGAAGGACGGCGCGGCCCGCGCGTTGTACCTGTTTCCGACCAAGGCGCTGGCGCAGGACCAGATGGCCGAACTGCACGAGCTGTCCGCGCTCATCAGCGACGCCGGTGGCGAAGCGATCGGCGTGCACACCTACGACGGCGACACGCCGGCCGACGCCCGCAAGACGATCCGGGCCCGGGCGCACATCGCGCTCACCAACCCCGACATGCTCCACGCCGGCATCCTGCCGCACCATCCGCGGTGGGCGAAGCTGTTCGAGAACCTGCGCTACGTGGTCGTCGACGAGCTGCACGCCTATCGCGGCGTGTTCGGCAGCCACCTGTGCAACGTGCTGCGCAGGCTGCAGCGCATCTGCCGCCACTACGGATCGGATCCGCAGTTCATCTGCTCGTCGGCGACGATCGCCAACCCGCGCCAGCTGGCCGAGCGGCTGGCCGAGCGGCCGTTCTCGCACATCGCCGAGAGCGGCGCGCCGCGCGGCGAGAAGTTCGTGGTCTTCGTCAACCCGCCGGTCGTCAACCGCGAGCTGGGCATCCGCCGCTCGTATCTCGCCGAGGCCCGCCGCGTGGCGGGAGAGTTCCTGCGCCGCCACCTGCAGGTGATCGTCTTCGCGCAGAGCCGGCTGGCCACCGAGATCCTCACCACCTATCTCAAGGAGGACTTCGAGACCGTGCCGGGGATGGCCGAGCAGATTCGCGGCTACCGCGGCGGGTATCTGCCGCTCCGCCGGCGCGAGATCGAGAAGGGCCTGCGCGAGGGCCAGGTGCGCGGCGTGGTCGCCACCAACGCGCTCGAGCTCGGCATCGACATCGGCGCGCTCGACGTGGCGGTGATGGCCGGGTATCCGGGCACGATCGCCTCCACGTGGCAGCGTGCCGGACGCGCCGGCCGGCGCACCGCCCGTTCGGCGGCGGTGATGGTGGCGTCGTCGGCACCGGTCGACCAGTACGTGGTGCGCCATCCCTCCTACTTCTTCGACGCCTCGCCCGAGCACGCGCTGGTCAACCCCGACAACCTCCACATCCTGGTGGACCACGTGAAGTGCGCGGCGTTCGAGCTGCCTTTTGGCGGCACCGACACCTTCGGCATGGTCGACGTCCAGGAGGTGCTGCACATCCTGCGCGAGAACGGCCTGGTGCACCGCTCGGGCGATCCCGACGACGAGGGCGATCCCGGTCAGTGGCACTGGACCAGCGAGAGCTATCCGGCCGACGCGATCAGCCTGCGCTCGATCACCTCCGACAACTTCGTCGTGGTCGACGTCACGGCAGGTTCGACGGTGATCGGCGAGACCGACTACACCAGCGGTCCGTCGACGCTGCATCCCAAGGCGATCTACCTCGTCGAGGGGCGCCTCTTCCAGGTGGAGTCACTCGACTTCGAGGGCCGCAAGGCCTACGTGCGCAGCGTCGACTGCGACTACTACACCACCGCGATCTCGTACTCGAAGGTCACGGTGCTCGAGCGGGCCACGCCCGCGGCCGACGTCCCGGCCCACGGCGACGTCCACGTGTCGTCGCGCATCGTCGGCTTCAAGAAGATCAAGTTCTACACCAATGAGAACGTCGGCTCGGGCGAGCTCGACCTGCCCGAGCAACAGATGCACACCACCGCCTACTGGCTCACCGTGCCGGCGGCGGTGATGCAAGGGCTGCCCTATTCGCGTGACGACCGGCGCGACGGCGTGGTTGGCCTGGGCTTCGCGATGAAGAGCATCGCCACGCTGCTGCTGATGTGCGACGGCCGCGATCTGGGGCTGGCGTTCGGCCAGGGCGACGAGGCGCAGGGCGAGACCAGGCCGACCGGGGGCCGGACCGCGCTGCCCGACCAGCTGGGCGACGAGCCGCGGATCTATCTGTACGATGCGTTCCCGGGCGGCATCGGCTTCTCGCTGCCGCTGCACGCCATGCACCACGACCTGCTCGAGCGCACGCGCGAGCTCATCGCCGGCTGCGACTGCGACCACGGTTGCCCGACCTGCGTCGGGCCGATCGGGGAGACCGGGCCGCGGGCCAAGGCCGTGGCGCTGGCGCTTCTCGCCGCGCTTGGCGTGCGCGCGCTGCCAGGCGACGCACCGGCGTCCACGCTCGCGGCGGCGTCGGCGGCTGGCACGGGCCTCGACGACGTGCCCTTCTGACGACGATGCTGAAGCCGTCACTCGCGGAACGCTTGCGACAAGTCGTGGGGGGCGCCCGCCGGCGGTGCCGCGCGTCCACGATCCCCGCGGCGAGCTGGCCGGTTCGTCGGCCGATCGCGCCCGTCATGCTGCGACCACGCTCGGTGGCGCGGTGCACGAGGCAATGGGAGGCCGCTGCATCGTCGTCGATCGCCACTATGGCGCCGAGGATCGGCACGGCCGTCATCCGGTGGCGAACATCGTTCGCACCCTCCATGCCTCCACCGAGGGCTTCGCCGCCCTCGGCCGCGCCTGGCCCGGCACCCGCGGCGTCGTGCCGCCCGCCGGGCCGTTGCTGCAGGATCTCGACGGCCTGTGCGTCGTCGACCTCGAGACCACGGGGCTGGCCGGCGGCGCCGGCACGCAGGCGTTCCTGGTGGGCTGCGCCCGCCTCGACGGCGACGGCATCACGACCCGGCAGTTCCTGTCGCCGGGGTTCGAGGACGAGCGCGCGCAGCTGCACCTGGTCTCGGAGTGGATGCGCGATCGCACGCAGCTGCTGACCTACAACGGCCGCACCTTCGACGTGCCGCTGCTCGAGATGCGCTTCAGCTATCACCGGCTGGTGTGGCCGTGGGGGCTGCTGCCGCACCTCGACGCGCTGCATCCGGCCCGCCGGTTCTGGCGCGATCGATCGGAGATCGCCGGGCTCGACCCCGACGACGCGAGCTGCACGCTCGGGGTGCTCGAGCGGCGGCTGAGCGGACTGCACCGCGTGGGTGACGTGCCGGGGTTCGAGATCCCGTCGCGCTACTTCCAGTTCGTGCGCGACGGCCGCCCCGAGGCTCTCGAAGCGGTGCTCGAACACAACCGGCTCGATCTCCTCTCGACGCTGCTGGTCTGCGCGCGCGCGGCCTCGCTGGTGGTGCTCGGGCCGGGGGCCGCCGAGAGCGGCTATGAATGCCTGGGTCTGGGGCGCCTGCACGATCGACTGCTCAGCCGCGACGACGCCGAGGCGTGCTATGCGCACGCGGCGGAGATCGGCCGGCGGATGGGCGACGGACGGCTTCGTGGTGAGGCGCTGCGCCGGCTGGCCCTGGTCCGGCGTCGCGCCGGGCGGGCCAGCGCCGCGGCCGAGGCGTGGCGCGATCTGCTGGCCACTCGCGGCGCCTCGGCTCTCGCCTGGCGCGAGGCCCGGGAGGCGCTCGCCATCTTCCACGAGCATCGCGCCCGCGACTTCGCGGCGGCGCGCACGCTGGTGCTCGATGTCCTGGCGGAGCCGATCGACGGGCGCCGGCGGGGCGAGGCCGAGCATCGCCTGGCGCGACTGGAGCGCAAGCTGGCCGCTCCCCGGCCGGGCGCCTTGATAGCGCAATTCGACGAAGAACTGGCGCGCCCCGTCGCCGCGCCGTCCGTGACTACCCGAGAACCTAAAACTCCGTCCGTCCGGGTAGTTGTTGGGCTAGAGTCTCTGTCGCCGGAGGGGAGCGTCGCCTCGCCAGGATCGGCAATCGGGACCACAAGAGGAGGATGAGCATGATCGCGTGGATTCGCTGCGGAACCGCCGTCGCATTCGCCGTGCTGGCTCTGCTCGGCGTGGCCGAGGCCCAGCAGACCGGCACGCTGTCGGGCGTGGTCCGGGACGCGCAGGGCGGTGTGTTGCCTGGAGTCACCGTTAGCGCGTCCAGCCCCTCGCTGATCGGCGGCGCGCGGGCAGCGGTCACCGGTGAAGGGGGTGTCTACCAGTTCACGACACTGCCGCCCGGCCTTTATGTCGTGAGCTACGAGCTCACCGGCTTCGCTCCGCTCAAGCGCGAGGGCATCGTGGTGCAGGTGGCGAGAACCACTCGCGTCGACGTCGAGCTCGGCGTTGGCACCCTGCAGGAGACCGTCACGGTCAGCGGCGCCTCGCCGGTGGTCGACATCTCGACGACGGTGACGCAGACCAACATCACCAAGGACCTCTTCGAGGCGATTCCCAGCGGCCGCAACCCGTGGGTGATGGCCGGCCTGGTGCCGGGCGTGGTCACCGGGCGGCTCGACGTCGGCGGCACCGAAGGCATGCAGCAGTACAACCTCGAGGCGTTCGGTTCTTCCGACAGCCAGAAGTCGTTCTCGATCGACGGCATCAAGACCAACTGGGCCGGCGGCAACGGCGGCGCCACCATGATGTACTACGGCTTCGAGATGTACGAGGAATACAACATGCAGACGGCGTCGGGCACCGCGGAGAGCGATGTCTCGGGCGTCTACATGAACATGGTCACCAAGTCGGGCGGCAACCGCTTCTCGAGCGACCACAACTTCTACTTCATGAACGACTCGATGCAAGGCACCAACCTGGACGACGACCTGCGGGAGCGGCTCGGCCTGGCGCCCGGCCAGCAGTCGGGTGCGGCCGGCAACCCGATCGACATCTCCTACGACTGGAGCTCGACCCTGGGCGGACCGATTCTCCGCGACAAGCTGTGGTTCTTCGGCGCCATGCGCTGGTGGCGGCTCGACCAATTCCAGGTCGGCGCCCTCAACCCCGACGGCTCGCAGGCCATCGACGACAACCGCATCCGCAACTTCGTCGGCAAGGTCACCTGGCAGACCAGCCCGACCATCCGCACCTCGGCCACCTACAACCGCAATCTCAAGGACCGTTTCCACCGCCGCGACTCACCCTATTTGTTCGTCGAGGATCGGGCGACGACGCTCCAGGATCAGCCGGCGCAGAACTACGCCTTGAGCTACAACCAGGTGCTCGGCTCGCGGCTGGTCATCGACGGCCGCTTCGGCCGCATGTGGGGCACCACGCCGTCGCGCTACCAGTCCGAGGTCGGCCCGAACGACATCTCGATCCGCGACGTCAACCGGTTCACCATCGAGCGGGCGGCCATCCAGCAGTCGTTGAACCCCAACGACCGCTATCAGGGCAATCTCACTGCCAGCCTGTTCGTCGACACCGGCGGCCTGGGCACCCACGACATCAAGGGCGGCATGCAGATCTCGCGCGAGGGCATGCAGTACGAGCGGATCCGCAACGGCGACTATTACCTCGAGCAGCGCGACGGCGTCGGGTTCCAGGCCCAGCTCTCGAACACGCCGATCGACTCGGATCACCGGCTCAAGACCTGGGGCTTCTTCCTGCAGGACCGCTGGATGTTCGGGCGCTTCACCATCAACGCCGGCCTGCGCATCGACGGCGTCAGCGCGAACCTGCCAGCCCAGACCAGCGCCGCCGGAACCTACGTCGGCGAGCGCAGCTTCTCCGAGACCGACGTCTTCGATTTCGGTCCGAACATCGCGCCCCGGCTCGGCGTCACCTTCGACGTGTTCGGCAACGGCAGGACGGCGCTGAAGGCCTACTACGGCCGCTTCTACAACCAGTTCGGCTCGGAGATCGCCGAGACCGCCAACCCCAATGCGATCGTCAACCAGGCCGTCGCCTGGGCCGACAACAACAACAATCGGCTGCTCGACGCCGGTGAGCTCGGGGCCTTCACCGGCTTCCCGCGCGGGCTGTTCCCCAGCGTCGACGGCGACGCCTCACGCCCCTACAGCGAGGAGATGAACGTCGGCGTCGAGCAGCAGCTCGCCAACAACTTCGCGGTCGGCATGAGCTACCACCGCCGCCAGCATCGCGACGGCCTCGGCATCCTCGACCGGGCCCGCACCCCGGACACCTACACGCCGATCCCCAGGACCTACATCGACCCGGTGAGCGGTCAGACGACGCCGATCGTCATCTACAACCTGAAGCCCGAGTTCGTGAACGCTCGCGACCGCTACATCAGCAACGTCGAGGTGCTCGAGAGCGACTACGACGGCGTGCAGTTCGAGGTGCAGAAGCGGATGTCGAACCGGTGGCAGGCGCTGGCTGGCCTCACCTTGCAGCGCCATGAAGGCTTCGAGCACACCGGGACGTTCACCAATTTCGACTTCAGCAACCCCAACACGCTGATCAACCGCGCCGACTCACGGATCTTCACCGATCTGCCGTGGAGCTTCACGCTGTCGGGCAGCTACCAGGCGCTGTGGGCGCTGGTGCTGTCGGGCAAGTACACCGCCCGGGCCGGCGACCCGCTGCTGCGGACCGGGGTCTTCAGCGGGCTCACGGCGTCGCAGGCCAGCGAGACCGTCCGGCTGGCGCCGCGTGGCACCGACCGTACCGACGACGTCACCAAGTTCGTCGACCTGCGCGTCGCGCGGCGATTCGCCCTGGGCATGAGCAGCATCGAGGGCTCGCTCGACCTGTTCAACGCCCTCAACGCCAACCACGTGCTGTTGCAGAACGAAGGTATCGGCGCCACCTGGGGACGTCCGACGCGCATTCTCGCGCCGCGCATCATTCGGCTCGGCGCGACCGTGCGCTTCTGAGACGGGACCGGATCGGGAAAGGGCGACGGGCGGCTCCGGGAAGCCGCCCGTCGTGTGTACGGTAGCTGAGGGCGAGGCGTGGCATCGGCCCCCACGCACCGGACGATGAACCGCGGATCCAATGCGTTGAATTCGGGTGTGGCCCGGCGTGACCGAGGGCCGATTTCTCTAGGGAATATTGCCGGTTCCAGGTCTGTGACCGCGTCCGCGCAGTGCACGGCGTTTGCTTGACTAGATGACGGCTCGCACCTTCTGGGCCGACGTGTGGGAGGACCACCAATCATGAGAGTGCTGTTTCGTTGGGTAACCGCAGCGGCGTTGGGACTGGCCCTGGTGGCCGGGACCACGGCCGAGGCACAGCAGACCGGCGCACTGACCGGTCTCGTGCGCGACGCCCAGGGCGGCGTGCTCCCGGGTGTGACCGTGAACGTCACTGGCGGCGCCCTGGCGGGCACGTCGCGCTCCACCGTGAGCACCGACCAGGGGCTGTACTCGCTGACCGGCCTGCCGCCGGGGAGCTACACGGCGTCGTTCGAACTCACCGGGTTCACGACCCAGACCCGCGACGGCATCGTCGTGCAGGTGAACCGCACCACCCGTCTCGACCTCGAACTGACCGTCGGCGGGCTGCAGGAGACGGTCACCGTCAGCGGCGAGTCGCCGGTCGTCGACGTCTCGTCGACCGTGACCCAGACCAACATCACCAAGGACCTCTACGAGGCGATTCCCTCGGGGCGCAACCCGTGGGTGATGGCCGGCCTCGTCCCCGGCGTGGTCACCGGCCGGCTCGACGTCGGTGGCACCGAGGGCATGCAGCAGTACAACCTCGAGGCGTTCGGCTCGGCCGACAGCCAGAAGTCGTTCTCCATCGACGGCCTGAAGACCAACTGGCCGGGCGGCAGCGGCGGCTCCACGATGCAGTACTACGGCTTCGAGATGTACGAGGAATACAACATGCAGACGGCGTCGGGCACCGCCGAGAGCGATGTCTCGGGCGTCTACATGAACATGGTCACCAAGTCGGGCGCCAACCGCGTCGCCAGCGACCACAACTTCTACTTCATGAACGACTCGATGCAGGGCAGCAACGTCGACGACGACCTGCGGCGGCGCCTCGGCCTCGGTGAGGGCGTGCAGACCGGCGCGGCCGGCAACCCGATCGACTTGTCCTACGACTGGAGCTCGACGCTCGGCGGGCCGATCTTCAGGGATCGGCTGTGGGCGTTCGGCGCGCTTCGCCGCTGGCGGCTCGACCAGTTCCAGATCGGCGCGGTGAATCCCGACGGGTCGCAGGCCATCGACGACAACCGCATCGAGAACTACATGGGTAAGGCCACGTGGCAGGCGGCGGCCAACACCCGCGCCTCGTTCATGTTCAACCGCAACCTGAAGAACCGGTTCCACCGCCGCGACTCGCCCTACCTCTTCGTCGAGGACCTGGCGACCACGCTGCAGGACCAGCCGGCGCAGAACTACGTCGCCCAGGTCAACCAGGTGGTCGGCCAGCGCGGCGTGCTCGACGTCCGGTTCGGCCGCATGTGGGGCGAATTCCCGAGCCGCTATCAGGATGGTGCGACCGGCATCGCCATCCGCGACACGGTGCGCTTCACCCGGATCAACGCCGCCGAGATCCAGTCGCTCAACCCGAACCACCGCTACCAGGGCAACGCGACCTATAGCTACTTCGTGCCAGACATGGCCGGCTCGCACGACTTCAAGGCCGGCGTGCAGCTGTCGTGGGAGCGGATGGCCTACGATCGGATCCGCAACGGCGACATCATGCTCGAACTGCGCGACGGCGTGCCGTTCCAGGCCAACATCGCCAACACGCCGATCATCTCGGACCACAAGATGGAGACCTGGGGCGCCTTCCTGCAGGACCGCTGGGTGATCGGCCGCGCCACCATCAACCTCGGCGTGCGCCTCGACGGCGCTTCGGGCTACCTGCCCGAGCAGGCGAGCCCGGGCGGCACCTACGTGGGCGAGCGGGCGTTCCCCCAGACCGACATCTTCGACTACTCGTTGAGCATCATGCCGCGCATCGGCATGTCCTTCGACGTCTTCGGCAACGGCAAGACGGCCATCAAGGCCTATTACGGCCGATTCTTCAACCAGTTCGGTTCGGAGATCGTCGAGGGCACCAATCCCAACGCGCTGGCCACCCAGAGCGTCGCCTGGAACGACACCAACGGCAACATCCGTCTCGACCCCGGTGAGCTCGGCACCGTGCCGGCGTTCCAGCGCGGCCTCTTCCCGACCTACGACCCGGACGCCGATCGGCCCTATAGCGACGAGATGAACGTCGGCGTGGAGCACCAGATCGTCCCGAACCTGGCGGTGGGCGTGAGCTACCATCGGCGTCAGCACCGCGACGGCCTCGGCCTGGTCGATCTGGCCCGGCCGGCCTCGGCCTACACGCCCGAAGAGCGCACGTATACCGACTCGGCCGACGGCCAGGTGAAGAGCATCACCATCTACAAGCTGCTGCCGGCGTTCGGGGCGTTGCGCAACCGGGTGATCACCAACGTCGAGGGTCTGGAGAGCGACTACAACGGCGTGCAGTTCGACATCCAGAAAAGGATGTCGAACAACTGGCAGATGCTGGCCGGGCTGTCGCTGCAGAAGCACGAGGGCTTCGACCACAGCGGCACCTACACGACCCCGACCGAGAGCCGGGACTTCAGCAACCCGAACACGCTGATCAACCGCGACAACGGCTCGGTCTTCATCGACCTGCCGTGGACCTTCACGCTCTCGGGCAGCTACCGGTTCCCGTGGGACATCATGGGCTCGGCGAAGTACACGGCACGGGCTGGCGATCCGCTGAACCGGACCATCGTGTTCAGCTTCACCAACCCGACCACCACCCAGCCGAGCGAGAACATCCGCGTCGCCCAGCGTGGCGAGGACCGCACCGAGACGGTCGACAAGTTCCTCGACCTGCGGGGCAGCAAGCGCTTTACCTTCGGCCGCTCCAGCTTCGAGGGCTCGGTCGACCTCTTCAACGTCCTCAACGCCAACCACGTGCTGCTGCAGAACGAGGTGCTCGGCTCGACGTGGAGCCGGCCGACCCGTATCCTGACGCCGCGGATCATCCGGCTGGGCGCCACGTTCCGTTTCTAGCCCAGCGGCCAGGGGCTGGCGGCTAGCCCCGACGAAGTCACACCGAGGGCGGCTCTCCGGAGCCGCCCTTCGTGCGTACGGACGCCACGCCGGTAGGGCATGATGCCCGCATGGCCAGAGCCGTTGTGCTTCCAATGATCGCGCTGTCCGGCCTCGCTGCCACGTTCGGGTCGGCCACCAGGCCGGCACCGGCACAGCCGGCCGGCGACCGCTCGACGTGGCGCTGGTACAAGGGCAACACCCACACCCATACCCTCGAGAGCGACGGCGACAGCACGCCCGAGGAGGTGACGCGCTGGTACCAGGAGCGCGGCTACCAGTTCCTGGTGCTGAGCGATCACAACGTGCTGGTCGATATCGCGGCGCTTTCGCAGCGCTTCAACGTACCGGAGCAGTTCCTGCTGGTGCCCGGCGAGGAGGTGACCGACGCCTTCGAGCGGAAGCCCTTGCACGTCAACGGCCTCAACGTGGATCGGCTGGTCGAGCCGCAACACGGCGGCAGCGTGACCGAAACGCTGCAACGCAACGTCGACGCCATTCGTTCGGCGCGCGGCGTGCCCCACATCAACCACCCGAACTTCGGCTGGGCGATCGCGCCGGCCGACCTGGCCCGGCTCGAGCGCTATCGCCTGCTCGAGATCTACAGCGGTCATCCGATCGTGAACAACCTCGGCGGCGAGGACCGGCCGGGGGTGGAGCAGGTGTGGGACCAGTTGCTCACCGCGGGACGGCGGGTCTACGGCATTGCCGTGGACGACGCGCACGACTTCAAGCGGCCGTGGGATCCGCTGGCGCCGCGGCCGGGCCGCGGCTGGGTGATGGTGCAGGCGCCCCGGCTCGAGGCGTCGGCGCTGATGGCCTCGCTCGAGGAGGGGGCGTTCTACGCCTCGACGGGGGTCGAGCTCGAGGCCTACGCCGCCGACCGGGCGGCGATCACGCTGCGCATCCGCGCGGCGGGCGACACCCGCTATCGAATCGGGCTCGTCGGCTCGGGCGGGGCGGTCGTCGACACGGTGCACGGCGTCACGGCGCGCTTTTCACTGGCCGGCCGCAAGGGCTACGCCCGCGTCGTCGTCAGCGACTCCAACGGCGCCCGGGCGTGGGGACAACCGGTGTTTCTCGACTAGCGGCTAGGGACTAGCGGCTAGCGGCTAGACCCCAACGCTGTCACGCTGGCCTGACCGGCTGCGGCCTGTCGGTCGCTGTCTCGCGCAGTAGCTCCTCGCTGACGAGCCGTCGCGCTACACTGCGATCGTGCAGCTACACGTGGCGCGTTTGTGTCTGGATTGCGAAGAGGTACACGACGAGTACCGGTGTCCCGCGTGCGCGTCGGACCACTTCAGCTACCTCACCCGGTGGGTGCCGGGGCCCGATCGACCGGCGCGGCCGCGGCCCAAGCCGTCGCCGCCACCCGAGGCCGACGTCTACCGCCAGCTCATCCACGGAGAGACCCCGCCGCCCAAGGGCCGGTTCGTGACCAGGGCCCTCATGGGCCTGGGCGCGGCGGCCGGATTGGCAGGCGTCTTCCTGGGTGCGCGTAACGCCCGCGCCGCCCGCGGCACGCCCGACGAGCCGTCCGACGAGTCGCGCTAGCGGCTGGCGCCGGCGCTAGTTGACCTTGGTCTTGGCGGCCTTCTTGGCCTTGGCGGCCTTGGCGGCCGCCTTGAGGGCGTCGGCCGACTGGGCACCGAACTTCTTGTTGAACCGCTCGACGCGTCCCTCGGTGTCGATCAGCTTCTGCCGGCCGGTGAAGAACGGGTGGCAGTTGTTGCAGATGTCGAGGTGAACGTCCTTCGTGGTGGAGCGGGTCGTCCACGTGGCGCCGCAGGCGCAGTGGGCGGTGACCTCGAAGTACTCGGGATGGATGCCTGGCTTCACGATCGGGTCCTTTCACCGGATCCGGGTGGGAGGCTTCTGGGGCCGCCCGGTCCACTTTCCGGCAGGTGGTGCAAGCTCTCAAGTATATCAGGCCGCTCCGGATAGGCCGCTCACCGCGGGCGCCAGGCCCGCCAGGCCGCGGCGCCCAGGCTCGTCCCCAGCCACAGGGCCCCGACGGCGAGCGGATAGGCCACCACGGCCGGCCACCACGCCGCCACGGCCGCGACCACGACCAGGAGCAGGCCGCCGGCGCCAAGAATCGGCGCCTCGGCGGCACCGAGCGGCCGCCGTGCGGTGAGCGCGGCGCCCACGGTGTTGCCGATCCGGAACGCGCCCGCGGCGGCTCGCCCGGTGCGGCCGGCGCCCCCGCCTCGCCACGCCAGCCATGACCGGCGCACCACGGGCGGCGCGCCCTCCCGCGGCTTGCTGACGGTGCGGGAGTGGCCGGCGAGCACCACCTCGGTCGATCGCTCCAGGTCGGCCTCGAACATCCGCTCCATCGCCGCACCCACCTCGGTGTCCTCGATGGCGACGTCGAGCTCCCAGTTGCCCATCCAGCTCTGGATGTTGAGGTTGGTCGAGCCGACCCGGGACCATTGGCCGTCGGCGACCGCCGTCTTGGCGTGCACCATCGAGCCGTTCCACTCGAAGACGCGCACCCCGCCTTCCAGCAGCGCGCGGTAGCCGGCACGCGACAACGAGCGTACCAGCGGCAGGTCGCTGCCGCCCGGCACCAGCAGCCGGACGTCGACGCCGTCGGCGACCGCGGCCCGCAGCGCCTGGGTGTAGCCCGGCACGCCCACGAAATAGGCGTCGGTGATCCACAGCCGTTTGCGGGCCAGGCCGGCCACCAGGGAATCGAGCCGAAGCATGCCGGCGGCCGCCGGTTTCGTGCCGATCACCCGCAAGGCGACCGTGCCCGCCGTTTGGCTGCCGTCGGGCGCGGTGAGTTCGTCGGGCGGGAGCGCGGCGCCGATTGAGCTCCACACCTCAGCGAACTCCGCCATGACGTCGGCCACCGCGGGCCCGCGAATTTCCACGCCGGTGTCTCGCCATGGGTCGACGTCGGCCGTGCCCTCCCACGCCTCGCCGACGCACAGGCCCGAGACGAATGCCACCCGGCCGTCGCAGACGAGCGCCTTGCGGTGATCGCGCACCAGCCACGCCAGCGGCCGGGTGAGCCGGGGCGGGTTGAAGGCCCGCACCTCGACCCCGCCGTCGCGCAGCCGGTTCCAGAACCGGCGGCCAGCGGCGTTCAGCGCGCCGACCCAGTCGTAGATGAGCCGCACCCTGACGCCGGCCCGGGCCCTGGCGATCAACGCGTCGGCGAAGCGCTTGCCCGACGCGTCGTCGTGGAGGATGTAGATCTCGAAGTGGATGAAGCACTCGGCCGCGGCGATGGCGTCGAGCCACGCCGGGTAATTCTCCGCCGCGTCCTGCAACAGCCGCACGGCGTTGCCCTCGACCAGCGGCGCGCCGGCGGCGCGTGACAGCGCCTGGTCGGCCACGACGCGGCCAGGAGGCAGGGCCCGCATGCCGGAAACTCTACGCCGGCTGCTGCTGGGTGAGGCAGTGAATCGCGCCCAGTCCCCAGATGAGCGCCCGGCAGTCGACCCCGACCACGCGGCGGCGGGGCAGGGCGCGCTGCAGCCGGTCCAGCGCCTGGCGGTCGCGGGTGCGATCGCCGAAGGTGGGCACCAGCAACGCGCCGTTCACGAAGAGGAAGTTCACGTAGGTCGCCGGGAGGCGCATGCCCTCGTACACGACCGGGCGGGGCATGGGCAGCTCGACCACCTCGAAGGCGCGCCCATCGGCGTCGCGCGCGCGATCGAGCGCCCGGCGGTTGGCGCGCAGCACGCGGTAGTTGGCGTCGCCGGGGTCGTCCTCCACTGCCGCGACGACCACGCGCTCGCCGATGAAGCGGGCCAGGTCGTCGATGTGGCCGTCGGTGTCGTCGCCGGCGATGCCCTCGCCGAGCCACACGACGTGATGCTGGCCGTAATACGCCTTGAGGTCGCGCTCGATCGCCTCGCGCGGGATGCCGGGATTGCGATTCGGGTGCAGCAGGCACGAGGTGGTGGTCAGCACCGTGCCGGCACCGTTGAAGTCTACCGCCCCGCCTTCCATGACGAGGCTGGCGTGGAACACCGGCAACCCCAGCACGCGCGCCACCTCGGTGGGCACGGCGTCGTCGGCGGTCCACGGCGGGTACTTGCCGCCCCAGGCGTTGAAGCGCCAGTCGACGACGGCGGTCTCGGTGCGGCCGCGACGGCGCCGCTGCACGAAGGCGGGGCCGTGATCGCGGGTCCAGCATTCGTTGGTCGCGATGTGATGGACGCGCACGCGCCGGCCGGGCACGCCGCGCGCCGTGAGCATCTGCCGGACGAGGCGTTCGTAGTTGGCGTTGGGTACGTTGAGGTGTACGGGCTCGTGCGCGGCGATGGCGCCGATCACCCGGACGACGTCCTCGATGGCGCGATGGTAGAAGCCCGGGAACGAAATGCCTTCGGGCCGCGGCCAGCTGATCCACGTGGCCGCATGGCGCCGCCATTCGGCGGGAAACGCATAGCCGTGTTCGGCCGGGGTCCCCGCCAGGACGCGAGGCGCGCGCAAGCGGCGTCGGCGTGTGGCGGCCGTCACCGCGCCGGCCCGCGCCCGGCGGGAGCGTCGACGAAGCGCCGGCTGAGGTCGCCGTAGGCATCGATCCGGCGGTCGCGCAGGAAGGGCCAGTGCGTGCGGGCGAACTCCACGCGTTCGAGGTCGCACGGCACCACCAGCACCGCTTCGCGGCTGGTGCTGGCGCGCGTCACGACCGAGCCGTCGGGCGCGGCCACGAACGACTGCCCCCAGAACTCGAGGCCGTCGGCGTTCACCGGGCGGCCCTTGGCATCGCGCACCAGCTCGTGACCGACACGGTTGGGCACGCACACCCAGCACCCGTTGGCCACGGCGTGGCTGCGCTGGATGAGCTCCCACGAGTCGTGCTGGGCACGGCCGTACTCGGCCTTCTCGCTCGGGTGCCAGCCGATGGCGGTGGGGTAGAAGAGGATCTCCGCGCCCTGCAGCGCCGTGAGCCGCGCGGCCTCGGGGTACCACTGGTCCCAGCAGATGAGAACGCCGATCGTGCCCTTCTTCGTCTTCCAGGCGCGGAAGCCGGTGTCGCCGGGCGTGAAGTAGAACTTTTCGTAGAAGAGCGGGTCGTCGGGGATGTGCATCTTGCGATAGATCCCCAGCAGCGCCCCATCGGCGTCGATGATGGCGGCGGTGTTGTGGTACAGCCCCGCCGCTCGCTTCTCGAAGAGCGACGCCACGACGACCACGCCGTGTTTCTTCGCCAACGCCTGGAAGGCAGCGGTGGACGGCCCGGGAATGGTTTCGGCGAGCGCGAAGAAGCGATGGTCCTCGGTCTGGCAGAAGTAGGGCGACGCGAAGAGCTCCTGCGTGCAGACGATGTCGGCGCCCTTGGCCGCGGCCTGGCCGGCGAGCGCGAGCTGCCGGGCGAGATTGGCCTTGGGGTCGGGACCGCACGCCATCTGGGTGAGGCCGACGCGGACGACTCGCCCGGTCTGACGGGTGCTGCGGCGAGGGGTCGAGGGCGCGCGTCGCGAAGCGGAAGCCATGTCGGTGGCTTCGTTATAGCATGCGAGGGCTCGCGACGCCGGGCCGCGCATCATGAACGTCCACCTCGTCGACGGCACCTACGAGCTCTTCCGCCACTTCTACGCCGTGCCGTCGGCGCACGACGCCTCGGGCATGGAGGTCGGCGCGGTGCGCGGCGTGCTGGCGTCGGTGAAGAGCATGCTCGACGACGGCGCCACGCACGTCGGCGTGGCCACCGACCACGTGATCGAGTCGTTTCGCAACGACCTCTGGCCCGGCTACAAGACCGGCGAGGGCATCGACCCGGCGCTGTGGGCCCAGTTCCCGCTGCTCGAGGAGGTGCTGGCGGCCTTCGGCGTGCGCGTCTGGGCAATGGTGGAGTTCGAAGCCGACGACGCGCTGGCCGCCGCCGCGGCGCGGGCCGCCACTGATCCGCGCGTGGAGCGCGTGCTCATCTGCTCGCCCGACAAGGACCTGGCGCAATGCGTCGACGGCAACCGCGTGGTGCAGTTCGATCGCATGCGCCGCACGCTGCGCGACGAAGCCGGCGTCCGCGAGAAGTTCGGCGTGCCGCCGGCGTCGATCCCCGACTACCTGGCGCTGGTCGGTGACAGCGCCGACGGCTACCCCGGGCTGCCAGGCTGGGGCGCCAAGTCGGCCGCGAAGGTACTGGCCAGGTTCGGCCACATCGATCGGATTCCCGACGACCATCGCCACTGGGGCGTGGACGTCGCCCGGGCGGGGATGCTGGCGGCGGTGCTGCGCCGCGATCGGACGCCGGCGATGCTCTTTCGTGAGCTGGCGACGTTGCGCACCGACGTCCCGGTGTTCGACGACGTGGACGACCTGGCCTGGCATGGACCGACCCCGGCGTTTGCGGCGCTGGCGGCGCGCCTGGCCGCTGCCGTGCATCAGCCGTGAACCACGGGTTCGTTGCCGAAATCCGACCACCTGTTCTACAGTTCGGCTGTCCGGCCAGCGCACCGCGGGCCGAGAGGAGTGCCCATCATGAAGTGTGTGTATACCGCGCTGTTCGTGTTCGTCGTGGCCGTGCCGGCGGCTCAGGCTCAGGCGCCGACGCCGCCGCAGCCGCCGCTGACGATCTCGCTCTCCAACGGCCTCCAGCGGGGCTATGACGGCATCAAGCGCAACCTGACCGAGATGGCCGAGAAGATGGCCGAGGCCGACTACACCTTCATGCCCACCAAGGACGTGCGCACGTTCGGGCAGTTGATGGGCCACGCCGCCAACGCGCAGTTCGGCATGTGCGCCGCTGCCCGTGGCGTGGCCAACCCCAACCAGGGCAACGACAACGAAAAGAAGGCGACCAAGGCCGAATCGGTGAAGGCGCTGGCGGACTCGTTTGCCTTCTGCGACGAGGCGTTCAAGACGGTGACCGACGCCAACGCCACCGAGATGATGAAGCAGGGGCCCAACAGCGTGGCCCGCGGCGCCATCCTCGCCAACCTGGTCGCGCACAGCAACGAGGTCTACGGCACGGGCATCAGCTACATGCGCGGCAAGGGCCTGGTGCCGCCGTCCACCGAGCGGGCGATGCGCAAGCCCTAGCTCGACCTGCCAGCGTGAAGCCAACACGGCGGGCTCTCGGGCCCGCCGTTGTCGTGTACGGCCCAGGACGTGCGACCCGCGCCCGGGCACGGGCCATCGGTCGTCACCCGTGCGATACACTCGCCGCCATGCCGCACTCTCTGTCTCGCTCTGCCGTGGCGTCGGCCGTAGTCGCCGTCGCTGTTCTCAGCCTGTCGCCGGCAACCCTCTCCCAACGCGCACCGCGCGCCCGCGATCTCGGCGTGCCGTTCGAGGGCACGCCCGGTGCCGGCAACGCCATCACCGACATCGCCGGTGTGACCGTCGGGCACTCGACGATCGTCAACGGCGAGGGCAAGCTGGTGGTCGGACAGGGCCCGGTGCGCACCGGCGTCACGGCGGTCATGCCGCGCGGCCGCGACTCGATGGCCAAGCCGTCCTTTGCCGGCTGGTACTCGCAGAACGGCAACGGCGAGATGACCGGCACGACCTGGGTGGAGGAGTCGGGCTTCCTCGAGGGGCCGGTGATGATCACCAACACCCACAGCGTGGGCGTGGTGCGCGATGCGGTCATCCAGTGGCGCATCAAGAGCGGCCCGCCCGACGCGTCGGGCTACTGGTGGTCGCTGCCGGTCGTGGCCGAGACCTACGACGGGGTCCTGAACGACATCAACGGCTTCCACGTGAAGGAGCGCCACGTGTTCGAGGCGCTCGACAGCGCCAGGGCTGGCCCGGTGGCCGAAGGCAACGTCGGTGGCGGCACCGGCATGGTCGCCTACGGCTTCAAGGGCGGCATCGGCACGGCGTCGCGGGTCGTGAAGGCCGGCAGCGGGTCACACACCGTCGGCGTGCTGGTGCAGGCCAACTTCGGGCGGCGCCCGCAGTTGATGATCGCCGGGGTGCCGGTGGGACGCGAGATCCCGGCCACGCCGGCGCAGGCGGCCAACGGCGTGGTCGACGACCCGGTGCGCGGCGACCTGGGCTCGATCATCATCGTGGTCGGCACCGACGCGCCGCTGCTGCCGCATCAGCTCAAGCGCCTGGCCCGTCGCGCCACCCTCGGCATGGCCCGCACCGGGGGCCTGTCGGGCAACGGTTCGGGCGACATCTTCATCGCCTTTTCCACGGCCAATCCCGAGGCGTTCAAGGCCAGCGGCCTCGCCTCGCTGCAGATGGTCTCGAACGAGGAAATCAGCCCGATCTTCGACGCCACGGCGTGGGCCACCGAGGAAGCGATCATCAACGCGATGGTCGCCGCCGAGACCATGGTGGGCGCCGACGGACGCCGCGTCGAGCGGCTGCCGCACGACCGGCTGCGGGAGGCGCTGAAGAAGTACAACCGCTTGGCGCCGCCCTAGTTGCAAACCAGGACCAGTCGTAGGGCGGCTCTTTAGAGCCGCCTCCCGGTGTCGAGACGATGCCTCCAGGCGGAGCTGAAGCTCCGCCCTACGTACCGCGCTCGATCATGGCCGGAGCGGGCGGCCGTATTTGGCCATCACGGGCCGTAAGCGGTCGTAGGGCAGCGCGTAGACCGTGTTGCCGTTGATGCCGGTCATCGTCTCGCCCTTCATCAGCGCGTTGATCACTGCTTCTTCGGTGGCCTCGACGGTGGCGCGGAAGATCGGGTCCATGCCGTCGGTCGACAGGAGCTTGGCGTCCAGAACCGGCGTCGGCGCGTTCATCGGGATCGCGTTGCCAGTCGAGAACGCCACGATGATGTCGCCGCTGGTGTTCCCCGACGCCGTGCCGGTGCGGGCCAGGCCGAGTGACGCCCGCCGCGCGATCCGCTCGAGCTGACGCGACGACACCGGCGCGTCGGTCGCCACCACGACGATGACCGATCCCTCGTGGTTCGCGTCGATGCCGGCGTTCGACTTGATGTCGGGCATGGCCTCGGGGATCTCACGGCCAACCGGCACGCCGTCGATGCGCAGCTGGTCGCGCCCGCCGAAATTGGCCTGCACCAGCACGCCCACCGTGTAGCCGCCGTCCGCCGTCGGCAGCTTTCGCGAGGCCGTGCCGATGCCGCACTTGAAGCGATAGCAAATCATCCCGGTGCCGCCGCCGACGTTGCCCTCGGCCACCGCGCCGCCGCGGGCGTTGTCGAGCGCCTCGAAGACGTGCGCCTTCTGTACGTGGCGGCCGCGGATGTCGTTGAGGGTGCCATCCCACGTCTCGGCCACCACCGGCAGGAACCCCCAGTCGCGCTTCGGATGCCGCTCGGTCATGTAGGCGATCGCCGCGTCGTGCACCGCGCCGATGCTGCCGGTGTTGGTGATGAGGATCGGGTGCGCCAGCGTCTCCAGATCGCGGATCCAGTGCGTGCCGGTCATCTCGCCGTCGCCGTTCAGGGTGTGGGTGGCGGCGAAGACCGAGGTGTACCAGATGTCCTGACGCGGCAGGACGGCCGTCACTCCCGTGCGAACCGGGCCGGCCCCGACCTTCAACGCTCCCTCGCCGCGCACGACCGTCGCGTGGCCGACCAGCACGCCATCCACATCGGTGATGGCGTTGTTCGGTCCGGGAGGAATGGCGCCGATGACGATGCCGAGATCCCGAGCCCGCACGCGGCCGCCTTGCGCATCGATGGTCGGGCCGGCGATCGCCAGTGCCAGCGCGCCCAGGGAGGGGACGACGAGACAGGACACCGGTGGCAGCCACGGGAAGCGCATCCGCGCATCCTATCCCGCGGCGGCCCGTAGAATGGTGAAGTGAAGGTTTCCGTCCTCGTGCCGGCCTACAACGAGGCCGGCAGCCTCGACGCGTCGCTCGCCAGCATCCGCCGGGCCCAGACTGCCTTCGAGGCCCGCGGCTGGACCACCGAGCTCATCGTCTGCGACAACAACTCGACCGACGCCACACCGGCCATCGCGGAGGCAGCCGGTGCCCGGGTGGTGTTCGAGCCGGTCAACCAGATTGGGCGGGCGCGCAACGCCGCCGCCGCGGCCGCCAGCGGCGAGTGGCTCGTGTTCGTGGACGCCGATTCGCACCCGTCACCAGGGCTCTTCGCCCGGGCCGCCGACGCCATGGCCTCCGGTCGCTGCCTGGCCGGCGGCAGCACGGTCCACATGATCGATGGCAACTGGCTCGGCGACGCCATGGTCGCCGGCTGGAACGCCATCAGCGTCGTCACGCGCTGGGCGGCAGGCGCCTTCATCTTCGTGGATGCGGCGGCGTTCCGCGCCGTCGGCGGATTCAGCCCGCACCTCTACGCGACCGAGGAACTCGATCTCTTCCGGAAGTTGAAGCGGCAGGCACGAAGCCAGAAGCGGCGCGTCGTGATCCTCCGAGGCCATCCCCTGCGCACGAGCGGCCGGAAGATGCGCCTCTATACCGCCTTCGAGCTCGCGACGCTGCTGGTCCGAACGGCGCTCACCGGTGGACGCACGCTGCGGCGTGCCGAAGACTGTTTCGTCTGGTATGACGGCCGCCGCTAGGCACCTGACAACGGCGGTGGCGGTCACGGGGTTGCTGGCCGCCGGCTGCCGCCCTCAACCGACGGCGACGGCAGCCGACGATCAGTGGCCCGCCTACGCCGGTGCGGCCGGCGCGCGATTCTCGACGGTTGGCGAGATCACGGCCGCCAACGTCGAGGGGCTCCAGATCGCCTGGACCTACCGCACCGGGGAACTCGGTCAGAACGCCCGGGACGCCGAGAAGCTCACCTTCGAAGCCACGCCCATTCACGTCGATGGACGCCTCTACCTGGCCACCGCGTATGGCCGCGTGATCGCCCTCGACCCGGCTACCGGCGCCGAGGTCTGGCGCTTCGACGCCGGTGTCGATCGCTCCGCGCGCTACAGCGAGGTGACCTCACGCGGGGTGTCGGCCTGGCGCGACACGACGGCCGATCCGGCGGCGCCGTGCGCGCGGCGGGTCTTCGCGGGGACCATCGACGCGCGGCTCCTGGCGCTCGACGCCACGACCGGCCGGCCATGCGCCGGCTTCGGCGCCGAAGGGGAAGTGCGGCTGGCACCAGGCGCAGGCACTGACGGACCGCCCGACTACCAGGTGACGTCGCCGCCGGCGGTCGTCGGCGATCTGGTGATCACCGGCTCGTCGATCGGCGACAACTGGCACGCCGACACTGGCAGCGGCGTGGTCCGCGCCTTCGACGCCCGCACCGGCCAGGAGCGCTGGCGCTGGAACCCTCTCGACGGACAGCCGGGACGCGCCGGCGCCGGCAATGCCTGGTCGGTCATCAACGTGGACGCCGCCCGCGACCTCGTGTTCGTGCCCACCGGCAGCCCGAGCCCCGACTTCTTCGGCGGTCTCCGGCCGGGCGCGAATGCCCACGCCAATTCGGTGGTCGCGCTACGCGGCTCCACCGGCGCGCTCGTGTGGTCGTTCCAGACGGTGCATCACGACCTGTGGGACTACGACCTGGCGGCACAGCCGGTGCTGGTGGATGTGCCGCGCGCCGGCCGGATGGTGGCGGCCATCGCCCAGCCGACCAAGACCGGCTGGCTGTTCGTGCTCGATCGCGAGACCGGCCGGCCGCTCTTCGACGTCGAGGAGCGGGCGATGCCGTCAAGCGACGTCGCCGGGGACGCCGCGTGGCCCACCCAGCCGACCTCGCCGAAGCTGCCTCTGCTGATGCCGCAGGGGCCGCTCACGCCCGACACCGTGTGGGGCCCGACGCCGGCCGATCGGGACGAGTGCCGAGGGATCGTCGCCAAGCTGCGATCGCAGGGCATCTTCACCCCGCCCAGCCTGCAGGGCACGATCATGTATCCGGGCAACGGGTCCGGAACCAACTGGGGCAGTGCGGCGTTCGCCCCGTCCGGCAGCCTCCTGGTCCTGAACACATCGCGTCTCGCCACGCTGGTCCAGTTGTTGCCGCGCGATGCCTACGATCGCGAACGGGCAACGGCGACCGGCGACTGGGAGTTTGGCGGTCAGCGCGAGACCCCGTTCGGCATGCGGCGGATGGATCCGATCGAGACCGCTCGCGGCATCCCGTGCAATCCGCCGCCCTGGGGGACGCTCGCCGCGGTGAACCTCGCTACCGGGGGGCTGGCGTGGGAAGTGCCGCTCGGCCACCTGCCGGACGGCCACCCGTTCATGGCGCTTGCCGGTACGCCGCCGATTGGGACGCCGACCAGCGGCGGGCCGATCGTGACCGCGGGCGGCCTGGTCTTCATCGCCGCGACGATGGACCAGCGCATTCGCGCCTTCGATCTCGCCACCGGGCGGGAACTCTGGCACGCGACGCTGCCGTTTGCCGGCATCGCCACGCCGATGACCTACCTGGCGGGCGGCCGCCAGTTCGTCGTCATCGCCGCCGGCGGCCACGGCAAGGCCGACCTGCCGATCGGCGACGCGGTGGTCGCGTTCGCCCTGCCGCGATGAGCGACGACGCGGCGGGCAGGGTCGCCGGGTGGCTGCGGCGCGCCGAGCGGGTCGTGGTGCTGACGGGCGCCGGTGTGTCGGCTGCCAGCGGCGTGCCGACGTTTCGTGGCGACGGCGGGCTCTGGCGTCAGCACCGCCCCGAGGATCTCGCCACGCCCGAAGCCTTCGCCCGCGATCCGCGGCTCGTCTGGGAATGGTACGACTGGCGCCGAGAGCGCATCGCCGCCTGCGCGCCCAACGAGGCGCATCGCGTGCTGGCGCGGTGGGCGGGCCGGCCCGGCGTCACCCTGGTCACGCAGAACGTGGACGGCCTGCACGAGCGGGCGGGGGCCGCGGACGTCATCCGCCTGCATGGGTCGATCTGGGAGGTGCGCTGCGCGTCCGGCTGCGTCAACCGCCGCACCCACCGGCTCGAGACCGTGCCGCTCGACGTGCTGCCGCCGCGGTGCCGGCACTGCGGCGGGCTCGAGCGTCCCGGTGTGGTGTGGTTCGGCGAGCCGCTCGACCACGCGCTGCTCGCCCGCGCCGTCGACGCCGCGGCCGCCTGCGACGTGCTGCTGGCCGTGGGCACCTCGGCGGTGGTGCATCCCGCTGCCGGACTCGTCGTCGAGGCGAAACGGGCCGGCGCCACCACCATCGAGATCAACCCCGACGAGACGCCGATGGCGCCGTTTCTCGACCTGGCCGTGCGGCAACCGGCCGAACGCTTCCTGCCGCTCGTCGATGTCGCGCTGGCGGGCGGCTGAAGCGCACGCCGCAGCCGGCCGGGGATGGTGCCGATCGTTCGCCGCGAGATATCGTGAGACCCGCGATGAGCGGACCTCCCGATCACCCGATCGACGACTGGCGCCCGGCGGCCGCGGACGCTCCGGCAACGGCCGCGGATATCGAGGCACTGAGCGAGATCCTGCACGCCATCGTCCACCGCGGCGCCGGCGTGAGCTTCGTCCTCCCGTATTCTCTCGACGACGCCAGGACGTTCTGGCGCGAGCGGGTGCTGCCGGGGGTGCTGGCCGGCACCAAGCGCGTGCTGGTGGCGCGCCAGGACGGTCGCATCGTCGGCACCGCGCAGCTCGAGCTGGCGATGCCCCCCAACCAGCGGCACCGCGCCGAGGTGAACAAGATGCTCGTGCACCCCGATCTGCAGCGCCGCGGCATCGCCCGCGCGCTGATGGTGGCGCTCGAGGGGGCGGCCCGCGCCGAAGGACGCACGCTGCTGACCCTCGACACCTGGACGGGCAGCCACGCCGAGGCGCTCTATCGGTCCCTGGGCTACGTGACCGTCGGCGTGATCCCGCGCTTTGCCAGCGGCTCGACCACCAAGGCGCTCGAGCCGGCGACGATCATGTACAAAGAGCTGGTGCGGCGCGAGGCGCGTGACTAGCGCGGCGGCCAATCCGCCGGATGGGGCGCCCGGCGCGCTCGCCCGTTTCGCGCTCGCGGCCACCGCCTGGACCGAGCGCTGGATCCCCGACGCGTTCGTCTTCGCGCTGCTGGCGACGGTCGTCGTCGTCAGCGCGGCCCTGCTGGGCACACCGGCCGGCGTGCTCGAGATCGCGACGATCTGGGGAAGCGGGTTCTGGGAGCTCATCCCGTTCACCATGCAGATGGCGCTGGTGATCATCACCGGCTACGTCCTGGCCAGCTCGCCGCCGATGGGGCGGGTGATTCGGTGGCTGGCCGGCGTGCCGTCATCCGCTCGCGCGGCGGTGGCCTGGGTCACGCTGTTTGCCCTCGTCAGCTCCTGGTTCAATTGGGGCTTCAGTCTGGCCTTCAGCGCGGTGCTGGCCCGTGCGGTCGCCCGGCGCATGCCCACGGTGGACTACCGGGCGCTGGCGGCGGCCACCGTGCTGGGCCTGGGCAGCATCTGGGCCCAGGGCCTGAGCGGGTCGGCGGCCCTGCAGATGGCCAGTCCCGGGGCGCTCCAGCCGCGCATCCGCGACATCGTCGCCCACCAGGGCGTGGTGCCCGACGGCATCATCGGCCTGTCGCACACGATCTTCCTGTGGCAGAGCCTGGTCTCGGTGCTTGTCGAGATCGTGATCGTCGTCGGCGTGATGTGGCTGGCGACGCCGCCGGCGCATCGCGCCCGCACCGCCCGCGATCTGGGCATCCCGCTCGATGGCGACGACCTGCCGCCGCCGCCACCGGTCGACATCACACCCGGCACGTGGCTGGAGCACTCGCGCCTGCTCAGCCTGTTCGTCGTGGGCCTCGGCGGCCTCTACCTCGTCCGCTACTTTTTGCAGGCGGCCGAGCCGCTCAACGCCCTGACCCTCAACATCGTCAACCTAGCGTTCCTGCTGGCCGGCGTACTGTTGCACGGCACCCCGGCGCGGCTGCTGCACGCCGTGCGGGTGGCGACGCCGTCGGTGTCGGGCGTCATCCTGCAGTACCCGTTCTACGCCGGCATCGCCGCGATCATCACCGGCACACACTTGAGCCAGCAGCTGGCCAACGCCTTCGTGAGCATCTCGACGCCGGCGACCTACCCGATGGTGGTCGCCGTCTACTCGGCCGTCCTCGGCGTATTCGTTCCCTCTGGCGGCTCGAAGTGGGTGGTAGAGGCCCCGTACGTGATGGAGGCGGCGCACACGCTGCAGGTGCACCTCGGCTGGGTCGTGGCGTCCTACGACCTGGGCGAGGCGCTGGCCAACTTGGTGCAGCCGTTCTGGATGCTGCCGGTGCTCGGCGTGCTCGGGCTGAAGGCGCGCGACATCATGGGCTACACCTTTGTCGTCTTCGTCGTCCTCACCCCGGTCGTCTTGCTCCTGGTCGGGCTGCTGGGACGGACGCTGGCGTACCCGTTGTAGTTCGTTGACGCCGAGCTGACGGCGTTCACTACTGCGGGTCGATCGTAAAATCGGCGACCACGGGGAAGTGGTCCGAGGCATCGATTGCGCCCGGAACGCGGACCACGTCGCAGGCCAGGAGGCGTCCCGCCTCGGCCTGCGGCACGAACACGTAGTCGAGCCGCACGTGCGGGTTCGACGTCGGCAACGTGCAGCCGGGCTCGTCTGGATGCTTGAGGCGGAAGCCGTCGACGTAGCCGGCGTCCTGCACCGTCTGGATCGTGCGCCAGTTGATCCGCCCCCCGCTCAGCCAGACGAGCGGCCGAATGCGCATGGGCAGCTGGCCGACGTCGAGGGACTCACCGGGCGCCACGGTGTTGAAGTCCCCGGCCAGCACGTGGAACTCGTGCTGATGGTCCGCCACGCTGCGCAGCAGCGCGCGGAGCTCGAGCAGACGTCGCTGCTCGGTCCATGCAGCGTGCACGGCGCTGAGGTGCACCCCGAAGACCCGCAGCCGTTCCCCGGCCGGTACCACTTCCAGGAAGGCGTGGCGGGAGATCGTCGGGCGCACCCACTCGCAGAAGGCGACGGGTTGGCGGCTGAGAAACCCCAGGGACTGCGTGTCCGAGGCGCGCCATTCGGCCATCCCGGTGGCCTGGGCAATCCGCTCGACGTTGGCGCGATCGGTCGCCTCCTGGAGCAGCACCAGGTCGGGCGCGCAGGCCTTGATCACCGCGGCGATCGCGCCGGCGCGGCCGTGTCCCCCGCGCTCGATGTTGTAGGTGAGGAGTCGAAACATCATCCGCCCGCCGCCGGCCCGCTGATCGCCAGGCCCTCCGGCTTCACGAACAGCGTGACGTACGGTTGGCCCAGCAAGTCGCCGCGAAAGCGCGTGACGATGTCGCGCGAGGCCTGGATGTTCACCGGCCGCCGTGCCAGGGCCATCAGGCTCTGGCGCAGCGGCACCAGGTCGGGGGCGATGTCGGGATCCTCGTCGCTGAGGGGCCGCGAGTGCACGCCGGGTACGAAGAACCCGGTGGTCACGAAATAGGCGAGCGGACCATCCCCCACCAGCGTGACGTCGAGGTCGCTGGTCCCGGCGCCGTCGACGTCGAATGGCGCATCGTCGCGCCAGCGCCGTCCGGTCACCGCGCTGCCGCGCACGATCGCCGTCGTGCCCGGTGGAACGAACTCCTCGAGTTCGCGACAGAACGCCGTGAACGCCTCCCGGCTGCCCGCGAAGGCAAGGCGGATGACGTTGTCGCGCTTTTGATGCTCCGTGAGCCCACCTTGGACCGCGGCGTCATCAACCGGCTCGGTCATGCCGGAGGTGATTCAAAGATCGCGCCGGCCGTCCTTGTCACGGCTGAGCTTACGAGGAAGTCATCTCCCTCGTGCGGCCTCATCGCCGCACCAGGCTGAGACGCAGGTCAGAGGTCTGGCAGCTCTGCGATCCCTGGCACGGAAACGGGTAGGATGCCGCCCGCGGGCAGTACCACGCGACGCCCGAACCAGCGGCCCGAGCCGACCGCAGATCGTACGGGCCCGTGGCGTTGCCGATGACCTCGATCCACGTCCCGGAGGCCAGTTGCTCGACGATGTGGCCGCCGTGCGCCTCGTCGTTGTTGTTTTCGAGGAAGAAGTTGGCCATGTCGATGTCTTCCGAGGCGATGAACTGATCGCAGCCGAGGCCGGCGAACACGCCGCTGCCGCCCGTGCAAATTGGCCCGCTCAGGAACCTGCCACTGCTGAGCGTCACCACATACCGTCCACCGGTGGTGTAGGCGATCGAGGCCGTGTATCTGCGAGTCCGTTCGACCTCCGGCACAGCGGTGCAGTCATCGCCGAGCGTGAGCGTGAGGTCGTAGACCCCCGACAGCGGGTGGGTGCTCGACACCGGTCCGGTGGGGCCGGGCGGAGGGGAGACCGTTCCCGAGGGGATCGACGGAGTGGGGCCCATGGGCAACGCCAGGTCCGACGAGCCACCGCAGGCCATCGTCACCAGTGGACCGAGGACCCATGCCATCACCGAGCCAGCGAGTCGTCGAGCCATTGGACCCCTCTTGGCTGTCAGCGTCGTTTGGCGACCGACGACCTCAGGCGTGCCCCCCACTCAGCCCGATCACGTGGTCGCGGTTCTTGAGGATGAGCCAGTTCTGCGTGGCATCGCCGGCGAAGAAGGCAAAGCCGGCTCAGACCGCCAGCTCGACGAACTCGTGCGACAGACGGCCGGCGGCGATCGTGAGCCGCGCCAGCGTCACCGGAAGGGTGAACCGGCGCGGCCCGGCGCTGCCTGGATTCAGGAAGAGCACGCCGCCTTTCGATTCCGCGACGGCTCGATGGGTATGGCCCGAAATGACGACGGCGAACCCCGCCGCCTTGGGATCGAGGTCGAGTGCCGCCCGATCGTGGAGCATGTAGAGCAGCAGGCCGCCGGCCTCGACGACCTCGGTGGGTCGCAGTGCGGTGGCCCAGATCCCCGTGTCGATGTTGCCGCGAACGGCGGTTGTCGGGGCGATCACCCGCAGCTGCTCGAGGATCTCCTGCGGGCCCGACGTCGCCGGCATGGAGGATCACGTCCGAACCGCGCAGCGCCTCGACGGCCTGCGGACGCAGCAACCCGTGGGTGTCCGAGATGACGCCGACGATCATGGGATTGCCCGGAGCAGGCGAAGCGTGCGTTGGTCGGGCCCTTCGGGGAAATAACGTTCAAGTACCCGTTCGAATACCGACCCGAGCGGCGAGACGTGAGCGAAGAGCGTCGCCGACGAGCGCAGCTTCAGGTCGTCGGGCGACCCGAAGATATCCGCTGCCGAGAGACCCTTCGCCCCGAGCACTGCCTCGGCGCACTCCGTCAGCCGGGGGCCGAGCACCGGATGCGCCAGGTACGCCTCGGCCTCGTCGAGGGTCTTGATGGCGTAGTTCTGCGCGATCGGACTGGACCCGAGCCCGGCCAGCTGCGGGAAGACGAACCACATCCAATGGGTCCGCTTCCGGCCGCTGCGAAGCTCGGCCAGCACCAGGCCGTAGATCGGCTCCTGGGCCCGCAGGAAGCGGCTCAAGTCGTATGGGTCGTCCACTCTCACGAAGTCTAGCCGCCGCCAAACCAGTACGAGCCGGCGAAGCAGACGGCCGACACGACCAGCGCGCCTGCCCCCAGCTCGAGCCCAGGGCCGTACATCGGGCCGATGGTCAGGTGGAACCACATGCCGAACAGGCTGAACACGGCTGCCACCGCGCCGAGCACGAACAGGGCCACCGCCAGGGCTCGCCTCACTTCAGCGGCCGCCCGGCAACGGCTGGCGCCTCATCATGAAGTGCGTCTCGATCGCGCCGGTCACGGTGAAGCCGAGTCGCTGGTAGAGCTCAATCGCCGGGTTGACCTTCAGGACCCTGAGGTCGACGGGCAGGCCAACTGCGTCGGCGCACTGGCACAGCCTGGTGATGACCGCCGAGCCGACGCCCTGCCGTTGGTGGGAGGGCGCGATCTCGATCGCCGCCAGGAACCAGCGTTCCCGCTCGCGCGCGACGCGCAGGCATCCGATCGGATCCCCTCCAGCTTCGATGATCTCGAGCCCGTCGCGGTCGGCCTGGAACGTCTGGCGGAACCGCTGCAGCTGAAACGCGTCCTCCCAGCCCCACGTCTTGTCCACGTAGTCCCGCATCGTCGCCTGGTGCAGCCGCCACAGGAACTCGAAGTCGCCGTCCAGGGCCGGGCGAACGGTGACGCCATCCATGGTCGGATTGAGCCTCCTACCGCCGCGCGTCAGCCAGTGGCGGCGTGCTGGCCGGCGTCTTCCGGTGGCCGGTGGCCTGCTCGAACCCATAGGCCAGGCGAATGAGCGTGCCCTCGCTCCACTCCCGGCCGAGCAGCTCCACGCCGATCGGCACTCCGAGCGGCGCGCTGGCCGAGGGCGCCGAGAATCCCGCCGGCACGGTGATGGCTGGGAAGCCGGTGCCGTTCGAGAGCACGCCGTTGCGCTCGAGTTGCTCGTCGCCGATGGCAGCCACGAGCCGCCGCTGGTGCGGGTAGAGCACGGCGTCGAGCCGTTGGCGGGCCATCGCGGCCAGGACAGCCACTCGCAGTCGATCGCGACGCTCGAAGATGGCCGCATAGCCCGGCAACCCCGTACCCGCGACGTTGGCGTCCGCCTCCTTCAACTGGCCGCCGATGGACGGATGGAACTGGCCGGCGGTGATCAGGGCGCTGAGATCCTTGACCGGCGCGGCCGGTCCCAGCGACTGCAGGTAGGCGGTGAGCGCGGTCCGCGTTTCGAACGGCCCGGTCGTCATGCCGGCGGTGAGCGCGTCCTGCCCGGGAATGGCGACGTCCTCGACGGTGGCGCCGGAGGCGCGCAGCGCGTCGATCGCCCGTTCCATCACCTGATTGACCTCGGCGTGCGCCGGATCCGTGCCGAAGTAGGCACGCAGCACGCCGATGCGCGCGCCGCGCAACCCGTTCCTGTCGAGGAAGGCGGTGTAGGTAGGCGGCACATGGCCGACCCCGGCGGCCGTAATCGCATCCTCGGGATCGAAGCCGGCCATCACGTCGAGCAGGCGCGCCGCGTCCTCGACCGTGCGGGTGATGGGCCCGGCTTCGTCCTGCGTGACGCTCACGGGAATGATGCCGCGCCGGCTGATCAATCCGCGCGTGGGCCGGAGTCCGACCAGGTTGTTGGCCGAGGCCGGCGAGCGGATCGACTGTCCAGTGTCGCTGCCGGTGCCCACCAGCGCCAGGCCCGCGGCAATCGCCGCGCCGGTGCCGCCGCTCGACCCGCCCGGCGTGCGAGTCAGGTCATAGGGATTGCGTGTCTGCCCGCCGAGCGAGCTCACGGTGTTGCCGCCCATCGCCAGCTCCTGCAGGTTCGCCTTGGCGAGGATCAGCGCGCCGGCGTCGCGGAGCTTCCGCACCGTGAACGCGTCGCGCGCGGGCCGCGACCCCGCGAGCGTGCGCGACCCGCCGGTGGTGGGCAGGTCGGCGGTGTCGAAGTTGTCCTTGAGCACCACCGGCACGCAGTGCAACGGGCCCACCGTCGAGCGGTCCCGGCGGTAGGCGGCGTCCATCGCCGCCGCTTCGGCAAGGGCGAGGGGATTCACCGTGATCAGCGCATTCAGCGCTGGTCCCTGCTTGTCGTACGCCTCGATGCGCGCGAGATACCCCTGAATCAGCGCCCGGCACGTGAGCGACCCGTCGGCAAATGCCCGCACGACCGCGGCGATGGTGGTGGTGTCGACCCTGACCTGGGCCTGAAGCCCCGCCGGCTGCGAGGAGACGGCGAGTGCCGCCAGGCACAGCCGCGCAAGTTGCCACACGGGCCGGTCACCCATCGCCGGAGTATGCCGCCGGTTTGCGCGGGCGGGGTAACCTTAGACGGCATGCCGCCCAGGGGCCCGGTGGTGTCGCACTTCGTTCTGTTCGCGCTCGCCAGCCTGGCGACCCGCGCCCTCTCGTTCGCCATCCCGGTCATCGACATGGACGAGACCGCCCACGCGGTCGGCTCGTGGGTGGCCTGGAGCGGCGGTCTGCTCTACACCGATTTCGTCAACAACAAGCCGCCCCTGCTCTACGCCTACTATGGCGCCGCGCAGGCGCTTCTGGGCCCGGGGCTCGTGCCGGTGCGGATCGTCACCACGCTCGTGACGGTACCGCTCACGGCGCTGGCCGCGTCGGCATTCTTTCGTCACGATCGCCGTGGCTTGGTCGCCGGGTTGCTCTACATCCTTTACGGCGTGGCCTTCGTCGGCCACGATGCCCTGTCGGTCAACACCGAGGTGCTGTTGCTGCTGCCGGCCTCGTGGGCGGTGGTCGCCGTCCGCGACCGTGAAGCGGCCGGACGGATCGGCAACCTGCTGGTGGCCGGTGTGCTGATGGGCGTGGCGTGTCTCTTCAAGCTCCATGCCGCGATCTGGTTGCCGGCGCTGGCATGGGCGGTCGTCGCTGCACCACGTGGCTTCGAACCGGCGCTGCTCACGCGACGCTTGACCGCCCTGGCGGCCGGGGTGGCGCTGGTTCCGGGGCTGGCCTGGGCCTATTTCGCCATGCGCGGCGGCCAGCACGCGCTGCTCTACTGGAACGTCGGCAACAACCTGTCCTACATCGACAACGACCCCCTGGCCACCGAGTGGATCGGCCGGGCGGCGGCGACGCTGCTGCCGTTCGTGGCGGTGACGGCCCCTCTGTGGTGGCTGTCGTACTGGCGCCGGCGGGTCGCCGGCCCAGGCGACGTCTACCGTGACACGCTGGTGACGTCACTACTGGTCCTGTCGCTGGTCGCCGCCATTCTGGGGCTGCGCTTCTACCCCCACTACCTCATCCCGGCCTACTGGCCGCTGGCGCTGGCGGCGGCGCCCGCGGCCACGGCGCTGCTGTTTCCGATGACCCGCGGCGGCGTCAGGCTGCTGTCGTACACGGCCCTGGTGCTCCTCGCCATCACCGCCTCGACGGCGGCACTCTATTTCGACCGCGTCCCCGGCCGGCGGGTCTACCGGGAAACCGACCCCGTGTTCCGTCGCGTGGCCGAGCGGCTGCGCGGCGATGCCTGCGCGGCCGGTGGCTCGCTCTTCGTCTGGGGGTACGCTCCGATTTTCTACTACGAGGCGCGGCTGCGGCCGGCGTCACGCTTCGTGGTGTTGGCGCAGGCGCGGTTGACCGGCTACGTCTCGGGCAACTTCGCCAGCCTGCGGCACCGCGGACCCGATGCGCCAGGCGTCGTGCCCAGCCACTGGGACTGGCTGTTCGACGACCTCGAACGCAGCCGGGCCACCTACATCCTCGACACGGCGCCGGCCGACATCTACCGCTGGAATCACTACCCGGTCGCCGAGTTTCCGCGTTTGCAGCGCTATCTGTCCGATCACTACGATCTCATCGACGCCGTCGATCGCGTGGACATCTACCGGCGCCGCGGGTGCGAGGCGGCGCCTGCCGAGTACGCGACGGCGCGGTGGCCGCCGTTCTGAAGGCCGGGACCTACTGGCCGACGGGCTTCTTCTCGGCAGCGCGGAAGCCCCTCAACATGTTCTCGAGCGAGTAGTTGGCCTCGTGGCACGCGAACTCGTAGATGTTGCCGGTGGAGCGCGCCATCGTCAGCTCGCCCTTCCAGGAGCGCGTGAACGCCGTCGGGTTGTCGACCTCGAACTGATACAGCAGCGTATCGGCGTCGAACAGGCTGAAGCGCTCGACGAGGTGGAGGTTCCGGTCCCAGCCGAAATTGCCGCCGGCATCACCGTAGAAGCCGCCGCCGTCGTTGAAATTCGTGGTGTCGACCACCAGCGTGTTGCCCTCCCAGCGGCCGATCGAGTCCCCGGTCCACAGCCTGATGGCCGGCGGCAGATGCGGCCGGCCGTCCAGGTGGATGATCCGGGCCTCGTGGATCATCTCGGCGTGCACGACGACGGCATCCCTGGTCTGCACGATCTGGTAGTTGCTGTTGTAGGAATACGGCAGCAGCGGCGGTCCCGAGGTGAGGAAGGCGAGGCAGCGGTCCTGGAGCCCGAGATCCTCGGGATTCTCGAACCGCTTGAGCCCGTCGAGCCGCTGCCGCTTGACCTCGGCTGCTGGCGGCGTGAGCGCCGGAATGCGCCCGTCGGGCGGTTCGGTGACGATCGAGGTGCGCAGCGTCTTGACGACGCGCGTCCCCCACTCGCGGTAGAACGCGTTGTAGGTGCCGGTGCCGCCCGTTGCCGTCCCCGGCGCCGGCTCCTCGTTCTGCTTCGCGATCCGCTGCTCCCACGCCGCCGCCTCGGCCGGCGTGAAGAACGGCTTGTCCTTCAGCTCCCGCGGCCGCTCGATTGGCGTCGCCGTTCCCGAGTTCCAGGTACCCTCGAGATTCGGCCGCTCATCGCCGCCGGTCCGCTGGCCCGAGACGAGCGTGGGAAACACCGCCAGGCCGGCAGCGAGCGAGAGCAGAAGCAGTGCTCGTGGAATCACTGCGATTCATCCACCTGGCACGACCGTGCAACCTAGGGGACGAACTCGACCAGCATCCGCATCGTGTCGACCTTCAGGCCATCCTCGCGCATTGCCTGCTGCCCCTGGGCGGACTTCAGCAGCTCCTGGAATTTCGCCATGTCGGGTATTTCCGCCAATACGCCGGTCGCATTGGGATTGTCGGGATCGCGGAAGTTCCGGCACTTGATTCCCAGCTTGCCGAACATCTCGTGTCGGCTGCCTGGTCCCTGCTTCCAGGCCTTGGCCCAGACTGCGCCATCTTGAACGTCGTGGAAGATGATTGCTGTAGGCATCGTTGATTCCTTGGGTCGCGATCGTGGTTGCGCCGGCGGCAGCGCCGTGGCCCCGGATTGTGTCATGACTGCTGGGCGAAGCCCAGGGAGGTTGGCTCCGTCGTTGGATTACGCTTCGAGTGCCTTGCTCAGCTGCGCAGTGTCGGCACACTGTTGGAGGCGGACGATCGTTCCACCATCCACGGTCCAGCAGTGGGTGAAGCGGGCCACAAAGGGCTTGCCGGTTGCCTTGGCGCGACCTGAGTAGGCGCCCATCGCGACTACACGGTCTCCCGCGTCGTGTAGCTCGTTGGCCACCGTACGCCAATCCTCGAAATCAGACAGCACACGACCGAAGAAGTCACGAAAGACGGCGACGTTGGTGGAATCTGCCATTGGCTAGCTCTCTCGGATGCGAGTGGGAATCGTGACTCGCGTGGCGTGGCCTGACAGCATAGCGCGGCGTAGCCGCGGAGAGCGGACCGCCCTGACGGTTCGCCGTGATAGCATCCGCGCGGCAACCACATCGCGGCCGGTGCCGCCGGCAGTGGCCCGGCGGATACCGCCTGCCCACAACGGGAGTGGCTCATGTCGATCGGCATTTCCCGCGTCCTCGGTAGTATCGCCGTCCTCGTCGTGGTCACCGCCCTCGTTCAGGGCTACCCGTCGGTCTATCCGACCGGCACCACCATCTACGAACCCGGCAAGACCTGGAGCGGCTACACGGTCTTCGGCACACCAGACCAGCAGGGCACCGTGGCCGTCGACATGAACGGTCGCGAGGTGAAGCGGTGGACCGGGGTGGCGGCGGTGCCGGGCCCGATGCGGGTCCTGCCAGGCGGGTTCGTGATGGGCGGCGACCGGCGGCGACGGCCGCACCAGGAAGCCCGCCGGCTGGTGCAGGTGGACTGGGACGGCAAGGTCGTCTGGTCGTTCGACCAGGGCGACCGCATCACCGACGACAAGGGCGTCGAGACCTCGATCGCCAGGCAGCACCACGACTGGCAGCGCGAAGGCAACCCCGTCGGTTACTTCGCACCGAACACGCTGCCGCTCGTCGACCGCGGCCGCACCCTGGTACTCGCGCACAAGAACGTGACCGTTCCGGCCATCACCGACAAGCAGCTCGAGGATGACCGCCTGGTCGAGGTGAGTTGGGACGGCAAGGTCGTGTGGGACTGGCTGGCCAGCGATCACGTGGACGAGCTAGGGTTCTCCGATGACGCGCGCAAGGCACTCCGCGCCGACCCCAACTGGAACGAGGAGCGGAAGAGCGCCGACTGGCTGCACCTCAACGCCGCCTCGTACCTCGGCCCGAACCAGTGGTACGACGCCGGCGACCGCCGCTTCCATCCCGACAACATCATGATCAGCAGCCGCGAGGCGAACATCATCGCCATCATCGACCACGCCACAGGGGCCATCGCGTGGCGGATGGGACCGGACTACCGGGACACGCCCGCGCTGGCGACGCTCGGCCAGATCGTGGGACAGCACCATCCCCACATCATTCCGAGGGGGCTGCCCGGGGCCGGCCACCTGCTGGTGTTCGACAACGGCGGCGTGGCGGGATACGGCGCTCCCAACCCGACGGCGCCCACGGGGCGCGGCAGCGTGAGACGGATCCAGTCGCGCGTGCTCGAGGTCAACCCGGTGACGTTCGAGAAGGTGTGGGAGTACACGATCGGCGGCCAGGAGAGCGTGTCGTTCTTCAGCCACTACGTGAGTGGCGCGCAACGCCTGCCGAACGGCAACACGCTGGTCACTGAGGGCTGGGATGGGCGGATCTTCGAGCTGACGCCCGGCAAGGAGATCGTCTGGGAGTACGTCAGCCCGTACTTCGCCAAGGATCCGACGATGACCAACCGCATCTTCCGGGCGCATCGGGTGCCGTACGACTGGGTCCCGCAGCTGCCCCATCCGGCCGAGAAGCGCGTCCCGCGACCCGACAACACGACGTTTCGCGTGCCGGGTACGGGGGATCGCTGACGGCTCAGGGCGTAGGACGGAAGGCGTCACACGACACGTTGGGGTGCCAGTTGACGAACGTGCCGTTGGGGTTGGGCTTCCACGCCCAGACGTGCAGAGTGTAGAAGGCCGCCAGACCGAAGCGATTCGGGCTCTCGAAGAGATGCAGCAGTTGCCCCATGAGCTGCGGCGTGGCGGTGTTGGTGGCATGCCAGGCCTCGGCATCCACCAGGAAGTCGGCGCCGGTGAGTTTCAGGCGGCCGTCAGGCAGCGGCTCGTAGATCACGATCTCGGGACGCGTGGGATCGAGCGCGGGGTCGCCGACCAGGTCGAGATTCACGTAGTGCAGCCCCATCGCGCCGGTCTCGCCGCCACTCACGCAGCCGAACAACAGCTCATATCCTTCCGACTCGGCGACCGCGACGTCGCGGAAGCGTTCGGTGGCGTCGCGCACCGTTTTGACCAGGACGTTGGTCGATCCGTGCCGATCAGCTGACGACTCGTGGCGTAGCGAGGCGTGAGCGCCTCCTCCCTGGGCGCTGGCGTCGGTGCCGAGCAGACCGGTGACGAGCAGCGTGCCGGTGAGGGCGTGGGCGAGATGTCGAGCCGAGCGTCGAGCGTTCATAGCGTCTCCTCACGTGAAATCGGGTGAACGAGTGCAATGGGGGAGAACTAGCCGGCGTTGCCGTGGCGCACGGGCGCCGTGTCCGCCATGGTCGCGTGCGGTGCCCGCCGGCGCCAGGGCAGCAGCATCGGCACCGACGTCCGGTAGGCTTCATACGACGCGCCGTGCTCGCGCACGAGGTCGTGTTCCTCGAACTGGATCGCCAGCACGATGTAGGCGGTGGTGGCCACGGCGAACACCAGGTGCGCCAGCGTCATCGTCGGCGTCATCCAGAAGCCGAGCAGGAAGCCAAGATAGAGCGGATGCCGCACGAACCGGTACGGCAGCGGGGTGCGAAACGAGATCGGCGTGTAGGGCTTGCCGATGAGCGGCAGCCACACCTGCCGCAGTCCAAAGAGATCGAAGTGGTTGATGAGGAACGTCACCACCAGCACCGTGCCCCAGCCGGCCGCAAACAGCGCCCACAGCACGACCCGAGCCGCGGGATGGTCCACCGACCAGATCACGATGCCGAGGGGACGCCATTGCCAGAACAAGAGCAGCAACGCCAGGCTGGCGCACAGCACGTAGGTGGAGCGCTCGATCGTCCACGGCACGATCTGCGTCCACCATTCCTTGAACCAGCGCCGCGCCATCACGCTGTGCTGTACCGCGAAGATGGTCAGCAGACCGGCGTCGATCGCCAGCGCGGCCGGGAGCGACGTTTCGAGCGGACCGTCGAGCCGGCGGGGCACGAGGAATCCGCCCACGAAGGCAATGGCGTAGAGGAACGTGGCCAGGAAGGTCAGGTACGAGGCGACGCCGTAGGCGAAGAACGACAGACGTTTGAGCACGGCACTTCCTCCGGTGAGGAAGCAGGATGCGCCGCCGGTCCGCATCGCGCCATCGGCGCTTTGTCCCGATTGGCCAGCCGCTGGCCGCCGGGATGTGAGACAAATGTCCCAAGGCCGCTCGTGGCCGCGTCATGAGCCTGCGCCAGCACGTCCGTTACGTCACCGCGCCCGATGGAAACCGCTTGGCCTGGGCCGAAGCGGGCACCGGTCCGGTGGTGGTCAAGGCGGCCAACTGGATGACCCATCTCGAGTACGAATGGTCGAGCCCGGTGTGGAAGCACTGGCTCCAGTTCTTCTCGGGGACCTACCGGTTCGTGCGCTACGACGAACGCGGCTGCGGTATGAGCGATTGGACGCCGGGGGCTCCCCTCACGCTCGACCAGTGGGCGTCGGATCTGGAGTCGGTCGTGGAAGCGGCGCAACCGGCCGAGCCGGTTACGCTGCTGGGCATCTCCCAGGGCGCGGCCACCTGCATCCACTACACGCTTCGCCATCCGGAGCGGGTGGCCCGGCTGATCCTGTACGGCGGCTACGCCCACGGCGCGCTCAAGCGCAACGTACCAGCGGTCGAGGTGGCGTACCGGGCCATGATCGACCTGGCGAGGGTGGCCTGGGCGCGCGACAACCCGACGTTCCGCCAGGTGTTCACCTCGCGCTTCATTCCGGGCGGCAGCCACGAGCAACTGGAGTGGTACAACGACCTCTGCCTGAAGACGACGACCGGCGAGATCGCGGCGATCCTGCTCGAAGCCCGCGGCCAGATGGACATCTCGGCGTCGCTCGGCCAGGTGCGGGTGCCGACGCTGGTGATGCACGCTCGCGGCGACGAAGTGGTCCCGATTTCAGAGGGCCGGTTCCTCGCCAGCGGCATTCCCGGTGCTGAGTTCGTGGAGCTCGACTCGCGCAACCACGTGCTGCTCGAGCCGGAGCCGGCCTGGCAGCGTTTCCAGGAGGCAGTGCTGGCATTCGTGCCGGCAGGGGCGGCCACCGGCGATCCGGCGTTCGGCGCCCTGTCGCCGCGCGAGCGCCAGGTGCTGGCTCTCATCGCCGACGGGCTGAGCAACACCGACATCGCCGAGCGGCTGCAGATCAGCGACAAGACGGTGCGGAATCACGCCTCGAACGTGTTCGACAAGCTGGGCGTGTGGTCGCGCGCGCAAGCCATCGTGTTTGCGCGGGATCACGGATTCAGCGGCTGATCTCGCCCGGCGCCGCCTGCACGACGTCTGGCGCTACCCAGCACCACCGCAATATGGCAGCGCGAGTCCTCGGATGAGGTGCTGAGCTGCCCAAATCCAGACCGTCAACACCAGAAATCTCCGGCACGGCCTTTGCGGTCGAACCTGCGGCGGACAGCAGCCGGAGTTCGCCATGTGAGGCTGACCTCGCCTCACCGAGCTTTGTCAGGAGCAGACTATGCATTCCCGAACTCGAGGCGTGAGCGCCCTGTTGGCGGCGGTCGCGCTGGGCGCGGCGGCCTGCAACCGCAAGGAGGCACCACCCCCGCCACCAGCGACCGCGGAGTCGCCGGCCGAAGCCCCCCGACCGAGCGCGTGGTCGGCCCGCTCAGCGAGGCCGACGCCGCGGCCTTGGCGACGATGAACGATCGCCTCAAAGACTATGTCGACCTGCACCTCAAGCTGGAAGGGGAGCTACCCCGGCTGCCCGACGAGGCCACGCCCGAGCAGATCGACAAGAACCAGCGCGCCTTCGAACAGCGGATGCGTGTGGCCCGGGCCGGCGCCAAGCAAGGCGACATCTTCACCCCCGAGGCTCAGGTGGTGATCAAGCGGCTGCTCGAGACCGTATTCGGCGGGCCCGACGGTAAACAGCTGCAGGCGTCAATCATGGACGAGAACCCTACGGCCGTGAAGCTCGCGGTCAACGGCCGCTATCCGGATGCCGTACCGATCTCCACCGTGCCGCCGCAGGTCCTGCAGACCCTCCCGAAGCTGACCGAAGACCTGGAGTACCGCTTCATCAACGACAACCTGATCATCCTCGACTCGCATGCCCATGTCATCGCCGACTACATCTCCGACGTCTTCCCGAAGTGACCGGCTGATGGCCGTCCCGCGCCCACGCGCGTTCGTCGCGGCCATCCTCGCCGCGCTGGTCGCTGCCAGCCTTACGGGCCGCCGCGACGGCGAGGGCGTCAGTGCCGCGGCCGTCGAGCTGCAAACGCAGGCGCCGGCCCAGACGCCGGCGGTCCCGTTGCCGAACAAGCAGGGCTCTTTCAAGTTCGCCGTGCTCGGCGACTTCGGGACGGGCAGTCGCGCGCAGTACGAGCTGGCCGGGCAGATGGCCAAGCTGCACTCGACGTTCAAGTACGAGCTCGTGGCCCTGGTCGGCGACAATCTCTACGGCGGCGAGCGGCCCCAGGACTTCAAGAAGAAGTTCGAGGTGCCGTACAAGCCGCTGCTCGACGCCGGGGTCAAGTTCTATGCGTCGCTCGGCAATCACGACGCTCGTGAACAGCGCTACTACAAGCTGTTCAACATGGACGGCAAGCTGTACTACAGCTTCAGCCCCCAGGCCGACGTCCGCTTCTTCATGCTCGAGAGCACGTATCCCCAGCCGGAGCAAATCAAGTGGCTCGAGGACGAGCTCAAGGCGTCGAACAGCAAGTGGAAGATCCCGGTCTTCCACCACCCGCTGTACTCGTCAGGCGACCGTCACGGCTCGGATCTGCGCTTGCGGGAGGTGCTGGAGCCGCTGTTCCTGAAATACAACGTCAGTGTCGTGATGACCGGCCACGACCACTTCTACGAGCGTGTCAAGCCGCAGAAAGGCATCGTCTACTTCGTGGTCGGATCCGGCGGCCAGCTGCGAGCCGGCAACATCGATGCCTCGACCGGCCTGACCGCCCGCGGCTTCGACACCGACCTGGCCTTCATGGCCGCCGAGATCGACGGCGAGACGATGAATTTCAGCGTCGTGGCCCGCCGCGGCCAGGTCGTGGATTCTGGCGTGATCTCGCTCCGGCAAGCAGTAGGTTCGCCGCCCTGATCGATTCCTTGAGGGCGTCGCTCAGATCGAGTTCACGACGCCCTGGCGCCGCGCCATGTCGCCGGCCAGGGTCATGTGGTGGTAGTGCATCGCGCAGCGAATCACGTAGCCGAACAGCCGCCCCGGATCCCGGAACCGGCGTAACTGACGCCAGAGCTCGGTGCGATACCGGCGCCGCAGCGCCGCGCTCTCGACGCGGCGCATCAGCCGGGCATAGAGCACGGCGGCGCGGGCCAGGTTGCGGGCTTGTCCGTTCAGGCGCGCCACCGGGTGCCGGCGCCAGTAGTGCGCTCGCGCCGGGGCAAACGGCGTCGCGCCGTCGCCAACCGCCGCCGCGAGGCGCTCGAAATACGCCTCCGGCTCGTAGACTCTGGTCATGAGGCCCACGTACCCGTCGCGCAAGGCCTGGCGGCTCATCCGCGCCGGGACGACGTTGGTGCCGTAACGCGGCAGGTCCTCCTCGTTGAGGCGCCCCGCGGCGGCCAGCCGGGCGTGCAGGGGGGTCTTCGGGATGGCGTAGAGCATGCCGATCATCGCCTGCGCGATGCCCGCCTCGCGCAAGAAAGTTACTTGCGCATCGAAGATCGTCTCGTCATCGTGATCGAAACCGGCGATCATCCCGGCCCACACCTCCAACCCCGCCTGCTGCAGCACTCGCACGCGCTCGACCAGCGTTCGTCCGGCCTTGACGTTCTGGTGTTTCTTCGTCTCCACCAGCGACGCCTCGTTGGGGCTCTCGATGCCGATGAACACACTGAGGATGTTGGCCGCGAGCAAGAGCTGCATCAACCTCGGATCCTCGGCCAGGTCGAGCGAGGTTTCGGTGACGAAGACGAACGGAAACCCGTGGGCCTCCTGCCAGGCCCGCACGGCGTCGAGCAGCGGCACGACGGCTTTCTTGTTGCCAATCAGGTTGTCGTCGACGATGAAGACGATCTCCATCCGCCGATCGAGCAGCTGATCCAGTTCGGCGATCACCTGGGCCGGCGTCTTCAGCCGGGGGCGGCGGCCGAAGGTGACGATGATGTCGCAGAACTCACACTGAAACGGACAGCCCCGGGAGAACTGCACGCTGCCGAAGAGGTACTTCGGCATGTCGAGCAGGTCGTATCTCGGCACCGGCACCCGCGTCATGTCGGTGCGCGCCTCCTGTTCGTAGCGAGCCTGGATCGTGCCCAGTTTCCAGTCGTCCAGGAACCGGGGCCATGTCTCTTCGGCCTCGCCGACGAAGATCGACGTGCTCAGGCCATCGAACGCGTTCTCGTCCACGCTGACCCACGGCCCGCCGACCACGGTCAGCGTCTGCCGCCGCGCCAGCTCCGACAGAATCTCGTGCATGCGCCGGCGCTGGACGCTCATGCCGGTGACGCCGACGATATCGGCCCGGGCGATGTCGTCGAAGTCGATCGGCGTGACGTTCTCGTCCACGATGCGGACGCGGTGCGGCGGCGGGGTGAGCGCCGCGAGCAGGGGCAGGCTGGCCACCGGCATCGCCGCCCGCTTGCCGAGTAGCGGCAGCGCGCTCTCGAGGCCCCAGTACGACGCCTCGAAGCGGGGGTTGACCAGCACGATGTCGGCACCGGCGTGATCGGGCATCATCGGCAGCGCTGGAGCGCCAGCGTCAGTTCAGCGCGTAGATGGTAGTCCGATGTGGCGCCGAGCGCGGAACGGGCACCCGCCGGGTCCTGTCATGGGGCGCGCTCAGCCCCGAAATTCGCCTCACTGCCCCCTGGACCTTGGCGGACCGCCGAAGTAGACGGTGTTGGTAGCGTCCGACCTGACACATCGGTGACTTGACATTGTTCTAATGTACTAGTACAAACGAACTCGTGCCCTTGTTCACGCTCGACCCGCGAGACCGGACGCCGCTCTATGCCCAGCTCGAGCAGGGCATCCGGGCGGCGATTGCGACCGGCCGCCTGGCGGCTGGCGCGCAGCTGCCAACCGTGCGTCAACTGGCCGTCGAGCTGCGAATCAACGCCAATACGGTGGCCCGCGTCTACGGCGACCTCGAGCGGTCGGGGTACTCGAGACCAGGCGTGGCGTGGGTTCTTTCGTCAGCAGCACGCCGGCTCAAGCTCAGCCGAAACGGGACAAGGACCGACGGTTGAGCACATTCGTCACGCGAACGCTGGCGGACGCCGCTGCCGCCGGCTTCACTGCCCACGAACTGCTCGACGCGCTCGCGAACCGCGTAGAAGGGGACTAGCGATGCCACGCATGGCTTTCCGTCCGAACGTCCTGTCAGTCAGCCTCGCCGTAGCGTTTGCCGTCGCCGGCGTCCAGGTGTGGCGCGCGACCGAACTGGTCGTGCCGCCCGTCCTCGTCGTCGGGCTCGGGCTGCTCATCGCCCGGTCGCCACGCGTAGCCCAGCAGTGGGAGCGGGCGGTGGTCCTCCGGCTGGGGCGGTTCGTCGGGCTCCGCGGGCCGGGCCTGTTCTGGGTGGTCCCGCTCATCGACCACGTGTCGTCGTGGATCGACCAACGGACGATCACGACGAGCTTCGCCGCCGAACAGACGCTGACCAGCGACACCGTGCCGGTGAACGTCGACGCGGTGCTCTTCTGGATGGTGCACGACGTCGAAAAGGCGGCGCTGGAAGTCCAGGACTACGGCCAGGCCGTAAGCTGGGCGGCCCAGACGGCGTTGCGCGACATCATCGGCCGTACGACCCTCACCGAGCTGCTGCGGGGACGGGAACAGATCGAGGCAGACCTGCAGCGTCTGATCGACTCGCGCTCTGGTCCGTGGGGCGTCACGGTGTCGTCGGTGGAGATGCGCGACGTGGTGATTCCCGGGGCGCTGCAGGACGCGATGTCCCGCGAGGCCCAGGCGGCCCGCGAGAAGCAGGCCCGCATCATCCTCGGCCAGGCCGAGATGGAGATCGCCCATTCGTTCCACGAGGCGGCGAAGATGTACCGGGACAACCCCACCGCCCTGCATCTGCGCGCGATGAACATGCTCTACGAAGGGCTGAAGGAAAAGGGCGCCATGATGATCGTGCCGAGCAGCGCCGTGGAATCGATGGGCATGGGCGGCCTGCTCGGCGCCGCGGCGCTGCGCCAGCAGTCGTTGGTTACCGGTGACAGCCACGCCGGTCCCAGCGAGCCGGCCAATCCCGGCGCCGCCGACCGCTGACGTGTGCGGCGAGTCTTGCAGAAGGCCCTGGCGGCAACGTTGCCAGGCCAGCAGATCGCGACTGGCTTCACCGTGGCGGCACGGTCCAGAGATACAGATCTGCGCTCTCGACCGTCACGGATCGGTCCGGCGGCCGGTCGGCCAGCCGGAACTGGTGTGACACGATGCGAGCTCCGGGGCGCAGCTCGCGGAGCAGTTTCGGGGTGAGCTCGCGCGTGAGGCTGGTCGAGAGATACAGCAGCACCACCGTGGCCGGCGCCAGGTCCGCCGCGCGCAGATCCCCCTCGACGAAGCGCACGCGGTCGGCAACGCCGGCGTCGATGGCGGACTGCCGCGACAGCGCCACGAGCGGCGACTGGAGCTCGAAGCCGACGCCCTGCGCGCCGTAGAGCTGCGCGGCCAGGATGACCAGGCGTCCGTCACCCGACCCGAGGTCGTAGACGACGTCGTCGGCCCGCGTCCCGGCGAGATCGAGCATCGCCTCAGCGACCACCTGCCGCGTCGGCGTGAAGTAGATGTCGAGCGGCCGGGACGGCGGCTGCGCCGCGGCGCCCGCGGCGACAGCGACGATTGCGAGCACGGAGGCGGAGTGCGGCACTGGTCCCCGACGCAGCTTAGCAGCCCTTGCCCCCGATCGGCCTGCGCCACGAGGACGTGTTACGCTGTCCGACGTAACCGGAGGTGCAACTCATGCGAACGACGCTTCTGCGGTCCGTCGCGGTGACGGCACTGTGCGGACTGGCGAGTGCCCCGGTGGGGGCTCAGCAAGTGAACAAGGAACAGATGCCCGGCATCCGCAACCTCTCCCGCATCGAGTCGACGGTCGCCTGCGCCGGCGCCATCACACCCGCGGCCGTGGCGGGCATCAAGGAGATGGGCTACGGGGCCATCATCAACCTCCGCCTGGCCACGGAGCAGGGCGCTGACATCGAGGCTCACGCGGTGGCCGCGAAGGCCGCCGACATCCGCTACATCCACGTCCCGTTCAGCGGCACCAATCCGGATCCGGCCGCGGTCGACGCGTTCCTGAAGGCGATTACCTCGCCGGGGGTCGAGCCCGCCTTCATCCATTGAGCGGGCGGTGGAAGAGCCGCCGGGATGTGGCTCATGAAACGCGCGATCGTAGATGGCTGGGACGTGGACCGCTCCATGGAGGAAGCGGTAGCCCTCGGCCTGACCAACGAAGGCTTGAAGCAGTTCTTCCTGGAGCAGATCCGCCAGCGGAAGCGCTGACCGCCCGGACGAGCCTCACTCGGGCACGAGCGTCAGCGTGAGCGGCGTGTCACACGTCACCCAGTGGCCATTCTTACAGTAGAGGGTAGGCGTGGCCGCCGTGAACAGTATTTGACCTCGCCAGCACCGGACGCCGTGATGGTTTGAGCGCCGAGTTCCCCGGTCAGATCCCCCTGGATGTCGATCCACTGGCCGGATGCTCTCCGCTCGATGATGCGGCCCCCGAACGAGGACTCCCAGTCGGCCCACAGCCTGAAGGACACGACGCCGGCGTCTTCGGAGGCGAGGAACTGGTTGGGGGTCATCGGCACCGGATGGAATCGGGATGGGAGGGCGTCGAGGAACGTCGCGTTGCTCAGAGTCACCACGTGGACGCCCGTGTTCTCGTCCGGTTCAATTCGTGCGGTATAGCGGCGCACGCGCTCGGCCCGCGGCAGCCCCAGGCAGGCCGGCAAGGACAATTCGGCCGTGTAGGTGCCCGCGAACGACGTCGCCCCTTGGCCACCGGCCTCGGTCACTTCGTCTGGCTCACCAGTCGGGGACGACGCCTGCGGCGCGTCACCGCACGCGCCCACCGTCGCCAAGCCGACGAGAACGCCCAAGACCCGAAGAACCATGTCTTTCCCCTTCCCAAGCTCATCCAGCGGCGGCAACTGCAACTGCCGCTGCTATATGGAGCGTCAGGCCGACATGGCGCCCATCACCACCTGCCGCGATGAGGCCGCGTGAACGGCTTCTCTCCCTGGCCAGGGCGGGGCCAGGGCAACCTGGACGGTGCGCGCCGAGCGTGACCGACACTGGTCAGCCGGCCGCAGGCACGCCCGGCGCGGGACTGATAATACTTGTGATCGCCTCGAGACTCGCCGCCGACCGCGCGCCGAGCGCAAGACCGGTGGCGCGCGACCGAGCTGATCGTGCCGTCCGTCCTCGTGGTGGCGCTCGGGCTGCTCATCGCCCGGTCGCCACGCGTGGCGCAGCAATGGGAGCGGGCGGTCGTCCTCCGCTTAGGACGGTTCGTCGGGCTGCGCGGCCCGGGTTTGTTCTGGGTGGTCCCGCTCATCGATCACGTGTCGTCGTGGATCGACCAGCGGACCATCACGACGAGCTTCGCGGCCGAACAGACGCTGACCAGCGACACGGTGCCGGTGAACGTCGACGCGGTGCTGTTCTGGATGGTGCACGACGTCGAAAAGGCGGCGCTGGAAGTCCAGGACTACGGTCAGGCCGTCAGCTGGGCCGCCCAGACGGCCCTGCGCGACATCATCGGACGCACCACGCTCACCGAGCTGTTGCGGGGACGAGAACAGATCGAGGCCGACCTGCAGCGCCTGATCGACTCCCGCTCCGGTCCGTGGGGCGTCACGGTGTCGTCGGTCGAGATGCGCGACGTGGTGATTCCGGGGGCGCTGCAGGACGCGATGTCGCGCGAGGCCCAGGCGGCCCGCGAGAAACAGGCCCGCATCATCCTCGGCCAGGCCGAGATGGAGATCGCGCAAGCGCAGCGCGATAGCAAAGTGCGCAGTCGAAGGCGGAATCTCATCCGTGTCGGCCGAGTCGATCCTGGGGAGGGCCTCAGCGAATCCCGCCTTCGCTCGACGCGGCCAATCCTGGGCCCGCCAACGTCTCAGCCGCGGACCGGAACTGGACGTCCTCGCTGTCGTTGGCGCTGGCCAGGAACTCGACGAACCTCGCTACGGCGGCATCATCGGACGCGGTGAGCCGGGCGCGCAACGCGAACGCGCGCGCAGCGACCGGCAGCGACGTCAGCTCGCTCATCCACCGGATGGCGCCCCGCACGGCGTCCTCGCTGAGGCGCGTGATCTGGCCTGTGGCGTTGCCGGCCGAGAGGATCTCGGTGACGATGCGCGCCGCGTCGGCGTCGCTGCTGCCGCGATCCCAGGCGATGAAGCGGCTGCAGAACGCGTCGTCCTCCTCGCCCGATCCGTAGACGGCCAGGAGTCGCTCCAGGCGCGGCACGTGGATCGGCGACGTCGCGTAGCGGCGCAGGAACTCGTCTCGGGCGGTGTTCACCATCCGCGCCTCACGCCCGCTGGTTCGACGGCGTCGGCGCCTGTGGCGCCGGGAACGGTTCGTTCGACGCGAAGCGCCGCAGCACGTTCTCGGTGATCCGCGACACGTTGTTCGTGTAGTTGTGGTAGGAGAGGCTGCCGCACCAGGCGATGGCGCTCGACGAGAACACCGCGCCGCCGTTCGGATACTCCAGGAAGACCATGTCGGCGCGGACGAGCGGGTTCTGCGTCCCGCCGGGCCGGGCGCTGTTCGAGGTGTTGATCTGCTCGACGACGTGCTGGTAGGCGTCCGAATGACCGGACGACGACGCCAGCACGAGCGTGTGCGGCGGCGTACCCAGCGCGAAGTCGGCGCGATCGAGCTCCGAGCCGGCGGCGCCGACCTCGAGCACGAGCGACGGGTGCTCGCCAATGAGCTCGTCGCGGCCGACGCCCTCGAAGATCCACGAGGCGCGCGGGTCCAGGCTGCCCGGCAGGCGGCGGTAGGGCTGGTTGCGATCGAAGCCCTGGGCGGTGAATCCGACGCCGAAGAACTGCTGCGGCGCCATGCCGCGGAATCGCCACAGGCCGCCGGGCTCACCAGTGAGGCTGTGGTAGTGCTCGCCCGGTGCGCCCTGCCAGTGCTCGGTGCCGTCGCGCCGCCGTACCTCGATGTAGCGGCCCGTCGGGTCCATCGGCGTCACCCAGTAGAAGCCGTTGCCCCCGAGATACATCAATCGGCCGCCGCTGTTGAGGTAGCTCCGCAGCCCGTTGAGCATTTCGATCGAGTAGTACTCGGGGTGCGTGGCCGTCATCACGACCTTGTAGGGCGTCAGCGCCGCGGCACCCTCGAAGTGCAGGTCCTCGTCGCTGAAAAAGTCCACGTCGAACTGCTTCACGTCGAGCCAGTCGATGAGGTGCGTGTCGGCCATGAACTGCCAGGGGTTGTTCGTCTGGATCTTCGGCCGCATGTTGGTGATCGGCCGCAGCCGCGACGAGTAGCAGACGCCGCTGCCGTCGCTGTGCCGCGAGTAGAGGCTCAGCGGGCGGAAGGCGCTGGTCCCGGTGCCCGCGTAGGCGAGGTAGCTGAAGGTCGGGATCAGGAGCGCGATCCGCGCCGACGTCGGCTGTCCCTTCCTCGGCCGCACCGTGAACGGGATGTAGTCCTCGAAACTGCCGCCGCGCAGCCGCGCCGCGTACATCCCCGACGTCAGCGTGTCCGGGACGCGGAACTCGAACCCCACGTCCCAGCGGGCGTCGTCGATGTCGTCGTCGTGGAAGTAGATGGCGCCGTACTGCGGCCGCGCCTGCTTGTAGTCCATCTCGAACGAGTCCCAGTTGTGGCCGGTCACGGCCCGCATGGGCAGGTTCACGGTCCGTCCGTGGAGCCGGACCGGGCCGGTGTCGGTGATGCGTTCCGACTCGATGTCGGCCGCGAAGTCCCAGGCGGCGAGCGGTGGCGGCCCTGGCTGTCCCTGCTTGATGTCGGCGATGGCCTGCCGGCTGAGCACCTCGCGGTAGAGCCGCGGGTTGTCGATTTTGCCATTGAAGTGCGCGTAGACCCGGTCCGCACGCTCCCAGGCGCCGGCAATGAGCAGCGGCGAGTCGTTGGTCGCCAGGGTCCGGATCGTCGCCGACCGCTCGGTGACCAGCGCGGGTCGGATCGAAGGTGAAGGTGTTCAGCGGGTCCTGGTGAATCTCGACCTTGCCGGAGCCGGCATCGAAGGTGACGGCGACGAAGTACCAGGCCGTGGTCACCCCCTGCGGCCGGTTGTTCATGCCCGGAATCGCCGGCACCCACGGCCGGAGCGGCTGCCGGCTGGCAAGCTTCTCCGTCTTGCCCGAGGCGTCGGAGATCCAGAGGGCGAGCCGTCCCTCCTCGTCGATGAAGATGCCGTAGCCACCGCGGACACCCGCCCACTTGGTGAGCACGCCTTCGACGCCGACAAACGCGTCGGGCGTAGCGCCGCGCTGGCTGGTTGGCGCGATCCACGCGGTGAAGCTGAAGCTGCCGGTCAGGCGCAGCGATGGATGATCGGGCACGACCGCGTACGAGCCGAGCGGCAGCTCCTGCCGCCTCCCCGCGTATTCGCCGTTGGCCGGCGTTTCGACGACGACTTCCTTGATGCCGGGACCGGACGGGTTGGCGTCGCCGTGAATCAGCCGGACGACGTCCGCGCGGTAGCGCGGGACCTCGCTGCTGACCATGAACCTGATGGTCTCGCCCGGCTGGACGCGCAGGCTGTCCGCGTAGCCGACGATCCCCCGCTTGACGAGGTTTTCGGCAACCTCCTGGCGGATGCGCATGTACGGCCGCTCGACCGGCGGAGCGTTGGCGCCCTGCGTCGGGGGCGCCTGCGCTGGCTGCGCCTGCGCCGACACGCCGACGCCCTGCGCCACGACGCCGCCAGCGGCCCCGCCGCTCCCGCGGCACCGGCAGCACCGACCGTCTGCAGGAACGCGCGCCGGCTCACCTCGGGGGCTGGCGAGGGTTCGGGCGTCGGGACCTGGTTCTCGTCGTGATCGTCGGGGTCGTGCGGAGCCATGGCGCTCTCCCTTCCGTCGGTCAGTCGGATTATAGGAGCGCCGCACGTGGGCGCACTGCCGCTGCCGTCCGGCGTTGCCTCCTCCCGGAGGCCGAGATGATTGTGGGGGATCTGGCGAGGCCGGAGGGAGGAGGCCGCCGGGCGGCAGCTCGGGGCGCCAACACCGTGGAGGCGCGAGGCGCCAACGGTCGCCCGAGAGCGGCCGTTCTACGAGGCGGAGCTGAAGCTCTGCCTGGAATAGATGAATGGCGAGGCAGCTCTAAAGAGCTGCCCTACGAGCGCGCTTCGGGCCTAGGTCTTGCCGCCGCTCATCGCGTTCAGGAACTCGCCGTTGCTCTTGGTCTTGCCCATCTTGCTGAGCAGCAGCTCCATCGCCTCCACCGGCGACAGCGGCGTCAGCACGCGGCGCAGGACGTAGACGCGGTTGAGGTCTTCCTTGCCCATGAGCAGCTCCTCCTTGCGGGTGCCGCTCTTCTGGATGTCGATGGCGGGGAAGACGCGGCGGTCGGCGAGCTTGCGGTCGAGGTGCACTTCGCTGTTACCGGTGCCCTTGAACTCCTCGAAGATCACTTCGTCCATGCGCGAGCCGGTGTCGACCAGCGCCGTGGCGATGATGGTCAGCGAGCCGCCTTCTTCGATGTTGCGCGCGGCGCCGAAGAAGCGCTTCGGGCGCTGCAGGGCGTTGCTGTCCACGCCGCCCGAGAGCACCTTACCGGACGCTGGCACGATCGTGTTGTAGGCGCGCGCCAGGCGCGTGACCGAGTCCAGCAGGATGACCACGTCCTTCTTGTGTTCGACCAGACGCTTGGCCTTCTCGATGACCATCTCGGCCACCTGCACGTGCCGCTGCGCCGGCTCGTCGAACGTGGAGCTGATGACCTCGCCGCGCACCGAGCGCTGCATGTCGGTCACTTCTTCGGGCCGCTCGTCGATGAGCAGCACGATGAGGTAAATCTCGGGGTGATTCGTGGTGATCGAGTTGGCGATCGCCTGCAGCACCATGGTCTTGCCGGTGCGGGGCGCCGCCACGATCAGGGCGCGCTGACCCTTGCCCAGGGGCGTCATCAGGTCCATGACGCGCGTGGTGAGGTTCTCCGGGTCGGCCTCGAGCTTGATTTTTTCCTGGGGGTAGAGCGGCGTGAGGTTCTCGAAGAAGATGCGTTCCTTGCCGCGGGCGGGGGGCTCGAAGTTGACCGCCTCCACCTTGATCAAGGCGAAGTAACGCTCGCCTTCCTTGGGCGGTCGTATCTGGCCGGCCACCGTGTCGCCGGTGTGCAGGTCGAACTTCCGGATCTGCGACGGCGACACGTAGATGTCGTCGGGGCCGGCCAGGTAGTTGTAGTCGGGCGCCCGCAGGAACCCGAAGCCGTCGGGCAGCACCTCGAGCACGCCCTCGGAGAAGATGAGCCCGCTCTTCTCGGCCCGCGCCCGCAGGATCTCGAAGATGAGCTCCTGCTTGCGCATCCCGGTGGAGCCGGCTATGTCGAGGTCCCTCGCCACCTTGGTGAGGGCCGACACGCTCATCTCCTTCAGCGTGGAGAGGTCGAGGGTGACTACCTGCTCGGGTTGGGCGGGAGCGGGTGTCGCGGGAGCGGCCGGGGCGGCGGGCTGCCGAAGCAGTTTTGCTATCAGTTTCCACAGTTCGATCCAGTCCTTCCCCGGTGACCGCCGAAATCGGCAGGACCGGGCCTTGATGGTGCCCTTCCAGTTCACGCAGATGACGCTGGCGTTCGGCCCGCGTCAGTTTGTCGAGCTTCGTGGCCACGACGGCGTGCTCGACGCCCAGGCCTTCCAGCCAGCGCCCACGCCTGGCCATCGCTCGCCAGGCCGGGGTGCCGGCTGTCGACGAGCAGGAAGGCCCCTCGCACCGGCGAGCGGCCTTCGCGGTCTTCCCGTGCCGAAATACACCCGGGCGAGCATTTCGAACTCCGCCGCGGCCTGGTCACCGCCCCGGGCGTATCCGTAACCCGGGGAGGTCGACCAGAAAGAACGGCGCCTCGCCGTCCCGCTGCAGCCGGTAGTAATTGGCCAGGCGGGTCTTCCCCGGCGCCGCGCTCGTGCGAGCGAGCGGTTGCCGGGCGAGCGCGTTGATCAGACTCGATTTGCCCACGTTCGATCGTCCGACCATCGCGATCTCCGGCAGCGCTTCCTTGGGGAAGCCGCCGGGACCCGCCACGCTCGTGACGAACGCCGCCGTGGAAAGGCTCACACCTCTCAGTGCGTGACCGCGTCGGGGCCCTCGTCCGCGGCCACGTCGGCGTCGACCGACGGCGGCAGCGGGGTGAGCGGACCTTCGAGCGCGAGCTTCAGCACCTCGTCCATGGACGAGACGAGGTGCATCTTCATGTTGTCGAGCACGTTCTTCGGGATGTCGGCCAGGTCCTTCTCGTTGTCCTTCGGCATCAGGATGGTGGTCACCCCGGCGCGATGCGCCGCCAGCACCTTCTCCTTGACGCCGCCGATCGGCAGCACCTTGCCCCGCAGCGTGATCTCGCCGGTCATCGCCACTTCGCGGCGGGTCTTGATCTTGGCCAGCGCGGAGATCATCGCCGTGGCCAGCGTGATGCCGGCCGACGGCCCGTCCTTGGGGATGGCGCCCTCGGGGATGTGCACGTGGACGTCGAGCTTGCGGTTGAAGTCCTTGGGGATGCCGAATTCCTCGGCCCGCGAGCGGATGTAGCTCATCGCCGCCTGGGCGGATTCCTGCATCACGTCGCCGAGCTTGCCGGTGAGGGTGAGCCGGCCGCGGCCGGGCATCAGCGTCGCCTCGGTGACCAGGATCTCGCCGCCGACCTCGGTCCAGGCCAGCCCGGTGGCGACGCCCACCTCGTTGTGCTCCTCGGCCAGGCTCGGCCGGAAGCGCGGCACGCCCAGGTACTGGGTGACCTTGTCGGGGGTGATCTCCTCGAAGGTCTGGGCGCCCTCGGTGACCACCTTGCGGGCCACCTTGCGGCAGATGGAGTTGATCTCGCGCTCGAGGTTGCGGACGCCGGCCTCGCGGGTGTAGCGCTGGATGATCGTCTGCAGGGCGTCGCCGTCGAAGGTGATCTGCTTGTCGGTGAGGCCGCTGCCCTCGACCGCCTTCGGCACCAGGAAGCGCTTGCCGATCTCGATCTTCTCGAGCTCGGTGTAGCCGGCCAGCTGCAGCACCTCCATGCGGTCGCGCAGCGCCTGCGGGATCGTGTGCAGCACGTTGGCGGTGCAGATGAACATCACGTTCGACAGGTCGTACTCCACGTCGAGGTAGTGATCCTGGAAGGTGGCGTTCTGCTCGGGGTCGAGCACCTCGAGCAGCGCCGCCGACGGGTCGCCGCGGAAGTCCATCGACATCTTCTCGACTTCGTCGAGCAGGAAGACCGGGTTGACCGTGCCGGCCTTCTTCATCATCTGGATGATCTGGCCGGGGAAGGCGCCGATGTAGGTGCGGCGGTGGCCGCGGATCTCGGCCTCGTCGCGCACCCCGCCCAGCGACAGGCGGACGAATTTGCGGTTCATCGCCCGGGCGACCGACTTGGCCAGCGAGGTCTTGCCGACCCCGGGCGGCCCGGCCAGGGTGAGGATGGTGGCCTTGGGCTTCTTGACCAGGGCCCGCACCGCCAGGAACTCGAGCACACGCTCCTTGATCTTGTCGAGGCCGTAGTGGTCCTCGTTCAGGATCTGCTCGGCCAGCTTGAGATCCTTGCTCTCCTTGCTCTTCTTGTACCACGGCACGGCGATCAGCCAGTCGAGGTAGTTACGCGAGACCGTGGCCTCGGCCGACATCGGCGGCATCGCCTCGAGCCGCTTCAGCTCCTGGATGGCCTTTTCCTCGACCTCCTTCGGCATCCGCGAGGTCTCGATCTTCTTCTTCAGGTCGTCGACCTCGTTGCCCTTCTCGTCCTTGCGGCCCAGTTCCTTCTGGATCGCCTTCATCTTCTCGTTGAGGTAGTACTCCTTCTGCGCCTTCTCCATCTGCTTCTTGACGCGCGACTGGATGCGGCGATCGACCTGGAGCTTGTCGACCTCGGCGTCGAGGATGCCGGCGATGCGGTTCAGGCGTTCGAGCGGCGAGACGATCTCGAGCAGGTTCTGTTTCTCCTCGACGCCGACGAGCAGGTGGGCGGCGATGGTGTCGGCCAGCTTGCCGGGATCGTCGACCTTCACCGCGGCGATCATCGCGTCGTAGTGCAGGTTGTTCGACAGCTTGACGTACTGCTCGAACAGCGCCACCACCCGGCTCATCGTCTGCTCGACGTCGCCGGCGGCCTCGCGCTGCTTCTGCAGCACCTTGACCACCACCCGGAAGAAGCCCTTGTCTTCCTTCCACTCGATGACCCGGGCGCGCTCGACGCCCTCGACCAGCACCTTGATGTTGCCGTCGGGCAGCTTCAGGCTCTGCACCACGTTGGCGACGCAGCCCATCATGAAGACGTCTTCGGGCCGCGGGTCGTCGGTGCCGGCGTCGTGCTGCGCCGCCAGGAAGATCCGCTTGTCCTTGCCGAGCGCGTGCTCGAGGGCGCGGATCGACGACGGCCGCCCGATCACGAACGGCATCATCATGTGCGGGAAGACGACGACGTCGCGCAGCGGAACGACGGGGAGGGTCTCGTAGACTTCCATTAACCGGCTTTCTCGATGACTTCCAGCGCGGTGTTCTTGGTCAGCACCATCTCGCGCGTGACCACGATCTCGCGCCCCTTCTTCTGGCCGGGCAGCGAGTACATCAGCTCGAGCATCAGGTCCTCGATGATCATCCGCAGGCCGCGGGCGCCGATCTTGCGCTCGAGCGTCATGTCGGCGATCGCCTCGAGGGCGTCGTCGGTGAAGCGCAGCTTGACGTTCTCGTATTCGAAGAGCTTCTGGTACTGGCGGGCGATGGCGTTGCGCGGCTGCGTGAGGATCTGGACCAGCGCCGGCCGGTCGAGCTCGTGCAGCGTGCCGAGCACCGGCAGGCGGCCGACGAACTCGGGGATCAGCCCGAACTTGATCAGGTCGGTCGGTTCCACCTGCTCGAGCGTCGACCCGGTGTCGCGCTGCTTGCGCGACTTGATGTCGGCCTTGAAGCCCAGGGTCTTGCGGCCGAGCCGCCGCTCCACCACCTTCTCCAGCCCGACGAACGCTCCGCCGCAGATGAACAGGATGTTGGTGGTGTCGATCTGGAAGAACTCCTGGTGCGGGTGCTTGCGGCCGCCCTGCGGCGGCACGTTGGCGACGGTGCCCTCGAGGATCTTCAGCAGCGCCTGCTGCACGCCCTCACCCGACACGTCGCGGGTGATCGACGGGTTCTCGTCCTTGCGGCCGATCTTGTCGATCTCGTCGATGTAGACGATGCCCTGCTGGCACTTCTCGATGTCGCCCCCGGCCGCCTGCAGCAGCTTGAGGATGATGTTCTCGACGTCCTCGCCGACGTAGCCGGCCTCGGTGAGGGTGGTGGCGTCGACGATGGTGAAGGGCACCGAGAGGAGCTTGGCGAGGGTCTGGGCGAGGAGGGTCTTGCCGGTGCCGGTGGGCCCGATGAGCAGGATGTTCGACTTGGTGAGCTCGACGTCCGACCGGCCCTTGGGCTGCTTCTGAATCTCCAGGCGCTTGTAGTGGTTGTAGACGGCCACCGCGAGCTTCTTCTTGGTCCGTTCCTGGCCGATGACGTACTCGTCGAGGAACTTCTTGATCTCGGGCGGTGAAGGCAGCGCCGAGCGCATGGACCGGCTCTCGCGGTTGTCGTCGGCGATGATGTCGTTGCAGACCTCGACACACTCGTCGCAGATGAACACCGTGGGGCCGGCGATGAGCTTCCTGACGTCGTTCTGATCTTTGTTGCAGAACGAGCAGCGCAGGATCTCGCCTTCGCCGTTCTTCTTGACCATAGGGATACTCGTGGGCAGGAGGCGCGCAGGCAGCGCCTCGTTCCGATGTTACACCCGTTTCCGAATTACGTCGTCAAGTATTCCGTATTCCTTGGCCTGGTCGGGCGACATGATGTAGTCCCGCTCGGTGTCGTCCTGGATCCGCTTCATATCCTGGCCGGTGTGCAGCACCAGAATCTCGTTGATGCGCTCGCGCATGCGCACAATCTCCTTGGCCGCCAGGGCGATATCGGTGGCCTGGCCGCCCAGCCCCTGCATCCACGGCTGGTGGATGAGCACCCGGGAGTTGGGCAGCGAGAAGCGCTTGCCCTTGGCCCCGGCGGCCATCAGCACCGCGGCGATCGACGCCGCCTGGCCGATGCACAGGGTCTGCACGTCGGGGCGCACGAACTGCATGGTGTCGTAGATGGCGAAGCCGGCGGTGATCGACCCGCCCGGGCTGTTGATGTAGAGCAGGATGTCCTTGTCGGGGTCCTCGGCCTCGAGGAACAGCATCTGCGCGATGACGAGGTTCGCCATCGTGTCGTCGATCTGCGTGCCGATGAAGATGATGTTGTCCTTCAGCAGCCGCGAGAAGATGTCGTAGGCGCGTTCGCCACGGTTGGTCTGCTCGACCACCATGGGCACGAGCTGCATGCGCGGGTCAATCACGGTGCGGTTCCTCACGTCGTCGTCGGCCCGGCGGCGGCCGGCCTCAGCCCACCACCTGCACGCGGCCGAGCACCGCGTTCACGGCCTTCTCGCGGCGCATGCCCACCTGCATGCGGCCCAGGCCGTCCTCTTCTTCGAGTCGTGCCTGCACGGCCGGGGCGGTCAGCCCGGCGCGCTCGGCGTAGCGCTGCACCTCCAGGTCGAGGTCGGCCGGGGTCACCTCGATGCCGTCGCGCCGCGCGATCTGGTCGAGCACCAGCGCCGAGGCCACCGCCTCCTGCGCCGGTTCGCGCTGACCCTGCCGGAAGGACGCCCAGTCGATGTTGGTGCGGCGCGGGTCGATCTGCTGCGACATCAGCCGCCGGGCGAACTCCTCCACCCGCCGATCCACCTCGCGGTCGACCAGGGCGCCGGGCACCGGGAAGGGCAGGCGCTTGGCCAGCTGCTTGAGCAGGTCGGCGCGCAGCTGGCGCTCGGAGGCCTCGCGCGACTCGGCTTCCAGGTCGGTGCGCACGCGGGCCCGCAGCGCCTCGAGCGAGTCGAGATCCTCACCCAGATCCTTGGCGAACTCGTCGTCGAGGTCGGGCACCACGCGCCGCCGCAGTTCCTTGAGCGACACGGTGTAGGACACCGAGGTGCCGGCCAGTTCGGCCACGGCGTAGTCGGCGGGGTAGTCGAGGGTGAAGGAGCGCTGCTCGCCCACCGTCATGCCGAGCACCTTGTCGTCGAAACCGGGCGGGTTGGCCGGGGCGCCCATGTCGATCGAGACCTTCTCGTGCTTGTCGGGGGTGGCCACCACGCCGTCGGCGGCCTTCGTCTGGCGCTCGAGGTCGATGACCAGCGTGTGCCCCTCGGCGACGCCGCCCTCCACTGGCTCGACTCGCGCCGCACGCTCGCGCAGCCGCTCGAGCGTGGCCTGCACCGCGTCGTCGTCGACCGACACCGCGGCGCGCCGCAGTTGGATCTCGCTGAAGTCGCCGGGATCGAACGCCGGGACCACGTCGAAGCTGGCGGTGAAGGACAGCGGCTTGCCCTCTTCCACCACCACGTCCTTCACGTCGGGCGTATCCACGGGCTCGACGCCCTTGGCCGACAACACCTGATCGATGGTGCGGGGAATGAGGTCGTGGGCGACGTCGTGGAGGATCTGCGCGCGGAAGCGCTGGCGCACCACCGTGGGCGGCACCTTGCCCGGGCGGAAGCCGGGCAGCCGCGCCGACTTGGTGTACTCGCGCGTCACCCGGTCGATGGCCGATTCCACGTCGGTCGTGGGAATCTCCACCACCAGGTGCCTGCGCGTCTCGTTGACGTCGACCAGTTCAGTCTTCATTAGGTGCGGGAAAGAGGGCCGCGAGCATGAGAAGCCCGCGATGTAGCGAAGGCTAGTGCGAAAGGAGGGACTCGAACCCCCATAGCCTTGCGGCTACCGGATCCTAAGTCCGGCGCGTCTGCCAATTCCGCCACTTTCGCAAGGATGATCGCACTTGCGAGAGTAGCACGGTTCGAAGCCCGGCCCGGCGGGGCGGCCGGCCCCAGATATAGGTTGGTCTGGTCGTGCATGGGCTGCAGGTAGTGGGCGGCGAGCGGCGCCCCTTCTAAGAGATCTCGGCTTCGCCGAGCCCGGGGACTAGGGGCTGGGTGCTGGGGACCAGGGCTTGGCAAAGGCTCTTGTTACGCCGTCACGCTACTCAACGTAGCGTCGCTGATAGAGGAGCGATTCGCATCCGCCGATCGGCTGGGTCGTTGGACGAGCCCTAGTCACCAGCCCCCAGAACCAAGCCCCCAGGAAGCCCCAGTCCCCAGCCCCTAGTCCCTAGCCCCGCAATCTCAGGCCGTGGGCCTGAGATTGCTCACGACCACCTCGTCCACGTAGCCGCGGCGGTCGGCGCGGGTGTTGATGGCACGCCGGGCCGGGACGCGGCGCAGGCGCAGGCCCGCCGAGGCGGCGATCCGGCCCTGGTAGAGCTGCGCAATCGACTCGGCGCTCGAATTGCTCAGGAGCACCTTGACCCCCCGGGCGGCCAGCGACACGGCCAGCGCCTGCAAGCGCGACTGGTCGTCGTCGGAGAACCCGCGAGCCGTGTAGTTCCGGAAGTTGGCCGTTCGCCCCAGGGGCGCGTAAGGCGGGTCGAAATACACGAAGGCGCCTGGCCCGGCAGCGGCAGCCGCCCCGTCGAACGGGGCGCAGGCGATCGTCACCAGCGGCGCGGACAGGGCCGTGGCCGCCGCTCGCAGCCGCTCGGCCTGGACGATGCGCGGCCGGAGGTATCGCCCGACGGGCACGTTGTAGCCGCCCGAACGGTTGAGGCGGAACAGCCCGTTGTAGCCGGTCCGGTTCAGGTAGATGAGAAGCGCCGCCAGCTCGACCGTATAGTCCGCGGCGTTCGCTCCCCCGGCAGCCCAGACCGTGCGCGCCGGGTTGAATCGGCGATCGCGAACACCGTAGTAGCAGCGGGCCGCGTCGGTCTCGTGCTCCTCGGCCAGGGTCTCGAGCGCCGCGATCACCGCTTCCACCGAGTCGCGCACTCGGAGGTAGCAACCCACCAGGTCGGGGTTCTCGTCGCTCAGCCACACCGGCACGCCGTGGAGACGGCCGGCCGCCAGCAGGTCGAAGAACACGGCGCCGGAACCGAGAAACGGCTCGTGGTAGGCGGACAGCGTGCGCGGGTAATAGGTGCGGAGCACCGGCAGGAGCTGCCGCTTGCCGCCGGCCCACTTGAGGAACGGCCGCGCCTCGCCCGGCGTCGTCACGCCGGCGATGTTACCAGCGCATCTCGCTCTCGGCCCACCACCATGCGACCAGCGTCGTCGTCAGCAGCAGGGTGGCCGTCGTCACGACCGCCGCCTGTGCGCGCATCCGGGCGATGAGCGCCGCCGCGACGTCGGCCATCACCTCGGTCGCGGCCGCCGGGCCCGCCGCCGAGCCGAGCAGCCACACCATTGCGGCCAGGCCGGCCACCACCGCCACCAGGCCGGCGGCGATCGCCACGTTGAAGCTCCAGTCCACGACCTGTTCGCGCCGCCACGCTTCGTGGCGCGTCACCCCCACGACACGATCGGCGAAGGCCGGCGCCGGCGTGGTGACGGGCCATTCGCTCAGCACGCGCTCCAGCCGCACCGCCAGCGCCAGGCTTGCCTGGCACGAGAGGCAGCCCTCCAAGTGAATCCGCTGTTCCGGCGTGACCGGTTCTCCGGCTGCCAGCGGCTCGATCGCCGCCCGCAGCCCCGCGCAGTCGAGCGGGCTCATGCCAGATCGCCCTCGAGCGCCTGGCGCATCAGGCGTTTGGCGCGAAACAGATGCGTCTTCACGGTGCCCACCGGCAGGCCGAGCGACGCCGCCAGGTCCTCGTATTTGATGCCCTTCACGTAGTGGCCGTGGACGAGCACCCGGTAGTGCTCGGGCAGCCGCGCCATCGCCTTGTCGAGCCGATCGCGAAGCTCCACGTCGCTGAACTGGCGATCCTGGCCGCCGTAGGCGACGCCCGGGCCGCCCTCGTCGTCGAGCGAGACGTCGTGCGGCCGCTCACGGCCGCGGGCCTCGAAGGCCACGTTCGAGACGATCCGGTAGATCCACGTGGAGAGCTTGGCGTCGCCGCGGAAGTAGGCCAGCCCGCGGTGCACGCGCAGGAACGTCTCCTGGGCGATGTCCTCCGCGCGCTGCGGTGTGACGAGCCGGGCGGCGAGGGCGAAGACCATGGGCGAATAGCGGTCGACCAGCTCCCGGAACGCTGATTCGTCGCCCTGACGGCACCGCGCCACCAGCTCGCGTTCCGAGGGATCGGACACCTGCGACATTTGACCGGCTGCCAGGCCGGGATTGTTTCACGCGCCCGGACGAAACATTTCCGGGGGCGGGCCGAGTCTAATGCCCTAGAACGGCCATGAGGCTGGAGGGGTGATGGACGAGAGAGATATCGCGGTGATCGCCGTTCTGCTGCCGGCCCTCATCATCATCGGCGGGGTGGTGGTGATGGTGGCCGGCATCCGGCACGCCACCCGTCAGGCGGAGTTCCAGCACCAGGAACGCCTGGCGATGATCGAGCGCGGCGTCACGCCGCCCGAGGGCGGGCGGCGGGCGGAGGGCCTGCGGCGGTCCCACGGCTTGAAGATGTCGCTGGGGATCCTCTTGTGCGGCCTGGGGCTCGGCCTGGTGATGCTGATCACGTTCGCCGCCGGCGAGCCCGGCACCGGCGCCGGCATCGGCGGGGCGATCGTGATGGTCGGGATCGCCTTCATCGTCAGCGCGTTCTTCACCGAGCGGCAGGGACCGTCAGCGGAGCAGCGGATACTGGTGCGACGGCCCGCGATGGCCGGAGAGCGGATCGAACCGTACCGTCCGCCGGTCTCGCCGGAGGAGCCGCCGCCCCTCGATCCCTCCTAGCGACGGCGGAAGGTCCGCAACTCGTAAGCCACCCAGCCGCGCACGAGGCAGCGGTGCAAGGCGCTGCCGCCGGATAATGCCGCGGCGCGGTCGGAGTGCCGTTCCAGCCATCCCAACGGCAGCTGCAGGGCCGCGAGCGCCCGATCGCGCGGCCGCCGCAACGCCAGCCACGGTGTGAGATCGGTCACCGCCTCGAGCGCGAATCCCGCGTCGCTCGCCAGCGTCTCCATCTCGACCCCGGTGAGCAGCGTGTTGATCCGCCATCCGCGGCAGAACCGGTCCACCGTCGCCGCCGCGGAATCGTGACCGCCCGTCGCGTGGCCGGTCCGGCGCACGTCGTCGCAGATCACTAGTACGCCGCCCGGGCGCACCAGGGCGGCGCAGGCGGCGAAGAAGCGGCCGCCCTCGGGGGCGTGGACGAACGACTCGATGGCAAACGCGACGTCAGCGGGGAAGACCGTGTCCGGCAAATGCAGGTAGTCGGCCTCCAGGCACGACAGCCGCGACTCGAGTCCGAGACCGGCGATGCGTGCACCGGCCAGCGCGGCCTGGGTCGGGCTGAGCGTCACGCCCGTGCCGGTCATGGGCACGCGCGCGGCCAGGTAGCACAGGCTGGCGCCCACGCCGCAGCCGAGGTCGACCACGTGCGGCACGCCGGTGGCCGGACGCGCGGCCGTGACGAGCTCGGCGATCCGATCGTCGACGTAGTGGAAGGCCTGCGCGCGACGTTCGACACCGGGACCCCAGACGGCCCGATGGATCGCGCCCTCGCCGGCGCCCTGGCCGTAGGCCACGAAGGCCGGGGTGTTGGCCTCGTAGTAGTCGCGAACGTCGGCGTGATCGAACCTGGCCACTCAACGGCTCACGGAATCGCGCCGCCGCTCAGCGGAACTCGACCTTCACGATCGGCTTGTTGATCTTGATGCCGTCGATGCCAGCCAGCAGCGGCCGCGCCTCGGCGAGCGAGGCGGTCGGGCTCAGCACCTTGTCGAGCGCCTTCAGCCTGGCCTCGTCGGCGAGCAGCGCCTCCATGTCGACGGCCATCAGCGTGATGCGGCGGCCGTTCACGTGGTCGGCGTTGGTGCGGACGATGTCGCCGGCGACCTCCAGGTCGAGCCCCAGCTTGAAGCCCTTGAAGATGGCCTTCACCATCTCGCGTGTCTTCGCGTCGCTGAGGTCGGGCGGCGGCGCGGGTGCGGCGTCGCCGGACTTGGCCTTCTTGCCGGGGCGCTCGTCGAAGACCAGGGTCAGGAGCGCATTGCCCTGCGGGGTCGTCGTGAAGCTGAACGCCGTGCGCGAGTCGCCGGCGGTGGCCGATCCGGCGGCGCCTTGCGGCCCCGGCGTGAGGAACTCGTCGGCGCGCACCTTGCGGATGTCACGGAAGCTGTAGGTGGCCACGGCGCCCTGGAAGCCGTCGGCGGCGGTCAGTGGCTCCACCGAGACCAGCGTCACGCCGTCGCCGACCCGGGCCGCGTCGGCGCGCAGGTCGTCGGCGCTCGGCCCGGCGCTCTTCTTCATCGACCCGCCCTTGGACTTGAATCCCATCCCGCCGAGGGCGTCCGCCAGGCCGTCGGTGCTCACCAGGATGCGCTGCTGGATCGTGCCGCTGCCGTCGGGTTTCACCGTGATGAGCGTCGAGGTGTCGAGGCACGCCGTACACACGGCCGCCGCGATGAGCACCGCTGCGAGGCGGGAGGATCGCGCCGCGGCCGCCATCACCGATCAGCGAAAGGCGATCGTGACGACGGGGTCGTTGATCTTCAGCCCCTTGATGTCCTTCAGGTAGGGCTTCAGCTCGGCCACCGAGGCGTTGGGCCCCAGCACCTTCTGCACTTCCCTGAGCTTGGCCTCGTCGGCGAGCAGCGCCTCGAGGTCCATCTCGAGGAGGGTGACCTTCGATCCCGCCACGTGGTCGGCGTTGGTCTTGACGATCGTGCCGGCCACCTGCAGATCGATGTTCACCTTGAACCCCTTGAACATCGTTTTCATCATCTCGGTCATCTGCGGGTTGTCCAAGTTCGGCCCGCCCGCCGGCGTCGTGTCAGGCTTTCCGGTTTTCACCTTGTCGTTGAAGGTCACCGTGAGGTTCGAGACATCGCCGCTGCGCGTCATCGCGAACGTGACCGGGTTGTCGTTCTTCGGCGGGCTCGTGATCCCGCCGGTCGACCCCGACAGGTTCGGGTCCTGGTCCACCCGCAGCTTGCTGATGTCGGTGAACGCGTAGCGCGCCCTGGCGCCCTCGAAACCGTCGGCCTCCTTGATGGGTTCGGACGACACGTAGGTCACCCCCTCGCCGAGCCGCGCCGCGGTCTTCCGGAACTCGTCCTCGTTGATGCCGCCGGGCGCCGACTGCTGCGCGGGGCCGAGGCCGCCGAGCATCCCCTTCAACGCCATGGCGTTCATCAACACCGTCTGGTCGATGGTGCCGCTGCCGTCGGGCTTCACGGTAATGAGCGTGGCGCTGCGGATGCAGCCCGATCCGATCACGGCGGCCATCACGGCCACGGCCAGCTTCGCGTACATCGTCACCTCCGCCAGGGTTCGTTCCCGCCATGATACCTATACTTGGCGCATGGCAGCGGAGGGGAAGGGCCGAACCGCGCTCGTCACGGGCGCCTCGGCCGGCATCGGCAAGGCTTTCGCGGAATTGCTCGCCGAGCGCGGCTACGATCTCGTGCTCACCGCCCGCCGCCTCGATCGCCTCGAGGCGCTGGCCGGTGCGCTTGCCGGCGCCCACGGCGTCCGCACGCACGTCGTCGCCGCGGACCTGGCCGACCCGGCCGCGCCGGCGCGGCTCTGCGACGAAATCTCAGCCCGTGGCCTCGCCGTGGACGTGCTGGTGAACAACGCCGGCTTCGGCGTGCCCGGCCGCTACACGAGCGCGAGCTGGCGTCAGCACGCCGATTTCCTGCAGGTGCTGGTGGTCGCCGTCGCCGAACTGACGCACCGGCTGCTGCCGCCGATGATCGAGCGCCGCTGGGGGCGGATTGTCCAGATCGCCTCGCTCGCCGCCCTGGTGCCGGCGGCGCCCGGCCACACGCTCTACGCCGCCTCGAAGGCCTTCCTGCTCAAGTTCACCGAGGCGCTCGCGCCGGAGGTGGCCCGCGACGGTGTCAACGTGACGGCGGTATGCCCCGGCTTCACCCTCACCGAGTTCCACGACTTGACCGGCACCCGCGCCCAGGTGAGCACGATGCCGCGCTGGGCCTGGCTCGACGCCCGGACCGTGGTGCAGGAGGGCTACGACGCGGTGATGGCCGGCCGCAGCGTGGTCGTGCCGGGGCGCGTGCATCGCGCGGTGGCGCTGGGCGCCAAGTTCCTTCCCGATACCGTGACCCGGGCGGCCGTGCGCCGCAGCGCCAGCCGCTTTCGCAAGCTGTAGCGTCGAGCACCGCTGGCTCGACGAACCGGGTAGTGGACAGGCACGGAGCCTTGTGCAAACGTTGGCTCCCCCGGCGGGAGGCACCATGATTCGGTCCTGGCTATCGTTCTGCTCGCGCGTCGTCGCCCTGATCGTGCTCGCCACCGCGCTCCCGGGCCGCGCGCTCGCCCAGCAGCCGCTGCCGCTGGCCGAGATCCTCCCGCAGCTGCTCGGCAACACGATCATCCTGCAGCCGACCAGCCTGCCCGACCAGCCGAACCACCAGGCGCACTTCCAGCCGGGTCCCGATCAGCTCGAGGCGCCGCGCCAGTTCAACAGCACCCTGCTCACGCTGCTGTCGACTTCGCCGGTGGCGTCGCCGTCGGGCGGCTTCACCTACACGTTCGATCCGGCGCTCGGCACCTTCAGGCGCACCAGTGAGAGCTTCGGGCCCACCTTCGCCGAGCGCGCCCTGACGATCGGGCGCGGCCGGGTCAGCGTCGGCTACGGCTATCAGCACGCCAGCTACGACACCTTCGAAGGTCTCAACCTGCGCGATCGCGGCGCCGTGACGTTCTACGTGCCGCACATCGACTGTTGCAGCCGTGCCGGCGGCACGACGTCGCAGCCCGACGACTCGCGATTGACCCCGGCCTTCGAGGGCGACCTGGTGCGCGCGGAGCTGGCCCTCGACCTCACCACCGACTCGTCGGTGTTCGTCGTCAACTACGGCGTGCACGATCGCCTCGACATCGGAGTGGTCGTGCCCTTCCTGCACGTATCGATGAACGCCAGTGTGCTGGCCAGCGTCGAGCGGCTGTCAACGGCGACCGAGCCCGAAACGCACACTTTCGGCGGCGCCACCCCTGACAGCTCGCTCTTCATTGAAAACGGCGACGCGACCGGACTGGGCGACATCGTGGTGCGGACCAAGTACCGGCTGTGGCCCGCGGCAGGCGGCGGCGTGGCCGCCGCCGTGGACGTGCGGGTGCCGACCGGCGACGAGTCGAATCTTCTCGGGACTGGGGGCGTGCAAACCAAGGTCTTCGGCATCGGCTCGTTCACGCTCGGCAAGTTCGCGCCGCATCTCAACGCCGGCTACACGTTCTCGAGCAGCGGCGCCCTGCCCGACACCCGGCTGCATGACGAGGTGAACCTCGCGGCGGGGTTCGATTGGGCGCTCACGCCGCGGGCTACGCTGGCGGTCGACTGGGTGGGCCGGTCGCTGCTCGATGCCGGGCGGATGCAGGAAGCCGACAAGACCTTCGCCTACGTGGTGGGAGGCACCGGCGCCGGTGGTGGCAGCGGCGGGGGCGGCGGTGGCGGGGGCGCCGGCGGCACCAGACCGCCCGACATCGTGCAGACGACCGTGCGGCGCGAACTGCAATTCGAGCCCGGCGACCTCAACCTGTCGTTCGGATCGGTGGCACTGCGCTTCAGCCCGTGGCGCAGCATGCTGGTGACGGCCGGCCTCCTCGTGCCGCTCACCGAGACCGGATTGCGTGATCGGGTGACGCCGGTCATCGGCATCGACTACGGTTTTTGACGCCGTTCAGCGAACCGTCGCGATGCGGGTGATCACCCAGCCGTCGCCCGCGGGCACCAGGTGGAACGTCGCGGTCTGCGTGGTGCGCGACGTACTGCCGACCTTCGGGACCAGGGCGTGGGTCACCACGCACGTCGCTTCGGCCGTCGCCGACGCGACCGACACGTCGAGCACCCGCAGGTCCAGCCGGTAGCTGACGGCCTCGGCGAACGTGCGTGTCAACGCCTGGGCCTGGTCCGCCGACAACCCGCGGAACACCTGCCGCAACGCGGCGACGTCGTGGGCATCGTAGGCGGCCTCGTAGGCGGCCAGCGCGGCGCGGACCGACTCCTCCGCGCTCGGCGTGCGGCGCACGGGCGCCTCCGCCGCTGGTGCCGGCGTTGGTGCGGGCCGCTCGGTCGGCGCCGCGGCTGGCGGCGCTGCGACCGCCGGCGCGGGCGGGGGCGGGGGCAACGGCGCGGGCGGCGACACGTTCGGCGGCGGGGCAGTCAAAGGGATGTCGCGCGCCGCTGGTGCCGGCGTCGTCTCGGGCTGGCGGCCGGCGCCGGGCGGGGCCGGCGGCGTGGCTGCCGCCGACGCCGGCGCAGCCGCGGGCGTGGCTGACCGGTCGGGACCGGCGGCGGGCATTGCCCGCGCGAACGCGTCGCTGGCCTCCCACGTCGCGGCGAGGCCGTCGATTGACGGTCCGGCCGCGTCGAGCCGGCGGGCGCGCGCCAACGCCTCGAGGCCGAGCCGGTAGGGCACGCTGTCGCGGGTGGTGCGGCCGCGCGCGTCGGCCGCACGCCGTGCCTCCGCCGCCGCCACCCGGGCCGCGCCGAGGACTTCGCCGAGCAGGCGCTCGTCGACGGTCGTTTGACTTCGGAGCAGCTGCAGGGCGGCCTCATGATCGCGGCGCGCGATGGCCTGCCATACCGCGGCCGAGACGGCGCCGGCATCACGGCGCTCGATGGTGGGAATCGGTGCCGGCGTCGCCGAGGCGTCCGCTGGTGGCGGCGCGGGCGCGGGTGCTGTGGCCGGCGCTGCCGGAGGCGCGTCGGTTGGGCGCTCGGCGATGCTGGCTGGCCGCGGCCACAGGCTCACGGCGACGGCGATCGCCGCGAGTGCCACCAGCCCGGCCAGCACCCAGCGGATCGCCTGTGGAGTCGCGGTGACGATCGCGGCATCGCTTGTCTTGAGCTCGGCTGGCGGCGTCGGCGGCCGCCCGGCGTCGGCGACGATCTCGGGCGCGGTGTTCGGCACCAGCCACTCCGTCTCGGCCGCGACTGGGGGCGTCACCGCCGACCCGGAGAACGAGCCCGTCTCCGCATCGTCCGGCGCCCCGGCCCCGATCTCGCGGCGCAGGGCCGCGAGCTCGGCGGCGAGCATGCCTAGTTCCTGGTAGCGCTCAGCCGGATCGCGCGCCAGAGCGCGGCTGGTCATCCGCTCCAGCGCCGGGTGGACGTTGCGGACGAAGTCCGACAGCCGCGGGACCCAGGCGGCGTTCAACCGGGCGAGCACGTCGGGCCACGTGCTGCCGAACGCCGGCTGGCCGGTGACCGCCTCGAAGAGCACGCAGCCGACGCCGAACACGTCGCTGCGATGGTCAACCAGTCCGCCATTGAGCTGCTCCGGTGACATGTAGCGCAGCGTGCCGGCCGAGTGACGGGTGTGCGTCTCGTCGATTGCGACCACGCGGGCCAGGCCGAAGTCGAGGACCTTGAGGCGGCCGTCCTCGCGCCGGATCAGGTTGTCGGGTTTGACGTCGAGGTGCACCACCCCCGAGCGATGGGCGAAGGCGAGGCCGATGCACGCGTCGTGGATCAGCCGCAGCAGCTCGCCGCGCGGCGGTGAGGGCCGCTGGCGGATCAACACGCCGAGGGTTTCGCCCGGCACGTACTCCATGGCGATGAAGGGCCGCCCGTTGTGCTCGCCGACGTCGAAGATGGTGACGATGTTCTCGTGGGCGAGCCGGCCGGCGGCCCGCGCCTCGCGCGTGAAGCGGTCGCGGGCCACGGCGTCGAAGGCGGCGCTCAGCAGCTTCACGGCCACCAGGCGGTCGATCAGGGGATCGCGCGCGAGGTAGACCTCGCCCATGCCCCCACGGCCCAGAAGCCTGACGGTTTCGAAGCGGCCGATGCGATCGAGCTCGTCCATCGATGAAGCCGGCGGCGCCGGGTCCGCGGACCCGGCCCGTCGCGGGCCAGCGCCGCGTGGGCACCCGCGAATCGTGTCGCTGGCGCGAACTTCCCCTGCCCGCCATCGTATGTCGTCTCAGGCCGGCTGGCGCGGCGGTCCGCGGCCGGGGCGGGCGGAGGCACCGAATGCTCGAGACGCTGCTCAAGGACGTGCGCTACGCGCTCAGGGGCCTGGCGCGCAGCCCCGGCTTCTTCGCCGTCGCCATCCTCTCGCTCGCCCTCGGGGTCGGCGTCAACACGGCGATGTTCTCGCTGGTCGACGCGCTGCTCTTCCGGCCCCTGCCCGTCGCCTCGCCTTCGACACTCGTGGACGTCTTCACCAGCGGCGGCGACGGCGACGAGTACGCCACGTCGTCGTTTGCCGACTTCTCGGATCTGAAGGCGCAGAACACCGTTTTCACCGACATGACCGGCTACAGCCCGATGATGGCGCCGCTCGGCCTCGGCGACCGCTCGCGGGTGGCGCTGGGCCAGATCGTCACTTCGAATCACTTCGCGCTGCTCGGCATCCAGCCACAGCTGGGGCGCCTGCTCACGCCGCCCGACGATGCCGCTGGGCGCCGAGCGCGTTGTCGTGCTGTCCGATCGCATGTGGCGGCGCGAGTACGGCGCCGACCCGGCGATCGTCGGCCGCACGCTGACGCTGCGCGGCCTGTCCTACACCATCGTCGGCGTCGCGCCGGCGTCGTTCACCGGCGTGGTACCGCTGCTCACCCCGGAGCTGTGGCTGCCGGTGGCGCACCTCGAGGAGGTGGAGCCGGCCGGCATCACCGACAGCGTGCCCTCGCCGGTCGGCCGCACCGGACTCGAGCGCCGCGGCACCCGGTGGATGTTCGTGAAGGGGCGCTTGAAGGACGGCGTCGCCGCCGGGCAGGCCCAAGCCAACGTCCAGGTGATCGGCCAGCAGCTCGCGACGGCCCATCCCGAGACCAACAAGGGCCGGGCCATGGCCGCCGTGCCCTCCGAAGACGTGCGGCTGCTCGTGCCGCAGGCGGGTGGCATCCTGTCGATGGGCGCCACCGGGCTGATGGCGGTGGTCGGCCTGGTGCTGCTCATCGCCTGCGCCAACGTGGCCGGCATGCTGCTGGCGCGCGCGTCGGCGCGACGCCGCGAGATCAGCGTGCGGCTGGCGGTGGGCGCCAGCCGCGCCCGGCTGATCCAACAGCTGCTGGTCGAGGGGCTCGTGCTGGGTGTCGGCGGCGCCGCGGCCGCCGTGGCGTGCGCCTGGGGGCTGATTCGCGCGCTGGTCGCCGTGGAACTCCCGCTGCCAGTGGACGTGGCGCTGGATCTGCGCCTCGACGCCCGCGTGCTGGCCTTCGCCCTGGCGGCCGCCGCGCTGACCGGCATGCTCGCCAGCCTGCTGCCGGCGCTCAAGGCGTCGCGGCCCAACCTGGTCGGCGACTTACGCGGCGAAGCGCCGGCGGCGCGCGTCGGCGGCCGCCGTTGGGCGCTGCGCGACGGCCTGGTCGTCGCCCAGGTGGCGCTCACCGCGGTGCTGCTGGTGGTGGCCGGACTGCTGCTGCGCAGCCTGGGCGCGTCGCAGCGGGCCGACGTCGGCTTCGAGCCGCGCGGGCTGGCGGCCATCGCCTTCGACACCGACATGATGCGCTACGAGCCGGCCCGTGGCCTCGAGTTCTGGCGAACGGCGCGGGCGCGCATCACGGCCCTCCCCGGGGTGACCTCGGCGGCGATTGTCTCGCCAACTTTGCCCTTCACCTTCAACTTCAGCCAGCACGCGCTGAAGATCGACAACCGCACCTACGTCGAGGGCCAGCGGGGGGAGATCGTCGAGAACGTGGCGATTTCGCCCGGCTACCTGGCGACGCTCGGGGTGCCGCTGGTCGAGGGCCGCGACATCGGCGCCGCCGACATCGATGGCGCACCCGGCGTCGTCGTCGTCAACGAGACCATGGCCAGGCGCTACTGGCAAGGCGAGTCGGCCATCGGCCACACGGTCCAGGTCGTGGACACGGGCCGCACGTTCCGCGTCGTCGGCGTGGTCGCCGATCACAAGCGCCACGGCGTGCTGGAAACGCCGTCGCCGTTTGCCTACTACGCCGAGGCCCAGCGGCCGAGCCGCTACAACTTCCTGCTGGCGCGAACCAGCGGCGATGCCGCCACGCTGCTGGCGGCGATGCGGCGCGAGCTGCTGGCCATGGAGCCGGGCCTGGTCGTGATGGACGCCAGCACGATGGACGAACACATGGCTGCGTCGCTGATGCCGGCGCGGGTCGGGGCGGCGCTGGCGATGGCGTTCGGCGGTCTGGGGACGCTGCTGGCCGCGATCGGCCTCTACGGCGTGATCGCGTTCTCGGTGGCCCGCCGTACCAAGGAGATCGGCCTGCGCATGGCCCTCGGCGCCGAGCCGGGAGGCGTCATGGCGATGGTGATGCGCCAGGGGTTCACCCTGGTCGTGGCCGGCCTGGTCATCGGGAGCCTGCTGGCGGCCGGTGCGGCGGTGACGCTCCGCGGTCTGCTCTACGGCGTGACGCCGTTCGACCCGTGGGCGTGGCTGGCGGCGATCGGCGCCATGATCGCCGCCGGCGCTTTCGCCAATGCGGTGCCGGCCCGCCGGGCGATGCGCGTGGAGCCGCTGACGGCACTACGGACCGACTGAACGCGACGTGCGCCCGGCATACGGTCGGGCTGGTTGGTTCGGCGCCCCGGCCATGCGGCCGTGCCCCCTGACCGCGCCTCTTGTGCCCGCTCGCCGCCCGCCGCCGGCCCGGCGCGAACATCGACGTTGAACAGGCGTCGCGGGCGCGGTCGGCATGTGACGCCGCTGTGCGCCGCGCCCGTCTCAGCGCTTGATATCGGCGATGGATTGTGCCAGCCTGCGGCCGCTCGCCTGGCATTCGCCAAATGCCTGGTCCGTCAACCACGGGGAGGCCGCGATGTCTATTCGCACTTCCGTCGTCGTGTTCATGGGCTTGTGGTCGGTCCTGCTGGCAACCAGCGTCTCTGCGCAAAGTTCCCTCGCCGGTGTCGTCAAGGATGCCTCGGGCGGTGTGCTTCCCGGGGTGACCGTCGAGGCCCGGAGCCCGGTGCTGATCGAGGGTGTCAGGACGGCGATCACCGACAGCGGAGGGCAGTACCGCATCGTCGATCTGCGCCCCGGCGTGTACTCGGTCACCTTCACCATGACCGGCTTCTCCGTTGTCACCCGCACCGGGATCGAGCTGGTCGCCAACTTCACCGCGCCGATCAACGTCGACATGCGCGTCGGTGGCATCGAGGAGTCGATCACGGTGTCGGGGGCCTCGCCGGTCGTCGACCTGCAGTCGTCGACCCAGCAGCAGGTCATGACCCAGGAGCTCCTGGAAGCGGTGCCGACCGGCCGTAGCATCTGGGCCGTCGGCTCGACATTGAACGGCGTGACTCTCAGCGCGCCCGATGTCGGCGGCACCGCCGGGATGCAGCAAACCTACATGGCCACGCACGGCTCCGACCGCCGCGACAACGCCGTCCAGGTCGACGGCATGAGCGTCAACGGCATCGAGGGCGACGGCGCCATCCAGAACTACTTCAACCAGGGCATGTTCGAGGAGATCAGCTACCAGACCAGCGCGCTGGTCGCCGAGCTGCCGTCGGCGGGCGTGCGGGTCAACATGGTTCCCAAGGACGGCAGCAACAGCTTCCGCGGGTCGCTTTTCTACACTCAGACGCCGAGCTCGTTCCAGAGCAGCAACTTCACTCCTGAGCTCGCCGCGCTCGGGCTGAAGGCGCCGAACCGCGTGCAGAAGATCATCGACGTCAACCCGTCATTCGGCGGGCCGGTCCTCAGGAGCAAGCTGTGGTTCTTCTCGTCGGCGCGCTTCTGGGGCGTGGACCAGACAGTGACCGACTCGTTCATCAACGCCGACGCCACGCAGCGGACCTTCCAGCCCGACCAGTCGCGGCCGACCGTGGACGACAACCTGATCAAGAGCGGCATGCTCCGCCTGACCTATCAGATGTCGCCGAAGCACAGGTTCGCCACCTACTACGACGGCATCGTCAAGTTCCGTGGCCACGAGTGCGCCGCCAACACCTTCCCGACCGCCGAGGCGTGCGGCATCCGCTCGCCGAAGCGCTACTGGACGGGGCAGCTCAAGTACACCGGGACGGTCACCAACAACCTGCTGTTCGAGGGCGGCTGGTCGGTGAACGACGAGACGTACTCGACCAACGAGATCCAGGACGACACGCCGGCGACCAACATCGGACGGCTCGACCGCATCACCACCGATCGGTGGAGTTCGGTGATCGGGCCCTACTACTTCCGCTCGCCGGTCCGCCACACGTTCTCGGGGGCGGCGTCCTACGTCACCGGATCGCATGCGCTGAAGGTGGGCTTCCAGCTCGGCAAGGGCTGGAACCACCATCAGCGGACGATGTCCGGCGGCATCGACTTCTACCAGGAATACAACAACAAGGTGCCGGTGTCGGTGTTCGTTCACAACACGCCGCAGGACACCGAGGAGCGCATCGCCCACGACCTCGGCGTCTACATCCAGGACTCGCTGCGCTTCAACCGGCTGACCCTCAATCCGGGCATCCGTTTCGAGTTCTTCAACACTTATGTACCCGAGCAATCGTCGCCGGCCGGCCAGTTCGTGCCAGCACGGACGTTCGCCAAGATCGAGAACCTGCCCAGCTGGAGCGACTACGCGCCGCGGCTGGGCGTCGTCTACGACGTGTTCGGCAACTCCCGGACCGCCGTCAAGTTCCACGCCGGCAAGTACATGCGCGCGTTCTCGACGGTGGGGTTCGCCCAGGTCTACAACCCGAACGTGCTGCAGACCGACCGCCGCACGTGGTCCGACCTGAACGGCGACGACGTCGCCCAGCCGAACGAAATCGGGCCGGTGGTGACGCCGTTCAACATCAGCGGCGTGAGCAACCGGCGGCCGGATCCCGATATCCGCCGCCCCTACCAGTGGGAGTACTCCGCGGGCGTGCAGCACGAGCTGTTCCCCGCCGTGCTGGTTTCGGCCAATTGGCTGCGTCGCGACTACAAGCGTCTGTTCTGGAGCGACAACATCCTCGTGTCGCACAGCGATTACACCATCGTCAACATCCCGAACCCGTACGTCTCCGGGGAGACGGTACCGATCTACAACCTCAACGTGGAGAAGCGCGGGCAGGTCGAGACCATCGACAAGAACTCGTCCGAGAACCGGCGCTGGTACAACGGCTTCGACGTCGGCTTCACCGCGCGGGCGCGCGGCGCCAGCTTCTACGGCGGCGTGACCGCCGGAAAGCAGACCACGGTCTACTGCGAGGTGGAGGATCCGAACAGCCTGCGGTTCTGCGATCAGCGTGACCTCGACATGCCCTACCTGACGCAGTTCAAACTCGCCGGCACCTATCCGCTGCCGTGGGGGATCGCCCTGAGCGGCAGCTGGCAGGGCCTGCCGGGCGTGCCGGTCGGCACGGCGCGACAGGACGTCGAGTACGTGCCGGCGCAGAACCGAGTGCCCGACCCGTCGCTCAACGTGGAGTACATCGTGAACCGGACCCAGATCCCGAACCTCACGGTGGCGAGTGTCACGGTGCCGCTCATCACGCCGGGCGAGGAGTTCCTCGACCGGCGCAACCAGGTCGACGTGCGTCTGACCAAGAGCGTGACGATCTCGCGGGTGAAGCTCCAGGGCCAGTTCGACATCTTCAACCTGCTGAACGCCAGCACGATCCTGAGCCAGACCGAGACCTTCGGATCGGCGCTGGGCCGTCCGACGGCCATTCTCCAGGGGCGGCTGTTCGCGGTGGGTCTGCAGGTCACTTTCTAGAGCGCGCCGCATGCGCGTGACGATCGCTGCCGCTGCGGCGGCCTTGCTGTGGGCGGCGCCTGTGAGCCGTGCCGGTCAACCCGCGCCCGGTAGCGGCGCCGTCACCCCGCCGCCGGCGGCCGCCGCGCCGGCGTCCGACCCGACGTTCAGCCGCGACATCGCCCCGATCGTCTTCAGCGCCTGCGGGTCGTGTCATCGCCGCGGCGGGCCGGCGCCATTCCCGCTCACGACCTTCGACGACGTGCGGCGACGTGCGGCACAAATCGCGGCGGTGACGCGCAGCCGCTTCATGCCGCCGTGGAAGGTCGAGCCCGGCCTGGGCCGCTTCGTCGACCAGCGGCCGCTCACCGACGATGAGATCGCGCTCATCGGCGCCTGGGTCGACGCCGGCACCCCGGCGGGCAGGGTGGAGGACCTGCCGCCGGTGCCCCGGCACCCCGACGGCTGGCTGCTCGGCCCTCCCGACCTCGTCGTCGCGCCCGAGGCCTACACGCTTCGCGCCGAGCCGCCCGATGCGTTCCGCATCTTCGCCATACGCCTCCCCGTCGCGCGACGTACCTACGTGCGCGGCATCGAGTTCCATCCGGGCAATGCGCGGGTCGTGCATCACGCCAATATCCGTGTCGACCGGACCGCCGAGACGCGGCGCCTCGACGACGCCGATCCGCTGCCCGGCTACGACGGACTGATGCCGCGCTCCGCCGAGTACCCGAGCGGCCATTTCATGGGCTGGACGCCCGGGCAGGTCGCGCCGTTGGTGCCGCCGGACCTGGCGTGGGTCCTCGAGCCCGGCAGCGACCTGGTAATCCAGCTGCACCTGCAGCCGAGCGGCGCCGAAGAGCAGGTCCAGCCCGAGATCGGATTCTTCTTCACCGATCGGCCGCCTGCCCGCACCCCGACCATCCTCAGGCTCGGTTCGCAGGGCATCGACATCCCGGCCGGCGACCCGCAGTTCGTGATCCGCGACAGCTACACGCTGCCGGTCGACGTGCAACTGCTCGCGACGCAACCGCATGCCCACTACCGGGCCCGGGAGGTGCGCGGTGTTGCTGATTTCCCCGACGGCACGTCGCGCGTGGTGCTCCACATCAGGGACTGGGACTTCCGCTGGCAGCACGTCTACCGCTACGTCGCGCCGCTGCGGCTGCCGCGCGGCACCCGCCTGTCGATGGAGTTCCGCTACGACAACTCCGCTGCGAACGTCCGCAATCCGCAGCTGCCGCCGGCGCGGGTGCTGTGGGGACAGCGATCCAACGACGAGATGGGCGATCTCTGGTTCCAGCTGCTGGCCGACAGCGAGCCCGACCGCCGGCTGATGGACGCCGAGGTGCTCCGCAAGATGACCGCCGAGGACATCGTCGGCCACGAGACGATGCTGCGGGCCGATCCGCGGGACGCCGGGCTGCACGACGACGTGGCGGTGCTGTATCTGGCGGCGGGACGGGCAGCCGACGCGGTTCGTCACTTCGACGCCGCGCGGGTGCTGAGGCCAGCGTCGGCCGCGGCGCGTTTCAATCTCGGCACGGCGCTCGCCCACGCCGGCCGGCTCGACGAGGCGGCGGCCGCGCTGCGCGCGGCGCTCGACCTGCGGCCGGACTACCCGCTGGCCCACACCAATCTCGGGCGTGTCCTGCTCGCCCAGGGCCGGGTCGACGAGGCGTTGCGCCACCTGCACGAGGCGGTGCGGCTCGATGGTTCGAACGGTCAGGCGCTCTACGGCTTGGCCGAGGCGTACGCCGCGCAGGGCGAGTACGGCCTGGCCGTGGCCACAGCCGACCGGACGCTCCGGCTCGAGCTGCCGGAGGACCTGGCGCGGGTGGTCCGGGAGCGGCGGGCGCAGTTCGTGCGGCGACGGCCTCCGGGCTGAGCCGCCGAGCCGGCCGTTCCGCCGCCGCCGCGGCTCGACCCCGTGCTTTTCTGAGGTTTTGCGCACTCTGGCAGCCGGCGCCGTCGTGGCGTGGGCGGCGCCGCAACCGGCCGGGCCGGGTGTAGAATCCGGACGAGGAGCGGCATATGTTCAACACGCGCGCGGGGATGGGTGTCTGTTCGGGCGTCGTGTACGGTGCAGCGGTCGTGCTGCTCTCGGCCGCGCCAGCCTCGGGCCAGCCGGCCCCGGCGGCGCCAGCCGGCAGCGTGACCTTTGCCAAGGACATCGCGCCGCTCTTGCAGAAGAACTGCCAGGGCTGCCATCGGCCCGGTGACGTCGGCCCGATGTCGCTCCAGACCTACGAGGAAGTGCGGCCGTGGGCGCGCTCGATCAAGGCCAGGGTGATGGCCGGCGAGATGCCGCCCTATCGCTACGATCGAATCGGCATCCAGGATCTGAAGGACGACCTGCGGCTCAGCGAGGCCGAGATGCAGACCTTCGCCCGCTGGGTGGACGGCGGCGCGCCGCGCGGCAACATGGCCGACATGCCGCCGCCGCGCCAGTTCTCCGACACCAACAAGTGGACCTACGAGGATCGCTTCGGTCCGCCCGACGTGATCGTGCCGACCAAGCCCTACGACCTGCCGGCGCAGGGACAGGACCGCTGGTGGCGGCCGATCGTCCCGATGACTGGCGTGCTCGAGGATCGCTGCATCAAGGCGATGGCGGTGAAGCCGTCCCGCAAGGGCCGCGCTGCTGCCCACCACGCCAACAGCGACCTGATGGTGCCCGACGAGAAGACCTCGTCCTACATCACGCTCGAGCGCATCTCGGAGTATGCCTCGGGCAAGACCGGTGAGATCGTACCGCCGGACGGCTGCCGCACGCTGCCCGCCAACGCCATGATCCGCTGGGACGTTCACTACTGGCCGTACGGCGAAGCGGTCGAGGACGACGTAGTGGAACTGGCGTTCTGGCTGTATCCCAAGGACCACAAGGCCAAGTACAAGCAGGACCTGAAGCTCTACACGCTGCTGATGAAGGGCGGAGAGCTGGAGATTCCGCCGCACGGCACGGCGATGACGCAGGGCTTCCACACCTTCAAGACGCCGGTGCGCATCGACAGCTTCCAGCCGCACGGCCACGCCCGCCTGGTGGGGATGACGGCGGAGATCTACTACCCCGACACCGGCAAGCTCGAGATGGTCAGCTCGGTCTCGAACTGGACCAACCAGTGGCACACCAGCCACGTCTATGCCGACGACGCCGCGCCGCTGCTGCCGGTAGGCGCAATGCTGGTGCTGACCGGCTACTACGACAACTCTGCGAAGAACAAGGGCAACCCCGACCCGGATCAGTGGGTGGGTGGCGGCAGCCGGACTTCAGACGAGATGTCGCACGCGTGGATCACCGTCACGCACCTCGACGACGAGGGCTACCAGCAGATCGTCGCCGACCGTGAGGCCAAGGCGGCCAAGACCGCGACGACCACCGTCCAGCAGCCGCAGAGGCAGTAGCCGGCAGGCCCGCACGCCCGCCGGATCGGTGAGACCAGGAAGAGCCTCTCGAGCGTCGAGAGGCTCTTTCGCGTTTGGTGCCGTTGCTTTCGAGGAGGCGTCACAGTGCTTCGACGATCGATCGCTGCTGGTTTCGCGTTCGCCGCCGCCGTCGGCGCCGGCCCGCTGCACGCCCAGTTGCCCCGGCCGCTGATCCCGCTGCAGGGGACGGGCAACCGGGTGGCGCCCTTCTTCGATGGCTGGTACGAGAACGACGACGGCAGCATCACCTTCTCGTTCGGCTACTCGAACCTGAACAAGGAGACCATCGAGATCCCGCTCGGTCCCGACAACTTCATCACGCCGAAGGAGTACGACGGCCGCCAGCCGACGACCTTCCTCGTGATGGGGCCGGATCTCGCCGACGGCGGCGGCGGCGGCGGCCGCGGCGCCAAGCCGTCGGTCTCGCCGGCCACGGCCGCAGCCAGAGCCCCGGGTGCCGGCGCCGGCGTCGAGGGCCGCGAGCGCGATCGCGAGCGCGGCGTGTTCACCGTCACGGTGCCGAAGGGCTTCAAGGGCGACGTCGTCTGGACCTTGCGGCATGCGGGGCAGACCTTCGCGATTCCCGGCCGGTCGAAGTCCACCGCCTATCAGTTGAGTTGGCCGGCGGCGATGGGCTCGACGCCGCCGCTGCTGCGCTTCGAAGAGAAGGGCCAGGCCGCGCGCGGCCCGACTGGCATCCAGGCTCCGACGCTGCAGGCCAAGGTGGACACGCCGATCGAGCTGAAGATCTGGATCGCCGACGACGCCGTCCACGACAAGGAGCCGATCAAGTTCGGGCGCGAGCGGCCGGGGATGAACGTGACCTGGCTCAAGTACGCCGGACCCGGCCCGGTGGTGTTCGATCCGGCGAAGGTGGGATTCCCGGAGCTCAGCGGCCCATCGGCGACCAAGGCCACGTTCAAGGAGCCGGGAGAGTACGTGGTTCGGGTCAAGGCCGACGCCTTCGGCTACTCGGACTCCTCGGCCGGGAACCAATGCTGCTGGACCAACGGCTACCAGAAGGTCACGGTGACGCGATAGCGGTGCGCTGTCGCCGGGTTGTCGCGATGGCGCTGGTGCTCGGCGCCGCGGCTCTGGGCCACGCCCAGGAGGCGTCCGAGGCCGCGCGGCGCGTGGCGGCCTTCGAGCGCGACTACCCGGAACTGAACGGCCTGCTCGTCGGCGCGGAGCGGGCCCACGGCGTGCTCTACGGCGCGCTCGCCCGCGGCCGCGGCAAGGTGCGCGAGGCCGAGACCTTCCGGCTGATGACCGGCCGCACCGCGGTGCCGGCCGTGCCATCGGGTACGGACCCGGAGAGCGACGCGGGGTACGCGCGGCTCGGCCCGCGGGCCGCCGAGGTGATCCGCCGGGCCCAGGCGTTCCACCGCGAGGCCCTGGCCATCCTCGCGACGGTGGACAAGGCGGACCGCGCGCGGACCCTCGACGAGGCGGTCGACCGCTACCTGAGTCGCCCGGCGGTGGCGCTGCCCGACGTGCCGAAGGACATGACCATCCTCTACGACCACCCGTACACCTCGATCGTGGTCGAGGTCCCGGGCGCGCCGCGACGGAAGACCCCGCGGCTGCGCGGGTTCGTGTGGGCCACCAACTGGCTGCAGCTCGCCGCCGAGGAGCCGCTGGATCTGTCGGCCGACGCCGACACGCGCCGCCGCGATCTGCAGATCGTCATGGAGCGGTTCCGCCGCAAGCTCGACTACGGCAAGGCGCCCAACACCTTTCCCGGCGAGCTCCCGCTGGCGCCGTCGATCGCCCCCGAGCTGGTGACGACGCACGCGCGGACCGCGGCGATCATCGACAACCTGAACATGATGCACGCCGTGCTCGAGGACGTGCTCGAACATCCCAAGGTGGCCAACGTCCCCGCGGCGCTCGACGAGGTGATCGAGCAGTTCACCGACCGCAAGTACCGCGTCGTCGAGGTCGACGACTGGATCCGGATGGCCCTGCGGCACAGCATCTTCGAACAGGGCGGCCCGGCGATCGGGGTGATGACCGTGTCGGATCGCAACGGCTCCGGCCACCTCCAGCACGTCAACGGCGGCAAGGGCATCCTGCCGGGAATGAAGTAGCGCCCGGGCCGGCCAGCAGCTCGCGACGGCCGAAAGCGCAGCGATGTTCACAACCGCACAGCGGCCGCGGCACGCGGGGGCTACCGTGTGTGTCATGGCGGCACGTTCGGCGCCGGCGATCGGTCTGGGGTGGCTCGCCGACGCGGGCGGAATCCTGTGGTCGGGCTCGCGTTTCCAGTGAGCGATCCTGGTCGTGGGCATGCCGGTGGCCGTCGTCGTGCACGTGCTGCTCGGGATCCTGGCGCGTTTGTGACCTCCGGCGCCGGCTGATCGCGCCGGCGCGCCGATGGTCCCGCCCGGCGGCCGCTGTGCTGTTCTGCACAGCCCTGGAGGCCCCCGGGTGTCATGCTAGACACATGGCCAAGAATGGGGTTCGCCCCCTCGGGCGTGGCGCGTCGAACGGATCGCCAGCCGTCCGCGGCGCACCGAACGGCTCGCCCGTGTTCGACGTGAAGGTGTTCCTCGAATCAGCGGGCATCGCCAAGACCGTCGCGCAGTACCGCCGCGGCGAGACCATCTTCACGCAGGGCGATTCCTGCGACCACGTGATGTACATCCAGTCGGGAGGCGTCAAGCTCTCGGTGGTGTCGAAGATCGGCCGCGAGGCGGTCGTCGCCATGCTGGGTCCGGGGGAGTTCTTCGGCGAAGGCTGCCTGGCCGGCCAGGCGCTGCGGATGGGCAGCGCCACGGCGATTACGCCGAGCCGAATCCTGCTCGTGGACCGGAAAGCCATGGTCCAGTTGCTCCACAAGCAGCACGCGATGTCCGATCGCTTCATCGCCCACATGTTGTCGCGCAACATCCGGATCGAAGAGGACCTGATCGACCAGCTGTTCAACTCGAGCGAGAAGCGCCTGGCGCGCGCGCTGCTGCTGCTGGCGCGCTACGGCAAGAAGGACAAGCCGTCGCGGGTGGTGCCGAAGCTCTCACAGGAGACCCTGGCCGAGATGATCGGCACGACGCGGTCGCGGGTGAACTTCTTCCTCAACAAGTTCCGCAAGCTCGGCTTCATCGAATACGACGGCGAGCATCCGGTGACGATCAACAGCTCGCTGCTCAGCGTCGTCCTGCACGACTGACCCGACCGGGGAGGCCGGCGGATCAGACGCTGCCGGCCCGGGCGAACACCGTCGAATCGCCCCGCCCGTCGGCCGATGACGGCGGCGGCTCGGCCCGCTCGCGGCGCGCCTCGCAGGCCTGGCAGCGCATGGCGAACGGCACGGCGTGCAGCCGTCGTTCGGCGATCGCGTCCGTCGCAGCGCACGCACGTCCCGTAGCGCCCGGCGGCGAGACGGGCCAGGGCACGGTCGATGAGCGTGAGGGTCTCGGACCGCATCTCGACCAGCGAAAACGCCAGGCCGCCGCGCGTGTCGTCGTCGGTTTGCTCGAGGGCGTCGCGCCCAACTTCCTGGCGAGTGCGCCCCTCGCGCATGCGGCTGCGCAGGTCGTCGCGCACCTCGATTCGTCGTGCCTCGAGTATCGCTTTCAGCGCGGCGTGTCGCGCCGTCTCGGTCGTCTCGGTCATCTGGGTCACCTGCGCCATGCAGCTTGCGCGATGGCGGCAGCCGGCGTCTGTGCTGTTGTGGACAGACGATTCGAGCTCGGCGGGATAGCGTGACGACAGTCGATTCCTCCTATGTCTTGAGGTTCCAACCATGATGACCCTGCTCATCGTCCTCGTCCTGCTCGCTCTGCTCGGCGTCATCCCCGCCTGGCCGCACAGCCGCAACTGGGGCTACGGACCTAGCGGTGGCGTGGGCCTGGTGCTCGTCGTCGTCGCGATTCTGCTGATGACCGGACGCCTCTAAAGGTGGCCTCATGACCATCGTGTGGATTGGCGTCGATCCGCCGTGGTCGCGGCAGCGGCCGGCCGGCGCGCCGCTGTGGACGCCGGGCGTGGTGCGGGTGCTGGCGGGTGCCGGGCTGGCGTGCGCCGCCGTGGCCGGCCTCGGCCTCGCCTTGATGGGTGCGCTTCAGGGCGTATAACCACCTGGGTCGGGCGTGCGCGCGTGTTGAATCGCCCCGCGGCCGCCGATTTCGCTAGACTCGGCGGCATGCATCGACGAACCGTGCTCCGGCTGTTCGGCAGTGTCGCCGTCGCCGGCGTGCCCGGGCGTGCAGCCTCCGGCCAGCCTCGGCCGCGACCGGGTGGTCGTCGCCGGCGGCGGAATCATCGGCGCCAACATTGCCTACGCGCTGGCCCGCCGCGGCGCCGACGTCACCGTGGTCGAGCGCACCGCGCCGGGCAGCGGTGCCACTGCCAACTCGTTCGCGTGGATCAACTCCACCTACTCGAAGCAGCCGTGGCCCTACTTCCAGCTGAACCGGTTGGGCATCGAAGCCTGGCGGCAGCTGGATCGCGATCTGCCCGGCGCGCTGCCGCTGCGGTGGGGCGGCAGCGTGGAGTGGTACGCCGACCCGGCCCGTGCCGCCCGCTTCCGCGACCAGGTCAAGAAGCACCAGGCGTGGGGCTATCCCGCCGAGATCGTCGACGACGCGCGCCTCAAGGCGCTCGAGCCGAAGGTGACCTTCGGCCCGGTGACCGCGGCCGGGCACGCGACGCTCGAAGGGCACGTCGACCCGGTGCGGGTCACCGAGGTGCTGCTCGCCGAGGCGGCGAAGCTCGGCGCACGCGTGCAGCATCCGTGTGAGGTCACTGGCCTCGACCAGCCGCAGGGCCGGCTGCGGGCGGTGAAGACCAGCAATGGCGACATCCCCGCCAACGTGCTGGTGGTCGCCTGTGGCACCGACACGCCGCGGGTCGCCAAGCTGGCCGGACTCACGGTTCCGCTGAAGGAGTCGCCCGGCGTGCTCGTGCACACAGCGCCGTTGCCAGCGCTCATCGACCGCGTGATCCTGGCGCCGGCGGCGCACATGAAGCAGAAACCCGACGGCCGGGTCGTGACCGGCGTCGGTTTCGGCGGCACACCGTCCAAGGACGCCAGCCGTGAGGGTGGCGAGGCGTTCCTGAAGCTGGCGGCCACGGTGCTGCCGGCGCTGCGCGGGGCGACGCTGGAGAAGGTTACGCTCGGCTGGCGGCCGCTGCCGGCCGACGAGTTCCCGATCGTCGGCACCGCGACGCGCGCCGACGTCTATCTCGCGGTGATGCACAGCGGCGTCACGATGGCGCCGCTGATGGGCCGGCTGGCCGCGATCGAGATTCTCGACGGCGTGAAGGCCGAGCCGCTCGAGCCCTATCGGCTCTCGCGCTTCAAGTAGGCCCATCATGGACGCCCCTCCGCTCCGACGCGACTTCCTTACCCAGGCGGCGCTGGCCGTCGTGGCCTCGGCCGCCGGTGGCGTCGGCTTGCGCGCCGCACACGCGGCCCAGCCGGCCCGCGGGCTGACCCGCACGACGCTTCGCCAAGCCCGGGCCGATGCTGCCGCCAGCGCAGGCGATCATCACCAGCGTCCGTGGCAGGCCGGGTGATCCCGACGAGCTGGCCGTGCTGTGGACCTTCGTCGTCAACGGCGATCCGGCGCAGGTCGGCGTCTCGGCCGGCGACGAGCACATCGCCGGCGGGCTCATCACCCTCCACAAGGAGTTCGTGCTCAACGTGCCGACAGTGTCGATGATTCACGGCTTCGACGTCATCGACTTCAGCTCGAGCAAGCCCGGCGACAAGTTCACCAGGTCGGGGTTCACCCGCGGGCAGGCCGGGCGCGTCAACGCCCCGACCATCAACGAGGCGCCCATCCAGCTCGAATGCCGGCTCACGCACACGCTGCGCGTGCCGCCGATGCGCACCGTGTTCATCGCCGACGTGGTGGCCACCACCGTGCACGAGGGCATCTGCGACCCCGATGGGCGGCTGCGCCCGGAGTCGGCGGCGTTCTTCGGGATGGCCGCCGGCTGCGGCGAGTTCTTCACGCTGGGCCAGAAGGTCGGCCACATCGGCCAGAGCGTCGGCCGCCGCGACATCAGGTACTGAGCGCCGCTTCCCGGCAGAGCTGAAGCTCTGCCCTACGCACGCGCCTGTAGGGCGGCTCTTCAGAGCCGCCTGGGGCAACCAAACGCGCTAGGGCGTGATGGCGATCACCCGCAGCGGGCTGCCGCTGCCGCCGACGATCTTGAGCGGCGCCGCAATCACGATCGCACCGGTGGCCGGCAGCTGGTCGAGGTTGCAGAGGCTGGCGAGGCCGAACTTGCCGGCGCCGTGCATGATCGTGTGATTCGGGAACGGGGGCGTGAAGGTCCCCGCCTGGCCGGCATCGGTCCCGATGGTCTCCACCCCGACCCCGAGCACGTCGCGATCCTGGGCGAGCAGCGTCGACGTGCGGGCATCGAAGCCCGGGCTATGGGGGCCATCGGCGGCGGCGTTGATGAAGGCCGCCTTGCCGCTGCGCCGGCTCCAGCCGGTGCGCAGGAGCACCCACGCGCCGCGGGGAATCCGTCCGTGCTCGCGCTCCCACGCGTCGAGGCGCTCGGGCGTCAGCAGGAAGTCGGGATTCGCGTCCACGTCGGCGGTCACGTCGATGACCGCGGCCGGACCCACGAAGCGGCGCGCCGGAATCGTGTCGCAGGCGTTGTCGGGCAGGTCCTTGCCGGTCACCCAGTGCACCGGCGCGTCGAAGTGCGTGCCGGTGTGCTCGCCGAACGACAGCCGGTTCCAGTACCACGCCGGCCCCTTGTCGTCGTATTTGGATATCACGTCGATGCTGACGCCGGGCGAGGCCGCGAAGATCGGCGGCAGGTCGATGACCGGAGTGTCCGGGCCGAGCGGCTGCGTCAGATCGACGATGCGGAGCCGGCCGGAGGTGAGGTCGTCGACGAGCTGGGTCAGGGTCGAGGTCATCGGCGCATCATACGGGAAGCCGTTGGTGAACTCCCGCGGCGCATGGCTGATTCCCGCCGACACTGCACTAGGAGCAGCTCTTCCCTGTCTTCTCCCCGCGAACCCAGGCCGCGATCATCTGCCATTCCGGGTCGCTTCGTGATTGCCAGCGGCGCGGGCCGTTGTGGGTGTAGGATCCGCCGCCGTCCGGATGGAGCGGCTTGAGCAGGAACCGGCTTTGCTCCGGGTTGCCCGGCACGATCAGGCGCGAGATCACCGCGAAGGCGTCCTTGGCCTGTCGATCGGTCCATTCCTTGTTGCCCTGAGTCGGCGGGGCGAACCCGATGAGTCCGCCGGCGTGGCAGTTGCTGCAACGGATGTGACCCTCGCGCGGGTTCGCGAACACCGGCTGCACGCAGGCGCGGAAGAACTCGAAGTCGAGCGTTGGCTCCTTCGCGGCGACGTACCTGTCGGCCGGCAGGGCTTGAATCCACTTCAACAGCGCCTGGTATTCGGGGGCGCTCGGCGACGTCCAGTAGGTGCCGCCGGTATGGCCCAGGCCTCCGGCGTCCGGCGCCAGCGGCTTCTGCAGCAGCCGGCTGGTCTCGGGGTTCGCGGTGTTCACGAGCCTGGTGACGACGTCGAAGTTCTTCCTCGACTGCTCGACCGTCCAGCCGGCATCGGTGGCAGGCGTCTCGAGGCTGAACCGGACGCTCGTCTGCCAGGTGTGGCATTGCACGCAGGCGGCGTAGCCCGGGATGGTGCCGCCACGATCCGTCAGGAAGACCTTCTCGACGGTGCTCCGGAAGGTCTCGATGTCGGCGGCCGCCGGGAACGGCGACGCCTGCGCGTCGTCCCCACGCCCTCGCGCCGATGCCGCAGCCGCGAGTGAGACGGCGAAGATCACGACGATGCCCAACGCGCCGATCGTCGGCGCGTGCCGGCGCCCGAAGGCGAACATGCCCGCAGCCATCGCCGTCACTGCCTCGCCGGCGCGCTCGACGTCGTCGGGTTGACCCGATCCAGGGGCAGGATCGCGGTGCTGATCCGCGCCGGGCGCGCGCCCGTCTTGATCTTGGCGACGATGGCGAGCTTCTTCAGGTCCACCGCCACGGTGTGGTCCACGCCGGAGATGGCGACGTACATGAACTTGCTGTCCGGCGTCGGTGTCATCCAGTTCGCGCTCGGGCCCACTTCGACGGCGCCGATGTACTTCAGGTCGGGCAGGCTCCAGCCGTAGATGCGGCTGTCGAGCCGGCTCGACGCCCACACGGCCGAACGATCGGGCAGTACCTCGACACCGTGCATGTCGCCGGTCTGGATGCCGTCCGCGTTCTGCTTCCAGAGCGGCAGCTTCGGCGGCCACAGCATGTCGACGATCTGGCGCGTGTTCCAGTCGATCACCCAGACCGCGTTGATGCCGGTCGCCTGCGCGAACATGCGCTTCACCGATCCGTCGGCGTTTGCTTCGAAGGCCATCGGCCGGACCTCGTGGGTGGTCCTGCCGTACTGCGTGTAGCCGTTGAGCTCCATGCCCCAGACCACCGTGTCGGTGGCCGCGTCGATCACCTGGAGGGTGGGCTCGCCCGGCTCGATCTCGCCTCTCAGGCCGGCAACGACGAACTTCTCATCGGGCGTGACGTAGGTGTTGTGAACCGGCAGGTGGACGGGGACGCTCCGCACCACCTTGTGGGTGGCGATGTCGATGACGTCCACGACCGCGGGCAGCGAGCCGTCGGCCGGCGCCTGGAAGCCGGGGCCAACCACCTTCGCGGATCGGACCGAAATCGCCGCGTAGATTTTCCGCTGCTTCTTGTTGACGGCGATCTTGTTGGGCCGTCCGGACAAGGCGATCTGCTGCACGAGCTGGAGCGTCTTCGTGTCGAAGACGTCCACCGTGCTGTCCTGCTCGTTCGCGCAGTAGTAGTAGAGCCCGTCGGGATGGGTGGTCAGGTTGTGCGCGTGCGGGCAGCCCTTGATGACGCCAACCACCCGGTTGATCGTCGGGTCGATGATGTGGTGCGTGTCCCCGGCGTTGTTGCTCTGGAGGATCCGGACCGCGACCCCCTGATATGAGTCGAGCCTCGGCACTCCCTGTGCCCCCGCCAGCCCTGCCGTCAGAAGGATGCCGGCCACAACCGGCACTGCGCGCCCGAGGGGTGTCCTCGCCATCATGACCTCCGTGAAACGAAGTGACAGAACCGATGGTGTCAGGCGGAGCGCAGGATACCACGGTGTCCCCTGGCGCCGCCCATTCGACGTCGCGCCGGTACGTCTTGGATTCAAGCCGCAAACACCAGCGTCGCACTCCAGTCGCGAGTCGACCGAGCCGGACTATGATTTGCCAAAGATGACACGCATCCTCGTCGTCCTGTCTGGCCTGCCCCTTGTCCTGCTCGCCGCCTGTGCTGGCCAAGGTCCCGCTCCAGGAGCGGCCGCGCCCCCAGCCGCGGCGGCCTCCAGTGTGCCGCCGCTCCCCGTGGCCGTGGACGGCTGGCGGGAGTACCCCCTTCGCGACGGGGTGATCTCGATCCAGCCGGCGAAATGGCGGACCGACACGGTCGATATCGCCGTGCCTGCCGGCCAGGGCCTGGAATACAAGCTGGCGATGAAGAAAGGTGAGACGCTGGTCTACAACATCAGCTTCGGCACACTCGCCGAGCCCGGCATGATGCTCAGCGAGTTCCACGGCCACACGAAGCAGGTCGACGGCGTCGGCGACCTGATGTTCTATTCCAAGACCGGCGGCTCGCCGCAGAGCGGCGTCTTCACCGCGCCGTGGGACGGCATCCACGGCTGGTATCTCAAGAACGACGGCCCGAAAGACGTCGTCGTGAAGTTGGAGCTGGCGGGCTTTTACGAACTCGAGGTCATGTAGCGCGGCGTGACGTCCTGCTGCCGCGCACCGCGCGCCTCATGACCGCCCTGGTCGGCTTGCATCTACAATGCGCCCAAGCCGGCAGATTCGGCTGAAGTGCCAACTCTTCCGGAGGGCCCGGGCATTGAGCGTGATTCGACCTGAGCGCTGAACGGACGAGATCAGTGTCCGAGCCGAGACACTCACTGGTGCCAGGCGATCGCCTGGGTGTCTATGAGGTGCTTGCGTCAATCGGCGCGGGCGGCATGGGCGAGGTCTACCGCGCCCGTGATACGGCGCTCGACCGCGACGTCGCCCTCAAGGTCTTGCCCGAGGACGTCGCTTCCGATCCCGATCGCCTTGCCAGGCTCGCCCGCGAGGCGCGCGTCCTCGCTTCTCTTAACCACGCCAATATCGCCACGATCTACGGGCTCGAAGAGTCTGCTGTTGGCCCAGCGCTCGTGCTGGAGCTCATCGAAGGTCCGACGCTTCACGACCGGCTGGCCAGGGGGCCGCTCGCACTCCCCGAGGCGCTCGCGTGCGCTCGACAAATCGCCGGCGCGCTCGAGGTCGCCCACGAGCACGGGGTGATCCATCGCGACCTGAAGCCGGCCAACATCAAGCTCCGTCCGGACGGCGCGGTGAAAGTGCTGGACTTCGGGATCGCCAAGATCGTCGACGACGGGGCAGCCGGGCCCGACAACGATTCCGTGGCGACTGTGACCGCGACCCAACCAGGCATGGTGCTCGGGACGGCGTCCTACATGAGCCCGGAGCAAGTACGTGGGATCGCCGTCACGTATCGCTCCGACGTCTGGGCGCTCGGCGCGATCCTGTATGAGATGCTCACCGGAAAGCGCGCATTCAGCGGGCCGACGACCACCGACGTGATGGCCGCCATCCTGCACACGACACCGGACTGGCGCGCGCTGCCCGCCTCGACGCCGCCGCCGATTGCGAGGCTCGTCCGACGCTGCCTCGAGCGCGATCCGAAAGCGCGCTTGCACGATATCGGCGATGCTCGTCTCGAAATAGAGGACGTCGAGAAGGCGCGTGAAGCGGAGCCGGTCATCGCCGGGGGCGTGCCGGATCGACGGGCGAGTCGTCCGAACACGTCGCGTCGGCTTCTCGTGGGAGCGGCGCTCCTGCTTCTTGGCGCGGTCGCGACCGCCGCCTACGTCCTCATCGCCCGTTATGGAGCGGTCCCCGCGCAAGAAGTCCGCCTGCAGTTGCCGCCGCCTCAGGGCACCCGCTTCTTCAGCGTGCCGGCAGTTTCGCCGGATGGCCGGCAGATTGCGTTTGTGACTGTCCCCGACGCGGGTGGCATTTCGCGGCTCTGGGTCCGGCCACTGGCCGCAGACGCGCCGACTCCGCTCGCCGGCACGGAGGGGGCGATCTATCCCTTCTGGTCGCCCGACAGCCGCTCGCTGGGTTTCTTTGCCGACGGCAAGCTGAAGCGGGTGAGTGTGGCGAGCGGCGGTCCGATCGCGCTCTGCGACGCTGCGGCCGGCCGGGGTGGCTTGTGGCTGGACGACGACACCATCGCCTTCGCGCCGAGCCAATCCTCGCCGTTGATGCGCGTCAGCGCGGCTGGGGGGGCGGTGTCGCCGCTCACAACGCTGGCCGAGGATGAGACGGGTCACCGGTTTCCTCAGCAACTGCCGGATCGGCAATTGCTGTACTTCGTTGTGAACCGTACGCCCGACAAGAGCGGCACACGGCTCGTTTCCCTCGACGCCCCCGAACGGGCCGTCAACTTCTTCCCCGGCGTGGGCGTGGCGCAGTATGTCAATGGCTTCCTTGTGTTGGTCCGGCAAGCGAGTCCGTCCAACCTGTTGGCCCAGCAAATCACGCTGCCAGACGGTCAACCGCGTGGTGATGTCATTGACTTGGGGAGGGTGCGTGTCTCGGAGGTCTTCGGGCGCTACATGGTCGCCACGGCGCCGTCAGGCGTGATTGCGTATATGGGCCCAATCGCCGCCACGGGCCAGTTCACCTGGGTGAGCCGGGACGGCCGTGTGCTCGAAACCGTCGGAGACGCGGATGCCCAACTGGGCGTGGAGCTGTCTCCGGATGGCCAGCGCGTCGCGACCCTCAGAGGCGAAGCGATCTGGACCCTCGAACTGGCCCGCCCCGTGCTGAATCGCGTGACTCAAAGCGCAATTCGCCATCCGATCTGGTCACCCGACGGGACGCGGCTAGCGTCTGTCAACCTGGGCCGGGGGATTGGCATCTTCAGTCTTCACGTGATATCGACGGCGACAGGCGGCGCCACCACGCTCTTCGACTCGAGTGCCAACGTCAAGCCTCTCGCCTGGACGCGCGATGGGCAGACACTGGTCTTCAATCAGACGGTCGACAAGAGTAATGCGCGCGACATCTGGATGATGCCTGTCAACCAGCCACAAAGGGCGACGCTCTATCTGCAGGACGGCGCACAACACCTCGAAGGGCGACTCTCACCGGACGATAAGTGGCTGGCGTACTCTACCGATCGCTCAGGAAGGTTTGAAGTCGAAGTGCAGAGCTTTCCGGTCCCCGGAGCGAGACACGCGGTCTCGTTCGGAGGGGGCGGCTACCCGAGGTGGCGCGCTGACGGGCGTGGCTTGTACTACCTCTCGGCGAACTCGCGATTGATGGCCGTCGCCGTCACGCCGGGTACCCCTCCAGTCTTCGGCAAGCCCGAACCGCTTTTCGAAGTCGATCTGGTGGCGCACCCGGACCGCGGAAACTTCGCGGCCTACGAGTACGACGTGAGCGCCGACGGTTCCCGTTTCCTTCTCAATCGTCAGGTCGCCGACCCGGACACCAGCCTGACTATCATCCTGAACTGGAACCCACTCCGTTGACGGACGCGGGCCGGCCGGCGTTGAGGTCGTCGACGAGCTGGGTCAGGGTCGAGGTCATCGGGGCATCATACGGGAGCCGTCTCGCGGCCGGCGATGCTATCGTTCCCGTGGAATGAAGCCGCTCTGGGACATCTCGCCGCCGATTGCGCCGGAGACGCCGGCGTTTCCCGGTGACACCACCTACACCCAGACCTGGACGGCGCGGATCGGTCCCGGGTGTCCGGTGAACCTGAGCGCGATCACGATGTCGCCGCACGTCGGCGCCCACGCCGATGCGCCGCTCCATTACGGCGTCGGCGCCACCACCATCGGCGTCGTCGACCTCGAGCCGTACCTGGGCCCGTGCCGGGTGATCCACGCGATCGATCGCGGCCCGCTCATCCGGCCGGAGCACCTCGCTCACGCCGCCGCCGGCCTGCCGCCGCGGGTGCTGGTGCGGACGTGCACTACCGCGCCCACCGCGTGGTCCGCCGCGTTCTCGGCCTTCGCGCCCCAGACCATCGCGTGGCTGGCCGGCCTGGGAGTGCGTCTCGTCGGCATCGACAGTCAGTCGGTCGATCCCGCCGACAGCAAGACGCTCGACAGTCATCAGCAGCTGCTGGCGCACGACCTGCGGGTGCTCGAGAACCTGGTCCTCGACGAAGTGCCCGAGGGCGACTACGAACTGATCGCCCTGCCGCTGAAGCTGGTCGGCGCCGACGCGTCGCCGGTGCGGGCCGTGCTGCGAGCGCTCTGATGACGACCCGCAACGATTGCCTGGCACTGGATGCGGCCGACCGGCTGGCGCCGCTCCGGGCGCTCTTCGCGCTGGACGACGCCGACGCCGACGGCCTCATCTACCTCGACGGCAATTCGCTCGGCGCGCTGCCCAGGACCGCCGCCGCCCGGGTTGATCGAGTCGTGCAGGAGGAATGGGGCCGCGGCCTGATCCGCAGCTGGAACACTGCCGGCTGGATCACCCTGTCGCAGCGGATCGGCGACAAGATCGCCCGGCTGGTCGGCGCCGGTTCCGGCGAGCTGACCGTCGCGGATTCCACCTCGGCCAACCTGTACAAGGCGCTCAGCGCCGCCATCGCGCTGGTCGCCGCCGACGCCCCTGGGCGGCGCCGGATCGTGTCGGAGCGCACCAATTTCCCGACTGATCTCTACATCGCCGACACGCTGGCCCGGGCGCACGGGTTCGAGCTGACGCTGGTCGACGGCGCCGACCTGCCGGCCCATCTCGACGAGCGGGCCGCGGTGCTGATGCTGACCCATGTCAACTACCGCACCGGCTGGATGCACCGGATGCGCGAGTTGACCGCCGCCGCCCACGCCGCCGGGGCGCTGACGATCTGGGACCTGGCGCACTCGGCCGGCGCGGTGCCGGTCGATCTCACCGGCGACTCGGCCGATTTCGCCGTCGGCTGCGGCTACAAGTACCTGAACGGCGGACCGGGCGCGCCGGCGTTCATCTGGGCCCATCCCCGCCACACCGCGCGGATGGATCGGGAGCAATGGCGCCAGCCGCTCTCGGGCTGGCTGGGACATGCCGCGCCGTTCGAGTTCACCCCCGACTACCGGCCGGCCGCCGGCGTGTCGCGCTTCATCTGCGGCACGCCGCCGATGCTCTCGCTGGCGGCGCTCGAGTGCGGGGTCGACACGGTGCTGTCGGCGGAGGCGCTGGGCGGCATCGCCGCTCTGCGCCGGAAGTCGATCGCGCTCAGCGACCTCTTCATCGCACTGGTCGAGTCACGCTGCGCCGGCCACGACCTGACGCTGGCGACACCGCGCCGCAGTGAGGAGCGCGGCAGCCAGGTGGGATTCGCGCATCCGACCGATGGCTACGCCATCATGCAGGCGCTCATCGAGCGCGGCGTCATCGGCGACTTCCGCGCGCCCGACATCCTCCGCTTCGGCCTGACGCCCCTCTACACGCGGTTCGTCGACGTCTGGGACGCCGTCGATCGCCTCGAGCAGGTCGTGCGCGGCGGCGAATGGCGACAGCCCCGGTTCAATGTCCGCGCCGCCGTCACCTAGCGTCGCGGAACCGACGTTCGCTGACATATTCAGAGCGGGGCATCCCGTCCCACCCGACGCACACCACGCGTCGTGGGGCCCCGGCTCAATGCGTTGCTCTTCCTCGGAAATACACCACATCGTCGGTCGGCGCGCATTGGGAACCGGGCGCCGCGCCCGGAACGCCTGTCACCGAACTTCGCTTGCGAGACACAGACGCCAGTCAGGAGTCCAAAGTTAGAAGTCCGTCATAGAGGAAGGGAAATTCGGGTCGACTGGTTCCGCCGTTGTCCCTCCGCTACCGCCCAACGCGAGGCCGTTCCCCTAAATCCAGGCCGCCTCACGGCCGGCTCCTTGGACTTCCGTCCGTCTCGTCGAAGTCGCTTCGGGGCACCCGCCCCTTCGGTGAAGAGCGGAGAATTGCTGCTGCGAGAGGCGAGCGCCGCAGTAGAGTCTCCCGATGCCGAACTCGTCGCCAACCCTCGACGCGCGTCGGCTGCGACCAGCGGTGCGGGCCGAGCCGGACGACACCTTCGTTGTCGCCGACGAATTCATGTGGCGCGAGCTCGAAGTCGAGCCATAGCAAAACCGACTGCTGTGAGGCGCCGTGAGGAGGGTCCTCATCATCGAAGACGACAGCGGTCGCGAGCAGCAATTACGCTGGAGCCTTGTCGCAGAAGGGTACGAAGTCGAAGCAGCCCGCGACGAGGCCGACGGACTCACGAAGGCGTTGACTTGGCAGCCGGATGTGGTGCTGCTCGACCTCAAGTCATGCGACCGGGGCGAGTTCGGCGTGTGCAGGGAGATCACCGGCCGCGCGCTCGCCCCTGTGATTATCCTGAGCGCGCGGTCATCGACCGAGGACAAGATCCGCGGCTTTGAGCTCGGCGCTGACGACTACGTCACCAAGCCGTTCGTGCTCGAGGAGCTGCTCCTTCGCGTTCGCGTCGTTCTCCGCCTGTACTCGGCGGGAGCCGTCCGCCGCCGATGCCGTGCGGTTCGACGATGTGGTGGTCGATCTCGAAAAGGGCGTCGTGGTGCGCGGCGGCGCGCCGGTGGTGTTAGCGCACAAGGAATTCGAGCTGCTGCGCTTTCTCGTGAGCCATCCGGGGCGGGCGTTCACGCGTGACGAGCTGCTCCGCACGGTGTGGGGCTTTCGGGAGGCACCGCTCAGCCGGACCGTCGACACGCACATCGCCCGTCTGCGGCACAAGCTTGAAATCAATCCGCACGATCCCTGTCACATTCAAACGATGTACGGAACCGGTTATGCGTTCGTTCCGTGACGTGAGCTCGAAGACAGGCGCCGAGCTAACATGGCCAGGCTTGTGCGAGTCAACGAACAAGATGGAGCAGGACAGGTCGTGAAGCTGCCGTTCTTGATGCTGATCGGCCTGTTCGCCGGGTTGGCCGTCGGGTTTCTGTCAGGACCCACGGCGCCGGGCCACCCGCTCTTCGACAACCTGGACCTGATTGGTCAGACTTGGGTGAACGGCCTCCGGTTGACCGTTATCCCTCTGGTAGTGTCATGCCTCGTGGTCTCGGTCGGATCGTCGCATGACCCTGCGACGCTTGGCCGCATCGGCCGGCGCTCCGCCGCGCTCTTCGCCGTCATGCTGACGGCCGCGTCGATGTTCAGCTATGTGATTGCCGCACCGCTACTCGACCGCTTGTCCATTGATCCCGCAGTTGCGGCAACCCTCCGCGGTGGCGCCCCTGACGCGGCCGCCCACGCGGCGGAGACCATCGGCGTCACATCCTGGCTGCACGACCTCGTTCCCGAGAACCCGGTCGAGGCCGCGGCCGACGGGTCGATGCTGTCGCTCATCGTGTTTGCGTTGCTGCTAGGGCTCGCGATCAGGCGAGCCGGCGATGAACCGCGGCAAGCGGTACTCGGATTCTTCCAGGGGCTTGCCGAGGCCATGTTCACCCTCGTCCGATGGGTGCTCGCATTGGCTCCGGCCGGCGTGTTCGCGCTCGCTGTACCGCTGGCCGCGCACATGGGCACGACGATCGCCAGCGCGCTGGCCTATTACGTCGCGCTGGTCGTGAGCGTCACCATTTTGTTCAGCGTAGTTGTCCTCTATCCGCTGGCTACGCTCGGCGGTCGCGTTCACCTTAGTCGCTTCATTCAGGGCACCCTTCCAGCGCAGATCGTGGCGTTCAGCTCGCGGTCGTCGCTGGCGTCGCTGCCGGTGATGGTCGAGGGCGTGCGCACGACACTCGGTCTCGGGGAAGAGGTCACGGTGTTTCTCGTCCCGCTTGCCGGATCGCTGTTTCGCGTCGGTTCTGCCGTTGCCCAGGTGGTCGGCGTCCTCTTTCTGGCGCGCCTGTATGACGTGGTGATTGCCGACGCTCAAGTCATCACGGTGATCGCCACCGTCGTGCTCACCACGCTGACGGTTCCGGGCGTGCCGGGCGGAAGCATCTTGGCCATTGGTCCGGTGCTGGTATCGGCCGGCGTGCCGCTCAGCGGCATCGGTGTGCTGCTGGCCGTCGATCTCGTTCCCGACCTGTTCCGCACCACCGCCAATGTCACCGGCGGCATGGCGGCAGCCGCGGTGATCGGCAGACGAACCCCGCAGGTGCTGGCGTGGACCGCGCCCGAGGAAACGCCGCGAGCCGCGAGCAGACGTCCTTCGTGACAAGAATTCACAAGTTTTTGCTTTCCTAATCGGCGATGCACTCCTAGAGTCGCACTGCTCGCGGTCCGCCAGGCCGGGGAGGTCAGCATGAGTGCAGCCTCGCGCGTGAATCTTCTCGCGGTGGCGTTTGTCGCTGTGGCCATCACGGCAGAGGCCCAGGAACAGCGCGGTCGTATCATCGGCGTCGTGACCGACGGCACGTCTGCGGTCCTGCCTGGCGTCACGGTAACGGCGACGAGCCCCTCGCTTATCACGCCGCAGGTGATCACGACCAGCTCGGATGGCAGCTACCGGCTCCAGAACCTGCCGACCGGAGAGTACACGATCGTGTTCGAGTTGAGCGGCTTTCAGACGCTGCGGCGTGAAGGGATTCAGGTCGCGCTCAACGTGACTGTCAACATCGACGCGAACATCACCATCTCCGGCCTGGAAGAAACGTTGACGATTACCGGGGAGTCCCCCATGGTGGACTCCAAGAGCACCGGCGTCGTGACCAGCTTCCAGAAGGAGCTATTGACCGAGATTCCCAACGCGCGCGATCTGTTTGCTACGCTGGCGCAGGCGCCGGGATTCCAGATGGGCGGCTATGACGTCGGCGGCTCACATGCCGCCACGCAGACGACGTTTGTCACCTACGGAGTCACCAGTCAGAACACGTCCCGCATCGAAGGGATCAACGTCACCGAGAACACGGGCGGCACGAACCTCTACGCGGACTATGGCGCCATCGACGAGTATCAGGCTGCCGGGTCGGGCAACATGGGCGATCAGGGCGGGCCCGGAGCGCTGCTCTCCATCATGATCAAGTCGGGCGGCGACCAGTTCAAGGGCAGCGCATACGGTGACTTCCAGAACTCCGACACGATCAGCGACAACGTGCCCGACGCTTTCAGACCGCCTGGAGGTGTCGACGAGGACGGGTTCGTGGCGCCGACGCTCGTCGATCCGATCACTGGCGAGTCGAAGGGCCTGGAGAGCGGCAATCCCGTCACCAAGCAGTACCGATCTCAACGCCTCGCTCGGAGGCCCGATCAGGCGGGGGCGCGCCTGGTTCTTTGGCGGTGTCCGAGTCAACCGACAGTTCAAGCGCGTCTTGGGCGTGCCGGTTGAAAGCGAAACGACGGTGCACAACTACACGGCGAAAGCCACCTATCAACTGTCGGTGAACAACCAGCTGATTGGGTTCTATGCACACCGCTTCAAGCTGCAGCCGTTGCGCGACATCAGCCTCGCCAGGCCGGCGAATCGGCCGTGTATCAATCGGGCTACTCCGATCCGTCCAAGCTCGAATGGACGAGTGTCCTGTCGCCGAAGCTGTTTCTCGACCTGCAGGTCGGGCACGTCTGGATGCCGTTCCCGCAATACCCGACACGAACGCAGTCGGAATCGACCGAGGGCGTTCCCGTCGGCCGGATCGACCTGGCGACCAACCAGGCGTCGCGGCGCATGGTCCGCGTACTCGAATCGGGTGATCACCAAGCCGCAGGTGTCGGGGAGCCTCTCGCTCTTCCAGGAGGGGTGGGCGGGGACCCACGACTTCAAGTTCTCCTTCGAAGGCTATCGGGAACGCGGCCGCGTCCTGCGTTTTCAACCGGGAGACATCTACTACCGCGATCGCGCTGGCTTGCCCGTCGAAGTTGACATCTACAACACGCCGCTCGAACCGATCAACGATTCCACGCTGCTCGACGCCTCGGTGCGCGACTCGTGGGCGGTCAATCGGCGACTGACCCTGAATCTCGGCCTGCGGTGGGAGAGTCACCGGCAGAGTTGGCCCGAGCAATCGGCGACGCCGAATCAATCGGCCTTCTTTGACCCGATCAGCACACCGTCCACGCACGTGGTCACGTTCAACTCGCTCAGTCCGCGGCTGGGATTTGCGCTCGACCTGACGGGAAGTGGCAAGACGGTGTGGAAGGCGTTCTACGGCCGCTTTTACATGAACCCGTCGTATGGCTTCCACCAGGGCGAGAACCCGGTCAGCCAGGCGACGCGCCGTTACCGTTTCACCGATCTCAACGGCAACAGAGTGCTCGACGCCCCGGGCGAACTTGGAGCGTTCATCAGCAGCACCGGTGGCGGCGGTCTGGTGAAAGTCGATCGCTCGATCGAGAACGCGTTCGGCGACGAAGTGTCGACACACTTCGAACAGGAGGTGGTCACGAACGTGTCGCTCCGCGCCACCTATGTCTACAAGAACATGCGTCACGAGTGGGAGGAAGTGGATCTCAATCGCGGTCCCGTGACCACGGTGCCCTTCGTCACAATCGATTCCGTTACCGGAGAACGCATCACGCTGCTCGATCGGCCGCCGAACGTGCCCGAGGATCGCGTGATCACCAATCCGGAGCGCCACGGCTTCCCCGAGTCGTCGGGCGTCTATCACACGGCAGAACTGGCGCTCAACCGGCGGTTCCACCGCAATTGGCTGCTGCTGACGTCGATTCAGCACACGTGGTCGAACGACTGGCGCCAGACGGTTTCGACGACAAATGCTCTCAACGCGGCAGGGCAGGCCACCGGCTACAGCTGGGACCCGAACGTGCAGCGGCTCGGCAAGCAGGACACGACCTATTGGAACTACAAGCTGGTCGGCCGATACGTGCTCCCCTGGCGGATCGGCACCAGCGCGTCGTACAAACTGCAGAGCGGCAACCACTGGGCTCGCACGTTGAACGTGAACCTGCCCGTCGCAGGCACGGCGAACGTCCTCGCCGAAGCGCGTCAGCAGCAATCGCGCGCCAAACGTGCACATCTTCGACGTCCGTATCGACAAGAGTATCCAGATCGGTGGGGGCGACGCTCACTGGCATGTTCGATGTCTTCAACCTGTCGAACGCCAATCCCGTGACGAACTTCCGGGTGATCAGCGGCAGCCGGTTCAAGGAGGTGATTTCCATTCTCGATCCGCGCGTGATGCGATTCGGGCTCCGCTACGAGTTCTAGCCGACGCCGGGCGTCGAGTCGCTGCATGCGAACAGCCGATGGCGGCGCGACCTGAGCTGATGTCTCGAATCGCCACCAGAGGGCGCGGTCTTGCCCAGGCCTGGGAGGATGACGTGAGCGTCAGTCGCAGGCCAGCTTGCGTGCAAACGGCCGTCAGGCAGCTGTCGGTGTCGATAGTGCTCGGTGGGTGCGCTGCCGCGCTGCGGTCCGGCAGGGCAGCCCGAGGCCACGAGATCCTCGCCACCCGGCGTCGTCCAGCCCGCGTCCCTTACCCGGGTTGCGGCCTCCTACCTCAACGTCCTGGAGTGGCGGTCGATCGGTCCGTCACGTGGCGGTCGGGTGATCGCGGTCGCCGGTGATCCGATGCGCAAGCAGGTCTTCTACTTCGGCGGCGTCGGCGCCGGTGTGTGGAAGACGGAGGACAGCGGCGTCACTTGGCGGAACGTCTCGGACGGCTACTTCACGACGTCGTCAGTCGGCGCCATCGACGTGTCGCTCTCTGATCCGCGCGTGCTGTACGTCGGCACCGGCGAAGCGTGCCTTCGAAACAATTCCCACCACGGCGACGGCGTTTACAAGTCCACAGACGGCGGCGAGACCTGGAGCAACGTTGGCCTGGCGCCCACCCGGCACATTGCCCGGATCCGGATTCATCCACGCGATCCCAGCATTGTCTATGTCGCCGCCCTTGGAGACGGCTTCGGACCGAACCCGGAGCGCGGCATCTTCCGCAGCCGTGACGGCGGAAAGACGTGGCAACGGGTGCTGTACCGCAGCGAAGACGTCGGTGCCGTCGACCTGGCGATCGATCCCGCCAATCCGCAGGTGCTTTACGCGGCGCTTGCCGAGATGCGCCGCTATCAATGGGGCAACCGTCACGCCGGGCCCGGGCAGCGGGCTCTTCAAGACGACCGACGGCGGCGAGACATGGACGGAGATCAGCGCCAATCCGGGCCTCCCGCCAGGGCCGAAGGGGCGCATCGGTGTCGCGGTGTCACCGGCGCGGCCTAACCCGTGTCTGGGCGCTGGTCGACGCCGGCATCGACGACAAAGGGCTCTACCGATCGGATGACGCGGGGGCGCACGTGGAAGCGGGTGAGCGACGCCGCGGCCTGACGCAGCGTCCTGGTACTACATGCACGTGTACGGCGACCCCGTCAACGCGGACGCGGTCTACGTGTTGAATCTTCAGATGTGGAAGTCAACGGACGGCGGCGCCACGTTCGCGCAACTCGAGACGCCGCACGGCGACAACCACGATTTGTGGATCGACCCCGCCGACCCGACGCGAATGGTCCAGGGCAACGACGGCGGCGCCAACGTGTCGCTCAACGCCGGCCAGACGTGGTCGACGGTCATGAACCAGCAGACCGCGCAGTTCTATCACGTCACGACCGACACGCAGTTCCCCTATCGCGTTTACGGCGCGCAGCAGGACAACTCGTCGATCTCGGTTCCGAGCCGCTCCGACTCAGGTGTCATTGCCGCAAGCGACTGGGAGACTGCGGCCGCCGGCGAGTCTGGTTACATCGCCGTCGACCGTCGCGACTCACAGGTGTCGTACGGCGGCGATCACAACTTCGTGTACCGCTACGACCTGCGCACCGGGATGCGACGAGACATCTCGCCGTGGCCGCCCGGCAGCGCGGCTGGGGCGGTCGAGAGATGAAGTACCGCTTCAACTGGACGTTCCCCGTCGTGCAGTCGATCCACGATCCCGCTGTTATTTACGCCACGTCGCAGTTCATTCACCGCACCTCCAACGATGGACAGTCATGGGACACGATCAGCGCCGATCTGACGCGACACGATTCGACCAAACTGGAAGGGAAGTTTGGATACGGGCGTGAAGATACCGGCGAATATTGGGGACCGCTCACGCGAGACAACTCGGGCGCGGAGATCTACGCCACGATCTTCGCGCTCGCCGAGTCGTCGCTCGACCGGAACCTGCTCTGGGTTGGCTCCGACGACGGTTACGTGCAGCTCTCGCGCGACGCCGGCAAGACCTATTCGAATGTGACGCCGACGGATCTGCCGGAGTTCGCGCTGATCAGCATCATCGAGCCCTCACCTTTCGATGCGGGCACCGCGTATCTGGCGGCGACCCGATACAAGCTGCAGGATCGGCGACCGTACCTGTTCAAGACGACCGATTACGGCACCAGCTGGACTCCAATCACCAACGGCCTGTCGGGCGGCGACTTCACGCGCGTGATTCGCGCCGACCCGGTGCGACGCGGCCTGCTGTACGCGGGAACCGAGAACGGCGTCTACGTGTCGTTCGACGACGGCGGGTTCTGGCAGTCGCTTCAGCTGAACCTGCCGGTCGTGCCCATACACGATCTGGTGCTCAAGCGGGACGACATCCACTACGATATGGTGGCCGCGACGCACGGCCGATCGTTCTGGGTTCTCGACAACGTGTCGCTGCTGCACCAGTTTGATGACAGCATGCTCAGCGCCGCCGCTCACGTTCTGAAGCCGCCGGTGACCGTCGATCTGCGAGCCTCAGGCGGCCTGGCCTCACGCGAGCCGAGGCCGTACTACGGCGACAGTCCGCCGCGGGCCGTGGTCATTCCCTACGTTCTCAAGGATCAACCGTCCGGTCCCGTCACGCTCACCGTGAGCGACTCGGACAAGAACCAGATTCGGCAGTTTCAAAGCGGGTCGGCCGCCGCTCTCCTCAATGTGGTCGGCACGGCGCAGGGTGCGAATCGTTTCGTCTGGGACATGAGATATCCGGGCGCGACGCTGGTGCCGGGCCCTCCTCGCGCGAACAACGTCCAGCCACTGGCGCCGCCGGGAACGTACCACGTGACGCTCGGCGTTGGGGGGCAGAACTACTCGCAGAGCTTCGAAATTAGGAAAGACCCCCGGACGTCCTTCAGTGACGAGGACTTCGTTGACCAGCACAGGTTCGTGACCTCCGTCCGCGACAAGATTACGGAAGTTCACGCAGCGCTCAAGCGCCTCCGGGACATAAGGCAAGAGGCCGAACTGATCGCCGCGAAGACCGCAAACCGGCCGCAAGGCGATTCGCTGCGTCGCGCGCTCCGCGCGCTGAACGACAAGCTCTATCCCATCGAAGAACGTCTCACGCAGTTTCGCGCCCGCATCGCAGCCGACATGAACGACTATCCGCCGGGTCTCGATACGGAGCTGGCGACGCTGGCCAACCAGGCGTCGAGCGACGCGCCGCCGTCGAAGCAGGCGCTCGAGCTCTTCGCGGAACTGTCGGCGGAGGTTGCAGTGCGGGTGGCGGCGCTCGAAGACGTCATCAAAAACGAGTGGGCGTCGTTTCCCCGCCAGGTGATGACCAACGACTAGGCGAGGCATTTCGGAGGAGGTATTGTGCGCAAGTCATTTCTGCTCCTGATGGTGATCGCGGCCTTGAACGTCGGAGGAAAGGCTCAGACGGCGATCACTACGCCGGAAGCATTCTTCGGCTTCGAGCCGGGCGCCGACGGCATGTACGCATCATGGGACCGGCTGGTCGCGTATTACGAACAGGTCGACAAGCAGTCGGACCGGGTGGTCACTCGCACCATTGGCAAGAGCACGCTGGGCAATCCGTTCCTGGCGATGACGATCTCGTCGCCGCAGAACCTGGCGAAGACGGCGCGGTTCCAGGAGATCGCGCGTCAGCTTGCCGACCCGCGCGGGCTCACTCAGCAGCAGACCGACGCGCTGGCCAGCGAAGGCCGAGCTGTGGTGCTCGTGTCTCTCGGACAGCACTCGACCGAAGTGGCGTCGTCGCAGACCGGCGCGAAGCTCGTGTATCGCCTGGCCACGAGCAATGACGAGCGGACCAAGGCGGTCCTCGACAACGTCATGTTCGTCCTGATACCAGGATTCAATCCGGACGGACAGCTGATGGTGAGCGAGTGGGTCAAGAAGACTGCGGGCACTCCCTACGAGGGGTCGGGAACCCCGGACCTCTATCACCACTACGTCGGGCACGACAACAACCGCGACGCCTACATGCTCACCCAGATCGAATCGAAACACTGGGCGCAGCTCACGTATCGCGAGTGGTATCCGCAGATCTACAAGGACACGCACCAGATGGGAAGCTACGGCGGGCGCCTCTACATTCCGCCCAAGACCGACCCGATCGATCCCAACGTCGATCCGCTGGTCTGGCGTGAGTCGATGCTGCTTGGCGGCGCGATGGCGACGATGCTGGAGGCCGAGGGCATCACCGGCGTCGAATCCCAGGTCGGCGGCTTTACCGCGTGGCAGATCCCGACGTTTCACGGCATGGCCAACCACCGGAACATCCCGGCGTTTCACACCGAGAGTGCGAGCGCACGGATGATCTGGCCGCTGTACATCCACCCGCAGGAGCTACAGGCGGCCGATCGAATGCGCCCTGAGTACAAAGCCCAGATGAGCTTCCCGCATCCATGGCCCGGTGGCTGGTGGCGGATGGGGGACATCGTTCGGCAGCAGGAAGCCGCCATTTTCGCGCTGCTCGAGACAGCCGGCCGCCACCGTGAGTTGTTCCTGCGCAACATGGCGATCAAGGCTCGCCGCCAGGTGCAGCTCGGCGCGAGTGAGGCGCCGTACGCGAGTGTCGTTCCCCTCCGTCAGCACGATCCGGGAACTGCGGCGAAGCTCGTCGCGACGCTGATGGAAGCCAGCGTCGAAGTGCACCGCGCGACTGAAAGCTTCCGGTCCGGCCTGGTCACGTTCGAGCCTGGCGACTTCGTCATCCGTCACGATCAGCCGGCGCGGCCGTACATCAAGACCCTCCTCGAGCCGCTGATCTATCCGGACAACGAGTGGACGCGGAAAGCCGACGGCACGCCGCTGCGGCCGAAGGATCTCGCATCGAGCAATCTGGGCGAGCTCATGGGCGTCGAGGTGGTGTCGGCGAACGACAAGATCACCGCAAAGCTCGAGAAGCTGACGACACCTCCCACCCTGCCGGGACGGGTGACCGGCTCCGGCTCCGCCGGATGGCTGCTCACGCCGGCGTGGAACGACAGTCACCGTGCGGTGACTCGAATCCTCAAGGCCGGAGGAACGGTCCATCGTCTCCAGTCGCCGCCGGCCCCCTGGGCGCCCGGCACGTTCTGGATTCCTGCCAGTGGCGCCACGACCGCGTCCAGCGTGCAGGCGCTGGCACAGGAACTCGGCCTGCCATTCGAGGCCGTGCCCACGGCGCCACCGGGTCCGATGATGAGGCTGAATCCGCTTCGCGTCGGCCTCTACCGCCGGTATCAAGGCGGGAACATCGACGAGGGCTGGACGCGATGGGTCTTCGACACGTGGCAACTGCCGTACGCCCGCCTCGACGCCAGTGAGATCCAGAAGGGCGCGCTGAAGGAAAAATACGACATCGTGATCATCCCCGATGACTCGGTGAACGCGCTGGTCGGCGGCCGGGCGGGACGCGGCGAACTGTTCCCGCCGGAGTATCAAGCTGGTGCTCGGCGAGGCGGGCGTGAAGGCGCTGCAGGAGTTCGCGCGCGCCGGCGGGACGTCATGTTCCTGAACAACGCGTCGGACCTCGCGATCGAGCAGTTCGGCATACCGGTCACCAACGTGGTGAAAGAGCTCTCCGCGAAGGAGTTCTTCTCGCCGGGCTCGCTGCTGCGAGCGCAGTTCGATCCGAGCCACCCGCTCGCGTATGGCATGCCGGCGCGGACCTTCATCCTGAACGATGACAGTCCGACGTTCAGCGTGCGATCGACGCTGCGCAACGAAGCAATCACGCGTGGTTGCTCGCTACGGAGATCGCGACATTCTCCAGAGCGGCTGGCTCGACGGCGAATCGCACATCGCGAGGCAGAGGCGCTCTCATGGAGGTGAAGGTACGGAGCCGGGCGGCTCGTGCTCGCTCGGCTTTGGCGTACAGCGACGCGCCGAGACGCACGGCACCTTCAAGGTGCTGTTCAACGCGATGTATCTCGCGAGCAGCGAGCGAGGCGGCCGCGCGTGGGGACGGCGTCAGGGCAGACCGGCAACGTTGAGGCCTGGTGGTCACACTGGGAACGCTGGAGGCTTGGCGAGGGCAAGCGTCGGCACCCTGCTGTTCGCACTGCCCCTCGTGGCGTGCGGACGAGCCATTCGCGCAACCTGCCGCCTACGACGTACTGATTCGCGGCGGCCGGATCATCGACGGGAGCGGCAATCCGTCTGCTGTCGGTGACTTGGCGATTCAGGGCGACCGTATCGTGGCTCTCGGCGAGCTGGGCGCCGCGACGGCCGGGCGTGTGATCGACGCGTCCGGCCTCGTGGTGGCGCCCGGTTTCATCGACATGCACGCGCACTCCGACCTGACGCTGCTCGCTGACGGCGCGGCGGAGAGCAAAGTGCGTCAAGGCGTGACCGTGGAGGTGTTGGGTGAAGGCGGCAGCGTGGCGCCACGCGACGGTCTGACCGAAGAGGCTGGCGAGGGGCCGGCACCGGACTGGACGACGTTCACAGAGTATTTCGATCGCACAACGCAGCAGGGGATATCGGTGAACGTGGCGTCGTACGTCGCGCGTCGACCAGGTGCGACGCGTCGTTGTCGGCTATGACCGGCGGGCTGCCCGGCCCGACGAGCTCGAGCAGATGAAGCAGCTCGTCGCCCGGTCAATGGAGGAAGGCGCCCTCGGTCTCATCGGCCGGTTTGAATCCGGCGGCCCCGAACACCCGGAGGAGGTGATCGAGCTCGCCAAGACCGCCGCCGCGTACGACGGGCTATATGCGTCTCACACTGGCCGGCAGGGCTCGCAGCAGGAGAAGGAATACGCCTTCGCGATACGCGTCGCCGACGAAGCGCGGCTGCCGGTTCACATCTTTCACCTGAAGATCATCGAGGAATCGAACTGGGGCACCATCGAGAAGTACCTCACTGCGAGATCGAAAATGCCCGCGCCAGGGGACTGGACATCACCGCCGAACCAGTATCCGTATACGGCGATGTCACACGGCTGGAGCGCGTTCTTCCCCGTGTGGGCTCGCGCCGGCGGGCCCGCGAAATTCGCCGAGCTGCTTCGGGATCCAGGCGTTCGCAGGCGCATCAAGGCCGATCCTGAGTTCAAGCTGCTCTCGACGGAACACGGTTCGTGGACGGGGATTGCGATGTCGCGAGCGGTGACCCCGGCGAACCAGAAGTACGTCGGCATGCGCCTTAGCGACATCGCCAAGGCGCGCGGCGACGCCAACCCGGCCGACACCGCCCTCGAGCTGATGGCGGAAGAGAGCGGCCGGATCGCCGGCATCTTCCACAATCAGTCGGAAGAAGACCTGAAGGTGGCCCTGCGGCGGCCATGGATTGCGGTGGGCAGCGACGGCTCGGCGATCAATCTCAACGCGCCTGGCAGCCCCCACCCCCGCAGCTACGGCACGCATGCGCGAGTGCTCGGGCACTACGCGCGCGATCAGAAGGTGCTCACGCTCGAAGACGCCGTGCTCAAGATGACGGCGCTGCCAGCCCGGATTCTCGGTCTTTCCGACCGCGGGCAATTGCGCGAAGGCTTCGCCGCCGACGTCGTGGTGTTCGACTCGGCGCGCGTGCGCGATACGGCCACCTACGAGAAGCCGAAGTCGTACGCCGAGGGCGTTCCCTACGTGCTCGTCAACGGTGTGGTCGTGATCGATAGTGGTCAGCACACGGGCGCGAAGCCTGGCAGGCCGCTCCTCGGACGTGGGGCGAAGAAACAGAGCTGACACGGGCGGTGCTGACCGACGGGGCCGTCCGCAGGGCGTCGCAGTAACCTCAGGCTGACGCCAGTTCCTTCTCTGTTTCCCCGGCTGCGCTGCGCGCCTTGTCGCCCAGGATCGCCGCCGCCGAGATCCCTCCGGTGACATTCGCCGCGGTCCTGAACATGTCGGGAATCGTGTCGATCCCGAGCAGGACGCCGATGCCCTCGACCGGAAGGTTGGCCGCCAGGAGGATCGGTACCATCACCACGATGCTGCCGCCGGGAATGCCGGGCACCGTGAAGGTGGTGAGGGCGACCGTGACGACAATCGTCGCGAGTTGCGCCGGAGTCGGGGTCGCCCCATAGAGCTGCGCGGCGAACAAGACGGCGACTGTCTGCCCCACCGCGCTGCCCACGCGGAAAACCGAGGCGGCAAGCGGAACCACGAACGCCGTGATGTGGTCGGGGACGTCCAGCGACTTCGACGCGGCCATCATCGCCGGCAGCGAGGCCATGGTCGATCGCGACGAAAAGGCCACGACCTGAGCCGGCGCGCACGCCTTGGCAAATTGTCGCAGCGACACGCCGCTCAGGGCCGCCGTCACCGGGTAGACAACGAGAACGATGAAGGCGACGGTGATGAGGACGGCCAGCGCCACGTAGTCCAGCAGCGCCCCAGCCGCGGCCAGGCCCATGCGCGCCGCCAGCGGCGCGGCGAGGGCAAACACGCCGAAGGGCGCGAGCCATAACACACCGCGCACGAGCAGCATCATGGCGTCTGCGACAGCGCGGAAGATGTCGACGAGAAGGATTCGACGGTCGGCTGGAAGCTTGGTGAGGACCACGCCAAATGCGATGGTGAAGACGATGAGCGGCAGCATTGCGCCATCCGCCGCCGCCTTGATGGCGTTCGCCGGCACAAGGTCAACGAGCCACTGCGCGAGGCCGGGAACGCTCCGCCCGGCCTCCGGAGCGACCGACCCAGCCCCGTTCCGCAAGGCGGCCACCAGCGCCGGATCGAACTGCAGATTGGCGAGCAACGGCGCGGCAATCATGGCGGCGGTCGCCGCGGCGCCGAACACGAGGATTGCAAACAAGGCGAGCCCGCGGCCACCGACGCGCGTGAGGGCGCGTGTGTCGGTCATCGAGGCTACGCCGGCGACGAGGCTGGCGACGACGAGCGGAATGACCGTCATGCGGATCGCGTTTACGAACACGATGCCGACCGGTTCGAGCGCCGCGACGACGGACGCGAGAGCGGTGACTCCGGAGAGAGATGCGATGGCGCCGAACAGCAGTCCCGCACACAATCCGATCAGCACGTAGACTGCTGACATTTGCGGATTATAGCGGGTAGTCGTTGGCGATCTTCCGCGGTACCGACTCGGTTGCTTGTGAACAATTGTGAACACGAAACGGAACGGGCTCACACCAAGATGCAGACGAGCAGAGGTGCCTTCCGGCCTACTTCAACTTGCCAGCGATCTCATCATAGATGCGCTGGACGGCGCGAGGGGCGTTGCGATCCACCACGGACCATGACGCATATGGTCCCCAGTTGGCCCGCTGGTACGGCTTCGTCGACCGTACTCCCATTCTTGTGAAGCCGCGTTACTTCGCCCACGACGTATTCGAGAGCCTGGCGGAAGTCCACCAATTCCGTTGTCAGATCACCCGCGTCATCGACGAAGCCATGCCCAGGCACCACGATCGGCGCATTCACCGCCTCGACCTTCTTCAGCGTCTGGATCCACTCCGATGGAAACGCCGATGCCATCGACGGGAAGATGTGGTTCGAGAAGACCTCGCTGGTGAACAGGATGCGTTCCTTCGGCAGGTACACGACGAGATCGCCGCCGGTGTGCGCGCGCCCGAGGTTCAGGACCTCGACGTCGATTCCGAGCGCGATGACCTTGCGATCCGCAACCACTTCGCTGGGCACCGGCGTGGCGCCGGCCTGGTTGCCACGGCTCGACTGGGCACGTTGTTCCAAGTTGGCCTTGGAAACGGGGCAGGCCGTGTCCTCGCGTCCGCGCGCTCCCGTCAACGGTGTGGGCGAGATGGGAACCGCCAGAACCCGCCAAATCCACTAGAAACAAGAGTATTCAGGACAAAACAGCGAGCGACAACAGGGTACGTTCGTCCGCAGCAGGTTTTCACGAACGCTGCGAGGCCGGCGTTGCCGTTGACCGCGACCGCGTCGCGATCACTCCATCGGTTCCTATAAGCCTCGGTCCGCTGACGTAGATTGCCACCCGAAGAACGAGGTCCCCAAGCCCAAACCGGTTTGGACGCTAGAGCGGGGCTCGCCGCCGCATGGCGTAGACTTCGGCGAGCCATGCGTCCGTCGGCCAACGGTTTCTCCTCGGCAAGGGCATCGCGGTGAAGGTCGCGGTCGTCGGCGGCGGACCGGCCGGGCTGTACGTGGCCCTGCTGCTGAAGCAGGCCCGTCCCGACGCCGACATCACCGTCCTCGAGCGCAACCGCCGCGACGACACCTTCGGCTGGGGCGTGGTCTTCTCCGACCAGACGATGGTCAACTTCCGCGCCGCCGATGCCGACTCCTTTGCCCGGATCACGGCCGCGCTCGCGCACTGGGACGACATCGACGTCCACGTCCGCGATCGTGTCATCACCTCCAGCGGGCACGGCTTCTCGGGCATCGCGCGCAAGAAGCTGCTCGAGATCCTGCAGGGGCGCTGCGAGGAGGTGGGCGTCACGCTGCGCTTCCAGACCGAGGTCCGTGATGAAGCCGGGCTGGCCCGGCACGGGCTGGCGGACGCGGATGTCATCGTCGCCGCCGACGGCGTCTACAGCGCCTGGCGGGCCGGCCACGCCGGGCAGTTCGGGCCCGAGCTCGACACCCGCTCGGCCAAGTACATCTGGCTCGGCACCAGCCTGCCCCTCGACGCCTTCACGTTCTATTTCGTAGAGAACGACCACGGCGTGTTCCAGGCGCACTGCTACCGCTTCGACGCCGACACGTCGACGTTCATCGTCGAGTGCGACCACGCGTCGTGGGTCCGCGCCGGCTTCGATCGCCTCGACCTGCCGCAGACGGTAGCGGCCTGCGAGACGCTCTTCGCCCGGTGGCTCGACGGCCACCGGCTCCGGTCCAACGCGCCGCCGGCCGCGCCGCCGTGGACGAGCTTCGTGCGCGTGCGCAACCGCGCGTGGTTCCACGACCGGCTCGTCCTCATCGGCGACGCCGCGCACACCGCGCATTTCTCGATCGGCTCGGGCACCAAGCTGGCGATGGAGGACGCCATCACGCTGGCGCGGGTGCTGGCCGGCCCGAAGCCGCTGGCCGAGGCGCTCGACGAGTACCAGCAAGAGCGGATGACCGAGGCGCTCCGCCTGCAGAATGCCGCCCGCAACTCGATGGAGTGGTTCGAGCACGTCGAGCGCTACATCCGGCTCGAGCCCGACCAGTTCGCCTACTCGCTGCTCACGCGCAGCCAGCGGGTGAGCCACGAGAACCTGCGGTTACGCGACCGTGACTACCTGGAAGGCGTGGAACGGTGGTTGGCGCCAGGAGTGCCGGCGGCTGGCTCTGCTCCGCCGGTGCCGATGTTCACGCCGTTCTCGCTGCGCGGCATGACGGTGGCCAACCGGGTGGTGGTGGCGCCCATGGACATGTACAGCGCCGTCGACGGGATGCCGGGCGACTTCCACCTGGTGCATCTCGGCACCCGGGCGCTCGGCGGCGCGGGCCTGGTCATCACCGAGATGACGTGCACCTCTCCCGACGCGCGCATCACGCTCGGGTGCACCGGCATGTATTGCGCCGAACATGTCGCTGCCTGGCGGCGCATCGTGAGGTTCGTGCACCAGCACAGCGACGCGCGGATCTGCCTGCAGCTCGGGCATGCCGGCCCGAAGGGCTCGGTCAAGCTGCCGTGGGAAGGCACCGACATCCCGCTGGGTCAGGACGGGTGGGAGGCGATCGCGCCGTCGGCCGTGCGCTACGCGCCGCAGTTGCCCGCGCCACGGGCGATGAACCGGGCCGACATGGACCGAGTGCTCGCAGACTTCGTGGCGGCCACGCGGATGGGCGCGGACGCGGGCTTCGACATGCTCGAACTGCACTGCGCGCACGGCTACCTGCTGTCGAGCTTCATCACGCCGCTCGCCAACCACCGCACCGACCAGCACGGCGGATCGCTCGAGAACCGGCTGCGCTATCCGCTCGAGGTATTCACGGCCATGCGCGCCGTCTGGCCCGCCGAGCGGCCGATGTCGGTGCGGATCTCGGCCACCGACTGGGTCGAGGGCGGCCTCACTGGCGAGGACGCGGTGGCCGTGGCCAGGGCCTTCGCCGCTGCCGGCGTCGACATCGTCCACGTCTCCACCGGACAGACCTCGGTGGACGCCCGTCCGGTCTACGGCCGCATGTACCAGACGCCCTTCAGCGATCAGGTGCGCAACGACTTGGGTGTGCCGACCATCGCCGTCGGCAACATCACCGAGGCCGACCAGGTGAACAGCATCATCGCCGCCGGTCGCGCCGACCTGTGCGCCCTGGCGCGTCCCCACTTGAGCGATCCGTTCTGGACACTGCACGCTGCCGCCCAGTTCCGCCACGCCGGGCAGGCGTGGCCGGTGCAGTATGAGACCGGTCGACGACAGTTCGAGCGCGAGCTCGAGAGAAAGGCCACCACCACATGATCGGAGCGGCAGCCAGGGCGTTGGCCGGACGCCACGCCGTCGTCACCGGCGGCGGGAAGGGCATCGGGGCGGCCATCGCCTCGGCGCTCGCCGCCGAGGGCGCCAACGTCACGCTGATGGGCCGCACCGCGGCCACCCTCGACGGGCACGCCGGCGCGCTCCGCGACGCGCACGGCGTGCGGGCGCACGGCGTGGCCGTCGACGTCACCGACCTGCAGGCGGTGCGCGCGGCATTCGCCGCGGCGGCGCGCCAGCTCGGTCCGGCCGACATCCTGATCAACAACGCCGGGCAGGCTGTCGCCGGCCCGGTGCAGGAGATCGCGCTCGACGGCTGGGAGCAAATCCTCCGTGTCAACCTCACGGGACCGCTGCTTTGCATTCAGCAGGTCCTGCCGGCGATGATCGCCGCCAGGTCCGGCCGCATCGTCAACGTCGCCTCGACCGCCGGGTTGAAGGGCTATGCCCGGGTCGCCACCTACTGCGCCTCCAAACACGGCCTGGTCGGGCTGACCCGCGCCGTCGCGGCCGAGACGGCGAAGGAAGGCGTGACCGTGAACGCCGTCTGTCCCGGCTACACCGCTGACACCGACATCGTGCGCGCGGCGGTCGAGAACGTCGCTCGCACGACCGGGCGATCGCCGGAAGAGGCGCTCGCGGTGCTGGCGCGGTTCTCCCCGCGCGGCGACCTCATCACGCCGCAGGAGGTCGCGGCGACGGTGGTGTGGCTCTGCTCGCCGGGAGCTTCGGCGATCACCGGACAGGCCGTGGCCATTGCCGCGGGGGAGCTGATGTGATGAGCCACGAGATCGAGCCGCGCTCGTTCGGCTGGTCGGTCGACGGCCGGGTCGCGACCATCACGCTCGATCGTCCCGAGCGGAAGAACCCGCTGTCGTTCGAGTCCTACGCCGAGCTCACCGCCACGTTCACGGCGCTGCGGACCGTGACCGACGTGCGGGCGGTGGTCCTGACCGGCGCCGGCGGGAACTTCTGCTCCGGCGGCGACGTGCACGAGATCATCGGCCCGCTGGTGGCGGCGCGGGCCCGCGGCGACGCCGAGGCGCTACTGCGCTTCACCCGCATGACCGGCGGGCTGGTGAAGGCGATGCGCGGCTGCCCGCAGCCGGTGATCGCCGCGGTGGACGGCGTGTGCGTGGGTGCCGGCGCGATCCTGGCCATGGCCAGCGACCTCCGCTTCGGCACGCCGCGCAGCCGGGTGGCGTTCCTCTTCGTGCGGGTGGGCCTCTCGGGCGCCGACATGGGCGCCTGCTCGATTCTGCCGCGCATCATCGGGCAGGGCCGGGCGAGCGAGCTGCTCTTCACCGGCCGGGCGATGGCCGGCGCCGAGGCCGAGCGCGTCGGCTTCTTCAACCGGCTCGCCGAGCCGGACGACGTCCTCGTCGAGGCCCAGCAGCTGGCCCGCACCCTGGCCAACGGCCCGACGGTGGCCTACGCCACGACCAAGCGGTGTCTGGACCTCGAGTGGGACATGAGTCTCGACGAGGCCATCGAGACCGAAGCCAAGGCCCAGGCCGCCTGCATGGAGACCGAGGACTTCGCCCGCGCCTATCGCGCCTTCGTCGCCAAGACGCCGGTCGCCTTCGAAGGGGACTGACGTGGCCGACGTCACCTACCTGCAGTGGCCGTTCTTCACCGACGCGCACCGCCGGCTGCAGAGCGACCTGCGGGCCTGGCGCGACGAGCAGCTGCGGCCGCGAGACGAAGCTGACGCGTCCACCGCTTGCCGGGACTACGTCGCGCAGCTGGGCCGCGCCGGCTGGCTGCGATACGCCGTCCCGGCCGCCTATGGCGGCGCCTACGCGTCGCTCGACGTCCGCTCGCTGTGCCTCATTCGCGAAACGCTCGGCTATGCGTCCGGGCTGGTGGAATTCGCGTTCGCCATGCAGGGCCTCGGGTCGGGGCCGGTGTCGCTGTTCGGCTCGGACATGCTCAAGCAGAAGTACCTGCCGGCGGTGGCCGCCGGGTCGAGTGTGGCAGCGTTCGCGATCTCGGAGGCCGAGGCCGGGTCGGACCTTGCGGCGATGCAGGCGACGGCCCGCCGCGACGGCGCGTCGATCGTCATCAACGGGACCAAGACCTGGATCTCGAACGCCGGCATCGCCGCCTACTATGTGGTGTTCTGCCGCTGGCCCGAGGGCGGCGAGCGGGGTTTTCTGGCCGTGGTCGTCGACGCCGGCACCCCGGGCCTGACGGTCGGTCCGATGATCGACGTGATGGCGCCGCATCCACTGGGCACGCTGACGTTCACGGAGTGCCGTGTGGCCGCCGACCAGATCGTCGGGGAGCCAGGGAAGGGATTGCGCGTGGCGCTGGGCACCCTCGATGTCTTTCGCACCACCGTCGGCGCGGCCGCGCTCGGGTTCGCGCGGCGGGCCTTCGACGAGGCCGTCGGCCACGCGAAGAGCCGCGTGGCCTTTGGCAAGCCTCTCGCAGAATTCCAGATGACCCAGGCGCGGCTCGCCGACATGGCGACGGCCATCGACGGCGCCGCACTGCAGGTCTACCGGGCGGCCTGGACCCGCGACCAGGGGGCGGAACGGGTCACGCGCGAGGCGGCGATGGCCAAGCTCGTGGCCACCGAGTCGGCACAGCAGGTGATCGATGGGGCGGTGCAGCTGCTCGGTGCCCGCGGCGTCGTGGCCGGCGCGCCGGTCGAGCGGCTCTATCGCGAGATTCGCGCCCTGCGCATCTACGAGGGCACGAGCGAGATCCAGAAGCTGGTCATCGCCGGGCAGGTCCTGCAGTGACGGATCATCCTGGCGCGCCGTCCGCCTTCGTCGACCGCTTCGTCCTGGATTGGCTGCCGGCCCGCGAACTCTGGCCGCGGATGGACTGGTCCGCGGTGCCGGAGCTGACCTATCCGGATCGGCTGAACGCCACCTCCGCGCTGCTCGATCACTGGATCGACGCCGGCCACGGCGACCGCACGGTGTTCCACCACGCCGGCGGACCGTGGACGTACCGGCGGCTCCACGACACCGCCAATCGCATCGCGCACGTGCTCGTCGAGGACCTCCACCTGGTGCCCGGCGGCCGGGTGCTGCTGCGCGGCGCCAACCACCCGATGCTGGCGGCCTGCTGGTTCGCCGTGCTCAAGGCCGGGGGCGTGGCGGTGACCACCATGCCGCTGCTCAGGCCGCGCGAGCTCGCCGAGATCGTCGAGCGTGCCGAGGTGCGAATCGCGCTCACCGACGCCGAGGTCGCCGCGGACCTGGACACGGTCTTGCGCGACCGCGCCGGCGCGCGACTCCTGCACTTCAACTCCGCGACGCCCGACGGGCTGGAGGCGCGGATGGCCGGCAAGCCGGGGGCGTTTGCGAGCGTGCTCACCGCAGCCGACGATCCCGCGATCATCGCCTTCACCTCGGGCACGACCGGCCGCGCCAAGGCCACCGTGCACTTCCACCGCGACCTGCTGGCAGTTGCGGACACCTACGGCCGCTACATCCTGCAGCCGGAGCCCGACGACATCTTCATCGGCTCGCCGCCGTTCGCCTTCACCTACGCCCTCGGCGGGCTGGTGCTGTTCCCGATGCGCTTCGGGGCCTCGACGGCGCTGCTCGGTCAGACGACGCCACCGCTGATGCTCGAAGGCATCCAGAAGTACCGCGCCTCCGTCACCGTGACCTCGCCGACCGGCTACCGGGCCATGCTGCGGCAGGTCGGCGAGTTCGACCTGACCAGCCTGCGCCGCTGCATCTCGGCCGGGGAGACGTTGCCGGCCGCGGTCTTCGACGCCTGGGCCGCGGCCACCGGCATCCGGTTGATGGACGGCATCGGCTCGACCGAGATGCTCCACATGTTCATCGGCTGCACGGCGGACGAGGCACGCCCGGGATCGACCGGCCGGATCGTCCCAGGCTACCGGGCCATGGTCGTCGACGACGCCGGCCACGAAGTCCCCCGCGGCACCATCGGACGCCTGGCCGTCACTGGACCGACCGGCTGCCGTTATCTCGATGATCCCGAGAACCAGCAGCGCTACGTACAGCAGGGCTGGAACCTGACCGGCGACGCCTACGTGCAGGATGGCGACGGCTACTTCTGGTACCAGTCGCGCACCGACGACATGATCGTCTCGTCGGGTTACAACATCGCTGGCGCCGAGGTGGAGAACGCGCTCCTCACCGAGCCCTCGGTGGCCGAGTGCGCGGTCGTCGGCGTGCCCGACGAGGCCCGCGGCCAGATCGTCAAGGCGTTCGTCGTGCCGACCGCCGGCGTCGCGCCCTCGGACGCGCTCGTCAAGACGCTGCAGGACTACGTCAAGTCGCAGATCGCGCCCTACAAGTACCCGCGCGCGATCGAGTTCGTGACGACGCTGCCGCGCACGCTGACCGGGAAGGTGCAGCGATTCAAGCTACGTCAGGGAAGCGCCGGTTCGACGCCGGCGCCCGCGCTCCGGTCGGGCGGGGTGGCCTTCCACGAGCCGGCGGGGTGGGCGAGGCCGGCGGGCTTCGCCAATGCGGTGAGCGCCGTCGGCCGCACGGTGTTCGTGTCCGGGCAAATCGGCTGGGACCCGGTGGCGGGCACGTTCCCGAGCGATCGATTTCCCGATCAGGTCAACCAGGCGCTGAAGAACGTCGTCGCCGCGCTCGCCGCCGCCGGCGCCAGACCCGACCAGATCGTGCGGCTCACCTGGTATGTCACCGATCGCGCGCAGTACCTGAATCACCGCAAGGAGATCGGCGCAAGCTACCGCGCGATTCTCGGCCGGCACTTTCCGGCGATGTCGGTCGTGGTGGTGGCCGGTCTGGTCGAGCCACGGGCGCTGGTCGAGATCGAGGCGACCGCTGTCGTCGGCGACGCTGCTTCGCCGGGGACGTAGGGCGGAGCGTCAGCTCCGCCAGGAGGCAGCTCTGAAGAGCCGCCCTACGACGTCTCGACACACGTAGGGCAGAGCTTTAGCTCTGCCTGTGAGGCGGCTCTGAAGAGCCGCCCTACGGCTCGCGAGCGACGAGCGTTGCTTCGGCCTCGAGCGCGGCCAGCACCGCGTCGACGTCCTCGTCGTTGTTGTAGGCGTGGAACGACACGCGCAGGCCGGTGCCCCGGGCTGATGCGACGATCCGGCGGCTCTCGAGCCGCCGCACCAGTGCGTCGGCGTCGGTGCACCGCACGACCACCAGGGCGCCGCGTTCCTCGGGGTTGTCGGGTGTGGCCACGTCGAAGCCGCGGCTGCGCGCGCCATCGATCATGCGGGCGGTGAGCCGGCGCGATCTGCGCGTCGATGGCCGCCGGCCCGAGCGTGTTCAGCAGATCGAGTCCGGCCGCCGCCGCGTAGGCACGTTGGCACCGGCGGCGTGCCGGTCTCGAACCGGCGCGCGCTCGCCGCCCAGTCGAGCGGGTCGAGGCTGAAGGCGAACGGGTTCACGCGCCCGAACCAGCCGGTCGACAGCGGCTCGAGCCGCTCGATGAGATCGCGGCGCACGTAGAGGAACGCGAGGCCGGCCGGACCGAGCAGGTACTTCAGCGCACCGGTGACGAGAAAGTCGACGCCGAGGGCGTGCACGTCGAGCGGTGCCGTGCCGGTCCGCTGGTAGTCGTCGAGCATCAGGTAGGCGCCGCGCTCCCGGCACAGGGCCGCCAGCGCCGCGACGTCGAGCCGGTAGCCGTTCCTGAAGCACACGTGCGCCGCGGGGACGATCGAGCGTCCGCTCGTCGATGCGCGTCTCGTAGTGCTCGATGGGCAGCGTCTCGCCGCGGGCCGGCACCCAGTCGATGAGGGCGCCGCGCCGCTGCTGGGCCAGCCAGCACGTGCGCCATGGTCGGGAACTCGAACTCGCCGAGCAGCACCCGGCGCCGATCCGTGTCGAAGCTGAGGGCGGTCGCGATCGCGGCGATGGCCGCCGACGCACTGGGCATGACCGCGATCTCGTCGGCGTCGGCGCCGATCGACGCCGCAAAGGCCGCGCGCAACCGTTCGACCTCGCCGACCCAGCGCTCCCACGGCGAGCCGTGCGGTCTCCCACGACTCGTGAACGCGTCGAGTGCCGCCTTGACGTCGACCGACAGCGCGCCCTGCGAGCAGCTGTTCACGTAGACGGTGTGGGCGAGGATCGGAAAGTGCGCGCGGAATTCCTGGAGGGTCAAGGCGCCTGGAGTTTACCGGTGTACACTCGCCGCCGCCATGACCGCCCCCGAGCAGCATCCGGCCGTCAGGAACGAACAGGGCCTGGCGCGCCAGCTCTCGGCGACCCAGCAGACCACGATGGCGCTCGGCGGCGCCATCGGCACCGGGCTGTTCCTGGCGAGCGGGCTCTCGGTGAACGTCGCCGGGCCGGCGACGATCCTGTCCTACGTGATCGTGGCCGGCGTCTCGCTGCTGCTCGGCCGGGCGCTGACGGAGATGGCGGTGGCCCATCCGACGGCCGGGGCCTTCGGCGTCTACGCCGGGATGTACATCTCGCCCTTCGCCGGCTACGCGGTGCGGGTGAGCTACTGGCTGATGCAGGTGATCGCGACCGGCGGACAGCTGGTGGCGTCGTCGATCTACATGGCCTACTGGTTTCCGCAGGTGCCCGGCGCCGTCTGGGTGCTCGCCTTCGCCGTGATGCTGCTCTACGTCAACTCGCGGGCGGTCGGCCGGCTGGGCGCGATCGAGTACTGGCTGGTGATGATCAAGGTGGTCGCGGTGGCGCTGTTCGTCGGTGCTGGCGCTGCTGGTCGTGGTCGGCGCGACCGGCGCAGCCGGCGATCGGCCTGCGCGAACCTCACCGCCCACGGGCGGCTTCATGCCGTTCGGCCCGACCGGCGTGTGGCTCGGCCTGCTGCTTCGTGATCTACTCCTTCATCGGCGTCGAGATCGTCGGCGTCACCTCGGGCGAGGCGTCCGATCCCGGCCCGCACGATTCCGGCGGCGATGCGGCGCATGGTCTTCGGCCTGTCGGCGATCTACATCGTGACCGATCACGCTGCTGGTGGCGCTGACGCCGTGGAACCAGCTCGGCGTCGGCGAGAGCCCCTTCGTGAGGGTGCTGGCCGGGCTCGGCATCCCGGGCGCCGCCGGGCCTGATGAACTTCGTCGTGCTGAGCGCCGCGCTGTCGAGCTCGAACGCCAACCTCTACCTGATCGCCCGGACGCTGTTCTCGCTGGCGCGCGCCGGCTTCGTGCCGGCGCGCTGGGCGCGGTCACCGGCCACGGCGCGCCCGGTCAACGCGCTGCTCGTGTCGGGCATCGGGCTCGGGGCGGCGGTGCTGGTGCGGGCGCTCTGGCCCGACTCGGCGTATGTCTGGTTCTTCGGCGTCGCGCTCTTCGGCGCGCTGTTCGTCTGGCTGATGATCTTCGTGACGCACATCGCGTTTCGCGCCGCCGCCAGCAACGCCGGCCGCGGCGGCTGCCGATCGCCTCGTGCCTCGGCGCGCTGCTGATCGGCGGCATCCTGGTGTCGACGTGGTGGGTGCCCGGCCTCGAATCGACGCTCGTCGCCGGCGGGCCCTGGCTGCTGCTGCTGGCGATCGGCTATCGGCTCTCGCCGGCGAGCGCCCGCGGCTGAGCAGCTGCCTACGGGCAGGCTGCACGCCCGGGATGCGTCGAGGTCTCGAAGTCGGCCGGCAGCGACACTTCGAGCAGCTGCAGGTCCGGACGAGGCGCCGGTCAACGACGTCTTCAGGTGCGGCGGAATCACGAACGCGTCGCCTTCGCTGAGCGGATGCGCGCCCTGGCCGTCGCCGGTGAGCGTCACCGACCCCGACAGCACGAACGTCGAACAGGATGTCCGACGAGTGGCTGGTGACCGATCCCGGGCTCTGACCGGCCGCGCGGGCCACCTGCACCGACGCCACGCCGCCGGTGGCCGCGCCGATGCCGGTCTCGCGCGCCTCGAATCCCGCCAGCCGCCACGGCGCCCAGACGCGCCTGGCTGGCCAGGCTGTGGCAGAAGACCTGGCCGCCGAACTGCCGGTCGCGGTTCACGATCGGCGTCGGCAGCGTCATCTCGTGGTCGACGGTGGTCACGTGTTCGGCCGGCACGCCGATCTCGATGACCTGCAGCTGCTCGGACGCCTCGAGCACCCGGTGGCGGATGCGCGGCGGCTGGATCACGCAGTCGCCGGCGCCGAGGACGAACGGCGGCCCCTGGTCCTCGTAGACCAGCCGCACCCAGCCGCTGTAGCAGAAGATCAGCTGAAAGCCGACCGTGTGGTAGTGCACCATGTCGGGCACCGGCCCGGCGTCGGGGATGCGGATGTGGGAGGCGATGATGCTGCCGCCCAGCCGTCCGGGAATCAGATCGCGATACGCCATGCCGGCGCGGCCGATGACCCACGGCGCGTTGTCCTTCAGGCGCCGCACCACGAACGCATGCGCGGTCGGCGGCCGCTCGACCGTCTGGTCGGCGTCGACGAGCAGGATGCGGACGCCGTTGGGCGCCGTGAGCTCGCGCCGGCCCGCCGCCAGGCCGCCGGCGTCGCGGCACAGCAGCCGCAGCACCCCGGGCGGGACCGTCGAGCGCCGCTCCAGGCGCAGCCGCACGCCGTGCCCGGAGAGCGTGGCCACCGCCGGATCGTCGGCAGGGAAGATCGTGTCCAGCCTGAAGCCGAGCGCCTCGGTGTAGTAGGCCAGGTCCGCCGTCAGGTCCTGCGACGGCAGGCACACTTCCGCCGACTGGATGTTGTCGTGGCGCTCGGTCATTCGATCTCCTGAGGGCACGCGGATGTCGTCCCCATTGTTCACGCGCAACACCCTCGACACAATGGCGGCGCAGCCGGTGCGCCGCTGGGGCGTCGCGCCGGACCGCCCCCGCCAGCCGGCCGATGACTGCGCGGGAGCTCGCCTTCTGAGATAGCATGCGCGCGCGGCGTCGGCCGCGCGTCCGGGAGGACTCATGCTGCGAGGGGTGAACTGGGTCGGCGTGGCGTTCAGCGCCGCGCTGCTGGTGGTGGCCGCTGGCCGGGTCGCGGCGGCCCAGCCTTACGCTTATGTGCTGGGCGAGGCCAGCCCGAACGACATCGTCACCGTGATCGATACGCGGACCAGCACCAAGGTGAAGAACCTCGCCATCGGCAAGTACGGCGGCAGCTTCTCGAATGCCATCGCTGCCGCCGCACGACGGCTCCCGGATCTACGTCGTGAACCGGCCCGGCGGCGCCCTGACGGTCATCGACACCGCCACCCACAGCGTGATCGGCTCGATTCCGGTCGGATCCGATCCGGTGACCGTCGTGGCCAGCCCCGATGGGACAAGACTCTATGTCGGCGTCAACCCGCCGGGCATCAGTGGCGCCGCTATTCGGGTGATCAATCGGACCACGGGCGGGCTCCTGGGGTCCATCGCCCTTGGCGCGCCGATGACGCTGGCGTTGGCGATGGCCCCCGATGGCCGCCGACTCTACGCCACGGGCTGGACCGGCACCGCCGACGGTTACTCGATCAAGGTCGTCGACACCGCCCTCGGGGCGCTCGTCGCCACCATTCCGGTCATCAAGTTTCCGTTCCGGGTGGCGGTGAGCCCTTCGGGCGGCCGTGTTTTCGTGGCCCACGGCACCACCGGCACCGGGACGATCACGGCGATCAACACCGCGACAAACAGTGTCATCACGACGTTTCCGGTAGGCGTCAACCCGCGCGGCCTGGCTTTCCCGCCTGGCGGCGACCGCCTGTTCGTCGCCAACAACGGCGTGCCCTTCACGGTGTCGATCGTCAACCCCGTCGCCAACACCGTGATCGGATCGATCCCGGGCGCCGTCCACATGAGCGACATCGTGTTCTCGGCCGATGGCGGTCGGGCGTTCGCACCCCACGATACCGGTGTGGCGATCTTCGACGCGGTGACCAGCACGATGGCCGGCAACATTCCATTGACTGCGGCCGTCGACGGCGATCCACAGCAGATCGCCCTGCTGCCGGAGCCGCCGGAACCACCGGAGCCGCCTGCCGACCTGTTCGCATCGGCGATCGCCGGCAACGTGGTAACGCTGCACTGGCGAGCCGCCGCGACCGGCACCCGTCCGACCAGCTACCTCGTCGAAGGCGGACTGGGGCCCGGGCAGGTCATCGGCGCGGTGCCCACCGGCAGCCCGCTGCCGACCGTCACCTTCACCGTGCCGAGCGGCGCCTTCTATGTCCGGGTCCGCGCGCTGGCCGCCGGCGTGGTTGGCGGCCCCTCGAACGAGATCCGGATCGTCGTGAACGTGCCGCTGCCGCCGTCGGCGCCAGCCGGCCTGGTCGGCCTCGTCAACGGATCGTCGCTGGATCTGGCCTGGCGGCCGTCGTCGGAGGGCGGCGCCCCGGCAGCGCACGTCCTCGAGGTGACCGGCTCGCTGGCCGCATCGCTGCCGCTCGGTCCGGCCGAAACGTTCGCCTTCGCCGGCGTGCCGACGGGGATCTACACCTTCACCGTGCGCGCCGCCAACGCGTTCGGCACGAGCCCGCCGTCCAACCCTGTCACCCTGACCTTTCCCGGATCGTGCTCAGGGCCCCCGTCGGCGCCACCTGGGTTCCACGCTTATGCGGCGGGAGCGCAGCTGTCACTGTTCTGGGAACCGCCGCCGGCCGGTCCGGCGCCGCAGCACTTCGTCCTCACCGTCGGCGGCGCATACGTCGGCGCCTTTTCACTCGTCGGTCGGAATATCAGCGCGAGCGTCGGTCCGGGGACCTACCAGCTGAGCCTGGCGGCCGCCAACGCCTGCGGCATCGGGCCGGCCACGCCGGTGCAGGCGATCGCCGTGCCTTAGCAGCACGTGGTGACATCGCCGGCCTCGGCGCCGCGTCACCACTTCCACGATGCGCCGTCAGGGCGGACGGCCGCGTCAGAAGTAGAGCGTCACGCCGACGGCCGAGCGCAGGCCCGCCGTGCGGCTCTCGGTTTCGCTTCGCGACGACAGGAACGACGCCGACGCGCTCTGCGACGTGTACTGCAGCCCGAGCTCGCCGACGAGCGCGAAGTGGTCGTGCACCGAGAACTGGGCGCCAAAGCTGCCTGAGGCCAGGTACCCATCGGTCGTCGTATCGAAGGTCGAGGCCACGCCCAGCCCGTCCTCCAGGTCGACGCTCGATCGCAGATAGGCCCCGCGCGGCGCCACGTACAGCCGCAGGCGGTCGATCGTCCGCACGTAGAAGAGCGCGCTGAGCCCGACGGCCGTGGTCCACGAGTCGGCCGACGAGGTCGTCGTCCTCGGGGGCAGCCCGGGCAGCAAGCCCCCGGTGGTGCTTTCCGATTCGCTCGACGTCCAGTTCACCGACACGTCGGGCCGCAGCGCGATCCCGTCGGTGACGTGCCACACGACGCCGACGCCGGCCGGGTAGCCCATCGTGATTCCGACGTCCCCGGCCTCCTGCGCGGCGGCCGGTCGCCCCAACAACGCCGCGAGAATGAGTAACCCCACGACCCGTACGCGCATCGATGCCTCCCCGGGCACGCGAGGCGCCCACCTTGTGAGGATACGCGAGTCGCATGTTGGCGAGTGCACGGCTACAATGTCGAGGTTCGGAGGACCCATGTTCAGCACGACCGTCGCTACCCGTCTCGGCGCCGCCCTGGTGGCCGTGGCCGCCACCGTCTCCCTCTCGGCGCAGCAGATGCAGCCCACCCCCGACCGCCGCTCGGGCGAGGGCGAAGGCCCGTTCGACCGCATGGTCATCCGCGGCGTCACCGTGATCGACGGCACCGGCGCGCCTCCTCGTGGCCCGATGGACGTGGTCGTGGAGCAGGGGCTGATCCGCGAGGTCCAGAGCGTGGGCTTCCCGAAGGTGCCGATCGGCGATCGCCGGCCGGGCAAGGGCACCAAGGAGTTCGACGGCACCGGCATGTACCTGATGCCCGGTTTCGTCGACGCGCACGTGCATTGCGGCGGCGGCCAGGCCGCCAGCCCCGAGTACGTCTACAAGCTGTGGCTGGCGCACGGCGTGACCACGGTGCGCGGCGTGCCGTGCGGTTCGATGGACTGGGACCTGGCCCAGCGCGACCTGTCGGCGAAGAACCAGATCGTGGCGCCGCGGATCTTCTCGTATCACCGGCCGTTCAGCGGCGAGGGCTGGGATCGCACCAAGCCGCAGACGCCGGAGACGGCGCGTGAATGGGTGCGCTTCGCCGCCCAGAAGGGTGTCGACGGCCTGAAGCTCGGCGCCCACGACCCCGAGATCATGGCGGCGCTGCTCGACGAGGCGAAGAAGCACAAGCTCGGGTCGACCGCGCACCTCGACCAGATGGGCGTCGGCCGGATGACGGCGCTGGATGCCTCGCGGCTCGGCCTGGGCGCGATGACGCACTACTACGGCCTGTTCGAGTCGCTCTACAAGGACACCACCATCCAGCCCTACGCGCCCGACATCAACTACAACGACGAGCAGCACCGCTTCGGCCAGGTGGCGCGCAACTGGAACCGCATCCACGAGCGCGGCAGCGAGAAGTGGAACGCCCTCATCAAGGAGTGGGTCGACGCCAGGTTCATCATCGACCCGACGATGACGATCTACTCGGCCGGCCGCGACGTGATGCGGATGCGCAACGCCGACTGGCACGAGAAGTACACGCTGCAGTCGCTGTGGGACTTCTACCAGCCCAACCGCATCGCCCACGGCGCCTACTGGTTCGATTGGACCACCGAGGATGAGGTGGCGTGGAAAAAGTTCTACCAGGTGTGGATGGACTTCATCCAGGACTTCAAGAACGCCGGCGGTCGGGTCACCACCGGCTCGGACTCCGGCTTCATCTACCAGACCTACGGCTTCGGCTACATCCTCGAGCTCGAGATGCTGCAGGAGGCGGGCTTCCACCCGCTCGAGGTGATTCGCTCGGCCACCTACTACGGCGCCCAGGCGCTCCACGAACCGAAGGGCAAGCCGATCGAGTTCGGCATCGTGCGTCCGGGGCTGAAGGCCGACTTCGTCATCACCAAGCAGAACCCGCTGCAGAACTTCAAGACGCTCTACATCACCGGGGCGGTGCGGCTGAACGACGCACTGAACAAGCCCGAGCGCGTCGGTGGGATCGACTACGTGGTGAAGGACGGCATCCTCTACGACGCCAAGAAGCTGGCCGCCGACGTGGCGGCGATCGTGGCGGCGTCGAAGAAGGCGCCAGCGAGGACGACGGCTCCAGACAGGGACTAGGGACTAGGGACTGGGGACTGGGGACTGGGGCTTGCCAAGAGCACTCAGTCACGCTGTCACGCCACCAAGGGCGGGGTTGCACCCCGCCCTTTTTACTTGCCCGACGCGCGGGTGAGGGGCGGTGCCCCCAGTTGGCGCATGTCACACTGAGACGATGGCGGGCCCCGGCGATCTGACCGCCCTCATCCGGCGCGCGCAGGACGGCGATGTCGCCGCCGCCGATGCGCTCTTCGCCGAGAGCTATCCGGAGCTGCAGCGCCTGGCGCGGATCCGGCTCAGCGCCCACCGTCGCACCCCCACCCTCGACACCGGATCGCTCGTGCACGAGGTCTACTTGCGCTTCGTGGCCTCCGGCCGGCTGCGCATCGAGGACCGGCTCCACTTCCAGCGCTGGGTCGGACGCGCGATGCGGTCGGTGATCGTCGACCTGGCGCGTCGCCGCCTGGCCGAGCGGCGGGGCGGCGGGGCGGATCGCATCGTCCTGACCACCGACCTGCCGGTGCCGGCTCCAGAAGGCGACGACCTCGTCGTGCGCGTGCACGACGCGTTGGCGGCGTTCCCCGAAGGCGACGCCCGCGCCGCCCAGGTGGTCGAGCTGCGCTTCTTTGCCGGCATGACCGAGCCCGAGGTTGCCGAGGCGCTGGGAGTGACCGACCGCACCGTACGCCGCGACTGGGAGAAAGCCCGCTTGCTGCTCTCGGCCATGCTCGCCTGAGCTCTCCGGCCAGGCCTGCGGCAGCCTCGAGTCCGGTTCTAGCCGCTAGCCCCAACCGCTAGCCGCTGTTCGGGCGTCAGTTCCATGTCCGGGTTCACACGCCGAACTGCGTAGTCCTCCATGAGGGGGCACATCCCGTGCTCTCGAGCGCGACACGTCGCGCAGGGAGGGACATCATGGCAAGTCGTGTTGCCCGCGCGGCGCTGGCTGCGCTCGTACTCATCGTCGTCGAACGTTCCGTGGCCACGGCCCAACCGCTGGGTACGTTCAGTTGGCAGCTGGCGCCGTATTGCAACGTGGTGACGGTTTCGGTCACGCAGAACGGAGGGCTATACACCCTCGACGGCTACGACAACCAGTGCGGCGGGCCGGTGCGCGGGTCGGTCGTCGGCGTGGCGGTACCGAATCCGAACGGCTCGATCACCCTGGGCTTCACCATCGTCACGCCGCCCGGTGGCGCGCCGGTGCACGTCCAGACGGCGATCGACCTGGGCAGCCTCGGCGGCGCGTGGAGCGACAACCAGGGCAACACCGGCTCGTTCGTGTTCACCCCGTCGGGAGCAGGGAGCGGCAGCCCGCGGCCGGCGCCCGTGAACGGCATTCCGGACAACAGCGTGACGTCTGACAAGGTCGTCGACGGCGCGATCGGCGGCCTGGACATCGACCCGGCGCAGGTGCAGCAGCGCATTCAGAGCGCCTGCCCGACCGGCCAGTTGATGACCGGCGTGAACCAGAACGGCACGGTCGTGTGCGAGGCGGTGTCGTCGACCTCAGGCGGCGATATCACGGCAGTGACGGCAGGCTCGGGACTGACCGGCGGCGGCACCAACGGCGCCGTCAGCCTCGCCATCGCCGCAGCGGGCGTATTGACGTCGCACCTCGCCCCCAACGCGGTCGACGGAGCGAAGGTACTCGACGGCTCGATCGGCGCGGCCGATATCAACCAGGCGCAGGTGCAGACGCGCGTCACGGGCACCTGTCCGACCGGGCAGGCCATGCGCACCATCAGCCCGGGAGGCGCCGTCACGTGCGAACCGATCAGCGGAGGTGCCGGCGGCGACATCACCGCAGTGATCGCCAACGGCGGACTCTTTGGCGGCGGCAACGCCGGCGATGTTGTCCTCAGCGTGAACTTCAACGGCACCGGCTGGCGTCCTCGGTGGCACGGAGCGACCATACGCATGGCGGCCGCCGCCAGGACACGGTCGTCGGGGACTTCGCCCTGTTGCAGCCACGACCGGCGGCGGCAGAATACGGCCATCGGCTACAGTGCGATGGGTTCACCACCACTGGCGATTCGAACACTGCGGTTGGCCTCGGTGCGCTCGAGCGAAACTGGACGGCAACTCCAACACCGCGCTTGGCGCCTTTGCGCTCGCCTTCGAGGCTGATAACGTCGACAACGTCGCGGTGGGCTATCGCGCGGCCGCAAGAGGCGGCCGTCAGAACACGGCGATTGGCGTCGATGCCCTCTTCGAGCCCGACCCCGATGGCACCTCCGGCAGTACCGCCGTCGGCTACAAGGCTCTCAGCACGGCGAATTCCGACAACAACACGGCCGTTGGTCACGAAGCGCTGGCCCAGCTCAACGTGGGCGGCCTGAACACGGCGTCGGCAAGGGTGCCATCGACTCGATGACCGTCGGCGAGCGCAACGTGGGCTTGGGAAGCTCGAGTCTCGGTTCGTTGTCGACCGGCGACAACAACGTGGCCATCGGGCACGCCGCCGGGTTTCTGCTGACGAGCGGCAGCGACAACATCTACCTGAGCAATCCAGGGCTCGCCACCGACAACGGCACCGTGCGCCTCGGCAACGCCCTGCACACCAGGATGTTCGCCGCGGGCATCCGTGGCGTGACGACCGGCGTCAACAACGCTCTCGCCGTCGTCGTCGACAGCGCCGGCCAGCTGGGCACGATCAGCTCGAGCCGGAGGACCAAGTTCGACATCGCCGGCCTCGATATGTCGGTGACAGAGGCGCTGCAGCGGCTGCGGCCGGTGCAGTTCCGCTACCTGCAGGCCTTCGCCGACGGCTCGACGCCGATCCAGTACGGCCTCATCGCCGAGGAAGTACAGGAGGTGCTCCCGGAGCTCGTCGCACTCGACGACGCCGGCGAGCCGGCCTCGGTGAAATACCACGTCCTGCCGGCCCTGCTCGTCGCCGAGGTGCAGCGCCTCGAACGCGAGCGGGCGGCGCTCGAGGCCGAGATGCAGGACCAGGCGCGCGGTCTCGCCGAATTGCGGGCGGAACTGGCGGCGCTCCGCACCCTGGCCGGCGGCCGACAGTAGGTCGACGGGGCCACCGAGCGAGACCGCCGCCGGCGGTCTCGATCGTCTGGTATACATGCGCGTCATGGACGTCAGGACGTGGACGACCATCAGCCGTCTGCTCGACGACGCGCTGGACCTGCCCCCCGCCGCGCGCGAGACATGGCTGCGCAGCCTGGGTCCGGAACACGCGGCGCTGCGCCCGCGCCTGGAGGCGCTGCTCGACCAGGCGCGTTCGATGGACTCGGCGGCGTTCCTGGCGACGCTGCCGAAATTCGCGGTGGCGGACGACGGCGGCGACGGGGCCGCCGCGCCGCCGGCCGGTGCGGCGATCGGGCCGTACCGCTTGCTGCACATCCTCGCCAGCGGCGGCCAGGGCTCGGTGTGGCTGGCCGAGCGGGCCGACGGTGTGCTCACTCGGCCGGTGGCGCTCAAGCTCCCGCACGGCCTGGCCTACCGGCCCGGTCTCGCCGAGCGGATGGGGCGCGAGCGCGACATCCTGGCCACGCTCGCTCATCCGCACATCGCCCGGCTCTACGACGCCGGCGTCACTGGCGCCGGCGAGCCGTACCTGGCGCTCGAGTACGTCGACGGGCTGCCGATCAATCGCTACGCCGCCGAGCACGGTCTCACCGTGGCCGCCCGCGTGCGCCTCTTCCTGCAGGTGGCACGTGCCGTCGCCTACGCGCACCGCCAGCTGGTGATTCACCGCGATCTCAAGCCGGCGAACATCCTGGTGACCGGCGCCGGCGAGGTCCGCCTGCTCGACTTCGGCATCGCCAAGCTGCTGGGCACCGACGGCCCCGGCGACTCGACGCTCACCGTCGAGTCCGGGCGCGCGCTGACCTTGCAGTACGCCTCACCGGAGCAGGTCCGGCAGGAGCCGCTCGGTGTCGCCACCGACGTCTATTCCTTGGGTGTCGTGCTGTTCGAGCTCCTGACCGGCGTGCGCCCGTACGCGCTGCCGCGCGAGTCGGCCGCGGCCGTCGAGCAGGCGATCCTCGAAGGGGAGCCGCTGCGGGCCAGCACCCTCGCGACTACGCCCGGCCGGCGCAAGACGCTGGCTGGCGACCTCGACACGATGCTGGCCAAGGCGCTCAAGAAGGCGCCGGAGGCGCGCTATCCGTCGGCCGAGGCGCTGGCCGACGACCTCGAGCGCTGGCTCGATGGCCGGCCGGTGCTGGCGCAGCCGGATCGACGCGCCTACCGTCTGCGGAAGTTCATCGGCCGCCATCGCGCCGGGGTCGCAGCGGCGGCGACGGCGCTGGCGGCCATCCTGGCCGGGGCCGGCATCGCCATGTGGCAGGCCGATGTCGCCCGGGCCGAACGCGACACGGCAATCCGCGAGCAGGATCGCGCCCGCGCCTCGAGCGCGTTCCTGCAGTCGCTACTGCAACATGCATCGCCGACCCGGCCGCTCACCCCGACCGAGCTGCTGGATCGCGGTGCGGCGCAACTCGACCGACCCGCGACATGGACGAGGGCGTGCTCGCCTTCCTGCGCTACGAGATCTCCACCCACTATCTGCGCTTCAACCAGACCGATCGCGAGCTGGCGCTGCTGACCGCGAGCGCCGACGGCGCCCGCCGGGTCGGGGATCTCGACCTCGCCGCGGCCGCCGAGTGCGCCGCGGGATGGTCGACGGCCTATCGCGACCTGCCGGGCGCGCAGTTGCGGGTTGCCGAGGGTGAACGACTCCTGGCCGGCGTTGCCCGGCCGTCGTTCTCGGCCGCCACCGATTGTCTGCGCGCTCGCGCCCGCCTGCTCGAAGCCGAGGGGCAATTCGACGCGGCGATTGCGCAGTTCGAGGCCCGCTTGCCGGCCTTGCCGGCGCCGACGGCGACGACGTGGACGCGACACAGCCTGCTCTGGTCGCAGCTCTCTGATCTCTACAACCGGGTCGGGCGAATCGCGGACGCACTGCGCGTGAACGAGGCCAGCCTGGCCGAGATCCGGCGCCGCGGTCAGGACGGCACGCTCAACGAGTTTGGCGCCATCAACAACGTGGCCGGCAACCTGATGCGGATGGGCGAAGTGCGGGCAGCGCACCAGATGTACCGCGATCTGTTGGGGTGGCTCGATCGAGGGGTGTTCGCCGTGACGCCGGTCGGGGTGCAGAGCAACGTCGGCGTCGCCGAATATCGCCTGGGCAACTTCGTCGAGGCACTTCGCCTCGCCGAGGCCGAGCAGGCGGTCGATCAGAAGGCTGGCAACCAGCTCCCGGCGTCGCTGGCCGAACTGCTGGCGTCGCGGGCGCTGCTCGGGCTCGGCCGCGCCGCTGAAGCCTCGGCCCGGCTCGACGCCGCCGAACGATTCCTGAACACCAACCCGCGCGCCTACGCGCGCATGCTGAGCGAGGTGGCACTGCACCGCGCCGAACTGCAGCTGGCCTCGCCGGCCGGGGTTGCCGGCGCCAGGCCCGTCGTCGACGCGCTGCTGGCCTCGATGGGCTATCCAGCCCGCGACACGACCGCCGGCCTGGATCGGGCACTGCGCCTCTCGGCGCGGCTGCACCGCGACTCCGGAGACTTCACCCGCGCTGCTGAACACGCGTCGGCGGCGCTGGCGATCTCGCGGCGGATCGCCCGCGACGAGCGGGCGAGCGCCGACGTCGGCGAGGCCGCGCTACTTCGGGCGCAAGCCTACGACGGACTCGACCGGCGAGCCGAGGCCTCGTCGGATGCCGATCTGGCGGTGGCGGCGTTGACGGCGGGGCTGGGTGCCGACCACGCGTTGACGGCGGCGGCCCGCCGCCTCCAGGCCGCGTTGTCGGGTCCGGCCACTGGCTAGCGGTTCTCCCTCCACTGTTCAGCTGGCCGTGTTCAGGCGATAATGTCCAGCTGGACAGTGCCTTGGGGGCGTGTCCGTGGATCGAGGACCGAGGATGCGACGGATTGGCACGTGGCTGCTGGGGTTGGTCGGACTGCTCGTCGTCGCGGCCGGGCTGTTCGTGGCGTCTTTCTACGTCCGCTACCCGGACGTGCCGGCCGCGGAGGACGTGAAGGTGCCGGCCACGCCCGAGCGCCTGGCCCGCGGGGAGTACCTGGTCGAGAACGTCGTCGGCTGCGTGGTCTGCCACGCCGACCGCGACTTCGGCAGGTACACGGGGCCAGTGATCGACGGCACGAAAGGGCAGGGCGGCCAGCGGTTCGGATACGGCCGCGAGCCATTCGTGATGTACGCGAAGAACATCACGCCCGCGGGCATCGGCGAGTGGACCGACGGCGAACTGATCCGCGCGATGACGGCCGGCGTCAGCCGCGACGGCACGCCGCTCTTCCCGCTGATGCCCTACACGCACTACGGGAAGATGGCCCGTGAGGACGTCGAGGCGATCGTCGCCTATATCAGGACCCTGCCACCCGTGCCGGCACAGCCGGTGCCGGCACGTCACCTCGACTTCCCGCTGCCGCTCATCGTGCGGACGATTCCGGCCGTGGCCTCGCACCGCCCAGTGCCGCCGGCGACCGATCGGGTCGCCTACGGCGAGTACCTGGTGAATGCGGCCGTGTGCTCCGACTGCCACACGCCGATGGACGCGCAGGGCGCGCCGCTGCCGGGGATGGACTTCGCCGGCGGCTCGCTGTTCAGGCCCGGCGGCATCGGGCTGGTGCGCTCGGCCAACATCACCCCCGACGCCGGCACCGGCATCGGGACGTGGACCGAAGAGCAGTTCGTGGAGAAGTTCCGCGCCTTCCGCGGCGTATCGGCCCGCGCCCTGGAGGGGGACGAACGCCTGCAGAACACCGAGATGCCGTGGGGCAACTACGCCGGCATGACCGACGACGACCTGCGCGCCATCTACGCATTCCTGCGCACCCAGAAGCCGGTCATCAACCGGGTGGAGAAGTTCCCGGCCGCCGCACCCTAGCCCGCACGGCGTCTCACGCGATCGTTTACAGGAAGAAGAACGTCATCCCCAGCACCGCGTAGATCGCCAGCAGTTGCACGCCTTCGAACCAGTTGGTGCGGCCGTCGAGCACCAGGTACGACACCGCCATCACCGATAGCATCACCGCCGACACCTCGAGCAGCGTGAACTCGAGGCCCATCGGTTGGCCGATGAGGTGGCCGGCAATGACCAGCACCGGCGCGACGAAGAGCGCAATCTGCATCGCCGAGCCCATCGCGATGCCGAACGCCAGGTCCATCCGGCCCTTGCGCGCCACCAGGATCGCCGTCGAGTGCTCGGCGGCGTTGCCGACCACCGCGATGACGATCACCCCCATGAAGACCTTGCCCAGGCCGAGGGTCGTGCCGGCCTCGTCTACCGCGCCGACCAGCACCTCGCTCACCACCCCGATGGCCGCCGCTGCCGCGATGAGGGTCCCCAGGCTCCTGGTCAGGCTCCATGGCACGCCGTCGTCTGGTGCGGAGGTCTCGCCCTCGGCGTCCTGCGTCTCGACCAGGTGACGATGGGTACGGAACTGGAAGATCAGGCTGGCGACGTAGGTGGCGATGAGCACGTAGGAGATGTCGAGGCTGAGCGACTCGATGTGCGCCGGACTGCGGTGCTCGGTGACGCTGGCGTAGATCGCCGGCAGGACCAGCGCCACCACCGCCAGCAGCATGGTCCCGCTCGCCGACTCGGCGGCCAGCCGGTTGAAGGTCAGCTCGGTCCGCCGCCAGCCGCCGACCAGCATCGCCAGGCCCAGCACCATCAGCAGGTTGCCGAGGATCGACCCGGTGATCGAGGCCTTGACGATCTCGGTTTCGCCAGCGCGCAGCGCCATGAAGCCGATGATCAGCTCGGCGGCGTTCCCGAACGTGGCGTTCAGGAGTCCGCCCAGCGCCGGCCCGGCGCGGTGGGCGAGCTGCTCGGTGGCCTCGCCCATCACGCCGGCCAGCGGCAGGATGGCCAGGCACGAGGCGAGGAACAGCGGCACCGGCCCCGCTCCGGTCCACGCCAGCCACAGCGTGATCGGCGTCAGCAGGGTAAGGGCGTGGATCGGGCGCAGCGCAGTCATCGCCGCCGTCGGCCAGGAGTCAGTGCGGATGCGTGGCGAGGTGCTGCCGTAACAGATCCTTGCCGTAGTCGTTGCCGTTCGGTGTCCGCACGATCGTATGGATGTGCGCCCGGGTCGGCCGATCGCGTGGATGGATCCTGGTGGTGCCCACCGGCAGCTGGTGGTCGAACTCGATCAGGATGACCGGGCTGTGGATGCGGTAGTAGAACACCGCGTCGTCGCTCGTGCCGCCGGTCCACGCGAACCACGTGTCGTCGAGGTGCGCCGCCACTTCGCTCATCCGCACCCGGGCGTGCTCGTCGCGCAGGTTGCCGACGAACAGGCCCGCCAGCGCCAGCAGCTGGGTCTTCTGCGCCGCCGGGAGCGAGGACGCCTTGACGCCGCGATACTCGAGCACCACGTTGTCGCTGTCGGCCTGGGCCTGGATGTCGTTGGCCGGCTTGTCGGGACGCAGGGTCGCCGCCTGTCTGGCCACTGGGGCGAGCGCACGCATGAAGGCCAGCCCCTGGTCCTGTTCGGCCTGCATCACCGCGTTGCCGGCGTACTTGCCGGTAGTGGCCACCACCGGCTCGCCGCCCATGAAGACCGGCGTCATCACCACCTGATCGCCGAGGACGAAGTAGTTGACGATCAAGTGGTGGCCGTCGATCTGCCAGCCCCAGGGTTCGGTCGCTGACGGCCGGCCCATCATCGTGAAGAAGTAGAGCTGCTCGTCGTAGCGCAGTGCGTCGTCGTTCACCTCGCGCAGCACCTGATCGGTCTTCATGATGTCGAGCGAGAGCGCCACCCCCTTGGCGCTCAGCGAGGCCCGCAGCAGCGCCATTGCGGCGTCGCGCTGCGGCCCGGACATCTCGCGCAAACTGATGCCCTGGCGCGTGTAGATGCCGTTGTCGACGTTGGACCAGCGCCGCCACTCCGCGTCGTCGACGGCGAAGATCGTCCGGATCGTCTGAGCCGGGGTGAGCGCGGCCAGGAACTTGGTGGCGGCGTCGACGATCGGCGCGGTTGAGACGCCGGTGGCGCGGATGGGAAACAGGCCGGGCGTGACGCCGGCGGAGGTGTGCACGCCGACGAAGGGCTGCGCCAGCGCCGCCAGCTGCTGCTCCCCGAACCGCTTCTTCGCCGCGAGCAGGCCGTCGTTCACGCCGACCTGTGCGCCGGCCACGGCCACGAGTCCGGCGATCGCCACAACCGCTAGCATCCACGCTCGGCGGCCGGGTCTCGCCATCATCAGCTGATCCTCACGGCGCGGCAGTCTAGCACGCGTCATTCCCGCAGGGCCTTCAGCGCCTTCTCCACGGCATCGGCCGCGGCGTTGCGCTCGGTACGGCGCTTCATCGTCTCGCGTTCCGCCTCGGCCAGCGCCGCTTCGGCCTGTTTCAGGGCGGCCCGCGCCGTGTCGAGCGCCGCTTTGGCCGCCTGCTGCTGCTCGTCGCGGAGGCGCCGTTCTCGTTCCGCCTGGGCTCGCGCCGCCGCGCGTTCGGTGTCGCGGTCACGCGACGGCGTCGCGGGCGAGGCTGGTGTGGGCGGCGCGGTCGTGCCCTTCGGCGGCGGAACGACGTGCATGGCCGGGCGCGCCGGCGCCGTCACAGTGAGTCCGGCCAGCGCTTCGAACCCGCGGGGAGACAACGCCCGGGTCAGCCGGCCGTTGGCCTCCGGCGAGGGCAGCGCCTGCAGCGTCTCGCGGATGGCGTCGAGGGTGGCCGGCGTGGCGGGATGTCCACCCTCGGCCAGGACCTCACGCGCAGCGGCGAGCCCGTCCTTGACGAGGTCGCGATGCGCCTGTTCGGCCGCCCGGACGTCGGCGTTCTTCCCGGCGAGTGCCTTGCCGTGCTCCTGGCGCACCGCCTCGGCGGCAGCCACCAGGCGATCGATCACCGGCCGGCGTTGCCAATGCAGCTGATTGACGACCCAGGCTGGCAGGTTCGGCTTCTGCAGCTCCTTCAGGTCGGCGCGCTTCGCGGATTTGGCCAGGGCGTTGCGCGCCCCGGTGAACGCTTCGAGCGGCCCCTGGTAGAGGCGATCGATCTCGTCGTCGATGTCGGCCATGGCTCATCGACTACACTAGCGGTTTCACAGCCATGGATCTGAAGCTCACCGGGAAACGTGCGCTCGTGCTGGCCGCCAGCCGCGGGCTCGGCTTTGCCACCGCGATGGGCCTGGCGCGCGAGGGCGTGGCCCTGGTCATCTGCAGCCGTGACGACACCCGCATCCGTGAGGCGGCGGACAAGATCCGCGCCGCCACCGGCGCGCGCGTCGAGGGCCTGGCGGCCGACGTGAGCTCGGCCGACGAGGCGGGGCGTCTCGTCGGCCACTCCGTCGGCGTACTGGGCGGCCTCGACATCGTGGTGCACAACGCCGGCGGACCGCCGGCGGGCCCGTTCCTGTCGATCACCGACGCGCAGTGGCAGAAGGCGTTCGAGCAGAACCTGATGAGCTTCGTGCGGCTGGTGCAGGCCGCGGTGCCCGAATTGAAGAAGGCCGGCGGCGGCCGCATCCTCACCATCGCCTCGTCGTCGATCAAGCAGCCGGTCCCGGGACTGGTCACCTCGAACGCCCTGCGCGCCGGCATCTGGGGCCTGGCCAAGACCCTGGCCCGGGAGCTCGGGCCCGACAACATCCTGGTCAACGTCGTGGCCCCGGGGCGAATCCAGACCGAGCGGATCGACGAGCTCGACCAGGCGACCGCCACGAGGCGCGGCGTGGACGTGCAGCAGGTGAAGCGCGAGTCAGTCGGCGCGATCCCGCTCGGCCGCATCGGGACGCCCGACGAATTCGCCAGCATCCTCGTGTTCCTGGCCTCCGACGCCGCGCGCTACATCAGCGGCCAGGCGATCACGGTGGACGGCGGAGCGATGACGGCTCTCTAGGGGCTGGGGGCTGGGGACTGGGGCGTGCGGCAGTCACACCGCGAGGTGATGCACCTTACAAGCAGGGCTTGTGCATCGCCGGGGATGCACGGCGATGCGAAGCGTGGCGGCGGCACGCCCTAGTCCCCAGCCCCCAGTCCCCGTCACTTGTAGTCCTCTCGCGTCGGCGCAAAGGTGTCCAGCACGCGGCAGTTGGTGATCGCCGTCCCGCGATGGGGTACGTCGGGCGGGACGACGTAGGACGTGCCGGGCGTGAGGCGATGGGAAGTGCCATCCACCACGAGCTCGAGTTCCCCTTCAAGGACCGTGACCACCTGCTCGTGCGGGTGCTGGTGCTCGGGAAAGGTCGATCCGGCCGTGGCCTCCACGAACGACTGGGTAAGGCGCGGCGTGTGGACCAGGCGGGCGGTGAATCCGGGGAAGAGCTCGCGGGTGCCGAGTGTGTCGATGCGGTACAAGGGCATGCCGATCTCCGTGTGCTGCACCAGCATAGTCCGCGGAACGCGACTCCGACGCCGTCCGCTCCCTCTCGATGGCACAATGGGATGAGCGCACCATGCCCCTGCCGTACCGGTCTCGCGCGTCGCTGCTGGCGATCGCCCTCGCGGCGGCGGCCGTCGCCCTGCCGCGCGCGTCGCCGCAGCTGCCGGATCCCCAGGCTGACGCCACGCGGTTCGCGGCCTTCCTCGAGGAGCTGAAGACCGAGGCGACCGAACGCGGCATCTCCTCCGAGGTCAGCGCCCGGGCGCTCGACGGCCTCACGCTCCTGCCGGTGGTGGTGGAGCGCGACCGCGGCCAGGCCGAAGCCGTGCTCAGCATCGACGACTACGTGCGGCGCCGGCTCACGGCGAGCATGGTCCGGCGCGCACGCGAGATGGCCGTCACGCATCGGGCGGTGCTCGAGAAAGTGGGGACGGCCTACGGCGTCCAGCCGCGCTATCTGGTGGCGGTCTGGGGTCTGGAGTCGAACTTCGGCCGCTTCACCGGCGTGCGGCCGACGGTGCAGGCCCTGGCGACGCTGGCCTTCGACGGCCGGCGCGGCACGCTCTTCCGCAACGAGCTTTTCGATGCCCTGCGGATCGTGGAGCGCGGCCACGCCTCGCTCGACAGCCTGAAAGGGTCGTGGGCCGGCGCCATGGGGCAGCCGCAGTTCATGCCCTCGAGCTACCTGCGCTACGCCGAGGACTTCGACGGCGACGGCGTGCGCGACATCTGGGGCAACCCGGCTGATGTCTTCGCCTCGATCGCCAACTACCTGAAGGCGTATGGCTGGGATGGCACGTCCACGTGGGGCCGCCCCGTCCGGCTGCCGGCGTCGGCCAAGGAGATGGCCGAGCAGGCCGGCTCGCGCGGCGAGGGCTGTCGCGCCGAGCGCGCGCTGACGCGACGCCAGCCGCTGGCGCAGTGGCAGGAGATGGGCGTGCGGACCGCCACCGGAGGCAACCTGCCGAAGGCCGATCGCTCGGCGTCGCTGCTCGCCGCCGGGCGGACCAATTACCTCGTCTACGCCAACTACGAGGCGATTCTCGGCTACAACTGCGCCAACGCCTACGCGCTCACCGTGGCGATGCTCGGCGACCGCCTGCCGTAGCCGTGATGGCGGTCATGCGACAATTCCACGAGGCGTCCATGCCCTCGTCGTCGAACAGCCCCCGTCCCGCCGCGTGGATGGTCGCCGTGACCGCGTTCGGCGCCGTCGCCGCGATGGTGGCGGCGCTGTACTTCGCCGGGCAGGACCTCACGCCCGTGGCGCTGGCCGGCACCACCATCTTCGTGCTGCTCGGCGGCTTCGCCTTCGAGCTCGCCCGGCGCCGCTCGTCGCGTTGAACGCGGCCTCGCTCGCGCCGTTCACGCCAGCGTCGAGACTGAGCCCGAGTCTCAAGTTCGGTGCCGCGGGATCGCGCATGGTAGGCTGGGCCGCATGAACGCCAAGCTCCTCAAGGGCATCAACGAGCATCTGAAGCTCGAATTCAAGGCCTCGCACGAGTACCTCGCGATGTCGGTGTGGCTGTCCGAGCACGACCTGCCCGGGTTCGCGACCTGGATGCGGCAGCAGTCGAGCGACGAGATCGTGCACGCGCAGAAGTTCGTCGACCACCTCGTGGAACGCGACCAGAAGGTCGTGCTGCCCGGGGTGCCGCAGCCGCCGATGTCGTGGGACTCGGCCGAAGCACTGTGCCTGCACGTGCTGCAGAACGAGCAGGCGGTCACCGTGTCGATCAACGAGCTCTACGCGCTGGCCGAGTCGGCCAAGGACCGGCCCGCCGTAAACCTGCTCCAGTGGTTCGTCAACGAGCAGATGGAAGAGGAAGCCGCGGCGCGGGCCATCCTGGGACGCATCCGCCTGGGCGGCAAGACCGGCGTGGGCCTGCTCATGATCGATCAGGAGCTGGCCAAGGGCACCGTGCCGGGCGTGCCGGCGGCCGCCGACGCCGGGGCCTGACGCGCGTCCCGTGCGGGTCCATCGCTGGAACGCCGCCGCCGACGGTCCGCTCACCGAAGACGCGCTCCGGGCCAAGCTCGAGGCGCTGGGCTACGCGGTGGCGCGCTACGTCTACCCGCCGGGATCGCATTTTCCCGATCACGCGCACGACGTCGACAAGATCGACGCTGTCGTGAGCGGTCGGTTCCGGCTGGTGATCGCCGGCCACATGGCCCAGCTCGGCCCGGGCGACTGGGTGGAGGTGCCGCGCGGGCGACGGCACACCGCCGCCGTCGTCGGCGAGGAGCCGGTGGTGAGCCTGGACGCCATCAAGCTGGGGGCTGGGGGCTAGGGGCTGGGGACTAGGGCATGCCATGTGACGGTTCTACGAGCCTGGTCTTCAAGCTGGGCATGTGCATCGCCGCGTTCGCAGCGATGCGCAGTGTGACGTCCGCATGCCCCAGTCCCCAGTCCCCAGTCCCCAGCCCCCAGCCCCGTGAGGTTGCCATGAAGATCGTCATGTTCGGGGCAGGGGGCGTCGGCGGCTACTTCGGCGGGCGCCTGGCCCAGGCGGGGTGCGATGTTGCCTTCCTGGCGCGCGGTGCGCATCTCGACGCCCTCCGTCGTGACGGGCTGCGGCTGACGAGCCCGAAGGGCGACGCGCATCTTACCGGGCTGCGGGCCAGCGACGACCCGCGCGAGCTCGGGCCGGCCGACGTGGTGTTCTTCACCGTGAAGCTCTACGACGCCGAGCGCTCGGCGGCACAGCTGGCGCCGCTCATCGGGCCCGGCACGATGGTGGTCACGTTGCAGAACGGCGTCGACGCCGTCGGCATCGTCGAGCGTCACGTCGGGCGCGCGCACACCGCCGGCGGCGTCGCCTACGTGGCCGCGGTCATCGACCCGCCCGGGACGATCCGGCACACCGCGCTCGACGCGCTCATCGTCGGCGAGCTCGACGGGGCGATGTCGCCGCGGCTGCTGGCGCTTCGCGACGCCGCGGCCGGCGCCGGGTTCGGCTTCACGGCCAGCCCGCACATCCTCGTCGATCTGTGGTCGAAGTTCGCGCGCCTGTCGGTCTTCAGCGGCATGACCGCGCTCACGCGGTCGCCGCTGGGGGTGCTGCGGGCCGATCCCGGGTTGATGGCGTTGCTCGAGGAGGCCGCCCGCGAGGCCATCGCGGTGGGCCGGGCCCACGGCGTGGAGCTCGAGGACGGGGTGATGGGCGAGGTGCTGGCGATGATGCGCGGGATGCCGCCCGAGGCGAAGTCGTCGATGCTCTCCGACCTGGAGCGTGGGCGTCCATTGGAGCTGCCGTGGCTGAGCGGCGCCGTCGTGCGGCTCGGCGCCGAGACGGGGGTGCCGACCCCGACGCACCGGTTCATCGCCACGGTGCTTCAGCCGTTCGTGAAGGGCGGCGCGCCCGCCATGGTCTGACGGCGAACTATCCGCGGGCGTACCGAGCCACGTACTCGATCACGCTGGTGACGAACAGGGCGCCGCCCAGCAGGCCGGCGATCCAGCGTGTTGTCTCATCCGCGGCGTGTTCGAGCCTGGCGCGAAGGGCGGCGTAGCGCTCGTCGAGCCGGCCGCGCGCCAGCTCGTGGCCGGCCAGGAGCAGCAGCGGCGGCAGCACGAAGATCAGGTTGTAGACCGCGAGTACCGCCGCGCGAGGGCCGGCGCTGAGCTCCATGCTGGTCAGCACCGCGATGGCGCCGAAGTAGGGCAGCGCGGTCGGCAATTCCATCGCCGTCACCGCCACGCCGAGGGCGAACACCGCGGCGTAAGTGCCCTTCGAGGGCAGCGTGGGTTGCGCCGGTTCGCCGCGTGCCGATCCGCGAAGCGCATAGACGAGCAGCCCGACGCCGATGGCCATCTGGAGCAGCAGTCCCCACCACGAGCGCAGCGGGTCGCCGGAGGTCGGCCAAAGGAGGCTGAATCCCGAGAGCAACAGCAGCCCAAGCGTGAAGTAGGTCAGGAAGATCGCGCTGACGTAGGTCAGTACCTGTGGCGCCGGCCCGGAGCGGGTGAGCAGGTAGAGCGCCACGACGATCGCCGAGGGATTGACGCTGTCGGCGATGGCCAGCGCCAGGAGCGCCGCGAACTGCACGCCGTATCCTACGACCAGCGGCCGCGCGAGGTTCGGCGGCCGCTAGCCATTCGCGCGAAGATCACCGGCGCTTGTCTTCGCCCACTTCGGCGAACGCGGCCGCGAGCCAGCTGAGGAGAATCGCCGGGGTGCCGAAGGCATCGCTCGGCCAGTGCGCACCGGGCACGACGCGGGCGGCGGCGGCGACGAACAGCACCAGCCCGCAGACGACGATCACGGCCGTGCGCTGCGGCGAGGGTCGCAGCCGCCAGCCGAGCACCAGCAGCGCGCCGATGGTGACGCTGTAGAGCGTCATGAAGGTAGAGGGAAACGACAACCCGGTCGGATTGCCCATCACCGCGACGAGCTCACGCGATGGCCGCGGCCGACCGAAGAGCAGCTTGCTCGACTCGCCCAGCGCCTGTTCGAGCGCGATCGCCGCCGCCACCACCAGGAGCGCGCGAATGCCGGCCAGCCGCCACGCGCCGAGCAGGGCAATCGCCATCAACAGGTACTTGGTCGGCGGCTGCGCCGTGGCGACCATCGGCGGCACCCAGGCCGTGCCGGGCGAGGCGGCCTGGAAGGCGTGAGCGATCGCGACGTCGCCTGGGAGGTAGGGAAAGAGCCGGGCCGAGAGACCGATGATCAGGGTGATCGCGGCCGCCGTCAGCAGGAGCGTGCGGTGGGACGACATGGCGGGGCATTATTTCCGATTCGCCGCTGTCAGCGCATCGGAGGGCGGATCGGCGTCGAGCAGGGTGGTGATCGCGGCAAACTTCTCCCAGCGATCGGCCGCGGCGGCCGCGGCCACCGCCTCGCCGACCAACCGCCGCCCGAGCGGATAGGCGAGCACGCGCGAACGCTGCTTCTCGACGAACGACAGCATCCCCGGGGGATCGAGCACCAGCGCCTCGTCGCGCAGTCGCGCCGTTGCCGCTTCGGTGCCGAGCGAGGTGTCGAGGTAGTCGGCGGCCAGGTGGGCCACCTCGAGATCGAGGGCGGCGACCAGCCGCTCGACGCGCACCAGCAGCGGCGCGACCGCCGCCCCCAAGCCGGCCGCCGGTAGCAGCCGTTCGGCGCACACCCGTTCGCGCACGTCGAGCGGCAACAGCAGCTCGGCGCCGGCCTCGGCCGCCCCCTCGGCCAGCAGCCGATGCGGACCGAACGCCGGCGTCAGCGCCCGCTCCGCCCAGCCGCGCGCTTCGACTAGCGCCGCCGTCGCCAGCACGTGCTGGGCGTGATGGCCCGGCGTGCCCTCGTGCGCGGCCAGCTGCAGCAGCTGCGCGGCGTCGGCGCCGCCACCGCGCGACACCCAGACGTCGGAGCTGCGCGCGTCGTGCGGGCGCGAGAACGCCGCCCAGCCGCGTTCGTCGGCGGCGCGCAGCGAGATCTGTTCGCCGGCCGGCAGCGGCAGCAGCGGATGCGCCGCCTCCCGGCACCAGCCGACCGCGGCGGCGAAGACCGCCTCAACCCGCGCGGCGGGCACGGCCTGGGCGCGGCGGAACGCGGCGTGGCGCTCGGCCAGCGACCCTGCGCCGGCCAGCCGCTCCGACAGCTCCTGCCGGATGCGCTCCATCGCCGCGACGTCGCGTGGCGGCGGCCGCACCCCCAATGCTTCGACGGCTTCGTCGGCGAAGGAGGCACTGGCGCCGGCAAGACGACCGGCGGCTACCGCCAGTCCCTGGAGCTGCCCGGCGAGATAGCGACGGCGCATCGCCTCGACGTCATCGGCGGGCGAGGCCATGACCGCCAGTGCCTGGCGGGCCTCGGCAATGCGCGACCGGATCGCCGCGACGGGCACTCGCGTGCCGTCACCCCACGCCGCCTGGCCGAGCCAGGTATCGACGAGCGAGGGCTGGTGCCGGGCCAGAGACAACGAAAGACGTACGTACAGTTCGCCAGCCTGATCGGCGGTGATCGGCGCCGGCCCGGGCGGGACCCCGCGACACGATGGCAGCAGCGAGGCGCCGGCGGCGGCCAGCGTGGCCATGGCCTGGCGGCGCGTGAGCGCCGGGGCAGCGGCGGCGTGGCGCGCGGGACGCGGTCCCGTATCTCGCGTGCTCATTGGCGCCATGGGATCGGCCGCATCTTCGCATGAACAAGCATTGACTTCCGGCCGTAGCACGGTTTCAATGCGGCAGTCCCCACTGCTGACTTCACGGCAGCGGGCATCTCCAGGAGAGGCCGATGCGCCGGGTATCCTTGCTGTCCCTGCCGCTGCTCGCGCTCACTGTCGCCTGCTCGCAGCCCTCCACGCCGTCGGCGGGCGCCACGGCGGCGGCGGCGCCGGCCGCTACCACCCCCAAGCTCGGCATCCGGGCCGTCGGCGAGACCGAGATCCAGCCCGACATGAGCCAGGTGCCGCCGGACGTGCAGAAGGTGTTCGCCCACATCGACGAGAACGTCGACCAGCACGTCGCCAACCTGCAGGAGTGGATCCAGCAGCCGAGCATCTCGAACTCGGGCGAAGGCATTCCCGAGTCGGCCGAGATGGTCAAGGGCTTCTTCGACGAGCTCGGCTGCCAGCAGACCCAGGTCTACGACGTCGGCATCACCGAGTACGGCACGCCGGGCAACCCGGTGGTCTACGCCAAGTGCGACGAGGGCGCCGAGAAGACGCTGCTCATCTACTGGATGTACGACACGATGCCGGTGACCCAGCCCGACGCCTGGAACCACCCGCCGTTCGAGGGCCAGATCGTCGCCCACGAGAAGTTCCCGAAGGTCCTCTACGGCCGCGGCGCCACCAACTCGAAGGGCCCGCAGATGGTGCAGCTGAATGCCTTCCGGGCCATCAAGGCCGTGCACGGCAAGCTGCCGGTGAACCTCATCTTCGTCGCCGAGGGCGACGAGGAGCGGATGGACATCGGGCTGCGCAAGTGGGTCAAGGATCACCCCGAGCTGCTCGAGGGCGCCGACGCGATGATCCGCTTCGGCAGCCAGTCGACCAGCGGCAACGGCGGCTTCGGCGGGGGCTCCGAGGGTTGCGTCTACGTCGAGCTGACCACCTCGGGCACGGCGTGGGGCCGCGGGCCGACGGTGTCGGACATCCACGGCAGCAACAAGCGCGGCACCGACAGCCCGGCCTGGCGGCACATCAAGATGCTGGCGTCGCTGGTCTCCGACGACGGCAACACGCCGCTCATCGACGGCTTCTTCGACGGCATCCAGCCGCTGTCGGCCGAACAGGAGCAGTCGCTGCGGGCCGGCGCCAAGAACATGGACCTGAAGGTGGCGGCCGAGAACCTGGGCGTGGCGCGCTACATGTATGACGACCCGTACCAGGTGCTGAAGACGCAGCGCTACGGCACGTCGTTCAACCTCGACGGGATCTGGGGCGGCAACATGTATGCGGGCGGCGCCGGCGCCATCCTGCCCAACAAGATCACCTCGAAGCACAACTTCCGCTACGTGCCGAACATGACCGGGCCCGACATCGTCAAGAAGCTGCGCGCGCAGCTGGACAAGAACGGCTACAAGGACGTCGAGGTGAAGCTCATCGGCGACGTGCCGTGGGCGCTGATGAACTCCGATCACGACGCCGGCCGGGCGATGAAGCGGGCCTACGAGGTCATGGGCATCCCGCACGGCCAGCTGCGCGACGACTGGGGCATCGGCGGCGGCGGCGCCGCGGCCGGCGGCTACTGGCCGGCGTATCTCTTCGGCAACGGCGAGGTCGGCGAGAAGGTCTCGCCCTACAAGGGCGTGCCGATCGTCAGCGGCGGCGGCGGCCACGGCGCCCGCGCGCATGCCGCCAACGAGTACTGGGTGGTCGAGGGCGCCGGCAAGGTGCTTGGCATGGCCGGGGCCGAGAAGTCGATCGTCGTGGCGGCCTATGCGTTCGCCGGCAAGATGCCGCCGGCCAAGTCGTCGACGAACTGAGTGGTTGGTGGCCGCCGGCCACCCTGGAGGATGTGATGCGGAGGCTCAACCTGTCGTTCATCTGCGCGGCCGCGGTCGCGGCGGCGGCGTGCCAGCAGCCCGCGGCTCCGGCCGCCCAGCCGTCGGCGCAGGCGGCGGCCGCCACGCCCAAGCTCGGCATCCGACCGGCCGGCGATGAAGAGCTCAAACCAGACATGAGCCAGGTGCCGCCGGACGTGCAGAAGGTGTTCGCGCACATCGACGAGAACATCGACCAGCACGTGGTCAACCTGCAGAAGTGGATCCAGCAGCCGAGCATCTCGAACTCGGGCGAAGGCATCCCCGAGTCGGCCGAGATGGTCAAGGGCTTCTTCGACGAGCTGGGCTGCCAGCAGACCCAGGTCTACGACGTCGGCGTCACCGAGTACGGGTCGCCCGGCAACCCGGTGGTCTACGCCAAGTGCGACGAGGGCGCCGAGAAGACGCTGCTCATCTACTGGATGTACGACACGATGCCGGTAACCCAGCCCGACGCCTGGCAGTACCCGCCGTTCGAGGCGCAGCTGGTCGAGCAGGCGCCGTACAAGAAGGTGATGATCGGCCGCGGCACGACCAACTCGAAGGGCCCGCAGATGGCCCAGCTGAACGCCTTCCGCGCCATCAAGGCCGTGCACGGCAAGCTGCCGGTCAACCTGATCGTCGTCGCCGAAGGCGACGAGGAGCGGATGGACATCGGCCTGCGCAAGTGGGTCAAGGACCACCCCGAGCTGCTCGAGGGCGCCGACGCGATGATGACCTTCGGCGGCCAGTCGCCCAGCGGCGGCGGCGGCTACGGCGGCGGCTCCGAGGGCTGCGTCTACGTCGAGCTGACCACCTCGGGCACGGCGTGGGGCCGCGGACCGACGGTGTCGGACATCCACGGCAGCAACAAGCGCGGCACCGACAGCCCGGCGTGGCGGCACATCAAGATGCTGGCGTCGATCGTCAGCGACGACGGCAACACGCCGAAGATCGACGGCTTCTTCGACGGCATCCGGCCGCTCAGCAAGGAGCAGGAGGCCGACCTGAAGCAGGCCGCCAGCAAGACCGACCTGAAGGTGGCGGCCGAGAACCTCGGCGTCGCCCGGTTCATGTATGACGACCCGTACATGGTGCTGAAGACGCAGCGCTACGGCACGTCGTTCAACCTCGACGGGATCTGGGGCGGCAACATGTATGCGGGCGGCGCCGGCGCCATCCTCCCCAACAAGATCACCTCGAAGCACAACTTCCGCTACCAGCCGGGGCAGAGCGGTCCCGACATCGTCAAGAAGCTCAAGGCGCAGCTGGTCAAGAACGGCTACCCGGACGTCGACGTGAAGCTCATCGGCGACGTGCCGTGGGCGATGATGAACTCCGACAACGAGATCGGCCGCGCCACGCAGCGCACCTACGAGATCATGGGCATCCCGCATTCCCCGGTCCGCGCCGATTGGGGCATCGGTGGCGGCGGCGCCGCGGCCGGCGGCTACTGGCCGGCCTACATGTTCGGCAACGGCGAGGTCGGCGAGAAGATCTCGCCCTTCAAGGGCGTGCCGATCGTCATGGGCGGTGCCGGCCTCGGCGGCCGCGCCCACGCCGCCAACGAGTACTACGTGATCGAAGGCGCCGGCAAGGTCTACGGGATGGCCGGTGCCGAGAAGGCCGTGGCGTTGACGATGTACGCCTACGCCGGCAAGGTGCCGGCCGGGCACCGCCAAGCCCACCACCACCAACTGACCGGGGGCGCGGGCGCGATACCTCCTCCTGGCCTCAGGCTGCTGACGCTGAACGATCATTCGGCCTGGAGGAGGCATCGTGCCCACGCCCCCGCTGACGTCCCGAGAGCCACGCCGACGATGATTGCGGTCCGGAATCTGGAGAAGGAGTACCACGTGGGCGATCACGTGGTGCGGGCCCTGCGGGGCGTGACCCTCGACATCGCCGGCGGGCGAGTTCGTGACCGTGGTCGGCCCGTCGGGGTCGGGCAAGTCCACGTTCATGCACATCCTGGGCTGTCTCGACCGGCCGACCCGCGGGCAGTACCTGCTCGGCGGCCGCGACGTCTCGACCCTGCCGCCCGACGAGCTGGCGCGGGTGCGGAACGAGACGATCGGGTTCGTCTTCCAGGGGTTCAACCTCCTGGCCCGCACCTCGGCGCTCGAGAACGTCGAGCTGCCGCTGCTCTACACGCGCCAAGGCGCGGTGAGGTCGGCCGAGCGCCGCGACCGGGCCCGGCAGGCGCTGGCGGCGGTGGGCCTCACCGACCGCGAGACGCATCACCCCAACCAGCTGTCGGGCGGGCAGCAGCAGCGCGTCGCCATCGCCCGGGCGCTGGTCAACCAGCCTTCGCTCCTGCTCGCCGACGAGCCCACCGGCAACCTCGACACCACGACCAGCCACGAGGTGATGGAGGTGTTCGCCCGGCTGCGGGCCGAGCGCGGCATCACCATCGTGGTCATCACCCACGAGCGCGACATCGCCGCCTGGGGCACGCGTACAATCGACTTCAAGGACGGGGTGGTCGTGCAGGACGCGCGCCACGCCGCCGTCAACGTGCCGGCCACCGCCTGACCCGGGGGATAGAACCTTGGACCGTCTTCGCGCCCTCCACCCCGCCATCGACATCGGGTTCAAGGCCCTGACCCGCAACCGGCTGCAGACGGCGCTGACGATGCTCGGCATCACCGTGGGCGTGGCCACGGTGCTGGCGATGATGGCGGTCGGCGCCGGGGCCCAGCAGTCGATCGAGCAGCAGGTGCGGGCCGCCGGGCTCAACCAGCTGACCATCACCGCCGGCAACTGGAAGTTGAAGTCCGAGGATCGCGGCGGCGTGGTCGCCCACCAGGGCGACGCCGACGACACGATGCGGCTGCCGGTGGACGAGCTGATGCCCGAGATACCGAACCTCGGCGACCCGTTCGCTGGCGACCCGCTCGAAGGCGACGTGGTGCCGATCCTCCATCCGGAAGACGACCCGATGGAGAAGCACGATCACCCGCTGGCGTGGCAGCGGCTCGGCGATCTGGAGGCCGGGCTGGGCGCGGCGGCGACGCTGTCGTTCGCCGACGCCGAGGCCATCCGGCAGATGGACGGCGTCCAGTATGTGGCCTGCGGCCTGCACGGCAACGCCCGCGTGCACGCCGGCGACAAGCGCTGGTTCACCCGCATGCACGGCACGGACCTGCACCTGCTCGACATCAAGCGCACCTGGACGCTGCGCAGCGGGCGCTTCTTCACCGCCGACGAGCAGGACGACAAGGCGATGGTGGTCGTGCTCGGGTCGGTGGTCGCCGAGAAGCTCTTCGGCGAAGGCGTGAACCCGGTAGGGAAGGACCTCACGCTCTGGAACCAGCCGTTTCGAGATCGTCGGCGTGGTGACCAGCGCCAGCTGGGTGGTCCGGCCGGCCCCCGGGGACGACGAGTTCGACGCCGTGTACATGCCGTACACCACGACACACCACCTCCTGAACCTGACCAAGCTCAACGACATCACCGTGACCGCCGCGTCGACCGGCGGCGTGTCGGCCCTCAGCAAGCGCATCGGCGAGCTGCTGCGCCAGCGGCACGGCATCAGCAACGAGAAGCCCGACGACTTCACGATCTCGACGCAGGCCACCCGTGCTGTCGCCACCGGCGGGCTGCCGCCGGACGTGGCGGCGGCGATCGCCGGCAACGTCAAGGAGCTGGAGCGGGTCACGCTCGAACAGCTGGCCGGCACGCTCGAACGGGCCAGCGGCACGATGCGCTGGCTGCTGGCGGCGGTGGCGGCGGTGTCGCTGCTGGTCGGCGGCATCGGCATCATGAACATCACGCTGCTCTCGGTCACCGAACGCACCAAGGAGATCGGCTTGCGCATGGCGGTGGGCGCCCGCGGCCGCGACGTCACCCGGCAGTTCCTGACCGAGGCGGTGGCGATCAGCGTGGCCGGCGGCCTGGTCGGCATCGTGCTCGGGCTGGCGGCCTCGTATCTGATCTCGTCGACGCTGCGCTGGGCCACGGTGGTGTCGCCCTCGGCCGTGTTCATCGCCTTCGGCGTGTCGGCGGCCGTCGGGGTCCTGTTCGGCTGGTATCCGGCCCGGCGCGCCGCCGAACTCGACCCCATCGACGCGCTGCGTCACGAGTAGAGACGCTGGTGCTGCGACTCATCGCCGTCAGCGGGCAGATCGCCTGGAAGGCGCTCGGCCGCAACCGCCTGCGCTCGGGGCTCACCACGCTGGGCGTCGTCATCGGCGTGGCTGCGGTGATCGCCATGGTGGCGCTGGGCAACGGCGCCCGCGCCTCGGTGGAGCGCACGCTCAAGTCGGCGGGCACGAGCATCGTCGAGGTCAGCGCCGGCAACTTCGTCCGCGGCGGCGAGAGCATGAACATCGCCTCGGGGCTCGGCGCGGCCACCACGCTCACCCGCGACGACGCCGTGGCGATCCGGGACCTCGACAACGTGGAGCACGTGGCCGCCGGCCTGCGCTCGCGCACCTTCGTCACCGCCTCGGCAGACGCGCGGGTGTTCACGCTGGTCAACGGCACCGAGCCGTCGCTGGCCGACATCCACGGCTGGACCTGGCTCGAGGGGCAGGGCTTCGCCGACGCCGACATCGCCGCCTCCGCCGCCAAGGTGGTGCTCGGGCGGATCGCCAGCGCCCGCCTCTTCGGCGAGGGAGTCGATCCCACCGGCCGCAAGGTGACGATCCACGACCGCGAGTTCGAGGTCGTCGGGATGATGCGCGCCGTGGACGCCGATCAGGATGAAGCGGCGTTCGTGCCCGTGACCACGCTGGGGGCGCTGACCAGCCGCACGTCGTGGCTGCAGACCATCACCGTGGGGGTCACCGAGGCCGGCGTGGCGACGTCGGTGGGCGAGGCGATCACGGGGCTGCTGCGCGAGCGCCACGCGTCGAACATCCGCGAGACCGCGGCCCGCGCCTCGGGCGCGCTCGGCGGGCTGCAGTCGCCCGGTGGCGGCAACGGCCGGATGGGCCCGGCCGACGACTTCACCGTGAAGACGCTGGCTGCCGCGCAGGTGACCAAGGGGCTGTACACCGAAGTGGCGGCGTTTGCGCTCGCCAACATGCCGAAGCTCGACTCGGCGACGATGGAGGAGATGTCGGGCACGCTCAACCGCGCTGGCACGACGATGACGGCGCTGCTGGCCAGCATCGCCGGAATCTCGCTGGTCGTCGGCGGCATCGGCATCATGAACATCATGCTGGTGTCGGTCACCGAGCGCACCAGGGAGATTGGCCTGCGCCTGGCGATGGGCGCCCGCCGGCGCGACGTGCTGGTGCAGTTCCTGGTCGAGGCGGTGGTGCTCAGCCTGCTCGGCGGGATCGTCGGCATCCTCGCCGGGATCGCCGCCGCCCGCGGGCTGACCGCGCTCATGAGCTGGCCCACCGTGGTGTCGCCGCAGGCGATCGTCCTGGCCTTCGCCATCGCCGCCGCAATCGGTGTGGCGTTCGGCTACTACCCGGCGCGCCGCGCGTCGCGTCTCGATCCGATCGTCGCCCTTCGGCGCGAGTAGCCGGACGGGGCGTGCCCTCTGAACGTCGCCCCGGTATCATCGCCCGATGGGCGCCCTCGGTGTCGTCACCGCCGCGCACTCCGGCCGGACGTTCGCCCGGCGCGTCTTCCTCTTCGCCGGCGTTTATGGCCTGGTCGTCCTGCTGCCGCAGTATTTCCTGGAGGACCGGATCGGACGTGATTACCCGCCCCCGATCACGCATCCCGAGCACTTCTACGGCTTCGTCGGCGTCGCCGTCGCCTGGCAGATCGCGTTTCTCATCATTTCGCGCGATGTGGTCCGCTTCCGGCCGCTGATGCTGGCCGCCATCGTCGAGAAGGCGTCGTTCGCGCTGCCGACGTTCGCGCTGTTCGCCAGCGGGCGGGTCGCGGCGGCGACCGCGGCCGTGGCCGGCATCGACGCGCTGCTCGGGGTGCTGTTCATCGCCGCCTGGCGGGCGACGCGGCCCGCGCCTCCCGTGTTGTGATGGCCGCACCGACCCTGCGGACCGCGCGCGTCGACCTGCGCCCGCTGACCCACGCCGACCTCGACGCCGTCCACGCGTTGTGGACCGACCCCGACGTGCGCCGCTTCCTGTGGGACGACCGTGTCATCCCGCGCGCCCAGGCGGCCGAGGCGCTGGCGACGAGCGATCGGAACTTCGGCGCCCGCGGCTACGGCCTGTGGGGGATTAACCGGGCCGCCGAGGAGGGCCTCATCGGGTTCTGCGGATCTCAAGTTGGCGACGACGGCCGAGCCGAGCTGCTGTACGGTTTGCTGCCGACTTGGTGGGGGCAGGGCCTCGCCACCGAGTGCGCCGGTGCCGTGCTCGACCATCTGTTCGGTCCGCTCGGGCTGACCGAGGTGATGGCCCTGACCGATGCGCCCAACACGGCCTCGGCGCGAGTGATGGAGCGCCTCGGGATGACCTTCGAGCGGCGCGGCGACCACCACGGGCTCGACACCGTGTTCTACCGGCTGAGTGCGGCGGACTGGCAGGCCCGCCGCATCGTGGTGCGGCCGGCCACGCCTGCCGACGAAGCGCTGCTGCGGTCGTTCACGCCGCGCCTCGCCGACTTTCCGCGTCCGCACTGGCGCACCGCCCTGGAGATCGATCGAAGCGACCACGCCGTGCTGCTCGAGGCGCTGCATCGCCCGAGACCGGACGCCTGCATCCTCGTGGCGGAGCAGCCCGCCGGCGTGGCCGGCGGCATGGTCTTCGTCACCACGCAGACCGACTACTTCACCCACGAGCGGCACCCCCACGTCGAGACCCTCGCGGTGAGGCTGGCGATGGAAGGCCGGGGCCTGGCGCGCGCGCTGCTCGACGCCGGCGAGGCGTGGGCGCAAACGCGCGGCCACGACTTCATCACGCTCACCGTGTTCGAAGGGAACCGCCGCGCCCGCGCCCTCTACGATCGCCGCGGCTACCTGCCCGAGACGGTCACGATGCGCAAGCCGCTGGAGGGGGGCCAACCGGCGGCGCGCCCGTTCGCCGCGCCCGAGGGGCTGGTGGTGCGGCCGGCCGAGCCGGCCGACGCCGACGCGCTGTGGGCGATCCTCCAGCCGGTGATTGCCGCCGGCGAGACCTATGCGTATCCGCGCGACATGTCCCGGGAGGCGGCCCTGGCCGCCTGGCATCCCGCCGCGGGTCACACGTTCGTGGCCGCGCTGCACGGGCGAATGGCCGGTACGTATCTGCTGAAGGCCAACCAGCCGGGCCTGGGCAGTCACGTCGCCAACTGCGGCTACATGGTGGCGTCGTGGGCGCGCGGCCGCGGCCTGGGCGAGGCGCTGTGCCGGCATTCGCTCGACGCCGCGCGCGGGCTGGGCTTCCGCGCCATGCAGTTCAACTCGGTGGTCAGCACCAACCGGGCGGCCATCGCCGTGTGGCAACGCTGCGGCTTCGCGATCGTCGGGACGGTGCCCGGCGCCTTCGCCCACCCGGTGCACGGCGACGTGGACATCCACGTGATGCACCGGCGACTCTAGAGCGCTTTGCGTTTGCTGTAGGGCGGAGCTTCAGCTCCGCCCACAGGGCTTCGCGCGCGGCCATGCCGTCTCGCGGGCCGGCGACGGAGTCCCGCGGGTCGCATTCGCTACGGCGAGCCTGCAGCCTCAGCGTAATATGCTGGTCGGTCTCCTACTTGTTGGGTGGCCGCGTTGACGGGCAGGACTTCGGTACCATTTCTGGTGCCCTTTGCGTCGAAGGAGGTTGCACATGCTGTTCGCGCTCATCTACACGGCCCGAGACGTGACCGAGGAGAAGGACAAACGGTCGCTCAAGCTGTTCACGAACTGGACGCCTCCGGCGGGCTACGAGTTCAAAGCGCACTACGCGCTCGCGGACGGCACTGGTGGCATAGCCATCGTGGAGGCAAATTCACCTGCGGCCTTGTTGGAGGCGCACGCGCCCTGGGGACCATTCTTCGAGTTCCGGATAGTCCCCGTCGTGGAGATCGACAAGGCCGTCCCGATTTTCCACAAAGTCAATGCGTGGCGAGATTCGGTCAAGTAGCCCGGGCGGGGGAAACCACCGCAGAGCGCTAATGCTGCGGAGCCCCAGCGAGCGGGCGCCCCGGCCGCGTGACAGAATCGACCCAGCCGCGTGGCCTCCGATCCCGTCATCCGCGTGCAAGCGCTCCGCAAGACCTACGGCCACACGGTCGCGGTCGACGACGTCAGCTTCGACGTCGACCAAGGCGAGATCTTCGGCCTGATCGGCCCGAATGGCGCCGGCAAGACCACGACGATGGAGTGCGTCGAAGGTCTGCGCCAGCGCGACCGCGGCGAGGTCACCGTGCTGGGCCTCGACCCCGGACGGGACCGGCGGGCGCTGCAGGAGCGGATCGGCGTGCAGCTGCAAGAGGCGCAGCTGCAGAAGCGCATCACCGTAAGCGAGGCAGTGGCCCTGTGGGCGTCGCTCTACCGCCGCGCCGTGGACGGCGACCGGCTGCTCGAGCAGTTGGGCCTCGGGGACAAGCGTCAGGCCTGGTTCATGACCCTGTCGGGAGGACAGAAGCAGCGGCTGCTGATCGCCCTGGCGCTCATCAACGACCCCGAAGTCGTGTTCCTCGACGAGCTGACCACCGGCCTCGATCCGCAGGCCCGCCGCACCATCTGGGAACTGGTCCGCGCCGTTCGCGCCCGCGGCAAGACGGTGTTCCTCACCACGCACCTGATGGAGGAGGCGGAACGGCTCTGCGATCGGGTGGCGATCATCGATCACGGCCGCCTGGTGGACATCGGCGCGCCGACGGCGCTGGTCGACCGGCACTGCCCGGTGACGACGATCGTCGTGGCGGTGGACGAGCCGTCGGCGCTGGCCCGGTTCCAAGCCATCCCCGAGGTCGACTCGGTGAGCCAGGAGGGCGAGTCGTACACCATCCGCGGCCGATCGGGAGAAGTGGTGACGGCAGTGATCCGCGGTCTGGCCGAGCACCGCCTGCAGGTGCGGGCCTTCCGCACCGAAGTGCCGACGCTCGAGGACGTGTTCCTCCAGCTCACCGGTCATGCGATGCGCGACTGAACCGAGGGCTTGATGCTGCGCGGATTGCTTCGCCTGACCTGGCTCGAGATCAAGATCTTCGTCCGCGAGCCGCTCGGCGTCGTCGGCACCGTGGTGGTGCCGGTGCTGCTCTTCGCCCTGGTCGGGCGGCTCGTCGGGCCGCGACTGGCGCGGCCCGGGCCGGCGGTGGCGGGGCGAGTCGTGGCCGACCTGCCGGTGTTCGTGTCGCTCTTCGTCACCCTCGGCGCGGTGCTCTCGCTCGTGGCGATCATGGCCATCTACCGCGAGGGCGGCATCCTGAAGCGGCTGCGGGCGACCCCGCTCCGCCCGCACACCATCCTGGCCGCGCACGTGCTCGTCAAGCTGCTGTTCTCGTCGATCACCGTGGCGGCGATGCTGCTGGCAGGCCGTTCGTACTACCCGGCCGGGGCCAACGTGCCGTTCTTCTCGTTCGGCCTGGCGGTCGTGTTCACCACGGCGAGCATTCTCTCGCTCGGGTTCCTCATCGCCAGCGTCGTGCCGACGGCGCGCTTCGCGCAGCCGTTCGGGGCGATGGTGCTCTACCCGATGCTCGGACTGTCGGGTGTCTTCGTGCCGGTCGAAGCCCTGCCGGCCGGCCTGCAGGCCGTCGCCCGTGTGTTGCCACTGACCTACGCCGTTTCGCTGCTCCGGGGCATCTGGCGTGGCGACGGATGGATGCTGCACCTGGGCGACGTTGCTGCGCTGACGCTCACCTTGGTGCTGGCGACGGCGCTCGCCTCGCGGGTGTTCCGCTGGGAGTAGCCGTCCAGGGGGCGTCACCGCGTCCAATCTGAGCGCGAAATCCTAGGCCGGCCACTGAACAGCCTAGAGCTGCATCTGAATGCGGGTCTGGAAGAAGTGCGTCTTGCCGACCAGGCCAAAGCGATTCAGCGATCCGTACCCGTAGGCGAGTTCGAGGCGCACGTTGTCCGACAGATACCAGTTGACCTGGGGCGTGAAGCGCCAGAACTTGCCGCCCGAGATTGACCCGCTGTCGAGATCGACAGTGTTGACGTGCGCCATGATTTCCCAGGCGCCGGGTCCGCCCGAGAAGACGGTCCGCAGCGGTGAGACTTGTTTGAAGTCTCCGTTCTGCGTGTTGTAGACGCGCACCTCACCAGTGATCAGCCAGGAGAAGAACGCCTCGCCACCGTGGAAGGACGGGTCGCCCGACTGCGTGGCATCGACCTGCTGCATGAAATACTCGCCTCCCATGGTGAAGGAGCCGGGCCGGTAGTACGCCTCGAGGCCGATGGTCGTGCTTCCATCGGCGGCGAACTCCCCCGTATCGACGAAGAACGGCGCTGCCCAGGCGCCCGGGCGCGCCTTCAGCCGGAGCTTCCCGCTGTTCACCCAGCCGTACCGTCCGCTGACTCCCAAGTGGACCAAATTGCCGCCGTCGGGGGTCATCACTGGTACCCAGCCCACACGCCCGGCCAGCTGGTTCTCGTAGCTGGAGAAGCCCTCGCCATCAGACAGCGCGTCGCCGTAGAACCCGACGTTCCAGATGATGCGGGCCTTCGGCGAGTAGCCGAGCCACTTGACGCCATCGGCGAGGATGGGGAGCGTCGCATCGCTGATGGCGGCCCGTTCCATCCCCCAGCCGGCGTAGCCGTTCATCACCTTGTTCAGCGAGAAGCCTTCTTTGGACCGACCGACGAAGATGTGCCCCCAGATTTCGGGAACCGACACCATAATCCCTGTCATTCGCATGAGCACGGCGTCTTTGTCGGCGTCGTACATGATGCCGGCGGTCCACGTGGTTGGCCGTTTGAACCCCAGGCGGCCGTTCAGAATGAGCCGTCCGTCGCGGTACTTCCACTGTGACGTCAGATCGACCTGCTCTTTGCTGTTGTCGTCCTGCGTGAAGCTGGCGTAGTCGAACAGAAGACCGAAGCCCACCCGGATGGATCCGAGTCGGCCTTCGTATTCGTTGAAACTCACCAGTCGGCGCGCCGGCGGCTCGTTCTCGGACTCAGCGGCCGTGATGGTATCGTCGATGGCGGCTGGCTGCGATGGCGGAACGGGCGCCTGCGGCGGCGGAGCGCTCCCAGTCTGCGCCGGCTGAGCCACCCCGACCGCAGGCACGGTGAGCAGAAGGATCGCGGTCAGCGCGCCGCCGCAGGTCTGCAGCTTCATGGATCTTTCCTCGGGCTAGTAGGTGCGGAACATCGTCTGTACATGAGACGAGCGATGCGTTGCACACTATACAGATTCGGAAAGCGGTACCCGAAACTGTTGACTGAGCCGCAACAAATCGCTCGTCGATGCCAGGCCCGCGAAGTGAGTTACTGAGTTGGTCATCGTCTCGGCGTTCCGGTTACCTGCGATGGCTCTGCACATCGGCTTGGCGTCTATCACAGCGTCGGGCGTCAGCGTAGGAGGACACCGATGGGGCGGCTATGCAATTTCGGCAACGACACCTCGGCTGTGTTCGCCACAGCGTCAGGCTGCAGCTCGCCTGATGGAGATGCCGAACTGCATAGGCGCTGACGGGTGAATCGGCAGAGTCCTTTGCGCAGACGCTCGAGGCACACTCGCGCCCGAGGAAAGCCAGGACCAATGCTGAGGCTAGCGTCCGATCCCGAGCTGCACACCAAGCTGGCGGACATCGCCGGGCCGGCCGCCGATGGCGGGCGGAGGCGTGCCGACGGAGCCGGTGATGTAGTCCTCGTTGGTGAGGTTGCGCGCGAACGCAGCCACGAACCAGCGCCGATGGGTGGGGCCGAACTCGGCGCTGAGGTCCAGCAATGCCAACGGCGATTGCCGCTGAACATTGTCGTTGAAGGGGGTGAAAAACGCCGTAGTTCTCCCCGTGACGTCCGCGCGCAGCGACAACGAACTCGCGCCACCGATGGTGCGGGTCCAGTCGATCCAGAGGCGCCCCGACCACTCTGGTGTGTTGTTGAGCCGGTGACCGGCGACGTCCACGAGGGCGCTGCCGGCTGGCGCGAGGTACTGGTCGTAGGTTGCGTCCAACCACGCCAGGTGTGCGCCAGCCTGGACGCTGCGGCCAAGCCTGGTGGCCACCTCGGCTTCAACGCCGTCGATGGTGGCGGCTGCGGCGTTCGAGATGTCAAAGATGTTCGGGCGGATCGGCGTCTGCACCTGCAGGTCCGTGTAGTCGGTGTGAAACGCTGCGACGTTGAGCCGGCCACGGCCGCCGCCGAACTCGGTCTTCACCCCGGCTTCGTAGCTCCAGGCCCACTCAGGCGCGAACCCGCGCCCGGCCTCCGGGGACGTCGCATTGAAGCCCCCGGTCTTGAATCCGCGCGTCGCTGAGGCGTATGTCAGAAAGGCCGGACGGACGCGAAACTCGATCCCGAGCTTCGGCGACCAGGCGTCATTCGAGATCGCATCGGTATACACGGCCGACGGACTGGACAGCAGGGTGACCGGGGCGTCGATCGTATAGATCTCGATGCGGTTGTCGATGGTCTTCCGCTCGTGCGTGTAGCGAAGGCCCGTCGTGACGGCCACGCGCGGTGTGAGAGATACGGTGGCGTGGCCGAATCCGGCGGCGGCACTGGCCTCGACCCGAGGATCGAGCCGATTTTCGAGCCGCGGTCCGCGCGCGAAGATGGATGAGGGCTGCCGATCGACCTCGCCGAAGAAGAACAGCCCCGTCACCCACGTGACTCTCGGCCCCCGGTGGGCGACCGTGACTTCTTCGGACACCTGATGCTGGAGTTCGTGGACGCGTGACGCCGTGAGATCGAGCTCCGAGATGTCGCCGTCGATCAGCACATCGAAATCCACCTGGCGAAACGCCGTCAGGCTGGTCAGCCGGATCGCCGGCGTGAGGTCCATCGCGAACCGCGCCGACGCACCAGACTGGAAGACGTGACCCTCGGCGGGAAACGAGGCCCGCACGTCGTGCAGGGCGGCGGGATTGTCGACGAGAAACCCCGGTTTGACCGCCAGTATCTTCGAATAGTAGAGAGGGTGCGCCTGGTTGCGGGTCGTATCCGCGGCGAATGACAACTCGGCACGCGGAGTGAGCAGGACGCGCACCTGCCCGCGCGCGGCGAACAGGTCCTCGCCGCCGAGCGGATGATCCGGGTGATCGACGTCGCGGACCATGCCGGTCTGGACGTTCTTCTGCACCGTCGCACTGCCCATCAGCCGGCCCCGCACGATGGGGCCGCTCACGCGCGCGGCAGCGCGAAACGTCCCGACGTTCCCGCCCGCCAGGCGAATCGAGCCTTCCCGTTCGTTCGTGGGTGTTCTAGTGATCAGGTTGACAGCGCCGCCGAGGCTGTTGCGGCCGTAGAGCGTCCCCTGAGGGCCGCGAAGGACCTCGACCCGTTCGAGGTCGAGAAAGTCCGCCAGCGCCATGGCCGGCCGCGCCAGGTAGACGCCGTCCAGATACACGGCGGAACTCGGATCCGACCCTGCGAAGACGGCATTGGTGCCGATTCCTCGGATCGTGACCTGCGCGAGGCCGGTGTTCTGGGAGAACGTCATGCCCGGGACGCGGGCGGCGAGGTCTTCGACCGAGCGATCCTGCATCCGGGCCAAGTCGCTCCCCGCCAACACGGTCACCGCGATCGGCGTCGCCTGGACGTCCGCCTCGCCTGACTTCGATGCCGTCACCACGGCGTGTTCCAGGTACTGGACCCTGAGCGTGAAAGACACCGTCGCCCTCTCGCCCGCGGTGAGCGCCAGGGCGCGACGAACCGGCGCGAACCCCTGCAGCGCGGTCGACAGTTCGTACTCGCCGCCCGGGAGGCTCGCGAACTCGAAGACGCCTGCCGCATCAGTCTGGATAGCCTGATCGCTGGCGCCTCGAATCGTCACCGTCACGCCGGCGAGCGGCAGTCCCGTCGCATCCAGGACCGAGCCGGCGAGGTGCGCCGACGCCTGCGCAAGGGCTGGTGAAGGCGTCCAGAGCAGTCCGAACAGCGCCAACGCGCACCACGCACTGATGTGCCGGGCCGGAGGCGGCGACATGCGTCAGGGGAGCTTATCCGATTCAGGGTGCCACCAGTGCCGGCAGCGTCCGTGGACCTCTGGCGGGAGACGCCTTGCATTTTCAGCATCGCGAGGTATCGTGGCCGACAGCGATGAGCGGCTTCCATGCTTGGCCCGCCCCCGATGACATTGGCAGCCTGTTGAAAGGGGCACGCTGACGCATGAGCTGGATCACGGTCATCTGGTCGATGATCGCGGCGGTCTGCCTCACGCTGGGCGCGATCTATGCGTTGGTGTGGTACAGAAATCGCGCCAATTGGGCCAACCTGCTCTTTGCGGCGACGGCAGCGTCGACCGCGGTCTTCACGTTCTGCGAATTGTCGCTGATGCGGGTCGAGACGCCGCCCCAGTTCCTCACGGCAATGAAGTGGGGACATCTCGCGATGCTCGTGTGGCTGGTCTCGATCGTATGGTTCGTACGGTTCCACCTCGGCACGGGACGCCGCTGGATGGCGTGGGCGGTCTGCATCCTGCGCGCGCTCTATCTGCTGCCTACTTTCCTATTCGGAGCGAGCGTCAACTACCGCGAGATCACGAATCTGCGGCCCGTAGTGTTTCTCGGCGAGCCGGTCACGATCTTCAAGGGCATTCCCAATCCATGGATGCTGCTGGGCTACGCGACGATGGTGCTCATCCTCATCTTCGTCGTGGATGCCAGCATCACCGCCTGGCGCCGCGGCGACCGCCGCAAGGCGCTGATGGCCGGTGGCAGCGTGGCGTTCTTTCTCCTTCTCGGGAATGTCGAGACGGCGCTGATCTATTGGAAGAACCTTCCCATTCCCATCATCCTCAGCCCGCTGTACCTGGGACTCGTCGCCGTAATGGGGTACGAGTTGAGCCGTGACGTGTTCCGTGCCTCGCAACTCGTCCACGAACTGCAGGCCAGCGAGGCCGGACTGCGTGAAAGCGAGGCGCGGATGAGCCTGGCCGTCGAGGCCGCCGGCTTTGGCCTGTGGGTCAGGCACGTCGCCGGCAACGCTCTCTGGGCCAGTGAGAAATGCCGCGAGTTGTATGGCTTTGCGCCATCGGAGCCGCTGGACTACGACACCATCGTGAGCCGCGTCCACCCGGACGATCGCGAGGCCGTGGATCGGGCGATGGCCATGGCGGTGTCGGGTGAACGGGACGGCAGGTACCAGAGCGAATACCGGATCATGATGGCCGACGGCTCCACCCGGTGGATGTCGTCACAGGGCCGGGTCGAGTACGACGCGGCCGGCGACCCGGTTCTGATCCGCGGCGCCGCTCGCGACGTGACCGAACGCAAGAACGCCGAGGCCGTCGTGCGCAACCTGAGCGGCCGCCTCCTGTCGGCTCAGGAGGAGGAGCGGCGGCGGATTGCCAGCGAGCTGCACGACAACCTCAGCCAGCAGCTCGCCCTGCTCTGCATCGAGATCGAGACCGTGGCCATGACGCCAGTGGACCCGATCGCGCTTCCGGGATCGTTACGACAGCTGGGCGCGCGCACGGGGGAAATCGCGATCGAGGTGCACCAGCTCTCGCACCGGCTCCACTCGACCAAGCTCGAGACCCTCGGCCTTCAAGCCGCCGTGCGGGGCCATTGCCGCGAGCTGCGAGCCCAGGGACTTGACGTGCAGTGCCTGATCGAGAACGTGCCCGGAGGATTGGCGCATGACGTGGCGCTCTGCGTGTTCCGCGTTGTCCAGGAAGGGCTGAACAACGTCGTCAAGCACAGCGGCGCCAGCGAAGCCCGGGTGACGCTCGCCGGGGCCGAACACGGGCTCGTGTTGACGATCTCCGACTCCGGCCGCGGGTTTGCTGAGACGGCGGCGAGGGACCTGGCCGGGGTGGGGCTCGCCAGCATGCGCGAGCGCGTTCACCTGGCGGGCGGCAGTTTCACGCTGAGCTCGGAGCCAGGCCTGGGCGTCACCATCGTCGTCCGCATACCGATCGTCGGTGGGGACGAGCCGGCCGCGGAGCCTCGCCGGCCGCGGGCCGGCTACGCCGCGGCTCCCGTTGCCGTGCCGGCCCGGCCGCGCAGCGTGGCCGACGGCGACTCGCCGAACACGGCCTTGTAGGTGCTGGCGAAGCGGCCGAGCTCGAAGAAGCCGTGGTCGGTGGCGATGATCGTGACGGCGCCGCGGGCGCCGTTGGCCAGGCTGAGCGCGCGCCGCACCTGCGTGAGACGGGCCTGCACCTCACTGCGTTTGGGGCCCATGCCGCGGACGGCGTAGAACGCGTTGCGGAGGCTGCGCTCACTGACGCCGGCAATCTGGCAGAGTGCGGCGATCGAAACGGGTTCGCCGACGCGACTTCTCACAAACGCTTCGACGCGCTCGACGATCTCGCGCCGGGACGGGAGCGGCTGGGTGCCACGGGGGGCGGTTGTCGAAACCATGGCGAAAAACTAGCCGGTCCCCCAACGAGTGACAACTGACGGAAGTGGAAGAAGTTACAGGTAAAAAGTTACAGTGCCCGACGGCCATGCGGCTTGCCGAAACTGCATAGTCGCCTGTTCCACCCCTTGCTATCGTCAACCGTCGCCAAGGCCGACGCCGGCTCAGCCGATGGACGGTAACCGCTGAGGATGCTCGGCTTAGACTACAGTCAACGATCATGCCAGGTCCTCGCGTTCTGCTGGCCGACGACCACCATCTTCTTCTCGGCGCGCTCGAGAAGCTGCTGGCGCCCGAATGCCAAATCGTCGGCACGGTAGCCGACGGCCGCTCGCTCGTGGCGGAAGCACAGCGGCTCAGGCCGGACGTCGTCGTCCTTGACATCGCGATGCCGCTCTTGAACGGCCTCGACGCGGGGCGGCAAATCAAGCAGCTCTGCCCTACGGTCAAGCTGGTGTTCGTCACCATGAACGAAGACCCCGACCTGGCGGCCGAGGCGTTCCGCGCCGGCGCCTCCGCCTACCTGCTGAAGCGGTCGGCGGCGTCGGAGCTGCTGCTGGCCGTGCGCGAAGTGATGCACGGACGATCGTATGTGACCTCGCTGGTCACCGCCGGCCTGGTCGGCTCGTTCATGGACGCGGCCGGCCGGAAGCCGTCGCACGAGCTCACGCCGCGGCAGCGCGAAGTGCTGCAGTTGCTCGCTGAAGGCCATTCCATGAAGCAGGTGGCCGCCCTGCTGAACGTGACGCCGCGTACGGTGTCGTTTCACAAGTACAAGATGATGGAGCAGCTCAGCATCAGATCGAATGCCGAGCTCATTCAGTTCGCGGTCGCGCACCACCTCGTCTAGCAGGGCGCACGTTTCGTGCTAACGGGCGGCTCGCCTTGCGAAACAGCCGGTCGCGGTCGCTGTCGAAGTGATACACCTTCGCAACCGTGATTCGTTTCGCAAGCGCACTGCACGCGACGCAGGCCGCGACGCTGCCGATCACCGGCCCGGCCCAATAGATCCACCAACCCTCCCATCGTCCTGAGATGATCGACGGTCCGAGGCTGCGCGCCGGGTTGGTGCTCGTGCCCGAGATCGGCGACTCCGCGTACACCATCACGGCGTACAGGATGGGGAAGATCGCGGGGGTGAACGAACGAATCCGGCGAAAGCCGAGGAACACGCACAACAGCGTGACCATGGCGAACGTCGTGATCACTTCTCCGAGCAAGACGGCCCCGGCGCTATAGCCTTCGCCCGGGAGGGTGGCTCCGAACGCCACGCTTCGCCCCATCGCGCCCCAGGCCAGCAGTGGCAGGCTCCCGAGAATGGCCCCGGCCAGCTGCGCCACGACATAGCCGAGGGACGTCGGCAGATCGAGCTTGCCCATCAAACGGAAAGCCAGCGTCACGATGGGGTTGAGGTGCGCGCCGCTCCGTTCCCCGACCGGGGAGAGCGCGATCAACGCACCGGTCGTGCCGAACAGGAAGCCGGTGATCAACCGGCGCCATCCTTCGCTCGGCAGCACGCCCGGAATGGGACTGCCGTCCCCGAACATCAGAATCACGATCGAAAGGCCGACCAGCACCAGCGCCGCCGTCCCGACCAGTTCGGCACGAAGGACCAGCCAGGGAATGTCAGCGGACCTCATTCTCGATCTTCGCCTTCGAGGGTCACTTCGCCGCGTTGGCGCCGCTCACCCGCATCTTGATTCGGTACAACCCCTTGCTTGCCGTGATGAAGAGCGTCCGCCGGTCCTGACCGCAGAAGCTGACGTTCGCTGTCCACTCCTCGTCGGGGATCTGGATCTCCTCGATTTGCCGACCCATCCTGTCGTACACCAAGACACCCTTGCCCGTGAGGTACAGGTTGCCTTCGGTGTCGAGCGTCATGCCGTCGGATCCCTGTTCGGCGACGAGCGTCTTGCGCGTCAGGCGCCCGTCCGTCGCGATGTCGAACCGGAAGGTCTTCCCGGCACCGATGTCCGCCACATACAGCGTCTTTCCATCCGGCGTCCCGATAATCCCGTTGGGCTTCTCCAGGTCGGCAGTCACGCGGACGAGTTGCCGGCGATCTGCGGAGAGAAAATAGACGTGCTGCCCGTCCTGCGGCATCGTGTCGTGGGTCCACCAGGGCCGCTTGTAGAACGGATCGGTGAAGTAGATCGCGCCATCCGGCCGCACCCAGAGATCGTTTGGGCCGTTCAGCGGTTTCCCGCCATAAGAGTCGAGGATCACGGTGACCTTGCCGTCCGGCGTAATGGACCACAGTGCGGTTTTCTCATCAGCGGCAGCCACCAACTGGCCCCGGGAGTCGAAGTACATGCCGTTGGCGCGGCCGGCTGGTTGCAGGAAGGTGGACAGCTTTCCGTCCACACTCCACTTCATGATGCGGTCGTTGGGCTGGTCGGTGAAGAAGAGGTTGCCCTGAGCATCGCAGGTCGGCCCCTCGGTGAACGCGAAGTCAGCAGCCAGTTTCTCCACCTTGGCGCCGGCCGCGACGACGCGTTCCTGGGCGCCGCAGAGCACGGGGGCTGTGATGAGTCCCAGCCCCAGCACGGTCGTCACGCGTTGCCTTGTTGACCGACGACCAGTCATGGACCTTCGGCCGGCGCGACCCTTACCCCGCACACCTTGTATTCTGGTATCTTCGCCACGGGATCGAGGGCGAAGATCGTTACGTTGTTGACGTTCTGATCCCCCGGGAAATGGAAGTTGGCGAAGATGATTCCCGGCGACACCCGGTCGGTCAGCAGAGCCGTGGCGGTCATCTGGCCGCGCCGCGAGGTGACGGTCACAGACCGGCTGCCGTTGAGGCCGATCTTCAGCGCATCCTCGGGATGGATCTCCACGAGGGGTTCCGGATAGATTTCCAGCAGGCCCTTGGCGCGCCGCGTCATCTCGCCGCCGTGCCAGTGGTAGAGCACGCGCCCCGTCGTCAGCAGGATCGGATATTCGGCGTCAGGCAGTTCCGCCGGCGGCACATGGTCGATGGCATGAAATTTTCCCTTGCCCCGAGTGAACTCTCCGATGTGCAGGATCGGCGTGCCCGGATGATCCAGCCCTTTCACCGGCCACTGCAGTTGCTCACCCCGGTCCAGCCGCCTGAAACTGACGCCCGCATAGGACGGCGTGAGCGCGGCGATCTCGTCCATGATCGCGGCCGGTGAGGCGTACACCCATCCCGCGTGGGGCCCGGCGGCCCGCCGGCCCTCGAGCGACAGCATCCTCTTCGCCACGGCCGAAAACGCCTGCCAGTCGGGCAGGGCCTGTCCCACCGGGTTGAATGCCGCATGCACGCGTTGAATACGCCGTTCGGTGTTGGTAAAGGTGCCGTCCTTCTCGATGAACGAGGCTGCCGGAAATAGGACATCGGCATAAGCCGCCGTATCCGACGGAAAGATTTCCTGCACCACGGTGAATTCGCAGGCCGCGAAACACTTGTGCACATCATTCAGGTCCGGATCGGTCAACAACGGATCCTCGCCGATGATGTACATGGCGCGCAGCTTTCCACCGTGAAGCTCGTGAACCATCTCCGTGCTGGTCATGCCCGGCGCATTCCCGAACACGGGCGCGGTCGAGCCGTCGCCCTCGAGTTGCCACGCCGCCGCAAACTTCGCCCGGACCGCTGCGTCGATAACGTTTTGGTAGCCGGGGAACACATTCGGCAGCGCGCCCATGTCGCAGGCACCCTGCACGTTGTTCTGGCCGCGCAGTGGATTGACCCCCCCGCCGGGGATTCCCATGTTGCCGAGGAGCATCTGCAGATTACCCAAGGAGAGCACGTTGGGCACGCCGGTCGTGTGCTGGGTGATGCCCATCGACCAGATCACCGCCATCGGCTTGTTCAACGCCAGCAACTCCGCGGCCTGGGTGAGGTCTTCGACCGAAACCCCCGTCGTCAGGGCGACCGATTCCGGCGTGTACGCCTCGACAGTCGCCTTGAAGTCCTCGAAACCCTCGCAACGACCGTCGATGAACGCCTGGTCCTGCCAGCCGTTCTTCAGCATGATGTGCATCAGGCCGTTGAGGAGGGCGACATCCGTTCCGGGCCGATGCCGAACATGCAGCGTGGCGAACTCGGTGATGTCGATCCGGCGCGGGTCGGCCACCACCAGCTTGAGGCCGCGCTTGAGGACAGCCTGACGGATGCGTGCCCCGAACACCGGGTGCTGCTCGGTGGTGTTGGACCCGATGATCAACATGGCCTGGGCATGGCCGCAAATGTCATCGAAGGTGTTGCTCATGGCGCCGGAGCCGTAGCTCATCGCCAGGCCGGCGACCGTCGAGGCATGGCACAGCCGCGCGCAGTGATCCACGTTGTGTGTACCGATCACCTGGCGCGCGAACTTTTGCGCGAGGTAGTTCTCCTCGTTCGTGCACTTCGCGGACGACAGCAATCCGATCGCATCGGCGCCGGACTCGCGCTTGATGCGCACCAGTGTCTCTGCGACCAGGTCGAGCGCCGTCTCCCAGTCGGTCTCGACCCAGTCGCCGCGGCCCTCCGGGCGGGGCGTGCCCTCGAGCAAGTAGCGGCGCACTCGCGGCATCTTCAGACGATCCGGATGGTGGACGAAGTCGTAGCCGTATCGCCCCTTCACACACAGCTCCATCGCGTTCACGCGGGCGTTCGGATTGGAAACGACGCGGATAATCTCACCGCCCTTGATGTGCATGTCGAAGCGGCAGCCGACCCCGCAGTAACCGCAGGTGGTCGTGACGATCTTGTCGGGCTTGCCCAGCCCGACAGACATCTTGTTGTCAAGAGCGCCCGTGGGGCAGTGGGCCACGCAGGCTCCACACGATTCACACCGCGCATCGAGCATGGTCGTGCCCGTGCCGGCGACGATTTGCCGGTCGCGGCCGCGGCCGGCCAACCCCAACACGAACCGCCCCTGCACTTCTTCGCAAGCGCGCACACAGCGAGTGCACTGGATGCACTTGTTCATGTCGACCCAGACGAAGGGGTTGGGATCGCTGTTTATCGGATAGCGAGGCGCGCTCGGCGGCAGGGGCAGGCCAGAGCGACGCACCCAGTACATGAACTCGGTCTCCGGATCGTCGGGGTTGTAGCCCGCATCGTGGTAGTCCCGAAGCAGCAGCGAGAGAACCTGGAGCCGGGTCTCCTTGATCGCGGGCGTCTCGCTTCGCACCACCATGCCTTCGGCCGCCAGCAGCGTGCATGAGGCGATCTCTCCGCGCCGGCCCTCGACCTCGACGCCGCACAGGCGGCACGAGCCTTCGGGTACCAAGCTGCGATGGTGACAGATCGAGGGGATCGGAATGCCGGCATCGGTCGCGGCATCTATCACCGTCTGCCCGGGCTCGGCCTCGATGACCTGGCCGTTGAGCGTGAACTTGATCGTCATCTGTCAGCCCACCGTCTGCTGTGGAACTCGGCGGCAAAGTGGGTCAAGGCCGAGGTCATGGGAATTTCGGTCGACTGCCCGAGCCCGCAGAACGACGCGGTTTTCAGCGCGTCGGCCAGTTTTTCCAGCATCGACACATCGTCGGCACGGCCAACGCCGGCAACGAGCCGATCGAGCACGACGCGGGCCTCGTGGGTGCCGACACGACACGAAGTGCATTTGCCGCACGACTCTACTTCAAAGAAGTGCATCAACTCGCGCAAGACCCCGACTGGAGAGACGGTCTGATCGCAGACCATGAACGCCCCCGCGCCGAGCGACACCCCCTCGGACCACGATTTTTGATGCATGGGAATGTCGAGCAAGGCCGGCGGTACCAGAGTGCCCGCCGCCCCGCCGGTCAGCGCGAAGTTGAAGGTCGAGCCGTTCCTCATTCCACCGCCGAACTCGTCGATGACTTGCCGCAGGGTCAGGCCGAGCGGCGCCTCGAACAGACCGGGGTGCTTCACGTGACCGGTTACCATGTACAGCTTCGTGCCGGTTGCGGTCGGACTCCCGAGGGCGCGATACCAGTCGGCGCCGTTGAGCGCGATGGCCGGCACCGATGCGAGCGTCTCGACGTTGTTGACGACCGTCGGTTTTCCACGAAAACCGTATGTCGTCGGGAAAGGCGGGCGGAGGCGCGGCTCACCGCGCTTGCCCTCGAGTGACTCCAGCAGTGCCGTCTCCTCGCCGCAGATGTAAGCACCTGCGCCGCGGTGGACGTGAATGCGGAACGAGAACGTCGAGCCCTGAATGTGCTCGCCGAGCCAGTTGCGCGCCTCGGCCTGATGCACGGCCCGCTCCAGACGCTCGGCCTGCGGGATGTATTCACCGCGAATGTAGATGTACCCCTCGTCGGCGCCGACGGCGTGGCCGGCGATCGCCATGCCCTCGAGCAGTTGGTGCGGGTTGGTGTCCATGAGAACGCGATCCTTGAACACCAGCGGCTCCGACTCGTCCGCATTGCAGATGATGTATTTCTGCGTCGCCGCTTCCTTCTGCACCGCCCGCCATTTGAGCCCGGTGGGAAAGCCCGCGCCCCCTCGGCCGGTCAATGCTGCGGTTTCGAGCTCATCGATGATCGCCCCGGGCGCTGCCGCCAGCGCTTTCTGCAGACCACGATAGGCGCCGAACTGGAGCGCCGAATCGATCGAATCCGGATCGCGCTCGTCGGCGTGAGCGAGCAGGACACGTTTCTCACCGGAGAGCGGCTGGGCGTATCGGTTCACTTCCGGCTGTGAATTGCCTGGTGCCGCCGGCACGGTCGACCCGCTCATGGGGCCACACTGAGCGCCGTCGATAAGAGCCGCCGGGGCGTGATCGCATAGCCCCAGGCAACTGTTGCGTTCGATCCGCCACTTGCCGCCGAGAGCATGCGACAAATCGTCGTGCACGCGCGCCGCACCTTTCAACCAGCAGACCGGCCCGTCGCATACCCGGATGACGCCGCCAGGCCTGGGCGGGACGTCGAACATCGAATAGAAGGTGGCCACGCCGTAGGCCCGTTCAACCGGAATGCCGAGGGCGCGCGCCGCATCGGAGACCGCGTCGCGCGTTATGCCACCATGACGCGCCTGGACAGCCTGCAGAACCGAGATCAGGGCTTCGGGATCGTTGCCATGATCGGCCGCAAGCGCCGCGATCTCGGCACTGGGCGGACGCGGTTGCGCCTTGCGTCTCTTGGGTCGCATGTCCGTGGTCATACGTTCACCCTCTCGTTCGTTGAACAGTATCAGGAACGTCAGACGGCTTCTTCGGCGTCGTCTCGCCTGACGAACCGTACGATGGCCATGCCTGCGCCAAGGCCCAGCGCAATGGCCAGGGTTCCGGTAAAGGCTTTGCCAGCGTTGGCGCTCAACGAGGCCGACGCCGCGCTCAGCGCCTCGCCCTGCAGCGATGCGACCCTCATCAGGTCGAAGATCATGTTGAACATGGCGACGGCGGAACCGAGCGGGAGGATCCCGCAGATCAGCACGACCGGGGAGATCGCGTGGCGCCGGACGATGGTCGCAGCGAGCAGGACAACCACGGCCGCGGCCACCGCGGTCGCCCAGTTTTGACTCAAGCCCGAACCCATGCAGAGGTCACGAACACACCGCCCCGTGAAGCCACACACGAAACAGGACACCAGGGCTCGCGCCGGCGTGGTCAGGATCACGCCAAACCCGGTGGCGAACAGGGCTGCCCAGAGACTGTTCTTCAGAATCGTCAGAAGGTCCACGCGTGCTCCTCGCGGCGGTGTCTACAGGATGGCCACCGAGGCCAGTGCAATGGCGATCGCCAGGACCAGGAACAAATACGCGGCGTTGGCGATCCGCTCGATTCCCACGAATAGAAATGAATGCGAGACCACGTCGACGAAACCGTTGATCAACGGGAGCCCCGGGGCCAGGTAGACGACCGATGCAATCAGTGTGACCGGCACCACGTGACTGAATCCGACGCGCAACGCCACGCTGGCAATACCCGCCGACAGCAGTCCACAAAGGAGCGTCACGTTCGCCGCGGGCATCTTCCGGGCCTGCAACTGCGAGCGGAGAACCTGCCCCACGCCAGCAGCCACACCGGCAATCCCGAGACTTCCCCAGTCCCCTCCGGCGAATTGCGAAAGCCCTCCCGCGATGCCGGCCGCGGCCACCATCGCCATCCAGCGGTTGTAGGGAGAGGGCAACGCCTTGATACGCGCCACCTCGGCGTCGAGGTGTGCGAGGGCAACCTCACCTCTGTTCATGCGCTCGCCAAGAACGGCGACTTCGGAAACGCGAGCCAGGTTGACTCCGATTGGCCCGATCGGTCGCACAACCGTCGACGACCGGCCTTCCGCCTCACTCGTTACGGCGATGAAATCGAGCCGCCAGACGGTCGAGACGCCCTGCAACTTGGCCCCTTCGAGAACGCTGGTAAATGTCCGGTTCGCCGCCACCGTCGAGCCGCCATTGCGCATGACGATCAACGCCGCCTCCAACGCCATGTCCACAGGTTGCACGTCTCCTCCTGCCACTCCAGGGGCCATGCTATTGCTCCGCGGGAGGCGGAGCGCCCGGGACGAGGTACCTGAACATCAAGAACGCCATGTTCAGGTGGGCGCTGTCCGGCTGGCCAGGCGCCGCGTACCATGGATCGCGAACCAGGTAGGAGTACTGCACGCCCCACTGCAGCCCGCCATAACGCGGATCGCGGGCAATCGTATGTGAGAACCCGATGGTGCCCTGCTGGATCAAGCGATTGTGGTTCGACGGCGATCCGATGTAACCGAAGCCGACCGGCTCGCCGTCGGCTGGATCCACGGCGACGTTCCGATCGAAATGTCGCGCGGCCGTAGTAGCCGTAGAACGCCAGATTCGGCTTGGCCTGATACTCCAGTCCCTCGAGGGTGGAGCTCGAATGCACCAGCGAAGGGCTCCCATCGCCCCGGATGATCACATCCGGCCCCAGCCCGAAGATGTATCGGCCCGCACCGGCGCTGAAGAACGTGTTGGCGGCCACCCGCAGGTTCTTGACCACTTCGATATTGACGTTGACCGACCCGCCGCCGCCGGCCGCATCGTGGTGCTGGCTGGTGAGCGGGTTGAAGAACGCAAACCGCGTCAGTACACCGCCCACTTCCAGGTGCAGAGACCGATTCCACACCTTGGGGTCGAAGGCGATCTTCGCGACGACATCTTGATGGGGGTTGGGCGTGGCGTAGTTGCCCGAGCCGGTATTCAACTGCGAACCGTAAGACGAGGCGAGGTCCTTGGGCAGCGTGATCGCCCCGGAGCCGCTCGCCCCGCCAGCGAATTGTTCAGAGGCTTCGGCCGACACGCCAAGGTGCACCGTCTCGCTGGGGTGATACGTGAAACGCAGTTGCGGGCTGCGGGTCCAGGTCAGACCCACGTGCAGGTTCGGATCAACCACTTGCGTCACGAAGAGGTCACCAGGCAGCGGCGACAGGCCTGTCCGATTCGGTGTCAACAAGCTCCAGGACTGGCCGGCCAGGAATTCGTACTTGCCCTTGCGCAAGTTGGCCCAAAAGAGGCGGAGCCGCAGCGTGTCGCTATTGGCGGAGACGGCCACGTTGCCGGGCACGATACCCAGGAAATCGGTCTCCAGGTAGCCAAGCAGCGTCGCCGCCTTCACCGTGGTGTCGAGCCGCAGGCCGATTCGCGAGTTCTGAGCGCTGAACTGATGTTCGTTGAGGTGGCCATTCACCGTATTGCTGAATGGGACGGCGCCGAAGTTCGTGGCGAGCCCACTGCCCACGTTCGCGTCGCGGCTCACGGCGGTGATGTCCATGAACCCGATCGGGGTGATGTCAACCGTGCCGATTCTGAACCTCAGAGCCGCAGGCGTTCTCTGCGTCCGCGCTCGGTTCCTGGCTACTTGGCACCGGCGTGTTGGCTGTCGCGATCTCGACACCGGATACTGGCGCGGCCAGAGGCGGGGGCAGCGCTGCCAGCAACTTGTGGAGTTGATCGATCTGGGCCTGCTGCGCCGCCAGCTGTGCTTCGAGTCGATCGATCCTGGCGCGATCGGCCGCGCCGTCTCCGGAGACCGGCGGCGACTGTGGCTGCGCATGCAGTCTCACATTGGTAGCGAGCAGGACACTCGCGGCCAGGGTCGCTACGACTCTCGTCATATTCAACCCTGTGATCCTGTCACTTCGTGGCGAGCTTCTCGGCGATAGACGGTCGGTGCCACGTCGACGGCCCTCGCCGCACGATGACTGGACATCTCGCCATCTGCGATGCGTGCGTACTGTCCACCCGCGCTCACGTAGCAGAAACTTGGCGTCCACCAGCGAATCGAGCACCGCCTGGCAGAGCCCGCGCTCCACGCCGCACAGGCGTTGCACCTGTTCTGGTTTGAGATGCATTCCTGGCATTTCCAGAAACTCTGCGCGGAGACGGTTGAGTGCATCTTCGATCGTTGTCATATGACCCTCCGAGAAAAGCGATTCGCAGTCGTCATGCCTGCGCAAACTGAATGACGACCTTGATGTCCGCCGGCTGCCGCCGGAGGGCCTGCATGAACGCCTCCGGTGGCTCGCGCCGCGTGATGAGACGCGCCAGCCACGAGCGATCCGCGTGGGCCAGTGCCTGTCCCGCCCTGTACCAGTGACGCTTGTTGGCGTTGACGCTGCCGACGACGACGTTGTTCTTGAGCACGGCCGCGGCGGCGATGTCAGCGGCGGCGGGGCCAACCGTGGAGCCGCCGGCACCGACACCGGTGAGGCACACGACGCCTCCCGCCGCGATCCCCTGGACCGCGTCGTTGATGACCTGACCGACCCCGGTGCACTCGATGATCACGTCCGGCTCGAACCCCACGTCCGCAACCCTGCCGGTGTGGTAGGTCGCGCCCAACGCCCGAACGAGATCCGGCTTGGGTCCCGACTCGGCCCGGTCCAGGACGTGAACCTCGAGCCCTTGAACCCGTCCGACCAGGGCGGCAAGAAGACCGATCGGTCCGGCGCCGGTGACGAGCACGTTCTGTGGCACCCAGAAGCTACGCTGGCCGACGGCGAGGACCTGCTCCCACGCTTTCGTGACAACGGTCGTGGGCTCGAGCAGCACACCCAGGAGGCCGAGTGAGCTGTCGATCTTGATGGCGTACTCGGGTTCAATCCGCCAGCGCTCGGACATGAAGCCGTCGATCTCCTTGATGCCGCGCTCGGTGTACTGGCCGTTCCGGCACATGTCCCACTCACCGACTGCGCAGTTGGGGCACGGCACGGGGTCCGGACGCCGGACGATGCCGACCACCAGGTCGCCCTCCTGAAACGCGCTCGTGCCCGGATCCACGACCCGCCCGAGTGATTCGTGTCCGAGCACGAGACGCTTCTCCCCTCGAGGCGCCCAGCCGTACTTGCCCTCGACGATCTCGACGTCGGTCCCGCACACGCCGACGGCGATGGCTTCCACGAGCACCGACCCGCTGCGCACATCCGGCTCGGGGACTTCTTCGAAGCGTGCGGTCTCCGGCTTGTGAGGTTCGACGGTGATAGCTTTCATCTTCGATGTCTCCTGACCAGCCGCAACACGGCTGGTACGGCGCCCGACTGGCTGATATCAGCGGCCGCCGCACCCAGCGCCTTCACAGTGCATCTACTTGGAACAGGTGGCATCGCCAGGGCGCCAGATCGACGTACAGACCGCCGTCCCGCAGTTCGTTCCCGTCCCGGTCGTAGGTGTCACCAGACAGCCCATCAGTGAGCCGCCACGTGGTGGCTCTCAGTTCGTCCCACGGCACCTGGACACGGGCCTGGGCCGGTGCCGGCCCGAAGTTCACGACGACGAGCGCGCGCTGTCGTCCTTGACCCAGCACCAGGCGAGGATGTTCTGGCACGTCTGGTTGTCGGGCCATCCGCTGCGCTCACAGAGGCGCCACTCGCCGTTCCGGAACAGGTCGCTGCCTGGTCGCCTTCAGCAGGCGATCGTAGAAGGCGGCGAGATCATGATCGACCGGCTCGGCGGGGCGACGGCCCAGGAAGACCGGTAGTCTCACCCGCCAACCCTCGAACTGTCCCTCGTGCAGCAGCCGGGCCCCGGGCAGCGTGAGAATCATCACCGCCGCGGCGCGATCTTTTCCGTCGGTAAACGCGGCCGCGGCCCGGGGCTCGTCATGGTTCTCGATGAACCGGACCATGCGCTCCTGGTACGGAAGGTCCGCCAGGAGGTGCTGCCGCACGTGCTCGGCAGGCCCGTGCTCCATTCGGTCGTAGAGCTTCTTGTCGTAGCAGAAGTCGAATCCCTGCTGCTGCAGTTCCCACTCCAGGTCCCAATAGGCCTCGGCGATGAACTTGAACGCCGGATGCCGGCCTTTGATGGCGGGAATCACCGTCGTCCAGTAGTCGGCGTCCGGCCGGGATCCGGCGCGGCCGCCCCACGTCCGCTCGAAGATGTCGTTCAGCAACAGCATGGCCATGTCGCACCGGATGCCGTCGCACTGTTCGGCGATCTGCGAGATCGTGTCGATCACCGCCTGCCGGAGCCCGGGGTGAAAGGCGTTCAGTTGGAGCACATCCGGCCAGGCCGGGAAGTAGGGGTCCCGGCCGCAGGCGAACACCTTTCCGCCGACCTCGATGAAGGACGCCGGGTCGCTGCGGGCATCGTCGGCGCTCCCTTGAATGAAGTACTCGGGATGCTCGCTGACCCAGGGGTGGTCCGGCGCCACGTGGTTGGGAACGAAGTCGAGGATCAGCCGCAGCCCGCGTCGGCGGAGCTGGCGCCGCGCGGTGGCGAGCCCCGTCGGCCCGCCGAGGTGGTCGTCGACGACGTAGCGGCGCACGCAGTAGGGCGAGCCGACGTTGTCTCCTGGCGCAAAGTCGGGGAGGGCCCGTCTTGAAGTCGGCGAGGAGCCCCTCGTTCCGCATCGAGACGCCGATCCCCGCCGGGCTCCGTTCCCACACGCCCATGAACCAGACGGCGTCGAAGCCCTGGGAGGCGATGGCCTCCCACTCCTGGTCCGGGACCGTGGCGAGATCCACGCGCCTTCCGTGCTTGCGGCTCAGATCAGCCAGCCACGCCCACGTGTTCACCTCGTAGATGACAGGGTGCCTGGGCCAGGTCGTCATCCCTTGGCCCTCGCGGCGACGGGCGCGCTCTGCTCCGTACCGCTCGTGATGCCCTGGAAGGCGGCCTGCTTGCCCAGTTGCAGCGCCGTGGCGGCATCCTGCCGGCCGTAGAGATCGATGAGCGTGGCGACCAGCCCGGTCCAGCCGGTCTGGTGGCTGGCGCCCAGCCCGGCGCCGTTGTCGCCGTGGAAGTACTCGTAGAAGTTGATGTAGTCGCGCCAGTGGGGGTCGGTCTGGAACGTCTCCATGCCGCCGTAGACCGGCCGCCGGCCGTGGTCGTCGCGGGTGAAGGTGCCGATCAGCCGGTTGGCGATCTCCTTGCTCACCTCGAACAGGTTCATCATCTTGCCCGACCCGGTCGGGCATTCGATCGTGAAGCTGTCGCCGTAATACAGGTAGAAGTTCTGCAGCGCGCGGATGATGAGCCCGTTGACCGGCATCCAGACCGGGCCCCGCCAGTTCGAGTTGCCGCCGAACATGGCGGTGTTCGACTCGGCCGGCAGGTAGTCCACCCGGTACTCCTGGCCGTCCACATGAAGCACGTACGGGTGCTGCTCGTGGAACTTGGAGATCGAGCGGATGCCATGCGGCCCGAGGAACTCGTTTTCGTCGAGCAGCCTCGTGAGGATGCGGCGGAGCCGCTCCGGATTGACGAGGGCCAGGATCCCCCGCTCGTTGACGCCGAAATGGCCCGGGCCGGTCGGGTGGATCGTCTTGGTCAGTTCGGGCATCCGGCGCATGCGCTCCTTGACGTAGCCCATCGCGCTGGGGACGCGCTCGCGCTGCGCCTTCTCGATCACCGTGGTGGCGCAGAGCGGCAGGAGGCCGACCAGCGACCGCACCTTGAGCCGCGTGGCCCTGCCGTCGGGCAGCCGCAGGATGTCGTAGTAGAAGCCGTCCTCCTCGTCCCACATGCCATCGTCGCCGGGGCGGTTCATCGCCGCGGCGATGTAGGCGAAGTGCTCGATGAACTTGAAGACCATCCCCTCGTAGGCGCGATCGTGACCGGCCAGTTCGATCGCCATCTCCAGCATGTTCTGGCTGAAGAGGGCCATCCAGGCCGTGCCGTCCGCCTGCTCGAGGTGGCCGCCGGTGGGCAGCGGGGCGCTGCGATCGAAGACGCCGATGTTGTCGAGGCCGAGGAAGCCGCCCTCGAACACGTTCTTGCCGAACCGGTCCTTGCGGTTGACCCACCAGGTGAAGTTCAGCACGAGCTTGTTGAAGATCGACTTCAGGAAGTGGACGTCCACCTCACCACGACGGGCCTGCTCGCTGCGACAGAGGAACAGGCTCGCAAAGGCGTGGACCGGCGGGTTGACGTCGCTGAAGTTCCACTCGTAGGCGGGCATCTGGCCGTTGGGGTGCAGGTAGGAGCCACGGAGCATCAGGTCCATCTGCTCCTTCGCGAAGTCGGGGTCCACGATCGATAGCGGCAGCGCGTGGAAGGCCAGGTCCCAGGCCGCGTACCAGGGGTACTCCCACTTGTCGGGCATCGAGATGATGTCCGCGTTCAACATGTGGTACCACTCCGAGTTGCGGGCGTTTCGATAGCCCTTGTGGAGCGGGTTCGAGTTGTGCTCGTCCAGCCAGTTGTCGCCGTCGAAGTAGAAGAACTGCTTGCTCCACAGCATGCCGGCGATGGCCTGGCGCATCACGTTGGCGGCGTCGGCACCCACCGATGACGGCGTGACCGACGCGTAGAACTCGTCGGCTTCACGAAGCCGGTCGGCGAAGACCTGATCGAAGGGCTTGCCGAAGGACTTGGCCTTCAGGCCCGCCGACGCGCTGGACAGCCGCAGGCGCAATACCGCGGACTGACCGGCGCCGAGGCTGACCTTGTAGTGGGCGGCGACCTTGGTGCCCTGCCTGCCAGGGTTGACGGCACCCTGGTTGCCCTGCACCACGCAGTCGTTGATGCCGTCCTTGACGTATCCGCTCTCGTTCTGCTGTCCGGGGAAGAGCCGCTCGTGGTTCGTCTCGTTCTCGGTGAAGAGCAGCGGCACGTCGCCTTCGCAGGCCAGGACGAACTCGCCGAGCACGGGATGTTCGGCCGCCACCGCGCTCACTCCCGGCCCCGCCTCGACCTGCTGGAGGTTCGGCTTCCTGGAGCCCCGGTTGGACTCGGCAATCCATGCCGACCAGTCGTTCCGGAACCACAGCGTCGGCAGCAGGTGCAGATCGGCCGTGTCCGGACCCCGGTTGACCGCCGTGATCTTCACCAGGATGTCGTCGGCGCCGCCTTTGGCGTATTCCACGAACACGTCGAAGTAGCGGCTGTCCTCGAAGACGCCGGTGTCGAGCAGCTCGTATTCGAAGTCGTCGCGGGTGCGCCGGCCGTTGGTCTGCACCAGATCGGCGTAGGGATAGGCCGCCTGCGGGTACTTGTAGAGATACTTCATGTACGAGTGGGTCGGCGTGCTGTCGAGGTAGAAGTAGTACTCCTTGACGTCCTCGCCGTGATTCCCCTCGCTGTTGGTCAATCCGAAGAGCCGCTCCTTGAGGATCGGATCCTGGCCGTTCCACAGGGCCAGGGCGAAGCACAGCCGCTGCTTGTCGTCGGAGATGCCAGCCAGGCCGTCTTCGCCCCAGCGGTAGGCGCGTGACCGTGACTGGTCGTGGGTGAAGAAGTTCCACGCGTCGCCGTTCTCGCTGTAGTCCTCGCGGACCGTTCCCCACTGGCGCTCGCTGAGATAGGGGCCCCACTTCTTCCACTCGACCTTGCGCTCGCGGGCCTCGTCAAGTCTGGTGTGTTCAGTCGTTGTCATTGCGTCCTCGCTGCTGCTAAAAAGCCACGCGTGTCCGAACGTTCATTTCTTGGCGGCATGCTTCGCCTGGAGTTCGGCCATACGCTCGCGGACGACCGGGCGCAGGTCCTCGCCGTAGCCGGTCATGGCGCCGCCGTCGATGTCGATCAGCTGGCCGGTCACCCACTCGGCGGCGTCGCTGGCAAAGTACGTCACGGCCGCGGCGATGTCTGCCGGAGTGCCCCAGCGACCCAGGGGAATCAGGCGCTTCTCGACCATGGCTCGGTAGTCGGCGGTGGTGCCTTCCTCGGCCAGGGGCGTCAAGATCGGTCCCGGGCAGATGGTGTTCACCGTGATGTGGCTGTCCGCCAGTTCCCAGGCCAGGTGAGCGGCCAGACCCGACACGCCCCACTTGGAGACCGTATAGTCGGCGCTGCCGAAGAAGCTCATCCGGCGCCCGGCCAGGGAGCCGATGTTGATGATTCGGCCGCTGTTCTGCTTGGTCATCTGCGGGATGACCGCCTGACAGCAGAGAATAGACCCCCTTGAGGTTGACGTTCAGGGTCCGGTCCCATTGCGTTTCGGCGATGTCCTTGAGCAGCATAGGCACCGACTCGATGCCGGCGTTGTTGACGAGGATGTCGATCCGTCCGTATTTCTGAAGGACTGCCACGACCATGGCGTCCAGGGTGGCCTTCTTGGTGACGTCGCCCTCGACCGCCATCGCCCGGCCGCCCGGCGGATTCAATCTTCTTGGCCTCGGACTGGGCATCCGCCATGTTCCGGTCCATGACGATCAGGATCGCTCCCTCTTTGGCCAGCGCATCGGCGATGCCGGCCCCGATTCCGCGCCCTGATCCGGTGACGATGGCGACTTTGTCCTTGAGTTGCATGTTCTTCTCTCTCTTCTTCAGAATTGATGGCCAGTGGACGGGCGTCGACGTGGACCACACAGAGCGCCACGACGTCGACACCGTGAGCGCGTTCGCTACATCTGCTCTTCCGTCCGATTGATGATCTCCAGCTGCTGCGCCGGGGACAGATCGACGAAGTAGGCGGAGTAGCCGGCGATGCGGACGATCAGGCTCCGGTACTTCTCCGGGTCCTGCTGTGCCGCCAGCAGCGTTTCCTTGTTCAGGATGTTGAACTGCACGTGCCAATGCTTCAGGTCACACCAGGTGCGGATGATCTGCATCAGCCGACGGGTGCCCTCTTCGCCCGCGACGGAGGCCGGGCTGAACTTCAGGTTGATCAGGTCGCCCTCCTTCTCCCGGTAGCTCAGGTTCCTGGCCCTGGCCATCGAGTTGAGCGCCACTGTCGGGCCCTTGATGTCCCGGCCATGCGAGGCCGAGATGCCCTCGGACAGGTACTCATGGGCCGGTCGGCCATTGGGTGTGGCCCAGGTCACCTTCCCCATCGGGACATGGAACGTGATCGGGATCTGGCGCATCCCGAAGGACTGATCGTGGGGCTTGGGGTGCTGGTGCAGGAACTCCAGCAGGAAGGTTTCCATCTCGAGCCCGATGGCATCGACCCACTCGATGCCGTTGCCATACTTGGGCGCGTTCAGGCAGAGTTGCCGAACGGCTTCGTGGCCCTCCCAGTTGGCCTCGATCGCCGTCAGGAGCCGGTCCCAGGTGAGCTTCTTGGTGTCGAAGACGAGGTGCTTGACGGCGGCCAGGCTATCAATCGCGGTGGCTTTGCCAAATGCCATACAAGGGGTAAAGTCAATCGCGCCGGGTATATAGTCGCCGTGCGTGTGCAGGTCGCGGCACTCGGCCATCGCCAGGTCATGCAGCATGGAGGTCGCGGGCGCGGCGAAGTACTGCGGCTTGATCTTCATCGCCACATGTTGCTGAACCAACACATGCCAGGCCAGATGCCGCACCTGCGCGCAGAACGCCTTCCAGACGTCGTCATAGCTCGTCCAGGTTCGCGGATCGTTCGTCTCCACTCCGAACTGAACGTCGTTGAAAACCTTGAGTTTCCCGTTGCGGAAGGTCATCTCGACGACCGAACCGTAATTGAGGCCGCCACCGGCCGTGGCGTTGGTTTCCCGGTTGGGCAGGCGGCTTTCACAACAACCTGAAATGCACCAGTCCAGGGCCTCCTTGGGCGATGCGCCGTTGGCGAGATAGTAGGGAACGATCATTTCGTCGTTCAGCAGCTTGGGGAATCCCTTGCCGTCCTTGACGACTTCCGCGACGTGATGCAAAAGGCTGTCGGGCGTGTTGGCGTGGATGCGGATGCACGGTTCGGGACACGTGATCGACAACGCCCGCGTCGATTCGAGGATGAGGTGGGTCAGGTCGTTGGTCGCGTCCTTGCCGTCCGGCGTCTGGCCGCCGAGAACCACGTCCTCGAACTTGGCAAACCCCTCCGCGCCGGCCGCCGTCACCGGGTTCATCTTGATCTCGACGCACTGCGCCATGTTCAGCCAGAGGCAGTGCAGCAACTCCATCGCGGATTCTTTCGTGATCCGGCCTTCGGCGATGTCCTTCTGATAGAACGGCCATAGATACTGATCCATCCGACCCTGTCCCATGGCGCACGAGGTCTGCTCGATGCGGTTGAACATCTGGCCCCACCACTGCGCCTGGAGCGCCTCCCGGAACGTGCGGGCCGGGTTCTCCGGAACCCGCTCGCAAATGTCGGCGATCTCCAGCAATTCGCCCTTCCGCTGCGGATCGGCTTCTTTGGCGGCCAGTTCTCTTGCGAGATGCGCGTAACGCCTGGACCAGGCCGTCATGGCGTCGCAGGTCATGACGACGGCATCGAGGAACGGCTTCTTGTAGACGATGTCGCGCGGCTCGGAGAGCGCGGCCAGCTTCGCCTGGGCCTCCTCGCGAATCCCTTTGACGCCGCGGGTCAGAATCTTCGTGAAGTCGGGCGTCCAGTTCTGCGAGTGGCGCATGGAACAGGACGCGAAAATGACGACCGTCTGCATCAGCAGGTTGTTCGGGTCCGGGCCGTACAACACGAACCGCGTGTCCTCCGGCAAGGACTTGATGAAATTGGTGGAGAAGTCCCGGCCCGTCCAGTACGGCGTAAGGACGTCGCTGATGACCTTGTCATCCTCCACTGTGACGGTGACATCGCCGGGCTTGCCCTTGTTCTTCTTGAACATCTCCACCCCGGCGGGCATGACGCTGCCGTCGAGCTCGGGATAGACGATGCCCCACTTGCCGAACCAGGTGTTGGGTCGCCCGACGATCAGCTCGTCCGGGAAGATCGTGACGGGCACCTTCTCGACGAAGTGCTTCAGCGCCTTGGCCCAGCGCAGCACCAGCGGCTGGCTCTCGGTCGCTTTGAACGATTCGGTGAAGAGGACCGCGCGATCCAATGTGACCCGCACCGTGCCATACGCACGCATCGCCTCGTACATCCTCACGACCCGGTCGGTCGCCGTTCCGTGCAGGAGCGTCGCCCCGCTGGCGATGGCCTGTTCCTGCGCCGACAAGACCGGTGCTGCGCTGCTCATATGAATCTCCTGAAATCGCCGATGCCGTCATTGCCTTCGCCACCAGCTCGTCGATAAGTCTCTGGATACCCGCTCACGACACGGCCCCCTGGGTCGCGGCCGAGCCGCGCCCGAACGCCTCGTCGATGATTGCCCTCAGACGGGCGAGCGACTCGGGCGTCGGCGGCGTGAAGTCGGTCAACTGGTAGACCTGCCCCAGGAACTCGTACTTGCTCTCTCCGAACCGGTGGTACGGCAGCAGCTCGTATTCGATGACGTTCTTGTGCGGGCGGATGAACGCCAGCGTTGCCCGGATGTGTTCCTCGTCGTCATTGACGCCCGGGATGAGCGGCGTGCGAACGATGAACTGCGTGTTGGGGAACGTGTCGTACGCCTTCTTGAAGTTCTCGCGGATTCTCTCGTTGCTCGTCCCCGTCCACGTCTTGTGCCGTTCGGGATCGGTCAGCTTGATGTCGTGCTGCACGAGATCGACGTGCGGCAGCACCTTCTCCATGTACTTCCAGGGCACGTTCCCGGCGGTTTCAATCGCCGTGTGGATGCCGCGCCGGTGTGCCTCGATGAAGAGCGCCTCGAGAAAATCGGCCTGCAGCAGGCACTCCCCGCCACTCACGGTCAGCCCGCCGCCGGATTCCCGGTAGAAGGTGCTGTCCTGCTCGACGTCGGCAAGCACCTGGTCCACGGTCATTTCCTCGCCGAAGAGGTAGAGCGCGTTGGACGGGCAGACGGGCACGCACTTGCCGCAGTTCGTGCACAGGTCCCAGTTGATCCGCACCTTGTCGTCGGACCGTTCGCCGGCCCCGACGACGTAGATCGCCAGTTCCGGACACACCGGCAGGCACAGACCGCACTCTTTCTCGCCGATGCACTTGCCAGGGTTGTAGGCGAGCTCGGCCAGCTTGAGGATGCTCTCCGGGTTCGAGCACCACTTGCAGCGCAGCGAGCATCCCTTGAGGAACACGGTCGTGCGGATGCCCGGGCCGTCGTGGGTACAGAAGTGCTGAATGTTCAGCACGCGGCCCTTCGGAGCGGTGGGGGCTATGGTCTCGGCAGCCATGTGTCACTCCCCCAGGGAGATGCCGAGGGACCGCGCGATGAGGAGCAAATGGCTCTCGGCGGGCACGGTCCTGACCTTGTTGATGGCCTCGGCAAGCGGGACGAACTCGAGATGCGGCGGCTGGAACACGACCATCACTCCGCTCTGTTCCCGCTGCAGGGCGCGCACGGCGCCAGCACCGTATCCCAGACCCAGTTGCCGATCGACCGCCGTCGGGGTTCCAGCACTCGCTAGTTGCCCGAGGACGAGCGAGTACATCTCCTGGTTGGTCCGGCGCTGAAGCCCAAGGGCGACCTGTTCGCTGGCCTGACCCGACCGGTAGATGACATGGAGGCCTTCCGCGCCCGTCGCTCCGGGAGAGAGCATGGCCTTCAGCTTTGAATCCGATGGCGCCACCGACGCTTCCTGGCCGGCCACTGGCCGGGCGCCTTCAGCCACCACCACGAGCCCTGAGGAGTTCCCGGCCCTGGCTCTGGCGCACAGTTTCGCGGCGACGGCGTCGAGGTCATAGTGAATCTCCGGGATGAGCACGGCATCGGCGCACACGGCGATGGCGGATTGCAGCGCCAGCCATCCCGTCTGCTCACCCGTGACCTCGACCACGGCGATCCGGTGCGCCGAGCGCGCCGCCTCGCGGCACCGCTGCAACATGTCGGTGACGAAGCTGAGCGCGCTGTTGAAGCCGAACGACAGCATCGTGGCCGCCACGTCGTTGTGAACCGACTTCGGCACACAGACCGTCTTGAGACCCTTGCGGTGGAGCCTGAAGAGGGTACTCATCGACCGCGCGCCGACGACGGAGACAACCCCGTCGATCCCCTGCTGTGCGAGGCGGGCCAGGACGTCATCGGACCGATCGAGCTCCTCGACCTGGGAATCGACGATCGTGCGAACGCGGAACGGATCGCTGCGGGGGGCGGTACCGAGGATGCACCCGTCGCTACCGACGAGCTCCTGCAGGTCTTCTGGGTCAAGGCGCACCAGCCCGCCGCCAGGGTACCGGTCGGGAAAGAGCAGTCCGTCGTATCCGTCCTGGATGCCGAAGACCTCCCAGCCCAGCTCCTTCGAGGCAAGCACCGTCCCCGCGATCACCGCGTTGAGCCCGGGGACGTATCCGCCGCCGAAGTTGACAGCGATGCGCTTCGTTGGCTGTGTCATGACCGGGACGCTTCAGCGCGTCGCAGCTCCTCGGCCAGGATGGGGACGCCGAGGTTGCTCGCCTGGAGACCCTGGGCGACGCAGATCTTGAGGACCTCCATGATCTCCTCCACGGTCGTGCCGAGCTTCAGGGCCGTCTGGATGTGGCGGCGGGTGCCGGGCGCGTACATGTGGGTGATTGACGCATCTACGGCGATGCTCAGCAGTTCCGCCAGCTTGGGCGTGAGGACGCCGCTGGTGTACACCGGCAGGCTGGCGGCGATGATTGCTTCGGTCCATCCCGGAGCGATCTCGAGGAACGCATCCCACGCCGAGTTCCATTGGCCGGCGGCCTTCATCCTGTCGCAGACCGGCGTCGGCGCTTTGGTTGGCGCTGGCGTGACGCCGGCCGCCCTGGCCTCTTCCAGGAGAATCGGCGCACCCAGGCTGCACGTATGGATCGACAGCAGGGACGCGATCTTGATGACCATCAGGATCTCGTCGCGGGTCGCACCAGCGTCGAGGGCGCCGCGAACATGGCGGCGGGTGCCCTCGGCGCTCAGGTTGGTGCAGGCCGCATTGACGGCGAGGCTGATCAGCTCGACGTCCTTGCGTGGCAGCACGCCGCTGGTCCACGCGTCGTTGGACATCTCGAGGCACTGATCGACGAACGCCGGCTCCCATTCGCGGAACGTGGCGAGCGCAGCGTTGTCCCAGGGGCCCGTTGCGTCGGTTGTGTCGGGGCGTGCCATCTTCACTGCCTCCTGCTAGGTCTGATTGCCGGCGGAGAGCTGAGGGCCCCGTCCTCCCTCGGAGAACGGGACCCTGACGTCATTTCCTCAGCGCCGGCGGCGGCGTCATGCAGTAGGCCATCGGATGCGAATCGGAGATCTGGTGCTGGACGGTCTTCTTGCCGTCGGTCTCCCAGACCATGAAGCCCCGATCGTCATCGCCGCGATTCGGCGGCATGCCGAGGTTCTTCAGCGTCTCGTCCACGCTGTCGTACCACACGCCGATCTTCATGATCTTGCGCGCTTCATCCGCGGTGGCGATCTTGCGCCCGAATCGCTCGGAGAGGTCCACGGCCGACTTGATCTGGTCGATCGACGACATGCGCTGACGCTTGCTGTTCCAGAGGTTGTCCTCGATGCCGACCCGCACGTGCTGTCCCAGGATGATCGCCATCGGCTGGGCCACCGCATTGATTCGCATGCCTGCCCAGAAGGTGACGACCGCGCCCTGCGGTTCGCGCTGGAGCCAGTGCATCCAGTCGAACGGATTGTGGCCGCACCCGCCTCCGCCATACATGGTGATGTTGGTGTTCAGCGGGCCCATGTAGGCGCCGTGGCGGATCAGCCGCTCCACGATCTCGAGCTGGTGGACGTGCGCCAGCGTGAAATACGGCTGGATCTTCTTCGCCCGCAGACGTTTCAGGTGCTCCAGGTAGAAGGCCGGACCGGCGTCGGTGAACATGCCGGCGTAGGCGGCGATCACCTTCGGATCCTCCAGATGCGTTCCTTTCACATCGTCGGCGGTCCACATCTGCGTGATGTCGAACATCGAGGTGCCGATGGCGACGGTGACGGTCTCCGGCGCTGGCGTGATCTCGGCAAGCATGTGACGCGTGTCGTAGTCCAGCCACTTGGCCTTGTCGCCATCGCCCTTGGGCGAGAAGGCGATCGAGCCGCCGACCTGGATGATCATCTGGGGCACGGCCTCCTTGAGGCGCGCCATCATGAGGTTGTAGTGCTCGATGTCCGCGGACAGGTGGCCGGTCGCGGGGTTCCGCACGTGGAGGTGCAGGACCCGAGCGCCGGCGTTGTAGCAGTCCACCGCCGCCTTGACCTGCTCGTCCCAGGTCACGGCGATGTCGGGCGCGTCACCCGGCAGCCAGGTCGGGCCATACGGTGCCGCGGAAATGATCAACGGTTGCATGTTCTCGGGGTACAGCGCGTCGTCGGTGTAACGCATGAACGTTCTCCTCGTCCGGTTTCGGGTGTCTGTTTCCGGCTCAGACTTCTGGTTCGGGCAGCGGCATCGCCAGCGAATCGGCTTGCCAGATTGCGAAGATGTTCCCTTGAGGGTCGGCCACGACCGCGAACCATGCCGCCTTCGGCACCGCGGCTTTCGGCCGGACCACAGAGCCACCAAGCTCAACGATCCTCTGAAGGGTGTCGTCGAGCGACTCGACGTGGACGTAGTGCACCCAGCTGCGGGGGCCCGGAATCGGCCGGAACAAGATCCCGCCGCCGATGCTCTTGGCTTCTCCGGCACCGGTCTCGATGCGCCAGTAGTCGATGCCCGGTGCCTTGTCGATCTGCCATCCCAGCAGCGTTCCGTAGAACTCGGCCAGCTTCGCCGGAGCTTCGGCGTAGATCTCGAAATGCGTCACTGAGCTCGTCATCGTCGGCGTTCCGCTCATTGGCAATCGCCAGGCGCATCGGCTTGGCGTCTATCGCAGTGTCGGGCGTCAGAGTAGGAGGGCGCCGACGGAGCGGCTATGCAATTTCGGCAACGACACCTCGGCTGTTTGTGCCACAGCGTCAGGCTGCAGCTCGCCTGATGGAGATGCCGAAACTGCATAGGCGCTGATCGGGTGAATCGGTAGAGTCCTTCGCTCAGACGGTCGAAACACACTCGCGCCCGAGGAAGCCAGGACCAATGACAACCACAAGCATGATTGAGCGGATGGCCGTCGCACTTCTCGTGACGGTGGCCACGGCCTGCTCGGGCCAGCCGGCGCCGGCCCCGCCGGCGGCGACGGTGCCCGCGGCCGCGGCCTCACTCCGCGGCCGAGGAGCCGATCCCGGATACGGTCTCGCCGTTCGACGCCCTTCCGGAAGCGGTGCAGCTCGTGCTGGACCAGCCCTTCACCGGCGACTTCGACGCCCTGGTCAAGCGGCGCGCGATCCGCGTCGCCGTGACCTTCAACCGTACGCACTACTTCATCGACAAGGGCCAGGAACGGGGCCTGACCTACGAATCCCTGAAGCTGTTCGAGAACGATCTGAACGCCGACCTGAAGACCGGCAACCTGAAGGTGCACGTCGTGATCGTGCCGATGCCGCGCGATCAGCTCTACGCCGCGCTCGCCAGCGGCAAGGTGGACATGGTCGCGGCGATGGTGACCGTTACGCCCGAGCGCGAGAAACTCGTCGCCTTCTCGGACCCGACGCGCACCAACGTGAGTGAGGTCGTGGTCACCGGGCCAGGCGCACCGCCGATCACCACGGTGGACGATTTGGCAGGCCAGGAGGTGTTCGTCCGCAAGAACAGCATCTACGACGAGAGTCTGGCGCGCCTCAACGCCGACCTGAAGGCGCGCGGCAAGCCGGCGGTGATCGTCACGGTCGCGCCCGACGTGCTCGAAGACGATGACGTGCTCGAGATGGTCAACGCCGGCCTGGCGCCGATCACCGTGGTGGACGACTATCTGGCCGAGTTCTGGAGCCAGGTGTTCCCCGACATCACGGTGCACCGGGAGGTCAGCGTGCGGTCCGGCGGCAGCCTGGCCGTGGCCTTTCGCAAGGAGAACCCCCGGCTGCGGGAAGTCGTCAACACGTGGCTCAAGAAGCACGGACAGGGCGACGGGTTCCGGAACGTCGTCGAACGGCGGTATCTGCAGAGCGTCAAGTACGCCAAGAACGCGGCGGCCGACGCCGAGCGTCAGAAGCTGCAATCGGTCGTCGAGCTGTTCAAGAAGTACGGAGCTCAGTACAAGGTCGACTACCTGCTGATGGCGGCGCAGGGGTACCAGGAGTCGACCCTCGACCACAACGTCAGGAGCCCGGTCGGCGCAATCGGCGTGATGCAGGTCATGCCCCCGACCGGCAAGGAACTGAACGTCGGCGACATCACCGAGATCGAGCCCAACATCCACGCCGGCGTGAAGTACATGCGGTTCATGATGGACCAGTACTTCAAGGACGAGCCGATGGACGATCTGAACAAGGGCTTGATGACGTTCGCCGCCTACAACGCCGGGCCGGGCCGCCTGAGACAGCTCCGGCGCGAGACGGAGAAGCGCGGCCTCGATCCCAACGTGTGGTTCGGCAACGTCGAGCGCATCGCCTCGGAGCGGATCGGCCGCGAGACGGTCACCTACGTGAGCAACATCTACAAGTACTACATCACCTACCGACTGCTCACCGATCAGCTCGAACGGCGCGCCGCGGCGAAGGCAGCGGTGGCGCGAAAGGCACGCAGCTAGCGAATCGACCCGATCATGACAGCCGCAGCGCCTCAATGAATCGACCGCGCGTTGTGGTGGCCGACGACCATCAGGCCATCCTCGATCGCGTGAGCAATCAGCTCGCCGGCGAATTCGAGATCGTCGCCGCGGTGCTGGATGGCCACGCGGCACTCGATGCGGCACTCGTCTTGACGCCCGATGCCGTGGTGCTCGACATCTCGATGCCTGGGTTGAGCGGTATCGAAGTGGCGAGGCAGTTGTCAGCGCTGCCGAATCCGCCGCGGATCGTGTTCTTGACGATGCACGAAGATCCGGACTTCATGAGCGCGGCTGAAGGCGCCGGGGCGTCGGGATACGTGTTCAAGCGCAACCTGCTCAGCGATCTGACCGCGGCCCTGCGGCATGCGCTGCGGGAGTAGGATCGGCGCAACGAGGCGGGCGAGCGGCGGTGTCAGCGATGGAACCGCACCGACACGCCGGCGCCGACGGCCCAGTCGGCCGCCGCGTCGTTGAGACCCCGGCCCACGTAGGCGTCGAGCTGCACGTCGTCGCCGATCGCACGCAGCACCCCGACGTTGCCGGTCCACGCCACCCGGTCGTCGTCGAGGTCCTGATAGCCGGCGACGGCCTCCCAGAACGCGCTCCAGCGGCCGCCCAGCGGATGGCCGAACACGACGCTGCCGGAGAGCGATTCGTAGCGGTGGCCGGCCGACGACGGCAGCGACCAGGCGACCATGCCGCCGAGGTTGATCGACGCGGTCAGGTCGCGGCTCCAGACGAACTGCGCGAAGGGGTCGAGGGTGTTGTCAGCTGGAGCCGAAGTCCTGCGTCGGCACGCTGACGCCGGCGATCACCGCCAGGTCGGCGCCGAAGCCCTCCTGCGCGGCGAACTGGTACTCGACGGCCAGGTCCACGGTGGACAGCGAAGAGGAGGGTTCGGCGAAGGGGCGGTCGATGGCGGTGCGGATCCAGCCGATCATCGCCGCCCGAAACTCCAGCCGACGGCTCGAGCCCCACACGCAGCAGCGCATTGGGCAGTTCGAGGGTGGTGAACTCGAGCGGACCGGCCCCATCGATCCCGGGCTGATCGACGGTGACGCCGACGCCAGATTCCACCTGCACGGTGCGGGGGCCGACGACACGGGCCGCGCTCGTGAAGCTCGGGCGATCGGTGACCAGGGGCGGCGGTGCGTCTTGCGCCCGCACCGACAGCGGCGCCATCGAGGTTGCCACGAGCACGGCCGCGGCGATGCGCACCGCTGCCGCGGTCACGGCGTCGTCGGCGTCGCGGCCGGCACGAAGGGCAGCTCCACTTCGTGCGGTTCGCCCTGCAGCGAGTAGGCCACCTTCACGTAGGCGTCGGTGCCGGTGACCGGCCGCCCGGCGGCCAGCCACGACTCGCCGCTGTCGTCGATGGCCAGGACCAGCACCTCGGCGGACTCACCGGGACGGGTGATGGTCAGCGTCACCCCGGTGGCGACCGACGCCGGCAGCTCGTTGCGCACGGCGTCGCTGAACCAGATCCGGTGGCGCCCGTCGCGGGCCAGCACCACCTCGTAGTGGACGTCGGCGTTCATCAGCACCAGGCCGCCCTTGTGGGGCGTGTGGTCGCCGTGCGGGCCGACCACGTTCTGGTGCTCGGCGTCGGCGGCCGGCGCCGGCGCGGAAGCCGCCGGCGGCGGCGCCGATCCGGGCCCGTTGGAGCATCCGGCGGCCGCCGCCAGCGCGGCCGCCATCACGCCGGCTCGGAGCATCAGGGCAGCTGCTTGTAGATCGTCGCCACGTTGTCCTTGGCGCGGGTCATCACGTAGGCGCTGAACTTGTCGGGCAGTTTCAGCTCGGCGGCGGCCTGGTCGGCGGTCTTGCCGGCGGCCTTGGCCGCCTGCACCGTCGAGCGGAAGACCTGCGTGAACTCGCCGAACTCCACGAAGTCCTGCCATTTCATCACCACGCTGTGGCCGGGGATCACCGTGTCGACGTCCTTCACGCCGGCGATTACCTTGGCGATGGTGTCGGGATAGGCGACGCCGCTGCCGCCGTTGTTGACGTCGAGGAGCGGGGTGCCCTTGGCCGCGAAGGCGTCGCCCGAGTGCATGACGCGCAGGTTGCGGAACACGACGAAGGTGTCGCCGTTGGTGTGCGCCGGGCCGAAGTGGTAGAGGTCGATGGCGTCGTTGCCGCTGAGCACCGTCATCTTGTCGGTGTAGGTGCGGTCGGGGAAGGCGTGCTTCTTGGTGCCGTCGGCGAACGCCGGCATCTTGGCCATGCTGGTGGAGACGTTGGCGTGGGCCACGATCTCCACGCTGGCCGGGAAGTACTCGTTGCTGCCCACGTGATCGCCGTGCGTGTGGGTGTTGATGATGTGGGTGACCGGCTTGCTGGTCACCGTCTTCACCTGGTCCATGATCGCCTGGCCCCAGTTGGCCAGCTTGGTGTCGACCAGGACCACCCCATTGGCGGTGGCGAACACGGCGGTATTGCCGCCGCCGCCGGTGACCATCCAGAGGTTGTCCTTCACCTTCTCGATGCCGGCGACGTTGGGGCCGGTCGCGGCCGGCTGCTGGGCCACCAGGCCACGTCCCGCCACCGCCACCACGCCCGCGAGAACGATTCCACCCAAGACACCAGTGCGGCTCATGCTCCACTCCCCGGGAAGAACACGCGTTGGACGAACCAGTACGCGCCTGCCAGCGCGACAACCACAGAGCCTACCATCGCCAGACGCGCGCCGGCGAGGGCCGACCGGCCGCGGATCCAGGCCAGCAGGGCCGCGATGGGCAGCACGAACGCCAGCTGACCCAGCTCGACGCCGAGGTTGAACCCGAACAGCGACCAGCCCAGCGCCTCGTCGGGCAGGCCGAATTCGCGGAGCACCGAGGCGAAGCCGAAGCCGTGGACCAGGCCGAACAGCCCGGCCATCCACGGCCGCAGGTCGCGGCTGGCCGCCCCGGCGTCGCCGACCAGCAGGTTGTCGACGCCGACCAGCACGATGCTGAGGGCGATGAGCGGCTCGATGATCGCCGCCGGCGGGGCGAAGATGTTCAGCGCGGCCAGCGACAACGTCACCGTGTGGCCCACGGTGAAGGCGGTGACGATGAGGGCCAGACGCCGCAACGACCCGCCGAGGAGCAGCAGGCCGACCAGGAACAGCAGGTGGTCGGGGCCGATCGCGATGTGGTAGGCGCCGGCCGGCACGAACGTCCCCAGCACCGCGCCCACGCCCTGCCACGACCCGGCGTAGTAGGTGAGCGTCGAGTGCCGTCCGTCGAGGATGGCCTGATGGCGAAGCGCGTCGCCCTCGTAGACGTTGACGAACGTCTGGTGCGTGGCGTCGTACGGGAACATCGTGGTGTCGAGCGTCGATCCGGCCCGGCGCCGCCGCCCCCTCGAGCCGGAGCGTGAAGCGCAGCCCCTGGCGATCGGGCACGGGTTCGACGTCGGTCAGAGTGACGGCGGCGTCGCGGCCGTCGAGCCGCAGGTGCAGCCGGCGAGCCAGGACCTCGGCCAGCGCCGGCCCGTGCCGCCGTGCCACGGTCGGATCGAGCAGCGGCGTCGCGTCGGGGATCTTCAGCTCGTAGGCGGCGTCGAGGTCGTGGACGACCAGCGAGCCGGTGACGCCGGCCGCGGTCAGCCGCAGATCGAGGTAGCTGAACGGGGCGGGATGGGCGATGCGCGCACCGCCGGCGACCGAGCAGGGCCAGGACGATCAGCGGCGCCGATGCGGCGAGTCACGACGGCCCATGAGTGTATCCTCGGCAACCCATGGGCAGCGATCCTGTCTACGTCGTTAGATGACGCCAGACCGTTCCAGGGATCATGCTGGCCTGTGCCGTCTCGCTCGTGGCGGGCCAGGCCGCGCCAGCCGGAGACCGTGCTCGCCCTGGTCGGGGCGCGTGTCTACGCCGACCCGACCGCTGTCCCGCTTGACGACGCCGTCGTGGTGGTGACTGGCCCGCGGATCACGGCCGTCGGCTCCCGCAAGGACGTGGCCGTGCCGCCGGGGGCGACGACGATCGACGCCACCGGGCTCGTCGTGCTCGCCGGCTTCCAGAATTCGCACGTGCACTTCACCGACGACGCACGCTGGGGTGAGGCGGCGTCGCGGCCGGCCGCCGCGCTCGAAGCGAGCCTGCGGGAGATGGTGACCCGCTACGGCTACACGACCATCGTCGACCTGGCCTCCTTTCCCGACAACACCAAGGCGCTGCGCCGCCGTGTCGACTCCGGCGAGATCGCCGGTCCGCGCATCCTCACCGCCGGGGCGCCGCTCTATCCGCCCGACGGCGTCCCCTATTACGTGCGCGACACCCTGCCGGCCGCCGTGGTCGCGACCTTGCCCCAGCCGGCGACACCGGCCGCCGCCGCCGAGCTCGTCCGTGCGCAGCTCGAGGGCGGCACCGACGCGGTGAAGCTCTTCGCCGGCGCCTGGGTCGCGCGCGGCCGCGTGCTGCCGATGCCCACCGACATCGCCGCGGCGGCGACGGCCGTGGCGCGGGAGATGGGCCGTCCCGTGTTCGCGCACCCGTCGAACCTGGCGGGACTGGAGGTCGCGCTGGCGCCGGGCGTGAACGTGCTGGCGCACGCGGTCGAGGATACGCGCGGCATGACGGCGGACCACTACGCGCGGATGATCACCCAGCGGATGGCGATGGTGCCGACCCTGCATCTCTTCGACGGGCGCTGGCAATGGGACGTCGGCGACGAGGTGCGGACGTTCGCCCGCCAGGGCGGTGAGATCCTGTTCGGCACCGATGTCGGCTACCTGCCCGACTTCGACCACGCGCATCGAGTACGAGCGCATGGCGGCGGCCGGTCTGGCTGGCGCGAGATCCTCGACCAGCCTGACGACGGCACCCGCGCGGCGATTCGGCGGAGAGCGCTCACCGCGGGCGGGTGGCGGTCGGCTTCGACGCCGACCTGGTCGTGCTCGGCAGCGATCCGGCATCGTCGTCGCGGGCCTTCGCCGACGTGCGGCACGCGATTCGGGCCGGACGTGTGATCTACCGCCGCTGACCGCAGACGGCCCGGCGCCAGGTGACCTACGAGCGAGCGCGGCCAGCTCGGCGCGCACCTGACGCAGGAGCGGGAAGTCGGCGTCGGCTTCGCGCCACAGCCCGAGAAGCTGCTGGTAGGTCGCCCGGGCCGTCGCGGTCTCGCCGGCCCCGGCCGCGGCGCGGGCGTACTCCAGGGGCAGCACGAGGTCGATGCCCTGCGGCCCGGTGAGCCACGGACGCGCGAGCGTGCGCTCGGCCTCGGTCATCGCCTCGCGGAAGCGTCCGAGCTCGCGCAGCGCCCGGGTGCGCAGGTAGAGCGCCGAGGCCGTGTAGGAGAGGTCGAGCGAGCCCACGGGTCCGAGCGCGTCGAGCGCCCGGGCGGGCTGACGCGCGCGTAAGGCGAGGGCGGCCTCCACCTGTGGGATCTCGAGCTGGTTGACGAACGTGCTGTCGGGTGAGGCCGCGCGCAGCCGGTCGATCCACGCCCGCGCGCCCTCGACGTCGCCGGCGTCGACCAGCGCCAGTCCGAGCTCGAGCGGCGGCCGCGCCTCACCGACCAGCGCGAGCGCGGCGCGCGTGGCCGCGCGGGCCGGCTCGGTGCGGCCGGCGAGGGCGTACAGCCGCGCCAGCTTGACCTCGGCCAGGATCTGCGCCTCCTGGCGCCCGGCCTGCCGATCGCGGTCGCCGAGGGCGGTCCAGAGCGCAATCGCGGCGTCGATCTTGCCCTGTCGGAGCAGGTGCCACGGCGCGAACCGCCAGAAGGTGCGGACCCCGCGGCGGCCCAGCGGCCCCTGCTCGGCCAGCTCGCCGGCGAGATCGGCGGCGTCGCCCCGGAAGTAGGCCGACCACGCCGGCACTTCGCGCAGGAAGTCGGAGGCGAGGTTGGCGTCGATGGCCTGCCGTGCCGTCGACGAGGCCTCGGCGAGCTCGCCGTTGAAGAGCAGCGCCCAGGCGAGATTCGAGCGCGGCAGCGGGTTCTGCGGGGCGAGGCGCAGCGCCTCGCGGGCGGCGTCGCGAGCGGCGGCGTAGTCGCCCAGTTGCAGCTGGATCACGGCCAGGTTGTTGGGGGCGGTGAAGTCGTTGGGGAACGTGCGCTGCCACACTCGCAGGACTTCGAGGTACTTCTGCACCTCGTCGGTGACGTTGCCGTAGTAGTGCGAGGTGATGTAGAGCCGTTCGTACTCGCTGACGCGGTCGCGCAGCTCGTAGGCGCGCCGCTGATGCTGGATGCTCGCATCCACGGCGTCGCGGTTCGACAGCACCGTGCCGAGGCGGGCGTGGGCCAGCGCGAAGTCGGGGTCGAGCTCGAGGGCGCGGCGATACAGGCCGATGGCGTCGTTGTCGTCGGCGCCCGACACCCGGCTGGCCTCGGCCAGGCTGAAGGCCTTGAGGGCGTCGAACGAGGCGGTGGTGGCCCGGGCCAGGGGCACGTCCATCGCCCGCACCGAGGCCAGCGACTCGCCGAGCCGCGCCGCGCAGCGCCGCCGCAGCGACCCCCAGCGCATCGAGCACCGCGGCCTTGTCGGCGGCCCGTTCCTGCTCGACGGCGAGCGAGTCGCCGCGGGGACAGGCCAGCGCTTCGAGCGTGATGGCATAGGGGCCGCCCAGCTCGGCGATCGTGCCGCTCAGCACCGCCTGAGCCTGTTCGCGCTGGCACACCTCGAGGGCGACGTCGGCGGTCAGCCGCGCCTCGGCCGGCCGGCCCATCAGGCGCAACGTCTCACGCACGCGCACCTCGGGCACGACGTTCAGATACGGCGACTGCCGGATGGCGACGGCCAGGGCCGCGTGCAGGGTGTCGTCGAACGCCGGATCGCCGGTGAGATTGACCACGTCGGCCAGCACCACCTGGTCGCGATCGGTGAGGGCAGGTGCCGGGGTCGGCCGGAGGACCAGCGCGGCCGCCGCCAGCGCGGCGGCGACCGCCACGCCGGCGAGGATCACGTAGCCGCAGGCGCGCTGCGCCGCGGGGCCGCGGCCGTCGTGGTCAGCGAGGCGTCGCTGTCGCGGGCCAGGCGCAGCAGATCCGCGCGCAGGTCGTCCGCCGTCTGGTAGCGCAGGTCGGCGTCCTTCTCGAGCGCCTTGGCGACGATGCGGTCGAGATCCGGCGGCACCTGCGGGTTGCGCACCGACGGCGCCGGTGGAACGTGGTGGAGGATCCGATCGAAGGTGGCGGCCGAGGTGGGCCCGGCGAAGGGCAACGTGCCGGTCGCCATCTCGTAGATCACGACGCCCAGCGAATAGATGTCGGTGCGGCCGTCGATCGGCTGGCCGAGCGCCTGCTCGGGCGACATGTAGGCCACGGTGCCCAGCGTCGTGCCCGGCGCGGTCAGCTGATCCTCGCGCACGCTGATACGGGTGTCGGAATTCGAGTCGGTCTCGTCGTCCGGCGCGGCCAGCTTGGCCAGGCCGAAGTCCAGGATCTTCACCGGGCCGAGCGCGGTCACGAACAGGTTGGCGGGCTTGATGTCGCGGTGCACCACGCCCTTGGCGTGGGCGGCGGCGAGCGCGCTGGCCACCTCGGTGGCGTAGGCCACGATGCTGGCGACGGGCAGCGGCGTGCCGTCGAGCACCTGCGCGCAGGGTGCGCCCTTCGAGGAGCTCGAGGGCGATGAACGACTGGCCGTCGTGCTGCCCGACCTCGTAGACCGTGCAGATGTTCGGATGGTTGAGCGCCGCCGCGGCCTTGGCCTCGCGCGCAAAGCGCTCCAGGGTCTGGGCGTGGCGGGCGAGGTGCGGCGGCAGGAACTTGAGCGCCACCATGCGGCCGAGCGAGAGGTCCTCGGCCTTGTAGACCACGCCCATCCCCCCGCCGCCCAGGAGCTCGACGACGCGGTAGTGGGACACGGTGGAACCGATCATGGCGGGACGGGCGCGGCCGCCGCGCCAGTTCGAATTATACGGGGACGGCGTCGCCTCGAGGTCGCGGTCCCAGACCGATCGGCTTGGCGGTGCGTAGTAGCATTCGCCGTCAGGAGCCTTCGATGTCGACACCGTCGTCCCGCGCCCTCACCGTCCTGACCGTGTTCGCCATGGCCGCGCCGGCGCTGGCCCAGGCGCCCGACCCGGCGCTCGTCGCCACGGGCTCGCGCCATCCACGAGCGCGTGATCACGCTCGACACCCACGACGACATCGACCCGCGCAACTTCACCAAGGCCCGCAACTACACCCAGCGCCTCGACAACCAGGTGAACCTGCCGAAGATGGAGGAGGGCGGCCTCGACGTGGCGTTCTTCATCGTCTTCGTCGGCCAGGGACCGCTCACCCAGGACGGTTACGACAAGGCCTACGCGCAGGCGGTCGAGAAGTTCGACGCCGTGCACCGGCTCACGAAAGAGATCGCGCCGAGCCGCATCGGCCTGGCGCTCACCGCCGCCGACGTGCGGTCGATCGCCGCTTCCGGCCGTAAGGTGGCGGTGATCGGCATCGAGAACGCCTATCCGGTTGGCACCAACCTGGCGCGCATCAAGGAGTTCCACGACCGCGGCGGGCGCTACATGTCATTGGCCCACAACGGCCACAGCCAGTTCGCCGACTCGAACACCGGCGAGCGCGACGGTCAATGGCTGCACAACGGGTTGAGCGAGCTGGGTAAGCAGGCTATCGCCGAGATGAACCGCTGGGGCATCATGGTCGACGTTTCGCACCCGTCGAAGCCGGCCAACCTGCAGGCGATCGCGCTGTCGAAGGCGCCGGTCATCGCCTCGCACTCGGCCGCCCGGGCACTGGCCAATCACAGCCGCAACATGGACGACGAGCAGCTCCAGGCGCTGAAGAAGAACGGCGGCGTCATCCAGACCGTGGCGTTCGACGGCTACGTGAAGATCAAGCCGCCGGATTCACCCGAGCGGGCCGCGGCCCTGGCAAAAGCCCGCGCCGGCATGCCTCCCGGCGGCCCGGGCGAGATGACCGACGCGCAGCGCGCCGCCTTCCGCGCCCGGATGGCCGAGGTCGACAAGCAGTTCCCGCCGGCGCCGATGGCCACCGTGGCCGACTTCGTGAACCACATCGACTACCTGGTGAAGACCATCGGCGTCGACCACGTCGGTATCTCGTCGGACTTCGACGGCGGCGGAGGCGTGGCCGGCTGGAACGGCGCCGAGGAGACCTTCAACGTCACCCTCGAGCTGGTCAAGCGCGGCTACACCGAGGAGCAGATCGGCAAGCTGTGGAGCGGCAACCTGCTGCGCGTGATGGCCGACGTCGAGCGGGTCGCCAGGGAGATCCAGGCCGGCCCGCGCTGAGACGGCGGGTGCCTATCTCGTTCCGGGCGTGGCCAGCCGGATGTCCACGGCGGCCACCGTCTTGTCCCACGACACCGTCATCGTGGCGCTGGAGTCGGTGACGTTGACGAAGCCGATGGTGAGCTGCTCGACCGCGGTGTCGGTCGTGCGCACCGTCATCGGCGCCCGCAGGACGTCGAACTTGGCGTCGTAGTTGTAGGTGCCGTAGAGCAGCACCTTCTCGTTAGGGTCGTACTTTTCCTGCCGCTTCTGAGTGTTCAGCACCAGCGTCCAGGCGCCAGGCTTCAGGTCGGCAAAGGCGTTGTAGACGCCGGGCTGGATGGTGGTGCCGCCGATCTGCAATGCCGCCTGGGTGGTGAGGCGCGTCGAGTCGTTGGCGCCCATGCGCCAGATGGCGGCATCGGGGTTGACGCGCTTGCCGTAGTCGGCGCCGCTGCCGAAGATGCCGGTGCGGCCGCGCAGCAGCGGGCGTCCGTAGTCCACCAGGATCCACTTGCCGTCGCGATAGCGCTCGCCGTCGGCGGTCTTCTCCCACCGGCCGCCCAGCTGCACCGCGGCCTGGCCCTGCGGCGAGGGCGGCAGCTTCACCTCGGGCACGGCCTGGGCAAGGAGCGAAACGCTCAGCGCGCCGGCCAGCACGGTCATCGAAGTCAAAGGCACAAGGTTCATGGTCAGCTCCCGTTCTGGACATTCTACGAGGGTCGGTGCGGCTTCAACCGACGATTGCGGTGGCAGCCAGCACCGGGGTCGCCAGCGCGCGATCACCTGAGATCGCCAGCTGCGGCTCGGCCTCGGCGCCGGCGATCCCCTTGGTGAAGAGCCGCCAGGCGATCGCGCCGGGAATGATGACGCGGGCGGCCGGAGGGTCGAGCACCTCGCCCACGAGCATCCACCGATCGGGCTCGCGACACAGGTGCCAGGCGCCACCGCCGTCGCCGTCCACTTCGACTTCGACGACGGTGCCCGGCGGGGCCGGGACGTCGCCGGTAGGCGTGCGGCAGCACCCGCATGAAACAGTCGAGCACCGGATAGTAGAGCGCCGGCGTCAGGATCCCGGGCCGGTCGAGCGCCAGGCGGATCTGCTGCTGGTGGTGCCAGCGTTCGGTGAGCTCGCGGGCGATGTCGAACCAGTTCGGCGACTGGCTGTCGCCGGCCCAGCTCACGGCGAACACCGCCGGGGCCATCGGATCGAGCTGCCGGAAGTGCTCGTGCAGCGCAACGGTCGCCTCCTGCATGTGGGCCGCGAGCACGCGCGGGCTGAGCCGTCCGTAAACGGCCACGCCCTCGGCGTTCACCCGATTGACGAAGGCCCGCAGGTCCGCGGCCGTGTCCGACGCCGGGCGCTCGGCGGCATAGCCATCGCGTACGATGCGCGAGCCGTCGCAGCGCCGTGTCGAGCAGGTGCCCGGCCACGTGGCGCACGCGCCAGCGCGGCACGATCGTCGGCACCTCCCAGTCCTGGAGCGACAGGCCGTCGAGCAGGTCGATCAGCCGGGCGTCGGTCTCGACGATCGCCGCCACCGCGTTGATGGGGCCGAGCGGCACGTGATCTGGCGACATCTGGGCATTGTAGGGTGACCCCGGCCGACAGCGAAGTGCGGCCGTCACTCACCGCCGAGCTGCGTCCTCACGGGCATCTCCATCAGCACTTCGTCGTCCTCGATGCCGTCGATGACGACCTGGCGGGTCAGCCGCCCGCATTCCTCGAAGCCGAGACGGCGATAGAACGACTGGGCGCCGGGATTGGACGCTCGAACCTGGATGACCAGCTTGCGGTAGCCGGCCCCACGCGCAAATGCCTCGGTGGCGCGCCACAACTGGCGCCCGAGACCCCGTCCGCGCCAGGCCGGCAACAGAAACGTCCCGAGCTGGCCGACGTGTGCCATCGACGACAGGAGCGACGACCACCGGTCGAGGCTCTGCAGACCCACGATACCTGTCGAGGCGTCGACGGCGACGTGGACCGCTTCCCGGTCCGAGAGCGAGGCGAGGTAGCGGGCTTCCTGTTCGACGGTCCACACCCGATCGATCGCCGAGTGGATGCGCTCGGCCACGACGGCCTCGAGCACCGCGACGATGCCGGCAGCGTCGCCGGGTGAGGCTCTTCGGACTTGAACGGTCGTCATGACGGCGGCCCGCCGTGGGCGAAGCAGCGCCGGGGCGCTCTACCGCTGCACCGGCGACCAGGTGACGCCGTCGGGGCTGTTCTGCACCTCGACGCGTCCCAGCGTCTCGCCGGTGGTCAGGTCGAGCACGAGCATCGAGTTGTCGTTGCGCACGGTGACGAAGGCGTGGCGGTTGTCCGGATGCGGGAAGACGCCGGCCGTGGACGGCTTGTCGACCTTGGTCATCCCGAGCGGGATCGACTTGATGATCGTCTGGGTAGCGACGTCGGCGACGACCAAGCGACGACGCATTGGCGTGCGGGACCAAGCGCGCGGGTGCCATCGGGCGTGAACTGCACGCGGTAGGGGAAGCCGGGCGAGCTGATCCGCTTCACCACCTCCAGCGTCTTCGTGTCGATGATCGAGATCGTGTCCTCCGCCCGGTTGCCGGCCCACACCCAGCGGCCGTCGGGCGTGACGCCGACGCCCTCGCACTCCTTGCCGGTCTGCACGTCCTTGATCTTCTTGCCGCTCTGGAAGTCGAAGGCGCTGACGCTGCCGTCGCGCATGTTCGAGCAGTAGAGGCGCGTCCGGTCGGTGGAGAGCGCCAGCATGTGCGACACGCCGGCCTCGGTGCGGAAGACGCGCTCGATCGCGCCGGTGGTGACGTTGACCAGCAGCAGCGCCTGGCTCCCTTCGACGGTGACCACGACGCGGCTGCCGTCCACCCAGCGCACGTCGTGCGGAGCGCGGTACTCGCCCAGGTCGATGGTCTTCACGGTGTCGCCGCTGGGCAGCGCCAGCACGCTCAGCGTCTTCTGCTGGCCGGCGCCCGGCTTGTTGTAGTTGGTGACCACGACCATCCGCCCGTCGGGCGAGGCGGCGGCCTCGTGCGGCCCGGCCGACGACCGCCACGTGCCGGTAGGCGGTCATCGTCTTCAGGTCGATGAGCGTGACCGAATCGGACTGCTGGTTGACCGCCACGACGGTGCCGGTGAGGCTCGACTGGCGGGCCGTCTGCTGGGCCAGCGCGACCGTGCCGAGGACGCACATGCCGGCGAGAAGAGGCGCAAGGAATCGAGGCATGGCGTGAACGTAGCCGGGCCGGCGCCGCGCTGGCAAGCCGATTGTGACGGCGCGGTGACCAACGGCGCCGACGAGCCGGGGCAACGCCCTCGCGTCGACCGAAGCGGCGTGGACGCTACGGTATGATCGTGCTCTTCACGACGTTCCCGCCGAGGTGTCCTATATGCCGGACAAGAGGGTGATCGCAGTAGTGGGGGCGACCGGCGCCCAGGGCGGCGGGCTGGTCCGGGCGATCCTGGCCGACCCTGCTGGCGGATTCACGGTACGGGCGCTCACCCGCGATCCGAAGGCCCCGGCCTCCACGACCCTGGCCGACGCCGGCGCCGAGGTGGTGGCGGCCGACGTCGATGATCCCGAGAGCTTGAAGCGGACCTTCGCCGGCGCCTACGGCGCCTACTGCGTGACGTTCTTCTGGGCCCACTACTCGCCCGAGAAGGAGCTGGCCCAGGCCAGGGCGCAGGCCGAAGCGGCGAAGACCGCCGGGCTGAAGCACGTCATCTGGTCGACCCTCGAGGACACCCGGACGCTCGTGCCGCTCAGTGACGATCGCATGCCGACCCTGCAGGGCAAGTACAAGGTGCCGCACTTCGACGCCAAGGGTGAAGCCGATCGGTTCTTCCGGGAAGCCGGCGTGCCGACGACCTTCCTGCTCGCGTCCTTCTACTGGGACAACTTCATCCACTTCGGCTCTGGCCCGAAGAAGGGCCCCGACGGCGACTACCTGCTGACCTTGCCGATGGGCACGGCGAAGATGGCCGGGATCGCCGCCGAAGACATCGGCAAGTGCGCCTACGGCGTCTTCAAGGGCGGCGCGGAGTACATCGGCGAGACGATCGGGATCGCCGGAGAGCACCTGACCGGCGACGAGATGGCGGCGGCGATGACCCGGGCGCTCGGCAAGACCGTCCGCTACAACGAAGTGTCGCCGGCGACCTTCCGCAGCTTCGGGTTCCCCGGCGCCGACGACCTCGGCAACATGTTCCAGGTCTATCGCGACTTCGCTGCCGAACTGAACACGACGCGTGATGTCGCTCGTTCGAAGCGTCTCAATCCGGCGCTGCAGGACTTCAAGACCTGGCTGGCGGCCAACGCCAGCAAGATTCCGCTCGACTAGGTGCCACGTCAAACGCCATCGGTCGTAGGGCGGAACTTCAGTTCCGCCCTCCGAGACGACGTGCGGATGCACTGACCCGGCAGGGCTGAAGCTCTGCCCTACGTGAACGGCAAACCGCTCTAGTCGGCGATGCTGATCAGCACGATCGCCAGGATGATCAAGGCGAGGACGGCGAAGAGGATCTTGATCCAGCTGTAGGGCTGCTCGCCGGCGATCGACCCGGTCACGCCGTTCACCACCACCTGGAAGCTGCGGCGCCCGTAGTCGTATTGCAGCAGCCACACCGGGAGCAGGGTGTGCTTGAAGGTCTGGTCGTTGTAGGTGGCGGCGATCTCGAGGTTGCGGTAGGTGTCGCCCGGCACGTCGCGCCCGCACTGGGCCCGCAGCTTGTCGTCCATCACCGCGCGGGCCCGCTCGGCGGCGCCGACCAGGTCGATCTGATACTGCTCGACCACCCAGCCCGAGACGTAGCCCCGGTCGTACGGTTTCACCGTAGCGGTCGGGAAGGGCTCGATCTGGCGGAGCAGGGCCGGGTGGATCCCCTGCGTGGCGGCCACCAGCTCGTCGTCGAACGCCATCCGCGTCTCGCCGGCCGCCGGCACCCACCGCACGCGCCGCTCCTGCACCGTTTCGCGCCGGCCGTTCCGGGTCACCACGCGCGTCTCGTAGTAGTAGTGCCCGGCCTCGGCGGTCCAGCGGGCGTCCACCTGGGCGTCGAAGGTCCAGTAGGGCAGGTAGACGCCGTTGACGCGATCGGTGAGCGCCGCCCTCTTCAGGCGGTTGGGCGCGAACCAGCGACTGGCGTACCAGCGCCGGATCGACTCGCGCACCTGCGCCTCGCTCACCGAGAAGGGCAGCAGGCTCTCGGGATAGATCACGTTGCGGGTGTCGGTGTAGGGCACCACGGCGGGCGAGCCGCAGAACTCGCAGCGCTGCGCCACCCGCGTCGCTTCGAAGAGCGAGATCGCTTTGCAGCTCTGACACTGCACCGGCGTGCGGTCGAGTTCCCAGCCGCGCGAGGACTCGGGAATGGCGCGTAGCGCCACCGCCAGGTCGTGCTCCTTGACGATCGAGCCATCGCTGGCCAGCTCCGCCGGCGAGACGGTGCCGCAGTACGGGCACACCAGCGCCTGCTTGCCGGCATCCCAGCGCGCCTCGGCGCCACAGCCGGGGCAGTGGTGCTTGTCCAGCGCCCGGACCTCGGGCAGCGGCGGCACCTCCGGTATGGGCGGCGGCTCGGTGGTTGGAGGGTCAGGAGACACGAGCGCCGCCGTCTCGACTCGCGGCCAACCGACAGGGCAGCTGCGTCGAGACGGCCCGCCCCGCGAAGCGGGGCCAAGCAAAGCTGTTGCTAGCGATGCGCAGCCACATCGTTCGTCCAGGGCGGAGCGTCGCTAGCCGAGGAATTCGTCCAGCGCGCCCTTGGTGACGCGCCAGGCCGAGCCGATCTTCTTGCCCTTGATGTCGCCCTTCTCCAGCGTGGCGATCACGTCGGCCTCGGACACGCCCAGCGTCCTGGCCACGTCGGCCGGGGTGAGGACGTCGGGAACCGGCGGCACGCCGCCGGCCTGGGTGGCCGCCTGGCCGCTGCCGAGCACGCCGCCGGGCTGGTTGGCCATCTGGTTGGCCAGTGCGAACCCCATGGCGATCTCGGCCGCCGATCCGGCCACGCCACCGCCGCCGCCGGGCTGGGCCATGCCCTGGGCCATCTGGTACTTCACGTAGTCGTTCAGGTTGCCGATGGCGCTCATGCTCGAGCGCTTGTCGATCGCCGCCTCCACTTCGGGTGGCACCGAGCAGTTCTCGAGGATGAAGCTGGGCATGGTGATGCCGTACTTGGCTTCGAGCTGGGGATTGATGAGCGGCAGCAGGGCTTCCCCGACCTCCTGGTAGCGCGTAGCGATGTCGAGGGCCGGCACCTTGGCGCTGGCGATGGCGTCGCTGAAGGCGCTGACGATGCGCGAGCGCATCGTGTCGGCGAACTCGTCGAGGCGGAAGTTGTGGTCGGAGCCGGCCACCTCCTTGAGGAAGCGCTTCACCTCGACCACCTTGAAGTCGTAGGTGCCGAAGGCGCGCAGCCGCACGACGCCGAAGTCCTGGTCGCGCATCATGATCGGGTTCGACGTCCCCCACTTGTTGCCGGTGAAGAGCCGGGTGTTGACGAAGTAGACGTCGGCCTTGAACGGCGACTCGAAGCCGTACTTCCAGCTCTTGAGGTGGGTCAGCACCGGGATGTTGTCGGTGGTGAGCTGATGCTTGCCCGGCAGGAAGGTGTCGCCGAACTCGCCGATGTAGATGAACTGCGCCGTCTGCGACTCGCGGACGATGAGCTGGGCGCCGTTCTTGATCTCCTTGTCGTCGTCGGGGAACCGCCAGCTGATGGTGTCGCGCGAGTCGTCGGTCCACTCGATGATGTCGATGAGCTGTGTCTTGATGTAGTCCATCAGGCCCATGGGCGGTGTGCCTCCAGCACGAGTCGCTGCTACAGCGAAGGGACGATTCTAGCGCGCCAGGAGTTCACCGGCGCGACGCCGGCGTGTCAGGCGCCGCCGGCGAGCCGCTTGACGGCTGCGGCGGCGTCGGTATCGCCGCGGGTCGCGGCTTCGCCGTACCAGCGGCGGGCCTCGCCGAGGTTCTTCGGAACTCCGCGCCCGGCCTCGTAGGCCTCGCCGAGGCGCAGCTGCGGCACGACATCGCCCTTGGCGGCGGCCTTCAGCCACCACTCGACGGCCCGGACGGGATCGGCGGCCACCCCGCGCCCGGCGGCGTAGGCGTTGCCGAGGTTGTGCTCGGCCAGCGTGTGTCCCGCCGCCGCGGCCTTGTCGAACCAGGCGACCGCCACCGCCGGGTCCTCGGCCACGCCCAGGCCCTCGTCGTAGGCGCTGCCCATCAGGAACACCGCCTCGACCGTGCCGGCCGCCGCCTGCCGCTGCACCGCGTCGATCAGTTGCTCGGCGATCGCCCTGGCCTTGACGTCGTCGCGCGGATAGCCCATCCGCCCGCGCGAGTACAGCCGCGCCAGCCACATGCGGGCCAGGACGTTGCCCTCGAACGCCGTCGTTTCGATCAGCAGGCGCGCCTTGGCCTCGTCGACGAGCCCGCGCGTGCCGGTGTACCAGCCGATCGCCTCCACCAGCCGCGGATCGGCGACGGGTTGGCCGGCGCCCGGCGTCGTCATCGCCACCAGCAGCGCCGCCGCGAGCACGCCGCGCATCAGCTGAGCGCCTTGATCACGTCCCAGCGCGTGATGATGTAGGTCTCGTCGCTCTTGAAGTCGCGCACCAGCACGGCCGGCGAATCGGGCGTCATCATGCCGGCCAGCGCCTCGAGATCGGCGGAGATGTCGGCGAAGGGCAGCGCCGGCTCCATGATCGCCTCGACCGGGCCCTTCAGCAGCTCGGGCTGGCGCACGATCTGGTCGAACAGGCGGCCCTCGTTCACCGAGCCGACCAGGCGGCCGTCGGCGACGACCGGGATCTGCGAGTAGGCGTGCTCGGTCATGATGTGCGCCGCCTCGGCCACCGACTGCGTGCGCCCGAGGGTGACCAGCCGGGCCTTCTGCCGATCGGCCACCAGATCCTTGGCGGTGAGGCCCTTGCGATCGAGGTAGCCCTTCTCGCGCATCCAATCCGGGTTGTACATCTTGCCGAGGTAGCGCGTGCCGTGGTCGTGGAAGATGACGACGACCAGCTCGCCGGCCCGGAAGTTGGCGGCGAGCTGCAGCAGGCCGGCCATCGCCGAGCCGGCCGAGTTGCCGGCGAAGATGCCCTCCTCGCGGGCGATGCGGCTGGTCATGATCGCGGCGTCGCGGTCGGTCACCTTCTCGAAGTGGTCGATGACGCTGAAGTCCACGTTCTGGGGCAGGAAGTCCTCGCCGATGCCCTCGGTGATGTACGGATAGATCTCGTTCTTGTCGAAGACGCCGGTCTCCTTGTACTTCTTGAACACCGATCCGTAGGTGTCGATGCCCCAGACCTTGACGCCGGGTTTCTTCTCCTTCAGGTACTTGCCGACGCCGCAGATCGTGCCGCCGGTGCCGACGCCGACCACCAGGTGATCGACGCGGCCCTCGGTCTGATCCCAGATTTCCGGCGCGGTCTGCTCGTAGTGGGCCTGGGCGTTCGACGGGTTGTCGTACTGGTTGGCCTTCCAGCTGTTGGGGGTGTCGCGCTCGAGCCGTGAGGACACCGAGTAGTAGGAGCGCGGGTCCTCGGGTTCGACGTCGGTCGGGCAGACGATCACGTCGGCGCCGAACGCCCGCAGCGCGTCCACTTTCTCCTTCGACTGCTTGTCGGTGGTCGTGAAGATGCAGTGGTAGCCCTTGACCACGGCGGCGATGGCCAGCCCCATCCCGGTGTTGCCCGAGGTGCCCTCGATGATCGTCCCGCCCGGCTTGAGCCGGCCGTCGCGCTCGGCGTCCTCGATCATCTTCACCGCCATGCGGTCCTTGATCGAGTTGCCGGGGTTGAAGGTCTCGATCTTGGCGACGACGTCGGCGGCGACGACGCCCTTGGGAATGCGGTTGAGCCGCACCATCGGCGTGTCGCCGATGGTGTCGAGGATGGAATCGCAGATTTTCTTCGCCATCGAGCCGATCTTACCGCCCTCGCCCGGTGCCGGCCGCCCCGGCCCGACGCGCCGATTTTGCGCTGCCGGCCGACCCGCCTCGGGAGTAGAATCCGCGCCATCGGGCCACCGCGTCCGAGGGAGGATGTGATGCGAGCAGTGCGCGCGGCCGCCATCGGCCTGTTGCTGTGTGCCACCCCGGCGTTGGCGCAGCTCGAGAACGTCGGCAACCTGTCGTTCCCGACCTCGGGATCGGCCGAGGCGCAGAAGCACTTCCTGCGCGGCGCCGCCATCCTGCACAGCTTCGGCTGGAAGCAGGCGATCGAGCAGTTCCAGGCGGCGCAGAAGCTCCAGCCCGACTTCGCGATGGCCTACTGGGGCGAGACGCTCTGCTACAACCACCCGCTCAACCCCGAGCAGGACGCGAAGAGCCCGCGGGCGATCCTGGCACGGCTCGGGCCCGACCGGGCAACGCGGCTGGCCAAGGCGCCGACGCCGCGTGAGAAGGGATTCCTGCAGGCCGTCGAGGATCTGTGGGCGGAGGGCCCCGACTGGCGCGCCCGGCGCGTCGCCTACATGAAGGCCATGGAGCGGCTCCACCAGCAGTTCCCGGCCGACGACGAGGTGACGACGTTCTACGCGCTGTCGCTGCTGAGCGGCGCCCGGGCCACCAACGACGACACGTTCCGGCCGGAGATTCGCGCCGGCGCGCTGGCCATGGAGGTGGCCAAGCGCAACCCGAACCATCCGGGCGCGACCCACTACATCATCCACGCCTTCGACGACCCCGTGCACGCGCCGCTCGCCCTCGACGCAGCGTTCGTCTACGCGAAGATCGTCCCGGCGGTGTCGCACGCCGTCCACATGCCGACGCACATCTTCATCCAGCACGGGATGTGGAACGAGGTGGCGCATCAGAACGTGCGCGCCTTCAACATCGCGAAGGCCCTGTTCCAGCCCGGCGATACGCCCGGCGATCTGTCGCACTCGGGCGACTGGGGGCAGTACGGCTTCCTGCAGCTGGGCGACTATGCCGGTGCCCGTGAACGGATTGGCGCCTTCGAAGAGCTGCTGAAGACGACCAAGCACCCCCGCGCGGTCGGCACGCTCGTGCTGGTGAACGCCCGCTACATCATCGAGACCGAGGAGTGGAAGGTGCAGCCGGTGGCCGACGGCGCCTCGGCCGAGACCATCCTCGCCAACGGCATGAGCGCGGTGAGGACCGGCGACCTGGCCACCGCGGAGAAGATGGCGGCGATGCTGACGGCCAAGGCCGGTGGTCCGCCCGCTGCCGGCAGCGGCGGTGCCCACGCCGACCACGGGGCGGCGCCGGTGCCCGCCGCCGGCGGCGAGAATCCCGACGCCGGCAAGGGCGATCGGGTGATGGCGATGGAGCTCGCCGCGCTGGTCGCCGAGGCCAAGGGCCAGAAGGATCAGGCGATCGCGCTGCTCACCGAGGCGGTGAAGATCGAGGAGAGCATGCGACCGCCCAGGGGCGCCGCCGATCCGGTGAAGCCCTCGCACGAGGTGCTGGGCGACGTGCTGTTGCGGGCCGGCAGGGCCAAGGAGGCCGCCGCGGCCTTCGATGCCAGCCTGCTGCTGATGCCGAACCGGGCGCGGGCGCTGATGGGCGCCGCCCAGGCGCACGCCGCCGCCGGCAACGCCGAGGCTGCGGCCGCGCGTCACAAGACGCTGATGACGTTCTGGAAGGGTAAGGCGCCGGCGTCGCCGACGTCGACTGCGGCGCCCCAGCGGTAACCGGCTGCGGCTCCGTCCGGCGTGCAGGCCGCGCGATCTCGTCATGGCGCGCCACCCGGCGCCCTCGCCTTGGCCGCTGCGCCGGCCGTGGCTGGCCGCGCTCTGCGGTCTGCTGCTGGCGGGGCCGGCCGCCGCCCAGCAACCCTTCGTCGTCGACGACGCCGGGATCACGCAGGTCGGAACCGTCCACATCGAGCTGAGTGATCAGGTCGACGGCCTGCGCCCGTCCGCTCGCCCGACCCGCTGGCAGAACGTCGTCAAGGTGGCGGTGAATACCGGCGTGGCCGGCTGGCTGGAGCTGGGTGCGACCGTGCCGTTCATCAGCCTGGTCGCCGAGCGGAGCGCCTCGCCGCAGGTCGTGTCGGGGATCGGCGACACGACGGTGAGCGCCAAGGCCCGCTTCACGCGTCAGCCCGGCGCCCGCCATGCGTTCGCCGGCAGCATGACGCTGGGCATACCGAGCGGTGAACGCAGTCGAAACCTCGGATCCGGCCTCGTCGACTACGGCCTGTCGGCGATCTCGCAGCACCGGCTCGACGACCGCTGGACGCTGCGGCTCAATGCCGGGGCGGTGCTCGCCGGCAACACGACCACCGGCCTGGTCGGCATCAAGCAGCGTGGCGCGGTGCTCACCGGGGGCAGCTCGCTCGTCGCCCAGGTCGGCGCCAGGCTGCAGATCGGCGCCGAATTCGCGATCGCGTGGTCGCAGAAGGCGACGCTGGTCGGCTCGCTGGCCACCGCGCAGATCGGCGGCAACTTCCTGCTGCGCGACGGCTGCACGCTCGACTTCGGTGTGGGCACCGGCTGGTTCGACTCCAGCCCCCGCACGAGCCTGCAGGTCGGCCTGTCGATCGACCTGTCACGCTAGCCTGTTTGTCAGTCGCCGGCTTCGGCCATCGCCTGGATCCGGGCCCGCTCGGCCTTGGATCCGGCGATCGCCAGTTCCAGCGCGTCGTCCGAGAGGCTGGTGAGGTCGGCCGCGGCACTCTTGGCGTCGGCATGCTCGACCGCGCGCGAGAGCACTTCGGCGTTGGTCGCCCCCGCCTTCTTGCCGAGGAAGGGCTTCACAATCAGGTAGATGACGTCGCGCAGCGGCATGAAACGCAGGAACCGCCCCAGCAGCCGGAAGGTCTGGATGGGGAAGCGCGTGAACTTGTAGAGGATGAGCTTCCGCATCTCCTCCGAGCGGATGCGGTGGACTTCCTCGCCCGGCAGGCAGCTCGGATCGATCGAGGTGCACTTGAAGTACTTGTACCAGTCGGCGGCGTCGTTGACGAGGCCGCGCTTGACGTACTCCTGCCACAGCGGCGTGCCGCGATAGACACACAGGCGGTTGAAGCCGAAGCTGTCGATGCGGATCTTCGACGCGAAGCGGAACGTCGCCCGCAGGTCCTCCTCGGTCTCGTCGGGAATGCCGACGACGAAGAAGCCGTGGACGATTTCGATGCCGGCGGCCTTGGCATTGGTGACCGCCGACTCGATCTGCTCGAGCGTCTGCTCCTTCTTGAGGCGGTCGAGGATCTTCTGGCTGCCGCTCTCGATGCCGAACATGACCGTGCGGCAGCCGGATTGCGCCAGCTTGGGGAAGAGGTGCTGCGCCACCGAATCGACGCGGCCCTCGAGCCCGTATTTGATCGGATTCCTGGCGGCGATGAGGCCGTCGCAGATCGCCTCGATGCGCTTGGGCTGGAGCAGGAAGTGGTCATCCACGAAGTAGACCGAGCCGTACCCATCCTTCCGCAGCTGCTCGAACTCGGCGATGACGTGGGCGGGAGTCCGCGCCCGCCACTTGCCCTCGTTGAAGATCGGGATGTCGCAGAACACGCAGGGCCACGGACAGCCGCGCGACGTCTGCATGGTGGTGAAACGATCCAGCGACAGCACCGCCGGGACGTCGAGCGGCATCGACTCGACGAAGTCGAGCGGCAGGCTCTCGCGGTCGGGGAAGGGCCACTGGTCGAGGTCGCGCGGCAGCGCCCGGTTCGGGTTGTTGCGGAGCGTGCCGTCCTTCTCCTGCCAGGTGACGCCGGTCACCGTGTCGGGATCGTTCAGGTGCTCGAGCAGGTCGACGATGAGCTGCTCGCCGTCGCCCCGGCACACGAAGTCGACTTCCCGGCACTGCGCCTTGACCAGTGGCGCGTTCAGCGTGGCGAACACGCCGCCGAACGCCAGCTTGACGTCGGCATCGGCGGCGCGCAGCTGCCGCGCCAGGACCTTGGCGTAGGGATAGCTGGTGGTCGACAGGAAGCTCATGCCGACCAGGTCGGGCTTTTGCCGCCGCATCTCGTCGACGATGACGGTGTTGGGCGTGTCGGGATTGGCCTGATCGAACATCGTGACCTCGTGGCCGGCGCGCTTGAGCACCGACGAGAGGGACATGATGCCGATCGGTGGGAACCCCATGACCTGCAGGCGGCCGTTCGCGGCCCGTGCCTGTCGCGGGATGGCGTAGAACTGTGGATCGCGAACGTGGATCAGGAAGGCTCGCACTGGCAGCGGTATTGTACAGCGCCTTGCGGCGGTCAGTGGCTCATCGCGTAGAGCATGATGTTCAGCGCCGTCGCGTAGCCGTTGGGCGAGTAGGTGTAGAAATACTCCGGGTCTTCGCCCTCGCGCTCCCAGGCGTCGGAGATGTCGGTGTTGTGCGTGGCCAGCACCATCAGCTCACCCTTGGCGTTGGTGATGCCGCGCAGGTGCACCTCGGCGCTGTCCTCGCCACGCTCCGACGACGTCGCCCCGCCCGATCCCCGCCAGAACTGGATCGACGGAATCTGCGGGATCGCCGACAGCGGAAACATCATCCGGTAGATGGGGTGATCGGACCCGAAGTCCTTGATCGGATACTGCGCTGGCGGCAGGACGCGGGCGATCTCGCCCTCGAAGACGTCCCAGGCCCGCGGGCCCCAGAAGTCGTCGACCCACAGGAAGCCGCCCTTCAGCAGGTAGTCGCGCAGGGCGAGCACCTCGTCGTCGCGCAGCTCCATCGTGCCGACGTCCGCCCCGAGCACGAACGGGCAGCGGTACAGCCACGGGTCGGTGAGGCGCACCACCCAGTGGTTCGGCACGCCGCTGGGCTGCTTGCTCACCCGCGTCTTGGTCAGCTCGGCGAAGCGGATCGAGAAGTTGATGTCGGCGTCGGGGTAGTCGGTGGACCAGCCCTGGCCACCGGGCTCGCGCCAGCGGCCCGAGTACATCACCCGGCAGAACGTGAAGCCGCCGTCGAAGCTGGCGTCGCTGGTCGGCAGCCGCGGCGGGACGCGGCGCATGCGCCCGTAGTAGCCGCCGCCCCACTGCGCCGAGGCGCCAGCCGCGGCCAGCAGCACCAGTGCCGTCGTGGCAGCGACGGCGCGACGGATCGTCACCGGGGCTGCCCTCGCTGCTGCTTGGCCAGGCTCCGGTAGTACTCCTCGACCATGCTCTTGAACTCCGCCGGCACGTCGTCGCTGCCCGACAGCAGCACGTCCTTGGCCTCGCCATCGAGCTGGCGCCGCAGGCCGAACTCGAAGCGGCGCAGCCCCTCGCTCACCCCCGCCTGCAGCCGCGCCAGCTCCTGCACGTCGCGGTAGACGCGGTCGTCGTCGAGGGCCTTGAGGCGCTTCAGGATCTCGTCGAGGTTGCGGGTGTCCACGCCCTCGCCCCGCAGCGCCCGCCGCAGCGCCTCGAGGTCCTGGCTGTAGCGGCGAGCCTCGCCGCGGAACTGCCGGATGTCGTCGTTGGTGAAGTTGCCGGGCCGGGCGTTGCCCCAGCCCCCGTTGTCGTCCCAGCCGCCGAAGGTGTCGCCGTAGCCGCCGCCCCCGGCCTGACCGTCGGTATTGGCCTGGCCCGCCTGGCCGCCCTGGCCCTCCTGGCCCTGCTGTCCTGCCTGTCCCGCCTGGCCTTCCTGGCCTTGCTGACCGGCCTGACCCTGTTGGCCGGCTTGGCCCTGCTGCCCGGCTTGGCCTTGCTGCCCCTGCTGTCCCTGCTGGCCCTGTTGCCCGGCCTGGCCCTGCTGGCCGCGTTGTCCCGGCTGGCGCTGCTGTCCGTCCTGACCCTGGGCGTTGGCCTGCTGGCCCTGCCGGTCCTGCCCGGTCGCGCGCTCCTGCATGCGCCGGCCCAGCGAATCCACGCCGCGCACGAGCTCGCGCGCCCGCGCCCGCGTGTCCTCGCCGTTTTCACCGGCGGCGCCGCTCTTGCCGATCGCCGACGAGGCTTCGGCCAGCTTGCGGCGCAGATCCATCAGGTCCGATCCGATGTCGGCATCCATCTCGGCGCCGGCGCCCGGATCGGCGTCACGCCCGACGAACTGGCGCGAGTAGCGCAGCTTTTCCTTGGTCTTGTCGTCGCGAATCCCGCTGGCGGCCTCCTGCAGCCGGCGCGACGAGTCCTTTTCGCCACGGGCCATCTCGTTGGAGAGCCGATCGAGCTGCTGCTCCAGCTGGCCCAGCTTCGAAGACAGGCCCTCGCGGCGCTGCGCGTTCAGCTGCGACTTCTGCAGCCGATCGGCGCCGGCGTTGTTCAACTGCTCGGCGTCGCTGGCCACGTCGGCGTGCTCGCGCGAGATCTCCTCGGCCTGGCGCACGGCATCCTGCACGTCGCGCTCCGAGCGGGCCGCCTGCGCGCCCTGCAGTTGTCGCTGCGCCTGCTGCAGGCGCTCGGCGGCGGCGGAGGCCTGCCCGGCGGCACTGGGGTCGTTGCCCGCCGCGGCGCGCCGCATCGCATCGGCGGCCTGCTGCATCTGGCGCGCGGCGTTGGCCAGGTCGGGCCGGTTCTGTTCGCGCGACAGGCGCTCGAGCTGACGGGCCGCCTCCTCGGCCTGCTCGGCCAGGGCCCGTTGCTGATCGCCGCCGCCCGAGGCCGCCTGTCCGGCGGCCCGGCGGCGCTGGCGCTCGAGTTCCTGCTGCTGGCGCCGGGCCAGCTCCTTCAGCTTCTCGGCCAGCGCGTCGATCCGCTGCTCGGCCTGGTCCGACTGCGCGCGCGAGCTGGTTTCGTACTGGTTGGCCATCTTGTCCATCTCGAGCTCGAACAAGTCGGCCAGATCCTCGGCAATCGACCCTGCCTGCTGCCCGCCGCCACCGCCGCCGCTCTGGTTGCGGGTCTGCACCTGCGTCTCGTATTCCTCTTCCGCCTGCTGCAGGTACTGCAGCGCCTTCTGCTCCGGCGGGAGCGCGCCGTCGGGGCTCCGCTGCTGCAGCTTGGCCTCGGCGGCCTTCATCTCCGCCACCGCCAGCGGCAGCACCTCGGCGATCTTCTGGAAGCTGGGATCGGGCGCCACCAGTCGCGAGTTCATGCGGCTGACCAGGCCCTCGACCTGCTCGCGCAGCCGGCCCTGCGACAGGGTCAGCACCACGGTGCTCTCGCGCAGTTTCTCGGCCGACATCGTCCGCTTCTCGCGCACGGTGTTGAAGGTGGCGGCGATGATCTGCCGCTGGGCCTCCGACAACGCGCCAACTTCGGCGCCGCCGCCCCCGCCACCGCCGCCACCACCGGCCATCGAGGTGGCCGGCTTGAAGTCCTTGCCGAACGGCCGGATGCGCAGGAAGTACATGTCGCTGGTCGCCTGCTTGCCGCCACCGCTGTCGTTGTCGGCGGCCCGCGCGTAGTAGGCCACCGCGTCCCCGGCCTCGACGCCGAGCTCCTCCATGTAGAAGGTGTGTCCGGCGGTCACCTCCTCGAGACGCCGGGCGCCGCGGTAGAGCGGGACGATCTTCTCTGCACTGCCGTTCACCGAGTAGACGAGCTCGAGGTTGCGCACGCCGAAGTCGTCGTCGGCGCGGGCCTCGACGAAGAACTCCTCCACCGGCGTGGCGTTGGTGTCGCGACCGGGCTTGGCGATCGACACGGTGGGCGCCATGTCGGTGAGCACGTCGATGACGTACTGCGGCGAGGCGGTGATCATCTTGCCGTCGGGGCCCTGCATGCCGACGCGGTAGAAGCCGTCCTTGTCGGCGACGAACCGGCCGGTCAGCTTGCCCTCGGCGCCGGCGGTGAGCGGCACCGCGGCGCTTTCGTGCAGCGTGAGCTCGCCGGCCGGCGTCGGCATGGTCGGGGTGACGGTGACGAGCACCTCGGTGCCGACCAGCACGGCGATGTCGCCGGCGTCCTCCACGACCCGGGGCTCGAGGCCGGTGTAGGCGGGGAAGTGGTACTCGAGGTCGATGCGCTGGGCGTAGGGCAGGTCGATGACTTCGAGGGTGAAGGTGTCCGACCGCACGCCGGCCGCCTCGGCCAGGAACTCGAGCTTCGCGTCGAGGTCGAAGATCATGCCCTCGAACGTGCCGTTGTCGCCCTTGAGCAGCGGCACGCGCTCGAACGAGGTCGCGTCGCCCTTGCGGACCAGCAGCACGGCGTCGTCGGCGGTGAAGCCGCTCAGCGTGGCGGTGAAGGTCTGATCCGAGCCGCGCGGCACGGTGCCGCTGCCGGGCGTGACCGCGATCCGATACGGCGCCGCCGCCTCCACGCCCTGCCACGAGAACATCGCGGTGAGGCTCTGGCGCAGGTAGGCGGGCCCGAGGATGAAGACGGCCAAGGCGAGGGCCAGGGCGCCGGCGGCCATCAGCCCGTACTTCTTGAGCAGCGGCTGCTCGATCCCGCGGCCGTCGTCCACGGCCTGGCAGCGGGCGATGGCTTCCTCGACCAGCTTGCGGACGAACGCCGGCGAGTGCTCCTGCGGGTTGCCGTTGCGCTCGGCGCTCATCGCGCTCAGCAGCAGCGTGTTCAGCGACGGTTCGTGCTCTTCGAGGTACAGCGCCACCTGCTCGTCGCTCACCTGACGGAGCAGCGGGCGGCCGAACGCCCACGCCGCCAGGCCGAGGATGGCGGCGATGGTGCCGATGCGGAAGGCGAGGATGGCGGTGGGGGTGAAGCGCAGCGCCTCGAGGGCGAACCCGGCGGCGATCAGGATGACGGCGCTGGCCACCACCACCTGCAGGACGGCGCGCACCAGGAGCTTGCGCCGCCAGCGAGCGCGCACCTCGCGGATGACGCCCGCGACGTCGCCAGTGGACACGTTCGGTCGCTCGCGGAGCATCGATCCTCCTCGTGCCGGCGCCTGCGCCGAGCTTCCGACCCGTCTACGCCGCCGCCTTCGACATGCGGCTGGCGACGAGCGATTCGGCGATCAACAGCAGCATACCTGCAAGGAGCAGGTACCACCACAGCCGTTGCGACTGCTCGGTCACCTCGTCGCGCGGCGGCTCGACGCCGGTGCCGGCCGCCGCCTGGGCCCCCGAGCCGCCGGTGGCGACAGCGGTCACGTCGGCGGGATCGACCCCGGCCAGATCAGACTCCGTGAGGTCGACGTTGGCCGCCACCACGGCTTCCACCGTTTGTCCCGGGCCCTCCGGCCGCACCTCGTAGAACCCGGGCACCGTCACTTCGACGGCGTCGCCGCGCGCCGGGTCGAGCGGCGCCCGGCGGCCCGAGGGCTCCACCACGACACGGGCCGCGCCGCCGTCGGGGCGCCGGTCGAGCGCCGCGACCTGGCCCACCGTCAGCGACGCCGGCCGATCCCGGAACGCCGCCAGGGTGCGGACCAGTTGGTGGACGAAGGGCAGGAAGACGGGCTTCAGCGCCAGGTCGCTCCACGCGAGATCGAATCCCGACGTCCACACCAGCATCCGCCCGGTGCCGACGGCGCGTTCGACCAGGGCCGGCTGCCCGTCGTCGTAGCGCGCCAGCACGCGGGCGTCGGGCGCGGCGGTGAGCCGGCGATAGCCGTACACCCGCACGCTCGAGAAGTCGCCGCTGCGCGGCGCCCGGAACGGCGAGAAGATCGTATGGCCGTACTCGACGCTGCCCAGCCGGCCGACCGCGCGCGATCGATCGACCGGCTCGCCCAGCGTTCCGGGCAGCGCTGCGCCCTGCGGCCACGACGCCCGGCTGCCGGCGACCACGAGCACGCCGCCGCCGCGTTCGGCAAAGGTGGTGAGCCGCGCGATCACCGCGTCGCCCAGCGGCGCGTCGTTCACGACGACGACGTGGGCCTTGGCCAGCGCGTCGTCGGTGACCGCATCGAGGGCCGTGGCGGTGACATCGAAGCGCGGCGACTCGCCGATGGCCAGAGCGCGCCGCAGGTAGGTGTCGTCGGCAGCGCGCCCGCCCGGCCCGGCGAGCAGCACCTGCACCGGGCGCGTTTCACGCAACACGAAGTGGAAAGCGTTGTCGGCGGCCAGCGCGTCGTCGGCGACACGGACGACGCCGCGCAGCCCGGCGGGCGTCACCGTGACCGGCGCGAAGACGTGGGACGCCGACGCCTGCGGCGCCACCTCCACGTGCGCGGTCTCGACCACGCGGCCGTCGATTTCCAGGGCGAGCGCGACGCCGGAGACCGGGGCGGTGCCGCGGTTGGTCACGCCGCCGGTGACGGTGACGCGCTCCTGGCCCTCGAAGCGCCCCCGTCGCAGCGCCACTGGCGCGACGGCGAGATTGACGGTGTCGAGGTCGCCGACCGAGACCGGCGAGAACGTGGTGCCCGCCGGCAGGCGCTGGTCGTCGGTGGGCGCCCAGCCGTTCTTCTGGAAGTCGGTGATGAGCACCACCTCCCGGCGGGGCCGGGTGGACTCGGCGGCAATCGTCCCGGCCACCTTGAGCGCCGGGCCGTAGCGCGTGGCCTCGGCGCCCGGCGTCGCGGCAGCGATGGCCGCCAGGAGCCGCGCGCGATCGTCGATCGACTGCAGCACCACCTCCGACCCGGTGCCGAAGAGCACCAGGCTGGCCCGGTCGGAGGCGCCCAGTCCGTCGATCGCCTGGCGGGCCGCCGCCTGCGCCCGCGTCCAGCGATCGCCGTAGCCCATGCTGTAGGACCGGTCGAGCAGCACGATCACTTCCCGCGCCCCGCCGCCGATGGCGGCGACCGAGCCGCGCACGAACGGACGGGCAAACGCCGCCACGATCAGCGCCAGCGCCCCCAGCCGCATGGCCAGCAGAAGCCAGTGGCGGATCTTGCGCCGGCGCACCGACTCGTAGGGCACGCGGCGCACGAACATCAGCGACGGGAAGGCGATGATCTGGTTCTTCTCGCGCTGGATGAGGTGAATCAGCACCGGTACGGCCAGCGCGCCCAGGCCGAGGAGAAAGAGGGGCAGCAGGAACGCCATCGGCCAGCCTCAGCGCATCCGCAGTGACCGCTCACGGAACGACAGGTAGTCGTAGAGCGCGAAGTCGAGCGGCCGTGAGGTGTCGAGCATGCGGTAGTCGACGCCGCGTTCCGCGGCCTTGGCGGTGAGCTCGGCGACGTGCGCCTGCACCAGCGCCCGGTACTTGTCGCGGAACGACTCGGGCACCACCGGCAGCTGCTCGCCGCTCTCCAGGTCCTCGAACGCCGACGGATCGGTGTAGGGGAACTCGAGCTCGGCCGGATCGAGCACGTGGAACACCACCACGTCGCTGCCACGGAAGCGGATCGGGGCCAGGGCCTCGAAGATCGCCTCGGGCTCGTCGTACAAGTCCGAGAGCAGCACGACCATCCCGCGGCGGCCGAAGTGCTCGGCCAGCTTGCGCAGCGGCGACGAGAGCTGTCCCGGGCGGGCGGCCTTGGCGCGATCGAGCGTGTGCAGCACCACGTCGAGGTGCTTGGCCGACGGCGGCACGTGATCGACGACGTCGCTGTCGAAGGTGATGAGGCCGACGCGGTCGCGCTGGCGGTGCACCAGATAGGTGAGGCACGCCGCCAGCGTCTTGGCGTAGTCGAGCTTGGTGATGCGCGGTCCGAACGCCATCGACGACGACACGTCGAGCAGCACGACGAAGTTGGAGTTGGAGTCGGCCTCGAACTCCTTCACGAAGTACTTGTCGGTGCGGGCATAGACCCGCCAGTCGACGCGCCGGATGTCGTCGCCCGGCACGTAGCCGCGGTGCTCGGCGAAGTCGACCGAGCTGCCGAAGAACGGCGATCGGTGCAGGCCGTTGATCACCCCGTCGACCACCGAGCGGGCCACGAAATCCAGGTTGCCGATGCGCGCCAGCACCGCCGGGTCGACGAACTGCGCGCCGGGAATCGCGCCGCCGAGCTGCATCACATCCCCGAACGCGGCACCGGCACCGACTCGAGCAGCTTGTCCACCACCATGTCGGAGGTCATGCCTTCCGACTGCGCGTGGAAGTTGATGAGCACGCGGTGCCGCATCACCGGGTGGGCCAGCGCCCGGATGTCGTCGAAGGTGACGTGATAGCGGCCGCTGGTCAGCGCCCGGGCCTTGGCCCCCAGCACCAGGTACTGCGCCGCGCGCACGCTGGCGCCGAACGACACCCACTTGCGCACGGCGTCGGGCGACGAGCCCGACTTGGGCCGGCTGGCGCGCACCAGCGACAGGGCGTAGCGCATCACCGGTTCGGCCACCGGCACGCGGCGGACCAGGCGCTGGAAGGCGATCAGGTCCTCGCCGGTCACGGTGCGCTCGAACTGGGGCTCGAGGATCGCCGTGGTGGTGCGGACCACCTCGAACTCCTCCTCCTCGGGCGGATGCTCGATGACGATGTGGAACATGAACCGGTCGAGCTGGGCCTCGGGCAGCGGATAGGTGCCTTCGAGCTCGATCGGGTTCTGGGTGGCGAAGACGTAGAACGGCTCTTCGAGCGTGTAGGTGCGGCCCTGGATGGTGACCCGGTGCTCCTGCATCGCCTCGAGCAACGCCGACTGGGTCTTGGGCGGCGTGCGGTTGATCTCGTCGGCGAGCAGGATGTTGGTGAAGATCGGGCCGGGCGCGAAGGTCATCTGGCGCCGGCCGGTGGTGGTGTCTTCCTGGATGATGTCGGTGCCGGTGATGTCCGAGGGCATCAGGTCGGGCGTGAACTGGATCCGCGAGAACCGCAGGTCCACCACCCGGGCCATCGTGTGGATCAGCAGCGTCTTGGCCAGGCCGGGCACCCCGACGACGAGGCTGTTGCCGCCGACGAAGAGCGTCAGCAGCACCTGGGTCAGCACCTCGTCCTGGCCGACGATGAGCTTCTTCAGCTCCTGGCGGATCCGCGCCTGGCCCTGGTTCATCCGATCGGCGAGCGCGATGTCGTCCGGTGCACTCAGGTCCACCTGCATGTTGGCTGCTTCCACGAATCCTCCCTGCCGCCGTTTGTTCCATCGCCGTAGGGCGGCTCTTCAGAGCCGCCTGAGACCGAGCTGAAGCTCTGCCCTACGTACCCGGGCCCCCGGGCCCGGGCCCCGATCTAGTGCGTCATACCGTACACGATGTAGTTCACGCCGAACTTGTAGGCCTCGTTCGACAGGTCGATCGGCACCCAGCCGGTGTCCGAGAACTCCCAGTACTCGCCCAGGTCGTTGTCGTAGTTGGCGACCACCTGCAGCCGCTTGTCCGGGTCGTTGTCCTCGAAGATGCCATGGAAGGTCGGCGTCAGCCCGCCGTAGGGCGAGACGAAGCGCGACGGGTCGATCTCGAAGAAGGCGTGGAACACCGGATGGGAGCCGTCGAGCGGCACCAGCCGCTGGGTCGGCAGCACCTTGCGGAGCTGCGCCTCGAAGTTGTACCAGTGCTCCTGGCGGAAGTCGTCGAAGATGATGAAGCCGCCCTTGGCCAGGTAGGTGCGCAGGCCCTCGGCCTCCTGGTCGTTCAGCGTCCAGTAGCCCGGCTCCGACATGTAGGCCACCGGGTAGCGGTGGAGCTCGGGGTCGTCGAGCGTGAAGATGTTGCTGTCGTCGAGGTGCGGACGCAGCAGCGTGATCTCGCTCAGGATCTTCATCAGGTGGCGATCGGCGCGCGGGTAGTCGTGCGCCCACGGCGGCTCGCGCCTGAAACCGCCGAACCCGCCCCGGCCGCCGGCCAGGTGATAGCGCAGCCGCACGAACGCGAAGCGCCCGTCGTACTCGACCTGCACGCCTTCCAGATCCACCGGTGCCGCCCGCCGCCGTTCCCGTTCACCGGCGAAGGGGCCGCGCTGGGCGGCCAGCGCCACGGCCCCGAGCGTGATCATGGCGACGGCGGCCGTGACCAGCGCCCGCCGCCCGCGGTCACGAGAGGCCGACGGCACGCCGATACCCCCATTCCGCGCTGACCAACGCCAGCAGGAGCACCAGCATCAGCGGCGCGTTCCACAGCTCGCGTTCCTCCACCGCGGTGATCCCGCGGCCGGTGTACTTCACGTCCTCGAGGAGTGCGCTGGCGGTGGCGGGAGTGTAGGCCTTGCCGCCGGTGTCCTCGGCGATGCGGCGCAGCGCGGCCATCTGCAGCGTGGTCTCGGCGAACTCGGCGTCGCCGGGCCCGGCGTTGACGTGCAGGGTGGAGCTTCCGAGCGAGGTCCCGCCGCGCATCGCTTCCACCCGGGCCTCGTACCAGCCGGCGGCGCTGGTCGTGAGGGTGCCCGAGTAGGCGCCGTCGCGCTGTCCGTTCCAGGTCAGCGGCACCGTCGCGGTGGCGCCGTCGGGCCCAGACACCGTGGCGGTGACCTGCGCGTCGTTGATGGCGACAAACGACGGGTCGGCGACCTCGACGGTGAGGGTGACCGGCTCGCCGGGCTCCACGCGATCGACCGACGCCGAGGCGTCCACCGGATCGGGCACGCCGTCGACCAGCCAGCGCAGCAGCTGGCGGGTGAACGTCTCGTGGGTCTGGTCCTCGACGCTGATCGACGCGTGCATCTGCCACAGCCAGGAGTCCTGCGGCGTGAAGGCCGCCGACTTGCCCCGGCCGAAGCGCTGGAAGGCGAGCACCGGGCGGTCGCGGCGGGCGTCGTCGGCCGCACTGAGCAGCGTCGTCGCGCCCGACTTCACGGCGCCGACGCCGTTCACCGTGGTGAGCTCGGGCAGCTCGGCCCAGCGCGCCGCCGAGGCTTGATCGGTGGCGGCAATCTGCGACACCGCGTGGCCCGACCCGGCGCGCGTCGGGCGGACGGTCAGCCGGGTGACCACCGGCTCGGCCGGCGGCGTCATCCGCTCGAGCTGCACCGGCAGCGTGTCGCCGAGCGCGGTGCCGGCGTAGCCGCCCTCGCTGAACGAGCGCGGGCCGCCCAGCATCAGCAGCCCGCCGCCGCGCTTGTCGACGAACTCGCTCAGCATCGCCAGCTGGTCGCCGGTGAAAGCGGCGGCCTCGATCGAGCCCAGCACCAGGCCGCGGTACTGGAAGAGCTCGTCGCGCGTCTTCGGGAAGCCGCCGACCAGCTCCTCTGGGTCGTCGACCTCGAGGCGCAGGTACTTGTTGTCGGCGGTGCGCTGCAGCACCACCAGCTGGAGCTGTTTGTCGTCGGTGAGCGCGCGCCGCAGGAACTTCATCTCGAAGCGCGGCTCGCCCTCGAAGTAGAGGATTTTCTCGCGGCGATCGCGCACGTCGACCAGCACGTCGCGGGTGTTGTTCTCCGGCAGCAGCTCGCCCGGCTGCGCCGGCACCCGGAAGCTGAAGACGCGCGGTCCGGGGTCGGAGGCCGTGAAGCGGACCCGCACCGTGGCCGGCTGGCCGTCGGGCGCCACCGTGAAGGCCTGGCTGCCGACGATGGCGCCGCTGTCGAGGACGTCGAGCGTCAGCGACTGTCCGGCGTAGCCGTGCCCGGTCACCACCGCGTCGAGCAGGAGCGTGGTGCCGGCGAGCACGGTCCGCGGCGCGGTGACGCGGCCCACCTGGATGTCCCGCTCGGCCGTTTCGCTGCCGACGCCGATGGCGAAGACCGGCACCCCCGAGGCCTTCAGCGCCAGCAGCGACGGCTCGAGCGCGCTGCCGCTGGTGTCGGCGCCGTCGCTGACCACGACCAGGCCGGCCAGTGGCACCCCGGCCAGCTGCTGCCGGGCCTGGTCGAGGGCCGAGACGAGCCGGGTGCTGGTGCCCGCAAAGTTGAGGTCTTCTCCGGTGGGCGCGGCGCCCAGACCGTTGGCGAAGCGCAGGGTGCGCACCGTGAAGCGTTCGCCGAGCGCCTGGCGCAGGCCGCGATCGGCGGCGCCGAACTCCTCCTGCACGTAGCTGCTTCGCGGCTGGCCGTTCAGGTCGGCAATCCGCATGCTCCGCGAGTCGTCGAGCAGGATGCCGATGACGTTCTGATGCGGCACCGCCGCCCGCAGCACCAGCATCGGCCGGAACAGACAGACCAGCAGGAGTCCGACCAGCGCCGCGCGCAGGGCGGTGAGGACGACGCGGTCGCGGGCGGTGAGGCGCCGCGGCGCCCGCTGATAGGCGACGGTCGCCACCGCCACCGCGCCCAGGCCGGCCAGAACGGCGAACCACATGCCCGGCGGCGCAGCGAAGCGCAGCTCCCCCTGGTCGAAGACGACCCAGCGGACGCCGAGAAGGAGTTGCGACAACCAGTCGAGCACGGCACGCACCGCGCGGCGTGGACCTTCGCAAGCCCACCCGGTGTTGGCGATTCTATGTCGGTTCGACGACCCGGCGGGCGTGGCGGCCGGGCGCCATGGGATTGGACCCGGCGGATTCCCGCCGCCTGTCCCCGGGAACGGTGGCCAGACCTCCGGCCCCGCGCTGCTATTCTTCCCAGCGTCGGACCCGGAGGCCACCCATCATGCGAACGTCCGTGCTCTGTCTCGCCGTCCTCGCCACTGCCGCCGGGCTGGCGTCCTGGCCCGGCGCCGTCCAGCCGCGCGCCCAGGCGCCGGCCGACCTGGTCCTCCTCAACGGGACGGTCATCACGGTGAACCCGTCGGATGCCATCGCCCAAGCGGTGGCCATCACCGGCGGACGCATCGCCGCCGTCGGGACGACCGCCGACCTCAAGGCGCGGGTGGGGCCGGCCACGCAGGTGATCGACCTGGGCGGCCGCGCCGTCACTCCGGGGCTCATCGACACCCATATCCACTTCACCGAGGTCGACCAGCTGTTCAGCATCGACCTGAGCGACCCGGCCATCAAGGCGATGAACGACGTGGTATCGCGGGTGGCCGCACAGGTGGCGAAGACCAAGCCCGGGGAATGGGTGCTCGGCGATGGCTGGGACGAGGGCAAGCTGGCCGAGCGGCGGCACATCCTCGCCGCCGACCTCGACGCCGTGTCGCCGAACAATCCGGTGTGGCTGGGCAACACCACCGGGCACTACGGCGTCGGCAACACCTACGCGTTGAAGATCGCCGAGATCCGGAAGGGCACGCCCGACCCGCCGGCGGGCACCATCGTCCACGACGCGAAGGGCGAGCCCAACGGCGTGGTGCTCGAGAGCGCCCAGCAGCTCATCACCCGCCACGCCCCGCCGTTCACCCGCGAGCAGCAGAAGGCCGGGCTGGTGAAGATGATCCAGGACTTCAGCTCTGAGGGGATGACCGGCGCCAAGGATCCCGGGATCGGCGAGCTGAAGTGGACGCTCTACAACGAGCTGCTGAAGGAAGGGAAGCTCGACGTCCGAATCTTCGCGTTGTGGGCCGGGCCGCGCCGGCTCGACCAGGCCGCCGCCGTCCAGGCGCGCGTCAACGCCAACCCGCGGCCCCCGCAATCGCTGGGCGACGGCCGGCTCTTCTCCGGCGGCGTGAAGATGTACATGGACGGCAGCGGCGGCGCCCGCACCGCGTGGATGCACGAGGACTGGAACAAGAACCTGAAGGACGTCGACAAGGGCAACCCCGGCTACCCCGCGACGCCGCCCGACGAGTACCGCAAGATGGCCACCGACTTCCACAATGCCGGCGTGCACGTGAGCACGCATGCGATCGGCGATCGGGCCATCGACTGGGTGGTGGACACCTACGCGCAGGCGCTCAAGGCCAAGCCCGTCAAGGGCCTGCGCCACGGCCTCATCCACGCCAACACGCCCACCGACCGCGCCATCGACGAGATGGCCCGGATGCAGCGCGACTACGACGCCGCCTATCCCGAAGCCTCCGCCGGCTTCATGTGGTGGATCGGCGACAACTACGCCGGCAACTTCGGCCCGGTGCGCAACCTGCGGATGAAGCCGCTGGCCACGTGGCAGAAGAAGGGCGTGCGCTGGAGCGGCGGTTCGGACTTCTCGGTGACGCCGTATGCCGCCCGCTACGGCCTGTGGGCGTCGGTGGCCCGCGAGACGCTGAACGGCACCTACGGCAAGACGCCGTTCGGCACGGCCGAAGCGGTGGACATCCGCACCGCGCTGAAGTCCTACACCATCTGGGCGGCGCATCAGATGTTCCTCGACAATCGGATCGGCTCGGTCGAGGTCGGCAAGGACGCCGACCTCGCCGTCTGGGACCGGAACCCGTACACGGTGCCGACGGCCGAGTTGCGCGAGATGAAGGCCGAGCTCACCCTGCTGGCCGGACGCGTGGTCCATCGCGGCGCCGCGTTCCCGGTTCGGCCAGGACGGTAGGGCAGGGTGACAGAGCCCGGCGATCCGGCGACCCCGCCAGAACCGTCGCCGGCGGCCACGCATACCGCGCCGCCGCGCTCGGGACACCAGGAGACCGCCGTCCCCATCGCCCGGCGGGTGGCCGCGGCGACGCCGTCGCTGTTTCCGCTGTGGCTGCGCGGACGCCTGGGGCCGGATGCGCGGATGCCGATGGTGCGCTGGTTCGACCCGGCGCAACTGCTGCGCACCGGTGTCAAGACCCTGGTGTCGCTGGCCGTCGGCGGACAGAGCGATCACCGCATCGTGCAGGCGCTGGCCTCGCGGCGCCAGGAGTACTACGACCACAGTGTCCACTACCGCGACGGCGCGCACGGTCCGGTGCCACGGCCCGATGCGTCGCGTGCCGAGCTGTGGATCGACGTCGCGTGCGACACCGGGGACGGCTTCAACCCCACTTATGCCGTCGCCTATGCGATGGCGCAACCGGCGCTGACCATCGCCGGGCCGGCCGGACCAGTGCGGCTGCCGCGCGGCGACGTGCTCGTGTTCGGCGGCGACGAGGTGTATCCGACGCCGAGCCGCGAGGAGTACCAGCGGCGCCTGGTGTCGCCCTACACCGCCGCCTTCGGCGACGATACGCCGGCCGAGCGTCCGCACGTCTACGCCGTGCCGGGCAACCACGATTGGTACGACGGCCTGTCGGCGTTCATGCGCCTGTTCTGCTCCGACATCGGCGGCCGCCGCTTCGCCGGCTGGTGGACGCGCCAGCGCCGCAGCTACTTCGCCATCAAGCTGCCGCACCGGTGGTGGCTGGTCGGCAGCGACGGACAACTGCAGAGCGATCTCGACGTCCCGCAGATGGAGCACTTCCGCGAGATCGCCGCCCGCCACATGCAGCCGGGCGACAAGGTGATCCTCTGCCTGTCGACGCCGGTGTGGGTCTACGCGCAGAAGTACCGCGACGTCGAGCAGGTCTTCGACGAGACCGACCTCATCTACCTTCGGGAGGAGGTCTTCGCCAAGGCCGGCGTGCTCGTGCGCGCCTACCTCACCGGCGATCTGCACCACTACCGCCGCCACGAAGAGACCAAGGAGTCGGCGGCCGGGCAGCCGCCGGTGCACAAAATCATTGCCGGCGGCGGCGGGGCGTTCCTGCATCCGACCCACGAAGAAGACGTGTCGCTGCTGCAGGAGGAAGCGCTCACCGAGGTCATACCGGCCCGCACCTTCGAGGTCAAGGCCACCTATCCCGACATGGCGTGCTCGAAGCGGTTGACGTGGCGCAACCTGCTCTTCCCCGTGCTGAACCCCGGCTTCGGCATCGTGCCGGCGACGGTCTACCTGATGACGGCCTGGCTGGTCGCCGCCGCGGCTGGCGACACGACGCCGGCCACGGCGGGCGAGGCGCTGAGGGTAACGATCGCGGCGTTCGAAGGGCATCCCGCCCTCACCTTGTGGATGCTGCTGATCGTCGCCGCGTTCCTCGCCTTCACCGACACGCACAGCCGCATCTACCGCGTGCTCGGGGGACTGGCGCACTGCAGCGCGCATCTGGCGGCGATCTTCTTCTTCGGCTGGGGCACGCGCGACCTCGCCACGCGGTGGCTCGGGCTCGAGGGGCCGCTGCGGTCGGTCATGACGGCGCTGGGCACCTTCGCCGGCGGCTGGGTGATCGGCTCGTTCATCGTCGGTGTCTACCTGCTGGTCTCGCTCAACGTCTTCGGCCGCCACAGCGAAGAGGCGTTCAGCGGCCTGCGCGTACAGGACTTCAAGCACTTCCTTCGCCTGCACGTCGGCAGCGACGGCGCGCTCACGATCTGGCCGATCAAGATCGAGCGCGTCCCCAGGCACTGGCGGGACCGCCGCGACGGCGACGCCACGACGTCGCGCGTGGTGCCGGTCGATCCGCTGGTGCCGGAGCTCATCGAGCCGCCGATCCGCCTCGTCTGACGCCGCCGATTGGGGTCTGGCACCGATGGCACGTGATCGGTGCCGCTCGTCCTGATTCGCGCTGAAACCGCTGCAACGATCGCACAATCGACGACACGTCACGCTCGGCTGTCGCGGTGGCGGCGCGAGAAGCGTGCCAAGGGGGTCAGACCCCCAGTGGGCGTGCCGGTCGTGTGGTAGATCCGTAGCCGCGCCGGAGGACCCACGAGATCGGTGCCAGTGGCCTTCAGGCCGCGGCTCGTGAGCCTCGCAGACGTTCGAGCAGCAGGTACGCGACGACTGCCGTTGCGAAGCCGGGTGCGGTCGCGCCGGAGCCAGCGAAGGCAGCATAGGTCGCCACACCGGCGGCCCAGGCCATCATCCCCGTCCACCGGACGCCGGCCAGTGGCCCGCTCGCGTCGTACAAGTCGGGCACGCGCGGCCAGCGCCGGCGCACGACGAAGTGCGCCACCAGCACGCCGCCCACTGGCACCAGGAGCGCGCCGACGACGGTCATGAAGCTGGCGAACCGCTCGAGCCAGACGCCCGACACCGCGCCGAGCGCCGTACCGACGAGCCCGACCGACCATACCGCCGTCCGCTCGGGGATCGCCGGCATGACGCTTCGCCACGCCAGCGACGACAGGTAGATGTTGACGAAGTTGGTCGTCACCGTCGCCAGCGTGATGAGCAGCGTGGCGGCTGCGCCGGTGCCGGCCGCGGCGAGCATCGCCCCCGGATCGGTGCTGCCGGCCAGCCGGGCGAGGGCCCAGCCGAGCGGCATCAGCCACCACGCGGTGAGCGTCAGGCCCAGCCACACCGCCCACACGCTGGTTCGTGACGATCGGGTGAAGCGCGAGTAGTCGGCGAACATCAGCAGCCACGACACCTGATAGCCGGCCACGACGTCGAGCCCGGCCAGCGGCGTGAGCGTCACCGGTGGCGGTGCCAGATCGCTGCGCCAGGCGCCGGCCACGCCGAAGCTGAGGACGAGTCCGGCGATCGCCATCGCCGGCACCGCCCAGCGATCGGCCTGCCGGACCGCCGCCGGCCCGCCGGCGGCGATCGCAGTGGCGAGCATCCCCAGCCCCGCCGACGCCATCGGCAGGGCGATCGCGCTGCTCAGCCACGGCACGAGCACCGACGCCGCGATCGTGTTGTTGACCGCAATCCACGCGAAGTTGGTGACGAAGAGCACCGTCGCCACCAGCGCCGCGCCGCGATGGCCGAGCACGGCGCGCACTGCCACCATCGACGGCACGCCGAGCCGCGAGCCCACCGGCGCCAGGGCCGCCACCAGGGCGGCGCCGAGCGGCACGCCGACCAGCACCAGCGCCGTCATCCACCCCGCCGAGGGCAGGCCGGCCAGCGATGCCCCGACCTGCATGGTGGTGGCGACGATGTTGGCGGCGGCGAAGATGAGGAACAGATCCCGGCCCGACTGGGTCTGCGCCTCGGGGGCGACGGCGGCGAGACTCGCGGCCTGCAATGTGCCCCGCGCGCTGCGGCGTCAGACGAAGTGGTGCTCGCCGGCGGCGCGTCCGGCGGCGAAGCGCGAGAAGGCGAACGGGGTGAGGTCCATCCCGGGGTCGCGCCCGAGCATCACGTCGGCCAGCAGCCGGCCGGCCGCCGGCGCGTGCTGGAAACCGTGGCCGCTGAAGCCGGCGATGGCGTAGAAGCCCTCGACGCCGAGCCCGCCGATGACCGGGTTGTGATCGGGGGTCATCTCGTAGAGCCCGGCCCAGGCGTGGGTCACCGACGCCTCGGCCAGCGCCGGCAGCCGCCGCACCGCCGTCTCGGTGACCTCGGGCAGGAAGTCCCACCGCACCGTGGTGTCGAAGCCGGGCCGCTCGCTCTTGTCGCCCATCCCGAAGAGCAGTCCGGCGCCTTCGCGGTGGAAGTAGAACGTCGTGTCGAAGTCGATCACCATCAGCCGCGACGACGGCGTGCGGCCGGCGTAGGCCGCATCGTCCCAGCTGGCGCCTGGCGCCGGCTGGGCGATGAAGATGTGGCGGCGCTCGGGGATCACCGGGAGCGTCACCCCGGCCAACGCTGCCACCTGGCCGGCCCACGGCCCGGCGGCGTTGACGACGGCGCGCGTGGCAATCGGCCCGCCGCTGGTCGTCACCCCGGCGATCCGCCCGTCGGGGGCGTCGATGCCGGTCACCTCGGTGTCGCGCAGGATCGTCACGCGGCCGCGCAGCTGCGCGGCGCGGACCAGGCCCATGGTGACGCCGCTGGGGTCGGCGATGCCGTCGGCGGCGCAGAAGGTGGCGGCGCGCACGCCGGTGGCGTCGAGTCCCGGCGTCATCGCCGCCGCCTCGTCGCCCGACAGCCAGGCGACGTCGAGGCCGAGACGGCGCTGCACAGCCACGCTCTCGGCGAAGGCGCGCTCGCTCGCCTCGCTCGACAGCAGGAACAGGTAGCCGTCCTGCCAGAAGTCGATCGGCGTGCCGACCTCCTCCTCGAAGCGGGAGAAGAGCGCGATCGACTCGCGCGACAAGGCGATGTTGGCGGGATCGGAGAACTGGTGGCGGACGCCGCCGGCGTTGCGGCCGGTGGACCCGGCGCCGAGCTGCGCTTCACGCTCGACCAACACCACCTCGCCGGCGCCGTGCGTCGTCAGGTAGTAGGCGGTGGCCGCGCCCATGCACCCGCCGCCGACGATCACGACATCTGCCGTCCGCATGGCGCTGCATCGTAGCATCGCGCTGGCGCTATGCTCTGCCGGTGACTCCCTGTCCGGCGATCGTCAGGAGGTGGCGTGTGCGCACGACGATGTTTCTTACCCTTGCGGCCGTTCTGATGTCCGTCGATCTCGCCGCCGCGCAGCGCTGGCAGCCGCCGGCCGACGCCCAGCGCTGTCCGTCGAAGTGGGGTGCCGCCGATCAGCGGGGCTCGGGCAACCACATGAAGCCGGAGACGGTGCTGCGTGCCGCCCGGCTGATCCGTGCCGGCGAGGTCTTCGAGCTCGGCCACGTGCTCTCCGACGCCATGCCGCTGTTCGGGGGGCGGCGCTTCGAGCTCTTCACCAAGCGTACGCGCAACGATCCGGGCACCAACCGGCGCGGCTCGAACGAGGAGCTGGTCGTCGCCGAGATCGGCCAGGTCGGGACGCAGTTCGATGGCTTCAGCCACCAGACGATCGGGACGAGCATGTACAACTGCGTCGGGCTCGACGAGGCGGCCAGCCGCACCGGGTTCACCAAGCTCGGCGTGGACCAGGTGGGGGCGCTGGTCACGCGCGGCGTGCTGCTCGACATCGCGGCGCTCAAGCAGGTGCCGGTGCTCGGCGACTCCTACGAGATCACGCCCCAGGACCTGCAGCAGGCGCTCGCCGCCCAGCAGCTGACACTCCAGCCGGGCGACGCGGTGCTCGTCCACACCGGGTGGGGCACGCTGTGGGGGCGCGACAACCTGCGCTACCAGCGCACCAGTCCCGGCCTCGGCACGGCCGCCGCCGAGTGGCTGGCCCGGCAGGATCCGATGCTGGTTGGCGCCGACAATTCCGGCGTCGAGGTGGCGCCGCCCGCCGATCCGCAGCTGGCCGGTCCGGTGCACCAGATCCTGCTCGTGGTCAACGGCATTCACCTGCTGGAGAACCTGCGGCTCGAGGAGCTGGCGGCGCGCCGCGCCTACGAGTTCGCGCTGGTGGTCGAGCCGCTGAAGATCAAGGGCGGCACCGGATCGACCGTCGCGCCGATCGCGATTCGCTGAGCTGTTAAGCTGAGCGACCATGACGTTCCGTTCTCACGCCCGTTGCCGGGCTGTCGCCTTCGCGCTGCTGTCCGCCTTCACCGCGTCGCTGGCGGCGCAGGCGCCAACGTCGGCGCCCGCCGCGCCACGGCTGCTGCAGCCGGCGCGCGTCTTCGACGGCGAAGCGATGCACGAGGGCTGGGTGGTGCTGGTGCAGGGCCAGGAGATCGTCGCCGCCGGTCCGGCGGCGGAGGTCGCCGCACCCGCCGGGGCGGAACGGGTCGCGCTGCCGGGACTGACCCTGCTGCCCGGCCTGATCGAAGGCCACTCGCACCTGCTGCTGCATCCCTACAACGAGACGACGTGGAACGATCAGGTGCTGCGCGAACCGTTGGCCTACCGGGTCGCCCGCGCCGTGGTCAACGCGCGAGACACGTTGATGGCCGGCATCACCACCGTGCGCGATCTGGGCACCGAGGGCGCCGGTTACGCCGACGTCGGCCTCAGGCAGTCGATCCAGGACGGCATCGTGCCCGGGCCGCGGATGATCGTGGCTGGTCCGGCGATGGTCGCCACCGGCACCTACGGTCCGAAGGGCTTCGCGCCCGAAGTGACCGTGCCGCAGGGCGCCGAGGAGGCCGACGGCCTCGAAGGCGTGGCTCGCGTCACGCGCAACCAGATCGGCCACGGCGTGGACTTCATCAAGATCTACGCCGACTACCGCTGGGGGCCCAACGGCGAGGCCCGGCCGACCTTCAGCGTCGACGAGATCACCCGCATCGTCGAGATCGCCCGCAGCAGCGGCCGCTACGTGGTGGCGCACGCCGGGACGGCCGAGGGCATGCGCCGGGCGATCGCCGGCGGGGTGGAGACGATCGACCACGGGGACGCCGGCACGCCCGAAGTGTGGAAGCTGATGGTGGAGAAGGACGTCGCGTTGTGCGCGACCCTGGCGGCGCCCGATGCCACCGCGCAGTACGCCGGCTGGAAGAAGGGCCAGGAGCCCGAGCCGGCGCGGCTGCGCGACAAGCGGACCGCGTTCCAGGCGGCGATGAAGGCCGGCGTGCGGCTGTGCTTCGGCGGCGACGTCGGCGTCTTCCCGCACGGCGACAACGTGCGCGAGCTGGAGCAGATGGTGGCCGCCGGCGTGAGCCCGGCCGAGGCGGCGCGCATCGCCACCTCGGGCAACGCCGACATCTTCCACGTCGGCGATCGCGTTGGCCGCGTCAAGCGCGGGCTGCTCGCCGATCTCATCGCCGTCGAGGGGGATCCCACCCGCGAGGTGGCGGCGCTGCGCCGCGTGCGCCTGGTGATGAAGGACGGCCACATCTACAAGCGGCCCGAGCCATCGGCGCGATGACGCCAGACGCAGGACTGCGCGTCACCGGCCTGCACATCTATCCGGTGAAGTCGTGCGGCGGGATCGCGCTCGCCGAATCGCCGGTGGGCCGCATGGGCCTGCGCTACGACCGCCAGTGGGTGTTCGTGGACGAGCACGGCATGTTCGTGGCCCAGCGTGAGTCGCGCGGCCTGGGCATCCCCGTGCGCACGATGTGCCTGATCGCAACGGCGATCGCCGGTGGCACCCTCACCCTGACCGCGCCCGACATGCCGCCGCTGCGAGTGCCGGCAGACGGCGTCGACGGACCGGACGTGCCGGTACGCGTCTGGGACAGCCACACCAGTGGCGTCGATCAGGGCGCGGACGCTGGCGCTTGGGCGACCGAAGTGCTGTCGCGCGAGCGCCCCGGACGCTATCGGCTGGTCCGCATGCCCGATCGCACCCACCGTCGCTCGAAGATCGGCGATGGGGAAGTGGCCTACGGCGACGCCTATCCGTTCCTGGTCATCTCGGAGGAGTCGCTCGCCGATCTGAACGCCCGCATGCCCGCACCGCTGCCGATGAACCGCTTCCGCCCCAACATCGTCATCCGCGGCGGCGCTCCGTACGTCGAAGACACGCTCGATCGCTTCCGCATCGGGAACGTCGAGTTCACGGGCACGACGTTGTGCATCCGCTGCCCGATTCCCACGACCGACCAGCGGACTGCCGAGCGCGGCAAGGAGCCGCTGAAGACGCTGGCCACCTATCGCAAGCAGCCCGACGGCGTGGTCTTCGGCCGCAACTTCAATCACGCCGGTACGGGGTCCGTGCGCGTCGGCGACCGCGTCGAGCCGCTGGCGTCGATGTAGGGCGGCTCTTCAGAGCCGCCTCGAGGCGGGGCTGAAGCTCCGCCCTACGAACCGCAGGCCGCTCAGCGCGCGACGGTGCCCTTGAAGGCGATGCGAATCTGCGGGCCGACCTTCAGCATCCCCAGGAACACGGTCGGCGGCTCGATGCCGTAGGCGGGCAGCTCCAGCCGCGTGTTGCCCTCGACGACCACGCCCTGGTCGCCCTTGGTGAAGGTCAGCGGGACGCTCACCGGCTGCGAGTTGCCGGTGATGGTCATCGTGCCGCTGGCCTCGGCGCGCGGTGCCGGCCACGGTGTACTTCTCCAGCTTGTAGACGATCTCCGGGAACTTGTCCGACTTCATCGCCTCGTTGAGGTGCTGGGTCATCTCCTCGTTCGGGCACCGGAACGCCTTCACTGGCACCGTGACGGTCGCGGCCTGCACACCGGTCGCGAAGCCCGGCACCGCCGTGCCGGCCGTGGCCGGCGTGATCGCCACCGTGCCCTGGGCGCTGCAGGTCCAGTTGCGCACGGTCGACGACCCCGACACGTTGAAGTCGATGGTCGGGGCCTGCGCCGCGGCGGAGCCCGGCAGCGCTGCCGCGAGCGCGCACGCCAGGATCACGGTGGGGACGGCGATCAGCCGTAGCTGCGTCGCCATCGGACCGACGGTCACAGCCCGAAGCCGTTGCGGTTGTCGCGCATCATCACCGGCGTCTGCCCGGGCATCACGAACTGCGGCCCGATCTCGACGAGGGTCGAGGTGCGCGTCTGCCGCATGATCATCGCGAACTCGGCCAGCAGCAGCGTGATCACCTTGTCCACGCCCTCCTGGCCGAACGCCCCCAGGCCCCACACGTACGGCCGGCCGATGCCGACTGCGTCGGCGCCGAGCGCGACCGCCTTGAAGATGTCGGCGCCGCGCCGGACGCCGCTGTCGATGAAGACCGGCACCCGTCCCTTGACGCCGGCGACCACTTCCGGCAGGCAATCGATGGTCGAGCGAAGGCTGTTCTCGGCGCGGCCGCCGTGGTTCGACACGTAGACGCCGTCGGCGCCGTTCTCCACGGCCTGCTCGGCTTCCTCGCGGGTGACGATGCCCTTCAGCACCACCTTCATCTTCCCGGTGTCCTTGAGCCGCTTGACGTAGTCCCACGTGAACGGATGACGCGGTCCCGGCGGCCCCGAGACGCCGCGGTGCATCGGGCGCTGGTAGTCGTCCTTGTGGTTGTGACAGCTCTGGCAGAGCGGGCGATCGTAGCCCTCCTTGCCCTGCGAGCGCCGCGACAGCTCTCGGTTGCTGCCGCCGAGCAGATCGATGGTCCAGACCAGCACCGGACAGCCGGCGGCCGACACCTTGGCGAGGGTGCGTACGTTCACGTCCCAGTCGGCGTTGGCGTAGAGCTGGAACCAGTGCGGCTCGCCGCGGGCCTCGGCGATGGCCTCGTAGGACTGCGAGCTCTGGTGCGACTGGAGCTGCAGGATGCCGCGCGCCTTGGCGGCGCGCGCCGCGCCGCTCTCGCCCTCGGTGTGATACGCCTCGAGGGCGGCGACCGGGCAGAGGAAGAGCGGCGTCGCCCAGCGGCGGCCGAACAGCTCGACCGACGTATCCAGCTTGGCCGCCTCGGGGCCCAGCCGCCGCGGACGCAGCATCAGGCGCTGGAACCCCTCACGGTTGGCGAACCGCGTCTCGAAGTCGTCGACCCCCATGTGGATGTAGTTCCAGTGCTGGGGCAGCGTGTTGGCGTAGGCCACGCGCTCCATGTCCCACACGTTGATCGCCTCGGCGGCGCTGTCGATGAGCTGCCCGCTCAGGTGCACGTCCAGCGCCCCGGGCGGCTGTGGTGGCTGTGGCGGCGGGCTGGTCTGGGTCGTCGTCGATCGCAGCAGCGGCGGCGGCGCCATCTGGAACGGCTGGCCGCAGTCGGCGCAGGTCAGTGTGCTGGCTCCGGAGGACTGCGCCTTGCGCAACTCCCGGTCGACGCCGAGCTGCCACGCGGACGGGAACAGCGGGTAAGCCGTGGCCAGCAGCGGACTGCCCGCCAGCATCTTGAAGAAACGCCGGCGGCTGGCCCGCGTCGCGGCCGTCTCCGGACCCGTATTCACTCCGCTCATGTCCGCACTCCTCGATGTCGCCGGCGCCACGCCATCGGGCCCGGAGGCCGCGATGCCCGGACCACTGGTGGCCGGGCATCGCGGAGTGTATCAATCGGACCGGGTTCTCAGAACGCGAACCGGACTCCGAACTGTACCGAGCGCGGGAAGCCGCTGCCGCCGCGCAGGTTGGTCAGGACCAGGAAGGTGGCGGGCGTCCGCTGGTCGGAGGCCGCCAGCGTCGGGTTGTCGAAGTTGGTGCGGTTGGTCAGGTTGAAGACGTCGACGAACGCCTCGAGTCGTGCGCTCCTGGATCCGCTTCCGCCATCCGGCCCGCAGATCGAGCTGGAAGTAGTCGGGGCCGTAGGCGCCGTTGCGCCCGCCCTCGTACTCGACGTCCTTCAGCCCGTTGTCGCCGAGGCCGCTGTAGGTGCCGGCGGGCACCGGGTCGTCGAGCTGGCCGTTCTGATCGACGTCGACGTTGCTGTTGAAGATGGTGTACGGCGAGCCGGTCATGTAGCGCATGGTCGCCGCCAGGGTCATGCCGAAGGTCTTGGGCACCTCGACGCGGCTGGCCACCGAGAGGATGTGCCGCCGATCCACCAGGCGTCGGCCCCTCGCGCTTGTCGAGGTTCAGGTCGGTGAGGAACTGATCGGTGTTGCGGTCGGCCTGGTCGGTGGCCGTGCCGCGCGACTTCGACAGCGAGTACGAGACGCGCCCCGACCAGCGGTTGGCGTAGCGCTTCTCGAGCTGCAGGTTGAGCGCGTCGTAGGTCGACTCGCCGGTGTTCTCGAACGCCCACACCTGCTGCTTGTAGTTGACGGCATCGGCGCCGAAGAGGCCGAAGGCGTCGACGCGGGTGATGGCGCCGGTGCGGGTCGTGTCGGCGCGCACCTGCGGCAGCAGGTTGCGCGACAGGAACATGTCGCGGTTCATGATCCGCACGTAGTCGACGTGCAGGGCCAGCGACGACGCCAGCTCGCGCACGTAGCCGACGGTCATCTGATGGGCGTAGGGCTGGCGCCGGTCCGGCGTGTCGTAGATCACGACGCCGGTGTTGCGCAGCATCGACCCGGGCGGATACAGCTGGTCGAGCAGCGCGCGGTTCACCACCGGGCCGTTGACCAGGAACGGATCGGTCGGGAACTGCCCGCGGCCCGGCCCGGGATCGGCGCTGTCGTTGGGGAAGCTGGCGACGATCGACGGCGTGAACTTCGGGAACTCGAGGGTGTCGTCGATGGCGCCGAGCAGCGTGCGGTTGTAGAAGATGCCGTAGCCGGCGCGGACCAGCGACTTGCCGGCGTCGTCGAGCTGCCGGGTGAAGCCGATGCGCGGCGAGAAGTTGTTGGCGTCGACGTGCGTCCCCTCGCCGGGCGCGAAGAGCGGGTTGTCGCCCGGGTCGACGTCGGGGAAGAGCTCCAGGTCGTAGCGCAGTCCGAGGCTCAGGGTGGTGTTGTCGCCCATCTGCCACTTGTCCTGCGCGTAGACCTCGACGCTGTGGTTGGTCATCGTCTCGTCATACGCGTTGGGGATGCGGATGGTGAGGCGCTCGGGATAGGTGCCGCGGATTGGCGGCGTCGAACGGCAGGTCGGTGTTGAAGCGGAAGGTGCCGTTCTGGTTGATCTGCGACACGCGCCGCAGCTCGGTCCAGTTGTAGCGCGCGCCGATCTTCAGGTTGTGGTCGCCCCGCTTGCCGGGCACGAACCACGAGAAGCTGTCCTCGACCTGGTAGTTCTGGTCCCACGGCCCCTGCGATTCGGTGCTGGCGCCGGTGAGGAAGCTGATGTTGTCGAGCTGCGGCGCGCACAGCGCCTGGTTGCCGGAATCCTCTTCACCGAACTCGAACCCCTCCCAGCTGTCGCCGCCGCCCTGGGCGCGCGAGCAGTCGTTGCCGTGCCACCAGTGCTCCCAGGTCTTGGCGAAGCGGAAGGTGTTGACCTTGGTGCCGCCCAGCACGCTGGTGAAGGTGAACGACGGCGGTCTGATCGAGGTCGGTCTCGTCCTGGAACGTGTCCAGCGTCGAGCGGTTGACGACGATCGGGTACTGCGGCGCCAGCTCGCGCAGCCACCGCACCGCCCAGGTGTGGTTGGCGCTGATCTGATGGTCGAAGCGGATCAGCGTGTTCCAGTCGTTGCGGTCCTCGACGATCGAGAAGTCGAGTGACGGCCGGGTCGGGTAGACCCGGGTGCGGTTCGGCTTGTCGACCTGGCGCTCGAGGCTGACGAAGAAGTGCATCTTGTTCTTGATGATCGGTCCGCCCAGCACGAAGCCCCACTCGCGCTTCTCGACCTCCGCCTTCGGCAGCCCGCCCTGGTCGGCGAAGTAGTCCTTCTCGGTCAGGGCGTTGCTGACCATGTAGCCGAACACCACGCCCGAGAACTTGTTGGTGCCGCTCTTGGTCACGGCGTTGACGATGGCGCCGCCGGCCCGTCCGTACTCGGCCTCGTACATGCTGGTGATCACTTCGAACTCTTGGATGGCCTCGAGCGGCGTGCGCACCTGGGCGCCCGAGCTGGTGCCCAGGGCGTCGTCGCCGTTGTAGCCGCCGTCGACCGAGACGTTGTTGTTCTGGTTCGACTGGCCGTTCGAGACGATGGTGTCGTTGCCCATCTGCGTCGACGGCGAGAACTGGACGCCCGGCAGCAGGGCCACCGTGGCGAAGTAGTTGCGGTTCATCGCCGGCAGTTCGGCCAGCTCGCCGGTGCCGATGTTGCCGCCGACGTCGGTGGCGGTGAGGTCGATGAGCGGACTGGCGCCGGTGACCGTCACCGATTCCGCCAGCGAGCCGATCGCCAGGGTGAGGTTGACGGTGAGCGTGGTGCCGACGGCGACGATCAGGCCGCGGCGCTCGAAGGCGCGGAACCCTTCGAGCTTGGCGACGATCGCGTAGCGGCCCGGCACCATCGAGGCCAGGTGGTAGACGCCCTCGGCGCTGGTCGTGGCCTCGCGGAACTGCCCGCTGTCTTCGTTGGTGACGACGATGGCCACGCCGGGGAGGGCGGCGCCTTGTTCATCCATGGCCCGGCCGGTGATTTCCGACGTCCCCTGCTGGGCGAACGCCGGCACCCCCGCACCGGCCATCGTGATGGTGAGACTCACGCCGACAAGGAACTTGCGCATTGGCCGACCTCCTGGATGTGGTGCGGACCTGCACGAAGCGATGCCGAAACGACGGGACTAAGGCCTAATCGACGCGGAGACTAGCACAACGACCGGGCGCCTGCCGGGCCAATGCCGGCACCGCCGGCGGCGGCGCAGGCACCCGCCGGGTCGGCCCGGAGGGTGCGGCCAGCTGTCCGGTAATGACCGCGCCGGCGGCTCTGGCCCTACCGGTGATGGCCAGCGCGACCGCGCCGGCGGGGAGCCCCTCGACGCGCGCGCTCCACCGTTCGCCGGCGGCGATGGGCTGCGACTCGGTGAGGGTGCCGGTGCTGACGAGGTCGCCGGCGCCAAGTGGCGGCAGGCCCTGACGGGCCCGCGCGGAGGCCAGCTCCGCCAGGCACAGCGCCGGACTGCGGAGCACGTTCTTGCCGCCGCCCTGCGCCATCACCGCGTCGTCCCTGGAGAGCGTCACCGTGAAGGCGGACAGCTGGTCGGCCAGGGCCTGGAGCGTGTCGGTCGCCGGACGCCACGGCTCACCGACGACCAGCGCGGCGTGCAGCCCGTAGGCGGCGACGAAGTCGGCCGGCTGGAATTTCCATCCGGCGTACGGGCAGTCGATGATCTCGAACCCCAGCGCCAGCCACTCGACGTGGCCGAGCACTGCCACCGGATCGGTGAGCCCGCCGGCAGCGGCGAGGCGAGCCGGACGACGATCTCGGGCTCGATCTTCGGCGCGATCATCCGGCCGATGTCGAGCGACGCCTCGACCGCCGCTGGCGAACCGGACCGTGTCGTCGTACATCGACGCCCAGGCCAGCGTCTCGAGCTTCAGCGCGCGCCACACCGCCTTGTTGGCGTAGCCGGCCTTCACGCCGGCCACGCGGTGTCCGGCGGCGACGCGCCGGCGCGTCAGCTCGGCTTCCACCGCGTAGGCCGTCGTCAGATCCAACCCACCGTCACGGGCGGATGGGGCCACCTCGATGGGCGTCTTCGTGCCGTATGCCGCCGCGATCTCGTCGGCGAGCTGCTCGACGGCCGCCGGCACTACTTGGCCACCGCCGGCACGGCCACGGTGCTGGTAGTGCTTGGCCGAACCGCCTTCAGGTGCACCGCCAAGGCCGCGGCAACCAGGGCCATGACCGCGCTCCCATACAGGCACGTCGTCCAGCTACCGGTCTGCTCGTAGAGCATGGTGGCGATCCAGCCGCCGATGATCGAGGCCACGCCCTTGGCGGTGTAGAGCACGGCGTAGTTCGACGTCGCGTGCTTCGTACCGAAGTAGTCGGCCGACGTCGCCGGGAACAGCGAGTAGATCTGGCCCCACGTGAAGTAGACGAGCACCATCGTCACCGAGAACATCACTGCTGATGTCGAGCCGACGGCGACGACGAGGAACAGCGAGATCGCCTGCAACACAAAGGTCAGGATCATCGTGTTCTCGCGCCCCATCCTGTCCGACACCGCGCCCCAGGTGATGCGACTGGCGCCGTTGGCCAGCGGGCTGAGCGTGGCAGCCCACGTGAGGGCCGTCGCCGAGAGACTCCAGGTCCGCGCTATCGGCGCGAGGTTCGCGGTGACGAGCAGCCCCCCAGTCGCCATCAGCACGAACATCACGTACATCTGATAGAACCGAGGCGTTCGAAGGACCTCGAGGGTCGTGAAGTGGCGCTTGGTCGACGGCGGGGTCGCGCCGACTCTCTGGGCAGCAGCCGGGGCTGCCGGCTCGGCCGGCGGGTGGCGTAGGAACTGGGCGACGATGGTGATGACGAGGCCCTGCAGGATGCCGGTCGTGATGAAGGCCTGCTGGTAGCCGCTGCTCGCGATGATCGACGAGATCAGCGGGATGAAGAGCGCCGTGCCGCCGCCAAAGCCGGCGGCCATGATGCCCGAGGCCAGGCCGCGCTTGTCCTTGAACCACTTGAGCGCCGATCCGATCGATCCGCTGTAGACGAACGCCGCGCCGGTGCCCGCCAGGCAGTAGAGCGCATAGAGCATCGGCAGCGACGTGGCGTAGGCCATGCCGGCCCACCCGAGGCCGCACAGGACGCCCGCGGCGGTGATGAACCAACGCGGGCCGAGCTTGTCGATGAGCCAGCCGTCGAGCGGCTGTACCCACGTCTGGAACAGGATGAAGAGCGTGAACGCCAGCTGGATCTCCGAGAGCCTCCAGCCCGTACTGGCCTGCAGCGGCGGGACGAACAGCGTCCAGGCGTACTGCAGGTTGGCGATCATGATCATCGCCACGAGCGACGCGCCGAGCTGGAACCAGCGACTGTTCACGTTCACGGACCGCCTCCCCGGCAGAGCTGAAGCTCTGCCCTACGTACTGCCACGCCCCTCACATGTAGGGCAGCTCTTTAGAGCTGCCTCGCTCGGCCGCCTCGCGGCGGAGCTGAAGCTCCGCCCTACGTACCGCCAGCCATCACCGTCGTTGTCGCCGGCGCTTCGCGTGTCCACCCCCGCACCGGCGCCCGCTGTCCGCGGTGCTCATCCAGCAGCTTGGCGCAGGCATACACCGCGCGCGTCGCCGGCATCGCCACGCCCGAGTCGTTCACCCAGTTCCACCACCGCGCCGACCACCGCCTCGAGCTCCATCGGCCGCCCGGCCTCCCAGTCCTGGAGCATCGAGGTCTTGTGCGCGCCGACCTTCTCGGCGCCGGCCATGCGCTGGTCGATCGAGATCGGCAGCTCGATACCGAGCTTGGCGGCCACCGCTTCGGTCTCGGCCATCAGCGTGCGGACCAGCGCCGACACCTCGGGATGCCGCGCCAGTTCCTCGAGCGTGCCGCCGGTGAGCGCGCTGATCGGGTTGAAGGCGACGTTGCCCAGCAGCTTCACCCAGATCTCGTGGCGGAAGCGCGGGCTGACCGGGCAGCGCAGACCGGCGGCGATCAGCGCCTCGGCGATGGCGCGCGCACGCTCCGACTTGCTGCCGTCGGGCTCGCCGAAACTGATCCGGTTGCCCTCGGTGTGATGAATCACCCCCGGTTCGGCGACGTCGGTGGAGAAGTAGGCCAGCGACCCGACGACGCGGCGATGGTCGATGGCCGCGGCGATGACGCCGCCGGGATCGACCCGCTCCAGCCGGAGGTTGTCGAGCTCGCCGCCGACGTTCTGGAAGTACCACCACGGGATGCCGTTCTGGGTGCTGACGACGACGGTGTCGGGACCGAACAGCGGCCCGAGGGTGGGCGCCAGCGCGGTCAGCGCGTGGGCCTTGACCCCGAGGAACACGACGTCGGCGTGGCCGATCGTCGCCAGGTCGCCGGTGACCTCGGGCCGCACCTCGAACTGCTCCTCGGCGCCGGTCACGCGCAGGCCCCGTTCCTGCATCGCCTTCAGGTGCGGACCGCGGGCGAAGAGCACGACGTCGGCGCCGGCCCGCGCCAGCTTCGCGCCGAGATACCCGCCGATGGCGCCAGCGCCGGCGATGACGATTCTCACGGGCGGCTAGGACGGCGGCGCGAAGGCCTGCGCGACGATGCGGCGCTGGATCTTGCCGGTGGCGGTGCGCGGGATCGCCTCGGTGATGTGGATCTGCTTCGGCCGCTTGAACTCGGCCAGCTGCTCCTTGCAGAACGCCAGCAGCTCGGCCTCGGTGGCGGTGCCCTTCAGCGTGACCGCCGCCGCCACCTCTTCGCCCCACATCTTGTGCGGCACGCCGAAGCACACCGCCTCGCCCACCGCCGGGTGCGTCAGCAGCACCTCGTCGATCTCGCGCGGCGAGATCTTCTCGCCGCCGCGGTTGATCATCTCCTTCAGCCGGCCGGAGAGCGTCAGGTAGCCCTCGGCGTCGAGGAAGCCCTGGTCGCCGGTGCGGAACCAGCCGTCGAAGAACGCCGTGGCATTGGCCTCGGGGTTGTTCTCGTAGCCCTTCACCACGTTGGGGCCCCAGATGCACACCTCGCCGCGCTCGCCGGCAGCCACTTCCGTGCCGTTCCCGTCGCGGATGCTGATGCCGACATTGGTGCCCGGGCCAACGGCGCCCGGCTTGCGCGCGCTCGGCGGCAGCGGATTGGAGGCCATCTGGTGCGCCGCCTCGGTCATGCCGTAGGCCTCGAGCACCGGCGCGCCGAAGGCGGCTTCGAGGTCGTGCATCACCTGCGGCGGCAGCGACGCGCTGCACGAGCGGATGAAGCGCAGCTTCTCGGCGCCGGCGGGCTTGGCCGCGCCGGCTTCGACGCGGGCCAGCAGCAGCTGGTGGATGGTCGGCACCGCCGAGTACCACGTGGCCTCGTACTCCTTGGCGATGCGCCAGAACGACAGCGGGCTGAACTTGCCGGGCACCACCACCGTGCCGCCGGTGGCGAGGGTGGCCAGCGTCGAGGCGACCAGCCCGTGGACGTGGAAGAGCGGCATCACGCATAGCGACACGTCATCGGACGTGAGCGCATAGGTGGCGGCGACGTTGTGCGCCGAGATGGTCAGGTTGGCGTGGCTGAGCGGCACCCGCTTGGGCCGCCCGGTGCTGCCGCTGGTGTGGAGGATGAGCGCCACGTCGTCCACCGACGGCGGGTCGTAGCGCCCGCCCAGCGGCTTGCCGCCGAGGGTGAGCGTGCCGGTGGCACCCATCTCCACGTTGAGGATCGGTACCGTGCCGGCGGCGTTGCGGGCCTCGTCGAGGCCGTCGGGTGGCAGCAGCAGCACCTTGGCGCTGGTGTCCTCGAGGAAGAAGCGGAACTCCTCTTCCTTGTAGCCGGGGTTGAGCGGCGCCGCCGTGCCGGCTTCGGCCGCGGCCAGGAACGCCACGATCGTGGGCAGGCCGTTGGGCAGCGCCATGCCGACGCGATCGCCGCGGCCGATCCCGGCGGCGGCCAGGGCTCCGGCGAAGCCGGTCACCTGCTCCCGCAGCTGACGATACGAGATGCGGACGTTCTGATCCGGCAGGGCGATGGCCGTCCGCTCGTCGGGGGCCGAGGCGAACAGGCCGAGCAGGGTGGTGGGTGTCGGCTGAGCGGGCGTCATAGCGTTGCAATGTGCCTCACTCCACGCCTGCCGTCAATGCGGGGCACGCACTGATCGCATTCCCGGCGCTCGCCGGCCCCTACTGTGTGGCCGGCGCGGTCCGCAGCGGCTTGACCAGCAACGTGAGCACGAAGCCGACCACGAGCAGCCCGGCCAGTACCTGCAGCGGCAGGTCGTAGATGTGCACGCGGTCGCCGTCGGCCGGCAGCGCCGCCTTGGCGCGATTCGACAGCTCGGTGATGATCACCGGTCCCGCCAGCGCCGCACACGTCCACGCGGTGAGCAGCGCGCCGTGGATGGCGCCGACGTTGGCCGGGCCGAAGATGTCGGCCAGGAAAGCCGGAATCGTCGCGAAGCCGCCGCCGTACATCGTGAACACCACGAACAGGCTCAGCTGGAACAGCCACCACTCGCCGCGCGCCGCCAGGCCGGGGATGAGCAGGAAGAGCACCACCTGGGCGACGAAGAACACCGTGTAGGTGTTCCGCCGGCCGAGGTAGTCCGACCCCGACGCCCACAGGAACCGGCCGCCGGCGTTGAACAGGCTGATGATCGACACCACCGCCGCGGCCTCGGCCGGGGTGCGCGAGAACATGTCCTGCATCATCGGCGAGGCCTGGGCCAGGATGCCGATGCCGGCGGTGACGTTGATGAAGAGGATGCCCCACAGCAGGTAGAACTGCGGTGTCCGGATCGCCTGGTCGCGCGACACGCTGGCGGTGGCGATCATCGGGTTGGCCTGGGCGCGCGGGGTCCAGCCGGGCGGCGCCCAGCCCGGCGGCGGCGCCTGCATCAGCCGCGACCCCAGCAGCATGACGGCGAGGTAGATCGCCCCGAGCCCGGCCACGGTGTAGGCCACGCCGACCCGCTCCATCAGCGCGACGTTGAGATACCCGGCGATGAAGGCGCCGCCGCCGAAGCCCATGATGGCCATGCCGGTGGCCATCCCGCGCCGGTCGGGGAACCACTTCACCAGGGTGCTGACCGGCGAGATGTAGCCGAGGCCGCAGCCGATGCCGCCGACCACGCCCATGCCGAGGAAGACGAGGACGTTCTGCCGCAACAACAGCCCGAGGCCGCCGATGACCAGCCCGCTGCCGAAGAACAGCGCCGCCGCGGTGGCCGCCACGCGAGGGCCGCGGCGTTCCACCCACGGTCCGCCGAAGGCGGCGCTCAGTCCGAGCAGCATCAGCGCCGTCGTGAAGGTGGTATACGGCGGGCTGAACCACCACGCCGCGTCGGGGAAGAGCGCCTGGATCGGCCGGTTGAACGTGCTCCAGGCGTAGACCGAGCCGATGCAGACGTGCACGAGGACGGCACCGACCGGCACCAGCCAGCGGTTGGGAGCAGGAGTCGGCATCGTCTGGGTGGCGCGCGTCGCGGGCGGCGCCATTCTATGCGAGCGGCCTCCTGGCGGAGCTAAAGCTCCGCCCTACTTCCACTGAAGCTCCGCCCTACGCCGAACCGAAGGCCGATCAGCGCAACCCGAACTGGAAATCGACGCGGAAGGTGCGCGGCGCGCCGAAATGCGTCCCGCTGAACGGATTGCCGAAGTTCAGCGCGTATTCGTCATCGAAGAGGTTGAGGGCGCTGACGCGGATGGTGAACTCGCCGCGGCTGCCGCGCAGCAGCCGCTGCGACACGGCGGCGTCGACCACGAATCGTGGCTCGACGCGTCCGCGCTCGGCGTCCACCCGGTCGCCGCCGGGGCGTTCGTCCAGCTCTTCGAGCTCGTCCTCGTCGAGCTCCACCGGCGTCCCGCTCTCGAAGTGCGCCACCAGCGACGCGACCAGTCCGCGGCCGCCCGGCTGGAACGTCAGGCCGCCCGAGGCGACGTGCCGCTGGTCGTGATCGGGCGTGAAGCGGGTGCCCGGGCCGATCTCGGCGATGTCGTCCTCGAGGAAGAGCCCGCCGTTGATCGGCCCCTCCTGTTCCACCTTCGACAACGTGTAGGTGAGGTACGACGACCAGTTGCCGGCGCGCGGCAGCTCGAGCCGCACGTCGAGCCCGCGGGCCCAGCCGCGGGCGACGCTGTTGGGGAACACGATCGTGGTGCCGAAGAACACGTTCGGGTCGGCGTAGTTCTCCACCGACCGCGACCACCCCGCGACGTCGGCGCGGACCCGGCCGCCGAGCCATTGCTCGACGCCGGCCTCCCAGGCCCACTGACGTTCGGGCTCGAGCGTAGCCCCGCCGCCGTCGAGATCCTCGTCGTCGACGAACGGCGACAGCGCTCGGGCCTCGGGCGACGACGACAGCAGCAGGTGCTCGGGCTGAGGGGGTTGGTAGAAACGGTTCACCGATCCGCGCAGCGTCGTCGAGGTCGACGGCCAGGCGTAGGCGAGTCCGACCCGCGGGCTCCACTGCGTGGCCGCCACCAGCAGGTGCGTGCTGTCGAACCGCAGGCCGACGTCGAGCGTGGCGCGGTCGTTCAGCCGCAGGCTGTCCTGCAGGTACGCCGACCACTGCGTCCGCGACACGTCATCGCTGAACACGAACGGATCGTCGAGGGTGAAGGCACTGGCGCCCTCGCTGATGCCGGCCTCCTCGGCCTCGTCCTCGTCGGTGACCGCGAAGGTGAAATCCTCGTTCAGCCACAGCTGCGCCACCTCCAGGCCCGCTTTGACGGTGTGGCGATCACGCTGCCAGGCGAGGCTGCCCAGCACGCCGACGCGGGCGTGGCGGCGGTCCGACTCGGCAAACAGCGGGACGGCAGCCGGCGTGTCGCTGAGGTCGGAGGCGATGCGGCGGTAGTAGCCGGCCACCTGCGACACCAGGGCCTGGGACCACGCTCGCTGCCACGACCCGGCCGCCGCGCTCTGGTGCAGCGACTCGCGCTGATCCTGGCCGACCTCCTCCTGCAGGTCGCCATGCGGCACCTCGAAGCTCGCACCGCCGATAGCCGGCGGTGAAGTTCAGTCGATCGTCAGGGCCCAGGGCAAAGGCCGCCCGGGCGCCGCCGGAAGCCGATCCCCCCTCGTTGTGGAAGTTGTCGGGATGCACCGGATCCAGGAAGCGATCAGAGCGCTCACCGGCAGCGTTGAGGGCCAGGTCGGCCTTGCCGAGCGGCCCGCTGGCGAAGGCGCGGCCGGCGGCCAGCGCATCGCTGCCGGTGCCGGCGTCGAGCTCGCCGGTCCAGCGCTGCCGCGATACGGCTGCGGAGCGAATTTCGATCACAGCCCCCGACTTCAGGCCGTACTCGGCCGGCACGTAGCCGGTCATCACGTGCAGGCTGCCGATGCCGGCGGGATCCGGGGCGATGCCGAAGAGCTGATCGACGCGGTCGTAGACCGGCACGCCGTCCTCGACGTAGAGGAGGCCGTCGTCCACGCCGCGGACGTGGACCAGGCCGTTGTCCTCGCTCGCCCATCCGGGCAGCGTCGTCAGCATCTGCTGCAGGCTGCGGCTCGACAGCCGCGCCGGGGCGGCGCGCAGTGCGTCGCCCGAGATGGTCAGCCGGGATTCCACCGTTGGCTGCGTCGCGGCGCCGTGCACCACGACATGCTCGGCGGCCTGGGGCGTCAGCTCGATGGCGACCATCACCGGCAGCGCCGATTGCACCGCCACCGAGCGCGCGCCGGAGAGCCGGGCGGCGGTCTCGACGCGCACGGTGTAGCTGCCCAGCGGCACCGCGTCGAGCGTGAACGCCCCGGCGGCATCGGTGACCGCGGTGGCGAGCGCGTAGCCCAGGCCGTCGACCAGCGTCACCTGCGCGTCGCCGACCACGCCGCCGCTGGAATCGGTGACGGTGCCCCGGACGACGGCGCTCTGGGTCTGGGCCGTGGCGGCGTGGGGCAGCCCCGCCAGCACGCACGCCACCAGCAGGCGGCGGGCCATGCCGGTCATCCCCGGTCGTCCGGACCGCACCTGCATCCGGTTCACTCGATCCTAGCGCCGCTCGTTCTTGTAGACCTTGCCGCCGCGCATCACGAACCGCACGCGTTGCAGGGCCGTGATGTCGGTGAGCGGGTTGCCCTCCACCGCCACCAGGTCGGCGTGCAGGCCGGGCGCGATGGCGCCGATTTCGCCCTGCAGGTTCATCGACTCGGCGCCGAGCGAGGTCAGCGACTTGATCGCCTCCATCGGCGCCTGGCCCGACTTCACGCGCTCCAGGATCTCGCGCATGTTCTGCCCGTGGGCCCCGGCCACCGCATCGGTACCCATGACCATCTTGAGCCCCGGCGTCTTCAGCGCCGCCGCGAACATCGCGTCCTTGAGCCCGAGCGCCTTCTCCATCGAGGCGAAGCCCTCGTTGGTGTAGTTGCCGATGCCGAGGAACTTCGCCCGGTTCTCCAGGTAGTTCTGGGTGACCAGGCCGATGTTCGGGTCGAACCACACGCCCTTGTCGGCCAGCATGCGCAGCGCCTCGGCGTTGGCCAGGCCGCCGTGCTCGATCACGGTGCAGTTGGCCCGGGCCGCGCGCATCATCGCTTCGGGAGCGTGCGCGTGCACCATCGATCGCAGGCCCTGCGCCCGCGATTCACCGCACGCCGCGTCGACCTGCTCCTGGGTGAGGGTCGGCACGCCGCCGTCGCGAATGCTGGCCGAGGCGAAGATCTTGATGAGGTCGGCGCCGGCGGCCTTGAGCTGCCGGATCTCGCCGCGGATCTCGTCGGGGGTCAGCTTGGGGTTCGACACCTGGCCGAGCGAGGACAGCAGCCGCGGCCCGGGGATGACGCCGCGCGCCAGCGCCTCGCGCAGCGGCTTGTCGGAGGCCGAGCCGACGCTCTGCACGGTGGTGAAGCCCGCCAGCAGCGTGACGTAGGCGTTCTCGGCGCCGTAGAGGGCCGCCTGGTCGGCCGGCTCGGGCCCGCTCTGGTAGCGGCCGTTGGCGTCGAAGTGCCAGCCGATGTGCACGTGGGTGTCGATGAAGCCGGGCAGCAGCGTGAGGCCGGTCAGGTCGTAGGTCGGGGCGCCGGACGCGGCGCCGACGGCCGTGATCCGGCCGCCACTCACCGTGACCATCGCGTCGGTGCGTGACCCGCCGCGGCCGTCGAGCATGGCCGGGGCGCGCAGCGTGATGGCAGGGCTCTGTGCGGTGAGGGCCGGCGCGGCGGCGAGGGCCGTGGACGCCAGCACGGCAGCGAGCGCGAATCGGCGGATCATGGCGGTCTCCTGGCGCGCATTCTACGCGAAGGTGTCGACGAGCCACGTCGAGCCGGCTCCGCTGGCGGGCGCCAGCCCGTCATGCCCCGGCGCTACGATGGCGGCCATGCCGACCACGCGATCCGACGCCAGGCTGCAGGCGGGGCTGCACGACGTGCAGCGGCTGCTCGAGCGTCACCGGCTGCTCGAGCACCTCACCGCCCGGCAGGAGGGCCCGAATCGCGGACTGCTCGAAGACCTCCAGCACCGCCAGAACGTGGCGGAGCTGCACAAGCACATCCGCGGCATGCACGCCGCCGACGTCGCTTACGTGCTCGAGGCCCTGGCACTCGAGGATCGACGCAACGTGTGGGCGCAGGTGCCGGCGGAACACGCCGGCCTGGTGCTGGTCGAGGTCGGCGACGCGGTGCGCCAGTCGCTGGTCGAGCTGACCCCGCGCGACCTGCTGGTTACGCTGCTGACCTCGCTCGACCCCGAGGATCTCGCCTTCGTGTCCGATGCCGTGCCGGCCGACGTCCTGACCGAAGTGTCGACCACACTGGCGTCGGCGGCGCGGACGGTGTTCGAGGACACGATCCGCTACGAGGACGACACCGTGGGCGCCTACATGACGCGCGAGTGGATCGAGATGCCCGACGGCCACACGGTGGAGCGCGCCATCGGCGACCTGCGCACCCGGGGCGAGCTGCCGCCACAGACCGATCGCGTCTTCGTCGTCGACGCGCGCCACGTCCTGGTGGGGACGGTGCCGCTGCAGGCGCTGCTGGTCCAGCCGCCCGATGCGCTGGTGGTCGCGGCCATGAGTCCCGACACGCCCGCCTTCGGGCCGTTCGACGACGCCTCCGACGCCGTGAAAGCGTTCGAGCGCTACGACCTGGTCTCGGCTCCGGTCGTCGACGACCGCGGCAAGCTCATCGGCCGGCTCACCGTCGACGCGGCGATGGACGTGATGCGCCAGCAGGCCGACCTGCAGGCGCTGCGGACGGCCGGACTCAGCGAGGACGAAGATCTGTTCGCCGCGCCCTTCACCAGTGCCCGCAACCGGTGGCCCTGGCTGGGTGTCAACCTGGTGACCGCGTTCATCGCCTCGCGGGTCATCGGCCAGTTCGAGGGCACCATCAACCAGCTGTCGGCGCTGGCGGCGTTGATGCCGATCGTGGCCAGCATCGGCGGCAACACCGGCAACCAGACGATGGCCATCGTCATCCGGGCGCTGGCCGGGGATCGGGTGCAATCCGCCGCCACCGTCAAGCTGCTGCGCAAGGAGCTGCTGGTCAGCCTGCTGAACGGCTCGGTCTGGGGACTCATCGTCGGGCTCTTCGCGTTCGGGTTCTACACGAGCGCGGCCCTCGGCGCCGTGATGAGCGGCGCCGTGGTGCTCAACCTCGTGGTGGCGGCGGTGGCCGGGGTGATGATTCCGCTCTGGCTGCATGCCGCCGGCCGCGATCCGGCGCAGGGATCGAGCGTGCTGTTGACGTTCATCACCGACGCGATGGGCTTCTTCCTGTTGCTGGGCCTGGCCACTGTATTCCTGCTGTAGCGGCGGCCTGCTTGCGGCGGCCGCGCGGCTGCGGCTACCATCGGCCGGCGCCGCCCTCGCGGGTGCCGCTGTTCGTTTCCAGGAGGTCGCCATGAGACATTTCGTGCTAGCGGTCGCGTGTGCGGCCCTCGTCGTGCTCCCCACCTCGGCCCGGCAGACCGTGCCGGAGCTGCCGTTCGAGTCGGTGCCCAATCCACTCACCATGCCCAACGACGTCCATTTCGGCGAGATCGCCGGCGTGGCCGTCAACTCGAAGAAGCACGTCTTCGTCTTCTCGCGCGGCAACGTCACCGGCGCGGCCTACATGGCCCAGGCGGCGCAGCTCCTGGAGTTCGACGCCACCGGCAAGTTCATCCGTGAGATCGGCAAGAACAACTTCGCCCTCTCCTACGCCCACGCGGTCCGCATCGACAAGCAGGACAACATCTGGATCGTCGACAAGGGTTCGAACATGATCGTGAAGTTCAACCAGCAGGGCCGCGTCGAGTGGCTGTTCGGCCGCAAGGGCGAGTCGTCGCACCTCGACGTGCCGCCCGACTACGCCTCGCAGATCGGCGTGCTGCTGAAGCGGGCCGGGCTGCCGGTGACGCTGCCCGAGAACAACAACCCGCGCAACCCGGTTCCGGTGCATCGCGACAACGCCTTCAACCAGCCGACCGACGTGGCGTGGGACTCGAAGGGCAACGCCTACTTCAGCGACGGCTACGTGAACTCGCGGGTGGCCAAGGTCAACGCCAAGGGCGAGTGGGTGGCCAGCTGGGGCTCGCTCGGCAAGGGCCCCGGCCAGTTCGACACGCCGCACGGCATCGCCGTCTCGCCCAAGGACGAGGTCTACGTCGCCGACCGCGGCAACCGCCGCATCCAGGTCTTCGATCCTGACGGCAAGTACCTGCGCGAGTTCACCATCGACGTGCCGGTCGATCCGAAGCGCGGGGCCATCACCTACGGCCAGGCCAGCCCCGAGCTGAAAACTGGCTCGCAGGCGCCAGGGGCGCCGGATGCGCTGTGCATGACCCCCGGGCCGAATCCCGTGCTGTTCGTCGGCGACCTCTACCCGAGCCGCATCTACAAGGTGTCGCTCGAGGGCAAGGTCCTCGGCGTCTACGGCCAGCCGGGACGCAACCTCGGCGAGTTCGGCTGGATCCACGCCATCGCCTGCCCGTCGGAGAACGAGATCTGGGTCGGCGAGCTGATCAACTGGCGCGTCCAGAAGCTGGTGACCAAGGGCAGCCGGACGAGCCAGCAAGTAACCTGGCGGGGTCTGGCACCGTTGGCACGGGAGGGTGTGCCGCAGTGCGATCAGTCGGCGTCGCGCCGGTTCCGGGTGGGGCGAATCATTCGGGCGTCGCGGTTGTGTGCCAGCAACGCACGATTTGCAATCACCGCTGGCGCCGTTGGCGCGAGTCTCGTGCCAACGGTGCCAGGCTCGTTGCGCGACCCCTACTGCCGGTCGGCGGTGCGGAACAGCTCGTCGGCCGACTGCAGCACGATGTTGGTCAGGCGCGGGGGATACGACGGCGGTGCCGCGGCCAGGAAGTCGCGCACCGTCGTCGCCACGAACGGCGCCCGGTAGCCGCCCAGCGTGGCGTCCATCCAGCGCTTGGGGAAGAAGATGTCGCCGGTCCGCTGAATCTCCAGCAGCAGGTCCAGGCTGGGCCGCACGTATTTCGCCGAGGCGGCGGCGCGCAGCGGATGGTGCAGGTACTCGAGGCCGTCGAGCACCCACGGCTCGCGGCGCCGGTTGGCGACGTCCTTCAGCGACTGGAACCAGCGGTCGCGCACCGCGGCATCGGCCGACAGGGCCGGCATGATGAACTGGAAGCGCGCCTTGCGGTCGGGGTTCTCGATCCGCGCCAGCTGCCCGTCGAGAATCGCCGGCCAGTTGGCCACCTCGCGCACGGCCAGATCGAGGGCCAGCGCCGAGTAGTCGGTCTCGGCCAGCGGCAGGCCGGTGATCGTCTCCGACTTGTCCCACACCTTCGACAGCCACGCCAGCGTCGGCGGCGTCGTGGCCAGGCGGCGCAGCGCACCGAACCACGCGGCCTTCTGGCTCGGCGTGGTGGCGGCGTCGAGCCCGGCGCGCAGCACCGCCTCGGCGCCCTCCGCGCGCTCCTTGCGCTCGGTGTCGCTCAGGTGCCGCCACCAGGCGCCGGCGACGTAGTTCAGGATCCGCTGGCGGCTCTGCTCGTCGGGCTCCTTCGGCACCGAGGCGAGCGCGGTGTCCACGAACGTCGTCGCCGGCACGGTGCCATCGAGCATCGACTCCCACAGGGTGACCCACGCGGCGCCGCGGGTCAGCGGATCGGCGATCGCGCCCACCGAACGCGACAGATACGCGCGCGACATCGGGTCGAGCACGAAGCCGCCGTACGCCCAGCCGCCGCCGGTCGGCAGCACGTAGCGAGGTTCCGGCCACCCGACGACCTCGGCGGCGCTCGCCCGGTCGCCGTTGAGCGCCACGGTGACGGTGCGAGGGCCGTCGGGCTGATCGACGACGACCCGCAGCTGCTGCGGCCAGACGAGATCGCGGCCGCGGCCGTCGGCCTGTGCGAAGGCCAGCCGGCTGATCCGGCCGCCGTGCACGTCGAGCTGCACGGCGATGGTCGGACGGCCCGGGCTGTCCACCCACACCTGGCTCCACGCCGCCAGATCGGTGGGCGTGCGGGCGTCGAGCACGGCGATGAGGTCGCTCCACGTGGCGTTGCCGAAGGCGTGCGCCTTCAGGTACTCGCGCAGGCCGTCGCGGAACGACTCTACGCCGAGCACCTGCTCGAGGTGCCGCATCACGATCGGCGCCTTCTGATAGATGATCGCGCCGTAGAGGCTGCCGGCCTCGCTCAGGTTGTCGAGCGGCTGGCGGATGGCATTGGTACCGGCCGTGCGATCGACCTCGTAGGCGGCGGGGTAGTGTGCGTAGAGGAAGCGCAGGTCGTGGTTCACTTCGGGGAACGAGGGGTTCACGATCTTCGCCGCCATGAAGTTGGCGAAGACCTCCTTCATCCACACGTCGTTGAACCAGCGCATCGTCACCAGATCGCCGAACCACATGTGCGCGGTCTCGTGCGAGATCACCGAGGCACGGCCCAGGTACTGGTTCTGCGTCGCCGACTCGTCGAGGAGCAGCCCGGCGGCGTTGTAGAGGATCTTGCCGGCGTGTTCCATGCCGCCGAACTGGAACGCGGGGATCGCCACGAAGTCGAACTTGCCAAAGGAGTAGGGAATGCCGGTGTACTCCTCCATGAACGCGATGGCGCGGGCATGCAGGTCGAAGATCGCGTCGCGGTTGCGGACCACCTTGGCCGCGTCGGTCTCGCGGTGGAACATGTGAAACGTCCGGCCCCCGCGCTCGGCCGTCTCGACCTGGAAGTCGCCGACGACGAACGAGAAGAGGTAGGTGGGGAGGGGCGGCGTCTCAGCGAACTTGGTCGTGACGGCGCTGCTTCGCCCAGCCGGGCCGTCGAACAACGAAATGTCCGCCACCTTGTCGGGGGCGCCGTTGCTCACCGCCTGCCATTCACCCGGATAGGTGAGGGCGAGGGTCCACCGCGCCTTCAAATCGGGCTGATCGAAGACGGGAATCGCCAGGTGCGCCCGCGCCGGCACGAACAGCGCGTAGAGGAAGTCGGGGTTGCGGTTGAGCGAGGCGTCGCCGGCGGTGAACTCGATCCCGATCGCGGTCGGGCCTGGTCTGAGCGCCCCGGCCGGCACCACGATGTGGTCAGGCGGGAAGGTTGCTGCCGCCGGGGCGCCGTTCACGGTCACGCCCTTGATGTTCGCGCCGCCCGGCGCGAAGTCCATCACCAGCGGTTGTGAGGCATCGCTGAGGGCAAATCGCGCCGTCATCGTGCCGGTGATCGGCGACTTCTGATCGCGCGGCACGTTCAGCGCCAGCTCGTAGCGCAGGTCCTTGACGATCTCGGCACGTCGCGTGGCGACCTCGAGCGGGATGCCGGGCGCCGGCGTGGGCGTCTGCGCCGCCGCCTGTGCGCTGATCAGAACCGTGAGCGACGCCGCAGTGACTGCTGCCTTCGACATCCCCGAATTGTAACGGGGTCAGACCCCGTGACAATTCGAGTGCAGAATTCGCGAATGCCGCAGAAGTCTCCACGGTCTGAGTGGTCACCGTGACAGGCCTGGAGACAATTTACTCGGCGCGCAGGGCCAGCAGCGGCTGCGTGGCCGCGGCCCGGCGTGCCGGCAGGTAGCCGGCGGCGAGACCGACCACGGCCAGGACCAGGGTGGCTACGGCCAGCGACCACGGGTCGAGCGGCGACAGGCCGAAGAGCTGCGCTTGGGCGGCTCGGCCGATCGCATAGGCGCCGGGCAGGCCGACGGCGATGCCGATCGCAGTCAGGATCGCCACGTCGCGCAGTACCAGGTTCAGGACCTCTGGCCGCCCGGCGCCGAGCGCGATGCGGATGCCGATCTCGCGCGTCCGCCGCGCCACCGAATAGCTCATGAGCCCGTAGAGACCGATCGCCGCGAGCACCGTCGCCAACGCGCCGAATAGCGTCGACAGCCGGGCCAGCATCCGCTCGACGGCCAGCGAGTTGTCGACGGTGGCCGCCATCGTCGTCATGCCGAATACCGGCAGGGTGCGATCGGCCCGTTGCACGGCCTGCCGCGCCAGAGCCGGCAGCGCCCCGGCCGCCGTCGGCGTCGCCCGCAGGTAGACGGTCATCTCACCCAGCTCTCCCGATTGCGAATACGGCGTGTAGACCACCCGCGGCACGCCGGTCTCGCCCGAGGCCGAGCGGGCGAGCTCGGCCTCGCCGGGCCGCACCTGCGAGTACTGCGTGTCCTTGACCACGCCCACGATCTCCATCCGCGCCGGGTCGTTCTGCGCGCTGAAGCCGAAGCGCCGCCCGATCGGGTTCTCGCTGCCGAAGTAGTAGCGGGCGAAGGTCTCGTTGACGATGGCGACATCGGGCGCGCCCATGACGTCGCGATCGGTGAAATCGCGGCCGGCGGCGAGCGGAATGCCGAGGGTGGCCAGGTAGCCGGGGCCGACCTCGAGCGTCCACGGGTTCATGTTCTCGCCCTGCTGCGGCTCGTAGCCCTGCACGCGGATGGTGCGCTGCGAGGCGTTGCCGGTCAGCACGGCCTGGTCGGCGACCGAGGCGCCGGTCACGCCCGGCAGCCCGCGCAGATCGTCGAGCAGCGCGGCGTAGAGCTGCTTGATCGAGGTTTGCGATCGCCCCGACAGCGACGGATCGAGCGTGAAGCTGACGATGTGGTCGACGTCGAAGCCAGGCCCGAGTGTCTTGAGGTTGGTGAGGCTGCGGGCGAAGAGGCCGGCGCCAGCGACGAGCAGCGTCGACAGCGCGACCTGGGCCACCACCAGCGTCTTGCGCAGCCGGGCGTGCTGCACACCACCGCCCGCGGCGCTCGATTCCTCCTTGAGGGCGCGGTTGAGATCCACTGCCGAGCCGCGTAGCGCCGGCGCCAGGCCGAAGAGCAGAGCGGTGAGCGCCGAGACGACCAGCGTGAAGGTCAGCACCCGCGCGTCGGGGGTGGTAGCCAGTACCACGCCGAACTGATCGAGCGGCAGCACGCCGACCAGCAGATCGCCGAGCCACGCCGCGACGAGCAGCCCGAATGCGCCGCCGACCGCAGCGACGAGCGCGCTCTCGACCAGCGTCTGCCGCACCAGGCGCGACCGGCTGGCGCCGATAGCCAGGCGCACGCTCATCTCGCGTTGCCGGCCGGTGGCCCGCGCCAGCATCAGGTTGGCGACGTTGGCGCAGGCGATGAGCAGCACGAGACCAACCATCCCCATGAGCACAGCTACCGGCGTCGTCAGGTCGCCGCGAATCTGCGACAGCCCACGGGAGGCGTCGTGGAGAGTCAGCTGCTTGGCGCGGAAGTTCTTCTTGAATTCCTCGGACGAAGCGGCAAATTGCGGTACCGCCTCGAGCTCGTAGGCGTTGATCTGCTGATACCGCACGTCGGCGGCGGCCTTGGCCTGTTCGCGGGTGACGCGCGGCGCGAGCCGGCCGACGATGTTCAGCCAGCGCGACTGCCGGTCGTCGAAGTCGTCGCGCGTCGGCGTCAGTTGCGGCTTCATCGTCGTCGGCACGAAGAACGCCGGGTGCTCGTTGGCGAGCACGCCGAAGAAACCGGGTCGGGCCACGCCGATGATCGTCATCGGCGTGGCGTTGACCACCGCGACCTGTCCGATGACGGCCGGCGAGCGGTTGAAACGGCGCTGCCAGAAGGTGTCGCTCAGCACGATCACCGGATGGCCGCCCTTCACGACGTCCTCGGCGGCGGTGAAGAAGCGGCCCAACGCCGGTGTGGCGCCCAGCACCTCGAAGGCGTTGCCCGACACCATCTCGGCGACCACCCGCTCGCCGGTCTCGCCGACCCGGAACGACACGCTGGCTGGGGCGCGGGCAACCAGCGCGCTGAAGCCGGTGGTGCCCTGCTGTAGCTCGCGGAACATCGGGTGGGAGAACGCCCGGTCGAGCGTGGTGCGGCCGCGGAAAGTACCAGGGCCGTCGAGCTGCACGAGCCCGCCCGGGGACTCGACGGCGATGGCGCGCAGTACCACCTGGTCGAGCAGCGAAAAAATCGCCGTATTGGCGCCGATGCCCAGCGCGAGCGTGAGGACGACGACCGCGGCGAAGCCGGGCGCCCGGCCGAAGGAGCGTAGCGCGTAGCGTAGGTCCTGCAGCACCGATGCCATGTGAAGCCCTCGCCACATCACACAGGCGAAGTCTGTGCCAGGAACCCCGCCTTGGAAGACGCGAGTCAGCGCCGGATTCGACGCGTTGCGTTCCAAGGCGCCGCGACCGGTGTCCGAGGATGCATCGAGGTGTCCGCCTCTGGGACGCCACCTGCGCGCAGCCTAGAATGCAGCATGCTTCCCGAAGGCTTGCAGCGGCTCATCAGCGAGATCGCGGCTGCCGAAGCCGACGCCCGAGCCCTGAGCGCACAGCTCAGCGACGCGCAGGCCAACTGGCAGCCGGGTGGCGGCGCTGGCTGGAGCGTGGCGCAGTGCCTGGAGCATCTCGCCATCAGCAACGGCGTCTACGCATCGCACTTCCTGCCGGTGGCGGAGCGGGCCCGAGCCGACGGCGCCGGCCGGTTCACCGGGCTGCACCCGACGTGGATCGGCCGCTGGTTCGCCCGCTCGATGGAGCCGCCGCCACGCCAGAAGATCACGACGTTCAAGAACCTGGTGCCGCCGTCGTCGATCCCGCTGGCGAGGGCGCTGGCCGACTACCTGGCGAGCCACGACCGCTATCGCGAGCTCGTCGACGTGGCCGCCGCCGTGGACGCTGACCGCGTCGTCACCGCGAATCCGTTCATTCGCGGCATCCGGATGCGCCTCTCGACGGCGCTGCTGGTCGTGCCCGCGCACGACCGCCGGCATCTGTGGCAGGCGCGGCAGGTGCTGGCCGCCCCCGGGTTCCCGGCGCCGTAGTGCGCGCGCCCGGCTACTGCGGCGTCGGCGCCGCCGGGTGGACGTGCCAGGTGAAGCTGGTGAACATCATCTCCTCCCAGGTCTGATCGCCCCACCAGACGTCGTTGGTGGCGTCGGGATTCGACTTGTTCGCCGGCGAGTTGTCGTACCAGGCCGAGGCCTTGATCGTCGTGCCGGCCGGCAGCTCGATCGGCTGCGCGAACTGGTACTCGTGCTGCCACTCGAAGTCGTAGTTGGGCACCGAGAGCAGCGGCTTGAGCGTGCCGTCGGGCAGGACGGTCTCGTACTGCCAACGGACGCCGCGGACATGAGTGTGCGGCGTCATGCTGAAGAGCAGCAGGTCGCGATTGAGCGTCATCTCGGCGTCGACGCGGTGATTGGCGACGCCGGCCGGGATGTGCAGCGAGCCGTTGACGAGCGCCGTGCCGCCGAGCGGCATCGCCGGCGGCTCCTTGGCGAAGACGAGGCCCATGCGCGTGCGATCGGTGGTCGCTTTGCCGATCGGCGTGTAGTGCATCTGGAACACCAGCGACGTGCCCTTGGGCAGCCGCATCGCCGTGCCGTCCGGGTAGACCCGCGTGCCGTTGCCCGGGACGAAGCCGCCGAGCGACCCGGTGGTGCCGCGCGGCCGCGGCCGGGCATTGGCGTAGGCGGGCTTGCGCTGGTCCTCGGGCAGTGCCTTGCCGCCGGTCTGACCGGCCGGGATCTCCATGCCCTCGGCGAAGGTCACCACGCCACGCGGCCGGGGTCGCGCCGGCGCGCCGGCCGCGGGCGCCGGCGGTCCTGCGGCGGACGCATATAGACGATCACGTGGTGCACGACCGCGGGGTTGCCGGGGCGCACTTCCCAGGCCTTGACCCACCGGTCTTCGTCGTAGTTGGCGGGCACTTCGAAGTAGACGTACGGGACCGTCCCGCTCTCGGGAATCGGGTAGTCCTCCTGCATCTCGAGCACGGCGTCGGGCTGGCCGATGTTCCAGCCCGTGGTGTACTCGGCGCCGGCGGTAGGTCGCTGGCGTCGCCCTCGGGCGCACCGGCCTCGACCCAGCGGGCGATGGTCGTCTTCTGCTCCGGCGTCAGCCGCCGCTCGTTGGAGAAGTGGCCGATGGCCGGGTCGGCGTGCCACGGCGGCATCGTGCCGGCCTTCACCTGCGTGGCGATGGCGCGGGCCCAGGGCCGGGCGTCCTTGTAGGTGAGCAGCGACATCGGCGCCACTTCGCCGGGACGATGGCAGGTCGTGCACTGCGCGAAGAAGATCGGGGCGACGTCGCGCGTGAAGGTCGGCGCGGCGGCGGCCGATGCCTGGGCCGCGGCCCGATCGGCACCGAGGAGGACGGGGACGAGCACGACCACAACGGCGAGTCTCATCCGCATGAGCGCCATTATGCGCCTGTCGCTGGGCCGGCGACCTTACCGGGCGGCCTTCAGCGTGCATCCAGCGGCCGAGCCGCGCCAGCCCCTCGGTGATGCTGCCGGTGTTGGTCACGAGCGGCCCGAACGAGATGCGGACGCCGTTGGCAATCGACGGGCCGAACCCTCGCCCGGGCACGACCAGCACGCCGGTGGCCTTGAGCGCCTCGGGCACGAACTGGTCGGCGTCGCGCCCGACGTCCACCACCGTGTAGAGCCCGCCCGCCGGGACCAGCCGCGGCCGGCCGAGATGCTCGTCGATGGCGGCGATGGTGACCCGCGCCGCCTCGCGTAGAGGCGGTTGGCCTGGTCGACGTAACGGCGGAGCGACCCGTCGTCGATGGCGCCGGACAGATACCGCGCCATCGCCATCTGCGACAACGTGTCGGGACACAGGATGCTGCACTGCTGCACGCGCTCGATGGCGTCGATCACCGGCGTCGCGGCTTCAATCCAACCCAGCCGCCGTCCCAGGCCGCGCGCCCACTTCGAGTTCGAATGGATGCCGACGACGTTGGGATGGTCGGCAGGCGACCAGCCGTAGTAGGCCGGTGGCGCCTGGAAGTACTGGCATTTGTAGGCAAAGTCGATGGCCAGCCACGGATCCGGCCGCCGCCGTGCGCTCGAGCATCAGCTCGGCCAGCGCGTGCGGCACGACCTGGCTCGTCGGGTTGTCGGGTGCGCCGAAGAGCACCAGCTTCGGCCGGTGCTGTTCGAAGAGCCGGATGAAGTCGCGGGCGACGCCGTCGGGATCCGCGACCGGGCGATACGTCCACGTCGCCGGGTCGAGGACCGGCAGTCGCACGATCCGCGCGCCCGGCGCCACGAAGGCGAGCTGGCCCTCGTAGTTGGCGTAGGTGGGATCGAGCAGCATCACCGTGTCGCCGGGATCGACCAGCGTGCGGAAGAGATCGTGGGTGAGCTGGGTGCTGCCCAGGCCGATGGCGACGTGCTCGGGGCCGAGCCGCGGCACGCCGAAGAGGTGCGCCTCGAAGCGGGCGATCTGCTCGCGGCAAGCCAGGTCGCCGAGCGTGGCGGTGTAGGCACCGCTACGGTGGAAGGTCTCGGGATCGCTGACGATGTCCTGATACGCTCGTCGGAACTCGTCCGGCGCGGCGTGGTTCACCCAGCCGCCGCCAAACGAGATGACGTCGTCGGGGTTCAGCCCCATCGCCAGGATGTTCTGGCGCTCCGCCATCTTCATGATCTGGCGGATCGGGGAGGGCGAGCCGAGTTGCGCCTGGACGAGGCCCGAGAGCGGCAAGGGAGTCGTAGGAGCCATCGCCGAATTGTAGGCGAGCCCCAGTCGCCGAGCTCGAGCGGCAACCTTACGCGCCGCGGCCCGTCCAACCGCCCGAGGTACCCATGACGCTGAGCGGCATCAGGCAGGACGTCACGGTCGGCATACGCGGACTGCTGCGCAGCCCCGGGTTCGCGGCCGCGGCGCTCGTCACGTTGGCGTTGGGCATCGGCGCCACCTCGGCCATCTTCACGGTCGTCAGGGCGGTGCTGCTGCGCCGCTGCCTTACAGCGAGCCCGACCGGCGGGTGATGATCTGGAGCCGCTGGATCAGCTTCGACAAGACCTGGCTGTCGGATCAGGAGACTCTTCGACTACCGCCGCCTCTCGCGCACCCTCACGGCCGTGGCCGGCTGGGACACGGCGCAGCAGAACCTCACCGGCGACGGCGAGCCGGTGCGCGTCGGCGTCGGCCGCGTCACCGCCAACACGTTCGACGTCCTGGGCGCGACCCCGCTCCTCGGCCGGGTGATCGCCGCGGCCGAGGATCGGCCCAACGCCGCCCCCGTCGCCGTGCTCGGGCTACGGGCTGTGGCAGACCCGCTACGGCGGCGACCCGGCGATCGTCGGCCGGCGCGTGCTCCTCAACGAGGTGCCGGTCGAAGTGGTGGGCGTCATGCCGCAAGGCTTCCGCCTGCCGACCGACTTCACCGAGGAGGCGGCCGAGCCCACCGAGTTGTGGCGGCCGCTGCAGCTCGACGAGGCCGAATGCCGAGCGCGGCTCGCACGGCTACTACGCGGCGGCGACGCTCGCTCCTGGCCAGACGGTCGCCAGCGCCTCGGCCGAACTGCAGTCGCTCACCGCCGCGATGACCGACCAGGGGCTCTATCCCGCCGAGATGCGTTTCTCGGCCTTCGCCACCGGTCTCGACGACGAGATCCGCGGCGGCATCCGGCCGGCGTTGTGGCTGCTGATGGGCGCCGTCGCCTGCCTGCTGCTCATCGCCTGCGCCAACGTCGCCAACCTGTTGCTGGTGCGCGGCGACGCCCGCGTGCGCGAGATGGCCGTGCGCTCGGCCGTGGGCGCGTCCACCGATCGCCTGGTGCGCCAGCTGCTGACCGAGAGCGTCGTGCTCGCCGTGGTCGGCGCCGGGCTGGGCCTGGCGGTCGCCGCCCTCGGCCTGCGGACGCTCGTCGCGCTCGACCCCACCAGCCTGCCGCCGCTCACGCCGGTGCGAGTCGATTGGACGGTGGTCGGGTTCACCGTGGTCGTCGCCGTGACGACGACGCTGCTGTTCGGGCTCGTCCCGGCGCTGCGGACATTGCGCGTGAACCTGGTCGAGTCGCTGCGTGAAGGGTCGCAGCAGGCCACCGCCGGCGCCGCCCGGCAGCGCCTGCGCGGCGCGCTCGTGGTCGCCGAGGTCTCGCTGGCGGTCGTCCTGGTGATCGGCGCCGGCCTGATGGGCCGCAGCCTGGCCGCGCTGGGGCGCGTGCCGCTCGGATTCGATCCCGAGGGCGTGCTGACGATGCGGCTCGCTCTGCCGCAGGCCCGCTACGACACTCCGGAGAAGGTGGTGAACTTCTACCGCCAGCTGGTCGAGCGCGTCCGGACGCTGCCCGGCGTCGAGGCCGCCGGCGTGGTGCGGGCGCTGCCGCTGGCGACGACGATCGGCGACTGGGGCCTCGACATCGACGGCTACCAGGAGTCGCCCGGCCGCGACGCCAAGGGCGACTGGCAGATCGTGACCGACGGCGCCTTCGAGGCGATGGGCGCCCGGCTGGTGCGCGGGCGCTGGTTCACGGCGGCCGATACTTCGAGCGTCGCAGCCGGTGATGGTCGTCAACGAGACGATGGCCCGCACCTACTGGCCCAACGGCGAGGCGATCGGCGGCCGGGTCGTGGTCGGCGGCGGCGGCATGAACGTGATCGACAAGCCGACCCCGGTCGTGGTCGGCATCGTCGCCGACGAGCGCCACAACGGCGTCACCGCCGCGTCAAGGAGAAGTTCTTCGTGCCGCACAGCCAGTGGCACCTGGTGACCAACGGCAACTTGATCCGCAACGCGTTCGTCGTGGTGCGGATGCCCGGCAATCCGCTGGCCGCCGCCTCGCCGGTGCGGGCCATCATCCGCGACCTCGATCCGTCCTTGCCGGTGGCCGCCGTGCGGCCGATGACCGACGTCGTCGCCACGGCGCTGGCCACGCCGCGGCTGACCGGCTTCCTGCTCGGCACGTTCGCCGCGATCGCGTCGGCGCTGGCCGTGATCGGACTCTACGGCGTGCTGTCCTACCTGGTGGCCCGGCGCACGCACGAGATCGGCATCCGCATGGCGATGGGCGCCGATCGCGGCCAGGTGCTCGGGATGATCGTGCGACGGGGCGTGGCGCTCGCCGCCGTCGGCGATCGTCGTCGGCCTGGCCGCCGCGCTGGCGATGTCCCGGCTGGTGCGGGGCCTGCTCTACGACGTGACCGCCACCGATCCGGTCACCTTCGTGCTGGTGCCGATCGGGCTGCTGCTCGTGGCCGTCGTGGCCAGCCTCGTGCCGGCGATGCGGGCGGTGCGGGTCAGCCCGCTGGTGGCGCTGCGGTCGGAGTAGCCCGCCGGGGTCTGCCGGTGGAGCTCTGGGCGGCTCGTCCTTCCGCAGGAGCCCTGTCCTCCCCAGCCGCTCGAAGAGCTGCCGACGACGTCTCGACCACACGTAGGGCAGAGCTTCTCAGCTCTGCCTCCGCCGGGCGTCGCGCGCCGTCCGCAGCATCGCCTCCATCGGCGGCACGTCGGTCGCGTCGGCCGCGGCGAGGAACATCGCGGTGGTGGCCACGACGGTGGGCCACGTAGCCCGTCGTCACCGCGCTCACCTTGTCGATGGTGTCGAGGTTGGTGAGGCCAAGTCGATCGCGTCGAACACACCCGCCACGCCGAAGTGAGCGTGCGGAGGGTGACCGGCGGAGGCTCGCCTATATAATCCGCGCGTGATGGCACTCGACGACACGCGCCGCCGCTTCCTCGCCACTTGCACAAGCCTCGGACTTGGCGGCACGCTGGCCCCTGGTGTCCTCTGGGCACGCCTGCAGGACGCCGGCACCGACCGGGTCACGCTGGCGATGGTCACCGAGGCCCTGGCGCTTTCGGGCATCGAGCTCGCTGAAGAAGATCGCCAGGCCCTGGTCGACAGCGCCAACACCAACCTCGAGCGGCTCGAGGAACTGCGCGCGCTGCACATTCCCAACGACGTCTCGCCGCCGTATCACTTCAGCCCCGTCGTGCCGGGGATGACCGTGGACAAGGCGCGGCGCCCGTGGGTGATGAGCAAGGCCCCAGGACTGCGACGCCCGGCCAACCTCGAGGAGGCGGCCTTCTGGCCGGTGCGGCACCTGGCCGAGCTCGTCCGCACGAAGCAGGTGACGTCGGTGGAGCTGACGCGCATGTTCCTGGCGCGCCTCCATCGCTTCAATGCCCGGCTGAACAACGTCGTCACGTTCCTCGACGACCACGGACTGGCCGAAGCGGCCAGCGCCGATCGCGAGATCGCTGCCGGACGCTACAAGGGCCCGCTGCACGGCATCCCCTGGGGCTGCAAGGACATCATCACGGTCAAGGGCTTCAAGACCACGTGGGGATCGCCGGCCTTCGCCACGCAGCAGTTCGACTACGACGCCAGCGTGGTGGAGATGCTGCGCGACGCCGGCGCCGTGCTCATCGCCAAGCTCGCCAGCGGAGAGCTCGCGGCCGGTGACAACTGGTTCGGCGGCCAGACCAAGAGCCCATGGGACCCCACCCAGGGCTCCAGCGGATCGTCGGCAGGACCGGCGTCGGCGACCGCTGCCGGCGGCGTGGCCTTCGCGATTGGCAGCGAGACGAGCGGATCGATCCTGAGCCCCGCCGCCCGGTGCGGGGTGGTCGGCCTGCGCCCGACCTTCGGCCGCATCAGCCGCCACGGCGCGATGGCGCTGTCGTGGACGCAGGATCGGCTGGGGCCGTTCTGCCGCCACGCCGAGGACTGCGCGCTGGTGATGCAGGCGGTCGCCAAACCCGACGGCCGCGACATGAGCGTGACCGACCTGCCCTTCAACTGGAACGCCGGTCTCGACGTACGCACGTTGCGCGTGGGCGTCCTCCAGGCGTCGTTCGACGAGCTCACCGAGCCGGCGGCGAAGGCCAATGCGGCGGCGACGCTCGAGGCGCTGCGAGCGCTCGGCGTGAAGGACTTCGCGCCCGTGCCGGTAGCGGACTTCACGCTCGACGTCAGCGCCATCGGCGTGGAGTCGGCGGCCTTCTTCGACGAGCACGCACGCGCCGGCCGCATGGCCAAGGCGCGCAACGGCGGACGTCCCAGCGGTCGGCTCGTGTCGGCAGTGGACTTTCTGCAGGCGCAGCGCGCGCGGATGATGATGATGGAGGAGCTTGCGAAAGCCACTGCGCACGTGGACGTCTACGTCGTCGCCTCGAACAGCATCGGTCGAGGCGGGCCGGGTGGTCCGCCGGCGCGTGCGCCGGGCACCCCGCGTCCGCCGCGGCTCCCGCAGCCCCCTGGTCAGCGGCACTTCCAGATGGCCAACCTGGCGTGCTACCCGGCCGTGAACGTGCCGAACGGCTTCACCGACGGCGGGACGCCGACGAGCATCGTGTTCTACGCGCAGCCATACCGCGAGCTGGAACTGCTGGCGCTGGCGCGCGCTTATCAGGACGCCGCCAAATGGCACACGCGCCGGCCCGCGGCGCTCGCCCCCTGAGCACGTGGCCGCGACCGCAACGGCGGCCGCCGCGGCTTCCTGGTGTCCCTCGACCCAAGGCGGCGGCCGGCGTGTTGCAGGCCCGCCGGCGGACGTCGCGGTCGTGCCCGGAGAGCGCTAGAGGCATCACTCGACAGTCTTGCCAGCACTTGGTTGTATTAGATCCCACTGGTTCCCGTGCAGATCGTGAAACACTGCCACCGTCCCGTAGTCTTCTGTCTTCGGCTCTCGGATGACTTTGACTCCTTTGGACTTGTACGCATTGAAGTCACGCCCGAAGTCGTCTGTGTACAGGAAGAGGAAGACTCTTCCGCCCGTTTGGTCACCGACGCGGGTAGCCTGATGCTCGGTTGAAGCCCGAGCCAAGAGCAGTGCGGACTCAGTTGCACCGGGTGGCGACACGACGACCCATCTCTCGTCCTGAGCTGGTTGGTACGTGTCCTCAATCAGCGAGAAGCCGAGCTTCCCGACATAAAACGCCAACGCTTCGTCCTAGTCACGCACGACGGCACGCGTCTCGGCATTTGTCAGTTGCATCCGTTGATGCAGCCCGGTTGTCAGGGCAACTGTTCTCTGAGGTGCGGGCGGCAGAACGGCCATGCGCCAAGTACCAGCAATAGGCCACCTACAACAATGAATACGAGGGTCACGGAAAAGCCGGCCAGGAAATGCGGCAGAGTATAAGGTTCGCCCTCGAAGAACAATCCATACACAATCCTCACCGCAAATAGCGCGACAAACGCAAATACAGGGAGCAGTGCGGACAAGATGCGCTCGAGGACTGAACCCTTCATTCGGCGGGACCAATTTGCGGCGAGGGCGCCGACGAATGGCAGCACCAGATATGGGATGGCCATGAACTGGAATCTGTTCTTGTCAAAAGGCAACCAGATGAGCACGAAATAGAATCCGAAAAACAACAGACAGGATGCTGCTCCAGGCAACCACACCTTCTTGATATGCAAGTCCATGGAAGGTCTCTTCTGACTCACTGACTTCGGCACAACGGGCCGCCAGAATTGCGCCCGATAAGGCTGACCCCCTTCACTGTCTCACCGCGCAGGTGCAGCGCGCGGATCGGTCCACGGCCGGCCGCGCCCGTCCGGGCGACGGCGAGGACGGAACGTCGGTTCGAGCACGGCCCACTGGGCGGCGGTCAGGTCCATGCCGTCGAGTACGACGGCGATCATACCGATGTTTCAGGCGGCTTCCGTATTTATGAGACAGCTTCTTAGGCTTCGGGCGTCGCTGCCGGTCGCTGAACGACTTGGTGTTCCATCGTGTCCAATTCCAGGACGATGGCGCGTTCGCGGCCGGCCGATGCCACATTGAAATGCGACCCCTGCCGCCCGAACCCTGCGTGGCTGTGGCCGTGGATGTGCGCCCGAACCGGACGACGTTCGAGCAGGTCGCGGAGCGACCGACTACCAATTCGCGTTCCTTCCACGCCGGGATCGAGAATTCCGAGTGCCGGTGAGTGCGATACGAACACCGTCTCACGGTCCATCAGCGCCTCAATTGCCGCCACATCGGCCTCGATGCCGGCTTCGGGCTTCTCGAATGGCCCGCCCATGAACGGAAGCGAGTACCTGATAGCCGACGAAAGAATACTGCCCTAATTGGGTCCGCCGGCCGTGGATGGATTGAACGTGCCGGTACGCTGAGTTGAGCTCGACGAGATCGTCATTCCCCATGATGTAGAGAACAGGCAAACCTGCACCGGCGAGGAACTCAGACAGGAGGCGAGCCTCATGCTCCTGAGCGGCCTCCGGTGTCGCAAACCCGTCTGGACACCCGAATAGATCGCCGGCGAGAATGATGGCTTCGACGTGGTGCTCGGATGCCGCGCGAACAAGCCACTCATAGACTGGGTGCCTGCCGTGCAAGTCGCCTGATGCAAGCACTCTCATCTCGGACTACTCCCGCCGCTCGGTCGACTCATCGAAGCGGTGATGAGGTGGTTCGTCCGGCCCAGCCATGCCGGACGCCCGATCCTAACGTGCCGGTCCCGCAAGGCGCTGGACACTTGCCGTGGCCTGTTCGTACCACTCCCGCCACGCGTCCATCACCTCGGCGGGCGCGGTGTTGGCGCGCTCGGTCTCGAGCCGGGCGTCGCGCGCTGCCCGCAGCATCGCCTCCATCGGCGCCACGTCGGTCGCGTCGGCGGCGGCGAGGAACATCGCGGTGGTGGCCACGACGGTGGCCACATGGCCCATCGTCACCGCGCTCACCTTGTCGATGGTGTCGAGATTGGTGTGGTAGTAGCGGTCGGTGAAGTGCCAGTTCAGAAGCGCCGGCACGCCGGCCTTGGTGAACGACGTGTGATCGCTGCCTCCCTCGTAGGGGTTCGTGCGCACCACCCAGCCGGTGTCGCGGGCGCGTCGCAGCGCCACCCCCAGGTGCAGGTCGTTCAGGAAGTTGCCGCGGAGCATCGAGCGCGGCACCTCACTGGCCCCCCACTCGCTGTGCGGATCCGAGGGCCGCGCCCACACCGCGGTGGGGTCGGGGCTCTTCTCGATGAGGAACGTGCCGCCGGTCTTGGCCGTGTCTTCGCCGGTCATGTCGAGCGACATCATCGCCAGCACCCGGCTGACACGGCCGGGATCCGCGGCGATCCACGCGTCGCTGGCCCGGATTTCGTCGCCCCAGAGCATGCGTCAGCGTCCGCGCCGGCCGCGGCATCGCCCCGGTGGCCAGCGCCTGCCGGATGGCGAGCGCCGCGGCCAGCAGCGTGCCGCTGCCGCTGGCGTTGTCGTTGGCACCCGGTTCCTGCACGTGGGCGACCAGCACGACATGATCGTCGGGCCAGCGGGTGCCGGGAAACTCGGCCACCAGCGTCCGCACGGGCCGGCGGTGGAAGACCGTGTCGGCGGTGACGTGCACGCGCACCGGACCGGCGGCCAGCCGGTTGCGCAGCCGCTTTGCCGCCCGCGGCGTGGCCTTGAAGGCGAATGACGGCCGGTCGGCGGCGTAGGGGATGTTGCCCCACTGCAGCACGCCCGGCGTGGTGTCGGGCCGCGTGTAGGGCGCGATCTGGGTCGAGATGACCCCGGCCGCGCCGTGCGCCTTGACCGCCTGGTTCCAGACGGCCACGAGCGGGCCATCGGCGAGCACCACGGCGCCGCTCACGGACTTCCCCGCGTAGCTCGCCGCGTCAGTGCCCGCGCCCACGTCCACCAGCGTGGCAGTCGTGCCGCCCGCCGGTGTCGGGAACGAGTTGATGGCCAGTGCCACGCGGTCCTGTTCGCGCGAGAGCACCACTTCGCCGGCCGGCCCGTCGAGCCGCAGCTCCGCGTCGCGCATCTCCCAGCCCTGGCTGGGCGACGAGATCGTGTCGTAGCGCGTGGCGATGCCCGCGGCCTTCAGCGAGGCGTCGATCCACTCGAGTGACTGATCGAACTGCGGGTTGCCGGCCAGCCGCCACAGCGGCGCCATTTTCGTGACCAGCGCCATGGCGGCGTCGCGGTCGACGCGGGGTTCGACCGCGCGGTAAATCGTCTCGACCCGCGGCGGCAGCGCGCGATCGAGCGGCGGCAGATGCGGTAGTGCCGCCTGGGCAACCAGCACGACACTGATCAGGGCCGCGATGCCGCCGCCGATGCGCATGGCCGGATCATATGCTGCGCCGACGGCAGCCGATCCTGTCGACGCGCTGCGATCCGGCCCGATCAGGCCGGGGCGTAGTCCTGATCGTTCTGCCGGACCGAGCGGCCGAGGGCGCGACGGACGGTGTTGCGCGCCACGGCGTAACCGGACAGCACGGCGGCTTTCATCCCGTCGCGGCCCGGCGACTCGCCGACCGGCGTCGGCTCGATGCCGAGGCGGCGCAGCTTCGCGTTGCCGCGATAGAGCAACTCGCGCCGACGCGTCGCGTCGGTGTAGTAGGTGAAGCTGATGGTGACCGACGGCTCGGGGCCGACCTCGACCAGGTGCGGCGCCGTCGACGGCATGTAACCGCCGTCGCCCGGCTTGAGATCGAAGACGTGGGCGCGGGACCGCCAGTCCTCGTTCCAGGTGATGAGCTCACGCGAGTGGGCGTCGTGGAACATCTCCTGCGCCCGCTCCGAGATGACCGTGCGATCGAACGGATCCCAGACATACAGGCGCTTGGTCCCGCGGATCTGCAGGATGAAGTTGTGCTCGTGATCCATGTGGAACGGCGTGACCGCCTTCGGCGACGACACGAAGATCCAGCCGGCGCGATAGCACATGCCCGGATCGCGGTGTTCGACCACCGGGCGGACTTCGTTGAGGATCTCGTCGATGAAGGCGCGGTAGATCGGATCCGCCTGCACGTTGAGCAGCGACATCCAGGCCCGCGCTTCGGCGATGCCCGCCAGCGTCGCGACCGCACCGGCGGTGTTCGGATGCAGGTTCGGCGCGTCGGCGAAGCTGGTGCCCGCCGTGGCATCGGCGGTGTGCGTGCGCACGAGTTTGCGCTCCTGCTGGCGCTTGCCCAGTTCGACCAGCGATTCGATCTGCAGGAGCGGGTGATCGGACAGCGCGTGCGTGACCGCCTGAACGCGCCACGGTTCGAACGTCGCCGGTTCGACATGGATGCGGGGCGCTGACATATCCCTTCATGATATACGAACCAGCGTGGGCCTGATCGACTTCGGTCGGCGAGTGTCGCGAAACGCATGGCGTCTCCCGGTGGTGGGCCGTGTGCTCGAGGCCGATTACGAACGGTCGTTCGCGCGGCGGCCGCCAAACTGCTTTCGCGGCGTCTACGCGACGTTCGCCGAAGCCGAAGCCTCGATTCCGCCGGGAGCGCGGGTCGGCTACGACCACGCCGAACTGGCCGGCCTCTACCGCCACCGCATGGAACGGGCCAACCAGAGCGACTACGCGGTGCTGTTCTGGCTCAAGGGCCTCCTCGACGAGCGCTCGTTCGTGTTCGATTTCGGCGGTCACGTCGGGGTCAGCTACCACGGCTGGCGCAGCTATCTCGACTACAAGCCGGGCCTGCGCTGGCTGGTGCACGACCTGCCGGCGATCGTCAAGGTCGGCGCCGAACTTGCCCGCGAACGGCCCAGTGCCGGGCTGGAGTTCACCAGCACGATCGGCGACGCGCGCGGCTGCACGATCCTGCTTTCGGCCGGTGCGCTGCAGTACGTCGACCTGTCACTGACTCAGCTGCTCACCGAGGTCGGCTCGCAGCCCCGGCACCTCATCGTCAACAAGTTGCCGGTCTACGACGGCGAGCCGTTCGTCACCGTGCAGTCGACCGGCCGCGCCTTCCATCCGTACCGCATCTACAATCGCGCCGCCTTCGTCGCCGAGGCGGCCGCGCTCGGCTATCGGGTCGTCGACGAATGGCAGAATCGCGAACAGCACTGCGAGATTCCGTTCGCGGTCGGCCGCGACATCGACGCCTACAGCGGCTACTACTTCGTGCGCAGCGAGTAGATCTCGCCTTCGGGCCCGGCGTGGACCCGCGTGGCATTGACAGCGAGCCAGCCGGCCAGGTCGCCGTCGATCGGCTTCTGCGTGACGTGGACGTAGAACGTCGCGCCACGCCGCGCCACCTCGGCCAGCCGGTCGGCGCCGGCCAGGTCGTTCGGCAGCACCCACCCCCTGGTGCGCGACACGTAGAACACGCGCGGGTCCTCGTAGTTGTTCACGGTCTGCCACTCGGTGTTGAAGCCCTCGGCGCGGGCGCGGACGGCGACCAGCGTGCCCGGCGGCGCCAGCTGCGCCAGCGCCTCACCGAGGATGGTCTCGCGCTGCGGCGGCAGGTCGAGGAAACGCAGGGCCCGGCCACCCATCACCAGCGCCAGGCCGGCGCAGGCCATCACCAGCGCACCGCGCCGCTTCTGGAGCGCCGCGGCGACCAGCCAGGCGCCGAGCACGACGTGCGGCAGGTGATAGTGCGTGCCGAACGAGCCCGAGGTGTAGCGAAGCGTGACCACCGCCAGCAGCAGCGCACCGGCGGCCAGCGCCAGGTGCACCGGCTGCCACCGCCACTGCCACGCCAGCACGAGCCCGGCCGGGATCGCCGCCGCCCCCACGCCCCAGACGATCGAGTAACGCGCCAGTTCGGTCCACGTCGACGGCTGGATCAGCATCGCCGTGGCGGGCAGCTTGCTGTCGCCGCCGCTCAAAACGCCGAAGGTGTTGCCGTAGTCGACATAGAGCGTCCGCGCGTGGGCCATGAAGCCGGCGACGATCGCGATCACGATCGCCCAGCCAACCCAGATTCTCCGGTCGCGATACCGTCCGGTCAGGACGACCAGCACGAACTGTGCGATCCCCAGTTCGAGCGTCGTCGGCTTGACCAGGCCCGCGACCGTGGTGGCGCCGACCCACAGGACGAGCCGCCGGGTCGAGGGCGCGTCGAGATAGTCGAGGAAGGCGACGAACCCGACGGCGAAGGCGAGGAACGACAGCGCATCGGGCTGAATCGCGGTCGCCATGGCGATCGTGCCCTGATGCCCGAGTGTCAGCAGGAAGGCGCCGCACGCCGCCGGCTCGCCGAATCGCCGCGCCAGCGCCAGGCCGACGACGATCAACCCGGTGGCGACACAGGACAGCGACAGCAGCTGGGCCGGCCACACGCTCTCGCCGACGACCCGCATTGCCATCGCCGAGAGCATCGGGTAGAGCTGCGCCTCCGTCTCGACGTAGCCGGGGCCGTCGCCGCGCCAGTCGATGCGTGGCCACAGCGGCGCGAACTCCTCGAACGCCAGGTTGCGCGCGATCGCCTGGGTGTCGGCCTGGCGCCAGCCCTGCCAGTCGTCGGTAATCGCCTCGGTGCGGCGGACCAGCAGCATCACTGCGCACCAGGCGAGCAGCGCTGCGATCGCCGTGACCCGGTAGATCACGGCCTCGCGCCAGGCGTCAGCGCCGACAGCAAACGCTGCAGCCGCGACGGCGGCGGCGCCGTCAGCGGCGGCGGCTCAAGCGGCGTGGCGTCGTACTCCTTGGCGATCTGCTCGAGGGTCTGGAAGATGAAGGCGCGCGGGCTGATGCGCTTGCCGGTGTGGGCGTCGAGCTTGGCGATGGCCTGCATGATCAGCAGCGAGTGGCCGCCGAGGTCGAGGAAGTTGTCGGCGGCCGAGATGTGATCGATGCCGAGCAGCTCACGCCACACCGTGGCGACGACGTGTTCCGCATGCGTGTTCGGGGCCCGGGACGACCGCGACGGCTCGGACGGCGCGGCCTCGGGCGCCGGCAGCCCCCGGCGATCGACCTTGCCGTTCGGCGTCAACGGCAACGCGTCGATGGTGACAAACACCGCCGGCACCATGTAGTCCGGCAGTGAGGCGCGCAAATGCTCGCGTAACGCCTGGGCCGGTGGCGCACTGCCGCGGGCGACGACGTAGGCGACCAGACGATGCTCGCCGCCCGGTCCTGGCGACGCGACCACGCACGCCTCGGCGACCTGCGCGTGGCCGGCGAGCGCGACCTCGATCTCGCCGAGCTCGATGCGATAGCCACGCACCTTGACCTGGAAGTCGGTGCGGCCCAGGTGCACCAGCGAACCGTCGGCGCGCCAGCGGGCCAGGTCGCCGGTTCGGTACAAGCGCGCGCCGGGCCGGCCGGAGAAGGTGTCGGCGACGAAACGCTCAGCGGTCAGCGCCGGCCGGTTGTGATACCCGAGCGCAACGCCGGCGCCGCCGATATACAGCTCGCCCGGTCCACCGAGCGGCGCCAGGGCGCCGCTGTCGTCGACAATCCAGGCCTCGGTGTTGCCGATCGGCGTGCCGATCGTGACGCCGCCGCGACCGGGCTCGACCCGTCCGCACGTCGACCACACGGTCGTTTCCGTCGGCCCGTACATGTTCCAGAGGGCGCCGACGCGCGGGAGCAGGCCGTCGGCGACCTCGCTCGGCAACGCTTCGCCGCCGCACAGCGCCTTGAACAAGCGGGTGCCGCGCCAGCCGGACTCGATGAGCAGGCGCCAGGTGGCCGGCGTCGCCTGCATGACCGTGGCGCCGTGCGTCTCGAGCAGGCCACGCAGGGCCTGGCCGTCGCTCGCCTGGTCGCGGGTGGCCAGCACGATCTCCGCGCCGACGACCAGCGGCAGCAGCAGCTCGAGCACCGCGATGTCGAACGACAGCGTCGTGACCGCCACCAGGCGGTCGTCGCCGCCGAGCCCCGGCCGGTCGCGCATCGACTGCAGGAAGTTCACCACCGCGCGCTGCGGCACGCGGACCCCCTTCGGGGTGCCGGTCGAACCCGATGTGTAGATGAGATAGGCAGCGTCGTCGGCCTCCGCCGCGGCCGCCGGAGGCGCGCCGGGCGCGATCTGGTCGGGCCGCAGCGTCCGGGCCGGATCGAGATCGATCACGCCGTGGACGTCGGTGATCACCAGCCTGGCCCCGGCGTCGTCGAGCATGAACTGCAGGCGCGAGGCCGGGAAGGTCGGGTCCAGCGGCAGGTAGGTCGCGCCGCTCGCGACCGTGCCGAGCACCGCGGCGAGCATGAACGGCGACCGCTCGACCAGCAACGCGACGACATCGCCGCGGCCGATGCCGCGGGCGGCCAGCGTGGCGGCGACGCGGTCGCGCTGGGCCGCCAGCTCGACGTAGGACAGCGTCGTGTCGTGTTGACGAACGGCGATTCGCTGGCCGTGCGCTCCGATGGGCGCCAGCAGCGCCTGCAGCGTCGCGTCGGCAGCCAGCGGCGCCGTGGTGGCGTTCCACTCCACGAGCTGGCGGCGCTCGTCGGGCGTGATAGCCAGCAGCTCGCGCAACGGACGCTCGGGCTGGGCCGCGATCGCTTCGGTGAGGGCGAGGAAGCGGCGGCGCCAGCGGTTGGCCGTCTCCGCCTCGAGGATGTCCGTGTTGTAGTTCAAGCCGCCGACCAGGCCGTCGACGTTGTCGAGGAACCACAGGGCGACATCCTGGGCCGCGGCCGGCTGGAACACCGGCAGGTTGTGGTGCTCGAGATTGCCCCACGCCGGCGGGCGCTGCCGGGCATCCTGGTAGGAAAAGAACGCCTGATAGATCGGGAACCGGCTCTCGTCGCGCCTGGTGTCGAGGACGCGAACGAGGTGTTCGAACGGCACGTCCTGGGCGCCGAAGGCCTCGACGACTTCCGCCCGCACGTGGCGCAGCAGATCGAGGAAGCTGGCGCCCGGATCGACCCGGAGCCGCAGCGGCAGGGCGTTGACGAAGAAGCCCATCACCGTTTCGAGCTCCGGCAGCGCCCGGCCGCGCACCGGCGTCCCGACGATCACCTCGGGCTGCCGCGACAGCTGGTGCAGCAGCGCCGTCCAGGCCGCCAGCAGCGTCATGAACAGCGTGGCCCCCTCGCGCAAGCCGACCTCGCGCAGCCCGGCGGCGGTCGCCTTCGGGATCGACAGCCACTCCGTGGCGCCTTCGCCGCTCTGCACCGGCGGGCGTGGCCGATCGGTCGGGATGTCGAGCGCGTCGGGCGCACCGGCGAGCTTGGTGCGCCATTGTTCGAGCTGGCGGGAGAGCTCCGGGCCGCTCATCCAGTCGCGATGCCACACCGTGAAATCGTCGTAGGTCACCGGCGGCAGCGGCCGCTCGACGCCGGCGTACAAGGCGTTCATCTCTTCGTAGAACAGATCGAAGGACCAGCCATCCCAGATGATGTGATGGGCCATGAAGAACAGCACGTGGTGATCGGCCGCCAGCCGGTAGAGCTTCACCCGGAAGAGCGGCGGGCGAGACAGGTCGAACGGCTGGGCGACGTCGGCGGCCAATCGTCGGGCCAGCTCGGCGTCGTCGGTGACGTTCTCGACCGGCAGCGTGGTGTCGATGGTGTCGAGCACGATCTGCGCCGGCGCGTCGCCGACGGTTCCGATCACGGTGCGCAATACCGGCTGACGGCGCACCAGCTCGGCGATCGCCCGCTCCATCCGGCCGACGTCCAGGTTGCCGTGCAGGCGATGGGCCGACGGCACGTTGAAGACGGTCTTGCCCAGCTGCAGCTGCTCGAGATACCAGACGCGCTGCTGCATGAGCGACAGCGGCGCCGGCGCCGCGCCGTCGCGGCGGGGAATCCGCGGCGGTGCGGCGACGTCGCCCGCCGTGGCGCCGTCGAGCCACCGGGCGAGGGACGCCACCGTCGGATGCTCGAAGCCGGCCCGCATCGGCACCGTGCGCCCGAGCGAGCGGGCCAGCTTCGCGGTCATCTGCGCGACCAGCAACGAGTGTCCGCCGAGGGTGAAGAAGTCGTCGTGGATCGACACCCTCGGCAGGGCCAGTGCCTCGAGGTAGGCGCTGGCCACGACCTGTTCGGTCGCCGTGCGTGGCGCGATCGCTTCACCCTGAGCGAGGGCCAGTCCCGCGGGGGCAGGCAGCGCCTGGCGGTCGACCTTGCCGCTGCCGGTCAAAGGCATCGCCGGTAACACGACGAACCGCGGCGGGATCATGTAGTCGGGCAGGCGTCAGGGCGAGGTGCGCGCGCAGCGCATCGTCGCCAGGCGGCGTGCCGCGCGCGCACCAGGTAGCCGATCAGGCGGACGTCGCCGGGGCGGTCCTCGCGCGTCGTCACCGCAGCCTGGGCGATCGCCGGGTGCCGGGCCAGCGCCGCCTCGATCTCGCCGAGCTCGATGCGATAGCCGCGCACCTTGACCTGGAAGTCGGTGCGGCCGAGGCAGTCGAGGACGCCGTTGCCGCGCCAGCGGCCCAGGTCGCCGGTGCGGTACAGCCGCGCGGCGGGATCGATCCGGGTTGGATCGCGGACGAACCGCTCGGCCGTGAGCTCGGGACGATCGAGGTAGCCCTGGGTCACGCCGTCGCCGCCGATGTAGAGCTCGCCGACGACGCCGACCGGCACCGGCTGGCGATCTTCGTCGAGCACGTGCACCTGCGTGTTGGCGATCGGCGTCCCGATGCTGATGGCGCCGCCAAGGACGACCCGGCCGCACGTCGACCAGACGGTCGTCTCGGTCGGGCCGTACATGTTCCACAGCGCGCCGACGCGGTCGAGCAGGGCCGCGGCCAGCTCGGCGGCAGCGGCTCGCCGCCGCACAGCGCCGTGAACCCTGGGGCGCCGGTCCAGCCTGCTTCGAGCAGCAGGCGCCACGTCGCGGGGGTCGCTTGCATCACTGTGGCGTCGGCGAGCAACGCGCGCAGCGTGTCGCCGTCGGTCGCCTCCTCGCGCGTCGCCAGGACGATCTCGGCGCCGCACACCAGCGGCAGGAGGAGCTCGAGCACGGCGATGTCGAACGACAGGGTCGTGACGGCGACGATCGATCGCGCTCGGCGAAGCCCGGCCGCTCGCGCATCGCGGCGAGGAAGTTGACGATGGCCCGGTGCGGGACGCAGACGCCCTTCGGCACGCCGGTCGAGCCCGAGGTGTAGATGACGTAGGCGGTCTCGGCCGCGCTGCCGGGTGAGGCACTGGCGTCGGGCAGGTCTGACGCCTGGGGCACGTCGTCGAGGTCGACGACCGGCAGCTCGCCGATGACGCCGCGCCAGTCGACGGCCTGGCCACCCGAGGCGATCACCGCCGTGAGGCGCGCATCCTGGACGATGAAGCGAAGGCGTTCTGCCGGGAACGATGGATCGAGCGGCACGTAGACCGCGCCGGCGGCCAGGGTGCCGACGATCGCCGGCAGCAGATCGAGGTCCCGTTCGACCAGCAGCCCGACCCGGTCCATCGGGCGCACCCCGGAGACGCGTAGCGCCGCCGCGATCGCACCGGCGCGCCCGGCGAGCTGCGCGTAGGTCAGTGTCCGATCGCCGCTGCGCACGGCGGTGCGATCCGGGACCCGGCGCGCGGTGCTGAAGACGAGCTGCTCGACGCGGGTCTCGCGCGGGTAGTCGCGGTCGGTTCCGTTCCACGCCGCCAACAGCTGGCGGTCGGCGTCGGTAAGGAGCGGGATGGCGCCAATCGACTGGTCGGGGTCGGCGACGACGTGCCGCAGCAGCCGCTCGAACACGGCCAGCCAGCGCCGCACCGTCTGGCCGTCGAACAAGTCGCTGTTGTACTGGCATTCGAGACGCATCCCGGCGCCGGTGTCGACGGCGTTGACGAACAGCTCGAAGGTCTCGTGGATGCGCGGATTCGACGCCAGCTCCATCGCCACGCCGGGCAGGCTGGCCGCTTCGCCGCTGAGCGCCTGATCGATGTTGAAGATGACGGTGATGAGCGGCAGCCGGCTCGGATCGCGGGCGATCGGCAGCAGTTGCAGGACCCGCCCGAAGGTCACGTCCTGGTGATCGTAGGCGTCGAGCATGGTGGTCCGTGACGCCCTGACGTGATCGGAGAACCGGTCGCCGCGCGCCAGCTGGTTGCGCAGCGGCAGCATGTTCACGCAGTGGCCGACCAGGCCCTCGAGACCGTCGGCGTTCTGGCCCGCCGCCGGGATGCCGACGACGAGATCGGTGTGGCCGGTCAGCCGGTGCAGCAGTACGTTGAAGGCGGCGAGTAGGGTCGCAAACGTGCTGGCGCCGAGCTGGGCGCCGAGCTTCTTGACACCGGCGAGCAGCTCGGGCGGAAGCAGGTGATCTTCGCGGCCGGCGCTGGTCGTCCGCAGCCCCGGCCGGGGCCGGTCGGTCGGCAGGTCGAGGGCCGGTACGCCGTCGGTGAACTGCGCGACCCACCACTGCTCGTTGGTGGTGTCGTCGTGCATCGCCCGCCCGGCGGCATAGTCGAGAAACGACGGTGCGGCCGCCAGCGGCGTGCGGCGGGCCCCGGTCGCGAGCGCGTACAAAGCCCCGAGGTCCTTGACGATCACCCAGTACGACCAGCCGTCGAGCACGATGTGATGGGCGGTGAACACCAGCACGTGGTGATTCGGTTCGAGGCGAACCAGCTCGGCGCGGACCAGTGGTCCGGTTGCGAGATCGAACGGCTCGGCCACGTGGCGGGCGGTGATGGCGGCGAACTCCGCGGCCCGGGCCTCCGGAGCCAGCGCCGCGAGATCGCGCACCGGCACCTCCAGCGCCGGCGGGTCGCTGCAGCGCAGCGCGGTGCCGTCGGCGCTGAACGTCGCGCGCAGGGCGTCGTGGCGGGCCGGCAGCTCACGGACGGCGGCGCGGAGCGCGCCGATGTCGAGCTCGCCACGCAGGTGCAGCGAGACGCTCTCGTTGTAGGCGAGCGTGGCGTCGGCCGACAACGTGGCGGCGAGCCAGACTTCGCGCTGCGGCTCGGTCGACGGCACCTCCGGCCGGCCCTCGTCGGTCGCTGTCGCGTCGGCCCGGCGAGCCGGGCGCGGCGGAAAGAACCCGCTCGCCTGCATCTCATCGGCGGCGGCCTTGTAGGCGGCGACGATGGCGGCGACGTCCTCGTTCGAGTGCGCGGTCGTCAGGAAGCAGGGGAAGTTGTCGAGGATGTGAATGCCGCGATCGCGCAGCATCGCGTAGATGAGATCGCCGTACGGCAGGTCCTCGGTGAAGGCGTTGCGCCACAGCGAGGCGAAGGTGTTGATCCGGAAGGGCGCCCCGATCGCCTGCAGAAGTCGTTGATCTCGGCGACCATGGCCGCGGTCTTCGCGCGTCAGCGCCTCCTGCAGCGCCGGCCCGGCGTCGCGGACATGGGTCAGCACGGCCACGGCGGCAGCGAGCGCGAGCGGGTGGCGCACGAAGGTGCCGGCGAAGTAGGTGACGCCGACCGTGGGGATCGAGTCGTCGCCGAACTGCCAGTGCCCGCCGTCGAGCGCGTCCATGAACTCGCGCTTGCCGGCGATCACGCCGATCGGGAAACCGCCGCCGACGACCTTGCCGTAGGACGCGAGGTCGGCCTGGATGCCGAACAGGCCCTGCGCGCCGCGCGGGTGGGCGCGGAAGCCGGTGACGACCTCGTCGAAGATGAAGACGATGCCCGTGCTCCTCGGTGAACGTCGCGCAGCTCGCGGAGGAACTCCACGCGGCTGGAAGTCGGGCCGCCGGCTCTGCACCGGCTCGACGAGGACGGCCGCCAGCTCGTGCGCGCGGGCCTTGCAGGATCTGCCAGCGACTCGGGCGTGCCGTAGTCGAGCACGAGGACGTTCTGCGACGCCGTCGGCATGATGCCGGGCGCGGCCGGAATGCTCCTGCAGCTTGCGTGTGCCGCGGACGATCACCTCGTCGAAGATGCCGTGGTAGGCGCCGGTGAACATCGCGATCGGCTGCGGCCGGTGACGGTGCGGGCGATGCGCATCGCGCCCATCACCGCTTCCGAGCCGGTGTTGCAGAAGCGCGGCGCGGTCGACGCCGGTGAGCTCGCAGAAGAGCTCTGCCGCCTCGCCGGCGAGCACGTGCTGCGGGCCGATCTCGTAGCCGAGCTCGACCTGCTGCGTGGACCGCCTCGCGCACGAAGTCGGGCTGCCAGCCGAACAGGCTCATGCCGAAGCCCGACAGCACGTCGACGTATTCGTTGCCGTCGAGGTCCCACATCCGGCTGCCGCGCGAGCGCTCGATCACGATCTGGTAGGTGAGCTCCTTGGTGAGCGGGCGGAAGCCGTTGACCACGCGCGGGATCGGCCATACGGCCGCGATGCTTCGCCGTGTAGGCCTTCGACGTGCGCGTGCGCTCGGTGTAGCGGCGCGATGAAGGCGTCGAGGCGGGCGCGCTGCTGGGGCGTCAGCTCGTCGACGGCGGTGTGGATGCGGGCGATGGCGCCGAACGCCTTCTTGACGTCGTAGGTCTGGGGACCAGCCGCCAGCTCCTCCTCGTTCCTGGGCGGGGCGATGGCCGCCGGGGGCGACGAGGCCGGCGGCGCTTGTGACTGCGGCGGCGCCGGCATGGGAGCGGGGATCGCCGCCGGCGCTCCGCCGAGCACGGCCAGCTGCTGCGCCATGATCGCCAGCTGCTGATCGATCACCTGGCGCATGTACGCCGTCGCGTCGCCGACCGGGCCGGAGGGGCCGATGGTCGCCTGTGCGGTGGGTCCGGGGATCGGCAGGGCCATTGACGCCGTGGCCGGCGGCGCCGCTTCGGGCGGCAGCGACTCGTCGAGCATCTGCGGCCAGCGCCGCCATCGTCGGGTAGCTCTCCATCACCTGGCGGAAGGTGACCTTCACGCCGTGGGCGCGCTGGACCTGCAGCGCCAGCTGGGTCAGCGTCAGCGAGTCGAGCCCGAGCTCGAGCCACGGCGTGGACGGATCGACCGTCGTGACGTCGAGGCCCGAGACGTCGTCGACCAGCTGGCAGAGCGAAGCGATCGAGCCGCGGCCGGCGATCGACAGAACAGAGCGGGCGACATCACGGTCTCCACGACAAGAGGGGCAACAGGAGCATCCACGGGCCCCGCCGGAAGCGCGGGGGCGACGCTGGTCGGGGCGGCCGCGGCCGGGGCGTCGACCCAGTGGCGCGTGCGCTCGAAGGGATAGTCGGGCAGTGCCAGCGCGACGGCGACGCTCGCCGCGGCGATATCCAGCCCAATCGATCGTCGCACCGAGCGCCCACAGCTGGCCGACGGCGGCGGCGACCGCCTCGGGCTCGCGCTCGGCGGAGTCGGCCAGGCGTGGGGATCGGCGGCCGGTAGCGCGCGCGCGCCGGCGACGGCCTGACGCGCCAGCGTCGACAGCGTCGCGCGCGGCCCGATCTCGATCAGCACGCGGCGTCGAGTCGGCGAGCAGCGCGGCAGCGGCGGGCGCGAACCGCACCGGCGCGCGCAGGTGCTCCGCCCAGTAGCGGGTGCTGGTCGCCTCGGCGTCGCTCAGCCAGCGCGCCGTCACCGTCGACATGATCGGGATCGTCGGCGGCGCCAGCGTCGACCTGCGCGATCCGGGCCGCCAGCGGCTCGATGACCGGGTCCATCATCGGCGAGTGGAAGGCGTGCGACGTGGCCAGGCGTGCGCGGTGACGACGCCGGCGGCGGCGAGCGCGGCCGTCGAGCGCGGCGATGAGGTGGCTCGGGCCCGAGGCGACGCACAGCCCCGGGCCGTTCTCGGCGGCGATCACGACTCCGTCGGGGAGCTGCGGCGCGAGCTCGTCGGCGGGCAGCCGCACCGAGAGCATGCTCCCGGCGGGAAGCGCCTGCATGCGGCGACCGCGCTCGACGACGAGGCCGAGCGCGTCGGCGAGCGGCATCACCCCGGCGAGCGCCGCGCAGACCAACTCGCCGACGCTGTGGCCGATGAGCGCCGTCGGCACGACGCCCCAGCTCATCCACAGCCGCGCGAGCGAGTACTCGAGGCTGAAGATGGCCGGCTGGGTCTGGCTGGTCGGCACCAGCGCCTGCGGATCCGCGGCGAAGAAGACCGCGCGCGGATCGACGCCGGTGCGCGCCTCGACGATGGCGCAGCACTCGTCGTAGGCGGCGCGGAACGCCGGCTCGCTGCGATAGAGGCCGAAGCCCATCCGGGGATACTGCGAGCCCTGGCCCGGACAGATGAAGCCGAGGGCCGGCAAGTCGGCGCCGACCTGCGCGCGCGCCGGTGCGGCCCGGATCGCGGCGTGGCGAGCGTCCGCGCGGCGTCGCCGACGCTGGTCGCCGCGATCGCACCGGCGGTGCGCGAAGCCGCGGCGGCCGACCTGCAGCGTGTGCGCGACATCGGCCAGCGGCGCGTCGGTCGTCGACAGGAAGGCCGCCAGGCTGCGTGCACGTCTCGTCGAGCGCCGGCGCCGTGCGCGCCGAGACCAGCAGCAGCTCCGCGCCGCGCGGTGACGGGGTCGAGGCAATCGGCGGCGGCGCCTCCTCGAGCACCACGTGCGCGTTGGTGCCGCCGACGCCGAAGGCGCTGACCGCCGCGCGCCGCGGGCCGGCGCCCGCGGGCCACGCCGCGAGATCGCGTCTGCACGCGGAACGGCGTGCGCGCGAAGTCGATCTCCGGCGTCGGCGCGGTGAAGTTGATCGACGGCGGCAGCATGCTTGCGATGCAGCGCCAGCGCCGTCTTGATCAGGCTGGCCGCGCCGGCCGCGATCACCAGGTGGCCGACGTTGCTCTTGAGCGAGCCGATGCGCGCAGAAGCCGCGGTCGTGGGTGTGCCGCGGAAGGCGCGGGTCAGGCCCTCGATCTCGATCGGATCGCCGAGCGGCGTCGCCGTGCCGTGCGCCTCGACGTAGGAGAGCGTGCGCGGCGTCGATGCCGGCGGCATCGTGCGCCGCCGCGATCACCGCCGCCTGCCCGTCAGCGCTCGGCGCGGTGAAGCTGGCGCGTTCGCTGCCGTCGTTGTTGACCGCCGCGCCGAGCAGCACCGCGTAGATCGTGTCGCCGTCGGCGATCGCGTCGCGACAGCCGCCGCAGCACCACGATCGCGACGCCGTCGCAGAACACGGTGCCGCCGGCCGTGCGCGTCGAACGTGCGCGTGTTGCCGTCGGGCGAGACCATCGCGCCCTCCTGGTAGAGGTAGCCGCTGTCTCGGCGGGCAGGTGATCGCGACGCCGCCGGCCAGCGCCATGTCGCAGCCGCCGTTGCGCAGGCTGTCCATCGCCATCGACGTCGCGACCAGCGAGGTCGAGCAGGCGGTGTGCACGCTGACCGCCGGGCCGGTCAGGTCGAGCTTGTGCGCGACGCGCGTGGTGACGTAGTCCTTCTCGTTGCCCAGCATCACCGGGAGCTCGCCGAGCCGGCCGGTGACATCGGGCCGCGGCACCAGGTGGCGCTGGAAGTAGGTCGGCGTTGTACATGCCGCCGAAGACGCCGACCGGCCCCGGGCGCGGTCTCGGGCACGTAGCCGGCGTGCTCGAGCGCCTCCCACGCCGTCTCGAGGAAATGGCGGTGCTGCGGGTCCATCAGCTGCGCTTCGTGCGGCGAGATGCCGAAGAACGCCGCGTCGAACAGCTCGACGTCGTCGAGCACGCCGCGCGCCGCGCACGTAGGCCGGATCGTTCGCGCTGGCGCGATCGGAATCGACGGGTCGAGCTCGTCCGGCCGCGAAGACGCGGATCGACTCGCGCCCGTCGCACAGGTTCTTCCAGAACGTCTCGACGTCGGCGCGCGCCGGGGAACCGTCCGGCGAACGCCGATGATGGCGATCGGCTCGTCGCGGCGCGACCGCGCCGCGCGGCGCGCGCAGCGTCGGCGGCCGGCGGCGTCGATGGCCCTGGCCAGCGCCGCCGGCGTCGGCGCCGCGAAGAAGATCGCCGGCGAGACCTCGGGCAGTCCGGCCTCGCGCAGCCGGGCCAGCAGCGCGCAGCGCCAGCAGCGAGTTGCCGCCGAGCTCGAAGAAGTCGTCGAGCGCGCCGACCTGATCGAGCCCGAGCACGTCGGCGAAGGCCGCGCAGATCGTCGCCTCGCGTTCGCTCGCCGGCGCGCGATACGGCTGCGCCAGCTCGGGCCGCGCGCTGGTCGGGCGCCGGCAGGGCGGCGCGGTCGAGCTTGCCGTTGGCGGTCACCGGCAGCGCGGCGAGCGCGACGAACGCCGACGGCACCATGAAGTCGGGCAGCACGCGCGGCGAGCGTGTGCACGCAGCACCGGCGCCGCTGCGCGCTCCGGTCGCGGCGCCACGACGTAGGCGACCAGCCGCTTGCCGATCGGGCCCTCGCTCGCGCACCGACCACCGCGCACGACGCGCACGCCCGGGCAGCGCGCCGAGCCGCGCCTCGATCTCGCCGAGCTCGATGCGGAAGCCGCGGATCTTGACCTGGTGGTCGGCGCGGCCGACGAAGTCGAGCGTGCCGTCGGGCCGCCAGCGCACGAGGTCGCCGGTGCGGTACAGCCGCGCCGTCGCCGAAGCGATCGGCGACGAAACGCTCGGCGTCAGCTCCGGCCGCGCGCAGGTAGCCGCGCGCGACGCCGAGGCCGCCGACGTAGCAGCTCGCCGATGATGCCGACCGGCACCGGCTCGCCGTCGCGATCGAGCACGTAACACTGCGTGTCGGCGATCGGCCCGCCGATCGGAATCGGCACGATCGGCCGGGAGATCGCGCGGGATGCGGTAGGTCGTGGCGAAGGTCGTGCACTCGGTCGGACCGTAGCCGTTGACGAGCTCGGTCGCCGGGCAGCGCGGCGAGCGCGCGCCGCACGTGGGCGGGCGACAGCGCCTCGCCGCCGGTGAACAGCTGGCTCACGCCCGCCAGCAGGCGCGGGTCGTCGTCGACGACGGCGTTGAACAGCGCCGCGGTCAGCCACATCGTGGTGACGCCGTGCGCGGCGATCGCCCGCGCCAGGCCGCGGCCGGTCGGCACCGGATCGCGGTAGACGACGCAGGTGCCGCCGTGCAGCAGCGGGCCCCAGATCTCGAGCGTCGACGCGTCGAAGCCGAGCGGGGCGCGCGTGCAGGAAGCGCGTCTCCGGCGACAGCGCGACGTAGGCGGGCCGCCCGACCAGCCGCACGATCGATCGATGCTCGATCTGCACGCCCTTCGGCGTGCCGGTCGAGCCCGAGGTGTACATCACGTAGGCGCGGGTCCCCGGCGTGGCCCGCTCGACGCGCGGCAGCGCCGACCCGGCATCGGCGGCGGCATCCTCGACGAAGATGGTTCGCGAGGCCAGGGCGGCCAGGGCCTCTCGTCGTCCGCGCGAGGTCACCAGCACCCGCGCCCCGGCATCCTCGATCGCGAAGGCGAGCCGCTCCGCCGGGTGGTCGGGATCGAGCGGCAGGTAGGCGCCGCCGGCCTTCAGGATCGCCAGCGCCGCGACAATCGCCTCGGCGCCGCGCTCCATGCACAGGGCCACCGGCTGGTCGCTGGCGACGCCGGCCCCAATCAGGCGCTCGGCCAGGGCGTCGGACCAGCGGTCGAGTTCACCGTAGTCGAGCCGCCCGCCGTCCCAGGCGAGGGCGACCCGTTCGGGATGCGTCGCCGCCTGCTCGCGAAAGAGCGCGTGGATCGTCGCCTCGGGCCGATACCCGACCGCGGTCTGGTTCCACGTCTCGACCACGAGGGTCCGCTCCGCCGCCGACAGCGGGGAGACGTGTTCCAGGCGCGCCCCCGGCCTGACCACGCCGCCGATCCCGACCTGGAGCAACGCCCCCAGGCGCTCGACGGTGTCGCGATCGATTTGCGACTGCTCGAAATGACACGTCGCGGCGTTGCCGTCCGCGCTCCAGGCGAGCACGGCGTGGCCGCCCCAGGCGGTCTGCGGCGGATCAGCCTGGGCCGGGTGAGCGGGCGTCGCGGCCGCGGCCCTGAGCCAGGCATCGACATCGCCGGCGCGGGGGACGTCGATCATCGCGACGCCGGCGCCGCACCCAATCCGGACGCGTTCGACGCCGGCCAGCCGCGCCAGGACGAGCGCCCACGTCACCCGCCAGATGGCCGCGGCGTCCAGCCCGGTCCGGGCGGCCGCCGTTTCGACGCCATCGGCGACGAGGGTCACCCTGCCGGTGCCGGTCCCCGTGGTCGATACGGGTACGACATCGAACAGATCCGGCAGGTCGTTCACGGGTTGGGTTCGAGGTGGGACACGATCGCCTGCACGATCTCTATCGGCACGACGGTCGAGTTCAATGCGGCATCGCTGTTCCAGGCGGGGCTGTTGGCGATCTCGACAAACTTCGCCTGGGCTGGGAGCCGGGCCCGATCCGGCGGCCGCGTCGTGATCACCGTGAGCGCGTCGGCGGTGTGCCGAATCGTGCAGAGGTCGATTCCCGACAGCTCAGCCGCGAGCCGGTCGTTGATCGGCGCGCCGAACGCCTCCCACGGGGTGCCGTCGTCGCGCGTCCGGAGCTCATCCCGCCAGGCGTCCCCCATCTCCTCGCGCATGTAGTCGCGATGCTGGGCAATCAGCTCGTGGAGGTAGGCCGTGCCGTCGACGACCGGATCCCACAGGATCAAGTGACGCGGCCGCAATCCGCGCGCGGTCGCCAGCAGCGCCAGGGTGGCGCCCAGACGCAGGCCCACCACCGCGACGCGCTGCGCCCCGCTGGCGGCCAGCAGCTGGTCGGAGGCCTCGGTGATGTCGGCCACGCACGTCGTCAGCGTGACGTCCTCGGCGCGCCCGAGCGAGTCTCCCGTGCCGGAGTAGTCGAAGCGCAACACCGGGAAGCCGGCGCGCTCGAGCTGCGTGGCCAGGACGCGGTAGGTGCGGTGGGCGCGTGACGCCTCCTCGCCGAACGGATTGCACAGCAATACCGCCGTCCGCCGCGGTTGCAACCTCTGAGGGAGGTGGAATGCGCCGAGTAGGTGGAGGCCGTCGCCGAAGTATTCGATGCGGACGCGCAACCGGCCGTCAGCTTACAATCGGCCGCCACATGCCAGCAACCCACGAGGGCCCGGTGGGCGGCGAGCGAGTCCGTGAGGTGGTGCGCAGGTTCGGCCCCGACGAGCAGCTCGTCGGCATCGTCACGCAGCCGGCGTCGGCCGCCGCGACCTCGGTGGTGATCCTGAATGCCGGGGTGCTCCATCGCATCGGCCCGCATCGTCTGCACGTCGTGCTGGCGCGGCGCCTGGCCGAACGGGGCTTTCCCACTCTGCGGCTCGATCTCGGAGGGATCGGCGACAGCATTCCATCGAGCGACGCCGCCACCTTCCGCGAGAGCGCCGTTGCCGACACCCGCATGGCGATGAGCGGTCTGGCGACGCCACGCTACGTCGTGTTCGGCGTGTGCGCCGGCGCCGACAATGCCCTGGCCACCGCCCAGGTCGACGACCGGGTCGCCGGCATCGTCCTCGTCGATCCGTACGTCTACCTGACCCGGCAGTCGAAGCTTCGGCATCTGCGGGCCCGGCTCGCCGGCATGACAGCCATCGAGACCGTGGGCTGGGGCATCGGGTTCGTCGAGCAGCGCCTCCGCCGCGTCGCCGCCCCGGCCGCGGCGCCAGGCGGAGGCCGGGAGTATCCGCCGATCGCCGACTTCCGCCGTCAGCTCGGAGCGCTCGTCGCCAAGGGCGTGCAGATCCTCGCCGTCTACAGCGGCACGCACGGCGCCAAGTACAACCACGCCGACCAGCTCTTCGAGCTGTTCCCCGAGCTGCGCGGCCGGGTCGAGTGCGTCTACTGCCCGACGGCGAACCACACCTTCACCGAGCTCGACGCGCAGGCCGAGCTGATCGCGGTGGTGGAAACCTGGATCAGCGCCCGCTTCCGCTGATGTCGGTCGCCAGGCAAGCCGGACGCGGCGTCGCGTGGAACATGCTGCTCGGCGTCAGCGCCCGCATGCTGCAGCTGGTCGGGACGCTGGTCCTGACCCGCTTCATCGCGCCCGACGATTACGGCGCGGTGATCACCGCCTCGATCGCCGTGATGAGCGCGGGCGTGCTCACCAGCTTCGCCTTCGGCCAGTACCTGATCGCCAAGAAGGCGTCGGCGGCGGTGGCGTTCCAGGCGCTGGTCGTCCACCTCGGGCTCGGGGTCCTGGCGATGGCCGTCCTCTATGCCAGCCGCGGACCGCTCGGCGCGGCGCTCGACACTCCGCGCATGGGCGACTACCTGCTCGGCTATGCCGTCGCGCACCTGCTCGATCGGGCGCGTTACGTGCCCGAGCGGCTGATCATGCGGGCGCTGCGCTTCCGCACCATTGCCGCGGTCAACGCCGTCGGCGAGCTGGCGTTCACCGCCACGGCGCTGCTGCTGGCCAGCCGCTTCGGCGCGCAGGCGATCGTGGCCGGCGTCCTGGTCCGCGCCGTCCTCACCGCGGTGCTGTTCTTCCGCCTCGCCCCGCGCGACGAATACCTCACCGCGACCGCCCTGCGCCTGGCCGACGTGCGGGACCTCTTCTCCTACGGCGCCCCGATCACCGTCGCCGCGGTGGCCGATCGGGCGGCGACCCGCTGGGACAACCTGATCATGTCGAAGCTGTTCAGCCCCGGCGTGATGGGCCAGTACAACCTGGCCTATTCGCTGGCCGAGCTGCCCGTGAACAACATCGCCGATCAGATCGGCGAGGTGCTCATGCCGGCGTTCTCCCGGATGGACGTCGAGCAACGCCGCCGTGCCGTCGTCCGGACCCCGTTGCTGATGGGCCTGATCGTCACGCCGATCGGCGTCGGGCTGTCGGCAGTGTCGACGACGGTGGTCGAGGCGTTCTTCGACGAGCGCTGGGCCGGCATGGCGCCGATGCTGGCGATTCTCTCGGTGATGGCGGTGACGCGCCCGATGACCTGGGCCGCGGTGGCCTACATGCAGGCGGTGCAGCAGACGCGGCTGGTGATGTACACGAGCTTCCTGCGCGCGGTGCTGGTGCTCGTGCTGGTGGCAGTCTGCGGCTACTACGGCGGCGTGCTCTGGGCGTGCATCGGCGCGAACATCGGCTGTGCGATCCACATGATCGTCACCATCGTCGTCGCCGGGCGCCGGACCGGTTTCGACGTCGGTGCCTACCTGGCCGGTTGCGCCCGTCCGTTGCTGCCGTGCGTCCCGATGGTCGTCGCTGCGATCGGCATCGGACGGGGACTTGGCGGCACCATGCTGCCGCTGCCGGCCGTCCTCGCACTCCAGGTGGCCGGCGGCGCCGTCGTCTATGCCCTGGGCGGGTACGTGGTGGCGCGGGCCGCCGTCGACGAGTTGATCCGGCTGGGCCGTGAGGCCATCGGCCGACGAGCGAAGGCCGGCCGGCCACCGAGCCCGGTGCTGTCCGGACCGTCGACCTCGGGCGGTGAGACACGCTAGTGGCTGCGACCGCGACCCCGGCGGTGCACGCCTTGCGCAAGCACGGGCTGGCGTTCACCGAGCACGAGTACCGCTACGAGGAACGCGGTGGCACCGCCGTGTCGTCGCGCGAGCTCGGTGTGCCCGAGCATCAGGTGGTGAAGACGCTGGTGATGGAGGACGAGGCGAAGCGGCCGCTGGTCGTCCTGATGCACGGCGACCGCGAGGTGTCGACCAAGCAGCTGGCCCGCCAGATCGGCGTCAAGACGGTGAAGCCGTGCGCGCCCGAGGTGGCTGAGCGGCATACTGGCTATCAGGTGGGCGGCACGTCGCCCTTCGGCATGCGGAAGCCTCTACCGATCTACATGGAAGAGAGCATCACCCGGCTCGACCAGATGTTTGTCAACGGCGGTCGCCGTGGCTTTCTCGTCGGCGTGGATCCCCGCGAGACGGCGAGCGTGCTCGACGCCGGCTTGGTGAACGTGGCGGTCGGGCCCGCGGAGCGCTAGCTCTCGCGCGCCGCCACCTTCGCCCACGTGTCCTTGAGCGACACCGTGCGGTTGAAGACCGGAGCGCCCGGCTGACCGTCGGAGTCGGCTGCGAAGTATCCGAGCCGCTCGAACTGGAACCGCGTGCCCGGCGCGGCCACGTCGAGCATCGGTTCCAGCTTGCAGCCGCGAAGCACCTCGAGGCTGGCCAGGTTGAGGAGATCGACGAACGTCTGTCCGGACTTCTCCGCCGCGCCCTCGGGGCTCTCGGCGGTGAACAGCCGATCGTAGAGCCGCACCGTGCCGTCCACGGCATGCGCCGCCGACACCCAGTGGAGCGTGGCCTTGACCTTGCGGCCATCCGGGGCATCACCACCGCGGGTGGCCGGGTCGTAGGTGCAACGCAGCTCGACGATCTCGCCGGCGGCGTCCTTGACCACCTCCCGGCAGGTGACGAGATAGGCGTTGCGCAGCCGCACCTCACGCCCCGGGGCCAGGCGGAAGAACTTCTTCGGCGGCTCCTCCATGAAGTCGTCGCGCTCGATGTAGAGGTCACGCCCGAACGGCACGTCGCGGGTGCCCGCGGCCGCATCTTCAGGGTTGTTGACCACGGCCATCGTCTCGACCTGGCCGTCCGGGTAGTTGGTCAGCACCACCTTCAGCGGCCGCAGCACCGCCATCGCCCGCGGCGCGCGCCGGTTGAGGTCCTCGCGCACGCAGTGCTCGAGCAGGCCGATGTCGATCACGTTTTCCTTCTTCGCCACGCCGACCCGGACGCAGAAGTCCCGGATCGCTTCCGGCGGATAGCCGCGCCGGCGCATGCCCGAGAGCGTCGGCATCCGCGGGTCGTCCCAGCCCTCGACGTGGCCCTGCGCCACCAGCTGCAGGAGCTTGCGCTTGCTCATCACCGTGTAGCTCAGGTTGAGGCGCGCGAACTCGATCTGCCGGGGCGTGTGCGCGGTGCGGCATTCGCGCACCACCCAGTCGTAGAGCGGCCGGTGCGCCTCGTACTCGAGCGTGCACAGCGAGTGGGTGACGCCCTCATAGGCATCCGACAGCGGATGCGCGTAGTCGTACATCGGGTAGATGCACCACGCGTCGCCGGTGCGATGGTGGACGGCGTGCCGGATGCGATAGAGCACCGGGTCGCGCAGGTTGATGTTGGGCGAGGCCATGTCGATCTTCGCGCGCAGCACGTGGGCGCCGTCGGGGAACTCGCCGGCGCGCATCCGCCGGAACAGGTCGAGATTCTCGTCCGCCCCCCGTGCCCGATACGGAGACGCGACCCCCGGTTCGGTGAGCGTGCCGCGATTGGCGCGGATCTCATCGGCCGAGTGCGAGTCGACGTAAGCGAGGCCGCGGCGGATGAGCGCCTCCGCGTCGTCGTACAAGCGTTGGTAGTAGTCCGAGGCGTAGTACTCGCGGTCGTCCCAGGTGAACCCGAGCCAGCGGACGTCGTCCTTGATGGAATCGACGTACTCGACGTCTTCCTTGACCGGATTGGTGTCGTCGAAGCGCAGGTTGCAGCGCCCGCCGTGATCGGCGGCCACGCCGAAATCGAGGCAGATCGCCTTGGCGTGGCCGATGTGCAGGTAGCCGTTGGGCTCGGGCGGGAACCGCGTGACGACGGCGCCGGCGTTCACGCCGGCGGCGACGTCGCTGGCAACGATCTCGCGGATGAAGTCGACGGGCGGCGACGGCGCCTCGGCCGCACCCGTGGCGCGGCCATCGGAACTGGTCATGACGACAATGAGTTTACTAGCCGCTAGCCGCTAGCGCCAGCCGCTGTTCGGGAATCGGTTGGCCGCCAGCGTCAGCGTGCAGCGTGTTCCCTAGCCGCTAGCCGCTGTTCGCGACTCACTGTGCGCAGGGCGGTCCCGACAGCGTCGCCAGCATGATGAGCGGATTGCGGCCGCGCCGCGTGAACCCGTAGCTGGTGCCGCGCGGCACCACGGCGAAACTGCCTGCCGCCACGCTCACGTCGCGGTTCGTCGAGGGACAGCGTGCCGTCGCCGCCCACCACGTAGACCATCAGGTCGGCCGCAGGGTGACTGCGTCCGGCCCACGGATCGCGCACCTGCCACAGCCAGGTCTGCGCGCCGCCGCTGCAGCCAATCAGGTTTTCCTTCTGCGGTTCCTTGTTCGAGATGAAGTTGCGTTCGATGTAATCGAGCACCGACATGGTCGAAGGCTTGCCGGCAGGGTAGTCGGGCATCGCCGGCTTGGCCGGTTCCGGTGCCGGCGGCGGCGGGGGCGGCGGCGGAGGCGGCGGCGCCGCGGTCAACGTCGCCTCGGTCGATGGGGCGGGCGTGCCGGGCCGCCAGGTCACTTCCTTCTCGAGGGTGTGGAATCCCTCCTTCTCGAAACGGAGGCGATAGGTGCCGCCGCGGATGCCGAGCATGCGTGCCTGGCCCATCGTCGTCGTCGTGCCTTCGCGTTCGACCGGGCCGATGACCGTCACCTTCACTTCCGGCAGCAGCGCGCCCGAGGAGTCGCTCACGGTGACCGTGAGCACGGCGGTGGCGGTGGACGGCGCGGCCGGGCGCGGCCGCTTGGGCGCCGGCGCGGGCTGCGTGGGGGCCGGCGGCGGCGGCGCCGGCGTCTGGGCCAGGGCGTACGTTGGAACGCACAAGATGGTCAGGAGTGCGACCGTTGCTCGCATGGCCTTAACTGTACTCAGCACCGAAACCATTGGCAAAGCCAGACCATCGAATTGCTGGGCCCCGAGTAAAGGTCGCGGAGCAGCGGACTTTCCGCCATGCCCGGTGAGGGCAAACCCACCCCATCCGCGCTATAGGGCCTGAGGGGGTTGGCACGCGACGTGCCCCCGTAGACGACCTGGAGGCTTGGCTATGGCGTTCGCTACCCTACGTTGTGCTGTTTCAGGCCACGATCTGCTCGTGCGTGACAACGAGCAGGGGACGCCGGTGTGGCGCTGCCCCCGGTGCTGGCACACACAGGCCCGGGAACGCGTCGAGGATCCGCGTCCGATACGACCGGTCGACGCCCGCTTCGTCTACAACCCCGTGGAGAACCAGGTGCTGCGCCGCTCGGCGATCACCGCGCTGAGCGCCGCCGAGCGCTGGCGCGATCGCGCCTCGCGGGTCGCGCAGCACGCGTCCAACTCGGCCGCCTGACGGCGGCGGCTCGGAGCGGCTGGGGGCTAGCGGCTAGCGGCTAGACCCGATGACGTCCCGCTGCAACGGGACGCATCCGGAGCGCCAGTGTGCGCTGCTGTCAACGCAGCGGGGCTGCGTTACAACGCGACAGTGTGATCCACTAGCCGCTAGCCCCTAGCCGCGAGCCGCTGTTCGAGCGTCAGTAGCGCCAGCTCTTCAGATCCGCGCCCGCCGGCGCCGTCTTCAGCATCCGCTCGACGGCGCGCGGCATGAACATCTGGTGGTAGCGCAGGCGCGAGTAGGCGTTGGCGCGTGTCTGGTCGCCGTTCCAGCAGTGCTCGGCGCGATCGCCGTAGTCCACCTCGCCGTTGTAGTAGGGGTTGCGCGTCGACTCCAGGAACTCCTCCGCGAGGTACACGGCGTTATTGAGGTAGTAGTTGTCCATGTCGCCCACGTAGATGTGGAGCTTGCCCTCGAGCTTCTTGCCCAGGCCCTTGGCCTCCCAGTCGCGTTTGAGGATGTGGACCAGGTCGTAGTTTTCCCGCCAGTAGTCGGCCACGGCCTTGTTGATCTCGCCTGAGCCCTTGTCCCAGATGCGCTCGGGGTAGCCGTCGCGGCCCACCGGCGAGAACACCGCCTCCCAGATGTCGTATTGCTGGCCGGACCGCGTGTGGGTGCCCAGCACCAGCTCCAGTCGGTTCACTTCCGCCTGCATCGCGTCGACATGGCCGAGCCAGTTGCGGTGCGCCGGCCGCGGCGTGTGCCGGAACGGGTCATCGAGGTAATAGGCGTTCTTGTCCTTGTAGATGTCCACGGTGGTGAAGGCGCGGAAATCAATCGGGTCCGGGCAGGCGATATAGGCGCCGTTGAAGAGCTCCGGATAGAACACCTGCGCGGCCATTGCCTCCCAGCCACCGGTCGAGCCGCCGTACATGAAACGGGCCCAGCCCTCGCCGATGCCGCGGTATTTCTTCTCCAGGTAGGGAATCAGTTCCTGGACGATCGCGTCGCCGTAGGGGCCGAGGTTGGCCGAGTTCACCGCGTAGGAGTCGTCGTAGAACGGGTTGGCGTGCTGGATCTCGATGGCGATCCCGCGCGGGTAGTTGGGACCCGTCCACTCTTTGTAGAACTGGTAGGCGTACTCCTGCTGGACGCGGTTATAGCCCTTGAGGCTGAAGCGCGTGGAGTAGTCGGGCGCCAGGTTCGGGTCCGGCGGGGTCTCACGCCAGCCCGAGATGGTGGCCGGGAAGTGCCCGTGGTAGACGAACAGCGGATACTTCGCCTGCGGATGCGTGTCCCAGCCCTCGGGGAGCAGCACCGCCGCGCCGATGTGCATCGGGCGGCCCCAGAACTTCGTCAGCAGCGCGCTCTGGATGCGCTCGTGCTTCACGTACTTGGTGTCCTTCGGCGCCGGGATCTCCGGGATGATCTGGTCAAGCGTGATGCTGACGGCGCCGCTGGTCACCGGGTCGATGGTGATCTGGCGCGGCGTCGAGTAGAGATTGCCGGGCGCCAGGTTCCACTGCTGGCCCTCGCCGCGGTCCATCGGCATCTTCACCGTGTGGCCGTCGCTGCGCCGGAACGTCTCGTAGCGGTGGAAGAGGGCCTGCACGGTATAGGTGCCGGCCGGGATGTCTGCCAGCCGTTCGACCGGGAACCCGATGGTGGTGCCGGCCACGCTGGCCGGCGCGCCACCCGGCCAGCCTTCGAGGTCGAGGCCGAAGATCGGCTGGGCACCCTCGCCGAAGCCGACATGGAAGCGCGGCTCGCCGTCCTTGCGGGTCGAGAGGATGAGGAGCAGCCGGCCGTCCAGCGGCGTCTCGCTGCGCGAGGCCGGGTAGCTGATCTCGAAGCGCAGCGGGCCCGCCGGCGACGCGGGTTGCAGGGCGTCGAGCGAGACGAGCCCGGCGGCAAGGGTGGCGGCGGTCACCAGGGCGAAGAGCAGGCGTCGCGACATGCGCGGGAGTGTAGCAGGCCGTGCCGGGACGGCGCCGGCGCTGGTAGCATCCGTGCCATGACCCTTGCACGGTTCCGGCAGTTGTGCCTGGCCCACCCCGGCGTTACCGAGCAGATCCAGTGGGGTGCCGACGCCGTCTTCAAGGTGGGCGGCAAGATGTTCGCGGTGGCGTGCACCGACCCCGCCTACCCCAACGCCAAAGCCTGCTCGTTCAAGTGCGACGACGAGGGGTTCGCCGAGCTGTGCGAGCGCGACGGCGTCGTGCCGGCGCCCTATCTGGCGCGCGCCAAGTGGGTGGCGATGGACGAGTGGAACGTGCTGCCCGATCGCGAAGTGGCCGCCCGGCTCGCCGCGGCGTACACGATCGTGCGCGCCGGCCTGACGAAGAAGGCGCAGGCCGAGCTGAGTGCAACTGGCGCCGCCGCGAAACGGCCGGCATCGACGCGCGCCTCGAAGAAGACCGCTCGGCGCTGAGATCCCGGTCGTCGTCCCGCAGTCCGTCCCGCGGTTCACCGCCGGCATACACTGCCGGCATGTGGAGGTGGACGATCGCTCTCGCCGCCGTGCTGGCGTTCTCGACGGCCGGCGCCGGCACGCCCGCGTCGGTGCAGACACGGATGCCCGCCGACTGGGTCGCGCTGGCGAAGGGCGGGTTCGTCGTGCCGCCTGGCACGACCGCCGCCGCCGTGCTCGTGGAGATGAACGCGCTGCTCGCCTCGCCCGATCCGGTGCTGCGCGACGAGGTGGCCTACAGCGCCGCCGAGCGCTGGATCGTCCGCGACAAGGTCGTGGCGCCCGAGGACTTGCGCCGGCTGCTGGCGCTCTGGTCGGCCAACCTCGACGACGGCCTCGGCGTGGCGGGCGACGATCGGGTGTTCAAACGGTCGTTCTCCGCGCTGTGCCTGTCGCTCATCGCCGCTCGCGACGTGGCCACGCCGTTTCTGACCGCCGACGAGGTGCAGCGGTTCGTCGATCGCCTGCTCGACTACTTCGCCCGCGAACGCGACCTGCGCGGCTACGATGCGGCGCGCGGCTGGATGCACACGCCGGCGCACACCGCCGACGCCCTCAAGTTCCTGGCGCGCAACCGGCATTTCGCGGCCGGCAACCTTCCCCGGCTGCTCGACGCCGTGCGCGCCAAGCTCGAGTCGAGCGACGTCGTGTTCGTGTGGGGTGAGAACGATCGGATCGCCTGGGCGCTGCACGCCGCCCTGCGCCGCCCCGACGCGGATCCCGCGGCGTTCGACTCGTGGACCGCACGCTGGGTGCAGGATCACACGGCGCTCTGGGCCGGGGGCCCGACCGTGGACCCGATCCGGTTTGCCCAGGTCGAGAACGCCAAACAGATTCTGCGCAGCCTGGTGGCGATCCTGTCGATGGAGCAGTCGCCCACCGCCGCCGGCGAGAAGGCGCGGGCCGCCGCCGTGACATCCCTCGCCCGCATGCGGTAGCGTCCGCTAGCCGCTAGGTATAATTCCGTCGCCTCACGGAGGGCACTGCAGATGATCAATCGATTGGGAGTCCTGGCCCTCGGAGCCCTGCTGGGCGCGGCGGCGATGTATGGCACCGCCACCGAAGCGCAGGCCCCGGCGAAGAAGGCGTTCAACGGCGTGGTGAAGCCGATCGGGCCGTATTCACCGGGTGTCGGGGTGAGCGGCGCCGTGTACCTGTCGGGCCAGATCGGGCTCGACCCGGCGAGCGGTCAGCTCGTCGAGGGCGGCACCGAGGCGCAGGCCCGGCGCGTGATGGAGAACCTCGGGGCAGTACTCAAGGAGGCCGGGCTGGGCTTCGGCGACGTCGTCAAGACCACCATCTACATGACCGACCTGGCGGAGTTCGCCAAGGTCAACGACATCTACGCCACGTATTTTCCGGCCGGCGGCGTACCCCCGGCGCGCTCGACGGTGCAGGTGGCGGCGCTGCCGCGCGGCGCCCGCATCGAGATCGATTTCGTCGCGGCCCGCTGATCGCTGCAGAGGACGACGCGCATGGAGATGCCGAGGCCCGGCGAGGCGCACGCCCGCCTCCAGAAACTGGTCGGACGCTGGCGGGGCGAGGAGACCGTGCATCCGGCGCCCTGGGACAAGGCGGGGGGGACGGCGACCGCCGTCGTGGAGAACCGCGTCGTGCTGGGCGGCTTCGCGGTCGTGCAGGAGTACCAGCAGACCCGCGCCGGCAAGCCGAACTTCGCCGGTCACGGCGTGTTCTGGTGGGATCCGGCCGCCAACCAGCACGTGATGACCTGGTTCGACGCCATGTCGGGGACCCCGACCGAGTACCGCGGGACCTTCGACGGCGACGTGCTGCGGCTCGAGGCCGCCGTCCCCCAGGGCGGATTCTCACGCTGCACCTTCGAGTGCGGCACGCCCGACCGCTACGTGTTCAGGCTCGAAGTGTCGCAGGACGGCGACGTCTGGGCGCCGGCACTGGAAGGGGCGTATGCCCGCGTCCGGCCGCCGGCGGCGCGCCCCGCTGTGGCGCGCGGCGGCGTTCGCAAGACGGTGGCCCGGGCGCCGGCGGACAAGCCGTCGAGCGTGTCGACACTGCGCGGCCCGGGCACGAGGTCCAAGGCGCGGCCCATCAGCAAGACCGCGGCGGCGCGGCCGCGGCGCGCCACGACCGGACGCACGACCGCCAAGCGCTTCGGACGGGGCGGCCGGCGGCGATAGCAGTCACCGACGACGAGAAACGAGGAGCTGAGATGACCCTGGTGAAAACGATCGGACTCGTGGCCGTGGGCGTGGCCCTCGGCGTGGGCGCCACACTCGGCGCGCAGACCGCGCAGAGCGGCACCCGCCGCGAGCCGCAGTTCGAGAACGCCAACGTCAAGGTGTGGAAGAGCATCATCATGCCCAAGCAGCCGCTGACGATGCACCGCCACGAGCACGGCCGCGCGCTCATCGCCCTGAAGGGCGGCACGATCGACATCGTGCAGAAGAGCGGCGAGTCCAAGAAGCACCTGTGGGAGTCGGGCAAGGCCTACTGGCTCGACAAGGACCTGCCGGACACCCAGCACGCCGACGTCAACAACGGTACCGAGCCGATCGAGGTGATCGTCGTCGAGCTGCAGCACGAGCGCTGAACAGCGCTGCGCGGATCAGGGACGGTTGATCTCCGCCTGCTCGCCGCCGCTGGCCTCGCACGCCCAGATGTCGTCGATCTGGCGGCATCGGACGCGATCGCCGAGCCGTTGCGTCCATGCTTGTGCAACCGGCGCCGGCACGACGTAGACGCGGCCCGACTCCAAGCGCGCGGCTTGGACGTCGGCATCGAGCGCCGCGCAGTACCGCCGCCGAGCCCCGTCGTCGCCGCGGGAGATGATTCCGGCGTTCACGCTCATGCCGTGGTCGGCCGCGAAGCGCATGGCCGCCACCCACGGCACCAGCGCCGTCCCGCACTGCGGCGGCGGGACCAGGACGAGATGTCGATTCAGGGTGAGCTCCCCCCACTCGGGCGAGACGAAGGTCCGTGGCCACTGCTGAAAGCTCGGATCGCGCGCGGTCTGCCGCCGGGTCGCGTACGCGTCCTGCAAATCGAACACTTGCAGGCCGACCGCTGCCACCAGCACCGCCAGCGCCACTGCCGGCCGGAGGCGACGGATGACCGTCGCCAGCCCCCAGGCGAGCAGCAGGTAGGTGAGCGGCCAGAAGAATCGGCCCGACGCGCGGAACGTCGACAGTGGCGCGAAGATCGAACCGTTCAGGTCAAGGATGGTGGAGCGACCCAGGGTGATCGTCGGACTGACGGCGAAGAGAGCCATCAGCACGACGACGACGCGCACCGCGCCACCGACCCCGCCAGTGCGTGCACCGCGGTTGAGGCGAGCCGTCGCGGCCAGTCCCGCCGCGATCACGAGCAGGGCGAGCACGCCCAGGCCCAGATAATGGAAGCCCTCGTAGCGCTGGCCATCGCCGGCCACCGGCAGCTCCGGCAGCACGCGTGACCAGCCGCCGGGGGTGATCGGCGACAGCAGGTTCATCGAGTAGTAGCCGAGCCCGCCGGCCGCCAACGAGCCCTCACCACTCAGTACGAACAGTCCCGAAAGCCACCAGCCGGTCAGTGTCGCGACCACCGCCGCGGCCAGCGCCCGCAGCCGCAGCGTCGCGCCGGCGTCCCGGTTGTCGATGGCGGTCGCCAGCAGCAGCGGCAGCACCATCGCCGCCAGGTAGGCGTGGATGAGCCCGGCGCAGAGCCCGAGCGCGGCCCACTCGGCGGTGCGGACGCGGCCGCCGGATGGCCGCGTGGCGATGACCAGTGCCCACAGCACCAGCCAGTGCGAGCACAGCGCCGCATGGCCGACCCGGGTCAGCAGTGTCGGGATCAGGATGAACAGCACGGCGCCGAGGATCTGCAGTTCCGACCGCGGCGTGGCCCGCGCCGTCAGCTGCGCGCCGAAAGCGCCCTGCAGCGTGAAGCACAGCAGCCACCACAGCCCGATGTACTGGAACGGCTGGGGCAGCCACGCGGCGAACGGCTTGAACAGATAGGCGGCGAGCGGGATCGCGTCAGTGAGACCGATCGAGGTGCCGAGCGGAGCGTAGTAGCCACGTATCGTCCCGGGCGGCCACTGCCACGGCTCGCTCCGGAAATAGAACCAGCCGAAGTAATGCTCCACCCAGTCGCCCTTCATCAGCCACTCGATCCCCGTGGGATCGAGCAGCGCACCGGCCATCCACGCGATGAAGGCCGCGCCGGTCAGCGCGCCGCCGGCTACGCCGAGCCATGGTCGCGCTGTCATCGCCGGGACGCTGCCGTGCAACAAGAGGTCACGGCGCAGAGAATAGCGCAGCGCCGTGATAGGCTCAGACGGTCGCGCGCGCGTCCGCGCCGCGGGCACCGATACATGGTTGCCGACGCCCTTCAACACGAGTGGGATCCGCGACTTGCGGACCTGATGGCCGCCGACGACGCGCGAGCCGCCGAGCGGATCGCGAACTTCGCGGCTCGCAACATCGAGCCGGCGGTGCGGGCGGCAACCACCGCCCACCTGTCGGGATTGCCTGCCGCTGACCGGGCCGAGGTCGCCGCGACCTGCCGCGACCGGCTGCTCGGCTTTCTGCGGGCCGTCCACCGCGGCGATCGCACGGTGCCGGTGGCCGACCTCGACGCCTTCGCCGCGACGTGCGCCGACGATGCGTGCCGCGACTACCTGCGCCGGACGCGGGCGAGCCGGGCCCGGCTGGGCAACCGCGTGCGCCTGTTGTGCACGCGCGGCACCGGCGTGGTGATGTGGCGCACGGCCGGCCGGCAGCTGGTGGCCGGGCTGTCGGCGTGGACCGAACGTGATCCGATCGAGCCGCCCTACCCGTGGCGCGATCAGCCCAGGGCGTGGTGGGGCAACGCGCATGCGGCGGCCGACGGCTCCGCGCTCTTGCCCACGGTGCTGCGCGTGTTGACGAAGGCCGGCGGCCCGCTGGCGATGGACGCGCTGGTGGAGCTCGTCGCCGTGCTCACCGGCATGCAGGATCTCGACACCCGGCTCGACGCCAGCCCCGAAGGGGACGAACCCGAGCTGGCCGTGCTCATGCCGAGCCCGGACGGCGACCACCTGCACATCGCCCGTGGCTACCTCGACCAGGCGTGGCGGGAGTGTCTCGACATGCCGCGCTACATGCGCACCGCGGTGCTGCTCAGCCTGCGCGATCAGTTCGGCGCCGGCCTGCTGCCGGTGTTCCACGCCGCCGGGGTGACGCCGCTGCGCCGCGTCGGCGAAGCGCTCGGCATGAAGCCCGACGAGCTGGCGGCGATCTGGGCGCACCTGCCGTGGGACGATCGGGCCATCGGCCGCCGCCTCGGCATCAGCGGGCTGCAGGTGCTCAACCTGCGCACCGCGGCCCGCTCGCGGCTGCTGCGCGGGATGGCCCTCAAGGACGAGCGATGACCACCGCCGAGCACCTGTCGCTCGTCCAGGTACGTGCCTACGTCCGCGGCGCGCTGCATCCCTCGACGCTGGTCACCATCGACGATCACCTCGAGGGGTGCGCCGCCTGCCGCGCCGCCCTGGCCCGCGAATCGGATGCGTCGTTCGGCGCCGAGGCGTTCGGACGGGCCCTGGCCACGCCCGACGCCCGCCCGGAGAGCCCGCATCTCACCTTCGAACACCTGCGCGGCGCCGTCGACGCCACGCTCGGCGCGGTGGACCACGAGTGGGTGGAAGCACACGTCGGCCTGTGCATGATGTGCGCCGAGGAGCTGGGCGATCTGCAGCGCTACGCGCCCTTCGTGCCGATCAAAGTGGGCGGCCAGGCGCCCGAGGTTGTGGCGTCGCCGACGGTGGAGTTCGAGCCGGAATCCAGACCCGTTCCGGTGGTGCGACGCCGTCTGGCCGACACCGACTCCGGCACCGAGCCGCCAGCGGCCTACGGCGCGGCTCCGCGAGCGAAGCTGCCGCGCTGGATTCCGATCGCCGCGGGTCTGTCGCTCGTCCTGCTGTTCCAGATGTGGGCCTGCTGAATTGAGGCAGAGCTGAAGCTCTGCCCTACGTGTGTCGAGACAGCGTAGGGCAGCTGCCGCTCTAGCCGCTAGCCGCCGGTCGAGCGTCAGGGATGTCCCCAGCGCGACGCCAGATAAGCCACGAGCGGCCCACGGTCGTCGGCCGACACCTTCGCGCCCCAGCGCACCATCTTGTCCACGGTGCGGCCCCACGCGGCGGCCGACAGCCGCTGCTGCGCGGACAGGTCGTCTTCGTGACACCCCAGGCACGCCGCCTTGAACACGGCCTCGCCGGCCGCGACGGCCACCGCGTCGTGCGACGCCATGGGACGCACGCCGAAATGTCGGGCCAGATAGTCGACGAGGACCGGACGCTCGGCGACCGCGACCTTGGCGCCCCAGCGCTCCATCTTGGCCACCTCGCGATCCCAGCCGGTGGGCGACAGCCGCTGCGACACGATCAGGTCGGCCTCGTGACAGCCGACGCAGCTGGCGCGGACCACTTCCACGCCGGGACCCTCGGGCAGCCCGCGCGTGGCGTCCTTGGCAGAGCTGAGGCTCTGCCCGTTGGCAGAGCTGAAGCTCTGCCCTACAGCTTCCGAATCGTAGGGCAGCTCTTCAGAATCGTAGGGCAGCTCTTTAGAGCTGCCTTCTGAAGCGGCCAAGCCGAGCGCGATGGCCGTCAGCGCCGCGGCGAGCCGCGCCGTCACGCCTTCACCTCGATGCGCACCTGATCAGGGGCGTTCCACAGGTAGCCCGATGGATTCCACTGCGGCACCACCGGCTGGGTGACACCCTTCGCGTCGGTGGCGCGCGAGAGGATGGTGTGCGTGTCCTGACGGGTGGCGTCGAAGGCGAATTCGAACCGACGCCAGGCGAATTTCTCCGGCTTGCCGGTGAGCTGCGCCGCCTGCCACGAGGCGCCGGCGTCCACCGACACGTCGACCCGGGTGATGTCGATCTCGCCCGCCCACGCGAAGCCGGCGACGGTCACCCGGCCCGGCGGCACGACCGCGCCGTCGAGCGGACGCGTGATGAGCGACTTCACGGCCAGCCCGGTGAGCGGGGCCATGTCCACGGCGTCAACGGCGGCGCCGGGCGCGACACGCTTGGTGGGATAGCGATAGCCGGTGGCCACCCAGAAGCCGTCGTGCTCGGTGGTGGCGACCGTGATCTTGTTGAGCCACTTGATGGCGTAGGCGCCCTCCCAGCCGGGCACGACCAGACGCAGCGGGAAGCCGTGCACCGCGGGAATCGGCTGGCCGTTCATCGCGTAGGCGAGGATCGTTCCCGGATCCATCGCCTTGGCGATCGGGACCTGCCGCACGAAGGGCGGCTGCGTGCCCATCGGCCGATCGGCGCCGGCGACCCAGACGTGCGTGGCCGTGCTGCGGGCGCCGGCCCGCTTCAGCACGTCGGCGAGCCGGACGCCGGTCCAGGTCGAGGTGCCCACGGCGCCCTTGCGCCACTGGATGCCGGCCACCGGCGGATCGAAGAACGCGCGCCCGTTGCCGGCGCACTCGAGCGTGACCGTCACGGTCGTGGCCGGCATCTGGCGCAACTCCGCCAGCGAGAGCGTCGCCGGGGTGCTGGCCTCGCCGTCGATGGCGAGGCGCCAGGCGGCCTCGTCGAGCCCGGTCGGCACCGGCATGTGGCAGCGCACGTAGAAGGCGTCGAGCGGTGTCAGGAAGCTGTCGAGCAGCGCCACCGGGGTCTCGAAGTCGGGCGGCCGCACCGATCGAGCGATGAGCCGCGCGTCCTTGCCCGCCAGTCCCTGAGCCGCGACCTCGAACGGCCACGCGGCCAGTGCCGCCGCGCCCAGGCCCAGCCTCGAGCCGAGCGCGAGGATCCGCCGGCGGGAGATCTCCAAGTCGTTCGCAAACATCATGGCCGCGATTATAGAACCCAACCCATGCGCGCACGGCTTCGCGGCGGGCACCGACCACGAGCTGCTAGGGCCGCACGCGCGGGTAGCTGCCGGCGGCCGCGCGCAGCAGTTTCAGGAACACGTCGGTGTTCTCGTAGACACCGGTGAACTGCCACGCGCCGGGACCCTCCGCCGACAGCGGCACGTCGGCGGCGGTATGCCCGGCGATGGACAGCGGGCTGGACCGCGTATCGTCGGGACACCCCTGCGGGTCCGGACAGCCGGTGGCGCCGTTCTCGATCGCCCCGGGCAGGAGGAACCCCGGGTAGCGTGTGCCGTTCACGCCGGCGTTGTCGGCGTCCTCGCCGGGTCCGTCGCGCCGCGGGTTGGCGACGGCCGTACGTGTCTGCGGGTCGACCACCGTGCCGACTTGCGCGAGACGATTGGACAGCCAGTTCTCGTAGCGGTCGGGACCGGCGGCGAAACCGACGAGGAGCTTGCGCGTGGGATCCGGATCGATCGGGAAGCCCTGTGCGTCGACGACGTAGTTGGTGAAGAGATTCAGCGTCTGGGCCGGCTGGAAGCGGAAGGTGGCGGCGTAGTCGCGCACCGAGCGGCCGATGACCGCCGGCGCATAGCGCTCGTTGCCGACGCCGATGATGCCGAAGCCCCCGCTCTCGTGGTCGGCGGTGACCAGCACCAGCGTGTCGTTGGCGGGGTCGGCGTCGCGGTTGGTGCGGCGCGCGAAGTCGAGCGCCACCTGCACGGCGTTGTCGAGCTCGATGGTGTCCCAGATGGTGCGGTCGGCCTCCGATTCGTGCGCCTGCTTGTCGATGGAGGCGCCCTCGACCATCAGGTAGAACCCGCGCGGCGAATGGGCCGAGAGCGAGGCCAGGGCCAGCGAGGTCATCTCGGCCAGCATCGGTTGATCGCGCACCTCGCGGTTGCGGTCGAGCGCGAGCTCGTCGCTGTAACGGCCGGCGCCGACCTTGTCGAAGGCCACCGACATGTGGCGTGGGTGGAAGAGGCCGAGGATGGCCTTGGGCGGCGGCCCGGCGAGCCGCGCCGTCACCTCGGCGCGCGTCCGCAGCACGTCGTAGCCGGCAGCCGAGAAGTCCTGCACGAGATCGCGCCCGTCCTTGCGCGTGCCGCCGGCGGCGGGGGGCAGGAAGTAGGTGGCGCCGCCGCCCATCAGCACGGTGACGCCGCTGCTGGCCCGCTCGTCGAACTGATGCGCGGCGATGCCGTACCACTCGTCGCGAAACGACGTGTGCACGGCGTTGCCGGCGGGCGTGGCGTCGACGACCGACGCGGTCGTGACCAGGCCGACGTTGAAGCCGCGGCCGCGGGTGCGGCGCAGGACCTCGCCGACGTACTCGACGCGCGGGTTGTCGAAGACGTCGGCGGTGTTGTCGGGGTAGACGCCGACCTGGTTGTTGTTGGCCTTGTGCCCGGTGACGTAGGCCGACATGCCGGGCGCCGAGTCGGTGATCGTGGCGTTCAGCGCCGAGGTCATCACCAGCCCGGTCACCGCCAGGGTGTCCATCGCCAGCGGCGCGTTGGTCTTGCCCCAGCTCTGGCCGCGCGAGACGATCCGCGCCGCCGTGCGGTGCGCGATGCCCATGCCGTCGCCGACCAGCAGGATGATGTTCCTGGCCGGGCGGGCCCCCGGGCGCGGCGCCTGCCAGGCGCCCACCTCGTAGTCTGCTTCGAGCGTGGCGCCGTCCGCGGTGCGCGCTGTCACCGTGTGTCGTCCAATGCGCGTGAAGCTCAGGTCGCGGGCGAGGAAGTTGGTGGTCGTCGCGGCGGCGCCCGCTACCGGCCGGCCGCCGGCGTCGGCGGCCGTGCCCGTCCCGCCCTCGCCGCGGGCGCCCGAGGCGCCCGCACCGAGCACGTTGGTGGCGGAGATGTCGCGTCCGTCGAGGGTGACGACCAGCCCGGTGGGCGCGGCGTCGGTGCCCGTGGCCTCCACCCGGAGATCGAAGCGCTGACCCACGGCGAAGGTCGCCCCGGGCGGCGGCATGACGCGGAGCCGGGTTTGCGCGGCGAGCGGGGTGGCGGTGACGGCGAAGGCGATCGACAGCAGCAGCGACGTGCGGGAGCGCATCCGCGGATGCTAGCGCACGGTTTTTGCTGCCGACCTATCGCTCGAGCTCGTCGAGCAGCGGCCGCCACCGGCGCCGTGACACTTCGACCGCGGTGCCGTTGGCGAGGACGATCTGACCGGTGCCGTCGCTGTTCGGCTTGGCCTCGCGGATCGCGTCGAGACGCACGACGACCGCGCGCGACACCTGGAAGAAATGGCGCGGGTCGAGCCGGCGCACGAGCTGCGCCAGCGTCGGCTGCATCCACAGCTGGTCGGTCTGGGTGTGCAGCCGGGTCTGGCCGTCCTCGAAGCTGAAGGCCACCACCTCGGCCGCCGGCACCACGTGGAAGCGGGCGCCGCGCCGGGCCAGGAAGCGAACCGGCGACCCCGGCAGCGTGGCGTCGGCCGCCGGCGCATCGGCGGCGCGGCCGGCCTCCGGCGCGATCCGCGCCAGCGCGGTATCGAGCCGGGCCCGCGTCACCGGCTTGAGCAGGTAGTCCACGGCGTGCAGCTCGAAGGCATCCACGGCGTGCTGATCGAAGGCCGTGCAGAAGATGATGGCCGGGCGCGGCTGGCCCAGCGACGCGACCACGTCGAGTCCGGTGCAGCCGGGCATCTGGATGTCGAGGAACACCACGTCGGGGCTGAGGGCCTGGATGCACTCGAGGGCCTCGACGCCGTCTTCGGCCTCGCCGACGACCTCGACGTTGCCGCGCTCGGCGAGCAGCTGGCGCAACCGGACCCGCGCCGGCGCCTCGTCGTCCACCACCAGCGCCCGCAGCGTCAGGGCCGCCTCCGCACGCACAGCACCGTGACGTCGTCCTGCGCCTGATCGACCCCGCGGTGACGGCACACCGCGTCGACGATGGCGCTGGCCAGCCCGCGGCCATCGGCGTCCGCCGCCGACACGGCCGCCGCCACCTGCGCCAGATCGAATTCGCGTTCCTCGACGTCGAGGGCTTCCGACACGCCGTCGCTCACCACGACCAGAGTATCGCCCGGCGCCAGCGCCATCTCCGCGGCGGGAAACTCCGCCCCATCGAAGAGACCGAGCGCCGGCGCCGTGGCGGCCAGGGCCGGCCGGCAGGCGCCACCGGCGTCGACGACGACCGCCGCGGGGTGACCGGCGTTGACGTAGCGCAGCCGGCCGGTGGCGGTGGTGAGCACGGCGTGGACGAGCGTCGCGTAGCGCGAGCCCTCGGTGGAGCGGTAGACGTCGGCATTGAGGGCCGACATCATGTCGGCCAGCGTGAGATCGCGCAGCTGCATCGCCGCCTGCCAGCGCGCCTGGACGCTCGAGGCCACGAGCCCGGCGGCCACGCCCTTGCCGGCCACGTCGCCGAGGACGAAGGCCAGCTCGCCGCCGGCCGGCACGGCGTCGTAGAAGTCGCCGCCGACACCGCGGGCGGCCAGCGTGCGGGCCGAGAGCGTGTAGCCGGGCACCTCGGGCAACGACTGCGGGAGCAGGTACGCCTGGGCGCGCGTCGCCGCGGCGAGCTCGCGCTCGGTGGCCCGCCGGTCGGCCAGTTTGTCGCGCATCCGGCTCAGCGTCGCCTGCAGGCGCTGGCGGTTCACCGGCTTGAGCAGGTAGTCGGCGGCGTCGTACTGGAACGCGTCGACGGCGAACCGCTCGTAGGCCGTGGCGAACACGATGAAGGGCCGCGGCTCGGCCAGCGTCGCCGCCAGCTCGGTGCCGCGCTCGGCCGGCATCTCGATGTCCAGGAACACGACGTCGGGCTCGAACGACGCCACCGCGGCCCGGGCCGCGTCGGCATCGGCGGCCTCGGCCACCACCGCGACGCCGCCAATCTCCTCGAGCAGGGCGCGCAGCCGGGCCCGGGCCGGCGCCTCGTCGTCGACCAGCACGGCGCGGATCACGCCGGCACCTCGCGCGGGGTGGCCGGGCGGCCGTCGGGGGTCACGACCGGCAGCGTCATCCGCGCCACCGTGCGCCCGCGGGTCCGGTCGCGCGTGAGCGTGAAGCTGGCGGCGTCGCCGAAGTGCCCGCGCAGGCGATCGCGCACGCTGCGGAGCCCGAACTGCTCGCCGCCCCGCCGTGAAGCTCCCGCGGTGTCGTAGGTGTCGCGGGGGGCGTCGGGTCCGGGCCCGTTGTCGGTCACCTCGACGGTGAGGCGATCGTCGGCGACCCGGGCGGCGATCTCGAGCACGCCGTGGCCGCGCACCTGCGCGACGCCGTGCTTCACGGCGTTCTCGATCAGGGTGTGCACGAGCATCGACGGCACCAGCGCCCGCATCGCCTCGGGGGTGGCGTCGATGACGTAGCGGAGCCGCGATCCGAACCGGGCCTCCTCGACGTCGAGATACGCCCCGGCGAACGCCAGCTCCTGGTCGAGCGGCGCCCACTCGCTCTCGGAGCGCCTGAGCGTGTGGCGGAAGACCTCCGACAGCTGTTCGACGGCGCGATCGGCCCGGGCCGGATCGGAGTGGATGAGCGAGGCGACGGTGTTCAGCGCGTTGAAGAGGAAGTGCGGATTGATCTGGGCGCGCAGCGCCTTCAGCTCCGACTGGCTCGACTGCACCCGCAGCTCCTGCGCCAGCAGGTCCTGTTCCTGGCGCCGCTGCTGCAGCCGGACGTTCTCCAGGAGGTAGGTGACCACCGACCCGAGCGAACGCAGCAGCGTGAGGTCCTCGCTGAGGAGCACCCGCTCACCCTGCACGCCGGGCACGCTCACCCACAGGCTGGGATCGGCGACGCTGCCCTCCACCTCGAAGGCGACGCGGGTGGCGGCATCGGCCGGCGGCGGCGAGGTGCCCAGGCGCACGGTGACGCCCAGCACGTCCTTCAATCCCTCTTCGGCGGCGGCGAGGAGCGAGGGCTCGTCGGTGGCGCTCTGCAGCGACGCCAGCACCGAGGTCACCGCCGACACCGGCGTGTGGTAGCGGCCGAACCAGGCGCGATCGAGCGCCTGGCCGAGCTGACCGGCGAGCCAGGGCGCCGCCAGCATCAGCGGCACCGTCGTGAGGGCGAAGAGCCACGGGCGTGACGCTCCGTGCGGGAGTCCGTCGAGCCACGGCAGCAGCACCGCGAAGGCGCCGCCGAGGAGCAGCACCCCGGCCAGCAGCAGCGCGCCGCGCTTGACCACCAGGTCGTAGAACTCGAAGCGGTTCTCGTAGAAGGTCGTCGCCGACAGGAACAGCAGCGGCGTGACGCTCATCACGCGGTTGATGAGCGCGAACGACGCCGTCGCGCCGCCCGTGAACACCAGCAGCAGGTTCATCGAGACGAGCACCACGAACAGGATGTTCAGGACGCGGCGCATCTGCCGGTGCGCCGGCGTGGCGACGGCCCGCGGATTGCGGTTCATCACCACGGCGGAGTAGACCGCGGCCGTCGTGAAGAGGGTGGCCAGGGCGCCGCCAATCCAGCCGCCGGCGCCGGGCACCCGGACCAGGCCGAAGACGAGCGCCATGGCGCCAACGACCGCCACGGCCGAGGCGATGTACATGCCGGTGAGCACGCGGGTGGCCCACGTCCGGGCCCGTCCGGTCCACTCGGGCACGTGGCCCTCGAGGTACATCGTGTGGACGATGAGCGGCGGGAAGCCGAAGACGAGCAGCAGCTGCGCCAGGTCGAGCACGTTGCGCCGCGGACCGCTCACGAACTCGTCGAACTGGTCGAGCGCGAGGACGACGAACCAGACCGCCGACCAGAGGAACATGGCGAAGCTGGCCCGGTCGAGCCGCGGCCGGATCGTCGAGCCGTGATGGCGGTGCGGCGCCCAGACCGGGCTGGCCTGGCGCAGCGACAGGACCAGCGCCGACCCGTAGGCGAAGGCGCCGAGCACGTAGACGAGCAGGAAGGCGATGCCGACCGCGGTGGACATGAGCTGTTACCCGGAGGATACGCTCCCGGACCGCGGACCGGGCGTGGCGGCTGATCGGGTGGCGCGTCGCCGCGGTCCAGCGGCCTGGCCCGGCCCCCGACCGGCGCGGATCCGGAGGCCAGACCAGGGTGGCGTTCGCGGTGCTACAGTCCTCCCGTGCAGCGGGCGGTCGGACGCAACGTGCCACGCAAGGACAGCCGCGCGAAGGTCACCGGCGCGGCGCGCTACATCGACGACCTTCGCGTGCCGGGCATGCTGTTCGGCGCCACGGTCCGCTCGACCATCCCGCATGGCCGCCTCCTGTCGCGCCGGGTCGGCCGGCATCCCGGCCTGGTGACCGCCGACTACCGCGACATCCCCGGCGCGAACGTCGTCGCGCTCATCGACGACGACCAGCCGTGTCTCGCCGCCGATGAGGTGCGCCACGTGGCCGAGCCGGTGCTGCTGCTGGCCCACGCCGACCGCGATGTGCTGGCCGGGGCCGTCGCCGGCGTCCGCCTCGAGTACGCGCCGCTGCCGCCGATCGTCGATCCGGCGGCGTCGACGCGGGTCTTCAAGGACATCGCCATCGACAAGGGCGATCTCGATCGCGGCCTCGCCGCCGCCGACGTGATCGTCGAGGGCGAGTATCGGACCGGGCATCAGGAGCAGCTCTACATCGAGACCAACGGCGTGATCGCCGTGCCCTGGCTCGGGCCGCTGACCGGCGGGCGTGCCGGGCGGCGGCCGGGACTGACGCTCTACGGATCGCTCCAGTGCCCCTACTACGTGCACCGCGCGCTCGTCGTCGCGCTGGGTTGGTCCGCCGACCGCGTGCGCGTGGTGCAGACCGAGACCGGCGGGGGCTTCGGCGGCAAGGAAGAGTACCCGTCGATGCTGGCGTGCCACGCGGCGATCCTGGCCGTCAAGGCCGGCGCGCCGGTGAAGATGGTCTACGACCGCGCCGAGGATCTGCTGGCCACCACCAAGCGCCACCCGTCGATCGTGCGGCACCGCACCGGGGTGACGCGCGACGGCCGGCTCACCGCGCTGGACATCGACGTGGTGATGGACGCCGGCGCGTACTGCACGCTCAGCCCGGTGGTGCTCTCGCGCGGGGTGATCCACGCCACCGGGCCCTATCGCTGCGACCACGTGCGCATCCGCGGCCGGGCGACGATGACGCACACGCCGCCCAACGGCGCCTTCCGCGGCTTCGGCGCGCCGCAGACCCAGTTTGCGATCGAGGCGCATCTCGACCGCGTGGCCGAGGCCATCGGGAGCGATCCGGTCCGGATCCGCGAGCGGAACGCGCTCCGGCCCGGCGACACGACGGCCACCGGCCAGCGCCTGGGCGCCGACGCCAGCGCCCTGCCCGTGCTCCAGGCGGCGGTACGCCGGTCGGGATATCGCGACAAGGTCCGGCGGTGGCGGGGGACCGGGCGGGGCATCGGCCTGTCGCTGGTGTTCCACGGATCGGGCTTCACCGGCAGCGGCGAGACGAAACTGGCCTCGGAAGCGTCGCTGGAGCTCACCGCGCGCGGCGCCCGCATCCGGGTGGCGAGCACCGAGATCGGCCAGGGCACGCGCACGATGCACGCGCAGATCGTGGCCGACGCGCTCGGCGTGCCGTACGACGCGATCGAGGTGCACGAGGTGGACACCGCCGAAGTGCCAGACAGCGGCCCGACCGTGGCGTCGCGCACCTGCATGATCGTCGGCGGCCTGCTCGAACGCTGCGCCCGGCGCATGCGGGCGCGGCTGGGGACGATGACGCCCGACGCCTACTTCCGCCGCCACGGGGCGTTCACCGTGACCGAGCGCTACGCGGCGCCTCCGGGCCAGGCGTGGGACGACGGGCACTACCGCGGCGACGCCTACGGCAGCTTCAGCTACACCTGCAACGTCGTCGAGATCACGGTCGATCCCGACACCGGCGAGGTACACCCGACGCACGTCACCGCGGTGGCCGAAATCGGCCGGGCCATCCACCCGCAGATGGCCGCCGGCCAGATCGAGGGCGGCACGCTGCAGGGTCTCGGCTATGCGCTGCTCGAAGAGGTGGTGATGCGCGACGGCCGGATGGCCAACGCCCAGCTGACCAACTACATCATCCCCACGCCCAGGGATGCGCCGTCGATCGCCGTGGACATCCTGGAGCGTCCGTACGCCCACGGGCCCTTCGGCGCCAAGGGGGTGGGCGAGATGCCCATCGACAGCCCGGCGCCGGCGGTCATCAACGCCCTGCGGCACGCCGGCTACGACCTGCGCGCGATTCCGGCCACCCCCGAGCGGGTGCTCGCCGCCGCGACGACAACGCCGGGCGCGCGCGGTCACAGGCGGCCGGCATGACCCGCACGGCCACCACGATGACCCTGAGCCTGACGCTGAACGGCGTCCGCCGCCGCCTGCGGGTGCCGCCGATGGCCCGGCTGCTCGACGTGCTGCGCGAGGACTGCGGCCTGACCGGCACCAAGGAAGGCTGCGGTGAGGGCGAGTGCGGCGCCTGCACCGTGCTCGTCGACGGCGCCGCCGTCGACTCGTGCCTGGTGCCGGCCGCGCACGCCGAGGGGACCACCGTCACCACGATCGAAGGCGTGGGCCGCACCCGTCAGGGGCGCTCCCTGCAGGACAGCTTCGAGGCCTGCGGCGCCTCCCAGTGCGGCATCTGCACGCCAGGGATGATCGTCGCAGCGCTGTCGGTCCCGCCGGCCGCCACCACCGACGTCATCACCGAGGCCCTGGCCGGGAACCTGTGCCGGTGCACCGGCTACACGAGCATCATCCGGGCCGTGCAGCAGGCGACCCGGGCGCCCCGCCCGCGCCGCCTCGTCGAGGACCCGCGCCCATGGCCGTGCGTCGTAGCCACCTGACGCTGGCGCGTCCGCGCACGCTGCGCCACGCCCTGCGCCTGCTCGCCGACGAGCCGCTCGCGCCGATCGCCGGCTGCACCGACGTCTACGTGGGCCTGCAGTTCGGCACGTTGACCACCAGCCGGTTCCTCGACCTGTGGGGCCTCGACGAGCTGCGCGGCATCCGCGCCGCGGCCGGCGGGCTGCGCATCGGCGCGCTCACGACCTACACCGATCTGCGACGCTCACGCCTCGTCCAGGCGCGGGTGCCGATGCTCGCCGCCGCCGCCGCCGAGATCGGCGGCGCGCAGATCCAGAATCGCGGCACCATCGGCGGCAACATCGCCAACGGATCGCCGGCCGGCGACACGCTGCCGGTGCTGGCCGCGGCCGCCGCCGGCGTCGTGCTCCGGTCCGCGGCGGCGGAGCGCGTCGTGCCCTTCGCCGGGTTCTTCACCGGCTATCGCACCACGGTCATGCGACCCGGGGAGCTGATCGTCGCCGTCGAGATCCCCCGCATCGACGGCCGCCAGTGGTGGCGCAAGGTGGGCACGCGGCGGGCGCAGGCGATCTCCAAGGTGATGATGGCCGGCGTGCGCGGCGAGGCGGTGCGCGTGGCAGTGGGCGCGGTGGCCCCCACCGTGGTGCTGGCGTCGCACGCGGCCGGCGTGCTCGCCGACGGCCGGCCGGTCGCCGAGGCGCAAGCGGCGCTCGACCGCGACATCGCCCCCATCGACGACCTGCGATCGACCCGCGACTACCGGCGTGCGGTGGCGCGCAACCTGCTGGCCCGCTTCTGGAGTGACACCGCATGATCTGGTTGCTCGCCACGCTGGTGCCGATCGGCGCCGGCCTCGCCTCGACGCTGCAGGCCGCCACCAACGGCGCGCTCAACGCTGCGCAGCAGCCTGGTGACGGTGCTGCTCGTGAACGTGGCCGGCACGCTCGTCGGGACGGCGGCACTGCTCGCCGTCCCCGGGGTGCGGGCGGTGGCCCCGCCGGCCGCGGCGTCGTGGCATCTCTACGCCGGCGGCCTCTACGGGCTGGTGATCATCGCCGGGCTGGCGTTCGCCTTCCCGCGGCTCGGTGCCGGCTGGTCGATTGCGCTCTTCGTGCTCGGCCAGAGCGTGACGGCGCTGGCGATGGATCACTTCGCGCTGGTCGGCCAGGCGCGCGACCCGCTCACGGCCGGGCGCGTCGCCGGCATCGGGCTGGTCGTGGCCGGCGTGCTGCTGCTGCGGCGTTAGCGCCGGCACGCGACGTGGACATCGCCGCTCTACAGGCCCGGTTGCGCGGTGGGCCGCTGACGCGGTTCGCGCCCGCGCCCACCGGCTTCCTGCACCTCGGGCACGTCGTGAACGCGATCCACGTCTGGGGGCTGGCGGCCGCGCTCGGTGGCCGCGTGCTGCTGCGGATCGAGGACCACGATCGCCAGCGCTGCCGGCCCGAATACGAGACGGCCATTCTCGACGACCTCGACTGGCTCGGGTTCGCCCCCGACATCTTTCCGACCGCGGCGTTCCGGGCCGGACGGTGCGACGGGCGGCAGTCCGATCGCGAGGTGGTCTACCGGGCCGCCGTCGAGGGCCTGGCCGCGCGCGGACTGGTCTACGGATGCCGGTGCACGCGCCGCGAGATCGAGGCGGCTGGGCCGGGCGCGGGGCCCGAACAGCGATATCCCGGCACCTGCCGTCGGCTGGGACTACCGCTCGACGACACCGTCGGCTGGCGGATCGTCGTCGAGCCCGGCGCGGTGGCCTTCGACGACGCGGTGCACGGCCCGACCACCCAGGAACCGGCCGAGCAGTGCGGCGACGTGCTGATCCGCGACCGCCTTGGCAACTGGACCTACCAGTTCGCCGTGAGCGTCGACGACACGGCGCAGGGCATCGACCTGGTCGTGCGCGGCGACGACCTGTTCACGTCGACCGGCCGGCAGATCCTGCTCGCACGGCAGCTCGGCCGCGCGCAGCCGCCGCTGTTCGCGCACCATGCCCTGGCGATGAAGTCGTCGACGCAGAAGCTCAGCAAGAGCGACGGCGACACCGGCGTGCGCGACCTGCGCGCGGCCGGGTGGACGCCGCCGCGCGTGCTCGGCGCCGCGGCGCAGGCGGTCGGCCTGCTCGATGCGGCCCGCAATCTCGACATCGGCGAGCTGGCCGACGTCGTCGGCCGGCGCTCCTGACACATCAGGTGTGAGACGATTCGTGGCGGCAACGACCATGCAAGACCTGACCACCGGCCCGATCCTCCGCCACCTGATGAACACCGGCGGCTTCATGCTCTTCACGATGGTGTTCCAGACGCTGTACTTCCTGGCCGACCTCTACTGGATGGGGCGCCTCGGCAAGGAGGCGGTGGCCGCCGTCAGTGTTGCCGGCAACCTGATGTTCATCGTGCTGGCGCTGACCCAGATGCTCGGCGTCGGCACGACCACGCTGGTGGCCCACGCCGCCGGGCGGAAGGACCGCGACGGCGCACGGCGGGTCTTCAACCAGGCGCAAGGGCTGTCGCTGGTGGCCGGTGCGCTGTTCCTCGTGGCAGGGCTGCTGGTAACGCCGTTCTACGCCGACGCGTTCGCCGCCGACGCCCAGACCGCGGCGCTGGTGCGCCAGTTCCTGTGGTGGTTCATACCGGCGATGGCGCTGCAGTTCGCGATGGTCGCGCTGGCGGCGGCGCTGCGCGGCATCGGCGACTTCAAGCCCGGGATGGTCGTCCAGTCCAGCACCGTGGCGCTCAACATCGGGCTGGCGCCGGTGCTGATCTTCGGGTGGGGCACCGGAATGCCGCTCGGCGTGGCCGGTGCGGCGATGTCGTCGCTGGTGGCGGTCGTCGTCGGCGTGGTCTGGCTCTGGCGCTACGTCGAGCGTCCCGGGTCGTTCCTCCACTTCCGGCGCCACGAGATGGCCCCCGATCTGGCCACGTGGAAACGGCTGCTCGGCATCGGCCTGCCGGCGGGGGTGGAGTTCGGGCTGATCGCCGTCTACATGGGCCTGGTCTACGCCGTGAGCCGGCCGTTCGGCGCCGCGGCGCAGGCCGGGTTCGGCATCGGGCAGCGCGTGGCCCAGGCCGGGTTCATGCCGATCGTCGCCCTCGGGTTCGCCGTCGCGCCGGTGGCCGGGCAGAACTTCGGCGCCCGCCTCGGGCACCGCGTGCGCGAGACCTTCACCGTCGCGGCCACGCTGGCGGTGGGCGGCATGCTGGTGCTGGTCGCGTTGTGCCACCTGGCGCCGGCCGCGCTCATCCGCCTGTTCAGCACCGACCCGGCGGTGGTCGAGGTTGGCGAGGAGTACCTGCGCATCGTGTCGTGGAATTTCGTGGCCAGCGGCCTGGTGTTCGTGGTCTCGAGCATGTTCCAGGCGATGGGCAACACCCTGCCGTCGCTCGTCACCTCGGCGGTGCGCGTGATCGTGGTGGCGATTCCCGTGCTGGTGCTGGCCCGGCGACCGGACTTCCGCCTCGTCTGGGTCTGGTACTTGACGGTCCTGTCGGTGACCCTGCAGCTGGCGGTCAGCCTGTGGCTGCTGCGCCGGGAGTTCCGGAGGCGGCTGATCTTCGACGCCGCTCCGGCGGCCGCGGCCGCCCCCGGTCTGGCGGTCTGAATCCGCCAGCCTAGATGACAATAATTGTGATCAAGTGTCCCGTCGTGGCACACATCTCCGGGCGGCGGATCGCCACGTGAAAATCCCGGCCTGAAGTCGATTCGGCCCGCCCCTGTGAGGGTTTTTCTCGCTGGCCCTGGCTTTGCTACAAGCTCGGGCATGGCAAGAACCGCTACCCGACGCGTTGCCGGGACGACCACCCCCCGGACGAGCGACGCGGGCTTCACCCTGGGCGAGGTGCTCGTCGTCGCCGCCGTCATCGCCGTGGGCATCGCGGTGGCGATTCCGGTGACGATGGACATGGTCACGCGCGCCAAGAACGACAGCGCCGCCGTCGTCGCCCACACGTTTCTCGACAGCGCCCGCGACCGGGCGATTGCCGAACGCCGCAACATCCGTCTGACCTTCCGTGCCGCCCAACCGCATCCAGCTGCAACGCGAGGAGCAGCCCTCGCTGGCACTGACCCTGGTCGGCGAGATGATCCTCGAGAACGGCCAGGAGTTCCTGCGCTACTCCGGGATGGCCGACACGCCCGACACCTTCGGCGGCGCCGCGTCCGACGACAAGTTCACCGGCGTCGAGCCGGTGATGTTCACCAGCGACGGGTCGCTCGTCGACTCGGCCGGCGACGTCACCAACGGCACGGTGTTCATGGGCGTGCCGAATCAACCCGCGACCGCCCGGGCGGTCACCATCTTCGGCGTCACCGGCATGCTCCGCAGCTGGAAATGGCGAGGTGCCCAATGGTACCAGTAACGGCTCCGGCCCACCCCGGCGCTTCGGCCCGGTCCGACGAGCGCGGCTTCTCGCTCCTCGAGACCATCGTGGCGATGTTCATCCTCACCATCGGGCTGCTGCCGCTGGTCGGACTCTTCGCGATGGGCGTGCAGCGCATCACCTCGTCGACGCCGATGCTGATGGCCCGCGAGAAGGCCCGCGAAGCCATCGAGAGCGTCCACGCCGCCCGCGACACCGGCGAGGCGACGTGGGTGAACATCCAGAACGTCTCGACCGGCGGCCTGTTCCTCGACGGCGAGCAGGCGATCAAGCACCCCGGCAACGACGGCATCGTCAACACCGCCGACGACGGCGCCATCGAGGTGCCGTTCAGCGAGTTCCGGCGCGAAATCGACATCAACCCGCTGAACGACGAGACCACGGGCATGCTCAACCCGGCCCTGCGCGAAGTGCGCGTCGTCGTCCGCTACAAGGTCTACGGCGCCTGGCGCCAGTACGTGATGGTCACCTACGTTTCGTCCTACTCGTAAGCGAGTCACACGCCATGCGACCTACTTCCGCCGTCCGCTTCGCCTCCACCGCCGGGTACTCGCTGGTCGAGCTGCTCATCTCGATGGGCATCTTCACCGTGATCATGGGCGCCACGATGGCCGGCCTCTCGGACGTGATCAAGGGCAACGACACGATCCTGCAGATGGCCAACATGAACAACTCGGTCCGCGCCGGCATGGACCTGATGGTGCGCGACTTCCTGCAGATCGGCTCCGGCCTGCCGGCCGCCCATGCGGTGACCATTCCGAGCGGCGCCGGGTCGGTCACGGTGCGGATTCCCGGCCCTCCTGGGACCAACTTCATGACCGCCGCGGGCGACACCTCGCTGCCGGCGTTGATGCCGTTCCCGCGACAGGGGCCGACGATCAACGGCGTCCAGACCGACGCCATCACCGTGCTGATGGCCGACAACACGTTCCTCGACGTGAACCTGACTACCGTGGCTGCCAACAACGTGGTCGTCGTTCCGTTTGCCGGCCCTGGCCTTGATCCGCGCTTCAACGGAGCGGATCGGGTGGTGGCCGGCCAGCTGATGATGATCTCGAAGAATTCGATGAACACCCTGGTCCAGGTCACCGGCGTGAACCCCGGGGCGCGCCAGCTCACTTTCGCCAACGGCGACTCGCTGCGGCTCAACCAGGCCGGGGCGGCGACGGGCAACCTGCCGTTCCTGAACGCCCAGGCCCCGACCCTGGCGGCTAACGCCGCGTTGGCCGCGGCGGCGACCCGCGTCACCAGGATCCGGATGATCAGCTACTACCTCGACGCCACCAGCGACCCGCTCCACCCCAGGCTGGTCCGGCGGGTGAACAACGGCCATCCGACCACTTTCAACAACACCACGCTGGGCACGGCCGTGGCGGTGGACGCCACCGACCTGCAGCTCGCCTACGACATCAACAACGGTGCCGGCAACCCCGGCGACGTCGAGATGGTGGCGGCCGACCTCACCACCGGCGGCGCCTGCACGCCCAACGCCTGCGGCCGGACCCAGATTCGCAAGGTGAACCTGGCGCTGACCGGGCGTTCGCAGAACAAGCTGCCGCCGAGGATGGACTACCTGCACAACACGCTGGAATCGCAGGTCAGCCTGCGCGGCATGGCGTTCGTGGATCAGTACCGGTGAGCGGTCGCCGGCGGCCGATCGCGGCCGCGCGGTGACGACACATTCCCTGAGACGAGGCATTGCGATGAGAACGTCGGTGAAGTCCAACGAGTCGGGCATGGCGATCATCACCGCCCTGCTGGTGCTGATGCTGGTCAGCGGTCTGATGGCCGGGATGTTCGCGGCGCTGATCACCGATCAACGATCCCACGCGACCGACCGCGATCAGAGCATGGCCTATGCGGCGGCACATGCCGGCCTGGAGAAGCTGACGTCAACTCTCGGGACGAGCTTCGACACCGACTTCAGCCCCACCGCCGCGGACATCAACGCGATGGACAACTTTCCGCCGGCGATCCCGAACTTCGAGTACACCTCGCCGGGCGGCGGCGCCGGCTCGGGCTACCAGATCTCGTTCACGCCCGACCCCGGCCCTGGCCCCAACACGGGCAACCCGCTGACCCAGGTGGCCACCATCACCACCGGCAACTGGGAGGGCCTGCGCGGGATGATCACGCCCTATGTCATCACGGTGACCGCCAAGTCGACGTCCGGAAACTCCGAAGTGCGGCTGCGGCGCGAGCTGCAGACGGTGGCCGTGCCGGTGTTCCAGTTCGGCATCTTCGGCCAGAACGACCTGGGTTTCCACGCCGGCCCCGACTTCGACTTCGGCGGCCGCGTCCACACCAATGCCAGCCTCTACCTGGCGCAGGGTACCGACAACGAGCTCACCTTCCGCGACAAGATCACCGCCTTCACCCAGGTGAAGCGCGACACCCTGATGAACGGCGCCGCCATCACCGCCACCGGCCACACCGGCCTGGTCAAGGTACCCGATGACCTCAACTTCACCCACTGGCGCCCGCTCACGGCCACCGAGAGCAGCGGCACGCTGGCCGCGCCCTGGTTCGGCTGGCAGGGCCTGTCGGTCAGCACTTATTTGAAGAACATCGTCACGCAGACCACCGGCGCCAGGCAGCTCATCCTGCCGCTGGCGATGCAGGGGGCGGCGCCGATCGATCTCATCCGGCGTCCGGGCGTCAATTCGAACGAGCACGTCCCGCCCGCAACGCGCGTGATCTACGACCAGCGGTACTTCGGGCAGGCCGCCCTGCGCATCCTCCTCTCGGACCGCGCGGCGGACATCACCAACCTGCCGACGGTGACGCCGGCGGCGCCGGTGGATCTGTCGAACCTGGCGGCGTCGGGTTACGTCGTGGCGGCCGGCAGCCGGACACCGGTGGGCACGCCGCAAGGCGAGGTCGGGGAGCAGGGGCTGTTCGGCGTGCCGGCGCGGTTCACGCGCGTGTCGGCGATCGCCGGATCGACGCTGACGATCCAGACCGCGACCAACGCGACGTTCACGGCTGGACTGACCACGGACGTGCCGCAGTGGATGAAGTGGACCGAGATCAGGATCGGGGCGAACATCGCACACCAACCGTGCACGCCGGCATGGCCGTCGACCTGCCTCGGCATGAACGGCACCCAGCTGCTCGGCTGCGGAGCCCACGCGGCGTTCGCGATCAACACCCAGGTGCGCATCAACCGGAGACAACGACGAACGAGCCGCTGTTCGTGCACCAGGTCAGACGACCGCGGCACTCGCCAACAGCACGACGATCGGCATCAACGGCATGCCGAACAACAGCCTGGTCAACCAGTTCCTCGCCACGCCGGACATTCTTCGTGGGCGAGGATCCGGTGACCTGCACGGCGTTCGCCGCCAACGGCGACGACCTGCTCAACTGCGGCGTGGAGCGCGGCGGCGACGCTGGCCGCCAACGACCCCGTCTACCTCGGTTCGACGATGACCGACCACTCAGCCGTACCTGCACGGCTTCCTCAAGATCGAGCGCCGCACCGGCCCCTACACCTGGGACGACGTCACGATGGAGCTGCTCAACCTGGGCTTCGCCGGTCGAAACCAGGAAGGCGAGATCTGCACCGACCCGACGCCCAACGCCGTCATCCGGCTGCAGCGCCTGCGTGACAATGGGCTGACGACGGCCTGCACGCTCGCCGCCAACAACTACAGCAACGCATCATCGACCACGACTTCTGGCCCAACACGATCTACGACGCCCGCGAGGGCAGCACGCGGCTGCTGCCCATCGACGCCGGCATGAACGTCGGCGGGCTGTTCTCCTACGTCGCCTTCGACGTCAACAACTACCGGCGCTGGCTGAACGGCGACTTCGGCGGCACCGGCAACACGTCGATCAACAACAACGGCTTCATCGTCTACTTCTCCGATCGCCGCGGCAACCACGACCCGCTGCTGGCCGGCGAGGCCGAGACCGGTGAGTACGGCTTCGAGGACTCGCTCAACCCGGCCAACCAGGTGTGGGCCAGGGACATCCAGCTCAATGGCGGCGAGGACTTCAACGGCAACGGCACGCTGCAGCGCTACGGCGAGCAGCCGTGGGACGGCGACGCCGCTGCGCCCAACTACATCGCCGCCGGCGCGGTGGCGCCGTTCCGGTTCAACGCTGGCGCCCCGGACGACTCCAGCCCGTGGGCGCAGGTGCCGCTTGAACCGCTCCGGCCGCGGCCGGCTCGCCCGCGTCGTGCTCTTCCGCCGGGCGTTGAAGATCATCAACGGCGGCATGGTACGGGCGCGGCCAACAACATCCCGGCGGCCGGCTTCACCGTGGCCTCCGAGAACCCGGTCTACATCCAGGGCAACTTCAACGCCACGACGACCGATGTCGGCGCCGAGCCCAACGTGGCCACGGCCGTCATCGCCGACGCGATCACCCTGCTCTCGAACTCGTTCTCGGACGGCTCGACGCTGCGCGAGCCGAACAACATGACGGCCCGCAACGCCACCCAGACGAGCTACCGCTTCGCGATGATCACCGGCAAGGCGGTGCCGTTCCAGCAGCCGGGCTGGGGCGTCGCCGAATGGGGCTCGGACGGCGGCGTCCACAACTTCATGCGCATGCTCGAGGACTGGGGCGGCGGCGTCAGCCTCGACTACCGCGGCTCGATGGTGAGCCTGTTCTTCAGCCGCCAGGCCGTTGCGCCCTATCGGGCCGACGCCAACGTCTACGCGCCGCCCGACCGCGGCTACAACTTCGACACCGACTTCCTGACCCCGGCCCTGCTGCCGCCCGGGACGCCGGCGTTCCGCGACATCAACACCCTGAAGTTCCGGCAGATCCTGCGGCCGAACCAGTAGGGTCGACCGCACCATCGACATCGAACCGGGCCGGGGGCGCCGCAGGGCAATCCCGGCCCGAGTCGTGTACGCCGTCGTCGGCGACCCTGGGCGAGGCTTCGGCCCCCTTTACGCCGAAGTTGGTTGACTTTCGCTTTTCCTTTGATTAGCGTGGGCGGCTCGCAGTCATCCATCGACTGGCACTGGAGGATTCGATGACGCCCGAACAAGCGACCTTTCTCGTTCAGCAGTACGCCCAGCTCATGCAGGGCGAATTCCCGGCCACCTGCAAGGTGCTGGCGGCGGTCAAGGACGACAACCGCGGCTACAAGCCCGATGACAAGTCCCGCACGGCGTGGGAGCTGGCCACCCATCTTGCCACCGGCGACATCTGGTTCCTCGACAGCGTGCTCGCCGGCAAGTTCACCTACGATCCCGAGGCCGCCAAGCAGGCGGAAGGGCAGTTCAAGTCGGTGGCCGACGTGGTGAAGTTCTACGAGAAGACCTTCGCCGAGAAGCTCAAGGCGGTGCAGGCGATGTCCACCGCCGATCTCACGCGCACCGTCGACTTCTTCGGGATGATGCAGCAGCCCGCCGTGGCGTTCCTGGGCTTCGCCAACAACCACAGCATCCACCACCGCGGCCAGCTCGCCGCTTACCTGCGCGCCATGGGTTCCAAGGTGCCGGCGATCTACGGCGGCAGCGCCGATGAGCCGATGGCGGGCGCGTAGAGCGGTTTTCGATGATGCGTAGGGCAGAGCTTCAGCTCTGCCTGGAGGCAGCTCTCTAGAGAGCTGCCCTGCGTGGCATCAACTGAGTTCGACATCGGCCGGGGCGAGCCGCCCGCGCCGGCCGCTGTCGCATCGCCTGGCCGTCGGCTCGAGGCCGAGGGGCCGGGCGAGTGCGGGTATCATCGAACCTGGCCCGTTCCGGGAGGAGGCGCGATGGCGCACCGCAGTCTCGTGATTCTCGTCGCCGTGGCCGCCCTGGGTGCGGCGCGGCCGCAGCAGCCGACGACGGCGCACGACCCGTCGCACAGCGAGTCGCTCGGCACGGTCACCTTCGCGAACTCGTGCGCGCCCGGGGTCCAGGCGGAGTTCCAGCGCGGCGTCGCCATGCTGCACTCCTACTGGTTCGGCTACGCCGGCAAGACGTTCACCGCGGTGCTCGAGCGCGATCCGGCGTGCGCCATGGCCTATTGGGGCCGGGCCCTCGACCTGCTCGGCAACACACTGTCGGGGCCGCCCTCGCGGCAGAACGCCGACGCCGCCTGGCGGATCCTCGAAGACGCGCGGAACGTGCCGGTCAAGACCGAGCGCGAAGGGGCGTGGCTCAATGCGGTGCGCGCCTACTTCCGCGACCACGCCTCGGTGCCCCTCGCCCAGCGGCTGTCCGACTACAACAACGAGATGAAGAAGATCGCGACGGCGTATCCCGACGATGTCGAGGCGCAGGTGTTCTACGCCCTCACCCTGCAGTCCGCGGCGTCGAAGACCGACCTCACCTACGCCAGCCAGCTCGAGTCCGCGGCCATCCTCGAGAAGGTCTTCGCCGCCCATCCGCGGCACCCCGGGGCCACGCACTTCACCATCCACGCCTACGACTACGCACCGCTGGCCACGCGCGGCATTCCCGCGGCCCGCCGCTACGCGGCCATCGCCCCCGCCGTGCCGCATGCGCGCCACATGCCGGCGCACATCTACTCGATGACCGGGCTCTGGGAAGACTCGATCACCTCCAACCTGTCGGCGCTCACCATCCAGCCCGATTACTACCACGCCGCGGATTTCGCGGTGTATGCCTACCTGCAGCTGGCGCAGGACACCAAGGCCGCGGCGCTGGTCGAGAAGGCCACGACCACGCCGGTGCGCGGCGATCGCCCGGTGACGATGGTGAACTTCACGGCGCTGGCGGCGATGCCGGCGCGGCTCGCCCTCGAGCGCGCCGACTGGAAGGCGGCGTCGGCGCTGGCCGTCACCACCACCGACTACCCGCAGGCCGATTCGCTCACCCGTTTCAGCCGGGGGCTGGGCCTGGCCCGAACCGGCGACGTTGCCGCGGCCCGGCGCGAGATCGCGGCGATGGAGTCGTTGCGGCAGGCGCTATTGGCGGCGGACTCGGCCTACTGGGCCGATCGCACCTCGGAGCAGATCCTGGCGGTGTCGGCGTGGGTCGCGCTGGCCGAGGGGGCCACCGCCCGGGCCGCCGCCGACATGCGGCGTGCCGCCGACGGCGAGGATGCCAGCGTGAAGGACGTGGCGATGGAGAACCGCCTCTACCCGATGCGCGAGCTGCTCGGCGACCTGCTGCTCGAGGCCGGGCAGCCTGCTGCCGCAGCGAGCGCCTATACGTCGGCGCTCGAGAGCACGCCCAACCGCTATCGCGGCCTCTACGGCGCGGCGATGGCCGCGCAGGCGGCGGGCGACCGGACGGCGGCCGCCGACTACTTCACCAAGCTGGTGGCGCTGACCCGCAACGCCGATACCGAGCGGCCGGAGCTGGGCCGGGCTCGCGCCTTCCTCGCCAATCGCTGAGAAATCGGCGCTCGGCGGCGCCGGCCTCGGTCACGACGCCGGCTTGACGCAGCGGAAGCCGATCGTCGGCTGGGCGGTGTCCGGCGCGGTGAAGTTGCGGTAGTAGACGGTGAGCAGCCGCGTCTCGGTGTCGGCCCAGCTGCCGCCGCGAATCACCTTGTAGCGACCGCTGGCCGGGCCGGCCGGGTTCCGCACCGGGCTCTGGCTGTAGTAGTGCAGGTCGTACCAGTCGGCGGTCCACTCCCACAGGTTGCCCGACATGTCGTGGAGGCCGAAGGCGTTGGCCGCGAACGACCCGACCGCCACCGGGCCGGTGCTCGAGCCGCTGTGCGCGTTGCGGGCCGGCCGTTGTGGCGTCGCCCCGCCGCCGGCGGCGCGGCCTCGGCGTCGAAGAAGTCGTTGCCCCACGGGTAGTCGAGGTCGGCGACGCCGCCGCGTGCGGCGCGCTCCCACTCGGCCTCGGTGGGCAGCCGGCCGCCGACCGAGGCGCAGTACTTGCCGGCGTCGAACCAGCTCACGTTGTAGATCGGATGGCGCTCCTTGCCCGGGCGGGGCGCTGCCGCCCCAGTGGAACGGCGCCGCCACGCCCGACCCGGCGCGGGCAGCGAAGGCGGCGTACTCGGCGTTGGTCACCTCGTGGGCGCCGATCGCGAACGCCGGCAGCTCGACGCGATGCACGGGCCGATCGTCGGCGCGCTCGCGCAGCTGCCAGCCGATTTCGTCCATCAGGTAGAGGCGCGGGCGCCCCATCCAGAACTCACCGGCGGGGATCGTGACCCACGTCGTGGCCGGGAGTTGACCTGTCGAGCCGTCCCGGCGGAGCTGAAGCTCCGCCCACGTCGCGCGAGGGCTTGAAAGGGGACGGTGCCCAGCAGTGCGACCAGCAGCGTCGCCCGCCACGTCATCGACAGGACTCCACGCCTCAGGCGAAGAGCCCGGCGATCTCGTCGCTCTCCATCATCGCGGCGCCGCCCAGGCTCACCGTGTCGACGTAGTGGTAGGGACGGCCCGAGGGCGTGTTGGCGACCGACTTCTTCCAGTCGATGCCGAGCGCCGAGTAGATGGTGGCCACGGTGTTGTCCATGAACGGCTGCGTCTTGTGACGCCAGCCGGTGTCGAGGCACGTGCTGCCGTCGGCGTCGGTGCCGCCGAGCACGCGGCCGCCGGCGACGCCGCCGCCGACGTAGAGGCCGGCGTAGGCGCCCTTGTAGTGATCGCGCCCGGCGACCGGATTCATGCCCGGCGTGCGGCCGAACTCGCTCTGCGCCACGATCAGCGTCTCGTCGAGCATGGTCTTGCCGGGCGCGTGACCGGGCATCGCGGCGAGATCGTCGATCAGGCTGACCAGGCCCTTGTCGAGCCGGGTGCAGGTCTTGTAGTGGTTCCACTCCGCCGACTTGTCGAAGATGCCGGCGTGATGATCCCAGCGGTCGCCGTCGTAGACGTAGACCATGCGCGTGCCGGCGTTCTGCGTCAGGAGGTTGCGCGCCAGGATGCAGCCGAGCCCGAACTCGTCCTCGCCGTAGCGCTGCTTGTCGGCGTCGCTGGCCGTGAACACCTTCGGCCACCGCGGGTCCTGCAGCAGCTTGTAGGCGTCGTCGTAGAAGGTCTGGTAGTCGGCGGCGCGCTGGCCCATGGCCGCGCGCTGGCCCTCGTTGATCTTGGCCAGCTCGGTCAGCAGCCGCCAGCGCTCGGAGAGCACGTGGTTGGCGCCGGTCATGTCGCCGCCGAAGGCGGCGAACACCGTGCTCGGATCGAGGTCGAGTCCGGTGGACCACGTCGGCAGGAATCCCGAGCCGATGCGATCCCGCGCGCGCCTTGGTGAGGTTGGTGCTGACGTAGGTGGGGAAGGCGTCGGTCTCCGCGCCGCTTGGGCCCCAGCTCGTAGGCGATGACCGAGCCGAACGCCGGAATCTCGCGCGCGACCGCCGGGTTCAGCGAGCGCCCCGTCTGCGTGTGGTACTGGCCGTTGAAGTGGATGAGCTCGGGCGCCTGCAGCGAACGCACCAGCGCCACCTTGTCCATCCGGCCGACCAGCTGCGGGAAGAGCGTGCGCGACAGGTACAGGCCCTTCGACACCTCGGTGACGTCGAGGTCCTTGGGCGTCCAGCGCGTCTCCTTGAAGTCCCAGGTGTCCATCGGGCTGATGGCGCCGCCCAGCTCGATGAAGATGCAGTTGCGCGCCGTGCCGCGCGGGGTCGCCGTGCCCTGCGCCCGCACGTCGAGCGGCCACACCAGGCCGTCGACCCAGGAGCTGGCCAGCGCCACGCCGCCCCATTTCAGGGCGTCGCGACGCGTCGGCATCAGGTCGGTCAGTCGTCGATCCATGTGGAGACGGTCCTCAGCGGCTGACCAGGAACTCGGGGCTGTTGAGCAGCGCCCACAGCAGGTCTTCGGTGCCGCGGCGCGGTCGGCGGCGAGCGTCTTCTGCGCCACCTCGCGTTCGGCCGGTGACGGCGTGCGGGCCATCGCCGCGAGGTACAGCTCGTCGATGATCTCGCCGTCGGTGCGGGTCGACTGCACCAGCTCGGCGACGCGGCCCTTGGCCGAGGCCTGCACCCGGTCGTTGACCACCGTGGACTTCATCATCAGCAGCGCCTGCAGGGTCGACGGCCGGTTGCCGGCCTGCGGCGGCGTGCGGCGGTTGCTCTGGAAGAAGCTCTGCATCAGCGCGTCGACCGCCATCGCCTCGCCGCCGCGGCCGATGTCCTGCGGCGTGGCCAGCTGCTTCACCCGCGTCATCCGCTCGCCGCCGACGCTGAACTGCATCGGCACGCCGGTCACCACCGACACCGCGTCGATCACCTCGGGACCGGTCAGCACGCGGGCGAAGTGGCGCGGGTAGTAGGGAATGTAGTCGTCCTTCCACTCGCCCGGGAAGCGCGACGACAGCTGATAGGCGCTCGACTGCATGATCGTGCGGATGGTGTGCTTCAGCCGGAAGCCGTTCTTCGTGAAGTCCTGCGCCAGCGCCTCGAGCAGCTCCGGGTTCGACGGCTGGGCGTTCTTGCCGGTGAGCTTGTTGAGATCGAACGCGTCGTAGGGCTCGACGAAGCCGACGGTCATCAGCCGGCCCCAGATCAGGTTGACCGTGGCCCGTGCGAACTGCGGATGCGCGGTGATCATGCGCGCCAGCTCGGCGCGCGGCTCGGCGCCCGGGCGCGGCTTCTCGCCGGTGAGGATGAAGGCCGGCTCGTGCGCGCCCTTGGGCCGCGGGAACTGGCTCTCGGCCAGGGTCAGGAACGGCGCGTCGTCGCCGCCGTCGTAGCCCTTGGCCAGGTCGTCGACGTGCAGGTCGCGATCGACGTTGCGCGACTTGTCGTTCCAGTTGCCGATGAGCCGGGTCTGGCCGAAGAACGCCGCCATGGCGAAGAACTCGTCGCGGGTGCGGTCGGTGAGGTAGCTGTTGATCTCCTCGAGGTGCAGCGCGCCGTCGTGGCACGAGATGCACGACGTGTTGAGGCCGAGGAACACCCGGCTGACGTCGATGGCCAGCGCGTCGATGTGATCGAGCCGGTTGGAGATGCGGTAGTCGTCCACGCTCTCGACGAAGCGGCTCTTGAGCTGGTTGCTGCGGCCGATCATCGCCAGCGACGGAATCGTGGCGTGCACCTTGGCCGAGGGCGTCAGCACGTCGTGCACGAAGCGGTCGTAGGGCCGATCGACGGTGAGCTGCTCCTTGAACCAGTAGTGGAAGGCGTTGGCGCCGGGGCCGGCCTCGTTCGACATCCGCAGCAGGTCGCCCCAGTGCCACGCCCACTGCTCGGCGAACTCGTCGCGCGCCAGCAGGGTGTCGATGAGCCGGTCGCGCTTGTCGGGGGTGCGATCGGCGACGAAGGCGCGGACATCGGCGGCGCTCGGCGGCAGGCCGGTGGCGTCGAGGTAGGCGCGGCGGACGAACTCGTCGTCGGTGCTGAGGCCGGCGTGCGGAATACCAGCCGCCTTCAGCCGGTTGAAGACGATCTCGTCGATGAAGTTGCGGCGCGGAACCGGCGCCGGACGCCGCGGGATCGGCGCCGCGGCCACGGCATTGGTGAGCCGTGCCGCGTCGCGGCCGCGATCGTCACCGCTGCGCCGCAGGTCCTCGTGCGCGGCTTCGATCCGTTCGTGCTGCGACGGCGCCGGCGGCGGCGTCGGCTGGGTCTGCGACCACAACGTGGCGCCGAAGACGCACGTGGCGGCGACGATGAGCGCCGATGGCCGCCTGAGCCGGGACATCGGGCCTCCCCAGCGCGCCGCGATCCGGCGCGGTCGGCGCTAGTGTAGCCCTTTTCTAGCGGCTAGGGGCTAGCGGCTAGCGGCTAGAAAGCCGGTGTCACACTGCGAAGAACCGCACCAAGAACACGCGACTAGCCGCGGGACAAGAAGCATGTACCCGCGTGACAGCGTGTCTCTCGAGCCGCTAGCCCTAGCCGCTAGCCGCTTCCAGCGAGCCGAACGCGAGCCGCTAGCTCTTCGGCCGCGCGGCGAGCCAGGCGGCGAACGGCGTGGATTGGCGCTGGTCGAGGGCCACGCAGGCGTCGATGCGTTCCAGCGCCTGCTGGAGCGCGCGGGCGGCGGCGGGCACCGGGTGGGCGGCGAAGAACGCGCGGATTTCGGCGCCCTTCTCGGCGCTGCAGAACCCGCCCAGCGAGATGACGACGTACGGCACCGCCTGGAAGTCGCCCAGGCGCCCGACGACGGTGTCCCACTGCGACGAGAGGGCGGCCCACGTCTTGTCCCGGGCGCCCGAGTTCAGCAGTTGCCCCAGCAGCAACGGCGCGTCCTGGGATCGCACATCCGGCGACAGCGCGAACGCCAGGGTGCGCTCGGCCAACTCCGGCGACCGGAAGCTGGCCAGCGCGTTGAACAGCCGGTAGTACCGTTCCGGCGCGTCGAGCGACGCCTTGGCCGCGGCGACATAGCGGTCGTAGAGGGCGGCGTCGCCACCGGCGGCGGCCACCTGCAGCATCGGCACGACGAACGACGGCGGCAGCGACGACGGATCGGCGAGGTAGCCCTCGGCCAGGGTGCGGGCCCTGGCCTGCAGCGCCGTGTCGCCGGCGGTCAGCCCCAGCAGTCCCCACAGCTCGCCGCGCCGGATCAGCGCGTCGTCGGAATCGCCCGGCCGGGGCGCTTCGCCGATGGCGTCGAGGGCCGGCCGAAACGTCGCCCGCAGCCAGGCGGCGAAGGCGTCACGCTCCTTGGGATCGGCGATCGTCGCCGTGGACGTAGGCGAGGCGCATGGCGATCTCGGCGGTGACGTCGGCGGTCGTGTCGCCAGCCAATGCCGCCGCCAGGTCGAGATAGGTGCCGATGTCGTGGCGTCCCGCGAGCACGATCCGCCACTCGTCGCCGAGCAGGCTGATGCGTTCCGCCGTGGTCAGTGGCGGGATCCTGGTGGCCAGCGCGGTGATCGCCTCCGGCTCGTATTCCGTCAAGTAGTAACCGCGGGCGTCGGCGTTGACGAAGGCCGCGCCGCAGCCGGTGGCAGTGAAGGTCTCGGTCGCCGCCGACACCAGCTGGCACGACGGCTGACCGCCGCCGGTCGTCACGCACACCGGCAGCGACCACGGCTGCCACGCCGCCGCCTTGCTCGACCCGCCGGCGGCGGGAGCGCCCTCGAACCGGCGCTGGCGCACGGTGACCTGCGTGTTGCCGCTCACGCACCGCGTGCGCACCGACAGGGACCGGCGCCCCGGCCTGGTCGACGAAGCTGCGCATGATGCGGTTCACCGGCTTCTCGGTGACCCGCGTCATCTCCGTCCAGAAGTCCTCGCCGGCGGCGTTGCCCGAGCTGTAGCGCGTGAGATAGGCCGACACGCCCTTGCGAAAGGCGTCGGGGCCGACGTAGGCCTCGATCATGTTCAGCACGCCGCTGGTCTTCTCGTAGGCGATCGGGTCGAACACCTCGTTGATCTCGGCCGGGGTCTCCACTTTCGTCCGGATGGCGCGGGTGGAGCGCAGCGCGTCCAGGCCCATCGCGAACTGCGTCTCCTCGGCGGCTTTCACGTCCATCTGCCATTCCGGCTTCCACGCCGCCAGGGGCTTGTTGGCCGCCCAGGTGGCGAAGCCCTCGTTCAGCCAGATGTCGTCCCACCACTTCATCGTCACCAGGTTGCCGAACCACTGGTGGGCGATCTCGTGGGCGACGACGCCCGGCCACCGCCTTCAGCGTGTCCACCGACGCGGTGGCCTCGTCGGCCAGCAGCAGCCGCTCGCGGAAGGTGATCGCCCCGGCGTTCTCCATCGCGCCGGCGGAGAAGTCGGGGATGCCGATGATGTCGAGCTTGCCGAACGGATAGGGGATGCCGAAGAAGTCGTTGAAGAACTGCACCTGGTGCTCGGCCGCCTTCAACGCGAAGGCGGTGAGCTGGTGCTTGTCGGGGGTGGCGCAGACGCGGATTGGCGTCGTGGCGGCGACGCCGTCGCGGCACACGAAGTCGCCGACCAGCAGCGCGACGAGATAGGTGGACATCTTCGGCGTGCGGGCGAAGGCCAGGGTGTGCTTGCCCGGCTCGGGCCCGGCCGTGTCGGACAGCTGCCGGCCGTTGGAGATCGCGGTATCGGCGGCGTCGACCATCAGCGAGATGTCGAAGGTGGCCTTTTTCGCCGGCTCGTCGAAGGCGGGGAAGGCGCGGCGCGCGTCGGTGGCCTCCATCTGGCTCACCGCGTAGTTGCGGCCGTTGGCCTTGCTCAGGTAGAAGCCGCGCAGCTTGTCGTTGAGGATGCCGGTGTAGTCGATGCGGATCGTGGCCGGGCCGGCGGCCATCCGCTGCGGCACGGTCAGGGTGGCGGTCTCGGTCTTCTCGTCGAGGCGCACGGTGGCCGTCTGGGTGGTACCGCCGGCGGCGATCTCGACCTTGCCGAAGGTGATCTCGGCGGCGTGCAGCGTGACGGCGCTGGCCGGGGCGTCGAGCCGCACGTCGATGGCGGCGCGCCCGCGGAAGGTCGCCTTCTCCAGATCGGGGGCGAACCAGAGCGTGTAGTGCTCCGGCGTGACCCCGCCGGGCAGGCGTTGCGCCAGGACGGAGGACGGGACGAGCGCGAGGAGGACGAGCGACGACGATGCGCATGCCCCAACGGTAGCAGAGCGTCACGCGCCCTCGCGCGGTGCCTCTCACGCGGCTGGGGCCGAACGTGGGACGGCGCGCGCGTGCCGCGTTACGGCCGGCGGCGCGTGGGCTCGGCCTCCACCTCGGCGCCCTCGCCCTCGCCCAGGTAGAGGCGGACGCGGCGGAACTTGCCGCCGGCGATCTGGAAGAACGCGGCGCCGGGCGTCGCGTAGCGCTTCTGCGTGGCGCGGTCGGTGTGGACCGCCACCAGTTGCACCGCCACGGCGGCGCCGCCCCACGGGCCGGTCGTCACGTGGATCAGCTGCGCGGTGGACTCGCGGGCCGTTTCGGTGTCGATGCGCCAGGTGCGCCGCTCCTCGGTGGCGCCGATCCTCGCCGCCAGGGCGCGCACGCCGTCGGGGCCGCGGAACGTCGCCGTGCCGCGCTGATCGGGCGTCGGGCCGGTCAGGTGCAGCCCATCGGGCGCGTAGAGCGCGGCCAGGGCGTCGTGCGTGTCGGGCGCGTCGGTGACCGCGTTCCAGCGCTCGAACCAGAGCTTCACCAGCGCCTCTGGGGCCGCGTCGGCGGGCGTCTGAGCGTCTGACCCCGGTACGCAGATTCCGAGTACGAACACCGCGACGAACACTGCGCGCATGACCACCTCGGCAAAACTTTAGCGCACTTGAGCTTGGACAACCCCATTCGGGGCACATCCTGGCGGAAGGATCGTGCCAACGGTGCCAGACCCCGTTACACTCTCTTCGTGCGCACCCTTACCACCGTCGCCGTCGTCTCGATGCTCGCACTGGGCGCGTTCCTCACCGCGCAGGCCCCGCGGGCGCGCCACAACAAGGTCATCGCGCTGCTCGAGCAGAAGCAGCCGGTGTTCGGCCTCTACGCGCCGAGCAATCGGCGTCCCGGCGGGCCGCCCGGAGCGGCGCGTCCAGCCGCCGCGCCGGAGGCGCCGGCGAAGTCCCCCGGCGAGCTGGCGCGCGAGGCCGCTGCCTACAAGCTCAGCGACTTCGTCTTCGACGGCTCGATGGAAGAGCGCTTCGACACGACGTTCCCGATCTTCGTCGAGTTCGCGAAGGGTCTCGCCCAGGCCGGCGTCCTCGCCCGCACCCCGGCGCTCCACCTGACGCACCCGATGATCGTGAAGGCGCCAGAAATCGCGCCCAATCCGGTGGCGGCGGCCGCCAACATCGGCAGGCAGTTGAACCAGGGCGTGAGCGGGGTGATGCTGGTCACGGTCGAGACCGCCGACGAGGCGCGCCAGGGCATCGCCGCGATGCGCTTCACGAGCAAGGGCGGCACCCGGCCCGACGGCGACGTCGGCACCGCGCCCGCGGTGTGGGGGATGACCGAGGCCGAGTACCGCCGGAAGGCCGATCTGTGGCCCCTCAATCCCGACGGCGAACTCATCAACTGGACCATCGTCGAGAGCAAGAAGGGCCTCGAGAACCTGCGCGAGATCGCCGCCGTGCCCGGCATCGGCGTGCTGTGGCCCGGCGCCGGCACGCTGCGCGGCGTGTTCACGACCACGTCGTCCACCGGCGAGCGCACCTTCGATCAGGCCGGCTGGGAAGGCGCGATCCAGCAGGTGCTGGCGGCGTGCCAGGCCAACCGGATCGCGTGCGGATTCCCGGCCAACGCCACCGACATCGAAACGCGCATGAAGCAGGGCTTCAGCGTCTTCGTCATGAACTGGGGCGACGGCGGCTTCAAGACCGTCGAGGCCGGGCGCAAGATTGCGGGCCGCAGCACCACCAGCGAGTAGGGCGAGACCGGCCGGCGCGGCGGCGTTGGTATCTTGGTACATATGTACCGTGATACCATCAGGCCATGTCCGCTGCCGCCACGACCGTCGAGCGCATTCAGACCGGGGTCCGCCTGGAGAAGCGCCTGCTCAAGGTGACCAAGGCCCTCGCCGATTCGCTCGACCTCACCCTCGGCGACCTGCTCGAAGGCGTGCTCCTGCACGCCCTCGAGGGCAAGACGCCGTTCGGTCCCGCCACGCTGGCGCGGGCCGCGCAGTTGAAGGAGGTCTTCGGGCTCGATCTCACCGCCGCCGATGCCCATCACCTCGTCGAGCGCCGCGTCGAGCGCCGCGCCGCGGCCCCGAAAGCGAGGCGCCGATCATGAGCCACCCCGTTGCCGCCCCGTCGGACACCGAGGCGCTCTCGGCCGACGACCGCGCGTTCGTCGACGCCTTTCGCACCGCGACGCTGGCCAACGACGCCTTCCACCACCGCGATCACGTCCGCATGGCCTGGCTCTACGTGCGCCGCCACGGCCTGGAAGCCGCGGTGACGCGCTTCACCGACGATCTGCGGGCCTTCGCCGCCGCCAAGGGCGTGCCCGGGCTCTATCACGCCACGATCACCGTCGCCTATCTGTCGCTCGTGGCCGAGCGCCAGCGGACCACGCCCGGCGCGACCTGGACGGCCTTCGCCGAGGCGCATCCCGACCTCCTGCGCTGGAAGCCGTCGGTGATCGACGAGTACTACTCGCCCGAGCGTTTGTGGTCCGACCGAGGCGCGCGCCCAGTTCGTGCTGCCCGATCGCGCTCCGGCGGCGCGCGATCGCTGACCGGGGGCCGCCCGCATCCTCCGCGTCGTGCGACGACGGGGTCCCGGCACTCCGCGCCGGTCACGCCCAGGAGGGCTCCGGCGGTGCCAGCCCGGCCATTGGTCCCGCCGCCATTGACCGCTGGGCCGCGCGCTGGCATCGTCGCCGGATGCTGCCCACCCGCGCGCTGCCCACGCTCGCCCTTGCCCTGACCCTCACCCTGCCCGCCGCCGCCGGCGCGGATCCCATGACCGAGGGCGAGCGCCAGCGGCTGCTGTCGCACCTGGAGATGACCGAGGCGTGGCTCGCCTCGGAGCTCGGTGGCCTGTCACCGGCCCAGCTCTCGTTCAAGATGTCGCCCGAGTCGTGGAGCATCCGCGAAGTGGTCGAGCACCTGGCCATCGCCGAGCCGCAGTACTGGAAGCAGGTCGAGGACTCGATGGCCAAGCCGCTGCCGGCCACCAAGTACGCGCCGCAGGCCACCGATGCCGGCATCCTGTGGTACGGCATCGACCGCGGTAACCGCCAGCGCACCGGCGAAGCGCGCGTGCCCGACGGGCGCTTCAAGACGGCGGCCGACGCGCACGCGTCGTTCATCAAGCTGCGGGCGGCGATGAAGGCCAAGGCGACCTCGAGCCCCGAGGACTTCCGCGGCCGTCAACTCGATCGACGGCAACATGGACGTCTACCAGTGGTTCCTGATGATCTCCACGCACTCGCAGCGCCACATCCTGCAGATCCGCGAGATCAAGGCGCACGGGAAATACCCGCGTACCTGACGCGGCGCGCCCGCCCGGGCTGCTAGTGCAGGCTCCATTTCCCCGACCCGCGCGAGGCGATGTAGAGGAAGAGGAAGCAGTTGAGGACGGCGAGCTCGCCGCCGTTCTGAATCGGCCAGAACCCGCGCGGCAGGTGCGCCTGGAAGTAGGCCACCGCCATCTGGCCGCTGGCCAGGAACGCCATCGGCGACGTGAAGAGGCCCAGCGCGATGGCCAGCCCGCCGAAGGTCTCGATGATCCCCGGCCAGCGCCCATCTGCGACATGAGGCGGCATCTGGCGTGCCGCCGAGCGCGCCGAAGAGCTTCTGCACGCCGTGCTGCATGAAGAGCAGTCCGGCGACGATCCGAAGCAACGCGTAGAGGTAGGGGGAGTACGGAGCCAGCAAGGACTGCATGCCCGATGATAACGGCCGCGAAGGCTCAGCCGAGCGCACCGCTCCCGCGCAGTGTGGCCACCTCGTCCGTCGAACAGCCGAGCTCGCTGAGCACCTCGTCGGTGTGCTCGCCGAGTCGCGGCGCCCGGCGCCTGGGGTCGAGCGGCGTGCGCCGAGAGCTTGAGCGGCGTGCCGATCGTGCGCACGCGGCCGAGCGTCGGATGGTCGACACTCACCGCCATCTCGCGGGCCACGCGCCTGCTCGCTGTCGAAGGCCTCGGCGTAGTCGAGGATGGGCCCGCACGGGATGCCGGCGGCCTCGAGCGTCTCGAGCCATTCGGCGCGCGTGCGGGTCGCGGTCACCGCGTCGATCAGCGCCGCCAGCTCGGCGCGGTGCGCGCACGCGCGCGCCGTCGCTGGCGAAGCGCGCATCGGTGGTCCACTCGGGATGGTCGAGCACGGTGGCCAGCTTCTCGAACGTCCGCTGGTTGGCGGCGCCCACGGTGATGAAGCCGTCGGCGCAGCGGAAGGCCTGATACGGCGCGCTCATCCGGTGTGCCGACCCGAGCGGTCCGGGCACACCGCGTCCGCCGAAGTACTCGGCGGCCTCCCACACCGACAGCGCCAGCCCCGCCTCCATCAGCGAGGTGTCGATGTGCTGGCCCTGCCCGGTGCGGTCGCGGTGGCGCAGCGCGGCGAGGATGCCGGCGAGCGCGAACAGGCCGGCGCCGAGGTCGGTGATCGGCAGGCCGGCCTTCACCGGCGGCCGCCCGGCCTCGCCGGTGACCGACATGATGCCGGTCACGCCCTGCGCCACCAGATCGAAGCCGCCGCGCCCGGCCCACGGCCCGGTCTGGCCGTAGCCGGAGATCGACGCGTAGACCAGGCCCGGGTGATCCGCCGACAACGCCGGGTAGTCGAGGCCGAACTTCGCCATCACCCCCGGCCGGAAGTTCTCGACCACCACGTCGGCGCCGCGCGCCAGCCGGCGGAACACCTCGCGGGCCGCCTCCTGCCGAAGGTCGAGCACGACGCCGTGCTTGCCGCGGTTCACCGCGTTGAAGGCGTGGCTCTCGCCGCCATGCCCGCCGGCCATCGCCCGGGTCGAGTCGCCGCCGGGCGGCTCCACTTTGACGACGCGGGCGCCCATGTCCGCCAGTAACATCGCGCAGTACGGCCCGGCCATCACCTGGGTCGCATCGACGACGACTATGCCTTCGAGCAACGTGGCCTGGGACATCGACGGACCTGTGGGGACGCTCACACTGGCTCGGCCTGACGCACGCAACGCCCTCACCTGGGACATGTACGACGCCATCGTCGAGGCCTGCGACCTCGCCGACCGCTCGCCGGTGCGCGTGCTCATTGTACGGGGATCGGGCGGCGCGTTCTCGTCGGGCACCGACATCGCGCAGTTCAAGGACCTCCGGACCGGCGAGGACGGCGTGGCCTACGAGCGGCGCATCGGCGCCGTCGTCGACCGGCTCGAGCAGGTCCGCGTGCCCACCATCGCCTCGATCGAGGGCGTGGCCGTGGGCGGCGGCTGCGCCATCGCCGTGGCCTGCGACCTGCGCGTCTGCGCCGATACGGCGGCGTTCGGCGTGCCGGTGGCCCGCACCCTGGGCAACTGCCTGTCGATCGAGAACTGCGGGCGGCTCGCCGACCTCATCGGCGCGGGTCGGGTGGCCGATTTGCTGATGACCGGCCGCCTGGTGAAAGCCGAGGAGGCGCTGGCGTGGGGCCTGGCCTCGCGGGTGGTGCCGGCGGCCGATCTGACGGCGGCGACCGCAGCGCTGGCCGGGGATCTCGCCAGCCGCGCCGCCAGCACGCTCATCGCGACCAAGGTGATGCTCCGGCGCCTGCGCGAGCATCGCCGGCCAGCCGCCGGCGCTGCCGACGATCTGGTGGCCGCCTGCTATGCCAGCGCGGAGTTCCGCGAGGGTGTGGCCGCCTTCGCCGAGAAGCGCCCGCCGCGCTTCGTGTAACCGGGACAGTCCCCATTCAAGCCAGGCCCAGAATGGGGTCAGACCCCGTTACATTCGCGGATCAGCGCACCGGCTCGCTCAGGCCGACGCGTCCGCCGCCGAGCCGCTTGCCGCGGTAGAGCCGGCCGTCGGCGCACTCGATGAGCGCCGCGACCGTCAGGCCGTCGTCCGGATAGGTGGCAATCCCTATCGTGACGCTCGCCGGCGCCCACGGCGGCGGTGGCGTCAGGGCCTGGGACTGTTCAAGCACGGCCTCGAGCAGGTGCTGGGCGAACACGTGCGCGTCGGCGGCGTCGGCGTTGGTGAGCACCACGACGAACTCGTCGCCACCGTAGCGGCAGGCCGCATCCGACACCCGCACCATGGCCGAGAGCTGGTTGGCAACGAAGCGCACGAGCTCGTCGCCGGCCGGGTGCCCGTGCCGGTCGTTGGTCGCTTTCAGGTGGTCGACGTCGAGGACCACCAGGCTCAAGTGATGGTTGGCCCGCTCGGCGTGTGCCACCTGCCGCGCCGCGTGCTCGTCGAAGTAGCCGCGGTTGTAGAGCCCGGTCAGCGCGTCGCGGGCCAGCTGGTGGCGTGCGTCCTCGTAGCGCTGGCGGTAGGTGAGCCAGTGGAAGACGTCGCCGCTCGACCGCTCGCCGAGCGCCTCGAGGCCCGGCACGTCGACGAACCGGAGGTACAGCGCGATGCACGCCGCGTAAAAGGTCGCCCCGATCAACTTGCCCATGAACCCCGACACCAGCAGCGAGACGAACCCCGGGCGGCCCGCGTACAAGCCGCCGGCGAAGAGCACCGTGTCGATGGCCATCACCGCCGCCGCCGTGAGCCATAGCCGGACGAACATCGACGCGCGAAGCCGCCGGCTCACCGCTTCGAACACCACCAGCGCCGCCACCACATCGACAAACAGCGCCACCGTGCTGGCGACGGCGAGCCGGAGGCTCTGGGAGAAAAGCTCGACTGGCACGTCGAGGGGGTTGCGGTGGCCCGCGAACAGGAGGTGCCAGCCGGCCACCGCCGACACGGCGTAGACGGCGAGGTTCGAGATCACCACGCCGTAGGCCACCTTGCGGGTCTCATCGGCGTCGAGCTCGATGTAGGTCAGGAGCACGACGAAGGTGGTGATCGGGAAGAGCACCATCGACGCCGGGTCGATCGTCATCCCGGGCAGGACGTCGATCCGCACCGACGAGGCCAGGACGATCTGCAGGTACTGGAACGCCCCGACCACCAGGTAGACCGGAGCCAGGCCGAACCGGCGGCGCAACCCGAACAGCGAGAGCACGATGCTCGCGGTCAGGACCGCTTCTGCCAGCAGGAGAAGTGCGTGGGCGCTCACGAAACGACCGCGGGGACCGCGCCGGTCCCGGGTGGCGGCCTCAGAACAGGATCCAGCAGACGAAGGTGCCGACCACCACCATCGACATGCCCCAGGCGAGCAGCTGGTTGAACAGCTGCCGCGAGTCGGCGCCCGCGGGCAGCGCCGCGATGCACAGCGCCCCGATGGTGGAGAGGGGGGAGAGGTCCACCAGGTGGCCACCGACGACCATCGACGACGCGATGGCCATGGGGCTGCCGCCGCCGAGCCGTTCGACCAGCCCCGGCACCGTCGGCAGGAACGCCGGCAGCACGACCCCCGACGTACTGCTGTAGACCGAGACCAGGCCGGTGGCGAAGGCGACGACCGCGCTCACCGTGGCCGGCGAGGAAACGCTGGCGAGGATGTCGGTGAAGAGCGACATGCCCTGGGTCTTCTCGAGCACGCCGATGAGCACGGTGACGCCGCACACCATCAACACGACGCCCCACGGCATGCGCTTGATCGCTTCCTTCTCGTCGCCGGCCTTGGTCAGCGAGAGGACAGTGGCGGCGGTCAGCGCCGCCATGCCGACCTGCACGTTGAGGAAAATGACGCTCAGGACCACCGCGGCGAGAGCGGCCAGCGTGAGCCAGTGCTGCCACTCGAACGGCTCGGCTTCGGCGGCTTCGGCGCCGTCGCCCGAACGGCGCGACGCGAAAAGCTTCCAGCCGCCGAAGAGGAAGTAGGCGAGGAAGGTGACGGCGACGTGGGCCATCAGGTTGTTGCCGTAGGTGGTCCACTGGTGGCCGGCCAGGCCGATGCGATCCATCACGCCGTTGACGATGACGCCGGTCGGGGCGAACGGCGACAGCGCCCCGGCCTGGGCGCCGTTACCGAGCATCAGCGCCGTGAGGAACGGCGGCACGCCGGCCTGGGCGCCGACGGCCATGCCCATCGGCGCCAGCAGCGCCGCGGTGGCGATGTTGCCGGGGCCGATCGAGGAGAGGACGAGCGCCACCACGAAGAACATCACCGGGATGACCCCGGCGTTGCCGCGGCAGAGCGTGACGGCGCGGGCCGCCAGCCGCTGCAGCGTGCCGTTCACGTTGGCCATGCCGAAGAGCAGGGTCACGCCGGCCAGGGTGATGAAGAGGGCCACCGGAAAGGTGCCGATCACGGCCGCGTAGTTCATGTCGCCGATGTAGACGCCGACGATCCACGCCAGCGCCAGCGACACCACGCCGACGTTGACCTTGGTGACAATCGACAGCGTCACCGCCACCACCAGGGCGGCCAGTGAGATCCACGCCAGACTCATCAACGAACCTCCAGCAGCGACCGCAGCAGCACGGCCGGGTGCACGGCCTCCGCCGCCGCGAAATGCGCCACCTGGTGACGGCACGACGTGCCCGCCGCAACCAGTACCGCGTCGGGCGCCAGACTTCGCGCGGCCGGCAACAGCTTACGCTCTCCGATGGCCCGCGACACGTCGTAGTGCTCGCGGGCGTAGCCGAACGAGCCGGCCATGCCGCAGCAGCCGGCGTCGAGATCGGTCACCTGCGCGCCGGGAATCCGCCGCAGCAAGGCCGCCGCCGCCGCGGCCAGGCCCATCGATCGCTGGTGACAGTGCGGGTGCAGCAGCACCGCGTGCGGTCCGCCGCGCAGCGGCAGCGAGGCGCGGCCCGCCGCCACCTCGCGCTCGAGGTACTCCTCGAAGAGCACGCTGGCACCGGCCACCGTGCGGGCGCGCGCCTGCGCGGCGCCGCGCAGCAGCGCCGGGACGTCCTCGCGCAGGGCCGAGAGGCAGCTCGGCTCGACGAAGACGATCGCCTCGCCGCGGGCCGCCGCGTCGTGCAGCGCCTCGACGGTGGCGCCGGCCACCGTCCGGGCATCCTCGAGCAACCCCTGCGAGATGAGCGGACGCCCGCAGCAGCCGTGCGGCACGAGGCGGGTGGCCAGGCCGGCGGCGTCGAGCACCGCCAATGCCGCCTCGCCGATCTCCGGGTCGACGTGCTCGGTGAAGGTGTCGGCGAACAGCACCGCGCGCGGCGCCGCCGGCGCCGGACGCGCCGCCGTCCGTCGCGACAGCGTACGGCGCGCCCACACCGGCGGCTCGCGCCTGCGGTCGATGCCCGCCGTCATCTCGCCCAGGGCACGACCCGGCGCGCTGCCCGCCAGCGCATTGGCGATCGGCGCCAGCCGGCTGCCCCAGCGGGCCAGCCGCCGCACGTGGCCGAACGCCTTCACGCGCAGCGGTGCGCCGTGCCGGGCCCACTGGCCGGCGAGCACCTCGCTCTTGATCCGCGCCATGTCCACGCTCACCGGGCACTCGCTCTTGCACGCGCGGCACTCGAGACAGAGGTCGAGGGCCTCGTGCAGGCCGGGGTCGTCGAGGCCGGCCGGGCCCAGCGCCCCGGTCATGGCGAGACGAAGGATGTTGGCGCGCCCGCGCGTGGAATGCGCCTCGTCGCGCGTCGCCATGTAGGACGGACACATCGTGCCCTCGCGGGTCTTGCGGCAGGCGCCGACGCCGCTGCAGGCTTCGACCGCCCGGCCGAACCCGCCGTCGTCGCCGAAGTCGAAGTAGCTGGGCGGATCGGGCGTGCGATACGCCGGGCCGTAGCGCAGGTGCGAGGTGATCGGCGGCGTGTCGACGATGCGGCCGGGGTTGAACAGCGCCTGCGGATCGAGGGTGCGCTTCACGTCGCGGAACGCCTGGTAGAGCGTCGAGCCGAACATCTGCTCGTTGAAGGCGCCGCGCACCAGGCCGTCGCCGTGCTCGCCCGACAACGCGCCGCCGAACTCCAGCACCAGCGCGGCGACGTCGCGGGCGATGCCCTCGAACTGGGCGACGCCCGCCGCCGTCTTGAGGTTCACCACCGGCCGCACGTGCAGGCAGCCCACCGAGGCGTGGGCGTAGACGCCGGCCACGGTGCCGTGCCGGGCCACGAGCTGCTGGAACCGGGCGATGTAGCTGCGCAGCTGCTCCGGGGCCACGGCCGTGTCTTCCACGAACGAGATCGCCTTGGCGTCGCCCTTCATCGCCATCGACAGCCCGAGCGCCGACTCGCGGACGTGCCACACCCGCGCCTGGGCCGGGGCGTCGAGCAGCCGCCGCCGCCGCGCCTGTGGGAACGCCGCGGCGACGTCGCGCTCGAAGGCGTCGAGCCGGGCGGCGAGGGCGTCGGGGTGGTCGTCGTAGAACTCCACGCACAGGAGCGTGGGGTGGTCGCCCTGGGCGATCTGGCGCAGCGCGGCGTCGAGGGTGGCGTGGCCGCGGGCATGGCCGAGGATGAAGTCGTCCATCACCTCGACCGCCGACGGGCGGTGGGTCAGCACGTAGGGCGTGGCGCCGAGCGCGTCGAGCAGCTCGTCGAACTCCAGCGTGACCAGCGCCTTGACCGCCGGCAGTGGCACCAGGCCGATCGTTGCCTCGGTGACGAACCCCAGCGTGCCCTCCGACCCCACCATCAGGCGGGAGAGATCGACGGGCGCGGCCGGATCGACGAAGGCGTCGAGGTTGTAGCCGCCGACCCGGCGCAGCACCTTCGGGAAGCGGCGGTCGATCTCGTCGGCGTGCCGGCGGGCGAGCGCCGGCACCTCGCGGGTGGCGCGGGCCAGGATCGAGTTGCCGCGCGAGGCGTCGGCCAGAGCCTGCGCCGAGAGCGGGCCGAGCTCCGCGCCCGACCCGTCGGCCAGCACGACGCGCTGCGTGCGCACGTGATCGATGGTCTTGCCGTAGATCACCGAGCGGGCGCCGCTCGAGTTGTTGGCCATCATGCCGCCCACCGTGGCGCGGCTCGACGAGCTGACATCGGGCGCGAAGCGGAGGCCGTGGGGCTTGAGCTGGTGGTTGAGCTCGTCCAGCACGACCCCCGGCTCGACCCGGGCCGTGCGGCCCTCGGGGTCCACTGCCAGCACGCGGTTCAGGTGCTTCGAGGTATCGAGGACGAGGCCGGCGCCGATGGCCTGCCCGGCCTGCGACGTGCCGCCGCCCCGGGGCGTGATCGGCACGCCGTGGCGGGCGGCGATGGCCACCGCGGCCGCGACATCGTCGGCCGAGCGCGGAATGACCACCCCGCGCGGCTCGATCTGGTAGACGCTGGCGTCGGTGGAGTAGAGCGCGCGCGACGCCGTGTCGAACCGCACTTCACCCGTGAGGGTTGCGCGGAGTTCCTGTTCCAGGGCGTCGGCCACTCAGTTCCTGTCCCGAACGACCCCTCGGCGACCGTGCCACTCGTCAGGACGTCCGCGCGCATCTTAGCAGCCTGCGCGAGGAGGGGCTCCGACGTGGCCTCGGCTACTGGCTCTTGCCCCGCGCCGCGATCTGCCAGACCGCCTCGACGATGTCGCCCCGCAGGGCATGGATCTCGTCGTAGAGGTTCACGGTGGGATCGCAGTGCGGCGGCTGGAGCGTGACGCGGTCGCCAACGCGCAGACGGTTGAGCGCCTCGCGCATGTCGAGCCGGCCGTGCTCGTCGCCGGCCCAGCTGTAAGTGAGCCCCTGGGCGCCGAGTGGCGTCGGCGGGAACGGGCGGTCGGTCGCAAAGGCCTTGTAGCCGCCGTCGACGATGGCCTCGTCGCCGTGGACGCTCACGACCGTGGTAATCACCGAGAGCGCCGGCTCGAAATCCGTGTAGGCGTCGCTGCCGTCGACGCCGCCGATGCGGCCGTAGTCGCTGTCCATGAAGAGGAAGCTGCCCGGCTGGAGCTCGGTCACGCCCTCGAGCCCGGCGTCGATGCGATAGGTGCCGGTCGATCCGCCGGTGACGAGCGGACAGGGAATGCCGTCCTGCTCGATGAGCCGCGCCGTCTCGACCGCCGCCGTCATGCTCGTCGTGCTGCGCGCCTGGCGCGCCGCGAACGGCGCGGTGTGGGAGGCCGCGGCATCGTAGGCCTGCAGGCCCGCGAACGTCAGCCCGGGCGATCCGTCGATGGCGCGTGCCACGTCGCGGGCGGCTTCGCCAGGGGGCACGCCGGTGCGGCCGAAGTAGAGGTCCACCGCGACCCGCAACGTCACCTTGGCGCGCCAGGCGGCGTCGCCCAGCACGCGCACCGCCTCGAGGTCGTCGGCCACGACGATCGTATCGGGTGCCACCCTGGTGAGCGTGGCGGCGCGCGCCGCCTTGTCCTTGCCGACGACGGCCGTCGTCACCAGCAGGCCGCGCAGGCCATGTGCGGCAAAGACCTCGGCCTCCCCCAGCTTGGCCGTGCACGTGCCCACGGCGCCGGCCGCCACCAGCCGCCTGGCGATCTCGGGGCACTTGTGGGTCTTGCCATGCGGCCGCAGGGCCTTGCCGCGCGCGGCCACGAACGTGGTCATCGCGCGCAGGTTCGCCTCGAAGGCGGTGAGGTCGAGCAGCAGGGCTGGCGTCGGGATCTCGTCGCGGTGCATCGTCGGCGCGCATGCTAGCAGATGCTCACCGGACGCGTGGCCCGCGCGACGCAGGGCGGCCCTTCAGAGCCGCCTCATGGCGGAGCTGAAGCTCCGCCCTACATCGAACCGAGAACCACTCAGGTCGGCGGCTACTGCCGCGGGTTGTCGACGGTCAGCTGCCGCACCCACACGCCGCGCGCGATCTCTTCGCCGCTCGGCAGCGGCGAGCTGAAGTCCGCCCGCAGCCCGGGGCCAGGCGCGGCGGTCGGCGCCTTCACCAGTCCGCCGACGCCGCGCAGCACGCCGGCCAGGTCGCTGTTGAGCGGGCGAGCCAGCACCGGGGCGTCGGCGCTCGGCCGGGGCAGGCTGTCGAATACCCGCTGGAAGGCCGGCGAGAGCGGCTGCGGGCTGGCGAAGATGAGGAAGTGCTCGCGTCCGCCTTCGCTGGACACCTGCCAGTGCACGCGCGTGCCGTCCACCATGCCCGGGATCTCGTGGCGTGTGCCGGCCGACAGCGGGTTGGTCGTCGGGATGTCGGGAATCGGGAAGAGCAGGTACGACTCGTCGTGGTCGTCCTCGTTGACGACGTAGACGTAGGTCGGGACGGAGCTGGCCACCTGCAGCGAGAGACGATCGCCGCGCGCCACGCGGGCGCCGGGCGCGAGCCGGACCCGGCCGCCGCCCTCTTCGCGGTAGAACGCGGCCTCGATGCGATAGTCGTCGCCCGTGGTGGCCGCCGCGGGGTCGGGGGCCGACGCCACCGGGGGCGACCGTCGGTGCGGCGGATGGCAGACCGGCGCTGGTGGACGGCGCCTCCGGCGAGCTCATGCGGCTGTAGGCGAGCCACATCGCCAGCGCCGCGAGGACGCCGATGACCGCGAACGCCATCGGCCGCGTGACAGAGCGGCGCGGGATCGGGCGCGGGCGGCGGTGCGGGCGTGGGCATCGGCGCGGGCGCCGGCTTGGGCGCGTCCTGCCGCAGGGCCAGATTCAGGTCGGCCTCGAGCTCGCCGGCCGTCTGATGACGATCCTCGGGGCGCACCGCGGTGGCCCGTTCGACCACGCGGATGAAGGCGTCGGGCAGGTCGGGCCGCACGTCGCGCAGCCGGCGGCGCGGCGCGCCGATCTCGTGCTGCCGCCGTACGTCCACGGCGGTGAGCCCGTCCACGGGGTAGGTGCCCGTGGCCAGGTAGTAGAGCAGCACACCGACGCTGTAGATGTCGGACACCGGCGTGCGCACGGCGCCCGAGAAGGTCTCGGGCGCCAGGTAGAGCGGCGTCCCGGCCGGGCGCTGGCCCGGCGTCTCGTCGATCTTCACGTCGGAGCCGGCGCCGAAGTCCATGAGCACGGTGCGGCCGCCGGTGGCCCGCATCACGTTCTGCGCCTTGACGTCGCCGTGCAGCATCTGCAGCCCGTGCACCGCCGCCAGCGCGCAGCAGATGTCGACGCCGATGTTCATCGTCTCCTTGGCGCTGAGCGGCCCGTGCTGCGCGACCAGGTCCTGCAGCGTGCGGCCGCGAATCAGCTCCATCGAGAGGCCCACCTCCTGGCCGACCCGCTCGGCGCGGAACACGCGGACCACGTTGTCGTGCCGCACCTGCGCCAGCATCCGGGCCTCGCTCAGCGCCTTCTCCGGGTCGGGTTGCGAGTGGGGTCGCGGGCGGATGACCTTCAGCGCGACCTCGAGGTTGAGGTTGGGGTCGACGGCGCGGTAGACGGTGCCGTAGGAGCCGTGGCCGATTTCGGCGAGGATCGCAAAGGGGCCCCAGGCGGCCGGGACGGCGTCGCTCAGCCGCGAGAGGCCTTCGATCACGCGCAGTTGGTCGAGCACCGCCGTCGTCGTGGCGTCGGCCGCGGGCGCGGTGTGCGTCCAGTCCACCGGGACGCCGTCGGCGATCGCCGACGCCACCGACAGGACGTGCTGCTCAGCGCCGGGCTGCGCGCTCATGGGCCATCTCCTCGGCCAGCCGGACCAGTGCCCGGCTCACGGCCATGTGTGCGGCGGCCACGCTGGGCTTGCCCAGCGACTCGGCCACTTCGGCGTGTGACAGCCCCAGCTCGACGCGGGCGATGACGGCTTCGCGGTCCTCGGGCCGCAGCCGCTCCATGGCGGCTTCGTAGCGGGCGAAGACCTCGCGGCCCATCGCCTCCTCGAGCGGCGAGGGATCTGGCGACGGCAGATCCATGCCGTCGATCGTGTCGGACGGGCCGCGGCGGCTCTGGCTGCGGGCGATGTCGCGGATGCGGTTCCACAGCGTGGTCCACACGTAGTCGCGAAACGCGCCGGGGTGGCGCGGCTCGAAGCTGCCAATCCGCTGGAACACCTTGGTCAGGGTGTCCTGCACCAGGTCCTGGGTTTCCATCGCGCCGCGGGCGGCGCGCGGCAGGCGGCCATGGGCCCAGCGGCGCAGCCGCGTCTCGTAGCGCGCGAACAGCTCGTCGAAGGCAGCCTGCTCGCCCCGGCGGGCCGCCTGCACCAGGTCCATCGTGGACCCGGCGTCGGCGAGCGGGCCGGCAGCGTCCGAGACGGGGCGGGGGCGTGGAACGCCGGCTTCGTCCATGGGCGCAAGGTCGCCGAGGGCGACGCGTGCCGCGCCAATCATACGGCTTTCCTGGGGGATTTCCCGGCGGAGGGGTTCGGTGACCGCGAGGTTCACAGCCTGGACTCAGCAGGGTCAACGGGGGAGCGGGGCCGAATAGAACAGGCTGTTCGACTGACGAGATGCCTGGCGTTAGTCCCGGGCAGGCGTTGAGCACCGCTGCCGCGAATTGTCGTTTGCGCCGGATATCGGCTGGGCTAGACTGCGCGGTCCGGGTAGCCCGTTCGTAGTGTTCGGCGGCGGGGTCCGGAATCGCCCAGTCAGGGCCCGCGAATGCGGGCTCGCTGGAGATGAACGATGGCGCCAGCCAACGGTGGAGGTCAGCGACGCGAAGCCGGCGGCGGTCACGCCGTGCGACGACGGAGCCGGCCGGGACGCGCGAGCCGAAATGGACGGTGATGATCTTCATGGGCGCCGACCACATCGAGGGCAACGTCGACCTCGATCAGGCCGCCGACGACGACCTCGAGGAGATTCGGTCGATCGGCGCGTCGGCGACAGCTCGAGATCTTCGTGCAGGTGCACCGACGCGGTGGCGTGCGTAAACCGCCACCGGTTCGGTCGAAGAACGGAACGCCCACCGAAACCGTCGAAGCGACCACTGAGGAGCCTTCCGAGCGCACGCTCATCGAGTTCATCGACAAATCGTTGATCGACGCCGGCATAGCCGGGACGACTACTCGCTCCTGGTGCTGTGGGGCCATGCCTACGACTTCGCGTTCGGGCGCACGCGGACGCGGACGGGCGTCGATCGACGGCATCGACTTCATCGAGCTGCGCGGCCTGCTGCAGCGGCTGCAGGACATCGTCCACGATCGCTACCGAAGCGTGACTACGGCGACGTCGACGACGACGACGACCGACGCTCGACATCGTCGGCGTTCGATGCCTGCGACGTCGCGACGGTGGAGCTGGCCTGTCAGCTCCAGGAGTTCGCCACGCTACCTGCTGGGCTCCGAGATCGGCATTCCGATTCCCGGATGGCCCTACGACCGCGTCCTCCGCCGGCTGGCCAAGCCGATGGGCCGGCTGATGGCGCCCGCCCGAGTTCGGCTGTGGGCGGTCCGTCGATTCTGCGAGGCCTATCCCGCGGATTCGCCGGTGTCGTTGACGCTCCTCGATCTGCAGCAGGCGAGCCACCTGCGATCGCGCGTCGAGCGGCTGGCCCTGGCGCTGGCGGCGAGCATCGACGACCCGGACACCCGCGCCCACGTCGCCGACATGTTCAAGCGCTCGCAGACCGGCCAGGAGCGGCCCTACGTCGATGTCGCGGATCTCTGCCTGAACCTGATGCGCGAGAGCAGGCCGATCCGCTGGTTGTCGCTACGCGCCGGGAGCTGGGCAACCTGCTGTTGAATCCGCGGCCGCCCGTCGTCGGCAAGAGCGCCAGACGGCTCGGCGCGCCCGTTCATCGTGGAACACGGAAGGAACGCCGCCGAGCTGGCCCGGCTGAACGGCGTCAGCCTCTACGCGCCGCACGTCTGCGAGGAGGACTTCAACGCCGTGCGATCGGTGTACGACCAGTTCGTCTTCAGCCGCGAAACGGTGTGGAGCAAACTGGTTCACATTCTCGCGACAGAGCCCTAGCAGATTGGGAGCACATCATGACCCCCCCAGAACCACCGGATGTTTCACAACTGGTCGACCAGCTGCTCGCCGAAGCCAAGAAGCAGCTCGCAGTCGAGCAGGCCGATCTGGAGATGAAACGGAAGCAGATCGCCCAGGAACTGGAGGGGCTCGAGAAGTCGCAGGAGCGAGCCCTCGAAGGCCGGCGGCTCGAAGAGGCAAAGCTCGGCCGGGGCAAACAGCCGGATCGGGGCAAGCAACCGGATCGCGGGAAGCAGCCGGACCGCGGCAAGCAGCCTGACCGAGGCGGCGGAGACGTAGTGCAGGAGATCTTCGCGACCGCGGCCGGCCTCGGGGGGCACCTTACGGTGTCATTCACGGCACCCGTCGGCGGCGGCCTGCGCAACGCGACGCCATCCAGCAGTTCGGAGGCCGCAGCGGGCCTGGCGGCCTCATCGCTCCAGGAGCTTCTCGTGGTGGTCCTTGAGAAGCTGAAGGAGACGGCGTCGACCGACGCGGCGAAGGCCCCGCCGAAGGACCCGACGAAGGACCCGACGAAGGACCCGACGAAGGACCCGACGAAGGACCCGACGAAGGACCCGAGGACCCGTCCCAGGCCAAGCCCGGCCCGAAGTAGGACACAATCGCGGGGGTGAATCGCCCCTCGCACCACCGGCGAGCCCTGGTCACCCTAGGGCTGGCGGTGTGTGGCGGCCTGGCCGCTGCGCAGGCACCTGAACCTGTGCTCGAGGATGTCCGTAGACTGCTCGCGTCGGGCCGTTACGACGAGGCCGAAGCAACCGCACTGACCGCCGCCGAGCTCGTCCGAGTCCGCGCCGGGGACAATTCGGTGGACATGGCGGGGGCCATGGATACCGTCGTTCGAGCCAAGGTCCTGAACGGCCGCGCCGCGAATCCAGAGGCGCTGACTCTTGCCCAGGTGGCGCTTCGGACGAAGGAATCGCGGCTCGGAATCGAGCATCCGGATTTGGTCCCGTCACTGCTCAACCTGGGCGATGTCCTGGTCGCAGCGGGCGACTTTCAGCCGGCGATTGCGGCCACGCAACGCGCCGTCATCTTGCGCGAGCGGACTATCGCGTCCGGCCCGCTCGAGACGGCGTTGGCGCTTGATCACCTGGGCCGGGCGCGCTCAGCGGCCCGGCGGTATGAAGAGGCGCTGCAGGCGTTCGAACGCAGTGTGGCCCTCAAGCAACAGGCGCCGGCCGGCGTCGACGGCGACATCGCCAGAACCTTCGAGGACATCACGCTCGTGCTCCAGCGCACCGGCGAGTATGCCAAGGCCAGCGCCATGCTGCAGCGGGCACTGGCAATCCGGGACGCCAATCCAGGCCATCCGGCGTACGCGACGACCTTGAACCTGCTGGCACAACAGCTCTGGTTCGAGGGCGATCTCGTGGCATCGAGGGATGCCTCCGCACGGGCCGTCGAGGTCGCCGAACGTACGCTGCGCCCCGACCACCCGACGATTGCGTTGTCGCTCCGGTATCTCGGCGCAATACCCTGACCGACCTCGGCGACCTCGATCGAGTCTCTGCTGTTGACCAGGCGCGCGCTGGCAATCGCCGAGCGAACGTTCGGGCCCAGCCATCACGTCACCGCAGAATACGTTCACAGCCTGGGCCTCGCCGAACTCGACGACGGCAACTATTTCGCCGCGCGTGCCTACTTCCAGCGTGCGCTGAGAGCCTACCAGGCTCGGTACGGCGAATGGCACGAGTTGGTGGCCACGCGCCCGCACAGTCATCGCGTTGGCGGACGTGCGGCTCGGCGACTTCGCCAGCGCGCGCCAGGAGCAGGCCCGGGCCGTCGCCATCCATACGCGGGTCGGCGGGCCCAACCATCCCGTTCGTCGCGCTGGCGCTGACCGAGCTGGCGACGGTCTACATCGAGGAGGGCAGGCCGGCGCAGGCGTTGCCGCTGCTGCAGCGCGCTCTCGCGATTCGCGAGAAGAACCTCGGCCCGGACCACCGCGACGTCGCCCGGACGCTCGCGGATCTGGCCGCGACCCTCGCCGCCGTCGGACAGTCGGCTCGCGCCCAGGAGCTCGCGACGCGAGCGCTGCGGCATCTGGGAGCGGCTCGACGCGCCGGATGCGCCTGAGTTCGCCACGGTGCTGGCGCTCTACGCCAAGCTGCAGGCCAATCGCGGCGACGCGGCCGCCGCGCGCGAGTACTACGAGCGCGCTCTGGCGATTCGCGGCAAGGTGTTCGGCCCCGCACATCCGCTTTACGCCGAGGCGCAGACGGGCTTGGCCACCGCACAAGCCGCCCTCGGCGACAACAGCGCGGCGCTGACCACCGCGACTGCGGCCGAGACAGCCGGGCGCGACCATCTGCACCTGATGCTGCGTTCGCTGCCCGAACGCCAGGCTCTCCAGTACGCGGCGGCACGGCCGCGGGGGCTCAATCTGATCTTCTCGATCGCAGCGACGACCTCCGACGCAACCACCGTTGCGGTCGACGCCCTCGTTCGCAGCCGCGCGCTGGTCCTGGACGAGATCGCCGCCCGGCAGGGCGCGGGGAGTGCGGCCAGCGGCGAGCTGGAGGCCGCTCGCGCGGCACTGGCTTCGGCGCAACAGCGCCTGGCGAACCTGCTGGTCCGGGGACCGGGCTCGATGTCCGCCGCGCAGTACGCCGCGCTCACCGACGCCGCGCGCCGCGACAGCGAGGCCGCAGAACAGGCGCTGGCCGCACAGAGCGCCGAGTTCAGGGCCGAGCGCGGCCGGACCCTGGCCGGCGTCGACGCCGTGCTGGGCGCCTTGCCGCCCGACAGCGCGCTGGTGTCGTTCGTTCGCTACGATCGCACGCGGCTCGCCACACCACCGCCGACGGTGCGGGCGGCCGCCACGCCGCGGGCTCCGCCTCGTCCTGTGCCGTCGTATCTCGCGTTCGTGCTGCGGCCTGGCCAGCCGCCGGCGGTGGTGGACGTGGGCGCCGCGACGGCGATCGACGGGCTCGTGTCGCAGTGGCGCGCCGACATCGCCGCCGAAGCGCTCGCGTCGGCGACGAATCCTCCGGCGGCGCCGGCGTCGGCACGCACCTCGGGCGCCGCCTTGCGCCAGCGGGTCTGGGATCGGCTCGCGCCGCACTTGCAGGATGTCGGCCGCGTCCTCATCGTCCCCGACGGCGCGCTCAGCCTGGTGCCGTTTGCGGCCCTGCCGGTCGGGCAGCGGTCGTTCCTGCTCGAGCGCGGCCCCGTCATCCACTACCTGTCCGCCGAGCGTGATCTCGTGTCATCACCAGCGGCTGGAACCTCGCGTGGCCTGCTCGCCGTCGGCGGACCGTCGTTCAACGACCGCACGCTCTTCGGCGCGCGTCCCCGCCCGACGTCGGCCCCGCCAACGCCGGCCCCGCCGACGCCGGTCAGCGCGACCGGCCTCCGTGGCGTGGCGACGCCGTGCCGTGGCCTGGGCGCGATCAGCTTCACGCCGCTCGAGGGCACCCGGCAGGAGGTCCGCGACCTGTCCGGCGTCTGGAACGCCAATGCGAACAGCGAGTCCGAGCCGCGCACGTGCTCCTCGGACGCGATGCCAGCGAGTCCGCCGTCAAGCGCGACGCGCCGGGGCGCCGCGTGCTCCACCTGGCCACGCACGGGTTCTTCCTGAACGGCGACTGCACGACGGCGCCGCTCGGCACGCGGGGCGTCGGCGGCCTGGTGGCCGCCGGGCGCCAGAACGCGGCGGAGAATCCACTGCTCATCTCCGGCCTCGCCCTGGCCGGCGCCAATCGCCGCGCCGCGGCGGGACCCGACGAGGACGACGGCATCCTCACGGCGGAGGAAGTGGCCTCGCTCGATCTCAGCGGCGTCGAGTGGGCCGTGCTCTCCGCGTGCGACACCGGCGTGGGGGAGATTCGCGCCGGCGAAGGCGTGTTCGGGCTTCGCCGCGCGTTCCAGGTGGCCGGCGCGCGCACGGTGGTGATGAGCCTGTGGTCGGTGGACGATCAGGCGACGCGCGCCTGGATGCGCGCGCTGTACGAGGGCCGCTTCCAGCGCCGGCTGTCCACCGCCGATGCGGTGCACGAGGCGAGCCTCACGCTGCTGCGCGATCGGCGGGCCAAGGGCCAGAGCACGCATCCGTTCTACTGGGCGGCGTTCGTCGCCGCCGGCGACTGGCGCTGAGGCAGCGGCGCACGCCTCCGGCCCTGCGTCCACCCGGCGTACATGGAGCGAGGCCGGCGCGCCGCCGGCCTCGTCCGTCGTCGCCGGGGGTCCACGACTACCGCGCGTCGTAGACGAACGCGTGGCCCATCCGTTCGCCTTCGGGGTACCACGCGGTGATGGGCGGCACCTCTCCCCGGGCCGTTTCGCCGAGGGTGACCAGCTGCGTCACCGGCAGGCCGGCCGGCCGCTCGCTGCGTCGCGTCATGGCCATGAAGTAGGTGCGCAACCGATCGTGACTGCGCACGACGATCACGTCGCGGTTGGTGCGGCTCGACCCGCTCGAACAGGTACGTTCCGGCCGCCAGGGTGACCCCGGGCAGCCGAACGGGACCGCTGAAGTTGAGCCGGTTGGTGTGCAGGGCGGTGCTCTCCGCGCCGTGCATTGGCGCGACGAGCGACAGCCCGAGCGCCAGTGCGCCGAGCGCCGTGAACGAACGGGAACGATTGCGCATGGGACGTGACCTCCTTGCCTGAAGTCAACGGTCCGCGTCACTCAATCGAACCCGGCGCTGGCGTATACTCCCCGGCACCCGGAAAGGAGCCGTCATGCAGCAGATCGCACGCGTTGTTGCTGGATTCGTCCTCTTGTTCGCGGTGACGGCCCTGCCCGCGACGGCCCGTGCCCAGGCGATTCCGCCGGGCGTGCGTGGACCCGGCATCCTGCCCGGCGGCGCCCTGTCGCTCATCTGCGTGCCGCCCTGGCGGCGTGGAACGGCCAGCTCGTCGTCTTCGCGCCGGGCTACACGCCGCCGCAGCTGCCGCATGGGTTTCTACTACCTCACGACACCGGCCCGACGGCGTGCTCGCTGCCGACGCTGGTCCAGAGTCTCGGCTACGCCTTCGCCACGACGACGCTACCGCAAGAACGGACTGGCCATTCTCGACGGCGTCGACGACGTGCGCGCAGCTGGTCGCCGCGTTCCCGCGCCACGATCCGGACGCCGACCCGCACGCACGTCACCGGCGTGTCGGAGGGCGGCCTGGTCGCCACGCTGCTCGCCGAGCGGTCGCCGGAGCTGTTCTCGGGCGCGCTGGCGGCCTGCGGACCCATCGGCAGCTTCCGCCAGCAGGTCAACTACCTGGGCGACTTCCGCGTGCTGTTCGACTACTACTTCCCGGGCGTGCTGCCGGGATCGCCGGTGTCGATGCCGGATGACCAACGGACCCGCTGGGCCGCGCCGCCTGGCTCGGCACCTGGGTCTCCGTCCACGTGCCCGCGATCGCGAGCGCGCTCGACGGCAACCAAGCCAAGGCGTTCGAGCTGATGCGCGTGGCCCGCGTGGCCCATGACCCCGGTGACCTGCGCCGCGGCGATCCTGTCGGCGACCGCCATCCTGGCGTACAACGTCCTCGGGCTGAACGACGCGAACGATGAGCTCGGCGGGAATCCGTTCGGCAATCGCTTCCGCTGGTACTTCGGCTCGTCGAACGACCTGCGGCTGAACCTGCCGCGTCCAGCGGTTCGACGCGGCGCCGGCAGGCGCTGGCCGCGATGGCGCCGTACGAGACCAACGGCGACCTGCGCATCCCGCTCGTCACGCTGCACACCACCGCCGACGAGATCGCGCCGTTCGCCCACGAGCTGCTCTACCTGCCCAAGGTCGACCGGACCGAGCGCGGCGCCTTCCTGCCGATTCCGATCGCCCGCTACGGGCACTGCAACTTCACCGCCCAGGAAGTGGCGCTGAGCTTCCTGTTCACGGCGAATCTGCCGTAGGAACTGACGCCCGATCAGCGGCTGGCGGCTAGCGGCTGGCGGCTAGAGTCGGGGATCGGCGACCGGGACTCGGGGCTCGGGACTCGGGCCCGGAATTGCACTCGGGAACGGGTAGCGCCCCCTGGCAAAGCGCGGTATCCTCGCGCCCATGGCGCAGAATCCCCGCCGCTCAGGTATCTCCCGCCGCCGCCTGCTGGCCGCCGGTTCGGCCGGCGTGGTCGGCGCCGCGGCCACGCTCACCGGTCAGCAGGGCTCGACCGACACCACCAAGGTGCAGGGCCCCGGCTCGACCGACGTCGGCGCCCGCTCGCCGTTCGAGAAGCCGCAGCGCGTGTCGTTCGGCGGACGCCGCACCGCGTCGCAGTCGCCGCTGCAGGATCTCGAGGGCATCATCACGCCGGCCGACCTGCACTTCGAGCGGCACCACGGCGGCGTGCCGTCGATCGATCCGAAGACCTATTCGCTGCTGGTCCACGGCATGGTCGAGCGGCCGCTGGTCTTCACCCTCGACGACCTGAAGCGGTTCCCGGGCCGGTCGATCATCCGCTTCCTGGAATGTTCGGGCAACGGCGGCCGGGCCTATCGGCCCGATCCCAAGGCCGCCGAGACGACGCCGCAGATCCTCGACGGGCTGACCAGCACCAGCGAGTGGACCGGCGTGCCGCTGGCCACGCTGCTGCGCGAAGCCGGCGCGTCGCCCAAGGCGACGTGGTTCCTGGCCGAGTCGCAGGACGCCGCGGTGCTCGCCCGCAGCATCCCGATGGAGAAGGCGATGGACGACGCGCTCATCGCCTACGCGCAGAACGGCGAGGCGATTCGGCCCGAGCAGGGCTATCCGGTGCGGCTGTTCCTGCCGGGCTTCGAGGGCTCGGCCAGCGTGAAGTGGCTGCGCCGGATCGAAGTGGCCGAGCGCGCCGTTCATGATGCGCGAGGAGACGTCGAAGTACACCGACCCGCTGCCCGACGGCACGGCGCGGCAGTTCAGCTTCGTGATGGACGCCAAGTCGATCATCACCGAGCCGGCGTTCCCCGAGAAGCTGTCGGGACCGGGCTGGCGCGAGATCCGCGGCATCGCCTGGAGCGGCCGCGGCAAGATCAGCCACGTCGACATCAGCGTCGACGGCGGCGCCACCTGGCAGAAGGCCACGCTCGACGATCCGGTGCTGCCCAAGTGCCACACCCGCTTCCGCTTCGCCTGGAACTGGACCGGCGGCGAGACCACGATCATGAGCCGCGCCACCGACGAGACCGGCTACTCGCAGCCGACGCTCCAGGCGCTGATGGCGGTGCGCGGCCCGGGCACGCAGTACCACTTCAACAACATCCGCGCCTGGAAGGTGGCCGCGGATGGCACGGTCACGCTGGCGGTGGGCGCGTGAGGCGCCGCGCGCTCGCGCTGGTCGCCGTCGGCGCTCGTCGCCGCGTGGTCGGCGGCGCTCGCCGCGCAGGCGCGCCAAACCGCCGCGCCGCACCGGCGCGCTACGGGCTCGGCCGCGCCGCGACGCCCGACGAGATCAGGAAGCTCGACATCGACGTGAGCCCCGACGGTCACGGCCTGCCCGAGGGGCGCGGCACGGTCGCCGAAGGCGCGGCCATCTACGCCGCCAAGTGCGCGTCGTGCCACGGCAAGAGCGGGGAAGGCGCGTCGTTCGATCGCCTCGTGGCCACCGACGCCGGCGAGAACTTCGCCTTCGGCCGCGATCCGCGGCTGGCCCGCGCCATCGGCAACTACTGGCCGTATGCCTCGACGCTCTACGACTACACGGCCCGCTCGATGCCCTTCACCGCGCCCGGGACGCTGACCCCGAACGAGGTCTACGGGCTGGTGGCGTATATGCTGTCGCTCAACAAGGTCGTCGGCGAGGACGCGGTGATGGACAAGACCACGCTCCCCAAGGTGGTCATGCCCGCGCACAATCGTTTCGTGAAGGACAACCGCACCGGCGGTAAGGTGGTGAAGTAACCGTCTTTCTGGGAGCACCAGCCATGAGGATCCTCGGTAGCCGGAGCGTCGGTGGACTGACCGTTGCGCTCGGGGTGTTCGCGGCGCTGCCCGGCCTCGGCCCAGGTGCCGGCCGCTCCGACCTTCACCAAGGACGTCGCGCCGATCTTCCAGGCCAAGTGCGAGGCCTGCCACCGTCCCGAGTCGATCGGGCCGATGTCGCTGCGCACGTTTCAGGAGGCGCGGCCGTGGGCGCGGTCGATCCGCGCGCGGGTCGAAGCCCGGCAGATGCCGCCGTGGCACATCGACAAGACGGTCGGCGTGCAGGCGTTCAAGAACGACCGCTCGCTCAGCGACGAACAGGTCGCGACCGTTCTGGCCTGGGTCGATCAGGGCGCCCGCCAGGGCGATCCCAAGGACATGCCGCCCGAGAAGGTGTGGCCCACCGAGCAGATCTGGACCGTGGCCAAGCAGTACGGGCAGTCGGAGCCCGACCTCGTCGTCCGCTCCGTGCCGTGGACGCAGAAGGCCGGCGCCAACGACACCTGGTGGAAGCCGATCGTCGACAGCGGGCTGACCGAGCCGCGCTGGGTGCGCGCCGTGGAAGTGCGGCCGACCACGATCAAGGGACGCAAGATCACCCATCACGCCAACTCCGACTTGCTGCAGTTCGACCCCGACGCGCCGTCCGCCGAGATGACCCCCGGGCGCTTCAGTGAATGGGCGGTGGGGAAGGACGCCGAGTATGTGCGCCCCGGCGCCGGCATGCTGATGCTCCCCGGCTCGAAGATCGCCTGGGACATCCACTACTCGAGCGCCGGCGAGGACGTGACCAGCGGCGTCGAGCTCGGCATCTACTTCTACCCGAAGGGCGAGGAGCCCGAAGTACCGCCAGCACCTGGTCCGGATGGGGCGGAGCGGGGTCGGCGCGATCGACATCCCGCCCAACACCGTGCAGCTCACCGAGGTCTACTTCCCGCTGCGGCAGGCGGCGCGCATCGAGAGCTTCCAGCCGCATATGCATCTTCGCGGCAAGGCGATGACGCTCGAAGCGGTGCTGCCCACCGGTACCAGCGTCGTGCTCAGCCACGTGGCCGAGTTCGACTTCAACTGGCACACCTCCTACGTCTACGCCGACGACGCGGCGCCGCTGCTGCCCAAGGGCACCATCATCAAGGTGAAGGCCTGGCACGACAACACCGCGGCCAGCCGCGGCAACCCCGACCCCAACGTGTGGGTCGGCTACGGGCAGCGGACGGTCGACGAGATGGCCCATGCCTGGGTCAACGTGACCTACTTCACCGACGCGGAGTACGCCACCGAGGTCGCGGCCCGGCAGCAGCACCAGCGGTCGACGTCTGCCGATCGTCAACGCTAGGCGGAGCGTGCTGATGCGTACACGTCAGCCGCGCGCCGCGCGCGGGAGGGCGGCCGCGCTCGTCGTAGCGTGCGCCGCCATCGCGGTGTCGGTGCAGGCCCAGAAGCCCCGCGATCCGCTTCCCGCCGAGCCCTACGGCTCGGGTGCCGAGGCGATCTTCCCTGTGCTCGAAGGCTGGGGGCCGCACAAGGACGGATCGACCGTGATCCTGCTCGGCTACTACAACCGCAATCGCAGCACCTCGTTCGACATCCCCGTCGGTCCCGACAACCGGATCGATCCCGGCGGCCCCGACCAGGGCCAGCCGACCCACTTCGAACCGATCCAGCAGCACGGCGTGTTCGCGATCAAGGTGCCGGCCAATTTCGGCGCCAACAAGCTGACCTGGACGCTGCGCGCCAACGGCCACGAGGCCAAGGTCTCGTTCTGGCTCAACCCGCCGTACTGGGTCGATTTCTTCAAGAACGCGGCCAGCGGCAACGAGCCGCCGATCGTGCGGTTCGCGCCCGACGGTCCGGCGTTGACCGGTCCGCCGATGGGGTTCGCGCAGACGCTGACGGCCGCCACCGGTCAGCCGGTGACGCTCAGGCTGTGGGCGAGCGACATGAACGGCCCGCGCGAGGGCCCCGACGCCGAGCTGGCCGAGATTCGCCGCCGTACCGCCCCGGTGGCCGACCCGGTGGCGATCGTCGGCGACAGCGTGTTCGGCGGCACCGCCAGGCGCACCGAGCCGGCGGCCAGGGCCGACGTCCTGGTGCACTGGCACAAGTACCGCGGCCCCGGCCCGGTGGCCTTCGCCTCGGCGCGGGTGCCGGTGGTGACCAAGGGCGACCCCGCGGCCATCGTCGAAGCCTCGACCACCGCCACCTTCACCGTGCCGGGCGAGTACGTGCTACGGGCGCAGATCTCCGACGAGTCGGGCGAGAGCGGCGGCGGCGACCAGTGCTGCTGGACCACCGCGCACGTCAAGGTCACGGTGAAGTGACCGGTCCCGTGAGGCGCCCCGGTATCTCTCCTCGCCTCGCGCTCCTGGCGCTCGTCGTCGCTGCCCAGGCCGTGGGCGCCCAGAACGCCGGCCCGCCGCCCGGCGAGTGGCGCTACATCGGCGGCGACGTGCGGCACACGCGCTACTCGCCACTCGACCAGATCACCGCCGCCAACTTCGAGACGCTGGAAGTGGCCTGGACGTGGCGCGGCGACAACTTCGGCCCGTCGGCCGACCCGCTGTTCCGATCGACCCCGCTCTACGTCGACGGCCTGCTCTACACCGTGGCCGGCCAGCGCCGCACCGTCGCCGCCATCGACCCCGGCACCGGCGAGACGGTGTGGACCTACCGCGAGCCGCACACCACGCGCTGGGAACGCGGCATGCGCAACAACTACGGCAAGGGCGTGGCCTTCGCCGAGGTCGGCGGCCGCCCGGTGATCTTCTACACCTCGCCGGCGTACTTCCTGCACGCCATCGACGCCAAGTCGGGCCAGCACCTCGAGAACTGGGGCGCCAGGGTGCCGCTGCCGGGATTCCCCGCCAGCGGGGTCGTCGACATGCTGCCCGACCTGGTGAAGGACTGGCAGCCGTGGCTGCAGTCCGAGTACAAGTACGACGCCAACCACGGCATCCCGCGCGACCTCGGCAACCTCTCCACGTCGTCGCCGCCGATCGTCGTCAACGGCGTGGTCGTCGTCGGCAACGTCCACGAACAGGGCTACTACCAGACCCGCATCGAGAACATCCCCGGCGACGTGCTCGGCTACGACGCCCGCACCGGCAAGCCGCTGTGGAAGTTCCACGTCATCCCGCGGCCGGGTGAGTTGGGCCACGACACCTGGAAGAACGACGCCTGGCGGCGCACCGGCGACGTCTCGTCGTGGGCGCCGATGTCAGCCGACCCGGAGCGCGGCCTGGTCTTCATCCCGACCAACCCGCCGACCATCGACTTCTTCGGCGGTTTCCGCCCCGGCGACAACCTGTTCGGCACCAGCCTCATCGCCCTCGACGTCAAGACCGGCCAGCGCCGCTGGCACTTCCAGATGGTGCACCACGACATCTGGAACTTCGACAACCCGCAGGCGCCGGTGCTGCTCGACGTGCCGATCGACGGGAAGATGACGCCGATCGTGGTCGAGACCACCAAGCAGGGCTTCGCCTACGTCTTCAACCGCGAGACCGGACAGCCGATCTGGCCGATCGAGGAGCGGCCGGTAGCGGCATCGGACCTGCCCGGCGAGAGTCCTGTCACCGACGCAGCCGTTTCCCACCCGGCCGAAGCCGCTCGAGATCCAGGAGCTGACCGACGACAACCTGATCGACTTCACGCCCGAGCTGCGCGCCGAGGCGCGCGAGATCGTCAAGCACTACAAGGTGGGGCCGCTGTTCAACCCGCCGATCCAGGTGGGCCACCCGTCGGGGCTGCGCTCGTTCGTGAGCTGCCCGGCCGGCGCCAGCAACATCAACGGGCCGACCACGGCCGATCCCGACGCCGGCGTGCTGTTCGTGGCCGTCGACCGCTCGTGCCGCGCCGAGAACCTGGTGCCGGGCGCCAAGATGGACGAGCCCGACGACCCGAAGACCACCGGCCGCACGCTGTCGCAGTGGGTGGTGGCCAACCGCGGCGACCTGCGCGGCCCGCAGGGCCTGCCGATCTGGAAGCCGCCCTACGGCCGCATCATCGCCATCGACATGCGCACCGGCGAGTTCCTGTGGGAGACGCCCAATGGCGACACCCCGGATTTCGTCAGGAATCATCCGCTCCTCAAGGGCCGCGACATCCCGCCGACCGGCCGGCCCGGCCACGCGATCATGTTGCCGACCCGGACGTTGCTCCTCACCGCGCCGCCCGGGATGCCCGTCCTCTACGCGCTCGACAAGACCACCGGGAAGCGCCTCGGCACGGTGAAGCTGCCGGCGCCGGGCCAGTACGGAATGATGGGCTACCTGCACCGCGGCAAGCAGCACGTCGTGGTGCAGATCGGCAGCGGCACGCACGCCGGATCGCTGGTCGCGCTGCGCCTGCCGGGCGAGCTGTCGACAGGCCACTGAAGGCGGCACGTTCGGCCTTCTCCCTTTTCGCTATGATCGGCGCTTCGGTCACCCCCGACCAGGAGGCTCAGCATGCGGATTCGGACGCTCGTCGCCGGCGTGGCAATTCTCGGTGTCTCCCTGCTTCCCATCCCCGCCAGCAGCCAGGCGGCCGACCCGTGGGTGGGCACCTGGGTGCTCAACGTCGCCAAGTCGAAGTACAGCCCGGGCCCGGCGCCGAAGAGCACCACCGTCACGATCATGGCGGCCGCCGGTGGTTTCCACCAGATGGTCGACAGCATTCCGGCGACGGGCGCGCCCCAGAAATGGGACGTGATGGCGACCTTCGATGGAAAGGATTGTGCAGTCAAGGGCACCAACCCCAACGCCGATGCCTACACCTACAAGAAGGTCGACGCTCGTTCCTACGAGGCGGTCGCGAAGAAGGGCGGCAAGGTGATGCTCACGAGCCGCGTCACGATCTCCGCGGACGGCAATACGCGGACGAATACGCAGACGGGCACGGACGCGCAGGGCAAGCCGGTCAACAACACCACCGTGTTCGACCGGAAGTGACGGGGCGGGCGGCCATCATCGGCGCCTTCCGCTCAGGATCGCGGCCACGGCGGCCAGGATCAGTGCCCGCGGCCAGCGCCGTGCGGGCCCCGAGCGGCTCGCCGCCCACCGTCGAGCCGACCACGACGGCCACCAGCGGATTGACGAAGCCGTAGCTGGCCACACGCGACGGCGTGGACACGCGCAGCAGCCAGACGTAGGCGGTGAACGCCAGGATCGAGGCGCCGACCACCATGTAGGCGAAGCCCAGCAGCGACCGCGTCGAGACACTTGCCGGGTCGAACGTCGCCGCTTCGCCCGAGACCAGTGAGACGACGCTGAGTGCGGCGCCACCGGCCATGAGCTGCATGCCGGTGGACAGGACGACCGAGGACGGCAAGTGCGACCGTCGTGCCTTCACCGACCCGAGCGCCCACGCGAACCCGCTGACTTGTATGGCCAGCAGCCCCGTGACGTCCACCGCGCCTCCCCAGCTGCCCGGGCCGACGAGCACGGCCAGACCGACGAGGCCCAGGACGAGCCCGAGCCACACCGGCAGACCGGGCCGGCGTGCGCCGGCCCACAGCCAGTCGAGCAGGGTCATCCACAGCGGCAGCGTGGCCATGCCGAGAGCGGCCACCCCGGACGGCACCCGTTGTTGCGCCCACGCCAGCAGTCCATGGCAGCCGAGGAACAGCAGGACGCCGACCACCGCCGCGGCCCGCCAGTGCCCGCGCGTCGGTCGTTCGTCGGAGCGAAGGCCCGCCCAGAGATACAGGCAGAGCCCGGCCAGCAGCGACCGCACGCCCATCAGCAGGAACGGCGGAATCGTTTCGATCGCGTAACGAATCGCGAGGAAATTCGAGCCCCAGACGACGTAGATGAGGAAGAACGCGCCCAGCACCTTGGCCTGGTAGCTGCCCAGGTGAACGGCGGCAACGCTCGGTGGGTCCGAGCCGACTCGTGATGGTGCCTCGGTGATCGGACCGATCGCGCTCATGGGTGACAGGATCCTGCCCGCCCCCTCTCGAGCACAAGCAACTTCTCCTGCGCGGTTCCGTTAAGAACGGCTACGTGGTGTCGCCGGTCACTGCGGCAGCACGTCGCGGTACCGCGCCCACTCGCGCACCAGCGCCTTGACGACGACACTCCCGACGCGATGGGCGGCATCCAGTGATGGCAGATAGGCGACGTAGCCGCCGATTTTCGTCTCGGCCAGGCTCTCCGGCGCGCTGATGCCGTCGCGCTGCTGATCGAAATTGCTGGCGGTGCGCAGGACCAGCACGCGCCGCTTGTCGACGCGCCCGGCCGCGTCGAGAAACGTCAGCGCCTGCAGCGTCCCGGTGTCCTCCATCGCGGTGGTGACGTAGTTGCCGCGCCCGCCGGTGTGGTAGCGCACCCAGTCGTTGGCCCACTGACTGAGCCTGCGGCCGTGCCAGAAGGTGCCGCCCGACAGCGTGTCGCCCTTGAGGACTCGGGGCGCGCCGCGCGCGGCCGGGTGAGCGGCGTATTTCTCCCGCTGGGCGCGCATCGCGTCGGTATCCTCGAGCGTCATGCCCTTGGTCAGGTTGAACGCCCAGTCGACCAGCGCCGGCTGCAGACGGTAGGCCTCGCCTTCGTCCGGCTCACGGCGCGGCATCTCGTAGGGCGTCGTCTTGCGGAGCGGGACGTAGCCGGTCGACCACTCCGGGGGAATCTCGCGAGCATCGATCTCATGGCCGAGGTCGCCGTCGACGACCCATTCCGCCCACACCGCCGATCCGGTCGAGCCGTCTTCGGGGTCGATTCCGGCAATGCCGGCCACCACCCAGTAGGCCTTGCGAAGATCGAAGCGGGGATCGAGTCCCAGGGCCATCACCGACGCCGCCGCCTTCGCGGTGCCGATGCCGGTGCACACCGCGAGCACGCCGTCCTGGTTCATCCGGACATCGCGCCAGCCTTGGGGAAGCGTGAACACGCGGTCGAGACCTTCACGCTCGACCCAGGTACCTGGAACTCGCCGGGCTGGTCGCCGGTGTCGGCGCCGCGCTCGAACATGGTGACGACGACGACCTTGACCTCGACCGGTGGCTGTGCCTGCACGGCCGTCGCCCAGAGGAGGAAGAGACAGGCGAGGAGCATCATGGTCAAGGTCCCCCGGGCATTGGACACTCGTCGTCCAGGACCTCTTACTCTAGCAGCCGACCGGGCCGACGGTCAGGCGGCGACATCGATGCCTCAGCCGCGCAGGACGTCGCGATAGACCGCTTCGTAGAGCGGCACGATCCGGTCGGTGCAGTACCGCGTCCGGACGACGTCGGCCGCGGCCTTGCCCATGGCGGTGCGGCGCTGCGGGTCGGTGAGCAGTTCGATCGCGCGCTCGGCCATCTCGGGCGCGGATTGTGGCGTGCAGGTGAATCCCGTCGTGCCGTCCTCGATGATCTCGGGCAGGCCACCGACGCGAAAGGCGACGACCGGCACTTCGCAGGCCATCGCTTCGAGCGCGGCCAGACCGAAGCTCTCTTGCGCCGACGGCAACAGGAACACGTCGCAGGCCGACAGCCACGGCACCAGGTCCTGCTGCTCGCCCACGAACTCGACGTGGGGCGCCAGGCCATCGGCCGCTGCCTGGCGCTCGATGTCGGGACGCACCGGCCCGTCGCCGATCAGCACGAGACGGGCGCGGATGCGGCGCCGGATGAGGCGCAAGGCGTCGATGGCCAGATCGACCCGTTTGACGGGACGGAAGTTCGAGACATGGACGAGGAGCGCCTCGGTGTCCGTCGGAGCCAGCCGCGCCCGCATCGCCGGATCGAACCGGCGCCGATAGACGCCGCAGTCGAGAAAGTTCGGGATGACGGCGATCGGGTGACGCACGCCCAGCGTGGCGATGGTGTCGGCCCGCAGGCTCTCGGAGACCGCGGTCACGGCGTGCGACCGCTCGATCGAGAAGGCCACCACCCGGGCGTAGGACGGGTCGCTGCCGACCAGCGTGATGTCGGTCCCGTGCAGCGTCGTGACCGTGCGCGGAGCGGTCGTGGAGGGCGCCGAGGCGAGGATCTGATCGGCCAGGTAGGCGGCCGTCGCATGCGGCACCGCGTAGTGGGCGTGGACGATGTCGAGCTGGTGCTGCTCGGCCACCCGGGCAATGGTGGTGGCGAGCGCCAGCAGGTATTGCGGCTCGCGAAAGAGCGGGTACGACGGCACCAGGACCGGCTCGAACGACAGTCCGGCGACGCCGTCGCGCCACCGGAACGGGGGGTCGCTGCTGACGAGATGCACGCCGTGCCCTCGCTCGGCGAGCGCGTGCCCCAGCTCGGTCGCGACCACGCCGCTGCCGCCGACCGAGGCGTAGCACACCATCCCGATCTTCATGGCACGTGCTTCAGGAGCCCCGGCCGGACGATCGGCTCGCGCACGACGATGCCTTCCGCGAAGGCCACACCAGCCAGGGCGCCGAACTGGGCGTCGCGGCTCTCGATGAGCTGTCGGAACGTGGCGGCCGTCAGCCGCGTGGCCACCGCCTCGTCCTCTGACGCGGGGTGAACTGGCTGCGGTAGCAGGCGAGCGCGTCCCGCTTGCGCTGGTAGTGGGCCGACACGTCGACGACGAAGGACGGCGCGGCGCCGTCGTTGATGAAGTAGTGGCACAACCAGTCCGGGCGCCACGCCTCGTCGGCCGACTCGTAGCGCCGCAGGCCGCTGGTGAACACCGCCGTGCGGAGCACGTGGCTGCTGGCGACATGATCCGGATGGCGGTCGTCCCAGTAGGGCACGGCGATCACACGCGGGCGCGCCCGCCGAATCAGATCGACCGCCGACCGAATCGCCGTTGGTGTCGGGGCAATCGCCCCATCAGGCCACCCGAGGTTCTCCCGCCACGCGGCGCCGAGGACCGTGGCGGCGTCGGCCGCTTCGGCGCGCCGCTGCGACGGCGTGCCATTGCTCGACAGTTCGCCGGCTGTCAGATCGCACAGGCCGACGTGCTGTCCCGCGGCGACGTGCAGCGCGATGGTGCCGCCCAGGCCGATCTCGATGTCGTCCGGGTGCGGGCCGAACACGAGTACATCGACCGGGGTGATCTGCGTCACGTGCTTCCACCTCGCTCGCGTCCCTTGCCGAAGCGCTGCGCCCGGTTCACTGCCCCGACCGCGCCGGCTTGGCCAGATAGGCCTTGGACGCCGCCTCGTCCTTGAGCGGCGTCACCTTGTCGGGATCGATGCGCACCATCATGTAGTCGATGTGGTCGTCGATCCTGGTGAACCAGTGGCCGGTGCCGGCCGGGATCACGACGACGTCGCCGGCCTTGAGGTTGTGGGCCACGCCGTTGCGGATCTCGGTGCCGTTGTTGCCGGGGCCGTTGAACTCGCGCACGGTCTGCAGCGTGGCCGGGCGGCGCTGCCGGTTGGTGATGTCGGGCCCGAGCATCAGCGTGGCCGTGCCGTCGATGATGTAGTAGACCTCGCTCACCTGGTCGTGCTCGGCTACCGAATCGGGCGCCGGCTTGTCGAGCTTGCCGCGGTGCACCATGCCGATGCCGATGTGCGCCTTGCCGATTTCGATATCGCGCACCTGCTGGTCGGTGAGCTTCTCGGCGACGGCCTTCTGCGTGTAGGCGCGCAATTCCTCGGCCGGGATGTAGTAGCCCGGACACATCGCGCAGGTCGGCTGCGGGTCGGTCGGGTTGATCTTGGTCTGCGCCGCCACCGCGCCGAGGGCCAGCCCACCGACGACCAACCCGGTCAGGAACAGTTTCACGCCACACCTCCAGTCATGAACGCTCTTGCGGAACAACGCGCCTGATTCTTCATGGCCACGGCCTCACGACCCGCAATCCCGCGAGGAGGGGCCGGATCCGATCGAAATCCCCGTCGTTCGAGACGAGCGTGAAGCCGTGCTCGCGGCACGACGCCGCCAGCAACGTGTCGTTGGCCAGCGAGCGATTCCCGCGGACCGCGTCGGCACCATCGCGCACGGCGAGGCCGGCCAGGATCCGGCCGCTCTCTTTGAACGCCGCCGCCGACGGGGCGACGACGCGGTGTCGCCGCTCGAACGGGGCGAATATCCCGCGCTGCAGCGCCGTCGCGGCCGCCACCGCCCGCGCTCCAGCACGGAGCTCCTGCACGACGACCGAGCTCAGGAAGGTGACCGCCAGCGCGCGCCGCAGAAACGCGTCCAGGGCCGCTGCCGCCGTGTCGTCCCTGAAAGCGTCGACGAAGAGGTTGGTGTCGAGCGTGTACTTCGCGGCCTCAGCGCTCTTCGAAGACATCGTCGATCGGCCCGGCCTTCCGTACGGCCGCGAGGCCGCGCGTCAGCTCTTGTCGAAACGTCACCAAATCGAGCGCCATGTCCACGGTTTCGGTATCCGTGCCGGCCCGGAGGGCGCGTCTGGCCGCCGCCAGCTTGCGTTGGTCGACGATCATGTTCTTGCGGACCCAGCGCTGACGTCGGTCGGCGGATCGCTTCGGTCGGGCGGCAGCGACTGGCATGGGCAGGTCTCCTCGTGTCTGTATGAACAGTGTCACGCATCTGTATGGACGGCGCAAGGCCGTCGGTCGGCCGCAGTGGCCGGCCGTCGGGTCACCTCAGTCGCCGGACGCGGCGCCGGCGAGGGGGCGCGGCAGACGTATACTCCGCCCCATGACGTCCTCCACGGCGTGGATCCGGGTGATGGCGGCCGTGATTGCCGCTTCGGCGACCGTCGCCGCCCAGCGCGGCGCCCCGGGCGGGGAGTGGCCGACCTACGGCGGCGACCTCGGTCACACCCGCTACGCGCCGCTCGATCAGATCACCGCCGCCAACTTCGCCGATCTCGAAGTCGCCTGGCGCTTCAAGACCGACAACCTCGGGCCGCGCCCGGAGTTCAATCTCCAGTCCACGCCGCTGATGGTGAACGGCCGGCTGTACTCGACGGCCGGCACCGCGCCGGGCGGTCGTGTGCGCTCGACGCCGCCACCGGCGAGCTGAAGTGGGTGTACGCGCTCGACGAGGGTGCGCGCGGCGCCACCGCGCCGCGCCAGCTCTCGGGCCGCGGTCTGTCGTACTGGACCGACGGCAAGGAAGAGCGCATTCTCTACGTGACGCCCGGGTATCGCCTGGTCGCGCTCGACGCGACGACCGGGCGTCCGGTCCCCACCTTCGGCGAGCGACGGGCATCGTCGACCTGAAGCAGAACTTCGATCAGGACGTCGATCCTCGTCAACGGCGCCGTCGGCCTGCACTCGACGCCGATGATCGCCAAGAACGTGGTGATCGTCGGCGCCGCGTTCGAGACCGGCGCCAACCCGCGGAGCAAGATCAACGTCAAGGGCTACGTGCGCGGCTTCGACGTGCGCACCGGCAAGCGGCTGTGGATCTTCCGGACCATTCCGCAGCCCCGGCGAGTTCGGCAACGACACCTGGCGCGCAGGACTCGTGGGCCTACACCGGCAACACCGGCGTGTGGGCGCAGATCTCGGTGGACGAGGAGCTGGGCCTGGCCTACCTGCCGGTGGAGCTGCCGACGCACGACTACTACGGCGGCCAGCGGCCCGGCGACAACCTGTTCGCCGAGAGCCTCGTCGCCGTCGATCTGCAGACCGGCGAGCGCAAGTGGCACTTCCAGCTGGTGCACCACGGCGTGTGGGACATGGACATCCCGTGCGCGCCGATTCTGGCCGACGTCGTCATCGACGGCCAGCCGCGACAAGATCGTCGCGCAGCCGACCAAGCAGGCGTTCCTGTACGTCTTCGATCGCGTGACCGGCGAGCCGATCTGGCCGATCGAGGAACGGCCGGTGCCGAAGGGCGACACGCCCGGCGAGCAGTACTCGCCGACGCAGCCGTTTCCGACCAGGCCGCCGGCCTACGATCGCCAGGGCTTCGCGGTCGACGATCTGATCGACTTCACGCCGGAGCTGCGCCAGGAAGGCGAGGCGGCGATCGCGCTCTACCGCATCGGCCCGATGTTCACGCCGCCCTCGGTGAGCAGAAGGAGGGACCGATCGCCACGGTGACGATGGGCGCGCAGGGCGCGGCCACCAACTGGCCCGGCGGCTCGTTCGATCCCGAGACGCGGCATCCTCTACGTGGCGTCGCAGAGCTCGCCGGCGGCGATGGGACTGGTTCCGCCGCCTCCCGGCGCGTCCGATCTGCCGTATCACCAGGGCACCGTGCTGACCGGCGCCCGGCAATCGGGCGGCTCCGGCTCGGCCACGGCGCGAAGCGCGGCGGCGCCGTCCGTGCCCTCGACCGTGCAGGGCCTGCCGCTGGTCAAGCCGCCGTACAGCCGCATCAGCGCCATCGATCTGACGAAGGGCGAGATCCGCTGGCAGGTGCCGCACGGCGCCACGCCGGATCCGTGATCGAACCATCCCGCGCTGAAGGGGCTCGACCTGCCGCCGACCGGACGGCCCGGCAACAACGTCGGCACGCTGGTGACCAGGACGCTGCTCATCGCCGGCGAGGGCAACTACGGGCCGACTCCGTCGGGGACGCGTGGGGCGATGCTGCGCGCCTACGACAAGGCCACCGGGAAGGAAGTCGGCGGCGTGGCAACTGCCGGCGCCGCAGACCGGCTCGCCGATGACCTACGTGTTGAACGGCCGGCAGTATCTGGTGATCGCCGATCAGCGGCCCGGGCTACAGCGGCGAGCTGCTGGCGCTGCGGGCCCCCCAGCCGGCAGCGGCCCGGTAGGAGTCAACATGCTGAGACCTGCCGCCCTCGCCCTCGTCGTATTCGTAGGGCAGAGCTTCAGCTCTGCCGGGAGCGTCGCCGCGCCGGACCGGTTCCCTGCGACAGGTGGCGATCTGGTGATCACGCCGTTCCTCCACTCGAGCGTCCAGATCGAGCACGCCGGCAAGGTCATCCAGGTCGATCCGTGGAGCAAGGGCGCGCTGGCGCAGATGAAGCCCGCCGATCTCATCGTGATCACCGACGACGTCGGACATCACCTCGACGCGAAGGCCATCGCGGCGCTGCGCAAGCCCGGGGCGCCGGTGGTCATCGCCGCCAACGGCAAGGGCGTCGTCCCCGATGGCATCGTGCTGGCCAACGGCCAGAGCCGGGAGGTGGCGGGTGTGCACATCGAGGCGGTCGGTGCCTACGACGTCACCCCGGGCGAGTCGTTCCACCCGAAGGGCGAAGCCAACGGCTACGTTCTGACCGTCGGCGGCAAGCGGATCTACGTCGCCAGCGTGACCGAGTGCGTGCCCGAGGTGCGGGCGGTGCGCAACATCGACATCGCGTTCTTCCCGATGAACGTCCCGGCCGAGCGGATGGAGCCGGCCGAGGCCATCGAGTGCCTGGCGGCGATCAGGCCGCGCGTCGTCTACCCGTATCACTACGACCAGGAGTGGGTGCGCCGGCTCGATCGCGACGGCACGCGGCAGACGCCGTCGACGCGGGGCCTGCAAGCGCTCAAGGACGGTCTGGCGCCGCTCGGCGTGGAGGTCCGGCTGGCCGACTGGTACCCGTCGCAGTAGCGGGTTCGATTGCCTTTCTGGCTGGGCTGTGTGAGCATTCGGCTTCCCGCGACGGCTGTCGATGTTCGTCGAGCATCGATGGAGCCGATCGCGCGCATGAGTGGGCAGCTGGCAAGGAGTCGGGCGGATGGCGCGAGTGGCAGGGCTGTGGTGGGGAAGCGCGGTGGCGTGCGCAGTGGTGTGGTCTGTGGCGGTCGCGGCCGGGCAGCAGCCGCCGACGCAGACGCCGCGTGCGGTGGCCGCCAAGATCACCAATCCGGTGGCCTCGAATCCGGCCTCGCTGGCCGCCGGGCAGGCGCTCTACGGCAAGTACTGCCGCTTCTGCCATGGCGCGACCGGACTGGGGGACGGCCCGCAGGCGCCCAAGGACATGAAGCCGTCCAACCTGACCGACACCACCTGGGATCGCGGTTCGAGCCCCGGCGAAATCTTCACGGTGATTCAGGAAGGCGCCGGTCCCGAGTTCAAGATGAAGGGGCTCAAGGGCAAGGTCAGCGATCAGGACACCTGGCACCTCGTCAACTACGTCCGCAGCCTCGGCGGTGTCGCCAAGTAGCCCCCGGGGGCCGGCCGTGGCTCTCGTCCTGGCGGCGTCGGCCCTCCTGGCAAGCCTGACGGTCGCGGCCTGCGCTCGTCCCGGCACCAGCGAAGCGCTCCAGGCTGAGCGGTTGACGACCCCGTCGCGGTGGGGCACACCGTCGGTCGTCACCACGGCACACCGGTCGGCCGGCGCCGCCTTCCGCGCGTTCTTCGACCGGCGCGACACCCCGCAGCAGCCGTTCCCGTTCAGCCACCAGATCCATCTGGAGAAGCAACTGGTCTGCACCGACTGCCACGAGGGCGTGGAGCGCGGCCCGCGCGCCGGGCTGCCGTCGATCAACACCTGCATGATCTGCCACTCGCAGGTGGCCACCGACCGGCCGCTTATCCAGCAGCTGGCGGCGATGCAGGAGAAGGGCGTCGACCTGGCGTGGCAGCGCGTCTACGACTACCCGCGCGAGGCCCACGTCCGCTTCGACCACGCCCCTCACATCCGTGCCAAGGTCGAGTGCTCGACGTGCCACGGCAATCAGGCGCAGCAGCAGGTCGCGGTGCGCGCCGTGAACATGGACATGGGCTTCTGCGTGAACTGCCACCGCGAGAAGCAGGCGTCGAACGACTGCCTGACCTGCCACTACTGACCGCTGGCCCCGACGTCCATGGATCGCCGTCGCTTCATCAAAGTCACCGCCATCACCGGCACCAGCGCCGCACTGGCCGGCTGCGGCAACCCCGAGCACCAGTTGATGCGCTTCGTGCCCGACGAGGAGATCACCCCGGGCGTCGCGGTGTGGAAGCCGAGCGTCTGCCCGTTGTGCAGCGCCGGCTGCGGGGTGCTGGCGCGGGTGATGGACGGCGACGCCGAGGTCTTCCGCAACGGCCAGCCGGGCGTGACGCGCATGGGGCTGCCGCGGAAGCTCGAGGGCGATCCGGCGCACGGCGTCAGCCGGGGCCGGCTGTGCGTCCGCGGCCAGGCGGCGCTGCAGGTCACCTACCATCCCGACCGGATCGGCACCCCGATGCGCCGCAGCGGTGAGCGGGGCAGCGGCGCGTTCGCGGAGGTCTCGTGGGACGACGCGCTCGCCGAGCTGGCCGGCCGGCTCGACACGCTGGTCGACGAGCGGCGGGCGGACGCCATCGCGTTCCTGGGCCGGCCGCGCCGCGGCCGCCGCCCGGCGCTGGTCCGGGAATTCCTGCGCCGGCTGGGGGCGCCGCCGCCGGTGTCCTTCGAACTCTTCGACGACGCCGTGGCCCGGCGGGCCAATGCGCTGAGCTTCGATCGCTACCAGCTGCCGACCTACGACCTGGCGCGCACGCACTACCTCGTCGGCTTCGGCGCCGACTTCCTGGGCACGTGGAACTCGCCGCTGGCGCAGAGCGCCGCCTACGGGCGCATGCGGCAGGGGCAGCCCGGCGTCCGGGCCAAGTTCGTGCAGATCGAGCCGCGCATGTCGCAGACCGGGGCCAGCGCCGACGAGTGGGTGACGGTGCGGCCGGGCACCGAGGGCGCCGTCGCCCTGGGGTTGGCCCACGTGATCCTGCGCGACAACCTCGCCCCCGCTGACGCCGGCCGCGCCGGCGCGCTCATCGAGGGCTGGGGCGCCGGGCTGCCCGCGTTCACGCCCGCTGAGGTCGAACGTCGAACCGGCGTGGCCGCGGCGCGGCTGGAGCGGCTGGCCCGGGAGTTCGCGGCCCACCGGCCCGCCGTGGCGGTGATCGGCGGCGAGGCACTGGCCCACGCCAACGGGCTGGACCAGGCGCTGGCGGTGAACGCGTTGAACGCCCTGGTCGGCAGCATCGGCACGCCGGGTGGCGTCACCTTCACGCCGCTGCCGGCGCCACCGGCGCCACCGACGCGATCGCTCGGCGATCTGGTCGGCGCGGCGGCCACGACGCAACTGCTGTTTCTCGACGAAGCCAACCCGGTGTTTGCGACCCCGGCCGCCATGAAGGTTCGCGACGCGCTGGCGCGCATTCCCTACATCGTCTCGTTCGGGCCATTCCTCGACGATACGAGCGCGCTGGCCGACCTCGTCCTGCCGGATCACACCTTCCTCGAAGCGTGGACCGAGTCGCAGCCGGAGTCGGGGGCGGCCGAAGCCGTGGCGACGACGGCTGGACCGGCGATGCGCCCGCTGTACACGACCCGAGCCACACCGGACGTCCTGCTCGACCTCGGCCGGCGGTTGAAGCGGCCGTTCGATCCGCCGCTGCCGTGGCAGACCTTCGAAGAGATGCTGCAGGCGCCCGAGACGGCGCCGGCCACGCTACCGGCCTCGCGGGCGACGGCGGCGCCGGCCTTACCGGCACGGGCCTGGTCCGAACCGCGCTTCGACGGCGAGGCGAGCGAGTATCCGTTCCACTTCCTGCCCTACGCGTCGCAGGCCCTCTACGACGGATCGCTCGCCCACCTGCCCTGGCTGCAGGAGCTGCCCGATCCGATGGTCACGGCGATGTGGTCGTCGTGGGTCGAGCTCAACATCCGCACCGCCGAGCGCCTGGGGATCGCCGACGGCGATCTGGTGGAGATCACCTCGGCGTACGGGTCGGTACGGGCGCCCGCCGTGATCTCGCCGGGCATCGGTCCCGACGCCGTGGCGATGCCGGTGGGGCAGGGCCACGAGACCTTCACGCGCTACGCCAGCGGACGCGGCGCCAACCCGGTGCGCGTGCTGGCGCCGGTGCACGACAGCGAGACTGGCGCGCTGGCCTGGGCGGCCACGCGCGTGAAGATCGCCAGGGTGGCCGGACCGGACGGCACCCTGATCCTGTTCGCCGGGGCGACGCGTGAGCGCCCCGATCACCACGGAAGAGGCTGAGATGGCCCATCGCTGGGGCATGGTCGTCGACCTCGACAAGTGCACGGGCTGCGAGGCTTGCGTCACCGCCTGCCATGCCGAGAACAACATCCCGACGGTCGGCGCGCAGGAAGCCGCGCGTGGCCGGGCCATGCACTGGATTCGCGTCGAGCGCTATTGGGAGGGCGAGTTCCCCGACCAGAAGCTGACCTTCCGGCCGGTGCTCTGCCAGCAGTGCGACAACGCGCCGTGCGAGGCCGTGTGCCCGACCTATGCCAGCCACCAGAACGAGGACGGGCTGAACGCGCAGGTCTACAACCGCTGCATCGGCACCCGCTACTGCGCCAACGCCTGCATGTACAACGTGCGGTTCTTCAACTTCTTCCACCCGCAGTGGGAGAAGCCGCTGCAGCTGCAGCTCAACCCCGACGTCTCGCTGCGCGAGGTCGGGGTGATGGAGAAGTGCACCTTCTGCGTGCAGCGCATCAAGGTGGCCAAGAGCGAGGCCAAGGCCGAGAAGCGCGAGCTCGTGGACGGCGCCTTGCAGCCGGCCTGCGCCCAGGGCTGTCCCGCCGGCGCGCTCATCTTCGGCGACCTGAACAACTCCGAGAGCCGCGTCTCGCGACTGGCCGAGTCGCCACGCGGGTCGAAGCTGCTCGAGGAATACGGCGCCGAGCCGAAGGTCACCTACCTCAACCGGCAGGGCTGGCATGAACCGGACGCGCAATAACCCGCTGGCCGACGACCTGTTGCGTCCGCTGTTCCACACCTCGGTGTGGTTCTACGGCGGGGTCGTGGTCCTGGGCTCGATCGTGTTGTGCGGCGCCGCGGCGTGGCTCTATCAGCTCTATTTCGGCATCGGCGTGGCCGGCATCAACTGGCCGGTCTTCTGGGGCTTCTACCTCACCAACTTCGTCTTCTGGATCGGCATCAGCCACGCCGGCACGCTCATCTCGGCGATCCTGCGGCTGGTCAACGCGCGCTGGCGGCGGCCGGTGACCCGCTGCGCCGAGGTGATTACGGTCTTCGCGCTGATGATCGGCGCGATGTTTCCGATCATCCACCTCGGCCGGCCGTGGCTGGCCTTCTGGCTGGCGCCCTACCCGAGCGCGCGGGAGATCTGGCCCAACTTCCGCTCACCGCTGGTGTGGGACTTCTTCGCCATCAACACCTATCTGACCGGCAGCCTGCTGTTCCTGCTGCTGCCGATGATTCCCGACTTCGCGCTCGGTCCGCGATCGCGCCACCGGCTGGCGCAAGCGCGTCTACGGCACGCTGGCCTGGGCTGGCAGGGCACCACCACGCAGTGGCAGCGCCTGGAAGCGGCGATGCAGATCATGGCCATCGCCATCATCCCGGTGGCGGTGTCGGTGCACACCATCGTCTCGTTCGATTTCTCGATGGCCACCGGTGCCGATGTGGCACTCGACGATCTTCGGCCCCTACTTCGTCGCCGGCGCGATCTTCAGCGGCATCGCCGCGCTCATCCTGGCGATGGCGGCGCTGCGCAAGCTCCTTCACCTCGAGGCCTACCTGCACCCGGTGCACTTCGAGAACCTCGGCAAGCTGCTGCTGACTGATGAGCCTGCTGTGGGCCTACTTCGTCTTCGCCGAGCGGCTCACGGTGTGGTACGGCAACGAACACTCCGAGATGGCGGTGTTCTGGGCGACGCAGCGCGGCGCCTATGCGCCGCTCTACTGGACGATGGTCGTCTGCAACTTCGTGCTGCCGCTGCCCATCCTCGGCGATCCGCCGGCTGCGCACCATCACCGGCACGGTCGTCGCCTCGCTCGGCGTCGTCGTCGGCATGTGGCTGGAGCGCTATCTCATCATCGTGCCGTCGCTCGGGCACAAGCCGTTGCCCTACAGCTGGGGCACGCTACTCGCCGCAGCCGGCCGAGATCTTCATCATGGGTGCGACCTTCGCGGCGATGGTGCTGCTCTACATGCTGTTCGCCAAGTTCGTGCCGATCATCTCGATCTGGGAGATGAAGGTCGGCAACCAGCCGCACCCGGCGCCGCCGGCCGCCGAGCCGGCGGCCCTCGGCGAGCTGTGGCGAGGTGCGGCCATGAAGGCCGTCTACGGCCTCTACGCCGACCCCGACGCCGCCCAGACCGCGGTCGAACGCCCTGCGCGCCGCCGGCGTCGCCGACCGCGACATCGTGGTGATGTCGTCGGAGCCGTTCGAAGAGCACGAGTTCGGCCGCCGCGGCCACGCGACGTGGATGCACTGGATCGCGGTGGCCGGCGGGGTGACCGGGCTGACCCTGGGCTACCTGCTCACGACGACCACGCAGGAGCTGTGGCCGCTGCGCACCAGCGGCATGCCGATCGTGGCGATCTGGCCGAACCTGATCGTCGTCTTCGAGATGACCATGCTCGGCGCGATCGTCGCCGCCGTCGTGACGCTGCTCGTAAGCGCCCGGCTGCCACGCCGTCTGCCGGCGTTCTACGACCCGGCGGTGAGCGACGGCTACATCCTGGTGGGCGTGGGCGCCCCGGCGGACGATACGGCGTCGCGGGTCGACCAGGCGTTGGCCAGCGCACCCGGCGCGCAGGTCAAACGGCTCGCCTGACGCAGCGGGCAGGTCGACCCCAATCGCCGGCGCCACCCGCGCAGCGACGCCTCACGTCGCCGACCTTCACCTGTTTTGCGGGGGATCCGATCGTTCTGGCAAGTGTCTTGACTTGGAACATCGCTGGTCAAATTTTGCATACTTGGCGGTCGTCTGCCCTCACGTCGACGGTAGTCTCGATTCGTTCGAAAATGTCGTTGGCATGCAATTTCGTCGTGTAGGCCGCACTGGTCCCCAGCCAGGTGGCGCCGAGTAATCCACGTATTCCGGCCCGACCAGCGGGGCATGGTTTTTGCCACGCCCAACCCGGCTAGCCCCCCTCGCCTCGCGGTTACAAAACACAAAAACGTACCGGGCACCTGACCTCCCCTGACAGGCGTGCCGCAGCCAGGAGCACCATGATTTGTCTTGACCGTCCGTCGCCCTCTCGCCGCTCCGGCCGTCGCGCTCGGCCACGCCTGTCCCGGGCGATGGCCGCCAGCCTGTTCGCGCTGGCCGGGTGGACGGCGCTCTCGCTCAGCGAGGTCGGTGCCAGCGGCCGCCAGCACCTACTACGTCTCGCCAACCGGTCTGCCTTCGAACGACGGGAGTCTGGGCAGTCCGCTCGACCTCGCCACGGCGCTGTCCAGCCAGGGGCCAGTTCGCCCCGGTGACACGGTGTGGCTGCGTGGCGGCGTCTACCGGCGTGCGGCCTCGCTGGACTCGCACGGCGATCCCGTCGTCTATGTCAGCACGCTGAACGGGACGGCGGCGGCGCCGATCGTCGTGCGCCAGTACCCCGGCGAGCGCGCCACGCTGGACGGCAATCTGGCGTCGTCGGTGCCGGTGCTGGTCGTCCAGGGCAGCTACACGTGGTATCTGGGGCTTCGAGATCACCAACTCCAATCCCAGCCGGTCGTCGACCCGCGGCACCGGGCTCGACAGCTACGGCCACCACAACCGCTACATCAATCTGATCATCCACGACGCCGGCAACGGCGTGGGCTTCTGGGCGACCAGCGCGGCCGACGATTCCGAGATCTACGGGTCGGTGATTTCGCACGTCGGCTGGGAGGCGTCCGACCGCGGGCACGGGCACTCGATCTACGTCCAGAACGTCAACGGCGTCAAGCGGATCGTCGACAACATCCTGTTCGAGTGGTTCAGCTTCGGGATCCATGCCTACACGTCGAACAGCCGCCTCGACAACCTGACGATGACCGGCAACATCGCCTTCAACCACGGCAACCTCTCGGCCGGCTCCGGCCCGAAGGCCAACATCCTGTTCGCCGGCGACCAGGTGGCGCAGAACCCGATCGTGACCGGCAACTACTGGGTACTATCCGGCCGGCAGCGACGGTCGAGGTCTGGATGTCTCGCTGTGCAACAACGGCCGCTTGCAGAGCAACTATCTGGCCGGCGGCACCCCGCTCCGGCTCGGCTCGTGCTCCAGCACCGTCATCTCGGGGAACACGATGTTCGGACCGGTCGCCGCGGCGACGCAGGCGGCGTATCCCAGCAACACCTACGGGACCACGCCGTCGGGTGTGTTGGTGGGCATCCGGCCGAACACTTACGAGCCCGGCCGGGCCAACGTCGTGATCTACAACTGGGCGAACGCGCCGTCGGTCGGCGTCGAACCTGGCTGCCGCCGGGATCATCGTCGGCAACACCTACGAGATCCGCGACGCCCAGAACTACTTCGGGCCCGTTCTGTTCTCCGGCGTCTACACGGGACAGGCCGTTGTTTCCGATGACCGGGCTGACGGCCGCGCCGGTGGTCGGCAGCGTGCCGATTCAGCCTGGACATACCAGCGCGCAGTTCGGCGCGTTCGTGGTGCGGCGAATCAGCGGCGGAACGCCGCCTCCGGGCGCGATGCTCCTGGCGTCGCCGGCGACGATTGCGCCGGGCGGCTCCGCCACGCTGTCGTGGACGACGTCCGGCGCCGCGAGTGTGGCGATCGACCAGGGGATCGGCGCGGTCGCGTCATCCGGCTCGCGAGTCGTCGACTCCGGCCGCCACCACGACCTACACCCTCACGGCGACCAACGCTGGCGGGGCGACGACGGCGACGGCGGTCGTGACGGTGAACGCCACCGCCCCGCCGCCCAACGTCCCGCCGACCGTGAGCCTGACGGCGCCGAGCGGTGGCAGCGTGTTCAATCCGGGCGCGGTCACCGTGCGGGCCACCGCCAGCGACACCAACGGCACGGTCGCCCGGGTCGACTTTCGTGCCGGCACCCAGCTGATTGGCTCGGACTCCACCAATCCGTATGAGGTCACCTGGACGGCCGGCCCGGTCGGCCCGTACAGCCTGACCGCCGTCGCCGTCGACAACCAGAACGCCTCAACCACGTCGACCGCCGTGCCGGTGTCGGTGGTGGCCGCCGCGGGTGGCGGGGTCAACGTGGCGCTGGCGTCCAACGGCGCCACGGCCACCGCCTCGTCGAGCTACTACGCGGCCGGCTATCAGCCCCCCGCCGCCATCGACGGGCGTCGCTCGGGCGCCATCCGCGGGCAGCTTGGCACCTGGGAGGATGCCAGCAGCGCGCTGCCGGACTGGTTCCAGGTCAGCTTCGCAGGGCCGTCCACGATCAACCGGGTCAACGTCGTCTCGATGCAGGAGGCCTGGTCGACGCCGGTCGAGCCGACCACCACGCTGACGAGCGGTTTGGCGGCCGCAGACTTCCATGTCCAGTATTGGAACGGCGCCGCCTGGGTCGTGGTCCCCGGGAGTCAGGTGGTCGGCAACACGCTGGTCTGGAAGCAGGTGAGCTTCGCGCCGGTGACGACCTCCGCCATTCGGATCGTGGTCACCAGCGTGGCCGGGGGGATCACGCGGCTGACTGAAGTCGAAGCCTGGACGTCCGGGTCGGCGCCTGGTCCCGTCCCGCCCACCAACGCGCCGCCGACCGTGAGCCTGACGGCGCCGAGTGGTGGCAGCGTGTTCACGCCGGCCGCCGCGGTCACCGTGCGCGCCACCGCCGGCGACACCAACGGCACCGTCGCCCGGGTCGAGTTCTTTGCCGGCACCCAGCTGATTGGCACCGACACCGGGAGTCCGTATGAGGTCACCTGGACGGCCGGCCCTCCCGGGAGCTACAGCTTGACGGCCGTCGCCGTCGACAACCAGAACGCCTCGACCACGTCGACCGCCGTGCCGGTGTCGGTGGCGGCCGCCGCGGGCGGCGGGGTCAACGTGGCGCTGGCTGGCAGCGGCGCCACGGCCACCGCCTCGTCGACCTACACGACCGACTATGCGGCCCGTGCCGCCATCGACGGGCGGCGCTCAGGCGCCATCCGCGGGCAGCTCGGCACCTGGGAAGATGCCAGCGGCGCGCTGCCGGACTGGTTCCAGGTCACCTTCGCAGCGCCGTCCACCATCAACCGGGTCAACGTCTTCTCGATGCAGGAGGCCTGGTCGGCGCCGGTCGAGCCCACCTCCACGCTGACCAGCGGTCTGGCGGCCGAAGACTTCCAGGTCCAGTATTGGAACGGCGCCGCCTGGGTCGTGGTCCCCGGGAGTCAGGTGGTGGGCAACCGGCTGGTCTGGAAGCAGGTGAGCTTCGCGCCGGTGACGACCTCCGCCATCCGGATCGTGGTCACCAAGGTGTCGGGGGGATCACGCGGCTCGCCGAAGTCGAAGCCTGGACGCCGTAGCGTCGGCCTCGTATACCCGGCGCGAAAGGTAGGGGATGGCCGCAACGGTCGGCGGCCAACTGAATCAGGTGGTGACCGCTGTGGCTCCCGATCGAGCACGCTGCCTGGCCCGCGCGCGGAGCCAGGCTCGCAGCGCCAGGCCGGGGCGCTCGACCAACACGTACAGCAGGTGGCTCGTCGCCAGCGTCGCCGCGAGGCCGATCGCGATTTCCAACGTCCAGCCGAGCATCGGGCCGAACCGCACCGGCAGCTGGCGCCGGTGCAACTGGTCCAGGATGAGCGGATGGACGAGATACATCGAGTACGAAATGCGTGCGATCCACATCACGATGCCAGATCGTCCGGGAATCTCGAGCGCCGGAACATTCGCGATCGCGAGCGCCACGAGCAACCCGAACGCGATCGCGACCGGAAGCTGAAAGTAGCCGTGGTACATCACGTCGAACCAGCCGGCGAAGACGAGTGCGAGGACCGTCCATGCCGCGAGCGCGCCGCGCCGCGCGACCAGCCGTGCCCGGAAGCCTGGTGACTGGTCGAACTTCGCGAGTAAGAGCCCCACGATCAGCGCATCCGTCCGCCAGTGGCTGATCTTGGCCTGGAGCGGCACGCCGGTGTAGACGATCAACGTGCGGGCGACGAGGAGTGTCAGCCCGATCGAGACGATAGCGGGGACCACCCAGGCCCGCCGGTTCAGCTTGGCGAGCACGACCAGGAGAAGTGGCAGCACCAGGTAGAAGTGCTCCTCGACCGCCAGCGACCAGCTGTGATCGAACCGCGGCATGGGGCCTGGTGCGTAGATGTAGCTCTGGAGGAATCCCGCGTAGGGCCCGAAGGTCGAGGGGGAGCCTTTGACCAGGACCTCGTTGGCCACGTAGAGCGCGAGGACAGCGTAGTAGGCCGGCAGGGTCCGCAGCCAGCGGTCACGCCAGAACGCGACCGGATCGATCTGCTGCTGCTGTCCGGTACGCGGCGAACAAGATGCCGCCGATCAGATAGCCGCTGAGCACGAAGAACAGATCGACGCCGCGATCACCGAGGTCCCCGCCCTGGGTCACGTGATGGACGAACACGGCGAGAATCGCCAGCGCTCGCAGGGTATCGAGGCTGGCGTTTCGAAGGTGAGTCCCGTCGCTCTTGGAGTCGGCGTCGGAGGCCGGATATCCTAGGCTGGGTCGGCGGTGACCAGTCCCCTCGTCCAGAACTATCGCCAACTGTCACCGCCCCTACGCACGTAGACTACCTGCGGGCCTGACGCTACTGGCTCGTCACAGGGGAAGCCGTGGCTGAAGTGCTCGCAGGCGAGCGGTGAGACCATGGTAAGCAGTTGCGCGATTGGTGCCCTGACGGAACGGACGCCTCAGTTGTGAGTTGAAAATCGAGTGTACAGCGCTCTCGTGGTCGTCTGCTACTGAGCTGGCCGGGCCCAGACTTCAGTGGGCATCGTTGATTGGGGAACCGTGAACTCCGAACCGCAGATTCAAGCCTATCTGGAGTCGCTGGGCGTTCGCTGCCCGGCGTCCCAGTTCATAGGACGGTTGAGCAATCTCTACCACGAGGCGGAGTCGACGTACTACGACCGCATCCACCCGGAGCTGCTGGATGCGCGGGTCGTGTGGCAGACCTGCCTGACGACGATCGCCCCTGACCTGCCAGACCGTATCACCGCACTCGACGTCGGTGCGGGAACGGGTTTTGCCACCTCGGCCGTTGTCGCCGTGCTCGCTCCACGCATCGTTCAGATGGTGTGCCTGGATCCGAGCGCTGCGATGCTCGAGAAGGCCAGCCGCCGTCTGGCCGGCGTGAAGCCGGCGCCGCAGTTCGTCGTCGGCGACATCGGCTGTCTCGACGGCGCCACACCGCGGTTCGACCTGATTGTCACCAACTCCGTATTGCATCACCTGCCCGACATTCAAGTGTTTCTCGCGACCATCCGGCAGCTGCTCCGGCCGGGAGGGTTCTATGTCGCTGGTCACGAGCCGACCCGCGAGTTCTTCGAACACCCGGCGCTCTATCGATGGACGTCGATGTACCGGCGGTGGCGCCGCGCCCGCCGGCTCGCCAACCCGGCCACGTACTGGAACCGGTTGTCGCATCGAGGAGAGGCCTCGGACCCCGAGGCGGCGACCATCGCCGCCCTGTTGCGACTGGGACTGATCGACCGGCCGTTGCCCCCCGGCGTCGTCCGACAGCTCATCGACATCCACGTGCCCGCTGCTCCGGGCGGCCTGGGCCTGGGGCTGCCGGGACTCAGCCGGGACGACATTCTGTCGGGCGGTCTCCACGGCTTCCACTGCCGTGTTTCGACCAGCTACTCGCACATCAAGGACTCGAGGGCCCGGATGGGTCCGCTGTGGCGGCAGGTCGACCGATGGCTGGCGCGACGCTACCCTCTTGCCGGCTCGAACTTCCTCATTGCGGCGCAGCGGCCAGCCTAGCGGGATCCTTCGCCCACGTACGGCGAGTCACGCGCACCGCGCCGCCGGGTCGCACGCCACCGTCGAGCGCACTCCTCAGAACGCCGGTGATCCTCCGGCAGGCTCTTGGCCCCCTGGCTCTCGGGTCGAGAGGGACGCCATCCTCTCTGGGTCGTGCTCCATCCCATCGTATCGAATGAAGTCGAAACTCCCCTTGTAGGAAGCCACCTGCGCCGGGTTGCCGACGATGACGGCCCGAGGCAGCACCGACTTCGTGACCACGGCGCCGGCACCGATGACGGCATCGTCGCCAACGGTGATCTTGCCGACGACGACGGCGTTGGCCGCGATGTAGACGCGATTGCCGATGGTGGGGTGGCCACCCCTGTCGCCCCGGCCCCCGAAGCCCAAGGTGACGCCTTGAGAAAGGTTGCAGTTGGAGCCGATCCGGGTGGACGGGCTGACGATGACGGGACCGAAATGCCCGATATACAGACCCTCGCCCACGAACCCCTCCGGCGACAGGGAGATGCCGGTCAGAATCTCGATGAACTTCCGGCTGATCTGGCACATGAACCGCACGACGGTTCTCAGTCCTGGCACCGGGATGGGCGCGTAGTAGAGACGATGGCTGACGCGATAGACCGTCGTGGCCCAGAATCCCTGCGCGAACAGCATCACCCGCAGTGGCCGTCGCGCACCGGTGGCCAGATATCGCCTGAGATCCGACCGAATCAGATACCCGACGGTCATTGCGTCGACGACGCGGGAATCTCGCCGGCGATGGCGCGCAGGGCGGCGAACGTGACCTGCGCCGACTGTCCCAGGGGCCGGCCAATCTGCAGTTCGGTGAGCCGCCGACGCCCCTCGCGGTCCAGCGCGGGATTCTCCAGGTAGGAGTTGACGTGCGTGGCGAGCTCCTGCCGTGACCGCGCGAATCGCGCCGCGCCCAGCTCGACCACCGGCCGGTAGTGCTCGTATTGATAGTAGAGATCCCATACCGGCGTGCCCAGGACCGGCGGACTCGCCACATCGAACGCCAGGTTCACGGCCGGCCTGTCGTGGAGTGCGAAGTCGAGGGTCATCGTCGAGGCCATGTTGATGTTGACGTCGGCGTGGTGCGTGAGATTCGCCAGGAGCTGGACGTCCTCCGCCAGCGGCACGCTCGCCAGCCACGCGTGCGGGTCGGCGTGGAACCAGGCGGGCGGCTGGAAGATCAGTTCCGGGTAGGATCGACGGACGCTGTCGTAGCGAGTGCCGTGGTCGGGCGGTGCCGGACGGACCAGCACCTGCGGACCTCCGGAGATCGAGCCGCTCCGGACCAGGTCCATCAGGATCGCGACATGTTGCGGATCTTCCGGCGCGGTGCCGCTGTCGCCCCCGGTGTAGCACACGAGGGGCCGCCGCGGGTCGGCGTTGATCCGGCGGAAACACTCTTCCCGCGACCACAGGAGGCTCGCGTCGGCGTATGGGTCGAACTGAGGCGTGCCGACGATGTGCACGCGATCGGCCGAGACGTCCTGGTAGTAGGTCAGGAGCTCTTCCTGCATCAGGTTGCTCCAGACGAAGTAGTGATCGAAAGGCGCGGCAATCCGTCCTTTGCTCGTCAGGTTGTCCCAACTGAAGACGAAGCCGACCGTCGGAATGCCAAGCAGCTTGCTGGCGATCACCAGCGGGAGAATCGATCCCGCTCGCTGGTTCGAGCAGAACACCACCGACGGGGCGAGGTCCTGCAACAGGCGTTGATACTGCCTGACTTCCGGCTGGCGCCGGGCGATGGCTTCGTAGCTGCGCCGGAGCGCGGCGATTCCTGACGCCGACCCGGCCATCCATCCGACCGTTCGCGCCGCCCGGTGCATGCTCCGGGTCCGCCACGAGCCTCTGATGCGCTCGTCGCGAATGCGCCGCATCGCGTAGGTATCAGCCCAGTAGGTGTGCGCGTACGAGAGAGCGTAGCGCAAGCCGAACGTGACCGGCGTTTCGTGGTAGGGCAGCAGCGGTTTCCAGTCGACCGAACCAGCCAGGCCGCTCGCCGGCGAGGTGTAGTTCGGCAGCAGTGCCTCCGGAATGCAGTGAAGGATCGTCGCCTGGTCGGAAGCCTTCAACTGCTGTAGAAAGCGGCCGAGCACGAAGTTCCGCACTCCGACGCCGTCGGGAACGGCCAGTAGTAGTTTCATGTCTTGCTGCTGAGATTCCTGATGAAGGTACTCGAATCCGGGTCTGGCACAGGGGTCGCCGGCCGCCTAGCCGCCGTACACGATGTCGGCGTCCGAGTCCATCGCGTGCAACGAGAGCGTGCGTTGCTCGAACGAGCGTCCCGTCTCACCGACGGCATGGTAGGCAAATCGCACCGGCAACTTCGACGGGAACATGCCCTCGAGCAGTCCCACGAGCATGGGGTGGCTGCAGACGGTCCAGACCAGGTCGATCGCGTGGTCAAAGGCCCAGCCGATGAGGCGTGCCACCAAGGCACGCACCGCCGCCTCGCTGGCGTAGTCACTGAGGTAGAGGATGTGCGCCCGGCGCAGGCCGCCGCTGGCGAACACCCGAAGGATCAGATGGGCATCGTCCACGGTGGCGTGAAAGTACTCGCTGGCGACCGGACTGTCGACCAACCGCCAGTGCAGCCAGTCGCGATCACGCACCAGGCTGAATTGACCGTCATCCTTGACGATGGCGGTCAGCTCGCTCTGAACGGTGCGCAGCGGCTGGACCTCCAACGCCGCCGGTCGCCGCAGGGCGATCGTTCGGGTCAGCAGCCGATAGAACGGCTGGACCACGGTGGCACACGCCGCCACTCTGGGGTCGAGCCCCCGGTAGCGGAGCACGTTCACGAGGTTGATCGGATAAGCGAAGCGGTAGCAGCCGAGCTGCTGCTTCCATCCGTATTTCTCGAGGACGCCGATCGACTGATCATTGGGCTGGCCGAGCCAGATGTCGCACAGCTCCATCAACCCTTTGGTCAGCACCTGGCCGATGCCCTTTCGCTGCATCTCCGGCGCGACGATGAAGTCGATGAACCAGCTGGCTGGCCGCACCGCGCCGTCGACGTGCATGCGCACCGGGATCATGGCGGCCTGGCCAACGACGCGGTCGTCCGGAAGGACCGCCATGACCGGCTCGACCTTCGGATCGTAGCCGACGCGGTAACGCCATTCGAAACGGTCGACGAACAGGGCGCTGCGCTGCGGGTACACCAGTTTGTAGAAGGCCTGCACCCGCGCTCGCGGCAGCGTTGAGATGGGAACCGTCTTGATGTCCAAGGCGCTAGTTGGTCCCGGGCGACGAAGCAGTCATGACCTTGAGGCGGGCGATGTCGGCCCGATCGCGATCGTAGAGCGCAATTCGCGGCAGGGTGTGCAGGGCGCTTCCCCGCAGGCGACCGCGCGACAGCGTCACGGCGGAGTCGAACGTCTCGGCGACAATCGCTGGCGCAGCGGCGCCGATCGAATCAGTGCCGCCGTAGGGATAGCAGAAGTGGTTCACCGGCCGCCCGGTGCGGGCGCGAATGTCGGCCTGGCTGGTCTTCAGCTCCCAGCGCAGCTCGTCGGGGCCGAGACAGACGACGGCCTGGTGGGTGACGCCATGGCTCTGGAACGAGATTCCGTCCTGTCGCGACAACGTCTCGACTTGTTCCCATGACATCGGGGGATTGACCGCCCGGACGTCGGCCTCGGCCAGCAGGCCATGTGTGATCGCGTAGCCGGCGATCGCTTCGACCTCCGGCAGGAACTCGGCCTCGCGGCAGCGGTACATGCGCTTGACGAGAGCAGCGAAATAGGAGCGCCGTTGGTCCTCGGTCCGCAGGTCGATCGTGCCGCCGGCCACCTCGAGAAGCACGGGTGGAAGCCGGGCTTCGAGGTTGTGAACGACAAGAAAGGGCAGCGTGCGCTCCTCGAGGAAGCGCGTCGGCAGGAAGAACGTCATCGGCCAGCCCTTGGCCAGGGCGGCCTCACAGTAGTCGACGACGGTGTGCCGGTATCCGTCATCGACGGTAATGGCGAACAGCCCGGACGTCGATTGTCCGGACGCCAGACGCTGCACGATGTCGTCGAGGCTCACCACCTGGTCCGGATGCAGCGCCTCGACCAGGTCGACCATGGTCTGCTTGGGCGCGCTGTGAAACGCCAGCACGTAGCCACCATGCACCCGGTTCGCCAGGCCGCGCAGGAGCCGACCGGCGCCCGTCAGCTGCAGACCGGTGGCAATCGATTCGGTCAGGCGGCGCGGTGAAATCATTCCGGCGAGCTCCTGCCACGAGGCGTGAGGCTGAGTGTCAAGCGCAACTGGACCGACTGGACCACGCCCGGTCGCGGTCCATCACCGACCAGGGCAATGTAACTTGATTGCGACCGGCCATCGCCACGGAACTGGAGCACCGGACGTCGAACACGACCTCGTCGATCAGGACGGTTTCTGGAGCACGAGGACAGTCGTGGTCTTGGGCGCCAGGATCTGCCGGTCTTGCGTCGGACTCATCAGCGGCTCCGCCAACTGCCGGGCCCACGTGATCGTGTTGCCGAGATCGGCGTTGTTCGTCTTGTACAGTCGCTCTCTCGCGCCTTGTGGCAGGAGCGAACACAGGCCCTTGACCGCCGTCTTGACCGACTCGCGGCGGACCACGTCGTGGGTGCAACGCAACACGAGACCGGCAGCGGCGGCGGCGGCCCGCCATTCGAACAATCGATACTCGTGTTCGCCATTCTCGCGGCGAGTCAGCGTGATGTCCGGCGGATAGCAGTTGGCGACCAGGTAGTCGCGACTATAGACCTTGGACAGCAGCCGGTCGACCTCGGCGTCCGTTACCGAATCATCGTGACACCGGTCGAAGCACAGCAGTAGACCGCCGGGCTTCAAGACGCGCGAGCACTCGGTCATCGTGACTGCCAGATCGTCGGAGTGATGCAGCGAGTCGTGCTCGATGGCGAAATCGAGTGACGCGTCCGGAATCCTCAAGTCGTCGAACGAACCGGTGATCGGCAGCACCTTGGCGGCGGAATCGCCGAGGACATGCCGGGCGATTTTCGGGATCAGCAATTCGGTGATCTGTTCGCAGACCTCCACGGCCAGGACCGATTCGACGTCAGGGCGCTTGGCGACGACGGCGGCCAGGACGCCGCAACCAGCTCCCAATTCAATGCCGCGTCCCCGTAGTGGATGCGGCAGGAAGTGCCGCTCCGCCATTCGAACCAGCGCCCCCATCTGGCGCGGCGTCAGATACACGTACCGCAAGGCGATGGTCTCAGGCTCCTCCAGCGACAGCTGAACCGCAAAACGATCGCGCAACGTGACGGCCAGCGCGGCTCGCACGGCCTCGGGAATTGGCCACTGCAACGGTTGTCCTGTGGCGGCGTAATCGCGTTGGAGCGTGGTGAGCCATCCTTCGCTCACACTCGGTGCCTGATTGATCATGTCGCGACCTGACAGCCCGAGCGACCACGTGGCATGGGAGCCAACACGTTCCAGACTAACAGACATAGATCCATAGTCGAACGGAAACCACTCGGCGTCAACGTGTGTTGTGAGCGGCCGCTGATGTTGTGGCGAAATGCGCTGCAAACCTGTGAATGCAGACTCGGGTATCGCGCGGCGGCGGCGTCTCGACGCTGGCCGGAATCCAGAGCGCTGGTGTATCTTTGATGGTGTGGGCCACGTCCGTTCACGACCGTCGTTGCCGCCGTGGGCGCCGCCGACTCCGGCCCGGGGAGTTCGACATTAGCGCGAGCACACCAGCCTCGATCCGCCCGCCGGTCGATCGCGGGAGCCAAGGCGGATCGGCGGGCCCGCGGCCCGATGACCGCGCTGCAGCGCGCGACCTCATCGCGGTCGGTTCGACTGACAGGCCCAGGCACGTGCTGCACATCGTCGATACCCTCGACGCCGGTGGTAAGGAACGTGTCGCCGTCAACCTGGTCAATTCGCTGCCGCGGGACCGCTACCGAATGAGCTTGTGCACGACTCGCCGGGATGGGTCACTCAGTGATCTGGTGGCCGCCGACGTCGCTCGCGTCCTGATCGATCGGACGTGGCGCTTCGATCTGTCGGGCGTCATCAAGACCGTGGAGTTCGTCCGCGCTCAGCAGGTCGACTTGTTGCACGCCCACGGGAGCTCGCTGTTCCACGCTCGGCTGGTCGCGCAGTTCCGGCCGCACCCCGCCGTCCTGTGGCACGATCACTACGGACGCTCGGCCGACGAACGATCGGCCTGGGCCTACCGGATGGCGACCGCCGGCATCGCCGGCGTGATCGCCGTCAACAACCAGCTGGCCGAGTGGGCGCGTACCACGCTGCGGGTTCGATCCGACCGTGTCTGGTACGTCCCGAACTTCGTCGTGACCGCCCCCCCTGAAGCGCCGATCCTGGGGCCGCTGCCGGGCACGCCCGATACGCGCATGGTCTGTGTCGCCCACTTTCGGCCGCAGAAGGACCATCTGACCCTCATCGCCGCCATGGAAACAGTGGTCCGGGCGTTGCCGGCGGCGCAACTGTTGCTCGTCGGCGAGCTTGTCGACGCCGACTACCTTCAGGCCGTGCGGCGGGAGATCGCGGCGCGGCGGCTGGACGGGAACGTGACCATCCTGGGGCTTCGCAAAGACGTGACGGCGATACTGCGAGCCTCCGCCATCGGCGTGCTGAGCTCCTCTTCTGAAGGCCTGCCGTTGGCGCTGATCGAGTATGGCAAGGGTGGCGTGGCTGCGGTCGCGACCGACGTGGGCGAGTGTGCTGCGGTGCTGGACGAGGGCCGGGCCGGACTGCTGGTCCCGTCGCGGGATTCGGCGGCGCTGAGCCAGGCGCTGCTGTCGATCCTGACCTCCGGTGAGCTTCGTCGCACGCTGGCCGTCCGGTTGGCAGACCATGTCGAGGCGAACTACAGTCAGTCCCAGGGCGTCCGTCGCGTGTGCGACATCTATGACTGCATCCTCGGCGCCCGATAAGCGGCAGGGACCCATGTTTGTGAGCGTCGAGGACGACGAGTACCGATCGGGGGCGTACCTTCCGGAACCCGGATCGCCATTCAGCGGACGCTGAGTACAAGGCGCAGAAGTTCGTCGGCATGTTGCGGCGGAATCCGGCGTGCAGCGGCATCAGCACGATGGCCGATGTGGGCTGCGGGTCTGGCGCCGCGACGATTGGCGTCGTGAGCGGACTGACCGCACTGGGATTCACGGTGACGGAAGCGGTCGGCTACGACGTCTCGCCGCACGTCGCTGCGCTCCGGCATCCGCAGGTGCGGTTCGTCCACGACGACTTTGTGGTCGGCGAGCGTCGTTTCGATCTCGTCACCCTCTTCGACGTGATCGAACACGTCCCGGATCCCGTCGGGTTCCTCCGCCAGGTGTCGCAGCGAGCGCGGTTTGTCGGGCTGCACATTCCCCTCGACGATTCACTGAACTGCAGCGCCCGGGACCTGTATCGCCAGGCCCTGAAGGATCCCGGCCACCTCATCGCGCTCGACACGGTGTCGGCTCTCAACCTGCTGGCCTTCGCCGGCTTGAGGGTCGTCGACTACGAATACGTGTTCGGCTTTCAGGCCCCGAGCGGCAGCCCCACACTGCTGTCCAAGTGCATCTATCCACTGCGGGCGGCGTTGGCGGCCCTGTCGCCGTGGCTGCTGGCCAAGACGCTGGGCGGCGTCAGCTTGATGGTGCTGTGCCGCACCGCGCCTCAAACCGCCGGCGCCCGCACCTGACAACCGGCCGACGTCAGGCCCGGAAGCCTCGCTGGCCGTGGCTACGGGCGCTGGTGCGAGGTGCTTCCGTTCGCGACGCTCCTGAGCAGCTGCACCCACCGGGGGAGCAGGACCGACCAGTCGCGGGCGAGAGCGTTCTGTCGTCCGTGCGTGGACAACTGCTCGGCCAGCAGCGGGGAGGTCAGGACTCGTCGAATCGCTTCGCTCATCGCCACGGGATCGTCGGGCGGCACCAACAGGGCATCATGCTCATGCTGGACGAGATACGGGATACCGCCTACCGACGTGCTGACCACACACAGACCCGACGCCAGGGCTTCGACGACCGTGACCGGCGTGTTGTCCACGTTGGTCGTGTTCAGGAAGATATCGCTCTCGGCGAACACACCCGGCAAGTCCCACTTGGGCACCGGCCCACGAAACTCGACGCAACCGGCGACGCCGAGGTCGCGCGCGAGCTGCACCGTCCGCTGGTGGCTGCCGTCGCCACGGTCCGGTCCGACCATCACCAGCTGGATCTCCGGGAAGTCCTGACGCAGCTGCGCCACGACCCTGACCGCCATGGCGGGGTTGTACATCGCGTGGAAGGCTCGCACCCAGAGCAGGCGCGGCTGGACCTGACGTCTCGCCCGATACCTGTAGGTCGCTGCCACGATCGGGTTGGGCTGGACGACGAGATCCGATCGGTACTTGGACATGGCGGCGCTCAGATAACCCGAGGGCGTCGTCACCGCCGCCGCCGAGGCCAGCAGCCTGGTGACGCGACGCACGCGCGTGGCCGAGAACTCCGGCAGCGCGCCGCCGTGCAAGGTCAGGACGTAGGGACGACGCACGCGTCGAAGCAGCCAGCAGACGGCATCGGCCCAATGAAACGAGGGGCCGCTGTAGACATCCACCTGGGCCACCGCGTAGTTGTGCCGCTGGGTCCAGACGGACGCCAGCATGTCGGCGAACCGCAAGGAGCGCTGTCGATAGTGCGACGTGGTGACGACCCGCCAATCGGCGGACGCCAGCTGGGTCGCGAGCTCCTCGCACACGCCAAAGGTCCCCGTCGTGGCGTGAAGAAAGTTGCCGACGATGATGACCGAGTCGGCGGCGCTGTTCCCGGGCACCGGCGCCGGTTCGACGCGGCGCGAAGACGTCACGGCGGCGTCACCTGGATCGAGGTCCCTGGCCGGGCCAGGTCTCAACGTCTGAACCGTCTCGTCAGATCCCGGACGGCATCGACGACATGATCGACATCGGCATCGCTCATCGTCGAGGAGAGGGGGATGGACACCAGACGTTCGAACTGGGCGGTCGCCACCGGATAGTCACCGGGGGCGATGGCAAGGCGTTCCTGGTAGTACGGATGGGCATGCAGCGGCCGCCAGTGCACCGAGCAGCCGACGCCGGCGTCCCTGAGCTCCTCGATGAACCGATTGCGATCAATCGACAGCTCGTTCAGCCGGAGCTTCAGCGGAAACAGATGCCAGGCATGAATGCGGTTGGCGTCGGTCGGCGGCAGCTCGACCGCTGAGACGTCGGCAAGGGCGCTGAGGTAGGCGCGGGCGCGACCCTCGCGCGCCTGGCGCATCTCTTCAGCCCGGCGGAGCTGGTGAATCCCGATGGCCGCCGCGACGTCGGTCAGGTTGTACTTGTAGCCGGCGGCGACGATCCGATAGTCCCAGCTCCGGCCTCCGGAATAGCGGTCCCACGCGTCGCGCGTGAGGCCGTGGAGCGACATCAGGCGCATCCGCTCGGCGAGCGTCGCATCCGCCGTCGTGGCCATCCCGCCCTCGCCGGTGGTGATGGTCTTGTTGGCGTAGAACGAGAACGCGGTGACGGTGCCGGTTCCGCCGCCGCAGTACTCCCACGGCGCGGCGGCGTCGCGTCGCCACGCGGCCGGAAAGGCGTGCGCGGCGTCCTCGACGATCCACAGATCGTGCCGATGCGGCCAGCGCGCGGACCGCGTCGATGTCGATCATCAGCCCGCCGACGTGCACGGGCATGATGCCGACGATTCGTGACGGGCGGGACCCTTGCTTGGCCGAGGCCGGGCGGGCCCACCGCTCGATCGCCTCTTCCGCTCCGGCGAGATCCATGTTCAGGGTGACCGGATCGCAGTCGACCAGCACGGGATGCGCCCCCATGTAGTGGAGCACCTCGGCGGTGGCGGCGAACGTCATCGTCGGCACCAGGACGCCGTCGCCCGGCTGGAGGCCCAGGGCTTCGATCGCCAGGTGCAGGGCCGCGGTGGCCGAATTCAGGGCCAGGGCGTGGGGCGCCCGCACCGCGTCGGCGAACTCCCGCTCGAACTGCTTGACCCGCGGGCCCGTCGTCAGCCAGCCCGAACGCAGGACCGCCACGACTTCAGCGATCTCGGCCTCGCCGAGATCCGGCTTGAAGAATGGCACCTCGCGCTTCACTGTCGTTGAGCCGCCGTCCATCGGACCTGCCGTCTGTCGTTCAGCCATGGTGTGTTCCATTCTCCATCGTCAATCGCCAGGAAGTCATGCTCGGCGGGGCAGCGGGGCGGCACTCACACGCGTTGGACGGGCGTGGCGTCCCAGTGCTCGAGGACGCGCATCAGCCGGGCGGTCAGGTGCAACTCCGTCCGCGCCAACGACTCGAAGGTGTAGCCGCCGATGTGCGGCGTGAGAATCAGGTTGTCGTGCGTGGCGGCGTAGCGCACGAGAGGGTGAAACGGCAGGTTGTCGGGCGGTTCCCCGGAGAGGACGTCCAGGGCGGCTCCAGCGAGCGTGCCGTGTTCCAGCGCCCGCAGCAGGGCGGGCTCATCGACCACCTCGCCACGCGACGTGTTGACGAGCCACGCCCCGTCCTTCATCGCGGCGAACTCCCGTTCGCCGATGAGTCCTCGCGTTCCGGGATTGAGATCCACGTGAACCGAGACCAGATCGGCCCGTCCGAGGAGCTCTTCCAGCGCCACCAGCGTTACACCGTCGGCTGGCTCGGGCTCCGGCGTCGACGCCAGGACCTGCATCCCCAGCGCCTGGAGATAGGTCGCCACGATTCGCCCCAGCCGACCGAGCCCGACGATCCCAGCCGTCTTCTCGTACAAGTCGTGGCCCTTGAAGCCATAGCGATCCCAGCCGCCGGCATTCACGTGGGCGGCTGCCGCCGGCAGACGCCGAACCAGCGCCAGGATGAGGCCCAGGGTCAGCTCCGCCGTCGCCCGCACCGTTCTCAGGAAGTCCGCCTCGCCTCGCAAGGACAGGACAGAGATGCCGCGTCGGCGCGCGCCTTCCACGTCAATGTGGTTGAGCCCGGTGGTGTTGGTGACGATGACCCTCAGGCGCGGCGCCGCGTTCAATATCTCCTCGTCAATCTGATTCCGTAGCCGCACCCAGAGCACATCGGCCTCTGCAGCCGCGGCCAGCAGCCCCGCGCGATCGAGATTGCCTTCGATGACGTGCGCGCGTTCGCGGAGCCGCTGCGACGCCAGCGGCGAAAACCCGTCTGACTCAGCGATGAGGATGGTCACGCCGGCTCTGGAGCGTCAACCGGGCGGCAGCAATGCGGCCGGGACATGGTCATCGTCGGTGCAGGTGGTGCCGATAGAACGTGACGTTTCGACTGAGACACGTCGGCAGACTGAAATGCTCGAGCGCCCGCTGCCGGCCCCGTTCGCCCATACGGCTGGCGGCGGCGTCGTCGTCCAGCACGCGGCAGATCCGCGCGGCGATGTCGGCAGGGTCGGCAGGGTTGGCGAGGAATCCGCATTCGCCGTCCGGGCCCAGCACCTCGGCGCCAGGGCCGCGAAGCGACGCGACGACCGGGCGCCCGGACGCCATGGCCTCGAGCAGGACGATGCCTTGCGTCTCCATGTGTGACGGAAAGACGCACACGTGGGCCGAGGCCATCAAGCGGCTCACCTCCGAACGCGGACGCGCCCCGAGAAAGTGAATGCTGGAGCGGACCGCTGGCGCGAGCGATCGCTCTATCTCTTCGCGTAGCGGCCCGACGCCGTGCGCCCTGGGGATGTCACGGCCGACCAGGGAGAGTCGGGCCCCGGGATGACGCTGCAACACCAGCTCCATGCTCGCACACAGTTCACGGACTCCCTTTTTCTCGGTGATGGCACCCACGAACAGCACCGACCCGGGGACCACGGAGCCCGGGCTCGGTGTGAACGCGTCGGTGTCGACGGGGTTGCTCAGGACTTCGATGGGACGACGTCCCAGGTGCATGGTCCGACGGGTGACGTCGGCGGCAAACTGGCTCACCGCGCAGAGGCCGTCGGCACGGCGAACGGCAATCTGTTCGAGGAGCAGGCGTTTGTACCGCTTCGGCTGAGGGAGCGTCGCGCACCAGAAGTGGTGCCCCCCGTGAAGGCGGACGATTGTCCCCGGCCATCCCGGCAGGCAGTGTCCCTCCGCCTCCGCCGACTCAGCCACATCGATGGCCCCGGTGACCAGTGCCTGTTTGATGCAGGCCTGCATTGTCCGCATCGACGGCCACGGATCCTGGCGCCGGACCATGTGCAGGTGAACGCCGTTGTCATCGGACCGCCCGTCACCCTCGCCGAACCCATACACGGTGGCGCGATGGCCGGCCTGGACCAGGGCGCGAGAGAGGGTCTGGACGAATGATCCGATCCCTCCATGCTGCGGCAGGAAGGCGGGGTATTCCGAACAGACGAAGCCGATGCTCAAAGGCACGGTCGGCTTCTCGCCGGTCACGACCGGGTCCGCGGCGCGAGCCGGCATCACGGCTCGAATATCTCAGGAGAGTTCGGGCGGTTCTCGCGCAAGACCATTCGGCGGAGCTTCGAGTAGTTCTTCATGCCGAGAACGGTTCTCGGCATCTGGAGCAGCGCCCACCGGCGGCGCTCGCGGCCGAGGCGAAATCGGCAGTATCGCTCGACGTCGAGAGCGGCGGTCGAGCCCTTGACGGCCAACCGGCGCAAGTCGAAGCAGGACGATCCCGAGTCGTTGAGACCCGGCCTGGAGTTGGCGAGCGACGCCATGCCGGCCTCACGCGCGCCGGCGGCGACGGCTGGCGTGAAGTCTCCGCCCGGGATCGACGCGTGCGCCACCGGCTGGCCGAGCGCTGACTCGAGGTAGTCCTTGCAGTCGCGAAACTCCGCCACGACCTCGGCGGCCGGGCACGATGACAGCATCCGGTGGGTGACGCCGTGAACACCGATCTCCATGCCGGCGGCGACGGCGCCCCGAAGCGTGCTGCGGTGGCAGAAGTTGTCGCGGTCCATGAAGTTTTTCGTGACGTAGAAGGTGGCCCGCCAGCCGCGTTCGACCAGCAGCGGGACGGCGATCTCGAACCCGCCGATCCAGCCGTCGTCGAACGTGAGCACGACGCTGTCACCGGCCGCGCTGCGGTTGCTGATGAACTCGCCGGCCGTCACGACCCGGTGTCCCGATCTCTGGATCGCCTGAAGGTGGGCGGCGAACGTCTCGCGGGACACGTGATACGTCGCGGCGCTCGTTGGTACCCCGGGACGGGGCACGCGGTCGTAGACGTCGTGGTACATCAACCACAACGACTTCACGGCACGACCCTGACATCGGCGCCGCCCGCGGCGGTCGTCGTGCCTCGGCGACCGGCAAAGCGGACCAGCCCGACCAGAAAGCCCAGACCGTAGCTGGTGTGCAGAATCGCAAAGGCCAGTGGCAGCAGCCATGAGTGTCGCCAACCGGCGCGGCGCGCGGTCGCGACCGACGCCAGCAGTGTGGCCAGTCCATACATCAGCAGCACCAGCAGCCACCACTGGAACGCCCGGACGCTCACGGCGCTCAGCAGCGGCCCTGACAGGAGGAACAGAACGAACGCCGGAGGAACGAAGTGGCGGAGCTGCATCTGCAGCACGTGCTTCTGCATGACCCGAACTTTGAAGAAGCCGTACTGGAAGTACTGCCGCCACAGCGAGCGGAGCGATGTTCGGCTGTAGTAGTCCGACTTGACGTCCGAGGCCAGCAGGATGCGCGCGCCGAGCTTGCGCAGGCGATAGTTGTACTCGTCGTCCTGGTTGCGCACCAGCTCTTCGTCGAAGGGGCCGGCGACGTCGATCGCGCGTCGGGTGTAGGCCGGGAAGGGAACGGTGTCGACCAGCATCGTCGTGTCGGTGACGGTGCGAAACGCCGAGCCGCCGACGCCGAACGGCGAGCTCATCGCCGCGGCGATGACCCGGCCCACGGCCGTGGTCGCGATCGTGTTGATCGACCCGCCGACGCCGTCGACGTCGTCGCGGCAGAGGTGATCGACGCAGCGGGAGACGTAGTCGCTGGCAATGCGGCAATGCCCATCGACCCTCACGACAATCTCGCCCTTGGCGACACCGAGGGCGGCGTTGAGACCCTTGGCCACGAACCGCTTCGGGTTGTCGACGATCGTCACCGAGTGCTGGGGATGACGTGAGGCCAGGTCGGCGACGACGGCGCGGGTGCCGTCGGTCGACATGCCGTCGGCCACGAAGACCTCCATCCGATCGCTTGGATAGTCTTGCGACAGGACGGCGCCCAGGCTCTCGGCCAGGAAGTCCGCCTCGTTGCGGACCGGCATGATGACCGAGACGAAGGGGCGGGCTCCCGGCGGAAAGGCGACTTGCCCGGGCCAACGAGGGGTCGCGCTCATCGCTCAGGACGCCGCCGGCCGGCGATCGGACGCGGCGGAGTTCGAGTCTTGTGGCGGCAGCTTGCAGATGACCCCGCGAAACTTGCCGCTGGCCCCTCGCGCGATCTCGTTCACGCTTTCGACGGTCACGCCAACGTCGCCGACGCGATCGCGAAGGCGCTCGGCGAGCACGCGTTCCGCCTCGGGGCCATATCCCGGCGCCGGCACGCACAGGATACGGAAGTGGTCGAGCCGTTCCTGGATGATCTGCGCCTCCCTGATCGGAAGGTCGTCCTTGAACACGTTGTCGAGTCGGCCGATCCGGCGGCCGTCTCTGGTGATCACGAGGTCGTCGATCCGGCCATCGATGCCGGCGAGTCGCGGCAACGTACGTCCGCACGTGCATCGACCGGGGGCCGCCCGAGTGGCTCGGTCGCCCGTACGGTAACGAATGAGCGGCATGTCGGCATTCACCAGGCCGGTGGCGACGAGGTCGCCGGATTGACCGGGCGCCGCCTCGTGGCCCTCGTGAAGGAGCTCGACCACGCCCGCCTCCGGCCACAGATGCAGCTGGCCGTGTTCGCACTCGCTGAGGGCGGCCACGATCTCCGCCATCCCGTAGGTCTCGCGCACCGGACAGCCGAAGGCGGCGCTGATCACCTGCCGCTGATGATCGAGGATCGGCTCGGCATTGGTGATGACGACTGCCATCCTCACGTCGTGTCGGCCCAGGCGCAGCGCTTCGCGCGCCAGTGTGTACATCGACGAGGTGTAGCCGAACACGAAGTGGATGCGGTAGCTCACCAGGGCATCCAGATAGGCGGGGATCATCTCCGGCGCGAGATGATAGGACGACATGTACAGCTGCCGAAGCGGCGCGTTCCACACCCAGAACGGCGGGGCCTTCGCTCCGACCGGCGTGACCAGCTGGCCGCCCAGTATCGCCCAGCGGTCCTTCCTCGACACGCCGTACCACGAGCGCCAGCGGGCCTCGGCCAGGGCGTACCACGCCTGGAGCGTCTCCCGGCTCAACCACAGATTGAGCGGCTTGCCGGTCGAGCCGCTGGTGTGATCGTTGAACATCTGCCGGAGGTTGCAGTCGTCCGCCACGAAGGCCTCTGGCTGCTGACGCACGTCGTCCTTCTCGAGGACGGGCCAGTTCGTCAGGACGTCGACCGCGGAGTGGTCACCGCGTTGCCGGCGCAGCTCCCACTGGGTGCGGTAGTAGGGCACGCGGGTCGCCGCGCGGTGCAGCACCAGCGCCAGTCGCTCCTGCTGGTACGCAGCGCAGGCGCTCGTCAGACCATCGATCCCGCTCGAGCGCCTCGCTCGCGATTCTGTCGCTGTCGGGGCCGTACCGCGATGACCTGCAGGTACAGGCCGCGCAGGCTGGCCGCCAGGGATCGGATCGGGGGCGGCATCCGATGGTAGAGTCGCAGCGCCGTCGCGCTCATGCCGCCTCGCCGCCGTGGGTCATGGCCGGACTCCAGTTGCCACCGGGCGGGAATGGGAGTCGATGATCGTGCCTGGGCCGTTCGGAGCCGGGACCTCGGGTGCCCGTCATCGCGACGGCATCGTGCCATCGGCGATCCGCATCGCCGCGTGGACCCCACGGCGGTCCGGACGACGGGTCTCGGCGAGTCGGCAGCACGACTGCCGCTCCGAATTCTGGCGGCAACCCGGAGGCGCCTTCGTCGGTCGGTGGCTGCCGCATGTTGTGGAGCGGGATGCTCGACGGACGGCTCACCGTAGGTGGCCGCCACGCAGCGGCGCCCCGAAATAGTTGCGGACGTCACGAATTTCGAACGGTTCGCCAGCGGCCAGCCCAAGGCCCGACAGGTCGACGCGAACGCTGCGGCGCCGATCCCAGTTGAAGACGGCGATGTTGCCGCGTCCCCGCACGTAGCGGTTGGGGCGAACGAAGACGCGCCCCTCCCGCGGCCGCTCCGCGAAGTACTGGTTGTCGCGAAAGTGGGACGCCGTCGCTTCGTCGACCTGCCCGACGAAGCGGTTGTCCGTCATGGTCACGTCACTGCATCTGGTGAGGAGAACGGCCACGCCGCCGGCCAGGTAGTTGCCGCGAATGAGGGCGTCGGCACACCCGTTGATGTAGCCGACATCGGCGTTCCGTCCAACGCTCGGCCACGGATAGTAGGCGTAGTTCGACAGCGAGGGTCGGTCGTTTCGCCAGCTGGCGCCCGCCGACCAGGAAGTTCGCCTTGGGTCCGCTGGCCTTCGCCCGCGATCCGTGGTCGAACGCGATGTTGCCCTCGAAGTACAGGTTGTTGATCTGGCCGCCGTGCGTGAAGGCGTGAACGCCGTAGCTGCGGCCGTCGAACAGAACGTTGTCGACGACCCGTTTCGTCAGCTCGTCGTTCTGGATGTAGATCGAGTGCCCGTGTCCCCGATCCTCGTCGTCCCATCCGACCTCGTAGATCAGGTTGCCATACACCTCAGCCTCGAGCGCCGGCGTCCACACGCCGATGCCGTTGCCGGTATGGTGCACCACCATGTTGATGATCTTGGTGTACGGCCCGAACACGTTGACGCCGGTCCCCCGAACGCGGCCCGGCCTGGTCTGGGACTGAGTTGGTGACCTCGAGGCCCCAGTAGACGGTGTGAGAACCATCCACCCGCAGGACATCTCGATCGGATGCCGGGGCGCCGTCGAGGATGGCGCGCTCGCCGGGAAACTGCGCGACGACGATGAAGGCGTCCGCGGCGCCCGACAGTTCGCTGCGGAAGTTGCCGAAGTAGGTCCCACCCCTGAGCCACAGCAGGTCTCCCGGACCAACCGGGCCGCCGGCAGACAGCGCACTGGCGAGATCGAGCGGTTGGGTGGCCGAGCCCACGTTGCCGGGATGGCCAGAGGGCGAGGCAAAGTACACCCGACGAGGGGGGACGGTCTCCCACGGCCGCTGGGCGAGCGGAGTCGACGCGGCCGTGTCGATCCGGCCGTACCCCTGAGCGGGCTCGCCACGGGACAGCGGAACGACAAGGCACAGCACCGCGATCACGAGGAGTGCATGGAGGAAGCCGGAGCGGCGGCGTGACACAGTTCTAGCAGCGGCCTTGGCAGCGATCGGCGATCCGTGTGGCGTGAGCGGCCGGCGGTTCGATGGTCATGCGGTCGAGGATTGACGGTGGCCGACCAGCACCCGCCGCGGGGCGGTAGTCCGCGATTGGTTCCACGGAGCGAGCCGGACGCAGGGCATGGGATACGAGGACACAGCAGCTCAACCCGTACATGAACGACGGGGCAACCGTCCGCATGGCGGAGTTCAGCATGTACAGCACGGCCCAGGTCAACGCCGAGGCGACCAGCGCCTTCTCTCGGGGCGATGGCGCGCGGATGATGTTGAACACGCCGATGACCACCATCAGTGCCATGGCCACGGCCCCGAAGAATCCGTGTTCGGCGAGCACGCGCGTGAACTCGGTGTGAGCGATGACACCGCCGAAGTGGTAGAACTGTGAGAGTCCGGGCCCGACGCCGAACACCGGGTGGTTCAGCCAGATGTCGATGTCCTGCAAGCCGATCTGATCGCGGTTCGACAGCCCGGTTTCGCTGTAGCGGACCGCCAGGTTGCCGCCCGTGAAGTCCACCAGGGCGGGCCAGATCACGTAGAGGGCCAGGTAGACAAGAAGAGGCACGACCAGGAGCAGCTTCTTGCGGGCATCGGCATCGAGCAGCAGCAGGGCCAGCGCAACGGCTGCTGACGCCGACGCTCCGAGCATGCCGCCGCGGGAGAACGTCAGGGCGCAGTGGGCGCCGAGCCAGAGCATGAGGATGAACAGCACGATCCGCGCCGGCCAACGAACGCCGCGTTCGAGTTGGCACCAGAGGCAGGCCAGGGCGCCCAGGCCGAGGGCGAGTGACACCTGGTTCGGACCAAACCCGCCACTCGTTTCGGGATTGGATTCGAACGAGAACGTCAAGTGCTCCGCCGTCGCGATGTTGTAGGCCACCAGGGTTCCGATGGCGACCACCGGCGCCACGAGCAACAGGAACAGGCGAAGCACCTGGGCGGGAGACAGGGTGAGGCGCCAGAAGAACGCGGCGCACATGGCCAGGGAGAACGGGCCGGAGAGATTGAAGCTCAGCATGCCTCTGAGGGCCGTGGGACTGGCCTCGTTGACCGTCAGGGCGACCGAGGGCAGCAGCAGGGAGAAGCACAGCGCCGGCGCGAGCAGGCTCTTCAAGCCGAACCGGCCGATGAGCGCGATCGAGAAGATCAGGACGAGGCCGAATTTCGAGGATTCCCACGGCAATGCGTCGGTGACCATCCGCCACAACACCTCGGACCCGACGATGTAGGCGGCCACGTACGCCACGCGATCAGGGCGACTGGCGTTCAGGGCCCACCAGCACCCGACCGTGAGTGACAGGACAGCCTGGATCCACACGACGATCGACTCCGACTGCATCCACAGAGCGAGCGGCGCGTGCAGCGCGATGAAGACCAGCCACCAGGCCTGCTCCTTCGCGGTCAACGCCGCCGGGACTGGCGGCGCCACGGCATCAGGCGACACGGCCGCTGGAACAGCGACCGTGGGTGAAACGGCAGGGTGCAGTCGCGACGTGAACATGGTACGGAGCGCCCGGACGTCAGCGTCCGACGAGCCCTTTCAATCTGGCCATCAGTGAAGTCGAGGCGGCGGCCTCGGAGCTGCTGGTGAGGAGAAAGACGGCGAACTCTGGCGCGGTGTGTGGGGGCGTCGGCTCCCAGCCGATCACGGCGGCCGCCGTCAGCCCCTCGAGCGGGATGGTGATGGCCCGACCCGAGTAGGTGCCCGACGCCACGGGGGCGGCGGCCAGGTTCCTGACGTCGCGGAGCTCCCAGCTGGCGCCGCTGGGAAGGGAGGCGGGGGCCAGGTCGACCCGGACCTCCTTGGTGTGCTCCCAGTTGTAGACGATCACGTGCGCCCGCCCCGGCGCGTACCGATTCGGCCGCACGAACGTCCGCGTGACCGTCGGCGGCGCGGCGAAGTCGTTGCCGGGGTACTGCTGGACCAATTCCGGCTGCGTCACGATGGTCTGGCCGGCGATGCCCCGCGTGGCGCCGTGGAGCACGTTCCGCTGCAATCCGCCGGAGCAATTCACCAGCTGGATGGCATAGCCGCCGCGTAGCACCGAGAAGTAGTTGTCGCTCATCACGGAATCTTCACACCCGGCGGCGTAGCCGAGGTTGATCCCCGCTCCCGGATTGTCGTACACGTAGTTGGCCTTCAGCACGGGCCGCTCGGCGACGCGCTGACCGCCCAGCAGGATGCTGTAGTCGCCGCCGGCGGCGATGCCGTTGTTGGCGGCGACGTTGCCTTCGAGCTGGAAATCGTTGAGAAATCCTTCTTCGGACGCGTAGGCGCGAATGCCGCTGCCGAACTGGCCGAAGACGATGTTGTCGGTGATCCGGCGAACGCCCGTCTTGTTCTGCCCGAAGATGCCGTGGCCCTGGGCACCCTCCGGCCGCATAAAACCGTTGTAGTAGATGATGTTGCCGTAGACCTCGGCGTCGACGGCATCGCTCCCCATGCTGATGCCGCTGCCGGCGTCGTGGATCACCAGGTTGACCATCTTGACGTTGGTCCCGCGGACTTCAAGCGCCCCCGCGCGGTTGAGCTCGGGGCCTGATCGCCGGGGATCCGAGTTCGTCATCTCGAAATCTCGATACACGGCCCAGGCCCCTTGTACGGTAAGCGCCGATCCGACGGCCTGCACCCCGTCGATCACCGCGTGCTCGCCGGGGAACGGTCGCACCGTAATCGGTGCCTGCTCCGTGCCCGTGAGCACGCTGGTAATCGTGGACTGGCGGTAGGTCCCGCCCCGCAGCCAGACGGTGCCTCCCGGCTGAATCGTGCTCGTCGACGACAGGGCCGTCTTCAGATCGTAGGGGCGCTCCCTGGTGCCATCGCCGCCGCTCCAGCCTCCGGGCGCCGCGTAAACGGCTTTGCCGGGATCCTCCGGCTCGCTCACTTCCTCCGTGCCGCCACAGGCGACTGTCGCGAGCAGCAGGGCGATCAGGCCGCACCGGGTCAGGAGCCGCCGCCGGCGGCCGACCGACGCCGGTGTAGTCGTGTCCGCGACGGGTTGGCCGAAGCATGGAGCCATCGTTGCTGGATCCTCCGATCGTGTCGGGATTCTGTTCATTGGTGGTGCGGCCTTCACCGGTGCCCCGCCCGGTCGCGCGTGGCAGCGCGCCGATCCGAGACCCGTGTGCCCGTCGTCAGCGCGCCTCCCGGACGGGCGGAGACGAGGGGACATCCGCGGCAGCGGCCGCGGCCGAGGGCAGGTTCCAACGGTCTGCCAGCAGGTCCGCCAGGGCGCGGCGCAGGCCTTCGAGAGAGAACTGACGCGCCCAGGCCGACGCCGCGTGCATCACCGGCTGCTGGCCTGCCGGGTCATTCGCCGCTCCACGGAGCGCCTGGGCGATCTCCTCGGGAGAACCCGTCGGGAGCAGCACGCCCCGGCCCGTCAGCATGCGGGGCACTTGCCCATGGGCCACCGCGACGCAGAGCAGGCCATGACACATTCCTTCGGCGACCACCTTGGGCCACCCCTCCGAATGTCTGAGAGGGCAGGACCATCGCATGCGCCCATTCGAACCAGCGGAGGGATTCGTCGTACGGCAGCGCGCCGATGAAGGTCGACGATTCCCCGTGCCTGGCAGGTCACCGGCCCTGGCGCGCAGCGCCTCGCCTTCGGGGCCATGGCCGACGATCGTCAGCTCGATCGGCACACCCTCTGCCACCAGCAGTCTGACGGCGTCGATCAGCGCGTCGACGCGCTTCCGGGGTTCCAGCATTCCTGAATACAGCACTCGCAGTGGCCGTTCAATCCGCTTGACGGCGGCGACTCGCACCGCGCGTTCGACCTGCTCGGCCGTCATCATCGAGGTGAAGAAGGGCACGACATGGGCTGGCTGGTCAGGCCACTCGCCGTAGACGGTCACCGGGCCGCGCCACCACCGTGACCCGAGCAGCAAACGCTGAACGCAGCGTCGGGACCCGTTCAGTCTCGTGCGGGTTCCACTGGCCGGCGTACTTCGCGACCAGGTAGCGCGAGAACAGCGGCGCCATTGCCGCCCCGACGAGGCCGAGATTGCCAGGGCAGCGCACGTGAATGGCGTCTGCTTGCCGCATGGCGCCCGCCAGCCCGACGACCCACAACGGGATGGCCGGCACCAGCCCGAGCTTGGCCTGCCACGTGTCACCGCCGGCGTCCCACTGCGGGGCCATCGAGATGTTCGATCTGGTGAAGGGCAGGCAATCGCCGGGAAAGGGCACCCGACGGAGCGGGGCCGCGATGACGACCGACTCGAACAAGTCGGCCCAGATGTCGATCTCTCTCGCGTAGGGGCCATAAGCGCCGAGCTGGCCGTCATGCCAGTAGTGGCGCACGTGCGACACGATGAGCAGGCGCTTGGGTCCGGACAGTTTCGCCGGCGCCGTCGGTTGGGCCTCACGTTCGGGACCCCTCGCCATGAGTTCGTTCATCGGCAGCAACGCGGGCCCGTCTTCGTCACTGTCTGCTGATCGCCCATGTCACGCGTGGATGCAGGAGGGCGGTATCGGCAACGCCGGAGGTCCCCACCACATCGATCGTCGCCTTGTCGGTGACGTGACGGCTCGAGGCGAAGGCGCCGGAGATCTGCACCTTGAACCAGAGCGCGTACAGCCCGGGACTCAGCCAGAGCGGCGGGAAGCGCACCTTGATCCGGTAGGTGCCCGGGGCCACTCCGGCCAGGCCGAGGTCCGTGCTGCTCTCACGAAGGATGAATACCTCGCGCCCGAGCATGTCGACGAGATGGCAGTTGAGGGTGAAGCCGCTGGTGTTTTCGTCCAGGGTCAGCGTGGTGGCGGCCTCGAACTCCTTCGACTGCTCGATCGTTTCAGCGCCGTCGCAGTCGATGACGACACGGCCGAAGCCCGAGCGCGACGGGCCGTCGTCGGCCGAAGGCGCCTCGAACTCGAGCGCGCCAATCAGCCGGTAGTACGCCGCCATCGCCGCGCCGATCTCACCGGATTCCTGAACGCGGCCTTTCTCGAGCACCACGCCCTTGGTGCACATCGAGCGGATGGCGCCCATGTTGTGGCTGACAAAGAGGACGGTGCGGCCCTCCTTGGCCACCGTGCCGAGCTTGCCCAGGCATTTCTTCTGAAACGTCGCGTCGCCGACCGCGAGCACCTCGTCGACCAGGAGGATCTCCGGTTCGAGGTGCGCCGCCACGGCGAAGGCCAGGCGGAGATACATGCCGCTCGAGTAGCGCTTCACCGGCGTGTCGATGAACTGTTCGACCTCGGCGAACGCGACGATCTCGTCGAACTTCGCTTCGATCTCGGCCTTGCGCATGCCGAGGATGGCGCCATTCAGATAGATGTTCTCCCGCCCGGTCAGCTCGTTGTGGAATCCGGTCCCGACTTCGAGCAGCGAACCAACACGCCCGTGCACCTCGGCGAAGCCGCGGGTCGGCTCGGTGATCTTCGACAGGAGCTTGAGCAGCGTGCTCTTGCCGGCGCCGTTGCGACCGATGATGCCGACCACCTCACCACGCTCGATCTCGAACGAGGCGTCCTGCAGCGCCCACACCAGCGCCTCTTGCCGGTTGGCACGCGCCTCCACGCCACGGCGGAAGGCCGAGCGCACGGCGCGCAGGGGTGCCGTTCCGAGTGCCGTGAGGCTCTCACGCAGCGTGCGATACCGCTCGCGCTGAGTGCCGATGATGTACTGCTTGGACAGTCCTTCTGCCCTGAGCGCGATAGCCATCTCTAAGCTCGCCCCGTCGGCCACGTGGCCCGGAGCCCGATGAACGAAACCATTCTGTCTTGCCTCACAGTGGCTAGTAGGTGAGTCTCTTCTCGATGCGCAGCTCGACCTCGCTGAGGCGGGCGGCGATCCGGGGGCCGGCAAAACCATCGCCGTAGAGCGGGCTCTTCGCGCACCGGCCGTTGGCCAGGTGCCGATCGACGGCCGAAACGATCGCCTCGCGGTCGTAATTTACATCGATGACGTTCTCGCCGCGGTCGCGGCCCGCCTGTCGGGTACCGATGTTCACGACCGGGACGCCGAGGTAGGAGCATTCCCGAATGCCGACACTGGAGTTCCCGATGAGGCACCGGCTGTTGTGCAGCAGCTTGAGGAAATCAATCGGCGCCATGTTCTTGAAGAAGTGGATGCTGCGAGGGTCCCTCTCCTCCCGGAAGGTCCGGATGCCACTCGAGGTGCCGTCGGCGCCGGCATCGACGTTGGGCCAGAACCACAGCGCCGGCAGATCGAGATCGTCGATGACGTGCAGCGTCTCGGTGACGTGGCGTCGCGCCAGCTCGTACTCGGTGGTCACCGGGTGCTGCATCACGACGACGTAGCCGGCCGACAGGTCGAGCAGCGGGCCAACGCCGCCGTACCGCTTGAAGATGTCGAAGTCGAGCCCGGGGTCGGTCAGCATCTCGGCCGCGAGGTCGATCGAGGGGCAGCCGGTGACGAACACCGTCGAGGGTTCTTCGCCCATGCGGACGACCCGCTCCGCCGCCTTGTCGGTGGACACCAGGTGCACGTCGGCCAGCTTGGTGACGGCGTGTCGGACCTTCTCGTCGATGGAACCGGTGATCTCGCCGCCCTGGATGTGGGCGACCGGAATGTTCATGTAGGCGGCGGCGACGGCGGTCGACAGCGTCTCGTAGCGATCGGCAACCGTCACGACGACGTCGGGCTTGAGGTTGTCGAACACCGTGGCCAGTTCGAGCAGCCCCAGGCCGGTGGTCTTGGCCATCGCGGTCGGCGTTCTCGCCCTCGAGCACGCTGTAGACCCTGGCGGCGATCTCGAAACCGTCGCGCTCGATGTAGTCGCACGGCGCTGCCGTAGCGGTCGAGGAGCGCCGAGGCGGCGACGACCAGCTGCAACTCGAGCGCCGGGTTGTCGCGGATGGCGCTGAGCGCCGTCTTCACGCGTGAGTAACTTGGCCGGGCGGTGACGACGACGCAGATCTTCCGACGGTTCATCGGCTGGGCTCCAGGTCGCTCACCCGCAACACGGAGTCGGCCTCCATCCGCCGCTTGAGGACCGAACCGACCACGAGCGGCAGATTGGCAGCTGGAATCCCGGTGCCAGGTTTCTTGACGGTCAAGTCCTCGGGCCGCAGGACCGAGCCGGCGTCGAGAGTGGTCCTGAGAACCACGCTCTTGGTGAACAGTGCCCGCACCGGTTCGAGGCCGGCAGCGGCGGTGTCCTTGTCGACGGGATTGGTGATCATCTGGTGGATGAAACGGACGCCGTCGGTCAACTGCCGCAGCTCGGCGGTCGTCACCGACGCCGACACGTCGGGTCCGAACATCTGTCGACTGAGCGTCACGTGGACTTCGATCAGCGCCGCTCCGAGTGTCGCCGCGGCCAGCGCCGGGTAGATGGTGCCTGAGTGATCGGAGAGGCCGACCGGGCAGTCGTATCGGCTGCGAAAGAACGGCAGCAGGTTGAGGCCGATGTTCTCGGGCCCGCACGGGTAGGCGGTGGTGCACTGCAGGACGGTGAGCGGGCACCCGTGGGCCTTGACCTGCTGCACCGCGCCGTCGATCTCGGCCAGCGGGCTCATGCCCGTCGACAGGAGCACGGGCAACCCCGTTGCGGCGATGCGATCGAGGAGCGGCCGGTTGCTCAGTTCCCCGGACGCGACCTTCCAGGCGCCGATCCCGACTCGACGCAGCAGCTCGAACGCGTCATCGGAGAACGGCGAGCTGAGAAAGAGCAGCCCCCGGTCGTCGGCATGTCGCTTCAGGCCGAGCCACTGAGGCTCGGTGAATTCCATCCGCCTCCAGTAGGCACGGCGGTCGCTGTCCTGCTGGCTGAACTTGGTGCGCCAGCCCTCCTCGGCCGTGCTCTCGGCGTCGGCGACGTGAGTCTGGAACTTCACCGCGTCGCCACCCGCGTCGGCGATGGCGTCGATGAAGGCGTGGGCGAGCCCGAGACTGCCGTCATGCGCCTGCGCCACCTCGCCGATGACGAGCGTGGGCGCGGCCGTGCGCGGGTTGCCGCCGAGGGCGACGAACGCCTCAGACGATGTCGGCAAAGGCCCTCTCCATCCGGCGGAAGTAGTAGGCGCCGCCCACCAGCAGGAGCGCTGCGGCCAGTACCGACAAGCCGATCATCGGCCCGGGAGCGGTGTTGGTGTCGAGCAGGGCCCAACGCACACCTTCGACCACGCCGGCCATGGGATTCAACCCGTAGACCGTTCGCCAGGGTTCGTCGAGCAGGCTGCTCGGATAGGCGATCGGCGTGGCAAAGAGCCAGAACTGAGTGATGAAGGGCACCACGTAGCGCACGTCGCGGAACCGCACGTTGAGGGCCGACAGCCACAGGCCGACGCCGAGGGCCGTCGCCACCGCCAGGAGCAGAAACAGCGGCAGCCACAGGATGTTGATTGTCGGCGCAATGCCGTAGTAGGCCATCATCCCGAGCAGGACGACGAAGGCGAGCAGGAAGTCGACCGCGCCCCCGAGCACGCTGGCGGCGGGGATCATGAGGCGGGGGAAGTAGACCTTCTGAATCAGGTTGGCGCTGCCGACCAGGCTGTTCGACGACTGGGTGAGGCCGTTCGCAAAGAACGTCCAGGGGACCAGCGCCGCGAAGCTGAACAGCGGATAGGGGACGCCGTCCGACGGAATCGACGACAGCCGTCCGAAGACCAGGCTGAAGACCACCATCGTCATCACCGGCTGGATGATCGCCCAGCCCGCCCCCAGGGCCGTTTGCTTGTAGCGAACGACGACGTCGCGCCACGTCAGGAAGTAGAGCAGCTCGCGATAGCGCCACACCTCGCCGAGGTTCAACGAGATCCAGCCCGAAGCCCGCTCGATGCGGGTGACGGGCAATGGCGCTGCGCCATCGTGGCCGGCGAGCCCGCTCGGTGGGGCGATACGCTCAGTGACGCTCATGATCGGGGTTCTGCTTCCGGGGGCCGCGCGACGGGAGGTGTTCCTGATACAGCGGCCGATTGCGCGGGCATCGGCCGGCGTGAGGCGCTGACAATGCGCTAGTCGAAGGCGGCATCCTTGGCCGCCGCCACCGCGGTCTTGGCCATCGGTTTCGCATAGTAGTCGCCGTACTTACGCGAGTAGTGATCCCCGTAGTAGAACGAGTTGCGCTTGAAGTTCACGCTGTTCAAGACCGCTCCGACGAACCTGGCGTTGGCACCATCGAGCTGGTTGAGCGCGTTGGCGGCCGCCGGACCCTTGGTTTGCTCGGCGGCCACCACGAAGAGCACGCCAGAGGCGAGGTGCGCGATCAGGGACGCGTCGGTCACGGCCATGACCGGCGGCGAGTCGATGATGACCCAGTCGAAGGATTCGGCCATGGTGTTGATGAACTTCCGGCACCGCTCCGAACTCAGCAGGTCGGAGGGATTCGGGGGAATGGCTCCGGCTGGCACCAGCCACAGGTTGGGAACCGAGGTGACGACCGCGCACTGGGCCGCCGTCCATCCCCCGCCGATGGCTTCCGACAGGCCCGGCCCCTGCGATTGCCCAAGCATGGTGTGGACACGCGGCTTTCGCATGTCGGCATCGACCAGCAGAACGCGTCGGCTGGTCTGCGCCAGTGAGACGGCCAGGTTGCAGGCGACGGTCGTCTTGCCTTCGCCTGGCCCGGTGCTGGTGACCAGGATCGTCCGAACCGCTTCGTCTGCCGAGGAGAACAGCACGTTGGTGCGGACGGCTCGGAATGCCTCCTGGAAGATCGCCGGCAGGTGCGGGTCGGGCAGCAGCGGCGATTCCACGTTCTTCCGGCCTGTCAGCTTCGGCACCAATCCGAGACAGGGCAGTCCGAGTGATGCCTTGACCTCCTCCGGAGTGGTGATGGCCCGGTCCATGTAGTCCCTGAAGAAGGCCAATCCCAGGGCGAGAATGGACCCGCCGAAGAGCGCCAGGAGCAGGTTTCGGCGCGGATTCGGGCTCACCGGCGATTGAGGGGCGGTGGCCCGGTCGACGATGCGGATATTGCTCGCCACGAGCCCGGTGGTAACGCCGGTTTCCTTGGCCCGCTGCAGCAGCGTCGCGAAGATCTCCTGGTCGGTCGCCGCGGCACGCGCCAGGTCATCGAACTCGGCGCGTTTGCCGGTCGACGCCAGCGACTCCCGCTTCTGCACTTCGACGGCCTGGACCAGGCTCTGTTCCTGCTCCACCGCCGCCTCGTAGTCGTTCTGAACCCGCTCGATCGCGGCGGCCATTTGGCCCTTCAGCCGGGCCTCGGTCGCCTGGATCGCCAGCCGCAACTTGGCGCGTTCGGGGTGCTGCTCGCCGAATTTCGGGGCCAGCTGCAGATCCTGTTGCTGCAGCATGCCCAGCTCCCGCTTGAGATCCTGCACGGCCTCGTTGGCCTGGACGAACTGCAGGCCATCCATGGCCCCCTGGTCGCCCCGCAGCGACCGCACTTGATTGTGCAGGGTCTCCCTCTGGATGCGCTCGGTTCGGGCCGTCATCAGGCTGGCGTTGAGGCTTTCGAGGCGCCTCAACCCCAGGGCGGCGCTCTCGCCAGACGCATCCGGGCGCTGCTCGCGGTAGCGCTGGAGCGTCGTCTGACTCTCCTGAAGCTGCTTGCGGTGGCCCTCGAGCTGGTCGGCGAGCCAGTCAGCAGCCTCCTTGGCGATCGCCGACTTGAACTCGCGGTTCTGTTCGACGTAGGCGTCGGTGAGAGCGTTGGCGACGGCCGCGGCGAGTTTCGGATCCTCGGACTTGAACGAGACGTCGACGAGACGGCTCAAGCCCGCCTGGCTGACCTCGAGGCGATCGAGAAAGTTGTCGATCGCCACGCTCTGTTCGGCGCTGGCCTGGAAGCCGAGGGCCTCGTCGGGATCGGGGCCGTCCGGCTGGGTGAGACCGCCGCGGACGTAGTTGTCGGACTTCGAGATCTTGGCCGGCAGTGACGAAACCCACTCCGTCACCGAATTCAGTCGTGCCTGGAGCGCCGAGGGCTGCTCCTGCGGGCCGCCACCGAAGGCGGGGTGCTGCCACAGTTGAAGGGCCTCGAGCGTCCGGCTCGCCAGCGTGCGGCTCTGCAGAATCCTGCGCTGCGTCTCCTGGTAGTCCTGGGTCTCGTCGGCGCGGTCGGCCTTCGGGTCGCCGTCGAAGACCACGACCTTCGGGCGCTCGACCTCGATCATGAGCTGGGCCCGCGCCTGGAACAACGGGACCGTGCGTGCCGTCAGGTACGCCACCGTGCCGACAACGACGATCAGCGTTCCGAGCGCGGTCCATCGGCGCTTGGACAGTACCCGCAGGTAGTGGAGCAGGTGGGGAGAAGCAGGCGGCGGCGCCGTGGTGCGCGACATGGGACGTCCTCCAACGGGCTGGTCGGGGCCGGGCATCAGTAGAAACGTTGCGGCACGACGATGGTGTCGCCCGGCTGGATTTCGTCCGTCAATTTCACTTTGAACTCCGTTTTCTTGCCATCGACTACACGAACAATTCTGACGCGATTCAAGGCGCCGCGGTCGGTGATCCCGCCGGCCAGGGACAGTGCCTGCATGACCGTCGTCCCGCGTCGGGCGACGTACTGGCCGGGAGTTCTGACCTGCCCGAAGACGTAGAAACTCTCGGCTCGCGGCACGAAGATCGTATCTCCGTTCCGCAACGAGACGTTCTTCGAGAAGTCCCCCTCCTGGAGCAGCGCCAAATCAACCCGGATGACCTCGGAAGCCGTCGCGTCGGTGGGAAGCACGGCTTTGGCCCGCTGAGTGCCACTGGCCGGGCGCACGATCAGCACCTCGCTGGCTGCCTCAGCGGTTGGGGAGCCCGCCTGCGCCAGCGCTTCGAGGAGCGTGGTCTCGCCCCGCAGGGGATAGCTGCCGGCCGTCCGGACTTCGCCGACGATGAATACCCGCTGGCTGGCGTAGGTGTCCACCACGACGGTGATCTGCGGGTCGGTGAAGATGCGCTCGTTGCGCAGCCGCAGTTTCATCTCGCCCTCGACATCGCGAGCGCTTCGTCCGCCGGCTTGCACCTTCCCGATCAGCGGAAACGCGAACGCGCCGTCAGGTTCGAGCGTGAACTTGCCCGACAGGTCCAGCTGATCCCACACCGTGACAGCCACCACATCTCCAGGCCCGAGGACGTACTCGCCAGCCTGACCGGCGTTGGCCGGCCCGGTGACGGCAGCCAGAACATCCACACCAGTCCGATCCGCAGCGCGCCCGCCCTTGATTGTGGGTGCCGCCGAGGCTCCCGGAGATCGGCCGTTGTACCGCCTCTGATTCTTGCCATCATGAGAAATCCGTCCAGTCAGTTCAAGGCGTAGCTGATCGAGCCCATGACACGCAGGTTGTCGTAGCGGTCAATTGGCCGCAGTGACTCCCGACGGATCGACTCGACCTTCAGACCAAGACGAAGGCCCTGGTTGAAGTAGAACCCAATGCCCCCGGAAAAGGTGTAAACCGTGTCGGCGCGGTCGACCACGGGCTCGCCGCCGACATCGGGGAGCACATCGCGCAACTGTGTGAAGTCCAGCCGGGTATGGGCCGCACTGGCCGTGACATCCCATTGTTCGCTGACGCGGTGGGTGATGGTTCCTCTCAGGTTGGTCTGCAACGCGTAGGTCGAGAAGCGATCGATGGAGGGCGTCACATCCCGGTTGGCCATCAGCTGGAATCGAGTCACCCCGAGGAACACGTAACCGAGGTCCACGCTGGAGACCACCCCGTTGAAGGTTCCGAACGTGCCGTTTCGCGGAGTGAACGACAACCAGCCCACGTCCACCGACCCGGTGACGACGGCATCCGCGGCAAAGGTGACTCCCGGCACGACACGGAAGCTCTCGCTGTTCTGTTCAGGAGAATAGGGAAACTGCTCGTCCTGCCTGGCCGCGGTGAGCGTCAGTGTCGTGGGTGGCGTCACTGCGTACTGGAGGACGGCGCGATAGGTACGCGTGTCGCGGTCGAGTGCGCTCTGCAGCGACGTGCCCTCGAACGAGGCCTCGTCGTCGTAGGCGATGGTGTCGTAGTCGGCGCCGATATCGATGCTGGTGCTGCTGCTCAGTCGAAATTCGATGCCAGCCGAGGCTGGACGGCTGCGGCTCACGGCTCTGGTGTCGATGGAGGCGTCCGGACGATCATTGGTCTTCACGATACGACAGGCTGGCGTGTGGCCTGGCCCAGAGCAGCAGCAGTTCGGCCGTGAGGGCAGTGCGCGTATTGACGGCCGACTCCGACCTGTATTCGGAGAAATAGATGAAATTGAACTGCTGTCTGGCCCCCAGCCGGAGCGGGCCGAACCGCAGCCAGGCGTCGACCTCCGGCTGGACGTTCGCCGTGAAGTCCTTCTCCGGATTCTCAAAGTCGTTGAAGACATTCGAATCGAGGCCAAACTCCGGAATGGAAATCGCCGGAGTGAAGGCGAGGGGGCCGACCTGGAAGACCGCGTCGGCGGCAGGGTCGGGGCTCTGGCCGCGGGCCGCGGCGACCGGGATCAGCACGAACCCGCTCACCAGCATGCTCACGATGACCGCCGACGCACCAGGGAGCATCGTCAGTGTGGCCCCGGCGCGAAACACATCCGGGCCTCGGCGCCCGTGGTGGCGTCGGCGACGAATCGACCGCAGAGATCGACGATCCGTCTCGACTGTGAGGCGGTCCGAAAACGGCTGACCGGAAGCTGAATGAGGCGTTGCGACAGCCGAAGGGAGACCGGCGTCGACTGGGGCTCGGCGCCCCACGTCTCGGAGCCAAACGCCGAGACCCCCAGGGCGCTGCGCCACATGGCGCTCGCTTTGACGCCGTGGGCGATCAAAAAGCCCTTCAACTCGTCGGCATCGCACCCCGGCGGCGGTTCGGCCGCCAGAGACGTGCAGATATGGTCGCCGCCGCCGTCGGATTGAAAGACGAAGCCCATCGGTTCCAAGGCCGTCCGCAGGACCTGCGAACAGGCTCGCTTCTTCGCGAGCGCGTCGCGATACAAAGGCAGGAACGCCTTCAGCATGACGCGGCCCACCGCGTCGAACTCGCGGACCGGCTGGGGCTCGTAGTTGCCGACCTCGCGGGGGTAGATCGGTGAGTCGGCGAGCAGCGAGTAGGCGACCCCCTCGACGGCATTGGCGAAGGGGTACTTGACGAGCGTCGCCGCGTGAAGCATGCCGGCGAGACCGATGTGCGCGCCGCCGAGCGGTGCCGGCATCGGCTCCTCTGAGAGGGCCAGCCCACCAGCGCGCACCGGCACGCACTTGGGCAGGCTGAACATCGCGTAGTGCCCGTCGGCTCCGACCAGTCGACCGGCGAACGAGGCTCCCAGGGCGCGCGCGCAGTCCTCGATCAACACCAGCCCGTGCTCGTCGCAGAACGCGCGGTAGCGGGCGCCGTTGGCCGGCAAGCCGAAGGTGTGCTCGACCAGGAGTGCACGTGCGCCCTGAAGGTGGGCCCCGGTCACGGCACGCAGATCGAGATGGTACGTGTCGGGGTCGACGTCCACGAACACCGGAGTCATGCCGTACTTCAGGAACACGCCGACGAAGTCGTCGGGGAAGAAGGCCGGCACGATGATCCGGCTGCCACCGAGCCCGGCCGCCACGACGATCTGCTCGAAGGCCGCCTTGCCCTGGCTGGCGTAAAGGACATGCCGCCCGGTCGACGGCACGAACTCCTGGATGAGCTCGTCGAGAGGACGTCCCGGCGGTCGCCAGCGCTCCGCCGATCAACTCGGAGACTCGGATGCGCTCCCGGGTGGTAATCATCGCCAACCCGTCGCAACGCGCTGCACGGCGCCGATCAGCGCCTGCTTCGCCCGGAAACCCTTCAGCACGGAACTGCGGACCAAACCGAACACCGGACGCATGACCAGGTGCCCGGCGGGGAGGGAGACGAAGGTGCCTCCGAACTTCTCCTTGTACTCACCACCGCCGCAGGCGTCATAGCATTCCAGCCCCCGGGACATCGCCAGTTGCAGCGCTCGCCACTGAATGATGTCGTTGGCGCCGAACGGGTAGGCACTCGGGTAGGAAGCTCCAGCCCAGAAGTAGGCGGTCCTGGCATCGTGGAGGAGGATGACAGAGGCCAGCCGCTCGTTGTCGCGCTTGGCTGTCAACGCGCTCAGTCGTCCAGACCTGCCGAGGACGCGGACCACGGTTTCGATGCGGCGCTGGTCGTAGCTCGGGGCTTTTCCCTGGCGATTGAACACCGATCGCAGCATGTCGGAGAAGTCGCGCGCGAAGGTCTCGGAGGTGTCTTCGACGACCGTCACGCCGTGCTTCTCGGCCTTGCGGACCTTGTTGCGCATCGCCGGCTTGAGCCGCTGCCACACGGCGTCCTCGCCGCCAGACAGGTCCACCCGGTAGGTTCTGGTGGGTTGCAGCTGATAGCCTCCCGCCGTCAGGCTGTCGTCGTCGAAGTACTCTCCGCCGACTTCAACCAGCCCGACTCGTCGCTCAGAGGCCCAGGTCCGCACGGCCTTGAGGAACTCGCCGACCGCGGGCGTCTTCGAGAACACGGGATACATGTAGTCGGTCGCGGTGCCCGGCAAGGGCGCGCCGAAGACCTTGATGCCGAATTTCTTCACCAGGAAGCCGCACCAGTGCCCGCAGACCTCGCTGTCCATCTCGACCTGAAAGCGCACGACCTGCCCGGGCAGGGCCTCGCTCAGGCCCTGGTGCCAGGCTGAGGCGTGAAAGACCGTGGCATCTCGATACGACGCCATCGTGTCGTCCCACTCCCCGGCCGACAGGTCGGGTAGTTCACGGAGGGTAACGGGCAGGTTCACGTCAGTAACCGGCGCCAATCGCTCAGGCAAGGCCATGGTGCCGCACCAGCACGTCGGCGAGCATCCAGTCGAACGGTTCGTCGATGTTGCACGCGCGGTCGCGGGGCACGATCCACGCGCGGCAATCTGTCCCCTTAAGCGAGTTCTCGTCGACGAGCACATCGCGCCGGGTCAGATAGACCGAGCCTTCGCGAAGGTAGAGCTTCGGCAGGTCCTGTCGACGTTGGCCCTCGACCAGCTCTCCGAACGGTGGATCGATCGCACGTCCTTCTGGATCGAGGAACTTCATGCGCGCCGGGTGGTTGTCGCCAACCTCGACAAAGGAGATCACCGAATCTGCGCCGGTTCGCTCGAGGAGCTCGATGGCGCCGTCGATGTCATTCGGACGGCGGAGCGGGTTGGTCGGTTGCAGCGTGAAGACGGCGTCGAACCGGTGCCCCTGAGACTCGACTTCTCGAACCGCGTGCTGGAGCACTGCGATCGCCGGCGTGTCGTCGTGCGCGAGGGCCGGCGGTCGCATGAACGGGACCTCGAGACCGAGGTCACGCCCGACGGTGGCGATCTCCTCATCGTCTGTCGAGAGGACCACCCGACTCAGCCGCTTCGCCTGCAGGGCAGCGGCCGCCGTATACGCCAGGAGCGGTTTGCCCGCCAATAGAGCCACGTTCTTGCGGGGTATCCCCTTCGAGCCGCCGCGCGCCAGGACCACGCCCAGGACGCTGGTGCTCACTGAATCTGACCCGGGTTGAAAGTTGTCACCATCCGGTCCAACGTGCGGCAGGGAACTCGTCGCCGACGGCGCGCGCCGGCCTACCTCGACAGGCGAACGCCCTCTCAGTCACATGACTGCGCCGGGAAACTCCCATGATATCCACGCCCGACCCAACCCGAGGTCATCCGAATGCAGCTCATCAGTCGGCCGAATCGGGCGGCTCGGTTCGTCTCGGCCACGGACGGTCAGCCAGTTGTTCAGCAAGGACCTTGCCGGGCCTCCTTTAACGCGTCGTCAATGTACATCGGCATAAACTGGGCGTTTGGAGCGTGCCGAGCGAGACAAATGTCCATAATTTCGAGGACTTCTGTCCTTCGCGCGATCGCGCGATCGCGCTCTTGGCCACATGGTAGGCTTGAGGCTGTCTCAGCCGCCTTGGAGGCCGCGCCCCCACTCAGTGGATGCACCCGGTGAATTTCGACAGGGGAGACTTCATCAAGGTCGTGGTGACGGCCGCCGAGGACGTCAACGAGCCGTCCTCGGCCGGGTCAGTGCAGTGAGGGTCGCGGTCCACGATGTTCCGCGGAACGGGTGGTGACGCGTGAGTAGCCAACGCGAGGCCGTGTTGGGCCTGTCGCGTGCGCACGATTCTCGAAAGGACCTGCCCACCCGGTTCGCCCGAGGCCCTTCGGACGGCTTCGGCGAGCGCCTGTTCGGGTACGACGCTGATGGCCCGCCGGCGTGGGAAGCGCTGCGCATGCGGCGGGACTTCGCCGCCGCCCCCGGCGTCAGGGCGGCACTCCGGCGGCGGTTCGAGCTCCTCGCCGGTCTCGACCACCCGTCCCTCCCCGCGGTCCGTATCGTCGACGACCCCGCGGAGTCGGGCGGCCTCCTCGTATTGTCGGCCTACAAGCCAGGGCGACGCCTGTCAGAGCTGAAACGCGCGCGGAGTGCGGCGTTTGCGCTCACCTTGATTCGGGACTTGACGGCGCCGATCGCCGCCCTGCAGGCGCGGGGCAAGAGCGTGACCCACGGCTCGCTCACCATGGATCGGATTCTCGTGACCCCGGACGGAGGACTGATCGTTCGGGATCACGTGCTGGGGGCGGTTCTGGAGACGCTGGCGCTCCCGGCGAGACGGATGTGGTCAGAGCTGGGAGTTCTGCGACCGACTCGCCAGCCGCCACCGGGTCGCCAGCTCGACGTGATCGATGTCGCCCTCGTTGCCCTGTCCAGTGTGCTGGGTCGACCGATCGGACCGACCGACTACTCGTACAAACTCGAGGAACTGGTCTATCGGCATGTGATTTTTCCGCCTCTGCGACGGTGGCTGGAAACCGCCCTCGAGCTGAAGGGAGGACGGCTTTCGTCCGCCGCGGAGGCGCTGGAGGCGGTCGACGCCTATTTCCCGGCGGGGCCGTCCGGAGAATCTGACATCCGCGCGTCGCTGGCAGTCTTTGGCCGCAAGGGTCCCCCGCCACGGTCGGCGCCACACGCTCCGCTCGGACTGAAGCATCTCCTGCAGGATGAGGGCGGGACGTCAATTCTGCCCGTTCAGACTGGGCAGGGGCCGCCCCCTGGTGGAAAAACGCGCCGGCCCTGAGCGGCGCACTCCGCCGGCAAGGCTCCGCCAACACGGAAGTCACGGGCCGGGCCCGGCACGACGCGGATTTCGCCAGGTATTCCCAGTTCGAGCGCCGATATCGCGTAACATTCTCGGGAGAGTCGTGTAGTGACGAGCGACCAATGACGGCACCCACCTCCGCAGGGCAACCTCGCAGCCTCACGTCGGCGATCGTTGGCGGTTGCCTGGTGGCGGGGTTGCTCGTCATGGGGGCCTGCTGGAAGACCGCGGTCGTCACCAGCGAACCGTCAGATCCCTCGCAGGCCATCTACGCGGCGCCAGACGGTTCGAGCAGCGGCGACGGCAGCAGGGAGCGCCCCTTCGACCTGGAGACGGCCCTGTCCAGCGCCGCTCCGGTGCGCCCGGGTGGCACGGTCTGGCTGCGCGGCGGCACCTATCGCGTCAACGCGATCACCAGCACGCTGGCCGGCGCCGCGGGCGCACCGATCACCGTGCGTTCCGTGAGGGGAGAGCACGCCGTTATCGACGGCGCGAGGGCGATCCACTCGGTCCTGACACTGAACGGCGCGTGGACCATCTTCCGGGACTTCGAGGTCACCAGCTCGGATCCCGTGCGATCAAACACCACCCTCAGGCGGGCGGCCGGCTTCGACGTCCATGGCGCCAACGTCAAGCTGGTCAACCTCGTCATTCACGATCTGGCCGGCGGCATAGGGATGTGGAGCGACGCGGTCGACACCGAGGCGTACGGCAACATCATTTATTACAATGGCTGGCTGGGTCCGGACCGCCCGCACGGCCACGGCATCTACACCCAGAACAAGACCGGCGTTCGTCGAATCACCGACAACGTCATCTTCGGCCAGTTCGGGATTGGCGTCCACGCCTACGCCTCCGACGAGGGCTTTCTGGACGACATGCAGTTCGAAGGCAATGTCGTCGTCAACAACGGCATCCCGGCTGGCGATTACAACTTCCTGGTCGGCGGCCATCGGCTGGCGAAACGGCCGGTCCTGAAGTCCAACTACACCTACGACAACCCCGGGGCGGGGAGCAACATCGGCTACGCGGCCGGCTGCGACAACGTGGTGATCAAGGACAACTACCTGTTTTCGCGCGGCGGCTACGCGGTGCAGCTCATGAACTGCGAGGGCGTGCTCGAGGGGAACGTGCTGATTGGCTTGGCGCGGGCGGTGAAGGGCCAGACCATCGTGCCACAGCCGGAGATGGCGGCTCAGCATCCTGCCAACGAGTTCGTGACCGACCCGCCCGCCGTCACCAAGATCTTCGTGCGCCCGAACCGGTTCTCGCCGGGACGCGCCCATGTGATCGTCTACAACTGGGAGCAGGCGAAAGAGGTCCAGGTCGATCTCGCGTCCGCCGCCATTCCGGCCGGGGCGTCCTACGAGGTCCGCGACGTCAGGAACCTGGCCGCCCGTCCCCTTGTTTCCGGCATCTACACGGGTCGGGATGTGACCATTCCGCTGGAGGGGCTGACCGCCGCGCCGATGGTCGGCTGGCGGCCGACGCCACCGCACACGGCGCCGGAGTTCGCCGTGTTTCTCGTCACGCGCGCTACCGGCGACCCCTCGACCTTCGCGTCGCTCGTCGCCCGGATGAGGGGGCTGTTGGGTAACTGATCGCCACTCGTTCAAGAGCGCCCTTCGTGTCGGTAAAAAGGCTCTTCGACGTCACCGTGGCGGCATCCGGCCTGCTGTTGATCGCCCCCTTCCTGATCGTCGTTCCGCTGCTCATCCGCCTCGATTCACCCGGACCGGTGTTCTTTCGCCAGACCCGGGTCGGTCGCGGGTTCAAGCCCTTCACGATCTACAAGTTCCGAACCATGACGCCGGAGCCGGGGAAGCCCGGTGGGCCGACGGTTGCCGGCGATCCGCGGATCACACGCGTCGGCCGATGGCTGCGAGCGACCAAGATCGATGAGCTGCCGCAGCTGTTCAACGTCTTGCGGGGGGACATGAGCCTGGTCGGTCCCCGTCCCGAGGTTCCGGAGTACGTGGATCTCTTCCACGACCGCTTTGCACCGGTGCTTCGCGTGCGGCCGGGAATCACCGATCCGGCGTCGCTGCGGTATCGGAACGAATCGGCCTTGCTGGCGGCGGCGCCCGACCCCGAGCTGGAGTATCGTGAGCGCATCCTGCCCGACAAGCTCCGCCTGTCGGCGGAGTACGCGGAGCACTCGACCCTCCGAAGTGACATCGCCCTCATCTTCCGGACCGTGTTCGGCTCCCGGAAGCAACGATGAGTCTGGCCCGACCGGCGCCCACGGCCCGGCGATGGTCCACGGTCACGCCGAGAACCGGTCGCCATGCCTCCAGGCGTCGCGGTGGTCCGCCTCGGTCACCGGTTGCGGGCCCGCACGTCGGCGGCGTCCACTTCGACGCTGACCGCCTGGGCGATCAGGTCCACCGACAGCACCAATCGGGCGTGACTACCCTTGCGCATGAGTCGTCCGGTCAGCCCCCGCAGCGGACCGGAGACGACCTTGACCTCTTCGCCTTCCTTGACCAACGGACAGGGGTCGTAACTGAGCTCGCTCTCGACGAGCCGACGGATGCCGTCCACCTCATCGTCGGGTATCGACGTCGGGATGCCGTCGGTGCCGACGATCTGGACCACGCCGTTGCAGGCCAGCACCGCCCCCCGATCGACGACGTCGAATCGGGCGAAGCAGTAGCCAGGGAACAGCGGCCAGTCGAGCTTCTTCTTGCGGTCCTTCCAGCGGCTCCATCGGGCGATGGTCGGCAGGAAGACGTCGACCCCCTTCTCGGCGAGTCGATCGCGCACGCGCTTCTCGTGGCGCGAACGGGTCCAGATGGCGTACCAGCGCGAATCCACTCTGAAGTCCCTCACTCGTGCCGCCGGCGCCGGCTACGGCCTCGCGCCGGCGGCCCGGTCGGCCAGGACTACCTGCCGGCGCCACGGTGCGCGGACTCGGCCGAGAGCAGCTTCAAGACGCCCCGGGCCAGCGTGGTCCCGAGAAAGGCCGGGGCTGCCAGGAGCGGAGGATCGAGGGGACCCGAGGCGGTCGAAGGGGGGTATCTGTACCATCGGGGAACCCCAGGCCTGGTCTTGGCCCTGGGGGATACAGTAATCTCTCAGGGCGACCGATACCATATTTGAGGCCAGCCCGAGTGCGCTTACTCGACTCTCATCCCTCGAACCCGACGGCGACGGGCGGAACACCGACGGAAACACCGTTCCGGGACGTCATGACCGGCGCCCAGAGTCTCGAGTTGTCGATCCTCGGCGGCCTGATCCTGCTCCAGGTCATCCTCGTCTGGGCGTAATCTACCCCGCTCGACCCGACGCCGGGACCGACAACGGCCCCATCGACGCCGTAGCCATCATCGCCGCTGGCTCGGGCTCCCCTCCCTCGATGTTCGCCACCGTCAGGTGCGCTTCCGGCAGCACCTGATTGAGGTAGGCGCGGAGGGCCTGCTGGTCGTCCTCGAGCGTCAGCACGGTCAACCTGTCGAGGACATGCCTCAGCAGGTCGTCGGGATAGGGCGCCAGCTTCCCGATGAAGATCTTCGGGTGACGCGTGCGGGCGATGTCTTCGCCCGTCACTGCGAGCTCCTCGAAGAGCTTCTCCCCGGGCCGCAGCCCTGAGAAGACGATGTCGATATCGACGAACGGCTTGAATCCCGAGAGCCGGATCGTCTCCTTGGCCAGGTCGAGGATCCGGACGGGTTCGCCCATGTCGAGGATGAAGATCTCCCCGCCAACGCCCATGGCTGCCGCCTGGAGGACGAGCTGCGCCGCCTCGGGGATGGTCATGAAGTAGCGGACCATCTCGGGCGAGGTCACGACGACCGGGCCACCCTTGCGGATCTGCTGCTGGAATATCGGGATCACGGACCCCGCTGAACCGATGACGTTGCCGAAGCGTACGGCGACGTAGCGCGTCGCGAACGAGCGGTTGACGCTTTGAATCACCAGCTCCGTGAGCCGCTTCGACGCGCCCATCACCGAGGTGGGCCGCACGGCCTTGTCGGTGGAGATCAGCACGAACACTTCGACCTCGTACTCCCCGGCCAGGCGGGCCAGGGTCTGGGTCGCGAGCACGTTGTTGGTGATCGCCTCGGTCGGATTGTGCTCGAGCATCGGCACGTGCTTGTGCGCGGCGGCGTGCAGCACCAAGGCCGGCCGGTGCTCCTCGAATACGGCCCGCATTCTCGCCTCGACGGCGATGTCGGCGAGCACCGGACGGAACTCGATGTCCGGGCGCGCCGCGCCCATCTCGCGCTCGATGTTGAAGAGCGCGAACTCCGAGCGCTCGACCAGCAGCACTCGCCCGGGCGCGAATCGAGCAACCTGTCGGACCAGCTCCGACCCGATCGACCCACCGGCGCCGGTGACCATGACCGTGCGCCCGCCGATGAGCCGGGCCATGTCCGAGAGGTCCAGATCCACCGGCGCGCGTCCCAGCAGGTCGTCGACCTGGACGTCACGGATGCGGCTCACGGTGAGCCGCCCGTCGAGAATCTGCGACATCGACGGCGAAATCCGCAATTTGACCGGAACGGCCGCGCAGACGTCCCGGATGCGCTTGAACTGTGATCGCGAGAGCTTCTCGATGGTCACGACGACGTGATCCACCTGGTGCTTGGCGACCAGCCGGGCCAGATCCTGCGTGTCGCCGAGTACCCGGACGCCGTGAATGACCGTGCCCTTCTTGTTGGGGTCGTCGTCGATGAAGCCGCGGACATCCAGGGCCGACTCCGGGTTGCTCTGAATCTCGCGCGCGGCCATCATCCCGCTGCGGCCGGCCCCGATCAGCAGCACCGGGCTGCGCGGCGGCGCCTCGCCCTGCTGCGATCCGTTGCCTTTGCGGCGCCACTCGTAGAGGGATCGGCGCAGCAGGCGCACGGCGAGAAGGCCGCCAAACGCCAAGCCTGAGTCGAGGAGGATCACCGACAGGGGGACTCGCCAATTCGACCAGGATTCGTGGAGAAGCCACAGCCGCGCCGCCAGCAGGACGCTGCCCGAGGTGAGGGCCGCTCCGATGAAGGCCTTCAGTTCCGCCATCCCGACGTAGCGCCAGATGAACGTCTGGATGCCGAAGAGCGAGAGCGTAATGACCTGGAGCAGGACGACGTACGGCAGCTGAACCGTAAGCTGCTCGGCCGCAGCGGGCGGAATCGCGAAGTCGAACCTCAGCTGGTACGCCAGCTGGAAGGAGATTGCGAACACCAGCACGTCGACCAACCGCTGAGCTAGGCGGGTGACGCGTTGCCGGAGCGAGACTTTTGTCTCGCCAGTCAGTGCCTCGAGGGATAGTGTCATTGCGAATGCCGACAGTGATGAAGCGAGGCAGACCGCCTCGGTCCGTCATTGTCCAACCAGTGTCGTGGTCGAAACTCCCCAGTCTTGGACGCTGTCAAAGTGAAGCCATTATGTGCAGATAGTTCACCTCACATGCAATCTGCAGCGGCACGCTAGCTCGGCCGGCAAGGGAGGGGACGAGCCGTGGTTCGTGTAGGGGAAAGCGTGGTTGCGGCCTTTCCCGAAGCAAACCCTTCCGGACAGACATGATGGAACCACGAACCGTGCCATTTCTCCACTGGTCGGCTGGGCTTACCGCCTGACGCCGCCGGCAGGGTCAGCCGGTTGACCTGGTCGTCCCAACCGCCAGCCGGGGCCCGGACCCGCGGTATCTCGCCTGGGCTCGGCGGCGTGCCCTCACACGCTGGCGCTCGATGCGGCAGCCGGGGTTCTTTGCATCAGGGCCAGGCTGATCCACTGCCAGACGTAGAAGCTGTTGTCGCTGTGCCCCTCGCAGAAGCGCTTCCAGTCAGCCCGGACAGCCGCGCCGTCCAGCCATGCCGCGCCCGGGCCATGAACCGCCTCGTCGATGAGTACGGTGGCCCACTCGTGCAGTGGTCCGCGAAGCCACTCGCGCTGCGGGGTCTGCAGCGGCCGTTTTGGTGCCTCCACGATTCGGCCGGGCAGGTGGTTGGCGGCGATCTGCCGAAGGAGCCATTTGCCGGTGCCGCCTCCGATCTTGCGATCGGCGCCCTGCCGCAGGGCGAGCTCGAACAGCCGATGGTCGAGGAACGGCTCGCGGAGTTCGGTCGACACGCGCATCGAAATTCGATCGTTGAAGCGAAGCGCGCGTGGGATCTTGGTGCAGGTGTCCCGATACTGGAGGTTGCGGAGGCGGTCTCCGAACGGTGCCGCCGCGGCCCGCGGTTGGGCGAGGGCTCGGAACTCCGGCGTGAGGCAATCGGGGCGCACGGGCGCGTCGGCCGAGCCCTGAAGCGGCATCGAGGCCCCGGCCGGCGCCGCTGAGCGGTAGTAGTCGTATCCGGCCCACTGCTCGTCCATGCCCTGGCCGTCGAGAAGGACGATGACGCCGTCCTGACGCGCTCGCTCGAACACCCGGGCGTATGCCAGCGTGGGCACGCCGCCGAACGGTTCGTCCTCGGCGGCCTGCACCTGTTCCGCCAATGCCGGGACCTCTGCGGACGAGAGCGTGCAGATGGTCAGCGGATGATGCGTCCGCTCGAGCATCTGCGCCACCCACGGTGTCTCGTCGTAGCGCGGATCGCCGGTGGCGAAGGTGAACGCCTTGACCTGACTGTCCGGGCCTTGCAGCTCGCGGACGAGCGCCAGCAGGATCGAGGAATCGAGCCCGCCGGACAGGTTGATGCCGACGGGCACGTCGGCCCGGAAACGCAGCCGGACGCTGTCGCGAAGAAGCTCCAGGTACTCGTTCGAGACCTCGGCCTCCGAGCGGTCGTCGAACGCCTCGCCGACGGCCGCCGCAAGGTTGTACCACTGCCAGATCTTCAGGTCCGCCTGGCGCCACATGAAGGCCTGGCCCGGAAGCAGCGATTGCACGCCCTGCCAGAAGGTCCGGTCCGAGTCATCGAGGTAGCCCAGCGCCAGATACGTGGCCCACGTCGTCGCGTCCTCGACCGGGACCACCCCGGCGGCATGCAGCGCCTTGATCTCGCTGGCGATCAGCAGCCGGGATCCGTCGACAACGGAGTAGTACATCGGCTTGACGCCGAAGCGATCGCGCGCGCCGAAGAGTGACTGCTCCTGTTCGTCCCAGATCGTGAGCGCGAACATGCCAACGAAGCGATCGAGGCAGGCCGGTCCCCACTTCTGATAGGCCGCCAGGATGACTTCGCTGTCGGATCGACTCCGGAACGGATAGTCGGACAGCTCGTCGCGGAGTTCGAGGTAGTTGTAGATCTCGCCGTTGTAGGACAGCCACAGCCGCCCGTCGGGCGTGGACATCGGCTGCGCGCCGGCCGGGGAGAGGTCGATGATGCTGAGGCGGTTGTGGCCCAGGCCGGCCACACCCGACGGTGAGAAGTGCAAGCCGGTCCGGTCCGGCCCACGGTGGTGTTGAGCCCGCACCATGGCCTCGAGCTGCGCCTGTTGCCAGCCCTGGCCCGCTATCGCCGCGATCCCGCACATCGGCGAATCCTAGCACGCAGGGCCTGCGGAAGCCGTCGGCCGCTCGGCACGCTCGCGCAGTTCATCCCGCCGAGCACGGCTTGCATACCGAGGAAATTTCGGCCGGCATGGCCCCCAAGTGTGCAACCCCGTGATAGGTATGCTGCCGATGGCGCGCCGCGGGTTGGCGATCGGCAGCGGGGGCTTCGACTACCACGTGCCGGAGGTCGATCGATGACGACTCTCTTCGCGTGGCTGCACGACGTGCGGCTGGCGGCGCGCGGCTTGGGCCGCGCCAAGGCGTTCTACGCGACGGCGGTGCTCACGTTGGCCGTCGGCATCGCTGGTGCCACGGTGATGTTCACCCTGATCCGCGGCATCCTGCTGCGGCCGCTGCCGGTGCCGGACGAGGATCGGCTGGTGGTGTCGTGGCGAGTGCCACCCACCGGGTTGGCCACGCACGTGCCGTATCGCGCCAGCGATATCGAGCGCCTCGCTCGCGAGAGCCAGGCGTTCGCGGCCGTGACCGGCGTGGGCTACAACGGCGCCTTCGAGCAGACCTGGGAGGACGGCGCACGAATCCTCACTGCCGGCACGGCCGTGGTGATGGGCGGATTCTTCGACGTCGCCGGGGTGACGCCGCTGCTCGGCCGCGCCCTGACCCACGACGACGATCGCCGCGGGACCGAGAAAACGATCGTGCTGTCGTTCGGGGCATGGCAGCGGCTGTTCGGCGGATTGCCCGAGGCGGTCGGCCGGCAGCTGGTCGCTCGCAACTTCGCCTACACGATCGTCGGAGTGATGCCCGCCGACTTCGAGTTTCCCCGCGGCGTCGAGATCTGGACTACGCCCAATGCCTTGGCCGACGGCGAGGCGGTCGAAGGCTACAGCGCCGGGCTGCGCCGTGACGTCGAGCTGTTCGGACGGCTGCGTCCTGGCGTGACCCTCGAACAGGCGTCGAGCGAGCTGACCAACGCCCTCACCCGCCTCGACGCCGAACAGACGGCCCCGTCTTTCGTCAACTTTCGTCCGGTCGTCCGCCCCTTCAAGGAGTTGGTCGTCGGCGACATCGACGCCGCGCTCGCCGTGCTATTCGCCGCCGTCGGGCTGATCCTGCTGATTGCCGCCGCCAACGTCGCCAACCTGTTGCTGATGCGGGGCGAGACGCGGCGGAGAGAGCTGGTCGTGCGCGCCGCGCTCGGTGCCAGCCGCGGCCGGCTGGCCGGCGAGCTCATCGCCGAGAGCCTGGTGGTGGCGCTGCTCGCCGGCGGCGTCGGCCTCGTCCTGTCGCATTGGAGTCTCCGGACGGTGACCACGCTGGTACCCGATGGGCTGCCGCGGCTGGCGTCGATCCGCACCGACATGAGCGTCGTCGGGTTCACCGTGGCCATCGCCTTTCTCGCCGCGGCGCTTGCCGGCCTGGTGCCGGCCCTGGCCGCCTCGCGCATCGATCTGGTGGCCCAACTCCGCGCCGGCGGCCGCGGCGCGTCCGGCGCGGCGAGCGCGCGCGGGCGGCGCCTGCTCGTCGCCGCCCAGGTGGCGCTGGCCGTAACGGTGGTGGCGGCGGCGGGACTGCTCGGCCGCAGCCTGCAGCGGCTCCAGTCCGCAGACATGGGCCTCGCCGCCGACCGGATGGTCTTCGCCGAGCTCGATGTGCCGCGCGACCGCTTCGTCGACGCGGCGCGGCATCGCACGTTCCTCGACGAGGTGACGGCGCGGATCGGCGCGGCACCCGGCATCGAGGGGGTGACGCCGCTCAACGTCCGGCCCTTCGCCGGCGCGACCGGCTGGGAACTGCCGCGGTTCACCGCCGAAGGACAGACCGCCGACCAGGTCGCGTTGAACCCCTCACTCAACTTCGAGGCGGTCTACCTGCGGTACTTCTCGACGCTGGGCGTCGCGATCGTCCGCGGCCGCGGTTTCTCTGCCGCCGACCGTGACGGCGCTCCCAAGGTCGCCATTGTCAGCGATGGCGTGGCTGCCGCCACCTGGCCGGGGCAGGATCCAGTCGGCAAGCGGGTCAAGTTCGGCGGCGTCAGCTCGCGCAACGAGTGGATGACCGTGGTCGGCGTGGCGGCGACGACGCGCTACCGCGAGTTGGCCGTGCCCCGGCCGACGCTGTACATCCCGAACGAGCAATTCGGAATCGCCGCGAGCCGTCTGGCCATCCGCACCGCCGCGACCCCGGCGTTCGTGGCGGGTGTCGTCGGCGACGCCGCGCGCGCCGCCGACCCGGCCGTGCGCGTCACCCGCGTCGCGTCCTACGCCGACTACCTGCGCGTGCCGCTGGCCTGGCCGCGCTTCAATACGCTGCTGCTCGTCGTCTTCGCGGTGGCGGCGCTCCTGCTTTCGACCATCGGCCTCTACGGCGTGATGGCCGCCTCGGTCCGGCAGCGCTACGCCGAGATCGGGGTGCGCCTCGCCCTCGGCGCCACGGCCCGCGACGTGCGCCGGCTGGTGTTGGGTGAGGGACTGCGGCTCGCCGTCGGCGGCGCGATCGCCGGCCTGGCCCTGGCGTGGGCGGCCACGCGTCTGCTCAGGGGGATGCTGTTCGAAACCGAGCCGCTCGATCCGGCGACGCTGACTGGCGCCGCCGCCCTGCTCGTCGGAGCCGCGCTGTTTGCGACCTATCTGCCGGCGCGGCGCGCGACCCGCGTCGACCCGGTCGAGGCGCTGCGCGCCGATTGACTGCCGGGTTCGTAATGCGCAAGGTCGGGTACACTGGAGATCCAATTCAATGTCGCCTGATCTGCAGCGGGTCGTGCGCTTGACCTCGTGGGTCGAAGAGGAGCGGACACGCCCAGCGCTGCGCTACTGGCTGTCACGTCCGCCAGCCGAGCGCGTCGCGGCAGTCGAATTCCTGCGGAGACAGATCGATGGAGCTCGCGCCAGACTTCGACGAGTTTCTCGGGTCCTTGACTGCCCATGGCGTTGAGTTCGTCATCGTCGGCGCGTATGCGCTCGCCTTCCACGGCGCCCCCCGGTTCACCGGCGACCTCGACATTCTGATCCACCCGACGTCGGAGAATGCCGGTCGGCTGCTCGTGGCGGTCGCGGCGTTCGGGTTCCCTGTCGCCGCGCTGACTCCAGAAGCCATCGCCGATGAGCGCCGGATGCTGGAGATGGGTGTGCCACCAGTGCAGATCCACGTCATGAGCGCTATCAGCGGCGTCGACTGGGACGACGCATGGTCGGATTCGGTCGAGGGACCGCTGGGCCGCCACACTGTCCGGTTCCTGGGGCGCGACACCTTCATCCGCAACAAGCGAGCCGCCGGTCGCGCCAAGGACCTTGCCGACATCGACGCGCTCGAGCCTGGCCGGGAGTCGTAGCGCGCGCCCGTGCACCAACCGAGGCGCACAGTGTGAGCGAGCCGGCCTCAGTGTCGACCCGGTCGAGGTGCTGCGCGGAATAGAGCACCTCCGAGCAAGTGGGGGCGGCCTTCGAGGCGACGGCGCGCTACGCTGGGTCGACACCATGACGACGCCGGAGCCACCTGAAGGGAGCGGGCCGATCGGAGCCGCGGCGGAGCCGAAGTGGCGGCGGCCAATGCGCGTCGCCGTGACCGTGTTGCTCGCGATCGGGCTCTCGACCGGATCTACCTTGTGGTCGAGTAGCAGTACCGAGGGCGACCCGAAGAGTGCGACGGGAAGCGTACCCGCGAAGCACACGAGACGGCGTGGTGTCTGTCGAGGGCGAGATTGATGGCCAGCACGCTTGAAGCGTCACGATCCGCCACACAACCGCGTTGAGCGTGCGCCAGCCGAGCGCGAGACCGAGAGAGATACCGCGTCGGCTCGTGTGCGCAGCGAAGCCGAAGCAGATGCCGATGTCAGTTGGAAAACGCCGCGATCCCGGTCTGCGCCCGCCCGAGAATGAGCGCGTGCACGTCGTGGGTGCCCTCGTAGGTGTTGACCACCTCGAGGTTGACCATGTGGCGGATCACGCCGAACTCGTCGACGATGCCGTTGCCGCCCATCATGTCGCGGGCCATGCGGGCGATGTCCAGGGCCTTGCCGCACGAGTTGCGCTTGAGGAGCGAGGTGATCTCGGGCGACGCCGTGCCCTCGTCCTTCATCCGGCCGAGCCGCAGCACCGCCTGCAGGCCGATGGTGATCTCGGTCTGCATGTCGGCCAGCTTCTTCTGGATCAGCTGATTGGCGGCCAGCGGCCGGCCGAACTGCTTGCGGTCGAGCACGTACTGGCGGGCCCGGAACCAGCAGTCCTCGGCCGCGCCCAGCGCGCCCCACGAGATGCCGTAGCGGGCGCTGTTGAGACACGTGAACGGCCCCTTCAACCCGCGCACCTGCGGGAACGCGTTCTCCTCGGGGCAGAACACGTTCTCCATCACCACTTCGCCGGTGACGCTGGTGCGCAGCCCGACCTTGCCGTGGGTCGGCGGTGCACTCAGCCCCTTCCACCCCTTTTCGAGGATGAAGCCGCGGATCTTGCCGTCGTCACCCTTGGCCCAGACGATGAAGACGTCGGCGATCGGGCTGTTCGAGATCCACGCCTTGGTGCCAGTGATGGAGTAGCCGCCGTCCACCGTCTTGGCGCGCGTAATCATCCCGCCGGGGTCGGAGCCGAAGTTGGGCTCGGTCAGGCCGAAGCAGCCGATCCATTCGCCGGTGGCGAGCTTGGGCAGGAACTTCTTCTTCTGGGCCTCGGTACCGAACTCGTTGATCGGCACCATCACCAGCGAACCCTGCACGCTCATCATCGAGCGGAAGCCCGAGTCGACGCGCTCGACCTCGCGCGCCACCAGGCCGTAGCTGACATAGCCCATGCCGGCGCCGCCGTACTGCTCGGGGATGACGATGCCGAGCATGTCGAGCGCGCCCATCTCGCGGAAGATCGCCGGCTCGGGCTTCTCGTGCCGGAACATCTCCAGCACGCGCGGGGCCAGCTTCTCCTGGCAATAGGCGCGGGCGGTGTCGCGGGCCAGGCGCTCCTCGTCGGTCAGCTGCTGATCGAGCAGCAGCGGATCGGCCCACTGGAACGCCGTCTCGGATTTCGTCATCGTGGCCATGGCGCCGACCATTGTATCGGGGGCGCACACCCTTCGGCAGCTCTGAAGAGCTGCCCGACGAGCGTCTTGGCCAGTCGGGCGCTGCCTCCTCCCGGAGGCCTCTACTTCGCCGGCGGGCAGGTGGTCGCCAGCATCGTCACCGACGTGACGTTGAGCCGGCTCACCGGGGCGGCCTTCACGTGCAGGCCCTTCACCAGCACGTTGTGGCCCTTGTGCGACGGCAGGTCGAACTCCGAGATGCCGATCAGCTGGAAGCGGCCCTTGCCGGTCGGCGGCCCGTGTAGGGCTGTCCGGTCGGCGGGGCGTTGGCGATGCTGGGCACCGGCTCGGTGGCGTTGGTGATGAGCCAGGTGCCGGCCGGCTGCTCGGCGACGCAGCCGGCAACGGCGACGATCGGCACCTTGTCGGGACCACTGGGCGCCTGCGCCAGCGCGACGGTGCTCGACAGCGCCGCCGCCGCGATCACGGCGAGGACGAGACCGGTCATCGCGAGGCCCCTTCCTTGCGCCACCACGGATTGCCGAAGTTGGTGAACGGCCCGCCGTCCACCGAGATGTTGCTCTGGGTGCGGTAGTTGTAGGGCGACAGCAGCCGCATCACGCTGTTCATCCGCACCTGCTGGCCCTTCACCGTGAACGGCTCGCCGTCGAGGCGAATGATGAACTGGCCGCCCAGATCGCCGGCCACCGTGCCTTTCTGGGTGAAGCTGAATCCGCGGCTGTCGGTGACGGTTCGCGAGATCGTCTTCGCCTCCCGTTGGTACTCGAACGCCTCTGTGATCGTGAACTTGCCGGCTGAGTTCTCGGCCTCGGTCTTCGCCTCGAACGTCGTCGGACCCTTCTCGGCGTAGGTCGTCTTCCCATTCAGGACGTCGGCCGGCCCGAGCGGGCTTTCCGGGTAGTCCCACGTGACGTTCCATGTGCCCTTGAAATAGGCGAAGAAGTCGAGCACCGGCGCCGGATCGTCCGGCTTTGTCGGCCGACCGAGCGTCGGCACCTGGCTGGTCGGCTTCTCTTGAGCCACCGCCACGTCCGCCGCGGCGGCGCCCGCCGCGAAGAGTGCCGCCAGCGCGGCGCAGGAAAAAACCTTCGACATGCTCGGCCTCACATGCGAGGGGCCTCACGACTGCCGTGAGGCCCCTGGATCGTGCTCGTGGACGTCCGCGCCGTCAGCGCTGCTGCTGCTCGGTGGTCGTTCGCTTCATCTTCACCAGATCGTGGCTGTCGACCGAGAACTGCGTCGTCGGCTGGTACATCTCGTCCCAGCTCTGCTCGCTCCAGTAGACCTCTTTCTCGGGCGCCGGGTTCCAGCGGTTGTTGGGCGAGTTGTCGTAGATCGCCACGTTGGTGATCTTGCTGCCGGCCGGGACGCGCAGCGGCCGCGCCAGCTCGTACTGGATCTGCCAGTTGAAGTCGAAGTTGGGCACGTCGAGGATCACTTCCTCGCGGCCGTCGGGATAGGTCACCCACCACTTCATGCTCTTGCCGCGCAGGTGCATGTGCGGGGTCAGGGCGTAGAGCGTGATCGCCTCGTTGACCGGCGTGATCCCCATCATCTTGTAGTTGCCCTCGTAGGGCGGGATCACCGGGGTCTTGCCGCGCCGGCCGGTCGTGTCGTCGCTCTCGTAGACCACTTCCTTGCCCATCGCGAAGTAGAGGCCGCGTCCGCCGCTGCCGGGCACCGGGTCGCCGGCCTGCAGGTTGAGCACCTCGTGACGCACCGCGCCCTTGTTCCACCACAGGCCGAGCTTGCTGCGGTCGGTGGTCGGCTCGCCGATGGGGTTGTAGTGCATCACCCAGCGCACGTACTTGCCGGCGGGGATCCGCTTGGCGTAGCCCTCGGGGTGCTGCTCATAGCCGCGGCCCGGCACGTAGGAAATGATCTTGTCGGCGCCGGCCAGCGGCGTGCCGTCGCCCGAGGTGGCCTTCTTGCCCATCGGGACCGAGGGCGAGATCTGCTTGCCCTGCGGGTCGTACATGTAGCCGTCCTTCACCGTGTGGCCGTCGGGGATGTCCACGATGTAGACGCCCGAGTGGTGCACCACGCTGAAGTTGCTCGGGCGCATTTCGACGGCCGCCGCCCACTTGTCCTCGCTGAACGGGATCTTCTCGTAGAAGTAGAGATAGGGCTCCTGCGCGTCGGGCTTCACCGTCCACTCGATCGGCTGCTCGAACACGAAGTCGGGCTCGCCCAGCTGCCAGCCGCTGCTGAAGGTCGGCGCCGGCGGCGCCTCGGCCGGGTTGCCGCGCGGCGCGCCGGCATTGGCCCAGGCCACCAGCGTGTCGATCTCCGCCTGCGAGAGGCTGCGGTCGTTGCGGAACTTCATGCTCACGTGCGGATCGGCGGCCCATGGCGGCATCTCGCGCTTGACCACCTTGTCCTTGATCGAACGGGCCCACGGCCGCGTCGTCTCGTAGCTGAGGAAGGACATCGGGCCGATTTCGCCCGGCCGATGGCAGCTCACGCAGTTGTCGTTGAGGATCGGCGCGACGTCCTTGTGGAACGTCGGCGCGGCGGCTGGCGCGGCGGCCGTCCCCTGGGTCTGGGTCGAGACCCCCACCGAGGAGGCAATCGCCAGAATCGACGAACCGGCCAGCACGAACAGCGCTCGCTTCATGTCAGGCTCCTGGGTCGGGGCACACGTGCCCAGATCCGCCGGGTGCGGCGGCTAACGAAGTAGGGTCTACGTTTTGGGCCCGATTGGCAAGCGGAAAGGATCGGCGCACGCGATGGCTCGCGACCGGCGGCGACCGCCCGGGCCGCCGCTACAATACGCGCCATGATCGCTCGCCGTTTCGCCGGCCGCCTGGCCGTGCCGGCCCTGCTGGCCACTCTCGCCGTGCCGCTGCTCGCCGGGCAGCGAGGGGCGAAGCCGCCAACCCCGGCGCCCGCGCCCACGGGGCCGCTGTTCGAGGTGTTCGAGCAGTCCATCCTCGAGCTCCAGGCGGCGCAGACCGCCGGCCAGGTCACCGCGCGAGGACTGGTCGAGTCGTACCTGGCGCGAATCCGGGCCTACGACCAGGCAGGACCCCGGCTGAACGCGATCGTGCTCCTCAACCCTCACGCGCGGGATGAAGCCGACGCCCTCGACCGCGAGCGCGCGGCGACCGGCCCGCGCGGGCCGCTGCACGGGATTCCGGTACTGGTGAAGGACAACTTCGACACGGTCGGCATGCCCACGTCGGGCGGCGCGCTCGGCCTGGCCACGCTGCAGCCGGTGGCCGACGCGTTCCAGGTGAAGCGTCTGCGCGACGCCGGCGCGGTCATCCTCGGCAAGACGACGATGCACGAGCTGGCGGCCGGCATCACGACCATCTCGTCGCTCACCGATCAGACCCGCAACCCGTACGACTTGCTGCGCGTGCCTGGCGGGTCGAGCGGCGGCACCGGCGCCGCTGTCGGTGCCAGCTTCGCCGCGGCCGGGATGGGCAGCGACACCTGCGGGTCGATCCGCATCCCCGCGGCGAACCAGAACCTGGTCGGCCTGCGCGGCACGCGTGGCCTGTCGAGCCGTACCGGGGTGATCCCGCTGTCGTCCACGCAGGACATCGCCGGACCGCTGGCCCGCACCGTGACCGACCTGGCGATCATGCTCGACGCCACGGTGGGCGAGGATCCCGGCCGACGCCAGCACCACGGACAGCGCCGGGCACATCCCGAAGTCCTACCGCGAGGCGCTGGCGAGCGACGGGCTCAAGGGCGCGCGCATCGGCCTGCTGCGCGCGCTCTTCGGCACCGCGCCCGAGGACGAGGAGGTCGGCGGCATCGTCCGCAAGGCGCTGGAGGCGATGAAGGCGCAGGGCGTCGAGGTGATCGAGGTGACCGTGCCCGGGCTCGACGATCTGCTGCGCGAGGGCAGCCTGATCGGCGACGAGTTCAAGTTCGACCTCGCCGACTACCTGGCCAAGCAGCCGAACGCGCCGGTGAAGTCGCTGGGCGAGATTCTCGATCGCGGTCTGCACCACGTCCAGCTCGATCAGACGTTCCGGCTGCGGAACACGCCCGAGACGCGCGAGACGGAGCACTACCGGCAGGCGCAGGTGAAGCGCCGGGCGCTGCGCGCCGCGGTGCTCGCCACGCTGGAGGAACAGCGGCTCGATGCGCTCGCCTACCCGACGCTGCGGCGCAAGCCGGCGCTCATCGGCGAGGCCGCAGATCGGCACCACGTGTCAGCTGAGCGCCCACAGCGGGCTTCCGGCGATCTCGATGCCGGCGGGGTTCACAGCCGACGGCCTGCCGATCGGCATCGAGCTGCTCGGCGGCGCCTTCACCGAGGCGACGCTGCTCAAGTACGCCTACGCCTCCGAGCAGGCCACCAAACCGCGCCACGCGCCGTTCAGCACGCCGCCGCTCGTACAGGGCGCGGCCCCGCCACCGGTGACCTTCGACACGGTGGTGGGCGGCACCGGCGTGACCGCGCCGGCGGCCCGGATCAAGTTCACCTACACCCGCACCACGGGTGCCCTCCGCTACGACGTGGCGGCTTCGGGCGTGGTCAGCCCCGACGCCGTGGTCGGGCTCGCGCTGCAGCGCGGCGAGGACGCCAAGCCAGGGCCGATCGTCGCCCACCTGCTGGGGCCGAATCAGCCCGCCGGGGGCGGCACCCTGATGCTGCGCGGGCGCGACCGCGAGGACTTCGTCGCCGGCACGCTGTATCTGCACCTCTATACCAAGCTGGCGCCGCTCGGCGCCGGACGCACCAAGCTCACCCTGCCCTGATCCGGCAGCGCCGGACCGCCGTATTGGCAGGTGGGGTGCCTGCCGGCCCGCCGTGGCCGGCCTCACGAGCGCACCAGGTCGACTCGAACCCTAGTCAAGCCCAGGCTTGACAGAATTAATTAAATGAACGAACATTAATTTTCTATGGCACGCCCCAAGAACGCCGACGGGCAACGCACCCGCCAGGCCATCCTCGACGCCGCCCTCGACCTCTTCGCCGACAAGGGCTACTTCGGGACCAGCCTGCGCGATGTCGCCACCGCGGTCGGCGTGCGCGAAAGCGCGCTCTACAACTACTTCAAGAACAAGGAGGCGCTGTTCGAGGCGCTCCTGACCTCCCACCACGACAGCAAGCTCGAGCGGTTGGCCTCGCTCGAACAGGGCGCGGCGGAAGACGGCCCGGCGCTCCTCGAACAGTTCGCGATTGGCACCCTCGACGCCTTCGCCGACCTACGGGAACAGAAGTTCTTCCGCATCCTGATGTCCGACGGCATCCGGCTGGCCCGCGACGGCCGCATCAACCTGCACGAGCGCATGGGCGCCGGGCTGGAGCGGCTGCACGGCGTGCTGCGCCGTCTGATCCGCCACGGCGTGCTGCGCGACGCCGACGTCAACGTGCTCGGCATGACCTTCATCGGCCCGCTGCTGATGTGGCGGCAGCTGCATGCCGTCGACATCGACTTGCCGGGCGCGCCCGATCGGCGCCGCTTCGCGCGCCAGCACGTCGAGCAGTTCCTGCGCGGCGCACTGGCGCCGCCCGTCACCGTCCGCCGCGCCGCCCCGCCGCGCGCGTCCGCCCGTTCACTGCGTCCGTCGTGACGCCCTAGGAGCCCCGTCGTGTCCCGTCTGCCTCGTCTCATTGTCCTCGCCGCCTCGCTCGCCGCTGCCGGTTGCGGCGCCGATGCCACCGGCGGCCCACCCGCCCCGGCCGAAGCCACCGCCGTCGCGGTGACCACCGCGGTCGCCGAATCGGTGCCGCTGGCCCGCTACATTCCGGTGAGCGGCACGCTGGCTGCGCAGGAGTCGGCCGAGGTCGCCGCCGAAACTGCCGGGCGGATCATCGCCACGCCGGTGGAGCGGGGCAGCCGGGTCGGCGCCAACGCCGACCTGGTGCGGATCTCGGCCACCGAGGTGGAGGCGCAGGCGCGCGAAGCCGAGGCCAACGCCGCCCAGATTGCCGCCCGCCTGGGCATCGCCGGCGGCGCGAGCTTCGAGGTGACGCGGGTGCCCGAAGTGGCCAACGCCGAGGCCAACCGCCGCCTGGCCCGCACCGAGTTCGCGCGGGCCGAGAGCCTGCACAAGAGCCAGCTCATCTCGCAGTCGGAGTACGAGCAGAAGAGCGCGCAGCTCGAGTCGGCCGAGCGGCAGTACGACGTCGCCGCCAACGGCGCCGAGCAGCAGTACCAGTCGCTGATGGCGGCCCGGGCGCGCATGAACCTGGCGCAGAAGGCCGTCGCCGACACCGTGGTCCGGGCGCCGTTTCCCGGCCTGGTCGGCGAACGCTTCGTCTCGGTCGGCGACTACGTCACCAAGGGCACCAAGGTCGCCTCGGTGATGCGGGTCGACCCGCTGCGCATCGAGCTGACGGTGCCGGCGCAGTACATCTCGCAGGTGGCGGCCGGCCGCAGCGTCAGCTTCGTGGTCGATGCCTACCCCGGTGAGACCTTCACCGGCCAGGTGCGCTTCGTCTCCCCGTCGGTGAACGCCGACACCCGGGCGCTGACCCTGGAAGCGGTGGTGCCCAATCCCGATGCCCGGCTGAAGCCGGGGTTCTTCGCCACCGCGCGCATCGAAGAGGCCGGCGGCGGGCCCGGCATCCTGGTGCCGGCGTCGGCGGTGCGCACGCTGGCCGGTACGGCGCGCGTGTTCGTGGTCGCGGGCGACCGCGCCGAAGAGCGCATCGTGATGACCGGGCAGACCGAGGGCGAACGCATCGAGATCACCGACGGGCTGAAGGCCGGCGAACGCGTCGCGACGTCCGAGGTGGAGCGCCTGGTCGACGGCCTCCGGGTCACGGCGAGGTAACCGACCATGCAATGGCTCGCTGCACTGTGCGTCCGGCGCCCGGTCTTCGCCTGGGTGCTGGTGCTGTCGCTGACCGTCGTCGGCCTGTTCGCGTTCTTCCGGCTCGGCGTCGACCGCTTTCCCAACATCGACATCCCGACCATCGTCGTGACCACGCGTCTGCCCGGCGCCGCGCCCGAGCAGATCGAGACCGAGGTCACCGACAAGATCGAGGAAGCGGTCAACACCATCAGCGCCATCGACACGCTGAGCTCGGTCTCGTCGGAGGGGATCTCGCAGGTGGTGGTGTCGTTCGACGCTCGACAAGGACGCCGACGTCGCGGCCCAGGAAGTGCGCGATCGCGATCAACCGCATCCTGCCGCAGCTGCCGCGCACCGCCCTCCAGCCGACCGTCGAGCAGCATCGACCCGACCGCCTCACCGGTGATCACCGTGGCGGTGACCGCCGGCCAAGCCGGTGCGCGACATCACCGAGTTCGCCGACAAGGTGCTGCGCCGGCGGCTCGAGAGCGCCGACGGCGTCGGCCAGGTGGTGGTGATCGGCGGCCGCAAGCGCCAGATCAACGTCTGGCTCGACGCGGCGGCGCTGCGCGGCCAGACGCTGTCGGTCAACGATGTCGCCCGGGCCCTGCAGGCGCAGAACGCCGACATCCCCGGCGGCCGCCTCGACCAGGGCGCGCAGTCGGTCACCCTGCGCACCCGCGGCCGGATCGCCACGGTCGACGGCTTCGGCGACGTGGTGCTGCGCGAGACCGGCGGCCACGCCGTGCGGCTGCGCGACGTGGCCCGGGTCGAAGACGGCATGGCCGAGCCCGCCACCGAGGCCAGCGTCAACGGCGAGCCGACCGTGCTGCTGCAGATCCGCAAGCAGTCGGGGACCAACACCGTGCAGGTCGCCGCCAACATCAAGCAGCGGCTGGCCGAAGTGCAGGCCGCGCTGCCGCCGGGCTACCAGCTCCGCATCGTCCGCGACGAGGCGCAGTTCATCGAGGCGTCGATCAGCAACGTCCAGGAGCACCTGGTCGTCGGCTCGATCCTCGCCGCGTTCGTCGTCTGGCTGTTCCTCGGCAACCTCCGCTCCACGGTCATCGCCGCCATCGCCATCCCGACCTCGATCATCGCCACCTTCGCCCTGGTCTGGTACATGGGCTTCACGCTCAACATGCTGACGATGCTGGCGCTGACCCTCTCGGTCGGCATCGTCATCGACGACGCCATCGTCGTGCTCGAGAACATCTACCGGTTCATCGAGGAGAAGGGGATGGCGCCGATCGAGGCGGCGGTCGAGGCCACGCGGGAGATCGGCCTGGCGGTGATGGCCACCACCTTCTCGCTGGTCGCCATCTTCGCGCCGATCGGCTTCATGAGCGGCATGGTCGGCCGCTTCATGCAGAGCTTCGGCCTGACCATGGCCTTCGCCGTGCTGGTGTCGCTGTTTGTCAGCTTCACGCTCACCCCGATGATGTCGGCGCACTGGCTGAAGCCGGCGCCGGCCGACGGCCACAGCGGCTCGAAGGGGCAGTGGCTGTTCGCGGCCCTCGATCGCGGCTACACCTGGCTGCTCGAGCGGGCGATGGCCCATCGCGGCCTGGTCGCCGCCGGCACGGTGCTGGTGCTGTTGTCGAGCGTGCCGCTGTTCCGGGTGACCAAGGTCAACTTCACCCCCGAGGACGACCAGTCGCAGTTCGACGTGACGCTGCGGGCCCCCGAAGGCACCAGCCTGGCGGCGATGAACGTGATCGCCAACCGGATGAGCACGGCCATCCGGCGCATTCCCGAAGTGGAGTTCACGCTGGTGACGGTAGCCGGCGACACCGCCGGGACCCTCAACACCGCCAGCATGCTGGTCAAGCTGCACCCGATCGAGGCCCGCGATCGCGACCAGTTCGCGGTGATGGCCGAGGTGCGCGACACGATCCTGCCGCAGTTCAAGGACGCCGGCCTGCGCACCGCGGTGCAGCTCGGCGGCGGTCCGGGCGGCGGCGGCGGCGCGATCCAGTTCATGGTGCAGGGCCCCGACCTGGCCCGGCTCGCCGCCTTCAGCGACGCGTTGCGGAAGGACGTGGCCGCGATCCCCGGACTGGTCGACGTCGACACCTCGCTCAACGCCGGCAAGCCCGAGCTCTCGATCGACATCGACCGCCCGAAGGCCGCCGACCTGGGCGTCCAGGTGGCCGACGCCGCCGAGGCGATCCGCCTGCTGGTGGCCGGCGATCAGGTGACCACCTACAACGACGCCGGTGAACAGTACGAGGTGCACCTGCGCGCGCAGGAGCAGAATCGCGGCTCGCTCGCCGGCCTGGCCGGGCTGCCGGTGCCGTCGTCGCGCCTCGGCGTCGTCTCGCTCGACAACCTGGCCAGCTTCGCCCGCAGCGACGCGCCGGCGACGATCAACCGGATGGGCCGGCAGCGGCAGGTGACCATCAGCGCCAACCTGCTGCCGGGGACGTCGCAGGGCAGCGCGCAGGAGCAGATCGTCGCCGCCGCCAATGCCCTGCGCATCCCGTCGGAATACCGCACCGGCTTCATCGGCCGCTCGCGCGAGCTGAACCGCACGGCCAGCGCCTTCCTGACCGCCATCGCCCTGTCGTTCGTGTTCATGTACCTGATCCTGGCGGCGCAGTTCGAGTCGTGGCTGCACCCGGTCACGATCCTGCTGTCGCTGCCGCTGACGCTGCCGTTCGCGCTGATCTCGCTCGTCGTCTTCCAGCAGTCGCTCAACATCTTCTCGGGGCTGGGCCTGCTGGTGCTGTTCGGGGTGGTGAAGAAGAACTCGATTCTGCAGATCGACCACGCCAACCAGTTGAAGGAGGCCGGGCTGCCGACCCACGAGGCGGTGGTGCAGGCCAGCCGCGACCGGCTGCGGCCGATCCTGATGACGACGCTGGCCTTCGTCGCCGGCATGGTGCCGCTGGTGGTGTCGCAGGGGGTCGGCGCCGCCACCAACCACGCCATCGGCTGGGTGGTGATCGGCGGACAGACGCTGGTGCTGCTGGTGACGCTCGTCGTGACCCCGGTGGCCTATTCGCTCTTCGACCAGGCGCAGCAGGTCGGCGTCCGCGGGGCGTTCGCGTCGCTGCGCCGCCGGCTGCCGCTGCGCCAGCCCGTCACGCCGCTCTGACGCCGTCGCGGGCGGTGCGGCTGGCACCAGGCCGCGGCGTGTGTCAGAATATTCCTGCCTCCCTATGCCGCTCGTGGGCGCGTGCGTCCGCTGTCTGATCGTCACCGCCCTGCTGCCGGCACTCGCCGCCGCGCAGTCGACCCGCGCCGAGGAAATCGCCGCGGCGCAGGCCGAGAAGGCCGCCAATCCACCCGACGATGTCCCGGGGCTAATCGAACGCACGGTGGTCGCCTTGCACCGGGCCGCGATCGAATCGCCCAGCGGCCCCTATCCGATCCTCGACTCGGTCTACAACGGCGGCGGGTTCGCCGCCGGCGCGCGGCTACCGCCAGTACGTCGGCGACCGCACCTATCTCAAGGCTCGTGGGCTGTACTCGAGTCGAGGAGTACTGGTCGATCGAAGGAACAGTGGTGTCGCGTGGCCACCGCCGCGACACCCTCGATGTCGAGGCGGTCGCCGCCTACGTTCGTGGACGCGACCGAGGTCGCCTACTACGGCCTCGGACCCGACAACGAGCGAGGACGACCGCGCCAACTTCCGCAGCACCGGACCATGATCGGCGGGCAGGCCACGCTGCGTCCGCGCCGGCCGCTGGTCGTCGGCGCGGCGCTCGCCGCCGAGCTCTACGACATCAGCGACGGCAGAGGCGACGAGCTGCCGGTGGACGAGGTCTACGACGAGACGACGGCGCCCGGCCTCGGGCTGTCGCCCGACTACGCCCACTCGACGCTGTCGGCAGGGCTCGACTGGCGTCCGGCGGCGGGCTACGCCCGGCGCGGCGGCGCCTACGGCCTGGCCTACCACCGCTTCGACCGCAGCGCCGGCTACGCCTTCGAGCGGCTCGACGTCGACTTCGTGCAGCACCTGCCGCTGCTCCGTGAGACCTACGTGCTGTCCGCACACGCCCGCGTGCAGTCGGTGCTGCACGACGATGCGGCGCCCTACTTCCTGCTGCCGTCGCTCGGCGGCGGCAGCACCCTCCGCGCCTACACCAGCTTCCGCTACCGCGATCGGCACAGCCTGCTCGTGCAGGGCGAGTTCCGCTGGGTGCCGAACCGGCTCGGCCTCGACATGGCGCTCTTCTGGGACGGCGGTACGGTCGCCCCCGAGTTCGACAAGCTCGCCGCCCGGGCGTTTTCGCACGACGTCGGCGTCGGGCTGCGTCTGCACACGCCGCTGTCGACGCCGATTCGCGTCGAGCTCGCCTGGGGTGCCGACGGCGTCAAAGCGGTGTTCGCCGGGAAGGCGGCGTTCTGATGCGGCGCACCGGGGCGCTCGCCATCGGGCTGACGCTGGCGCTGGCGCTTGGCGCGGTGCGTGGCGCCGGGCCCAAGTTCCGCGCCGACGATCCCCTGATGGTCGAGCCCGAGACGCAGGACGCCGCCAAGGCCAAGCCGCGCGACATCGACCTGGTGTGGGACCTGTCCGAGAATCTGCTGTCGCGTCCCGGGGACCCCGCTCCCGACGTGCGCGCCCGGAACGTCAACACCATCGACGAGGTGCCCGACTCGAGCTGGTTCACCAACCGTGTCCTTGCCCGCCCGGTCTCGGTGGAGGAGATTGTGCGAGGCCCGCTGGACGGCCCCGGACCGGCCCCTGGCCCGTGGCTCGTCACCGCACCGAAGAGCGCCGGTGCCGCGCCCGGCTTCCGCATGCGCGACAGCGCCGGCACCACGTGGTTCGTGTCGCTGGATGCGGACGGCTTTCCGGAATCGGCCAGCGGCGCCCTGCTGGTGGCCAACAAGCTCTTCTGGGCGCTCGGCTACTACCAGGTCGAGAACTTCCTGTGCGCACTTCTCGCCCGAGCAGGGCTCACGATCGCGCCGACCGCCCGCATTCGCGCCGAGTCCGGACAGAGGCGGCCGATGCGCCGCGACGACCTCGACGCCGTGCTGGCCCGTGCGGCCCGGGCGCCCGACGGCTCGTATCGCGCCATCGCCTGCCCGGGCGTTGCCCGGCACCCCGCTCGGCGGCTTCGAGTACTACGGCACCCGCGCCGACGATCCGAACGACGTCGTGCCGCACGAGCATCGACGCGAGCTGCGCGCCTTGAAGGTCTTCGGCGCCTGGACCAACCTGGTCGACATGAAGGCCGGCAACACGCTCGACATGCTGGTCCCCGGCCGCGATGGGCGGCCGCATCGTCCGCCACTACCTGCAGGATGTCGGCTCCACCTTCGGCGCCGGCGCCAACGGCCCGCGCGACTTCGACGAAGGCTGCGAATCGTTGTTCGACGGGCCGCGCGTCCTGCTGCGGCTCTTCACGATCGGCCTCTACCTGCGGCCCGTGGCAGCGGGTCGACTATCCGGAGATCCCGTCGATCGGCCGCTTCGAGGGGCGGGCCTTCGATCCGCGCGCCTGGTCGCCGCGGGTGCCGCCGGCGGCCGTTCCTGCGCTCCCGCGCCGACGACGAGTTCTGGGCCGCCCGCCGGGTCATGGCCTTCACCGACGACATGATCCAGGCCGCCGTCCGCACCGGGGCCTACAGCGATCCGAAGGCCGAGGCCTACCTGGCCGAGGTGCTCAGCGCCCGGCGCGACGCCATCGGGCGGGCCTATCTGCCGGCGATCACCCCGCTCGCCGACTTCGCGTTCGATCCCGCCCGCGGGCCTGTCGTTCACCAACGTGGCCGAGCGGGCGAAGGTCGCCGACGCGCCGACCGACGGCTATCGCGCGCAGTGGCTGGCGGTGGACAACGCCACCGGGCGCCGCCACGCCGATCGGCGGCGAGGTGCGGGCAGATACGCCGCTCGTGCCGGCCCGCCGCGCAGCTGCCGGATGGCGACGACGGCGTGCTGGCGGTCAGGGTGTGGGCCGTCGACGCGCTCCACCCGCCTGGACGGCGCCGGTGGAGGTGTCGTTCATGCGTGCGCGCCACCGGGTGGCGCCTGGTGGGCGTCGAGCGCTCGCTCCCGGCCGCCCGCTGAGCCAGGCGGTTAGACCGCGGCCTTCCGCGTAGAATGCGCGCCATGCGGCGCCGCTGCGTCTCTCCTCCTGCTGTCGTTCTCGACGGCCTGCCGCGTGTACGGCGCCGCGCCGACGCGCCGCCGGCGACCGGCCAGCGCGGCCGCCGCCGCCGGTGCTGGCGTCACTGAGCCCGGCCGATCTCGACGCCTTCATCGCCGCTGTCGTCACGGCGCAGCACGCCATCGGCGTGACGGTGGGCGTGATGCAGAACGGCGTGGTGATCCACGCCAAAGGCTACGGGCTGGCGAACACAGCGACCAACACCGCCGTCACGGCCGAGACGCTCTTCGGCATCGGATCGGTGACCAAGCAGTTCACCTGCGCGGTGGCGCTGCAACTCGAGCAGGAAGGCAAGCTCTCGTTCGACGACCCGATGGCGAAGTACGACGCCGCGCTGACCCGGGCCGGCGACATCACCGTGCGCGACATCGGCGGGATGGTGTCGGGCTACCGCGACTACTACCCGCTCGACTTCGTCGATCGGCCGATGGCGGCGGCCCGGCCCGGCGCCGAGATCGTCAGGGACTTCGCCGCCCGTCCGCTCGACTTCGAGCCGCGCTCCCGCTACTCCTACAGCAACACCGGCTACCTGCTGCTCGGCCGCATCGCCGAGATCGCCGGCGGCGAGCCGTTCGCCGCCGCCCTGCAGCGGCGGCTGTTCGGCCCGCTGGGGCTCGAGCACACCCGCTACGAACCGGCGCGCGGCGGGCCCGGCATGGCCGAGGGTTACACGCCGCTCGGCCTGGGCGCGGCCGAGCCGGCGATCCCGGAAGGGGAGGGCTGGATCGGCGCGGCCGGGGGGATCTGGTCGACGCCCTCGGATCTGCTGCGCTGGGACCTGGCGTTGATGGAAGGCAAGGTGCTGTCGCCGGCGTCGTTCGCCACGATGAGCACGCCGCGCCGGCTCACCGATGGCCGCAGCAGCGGCTACGGCTGCGGGCAGTCGATCCGCGATCGCGGGCCGGTGCTGGTGCTGCAGCACGGCGGCGCTCTGAGCGGCTTCGGCGCCCGCAACGCCCTGGTCCCGTCGTCGCGGTCGGCGGTGGCGGTGATGGCCAACGCCGACTGGGCTGGCGGCGTGCTCGACGCGATCGAGAGCGCCGTGCTCGCCAAGCTGATGCCGGTGGCCGACGCGCCCACCGTCGCCGGTCCGCCGGCCCGCGACGTGGCGCTCGACCTGCTGGGCCAGATCCGCAGCGGCACGGTGAACCGGGCGCTCCTTGGCGCCGAGTACGACGCGTTCCTGACGCCGGCGCGGCTGGCGGTGATGGCGAAGTCGCTGATCGACGCCGGCGAGGTCAGCGACGTGCAGGCCGGGCCGATCCGCGAGCGCGGCGGCATGGAAGTGTCGTCCCTGACGCTCAAGGTCGGCCAGACGCCGGCCAGCACGCTGATGTACCGCACGCCCGACGGCAAGGTGCAGGAGTTCCTCGTCAGCCGGCGCTGAAGCGGCGCGGCGGCGCCATGACCCATCGTCTCTTCGTCGCGGTGGACGTCGCCGCGCCGGCGATCGGCCGGGTGGCCGAGCAGGTGGCGCGCGTGCGGCCGCTGGCCGCTGGGGCCCGCTGGACGGGCGGTGATGCGGGCCACCTGACGCTGGCGTTTCTCGGCGCCGTGGCCGGCGATCTCCTGCCGTCGATAGCTGCGGCGCTGCCGGCCGTCGCCGCCAGACACCGGCCTTTCACGATTGGCCTGAGCGGCAGCGGACTCTTCGGCCGGCCGCGCCGGGCGCGGGTGCTGTGGGCCGGCGTGACCGGCGACATCGAGGCGATGTGCGCCCTGCAGGCCGATGTCTCGGCCGCGCTGCGCGGCTTGGGCCTGCCACTCGAGCCCCGGCCCTTCCGCCCGCATCTCACCCTGGCGCGCGCGCGATCGCCACACGGCGAGCCGGGGCTGGCCGCCGCCGCCGCGGCGCTGGCCAACTGCCGGTTCGGCGAGCAGTCGGTCGGCGAATTCGTGTTGTACGAGAGCCACCTCAGCCCCGCCGGCGCCCGACACGAGCCGCTCATCCGGTGCCGGCTCGGCGCCGGCTGACACCGGGCCACAACCTTTCCCGTGCGGCCTCCGTCCAAGTTGTCGATTAGCGAGAGAAGCGCCAATTTACTCCACAATTCATGGGTACTGACAACGCGCTCATCAAGGGCACCCTCGACCTGCTGATCCTCAAGGTGGTCTCCCTCGAGCCGATGCACGGCTGGGGCATCGCCCAGCGGATCGCCGCCATCTCCGGCGACAGCCTGCTCGTGCAGCAGGGGTCGCTCTATGGCTCGCTGCACCGCCTCACCCGTGAGGGCTGGATCACGTCGGCCTGGCGCGACACCGATCTGGGACGGCGGGCGCGCTACTACAGCCTCACGCCAGCCGGTCGCGCCCAGCTCGAGGCGGAGATCGGCCACTGGAACCGCCTCTCGCACGGGGTGATGCTGATCGTGAACGCCACTTAGCTGAGGACGAGGATTGCGAGGACCATCGTGCCCATCCTGAAGGACCTGGCGTTTCGGCTGCGGGCGCTGGTGCGCCGCGCGCCGATGGAGCGCGAGCTCGACGACGAGATCCGCTTCCACCTCGAGATGGACGCGCGCCAGCTCGTCGCCCAGGGCTGGACCCCGGAGGCCGCCGCCGACGAGGCGCGCCGCCGCTTCGGCATGGTGAGCCGGGAGGCCCAGCGCGCCCGCGACAGCTGGGGCGTGGCCGGCCTGCTCGACGTGCTGGGGGATGTGCGCGTGGCCCTGCGGCAGCTCCGCCGCCGGCCAACCTACACGCTGCTCGGCGTCGGCACTTTGGCGCTGGGGATCGGCGCCACCGTGGCCCTGTCGAGCGTGGTGCTCGGCCTGCTGGTGCGGCCGCTGCCGGTCGCCGACGATGCGCGCCTGCAGATCTTCTGGAGCGACTACAACTGGACCGGCGTCGAGTTCGACCTGGCCGCGGAGCGTCAGCGCGCCTTTTCCGGGCTGGCCGCCTTCTCCAACGAGGGCTATACCTTGCGGGTCGATGGCCAGAGCACCACGGTGGTGGCCACGGTGGCCTCGGCCGAGCTCTTCGACGTGCTCGGCGCGGCCCCGCTGATGGGCCGCACCTTTCGCAGCGGGGACGACCGGCCGGGAGCGGCCCCCATCACGGTCGTGAGCCACGGCTTCTGGCAGCAGGAGCTGGGCGGCGATGCCGCGGTCATTGGCCGGACGATCGAGATCGACGGCGAGCCCGTCGAGGTCGTCGGCGTGATGCCGCGCGGCTTCTACTTCCCCTCGCCGCAGTTCCGCATCTGGCGGCCGCTGACGCGCGACCCGGCGTCGGACCAATACAAGAACAACGGCTGGCTGGTGCTCATCGGCCGCGAGCGCGCCGGCGTCACGCCAGCCGAACGCGACACCGACGTGCAGGCGATCGCGGCGGCGCTGGGCGAGCGGTTCGACTATCCCGACGCCTGGGACAAGACCAGGAGCCCGTCAGTGCGGCCGCTGCGCGACTACCTGGTTGGTGCCGTGCGCCCGGCGGTGCTGCTGCTGCAGACGGCGGTGCTGCTGGTCCTGGCGATCGCCTGCGCCAACGTCGCCGCGCTGGTACTGGCCCGCACCACCGATCGCGGCGAGGAACTGGCGCTGCGCGCCGCCCTTGGCGCCGGCCGCGGGCGGCTGGTCCGCCAGGTCGTCACCGAGTCGGTGGTCATGTCGGTGCTCGCTGCGGCCGTCGGGGCCGCTCTGGCCGTCGCCGGCTTCCGTACCCTGGTCGGACGGCTGCCCCTCGCCGACGGCCTGGAAGACACGCTGGCCGTCGACTGGACGCTGTTTGCGGTGGCGCTGGCGCTCTCGGTCGCCGTCGGCGTCGTCGTCGCCCTCGCGCCGGTACGGGCGCTGCTGGCCGGGGCGCTGCGGGCGCCGGGCAAGGAGCGCTCGACCGGCGGCGTCGGCGCGGTGGGACCGCGGCGGATCCACGGGATGCTCGTCGCCGTGGAGGTGGCGCATGGCGGTGCTGCTGGTGGCCGGCGCGGCGATGTTCACCCGCTCGGTGCAGCACCTCTACGCGGTGGACGCCGGGTTCGACCCCGCCAATGTCGCCGTCCTCGATGTCGTCGCCCCGACGCGGCTGATGCCGGCGCCGGCCCGCGCCGCCTTCCTGGCGACGCTGGTCGATCGCGTCAACGGTCTGCCGGGCGTGCAGGCCGCCGGCTTCGTCACCCGGTTGCCGCTTCGCGACGGCGGCTGGCAAGGCACGGTCGAGATCGAAGACCGGCCCGATCTGGGCGAGGGCCGGCAGCCCAACGCGCTCTTCCGCATCGTGTCGCCGGGCTTCTTCCCGGCGATGGGGATCGGCATCGTGCAGGGCCGCGGATTCACCGCCGGCGACGGGGCCGGAACGACGCCGGTCGGGATCGTCAGCGCGGCCTTTGCCGAGCGGATGTGGCCCGGCCGCGATCCGGTCGGCCGCCGCGTCCGCCATCGCTTCGCCGACCAGCCGACGTGGCTCACCATCGTCGGGGTGGCCGAAGAGACGCGGATGGTGAGCATGACCGGGGACAACCCCATCGTGCTCTACGTGCCGCTGGCGCAGTCCGACGCGCCGGAGGGCCCGGCGCTTGTCGTCAAGGGCGCCTCGGCGGCGCCGCCGCTCCAGGCCGTTCGCGCCGCGATTCGCGAGCTCGACGCCCGGGTGGCGATCGGGCGCGTGACCACGCTCGACGCGGTGGTGGCCGGCGCGGTCGCCGAGCCGCTGCGCCTGCGCTTCTTCCTCTCGCTGCTGGGCACGCTGGCGCTGGTGATCGGCGCGGTGGGCATCTACAGCGTGGTCTCGTACTCGGTGACGCGGCGGCGGGCGGAGTTCGGCGTCCGGCTGGCCCTCGGCGCGGCGCCTCGACGCATCCTCTCGGAGGTCGTGAGCGGCGGTCTGGCGCCGGTGGGCATCGGCATCGTCGCCGGCCTGGCCGGCACGCTGGCTCTCGGCGCCAGCGTCGGTCGCTTCCTCTACGGCGTGACGCCGGCCGACGGACTGAGCCTGGCCGCGGCCGCCGGAGCGCTGCTCCTCGCCGGAATCCTGGCGGCGGTGGGGCCGGGCCTGCGCGCCGGGCGCACCGATCCGGTCACGGCGCTGCGGGCGGAGTGAGCGGTGGGGCCGCCGGCGGCGCGAATCGCCCGCCGGATCGCTCGACCACGCCGATGATGCCGAGCAGCACTTCCTGGCGGGCGTTGCGGAACGCCTCGAGATCGGTGGTCTGGAACCAGCACAGGATCTCGATGTCGATCGACGCCACGCCGAGATTCGCCAGACGGGCCACGACGACGTCGGGCCAGACGAGCGGGTGTCGCCGCAGCAGCGATTCCACGCCCTCGACCACGGTGCGCACCTGCGTCTCGGTCGTGCCGTAAGCGAGCATCACCGTGGTGGTCATGCGCAGCCGGTCGCGCCAGGCGAGCGACTCGATCCGCGAATCGGCCAGCCGGCCGTTGGGAATCGTCACCAGCGTGCGGTCGGCGGTGCGGAACCGCGTCGAGCGGGCGCCGATCATCTCGACCAGCCCTTCGATCCCGTCGACCTTCACGGTGTCGCCGACGCGCAGCGGCTGATCGGCGGCGAGCGCGATCGAGCCGAACAGGTTCTCGACCGTCTTCTGCGCGCCGAACGCGACGGCGATGCCGCCGATGCCGAGGCCGGCGAGCACCGTCCCGACCGGGTAGCCGAAGGCGGCGGCCGTCGAGACGCTGCCCAGGGCCACCACGAACACCTTGAGCAGGTTGCCGCCGCTGGCGAGCATCGATCGCGCCCAGGCGTGGGCGCTCGAGGTGCGCTCGACCAGCACCTCGACGGCGACGTCCACCGATCGCCACACGGCCCAGAACACGGCGACGACGCTGACGGCGGTGGTGATCGACGCGGCGAACGCCTGCGCGGCGTCGTGGAACTCGAGCCACGGCAGCGCGAGGCGGAAGAGCGCCGTCGCCCAGAGCACGGTCAGCGCCGGCGCCACGCGGGCCAGCCAGCGCTCGTCCCAGGTCGTGAACGTGCGCCGCAGGATCCGAGACAGCACCCCGTGGGTGACGGCGCCAAGCACACGGCCGGCGGCGAGCGCCGCGGCGGCGAAGATGGGCAGGGCGAGCCACTGCCACCACGCCAGCCCGTACGGGCCCATGGCCTGCAGCACCGGCGGCATCAGGTCGGGAATCCGCGGCAGGCTGCCGCCGGGCGTCGCGGTCTGAGCCCAGCGGTCGGCGCGCGACGGCACGTTGGTCACGTCCGGTAGTGTCCCGGGTGCAGGGGCGGCCGCACAAGTCCGGCGAGGCGGCTCACGGGATCGCCGTCGCTGCCGCGCCGCCGGGTCACACCTCCCGCAAGACCTCGGCTGGTGCGACCCGCATGGCCCGCCGCACCGGGACGTAAGTCGCGGCCAGCACGACCAGCACGACCACGCCGATGACCGCGCCGTAAGTCGGCAGGTCGACGGCCGGGACGCCGTAGAGCAGCCCGCGCACCGCCGACGAGGCGGCGACGGCGGCGCCAAGCCCGGCGGCGAGGCCCATGCCGACGCGACGCGCGGCCCCGGCCAGCACGCCGCCGGCGACCCGCCGCTCCGGCGCCCCGAGGGCCAGGCGCACAGCGAATTCGCGCCGGCGTTGGGCGACGTCGAGCGCGACGACGCTGAACAGGCCAACCGCGGTGAGCGACGTGGCCGCCAGCGCGAACAGCGCGAACACCCAGGCGCCGAACCGCCACGGCGCCCAGGCGCGGGCGACGATGGCGTCGAGCGTCGTCACGCCGTCGATGATCACCCCCGGTGCCAGCCGTTGCGCCTGATCGCGGACGACCGAGGCCAACGCCAGCGGGTTGCCGCGCGTGCGGATGACCAGATCGGTGGCCGCCAGGGTCGACTGCGTCGGCGGATCGTAGATGTCGAGCGAGATCTCGTCGAGGCCGCGGTAGCGGACATCGGCCACCACGCCCACCACGCGGCGCCAGGCCTTGGCGGGCGCGCCCTCGCGGCCGTCGAAGGCCGCGGTCAGCAGACGTTGGCCCACGGCCTCCCGACCCGGCCAGAGTCGGCGCGCGGTCGACTCCCCGACGACCACCACGCGTTCGCCGCCGTCGCGGTCGTCGTCGGTGAACGTGCGGCCAGCGCGCAGCGGGATCCGCATCGCAGCGAAATAGCCCGGCGTCGCCACTTGATAGTTGAGCAGCGGATTGGCCGACGCCTGCTCGGGTGTGTCGGGCTGTCCTTCGAGCACCACCGTCGTGCCCTGACCAATCGGCCCGAGGGCGAGCGGGCGCAGGTACACCGCCCCGACGGCCGCGGCATCCGGATGCGCGGCCAGGCCGTCGATGAGCTGCCCCATCCAGGCGTTGGCGCGCAACGGCTCCAGACGCGGATCGAGCTGCAGGGAGAGCACCTGGTCCGGCACGAAGCCGAGGTCCAGCGCCCGCAGGCTCTGGAAGCTGCGCGCCACGAGCCCTGCCGTCACCAGCAGGACGACCGCCATTGCTACCTGGACGACGACGAGCACCGAACGCATCCGCATCGGCCGCGCCGCCGCGGTGGAGCGCGCCGTCTGGTGCAGAGCCTCGAGCAGCGGGGTCCCCCGTGCCAATCGCATCGGGCCCGCGCCGCAGACCACGGCGGCCAACACCGTGGCGGCCAGCGCCACCAGCGCTACCGGCAGGTTGAGCGCGGCGTCGGTGAGACGGGGAATCCCTGCCGGCGCCAGCGCGAGCATCAGCCGGGTGAGACCCGAGGCCAGCGCGACGCCCGCCGCGCCGCCAAGCGCCGCCAGAACACCGGCCTCGGCCAGCCACTGGCGCGTCAGCGCGCGATCGGAGGCCCCCATCGCCAGCTGGATGGCATGCTCGCGCCGGGCGTGGGACGCGCGGGTGAGCATCAGCCCCGAGACGTTGACGCAGGCGATGAGCAGGAGCACTACGACCGCGCCGAGCAGCGCCCACAAGGCATGCCGCGCCGGACCGATCACGTGCTCGACGAATGGCGTCAGCACGATCTGGCTGCCCACCTGCGGCGCTGGCCGCCCCTGGTCGATCCGGCGGCCGATCGCCGACAGGTCGGTGGTGGCCGTTGCGGCGCTGACGCCGTCGCGCAGCCTGGCGACGAAGACGAGGACGCCGACATTGGCCAGGACGTCGGTCTTCCAGGCCGTCGCGGCGGCGGCCAGGCCGGGCGCCAGCGGCGCCCAGTACTCGGCGCCGCGCGGGTAGTCGAAGCCGGGCGGCATCACGCCGACGACGGTCTGGGCCTCGCCGTCGAGCCGCAGCGTGCGCCCGACGATGGCGGGATCGCCGCCGAAGCGATCGCGCCACGCGGCATGGCTGAGGACCAACACGTTCGGGCCGCCCGGCAGGTCGTCTCCGGGCTGGAGGGCGCGACCCAGGATCGCCGCGACGCCGAGGGTCTCGAAGAACGTGCCCGACACCCCGGCGTAGGCGATTCGCGCCGTGTCGCCGTGGCCTTCGAGCACCGCCGTCCACGTCGAGGCGCCGACCGCGGCCATCGGCGTCACGGTCTGGCTGGCGGCGGCGGCGAGTGCCTCGACGTCGCGATAGGTGAGTTCCACGAGCCCGGACGAGATCTCGGGCGCCAGGCCCCAGCCGACGACGAGCCGCTCGACGTCGCGGATCGGCTGCGGCGCCAGCAGGACCGCGTACACGGCGCTGAACATCGCCGTCGTCGCGCCCACACCGAGCGCCAGGGTCGCGATGGCCGCCAGGGCGTAGCCGGCGTGGGTGCGCAGGTAGCGAACAGTCAGCCGCATCGCGGGTCAGGATACCGGAAGCCCGCGCGTCGAGGGTCACCCGGAACTGCACAGCGCGGCACCAGCCGCAGCGGCGGGTCCATTCCCGCCTCCGGGCCGGCGCTCGCGCGCGGCCGCCGCCGCCGCGCCGGAGTGCATGCCGCCCTCCCATCTGCCGATAGCAAGTATCGGTGGGCTCGCGTCGCCGACCGCCCTATGCGCACCGTCGCCGCCAGCCTTGTCGTCGCCATCGTGGCCATCGGTGCGAGCACCTCGCTCGGCGCCGGACAGGAGGCGCTGACGGGCGTGATCCGCGTCGAGGGGCGGCCGGCCAAGGACGTCGTCGTCTGGATCGAGGGCGGCGATGCGGTGCCGGCCGGCGCGCGGAAGGTCGTGCTCGACCAGCGCAACCTCGAGTTCGTGCCACGGCTGCTGGTGGTGCCGGTAGGCACGTCGGTCGAGATGCCCAACAGCGATCGCGTGTTCCACAACGTGTTCTCGTATCACAACGGCAAGCGGTTCGACCTCGGGCTGTATCCCGCCGGGACGCGGAAGATCGTCACCTTCGACCAGCCGGGTGTAAGCCGGGTCTTCTGCAACATCCACCCCACCATGGCGGCCTACGTCGTGGCCGTGCCTTCCACCCGTTTCGCGGTAACGACGAGCGACGGCCGCTTCGCCATCGGCGGCGTGGAACGCGGGGCGCAAACCTACTTCCTGTGGCGCGCCGGCGGCGACCCGCGCTCAGGCTCGCTCGTTGTCGAGCCCGGCCGGCCGGTGACCATCGACTGGCCATGACCCGCTTGCTCGCACTGGCTGGCGTGCTCGTGTGGGCACTGGGGCGGGCCGACGCGCAGACCGTCGCGGTGGAGGCCCAGCAGACCCTCGGCACGTCGTCAGAAGAGATCTCGGGCGGCGCCACGCAGCTGCGCGTGCTCGCCGAGCCGTGGCGGGGACTGCGAGTGGATGTCGAAGCGGCGTGGGGCACGCGATCCCGCGACGGGTCCGATGTCTTCGGCACGGCGTATCCCTACGGGGACGGCGTCGAGATCATCGACGCCTACGTCGAATTCGTCCGGCCCGAAGCCCGCGGCCTGCGCGCCGTCAAGGCCGGGCGGTACCGCGCCCCGTTCGGCATCTGGTCCGCCGGCGATCACGCCTACTTCGGGTTCCTGCGGCCGCCGCTCATCCGCTACGGCGGTTACTACGCCTTGTCGAACGGCTATCTCGAGCACGGCCTGTCGCTGACAGTGGGCGTGCCCCGGGCGTCGATCGAAGGCAGCGTCGGCGCCCCCGCCGATGTCGGCGTGGCGCGGCGACGCGCCGGAACCGATGCGGTGCTGCGCGCCGAGACCAGCGTCGGCGGGCTCGTCGTCGGCGCCAGCTACCTCGACACGACGCCCGACATGCCGCCGCGTTTCGCGCACGGCCGGGCACGGTTCGGCGGCGCCGACCTGCGGTGGATGCGCGCCGGCGTGCTCGTGCGCGGTGAGTGGATCGGCGGCCGGCCGTTCGATGGCGTCGCCACCCGCGGCGGCTACCTCGACCTCGTCGTGCATCGCCCCGAGCTCGGGCCGGTGACCCTGCTCGGCCGTGCCGAACGGCTCGACTACGAGGCGCCGGCGCCCCGGGCGTTCGTCACGCAGCGATACTCCACGGCGGCGCGCGTGCGGGTGTGGCGGGGGCTGGCGGTGTCGGCCGGGCTCACGCACCAGGCCGGGCGCCTCACGCAGCGCCGCGCCACGGCCCTCGATCTCGGTTTGACCTTCGCAGTGCGGCAGGGATTGTGACGTCGTCATGAGCGAATCGGCAGCGTCGCGCCCCACCGTGTCGTGGCATCGCCGCCTCGAGGCACGCGTTGCCGCCACCGTCGGCTTGCTCATCGTCGTGGTGGTGGGCGCGGTGCTGGCGATCACCACGCGCCTGGTCTCGGTGCAGTCGCGCGATCGTGCCTCCGCCGAACTCGAGGCCGCCCGCGCCGCCTTCTACGATCAGATCGAGGGCCGCACGCGCGCGGCGCATCTGTCGGCGCGCCTGGTCACCGAACTGCCGGTTTTCCGCGCCCACCTCACCGATGAACGGCTGGCCGCAGACCGCCCCACTATCGAGGCCATGACCGACGGCTACCGGCGCGATCTCGACGCGTCGTTCGCCGTCGTGACCGACGACACCGGCGAATGGCTCGCCAGCCCGGGCCTGCCGCGGTTCGGCGGCGCCCCACCCGGCGCGCTGCTCGACGCGATCGGCCAGGCGCAGAAGGGCCGGGCCACGAGCGCGCTCGTGCCCTCCGCCGGTCCGCTCTTCCTGGTGGTGAGCACGCCGGCGCTCTTCGCCGACGAGGTGCTGGGTACGCTGTCGGTCGGACACCTGCTCGACGATCGGCTCGCCGGCGATCTGGCCCGGGTGATCCAGTCCGACGTCGCGCTGCTGCTGGGGCCCCGCGTGGTCGCGACCAGCCTCGACCGGGCGGCGGCCGCCGAGATCGCCGAGCTCGGCGCCAGCGTGGTGCGGGCGCCGGAAGGCGTCCTGCCCGAGCTCCATCGCGCGGCGAATCACGAGTACCTGCTGGGGGCGTTTCCGATCGCGCCCGGCGCCACGGCCGCGAGCCCGGCACGGCTGGTGCTGCTGGCCGACTGGCAGCCGCGCCAGCAGCTCCTCGACCGCCTCCGGACGGGGCTCCTCGGCGGCGGCGTCGCGGTCCTGGCGGCGGGGCTGGCGCTCGGACTCGTCTTCAGCCGCCGGCTGACCCGGCCCCTGCGCGACATTGCGGCGGCGGCGTCGGCCGTCGCCGCCGGCGATCTCACCATCCGGCTGCCGGTGCGCGGCGGCGCCGAGGCCGCCACCGTGGCCACCGCGTTCAACGACATGAGCGCCAGCCTCCGCTCGGCACACGACCGGCTGGTGCACGACGCCATCCACGACGCGCTGACCCACCTGCCCAACCGGGTGCTCTTCACCGAGCGGCTCGAGCGCGCCATGGCCCGGCGCGTGCGCCGGCGGGATGCGCAGTTCGCCGTGCTCTTCATCGACATCGACCGCTTCAAGCGCGTGAACGACAGCCTCGGCCATGCCGCCGGCGACGAGCTGCTGCGCGCCTACGCCGGGCGGCTGGCCAGCGCCGTCCGCCGGGAAGACGTCGTCATGCGGTTGCCGGCGTCCGAGGGCGATGGCGCCGGCGATCCCACGCTGGCCCGGTTCGGCGGCGACGAGTTCGTGGTCCTGCTCGACGACATCCGGCAGCCGATCGACGCCGTGCGCGTGGCCGAGCGCATCCAGCGGCTGGCGGCGACGCCCCTGGAGATCGCCGGGCAGGTGGTGTTCGCCACGCAGAGCATCGGCATCGCCGTGTGCTCGGACGTCCATCGGACCGGCCAGGAGGTGATGCGCGACGCCGACGCGGCCATGTATCGCGCCAAGCGTGGCGGCGGCGCCGCCTATGCGGTGTTCGACTCCGCCATGCACGCAGCTGCCGTGGACCTGCTCAAGCTCGAGACCGATCTGCGCCACGCCGTGGAGCGGAAGGAGTTCCGGCTTCACTACCAGCCGATCGTCGCGCTCGCCACCGGCGCGATCGCCGGCTACGAGGCGCTGGTCCGCTGGCAGCATCCCGACCGCGGCCTGCTGCTGCCGGCGCAGTTCCTGCCCGTGGCCGACGAGCTCGGTCTGATCGTGGCCATCGACGAGTGGGTGCTGGCCGAGGCCTGCCGGCAGGCCTCGGGGTGGCGCGACCCGCATGGCGGCGGCGGACCGTGGGTCGCCGTCAACTTCTCGGCCAGGTCACTGGTTGCGCCGGCCATCGGCGACCGCGTCGTCGACGCCCTGCGCCGGGCTGGCCTGTCGCCCTCACGCCTGCACATCGAGATCACCGAAAGTGCGGCCGTCGCCGACCCGGCGCTGGTGCACGGCGTGCTGCGCGATCTGCGCACCGGCGGCGTGCGGGTGAGCCTCGACGACTTCGGCACTGGCTATTGTTCGTTGAGCTACCTCCAGCAGTTCCCGGTCGACACGCTGAAGATCGATCGCGCGTTCGTCCAGCGCATCGGGGAGCAGGGTGAGGGCGACGAAATCGTGCGGCTGATCGTCCGCCTCGCTGAGACGTTGAAGCTCGACGTCGTGGCCGAGGGCACCGAGTCGGCGGCGCAGGTGGCGCACCTGGCCGCACTCGGCTGTGCCTATGCGCAGGGCTACTACTTCTCACACGCCGTCGACGCCACCATCGTTCTTGCCCGGCCCGCCGTCGCCCCGCTGCCGATCGACCTCGTGCGCTGACCGCGAGGTCCGTGATAGCGTCGTGCGCGCATCGCCGTGGCCCGCACCGTACCCTCCTCGCCGCCTGCCGATGCCTCCCCGGCTGCCGTCGCTCGCGACGTGGAGATGGTCCTCACCTGGCTGAAGCGCCGCGGGACCAAGCGCAACCGCGACGGCATGGCCCGCTACGCCATCCATGTCGAGAAGGCCTTCGGCGTGTCGATGGCGACGATGCAGTCGCTGACCCGGCAACTGGGCCGCAATCACGCGCTGGCCCGGGCGTTGTGGGACACCGGCTGGTACGAGGCCCGCACCCTGGTGGCCTTCGTCGGCGATCCGGCGCAGGTCACCGCCGCCGAGATGGACGGCTGGTGCCGCGACTTCGACAACTGGGCGATCTGCGACTCGCTCTGCTTCTACTTTTTCGATAAGACCCCGCATGCCTGGCGCAAAGTGGGGGCGTGGGCGCGGCGGCGGCCCGAGTTCGAGAAGCGCGCGGCGTTCGCGCTGCTGGCGGCGCTGGCGCTCCACGACAAGCAGGCGCCCGACAGCCGGTTTCTCACCGCGCTCCCCCTCATCGAGCGGGCGGCCACCGACGAACGGAACTTCGTGAAGAAGGGCGTGAGCTGGGCGCTGCGCTCGATCGGGCACCGCAACCTGCCGCTCCACACCACGGCGAGCGACTTGGCGGCCCGCCTCGCACGGTCCGACGATGCGACGTCGCGCTGGGTGGGGAAGGACACGCTCCGCGATCTGCGGCGGCCGGCGGTGCGGCGGAAGCTCGAGGCGCGGGCCCGTGGTGTCGCACTGCCCCGGGCGCGTCGCGCCTCTGCTATCGCTTGACGCCGGCGCGCGGCTTCTGCGACAGTGTCGAGCGGCGCAGGCCTGCGCCTCACCTCGACTTGGCCTCCCCCCGCGGGGCTGCGATCGAGGCAAAGGGGTCCACGCCTCGGGCCGCTCTCAATCAGGGGACTTCCGGTCGCGCGACCAGCAGGCGGGGGCTGGGGGTCGTGTGGCCAGGGAAGGACCCGTCCATGACCCGCGCGCGCGCCCTCAAGTCCGTCATCCGCACCCGCATCGCCAAGACCGGCGAACGCTACACCACCGCACGCCGTCACGTGCTGGCCGCCCGCCCCCCTGCGCTTCGCGCCGTCGCGGCGCCGGCCGTTTCTGCCCCGCCCGTGCCGGTGGTGGCGGCCAAGGGCAGCGTCTCCGACGCCACGGCTCGCGCCAAGACCGGCCACGGCCTCGATCACTGGTTCGCCGTGCTCGACGCGTTCGGCGCGGTGCACCAGGGGCACACCGCCGCCGCGCGGCACCTGCATGAGGCGCACCAGGTGCCCGGCTGGTACGCCCAAGGCATCACCGTCGCCTACGAGCGGGCCCGGGGCGTGCGCGCCGTCAACCAGCGGCGCGACGGCGTCTACGAGGTGTCGGCGACCAAGGTCGTCACCGCCGGCAGCCGCGTGGTGGTGACCGCCTTCTCCGACGCGCGTCAGCGGGCGCGTTGGACCAAGGGCGTGGAGCCGGCCATGGCCAAGGCCCTGGCCACGGCGCTGCGCGCCCCGACCTCCAAAGGGTTCGTCGTGCGATCCGACGGGCAGGCGCGTTATCGCTACCGCTGGGACGATACCGTGGTGCAGCTCTACGTCTACCCCAAGCCGGCCGGCAAGGCGCAGGTCGTGGTCGCGCACAGCAAGCTCACGTCGGCCGAGCAACTCGAGGCCCGGCGGGTGCAGTGGCGCGACGCCCTGACGGCCCTGGCGGAGCACGTGTCGCCGAAGCGGCCGCGGTAGCGGCGGTGGCGGCGGGCGTCCTGGTGTCGTAGGCTCGACACATGGGCGCCCGCGCGCGCTGGATCGTCGTGGCCTGGCTCGCCGTCGCCGGGTGCGGCGCCGACGCCGACTCGGGCTCGCCCGCCGGCCCGAGCGGCATGGCCGCGCCGGCGCGGCTCCTCGTCGTGTCGCACACAACCGGCTTCCGGCATCCGGCGATCGACGTCGCCGGGCCGGTGCTCGCCCAGGCCGGGCGCGATTCCGGCGCGTTCACGACCATCGCCTGCGCCACCGCCGCCGACGTCGCGCGGCTGCTGACCCGCCAGGCCCTGGCCAACGCCGACGGCGTGGTGTTCCTCCACACGACCGGCAACCTCGGCATTCCCGACCTGCCGGCGTTCCTCGATTGGATCGCCGCCGGCCACGGCTTCGCCGGGATCCACAGCGCCGCCGACACCTATCACGACGCCCCCGGCTACGTGGCGATGCTCGGCAACGAGTTCGAGACCCACGGTGCGCAGGCCGAGGTGGACGCGGTGGTCGAGGCGCCGGCGCATCCCGCCGTCGCGCACCTCGGCACGCGCTACCGCGTCTTCGACGAGATCTATCGCTTCGTCCGCAACAACCGCGGCGAGGTGACGCCGCTGCTCACGCTCGATCGCTACCCTGACGACGGCCTGGCTCGAGCTGGCACGTCCGGCGACCTGCCGCTCGCCTGGACGCGGCTGCACGGCAGCGGTCGGGTCTTCTACACCGCGCTTGGCCATCGCGAGGAACTGTGGGCCGATCCGACCTACGTGCGGCACGTCGTCAACGGGATCCGCTGGGCGCTCGGCCGATGACCGGGTGCCGGCACGCATGACCCGTGAGTGGATGGAGGCGGTGAGGCGCGGCGCAGTGGCCGAACTTGACGCCCTCCTGTCGCGCGGCGCCGACATCGACGCGCGCGACGCACATGGCCAGACCGCCGTGATGCTGGCGGCGATGGACGGCAACGCCCGCCTGGTCGAGTGGCTGGCGGTGCACGGCGCCGACCTCGATCACACGGCCAAGTTCGGCTTGAGCGCGGTGATGCTCGCGGTGGTGCGCGGCCACGCGGCCGTGGTCGAGATGCTCGTCGCGGCCGGCGCGGATCTCGAGCTGCAGGGCACGGGCCCGCCCGGCTTCGCTGGCAAGCGCGCCCACGATCTGGCCGTCGATCGCGGCGATGCCGAGGCGAGTGCGCTGCTGGCGCCGCCTCTGCTGGCCGCCGCGCCCGACCCCCAGCCACGGTTCCTGGCGCCCGAGACGTGGGACCAGGCCAGGACCCTGGTCGCCTTCGAGCCGCGCGTCGCCTTCGACACGCGCGGGCGCGCGCTGCGCGGCCTGCGGGTCCACGTGCGCGACCACCGCCGGCGCGATCTGCCGATGCACCTGCGCACGCTCGAGGCCCACTACGACGGCGTCGCGGTGTGCCAGTCGCGGCCCGGGGCGTCCGGCGCCCGGCGGCGGGCGCTCGAGGTGCGCTACGGGCAGGGCGGCACCGCGATTCGCATCGCCGGTCACGAAGGCCGTGCCTATCCGCTCGGCCCCGAGGTGCCGCCCGACGACATCGACGGGCGCAGCGCCGCCGTGATCACCTGGGCCGACGGCCCGATGTTCTACTTCGTGTCGAGCACGCAGCTGCCGGTGGAGGAACTGACCTTCGTCGCCGCCTCGCTCTACGGTGGTGGCTAGATCAGCCGCGGCGACCGGGGATCAATTGCCCGAGGGATCGCGCCAGATGGCGCCCTTGTCGAGCGCGAATTCTCGTCCCGGGGGCGCCTGGTCGGGACCGATGCGGCCGGCGACGATCTCCGCCTTCCGGTACGACTCGCCGAGCACGGGCGCGCCAGCCATGCGCCGCAACAAGGCCAGCTGCCCGATGTGGGTCAGCGCGTCGGCGATCGGCGCCTGGAACAGCCGCGTCAACGGCACCTCGATCGGCGCTGCCGCCTGGGCCGCGCGGTCGAGAGCCTCGAGCGCGGCATAGAAGCGGCGGACCTCGGCCTCCCACGTCGTCGGTTCGGAGATGACGTAGGCGTCCTCGTTGCCCTCACAGCCGCGCCGGGCCCAGTCGATGAGGTCCACCACGTGCGCCAGCAGCACCCGGGGCGCGTTCTTCACGCCTGGCGCGTGGAAGTTGCCGAAGCCAGCCGGCGCATCGCGCAGCACCTTGCCGCCGCGGTAGGCAAGGGTGGCCACCATGTGGCGCAGCAGCGCCCGGTGATCCTCGGACATCGGTGTCTCGGCCATCGCGTGATGATAGACCCCGGCCGTCACGGGCGCGCCAGCACGCCCCGGGGCGCCGCCATCCGGACCGGCTATCATGGCGCGCGTCGACGGTCCGGCCGTCGCGAAAGGACGTCATGCGGTTGAGGCGGACAGTGGCACTCGGGGTGGTGGTGGCCGCATGCGGCGCGGGTGTACTCGGCCAGCCGGCGGCCAAGGACGTGCGCCTCACCTTGCGCGAGGGCACGTCGATGGCGGCGGCACTCTCGCCCGACGGCCGGACGGTGGCCATCGACCTGCTCGGCGGGCTCTGGACGTACGACGCCGCGGGCGGCCCCACCCGGCGGATCCTCGAGGACGGCTACGATGCCCGGCTGCCAGTGTGGGCGCCGGACGGCCGGCGCCTGGCGTTCCAGGCGTATCACCGCGATACCTGGCACGTGTGGCTGGTGAACGCCGACGGCTCGGGCCTCCAGCAAATCACCTATGGCCCCTTCGACGACCGCGAGCCGTACTGGTCGCCCGATGGCACGCGGCTGGCGTTCTCGTCCGACCGGAGCGGCCACTACGACATCTGGATTGCGACGCTGGCGAGCGGTGAGGTCAGCCGCCTGACGTCGGCGGCGTCCAACGAGTCGATGCCCGCCTGGTCGCCCGATGGGCGCGAGATCGCCTTCGTCTCCGACCGTCAGGACCGTGGCGTCTACGCGCAGCCGGTGGCCGGCGGCGCCGAGCGGCGCCTGGCCCTGGAGGCAAGCGCCGTGGCCGCGGTGGCGTGGTCGCCGGATGGACGCACCGTGGCGCACACGACCACCGACGGCGCGATCACGCGCCTCGTCGTGGCCGGCAAGAACATCGCCGAGACGGGCGAGGACGTCTTCCCGTTCCGCGCCCAGTTCGTCTCGGCCACCGAGGTCCTCTACACCGCCGACGGCGTGGTGAAGCGGCGTCCGATCGCGGGCGGGGCGGCGCGCACGCTGGCGTTCTCGGCCGAGGTCGCCTTCACCCGGGCGCCGTTCACGCCCAAGGGACGGCGCTTCGCCGACGAAGGACCGCAGCCGGTGCGTGGGCTGATGCATCCGGCGATCTCGCCCGACGGCACCCGTGTTGCCTTCGGTGCGCTGGGCGATCTCTGGCTGGTCTCGACCCGCGAGGATCAGGCCACGCCCGAGCGCCTCACCAGCGACGCGTTCGTGGAGACCAACCCGGTGTGGTCTCCCGACGGCCAGGAGCTGGCCTTCTCGTCGGATCGCGACGGCGCCGTCGGACTCTGGATACGCGATCTGCGTACCGGGCGCGATCGCCGGGTCGTGGCCGGCGGGACCACTGCATCGTGGTCGCCCGACGGCACGCGCCTGGCGTTCCTCGATACCGAATCGCAGCTGCGCATCGTCGAGGTCGCGTCACGCGAGGAGCGCCAGGCGCACGATCGCATCTTCGAGCCGGGGCGCCCCAGCTGGTCGCCCGACGGCCGCGCCGTGGTGATGTCGGCCCTCCGGCCGTACTCGTCGCGCTTCCGCGAGGGCACCAACCAGGTGTTGTGGGTGGCGGTCGAGCCCGACACCACCGCCGCCGGCAAGGGCGCCTTCGCGCCCGACCGCTGGTTCGATCCCGTGCCGCACCAGTCGATCGGCATGCGCGAGAACTTCGGTCCGGTGTGGGCGCCCAATGGCCGCGAGATGGCGGCGATCGTCGACGGTTACCTGACGACCTATCCGGTCGCCCGCGACGGCACGCCCACCGGCCCGCCGCGGCGCGTGTCCACCGATCTGGCGGGCTCGCCGTCGTGGACCGGCGACTCGCGGCGGATCCTCTATCAGGTGGCCGATCGCTTCCGTCTCGTCGACCTGGCCGACGGCAGCGTGCGCGACATCGTGCCGGCGTGGTCGTGGACGCCGCGCCGCACCACCGGCACGACGACGGTGCACGCCGGGCGGTTGTTCGACGGACGCGCCGGCAGCGCCGCCCGGGCCGGCGTCGACATCGTGATCGACGGCAACCGCATCACGGCGGTCGAGGCGCATCGCGACGACCTGCATCGCGGCGCCGTGGTGGATGCGTCGTCCGGCACGGTGGTGCCCGGGCTGATCGAGAGCCACGCGCACCTCACCAAGGCCTACGGCGAGGCGTTGGGGCGCATCTGGCTGTCGTTCGGCATCACCTCGGTGCGCAACCCGGCGACCAGCGGATTCGAAGGGCAGGAGGACCGCGAGGCCATCGACTCCGGCGTGCGGGTCGGGCCGCGCGTGTTCACCACCGGCGAGCCGCTCGACGGCACCCGCGTCTACTACCCGGGCGGCGTGGCGCTCGACGGCGGCGCGCGGGTGGACGCGCTGCTCGAGCGCGCCACGGCCCTGCGCTTCGACTTCATCAAGACCTACGTGCGGTTGCCCGACCTGCTGCAGAAGCGCGTGATCGAGGGCGCGCACCGCGCCGGCATGCCGGTGACCTCGCACGAGATCTATCCCGCCGTGGCCTACGGCGCCGACGGCGTGGAGCACATCCGCGGCACCAGCCGCCGCGGGTTCTCGCCGAAGATGAGCGAGCTGCGCCGCTCCTACCAGGACGTGATCCAGCTGCTGACCGCGTCGGGGATGACGATTACGCCGACCATCGGCATCCAGGGCGGCAACCAGCTGCTCACCTTGAAGGACGGAAGCTGGATCGACGACCCGCGGATGAAGCTGTACCCGCCGTCGACCACCGCCGGCGCGCGGGCGCTCCGCGCCAAGCCGGTATCGCCGCAGGACCTGGCGACGCGCGAGGCGCTGGTCGGCCCGCAGGAGCGGATGGCCGCCGAGGTGGTGAAGGGCGGCGGCCGCGTGATCGCCGGCACCGACTCGCCGATCATCCCCTACGGCCTGGCGCTGCTGATGGAGCTCGAGCACTACGCCCGCGGCGGCATGCCGCTCGCCGACGTCATCCGCAGCGCCACCGCGGTGCCGGCCGAGGCCATGGGTCTGGCCGCCGATCTCGGCACCATCGAGCCCGGCAAGCTCGCCGACCTCGTGATCGTCGACGGCGACCCGCTCACCACCATCACCGACCTGCGCAAGACTCGGCGCGTGGTCATCGACGGCGTGGTCTACGACCTCGACACGCTCCTGCGCGGGCCAATCACGAAATAGATCCGGCGATCTAAACCCGCCGCGTTTTCCACCGCCCGCGCGAGAACACCAGCGCGCACGTCGCCGCGTGCGTGCTGAAGCCGATGGTGATCGCAACGTAGACGCCGGTCGGCCCCCAGCCCAGCGGCACCGCCAGCAGCCAGGCCAGCGGGAGCTCGAAGCACCAGAAGCAGCCGATGTTGATCCAGGTCGGCATCCAGGTGTCGCCGGCGCCGTTCAAGGCGCTGGAGAGCGTCATGCCGAAGCCGTAGAACAGGAACCCGACGCTGACCGTGCGCAGGCAGGCCACGGCGTGGCGGGCCACGTCCGGATCGGTGGTGAAGACACCGACGATCGGCTCGGCGGCCGCCACGAACACCGCGCTCACGGCGGCCAGGCACACGACGTTGTAGCGCGCGGCCAGCCACGCCGCCCGCTCGGCGCGATCGGGCTTGCCGGCGCCGAGCGCCTGGCCGACCATCGTCGCCGCGGCGTTGGCCAGGCCCCAGGCCGGCAGCAGCGCGAAGATGATGAGCCGGATGCCGATCGTGTTGCCGGCCACCACCACGCTGCCGAACGTCGACAGGATGCGGACCAGGATCACCCAGCTCGTCGTGCTCACCAGGATCTGGAACACTCCCGTCGACGACAGCCGCCAGATGCCGCGCATCACCGCCGGATCGAGCGCCAGGTGGCGCGCCTCGATGCGCAGCCGTCCGTCACGCCGCGACAGCATGTAGAGCTGGTAGAGCACGCCCGTGCCGCGGCCGATGTTGGTGGCCACGGCCGCCCCGGCCACCCCCAGCGCCGGGAACGGGCCCAGGCCGAAGATGAGACAGGGCGCCAGCACGATGTTGAGCGCGTTGGCGAGCCACAGCACGCGCATGGCGATCGCCGCATCGCCGGCGCCGCGGAACACGGCGTTGATGAGGAAGATCAGCACCACCGTGGCGTTGCCGCCGAGCATCACGCGCGTGTAGCCGCTGCCGGTCTCGACGATCGACGGCGTGGCGCCCATCGCCGTGAGCAGCGCCGGCGCATAGAATCCCCCGGCCACGCCGATCGCCACCGACACGCCGACGCCCAGGGCGATGGCCTGCACCGCCGCCCGCGCCGCGCCGTCGGCGTCCTTTTCGCCAATCCGCCGCGCCACCGTGGCCGTGGCGCCGATGCCCAGCCCCATCGCCAGGGCGTAGAGCATCGTCAACATCGACTCGGTGAGGCCGACCGTGGCCACCGCGTCGGCGCCGAGCCGGCTGACGAAGAACACGTCGCAGATGGCGAACAGCGACTCCATCAGCGTCTCGAGCACCATCGGGATGGCCAGCAGCCACAGCGACCGTCCGACCGGTCCCTCGGTGTAGTCGTAGTGGGCCCCGCGCAGGGCGGCGCGGACGTGGTCCCACCACGAGTCGGGGGGACTCGCCGCACGGGGCTCGAGGTTGGCGGTCAGCTCGTTGGTCGTCACGACACCACTCCGGGCGCGACCAGGCGCGCCGCTGCAGAGACAGGTAGCCGGCTACCCGCACTGCGATGTCGTGTGTTTGGAGCTGGAGAGGAAGAAAGGACGACCGCTGCGAGGCGCCGAGTTCAGATCCGGCCGGTGGCCGGAATTCGCGGAGTAGTCATTCGCATCGGCGTGTCGCTCAGAAGGGCGGTATTAGAGCACAACGCCGCACCGCTTCGCAAGCGGGCCCGGTGACGGGTAGTGGTCACGTCTGACTGGATGGCGCCTGGCGCGAGCACGCCAAACGGGTGGCGGAGGAAGCGGCGTCAGCATCCCGCCGACTACCCAGAGAGGGCTAGCAGCGGCGCCACGACCGCCTGCCACGCCGGTGACGCCCGAAACCACTTCCCCTCGACGCCACGACGAATCGCCCTCGTGTTCAACCGATACCGTTCGTCCTCAGGGCCAGGGATGAACACGTACCCCTCGTTGCGCGCGGGATCGTTCGCGTAGAGCACGACATAGGCGAGCTGCTCGGCAGAGCTTTGCGGGTAGCCGACGAAAAAGGACGCCTCATATCGTGCGAGTTGGTCAGGCACATGCGCGATCTCGCCGGCGCGCCAGTCGACGATGAATCCTTCGGTTCCCTCAATCATGCGCCACTGGCCTGTCGCGGGATCACGGAGTCCCATCCGCGTACCCGGGCCGGCCCAGACATTGAACTGCTGGACCACCTCGGGCCGGCTGATCTCGATTGGTGCCAGCAGTCTGCCGCCGTTTATGGCGATGCGGACAGTCGTTCCTTTGGCGGAGAGGAGCGCCGAGGCTGGCAGCACAAGAAGAAGAATCAGTGCGGCGGCAGCAGGTTGCTTCATGACGACCCCTCCCGCAGATTCTACTTGAGTGATCGGGCGTATGTGACGGGGAAGCCTGGGACGCGGCGTCGGCGCGGTCGGCGGCGACCGGGCGCCGGGAACGGCCGCCGGGTGATCCGCCGCCTGCGGCTATACTCCCGGCGACTCACGGGGGACGCCATGGCCACGCATCGACTGGACGACCGCTCGCCGCACGCTTTCTGGGATCACTCGCTGCCGCCGCGCATCGAGGTGAAGCCAGGCGACACCGTGGTCTTCGAAACGCTCGAGGCCAGCGCCGAGCAGATCACGCCGAAATCGAAATCGGCGGCGCTCACCGCCATGAGCTTCGAGAAGATCCACCCGCTGACCGGGCCGGTGTTGGTCCGCGGCGCCGCGCCCGGCGACGCGCTCGAGGTGCGGGTGGTGGCGCTGAAGCACAAGGGCTGGGGCTGGAACGCCGTGCTGCCCGGCTTCGGGCTGCTCGCCGACGACTTCGCGGCGCCGTACCTGCATCACTACGCGCTGACCCGTGCCGGCTGCGTGTTCCGCAAGGACATCGTCATCCCCTACGAGCCGTTCTGCGGCGTGATGGGCGTGGCGCCGCGCGAGCCAGGCCGGCTCACCACGATTCCCCCGCGCGAGAACGGCGGCAACATCGACATCCGCCATCTCACCCCGGGCAGCACGCTGTACCTGCCGGTGCTGGTGAAGGGCGCGCTCTTCTCGTGCGGCGACTGCCACAGCGCGCAGGGCGATGGCGAAGTGAACGGCACTGGCATCGAGACGCCGATGTCGGTGACGCTGAGGTTCGGCCTGGTGAAGCGCGCGAAGCTGCCCGAGCTGCGCTTCGCCACCCCGCCGAAGAAGCCGCTGACCCGCGCCGGCGCGGCCGGCTACTACGCCACCACTGCCCACGGGCCCGACCTCCTCAAGAATGCCCAGACGGCCGTGCGCTACATGATCGATCACGTGGCGAAGAAGTACCGGATGTCGCGCGAGCAGGCCTACTGCCTGTGCGGCGCGGCGGTGGATCTCAAGATCAGCGAGATCGTCGACGCCCCCAACTGGATCGTGTCGGCGTACTTGCCGCTGGCGATCTTCAAGCGTTAGGGCGTTTTTCGGTTGTCCGTAGGGCAGAGCTTCAGCTCTGCCTGGAGGCGCTAAAGAGCTGCCCTACGTCGCGCGTGTTCCCCTCAGCGTCGCGACAGGAACCCGGCGACGAGCGCCCGGAAGCGATCCGGCGCTTCGAGGTTGATCATGTGGCCGACGCCGTCGACCACTTCGAGGCGCGCTCCGCGCACGTCCGCGGCCAGGCGCTTGGCGGTGCCCTGGATGTCGGCGACATCGAGGGTGCCGACGAGCACCAGCGTCGGCGCGCGGATCTCGGTGAGCCGCGTCAGCGCCGGCGGCGACGGCACCACCGCCGGGCCGATGTCGTTGCAGCCAGATGTGCTCGTTTCGCGCGGCGAGCTGCCGCAGCCGCGCCGCCACCGCCGGATCGCGCATCGCCGGTGCCATGTATGGATGCTGGAGCCACAGCGCGGTCGCCTGCTTGGCATCGCGGGCCTTGGCGGCGGCAATCAGGGCGGGCAGGTGGGGATCGGGCGCGAACGGCCACCCGTCGACGCCCGGGCCGGCCAGCACCAGCCGATCGACGCGCGACGGATAGGCAAGGGCGAAGTTGATGGCCAGCCGCGCGCCGAGCGACAGCCCGACGAGATCCGGCCGATCGATCTTCAGGTGATCGAGCAGCGCTCGAAGGTCCTCGTGCCAGGCGTAGTCGTCTGTCGCCGGACCCGAACGGCCGTAGGGGCGCACGTCGTAGGTGACGACCCGGAACGTCTTCGCCAGGACCGGCACGTCGGCGTCCCACATGCCGGCGTCGAGGTTGCCGCCGTGGATCAGCACGACCGGCGGCCGGTGCCGTGCACCTCGTAGTAGAGATGACTGCCGGGCAGCGGCAGACGATCGGCTGCCGCCTCCGGCGCGACGCCCCCGCACGCGACGAGCGCGATGAGCACTGCCGGCCATCCCGCCCGGGCGCGTCGCTGCACGCCCTGCATGCTACCTGCGTTGTCCGCCCGCCGGGATCACTCGCGACGCAGCGCCTCGCCCGGCGCTATCCGGGTCGCACGACCTGCCGGCAGCAGGCAGCCGAGCACCACGGTGATCAGGAGCGCGGCGACGGCCGCGGCCAGACCGGCGGGATTCAGCGCGCGTTCCTCCGACCCGACAGGCGCGAACGCCCGATCCCAGGCCGCGACGCCGAGCAGTCCCAGCACGAGCCCGAGCGCCACCGATCCGCCCACGGTGCCCACGACCAGCCGGGCGATGTGGCCGGCGTCGGCGCCGAGCGCCATCCGCAGACCGATCTCGCGCCGCCGCCGCGCCGTCCGGTGCGAGACGACGGCGTAGAGCCCGGCGACGGCCAGCACGAACGCCGACAGGCACACGGTGTTGGCGAGCGTGGCCGACACCCGCGAGGCCCACATGGCGTCGCGGGTCGCGAGCGTCAGCGAGCGCGCGCGGTCAAGGGGCACGAGGCTGTCGAGTTGCCGCAGCGATTCCCGGACGGAGCCGGTCAGCGCGGCGCCGTCGCCGCTGCCGCGGACGTACAACGTCGCGTTCACCGGCGAGGCGGCGAGCAGCGGCGCGTAGACGATCGGCACTGCCCCCGCCTGGTTGGGGCGCTGCCGGAGGTCCGGGACGACGCCCACGACGGTCCGCCATTGCGGCGGCCCTTGGTCGGTGGGCCCTGCCAGGGCGAGGCGTTGCCCGAGTGGGTCTTCGCCCGGGAAGTGGAGCGTCGCGAAGCGCTCGTTCACGAGGACCGTTGTCTCGTCCTGGGGATCGCCGGCCAGACCGTAGTCTCGCCCCCGCACCAGACCGACGTCGAGCGTCGCGAAGTACCCCGGGCTCACCTCCACGACCGGCACGGTTCCGGCTGCCGTCGCGCCGTCGGTCGGCCGCCCGTCGATCGTCAGTCGACGCTCGAACGTGCCACTGACCGGTCCGTGACTGGCGAGGGCGACGTCGACCACCCCTGGCAGCGCGCGGAACCTTTCCAGCAGCAGCGTCGCGAACTGCCGTCGTGCATCGGGCGTGGCGTAGCGCGCCGCCGGCAGCGTCACGGTGCCGGTGAGCACCCGCGGATCGTCGAGGCGCACGTCGGTCGGCAATGGCTGATTGCTCATCAGCGTCGCGATGCCGATTTGCGCGACCAGGACGATGGCCAGTCCGAGCTGCAGGCCCAGGAACGCCGAACCGCCGACGCGGGTGGCGTGGCGACCCGTGTCGGCCCGCCCGCCGTCCTTCAAAGCGTCGACAACCGTCGTGCGCGAGGCGTGCAGGGCCGGCAGAACCGCGAAGACGACGACGGTGACGAGGGCCATGGCGGCCAGCGCAACGACGAGCGATGGGTTCAGCGAGTAGTCGAACCAGTAGGGCAGGATGCCGTCGGGGATCCGTTGACGGTAGATGCCGACGCCGGCGCGCGACAGTGCCAGCCCGATCGCCGCGGCCAGCCCGGCCATCAGCAGGGACTCCACCAGCAGCTGCCGGGCAATGCGGAGGCGGCTGGCACCGAGCGCGGTGCGCACGGCCACCTCGCGCGCCCGTCCGGCGGCGCCGACCAGCAGCAGGTTGCCGGCGTTGGTGCTGGCCACCGCCAGCACGATCAGCCCGGCGGTGATGAACGGCAGCCAGCCCCGCACCGTTCCGGCGCCACCGAGCAGGCGATAGTTGATGGGGTCGACCAGAAAGCGCACGCCCTCGTTGGTGGCGGGGAACTGACGCGACAGCGAGCCGGCGATCGCTTCAAGTTCGGCCGAGGCGTCGGCCCGAGTCGCTGGGGCGGCCAGTCGGCCGAACACCTGCAGCGTGCGGCCGTCACGCCCCGCGTTGGCCACGTCGGGGACGGCGGCCAGCGGCAGGAACACGCCGGCACCGCTCGGGAACCCCGATCGGTCGGAGACGACGCCGATCACTGCGGTGGCGGTGCCATTCACCAGCACGTCGCGCCCAATCACTCTGGCATCGCCGCGGTAGCGGCTCCGCCATACGCGCTCGGTCAGCACGATGGTCGCCGCCGCCCCTGGAGCGTCGTCGGCCGCCGAGAAGCCCCGGCCGAGTAGTGGGCGCACGCCGGTCATGAGGAACCCGCTGGCGGTCGTGAACGCCCCGAGCGCGCGGTCGGGCACCTGCCCCTCGTCGCCGAGCGTGAGCGGAGCGTTGGCGTAGGCGGCCAGATCGGTGAAGGCGCGCTGCGCTTGGCGCAGATCGACGAAGTCGGGATACGACATCCCGCGAGCGGCGCCGCGGGTGTCGACGGTCGACACCGAGAACACGCGTTCGACGTCCTCGATCGGGAGACCGCGCAGCACATGGGCGTAGGTCAAGGTGAGGAACATGTGGCCGACGCCGATGCCGAGCGCCAGCACCAGCACGACCGGCAGCGCAAAGGCGCGATCGCGCAGCAGGTAGCGCCCGGCGAATCGCAGGTCCTGGGCGAGCGCGTCGAGGGCCGGCCAGCCGCGCTGATCGCGGTAGCGCTGCAGCTCCTCGCTGAGCCGGGCATCACGCGATCGCCGTCGCCACGGTTCGATCAGGCGTGACCAGCGCCGTCCAGAGCGCACGCAGCATGTCGCCTCCGACCCTTACTGGCTGGCTTCCGAGAGGTGCAGACGCACTGCGTGGTCCGACGGCGCGTCGAAGGTCGTCACCGGCCGGCCGTACCACCGGCGGCCGGCCCACACCGCGGCTACGGTGGCCATCGTCATCACGGCGACGTACCAGGCCGGACCGCCCGGCGACGCCAACGCCCACAACTGGAGATCGTCCAGCCGGAAGGCGTAGACGTGCAGCGCCGGAATGGCGAGCGGCGCGGCCACCCGCAGCGTGGCCGCCGACATGGCGTGGGCACGGGTGAACGGCACGGCGGCGAACCCGGCCATCACCAGCGCCACCAGGAGGCGCGCCGGTGGCCGCATGCATCGCCGCGACCTTCGTTGCCGGTCCGAACCCCCACAGCCAGCCGCCCAGTGTCACCACCAGCGCCGTCACCGGCGCCACGGCGATCACGCCGCAGGCGAGCTTGGCCGCCGGCGCGTGCGCCGACGCCTCGCGGGGTCCGGCCAGGCGGAAGATCCAGTTGGCGCCGAGATCGGTCGGCACGGCGAAGGCCGCCCGCACGCCGAGGACGAGGAAGAACGTCAGGACCAGCGGGATCGCCACCAGGTAGTCGACCGGCGCATCGAGCGGCAGCGGCCGGCCCCGGGCCTTGGCGGCGAGCAGCCGGGTCCCGGCGACGGCCAGGCCGACGCCGAGGTAGGTCGCCAGTGTCATCAACGCCCGCCGGTTGCGCACCACGCTGGTCACCGCGAAGGCGAAGATGGCGCGAGCATCGCGCGTCGGCAGGACGCGACCGATGATCGCCAGGCACGCGCCGAGCGGCTGCCACCGCCGCCGCGGTTCGACCACCTCCATGACACGGCGGGCGTTCCATTGCGCCGGGATCAGGTACACGGCGGCCGCCGCGGTCAGCGAGAGCGCCAGCGCCGTCACCGCGATCGGCGCCAGCGGCGCCAGCGTCGCCGCCCGCGGACCGGCGAAGGTGGCGTAGATTCCGATGAACCAGACGGGCGGGGCCCACCAGGGGCCGTCGCCGGTGCCCAACGCCCGCGCCGCGGCCGGCATCAGCCCGGGCAGGAACAGGAACGTCTCGACGAGGAGCACCACCGAGAGGAGCTGCAGGACCACGGCCGCGCGAGCAGCGGTGGCCGCGCCGACCACGCAGACGAGGGCGCCGCGCACCGCGAGCAGCGACGAGAACGCGAACAGTCCGGCAGCGAACGATGCGGTGATCTGACCGGCCGCGATGCCGAGCCGCGGGCCTACGGAAGGATGCGCGCCACCCGTCAGCCCGTAGGCGAGCGCCGGCGGGACGACGATGCCGATGAGCAGCACCGCCGCCGCCGTCCACGCCGCGGTGAGGCGGGCCGCCGCCACCATCCGGCTCGACACTGGCAGGACGCCGAGCACCTGCTGGTCGGTCTTGTCGGGGAAGAGCGCCTCCCACAGCAGCGCCCCGACCAGCCACATCACCAGCATCGGCCAGGTGACGAAGAACAGGCGGTCGGCCAGCACCGCGTCGTGCAGCACCTCGAGCGAGCGGCGGCGCAGCCACGGGTAGCGGCTGGTCCAGGTGACGGTGTTGAAGAGCAGCGGCGTCGCCAGCAGGGCCGCGCCCCACAGCACGAACTGATCGGCGTCGACGTCGCGCGAGGCCAGCGCCGCGTCCTGCATGCGGCGGTACGACTGGCGCACCAGCAGCACGAACTGCCGCGCCGATCCGGTGCGGAGGCTCAGCACAGCGTGCCCACCTCGGCCAGGGACCGGCCCGCGGCCTCGACGTTGGCATCGACGGTGAGCTGGGCGAAGACCTCCTCGAGCGACGCAGCGGCGGCCAGCTCGCGCAGCCGGCTGACCGAGTCCTGCGCCACGACCTGGCCCTGGTGCAGGATGACGACGTCGGTGCACACCTTCTCGACCATGTCGAGCACGTGCGAGCTGTAGACGATCACCTTGCCGGCGTCGGCCAGCGCCCGCACCAGGCTGCGCAGCATCAGCGTGGAGGCGACGTCGAGGCCCGAGCACGGTTCGTCGAGGACGACGATCGCCGGATCGTGGAGCAGCGCCGCCGCGATCAGCACCTTCTGCCGCATGCCCTTCGAGAACGACGACAGCGGCGCGTAGCGATCGCTCTCCAGGCCGAAGAGCTCGAGATAGCGGTCGATGCGCCGATCCAGCACGCCGGCGTCGATGTCGCGCAGCCCGCCGACCAGCCGCAGGTACTCGGGCGCCGACAGGTAGGCATAGAGCCGCGGCTCCTCGGGCACGTAGCCGACGATCGACTGGTAGGCGACCAGCTGGTCGTGGATGTTCATGCCACGCCATGTCACCGACCCGGTCGACGGCCGGATGAGCCCGGTGAGCATGTTGATGGTCGTCGACTTGCCCGACCCGTTGGGTCCGAGCAGGCCGATGGTCTGCCCAGGCGCGGCCGTGAAGCTGAGGCCGCCGACGGCGAGGACGCCGCCGTAGGACTTTCTGAGCCCGTGCGCGCACAGCATGAGGCCTCCTGGTCGCAACGAAGAGGGCGGACTGGATCGCCGCCGCGGCGCTGAGAATCAACGGGAGACTGCGCCCGGCCCTGTTGAAAGTCAACGGGTGATTCGGCGCGCGCGGTCGCGGTAGACTTCCGGCCATGACGATCTCCGTGTATCGCGCGCTGTTGGCCGGCCTGGTGGCGATGAGCGCAAGTCCGCTCGTGGCTGCGCACCAGCCCAAGGAGCCGTCGGCGGTTTCGGCGTGGATTGCCGCGCCGGCCGCCGGCGCGACCTTCGCGACCGCCTACGTGGAAGTGGACAACCCGACGATGTACGAGATCTTCGTGGTGTCGGCGACCGCCGACGGCGTGGCCGGCAAGGTCGAGCTGCGCGGCGCCGCGGCGGCCGGGGCCGAGCCGCCCGTGGTCAATGAATTTCCGGTGCCGTCCTACGGATCGACCAGCGCCGCCGTGGGCGCGCCACATCTGCGACTGCTGAACCTGGCCAAGCCGCTCAAGCCCGGCGACACCGTGCCGCTGACGCTGACGACGGAGGCCGGCATCGTCCTCAAAGTATCGGCGGGCGTGCGCGCCCAGTAGCACCGGCGCCGTCCTGTCCTCGAGAGACGTCCTCATGATGAAGAAGCTGGCGTGGTGGTACACGGCCGGGTTCCTCGGCATTTTCATCATCTGCCACACGCCGGGCCTCACCGACGCCGAGGGACGCTTGCTGGGGCTCTTCCGCATCGACCCGATCGACGACATCGTGCACCTGCTGTCGGGCCTGGCCGGGGCCTACATCGCCTGGCAGGCGCCGCGGTCGATCGCCACGTACTTCGTGGTGATCGGCGTGCTCTACAACCTCGATGCCCTGGTCGGGATGACGATGAGCCGCGGCCTGCTCGATCTCAGCCTGTTCCGCCAGGGACCGGGCGCCGCCGATTTCAGCCTCACCAACTGGGCGCTGAACGCCCCGCACATCGTGCTGGCATCGCTCGCCCTGTGGATCGGCATCGCCAAGCCGGGGCAGGGCGCGGCCGCCGTGGGCCGGTAGCAGCAGGGCGTGACGGTCGCGGGCTCCAGACCCAGGCGCACACGCCGACCGTGGTGGCGGCGGGCGCTGCGCCGCGCGCTCGTCGCGCTGGCAGCGCTGGCGATCGCCACCGGCGTCGTCGTGACCACGTTCGTCGGCGACACGCTGTTACGGCGGCGGCGCGGAATCGGCCGCGGCACCGGCCCCCGCCGGCGTCGCCGGTTACGCCCGCGCCGAAGCCTTCACCTACCTCACCCTGCCCGAGTGGTACATCGTCTTCAGCACCGACGAGTACGCGCGCTTCGTCCGCCGGGCCTCGCCGTCGGCGTTTCCATACCTCGGCGCCGATCGCACAGTACTGGGGCACCTACGGCGCCGCCTGTGCGGCCACCCGCGGCCGCTATCCCTTCGAGGCCGGCTATCACGTGATGCTCGGCGTGATCGGTGTGAGCCTCACCGCCGAGTACGGCATCAAGTCCGTCTACGAGAACACCGTCGGCCGGCTCACCGGGTGGCTGTTCTCGACCGAAACGCCGGAGGATCGATTCGCGGCCACGACGGCCGCCGAATACGGCACCTTCATGCACACGACGCCGTGGTACCAATTCCCGTTCGGCGCCCGTTTACGCACGTTGTGGGGAGGCGTGCCCTGGTGGGGACCGCATGCCGTGCGCAAGTGGGAACGCCGCCTCGCCCTCACCCTGGAGCTCGGCACGAAGGGCGTGTACGGCTGGGTGATGGGGCTGGGATCGCAGGCCGCCTACGGCGCCGAGGATCTCACCACCTATGCGCGGGTGCCCGATGTCGATGCCGTCGCGCTCGCCGCCACCGAAGGGCCGGCAGGTGCCGTCCGCCGACCCGGTGCCGGTGGTGGCGCTGCCACGCTACGAGGCGTTCACGCCGGCCGCCGCCGCGCTCGCGGCGCGGGGCCTGCGCTTCGGCGACATCGCCGGCAACGACGAGATCGTGGTCGGTGTCCTGGCATCGGCCGGCGCCTCGACGACCGGCCTGGCGGGCGCGCGGCTCGTCGCCCGACAGCCGGTGCTCACCGAACCTGGACGCGAGCGGCTGGCGTTCGCCGTTCCCGTGCCCGGCCTCCACGAGGTGCTCGTGTCCCTGCGACGCGCGTCGCTCGAACTGGAACACGTCTATGACTACTGATCCTGGACGGGACCCGGGGCCCGGGGCTCGGGGCTCCGAACCCGCCGGCGACCGGGGACCGGGGACCGGGGACCGGGGTGATGTCGACGCTGGTCGCGTCGACCTCAACTCTCCTGGCGGGGCTCCGCCCACGCCGTCGCCTGGTCCACGCCGCTGGCGTCTGCGGGCCGCCATCATCGCAGTACTGGCCGTCGTCGCCACCTTCCCGCTGCGCCGCGCGTCGCAGCTGGCGGCCGATCCCGTCGGCGAGAAGGACTGCGGCCCCGAGGCGCCCGACCCGGCGCCGGGTACGACCGCGCGCATCCCGGAGTCGTCGCGGCTGCCGTGGGCCCAGCGTGGCGGCACGGTGAACGACGCCAGCTGCCTGAACCGGACGCCGGTGCACGGCGTGGTGCGCGTGCAGGGCGAAGACGACGTGCGGGCGGCGCTGGACTACGCCCGCGGGGCCGGGCTGCGAGTGTCGGTGGCCGGCGTGCGCCACAGCATGGGCGGCCAGGCGTTCGCGCCCGGCGTGGTGCTGCTCGACATGCGCGGCTACAACCGCATCGTGCTCGACGAGGATCGGCGCGTGGTCACGGTGCAGAGCGGCGCCACCTGGCACGACATCCAGCTGCAGATCGCATCCGCGCTTCGCCGTCCAGGCGATGCAGTCCACCGACATCTTCACCGTCGGCGGGTCGATCTCGGTGAACGCGCACGGCATGGACCACCGCTCGGGCTCGGTGGGCACGAGCGTGCGCTCGATGCGGGTGATGCTGCCCGACGGGTCGATCCGCACGGTGAGCCGTCAGGCCGACACCGATCTCTTCCGCCACGTCGTCGGCGGCTACGGCCTGTTCGGCGTGATCCTCGACGCCGAGCTCGACGTGGTGGAGAACGCCGTCTACGAGTCCGGGCGGCGGGTCATCGACTATCGGGAATTCGACGCGGTGTTCACCCGCGAGATCGCCCCCGATGGCGACGTCCGCCTGATGTACGGCCACCTGTCGACCTCGCCCGGCACGCTCCTGCGCGAGATGCTGCTCTACACCTACCGCGCAGGTCGAGGCACCCGGCGCGGCGATGCCGCCGCTCGGCGAGGTGAGCCAGGTGAAGCTGCGGCGGCTGGTGTTCAACCTCTCGAAGCGCGGCCCGACCTGGATGCGCCTGAAGTGGTTCGCCGAGAAGCACATCGAGCCGCGCATCGAGTCGTGCACGGTCACCCGCAACGAGGCGATGGGGCAGGGCGAGGCGTGCCTGGTCTCGCGCAACGACCCGATGCACGACTCGGTGCCGTATCTGCGCAACGCCCTGCCTGACGAGACCGACATCCTGCACGAGTACTTCATCCCGCGATCGGCGTTCGTGCCGTTCGTGGACGGCCTTCGCCAGGTGGTCCAGGAGGAGCGGGCCAACCTGCTGAACGCGTCGGTCCGCGTCGTGCACCGCGAGGACGTCGCCCTCAGCTATGCGCCCGCCGACGACATGCTGGCGGTGGTGCTCTACCTGAACCAGCCGGCGACCCGGTCGGGGACCGAGGCGATGGCCGCGCTCACCAGCCGGCTCATCGACCTCACCGCCGACCAGGGCGGCCGGTTCTTCCTGCCCTACCAGCTCCACTATTCCGCCGCCCAGCTGCGGCGGTCCTACCCCGAGATCGACGCGGTCTTCGCCGCCAAGCGCGACCTCGATCCCGAGCAGCTGCTGACCAGCACCTTCTACGAACGGTTCGGGCGGAAATAGCGCAGAATAGACCCCGCGCCGGGCCCGTCCGGCGACGGCCGCCCGCGACGGCCCGGAGGGCCGGCGGCGCGCGCAAAGCACCTGAGGAGTCAGCCGATGAGAAAGTCGATGTTCGCTCTTGCGACCCTGTGCCTCCTGGCGGCGGCGGTCACCACGGCCCAGCAGGGCCAGCGGCGCGCGCCCGATCCGCGCTCGATGGGCGGCGGCGACTGCCGCGACAACCCCTACAACTGCGCCGACGCGCCCAACCCGCTCCCCGCCGCCACCACCGTGTGGATCGAGGAGATGACCTGGATGGACGTGCGCGATGCGCTCAAGGCCGGCAAGACCACCGCCATCATCTCGACCGGCGGCATCGAGCCCAACGGCCCGTGGCTGGTCACCGGCAAGCACAACTACGTGCTGCACGCCAATTGCGACGCCATCGCCCGCAAGCTCGGCAACGCGCTGTGCGCGCCAATCGTCAAGTACGTGCCCGAGGGCGACATCGAGCCCAAGACCGGCCACATGACCAGCCCCGGCACCATCACCATGCGCGAGGCCACCTTCCAGGCGGTGCTGACCGACATCGCCGAGAGTCTGCAGGCGCACGGCTTCAAGACCATCGTCTTCATCGGCGACAGCGGCGGCAACCAGAAGGGCCAGGCGGCGGTGGCCGACGACGCTCACCGCCAAGTGGGCCGGCAAGGCCATCGCCCTGCACATCGGCGAGTACTACACCTACAACGTCGTGACCAAGCACTTCGAGGACCAGGGCCTGCTGCCCAAGGACCGCAAGAGCGACAACATGCACGACGACCCGGTCATCACGCTCAACATGTTCATCGACGATCCGAAGTCGGTGCGCTACGACGAGCGTGTGAAGGCGGGGAAGGCCACCATCGACAGCGTGTCGATTGCCGACCGCGCCAAGGCCACCGACCTGGCGAAGAAGATCGTCGCCTTCCGCGCCGATCACACCGTGGCGGCGATCAACAAGGCCATTGCCGCCAAGGGCAAGGCCACGATGCAGCAGTAGCCAGCGTCACGTAGCTCGACCGCGGCGGGCGCCGGAGCCACGCTCCGGCGCCCACGCGGTGTCTGGTCTCTCCCCGGGCCTTCGAGGTGTCTCGTGAGCGGCGCCACAATCGGCCCCTATCGGCTGCTGCGGGAACTGGGACAGGGCGGCATGGGCACCGTCGTCCTGGCCGAGGACACCCGCCTGGGCCGGCAGGTTGCGCTCAAGATGGTGTCGGGCCCGCAGGCCGGCACGCCTGACGGCCGCCAGCAGCTCCTCGCCGAGGCCCGCGCCGCCGCCGCGCTCTCGCATCCCGCCATCGCCGCCGTGCACGACGTCATCGAGGTCGATGGCGAAGTGGCGATCGTCTTCGAGTTCGTGGAGGGCGAGACGCTGGCAGCGCGGCTCGCCAAAGGGCCGCTGCCCGAGGGCCAGGCCGTGGCCATCGCCGTCCAGCTCGCCGATGCCCTCAGCGTCGCCCACGGGCACGGCGTCCTGCACCGCGACCTGAAACCGTCCAACGTGATGCTCGCGCCGGGCGGCGCGGTCAAGATTCTCGACTTCGGCATCGCCAGGCTCCAGCGTCCCGACGCCGAGGCCAGCGGCGCGCCGCGCGACTTCCTGGGCACACCGGGCTACGTGGCGCCGGAGCAGTGGGGCGGACGATCCGTCGACGAGCGTGCCGATCTCTATGCGCTGGGCGTCGTGCTGTTCGAGATGGTCGCCGGCAAGCGCCCGTTCCCGGAGCGCGAGCCGTTCTCGCTGGCCCGCGCCTCGCTCGATCGGATCGCCCGCCGCCTGTCGTCGGTGGTCCCCGGCGTGTTGCCCGGGCTCGACAAGCTCGTGTCGCGGCTGCTCGCCTCCGATCCCGACCTGCGCCCGCCCCGCGCCCGGGTCGTGGCCGACGAGCTGCGCCAGCTGCAGGCGCCGGCGCTCCCGCCCACGGCCCGCACGCAGTGGCTCGCCTGGGGGGCCGCCGCGGCCGTCGTTCTCGCCCTCGGCGGGTGGGCGCTGTGGGCCTCGCGCCGGCCGCCGGCCGAGACCGGCGGTCCGCCGGTGATCGCGGTGCTGCCGCTCGAGAACGCCACCGGCGACGACGCCAACGACTACCTGTCGGCCGGCGTGGCCGACAGCCTGATCACCAGCCTGGCGTCGCTGCCGACGGTGACGGTGTTGTCACGCTCCGCGGTCTCCGACGCGCGGCGGCGGGGCGCCAATCCGGTAGACATCGCCCGCGACCTCGCCGCCTCGTACGTGGTCGACGGGAGCGTACAGCGCGCCGGGACGCAGGTGCGGCTGGCGTTGAACCTCCTCCGTCAGGATGGCTCGCTGGCCTGGGCCGATGCCGTGGAAGGACCGGCCGACAGCGTGTTCGCGATGCAGGCCCGGCTCGCCGGCGCCCTCGGCAGCGCGCTCAGCGTGCAGATGTCGGCCACCGATCGGGCCCGGCTCAACACGCCGCCGACGTCGAACGCCGATGCGCTCGACGCGTACTGGCGCGGCCGGGCGCTGCTCGAACGGCGTGACACGCCCGGCAACCTGCAGCGGGCCGTCGTCGCCTTCAACGAGGCGCTGCGGCTCGACGCCCGGTTCGTCGACGCCTACGCCGCGCTGGCCGAAGCCGACTGGGAGCTCTACGACACGACGCGCGAGACGCCGTATGTCGAGGCGGCGGTGCAGGCGAGCAAGAACGCCGTGGCGCTGGCTCCCGACGACGCTGGCGTGCGCGTCGCCCTCGGCGTGACCCTGACCCGCGGCGGCCGCAACGCCGAAGCCGTCCAGGAGCTGCAGCGCGCGCTCGCCGTCGAGCCCAATCACGACGAGGCGCGGCGCTATCTGGGCCGGGCGCTGGCGGCGCTCGGACGCGTCGACGAAGCGCTGGCCGAGTGGCGCAAGGCGCTGGCGATCCGGGCGAACAACTGGCAGGTGCTGAGCGACATGGGCCTGGCGCTCTACCAGGCGGCGCGCTACGACGACGCCGAACGCGTCTACCAGCAGCTCATCGAGCTGCGCCCGGACAACGTCATCGGCTACCAGATGCTCGGCACGGTCAACCAGGTGCGCGGAAGGAGCGACGCGGCGCTCGAGTTCTACGAGCAAGGCCATCGCCATCTCGCCGGTGCCGCAGGCGCTGTCCAATATGGGCGCGCTGTACCACGAGCGTGGCGACTTTGCCCGGGCCGTCGACGCCTACCGGCGGGCCATCGAACAACGCCCCAACGCCGCCGCGACGCACCGCAACCTCGGCGACTCGCTGCTGCGCCTGGGACGATCGGCCGAGGCCCGGGCGGCGTATCGTCGGGCGGCCGAACTGGCCGAGGCCGCTCGGGTCGTCAACCCCACCGACATGCTGAACCTGGCGTCGCTGGCGGTGTATCTGCAGAAGTCCGGCGACGGCGCCGCGGCCAGCCAGCGCCTCGACGAGGCACTCCGCCGCGCCCCGTCCGACCCGCAGGTGCAGGTACCGGGCCGCCCTGGTGCACGCCCTGGCCGGCCGCACCGACGCCGCCCTGGCCGCCCTCGGGCGCGCCATCGAGCTGGGCTACAGCCGCGCCGATGCTGCCAACGACGACGAGTTCCAGGCCCTGCGCAAGGATGCCCGGTTCGCGGCCCTCGTGCGGGCCTGACGAGGGTCCGCCGGGGCAGGTCCACCGCGGCTGGTGTATCGTTGCGGACTCGTCTTCCCACAGGGAGCTTCGACATGGGCGCTCGAGTCAGGGTCAGGTACTCCACGATTTTCGTGTTTCCCTCAGCCGCCAAGGGGGCGCGGGCCCGCGTGAGCTCCACGCCAGAGACGCTTACGGTCCGCGCCGGCGACACCGTGGACTGGACGGTGGTGAACGCCACGGCCGCCGACTCGCCCGGCAAGGTGTCGATCAAGTGGAAGGACAAGAACCCCCTGAAGGGGGAGCCCCAGGACTTCGAGCGCAAGGCCCGGGCGCAGGTGCGCGGAAGCGTCAAGCCGGGCATCTACCGCTACAGCATCCTCATCGACGGCGTCGAGGTGTTCGACCCCGAACTCGAGGTGATGAACTGAAGAACGGCCCGGTTGGCCGGCTGCCGAGGATTGACCTCGGCGCCGGGCCCCGGTAGGCTGAGTGACGATGCGCGTCGTGCGCCAACACCTGCGGCTCGGGGTGGCCACGTGGCTGGTGTGCCACGTGCTGGCGTTCTCCGCCCTGCTGCCGCGCGACTGCTGCGCCGCGCACGCCCACGGCGCCGCCGCGGGAACGGCGGCGGCCGACCACAGCGCGCATGGCGTGGCGCCGGCCACCGGCGGTCACGATCATCACGCGATGCCCGCGGCCGACCATGCCGAGGGGGCCAGCTGCCCGATGCGTGGCCCCGACGGCGCGCCGTGCCCGATGCACAGCGGCGGCGCCGCATCGCCGGCGGCCTGCCAGATGACCGGCGTCTGCAACCAGCCCGCCGCCGCGCTCGCCGCCGTGCTGATGCAGGCTGCCGTGCCGCCAGCGGTCTTCGCGCTGGTGCCGCGCGACTTCGCGGCCTGGTCGGCGGTGCGCGCCGACCAACACCCGCACGCCCTCGCCGTTCCGCCCGATTCACCTCCGCCTCGCCTCTGATTCTTCGCCCCGTGTGGTGAAGGCCACGGCTGCGCGCCATGCGGCCGTGGAGGTGTTGGTTCAGGCGAGGTGTTCCATGCAGTGCGTTCGTGTGACGCTGGCGGCCGTGGCCGTCGCGCTCGCCGTGGTCCCGGTGGCCATGGCGCAGGAGTCCATCAATCACGCCAGCGTCAGCGGCCGGGTCACCGACGGCCAGGGCGGCGTGCTGCCCGGGGCGACCGTCACCGCCCGGCAAGTGGCCACCGACGTCTCCGCCTCGGTCGTGACCGACGGCGGCGGCCGCTTCCGCTTCCCCTACCTGCGGATCGGCGCCTACGAGCTGATGGTGCAGATGGCCGGGTTCACCGAGGCGCACCGGCGGATCGTCCTGTCGGTCGGTTCGGCGTTCGAGATCCCGTTCGTCCTCACCGTCGAAGGCATCGAGACGAGCGTCACCGTCCACGCCGAGGCGCCGCTGCTCGAATCGGCCCGCAGCCAGATCGCCACCACCGTCGCGGTGGCCGAGGTCGAGAACCTGCCGCTCAACGGCCGCAACTTCCTCGACGTGGCGCTGCTGGCGCCGAGCGTCGCCCCGCCCAACATCAACAGCACCCAGCTCTTCGCCGAGACCTCCGCCGTGCCTGGCGTGGGCCTGTCGGTCGGCAGCCAGCGCAACCTGTCGAACAGCTTCATCGTCGACGGGTTGTCGGCCAACGACGACGCCGCCGGGCTGAGCGGGATGCCCTACGGCGTCGATGCGGTGGAGCAGTTCCAGGTGGTGACCTCAGGCGGCCAGGCGGAACTGGGCCGGGCGCTCGGCGGCTACGTCAACGTCGTGACCCGCAGCGGCACCAACCAGTTGCGCGGCACGGCCTACGGCTACTTCCGCGACGACGCCCTCAACGCCGACAACGCGCTGTCGGGGACGACGCTGCCGATGTCGCAGCAGCAGTTCGGCGCCAGCGTCGGCGGGCCGATCCGCCGCGGCAGCACCTTCTACTTCGTCAACGCCGAGCAGCGGCTGCTCGACCAGACCGGGTTCACGACGATCAGCCCCGCCAACACTGCCATCGTCAACGCCCGGCTGGCCGCCGTCGGCTACCCCGGTCAGTCGGTCACGACCGGCAACTACCCGAACCCGGTCGACAGCCTCAACCTGCTCGGTAAGATCGACCACGCCTTCACCGGCCGCGACCAGCTCAGCGTCCGCTACAGCCTCTACGACGTCGCCTCCGACAACTCGCGCGGCGCCGGCGGCCTGAGCGCGCCGTCGGGGTCGTCGTGGCTCGACAACCGCGACCAGGCGGTGTCGGTCAGCAACACCCTCACCATCGGCGCCCGCACTGTCAACGAGACGCGCGCGCAGTTCACCTACAGCGATCTGCTGGCGCCGCCGACCGACCCGGTCGGCCCCACCGTGAACATCGCCGGCGTGGCCACGTTCGGCACCTTCGCCTCGAGTCCGCAGGGCCGGCTCAACAAGATGTTCCAGGTCGTCGACACGATCGCCCAGCAGCGCGGCGCGCACGCGCTGCGGGCCGGCGTCGACTTCGTCTACAACGACGACCTCATCACCTTCCCGCGGACGGTGCGGGGCTCGTACGCGTTCTCGTCGATGGCCAACTTCCTGACCGGCACCTACAACAACGCCGGGTACGGCCAGACCTTCGGCGAGACTCAGGTGCAGCAGGGCAACACCAACGTCGGGCTCTACGTCCAGGACGAGTGGAGCGCAACGCCGCAGCTGACGCTGAACATTGGACTGCGCTACGACCTGCAGTGGCTCGAGACCATCGACACCGACAGCAACAACGTGTCCCCGCGCGTCGGCTTCGCGTGGACGCCCGGTGAATCGCGCAATCTGGTGGTGCGAGGCAGCGCCGGGCTCTACTTCGACCGGGTGCCGCTGCGCGCGCTGGCCAACGCGCTGTTGTCGGCCGGCAACACCACCGACCTGGCGCAGCTGCGCCAGCAGAACATCGCGCTGACGCCCGGGCAGTCGGGCGCGCCGGTGTTCCCCGGCATCCTGTCGGCGCCGGTGCCCTCGGTGACCCTGTACAACCTGACCACGATGCAGGGCGACCTCCAGAACGCCTATTCCCGCCAGGCCAACCTCGAGGTCGAGCGCAACGTCGGCGCTTTCGGGACGGCGAGCGTCGGCTACGCCTACGTGCGGGGCGACGGGCTGCTGATGTCGATCAACCAGAACGTGCCGTCGTGCGTGCCCGCCGGCGCCAACAACGGCTGCCGCCCGATTCCGGAGTACGCCAACAACAGCCAGTACCAATCGGCGGGCACCTCGACCTACCACGCGCTGCTGGTGTCGCTGGCCAGGCGGCCGTCGAGCTGGGGGTACTGGCGGGCCAGCTACACGCTGGCCAAGGCCGAGAACGACGTCGGCGAGTTCTTCTTCAGCGGGCCCATCGATCCGTTCGACCTGTCGAAGGACTGGAGCCGCGCCGACAACGACCGGCGGCACGGCTTCGTGGTGTCGGCCGGGCTGAACTCCCCGATGACGCCGGCGGCGACCGCCTGGGAGCACCTGACGCACGGGTTCCAAGTGAGCACGATGCTGCAGGCCTATTCGGCGGCGCCGTTCAACATCACCTCGGGGGTCACCACCATCCAGAACACGGCCGGCCGGCCCATCGTCGACGGCGAGTTCATCCCGCGCAACTCGGGTGTGGGCGACGAGTTCTTCACGATGAGCCTGCGGGTGAACCGCGCCTTCCGCGTGACCCACACGGTGAGCATCGAGGCCCTCGCCGAGGTGTTCAACCTCTTCGACACCGTGAACGAGACCGCGCGCAACACCAACTTCGGGACCGGCGCGTATCCGACCAATCCGTCGCCGAACTACAACCAGGTCACCGCGGTGGGCGACCCGCGCAGCTGGCAGCTGGCGCTGCGGCTTCGGTTCTGAAGAGCAGGGAACAGGGAACAGGGAACAGGGAACAGGGAACAGGGAACGGAACGCGGGAACAGGGAACGCCTGCCCGAAGCACGAAACACGGGACAGACGCGAGGACGGGGGAGCGGTGATGACGACGAGTGCAAGGCGAGTGCTGCTGGCGGGGGCCGCGGCGGCGGTGGTGTCGGGCGCGCTTCGCGCCCAGGAGCCCGCGACGGTGACGCTGGCCGTGGCCGGTCGCGCCAACACGGCGCCGTGGATTGCCTCGTCCGGCCGTACGGTGGCGGTCACCTGGGCGGCCGCGGTGAACGGCGCCTCGGACATCTACGTGGCGATCAGCCGGGACGAGGGAGCGAGCTTCGGCCCGCCGGTGCAGGTGAACCGCGTCGCCGGCGACGGCCGCGTCGGCGGAGAGATTCCGCCGCGCGTCGCGCTGCACCGGCGTCCGGGTGCCACCGAGCCCGACGTCGTGGTGGCCTGGAACGCCAAGGAGCAGGCGACGGAGATCAAGGTGGCCCGCTCCTCGGACGGCGGCCGCTCCTTCGCGCCGCCGGTGTCGCTGCAGTCGTCCGGTGCGCCCGGCGATCGGGGCTGGCATTCGCTGGCGCTCGACGAGCAGGGTCTGGCCCACGTGATGTGGCTCGACCACCGCGGCCTCGCCGAAGCCCAGGCCGGGGCCGCGGCGAAGGCGGGCGGGCACGAGCACAAGGGCGACCACGACGGCGTGGCCATGGCGCAGAAGTCGGGGCTGCGCTACGCCACGTTCGGCGCCAAGGCGTCGGCCGATCGCGAGCTCACGCCGGGCGTCTGCTACTGCTGCAAGTCGGCGGTCGTCGCCCTGCCCGGCGGCACCGTGCTGTCGGCCTGGCGCCACGTCTACGCCGACAACATGCGGGACATCGCGTTCACCCTCTCGCGCGACGGCGGCCGGACCTTCGCCGCGCCGGCGCGGGTGAGCGAAGACGGCTGGTCGATCAACGGCTGTCCCGACGACGGACCGGCGCTGGCGGCCGGGCCCGACGCGCGGGTGCACGTGGTGTGGCCGACCGTCATCCCCGGGCCCGAGCCGATGGGCGGGCTCTTCCACGCCTCGATGGGCGAGGGCGCGCGCTTCGGCCCGCGCCGCCGGATTCCGACGCTGGGCAGCCCGAAGCCGTCGCATCCGCAGGTGGCGGTGGATGGCCGCGGGCAGCTCTTCGTGGCGTGGGACGAGATCCTCGACGGCGTTCGCACCGCCGCCTTCAGCGTCGCCGGGCGGCATGCCTGACGGCGTGATCCGCTTCGGCACGCCGGTGCGCCTCGGCCAGGGACCGACGCAGTACCCGGTGATGGCGCCGCTGGCACAGGGCGTGGTAGCAGTATGGACGGCAGGCACGCCCGGCGCCTCCACCATCCAGGTTCGGCGGCTCGTGGCGCCGTCGACCGAGTCGCAGGCCGGGCGACCGGAGGAGCGATGACCGCCATTCATCTTCGGCCTCATCACGGCGATCCTCGCCGTCGTGCCGGCGGCGCTCGCTCCGCTGCCGTGGCGCCGACCGCTGCCGCGGCGCCGTCTCAGCAGCCGGCGACGGGCGCCGATCACATGCGCGCACCGGTTCGACGACCCCGAGGCCTACGCCAAGAGCTTCGACGATCCGACCCGCGACGCCTGGCAGATGCCGTCGCGTGTCATCGACGCGCTCGGCCTGCAGCGTGGGCACGTCGTCGCCGACATCGGCGCCGGGACCGGGTATTTCAGCACACGGCTGGCGCGGGCCGCGGTCAAGCCGACCGTCTTTGCCGTGGACATCGAGCCGTCGATGGTCACCTACGTCACCGCGCGGGCGGCGCGCGAAGGACTCGGGAACCTGCACGCCGTGCAGGGGACGGCGACCAGCCCGAACCTGCCCGAGCCCGTCGACCTGGTGCTGGTCGTCGACACCTTCCATCACATCGGCAGTCGCGCCGCCTATTTCGCCGGCGTCCGGGCGCGGCTGCGCCCGGGCGGCCGGGTGGCGATCATCGACTTCCGGAAGGACGCGCCTGGCGAGGGGCCGCCAGCCGAGTTCCGGTTCACGCCGGAGCAGATCTCCGCGGACATGACCGCGGCCGGCTTCGTACTCGACACCCAGCTCGACTTCCTGCCGCGGCAGCACTTCCTCGTCTACCGCGTCCGATGACCGCAGACGAGTGCCTGGCTCCACCCGCGATTTCGATACCGCGCGTACACTGCGAGTGATGGCGGCTGCCGTGACACCCGCCTCGCCGTGGCGGCGAGGCGGGGCGATGGTGCTGATGTTGTCGATCGCCTCGGCGCCGGTGCAGGCGCAGGCGATCGACGGGCGCCTGGCGACGTCCGTGGCCTCCGCGGCTGCAGTGACGCGCACGCGGTCGGTACCGGAAGGCGATCACGGTTGGCTCGGGGACGCGATCCAACAGGCAGCGCGGTCGCATGCCGGCGACCTGGCCCAGAACCGTCCGGCCACGACGTCGTCCCGAGCCGGTTCCTGTGTGAAGCGACTGGTCCTGTTCACGCTGCTCGGCACCGGCATGTCGCTGGGTGCGGCGGCCATCCTGCTGGCATCCACCGGCGGCAGCGACGACACCAGCGGCATCCTCACTCGGTGGGCGCTGCTCGGTGCCGCGGCCGGCGGTGCCGTCGGCGCAGTCACCTGCCTGGCGCCCTGAGCCCAAGCGGGCGAGGTACCATGGACGGCTGCGTCCATGATCTCCTTCTCGCGCATCGGCAAGCAGTACGGCCGACAGGTCCTCTTCGTCGACGCCAGCTTCCAGCTCAATCCCGGTGAGAAGGTGGGGCTGGTCGGCCCCAACGGCGCCGGCAAGACCACGCTCTTCCGGATGATCGTCGGCGAGGAGGCCGCCGACGAGGGCGACGTCTCGGTGCCGAAGCGGCTGTCGATCGGCTACTTCCGCCAGGACGTCGAGGAGATGGCCGGACGTTCGGTGCTCGACGAGGCCATCGCCGGCAGCGGCCGGGTCGGCGACCTGCACCACGAGCTCGAGCAGCTGCAGCACGACATGTCGGATCCGGCCAAGGCCGGCGATCTGGACCGCATCCTGGCCCGCTTCGGGGAAGTGCAGGAGGAGTACGACCACCTCGGCGGCTACGCCCTCGAGGCGCAGGCGCGCGAGATCCTGCACGGCCTCGGCTTCGACGACGAGCGCATCGACGGCGACGTCGGCGCGCTGTCGGGCGGCTGGAAGATGCGGGTGGCGATGGCCCGGGTGCTGCTCGGACGTCCCGACGTGCTGCTGATGGACGAGCCGACCAACCACCTCGACATCGAGTCGATCATCTGGCTCGAGGGCTTCCTGAAGGCCCTGCCCGGCGCCCTGCTCATGACCTCGCACGACCGCGAGTTCATGAACCGCATCGTGACGAAGATCGCCGAGATCGACGGCGGCGAGATCACCGTTTACTCGGGCAACTACGACTTCTACGAGAAGGAGCGGGCCATCCGCGAGGCCAACCGCGAGGCCGCCTACGCCCGCCAGCAGGCGATGCTGGCCAAGGAGCAGCGCTTCATCGACCGCTTCGCCGCCCACGCCGCCAAGGCGGCGCAGGTGCAGAGCCGGGTCAAGGCGCTGGAGAAGATCGAGAAGATCGAGCTGCCCAAGCGCCGCCGGGTGGTCCAGTTCGACTTCCGGCAGCCGCCGCGCTCCGGCGATCAGGTGGCGGTGCTCGAGGGCGTGCGCAAGGTCTACGGCAAGCGCGTGGTCCACGAGGGGATGGACATGACCATCCGCCGCGGCGAGCGCTGGTGCGTGATGGGCAAGAACGGCGCCGGCAAGTCGACCTTGCTCAAGATGATCGCCGGGCAGGTGACGCCCGACGCCGGCGAGGTGCGCCTCGGCGCCAGCCTGCAGATGGGCTACTTCGCCCAGCAGTCACTCGACCTGCTCGATCCCGACCTCACCATCGAGGCGCAGCTGCAGAAGGACTTTCCCGACGAGTCGATCGGGATGCTCCGCAGCCTCGCTGGGGCGTTCCAGTTCTCGGGGGATGACGTCGACAAGAAGGTCCGCGCGCTGTCAGGTGGCGAGAAGACGCGACTGGTGATGGCCCGGATGCTGCTCAACCCGCCCAATTTTCTGGTCCTCGACGAGCCGACCAACCACCTCGATCTGGCCACCAAGGAGATGCTGCTGGAGGCGCTCGCCGAGTTCGACGGGACGATGATCTTCGTCTCGCACGACCGGGCGTTCCTGCGACGGCTGAGCAACCGGGTGCTCGAGCTGGGCGGCGAGAGCGGCACCGAGGCCCAGCCGCACCTCTACCCGGGCTCCTACGTCGAGTACGTCGAGCGCACCGGGCACGAGGCGCCCGGCGTGCACGCGTAGAGCGATCTTCGCTTGATGTAGGGCGGAGCTTCAGCTCCGCCATGAGGCGGCTCTAAAGAGCCGCCTGTATCGGGGCGTTCACGAGCGCCACAGCCCGCAGCCGCCCGAGGGTGCGAGCCCGTATGTAGCGAGGGCGTGGCTGCTCGGCCGTTGCCGCCAGAGCCCGTACAGGTGCCCGGGGCGTCATCCCGCATCAGGCAAGGTAGGGCGCGTGCGGCGAGGAGCGCCATGACCACCGCGTGTTACGTCGGTCTCGATGTCGCCAAGACGCATCTCGACCTCGCCACCTCGCCCGCCACCGGCGGCGGCGCGGTTCGCGCACGATGAGGCCGGGCTGAGTGCGCTGGTCGCGCACCTGCGGCCGCTGGCGCCCGGCGCTGGTCGTGCTGGAGGCGACCGGCGGGTATGAAGCGGATGTCGCGGCGGCGGTCGCGCTGGCCGGCCTGCCGGTCGCCGTCGTCAATCCGCGCCAGGTGCGCGATTTCGCGAAGGCGATCGGGCCGCCTGGCCAAGACCGACGCCTGCGATGCCGCCGTGCTGGCGCGCGTTTGCCGCGCGCGTCCGCCCCGAGCCGCGCCCGTTGCCCGACGCGGCGCACCAGGCGCTGAGCGCGCTGGTGGCGCGCCGGCGGCAGCTGGTCGAGATGCTGACCGCCGAACGGCACCGGCTGGCGCGTCGCCACGGCCGGGTCCGGCACGACGTCCAGACGCACATCGACTGGCTCGAGCAGCGGCTGAAGGCCACCACCAGCGAGCTGCGCGACCGCGGTGCAGGCCAGTCCGGTGTGGCGCGCGCAGGACAACCTGCTGCAGTCGGTGCCCGGCATCGGCCCGACCACGTCCGCGACGCTGCTGGCGGAGCTGCCGGAACTGGGCCGCCTGTCGCGCAAGCAGATCGCCGCGCTGGTCGGCGTCGCGCCGCTCAATCGCGACAGCGGCGCGCGGCGCGGCCCACGCGTCACCTGGGGCGGCCGCGCCGCGGTGCGCGCGGCGCTCTACATGGCGACGCGCGTCGCCACGCGCTGTAACCCCGTCATTCGCGCCTTCTACCAGCGCCTCCGCGCCGCCGGCAAGCCGCCGAAAGTCGCCGCTCGTCGCCGCCATGCGCAAGCTGCTGACCATCCTCAACGCCATGGTCAAAGCCCAGCGTCCCTGGCAGCCCGCTTGACACCAAGACAGGTGCTACGTCGCGTCGTTCCGGCCGATCACGGCCGCAGGAACGTGATCACCGGCGTCGAGAAGCTGCCCCCGCCGGCGTGGTTGAAGGTCCACTGCAGCGTCGCGTCCTCCCAGTTGCCGAAGGCGCACAGAGGCCCCTGCAGCGACGCCTGCGGCGCAATCGTCGAGCCACCGAACGCCAGCGCAAAGGCAATGGCAGGGTACGGGACATCGACCGGGAACGGCAGCAGCGGCGAGGTGACCCGGCCCGAGAACCCCAGGGCCGGCGAGATGACGAACGGCGCGGTGCCCTGGTTCGTGATCCGCAGGGTGTAGAGCCACGTCTTGACCGGTCCCAGGCCAATCGCCTCGGAACACACGTTCGTAGTCGGACCCCAGAACGGCACCGGATTGGGCGTGATGGTGAAGGTGAGGAGCGGGGCGCCCGCGGCGCCGACCTGGGCGACGGCTTCGTTGGACGGACCGCTGACGCCGCAGGCATTGGTGGCCACGACCCGCAGGTAGTAGGTGCCGTTGGGCACCGGCGCTTGCGCAGAGGTGGCGCCCCCCATCGGCACGGTCGCGATGTTGGCCGCACCACTACTCGAACCGGCGAGCAGCGTGTAGCTGAACGGCGCCGTCCCCGTGGACGGTGGTGACCAGCTCAGGGCCAGGGTCTGACCGCTGACCGAGGCCGCCAGCTGTGGGGCCGACGGCCCGACGCAGGTGCTGCCGACGGTGACGACCACGTCGGGCGAGGGCGCGCTGGGCCCGCACGCGTTCAGCGCGCGCAGCCGGACGAAATAACTGCCGGGCGGGGCCTGCACGTCAAACACGGTCGCCGATCCGGCGAGGTTGACGGCAGCCAGGTTCGCCAGTCCTGGGCCGCTCCCGGCCTCGAGGCGGTAGGCCGCGACGGCGACCGGCGGCGGGGCCCACGAGAAGCGGATCGGGTTGCCGCCGGCGCCTTGCGTGACCGCGAACCCGGCCGGCGCTGGCGGAGGCCCGGTGCAGCCGACGGTCACGGCGACCTCGTTCGACGGCGCGCCAGGCCCACCCGCGAAGATCGCCCGGACGCGGATGAAGTAGGTGCCGTTCGGCACCGGCGCGGTGATGCCGGGCGGGTTGGCCGGCACCGGCACGCTGGCGATGTCCGCCAGCCCGGACGCGGTACCCGCTTCGATCAGGTAGCCGCTGGGCGGCGTCGACGGCGGCTGCCACGAGAGCGTCAGCAGGTTCCCGGACACCGCGGCTTGCAGCGCCGACGGGGCCTGCGCCCGGGCGTCCAGGGGAATCGCGACCAGGAGCGCGGAGACCAGGGAGAGCCACGCCGCGGTCGTGGCGGTCTTCCCTGGCGCGCCCCCGGAACTGAAGAGAGCCGACGAAGCGACACCGACGAGGCGCGAAAGGGCGAGGAGGGTCGTCCTACGCATCGAATCCTCCGACAACGCGTGTGCGGCAGTCAGGTCGAAATCGGCGGCGATTCTACCAGCCCGTCGTGAGGTTGCAACGGGGTTTCTGTCGCCTTTGCCAGTGTGGCGGCCGGCCGCGACAAATCTCCGGGTGTGGCGCGAAGAACCCTGCGTTGGCGTGTCGTGCCGGGCAACCTTCGCCCGGGCGGCCACTTGCCGAACGCCCGTGCACCCTTCCCGGCGTTGGTCGCCCGCGAAAACCGTTGCGAGGGCCGCGCCGGGCAGGTTACGTTGCTCCGGCCCCGCGTACCCCCGGTTTCTCGCGGCGCCGTCCGTCGTCCACGCTGCTGACAAGGAGCCCCGATGTCTGTCTACCGCGCCCGCGCCACCCTCGCCGCGAGGTTCTCGGTGGGAGCCGCTGCCGTGATCCTGTCGCTGCCGGCGATCGCCCACGGTCAGAGCAAGGCCACGATCTCGAAGTGCCAGGCGCCGTATGGCACCATCGCCATCAACGAGCCGACCAACGAGACGATGATGTGGCTGCGCAACTACCAGCTCGGCTCGCCGTCGTCGCTGCTGCGCGTCTACGCTCAGGAGTCGAACTGCTTTGTCGTCGTCGAGCGCGGCACCGGCATGCGGAACATGCAGGAGGAGCGGGCGCTGGCCGCGCTGGGTGAGCTGCAGAGCGGCCAGAACGTCGGCAAGGGGCAGATCATCGCCGCCGACTTCATGATGACGCCAGCGATGCAGTTCTCGGACAATAACGCCGGCGGCGTCGGTGGCGGGTTGGGCGCGCTGCTCGGCGGCCGGGCGGGGGCCGTCCTCGCCGGTGGCGGCCTGAGGTTCAAGGAGGCGCAGACGAGCATCACCATCGCCTCCACCCGTACCGGCGTCCAGGTCGCGGCGTCGGAAGGCAAGGCCAAGCACACCGACTTCAACCTCGGTGGACTCGGCATCGGCGGCGGGGTACTGGCCGGCGCCGGCGGCTACACCAGCACGGCCGAGGGCAAGGTCATCGCCGCCAGCCTGCTCGACAACTTCAACGCGGTGGTGGCCAGCGTCCGGGGCAATGCCAATCTGCGGCCGATGACGGCGGCGCGCATCGCCAGCGTCACCGGCGGCGAGCCGACCGCGGAGGGTGGTTTGGGCTCGGCGGCCAATTCCGGGGACCTGATGGCGCCGAAGATCGCCGGCGTGAAGATCCTGCGCACGGCCTCGGACTCGGCGCCGGTCGTCGCCACGCTGGACCGCGGCGAGGAAGTGGTCTACCTGGGCGAGGAGAACGCCGGCTTCTACAAGGTGCAGGGCGCCAACGGCGAGGGCTGGGTGAAGAAGACGCTGATGAACGTGCTCCGTCCGTAGGCGGATTGCTCGACACGGAACGGCGGCATCCTTGGCGGGTGCCGCCGTTGTCATGTACGGCACACGGCGGCCAAAGCCGGACGCCTCGTGCCACCATCGTCACGGGCACCCGTGGAATCGCCGGGCTATAATTCTTCGTTTCCGCCCCGTCCCAAGGAGCCGCCCCGTGAAGAAGATCCCGGTCGTAAATCCCGTCGTCGAGATGGACGGCGACGAGATGACGCGCATCATCTGGCAGAAGATCCGCGAGCAGCTGATCCTGCCGTATCTCGACATCGACCTGAAGTACTACGACCTCGGGGTCGAGTCGCGCGACGCCACCGGCGATCAGATCACCATCGACTCGGCCAACGCCACCAAACAATACGGCGTGGCGGTGAAGTGCGCGACGATCACGCCCGACGAGGCGCGGGTCAAGGAGTTCAAGCTCAAGCAGATGTGGAAGTCGCCCAACGGCACGATCCGCAACATCCTCGACGGCACGATCTTCCGCGAGCCGATCGTCTGCAAGAACGTGCCGCGGCTGGTACCGCACTGGGACAAGCCGGTGGTGGTCGCTCGGCACGGCTTCGGCGATCAGTACCGGGCCCAGGACTTCCACTTCCCGGGAGCTGGCACCATCGCCATCAGCTGGACGCCCGACAGCGGCGGCGAGCCGATCACCCGCGAGCTGATCAGGACCAAGGGCAGCGGCGTGGCGATGGGTATGTTCAACCTCGACCACTCGATTGCCGGCTTCGCGCGTGCCTGTTTCACTTATGCCCTCGGCCGCAACTACCCGGTCTACCTGTCGTCGAAGAACACCATCCTCAAGGTCTACGACGGCGCCTTCAAGAACACCTTCGAGCGGGTGTTCGAAGCCGAGTTCCAGGCGAAGTTCGAAGCCCAGGGCCTCACCTACGAGCACCGCCTGATCGACGACATGGTGGCCGCCAACCTCAAATGGAGCGGCGGCTATCTGTGGGCCTGCAAGAACTACGACGGCGACGTGCAGAGCGATACCGTCGCCCAGGGCTACGGCTCGCTCGGGCTGATGACCTCGGTGCTGATGTCGCCCGACGGCAAGACCGTGGAAGCCGAAGCCGCGCATGGCACGGTCACCCGTCATTACCGGATGCACCAGCAGGGCAAGCCGACGTCGACCAACCCGATCGCCTCGATCTACGCGTGGACGCGCGGGCTGCAGTATCGCGGCAAGTTCGACGACACCCCCGACGTCGTGCGCTTCGCCGAGACGCTCGAGAAGGTGTGCGTGGACGTCGTCGAATCGGGCCGCATGACCAAGGACCTGGCGATCCTGATCCGTCCCGATCACCCGTTCCTGACGACCGACGCCTTCCTCGACGCCGTCGGTGCCGAGCTGAAAGCGCGCATGGCTGCGTAACGGCGCGGCGAGGTTGACCCTCGACGAGAAACCTCCCTCAAGGTGCTGCGTTCGACCGTACAAGGCGGCCGCTGATTCACCCGGCCCCGAGCGGGCACCCGTCGGGTCCTGTCGCCGGCCAGCCCACTGTCTCAGGCACCGCCTCGGGCTGGAGGGATTCCGGTACCCGTCCCTCCAGCGGCGCCTTCGCCAGCGGGCGCCCGGCCGGCGCCACCCGACAGCCCGCTTGTGGGCCGAGTCAGGCAATCGAGCAGCGCTCGTTCACGGCGCCCATCGCCGGGTCGATCGGTGAGCAGTAGCTAGCAGTGATTGGTTGGAACTCGGCCACGGGTGACCGCGATGTCCTAAATCCGTGATGCGTCGTCACAGCACGCAGCGAATTGCACCGCAATGGTAGGATGCGCAACGCTCGTGGACGGTCGTGACCTGCCCCCGGAGGCTGAATGAGTAGTCGTGTCCTGGTTCGGGTCTTGGCTGCGTGCGTGCAGTGCGGAGCGCTGGTGGCTCCGACGACTGCGTTCAGCACAGACCGTGCCACGCCGTCTACCTGATCCCGGCCGATCGGTCACCCCGCAACGACTACCGCGACGCCGTCCGAATGGCCCTGACACGACCTGCAGTGGTTCTACCAGGCGCAACTAGGCGACAGCCGGAGCTTCCGACTGGATCCTGAAGTGCTGGTTCTACAAAGCGCCCGACCAGCGAGCTGGTTTGCTGCAACCGCGGGATTCGTAGGCTTCTATAACAGCGCGCGGGCAGAGGTCGAACTCCTCACATCGCGAGCTCCGGGCAGCCTCCACGCGGGTCCCGATGTGTGGGCGATTTATGTCGATGCGCTCCATTCGTGCGGTCAGTGCGGCGGCTGGCGGAGGCAGCCGTGCCACGGTGATGGACGTGAACGACCTGCACGGCCTGGTCGGCGAAACCTTCGAGAAGGCCTGTCCGTAATGACGCCGACACCAATACCCGCTGCCGCTGGATTCGGCGGCGCTGGTCACGAGCTCGGACATGCGCTCGGCCTGCCGCATCCGTCGGCCTGCGACGCAGGCTTGCCATCTTGCGATCACCAGGCGCTAATGTGGACCGGCTACGCCCGCTATCCCAACACGTATCTCCTGCCTGAAGACAAGGCTCTGCTGGCGACGTCCCCACTCATAGCGCCTCACCCAGCGCTGACACCAGCGGCAGTCTGTCGGTGCAGTTGTCCCGTCCGCACCGAGCGGATTCTCGGCTGCTTCCTCAGGTGGCGTAGTCACGTTCAAGTGGGGCGTACCAGCTCACCGGCGGCGTGCCGTCTTACTACCAACTGTACGCCGGCTCGGCTCCCGGGCTGGCCAACCTGGCGACGCTGACCATATCTGCGCCGACCACGACGTTCCAGACCCCGGCGCCGCCAGGATCGGTACTATTGTACGCCTGAGGGCATTCAACGCGACCGGTCCTAGTGCGCCTTCCGAACGAAGTGAACATTAGTCGTCGGCGCGCTCGGCGCTCCGCTGAACCTGACCGCGACGGTGCAGTTGAGAACGGTCGCGCTGCAATGGACACCGCCACCGGGGGCAGTCTCCCATTACGTGCTCGAAGCCGGCACGCATCCGGGTGGGACGAATCTCGCCGTTCTGACCGTAGCGGGCACGAGTCTCGTATCGCCACCCCTCCCGTTCGGGCGGTACTTCGTGCGGGTGCGGGCTATATCGCCAGTCGGGGCGGGACCGGCGTCGAACGAGGTCGAGTTCGACATCGTGCCCGCGCTGGCGCCTGGTCCGCCGACGGGACTCGCGGCCGTGGTGACGGGGCGAACCGTGACCTTGTCCTGGCAGGGACCCCAGGCTGCTGGGGCGCTGCGGTACACGATCGAAGCGGGCAGTGCCCCCGGAATGGCGAACATCGGCGTAGCCCTGATCGGCTCGAACACTACTGTGGCCGTGCCCAACGTGCCGCCCGGCGTCTACTACGTGCGCGTTCGCGCGCAAGGGGACGGAGGAGCGGGCCCGCCGTCGAACGAAGTCGACGTGCGCGTGCCCTGACGCGTCACGTGACCACGTTACCGCCGTAGCGCACGCCGCGGTACGGACCTGGCGCGCAGGGTCGGCACCGTATCTCCTCCGATCGATGTCGACTTGCGAACGATTCCCTTGGAGGTCCGAAGAGACGCCAGGCGCTGATCCGCGATAGCCTGAGAATCTCGCCCGTGACCCTCGCACCCGGCACCCGGCTCGGCCCCTACGAGATCGTCGCGCCGATCGGTGCGGGCGGCATGGGCGAGGTGTATCGGGCGCGCGATCCGCGGCTCGGCCGCGACGTGGCGGTGAAGGTGCTGCCGCGCGCCGCCGCCGGCGACGACGATCGGCTGGCCAGGTTCGAGCGCGAGGCGCGCACGATCGCCGGCCTCTCGCACCCCAACCTGCTGCAGATCTTCGACGTCGGCACCGGCGACCCGCCGTACCTGGTCACCGAGCTTCTCGACGGCGAGACGCTGCGCTCGCGCCTGGCCCGCGGCCGGCTCGACCAGGGCGATGCCATCGGCCTGGCCCTGCAGATGGCCGCGGGACTGGCCGCGGCGCATGCCCGCGGCGTGGTGCACCGCGACCTGAAGCCCGCCAACATCTTCGTGACCGCCGATGGCCGGCTGAAGATCCTCGACTTCGGCCTGGCCACCACCGTGGCCGCCGGCGACCCGACCAGCACCGACACCACCGCCGCGCGCACGCTGCCCGGCGTGCTACTGGGCACGCTGGGCTACCTGTCGCCGGAGCAGGCGCGGGCGCGCCCGACCGACCACCGCGCCGACATCTTCGCGTGCGGCGCGGTGCTCTACGAGATGGTCACCGGACAGCGGGCGTTTCGGGGCGAGTCGCCCGCCGATACCATCGCGCTGGTCCTGCATCGCCGGCCCTCCGATCACGCGTTCGGCCCCGACGTCGCCCCGGGCCTGGCGGCCGCAGTGCGCCGCTGCCTCGAGCAGGACGTGGACCGGCGCTTCCAGTCGGCGCAGGACCTCGCCGCGGCGCTCGAGTCGATCTCGCACGCCGGCACGCACGCCGTGGGCGTCGCGCCGGCCGACACCACCGGGTCGGTCGCGGTGATTCCCTTCGTCAACCTCGGCGCCGCCGCCGACGACCAGTACTTCAGCGACGGGCTGGCCGAGGACCTCGTCAACGCCCTGGCCCGGCTGCCCGGGCTGCGGGTGGCGTCGCGCACCTCGTCGTTCCGCTTCCGCGGCCGCGAGCTCGACGTGCGACGGGTCGGGCACGAGCTGGGCGTCGGGGCCGTGCTCGAGGGCAGCGTGCGGCGGGCCGGCACACAGCTGCGGCTCACCGTGCACCTCACCAGCGTCGAGGACGGCTATCACATCTGGTCGGAGCACTACGACCGCGAGCTGGCCGACGTGTTCGAGGTGCAGGACGAGGTGGTCCGCGCCATCGTCGCGGCGATCGCGCCAGCGCTGGTCGGCGGGACCGGGGGCACGGTACGGCGGGCCACCGCCAGTCCGGATGCCTACGACCTCTACCTGAAGGGTCGCCACCTGTGGAGCCAGCGGTCGCCAACGGTCGTCGGCGCGGCGATCGCCTGCTTCGAGGGCGCCATCGCGCTCGATCCGAACTATGCCGCCGCGTTCGCCGGACTCGCCGACTGCTATTCGATTCTGCGGGTCTACGGCTGGATGCCGGCCGCGCAGGCGCAGCCGCGCGCCCTCGAGGCGGTGACGCGGGCACTCGCCCTCGACCCGCAGCTGCCCGAGGCGCACCGCGCCCACGGCATCTACATGTTCCACTTCGAGCCGCACTGGCGCGCCGCCGAGGAGGCGTTCGTGGCCGCGCTCGCGCTCGATCCGCACGATGCGATCTGCGAAGCCACCTACGGCATGTTCCTGGCCACCGCCTACCGTTTCGACGAGGCCCGGGCCCGCCTGGCCCGGGCGATCGAACGCGATCCGTTCTCGGCGCAGGTGCACTTCCTCGTCGCCGCGACGGCCTGCGCGATGAGCGACGCCGAGGGAGCCGCGCGCCACGCGGCCCGGGCCCTGGAGCTGCAGCCCGACGCGCTCGGCCCGCGCTGGCCGCAAACCGTGGCGCTGCTCATGACCGGCCGGCACGCCGAGGCGATCGAACTGGGCGAGCAGATCGTGGCGCGGACCCGCGCGCCGATCTTCGTCGGCGTCCTGGCGATGGTGTTCGGCCGCGCCGGCCGCTTCGACGAGGCGCGGCGTCTCGGCGAGGAGCTCTACGAGCGGGCCGGGCGTGGCGAATACGTCTCGCCGGCGAGCCTGCTGGCGCTGGCGCTCGGCCTGGAGGACGCGATGCTCGTGCAGCGCTGCCTCGCCGCCTGCGCCGACGGCGGCGCGGCGCCGTTCGCGGTCGTGGCGACCAATCGCTGGCTGCTCGACGGCTACCGCGGCGATCCGGAGGTGGACGGCCTCCTCGATCGGCTGCTCGACGGGGCCCGGCCGGCGGTGTAGGGCAACGCTTCCGAGCTGCCTCCGGCCGGGGTCAACCTCCAAGGCCGCACTTCCAAGGCAGCACTAAAGTGCTGCCCTACATGCCGCCCTACACGCGCGGGCCCGTCAGCCCAGGAACAGGCGGTAGGCCGGATTGTCGGTCTCGCGTTCCGCCGGGTAGCCGAGGTCGACGAGGAAGCGCTCGAACGCCGGCATGTCCTGCGGCGGCACTTCGAAGCCCGCGAGCACCCGCCCGGGGTCGGCGCCGTGATTGCGGTAGTGGAACATGCTGATGTTCCAGCGCCCGCCCAGCGCGTCGAGGAAGCGCATCAGCGCTCCGGGGCGCTCGGGGAATTCGAACCGGTAGACCTGCTCGTCCACCACGTGCGCGCTTCGGCCGCCCACCATGTGGCGCACGTGCAGCTTCGCCAGCTCGTTGTCGGTCAGCTCGTGCGTCTCGCAGCCGGCGGCGACCAGCGCGTCGCGCAGCGCGGCGCCGTCGGCGCGCGAATTCACCGCCACGCCGACGAAGATGTGCGCGTCCCCGCGCCCGCTCAGCCGGTAGTTGAACTCCGTCACCACGCGCCGGCCGATGCGGGTGCAGAACTCACGGAAGGCGCCCGGTTGCTCGGGGATGGTCACCGCCAGGACGGCTTCGCGCGATTCGCCCACCTCGGCGCGCTCGGCCACGAAGCGCAGCCGATCGAAGTTCATGTTGGCGCCGCTCAGCACAGCGACCAGCGGCGCGTCGTCGGCGGTCCGGCCCGCAGCCCAGCGCGTCACGCCGGCCACGGCCAGCGCGCCCGACGGCTCGAGGATCGACCGCGTGTCGTCGAACACGTCCTTGATGGCGGCGCAGATCTCGTCGTTCGATACCCGCACCATGTCGTCCACGGCCTGGCGCGCCACGTCGAACGGGTGCGCGCCCACCGTGCGCACGGCCACGCCGTCGGCGAAGATGCCCACATGATCCAGCGTCACGCGGTGGCCCGCCGCCAGCGACTGCGCCATCGCGTCGGCATCCTGCGGGCTCCACGCCGATGACGGCGATCTCCGGCCGGATGGCCTTCACGTAGGCGGCGATGCCGGCGATCAGGCCGCCGCCGCCGACCGGCACGAAGATCGCCGCGGCGCGGCTGCCGAGGTGATGCCGCAGGATCTCCACGGCCACCGTGCCCTGGCCGGCGATGACCAGCGGGTCGTCGAACGGATGGATGAACACGCGACCCGAGGACACGGCCAGCGCGTCGCAGAGGACCTGCGCGTCGGGTAGCTGTCGCCGTGCAGCACCACCTCGGCACCGAGGTCGCGCACCGCCCGCACCTTGATGGCCGGCGTCGTCTCGGGCATGACGATCAGCGCGGAGATGCCGAGGTGCCGGGCGGAGTAGGCCACCCCCTGGGCGTGGTTGCCGGCGCTGGCAGTGATGACGCCCCGGCGGCGCTCGGCCTCGTCGAGGTGCACGATGCGGTTGTAGGCCCCGCGCAGCTTGAAGCTGAAGACCGGCTGCATGTCCTCGCGCTTGAACAGCACTGGCCGTCCCAGTCGTGCCGACAGGCGGCCCGCCGGTTCCAGCGGTGTCTCGTGGGCGACGTCGTAGACGCGGCTGGTCAGGATGGCCCGCAGCAGATCGGGACGATCCGGTGCCGGCATGGGCCGAGGAGTGGACACTGCGGCCATCACGATAGCAGGAACGGCGGGCCGCCCGGGCCATCTCGCCACGCTTGTGGCCGCCGCCCCGTAACTTCCGACTGAATCTCTTCGACTCCGCCGATGGGCAGTACGAGTCCGCCGTCACCAGCAAGACGATAGGCAACAGCAGCTGTACAGACCAGCGTTCACTACCTACTTCGCGGCGTGACGGTTCCTCTCGCGCTCGATCTCGTGCAGACCGTGGCCTTTGCCGGAGGCCTCCTCTTTCTCGGCTATGGACTGAAGCGGTTGATTCCAGCACTGGCACGGGTGAACATTCCAGCGCCAGTGTGCGGCGGCCTGCCGGTCGCCGGTCTCCTCGCCGTGCTGTATTTCTGGAACATCCGGCCGCTCACGTTCGACACGGCGCTGCAGGTGCCGCTGCAGAACACCTTCTTCGCGTCGATCGGCTTCGCGGCCAGCCTGACGCTGCTGCGTCGCGGCGGACCGCTGGTCTTCCTGTTCTTCATCATCGCGCTCGTCGTCGCCGCACTGCAGAACATCGTCGGCGTCGCGGTGGCGTGGGGCCTGGGCCAACACCCGCTCATGGGCGTGCTGGCCGGATCGGTGACGCTCACCGGCGGTCCGGCCACCGGGCTCGCCTTTGCGCCGCTGTTCGAACAGGCCGGGGTGCCTGGCGCCGCGACGCTGGCTGTGGCCGCGGCCATGGTCGGCATCGTGGCCGGCGGCGTGATGGGCGGTCCGATTGGCACGTATCTCGTCGAGCGCAACGTGCTCGGCGGGATGCCCGGGCGCCCGACCGGCGGGACCCTCGAGAACCTGGCGGAGGCGCAGATGCCTTCGCCTGACGTCACCTCGCCGGCCGGCGAAGACGCCGAGTCTTACGTGCTGATGAAGCACCTGGTGATCATGCTCGTGACGGTCGGTCTGGGCGTTGTCGTCAGCGGATGGCTGACCCGCGCCGGCCTGACGCTGCCCGCCTACATTGGCGCCATGCTCGTCGCCGCAGTCTTCCGTAACCTCGACGATTTCACCGGGATGTTCCGCCTGTCGCAGCAGACCATCGACGACGTTGGCAACATCGCGCTGTCGTTGTTCCTGGTGATGGCGCTGATGACGTTGCGGCTGTGGGAACTGGCAGGACTCGTGATTCCGCTGCTCGTGATCCTTGCCGCGCAGGTCGCGCTGATCGGCGCGATTTGCGTGTGGGTCGTGCCGCGTGTGATGGGCCGCGACTACGACGCCGCCGTGATGTCCGGCGGCTTCTGCGGGTTCATGCTGGGCACCTCGGCGAACGCGATGGCCAACATGGGCGCGCTGGTCGAGCGCTATGGGCCCGCGCCGAAAGCCTACCTCGTGGTCCCGCTCGTCGGCGCCTTCTTCATCGACTTCGCCAACGCGCTGCTGATTACGTTTTTCCTGAATCTGTGGCGTTAGGGGCAAACTCACCTTCCCACTTCGCCACGACGACCGACGCGAGACAGTTCCCGACGACGTTGGTCATGGTGCGGCCCATGTCCATCAGCGCGTCGACGCCGAGGACCAGCGCGATCCCTTCGAGCGGCAGATTGAAGCTCGCCACCGTCGCCGCCAGGATCACGAGCGCCGCGCGCGGCACACCCGCCACGCCCTTGCTCGTCAGCATCAGCGTCAGCATCATGGTCAGCTGCTGGCCCCAGGTCAGCTCGATGCCACCGGCTTGCGCGATGAAGATCGACGCCAGTGACAGGTAGAGCGTGGTGCCGTCAAGGTTGAAGCTGTAGCCGAGCGGCAGGATGAACGAGACGATGCGGCGCGGCACGCCGAACGCTTCGACACACTCCATCGCCCGCGGCAAGGCGGCTTCGCTCGAGGTGGTGGAGAACGCGATCAGCGCCGGCTCCTTGATGGCCTTGAAGAACCCGACGATCGGGATGCGGAACATCAGCATCACCGGAATCAGCACGACGAGGAAAAAGGCCGCCAGCGCGATATACAGCGTCACGATCATGTAGGCGAGGTTCTGCAGCACCTGCATGCCGCTGACCCCGATGGTGTAGGCGATCGCAGCACCGACGCCGATCGGGGCGTACAGCATCACGATGTTGGTGACTTTGAACATCGCCTCGGTCAGCGACTCGCACCATGCGATCATCGGCCGGCCCTTCTCGCCGACCATGCCGAGTCCGATCGCGAACACGATGCTGAACACGACGATCTGCAGGATGTCGCCGGTCGACATCGCCTCGATGATCGAGGTCGGCACCAGGTGCAGCAGGATCTGGTCCCACGTTTGTGCCACGGTCGCCACGGCGGGCGCGCCCGACGTTTGCGGCAGCACCACGCCAACGCCGGGTTTCAGGATATTGACGGCCGCGAGCCCGATGAAGAGCGCCAGCGTAGTGACGACCTCGAAGTAGATGATCGCCCGCAGGCCCATGCGGCCGACGTCCTTGAAGTGGCCCGCTCCCGCGATGCCGGCGACCAGCGTGCCGAACAGCAGCGGCGCGATCAGCATCCGGATCATCCGGATGAAAATCTGGCTGAACGGCCGGATGATGTTGGCGTAGTAAGCCGCCGTCGTGTCGTCGAACGTGCTGATGTACCAGCCGACGAGCAGACCGACGAGGAGGCCGATCATGATCTGCATGGTCGGCGAGATGCGCGGCTTCGAGGCGGCGAGACTAGACATTTGGGTGCGATTCTATTGCACGGCCGGGGAGGAACCGACAGGGACCGGCCGGACGATACAATGCTTCGGCATTCGCACGCCGGTGGAGAAGGCCGCGCGACGGCGCCGGCCGCCGCTCGACCGCCCAACCCGGCTACGAGGTGAGACGATGAAGATCCCAACGGCGGGAATCGTGTTCGGACTGTCGGTCCTCGCGCTCGACGCCCGCGTCCTTCCCCAGCAGGGCAGCCCGCCGGCCGACGCCGCGTGTTCCGTCGCCGCCGTCCAGGCCAAGGCCCCCGGCGATACGACGATCACCGCGGCGGCCTGGGTCGACGCCACCGCGGCCACACCACGCCACTGCCTGGTCGACGGCCACGTCCAGGTGCCTGGCAACACGGTGCGCTTCCGCGCCGGCCTGCCGGCGTCGTGGAACGGCAAGTTCTACTTCCAGGGGGTGGGCGGGCTCGGCGGCACCATCGGCAGCCTGACCACGGGCCTGGCCCGCGGCTACGCCTCGGCCTCGACCGACACCGGCCACGACGCCGCCGATTCCACCTGGGGCAGCAACCGCGCCAAGGAGATCGACTACGGCCATCGCGGCACGCACGTCACCGCGGTGGCGGCCAAGGCGCTCACCGCTGGCTACTACGGCCGGCCGGCGGACCACGCCTACTTCAACGGCTGCTCGAACGGCGGCCGGCAGGCGTTGATGGAAGTGCAGCGCTATCCCGGCGATTTCGACGGCGTGATTGCCGGCGATCCCGCCACCGGCACGCCGATGCAGGCCGGCCGCGCCGTGCTCTTCCAGCACATGCTGGCGTCGCCGGCGAACTACCTCCCCGAGGCCAAGGTCGAGCTCCTGTCGCGCAGCACGCTGGCGGCCTGCGATGCCAAGGACGGGCTCGCCGACGGGCTCATCTCGGATCCACGCACCTGTGACTTCGATCCAGCGTCGCTGCAGTGCACCGGCTCCGACGGGCCGGACTGTCTCACGGCCGCGCAGCTGACCACCGTGCGGGCGATCTACACCGGGTTGAAGGACCCCGCCGGCAAGGAGTTCTCGCCGCCGTTCCCGAAAGGCCACGAGGGCGGCGCTTCGGGCTGGCGCGGGTGGATCACCGGCAACGAGCCGCCGGTGCCGCAGCCCGACGGCACGCTGGCCTTCGGCGCCAAGGGGCCATCGGGCTACACGCTGATGGACGCAAACTTCCGCTTCCTGGCACTCGAGGACGATGCGCCCGGCTTCTCGTGGCGCACCTTCCGCTTCCCGGCCGACCTGCCGCGGTTGCGGACGATGACGCAGATCCTGAGCCCGCTCGACACCGACCTGCGGCCGTTCGCCAAGGCCGGCGGCCGGTTGATCGTGTACCACGGCTGGGCCGACCCCGGCATCAGCGCGCTCGGCACGCTCCACTATCTGGAGGCCGCCACCGCCATCGCCGGCGGGCAGGCCGCCGCCGACGCGTTCCTGCGCGCCTACTTCGTGCCCGGCATGCACCACTGCAGCGGCGGCCCCGGCGTCGACCGCTTCGACATGCTCACCGAGCTCGAGCGATGGGTCGAGCGGGGCGCCACTCCGGATCGCATCGTGGCGTCGCGGGTGGTGGACGGTGCCGTCGTGCGGTCGCGTCCGCTGTGCCCGCACCCGCAAGTGGCGGCCTACAGCGGCTCGGGCAGCATCGACGCCGCCGCCAGCTTCGTCTGCCGCGGCGGCACCTAGAGCGGTTTGCGTAGGTTTGGATCTACGTAGGGCAGAGCTTTAGCTCTGCCCGGAGGCAGCTCTAAGAGCCGCCCTACGTCGCGCCCTGCTTCAGCAGCGCCTCGAGGTCGGGGGTCACCAGCGCGAACTCGTACGACGACTCCGACAGGCCCTCGCCGACCGGCTCGGCCCTCGTGCCGAGGCCGACCTTGGTCAGGTAGCCGCTTTGGAACGTACCGGTGCGCTGGCGCTGGTAGTGGAAGTAGACCGGCTTCTCGCCGTGGAGAAGGCGGTAGTAATGGTCGAACTCACCGAGGTCCATCCACGCGGCGATGGTGATCCAGTCGATCGATGACGAGCTGAACGTGAGATAGCCCACGACCGGGCTCCGCCAAGGGGGCGGGACGTAGCTGTTGAAAGCCAGGACCGCCCGACTGATGTAGCCGTGGGCGACGGGCTCGCCTTCGAGCTCGAGCAATCGCTCGAAACGGCTGGTGTCGTCGAGCCGCTGAAGGCGCGTCGAGATCCTGTAGCTGCCGATCTTGAAGCTGTCCATGGGCCTCCCGGGCAGGCGCCACTCGCGCCTGTCCGGATAGCGCTGGATGCCTCGGGCCCCCGTCATTCGCGTAGCGCAGCTGGAGCTGCCTCGAGGCAGAGCTGACGCTCTGCCGTGCGCAAATCGCCAAACGCTCTAGAAGTCGAACAGGCGGGTGTACTTGACGATGAACGAGCGGCCGAGCAGCGAGTTCTCGAGGTCGAGCCCGCGGTAGGAGCGGGTGTCGGCCGAGGTGTCGCGCAGGTCGTTGTAGACGATGAAGAGGCCGGTGCCGCTGCGGTTGAGCAGGGCCAGCCGGATGTTGGAGTTCACCGTGCTGGTCTGCGTGTTGTACTGCACCAGCGCCGCCAGCGTGGCCAGCGGCGTGAACGAGTAGCTCACCTTGGTCGGCACCAGCTTGGTCACGAAGTTGCCGTACGGTAGTTCGACATCGGCCTGGGTGTAGCCCACGCTGGCCGTGAACCGATCGCCGAGCCGGCCTTCGAGGTTGACGGCCACCTGGGTCCAGTCGCCGTCGTAGAACGAGCCGAAGGTCGGGACCACCGAGAAGTTGAACGGCGCCGACGGGTTGCTGAAGTACTCGAGCGACCAGTAGTTCCAGCTGTAGAAGCCCGGCGGGATGACCACGCGCCGGCCGTCGGTGCCCGAGTAGATGACGAAGGGCACGGTCGGCCGATCCTGCTCGCGGTCGATGCGCGCGCCCCAGCGCCCGCCGCTGCGCGGCTGGATCTCCAGGAAGTGGTAGTGGCCCCGCATCGTCTGGACCTTGCCGTCGAGGCCCCAGTACCAGTTCTCGAAGATGTGCGGCGAGAGGCGGCGGATGTACGGGTACTTCTTCGGCTGGTAGTCGAGGAAGGCGCGGTAGGTGCCGAAGTGGTAGCCGCGGCGCGGCAGGTAGCCCACCTCGGGGTTGAACTTGTCGCCGACGCCGGCGTAGCCGATGTTGCCGTTGAACCACCCGGGCTTGTTGTAGGTGTAGAAGGCCCGCCCGGCCATGTCGGTGCCGCCCTTGGCCTCGGGGCTGGTGGTGCCGGCCAGGAACGCGAACAGCTTGCCGTTGGCGCTGGTCTGCAGCGCGGTGTCGACGCCGTAGGCGCGGTTGTAGTTGCTCGAGGCCGCCGAGCCCCCGGTGCCCTCCTTGTTCACGAAGATGGCGCCGACGTTCGATCGGCCGAACTCGCGCTGCACGCGCGACACGAAGAAGTTGTTGGGCGGGGCGAGCTGCAGGTCGGTGCGGGCGGCGTCGGTCTCGAGCGTCTGGATGTTCATGATGCCGACGTTGTAGGCCCCGACCTTGCCGCTGACCCGGCCGCCGCCGAGGATCGGCGCCTCGGTGCCCGACTCGAAGCCGACGCGCCGCGAGAAGAAGAGGTCGATCTGCTGCGAGGCACCGAACTGGAAGATCGAGGCGTTCTCGAGGAAGAACGGCCGCTTTTCGGGGAAGAACAGCTCGAAGCGGGTGAGGTTGACCTGCTCTTCGTCGGCCTCGACCTGGGCGAAGTCGGTGTTCACGGTCACGTCGGCGGTGAGGCTGGGCGTGATGCCCCACTTCAAATCGAGGCCGACATCGCCGCTGCCGTCGCTCGGGTCCTCGGTGAAGCGGTTGTCCTCGAGGTAGCGTCCCGCCACGTACGGGGTGAGCTTCAGGTCGCGGCGCTTCGGCAGCTCGAGCCCGGTGAGCTGCGCGGCCTCCGACACCCGCGTCAGGTTGTAGCCGCGCGGCACCGGCTGCAGGTAGACCTGCTCGTTCTTGCGCCGGATGATGCGCATGGCGTTGAAGCCCCAGGTCTTGCCGGTGCCGGGGTCGTAGCGCAGCGTCTTCAGGGGGATGGCGAGCTCCGCCTCCCAGCCGCGCTCGGTGACCTGCGCCTGCACCGTCCAGTCGGCGTCCCAGTTGGCGTTGAAGGCGCCGAGGGCGCCGCGCGTCGATCCGCGCCCACCCACGCCGGGCAGCGCCGAGGAGCCGGTGGCCCCCTCGCCCGCCACCTGGCCGTCGTACTCCACGCCGGAGGGATTGGTGCCGAAGACGAACCCGTTCTGATGGTCGTTGAAGGTGTCGAAGATGAACTGGATCGAGTCCGACTCGGTGAGGTCGGCGTCGCGCTTGCTCTGCGTGTAGGTGATGCGATCGGGCTCGCCGTCGAAGGCGATGACGCCGATGTAGAGGTTCTTGTCGTCGAAGGTGACCCGCACCTCGGTCTTCTCCGACGCCGGCTGGCCCTCGTTGGGGTCCTGCTGCACGAAGTCGGTGTAGGGCTCGACCTTCGTCCAGACGTCGTCGTCGACGCGGCCGTCGACCGTCGGGGCGTCGCCGCTCAGCCGGGCCGTGGACAGCGGCCCGCGTGGTCGGCGCGGCGGCCGACTGGGCGGCCGCGAACGTGGGGTAGAGCAGGGCGGCCGGTGGTCGCCGCCACGATACAGCGCAGGCTCGGAAACGTCATGGGATCCATCAAATATCCGCGATCCAGCCCGGAAAATCGTCACGGGTCGTCACTGGGCCGCGGCCGCGCGTGTCCCCTGGAAGGGGCAACACGAATCGGATGGAGGTATTAGGGGGACTGCCCGCGCCAGTCCCCCGGGAGGCTCTACTTCTTCTGCAAAGCCGGGTGCACGTAGGGCTTCAACACGCGGTCCGGATCGGGGCGTACGGTGAGGTAGTCGACGTGGTCGGCGATGTCGCTCCAGCCGTGCGGGCACGCCGGCCGGAATGATGATGATGTCGCCGGTCTTGACGACCCGGGAGACGACCCCGGGTCCGGCGATCGCGCCGCTGCACGACGGGCCGTTCAGCACCGTGGTCACCGGGCTGTCGGGCGCCGACTTGCGGCCGTTGACCACCCGCCCGCCGGTGATGAGCGTGCCGCTGCCCGAGACGATGATGTAGGTCTCGGTCTGATGGTCGTGCGAGATGCCGCTGCCGGACGAACCGGCCACGCGGCGTCGCGGCCTGCTCGCCGCACGGCGCGGGCGCCGGCGCGTTGGCCCCGGCCGGCGGTGCCGGCGGCTTGGCGCCACGCGTCGTGCCGCGATGGACGATGCCCACCGCCTCGTTCAGCTTGCCGATGTCCACGCTGACGATCTGGCGATCGACGCCGGGCAGCGCGTTCACCTTCTTGACGTCCTCGTCGGTGATGTAGGTGGCGGCCTTGGGCCCCATGTTCTCGACCTGGGCCAGTGCCACCGACGGTGTCCCGGCCAGCGCCAGGCCGTGAGGATGTTCGCGATTCGCATGAGGGCCTCCTCGGAAGGCGACACTATAGCCCGGGTCGTGCCGCGGCCATCGGGCCGTGTGATGATCGCCGGCCACCGGCGAATCACCCGCCACATCGACCGCCGACTTGCGCCGGGTCGCGATCGAGCGGCCTTCGACGGCATCTGTTCACAGGCGGCCATACATACTGATGGCGCGATGCGATGCGCGACTGGTGCAGGACATCTGCAGAGCTGTGGCGCCGATCACGTGCTACGACCGCGCCGCGCGCCACCTGGGTAGCGCACGGCGAACGGACGATATCGCTGGCCGAACTGGCGCGGCGGGCGACATCGAAGCCATTCGTCGATCACGTACCCGATCGCCAGAGTCCATGCGGCGCCGAGTGGACACCACCTCGGGTGACGGTCGGGGGCGAGTCGAAGTCCCGCTCCACACGACTGAAAGACTACGGCGAACGTCGATCGCCGGCGTCGCCTGAACCGAAAGCAGCGGAGACGGGCGTGATCGCCTTCGACACGAACATCTCTGGATTTCGACGACTTCGTCGTGTCGGACCATCCCGACCACGCCGCGGTGGGCGAGTTCATTCAGGGGCTGACCGGCCGAGACGATGTCGCCCTGCTCGGAGTTCGGGTCGCATCCCTGGTCGAGCTCTACGCGCTCAACGTGCGGACCAGCGGCCGCGGTGCACCTGCGGCGGGGTCCTGACGCCATGCGCGTCTCGGCGAGCGAGCTCGGTCTGGCACCGCTACTCGCGCAGTGGTACCATCCAGAAGCGATGGCGCCTGCTGCTGGTACGTTGGTGCGGCCTGGCGACGGCGCGGCGGTGCTACAGGATGCCGTGTCGTGGAGCAAGCGGCGAGACCCGGTGTTCTCGCAGACGCCGGCTACATCGTACGGTCACGCGCCGATCGGCGCTGCTGACCTGGTCGCCCAGCGGGTGCGCGGACGTTCGGCGCACCGTGGACGACGCTGCACAAGGAGCCTGCGCCGCGCCTGCGGCGTCTCGACGGCGCGTGCTTCGAACGCGAGACGCTGAGGCCTGATGGGGGTGTAGGCGTTGAAGATGGGCCGAGTGTCCTTGATCGTGCTGTGCACCGTCCTGGCCCTGGCGGTCTGGACCGCCGTTGTCGTTGCGGGAGCGTTGGAGGGCTGGTGGCGCCAGCGACTGGCGCCTTCGGGCGACACGCGCGCCTTCATGGATGCGGCCATCGCCGAGATCGACAGGACCCGTCGCGGCAATGTCGCCTTCGTCCTGATCGAGGACGGCCAGGTGTTCGACGAGCACTTCACGTCGGCCGGCCAGCCTGTCGATCGCGACACGCTGTTCCAGGTGGCCTCGATGAGCAAGTGGATCACGGCTTGGGGGGTGATGACCCTGGTCGAGGCCGGGAGGCTCGATCTCGACGCGCCGGTGTCGACCTATCTCACGCGCTGGTCGCTGCCGACGAGCGCGTTCGACAACGGCGGCGTCACGGTCCGCCGGCTGCTCAGCCACACGGCAGGATTGACCGACGGGCTCGGCTATGGCGGATTCGCGCCAGGCCAGCTGGTGCAGCCCATCGTGGCGTCCCTGACCCGTGCGGCCGACGCCTCGCCCGGTGCCGACGGGGCGGTTCGCGTCGGGATCGAGCCGGGAAGCGCCTTCAAGTACTCGGGCGGCGGCTATACGCTGCTGCAGCTGATCATCGAGGAAGTCTCGGGGCAATCCTTCAACGACTACATGAGGGGCGCCGTGTTCGTGCCGCTCGGCATGACACGATCGACCTACAACCTCGAGGACGCGTCCACGACCAACGTCGCGGAGTTCTACGACGTCGATGGAACGCCGGCGATTCACTATCGCTTCACCTCGCTCGCCGCGACATCGCTCTATACGTCGGCCGCCGACGTGACCCGCTTCATCCAGGCGCACGCGATCGGGTCGAGCGGCGAACCCGCGGGGCGGGGGGTTCTCGCACCCAGGACTCTCGAAGAGATGCGCCGGCCGCATGCCTCGCAGCTGGGGGCCGACATCTGGGGCCTCGGAACGATGCTCTATGCCGGCAACAACGCTGGCGGCTTCGTCATTGGCCACGACGGCAACAACGATCCGGCGATCAACACTGCAGCCAGGCTGGATCCCGCAACCGGGAACGGCGTCGTCGTTCTCGAGACCGGCAATCGACTGCTGGCGACGACCATGGCGGGTGAATGGCTGTTCTGGCGCACCGGCAACGTGGATTTCCTGACGTTGACGATCGAGGCGGAGAGCCTGCTCGAAGTCCTCGCCGCCGGATGGATTGCCATCCTCCTGGCAGCCGCGATCGTCGGCTGGCGGTCCAGGCGCGCGGCGGCGAGGTCGTCATACCGGCATGCAGAGGGCCGCTGACGCGCCGGCCAGCACGGTTCCATCCGGATCGAGTATCGTCCGCCATATCCGAAATGGCGATTGCGACCGGCGCCCGAATCGGACCTTACGAGGTGCTCGCCCTCCTCGGCGCCGGCGGCATGGGCGAGGTCTACCGGGCGCGCGACACGACGCTCCACCGCGATGTCGCGATCAAGGTGCTGCCCGATCTCTTCGCCAGCGACGCCGAGCGGCTGGCCCGGTTCACCCGCGAAGCGCAGACGCTGGCGGCGCTGAACCACCCGAACATCGCGCACATCCACGGCCTTGAAGACACCGGCGGCGTCCGGGCGCTGGTGATGGAACTGGTCGAGGGTGAGGACCTGTCGCAGCGGCTCGCGCGCGGCGCGCTGCCGCTCGACGAGGCCCTGCCGATCGCCAGGCAGATCGCCGAGGCGCTCGAAGCCGCGCACGAGCAGGGGATCATCCACCGCGATCTCAAGCCCGCCAACATCAAGCTGCGCGCCGACGGCGTCGTGAAGGTGCTGGATTTCGGACTGGCCAAGGCGCTGGAGCCGGGGTCCGGGATCGGCGACAGCGGGTCGCCGAACCTGGCGAACTCGCCGACCATCACGTCGCCGGCGATGACCATGCGCGGGATGATCCTCGGCACCGCGGCCTACATGGCCCCGGAGCAGGCCAAGGGCAAGCCGGTCGACAAGCGCGCGGACATCTGGGCGTTCGGCTGCGTGCTCTACGAGATGCTCGCCGGCCGCCGGGCCTTCGCCGGCGACGACATCTCCACGACGCTGGCGGCGGTCCTGTTGAAGGACCCCGAGTGGCGCGCCTTGCCGGCCTCGACGCCGGTCGCGCTCCGGCGCCTGCTGACACGCTGCTTGACGAAGGAACCCAAGGCACGGTTGCGCGACATCGGCGAGGCGCGGGTCCGGATCGACGAACTGCTCGGCGCCGCCCCAGACGAAATGGGTGCAGCCGCCGTCACACCGGCCCGGTCCGGGTGGCGACGGGTCGTGCCGTGGGCGGCTGCGGTCGTGCTCGCGCTCGGATCGATGCTGATTGGCACCGTCGTCGGCCGGCGGTCGGCCGAGCGTGACGTCCACGGCCGTTCCAGTCACGTTCGCCATAGCGCCGCCGGAGAACACGTCGTTCGGCGGTCCTGCTGGCGGAGGCACCGGGACTGGGACTCAGGTCGCGGTGTCACCCGACGGCCGGAACATCGCCTTCGTCGCCGGGGCTCAATCCGCGTTCCAGATCTACCTGCGCCCGATCGCCAGCCCGGCCACCCGTACGATTCCGGGCACCGAAGGCGGAACCTTCCCGTTCTGGTCACCGGACAGCCGGTTCATCGGCTTCTTCGCGGATGGCAAGTTGAAGAAGGTCCAGCTCGGCGGCGACGGACTACCGATCGTGCTCTGCGACGCACCGTTCGGCCGCGGCGGCAGTTGGAGCCGCGACAACGTGATCCTGTTCGCGGCAGGAGAGGTCGCCAGCGGTGCCAGGTCCCGAACACGTCTGGCGCGTCTCGAGCGCCGGCGGGGTGCCGGCCGTCGTCACTGGCGTCGATCCGGCGAACGCCGACGCGCGCCACCGCTGGCCGCACTTCCTGCCCGATGGCCGTCACTTCTTCTACACCGAGGTCTTCGGCGCCCCCGGCACCGGTACGAAGCCGTCGACCATCAGAATTGGCTCCCTTGAGCCGAGCGAAGCCGACGTCACGCTGCTTCAGGCAGAGTCATCGGCGGCATATGCCTCCGGCCACGTGCTGTTCGCCAGCGACGGGACCTTGATGGCGCAGCCATTCGACCCGGAGACGCGGCAATTCGCCGGCGGGGCCTTCCCGGTGGCCGAGCGCGTCAGCCAGGAGGCAAGCCGCTACGTCGGCGCGTCGGTGTCGGAAAATGGCACGCTGGTGTACGGCAGCGACGACTCCCTCGCCGCTTCCGAGCTCACCTGGCGCGATCGCACGGGTCGTGGCCTCGGATCGGTGGGCGGACCTGCGCCGTACTTCAGCCTGGCCCTATCACCGGAGGAACGCCGCGTGGCGGTCGCCGTCGGCACCGGCAACCGGGAGAACGTCGACATCTGGATCGTTGACATCGCCCGCAACGTGCGCTCGCGTCTGACCGACGATCCGGGTGTCCATGGCACACCCGTGTGGTCGCCGGATGGCACGCAAGTCGCCTACCTGAGCAGCCGATCGGGGAAGACGTCGTTGCGTGTGAAACGGGTGGGCAGCACGAGCCCCGATGACCCGCTCGTCGAGGGCGTGGGCAACACCGTCGCGATTGTCCCGAGTAGCTGGTCGGCGGATGGCCGCTTCATCGCGTACACGGTGCGGGGGGCGTTTCCCCGGACCTCTGATGTCTGGATCCTGCCCCTGTTCGGCGAGCGCAAGCCGTTTCCGCTGGTGCACACCAACTACTTCGAAGGCGAAGCGGCGTTCTCGCCCGATGGCCGCTCGATCGCCTACACGACCAACGACAGCGGGCAGCCCAACGTGTTCGTGCAATCGTTCCCCGAAGCCGGCGAGAAACGTCAGGTGTCGACGGCCGGAGGGAACGCCCCGATGTGGCGATCGGATAGCAAGGTGCTGTATTTCCTCGGCCTCGACGCGACCTTGATGGCCGTGGCGGTCGACACGACCGGCCGAGTTGATGCCGGTACGCCTCAGGCGCTCTTTCCCACAGGCCTGCTCAACACCGGCTTCGTCACCGGCCAGACAGCTTCCGCCGGCCAGACCTACGGCGTGTCGAAAGACGGACAGCGCTTCCTTTTCAACGCGAGGACGCCGCAGTCAGGCAGCGTGCCGCCATTGAACGTCGTCGTCAACTGGATGGCCGCGATCGAGAAGTAGTGATGGCGCTGACGCCTGGCAGCCGGTTCGGTCTCTACGAAATTCTTGCGCCACTCGGCGCCGGCGGGATGGGCGAGGTCTATCGGGCGCGCGACACGAAGCTCGGCCGCGACGTCGCGCTGAAGATCGCTGCCGGCGTCGTTTGCCGGCGATCCCGAACGGCTGGCGCGTTTCGAGCGCGAGGCCAAGACGCTCGCGGCCCTCAATCACCCGCACATCGCGCAGATCTACGGCTTCGAGCAGTCGGACGACGACGGCGGCGCTGGTGATGGAGCTGGTCGAGGGCGAGGATCTGTCGCAGCGCATCGCGCGCGGCGCGCTGCCGCTCGACGAGGCACTGCCGATCGCGAGGCAGATCGCCGAGGCGCTCGAGGCCGCGCACGAGCAGGGGATCATCCACCGCGACCTGAAGCCCGCCAACATCAAGGTGCGCGCCGACGGCGTCGTGAAGGTCCTCGACTTCGGGCTCGCCAAAGCGCTCGAGCCGGGGTCCGGGATCGGCGACGGAGGATCGGCGAACCTGGCGAACTCGCCGACCATCACTTCGCCGGCGATGACGCTGCGCGGGATGATCCTCGGGACCGCAGCCTACATGTCGCCGGAGCAGGCCAAGGGCAAGCCGGTCGACAAGCGCACCGACATCTGGGCGTTCGGCTGCGTGCTCTATGAAATGCTCGCGGGTCGGCGGGCCTTCGAGGGCGAAGACGTCAGCGACACGCTGGCCGCGATCCTGCGCGGCCAACCCGACTGGACGATGTTGCCGGCGCTTCCGACCTCGGTCGACCTGCTCATCCGCCGGTGCCTGGAGCGCGACTGGCGTCGGCGCATCGGGTCGATGTCCACGGTGCGATTCGTGCTCGAGGAGCCTGCGGCGCTGTCGCCGGCGAGCACCGCCGGCGCGCCGATGGATGCCGAGGCGGCGCAAGCGCGCATGGAGAGCGCCGTGGTGCTGGCGCGCCGCGATGTCCTGATGCGTCGTGTCCTGCCACTGGCGGGTCTCGCCGCCGTCGCAGTCGCGGCGGCCGGCGTGGGGTTCTCTCGTGATGTCACCCCGCCGGCACCGCCGGCGCCGGTGGCGCGGTTTCTGGTCGAGGTGCCCGCGGGCCAGGTGCTCGGCACGTCTGGGCGGACCATGGCGTTGTCGCCCAGTGGCAACGAGCTGGCGTACCTCACCGAGGGTCGATTGCTGATTCGTCGCCTCTCGGACTTCGAGATGGTGCCAGTCGCGGCATCGGACATGGGGCAGAACCTCCAGTCGCCCGTCTTCTCGCCGGACGGCCGGTGGATTGCCTTTTATGCGGCTTCTGAGCAGGCGGTGAAGCGCATCAGCGTTCAAGGCGGCGCCGCGCTGCGCGTGTGCGACTCCCAAGCGGTGAGCCTCGACTGGGATGCGTCCGGCATCCTGGTGGCGCGGGGCTCGGGCGGTGTGATCCGGTGCAATCCCGCGGGCGGACCGCCTGAGCAACTGGTGAAGTTCGAGGCCGGAGAAACCGTACTCGCCCCGCAGATACTGCCTGGAGGAGACGCTCTGCTGTTCACGATCGCGAGCCTGACGGGTGGACCGGCGCGCTGGGATCAGGCCCGGGCCGTGGTGCAGTCACTGCGCACGGGGGAGCGCAAGACGGTGGTCGAGGGAGGCAGCGGGGCACGCTACCTCAGCACCGGTCATCTGATCTATATGGTCGGGGGAGTCGTGTTCGCGGCCCCGTTCGACCTCGACCGACGGGAGCTGCGGAGAGAGGCGGTGCCGGTCGTGGAAGGGGTGAGGCGCTGGCTCTCCGGCGAGATGCAGCTCACCGTCTCCGATTCGGGAACGCTCGTCTATGTGCCGGGTCCGACCGGGAGCCAGATCGTGCGGCGCCTCGCCATCGGCGACCGCGCCGGCAACATGACCGGCCTGCCGGTGCCGCCCGCAGCCTACTCGCATGTACGCGTCTCGCCCGACGGCACGCGGGCCGCGCTGGGGGTTGACGATGGGAAACAGGCCAGCGTCCTCATCTACGCCCTCAATGGGACGAGCGCGGTGCAGCGCCTGACCACCGAAGGCAAGAACCGCTTTCCGGTGTGGTCACCGGACGGCCGGTGGATCGCGTTCCAGTCGGAGCGTGACGGAGACTTCGCCATCTTCCGGCAGCGTGCCGACGGCACCGGCGCTGCGGAACGGCTGACGACACCAGCGGCAGGCGAGGAGCATGTCCCCGAGTCCTGGTCTCCCGACGGGCGATACTTGTCGTTTGCCGGACCAACCTCGGCAGCCGGGATGAACGTCGCCCTCTGGATGCTGACCCTGGCCGACAAGACCACAGCGCCATTCGGCGACGTCTCGTCCATCGGATCGATCGGCTCGGTGTTCTCGCCAGACGGCAAGTGGCTGGCGTACGGGAAGGGGGCCGGCGGCGCCTCTGACGTCAACCGCGGCGTCTTCCTGCAGCCCTTTCCCGCGACCGGCGCGGTGTATCAGGCGCCGAAGCAGCTCGTGGACTTCCATCCGGTGTGGGCGAAATCGGGCAGCGGGGAACTGGTGTTCACGGCCGCGGCGAATGCGGGACAGATGGTCGCGGTACCGGTCACCACCGCGGCGGGCGCGACGTTCGGCACGCCGGTGCGATTTCCGGCGAGTGTCACCGGCGACCGCGTGGCGAGCGAGCTACGCGCCTGGGACATCCTGCCCGACGGCCGGTTCATCGGCATCACCTCCACCACCGAAGACTTGGCGCGGGGTTCCTCCGAGATGCGCCTGGTCCTGAACTGGTTCGAGGAGTTGAAGCAGCGGGTTCCGGTGCATTAGATGTCGATGACTGCCGGCACACGCCTCGGTCCTTACGAGGTGGTCGCGCTCCTCGGCGCCGGCGGCATGGGGGAGGTCTATCGCGCGCGTGACACGACGCTGGGCCGCGACGTGGCGCTGAAGACGCTGCCGGCATCGTTTGCCGGCGATCCCGAGCGGCTGGCGCGTTTCGAGCGCGAGGCGAAGACGCTCGCGTCGCTCAATCATCCCCACATCGCCCAGATCTACGGCTTCGAGCGCGCCGGCGACACGTGTGCACTCGTGATGGAGCTGGTCGAGGGTGAGGACCTGTCGCAGCGGATCACGCGTGGCGCGCTGCCGCTCGACGAGGCGCTGCCGATTGCGAGGCAGATCGCCGAGGCGCTCGACGCGGCGCACGAGCAGGGGATCGTCCACCGCGATCTCAAGCCGGCGAACATCAAGGTGCGCGCCGACGGCGTCGTGAAGGTGCTGGATTTCGGGTTGGCCAAGCTGGCACAGCCGGAGTCGCGAGGCAACCAGGACGTCACGGCGTCGCCGACGATCACCTCGCCGGCGCGGATGACCGGCATCGGGGTGATCCTCGGTACGGCGGCCTACATGAGCCCCGAGCAGGCCAAGGGGCGTGAGGCCGACCGGCGCAGCGACATCTGGGCGTTCGGGGCCGTGCTCTACGAGATGCTGAGTGGCCGCCGCGCTTTCGACGGCCAGGACATGGCGGAGGTGCTCGGCGCGGTGGTGCGCCTCGAGCCCAATTGGGAGGCCCTGCCCGCCGACGTGCCGCTGCCGATCCGGACGCTGCTGCAGGGCTGCCTGGTCAAGGACCGTGGACGTCGCGTGGCCGACATCTCGACGGCCCTCTTCGTCCTGGACAAGGCGGCGAGCCTTGCCGGGTCAGCCGCGACGGTGGCCGCTGCGCCGCTGCCCCGGCCGCCGCTGTGGCGTCGCGTGACACAGGGCGCGGCTCTCGTGACGATGGGCGCGTTTCTTTCGGGTGCTGGCGTCTGGTCCCTGACGCGTCATGAGCCACCCGCGGTCGTCCGCACGACGGTGGCCACATCCGGTCCAATGGCATTGCTGCCTCAAGGAAGCGAGCGCGACATCGCCATTACGCCAGACGGCTCACGCATCGTCTATCGCGGCAATGGCCAACTGCTGGTGCGAGCGCTCGACCAGCTCGAGCCCACAGTGCTGAGCGGTCTCGGCCTGCCACACAACCCTTTCCTCTCGCCTGACGGACAGTGGGTCGGATTTTTCGAAGGTACCACCATCAAGAAAGTGGCCATCGCGGGCGGGGCCCCGGTCACCATCGCCTCGCCGATCGGCGCAGTGGCGCGCGGTGCCACGTGGGGCCCGGATGGCACCATCGTTTTCGCCACGGGTACCCAAGCAACCGCCCTGCAGCGCGTGTCGGCGGCAGGTGGCGAGCCCACAGTGCTCACGACCCGCGACTTCCAGCGCGGGGACTCCGATCACCTCTGGCCCGAGTTCCTGCCTGGCGGGGCGGCGGTCCTCTTCACCATCACGGTGGGCGAGAGAGTGGAGAATGCGCAGATCGCCGTCCTGGATCTGAAGACCGGGGTATCGAGGGTGCTGATTCGCGGCGGGAGCGACGCCCGGTACGTGCCGACGGGGCATCTGGTCTACGCGTTTGCAGGAACACTGCGAGCCGTGGCCTTCGACCTGGGGCGGTTGGAGGTGGTAGGGCCACCGGTACCGGTGCTCCAGGGGATGAGCACGACCCGCCAGGGCGCTGGAGGCTTCGCCGTCGGCGCCAACGGAACACTCGTCTACCTCCCTGGTGCGGACGGTGGCGGTAGCCTCAGAACCGTTCTGTCGGTGGACCGGGCAGGCGGCGCCTCCCCCCTTCCGGGTCTTCGGCTGGATGCGTACCGCGACGTGCGCGTGTCGCCGGACGGCGCGCGGATTGCGCTCGGCACCGACACCGACGTGTGGATATACGACGTCGCACGCACGACGCTCACTCGGCTGACGAGCGACCAGGCCCGCAGCCCATTGTGGACACCAGATGGTCAGCGCGTCGTCTTTACGTCCCGTCGAGCCGGCTACTCGGAGCTGTTCCGGCGAGCGGCGGATGGTTCCGGCCAAGACGAGCGCCTCTTCGCTCGCGCGAAGGATCTCATCGATCTGCGCGCCAACGGTTGGTCGGCCAACGGCACGCACCTGCTCTATACCGAGGTGCCAGGCAGCATTCAGAATGAGATTGGTCACATGGCCGTCGAGCGCCCGTCGGACGCCAGCGTGCTGGTGAGGAACGCCGGCAGCAACGACTTCGCCACAGTGTCTCCAGCCGGACCTTGGATGGCCTATCACTCCAACCTGTCCGGTCGATCCGAGATCTATGTCGAGCGGTATCCGGAACTCGGGAATCGTCAGTTGATCTCGACGGGCGGGGGGCGTCTGCCGATGTGGTCACGCGACGGGCGGGAGCTATTTTTCAGCAGCGTTGACGGACGGCAGATACTGGCGGTTGCGATGCCCGGGACGCCGCTCGCCGCCGGGCGTCCCCACGTGCTGTTCGAGTTCGCCCTGCTCGCGCAAGCGGCGGGCAATCGGCCGTACGACATCGCCCCAGATGGCCGGTTCTTCATGATTCCCGGTGACCCACCTGAATCCGGCGGCGGCGCCTCGCAAGACCTGGTCGTCGTGCAGAACTGGCTTGAGGAACTAAAGCGGCTCGTGCCGACACCGGACTAACCACATCTGCGGCCGGATCGGGTATCGTCCGCCGTATGCCGAGCCTCCGCCTCGTCGTGTCCATCGGCGCCATCGTGCTGGCGGCCAGTGGCGTCCTCAGCATCGCCCAGCAGCCGGTCACCCAGCCGCCGCTCACCCAGCCGCCGGCGTTGCCACCGCTGGTCGTGCCGATGCCCGAGATCCTCAAGAGCTATGCGCCGGTGACCGCCGAACGGCTGCTCCGTCCCGCCGACGGCGAGTGGCCGATGATCCGCCGCACCTACGACGGCTGGGGCTACAGCCCCCTGGATCAGATCACGCCGGCCAACGTCGGCCAGTTGCGGCCGGCGTGGGTGTTCTCGACCGGCGTGGGCAGCGGGCACGAGGCCGCGCCCGTCGTCGTCAACGGCGTGATGTTCCTGTCCACGCCGGAGCACCGCGTGGTGGCCATCGACGCCAAGACCGGCCAGCTGTTGTGGCGCTACATCAAGGAGGTGGAGGAAACGATCATCGCGCCGCATCCGACCACGCGCGGCATCGCCCTCCACGGCACCAAGGTGTTCTTCGCCGCCAACGACGCCACGCTCGTCGCGCTGGACGCGCGCACCGGTGCCCAGGCGTGGTCGGCGAAGGTGGCCGAGAACAAGGACGGCTACTACATGACGCTGGCGCCGCTGGTGGCCGACGGCAAGGTGATGGTCGGCGCCTCGGGCGGCGAGCTCGGCGTGCGCGGCTTCGTCGCCGCCTACGACGCCGAGACCGGCAAGCCGCTGTGGCGCTCCTACACCGTGCCGGCCCCCGGCGAGCCAGGCAGCGAGACCTGGCCCAAGGGCGACCAGTGGAAGAACGGTGGCGCGCCGGTGTGGGTCACCGGCAACTACGATCCGGCCACCAACCTGTCGTTCTGGGGCACCGGCAACGGCGGGCCGTGGATGGGCGACCAGCGCCCGGGCGACAACCTCTACACCGCCTCCACGGTGGCCATCGACGTGGCCACCGGCCGGATCAAGGGCCACTTCCAATATCACCCCAACGACTCCTGGGACTGGGACGAGGTGTCGCCGCCGATCCTCGTCGACTTCCAGCGCAACGGCCGCACGGTGAAGGGGCTCATCGACGTGGCCCGCAACGGCTACCTGTGGTTCCTGGAGCGCAGCGAGGGCCCGATCAAGTTCGTGGAGGGGAAGCCCTACGTGCGTCAGACCGCCTTCCGCAGTCTCGACCCGGTCACCGGCCGGCCCGACGTCGACCCGGCCCGCAAGCCCGGCACCGGCAAGACCGCCGACTTCTGCCCGTCGCACTGGGGCGGCAAGAACTGGCCGCCGATCGCCTTCAACCCGAAGACGCGGATGATCTACATCCCGGCCAACGAGAACATCTGCGGCACGCTGATCGGCCGTCCGGCGCAGTACAAGGCCGGGAGCAGCTACACCGGGGCGACCAGCACGATCTATCTCGCCGAGGGCGCCGACCACATCGGCGAGGTGCAGGGCTGGAACGTGGACACCGGCGCGCGCGTGTGGACGCACACCTTCGCCGACCTCCGCCAACTGGGGGCCAATGCTGGCCACCGGCGGCGGCCTCGCGTTCAGCGGCGGCACCAACGACCGCATGTTCCGCGCCTTCGACGCCGCCAGCGGCAAGGTGCTGTGGGAGTTCCCGACCAACTCGGGCATTACGGGACAGCCCTCGTCGTTCGCGATCGACGGCAAGCAGTACGTGGCCGTGGCGTCGGGCTGGGGCGTGGACGCGCGCGGCATGCAGGCGCGGCTCAACCGGCTGCAGCCGGGGAAGTTCCCCGAGGTGCCGGAGGGCGGCGCAATCTGGGTCTTCGCGTTGCCCTAGGCTATGGCCGGATCCGCCGCGGAGCAGTCGGCGACGCGCCCCTAGGTCGGGCCGTTGAGCAACGGCGTCTTCTTGTATTCCACCGGCACCGACACGACCGGCTCCGGCAGCTGAGCGTCAGCCCGCCTTCGAGCGACGAGGCGGACGTAGCCAAGGTACCGGCCCCGGTCGGTCTCCAGCGCCTGGATTTCATCCCGGTTGTCGGGGGCGATCACCCGGTGCCAGTCCAACCACCTCTGCCAACCGTCCGGCATCATGTCGGCCACTTCGATGTCCATGATGCCGGTTTGTTCCCAGTGCCGCCGCCACCACGTCGCGGAATGGAGGCACCACCCGTGGTCTTGCGTCCACCAGGCACGAAGGTGCTCGGGAACGGTGCCGCCATCGATGTCCCGCGTCACGCCGGCTCCGGCAATCCCCACCTGGCCGCCAGGCTTCACGAACCGCGCGAGGTAGTTGAGGTAGAGGTCGTCGGTCCCGCCGCAGTAAGGGAACGCATCGATACAGATGATGGCATCGAAGAATCCCGCGGCAAAGGGCAGTGACCGGGCGTCCGCGTAAATCGGAAAGACGCCGTCCTCGACCTGCGCATCCCGGACGCGCTGAAATCGTTCAGAGACGCTGTTCCACAAGTCGGCGGCCCAGACCTGCACGCCGAACTCGCGGCGAAGGAAGATGGACGACGCTCCGCGGCCACACCCGAGGTCCAACACGCGCATGCCGGGCCGCAGAACCAGGGCTTCGGTCAACCACTCTGACAACCACAAGGAATTGGCCCCGCCGCTGACGCTGGCCATGATCCACTCGGGGTGATACGCCGACGAGCGTGGAAAGTTGGGGGAAACGAACGGCTGGTCCATCGTCAGTCCATCACCGGACTCGGTCGCGGCGGATAGCGCTTCGTGAAGCCGGTTCGACTGTTGGTGATCGCAAAACCGCCGTCCGCACCGGCGGTCAGCTTGATCCAGTGTGCGGCGCCCATATGAACCGGCGCCGCCCCCGGCGGAGCACCGGCGACTGGCGACCCCTCATCGAGATTCGCGATGAACGCCTCAGGGCGGTTGTGCCGGCTGCCGCCGGCGACGGAGTAGTGGTTTTGCCACAGATCCTCGAAGCCCGGCGACGCGTTCAGAATCTGAAACGTCTGGATCGCTCCGCCTTTCCGCGGTCCGTTGTTCATGATCGCCGCGCGCGGCTGCAGCGCATGGACAAGAGCCGCCGACCCCGACGTGTCCGAGCCATGGTGGGACACGAGATACACGTCGACAGTGCCCAGAGGATTGGCCGGGCACATCAGGTCGAACTCCTTGTTCCAGGTCAGGTCGCCCATGATGATCGTTCTGAAGTTGCCGTAGGTCAGCAGCAGACTCACCGAACGGCTGTCTCCTGCATCCGCGGCTCGACTCGTGATCTCGGGTCCATGCGGTTGGAAGCCGGCGCAGAAGGGATTGGGGCCGCCCTGGCCGGCGAGCGGCGTACGCAGGACCGCACCGCCGGCGGCAATGACCCGCACAGTGAGACCGGCCACGGGAATCGTGTCACCGGGTGTGGCCTCGGTCCAAGGCCCATTGCCACGGACCGAGCTGTAGCCCTGGTAGTGCGTACGCTCGTCGTCACCAATGGTGGATCCATGGTCGACGAAGTGCCGAATTGGAAGGCGCGCCGCTAAGGAAGCTGCTCCGCCGGCGTGGTCTGCGTGGTAGTGCGTGGTGACCAGGTAGTCGATTTGCTTGACGCCGGCGTGTTGGGCGGCAGCCAGAATTCGATCCGCGTCACGACCGTCGAAGCCAGGCCATCCGGTGTCCACCAGCACCGATTCGCCGGACGGCGAGACGAACAACGTCGCTTCGCCACCCTCGACGTCGATGACGTAGGCCTCCAGCTCCCGTGCCGATGGCGTCTGGGCACTCGACAGCATGCTCCACGCGAGAAGCAGCACGAGGGAGTCGAGCAGTCGACGCATCGTTCGTCTCACTGTTGTCGATTGCTCGTCTGGCAGCCTCGTCTCGGCGTGAGCGAATCGACCGCGTAGTCGACGTCAACGGCGTGTCGCCGAGACGGAGATCGGACGCCGCGCGCAGGCCCGCGGTCTGAAGGTGTGGGGCGAGACCTGCCGCAGGACGCTCAGTCGCTGATCGGCCGCCGACATGGACCGTCCGGGTTCGAGGGCGCGAAGTGACATGTGCAGCCCGGCGCCGCGCGATCGGCAGGCGAGCGACGGACTCTGGGACGCCGGCGCGCCGTGGCACCCTCGACGTCGTGTCGTCGGATCGCAGCGGCTGGGGATTCGACACCCCGGTCGGCAAGCGCGTCAACGGCGCCGAGGCGCCGTGCCGCGACATTCCCAACGGCGTGCCCCTACGCCTGTGTGGCGAGATCGTCGTCGCGGCGAGCTCTTGTGCGGCCAGAGCGTCCGCCGAGGGCGGCTGCTCACGGTTCGAGCAAGTTCGGTCGCTCGCGGCGCCACTAGCGGCCGGACGCGCGCGCCTTGCGCGAATTTGATGTCCCGACCAAGCGGCGGTCGCGCCGCTACATCGTGCGCGCCGGCACCGGCACCGTGAGCAGGTACGGGCGATCGCGCAGCTCGCGGCTGAGGCGCGCGTAGCGCAGCCGCCACGCTTCGAAGTGGCGCCCCATCGTGTCCATCAGCATCGCCTTGCCAGCCTGCGGCTCGCGCTGGGCGGCGCGGTGGAAGAAGCCGGCGCCGAGGTCGGCGTACCAGCGCACGTTGTGACGGGTGCGGGCCTGGTCTTCGAAGAAGCCGGCCATCACCAGGCAGTGCGTGCCGGCCGTTTCGAGCAGGCCGCTGTCGAGATCCTTCGACGTCTCGACGACGAAGGTGTCGAAGACCGCCTCGAGGCTCGAGGGCGTGGGGAACTCGGTAGCGGTTACCGTCGAGACCTGGGCGTAGTGGGCCAGGACGCTGGCGTTGTAGAGCAGCTCACGCCGGTCGACGTCGTCGCCGGCGACATCCTTCAACCCGATGAAGAAGAACTCGAGCGTCTGGCGGTGGTCGCTCGCCAGCAACGTGCGCAGTGGCCCCATCGCGTCCCTCCAGAGGCCGGGGGTGCGCCGCGGGTCGTGCCGGCGCCTCGGGCTCGGCCTGTGCTGATTGCGGAGCAACTCGCGTGCCACTGCGAGTTGAGATTTCATAGCGGAAATCAGGCCTGATTTCAACGCCAATCCGCTGTTCCGCCCTCCAGACACCACATTCTTGGTTGACTTACCCTGACAAAGTGCGCGCCAGAGTGGCCCCATCACGCCAATGGCAGTATCGTCATGCCGCACCGGCCGGCGCCGCGAATCGCCCCTTGCTGACAAGCCCCGACGAGGCCGGGAGGTCTTATGGTCCAGCGAAGACGTCGGATCCAGACCCTCGCCGCCGCGGCGGTGCTCGTCGTCGATGTCGCTCTGTTCACCGGCGCGATGAGCGTCGGCCAGCCCGCCGCCGCCGCACCGCAATCACCCGCTCCAGCGCCGCCTGGTCCGACCTATATCAGCCGGATCATGGTCTATGACCTGACGCGGAAGTCCTCGACGCTCGTCCACCAGGGCGATGGCATCTGGGAGGCGCCGAACTGGTCGCGACAGGGCAACTACCTCCTGGTGAACTCCCAAGGGAGGCTCTATCGGATCGCCGCTGATGGCGGATCCGCGCCCGAAGCCATCGGTCTCGACCCGATGCTGCGGGCCAACAACGATCACGATTTTTCTGGTGACGGCCAGCGGCTCGCGATTTCCGCGACCTCGCCGTCGTCACGCCAGTCACAGGTGTATGTCGCGAATGCGGATGGCTCCAATCACCGGCTCGTCGTGGCCGCCGCCCCGAGCTTCTTCCACGGCTGGTCGCCGGATGGCGCTTACCTCTCCTTTGTCGCGAATCGCGACGGCAGACAGTACGACCTCTATCGCATCCGCACCGCCGGTGGCGAAGAGCAGCGCCTGACGTCCGATCCTGCCCATGACGACGGGTCCGACTACTCACCGGACGGACGGTGGATCTATTTCAACTCGGACCGCGCTGGCGGCGGCGGGAACATCTGGCGCATTCCCGCCGACGGCGGCGGTCCGAACGACGAGAAGGCCGAGCGCATCACGAACGACGCGCTGGAGGACTGGTTCCCGCATCCGTCGCCCGACGGCAGCAAGCTGCTGTTTCTCTCGTTCCCCGCCGGCACCAAAGGCCATAGCGACCGGACGCTGAAGGTGCAGCTGCGGATGATCGACATGCCCGGCGACAAACCGCGCGACGTCGCGCCCCAGGTCGTCGTCGAGCTGATCGGCGGCCAGGGCACGATCAACGTGAACTCCTGGTCGCCCGACTCGACGAAGTTCGGCTACGTGACGTTCGAAGCCGTCCCGCCGAACCTCGACCGGGCAGGTGCTCCGGGGTGGTTTCCCGACCGGACGCCGTCGTTCGACTCGCGAAGGGGCCGCGCCGATCGTTGATGAGTCGAACCAGCCGGCAGGTGTAGGCTGTATCGCTGGAACCGCCTGAGGACTGCCGCCATGACACTTCGAACGCTGCTGACCGTGCCAGTCGTCGCCCTGGGACTCGGAATGACCGCCGCCGCACAACGGCCGGCCAGCGCTCCGGCCACCGGCCCGGGCGGCACCCCGCCCGACAGCGTCTTTCTCGAAGAGCTGACCTGGGCCGAGACCCGCGACCTCGTCAAGGCGGGGTGGACCACCGTGATCGTCGGCACCGCGGGCACCGAGCAGAAGGGCCCGCACATGGTCGACGGCGAACACAAGTTCGTGATGACCTGGGCCGCCGACAAGATTGCCCGCGCCGTCGGCCGGACGCTGGTGGCGCCGGTCGTCACCTACGTGCCCGAGGGCAGCTGGGATCCGCCCACCGGCCACATGGGCAAGCCGGGCACGATCACGCTGCCCGAGGATCGCTTCGTCGAGCTGCTGGTCAGCGCCGGGCGCAGCCTCAAGGCCGGCGGCTTCACGACGGTGATGTTCATCGGCGAGTCGGGCGGCAACCGCACCGGCATGCGCAGCGCCGCCGAGAAGCTGAACACGCTGTGGGCCGGCAGCGCCAAGGCGATGTGGATCGACGACTACTACACCAAGGCGCACCGCGACCAGGAACAGTGGGCGGCGAAGTTCCTCGGCGTGCCGCCGGCCGAGGTCGGCAACCACGCCAACATCCTCGACACCTCGGAGCTGCTGTTCATCGCGCCGCAGCACATCCGCACCGATCGCCTGGTCGGCAACGACTACGAGAACAACGGCGTCAGCGGCGTCAACCAGTCGAAGTCGTCGCCCGAGGTGGGCCGCGCGCTGATGCAGATCAAGGTCGACAACGCCCTGGCGCAGATCAAGCGGATGACCAGCGGCGCCGAAGGCCCGGTGCCGGCTGCGCCGCAGCAGGGCGGTGGTGGCGGCGGCGCCGCCGCGGCGGCCCGTGCGGCCGCGGCCAAGGCCGCTGGTCCAGCGCAACCGACCATGCTGACCGCGCCGGCCGGCAAGACGCCGACGCGTCCGCCCGACACCGTGTTCATCGACGAGCTCACCTGGGAGGAGACCCGCGATCTGATGAAGGCGGGGAAGACGACCGTCATCGTGCCGATCGGCGGCACCGAGAAGAACGGGTACCACATGGTGCTCGGCAAGCACAACTACGTGGTGAGCTACGCAGCCAACCAGATGGCCCGCAAGATCGGCAACACGCTGGTGGCGCCGGTGATCCAGTACGTGCCCGAGGGCGATCCCGATCGCCAGTCGTTCGGCACCATCTCGCTGCCGTCGCCGGCCTACGACCAGCTGCTCGACGCCGCGGCGCGGAGCCTGAAGGCGCACGGCTTCAAGGAGATCCTCTTCATCGGCGACAGCGGCGGCAACCAGGCCGGGATGGTGGCGGTGGCCAAGACGCTGAACGAGGAGTGGAAGGGCCAGGGCACGACCGTGTTCGCCCTGACCGACTACTACGAGCAGGGCCGCGTGACCTACCGCGCCTGGATGGAGGCGATGTTCGACTACGACGACACCACCGTGGGCGCGCACGCCGGCATCAGCGACACCTCGCAGATGCTGCACGTCTACCCGGCCGGCATCCGCAAGGACCGGATCATGCCGTGGGGCGGCCCGGCCGACTCCGGCGTCACCGGCGACCCGATGAAGTCCACCGCCGACATCGGCCGGATGGGCATCAACTTCAAGGTCAACGCCGGCATCGGCCAGTACCGGCTGATCAAGAACCCGCCGCAACGCGGCGGCGGCCGGGCCACGCCCGGAGGCGGCCGCTAGCCGGAGTGCAACGGCGGGCATCGCGGGGCTTCCAGAGACGCGTCGCGGAGGGTATCATTCGCAAGATCCCACGGCTGGGCCGGGTCGCGGCCACGCCGTCCGCAGGCAATCGTCAGGAGTGACCCAATGAAGCGTTTGGCTCTACGCGCGGTGCCCGTGGCGGCACTGCTGGTGGCCGGACTCGCCGTGATGCCGCAGTTGTCTGGTCAGAGCACCGGCCAGCCGAGCACTGCCAACGGCGAGTGGCCGCACTACACGGCGGATCTGCGGGGCAGCAAGTACTCGCCCCTGGCCGAGATCAACGCCACCAATTTCAGCAAGCTGGAAGTCGCCTGGCGCTTCAAGACCGACAACCTCGGTCCGCGGCCCGAGACCAAGCTCGAGGGCACGCCGCTGATGGTCAAGGGCACGCTGTACGCCACAGCCGGCACGCGCCGCGCGGTGGTGGCCCTCGACCCGCGCACCGGCGAGCAGAAGTGGATGTACTCGATGGACGAGGGCGAGCGCGCCACGCGCTGGGCCCCGCGCCAGCTGTCGGGCCGCGGTCTGTCCTACTGGACCGACGGCAAGGGCGAGGAGCGTGTCCTCTATGTCACCACCGGCTACCGCCTGGTGGCGCTCAACGCCAAGACCGGCGCGCCGATTCCGAGCTTCGGCACCAACGGCGTGGTCGACCTCAAGGTCGGCATCATGATCAACGGCAAGCAGGCCGATCTCGAGAAGTCGGAGATCGGGCTGCACTCCACGCCGACGATCGTCGGCGACCTGGCGATCATCGGTTCGTCGATGTTCGAGGGCCTGGGCTACGTCTACAGCACCAACGTCAAGGGCAACGTGCGGGCCTTCGATGTCCGCACCGGCAAGAAGGTGTGGCAGTTCGACACCATGCCCGGCCCCGGGCAGCCCGGGCACGAGACCTGGGAGGGCGGCTCCTGGAACTGGACCGGCAACACCGGCGTGTGGACGCAGATCACCGCCGACCCCGAGGCCGGCCTGGTCTACTTGCCGGTCGAGTCGCCGACCATCGACGAGTACGGCGGCAACCGCCCCGGCGCCAACCTCTACGCCGAGAGCCTGGTGGCGGTCGACCTGAAGACCGGCAAGTACAAGTGGCACTTCCAGTTCGTGCACCATCCGATCTGGGACCACGACATGTCGTCGGCGCCGCTGCTCATCGACACCACCGTCGACGGCACGCCGCGCAAGCTCGTCGCCGTGCCCAGCAAGCAGGGCTGGCTCTACACCTTCGACCGGATCACCGGTAAGCCGATCTGGCCGATCGAAGAGAAGCCGGTGCCGCAGAGCACCATGTACGGCGAGAAGACGTCGCCGACTCAGCCCTTCCCGAGCAAGCCCCCGGCCTACTCGCGCACCCACGTGGCCGAGAGCGACCTCATCGACTTCACCCCGGAGCTGCGCAAGCAGGTGCTCGAGAACCTGAAGCACTTCCGCTGGGAGCAGACGCCGTACGTGCCGCCCACCGGCCCCGAGTCGCCCGACAAGCTCGGCGCGATCAACATCGGCAACTGGAACGGCGGGGTGAACTGGCCGGGCAGCGGCTTCGATGTCGAGACCGGCATCTTCTACACCCAGGCCGGCAACGCCGCGGTCACCGTCGGGCACTACGACAAGGAAGAGTTCGACAAGGTGAACCCCGACAACTTCAAGACCAAGCCGCGCCTGCCGCGCTGGGAGGCCGAGCCCGATTACGGCCTGCCGCGTCCTGCGCGCGCCGGCGGGCCGGTGGACACCTTCCCCGGCAACGAAGGCCGCCGCAAGCTCGGCGAAGGCCTGAGCGGCCTGCCGATCGTGAAGCCGCCCTACGGCGTGATGGCCGCCATCGACCTGAAGAACGGCTCGCTGATGTTCCAGGTGCCGCACGGCGACACCCCGGACGCGATCCGCGACAACCCGCTGCTGAAGGGCATGAACCTGGGCAAGACCGGCCAGAACGGCTCGGTCGGCGTGCTCATCACCAAGACGTTGGTCGTCGCCGGCGACCCGCAGTTCACGGCGCCGCCCGGGCGCGCGCGCGGCGCGATGCTGCGCGCCTACAACAAGCAGACCGGCGAGCAGGTGGGTGAGGTGCTGCTGCCGGCGCCGGTCGTCGGCCACCCGATGACCTACGCGCTGAACGGCAAGCAGTACATCGTGGTGGGCGTGAGCGGCGGCAACTACCGCGGCGAGTACATCTCGCTGGCGCTGCCGGCCAGCGCCGCCACGACGACCCAGCAGCCGCGGCAGTAGCCGCGGCAGGCCGATTCGACGCCGTAACGGGGCGGGACACCACCGGGTGTCCCGCCCCGAGCCTTCTGGGGGAGCCGGTGTACGATGTGGCCATCCCCCGTTTCGAGGAGCTTCGCGCATGACCCGCTGGATCACCGTCGCCGTCTGCACTGCCGCTGCCACCGCCGGCCTGGTCCTGCACGCGCAGCAGCCGGGCGGCAGCTGGCCCGGCGTCGACGGCCGGCCACCCAATGACCCGTCGCAGAAGCCGGCGTTCGCCGGGCAGACCCGCGCCCCCGAACAGAAGCTCAACGTCGCGTTCGACGTGGCGACGGTGGCCGACGGCCTCCAGAACCCGTGGGGCATGGCGTTCCTGCCCGATGGCCGGATGCTGGTGACCGAACGTCCCGGACGCCTGCGGGTGGTGAGCGCCAACGGGACCAAGTCCGAGCCGCTCGCCGGCCTGCCGGCCGTCGACGCCCGCGGCCAGGGCGGGCTGCTCGACGTGACGCTCGACCCGAAGTTCGCCGCGAACAAGCTGGTCTACTGGAGCTACGCCGAGCCGCGCGACGGCGGCAACAACACCGCCGTGGCCCGCGGCACCTTCGTCGACGGCGCGGCGCCGCGCCTCGACAACGTGCAGGTGATCTTCCACCAGGCGCCGATCCTCGAGTCGCGCCTGCACTTCGGCAGCCGCCTGGTGTGGCACCGCGACGGCACGCTCTTCATCACCATGGGCGATCGCTCGATCACCGAAGGCCGGATGCAGGCCCAGCGCATGGACGGCCTGCTCGGCAAGGTCGCCCGCATCAACCCCGACGGCTCGATTCCCAGGGACAACCCGTTCGTGGGCAAGGCCGGCGTGCCCGAGGCGATGTGGAGCCTCGGCCACCGCAACATCCAGTCGGCGGCGCTGCACCCCACGACCGGTGAGCTGTGGGAGGTCGAGCACGGCACCCGCGGCGGCGACGAGATCAACATCGCCCGCAAGGGCAAGGACTACGGCTGGCCGACCATCGCCTACGGCATCGAGTATCGCGGCGGGGCGATCACCGGCGGCATCCAGCAGCAGGCCGGGATGGAGCAGCCGCTCTACTACTGGGATCCGATCATCGGACCCAGCGGCATGGCGTTCTACACCGCCAACGCATTCCCGGCGTGGAAGGGGAGCCTGTTCATCGGCGGCCACGGCACCCGCGACCTGGTGCGCGTCACGCTCGACGGCGAGAAGGTGACCGGGGAAGAGCGCCTGCTGACCGACCTGAAGGAAACGATCCGCGACGTGCGCCAGGGCCCCGACGGCCACCTCTACCTGCTGACGGACGGTCCGCGGGGCAAGATGCTGAAGCTGAGCGCCGAAGGGCGCGACCACGCGGCAGCAGTAGTCAGCGGCCGCCAGCGGGCACCCGGCGAGGATGAGGTCATGAAGCAGCCGGGCGCAGCAACGGCCAGTCGTGCGACGGGGCAGATCTCGACGAGCATCGCCGAGCTCGGTGGACTGGCGCGGCGAAACCCTCGGCCGGACGCGCACGCCCGTGCCAGCCGGCCGAGCCCGGCTGTGGTCGACGAGTCGAAACGGGTGGGCACGCCGTCCAGGTCGGACGACGGCATGATCTGCACCGGCGATGAGCTGCGTGAGGGTACGTCGAGCTGACCGCGTCAGGCAGGAGTCGCCGCGCTCGAAAGATCCGGCCCGTCTGTTCAATTCGAGCCCAGCGACGGCAACGTCGCGCCGTCGCGATCGACTACTCACGGCGGCGAGAACGTCGACGCGTCCGGCTGGCATGGCGGGATTCGGCTCGCCAGGACGGCCGCGCTCAGCAGTGCCGGTATGACGCAGCCTCCGAAGGCTGCCAGGAAGGCATGGGACTAGCTGATGCCCTGACCGGGGCCGCTCGGTCGCGCTCGAACGGTCGCTCGGCGCCGTGTGCTGACGGCGACGGCCGCCGCCGGCGCGGCGGCGCTGTACGGTCGCACGTTGCGGGCGCACGGAGCGGTCCGTCGCAGCCCACGACGTCGGTCGACGTTCGACGTGCCGCGCCGATCGGCGCGTGGTCGCCGCGCCGACGTCTGGTCGGCGATCGCCGCCGGGTTCCCGTTCGCGCCCGGGCGGCGCTACGCGCCCGAGACGGGCCGCGGTGGCCGATACTGCGGGCGCTGCATCGGGCCCTGCGCGTCGGGCGCGTGGTCGTCGTCCAGCCCGGCGTCGACGGGCACCGACGACGCCGGCACCGCTCGATGCGGTTCGGCAGCTCGGGCCGGGGGCCCGCGGCGTCGCGGTGATCGCCGACGACGCGCCGGCGGCGGCCTGGCGCGTTGATTGCGCCGTTGATTCGGCTCGCCATCGCCCTCGTGTTCGGCGCCAAGGCCGGGATGCAGGCGACGGGCTTCGCCTCAGATTCCGCGCGCGGTCACTGCCGGTGCACTGGCGCTGGCACATCCGCTCGTCCAGCCGCTCGTTCCTGGAGGCCCGCGACACCCAAGGCCAGCCAGGCGTCGTGTACGCCAGTTCGCGGCGCCCAGGCCCGCGGGGATTGGCAAGCCCGGCGTGGCAAGGCCGTGGAACTGGCGCGCGCTCGGCGAGCCGCGCACCAAGCGGTCCGAGACGCCGACCGTGTTCACGCTCGAGGGCCGGACGGTCTGGAAGGCCTGGCGAACCGCAGCAGGTGTGGGGGTACAAGCCGCTGCCCGGACTACTGGAACGGCAGCACGCTGCAGGTCTACTTCGAGAACGGCACCGTCTCGGGCTTCCACACCAACTGAGCGAGCTGCGCGGACGTGCCGGCCGGGCCACCGGCCTCGCCGGCACGGGACGCCAACCGCCAGGACCGCCCCGCTCCGGATGACGCGCCTCACGAGACATCTCTACTTCTGGGTGCTGCTCGCGATCGTCGCCGGCGGCACCCTCGGCTACGTCCGCCCCGACGACCGGCGTGGCGCTGAAGCCGCTCGGCGACGGCTTCATCGCGCTGGTCAAGATGCTGATCAGCCCGATCATCTTCTGCACGGTCGTGCTCGGCATCGCCGGCGCCGGCGACATGAAGAAGGTCGGCCGCGTCGGCGGCAAGGCGCTGCTCTACTTCGAGGTCGTCTCGACCTTCGCGCTGGTCATCGGCCTGGTCGTCGCCAACGTGATCCAGCCGGGCGCCGGCTTCAACGTCGATCCGGCGACGCTCGACGCCCGCGCGGTCGCCGACTACGCCAAGACGGCGGCCAGCGCAGACGCACCGTCGAGTTCCTGCTGCACATCATCCCGCGCACGTTCTTCGACGCGTTCACCGGCTCGGGCGATCTGCTGCAGGTGCTGTTCGTCGCGGTGCTCTTCGGCTACGCGATGACGCACATGGGCAAGCGAGGGCAACATCGTGCACCAGTTCATCGAGACCTGCTCGCACATCTTCTTCGGGATGATGAACGCGCTGATGAAGCTGGCGCCGATCGGCGCCGGCGGCGCGATGGCGTTCACGATCGGCCGCTACGGCGTCGACGCGCTGCAGCCGCTGGCGCTGCTGATGGGCAGCTTCTACCTGACCTGCCTGCTGTTCGTGCTCGTCGTGCTCGGCATCGATCGCCGCGTTCACCGGCTTCAGCATCCTGCGCTTCATCGTCTACATCAAGGAGGAGCTGCTGACGGTGCTCGGCACCTCGTCGTCGGAGTCGGCGCTGGTGCCGCTGATGCAGAAGCTGGAGCGGCTGGGCTGCTCGAAGTCGGTGGTCGGCCTGGTCGTGCCGTCCGGCTACTCGTTCAATCTCGACGGCACGAACATCTACCTGACGATGGCGGCGCTGTTCGTCGCGCAGGCGCTGAACATCGACCTGACGCTGAGGCAGGAGCTGACGCATGCTCGGCGTGGCGATGCTGACGTCGAAGGGCGCGTCGGGCGTGACCGGCGCCGGGTTCATCACGCTGGCGGCGACGCTGGCCGTGGTGCCGTCGATTCCGGTGGCCGGCCTGGCGCTCATCCTCGGCATCGACCGCTTCATGTCCGAGGCGCGCTCGCTGACCAACTTCATCGGCAACGGCGTGGCGGCGATCGTGGTCTCGCGCTGGGAGAACGAGCTCGATCGCGAGGCGCTCGCCCGCGAGCTGGGCACGGGCTGAGGCCGATCGCGGCCGCTACTTCTTCGGCTCGAGCTCGGCGATGAACGCGCGGGCTTCCTCGATCACCTCGTCGGTGATGCCCATGTGGCCCCGGTCGGTGTAGTGCACGAAACGGCTGGTCACGCCGGCGGCCTTCAGTTTGGCGGCCATGTCCACCGCCTGCTGCACCGGCACCGACTTGTCGTCGTCGGAGTGAATCACCAGGATCGGCTTGGTCGCGGCGCTCACGTGGTTGACCGGCGACGCGGCCGCCCGGGCCGCCTTCACATCGCCTGAGACGGGCGTCCACAGATCGCCCCACGACAGGGTGTTCAGCTCGTAGGCCGCGGCCACGCTGATGACGCCGCGGACGTCGCTGCGCGCCTTCTCCCAGCCGCCGACGCGCGGGAAGTCGGCCTCGCCGACGGTGGCCACCAGCGACACCAGCTGTCCGCCGGCCGACTGGCCGATGAGGTAGATGCGCTCGGGATCGATGCGGTACTCGTCGGCGTGGGCGTGCACCCAGCGAATCGCGCACAGCAGGTCGAGATACGGCGCCGGCGCCGGCGAGCCGCCGACCAGCCGGTAGTCGATCGACATGGCGAAGTAGCCGAAGCCGGCCCACTCGGCCACCTTGATGCTGCTGGCGTCGGCGCGGTTGCCGGCGCGCCAGCGGCCGCCGTGCACCGAGATGATCGCCGGCTTCAGCGCCGGGCCGTCGGGATAGGCGATGTTGGCCAGCAGCGCCGAGCCTTCGACGCGCCCGTAGATGACGTCGGTGCGGGTGACGACCGGCGCGCTCGGCTGCGCCACGGCGGAGGAGGAGAGCAGCGCCGTGACCAGCGCCGCGGCGGCGAGCGTTCGCATGGGCGATCCCGTGGAGCCGGAGAAAGCGAAGGCGGGACGTGAGGCTCGCACGTCCCGCCCGCGATCGTCGACGAGCTGGTGCGCGTCTAGCTGCCCGGCACCATGATGTGGGCGCCCGACGTGCCGGCGCCCATGATCCACGCGCCGCCCATCTTGTTGTTGTCGGGCAGGCCGAGCGAGGCCGTGGTCGCGCCGGGCACCGCCACCGTCATGTGCACGCGTCCGGTGGCCTCGTCCTTGCCGCTGAAGGTCCAGAACACCGAGCCGAACTCGGGCTTGATTCTGGAGCCGTCCTTCTCGGCGGCGGCAAGGGCGGCATCCCGCTTGTCCCTTGTCGGGCTCCATCTCGAACTTCTTGTTCTGCTTGACCCGCTCGAGATTGGCCTTGCTGGTGCACTGCACCGAGAACGGCTGCTCGGTGGGCTGGCCCGACTGGTCGTAGCAGACCAGGGTGTTGGTGCCTTCCTTGAGCGTGTCGTAGGTGCCGTCGGCCTTCCACTTGATCACCGTGGTGGCCTCGCGCTGGTTGCGCGGCGCCGCCAACAGGGCCTTTTCCACCTCGGGATTGGCCTGGGCGAACAGACCCACCGATCCCGCGAGCAAGCCTGCGGCGGCTATGAGGATGTTGCGTGTCATCGTCCTGAACCTCCATTCCCCAGGCGCGAGGTGCGGTCTCGTGTGGGGCAATCCAGGAGCATACGCCAAACCCGGTGCGGCGTGGTGTGGTCCGTCCCTGGCCGCCGTCCGGCCGGCTCAGCGGTCGATCGCGCGGGCCAGCCCCTCGCGGGCCGTGGCCGACGCCGGGTCGAGCCACAGCGCTTCGGCGAAACGGTTGGCGGCCGCGTCGCGGCGGCCGGCGACCAGGTCCAGCAGCCCGAGGTTCGTGTAGGCGCTGCTGTCGTGGGCGTCGAAGTCGAGCGAGCGCTCGAACATCTGCCGGGCCCGGTCGGGTTGATCGAGGCGGGTGAGGGCCGCCCCGGCCAGGTCGTAGACCGGCGCATAGGCGGCGTCGAGCGCGATGGCCCGCTCCGCCGCGGCGAGCGCGGCCGCCGGCTGCTGGCGCAGGAACGCGGCCGCGGCCGTGTAGTACTCGGTGCCGGCGCGCGGCGGCAGCCGTCGCAGCGCAGCGATCGCCGCGTCGAGGCCGGCAAGGTCGCCGGTGTCGGCGAGCACCGCGGCCAGTTGCTCGAGCGCCGCCGGATCGGCCGGTGCGAGCGCCGTTGCCGCGCGCGCCGCGTCCAGCGCTTCGCGCGGCCGGGCGGACGCGGCCAGTAGCCGCGACCGCGCGATGGCCAGGAGCGGGGTGTCGGAACGGCCGGCCGTCAGGGTCGTGAGCCACGACAACGCGTCGGCCTCGCGATCGAGCAAGGTCGCCGTGCGCACCAGCCCGTCGAGCGCCTCGGCGTCGCCGGGATCGAGCGTGAGCGCCCGCACGAAGTCGTCGTAAGCGCGGCCGTGGACGTCGGAGCGCGCCAGCATCTGGCCACGGCGTCGCCAGCCGGCGGCGCCGGCGGCGGCGCGCGCGGACACGAGCGCCGGCGGACCGTCGCGGTCCGCGAGCAGCGCCTGCAGGGCCTCGCCGTTCCTGCCGCCGCTCGGCCGATGGAGCTCACGTGGCGCCGTGAACTCGAGCGTGATGCGGTCGTCGGCGAAGACCGGTGCGCCGGCCGCATAGCGCGCCAGCTCCTCACGCCCGGCCACGTAGAGCGACTGCACCGATAGCGGGTCGGTGGCGCCGACCCGCGCCAGGTCGTCGGCCACGCCGGGCCGGGTCCAATGGGCGGCGATGGCCGGCAGCCGCTCGGCCAGATCGACCGGCGTGCCATCGGGCCGGGCCGCTGCACCGACGAGCAGGACGTCGTGCTCCCCGACGAGCCAGGCCGCGCCATCCGGGAACACCGCCCGGAAGGTGGCGACGATCGCGCGCAGGTCGGGATCGGCGATGTTGTAGGCGTTGGCCCACTGGCACAACACCCCGCCCGGCGTCAGGCGGTTGCGGGCCGCGGCGAAGAACTCGCGGGTGAAGAGCGTGGCGACGCCGGCAATCCACGGGTTCGACGGCTCCGAGACGATCACGTCGTAGCGGCGCTCGGCCAGCAGCAGATGCGATCGCCCGTCGCCGACGATCAGCCGCGTCCGCGGGTCGTCGAGGGCCCGCCGGTTCTCGTCGGCGAAGTGCCACGAGGCCGCCACGACCTCCGGCGACAGCTCGACGACGTCGGCCCGGGTGATCGGATGGGTGAGCGCCGCGCCGACGGTGACGCCGCTCCCCAGGCCGATGATCGCGATCTCGCGCGGGGCGTCGTGCAGCAGGAGCGGCAGGTGCGCCACCAGCTTCTGCGTGAGCATGTCGCCGCGATTCGACGCGTCGGTCTTGCCGTCCACCGTCAGCGTCGTCGTGCCGGTGAGCTGCTTGACCGCGATGGTGGCCGACGCGCCTTCGTCGTAGAAACGCAGTGTCCCGGCGCTGAGCATCGCCCGCAGGTCCAGGTCGGGCGGCACGAACGGCGCGTAGAGATACCCGCCCCCGGCCAGGAGCGCGCGGTCCCAGGCCGGGCTGGCGACCAGCACCAGGGCGGCGACGGCCAGCGCGGCGCCGCCGGCCGCCTGCATCCGGCGGGACAGGTTTCCCCAGGCGATCACGGCCAACGACGCCGTCATCAACGCGGCCGCCGCCACCTGCAGCGTCGCCTGCAGCCCGAGCCAGGGGATGAGCACGAACCCCGCGGCGAGCGACCCGGAGACGGCGCCCACCGTGTTGGTGGCGTAGACGCCGCTGAAGCGTCCGGCGGCGGTCGAACCGCGAGCACCGGCCACGGCCAGGCCGAGCGTGAACGCGGCGCCGAGACAGGCGGCCGCCGGCAGCACGAGCGCGGTCGTCAGCCAGCCGCCCCAGACGATCCATTGGCTCGCGTCGTCGGGCGCCGCGCGGAGCTGCTCGGCCACCAGGAGCGGAATCCACCCGCCGGCCAGCGAATAGGTGACGCTGGTCACCATCGCGGCCAGCGCCAGGCAGCCGGCCAGGGCCCCGGCCGGCTCCCGCACGCGGCCGATCGCCCAGGTGCCCAGCCACGACCCGGCCGCGGCGCCGGCGATCACCGCGGCCAGCGCCGCCGCAAAGGCATACGTCGTCGGTCCGAGCACCATCGCCAGGATCCGCGTCCAGGCGATTTCGTGGACGAGCGCCGCGAACCCCGACAGGCCGAGCACGAGGGCCGCGAGCCGCAGGCGTCGCGCGTCGTCGGGCACCGCCGCGACGGCGCCGGCCGCCGGTGTCCGCCCTCGTGCCGGCGCCGGTTGCGGAGCGGGCGTGGACCCGCGCGTGCCTCTGGCCGCGCCCACCGCCAGCAGGGCCGACAGCGCGCTCGCCGCCATCCCGCACGTGGTGGTGGCACGGAGTCCGACTCCGGGAATCAGCACGAAGCCCGCCAGCAGCGCCCCCGCGGCGGCGCCCGCCGTGTTGGCCGCATACAGCATCGCGCTGCGGCGGGCGGGATGGGCCGACTCCACGGCGAACGCGCGGATTGCCAGTGGGAAGGTCGCGCCCAGGGCCAGCGAGGGCACCAGCACCATCGGCACGCACGACAGCACCCGGATGAGCGGGAACAGCGGTCCGGACTCACCGTCTGCATAGGCCCACCGCAGCAGCGGCGTAAGCGCCGCCAGTTGCCAGGGCACCGTGAACGCGGCGGCGGCCACCAGCAGTTCCAGCGCCGCATAGACGTGCAGCGCGCGCGCCCTGGTGAGCTTCGCGGCCGCGCGGCCGGCCAGGGCGGCACCGAGCGCGAGGCCGAGCAGGAACGTTCCCACGACCGTGCTCGCCGCGGCCGTGGTGTGTCCCAGGTGCAGGGTCAGCACCCGCGTCCACGCCACCTCGTAGACCAGACCGGCCAGGCCGGAGCAGGTATAGGCGGCGAGGAACACCCAGGACACGAGCGAGGAGTCTATCCGAGCGGATGACCGCGCCCCGCCACGCGACGGCGCTGCTCGGGCCCGCCACCGGGTCGGGCGGCGCGCCAGCGCAGAATGGCGGCGCGAAGACGACGTGGTCGATTAACATGCGCGGGACTTGGCATGAGTGGCCCTCCCGCTCGCCGGACACGTCGACCCCATGACGCCTGAGCAATGGCGCCGGGCGGTCGCGATCGCCGAGCAGGCGTCGAGGCGGGCCCCGTCCGACCGGCCGCCCTTTCTGTCCGAGCAGTGCGGCGACGACGCGGAGTGTCGGAGCGTGGTCGAGGCGCTGCTCGACGCGAAGTCGAGTGCAGGCGAGGCGGGCGCCGGGACCCGGACGCTGACTGCCGACGACCGGACCCGGACCGCGACACCGTCGGTCACCACGGACACTCCGCCTTCCACCGCGCGACCGACCCCCATCCCGTGGGGCGAGTACACGCTGCTCGAGCAGATCGGCCGTGGCGGCTTCGGGACCGTGCACCGGGCCTGGGACCCGGTGCTGCACCGCGACATCGCCCTCAAGATCATCGACTTGTCCCGCCTGCCGGCCGGGTCAGAAGCCGAGGTCCTCCGCGAAGGGCAACTGATGGCGCGCGTCCGGCACCGCAACGTCGTCACCATCTTTCGTGCGCAGCGAATCGGCAACGAGATCGGGCTGGCGATGGAACTGGTCCGCGGCCGCACGCTGGCCGAGATGGTGCACCAGACCGGCCCGCTGAAGGTCCGGGAGGTCCTGCACATCGGCTCCGAGCTGTGCGACGCGCTCGATGCCGTGCACCGGGAGGGCCTGGTCCATCGCGACGTCAAGGCCAGCAACGTCATGAAGGACCGCGACGGGCGGGTCGTCCTGATGGACTTCGGGGCGGGACGCGAGCGTGCGCTGGAGGTCGGCTCGCTGTCAGGCGTGGTCGGCACGCCCCTCTACATGGCGCCGGAAGTGCTGGCCGGCCACGCCGCGACGCCGGCCGCGGACCTGTACAGCCTCGGGGTCCTGCTTCATTACCTGCTGAGCGGCGCCTACCCGGTTGACGGGCAGGGATTCGAGGAGCTGATTCGAAGCGCACCGCGCCGGGCACCGGTCGAGCCTGCGAGACCTTCGGCCGGAGGTGCCCGACGCCGTCGTGCGCGTGGTGGACAAGACGATATCGCCCGCGCTGCCAGAGCGCCCGCGATCGGCGCTGGCGCTCAAGCGTGAGCTGAAGGGAGCGGAAGAGGCCTCGTCGCGCAAGACGACGGCCCGGCGGCGGACGAATGCGGCCGGCGTCGCCCGGAAGTCGTCCCGCTTCGATGCCGGGTCGGCGCTCCAGATGCTGGCGCTGACACTGGGGGTGGGCGTCGTTCTCTGCGGTTTCTGCGGGTTCCTGACGACGATCGCGTTCAACGTGGCGCTGGCCCGGCCCCCGGTGTTCGCAGCCGAGTCGCCGCTCCAGCACCTGGTTTGGGGCGCCCGATCGCTGGTGGCGACCGTGGCCCTGGTGGCGCTGGTCGTCGTTGTCGCCAACGCCGTCAACCTGCTCGTCAGCCTGGCACTGAGCCTCTTCCCGCGCCCTGGGACGCCTGGGTGCCGCGGCTGTTCAACGGGGCAGCGAGGTCGCCAGTCGCGCGGGGCTGGCAGAACCCGGCCGGCTGGCACAGGTCGTCTGTCTGATCGGGCTGGCCGCGGTCACGGCCGTGGCGCGCACACTTCAGCCCTCTGATCTCGGCGATTCAGGGCAACGTCAACGACTCTCCGGTAGTCAGACCTGGCCCTGCTCGGTTCGGCTGCCTGGACAGCCATCTGTCCTTCCGGTTGTGGCTGCAGCTCATCGAGCTGTTTCTGGTGTGCGGGCTGATCGTCGTGCATCGGCTCTCCCGGCGCCGCGGGGAGCGCATCGGGCTCGTGCCGGCCGTGAGCATCGCGGCGCCGCTGCTCGTCACGCTCATCCTGGCCTCGATGTCGTGGCGGATCCTCTTCAGCGCCACGTTTCCGATCCTGCAGTACGCCGGCACCCGATGTTTCGAGCTCGGCAGCCGCGCCGACGAGCTGCTGGTCAGCTGCCCGTCGCTGCCGCCGCCGCGCAACCTGACCGTGAGCCGGGGACACCCAGAGCTTCGGCGCACGGGCGCCGAGGGGAATCTGTTCGACGACTTCGCGCACGCGTTGCAGTCGCGCTGACCGACCAATGGTTGGGAGGGCGGTTGCGTCGGATGTTTCTCAACGAGAAGGGGCGTGATCGATGCGACTGCTGACGACGGGTCTGCTGCTGGCTTCGTTGTTCACCCTGGCGTCTCCGAGCGAGGTCGAAGCGCAGGGGAAGGGATGGTGGGGGTGGCTCGAGCGACTCAGCGGGCCAGGCCCGTTCGAAGTGGATCCAAGACGGAAGATGGCTCTGGAGTTCGATCGGCTCATCTGCCTAGGCAAGGACGGCAAGGTCGGCAGCGCGTTTTCCGGAGGCAACATCGGCAGTGTCGGCCAACATGACAAGTAGAGTCGAGCGGCCTTGTGGTGTGTTCGATACGCCGAGGTGGTTTCTCTCGTTTCATGTCTCGCCGCTCACCAACGAGGACATCGAGAAGAACCCGCCGACTGGGGCACCACGAACCTGACGCGGTCGTTGTTCATGTTCTACGTGAACCCATTGCCGAAGGCCCCGCCGGTGCTGCATCTGGGCGCCGGGGCTGGCCTGTACCACTTCAACGGCCAGGGCAGCGCCGATCGCGCTGATGAACGCTACACGAACTACGAGGCGGTGATTCCGGTCCGCGTGCGATTGACGCCGTTCGCCATCCTTCTCCGAAGCAATGAGGTCTGCTCAGGGGAATCTGAATCGCCGCAGCTTCTACTGGGAGGGCGGGTGGGACTTCCTGCCCGGCCCGATTGACGCCGACCGAGTTCAAGAGCTCGGCCGACTACCGCAAGCAAGAACGAGTGGTTGTGGACGCACCGGCTTGTCCTGAACCTGACGACCCTGATCGGCTTCTGACGAGGGTTGCCGCGGCTGGCGCGGCACGACGCGCCAGCGTAGAATGGCGGCGCGAGGAGCTCCATGTCGAATTCAAGTCTGTTTCTGATCGCGATGTTGTTCACGTCGATGGCGTCGGTGGGCGCGCAGCAGGGCCAGCCGGCGCGGCCCGGCCCGTTGCCGTCGGTCGAGGACCGCGCCGCCGGCCTGCGCAAGATCGACGGCTTCATCCCGCTCTACTGGGACGAGCGCGCCGGCACGATGCTGCTCGAGGTCAGCCGCTTCGATAGCGAGTTCCTGATGTCGACGGGGCTCTCGGCCGGCCTCGGCTCCAACGACCTCGGGCTCGACCGCGGGCAGGGCGGGCAGGGCCGTCTGGTCAGGTTCCAGCGCGTCGGTCCGCGCGTGCTGCTGGTGCAGCCCAACCAGTCGTTTCGCTCCAGCAGCCCCAACGTGCTGGAGCGCAAGGCGGTGGAGGACTCCTTCGCCAAGTCGGTGCTGTGGGGCTTCACGGTGGCCGCCGAGTCGAACGGCCGCGTGCTGGTCGACGCCACCGACTTCTTCCTGCGCGACGTCCATGGCGCGGCTGGCGGTCTTCGTCCCGGCACCTACCGCGTTGACCGCTCGCGCAGCACCTTCTACCTGGAGCACACCAAGGCCTTCCCGAAGAACACCGAGGTGGACGTGCTGCTCACCTTCGTGAACGAGGCGGTGGCCAACCGCGGCGGGCTCGGCCCGGCGCAGGGCCCGGCGCCGATCGGCGCCACCGGGGGCGGGGGTGGCGGCGGCGGTGGCTTCGGCGGCAACCTCTTCAGCGGCACCGTGGCCAGCGTCACGCCGACCCCCGATGCGGTCACGCTGCGCGAGCACCTCTCGTTCGTCGAGCTCCCGCCCGAAGGCTTCACGCCGCGCATCGACGACCCGCGCGCCGGCTACGGCGGCCTGAGCTTCGTGGACTACAGCCAGCCGATCGGCGAGCCGATCGTGTTCCGCTACATGCGCCGCCATCGCCTGGTGAAGAAGGACCCGGCGGCGGCGATGAGCGAGCCGGTGACGCCGATCCAGTACTGGGTGGATTCGGGCGCGCCCGAGGACGTGAAGAAGGCGCTCATCGAAGGCGCGATGTGGTGGAACCAGGCGTTCGAGGCCGCCGGCTTCCGCAACGCGTTCAAGGTCGACGTGCTGCCGCCGGACGCCGATCCGATGGACGTGCGCTACAACATGATCAACTGGGTGCACCGCTCGACGCGCGGCTGGAGCTCGGGCGGCAGCATGGCCGATCCGCGCACCGGCGAAATCATCAAGGCGACCGTCACCCTCGGGTCGCTGCGCGACCGGCAGGACTACATGATCTTCGAGGGCCTGCTCTCGCCCTACGAGACCGGCCGCGAGAAGCCGTCGATCCTCTACGAGACGGCGCTGGCACGCATCCGCCAGCTCTCCGCCCACGAAGTGGGCCACACCCTCGGCCTGGGCCACAACTACTACGACAGCACCAAGGGCTGGATCTCGGTGATGGACTACCCGCACCCGCTCGAGGAGCTCAAGGCCGACGGCACCATCGACATCTCGAAGGCCTACGAGGCGCGCATCGGCGACTGGGACAAGGTGGCGATCAACTTCGGCTACCGCCAGTTCCCGGCCGGCATCGACCAGGCCGCCGCCCTCACCAGGATCGTCGACGACGCCTGGACGCAGGACCTGCGCTACTTCACCAACCAGGACAGCGACATCCACCCGCGCACCGAGCAGTGGTCCAACGGCGTCAACCAGGCCGAGGAGTTGAACCGGCTGATGAAGGTGCGTCGCGCCGCCCTCAACCGCATGGGCGAGAAGACGATCCGGCTGGGCGCGCCGATGACCACGATCGAAGAGCCGTTCGTGCCGATCTTCATGTATCACCGCTACGCCGTCGAGAGCACCGTCGTCGATGCTGGGCGGCCAGGACTTCGTCTACGCGATGCGCGGCGACGGACGGACGCCGGTGAAGTGGGAGACGGCGGCCAACCAGCGCCAGGCGCTCGAGGCGCTGGCGGCCACGCTCAAGCCGTCGGAGCTCACCGTGCCCAAGGCGATCCTCGACGCGATCGCGCCCCGGCCGCCGGGCTTCGGCTTCCATCGCGAGCTGTTCCCGCGCACCACCGGCGAGGGCTTCGATCCGCTGAGCCCCGGCACCATCGCCGCCGACGTGACCATCGGCTTCGCATTGCAGCCCGACCGCGCCGCCCGGCTGGTGGCGCAGAACGCCGTCGATCCGACGCTGCCCGGGCTCGGCGAGGTGATCGATCGATTCACCAAGGCCACCTTCGACGCCGCGACGGCGTCGCCGTACGAAGCCGAGGTGCGGCGGGCCGCCGAGCGCGTGCTCGTCGATCGCGTGACCTGGCTGGCGATGTCGGCGCCCAACGGCCAGGTGCGGGCCATTGCGTCGCTCAAGCTCGAGCGGCTGGCCGCGCGCCTGCGCACCGCCGGCGCAGCCAAGGCGGAGGCCGACCAGGCGCAGCAGGCGCTGCTGGCCGCCGACATCAAGCGCTTCCTCGAGCGGCCGAGCGCCGACCCGTCGAAGATCGTGCCGGCGGCGCCGGCGCCGCCGGGTGCGCCGATCGGCGACAGCGGCCAGGACTGGTTGCTGGCGCCGCCGCGCTGCAACTGGGACGACGCCGATCCCGGCGCGTGGCTGTTCTACCAGCCGCCGCAATAGCCAGTGGTGATGGACGCGGACGTCTGGATCGAGAGCGTCGCCCGCCGCCACAGCGGCGACGTGGCAATCGCTCGGGCTGAGTCGTCGCAGGCTCCGCTAACCGAGGGTCGTGACGCGCGTCGCAGTCCGGTGCGGTGACCCGCTCGTCCCGTGGGCTGGCGCCTCTTTGGGCCGGATGGGGGCAGATGTTCCCGACGTGTAGTGGTACGTCCTGTGCCTGTATCCTCTCGAAATGGTCCCGGACGACCGCGGGCAGCGGCAACTAGCTCTTCTGCTGGTGCCCTGTCACCGTCGCCACGCTGCTCGCTCAGCAGGTCGCGTCCAACGCCGTCCGCGACGGGCTCTTCCTCACTTATTTTCGGGTGACGAGCCTCCCTGTACTTCATTGCTGCGGCCGCCATCCTCGCGGTGCCAGCGGCCGAAACGTCCGGGCGTCTGCTGGCCCGGTTCGGGCCGGGTCGCCTGGTCCCGGTCATCCTCGGTGTCAACTCGGCCTTGTTCCTGGTGGAACTGAGCCTGCTCGGCGACCTTCCGCGTGTCGCGTCTGGGCTCATCTACCTTCATGCGAGTGTGCTTGGAGCGATCGGGATCTCGGCCTTCTTCTCGCTGCTCAACGAGCACTTCGATCCGTATGCGGCGAAGCCGCTGATGGCGAGAGTGGCCGCCGCAGCCACTCTTGGTGGCCTGGCCGGCGGCGTCGGCGCCGAGCGAGTGACGGCACTGCTGTCACCCGAAGCCCTGCTCACTGTGCTGGCCGTCGCAGGCGCGGCGGCCGCGGCCGGCTCTGTGGCGATCGGCCGCGGTATGCCGGCGCGACATGCACGGATGGACGAGCCGGAGGATCGGCGGAGTGGTTGGGCCGAGATCCGGAGAGTGCCGCTGCTGCGAGAACTTGCGCTCGTGGTCGCGTTGGCCGCCGCGCTCGCCGCATTGGTCGACTACCTGCTCAAGGCGGAGGCAGTTGCATGGTTGGGCCCGGGCGAGCCGCTCGTCCGCTTCTTCGGGCTTTTTTACGCCGGCACCGCCCTGGCCGCCTTTCTGCTGCAGGCGCTGTTGGGTCGCCTCGTGCTCGCCCGGCTCGGCCTGGGCGGCTCGGTGGCGAGCCATTCACTGCTCGTGGGCGCGGCGGGTTTGATCGGATTCGTCATCCCGGCACCATGGCGCGGCATCTTTCCCCGAGCCTTCGACGTCACCGTACGAGCGTCGGTGTTCAGGGCCGGCTATGAACTTTTTTACACGCCGCTTCCCGAGGCCGCCAAGCGCGCCGCGAAGTCGACTGTGGACGTCAGCGTGGACTGCCTGGGAAAAGGAATCGGTGCTGCGCTGATCGTGCTGCTGACCAGACTGGACCCGCTGTATACCTTCGTCACGGTCAACGCGGCCGCGGTGCTGGCAGCAGGAGCCGAGTTTGTCGTCGCCCGCCGCTTGAAGGCGCGGTATGTGAGCGCGCTCGAGGGAGGGCTTCGTCGTCAGGGTGAAGATCTACAGACTCCGGCAAAGTACTCGATGGGCGATTTCACGATGGCGCGAAGCATGGCCGGCCTGGATGAGCTGTCGATACACCGGGCGCTCGATCGGACGGCCGAGGGGAAACGCGCCAGCCCGCACGATGATGCCGTCGTCGGGGCCGTCGCCGACCTGCGCTCGGGCGACCTCGCCCGCATCCGGCGCTTGCTTCGCGCTCCACCCGCCGACCCGCTGCTGATCGGCGCACTGGTTCCGCTCCTCGCGCAGAAAGAGATTCTCGGCCAAGTCGTCGCAGCGCTGACGGCGTTTGGCGGGCGCGGCGCCGGCCAGCTGGTCGATGCGTTACTCGATCCGTCGACGCCCGAGATCGTGCGTCGCCGGCTCCCTCTCGTGCTGAAGAGTTGCCACTCCAGTTTCGCCCGCGACGGACTCCTCCAAGCGCTCGGCGCGTCCAGCCTCGACGTCAGGCTGCGCAGCCGGGCTGGCGCTCCTGGCACTGACCGACAAATATCCAGAACTGGTAGTGCCGCAGCCGGTCGTCCTCGAAGCCGTCGAGCGTGAGCTGGCGCGACCTGACGATGATCGTCGCGTCCGTGAGCACATCTTCAATCTGCTGGCTCTGGCCTTCGAGCGCGAGCCGGTGCGTATCGCGGCCGTGGCGTTCGACTCCGGTGACGCGCACCTGCGCGGCACGGCGCTCGAGTATCTCGAAACGGTGCTGGCGCCGCGCATTTTTGCTGCCCTCGCCCTGCGGTTACCGGCTGCAGCCGTTCGCGCACCCCACGGCCGTGGGGCGGCGGCGGCGCGTGCTGAACTGCTGCATGCGGCGGCGACCATCCAAATGACTCGTGACGACGTGCGCCGGGAGCTGTCCGCCCTCGACCTCGACGCCGAAGGGTAGTGACGATGAGTCATTCTCCGACCCCACTGCCCGCGGGAGACGTAAGCCCGATCTTGCTGGTCGCTGACGATGCCCCGGACCTGGAGGAGCTTCGCCGGACGCTCGGTGAATCGGCCTATCGCCTCGTCGTGGCACCGAACGGCGAGGACGCGATCACGGCCGCCCGCCGCGCGCGCCCGCTGGTGATCTTGCTCGACGTCGTCATGGCCGGTATCGATGGGTACGAGACGTGCCGACGCCTCAAAGCAGACCCGGAGACCCGTGACGCGGCGGTGATCCTCCTTTCCGCTCTTGCCGACCCGGCCGAGAGGATGCGCGGCTTCCAGGCCGGCGCCGTGGATTTCATCACCAAGCCCTTTGTCGGGGCTGAGGTGATCGCGCGTGTCAACACGCACCTGGCGATTCAGCGCCTGCTCCGTCGCCAGGCCGAGGCACGGTCTCCGGCTGCGGCGGCCGAGGCGACCGAGGCCGCGCCGACGGGACCCCTCGCCGTCGACGTGGAGACTCCGGCGGAAGCCGTCTTTCGTACCGGCGATGTCGTGGCCTTCCGCTTTCGAATCGTCCGGTATCTGGCGAGAGGAGGAATGGGCGAGCTCTATGAGGCGGAAGATCTGGAGTTGCGCGCACGGGTCGCCCTCAAGACGATTCTGTCGACCGTCGCGGATGGCGAACGCGCGATCGCCCTGTTCAAGCGGGAAGTGCACCTGGCGCGGCAGGTGACGCATCCCAACGTCTGTCGAATCTACGACGTGTTCCGCCACCATGCCCCGGGTGCGGAGGGATCGGCACCAGACGTGGTGTTTCTCGCCATGGAGCTGCTCCGCGGCGAGACTCTGGCCGACCGGCTTCACCGGGAGCAGCGATTGCAGACGACGGACGCTCTGCCGATTGTCCGGCAGATGGCCGCCGGCCTGGCGGCTGCGCACCGGGTCGGTGTCGTGCACCGCGACTTCAAGAGCCTGAACGTCATGCTCGTGGAACCCGACGCTGCTGACCAGGACATGCGGGTGGTCGTCACGGACTTCGGCCTGGCGCGGCGGACCGCTCAGGACGGGGCCACTGCCATGTCGATGTCCCTCAGTGAGGCGGGTGACATTTCCGGCACCCCCGCGTACATGGCGCCCGAACAGGTCGAAGGTGGCGAAGTGACGCCCGCGACCGACGTGTATGCGTTGGGAGTCGTGCTGTATGAGGTCGTCACCGGAGTGTGCCCGTTCGTGGCGGACACAGCGATCCGGACGGCGATCAAGCGCCTGCACGAAGCGCCCCCACCTCCGAGCCTCCACGTGCCCGATCTGGATCCGCGCTGGGAAGCGACGATTCTCCGCTGTCTCGCCCGCCAGCCCGCGGATCGCTTCAGCAGCGTCCTCGACGTCGTCACGTCGCTCGAAGCTGCGAGCGTCGAGGAGTCCGCGGCCAACCGACCGCTGTTGCGCCGATGGGCTGTCGGCGGGGGATTGAGAGCCGCCGTCTTCAGTCTGGCCGGTGCACTTGCGCTGGTTGCGATCGTGCTGGCGGGGCGCGTCTGGCTCACTCGGGCATCGACGGGTGCCGCAATCGAGTCGCTCGCGGTGATGCCTTTCGTCAACGTCGGGGCCGACCCGAACGCTGAGTATCTGAGCGATGGCCTGACCGAGAACCTGATCAACAGTCTTTCGCAGCTGCCCAAGCTGCGGGTCGTGCCGCGGAGCACGGTGTTTCGGTACAAAGGCCGCGACCTGGATCTCCAGGCGATTGGCCGCGAACTGACCGTGCGCACGATTCTCACCGGCCGCGTCGTCCAGCGGGGCGACACGCTGAACATTCAGACCGACTTGGTGGACGTGGCGGAAGACGCCCAGCTCTGGGGCGGCCAGTACACCCGGACACTCGCCGACCTGATTACGGTTCAGGAGGAGATCGCCACCGCGGTGTCAGACAAACTGCGCCTCCAGCCGAACGCCGACGAGCAGAAGGGGCTCATGCGGCGCTACACCGAGAATGCTGAAGCGCACCAGCTGTATCTCAGGGGCCAGTTCTATTGGAATCGCCGGACAGTGCCAACCCTCAAACGCGCCGTCGAGTATTTCCAGCAGGCGATCGAGAAGGATCCGGGCTACGCCCTGGCGTGGGCCGGATTGGCCGATTGTTACGCGCTCTATGCCACCTACGGTGCCAGTTCGCCACGGGAGACCGTTCCCCGGGGCAAGGAAGCCGCGCTGAGGGCGCTGCAGATCGACGAGACGGTGGCTGAAGCGCACAACGCACTAGGCTGGATCAGGATGACCTACGACTGGGATTGGTCGGGCGCTGAGCGAGCATTCAGGCGGGCGATCGAGCTCAACCCACACCATGGTGGGTCGGTCTCGCGCTATGCAAGCTACCTGGACGCCATCGGTCGGGCCGGCGATGCCATCCCAGAAGCCAAACGGGCACAGGAGATCGAACCACTCTCGCTGATCGTCGGCTCCGCAGTGGGTCGGATCCTCTATCGCGCGCGTCAGTACGACCAGGCGATTGGCGAACTCGGAAAGATTCTCGACCTGGATCCGAACTTCACGCAGGCCCATCTGTACCTCGGGCAGACCTACGAGCAGACGGCGAGATATGAGGACGCGATCACGGAGCTTCAAAAGGCAGTGACGCTGTCCGGGGGGGAGCCTGCAATGGTCGGGGCACTCGGACATGCCTACGCGGTATCGGGCAAGCGAGCCGAGGCGGAGAAAGCCCTCCTGGAGCTGACCGGGCGATCGACGCGTCAATACGTCGCGCCGTTTGACATCGCGGTCATCTACGCCGGCCTTGGAGCCAGGGATTCCACGTTTGAATGGCTCGAAAAGGCCTTCGAAGATCACTCCACCGGGCTGGCGTGGCTGAAAGTAGATCCGCGCTTCGACGGCGTTCGCAACGACGCGCGCTACCGCGACTTGTTGCGGCGGATGAACCTCCCCGACTAATTCGAGAGCAGTCCTCCGGCCGCAACTTCTCAGCCGCCTCGATCAGCGCCTGACCGTCGGCGACGGTTCCGACGACTTCGAAAGCGGCGCCCTGGCGATTGCTCTCGACTACAGCAGGCCGAGGGCCGGGCCGATGAGCAACAGGAGCGCCGTCTGCACGGCCACCCACGCGACGCTGATGATGGCGCCCGGAAGCAGCATGTCGAACATGCGGTAGTAGCCCTTGCCGTAGGTCACCAGGGGCACGGCATCGAGCGGCAGCAGGAACGCGCACGACGCCGTGAACACCACCGGCAGCCCGTACAGCGCCGGGTTCTGCCCGGTGGAGGTCGCCAGCAGGATGATCGGCGGCACCATGGCGGCGATGATCGCCGGATTCACCGGCACGACCAGGTGAATCACGACGATGAACGCGCTCACGGCGGCGAGCACCAGCCCCACGGGCCAGCCGTGCATCCCGCCGAGGGTCGCATCGACCAGCCACGCCGCCAGCCCGGAGCTGGCCGACAGCGCGCCGAGCGAGGTCACGCTGCCAATCATCAGCAGGGTGTCCCACGCCGTCGCCCGCTCGGCCTCCTTCCACGACGCGAACACCCGCATCCCGGGCAGGAACATCGCGGCGCCGCCGAGGACGGCGACGATCACCACGTCGATGGTGCGCACCCACGAACTGGCGATCCACAGCGCCAGCATCGCTGCCAGGATGGTGAGGACCTTCCATTCCCTGGGCGAAATCGGGCCCATCGCGCGGAGCTCTGCGGCGAAGTCCACCTCGGTGAGGCGCTCCCGCTCGGGTGGGTAGCACCACAGGATGACCTGCGCGGCTACCGGGATGAGGATCACCACCATCGGCATGCCGATGGCCATCCAGTGCACGAACGGCACCTGCACGCCACCGAACTTCTCGATGAAGCCGAGCCCGAGGATGTTCACCGAGCTGCCGGCCGGGGTGCCGACGCCGCCGATCAACGACGCGATCGGGATGGCGATCATCACCGCCTTGGCGAAGGTCGAGCGACCGGCGACCAGTCCCATCCTGTCGAACAGGGGCAGCGCCATCGCCATGAACAGCGCCGCGCAGGGCACGTCGGACACGACCGTCGACAGCGTGGCAGTGCCGATCATGAAGAGCAGCAGCGCGCGCCGGGTCGAGCCGTCGGCCTTGGCCAGCAGCCAGGAGGCGAACCGGCGGTCGAGCCCGGTGTTGGCGAAGGCCTGCGCGATCACGAACATCACCAGGACGAAGAAGAACACCGGGCTGATGAAGCTGCCGAAGGCCGCGCCGAGCGGCGCCACGCCGAGCATCGGCTGCGCCACCAGGACCAGCACCGCGGTGATGGCGATCGGCAGCGCCTCGGTGACCCACAGGATGAGCGCCATGGCGAACAGCGCCGCGGCCCGCAAGCCCGACGGCGACAAGCCGGCAGGCGGCGGCAACGACAGCAGCACCGCGCCGGTGACCACGGCAGCGAGCAGCCCCCACACCGCCGTCGTCGCTCGCCCCGGCGCGTCGGGTGGCGCCGTGTGCGGAACGGGCGAGGGCGCGACCGGCATGAAAGTTCGCCTACACTAGTGTCCCGAGCAGGGTGTGTCAATCGAGCGCGGCGTCTTGAACGTGCATCCGCCGCCGGATTCTCCGGCCTACCGCGCCACGGCGCTGCGCCATCCGAAGCAGCCGCTGGTCGTGATTCCACCGACGCTGACCGAGCTCTCCGGTCCCGTCTTCGGGCACGACGTCATCGGCCCGCTCGACCACGATCTCACCCGCCAGCACCCGGGCGAGCCGCTGGGGCAGCGCATCGTCGTCGAAGGCCGCGTGCTCGACGACGGCGGGCGCCCCGTGCCGCACGCGCTCGTCGAGGTCTGGCAGGCCAACGCCGCCGGACGCTACGCTCACAAGGTCGATCAGTGGCGCGCGCCCCTCGACGCGAACTTCACCGGCGGCGGCCGGACGCTCACCGATGCCGAGGGCCGCTACCGCTTCGTGTCGATCCGGCCGGGTGCCTATCCGTGGGGGAACCACCACAACGCCTGGCGCCCAGCGCACATCCACTTCTCGGTGTTCGGCCAGGCGTTCCTCAGCCGACTGGTCACGCAGATGTACTTCCCCGGCGACCCGCTGCTGGCGCTCGACCCGATCTTCAACGCCGTGCCCGATGCGCGGGCGCGGGAGCGGCTGATCGCGACCTTCGACCTGCGACCGCACCGAGCCGGCGTTCGCGCTCGGCTACCGGTTCGATCTGGTGCTGCGCGGGCCCGATCAGACGCCGATGGTGGCCTGAGAATGCCGGGTTTGACGCCGTTCCAGACCGTCGGTCCGTACCTGCACCTCGGCCTCCGCCTCGGACGCGAGCCGATGACGGCGCCGGGGCTGGCCACGCCGGTCGTGATTCGCGGGCGCCTCCTCGACGGCGCCGGCGCGGGTGTGCCCGACGGCGTGCTCGAGTTCTGGGCCGCGGGTTTCGCGGCGCTGGGCCGGGTGTGGACCGAAGCGGACGGCGGCTACCGGCTCACGCGCGATGAAACCGTCCACCCACGTCGGCCAGGGCGGCGCCGTCCACGCCCCGCACTTCGCCGTCCGGGTGCTGGCGCGCGGCATCCTCACCGAGTATCTGACCCGCGTCTATTTCGACGGCGAGCCCGACAACGAACGCGACGCGGTCCTTCTCGCCGTGCCTGCCAATCGACGGGCGACGCTGCTGGCCAGGCCCGGCGCGGCGAACGAGTATCATCTCGACATCGTCGTGCAGGGGGAGCGCGAGACCGTGTTCTTCGCGGTCTAGCGGTCGCTCGCGGCGGCGACGCTTCCGCCGATGACCTCGCCCGACGCTTCGCCCTTCACGCTGGCTCGCCGTGTCCAGGCGCTGCTCGACGTCGAGGTGGCCTTGGCCGAGGCACTGGCCGAAGTGGGGGTGATTCCGCAAGCGAGCGTGGCGCCGATCCGCGCCGCTGCCCGCGTCGACGACGCCGACCTGGCCGCGCTCGCCGCCGAGGCGGAGCACGCCGGCAACCTCCTCATCCCGGTGCTCCGGCACCTGACCCGCCAGGTGGCATCCAGCGACGCGACGGCGGCCGGACACGTGCACTGGGGCGCCACGAGTCAGGACGTGCTCGACACGGCGCTGGTGCTGCAATTGCGCGGCGGCTGTTGCCGACATCCTGGCCGCGCTCGACTCGGGCCGCGGCCGCCGCCGCCAGCCTGGCGCGTCGCCACGTCGCGACGCCGATCGCCGGCCGGACGTGGCTGCAGCAGGCGACCCCCACGACGTTCGGCGCGAAGGCCGCCGCCTGGCTCGACGCCATCGAGCGGGCGCGTCAGCGGCTGGCCAGCGCCCTCGACGACGCCCTCGTCGTGCAACTCGGCGGCGCCACCGGCACGCTGTCGAGCCTCGGCCCTGCACGGGCCCGCCGTGACCGCGGCGCTGGCCGCCCGGCTCGACCTGCGCGTGCCCGACCTGCCGTGGCACACCGAGCGCAGCCGCCTGGTCGGCGTGGCCTGCGCGCTGGGCATGACGTGCGGATCGCTGGGCAAGGTCGGCCGCGATCTCGCGCTCCTGGCGCAGACCGAGGTCGGCGAGGTGGCCGAGCGCCGGCGAGCGCCGGACGCGGCGGCGTCGTCGTCGATGCCGCACAAGCAGAACCCCGTCGCGGCGGCGCGCGCCGTGGCTGCCGCCGTGCAGGCGCCGGGCCTGGTCGCCACCATGTTGTCGGCGATGCCGCAGGAGCACGAGCGGGCGATTGGCGGCTGGCAGGCGGAGTGGCAGACGCTGCCGGCGCTGGTCGAGCTCACCGCTGGCGCGGCGCCGGCGCTGGCCGAGGCGCTGGCGCACCTGGTCGTGGACGAGGCGCGGATGCGCGCCAACCTCGACGCCGCCGGCGGGGTGGCGCGGGCCGAGGGGCTGGTCGCCGCCCTGGCCCCCACGCCTCGGCCGGCGCGACGCGTTCACGCTGGTCGAAGCCGCGTGCCGGCGGGCCCTGGCCGAGGGCCGGACGCTGCAGGACGTGGCCGCCGACGAACCGCAGGTGCGCGCGCACCTCGGCGCCGCGGAGATCGTCGAGCGCGCTCGATCCGGCGGCGTTCACCGGCTCGAGCCGGACGTTCGTGGACCGCGTGCTCGCCCGCTGGCAGCGCGGGAAAGGCTGAAGACCGTCATGGACGACAACCAACGCCGCGACAGCGGCATGGCGATCAGGCGCACGGTGCTGGGGGATGCGTCACGTCGACCGGGCGGTCGCCGCCACGACGCCGCTCACCGCGGAGTTCCAGGACCTGATCACCCGCTACGTCTGGGGCGAGATCTGGACCCGGCCCGGTCTCGACCTGCGGAGCCGCCGCATCCTGGCGATCGGCACGATGGTGGCGCTGGGCCGATGGGAGGAACTGCGCCTGCACGCGCGCGGCGCCCTCGCCGCCGGCGCACTCAGCACCGACGAACTGAAGGAGATCGTCCTGCAGCAGGCGGTGTACTGTGGCGTACCCGCGGCCCACCATGCGCTGGCCGAGCTGTCGCAGCTGCTGGCCGAGGCACGCGAACCGCGGCTGACGGGCGGCACTCTATGTCTTCACACGACCGACGACGGTTGCCGGATTGGCTTCGAACTGTCGGGGGCCGCGTTGGCCCCGCCACTCGTCCTGTCCCATGCGCTGGGCACCTACCGCGGACTGTGGGATGCCCAACTCGAGCCGCTGGCGCAGCGCTTCCGCGTGCTCCGCTACGACACGCGCGGGCACGGCGAGTCGGATGCCCCGGGCGGTGACTACTCGATCGAGCGACTCGGCCGTGACGTGCTGTCGCTGATGGACGCATGTCGAGATGAGCCGCGCGCACGTCTGTGGCGTGTCGCTCGGCGGGCTCACCGCGCTCTGGCTGGGCGTGCATGCGCCCGACCGCGTGCACTCGCTCGTGCTGGCCAACACCGCGGCGCGCATCGGCACGGTCGGTTCGTGGACGGGAGCGAATGCGAGTCGCGCAGCCGCAGGGCCTTGGCGCGCTGGTCGACGCCACGATCGAGCGCTGGTTCACGCCGGCCTTCCGCGAGGCCGAGCCTGATCGGATCGCGCGGATGACCGACACGCTGGTGCGGACACCAGTCGCCGGCTACCTCGGTTGCTGCGCGGCGCTTCGCGACGCCGACTTCCAGGCCGAGGCGTCGCGCGTCACGGCGCCGTGCCTGGTCGTGACCGGCACTCACGACAAATCGACGCCACATACGGCGGGGCAGTGGCTGGCAGAGGCGATTCGCCGGGGCCAGGCTGCAGGCCTTCGACGCCGCGCACCTGCCCAACGTCGAGTGCGCGCCGGCCTTCACCGAGGCGGTGCTGGCGTTTCTCTAGCGGCGCGGCCCGCCAGGCGGCTTGGGCTTGGGCGCCTCGCCGGGCTCGGGCGTGTGCTTGTAGTTCAGGTTGGGCTGGTACTTCTGCAGGTGCTCGACGTCCTTGTTGTTCTCGTTGCAGGTGTAGGGCAGCAGCCGATCGCCGGGCTTGCCCCGGGTGAAGGTCCGCGTGATCGACCACGGGCGCGTGAAGTAGATCGGGTCGTCGTAGGTGACCGTCCACGTCATCGTGTCGGCGCTGGTCTTCTGGAATCGCTCGGTGAGGCGGAGCTTGGCGCTGTGCTCGTGGCCGGCGGTGTCGAGCCAGCTCCGCTCGTCGATGCCGGTCGTGTCGACGACCAGCGTCTCGCCCTCCCAGCGCCCGATCGAATGGCCCATGAAGTACGGATAGTCGTCGATGTCGTCGGGATGGCGGCCGACCGTCCATGTAGATGGCCCGCCAGATCGACTGGTACTCGAACAGGATCGCCGATCATGTCGCCCTGCTGCACCAGCAGGAAGGGGAACGGCGCGGTGAAGCCGCGCGACGGGCCGACCGGCAGGCAGAATCCCGGTCGGGTCCTTCGAGGTGTCGACCGTGCGCCAGCGCTCGGCGCCGAACTCGGTGAACGGCGGCTGGCGCCCGAGCGCCACCGACAGGTCGGGCGTGTACTGGTTGACCCAGAAGCCGCTCAGATCGGGCGGGCCGGCGCCTGGGCGTAGGCGGGCCAGGCCGGCGCCAGCACGCCGCCAGCGCCACCGCGCCGAGCGTGCGTGCAGACCACGTGCTGCTCATGACCGTCGCTCCTCGGGCACCGGCCGGCGCCGCATCAGCGCCTCCGGCGGCGGCTTGGGGGTGGTGGTCTGGTAGTAGTTCTGGCCGCCCAGCACCTCGCGGCCGTCGGCAGGATCGCCGTCCGCATGTTGGCCAGCTTCGTGCCGTCACGCGCGAGGTGGCCGTGCACGGTCACGACGTCGCCGACCTTGAGGGAGTCCTTCCGCCAGCCGGCGCGGTAGAGCGACGTCGGCGCGCCGCCCTCGATGGCCCACTGTGCCGATGCCGGCGTCGTCCTTCACGTCCATGTAGAAGTAGACGTGCGGGTTCATCCACTCGACGCTGGTCACCGTGCCCTTCAGCGTGATGGTCTTGTCGCGGTCGTACTGCGCGGCAAACGAGTGGTGCGCCGTCACCGGCCGGCCGACGGCAACGATGGCCACGGCGACGACGGCGGCAGCGACGAAACGGAGCATGGCCGACCTCCTAGCGCCGGCACGGAGCGGCGCTCGCGTCGAGGGTATACCCAAGACGCATCGAATTGTAACGGGGTCTGACCCCATTCAGGCCCCAGCCAGAAAATCAGGGGCGGAACAGCCGCCGGTAGAACCCCGCGGTCCGGACGGTGACCGTCACCGGGTCGTCGTTCAGGTTCTGCCAGAACCAGCCGTGATTGCCGGCCATCGGCGCCTCGAAGGCGCCGTGGCCGCCGGTCTGGAACTCGCCGGTCTGGTAGCTGCGGTCGCCGCCGGTCTTGTCGATCGCCTCGCCGTGCATGTCGACGTCGACGCCGTTGCCGGTCGCCGTCCACGAGTAGACGAGACGTTCGCCGGCGGCCATCTCCGCCTTGATCTCCGCGCCTTCGCCGGGATCGAGCGTGATCGACATCTCGTCGGTGCGATACGGGGTGGCGCTCGTGAAGAGCGATCCGGGCCCCGGCGCGGCGCCGGCGGCTCGGTCAGCGCCGCCGATCGAGCTCGCCGGCAGCGGCTCGATTGCCGCTTCGGGCTCCCGGTAGAGGCCGACGGCGCGGCCGATGCCGGTCGGATCGATGCCGTATTCGGCCGGCAGGATCACGACGAGCAAGATCAGGCAGGCGACGCCGAAGGCCTGACACGTCGCGCGCACCAGGCGCGCCGACGACGGCAGATCCGCCATAGGCGGAAGCAGGGTCGGGGACGGAGTCGCCATGGCTGGTGGGCTCGCTACGACACGACGTAGCCGGCGATCTGAAAGCCCATCAGCACGAAGCCGCAGGTCATGACGATCACGTTGGCGGCGAACGCCTGGCGCGAGAAGGCCGCCGTGCGGCGCCAGTAGGCCATGGCGATCAGGATCACCGCCAGCGCCAGCACCTGGCCGATCTCCACGCCGGCGTTGAAGGCGACGATCTTGGGCGCCAGCCCGGCCCGCGGTAGCGCAAAGTCCTGCAGCTTGGTGGCCAGCCCGAAGCCGTGGATCAGCCCGAAGACGAGCACCGCCGCCCGGGTATCGGGCTGGACGCCGAACCAGCAGCGGAAGGCGCCGAGGTTGTCGAGCGCCTTGTAGACGACCGAGAACCCGATGACCGCATCGACCAGATACGGATTGACGTGCGTGCCGCTCAGTACGCCGTAGAGCAGCGTCACGCTGTGGCCGACGGCGAAGAGCGTCACGTAGAGGCCGACGTCGCGCATCCGGTAGAGGAAGAAGATCACGCCGAAGAGGAACAGCAGGTGGTCGTAACCGGTGACCATGTGCTTGGCGCCGAGGTACAGGAAGGCCATCAGGCCGCCCTGTTCCATGAAGGCACGGTCGGCGGCCGACACGCCGTGCGCCAGCGCCAGGTCCGCGCCGGCCAGCAGCAGCAGCGCGGCGGTCACCGCGCGCGCGATCCAGGACGGGCCAGCGAGACGGTGGCAGACGGCCGACAGCACGTCCATCAGCCTACCGCAGGGCATCGAGCTCGTCCCACCGGGCGTAGGCCGCCAGCAGCTCCGCCGGAATCGCTTCGAGTCGGGCCATGGCCGCTGTGATCTCGACCGCCGGCCGCTTGTAGAAATCAGGCCCGGCGACCTCGGCGCCGAGCCGTTCCTGCTCGCGCTCCAGGGCCTCGATGCGGGCGGGCAGCGCCTCGTACTCCTGGCGCTCCTTGTTGGTGGCCTTGCGCGGCTGGGTCGCGGGAGCGGGCCGGGGTTCGCCGTCGCGTCGTGGCAGCGCCGCTGCCATCGAGGCCGGTTCAGGCGCCGGCTGCGGCCGTTGCCGCAGCCAGTCCTCGTAGCCGCCCACGTACTCCGCCAGCCGGCCGTCGCCCTCGAAGGCGATGGTGCTGGTCACGACGTGATCGAGGAACCGCCGGTCGTGGCTCACGAGCAGCAGCGTGCCCGGCCAGTCGACCAGCTGCGCTTCCAGCAGCTCGAGCGTCTCCAGATCGAGATCGTTGGTCGGCTCGTCGAGGACCAGGACGTTGGCCGGACGCGTGAACAGCCGCGCCAGCAGCAGCCGGTTGCGCTCACCGCCCGATAGCGCCTTCACCGGCGAGCGGGCACGCTCCGGCGGGAAGAGGAAGTCCTCGAGGTAGCCGTGCACGTGACGCGTGCGGCCCGCCACCGTGATGCGATCGCTGCCGTCGCCGATGGTGTCGACGACGGTGCGCTCGGGATCGAGCTGCTCGCGCTGCTGGTCGTAGTAGGCCACCTGCACGTTGGCGCCGCGGCGCACGGTGCCGGCATCGGGCGGCAGCTCGCCGAGGAGCAGCCGCAGCAGCGTGGTCTTGCCGGCGCCGTTGGGCCCGATGAGGCCGATGCGATCGCCGCGCATCACCCGCGTCGAGAAACCGCCGACGACCCGGCGATCGCCGTACGCCTTGGTGATCCGGTCGGCCTCGATCACCAGTTTGCCGGAGCTCTCCGCCGTTTCGAGCGCCATCCGCACCGTGCCCGCCGGCGACCGGCGGGCGGCCCGCTCGGCGCGCATCTCCATCAGCCGCTTGACGCGGCCTTCGTCGCGCGTGCGACGGGCCTTGATGCCCCGCCGCAGCCACACTTCTTCCTCGGCCAGCTTCTTGTCGAACTTCCCGGCGGCCACCGCCTCGCTGTCGAGCCACTCCTCCTTCTTGCGCAGGAACGTCGGGTAGTCGCCGGGCCACGAGGTGAGCCGCCCGCGATCGAGCTCGACGACGCGGGTGGCCAGCCGCTCGAGGAACGCGCGGTCGTGGGTGACCAACAGCACGGCGCCGGCGTAGTCGGCGAGGAACGACTCGAGCCACTCGATCGCCTCGATGTCGAGGTGATTGGTCGGCTCGTCGAGCAGCAGCACGTCCGGAGCGGCCACCAGCGCCCGCGCCAGCAGCACCCGGCGCCGCCATCCGCCCGACAACGTGTCCACGGGCGCATCGGGCGGCAGGGCGAGCCGCGTCAGCACCAGCTCCACCCGCTGTTCGAGTCGCCAGCCATCGCGCTCCTCGAGCTCGTGCTGCAGACGACCCATCCGCTCGAGCGCCGCCGGGTCGCCGTGCGCCACCTCGACCGACGCGTGGTGGTAGGCCGCGACCAGCGCACTCAGGTCGCCAAGGCCTTCGGCCACCACGTCGAACACCGTGGCGTGGGTGTCGAGGGGGACATCCTGCACGAGCCGCGCCGCCCGGGTGCCCGGCGCGCGCCAGACCGTGCCACGATCGGGAGGAGCTCGCCGCTCACGATCTGCAGGAGCGTCGACTTGCCGCTGCCGTTGCGGCCGATGAGCGCCACCCGCTCACCGGCGTCGATCTGCAGCGAGACGTCGTCGAGCAGCGGCAGGTGACCGAAGGCGTGCGAGAGATGGTCGAGCGCGACGAGTGGCATGAGGATTCCGAGCAGCGGCTGGCGCTAGGGGCTAGCGGCCAGGCCTGAGCATGGCCGGCTGGGCCCGGTGTGGGATCAACGCTTACGGTTTTTTCGGCGGCGGGTGCGCGTGCGTCGCCGATCCGGCGCCGCCCACCTGCACGGTGCCCATCAGTCCACCCTCGGCGTGGTCGAGGATGTGGCAGTGGATCATCCACGTGCCGGGGCGCTCGTCGAAGGTCACCAGCAGCCGCACCGTGGTTTTCATCGGCACGTTGACCGTGTCCCGCCACGCCAGCGGACGGACCGGCTCGCCCTTCTCGTCGACGACCATGAAGAAGTAGCCGTGCAGGTGGTAGGGGTGATCCCACTCGGTGTCGTTCCTGACCGTCCAGAGCTGGGTCTGGCCGATCGACGCCGGGAACGGCGAGGCCTTCCAGTACGGCGCGCCGTTGATGCGGAACTCCGAGTGGCCGTTGTCCTGCGGCGGCAGCGTCAGCACCATCTCCACCGGCGTGGCGCCGGCGGCGCTCGGCGGCGTCAGCGTCCGCGTCACGGCCGGCAGCGCGGTTTTCGGCAGCGCCGGCTCGGAACTGAACTCGACCGTGAGCAGGTCTTCCACGGTGCGGTACTCGACGCTGCCGTAGCCGCGGTTGTAGAGCATCGCCCGCAGCGTCACCGAGGTGCCGGGCTTGCCGGTCGGCGTGACGATCACATCGGCGCGTTCACCGGCGGTGACGAGCAGGATGTCGGAGGTCGTCGACCGCTCCTGCAGCCCGCCGTCGCGGCCGATCAGGGTGAACGGCTGGCCGTCCAGATCGAGATAGAAGAAGCGGCTCTTCGCCGCGTTGACGATGCGCCAGCGCTGCGGCGCGCCAGCGCGGGCGCGGATCGCCGGGGTCCGCCTGCCGTTGACGAGCACGTAGGCGCCCTCGCGGCCGAACACCATCCCGGCCGATCCGCCGCTGTCGCCGGGCTCGAGCCGGCCATTGCGATCGAAGCCGATGTCGCTCAGCACCAGCGTGATCTGGTCGGCCACGCCGACGCCGTCGGCGGGATCCTCGACCAGCAGCGCGCCGTAGAGCCCGTAGCCGGCCTGGGCGGCCGAGTTCACGTGCGGGTGATACCAGTAGAGCGAAGCGTCGCGGACCACGAAGTCGTAGGTGAACGACTCGCCGGTCTTCACCGCCGGCTGCGAGACGTCGGGCACGCCGTCCATCTCGATCGGCACGCGCACGCCGTGCCAGTGCATGGTCGTCGGCTCGTCGAGCTGGTTGGTGAAGTGGACGATGAGGCGATCACCGACCTTGGTGCGGATGAGGGGCCCGGGAATGCCGCCGTTGTAGGTCCAGGCGCGCACGCGGGTGCCGGGCGCGATCTCGACCTCGGCGACGCGGGCGGTGATCGCGATCTCCACGACGTTGGGGTCGGGGTTGGTATCGGGCGCCTCGGCCAGGCGCGCGCCGCTGTCCCAACCGGCCGGCGCGTGGCTGGTGACCGGCTGCGCCGAGGCCAACAGCGGCGCGGCGACGAGGGCCAGCAAGAGTGGGACGATCGCGATGCTACGGCTGGACATCGGGGGCAGTAGGCGGCGCGCGTCGAAGACAGCCCGTGACGTTCGTGCCGCGCCGCTCCCTCATTTTCTCGCGTTTCGCGTCGTGCGATGCGTGGGAATTGCGGTCCACGGGTCCTCCGGCCAGGGATGCTTCGGATAGCGTCCGCGCAGCTCCTTGCGCACCTCGGGATAGCCCCGCTGCCAGAAGCTCTTCAGATCGCGTGTCGTTTGCACCGGCCGGCCGTTGGGCGCCAGCAGGCTGAAGGTCGCCGGCACGCGCGCCGGGCCGACGACCGGGGTCTCGGCCAGCCCGAACAGTTCCTGCAGCTTGACCGACGCCGTCACCGATCCATCGTCGCCGTAGGTCAGCGGCGCCTGGCGGCCGCTGGGCACGGCCAGGGTGGTGGGGGCCAGCCGGGCCAGGGCCTGTCCCGTGGCGGGGGGAAGCCCCGCTTCGAGCCGTACCTCGTCGAGCGTGCGAGCCCGGCGGGCGGCGTCTCGAATCACCGCGGGGACGTCGACTTCGAGTTGCGCGAAGCGCAGGCGGCGTAGCACCTCGGCGTCGCGCTCGCCCGGGCCACGGGCCAGCCAGGCCGCGGCCAGGGTGTCCGCGGCCGCGTCGGCGTCGACGGCGACCGGAATCTCGGCGATGACCAGCGCGTCGACGCGGGCGATGCGCCGCGCCCGCACCTGACCCGACCGCGGGTCGATGACGTGCTCCACAATTTCGTCGGTGGGTGTCACCCAGTCGGGCTCGACCCGGCTCGCCAGGTGGACGCGCGCTTCGGCGACGCCGCGGCGCTCGGCGCTCTGCACGTCGAGCGCCACCAGGAAATCGCCGTCGCGTACCCCGGATTCGCGCGCCAGGCTGGCGCCGTGGCCCGACGCCAAGGTCAGGCGCCCGGGGTCGCCGGCCCGGCGGCGGGCCAGCCGATCGGCGAAGCCCGCGTAGAGCGCGCGCCTGAGTGCCAACTCCGACACCGGAGCCGCGGCGACGTCCTCGAGCTCGAGGGCGGCGAGGCGCGTGAGCTCTCGCGCCACCTGCCGGACGTGGGCCGGCTGTGCGGCCAGGCGGTCGAGGTCGGCGAGCAGATCGCACGAGGTGGTCGGTGCCGCCGGGACCGCGCGCCGTACCCTCGCTGAGCAGGGCGCAGGCGGCGGCGACGTTGGCGGCGCCGCGTCCTTCCATCAGGATGCGGGCGAGGCGCACGTGGATCGGCCACCGCTGCAGTCGCCGGCCAAGCGGTGTCACCTCGACGCGTCCGGCCGTCACCGACACCGCGCCGAGGCGCGCGAGCAGGGTCACGGCGGCATCGAGCGCGTGCGGCGGCGGGGCCTCGAACCACTCGAACGTGTGAGGATCGGCGCCCCAGGCGAGGACGTCCAGGACTGCGCCGGCCAGGTCCACGCGGTCGACCTCGGGCTCGCGCGCGGGCGCAGCCGATCCGCGCGTCCCACAGCCGCCACGCGCGCCCGGGGCCGAGTCGCGCCGCACGGCCCGGCCCGCTGCGTCGCACTGTCGGCGGTCACGCGTTCGAGCACCAGCGTGTCGATGGCGCGCTCCGCGTCGTAGCGCGCCACCTTCTGACCAGGCCCGCGTCGACGACCACCGATACGCCGGGCACGGTGAGCGACGTCTCGGCGATGTTGGTGGCCAGGATCACCACGCCGGCGGCCGCGCAGGCCCGGCACGCACCGCACGATCCTGCGCGTCCGCGCCGAGCGACGCCGTGCAGCGGCACCAGGTCGAGGTCGTGGCGCTCGCCGGAGCCCGCGGCACTCCGCCAGCGCGCGCTCGATCTCGCCCGCGCCGGGCAGGAAACACAGCACGTCGCCGGTCGTGCGCGAGCACCGTCGCGCACGGCCGTGCTCACGACCGTCTCCCGGCGCGTGACATCGACGGCCAGCGGATGTGCGGCTCCCGGCACGGCTCACGACGGGGCAGCCATCGAGATAGCGTGCACCGGCGACGGCGTCGATCGTGGCCGACATCACCATGATGCGGAGGTCGCGGCGCGCGCAGCCACGCCTGCGGGTCAGCGCCAGGCCGAGGTCGACGTGCAGGCTGCGCTCGTGGAACTCGTCCAGCATCACCGTGGTGACGTCCGTGAGCAGCGGGTCCTGCGGCGAGGCAGTGCGGTCAGCATGCCCTCGGTGACGACGAGCACACGCGTGTCGGCCGTGAAGCGCCGCTCGAAGCGGACGTGCCAGCCCACTTCGCGCCCGAGGGTCCAGCCGCGCTCGTCGGCGATTCGCGCGCCACCGACGCGCGCGGCGACCCGGCGCGGCTGCAGCACGACCACGCGGCCGGCCTCGACGAGCGCCGGCGGCACGCGCGTGGTCTTGCCGGCGCCCGGCCCGGCCACCAGCACCGCCGCACGGTGTCGATCGAGGCAGGCGCAGACCGTCCCGACGTGCGGGTCGATCGGCAGCGCCTCGCTCATCCCTTGACCGTCCAGCCCTTCTTCGCCAACAGCGGCCGCACCCGCGCCACCTGGTCGCCCTGCACCTCCACGGTATTCTCGACCACCGCGCCGCCGACGCCGCACGTGCGTTTCAGCTCGGCGCAGAGGTCCTTCAGCAGTCCCTGGTTGCGCGGCAGGTCGAAGACAACCGTCACGGCCTTGCCACCGCGGCCCTTCTTCTCGAGCCGCAGCTTGGCGACGACGCGCGCCGGAACGGGCTCGTCCCTGGCGAAGGCGCTCGAGCAGTGGCAGTCACGCTCCGGCCAGCCGCAGGTCGGACAGAGCCGACCGCTGCCAGTGGAGTACACGGGGCGGGAATTGCCGTCGGCCATCGTCCGATTCTTGGATCGAAGGGCCGGCCGCTACCTTGACAGGTCGTCGGCGCCGGGCCACAGTGCCGCCTGCGGACCATTCTTTTCTCGGGGGACTCTCATGCGCCGACTCGCACTGCTCGTCTTCGTTTGTATCTTCGCGGTGGCCTCGCCGCTCGCCGCCCAGCGCGGCACGGAGGCGACGGCCGCCGAGCCGTTCAAGCTCGGGACGTTCGAGATCGACGGCACACCGCGCATCGGCCTGGTGCTGCAGGACAAGATCGTCATCGACCTGGCCGCCGCCAACAGCGCGCTCGAGCGCAACCGCGCCTTTCCCGCGCTGCCGATGCCGGAGGACATGCGCAAGCTCATCGGGCAGTACGAATACGGCCTGAAGTATCGCCTCTACGAGATCGTCAACGACGTGGTCACCCAGAAGCGGGTCAGCGCCTCGCCGCGGCCGGGCTACATCCACGACGTGAAGCAGGTGCGCACGTTGGCGCCGCTGATGCCGGGCAAGATGCTGATGGCGGCGGTCAACTTCTACAGCCACGTCGGCGAGGGCGGCACGCCCGAGGAGCAGAAGAAGGCCCTGGAAACACGCCGCGCCGCCAAAGGCATCCCCTATCTGTATATCAAGCCCACCGAGGGCGTGATCATCGGCAACGGCGACAACGTCGTGCTGCCGTGGGGCCGCGATCGGATCGACTGGGAGGTTGAGCTCGGCATGGTGATTGGCCGGGCGGCCCGTTACATCCCGGCGAGCAAGGCCCAGGACCATGTCTTCGGCTACATGGTCACCGTGGACATCTCCGACCGCGGCGGCCGGCCGCCCGGCGGCTTCCAGGGCGTCGACTGGTTCGTGGGCAAGGGCCACGCACCTTCGCCTGGAAGCTGGTATTCAGGCCGGCACCTTCACCTGGAAGCTGGTATCAGGGTTGCCGTCCGGGTCGACGAGCTGCGTGCCGCCCTCGAAGTGGCGGACGGGGAATTCGCCCAGGATCCGCATGCGCTCGTGGGCGTGGTTGTAGAAGCGGGCGCCACGCCTGACGCCGCCCTCCCGGGCGGTATTCGGCTCGAGGAGGACGATTCGGACTGCCTGAATGTCGTCGTTATCGTAGAAGCCGGCGTCGGCGCCTTGAACGAGCCAGTTGCGGCTGTCGACCAGGCCGTGGTCGCCGGGGTCCTTCGCTCCCGCATAGGCAGCGGTCACTTTGCCCGGCGGCACCGCTCCGTACGGATAGCTTTCCCGCTTGTAGAGGCTCGAGGTGCCGACGAGCCCGAAGGGCGTCCCCTCGGGCAAGAACGGCGAGCTGCCACCGTCGTTGGCGAGCGGCGGGAGGACCGGCGGCTGGTCGATGCCGTAGATACGACGATAAGGGACCAAAGCGCGGGGCCATTGCTCGTTGTAGCGCGGGTCGTTCTTCACGAGGAGCATCTGTCCGGGCTCATCGAGCGGCTCGCCAGACTTGATGAGGTAAATGCCGCTGTCCATGAGGCTGGTGCCAACGCCGTGCACGGCGCCGGGCGCCCAGGCAGTCAGCAGACGGTTGTCGGGCGCGGCGGACGGGTGCGCGAACTTGCCGACGCGCGGCGAGTCACTCTGCTTGAGGATCGCCGGCGGGGCGGCGGAGTCGTGGTGCTTGACGAAGGCGGTCAGTGACTCCATGCCATAAGGCGTGAACGGCAGGCGCATCATCTCGGGCCGCCCGTCGCTGAGGCGGCCGTTGCGCAACGAGGCATTGCGCGGATCGTCTTGGGTTGGCCGGGCCGAACCGCGGGTACCCTTCCGGCGGCTGGAAGGGCAGCTTGAAGTACATACCGAAGCCAAAATTGTTGAGGTTGTAGTACGACTGGACGACGATTGCCCCGTCGGACATCTGCGTCTGGAAGTGCAAGGAGTCGACGATGCCGTGCCAGTGTCGAAGGCAGACAGAAGCGTGTTCCAGTTGCTGCCATCGGGGTGGATGGACCAGAGGCCCCAGAGGTGATGGCTGCGGAGGCCCTGCGACTCCAGCGTGCTGAACATGAGCCGGCCATCACGCAGGATGACGGGGTGCAGCGCCGTGCCGAGGTTGAGGTGGCCGATGCACTCGACGTTGCGGCCATCGTCGTCCATGACGAAGAGCTGCAGAGCCAGGGCATTTGGGGTGTACCCGGGGTTGGTCGCCTGGAAGGCATTGCGATCGCTGACAAAGGCAATCCTGCCACCGGGCACGGGGGTCGGGCCGAGGTTGTAGACCCCCCAGACCGGTAGGGGAGTACTCCGCCAGTCAGCGGCGCCCGCGTTCGGCGTGAAGGTCTGTTCGGTCAGCTGGGTGACCTTGCGCGTCGCGACGTTGACCTTATAGATGTCGGCCCCCTTGTGGTTGAGGGCGTCGTGCATCTTGGCGAAGAAGACCCATTGGCCGTCGAACGAGACGAACGGGTCGGCGATCGACTCCTTCGGCTGGACGGGGACGAGGACTTCCTCGCTGCCGTCGGGATGGAGCAGCATGAGCTCGGCGCCGGGATCCATGGTGCGCGGGTCGCCGATCTCGGCCCAGCGCGATGCCGTTTTCCCGACAGGCCGGGGAGCTCGGACGTAGACGATGTCATAGTCGAGCTTCACGGTGTCGTCATCCGCGATCGGCCGCGGCTCGATGTTGAGCGGGTCGAGGTACAGCTTCTTCTCGGGCGGTGCTCCCGGCGCCGCGAATCCGGAGCCGACCACGAGGATTGCGGGGATCACGAGCAGCAGGCGCCAGTGATGCGTCCGATCCCGTCGCGCCGCGGGTGAGACAGGAGTCATGGAACTTTCATGAGGACGGGGAGACTACGGGAAACCATGAGGGCTCTATCGCGACTAGCATAGCGCGCTTATCGGGGGGTACGGCAATATCCCCCAAACGGCCAGCACAACAGGATGCGCACAGTCCGACTTGACAGGATAACTGGCCTTCCAGGCGGGATTCTGGCCTCCATCCCCGGTCCGATTCCGGGCGGTGCCTCCAACTTCAGCGACGATGTGAAATGCGTGCCTTGAGCCACCGCTCCAGGAGCCAGACCGCCCACAGCATGTAGCTGTTGTCCTCGCGGCCGGCCTGGCTCGCCCGAAATCGCGCCCGGAGATGTGATTGATCGACCAGAGCCGCGGTCAGCGCACCGGTTCCCAGGACCTCATCCTCGAAGCGTCCGGCATAAGGGCCGGTAATCCAGGCGCCGATCGGCACCGTGAAACCGCGCTTCGGAAGCCGGGCGAGCTGCTCCGGCAGACGCCGAGCGGCGAGCTTCCGCAGCAACAGCTTGCCGGTCGTGCCCTGCAGGTGTCGCCGCGACGGAATTCGGAATGCCAGTTCGACCACTCGACGATCGAGGAGCGGACAGCGGATCTCGAGGCTGTGCGTCATGCTCATTCGGTCGACTTTCACGAGCGGATCGTTCGGCATGTACACGTGCAGGTCCGCGTACTGCGCGCGCTGCAAGTCGTCGGGCGCACCCGAGCGGCGATACACGTCGGTGACGGCGGCAAACACCGGACTCGCTTCAGGATCGTCCCCACTCCGGCCCATGAGCCGCCGCACCGGTCCGGGCTTCAGGAAGCACAGGTCCGCGTAGTACGCGGTGGCGGAGTCGTAGCCGAGATTCTCGAGCACGGTTCCGGCACGAAGCCACTTCGGCAGCGCGCGCGATCGCGGCCAGGCACGGCCGACTGCGCCCGCCAGCGCCCGGCCGGGCGAGCCGGGAACGAACCCGCGCGCCCTCGCCTCGAGTGCGTGCGGCACGTACCGGAAGTCGTACCCGGCGAAGGTCTCGTCGCCGCCATCTCCTGACAGCGCGACGGTGACACGCTGCTTCGCCATGCGGGACACGTACCACGTCGGGATGGCGGAGGAGTCCGCCATGCGGCTCGCCGAGGTGCGCCACCAGCGAGTCGAACACCTCGTCGAGGTCGCGGCGTCAACTCCTCTTCGTGGTGCTCCGCCTGGCACGCCACGGCGGTGAGCCGCGCCGCGTCGAGCTCGTTGTGCCCGGCCTCGCCGAAGCCCACGGAGTTGGTGACGAGCCGATCGCCGAGCGTCTCGGCCATGTACGACACGATGAGCCCGGAGTCGATGCCGCCCGAGAGAAATGCGCCGAGCGGCACTTCGCTCTCCAGCCGATCGTGCACGGCCGCACGAAGCGTCTCGTCCACGGACTCGAGCAGCTCGTCTTCGCCGCGAAGGTCGGTCGACGAACTCCGTGACGTCCCAGTACCTGCGCGTCGAGATCCGCCCGTCGGCGACCAGCAGCCAATGCCCCGGCATGAGCTTGTGAACGCCTCGATAGATCGAATCGGGCGCCAGGAAGTAGCCGAGCGACAGATAGCTTTCGAGTGCCTCGAGCGACAGATCGCCACGCCAGCCCGACACTCGGGCAAGCGCATCGAGCTCGCTCGCAAAGTGGAGGATGCCGTCGAGGACGGTGTAGAACAGCGGCTTCTTTCCCAGCCGGTCGCGCGCGAGGAACGTCGTGCGCGAACGCTCGTCGTGGATGGCGAAGGCGAACATGCCATCGAGCCGTTCGACGACGGCGGGACCGTATTCCTCCCACGCGTGAAGGATGGTCTCGGTGTCGGATCGCGTCCTGAAGCTGTGGCCTTTCGCAATCAGATCGGCGCGCAGGTGGTGATGGTTGTAGATCTCGCCGTTGAAGACGATCCAGCACGTGTCGTCTTCGTTGCCGATCGGCTGGTTGCCGCCGGCGCGGTCGATGATCGCGAGACGCCGGAAGCCGAGAACCGCCGTCTCCGACTCGTGAAACCCATCGCTGTCGGGGCCGCGGTGATACATCGCGTCGGCCATCGCACGGACTGACGCGCCGACCGCGGGATCGATCGGGCCTTCGAGCGACGCGACGCCGCAGATACCGCACATCAGGAACCTGCCGTTATCTTACCCGCGGTGTGCCCGTCACCGCGTAGTAGCTCCCGCCCGGCACGGTGAACTCGAGCCGCTCCTCCCTGACCGCCACGTCGTCCCGGCGAGCCAGCTCGGTAGCGCTGCTCGTGTACACGTGCATCACTGTGGGCGCGCGTAAAGCCTCGAGCGATGCGGCGATCGCGATCGGCGATGCACTGCTGTTGCGTCCGATCAGGGTCAGGCTTCCCTGCGCAGGGTGGACAAACGCCGTGACCGACAGATTCGGGTTGGCCGAAATCGACTGGACGCGCTGACTTCCCGGCGGCACGTGCCGGAAGAGCGCGGCGAACTGGTAGAACTCGGGGCGCGCCGCATACGTCCCGGTCTTCCCGTCGTAGGACAATGGCGCGGGCCCATTGCCTGCGTCGTTCGGCGGCTGGTCGCCATGACCGCCGAGAATCGCGTGGTTGTAGACCGAGTCGTACCCGTCCCACATGATGAGTGCCGAAGCGTTCCCGGCGAGCAGATTCGGAACATCCGCCGGCAATGAGAACTCCGTCATCCAGAAGTTCCGTCCGGAGATACGGCGACGACTTGATCATCGCGTCGGCGCCGCCCGTGCTCGCGCCGTAGCTGTGCAGCCCGAGGTGATCGAGCCTGCCCATCACGACCGGGTCGGACATCAGACTCGGAATGTAGTCCGACACGCCGGCGCCCAGGTCGGCCGTGTTCGGCCCGAGAAATCGCACGTCCCCATAGCCAGCCGCATCGAGCCGCGCCGCGAGCTTGTGCAGCAGACGCGTGTACTGAGCAGCGCCGACCTTCGGCCCTTCGAGTCCGTCCCAATCAGGCTCGTTGAGCGGGTCGAGCATCTCGAACCGCACGTGCTCGACGCCTCGCGCATACGCGACGAACGTGGCCATCATCTCGACCCACTCGTCTTCGTTCACGGGCGTGATGACACTGGCGCCCATCCACGGCGGTACGCGCCCCATGAAGCTGATTGAGATGCCCGCTGTGACGCCTCGCTGATTGAGATAGTGCAGCGTGCCCCAGAGGTTCTGGAACTTGGCGTTCGAATAGAGCGCCGTGTAGTACGCCTGGTCCGCCATCATCGGGTCGTCGTTGTCGTTGGTGGCCTCCCAGTCCTCCATGTCGAACACGACCCGCCAGAGCGTCACGCCCATTTCATCGGCAAGCCGATCGATGGCCGCGCGAGCTTCGCCGCCACGCCAACTGAGCGAGTTGATGTTGACGCCGACGCCGTCGAGTGTCTGGAAGCGCCGGGCGCCGTTGATGGTGACTGCCGCCGTCGTGCGGGCCGCCACGAAGGAGGGTGCGGTCATCGCCAGGACAGCCGTCACCAGCAGCAGCCGTGGGGACACGCGCGAAACAGCTCTCAGGCGCGAGCGGCGGCGCATAGGGCGTCGTACGTCTCCTGCGCGAGCCGGAGCAGGTCGGGCGGCACTCCGGTCGTGTCGATCGAGCGCACGCGCGCCGGCCGAATTCCCTCCGCCGACGCCAGCAGGCGGTCCGCATCCCGGCAGTCGATCCGCTCCGCCAGGCGCCGGAGCCCGGGGACGGGATCGGCGCACAGCCGGTCGTAGTCGAGGAAGTGCACGAGCGCGCGGTCGGTCGTCAGCAGATGCTGATAGGCCGCCACCCAGTACTCGAGCCAGAAGGACAGCACGAGCGCGTCTTTCTGCGCCCGCCCGTCGTACCACCGATCGAAATCCACCGGCCGGAGGTGCTCGCCGAAGTCGAAGTGGCCGATGGCACGCATGTAGCGTGACGCGAAGGCATCGCGGCCGTGAAGCTCCGAGAACTGCCGGTGCTGCTGGAGCAGTGACGAGCAGTGGTCGAGCGGCGCGCGCACCGGCACGATGATGGTGGCGTCGGGGAACATCTGGCGCACCAGCGGGATTCTGGCGATGTTCAGGTTGTTCTTCGAGATGTACCGCACGCCGTCCGCGCGATCGCCCCGTCGGACGAACGCAATCTTCCGCATGTGGCGGGCGAAGAACGTGGTGAACTCCTGGCGCGGCCGCGACGGCCACGGCACGACACGATCCGCCCGATACTGCTTCTCCCAGAACTTCAGCCAGAGCACTTCCTCGAGCGCTTCGGGGCTGTCGAAGTCGATCTGCATCCCGTCGCCGTGCGCCCGGGGCTTCAACTGCCCCTCGCGGCGGAACGCGCCCGAGAACGACGACCACAGGCACGGGATCATCACGAACGGCATGTCGCGGTACGTGTGCGAGGCGAACTCGTCGAGCGCCGCGCAGCACTCGAGCAGCAGCGTCGTCCCCGCGCGCGGCAGCGACGTGATGAACACCGGCCGCTGATTCGTGATCGAGCCGAGGTGAGCAGCGAAGAGGCGGTCCTCGATGTCGGCAAGGTCCGCCTGCACATCGTAGGTGGCAAACGCGACGCGGTGGAGTGCGCGGTCAACGCCCGAGTAGCCTTCGGCGTCCGCGGCCGCCGAACGACTGCCCAGGAGCAGCGTGGCGATCACTGCCGCCGTGCTCACGAGCAGGAATGCCGGCGATAACGACACCGCCAGCACCCGATCGAACGACAGCCACCCGAGGCGATCGCACAGCCACAGGGCGCCGGCGGGCAGCAACGCGGCAACCGCGAGGCCTGCTGACAGCGTCAAGAACGACTTGAACAAGGCGATGGCGTTCGCCTGCAGCGCGGCTTCCTTCTGCTCGTCGGTGAGCGACGCGGCTCGCATCACGGCCATCGATTCCCGCGTGGTGGCGAGGACCCTCCGGCTGCGCTCAGTCAGGCCAAGCGCGCGCGCCAGGGCGACGAACGCCGCGAGGAGGCCGAACGCGGCCAGCCACGAGGTCATTCGCTGTCAGGGCGCTCCGTGGACGGCGATCCCTTGATCCGGCGGATCAGCCGCTTGATGGGATACCACACGAAACCGGCGATGGCCACGAAGACGCCGGCGACCATCGCCAGAAACGCGCCGATGGCCGACAATCCGGCGCCGGGTCCCACGTACGCGATCACGAACACTCTTTGCCCCCCAGGTCTTCAGCGGACTACGTACCCGGCGGCCGGCTGTAGAGCCGGCCGTATTCGACCGGCAGCCGTGTGACTTCTTCGAGGATGCCGACGATGCCGTTGCCGGCGGGATTCAGGTACTCCCACACGATCTCACCCTGACGGTTGATCTCGAATGCCCGTCCACGCCGCGACTCCGTGACGAGCAGGTTGCCGTCGGGCAGCCACTGATGTCTCCCCATGATATCGGTGTAGAAGGGGTGCGCGGGCGTCCCTTCGTAGTACACCTGCACGGACTGCTCCGGCGCCGTGACGATCACGATGCGGCTCTGGCGGTCCTTCGCGCCGGGCTGCACGCCCATGTTGTCCAACACCGAGAACCGGTTGCCGTCGATGAAGTCCGGATCGTGCTGGCGCGTGAACCGGCCCGTGATCACGAACTTGATCTTCCGCGTGTCGGCGTTGAACACCAACACCGTGTTGACATTGCGAAGCGAGACGAGCACGTCGCCGGGGCCGAAGAAGCCCGGTGTCATCGTGGACGGAAACGGCTCGACGTCGTTCAGGTGCAGGAGGTCGCCGGACGCCTCGAGCGCCGTGTTCTTCAGCGAGCCGAGATGGAGCATGCCGCCCCACCCGTTCTCGACCAGCAGATCGTCGATAGACCACTCTCGCAGGAGCTTGCCGTCGGGCGAGACCTCGATCGCCGTGTACTCGTCGAATGGCGGGACCCGGTGCGGAAATCGCGGGTCGCGCTCGGTGTGATTCTTCTCCCCGGACACCCACAAGTGCCCGTCGTCGTGGAGGTGGACCGAGTGATGGGTCTGGTACGCCAGTCGCCACACGACCTTGCCCGATGGGTCCAGTCGAACCAGCCCGAGGTGCTCGAAGTTGAAGACGATGTCTCCGTTCGGCATGACCACGGCGCCGTCGACGTGGGTGCCCGGCCGGGAGCGCGGCGTGATCTTCCTCGGGATGTGGGTTGCGTTCGGCCAGATGGTGAACCAGTCGATCGTCCACTCGTGGATCGGACGGCCCTGCATGTCCGCGATCAGAATCGACAGCTCCGGCCCTTGCGCGATCCGCACCACCAGGTTGACGCCGTCCTGCGCTTCGGCGAGCCGGCGCACGGGAGCCCGGTTGGCGTCCGGCACTCGCCGGAAATACACGGTTTCGCCGCCGGTGCGGCCTCTCAGCTCACTGTACCCTTCGCGCGCGGCCTGAAGCACTTTGTAGGGAAACACCCGGTAACGGTCCACCGCGATCCCGTACCCAAAACTGAGCGCCGCCGTCGAGGCCACGAACAACACCAGCGCCACTGTCTCAGACCGAATCCTCACGAATCGTTCCCCTCCATCGGGGGTCACGCCCAGTCCCATCCGAGTCGAAAAGTCAGGTTTGCCGATGGTACTGCATCCGCGGGACGCAATCAGCAGGCAGGCGCGCCCTGCTGCAGCTGCGCCTGGATGTTGCACTCGTCTCAGCCGCGCAGTGTCTCGTGGAAGATGTCCCGGTACCGCCCGACCATCACGTCCTGGCCGAACTGCTCGACAACGCGGTGGCGGTTGCTCGCGCCTCCTGACCGGCGCAACTCGTGGTTCGCAAGTAGCGCTCGCATGATGTCGACGTAGGCGCCCTCCGCGTCGAGCGGCGCGATGACCCAGGCGGCCTCGTCGCCGAGCATGTCGCGGACGTCGCCGACGTCGGTGCTCATGACCGGCAGGCCGGTGGCCATGGCCTCGAGCACCGACAACGGCATCTGCTCGGTGTCCGACGACAGCGCGAACACGTCGAACGCCTGATAGCACGCCGCGGGATCGGTAATGGCGCCCGTGAACACGACGCGGTCGGCGCAGCCGAGCGACTGCGCGAGCGCGTCGAGGTCCGATCGGCATTCGCCATCGCCGACGAGGACGAGCCTGGCGTCCAGGCCCTCCGACGCCGTGCAGAACGCGCGCAGCATCCGCGCGTGGTTCTTGTCGGACCTCAGCATGGCAACGGTGCCGACCACGATAGATGTCGAGGGGATGCCAAGCGCCGCGCGCGCCTGGCCTCGACTGTCAGGCGTCGGGGGCGCGAAGCGCGCGAGATCGATGCCGTTGGGGATGAAGCGGACCGACGCCGCTGGAAGGCGCCACGTGTTCGTCGCGATGCGCTCGAGCGTGCGGGACGGGACGATGAGCGATCGGGCAACACGGAACGCCAGGCTCCGCGCTATCAGGCGCGCGGGCTTCTGGCCTTGCGCCTCGTCGGGCAGGAACCCGTCTTCGATGTGCAGTACCGGCTTGATGCGCTGGAGCAGGGCGGCAAACAGCGCGTCGGTGCCTCCCCAGCCGTAGGTGATCAGCAGGCCGGGAGAGAGGTGGCGGAGCTGGCGGCCGAACGCAAGAAGCGTCGTGGGTCCGAGCGCGACGTCTGGCACGACCTGCCTGATCCAATCGGGCTTCGCGAGCCGGGATGCGCCCGTGGTGTCGCCGTTCAAGCTGACGACCGTGTGGCGAAACTCGTCGCCGAGTGCGTTGATCAGCGTGCACGTGCGGACTTCCGGCCCTCCGGTCGAGAAGGCGGGAAAGACGTGCACCACGTGCGGCGCGCTCATCGGCGTGCCGTGACCGCGTCGTGAACTCCGCGCCGGAAGAAGGCGTCGCGGTCGGCCTCGGGCGTCCACTGCAACGTGGTCTTCGTGTCCGCGCAGTCAATCCGGGTCGCGCCGGTCCGGTACGTCAGCTCGCGCCAGCTCATCGCCACGTTGTTCTGACGCCGCCCGATCTTCTTCACTGTCCACGCGACGTGCTCGAGCGCCCACCAGCCTGCCACCGAGCGGCGAACGAGCTGCACGTCGCGGCCGGTCGCCTCGCGCACGGCGGCCACGTACTCCGCGGCGGTCGGCGTCACGTCGCCGACGAGATTGAACGCGCGGCCGGCCAGGTCGTGCCGGCCGATCGCGGCTACCATCGCCGAGGCGATGTCGTCCACGAGGACGAACGGCAGGGCATACGGGTGGCGGCCCCACGAGATGCATCGCGTGGGCGCGGGCCAGTACCCCACGCCGAGATGCTCCGGCGGCCCGCCAGCGCCCACCACGATCCCCGGCCTGAAGATCACGACGGGAAGGTTGCGCGTGCGGTGCAGATCGAGGAGCAGGCGCTCGCAGAGGACCTTGGCCTTCGCGTAGTCGACCCGGTCGTCGGGCCGAGGCTCGGGCGGCGTCGCGTTGGTGACCACCGAGTTGGGGTCTCCAAGATACAGGGCCGCGATCGAGCTGGCGAACTGCAATTGCTCGACGCCGGCCTGCAGGCAGGCCTCGGCGACGTTGCGCGTGCCGTCCAGGTAAAGCCGCTCGTACTCCGCCCAGCCTTCCGGCGCGCTCGCCACCAGGTGAATCACGTTGCGGCACCCGCGCACGGCGGCCGCAACGGCGGCGGCGTCGCGGACGTCCCCCTCGGCGACGGAGATCGCGGCCTCGCGGACGGCCGGCGGAAGCGATTCGGGAGTGCGCGCCATCACGCGAACCGACAGGCCGCGCGCGGCCGCCGCCAGCACGAGATGGGGGCCGATGAACCCGGTGGCGCCGAGGACGAGGACGTCGGGCCGTTCATCCGGCGCCGGCCGGCGGATCGCGGGAGCGGCGGCGGCGCGCGCGCCTGCCGGCACGGTCGCGGCGGCCAACTCCAGTCCGGCAATCACCTCGCGTCCGGCCCCGGAGGTGAGGGGATCGTGTCCCTGCAGGCGCGCGTAGAACCGGCTGATGCCGCCCTTCATCCCGAGGTAGTAGTGATCCCGGCGGCCGGTCAGCTTGAGCGTCGCGCCCATGTAGCGCGTCATCTGGGCCGTTGCGTCGCAAATCTGATCCCATCCCTGGCGGACGCCGCGCCGCAGGAGGTCGACCGGCGGCACCGATGCCGTCGCGCGGTCGAGCACGTAGCTGTTGCCGAGCAGATCGAGTCGCGCAGCGCCGTCCTGACCGATGACGTGCAGCTGCCAGTGTGGAAACGAGCCCGCAAACGCGAGGTACATCTGTGCCGTGCCGCGCTGGCACTTGAGCGAGATCTGCCAGTTGTCGTAAAAGATGGCGCCGGTCCTGAGCGTGCGCGGGTCGGTCACCAGCGTCTCGGCCTGTTCGACGCCGCCGACGAGCTCGCAGATTTGCGACAGCGGGTGCGGGCCCTGCTCGAACAGCACGTTCCGCGGCTCGCGGAACATCCAGTGCCCATGCTGGCCTGCCACGAGCTGGCCCAGCGGCACATTCTGAACGGCCACGACGTGCTGGACCGCGCCAAGGCGGCGCGCGGCGATGTCCGCCTTCAGCCGCTCGAACATCGGATGGCACGTGGCGTTGTGATTCACTTCCAGCCGGACGCCACGCTCGGTCGCCAGGGCCAGCAGCTGCTCGCATTCCGCCATGCTCAGCACCAGCGGCTTTTCCGCAATCACGTTGAGTCGGGCCTCGAGCGATTGCCGGATGACAGCGGCATGCGTGGCCGGCGGCGTGAGCACATGGATCACGTCGGCGGGAACCTCCGCGATGAGCGCGTCCACGGAGGCCGCGGTCCGCGGGATGTTCCAGCGCGTGGCGAGCGCGGCGAGCCGTTCGGGATGCGGGTCGCACGCGCCGGCCACTTCGACGCCAGCGAGCTCGCGGAGAATGGCGAGGTGGTAGTCGGCGATGTAGCCGGCCCCGGCAATCAGGACGCGCCAGCGTCTGCCCCCGGTGCTCACTTCTTCGGGACCCTGTCGATCAGCTTCCTCACCAGGTCCTCGACCGACTTCTTCCGCTTTGCGTCGTTCAGCTCGCGATTGATCGTCGTCGTCGCGGTGCCGCGCCAGATGGCATTGCGGTCCTGCACGATGTCGATGACGATGGTGCCTTCCTCGTACACCATCACCGACTGCGTCGGCGCGAGGTACGGCGGGACGACGAGCGCGTAGCCCGTGACGGCCTGGTAGTAGTCGCCGATGTTCGACGCGTTGAAGCCGGTGCCGTGCGAGAGGTAGTAGATGATCTGGACGTCGGCCGGCGGCGCGGTCACGCGCTTCCACCCGTGGGCGGCCAGCTCGCTGTCGGCCGTGCTGATGATCCACGGTTCGACTTCCGCCTGAATGACCTTGGGATCGCGCATCGTGCCGGGCGCCGCCTGCAACGTCAGCGGCGGGCTGGGCAGCCAGATGTAGGTCTTGATCGGCGAGAAGTCCACGTTCGGGCTGCGCTTCGCGTCTACCTTCGACTTCGCGACCGCGATGGCGCCTGCGGCCGCGAGCGCGATGCTCACTGCCGCGGCCAACGCGCGAGCCCTGATGCCAAATCTCATCGAACCCTCCGCTCGCTATTGTACCCGGCGACCGACGTCAGTCGCTGTGTAGCAAGCCGCGCGAGCAGCAGCGCCGCACGCCTGGTCTGCGACGCCAGCGTGCCGAGGTCCGCGGTTTCCTCCGGCGTGTGGTCCGCGCGCCCCATCAGCCCGACGCCGTCAATCACCTGCGGCACCACGTCCGCGACGAACGCCACATCGGCGGCGCCAGCCGCGCGCGGGTCCGTCGGCGCCACCGGGCCCAGCCCGAGGTCGCGGCTCGCCTGGTCGTACATCGCCAGCAGCCGCCGGTTGCCGTCGGTCGGCGCCATGGGCGGATAGCTGTCGTCGAAGGCTGAGCTCCGCGCTCGTGTGCGCGAGCGACGTCGTCGCGATGCTGCGCATGGTCGCCTTCGTCTTGTCGAGCTGATCGCGCGTGTAGGCCCGGATGTCGCCCATGGCCATGGCCGTGCCGGCGACGACGTTGGTCTTGCCGAAGGCAGTGCCCTTCGAATGCGGCGCGTCGAGATCGACCGTCGTGCCACCGAGCAGCACGCCGGGGTTGACGCTGAGCAGCGCCTCGGTCGAGAGGCGGTCGTAGCATCTCCTTCAGGACGCGCGAGGCTTCGTAGATCGCGCCCGCCCCGACCTTCTCGGTGAAGACCTGCGACGAGTGGGCGGGCTGCCCGGTCACCTCAGCGTCCAGCCCGTGAAGCCGCGTCGAGAGACGATCGCGAGGCGCGGGTCTCCAGCGCCATCTTCGAACCCGATCGCGACCGCCGCGCCCGACGCCGCATCGCGAAGCGGCCTGCGCGCGAGATCGAGCGGCTCGCCGGGATCCTCTTCGTCGCCGGTCATGACGACGGTGACCGAGAGACGGTCGAGCACGCCGCACGCGGGCGAGCGCCTTCAGCGCCGAGACGATGATGACGTCGCCGCCTTTCATGTCGATGATGCCGGGCCCGCGCGCGGTGGTCGGCGTCAGGCGCTCGAAACGCTGGAACGGGCTGTCGGCTTCGAACACGGTGTCGAGGTGGCCGATGAGCAGTACGCGCGGCCCCTGGCGGGCGCGCTCGGCCACCAGGTGGCCCGCCCGATTGAACGGCGCGCCGTCGACCCAGCGCGTGGTGAAGCCCAGCGTGCGCAGTTGCGCGCTGAAGACGTCGCCTACCTGCCGCACGCCGGCGAGGTTCATCGTGCCGCTGTTGATGTTGACGACGCGTTCCAGCAGCGCGAGCGCGGCGTCGTGGTCGGCGTCCACGGCGGCGGCGATCGTCGGCACCAGCTGCGAGTCGCCGGGCTGCGCCAGCACGGCCGCAGTTGTCGTCAGCGCCAGGCAGGCGATCGCGATGAGCTTCATGGGTCGAAGATACACTGGGGACAGTCCCCAACCTGAACCGTTCTTGGGGACAGTCCCCGGGGACTGTCCCCAACCGCGATCCAGTTGCTCTGTGGACAGTGCGCCTGGGGACTGTCCCCAACCGAGATCCAGTTGCGGACACTGGGGACTGTCCCCAATCGAGATCCAGTTGCGGACACTGGGGACTGTCCCCAATCGAGATCCATTTGGGGACTGTCCCCAATACACATGCCCGAGCTGCCGGACATCGCGCTCTACCTGCACGCGCTCGAGTCGCGCGTGGTCGGACGACCCCTCGAACGCGTGAGGCTGGCGAGCCCGTTCCTCGTGCGGACGGTGGATCCGCCGCTGACGTCGCTCCACGGCGAGGTCGTCCGCCGGCTGCGACGCATCGGCAAGCGGATCGTCTTCGAGTTCGACGGACCGACGCTTCCTGGTGCTGCACCTGATGATCGCGGGGCGGCTGCGCTGGAAGGCCGCCGGCGCTGCGCTCACGGGCCGCATGAGCCTCGCCGCGTTCGACTTTCCGGACGGCACGCTGATCCTGACCGAGGCGGGATCGAAGAAACGCGCCTCGCTCCACGTGGTGGCGGGCGAGGAGGCGCTCGACGACCACGACCCGGGCGGACTCGAGGTGCTCGGCGTGTCGAACGACGCGTTTGCCGAACGACTCGCCGGCGAGCGGCGCACGCTGAAGCGTGCGCTGACCGATCCCAGAGCTCTTCAGCGGCATCGGCAACGCGTACTCGGACGAGATCCTGCACGCCGCGCGGCTGTCGCCGCTCCAGTTGACGACGAACCTCTCCGACGAGGACGTGGACGCGGCTGCACCGCGCCGTGCAGGAGGTGCTGGCGCACTGGATCGAACGCCTGCAGCATGAAGATCGGCGACGGCTTCCCCGACAAGGTCACGGCCTTTCGCGAGGAGATGGCCGTGCACGGCCGGTTCGGCAAGCCGTGTCCCCGCTGCGGCGGCCCCGTCCAGCACATCGTCTACGCGAACAACGAGTGCAACTACTGTCCGACCTGCCAGACGGACGGGCGGCTGCTCGCCGACCGGAGCCTGTCGCGGCTGCTCGGCAAGGACTGGCCGCAGGACGCTGGAGGAACTCGAGGAACTGAAGAAACGCTGACGCCTCGCTTCGCGCTCTTCACTTGGCACTCCTCACTTCGAACTTGGCACTCGATTGTGTCGTTCGTCCCACCGGGGCAGACTGTGAACCGTGTCCGCCCCCGCGCACCCGCCGATTCGCGACATGGGCATCCGGCTGTGGCTCAGTCCGGTGTTCGGGGTGCTGATCCCGACCTTCTCTGGCCTGGTGGATCCGGCGCGGCATGGGGCGGCCGGCCTGCTGGCGACGTACATCTACTTCTCGTTCTGCGCGTTCATCATCTGGACGACCAACCGGTGGCTGTACCTGCGGCTGCCGCGGCGCGAGGACTGGCTCGAGAACCCGCTGCGGCGGATCAGCGTGCTGCTCGGGTCGATCTTCCTGCTGACGATCCCGGTGTCGTGGCTCACGCTGATGGCGTGGATGCAGGTCACGGGCGACCCGGGCGTCAGGCCGTACGCGCTCGAGTTCAGCATGCTCGCCATCGTGACGGTGGTCGTGATCATCACGCACGTCTACGAGACGGTCTTCCTGCTGGCCGAGTGGGACAGCGCGCGGCTGCGTGCCGCGCTGCTCGAGCAGGAGCGGCTGCGCGCGGAGCTGGCGGCGCTGTCGCGCGAGGTCGACCCGCACTTCCTGTTCAACAGCCTGCACTCGCTCGCGCACCTCGTGGAACACGGCAGCTCGGACGCCGTGCCGTTCATCGAAGCGCTCGGCGACTCGTATCGCTACGTGCTCTCCGCGCGTGAGCGCCCGCTGGTCCCATTGTCGGAAGAGATCGCCGCGCTCCGCCGTCAGCACCTGCTGACGCGCATCCGGTTCGGCGGCGCCGTGCGAGATCGAGCTGCGCGATTTGCCTGCCGATGTCACCGACTGCCTGCAGATTCCGCCGGTGACGCTGAGCGAGCTGCTCACCAACGCACTGAAGCACAACACGGTCACGTCAGAACATCCGCTCACGCTCGTGCTTCGCCTCGAAGGCCGACACGCTCGTGGTGGAGAACGCCGCTTCGGCCCTCGCCGTCGTCATTCGTCTCGTCGATCGAACGTCGGCCTGAGCAATCTCGCCGATCGACATCGACTTGCGACCGGGCAGACGGTCACCTGGGAAGCAAAGGACGGGACGTTCAGGGTCAGGATGCCGCTCGTTCAGCTGACAGGACAGCTGGCAGCTGACAGCTGACGAATCAGCCTGACACAGCCCAACGCACTTCGTCCGCCCGGGAAGCCGGCGGAGCGGCGGCCGGCTCGATTGGGTCGCCCGCCACGAGCCTTGCGGCCAACCATTCGTGCGCGGCCTCGTCGTCGCGGGCGAGCAGTCGATCGAGCTCGGTGGTCGCCCACTGCCCGGGCTCGCGCTCCTGCATCGACGGCCACGAGCCGTCCGCGCGACGCGGCGCGTAGCGGCACCAGAAGTTCAGGTGCCACTTCACGAACTCGGTCGCGCGCGGCACGGCCGCGCTCGTCGTCGCGCCAGTGCTCGAGCGCGAGCGCCACGTATCGTGCGATAGATCGCGAGGCGCTCGTCGGCGGCGAGGTCGCGATAGCCCTCGGACATCTCCCGGAAGATCCACGGCTTGATGAGCGCGCCGCGAGCCACCATCACGCCCGCGCAGCCCGGCGCGCGCGCGCTGCGGCCTCGACCTCGTGCGGGAACAGCAGATCGCCGTTGCCCACGACCGGCACGGGAACCGCCGCGACCACTTCGCCGATCGCATCCCAGTCGGCCGCCCGGCGATAGCGCGCGTCGCGGGTGCGCCCGTGCACGAAGACCGCCTGCGCGCCGCCGTCGACCGCCGCGCGCGCCAGATCGACGTGGTTGCGCATCTCGTCGTTCCATCCGAGCCGGATCTTCACCGTCACCGGCACGCGCGTGACGCGCCTTCGCCATCGTCTCGACGATGCGGCGGACGCGCGAGGGCTGGCGGCCGAGTGCCGCGCCCATGCCCTTGCGCGTGAAGTGATCGATCGGACAGCCGAGGTTGATGTCGACGAAGTCGGCGCCGCGCGACTCGACCAGCGCGGCGGCCCACGCCATCTCCTCGGGATTGGTGCCGGCCAGCTGGACGCCGAAGCACGGCTCGTCCGGAGCGCGCGGATCAGCGCGAACTCCGACTTGCGCTTCTGCTTCAGCCGGCGCGCGACGGTCATCTCGCTGACGAGCACGCGTGCGCCCAGCTCGACCGCCAGGCGCCGATAGGGCAGGTTCGAGCCCTTGGTCATCGGCCCCATCACGACGGCGCCGGTCAGGACCTCGCGAAGGTTCATCGCGCCCACGTTACCGTACCTGCGGATTCAACCTTCCAGAGGGTCGCGCGGTCCAAGAATCAGGCTGCGGGTTACGCGCGGGCCTTCAGGCCCGCGGGGAGGAATCGCAATGCTTGTCAGAACAACCACACTTGGAGCGCTGCTGGCAGGCCTGCTCGCCGTGCCGGCGGCATCAGCCGTGGCAGGGCCTCGAGGCAACGACGATCGGATCGAGCGACGCCTCGAGCAGCGGGAGCGGCACGTCGAGCACCGCGATCGCCAGGTCGAGCGCCGCGACCGCCGCGTGGAACGGCACGACGGCCCGCGCGCGGAGAGGCTCGACAAGCGGCTCGATCGGCGCGACCGCGAGCTCGATCAGCGCGCGCTCAGGCTCGATCGGCGCGAATCGCGAATTGAGCGGCAACACCGCTGATGGCACCGTGACCGTGCTGGGTGCCTGCGTGCTGGGTGCCTCGTGCGGTGCTTGGTGCCTCGTGACTAGTGCGGTGCTTCGTGCCAGCACCAGAGCACTCAGCACCCAAGCACCGCACGTGGCACTTAGCACCCAGCACCTGGCACGGGCAGGATCGCAGTCAGTCCGGCAGCGCGAACGCGACGTACGCGTCGCCGGACTTCGTGCCCATCTTGCCGCCGCCGGCGGCGATCACGACGTATTGCTTGCCGCCGACGCTGTACGTGCCGGGCGTGGCGTAGCCGCCCGCGGGCAGCGACGTCTCCCACAGCACCTGTCCCGTGTCGCTTGTCGAAGGCGCGGAACTTCTCGTCCTTCGTCGCGCCGATGAAGATGAGGCCGCCGGCGGTGACGATCGGGCCGCCGTAGTTCTCGGTGCCCGTGTGGCGGCACGCCCGCGCTTCACCAGCTCCGGGCAGCTCGCCGAGCGGCACCTGTCCACGCGATCTCGCCCTTGTTCGAGATCGATCGCGTTCAGCGTGCCCCAGGGCGGCTTCACCGCCGGATAGCCGTCCGGATCGAGGAACCGGTTGTAGCCGGTGTGCGTGTAGGGGACGCGTCGGTCCGGCGGTTCGTCGATCGGCGCGTCGACCGGCTGCGGGCGGGTCGCCGAAGAGGAACGCCACGAGATCCTCGCGCTCGCCGGGTCGTCAGCAGCCGGAAAGGCCGGCATCACGCCCTTGCCCGCCGCGATGATCTGGTCGACCGCCTCGGCCGCGGCAGCTTCTTCGCGACGCTCGACGAGCGACGGGAACTGCTCTTGCCGGGTCGCCCTTGCCGTCGACGCCCGTGGCAGCCGATGCAGTTCAGCTGGTAGATCGCGCGTCCGCGAGCGCGCGTCGGCCGACTCTGCTTGCTGTGGTCGATCTCGACCATGGTGAGGATCCAGGGCATCTCGTTCGCGTTGACGTAGAGCAGGCCCGGTCGTCGGGTCGAAGGCCGCGCCGCCCCACTCGGCGCCGCCGTCGAAGCCCGGGAAGATGACCGTGCCCTGCGCGCTCGGCGGGATGAACTGCCGGCCCGTCCGCGCCTTGCGCAAGCTGCTCCAGCGACGGCGGCGTGCGACGCCGGCGACGAGGTCGGTGACATCGGCCTCGGTGAACGCCTGGCGCGCGAACGGCGGCGGCTTGACGCGGCAACGGCTGCGTCGGCCAGGCCTGCTCGCCCTCGAGGTCGGACGGCGGCACCGGCCGCTCCTCGATCGGGAACAGCGGCTTGCCCGTCTCGCGGTCGAACAGGAACACGTGGCCGGACTTGGTGGTCTGCGCGACGGCGTCGACCGGCTTGCCGTCGTGCGTCACCGTCACGAGCACCGGCGCCGACGGGCAGGTCGCGATCCCACAGGTCGTGGTGCACGAACTGGTAGTGCCAGACGCGCTCGCCGGTGGCGGCCTTCAGCACGAGCAGGCAGTTGGCGAACAGGTTCGCGCCGTGGCGATTGCCGCCCCAGAAGTCGAAGGCCGCCGAGCCCGTGGGCAGGAACACGAGGCCGCGCGTCGTCGTCGACGCTGATGCCGCTCCAGGCGTTGGCGCCGCCGACGCGCGTGCCAGGCGTCGGCCGGCCAGGTGTCGTAGCCGAACTCGCCCGGCTGCGGGATGGTGTGGAAGATCCAGCGGATCTTGCCGGTGCGCACGTCGTAGGCGCGGATGTGGCCCGGCGCCGACGGGCCCGGGCCCTCGGACACGCGCGTGCCGAGGATCAGCAGGTCCTTGTAGATCGCGCCCGGGCGTGTTCGAGAGGACGTAGAGGCTCGCGCACGTCGCGGCCCAGGCCGTCCTTCAGGCTCGACGCTGCCCTTGTCGCCGAAGGACGGGATGGGCTTGCCGGTCCTGCGCGTCGAGCGCGTAGAGGCGCTGGCCGGCGGCGACGAGGATGCGCTGGTCGTCGCCGTCTCTCCCAGAAGACGACGCCCGCGGTTGACGCCGAGCGAGCTGGCGTCGGCGCCCGCCCGCGAACGGATCGAAGATCCACTTGCGCGCGCCGGTGGCCGCGTCGAGCGCGAACACCTTGAGCTGCGGCGACGTCGCGTAGAGCACGCCGTGCACGACGATCGGGTTGCACTGGATCTGCGACCGCCCTTCGGGCCGCGCGTCGCCCGCGCGATAGGTCCAGGCCACCTGCAGGCGCGACGACGTTGCCGGCGTTGATCTGGTCGAGCGACGAGTACTGCGTGTGGCCCGGGTCGCCGCCGTGCGCGCGCCAGTCGTGGTCTGCCAGCGACTGCCGGCACGCCCCCGCGCCGAGCGACAGGCAGAGAAGGATGACAGCTCCGGGACGAGACATAGGGCCGTAGTCTATGCCAGAGCCGCCCTGTGCTAGGCTGATCGACCGCCTGCCGTCTTACTGGGGGTTTCCTGTGCGCCTTAGTCCTCGGCCGCTGCTGTTCGCGCTCGTCGTGCTCGTGCCTCTCATCGCCGGATGTTCGTCGGCGCCGCGAAAGCGTCCCGTGAAGGGTGGGGACGTCAACACGGGGCCCGGAACGGTCGAGGCCGTACGGCGCCAGCTCGAAGGTCAATGGGAGCTGGTGGCGCTGGAGGTCGTTGACGCCGCCGGCAAGGCCACACCGCGAAAGGCCACCGGACACCTCAGTTACGACGCCTACGGCAACCTGGGCATCACCGGCAAGCTCGCCGACACGAATCAGCCGCAGACGAGCGTGTCCGGAATTCTGGCTTACACCGGACGCGCCGTGATCGACCCGCCGAAGAGCCGCCTCGTGCTGATGGACGTCGAGAGCAAGTTGCCATCGAGCGAAGCCATTCCGGCCGAAGTCTCCGCCGACAAGGTCCGCTTCTACGTCATCGAGGGCAACGTGCTCACCCTGACGGTGAAGGACGCTGCCGGCGTGACCACTGGCCGGACCACGTGGCACAAGATCCAATAGCTGGCGCGCGCGCCTTCCTCGAGTTCGCCGTCGATCTGGCGGAGCAGGCCGGGCGCTTCGTGCGCCCGCACTATCAGTCCGCGCTCGACGTCGAGCTGAAAGCCGATCGCTCGCCGGTCACCGTCGCGGATCGAGGCGCCGAGCGCCTGATCCGCGAGGCGATTGCCAGCCGCTTCCCGACGCACGCGATCGTCGGCGAGGAGTTCGGCGACGATCGCCGCGACGCGTCGCACCGCTGGTTCGTCGATCCGATCGACGGCACACGCAGCTTCGTGCACGGCGTCCCGTTGTTCGGCGTGCTGCTGGGTCTGCAGGTCGACGGCGAGATGCTCGTCGGCGTCTGCCATCTTCCTGCGCTCGGCGACACCATCGCCGCTGCGCGCGGATGCGGGTGCACGTGGAACGGGCGTCCCGCGCGCGTCACGAAGACGTCCACCCTGACCGAGGCGACCATCGTCTACTCCGACAGCCGCCTGCTGGCGCGGCGGCTGGGCGCCGGATGGGACGCGCTTCAGCAGGCGTCCTTGCTCCAGCGCGGGTGGGGCGACTGCTATGGCCACTGCCTGGTCGCCACCGGGCGCGCCGATGTGATGCTCGATCCCGTGATGAACCCCTGGGATTGCGCGGCGCTCGTGCCGATTCTTCAGGAAAGCGGCGGCCGGTTCACCGACTGGCAGGGCCGCCCCCGCATCGACGGCGGTGACGCCGTGAGCACAAACGGGCACCTGCATGACGACGTCCTGCGGGCGCTCGCGGGTGCCATTACATAGTTCGTACCTTCGACAGGACGAACGGAAGGCCGGGTTACCATAGTAAGGATGCGTTTTTCCCGCCTGCGGGAGTGGAGGCTCGCGGCTTTCGTGCTGGCCGTGATCTCGTCGGCCGGCGCCGTGGCGTCTGCCCAGACGCCCGGTGCGCTGACAGCGAATGGCTCGGTGAGCGCCGACATCCGGCCTGAGGTCGCCGCCTTCGATTCCGCCTGGAACATCCTGCGCACGAACTACGTGGCCGAGAACAACAGCCACGTGGACTGGGATGCGCTCAAGGCGGAGCTGCGCCCGCGCGCCGAGTCCGCCCGATCGGTGGAGGAAGTGCGCGGCGTGATCCGGCAGATGCTCGAGCGCGTGGGGCAATCGCACTTCGCGCTGCTGCCGGCATCGGTGGCCTCGGACATGAACGGCCCTCCGCTCACGCCCGGCGAAGTGGGCTCGCTCGGCTTCAACGTCGGCCCCGTCGGCGGGCGGCTCGTCGTCACCGGCGTGGACGCGAAGGGACCGGCACGCGCGGCCGGCGTGAAGCCCGGATGGGTGCTCACGCGCGTCGGCAACCGTGATGTGAGCTCCGCCGTCGGCACCCTGTCGGACGGCGCGAGCGATCACCTGAAGGACTTCCGTCTCTGGGCGCTCGGCACCTCGCTGCTGCGAGGCCGCAGCGGCGAAGGCACGGAGCTCGGGTTCCTCGACGAGCGCGACGCGACGGTTTCGAGGCAGATCGTGCGCACGCCCGAGGCGGGCGTGCCGGTGAAGTTCGGGCACCTGCCGACGCTGTTCGCGCGCCTCGACGCGAAGCAGGTGGATCGCGATGGCGCCGCGATCGGCGTGATCGCATTCAACGTCTGGATGACGGCCATCTCGCGGCCGTTCGACGAAGCGATCGATCGCTTCCGCGCCGCGAAGGGCATCGTGCTCGACCTGCGCGGCAATCCCGGCGGTGTGCTGACGATGATCATGGGGCGTGTCGGGTCATTTCCTCGACGGCCCCGTGAATCTCGGCGTGATCAAGACGCGCGAGTCGTCGCTGAATCTCGTCGCGAACCCGCGGATGGTCGGCGCCGCGGGGCAGGCCGTCGAGCCATTTGCAGCGGACCGGTGGCGATCCTCGTGGACGCGGGCTCGTACAGCGCGTCGGAGATCTTCGCCGGCGGCATGCAGTCCATCGGCCGCGCGCGCGTCTTCGGCACGCGGACGGCGGGCGGCGCTCTGCCGGCCGTGCTCGAGCGGCTGCCCGGCGGCGACGTGCTGCAGTACGCCATCGGCGATTTCACGACGGCGACCGGGCAGCGGATCGAAGGCCGCGGCGTCATCCCGGACACGGACGTCCCGCCCACGCGGCAGGACGCTGTTCGCCGGGTCGCGACCCGGTGCTCGACGCGGCCCTCGACTGGATTGCTCACACGGAGCGTCACCGATGACGGCGTCCCTGGTCGTTCGTCATTCGTCTTCATCAGTCGTCCTTCGTCGCTCGTCCGTCGGCCTTGTCTGGGCCTCCTCGCGGCCGCGCGAGCGGCCGCTCAGGGCCGCCAGGCACCGGCGGCAAGCGCAGTGCCGAAGCCGGCCGCGCTGCCGTCGGCCGCCGAAGTGTTGCAGCGGTATCGCGCCGCGATTGGCGGCGATGCGGCGATCAAGAAGCACACGGCGCGCATCGGAGACGGGCTCCTTCGAGATCCGCGGCCAGGGCATGAAGGGCGATCTGAAGATCGTCGCGCAGGCGCCCGACAAGATGCACCAGATGGATCACGCTGCCCGGCCTCGGCGAGCATCGAGCAGGGCTACGACGGCAGCATCGGCTGGTCGATCGATCCAGCCGTCGGGCCGCGACTGCTCGAGGGCAAGGAGCTGGACCGAGCTCGAAGCACTCGGCCGACTTCTACGACGACCTGCACGACCCGGCGAAGTACAGTTCCATGACGGTCGTCGCGCGAGGACCGTTCGAGGGCGAGGAGTGCTACGAGGTGAAGCTGGTGCGGACCTCTGGCTTCGAGTCACCGAGTTCTTCAGCATGAAGACCGGCCTGATGGTCGGCGTCAAGATGAACGCCACCATCGCAGATGGGCAGCGTGCCGGTGATCGACGATCGCTCGGCGACTACAAGCCGTTCGGCGGCGTGCTGACGCGCGACGATGACCCACCAGCAGATGATGGGTCTCGAGTCGGTGATGACGATCAACAGCGTGAGCTTCGATCCCGTCGATCCGAAGGCCTTCGACTTGCCGCCGGCCGATTGCGGCGCTCGTGAAGCAGCAGAAGTAGAATCCGGCGACGACATGAAAGCAGATACGTCAGAGCATCGCGACGCGCTGCGCGAAGTGCTCGGCGATCTGATGCCGCCCAGCCATGCCATCAAGGTCGGCCACTCCGAGCGCGTCGAGCTCGACTCGGAACGCAAGCTTCGCGCCCGCAACAAGGCCAGCTACCGGCTGAACCACTGGCCGATCTGGATCTGGACGTTCTTCATCGCGCCGGGCCCGCTCACGTTCGACCTGTTCGCGCAGGGCTTCGACTGGCGCATGGCCGCGTGGCTCGGTGTCGTGCTGGCGTGCGACGGGCGTCGGCGGGCTCTGCTCGGCAAGCTCCCCGGCGTCGAGCCGGCGCCCTACATCATCCGCTTCACCGAGGACCGTCCGAATCCGCTCTACCGTCGCATCTGCTACACGTTCGCGTGGAGCGCGGTCATCACCTTCGCGGTGCTGAACATCGCCGGGCTGGTCTGGGCGATCGCGACGGGCGAGTGGCGGCTGCGGCAGATCTACGACGCCGCGTATTTTCCGATCGCGGGCAGCATCTGGCTGCTTGGCGCGCTCGGTCTGCTGCCGCGCGTGAAGCGATCGACGAAGAACGAAGGGCCACGAGCGCCGGTACTTCTACGGGTCGGTCTGGGCCGTCTGCATCGCGCAGCCCGTGCTGTGGCTGCTGTGGAGCGTCCTGCCGCGCTCGCGCGCCTTCGACGTCGCTCAAGCTCGCTGGTGTTCGTCGGGATCCTGGCCTGGGTCGGCAACCTTGCGCGCCGCGGCCTGCTGCCGCGGACGCGGCCGATCGTGCCGGGCGAGCTGGCGATTTCGGACTGACGGCCGGACTAAAGTTCGGCCCTACGACTGTGCAAGGCCTGCGACCGCGCCGGACATACGTAGGGCCGAACTTCAGTTCGGCCGTTCCCGAAGATTCGGATAGAACTGCACGAACACGCTGTCGACCTCACCGTGTGCCTCGTGGCAGCTGTGGCACCGCGCGTCCGGAAAGGCCTTCGCTGACTCGAGCGCGCCGTTCTCGAACCCGTAGTACGCCCATCCGTCCTTCTGCCGCGAGTCCTTCACCGAGGCTTCGAGCCCGACGCGCCGGCCCTCGAAATAGCCGCCCTCCGCGATCGAGGTCTTCGCCGACGCTTCATGCAACTCGAGGATGAAGATCGTGCCGTTGGGGAACGTGCCGGTGCTCCGAAAGGTCGCGTAGGCCGTCGGGTTCACGTAGACGCGATGGAACGTGCCCGGGTCGCTGCCCTCGACGCGTTTCGAGTACGACAGGCCCAGCGACGCGCCGACCACCGGCCACATGTCGTAGCCGACCGGCTGCAGGAGCTTGTCGCCGTCGAAGCGCGGACCGTCGGCCGCCGGTGTCGGGCCGCCGGCGTCCAGCGGGACCAGCGCGAGCACGATCGAGATGAGCCAGCGCCCGCATCATTCGCTCCTGAGCGCCTGCATCGGATCGACCGACGTCGCGCGCCGCGCGGGGCCGAGACAGGCGGCCAGCCCGGTCAGCAGCAGTGCGGCTGCCACTCCTGCGAACGTGAGCGGATCGGTGGGCTCCGTGTCGAAGAGGTACCGCGTCAGGACATGACCGGCCGCGGACGCGCCCGCGATGCCGAGCACCAGGCCGAGCACCAGGAGACCCGCGCCCTGGCGGAGGACGCCGCGCACGAGCGCGCCGGGCCGCGCGCCGAGCGCGAGCCGGACGCCGAACTCCTGCGTCCGCTGCGACACCGACGTGGCGATCACGCCGGCGAGGCCCGTCAGCGTCACGACGAGGGCCACTCCCGCAAACAGGACCAGCAGCACGGCGGTGAGGAGCGGCTTGGACAGGTAGCGCCGCCGGAGCTCCTCGAGCGTGCTGATGTTCTTCACGGGCACGTTCGGGTCGACGTCGTGCACGACGGCCCGGATGACCTGTGACATCGCCTGCTCGTCGCCCTGCGTGCGCACGAGCACGCGCCCGGGCAGCCCCATCGGGCTCTGCGTGAGCGGGATGTAGACCTGCGCCTCGGGCTCCTTCTCGAGGGAGAACTGCCGGACGTTGGCCGTCACGCCGACGACCGTCATCCACGTCTCGCCCTCGTCCACAGAGACTCGCGTGCCGATCGGATCGCGCGCGCCCCAGCTGCGCGCGAGCGCCTTGTTCACGAGCGCCACTCTGGCGGCGTCCGCGGTGTCGGTGGCCAGGAACCCGCGGCCGCCGACGATCGCGATGCGCAGCGTGTCGAAGTAGTTCTGCGTGGCGATGGTGAAGCCGGTCGTGGGTCCGCGTCGTGCTCCGCACCGGCTGTCCTTCGATGCGCAGAGGCGCGTTCATGTACATGCCCTCGCTGCCGAGCGGCACGACGCTCGAGACCGACGCCGACACGATGCCCGGCATGCGCTCGAGCCGCTCGACGATGCGGCAGGTAGAGGCGGCGGAAATCGTCCGCGGTCTTGAAGCGCGTGAAGTTGCCGAACACCTCCGCCGACAGCACACGGTCGGGCTGATACCCGGTCTCGACGCTCTGCAGGCGGTAGAGGCTGGTGAGGAACAGCCCCGCGCCGACCAGCAGCACGACGGACACCGCCACCTGCGCGACGACGAGCGCACGACTGCAGGCGCCGGCGCCGCGGGGTGCCGCCGCTCGACGGCGCCGGCCTGCTTCAGCGCGGCCGCCGGCCCGGGGCGCGCCACCAGCGCCGGCAGCGCGCCGAAGGCCAGGCCGGTCAGGATCGACAGGCCCAGCGTGAACACCAGCACCGTCACGTCGATGTGGATGTCGCCCGTCCGCGCGGTGAAGCGCCCGATGAACGACGTCGAGCGCGCCGAGCATCAGCCGCGCCACGAGCAGAGCCCGAGCACGCCGCCGCCGAGGGCGAGCAGCACGCTCTCGGTGAGCAGCTGGCCCGCCGAGCTGCCCGCGTCCAGCGCCGAGCGCCATGCGCAGCGCCAGCTCGCGCTCGCGATGCAGCGTCCGCGCCAGCGTCAGGCTCGCGACGTTCGCGCAGGCGAGCAGCAGGACGAGCAGCGTCGCGCCCATGCATCATCAGTAGCATCGGACGCGCGTTGCGGGTGATCTCGCCAGCAGGAGCGGCACGGCGTGCGCCTTGAACCCGTCGCCCGTCTCGTAGACGGTCGGGAAGTCGCGGTTGAAGCGGTTGGCGACCATTGCGACGTCCGCCGCCGCGCGCTCGACGGTGACGCCGGGCTTCAGCCGGCCGAACACGGCAACGCGCCGAACGCGCGGCGCCCGCCTTCCGCCATGCTGCTGCTCGCCGCGCGCGCGGAACGGGCACGCGATGTCGGCATGTAGACGTCGCAGTTCTGCCGGGTACTGCGCCATCGGCGGCAGCACGCCGACCACGGTGTGCGGGCGATCGTTCATCTCGAACACCTGGCCGACGATCTTCGGGTCGCCCGCGAAGCGCGTCTGCCAGTACTCGTAGCTGAGGACCAGCACCGCCGCCGCGCCGTGCGCCGTCGTCGGACGCGACGAAGGTCCGCCCGAGCATCGGGCCCGACGCGCAGCACGTCGAAGAAGTTGGCCGAGACGACGCCCGTGCTGACGCGGTCGGGCTCGCCGCGGTTGAGCAGATCGAACGACATCGAGTGGAACTCGACCAGGCCGTCGAAGTCCTTCAGCTGCTCGCGGTAGTCGTACAGCTCCGCGGATCGACACGCCGACTTCGTCCTGTCCGGCCAGCGGCGCCGACTCCTGGAGCAGGACGAGCCGATCGCTGCCTCGATACGGCAGCGGCTTCAGCAGCACGCCGTCGATGACGCTGAACATGGCGGTGTTGGCGCCGATGCCCAGCCCCAGCGTCACGATGACGAGCAGCGATGTAGCCGGGCTGGCGCCGGAGCGCACGCGCACGCGTAGCGGATGTTGCGCGCCGGTCGTGTCGACCCACGACGTGCGCCGCGCCGTCGCGGCATTCCTCGCGCACGCGCTCGACGCCGCCGAACGTCGCAGCGCGCCTGCGTGCGCGCCTCGTCGGGCGTGAGCCCCTGCGTTCACCAGGCGCTTCGCCTCGAGATCGAGATGGAACTGCAGCTCCTGGTCCATCTGCTCGTCGAGCCGTCGCCCCGCCGCCGACGCCCGGAATCGCCGACCATGTCGTTTGAACACGTCGCTCGCATGCCGAATCGACGACTACGCTTCGCCGTCAGCATGCGCGCGACGGCGGCGGCCATGAGCTCCCACTGCGCGCGTTTCTTCGCGCAGCCGGCGCTCGCCGGTCTTCGTGAGCCGGTAGAACTTCGCCTGGCGGTTGTGCTCGGGGCTGCGTCCCCACTCGGCGTCGATCCAGCCGGCTTCCTCGAGGCGGTGGAGGGCCGGGTAGAGCGATCCCTGGTTCACCTGCAGCACGTCCTCGCTGACCTGCTGGATGCGCTGCGAGATGCCCCAGCCGTGCATGGGGCCGACGATCAGCGTTCGGAGGATCAGCAGGTCGAGCGTGCCCTGGAGCAGGTCGAGTCGGGTGGGTGGCATAGGCTATTGTCGAATGTCGACACTACCATGCCACGGGTCTTGTCGAATGTCAACAAGAGGGCGGGCGAGCAGGGCGAGCGGGCCGAGCAAGGGCCAGCAAGACGTGCGTAGGGCCGAACTTCAGTTCGGCCAGGCCACGGACCCACATGGACCCATGGACCTATGGACCTATGGACCCATGGACCTTCGAGATCCGCGCGATCTCGTCCATGATGGCCGCGACCTCGTCGAGCGTGTTGTAGAAGTGCGGTGAGAGCCGGATGCCGACGCCGGGCCGGTAGTCGACGACGAAGTCGCGCGCGTTGAGGGTGCGGGCCACGGCGGCGGCGTCGGGAACGTCGACGGCGACCGTGCCGGCGAGGCGATCGCGGGTCGCGCACGGCGACGTCGCGAAGCCGCGGCGGTCCACTGGCGTCGAGCAACGCCGACGTCAGCGACTGCGAGACGCGGCGCGAATGCGATTGACGCCGATCTCGCGGACGATCCGCAGGCCCGGCAGCGCCGCGTAGTACGCCGGAATCGCCGGGGTGCCGTTCTCCATCCGTCGCGCGTCAGGCGAGCGGCTCGAACTCGTCGAGTCGAAGGCGAACGGCTCGGGATGCGAGAACCATCCGGTGACTCGCGGCCGCATGGACGGCAAGCAGTCGGGCCGTGTGTAGAGAAACGCGTTGCCCGGCCCGCCGCACAGCCACTTCAGGCACCCGCCTGCGGCGAAGTCCACGCCGAGCGCCGTCACGTCCACCGGGAATGATGCCGGCCGACTGATACAGGTCGAGCATCACCGGTGCGCCGACCTGCGTGCGCGCGCTCGACGATCGGCGCGGGATCCAGGATGAACGAGCTCCTGAAGAGGACGTGTGAGACGGCGACGAGCGCCGTGCGCTCGTCGATGGCCTCCACGACCCGGCGACTCCGCACGGTGAAGTCGTCGCGCGCGGGCACGACGACGAGGCGGAAGCCGAGCGCCTGCTGGGCGCGAAACTGATAGATCATCGACGGGAAGTCGCCGGCGGTGCAGACGATCGTGTCTCGACGGCCGGGCGGCGGCAGCGTCGACAGCACGACCGCGTGCGCGGTGCTCACGTTCTCGTGCATGCTCGACCGAGGCCGCCGGCGCGTTCACGATCGCGCCGACGTGTTCCGGCCATCTCCTGGCCCATCGTCCACCAGCGCTCCGCCCACGCGCTCACGCCGCGCGTGGCCCACGTCTGCGGCGTACTCGGCCAGACTGGACTCGACGCCGCGCGGCATCGCGCCGAGCGAGTTGCTGATCATGTAGGTCGTCCGCGCGAGGATCGGAAATCGCGAGCGGTACCGGGGACTGTCCCAGGAGGATGGCAAGCTGGGGGCTGTCGCCCGTGGGCTGACGGTGTTCCATCTCGGCCAACGCACTAACGGGGACAGTCCCCGAGTACAAAAGCGATTGGGGACAGTCCCCTTAATCTTGCGGCAGCGGATTACTACCCGGCTGCATGACCAGGCGCACGGTGACCGGCGTCGCCCCGGCCGCCTCGTACACGGCGTCGACGGTCCCGCCGGACGCAGACGCCGGGCCAACCAGCCGCGACATCAATTGCAGCTCGCCGCGCGCAGGCACCGTCACGGTCGCGGGCCGATCCAGCTCCCGCCAGCCCGCCGGCAATCGCGTCGTGATCGTGACTTGCTTCGGCGTCGAATCGCGGTTGATGACGACGATCGGCACTCGCACTGTCGCGCCGCCGCCGAGCGGGCCGACCTCGTGGAGATCGATGCCACCCAGTTCCGCGACGCCGTGCGTCTTCCAGAAACGGTGATAGAAGTGCCACGGACCGCCGAGGTCGATCGAGAGGCCCGCGAGCGAACCGTCCTCCATGCCCGACCCGGACGCGACCGCCACAGGCGCGTCGGTGATGCCATCGAACACGTCAGCGGTCACCGCGCTTCGCACGTACGACTTCCCGCGAATGAGGCGCAGCGGGTCGAGCAGCGCATCGCCAGGCTGCGCGCCGGTGACCATCTTCTCGCGCGTGGCCGCGTCGGCCTTCGCCAGCTGCTCGAGCTCCGTGCGGTACTGCGTCACGTGCGACTGCAGCTGGCGATAGGCGTACTCCCAGTACTTCTCCCCTTTCTTCGACAGGGCCGTCACCGAGTACGACGGGCCATGGCCGTCCATGAAACGCGTGTCCATCGCGTCGGACATGAAGTAGATCTTCTTCGGCTGCCATGGCCGCAGTCCCTCGAGCAGCCATTCGAACTGCTCGGTCGGCGCCGCCACCTGTTCGGGGAACGCCGCCGGATCGCCCGCGAGATCGAAGGCCTCGATCGCCAACACGGAGGCGGCCTGGTGGTCGCCGTGGTTCTCGCCGGCCACCTGCATCGGCATCCACGTGAGGATCACCTCGGGCCGCGTGAGGCGGACGAGGCGCACGGCTTCGGAAAGCACGCCCCCGTGCCCCCAGTTCGCCAGCGACCGCACGGGATCCTGTCCCGCCGTGTCGTGGCCGCTCAGGAACCAGACGTTGGTGATGCCGAGCGAGGCCAACCCGCGCCGCGCCTCGATCTGACGAATCGCGCCGAGGCTGCTCGCACGCTCGGGCCCGTTCTGGTTGCCGCCTGAATCACCCGGCGTGCAGTAGACGACGGCGACGCGCTTGCCCTCATCCAGGATCTTCGCCAGATACGTGCCCGCCAGCGTGTCATCGTCGGGGTGTGCCACGAAGAGCAGCAGGTCGGCCTTGAAACGGTCGTCCGGGCCGGGCGGCAGACCCGCCGGGGCCTGGCCGTGCACGTGGCGGACGGTGCCGAGCAGCAAGAAGACGATGGCGGCGAGGGCGATTCGGCGCATGGCGGGTAAGTCTATCCGGCGAAATCATCCATATTTCAGATGATGATGATGCCGTGGCTGTATAATCTGGAAAATGGCGCCAGATTTGGCTGGTTTCACCGGGGTCATGGACGCCGGCCGCCTGCCGATAAGGTCAATTGGGAGCGTCAAGTCATGGCCCGTCACGTCGATGCCCTCACCGCCGCCACGCTGAAGAACCTGCGCGAGCAGTGGTGGGACGCCGCAGTTCTCGGAGTTCCTGCAGGAGACGCTGCGGCCGCGTCCGGGCACGCGCATCCTCGACGTCGGATGTGGCGACGGCACGGCAGAGCTGACCCTCGGCCGCTCGCGGGTCTCGCAGCTGCGATTGTTTGCGATCGACCGCAACGTGGCGCGCGTGACCCAGACGGCGGCGGAGGGCCGATCGCACAACTACCGCCTCGGCGTCGGCCGCGGCCGACGTCACGAGCGCTCCCGTTCACGACCGGCGCGTTCGATGCGATCTTCTGCGTCGCCGTCCTGCAGCACGTCAACGACGTCGGGCGCGCCGTCGCGCGAGCTCGCGCGCGTGACGCGCCCGGGCGGACGCGTGCTGACGGTCGAGCCCGACAACAGCGCGCGCTACTGGTACAGCTCGTCGTCGCCGCCGCGGATGCCTTCGCCGCGGCGTCGCGATTCTTCGCCGCGGTCGGCCGCCGCGCGCGGCGACGCGACCGATCCCGCCGTCGGCCCGCGGCTCTCCGCGATCTTCGCTGACTGCGGCATCGAGCCGCTTTCGGTGCAGCTCTTCCCGGTGTCGGTCACGCACATCGGCCAGCCCGCCGATGCGCTGTGGCAGGCACGCCGCGACGCCGTCGAACGCGCGAGCTGCGACCGACGTCGGTCCGCCGCGTCGCCGCGCTGGGCACGGATACCTCGGGACGCTCGACCTCTACCAGCAGGACGCCGCGCGCGAGGGCGCGCACTTCGTCGAGATCCAGAACACGATGCTCTTCGCCACCGTCGGTCAGCGAACCGATGCTGAGAGTCGGGACGCGTCCGGGAAGTCGCGTCAGCCGCGCGAGCGTAGACTGTCGCAGGGCCGAGCTTCAGCTCGGCCGATTGCCTCCGTGTCGCATGGCCGAACTAAAGTTCGGCCCGCACGTACGTCCATGCGTACCCGATGCGACCCATGCCGACCCATGAACTCCATGCGCACTCATGATCGAAGCCTTCCGGTAGTCGCGGGCTGGGACGACTACGCCGAGTTCTACGACTGGGAAAACGCGCAGACGATGGCGCGGCGCGATGTGCCGTTCTGGCGGCGCCTCGCGCTCGCGGCGGACGGTCCCGTGCTGGAGCTCGGATGCGGCACCGGCCGCGTCACGCTGCCGCTCGCGCGCGCCGGCGCTGCAATGGTCGGCGTCGATCTCTCGGCGCCGATGCTGAAGCGCGCGCGCACCGCGTGCGCACGCGCGCGGCTCCGCGGACGCCGCGCCCGTCTCGTCCGCGGCGACATCCGCGCGCTGCCCTTTCCCGACGCACGCTTCGCGCCTCGTCGCGGCGCCGTACGGCATCCTGCAGTCGCTGCTCGCGAGCGCGATCTCACCGCCACGCTGCGCGCCGTGCCTGACGTGCTGGCGTCCCGGCGGCCGGCTCGTCATGGAGCTGGTCGCCGACCTGCCGTCCTGGCGCGAGTACCGCGGCGAGACCCGGCTGCGCGGGTGGCGTCCCGGCCGACAAGGCGCATCTCACGCTCGTCGAGTCGGTCCGCCAGGACCGCCGCACGCGGGCTCACGCTCTTCGAGCAGGAGTTCGTCGAGCGGCGCGGACGCGCTCGGTGACACGCCGGCGGTTCGCGCTGGCCTTCCGCACGCTGTCGGTGCCGCAGATGACGCGGCGGCTCGAGAAGGCGGGCTTGCGCGGTCACGGCCCGACTGGGCAGCTACGACGGAGACCCGTGGACGCCGGAGTCGGAGACGTGGATTCTGATTGCGGAAAGGGTCATAGGTCAGCCTGGTCACACGCCCGGCCGGCCGTGCTAAACTTTTGACGGTCCTCGTTTTCGATGCATTTCTGGAGTTTCGACGCATGTCCGGCCATTCCAAGTGGCACACCATCAAGCACAAGAAGGGTGCCCTCGACGCCAAGCGCGGGAAGATGTTCACGCGCATCATCAAGGAACTCACCGTCGCCGCGCGTAACGGCGGCGGCGACCCCGACAGCAACCCGCGGCTGCGCACGGTCATCGCCGACGCCAAGTCGGTGAACATGCCGGCCGACAACATCAAGAAGGCGATCCAGCGCGGCACGGGCGAGCTGCCCGGCGTCAACTACGAAGAGGTCGACCTACGAGGGCTACGGGCCCGGCGGCGCGGCGGTGATCATCGAGACGCTCACCGACAACCGGAACCGCACGGTCGGCGAGCTGCGCCACATGCTGACGAAGCACAACGGCAACCTCGGCGAGAGCAACTCGGTCGCCTGGATGTTCTCGAAGAAGGGCTACATCGTCGTCGACAAGGCCGCGCCGACGAGGAGCAGCTGCTCAACGCCGTGCTCGAGGCCGGCGGCGACGACCTGCGCGACGATGGCGACTCGTGGGAAGATGCTCAGCGGAGCCCTCGGCGTTCGAAGCGGTGCGCGACGCGGTGAAGGCGCTCGGCGTCGAGCCGGCCACCGCGCAGGTCGCGATGCTGCCGCAGAACTACGTCAAGCTCGAAGGCAAGGACGCCATCCACATGGTCAAGCTGATGGACGCGCTCGACGACCACGACGACGTGAAGCAGGTCTGGTCGAACTTCGACATCGAGGAGAAGGAGATCGAGGCTCCTCGCTGGGCACGCGTGAGGGTCTTCGGCATCGATCCCGGCTCGGAGCGCACCGGCTACGGCTGCGTCGAAACCGACGGCCAGCGCCATCAGCTGGTCGCCTGCGGCGCGATCGTCGTGCCCGCGCGCGCGACGTTTCCCGAGCGGCTGCGGCTGATTCACGAAGGGCTCACCGCGCTCATCGCGCGACAGCCGGCCCGATCTGGTCGCCATCGAGAACCTGTTCCACGCGGTCAACGTCCGCAGCGCGCTGAAGCTCGGGCACGCGCGCGGCGTCGCGATGCTGGCGGCCGTCGAGGCCGGCCTGCACGGTGGTCGAGTACACGCCGGCCGAGATCAAGCGCGCGGTCGTCGGCTACGGGCGCGCCGAGAAGCAGCAGGTCGCCGGAGATGGTGCGGCTGCTGCTGCGATCTCGACGTCGCGCCCGACGCCGCACGACGCCGCCGACGCGCTCGCGGTCGCGATCTGTCACGTGCACGCTCGGGCGGCGCCATCAGCGCATCGGCCGAGGACGCCGAGCGCGTGCCGCGCAGCTGGCGGCACTGGCGGCCGCCCGACCGGCTCACGCCCGTCATGATCGCGCGGCTCGCGGGCACGGTCCTCGAGAAACATCCGACGCGGGTGATCGTCGACATCGGCGGCGTCGGCTACGACGTGCACGTGCCGCTGTCGTCGTTTGCCGCCGTCGGCGACGCGGGCAGCGACGGTCGACGCTGCGCGTGCACACGCACGTCCGCGAGGACGCGCTGCAGCTCTTCGGCTTCGCGACCGCGCTCGAGCAGACTCGTGTTCGAGCGGCTGGTCGCGGTCAGCGGCATCGGCCCGAAGCTGGCGCTGTCGGTGCTGTCGGGCATCGCGCCGCGAGGACCTCGTGCAGCGCCATCAGCGCCGGCGACGTCGCGCGGCTCGACGTCGATCCCCGGCATCGGCACGCAAGACCGCCGAGCGCATCGTGCTCGAGCTGCAAGGACAAGCTGGCCGCGCATCGACGCCGGCCGGCGACGGGCGACGCGCCGGCGACGGGCCGCGCGCAGATCTGGTGTCGGCGCTCGTGAATCTGGGCTACCATCGGCCGGCAGCGGAGAAGGCCGTGGATCGCGCGCTGCAGCGACGGGCCGGACCAGCTTCGAGCAGGCGCTCCGCAGCGCGCTGAAGCTCGCTGACGCGCGGCAGCCGTGATCGCCTCGTCCCTCGTCCTTCGTCCCTCGTCCCGTGATCGATGAGTCGATCCTCGCCTCGTCGCTGCCGCGCGCGTCGACGACGACGTCCAGTACGAGGCGGGCCTGCGGCCCGCGCACGCTCGACGACTACATCGGCCAGGACAAGGTCCGCGAGAACCTGCAGGTCGTCGATTGCCGCGGCGCGCGGACCGCGGCGAGGCGCTCGATCACGTGCTGCTCTACGGCCCGCCCGGGCTCGGCAAGACGACGCTGGCCACGGTCATCGCCAACGAGCTGGGCGTCGCCGGTGCGCTCGACGGCCGGCCCGGTCATCGAGCGGCCCGGCGATCTGGCGGCGATCCTCACCGACCTCGAGCGAGCGCGAGGTGCTGTTCATCGACGAGATTCACCGCCTGGCGCCGGCCATCGAGGAGATCCTCTATCCCGCGATGGAGGACTTCGAGCTCGACATCATGATCGGCCAGGGCCCGAGCGCGCGATCGGTGAAGGTGCCGCTCAAGCCGTTCACGCTCATCGGCGCGACGACGCGGGCGGGGCTGCTGACCTCGCCGCTGCGCGCGCGATTCGGGATCGTGCACCGGCTCGACTTCTACACCGACGGCGGACCTCGAGGAGATCGTGCGGCGCTCGGCGCGCATCCTGGGCGTGGCGCTCGACGCGGACGCGGCGCGCGAGCTGGCGCGGCCGCTCGCGCGGCACGCCGCGCGTCGCGAACCGGCTGCTGCGGCGCGTGCGCGACTTCGCGGAGGTGCGCGCCGACGGGCGCGATCACGCTCGACGTCGCGCACGCGGCGCTGCAGCTGCTCGAAGTGGACGCGCACGGCTTCGACGACCTCGATCGCCGGCTGCTGCGCACGATCATCGACAAGTTCGGCGGCGGCCCGGTCGGGCTCAACAGCCTGGCGGCGGCGATCGGCGAGGAGCGCCGACGCCATCGAGGACATCTACGAGCCGTATCTGATGCAGATCGGCTTTCTCGATCGCACGCCCCGCGGACGGGTGGCCACGGCGCGCGCCTACGAGTTCTTCGGGCTCGATGCGCCGGGACAGAGACGGCAGACTGTGGTGATGCGGAGACAGCGACGCGAGAGTCGAAGCGCTGGCGTGGAGACGGGGCGGCTGTCGAGGCCGGGCCTGCGGCGCGTGACGATCGCGGGCCTGGCGACCTACGTGCCGCCGCGCGTGCTGACCAACGCCGACCTCGAGAAGATGGTCGAGACCAGCGACGAGTGGATCCAGCAGCGCACCGGCATCCGCGAGCGGCACATCGTCGATCCGGGCGTCGCCACGTCCGACCTGGCGAAGGAAGCCGCGCTGCAGGCGATCGCGCAGGCCGGCTCACGCCCGCCGACATCGACTTCATCGTCGTCGGCACGACGACGCCGGACATGATGTTTCCGAGCACGGCGTGCCTGCTGCAGCACAAGATCGGCGCGACCAAGGCGTGGGGCTTCGATCTCGGCGCGGCCTGCTCGGGGTTCACCTACGCGCTGACGACCGCGTCGCACATGGTGGCGGCCGGCACGATCGAGCACGCGCTGGTCGTCGGCGCCGACGTGATGTCGAGCATCCTCGACTACACCGATCGCACGACCTGCGTGCTGTTCGGCGACGGCGCGGGCGCGGCGGTGGTCTCGCCGTCGACGGATCGCGAGTTCGGCATCCTCGACTTCGAGGCCGAGATCGACGGCAGCGGCGGCCCGGCGCGCTGTTCATGCCGGCCGGCGGCAGCCTGCGGCCGGCGTCGAAGGAGACCGTCGAGCAGCGCCTGCACTACGTGAAGCAGGACGGCCAGGCGGTGTTCCGTTTCGCCGTGCGCAAGACCGAGGAGATGTGCCGCCGGCTGCTCGATGCGCAACGGCCTGCAGCCGGGCGACATCGACCTGATGGTCTCGCACCAGGCCAACCGCCGCATCATCCTGTCGGCCGCCGAGCGGCTCGGTTTCCCGCCGAGAAGGTCGTCATCAACATCGCGAATTACGGCAACACGACCGCGGCCACGATCCCGCTGGCTCTCAACGACGCGGTCGAGGACGGCCGGCTGAAGAAGGGCAGCCTGGTGCTCGTGACCTCGGTCGGCGCCGGCTTCACCGTCGGCGCGCTGCTGCTCCGCTGGGCGATCTAGGGATCGCAGATTTCGCCTTCCGGGCCCCGTTCTGAGGCCCGCCCTGTCCCGGAGATACAGATGCATTCTGTCGGTCTGTGTCATATCAGGACACCGTGTTACGAAACTGATCACGGCGTATAAATTATTGATTCATATGTAGTTAGACGGCAGCACTGCCGAGCTGCCCCTCAGTCGAGTTTCAAAATCTACCACCCGACGAGCTGGCAGAGTCCTATACAGCTCTGCACTAGCCAGGTAACTCACCACAACTAAAGCGTTTACGGCCTCACTGCGCCACGGATGAGCCATGGCCGCGGCCTTGCTCTCCCTGAGCGTCGCCAGTCGTGTCCGCACCCGCGGCCAGCATCGGCCCCGGGCGCCTACCGCACGCTGCACAGGATTGCGTATGCACGAGACCTCTTTCGCCTTCACGCGCCGCCTGTCGGCGGCCCTCGAGCCCCTGGACGGGGCCGTTTCGAGCGACTGGCGTCAGGGCCTTCCGCGCCTCGAAGGCCGGCTGGTGACGCTTCGCGAGCTGGAGCCCGCCGACGGCGCGCACCTGCTCGCCGTCCTCGCGACGCCCGAGGTCATGCGCTTCCTGTCGCCGCCCCCGCAGTCGCTGGAGCGGTTCACCGGGTTCATCGAGACGACGCGCATCGAGCGCCATGCGGGCCGGTATGCCGGCTTCGCGGTGGTGCCGCACGGCGTCGGCCACCCCGTGGGGGTCGTGCAGCTCCGGCAGCTCGAGCCGAACTTCCGCACGGCGGAGTGGGGCGTCGCGCTCGGCGCGGAGTGGTGGGGCCGCGGGCTCTTCCTCGACGCGGCGAAGCAGGTGCTCGAGTTTGCGTTCAACGGGCTCGGCGTCGAGCGCCTCGAAGCGCGGGTGGCTGCCGGCAACGCGCGCGCGCATCGCGCGGTCGAGAAGCTCGGCGCGGTGGCCGAGGGCCTGCTGCGCCAGTCGCTGCTGGTGGCGGATGGCACGCGTCACGACCAGGTGCTCTGGTCGTGGCTGGGCGACGAGTGGCGGCGCGCACGCGAGACCGCGGCGGAGGGACATGTCATGGGTGCACTGAGCACCAGGCGCGTGGTGGCGGTCTGCGCCACGCTGGGCCTGCTCGCGCTGCTCTCGTTCCCGGCATTTGCCGAGGGCCGGCGCCCGAAGATGGATCGCGGCGTCGCCGCGCGCGTCGGCACGTCCGGCACGTCGCGCGTCATCGTCCGCAGCGAGGGTGGTGCCGATCTGGCCGGCCGCCTTCGCGCCGCTGGCGCGCGCCTCGGCGTGAAGCTGCAGATTGTCGACGCCTACGTCGCCGACGTCCCCAACGACGCAGCTCGAAGCGCTCTCGCTCGATCCGGGCGTCGCCGGCGTGCACCTCGATCGCCCGGTGGCGGCGCTGCTCTCCGCGGCCGGCAGCGGGACTGGCAACGGCAACGGCGCGGCGGCGCAGGGACAGTTCGACGGCAGCGGCGTCGGCGTCGCAATCATCGATTCGGGTGTCACGCCGTGGCACGACGACCTCGCGCAGAAGGTCAACAACGGGCCGCGGGCCGATCGGCCAGCGCGTGATGGACTTCGTCGACTTCGTGGACGGCGCCATCGAGCCCGCACGACGGCTACGGCCACGGCACGCACGTCGCCGGCATCATCGCAGGCAACGGCTGGGACGCCGATGGCAGCTACGCGGGCGTCGCGCCCGGCGCCGATCTGCTGGTGCTGCGCGTGCTCGACGCCGGGGGCCGCGGCAACGTGAGCGACGTCATCCGCGCGCTCGACTTCGCCGTCGCCAACCGCGCGCGGTATCACCTGCGCGTCATCAACCTGTCGCTCGGCGCGGCGCGTGCTCGAGTCGTACGAGACCGATCCGCTCACGCTCGCGGCCCAGCGCGCCGTCGAAGCCGGGCTCGTCGTCGTCGCGGCGGCCGGCAACCTCGGGAAGGACGCCGACGGCAACCCGCAGTACGGCGGCATCACCGCGCCGGGCAACTCGCCGTGGGTGCTGACGGTCGGCGCCTACAGCACGATGTCGCACGCCGGATCCGTCCGACGACCGCGTCGCCACCTACAGCTCGCGCGGTCCGACGGCCGTCGACTACGTGGCCAAGCCGGACCTGGTCGCGCCCGGCTCGCGCATCGTCTCGCTCAACGACGATGGCAGCTATCTGGCGAATGCGCGTCCGGACGATCTGGTGGCGGGCACGCACGGCAACGCGCCGTTCCCGTACCTGACGCTCAGCGGCACGAGCATGGCGGCGCCCGAAGTGACCGGCGTCGTCGCGCGGATGCTGCAGGCCAATCCCGGCCTCACGCCGAACGCGCGTCAAGGCGCTCCTCCAGTACACGGCCACCGTCAACCCCGATGCGGACTACCTCACGCAGGGCGCGGGCTTCCTGAACGCCGACGGCGCCGTGCTCGCTCGCGAGCTTCTTCGCCACCGCGCGCGCGGGCGATCCGTATCCGACGGATCCGTCGCTGGTCCGCGGCACATCATCTGGGGCAACTACCGCGTGAGCGGCGGCGTGATCCTGCCGTGGGGGACGGCCTGGGCCAACAACATCGTCTGGGGTTCACAGGCTCCGAACATCGTCTGGGGCTCGGGCTCCGACAACCTCGTCTACGGCGGCGGCGCCAAGGCGAACAACATCGTGTGGGGCTCAACTCGGAGGGGCAACATCGTCTGGGGCCGCAACATCGTCTGGGGCTCCAACATCGTCTGGGGTTCCAACATCGTCTGGGGCTCCAACATCGTCTGGGGCTCCAACATCGTCTGGGGCTCGAATATCGTGTGGGGCTCCTCGTGGCGACAACATCGTCTGGGGCAGCTCGTGCGGTGGGCGCGACTGCGCCAACATCGTGTGGGGCTCCAATATCGTCTGGGGTTCCAACATCGTCTGGGGCTCGAATATCGTGTGGGGCTCCAACATCGTCTGGGGTTCGAACATCGTGTGGGGGTCCAACATCGTGTGGGGAAGCGCCCTTGCGCAGGATGGCGGTTTCGCGCCCGGCGTTGGTCCCGTGGAGGCGCTGGGCACGCGCTAGCAGTCTGCGGCCGCGCCCCAGATCGCACCCAACCGCACCTTACGCACGCAGGCACGCAGCACGCACTCCGCGCACCGTCACGTCAGCACCTCGCCGTCACCCTGAAGTACCCTTCGTTTCGTGCACCTGCGTGAGTTCGATTTCGAACTGCCCGAGCACCTGATCGCGCAGGAGCCGGCCACCACGCGCGGCGCGTCGCGGCTGCTCGTAGTGGACCGGCACACTCGCTCGTGGACTCACCACGTCGTCGGCGATCTGCCATCCCTCCTCACGCCGGGCGATCTGCTTGTCGTCAACGATTCGCGCGTCGTCCCGGCGCGCCTGCTCGGCCATCGTGATCCGAGTGGCGGCCAGGTCGAGTGCCTGCTGCTCAAGCGGCTGGATGCCGAGCGCTGGGACGCGCTGATGCATCCCGGGCAGAAGATGAAACCCGGCACCCACGCGCGATTCGGCGAGCCGCCGTTCACGCTCATCGCAGAGGTTCTCTCGCAGCACACGTTCGGCCGGCGCACGGTCCGCCTCGCGCGGCAGGACGGCGGCGACGTCGACGAGGCGATCGATCGCGTCGGGCACATGCCGCTGCCGCCCTACATCAAGCGCCCGGACGAGCCCGGCGATCGCGAGCGATATCAGACGATCTACGCGCGTGCACGCGGCTCGGTGGCCGCGCCGACGGCCGGCCTGCACCTGTCGGCGCGCCTCCTGCAGGCGCTCGCCTCACGCGGCGTCGACCGCGCTGACCTCACGCTGCATGTCGGATACGGCACGTTCAAACCGATTCGCACCGAACAGGTGGAGGAGCACGCCATCGATCCCGAGGCGTTCGAGATCTCGCGGGAGGCGGCCGAAAAGGTCTCGCGCGCACGGGCCGGGCGCCGCCGCGTCGTCGCGGTGGGCACGACGACGACGCGTACGCTGGAGACCGTGGCTGCGGCCCACAATGGCCGAGGTCATCGCGTCGGCGGGCGAGTCGGAGCTGTTCATCTACCCCGGCTTCCAGTTCCGGGTCCTGGGCGGGCTGCTGACGAACTTCCACCTGCCGCAGTCCTCGCTGCTGGTCCTTGTGTGCGCCTTCGCGGGGCGAGAGCTCGTGCTCGACGCCTACCGGGCCGCGGTCGCCGAGGGATACCGGTTTTACAGCTACGGCGATGCGATGCTGATTCTCTGAAGGTCCATGGGTCGCATGGGTCCATAGGTCCATGGGGAACCTGTCCCGAACGCTACCCAACGCCACCGCAACCCGATCGCAACCGATCCAATCCGCTCCAACGCGGTCCATGCCGTCATATCATCCTGTCGTGCCGTTCTCCTACGAAGAGTTCGACCTCTCCGGCGTCCGGACGTATCCGCTGGCGTCGCGCCAGAGCAAGGCGCGCGTGGAGGATTTCGCGCGACCTTACGAGAAGGGCGCGGGTCTCGGCGCGTGGCTCGAGCGCCTGCCGGCCATTCTCGCGGCCGGCGATCTGAAGGCGGTGGTCGAGCCGCCTGCGGCGCGCGCAGGCAGGAAGGCGGCGGCATCATCTGGGGCTTCGGCGCGCACGTCATCAAGACCGGCCTCTCGCCGATCCTCGTGGACCTGATGCGGCGCGGATACGTTTCAGCGCTCGCGACCAACGGCGCGGGGCTCATCCACGACTTCGAGATTGCGCTCTCGGGCGCCACGTCCGAGGACGTCGACGAAGCGCTCGGCCCGGGTCGTTTCGGGATGGCCGAAGAGACGGGGCGGCTGCTGAACGACGCGATCACCACCGGCGTGGGCCGCGGCCTCGGCATCGGACAGGCCGTCGGCGAGTGGCTGCAGTCGCACACGGCGCCGCACGCGAACGTGAGCCTCACGGCGATGGCCGCGGAGATGCACGTGCCGCTGACCGTGCACGTCGCCATCGGCACCGACATCATTCACATGCACCCGGCCGCATCAGGCGCCGCGCTTGGCGAGGGCAGCCTGCGGGACTTCCGGTACTTCGTGTCGAACGTCGCGCGGCTCGAGCGCGGCGTGTATCTGAACTGCGGATCCGCCGTCGTGCTGCCGGAAGTGTTCCTCAAGGCCGTTGCGCTCGCGCGGAACCAGGGCCGGCCGCTCACCGATCTCACGACGGTCAACATCGACTTCGTACGTCTCTACCGCCCGCAGACCAACGTCGTCACGCGGCCGACGAAAGGCATCGGCGTTGGATACTCGCTGACCGGCCACCACGAGCTGCTGCTGCCGCTGCTGGCGGCCGCGCTCATTGAAGCGGACTGAGCGTGCTTCGTGCTGAGTGCCGGGTGCCTGGTGCGGTGCTCCGTGCCTCGTGCCCTGCTTGGTGCTGGTGTAACCGCGGGGGCACTCCTCGCCGGGCACGCGGGCGCGGTGTAAGCAGCACTTAGCACGCAGCACCGCACAGAGCACCAGGCACGTGGCACGAAGCACGGTCAATGACGCCTTTGCTATACTTGATAGTTCCGCCGGTGTAGCTCAGTTGGTTAGAGCACGCGGCTCATATCCGCGGAGTCCGGGGTTCAAGTCCCTGCACCGGCACCATTGTCTGGGCCCCGAAGGAGTCGACGCGCTCCTTCGGGTCCGTCCCGACGTCCATGCGGCCCATGCCGATGCCTGCCGCGCGAGTGCGCGCCCCACTCATGACCTCTCTTGCCGGCCGCGTGCTGGCGACCATTCGACGCCGGGCGCTGTGTCGCGCACGGCGCGCGCGTCGTCGTCGCCGTCTCCGGCGGCGTCCGATTCGGTCGCGCTCGCCCATGCTGCTGGCGGAGCTGTCCGCCGCCGGCGTCCTGCACCTCGCCGGCCTCGCGCATTTCGAACCACGGCCTGCGCGGCGCCGAATCCGACGCGCGACGCCGAGCTTCTGCGCGACCTCGCTGGCGAGACTCGACGTGCGCCTTCGACGTCGAGTCCGGTGACGTCGCGAGCGATGGCGCAGCGCAGGGGCCGTTCGCTGGAGGAGGCCGCCCGCGAGGCCCGCTACGCATTTCTCGAGCGTGTCGCGCAACGCGCGCAAGGCCGACGTCGTCGCCGTCGGGCACACTCGCGACGACCAGGCGGAGACGGTGCTGCTGCGGCTGTTGCGTGGCGCCGGCACCCGCGGCCTCGACGGCGATTCACCCGCGCGCGATCGGCACGTCATCCGGCCGCTCATCGATCTCGCGCCGCGCCGAGCTGACGGCGTACCTCGGACGCGCACGGCCGCACGCTGGATGGAGGACTCGACAGCAACCAGGATCGCGCGACGTCCGCGCAACTGGCTCCGCCACGACGTGCTGCCGGCCCTGCGTCGCGTCGGATGGCGACTCGGCGGTCACCGTGCTCGCGCGCACCGCCGAGATTGCGGGCGCCGACGACGCGCTGCTGGCGGCGATGGCCGCGCGACGGCCGCAGCACGGGTGCTGGCCGAGATGGCGACCGCGCTGCGGCTGAACGTCGCCGCGCTTGCGTGCGGAGCCGTCTGGCGCATGCAGCGCGGCGTCGTGCAGCGGGCGCTCGCGCGCTGTCGAGCGGCGCGCGCCGCGTTTGCGCACGTCGATCGCGGCGCTCGCCGGTCTCTGGAGGCGCGGTCGGGCCGGCGTCGGTGCGCGCGTCGGGCGCTGCCAGGTGGAACTTTCCGGCGGCCAGGGGGTCTTATCTATCAGGAGCCCCCGCTCGCGCCACGGCCACGCCATCCTTCGGATTGGCCGGTACGCGCCTGCCGCGTTCCCGGGGAGTCGAGGTCCCCGAGGCCGGGCTGTCGGCTCGCGGCCGAGCGCCGGGACCTGTCAGGACATCGGTGGCATGGACGCGCTGGCCACCGCGAGCCGCACAGGCCGTGGCCGCCGGCATCGCGCCGAACCTGGTCGTCCGCGCCTGGCAACCGGGCGACCGGATGCAGTCTTCTGGGGGTCTCGGGCCGAAAGAAGGTACAGGACCTGTTCGTCGACCGGAAGGTGCCCCGGCGCGGCGTCACCAGGTGCCCATCGTGACCGACGCCGACGGGCGGATCGTCTGGGTCGCCGGGCACGCGCTGGCGAGGCGTTTCGGCGTCACCGACGGCCACAAAGTCCGTGGTAGTCTTGAGTTTCGAGCCGTTGGGAGGCCACTGAGTGAACTCGACCCTGAAGAGCCTGCTGTTCTGGATGGTGCTCGTCGTGGTCGGGGTCCTCGTCTGGAAGTTCTCCACGCGCTTCCAGCGACCCGTGACCAGGCCATCAGCTTCAGCACCTTCATGACCCAGGTCGAGACCGGCCAGGTCTCCAGCGTGACCATCACCGGCAACGAAATCTCGGGCACGCTGAAGAGCAACGACACCTTCCGGACCCACGCGCCGACCCAGTACGAAGGCCTGGCGAACAAGCTGATCGACAAGCGGCGTCGTCGTGCAGGCCAAGGACCCGACGACCAGTCCCTGGGCGACCCTGCTTTACTCGTGGGCGCCCATCCTGCTGCTCATCGGCTTCTGGATCTTCTTCATGCGCCAGATGCAGAGCGGCGGCAACAAGGCCCTCTCGTTCGGCAAGAGCAAGGCGAAGCTGTCGTCGCAGCACGCAGAAGAAGGTGACGTTCAAGGACGTCGCCGGCGTCGACGAGGCCAAGGACGAACTGCAGGAGATCATCGAGTTCCTGCGCGAGCCGCAGAAGTTCCAGAAGCTCGGCGGCCGCATCCCCAAGGGCGTCCTGCTGATGGGCCCTCCGGGAACCGGCAAGACGCTGCTCGCCCGCGCCGTCGCGGGTGAAGCCAACGTCCCGTTCTTCTCGATCAGCGGCTCGGACTTCGTCGAGATGTTCGTCGGCGTCGGCGCCAGCCGCGTGCGCGACCTGTTCGAGCAGGGCAAGAAGAACGCGCCGTGCATCGTCTTCATCGACGAGATCGACGCCGTCGGCCGTCACCGCGGCGCGGGCCTCGGCGGCGGCCACGACGAGCGCGAGCAGACGCTGAACCAGCTGCTCGTCGAGATGGACGGCTTCGAGAGCAACGAAGGCGTCATCCTCGTCGCCGCGACCAACCGCCCCGACGTCCTCGATCCGGCGCTGCTGCGTCCCGGCCGTTTCGACCGCCGCATCGTGGTCAACCGTCCCGACGTGAAGGGCCGCGAGGGCATCCTCGGGGTGCACACGAAGAAGATCCCGCTGTCGCGACGACGTGGACATCAGCGATGCTGGCGCGCGCGAGCGTCGGGCTTCACCGGCGCCGACCTGGCCAACCTGGTGAACGAAGCGGCGCTCAACGCCGCGCGCTACAACCAGAAGGTCGTCCGCATGGTCGACTTCGAGTTCGCCAAGGACAAGGTGCTGATGGGCGCCGAGCGCCGCTCGATGATCATCAGCGACGAGGAGAAGAAGGTCACGGCGATCCACGAGGCCGGCCACGCGGTGCTCACCGTGCGGCTGCCGCACGCCGACCCGATCCACAAGGTCACGATCATCCCGCGCGGCATGGCGCTCGGCGTGACGCATGCAGGTGCCGGTGGACGAGAAGCACAACTACTCGCGCGACTACCTGAACGATCGCATCGCGATCCTGCTGGGCGGCCGCATCGCCGAAGAGATCATGCTCGGCCAGATCACGACCGGCGCCGGCAACGACCTCGAGCGCGCCACCGAGATGGCCCGCAGCATGGTCTGCGAGTGGGGCATGAGCGACGCGATGGGGCCGCTCACCTTCGGCAAGAAGGAAGAGCAGATCTTCCTCGGCCGCGAGATCGCGCAGCGCTCCGACTACAGCGAGGACACGGCGCTCCGGATCGACCAGGAGGTCAAGCGCATCGTCACCGAGAACTACCAGCGCGCGCTGGCGGTCCTCGAGGAATACAAGGAGCGCCTGCAGAAGCTGGCCGACGCCCTGCTGGCGCGCGAGGTGCTCGACGGCGACCAGGTGCAGCGCATCGTCGCCGGCCAGTCGCTCGACGAGACAGCCGCGTCGCGCCGCCGGCGCCGCCGCGCGCCGTGAGCGACGACCGCACGCGCAAGGAATCGCGCCCGGGCTTCGTGCCGCAACCTGCAGCAATCCGCTGCCGCAGCCGTAAGAACGTGCCAGGTTGGCAGGTGAGAAGTGCGAGGTCAGAGAGGTCGGGCACACCCTGCCTCTCCACTTCCCACTCTCAGCACCCGCTCTCCACTACCCGACTCCACCTGAGCACTCCGTCACTTCCAACTTCGCACTTCCATGTTCGCCCCGCGACGCCGCTACTTCGTTCCGCTGCCGACGGCGCGATGCTTGGTCCTGGGCGAACGCACGCTCGTCATGGGCGTGCTCAACGTCACGCCGGATTCCTTCGCCGACGGCGGACAGTTCGTCGATCCCGAGCGCGCGGTGGACGCGGCGCTCCGGATGGAGGACGCCGGCGCCGACCTCGTCGACATCGGCGGCGAGTCGACGCGCCCCGGCGCCGAGGCGGTGGCTGCCGACGAGGAGCGCCGCCGCATCGAGCCCGTCTTCGAGCAGCTGGCGGGGCGGCTCCGCATCCCGATCTCGATCGACACCTACAAGGCGGAGGTCGCCGAGGCGGCGCTCGATCGCGGCGCCGCTCATCGTCAATGACGTCAGCGCGCCTAAGGTATGATTCGGGCCTGGCGCACGTAGTGGCGCCGAGGCGGGGCGCGGCGGTGGTGCTGATGCACAACCGCGGGCCGGTCGCGCGAGATGTATCGCGAGGCGCGATACGTCGACGTTGCCCGACGAGGTCGCCGGGGAATTGCGGCGAGCGCCTGGCCGTCGGCCGAAGCGGCGGGCATCGCGCGCGAGCGAATCCTCGTCGACCCCGGCATCGGGTTCGCCAAGCGCGCGGAGCACAGCCTGGCCCTGCTGGCCGGCCTGCGGGAGCTCGCAGACGCTCGATCGGCCCGCTGCTGGTCGGCCCCTCGCGCAAGTCGTTCCTGAAGGCGGCGATCGGCGAGCGGAACGCCGACCAGACCGCGACTGGGGCACGGCGGCGGCCGTGACCACCGCGGTGCTGCTCGGCGCGCACATCGTGCGCGTGCACGCCGTGAAGGAAATGGTGGACGTCGTGCGCACGGTCGACGCGATTCGCGACGCCGGACGAGCACCTGATCGACCCGGCACCTGACGCACCTGACGCACCTGACGCACCTGACGCACCTGACGCACCTGACGCACCTGCGATGAACCTTTCCTGGATCTCCGAGGCGCTCGGCCGGCCCAGCCTGGGCTGGCGCGATGTCGTCGACATCGCGCTCGTCTCGCTGCTGATCTACGAAGTCCTCGTCCTCATTCGCGGCACCCGGGCCGTGCAGATGGCCGTCGGCGCGGGCCTGGCCGTCGCGCTGTTCTACCTCTCGCAGATCGTCCAGCTCGAGACCGTCAACTGGCTGATCCGCAACATGATCGGCTACGTCGTCTTCGCGGCGATCGTGCTGTTCCAGTCCGACATCCGGCGCGCGCTCGCGCACCTCGGGCGCGCGCCGTTCTTCCGGTATCTCGCCAAGGGCGAGACGGTGGACGAGACGGTCGAGGAGATCGCGGTCGCCGCGCAGATGCTGTCGACGCAGCGCACCGGCGCCATCGTCGTCATCGAGCGCCAGATCGGGCTGCGCAACTACGTCGGAAGGCGGCATTCCGCTCGACGCGCAGATCAGCTACGACCTGCTCGTCACGATCTTCCAGAACGGCATCGCCGCTCCACGACGGCGCGGTGATCATCCAGGAGAACCGCGTCTCGGCCGCGGCCTGCTTCCTGCCCGCTGACGGTGAATCCGCGGCTCAGCAAGGACCTCGGCACGCGGCATCGTGCCGCGATCGGCCTCACCGAAGAGAACGACGCGCGTCGCCGTCGTCGTCTCCGAGGAGACCGGGTGGATCTCGCTCGTGCTCGACGGCCGGATCGAGCGCAACCTCACGCCCGAGCAGCTGCGCGTCCGGTTGCGCGCAGCTGCTCCGCCCGCGTCGCTTCGCCGAGCGAGCCGTCGCCGGCCGCGCCGAGGCCGCGCTGAACGATGCGCGTCAGCATCTTCCGGAACTTCGGCACTGAAGGTGCTCTCGCATCGCGCTGGCGACGCTGCTCTGGGGACTGGTGGCCGGGCAGCGCGAGGCCGAGCGCTCGCTGCGAGTGCCGCTCGAGTACCGCAACATTCCCGATCAGCTCGAGCTGCTCGGCGAGCCGGTCAGCCTGGTCGACGTCCGCGCTGCGCGGCAGCAGCGGCGCGCTCGGCGCAGCTGCGCGGCACCGACCTGGTCGCGGTGATCGACCTGCGACAGCGCTCGCCCGGGCCGGCGGCTGTTCCACCTGCTGCCCGACGACGTCGTCGGTGCCCACGGGCGTGAAGGTGCTGCAGGTGTCGCCGTCGACGCTGTCGCTGACCTTCGAGACGTCGGCCGTCGCGGACGGTCCCCGTCGTGCCCGACATCGACGACGAGCCGGCGCCGGGGTTCGACGTGGCGCGCGTCACCGCCGATCCGGCGACCGTCGACGTGTCGGGCCCGTCGTCAGCCGTGAGCAGCGTCACCGAAGCGACGACCGAGCCGGTGAGCGTCACGGGGCGCCACCAAGTCCGGTGATCGACACGGTGACCGATCGGCGTGCCCGACTCGATCGTGCGCCTGCGCAACTCGCGCAGACGCGATCGTGACGGTCGAGATCCGCCCGGTGCCGCGTCGAGCGGACGATCGACGCACGTGCCCTGTCGCGTTGCGCGGTCGGCCGCTCAGGGCTCCGCGCCGACGCTCCCGCCCGGCCGAGGTCGCGCGTTCGCGTGCGAGGGCGCCGCACTCGGCCGTCGCCGCGCTTACGGCCGCCGAAGACCTCGCAGGTGTACGCCGACCTCGTCGGGCCTCGATGCGCGGACGCTACAATCTTCCCGTGCGCTTCGATCAGCCTGCCGACGTGACCATTGTCGCGCGTCGAGCCCGCGCAGCTCGACGTCACGGCTCCGCTGAATGGCGCCCGGCTGTTCGGCACCGACGGCATCCGCGGGCACGCGCGGGCGTCGCGCCCCTCGACCCTCCGACCGTGCGTCGCATCGGCGCGGCGATCGTCAAGGTGCTCGAGCCGCGGCGGAGCCCGCCCGCGACTGCTCATCGGCCGCGACACGCGCGAGTCCGGCGGCTGGATCGAGCGCGAGCTGGCGCACGGCGCCCGGCTGGCCGGCGCCGACTGTCGAGACGGTCGGCGTCCTGCCGACGCCGGCCGTCGCGTATCTCGCGAGCAGCCCGCGACGTCACGCTCGGCGCGGTGATCTCGGCGTCGCACAACCCGTTCGAGGACAACGGCATCAAGGTGTTCTCCGGCGCCGGCCACAAGTTCACCGAGGAGCTCGAGCGCCAGGTCGAGGCCGATCGTCGCCGATTCGTCGTGGCACGTCGACGGCACGAGGCGCCGCCGGTTGCGGAGGTCGACCGATCCGAGGCCTACCTGGCGCATCTGCGCGATCAGCTCGATGACCCGGGGCCCCTGCGCGGCGCGAAGCTCGTCGTCGATTGCGCCAACGGCGCGACGACGCACCGTGGCGGCCCGGCTTTTCCGCAGCCTCGGTTTCGACGTCACGCTGATCGGCGCTTCGCCCGACGGACGCAACATCAACCTGCGGCTGCGGATCGACGCATCCCGCGGCGATGGCGGACGCGCGTGTCGTCGAGCGCGGCGCGATCGCCGGCGTGGCGTTCGACGGCGACGGCGACCGCGCGATCTTCGCCGACGAGCACGGCCGCTCGTCGACGGCGACGCCGTGATGCTGATGTGCGCGCGGCAGCTGAAGGCCGAGGGCCGCCTGCGCGGCAACACCGTCGTCGCCACCGTGATGAGCAACATCGGCCTCGAGCTGGCGCTCGGCGAATCCGGCATCGCGCTGCGGCGCACGCAGGTCGGCGACAAGTACGTGATGGAGGAGCTGCTGCGCGACGGCTTCTCGCTCGGGCGGCGAGCAGTCCGGCCACGTCATCTTCTCGGACTACCTGTTCACCGGCGATGGCCTTGCGACTGCGCTCGGCGTGCTGCGCGTGATGGCGAAGACCGGCCGCCCGCTGTCTTCGCTCGCCACCGAGCTGGTCGACCTATCCGCAGGTGCTCGTGAACGTCCGCGTGCGCGAGCGCAAGGATCTGGCGACGGTGCCCGCGATCGCCGCGGTCATCAGGGACGTGGAGTCGCGCCTCGCGGGCCACGGCCGTCTGCTGGTGCGCTACTCGGGCACCGAGCCGCTGCTGCGCATCATGCTCGAAGGACGCGACAGCGACGAGATCGCGGCGTGGGCCGAGGAGATTGCCGACAGCGTCAGGATGAACTCGCGGAGCCTGGTCGTGATCAGAGCTGTCTGTCAACGTCAACAAGGTCGCCACCGTCCGCAACTCACGCGGCGGGTCGGTGCCGTCGGTCGTCGACGGCCGCCGAGCGTGTGCCGTGCAGGCTGGCGCGCCACGGCATCACGGTGCACCCGCGGGCGGACGCGCGCCACATCACCTTCCAGGACGTCCACGACCTGACCGCCATGCTGGCGCCGCAGCGCAAGCGGGTCGAGTTCAACATCGAAGGCGATCCGCGGCCGGACCTGCTGGCGCTGGTTCGCGACGTCCGGCCCGACCAGTGCACGCTGGTGCCCGTCGCGCCGGGGAGATCACGAGCCAGGCCGGCTGGCCGTCGACGACGCCGACGTCGACGAGATGCGCGCGCGTCGTGGAGGATCTGCAGTCGCACGGCGTCCGCGTGAGCCTGTTCGTCGACCCCGAGCTCGCCGCGGTGGACTGGGCGGCCGAGATGGGCGCCGACCGCGTCGAGCTGTATCACGGAACCGTTCGCGCGTGCGGTCGGAAGCCGGCGGCGACGCGCTGACCGCGCAGCCTCGAGCACTACGTCGCGGCCGCCGGACGCGCGCACGACCGCGGCCTCGGCGTCAACGCCGGCCACGACCTCGATCTCGACAACCTGCCCGTCTTTCGCGCAGGTGCCGCACCTCGCCGAGGTGTCGATCGGCCACGCGATCATCAGCCGCGCGATGTTCGTCGGCCTCGATCGCGCCGTGCGCGAGTACCTGGCCGTGCTCGAAGGAGAGTCGCGTGACGCGTCATCGCCGCGGTCACCGTCTGCGCCGTCGATCGCCTGTGTGCGCGGCATCCCGCCGAGGCTCGTGCCGCAGACCACTGTGTCCATTCGCACCGACGATGGCGGTCACGGCCTGTCGGCGGTCTGGCATGCGCCGGCGCCGCACGGCGCCCGCGGTGCTGCTGGTCCACTGCGTCATGCGCACCCACGCTGACTGGGATGTCGTTGCGAGGCCGCTGCACGAGGCCGGGTTCGGCGTGCTCGCGCTCGACCTGCGCGGTCATGGCGCCTCGGCGGTCGATCCCGCCGACGCCCTGCGAGCCGTTCAGCAGGACGTCAAGGCCGCGGCTCGACTGGCTGAAGACGCAGCCGGATGTGCTGCCGACCGACATCGGCATCGCCGGCGCTCGAACTCGGCGCGACGCTGGCGATGCATGGCAGCCGGCGCCGACCCCGCCGTCCGATCGATCGCGCTGCTCTCGCCCGCCGTCGGAGTTCCGCGGCCTGCGCTGCGACGCCGTCGATGCGCTCGTTCGCCGCGCGATCGGGCGCGGTGCTGCTGGTCGCCGCGCGCGGCGACCCGTACGCGTCGCGATCGGCGCAGGCAGCTCGCGGAGATCGACGCCCGGACTGCGCGACCTGCGCATCGTCGACGAACGTCTCGGCCAACGGCACGCGCGCTGCTCGCCGATCAGCCGGATCTGGTCGGCGCGCTGGTGGACTGGTTTCGAAGGACGCTGCTATGATCCGAAGTTCCGCTCCGACATGAAGCCCGATTCCTCGTCTTCGCCGCGGCCGGCACGCTCTTCGGCCTGCTCGCCGGCTGGGTCATCGGCGCGCAGCAGGCGACGATCGCGGCCGTGCCGCTCGCAGCGCGCCGCCGCTGCAGAGCCAGCCGGCCGCCCAGCGGCGTCAGACCGCGCAGGCGCCGCCGCAGCTCGAATCAGGCCGACGTCGAGACAGCCTGCTGAAGGCCGCGCGGCCGATCCCACGAGCGCGGCGCCCGCGCGCAGCGCTCGGCAACCTGTACTTCGACGCCGAGCGCTACACCGACGCCGACGACAGTGGTACGAGGCCGCCCTGAAGCTCGATCCGAACAACGCTGACGTCAGCACCGACCTCGGCGTCAGCTACTACTACCTGAACCAGCCGGATCGCGCGCTGGCGCAGTTCGAGCACTCCCTGCAGATCGATCCGAAGCACACCAAGACGCTGCTGAACCTGGGCATCGTCCGCGCGTTCGGCAAGCAGGATCTGGCGGGCGCGGCCAAGGCCTGGCAGCAGGTCGTGGCGCTCGCGCCGGCCAGTCCGGAAGGCCAAGCCGCCAAGCGGGCGCTCGACGCGATGAAGAACGCGCACCCGAACCTGCTGGCCGGCGCACAGGCGCCGCCGGCGCCCAGGACCAACTGAAGGGCCGAGGCATGGGATTCCTCGTGCGCGCTTCATCCTCTTCTCGCTCCTGATCGCGCTGGTCGTGCGATCGGCGTACCTGCGCTTTCTCGCCGGCATCGTCGAGGGCGCCATCGGGCGGCAGTCCGGCCGCGTCGCACCGCCAGGTGGCCGGCCAGATGGTGAAGGATCCCGGTCTGCGGCACCTACGTCGTGCGGGCCGCGCCCTGACCGCCGTCGCGCGGACAGCAGACCGCCTGGTTCTGCTCGCCCGAATGCCAGCAGGCCTGGCTGCAGCGGAAAGGTCTAGCCGATGGCTGACGTCTCGCTCGACCAGCTCCGCGCCGACATCGTCGAGGTCGGCCGGCGTCTGTACGCGCGCGGGTTCGTCGCCAGCAACGACGGCAACATCAGCGATCCGCATCGCCGACGGATCGCCTGCTCACGACGCCCAAGAGCGTGTCGAAGGGGTTCATGACGCCCGGACATGATGGTGTCGTCGACCTGGACGGCAAGAAGGTCGCCGGCGACGCGCGACGCCTCGTCCGAGCTGAAGATGCACCTCGAGGTGTATCGCCAGCGGCCCGATGTGAAGGCCGTCGTGCACGCGCATCCGCCGCTGGCGACCGGGTTTGCGGTGGCCGGCATCCCGCTCGATCGCGCCGTGCTGGCCGAGGTCATCTGCACGCTCGGCAGCATCCCGATCGCCGAGTACGCGACGCCGTCGACGCCAGGAGCTGCCCAACGCGGTGCGTCAGTACATCAAGGCGCACGACGGCCTGCTGCTGGCCAATCACGGCGCGCTGACCGTCGGCGCCGACGTCTTTGCGCGCGTACTACAAGATGGAAACCATCGAGCACTTCGCCAAGATCAGCCTGATGGCTCGGCTGCTCGGCGGCGAACGGCTGATCTCGCAGGAAGAAGTGCTGCGGCTTCAGAGCCTGCGCGGGCTGTACGGCATCGCCGCGCCGGCGCCCATCTGCCTCGACGACGACGTGCGCGGGCGGCGGGGCGGCGTGGTCGATGCGACCTGCCAGGTGGTGCGGTCGCCGGACGCACCTGGCGCGCGTCTGGTGCCCGATCCGGCCAGCGGCGTGGCCATGGGGCAGCCCGCGATCGCGCGCCGGGATGACGACGCAGGAAATTCGGTTAACATACCGCGAGCTGGCGGCACTCATCGAGGACGCCGTGCGAAGCTGCGGTACGCAGGAGGCACTCATGGGTGAGGCGCTGGGAATGGTCGAAACCAAGGGGCTGGTCGCCATGATCGAGGCGGCAGACGCCATGGTGAAGGCCGCCAAGGTCACGCTGGTCGGCTGGGAGAAGATCGGCGCAGGCTACGTCACCGCCATCGTGCGCGGCGACGTGGCGGCCGTGAAGGCGGCCACCGATGCCGGCGCCGCCGCCGCGCGTCGCGTCGGCGAGCTGGTCTCGGTGCACGTCATCCCGCGGCCGCACGCCAACCTCGAAGACGCGCTGCCGATCGGCAAGAGCACGAAGTAGGGCCGTCGAGGGCCGAACTTCAGTTCGGCCGTCACGTACAGCCCTCATGCTCCTCGCCAAGATCGTCGGGACCGTCGTCGCGACGCGGAAAGACCCGCGCCTCGAGAGCCAGAAGCTGCTGCTGGCCACGGCCCGTGGATCCCGACCGGCAAGCTCGACGGCGGCTATCTGGTCGCCGTCGACACCGTCGACGCCGGCGTCGGCGAGACCGTGCTGATCGTCAGCGGCAGCTCGGCGCGCATGGCGTCGGGCATGAAGGACTGCCCCGTCGACGCCGCCATCGTCGGCATCGTCGATCAGGTCGAAGTGAGCGGACTAGTCATGCAGGTCGCCCTCGTCATCGGCGACGTCGTCGCGACCCGCAAGGACGCGTCGCTGTCGGGCCTGAAGTTGCTCGTGCTGCAGCCGCTCGACGCGACACCGCCGGCCGGCGGGCCGGACGCTCGTCGCCGCCGATGCGGCCGGCGCCGGCGTCGGCGAGCACGTGTTCTTCGTCCGCGGCCGCGAGGCCGCCTTTCCGTTCTACCCGGTCGAGGCGCCCGTCGACGCTGCCATCGTCGGCATCGTCGATCACTGGTCGGCCGAAGGCGCGGCGGCGCCGGCGAGCCAGGCATGATCGTCGGCCGCGTCGTCGGCCCGCTCGTCGCCACCCAGAAGCACCGGAAGTTCGAAGGCAGCAAGTTGTTGCTGGTGCAGCCGCTCGGCGAGAACGACGAGCCGCGCGGGCCCGGCCTGCTGGCGGTGGACACCGTCGGCGCCGGCGTCCACGAGAAGGTGCTGCTCGTGCTCGACGGCAAGGCGGCCGGCGACGCGATGCAGAAGAAGGCCGCGCCGGTCGACGCGGCGATCGTCGGCATCATCGATCAGGTGGACATCCCGTCATGACCGACGAGGAAATCCGCGCCGTCGATTCGGCACGTCCTCGCCGCGCGCGGCCTCGCGCCTGCAGGCAGGCGCCGGTGCTTCCGGCCTCGGCCGGGCATCACGGCCACCGCAGCCACGTGCGCCTGCCGATGGTCGTGCCCACCGCCCCCGGCAGCCCGTGCGTCATCGAGCCCGCCGTCACCTGCAATCAGTGCGGCTACTGCGTCTCGATGGGCCACTGACGCCTCACCGCCGTGCCGTCGACTGCTCGAGCCCAGGCCTCGCGACGGAACTTCGCGTTCGGACCGTCGGCCTCAACCGGCGCCAGTCGAGCCGGTGATGCGCGCGCTCTCGCTGGCCATCGACGGCATGGAGCTGCCGGCGATCGAGAAGATCTCCGAGTCGCAGGCCGAGGACCCGTTCCAGGTCCTCATCGCGACGCTGCTCTCGGCGCGCACGCAGGACGCGACGACGCTGGCGGCGTCGACGCGGCTGTTCCGTCGCGCCCGGACGCCACGGACGCTGGCGAAGCTGACGGTGAAGGAGATCGAGACGCTGATCTACCCGGTGAGCTTCTACCGGAACAAGGCGCGCTTCGTGAAAGGCGACCTGCGAGACGCTCGTGAACGACCACGGCGGCAAGGTGCCGACCACGCTCGACGAGATGGTCACGCTGCCGGGCGTCGGGCCGCAAGACCGCGAACCTCGTGATGATCCTCGCGTATCGGCAGCCAGCGGAACATCTGCGTGGACACGCACGTGCACCGCATCGCGAACCGGCTCGGCTGGGTGAAGACGAAGCTGCCGGAGGAGACGGAGCAGGCGCTCTACGAGTCGCACCGACGCGCGCTGGTGGCCCTACATCAACCTGTATCTGGTGACGTGGGGGCAGAACGTCTGCCGGCCCGTGTACCCGCGCTGCGGCGACTGCACGATCTCGGCGCTCTGTCCTAGAATCGGCGTGACGAGGGTGGGGAAGAGCCGGGCGTCAACGGCTACGATCGGACGAGCGCTCGTAGGGCCGACGGACGTACTGTAGCTGCAGGCCTGCAGGCCTGCCGATCGGAAGGACTTCACGATGCGCGCGCGTGTGCTGCTCGTCGTTGCCCTGATGGCCGGTCTCGCCGCGATGGCGTCGGCCCAGACCAAGCCGGCCGCCAAGCCCGCGCCGCAAACGCCGCGCCGGCCGCGCCCGCCCGCGCCGGCGCAGCCGACGCCTGGCGCCGGCCCCGTCATCGTCGTCGAGACGACGAAGGGGACCTTCGAGTTCGAGACGTACCCGAACGAGGCGCCGCGGACCGTGGAGCACATCCTGAACGCTGGTGAAGAAGAACTTCTACAACGGGCTCCGCTTCCACCGCGTCGAGCCCGGCTTCGTGATTCAGGCCGGCGATCCCAACACGCGCGACTACACGAAGAAGGACCTCTGGGGCACCGGCGGCAGCGGCACGCCCGTCGGCGTGTCGGAGTTGTCGCGCAAGCACAAGCACGTGAAGGGCGCGGTGGCGATGGCCCACTCCGGCAATCCGGCCAAGGCCGACGCGCAGTGGTACGTGATGCTCGACGCCGTCCGTCGCTCGACGGCAAGTACGTCGTGTTCGGCCAGCGTGATCAGCGGGTTCGACGTGCCCACGAAGATTCGCGTCGGCGACGTGATTCGAAAAATGTCCGTGAAGCCGTAACCGGCGCGACCTCGCACCAGCCCCTTCAGCTCGGGATAGCGCTCGACCATCTCCGGCGGATACGTGCCCGTCGATCGGGCTGTCCGACCAGCGACTTCAGCACCACGGCGTTCACGACCGCCTTCGACGCGAAGTGGTTGTTCAGAACAGGTACGCCTTCCGGACGATCGCGTCCGTCGCGACGGCGGTCTCGGCGAACGGGCCGCAGCTCGTCGGCCGAGTAGAGGTAGTTGTAGCGATCTTCGGCGGCGTCGTGGTGCCACCACTGCGCGACGTTGCGGCCGTGCAGCCGCATGTAGGCGAAGCCCTTCACGTTGGGCAGGTAGTTCTGCCGGATCGAGAACTGGAATTTCGGCTCGTCGATCTGCGTCCACGCGGCGCCGAAGGCGTTCAGCAGCTGCCAGCGTCTCGCCGATGCGGTCGCTCCAGGTCTTGTGCCGCAGCTCGACCGCCACCGGATAGTCGCGGAAGGTGCCGAGCAGCCAGTCCAGGTACTCGCGGTTGGCCGGCGTGTCGTGGAAGCTCGGGGGAAACTGCGCGAGCAGCGCGCCGAGCTTGCCGCGCGATCGCGAGCGGATCGAGGCCGTCCTTGAAGCGACCGACGTCGGCCGTCGGTGACCCGCGAGAGCTCGGCCAGCACGTCCGGCGACGCGTCCGGCAGGTCGCCGAGCGCCGGCCTTCTGGTACATCTTCGGGTGCGTGAACTGCTGGTGCAGCTTCAGCGAGAACTCGAAGCCGGCGGCGTTCGCTCCACCCAGGCCCGGCTCACCTCGGGCCGCGGCGGCCCGTAGAAGCTGGAGTTCACTTCGACGGTGTCGAAGTGCTCGGCGTAGTAGGTGAGCTCGTCGAAGCCGGGCACCGACGAGGCGCGGCCCTTCGCGCGGCGGGTAGAACACGCCGTTCCAGGTGCCCTTGCCGGTCGGGTAGTTCCAGCCGGAGGTGCCGATGCGGAGCATGACGGTACAATTGTAGAAGGGTTCGGCTCGCAGACGTCGGGCGCAGCCGAGCTCTCAGCCGAGCCGCACCGTAGCACCGTGCTGACCGTCAACGAGATCTTCCACTCGATCCAGGGCGAGTCCACGCACGCCGGGACGCCCCTGCGTCTTCGTCCGCCTCACCGCCTGCGACCTGCGCTGCTCGTGGTGCGACACGCCGTACGCGTTTCACGAGGGCCGCAAGATGTCGCTCGACGCGGTCCTGGACGAGGTCGAGCGCTATCGGCTGCGAGATGGTCGAGGTCACCGGCGGCGAGCCGCTGCTGCAGAAGGAGGTCTACCCGCTGATGCAGGCGCTGCTCGACCGCGGCAAGACCGTGCTCATCGAGACTGGCGGCCATCGATCGAGTCGCCGACGTGCCGGCCGGCGTCATCAAGGTCATGGACGTGAAGTGCCCGGGCAGCGGAGAGGCGCACCGGATGGACTGGGAGAACCTCGATCGCCTGGACGCCGACGACGAAGTGAAGTTCGTCATCAAGGACCGCGCCGACTACGAGTACGCGAGCGACGTCTTGCGCGCCACGCCCTGCACGACAAGGTCGCCGCGGTGCTCTTCTCGCCGGTGCACGGCGTGCTCGACCCGAAGACGCTGAGCGAATGGGTCCTGGCCGATCGCCTTCCGGTCCGCGTGCAGCTCCAGGTGCACAAGTACATCTGGGAGCCCGGAGACCGGGGAGTCTGAAGAAGTGCAAAGTGCGAAGTGCAAGTGCGAAGTGAAGTGACGAGTGCAGCACTGACCGACGAGCGATGAGCGAACGACGAGCCGTCGTCCTCCTGTCCGGCGGCCTCGACTCGTACACGGCCGCGGCGATGCTCGAAGGCCGAGGGCTTCGCGCTCGTACGCGCTGAGCGTCCGCTACGGCCAGCGGCACGTGCGCGAGCTCGAGGCCGCCCGGCGCGTCGCTTCGGCGCTTGGCGTCACGCGCGCATCTCGAGCTGGCGGTGGACCTCTCGCACGCGTCGGCGGGTCGGCGCTGACCGCCGACATCGCCGTGCCGAAGGACCGCGCGCATCGACTCGTCGATTCCCGATGACCTACGTGCCCGCGCGCAACACGGTGTTCCTGTCGCTGGCGCTGGCGTGGGCCGAGGCGCTTGGCGTCTTCGACATCGGCATCGGCGCCAACGCGCTCGACTACTCGGGCTATCCCGACTGCCGGCCCGAGTACCTGCGCGCCTTCGAGACGATGGCCAACCTGGCGACGAAGGCCGGCGTCGAGGGCGGCCGCTTCCACATCCACGCGCCGCTGCTGGCGATGACGAAGGCCGAGATCATCAGGCGGGGCCTCGAGCTCGGCGTCGACTACGGCCTCACGCACAGCTGCTACGATCCGGAGCCGGACGGCCGCCCGTGCGGCCGCTGCGACAGCTGCGTCCTGCGGGCAAAAGGGCTTTGCCGAGGCCGGGGTCGCCGACCCGCTCGAGGCCACTGCATCGTGACGACGCGTCTCTATTACTCCGATAGCCGTCTCGTGCCGCGTTCGACGCGCACCGTGACCGAGTCGGGCACGCTGCCCGACGGCCGCCCGTTCGTCGTGCTCGACCAGACGGCGTTCTATCCCACCTCTGGCGGCCAGCCGCACGACATTGGCACGCTCGGCGGCGCGACGGTCGTCGACGTCGTCGACCGCGACGAGGACGGCGCCGTGCGTGCACGTGCTCGATCGCCCGCTCGGCCCGGGCGCAGGTGTCTCAGGCGAGATCGACTTGGCGCGGCGCCTCGACCACATCCAGCAGCACACGCGGCCAGCACGTGCTGTCGGCGGCGTTCGTTCACGCCTGCGCTGCGCCCGACGGTCAGCTTCCACCTGGGCGCGGATGTCTCGACCATCGACCTGATCGGCGACGCTCGACGCCGAAGCGATCACTCGGGCCGAGGACGAGGCCAACCGGATCGTCTGGGAGAACCGGCCTGTCGACGTGCGCTACGCGAGCGCCGAGGAGGCGGCGGCGCTGCCGCTCCGGAAGGAACCGAAACGCGGCGGCACGCTGCGCCTCGTCGACATCGAGGACTGGGATCTGTCGGCCTGCGGCGGCACCCACGTCTCGCGGACCGGCAGCATCGGCGTCATCGCGGTCACGGGCTGGGAGCGCTACAAGGGCGGCACGCGCGTCGGCTTCGCCTGCGGCGTCCGGGCGGTCCGACATCATCGCCTGCTCCGGGACGTCGTCACCGAGGCGACCCGCGGCTCTGTCCGTTCAGATCGAGCGAGCTGCCCGACGCCGTCCGACGGCTGCAGGCCGACGCCCGCGAGGCGCGGCAGCAGATGCGCGGGCTCGCCGAGTCGCTGGCGAAGTACGAGGCAGCGGAGCTGGCGTCGGCGGCCGAAGAGATTGCGGCCTCCGCGTCGTCGTACGCGTCGTCGATCGCGACGCCACCGGGCTCAAAGTCCTCGCGCAGGCCATCGCCGCGCTCGGGCCGTCGGCCGTGCTCGTCTCGCAGTCGCGCCCCGCCTCGTCGTCGCCGCGCGAGGTGCAGCGCCACAGGCCGAGCTGAAGCTCGGCCCTACGACCGAGACGTCATCGACGCGTAGGGCCGACGCTCGACTGGCGTAGGGCCGAACGTCAGTTCGGCCTCAGGCCTGTGGATCGATCACGGCTCTGAACGGGTCGCGGCTGCTCTCGATCTGCCAGGCGGTGTCGGCGAGGCCCACAGGGCTGGCGGCGCGGCCCGAGCTCGCCGCCGTGCCGGTCGGGCTAGCGGATGCCACGATCACGATCAGGCCATCGCCGAAGAAGCTGAGGACTCGAGCGCTCGTGCTGGCCGGATCGTGAGCCAGCGGTACGCTCCGTGCCACGCAGCCTGTTGAGAGCGCATCATTGAGTCCGGAGACGTCGGCTCGGTGGTAGGCCCATTCGCCGGCAATCTGTGAGCCGGCATGTTCGAGAGCGGCCGCTGACCTGCAGTCGATCGCCGTTGTCGACCCGATGGATTTGCGCCACAGGGCTGGCCAGCGATGGGCGGACCGTGCCTGTTCGTCGTCCCTGCACCGACCGGTCGTTGACTTCCACTCTCCATCCGATGACGCCCTTGGTAGCGTCCGGACATGCCTCATTTCCTTCGATGGCCGGCGTTATTGCCCTGCACGGCCCTGTTGATGCTCATCGTCCCCGCCGCGATCCACGCCCAGGAACTCGGCGGAGCCGGCACAGTCCAGGGCACGGTCAAGGATTCCACGGGCGGCGCCATGGTGTCTGCCAGCGTCAGCCTCAGCAACCCGGTCTCCGGGTTCCGTCGGGATTCGACGACCGACGAGAGCGGCCGATTCGTCTTCCGGAACATCCCCCGCAATCCGTATCACCTCGAGATCGTCGCGCAGGGCTTCCAGTCGATCGAGCGCGACGTGGACGTGAATCGGACTCGGTGCCGATCGAGCTGACGCTGACCATGGCGCTGGCCGGCACGAGCACGGCCGTGGAGGTGGTCGGCCACGCCCAGGATCTGCTCGAGCGCGACCCGACGGCGCACACCGACATCGATCAGACGCCGCGTCGCCCGACTCCCGCTCGAGAGCATCTTCGGGGCTGAATCAGGTCGATCACGCTGGCGTCGCCGGGCGTCGTCGCCGACGCGAACGGCTTCTTCCACCCGATCGGCGATCACGCGCAGACGCAGTTCTCGATCGACAACCAGCCCGTGACCGATCAGCAGAGCCGGATCTACTCGAACCAGATCTCGCCGGACGCCGTGCAGTCGATGGAAGTGATCACCGGAGTTCCGCCCGCCGAGTTCGGCGACAAGGACAGCCTCGTCGTCCGCATCGTCACCAAGTCCGGGCTCGACCAGAAGCGCCGACCGGATCGCTGATCGGCCAGCTACGGATCGTTCAACAGCCCCGACGACGGATCTCAACTTCGGCGGCGGAACGCACACGGTCGGCGACTTCGTCTCGGTGAGCGCCATGCGCTCGGACCGTTATCTCGACCCTCCGGAATTCGCGGACGCTTCACGGCGATGGCCACAGCCAGTCGCTCTTCAACCGGCTCGACGTGCATCCGACGGACCTGGATGCCATTCACCTGAACGTGCAGCTGGCCGAATTCGTCCTTCGACGTCCCGAACACCTACGACCAGCAGGCGCCGGCCAGGCGCAGCATCAGTCGATCGACTACGTTCAACGTCGCGCCGGGCTATTCGCGCATCCTCAGCTCGAACTCGGTGCTCACCGTCAACGGCTTCGTCCGGCAGGATCGGGTCAAGTACACGCCGAGCGCCGATCCGTTCTCCGACACGCCCGGCACGGTCAGCCAGGATCGCCATCTGACCAACTTCGGCGTCAAGGCCGACCTCAGCTACGTCCACGGGCCGCACAACCTGAAGTTCGGCGGCACCTTCGGCGCAACGAAGCTCACGGAGCAGTTCACGCTCGGACTCACGGATCCCGACGGTGAACTCACCGTGTCGTCGACGCCGACGGCGCGCCGGTGGACGATCACGGCGCTGCGTGTCCGACAGCCAGTGCGGCGGACGCGGGCTTCGACCGGAACCCGGACTTCGTCGCGGGCCTGGTCCCGTTCGATCTGTCCCGCGGCGGCGGCCTCGTTCGCAGTTCGACGGCAACGCCACGATCAAGCAGCAGGCCTGTCTACGTGCAGGACGACATCACGGCCGGCGCCGTTTTCCTTCAAGCTGGGCCTGCGCTTCGACCACTACGACGGGCTGACCGACGAAGTCGCTGGTCGAGCCGCGGCTCGGCGTGGCCTACGCGATTCCGCACTAGCGGCACGATCCTGCGCGCGTCCTACGGCCGGACGCTCGAGACGCCCTACAACGAGAACCTCGTGCTCACGAGCACCGCCGACGCCGCGGTGTTCGGCACCGGCGGCGAGCCGCTTCCGGCGGGCACGCGCGACCAGTTCGAGGTCGGCGGTCAGCAGGCGTTCGGGCGATGGCTCGTGGCGGACGTGGGCTACTTCTACAAGCACACGACCAACGGCTACGACTTCGGCGCGCTGTTCGACACGCCGATCTTCTTCCCGGTCTCGTGGGATCACTCGAAGCTCGACGGCATCATCGGCCGCGTGACCCTGGTAGAGCACAGGGATTCAGCGCGTTCACGGTGTTCGGCCACACCAACGCGATCTTCTCGCCGCCCGGCACCGGCGGCATCCTGCGGAAGCAGCCGCCGGGCGACTTCCGGATCGATCACGACCAGAAGTTCCAGCAGACGACCAACGTGCAGTACGTCTTCGACAAAGCGCTCGGCGCGTGGGCGGCGCTCTCGTGGCGCTACGACTCCGGCCTCGTGGCCGGGTCCGTCCCCGACTACGCCACAGCCCTCACGCTCACGGCCGACCAGCAGGCGGCCATCGGCCTGTTCTGCGGCGAGACCTTCGCGCGCGCTCGGCGTCGCCGATCACGTCCTGCGACGATCCGCAGACCGAGGCGCGACCCGGCTGCGCATCCCGGCGGATGGCACCGAGGACGATCGTGACGAATCCGCCGAGGATCGCGCCGCGCCATCTGTTCGACATCGGCATTGGCGCCGACAACCTGCTGCACACGGACAGGGCGAAGCTCAAGGTCCGGCTGAGCGTGGTGAACCTGACGAACAAGGAAGCGCTCTACAACTTCCTGTCCACCTTCAGCGGCACGCACTTCGTGACGCCGCGGGCGGTGCAGTTCCAGGCGGGCGTGACGTTCTGATCGGACGTCGCCACGCAGCGGCCGAACTGAAGTTCGGCCCTGCGACAGTTCGGAGTACCAGGGCCGAGCTTCAGCTCGGCCTGCGCCTACAACTTCAGGAACCGCTCGCGCAGCAGCCGCGACTGGATGCGGCTCACCTGCAGCTGCTGGCCGGTCGCCAGCGTGACGACGTGGACGCCGCCCGGCAGAGGGTGGACGCGCGTGATGAGGTCGGAGGCCACCAGCGTGCCCCGTCCGATCCGGACGAAACGCGCGGGATCCAGTCTGCGCCTCCAGATCCTTCAGTCGATAGGCGATCGTGTGGCGTCTCGCCCTTGATCGTCGTCAGGTGCACCAGCTCGCCCTGCGGCGATCAGGGTGGCCAGCTGCTTGACCGGCACGAGCGTGAACTCGTCGCGGCGTCGCACCGGGATCCGTTCGAGAAAACCCGGATGCGTCCGACGGCTCGATCGGCGTCGCGGCACGCTCGCAGCCGGGTCGACCGCCGTGGCCCGCTGATCGACGCGATCGAGCCGTTCGTGCAGACGCGTGACGGTCTCGGCCAGCCGTTCCGGCGAGACGGGCTTCAGCAGGTAGTCCACGGCGTTGAGCTCGAACGCCTTGACGGCATGTTCGTCGTACGCGGTCACGAACACGACGAACGGCAGATAGCGCCGATCAGCATGAGCCGGACGACCGAGAGACCGTCGAGCTCCGGCATCTGCAGGTCGAGGAACGCGACGTCAGGCCGCTCGCTTCGATCAGCCGCACGGCCGCGGTGCCGTTCTGCGGCCTCGCCGACGATCTCGATATCGGGTCGCTTCCGCAGCGCATTCCGCAGGAACGCCCGGGCCGGCCGCTCGTCGTCTGCGATCACCACGCGCAGGCGATCGACGATCACGACGTGCACTCCGCCCGAGCGTGGGCAGCCTCGAGCGCGCGACAGCTCCAGTGGCAGCACGGACTCGCGCCAGCGCGCCATCGGCGCAGCGACCTCGAGCGCGATCGACGCCCGCTCGCCGTACGCCAGCGCCAGGCGGCGCTCGATGTTGGCGAGCGCCGATGCCGCCCGACCCGATGTCCGTCTCGACAGGCATGCGCTCGGCGCTGCGCGGCGTGATCGCGAACCGTCGAGCTCGCAGCGACGTGGCTCGCCGGCGGCGTCAGCGATCCGCCGCGCGACGATCGACACGCGTGCCGCCGGCGGCGGCCGGCGAGACGCCGTGCTTGACGGCGTTTTCGACCAGCGGTTGCAGGATCAGCGGCGGCACCAGCACCGCGCAGCAGGTCGGCCGGCACGTCGATGCCGCACGTCGAGCCGCTCCTCGAAACGCGCCTGCTCGATGTCCAGGTACGCGCGCACGAGCCGAAGTTCCTGATCGAGCGGCGCCACGCGCTCGTCGGACCGCAGCACGCTGGCGCAGGACCTCCGTCAGCCGCAGCAGCGTCCGCACGGCTTCTGCCGGCGCGGTCTGGACCAGATAGCCGATCGTGGTGAGCGCGTTGAAGAGGAAGTGCGGGTTGATCTGCGCGCGCAGCGCCTGCAGCCGCGCCTCGGCCATCGCGCCGGTGGACTTCCTCATCGCGAAGCCGGCGAGCCACGCCGTTCGCGCTCGAGCCGAATCGCGTCCAGCCGCGGGCCAGCGAGTGGCCCGACGTGCTCGAGCAGGCGTCACCTCGTCCGAGAGCAGCCGTCGCCCGCCGGCGACGTCGGCCACGTCCAGGACGAACCGCGGCGACTCTGTCGTCGGGCACGACGCACGCTCGCGCTCAGCCGACGGGGATCGACCGAGACCAGCCGGCGAGTGTCGGCCGCGCGTGTCCTCGGGTCGATCAGGCGTCGCCACGACACGTCGACGCGCTCAGCGCCGGCGCCAGCACACGGCACGCGCTGTCGAGCACGAGCGGCTCGTCGTCCACGCGCGGTCTCACGCGCGAGGCCGAGCTCGGCCAGCGGTGTCGTGGTAGTCGACGCCCGCAGCAGCAGCCGATCGACGAGCAGCGACGTCGCAGCGCTCGACCAGTCGGGAAGAGCAGAACGGTCGCCATCCAGCCGCCGAGCAGCATCGGCGCGCCGGCCGGCGTCGCTCGGGCCCCGGCCACGAGCGGGCTCGACGAGCTCCCAGAGGCCGAACGACCGACAGAAGCAGACGCCAGCGCGCGAGCGCGCGCTTCAGGAACAGGTCGGCCAGCGCGAACGGGTAGTCCTGATAGAGCACCGCGAAGGCCAGCAGCAGGGAGCCGTGGTGGCCGGCGAGCTCGATGAACCACTGGTCCTGAAGCTGGTGCTCCGAAAGGTGGAGGACGGAGACCGCGAAGACCGCGAAGGCCAGCACCCAGAGCATCCGCCGCGCGGACGCCTGTCGGCGCGTCATGGCCGCCAGCGGAACGATCAGGACGACGAAGCCCGCCATCAGCAGCCGGAGCCCGGCGACGCTGGGCACCGTCGCCTCCGAGCCGGCCGCCCAGTCCGTGGAGGACCGCGGCCGCGAACGAGAGCCCGTAGCCGGACGCAATCAGGAGCCGGTCCCGCGGCGAGGCGATCGTCAGGGCCCTGGCGCGCACGGCGTGAACGGCAATCGCCGGCAGGACGCCCAGCGCCGAGAAGCTGGCGACCTCGAGCGACCGCCGTCGCGCCGGCGCCGAGGTCCCGGAAGCCGAAGATCCACAACGCGCCGATGTTCCAGAGCAGTCCGGCGACGGCCATCGCCGGCCAGCAGGCGATCGACCGGCGCGGCCGAACGCAACGTGCCGTCGCGCCAGCCGGCTCGAACCTCGGGCGCACCGCCGCCACCATGGCGAGCAGCATCCCGTAGAGGATGATCGCCGGCCGAGAACCCAAGCGCGTGAATGGCGGAGCAGCGTCGGGCACGGGCATCGGAGCCCGGATGGTAGGGGCTCGGTCGAGTCGATCCTAAGTAAAGACGTCGAACGGACGATTGGCAGCCGGTCGATGGTTGCCGGCACGCCGATGAATGGTCAGTGCCCGTTCAGCTCGTCAGCGAACGACTCTGAATCTCGAACAGGCGAGGCCAGAGCTTCCCGTGACGAACAGCCGGTTCCGTGCGCCGAGTCGTACGCGATGCCGTTCAGGACCGCCTCGGGATCGAGACGATAGCCCGGCGGACATCAGCCCGGTCAGGTCGATCCAGCCGGAGACTTGCCCGTGTCCGGGCGCGATCATCGCGATCCGATTCGAGTGCCAGACGTTTGCGTAGATCTGCCCGCGGACGTACCTCGAGCTCGTTCAGGTCCTGCACCGGAGCGCCACGCGTCGGTGACTGCGATGCGCTGGATCTCGCGGAAGCGTCACGGATCCAGGAATCTGAGGCGATTCGAGCCGTCGCTGACGATGAGCGACTCGCTCGTCGTGTGTCGAGTCCCCAGCCTTCGCCAGCGAGCGGAAACGACTGCTGCAGCGAAAAGACGTCAGGTCGTACACGAAGCCCACGTGTGATTGCCAGGTCAGCTGCAGGAGTCGCGGTCGCGCCAGTCGGTGAGCCCTTCCGCGAAGTACTCGCTGACCGAGCGGCGCGCCGTTGAAGGACGCTGTCCCGATCTCGAGCACGACCTTCCGAAGCGTCGACCGGCCCTGCGGCCCGTACTCTCGAAGAGGAATCCGTCACGGTAGATGAGCCCCTGCGTGTAGGCGTTCGCGTCGTGCGGGATACGCATTGGACAACGCGGAAAGCCGAAGGTCTCCGCCTCCGGTGCCACGTTCAGAACGCTTGGAGGACGCGACAGTGCGCGCTGCCAGTCGCTGCGACGACGACACCTGACGTCGCGAGGGTGCCCACTATCGCGTCAACGTGGCCAGGCGAGTCATCGCCTCGTCCATGACGTGCTCGACGTCGGCGCCGGTCGTGGGCGCCGCGAAGTTGTTGGCGAGAATCGAGAACACGAGCCACTCGCCGCCGGCCGACTCGATGTAGCCCGACAGGCCGCGGACTCCAGAGAGCGACCCCGTCTTCGCGTGCACGCGGCCCTCGGCGGGTGTTCCCTTCAGGCGCTGTCCCAACGTACCGTCCACGCCCCCAACGGGCAGGCGGCCATCCATCCGCCCTTCAGCCGCGGGTCGGAGTAGGCGTGGGCCAGCACGCGCACCAGCGCCGTCGGCGACACCAGGTTGTAGCGCGAGAGCCCCGAGCCGTCGGCGACCGCGATGCCGCCGTCAACCACGCCCCAGGCCTTCAGCGTCGAGCGCACGACGTCCGCACCGTCGCGCGCCGTCGCCTGGTGTCCGTCGGACACCGCCAGCTCCCTCAACAGCGTCTCTGCGTACAGGTTCTGGCTCACCTTCATCAACCGCTTGCCGATGTCCGCCAGCGACGCGGACGGCCAGCGTCAGCAGCACCGGAGCGTCGGGCGGAAATGGGCCTGGCGGCGTCGAGTCGATAACCGCGGCTGGCCGTCGCACCACGATTCCGCGCGCGATCAGCGCGGCACGCAATGCCGAGGCAAAGTAGGCCGTCGGGTTCGGAACGGCCGCCTCCACGGTGATCGCGGCGCCGTGAGCCGGCGATCGTGCCGCTCAACGTCAGCGTGGATGAACCCGGCGCACGCGCCAGGTCGATCGACGCCGGCGAATCGGCGGGGCCGGTTCCGAGCGCGTTGTCCAGCGTGAGACCCGAATCCCGATCGACGAGCGACGCCGACGCGGCCGTGCCTGGAGCGGCGCCGGGGACGATCGCGACACTCGCGGCGTTCTCGTTGTAGATGAGCGGGCTGACGGGCGCCGAGTAGGTGAACGGCACATCGTCCCACGCCCAGCCTTCGCCCAGCGGCTCGTCGGCGAACACATCGTCATCGCCGATCACGCGGCCGTCGATCCGGCGGACGCCCTGCTGCCACAGCGCTTCGGCAATGGCAGTCATGGACGTCGTCGACGTCGGGAGCGTGCCGATCGTCGGATCGCCCGTGCCGCGGACGACGAGATCGCCGCGAATCGTGCCGTCCGCTGCCATTCGTGTCGTGGCACGGAACGTCGTCGGGAACGTGCGATCCCATCCCAGTCGCATCGGCCGCCACCGCGAGCGTCACGATCTTCATGTTCGACGCCGGCACCATCAGCTGGTCCGGCTGCAGCGCGAAGAGCGACGTCTCCGGGACGCGTGAGCGACTCGACCCGCACGGCCCAGACCGGCCCGCCAGGCCGGCTCTCCGTGAAGAGCGCTGAGAGGTCGCGCCGAAGGTCGTCCACCGCGGTGGCTGGCGCCGCCGCGGGTGCCGATGGAGGGTGCGTCGCGCTTCGAGCGGCGCAGGAAGTCAGGGAGGCGAGCGCCGCAAGAACGAGCAGCGCAGGAAGCCGGCGGCGAGGCGCGCCCGCCGCCCGGTTCCTACTTGAACGCATCGAGCTCCTTGAGCGTGCCCGTCGAACTCCGCCGCGTCGAGCTTCGCCGCGCCCGGCTCGTCAGGCCGGCCGGCGAACACCTCGCGCCCACGCGGCCGATGTCGACCGCTCTCGTTCTTCTTGCCGTCGTCGAAGGTCGCCTTCACCGACAGCAGCCGGCTGATCGAGCCCCGTCTTCGTCTTCGCGTCGGCGAACGACTGCGCGCGCGAGCCCGGCAAGCTTCGTGAGGAACGCCTCGAACTTCGCCGCGTCGACCGCCTTCTTCGTCGCCGCGTTCTGCCAGGCGTCGGCGCCGTCCTTGCCCTTGCCCTTCAGCTTCTCGAAGACCAGCGTCGTCGGCGTCGCGCGTGAGCTCGATCGTGTCGAGGTTGAACGCGCGGAACTCGAAGACGTCCTTCCGGCGGTAGGTCGGTCGGCGCCCTTCTCGCAGCTCGTCGAGCAGGTCGGCCGGCACGGTGACGACCATGGTCTTCGACTCAGGTCGCGCACGTGGATGAAGTCGTCCGGCCGTCTTGCGCGCCGAACGCCATGGCCGCCGTCGCGCTGCCGCTGACGATGGTGACCAGCAGCCGCCGGCTTGTCGATGCCGTACTGTTGCGAACTCGGTCGGGTCCTCGGTCGACGATCGCCTTCATCTGCGCCGACTGCAGCTTCGAGATCAGGCCTTCGATGGCGCCGAAGTCGCCGCGCGCCTCGACCGGCGCGGTCATCCGCCACTCGCCGTTGGCCTTCACCAGGCTGGACCAGTGGACTGGCCGTGCCGGATCTCGAGGCGATCCACCTTCTCGCGGTCGAAGCTGATGATCTTCTTGTCGCGCAGATCGAACGGCGTGCGGTTGAACGTCGACTCCAGGTAGCCGGAGACCAGGAACACCTTCTTGTCGTTCGCCGTCTTCGCGTACATGTCGCTGCCGGTCGGCGTCTTCGTGCCGAGCTGCAGCGTCCTGAACTCCTTGGCGCCCTTGCTCTTGAAGCTGACCTCGCCACCGGCTCGCGCAGCCCGTAGTCGCCGAGGTTCGCCGGGTTCTCGTCGACGACGCGCTCCATCGTCACCGACGCCAGGTTGCTCGTGATCCCGGTGACCTCCGACTCGTCGGCGCGAACCGGCCGTCGGGCTCGGTCAGCTACCAGCCGTCGGCGGCCTTCTTCAACTCGGCCACGCCGCCGGCGATCGTCGAGACCTTCAGCTCCTCGATCTGGTCGGCCTCGACGGCGAAGACCTTGGGCTTCTCCTCGGTCTCGCTCGACGGGCTTCTTCGCGTCGACGTAGTAGAGGTACGCCGACCAGGCCGCCGAGCAGCGACGACCAGCACGCCGAGCGTGCGCAGGCCCTTCATCCGCGCCTCCGCGACCAGTTGTAGATCGCCCGCGCCCCAGATGAGCGCCGGCACGACCGAGCAGCGCGAGCCAGCATCACGCCATTCTGCTGCGACGCGGTCAGCGTGAGCCGTCGGTCGTCGGGATCCTTCGGCCGGATCGAGATCAGGTTCTCCTGCTGCGCCAGCCCAGTTCACGATGTTCAGGAACAGGTCGCGGTTGCCCTGGATGCCGAGCGCGAAGTTGGCGGCGAAGTCGGAGTCGCCGATCACCACCAGCCGCGTCTCCGGCTTCGGCGGCTCGTCGGGCTTCGGCTGGCCTGCTCGGCGCCGGCGGCGGCGCCGGCGCCGCCGGCGCCGGAATCGACATCGCCGCGCCCAGCGTCACCGGGCCCTGCAGTGTCCTTCGTCTTGTCGTTTTCGACCTTGCCCGACGTGAACAGGTCCGGCCAGGTCGGTCTCGCCCCAGCTGTTGGCGGAGGTCTCGATGAAGTTCTGCGCCGTGCGGCCGTTGACGCCACCGCTGACACGGCCGTCACCGACCGCGCCAGCGGATACGCCGTGAGCAGCCGGAAGTCCTCGACGATCGGGTGCGCCGGGTAGTGCGCCGCGACCGGCACCGACTCGTCGGTGCCGATCAGCTGGCCAACGCCGCTGACATCGACCACGACGTTGGTGCCGACGTCGATGCCCAACTCGTTCGGAACGCGATGAGGTTGGTCAGCGGCGCGTCGCGTCGACCTTCGCCGGCGGATCGACGAGCAGCGACGAGCTTGCCGCCCGCCTGCGAGGTACTTCTTCAGCGCCTCGATCTCCGGCGGCAACAGGTCCATCGTCGGCCCGGCAACCACGACGACGGAGGCGTCGGCCGGCACGGCTCCGCTGCTGCGCCAGCACCAGCGTGTCGATCGTGAAGTTGTCCGACTGCAGGCCGGCAGCGATCGCGCTGTAGCCGGTGCGCTCGCTGCTGGCCGTGTCCTTCTCGCCGTGGCCCTGGAGGAAGTAGACCTTGCGCTGCTTGCCGGTGATCACCTTGATGAGGCCGTTGGTCAGCTGCTGTTCGTCGGACGACGACGACGCGTTCGGTCCGGCCCTTGTAGTCGAAGACCACGGTGCCGTAGGCCTGCACCTGGTTCTTGGTCGCCTCGACCGGCTGCTTGTCCACGTCGATGTAGTCGACCGACACCTGCTTCGACACGTACTCGATACTCGTTCAGCCGATCGCGGAAGCGATCGAACTCCGCCGGCTGGTCGAACACGCGCACCTTGAGCGGCGCGTCCAGCTTCTGAGGATCTGCCGTGTCTGGCCGACAGGCTGAACTGCTGGTTCGCCGTGAGGTCCCAGCGCTTGTTCCGGCGCGAGGCCAGGTAGTTGACGGCAACCAGCAGCGCCAGCACGACGACGACGCTCGTGCCGCGCGATGGTGCCCAGCCGCGTCTGCCGCCTGGACATCGACGTCGGCCGACCTCGCGCCACTGACTGACGCCATGTAGAGCAGCGACGCAGGACCAGGCCGGCCCAGGCCGCCGTAGTAGGCGTACTGCGCCCACTCGGGCCTGAACATCCGGACGCCGACGGCGACGAACGACCAGCGCCGTGCCGATCCAGCCGATGACGGATGCAATGCGGTTCAACATGCCGCTTATCCACGCCACCGTTCGGAGTCCACCGACCGACGGTCAGGAACAGTCCGAACGTGATGAAACTGAGGTAGTAGACCAGGTGCTTGGTGTCGATGACGCCCTTGACGAAGTCGTCGAGGTGCTCGGTCATCGACAGGTACTTCAGCACCGACTCGCCCGTCGGCCCCATGCTCTGCCCGATCCAGTCGATCACCCACAGCAGCAGGAAGACGCCGAAGGTCGCCGCGCCGGCGACGATCTGGTTCTTCGTGAGGCTCGAGATGAACAGGCCGACGCTGATGAAGCAGCCGCCGAACAGGAGCAGCCCGAGGTAGCGACGTGACCAGCGGCTTCCAGTCCGGGTGTGCCGAACGCGAACAGCAGGCCGAAGTGCATCAGGGTCACCGCGAGCATCGCGCCGTAGAGGCCCATCGCGCCGAGGAACTTCCCGAGCGACGATCTCGCAGGTCGGTGAGCGGCGAGGTGAGCAGCAGCTCGATGGTGCCCGAGCGCTTCTCCTCCGCGTAGGTGCGCATCGTGATCAGCGGCAGCAGGAAGAGGAACACCACCGTCATGTTCAGCAGCAGCGGCCGGACCATCTGCTGGTTGACGTTCATGTTCTGACTGGCCCATGCCCGAACTGGCCCATCTGCATGCCCTGGCGGACGAACCAGTCGAGGATGCCGATGTAGAACCAGCCGAACAGCAGCGCGAAGAAGCCGATGACGATGTAGGCGATCGGCGAGGCGAAGTAGGACCGCAGTTCCTTGTGCGCGATGGCGAGGACGTTGCTCATGACGCGGCCTCCTCGCTGGCTGCTCCTCGGTGGTCAGCGAGAGGAAGATGTCCTCGAGGCTCACGCGCGTCGGCCGCAGCTCGAGCAGGTCGTAGCCGCCGAGCGACGACCGCGCGCGCGAGCTCGCGGCGCACGTCGCGGCCCGTCTCGCTCTCCACTTCGAACGCGCCCGTCGCCGCGTGCGTCGACCGGCGCGACGCGCACGACGCCCGGCACCTGCGCCAGCGCCGCCGGCCGCTTCGCGCGCGCGCGTCGCCATCCACCTGCACGAACATCGTCTCGGCGCCGCGCAGCCGCCGCGTGAGGTTGTCGGGCGTGTCGACCGCGACGACGCGGCCCTTGTTGATGATGACCACGCGCTCGCAGGTCTGGCTCACTTCGGGAAGGATGTGCGTGCTCAGGATGATCGTGTGGTCGCCGGCCAGCTCCTTGATGAGCCGGCGAGTCTCGATGATCTGCTTGGGGTCGAGGCCCGCCGTCGGCTCGTCGAGGATCAGCACGTCGGGGTTGTGGATCAGCGCCTGCGCCAGGCCGACGCGCTGCGCGGTAGCCCTTCGACAGCTTGCCGCACGCGCGGCCCGCCATGTCGGCCACCCAGGTGCGCGCCATCACCTGTTCGACCCGCGCCTTGCGGTCGATCCTTCGGCGCGACGCCCTTGATCTTCGCGACGAAGTGCAGGTACTCGCGCACCGTCATGTCGGGATAGAGCGGCGGCGTCTCGGGCAGGTAGCCGGTCCGGCGCTTGGCCTCGACGGGCTGCTCGAAGACATCGTACCCGGCGACGACGACGCGGCCGTCGGTGGCCGGCATGTAGCCGGTCAGCACGCGCATCGTCGTCGTCTTGCCGGCGCCGTTGGGCCCGAGGAACCCGAGGATCTCGCCCTTGTTGCACCTGAAAGCTGACGTCGTCGACGGCCGTGACCGGCCCGTAGCGTTTCGTGAGGTGTTCAACCTCGATCACAGTGTGTGCTCCATTTGATGACGAGAACCGGCATTATCGGACAACAGACGCTCGCCGCGGTGTAACCTCTAGGACCTTGAGCGCGAACGGCTCGCGCATGACCCGGGCGTCAGATGTCCACGCCAACACCCGATCCTATGCGAACGGTTTTCCGGCCGGCAAGCGGACGCGTTCCGCGGTCCGCACCACCGCGTGGACCCTCGCGACCGCCGACTGTCGCGTGAACGCCGGCCGCCCGCCGCGTGGGCTCCTCGGCTGCTCGTTCTGACGGCGCTCGTCCTGATTGGGCTTGCCGGCCGGCCTGGTTCGGCCTGCGACGCATCGGTGCCGCCGCTCGAGGGGCAGCTGCGCCTGGCCGGGCTGACCGCGCCCGTGGAGATCCTCTTCGACGCGTACGGCGTGCCGCACGTCTACGCGCGCGACGCCGACGACGCGTGGTTCGCCGTCGGCTTTCTGCACGGCCGCGAACGGCTCTGGCAGATGGAGCTCTATCGGCGCGCGACCGGCGGCCGGCTGTCCGAGGTGCTCGGCCCGACGACGCTCCGGGTCGACAAGCGATTCGTCGGCCTGGGACTGCGGCGCGCTGCCGCAGCGAGGAGTGGCAGACGGCCACGCCGCTGGTCCGCAGCGCGCTCGAGCACTACGCGGCGGCGTGAACGCCGCCGTCGCGGCAGATGGGACGCTGGCGGCGGCCGCCGGAGTTCCTGGCTGCTCGGGATTGACGCCGGAGCCGTGGACGCCGGTCGACTCGCTCGTCGGTCGCCCGGCTGCTGTCCTGGCGCCTCGCCGAGAACCGGCGGGGCGAGCTGGTGCGCGGCCGGCTGACGCGCGCCATCGGCGCCGCCGAAGCCAACCGCTGATGGGCGTCGTGGCCCGCGGGCGCCCCGACGATCCTCGAGCGCGACCGCGCCGGCGCCGACGTCGCGGCCGACGCGCCGCGCCGCGCGAGTCGCCGACCGGCCGCTCGCCGTCTGCCACGCGCGCGCTCGACGACGCCGCCGTTGCCGCCCGGGCTCGAGTGGCTCGACGTCGACGGCGCGCGCCGGCGGCAGCAACAGCTGGGTCGTCGGCGCCGTCGCGCACGGCGACGGGCCGGCCGCTGCTGGCCAACGACCCGCACCTGGCCGTGGAGATGCCGTCGATCTGGTACGAGGTGCACGTCGTCGCCGCGCGGCCTCGACGTCGCGGGCGTCACCCTGCCCGGCGCGCCGTTCGTGATCATCGGCCACAACGCGCGGCTGGCGTGGGGCCTGACCAACACCGGCATCGACGTGCAGGACTTCTACGTCGAGGACGTGGACATGACCAGGCGCGCAGTACCTGTACCGCGGCCAGTGGCTGCCGCTCGCGATCGACGACGGTGCGAGATTGGCGTGCGCGGGCAGTCGCGGCCCGACGGCCTATCGAGTATCTTCAGCACGCGTCACGGCCCGCTGCTCTACACCGAGGCCGACTGGGAGACGCCGCCGGACCTGGCCGCGCTCGCAGGGCCGCGTGACGCCCACGGCCCCTCGCGCTGCGCTGGGAAACGCGCGGGCGAGACGGCCGGCGCGTTCGACGGCCATCAATCGCGCGGCGAACTGGGACCGAGTTCCTGGCCGGCGTGCGGCGCTTCGCGGCGCCGTCGCAGAACTTCGTCTACGCCGACGTGGACGGGCACATCGGCTACGCGATGTCGGGCCGCGTGCCGCTGCGCAGCGGCGGCGACGGCGGCACGCCCGTCCAGGGATGGACCGGCGAGCAGGACTGGGTCGGCACGGCGCCGCTCGAGCGGCTGCCGGCCATCCTCGATCCGCCGTGCGGGCAGATCGTGACGGCCAACGCGGAGATCGATCCGCGCTGGCCCGGCGTGATGACGCGCGACTGGACGGCGCCGTTTCGCACCGATGCGGATCGCGCAGCGGCTCGGCGCGCAGACCGGCCTCGATCAGGCGGCGCTGCGCGGCGATCCAGATGGACGTGCGGTCGGCCGCGGCCGATCCCATCCTCGCGGCGGTCGAGGCCGCGCGCAACGTCGCCGCGCTTCGCGAAGGCCGAGCGCCGACGCGCGCGCTCGGCATCGACCGGCTGCGGCTCTGGGATCGGCAGGTCGACGGCCGTCCGGTCGTGACGCTCTACGAGGCATTCGTGCGCGCGCTGTGGCGCCGCACGTTCGCCGACGAGCTCGACGCGGACGGTCTTCAAGGAGTTCGTTCGAGTACGGCGCTTCCGAGCGCTACGTCGGGCTCTACGCCGATCATCGACGACCCGACGTCGCACTGGTGGAACGACATCGCGACCGTCGACCGGCGCGAGAGCGCGGGACGACATCGTGCTGCTGGCGGCCGCCGATGCCGTGATCTCAGCTGCGGACGCAAGTTCGGCGACGAGGCCAACTGGGCCTGGGACCGCGTGCACGCGGTGACGTTCCGGCACGCGCTCGGCGCCGGCGGGTTCGCGCTGAACTGGTTCTTCAGCCGCGGCCCGGTGCCGCAGCCCGGCGACTCGTGGACGGTGCGCAAGGCGTCGGTGAACGACCGCGAGCCCTACGGCGTCGTCGACATCTGGCGTCGTACCGGCAGGTGCTCGACGTCGGCAACTGGGATCAGTACGCTGGCGGTGAACACGACCGGCCAGTCGGGCAACCGCTGAGCCCGCACTACTTCGATCAGAACGCGCTGTGGAGCACCGGCGCGCTACCGCACGGTGCCGTTCTCGCGCGCCGCGGTCGAAAAGGCGCAGGCGTCCCGGATGCTGCTCACGCCGTAGCGTGCAGGACCAGGTCCGGGTACAGACGTCGGGCTGATCCTGGACCTTGGCCCTACGCCCGCAGGTCACACGTGATCGATGAACGTTTCCGGAGGCCTTGATGTCTGCAACGGTCGGTTCGAACGCTCCCGATTTCACGCTGTCCAACCAGGATCGCCAGCCGGTGACGCTCAGCGCGCCGGCGGGCAAGAACCGTCGTGCTCGCATTTTTCCCGGCGGCGTTCACGTCGGTGTGCCAGAAGGAGCTGTGCCACTTCCGCGATCAGCTCGCGCACTTCAACTCGCCAACGCGATGGTCTACGGCATCAGCGTCGACACGCCGTTCACGCTGAAGGAGTTCGCCAAGCAGAACGCGCTCAACTTCGACCTGCTGAGCGACTTCAACAAGGACGCCATCCCAAGTTCGACGTGGTCAACCCGGACATGCTCGGGCTGAAGGGCATCTCGCGGCGCGCCGTGTTCGTCATCGATGGCAGCGGCGTCATCCGCTATCGCGAGGTCACGCCGAGCCCTGGCGACGAGCCGAACTACCAGCAAGATCCACGAGGCGCTGGCGGCGATCTAGGGGTCGTAGGGGTCAGGGTCAGGAGCGCAGGGCTTCGGGTCGGCGTGCCAGCCCTGTCGCCCCTGACCCCTGGCCCCTGAACCCTGGTCCCTGACAGTGATGTGCTAATATATGACGAGCACTGTTCATATATTCATGGCTGACCACAACTCCTTAGCCCGGTCAACTCCCGACCTCTGTGACGTCTTCCACGCGGATCCGGCACGCGTGGCGGCCATTCGCGCGGCGACTGCCGACCGGTGCCGACGCTGGAGCGCCTGGCCGAGACCTTCAAGGCGCTTGGCGATCCGACGCGCGCTGCGCATGCTGAGCGCGCTGTCGCGGGCCGAGCTCTGCGTGTGCGACCTGGCCACGCCTGGTCGGCATCAGCGAGTCGGCGGCATCTCGCACCAGCTGCGCCTGCTTCGCACGTCTGCGCGCTCGTCCGCTCGCGGCGCGACGGCCGCATGGTCCACTACCGCCTCGACGACGACCACATCGTGCGGCTGCTGGCGCAGGGCCTGCGACCACGTGAGCGAGGCCGGCAGCGCCGCCGGGAGCGCTGACGTGACGCGCGGTCGCACGCGCCGCCTGCACCGTCTGCGAGGTCCACGCCGAGTCGGTCTTCAAGGTCGAGGGGCTCGACTGCCACGAGGAAGTCGCGCTCATCGAGCGCCGGTTCAAGCACCTGAGCGGCCTCGAGACCTTCAGCGCCGACGTCGTGGCCGGCCGCCTGCACGTGCAGTACGACGCCGCGCGGCTGTCGACCGGCACCATCGTCGGCGCGGTCGCCGACACCGGCATGCGCGCGTGGCTCGAGCACGAAGAGCCTCGCGGCACCGCAACGCAGCCAGACTCGGCGTCCTGCTGGCTGCTCGCGTCAGCGGCGTGTCGCTGGCCGTCGCCTGGTCGCCCATGGCTCGGCTGGCGCGATCCCGCTCGCGCAGTCTGCCGCGCTGGCTGACGATGTCGTCCGGCGGCGTGCCATCGGTCCGCACGGGCCTGGAGCGCGCTCGCGCCTCAGCACGCTTCGACATGCACGTCCTGATGACGGTGGCCGTCGTCGGCGCCATCGCCATCGGCGAGTGGTCTGAGGGCGCGACGGTCGTCTTTCTCTTCGCGCTCGCGCAGTATCTCGAGTCGCGCAGCATGGACCGCGCGCGCCACGCCATCCGCGCGCTGATGGATCTCACGCCGCCCGAGGCCACCGTCGTCCGCGACGGCGCCGAGCATGCGCGTGCCGGCCGACGACGTCGCGCTCGGCGAGCACGTGCGCGTGCGTCCCGGCGAGAAGCTGCCGCTCGACGGCCGCGTCGTGTCCGGGCGAAAGCGACGTCAACCAGGCGCCGATCACCGGGCGAGTCGCTGCCGGTGGACAAGCAGCCGGGCGACGAGGTGTTCGCCGGATCGATCAACGGCCACGGCGCCTCGAGATGCGTAGCGACGCGGCTGCGTCCGCGACACGACGCTCGCGCGCATCATCCACCTGGTCGAGGCCGCGCAGGCCGAGCGCGCGCCGGCGCAGACGTTCGTCGATCGCTTCGCGCGCATCTACACGCCCGCCGTCATCGCGCTGGCCGCGCTGGTCGCGATCGTTCCGCCGCTGGCCGGCTGGGGGCCGGCGGTGCACGTGGATCTACCGCGCGCTCGTGCTGCTGGTCATCGCGTGCCCGTGCGCGCTCGTCATCGCCACGCCGGTCGCCATCGTGTCGGCGCTGGCCGCCGCGGCACGGCGCGGCGTGCTCATCAAGGGCGGCGCTCCATCTCGAGCGGCTCGCGACGGTGCACGGCGTGGCGTTCGACAAGACCGGCACGCTCACGCGCGGAACGCCGGAGGTGGTCGAGGTCATCGCCGGTCGAGGGCGTGGTCAGCCGACGACGTGCTGCGGCTCGCGGCGGCGGTGAAGCAGCCCATCGAGCATCCGATCGCCGCCGTGATCATGCGCAGCGGCGATGCGACGGGCATCGGCGCACCCGCCGTCATCCGGCGTTCCGGGCCGTGCCCGGCCTCGGCGCCGTAGCGCCAGGTCGATCGGGATCAGGTCGCTCGTCGGAAGCGCGCGGCTGCTGCACGGAATCGCGGGATCGATCTCGCGCCGCTGACGCCCGTGCTCGACGCCCAGGCGGCGCTCGGGCGAACCGTGGTCGTCGTGGCTCGCGCCGGCGCGCGTCGCTCGGGCTCATCGCGCTCGCCGACGTCCCCGCGCGATCAGGGCGCGCGACGTGGTCGACCTGCTCGCGCAGGCCGGGTCGCCGCGTCGCGATGCTCACCGGCGATGCACCGGCGGCCGCGCACGCGATCGCGAGCGGAGGTCGGCATCGACGACGTCCGCGCCGAGCTGCTGCCGCACGACAAGGTCGAGGCCGTGAAGCGATTTGCGTCGTCAGTGGGGGAGCGTCGCGATGGTCGGCGACGGCGTGAACGACGCGCCCGCGCTGGCCGCCGCCGACGTGGGCATCGCGATGGGCGCCGCCGGCAGCGACGTCGCGCTCGAGACCGCCGACGTCGCGCTGATGAGCGACGACCTCGTCGAAGCTGCCGTTCGCGTTCCGGCTGAGCCGCGCCACGTTGCGCACGATCGCGACTCAACATCGCCGCGGCGCTGCGTGCGTGAAGCTGATCTTTCTCGGCGCTCGCCGTCAGCGGCTACACGTCGCTCTGGCTCGCGATCGTCGCCGACACGGGCATGTCGCTCGTCGTGATCGCGAACGGGCTGCGATTGCTGCGAACGACGTGAAGAACACTGCGACCAGCTGTCAGCTGGCAGCTACGGCGATTCGTTGCGCGCGTTCTGCTCGACATCCTTCTCCTTCGACAGGAAAACGCGCGCCACACGCAGCCCGTCGAGCGCCTCGACGCGCAACGTCCGGCTCTCGACGTCGAACCGATCGCCGACGCGCGCCCGCCGGCCCAGCCGCCCGAGCACGTAGCCGCCGAGCGTGTTGTACGCCTCCTCGTCGATGTGCAGTCCGAACTGCACGTTGACGTCGGCCACGAGCGCCAGGCCGTCGATGAGGGCCGAGCCATCGGCCAGCACCGTGATCCGGTTCTCCCGCCGCCAGGGCCCACCTCGCCGACGATGCGTTCCATCAGGCCCGCGAACGTCACCAGGCCCGCCGTGCCGCCGAACTCGTCGATCACGATGGCCACCGGGCGTCTGGCGGGTCCGCATCTCCGACAGCAGGTCGTCGGCCGGCATCGTCTCGGGCACCGTGAACGCTTCGCGGACGACGCCGGTCAGATCGGCCGGCGTCTTGCCGCCCGCGACCAGCTGGAAGAGATCGGTGACGTGCAGCATGCCGACGATGTCGTCGAGGCTCTTGCGGTAGACCGGCAGCCGCGCGTGGCCGCCGCGGGCCAGCGATCTCGGCGATCTCGACGAGCGACGCGTCGACGCGGCAGCGCCACCATCTCGGTGCGCGGCACCATGACCTGGCCGGCCGTCAGGTCGGAGAACGCCGAAGACGCGGTGGAGCATCTGCTCCTCCTCCTCCTCGAGGACGCCCGGCCTCCTGGCTGGCCGTGACGAGCATCTTCAGCTCCTCTTCCGAGTGCACCAGCGAGTGGCCGCTCGGCGGCTTGAGCCCGACAGGCGCGCACGACGAGGCTGCCCAGCGCCGTTCAGCACCGGGATGAATGGCCAGAACACGCGCATGAAGAGCTCCGTCGGCCGTGGCCACCAGCAGCGACAACCGTCTCGGGGTGCTGCAGCGCCACCGTCTTCGGCGCCAGCTCGCCGAGCACGATGTGCAGCGCCGTGATGATCGACGAACGAGATGACGACGCGCGATCGTGTGCGCCGTGATCGCCGACGACCAGGTACGTCGCCGAACAGCGCCAGGAACGAGCGGCTCGATGCAGCGCCGCCAGCGCGGGCTCGCCGACCCAGCCGAGGCCCAGGCTGGCCATCGTGATGCCGAGCTGCGTCGCCGCGATGTAGCTGTCCGGATCGTTCAGCGCGCGCCGCACGGTGCGGGCGCCGCGGTGGCCTTCGGCGATCAGCTGGTCGATGCGCGTCTTGCGCACCGTGACCAGCGAGAACTCGGCGGCGACGAAGAACCCGTTGGCGAAGACCAGCGCCGAGAATGGCCAGCAGGCCGAAGGCGAATGGGACGTATCGAGCATCCGCGCGCTCCTTGGCGCGACTCTAGCGGAGCCTGCGGCCGCGGGCGAGCAAGCGGCTAGGCGCGGCGGTTGCTGAAGAAATGCGCGTCGACGAACTCGTCGATGGCGTCCTGGTCGGCCACTCGACCTTCTCGAACTGCAGGCCCATGCCCGACGCGGCGGTCGCTCCACGCGACGCGCGCCTCGACGTCGACCTCGCGGTGGCCCGCCGGGCAGGCGGAACCGGACGCGCGCCGGCGGCGCCGGCCTCGAGCGGGCTGGTCGTGCGGATGGCGATGCCGCCGCGACTCGAGGTTCAGCGTCAGCGCCGTGGCGATCGTGTTGCCGAACCGGTAGGCGACGGGGATGCCCAGGACGACGCGCGGGCTGCCGCGGCGGTTGAAGCTGTCGGGGAACAGGTGCGGCGCCAGCGACGGCAGGATGTGCTGCACCGCGCTGTATTCGTTGACGTAGCCGACGACGCCCGAGCGAGGCCAGCTCGCGCACTTCGTCGGCGCTGACGATCGTGCCGCTGAAGACGAGGATCGGCAGGCGGCCTTCGTCGATCTTGCGCAGGCCGCGCACCAGGTCCACGCCGGGCGCGTTGGGCAGCCGCAGGTCGACGACGACGAGATCGATGCGATCGAGGTCGGCGCGCACCTTGGCCAGCAGCTCGACGGCGCTGCGCACGGTGATGGCACGATGCCCGGCGTCCTCGAGCGCCGTCTTGAAGCGATCGCGCACGAAAGCCGGTGTCGTCGGCAATGACGACGGTCTTGGCGGTCACGGACGTCCCCGTCATCCTCTCAAGTATCGGAGAGCTGTTGCCAAATCGATAGCCTCGCGTTGCACGGAGACCGGCGCCTCTCGCTATAATCCGGCCTTGCCGCGCCGATGTACGCCGTATTACCGTTCGCATTTTCAACCAGTTACGACGCCTTGAGGACGCTCCCATGGCCACCTGCCCCGAGTGCGATTCCGACATCGACGTCGACGAGTACGACGTCGACAAGGGCGACCTGATCAGCTGCCCCGAGTGCAGCACGAACCTCGAGGTGGTCAGCGCGTCCCCGCTCGAGTTCGAGGCCACGCCGACGACGACGACGACGACGACGACGACGATGACCTCGAAGACGAGGACGATCGACGACGACGACGACGAGGACGAGGACGACGACGACGACGACGACGAAGAGGACTGGACGAGTGAATGAGCCCGTGGCGGACGCTGCGCGGACGACAGCGAAGCCCGCCTGACTGCCGTGCTGTCGTCGTTCGACTCGCTCGCTGGTGGCCTACAGCGGCGGCGTCGACAGCGCGTACCTCGCCTGCGCGGCCTCACGCGGCGCTGCCGGGCCGCGTCCTGTGCGTGACCGCCGACAGCCCCAGCTACCCGCGGCGGCATCGTGACATCGCCGAGGACGATCGCCCGCCAGTTTCAGCTGCCGCACGAGTTCGTGCACGACCGCCGAGCTCGAGCGCCCCGAGTACCGCGCCAACCCGGCCAATCGCTGCTATCACTGCAAGACCGAGCTGTACGAGCACCTGTCGCAGCGTCGCCACGCGACCGCGGCTTCGGCGTCGATCGCCGACGGCAGCAACGCCGACGACCGCGGCGACTACCGGCCCGGCCGCCAGGCCGCGCGCGAGTTCGGCGTCCGCAGCCCGCTCGACGAAGCCGACCTGACGAAGGACGAGATTCGCGCGCTGTCGCGCGACATGGGCCTGCCCACCTGGGACGAGCCCGCGTCGGCGTGCCTGTCGTCGCGCATCCCGTACCAGAGCGAGGTGACGCGAGGCCAAGCTCGCGATGATCGAGCAGGCCGAAGAGGCCGCTGCGCCGCCACGGCTTCCGCGTGTGCCGCGTCCGGCATCACGACACGCTCGCGCGCCTCGAAATCGGCCGCGACGAGATGGCGCGCGCCCTCGATCCCGAGATCAACCCGCGCTCGTGCAGGAACTCAAGGCCATCGGCTATCAGTACGTGAGTCTCGACCTGCAGGGCTATCGCACCGGCAGCCTGAACGAGGTCCTGCTTCGACCAGTCTAACCGCCCGACCGTGCGTCTCGGCATTCCCCCGTCGGTCCAGTCGTCCGACTCGCCTGATGCTGCGTCGTGCAGCGGCCGATACTGGGTTCGACGCAGGTCGACGTTCGCGACGTATGACTAAGTCGCCACGACTTCGATACGGTCGCGCGCGTTCACAAGTTACTCGATGACTCGACACTGTCGCCGCAACAGTTGCCGACGGTCGCGATTTCGACGGCCGTCGTCTGAGCCGTCGGCCTCGCCGGCTGCGCCAAGAAGCAGCCGGCCACCCGCCGGCGCCCGGCCGCCACCTCCCGCGGCCGCACCGGCGGCGCCACCACCGCCGCCGCCGCCGCCGCCGCCACCGCCGCCGTCACCGCCGCCGGCGCCGCCGACGGAAGAGGAGCTGTTCGCGCGCAAGTCGCTCGACGAGCTCAACGCGGAGAAGCCGCTGTCCGACGTGTTCTTCGCGCTCGATCAGCTCCGACCTCAGGACGAGGGCCGCGCGCGCGCTGCAGAAGGACGCGGACTGGATGCGCAAGTGGACCATCGACCAAGATCACCGTCGAGGGGCACTGCGACAGCCGCGGCACCACCGAGTACAACCTCGCGCTCGGCGAACGGCGCGCGCAGGCCGTCAAGGACTACCTGGCGAGCCTGGGCATCGGCGCGGATCGGATCCTGACGATCAGCAAGGGCAAGGAAGCGCCGTTCTGCACGGACGAGAACGAGTCGTGCTGGTCGCAGAACCGGCGCGGCCACTTCGTGATCACCGCGAAGTAGGGCGAGCAGGCAGGCGATCGAGGGTGCAGAGGCTAGCGAGGTGCTGGCTCCTGCACCCTGCTAGGCCTCGCACTCTGCACCTCGATCTAGGCTCTGTCAGTGTCCGCGCAATCTCCCGCGCGGCCTTCGGCCGGATCCGCCGCCCTCAGAATCGGCCGTCCAATCACCAGATAGCTCGCGCCGGCGGCCATGGCCTCGCGCGGCCGACAGCGTCCGCACCTGATCGTCGCCGGCGAGCGGGCGGGCCGGTGCGGATGCCCGGCGTGACGATCAGGAACTCGCGCCGCAGCGCGCGCGGATGGCGCCGATCTCGTGCGGCGAGGCGACCACGCCGTCGAGGCCGGCGTCCTGCGCCATGGCCGCCAGCGTGCTCCACCTGCTCGGCGATCGGCCGGTCGACGCCGATCGACGTCGAGCGCCGCCTGATCGAAGCTCGTGAGCACCGTGACCGCGATGACCAGCGGCCGCTGGCCCGTGCGGTCGGCCGCCTCGCTCGGCCGCTTGCCGCGCCGCCTGCATCATCTTCAGCCCGCCGCTGGCGTGGACGTTGACCATCCACACGCCCAGCGCCGCCGCCGCGCCGCACGGCGCCGGCGACCGTGTTCGGGATGTCGTGGAACTTCAGGTCGAGGAAGACGCGATCGCCCGCGCCGACCAGCGCGCGCACCAGCGCCGGGCCTTCCGACGTGAACAGGTGGCTGCCGATCTTCAGGCCGCCGACGCTGGCCGCGGACCGTCGAGCGCCATCGCCAGCGCCGCGTCGGCGGTGTCGACGTCGAGCGCGACGAGGATCGGGTTCATGCGGGCTCGTGGCGCCGGCGGAGGTGGCCGGCGCCCACCAGGTCGCGCGATGCCGCGCGATGCCGTGCCGCTCGTCATGTACTCGGCGATGCCCGTCGAGGATCTTCCCCCACACGAACGGGTCGACGAAGTTGGCGGTGCCGACCTGCACGGCGTCGGCGCCGGCGATGATGAACTCCAGCGCGTCGCGCGCGTCCATGATGCCGCCCATGCCGATGATCGGGAATCTACACCTCCTGCGCGGCACTCGTAGACCATGCGCACGGCGATCGGGCGGATGGCCGGGCCGCTCAGGCCGCCCATGCCGTTCGACAGGATCGGCCGCGCGTCTCGACGTCGATGGCCATGGCCAGGAACGTGTTGACCAGCGAGATCGCGTCGGCGCCGGCGTCTTCGGCCGCGCGCGCGAAGGCTCGCCGGGCTGGTCACGTTCGGCGTCAGCTTCGGAATCACCGGCAGGTGCGTGACCTTGCGCACCGCGCTGACGACGTCGTAGGTGCCGTCGAGGCTGCAGCCGAACTGGATGCCGCCTTCCTTGATGTTCGGGCACGAGATGTTCAGCTCGATCGCGGCCACGCCCTCGGCGTCGCGACAGGACCTGCGCCACCTCGACGTACTCGTCCAGCGTCGTCCCGCAGATGTTGACGAACACCGTCGCGCCGCGCCTCGCGCAGCTCCGGCAGCCGCTCGCGCGACGAAGCGGTGCACGCCGATGCCCTGCAGGCCGATGGCGTTCAGCATGCCGGCGGGCGTCTCGACGATGCGCGGGGGCGGATGGCCTTCGCGCTCGGCGAGGAACAGCCCCTTGACGCAGACGCCGCCGAGCGAGGCCGAGATCGACGACCTCGCCGTATTCGACGCCGTAGCCGAAGCAGCCGCTGGCGGCGATGAGCGGGTTCTTGAGCGTCAGCGATCCGATCGTCGTCGTCAGATCCACGTCAGTCACTCCCAGACGAGCGTGGCGGCATCGAACACCGGCCCGCCGATGCACGAGCGGACGTGGTGGAAGCCGCCGCGCGGCCTTCACCGGCACGACGCAGCAGTAGCAGCCGCCGAGGCCGCAGCCCATCACGCGTTCGACCGACACTTCGCAGCGCGCGGCCGTACCGGGCCGCCAGGCGCGCGACCGCGGCCAGCATCGGCTCGGGGCCGCACGCATGGAGCAGCACGCGCGCGTCGGTGACGACGCCTGCCAGGGCACGCTCGAGCGGGACGGTGACGCGGCCGCGCTCGCCGCGCGATCCGTCCTCGGTCGCGAGCACGAGCGTGGACGCCGAGCCGCTCGAAGTAGTCCAGGTAGAACAGGTCGGCGTCGCGTGCGCCCGCCGTAGAAGAGCGTCAGCGGCACGCCGCGTCGGGCGCGAGCGCTTCGGCGACCGTGGCAGAACGGCGCCAGCCCGACGCCGCCGGCGACCATCCAGACCTTCGTGTCGCGATCCGGCAGCGTGAACGGCCGGCCGAGCGGCCCGAGGCACTGCACGCGCTGCGCCCGGCTCGACGTCGAAGATCCGCGCGCGTCGTGACGCCGATGCGCTTGCTGAGGATCGTGATGCCGACGGGCGCGCCGGCGCCGTCGCGCAGGATCTCGAACACCGAGAACGGCCGCCGCAGCAGCGGCTCGATGCCGTGGCCCGGCTTCACCATCACGAACTGCCCGGGCTCGGTGGCCGCGGCGATTTCGGGCGCCTCGAGCGCGAGGACGTTGTAGTCGGGCGAGAGCCGCCGGTTGCTCGATCACCCGCGCGTCGACGTCGAAGGGCACATGACGAGTATAGCAATGCGGTGCCGAGTGCCGGTGCATGATTGCGGTGCCAGTGCCGGTACCTGTCCGCATGCGTCGTCCGCAACTGCTGAGATTCCCGTGCGCTCCGGATGCTCTCGAACGGCCGTGCTGGCCGGTGCCGTCGGCGGTCTCGTCGTGCTGTCTAGCATCTGAACCCGGCGCTGCCGCTGGACGACGGCGTCCTCGTGGTGGCTGGCCGCGCACGATCTGGGCGGCTACGGCGTCAACCTCGTCGGCCGCCTGTCTACGCGCTCATCGTCGCGCCGCCAGGTGCTCGTCGACCGAGGCGTTCTCGCCCGGGTGGTTCAGCGTACGCGTGCTGTCGTCGTTCTGCGCCGGCGCCACGGTGGCCGCCGCGGCACTGATGTGGCTGAACTCTGCGGGCTTTCGCGCGGCGCTCGACGACCAGGCCGCGCAGGCGATGGTTCTTCGGCGCCGCGGCGATGACGACCTGCGCGGTGGCGTGCGTCGTGCTCGGCCATCCTCCGGCTCTCGGTCGGCCAGCGCGGCGGGCCGGCCGGCGGCCTTGCCGTGGTCGTGCTGATCGCTGGCGTCGCATCGGGCTGCCGCTGGCTCGCGCGCGGCCTCGGACGCCGCCCGACGCTCGGCGCGCGACGCCTCGACAATCGGCGTGTCCGCGGCCGAGCGATACCGAGCGCGCGCGTCGTGCTGCTCGCGATCGACGGCGCCGTCGCTCGACTTCATCTCGCCGGCGGTCGCCGACGGGCGGCTGCCGAACTTCGGGCGCCTGCTCGATGCCGGCGCGTCGATGCACCTGGCCACGCTGCGGCCGACGCAGCCCGGGCCCGTGTGGACGGCCGTGGCGACCGGGAAGCTGCCCTGCGCGCAACGGCGTGCGCTCGGCGGCCACGTATCGCGCGCGTCGACCGGCCGGCGCCGACGTCGATCTGCTGCCGGACTTCTGCTTCGCGCACGCGCCTCGTGTCGTTCGGCCTGCTGACCGAGATCGCTGCAGACCTCCGCCGCGCTTCGCGCGCAGCCGCTCTGGACGCATTCTCGGACAGGCCGGGCTCGCCGTCGACGATCGTGCGCTGGCCGCTCACCTGGCCCGCGCAGCCGCTGCTCGGGCACTCGTCATCAGCGACGAGTTCCATCGCGCGTCCGAGATCGCGCTGGCGCTCGACGAGCCCGGGCTCACCTATCCCACCGAGCTGGCGCTCGCGCCTGCGCGCGCCTCGGCGACGTGGCCATCGGCTGAACAGCTCGCCGCAGGCCGTCGATGCCCGGGCACGACTACGCCGTCGGCGCGACGCCGCTCGCGCTGGATCGGCTGTACGTCGCGCTCGCCGACGCGCCTCGACCGCGCGAGGCGCCGGCGCGCTTGCACGGCGCTGCGCCTCGCAGGGCCTCGACACCGTCGGCCACTACTTCCTGCGGTAGGCGATGCCGCGCGCCTTCGGCGACGTCTCGCGACGAGGAGCGCGGACGCTACGGCCAGGTGCTCGAGCAGTACTACCGCGTACGTCGATGCCGAGATTGGCCGGCTGCTCGATCGGCTTCGGCCCGGACGACCTGCTGCTGGTCGTGTCGCCGTTCGGCACTGGAGCCGCTGTCGCCGGCCAAGCGGCTGCTCGAGCGCACGCTCGGCAACCCGCGACATCAGCGGCACGCCACGAGCGCGCGCCCGACGGGTTCCTGCTGGCGTACGGCACGGCCCGTGAAGCCGGGCCGCTACCCGCGCGGCGTCGGTGGTCGACGTCACGCCGACGGTGCTCTATTTCCTCGGCCTGCCCGTCGGCCGCGACATGGACGGCTTCGCGCGCACCGACATCTTCACGCGGCGACTTCATCGGCCGAGCGGCCGATTGCGTACATACCGACGTACGAGCGCTGAGCGCGTTGCGTGCAGGTTCGGGCTGCGGTTGGGAACCGGTTGCGCAGGCTCAGGCGCCGTGCGCACCGTACGGACCGTGCTATACTCTGAGCAGCTCTTTAATCGCGGCCCCGAGAGGTCGCAAAGAGGTGCCATGACGCACGCCGCTGACTTCGCACTCGGCAATCCGCCACTCCGCGTACATTTCCACTCCGCACTCCTGCAATCTCGCAACTTCGCACTGCCGGAGGCCTCCATGCCTGTCGTCATGGACGCCGACCGCATGTCAGCGGTCGCTCACGCGCATCGCGCACGAGATCGTCGAGCGCAACGGCGGCATCGACGACCTGGCGCTCGTCGGCATCCGCGAGCGCGGCGTGCCGCTGGCGCGGCGCATCGCCAGGCGAGCTGCACGAGATCACCGGACACGAGGTGCCGACCGGCGCGCTCGACATCACGCTGTACCGCGACGACCTGATGCGTCACGCCGTCGGGCCCGCAGCCGCTCGTGCGCAGCACCGACATCCTCTTCGACATCGACGACCGGCTGATCCTGCTGGTCGACGACGTGCTCTACACCGGGCGGACGATCCGCGCCGCGCTCGACGCGCTGATCGACTTCGGCCGCCCGAAGGCCATTCAGCTCGTCGTGCTCATCGACCGGGGACACCGCGAGCTGCCCATCAAGGCGGACTACGTCGGCAAGAACGTGCCGACCTCGCGCCGCGAAAGCGTCCAGGTGCGGCTGCAGGAGGTAGATGGTCATGACGATGTCCTCATCCAGACCGACGGGAGAGTGACGCCGTGGCGGACGTCGCGCCCGGCCCGACGCCGCCGACGACCCGCCTGAAGCACCGGCACCTGCTCGGCATCGCGGACCTGTCGCCGGAGGAGATCGTCCTCATCCTCGACACGGCCGAGGCGATGCAGGAGATCGCGCATCGGCCGATCAAGAAGGTGCCGACGCTGCGCGGCCGCACGGTCGTCAACCTGTTCTTCGAGCCGAGCACGCGGACGCGGACGTCGTTCGAGGTGGCCGAGAAGCGGCTGAGCGCCGACACGCTGAACGTCGCGATCGCGACCTCGAGCGTGGTGAAGGGCGAGACGCTGGTCGACACCGCGCTCAACCTCGAGGCGATGTCGCCGGACATGATCGTCATGCGGCACGCGTCAGCTCGGGCGCCTGCCACCTGCTGTCGCGCGATCTGCAAGTCGAAGATCATCAACGCCGGCGACGGCATGCACGAGCACCCGACGCAGGCGCTGCTCGATGCCTTCACGATTCGCAGCCACAAGGGCCGGCTTGCGCGGCCTCAAGGTGGCCATCGTCGGCGACCTGCTGCACAGCCGCGTGCTGCGGTCGAACGTGCTGCTGCTGACGAAGCTCGGCGCCGACGTGTGGTTGTGCGGGCCGCCGACGCTGGTGCCGCCGGGCATCGAGCGGCTCGGCGTGACGGTGACCTCACGTCGTCGAGGACGCCGTCGCGCGACGCCGACGTGATCATGATGCTGCGGATTCAGCTCGAGCGCATGCAGGGCGCGTTCTTCCCGTCGCTGCGCGAGTACTTTCAGCGTGTTCGGCATGACCGAGGAGCGCGTGCGGCTGGCCAGGCCCGACGCCATCATCATGCACCCCGGTCCGATGAACCGCGGCGTGGAGATCGCCTCTGAAGTGGCCGACGGGTCGTCGTCGGTGATTCTCGAACAGGTGGCCAACGGGGTGGCGGTGCGGATGGCCGTGCTGTACCTGCTGGCCGGCGGAGTGGAGCATGAAACGGCTGCTTAAGGGCGGCCGGGTCGTGGACCCCGCCAACGGCATCGACGGCGCGTTCGACGTGCTGATCGACGGCGACCGCATCGCCCGCGTCGGCCGCGACCTGCCGGTGGACGACGACGTGCAGGTCGATCGACGTGCCGACGGGGTTCGTCGTCGTGCCCGGGCTCATCGACATGCACGTGCACCTGCGCGAGCCGGGGCAGGAGCACAAGGAGACGATCGCGACCGGCGCGCGGTCGGCCGTCGCCGGCGGGTTCACGGCCGTGGCCTGCATGCCGAACACGACGCCGGTCAACGACAGCGCCAGCATCACGGAGTTGATGCTCAAGAAGGCCGCCGAGGCCAGCCTGGCGCGGGTCTATCCGATCGGCGCCGTCTCGCGCGGCATCAAGGGCGAGCTGCTGGCCGACATCGCCGAGCTGCACGCGGCGGGCTGCGGCGCGATCTCCGACGACGGCCAGCCCGTGGCGACGGCGCTGCTGATGCGCCGCGCGCTCGAGTACGCGTCGATGTTCGACATGCCGGTCATCGACCACTGCGAGGACGTCTCGCTCAAGGGCGACGGCGTCGCGCACGAGGGCTTTCACGCGTCGACGCTCGGCCTGCGGGGCCTGCCCGGCGCCGCCGAGACCGTCATGGTCCAGCGCGACGTCACGCTGGCCGGGCTGACCGGCGGGCCGTGTTCACATCGCGCACATGAGCGCGCGCGGGTCGCTGCGCGCGGTGCGCGACGGCAAGGCCCAGGGCTTCCCGGTCACGTGCGAGGTGGCGCCGCATCACTTCGTGCTGACCGACGAGGCGCTGGAGTCGCCGATCCAGTTCGACACCAACTGCAAGATGAACCCGCCGCTGCGCGAGCAGGCCGACGTCGACGCGATGATCGAGGGCATCGTCGACGGCAGCGTCGACGTCATCGCCACCGACCACGCGCCGCACCACGCCGACGAGAAGCGCCAGTCGAGTTCGACCGCGCGCCGTTCGGCATCGTCGGGCTCGAGACGTGCGTGCCGCTGGTGTTCGATCGGCTCGTGCACCCCGGCCACATCTCGCTGGCGCGCGCCATCGAGCTGCTGTCGGTGAACCCGGCGCGGATCATCCGCGCGGCCCGGCGGCTCGCTGGCCGAGGGCGCGGTCGCCGACATCACGGTGCTCGCGCCGGACGCGACGGTCACGGTGGTCGCCGCGGCAAGCTGCGTGTCGAAGTCGAAGAACACGCCGTTTGACGGCTGGACGCTGCGCGGCGCGGCCGCCGCGACGATCGTCGGCGGGCGCACGGTGTACACCAATCCGGACGTCGCCGGCGCGGCGGCGTTCGCCTGAGGCGATCGAACGTGACCAGAACGGACGACATCCGCCAGCGCGCGCTGGACGAGCTGCGACGCTACGAGGTGCTGATGCTCGACGGGCACTTCGACTACGGCAACGGCTATCACGGGCCGGCCTACCTGAACCCGCACCAGCTGCTCCGGTATCCCGTCGACGATCTGGCGGCTCGCGCAGGACCTGCTCGACCTGGTGCCCGACGAGTCACCGCGGCCGCCGACGTCGTCGCCGGGCCGCCGACGGGCGGCGCGCTGCTGGCGCACACGATCGCGGGCCTGCTCGACAGCCGTCGCAGCCTGACGCACCCGCCGTGCTCGTTCGCGCCGTTCGAGAAGAAGGGCAAGACGCCGTCGCTGCGGCCGTTCTACCAGCACCTGGTGAAGGGCCGTCGCGTGCTGCTGGCCGACGACGTGCGGAACACGGGGCAGATGGTGGCCGAGTGTGCCGACCGTGATCCGGGAGGCCGGCGGCACCGTGCTCGCCGTCGTGTGCATCTGCGACCGCCTCGAAGCGATCGCCGATCCCGGCGTGCCGGTGTATCCGCTGGTCGAGTACCCCGCGCCGCCGAACTATCGCCGCGGCCGAGTGTCCGCTGTGCAAGGCCGGCAAGCCGATCACGAAGTTCTGAAGTGCGAGGTGCCGAAGTGACGAAGTGCTGAGTGCCGAAGTGCACGAAGTGCCGACGTGCGAACCGGCAGCTCCGTGCCGCACAGCATCAGCTCGAATCGCGGCTCCGGACCAGCTCGACCGCCTCTACCACGTCGTTCAACCACGAGCGATCCGCGACCGATCCCATCGAGCTCGTGCGGCCGTACGCGCGATCCGCGACGACCGCGAGATCGCCGGGTTCATCGCGTCCGCGCTGGCGTTCGGCAACGTGTCAGCCGTGATGCAGTCGGTGCGGGCGGTGCTCGCGCGCATGGGCCCGTCGCCGGCCGCCTTCGTCCGGCGTTCGATCCCGGACCGACGGCCAGCGCCTTCGCGACGTTCGTGCATCGCTGGACGCGAGGCGCGCGACATCGTCGCGCTCGCTCTGGGTGCTGCGGCAGATGCTCGAGCGCAGCGGATCGATCGAGGGGTTCTTCGCCGAGGGCGACGACCCGGCCACCGCCGACGTCGGCGGCGGGCCTCGAGTCGTTCTCGCGCGCGCGCGCTCGCGCTGGATCTGACGCCGCGCCTACGGCCGCGTCGCCCGCGCGGCCGGGCGTCGCCGTATTTCTTCTCGCGGCCGTCGCAGCGGCAGCGCGTGCAAGCGGCTGAACCTGTTCCTGCGCTGGATGGTGCGGCGCGACGCGGTCGATCTCGGCGTCTGGACGCGCGTCGACGCCGTCGCGGCTCATCGTCCCGCTCGACACGCACGTCATCCGGCTGGGCCGCTGCCTGCGGCTGACGCGCTACACGCAGCCCCGGCTGGCGCATGGCCGCCGACATCACCGCACGCTGCGTGCCATCGACCCGAGCGATCCAGTCCGGTTCGACTTCTCGCTGTGCCACGTCGGCATGATGGGCAGCTGCGGGTTCGCCACGAAGCAACGCGACGCCCAGTGCCCGCTGCGCGGCTTGTGTCGGCCTCGCCGCGCGTAGCCGCGGAGGTCTGGAGAATCCGCCACGGAAACGCGGAGAACACGGAGAAGTTTCGCACAGAGACTGCACAGAGCTTGCTACAGTGCGTGCGCACGATTCGCGCATCCGGTCAGCTGCGTCACGCGACCTCGGCAGTCGTGACACGTCGAACTGGGCCCTACGAACCTTCTTTGTGTTCTCCGTGTCTCCGTGGCGAAGATCTCCGTGGCCTCTGTGGCGCGTCAGCTCGGTGGCGGGATACGGCCGTACGCGGCGAGCGTCGCTTCGACCATCTTCTCGACGCTGAACTGCTCCGTGACGCGCGCGCGGCCGGCTTCGCCCATGCGCTGCGCGCAGCGGTTCGTCCTTCAGCAGCCGCACGATCGCGCTGCGCCAGCGCCGCCGGGATCGTGCGGCGGCACGATCAGCCCGGTCTCGCCGTCGTCGATGACCTCCGGAATGCCGCCCACACGCGTGCCGATGCACGCTTTCCCGGCGGCCATCGCGTCGAGCAGCGACGTGCCCAGCCCTTCGGTCTCCGAGCTCATCACGAACAGGTCGAACCCCTTGATGCACGCCAGCACGTCGTCGCGGAAGCCCGGCAGCACGACGTGCTTCTCGAGGTGCAGCTGCTTCACCCGATGCTCGAGCTGCGGCCGGAGCGGGCCTTCGCCGAGGATCACCAGGCGCGCGTCGGGCACCTGCGCGAAGCACCTGCGGCATCGCGTCGATCAGATGCCGCTGGCCCTTGTGCGGCACCAGCGCGGCGACGTTGCCGACGACCGGCGCGTTGTGGGGCAGGAAGAACGCCGCGTGCACGTTGACCGGCGTCGAGGCGCGCCGATGCGGTCGACGTCGATGCCTTCGTGGACGGTGACGACACGTTCGCGGCGGCCACGCCGTCGGCGATCAGCAGATCGCGAATCGCGTCCGACGAGGCGATGAAGAGATCGACCTGGCGGTACTTCCAGCGCGAGAACGAGTTGCGCTTCAGGCGGAAGTCCACGCGCCGCGACACGACCAGCGCCGGCGTGGGCGTGCGCGTGAGCATCGACAGCGCCATCGACGCCATCGCGACGCCGTGCGGATCGTGCGCGTGCACGACATCCGGCGCCAGCGCGCTGCAGCACGCGCGACAGCTTCCACGCGGCCTTCAGGTCCAGCTCGTGGCCCGGCGCGAGCGGGACCAGGTCCAGACCCTCCGCCGCGCGGCGCCGCAGCTCGCCATCCGGATGCGCGACCAGCATCGCGCGGTGGCCCAGCGCGCGCAGGCCGAGCACCGTGAGCAGCACCTGGTTCTGCCCGCCGCGCCAGGATCGGGCGGTGTCGATGTGAAGTGAAAACACGTCGCTCAGCGATCGGAGGAGGACGATGTCCCGGCCGCGCGGGCCTGCCGCTGCAGCTCCCAGAGCTTCGCGAACTTGAGCAGCACGTAGTAGGAGTTCAGCAGCGACACGACCAGGCCCGGCGTGCCCTGCCGGAAGCCGCCGCGCAGGACGTAGTTGCGCGGAACGCCATCGGCGGGTGCCCGGCGATGCGCAGCCAGCGAGGACCGGCGGCCGCTGCGCGTACATCTCGCTGGCCGCGATGCGTCGTGTAGCGGTCGATCGTGTCGAGGTGATCGGAGATGTCGGTGTAGGGGTAGTGGAGCAGCTCACCGCGCAGCGTGCCCGCCGGCCCGTCCAGCCGCACGGACTCGTGCACGTGCACGCGCGTCCCACTGGCCGGCGCGCCGGTCGTACAGCCGCAGCTGCCAGTCGGGCCACCAGTCGGTGCAGCGGATCCACTGTCCGAGGTAGTTGGTCGACGCGCGGCGACGCGATAGCCGCGCGCGGCGGGCTCGGTGCTGAGCAGCTGCGCGAATCTCGTCGCCGAGCGCCAGGCTCACGCGCTCGTCGGCGTCGAGCGACAGGATCCAGTCGTGCGCGCCAGCGCCGGCCGCGTAGTTCTTCTGGTTCGCGTAGCCGCTCCACGCGCGGACCTCGACGCGGTCGCGTGCTCGCGAGCGATGGCCAGCGTGTCGTCGGTGCTCCCGGAGTCGACGACGATGCGCTCGTCGGCCCAGGCGACCGATTCGAGCGCTCGCGCAGCCGGCGCGCTTCGTTGCGGGTGATGACGGTGACCGAGACCTGCGGCACGGCGACACTGTAGCAGAGCCAAGTGGCAGTGCGAAGTGCTAGTGAGGCAGTCGGAAGTTGGGAGTTGGGCGCTGGGAGTTGAACAGGCCCGGGCGAAGCGACCCCCGCCCGCGGCCGCCGGTCTTTACGGTCCGACGCGTGCCGCTGAGCGGCGCCGCGATCGCGCCGGCCGCGACCGCGCCGCCGAGCGTCGCGCCGGCTGCCGAGCCTGGAAGACGCCGCCGCCGCTGATCGGGCGCGATCTGCACGGTCTCGAAGTCGACCTGCGACTTCTCGTAGTCGAGCACGGCGCGCAGCTCGTTGCTCCGCGCCTGCGCGAGATCGCGCTGCGCCTGGAAGACCTCGAAGCTGGTGGACATGCCCGCGGCGAACTTCTTCTCCTCGGCTTCGAGCCGGCGCTCGGCCAGCACGCGGGCGGCCTTGGTGGCGTCGACGCGCTTGCGCGTTGGCGACCAGCTGACGCGCCGGAGTCGCGCACCTGCGTGGCGACGGTGCAGCTCGAGCTCGCGCAGGCTGATGTCGCTCTGGCGTCTTCTCGACCTTCGTCCGCGCGTAGGAGGCGTCGGCGATGCTGTTGCCGATCGGGTAGGTGACGTTGAGCGCGAGACGCCACGTCGGGAACTTGGCTGCCGAAGACGTCCTTCATCACGTCCCAGTACCCGCGCTCGACGTGCCGATGACGGGCGGCGGGAAACGCGGCGCTGTCCGGATCGCGAACCAGCTGCGTGCCGCCGAGGCCGGTGGTGTTGTAGTCGAACTGCAGGTCGAGGCCCGGCAGCGTCTGGTTCTTGAAGTACTTCAGGTTGTAGTCGGTGATCTCCAGCCGCTTGCGCGCCGCGATGCAGGTCGGTCCGCTCCTTCAGCGCGCGTCGACGGCCGCCGTGCCACGTCCACGGCCTGCAGCTGGAACGGCGCCATGTCGGTCGGCTTGAGGCGCATCGTCCAGAAGTCCGGCGTCTTCGGATCGAAGATCAGCGAGCGCAGCTCGTCCTCGGACTGGCCGATGGACGCCTCCGCCAGGATCACCGCTTCTTCGCGGCTGGCCACTTCGGATTCGGCCTGGACGACGTCGATGGGCGCCAGCGTGCCGATCTCGACGCGCGACTGCGTGTTGCGCAGCGACTCCTGCGCGAGGTCGAGCGACTGCTGGGCGACGTTCAGCGAGTTGATCGCGAAGACGTAGTCCCAGTAGGCGTTCTTGCACGGAACGCGTCGTGAGCGCCACGGTCTGCCGCAGGTCGACGTCGGCGATCTCGCGGTTCTTCCTGCGACGTAGACCTGCTGGCGGACGGTGTCGAACTTGAAGTTGCGCAGCAGCGGCTGGCGTGACCTGCACGTCGACGTTGCCGCTCAGCTGCGGGTTGAAGCTGCTGAAAACTGTTGTTGGTCGTCGAGCGGGAGCTGTCCCACGACACGGTCGCGTTGGTGCCGTACGGGAAGAGCTTCTGCGAGCTGCGCGTTGCCGCCGAAGTTCGTGCTCGTGATCGTGTCGTCGCTGCCCGACAGGAAGCTGCTCGGCGGCTGATCCTGGTTGGTGTAGTTCACGCCGCCGCCGAAGATCGGCGTGTAGTTCGCCAGCGCCTGCGCGATCGTGTAATCCTGCAGCTCAGGATTGAGCCGCTCGATCTGGATGCCCAGGTTCTGCTGCAGCGCCAGCTTCACGGCCTCGTCGATCGACAGCGGCCGGACGGGCCCGGTGCTCTCGATGGCCTGCTGGGTCGCGGCTCGTGGCCGGCGGCGGCTGGCGGCGTCGGCGGCTGCGGCCGGCGCGGCGCTGCTGTGCGAAGCCGACGTTGCGGCGCCCAGCGAGCATCGCGGCGGCCAGCAAGGGCGCGCGCGCCAGGGCGGGGCAGAAAGTGCATGGGACGGTGCTCCACAGTGAGAACGACGTCGACCCGGGTAACGGCAGACTTCCCCGGCACGGCCGGAGGTCACGGTGGATATAGACGGATGACCCGCTGACGGGAGTTTCCGAAGCCGCGGCGATTGTATACTACCCGTTCGCGCCACACGCCGATCGGTCCCGCAAGCGGGCGCCGTTCGTGCCAATTTCGGGACTCTTCGCCTCGTGACTCACGACGAGCTCCTGCAGCTGTTCCGCCAGTCGGGCGCCCTGCTCGAAGGCCACTTCCGTCTGACGTCGGGTCTGCACAGCCCCGGGTACCTGCAGTGCGCGCTGGTGCTGCCAGCACCCGCGCGACGCGGCGGCGCTCGGCTGAGGCGCTCGGACCCACGCTCGCGGCGCTCGGCGCGACCGTCGTCCTCTCGCCCGCACTCGGCGGCATCGTCATCGGCCACGAGATGGGGCGCGCGCTCGGGCGTGCGCGCGATCTTCGCCGAGCGGCAGGACGGCCGGCTGACGCTGCGGCGTGGCTTCACGTTGAGCCCCGAGCGACCGCGTCCTCGTGGTGGAGGACGTCGTGACGACGGGCGGCTCGACGCGCGAGACGATCGAGGTCGCGCGTGCGGCAGGCGCCACCGTCGTGGCGCGGCCTCGATCGTCGATCGCAGCGGCGACAACGGCAGACCTCGGCGTGCCGTTCCACGCGCTGCTGCCGATCGACCTGCCCACGTACGATCCGGCGGCGTGCCCGCTGTGCGCTCAGGGCGTGCCGGTCGTGAAGCCGGGTCGAGGAACTGACGATGACCGTGCGACGGTGCGCAGTGCTGACGGTGCGAGTGCGAGGCCGCATCACGTGCACGTAGGCCGAACTTCGCCAGTCGCACTTGGCAGACGCTGCAGCAGTCTACGCCGCAGTCGACCTGTGCGCACTCTCAAACTAACCCTCCAGTACGACGGCACCGAGCTGGTCGGGTGGCAGCGCCAGAAGACCGGCGACTCGGTGCAGGGCCTGCTCGAGGACGCGCTCTCACGCATCGACGGCGCGCCGTCACGGTGCACGGCGCCGGCCGCACCGACGCCGGCGTGCACGCGATCGCGCAGGTCGCGAGCGCGCGACGTGCACGACGCTCTCGACCCGGCCACGATTGCCCGCGCGCTGAACGCCCAGTTGCCCCCCGACGGTCCGCGTCACGACGCGTTGAGGAGGCGCCGCCCGAGCTTTCACGCGCGCTTCTCGGCGCGCGGCAAGACGTATCGGTACCTCGATGCTCGAGGGCCGACGTCGCCAGTCCATTCGCTGCGGCGCTACGCCTGGCGCGTGCCCGGGTCGCTCGACGTCGACGCGATGCGCGAGGCGGCCGGCGCACTTCGGGGGACACACGACTTCACGCGCCTTCCAGTCCACCGGCAGCACCGTGGCGCATGCCATGCGGACCGTGACGCACGCCGACGTCGAGGATCTGGCAGCCCGGGCGGCCGCCGCCGGCGCCGCCGGTTTCGGAGCCCGCGGTCGCCGGCGCGCGCCTGGTGGTCTTCGAGGTCACCGCCGACGGGTTCCTCCGGCACATGGTCCGCGCCATGGCCGGCACGCTCGTGGAGGTGGGCCTCGGGCGTCGCCCGGCCGCCGACGTTGCGCGCCGTTCGCGACGGCCTCGCGCGCGCCGACGCCGGGCGCCACCGCGCCGGCGCGCGGGCTCTGGCTGGTGTCGGTCGACTACTGCTAGAATTCGCGGTTTGGTTTTCTCGTTGAGGCCCTGATGTCGCTGACCAGTTGCTCGCGTGGCTGCCGTCCGGGCTCGCCCGAAGAGGCGCTGGCCCGGCAGGTGAACTTCGAACAGCTGCCCGCGCACATCGCGATCATCATGGACGGCAACGGCCGCTGGGCCGCGCGCCGCCACCTGCCGCGCGTCGAAGGCCACCGCGCCGGCATCAACGCGGTCCGCGACGTCGTCGAGACCTCGGCCCGGCTCGGCATCGACGTGCTGACGCTCTACGCGTTCTCGGTCGAGAACTGGAAGCGGCCCGAAGCCGAAGTGAGCACGCTGATGGCGCTGCTCAAGCGCTACCTGCGGCTCGAGCTCGGGACGCTGCTCAAGAACAACATCCGCTTCCGCGTGATCGGCCGGCCGCAGGAGCTGGCCGCCGACATCCAGGACGAGCTCGCCGACGCCGTCGAGCGCACGTCCGAGAACACGGGCCTGCTCTTCAACATCGCGCTCAACTACGGCGGCCGCGCCGAGATCGTCGATGCCGCGCGGCGGATGATCGACGTCGGGCGTCGCGCCAGCGCGAGCTCGACGAGCAGCGGTTCAGCGACTTCCTGTACACCGCCGGCCAGCCCGATCCCGACCTGCTGATCCGCACGAGCGGCGAGATGCGCGTCAGCAACTTCCTGCTCTGGCAGATCGCCTACGCCGAGATCTGGGTCACCGACACGCTGTGGCCCGACTTCCGCGCGCCGCATCTGCTCGCAGGCCATCCTCGAGTACCAGAAGCGCGATCGCCGCTACGGCGGCCTCAACGCCGTCGCGGGTCGCGACGGTCCGGTGACCCGCGTTCTGAGCGGCGTCGTGCTGCTGGTGGTCCTCGGCAGCATCGGCGTGGCTTGCGCCGCCCGCAGGGCTCGTCGCGCTGGCCGGCGCTCGTCGCCGTCCTGCGCATTCATCGAGCTCGCGCGGCTCGGCGAGGCGCTCGGCGCCCGCGATGCCGCGGCTGCCCGGCGTCGGTCACTCACGCTGCGGTGACGCGCTGCAGCGCGGCGTGGCCCGGCGTGCCGCTCGAGCCGGTGCTCGTGGCCGCCATCGTGATCGCCGCGGCGCGTCGCCGTCGCCGGCGGCGCGCCCGATCGCGGCCGGATCGCCGGCACGGCGCCACCGGTTGCGGCGCCGCTCTACCTCGGCGCTTCCGCTCGGCGGCGCTGGCGTCGGCATCCGCTGGACCGACGGCCGCGAAGCGGCGATCCTCGTCGTGCTCGTCGGTCGTCGCCAGCGACACGCTCGCAGTACTACGCGGGCCGGCTGTTCGGCCGCCGGCTGCTCGCGCCCGCGATCAGCCCGAAGAAGACGGTCGAAGGCGCCATCGGCGGCTTCGTCGGCGGCGACGCTGCTGATGGCGTGTGCTGGGCGCGTGGTGGCTGCCGGCGTGCCGCTGCCGGCCCGCGTCGCTGCTCGGCCTCGCGATCGTCGGCCTCGGCATCGTCGGCGACCTGTTCGAGTCGGTGCTGAAGCGCGCCGCGGCACGTGAAGGACAGCTCGCAGCCTGATCCCGGGCCACGGCGGCGTGCTCGATCGCATCGACGCGCTGCTGCTGGCTGCGCCCGTCTACGTCGCGGTCCTCAAGTTCGGCCCGTGGCGGACGGCATGAAGCGCATCGCGATCCTCGGCTCGACCGGGTCGATCGGCACGCAGCGCGCTGGCCGTGGTCGACGCGCATCCGGACTCGCCTGTCGCGTCGTCGGGCTGGCCGCGGGCCGCCGCGCCGAGCGATCTGGCGGCGCAGATCGCGCGCTACCGCCCGGCGATCGCGGCCATCGCGAGCGACGACGATCGTGCCGGCGCTCCGCGAGCGCCGCGTCGAGCGCCGGCACGATCGCGGTCGTCGGCGGCCCGACGGGCTCGTCGCCGTCGCCACGCATCCCGACGTCGACATCGTGCTCTGCGCCTCGTCGGGCACGGCGGCGCTCGAAGCCGTGCTCGCGGCGATCGACGCCGGCAAGACGCATCGCGCTCGCCAACAAGGAAGTGCTCGTGATGGCGGGCGCGCTCGTGACGAGAGCCGCTCGGGCGCGCGGCGTCGCGCTGCTGCCGGTCGACAGCGAGCACAACGCGATCCACCAGTGCCTGCACGGGCGTCGGCCGGCCGAGGTCACGCGGCTGATTCTCACCGCGTCTGGCGGCCCGTTCCGCACGTGGCCGGCCGCGAAGCTGGAGCACGCGCACGCCCGAGGACGCGCTGCGGCATCCGACGTGGCAGATGGGCCGCAAGATCACGATCGACTCGGCCACGCTGATGAACAAGGGCCTCGAGGTGATCGAGGCGCACTGGCTGTTCGACGTGCCCGCCGACCGCATCGACGTGCGTGGTGCACCCGCAGTCGATCGTGCACTCGATGGTGGAGCTGACCGACGGCTCGACCATCGCGCAGCTCGGCGTCACCGACATGCGGCTGCCCATTCAGTACGCGTTCTCGTACCCGGATCGCTGGGACGCGGCGCTTCCCGCGCTCGACCTGACGCGCAGCGCGGCGCGCTCGAGTTCGCTCGCGCCCGATCTCGACCGGTTTCCGTGCCTGCGCCTGGCCTACGAGGCCCTGCGGGCCGGCGGGACGATGACGGTCGCGCTGAATGCCGCCAACGAGGTCGCCGTCGAGGCGTTTCTCGCCGGGCGGCTGCCGTTTCCCGCGCATTGCGCGCGTCATCGAAGGGACGCTGACGGCACACGATGTGCAAGGATCCGACTACGCTTGGCGATCGTCCGGGCGGCGGATCGCTGGGCCCGCGACCATGCCCGCGCTCTGGCCGGCGAGCTTAGAATTGAAAGTGTGAGGGTCTGACCGGCGTGATCACGATCCTGGCTTTCGCTTTTGTCATCGGCGTGCTCGTTTTCGTCCACGAGCTGGGCCATTTCCTGGCGGCCCGTCGCGTCGGCGTCCGCGTGCTGACCTTTTCGATCGGCTTCGGCCCCCGGCATGCTTCGGCTTCACCCGCGGCGGCACCGACTACTGCATCAGCGCCGTGCCGCTGGGCGGCTTCGTCAAGATGGCCGGCGAGACGACCGACTCGGCGACGCGCCAGCCACCGGCAAGCCCGACGAGTTCCTGTCCAAGACGCAAGTGGGAGCGCTTCCAGGTCCTGATCATGGGCCCGGTGATGAACCTGGCGCTCGCCGTCGGTCGTGCTGGCGTTCGTGCTCTACCAGGGCGCCGACGTGCCCGGCCTATCGCGACATGCCCCCGGTCGTCGGCGCGCATCGAGAAGGGCTCGCCGGCCGAGCAAGGCGGGCCTGGCAGTCGGCGACCGGATCCTGCGCGTGGACGACCCGGCCGTCACGACCTGGGAAGACTGCTGGTCACCATCGCCGGCAAGGCGCGGCGCGAGGTCACGCTGCTCGTCGATGCGCGGCGGGCGAGTCGCAGACCTTCGAGGTCGTCCCGACGGCGACGGCAAGTACGAAGTCGGCGACATCGGCGTCTACCCGAACACGCACCCGCACGTGCGCGTCGGTGAACCCCGGCGATCCGGCCGACAAGGCCGGCATCAAGACCGGCGACGTCGTCGTGCAGGTGAACGACCGCACGATCAGCTTCGCGCGTCAGCTGTCGGAGGAGATCGGCAAGCACGCCGACAAGCCGATCGTCGTCCGCGTCCTGCGCGACGGCCGTGCCCAGGACATCCACGTGACGCCGATCAAGCGCGGCGCGCTCGGCGTGATCGGGATCAGCATCAGCGACGAGGTCAAGCGCATCGAGCCGGGCCTGCTCGAGGCCGTGAAGATGAGCGTCAAGCAGAACTGGGAGAACGCCGGGCTGATCTTCCGGACGCTCGGCGGCCTGTTCACCGGCGAGACGTCGCCGAAGCAGCTGATGGGCCCGGTCGGCATCGCGCAGCTCTCGGGCGAGTCGGCACAGAACGGGTTCGTCCCGCTGCTCGGGCTGCATGGCGTCGATCAGCCTGAATCTCGGCCTGCTCAACCTGATGCCGATCCCCGTCCTCGACGGCGGGCACATCCTGATCCTGCTGCTCGAGGGCCTCGCGCGGCGTCGAGCTTCAGCAACCGCGTGAAGGAGCGCATGCTCCTCGCGGGCTTCGTCCTGCTGATGCTGCTGATGGTGACCGTCATCTACAACGACCTCACGCGCATCCAGTGGGTCGAGCACCTGATGTTCTGGCGGTAGCCGAATACGGGGTCGGCGATACGTTCCAGGCATTTGCGATCCAGCATCGCTCAGCGATTGCCGTTCTGAAACGTATCCCGACCACGTTCTCTTCCGAGCTCGCCGTCCGCCCGGAGGCGTGTGTGATGCAGCGTGTGCTGATCGGCCTTGCCCTGGCGCTCTTCGTGATCGCCCCTGGCCACGCCGTGGCTGGGCGCAACCCAACGTCATCGCTCACCGACACCGACATCCAGCGGCTGCGCACCGCCGATCGCCGACGCCCGCGCCGACGTCGACCGCGCGCAGGCCCGCGACGCGCAGCTGGCGGCGTCGCTCGTCGACGGAGCTCGACGATCTGGCCGACGAGGTGACCTACCTCGGCGTCAAGCTGCGGAAGGAGCAGCAGGTCCCGCGGTCGGAGGACCTCGATCTGCGCGACCGCATCGACGACGTGCGCACGCGCGCGCGGGGCGACTCGCCGCGCGCCGAGCGCCGACCGCCGCGTCGCGAGCGAGATCCCGGTCGGCACCGAGATCGACGTGCGGCTGCTCGATCCGCTCAGCTCGGGCCGCAACCAGGTCGAAGATCGTTTCCGCGCGACGACCATGGTCGATTTGCGGATGGGCGATCGGGTCGCTGATTCCTGCCGGCTCGGAGATGCGTGGCGTCATCAGTCGCGTCGAGAAGGCCGGCCGGGTCGATCGCAAGGGCAACATGACGCTCGCCTTCGATCAGATCACGGTGGATGGCACGCCGTTACCCGATGCACGGCACGGTGACCGACAGGCGCTCGAGGGCGAGATGAAGGGCGAGGTCGGCAAGCTTGGCGTCGGCGCGACCGCCGGCGCGATCATCGGCGGGATCATCGGCGGCGTGAAGGGCGCGGTGGCCGGCGTGCTGATTGGCGGCGGCGGCGTCGCCGCTGCCACGCCAGGCACGCGACGCGGAGCTGGCGCCGGGCACGATCCTGCGCGTCCGGCTGATCAGCCGCCGCCCGTCGACGCCTCGCTAGGTCGAGGCGGTGGCGTTGACGGCGTAGTGATCGGCCAGCGCCTGGACCAGCGCGCCGATCGTGAATTCCGACGGCATGACGGTGACCGGGATGCCGAGCCGCGTGGCGGCCTCCGCTGTCACCGGTCCGCACACCGCGACCACGGTCTGCTGGAGCAAGTCCGCGGCCTGCTCGGCGCCGAAGGTGTGCGCGAAGTTGCGGACGCTGGCGGCGCTCGTGAACGTGACCGCGTCGATCTGGCGATCGAGCAGCATCCGATAGATGTCGGGGTCGTTGACCGGGATCGATCTCGGGCGGCAGCGTCCGATAGGCGACCACCGCGTCGACCTCGCGCGCCGGCATCGGACAGCGCCTGGCTCAGAAGCTCGCGGCCGACGTCGGCCATCGGCAGCAGGAACTTGCGGCCCTTCAGCGGGCCCGCGCTCTCGAGCGCGTCCACCACGCCTTCCGCCCGGAAATCGGCGGGCACCAGGTCCGCGCGCACGCCGTAGCGCAGCAGCCGGTCGCGCGTCGACGGTCCCACCGCGCACAGGCTGACGCCTTTCAGCGCCCGCACGTCACCGCCGCGATACAGCCGCTGCATGAACTGATCGACGGCGTTCGCGCTGGTGAAGACGATCCACGCGTAGCTGTCGACGGCCTGCACCGCGCGATCGAGCGGCGCCCAGTCCTCGGGCGGCGCGATGCGGATCATCGGCGCCTCGACGGCGTCGGCACCAAGCGCCGCGAGAGCCGATCCGACAGATCCGGCGGCATCTTCCTTCGGCCGCGTCACGACGATGCGCTTGCCGAAGAGCGGACGATCGTCGAACCAGCGCAGGTGCTGGCGCAGCGCGGCGACGCGTCCGACGACGAGGATCGCCGGACGGGTGGGCCGCGTCGGCCTTCGTGCAGCTCGGCCAGCTCGCCGAGCGTGCCGTCGATCGTCTGCTGTCCCGGCAGCGTGCCCTCGTAGATGACCGCCGCCGGATCGCTCCTGGGCGCGCCCATGCGAGAGCAGCGCGTCGAGGATCGCCGGCAGTTGTCTGCGTGCCCGCGTAGCAGACGATGGTGCCCTTGAGCTTTGCGAGGCTCGCCCAGTCCACCTGCGGCGCCGTCTGGCTCTCGTCCTCGTGCCCGCGCACGAGCGTGACCGTGTCGCCGCCGCCGGGATACGTGATCGGCACGCCAGCGTAGCTGGGAATTCCGATCGCCGCCGGGATGCCGGGCACGACCTCGAAGGGCACGCCCTGCTCGTGCAGGAACAGCGCCTCTTCGCCGCCGCGATCGAAGACGAACGGATCGCCCCACTTCAGCCGCGCGACAATGCGGCCTTCGCGCGCCTTCTCGGCGAGCAGGTAGCAGATGGCTTCCTGCGCCATGGCCTGCGGCGCGGCCGTGCCGACGTCGATACGTTCGGCGTGCTCGGCGCGTGCGCCAGCAGGCGCGGGTGGACGAGATGGTCGTAGAGCACCACGTCGGCGATGGCCAGGCAGGCCAGTCCGCGCACGCGTGATGAGACCGGGATCGCCGGGCCCGGCGCCGATGAGGTAGACGATGGAACGCGGCACGGAGCGAATCATAGGCAGGTCGAGTGGAAGTCCAGTGGAGTACGCAGTAGGCGTCGCGAATGATCGGTCCATAGGTCCATAGCCTGTTCTCATTCGCATCCACTGCCTACGACCGCCCGTCGGCGCGTAGTAGCCCTGTTTGGTGCGCGCGGTGATGTTGGGTTCTTTGACGCGGACGACGACGCGGCGCCAGGCGCCGTCGCGCTTCGGGTTGCGCGACGTGTAGCCGATCATGTACTGGCTGGAGAGCTCGTCGGAGATCTGCTCGTAGATGCTGGCCAGCTCCGATGCCGAGCGCGCGAAGAAGACGCGGCCGCCGGTCTGCTGCGAGAGCTCGCGCAGCACGTAGTCGGCTTCGTTGAAGGACCCGCGCAGGTGCTCGGGGCCCTTGCCGCGCAGGCCGATTGCGTAGATCGCGGTCTCCGATCGCTTGGCCAGTTCGAGCACCTCGTCGAAGCTGACCAGGCTCGACGTGTCTTCGCCGTCGGACAGCACGACGATCGCCTGCCGTTGCACCTCGTCCGCGTTGCGCGCCTGGATCTTCTTCAGCTCCTTGAGCGAGATGTAGATCGCGTTGTGCAGCGACGTCGATCCGCCGGCGGTGGTCTTGCGGATCGCGTCCTCGAGATCCGGCACGTTGCTCGTGAAGCTCTGCGAGATGAGGACGCGGCTGTCGAAGTCGATCACCTGGCCGAGGTCCTGCGCGCGCAGGTGCTTCACGAAGCCCGACGGCCGCTTCCTGCGCCGTCTGCAATCTTGTCTTCCATGCTCGCGCTGGTGTCGAGCAGGATCGACAGCGCGATCGGCAGGTTCGATCGGTTGAAGAACTGGATCTCCTGCGGCTGGCCGTCTTCGTAGACGTTGAAGGATTCCTTCGGCAGGTCCGTGACGAAGTGGCCGGTGCCGTCCACCGCGGTGACGTTGAGCGAGACGACTTCGACGCCCGCCTTGAACGCCGGCTGCTGCGCGTGGCCATGCGCCACGGTCAGGGCTGCGATCGCCGCACTCGCGGCGAGCGCCGGATCGGCACGCGATCACTCTCATCGTCAACGACCTTTCATCGCGACCAGCGTGCCGCGCGCGGTCGAGGTCCTGACGCTTCACGCCGACTTCGACCGCCTTCGGCGGGATCAGCGCGCCCGGACGGCCGTAGACCACCTTGTACTGCGCGGCCAGATCCTCGGCCACCTGGCTCGAGCGCGTCGGCCAGGCCCATGCTCGTCAGCAGCTCCTGGCGGCGCCCGCCGCTCGCGCGCGTGCCCTGGTCGATGACATACGAGCGGTCGCGCGCCTGCTCGTCGCGCATCGACCCGCCGTTGGGCGAGATGCGCAGCACGTGCAGGGTGGTGCCGCTGGCAGCCAGCATCTCGAGCGTGCGCTGGTAGGGCACATTGCTGAAATCCGGTCCATCTGTGGTTATGACGAGCAGCGCCCGCCGGGGGTTTTGCCGCGCGCGAATGCCCTTGATCGCGTCGACGATCGAGTCCTGGAAGACGGTGCCGGCACCGGGCTGAGCGAACATCTTCTGCACGCCGCGCTGCAGCGTGGCGACGCTGGTCGTGTAGTCCTCGAGGCCAGTGGGGCGATCGGCCATCCCGATGAGCGAGATGCTGGCCGACTGCTCGTCGGCCATCTTGCGTGACGAAGGTCGCCAGCGCCTTGCGGAAGTCGTTGAGGTAGGGCTGGATCGACTGCGAGTTGTCGATCGAGGATCGCCCAGGTCGAGCGGGTCCGCCGTCCGGCCCGCGCGCAGGATTTCACGCGACTGGCCGTCTTCCTTGACGCGGAAGTCGGGAACATCGAGCCCCGAGACCGGGTGGCCCGTCCTTGTCGAGCACGCTGACGTACAACGTCTGCTCGGTTTCCTGCGCCCAGAGCGAGGAAGGCAGCAACGCGACGGCCGAGACGGCCAGCAGGACAACCAGCGTGCGCATGCAGAAAACTCCCGGAACCAGAGGCGAGGCGCGCCCGGAGGCGGGCGGAAGCGAAAGCACCGACTGACTGAAAGTATAGGGACATGACAGAGGCTGGTCAAGGCGGCTCGTCCCAGAAACTGTTGCAGAGACTGGACTTGTGGTCGTAAGATCGCGGGATGAAGACGCGGACGCTGCTCGTGGCGCTGGTAGCGCTGTTGCTGCTGCTGGCGGGGGTCATGGGGTATCGCCGTGCGGCCGCCCGGAACGCCGCCGACTGCGCCGACAAGCCGAAGCCGCAAAGACGAGTTCGCGATGGCCGCCGAGTGCGACGGCGGCGCCAGCGCCGGCGGGTCAGACGCCGGCGTCGCCGAAGCCCGAGCCTGCGCCGGCGCCGAAGTAATCGATGGCCGGCCGCGATCAAGGCGAGGCGCTTCGCAGCATCGGTGTGCTGGCATCGGCGGGGTGGGCGTTCGTCTTCGCGATCCTCATCGGGCTCGCTGGCGGCTACTTCCTCGATCGCGCGCTCGGCACGTCGCCCTGGCTGTTTTTTCTCGGGTTTCTGCTGGGTTTTGCCGCCGGCGTCGCGAACCTCTATCGTGCCGCCACCGCGGCCTCGGGGTCGGATCGATCGTCGAAGCCGTGAGGACGTAGGGGACAGTCCCCAATTGCGATCAGAACTTGGGGACAGTCCCCATTGCCATTCTTCATTCGTCATTCTTCATTCGTCCTTCTCTCACTCTCTCACTCTCCACTTAGCACTTGTCACTCAACACTTCGCACTTGGAGCGTGACGCCGTCATCGCCTGCGTCGCACTGACGCTGGTGGCCCTTGTGCTGCCCTGGGGCGGGCTGTGGGCGGCCGTGTCGGTGGTGTGCGGCGGGGTGCTCGCGTGGATCAGCTACCGGGGGCATCAGGAGCGGGGTAGATTCGGCACTTTCCGGCCAGAAAGGGCGCGTTTTACCGCTGGTGAAGTTTTTCACAAGGTACGCTATACTCGCGTTGCTGGCGTACGTTATGCTGGCGCGCTTGCGCGTCAGCCCGGTGGGCCTGCTGGCGGGGGCGTCCTCGCTGGTTGCCGCTGCGTGCGCGGCCGCCGCGAGGGTGATCGTCACCGATCGACGTACAGGACAACTCCCGATAGCTCGATGGAAAAGCTTCACCACGAACTCTGGCTCACCCAGGCCGTCAACGCACTGTTCGGCCCGGTGGCCGCCGCCATTCTGCGCGCGCTGGGCCGTCCCGTGCCCGCGCACAACGTGATCCCCGACTACCTGGCGATGCTGCTGGTGATCACGGTGGCGCTCGCGGCCTTCGCACTGTTCGTGCGCTCGCGCCTGAGCGTCGAGCACCCCGGCTCGCTCCAGGTGCTGCTCGAGGACTTCGTCGGCGTCTTCAACGCGCCTGCTCGACGATTTCGTCGGGCCCGCGGGCCGCGGCTACCTGCCGATCGTCGGCTCGCTCTTCCTGCTGATCCTGATCTCGAACCTGGCGGGCATGGTGCCCGGGCTGATGGCGCCCACGAGCAACGTCAACGTGACGCTGGGCTGCGCGTTGACGGTGTGGGTGCTGTATAACGTCGAAGGGATCCGCGCGCAGGGCATCGTGTCGTACCTGAAGCACTTCGTCATACTGCCCGGGGCGCCCGGCTGGATGGTCGCGTTTGCGCCAATCATCCTCATCATCGAGGGCATCTCGCACCTGGCGCGTGCCCTGTCGCTGACGATTCGACTCTTCGGTAACATCTTCGGCGAGGAACTCGTCATCCTGATCCTGGCGACGCTCGTGCCATTCGTCGTGCCGCTGCCGATGATGGCGCTGGGCCTCGTCACCAGCACGCTCCAGGCCCTGATTTTCGCAATCCTTACGATGGTCTATCTGGGAGGCGCCGTCGCCGTCGAACACCACGACGACGGGCATCACTGAGCCGTCAACACGCTTGTCACAACTGCCCCGAGGAGGCTTTCACGTGAGTACACGGTCTGTCGTCGCCACCGCCCTGGTCCTGATCGGCTCTTGGGTTCGTCTCGCCGGTTCACGCGCAGGAGACCACGGCTGCGGCCAGCAATTCAGGCCTGATCATCCAGTGGTCGATCATCACGTCCGGCTTCGCGCTGGCTTTTGCCGCCGGTCTCGGCGCACTGGGTCAGGGCCGCGCGGTCGGGTCGGCCGTGGAGGCCATCGCGCGGAATCCCAGCGCGACCAACGACATCCGTGGCAGCCTGCTGCTCGGCCTCGTGCTCATCGAGTCGCTCGTCATCTACGTGCTGCTCGTCTCGCTGATCCTGCTGTTCCTCAAGCCGTTCAGCGCGTAACCGCCCGAGCGGGCGCTGCCTGGGGTCAGACGCTGTCAAGGCGTCAAGGAATGCTTAACAGCGTCTGACCCCGGATTGATGAGACTTCGCTTCACCCGCCTCGACGCGTGGCTGCTCCTCATGACGTTCTTCTGGGGCAGCAACTTCACCGTCGCTCAAGGCCGCGCTGCGCGAGCTGCCCGGCCCCGGGCTCAACGGGATCCGGATGGTCCTGGCCTCGCTCCTGTTCCTCGCCGTCATCGCGTGGCGGGAAGGCCTCGTCACGTCGGTCCGCGGCGTCGCGCGTGGAGACTGGCCGGCCATCATCGGCCTGTCGCTGGTCGGCCACGGCCTGTACCAGGCCCTCTTCCTTGGCGGCGTCGCTCGCACGTCAGTGGCCAACAGTGCGCTGATCTTCGGCTGCACGCCGGTCATGGTCAGCCTGCTCAGCGCGGCGCTGGGACACGAGCGCCCGGGATGGACGCGATGGGCCGGCACGGCGCTCTCGCTCGCCGGCATCTACTTCGTCGTCGGCCACGGTGCCAGGCAGGGCATTTCGTCGCCTGATCGGCGATCTGCTCATCCTGCTCGCGATGTTCTGCTGGTCGACGTACACGGTCGGCACGCGGCCGCTGCTGGATCGGTACTCGCCGGTCTTCATCACCGGCCTGACGATGACCATCGGGACGCTCGTCTACGCGCCCTTCGCACTGACGTGGCTGAAGGGGGTGGACCTCCCGGCCGTCTCCGCGCTGGCGTGGGTAGGCGTGGCGTACTCGGCGGCGTTCGCCCTGGTGGCGGCCTACATCATCTGGTACACCGCGGTCCAGCAGTTGGGCGGCAGCCACACCGCGATCTACTCGAACGTCGTGCCGATCGTGGCGATGGTCTTCGCGTCATTGGTCCTCGGCGAGCCGACGACCTCCGCGAAGCTGATTGGGACCGCCGCGGTGCTCGCTGGTGTGGCGTTCACGCGGCTTGATCCGAGACGCACGTACCCTGCCAGTGAAGGGTGACACCGGACGGCACGATTTCGTGAAAAGGACCGATTCGGCGGGGCCGCTCGTTGGTACACTGACTGCAACTCAACCGCCCATGCGTCGACTCCACGCCGGATTGTCCATCCTTCTGCTGCTCGCTTGTGTGGCGTGCGGTGGCAGCAAGTCTTCATCGTCGGGGTCCACACTGCCCCCCACTCCGACGCCGACGCCGCCCGCGAACCCGTGCGTGGCCGTCGCGCAGGCAGAGACCGAGGAAGAGGAGCCGACCGTCGAGGCCCAGGCCTATGCCGACTCGAAGCGCCTCCCGCGCCTCGACAGCGATCCCCGCTGGAGCGTCCTGAACAGCCTCTGGCTGCATGCCGCCGCGGGCCGCTTCGCGGTGCCGCTCGCCGAGACGGGCACCCACTCGCAGGACGTCGGCAACGTCGCCGTCCTTCAGGATCCCGGCGACATCATCGTCAGCGCCAATCAGTTCGACCTGCAGAACCTGAACCTGAAGTTCACCAGGAGCGGATCGAGCTACGACGTGGCGCGCACGACGAGCGGCTTCCGCTCCGCGTTGGGCAATCGCATCACGCTGTCAGACGACGACACGTCGCAGTTCACGGTGCCGTTCACGTTCTCGTTCTACGGCAAGGACCAGACGCAGGCGTTTCTCAACTCGGACGGCAACATCACGTTCGAGCAGGCCGACACCGCGAGCACCGACCGCAGCGTCTCGCGATTCCTGACCGGGCCGCCGCGCGTGGCGCCGTTCTTCTCGGATCTCGATCCGTCCACCGGCAGCGGCCGGGTGTTCCTGGCGACCGGGGCCGACGGCGCGACGATCACCTGGTGCAACGTCCGTGCGTTCGAGACGGCGCAGACTGTCAGCGCGCAGGCCGTGCTCCTGCCCGACGGCAGCGTGGAATACCACTACGCGTCCAACGTGGGCATCAAGGACGCGGTCGTCGGCATCGCCCCCGGGCACTCGGGACAATTCCAGCCGGTGGACCTGAGCACGACGGGGCAGGTCTCGAGCAGTGTCGCGATCGGAGAACGATTCTCGGGCCAGTCCGACGTCGACCTGGTCGCGTTGGCAAAGCACTTCTACCAGACGCACCCCGACAACTACGACCAGCTGATGATCTTCACCGACACGTCGGTCGTGTCGGGCAACACGTTCTCGTACGAGTCCACCGTCGCCAACGAGATCCGCGGCATCGGCGTGGACATCTACAACACGAGCGCCGACTTCGGCAGCGCCGGCCGCCTGCGCAGCGTGGTCATGATGGACACGCTGTCGAAGTTCCCCGACAACCCGACCCAGAAATTTCTCGGCGAGAACAACACGCTGAGCGTGATGGGGCAGGAGGCCGGTCACCGCTGGCTGGCGTTCATGCAGTTCAGGGACGCCAACGGCCGGACCTCGAGTTCGCTGCTGGGCCGGGATCTCGCGCACTGGAGCTTCTTTTTCAACTCGGAAGCGTCGGTCATGGAAGGCAACAAGATCGACGACCTCGGCGGCGGCGCGTTCAAGACCGTGGACGCGGTGAAGCGGTACAGCGCGCTGGACCAGTACGCGATGGGACTGCTGTCGCCGTCGCAGGTGCCGGACTTCTTCTACGTGGACTCGCCGACCAACATCGTGCCGCGGCGTGACGCGACGAGCGCGCCGGAGATCGGCGTCACGTTCAACGGGACGCGGCGCGACCTGCGGATCGAGGACGTGATTGCCGCGATGGGCGCGCGGAACCCGACCTCGTCGAACAGCCCCCGGGTCCACCGGCAGGCGTTCATCTACCTGGTGTCGGCCGGCGCGGCCGTGGATCAGACACAGGTCACGAAGGTGGACACCATTCGTCGCGCGTGGGTCACCTTCTTCGCGCAGGCGACCGGCAATCGCATGAAGGCGGAGACCTCGCTCAAGTAGCCGGAGCGTCTGGTAAGCTTCCGCCGTCGTGATGTATCGCCCCTCGGTGACTGCGGTCGTCGCTCTGCTGGCATGCGTGACGGCGTCCGGCCAGGCACCTTCCGCACCGAACGCACCTAACGCACCCTACGCACCTGACGCACCTGCCCTCTCTTCTGACCGCCTGACGCTGATCGAGCCGCTGGTGACGCAGGCGACTGCCGATCGCCAGCTTCCCGGCGCGGTGGTCGTCGCGGGAATCGGCGATCGCGTGGTGTACCGCAAGGCGGTGGGGAACCGTGCCCTTCGGCCGTCGGTCGAGCCGATGACGCTCGACACGATCTTCGATCTCGCCTCGCTGACGAAAGTCGTCGCCACGACGACCGCGGTGATGCAGCTGGTTGAAGATGGACAGCTGCGGCTTGCCGATCGCGTCTCGGCCTACATCCCCGGCTTCGAGCGCTACGGGAAGGATCGCATTACCATCCGGCACCTGCTGACGCACACATCCGGACTCCGGCCGGATCTCGAGCTCGAGGTGCCGTTCGAGGGGAAGGACGAGGCGATTCGGCGAGCGGTCGAGGAAGTGCCGGCGACCCCGCCCGGCGATCGCTTCATCTACTCCGACATCAACTTCTTCCTGCTCGGCGCGATCGTCGAGCACATCAGCGGCGAGACGCTGGGCGCCTACACCGCGCGCCGGATCTTCGGGCCTCTCGGGATGCGCGACACGACGTTCCTGCCACCGGCGTCACTGCGTTCCTCGCATCGCGCCGACGGAAGCGTGCGAGCGCGCTCGCGTGGCCGTGCGGCACATCGGGCGCCCCGATGCTGCGAGGCGTCGTCCACGATCCGACCGCACGGCGAATGGGAGGGTATGCCGGCCATGCCGGCCTCTTCTCGACGGGAGAGGACCTGTCGATCTTCGTGCGGATGCTGCTGGCGGGTGGCACGTGGAACGGCGTGCGCATTCTGTCGCCGCTGACGGTGGCCACGATGACCAGGGCGGCTGCGGACGTGGGCGGCGCCAGACGCGGCCTGGGCTGGGACCTGGACAGTGCGTACTCGTCGAACCGCGGTGAGCTGCTGCCGGTCGGCTCGTTCGGTCACACGGGATTCACGGGCACGTCCATCTGGGTCGACCCGCTGACCGGAGTCTGGGTCATCTTCCTGTCGAACCGCGTGCACCCCGACGGGCACGGCGACGTGAACGCGCTGCGGGCTCGAGTGGCGTCGATCGTGGCGTCGGCCGCCACGGAGTCACGCTCCCGCCGGATGTCACGATGACCGGCCGCGACTTCGTGCCATCGGCTCGTCCGGCGCCAGTCGCATCGCCTGCCGTCCAGACCGGCATCGACGTCCTTCGCGCCGAAGGATTCGCGCGGCTGCGGGGGAAGCGCATCGGCCTGGTGACGAATCACACCGGCCGCGCCGCGGACGGCACGTCCACGATCGATCTTCTGCACGCGCAGAAGGACCTCGACGCTCGTGGCGCTCTTCAGCCCCGAGCACGGCATCCGTGGCATCCTCGACGAGAACGTGCCGTCGTCGACCGACCAGGCGACGGGGCTGCCAATCCATTCGCTGTATGGCGCCACGCGACGCCCGACCGACGAGATGTTCGACGGGCATCGACACGATGGTCATCGACCTGCAGGACATCGGCACGCGGTTCTACACGTATCCCGACGACGATGGCCTACGTGATGGAGGAGGCAGCGAAACGCGGCATCCGGTGGTCGTGCTCGACCGGCCGAACCCGATCGGCGGGTGGCAGATCGAAGGGCCGACACTGGATCAGGCGGCCTTCACCGGGTATCTGCCAGCCATGCCCATCCGGCACGGCCTGACGATCGGCGAGCTCGCGAGGCTCTTCAACAGCGAGGCCAGGATCAACTGCGACGCTCGACGTCGTGACGATGGCGAACTGGCGCGCGGAGCGCGTGGTTCGACGAAACGGGCCTGGAGTGGGTGAACCCGTCGCCGAACATGCGGAACCTCGTCGAAGCGACGCTGTACCCGGGCATCGGGATGCTCGAGTACGGCGAACCTGTCGGTCGGCCGCGGAACCGACACGCCCTTCGAGCAGATCGGCGCGCCGTGGATCGACGGTCGTGCGCTGGCCTCGTTGCTCAACACGCGAAGCATTCCCGGCGTGCGCGTCTACCCGGTGCGCTTCACGCCGGCGTCGAGCAACTTCGCCGGCGAGGCGTGCCAGGGCGTCTTCTTCGTCGTGACGGATCGCGAGGCGCTGCGGCCCGTCCGGCTCGGCCTCGAGGTCGCCGCGGCTCTCGTTCGCCTGTACGGCGACCGGTACGATCTCGGGAAGACGCCGTTGCTCGCTGGGATCGAGCGAGCAGGTCGCTGCGCTGCGTGCGGGTGGTGATCCGGCCGCGCTTGCCGCCAGGTGGGTGAGCGACGAAGCCCGCTGGCGGCTGCTGCGGGCGAAGTACCTGCTCTACTGACGGACGCCATGGCGCAACGCGGCGGCAAGGACCTCCACAGTTTCAAGAACCTCCCGCGTACGCCGGTCGGCTCGTACCTGCGCAAGGCCGTCGATACGAAGTCGCCGACAGCGCCTGTCACCTCCTGGCTCGCCTCCGCCCGTACTCGAGCGATTTCCCGAGCTGAGGCTCTACAACCCGCGGGCCTGGTCCGATTGGATTCGGTCGTATGTGAAGAACCGACTCGGCCGGCGGCACAAGTTCAACTTCTATCTGCCTGGCAAGGCCGATCGCGGCATCTACCCGCTGAAGAGCGCGGATGGCGGCGAGAGGGTGCGGATGGCGTTGACCGGCGACTGGGGATCGGGCACCGACGAGGCGCGACGAGTGGGCCGGCAGATGGCGGAGAGCCATCCTGACTTCACGATCCACCTGGGCGACGTCTACTACGTCGGCTCGCTGGCGGAGGTGAACGAGCACTTCCTGGGGGTCGACAATCCCCACAACGACTACACGCCGTGCACGTGGCCGGCGGGCAGAGTGGGCAGCTTCGCGCTGAACGGCAACCACGAGATGTACGCGCTCGGCGATGCCTATTTCGAGCTCCTGCTCCCGCAGATGGGCATGCATTCGCCGCGGCGCCGGCAGCAGGCGAGCTTCTTCTGCCTCGAGAACGACGACTGGCGCGTGATCGCGCTCGACACGGGCTACAACTCGATCGGCCGGCCGATCATCGAGAACATCCTGCGGCCGACGGGCCGGCTCGAGGACGCGCTCGTCGAGTGGCTGCGTGACGACGTGAAGCTCGGCGGCGCGCGGCGACCATCGCGGCGTCGTGCTCCTGAGCCACCATCAGTACTACTCGGCCTTCGACGAGTGGTACCTCAAGCCCGCGCAGCAGCTCGCCGAGTTCATCAAGCGGCCGGTCGTCTGGTTCTGGGGGCACGAGCACCGCATGATTGTCTACGGCGCCCATTCGTTCGGCGGCGGCATCACGGCGCACGGCCGATGCCTCGGCCACGGCGGGATGCCGGTCGATCGCGTCAACCCCGACCGTCCCTTGCGGCACCGCGAGTGCCCGCCGCTCTTCGTGGACAATCGTCCGTTTCCGAACGACGAGGGCATCGACGTCGGCTACAACGGCTACGGCGTGATCGACTTCGAGGGGCGGGAGCTGCGGGCCGACTACCACGATCTCACCGGCGAGGTCGTGTATCGACGAGACCATTGAGGTCGATCGCGCCGGCGCCCTGCGCGTGCGCACCGTACGTAGGCCCGACTCAGCTGGCCCCTGTACGTAGGCCCGAGCTTCAGCTCGGGCTCGGCCTAAGTACATCCTGTACAACATCACGTAAATCACCACGCCCGTCACCGAGACGTACATCCACAGCGGCCACGTCCACCGCGCGATGCGCCGGTGCCGCGCGACGTCCATGCGCAAGCCGCGCCGCACGCGTGACGAGCGCCATCGGGACGATGACCGCGGCGAGGATGACGTGCGTGATGAGGATGGTGAAGTAGAGCGCACGGATCGGCCCGTGGCCTGGGAACGGCTTCGAGCCGACATGCGCGTGATAGACGACGTAGGAGATCAGGAACAGCGACGACACCACGAGCGCCGCGATCATGCACGCGCGGTGCTGCGCTGATGCGCTTCCGCTTGATGAACACGTACCCGGTGGCAAGCAGGCAGCCGGAGGTCGCGTTCAGCGCCGCGTTCAGCGCCGGCAAGGTCCTGGATCGTCACGAGCGCTCGGGAGTGAACCGCTAGAGGCGGTCGCCGAGCATCAGCAGCCACAGCAGCGGCAGGTAAACGAGCGAGGCGGCAGGAACAGGCGCCGCGCTCTCTCTGGCGTCCGGTTCCGGGCGAAGCGGACGGTCAGCGCCAGCAGCCCGACGCCGAGCACGATGGCGCCGGCCAGATACAGCGCGGCCGGCGATGCCCACCGCGGTGGGCATCAGGCTGATCGGGACGAGCGCGGCCGCGTAGTTCACCATCTGGAACGCGGTGCTGCGCCCGTCCGGGTCCTCGACGGGCAGCACGCGGATCCCGCCGCGCGCGTAGTCCTCGCGATAGAGCCACGACATCGCCAGCACGTGTGGCATCTGCCAGACAAAGACGATGGCGAAGAGCACCCATGCTTCCAGTCCGAGCGACCCGCGCGCCGCGGCCCATCCGATTACGGGCGGTAGCGCGCCCGGGACGGCGCCGACGACCGTCGCCAGCGAGGTCACGCGCTTCAGCGGCGTGTAGACCAGCGCGTAGCTGGCGAGCGTGACCATCGCGACGGCAGCGGCGAGCCAGTTGGCGCCGAGTCCCAGCTCGAGGATGCCGGCGGCCGAAAGGGCCGCGGCAAACAGCGTCGCGTCTTTCGGGCCGACGCGTCCGCCCGGCAGCGGACGCGTCATCGTCCGGCGCATCAGCGCATCGACGTCGCGCTCGAGCACCTGGTTGAACGCCGCGGCGCCGCCGGCGACGAGGAACGTGCCGACGACCGTGTGGAACAGCAGCGCGAGGTCGGTGCGTCCGACGTTCCCCAGGTGGAAACCGATCGTCGTCGTCACCAGCACGAGCAGGTTGACGCGCGGCTTCGTCAGCGCGACGAAGTCGACCCACGGGCGCGATTGGCTGACGGCGAGGCTGGATGGCTGGGACTGGTCGCTCAAGGATGACATCCGGAACTATCAATTATAGCGGTCATCGCACGCGGCACGAGGCATCCGGCACCGCACCTGGACACTTGGCACCTGGGCACTTCACTTGGCACTTCGCACTTCGCACTTGGCACTTCAGTTCCTGGCACCTTGCCCCCGGCCTCTCTCACCTTCCTGAGCACCCTGTCCTCCATCCACTTCGTGTCCCACCACTCCACGGCGTTCACCGCATTGCCGTTCACCAGCATCGAGAAGTGGAGGTGGTCGCCGCCGGCGAGGCCCGTCATGCCGCTCGCGGCCGATGGGCTGGCCCTTCGTCACCGTGTCGCCGACCTTGACGTCGATCTGTGAGAGGTGGGCGTAGAGCGACTGCACCCCGAGGCCGTGGTCGATGATCACGCAGTTGCCGTAGATGCCGAGGAACGCCGCGTGCACGACCTTGCCGTTGTTCGCCGCGACGACTTCGACAGACGATGTCACGGCGAGGTCGAAGCCCAGGTGGACCTGCTGATCGATCTCCTTGCCGTTGTAGAAGTAGGTGCGGTGATCGGCGAAGGCGGCCTCTACCTGCGAGTTGCCGAGCTGCTGGAACGGGCCCACCCAGAGCATCTCGGGCGCGGTCTGCTTCGCATAGCCGGCGATCTGCTGCGCGTTCTTCCGGCGCAGCTCGCCGTTGATTTTCAGGAACGCCGCGACGAGATCGTTCGGATTGGCGACCTCCGGCGCGAAGTCCGGCGAGTTCCCCAGAATCTGCGGGACCACGCGCTGGAGGAAGGTGTCTGGCACGTCGATGCGGCTGCGCTTGAACACCTTCGGGAACGCCTTGTAGTCGAGCGGAGCGGTCGAAAGGTTGCCCGCAGCATCCGACGCGAACACGCCGATGGGGGTGGTCAGGTCCTGGTCGTAGAGCAGGGCGAACATGGCGACACGAATCGTCGGATCGGCGATGCCGACGGCGCTGCCGGGAAACGACGGGTACGTCTTGTCTCCGACGCGGACGCCGGCACCGGCGTCCTGCGGCGTCACGCGCATCACGACGAACTCGCTGCCACCGAGGTTGATGTAGTGATGCGTCGAGACGACCGAAATCTGCGGCGGCTCGAGCTGCACGCGGAACGTCTCGTCGACGTCGGCGGGGAGCGTGCGCATCCCGCGGAGCACCGTGCGGTTCGCGTGCACGATCACTCGCGCCTCGCCGGACTTGAGATCGGGCAGTTGCTTGCGAGTGGCCGGCAACGTCAGGCGGATCGTATCGGGCCCCGCCTGCGTCAGCGTCGCGCCACCCGGCTGCGCCAGCGTGAACAGGGTCGTCTGCTTGCCGTTCTGTTCGAACACCACGTCCAGCAGGGTGAGCTGGCCGCGCGGCGCCTCGATGGTGAGATCGACGACACCCCTCGCGCCCATGGCCGCGCCGGGGCTGACGATCGTGATGGCGGGCGGAGGCTGGCGCCCCGACCAGATCCAGGCGCCGGCCGCGCCGACAATCGCGAACAGCAGCAGGAAGCCGAGCAGCTTTTTCATGGCCCGGCGATTCTACTCCGCGGCCGTCGTTTTCACGGCGGAAGAGCGGCCTGACGGCGCCCGCCGGTTGACGCTCCCGCGGCGCCCGGGTACCATTGGAAGTTCCCCTTGAGTGCCGGTATCGTCTAGGGGTCAGGACACGTGGTTCTCAGCCACGGGACCGGGGTTCGAATCCCCGTACCGGTACCAGAATCTTACGAACACAGTTACTTCGGGACGCCTGCAGCAGGCGCCGAATCCCCGCGCTACGCGTCGATCACACGCTCGAGACGTCACGACTGGCGGGTCACGGCAAGGCACGCCACGGTGTCGACGTTTTCGTGCAGATGTTCGTACCGGCGCATGCCCACCAGCACGCTAGCCAACCCCTCGAGCCGGAGGGCCCAGGTCAATGCCGTGCGCGCCGGAGTGCACCCTGGCGAGGCGGCCCACCCGGGCTGCACCTGCGGAGTGAGCAGGTCGCCGTGCCCGAATGGCTGGCGCCCGACCAGAGCGACGCCACGTGCCGTGGCGTCGCGAGCGAGCGCGGCCGTATGGAGCGTGTGGACGCAACTGGCAGGAATCTGAACGACCGCGACGCCTTTGCGGCCGACCGCCTGGTGCGCGTCGTCGGCGGTAGCGAGCCTGGCGCAGGAGATTCCCCAGAACCGGATGTAGCCCTTCGACTTCATGCGCTCGACCGACGCCAGGACGTCGTCGTCCTGGACGACTCTCGGCGGCGGGTTGTGAAGGTAGAGCACGTCCAGGCGGTCGGTGCGCAGGCGCCGCAGGCTGCCGGCAACCGCGGTCTCGAGTGCGGAGGGACGAAAATTTCGCAACGACTGGCGGTTGAATGGCCCGGCCAAACGCTGGATCGGCAGCGACGCCCAGAACCCGTGGCCCGCCTTCGAGCAGAGCACGATGTCCTGCCGCCGTCCGGCCAACGCGTGGCCCAGCATCCGCTCGCTGTCACCTGAGACGTACGAGTTGGCGGTATCGAACAGCGTCACGCCATGATCGAGCGCTGCCGCAATCGTCCGCAGCGTTTCGGCGGTGATGCCGCGGCGCCTGTCCCGGCCGAGGTCGTTGCCACCAAATCCAAGCGCCGAGACGAGGAGCCCCGTTGCGCCGAGCACCCGGTATTCCATCGTGGCAGATCATACGGCTGCGTAGCCTCTTCCGGCTCTCTCAGTATCGCGACCGTCGATGCGGCCGCAGAGCACTCGGAACCGTTTGCTGTTCCAGCACAGCCAGCCCAGCTCCCGGGGTCAGGTATGCTGTCGCCGGACACCTCGGAGCAAGCCCATGGTCTCACCCGACACGCACTCACGACTGGTGAGCGCGGCCGCGTTCGTTCTCGCTCTCATGTCATCTGGATTCGGTCACCACGGGCGATCTGATCGACGACTGTGGCCGCGTTCATATCGCAAGAGTATCCATGAGGGGAACACCCTATGAGCACCCTGCACGATCCCGATCCCGAGTTCGAAGGGCGAGTCTCCGCCCTCCTTCTCGACGTCCTCATTCGCGCCGGCCTCGTCCTGGGCTTGGCCATGGTCTGCTTTCAGGTGTTCTCCCCCTTCTTGAGCCTGATGACCTGGGCTCTGATTCTGGCCGTTACTCTCTACCCCCTGCACCAGTCGGTGGCCGCGAAGATCGGCGGCCGCCAGGGAGTGGCCGCGACGCTGATCGTGCTACTCGGAATCGTAGTGGTCGTCGTGCCGACTGCGGCGCTGATGAACTCGCTCGGCGACTCGGTGCACCAACTGATCAACGACGTGCGGAACAACACGCTCCAGGTGCCGCCGCCAAGAGAAGGCGTCGCCGAGTGGCCGCTGGTCGGCGAGCAGGTGCACGCATTCTGGACGAAGGCGCACACTGATCTGCCCGCACTGGTGCAGAGCATGCAGCCGAAGATCGGCAACCTGGCGACGGCGGCGCTCGGTTTCGTCGCCGGCATCGGTGGCGGGCTGTTACAGCTCCTCGCAGCTCTCGTCGTCGCCGGCATCATGATGGCCTTCGGCGAAGAGGGAGCGCGCGCGATCCGCTCGATCTTCGAGAGATTCGCCGTCGGGAAGCGCGGAGCAGAATTCGTCGACCTGTCCACCGCGACCATCCGCGCGGTCGCCAAGGGAGTGCTCGGCGTCGCGTTCCTGCAGGCCATCATCGTCGGCATCTGCCTGCTCATCGCCGGCATACCGTGGGCAGGCGTGCTGACGGTGATCGTCCTCGTGCTCGGCATCGCGCAGGTGCCGGCGCTGATCGCCACGCTGCCGGCCATCGCCTACCTCTGGTGCGAGCGGCAACTACGGCACCGGCGCTGCCATCCTCTACACGGTCCTCCTTGTCGTCTCCGGCACGGCCGACAACGTGCTGAAACCATTGATGCTCGGCCGCGGCGTGGATGCGCCGATGCCGGTCATCCTTCTCGGCGCGCTCGGCGGTATGGCCGCGGGGGGCATCCTGGGCATGTTCGTCGGCGCCACGCTTCTCGCGCTCGGTTACCAGATCTTCATGGGATGGGTCGCGACGAATCCCGAGCCTGCGCGCGGTCGCGCGTGAGACTCTCGTCTATCCTCGATGCAGGGGGAGGGCGGAGTCCGACGGCGGGTCTTCCCAGTCGTAGTATCACGCCCCGCCCGTTCTCGCGGGGCGTGATATTCACCGTTGCTTGCTACTTCAAACCGCCCGACTCGCTTAGCAGTTTGGCGAGGACGGCGCGCCGGATCGCGCGCTTCACGAGGGCACGCTTCACGACAGCACGCTTGACGGCACGACGCTTCACGGCCTTCTTGACCATGCGACGCTTGACGGCAGCACGCTTGACGGCACGACTCTTCACGGCCTTCTTGACCATGCGACGCTTCACAGGCACGCTTCACGGCGCGCTTCTTCACGGCGCGTCTTGCCACCGCTCTCTTGACTGCTTTCTTCGCCAAGTTGCCCTCCTTGAACCATCGCGGTTACGCCGCGAAGCAGGCTGGCGACGACCGCCACAAGATGTTGGGCCTGCACGTCAGTTCGGCACACATTGTAGGACAACTTCGCAACTTGTCACGCCAACTTTTTAGGGTGGCACCAGAGGAAGTTGCGCCGAGATCGGAAACGTAGAGTGTGGCGCTCGCGCACGGTGCCTCATTGCCGCTCGGTGGTCGGTGTCGAAGTGGTAGAGCTTGGCGACCCCGCTGAAGACGTTCGTCGTAAACCTCAACTACCTGAACTGCCACCAAACGACTCGGGCAACGACTGAAGAAACGTGTGCACGGCGGCCACGTGGCTCGCGTCCGCGATGAACCGGAACTCGGAGGGGTTCACCGTGAGCGGCCGCCGGTCGCCGGACGCGCTGACGTTCGAGAGCATCACGGGACACTCGTCGAAGAGCGCCATCAGCGCCGCCCAGGCAGGGAGATCGAGCGTGGCGAGGACGTCGAGCCGGCGGCGCGCGCGCCAAGGCGTCCCGCTCCTCAGCTGCTGGCGCAGCTCGCGACGAAGCACGCGCAGCTCGAACTGCAGATCCCGATCGCTTATCTGCATGCCGTCCACCACGTGGATGAGCTGCTTGGCGGCGACCACTGACACCTCGTTGTGCAGGGTTGTCCATCCCACCCGGAACACCATGACAAGACCGTGCGTCGATGCGGCAGGCCACCGACGTGGCCAGTAATCGAGTCCCAGATTGCACGTCGCGGCGACCGCATCCGTCGCCTCGCGCGGCGTGAACGGCCGCGCGTGCACCGAAGATCCAGCCACGAGCGCATTCGCGAGGAACGCGAGCTCCTGATTCCGGGCCACCCATCCGGCCGCGTCGGATTCGGCCCAGTGACGCAGATAGTCGTGCAGCGCCGCAGTGACTGGCTCCGTCACGTCGTGCGCACCGGAGAGCAGCGCACGTGACGCATCCGCCAGCACGCCGCCCTCGCGCAGGACGTCGATCACTGCGGCCGTCGATGGTGCCGCGGCCGCTGATGGCTCGGCGGTCTGCGCGCCGTCCGATTCCGCGCCGGCCTGCGGGTTGCCCTCGTCCACTTCCAGCGCCCGCTGATACGCGCCGAACACGAAGTCATCGTGAGGCGGTACGGACGCGGTGAGTGACACGCGACGGGCCGAATCGACGAAGGCGCGCGCCTGGTCGGCCGGCAGGAACCCGAGCCGAGTCCGGCGACCTTCCCGGCTCTGCGACAGGTCGAAGCGTCTTTGCCCCGCATCCGACATCAGGTTGTCGAGACCGTCGATTTCCCACCCCGAGTCCGACAGGCTGCGGCAGCCCCGCATCACGCGATGGAACGTGCCGCTGTGCTGCTCCGCGAGTGCGACGAGCAGGGAGACGATCGCATCCCACCCATCCGTGCGCTGCGCGACCACGAGATAGCCGCCGATCTCCGCGTGTACGCCGCGCTCACGGCCGGCGTTCAGCACGGGATCGGCGCCGCTCTCTTCCGTCACGGGAGAGAACGCCGCGGAGTCGAAGACCTTGACCTGCGGTGACAGCCCGGCGACGACCAGCGCCTCGTCCATCTTCGACACGCGGTCGGCGGCGATCTCCGGGCCGGCGTCGACGAGCACCTCCAGCCACTCGCAGAAACGCGACGCGTCGAACTGCTCGTCCGCGCCGGCGCGATCGGCCTTCCACAGGTCGAGGTCGAAGACGGCCGTCAGCTGTGCGGGTGTCGCCAGCGTCAGCAGCTCACCGCAGTCCTGAAGTCCGAAGTGCGCGATCGCGAGGTGCAGGACTTCAGGCGGAAGGTGTGGCACCGCAAGCGCCAGCCGCGGTTCTGCAGTAATTCGGGCGAGGACGTCGGGGCGGGTGCGATCCTCTGGCATGGGCCGGTGATGATACCCGCCGTCGGCTGCAAGAAACAGTCTTGAACTGCGGAAGTCCCTGCGGGATACTAACAGTGTGAGGGGCCGCTTCGACCACGAGGCGGCCCCTTCGGCGTTTTCGCGCTACTGCTTGTCGTAGACCGCCAACTGGGTGACCTTCTCACCCTTCGCGTTCGTGCCGCTCGCCGTCACGGTGCGCGACTTGCCGTCTGGCCGCCACGACGATTTCTCCGCTCAGAACCGCCTTGCCGCCCTTCTTCGTCGTGAACGCCAGCATGTTCGCGTTGACGACTGGTGTAGGACCGCGTGTCGGACGACGAGTCGCCTGTCACGGCGTAGTCCTTCCCGTCGAACTTGCCGGTCCACTCGCTGTGGAACGCTTTCCCTTCGGCGTCGATGCCGTCGATCGCCACCTTCACGCTGTCTCCGGCTTCCGTGTAGACCACCAGAGTGTTCTTCGCCACGCCCGAGAACTTGGACTTCGCTTCATTGAGCTTCCACGAGCCGATCTGCGGACTGGCCGCGATGCCGATGGCTGTGCCCAGCACGACCAACGACACCGTCGAAACTGCTGTACGAATCCTCATTGTCGCCCTCCTGAGTTGCGCCAAGCCTACGCTGGCATCGACTCACTTCGCAATCGCGGTTGAGCTGTCGCGGCGATGCCGGGCGATACTAGCGTCAACAGGAGCGTCCATGAATCAGATCGATCTCAAAGGTCAGCGTGCGGTCGTCACCGGTGGCGGCCAGGGCATAGGCCGCGCGATTGCCGAGCGGCTGCTGGCATCCGGGGCCGCCGTGTCGTTGTGGGACCGGGATGCGGCGCTCACTGCGGCCGTCACAGGCGAACTCTCATCGCACGGGACCGTGCACCACGTTGCCACCGATGTCTCGGATGCCGCGGCTGTCGAGGGGGCGACCGAGGCCACCATCAGCGCGCTCGGAGGTATCGACATCCTCGTCGCCAACGCCGGCATTGCCGGACCGAATCTCAAGGTGTGGGAGTACCCCGTGGAGGCCTGGCAGCAGGTCATCGACATCAACCTCACCGGCGTCTTCAACTGCTGCCGCGCCGTCGTCCCCCACATGATCCGGCAGAACTACGGGCGCATCGTGAACACGGCGTCGATTGCGGGCAAGGAAGGCAACCCGACGCGCGTCGGCCTACAGCGCGTCGAAGGCCGGCGTCATCGCGCTGACCAAGTCGCTCGGCAAGGAGCTGGCGGGGCACGACATCGCCGTGAACTGCATCACGCCCGCCGCGGCGCAGACGAAGATCCTCGAACAGTGCACGCAGGCGCACATCGACTACATGCTGTCGAAGATTCCGCGCGGGCGGTTCGTGACGGTGGAGGAGATCGCGGCGATGGTGGCGTGGCTGGTGTCGAAGGAGAACTCGTTCACGACCGGCGCCGTGTTCGACCTGAGCGGGGGCCGGGCGACGTATTAATCAGGCTACAGGCTGCAGGCTTGGGCTACGGCGCCTCCCAATCGAGCGCGTAGATGTCGTGCGTGCCGGCATCGAGTGTGGTCACCGGCCAGCCGTCCGGCGTGGCCCCCAGCCACGCCCCGAGTTGCCCCTGCGCAAGGTCAGAGTCCGAGCGGCCGACGATGGTCTCGACGTGTCGATCGGCGATCGTGACACGCTCGATGTGCGGTGGCGGTGACTAGCGTGATCGACGTGCTGTCGGGAGACCAGTACGGCCACCCGTAGAAATGACCCGCCGGGCATGAGATCCGTCCAGGTCTTGCTCGCCATGTCGAAGACGACCAGGCGCAGGGAGTCCAGCGAGAGCGCCGCGATGTGGCGGCCATCCGGCGACCACCGCGGCGAGAAGAATCCCGCCGATCCCGGGAGCGGCGTCGACCTGGCCCGTTCCAACATCGAGTATTTGAATCGTCGTCTTCGGAGTCGTGCCGGCCTGCCCGCCCGACGAGTTGCCGAACGCCAGCTGTCGTCCGTCCGGTGACCACGAGGGGTCAGCTTCCGGCAGCGTGCCGGTGGTGACCCGACGCGGTGTGCCGCCAGCCGCCGGCATCACGTAGACCCTGAAACTCTCGGTCGAGGTCCCGCCAAAGAACGCCAGTTGCGTGCCATCGGGCGACCATCGCGGCATCAGTCCGATCAGGGGGGCGAAGGTGAGCTGCGACGCGCTCGCTGCCATCCGTGCGGCTGCGCCACAACGTGCCGTCGGGAAACGAGGTGTAGGCCATCGACCGGCCATCACTGGAGACCGCCACGCCCTCGGCGGAGATGCCACCCAGATAGTCAACGTAGTGCTTCGATTGCGGGTCGTACCGCACCAGCCGGCCCTTGCGCTGATCGCCCACCGCGAACAGGCGCTTGCCGTCCCGGCTTGGCATCACTCCCGAGAACCGCAGCGGCCCGAACGTGAGTTGCACCGGATCGCTCGAGGCGCCGGCGGAACAGACCACCCGCTTCCGAACGGGCCCAGAGGTTACCGTCCGCCTCGAAGACGTAATAGCGGCCATCTGCGGTCCATGTGCCGCAGCAGGGATTCTGTGCGCCGGTCCAGCCCGGAAGCAGAGGATGAGGGGCGGAGCCGTCGGTCCCGGCCTCCCAGAGCGTGAAGGCTCCGGTCTTCGCGTCGCGGACCGTGTAGCGCAACCGCTCGCCATCGGGAGACACGCGCGGAGCGAACGGGATGCCGGGCGCTGTGAGCAACGTCCGCGACTCGCTCCCGTCGCTCCCGACGAGCCGCAATTCGGTGCCCTTCGCGTAGACGATGTGTGACTTGTCCGGAGTCCAGGTGGCGGCGATGCCGTACTGCCCCCGATGGTTGATCCGGACGTCCCCCACGCGGCGCTCGATCCCGCCGAGCACCGGCATGACGGCCAGGTCTCCGTCGGCAGTGCCCGGCGTATGCGAGACGAGCAGCTCCGTGCCGGTGTTGTCGATGTCGAGAATCGCGGGGAGACACCGGAGCGAGCTCCACGGTGTCGCCGCCCGAGGCCGATACCTGCGCCAGGACCGAACCGCCATCGCGTCCGCCTCGAATGCGTGCGATGCCGAAGTAGAGGCGCGAGCCATCCGTCATCGGCTGGGATTTCTCGGCACCGTCGGTCGTGATCTGATGGGTCGCGGTCACGCGCGGGCTTCGGCGGAGGCGATGCCCACCGGGCCGCGAACACCCCTGCCGCGAGCACCACGACGGCGGCGGTGGCGATCCAGATCCAACGGCTTCCGCGCCGCGGCACCTCGGTTGCGGCCACTGCCGTGGCCGGCCCTGAAACGCCGGACGCCGGCGTCGCGATGGGATCCCGCCTCGCGATCTCCGCGCTGTCGCTGTCTTCCTTGAGCGCCTTCAGATCGTTGCGAAGATCCTTCGCCGGACTGGTACCGCTCCTCGGGATCCTTCGCCAGGCACCGCTTGACGATGCGGCCGAGGTCGCGCGGCAGATCGGACCTGCAGATCGGTGACGAGCGGCGGCGTGTCCTTGAGCACCGCCGACAGCACCGAGACGTTCGAGTCGCCCTTGAACGGACGCTGGCCGGTCGCCATCTCGAACAGCACGACGCCGAGCGAGAAGATGTCCGAGCGCGGATCGACGGGCTTGCCTTCGGCCTGCTCGGGCGCCATGTAGGCGACGGTACCGAGGATCTTGCCTTCCGCCGTGGCATGCGCCGTCGGCTACGAGCGCGGTCTCGCCCTGGAACGAGTCCTGCGGCTGTTGCTTCGCCAGGCCGAAGTCGAGCACCTTGACGCGCCCGTCGTGGCCGACCATCACGTTGGCCGGCTTGAGGTCGCGGTGCGTGATGCCCCGATGGTGCGCCGTGCCGACGGCGTCGGTGAGCGGAATGCCGATCTTGAGCAGCTGGTCGAGCGTCATCCCGCCCTGCGGGATGCACTCTGAAAGCGTCCGGCCGTCCACCAGCTCCATCGTGAGGAAGAGCACGCCCTGGTGCTCCTCGACGGAGTGGATCGTGACGATGCCGGGGTGGTTGAGCGCGGCGACGGCGCGCGCTTCGCGCTCGAAGCGGGCGCGGCGATCGGGGTCGTGGGCGGAATCGTGCGCCAGCACCTTGAGCGCGACCTGGCGTCCGAGCTTCGTGTCCTCGGCAAGGTACACCTCGCCCATGCCGCCGGCGCCCAGTGCGCGGAGGACCCGATAGTGAGAGACGGTCTGACCGATCATGACTGCTTTCGGGTCTGCCCAGCCTTACATCATATCCCGAGAAGCTCAGCTGTAGAGACGATCCTTCTGCTACTCTCTCTCCGGCTTGCGCAAGCTTCTCGTCGCACTCGCCATCGGACTCGGCGCGGCGCTGATCGCGCTCGGGGCCGGCAGGCTTCCTTTCGTCAAGACCGTCGAGCTGAAGTCGTACGACTGGCGCATGCGCGCCACGGCGGATCCGTCGACCGCACGCGACGACATCGTGCTCGTCGACATCGACGAGCAGAGCATCCGCGCACTTGCGCCGTACTTCGGCCGCTGGCCGTGGCCGCGACTGGTGCACGCGCACCTGCTCGATTTCCTCGCACGGTCACGGCCGAAGGTCGTGCTCTACGACATCCTCTTCGGCGAGCCCGATCGCTCGAAGTTCACAGATCGGCGACGACCAGTGGACGGGCGAGCAGTCGGACAGCGAGTTGGCCGCGCTCCGCGAAGAAGCTCGGCTCCGTCGTCTTCGTCGGCGACGCCACCGAGGAAGCGACGAGCAGCGCAGAGCGGCATGCAGTGACAGCCCAGAGTCCTGCGCAGCTCGTGGATCGAGCCTCGCCCGCGCTACAACCCGCCGATGCCCGCGCTGCGCGATGTGTCGCGTGGCGCCGGCCACAATCTGCTCGCGCTCGACGCCGACGGCGTCGCGCGGCGCTGCATCCCGTTCGTGCGCGTCGGCGACGCCACGATTCCGGCCCTGGCCGTCGAGGGCGCCATCGAAGCGCTCGGGTTGCACATGTCCGACGTGCGATTCGACGCCGATGGATTCTGGCTGGGCGATCGGCTGGTACCGCTGGCCGCGTCGGAGGCACCGACGCTCGACGGCGGCACGCGCGTCGTGCCGGCGGCTGCCCATCGCCTACCGGGGCGTGTGGCCGGACCAGCGGCGGACCTATCGCGACGTACTCGTTCGCGCAGTTGTTTCAATCCGAGGAACAGCTGCTGGCAGGCGAGAAAGCCGACGTCGATCCCGCGGCCTTCAACGGCAAGGTCGTCATCGTCGGCGCGACGGCCGCCGGGCTCTACGACCAGAAGGCCGTGCCCGTTCGCGCAGAAGATGTCGGGCCCCGAGATCCACGCCAACGTCGTGGACAGCATCCTCTCGGGCCGTTTCATCGACGCCGGCCGCGCGGTCCACGTCGGTGCTGCTGACGCTCGGCGGCCGCGCTTGGTCATCGCGTGTATCGTTGTGCTCGTTGGCACATGGCCTGGCGTCATCTCGGCGCTCGTGGTGGCTGCCGGTCTCGTCTTCGGCCTGACCAGCCTGTTCGGCAAGGGGACGTGGGTGCCGCTTGTCGAGCCGCTGCTGGCGGTGACGCTCGCGGCGTTCGGCGGGGTCACCTATCAGTACTTCGTCGAGGGCCGCGAGAAGCGTCGCGTGAAGCGGCTGTTTTCGCGATACGTCTCGAAGGACGTCTACCAGCAGCTGCTCGACGAATCCCGACGACGCGCAGCTCGGCGGCATGCGGCGGCACATGACGGTGCTCTTCTCCGACATCCGCGGCTTCACGGCCGTGTCCGAGCGAGGCGCAGCCCGAGGCCATCGTCGCGCAGCTGAACCAGTATTTCTCGCGCGATGGTGCCGATCGTGTTCGCGCACAAGGGCACCATCGACAAGTTCGTCGGCGACATGATCATGGCGCTCTACGGCGCGCCGCTCGACGATCCCGACCACGCGGACCACGCGGTCGCAGACGGCGCTGGCGATGTCGGCCGAGCTGGCGCGAGCTGAACCGCGAGTGGGCCGCCGCAGGCATGCCCGCCGCTCGACATCGGCATCGGCATCAACACGGGCGACATGGTGGCCGGCAACCTCGGGTCCGGAGTCGATCATGAGCTACACGGTGATCGGCGACCAGGTGAACCTCGGCGCGCGGCTGGAGTCGCTGAACACGCGACTTCCAGACGCGGGTGATCATCAGCGAGGCCACCAGGGCGGCGCTCAAGGGGCGCTATGATATCCGTGCCCTCGGCGAGGTGACGGTGAAGGGCAAGTCCGTGCCCGTCAAGGTGTTCGAGGTCGGCGTGCCGACCCGGTGTCGCGCGTGCTGAAGGCCTACAGCCCGCTGGACCCCAGCGACCGATAAGGGAAAGACGGCCGACGGCCCGTCGATAGAGCAGGAGTCATAGATATGCGCAGGATGGCAATGGTCGCGGCGGGTCGGCCGCTTGCGCGCGTGCTCGGCGCCGTGCGATGGCGGCGTCGGCGGCGCCGGCGCGCGCGGCCGGCGAGCCGCCGGGCAGCTCGGCTCGGTGCTGAAGAAGGCACAGCAGTTGCACGACCTGGAGATCACCGACGAGGACGAGCAGAAGATCGGCGCGGCCGTCAGCGAGAAGATCCGGCAGCGTTACGGCGTCGTGCAGGATCCGGCCATCCACAAGTACGTGACGCTGGTCGGCAGCGTGCTGGCGCAGGCACAGCGACGCGGCCGCAGCTTGCCTGGAAGTTCATCGTGCTCGACACCGACGGCGTCAACGCGCTGGCCGCGCCCGGCGGCTACGTGCACATCACGCGCGGCGCGCTGTCGCTGATGAGCAACGAGGCGGAGCTCGCCGGCGTCCTCGGGCACGAGATCATTCACGTCACCGAGAAGCACACGATCCGCGCCATCCAGAAGGGCAAGGCGATCCAGATGGGCGCCAACGAGACGATGGCCAACAGCCCGGCGATCTTCAACAAGCTCGTGGACAAGGCCACCGAGCGTCGTCATGGCCGGCTTCGGCCGCGACGAAGAACTCGAGGCCGACGAGAAGGGCATCGTCGTCGCCAACGAAGGCCGGCTACGACCCGAAAGGCCTCGGCGCGTTCCTGACGACGCTCGCCGATCGCAACAAGAACGTCCACCGACAAGCAGGGTCTCTTCGCCTCGCATCCCGAGATGGACGAGCGGCTGAAGAAACTCGACGACGACCATCGACGACCAGAAGCTGACCGGCATCCGCCGTCCGTCGACGCGCGCTTCCACCAGAACGTCACCTACAAGCCGGTGCCATGACGTCGATCACGACGGTCGAGAAGGGTCGGCGGGGCTGGCCGGGTCGGCGGCTCGGCCAAGGCGGACGACGCGGCCAAGGCGGCGAGCAGAGCAAGGCGGGCGAGCAGGCAAGAGCGCCGACGGACGCCGCAAGAAGAAGAAGGGGTTCGGCCTCGGTCGAAGCTGATGGCGGCGTCCAGCGGCGGCGAGAACAGAAGTCCAGCCGAGACCACGGGCTCGCGGCCGCTCGAGGCGTCGACACCGAGCGCAACGCCAAGGGCGGCGTCGAATCCGGCGCTGGTCACGGTGAAGGTGACTGCCGCCGAGCTCACTTCGTTCAAGAAGGACGGAAAGCTGAGCTGAACGCCGACGTGGCCGGACTTCTCAGCTCGCTCCCGGCGCAGGTCGTGGCCGGCCTGGTCCTCCTCGGCCTCGCGGCCGGCAGTCCGCGCCTGTCACGACCAACCGCGTCGTCCGCGAGCCGCGTGCGCCTCACGATCGTGCTGTCGCTGCATCTTCGTCGGCATCAACGCGGCGCTTGCGACCTCCGGCGCTGCGTGCGGCCGATACCGAGCGCTCGCCGTCTCGGTCAGCCAGCTCCTCTTCGCGTTCGCGCTGATCCACTTCGTCGTGCTCGTGCTGGTGAACCCGCTGCGCGCGGATCGCGTGCCCGAGCGCTTTCCGACGATCGTGCAGGACGTCCTCGTCTTCACCTGTTCGCGATGGTGGCGACGCTCGTGATGGAGGAGAAGTTCCTCACGACGTCGGCCGTCGGCGCCGTCGTCGCGGGCCTCGCGCTGCAGGACACGCTCGGCAACCTCGTGTCGGGCCTCGCCATTCAGGTGGAGAAGCCGTTCCAGGCTCGGCCACTGGATCCGGCTGGCCGAGTGGGAAGGCGAGGTCGGCGAGATCACCTGGCGCGCGATGAAGGTGCGCACGCGCGACGGCAACCAGGTGATCATCCCGAACGGCGAGCTGGCCAAGTCGGCGCTCGTCAACTACTCCGAGCCGGCGTCGCCGACGCGCATCTACGTCGAGGTCGGCACCAGCTACGAGGACCCGCCGAACACGGTGAAGCGAGGTGATGCTCGAGGCCATGCGGCGCGAGCCGCTCGTGCTGAAGGTCCCGGCGCCTCACGTGCACCTCGTCGAGTTCGCGGGCTCGTCGATGCAACTACCGCGCGCATTTCTGGATCGAGCGCCTGCCGCTGGACGAAGAGACCACCGACCGCGTGCGGACCGGCGATCTACTACGCCTTCAAGCGGCACGGCATCTCGATCCCCTTCCCGATCCAGGTCCAGTACGACGCCGAGACGCCGGCGTCGGGGCCAAGCGACGCGGACCGCGAGCGCTGGGAGAAGCTGCTCGTCGGCGACGGATCTGTTCGGCCTGCTGGCGGAGGAGGATCGCCACCGGCTGGTGGCCGCGGCGCGCGTGCACGTCTTCGGCGACGGCGAGGCGATCGTCCGGCAGGACGAGCCCGGGCGACTCCGCGTTACGTCGTCTGCGACGGGCGCGTGCGCGTGACGCTCGATCCCGGGCGATGTGGAGCTGGCGGTGCTGAACGCGGGCGCCTACTTCGGCGAGATGTCGCTGTTGACCGGCGATGCCAGCGCACGGCGACGGTGCGTGCGGTCGGCGACTGCCGGGTGCTCGAGATCACAGCCGGCGAGTTCCGGCGCGTGATCATGGAGAATCCGGCGCTGCTCGAAAAAATTGGCGCGGCGGTCGCGAGGCGGCGCGCGGAGATTGCGCAGGCCCGTTCAGCGACCGCCGGCCATCTTGCCGTCGAGTCCGCGACCAGTCTGGTCGCTCGCGTGCGGCGTTTCTTCCGCGTCTGCACGCACCAAGCGCTGACAGTACGTAGGGCCGAACTTTAGTTCGGCCAAGGTCAGACATCCGTTGATGGCCGAGCTAAAGCTCGGCCCTACGTACGAGATCGCAACCGCACGAGATCGCAACTACCTGCGGTAGCTGTTCTGGCGATAGCCTTCGTCGTACCCGCGCAGGAAGGCCTGGCGATACGCGGCGATGTACTCCTCGCGTGATCCATACTTTTTGTTGTAGCCGCGATCGCCCTCGCGGTACCACTTCTGCCGTCTCGGATCGTACTGGTCGCGGTCGTGGCCATCGTCGCGGCCCTTGTCGAGGCCTTCACGGTAGCCCCTGTCAGACGCCTCGCTGTACCCGTAGTTGCCGTAGCCACCATACCCGCCATACCCCCCGGGTAAGACGACGATGGATAGCTCGGATACGACGGGTAGCTCGGATACCGACGGGTAGCTCTGAGACGACGGGTAGCCCGGATACGAGGGATATGTCGAGGAGCGCGAGCCGCGGCCGTAGAACGCCGCGTCGTAGCCTGAGGCAAACCCCTGCTGGAACGATCGGCGGTAATCGTCGCGATCGCCATAGCGCCCGTCGTAGCCCCAGTTGCCGTCGCGATAGACGTTGTCGCGACGATAGTCGTAGCGCCGGCCCCGCGCGTCCTGGAGCCCGCGGTCGTACCCGGCGCGGTAGCCGTTGTCGTACGCGACGCGGACCGGCGCGCCGTTCTGGTTGCGCCAGCCCCAGGCATTGCCGTTCGGCTGGGCCTGCGCCGGCGCCGAGAACGCCAGGCCGGCAACAATCGCAAGTGCCGGCACGAGGCTGCGGTAAGCGGTCATTGTCCGAGTCCTCCGGGGAGTACCAGGGATCAGATCAAGCCGGATGCCAACTGGAAGCGCTCGAAACGGTCGATTTTGTTGAGTAATTCGATCGATTTCCGCGGGTGGTGTCGCCAGCCGAGTACAGCCGGGCCGCTTTCGCGGACTCTGGCAGCTACTTGTACGGCGACTTCAGCAGCCGTTTCGCCTGATCGGTTGTCTCGTCGTCATTGCCCGAGATCGAAAGGCGCACGGCTTCCTGATATGCGTGCGTCGCGTCGGCGCGACGACCCTGCAGGTCGGCAATCTTCCCGCGTTCGAGCTGGATGCGCGATTTGACCCAGTCGCGCGCGGGCAATGACGACGCCCGATCGAGATCGGAGGCAGCGCCAGAAAGATTTCGGAGTGCGACGCGCGCCGCGCCGCGCTTGTAGGACCAGAGCGCTTCCTCGCCGAACGCACGCGGCCGCGTATCACTGGCGAAGCGAGCCATCGCATCGCTGAGCATCCGATCCGCTTCCGCCGCCTGACCCGCCCTGAGGGCAGTGGCACCGGCCTCGAGGTAGAAGATGCGATTGCGAGGAAAGCGCGCCGTGAGTTCCCTGGCGACCGCGACAGCGTCGGCGAACCGTCCTTCGCGGTTGTAGAGCAGGAGCAGCGCCACCTTGGCGTCGATCTGGGTGTCGCTCGGGTAGCGCGCCGCGTCTTCCACCAGCCGGACGCCCAGCGCCCGGTCTCCGCCGAACCCGACGATGTACGCCATCCACCGCACCGGAAGGCTCAGGGTGCTGATGATGTAGCGATAGGTGCCGACGATGAGCCCGGCATCCTTGCGCGACGGATCGAGCGCGAGGACGCGCTCGTGCGTGTCGAAGGCGCGCCGCGCCTGGCGGAACGAGCCCAGCACGCGGCCTTCGACCGTGGCGCCGTACGACGCGATGACGCCGACCGCTGCGCCCACGTCGTACAGCGCCTGCACGTTGTCGGGATGCGCGGCCAGGTTGGCCTCGGCGAGCTGCAGTGCCCTGGCCGAGTGCGTCGAGAACGACGCCGCGTCTTCGGCGGGTGGTTTGTCGAGTGTGACGTCGCCGCGCTGGATGTTGCCGAGATACTGGTCGACCGTCACCGAGCCGCGGCGGAAGATGATGTGCAGCCACGTGGTGGCGGCAAGCGCGCGATGCGTCGCCGAGTTGTTCGGATCGGCGGCGAGCGCCTGGTTGAAAAAGGAGATGGCGTCCGGGTAGTCGAGGTTGTAGGCAGCGTCGAAGGCGCGCGCGCGGAACGGACCGCCCGGGTCGGCCGGGGGCGTCGACGTTGCCGTCGTCGTGCCGAGCAGCAGAACGACCGCAATGGAGGCTGTCGCCCGCCACGCCCGCATGTCTTCAGCCTAACAGACTTGTGCGGCACGCGCGGACGAGGCGCGCGTCCTTACAATGATGCCGATGCACTTCAGCACGATCGACGCGCACGTCGCCGGCGGTGCCGTGCGACTGGTGACTGCAGGATTGCCGCGACTCGACGGTCGGTCGCTCCAGGAACGATCCGACTCGGTCGCACAGATGTTGGGTGCCGGGCTCACTGGTCTGAGCCGCGAGCCCCGCGGTCACGAGGGCACTGTCGTCGCGATGCTGGCCGAGCCGGATCGGCCGGATGCCGATGCGGGCATCCTCTTCTTCGCCGCCCACGGACCGATCGCGCTGTGCGGCCACGGCCTGCTTGGTGCCACGGCACTCGGCCTGGCGCGCGGCCTGCTCGTGCCTCGCCGCGCGAACTCCGTCGTCCTCGACACGCTGGCGGGCGGCGTTACGGCGCGGATCACGTCGGACGCCTCGATTCCTGCGCGCGTCTCCTATTCGGGACCTGCGGCGCGGGTCATCGTGGGTAACCGGCCCGTCGCGATCGGCCGGCGATCAGTGCACGCGGATCTCGTCAATGCCGGCGGCGATGTGCTCGCCATCGTGGATGCCGAGGCCGCGGGCGTGCCGCTCGTCTCCACGCGGATGGCCGAGCTGCAGCGAGGCGGCCTCGAAGTCGCGCGCGCGCTCGAAGGCGACCTCGTCGGCGGCGTGGTGTTCATCGGCATCGCACCCGAGCGCGGCGTCGACGTGCGGAGCGCCACGGTGTACGCGGATGGCGTCATCGAGCGCTCGCCCGGCGGCAGCTCGACCGTCGCGCTCGCCGCCGTCCTGACCGCGATGGGCGCGCTCGCGATGGGACAGCGTCTCGTGCACCAGGGCCTGTTCGGTTCGACGCTCGACGCGACGGTGAACGCGCTCGTCGATGGCGAGAACGGCCCGGCGTTCGAGGTGGAAGTCACGGGTGAGGTGTGGCCGACCGGCGATCACGAATTCGTGTTCCACGACGGAGATCCGACGAGTCAGCCGGACATGTGATTCGTCGTTCGACAGCTCAGGACGAACGGCGTCACGGCCGAGTGTGGCGTTGCGGCGCCTTGACACCCCTGTGGACGCCGCCTATAGTCCGGACAACCCCCGGAGAAATCTGCAGCAGGTGTGTGGATGCGTGGCGTGACGGCGCTGGCGGCGGCCTGTCTGACGGCGATGCTGTTGCCCGTCTCGAGCGCCAGTGCGGCCGACGAACCGTTCTGGAACTCGCGTCCGCTCGGGTACTGGCTGAATCAACTTCGCGTCGGCGATTCGGCCGCGCGCCAGATGGCCGCGCGCGGAGTGGGTGAGATCGCGACCGAACACGGCAGCGCATCGGTCGCCGCCGCCGTTCCGCTCCTCGTGCCGTGCCTCGATGCGTCGGACGCGACGCTGCGCGCCGCCGCCGCCGACGCGCTCGCACCGATCGGCGCTGTCGCCGGATCGGCGGGTCCGCGTCTGCTGATGCTCTTCGAGCGCGATCCCGATGCGGTCGTCCGCCGCGCGGCCGGCGCCGCGGCCGCGCGCATCCAGCCCGGGTCCCCGACGCTCATTTCCGCGGCCGCGCGGGTGCTGTTGCACGACGAGGAGCCGCGCGTGCGTGAAGTGGCGGCTGCGACGCTGGTCGAAGCCGGCACACGCTCCATGGCCGCGATGCCCGCCGCTCGCCAGGGCATGCACGACCGCGACCCGATGGTCAGGGTGTACGCTGCGGCCGTCGTCGCGAAGCTTGGGTCATCAGATTCGGCCGTGCCCGTCCTGCTCGATGGATTGCACGCGTCGGACGCTCCGGTGCGCGCAGAGGCCGCGGGGTTTCTCGCCGACGCCGCGCCCGCCGAGCGCTCGGTCCCGGCGCTCCTGGCCCTGATCGACGATGACGATCGGATCGTTCGGCTGGCGGCCATCGATGCGCTCGGGGCCGTGGGACGTCCGGCGCGGATCGCGATCGAGCCGCTCTGGCGCCTGATTCGCGATCCGGACGAAGAGATCCGTGAGCACGCTGTGAAGGCCATTCGCCTCATCAAGGAAGAGTCGACTCGATGACCGGACACCCCCGCGCCCTCCTGCTCATTCTTCTCTCTGCCTTCATCACATCCGGCTGCTTCACCTCGGTCACGACGATCAAGGTGAAGCCGGATGGCAGCGGCACCATCGAGCAGTCCATCGCGATGAAGGCCGAAGCGGCGGCCCAGCTCACGGCGATGGCATCGACCTTCGGCGACGCTGCGGAGAAGGACAAGGACAAGCCGGCCGCGCCGCCGGAGTTGTTCAGCGAGAAGGACCTGCGCGAGGCGGCTACCAAGTTCGGCGAGGGCGTGACGTTCGTCTCGAGCCAGCCGATCAAGACGAAAGATCTGGTCGGCCGCGTCGCGACCTACTCGTTCGCGGACATCACGAAAGTGCGGGTCAACCAGAAGCCGCCGTCCCCGAAAGGCGCGCCCGCCGAACCGGAGTCGAAGGGCAAGGCGACCGATGACGTGGCCTTCACGTTCCTCCGGCACCCCGGGGGCACGTCCGTCGTCACCGTCCTGTTCCCCGAGCCGGACCTGTCGAAGAAGAAGGAAAAGGACGCCGAGTCCGAGAGCAAGAAGCCCGACCCGACGCAGCTCGAGATGATGAAGAAGATGTTCGACGGCCTCAGGATCGAGATCGACGCTCGAGGTGGCCGGCGCGATCGTCAAGACCAACAGCCCTTACGTGCAGGGCTCGAAGGTCACGCTGCTCGAGATGGACTTCGCGGAATTGATGACGAACGACGCCGTGCTCGGCAGGCTCGCCAACCCCGAATCGATCGAGGACGCGAAGCAGATGCTCAAAGGCGTGAAGGGCATCAAGGTGAATCTCGATCGCGAAGTGACGGTCGAGTTCAAGTAGTAGTTGCAGTCGTAGGGCGCAACTTCAGTTGCGCCGAAGCGTCCGATGGCCGAACTAAAGTTCGGCCCTACGTACTTCTTGCATCGGACAGCGCCGCCACGTACTGTCTGCGCCAGCTCGGTGATCTTCCCGAAGTCGCCGGCATCGATCGCGGCCTTCGACACCAGCTCGCCGCCGACGCCGACGGCCGACGCGCCGGCCTTCACGAAGTCGCCGATCGTCTGCAGGTTCACGCCGCCGGTCGGGCAGAGCGGGATCTGCGGGAACGGCCCCTTCAGCGCCTTCAGGTACGACGCGCCGCCGACGTTGCTCGCCGGGAAGATCTTGATGATGTCGCCGCCGGCGGACCACGCGGTGAAGACTTCCGTCGGCGTCATCGCGCCGGGCAGCACCGCGACGTCGCGCTCCTTCGCCACGGCGATCACGTCGGGCACGACGCACGGCGTCACGAGGAACTCGGCGCCTGCGTCGAGCGCTCCTTCGGCGAGCGCCCGACTCGTCACGGTGCCGGCGCCGAGCAGCACGCGTCGTCCGAACCGGTCCGCCACCGCCGGATCGCGCCGATCGCGTCGGGCACGGTCATCGTGATCTCGAGCGTCCGGATGCCGCCGGCGACCAGCGCCTCGACGATGCGCAGCGCCGTGTCGGCCGAATCGGCTCGGATGACCGGGACGATGCCGCCCTCGCGAAGAGCGGCGAGCACTTCCTGCTTCTGGCGTCTGGAAGCCATCGGATACGTGCTCCTCATGTCAGGCATCTAACCAGTGTGAGGTCGGACCAATCGACGCCACGTGTGTCGGAATTGTGACGTCGGCCAACCGACATCCTGCGACGGTGGTGGGAGCAAAATCGCTGAAATCAGGCCTGAATTCGACAGTCTGAGGGCTGGCCCGCGGCTCGCATCGTGTTCATCCCACGAAGGCGGACGGGTGTTCGGGCGAACCGGCGAGCCCACGCCCGCCGATCTACGTTCATAGAAGACAAGAGGAATGCATCATGAATCGCTTTGATTGGACGTTCTCCGGAAGCGCGGAACTGGTAACCGGTCTCCTGCTCGCGGCGCTCATCGTCGCTGCGGCGTTCGCCTGATCGCCGACGACGCGGCACGCCTTACTGCGTGCCGCTCGTGGGCGCCAGGTAGGTCTTGCGCGCCCGCGCCGTCATCCCCGGTTTCTTCACGCGCACTTCGAGCTTGTGCAGCTTGCCGTCGGTGGCCGGCGCGAAGCCAAGCACGTACTGGCTGTGCAGCTCCTGCGCGACGCGCGTGAACGTCGGACCGAGATCGTCGGTGCGCTTCAGCTCGAAGTAGCCGCCGCCGGTTTCGTCCGAGATCTTGCGCAGCCCGCGATCGGGCTGCGTGCGCACCTGCCGCTGGCCGTTGAAGTACACGCTCTGCAGGCCGATCGAGTAGATCATCACCTCGTCGGCGCGCGCCTCGTCCATGCACCTTGCCCATGCCGATCTTGCTGGCGGTGTCGTCGCCGTCGGTGAACACGAGCACGACGCGGCGGCCGCTCACGCGCTTCAACTGTTCGATGCTCGCCTCGATCGCGTCCCAGAGGCGCGTCGAGTTGCCGTAATCCGAGCTCCTTGATCGCGCCGACCAGCTCGTCGCGGCTGCTGGTGAAGTCCGCGATCGGGAACTGGATCTTGTCGTTGAACGCGCCGACCATGCCCTTGTCGGCCGGCAGCAGCCGGATCACGAACTGCTCGGCCGCTTCCTTCAGCAGGTCGATCGATCAGCGTCATGCTGCCGCTCGTGTCGAGCATGACGACGCACGGAGAACGGCTCGGGCTCGTTCTGGAACAGCGTCAGCGTGACCGGCTTGCCGTTGTCGAACACCTCGAAGTCTTCCTTCGCGAGATCAGGCACGAGCCGCTTGTCGACGTCGATGACGGTGACGTAGAGCGGCACGATCTGCGTGCCGGCCTTGAACGTCGGCTGCTGCGCGAGCAGGACGACCGGGATGACCGCGATGCCGCGGCCGAGGCCGTCGACAGACGACGAACTGCGGATCTCATGTCCTGAGAGTAGCAACCACGTCAGTGCCGCGCACAGCCAAACGGCGTGCGGTCTCGGCTATACTCGCGCACTTGTGCTTGCGGCTTTGGAGGCTGCATGCGACTGACGACGAGGATTGGTGCTGGTGCTGGCGCTGCTGGCATGGCGCGCGCGCCGGCGGCGGCCCAGGAACTGTGGCCCGGGGCGACCTACGACCCGGCGATTCCGACCATCAAATCCGTGCTCGGCCACGACGTCGGGGAGGAGATCAGCACGCCCGAGGAGATCGCGATCTATCTCCGGGCGCTGGCCGCGGCGGCGCCCGGACCGCACGCGCCTGGTCGAGTACGCGCGCACCTGGGAAGGCCGGCCGCTGCACGTGCTGGTCATCGGCTCGCCGGCGCGCATCGCGCCGTCTCGACGCGCATCAAGGCCGACCTGAAGCGGCTCGCCGACCCGCGCACGATCTGTCGGCGCCGACAGCCGATCGTCTCGTCGCGCGAGCTGCCGGTCGTCGTCTGGCTGATGCACGCCGTGCACGGCAACGAGATCTCGTCGTCGGATGCGGCGCTCGCCGAGGCCTATCACCTGCTGGCCGCGCGCAGACGATCCGGTGGTCGACGCGATCCTGCGCAGACGCGCTCGTGCTGATCGATCCGCTCGAGAACCCGGACGGCCGCGTCGCGCTTCGTCTTCCAGAACAAGGCTCGGCCGCGCGGCCGCGCCCGACGGCGATCGCCTGAGCCGCGGAGCACGACGAGCCGTGGCCCGGCGGCCGCATCGAATCACTACCTGTTCGACATGAACCGCGACTGGTTCGCGCGATCGCAGCCGGAGACGCGCGGCCGCGAGCAGGTCGCGCTCGACTACTTCCCGCACGTCGTCGTCGACCTGCACGAGATGGGCGGCGACGGCACGTACTACTTCGCGCCGCCGGCCGATCCGCTCAACCCGTACATCACGCCGACGCAGACGACGCTGGCTCGAGACGTTCGGCCGCGCCAACGCCGCGCGCTTCGACGAGCGCGGCTTCGCGTACTTCATCCGCGAGGTCTACGACTCGTTCTATCCCGGGCTACGGCGAGTCGTGGCCGATGTACCAACGGCGCCATCGGCATGACGTACGAGCAGGCGTCCGCGCGCGGCCTGGTCGTTCAAGCGCGACGACGGCACGACGCTGACCTATCGCGACGGCATCCTGCACCACTTCAACGTCGGCCATCACGACCTGCTACACGGCCGCGACGAACCGCGAGCAGCTGCTGCGCGACTTTCTGCGAGTACCGCCGGTCGGCGATCAGCGACGGCGAGAAGGCCGCGACGCGCGAGTACGTGCTGATCGCCCGGATCCGATCCGACGCTGGCCGGCCGCCTCGCCGACAACCTGGCCAGCCAGGGCATCGACGTGCGGCGCGCCGAGGAGGCGTTCAAGGTCGGCACGCGCGAGGTGCCGGCCGGCGCCTATCTCGTCTCGAACGCACAGCCGTCCGGACGGCTGCTGCGCAACCTGCTCGAGCCCGACGTGCCGCAGCCCGAGGCGTTCGTGAAGGAGCAGGATCGCCGGCGCAAGAAGCGGCTCGGCGATCAGATCTACGACGTCACGGCGTGGAACCTGCCGGCGCTGTTCGACGTGGAGGTGCGTCACGAGCGCGCAGGCGCTGTCGCGTGAAGTCGACGCCGGTCGTGCCGCGGCGCACGCGCGCCGCCGCGGCGCCGCTGCCGCGCGGCGAAGGTCGCCTACCTGCTGCCGTGGAGCTCAGGCGCCGCGGCGCACGGTGGCCGACGCGCTGCGCGGCCGGCATCACGGTGCACCAGGCCGTCGGAGCCGTTCACGATCGCCGGCCGCACCTATGCGGCGGGCACCGCGATCGTTCGCGTGGCCGAGCAACGCCGCCGACGCTGGCCGAGACGCTGGCGCGGCATCGCGGCGCGTCACGGCGCGGAAGTCGTCGCGCTCGACAGCGGCTGGGTCGATCGCGGCATCTCGCTCGGATCCGGCGACGTCGTCGCCGCTGAAGGCGCCGCGCGTCGTGCTGGCCTGGGACACGCCGACGCTACGACGCCTGTCGGCCGGCTGGGCGCGCTACGTGCTCGAGCGCCGCTATCGGCTTCACGGTGACGGCGGTTCGCGTGCAGCTCGCTCGCCGGCTCGACCTCGACGAAGCCGACGTGCTCGTCCTGCCGCAGGGCAACTACGGCAGCGCCTTCGGCGACGACATGGTGCGACGACTGCGGGAGTGGGTGCGCGGCGGCGGCACGCTGGTGACGCTCGGCGACGCGTCGCGCTGGGCGGCCACGCGAGAAGGTGGGCCTGCTCGACGCGCGCCCCGAGATGCGCGACGGCAAGCCCGAGAGCGCGACGACAAGGACAAGGACAAGAAGACCGGCGGAACCGGCGAAGCCGTTCGACTACGACAAGGCGTCCAGCCGGAGCGCGAGCGCCCCGAGAACACGCCCGGCGCGGTGCTGCGCGTGCGAGCTCGACACCGAGCACTGGCTCGCGTCCGGCACCGACGGCGAGATCCAGGTGATGGTCGAGGGCCAGCGCGTGTTCACGCCGGTCAAGCTCGACAAGGGCACCAACGTCGGCGTCTACGCGAAGAAGGATCGGCTCGTCGCCGGCGGGCTGGTGTGGGACGAGGCGCGCGACGCAGCTGGCCGAGAAGGCGTACCTCGTCGAGCAGCCGTCGGCCGGGCCACGTCATCGCGTTTGCCGAGGACCCGAACTATCGCGCGTTCACCGAAGCGACGCGAGCTGCTGTTCATCAACGCGGTCCTGCTGAGCCCGTCGCACTGACGCGGCAGCCGCTGCAGCTCGGCATCCGACTGCTGGGGACTGTCCTCCAGGTCGATCCGCGCCGGCGACTGTCCCCTACTGGACGCCGTCGAGGGCCTGAATCGTGGCCACCGACGGCGGTTCCTTCTTCGAGGCTCGCGGCCACCGCCTCCGCCTGCTCTCATCACCCGCAGGATGTTCAGCCCGAGGATCTTCTTGATGTCCTCGTCCGACCAGCCGCGGCGGAGCAGCTCCGCCGTCAGCGCCGGGTACTTCGACACGTCCTCGAGGCCCTCGGCGTCGATGTCGATGCCGTCGAAGTCGCTGCCGATGCCGACGTGATCGACGCCGGCGACCTGGCGGATGTGGTCGATGTGGTCGGCGACCATCGACGATCGTCGCCTTCGGCAGCGGGTGCGACTTCCGGTACTCGTCGACGCCGGCCTCGACGGCCTTCGGGTCGCCGGGTGCTGCGTCCTCGCAGCTTGTCGCATGCAGCGCGTAGACGCTCGGTAGCCTGCTTGCCGCCCTCCGGCACCACGAAGCTCGGGTAGAAGTTCACCATCACGACGCCGCCGTTTGCCGGCGACCTGCTTCAGGATGTCGTCGGGCACGTTGCGCGGGTGATCGCAGATCGCGCCGCGCCGACGAGTGCGAGAAGATCACCGGCGCCTTGCGACACGCGCAGCGCGGCGGCCATCGTCTCGGGCGAGACGTGGCTGAGGTCGACGAGCATGCCCGAGCCGGTTCATCTCGTGCACGACCTCCTCGCCGAACGGCGTGAGCCCGTGATGCGCCGGCTTGTCGGTGGCCGAATCGGCCCAGGCGCGTGTTGCTGCGTGTGCGTCAGCGTCATGTAGCGCGCGCCGAGCGCGTACATCTGCCGCAGCGTCGCCAGCGAGTTGTCGATCGAGTGGCCGCCCTCCATGCCGATCAGCGACGCGATCTTGCCGGCCTTGAACGCGCGCTCGACGTCGTCGGCCGTCAGCGCCAGCTGCGAAGGTGTCCGGGATACTTCGCGACCATGCGATGGACGATGTCGATCTGCTCGAGCGTCGTCGCGGACCGCCTCGTCGCCCTGCATGGTCGGCGGGACGTAGACCGACCAGAACTGGCCGCCGACGCCGCCGGCGCGCAGGCGCGGGATGTCGGTCATGATCGACGGCTGCAGCTCGCCGCGATGTCCAGCACGTCGAGATCGCGCGCCGGGGCTCTTCTCGCGCAGCGCCCACGGGAAGTCGTTGTGCCCGTCGATGAGCGGCACGGCCTGTGCAGCGCCTTCGCGCGCTCGAGCAATGCGTCAGGCGTGGCTTGCCGTGTTCCCGCACCCAGTGAAGCCATTGCCAGCATCATCAACCGCCACACACATCACCGCAGCTCACGTCTGTGTCCTCACCCAATGCACTCCAGCAATGCGGCACTTCGGACTACGGCTCGACTACGAGCACGCCGGCGCTAGCCGCCTCGGCCGCCCGGCGGCGAGCCGCCGTCACGTCTGCCGCGCGCCGCGCGCGGCCATCGGCCGGCCCAGCTCGCGCAGCTTGTCGATGGCAGTCGCCCAGCGTCTTGCAGTCGCGATCGAACTTCGCGAAGTTCATCGCCCAGTCGAGGGCTTCTTCCGTCTGCAGCGCCCAGCCACGGCCACGAGGTCAGCTGGTTCCAGCACTCGGCCACGCGGATCATGTCGGTGGCCGATGCTGCCGCGCTTGCCGACTGGCGCAACATCTGACAGCCTCCGATCGTGCCGGCCGTCGTGGCCGTCTCCGCGGTGTAGTCCGCGTATCCGGGCGGCAGCGAGTACGGCGTCGGCCCCGTGGATGGCGGTGACGGCGGCGTCGGCGGCATGACCGGGGACGACACGGGCGGCGGATAGGCTCCGGCGGGTCCGGGACCAGCCGGCGGCACTGTATACGGGCCGGTCCCACGGGCCCGACGGGATACGAGCCCGGGCCGGCGGCCGGGCGTCCCGTGGACGCCTGATCGGCGTCGGTCAGCGCGAGGTCGATCGCGGCCTCGCTCACCTCACCTTGACCCGCGGCGAAGCGGGTCAGGGCCTGCAGCTCTTCTCTGTGCCTGGACGAGGAAATCGCTCCGAGTCCGTGCTCCCGGCTCGAGACTGCAGCTGCCCGAGCGCCTGCTCCGCGCGTCCCAGCGCGGTCGACCGCTCGCGCATCCGCGCGAACGGCACACGGTCGTTGACGCGCGCCTGCCAGAGATCGGCCAGCACGGCGAGTGATTGCAGCAGCGTGTCGTCGCTCTGGTTCGCGCCGATCGGCGGCGGTGGCAGCCGGGGATCCGGCGTGCCGATCCGCATGCGCTGCAGGTCGCGCCGATCGGCCGCCAGGGCCAGGCCGTCGCCCGGCGAGACCACATGGCGATGGATGTGAGCGACCAGCGCCAGCTCCCGCTCTCGTTGTTCCCGCACGGGCGATGGCGTCTGCGCGCAGACCGGCCCGGCCAGCAGGACGATCGCCAGAAGCCATGGGCGCATCCCGCTATACTAGCCCGTAGTCCGAGCCTCGATCCGGAGCCCGCAATCCGGCGCCCGATGTCCAAACCCCCTACCCGCGTCTCGCTTCGCTGGACGGGCGACCTGGCCTTCGTCGTCCGCGCCAGGAACCACACGATTGTCACCGACGGCGACAGCCGAAACGGGGCTGTCGCCCGTGGAGCTGCTGGCCGCCGCGCTGGCCTCGTGCATGGGCACCGACGTCGCGCACATCCTGACGCGCGGGCGCCAGGCGCTCGAAGGTCTCGACGTGGAGCTCGTCGCGCGATCGCGCCGACGACGACCCGCATCGCTTCGTGCACGTGCGGCTGCACTTCGCCGTCGAGCGGCGACGTGAACCCGGCGCAGCTCGACCGGGCGATTCAGCTCTCGCGCGAGAAGTACTGCTCGGTCTGGCACTCGATGCGGCAGGACATCCCGCTCGAGTGCACGACTCGTCGATCAACCCCAGCGTGAGCCTGCGAGCCGCCCAGGTCCTCACGACTCGGATATCTCGACTGGCTGCGCGGCGTCACCGTGCTCGTCATGATCGAGGCGCACACCTTCGACGCCTGGACCTGGCCGACGCGAGCGCGCGCGGCCGATGTTCGGCTGGCTGATGGTCCTCGGCGGCATGGCCGCGCCGCTCTTCCTCTTCCTCGCCGGTGTCGCCGTCGCGCTGGCAGCCGCGGCGCAGATCGAGCGCGGCGCGGTCGGCCGGCGAGGCCGCCCGCCGCGTCGAACGCCGCGGCTGGCAGATCTTCCTGCTACGCGTTTCTGTTCCGGCTGCAGTCGTTCGTGCTCGGCGGGTTCGCCAGGCGCCGCGAGCCTGCTGAAGGTCGACATCCTGAACATCATGGGGCCGGCCATCGCGTGCACGGCGGCGCTCTGGGGCGCCGGCTCGCACACGTCGGGCACGCGCGGTCCTGCTGACGCCGGCCGCGGCTGCTGCTGCTCGGATCTCGCCCGTGGATTCGCGACGACGCCGCTGCTCGTCGGCGTTGCCCGACCCGCTCGAGTGGTACATCCGGCCCGACCCGCGGGACAGGGCACGTTCACGCTGTTCCCGTGGGCCGCGTTCGTGCTGGCCGGAGGCGTGCTTGGCGTCGCCCTCGACGGCGCGCCGGTCGGCCTGGATGGCGCCACGTGGCGGCTGCAGGCGTCGATCGCCGCGACCGGCCTCGCCCTGGTGCGGTCGGCGCCTTGGGCCGGCCGTGCAGCCGACCCTGCTTCCCGGCGGCACGCTTCTGGACCACGTCGCCGGCGTTCTTCGCGCTCCGGGCCGGCCTGCTGCTCGTGCTCGTCGTCGCGGCGTGGCTCTGGTCGGTGCGGCCCTGGCCGCGGCTGACGGCGCCGCGCCCGCTCGAGATGCTGGGCGTCGGGTCGCTGTTCGTCTACTGGGTGCACGTCGAGTTGGTCTACGGCGGCGCCACGCCGTCCCTTGCGGCATCAGCCTGACGCTCGAGCAGTGCGCCGTGGCCTGGGCGGGCTTCTCACTGGCGATGTACGTGTTACTGCTGGGCTGGAACGCTTCCCGGCCGACTCGGCACCGGCTGCGCGAGGAAGCTCGCAAAGCTCTTCAAATCAGGCAGTTGGACTGCCGACACCGCTCGCCGAACCGGTAACGGAATTTCTCACGGTTTCACGACAAACCTTTGGCACCCCCGGTTGAGATCCGCGGAAGGGGCCGTTACAATGCCGGACCTTTGGAGTTCCGGACAGAGACAGCGACATCGCCATGATCAACGTTGCGGCCATTCGGATGCAGCAGTTCGGGGTGCAGTTCTACCAGGCCTCGCTGACCGCCAAGGACATCGACAAGCTCGTGCGCTTCGAGGTCCTCAGCTACGCCGACCAGGCCACCCGCCGGTGCGCGGCGGCCGCAAGGGCGCCGGGCCCGAAGATCAACTGGGACCTGCTCGAGCGGCGCATCGCCTCGAGCGACCGCGCGTACCAGCGCCACATCATCCGAAAGAAGATCGACGAGCTGGTCCAGTACTACGAGCAGTGCCGCCAGGCGCGCGACCTGCCGTCGATTCCGGGCGCGGTCATCATCTCGGCCGACGAGAAGCTGAAGTTCGAGCCGGTCGACGACGGCGCCATCGTGGGCACGCTGAAGGTGCCCGAGCGCGAAGGCATCCTGCGCGCGATCGACGGCCAGCACCGGCTGCTCGCGCTGCACGCCGCGCTCGAGCAGATCGGCCAGGAGTCGTTCACGGTGCCGGCCATCATCTTCGACCAGCTGCCCGAAGACCACATCGTCCAGATGTTTGTGACGATCAACGCGAAGCACACGCGCCTGAACGCGTCGCACCTGGTGTCGCTCTCGGGCCGTCAGCTCTATCGCGACGACAACCTGGCGGCGGCGCACGACGTCGTCCGCGCGCTGAACGACCGCGAGGACTCGCCGCTCTACCAGCAGATCAAGCTGCTCGGCGTCGGGCAAGGGCAAGGTCGCGCAGGCGCCGCTCGCGCAGGAACTGAAGAAGCTGTTTGCCAGCGATGCGTTCGGCACCGGACGCACGGCCGACGACTTCCGCGAGGACTCGAAGAAGTTCTTCGTGAACTACCTCAAGCAGGTGGCGCAGGTGTTCGGCGCCGCGTGGAACGGCCGCAAGTACAGCATCCGCAGCGCGCCGGCGCTGCGCGCGTTCGTTCGCGTCGCGCCCGACGTCATCCGCCGGCTCGACCAGGAGCGCGCGGACCGCACGGACTTCCGCGCCATCGGTCGCGTCATCGCGCCGTGGGGCCGCCGCATCGGCGACCTGCGGTTCGAGACCGAAGGCGCCTGGAAGCGCAACGGCTCTTCGGTGGAGCAGCTCGCCAAGGAGCTGCGGCTTGCTCTGCAGTATCCGGAAGGCGCGGGCTCTAGCCGGTCACACAGGACACGGCGTGTAGATTTTGCATGTAAGTTCGACACGAACTGTAAGTTCGCGAACAGTCCTGCAGACACCAACGGCGAGGACTTAGCGATTTCCCAAGGCAGAGAGCGCGGCACGGTCCTTGCTCCTATTTAGGGCCGTCAGCGGTCCGATATTACGGCAAGGGCGCCGTGATTGTGCTGGGGAGCCGGGTCGCTGGCAAAAGGGCATCGCGATTACGCGGTGCCCTTTTCTTTTGTCCGCCAGACTTCTGCCGGAGGCCGGCGAGACTTCCGTGCACATCGATCTCAACGCCGACGTCGGCGAGGCCGCGACCGCTCGAGGAACGGGCGAGCGAGCTGGCGCTGCTTGCCTCCGTCACGCTCCGTCAACATCGCGTGCGGCGCGCATGCCGGCGATCGCCGACACCATGCGCCGGACGATCGACGCGGCTGCCGCGGCGCAGGCTCGCCATCGGTGCACACCCCGGCTACGCGGATCGCGACGGCTTCGGACGCCGCGAGCTGACCCTGCCGCCTGCGCGGTCGCGGCGCTCGTCCGCGACCAGGTGCCAGTTGCTCGCGTCGATCGCTTCAGCTGCGGGCGTCCGGCTCGTCCACGTGAAGCCGCATGGCGCGCTCTACAACCAGGCGGTCCGCGACCGCGCGCTGGCGTCCGCCATCGCCGACGCCGTCCGCCAGGCCGACGCCGACCCTGCGCTTCGTGGGCCTGTGCTGGCTCACCGATGCTCGACGTCGCCCGCGAGGCCGGGCTGTCGCGTGGCGGCCGAGGCGTTCGCCGATCGCGCCTATCAGCCCGACGGCTCGCTCGTGCCGCGCAGCCGTCCGGGCGCCGTCATCGAGCACGCCGACGCTGTCGCGGCCCAGGCACGAGATGTTGCTGACGGAGCACCGCGTGATTGCCGTCGATGGGTACGGTGATTCCGGTCACGGCTGACACGCATCTGCCTGCACGGCGACACGCCGGGTGCTGCCACGCTGGCGCGCCACGTCCGCTCGGCGCTCGAAGCTGCCGGCGTTGCCATCCGCGCCCTGGCGCATGCCAGCCAGCCCTGAAGCCCGCCGCGCGCTGCTTGCGGCCTCGCTCGGCTGGATGCTCGACGCGATGGACGTCCTGCTGTACTCGTTCGTCCTCGATCACGTCCGCGCCAGCTTCGGCATCGACGACCAGCATGAGCGGCCTGCTGCTGGCCCTTCCGCTGGCAGCGTCCGCCTTCGGCGGCGCCCTGTTCGGCTGGATCGCCGACCGCAGGGGCCGCGTCACCGCGCTGCGGCTGTCCATCCTCGTCTACTCGGTGCGCAACGGCCGCCTGCGCGTTCTCGCAGTCGGCGCTGCAGCTCGGCGTCGCGCGCCTGGTCCTCGGCCTCGGCATCGGCGGCGAGTGGGCGACTGGCGCCGCGCTCGTCGCGGAGACATGGCCGGCCGAGCACCGCGGCAAGGCGCTCGGCATCATGCAGAGCGCCTGGGCGATCGGGCTACGGCCTCGCGGCGGCCGTCAACGCGCTCGTGCTGCCGCGGTTCGGCTGGCGCGCCGTCTTTCTCGTCGGCCTGCTGCCGGCGCTCGTCGTGTTCTGGATTCGCCGTCACGTGGAGGAGCCCGCGCTCTGGCGTGCGAGCCGGCGCGAGCAGAACAACGCCGCGGCGGATCTTCGCGACGTCTTCCTCGGCGCCCGGGCCCGGTGACGTGGACGGTCACGGCGATGCACGCGGCGACGATGTTCGCGTGGTGGGGGCTGTTTTCGTGGATCCCGTCGTATCTGACGCGGCCGGTTGCGGACAGGCGGCGCCGGGCTCTCGCTGATGCGATCGTCGATCTGGATCGCGCTGATGCAGGCGGGGATGTGGCTCGGCTACGTAGTCGTTCGGGTTCGTCGCCGACCGCATCGGGCGGAAGCCCGCGTACGTGATCTACGTCCTGGCCGCCGCCGCCCTCGTGCCCGTGTACGCCAACGCCGGCGAGTCCGGGCTGCTCATCGTCGGTCCGTGCCTGGCGTTCTTCGGCACGGGCTATTTCAGCGGATTCGGCGCGGTGACCGTCGGAGCTGTTCCCCACGTCGGTCCGCGCGACGGCCCAGGGGCTGACCTACAACATCGGTCGGCTCTTCAGCGCGCTCGCCCCGTACATCGTCGGCAGCCTCGCCATCACACACGGCCTGAGCGCCGCGTTCCTCATTGCCGGCGCCGCGTTCCTCGTTGCCGCGGCGTTGTGGATCTGGATTCCAGAGACGCGCGGCCGCGCGCTGTCGTAACGGCCTCCGCTATTCCTGCCGCAGCGTCGTTCCGGGCTCCGTGCGCGAGCGCGCGTGTCGCTGGAATGAGGCTGGCGGCCAGCGTGACTGCCGTCAGCACGAGCAGGGCGGCGCCAACACTGGCCGCGTCGCGCGTGTGCACGTCGAACAGCAGGCTGGCCAGCAGCCGCATCAAGCCGAGTGCGCCTGCCAGCCCGACGACGAGCCCAATCGCGGTCAGCCGGGCGCTGCGCGAGAGCACGAGGCGCAGGACTTCCAGGGGACGCGCGCCCAGCGCCATGCGGATGCCGATCTCGCGGGTCCGCGCCGCGACGTCCGCGCTGAGCACCGCGTGCATGCCAATCGCCGACAGCGCCAGCGCGATCACCGCGAAACAGGTCAGCAGCAGCATCACGAAGCGCCGGCGTCCAAACGACTCCTCCAGCGTCGTCCGCAGCGGCTCGACGCCGAAGACGGCGAGCCCGGGATCGACCTGTGCAATCGCGTGGCGCACGGCGCCGGTCATCGCGTTCGGCTCGCCCGTCCGGATCAGCAGCACCTCCCCGCCGTCGGCCGACGGCGTCTGGGAAAGCGGTGAGTAGACGGCAGGCGGTGCGGCCTCGGTGATCCCGTGGAACCGCTCGTTGCCGACGAGGCCCACGATCGTGCGCGCCGTGCCCCAGAACTGGATCTGCTGCCCGATCGGATCGGCCTCGCCGAAGAATCGGCGCGCGGCAGCCTCGTTCACCAACGCCACGGCCGGCGCTGCCGTCGTGTCGCCATCGCGAAAGGCGCGGCCGCGGACGATCGGCACGCGGACGACGCGGAAGTAGCCGGGCGTCACGCGCCGCACGCTGATCTCGGGCCAGTTTCGGCCCTCGGCTTCGCGTCCCACGATGGAGAACGAGTTGGTGAAGCCGGCGTCCAGCGGATGATTGCCGGCGAGCGAGGCAGCGTCGAGGCCGGGCACGGTTGCCAGTTGCTCGAGCAGCGATCGGTTGAAACGGTGCATCTCGGCGAAGTCGGGCCACTTCCTGAAGTTCCGCGGGTACCGGCCGGCGGGCAACTGGAACTCGGCCTTGATCACGCCGTCCGCCTGGAACCCGGGGTCCACTGCTTCGAGCCGCATCAGGCTGCGAATCATCGCGCCCGCGCCGACCGCGAGCATCAGCGCGAGCGCCACTTCGGCGACCACCAGCGCGCCTCGTGCAGCGCTCATGCCTCCACCGGCCGTGGCCGCGCGGCTGTCTTCCGCACCCAGTGCCGCGAGCAGATCGAGCCGCCGAGCCTGAGCCACGGGGACGCAGCCGAACAGAATGGCGACGCCCGCCGCCAGCCCAAGCGTCATCACGAGCAGGCGCGCATCGAGCCCGGCCTGGGCAAGGCGCGGCACGTCGGCCGGGCCGGCGACCGTCAGCACGCGCAGCGTCACCAGGGCAATGGCGACGCCGAGGCCGGCGGCGCACACCGCGATGAGCGCGTTTTCGATCACGAACTGGCGCGTCAGTCTCGCCACGGTGGCGCCGAGCGCGCGGCGGATGGCGACTTCACGCAGGCGTCGCGTGCCGCGGACCAGCACCATGTTGGCGACGTTCGCGCACGCGAGCACCAGCACGAGCGCCACGGTGATCGCCAGCACGCGCAGCGTCGGCCGCACCGGGCCGAAGACCACCGACATGAACGGCTCGACGTGCGCGCCGCGAGCCTTGTTCTCGGGATACGCCTGCTCGAGCGCGAGCGTGGTCGCCGTCATCTCCTTCTGCGCGGAGGCGATTCCGGCGCCCGACGCCATCCGGCCGAGGACGAGAATCGGGTGCGTGCTGCGCGGCATCGCCGCCGGGTCCAGCTTGAGCGGCACCCAGGCGTCCACGCGTGTGCGCGCGTCGCGATCGGCAAACCCGCGGCTGTAGTCGGCCGCCAGCAGCCACTGCAGGACGCCGACATCGGACCCGTCGGGAAGCACGCCGACGATGACCGTCGGCCGGTCGTCGAAGCGCAGCGTGCGGCCGATCGCGGCCGGATCGCGCTGGAACTCGCGCGCCCACAGCCGCTCGCTGATGAGCGCCACGTCACCGCCGTCGCGGTACTCGGTCTGGGTGAACAGCCGGCCGGCCACGGGCCGGGCGCCGAGCATCGGCAGCAGATCGCCGGCGACGAGCAGCGTGGCCAGGCGGGTGGGCTCGCCGTGCGGAGGCGTCAGCGTCACCTCGTCGGCATACAACGCGCCGAACTGATCGATCTGCCGTGCGCGCTGCCGGAAGTCCAGCAGGTCCGGCACCGACGCCGGCTCGTGCGTGGTGCTGCTGTCGCGGTCGGTCTCCCACACGGCGACGAGACGATCGGCGTCGGGGTAGGGCACCGGTTTCAGCAGCACGGCGTCGATCACGCTGAAGATGGCGATGACGGCGCCTATGCCGATGGCCAGCGTGAGGATCGCGGCGGCCGCGAAGCCGGGGCTGGCGACCAGCACGCGGGCGGCGTATCGGATGTCCGACGCCAGGCCGGTGAGAGGGTGCGATGGCTCTGCGGCAGGCGGCGCCGGCGGTCGAGAGGACGCGGGTCGCTCACGCCTCAGGCGCGCCCTCAAAGTGTCGGTATCCGCCAGTTCCGCGAGCGCAGCGGCCAGCGCGTCCTGCTCGGACTTCCCGGCACGCCGCCGCTCCTCGAATCGCTGCTCGAGGTCGTCGGCGAGCTCCTCCACGATCTCCGCGTCGTGAGCCGCGTTGCCCGTGATCTCGCGAAGCCGGTCGCGCACCAGCGCATTCCAGTTCATCTCACGCCTCACTGATCCCGGCGACCCTGTCGAGTGCCACCATGAACTGGCGCCAGACGCTGCGCTGGCGGACAAGGACCTTCCGGCCTTCGGCCGTCAGCTTGTAGTAGCGACGGCGGCGCTGTCCGGCCTTCTCGACCCATCGGCCTTCGACCCAGCCGCGACGCTCCAGCCGGTAGAGCATCGGATAGAGCGAGGCGACGTGGAACGACAGCGCGCCCCCCGAGCGGGCTTCGATCAGCTTGCTGATCTCGTAGCCATGCCGGGGCCGTTCCTCGACCAGCGCCAGCACCAGCAGCTCCGCGCTGCCCTTCTTGACTTCGGGCGTGAAGACTGCGTCGCCATATATGTTGTGCTATATATCACAGTTCATGGGGACAGTCCCCGGCGATCACAACGGGGACAGTCCCCATCTCGAGTCCTGGGACGGCCCCTTCGGGGACGTACGTAGGCCCGAGCTTCAGCTCGGGCGCTCGTATAGCGTCGGGGGGCCTGCGGGGGCGTATAGTTGCTCTCATGCCTTCCGTCACTCTGACGGTGAACGGCACCCCGCGCACGGTCGAGGTCGCAGCCGGACTCGAAGCTGCTCTGGCTGCTGCGCGACACGCTGGGTCTCACGGGCGCCAAGTACGGGTGCGGGGAAGGGCAGTGCGGCGCGTGTACCGTGCTGGTCGACGGCCAGCCGGTGCGCTCGTGCACGGCTCGCGTGTCGCTGATGGCGGGTCGCCGCATCGAGACGATCGAGAGCCTCGCCAGCGGCGATCGCCTGCATCCGGTGCAGCAGGCGTTCCTCGATCACGAGGCGCTGCAGTGCGGCTACTGCACGCCGGGCATGGTCATGGCCGCCGTCGGCCTGCTGCGCGCCAATGCCTCCCCATCCGACGCCGACATCGTCAAGGCAATGGACCATAACCTCTGCCGCTGCGGCACGTACCCGCGCATCGTCGCCGCGATCAAGCAGGCGGCCGGCGCCGGCGGAAAGGCCGGACGATGAGCGTGCACGAGATCGAGCGCTACGAGCTGCAGCGAGGGCCGCGCGGTACCTGTTTGCGTTCGATCGCCGCGACTTCCTGAAGACGTTCGGCGGCGGCCTCGTCGTGCTGCTCGTGGCGCCGCGCCTCGAAGGGCAGGAGTCGGGCCGCGCGCGGGGAGGCGGCGAGGCGCTCCCCGCCGACGTCAACGCGTGGCTGCACATCGCGCCAGACCGGCGAGGTCACGGTCTTCACCGGCAAGATCGAAGTCGGGCAGAACATCCGCACGTCGCTCACGCAGGCCGTCGCCGAGGAGCTGCAGGTGCCGATCGCCGCGATCACGCTCGTCATGGCCGACACGGCCGAGACGCCGTTCGACATGGGCACGTTCGGCAGCCGCACGACGCCGACGATGAACGCGCAGTTGCGGCGGGTCGCGGCCGCGGCGCGCGCGGAGCTGCGCTGGACTCGCGCGGCGGAGCGCTGGAGCGTCGCGCCCGACCGACGTGCGAATCGCCGACGGTCGTGTCATGCGGAGCGGCGGCGATCCGCTCACGCTTGGCGACCTGGTCAACGGACGCGCCGCTCAAGGCCATCGTGGCCGACGACGTGCCGACCAGGCCGCCGGCGTCGTGGCGCGTCGCCGGCACGGTCGTCCGCAAGGTGAACGGCGCGGACGTTCGTCACCGGCGCGCACGAGTACACGTCGGACATGCAGCGGCCGGGCATGCTGCCACGGCACGGGTGATCCGGCCGCCGACGTTACGGCGCGACGCTCGCCTCGGTCGACTCAGCCGAGGCGCCGAAGGCGCGGCCCGGCGTCACCGTCGTCCGCGACGGCAACTTCATCGGCGTGCGTCGCGTCGACACGACCGAGGACGCCGCGCAGGCGCCGCGTCGCTGGTGAAGGTGCACGTGGAGCCGGCGGCGGCAGACCAGTCGGCCGACGACGCTGTTCGACGACCTGCAAGTCGACGACCGCCGGCGGCGGCGCGGGGTCATCCACTCGGGCGACGTCGACGCCGCGCGCGCGTCGGCGGCCGGCGACGATTCGAGGCGACCTACACGGTCGCTTACATCGCGCACTGCCCGCTCGAGCCGCGCGCGGCGGTGGCCGAGTGGAACGGCGACAAGCTGACCGTCTGGACCGGCACGCAGCGGCCGTTCGGCGTGCAGGGCGAGCTGGCCGACGCGTTCCACATCCCGACGGATCGCGTGCGCGTGATCGTGCCGGACACCGGGTCGGGCTACGGCGGCAAGCACACCGGCGACGCGGCGATCGAGGCCGCGCGGCTGGCGCAAGGCGGCGGGCAAGCCGGTGAAGCTCGTGTGGACGCGCGAGGAGGAGTTCACCTGGGCGTACTTCCGCCCGGCCGGCGTGATCGACGTCCGGCGCGGCGTCGACGCCGACGGCACGCTCACGGCGTGGGAGTTCCACAACTACAACTCGGGCGGCTCGGGCATCCGCACGCCGTACGACGTCCCGAACCAGCGCGTCGAGTTCCACGCGCGCGAACTCGCCGCTGCGGCAGGGCTCGTATCGCGGGCCTGGCGGCGACGGCCAACCACTTCGCCCGCGAGTCGCACATGGACGAACTGGCGGCCGTCGCTCGGCATGGATCCGCTCGCGTTCCGGCTGCAAGAACCTGCGGGACGACCGGACTGCGGCCGTGCTGAAGGCCGCGGCCGACGAGTTCGGCTGGCAGGCGCGAAGCGCGCGATCCGCAGGCCGCGGGCTTCGGCATCGCGTGCGGCACCGAGAAGGGCGGCTACGTCGCCACCTGCGCGGAGGTCGCCGTCGAACGGCCGCGACGTCCAGGTGCTGCGCGTGGTGGTCGCGTTCGAGTGCGGCGCGATCGTCAATCCCGACGGCCTGCGGAATCAGGTGGAGGGCGCGGTCGTGCAGGGCCTGGGCGGCGCGCTGTTCGAGGCGATCGAGTTCGACGACGGCCAGATCGCCAACGCGCGGTTCGCCGAGTACCGCGTGCCGCGGTTCCGCGACGTGCCCGCGATCGAAATCGTGCTGGTCGATCGCAAGGACCTGCCGTCCGCGGGCGCGGGCGAGACACCGATCGTGGGGATCGCTCCGGCGATCGGCAACGCGATCTTCGACGCCACCGGCGTCCGGCTGCGGTCCCTGCCGCTGGTTCCGCAGGGACTGCCGTTGCCATCGAGCGCATCGAGATAGCCCGGGGTCTGTTTCGCTTTCTTCTTCGATCGCTGATAGAGGAAGGACACCACGAGCAGCACGAGCGCCCACGCCCATGAATCCGAGGATGCGATAGATCCCGCCGAGCACCGAGAGATCGACGAGGAACACCTTCAGCGACGGTGATGCCGAAGAGCACGATCGCGAGATAGCGGATCGGCGCGTAGTTGCGGCGCAGAGCCGATGGCGATGAAGGCGGCCGCGCAGATCGTCCAGACGAACGAGAGCATCAGGCTGGCGGCGAAGCGCGCGTCGGCCGAGTAGTCCGCCGCGCAGGTCCAGTACGTCTGGCTCTCCGCCGACAGCGCGACGACGAGCAGCACGCTGGCGCCGAGCACGGCCAGCGTCATGCCGTTGCGCTTCTCGGAACAGCGTCTCCGGATCGTGCCGGCGATACACCCACGCGACGCCGTAGAGCACGACGGCCAGGAACATGCCGATCGCGAACGGCTCGTCGCGGAACAGCGCGAATACCGTCGGCTTCGCGGGCAGCGAGAGGCCGAAGTAGCGCATCACCGCCGACGAGCAGCAGGCCGGCGCCGCCGATTCTGAACCACACCTCGCCGATCGTCAGGCCGAGCGCGATGACGAGCGCGCCTTCGATGGCGAGCGCCACGGTGAGCGACGGCCCGTCGAGTCGCAGCGCACGGCAATCGTGACCGCACCGAGGGCCACGGCCAGCGCGTGCAGGCGCGGCGCGCCGATCCGGACCGCGGAGCCACCACGCCAGGCCCGCCATGCACCGCGCCGATGGCCAGGGTGGCCGTCGGCGCCCAGGCCAGCGCCACGTTCTCGAGCGCCAGATAGACGGCGGCCATCAGCGCGTAGCCGTTCAGGTGCAGCTGCACGGCGTCGAGCCGCGAGAGCGTGCGATCGTGGCGGAAGATCGCGTCGAGCTGCGGCCAGCAGGTGGAGCGCGAAGATCGCCGCCGCGGCGACGAGGCTGGCCATCGAGCCACCGCGGCGAGCTGTGGCTGCGAAATCCAGGCCAGCAGCGGCGGGATGACCGCGCCCCACGCGACGAGCCGCCAGCGCGCGGACTCGGCTCGCACGGAGGCCGCCACGGCGACCAGCGTCACGGCGATCAGGTAGACGAGCGGCGCGACGCCATGGCCCAACAGGATCGCCAGCGACGACAGGTGGTAGATCACCGGGCCCAGCGCCAGCACGAGCGAAACGAGGCTGCGCCAGCCGTGACGCTTCAGCTGCTCGACGAGGATGACGAGGAAGAGGCCGCAGAACAGCGTCAGGAAGAACTCGGTGCGGCGCCACTTCTCCGGACGAGTAGAAGCGGTCGGCCCACATGGCGACGGTGAACCACGTGAAACCGAAGCTCACCAGGTTCAGCACCGGCCAGTCGCGCCGCCGCGCGAGGTACAGCGTGCCGACGCCGAGCAGCGCGTCGTACGAGAAGAGCGTCACCTGGGCATCGACGCCGCTCGCGAACAGGAACGGCGTGGCGAAGCCGCCGCCGACGCCCATGAGCGCGAGGCCGAGCGCGTTCTGTCGATCGGCCAGCCAGGCCGCGCCTACCGTCACGACCACCAGCAGCAGCGAACGCCGGCGTCTGTCCGATCAGCTCGTAGTAGCCAGAAGGCGGCGTAGATGGCGAGATACATCACGGCGAGGCCGCCGCCCGTGAGGATCTGGCCGTAGGCGCGGTAGCCGCTCGCCACGAAGCGATGCCCGGCCCACACGAGCGCCAGTCCCGCGATGACGCCGAGGCCCACGCGCACCGGCTCGTTGATCCAGTCGTTGTCGAAGGCGTACTTCAGGAAGAACGCCAGGCCGAGGACCAGCACGATGGTGCCGACCCACAGCATCACCTTGCCGCCGATTGCGGCTTCGAGGTCTGAGCAGGTGCGCCAGGTGCGACGGGTGCGACGGGTGCGACGGGTGCGACGGGTGCGACGGGTGCGACGGGTGCGACGGGTGCGCGAGGTGCGTCGGGTGCGTGAGGTGCGTCGGTGTACGTCAGGGCCGAACTTCAGTTCGGCCGTGGATGCTGCAGGTGCGGCCGGTGCGGCAGGTGCGGCAGGCTGTCCGCCGTCTTGTCCGCCGTAGCAGCGGCTGCGGAGGCGGAAGCAGCGCGAGCTGCGGAGGTGGACTCTTCGAGCGCCGCGAGGCGGGCGCGCAGGTCTTTCAGCTCGCGCTCGAGGCGATGCGAGCGCGCCCACGTCAGGATCGGCACCAGCACCACGAGGCCGAAGGCGACCAGCGTGAACGCGATCGACAGGAGGATGAGCAGGGGCTCCACGCGCGGAGGAGTGTAGCACCCGATCCTCCGGCGTATACTGGCCGCCGTGCGGCTTCTCCGCCTCGCGTGGCTCGCCTTCGCCGCCACGCTCACTCAGGCCTGCCTCGTCGTCAGCCTGCATCCCGTCTACGATCCCGAGACGATCGGCTTCGATGCCGCGCTCGTCGGCACCTGGGCGAGCGACGAGGACACCGCGACGGTCACGTTCGACCGCGGCGAGTGGCACTCGTACCACATCACGATCGTCGACGGCTCGAAGACCGACCGATTCTCGGCGCGGCTCACGCGCCTGGGCGATCTGCAGGTGCTCGATGTCGCGCCGCTCGACGGCACCGACATCCCGGACCTGGTGATTCCGGTGCACATCATCTGCAGGATCACCGTGGACGCCGACACGGTGAGCTTCTCCACGCTCAACTACGACCGCTTCTACGAGATGGCGAAGGCGGGGAAGACGGATGCCGGGCTCGTGCTGGACGCGCGGAAGAACGCCGTGCTCACGGCGCCCACGCCCGACCTGCGGCAGTGGCTGCAGGCGCACGCCGACGATGACGGCCTGTTCGACGCGCCGGCGACGTTGAAGCGGAGTAGCGCCGCTGACGTGGCGACTGCCGGGCGATCAGCGTCACGCGCCGAGACGTGCTGCCGCACCAGCTCGCGGCGCAGAATCTTGCCGATGAGGCTCTTCGGCAGCTCCGTGCGGAACTCGATCGCCTGACGGCACCTTGAACGGCGCGAGCTGCTCGCGGCAGAACTTTCGCAGCTCCTCGTCGGTCGCCTGCTGGCCCGCGCGAAGCACCACCCACGCCTTGACCGCTTCGCCGCGCAGTGAATCGGGCACGCCCGCGACGCCGACTTCGGCGATCGCGGCGTGCTGCGGAGAGCACTTCCTCGACCTCACGCGGCCACACCTGGTAGCCGCTCGGTCTTGATCAGGTCCTTCTTGCGATCGGTCAGGAAGACGTAGCCGTCTTCGTCCATGTAGCCGATGTCGCCGGTGTGCAGCCACACCCGGCCGTCGTCGCCGCGCCGGAGGCATAGCGCGGACTCCTCGGCGTTGCGCCAGTAGCCTTTCATGAGCTGCGGCGCCGACAGCAGCAGCTCGCCTTCCTCGCCGCGGGCCTCGTTCGGCGAGCCCGTGCTCCGTCGTCGACGATCCGCGCGTCGACGTCGGGCAGCGGAAGGCCGATCGATCCGATCTTGGCCTGGCCCTTCATCGGGTTCACCAGGCACGCCATCATGCCTTCGGTCAGCGAGTAGCCCTCGATGATGCGGCCGCCGGTCAGCGACTCGAACTGCTGCTTGGTCGCCGCCATCAACGCCGCCGCGCCCGAGAAGGACACCTTGATCGACGAGAAGTCGATGCGGCCCTTCTGCACGTCGGGGTTGTTGAGCATCGCCTGGAACAGCGTCGGCACGCCCATCATGAAGGCCGGCCTGACCGAGTGAATCGTCTTCAGCACGTCCGCCAGGTCTCGCGGGTTCGGGATCAGCGCGACCGGGCTCCCGGTGACGAAGCCGAGCCCGAGGCCGCCGACGTTGGCGTACACGTGGCACAGCGGCAGCGGCACGCAGGACGATGTCCTTGCCGGAGTCGAAGATGGATTTCGTCCACGCCTCGATCTGCCTGCCGGCGTACACGAACGCCTTGTGCTGGCCGACCACGCCCTTCGGCGTGCCCGTCGTCCCGCCGCTCGCCAGCACGATCGCGTCGTCTTCGCCCGTCAGACGAACGGCCGGCGGCGTGGCGCCGTCGTTGGCCCGGAGCAGATCCTGGAACCAGCGATCGCCGGGCGCGAGGCTGATGCGGTGGCCTTCCTTCTTCTCCTTGAACAGCGTGAAGAGCGCGGCGAGATGGCGCGGCAGGTATTCCTTGATGTTGGTCGCGACGACAGTCTCGAGCGCCGTCTGCGGCTGCACGGCTTTGACGCGGCCGTACACGCGGGTCAGCGCGATGGCGATAGCGCGCGCCGCGTCGCGCGCAGCAGCATCCCCAGCTCGTGCTCGGTGTAGATCGGGTTCAGCGCCGCGACGACCGCGCCGAGCTTCCAGACGGCGAGCTGCGCGATCACCCACTGCGGGCAGGTCGGCAGGATGAGCGCGACCTTGTCGCCGGCGCGGACGCCCAGCGAGGCGAGGCCGACGGCGCAGGCGTCGCGATGCGCGGTCGAGCGCCGCCCAGGACATGTGACGGCCCTTGAAGATCAGGGCCGTCGCATCGGGCCGCTCCGAGGCATGTCGCCTCAGGAAGTCGAGCAGCGAGCCGTCGGGATACGTCGAGAGACTGCGGGACGTCGGGATCGTAGTGCGCGAGCCAGGGGCGCGCGGACATGGTGGGTCCACTCTATGTCCACACAGCTGGTGCTTTCAACTGTTGGCTGCCTGCTGGCGGCGGCGACCCTCCTGGCCGAGGACGCGCCGTACGCCGAGTGTCGGTATCTGCGGGCCGCGGGTCAGGTGCAGATCACCATGGGCTTCATGGATCGCACCGCCGACCTCGACTCGAGGAAGGCGGCGCTCGAACGCAATCGGCATCCTCGTGCTCGAAACCAGCACTCCGCGCACGTTCACGCGCACCGACCGCGCAGGCGGCCACGACGCTCGTCACCACCATTTCGCTCCAGCCTCCAGTCGGCCACGGCGAAGGCGGCGCGTCGTCGTTCGCCGACATCCGAATCCTGCTGGACGGAACGCCACTGGTTGATGCGCCGCTGTCGCGCGGCTGGGGCGGCATCGATCGGATCGTCATCGATCCCGCCCGGCGTTTCGTGACCGTCAGCGGCCACGAGGGGATCGTGCGCTACGAGGGCTTCGAGTCGAAGCGTGTGGTGGACGAGGACTGGCTCGCCGAGCGCGCGCGCACCGTGCGCGAGCTCATTCGGAAGTAGGAAGTGGGCGGAGCGTACCGGCATGATGTACCGATGGCTCACCGACATCACGGTGATGATCCACTTCGGCTTTCTGCTGTTCGTGGTCCTCGGCGGTGTGATGCGACGACGCTACCGCTGGCTCGACGGTGCCACATCTTCTCTCCGTCGCCTGGGCCGTCTACGTTGAAGCGACGCCCGGCCTGATCTGTCCCCTGACGCCACTCGAGAACTACTTTGCGACTTCGGGCCGGCAGGGCCGGATACGAGGGGAGCTTCATCGAGCACTACCTCGTACCGATCATCTATCCTGATGGACTGACGCCCAGGCTGCAGGTCGGCCTGGCTGGTCTCGTAGTGGGAATCAACCTGATCGTCTACGCGTGGTCGCCGGTGCGTCGGCGCCTCACAATGGCGCGTCGCAGTGGAGCAGAGTCATGAAACTGAATCCGTACCTCGCCTTCGACGGCCGATGCCGCGAAGCCTTCGAGTTCTACGAGAAGGCCCTGGGCGGAAAGATTTCCTTCATCCAGACCATCGGCGAATCACCGATGGCGTCGAGCATGCCGCCTGAGGCACACGGCCGCGTCATGCACGTGACGCTGCAGATCGGAGATCAGGTTCTGCAGGGCGCCGACGCGCCTCCGGGACAATTCACGAAGCCCGCCGGATTCTGCGTGGCACTGCACTTCGATGACGTCGCGGAGGGCGAACGCGTGTTCGGCGCGCTCGCGCACAATGGCAAGGTGCAGCAGCCGTTTCAGCCGACCTTCTGGGCAAAAGGCTTCGGCATGCTCATCGACCAGTTCGGCACGCCGTGGATCGTCAACGCCGGGCAGCTCACCGGGATGAGCTGACCGGTGCGCTCTCGAGCGCTATTCGAACAACATCGCCAGCAGCGCCTTCTGCGCGTGCAGGCGGTTCTCGGCCTGATCGAACACCACCGAGGTCGGGCTGTCGAGGACGCCGGCCGACACCTCCTCGCCGCGGTGCGCCGGCAGGCAGTGCATGAAGAGCGCGTCCGGCTCGGCGCGCGCCATCAGCGCGTCGTTCACCTGGTAGCCGGCGAACGCGCGCTCGCCGTTCGCGCGATCTCGTGCTTCCTGGCCCATCGACGTCCAGACGTCGGTGTAGACCGCGCGACGCGCCCTGCACGGCGTCCTTCGGGTCGGTGAACAGCTGAAGCGTCGCGCCGTCGCGCGGCCAGCGCGCGCCACCTGCGCGCTGCACGCGCGTCCGGCAGCACGTAGCCGTCCGGCGAGGCGACGTGCACGTGCATGCCCTGCATCACCGCACGCCTGCGCCAGCGACGTCGCGACGTTGTTGCCGTCGCCGACGTAGGCGATGGTGCGGCCCGGCCAGCGTGCCGAACCGCTCCTGCAGCGTGAGCAGGTCGGCCACGCGCCTGGCACGGGTGCTCCTCGTCGGTCAGCGCGTTGACCACGCGCAGGCGCGGCGCGGCGGTGGCGAACTCCTCGAGCGATCTGCTGCGCGAACGTGCGGATGACGACGGCGTCCACCCAGCGCTCGAGGTTGCGGGCGACGTCGGCCGCCGACTCGCGCCCGCCGAGCGCCACGTCGGCCGGGATGAGGATCGGGACGCCGCCGAGCTCGCGGATCGCGACCTCGAACGTCACGCGCGTGCGCAGCGACGGCTTGTCGAAGAGCAGCGCGACGTGCCGTCCGGCCAGCGGCGTGCTCGCCGCGCGCGCCGGCCGGCGGCGCGCGCCGCTTCAGCTCGGCGGCCAGCGTCCAGGCAGCGCTCGAGTCGCCTCCGGCGTCAAGTCGAGCAGCGAGATGAACGAGCGCGCCCGCGACGGCGGAGGCCGGCACGGGTCGCGCGCGCCGGCCTTCAGCGGCTCGAACGCGCGCGCCTGGCGCGCAGACGTCGATGGTCGGCTCATGTCCGGTACTCTCCGTTGATCCGCACGTACTCGGCGCTCAGGTCGCACGTCCACACCGTGGCCTCGCCCGGCCCCGCCGGTGCCCAGGTCCACGTGGACGTCGATCTCGTCGCCTGCCAGCAGCTTCGCCGCCTCCGGCGCCTGTCGTCGTACGGCTGCCCGTTCTGGAACAGCAGCACGATCGCCCACCTCGCACGCGCGCGTGCTCGAGCACGAACCGCGCGCCCGATCGCCCGGACGCCGCCACCAGCCGGCCCCAGTTCGGATCGGCGCCGTGCACGGCCGTCTTCACCAGCGGCGAGTTGGCGATCGTCTTGGCCGCGCGCATCGCGTCCTGCGTCGGACGTCGGCGCCGGTGACGTGAATCGCCACCAGCTTGGTCGCGCCCTCGCCGCCGCGGACGATCGCCAGCGCCAGCGTGCGGGCCACGGCCTCGAGCCCGTCGACCAGCGCGCGGATAGCTCGGCCTCGTCGATCGCGACGCCGCTGGCTGCCGCTGGCCAGCGCGACCAGCGTGTCGTTGGTCGAGCACTCGCCGTCCACCGTGATCGCGTTGAACGTGCGGCCGGCCACCTCGCGAAGCGCCCGGTCCAGCAGCGCCGGCGCGACCGCCGCGTCCGTCGTCACGAACGCGAGCATCGTCGCCAGCATCGGCTCGATCATGCCGGCGCCCTTGGCGATGCCGCCGACGTGGAAGGCGCCCGCCGGCGTCTCCACCTGCACCGCGTGCTCCTTCGGCGCCGAGGTCCGTCGTCATGATGCCGCGCGCGGCCGTGTGCGCCGTCGCGGCGAGAGCGCCGCGAAGGCGGCCGTCGACGCCCGCGAGCGATCTTGTCGGCCGGAGGTGCACGCCGATGACGCCGGTGGACGACGACCAGCACCTGCTCGAGCGGGCAGCCCAGCGCCGCTCGGCGACCGCGGCGACCGTCGCGCGCGTCGTCGCCAGGCCCTGGCGCGCCCGTGCAGGCGTTGGCGCAGCCGCTGTTGACGATCACGGCCCGCGCCGTGCCGCCGCTGACGGCGACGTGCTCGCGCGACACCAGCACCGGCGCCGCCTGCACCTGGTTCGTCGTGAAGACGCGCCGCGACCGACGCCGGCCGATCCGCGACGATGAGCGTCGACGTCGAGCGCGCCGGACGCCTTGATGCCCGCCGCGACGCCCGGCGGCCCGGAACCCCGCGGCGGCCGTGATGCCGCCCGGGATCGCCGGACACGCTCATGCGCGCGCCCCGTCCGCGCGGCTCGGCCAGCTCGTCGCAGGCGCAGGCGCATGGCCGACTGCCCGCACCGCCGGAACAGCGGGCAGCCCGCGCAGTCGGCGGCGATCTTCTCGGGCAGCCAGGCGTGCGGCACGAGCGAGAAGCCGAGCCGGACGAAGATAGCCGGGTCGTGCGTGAACGCGCAGATCGTCCGGAAGCCGGCCATGCGCGCCTCGTCGCGCAACGTGTCGACGAGCAGCCGGCCGAGACCCAGGCCGCGCAGGCTGCTCGTCGACGACGAGCGACCGCACTTCGGCGACCGTCGCGCTGAAGCGGCGCCAGCTCGGCGCAGCCCATCACGTCGCTCGCCGTCGAGCGATGACCAGGAAGCGCTCGGCGTGCCGCGCGATCTCCTCCTCGGTGCGCGGCAGCAGGCGGCCGGCCGCCTGGTAGCTGCGCGATCAGCGCGTGGATCGCCGGCGCGTCGTCCGGCGTGGCCGGCCGCATGACGCGCCGCCCACGACGCCGGGCGTCACCGCGAGGTGCGGCCGCAACGCGCAGAGCGGTGCGCGGTCATCGGGATGCTCCTCCGACCACGGCGGTCATGCGCGGCATCGAGCCGGTCACATCGCCTCGTCGATCTCCGCCTCCGTGATCGTCAGCGGCGGCAACAGCCGCACGACGGTCTTCGCCGTGCGCGTTGACCAGCAGGCCGAGCGGCCGCGCCGCGTCGACGATCGTCGGAGGCGGGCCGATCGAGCTCGAGGCCGCGCATGACGCCCGCGCCGCGCACTTCCTGCACCATCGGCTGCTGCGCCGCAAGCTCGTGCAGGCGGCGCTTCGAAGTGCGCGCCGACGCGACGTGACGTGCGTCGAGCAGGCCGCCGTCGAGCAGCTGGTCCACGAAGTACAGGCCGGCACGGCAGGCCAGCAGGTTGCCGCCGTACGTGCTGCCGTGGTCGCCGGGCGAGACGGCGCCGGCGATCGCGACTCGCGCAGCAGCGCCGCGCCAATCGGGCATGCCGCCGCCGAGCGCCTTGCCGATCGACGATCAGATCGGGATCGCAGGCCCGAGCACCGGCGAGTAGAACGCGTGGCCCGTGCGGCCGAGGCCGCTCTGCACTTCGTCGGCGATGACGAGCGCGCCGGTGCGCTCGGCCGCCGCGCGCACGGCCGCGACGAACGCCGCCGACAGCGGACGCACGCCGCCTTCGCCCTGAATCGGCTCGAGCGACGATGGCCGCCGTCTCGCTCGGTGACGGCCGCGTCGAGCGACGCCGGATCGGCCGGGTCCACGAACGTCACGCCCGGCACGCAGCGGCCCGAACGGCTCGCGGTAGTGCGGATCCGCCGTCACCGACAGCGACCCGAACGTGCGGCCGTGGAACGCGTGCGTCAGCGCCACGAACCTCGTCCGCTGCCGCTCGCCCTTCGTGAACCAGTAGCGGCGCGCGAACTTCAGGCACGCCTCGATGGCCTCGGTGCCGCTGTTGCAGAAGAACGCGCGGTCGAGGCCCGACAGCCGCGACAGCTTCTCGGCACAGCTCCGCCTGGATACGGATGGAAGAACAGGTTCGACGTGTGGACCAGCGTCGAGGCCTGTTCGGCGATCGACGCGCGCCAGGCCCGGATTGGCGTGGCCGAGCGCTGGCGACGCCGACGCCCGAGGTGAAGTCGAGGTAGTCCGCGCCCTCGGTGTCCCAGACGCGCGCGCCCTGGCCGCGCACCAGCACGATCGGCGCGCGCCGGTAGGTCTGCAGCACGTGCGCGCGCCTCGGTCTCCCGAACCTGTTCGCGCGAAGCGTCTTGGTCATTTCAGTCAGATGTCACGGTTCACGCCACCATGCGCGTGCCCGGCACCGATCGGCGTGGTCCGGCCGAGCCGGCGCTCTCGAGCAGGCGACGCGCCAGCGTCTGCGCGCTCGCGTCCATCCACCAGCACGACTTCCTCGACGCCGGCCGGCGAGCGCCGCCATCGGCACGCCGCAGCTTGGCGATCATGCCCGGCGCTGGCGACGCCGGACTGCGACCAGGCGCCTCGGCGCCGGCGCGGTCCAGACGCGCCGACCGTGCTGGCCGTTGCCGTCGAGCACGCCCGGCGTCGCGCCGGCAATCACCAGCCGCCGCACCCGCAGCCGCGCCGCCAGATCGGCCAGCCAGCGTATCGGCGTTGACGTTGTAGAGCGGCCGTCGCGGCCCGACGCCGATGCTGCGACGACCGGCACGTAGCCGGCCGCGACCAGGTCGCGCAGCAGCGCCGGCGTGCCCGTCGCCGACCGGCTGCGCCGACCAGGCCGAGGTCGACCGTCTGGCCGTCCACCGCACGATGCGGCGCCGCCTGCTCGACGACGGCACCAGCCCGGCGTCGGCGCCGGTCAGCCCGACGGCGCGTCCGCCCGCCGCCGTGATGGCCGCCACCAGCCGCGTGTTCACCGCGCCGGCCAGCACCTCGACGACGACGCTCGAGCGTGGCCGTCGGTGACGCGCAGGCCGTCCACCTGGCGCTTCGGCGACGCCGGCGCGCGCCAGCGCCGCGTCGATCTCCCGGCCGCCGCCGTGCACGACGACCAGCGGCTCCGGTCGCGCCGACGCGATGACGCCGCGGCCAGCGCCGCAAGCCGCTCCGGCTGTTCGAGCAGCTCGCCGCCGAGCTTCAGCAGCGTGACGCCGCCATCAGAGCAGGCCCCGTCCGCTCGTCGAAGCCGAACGCGACGTTGAAGTTCTGCACCGCCTGTCCGGCCGCGCCCTTCAGCAGGTTGTCGATGCACGAGACGACGACCAGCCGGCCCGTCGCGCTCGTCGAGCTTCCAGCCGATGTCGCAGAAGTTCGTGTGCGCGACGTGCTTGATGACCGGCAGATCGCCGCCGCGCAGCCGGACAAACGGCGACGCCCTCGTAGGCGCGCCGCGTAGACGGCGGCAATGTCGCGCCTCGGTCGTGCCCGCCGGCACGCGCACGTAGATCGTCTCGAGGATGCCGCGGTCGAGCGGCACCAGGTGCGGCACGAAGGTCACCGCGACGCCCAGCTCCTGCTCGATCTCGGCGGCGTGCCGGTGCGCGAAGACGCCGTAGGCCGACAGGCTCTCGTCGACCTCGCAGAAGTGCGTGCGCTCGCTCGGCGCCTTGCCGGCGCCCGAGACGCCGGACTTGGCGTCGATGACGATGTCGCCGGCGACCAGGCCCGCCGCCACCAGCGGCGCCAGCGCCAGCACGGCCGCCGTCGGGTAGCAGCCGGCGCACGCGACGAGCCGCGCGGCCTGGCAGCGCCGCGCGCGGTCCGCTCGGTCATGCCGTAGGCCGTGCCCGTCGGGCAGCGCCGTGACCGCGTGATACCAGCGCGCCGCGATCGGCGTCGTCGCGCAGGCGGAAGGCGCCCGACAGGTCGAAGACGCGCACGGCCGCGCGCGAGCAGCGGCCGGCGCGATGTCGGCCGAGGCGTCTTCCGGCAGGGCCAGGAACACGACCTCGTTGGCCGCCAGCCGCTCGAGGTCGAAGGGCTCGATCTCGCCGTTCCAGAGGCCCGACAGGGCCGGCAGCGTGCGGGCGCCGCTCGGCCTTCTGCGACGCCCATGGCGGTCGTCAGGCGGACCTGCGGGTGACGGGCCAGCAGGCGGACCAGCTCCTGCCCCGAATATCCCGTGGCCCCTGCCATCCCGACCGTCAGCGTCCCGTGCGTCTCCATGCGCCTGCGAGTTTATCCAGCGGAGCGGATAAGTATACGGACAGTGGGCAGACCAGATCAAGCGAGTTCTTTGAAATATCTGCTAGCTCGGCCTCTTGCGCGGACGTGCATACGCCATGTATACTCATGCGTCCGGCTGCATAAAAATGAAGGCGCGACAGGCAAGCTCTCATCCTCGAACTGCTCGGCAGGGAGCCCGATCCGCAACCAGGAGCAGCTCCGGCACGGGCTGAAGGCCCTGGGCGTCGTCGCCACCCAGGCGACGCTTGTCGCGCGACATCAAGGAGCTGGGCCTGGTGAAGCGCGCCTCCGACGGCGCCTATCAGCGGCCGACGGCGGCGGCGCCGCCGCCGGCGGCTCGGCGGTCTCGGCGCTGAGCCGGGCGGTCACCGAGTTCGTGACGGGCGTCGATCGGGTGCAGCACCTGATCGTGCTGCGGACCGGGCCCGGGCAGGCGCATGCGGCCGCCGTCGCGATCGACCGCGCGCAGCTGCGGCGACGTCGTCGGCACGATTGCCGGCGACGACACGATTCTCGTGATCGCTCGCGACCCGCGACCGCGCCCGCGGACGCTCGACGGAGCGCCTCGGACACGGACTGATTCGCCATCATGAACGCCGTGCCTGATCCGCTCCGTCGTCGCTCGCCTACTCCGGCCGTCTCGAGGCGGCCGCGCGATCGCCGCGGCTGGCGGCACCGGCCGGCGCCGAGTCGTCACGGTCACGCTCGACCTCGGTCAGGGCGAGGACCTCGAGCAGGTGCCGCTCGAGGCGCGCACCGCCGGCGCGCTCGCGCGCACGTCGTCGACGCGCGCGAGGCGCTTCGCCGCCGAGGTCCTGCTGCCGGCCCTGCGCGCGGGCGCGATCGGCGCCGCGTCCGCGTCGCGCCGACGGCGCTGGCGCGGCCGATCGTCGCGGCGCCTCGTGGACATCGCGCGGATGGAAGGCGCCACGCGCGTCGCGCACGGCGCCATCGGGCGCCGACCGGCGCCGCGCTTCGACGCGGCTGCTCGCGGACCTGGCGCCCGACCTCGCGGTCGTCGCCGTGGACGCCGCGGCGACGGCCGCGCCGCCGAGCCGCGCCGCGATCGACGCGAACCTGTGGGGCCGCACGGTGACCGTGCTCGCCGGCGCCGATCCGGAGCGCTGGCCGCCGATGCCCGCGTCGCATCGCGGACGCGCAGCCGGCATCGCCTGCCGGCGCCGCCCGGCCGACGGTCGAGCTCACCTTCGAGCGCGGCGTGCCGGTCGCGGTCAACGGCATTCGCGATGCCGTTCCTCGAGCTCGTCGAGGTCGTCGACACGATCGCCGGCGATCACGGCGTCGGCCGCATCGACCACGCCGCTCGGCCTCGGCGCGCCGTGAGATCACCGAGGCGCCCGCGGCCGTCACGCTCGCGGCCGCGCTCGCCGACCTCGAGCGGACGCGCTCGACCGCGACTGGCGGCGCTGCAAGACGCAGCTCGGCGCGGCCGTACGCGGCCGTCGATCGACGACGGCGGCTGGTACTCGCCCAGCCGCGCCGGCCCTCGACGCGTTCGTCGCGACGGCCATGTCGCCGGCGTCTCGGGCGCCGTCCGCGTCCAGCTGTTCCGCGGCGACTGCCGCGTGGCCGGCCGACGCGACGGCTCGCGGTCGACCAGGCGTCTGTCATCCGTCGCGTCAGGGCTCGAGCCTGGACGTCGAGCCCGCAACTCTGCATTCCGTACCCGCAGGAACTTCACAATGTCCACGCTCTGGTCCGGCCGCTTCGACAGCGAGCCCAACGCCGCGGTCTTCGACTTCGGCGCCTCGTTCCGCTTCGATCGCCGCCTGTTCGAAGACGACGTCATCGGCAGCCTCGCGTGGGCGGAGGCCCTCGCCGACGCCGGCGTCGCTGTCGGCCGAGGACGCGCGCCGCGATCCGCGGCGCGCTGACCGAGATCCTCGCCAAGGGCCAGGCCGACCCGGCCTGGGTCGTCGGGCGCCGACGAAGACGTGCACTCGTTTGTCGAACGCCAGCTCGTCGAGCGCATCGGCGACACCGGCCGCCGGCTGCACACCGGGCGCTCGCGCAACGAGCAGGTCTCGCTCGACCTGCGCCTGTTTCTGCGGCGCCGGTCGACCTCGCTGCAGGCGTCGGTCCGCCGGCTGATCGCCGCGTTCGTCGCGCTGGCCGAGCGCTGCGGCGAGGCGCGCATGCCGGCGTACACGCACCTGCGGCGCGCGCAGCCGGTGCTCATCGCGCACTTCCTGCTCGCGCACGCCGCCGCGCTGCGCCGCGATCACGCGCGGCTTGCGGCACGGCGGCCGCGGAGGCCGATGCGCTGCCGCTCGGGCTCGGGCGCGGTCGCCGGCACCAACTACGCGATCGACACCGCGACGCTCGCCCGGACGCTCGGCTTCTCGCGCGTCGTCACCAACAGCATCGACGCGTCGGCCGATCGCGACTTCGTGTCGGCGTTCCTGCACGCGTGCGCGCTGACGATGGTGCACCTGAGCCGCTTCGCCGAAGACATGGTGATCTTCAGCGGCGAGGAGTACGGGTTCTTCGAGCTGTCCGACGACGCGTCGACCGGCAGCAGCATGATGCCGCAGAAGAAGAACCCCGATCCGCTGGAGCTCGTGCGCGGCAAGACGGGCCGCGCGATCGGTCACCTCGCCGGGTGGCTGGCGACGATGAAGGGCCTGCCGAGCGGGTACAACAAGGATCTGCAGGAAGACAAGGAAGCGGTCTTCGACGCCGACGCGACCGTCGCCGGATCGCTCGAGGCCGTCGCCGATCGTCGTCGAGGGCCTGACGGTGCAACACCGACCGCGCCGAGCGGGCCGCGGCCGGCCTGCTGCTCGCCACCGACGTCGCGGACTACCTGGTCGGCAAGGGCCTGCCGTTCCGGCGCGCGCACGAACTGGTCGGCGCGATGACCCGGCGGCTGCTGGCCGAAGGCCGCGACTTCGAATCGCTGCCGCTGGCGGAATGGCGCGGCTACTCGGAGCTGTTCGACGCCGACGTCATCGACCGGGTGACGACCCGGGCGTCGGTCGCGGCGCGGCGGACGCCCGCAATCGACCCATCCCGAGGCCGTCCAGGCCTCGCTTCGGGACCTCAGGGACTGGCTCGGCGAGGCAGGATCGGCTGGAGCGCTGGACAGTCGCGAGTAGTCTTGCCTCCGACGGAAGGGCTGTGCTAGACTCCTTTGGCCGCACCAGACGCGACCCTATCCTCAGAGAAAAACGAGCCTGTCAGGGGGCTTGATGCAGCAGCGCCAGCCTCGGCTCGGTGACATCGTGGACGACTACTGTCCGCGCGAGCGCCGGGTCACGAACCACGCCGTCGTCGCCATGGTGGGCGACGAGGTCAAACAGACCCGGTGCACGACGTGCGACGCCGAGCACGAGTACAAGCACGCGAAGGTGCCGCCGCAGCGACGAAGAAGGAGGTGCCGGGGTCCTGTATCAGCAGGTGCTGGACGGCATGCCTCGCAAGGTGGGCGCCGGACTGGCGGCCGCCTCCCCGGCGGAGCTCGCCGACGCTCAGTCCCTCGCCCCGCCCGACCCTGTTGAGAGCCACGAGCCCCTTCCCGAGATGGCGGAGCCGACGGCTTCCTCCGAGGCGGAGCCCGACGATCAACAGCCCGTCGAAGAGGGGCCGGTACACCGGCGTCTGATCCGCGCGACGTTGCCGCGTCTG
>CAVTMO010000008.1:0-25661 GCA_963735875.1 uncultured Acidobacteriota bacterium
AGTGCTCGCGATCGCAGCGACCTACCACGACCCTCCCTGGTCCTGGTCCCCTGGTCCCTGGTCCGGTCCCTGGTCCCCGCCTTCAGCGATCCGTGACGCCACCGCCGGGTCGGTGCCGCGGCGCGCCGCGCCGGCAGCACGCAGGCGACCAGCGCCACGGCGCCCAGCACGGCGGCGACGCCGCCGATCACGCGCGGGTCCATCGCGTCGACTTCGTAGAGCTGGCCCTGCATCGTCTGGCGCATCAGCCAGGCGCCGGCGAGCCCGATGGCGGTTCCGGCGCCGACCACCAGCGCGCCTTCGCGCAGCACCATCTGGAAGATCCCGGGAGCGCTGGCGCCGAGGGCCATCCGGATGCCGATCTCCCGCCCGCGCTGGGCGACCTGATACGCCAGCACGCCGTAGAGGCCGATCGCCGCCAGCAAGAGCGCGACCCCCGCGAACGACACCGCCAGGATCATCGGCGTGCGCCGGTCGGTGAGGGCGCCGTCGAGACGCGAGTCCATGGTGCGGACGTCGTACAGCGGCACCGACGGATCCATCTCGCGGACGGCGGCCCGGACGGCCGAGGTGAGCGAGTCTGGTGACTGCGACGTCCGCAGCACGATCGCGACACCGCGATCGGCGACCTGGGCGATCGGGAAGTAATAGGCGCCGAACAGGCCCGAGTTGCCGCCGCCTTCGGCGAGCGCTCGCAACCGCACGTTGCCGACCACGCCGACCACGGTCAGCCAGCCGTCGTCGGGCGGAGGTTTCAGCAGATCGTTGGGATCGCTCGGCAGGAACATCCGCCGGCCGATGGGATCCTGGTCGGGCCAGAAGCGCTGCGCCAGCCGCTCGTCGACGAGGGCGGCGCGTCGGCGCCCCCTGGCCGTCGGCGGTGGTGAAGGCCCGGCCGCGAACGACCGCCATGCCCAGGGCATCGACGAGGCCCTCGGTGATGTTGATCTGCGACGGCGAGATCACCGATTCGCCCGGGGCCATCTGGTAGCCCTCGGCGAGGATGACGCTGTCGCTGTAGTCGCCGCCGAACGGCAGCGAACCGGTGAGGCCGGCCGCGGTCACCCCCGGGATGGCCCGCAGGGCCGGCAGCAGCCGGTCATACGCGGCGAGCACGGCCTGGTCGTCGCCGTAGCGTGACACCGGCAGCGAGATGCGGCCGGTGAAGACACCGTTGGGGTTGAAGCCGGGATTGACGGCGAGAATCCGATCGAAGCTCGCCAGCAGGAGTCCGGCGCCGATGAGGAGCACGAGCGCGAACGCCACCTGCCCGGCCACCAGCACACGGCGCACCACGAGCGTGCGGCGGGTGGCCGTGCCCGAGCGGCCCTCCTCGCGAATGGCGCCGGCGACATCGACGTGCCGGAGCCGCAGCACCGGCACGATCGCCACGAGCATGCCGACGACTGCGACCAGACCCAGCGTGTAAGCGGCGACCCAGCCGTCGAGGCCGATTTCGGCACCCCGGGGCAGCGCGTCGAGGCCCAGCACCGGTGCGGCCCGCAGCGCCCACCAGCCGAGTAGCAATCCCATGGCGCCGCCCACGCTCGTTAGTACCGAGCGCCTCGATGAAGATCTGGCGCGTCAGCGCCCCGAGGGAGGCGCCTAGCGCCAGACGCGTCACCAGCTCCCGTACTTGCGCCGTGGCCCGCACCGACACGAGGTTGGCGACGTTGAGCGCGCCGATGAGCAGCACGAACGTCGCAAACGCCCACAACAGCCACAGCGTGCCCCGCGACTCGCTCACCAGGTCGCCGTGGAAGCCGAGGACGTAGGTACGGAAGCCGGCGTTGACGAGCAGTTCCTTGAAGTGCGGGAAGCGGTCGAGGTTGCGGGCGTTGAGGGCGTCGATCTGCTGCTGGCCCGTCCCGATCGAGGCCCCCGGCTTCAACCTTGCCAGCATCTGCCAGCTGTTGCTGTGGCGGCGGTCGTCGGCGCGGTCGGCCGGCGTGAAGGCGGCGGGCGTCCACAACTGCACCTCGTTGGACACGAAGCGGAAGTCGGCCGGCATGACGCCGACCACCGTGAAGACCACGCCGTTGACCCGCAGCGTTTGCCCGACCGCCGAATCCTGCCCGGCGAACAGCCGTTGCCACAGCCCGTAGCTGAGCAGCACCTTCTCGTGTTGCCCGACCTCGCCGTCAGCATCGGTGAAGAGCCGGCCGCGGTGGGGCGCCGCGCGCAGGATCCGGAAGAACGACGGCGTTGCCTGCATGCTGGTCAGACGCTCCGCCTCGCCGCCGTCGCCCCCGACCGTGGAGCCGCCGGTGCGATACACCGCGATCTCCTCGAACGCGGTCGTCTCGCGGCGGCGGTCGTCGTAGTCGGGCACGCCGTTGTCGGCCTTGGGAGCGCCGACGCCCGGATAGCTGTTCGTGATCTTGACCAGCCGCTCGGGCTCGGGGAACGGCAGCGGCCGCAGGATCACGGCCTGCACCACCGCGAAGATGGCGGCGTTGGCGGCCAGGCACAGCGCCAGGGTGGCCAGCGTGGTGGCGGTGAAGCCGCGATCCCGCAGCAGCGATCGAACGGCGTGGCGCAGGTCGCGGATCAAGTAATCGGCCATCAATCCTCCCCGGACGGTAGAGACGGCGGTGGCATCGGCCCTGTTCCGCCCTGTGACATGATGGCCCGCCGTGGCCGAGCTTGTACCCCCCTCTGTGACGGCCATGGCCCGGGTGCGCCGGCGCCTGATTCCCTTCCTCTTCCTGCTCTACCTCGTCGCCTACCTCGACCGCGTCAACGTCGGCTTCGCCGCCCTCGACATGAACCGCGACCTGGGCTTCAGCGCCGCGGTCTACGGCCTCGGCTCGGGCATCTTCTTCGTGTCCTACACGCTGCTCGAGGTGCCGAGCAACCTGATGCTGGCTCGCGTCGGCGCCGGCGTCTGGATCGCCCGGATCATGCTGACCTGGGGGCTGGTGTCGGCGGCGATGGCCTTCGTGTGGGACGCCACGACGTTCTACGTGCTGCGCTTCCTGCTCGGCGCCGCCGAGGCGGGCTTCTTCCCCGGCATCATCTACTACCTCACCCAATGGTTCCCGGCGCGCGAGCGGGCGCGGGCGGTGGCCTTGTTCATGACCGGCACCGCCATCGCCGGTGTCGTCGGCGGCCCGCTGTCGAGCGGCCTCCTGCTGCTCGACGGCGCGTGGGGACTGCGCGGCTGGCAGTGGCTGTTCCTGGTCGAAGGCCTGCCGGCGGTGCTGCTGGCGCCGATCGTGTGGCGGCAGCTCAATCAGCTGCCAGCAACAGCACCGTGGCTGCCCGAGGACGAACGAAGCTGGCTCGTCGAGACGCTCGCCGCCGAGCAGGTGGCGCGGCCCGACGTGCACGACACGGTGCGCGCCGCGCTGACCAGCGGCCGCTTGTGGGCGCTGGCGGCCGTCTACTTCTCGGTCGTGCTGGCCATCTACGGCGTGAGCTTCTGGCTGCCGCAGATCCTCCAGGCGCTGGGCACGGCCTCGTCGGCCACGGTGGCCCTGGTCTCCGCCATTCCCTACGTCGCCGCCGCGGCGGCGATGGTTGTCGTCGGTGGCCATTCGGACCGCACCGGCGAACGGCGCTGGCACGTGGCGCTGTCTGCGCTCGCCGGCGCGGCCGGCTTCGCGTTGGCGGCCCTGGTGCCGACGTCGCTGACGCTCTCACTGGCGGCGCTGTCGCTGGCGGCGATGGGCGTCTGGGGGACGCTCGGCCCGTTCTGGGCGCTGCCGACGGCGTTCCTCACCGGCCGCGCCGCGGCCGGCGGCGTCGCCCTGGTCAACTCGGTGGCCAACATCGGCGGGTTCGTCGGCCCGACGCTGATGGGCTACATGCGCGACGCCACCGGGACGTTCGCAGCCGGACTGTGGCTGCTGGCGGCCGGGCTGGTGGCCGGTGCGGCGATCACGTTCTCCCTGCCGCGCCGCGCTGCGGATCGCGCCGGCAGCACGATCGAACAGTCGCGCGTTGAAACGCGCCGGCCACGTTCGGCATCATAGCGGTGAGCCGGCGCAACGCCGGCGTGGAGGCCCGCCAATGTCGATTCGCGCCGTCAAGCACCACGTCACGGCTACACCCACGATGGAAGGCGCCGGGGTGCACCTGCGGCGGGCCTTCGGCTTCGGCGACACCGAGGACTTCGATCCGTTCCTGCTCCTCGACGACTTCCGCAACGACGTGCCCGCCGACTACCTCAAGGGCTTCCCGTGGCACCCGCATCGCGGCATCGAGACCATCACCTACGTGCTGGCCGGCACCGTGGACCATGCCGACAGCCTCGGCAATGCGGGGTCGATCGGCGCCGGCGACGTGCAGTGGATGACCGCCGGCCGCGGCATCGTGCACCAGGAGATGCCGCACGGCGACAGCGTCGGGCGGATGCACGGCTTCCAGTTGTGGGCCAACCTGCCGCGGGCGCACAAGATGACCGACCCGCGCTATCAGGAAGTGAAGGCGGGCGACGTCACCGAGGTGACCGACGACGACGGCACGCGCGTGCGCATCATCAGCGGCGAGTTCTGGGGCAGGCGCGGGCCGGTGGAAGGCGTCGCCGCCTCGCCGCAGTACCTCGACGTGTGGGTGCCGCCAGGTGTGGAGCGGACGATCCCGGTCGAGCAATCACGCAACGTCTTCGCCTACGTCTTCGAAGGCGGCGGGGCGTTCCGCGACGCCTCGGCGCCACGCGCGGTGGCCACCGACCGGGTGAGCGAAGGCGGGTTGCTCGACGACGACTCGGCCGTCTACGGCACCGACGTGGCCAACCGATCGCTCACGGTCTTCGACACCGGCGACGAGATCCGCCTGCGAGCCGGCGACCACGGCATGCGGTTCCTGCTGGTGTCGGGCGCGCCCCTCCGCGAGCCGATCGCCTGGCATGGGCCGGTGGTGATGAACACGCAGGAGGAGATCCGGCGCGCCTTTGCCGAGCTGCGGGCGGGGACGTTCCTGCAGACGCGCTAGAAAACGGGCGGCTCTTTAGAGCTGCCTCCAGGCGGAGCTGAAGCTCCGCCCTACGAGGCTGGCGCCGCGGATCTGGCGCCGGCGATTTCCGCCAGCGCCGCGGCCGTGTCCTCGACCAGCGCGTCGACGTCGCCGGCGTGAGTGCGGAAGCTCAGCACGCACACCCGCCCCAGATACCGTCCACGCGCCACCGCGCCGGTGACCATCACCCGCCCGCGAGCGGTGATCCGCTCCATCAACGCCCGGGTGGCGGCGTCTTCGTCCGGCACCGTCGCCCCGGGCCAGGTCACGTGGAACGCGAACAGCGACAGCTCGGGCGGCGCGTCGATGGCGATCCCGGGCATCGCCGCGATGCGCGCGTAGGCGTCCAGCGTGAGCCGGCGCTTCTCGGCAATCGCCTCGCGGAATGCCGCCGCGCCGAAGAGCTTCACGCACAGCCAGACGCGCAGCCCCGGAAAGCCCCGCGACAGATCCGGCCCGTGCTGGCTCGGATCGTAGAAGTGCTCGGGATGGGGCATCGCCGGCAGGTAGTCCGCGGTGGCTTCGTGGGCGGCGCGCAGCGCCGCGCCGTCGCGGACCAGCAGGGCGCCGGTGCCGTATGGCAGGAACATGCCCTTGTGCGGATCGAGCGTCAGCGAGTCGGCGCGCGACAGCCCGCCGAGCGTCTCGCGCAGGCTGGGATCGAGCTGGAAGAATGCGCCGTAAGCGCCGTCGACGTGGTGCCAGAGCGATTCGGCGGCGCACGCGTCGGCGATCGCGTCGAGGGGATCCACCGCGCCGGTGTTGGTCGTGCCGGCGCTCGAGATGACCGCGAACGGCACCAGGCCGGCGGCACGATCGGCCTGCACCGCCTGGCGCAACCCCTCGAGCGGCAGCCGGTAGCTCCCGTCGCACGGGATCCCGCGCACCCGGTCGGGCATGATGCCGGCCATCTTGGCCGACTTGAGCACGGAGTGATGGGCCTGGTCCGACGTGTAGAGCACGCCGCGGCGGATCTCGGCGCCGAGGTGGCGTTCGCGGGCGCAGAGAATGGCGTTGAAGGTGGCCATCGAGCCGCCGGTGGTGAACAGCCCGCGCGTCGTGGCCGGAAAGCCCATCCAGTCGCGCAGCCAGTCGAGCGCGTTGGCTTCGAGCTGCACCAGCGCCGGCGCCGCCATCCACACGCCGGTGAAGCGGTTCACGGCGTTGGCGACGAAGTCGGCGAGCGCCGCGGGATACAGCCCGCCGCCGGGAATGAACGCCAGATACCCGCCCGACGCGGCGTTGAACGACGGCGGGACGCACTGGTCGAACACCAGATCCAGTAGAGGTCCGAGGGCCGCGCCCTGCTCCGGCGCCGGCTCGCGCAAGGCGCGACAGCAGGGACTCGGCCCCCTCGACGTCGCCGCGAATCGGCTGGCGTGGCAGGCTGGCGATGAACTCGATGCAGCGTCCGGCCACCTCGTCGGCCATGGCGCGCATCTGGTCGGGCGGAAGCTCGAGCGTCACGCGAGGTAGCCTACTCCAGGCGGGCTCGGGGTCCGGGCACGCGCGACCGACGATGCCACGACGAGGACGACGATGACCGCCGCCAGCGCCGGCCTGTTGCTGTACCGCGTCCGCGCACCGGTGACGGAGGTGCTGCTCGTGCATCCCGGCGGGCCGTACTGGGCGAAGAAGGACGCCGGGGCGTGGTCGATCCCGAAGGGGCTCATCGAGGCGGACGAGCCGCCCCTGGCAGCGGCGATTCGCGAATGCCGCGAGGAGCTGGGCACGACGGTCGCGGGCGACTTCCTGCCGCTGCCGCCGCGGCGGCAGCCCGGGGGCAAGTGGGTGCACGCGTGGGCGGTGCGCGCCGACTTCGACCCGGCCACGCTACGGAGCAACACCTTCGAGATCGAGTGGCCGCCGCGATCGGGCCGCATGCAGACGCACCCCGAGGTGGATCGGGCCGAGTGGTTCCCGCTGGCGATCGCCCGGACGAAGATCCTTGCCGGCCAGCGCGGTCTGCTCGACGACCTCGAGGCGCTCCTGACCGGCCAGGCCCGATGAGCGACCCGGGACTTGTGCCACGCGCCTTTCAGACAGGACACTAGGAGCCCGTGGTGAAAGTCATGGCGGCATTCGACGCGCGATGCATCCCCGGGGGCGGCGTTGCTCCTCCCTCGAATATTGCCCAATATTCTCGGTCGTCGCGCCTTGCCCGCGGGGCGCCTCGCGCGCCTCGGTGCTGCGCCACGACTTTCACCAAGGGCTCCTAGCGGCCGCGTGCCCACCTACCACGAGATCGAGCGGCTCGAGGCCGCGCTGCGAGCCGCGCCCGACGACCCGGCGCTGCGCGAGCGCCTGCTCTTCGCTTATGCCGAAGACGACCGGACGCTCGCCGACCCGCGTCGCGTCGGCCACATCCGCTGGTTCATCACGCACCGGCCCGACGACGAGATCTGCCGCTCGCCGCTGACCCAGCCGGATCCGCGGCGGCAGCCGGCTGCCTATGCGGCGATCGTCGACGGATGGCGGCGCGCCACCGAGGCCCATCCCGACAATCACCTCGTCACCCGGGCGGCGGCCCTGCTCCTGGCGCTCGATCGTCCCGAGGACGGCCAGGCCCTGCTCGAGCGCGCCTTGGAGACCTCACCCGCCGATCCCGAGCTGTGGCGGGACCTGGGCCGCGTGCACCGGGATCCGTCCAAGCGGCTGGAGGCGTTCCTGCGGGCCCGCGCGCTCGGCAGCGCCGCGCCCAATCTGCTCGTGCGCATCGCCCACACCGCGGCGCTGGCCGGTGAGGTGGACGCCGCCGACGCCGCCGGCGCCGAGCTGCAGGCGCTCATCGACGAGGCCCGGCAGACCTACGGCAGCGCCCTCGACTGGACCGAGAACGGCCGCGCCCTGTGGGCCCGCGCCCGCGAGCGGACCGGCGACGACGATGCGGCCCTGCAGCTCACCCGGGCGATCTCGGACCACGCCTATCGCGTGCACTGGCTGCACACCGTGCAGGGCATCGTTGCCGCCGATCTCGGCGATACCTCCGCCGCGGTCGTCCACCTGCACGCCTCCGCCACGATCACGCCCGACTATCGGCTGCTGGCCTACGGTCCGAGCCTCGATCTGGCGCGCCGGCTGTGGGATCTCGGTCGTATCCACCGACGTCGTCCAGTTCCTGCGCGTGTGGGCGCCCAAGTGGGACGACGACCGGGTCCGGACGTGGTTGGAGCAGGCGCAACGCGGTGAGAAGCCGGGCGGCCCCTGAACGACCAGAGTGCACAGCCAACGGCGTGGCAGGCGGCGGGCCGCTCTCCAGGCGCGCTCGCAGGCCGCTGACGACCATCGGCACCTGCCGCGCCATTCGCCGCTCCATGAGGCCGCGCGCGAGCTTGCCGACCATGCCGCTCAGCACGTCGAGCGTCGAGCGGTTGACGTAGACCAGATACGAGGGCGCGCCGGCGCCACCGGGCAGGGCCATCGTCAGCCCCAGACTCGTCTGCGAGTAGTGCGTCGCCAGAATCTGCTTGCCGGCGACGACCGTCGCGGGCCCGCCCACGGTCAGCGTCGGCCGGGCGATGGCCACGTGGGTGACACCGACCACCGGCTTGCCGCCGCCATAGTGCTCCTTCGACCAGTAGAAGAACGACTCGACTTCCGCGCCCTCTTGGGGGTAGCGGCGCACCCAGTTCGCCAGCGCGGGCACACGCGCGAGATGCGGCGAGCGCTCCACGATCGCGGTCAGCGCCTCCTCGATCGAGGGGGCGCCGTCACGGTCGGCCGGCGGCGGCAATGCGGCCAACCCCCCGACACGGTAGGCCTGCACGCGATTCAGGACGATCTGACGGAATGCCCGCTGGACGGCGTCGCGCCACCCGGCACCGCCGGCAGCGGCCACGTTCGCCAGTGCGGCGATCTCCGACGCCGACAGCTTCACGCCGCAGTCCCCGGGCCGGCAGCGGCGCAGTTCGTCGACGTCGTCGTCGTCGAGCGTAAGGGCATCGAGATCGCTCAGCACCGGCGGATCGGAGAACCGGCCGATGGCGAGCACGAACTGGCTGCGCTTGAAGGCGGTGATGGCCCGCGTCCAGGCCACCAGCGCCTCGGCCGGTGCGTCGAGGCGCGTCGCCGCGAGCACGGCGAGCTGACCGTCCTGGCCAGGTAGGGCTCGCGCCACGGCTTCGTTGGCGTTCAGGCGCGCCCGCTCGCCACGGGTCAAGGTGATCCCCGGCTCGAGGAACGCGAGCGGATCGGGCGCTGGCGGCTGCGATCGCACTGGCGCCAGGGCCGCGATCGCCACGATCAGCGTCAGCCCCGCCGGTCGCGAGCCACTCACCGGCGAGCTCACACCGCTCCCTCACGGACATCGTCCCGATCGCCGACCGGCGCATCGCCCGGCGGCAGCGCCCGCACCGCCGCTTCGATTTGCCTGGCGACGGCAGCGTAGTCGTCACCGACTGGCCGGAGCGGCGCTCCGAAGGTGACCCGCACGCGCCCCGGGCGGGCCATCTTCCAGCGCCGGTGCAGCACGCGGTCCACGCCCTCGAGCCGTACCGGCACGACCGTGGCGCCAAGCCTGGCCGCAATCATGCCGACGCCCGGCTGAAACCGGCCGATCGCTCCGCTATCGGTGATCTCACCTTCCGGAAAAAAGAGGATCGACGTGCCGCCGTCGAGCAGCTCGCCGATATAGCGCATCGTGCGGTGCGCGCCCGGATGCCGCTGCGGCAACGGGAAGGCGCCGAAGAACAGCGCGGCCAGGTAGTACACCACCCCCGACCCGGCGCGCCGGGACCACGACTGGCCGCTGGGATAGAACCAGGCCGCGAAGAACTCCTTCGACATCGCCGGGGCGACGCGGTAGCGCCACCGCGGCGGCAGCGCCGCCAGGATCACGCCGGGGTCGATGTAGCTCTGGTGGTTGGCGGCGAACACCACCGGTCCGGTCAGCGTCGTCAGGTGCTCCCGGCCGTCAACGCGTATCCAGGCGAACAGCCGCCCCAGTGGCAGCACCCCGCAGCCAAGCACGATCAGCCGTACGAGCCGCGCCGCCGGCGACCGGTTCCACACCGGCTGATCATCTACCCTGCCAGCCGCGCCGATGTCACCCCTGGGCGCGCCGCCGTCCGTGGTGGCCTCGACCACCGCCCGCAGCTCCCCCACGTCGCGGGCGCTGGCAAAGGCCTGCTCGTCGATGCGCGTCTGAAAGGCATCCTCCAGCGCCGACAGGAGCTCCACCCGGTCGAGCGAGCTCAGCCCGATCTCGTCGATTGTCGTCGCCGCGGTGAGGCCGTCGCGGCGGCTGTACCGTTCTACCAGTGCGGTGATCCGATCGCCGGCACCTGGCGCCACGGGCGCCGGCGCCCCGGTGCGCACCCAGTCGCGGACGACGGCCCGCTTCAGCTTGCCGGTGCCGTCGGTGCGCGGCAGCGACGGCTGCGGCCAGAGGTGCGCGCGAGCGATCGCCTGATGCGGCTCCAGCCGGGCATTCGCCAGCCCCACGACTGCGTTCGGATCGATTCCCGGATCGATGACGATCGCGACGTGCACGCGCTCGCCCGATCCTGCCGCCGACGTCACGCCGACCGCGGCAACGTCGCGCACGCCGGCGATCCCCTGGACTACCCGCTCGACGTCCTCGGGAAACACCTTGGTGCCGTCGGCTGGCACGATCACGTCCTTCTTGCGGCCGCGGATGAAGACCTGGCCATCGTCACCGATCGCGCCCAGGTCGCCGGTGTGCAGCCAGCCGTCGCCCGCGTCATCCGCGGGCACGCCGAAGTAGCCGCGCGTGACGTTCTCCCCGCGCACCAGGATCTCGCCGTCGGGCGCGAGCGCCACCTCGACGCCGGCGATCGGCGTGCCCACAGAGCCGGCGCGAATCCGGAACGGATGCGACAGCGTCACGATCGGCGCCGTCTCGGTGAGGCCGTAGCCCTGGATCACCGCAAACGCTCGCCGCGCCCAGAAGCCCTCCAGCTCCGGGTCGAGCGGCGCGCCGCCGACGACCACGCTCCAGAACGACAGGCCGAAGCGGCGATGTAGCCGGCGGTACTGCCACCAGCGCCGCACCCAGTGCCCGGGCCGTGGCGGCTCGCTCGCCCCAGGCACGGTGCGCACCACGTGCCCGCGTAACAGCTCGAGCATCTTGGGCACGCAGACGAGCGCGTTCACGCGGCGCCGCCGGATCGTCGTCATCACGTCCTCGGGATGCTGGCCGCGAACGAAGATGACCGTCGCCGGCAGCAACGGCGGGATGAACGCCGCCAGGGCCTGGCCGAACATGTGGCTGAGCGGCAGCAGGTTCAGCAGGCGCAGCGGGAGCGCCGGCCGCGCCCAGCGGCGGTACTTGGCAATCTCTCTTTCGACCGGCACCACGTTGGCCAGGACGTTCCGGTGCGTGATGACCACACCCTTCGGCTCGTCGGTGGCGCCGGAGGTGAAGACCACTTCGGCCACGTCGTCGCGGCCGACGGCGACCGGCGGCGGCTCACCGTCGCGCCAATCGAGCTCCCGCAGCCGCCACACCGGCATCGCGGTCACCGCCGGCTGGGCCGGCACGTCGTCGCCGACCAGCAGCAGCCGGGCCTGCACCAGGCGGGCGACGCGATCGAGGAACGCCGCCGAAGTGCGCGCGTCGATCGGCACCACCACCACCCCGGCCCGCAGGCAGCCCCAGAACGTGACGATCCACTCGGGGCGGTTCTCGCTCCAGACGATCGCGTGGTCGCCCTTGACGAGTCCGGCGGCGTGCAGCCGCGCCGCGAAGCCGCGCGCGGCGGCCGCGACCTCGGCATAGCTGTGGCTGCGGGTGCGGAAGCCGTCGTCGTAGACGAGGTAGGGCGCCCGGATGCCGGCGAGGCCGTCGAAGTAGTCGAGCAACGTGTCGCGGGCCACGTCCTCCCCCACAGGCGACGTCACCGCCGCCCGGCGCACCACTCGGGGCGCCTGTCGGCATCGTGGCACACCTCGGGGTGGGTCTCGTGTGGCGCCGGCTCCACCCTTGGCCTCGCAACCTGGCGCGACGCTCGACGCACCACGCGACTACCTCAAGTAGGGCCACGACCATCTGTGGCGGAGTCTGCACGCTGGTGCCACACGGGTTCGTCGCCGCGATGCTGATGTCGTAGGTACCGGGACCTACCGTTCCCCTGATGCTCGTCGTGGAGAGTGGTACCTGCGCGTCGAAAGCGGCCGGCAATCCAAGGCGCGCCGGCGATCAACTCAGCGGACCAACGAGCGGCCACCTGGCCGCGACCGGTCGTCGACGGCGACGTAGTGTGCCGCTCCGGCTGGCCGACTCGAGCAGGGATTAGTGGCGAGCCTCGAGCACCATGTTGAACGGCGTTTCCGTCGCGCGTCGCACGCGGGACAATCCGCCCCGTTCACCAAGGTTTCGCGAGCCGCTGCGCCAGCGTCCGGCCAGCGCACCGATGTAATACGCGCCATCAGGAGCAATGAAGCTGGCCGTGTCACCGGCTCCGGCCAGTGACACTCCGGCGACGCTACCCGGCAACACACCTCCGTCGACGACATGGCCGGTAGCAGTCGCGCCTGCGAGCGTGATCTTCGATCGTGACCTGTCGGCCGACCACGGAGACGACTCGCAAGCCAGTCGGTCGAGGCATGGCGACGACCGGACGCCATAGTCCGATCGGGACGGCGGCCCGGCCGAGAAATCGTTCACAGGTCGAACCCAGTGTCGGAACGCCACACCGGGTAGCGCGCTCGTGTCAAGTGCTGGAGCGCCACCGTTATCGCAGGAGGCGAGCGGTTCCGTCCGTGCGGATCGCTACACCTCGTAGCGAGGGCCCAACCGGTCTGCGACCTCGTGATCGGCGAACACGCCGTTGCGTCGACGCTGGCCGCGGCGACGCATCGCGGCAGCAGTGTCGACGACGATGGCACGCGGCCGGCCTCGGCAGTTACGATGTCACGTCCACCGTCGTAGTCGATGTCCAGGAACGCGTGCATGCCACCGAATGCGGCGGGAGCGGCGATGGCGTGGAACAGGCCCGACCCGGTGTTTCGCAGATAGAGGTTCGGCAGCCCCTCGTGAAACGACTTCGCGACGACATCGACATCGCCGTCGGAGTCGAAGTCGACCGGCACCAGGAACTTCGTCCACGCGTCGAGGTTGTCGACCTGCGGAAAGCGAGTCGCTGTCTCGTCGCGAAACGTACCGTCGCCGTTGTTGACCAGCAACTGGATCCAGCGTCCTTCATAGAACGGCACAGCTTTCGTCCACGAGATGGCCAGGTCGATATGCGCATCTGCGTTCAGGTCAAGGGGCGCGACGTCAATACCGCTGGCGTCAGGCCCGAACGGTTTGGAGGGAAGCGCGTTCGGCAACAAGAAGAAATATCCACCGCCGGAATTGAGAAACACCGCCGACGGCGTCGGAAAGTTCTCTCCTGGGAGGACCAGGTCCGGGAGATGGTCGCCGTTTACGTCCGCAAACAGCGTTGAGGTGTACCTGCCGAGATTCAGGCTGCCAAGCGCCGGGGGCAATCGCGAACGGTCCAGCGAGAAATTTGCCGCGCCGTCATTGATCAACAGGTACGGTGCGATCTGCGCATTGCCGTACAGTTCCCCACATAGAGGTCGATGTCACCATCCAAGTCGATGTCCGCCGCATCCGCGGAGTGACTGAAGTCCATGAAGCGCGGCAGACGCGCACTGGCGTCCTCGAGCCGCCCGTCCGGCCGCGAAAGGACGAGACTGTTCGGGAACCCCGGAAACGGGCTTCGGTCGTCTCCATGGTCGGCGATGAAGACGTCTGGACGGCTGTCGCCGTTGAAGTCGGCGATCACCAGTTCCCGGGGGTGCTGCACGCTGGGTGGCGGTCCAACGAACAGCGCCGCAGTGCTGTCGACGAGCCCGCCCCGGGGGTGCTGGTCAGGATCCGGATCGGGAACGTATCCGCAGTCTGGAAACGACTCAGGGCCAGAATCAGATCCTGTCGCTGATCGCCGTTGAAGTCCGCACTCTCGAACAGTTCGGGGTGGCCCAGAGAAGCGAGGTCCACGGCCGGCTGCGGCGGGAGATACGCGCCGAATCCCTGGATGGCGACTGCGGATACCCAGAAGGTGCCGAGAGCGATGAGACGGGATCGGCGCGAAAGACTCATGGGCCGATGGCCTGGCGCAGATTCGCGCTGAACCAGAACGTCATCCGGCTGAGCTTACGACATTCGAGCGACTTCCGTTGCTCGGCCCTTGCGGCCTCCCTGCCACCCCTTGCCGCCGCCGGCGAGCCTGACGAGCACGTAGGCGACGTACGCATGCCCTCAGGTCGCCGCATCCAGTGCTTGGGGAACTTCCAGACGTGGGAGCGTGACGCCGGCGCTCAGACCGCCCTTCTTCGGAAGTCCGCTTCGCGCTACGGTTGGACGGTCGCTCATCCTAGGCGGCTGGCCAACGAACCGCGAGCGAAACGAGCAGTCGGCGAAGTTTGGAGGCGCCGCCCGGATTTGAACCGGGGATGGAGGTTTTGCAGACCTCTGCCTTACCACTTGGCTACGGCGCCGACGGGGGATGAACCGGGGAATCCTACTACGGAGGGCTGAAGATGGAGCGGGAAACGGGATTCGAACCCGCGACTTCGACCTTCGCAAGCTGCACGCAAAAGTCTAGCATGCCGGGCCCGCCCGGATAGGGCGCTGGCCGGTGCGGCGCCGGAACGGACTGATGAAGGACCGAGAACCGGCGCTATGCTGAGCGGGTCCATGAACCGCCGGAGCTTCCTGTATTCGGTGAGTGCGTCGGTCGCCGGTGCCGGGCTGTCGCCGCTCGCCGGCGCGGTGCGGACACGTCTCGACCGGATCGGCCTCGAGCTGTACGCCGTGCGCGACGCGATGCGCCGCGATCCCGAGGGCACGCTGGCGGTCATCCGGCAAATCGGCTACACCGACGTCGAGCTCCTGTGGTCGTTCAAGAACTTCGACCGAACGCCGCAGCAGGTGCGCGCGTCACTCGATCGGGAGGGGCTCAAGGCGCCGTCGGCGCACATGGCGCCCGAGACGATCCTCACGGACTGGGACAAGAGCCTGGAAACCGCCAGGTTCCTCGGCCACGAGTATCTCATCGTGCCAAACTTGCCGGCCGACACGGCGCGCTCGCTCGACCGGTGGCGGTATTGGGCCGACCAGTTCAACACCGCCGGCGCGGTGGCGAGGAAGGCCGGCATCTGGCTGGCGTTCCACAACGAGCCGAATCACATGCAGCCGATCGATGGCGTCGTGCCCTACGACCTGTTCGTCGACCGAACCGACGCGTCGGTCGTGCGACACCAGTTGGACGTCGGCAACATGGTGATGGGGGGCGGCGACCCGATGCGATATCTCGCGAAGTACCGCGACCGGTACTGGAGCTTCCACGTCAAAGACGTCGTCGCCGACCGGAAAAAGGACACCGAACTCGGGAAAGGCGTCGTCGACATCAAGCGCCTGCTGGCCGCGATCCCCGACGTCACGCGCAAGGTGATCTTCGTCGAGCAGGAGGGTGGGCCGGACTCCCTCGGCAGCGCGCGGATGAACTACCAGTACCTCGCGGCGCTCGAGTTCTAACCCCTCGTCGGATGCGGCCTGTCGGCCGGAGGCTGCCCGCCAGGAGAGCGTCAGGCGAAAGATGGAGCGGGAAACGGGATTCGAACCCGCGACTTCGACCTTGGCAAGGTCGCACTCTACCACTGAGTTATTCCCGCCCGGGAACGTCCGCACAGTGTAACAAACGGGCCACGAACCCGGCAAGGCGGCTGTCACCGCCCGTCCTCAGCCGCGGAGCACCCTCGCGGCCTCCTCCGGCGCCACCGGATTCACTGCGGTGCCGCTTCCGAGTTCGAACCCCGACGGCCGCAGCACCCGCGGGACGATCTCCAGGTGCCAGTGGTAGGTCGCATCCCAGTCGCCGGCATACGGCGCCGTGTGGAGCACCACGTTCAGCGCCGGGCCCTCGAGCCGCCGCTCGATCGTCTGCAGCACCGGCTGGAGCACGGCGGCCACGGCGGCGAGCAGCGACCCGGGCACCTGCTCGAAGCGCGCCTGATGGACCCGCGGCAGGAGCCAGAGCTCGAACGGCCAGCGGGCCGCATAGGGCGCGATCACCAGCGCGTCGTCGGACGATGCGACCACCCGTGAGCCGGCGGCGGTCTCCCGATCGGCCAGCGCGCAGTAGACGCATCGCCCGAACACCTCGTGGTAGCGATCGGCCCCGGCCAGCTCCTCGGCCAGCTCCGGCGGCACCACCGGCATCGTCACCAATTGCGAGTGAGGATGCGCCAGCCGCGCCCCCGCCTTCACGCCCTCGTTCTTGAAGACGAGCGCGGCGCGCATGCGCCCGTCGCCTTTCAGGTCGGCCATCCGGTCGCGCCAGGCAATGAGCACGCGCGCAAGGTCGTCCACCGGCATCGTCGCCCAGGTGGCGTCGTGCCGGGGCGTCTCGACGAACACCTCGTGGGCCCCGAGGCCGTGCATGCGTTCGAACGGGCCCTCGCGGCGATGGTCGAGTGTCCCCTCCACCCGCAATGCGGGCACGCGGTTGGGCACGACGCGCAGCTGCCAGCCTGGGCCGTCGGGCGCCGTGCCGTCGCGCACCGCGAAAATCTCGTGCCCGGCCGCCGCCTCCTCACCCTCGCACAGCGGGCAGTACGCCTCGTCGATCGGGATGACGGGATCGAGATCGAAGTCGCGGCGGCGCAGCGGCTCGTCGGCGGCAATCACCACCCAGCGGCCCGTCACCGGATCGGCTCGCCATTCGGACATCGCTCAGCCGCCTCCCGCACCTACCAGCCGGGCCGGAACGCGTCGACGAACACGTCCACCCGGGTACAGGCCGCCTCGCCTACGGTGATGCCCACGACGTCGAAGCGCGCCGGCGCACGTTCCAGCCGGTGCCGGGCCAGGTAGTCGGCGGCCATCACGGTGAGCCGCCGCTGTTTCTCCACCGTGACCGCCGCCGCCGGATCGCCGAAGTTGCCACCGCGCCGGGTCTTCACTTCCACGAACACGATGCAGGAGCCTTCCCGTGCGACCAGGTCGATCTCGCCGAACCGGGTGCGATAGCGCCGCGAGAGGATGCGGTAGCCGCGGGCCTCGAGGGTGCGGCAGGCGATGTCTTCCCCGTCGATCCCGAGCGCTTGCCTCGCGTGGGTCATACCCGCGCATGTGCAAGGCCTGGGCCGACGTCAGCTCTTCTCGACCGCGGTCAGGCATTCGTCGAAGATCCGAACAGCGGTGTCGGCCTGCGCCTTGCTCAAGACCAGCGGCGGCGAGAACCGCACGGCGTTGCGCCCGGCCCCCAGGATGAGCATGCCGCGGGCAAAGGCCTCGTCGACGACGCGGTCGCGCTCGGTCGTGGCCCGTTCCTTGGTGGTGCGGTCGCGCACCAGCTCCACGCCCACCATCAGGCCCTTGCCGCGCACGTCGCCGATGAGCGGGTGCTTGTCCTGCAGTGCCTTCAGGCCGGCGAGCAGGTGCGCGCCCACCTCGGCGGCGTTGGTCACGAGCCACTCGCGCAGGAGCGCGATCGTCGCGTTCGCCGCCGCGCACGACACCGGGTTGCCGCCAAACGTGCTGGCGTGCGCACCGGGCGGCCACGCCATCACCTCGGCGCGAGCCGTGGTGACGCCGAGCGGCAGCCCCGACGCGATCCCCTTGGCGGCCGTGACCACGTCCGGCTCCACCCCGAAGTGCTCGATCGCGAACATCTTCCCGGTGCGGCCCATGCCCGACTGCACTTCGTCGACCATCAGCAGCATGCCGTGCTTGCTGGTCAGCTCGCGCAGTCGCTGGTGGAATACCGCCGGCGGCACGACGTAGCCGCCCTCACCCTGGATCGGCTCGACCAGCACCGCCGCGACGTCATCGGGCGACACCAGGTGCATCAGCACCTGGTCCTCGAGAAAGCTGAGGCACTCGGCGGCGCACGTCTCCGGGGTGGCTTTCACCGGGCAGCGGTAGCAGTTGGCGTAGGGCGCGTGATACGTGCCGGCCACCGGCGGCCCGAAGCCGCGGCGCTGAATCGCCCGGCTCGAGGTCACCGACAGCGAACCCAGGGTGCGGCCGTGAAAGCTCCCCAGGAAGCCGATGATGCCGTGGCGCCGGGTGTGGTACCGCGCCATCTTGATCGCCGCCTCGTTGGCCTCGGTGCCGGAGTTGGCGAAGAAGGTCCGCTTCGGTCCGCTGAACGGCGCCAGCGCCGCCATCTCCTCGCCCAGCTTCACCTGCGGCTCGTAGTAGAAGTCGGTGCCCGACATGTGCAGGAACTTCTGCGCCTGCTCGACAATCGCCTGCACGACCTGCGGATGCGCGTGGCCGGTGGAGTTGACGGCGATGCCGGCGGCGCAATCGAGAAAGATGTTGCCGTCGACGTCCTCCACGGTGGCGCCGGTGCCCCGGGCCATCACGAACGGGTAGCCGCGCGTGTAGGACGGCGACACCACCTGGCCGTCGCGCTCGATGATGGCCCTGGCCTTCGGGCCCGGCAACGCGGTCTTGAGCTGTGGGGCGTCCATCGTTTCTCCAGCCGTCACTTGCGCTTCCACCGCGTGCCCTGCGGGCCGTCCTCGACCAGGATGCCCAGCCCCGCCAGCTCGTCGCGGATGCGGTCCGACGCCGCGAAGTCACGGCGGCGCCGCGCCTCCTGCCGCTCGGCCATGCGCCGTTCGATCTCGGCCTCGGCCACGCCCGACTGCGCGTCCTCGCGGGCGCGGAGCGAGACCACGCCGACCACGTCGTCGAAGTGGCGGAAGGCGTCGCGAACCAGGGCGACGTCGGAGGGGCCGAGGGCGCCCGAGTCGATCGCCGCGTTCATCGCCCGCACCAGCTCGAACATCGCACCCAGTGCCGCCGCGGTGTTCAGGTCGTCGCGCATCGCGTTGTCGAAGTCGGCCCGGCCCTGCGCCACCCGGGCCGCCAGCTCGGCGTTCGCAGCCGCCGGCGTCCCCCGCGCCACCATGTCGAGACGGCCGAGGAAGTCGGTCAGCCGGCGCAACGCCTCCTCGGCCTGTCCCATCCCGGCCCAGGTGAAGTTGAGCCGCGTGCGATGGTGCGCCGACAGCAGCAGGTAACGCAACGTCGAGGCCCGGAAGCCTCGGGCGGTGACGTCCGAGATGGTGAAGACGTTGCCGAGCGACTTCGACATCTTCTGGTCCTCGACCAGCAGGTGCTCGAAGTGCACCCACATCCGCACGAACGGCTGGCCGGTGGCGCACTCGCTCTGCGCGATCTCGTTCTCGTGGTGCGGAAACACCAGGTCGATACCGCCGGCATGGATGTCGATCGGCGGGCCGTCCAGCAACCGCAGCGCCATCGCCGAGCATTCGATGTGCCAGCCCGGCCGTCCCGGCCCCACGCCGGCATCCCATGTCGGCTCGCCCGGCTTGGTCGCCTTCCACAGCACGAAGTCGCGCGCGTCCTCCTTCTCGTACTCGTCGGAATCCACGCGCGCGCCGCTCTGGATCCCGGCATGATCGAGCCGGGCCAGCCGGCCGTAGCCCGGCATCGTCGAGATCTTGAAGTAGATCGAGCCGTCGCTGCGGTAGGTGTGGCCCTTGGCCTCGAGCGCGGCGATCATGTCGGCCATCGCCTGGATGTTGGCCGGGTCGGTGGCGCGCGGGTTCTCCTCGGCCGGCTCCAGCCCGAGCGAGGCGCAGTCGTCGTGGAAGGCCTGGACGTAGCGCTCGGTGTACTCCTTGAGCGGCACGCCCTCCTGCTCGGCGCCGGCGATGGTCTTGTCGTCGACATCGGTGAAGTTCACCACCTGGCGCACCTGGTAGCCGGCGACGTACTTCAGCGTGCGGCGCAGGACGTCGAGGCAGAGGAAGGTGCGGAAGTTGCCGATGTGGCCGCGGGCGTAGACCGTGAGCCCGCAGGCGTAAAGCCGCACCAGGTTGTCCCTGGCGGGCGCAAAGGGCTCCTTCTGACGGGTGAGCGTGTTGTACAAGCGCATCGACGGCCCGGATCAGGCGATTGCCTGGCGGATGTGACAGACCAGCTGCGATCCTTCCGGGCGCCAGTCCACCGACAGCCCGGGGCCGCGCGACAGGTGCGTGGCGGCCAGCGTCGGCGCGTGCGGGCAGGTGATGAACACGTCGAGGCACTCCGGCGAACGCGCGAACGTGAAGTCGATCGGGCTGCCGTCGTTGCGGGTGGCGGCGATGGCCGCCTCGGCCGCCGTCACCACTTCGTCGGCCACGGTGGCCGCCACCGACTTGCCGCCGGCGTAGGTGGCGACCTGCGACGCCAGGTCGCGCACGGCGCCGAGCATCGCCCGGCCGCCCGCAATCTGCATCCTGAACTCAAAGGACGTTCGGGTCATCGTCATACCGAGATGTTGTCGAAGAGCCGGCGGGCGCGGCGGATGTCGGCGTCGATCTGGTCCTTCAGGGCGTCCACGTCGGCAAATCGCCGTTCGTCACGCAGCCGTTGCACGAAGCTCAGGGACACCGCGGCACCGTAGAGATCGTCCCGCAGCCCCAGCACGTGGGTCTCCACGGTGACCGCCCCTGCGGCTTCGAAGGTCGGGCGCGTGCCGACGTTGGTGATCGACGGCCAGCGGGTGCCCCCGATGTCGAGGGCCGTCGCATACACCCCGGTCGGCGGCACCAGGTCATTGTCGGTCGAAAGGTTGGCCGTGGGAAACCCCAATTCCCGTCCGCGCCCGGCACCGTGCACGACGATGCCGTCGATGGCGTAGTGATGCCCGAGCAAGGCCCCGGCCTCGTCGACGCGGCCCTCGCTGACCAGGCGCCGGATTCGCGTGCTGGAGACCACGAATTCCTTGTAGCGGACCGGGTCGATCTTCTCGACCCGGAAGCCGTGCTGCTGGCCGAGGCTGCGCAAGGTCGAGAAGTTTCCGGCGCGGTCCTTGCCGAACAGGAAGTCGGCGCCCACCCACACCTCGACGACGCGCAGCCAGTCCGCCAGTACGTGCTTCACGAACGCCTCGGGGGACCACTGCGACAGCGCGGGCGTGAAACGCACCACGGCCGCCCCGTGCACGCCGGCCCGGTCGAGGGCGCGGAGCTTCTGCGCGGTGGTCATCAGCAGCGGCGGGGCCTTGTCGGGCCGCACCACGCGCGGCGGGTGCGGATCGAAGGTCAGCACGACGGCGGTGCCGCCGCGGTCGGCGGCGCCACGCCGGATGCGCTCGATGACCTTCTGGTGACCGCGGTGCAGCCCGTCGAAGTTGCCCAGGGCCAGCACCGGGCTCATCCAACGCGACGGACGCGGATCGTCCGGGTAGTAGACGACGTCCATCACGCGTCCGGCACGGCCCGGCGCGGCCACGCCACGTCGACCTCGAGCACCAGCCCGTCGTGGGCCAGCGCCACGCCGGTGGGCAGGTTCGCCGAGGTCTCGGTGTGCGGCAGGTCGTGACAGATGTGGGTGAAGTAGGTCTGCGCGGCGCCGATCCGGCGGGCCGCGGCCGTGGCCTCGGCCACCGTGAAGTGCGTCGGGTGCTGGCGATGGCGCAGGGCGTCGAGCACCACGACGTCGAGCCCCTGGAGCAGCGCGTAGGAGGACTCGGGGATGAAGCTGCAGTCGGTGAGATAGGCGAAGCGGCCGAAGCGAAATCCGAGGATGGGGGTGTCGCCGTGCATCACCGGCACCGGGAGGACGGCCAGCCCGCCGGCGTTGAACGGTCCGCTGATCTCGGTGAGGGCGAGCTGCGGCACCCCGCCGCCCTTCCTCGCCGGCGTGAACGCGTAGGCGAACACGCGGCGCAGCTCCGCCGCCGTCGGGCCATCGGCGAAGACCGGCATCGCGTCCTGCATCAGCACGTTGAAGCGGCGCACCTCGTCGAGCCCCATCACGTGATCGGCGTGGCTGTGGGTGAACAGGATGGCGTCGACGCGGACGATCCCGTGCGTCAACGCCTGCTGCCGCAGGTCGGTCGCCGTGTCGACGAGCAGTGCCGGCCCGCCGGCCACGTCCAGGTAGATCGACGGGCGGAGCCGCCGGTCGCGCGGATCGGTCGAGTGGCACACCGGACACCGGCAGCCGATCATGGGCACGCCGTGCGAGGTGCCGGTCCCCAGGAAGGTGACGCGCGCGGGCCGCATTGCGGTGCTAGGCGCCGACGCCCTTCACGGCCAGGTAGCGCATGCGCAGCTCGTAGAGCACCTGCTCGAGGAACTGACGCTCCTCGGGCGTGAGGTTGCCCTGGGTCTTCCGTTCGAGCAGCGCCAGCACGTCGATGACGTGCGACGCCTGCTCGAGGTTCGGCGCCCGCTTCTCCCCCGTCGTCGGGTCGGCGGTGTCGCCGAAGTGCACGGCGGCGGTGGTGGCAAGGGAGTAGAGGAAGGCAACGAAGCTGACGCGGGCCTCCGCTGAGGGCGAGGACGAGTCGGTCACGGCGAATCTCGAATGGTAGCATAGCGTCCGCGCAGGAATGGCCGACGCCCCGGGAGCCGCGTTCGACGAACTGGTCCGTATCATGCGCGCCCTGCGCGCCCCCGGCGGCTGCCCGTGGGATCGTGAGCAGACGCTCGAGTCGCTGCGGCCGTTCGTGCTCGAGGAAACCTACGAGCTGCTCGACGCGCTCGATCGCCAGGACATCGACGGCCTGCGCGAAGAGCTCGGCGACTTCCTCTACGAGGCGGTGTTCCTGGCGCAGATTGCCGAAGACGCCGGCCACTTCTCCATCGCCGACGCGGTCGACGGCATCGCCCGCAAGCTGGTGCGCCGCCATCCGCACGTCTTCACGCCGGAAGGCCGGCCGCTCGGCCAGGGCGCCGACATCACCACCGGCGAGGTGCGGCGCCGCTGGGAGGATCTCAAGGCGGTCGAGCGCGCCGGCCAGGGCGAGGCCGAGACCTCGGCCCTCGACGGCGTGCCGGCGTCGCTGCCGGCGCTCCTGCGCGCCTACGAGCTCACCGCGCGCGCCGCCGCCGTCGGGTTCGACTGGGTCCGCCCCGCTGACGTCCTCGACAAGATCGACGAAGAGGTACGCGAGGTACGCGCCGCCTCGGCCGGTCCGCGCGGGGCCCTCGAAGACGAAGTCGGCGACCTGCTGTTCGCGATCGCCAACTACGCGCGCAAGCTCGGCGTCGAGCCGGAGGCGGCGCTGCGGACCGCCGCCGTCAAGTTCCAGCAACGCTTCACGCGCATGGAGCAGCTGGCCCGGGCCGACGGCACCACGCTGGCGTCGTTGTCGCTCGACGACCAGAACGCGTTATGGGATCGGGTCAAGGCTGAACGACGGGCGGCCCCCACCGGCGCGTCGGACCACTGACAGTTGAGACCTCCAGCCGGCGGCCGTCGGTACGCACGGTGACCTCGCCGTCGCGATCGGTGCGCCACACGGCGGCCCGGCCGGCGGCCAGGCGGTCGAGGGCGGGTTGCGCCGGGTGGCCGAAGGGATCGTCGACACCCGCGCTGACGATCGCCACGGCCGGCCGGATCGCCTCCAGGAACGGCAACGACGTGGAGCCGGCACTGCCGTGGTGCGCGACCTTCAGGAGCGTGAATGCCGGTGGTGCTGCCGACGCCGCGGCCCATGCCCGGGCCGCTTCCACTGCCACTGCCGCCTCGACCGCGGCGCTGATATCGCCCGTGAGCAGCGCCCGCACGCCGCCGAGGCCTACGGCCAGCACCACCGAGTCGTCGTTGCGCACCCGCTGCCGCTCCCAGTCGGGAGGCGGTGGGTGGAGGACGACGACATCCGCCGCACCGATGCCGACGCGGTCGCCGCGCTGCACGACTCGCCAGGAGGCACCGGCCGCCGAGGCCGCCTCGCGCAGCGCCGTCGTCGCCGCGTCGCCGGCCACGGGCACGCCGGTCCAGACCTCCGACGGCCTGAACTCCGCCACGAGGCTCGCCGCGCCGCCGATGTGATCGGCGTCGGCGTGGGTCACGACCAGGTAGTCGAGCCGCCGGATCCCACGGGCGCGCAGGGTTGGTCCGACCACGCGGGCCCCGACGTCGAAACGGGAGCCGGCCCGTCCGCCGGCATCGACGAGCATCGTGGCGCCGTTCGGGAAGCGCAGCACGATCGCGTCGCCCTGCCCCACGTCGAGTACGGCGAGCTCGAGCTGGGTGCGGCGCCACGCCACCAGGCTGACCGGCGCCACGGCGATCCAGGCCGCCGCGAGCACGAGCAGCACCGCCGACACCATCCGCAGCCGGGCCCGGGTCGAGCCGTTTCCTGGCGCGCGCGTCCAGAGCCAGACCCCGAGCGCCAGGTAGTAGCTGACGACAACGCCCGGGTGCGGCGGTGGCACGCGCCAGCTGAGGAACGGCAGCACGTCGACCACGCGGGCCGACTCGGTGACCAGCCTCGCGCCGGCACGCAGCGCGACCCCGGCCGGCGTGAGTGCCCACGGCGCCACGGCGTCGGCGGCGACCGCCGCCATCGACGCCATCTGCGCGATCGCCATGCCCGGGATGGCGATGGCGCTGAGCAACACGCCGGCCACCGTCACCTGCTGGAAGGCGGCGGCCACAATCGGCAACAGCGCGAGTTCCGCCCACACCGAGGTGAGCACCAGCGCCCGCACGAGCCGCAACCACTGCTGCGGCCCGCCGGCGTCGCCGAGCCCGACCACGAGCCCCGCCGTCGCCGCCGTGGTGAGCCAGAAGCCGGTATCGGCGGCGATGAGCGGATCGGCCAGCAGCAGCAGGCCGCCGGTGAGCGCCAGGACGTTCAGCGCCAGACCCTTCTGGTCGATCGTCCGCACGGCGAGGCCGACCACCGCCATGCCGGTAGCCCGCAGCACCGACGCGCCGCCTCCGACGACGAAGGCGTAGGCGACGAGGATGGCGGCCGTCAGCGCCAGCGCCGCGCGGCCGGCGCCAACGACCCGTCCGAAGAGCCACAGGGACAGCAGGCACAGCAGGGCGATGTTGCCGCCCGAGATGGCTATCACATGGAACGTCCCGGCGCGTTGGAGCCGGCCCGTGAGCTCGGCATCCAGGCCGGCACGATCGCCGACGAGCACCGCGATGCCGATGGCCGCAGCTTGCCGGTCGTCGCCGGCGGCAGCGGCAATCGCCCGGCGGGCCCGCGCGCGAATCGCCGCCGCGGCCTCGTCGTACCACCGCCCGGAGGCGACCGCGTCCACCAGCAGTGCGCTCTTCACCGACCCGGTGAGGGCGAGCCGGCGGCGCGCCAGATCCAGCGCCGGATCGGGCGCGCCGAGATTCCGGAACGTCACCGGGCGCCGCAGCGTCGCGGTCACGTGGACCTCGCGTCCGGCGCGCCATTGGGCGACGTGGTTGCGGGCGAGCTCTCCGGTCACGGCCACCACCACGTCGCCCCGCACCGGCAACGGACAAGCGCACGGCCCCATGGCTGCCTGCTGGACAGCGAGGCGCAGGAGCACAGACGGCCCGGCAGCAGAAGCGTCGGCGGTCAGGCGCCCGGTGAGACCGACGGCGGAACGCGGGCGCGGCACCTCGTCGTCGAGCAGGCCCGCCGACTGGAGGGCGCCGACCAGCGACGGGGCGACGGCGGCCCCGTAGGCCGATGCCCCGCGGGCCACGGACAGCCCCGCGGCGGCCACGAGCGCAGCGACAGCCACGGCCGCACCGCTGCGACCGCCGGCGTAGACCCACACGGCCGCGGCGCCGGCTGCCAGTCCGGCCAGCGCCGCCACGGTGCCGTAGCCGGGGAACCAGAGTCCGGAAAGCGTTCCGGCAGCGAGGGCCGCCGCCAGCAGGGCCGGCAGGTGTGACACACCCGGCCACGTGCAAGCTCCGCGCTCACGCGGGCGTCGGGCGGAATCGACCGCAGCGCGCGGGAACTTCGCTCGTCGGTGTC
>CAVTMO010000009.1:0-140598 GCA_963735875.1 uncultured Acidobacteriota bacterium
GTGCGCGTTACGACCGCGCGCGTCAACCGCGACGGCCTCATGATCCTCCGGTTTCTCGTCGGCTGCTGCGGACTGTAGGCAGCGTCCTGGTTCAATGTGATGCCGGCGGGAGAACGCCTCGCGCCGCTTCGACCCTGACACACCAACTGTCGAACACTCGCTTCATTGCCGCGAACGCCCCTGTCGATGCCTCGATTCGCAGATCGTGCCGGCTCCCGCTATCAACGATCTGAAGGCCGAAGTACTTCTTGTCCGTGTCCAAAGGAGTGTCGAGGACCTTGAACCGAGCGAAAGACGATCGGATTCGCCACCATGAGTCTGCCTAACGAGCATTAGGCAGGTCAGGATATTCCGCACCCTGCCGCCACGAGCCAGTGTAGCCGGACCAAGAGACGGCGGGGAGCAGACGCAAAGTAGTGAGGAATTGCGCCATGCGGGTTTGCACATCGGCGGGCGCGCTAGGCGTCGTAGTTCTGATGTTCGGCAAGGGGCGGTCGGCCTAGTTCGATCGGCAAGTCTCAGCAGTTATGGAGCGACCATTCCATCAACGGCGGAGGGCTGGCTCGGATTCCGCGGCCGTCCGGAGCAGGCCGCGCAGGCGTGAGACGTCAAACGCCGAGGCGGCGCCGAAGTCCACGTGGGGTGTTCAGGCGCAGCGGCGACCGGAGGATCGCGTCGCTCAGCACCGCCCGGGGCCCCGCGTTTCCGCCGACACTCGCCCCCGCTGGCGTTTGACGGCCTGCGGAGGGCCGGACGCGGGAGCCGAGTCAGCTCTCCGCCGTCGCGTCCACGCTGACAATCCGCCAGGAGGCACTCTGACCAACCTCCGCTCTTCGGGCGAAGGCGGAAGAGCCGCGCTGCGAAAACCGGTTACGGTGCTGACGCCGTCCGATGCTCCAGCGTCAGGCCGACCGCAGTGCCGCGCTTGAAGCCCTTCCAGTAGGTGTGCCCTGGTAGCGGGTTGCCGGCGGGATCCTGGGCGAAGACCGCCTCCTGGCCTTTGGGGACGACGTCGAGATAGACGCGCCTGGCCGCGTCGCCCTTGAGGTGCAGGTCGACGAAGGCCGTCACGAAGTGCTGCAGGATGTTGTTCATCCGCACCGTGTCCCAGACCGCGTCGGCGTAGTGGGTGAACGGGAACGATTTCAGCGCCTCGGAGTAGCCGAAGGTTTCCGCCGGCGCGGGGATCGGCGCGCCGGCATTGTGGCCGGCGTTCAGGAACGTCAGCAAGTAGCGGTCGGCGTTGACCGTGCCCTCGAAGATGGCGCGCGCGCCCTTCTCGTAGCCCGACACGTCGTCGGCGCTCCCGGCCACGAAGAGGATCGGCGTGCGGACGCCGGCCAGGCCGTCGCTGTCCCACAAGCCGGTCTGCATGCCCCACGGTCCGATGGCTATCGCCGCCTTGATGCGCGGGTCGATCGAGGCGCGGTACGCGGGACTGGCGGCCGTCCGCTCTCGCAGGAGCCCGTTCGGCGGCGCTGCCGGAAGAGCGGCCGCGGCCTCGTGGTAGGCCCCGCCGACGACGTTGACCACGCCGTAGCCGCCCATCGAGTAGCCGAGGATCGCGGTGCGGGAGGCGTCGACGAGCCCAGCCACCACGCTGCCCGATCCGGTGGCGCCGTGGCGGGCCATCTCGTTCAGCACGAACAGCTGGTCGAAGGCGCGGTTGTACAGCGTGCTGCCGAACGCCTGCTGATCGTCGTAGGTGCTGTCGGGATGGTCGATCGACACGACGACGTAGCCCTTGCTGGCCAGGTTCTCGCCCAGGTGGCTCATGAGCATCCGGTTACCCGGATAGCCGTGCGAGAGGATGACGAGCGGCAGCGGGCCCAGCGAGGCCAGCGGCGCCGCGTCACGCACGGCGCGGCCCCGCAGCGTAACGGCGATCGCGGGATCGCGGGTGATGGTCCGGTACTCACCTTCCTGACGTTGGCCCGTGGCCAGCGCCGCCGGATACCAGATTTCGAGCGTGAACCGACGGTCGTAACGCGCCGTTGGTCCACCAGGTGTCGTCCGCAGGATGTCGGGGCGGTTGCGGTCGACCGCGGTCAGCGTGCGCACGCCAACCGCGTGCGGCCCCGAACGCCGCCAGCTCCGGCGCCGATGGGGTCACGCCGTCGATTCGGTTGTTCTGGGCGGACGGCGCCGCCGCCAGGCCGACGGCGAGTAGTAGCGCGAGGCCGTACGCACGAACGCCGCCTGGGAACGGTCCCATGGCGGCGTATTGTATTTCGTGGGCTGCGGTGCCGAGCGTCGAGCCCTAGTCCCCAGGCCCCAGTCCCCAGCCCCTAGTGATGCTCGTCCACCGCCGTCGCCGACGCCAGGTAGATCGCCGTCAGGGTCATGAAGATGAACGCCTGCAGCGGCCCGACGATGAGGCCGAGCATCTGAATCGGCAGCGGCGCGATGAACGGGACGATGCTGGCGATGATGAGCACCACCAGGTGCTCGCCGAAGATGTTGCCGAACAGTCGCAGCGTCAGCGACATCACGCGCGAAGCGTGGCTGATGAGCTCGATGGGGAGCATCAGCGGCGCCATCAGCTTCGGCACTCCCGGAGGAAACGCGAAGTGGAGGACGTAGTTGACGATGCCCTGCGCCCGGATGCCCTCGAGGTGGTAGTAGAGCCACACGGTGATTGCCAGCGCGAACGGCACGTTCACGTTGCTGGTCGGCGAGCCGAGGCCGGGAATCTGGCCCATCAGGTTGCCGAGCAGGATGAAGACGAACACCGTGCCGACCAGCGGCAGGTACTTCTTGCCCTTGTGGGGCATCATGTTCTCGAGCTGCTCGAGGATGAAGGTGACGATGTCCTCGAGGACGATCTGCAGCTTGCCCGGATTCTCCACGCTGAGCCGCGACCTGATGAACAGACCGAGCGCGGCCAGGAACAGGACGATCAGGGCGCAGAAGACCAGGTAGTTCGGCACGTGGATGCCGAGCGGCCCCAGCAGGGCGTTCACCAGATCGACGAGAGGCGAGGCGTGTTCGAGCTGTTCCACGAGCCGTACATTGTACTAGATTTCACAAACGACGGGACTCGGGGCCCGGGGCTCGGGACTCGGGAGAACAGGCGGGATCCGGGTAGGCGGGGTACATGAAGAACGGGCCGGGCAGCCTGGGATGGAGACCGGCCCGACCCTGCGGCAAACGCTTGTCTGGCTGATGGTTAGCGGTAGCGGAGGCGCTGCTCGCGCAGATGGAGTCCGAGCGGGCGTCCGCCGAGGACGGCGACATCCTGCACTTCGCCTTTCACCTCCACCCGGGCACCGCGGCCTGGAAGTCGCCGCTCGGTCGAGACGACGGTGATTTCGCCCGTGCCGTCGTTCACCCGGTAGACGTTGAAGCCGACCAGCGGCACTCCCCACGAAGTGGTGACCTCGCCGGTGACCGTCACGGAGTGATCCACGAACCGCCCCGGCTGGGTCTGCACCTGGGAGATCGGCGGACGGCCTGGCACCGACGCGCACGCGATGGTCAGCGAAACGGCCAGAGCGGCCGCCGTCAATGTCCACACGATGTTGCGCGAGAGCTGCATGGTCGGCCTCCGTGGGGTCTTCGTCCACCACGGCGCCCCGGGGGCGCGGCGGCGGAATCGAGCGCGACGGATCGTGAAACCACGGCCGGGATGCGGCGATGCCAGCGCCTGCCTGATTGATCGCACCCCGGTGACCCGCCGCGCTCGATCTGCTGGAGTATCAAGACGCGTGCCGATCCGGCGCGTTGCTGCTTCTGCCGAAATCACCTCGCAAAACGCGCGCTGACGGGGCGCCCGCGGACGAGGGTCAGTCGCTGCCGTCCTGACCGACGGACGGGGCGTGACCTCCACCGGTGGCAGGGCCGATGGCTGGCGGGCCTCACTTGGCGCGCAGCGTCACGGCGGGATCGATTCGCGTCGCCCGCCACGCCGGCCCGGCCACGGCGACTGCAGCCGTGGCGGCGAGCACCATCGCCACCCACAGGAAGGTGATCGGATCCAGCGGCTGCACGCCGAACAGCACGGCCGTCATCAGTCGCGACACCGCCGCCGAGAGCGCCACGCCGACGAGCGCGCCGGCCACGATCACCTTGACCGCGCCGCTCGCCACCAGGCGCAGCACATCTTGCGTCGTGGCGCCCATTGCCCGTCGGACGGCGAAGTCGGCGGTGCGCTGCTGCACCGAGTAGGCCAGGATGCCGAACACGCCGACCATGGCGAGGACCAGCGCCAGGCTGGCGAAAGCTGCCACCAGCACCGCGCGGAAGCGATGCGACGAGGTCGCATCGCGGGCGATGTCGTCGAGGGTCTTGGCCGTGCCGACGCTCACGAGTTGCGCCGTGTCGATGCGGCCGATGGCCGCCCGCACCGCCGGTGCCAGGGCCGCCGCGTCGCTGGTGGCCGGGCGCACCAGCAGGAAGGTGTCGTCGAGCCCGGCCTGGGTCATCGGCACGTACACCTGCACGAGGTCCTCGTCCTCGTCGGGCCGGCCCTTCACCTGGCGGGCCACGCCGACGATCTCGCGAACGACCGGCTTCTGCTGCGGCGCGTTGGCCGGCGTCAGCGCGACACGGTGGCCGATCGGATCGCGGTCACCGAGGTGCCGCCGCACGAACGCCTCGTTCACGATGCAGACAAACGGGCTCTCGCGCACGTCGGTCGGCGAGAACGCACGGCCGGCCACGACCGGCAGATCGATCGTGTCGAAGTAGGAGTGGCTCACGATCTGGTGGTCCGCCACCGGCCGCTGACTGTCGTCGGGCGGTGCGTCGCCGACGATCGCGACCGCCTGCTGGCCGGCGTATGAGGGGCCGAGCGGCGGCGTGCTCGCCCACGCCACGCCGCGGACGCCGGGCACCGCCGCGACCTCGCGCGCGACCTCGTCGTAGAACTGCTGCAGCGATTCGCTGGTGGGATAGCGCGACCCCAGCGGGTCGACCACCATCGTCAGGATCTCGGTCGGCGCGATAGCCGCGGTCGACGTTCTGCACGGCGAGCAGCGTGCGCAGCAGCAGGCCGGCGCCCACCAGCAGCAGCACCGCAGTGGCCACTTCGGCCACTACCAGCCCGCTGCGCAGCCGGCCGCCGCCGCCAGTGGATGTGCGGGAGTCGGAGGCGATGGCCCGCGCCGACGTCAAGTCGCCGACCAGCCACGCCGGGGCGATGCCGAAGACGACGCCGACGAGGAGCGCCGCGGCGGCGCAGAACATCACCACCCGGCTGTCGAAGGTCACCGCGACCGAGGCCGGCAGCACGCCCGCCGGAATCACCGACGGCGCCGCCGCCAGAATGGCCGAACCGATGCCGGCGCCGAGGGCGCCGCCGAGTGTGGCCAGCACCAGGCTCTCGGTGAGCAGTTGTCGCGCGACCCGTCCGCGCCCGGCCCCGAGCGCCGAGCGGATGGCCAGTTCGCGTCCCCGGGCCGTGGCCCGCGCCAGCAGCAGGTTGGCGACGTTGGCACAGCAGATGAGCAGCACGAAGCCAACCACGCCGAGGAACAGCATCGAGGTCACGCGTAGATCGCTGCCGACGATGGCCTCGCGCACGGGCAGCACTTCCGCGCCGCGACCCCGGTTGTCGGGCACCGTGCGCGCCAGTTCCGCGGCGACGGACGTCACCTCGGCGCGGGTGCCAGCGACGGTTGCGCCGGCGGCGATCCGCCCGATCCCACGGAAGAAATAGGCCGTGCGCAGCTTCGGGTCGGGGCGGATGCGGATGAGGGCCCAGATGCTGTTGTTCTCGGTCCAGCGGAACCCTGCCGGCGCCACGCCGACCACGCGGTACGGCTCGCCATCCAGCACCAGATCCTGGCCGATGATCGACGGGTCGGCATTGAAGCGCGTCCGCCAGTAGGCTTCGGTGAGAACGACGGAGTCGTGCTCGACCCAGTCGTCGGCCGGCTGGAACAGCCGCCCGACCAGCGGCGGCACCCCGAGCACCTCGAAGAATCCCGACGACACCCACTGCCGTGGCACCGTCTCGGCGGACCCGTCCACGCCGCGCATCACCATGCCGCCGACGCCGTTTATGTACCCCGCCGTCGCGGTCATCGACGGGCTGCCGGCGTCCCAGTCGCTCAGATTGAGCGGCGACACCCCGCTGCGCGATCCGCTCTGTGTTCGCTCCACCAGGACCACGACGTGCTCGGGATCGCGAAACGGCAGCGGCCGCAGCAGCGTGGCGTCGACCAGCGCGAAGATGGCGCTGTTGGCGCCGATGCCCAGAGCGAGGGTCAGGGCGGCCACGAAGGTGAAGGCCGGCGCCGCCCGCATCTGGCGTAGCGCGAAGCGCACGTCTTGCGCGAATTCCTCGATCCACTGCATCACACGCATCTCCCGGTCCCGCCGGCGTCCGAGATCGACGCAGGCGCGCTTGAGACTGGCAACGTCACCGAGCCGCGCCAGGGCCTGGCGGCGGGCTTCGGCCGGGTCGAGTCCGGCGTCCACGAGCTCGCGGGTCCGCATCTCGACGTGGAAGGCGAGCTCGTCGTCTACTTCCTGGTCGACGGGCACCCGCCAGAGCCACGAGCGCAGCGACCGTTTCATGACGCGAACAGCACCTTCGACACCCCCATCGAGAAGCGCTTCCAGGTGGCGAGCTCGGCAGCCAGCTGGGCGCGGCCGGGCGGGGTGAGCCGGTACAACTTGACCCGCCGGCCCAGCTCCGAGATGCCCCACTCGGCTTCCACCCAGCCGCGCCGCTCGAGCCGGTACAGGGCCGGATAGAGCGACCCTTCCTCGACCAGCAGCGCGTCGCCGGTGGTCTCCTCGATGTAACGGGCGACGGCGTAGCCGTGGCACGGGCCGCGCGACAGCGTCTTGAGAATCAGGGCGTCCAGCGCGCCGTGGAGCAGGGCGTTGGGGGTCTTGGCGGGTGAGGTCATGCCGTCCGGTCCATTACCTTGACAGTCTAGGTAACGATTGGACGGGGCTCGCGTGCGAAAGGTTTGCTCGCCCCGATTTGAAGCGGCTAGCCGCTGCCCTTAGCCGCTTCAGGTTAGTACACCGAGAGGTAGCGGTCCAGTTCCCACGGAGACACGTGGCGCAGGTAGTCGTCCCACTCGTCCCGTTTGGCGGCCAGGAAGTGTTCCACGATGTGGTCGCCCAAGGCGTCGCGCACCAGGTCGCTCTTCTCCAGCTCGTCCAGGGCCTCGCTGAGGTTGGCCGGCAGGTCGTCGATGCGCAGGTGCCGCCGCTCGCGGTGGCTCATCTTGTAGATGTTCTTGTTCACCGGCGGACCCGGGTCGAGCTCCTGCACCACGCCATCGAGACCGGCCCTGAGCATCACCGACAGGGCCAGGTAGGGATTGCAGGACGGATCGGGCAGACGAAGCTCGACGCGTGTGGACTCGCCCCGCGCCGCCGGCACGCGCACCAGCGGGCTGCGGTTCTTCTCCGACCAGGCGATGGCGGTGGGTGCCTCGTGGCCCGGCACGAGCCGCTTGTACGAGTTCACCAGCGGGTTGGTGATGGCGCAGTAGCCGCGGGCGTGCCGCAGGAGTCCGCCGACGTAGTGCAGACAGGTCTGGCTCAACTGCCATTCGCGCTCGGCGTCGAAGAACGCGTTGGCCGTGCCCTTGAAGAGAGTCTGGTGGGTGTGCATGCCCGACCCGTTCACCCCGTAGATCGGCTTGGGCATGAAGGTGGCGTGCAGGCCGTTGCGGTGGGCGACGTTCTTCACCACGAAACGGAAGGTGCTGACGTTGTCGGCCGTTCGCAGCACGTCGTCGTAGCGGAAGTCGACCTCGTGCTGCCCCGGCGCCACCTCGTGATGCGCGGCTTCGACCAGGAAGCCCATCTGCTCGAGCGCCAGCACGATCTCGCGGCGCACGTCCTCGCCCTGATCGACCGGCGCCAGGTCGAAGTAACCGGCGGTGTCGTGGGTGGCGGTGGAGGGCTGGCCGTCCTTGCGCTGGAACAGGAAGAACTCGGCCTCGGGTCCGGCCACCATTCGGAAGTCCATCGCCGCGGCCCGGGCAATCGCCCGCTTGAGCACCGACCGCGGGCAGCCTTCGAAGGGCGTGCCGTCCGGGTTGGCGATGTCGCACGTGATGCCCCCGACCTTGGCGCCGCTGGGGTCGGGCCACGGCAGCACCTGGAAGGTTGCCAGGTCGGGCTTGAGGTACATGTCCGACTCTTCGATGCGCACGAACCCCTCGATCGACGAGCCGTCGAACAGCACCCCGCCGTCGAGGGCCTCGACGAACTGGCGGTCGGGCACCTCGACGTTCTTGGTCACGCCCAGGATGTCGGTGAACTGCAGGCGGAGGAATCGCACGCCTTCGCGTTCGGCGCGTTCGAGGATGGCGGCGCGAGGGTCCATGACAGGTCGGGGCGAAGCCGGCACCAAGTATAGGCGTGGACTCCGGGGTGCCACGGGACGGGCCGGCCAACCTCGGGGTGCCGGCGTCTGATTTTCACGGGGCGACGACGGCAGGCCCGAGAGGGATGCGAATGGCCCCGGGAGCGGTGCGATGACGTATCAGCGAACGATGATCCTCGGTGGACTTCTGGCGGCGCTGGTCGGCGTCGCCGTGGCGGGTGTGGGCGCCCAGCGCCCGGCACCGGATCCGGAGCGCGGCACGGCCGAGCGCTCAGCTCAAGACGATCGGGCCCAGCGCGGCCGCGACATGGTGTTCATCGGGCCCGACGGCGCCGGACGGCGCGCGATCCGGCTCGACGGCCGGGGCAGTCAGATCGGCGTCGCGGTGAGCGACCCGGCCGACGCCGGCACCTCCGGCGTACGGATCGACGAAGTCGACGACGACAGCCCGGCCGACAAGGCCGGCGTCCGGGAAGGCGATCTGGTCGTCGAGTTCGACGGTGAACGCGTGCGCAGTGCGCGCCAGCTCACCCGTCTGGTGCAGGAAACGCCCGAGGGGCGCCCGGTGAAGATGACGATCACCCGCGACGGCGCGCGCCAGAGCGTGGACATCACGCCGGAAGCGTCGGCGATGGCCTGGAACTTCCAGATCGACGAGCCGCGGCTGCGGGCCGAGATCGAGCGCGGCCTCCGCGGGCGCGGCCCGGCGTTCGACTTCCGCTTCGACGACCTGCCGGCGATGCCGGCGGGGGCGCGCGGCCGACTCGGGGTGCAGGTCGAGACGCTCTCCGATCAGCTGGCGGAGTACTTCGGCGTGAAGGGCGGTGGGGTGCTGGTGTCGAGCGTCGCCGCCGACACCCCGGCGCAGAAGGCCGGCCTGAAGGCCGGCGATGTCATCACCGGGGTGAACGGCACGGCCGTCCGGGACACGCGCGAGTTGATGGACGAGATTCGCCGGGCGGATGACCGCCGCGAGGTGCAGCTCGCCGTCGTGCGCGACAAGCGGACGATGACGGTGACGGCGACGCTCGAGCGTCCGGCGCCGCGGCGTCCCGCGATTCTCAGCTACGCCCTGCGCCTCGACGGCCGCCGCCACGTCGGGCGGGGCGACCAGGGCGGCCAGCTGCGCGGCCACCACACGGGCCGCCGCTGCGCTGGCCCCTGCCGCCGCCGCATCGCCGCGGATCAGCTCCGCCGACAGCACGCCGCACACGCCGCTCGCCCCGGCGATCGGCACCGACACCGTCGCTGGCCGCGCGGCACCAGCGGCGGCCAGAATCGGCTGGCCCGTCGTAAAGGCCCGCGCCGTCGGGTTGTCGTCGGCCACGTCCACCGGCCCCAGCCGATCGAGCAGCCGGGCGTCGTAGCCGGCCGCGGCCACGGCGTGGAGGTGCCGGCGCTCGGCGTCGCCGAGCCAGACCATGACGCCCTGCGCGCCGAGAACCGCCGCGACCCGCTCGAGAACCGGCGGCAACGCTTCGGCGTGCGCCAGCTGCGCCAGCTCGCCGCACACGGCGGCGAGCGCCAACAGGTCGACATGCGGGGCGTCGGGAGGAGGTGCGGGCAGGACCACCGAGGCGTCCGGGTCCAGCGGCACGTCGATGTAGGACGCCATCCCGGGTGGCGGGACGTCGGCGGCGGCCGCCGGGGCGTCGAACGGCCGCGCCCGGGGCAGCGGTGTCAGGGCGAGGGCCGCGACCAGCAGCGAGCCGAGCGCCCCCGCGAGTGCCATCACCTGACGGTCACGCAGCGCCGCCACCTCGTTCTCAGCGGTGCTCGAGACGGCGGATTGCGCGTCGGTCACCTGGCGTTCCAGGTCGTCGACGTGCGGGATCGCCTCCCCGAACGCCACGTCGGCGGCCATCAGCGGCTTCCCGCCGACCGCGTGATCGCGCAGCCGCCGCTCGGCTTCGCCGAGCCGGTCGAGGACGTCGCCGGCCGATCGCCGCGCGACACCCGCGGGCGCCGGCGGCGCCGCCGGGGCGATGGCCGCCAACGCCGTCACCTGGCTGCGCGCGTCCTCGATCCCCGCCGCGGCCCGGCGGCTCCAGCCGACGGCCGCCTGGCCGGGCGAGGCCATCGCCGCCAGGGCACGCCGTACCTCGGCCAGGGCCGTGCGGGCGCCCGCCGCGTGCGAGGCGGCGGTCACCGCGGTCTGGCGGGCGGTGCGGACACGGCGTTCGAGTTGCAGGGTCCAGATGCAGGCACCGGCCGCCGCGGCGATCGCGGCGACCATCAAGAACCAGCGACCCCAGCGATGGTGCATACCCTGCGGCTCGGCAGCGGGCAGATCGGGGCCGCTAGTCGGCGGCCGGCCCGAGGTCCGCCACCAGACGGAGCGGGATCACCGAGGGCTTGGCCGCGTGCTCCATCTGCACGTTGTGCCCCTTCACCGGCGGCAGGTCCTGGTACATCGCGTCCCACTTCCAGCGCTCGGACGGATTGGACGCCTGCAGCCACGTCTCGGCGCTCACCGGACGATTGAACGTCCGCGCGCCGAGGCCGGCATAGGCCGGAATCGACGCGACGGCCGCCGCCAGGTCGGCGCGCACCGCCGCCGCACTCTCATACGCGAACGGCAGCCCGAGCGCCGCCGCCACGCTCGTGAGGATCTGCCAGTCCTCCACGGCCTCGCCGGGTGTGACCAGCGCCTTCGACGCGGCTTGAACGCGTCCCTGATCGTTGGTGAAGCAGCCGTCCTTCTCGACCCAGGCCGCCCCGGGCAGCACGATGTCGGCCGCACTCGCCAGCGGCCCGGCCAGCACGCCCTGGTAGACCAGCGCCTTGACCCGGCCGGCCTTACGCGCCTCGATCACCCAGCCGAGGTCGCCGATCGACTCGGCCGGACCCGGGTCCAGGATGTAGAGCACCCCCACGTGGCCGGCCGCGACGGCGCTCCGCAGCGACAAGAGCTCGGGCGCGCCATCGAGCCCGGGGCCCACAGCCAGGCCGAGGTCGCGCGCGCCGAGCACGTTCGGGGCGTCGGTGGCCGGCACCACGAACTTCGTGTCGGCGGGCTGGGCCTTGGCCGACCGGCGCCACGACACGGCGACGTGGGCGGCGCCGCCCTCGCCCTTCAGCTCTTCGGCGATTCGCTTGACGAGGTACAGCTCCTCGAGGCTCGCGTGCGCCGAGGCCAGGAAGCGCACCGACGCCGGGTCCTGCCGGCCGGCGGCGTTCAGCAGGTCGCGCACGCCGACGAGCGCGTCCTTCCACGTCGCCACGTGCGCGAGGCCGTCGCGGCCGCGGATCTGCGGCTTGCGCAGCCGGCCGTCGCCTTCGACCCAGCCGTACTGGAAGCGGCCGATGTCGCACATCCAGAAGCCGTTCACCTCGGGGTTGTAGCGCGGGGTGACGCGCACGAGCTGCGAGCCCTTGGCCCATTCGGGCTTGGCCTTGAGCCACGCGGTCGTCGCGCAGCCCTTGGCGCAGCCGGTGCAGATCGTGTCGATGGCGTTGGGGTTGTCCCACGGCCGCGAGCGGAACCGGTACTGCCGGGTGGTGATGGCGCCGACCGGGCAGACGTCCATCAGGTTGCCCGACAGGATCGAGTGCACGCCCTGCTCGTTGAAGGTGGCGATCTCGCTGCCGTGGCCGCGGTCCACGATGCCGATCTGCGCGTCGCCGTCGACCTCGCGCATGAAGCGCGCGCAGCGCGTGCACATGATGCAGCGGTTGCGGTTGAGCATCAGCGTCGGGCCGAAATCCACGTCGGCCTTCACGCCCTCGCCGTCGAAGGTGCGCCGCGGGAAGTCCATCCGGCTCTGTACGTTGCCGAACGAATACGAGAAGTCCTGCAGCGGGCACTCGCCGCCCTTGTCGCACACCGGGCAGTCGAGCGGGTGGTTGATGAGCAGGAACTCGAAGACGCCGGCGCGCGCCTCGGTGCTCTCGGCGTCCTTGGTAAGCACCACCATGCCCTCGGCGGCCGGCGTCGAGCACGACGTCTGCAGCTTCGGCATTTTCTCGATCTTCACCAGACACACACGGCACGACGCATCGATGCCCAGCCCCGGGTGGTAGCAGTAGTACGGCACCTCGATGCCGGCGGCGATGGCCGCCTGCAGCACGCTCGTGCCCTTGGGGACGGTCACCGCCGCGCCGTCGATCGTGAGCGTCACCTGTTCCATGGCGGGCCGGATCATACCATGCGACTTCGCCACTTCCGGTCGTGAACGCGACGCGGAAGTCGCATCCAGTCAACAAGATGGAGCATCCGGGCACAGCCTCGACGACAACCGGTCCGAAGCCACGGCGGGGCCGCGCCGGCTGAAGCTGGACCGCTTGCGAGCCGAGAACAGACAGCGAGGACAAAGGCTTCGTGGGTCCCCTGACACAGCGGGTCGTGGCGGCGGCGGTGGTGGTGTGCCTGCGCGCCGCCTCAGCGCCGGCGCAGCCTGCCGACATCCTCGCCTCGGCGCGGACGGCCGCCACCAGCGGGCACCGGCCGCAGGCGCTGGCCGACCTGGAGCGCCACCTGCGCGAGTCGCCGCGCGACGTCGATGCGCGCCTGCTCTACGGCCTCGTGCTGTCGTGGGAGGGCCGCTACGACGACGCCCGGCGCGAACTGGGCGACGTGCTGGTCCAGACGCCCGGCTACAACGACGCCCGCATGGCACTGGCCAACATCGCGTGGTGGAACGGCGATTACACGGAGCTCGCCCGCCTGGCCGCCATCGGTCGGATACAGCGCCCCGACGACGTCGACTGGCTGCTGCAGGAGGCGCGCGCCCTCGACGGCCTGGAACGTCCGCGTGAGGCCAGGCGCGTGCTGCAGGAGTTGCTGTCCAGGTCGCCCGGGCACCCGCAGGCGCGGTCGATGAAGAACCGTCTCGACGCCAGTCTCCGCCCCTGGAGCCTCACGATGAGCTACGGCGTCGATCGGTTCTCGGACCAGCGCACGCCCTGGGACGAGTACGCGGTGTCGATCAACCGGCAGACGCCGGCCGGCAGCGTCATCGTGCGGGCCAGCCAGGTCGAGCGCTTCGGCTATTCCGACCGGATGCTCGAAGTGGAGATGTATCCCAGCTTCCGGCCGGGCACCTACGGCTTCGTGAGCGTCGGATTCTCGCAGGACGACGTGCTCTATCCGAACTACCGGGTGGCCACCGATCTCTATCAGTCGCTCGGCGGCGGATTCGAGGCGTCGGCCGGGTTCCGGCGCCTCGGCTTCACGAGCACCACCGATATCTACGTCGGCACGCTCACCAAGTACACCGGCTCGTGGATGCTCACCGGCAAGGCGATGTACGTGCCGGATGCCCAGGGGCCGGAAGACTCGACGTCCTTCCACGCGCAGGTGCGGCGTTATGTCGGCGGCTCGGGCGAGAGCTTCGTCGGCGCCGGCTACACTCGTGGCCTCAGCCGCGAGGAACTGGAGGATCGGGCCGAGCTGCTCGGCCTCGATGCCGACACCGTGCGGGCCGGCGCCGAGATCCTGGTGCACCCGCGCTGGCTGCTGTCGGCGTCGGGCAGCACCAGCCGGCAGGAGCGGGCCCAGCGCGCGTCGCTGTGGCAACACTCGCTGGGCGCGTCGATCACGGTGTACTTCTGATGCCGGCGGCCGCGCGTCTCCTGCTCGCGCTGGCGACGCTCCTCGGCGGCTGGTATGCGCTGTTTGTCTCACCCGCGCTGAGTGGCACGCCAGCGGTGGCGACGGCGGCGGTTGATACGGCCACCGCCGGGTCGGCCGCGACACCGGGGACCGGCGACGCCGCAGGCCTCGACGACGCCGCGCTCGACGCGCTGCTCGTGCGGAGCCGCGAGACCTTCGCGGCGGGACAGTTCGCCGAGTCGCTCGAGCCGACCGGACAGCTGGTCGCGCGCTTTCCGGGACAGCACGTGTTCCTGGCGCGTCTCGCCCAGACCCACGGCAAGCTGGGCCAGTTCGCCGACGAAGCCGCCACCTGGGAGCGCTTCATGGACCGCTCGCCGCTGCCGGCCGAGGCGTGCCCCTCCATCGGCCATGCCTACCGCAAGCTCGGGAACTACAAGGAGGCGCTTGCCGCATTCGAGCGATGCTTCGAGGCCGATACCCGCAATGCGGAGCTCGCGTTCTTCGTCGGGCTCGGCAACGAGTGGCTCTCGCGATTCGAGACCGCCCAGGAGTGGTACGAACGGGCAATCGCGATGGCGCCGCCCCACTACGACAGCGAAGTCGGCCTGGCCCGCCTGGAGCTGCACCGCAACCATCTCGAGAATGCCCTGGACCGGGCCCGTGCCGTGCTGAGGAACGCGCCCACGCATGTGGACGCCGTGCTGGTGGCCGGCCTCGCCGAGCAGCGCGCCGGCCGCCGGGTCAGGGCCCGCACCTACCTGGAGAAGGCCGCCGTCCTGTCGGAGGACTACTTCGACGTGCAGCTGGCGCTCGGCGTGCTCAACTTCAGCGACTCGCGGTATGAAGACGCTCGCAGCCGCTTCGAGATCGCCTCGCGACTCGACGCGACCCGCCGTGAGGAAGTCCAGCCGTGGCTCGAACGCACGGCCGACGTCAAGGGGACCCGGTGACGATGGTCAGCGCGGCGAGCCGCGTGATCGTCGTGCTGTTCTGGCTCGCCACCTCGGCCTACGCCTTCCTGGCGTCGGTGCCGTTCGTCTACGAGCAGTTCCTCGAGCCCGGACTGGTGCCGGCGCTGGTGACCTTCGTGCGCTGGCACGGCTGGCTCACCCTCGGTGCCGCCGCGTTCACCGGGCTCGCGGTCTGGCCCGACATCCAGCACCGCCGGGCGCCGCTTGCGGCCAGCGTGCTGGTGTGGGCCGCGGCGATGGCCGGCGTGGCGGCCGCCGTCGGCTCGCCGCTGCCGCTGCTGCGCCCCGGAGGCGTCGCCCTGGCTGTGAGTCTGCTGGCGCTGGCGCCGGTGGCGTGGCTGGCCGCCATCGATCTGGCCGTGGCGCCGTGGACCGACACGCCGCGGGCCACCGATATGAGCGGACGCGATGCGCTGGTCGCCGCGGCCACGGCCGTGGCGGTGGTCGCCCTCCAGACGCCGGCGGCGGCGATGGCCATCGGATCGGTCTCCGGCCTCGGCCTCGCCCAGAGTGTCACCGCGCACCTGGTGCTCTTTGCCGCGGTGTTTGCCGCGCTGGCGATCGTACGCGCAGTGGCTGACCTCACCTCCAAGCCGGCACAGTGGGAAGCCGTCATCGCCCTCGCCATGCTGGCCGTGCTCGTCGGGTCCGCGGTCGCGCTCGTGCTCGCTCCGGCGCTGTCGGTGAGCGGCCTGCCGGCCCGCCTGGCGATCGTGGTCTTCGGGGGAATCGTCGGCGTCCTGCTCGGCGCGCGCGGTCTGCGGTACGGCCGGGCGCGAGAACGCGACGGGGTGGTCCTGGTCCTGAGCGGCCTGCTCCCGCACTGGGCGCTGGCGCGGACGCGCTGGGCCCGCCTGGGCTGGATTGTGGTGCTCGTCGCCGGGGTCGCCCTGTCACGATCGATGTCGGGAGCGATGGACTGGAACTTCGCCGTCGCCAAGCTGGGGGCGGTGACGATGTGGCTCCTGGTACTGGCGACCCTCAGCCAGTGGACGCCGGCGCACGTCCGGCTGCACCCCGCGCTGCCCTATACGGTCTGTGTCGGTCTCGTCGCACTGCACCTGACGACTGCCGGCCGGCTGACAGGCGGCCCGGTCACCCTCGCCGCGGCCACGCACGCCGCTGACGCCTGGGTGGTCGGCGACCCGTCGTTCCGCACGCTGCGCGACTGGCTGCATCGTCCCGTGGCCGAGGCTCCCGCCGCCGCGGCCAGCGACGGCGTGGGCTTCTACGACTTCCTGCAGGCGCACACCAACATCGCCCGCTCGGTGGCGGTGGCGCCGGTGCCGGTGGCCTTGGCCGATCTGACCGGGGCGCCGGCGGGACCGCGCCCGCCGCACGTCTTCGTCTTCGTCGTCGACAGCCTGCGGCGCGACTATCTGTCGCCCTACAACGAGCGCGTGAGCTTCACGCCGTCCATCGCCGCTTTCGCCCGCGAGAGCACGGTCTTCACCCGCGCCCTCACGCGCTACGGCGCCACCGGGTTGTCGGTGCCCTCGATCTGGGTCGGCGGCCTGGTGCTCCACAAGCAGTACGTGACGCCGTTCGCCCCGATGAACACCCTGCACGCGCTGCTGGCCCGCCACGGCTACCGGCGCTGGATCAGCATGGACAACATCGTCGAGGTGATCATGCCGCGCGACGCCTCGCTCGAGCCGCTCGACGAGCGGCGCGGCGTCGCCGACTTCCGCTTCTGCACCTCGCTCGCGGAGCTGCGCGGCCGGCTCGACCGGATCACGCCCGACGGGCCGCCGACCTTCGTCTGGTCGCTGCCGCAGGACATCCACGTGGCGGTGCTCAATCGTGAGGGCACCGATGGGCTCGACACCGCCGGCTACGACGGCTTCCATGCGCCCTACGCCGCGCGCGTCCGCCGCTTCGACGGCTGCTTCGGCGGGTTCATCGACGACCTGAAGGCGCGCGGTCTCTACGACGACAGCATCATCGTGCTGACCTCCGACCACGGCGACTCGCTCGGCGAGGAGGGCCGCTTCGGTCACGCCTACACCATCTACCCCGAGGTGCTGCAGGTGCCGCTGGTCGTGCACGTGCCGCCGGCCCTCGGCCAGCGGTTCGACTCGGCGCCCGACGCGCTGGCCTTCACGACCGACATCACGCCGACGCTCCACGCGCTGCTCGGACACGAGGTGCGGCCGCCCTCGCCGATCTTCGGCCGGCCGCTGGTCTGGCCGCGCGGCACCCGGCCCGCCGGCCGCGCCGCCGTTCGGGCTCGTCGCCTCGAGCTACGGCACGGTCTACGGCTGGATCGACGGCGGGGGCCGCAACCTCTACATCGCCGACGGGGTGGGGATGCGCGACTACGCCTATCAACTCGACGGCTCGGCCGCCGGCATCGGCGGGAGCGTCACCGCGCAGGTCCGCGCCGACGGTCAGCGCGCCATCCGCGGCGGCATCACGGCGATTGCCGACGCCTACCGGTTCACGCCGCCGTAGGGCGGCTCTTTCGAGAGCTGCCTCCTGGCAGAGCTGAAGCTCTGCCTACGCCCAATCGACAAACGCGCTAACGCCGCTCGAAGGTGCCGAGCGCGGCGTCGTCGCGGTTGACGTCCACGCTCCGCAGCGCTCCCTTCAGCGGCAGCGTCTGAGTACCCGGACGCCTCGGTCATGAGCACGACGACGTCCTCGGCGCTGCCATCGGCGTACTGGAGCGTGACCGTGACCGGCAGATCGAAGACCTCGTCGGCCTGCTCGTAGGACACCTCGAGCGCGTCGCCCTTGGCGACCGTGGTCACCCGCACCCGCGGCAGGGCGGTGTCGAGCACCCAGCGCTCGAAGAAGCGCTCGAGCGGCCGGCCGCTGGCCTTCTCCATCGCCCGGCGCACGTCGTCGGTGCCGGCTTTGCGATAGCGGAACTCGGCGTAGAACGTGCGCAGTCCGCTGAAGAACGCCTCGTCGCCCACCAGCCGCCGCAGCATGTGCAGCACCGCCGCGCCCTTGTTGTAGACCACGGCGCGGAACACCCGCGGTTCGCCCTTGACGTGGCCGAGGCGGTAGCCGAGCGAGATCGGCCCCTGGTCCGAGTGCTCCATCGACCAGCGGCGCAGGTTGCGGATCGCCGAGCGGAACACGCCGTCGCCGCGCTTCTCGCGGGCGTAGAGCGCGGCGAAGTACTGCGCAAAGCCCTCACTGATCCACTGCTCGTGGTAGTTCTTCCAGCCCACGGCCTGGCCCCACCACTGGTGCGCCACCTCGTGCGCCAGGAAGAACTCGGGAAAGTCGTTGAAGGTCGCCGGGTCGTTGCGCCAGACGTGGGGTGTCGTCGGCAGCGGGTTGTTGATCACGGCGAAGTAGGCCGGGCTGTGGCCGCCGGGCAGGTCGCTCTCCAGCATCGCGACCGAAAAGGCCGGGAACGGCGCGTCGCCCATCAGCGAGGCATAGAAGCGCAGGATGTCGGCCGTCGTCGCCGTGGCGTCACGGCCGCGGTTCTCCTGCCGGCGGTTGGCCATCACCGTGAGATCGACGGTGTTGCGGCCGCCCACCGGCGGCGGCCTGGGCGGCGCCAGCAACTGCGCCAGGGTGACCGACCGGGGCGGCGGCGGAGGCGGCGGCACGACGATGTCGAGGGCCACGGTTGCCGCGTCCACCCGGCTCATCTTGCTGATCACCACGCCGAGGTAGCGAACCGGGTGGGAGGTCTGGAAAGTATGAACGGCCCGGCCTCCCGGCGTGCCGGGCGCCGCGATTGGTTCCGACGCGGTCAGCAGGCCGGTGGCCGCCACGGCGTACTCCGCGGGCACCCCGACGCGCATCGTCCCCACCGCGTAGTCGGTCACGCTCGGCTGCGGATACCACTTGGCGCGGTTGCTGAGCAGCCAGTTGCGCTCGGCGGGCACGATCGACATCTCATCGGGCCGCTGCGACGGCCGGTCCTGCGTCACCGACTCGGAGTCGATCGACTGCCGCTCGAGACGGCCCTGGTAGTGCACGGTGAGGGTCAGCTCGTAGTCGCGCGACAGCGGCGCCGGCAGGTTGACGACGACGCCGTTCTGATTACGGACGCGCAAGAAGAGGAGCCGGCCGAGCTCCTTGCTGGTGACCGACGAAATCGTGTAGGTGTCGCCCAGCGTGAGCGTGAGCGCGCCGAGCACGAAGGCCTTCACCCGCAGCCGCATCACGGCGCGGCCGACCAGCCACTCGCGCTCGGGCGAGACGTCGATCTCGATGTCGTAGTCGAGGACGTCGTATTCGCGCAGGTCGTCCTCGTCGTAGAACGCGCCGCGGCTGGCCAGCTTCTGCGGCGAGGCGTAGATCGCGATGTTGCGCTTGCGCTCCCGGCTGAAGAAGGTGACGTCCTCGGCCTCGCCCTGCGCCCGGGCATAGGTCAGCGTGCGGTAGCGGCGGGTGCGCACCTCGGCCACCATGTCGCCCGGCTGCGGCAGGATCGACCAGATGTCGCGGCTCATGTCGCTCAGGTCGAGGCCGAACGACTTGCCCACCTCCTCGTCGAAGATCTCGCGGGCGCGGACGAACTGCCGGGCGTCGGGCGGCGCCGCGGTGAGCGTGCCGCTGGTCAGGTACTGCTCGAAGTCGTAGGGGCTGAGCCGCACGAAGGCGGACTCGAAGCGGGTGTCGAGGACGTCGGCGCCGGCGAACAGGCGCACCTGCCCTTGTTCGGTCTTCGGCGTCGGCTTGAAGGTGAGCTGGCCGTCGCCGACCAGCACCAGGGCCGTCACGCCCTCGGCGGTGTTGGCGACGAACACGTTGCCGACGGGCAGGCGCAATTCGAAGTCGACCGACGTGACCACGAAATCGCGCGCCGCGTAGTGCCGCTCGCGATCGAGCCCGAGGCGATGCAGCGCATCCACCTGCGACAGCCGATCCTGGGCGACGATCCGCCACGGCGTGTCGGTCTCGCCGGCCACGGCCGTCGCGCCGGCCGGCCGGCGGATGTCGAGCCGCCAGGTGGAGACCTGGCCGCGCGGGCCGCTCTCGACGAACACCTCGACGACGAGGCGGTAGCCGTCGCCTGGCAGGGAGCCGTCGAGCGGCACCCGGTCGCGTTCGCGCACAACCGCGCGGGTCACGCCGCGCGGCAGGGCGGCGTCGAAGAACTCACCGGCGAGATCGGCGTCGGCGTTGGCCGACACGAGCGCCATCCAGGCGGCGCGATCGCTCGTGGCCAGCGACGTCTCGATCCGCTGCAGCACGCGGAGCACCTGCAGCTCTTCCGGATCCGGTGCCTGGGGCGGCGGCTGGGCCGCGGCCTGCAGCGACCACGCGACGAGCAGGGTTGCCAGAACTGCACGCATGGCTGCCTAGGGCGATTAGACGTCAAGTGGCCCGGGGCGGGCCACCGCTTTCAGGCCACGGGGACCGACTTCCGACCCGCGACGACGGACCCGTCGGCATTCATCCGACGATTCATCCCTGCTCGCTGCGTTGCTCCGCCGTCAAAGGGCCGGGTGGGACCGGCGGCACGACCGGCCGGCTCAGCACCAGCACGGTGAGGTCGTCGGCGAGCCGCTCGCCCTCGCGGTGGTGATCCACCGCGGCGAAGACAGCGCGGCCGAGGACGCCGGCGGCCACGCCGGGCGTGGCCCGCACCGCCGCTTCCAGCCCCCACTCCTCGAACATCTGGCCGTTGGGACTTTCGGCCTCGGTGATGCCGTCGCTGTACATCACCAGCGCATCGCCGGGGTCGAGCCGGGTGTGGCCCGAGTCGTAGGTCGATTGCTCGAACATCGCCAGGGCGATGCCGCCGGTCGACAGCTTCTCCACCGCCCCCGACGCCCGGAGCAGCAGCGGCGGCGTCTGCCCGGCGTTCACGTACTCGAGCTCGCCCGTCCGCGGATCGAAGAGCCCCAGGAACAGCGTGATGAAGCGCGAGGGCGGCGCGTGCTTCGACACCTGGATGTTCAGCCGCCGCACCAGCTCGGAGGGCGTCAGGTGCTCGTCCACCAGCGTGCGCAGCATGGCCAGGAAGAGCGCCATCAGCAGCGCCGCCGGACTCGCCTTGCCGGCGACGTCGCCCAGCGCGATGATGACGCGCCCGTCGGGCCGCGGCAGGATGTCGTAGAAATCACCGCCCACGGTGTTGGCCGGCCGCGTCAGCCCGCTGGCCTCGACGCCGGGCGCGGCCCAGGTGCCATCGGGCAGCATCGCCAGCTGGATCTCGCGTGCCACTTCGAGGTCGCGCTTGAGCGACAGCCGGTCGAACACCTCGAGCAGCACCAGCAGGTTCATCAGCGCGAAGGCGAAGATGAGCCACTGGGTGCCCGGCGCGAAGGCCAGCGTCGGGATGCCGACGCGGAAGAAGAACGGCGGGATGATGATCGGCACCCCGAACATGCTGATGCCGCGGAAGAGGGAGAGGACGCCGATGGCCGCCGCAACCAGCGCCACGCCGTAAATCACGCGCCGCTCCGGCGTCAGGCGCATCGTGAAGGCCATGAAGAAGGCCTGGGTGAACCGCGCCGCCCGGCGATGCCAGGGCAGCGCCTTGAAGGCCTTCTGGTCGATGCCCCGCGTGAAGAACCGGTAGGCCTCGGGCGTGTCGCGCGTGAACAGCCGGCTCAGCTCGTCGCTGGTCAGGTCCTGCGTGTAGGCGGCGAAGAAGTCGCGCGCCCGCCAGAGCGAAGGCATCGGCGGGTACTACGTCCCTACCGGATCCCGAGTTCCCGCCCGACCTTGCCCATCACGTCGAGGGCGAACTGGAGGTCGTCGCGGGTGTGGGTGGCCGAGACGATGGTCCGCAGCCGGGCCGCGTCCCTGGCCACGGTGGGGAAGCCGATGCCCTGGGCGAAGACGCCCTCGGCGAAGAGCCAATCCGACATCTTCATGGCCAGCGCCGCCTCCCCGACGAGGACCGGCGTGATCGGGCTCTCGCTGGTGCCGGTGTTGAAGCCGAGGCCGGCGAGCCCGGCCTTGAAGAAGCGCGTGTTGTCCCACAGCCGCTCCATCCACTGCGGCTCGGTCTCGAGGACGTCGAGGGCGGCCAGGCAGGCCGCCGTCACCGCCGGCGGATGCGAGGTGGAGAAGAGGAACGGCCGGGCGCGGTGATGCAGGAAGGTGATGAAGTCGCGCGTGCCCGCCACGTAGCCGCCGAGCACGCCGATGGCCTTCGACAGCGTGCCCACCTGGATGTCGACGCGGCCGTGGCAGCCGAAGTGGTCGACGGTGCCGCGGCCCTGGCGGCCGAAGACGCCGCTGGCATGCGCGTCGTCGACCATCATGATGCAGCCGAACTCGTCGGCGAGATCGCACAACTCCGGCAGCGCCCCGAGGTCGCCATCCATCGAGAAGACGCCGTCGGTGATGAGCAGTTTCTTCTGCGCCGTCGGCAGTCCGGCGAGAATCGTCCGCGCCGCGGCCACGTCCTTGTGCGGGAACACCTTGATCGGCGCCCGGCTCAAGCGGCAGCCGTCGATGATGCTGGCGTGGTTCAGCGCATCCGAGATGATGACGTCGTCCTTGGTCAGCACCGCCGACACCGTGCCGGCGTTGGCGGCGAAGCCGCTCTGGAAGACGACCACCGCTTCCACCTGCTTGAACGCCGCCAGCCGGCGTTCGAGCTCGACGTGCATCGCCATCGTCCCCGAGATGGTGCGCACGGCCCCCGAGCCCACGCCGAACTCGCGGACGGCGTCGAGGGCGGCCTGGCGCAGCTTCGGATGGGTGGTCAGGCCGAGGTAGTTGTTCGACGACAGGTTCACGACCGAGCGGTGGTCGTAGGTTGCGTGCGCCAGCGCTTCGCCCTCGAGCACCCGCAGCGTGCGATACAGGCCCTGCGCCTTCATCGACTCGAGTTCGGCGGTGAGGAAGGACAGGGGATCTGGGCGCGGGGACACGGACATGACGCGCCCAGTATAGGGGCTCGGGGCTAGGGGCTGGGGACTAGGGCTCGCGAGCGTCCGCCGTCAACGAACGCTCCAAGTGCTCGGGCTTGTGCATCGCCGGTGAGAACCGTGGCGATGCATAGCGTGACGTTGCCCGCCCCAGTCCCCAGTCCCTAGCACCCAGCCCCGCTCGCGCTGCCGCACAGCGTCAGTTCTGCGGCAGCGCGAGCAGCACGTCCCCATCCGCGAAGTACGCGATCGGCGTGGCCCCGGCCAGTCGTGCCCAGCCGACCACCGCCTCACCCTCCGGGTCGTAGTAGGCGCGGGAATGCACGAGCAGGTGGGTCGCGCCCGACGTCACCACTGCCTCCCACGCGGCGTCGCGATCCGCCCACAACCCCGACAGCTTCGCGGCGCGGCGCAGGTACCCGTCGGGAAAGTACCCGCTGTAGCCGTTGACGATGCGCTTGCCGTGCAGGCCCGCGTAGTAGACGTAGCGGAGATCCCACGCGTGATCGCCGAAGGGCAGTTCCAGCACCACCGGATCCCCGGGCATCGCCACGAGAAAGCGGTACACCAGCGGGCCGTCGTTCACCCGGTGCACCGTGCTCCACGGCTCCCGGTACTGCGCGCTCGACGTCCACTGGAGGTTCATCGGCAGGGGAACGGCCCAGGCCTCGGCCAGGAACGCCACGCCCAGCACGGTCAGGGCAGGCAGGCCGGCGCGTGGCCAGCGGGCGATCCTGGCCAGCGCATAGCCACCGAGCACGGCGACGAGCGCACCGGCGATCATGCCGAAGCGGGCCGGGACGCGGAGGCCGTCGAAGCCGGGCACCAGCTGGAAGAACAGGTCGTAGAGTCCCAGGCCGACGACCTGCCGTCCGCCCACGCGCGGCACCGGGCCGAGCGACATCACCACCACGAAGCCGATCGCCAGCATCAGGAACGGCGTCAAATCCGCCGCCGGCCAGCGCACCTTCGCCCGCAGCCTGGCCGACACGGCGAACGCCGCGGCGGCGCAGAGCACGCCGTAGGTCAGGGTGCGGCGCACGTTGGTCATGCGGATCGGCACGCCGCCCACATCCCACACGAACCCGCCGGTGGCGACCACCGCGACGGCGCCGACGGCCATCAGCCCTGTCAGGGTGGTCAGCCCCAGCACGAGCAGCCGCTCGCGCCCTGGAGCTCCGACCGTCGCCTCGCGGATCGTGAGCGCCAGCCGTTTCGCCCACATGGCGCCCGCGATGAGCGCGAGCGTCAATGGCACGAGGCCGACGAAGAGATCGCCTTCCACTTGGGGCCAGCGGTTCAGCCTGGCGCCCCACAGGTGCGACTGCACCGGCGCGTTCATGTAGGCGTACAGGTCGGCCGAATAGGCGACGATCTCGGAGAACGGCCGGGTGAGGCCGAAGCGCTCCCGCGCCTCGGCGTAGGGCAGCAGGAACGGCAGCGTCGCCAGCAGCGCGGCCACGCCGGCCACCCCCACGGCCGCCCAGGCCCGCCACTGCGCCAGCCGCCCCCGGCTGGCCAGCTCCCACACCACATACGCGGCGAGCACCGGTGCGACGAAGAACAGGTAGTAGCCGCTCGAGAGGCCCTGGACGACGAACGCCGCGGTGCCTCCGGCCAGAGGCAGCCAGCGCCCGGTGTCGAAGTGCCGGCGGAAGCCGCACAGCGCAAACGGGATCCACTGCGACGAGAGCGTCTGCAGATGGGGAAGCTGGTTCAGCCGGTAGGGGAAGAACGCGTAGAAGAGGCCGGCGACGAACGCCGCCCGGGCGCTACCGGTGAGCTCGCGCACGAGCAGGAACGTGCCCAGGCCCGAGAGCGTGAACGTCGCCAGGAAGACGAGGTTGAAGGCGAGCAGGATGTCGCCGCCGGCCAGGTACACCGGCAGGCCCTGGAGCGCCTGTGGCACGAAGTGCTCGGAGAAGGTGAGACTGAGCGGCGTCGGCGCGAAGAACCCGGCCGTCCACAGCGCGTCGAAGCCAAGCTCGCCGCGTCCGATCGCGACGATGGCCTCGGCGACCCAGGCCATCACGCCCATCACGAGCAGCGAGTCGCCGTAGTCGGCGGGGACATCGCGCGACAGGCCTGCCGCCAGCGGCCAGGTCATGACGATGGTGAGGGCGGCGTACGCCGCCGCGGCGAGCGCCGTCTGCGAACCGCGGTGTTCGAGTGTCGCCACGCGCCCTGGCACGGGCCGTCAGGCCTGGGCGAACTGGCGCGAGAAGTCGGCCACGTCGTCGTAGATGGCCCCGAGCTCGGCCGGCGACGCGAGGAAGACCACGCGGAAGTAGCCGCCCTCGGGCGCCAGGCCAAAGCCCGACCCGTGCACACAGAGGATGCCCGTGGCGCGCAACAGGCCGAGCACGAAGTCCTCGTCGGTCTTCCCCTTCGGCAGCGTCACCTGCGGCATGGCGTAGAACGCCGCTTGCGGCGCCACGACCCGCAGGCCGGGCATGGCGTTGAAGCGCCTGGTGGTGAGCTCGGCGCGCTCCCGCAGCGCCTGCCGGAACGTGACCTGATGCGAGCGGTCTCCCGTGAGCGCGGCGGTCACCGCGTACTGCATCGGGCCCGGGCTGCACAGCCGGCCGTCGGCGAGCTTCTTGATCGCCGCCAGCGCGTCGTCGAGTCTCGGCGTGGCGCCGACCGCCATCCAGCCGGCGCGCCACCCGGGGGCCAGGTAGGCCTTCGACAGGCTCGAGTAGGAGATGATCGCGGCATCGGGGGCCATCGCTGCCAGCGCCGGCACCGCCCCGTCGAAGCCGAGATCTCCGTAGACCTCGTCGGCGAGGATCACCAGCCCGCGCGCCTCCGCGAACGCTACGAGCTGTCGCCGGACCGGTTCGGGGTAGACCGCGCCGGTGGGGTTGTTGGGATCGATGAGGACCAGCGCCCGTGTTTTCGCCGTGACGGCACTCGCCAGGTGATCGAGGTCGGGGAGCCACCCCTGAGCCGGATCCGTGCGGTAGTACACGGGGTTCGCGCCGATCTTGGCCAGCACCGCGGTGTAGAGCGGGTAGGTCGGCGACGGGACCAGGACGTCCTCGCCCTCGTCGACGATGGCCGTCAGGGCCAGCTCGATGCCTTCCGAGGTGCCGGACGTGATGAGCACGCGATCGGCGGTCACCGGAACCCCGCGCGCCACGAAGTCGGCGGCGGCGGCCTCGCGAGCGCTGGCGATGCCGGACGACGCTGTGTACCCGTTGTGACCGTCGTGCATCGCCTTGGCCACCGCCTCGACCAGGTGAGGGGGGGTCAGGAATCCGAACGCGTTGGGGTCGCCGATGTTGAGGTAGCGCACCGTCCGGCCCGTCGCCTCCACCTTCTTCGCCTCGGCCACCACCTGCCGGATGGCATAGGAGAAGCGGCCGACCCGCTTGGCAGCGCGGATCGCGGTCCCGGTCGTCGACGTGGTCATGACGGCGGGATCTTAACAGCCCGGGCCCCGCCGGACAGACCGGGCTTCAGCCTGCTCGGGCCGGCGCCGATACGTGAAACACGAGTCGTCCGGCCCGGACGACTTTACATGTCCATGTAAGAGTTACGCCTTTTCAGACCGCCAATTTCGCGTCCCCGAGCCGACGCGCACAGGATAAGTTCAATGTTTTCAATAAATACGAGCCATGGCACGTGGGTTGTTACTGGGAGGGGCATGCAGGCGATGGTCGCCTCCCTCGTGGCCATGCTGGTTGCCGGTCCCGTGGCCGCCCAATCCGGCGGCGCTGGTCAGCCCGGCGGGCTCCCGCAAGCGGGAGTCTTCCGCTCGGGCGTCGACCTGGTCACTGTCAGCGCCACCGTTCGCGATCGGCGGGGCCGGGCGGTTGCGGACTTGACGGCCGCCGATTTCCAGGTGTACGACCGGGGCCAGTCCCGCCCCATCGCGGAATTCCGCACCGAGGCCGCGCCGGTGAGCGTGGCGATCCTGTTCGACGTCAGCGGCAGCATGGACATTGCGTCCAGAACGCTTGCCGCCCGGTTTGCGGCCCACCATGTGCTCTCCTGGTTGGAGCACGGCCGCGACGAAGCCGCGCTGTTCGCGTTTGACAGCCGGCTGCACGAGGTGGCCCCGTTTACGGTCGATACGCGTGCCCTACAAGGTGCGCTGGGGGAGGTCGATCCGTTCGGGGCCACTTCGCTGCATGACGCTATCGCCGATACGGCGAAGCGCATCTCCGAGCGCGCTAACAAGCGACGCGCCATCCTCGTGCTGACCGACGGCATCGACACGGCGAGCCGCCTCACGCCCGCCGACGTTTCGGCTATCGCCAGCGAGATCGACGTGCCGGTCTACGTCGTCGCGGTGGTGCTGCCCATCGACAATCCCGACGCCAACGGCCGTCCCTCGAGCGAGGACGACGTGCCGGTGGCGGTGGGCACGATCCGCGAACTGGCGGCGTGGACGGGAGGCGAGCTCTTCTATGCGAGCACCCCCTCGGACACGAGCAAGGTGGCCCGGCAGATCGTCCGCGAGCTGCGTCAGCAGTATTTGATCGCGTTCGAGCCGAGCGCGGGGGCCGGGTGGCACCCGATTGAGATTCGGACGACGAGGAAGAACTTGACGGTTCGAGCGCGCGGCGGCTACGTCGCCGGTGGCGCGCCGCGGAGTGAGGAGTTCTAGCGGACCCCCGCTAGCAAAGTAGAGAGGCGTCTCGAGGAGGACCCCATGAGCAAGAACCTGTTCGTCATGAGTTGTATTGCTGTGACGCTCGCCGTCGCGCCGGCGTGCGCGACCAAGAAGTTCGTGCGCACCGAGGTCGGCCAGGTCAACGACAAGGTCACCACGATGGGCAAGTCGCTCGAGGAGACGCAGGAGCGTGTCCGCGTCGCCGAAGGGCGGATCACCGAGGTCGACGGCAAGGCCGCGGCCGCGGGTCAGTCGGCGCAGCAGGCGCAGCAGAGCGCGCAGGCCGCCCAGCAGACCGGCACGCAGGCGATGGAAGTCGGCCGCACCGCCACGGCGCGCACTGAGGCCGTCGAGGCTGCCAACCGCAAGCTGATCTTCGAGACGGTGCTGAGCGACGACAAGGCCAAGTTCGCCCGCGGCAAGTCGGACCTGCCAGACGAGGCCAAGGCGGCCATCGACGAGATGGTGGCGCAGCTGAAGTCGCAGAAGGCGGCCATCTGGGTGGAGATCGAGGGTCACACCGACAACACCGGCGACGCCGCCTTCAACGAGGCGCTGGGCCTGGCCCGAGCCGAGGCCGTGAAGCGGTATCTCTACGAGCAGCACCAGGTGCCGCTGCACAAGATGAACGCCATCAGCTTCGGCGAAGAGAAGCCGGTGATGGACAACAAGACCCGCGACAACCGCACGCAGAACCGCCGGGTGGTCATCAAGGTGCTCGCGTAGGCGAGCCCTGAATTCGCGGCTCGCTCACGGCGAGCACCGGGGCTGGGGGGCTAGGGACTAGGGCTCCCCAAATGTCACGCATCGGCCGGGGGAATAACATTCTCCCGGCCGTTGCTCTTGTACGCCACAGCGGTGCGGCAGAAATGCATGCCCCAGTCCCCAGCCCCCAGTCCCCAGCCCCGCGAGGGTCCTATCGTCGCTCGCCCAGCACCAGGAGCGACATGCCGAAGGACGGCGGGTTGGTCTCCTCGCGCTTGAGGAAGGGCATCAGCCATTTGAAGGCCGAGAGCTGGCCCTTGGGCAGGACCGTGCGCCTCAGCACGCGCGAGTTGAGCCACCACCCGAAGACGCCCGGCCGGTTGAGGAAGCGGATCTCCTTCACATCGAAGCCGCTGTCGCTCACCAGCTTGGCCAGGCCCGCCTTGTCGTAGCGCCGGAAGTGGTGCAGCGCGAGGTCGAGCGAGCCGTAGAGCGCCGGGAGGGCCGGCACCAGCAGGATGAGGTGGCCGCCTGGCCGCAGCACCGCCGCAAAGTCGCGCAGGGTCGGGCCGTCCTCTTCGATGTGCTCCAGCACGTTCATGCACACGATCGAGTCGATGCTGTTCGCCGCGCAGGTCGGTGCGATCGGCCTCGGCCAGCGGGAAGTGGTACGACGCCACCCGCACGTTGGCGGTGTCCTCGAACCGGCGCCGCAGCTCCCGCAGGTAGTGCGGCTCGATGTCCGAGGCGATCACCCGCTCGCGGTCGGCGAAGTAGCGGGTCTGGTTGCCGACGCCCGAGCCGACCTCGAGGACCCGGCGGCCCAGGAAGGCGTCGAAGCGGTCGTGGAGCCAGCGGTTGTAGGCGGCCAGCCCTTCCATGCGCCGGAGCGTGATGGCGCCGACGTCACTGCTCGGCGCCTCCCAGCGGGCATAGCGGAGCAGCGTGTAGACGGCCTTGAAGGCGTCCTTGAGGCCGATCTTCTTGCCTTCTTCGTAGGTGCGGCCGTTGTAGGAGATCGGCACCTCGTAGATGCGCGCCCGCATGCGCGCCACCTTGCAGGTCATCTCCGGTTCGATGCCGAAGTCGCGCGAGCGCAGGTCGAGCCGCTTGGCGACGTCGCGCACGAAGACCTTGTAGCAGGTCTCCATGTCGGTGAGGTTCAGGTCGGTGACGGCGTTCGAGAGCAGGGTCAGCAGGCGATTGCCGATCGAGTGCCAGAAGTAGAGCACCCGGTGGCCGCCCTGGGCACCGAGGAAACGGGAGCCGTAGACCACGTCGGCCTTGCCCTCGAGGATTGGCCGCAGCAGCAGCGGGTATTCGCGCGGGTCGTACTCGAGGTCCGCGTCCTGGATGATGACGACGTCCCCGGTGGCCTCCTGGAAGCCCCATGCCACCGCCGCGCCCTTTCCCCGGTTCGCCGGCTGCAGGAAAACCCGGATGCCCCCGGTGCCGTCCAGCTCCCTCAGGATGTCGCGCGTGCCGTCGGTCGACCCGTCGTCGATGATGAGGATTTCCCTGTCGATCGCCCCGAGATCGACGCTCTGGACGCGGCGGACGATCTCCCGAACCGTGCCCTGCTCGTTGTAGCAGGGCATGATGACCGACAACTTCATCGCCCATAAGTATAAGACCCCGTCAGGCACGCCTGGGCAGGCGTGATGCTTGACAGGGGTCTCGTCCACGTGCGAGCTGTCCGGCCGGGAGGCCGGGCGGACCGCCGTGGTCGCTCGCCGCGCGTCCGCCGCGCCTACGGCGCGACGGTCAGCTGGCCGCGGATCTCGCCGCCGGGGTTCACGGCGGTATGGATGTTGAGGTACGTCTGGCCGCCGACCAGCGACTGGATGAAGTCTTCCCAGTCGCGGATGCCGCGCTCGGCGTTCGGACGCAGCGACGCGGCGGTGGCCGTGCCGGTCAGGACGAAGTCGTTGGAGATGTTGGCTGGCGGCGCCAGATCGACCACGACCGGACCGGCGACGCCCGCCGGGCCGACGTGGAAGTGGCCGGCCGTGGTGCCGCTGGGGATATTGAAGATCCGGACCGTGTAGGTGACCTCCCGAGTGGCCATGTTCACGAACACTTCGCCGGTGCCGGTGGCCCCGGTGTTGATCAGGGCCGGCGCTTCTTGTCCGCCCGACAGAACGGCGGTGAGCCGTACGGTCTGGGCCTGGGCCTGGGCGCTCAGTCCCACCAGAAAGGCGGCGGCGATCAGGCTCTTGGTCGTTGGTCGCATGAGAGACTCTCCTTCGAGGGGCAAGTCAAGGTGCCGCGGCCTGTCCGCGGCAAGTATGCAGTCATGGCAGGATTCGCGCCAGCGCCTGCCCCGTGAGGACAGGCGCGAATCCGACAGGTCCCACCGCGCACGGCGCCCGCCACTTTACGCTCCCCGGAAACGCCTTACGCAGACGGTAAGAGAACTCACGCCCACCAGCCCCTAGCCCCTAGCCGCTGCGCAGGGTTCTAGCCTCCCTTTGTGGGCTTGAGCATCTGTTCGAGCTGGCCGAGCCGTTCGTTACTGCCGAGCAAAGCCAGGATATCGCCTTCGATGACCCGGTCGTCCGGCCCCGGCGACACGGTGGCCACGTCGCCCGGGCCGGCCTTGGCCCGCTTGATGGCGATGGTGGTGAGGCCGAAGCGGGCCCGCAAGCCGATCTCCCGCAAGGTCTTGCCGAAGAATTCCGCCGGCGCCGGCACTTCCACGATCGAGAAGTCGCCCGACAGCTCGATGTAGTCGATGACGTTCGGGATGACCAGGCTGTGCGCCACCCGCACGGCCATTTCCCGCTCGGGGAAGACCACCCGCGACACGCCCAGCTTCTCCAGGATTCGCCCGTGCAGCGGCGTCACCGCCTTGGCCACGATGTTGGGGATGCCCAGCTCCTTCACCAGCGTCACGACCAGCAGGCTCGACTCGATGTTCTCGCCGATCGAGACCACCGCCACGTCGACGTCCTTGATGCCGGCCGCGCGCAGCGCCCGCTCGTCGGTGGCGTCGAGCTTCACCGTGTGCGACATCTGGTCGGCCAGCGCCGCGACCCGGTCGTCGTCGCCGTCGATGCCGATCACTTCATGGCCGAGCTGCGACAGCGTCGTGGCCATGGCGGCGCCGAACCGCCCTAATCCGATCACCGCGAACGTACGTTTGGCCATGGAGGTCTCGCCTTATCCGATCAGAATCTTGCCTTCGGGGTACCGCAGCCGGGGCCGGGCGCCGTATCGCTTCGCCACCGCGATGGCCAGCGTCAGCGGACCGACCCGGCCGATGAACATCATCGCCATCATCAGCAGCTTGCCGGCCGGGGAGAAAACCCCCGACAAGCTCACCGGCGTCCCGGGCTGGCCCATCGACAGCCCGACCGTGCCGAAGGCCGACGTGGTCTCGAACAGCGTCTCGAGCAGGCTCCGGCCCTCGGTCAGCAACGCCAGCCAGGCCACGGCGTTCAGCGCGACGAAGGCGATGAGCGAGATGAAGAAGGCCTTGGCGACCACTTCCGGCGCCAGCCGGCGCTTGAAGATCACCGTGTCGTCGGCGCCGCGCACCGTCGCCCAGAGCGCCGCCAGGGTGATCGAGAAGGTGGTGGTCTTGACGCCGCCGCCGGTGCTGCCCGGCGAGGCGCCGATGAACATCAGCGCCATCATCACGAACAGCGCCGGATGAGTCATGCCGCCGATGTCGATGGTGTTGAAGCCGGCCGTCCGGGCGGTGACCGACTGGAACCAGGCCGCCAGGAACCGCTCGCCCATCGGCAGCCCGGCGAGCGTCCGCGGGTTGTTCCACTCGAGCAGCAGGAAGGCCAGCGTGCCACCGGCCAGCAGTGCCGAGGTGGCCACCAGCACCAGGCGGGTGTGCACCGACAGCCGGATCTGCCGCCGGTTCAGGCGGATGAGCTCGGCCCAGACGAAGAAGCCGAGGCCGCCGGCGATGATGAGGCCGGTGATCACCAGGTTGACCACGACGTCGCCGCGCCACGACGACAGGTTGTCGCTCCACAGTGCGAAGCCGGCGTTGTTGAATCCCGACACGGCGTGGAAGATGCCGTGCCACAGCGCCTGCCCGAAGCCCATCTCCGGCCACCAGCGCAGGGTCAGGATCGCGGCGCCGATGCCCTCGATGACCAGCGTCAGTTTCAGCACCGTGCCGGCGAAGCGGACCAGCCCTTCCATGTCCTGGACGTTCAGCGCCTCCTGGAGCGTGAGGCGTTCCTGCAGCGAGACCGAGCGGCCGATCGCCGCCACGAACACCGTGCTGAGGGTCATGTAACCCAGGCCGCCCGCCTGGATCAGCAGCATCAGCACGACCAGGCCGAACGGAGAGAAGTCCACCGGGGTGTCGAGCGTGATGAGTCCGGTGACGCACACTGCCGACACCGACGTGAAGAACGCGTCGAGCGCCCCCACGTGCCGGCCCTGGGCGGCCGAGATCGGCAGCGACAGGAGCAGGCCGCCGACGGCGATGATGGCGAGGAAGCTCGACGCCAGGAACTGCGACGGCGACAGCTGACGGCGGCGGGGCAAGGGGGGATTCTACTAGGGGCTGGGGGCTGGGGCTAGGGGCTGGGGCTCGACCAGAACGGCACGCCGCGCGCCGCCAGTCAGCGCAGGGCGCCGAAGTCGAAGGCGGCGGACCCGAGCGTCCTGGCGCCTTCCTTCACCGTCACGTCGAAGCGGCCAGCGGTCACCGTTCCGGCCTCGAACCGCGCCAGCACCCAGCCGCCGGTCATCGGCTCCTTGGCGGCGGCGATGACCGTGGACGCCGGCGGGAAGGGCCACCACGGCGCGTCTGGCGGCGAGCGGATTCCAGAACAAGCCGAAGCGAGGGATGCGGTCGGTGGCGTCGGCGATGAGCGGCATCGCCGTGGCCGGCGAGTCCAGGGGCACCAGCAGCACGTCGATGAGCGGAACGCCGACGTAGGTGTTCTGCGGGTGGAAGCTGAGCTCCACGATCACCTCGAGCAGCCCCCGCCACGGGTTGAGGTCGCTGGTCATCTGCCGCACGCTGTAGTTGCGGTCGCCGAGCCGGATGTGTTCCTCCGCACGCAGCACCACGCGGCGATATTCGCTGACGATCGAGATGCGGTTGACCGGCGCGGCGCCGACCGCACGGGCGTAGCGGTCGTGGAACTCCTGGCGCGCGCCGCGCCCGGCCATGCGCGCAAAGACGATGGCGTCGTCCACGCCCTGGGTCGTGAGGTTGGCCTCGACGGCGCGGGGCCGAGGCGCCAGCGCCGTGACGACGGCCAGCGTCACCATCGCCACGCGCAGCATCCCGCCGGCCATCGGACCGAGCATACCGCCGGTCGGACGCCGCCCAGCCGGCGAGACGCTACCATGGGCGCCGGGCACCCTCGCCCGAGGAGGCAACCAGTGAATCTACAGGGAAAGGCCGCGCTCATCACCGGCGGCGCGCGGATGGGCGACGCCGTGGCCGGCGTCCTGGCCGGCGCCGGCGCCGACGTGGCGTTCACCTATCGCCTGTCGGCCGATGCGGCGGAGCGGGCGGCGGTGGTCGTCAAGGCGCGCGGTCGGCGGGCGCTCACCCTGCAGGCCGACCTCGGCGACCCACTGGAGTGCCGTACGGCGGTCAACGAAGCGGCGGCGGCGTTCGGCCGGCTCGACGTCCTCGTCAACATGGCCTCGGCCTACAAGCACGTGCCGTTCGACGACCAGGACGAGGACCACTGGGACCGCCAGCTGTCGGTGGATCTGCGGGCGGCGTTCCTGTGCAGCCGCGCCGCGGTGCCGCACATGCGCCACGCCGGTGGCGGCCGCATCGTCAACTTCTCGGACTGGATCGCGGCCAGTAGCCGTCCGCGCTACCCCGGCTACCTCGCCTACTACGTGGCCAAGGCCGGCGTGAAGGCGCTCACCGAGGCCCTGGCGCTGGAACTGGCGGCCGACAACATCCTCGTCAACGCCATCGCCCCCGGGCCGATCGTCGCGCCGCCGGGCACCACCGCCGACGAGCACGCCGCCGTAGAGAAGGCCACCCCGCTCGGCCGGTGGGGCGGCGAGGACGAGATCGCCAAGGCGGTGGGGTTCCTGGTGACGAGCGACTTCGTGACCGGCGAGACCATCCGGGTGGACGGCGGCCGGCACCTGAAGTAGACGTGAAGTAGAGTAGCCGGCGCATGCGGCGACACCCCGCTCTGATCCGCGCCAGCCTGCTCGCCGCCGCGGTCGTGGCGGTGACCGACTCCCGCGGGGAACCCGATCGCCGCGTCGCCGGCGCAGCCGCCGGCCGAGGAGTCCGGGACCGCGATCCGCCCCTTCCGCATCGCCGTTCCAGACGCGGTGCTCGCCGACCTCAAGGCTCGTCTCGCCGTCGCCGCGCCTGATTCGCGCACTGAACGGCGGCGGCTGGCAGCTCGGCACCGACGTCGACTACTTGCGCGATCTGGTCACTTACTGGCGCGATCGTTTCGACTGGCGGGCGCAGGAGCGGCGGCTGAACGCGATGGAGCAGTTCACGACGACCATCGACGGCCTGCAGGTGCACTTCGTCCACCGGCGGTCGGCGCACGCCGGCGCGTTGCCGTTGCTCGTCACCCACGGCTGGCCGGGCTCGATTGCCGAGTTCACGAAGATCATCGGGCCGCTCACCGATCCGCCGGCCCACGGCGGCGACCCCGCCGACGCCTTCCACGTGGTGATGCCGTCGATCCCCGGGTTCGCCTTCTCGGGCGCGCCGACGGCGCCCGGCTTCGACCCGGCGCGCATCGCGCAGATCGAGGCGGCGCTCATGGCCCGTCTGGGCTACACGCGCTACGGCGTGCAGGGCGGGGATTGGGGCGCCATCATCGGCACCCAGGTAGCCGCGCGCGACGGCGCCCACGTCGCGGGGCTCCACCTGAACATGTGCATCGCGCCGGCGCCCGCCAGCGATCCGGAGGCCGGGCTGTCGGCCGCTGAACTGGCCCGGTTGAAGGTGCGGCAGAACTTCCTGGCCGAGGAAACCGGCTACCAGCAGATCCAGGGCACCAAGCCGCAGACGATCGGGCTCGCTCTCAACGACTCCCCGGTGGCGCTGGCGGCGTGGATCGTCGAGAAGTTCCGGACGTGGTGCGATTGCGATGGCGATCCCGAAAGGGTGTTCACGAAGGACGAGCTGCTGACCAATATCACCCTCTACTGGGTGACGCAGACCGCCGGGTCGTCGGCGCGGATCTACTACGAGAACCGCCACCCGACGACGCCAGCAGTGCCGGGCCGGATCGAGACGCCGACTGCCTGCGCCGACTTCCCGAAGGAGATCATCTGGACGCCACGGCGCTGGCTCGAAGCGCGCTACAACATCACCCGCTGGACGGCGATGCCCAAGGGCGGGCACTTCGCCGCCCTCGAGCAACCGCAGCTTCTCGTCGACGACGTGCGGGCGTTCTTCCGGACGCTGCGCTGAGCTGAAACAGGAACGGCCGCGTTGCCGCGGCCGTCCGTGTTCTGAAGCCGATGGGCGACGTTCAGCGGGTGGCGGCGCCGCCCTTCAGCGACACCTTCTGCACGCGCCAGTTGGTCAGCTCGCCGACCAGCAGTTCGTTCTCGTTGCGGCAGTCGATCGAGTTGGCGAGCCCGAACTCCTTGGGCCGCTTGCCGGCGCTGCCGAACTTGCCGATGACCTTGCCGTCGAGCCCCACCTTGTAGATGGCGGCATCGTCCATGCCGTCGGTGTCGCCGGCGTGCGAGATGTAGAGGTACTGCGTGGCCCCGCGGGTCATGCACATCGTCAGCGGCGTGCCGCTGAAGGCGAACTCGCGCTTGAAGGACCCCTGCGCGTCGAAGACCTGCACGCGCTTGTTGCCCGCGTCGAGCACGAAGACGTCGCCGGCCTTGTCGATGGCGATGGCCTTGGCGCCGTTGAACTGGCCCTGGCCCGCCCCGGTGGAGCCCCACTGGCTGATGAAGTGGCCGAGCTTGTCGGTCTTGACGACGCGGTTGTTGGCGCCAATCCCGTCGGTGACGTAGATATTGCCGGCGCTGTCCCACGCGACGTCGGTCGGCTTGGCGAAGCCCGTTCCGGGCACGCCCTCGCCGGGTTTGCGGTTGGCCGCCGCGGCCCCGCCGCCGCCACCACCACCGCCCCCGCCGCCGGGCGCGCCGCCCTCGCGCGGTCGCACTGCCATCACTTCAGGCTTGCGCCCGAGCACCAGCGCGACGCGACCCTCGGCGTCGAACTTCACCACCTGGTTGGCGCCGACGTCGATGGTCCAGACGTTGTCCTGCGGATCGATGCGCAGGCCGAAGGCGGCGTTGAAGCCGTAGACGTCCTGGCCGAGCTCGCGCACGAACTTGCCGGACGGGATCGAACTGGAAGAGCTTCGCGCCGCCGCGGTAGAACGTGCGGTTGTCGCCGAGCGTCGCGTAGGGATGCCCGGTGCGGGTGTAGACGTAGATCTGGCCCTTCGAGTTGGCGGCCACGCCGCCCACTTCGCCGACGAAGACGTCGAGCGGCGTGCGCAGCAGATCGGCGTTGGAATCGAACGCGATCTCTGGGACGGCGCCCTGGGCGCCGACCAGCACGCCGCCGGCGACCAGCGCCGCGGCCAGGCCGTAGAGCAGGCGGCCGCGGATCATCGCGCACCTCCCTGGCTGGTGGTCGCGGTCGGCTTGAGGATGATCTTCTGCGACCGCCAGTCGTTGATCTCGGCGGTGAAGATCACGTTCGGGTCGCGGCAGTCCATCTGGTGGATGGTCGCGAACTCGCCCGGCGCCTTGCCTGCCTTGCCGAACTTGCCGACGATGGTGCCGTCGAGCTCCATCTTGTAGACCTCGCCGGTGTACTCCGCCGGTCCGGCCGGTTGGCTGTCGGGCCAGGAGTTGGTCGAGTAGAGATACTGCTTGCCGGGGTTCTTCGGACCCGGGCCGCCCGACACGCACACGCCCCACGGGTTGCCGACGTTGGTGTAGTTGGCTTTCCAGTTCAGGTCGTTGTCGAGCACCTGGACGCGGGCGTTGCCGCGGTCGCCGACGTAGACGTTGCCCTGGAAGTCGGTGGCGATCGAGTGCGGGGTGTTGAACTCGAGGTTGGCGTTGCCGCGCTTGCCGACCGCCTTGATGAAGCGGCCGTTCTTGTCGTACTTCACTACCCGGGCGTCGAAGTAACCGTCGCTCACGAAGATGTTGCCCTGCTGGTCCCAGGCGATGTCGGTCTGTCGGCCGAAGCGGTACTTCTCGTTGCGTCCGTGGTAGACACCGGGGCCGGGCATGTTGAGCAGCGACTGCGTCGGGTCCTCGCGCCGCCCTATCACCATGAGCACCCTGCCCTCAGGGTTGAACTTGATGAGCATGTCGGTGCCTTCGTCGACCGCCCAGATGTTGTCCTCGGCGTCGACGCGGACCGAATGCGCGAAGGCGAAGCCGTAGTTGTTGCGGCCGATCTCGCGGATGAACTGGCCCTGCGGCGAGTACTCGAACAGCCGCGTCTCGTAGGCGCGGTGGTAGATGTAGATGTTCCCCTTCGAGTTGGTGGCGATGCCCATGTTCTCGCCGGTGTAGATCCCCGGCGGGTTCTTGAAGAAGTTGGGCACGGCCTCGTGCGGAATCACCGGCACGTTGGTGGCCGTCGCGCGTGACTGGGCGACGACCGGCGGCGAGGTGACCGACGCCGCACCGGCCAGCGCGATCAGGATCGGGACGAACGGCAACAGGCGCTTCATACGCGCGGTCCTCCAAAGGGCGGCCGCCGGGGGCAGGCCGGACTCCAATTACGAGCGAAGCATAAGCGGCCAACGCCGCCTGGGGCCACGCCCTCAGCGCCGAATTGTCCCGGGAAACCGGTCTCCGGGATGTCTACAAGATGTAATATCTGCGCCGCCACCGGCCCGGACTCGCCGCCCGCGGTCCGCCGTCAGCCGCGGCTTTTTGCGCGAATTGGCGCTACCATTTTCCATGCCCAGCATCTGGGACGACGGGGCTCGCGCCAGCCTGGTCTCGCGGGCCCGCACGCTCACCACCGACCATCGCGCCCGCTGGGGCAAGCTCTCGGTCGCCGGCATGCTGGCCCACTTGAACGACGCCACCCGGATGGCGCTCGACGAGCTGCCGGTTCAGGCTAAAGCCCCGCCATTCTTGAAGATCGCGCCGGTCCGCTACCTGGTCATCCACGTCCTGCCGTTTCCCAGGAGCGCGCCGACCGCCCCCGAGCTGCTGGTGCGGTGTGACGCCGCCGATCTCGCCAGCGAACAGGCGACGTTTGCGACGCTGGCCGAACGGCTGAGTGCTGCCTCGGCGCTCGCCGCGCGGCACCCGGCCTTCGGCCCGATGACGCGCCGCGACTGGGGGGTGCTCGTCCTACCGGCACGCCGACCACCACCTGCGGCAGTTCGGCGTCTGAGCACACGAGGCTGGCCGTGCGCATCGCCGCCCTCTACGACATCCACGGCAACCTGCCGGCCTTGGACGCAGTGCTGGAGGAGGTGCGCCACGCCGGCGTCGACGCGATCGTCGTCGGCGGCGACGTCGTGCCCGGGCCGATGCCGCGCGAGACGATCGACCGCCTGGCAGCCCTCGATCAGCCCGTCCACTACATCACCGGCAACGGCGAGCGCGTGGTGTGCGCCGAACGTCGCGGCGACGACGTGACCGCCGAGGTGCCGGCGGGCTTCCGCGACGTCATCCGCTGGTCGGCGGCCACCCTCACCGACGACGACGCGGCGCGTCTCACCGCCTGGCCGGCCACGCTGCGCCTGCACGTGCGCGGCGTCGGCGAGGCACTCTTCTGCCATGCCACGCCGCGCAGCGACGTCGAGATCTTCACGCGGCTCACCGCCGAGGAGCGGCTCTTCGCGGCCTTCGACGCGGTGACCTCGCCGCTGGTCGTGTGCGGCCACACGCACATGCAGTTCGACCGGACGATCCGCGGCATCCGCGTGGTGAACGCCGGCAGCGTCGGCATGCCCTTCGGCGAGCCCGGCGCCTACTGGCTGCTGCTCGGTCCCGAGATCGCCCCGCAGCACACCCGCTACGACCTCGACGAGGCCGCGGCGCGGATTCGCGCGTCGGCCTACCCCCAGGCCGAAGCGTTTGCCGCCGGCAACATCCTCCGGCCGCCGGCCGAAGTCGACATGCTGAGGGTGTTCACGCCCGCCGAGTCGTCGTAGCGCCGGCCGCGCCCTCCGTGGTCAGCGCCGGTCCAGGTGCCGCGTCATCACGATGTAGGGGGCGACGCTGAAGCCGCAGCGTTTGTAGGCGCGCAGGGCCCGCTCGTTGCTGTCGTGGCCGTAGAGCCGCAGATCCAGCGCCCCGGCGTCGCGGGCCTGGTCGGTGAGATGGGCCAGCAGGGTGTCGACCAGGCCCTGGCCGCGATGCTCGGGCGTGACGTAGAGGCTCTGGATCCACCAGTAGTCGCCGCCGCGGAAGTTGCTCCACTCGGTGACGATGGAGGCGCTGGCCACCAGGCCGCCCTTGGGACCCTCCACGACCCAATAGCGCGCTTTCGGCGCCGGCGCGAAGGCGCCCTCGACACCCCTCCTGGCCTCAGCCGGGTCGAGCCCGCGGCGCTCGGCGTCCATGGCCTCGGCGTGGGTGAAGGCCACCAGGGTGTCGATGTCCGCGGCGGTGCCAGGGCGGATGGTGTAGGCGATCGTCATCGCTGGTCAGCATGTGCCGACCGAGCCCGTGTGGTCCAGCCCCGGTCAGATCAGCGGGTAGACCAGGGCGCACAGGGTGGCCACCCGGCAGGCCACGGCCACCCTCGGGTGCACGCGCTGGATCCTGTTCCAGACCAGCGCGAGGGTGGTCATGGCCAGCAGCATCACGGCCACCCAGACCAGCACCACGCCGGGTGGCTGGGGACCGAGCCGCTGGCCGAGTCCGACCGTCCACAGCGACCCGTACAGCATCGCCACGTGCACCGCGTAGACCAGCAGCGATTCCTCGGCCAGTCCTTGCAGCGGCGGCGTCAGCCGGGTCACGTAGTGCCCGATCGTGGCGACCAGCGACAGCAACAGCAGCACCGAGCCGAGGCGCTGGATGAACGACAGCGGGCTGGCGCGCCACCAGTCGTGGACGCCGTAGTCGAACCACCCGTACTCCCCGAGCAGGCCGGCCCCGATGGCCAGCGCGGCCCCGACCAGGAACAGGCCCCGCGCCAGCGGCTGGAGATGGTCGCGCGTCGCCCACGGTCCGGCGGTCACGCCGAAGGTGGCGCCGAGCAGCGTGAAGCCGGCCCACGGAAACAGCGGGAAGATCGAGCCCGTGCCGTGGTTCATGTACGACGCCAGCCACAACGGCAGCCAGGCCGTCCAGTCGACCCCGTGGACGACCGGTGTGAGCCCGACCACGAGCCCCGCCACCCACGCGCACACCGTGGCAAACGACCGCGGCGTCCGCGTGATCCAGATGAGGGCCTGGAGGAGCAGCAGCGTCAGGGCGACGTTCTGCAGCACGTCCGCGGCAAGGAACGACCGCCAACGATCGTCGGTGGCGAACGGCAAGTGGACGAACTTGCCCATCGGGAAGCGGACGAAATAGCCGAGGGCCAGGAAGAACGCCAGCCGCCGGATGCGCTTGAGCGAGCGCCGCGAGAACCGCCGCTGCTCCTCCCAGTGCCGCATCGCCGTCAGGCTGAAGGCGGCGCCCGACAGGAACAGGAACGTGCAGGAGGTGAGGCCGCGCAGGTAGAGCCAGGCGTTGTACTGCAGGCTGGTGCGGAAGTCGGGATGCAGCAGCGCGTCGATGGTGTGGCCCTGCACCATCAGCAGCACGGCGATGGCGCGGGCCAGGTCGACGAACAGGATCCGGCCGCCGGAGACGGCCGGCGCATTGGGGGAGGGCGCGGCCCCTGCCGCTCCCCCCGATGTCACGGCCGCCACTCGACGATTGTGCCACCCGCGACGGCGTATCGTGTAGCGCGGCTCTTCAGAGCCACCCAGGCGGAACTGAAGTTCCGCCCGACGTACCGTCAGTCGTAGGGCGGCTCTTGAGAGCCGCCGTCGGAATCCCTAGACCGTGGCGGCGAGCGCGACGCGCATCGACGCCAGGGCGCCGGTCAGCTCTTCGCGGCTGCGGGCGGTGCAGAAGCGGACGTAGCCCTCGCTCTGCGGCCCGAAGTCCTGGCCGGGCACGCAGCCGATGCGGCCGTGCTTGATCAGGTACTCGACCACCGCCCACGACAGCGATTCGGTGCGATCGAGGTGCATCTCGCGCGCCCAGTCCGGGTTGATCTTCACGAAGGCGTAGAAGGCGCCCTCGGGCGGGTTGCCGGAGAACACCTGGGGCGCCACTTCGCGCAGGCCGGCGTAGAAGAGGTCGCGGCGGGCCTTCAGCTCCGTCTTGAAGTCGGCCAGGCACTGCTGCGGGCCCTCGAGGGCGCCGATCGCGCCGTACTGGGCGATCGAGCTGACGTTGCTGGCGGTGTAGAGCACCAGCTTGGTCGCCCGGGCCCGCATCGCCTGGTCCTTCATCGCGAAGTAGCCGACGCGGACGCCGGTCATCGCGTAGGACTTGCTCAGCGTGTAGACCGGCACGGTCCGCTCGTACATCCCGGGCAGCGAGGCGATGCTGATGTGCTCGGCGTTGAAGAGCACGTCCTCGTAGGCCTCGTCGGACACCACCCACAAGTTGCGCTCGCGGGCGATCGCCGCCAGCCGCTCGAGGTCGGCGCGGGTCAGGCTGCCGCCGCTCGGGTTGTTCGGTGAGTTCAGGTACAGGATCCTGGTCTTCGGGGTGATCGCCCGCTCGAGCTCGTCGAGATCCCAGCGGAACGCCAGCGACTCGTGCAGCGGCACCTGCACCGGCACGCCGCCGGCCCACTGGATGATGGCCATGGTCGGCGGCCACTGCGGATCGGGGAGGATCACCTCGTCGCCGGGCTCGAGCAGCGCGTGGAACGTGGCGAACAGGCCGTGGATGCCGCCGTTGGTGACAATCACCTCGTCGTCGCGCTCCACCGGCACGTGGTTCTTGTCGCGCAGCTTCTGGGCGGCGAGCTGACGCAGGCGCGGCAGGCCGGTGGTCGGCAGGTAGTGCGTGTGGTTGTCCTGCACCGCCTTGATGAACGCCTGCTTCACGCTGTCGGGGGCGTCGAAGCTGACGTCGCCCTGATCGAGGCGGAACGGATTCTTGACGGTGAACATCATGTCGCGGATGCGCACGATGCCGGACATCGGGACGGAATCGAGAAAGTTACCCATAGGCGGCTAGGGGCTGGCGGCTAGCGGCTAGAGAGTTAGCGGCCAGTCGGCGAGCGGCTAGAGCCGAAAGCGTACTACGAACCCGCGCGCGATGGCGCCAGGGGAACGGAAGTGTTACGCGGCGCCGGTCATCACGCCGGCGCGGTCGAGGATGGCGCGCAGCACCGCCGCAGTGCGCGTGAGCGGCAGGTTGCTGACGTAGAAGTGCCGCACGCCGAGCGCGCGCAGCTCGCGGATCGTGCGCGCGCAGACGTCCACCGGCGTGGCGCCGGCCGCGAACTCCGCCTTCAGCGCCTCGGCCGGCACCGGCAGGAACCGGCTCAGGACGTCGAGCGTGGCCGGCTTGGCGCTGCGGTAGTAGAACACCCCGAAGATCCCCGGCAGGGAGACGCCGGCCCGGCCGGCCGCCTCCAGGAAGTGCTCCACTTCGCCCAGGCGATGGTGCGAGACGATCTGGGTCAGATAGAAGTCGGCCGTGAACTCGTCCCCGCCAACGAAGGCCACCTGCCGGACCGGATCGGACGCCGGGTTGGCCCATCCCCCGAGCGGCAGGTCTGGATGGCGCTGGCGGATCAGGCGCCGCAGCTGCCAGGCGTGCTCCACCGACCGGGAACGGCCCACGTGCTTGTCGCCGCCGAGGACGACCAGCGCCGGGAAGTCGTGCTGCACGACCTGGTCGGCATAAGCCAGGCAGAACTCGACCGAGTGCTTGGTCGTGAGGAACGGCACCACGCGGCTACGGGGCACGTCGGGGCCCAGGTTGTTGACCAGGTGCCGGAGGTTGTTCTCCTCCTGGGCGCCGACGGCGCTGTCGGTGACCATCACCTGCACGCCCTGGCGGACCAGGCCGCGAATGGCGTGGTAGGTGTCGATCCAGGCGTCGATGCCGGCGGCGGCCTCGAGCTCGGCGCGGGGCGGGCGCAGCTCGACGGAGACCACGGAGAAGTCGGAGCGGAGAGACTCGAGCACAGTGTTCTCTGGGCGAAGGCGCGCTGCGCGCGCCCGCGGCGTCACCGAAAGGCTAGCTCGCGCGCCCGCGGCGTCACCGAAGGCGCGCGCGCGCCGCGCCCGCGGTCGTCAGTATATCTGCGGGATTCGCCGGTCAGGGGCGCGTCACGGGGCTGCCGCGCACCCACGGGTACTCGATGTAGCGCGCGGTTTCGGTCGCCACCGCGTCCCCACACACCTTTTCCACCACGCGGAAGGCCATGTCCATCCCCGCCGAGACCCCGGCCGACGTGATCACCCGGTCGTCGACGACCCGCGCCTCGCGATCGACGGCGATAGTGGCGTCAATCGAGGCCAGCAGGTCGAGAGCGCCCCAGTGGGTGGTCGCCCGCCGATCGCGCAGCAGCCCGGCCCGCGCCAGGAGCAGCGCCCCCGTGCACACCGACGTCGTGTGCGACGCTGCCGCCGCGGTGGAGCGAATCCACGACAGCACGCGCGGGTCCTCGAGCAGGGGGCGGGTGCCGAAGCCGCCCGGCACGACCAGCACGTCGATGGGCGGGCAGGTGTCGAAGGCGAAGTGCGGCTCCACCCGCAGGCCGCCGGTGGCGACGACCGGCTCCGGGCTGCGCGCCACCGTGAAGACCTTGAACGGCGCCGAGTCGTCGGAGCGCCGCGAGTCGACGCCCGGGGTCAGCCGGGTGCGCGAGAACACCTCGAACGGCCCGGCGAAGTCGAGCAGTTCGACGTCGTGGAAAATCAGGATCCCGACAGAGGTACGCAGCACGAATACGACGGCTCGCGCCGCGACGGCGGGCGAGTGCGCTCATCTTATCGTCCGCTACCTCATCCGCATGAGAGCCGGCCGCAAGTTGTGTGCAACCCCTGCGAACGGCACCGCTCAGCGGCGGTTGCTCAGAGCCCTGAGTTCGTCCCGCAGCGCGGTCAGTGCGTCGCGAAGCGCCCGATTCTCGTCGCGGAGCTCGCGCGTCCGGGCCTCGAGGGCGCGGACGCCGGCGAGCGCGACGCCGTCGGCGTCGATGGTGCTGATGCGCACGGGTCTCTCGCCCAGGCCGAAGGCGCGCGTGGAAGTCCTGCGCGGTGGGACCGACGTGGCGGATGGCGGCGTCCTGGCTTTGTAGTTCCATTCGCGCACCGGCATCGCCGGCGAGCTGGCCAGCACGTCCTCGCCGACCAGATCGACGAAGTTCTCCTTGGAGTTGGCGTCGGATACCGTGACCAGGCCGAGTCGTCGGTGAACAAGGCGACGCCAGGACGGTCGAGGCACATCGTGGTGACCGGACTCGACCAGAACACGACTCCGCCGGCCGCGCGCACCAGGAACTGGTTCGGGGAGATGGACGTGACCGATGCCGGTGCCGGCACCCGCGTCGACCGGTCGCCGTAGACGAACGACCCCGGGGCGGCCGCCGAGGCTTCTGCAAAGGTCCCCATGACCGTGCTGCCCAGGCCAGCCGCGGTTGTCAAGATGCCCATGGCCGAACTGGAGACGCCGCTGGCCGTGGGTCTGAAACCCATCGCCGTGCTGTAGGTGCCGCTGGCGATTGTCTGAATACCCATCGCCGTGCTGTAGTTGCCGCTGGCGACGGTGCCGACTGCCCATCGCCGTGCTGTAGTCGCCGCTGGCTCTACTCCGGTCGCCCATCGCCGTGCTCGGAAGCGCCGCTGGCGGTCGTTTGGAGACCCATCGCTGTACTGGCGTCTTCGCCGCTGGCAGTTGTCTGTAGCCGAGGGCTGTGCTCGCATATCCGCCGGCACGCGTCTCGAGGCCCATCGCGGTGCTGTTGCCTCCGTTGGCGAGCGTGTCAGCCGCCCAGCGCGGTGCTGTTGCCCCCGCTGGCGGTCGTGCCGTAGGCACCCAGTGCCGTGCTGGCGCCGCCGTCAGGCGACCGTGTTCGAGCCCATCGCGATGCTGTACGCCGCCGACGTTGGCGTCGTCCCACTGGGTGCCAGTCACGTTGCCCACACGGAAAGCGGCCTTGTTCGGGTGCCACATCATCCGCGTGCCGGCACCCGACGCCGGAATGGCGCCGACGTTGAGCGCGCCGCGAGCCAGGAACCCGCCGTCTGCGAGCAGGGCAAACGTCGACGGGATGGTCGTCCCACCTCCCGCTGGCGGCGGGGCCGGCCGCGGACTGCCGCCCGTGCTCGCGCCGAAGGCGAACGTGCCGCTGTTGCCGGCGCTGTCGGTCCAGGGACCGCCGAGCGTCGGCCATCGTGATGCGCGCGTCGACCTGCACGCCGCGCCCGCCGGGCACGGTCACGATGTTCAGCCCGAAGCCGATCGTGCCGTCAGGATTGGGCGTGGCCAGGCCGACCAGCGCCGCCCGCTGCGCGGCGCCGCACTGGTCGTCGTAGCCGTCCAGGGTGTAGACCGCACCCTCTGGGTCACGTTCACCGTGACGACGTTGCAGAACGGCTGCAGCTGCCAGCGGAACGTGCCGAGAGACTGCGCTTCGGCCGCGGCCGCCATCAAGGCCGCAGCGACGACAGCGCCGGCGAAGCGCACGCAATCGTCGTGACATCGGCGTCCTCACCGCTTGTCGAGCAGCGCCTCGAGGCGGGCCAGCCGCGCCCGCAGTTCGTCGTTCTCGCGCGTGAGCCGTTCATTGGTCTCGCGAGTCCGTGCCTCGAGCGCCCGCACGGCGGCCAGCGCCACGCCGTCGGCGTCGATGGTGCTGATGCGCAGCGGGTCTTCGCCCAGGCCGAAGGCGGCGTGGAAGTCCTGCGCTGTTGGTCCCATGTGCCGGATCGCCGCGCCCTGCGCCTTGTAGTTCCACTGCCGCACGGGCATGCGCGCGATGCGGCTCAGCACGTCTTCGTCTGCCAGGTCGCGGAAGTTCTCCTTGCTGTTGACGTCGGACAAGGACGACCAGGCAGCTGGCGTTGGTGAACAGAATGACGCCGGGGCTCGTCGGCGTAGACGGTGTCCGGGCTCGACCAGAAGACCAGCAGCCGCCTGAGGCCCGTGACGAAGAGAACTCCGGTTGCCGGGCTGATCGACTGGATCGAAGCCACCGGCCGCCTGCGGTTCGACGCGTCGCCGTACCGACGAAGCGAGCCCGGGGCCGCCGCGGTCGTCCTCGCGAAGAATCCCGAACGCCGTGACCGGCGTAGCCATCGGCGTTGGTCGTGCTGCCTCCGAGCCGGCGCAGCGAGTAGTCGTCCACCGGCCCTCGTGGTGGCGCCGAAGGCCGTGCTGTAGTCGCCGAGGGCCCGGGCGTTCAGTCCGAACGCCGTGCTGGCAATGCCGGTGGCCTCGGCGCCGACACCCGCGGCGAAGCTGTATTGCCCGACGGCGAACGTGTTGAGACCGAAGGCCGTGCTGTGCAGCCCCGACGTTGGCGTCGTCCCAGGCGGGAACGGTGACCTGGCCAGCTCGGAACGCCGCCTTGTTGGGATGCCACATCATCCGGGTGCCGATGTTCCGACGCGGGAATCACCCCGGTGCCCAATGTGCCGCGAGCCACGAAGCCGCCGTCCTGCAGCAGGCGCGAAGGTGGGCGGAATCGTCGTCCCGCCGCCACCCTCCGGCGCCGGTGGCGCCGGCCGTGGACTGCCGCCAGTGCTGGCGTTGAAGGCGAAGGTGCCCGAGTTCCCGGCACTGTCACTCCACGAGCCGCCGAGGGTGGCCAGGGTGATCCGCGCGTCAATCTGCACGCCTCGCCCGCCGGGCACCGTCACCACATTGAGCCCGAAGCCGATGGTGCCGTCGGGATTCGGCGTGGCCAGGCCGACCAGCGGCGCCCGCTGCGCCGCCCCGCACTGGTCGTCGTAGCCGTCGGCGGTGTAGACCGCTCCCTGCTGGGTGACGTTCACGACTACCACGTTGCAAAACGGCTGCAGCTGCCAGCGGAAGGTGCCGAGCGATTGCGCCTCGGCGCGAGCGGCAAGCACGAGCGACGCGGCCAGGACGGCCAGGACGGCGAGTGGACGGGTCATGAGTCCTCCGAAGCCCAAAAACAGGGCCTTCACTCTGCCGATCGCAAACGGCCCGCGGATTCGGCCATCCCTGCTGTAGGCTAGGCACCTCGCGAGCAGGGCTCACATGGATACGCTTCCCGGCCCCACGCTCGCGCTGCTCTTCTCTTCGGCGGAGCGGGGAGACTCGGCCTCGGGCTCGGCGCTGTTCGCGGCGCTCTACACGGAACTGCACCGCATCGCCGCGAAGGAACTGGCCAGAAACGGCTGGGGCGTGTCGCTGGGCGCCACCAGCCTGCTGCACGAGGCTTACCTCGATCTGTCGAGCCGCGACGGCGCGATGTTCCCGGATCGCCACCGCTTCATGGCCTACGCCGCCCGGGTGATGCGCGGGCTGATCGTGGACTACGCGCGCAACCGGCGCGCCCAGAAGCGCGGCGGGCTCTTCGAGCTGACGGCGCTCTCCACCGATGCCCTCGACGTGGCGTCCGAGACCGCCGAGCTTGGCCGGATCAGCGACGCGCTTGACGATCTGTCCAGTGTGGAGCCGGTGCTGGCCGAGATCGTCGACCTCAAGTACTTCTGCGGCTTCTCGTTCGAGGAGATCGCGGTGATGAAGGGGCTGTCCGAGCGGACGATCCGCCGCCACTGGATCAAGGCCCGCGCCTACCTGCACGCCACGATCCACGACGCCGATCTGCCAGGCTAGACGGTCCCGCATGTCCAACCCTCACCACGAGAGCTGGCAATCGGCGAGTCCGTACCTGGACACCGCCCTCGACCTCGCCCCGGCGGAGCGTGCCGAGTGGCTGGCGTCGATTCACGCGCGCTCACCCGAGCTCGCCGACCAGATTGCCCGCTGGCTCGCCGAGTGCGACGCCGTCGAGCAGCACGACTACCTCGAGGGCGCCGCCGCCATCGAGCCGACGCGCTCGGCCTTGACCGGGCTGCAACTGGGCGCGTATCGGCTGGTCGAGCCGATCGGTCACGGCGGGATGGGCAGCGTGTGGCTGGCCGAACGCACCGACGGGCGGTTCGAGGGCCGAGTGGCGGTGAAGTTGCTGAACGCCGCGCTGGTCGGCCGTTCTGGCGAGGAGCGCTTCTCGCGCGAAGGGCGGATCCTCGGCCGGCTGACGCATCCGCAGATCGCCCGGATCGTCGACGCCGGCGTGTCGCCGATCGGCCAGCCCTATCTCGTGCTCGAACACGTCGACGGCGAGCCGATCGATGCGCACTGCGACCGCCAGCGGCTGAATGTGGCCGATCGTGTGCGTCTGTTCCTCGACGTCCTGGGGCCAGTGGGGCATGCCCACGCCAACCTGGTGGTGCACCGCGATCTCAAACCCTCCAACGTGATGGTCACGGCCAGCGGCGAGGTGAAGCTGCTGGATTTCGGCATCGCCCGGTTGCTCGAGGTCGACGAGGGCCACGCGCTCGGCACCCGCCTGACGGTCGCCGGCGACAGCTTGCTGACGCCGGCCTACGCTGCCCCCGAACAGGTGAGCAGCGGAGAGGTCACGACCGCGACCGACGTCTATGCCCTGGGCGTGCTGCTCTACGTGCTGCTGGCGGGCCGGCACCCGGCCGAACCCGTGCTCGACAGTCCGGCCGGGCTGCTGCGCGCGATCGTCGACATCGATCCGCCGCGCCTGTCCGACCGCGCCACCGACCTCAGCACGCAGCTGCGCAGCACGCCATCGGCGATCGCCGAGGCGCGTCGCACGAGCCCCGATCGCCTGCGGCGGGCACTGCGCGGCGACCTCGACACCATCGTCGCCACGGCGCTGAAGAAGGCGCCGGCCGAGCGCTACGTGTCGGTGGTGGCGTTGGCCGAGGACCTGCGGCGCTGGCTGGCCCACCAGCCAATTGCGGCACGCGGCGATGCCCTGAGCTACCGGCTCGCGAAGTTCGTGCGTCGCAACCGGGTGGCGGTGGCTCTGGGCAGCGCCGTGGTGGTCGCCGTGCTCGCCGGCACTGCCGGCACCTGGGTGCAGTCGGTCCGCGCCGCCGCGGAACGCGACTTCGCCCTGCGCCTGCTGGCGCGGGCCGAGTCGGTCAACGACATGAATGCCTTTCTGCTCTCGGACGCCGCGCCGCAAGGTCGGGCGTTCACGGCGGGCGACCTCCTGAGCCGGGCCGAACAGCTCGTCAACCGCCGTCCGGCCAACCCTCCTGACGAGACCACCGTGGAGGCGCTGATCTCGATCGGCCGGCAGGACCGGTCCCAGGACGAGGATGACAACGCCCGACGGGCGCTGACCCGCGCCTTCGAACTGTCCCGGACGCTCCCCTCGGCCAGCGCCTCCACCCGCGGCAAGGCGGCGTGCGCGCTCGCCAGTGCGCTGGCCCGCGGCGACGAGGTGCCGCGGGCGATCACCCTGGTCCGCGACGGGCTGGCCGAGATGCCCCCGGGTCGCCCCTTCCTGCTCGACCGCGTGTTCTGCGAGCTGCGGGCGAGCGAGGTGGCGCGCGAGAGCGGCAACAGCGGGGCAGACGTCGCGCATACCCAATCGGCCGACCGGCTGCTGCGCGAGTCCGGACTGGGGTCGGAGCTGGCGAATCTCAACGTCGCCATTCACCTGGCGGAGTCGTTTCGCTCCGCCGGCCGGAACACCGAGGCCAGCACTGCGTTTGAATCCGCCTTCGCGCAACTCGCGGCGATGGGGCGGGACCGCACCGAGATGGCCGGCACGCTGCTGAACAACTGGGGGCTGTCCCGCTATCTGCTGGGCCAGCCGCGGGAAGCGGAGCGGCTGTTCCGGCTCGCCGTCGAGATCGGCAGCGCCGACCAGGCCGGCGCCAGTGTCTCCCCGATGCTGCTCAACAACCTGGCCCGTCCGATCCTCGAGCAGGGTCGGGCCGCCGAGGCGCTGGCGATTGCCGATAAGTCCGCCGCGGAAGCGGTGCGGCTCGGCAACGACGTGTCCCGGATGCAGTCGATGCTGCTGCGGGCGACCGCGCATCGCGTGCTCGGCGATCTGACTGGCGCGAGCGGGCTGTTGAACGAATTCGAGCGGCTGCAGGCCGATCGACTTCCACCCACGCACGTGGCCTTCTCGGCGCTGGCGTCCGAACGGGCGCTCCTTGAAGAGGCTCGCGGCGACATCGCCGCGGCCGCCACCGCCGCGGATCGCGCCGTGGCGATTGCCGAGGCCAGTTCGCAGGGGCGCGAGCTGCTCGCGCGGGGCCTGCTGCGGCGGGCCAGCCTGGACCTGGCCCGAGATCGAGTGGACGAGGCGCTGAACGATGCGACGCGGGGCCTGGCGCTGGAAGTCGCCAGGAGCGAAGCCGGTTCGCTGTCGAGCATCCTGGGCCGGGCCCACCTCACGATGGGCCGGGTGTTTCACGCCGCGGCGCGTCCCGCCGAGGCGCGCGAGTCGTTGTCAGAGGCGGCGCGTCACCTCGAGTTCGCACTCGGCGCCGAGCACCGCGACACACAGGCGGCCCGGTCGATCCTGGCCGCGCTCGATTAGATCCCGCGGCTATCTGGCTAGCCGCGCCTGGGTCGCCGCGCGCGTCGTCAGGGCCACGCCGGCCAGCACCAGCAGCCCGCCGGCAAGCGCGCTGGCCGGCAGGCGCTCGGCCAGGAAGATCGCGCCCCAGGTGACGCCGAACATGGGAATCAGGTAGGTGACGGCCAGCGCCGTGACCGCGCCCGTCCGGGCGATCAGCCGGAAGTACAGCAGGTAGGCAAGGGCAGTGCAGCCCACGCCCAGCGCGACCGCACACGCCCACGCCCGCGCCGACGGATTCGCCGCCGGCCAGAACCCGACGCCGAAAGGCAGGGCGATGGCAGTGGCCGCGATCAGGCTGCCGGTGGCAACCGTGAGCGGAGGGACACCGCCCAGGCGGCGGCGGGTGAAATGCGCGGCCAGCGCGTAGAGCACGGTCGCAGCCAGTGCGGCCAGCACCGCCAACCCGTCGCCTCCGGCCGAGAGTCTCGACCAGGCGAGCACGACCACCCCGGCGAAGCCGGTCAGCAACCCGGCGCCGCGCGCCGCGGACAGCCGGTCACCGAACCAGACGGCGCCGGTCACGGCGCCGAAGAGCGGCACGGTGGCGTTCAGCACCGAGGCGAGACCCGCTGGCAGCGTGACCGTGGCGAAGGCAAAGAGCGTGAACGGCACGGCGGTGTTCATGGCTCCGAGGACGACCAGCGGTCGGGCGCAGGGTGCCAGCGTCCGCAAGCCGCCTCTCCAGGCCATGAGGGCGGTGAGCACGACCGCCGCCACGGCCACCCGCACCAGGATGAGCGCGATTGGTCCGAACTCGGGGACGGCGATGCGCGTGAACAGGAACGCCGCGCCCCATAGCGCGCCGAGCAGGACGAGGTCGACGACGTCGCGGGCGGCCATGTTGGGAAGCGACCAGTGTCGATCGAGCGGTTCGGCGCGATCGAGAGCCGGCAGCGACAACCGACGTCAAGATCCTGCCATCGGAGCGGGCGCGTCGTCTGGACAAGGCGGCTCTTTCAGAGCCGCCTCCTGGCGGAGCTGAAGCTCCGCCCTGCGCCGAATCGCAAACCGCTCTAGAATGCGGGCCGGTCCTGCGCGTCGACGTGGCGCGCGACGCTCATCGCGGGGCCACGGAGGCCGACGTGCTCCCCAACGCAATGCACTGCCTCGTCGTCGTGGTGGTCGCCGGGATCGGCCTGGCGCCGCTGCACGCCGCCGCCGGCCAGCAGGTCGAGGTCGCCACGACCGTGGCCTTCACCGAAGGACCGACCGTCGCTCCCGACGGATCGGTGTATTTCACCGACATCATCACCCAGCGCATCATGAAGCTCGGCGCCGACGGCGTGCTGTCGGTGTTCCGCGAGCGGAGCAACGCCGCCAACGGATTGCTCATCGACCCGCAGGGCCGCCTGATCGCCTGCGAAGGGGCCGAGTTCACCCGTCCGGGCGTCAAGGTCAGCGGCATCCCGCGGGTCACGCGCACCGATCTCGCCACCGGCGCGGTCGAGGTGCTCGCCGAGCGCGTCGACGGCCGTCCGCTGGTCGGTCCCAACGACATCACCATCGACTCGAAGGGGCGGCTCTACTTCACCGAGCTGAACGGCGCCGCCGTCTACCGCATCGATGCGCCCGGCCGGGTCGAGCGTATCCTCGCCGCGCCCGACGTGCAGCGGCCCAACGGGATCCAGATCTCGCCCGACGACCGTTCGCTGTACCTGGTCGAGGCCAACGGCGCCGAGGGCGGGGCCCGGCTGATCCGCCGCTACGACCTCCAGCCCGATGGCACGGTGCGCAATATGCGCGTGCACTACGACTTCTCACCGGGCCGCAGCGCCGACGGCATGAGCATCGACACCCAAGGCAATCTCTACGCGTCGGCGGGGATGAACCAGCTGCGCGGCACGGCCGAGACCCTCGATACCAAGACGGGCGTCTACGTCATCTCGCCACAAGGCACGCTGGTGAAGTTCATCCCGATTCCCGAGGACTACATCACCAACAACGCCTTCGGCGGATCCGACATGCGGACGCTGTACGTGACCGCGGGCAAGACGCTGTACAAGCTGCGCACGGAGGTCCCCGGGCTGCCCCGCTAAGGCGCTGTAGGGCAGCTCTTCAGAGCTGCCTCGAGGCCGCTACAGCTCGCGCAGGGCCGACGGGATCGGGAGCCGCGCGGCGCGGATCGCCGGGAAGAGCCCGCCGACCAGGCCCATCATCAGCGCGTAAGCGAGCCCGAGCCCGAGCAGCTGCGGGGTGACGCGGAAGGCGAACGCCACCTGGCTGAAGGTCTGGAAGTTCATCGTCGAGGTCTGGTAGCCGTTGAACGCCAGGTAGGCCAGCACACCGCCGATCACCCCGCCGATGGCCGCCAGGGCCAGCGATTCGGCCATCACCGACACCACCACTGAGGTGGAGTTGAAGCCGAGGGCGCGCAGCGTCGCGATCTCCCGCGACCGCGTCGAGACCGCGGTGTACATCGTCAGGATGGCGCCGAACACCGCGCCGATGCCCATCAGCGCGGCGATGCCGAAGCCCACCGTCTGGATCAGGCTGGAGAGCGCCCGCGACTGCTGCGCGTAGTACTCGGTCTCGCGCCGCACCTGCACGTTCAGCTGCGGGTTGGCGGTGAGCCAGTCGCGGAAGGTATCGAAGGTGTCCGACGAGTCGAGCCGGGCCACCACCAGCTGGTAGGTGTTGCCGCGCCGATAGGCGCCCTGGAGCACGCGCACGTCGCACCAGATCTCGGTCTCCTGCACGCCGCCGTCGGCTTCGAAGATGCCGACCACGTTCCACGTGTTCTGGCCCGAGCGCACCTGGCTGCCCAGGGTGAGGCCCTGGAACTGCGCGCTGGCACCGCGGCCGACGACGATCTCGTTGGTGCCGAACTCCAGCATGCGGCCCTCGACGATCGAGGCGTTGTCGCGTACCGCGAGGGTCTGCGGACCGATGCCGCGCATCGGCACGTTGGCCGCCGTGCCGGTGCTGATCTTCGGCAGGTCGATGATCACGTAGAGCTCGGAGGAGGCCAGGGCGGCCTGGCCGTCGCGGCGGATGCCCGGCGCCTGCCGGATCAGATCCGACTCGGTGCCGCTGACCCCGCTGGTCATCTCGCTGTCGGCGCCGCTGCGCATCACCAGCGCCCGGCTCGGCGATCCGGCCTCCGACATGGCGGCGGTGAAGCCCGAGGCGATCGACAGCACCGACACCAGCACCACGACCACGCCGGCGATGCCGATGATGGCCACGCCCGAGGAGCCGAGCCGCAGCGGAATGGTCCGCAGGTTGAGCAGGGTGACGGCGACGGTCTGAGCAATCCAGTGGAACATTTGCGTCCTCAGCCTCTGCGCAGGGCGTCGGTGATCTTCAGGTTCATCGCCGTGGCCGCCGGTAGCGCTCCGGCGACCAGACCGAGCACGACGATCAGCGCGGCGCCGATCGCCACGTCGCGGCCCGGCAGGACGAAGATCGGCAGCATGCCGTTGGTGGGATCGCCCTGCTGGACGATGAGCCATGCCAGGCCGAGTCCGGCGGCGCCGCCGAGCAGGGCGATGAGCACCGATTCGCCAAGCACCAGCCCGAGGATAGAGCCGTTGGAAAAACCGAGCGTCTTGAGCACGCCGACCTCGCTGGTGCGCTCGCGCACCGACTGCGCCATGGTGTTGGCGGCGACCAGCAGCATGGTGAAGAGCACGGCGACGAGGATGGCGATCATGATCGCGCCGATGTCGCCGATCTGCTTGGCGAAGCCTTCGACGAAGCCCTTCTCGGTGGTGGTCTTGGTTTCAGCGGCCGAGTTGGCGAACATGTCGTCGAACCTGGCGCCCATCGCCTGGGCCTGACCGGGATCGGCGATCTTGACCACGTACCAGCCGACCAGGCCTTCCCCCTGGCGCCGGTTCTCGTCGAGGTAGTCGTAGCGGAAGAAGAACTGCGTCTTGTCCACGCCCTGGCCGCCGTCGTACATCCCGACGATGTTGAACTCCCAGGTCTGGCCGCTCTTCGGCTGCCAGATCGTGCCGGTGATCGGGATGCGGTCGCCGACCTTCCAGTTGAAGCGCCTGGCCAGATCGACGCCGACGACCGCCCCCTGCCGGTCGCCGTCCCAGGCCGCGACCTGGTCGGGCGGCACCTGGAACTCCGGGTAGATCTTCAGGAACGAGTCGGGCTCCACGGCCATCTGCGCGAAAAAATTCGCGGGGTCCTGGTAGACGCCGCCGAACCACGACTGGTGCGTGGCCAGCGTGACGCCCTCGGTGGCCCGCAGCCGTTCGAGGTAGCTGACCGGCAGCGGCATGATCAGGCTGACCTTGTGGATGAGGATCAGCCGGTCGAGCCCGGCGATGTCCACGCCGAAGCTGAACGCCTGCTTGATGGTCATCAGCAGGCCGAACAGCAGGAACGCGACGAAGATCGACAGCAGCGTGAAGACGGTGCGAACCTTCTTCCGCCACAGACTGCTCCACAGCAGCGGGAGGTACTTCATGCCATCGCCTCCTCCAGCAGCACGCCCTTCTCGAGGTGCAGCGTGCGCTTGGCGCGCTCGGCGGCGCGCGGGTCGTGGGTGACCATCACGATCGTCTTGCCGTGCTTGGCGTTCAGTGTGGCGAGCAGATCGAGAATCTCGTCGCCGGACTTGCGGTCGAGGTCGCCGGTGGGCTCGTCGGCGAGCAGCAGCGTCGGGTCGGTGACGATCGCCCGGGCGATGCCGACGCGCTGCTCCTGGCCGCCGGAGAGCTGCCGCGGGTAGTGCTTGGCACGCTCGGACAGCCCGACGACGTTCAGCGCGATGCCGACCCGCTTCCTGCGCTCGGCCTTCGACAGGTTGGTGAGCAGCAGCGGCAGGTCGACGTTGCGTTCGGCGGTGAGCACCGGGAGCAGGTTGTAGAGCTGGAAGACGAAGCCGATGTGGTGGGCGCGCCAGCGCGAGAGCTGCCCGCCGGAGAGCGCGCCGATGTTGGTGCCGGCCACCTCGACCGAGCCGCCCGACGGCGTGTCGAGGCCGCCCATCAGGTTGAGGAGCGTCGTCTTTCCCGAGCCCGACGGCCCCATCAAGGCCACGAAGTCGCCCGGCGGGATCTGCAGGTTCACGCCCTTCAACACGTCGATCCGCTCGCTGCCTCGGGTGAAGTACTTGTGGACGCCGCTGACCTGAACGAGTGCGCTCATGAACGCGTGCTCCTCACTTGATGACGATGGGCGTGCCCTCGACGAGCTCGGCCGGCGGCGCCACGACGACCCGGTCGCCCGACGACAGCCCGCCGGTGACCTCGAGGCGGTCGCCGTCGGTGCCGCCGGTCTGCACGGCCCGCCGCTCCACCGTGTCCTGCTTCACCACGAACACATAGCTCGACCCGCCCTCGGCGCCGGCCTTGACGGCACTCTTGGGCACCAGCGCCACCGGGCGGGCGGCGGGGGTGGCGTCGGCCACGGCCTCGCGCAGGAAGGTCACCTTCACGCCCATGTCGGGCAGGATGCGCGGGTCGAGCGCATTGAAGCCGATGCGCACCAGCACGGTGGCCTTCTGACGGTCGGCGGTCGGCACCACGGCGATGACCTTGGCCGGGATCTCGAAGTCCGGATAGGCGTCGAGGATGGCGGTGACCGGCTGCCCGGCCGCGACGCGGTTGATGTAGCTCTCGTTGACGTCGACCTCGACCTCGAGCGAGCGCATGTCGACGATGGTGCTGATGCCGGTGCGCGTGAAGCCGCCGCCGGCCGACACCGGCGACACCATCTCCCCGGGTTGGGCGTCCTTGGAGATAGCCACGCCGCTGAACGGCGCGCGGATCACCGTGTCGTCGAGCGCTGTCTGCTGGAGCGCCACCTGCCGCTCGGCGACCAGGACCTGCTCGCGCAGCGAGGCGATGCGGGCGGTGAGCGAGTTGACCTCCGCCTGCGCCTGGTCCATGTCGGCGGCGGTGGCAAGCTGCTCTTTGAAGAGCCGCTCACGCCGACCGAGGTTGATCTTCGCTTCGTCGAGCCGCACCTCGGATTCGGGAATGGCACGACGCGACGCCTCCAGCTGCGCCCGCGCCAGCTCGAGCGTTGCCCGAACGGTGGAGTCGTCGAGCCGGGCCAGCACCTGGCCCTCGCGTACCGCCATGCCCTCTTCGACGTTCACCTCGATGACCTTGCCGGTGACCTTGGACGAGACCGTGGCGCGGCGCCGGGCCGTGACATACCCCGAGGCGTTGAGCACCGACGCCTGGGTGCCAGCGGCGCGCGAGGTGACGGCGGCCACTTCCACTTCGAGCGGCACGACGCGGTTGGTCCACCACCAGGCGCCGCCGCCGACTGCGGCCAGCAGCACGAGCAGCGCCACCCAGCGGCCCCAGCGCCTGCCGCCGGTATGCAGCGGGGCTCGCTCGATGCGCAGTGCGGACAAGTCGTCGTTCGTGTCGCTCACACCTGCTCCTGGAAGCCGTCCACGATATTGCGAATGAAAAGCGAAAGTCAATCGAGGCCCGAGCGCGGCTGCCGCGCGGTCCTGGTTCGGAGACGACCGGCAGACCGCCGGGGGTTCAATGGGACCCGCTGGATGGCCGCAGGAGTGCGCCAGGCGGCGTGAATCGCCAGCCGTGCGGCGAACCGCCCCCGACGCGCGTTACTTAACGTCTTGGTTCAATATCCCGACCAGCCGAGGGCCGTCAAGCCGTCCGCGCGGCGCCGCGGCCGGCGGCGCGCCCCGTCGACCAGGCCCAGCTGAAGTTGTGGCCGCCGATCGGCCCGAACGCATCGAGCACTTCGCCGCAGAAGAAGAGGCCAGCCGCCCGGCGGCTCTCGAGCGTGCCGCGGTGGACTTCGTCGAGGGCCACGCCGCCGCCCGTGACCTCCGCGGTGCGGTAGCCCTCGTCGCCCGTCCAGGGGAGATTGTAGGCCGTGAGCGCCCGCAGCAGGCGCGTTCGCTCCTCGCGACGCAGCTGGACACAGGGGCGATCGTCGGGCACGCCGGCCTCGCGCACCAGCAGATCGGCCAGGCGCTGCGGCAGGTGGCGCCCCACGGCCGTGACGACGCGCCCGCGGGCGCCGGCCAGGTAGGCGGTCCAGGCGGCCGCGTCCATCGCTGTCCACGCTGCCTGCACGGTCGCACGCGCGGCCTCGGGCCACTGGCTGCGAACAGCCACGTGCGAGACGTCGAGCACGGCCGGCCCGCTGTAGCCGCGGTGGGTGAAGAGGAAGCCGCCGGTCGATCGCGCCCGTTCGCGGGCCGACGCGGCGCCGAGCGACGCCTCGAGGGACACGCCGGCCAGCCCGGCGTGCACCGCCGGGACGGTCGTCAGCGGGGTGAGCGCGGCATAGGTCGGGTGGATGCGGTGACCGAGCGTGCGGGCCAGCTCGAGCCCGAAGCCGTCGCTGCCGGTCGAGGGCACCGAGAGCCCGCCGGTGGCGACGATCACGCGCGCGTGGCCGATCTCGCCGCGCGATGTGCGAACCATCCACCCGTCGCCGTTCCGGCGGACCTCGACCACCGCCGCGCCGAACTGCAGCGTCACCCCGGCGCCTCGCGCGTGCGCGACCAGGCCGTCGCGAACGTCGCGGGCCCGGTTCGAGGCTGGAAAGAGCTTGCCGCTCGCCGCCTCGAGCGCCAGCGGGATTCGCAGCGTCTCCTCGAAGAACCGCCGCTGCTCGCGAAGCGGCCAGGCGCCGAGCAGCGCCGCGACCAGCGGGCGAGGCGAGTCGCTGACGAATCGCCGGGGCGCGGCGGTCGACGGCAGCACGTTGCACCGGCCGCCGCCGCTGATCAGGATTTTGCGGCCGCCGTCGGCGGTGCGCTCGACCAGCGTCACCTCGGCCCCGGCGTCGCGGGCGGCAATCGCCGCCATCAGCCCGGCGGCGCCGGCGCCGATCACCACGACCTGCGGCGTCACCCGGCTGGTCCCGGATCCACGCGGGAAGCGGTCGCGAACGCCACGGCAGTCATCGTATCGTGTTCGTCGATGAGCCTCGCCCGTGCCGCCCTGCTCAAGATCTCCGACAGCCAGTGGATGCGCGAGCACGGCGTGAAGGCGCCGTTCGTGCGCCGGGCCGTCGCCACGTTCATGCCCGGCGAAACCGCCGCCGACATGCTGGCCGCGGCCACCGCCCAGGCCGCCAGCGGCATCGGCGCCATCTTCACGCGGCTCGGCGAGAACGTCGTCGACATGGCCGAGGCCGAGCGCGTGACCGACCACTACCTGTCGGTGATCGACCAGGTGCAGGCCCGCCGCCTCGCCTGCGAGCCGTCGATCAAGCTCACCCAGCTCGGTCTCGACGTCGATCCCGACCGGGCCTTCGCCAATGCCCTGGCCATCGGGCGCAAGGCCGACGAGGCCGGCAACTACTTCTGGGTCGACATGGAGCAGTCGCCCTATGTCGATCGCACGCTCGACGCCGTGCGGCGCCTGCGCGATCAGGTGCCGCACATCGGCGTGGCGCTGCAGGCCTACCTGCACCGCACCGCCGACGATGTGGCGTCGATGATCGCCCGCGGCATCGGCATCCGGCTGGTGAAGGGCGCCTACGCCGAACCGGCGGCGATCGCCTTCCCGAAGAAGGCCGACGTCGATGCCAACTACTTCAGGCTGGCGCAGCTGATGCTCAGCCCCGGCGCCCGCGCCAGCGGATCGCGGGCCGTGTTCGGCACCCACGACACCGCGATCATCCGCGCCATCGAACAGCACGGCGACGGGCAGCGGCTGGCGCCAACCGACTACGAGATCCACATGCTCTACGGCATCCAGCGCGGCGAGCAGCGCCGCCTGGCGCGCGAACGCAAGAACGTGCGGGTGCTCATCGCCTACGGCACCTACTGGTTCCCGTGGTACATGCGGCGGCTGGCCGAACGGCCGGCCAACGTCTGGTTCGTGGCCAAGAGCCTCTTCCGCTAGGAGCGGAGCTACCAGCCCTGCCGCGCGCGCAGCGAGGTGATGTGCGCGGTGTGATGGCGGCAATGCCATTCGTAGAGCGCCAGCACGTCGTGCAACGTCATCGACCCGCGGTCGGGGTGGAGCAGCGTACGCTTCCACTGCACGTCGCTGAACGAGCGCAGCAGCATCACCCAGCGGGTGTGCAGCGCGTCGAGCAGGTCGAGGGAGACCACGACCGGCGCGGTCTTCGCGTCGACGAACTCGGCCCATACCGCCTCGGGGTACGGCTTGATCGTCGGGTGGTCCTCGCTCAGCGCGAATTTGGTGCGCAGGTAGGCATTGAGATGGCTGTCGACCACGTGGTGCACCACCTGGCGCGAGGTCCAGCCCTCGGGACGATACGGCGTCTCGAGCTGGGCGTCGGTGAGGCCGGCGACGGCGAGGCGGAAGCGGGCGGGCGCCTCGGCCAAGGTGGTCAGGGCGGTGGCCTGGAACGCCGGGGTGAACGCCGCGGGGGGCGTGAAGTCGCCGACGGGGTAGCGGAGGTCTGCGGACATGCCGGCCAGTGTGGCGTGGGGCCGCCCGCCCGTCGAGTGGCAGGAATGACAGCTTACGTTAAAATCCTGCCATGCCCGCACGCGTGCCGTCCGGTCCCGCCAATCGCCTCGTCGTCGTGCTCGCCTGCGACGGCGTGAGCCTGTTCGAGTTCGGCATCGTCGCCGAGGTGTTCGCCCTCCGCCGGCCCGAGCTCGGCGTGCCGTGGTACGACTTCGCGGTGGTGAGCTACGACCCGCCGCCGCTCCGGGCCACTGGCGGCGTCCGCCTCCTGCCCACGCATTCCGTACGGGCGCTGGCTCGCGCCGGTACGATCGTCATTCCCAACTGGCGCGACCTCGACGAAGCCCCGCCCACGGCGATGCTCGACGCGCTGCGCGCGGCCAACGCCCGTGGAGCGCGGCTGATGTCGGTGTGCTCGGGCGCCTTCGTACTGGCCGCCGCCGGCCTGCTCGACGGCCGGCGTGCCACCACGCACTGGCGCCACGCCAGCAAGCTGGCCGCGAAGTACCCGACGGTCCGGGTCGAGCCGTCGGTGCTCTACGTGGAGGACGGCAGCATCTACACCGCGGCCGGCAGCGCCGCCGGCATCGACCTCGGCCTGCATCTGGTCCGCCAGGACTACGGCTCGGCGATCGCCAACCAGGTAGCGCGGCGCATGGTGGTGCCGCCGCACCGCGAGGGCGGGCAATCGCAGTTCGTGGCCACGGCGATGCCGGCGCCGGACGGATCGCTGGCGCCGATCATGGAGTGGGCCAGCGGACGTCTCGATCAGCCGCTCGACGCGGCAACGCTGGCCCGCAAGGGCCGGATGTCGATGCGGACGCTGGCCCGCCGGTTCGAGGCCCAGGCCGGGACCACGCCGCACCAGTGGCTCACCCATCAGCGCGTGCTGGCGGCGCAGCGGCTGCTCGAGACCTCCGACGCGTCGATCGAGCGCGTCGCCGAACTGTCGGGATTCACGACGCCCGAGACGCTGCGGCATCACTTCCGGCGCCGCGTCGGGACGTCACCGGGCGCGTATCGGCGACGGTTCGCGCAGTCCGCGTAGTCAGGCGGCGCACGAGCCGGCCGTATCAGCGCATCACGTCGTCGACCGGGACGATCGTGACCGGGCCCAGGTTGGTCGCCCGCACCGGCGCCTCGATGGTAGCGCGGTCGCCGACGATCACCACCGCCAGGCGGTCCATCAGCAGGTACGACTTGGCGACCCGGGTCATGTCGGCGGCGGTCACCTTCTGCACCTGGGCGACGTAGCTCGTGAAGACGTCGTCGGGCAGCTGGTAGGTGACCATCTCCTCGAGCTTCACCGCCAGCTGGCCGGTGGTCTCGAACTCGCCGGCGAACGACAGCGCCGCGTAGCTCTTGGCCTTCTCGAGTTCCTCGGCCGGGATCGGCTGCAGCATGCCGTTCAGCTCGTTGAAGAACTCTTTCAGCGCGTCGGCGGTCTTGTCGGTCTGCACGCCGGCGCCGGCCTGGAACGGCCCGGCCGACCGCCGCATGTCGAACCGCGACGACGCCCCGTAGGCGTAGCCGTTCTTCTCGCGCAGGTTGGTGTTGAGCCGCGAGGTGAACGAGCCGCCGAGAATCGTGTTCCACACGTCGAGGGCGATGTAGTCGGGGGTCGAGCGCGGCACGCCGACCAGCCCGATCCGGATCTGCGACTGCGCCGCGCCCGGTTTGTCGACGATGAAGATCTGGCGCTTGCCGGGCTGCGGTGCGACCCGCGTGGGAAAGGCTGGCGCAGCCGGGGCGGCGGCCTTCCACGCCCCGAAGCGCTGGTCGACCAGCGGCCGCAGCGCCGCCGCCGTCACGTCGCCGACGACGATGAGCACGGCGTTGTCGGGACGGTAGTGGCCGCGATGGAACGTCCGCAGCTCGTTGACCCCCATCGCCTTCAACGACGCCTCGGTGCCGCCGGCCGCCGTACCGTAGCGATGTTCGGGACCATAGAGCAGCCGCGGGAAGGCGATCCCGGCCAGCGACTGGGGCTCGTCGCGCGCTTGCAGCAGCGTCGTGAGGCGGTCGGTGCGCAGCCGCTCGAGCTCTTCGGTGGGAAAGTCGGGCGTCAGGGTGACGTCGGCCAGCAGGCCGAGCGCCTCGCTGAGCTTCGATGCCGGCGTCGAAAGGCGCACCACCGACGCGTCGAACGACGCGCCTGTGGTGATCTCCGCGCCCAGGAACTCGACCTCGTCGGCCAGGGCGAGCGCGGCCTTGCCGGCGGCGCCCTCGTCGAGCATCGCCGCCGTCATGCTGGCGGCGCCGAACTGTCCAGGGACATCGGCGGCAGCGCCCGACAGCACCACCAGGTTCGCCTGCACGATCGGCACCTCGTGGTTCTCGAGCAGCCACAGCCGCAGGCCGTTGCCCAACGTCAGCTTCTGCACCTCGGGGAGGCGCAACGCCGGCGCCGGGCCGAGCGCCGGCGGCTTCGAGCGATCGGGCCCCTGCTGGGCGCCAAGCGTCGCGGCTAGTGCGACGGCAATGGCCACCACCAACCCCAGGTAGTGGGGTCTGGCACCGTTGACACAGGGCGTTGCCGTGCCTATGCGGGTGGCAGATTCTGGGCCCACCAGCCGCGCGCTCACTTCGCGCCTCCTGGCAGGACGATCATCTCCACGCGCCGATCCTTGGGCAGGTAGCGCTGCACGATCGACGAGATGTCAGTGGCGTCGAGCGAGCGGTAGCGGGCCAGGTCCTCGTTGAAGAAGTCCGGCATCCCGGTGTTGGTGTAGTACGCGTTCAACTGGTTGGCCTTGCCGCCGAACCCGCCGACCCGCTCGGCCTGACGCAGGAACGATGCCTCGATCTGGTTGAGCGCGCGCTCGAGCTCGCGCGGCTCAGGAGGCGCCGCCGCCAGCTTGTCGATCTCTTCGTCGATCACCTTCTGCAGCTCCTCGACCGTCTTGCCGGGCCGCGCCGTGGCCTGCAGGTAGAAGGCACTGCCGAGCACCTGCGACTGCTGGAAGGCGGCCACGTCCTGGGCGATCTGCAGGTCGTAGACGAGGCGTTTGTAGAGCCGCGAGTTCTTGCCGCTCGTCAACAGCGACGAGACGACGTCGAGCGCGGCGTCGCCCGGCCGGTGCAGTCCCGGCGTGAGCCACGCCAGGTAGAGCCGCGGCAACTGCACGCGATCGGTCACGGTCTTGCGGGTTACCGCGGTGAGCATCGCCGGCGGCGGGGCCACCGGCGGCACCGGCTTGCCGGTGGGCACGTCGCTGAACCACTTCTCGACCATCGCGCGGGTCTTGGCAAAATCGAGATCGCCGGCGATCACCAGGCTGGCGTTGTTCGGCGCGTAGTAGGTGCGGAAGAACTCCTGCACGTCCTGGTGGCTGGCGGCGGAGAGATCCTCCATCGAGCCGATGGTCGACCAGCTGTAGGGATGGCCCTTCGGCCACAGCAGCGTGTCGAGCTCGAGCTCGGCCATCCCGTAGGGACGATTCTCGTAGCTCTGGCGGCGCTCGTTCTTCACCACGTCGCGCTGGCCGTCGACGCGCGCCGGGCTCATCGTGTCGAGCAGGTAGCCCATGCGATCCGATTCCAGGAAGAGCATCAGATCGAGCGCGTTCGACGGGCCGTCGATGTAGTAGTTGGTGCGGTCGGTATTGGTCGAGCCGTTGTTGTTGGCGCCGGCCCCCTCGAGCCAGGTGTCGAACGACCCCTCGGGAACGTGCTTCGAACCCTCGAACATCAGGTGCTCGAAGAGGTGCGCGAAACCGGTCCGCCCCAGCTTCTCGTTGCCCGAACCCACGTGATACCAGACGTTCAGCGCCACCACCGGCACGCTGGTGTCACGGTGCAGGATCACGTGCAGGCCGTTGGGCAGGGTGAACTCCTGGAACGGCACGATGAGATGGGCGGCCGGCGCCTGGGCCCGGGCGTCGGCGCCGACGAGGCACGCCAGGATCGCAAGGCCGGCGACGTCGAGACGGCGGCTGGTGAACATGGCGCCAGTGTAGCGCGCCGAAATCGGCGCCGGTCGGCCCGGTCCCTGATCCCCGGTCCCCGGTCCCCGCCTTTTGATAAGCTTTCCGCTTCCCGAGACCTCCCAAGTGGCCGCACCGCTCGTCGCCGTGATCATGGGATCGAAGTCCGACTGGGACACGATGTCGCACGCGGCGGCCGTGCTCGACGAGTTCGGCGTGCCCTACCTGAAGCAGGTCGTCTCGGCGCACCGCACGCCCGCCTGGATGGCCGAGTTCGCCGAGGGCGCCGAGGCCCAGGGCTTGAAGGTCATCATCGCCGGCGCCGGCGGCGCCGCCCATCTCCCCGGCATGGTCGCCGCGCTACACCACCCTGCCGGTGCTGGGCGTGCCGGTGCAGAGCGCGGCGCTGCAGGGACTCGACTCGCTGCTGTCGATCGTGCAGATGCCGGGCGGCGTCCCGGTGGCGACGCTGGCGATCGGCAAGCCCGGGGCGAAGAACGCCGGGCTGCTGGCCGTCGCGATCCTCGCCACGGCGCGGCCCGACCTGGCGGCTCGCCTCAAGGCCTTCCGTGAGGCTCAGTCGCGCTCGGTACGGGAAGACGCCTTGCCGTGAACCGCATCGTGCTTCCCGGCGCCACGCTCGGCGTGCTGGGCAGCGGGCAGCTCGGTCGGATGTTCGCCATCGCGGCCCGGCGCATGGGCTACCGCGTGCACACGCTGTCGCCGGCCTTCGACACGCCCACCGGCCAGGTGGCCGACGTCGAGATCGACGCCGACTACGACGACCTCGACGCCATCCGGGCCTTCGCGCGGGGTGTCGACGTGATCACCTTCGAGTTCGAGAACGTCTCGACCGCCGCCGCCGATGCCGCCGCCGAGATCGTGCCGGTGCGCCCCAGCGGCCACGCGCTGCACGTCACGCAGCAGCGCGCCCGCGAAAAGGCGTTCCTCCGGCTGAAGGGATTCCCGGTCACGCCGTTCGAGCCGGTCGGCTCGTTCGACGAGCTCACCACCGCGGTCGAGCGGGTGGGGATGCCGGCGATCCTCAAGACCGCGGCCTTCGGCTACGACGGCAAGGGCCAGCACCGCATCACCAAGGCGACCGAGCTCGATCGCGTGTGGGCGCTCGTCGGCCACCAGACGGCGGTCCTCGAGCGGGTGGTCGATTTCGTCCTCGAGTTCTCGGTCGTCGCCGCCCGTGGCCTCGACGGGGCGTTCGCGCACTACGGCGCCATCGAGAACACGCACCGCGACCACGTCCTCGACCTGTCGGTGGCGCCGGCCCGCGTGCCGCCGGCGGCGGTGGCCGAGGCGGTCACCGTGACGCAGGCGATCATGGACGAGCTCGCCTACGTCGGCGTGCTCTGCGTCGAGTTCTTCCTCACCGCCGACGGCAAGGTGCTGGTGAACGAAATCGCGCCGCGGCCGCACAACTCCGCCCACCTCACCATCGACGCCTGCATCACCAGCCAGTTCGAGCAGCAGGTGCGGGCCATCTGCGGCCTGCCGCTCGGCTCGCCGGCGCTGGTGCGGGCGGCGGCGATGTCGAACCTGCTCGGCGATGTCTGGCAGCGGGGCGAGCCGCGCTGGGCCGCGGCGCTGGCCGTGCCCGGGGTGAAGCTGCACCTCTACGGCAAGCGCGATCCGCGGCCGGGACGCAAGATGGGCCATCTCACCGCGGTGGCCGACACGCCGGCCGACGCGATTCAGAAAGTGCTCGCCGCCCGCGACGTCCTCCTCGTGATCCCGGAGCTCCTCATGCCAAGCCGCTACGCCCGTCGTCGCCTTCGTCCTCGTCCGCGCCGTCGCCGTGATGGTGACCGCGGTCGTCATGACCGCCGGCCACCCCGTCCACGCCCAGGACGCCGCGGTCCTCGCCGAGATCGATCGCGGGATGGAGCACTACCGCCTCGACGCCCACATCCCGGGCATGGTGTGGGGCATCGTGAAGGACGGCCGGCTCGTCCACGTGAAGGGCGTCGGCCTGCAGGACGTCGAGTCGAAGCGTCCGGTCACCGCCGACACCCTCTTCCGCATCGCGTCGATGACCAAGGCCTTCACGGCGCTGTCGATCCTCAAGCTGCGCGACGACGGCAAGCTCGTCCTCGACGCGCCGGCCGAGACTTACGTGCCCGAGCTGCGCGGCTGGCGCCCACCCACCGAGGACTCGCCGAAGATCCGCGTGCGCGAGCTCCTCACCCACACCGCCGGACTGGTCACCGACGATCCGTGGGGCGACCGGCAGACGCCGCTCCCCGAGGAGGACTTCACGCGGCTGCTGCGCGAGGGCGTCCCGTTCACCAGGCCGACCGCCACGGCGATGGAGTACTCGAACCTCGGCTACGCGCTGCTGGGCCGGATCGTCGCCAACGTCTCCGGGCAGCCGTACAAGGACTTCGTCCAGCGCACGCTGCTGACCCCGCTGGGGATGAGCTCCACCGGCTACGACGTGAGCGCGGCGCCGGCTGAACGCCGCGCCCTCGGCTATCGCTGGGAAGACCATGGCTGGAAGCTCGAACCGACGATGGCGCACGGCGCCTTCGGCGCGATGGGCGGCATCCAGACGAGCGCCAACGACTACGCGAAGTGGGTCGCCTATCTGCTGTCGGCGTGGCCGGCGCGCGACGGCGCCGACAGCGGGCCGGTGCGGCGGTCGAGCGTGCGCGAGCTGGCGCAGGGCGGCAACTACCTGTCGGTGCGGCCGCGGCCGGGCGCCAGCGGCGCCTCGGCGTGCCGCACCGCCGTCGCCTACGGCATGGGGATGGGCGTCGCCGTCGATTGCGAGCTCGGGCTCACGCTGAGTCACGGCGGCGGCTACCCCGGGTACGGCTCGTTCGTGCTGCTGCTCCCGGAGTTCGGCGTCGGCATCTTCGCGCTCTCGAATCGCACCTACGCCGGACCACGCCCGCCGGTGTGGGACGCCGCGGTCGCCCTGTACCAGGCCGGCGAGCTGACGCCGCGGCCCGCCGTGGTGTCGCCGGCACTGGCGACGGCCTATGCGGCCGCCATCCGGATGTTCGAGTCGTCCTCGGTCACCGCGTCGTCCGGGACCCTGGCGATGAACTTCCTGATGGATCGCGACGCCGAGCACTGGGCGCGCGACCTGGCCGCGCTCAAGTCTGAAGTCGGGACGTGCGATACGGCGGCGTCGATCACTGCCACCGGTGCGCTGTCGGGCGAGTTCACCTGGCGGTGCGAGCGGGGACGCGTTCGCGGGACTGTGCTGCTCGCCCCCACACGCGCGCCACAGATCCAAGCGCTCAGCTTGGCTCGCATTCAGTGATGGGTTCACTCAATCTGGTGATCTATTGATGTGGTGATCTAGTGATCGATCTGGGGATCGGGTGATCTGGTGATCTGGTGATCGATCTGATGATCTGACGGTCGCGTGCTCTCGCACCGCGCAGAGACCCTGACGCTGCCGCCGATGGCGCGCGGCCGATCACCAGATCTGCAGATCGCCAGATAGATTGCTAGATAGATCACAAGTTCAAGAGATCACCCGATCGACAGATCGATCACCCGATCACCAGATCAAGAGATCAAGAGATGTGCCACGAACATCTCTATGCCACTGACATCTCTATCTCTGAGCTGTCGATGTCGTGAGCTTCGTCCACTCGTTGGCCCAGTTGAGCATCTCCGCCACGGTGTGCAGCACCGATTCGCGCGCGGCGTAGCCGTGGGCTTCGTGCGGCAGGGTCACGTAGCGCACCGTCGCGCCGTGGCCCTTCAGGGCCACGTAGAACCGCTCCGACTGGATCGGGAAGGTGCCGCTGTTGTCGTCGGCCTCGCCGTGGATGAGCAGCACCGGCTCCTTGATGAGGTGCGCGTGGTTGAAGGGCGACATCCGCGCGTAGATCTGCGGCACCTCCCAGAACGTCCGCTGCTCGTTCTGGAAGCCGAAGGGCGTGAGCGTGCGGTTGTAGGCGCCGCTCCGGGCGATGCCGGCGCGGAAGAGATCCGAGTGCGCCAGCAGGTTGGCGGTCATGAAGCCGCCGTAGCTGTGGCCGCCGACGATGAGACGCGCCGGGTCGGCGACGCCCATCGACACCACCTTGTCCACGGCCGCCTTGGCGCTGGCGACGAGCTGCTCGACGTAGGTGTCGTTGGCGGTCTCGCCGGCGCCGACGATCGGCATCGACGGGTCGTCGAGGATGGCGTAGCCCTGCGTGAGGAGCAGCAGATGGCTCGGACCGCTCACGCCGGTGAAGCGCTGCGGTGATCCGGTGACCTGGCCGGCGGCATTGGGATCGACGAACTCGCGCGGATAGGCCCACAGCAGCAACGGCAGCCGGCCCTGCGCCGGCGTCCACCCGGCCGGGGTGTAGAGCGTGGCCGAGAGCTGCACGCCGTCGGCCCGCGCATACGTGAGGAGCTGCTTCTGCGCGCCCGAGATGAGCGGCGCCGGATCGGTGGACGTCGTCAGCGTCACGCGCCGGCCGTCGGCGGTCGAGCGGGCCAGCGTCGCCGGCGGCGTGTTGCGCGTCTCGAAACGGGTGAGCACGCGCGATCCGTCGTCGGACAGGAGGCCGACGACGGGCTCGTAGCCCTCGGCCATCTGGTACTTGCGTGTCGGCCGCAGCGTGCCAAGGCTCAGCGTGTCGAGGAACGGCTTGTCGCCCTGCGGCGAGGCCCCGGCGCCGGCCAGGAAGATGGTGTCGCCGCTCTGCACGATCGACTCGGTGCCCGAGGCCCGGGTGCGCCGCAACGCCGCCCCCGGGTCGCTGTAGCGATCCTCGGCGCTCCGGTCCCACAGCTTGCGCGGGGCGGCGCCGGGCTTGTCGAGCACCCAGGTGCGGGTCCAGCGGCGCGTGCGATCGGATTCCGAGTAGAGCGCCACGCCGGCATCCGTCCAGTTGAGGCCGCTGAAGCGGTACTCCGTGCGCGCCAGCTCGGCGGGCTCGCCCTTGAACGGCGCCGCCAGCGTGCTGATTCGATCGCGCTGCGGCACTTGAGCCTTCGGGTTCCCGCCGTCGAGCGCCTCGACCCACGCCAGGGTCGCCGGCTCGAGCGGGTGCCACCGGAAGCTGCGCGGGCCGGGCAGGACGCCGCCGTTGGGCACGTCGTCGGCCACCGGAAGGGTGGCGATCGTCCGGCTGATCGCACCGACCCGGTCCCACACCTCGACGGTCTTGGCGAAATCCCCGTACGGCACCAGCCGCGAGAACGGCTTGCTCAGCCGCGTGACCGCCGTGTGCTGGCCGTCGGGCGACGGCAGCACCTGCGTGTGCAGTCCCGGCCGGCCGAGCGCGGTGCGGGCGCCGGTGGCCGCATTCACCGTCACCAGCTGGCTCGTGGCGTAGTACTCGAAGAGCGCTTCGTCGTGCGCCGAGGCCAGCAGGTCCTGGTACGTCCGCACCGGCGAGACGCCGCCGCGATGCTCCTGCACGTTGGGGCCGGTGGGCACGGTCGGCAGCGCGGGAGCGGCGCCCCGTCCGGCCACCGTGGTGGCGCAAAGGAGCGACGCGCCGGTGCCCACCCAGGTGCACGGCGTTGCCAGCACGGCGTTGAGGTCGGTGCCCGGCAGGGCGGTCGCGCGTCCGGTCGCGCTCTCGCCGACCCACAGCTCGATGCCGGTCGGCCGCGTCTGGGTGAACGCGAAGCGCGCGCCGTCGGCGGAGAAGCCGAGCCAGGTCAGCGCCGGCGACGGTGGCAGTGTCACCGCCCGCGTGGCGCCGTCGGCCACCGCCTTCAGCACGAGCGCCCGGGCGGCGCGGGCGCGGTGCCGGCCGTTGCTTGCCGGATCGATGCGCAACCCGGCGAGCCGCAGCATCGGCCGCGACAGCTCGGCGATGGTCGGCATCGCCGCGTGCTCGAGCACGGCCACCACGTCGCGCGACGGGCTGAGGAACACCTCGGGCGGCGGCGGCTGGTCGAGGATGTCGACGATCACCTTCGGTGGCAGCTGGTAGCCCGGTCCATCCGGGGCCTGCGCGGCGCTCATCGAGGCGAAACCGCACAGCACGACGACGGCGATCACCGGGCGCAGACTCCGCATGACGGGCTCCTTCGTGACGTGCCGGACGATCCGGTCCAGCGTGGCCGATTGTAGCCCCGCCGCGGCAGTTGGTACTGTAGGGCAGAGCTTCAGCTCTGCCATCTCGGCGGCTCTGAAGAGCCGCCCTACGCCGAGGTCGGCAGGTCGTGCCAGACGACGCGGTCGCGGCCGGCTCGCTTGCCGACATAGAGCCGGTTGTCGGCCAGCCGCACCAGGTCGTCGGGCGAGGCCACCGAATCCTCGAGGAAGGTGGCGATGCCGACCGTGGCCGTCACCTCCTGCAATGGCAGCTGCGGCACTGCCGCCCCCACCCGTTCGCGCAGGCGCCGGCGGAAGCGCTCAGCGAAGGCGCTCGCCGCCTCCGAGTCGGCCGACGACAGGATCACGACGAACTCGTCGCCGCCGTAGCGGCACACCGTGTCGGCCGCCCGCGCGTGTTCGCCCAGCGTCTCGGCGACCAGCCGCAGCACGCGGTCGCCCACCAGGTGGCTGTGCGTGTCGTTGATGGTCTTGAAGTGGTCGGTGTCCACCAGCAGCACGCTCAGCGGTTCCTGGTAGCGGGCGGCATGCGCCACCGCGCGCGGCAGGATCTCGTCGAAGTAGCCGCGGTTGTAGAGGCCGGTGAGCGCGTCGCGCACCATGCGCTGGCGGGCCTCCTCGTAGCGCTGCCGATAGGTGAGGGTCTGGAACACGTCGTGCACGTCGCCGCTGCCCACTGTGGCCTGATCGGGCTCGAAGAACCGGAGGTAGACACACAAAGCCGCGGTGTAGAGAAGCGCGGCGGCGGCCTTGCCGGCGAAGCCGGCCAGCAGCAGCGGCTGGAACTGCGGGTTGCTCGGGCCCTGCACCAGCATCGTGAACCAGGCGTTGTCGAACGAGACGACGAGCAGCAGCGCCAGGAACGCCCGCACGAACAGCGGCCGGACGAAGCGGCTCACGTACTCGAACACGAGGATGATGCCGATCACGTCGAGCAGCAGCAGCGTGGTGCCCACCGCGGCGACCCAGGCGTTGGCCTGCAGCGCCGACGTGCTGAGGCCGGCCGGCACGGCACTGCCCGGGATGCGCATGTGTTCGCTGACGATCAGCGCGACGATCGTCAGGCCGGCGTTGGCCAGCACCAGGCCGTAGACGAGCTTGCGGGCCTCGGTGATCTCCTCCTTGATGTAGACGAGCAGCACGGCGAGGAGCGTGGCCGTGAACATCACCGTCGACGCGGGATAGATCAGCCAGCCTGGCGCCACCTCGACTTTCAGGCTGAGCGAGGCTTCGAGGTACTGGAAGCCGCCCAGCACGATGTACAACGGCGACAGGCCGAGCACGGTGCGGCTGCGGAACAGGCCGAGCACCAGCACGGCCATCACCAACGCCTCGGCGCCGAGCAGGGCGAGCTGGACGGGATACATCGCGACCCGAGGAGCGCCAGCCTACCATTTCGCCGAGCGCTTTTTGCCGCTCGACAGCGGTGAAATTGTGACCCGTCGGCTCATCGTGAAGGGCGATCACGAAAGCGTCTGTGTCGTCGGTTTTCCGGCGCGCGAACCCGCCGGGAAGACGGGCTCGGAGCTCCGGCCTCAGGGCACGAGGGTCAAATTGTGCACCGCCGTGCCCGGCAACAGCGGCACCGGCGTACCCTCCACCCAGGCCCGCTGCTGATCGCCGAAGTGCGGCGACAACGGGTGGCCGCTCTGGCCGCCGGGCATGTGCAGAATCCCGGTCGCTTCATGGCCGGGCGACGCCACGAGCCGCTGCGACGCCCCGGTGCGCGGCGTGAGTACGCGCGGCACGTAGGTGTCGCCGGGCAGCGCGTCGCGCGGCATCGACAGGAACCGGGCCAGCCACGGCACTGCCGCGGCCAGCGGATGCGCGATATCGGCGGCGTTGGCCTCGCCCCACGTCCGTTCGTTCAGGGCGCGCCCGCCCGCGGTCATGGCCTCGATCGTCCGGTCGATGGCGGCGAGCAGAAACGCGTTCCACGTCGAATACGCCGGGTCGAGCAGGTTGGCGGGGCGTTCGCTGACGAGACGCCAGAGCGGACCCTCGATCCGCCGGATGGTCGAGTAGTCGAAACCCGGCGCCGCGGCCTTCACGTGCGCCGTCAGGGCGTCGAACGCCATCCGCGATACGGTGAGCCGGAAAGTGCGCACGAGGCGATACGCCACCGACTCCGCCGCCGCATGACCCGGCCAGGCGCCCTCGACCAGTTGCCGGGCCGCCGCGCGCGCCGGCGATCCGCGCGCCACATCGGGCGTGAGCGCGTCGAGGAAGACCCCGCGCCAGCGGTTCAGAAACAGGGAGCGGTTGTCGAGCTGGATGTCGAAGAGCGCCCGCTCGTCGGCGGCGTCGAGCCGCTGCAGGTCGTCGCGGATCATCCAGGCCCGGATGCCGTCGCTGTAGCCGCCGTCGCCGACCCTCCGGAGCATCTCGCCGCCTACCACGCGGGCATTGGCCGACCACAGCCGGCCGTCGGGCGGATCGACGACCCGCGGGTGCTCGTCGAAGTCCAGATAGCCGTCCCAGCGATGCGATCCGTCGGCCCACGACGTGGGCACGCCGCCCCAGCCGCCTTCGGCCGTGCCTGGTCCGGCGACGCCGACGCGCCGGGGGACCGCGCCGTAGATGGTCCAGGCGATATGGCCCTCGCGGTCGCCGACGACGAGGTTCTCGGCGGCCAGCGCCGCGCCGACCGACAGGCGCATCGCTTCGTCCACGCTGCGGGCCTCCGCGATCCGCGCGGCGTCGGTGGCCAGCACGCGCGGGTCGTGGGCCACCCACTTGAGCACCAGCTCGCGGCCGTGGTGATCGCGGGCGACGACCGGCCCCCAGATCGTCCAGCGCGCCTCGATGGTGACCGGGGCGGCACCCTTCACCGCAATCGACTCGGCGTGCACGTCGAAGCCGCGCGGTCCCTCCGGCGCCTGGTACTTCGTGGGATCGCCGGGCACCGGCTCCACGATCACCAGGTCGGACCAGTCGCCGACCGAGTTCGTGAAGCCCCAGGCGATGTCGCCGTTGCTGCCCACCGCCAGCTGGGGCCCGCCGGGGAGCGTCACGCCGACGAGGCGCCGCGTCTGGCCCGGCGCCCGTTCGTCGGGGTATTCGAACGCCGCCCGGAACCAGATGTTTGGCACCGAGAGGCGCAGGTGCATGTCGTTGGCGACGATGGCGCTGCCGGTCCGCGACCGCGCGCCCGACACCGCCCAGTTGTTGCTGCCGAGGGTGGCCTCCTCGGCGCGCGGTAGCCGCGCCCACCAGGGCAGCGACTCGCCGGGCCGCGGATCCGGACCCCGCGACGACGTCTGGCCGGGTGACCGTGGACGAATGGGGCCGAGGTGATGCTCGCCCCTCCGAATCTCGAACTCCTCGGCCCGCGGAGCCGGCGGAACCGGATGCGGCTCGCCGACGATCGGGCTCTCCCAGTCGCTCGCCCGTCCAGCCAGGAATTCGAACATCGGCTCCGGCAGCAGGTCGTGCATCGTGCCGAGCGTGTTTTCGTACTCCCACTGCGCGCCTTGCAGCGTGACGAACATGGCAATCGCCGTGAGCATCGAGTCTTCGGCGCGCCACTCCTCGGGCGACGTGCGCAGCACCAGGTACTCGAACGGCGGTGCGTCCATCGCCGCCAGCCCGGCGTTCACGCCCCCGGCATAGGCCTCGAGTTCGGCGCGATAGCCGGGCGGCGAGAACCTGAGCGCCTCGCCTGCGATCGCCCGGAAGCGATGCACCCGCATCGTGCGGTCGGCGTTCAAGGCGACCGCGCCGACCAGTGCCGACAACTCTCCGGCCGGCTGCCGCCGCTGCAGATCCATCTGGAAGAACCGCTCCTGCGCGTGGACGAAGCCGGTCGCCCGCGCCAGATCGAGGCGCGAGCGGGCACGGATCGTCGGCACGCCCAGAGCGTCGCGCGACACCGTCACCGGCTCGGCCAGCCCCGGGACCTTCAACTGCCCGTCCATCACCGCGAGGCTGCGCCCGAGCACGACCCGCGCGTAGCCGGCGCCGCCGGCGACGATGAGCACCAGCGCGGCGAGGACCAGCAGGAAGAAGCGGAGGACGTGGCGCCGCATCGGGCTCTGATCCTAGCAGCCCGATGCGACCGGCGGGGCTGGGGACTGGGGGCTGGGGACTGGGGCTCGAGGCGTCTCACGTTCGCATCGCCGCAAGCTCTCGCGGCGATGCACAAGCCCGGCTCTTGGAGCGCTTCTCTTGACGCGTGACGACCGCACGCCCTAGTCCCCAGCCCCCAGCCCCAGCCCCCAGATTCGGCGCAAGGCGCGGATCGCGCGCCGAGCCGCGCCGCAGCTACCGTCATGTCATGATTCTTCCAGCCTTTCTCACCAGCTCCGATCCCATGCCACGCCAGTTGGACGACGACCCGCGCTGGGCGCAGGTGCTCGCACGCTCGGCCGATGCCGAGGGGCGGTTCGTCTATGCCGTCCGGAGCACCGGCGTATTCTGCCGGCCCACGTGTCCGAGCCGCCGCCCGCGGCGCGAGCAGGTGCGGTTCTTCGACGGTCCGGCCGCCGCCGAGCGGGCCGGCTTCCGCGCCTGCCTGCGCTGCCGGCCCGACGGCGCCCGTCCGGTCACCGACGGCGCCAAGGCGGTCGCCAGGGCGGCGTCGCACCTGCGCGCCCACGCCGACGAGCCAGTGGCCCTGGCCGACCTCGCCGCGCTCACCGGCCTCAGCCCGTCGCATTTCCAGCGTGCCTTCACCGCGCACACCGGCGTGTCGCCGCGCGAGTTCCAGGCGGCCTGCCGGGCCGAGCGCTTCCGCGCCTCCCTGCGGGAGGGCAACGACGTGACCACGGCGACCTACGACGCCGGCTACGGATCGCCGAGCCGGGTGTCGGCGCGCAAGCCCACCGGACCCGGGCTCTCGCCGGCGGCCTACCGGCGGCGCGGCCAGGGCGCGGCCATCGGCTACGCGGTGGTGCCGTGCTCGCTCGGCCAGCTGCTCGTGGCGGCGACGGAGGCCGGCGTCTGCGCCGTGAAGCTCGGGTCCGCCGACCGGCCGCTGGTCGAGGAACTCCGTCGCGAGTTCCCCAAGGCCGAGATCTCCGAGGCGGCGCCCCCGGCCGCCTGGACCAGGGCCGTAGCCGGGGCGGCGAACGGGGCCCCGGCCGCGGTGCCCGGCGTGCCGCTCGATGTGCAAGGGACGGCCTTCCAGTGGAAGGTGTGGAAGGCGCTGCAGGCGATTCCCGCCGGCGAAACGCGAACCTACGCCGAGGTCGCCCGTGCCGTGGGTCAGCCGCGCGCCGTCAGGGCCGTGGCCGGCGCGTGCGCGCGCAACCCCGTGGCCCTGGTGGTGCCATGCCATCGCGTGGTGCCGGCGAGCGGCGGGCCGGGAGGGTATCGCTGGGGTGCCAACCGCAAGCGAGCCATCCTCGATCGCGAGCGCAAGGCGGCAGGACACCCCGCGTCGGCTCGGTAGGACCGCACCGCGGGCGATCCGTTACAATTCGCCCTCGTGTCTCGCGGGTTTCCTGCCTTTCTCAACGCTTTCCTGGCTCTCGGCCGCCGCCTGAGGGCGGCCGCCCGATGAGCCGCACCCGGTACGGCGTCTCGCCGTGGGCGCAGACGGCCCCGGCGAAGTCTCGCGCCTTCGCGTCGGCCGCCGGCCTGGAGACGGCTGATGTCGTGGTCGTCGGGGGCGGCCTCACGGGGCTTCTCACCGCGTGGGGGCTCAAGACGGCGGGGCAGGGCGTCGTGCTCGTCGACGCTGGCCGCCTGGGCACCGGGCACAGCTTGTCGGCCTCCGGCCTGACCGGCCTGCTGGCCACGGCCGACTATCGGGCTCTCGAGACGATGCACGGGCGCCGCCTCGCGCGGACGCTGATTACGTCGGTGGCCGCGGCGGGCCCGGCCCTGGCCGCTGGCATGAAGAAGGCCAACGCGGCGGTGAAGTACGACGCGCGTCCGGTCGTCAGTCTCGTCGATGCGCCGATTCGCGGCTGGGATCGGGAGGTGGCGGCCCGCCAGGCCGCCGGCCTCGAGGCCAAGGGGCTCCTGGCCACCGCGCTGACGCGCGTGACCGCGGCCGAAGCGCCGGCGGCGATCCGCCTGCCGGGGGCCGGGCTGCTCGAACCGGCCCGTGTGGTGGCAGCGGTCTTGGCCCGGGTGGCCGCCGCCAAGGTACCGGTGGCCGAGCGGACGCCGGTGACGAAGATCGCGTTCACGCGCACCGAGGCGATGGTGCACGTCGAGAAGCGGACGATCCGCACCACCCGCGTTGTCGTCTGCACCGACGCGCCGGGATCGCTGGCCCCCACCCTCGATCGACACGTGCGTGGCATCGAGCGCTTCCACGTGCTGACGGCGCCGATGCCGGCGGCGATGCGCAAGGCGATGGCGCTCGGCGCGCTCGTCGTCGGCGACACGACCGTCCCGTTCGCCGCCACCGCCACCGCCGACGGGCGGTTGCTGCTCAGCGGCGGCGACGGCCCGGTGCTGGCCGATCGCAAGCGCGAGGCGGCGCAGGTGCAGCACACCGGCGACCTGATGTACCAGGTCTTGCGGCGCTTTCCGGTGATGGCCGGCCTGATGCCCGAGTTCGGCTGGTCGTCGCCCATCGTCGCCGCACCCGACCGTTTCCCGCTCGTCGGCGCGCACCGGCAGTATCCCCACCAGCTCTTCTCGTTCGGCACCGACGCCGATCCGACGCTGGCGTGGATGGCGAGCCGCATGCTCGTGCGCGCGGTGCTCGGCGCCTCCACGGCCGACGACGCGGCCTTCGGCTTCGGCCGCGTGCAGGAAGAACGTCACTGACGCCGTGTCGCGTCGGCTGATGAGGCACGGCTCTTGCCTCGTGAGCCTGCAGTCTGCCCCCTGACCCTAATGCGCGACCGGAAAGACAGCAGAACGTGGGATTTGTTTCGGTGCCGGCCATGAACGTCGTTTCCCAGACGTTGTCAGGCTGGTTCACACCCGACGGGCGCATTCGCCAGCGGCTGCAGACTGCTGCACGAAACGTCATCGAGAACGCGTCGTGGCTTCGCGGGTTCCGTCGTCTCTCGGTGCCCATGTCGGCGACACGCCCGGTTGAGGACCTCACGGCCACCCGCCGTGAAACCTCGCCGGGCGAGTCGCCGGCGCCAACAATCGCCTTTCCCACCGCGGCCGGCTGGATGCCGGCGCTGCCGCCCGAGCTCAGGCAGCCGCCGCCGGCGCGGCTGACAGCCTCCGGCGTGTACCGCGTCGCCCACGACGAACGTCAGGCTGGACCCGGGCGCCGATTCCAGGAGCGGCGCGAGCGCAACGACGGCTCGCCCTACGGCGTCGAACGGCGCCAGGGAGCCGAGGGTCGGGCCGGCGAGCGCCGGGCGACTGCCGACGCGCCCTCCGCTCAGCCGCCGCTGAGTGCGAAGCGGGCGGCGATCGCGCCCGGCGCCGACTACGCGCCTCATCTTCCCGACCTGCTGGCAAGGTTTCATGTCCGGTAACACCCGCAGCGAGCGCGGGACCGAACTCGACCAGTGGCAGCGCCAGGCGGTGCTGGCCGCCGCGTCGCTGCTGCGCGAGCGCTACCGTGGCACGCCCGACGACACGCGGGCGCGCACCGTGCACGATGCGCTGCTCGAGGTCGTGGAGCCCTCCCGCCGCGCCGTGCGCCTGCAGCGCGAGATGGCGTCGGAGGCGTTGGACGCGGCGCTCACGTTGCGCAGCGAGCGCCGCGCGCGAGGACGTCGCTCCGGCTCCGATCGCCGTCTGTGGGAGCTGGGACCACCGCGCGGTATCGAGCGGCGCGTCGCCGAGCGCCGCGCGCCGGCCGAGCGACGATCTCGACAGTAGGCTCACGCCGCGCTGCGCCTCGGCAGGTCCACGGCTGCGCCGCCAGCCGGCGACCCTGAGCGCGACCGCCGTGCGGCTACCCAGGACCGGGTAATCCGCCGGCGCCCCTCCCTGTTCCCCGTTTCCTGTTCTTGAGGCGTAACATGCGCTCTCATGAACGCCCAGCGCTGCTCCGCCCTTCTCATCGCCGTCGCACTGTGCGTCGCCACCGCGCCGCTGTCCTCGCAGGCCCCGGCGCCGGCCAATCGGCGCGCCGAGTTCGAACGGCTGGCCAAGGCTGCACTGGCCCAGCATCAGGGCACGCTCATCGTGCGCGGCGTGCGCGAGCCGGTGGAGGTGCTGCGCGACCAGCACGGCATTCCGCACATCTACGCGAAGAACACCCACGACCTCTTCTTCGCGCAGGGCTTCACGGTGGCGCAGGACCGGATGTGGCAGCTCGAGCTGTGGCGCCGGAACGGCGAGGGCAAGCTCGCCGAGGTGCTCGGGCCGAACTACGTCACGCGCGACCGGTTCGCACGGCTGCTCGCCTTCCGCGGCAACTGGGACGAGGAGATGAAGAAGTACCACCCCGAGGGGCCGGTGATCTTCGACGCCTTTGCCCAGGGCGTGAACATGGCCATCCAGAAGGCCATCGACGAACAGAAGGTGCCGGTCGAGTTCCGCATCATGGGCTTCCAGCCCCTGCCGCACTGGACCGCCAAGACGCTCCTCACGCGCATGCCCGGCTGGACGCTGTCGCGCAACGTAGCCGGCGAGGTGCAGCGCGCGCTCGACGTGAAGACGCTGGGTCTGGAGAAGACGCGCGAGCTGAAACCCACCGACCCCGAGACGCCGTTCGTCGTGCCGCCCGGGCTGGATCTCGAGGACATCACCGCTGACATCCTCGCCATCACGCGGGGCGCGAACGATATCCGTTGGGATCTGACTCCGGCGGAGCTGAGGGCGGAAGCTCTGACAAGCCCCAGTCCCCAGTCCCCAGCCCCCAGCCCCGAGAGGGACTACACGCAAGGTTTTGGTAGCAACAACTGGGTGATCAGCGGGAAGAAGTCGGCCACCGGGATGCCGATCATCGCCAACGATCCGCATCGCGAAGTCGTGAATCCGGCGCTGCGCTACGTCGTCCATCTGAACGCGCCGGGCTGGAATGCCATCGGCGCCACCGAGCCCGGGTTGCCCGGCATCTCGATCGGCCACAACGATCGGGTGGCGTGGGGCTTCACCATCCTCGGCATGGATCAGCAGGATCTCTACGTCGAGGAGACCGATCCGGCCAACCCCAAGCGCTATCGCTGGAAAGGCGCCTGGGAGGACATGAGCGTCGAGCGCGAGTTCATCTGGGTGAAAGGACGGCCCCAGCCCGACGCGGTCGATCTGTCGTTCACGCGGCACGGACCGGTGCTCCACGAGAACACCGGCCGCAACCGTGCCTACGCGTTGAAGTGGGTGGGCGCCGAGCCCGGCGGCGCCGGATATCTCGGCTCGCTGAACGTGATGCAGGCGAAGAACCTCGACGAGTTCCGCGCCGCCCTGCCCAAGGCGTGGTACCTGCCGTCGCACTCGCTGGTCTACGCCGACGTCGAGGGCACCATCGCCTACTTCGGCGTGGCGCTCACGCCGCAGCGCAAGAACTGGGACGGGCTGCTGCCGGTGCCCGGCAAGGACGGCCAGTACGAATGGGACGGCTTCGTGCCCTTTGAGCAGTTGCCGTTCAGCCGGAACGACCCGCGCGGGTTCTACAACAGCTCGAACAACGACGTCGTGCCGAAGATCGTCCCCGGCTACAAGATCCCGCTCGGCTACGAGTACAGCGCGCCCTACCGCTACGAGCGGGCGTTCGAGGTGCTCAGCCAGGCGAAGACCTTCGCGCTGACCGACATGGAGAAGCTGCAGCAGGACGCCACGTCGCTGCCGGCGCGGGCGCTCGTGCCGCTGCTTCGCCAGGTGCGCGGGCCCTCGCGGGCGCGGCCGACCACCACGACGGCGCCAGGCGGCGCCGCGCGCAGTGTTGATTTCGCCGCGACGCAGGGTTCGAGCCCTGGCCCGTCCAGCGACACGCTTCGGGCGATCGATCAACTGCTGGCCTGGAACCACGTGCTCGACAAAACCTCCACCGCCGCGACGATCTACGAGTACTGGCTCCTGCGGCTGCAGCCGCTGGCGTATGCGCCGCGGGTGCCCGAGGCGCAGCGGGCCGCGTTCCGCGCCTTCGATCCCCGCCGCGTGATCGCGTGGATGACCCGTCCTGACGCCGCTTACGGCGCCTCGCGGCGCGAACGCGAGGCCACGCGCAACCGCATCCTGCTCGAGGCGATGGATCAGGCAGTGGCCGACCTCCGCAAGGCGCACGGCGAGAAATGGGCCGACGTCCCCTGGGGGCAGATCCACACCTCGCGCTTCACCCACCCGCTGGCCAATTCGGCCGCCACGCGCGAGCTCTTCGCCATGCCGGCGGTTCCCAAGAGCGGCGACGCCTACACGCTGCTGGCCAGCTCGTCGGCCACCGAGGCCGGCGCCGACCAGACCTCCGGCGCCTCCTACTCGTTCGTCTTCGACGTGAAGGACTGGGACAACTCCACCGGGTTGAACGCGCCGGGCCAGTCGGCACAGCCGCTCAGCCCGCATTACGGCGACCTGGCGCCGCTGTGGGGCGAGGGCAAGGGCGTGCCGATGGCGTTCTCGCGCGCCAAGGTCGACAGCGTCGTCAAGTCGCGCCTCGTGCTCCAGCCGCTCACCGAGCACCTGCCAGCGGCGGCGGCGCCCTCACCGGGCCTGCCGGGGTTCGAGCCGCTGCAGCCCGCAACCTTCGCCGCCCACGGCGCCCAGGCCAACGCCTGGGGCGATTACGACGGCGACGGCGACCTGGACCTCTTCGTGGGGTTCCGCGGCCGTCTCGACCGGCTCTATCGCAACGACGCCGGCACTTTCACCGATGTCGCGTTGGCGATGGGCCTTGGCGACACGAGCGAGACGCGGGCCGCCGCCTGGGGCGACTACGACAACGACGGCGACCTCGACCTCTACGTCGGCTTCTCGGTGAACCAGACCACGCCGAACAAGCTCTATCGCAACGACGGCGCCAAGGGCTTCGTGAACGTGGCCGGCGCGCTCGGCGTGGAAGACACCGGCACCACCCGCCAGCCGGCGTGGATCGATCTCGACGGCGACAACGACCTCGACCTCTTCGTGGCCTGGCGGGATCGGCCCAACAGCCTGTATCGCAACGACGGCGGCAAGTTCACCGACGTGGCCAAGGAGCTCGGGCTGGCCGATCCGCGCAAGAGCGTCGGCGCGGTGTGGTTCGACCTCGACGCCGACGGCGACCTCGACCTCTTCGTGGCCAACCAGGAGGGCGATCCCAACGGGCTGTTCCGCAACGACGGCGGCAGGTTTACCGATATCGCCGACGCGGCCGGCGTGTCGGGGAAGGGCCGCTCACCGGTGCTCGGCGGCGTCGGGCCGGCGGTGGCCGACTACGACCTCGACGGCGACCTCGATCTGTTCGTGGCCAACTACGGTCCCGACGAACTGTTCCGCAACGACGGCAACGGCCGCTTCACCGATGTGGCCCCCGCGCTCGGTCTGGCCGGCGACACCCACGAGACCACGGCGGGGTGGGGCGACGTGGACAACGACGGCGATCCGGACCTGTACCTCGCGTCGTTCCTGACCAACGTGCTCAGCTCGCGCGACAAGCTGTTCCGCAACGATCGCACCGGGTTCGTCGACGTCACACCGGCGTCGGTGCTGAAGTGGGACGCCAGCCACGGCGTGCAATGGGTCGATGTCGACGCCGACGGCAACATCGATCTCTCGCTGGCCGACAATCACCCGCTTGGCCGCCATCAGGTACACCGCAATCTCGGCGCCGGGCCGGCTGCGCGCGCCGTCGCGGTCCGCGTGCTCGACGCCAATGGACGGGCGACCACCGCGGGCGCCGAGGTGCGTGCCTACCGGACCGGCACGCGCGAGCTCGTCGCCAGCGGCACGGTCGACGCCGGCAGCGGCTACTGCTCGCAGAGCGTGCAGCCGGTGCACCTGGGCATCGGCGCGCTGACGACCGTGGACGTCGAGGTGTCGCTGCCACGCGGAGGCCGCCGCCTCGTCGCCCGGGCGACGGCATCGCCGGGCGCCGCCGTGGTGGTGCGGGTCGGCAGCTGACCCGCCAATCCTGAGCGGGACTGTCACGCTCTGTCGCTGAGGACCCGCCGCGTCCGCGCGTCACGCGGTTACTTCCGCGCAATTCCGATCATCGCGCGGCGGCATCTGCCTTGCACCGCCGGGCGGCATGTCGAGCCCTGTCTGCCGCGCGTCGAGGACGTTTCTGGCCGCGGCGGCGGTCGTGATGCTGCTGCCTACGGTCGCGCTGACGTCGTCGCGCACCGTCTCAGACGTCGAGCTGGCCCGCGCGAGCGCGGCCGCAGTCCACGGCCGGGTTGTCGCGATCGAGTCCTCGTGGGACACCGCAGTCGACGCCATCTACACCGACGTCACGCTCGACGTGCAGCAGTCCTGGGGCTTGCCGGGTCAGCCGGGGCGCGTCGTCGTGAAGCAGCTCGGGGGCGTCGTGCGCGACACCGCGCTTCTCGTCGGCGGCCAGGCGCAGTTCGAAGTGGGTGAGGACGTACTGCTGTTCCTCGACGTGCGGCCGCGCGATCGGACGCTGTCGGTGGCAGGACTCGAGCAGGGCAAGTGGACGCTGTCCGGATCGAGCGGGGCGGCGACGATGACCCGCGACGTGCACGGTACCGATCCCCGGCACGTCGTCAGCCTCGACCGGCGCTCGCTCGCGGACCTCTACGCCATGGCGGCGCATGTCGGCACGCGCGCCTCGGCGGCCGGGGCGAGGGTCGACGGTGCCCTTGGCGCAGCGCCGGCGCCGGGCGCCGGCGGCGACCTCCTGCGGCCGGCCTTCACGCTCCTGTCGCCGGGGACGCCGGCGCGTTGGCACGAGGCCGATACCAACACCCCGGTCTACGTCGACACGCAGGCGGGCGGCCATCCGCAGTTCGCCGGCGGCGGGCTCACGCAGCTGGCGCAGGCGGCGGCGCTGTGGTCCGGCCCGGGTTCGCTGCGCCTGCAGCCGGGTGTCGCCCGCAGCGCGCGCTGCTTCACCAACAGCGAGCCGAGCGATGGCCGCATCTCGGTGACCTACGGCGATCCGTGCGGCGAGATCGCCGACGGCAGCTCGACGATCGCCATCGGCGGCGCCTACTACTCCTCGAGTGTGCAGCGGGTCGTCAACGGAGTGAACTTCTGGAAGATGACCAAGGGGATGGTCGTCACCGACAACCCGGCGTCGAAGTTCTCGGGGATGTCCACCGGCTGCTACGCCGACGTGCTGACGCACGAGCTCGGCCACGTCGTCGGCTTCGGCCACGCCGCCGCCCGGCCGGCGGTGATGTATCCGTCGATCGCGCCCGACTGCTGGGGCCGCAGCACCGCGCTGCCGCTGCAAGCCGACGAACTGGCGGGCATGGCGGCGGTGTATCCGGCGGCGGCCGGGCCCACCCCGCCGCCCGGTGCGCCGACGGGCCTGGGTTCGACCGTGGCTGGATCCACGGTGACGATCACGTGGACCGCGCCGGCCGGTGCAGCTCCGACGATGTATCAGCTGACCGCCGGCAGCGCCCAGGGTCTGGCAAACTACGGCGCGATCAACGCAGCTGGCACGTCGATCGTCGTGCCCGGCGTGCCCAACGGCGTCTACTACGTGCGCGTCGTGGCGATGAACGCCGCCGGCGTGAGCGCGCCGACCGCCGATCACGTGGTGCAGGTCGGACCCGCGCCGCCCGGTGCGCCGCGCAGCCTCACCGGATCGGCCGCGGCCGGCGGCATCGTGTCGCTCTCGTGGCTGCCGCCGTTGTCTGGCAGCGCGCCGACCAGCTACCTGCTCCTGGCGGGCCACACACCCGGCGCGTCGACCTATCAGATCCCGGTGAACGGCACGTCGCTGGGCGCGGCCGGCATTCCCGCTGCCGTCTACTACGTGCGCATCGTCGCCGTGAACGCCGCGGGCATGAGTGTCGCGTCGAACGAAGTGACGCTCGTCGTGCAGTAAGACGAGGAGGCGGCACTCCTCCACTGTGCGAGGCCGTGCACAAAATACCTACCAGGCCCAAACGACGGTTTTCGTAGCTGAAAACCGTATGGAGCAAGCAAGATGCCCAGGGTGAGTAACGCTTGGCCATACCTTGAGGCCACCCGCTACCGTCCAAATGGGAACAGCCAACGCGCAGAAGTTTCTTCACAGTAGGCAGCATGACTCGTTTCGTGCTGCATTTCGTCTCGACCTTCGCCTTTGCTGCTGCGATCGGATCGCCGTCGGTCGCGCTGGCATCGTCGCGGATCGTCGCTGACGATGTGCTGGCGCGCGCCAGCGCGGCGGCGGCGCACGGCCGGGTCGTCGCCGTCGAGTCGTCCTGGGATCCGGCGGTGGGGACGATCTATACCTACGTCACGCTCGACGTGCTGCAGTCGTGGCAACTGTCCGGCTCGCCGTCGCGGATCGTCGTGAAGCAGCTGGGCGGCGTGGTGAACGACACCGCGTTGGTGGTCGGCGGGCAGGCCCACTTCGAGGTGGGTGAAGAAGTGCTGCTCTTCCTCGACGTGCGGCCGCGTGATCGCACGTTGTCGGTGGCCGGACTGGAGCAGGGCAAGTGGACGCTCACCGGGTCCACGGATGCGGCGACGGCGATGGCGCGCGAGGTGCGCGGCACCGATCCCGGCCGCGTCGTCTCACGCGACTTCACGTCGATGGCGCAGCTGCAGGCGCTGGCCGCGCTCACCGGCGGCCGCGCGGCGGCGGCCGGTGTCAACCTCGCACCGCGGGCCAGCACCGCGGAAGAGGGTCGCGTAGGAGCGGCCTTCACGCTGCTGACGCCGGCGACGCCGGCGCGGTGGCACCAGGCGGATTCGGGGGCGCCGGTCTACGTCGATACCCAGAGCGGCGGCCACCCGCAGTTTGGTGGCGGCGGGTTGACCCAGCTGGCGCGGGCGGCCCAGATGTGGGCCACGGCCGGCTCGCTGCCGCTGCAGGAAGGCGGGTCGCGCGGGCCGCGGTGCTTCAACAACAACGAACCGTCGGACGGGCGCATCTCGCTGACCTACGGCGATCCCTGCGGCGAGATCGCCGACGAGAGCTGGACGCTGGCGATCGGCGGCGCGTACTACTCGTCGAGTGAAGTCCGCACGGTCAACGGGGTGAGCTACTGGCAGATCACCAAGGGCATGATCGTGACCGACAACTCGCCGTGGAAGTTCTCCGGCATGTCCACCGGCTGCTACGAGGAGCTGGTGGCGCACGAGCTGGGCCACACCATCGGGTTCGGGCACGCCAGCGAACGCCCGTCGCTGATGTATCCGGCGATCACCTCCGACTGCGGCAGCCGCAGCCGGTCGATTCCCTTGTCGAGCGACGACCTGTCGGGCATGGCGGCGGTCTACCCGATCGGTGCCGCCAACGATCCGCCGCCGAACAGCCCGACCGGCCTCGGCACGACGATCTCGGGATCGACCGTCACGATTCGCTGGACCCCACCCGTCGGCGGCACCCCGCCGCAGGGTTACATCCTCTATGCCGGCAGTGCACCGGGCCTGTCGAACATCGGTAGCGCCGCGACGACGTCGCCCGACGCTGGTGGTGCCGGGGGTGCCCGACGGCGTCTACTACATTCGTGTCGTCGCGGTGAGCGCCGGCGGCTCGAGCGCCCCGACGGCGGACTACATGGTGAACGTCAACATCGGACCGCCAGGGGTGCCGCAGAACGTGATCGGATCGGTGGACGCCAATGGCAACGTGCAGATCACGTGGCAGCCATCGGCCACCGGTGGCGCGCCGAGCGGCTACTACGTGCTCGCCGGCTACACACCGGGCGCCACGACGTACCAGCTGCCGGTGACGACGCCGTCGCTCGGCGTGGCCCGCGTGCCGCCGGCCACTTACTACGTGCGCATCGTGGCGGTGAACGTCGCCGGCGTCAGTGCGCCGTCCACCGAGCTGACGCTCGTCGTGCGGTGACGGCCCGCACCCCGGCCGGCCCGTGGTATCACTGACCGGGGCGATGCGGGACGTGGCGTGGCGGCGGATCGGCCGTCTGATCGGGCGGGCCGTGGTGAGCGGCGTGGCGTTGGGCGTCGGCGTCCGGCTGGCGATGCGCTTCGTCGCGCTCGAGGCCTGCGTGCCCGAGGGCTTCTCGGTGGGCGGATCGCTCGAGGTCGTGGCCGCCACGGCCCTCGTCGGGACACCGCTGGCGCTGGTGTTCCTCGGCCTGCGGCGGTGGTTGCCGTCGCGCGCCGCATGGCCAGGTCTGCTCTTCGGCCTCAGCGTGTTCGGCGTGCTGGCCCTGGCGCCGCCGCCGGCCGCACGGGCGGCGCTGGCCGACACCCCCGACACGCCGGCGGCGACGGCCGCGGCGTTCGCGCTGTGCTTCGCCGTATGGGGTGCGGGCCTCGAGCACATCGCCCGCCGACCGCCGCGTCCCCGGCCTCAGCGCGTCTGATTGGGTGCGTATCCGTGTGCTGCGCGCGGTGGCCGTGAACGGCACCGGACGACGGCGACATCCAGTCGCGATGGGTCGCCGCTGACCGCGGCATGTCGGCCGTGTCTCCGCTCGTCACGCGCCCGGCCCCCGAGAACGTCGGCGCCGGCCGGGTCGTCCAAATGCGCACGGTATACTGCGACATTGCGCGGATCGCTGCGCTTGGAGGCTCTCACCCCATGTTCCGTCTGATTCTCGCTCTCATCCTGGGCATGGCCACGGCCCTGCCCGCCGCCGCGCAGTCCACGGCGATCAACGGCTCGGTCGAAGGGGTGGTCACCGACGTGTCCGGCGCCGTGCTGCCCGGCGTAACCGTGACGGTGGTCAACCTCGACACCGGTGACACGCGGGTCGTCGTCACCAACGAGAGCGGCCTGTACCGCGCGCCGCTGCTGCCGCTGGGCCGCTATCGGGTGTCGGCGGAGCTGACCGGGTTCAAGAAGTTCGAGCAGACCGGCATCAACATCTCGGCCGGCCAGACCGCCGTCATCAGCGTGAAGATGGGCGTGGGCGAACTGAGCGAGACGATCTCGGTGACCGCCGACGCGCCGCTGGTCGACCTGAGCCGCATCGAGGGCGGCCGCACGCTCACCGAGGCCGAGATCAAGACGCTGCCGCTCACCTCGCGCAACCCCTACAACTTCGCGCTGCTCCAGCCGGGCGTCGTCGGCTTCGAGAACTCGGAGTTCGGCGTGCCGCGGCTCACCACCAACGGTGCGCTCCTGCGCGTGAACTACCAGATCGACGGCAGCAACAACACCCAGAAGGACCGGGCCGGCCTGCGCCAGATGCCGATGTCGGAAGTGATGATCCGCGAGGTCAAAGTGGTGACCACCGGCTACGCGCCCGAGTTCGGCCAGACGATGGGTCTCATCTACAACGCCATCACCCCGTCGGGCACCAACACCTTCAAGGGCCAGGGCAGCTACCGCTTCCAGCGCCAGTCCATGGCGGCCTTCCCGTTCTTCTTCCAGGGCCCGCGCAACGACGACACCAAGCCGCCCACCGACGTGAACATCTACACCGTGGACATCGGCGGGCCAATCGTCCGCGACCGCACCCACTTCTTCGGCGGCTACGAGCACACCGAGCGCGACCTGTCCAGCACGGCGGTCATCACCATCACACCCACCAACCAGGCGGCGCTCGGCCTCAGCGAGCCGCAGTACCAGGACAAGGGACTCAACACCGAGTTCGCCATCGGCAAGGTCGAGCACCAGTTCAACGGCAGCAACCGCCTGTCGCTGCGCTACATCTACTTCGACAACTTCATCACCGCCAACGTCGGCAGCGGCATCGGCTCGGTGGAACGGGCCACCGACTTCGCCGACCGCCAGCACTCCACCGCGGCGCAGCTGATTTCGACGGTCAGCACCAACCTGCTGAACGAGCTGCGCGTGCAGTACGCCACCCGCGCGCAGAACCGGGTGCCGGCCGGGCAAGCCGGCACCGGGCCGGCCGTCAACGTGACCAACGTCGCCCAGTTCGGCGGACCCATCGCCAGCCTCACCGACGCCGGTTTTGGCTTCACCCAGGACGTGTTCCAGGTGAACGACAGCGTCACCTGGCTCTCCGGCGATCACGCGTTCAAGGGCGGCATCGACATGCAGCACGTGGCCGACACGCGCACCAGCGCCCAGTTCCAGCTCTACACCTTCGCGAACACGGCCGCCTATCTCGCGGCCCGCAACGGACAGAACGCCTTCAGCTACCAGTCGTTCGCGCAGTACTTCGGCGAGCCCAACCTCGATTTCTCGTCGAACCTCTACGGGTTCTTCCTGCAGGACGACTGGCGGCTGAGCAACTCGCTGAAGGTCCTCTACGGCCTGCGCTACGACCTGTATGACCCGCCGACGCCCAACCCCAGCGCGCCGTACGAGACCTCGCGCGACTTCGTCGTCGACAAGAACAACTGGGCGCCGCGCCTCGGCGTGGTCTGGAGCCCGGGCGACGACGCCCGCACGGTGCTGCGCGCCAACACCGGCATGATGTACGACCAGGCGCTGCTGGCCAGCTACGAGCAGGCGCTCATCAACGACGGCACCAATACCCGCGCCGCGGCCACGTTCCAGCCGACCACCCCGGGCGCCCCGGCCTTCCCGGCGGTGCTCTCGGCCGGCACCGGCGCCGTGCCCAACACCGTGACCACCGTGTCGCCCGATTTCGCCGTGGCCTACAACTGGCAGAACAACCTGCAGCTCGAGCGCCAGCTGGGCAACCGGTTCGCCGCGTCGGTGGGCGTCTCCTATTCGCGCGGCTACAGCCTGCCGTTCATCAGCAACATCAACCTCATCAACCCGACCGGCCAGCTGGCCGACGGCCGCAACATCTACAGCACGGCCATCAACGCCACGACGCGCGTCGACCCGCGCTACAACGTGGTGAACCAGGTGGAGTCGTTCGGCGACTCGACCTACAAGAACCTCACCGCCCAGCTGACCGGCCGCAATGTCTGGGGCATGCAGTTCGACTTCGCCTACACCCTGGGGAAGAGCGAGGACAACGCGCCGATCACCAACGTGCTGTCGGTGCAGGGTGACCCCGGCCGCGGCGACCCCGACAACCTCGACTACGATCTGGGGCCCAACGTGCTCGACCAGCGCCACACCTTCAGCGGCAGCATCGTGGCGCGGCCGCACATCGACGGCGGCAACGGACTTGTCCGGGCGATCGTCAACGACACGATTCTCGGCCTGGCGATGCAGTTCGCCAGCGGCGTGCCGATCAACATCCGCTCCACGAGCGAGCTGAACAACGACGGCATCAACAGCGACCGTCCGGTGGGCGCGCCCCGCAACTCGATCAACCTGCCGGCGCGCTACAACGTCGACATGCGGCTGTCGCGGCAGTTCGGGCTCGGCGGCGTGCGCAAGGCCGAGGTGATCGCCGAGGTGAAGAACCTCTTCAACACCGTCCAGTGGATGGCGGTGTCCAACGCCGCCGTCCCAGTGGTGGCAGGCACCGGCGTGCCGGTGGGCGCGCTGCCGACCAGCGGCGACCAGCTCACGCCCTCGGCTGGCTACGAGCAGCGCCAGCTGCAGATCGGCTTCCGCTTCGTGTTCTAGGCCGTTCTGGCCACGCAGGGGCCCCGCGCACGATGCGTGGGGCCCTTCGCACGTACGGCCGACGCCGAACGCTCCGGCGGCCACAGCCGAGCCGGATTGTATAGTTGATCGGATGGCTTCCCGCGGTCAGGACCGCCCGACACCGAGCTCCGATGCCGAGACGCAGGCCGCGGCGGTGCTTTCGGCGTTCCGGCCGGGCGACGTCCTGTGCAACCGCTTCCGAGTGGAGCGGTTCATCGCCCGCGGCGGGATGGGCGAGCTCTACGAGGCCGAGGATCTGACGCTGGGCGAGCGGGTGGCGCTCAAGATGATCCGCCCCGAGATCGCCAGGGACGAACGGGCGACGCAGCGGTTCCTCCGCGAGGTGCAGCTCGCCCGCAAGGTGACCCACCCGAACATCTGCCGCATCTTCGACCTGTTCGAGCACGTGGCGCCCGGGGCCGGGCCGCCGGCCCCGCCGCCCGCGGCGCTGGTCACCATGGAGCTGCTGCACGGCGAGACGATCGCGCAGCGGCTGCAGCGGAAGGGGCCGTTCTCGATTCCCGACGCGCTGGTGATCGCCCGGCAGATGGCCGCCGCGCTCACCGCGGCGCACGCCGCCGGCATCATCCATCGCGACTTCAAGAGCAACAACGTGATGCTGCTCGACGCCCGGGGCAGCCAGCCGCTCCGGGTCGTGGTCACCGACTTCGGGCTGGCGCATCGCGTGGACGAGCACGGCGCCGTCGACAGCGCCATCACCGCCACCGGGGATGTCGTCGGCACCCCGGACTACATGGCGCCGGAGCAGGTCGAAGGCAAGCCGCTGACCCCGGCCACCGACGTGTATGCGCTCGGCATCGTCCTCTACGAGATGATCACGGGCAGCCGGCCCTTCGTGGCCGACAGCCCCTTCGCGGCGGCCCTGCAGCGCGTCACCGGGCCGCCACCGGCGCCGCCACGCGAGGTGAACCCCGCGGTGCCAATGGCGTGGGACCGCGCGATCATGCGGTGCCTGGCCCGGCGTCCGGAAGACCGCTTCCAGGACGCGATGGCGGTGATCGAGGCGCTCGGCGCCGACACCGCGACGGCGGCGCGCACCGGGACGCCGCGGCGCTGGACGCCGCTGGTGGCGGGCGCGCTGATCGCGGCGGCCGTGGGAACTCTGGCCTGGGCCCTGGGCGCGCCAGGCTGGTTGACCCGGGTGAGCACCACGCCGGCGGTGGACGCCGACCCCGCCGAGGCCCTGCGTCCTGCCGTGGCCGTACTCGGGTTCCGGAACCTCACCGGCCGCGACGACGTGCAGTGGCTGTCGACTGCGCTGTCCGAGATGCTCACCACCGAGCTGGGTGCCGCCGAGCGCCTGCGCGCGGTGCCGGGCGAGAACGTCAACCGGGTGAAGACCGAGCTGTCGCTCGCCGACGCCGACGCCTACAACGCCGAGACCCTGGCCCGCATCCGCAGGAATCTCGGCGCTGACATCGTCGTCTCCGGCTCTTACGTGACGGTCGGCGACGGCGACGCTGCGACGCTGCGCGTGGACATCCGCATCCAGGACACACAGAAGGGCGAGACCACGTCGCTCGTCAGCGAGTCGGGCCGATCGGCCGAGCTGCTCGAGGTGGTGGCACGGGCCGGCACTCAGCTGCGCGAGCGCCTTGGCGTCAGCGTCAGTCCCGCCGCCTCGCTGCGAGCCTCGCAGCCGGCGTCGTCCGAAGCGGCCCGTCTCTATGCCGAAGGGCTGATGCGGCTGCGGCGGTTCGACGCGCTGGGGGCGCGCACGCTGCTGGAACAGGCCATCCAGGCCAATCCGAAGTTCCCGCTGGCCTACTCCGCGCTGGCCAACACGTGGTTCACGCTCGGCTACGACAGCCGGGCCAAGGAGGCGGCGGGCCGCGCCTTCGAGCTGTCGGCCAGCCTGCCGCGGGCCGACCGGCTGCAGGTGGAGGGCACCTTCCACGAGATGTCGAGCGAGTGGGGACAGGCGATCGGCATCTGGCAGACGCTGTCGACGTTCTTCCCCGACGACGTCGAGTACGTCCTGCGCCGGGCCAACGCCCAGATCGTGTCGGGCGAGGCCAAGGACGGGCTGACCACGATCGAGACCTTCCAGAAGCAGTTCCCGCGGGTGGCCGACCCGCGCCTCGATCTGGCCGAGGCCCAGGCCGCCGAGACGCTGTCGGACTTCAAGCGCATGCAGGCGGCGGCGGCCGCCGCCGGTGCCGCCGGCCAGGCGCAGGGAGCGACGTTGCTGGTCGCGACGGCGCGGCTGCGGGAAGGCACGGCCAGCCTGCGCTCCGGCCAGATCGATCGCGCGGTGACGCTCATCGAGGAGGCTCGGGGCATGTACGCCGAGGCCGGCGATCGCGCGGGGGTGGCGCGCGCGCTCAACAGCCTGGCCTCCGCCATCTCCGAGGGGCCCGACACGAAGCGGATTCGGGCGCTGTACGACGAAGGTCTGGCCATCGCCCGGGCGATCGGCAAACAGGATCTGGTGGCGAGCTTCCTGAGCAACATCGCGATCCAGGAGCGGCGCGCCGGCAACCTGCAGGCCTCGTTGGCGCTCAACCAGGAGGCGCTGGGAATTCGCCGCGAGATCGGCGATCGCATCAACACCTCGGTGTCGCTCAACAACCTCGGCAACGTGCTGCTCGACCTCGGCGACTTGCAGAGCGCCTCGACGCACTACGAGGAGTCGGCGTCGATGAGCCGCGAGATCGGCGACCGGCGCAGCGTCGCCCGCGCCCTCTTCAATGCCGGCGAGGCGTTCAAGCAGCAGGGCGAGATCGTCCGGTCCCGTGCCGTCTACGAGGAGTCGCTGAAGATTCGCCGGGAGATCGCCGACCCGGCCGGCATCGCCACGTCGCTCTTCGGGCTGGGCCATCTCGCCGCCGTGCAGGGCGACTTCGCCGCGGCGAAGCAGTCGCTCAACGAGGCCCTCGAGATGGACCGCAAGCTCGATCGGCGGCGGCCGATGGCATTCTCGCTGTTCCACCTGGGAGAGATCGCGTTGCTCGAGGGCGACGCCGCCACCGCCCGCCACCGGCATCAGGAGGCGCTCGATCTGCGGCTGGCGCTGGGCGAGCATGGCACCGCGGCGGAGAGCCGGGCGGCACTGGCGGTGCTGGCGCTCGAAGACGGCAGGGCCGCCGAGGCCGAGGCGCTGGCCGGGGGCGCCGCGGCGGTGTTTGCCACACAGTCGGCGCCCGGCGCCGAAGCGATGGCCAGGGCCACGCACGCGCTGGCCTTGCAGGCCGAGGGCCGGGGCGCGGCGGCGCGGGCCGAGGTCGAGCGGGCGCAGCGCCTGGTCAGGAACCCGCAGCAGGTGCTGTTCCGGCTGCCGGTGCTGATTGCCTCGGCCCGGATCGCGGGCATGAGCAATCCCACAGGTGCCCTGAAAACGCTCGAAGCCATCCGGGCCGACGCCGCCGGGCGCGGCATGCCGCGTTTCGAGTTCGACGCCCGGCGGGCAATGGTGGAGATTGAAGTTCGGCGTTCACCGGCTGCGGGCGCGACGATGAAGGCGGCGTTGCAGAAAGATGCGGCGGCTCGCGGGTTCCGCCTCTACGCGCGGTAGCTATCGCGGCCGGTTTACCACGCTGCTGGCAACCGTTCGCCAGTCCGCAATCACGTTCAGCGAAATGCCAACGGTCACCGGTTCATTGATCAGAAACCGCTCTCCATCCCTCGTGGCCTCATAGTCCATCCCACCGTTGGCCTCTCGCACGCGCGCGTCGAACAGCGGCTTGGCCCCATCGAACTCGAAAGCGTTCATGGTGCGTATCGTGACCGCCATCACCTTCCCGTCCAAGGACAGATAGAAAAGCTCGTTGCCGTCCGACCGCCACCGCGGCGCGCGCCCGCCGGCGTTGGAGAGGCGCCACTTGCCAGGGCCAGACGGAAATGGCCGCACATAGACTTCGAAGCGACCCGACTCGTCGGATGTATAGGAAAGCCAGCGGCCGTCGGCCGATACCCGCGCTTCGAACTCATTGAACGGAGAGCGCGCAAACGGCACTGCTGGCCCGTTGCCATCAACAGGAGTCACCCAAATGTCGCTGTTCGTCTTCGGATCGGATGATTCGTAGACGAGCGTACGCCCATCTCGCGACCAGTCAGAGGCCCTGGGCCGCGCTCCAACTGTGGGAATGGCCGCAGCGCCGGACTGCGCCACGGTCGATGTGCGGCTCAGCGCTCCTTGGACGCCGCCTCGGTAGACGACCGACGTGCCATCCGGCGACCACAGCGGATTCGTGCTGTGAGTGCCGACATCGAAGGTCAGCTTCGTAAAGATGCCCTGAGCCGTGGCGGCGACCCAGATGTTGCCTTCAGACTGCCCCGACGCATCGAGCGAATGGATTTCCGCCGCAACCGATTGCTCATCCGGCGACAACCTCGGGCTCAGGTAATCGCCTGGTTCACCGATCAGGCCGCCGCTGACGCCGGTTCGCGTCGCCCACGCCAGTTGTGAGACTGGTTGCGGACTTCGATAGACCACCACTCCGGCGTTGGATGCGGTGAACGCGGATTGAAGGCGTTGGCCGAACGCGACGTTCCTCGCCACCGGCGTCGCTGCCCCTGAGAAGGCTCGACGCTGCCAGTCGAATGCCTCGACGAACAACGTTCCCTGCCGCACATACATCAGAAACCCTGGCTCCAGATACAACGCACGTGAAACCGACTCGCGAATCAGTTGCGGTGCGTCACCGCCAACCGATCCCATGTACAAGGGTCCTTCCGCTTGCCCCTGAGTCGCGACGCTGAACAGGAAGTGTCTTCCATCCGGCAAGAACTGTGGCCAGGCGTGGGTCGTGCCCGCGAGCAGTGATGCCGGCGTGGCCGGCTCGGCCTTTCCTCCGTTCGGCGAGACCTTCATCAGGGTGACGTCAGCGCCGGCTATGACAATTGTGCCGTCGGGCGCCCACGTGCCCGCAGAGTCGAAGTTGCCCTCGGCCGTACGGGTGCTGCCGAAATCGCCGACGACCTCGGGCCGCCCACCCGCGATGGCCACGCTCTTCACTTGCGAACCGTCGAAAAAGCCGACGTAGCGGCTGTCTGGCGACCAGAACGGGGCATAGGCATCCTCGGTCTCAGCGAGCACGACGCTCTCGAGTGCGTCGAATGACCGGATCGCCAACATCGACCTGGAACCACGTTCGATGCTGAACACCGCGTGACGACCGTCTGGCGACACAGTGAAAGAGGGGTGGGCGGGCAGGATCCCCATGCTCGTTCCCGGCGGAGGCAATATCGTGAACAGAAACGGCAGCGCCACACTCGGCGCCGGCCGATTGAGCCACAGATAGGTCAGACCGGCGGCAGCAGCGATGGCCAGCGCCGCTGCCAACGGCCTCCACAGCCGGCGCGGAGCGCCGCGTTGTGGCGCTTCGAGGGCCGACGAAGACGACGAGATCCCCACCGCGCGAATCGCCAGCCCGACGTCCGCTGCCGAGGCGAACCGACGTCCCGGGTCCTTGTCCACGCACCGCCGAACGATGAACTCGAGTGCCGGGTGAGCACCGGCGGGAAGGTTCGCCGGATCTTTGGACAGGATTGCCGACAGCGTGTCGGCGGGCGTCGGCTCGTCGAACGCCCGATGCCCGGACAGCATTTCGTAGACGACCGCACCGAAACTGAAGATGTCGGCGCGCTGGTCGACGGCGCCGCCTCGCACCTGTTCAGGGGCCATGTATCCGACGGTTCCGAGCAACATCCCGGGAGCCGTGTCGGTGCGGGTCACCTGCGTGAGCCCGTTGGCCGCCCGCGAGTCGTCGCGCACCTTGGCGAGACCGAAGTCGAGAATCTTGACCCGGCCTCCGCTGGCAATGAACACGTTCTCGGGCTTGATGTCTCGATGCACGATGCCCTTTTCGTGTGCCGCGGCCAGCCCGTCGGCGATTTGACCGGCCCAGTCGATCGCCTGACGCCAGGGCAGGGGGCCGGACTCCAGCACCGAACGCAATGTCTGTCCTTCGAGCAGCTCGGAGACGACGTGGAGGGGACCCGGTCCGACGCCGACGTCGTAGACGGCGACGATGTTGGGGTGGCTCAGGGCGGCGGCGGCCTGAGCCTCCTGCTCGAAGCGGCGCATGAAGTCGGGTTTGTCGGCGAGCGCATCGGAAAGGAGTTTCAGCGCCACATCGCGCTTCAGTCGCGAGTCGCGAGCCCGATAGACCTCGCCCATGCCGCCGCGGCCAATCAGCGTGACGATCTCGTAGGCGCCCACCGACGCACCGGGAGGAAGCGACATCGGGTCCGGCGGGCATTATAGGGCCGGCTTCCGCCCTCCAGTCCCTTCCGGTTCGCGCACGACTCCTGTACGCTTGTCGAACGGCCCGCTGGCGGGCGCCCGGCACCTGGGTACCGTGCCGTCCAGCGCGCCGCAGGTATCTCCTTCATGCGCCGACTTCCGCTCGCCCTCGTCCTCTCCGCCGTCGCCCTGTCGCCCTGGGTTGGTGCCCACGCGCAGCACCGCCTGCAGCCGGTCTCGGCGCTGAGCGGCCGCCCGGCGCTCGAGCTGGCGCTGCGCAAGCTCGACACGGTCGGCAACCTGATGATGACGACGGCGCACCCCGACGACGAGAACAACGCGCTGCTGGCCTACTACGGCCACGTCAAGGGCTTCCGCACCTCGCTCGTGACGGCCACGCGCGGTGAAGGCGGTCAGAACGAGATCGGCCCCGAATTGTTCGAGGCCCTGGCTGTGCTCCGTACCGAGGAGTTGCTGGCGGTGCACAAGTTCGACGGCGCCGAGCAGTACTTCACCCGGGCGGTCGACTTCGGCTTCTCGTTCAGCGTCGAGGAGTCGCTGGAGAAGTGGGGCGGGCAGGTAATTCTCGGCGACTACGTGCGGATGATCCGCACCATCCGCCCCGACGTGATGGTCGGCTTCGTCTACGACGGCGAGGGCGGCGGGCAGCATCACCAGGCGTCGGCGCGACTGAGCGCCCAGGCCTTCCGCGCCGCCGCCGACCCAAACGCGTTCCCGGATCAGATCGCCGCCGGCCTGCGGCCGTGGCAGGTGAAGAAGTACTACTACACGGCGCTGTTTTTCGGCGGCGCCAAGGTGCCCACCCTCACCGGCGACGGCGCCTCGTCGATGTTCATGTTCAGCGGCGGCGACACCTACGATCCGGTGCTCGGCCGCACCTGCAACGAGATCGGCGGCGAGGCGCGCAGCATGCACAAGTGCCAGGGGATGTCGCAGCTGCTGCCGCTGCCGGGCGTCTCGGAAGGCTTCGGCTCGGGCCCCCGCGCCTACCGCCTGCGCGACACGGTGCTGCCGGGCGGAGTCAACCGGCCCGATCCCGAGATGTTCGACGGCGTGGACACCGCCCTTTCGAGCCTGGCGAACTACGCCGGCGGGCAGCCGCCAGCCGGCCTCACGACGGGCCTCACCCGCATCGCGTCGAGTGTCGCCGACGCCAGGGCCGCGGTCACGGCCACAGGCTCCGCCGCGGCGGTGGGACCGCTCGCCAGCGGCCTGAAGGCCGTGCGCGCCCTGCGGGGTGAGCTCAAGGGCCTGGCTCTCTCCGACGCCGCGCGCTACGAGATCGACGTGCGGCTGGCGCTGAAGGAGGAGCAGTTCCAGGAGGCCCTCCTGCTCGCGGCCGACGTGCGGCTCGAGGCGGTGGCCGACGACGACCTCGTCGTGGCCGGGCAACCGGTGCCGATTCGCGTGATTGCCGCCAACCGCGGCGACGCGCCGGTGACCGCCGGGGCGACGCTGGCCGGGTTCTCCTCGACCGCGGGCGACTGCGCCGCCGCGCCGGTGGAGGCCAAGGCCTCACGGAACTGCCGCCTCACGGCCACGGTGCCGGCCGACGCCCGGCTCACCGCCGCGCACTTCAAGTACGCCCCCACCCTCGCGCAGTTCGTGCTCGACCCCGACGTGCCGTTCGGGCTGCCCTTCCGCCCGACGCCGTTTGTCGCCACCGTGGGGCTCGTCGTCGGCGGGGAGGCGGTGACCGTGCCGATCGGGGTGCAATCGCGTTCGGAGGGCAATCTCTACAGCGGCGAGAAGCGCGCCGAGCTGCACGTGGTGCCGAAGTTCGCGGTGTCGGCCACCCCGGAGATCCTCGTCGTGCCGGTGGCCGGGCCCACGAGCGCGCGTGCCACTCGCGACGTGCGCGTCACCGTCGTGAACCATTCGAAAGGCGCCGCGACGGCCGATGTCGCCCTGCAGACGCCGCCAGGCTGGCGGGCGGAGCCGGCCAGCCAAGAGGTGACCTTCTCGCGCGAGGACGAGGCGGTGACGGTCCGCTTCACCGTGACACCGCCGCCGCCGGCGGCGTTGGCCGCACAGGCCAAGCCTGGTGCCTCGCACCACACGATCGGCGCCGTGGCGCGCGAGGGCGGCGCCGATTACGCGCAGGGCTATCAGGTCGTCGAATACCCCCACACCACGCGACGGCACGTGCTGCGCGCCCCCGAGGTGGCCGTGCGCGTGCTCGACGTGCAGGTCAAGCCCAACCTCACGGTGGGCTACGTGATGGGGGTGGGCGACGAGATCCCCGCCGCCCTCGAACAGATAGGCGCGCGCGTCGAGCCGCTCACCGAGGAGCAGCTGGCCTGGGGCGACCTGGGCCGCTTCGACGTGGTGATGACCGGCGTGCGCGCCTACGAGCGGCGCGCCGACCTGCGGGCCTACAACCAGCGCCTGCTCGACTACGCCCGGGCCGGCGGCACGGTGATCGTCAACTACAACAAGTTCGAGTTCAACCAGGCGCAGTACGGGCCCTACCCCGGCAAGGTCGGCAACCGCCGGGTCACCGACGAGAACTCCAAGGTGAACGTGCTGGTGCCGCAGCATCCGGTGTTCACCACGCCCAACCGGATCGGCGACGCCGACTGGCAGGGCTGGCGCCAGGAACGCGGGCTCTACTTCTTCGACAAGGCCGACCCGCAGTACACCGAGCTGGTCGAGTTCATCGAGCCGTTCCCCTTCAATCAGGGGCCGAAGCTGGGCGCGATGGTCGAGGCCAAGGTGGGCGCGGGCCGGTGGATCTACCTGGGCGTCGGGCTGTGGCGGCAGCTGCCGGCCGGCACCGACGGCGCGTATCGGCTGATGGCCAACCTCATCAGCCTCGGATCGGCCCCTTCGGCCAAGTCCCCGACGGCCGCGCCCCGCGAGAGGTAACCTCGGGGCAAGGTGCCGGTCTAATCGGCACGAGTGACGCGCGGCTGGGTGTCAGGCCGATACAATCGGTGACAGCACGGTCCGCTCGCCAGCGGCGCTCGGCGTCCGGGACCTTCGCGCCATGCTGCAGCACGTCCTTCGCCGCCTGGGATTCGGCGCCAGCCGCGCCGAGCTCGAGTTCTTCGGCCGGCTGCCCCTGGTGGGCGTCGTCGGCTACCTGCTGAACTACGACCGCGCTCCCGACGCTGTCGATGCCAAGATCAACGACCCCGCCTACATCGGCGTGACCACGCGCGGCCAGTTCTCGCCCAACACCGTCGTCAACGACGCGCGCCAGCGGTGGCTCTTCCGCATGGTGCACAGCCAGCGCCCACTGCAGGAGAAGATGGCGCTCTTCTGGCACAACCACTTCGCCACCGCCTACTCGAAGGTGACCGGCACGTTCGGCCAGGAGCACGCCACCAAGATGATGGACGCCGCGGCCGGCGAGGTGGCCGGCCAGCGTCGCGGCCAGGTGCAGCTGTTCCGCGACATGGCACTCGGCCGGTTCGACGAGCTGCTCGTCGAGGTGGCCAAGGACCCGGCGATGCTCGTCTGGCTCGACGGCCGCCTCAACGTGCGCGCCCGGCCGCAGGAGAACTTCGGCCGCGAGCTGATGGAGTTGTTCACCACCGGCGTCGGCCACTACACCGAAGAGGATGTCTACGCGGCGGCGCGGGTCTTCACCGGCTGGAACCTCCGCCTCGCCGGCGACCGCACCAACGCGCTCACCAGCTACTACGAGTACGTCTTCAACGCCGCCCAGCACGACCCCACGGCCAAGACGTTCACTTTCCCGGTGACCCCCGACGGCTCGCGCACGATTCCGGCCCGTCCCGCCGCCAACGGCGAGCAGGACGGGGTCGATCTCATCCGCGCGCTGGCCCGCCGGCCGGAGACCGCGGATCGCCTGGCGCGGAAGCTCTTCGCCTTCTTCGTGAGCGAGTTCGAGGCGCCGAGCCAGGGCCTGGTCAACGAGATGCGCGAGGCCTACCTGAACAACGACACCAGCATCAAGGCGATGGTGGTGCGGCTGGTCACCTCGGCCGAGTTCCTGTCCGAGGCGGTCGAGTTCACCCGCTACGCCTGGCCGGTCGAGTACGTGGTGCGGGCCATCAAGGAGACCGGCTGGAACGGGCTGTCGGTGGATGCCGCGATGACGCCGCTCGTCAACATGGGCCAGCAGCTCTACGAGCCGCCCGACGTCAACGGCTGGGCGCTGGGCCCCGAGTGGTTCTCCACCGCCTCGATGCTGTCGCGCATGAACTTCGCCGCCGCGATCATGCAGAACCAGCGCTTCAACCTGCAGGCGGCGTCGGCGCCGCATCGATCCTCGCCCGAGTCACTGCTCGAGTTCCACCTGTCGCGCTACACCCACGCGCCGTACTCGGCCGGGACCACCGCGGCGATGCTCGACTACCTGCGTCAGGGCGGAGCGTGGACGGGGTCGGACGCGCAACTGGCGGCCAAGGCGTCGGGACTCGGCCGGCTGATCGTCGGCTCGGCCGAGTACCAATTCAATTGAGACGACCCATGCGATTCACGCGCAGGCAGTTCGTCCGCGGCGGCGTTTCGGCCTTCACCTTCGGCTTCGCGGCGCCGCAGTTCCTCTCGGAGCTGGCCCTCGCCCAGGGCGGGGGCGCGCGCAACCTGGTGGTGGTCTACCTCAACGGCGGCAACGACGCGCTGAGCACGCTGGTGCCCTACGGCGACGCCGACTACTACGCCCGCCGGCCGACCATCGCCGTGCCGAGGGAGTCGGTGCTCCAGGTCGGCACCGATCGCGGCGGCAACCTGCTCGGGTTGCATCCGAGCCTGCCGGGGATGAAGGCGATCTTCGACGGCGGCAAGCTGGCGGTGGTGCAGCGCACCGGCTACCAGAACTCCAGCCGCTCGCACTTCCAGGGCTTCGACATCTGGGGCACGGCCAACCCGGCCGATGCCACCGGACCCGGCTGGCTGGGCCGCTATCTCGACACGCTGCCCTCGCCGATCGACCCGCTGGTGGGGTGGAACACCTCGCGGGAGACGCCGCGGGCGCTGATGGCGCGCACGGTGGGCGTGCCGGCCATCACCAACCCGGCGACCTACAGCTTCGCGAGTCCCAACGTCGGCGCCGAGGCCGGGTTCGAGCGGGCGGCGGCCGTGCGGATCTCGTCGCACCTGCCGGCCGATCAGCCGCACCTGGCGTTTGTCAACTCCACGGCGCAGGCCGCGCTGGGCACGCTCGACCGGGTGGCCACGGTGGCCACTTACCGGCCGTCGCTGGCCTATCCCAACAACGGCTTCGCGCAGGCGCTGCAGGCGGTGACCGGGGCGATGTATCGCCAGATCGGCACCAAGGTGTTCTGGGTGGCCACCGGCGGCTACGACACCCACGCCAACCAGAACCCGGTGAACGGCGCCTATCGCAACCTCATGGCCACGGTCGACGGCGGACTGACGGCGTTCAACACCGATCTGCGCAACCAGGGGATGCTCGACTCCACGCTGGTGCTCGTCTTCTCGGAGTTCGGCCGCCGCATCACCGAGAACGGCAGCCAGGGCACCGACCATGGCGCCGCCGGGATCATGATGGCGATGGGCGGCCTGGTGCGCGGGGGCCTCTACGGCACGGCGGCCAAGCTGCGCAGCGACCCGGCGAACCCCGACCTCGAAAACGCCGCTGGGGATGTGCGGCACGAGACCGACTTCCGATCCGTCTACGCCAGAGTGCTCGACAGCTGGCTCGGCGCGAACTCGGTCTCGATCCTTGGCGCAGACTACAGGGCCGGGTCGCCGGCGATTCTCTAGCGACCCGGCGCGAAGCCGCTAGCCGCTGATCTAGACTCGGATCATGCCCACCATCCGCGTTGTCCTCACCGTTGTGCTGGCGTGCGCCGTCATCGAGCGCCCTGGCGCTCAGTCCGGTATTCGCGAGGCCCTTCGAATGCGCGAGGCCGTGGTCGTGCTCGACGAAGTGATGGCGGCGGAAGATAAGGCGGTGCCGCGCTCGATCCTCGAAAAGGCCGAGGCCATCGCCATTTTCCCTGGGCTCCTCAAGGCGGGATTCGTCGTGGGCGGGCAGTTCGGACGCGGCCTGATCAGCGTGCGTGACCCGGAGACCAAGGCGTGGAGCTCGCCCGGGTTCCTGACCATCGCCGGCGGCAGCCTCGGCTTCCAGATCGGCGGGCAGGCGGTGGACCTGGTGCTGGTCGTGCAGAACCGGCGTGGCCTCGATCAGTTGCTGCGGAACCAGTTCAAGATCGGCGCCGACGCCTCGGTGGCGGCCGGACCGGTCGGCCGCAACGTCTCCGCCTCGACCGACATCCAGATGCGGGCCCAGATCCTCAGCTATTCGCGCACGCGCGGGATCTTCGCCGGGGTGTCGCTGGAAGGCAGCACCATCGACCAGGATCGCGACGCCAATGAGCGCTTCTACGGCACCGCGTACCGCACAGAGCAGATCGTGAACGAGCACCTGGGCGGCGCGCCCGACCCCACCGCGGGGTGGAAGGCGGCGCTGGTCAAGCACGCCGGCGGCACTCCCTGACACCCGAAACAGGGGCTGGCGGCTAGCGGCTAGAAATCACGCAGTCGCGCTGTCCCGCTGGCGCGAGTGCTCCAGGTTGGCCTTCAGCGCCGCGCCGCCCTGCTCGACCAGCGGCGAGAGCGCGTCCCTGATGCCCTCGGGCAGGAAGTCGGTGATCCACCGGAAGCGGCAGCGGCCGGGGCCGGCGTCGACGACCTGCATCGAGGCGTGGTGGAAGGTCATGCCCGGCCCGTCCAGCACCGTGTAGGACACCCGCTTCCGGTGGTCGTCGACGTCGAGGATGCGTTCCCGCACGACCATGCCGTTGGCGAACGTCACGGTGCGGGTGTCGCCGTCCAGGTGTCCGCCGGCGAGCACCGGAGCAAACAGCCTGTGGGCGTTGCCCACCTCCCGCAGCGCCGCCCATGCCTCATCCGCACCCACGTCGACGGACACTTCGTGATGGATCGATGCCATTTGTCGCCCCCCGCGTGTGCTCAGCCAGGAGTCCTGGCGCACTAGAGTAGAAGCAAGCAAACGGCTTACCAGCGGTCCGGCGAGAGATGTGACGAAGGTCCACTACCCATGAGCTCAGCAACCCGGCGGAAGTTCCTGTGGCTGGCCGCGAGTGCGGCTACGATTGGCGCGCGCCCACCTCGCGCGGCTTCGGCGCTCGGCATGCAACCGACCGAATCGACCCCTGCTCTCGCCACCGTCAAGGCGCTCGTCTTCGACGTGTTCGGCACGGTCGTCGATTGGCGTTCGTCGGTGTCGAGTCAGGTCGAGGACCTGGCCAGACGCAAGGGACTCAAGGTGGACGGTGCGGCGTTCGCCGATGCGTGGCGGGCGCAGTACGCGCCGAGCATGAACCGGGTTCGCACCGGCGAGCTGCCGTGGACGCGCCTCGACCAGCTGCATCGCCAGTCTCTCGACCGGCTGCTGCCGGAGTTCGGTCTCAGGGGGTTGAGCGAGGCCGAGACCGATGACCTCAACCGCGCGTGGCATCGGTTGCGTCCCTGGCCCGATGCGGTCGAGGGCCTCGCGCGTCTGAAGCGCGCGTTCATCATCGCGCCGCTGTCGAACGGCAACATCGCCCTGATGACCAACCTGGCGAAGCACGGCGGTCTCCCGTGGGACTGCATCCTCGGGGCCGAACTGGCCAGGCACTACAAACCAGATCCCGAGGTGTACCAATCGGCCGCGCACTTCCTCGACCTGCCGCCACACGACGTGATGATGGTGGCGGCTCACCTGGGTGACCTGAGGGCCGCGAAGGCGGCCGGGCTGCGAACGGCGTTCGTGGTCAGAGCCGACGAGTTCGGGGCCAGCGCGCGGCGTCCCGATTTGGCTCCCGACGACTCGGTCGACGTCGCCGCACGGGACTTCGGCCACCTCGCGACGCTGCTCGGCGCGTGATGCGCCAGCTCGTCGCCGACCTCGTCGCCCACAAGAACCACGCCAACGCCGCCACGCTCGCGTCGATCGGCGACAACGCGGCGGCGGCCGCCGATCCGGAGCTGCTCGACCTGCTTCACCACGTCCTGCTGGCGAATCGCTTCTGGCTGCTGGCGGTGCGCGGCGTGCCGTTCGTCTACGAGGAGGAGGCGCGCCGGTCGCCCTCGTTCGAGGACCTCGTCGCGCGCTATGCCCGGCTCCAGGCCGAGGAGTCGACCTGGCTCGCCGCGGCGTCCGACGCGGACCTGACGCGAATGGTCGAGAGTCCACAGATTCCTGGAGGCCGGTGTTCTGTAGTGCAGGCGTGGCTCCAGGTGTGCCTGCACTCGCACGGGCATCGCGCCCAGCTGGCCAAGCTGCTGCGCGCCCATGACGGCCGCCGCCGGCCACCGACTTCATTTCGTGGCTCGCGACGCGGCCGCGCCGCAGTGGGTGGTCGCGTCGACGCCGTGACGTGGCAGCGTGACAGTGTGACGGCGTGACAGCGTGATCTGCTAGCCGCTAGCCCCTAGCCGCTTACGGGAATCACTGTGGAGTCGTGCATCCAGCCGCGGTCTTCGTTCTTGTACCAGCGCATCACCATCCCGGTCTTGCGGAGTTCGGGCGTCAGGCGCACCTGCACCCACTCCTTGTCGCGCGCCAGCACGGTGAGCACGGTGTCGCGCGGCACGAGCACCAGCACCTCGGTCGTGGTGTTGGGCCCCATGTGGACGTTGGCGTGACTGGTGGGCACGCGGACGCGCTCCGGGGCGGGCTGACCCGACGCCCCGCGCCAGGTGACGACCACCCCGAGCGCTGCCGCCAACCCGCGCAACACCGTACGCCGCCGCAGCCGCCGAACAGAGGTCTGCATGGGCGCGATGGTCCGTCCGGTGTGCGCGCGCTGTCAAGCGCCTGGGTTGACAGCGAGGTGCCTGAAAGCGCATCGTCGCCCGGTCGTTCGCCGTCCATCGCGGGAGTTCTCACATGCGCGTGCCGCAGCCGTTGGTCGTCGTGCTTGTCGTCGGGGTGGTGGCAACGCTGGTCCCGGCCGGGGTTCCCGGGACGGCCGTGCACGGCCAGGCCAAGGTCGAGCAGGCGGTGCAGCCCGTCGCGATGGGCGACTACGAGCCGGTGCTGAACTGGCCGAAGCCGCTGCCCGATCGCGACCTCTCACACGCGGGGTGGACGTGGGGCTCGGGCGCGGGCGTGCTGGCCGAGAGCCCCGACAAGGTGTGGGTGGCGCAGCGCAGCGAGATTCAGCTGCCGCCAGGCGCCACGCCGTGGATCTGCGCCTGCCTGCTGACGCCGCGTCGCACCAACACCGGCCGCCGCCCGTACTCCGGCAAGGACTATCCCTACGAGCAGCGCCGGCACCACCTGGTGTTCGCCGTCGATCGCGAGGGCAACACCATCGAGGAGTGGCTGCAGCACGATCGCCTGCTGGCGCCGCCGCGCGGGTCGGGGCTCGGCGAAGCCGGCCGGGGCCCCCACAAGCTGCTCTTCAATCCCTACGACCCCGAGAAGCACCTGTGGATCGTCGACGACGATCAGCACATCATCAACATCTTCACCAACGACGGGAAGCTGGTGCGCACCATGGGCGAGCGCGGCGTGCCCGGCCGCGGCCCCAACAACTTCAACCGTCCCACCGACATCGCGTGGCTGCCCGACGGGACGTTCTTCGTCGCCGATGGCTACGCCGGCACGCGGGTGGCGAAGTTCGATCGCACCGGCAAGTTCCTGATGGACTGGGGCCAGCCGCCGAAGGATCCGAACAAGCCCGGTCCGTACGAGTTCTGGTCGGTCCACAGCATCGGCATCAGCCGCGACCGCCGGCTGTTCGTGGCCGACCGCGAACATCACCGCATGCAGGTCTTCGACGAGAACGGCAAGTTCCTCGAGATGTGGCCCACCGGGCACGACTCAGCGGTGCTGGCGCACGTCGTCACCGAGGACGATTTCATCTGGGTGGCCGACTGGACCACCGATCGGCTCGTGAAGTACGACCTCAACGGCCGCTACATCCTCGACATCGGCGGACACGGGGCGCAGCCGGGCCAGTTCGACGGCGTGCACCAGATCAGCGTGGACCAGGAGCGGAACCTCTACGTGACCGAGGTAGCCAACGACCGGTCGCAGAAGTTTCGCCCCAAGGCCGACGCCGACCCGGCCAAGATCATCGGCCCGATGGTCGGGAACGGGCCGAGGAAGTAGGTCGGACCACGGCCCGGCGTCGCGTTGGCGCGAGGTTCGTGCCAACGGTGCCAGACCCCACCACCAGCAGCCGTGCGGTAACCCGGCTCAGGGCACCGCGCGTTGGGCGTTGAGCGCCATCCAGCCGCGGGCGATGCGATAGATCGCCCAGATGCCCAGGGCGACGAAGCCGACGATCCACACGGCGAAGCCGACCAGCACGATGGCCAGCACGGCCCCGACCAGGAACACCAGGCAGGCCCACAGCATCGCGAACCAGAACGTGCGGATCTGCCACGTGAAGTGCGACTCGAGCCAGGTGCCGCGGGCCTCGCCGCGCTTCACGTAGTTGATGATCACGGCGATGATCGACGGCCAGCCGAACAGGAACGCGCCCACCACGGTGGACGTGCCGAACGCGCCGATGGCCAGGCCGAGCGCGTGCAGGGCGTAGGTGACGTGCGTGACGGTCACGAGCGAGCTGTCGGGCTGGCTGTAGGCAGCGCCCGGCATTGTGGTCGTCGCGGTCATGGCGTCCCCTCCTTGGGGATCACTCAATTTAGACGAACCGGCGCCAGGGCCGTTCCGCCGCTCGACCGCCACGAGACGCCGTTGGGGCCGCGTCTTGCTCCTGTCGCTACTACTGGGGGAGGATCGTCGCCCACATGGACCCGGATCTGGTCGTGCAGCGCCTGGTCAGCGGGTTGGTGTTCCTGGGCGGTGCGATCGTCGCCGGCGCCGTGGCCGCCTGGCTCGTCGGCGGGTTGTGCCGCCGCGCCGGCCTCGGTAACGGCCTCACCGTGCTGGCGCAGGTGCTGACACCGGTGGCGCTTTTCTACGCCGGGTCCCTCTACCTCGACACCGCCGGCGTCGTGGCAGCGGCGCAGGTGCAATCGAAGGACGAGAGCATCAGCTATTCGTCGCGCATCCCGGGCGACTGGAACCGATCCTTCTGGGCGACGGTGGGCTTCACGTCGGCGGACGGCCCCACGCAGGCGGTGCTGTGGCTCGACGAGGCGACGTTCGACGGGCTGAGACCCGGCGCCGCGCTCGACGTGCGCTACGTGACCTGGTTCCCGCACATCGCCCGCCCGGCGTCGGACTCGACACGGTCGCTCGTGCCTTGGCGCTTGCTGGCGCCGGCCGGGCTGGTGCTCGCCGCCGGGGCGACGCTGTGGCTGCTCCTGCGCCGCCGGGCCCCGGTGCTGATGGGGCTGACGTTCTTTGCCGCGATTGCCGGCAGCGTCGTCTGGTGGGTGTTCCCCACGCCGTGGGAGACGCCGCTCGAGGAGCCGGTGGTGACGGCGCAGGCCGAGGTGCGTGGCGTACGCACGGAGACACGGTCGTTCCTCAGCGGCCGCACGACCGGCGCGGTGGAGGCGCCGCAGCCCTGGGACGTCGTGGAGCTCAACTTCGTGCCGGAAGGCCGCGACCAGCCGGTCGTCGCCGTCGACAGCGTCGATGTCGGCTCCGTGCCGACGCTGAAGCTCGGATCGCGTGTGGCGGTGCGCTACAACGCCGGCAACCCGCGTGATGCGCGGCTGCCCGGCACCCGCACCTACCGCTGGCGCGAGTGGCTCGAGCTGGGCAAGTACCTGGCGCTCGTCGTCGTGATGCTGGGCGGCGTCCTGCTGCTGTCTCGCCTCGCGGGCATGTGGTGGATGCGCGTCAAGCGGCGGCCGTAGGCATGGCTGAGGTCAACCCTTCACGTAAGCCAGCTTCGCCGCGATTTTGCCCTCGCGGACGGTGAGCAGATCCATCCCGCGCAGGTGCCAGGGCTTGCCGTCGCGGGTCTTGCGGTAGATCCACTGCACGGTCACCCGGTTGCCGGCCACGACGACGTCCTCGGCCTCGAACTTCGCATCGGAGTTCGAGACGAACCATTTCTCCCAGTAGGCGGCCACGGCGGCCTTGCCCTGAATCCGGGTGCCGTCGGGGGCGGGTGCCGTGTTCTCGAACACCGTGTCGTCGGTGAGCAGCGCCGCCACGGCGGCCGCATCGTGGCGGTTGATGGCGTCGTTGAAGCGATTGACGACGTCGAGGGCCGAGCCGGCCGGTGCTGCCGTGTGCGCCTGGCCCTGGACGACGAGGGGGACGACGGCGCCGAGCGCGAACGCGAGCAGCGTGAACCTCATGGGGGCCTCCTGAGCTCCGTTGATCGAGTAGGCGAGAACCGGTCCCGATAGATGTCACCGAGCCTGTCACGGGTCTGGCACCAATGGCACGTGTTTCGTGCCAGCCAAGACCTCAGGCTAGCGCGGGGACCGACGACCTGGTCAGATTCTGCCTAGTACGCGCCCCCGCCGTCGGCAATCAGAAAGCCAGCGAAAGTGTCATGCCATTGGTGCCAGACCCCTAGTCGAGGACGGCGAGGGTCAGCTCGCGCAAACGTGCCGGGTCGGCCACGACGTCCACCGCCACAATCCGGCCCCCGGCGATGGTGAACCGGAGCGCCCGCGACAGCCGGCCGCCAGGGGCCAGGACGAGCCCGACCGTGCCGTCGACCAGGGCCGGCTGCATCGCGCCCGCGAACCTCGAGAAGGCGATGGCGCCCTGGGCCCAGGTCCTCGCACCGCGCACCTCCCGCGGCGCCCCCGCGGCGCCGGCGGCGGCGTCGACGCGCACGACGACGTCCGGATCGAGTATCGACACCAGGCCCTCGAAGTCCCCCGCGCGCAGCGCGGTCAGGAAGGCGTTGACGACCTCGCGATGCTCGCCGAGATCGCTCGCCACCGTCCTGAGGTCGCCGCCACGCACCCGCCGCCGCGCCCGGCTTGCCAGCTGACGCACCGCCGCGGCCGAACGGCCAGTGATCGCGGCGATCTCCTCGAACGGCACGGCGAACATGTCGTGGAGGACGAAGGCCAGCCGCTCGGCGGGCGACAGCGTATCGAGGACGACGAGCATGGCCAGCCCGACCGATTCCGCGAGCACCGCCTCTTGTTCCGGGTCGGGGGCGCGCGCCACGTCGGCCACCGGTTCGGCCACCTGCACGTCGAGCGCGTCCTCACGGCGCGACTTGCGCGCACGCAGCATGTCGAGGCACACCCGCGCCACCACCGTCGTGAGCCAGCTCCGCAGGTTCTCCACCTCGGCTGTGTCTGCGCGGTGCACGCGCAGCCACGCCTCCTGCACGGCGTCCTCCGCCTCGCTGAGCGACCCCAGCATGCGGTAGGCCACGGCCCGCAGGCGCGGGCGGTGCGCCTCGAACGGTTCGTCCATTGGCTGCAGCCCGGTCATGTCACATCCTCCCGTCGTGGTTCGTCATCCAGATAACGGACGACATCGAGCGGATGTGACATCCGCTCCTTCAGGAGGTACTCCCATCATGCACGCACGGATGAACAACCCCGCCATGGTCCTGCCCGACGCGATGAAGGCGCTGCACGCCCTGGGCGCCGCCGCCGAGGGCAAGGGCGTCCCGGCCTCGACCATCGCCCTGGTGCAGCTGCGCGCCAGCCAGGTGAACGGCTGCAGCGTGTGCGTCGACATGCACGCGCGGCTGATGAAGCGGGCTGGAGAGACCGACGAGCGGCTGCACGCGGTGGCCGCCTGGCGCGATGCGCCGTACTTCAGTGACGCCGAACGCGCGGCACTGGCGCTCACCGAAGCCGCCACGCGGCTCGCCGATCGCGCCGACGCCGTGCCCGACGACGTGTGGACCGAGGCTACGCGACACTACGACGAGCGGGCCCTCGCCGCGCTCAGCATCGCCATCGCCACGATCAACGTCTGGAACCGCTTGAACGCGATCACCAGACAGGTGGCCGGGGAGTGGGTGAAATCCGCGGACGCCAAGCCGTGGAGTGAGAATGCCGCCGCGGCCCATTAGAGCGTTTTCGATTGCGCAACGCCCCCGATGATCCCCGCCGGTCTGGACTCCGGCGCGGCGCGGTTCAGACCCGCAGCGCCTCCGCGGGATCGACGCGGCTGGCCCGCCACGCCGGCAGGATCGTGGCGACGACCGCCACGGCGAGGAGCAGCAGCGGCACCGAGGCGAACGTCACGACGTCGCCCGGGGCCACGTCGTAGAGCAGGCGGGTGACCACCTGCGAGAGCGCCCACGACGCCAGCAGCCCGGGCACCAGGCCGCACAGGGCGAGTACCACGCCCTGACGCACCACCATCCGCCGCACGTCGCCCTCGCGCGCGCCGAGGGCGAGGCGGATGCCCAGCTCGCGCGTGCGCTGGCTCACCGAGTAGGCGAGCACGCCGTAGAGACCGATCGCGGCCAGCAGCAGGGCCAGCCCGGCGAAGATCGCGAGCAGCCACGCCGCCATCCGCGGCGCCCACAGCGACTGCCCGAGCACGGCGGAATACGTGCTGACGTTCAGCAGCGGCAGGCCCGGCTCGAGCTGCTGCAGCTCGCGCCGCACCGTGCCCAACACCGGCGCCGGATCGCCGGAGGAGCGCACCAGCACCACTGCCTGCGACGAGTGGTTCTGCTCGAGCGGCAGGTAGAAATGCGGCGTGGCCTCCTCGCCGATGAAGTTGTACTTGATGGTCTTGGCCACGCCCACGATCTCCCACGCCGTGTCGTTGCCGAAGATCTTCAGTGTGCGGCCGATGGGGTCTTCGTCGGGCCAGGTCTGCCGGGCCATCGCCTCGTTGATGATGGCCACCGGCGTCGATCCGGCGCGGTCGGCCTCGGTGAAGCCGCGGCCCTTCACCATCCGGATGCCCAGCGTGTCGAAGTAGCCGCCCGCCACCTGGTCGACCTGCGTCATGCGCCCGTTGCGTGGATCCTTGGTGTCCTGTCCGTCGCGGAACACCGTGCGCCCGAGCCCGCCTCCGAAGAGCGGCACCCCGGTGGAGAGCGTGACGGCTTCCACACCCGCCACGCCGCGCAAGCGCTCGGACACCCGCCGGTAGAGCTCGCGCGTGCGCGCCTCGTCGAAGCCTTGCGTGCCCGGGTTGATGCCCAGCACTGCGAGCCGGCTGCCGTCGAACCCAGGGTCGATGCCGCGCGCGTTGGCCAGGCTGCGCAGGAACATCCCGGCGCTGGCCAGCGCGATGAACGACAGCGCCACCTGCGCCATCACGAGCAGGTTGCGTGCCCCGTACCAACGATACCCGGTCGGCACGCTGGTGCGATCCTTCAGCTCGGTCACGAGATCGGCCCGCGAGCTCTGCAGGGCCGGGGCGAGGCCGAAGATCAAACCGGTGAGCAGCGACACGCCCACGGTGAACGCCAGCACCCGGCCGTCGAACTGCAGATCGACCGTGCCCGGTTGAATGAAGACCGGCCGGGAGGCCCAGATGAGCGACCGCGCCCAGTAGGCCACCGCGATGCCGCCCAGGCCGCCCAGCGCGGCGAGCAGCACGCTTTCGGTCAGCAACTGCCGCACCAGCCGCGCGCGATCCGCACCTACCGCCAGCCGCACGGCGATCTCCTGCCGGCGGGCGGCGGCCCGCGCCAGCAGCAGGTTGGCGACGTTGGCGCAGGCGATGAGCAGCACCAGCCCGACGATGGTCATCAGCACGCTGCCGGCGAGCACGAGCTGCTGCTGGAATTGCGGCGGGAACGTGCCCTCGGTAATCGGGCGCACCGCGAGCGAGCGGCCGCGGAACTCGGTCGGGAACGCCTCTTCGAGCCCCTGGCCGATGGCGGCGGCATTGGCCTGGGCCTGTTCGACGCTGATGCCCGGCTTCAGCCGCGCGACCGCCTCGTACATCAGCGCGCGGCGCGAGGTGTAGAAGTCGAGCGCCTGACCCGAGAGCACCTCGCGGTACATGGACATCGGCACCCACAGCTCGGGGCCGCCCAGCGTGGCCGTGCCGCGGAAGCCCTCGCCGGTGACCCCGATCACGGTGAACGGCCGCCCGTTCACCACGATCGGTTGGCCGATGAGATCCTCGCTCCCGCCGAAGCGCCGCTGCCACAGCCCGTAGGTCAGCACGACCACCGGCGAGCCGCCGGGTGTGGTGTCCTCATCGGGCACGAACGTGCGCCCGGCGGCCATGGGCGGGCCGAGCACGTCGAAGAAGTTGCCGGACGCAATCTGCGCGAACACCTGCTCGGGCTCGCCGCCGCTGTTGAGCGCCACCGCCGTGAAGCCGGCGCCGGCAACGCCCTCGAACACGGCGTTCTTCTCCCGCACGTCCAGGAAGTTGGGCCGCGAGATGGCGCCCAGCGGCGTGACGACGCCGTCGCGCCGTTCGGTGGTCACCACGCGCACCAGACGCGACGCGTCCCGCGCCGGCAGCGGGTTCAGGAGCACCGCGTTCACCAGCGTGAAGATGGTGGTGTTGGCGCCGATGCCGAGGGAGAGCGACAGGATGACGACGGCGGTCATGGCCGGGCTGCGCATCAGCAGCCGGGCGCCGTAGCGGAGGTCCTGGAGCAGCAACGCCATGGTGATCCCTCGAATCAGTCGAAGAAGCTGTCGCGCGACCGGAAGTAGTAGACGATCAAACCCAGCGCGAAGATCGCGACCAGGACGGTGATGTCGAGTGGTCCGAAGGTGCTGGGTGGCATGGCGCGCCGATTCCCACGGAGGATACCCCGAGGCCGGCCGCTACACCGACGCGGCCAGCGCGTCGTCGAGGCGCGGATAACGGAAGCGGAAGCCGATCGCATCCGCGTTGGCCGGCAGCGCCCGCTGGCCGGTGAGCAGCACGTCCGACAGTTCACCCAGGGCCACCTTGAGGGCGAACGCGGGCACCGGGATCAGTGTGGGCCGTCCCAGCGCTCGCCCCAGCGCCTTGGTGAACTCCGCATTGCGGACCGGCCCGGGTGAGGTCAGGTTGAACGGTCCGGCCGCTGTCTCGTCGGCGACCAGGCGCTGGACGAGCCCAACCCAGTCGTCGAGGTGGATCCACGACATCCACTGCCGGCCCGAGCCGAGCCGCCCGCCGACGCCGAGCTTGAAGGGCAAGCAGCATCCGTCCCAGCGCGCCGCCGCCGGGCCCCAGCACCATGGCGGTGCGCAGCAGAACCAGCCGGCACGCCGAGGCGACGGGCGCCGCGGATTGCTCCCAGGCGCCGGCCATCGTGGCGACGAAGTCAGTACCGGCGGGGGAGGCCTCGGTGACCGGTTCGTCGCCGTGCGCGCCGTAAATCCCCACGCCGGAGCCGTTCACGAAGACTCGCGGCGGCCGGGGCAGGCCGAGGGCCGCGGCCACGAGCGACGAGGTGGCCTGCACCCGGCTCTGCACCAGCAGGGTCTTGCGTGCCTCGGTCCAACGCCGGTCGGCCAGACCGGCGCCGGCGAGGTTCACGATCGCGTCCACGCCTACCAGGTGCGCCGCCCACGGGCCCGACTCGCCGTTCGGCGCCCACACGATGTCGTCGCGGCCTCCCGTCGGGCCGCGGGTGAGCACCTGCACGTCGTGTCCGGCCGTGCGCAGCGCGCCGACCAGCGCCCGTCCCAGGAAGCCCGACCCGCCGGCGACCGCGACCCGCATGCGGCAATTGTGGCCCGGCCACCTCGGTTCTTCAGGGTCCCGGCTCGAAGCTCGACCCCGGCGCTTGACAGCGCCGGCCGCTGATCGGACAATACCTATTAACCAAACGGTTAGTTAATTAGAATGACGACAAGCACATCCGCCCGCCGCCCCGGAAAATCGGCGGGAAAACCGCGCCCCGCCGCCCGCCCCGCCCCGCCCCGCCGTGGGCGGCGACCCGGCCCGGCCCCCACGCGCGACCGGCCGGCCGCGACGCTGGACGCGACCACGCGCAGCCTCATCTTCGCCGCCGCGGCCGACGAGTTCTCGACCCGCGGCTTCGACGGCGCCAGCGTGGACGCGATCGCCCGCGCCGCCCACGTGAACAAGGCGATGGTCTACTACCACTTCGCCAGCAAGCTGGGCCTCTACCGCGAGATCGTTCGCGACATGATGCGCGCCGTCGGCACCGCCGCCAGCGACATCGCCGTGGCCGGCGACACCCCCGGCCGCAAGATCGAGCGCTTCATCGGGATGATGGCCGACATGCGCGACCAGCGGCCGTGGTTCCCGCCGCTGATGCTGCGCGAGATGGCCGAAGGCGCACCGCGGCTCGATCCCGACACGCTCGGGCTGGTGCGCACGGTGTTCGCGGCCTTCGGGTCGATCCTGCAGCAGGGCGCGTCGACGGGCGAGTTCCGGGCGGTGCATCCCGTGCTCGCCTACATGTCGATCATGGGACCGCTGCTGATGAACGCCGTCCGCGAACGTGCCGCCGCGCAGCCCGGCCGCCAGGAGTTCCCGCTCTTCGTCCACGTCGATCGCCACGCCCTCGTGGCTCACATGCAGCAGACCGCACTCCGGATGCTCGCCGCCAACGGCGAGGTGCCGAAGAAGGATCGCTCGCGATGATCTCCGCCTCAACCCGTTGCACCACCCTGGCCGTCACGGCGGCGCTCGCGGCGTTCGCCGCCGCCTGTCAGCAACCCGAGGATCCCAATCGCCTCCGCGCCTCGGGCCACGTCGAAGCCACCGACGTGCGCCTCGCGCCCGAAGTCGGCGGGCGCGTGGTCGAGCTTCGACGTGAAGGAAGGCGACCGCATCCAGGCCGGTGCGCGCATCCTCACCATCGATCCCACCGACATCACGCTGGCCATCGATCGCGCCAGGACCGAGCAATCGGCGGCCGAAGCCCAGCTGCGGCTGGTGCGCGTGGCCGCCCGGCCCGAGGACGTGCGTCAGGCCGAGGCGCAGGTGAGCGCCGCGCAGGCCGAGGTCGCGTCCGGCCGCGCCGAAGTGGAGTCCGCAGCCGCCGACCTCAAGCGCTTCGAGCTGCTCCTCGAGCGCAAGAGCGGCGCCCAGAAGGATCGCGACGACGCCGCCACCCGGCTCGACGTGGCCAGGGCGCGCCTCGATGCCAGCCAGCGACGGGTCGAGGCGGCCGTGGCCGCTCTCGCCCGCGTGAACGCCGGGGCCAGGCCCGAGGAGATCGGCGTCGCCCAGGCGCGCATCGCCACCGCCGCCGCCGCCATCGCCACGCTCGAGAAGCAGCTGAAGGACACGACCCTCAACGCCGCCCGTCGGCGGCATCGTCACCGACAAGCTCGCCGAAGCCGGCGAGGTGGTGGCGCCGCGGGCCCCGGTCGTCGTCATCACCGATCTCGACCACGCGTGGGCCGACGTCTACGTGCCCGAACCCACCGTGCCGCGCATCACCATCGGCCAGCCGGCCACGCTCTACACCGACGCCGGCGGCGAGGGCATCGCCGGCACCGTCACCTACATCTCCCCGACGGCGGAGTTCACGCCGCGCAACGTGCAGACGGCCGACGAACGCGCCAAGCTCGTGTATCGGATCCGCGTCAGCGTCGACAACAGCGCCGGCGTGCTGAAGCAGGGCATGCCGGTGGATGCCGAACTGGCGCTCGCGCCGGTGGCCGGAGGCGCCGCCCCCGCGGCGTCCACGCGATGACGCCCGCCGCCACCCCCGCCATCTCGCTCACCGGGGTGAGCAAGAAATACGGCCCCGTCACCGCGCTCGATGGCCTGACCTTCGAGACCGGCCAGAGGGCGAGATGTTCGGGCTCATCGGCCCCGATGGCGCCGGCAAGACCACGGCGATTCGCCTCATCTGCGGGCTGCTGCATCCCGACCACGGCGAGGTCCGCGTGCTCGGCCTCGACCCGGCCAGGGATCACCGCGCGATCACCCACAAAGTGGGCTACCTGTCGCAGCGCTTCAGCCTCTACGGCGATCTCACGATCGACGAGAACATCTCGTTCTTCGCCGCCATCCACGGCGTGAGCGACTACGAGCAGCGGCGCAACCACCTGCTCGACATGACGCAGCTCACGCCGTTTCGCAAACGGCTGGCCGACAAGCTGTCCGGCGGCATGAAGCAGAAGCTGGCGCTGGCCTGCACGCTCGTCCATCAGCCCGAGGTGGTGCTGCTCGACGAGCCCACCACCGGCGTCGATCCGGTGAGCCGCCGCGAGTTCTGGAAGCTGCTCTCGCACTTCCTCGAGAGCGGGATCACGATCCTGATGAGCACGCCGTACCTCGACGAAGCCGAGCGCTGCTCGCGGGTGGCGCTGGTGCACAACGGCCGGACGCTGGCGCTCGATGCGCCCGGCCGCCTGCGCACGTCCCTGCCGGGCCTGTGGCTCGAGGGCTTCCCGCCCGACGTGCGGCAGGTGCGCGATCGGCTGCGTGCCGCCGGGCACACTCACGTGGAGGTGTTCGGCGAGCGCCTGCACGTGTGGCTGCCCGACGCCCGCAGCGAAGAAGCGGCGCACCAGGCGTGGCGGGCACTCGTCACGCGTGCCGGGGTGCCGCCCTTCGACGGGCGGATCATCACGCCCACGCTCGAAGACGTGTTCATCGCCAGGCTCGCCGAGCTGGATGCCGCCGAGCCGGTTGGAGCCAGGTCATGAGAGCCGTCATCATCGGATGCCTGCTGGCCGTGCTGCCGGGCCGCGCGTTCGCCCAGGCCGTGCCACCGCTGCGCCTCACGCTCGACGAGGCGATGCGGCGCGCTATCGAGACCAGTCATCTGCTGGCCGAGGCCCGCGCGCGTCAGCAGGGCGCGGAGGCGGCGATCGACGTGCGCCGCAAGTCCGACGACCCGACCGTAACCGCGTTGGCCGGCTACACGCGCACCAACCACGTGCGAGGAGTTCGGCGTTCCGCAGCCAGATCGGCAGCGCTGCGGCTGATCTATCCCGACATCCCCGACAACTGGTGGTCGCGCGTGGAGCTGGCCTGGCCGATCTACGTCGGCGGGCTGACCGATGCGCTCGAGCGCGCGGCCGAAGCCGAAGCGAGGGCCACCGGCTCGGACCTCGAGACCACGCGGCTCGACCTGCGGCTCGAGGTGGCGCGCGCCTACTGGGCGCTGGTCACCGCCAGGGAAGCCGTGCGCGTGCTCGCGGCGTCGCTGGACAGCGCCGAGCGATCGCTCGAAGACGTCCGCAACCGCGTCGAGGCCGGGCTGCTGCCTCCCAACGACGTGTCGCGCAGCGAGTCGCAGCGGGCGCGCCAGGAGCTGTTCCTGATCGAAGCGCAAGGTAGAGTCGAGACGGCCAGCGTGGACCTGCGGCGGCTGATCGGGCAGACCGACGGCGCCCCGATCGAACCGGCCGAGCCGCTCGAGGCACCGGACACCACGCGCAGCGATGCCCAGACTCTTATTGCCGAAGCGCTGAAACAGCGGCCGGAGCTGGCCGCGCTCGCCGCCCGCGTGGAAGGTGTCGAGGCCTCGATCGACGCCATCGGCGCCAGCCGCAAGCCCACCGTGGCCATCGGCTCCGGCTTCGACTACGCGCACCCCAACCCGCACATCTTCCCGCGGCAGGCCCAGTGGCAGGACTCGTGGGACATCTCGCTCAACGTGAGCTGGCAGTTCTGGGATTCGGGCCGCGCCGCCGCGGCACGCACCGAAACGCAGTTCCAGGCCGTCGCGCTCACCGAGCGCAAGGCCGAGATCGAGACCCTGATCGACGCCGACGTGCGGAAGCAGCTCGTCGAGCTGGCCTCGGCCCGCGCCGCGCTGGCGCCGGCGCGCCTGGCGGTGGCGGCGGCGCAGGAGACCAACCGGGTGCTGAACGATCGCTACCAGGCCGGCGTGGCCACCACGATCGACCTGCTCGACGCGCAGACCTCGGTGCTGCAGGCCGAGCTCGACCAGGCCCGGGTGCTGGCCGAGATCCGGCTCAACGAGGCGCGCCTCGCCCGTGTTCTTGGACGATAGAGACGAGATGCCGCGCGACACCCCGCCCTCCCGCCCACCCGAGCCCCTCCCGGGTCCCGGGCCCCGAGCCCCGAGCCCCGGTTCCCTGGCCATCGACGTGCAGCACTTGACGCGTCGTTTCGGGGACTTCCTTGCCGTGAACGACGTCTCGTTCACCGTCGCCAGGGGCGAGGTGTTCGGATTCCTCGGCGCCAACGGCGCCGGCAAGAGCACCACCATCCGCATGCTGTGCGGGCTGCTCAAGCCCACCAGCGGCACGGCGCTGGTGGGCGGCATCGACGTGGCCCGCGACCCCGAGGGCGTGAAGCGTCACATCGGCTACATGTCGCAGAAGTTCTCGCTCTACGAAGCGTTGACCGTGGACCAGAACATCCGCGTTCTTCGGCGGCGTCTATGGCCTCTCCGGCCGGCGCTTCGACGAGCGGCGCGCCTTCGTGCTCGAGATGGCCGGCCTGCGCGGCCGCGAGGACACCGTCACCGGGACGCTGTCGGGCGGCTGGCGCCAGCGGCTGGCGCTCGGCTGCGCCGTGCTGCACCAGCCGCCGATCGTGTTCCTCGACGAGCCGACCGGCGGCGTGGACCCGGTGAGCCGCCGCCAGTTCTGGGACCTGATCGGCAGCCTGGCCAGCCAGGGCGTGACCATCCTGGTCACCACCCACTACCTGGACGAAGCCGAGCACTGCAACCGGCTGGCGATCATCCATCGCGGCCAGCTGGTGGCGCTGGGCGCCGCGCAGGAGTTGAAGCAGGTCTTTGCCGACCGGCCGATCCTCGAGGTGCAGTCCGCCAGGCCGGTCGACGCGATGACCGCGCTCGAGCGGATGGCCGACGTGGAGAAGACCAGCATCTTCGGCACCACCGTGCACGCGGTGCTGCGTCATGCCGGCGTCGCCGCCGAGCAGATCCGCGCCGCCCTGGCCGCCGAGGGCATCGACGTCCGGACCGTCACCTATGTGACCCCGTCGCTCGAAGACGTGTTCCTGGACGTGGTCGAGCGCGCCAACCCGCAGGAAGAGGGCGGGCAGGCGGCATGATGGCCACTGCCCGCGCGATGGTCACCAAGGAAGTGCGGCAGATCGTCCGCGATCGCCGCACGCTGCTCATCCTGGTGTTCGTTCCGGCGTTCTTCCTGCTGCTCTACGGCTACGCGCTCAACTTCGACATTCGCAACATCTCGCTGGCCGTGGAGGACCAGGACGGCTCCCCGGCCAGCCGCGAGCTCGTCTCCGCATTCGTCAACTCGGGCTACTTCACCTACGCCGGCCCGGCTCACAGCGGCCGAGACCTGGAGGCGATGATCGACCGCGACCAGGCCCGCGCGGCGCTGGTGATTCCCGCCAACTACAGCAGCGATCTGCAGCGGCGGGTGCCGGTCCGCGTGCAGGTGATCGTCAACGGCGACAACGCCAACACGGCCTCCGCCGTGGTCGGCTATGCCGGCGCCATCGTCGGCGATGCCGGCGCCGAGCTGGTGGCGCGCACGACCGGCCAGTCGCCGCAGGCGCTGGTCGGCTTCGAGCCGCGCGTCTGGTACAACCCGCAGCTCAGAAGCACGCTGTTCCTGGTACCCGGGCTCATCGCCTACATCTCGATGATCACCGCCGTGATCTCCACCGCGCTGGCGGTGGTGCGCGAGAAGGAGCGCGGCACCATGGAGCAGATCCGCATGGCGCCGGTGAGCCCGCTGGCGTTCGTCATCGGCAAGACGGTGCCGTATTCGGTGATCGCGTTCGCCTCGGCGCTGCTCATCATCCTGGTGAGCATGGCGCTCTTCGGCCTGCCGCAGCGCGGCTCGTGGTGGCTCCTGTGCCTCTCGATCGCCCTCTTCCTCATCGGCGCGCAAGGGCAGGGGCTGCTCATCTCCACCGTGGCGCCGACGCAGCAGGTGGCGTTCCAGCTGGCGCTGCTGTCGAGCTTCCTGCCCACGTTCATCCTCTCCGGCTTCATCTTCCCGATTACCAGCATGCCGGCGGTGGTGCAGGCCATCACCTACGTGGTGCCGGCGCGCTACTTCCTGGTGGCGCTGCGCAGCGTGGTGCTGAAGGGCGCCGACATCATGGTCTTCTGGCAGGACCTGGTGGCGCTGGCCATCTTCGCCACCGTGGTACTCGGCTTGTCCGCACTCCGTCTCAGGCGGGAGTGGGCGTGAGGCGATGACGGCGGCCATCGCCCGCGTGATTCACCTGCTCCGCAAGGAGCTGATCGAGCTGCGCGCCGACCCGCGCTTGTTCGGCATCGTGATCATGGCGCCGATCATCCAGCTCACGGTGCTGGGCTACGCGGCCACGACCGACGTGAAGGACATACCGTTGCTGGTGGTGGACGGCGACCGCAGCGAGGCGAGCCGGCGGCTGATCAGCCGCTTCGATGCGTCCGCCAACTTCCTGATCGTCGACGTGCTCAGCGACACTGGCCAGATCGAGCGCTACCTCGAGCATGGCGACGCGTGGATGGCGCTGACGATCCCGGCGCGGTTCGCCGAGGACATCGCATCGGCCCGGCCGACGTCGGTACAGGTGATCGCCGATGGCACCGATAGCAACTCCACCACCGTGGCGCTCGGCTATGCCCGGAGCGTCGTCGCCGCCTATTCCGCCGAGCGTCAGGCCGAGCTCATGCCCGGCGGGACGCGCGCCGCGCCCATCGCGGCCGACATCCGCGTGTGGTTCAACCCGCGGCTGGAGAGCCGCGACTTCATGGTGCCCGGCATCATCGCGCTGCTGCTTTTGGTTGTGACCACCAACCTCACCGCGATGGCCATCGTGCGCGAGCGCGAGGTGGGCACGCTCGAGCAGCTCAACGTGACGCCGCTGGCGCGCTGGGAGCTCATCGTCGGCAAGCTGCTGCCCTACGCGCTCATCGGCATGCTCGACGTGGTGCTGGTCAGCCTGGTGGCCGTCTACTGGTTCGAGATCCCGATGCGCGGCAGCTTTGCGCTGCTGTTCTCCAGCAGCCTGATCTACCTGCTGAGCACGCTCGGCCTGGGCCTGTTCGTGAGCACCATCTCGCACACGCAGCAGCAGGCCTCGATGACGACGACGTTCTTCTTCCTGACCCCGATGATCTACCTCTCGGGCTTCATCTTCCCGATCGAGAACATGCCGGAGTGGATCCAGTGGGTGACCTACGCCATCCCGCTCCGCTACTTCCTGGTGATTGTCAGGGGCATCTTCCTCAAGGGCGTCGGCTTCGATGTCCTGTGGCCGCAGATGGCGGCGCTGCTGGCCTGTGGCCTGGTGCTGCTCACCCTGGCGACCCTGCGGTCGAGTAAGCGCCTGGCGTGAGCTCGGAATAAGATCAGAGGACGTGGCCACGACGTCCTTTCCCCGAGACCGCATCCGCGTCACGCTGCTCGAGAACATTCACCCGATCGCGGCCGAGACCCTCCAGGAGCGCGGCTACACCGTGGAGGTCATTCCGCGCGCGATCGAGGGGGACGAGCTGCGCCAGGTGATGGAGGCGTCGCACGTGCTCGGGGTGCGTTCGCGGACCAAGGTCCGCGAAGAGCACCTGCAACACGCCCGGCGGATGCTGGCCATCGGATGCCTGTCGGTGGGTACCGACCAGGTGGCGATTCAGGACGCGGCCAGGCGCGGGATCCCGGTGTTCAACGCCCCCCACGCCTCCACCCGCAGCGTCGCCGAGCTGACCCTCGGCGCGGTCATCGCGCTGGCCCGGCGCCTGGGGGACAAAAGCAACGCGCTGCACGATCACCGCTGGGACAAGTCGCTGGCCGGCGCGCACGAGGTCCGCGGCCGCACGCATCGGCATCGTCGGCTACGGCCACATCGGCCAGCAGGTGGGGCTGCTGGCGGAAGCCTTCGGGATGCGGGTGCTCTTCCACGACATCGTCAAGAAGCTGCCGCTGGGCCTGGCCCGTCCGACGAGCACCCTCGACGCCCTGCTGGAGGAGTCGGACTTCGTCACTCTCCACGTCCCCGAGACGCCGCGGACCCTCGCGCTGGTCGGGCAGCCGCAGCTGGTCCGCATGCGAAAAGGAAGCTATCTGCTGAACCTGTCGCGCGGCAACGTAGTGGACACCACGGCGCTTCGTGACGCCCTCGGCCGCGGGCACCTGGGCGGCGCCGCCCTCGACGTCTTCCCGTCGGAGCCCACGCCTCAGGTGGCCGAATTCGATGTCGGCTTCGCCGACCTGCCCAACGTGATCCTCACGCCGCACGTCGGCGGCAACACCGAGGAGGCACAGCGCAGCATCGGCGCCGAGGTGGCGCACTCGCTGGGTGAGTTCATCGACCGCGGCTCCACCGAGGGGGCGGTGAACTTTCCGCATGTCAACCTGCCGGCGATGCCCGATACGCACCGCATCCTGAACATCCATCACAACGTGCCCGGCGTGCTGGCGGCGGTGAACAACATCGTGTCCGAGGTAGGCGCCAACATCGACGCGCAGCAGCTGGCCACCACCCGCGACATCGGCTACCTGGTGATGGACGTCAACCACGAGCTGTCGGACGAAGTGCACACCCGCATCTCGGCGCTGCCGATGAGCGTGCGGACGCGCATCCTCTACTGAGATGGCCGGGGGACTCGAGGCGCGCGACCTGGCGGGGCCGATCACGGCGATGCCTGGGTGCGTGCGTCTCGCCCCACCGGCTGCCGAGGTCGCCGATCTGCTGCGCGATGAGTCGCGGCTGTCGGCGGCGGCGGTCGCGTCGGTAGCGGAGCCCGGCACCGTGGACGAACTGCGCCAGGTGCTGCGCTGGCACACGAGCGAGGACCACACGGTCACCATCAGCGGTGCGCGCACCGGGGTCACCGGCGGCGCCGTGCCCGACGCCTCGACGCACCTGGTGTCCGTCGCCCGCCTGCGCGGCGTGATCGCCCTGGACCTCGACGCCGATCCCCCGTGCATTCGTGCGCTGGCCGGCACCACGCTGCGCGATCTGCAGGCCTACCTCGCCACCCACGCGCCCGGCTGGACGGTGCCGCTCGATCCCACCGAGGCTGGCGCGTCGGTCGGCGGGATGGTGGCAACCAACGCCGCCGGCTCGCGTGGGCTTCGCTTCGGCGCGACGCGCCACTGGGTGGTTGGGCTCACCGTGGAGCTGGCGTCGGGCCGGACCCTCGAGCTCGCTCGCGGCCGCGATCGCGCCACGCACGGCTCGCTGACGCTGGCCGACGGCGACGATTGCCGCACCACCCGCCTCCCGGCGATCCCCAAGCCGCGTACGAAGAACTCGGTCGGCTACGGCTTCGCACCTGATGGCGACGTGCTGGATCTCTTCGTTGGCAGCGAAGGCACGCTCGGTGTGGTCAGCGACGTGACCTTCCGGTTGATGCCGCAAACCGAGTCGCGCCTCGCGTTCCTGCAGTGCTTCGCCACGCCCGCCCAGGCCTTCACCCTGGTCGAGGCCCTGCGCGGCGACGGCGTCCTGCGCACGACGGCGATCGAGTTCCTGGACGCGCGCTCGCACGAGCTGGCGCGCGAAACCGGTAAGCCCGAAGTGGCGCGCGTGCTGGCCCACGCGCCGGCCGGGAGCTGCTCGGTGTTCGCCGAGTTCGGCTACGACGACGAGGCCGGGCTCGAGGTGACGGTGGCGCGCGTGCTCGCGCACGTGACCGCCGCTGGCGGCGACGAGGCCGCCGGCCTGGCCGGCATCGACGATCAGGCCCTCCGCGACATCCGCGTGTTCCGCCACGCCGTGCCCGAGCGCATCAACGCCACCATCGCCCGGCGCCGCGAGCAACACCCCGCGCTGCACAAGCTGGCCACCGACATGGCCGTCGAGGACAGGGATCTCCGCTGGGTCTACGACCTCTACGAGACGCGGCTCACCGAGGCCGGTCTCGACCACGCCATCTTCGGCCACGCCGGCAACAACCACTTCCACGTCAACATCCTGCCCAGGGACGAAGCCGAGCTGCAGCGCGCCAAGGCTATCTACGCCGAATTCGCAGCGGCCATCGTCGCCCGCGGCGGGTGCGTGTCGGCCGAACACGGCATCGGGCGGATCAAGAAGCACTTCCTGGCGGTGCAGTACGACGCGGCGACGCTCGACGCGATGCGGGCAGCGAAGCGGTGGCTCGACCCCGAGTGGCGGCTCAATCCCGGCGTGCTGATCGACCCCTGACGATCGGGCGGGAGCGCCGCTAGCCGGCTCCTGTTCTGCAGGGCGTCGGCGAGCGCTTTGGCAGTAAAGTTCCATAGCGCCGTTGCCTGGCGCCCGCCACCGCATGACCGCGACTCACGACCGCGCCGCCGAGGATCGACCGGACACTGTACCGGCGCCGATGCGTTTCGACCACGGTTTGTTACTGCGCGGCGCGCACCTAGTGGGCTTGCTGCACAGCCGCCGCGGTATGGTGCGGGTCGGCTTGGCCATCGCGGCGGTCACCTGGGTGCCGCTGGCGCTGCTGGCGCTCGTCGACGGCGCCGCCGCCGGGGGGGTGCTGGTGCCGCTGCGCGACAGCTTCGGCACGCACGTGCGGCTGCTGCTGTCGATTCCGCTCTTCTTCTTCGCCGAATGGCTGTTCACCGATCGCATCGGCGCCGTGCTGCGCGAGCTGTACGAGAAAGGTCTCATCACCCCCGCCGACGAGCCGCGCTTCAGCCGCGTCTTGCGGCGGGCCCAAGGGTTATGGGCATCGTGGGAGGTCGAAGCCGCGCTGGTCGTGGTGACCGTCGTCTCGATCTACGCCGGGGTTCGCTCCGACCTGCCGGCCGGGTTGACCACGTGGCGAGGCACCGCCGACGTTGGCCTGACGCCGGCCGGCTGGTGGTACAGCCTGGTCAGCCTGCCGGTGTTCCAGTTCCTGGTATGGCGCTGGGCCTGGCGGCTGGCGGTCTGGGTGTGGTTGCTCTGGCAGCTCTCGCGGATCGACCTGCGGCTGTTTCCGACTCATCCCGACGGTGCCGGCGGTCTCGGCCCGCTTGGCGTGGCGCACGTGGACCTTTCGCCCCTCACCTTTGCCTCGTCAGCGACGCTGGCCGCGAGCTACGCGGAGCAGATCAAGTTCGGCGGGGTCGTGTTGAGCGAGTTCGCCATCCCCATCGCCGCCATCGTCGTCGGCCTGACCGCGATGTGCGTCCTGCCGCTGTGCTTTTTCAGCCGCCGGCTGCTGGAGTTGAAGCAGCAGGGCCTGCTCACCTACGGCGGCTTCGCCAGCGACTACGTCCAGGCGTTCAACGACAAGTGGGTGCGCGGCGGCACCACCGGACAGCCGCTGCTCGGCACCGCCGATCTGCAGTCGCTGGCCGATCTGGGTAACAGCTTCGGCGTGATCAGGAACATGCGGCTGGTGCCGATCTCGAGCCCGCAGATCGTCACGCTGGGCCTCGCGGCGCTGCTCCCGATGCTGCCGCTGGTGCTCTTCGTGGTGCCGGCCGAGGAGATCGTCGCCGGTTTCGTCAGGTCATTGCTCGGGCTCTGAGCGTCGGCCCAACCCGCCGGCTCGGCGACAATAGGTGCGTGCCCATTGCCGTCCGCCCCCGCGCTACCATCTTCGACCTCGACGGCACCATCGTCGACAACATGGCGCTGCATGCCGAGGCCTTCGCGGCTTTCGCCGCCCGGCACGGGCTGCCGGAGCTGACCGAGGCCGACCGCGCCAAGCTCGACGGGCGGCGCAACAGCGAGATCTTCCCGGTGCTGTTCGGCCGCGAGATGCCGCGCGACGAGTGGCTGGCCTACGAGCACGAGAAAGAGGGGCTGTACCGGAAGCTGTCGCGAGGCCGCCTCACGGTGGTCGCCGGCATCCAGACGCTGCTCGAGCGGCTGGCTGCCCGCAACATCGCCGTGGCGCTGGCCACCTCGGCCCCGGAGCTGAACGTCGTGCACACCCTCAACGAGATCGGACTCCACGACGCCTTTCCGGTGGTTGTCCGCGGCGATCAGGTGGCGCGCGGCAAGCCGGCGCCCGATGTGTTCCTCGAGGCGAGCCGGCAGCTCGACGTGCCGCCAGAGGGCTGCGTGGTGTTCGAGGACGCGCCGATGGGCGTGGCCGCGGCACGGGCCGCGGGCATGCGGGTGGTCGGGATTGCCTCCAGTTTCAGCGCGGCGCAGTTCCAGGCGCTGGCCGAGCCGCCCGACGCCGTCTATCGCGACTTCGAGGAAATGCTGGCGGTCACCAACTGGTGATACCCACGGCGGCGGCTACTGCGGCGCCACCGGCGGCTTGACGCTCGATGCTGGCCGGGTGCCCTTGAGAATCCACCGCTGGATCCGCCGGCCGTTGCCGGCCTCGCCGGTGTACATGCGGTTCCTCGAGTCGATGGCGATCATGTGGGCGCGGATGAACTCGCCGGACTGACGTCCGGGCCGGCCGAAGCGATCGAGAATCGCCAGGTCCTTGCGCCGCAGGATCCACACGCGCTGGTTGGTCCCGTCGATGAGATACAGGATGCTCTGCTCCGGATCGCGCGACACCTGCAGGCTGAAGCCGCTGCCCGAGCCGCCGGTTTCCGGACGCACGAACTTCTCCATCAGGTACTCGCCGTTCTGCCGGAACACCTGGATGCGGTTGCCGCGGCGGTCCGACACGTAGATCAGCCCGTCCTTGGTGCCGACCAGGCCGTGCAGCGTCGAGTACTGCTGCGGCGGGCTGGCCGGCTTCACCGGGTACTCGTATTTCTCCGTGTCGACGGGCGGCTTGCCGTAGGCGCCCCAGTGCCGCTTGTACTTGCCGGTGGCGGCGTCGTAGACCACCACGCGCTTGTTGATGTAGCCGTCGGCGATGAAGAGCTCGTTGGTCTTCGGCTCGACGTAGAAGTTGGCCGGGCCGCCCAGGTGATCGGGGTCGTTGCTGCCCTTGTTCACGCCCGGCTCGCCGATGGTCAGCACGTGCTGGCCATCCTGGGTGAACTTCATCACGTGCATGCCGTTGCTCGTGCCGGTCCAGACGAAGCCGTCGTGGTCGATGTAGATGCCGTGCTCCTGGTCGTACCAGGTGTAACCCGCGCCGGGCCCGCCCCAGGCGCGCAGCACCTTGCCCTCCGGGTCGAGTTCCAGCACCGGCGGCGCCGGGATGCAGCAGTCGGCGATCGGTGGCTTCACGGCCGCGCCGATCTCCTGCGGCGTCAGGCTCGACGGCATGTGGATCACCCACAGGTGATCGTTGTCGTCGGCGAAGAGGCCGCGGATGTCGCCCCAGGTCCAGTCGTTGGGCAGCGTGGGCGGCCAGGTGGGATCCACCTCGTAGATCGGCAGCTTGTCGGCGGTGGGGGAGCCGGGCGCCACCTTGGCGTTGGCGCCCTGGGCGACCGCGACGGCCGGGAGTCAGCAGCCACACCGCGAGGACAACGAGCCGTGAGCGCATGGACTTCACGGCCCCGAAGCTTATAGCGTTTCCTGACGCCACGTAGGGCGGAACTTCAGGTCCGCCGCCTGAGGCAGAGCTAAAACTCTGCCCTGCGAACGCACGCCCGCGCCGATCACGTGGTGATCGCGACGATCATTCGTAGCGAAGCGCCATCACCGGGTTCACCCGGCTGGCGCGCCACGCCGGCAGCCAGCCAGCGGTCAGCGCCACCGCGCCGAGCACCACGGTGACGGCCGCCATCGTGCCCGGATCGAACGCGCCGACGTCGAACAGACTCCGGCGAAGCGCCGCGCCGAGCGCGCCGGCCCCGCCGAGCCCCAGCACCAGGCCGCCGAGGGTCAGCCGGACGACCTGTCCCAGCACCAACCCCAGGACGTCGCCCCGATCGGCGCCCACCGCGAGACGGACGCCGATCTCCTGGGTTCGCGCCGCCACCGCCTGCGACATCACACCGTAGATACCGACGGCCGCCAGCGCCAGCGCGATCGCGGCGAACGCCACGAAGAGCGCCATGGAGAATCGGCCGCGGAATTGGCTCGACGCCACCACGTCCGCCAGTGTCTGCACGGCATAGATCGGCTGCTCGGCGTCGAGCCCGGCGATGACAGCGCGCACCGCCGGGAGCAGTGCGGCCGCGTCGCCTTCGGTCCGCACGAGCAGGAAGAGCTGGTTGTTGACGGTCTGCTGATGGAGGGGCAGGAACACCTCGGCTGACGCCGCGCCCCGCAAGTCGACGTTCTGTGCATTGGCGACCACGCCGACGATCTCCGCCGGCGCCTGCGGCCGGTCGCGAGCCCCGAGCACGACACGCCGACCGAGCGGCGCCACCCCTGGCAGGTACCGCGAAACGAACGCTTCGTTGACGACGACGACCCGTGGCGCGCCGGCCCGATCACGCGCCTCGATCGACCGCCCCTGCACGATCGGCGTTCGCAGGGTGGCGAAGTGCGGGCCCCCGACGATGGTGAGGAGCGCGGTGGGCAGGGTATCGGCCGGCGCGTCGACCCCGTCGATGCGGAAGGGTGTGTTGAGCCGGCTCTGGAGGGGAAGTTGCGTGGCCACCGACACCGCGCTGACGCCCCCCGTGGTGTCGAGGGCATCGAGGAGGCGCTGGAAGAAGTCGTTGATCGCGGGGCCGCGGTAGCGCTCGGCCGGCAGCGTGAGCCGCATCGTCAACACGCGCTCGGCGTCGAAGCCGAGCGGCACCCGCTGGAGGTTGACGAAGCTGCGCACGAGCAGACCGGCGCCGGCCAGCAGGACCACGGCCAGCGCGATCTCGGCGACGATGAGCCCATGCCGCAGCCGCAGCGCACCACGGCTCGTGGTCAGACCACGGCCCTCGGCCTTCAGCGCGTCGTTCGAACTGGTCCGCGTGGCCTGGTAGACGGGCAGCAGCGCGACGACGATCGCCGACGCCACCGTGAGCGCTCCGGCCCACAGCACGACCCGCCACCCAATCTCCGGCACGAGGCCGAGCGTGTTCGCATCGCGCGGCACCAGGCTGACCAGTGCCGGCAGTCCGGCGTAGGCCACGAGCAGGCCGAGGCCACCACCCGCCAACGCGAGCCACACGACTTCGGCGAGCTGCTGCCGGGCCAGGCCCCACCGGCCGGCGCCGAGGGCGAGGCAGATGGCCATCTCGCGCTGCCGCTTCGCCGAGCGCGCCAGCGCCAGGCTCGACAGGTTGGCGCAGGCGATGAGCAACACCAGGGCCACGGCCCCGAGCAGCAACAGCATGCTGGAGCGCAGGTCGCGCATCAGGGCGGCCGTCCACGACACCGCGGCGATGCGCCACCCCTGGTACTCCTCGAAGGCGCCGGCGTGGGCCGCCGTCGTGCCGGCCGCAATCGCGGCGAGCTCGCTGTTCGCCTCCTCCAGCGTCGCACCCAGCGCCAGGCGGCCGATCACGGTCAACGGACGGAAGTTCCGCGGCATCGTCAACGGGTCGGCGCCCCAGGGAATCCACAGATCGGTGCCCATGATCAGAAGCGCTGACGGCATCACCCCAACCACGGTGGTCGGTGTGCCGTTGACCCGGATGGTGCGCCCGACGATCGACGCGTCGCCGCCGAAGCGTCCCTGCCACACACGATGGCTGAGGACCGCGACCGCGGGACCGCCGGGGGCCAGTTCGTCCGCCGAGAACCCGCGGCCCAGATGCGGCCGCAGGCCGAAGGGCGCGAAGAGATCCGTGAAGGCCAGCGCCGTGAACACGCGCTCCGCGCGATCGCCGCCCGAGATGTTGCGGTTGCCGAGGTCGAAGACGGCGAGGGACGTGAGGCTGCGCGCGCTCCGGATGTCCAGGTACTCGGGCACCGAGATGGCCTCGATGAACCGCTCCTCGTCCGACATCCGCGGGAAGGTCGCGCCGATCGTGACGACGCGGTCGGGCTCGGGATACGCGAACGGGTGGAAGACGAAGCCGTCGGCGAAGGCGAAGAGCGCCGCGTTGCCGCCGATGCCGAGGGCCAGGGACAACACCGCCGCGATCGAAAACCCAGGACGGCGAACGAGCTGTGCAAGGGCGTGACCCAGATCCAGACGGAGCGCTTCCATGGCGTGCCTCGGGGAATGGGGACGGGTTCGGCGCCGGCTGCGGCGTACCACACGGGCACTGACGAGCAGATCGGCGACGGCGTGGATCCAGAAGCGCGGCGCGCTGTGCCCGCTGGCTTGTGCGAGACGGCGGTCCTCGGCGAAGGCTGCCACGATCTCGGCTTCGAAGCGCTGGCGGAACCACGCGGGATACACACGGAGCAGCAGGCGGTAGACGCGCATCACGCGAGCCTGGGCTTGGTGCGGGCGTACTCGACCAGGTGGGCGAGATCGGCCACCTCCTCGCGCAGGAGCTGGCGACCGCGCGGCGTCAGCTCGTAGTAGCGCCGCTGCGCCTCCTGGCCGTTGGCCGGTTGTGCGGCACCAGACGCCTCGCGTGCCAGCCCGGCATCGAGCAGACGTTGAATGGCGGCGTACAGCGTGCCGGGCCCGAGCCGGACCCGCCCGTCGCTTCGCGCTTCGGCCTCCTGCTTGATCGCGTAGCCGTGCCGTGCGCCGTCCGACAACGCCAGCAGGAGGTACAGCACGGCGGGGGACAGCGGACGACGAAGGTCCGACGGCGCCGGTGGTCGAGACATATCGCGATACGATATGTCAGGCCCGCGACACTGTCAACCGCGTGACGGCAGAGCTGAAGCTCCGCCCTACGACTCGGCGTTCAGCAGGGTGACTCTTCAGAGCCGCCTACGCCGGAGCGAGCGATGCAGCGCTCGACATCGCGCTACCGCGTGGACCAGCCGTCGCGCGGCACCCGCGTCAGGAACTCGTTCGCCCCCTCGTCGTTGGTGACACGCATGGTTGCGCCGTCGTAGTGGAGCTTCTTCCCGGCACGCAGCGACACGATGCCGAGGAGCATCACCTCGGTCAGCTTGGCGGCGTATTCGAAGGGGCTCGACACCGGCACGAGGCCCTTGGCCGCCTCGACCCAGTTCAATTCGTGGTTCTCGTCGGCAATCCGGGCCAGCGTGCGGGCCGGCGTGCCCACCGACGCCTGCAGCGACGCCGGCAGCAGGCGCGGCTTCGAGCCGTAGTTCTCGTACATCAGCTTGCCTTTGGTGCCAATGATCAGCGCACCGCCGCCCGGGTTGAACTCTTCGCCGCCCATCTCGACCGGCTTGGGCGGCAGCAGACCGCCGTCGTACCAGGTCATCCGCACCGCCGGCTGCCGGCCGCGCGCCGCGAACTCGTAGAAGGTCATCGTAGCGTGCGGGAACGAGACGTTGTTGAACGGCGTCGAGACGGTTTCGATCGTCGTCGGCAAGCCGAGGTCGAGGCCCCAGTAGGCGTGGTCGATCAGATGCGCGCCCATGTCGCCGAGCGGACCGGCGCCCCAATCGACCCAGCCGCGCCAGTTGAAGGGGTGATACACCGGGTGGTACTCGACGTAGGGCGCTGGACCGAGGAAGAGATCCCAGGCCAGGCCTTCCGGCTTGGGGTAGTGGCCCCATCGCGGCGCCGAGACGCGCCGTGATCCCGGGTCCGTTCCAGCGCATCCCGTCGACCGGCGGCGGCGTCGCCGCCGGCCGCGGCACGCCCTGCGGCCAGAAGCCGAGCGGACGGTTGGTCCAGACGTGTACCTCGGTCACCTCGCCAAGGGCGCCGGCCTGGAGGTACTCCACGACCATGCGCCCATCGTCGGTCGAGTGGCCCTGATTGCCCATCTGCGTCGCCACCTTCGTCGCGGCGGCACGCTTGGCCAGCTGCCGGGCTTCGGCGACCGACCAGCACAGCGGCTTCTCGACGTAGACGTGCTTGCCGAGGTCCATCGCGGCCAGCGCGACGACCGCGTGCAGGTGATCGGGCGTGGCCACGACCACCGCGTCGATGTCCTTCTGCTGGTCGAGCATCCGGCGGTAGTCCTGGTAGCGAGCGGCCTTCGGCGCCACGCCGGTGAGCGTCCGCTGGCGGCCGGCGTAGCCGATCGCGCGAGACCGCTCGAGGGGCGTCATGGGACGCGTCGTCACGGTGGGCGGTGCGCCCTCGTTGCGCGCCGACGCCGGCGCGCGCACCTCGACGACGTTGGCGGCGATGCGCTCCTCGAGCTTGCTGATATCGGTGTCGAGGTCGGCGAAGCCCTGATCGGCATAGCGCCAGTCGACGTCGCACATCGCGACCAGGTTTTCGCTCACCATGTTGGTGATCACGGCGCGCCCGCGGCCGCCCACGCCGACCGCGGCGATGTTGAGACGGTCGCTGGGAGCCTGGAAGCCGCGGCCGAGCACGTGGCGCGGCACGATCGTGAATCCCGTGGTGGCCAGACCTACGGTGGAGAGGAACCGGCGGCGCGAGCGCCCGGCGGGTATCGGCATCACGACATCACCTTTCGATTTGCGGTGTGAGCGACGCTACTTGTAATCGATTGCAGCGGCGAACGCAACCCGAGAGGCGGCCGGCCGGTGCGGTCAGTCGCCGCCCGGAGGCGTCGGCGTCACCGCCTTCATCAGGTACTCCCTCGGCGGCTCGGCACCGAGCAGGTGCCGCACGAAATAGTCCCAGCGGCGGCGCATCACGTACGGACCGTCCACGCCGAAGCCGTGGCGCTGCGACGGCAGCAGGATCAGATCGAAGTCCTTGTTGGCCTTGATCAGCGCGTCCATCACCAGGTAGGTGTTCTGCGGCGGCACGTTGTCGTCCATCATTCCGTGCATCAGCAGCAGCTTGCCCTTCAGGTTCCTGGCCAGCGTCTGGTTGGCCTCGGCCTCGTAGCTGTCGCGTGGCTCGTCGCCGCCTTCGTGCGCGCCGCCAAGACGGTGCAGCAGGCCCTGGTAACGTTCGCCCCAGTCGTCCTCGTAGACGCGCTGGTCGTGATTGCCGGATTCCGAGATGCCCACCTTGAAGAAGTCGGGATAGCGGAACATCGCGTCGGCGGTGATGAAGCCGCCGCCGGAGTGGCCCCACATCGCCGCCCGGTCGAGGTCGATCCACGGGAAGCGCGACGCCAGCTCCTTCATGCCCGCCACCTGGTCGGGCAGCGTGTTGTCGCGGCCCATCGCGCCGTAGTAGGTGTCGTGGAAGGACTTCGACCGGCCCGGCGTGCCCATCCCGTCGAGGGTGATGACGACGAAGCCGAGCTCGGCCAGCGCCTGGTGATCGACCCGCGCCGCGGCGAACGCGCGGGTGCCGACCGACCCGCTCTGCGGTCCCGGATACGCGTAGTTGATGATCGGGTACTTCGCCGTCGCATCGAAGTTCGTCGGCCGGAAGAGCTGCCCGTAGAGATCGGTCTTGCCGTCGCGGGCCTTCACCGTGAAGCCCATCGGCGGCTTCCATCCGGCGGCCACCAGCTTCGAGATGTCGGCCTTCTCGAGCGGCATCACGACTGCGCCCGCCGGGTCGCGAAGGACCACCTCGGGCGCCCGCTCCGGCGTGGACGCTGCGTCGATCACGAACCGGCCCGACGGCGAGACCTGCACGGCGTGGAAGCCCTCCTCCGGCGTAAGCCGCGCGTAGCCCTTGCCGTCGAGGCCGATGCGATAGAACGTGGCTGAAGTAGGGATCCTGCTTCGGCTCGCGGCCGTTGGCGGTGAAGTAGACCGTGCGCGTCGTCTCGTCCACGTGGCGGATGCTGGTCACCGGCCCGGGGCCGGACGTGATCCGGTGCTTGAGCCGCCCGGTGATCAGGTCGTAGAGATAGAGATGGCTCCAGTCGTCGCGCTCCGAGTTCCAGAGAATCTCGTTGCTGGCCCAGAGCACGCGCCAGCCGGCCACCGACTCGAACTGCGTCCTGGACGACTCCTCGAACACCGTGCGCACGGCGCCCGAGACCGCATCCGCCACTCGCACCGTGGCCGACTTGTGATCGCGCGAGGTCGACACGAAGGCGAGCCGCGCCCCGTCTGGGCTCCAGATCCAGTCCTTCACCGACACGTCGTCGCCGAGCATCGCGCGGTGGTAGTCGGGCGGCATCTGGAAGCGCACTACCGCGCCACTCTCGATGTCGATCACCACCCGGTGCAGCATCGCCACGGCCTCGTCACCCGGCAGCGGATACTTCCAGGACTTGAGGACGGGGTGGCCGGCCTTGGTCTCGACCAGGTACATGTCGCCGACGGTGCGTTCGTCCTGCTGGAAGGTGGCTACCTTCCTCGAGTCGGGCGACCACAGCACGATCGGCTTCGCCGAGGCCCTCCAGCCGGCGTTGTCGGTGGCGTAGCCGAAGTTGGCGAGGCCGTCGGTGGTGAGCGGGCGCTCGACCTTGGAGGCGATGTCGCGTACCCACAGATTCCAGTCCTTGATGAACACCGCGCGCGTGCCGTCGGGGGAGACCATCGCATTGGCGTCCTTGGGCGCGATCGACGCACAGGCGGCGCCCTGCACATCGCACGAGTAGCGCTTTGCGCCGACGTCGAACGCCACTGAAGCGCCATCGGACGACAGCTCGATGGTCAGGAAGGGCAGCTTCTGCGCGTCCACTGAGGTACCCGAAGCCGCGGCCAGCGCCGCGGCGAGCCGCTCATGGTCGAAGGCACGGATTCGGGTCTTCTTCACCGGGTCCACGAGCATGAACTCGCCGCCCTCACCGGTGGAGCTGCGATAGGTGAACCGGTCGTCGGGCAGCCACGAGGCGGTGACGGTGCCGCCGACCACCAGCGGATTCACCGCGGCGGCCAGGAACCGTTCGGCGCGTGCGTAGTCGTCGGCGGTGAGCGCCGCCGGGGCTCCGCTGGCGGTGCCTTGGGCCACGGCGACGACCGGGGTGGCCACAACGAACGTCACGAATACGAGCAGCCAGGCCATGCCCTCTCCCTTCGAGGCCAGAGTCTAACGCGTTGGCCGGGCGCGCTCCCGTCCTCGCTCTGGGCGGCTCTTTGAGCCGCCTCACGGCGGAGCGGAAGCTCCGCCCCACGTACAACGATAAGCTCTAGAATCCCGGGGAGGCGGGGAGACACACCATGAGCCGACGCACTCGACACCTCATCGGCGGCGCAGTCGCCGTACTGCTGGGCGCGCTCGTGGCCACGCGCGCGTCGATCGACGCCCAGACGCCCCAGGCCAAACCTCCGGCCGACCCGGCCCGCTGGGTGGTGCCGCGCACGCCCGACGGCGTGCCCGATCTGCAGGGCAACTGGACCAACGAAACGCAGACCCCGCTCGAGCGGCTGGGGCCGCAGGGCGCGACCTTGAGCGAGGAACAGGCCGCGGCCATCGAACAGCGGGCCAAGACCGTGGAGGAGTTCCGCAACCAGGCGAGTGATCCGAATCGCCCGCCGCCGCCCAAGGGCGGCGAAGGCGGCCGGCTCGCCGCGCCGGGTCAGCAGTCGTTCGTGGAGCGGATCTCGGAAGCCGCCGGCGGCGCGGTGGGCGGCTACAACGGCTTCTGGCTCGACCCGGGCGCCAGCGTGGTTCGCATCGACGGCGTCGCGCGCAGCTCGATCATCACCGACCCGCCGAACGGCCGCGTGCCGCCGCTGACCGACGCCGGGAAGGCGCGCGTCGCGGCGCAGGCCGCGCGGGCCAAGGCGTTCGGCGAATTCGATCACCCCGAGATGCGACCGCTCTCGGACCGGTGTCTCTTGTCGTTCGGATCGAATGCCGGCCCGCCGATGCTGCCGAACTACTTCTACAACAACAACTACACCATCGTGCAGACGAAGGACCACGTGATGATCCTGAGCGAGATGGTGCACGACGTCCGTATCATCCGGCTCGGCAAGGTCGAGCGCCTTCCCGCCGGCGTGCGGCCGTGGTTCGGCGATTCGATCGGCCGCTGGGAGGGCGACACGCTGGTCGTGGAAACGACTGGCATCAATCCCGCGCAACTGCGCCAGCCCAGCATCCTCTGGGCATATCGCGGCGCCTCGGACGACGTGAAGGTGACCGAGTGGTTCACGCGCACCGGCCCCGATACCGTGAACTACAAGTTCACGGTGGAGGATCCCGCGACCTTCACGGCGCCGTTCTCGGGCGAGCTGCCGTTCAACCGTATCGACGAGCTGATCTACGAGTACGGGTGCCACGAGGGCAACTACGCCATGGAGGGCATCCTCTCGGGCGAACGGGCGCGCGAGCGGGAGGCGGAGAAGGCCAAGCAGCCGCAGTGAGCGGGCCTCGGGGCCGGGCGCATGCTCGCGCATTAAAGGTTGCTCGATCATCGACCGATAGAAAAACCGAGGTGCTCACGCGGTATGTCGCGGCCCTCGGAGGCCGATGACGACCAGCGCGAGTGATTCCACGACCACCGGGGCGGCTGACCTGGCCCTGCTGTTCGGCCCGCAGTCCGAATCTGCCAGCGCCGTCCCGACGCCAGCGCTGGTGGGAATGATGCTCGACTCGGGCCAGGGGATCAGCGATCTCGTGTTCTCGCCCGGCCGCCCGCCGCAGGTCGAGCAGCACGGCGAGCTGACGCCGTTGGCGTTTCCCGGCCTGGCCAAGCTGACCCCTGGCGACACCGCCCGCATCGCCCGCCACCTCGTGGGCGGTAACGATCAGGCGGCGCGGACCCTGCGCGACCAGGGGGCCTGCGACCTGTCGTACTCCCTGCCGGCTCGGGCCCGCTTTCGCGTCAACGTCTTCCGCCAGCGCGGCTCCTTCGCGATCGTGATGCGCGTGATCGCCACCAAGGTACCCACGCTGCAGGATCTCGGCTTGCCGGACTCGCTGGCTGACATCGCCGCGCTCAAGAGCGGCATCGTGCTGGTGACCGGTCCGACCGGCTCCGGCAAGTCGTCGACGCTGGCCGCGATGATCGACCTCATCAACGATACCCGCGCCGAGCACATCATCACCATCGAAGACCCGGTGGAGTTCCTCCACGAGCACAAGAAAGCCACCGTGCACCAGCGCGAGCTGCACACCGACACGCCGACGTTCGCGCTGGCCCTCCGGGCGGCGCTGCGGCAGGCGCCGAAGGTGATTCTCGTCGGCGAGATGCGCGATCGCGAGACGATGGAGATCGCGCTGACGGCCGCCGAAACCGGCCACCTCGTGCTCTCGACCCTGCACACCATCGACGCCTCGCGCACCGTCGATCGCATCATCGGCGCCTTCGAGGTCGGCGATCAGCAGGCGATCCGCACGCGCCTGGCGGCGTCGTTCCGATACTTCATCTCCCAGCGCCTGGTGCCGAAGCTGGGCGGCGGCCGCATCGCGCTGCTCGAAATGCTCAAGTCCACGTTGCGGACACGGGACTACATCGAGCGCGGCGACAGCGAAGGCCGCTCGCTGCTCGACGCCATGCGCGACGGCGCCATCGACGGCATGCAGCACTTCGACGGCGAGATCGAGCGGCTGGTGCGCGCGGGCGTCATCTCCGGGCCGGTCGGGCTGCTTCACGCCACCAATCCCGGCAACCTGCGCGTGATGATGGCCGACGTGGCGCTCGACGCCGACGAAGAGTCGCTGATCATTCGCTGAGCGGCCGCCTCGTCGGCCCCAGGGCGGCGGTACTGAACAGCCGCTGAGCGTCGAGACCGGGCGTGTTCATCGGGAAACGGCCGCCGCCTCGCGGCGCGACCGCAGCCGCAGCAGCCGCGCCTGATCGGGCGCGAAACCCTCGATGCCCGGTGCCTTGGGCGGGAACAGCTGCGGGTGCCAGGAGTCGCGCATGATGCCGCGGCCGACGTGGGCGTTGGGCGGCAGCAGCAGGTGGCCCAGTTCGTGGGCGATCGCGCACGCCAGCACGTATGCCACCGGCACACGGTACTGGTCCGCGAACGCCTGCACCCGGTCGCCGAAGACATAGGCGTGCGTGCCGCGGGTGCCGTCGCCGGGACTTGGCGCCACGCCCATGGCCTCCGCACCGAGCTCGGCCGGCAGCGCCGTGGTGGTCGTGATCGTGACGGTCAGGGTGCGATCCGCGACCGCCCCCTCCTCCGCGCGCCACGCCAGCCTGACGCCCGCGTCACGGAACAGCCCGGAAACCAGGCGTTGCGCCGGTGCGGCGCCACCTCTGACGTGAGTATCCGTGCCCTCGAGGGTCACGACGACCAGGGCGGCGGGTCCGCCGCTCGCTCCTGGGCGGTGGCCGGAACAGCCACGAACCATATCGCCGCCGCCAGCCCCATCCATCGCGCCATGTCCGCCTCCCCCCGCGGCGGAGGGCCGCGGGTCGGGGCGGAATGCGCGAACGGGGCGAAAAGGCTTGAACGAGGTCAGACGTGGGCGCTGAGTACAATCCGCCGCATGGCGGACGACCCGCCAGTCACGGAGCTGCTCCGGGCGTGGGGCCGGGGAGACAGCGCCGCGCTCGACGCGCTGATCCCGGTCGTGGAGGCCGAGCTGCGTCGTCTGGCGCGCATCTACATGGCCCGCGAGCGCCGCGGCCACACGCTCCAGGCCACGGCCCTGGTCAACGAGGCGTTCGTCCGCCTCGTGGACGCCCGCCAGGTGGAGTGGCACGACCGCGCCCACTTCCTCGGCATCGCCGCGCGGCTGATGCGGCGCGTGCTCGTCGATCACGCCCGGGCCCGCGGGATGCAGAAGCGCGGCGGTGGAGCGTTCAAGGTGCCGTTGGTTGATGCGATGGCCGCGACGCCGGCCGCCGACATCGATGTGCTGGCGCTCGATCGCGCGCTCGAGGGACTCGCCGCCGCCGATCCGCGCAAGGCGCAGGTGATCGAGATGCGCTTCTTCGCCGGCATGACCGTTGAGGAAACGGCCGTGGCGCTGCAGGTGTCGCCCGACACCGTGATGCGCGACTGGCGCCTGGCCCGGCTGTGGCTGCACCGCGCGTTGGACGGGGTGGCGTCGTGACCGGCCCGGATCAGCGCACCAGGGTCGAGTCGATCTGCGAGGCGGCGCTGTCGCGGCCGTCCGACCGCCGCGCCGCCTTCGTTCGCGAGGCCTGCGGGAACGACGATCGGCTTCGTGCCGACGTCGAGGCGCTCCTCGTCTATGCGTCGCGTGAGGGCGCGCTCGACCAGCCGCTGGCGGCGATGGCCGCCCGCGTCTTCGACGGCAGCGCGTCGCGCGAGGCCACCGCGTTGGCCGCCGGAACGCGGTTCGGCGTTTACGAGATCGTCCATCTGATCGACGCCGGCGGGATGGGACAGGTGTATCGGGCGCGCGACACCGACCTGGGGCGCTTCGTGGCGTTGAAGGTGCTGCGGCCCGAGGTGGCCGCCGACCACGACCGCTCGGCCCGTCTCGAACACGAAGCGCGGGTGCTGGCGGCCCTGAGCCATCCGAACATCGCCGCCATCCACGGCGTGGTCCGGGGCGCCGATCGCATCGCCCTGGCGATGGAGCTCGTGGAGGGTCGAACGCTGGCGGCGCGCGTGGCCCGCGGTGCGCTGGCCGTGGCCGACGCCAACGCGATCGTCCGTCAGCTGGCCGCGGCCCTCGAGGCCGCCCACGACAAGGGTGTGGTGCACCGCGACCTGAAGCCGTCGAACGTGATGGTGACCGACGCCGGCCTGGTGAAGGTGCTCGACTTCGGCCTGGCCAAGATGACCGCCGCCGGGGCCGACGACGTCCTCGCCACGGCCGCCGGCGCACCGGAGACACGTACCGGCACGGTGATGGGCACGGCCGCCTACATGAGCCCGGAGCAGGCCACCGGTCAGAAGGTGGACCGCCGCAGCCGACATCTGGGCGCTGGGCTGCGTGTGGTACGAGCTGCTCACCGGAGCCCGCGTGTTCGCCGGCGACTCCTCGGCGGAGATCGTGGCGGCGGTGCTGCGCGAGGAGCCCGACTGGTCGCGCCTGCCCGCCAACCTCTCCCCACGCCTCCGCGGCGTGCTGCGGCGATGTCTCGCCAAGGCGTGGCACGAGCGGCTGCACGACGTGTCCACGGTGCGCTTCGTCCTCGAAGAACCCGATGCCGAAACGGTGAAGGTCGACGGCGGCGCCGCCGCTCACGTCGCTTCAGGCCCTGCCGCGACGCGTCGGTGGCCGGCGCGCACGATCGCGGCGCTTGCGCTCGCCGCCCTGGCGCTGACCGGCCTCGCCGCCTGGCGCTGGACGCGCGCCCCAGGTCCGCGCGATCCGGACCGAGGGCCGCTGGTGCGAAGCGCCGTCGTGCTGCCCGACGGGCTCGAGCGAACGTTCGGCGTGGAGCCGGCGCTGTCGCCCGACGGCACGATGGTGGTGTTCCTCGCGACCCGCGACGGGCGTGCGCAGCTCTTCAGACGCCGCCTGGCCGACTCGGAGATCATCCCGATCGACGGCACCGAGCGCGGCGACACGCCGTTCTTCTCGCCCGATGGCCACTGGCTCGGCTTCGTCGTCGGTGACGAGATCAAGAAGATGCGCATCGAGGGCGGGCAGCCACAGCTCGTGGCCACGCTGCCGTCGATGGCCGGCGCGAGCTGGGGCGACGACGACATGATCGTCGCCGGCCGACAGCAGAGTTCCGGGCTGTGGCGGGTGCCGGCGAGCGGCGGCACGCCCGAACGCCTCACCACCGTGACTGCCGAGGACGGCGACAACGATCACCGGTGGCCGCAAGTGCTGCCCCGAGGTCGCGGGATCCTGTTCTCGGTGAGCACGGGACCGGAGGAGACGGCCCGCATCGTGGTGCTCGACGGGCGTACGGGCACGCGGAAGGACCTGCTGACCGGCAGCCCATCCGCTCGCTATGTCGCCACCGGACACTCTGGTCTATGCACGCAACGCGGAGTTGCTGGCGGTGCCCTTCGACCTCGAACGGCTGGAGATCATCGGCCCGGCCGTGCGCGTGGCCGAGGGCGTGAACGACGATACGAATGGCACGCCCGAATACGCGTTCTCGGATCGCGGCGATCTGACTTACTTCGCCGGGTGGTCCGGCGGACGCCGCGACGTGCTCACGCTGGTGAGCATGGACGGCTCCGCGCAGGAGACCGCGTTTCCGCGTCTCCCGATCTACGGTCCGCGGTTCTCGCCCGAGGGCCGGCGAATCGCGATGTTCGTCGGTGCGGCGAAGAACAACGCCTGGGTGTACGACATCGACAGGGCCAGCGCCACACGCGTGACCGCGGGCCGCTACCATGCCCCGATGTGGACCAGAGACGGCCGGCTGATAGTGAGCAAAGGACCGCCGGCGCACCACGACCTGGTCCTGCGCCCCGCCGACGTCGAGGGGCCGGAGGAGACGCTGATTCCCTGGGGCCGACAGCAGTTCGGCGGCGGCTGGACTGCCGACGGGCGACTCGTGCTCGCGCGGGAGGGCGACGGCACGGCGTGGGACATCGTGGCGCTCGACCTCGGCACCCGTCAGGTCACCGCGGTGGTGGCCACCCCGGCATCGGAAGAGCATCCGCGCGTATCGCCCGACGGGCGATGGCTGGCCTACCTGTCGGACGAGAGCGGCCGCTTGGAAGCGTTCGTGCGTGGGCTGGCGCCTGGTGCCGCCCGGCAACGCGTGTCGACCAACGGCGCGGTCGGCATCGGTTGGACGCCAGACGGCCGGACCCTCTATTTCGCCGGCCTCACGGACCGCGCCATGTGGGCGTCTCGCGTCACCACGACGCCAGCGCTGGCGGTAGGCGCGCCGACGCGGATGTTCGGGATCGAGCCCTACCTCGACCAGTTCGACATCTCGCCCGATGGCACCCGTTTCGCGATGGTGCAGCGCGGGCCGTCGCCGCCCCGCAATCGGTTGGAACTGGTGCAGAACGCGCTCGGCGCCGTGCCCGGCGCGCGCTGACGACCGCCACGGGGCAGCTGTCCGCCGGCGAGCGAGCGAGTCGGTGGCTGCGTCGCTCCGGGTCGTTGATTGCTGGCCAGAACGGCCGGACCGGACTGAGCAGAAACTGCCAAC
>CAVTMO010000010.1:0-168539 GCA_963735875.1 uncultured Acidobacteriota bacterium
TTCGGCCGCGCATCGTCAAGATGTGTAGCCAATCGTCAACGGACGACAGGCACACCCGTCTCCGGCGTGGCCGATCCGTCTCTGGTGCTCGGACTGGCAACGAGCATCGACCTCGCCTGATTGCCAACGAACGCGGCACTCAGGTTGATCCCGAGCGAGCGCCTTCAGTATGATGCGTGGCGACGGTGACGGCCACGTCCGCGGTCTTGCCGCGCTGGCGCGCCACGATGTAGGCGGCGTACCATCCCGACCAGTGGTGCTTCGCGGCGGTCGGCTCGTACTCGCCATGACGCTTCTCGGCTTCGCTCAAGAGCTCGGTCAGCGTCGCGACGTCGGAGCTGAATCCGCGTCCGGGCAGACGCGTCTTGATCTCCTGGAGGAGCCAGCTGTTGCCGTCCGGATCGCTGAACGTCGCAAACGTTCGGTAGGAACGACCGTTGGGGTCGGCGCCCGGCACCGGTGGTCCTCCGAGGCCGCGAAGTGAAACACCTCGCTCACGTCGGCGCCGCGGCGGATGAGCTCCGCGCGTGCCGCTTCGATGTCGGATACCACGAGGTAGACGTTCTTGACCGAGCCGGGCGCTGCCGTCGTGATTCCCTTGCCGAAGTGGATGGAGCACGGTGAGCCGGGAGGCGTCATCTGCACCCCCCGCCAGTTCGCACCGGCAATGAAATCGGCGTCCAGCCGCCACCCCAACGTCTCGTAGAAGCGCTTGGCGCGATCGACGTCGGCTACCGGAATGACGACGACCTCGAGCTTCAAATCGACCGTCGCTGGTGTGGAAATCGGGGTGGCGGGTTCATCGCTCATCGGTGTGCTCATCGTGACCTCGGTAGTTTTGCGACGTGACCTTGGCGGCGAGCTGGTCGAGGCTTTGGCCAAGCACGCGGTTGAAGGCCGGGAACGGGTGGATGACATCGGCGAGCGTCGCGAGCGGAGTGCCCAACTTGATCGCCAGCACCAGCTCCCCCACGATCTCGCCCGCGCGCGGCGTGACCAGCGTCGCGCCGATCAGCACCCCGCGCTGGCGGTCGCCGACCAGCTTGAGCGCTCCGTTGTGGAAGTCGTGGATGTAGCCTCGGGCGGTCTCGGCCGGATCAGCACTGGCGACAACGACGTCGATGCCTCTGGCGCGTGCGGCAGCCTCCGTCAGCCCGACCGACGCGACTTCCGGATCGGTGAATGTCACGCGAGGGACTGCGGTGTGATCGGCCGTCGCGTCGATGCCCCGCAGTCGCCGCGCGACCACTTGCCCATGGTAGTGGGCCAGGTGGGTGAACCCACCGAGTCCGGTGACGTCACCCGCTCCGAAAACGCCGGGCTGTGCTTCGAGCGTCGCCGGGTCCACCTTCAACCACCCGCGCTCCGTCTGGGGGAGCCCGGCCGCCCGCCACGCCTCCAGGTTGGGGCGGCGGCCCGTGGCCACCAACAAGCGGTCGGCCGAGACCACCGCTCCCGACTTCAAGTGAACGACGACGGCGGGCCGGCGGTGCGATGGTTCCGCGGATTGCCTTTCGACCGCGACACATGGGTCCCCGATCATCAGCGTGATGCCGTCCGCCTCCAGATGTGGCCGAAGCGCGGCTCCGGCCTCTGGCTCCTCGAGGCCAAGGAACGTGTTTCCGGCTTCGATCAGGGTCACCTTGGAGCCGAGGCGGGCGAAGGCCTGCCCCAGCTCGACGCCAATGGCGCCGGCGCCGAGGATCGCCAACGACGCCGGCAGCTCACTCGGAACCGCTGCCTGGCGGTTGGTCCAGAACTCGACGGTGTCCAGGCCCGGGATGGGTGGGATCGCCGCAGTGCTGCCGTTGGCGATCACCACGGCGCGGCGCGCGATGAGCTGCTCGCGGCCAACCGCCACCGTACGCAGGTCGGTCAGCGTTCCTTCGCCTCGAAAAAGCCTCGCGCCCGCCGCCTCCATCGCGGCAGCGGGCCTGCTGTCGTCGAGATCGCGTGCCATCCACCGCACGCGCTTGGCGACCTTGGGAAAGTCGACCGTCCAGTCAACGCGTGAAGCAGCGAGGAGTCGAGCGCGATCGGCCTCGCTCAAGGTCTCGCCCGAGCGAAGCAGTGTCTTCGAAGGCACGCAGCCCCAGTACCGGGCATTCCCCGCCAACCAGCTCGCGTTCGACTACAGCGAGCGTCAGCCCGCTGCCTTGGAGGCCGGTAGCGATCGCCTCCCCGGCGACGCCTCCACCGAGACACACGACATCGAATTCCTGGGCCACGTCCCAACCTCTCGCGCGGCCACTATAGTCGACCCGAACAGCTCAGCTTCTTGATCGACCGCCAAGCCTGGCCGCGAGCCCTTTTCGGGCGTGTTCCAGTTTCCGCTGCGCTTCTCCGCTTTCAGGAATAGAGGAACGCGCAGTGACGAACAGAATGCTCACAGGTTTCTATCTCGTTGTGCTGGCGGCGGGGTCGGCCGGCTGCGGCAGCTCCAGCTCGTCGCCGATAGCGCCGACGCCCTCGTCCCAGCAGACACCGGGCCCGCCGGGCGGCGTGCAGACGACACATACGGTGCCGGCCGCGAGCAACGGCGTAGACGGTTTCCACCGATCGGACGTCACGATGTCGCGCAGCGGAACCGCAACCGTGATGCTGAGGTGGCCGGACGCAGACTTCAGCCTGCAACTGTATGTGACCACCGGCGCCTGCCCCGATACCGCAAGTCTCGTCGCCGGAACGTGCACCATCCTGGGCAAAACGCGTCCGGGGGATCTCCCGGGCATGGTCACAAGCCCTGTGACCGGCGGAGATCTGAACACCATCTGGGTGCTCAACTCGGATCCCTTTCCTCAAGATTTTGCGGTCGTCGTTGCGATCCATTAGTCGAGGTGGGCGCCTCCGGCGTGGCTCACGCCCTTTCTCGAAATGGCTCCAGGACAGACGTTGGAACGGGGCAGGAGACGCCTAATATCTGGGGATTACTGAAGACCCCAGCAGTATCACCGTGCTCCTCCTCCGATGGGGGAGAGGCGACGAGGGGGCCCGCGAGCAATTGATCCCGCTGGTTCATGAGGAACTGCGCCAGATCGCGCGGCGCTGCATGGCCGGCGAGCGGGTGGGACACAGCCTGCAAGCCACGGCGCTCGTCAATGAGGCCTATGTCCGTCTCGTCGACGGGAAAGCCGTCGCGTGGCAGGACCGCGCGCACTTCCTGGCGGTGTCCGCTCGTGTCATGCGTCGAATCCTGGTCGACCACGCGCGCGCCCGGCACGCACAGAAACGCGGCGGCGATGGCGCCCGCGTCACCTTCGACGAGGCGCTGGTCGTGACCGACGAACCGCGCCGGGATTTCGTCGCGCTGGACGCCGCGCTCGAGGCCCTCGCGAAATTCGACGACCGGAAAAGCCGTGTCGTCGAAATGCGGTTCTTTGGCGGGCTGAGCGTGGAGGAAACCGCAGCGGTCTTGCATGTGTCGCCGGACACGGTGATGCGCGACTGGCGACTGGCCAAAGCCTGGCTGCAGGGAGAGATGCGAGGCGATCACCCCGATGACGCCTGAACGCTGGCAGCGCATCGAAGAGCTGTATCACGCTGCGGACGCCCGTTCAGCGAACGAGCGTGCCGCGTTTCTTGCAGAGGCCTGTCGCGGGGACGAGAAGCTGCGACGCTACGTTGAATCGCTGTTGAAGGAGCCCTCCCAGGACGGGCCGTTCGCCGCCCCGTCACTCGAGGGCGCGGTGGCGATGATCCCGGACGTGCCCTCGGACATGAGCGGGCAGTCGATCGGGGAATACCACCTGGCGGAGCTGCTCGGCGCGGGTGGCATGGGGGAGGTCTACCGCTCGCGCGACGCCAGGCTGGGCCGCGACGTCGCGATCAAGATCCTCCCCCGCACCTTCACGAACCACCCTAACCGCCTCGCGCGCTTCGAGCGCGAGGCGCGCATGCTGGCGGCGGTGAATCACCCCAACATCTGTGCGATCTTCGGCTTGGAGGAGGCGGACGGCATTCGCTTCCTCATTCTCGAGCTCGTCGAAGGAGTGACGCTTGCGGATGCGCTGGCGGGGAAATCGGCTCTGCCGCTCGATCGCGCGCTATCGACCGCCAGGCAGATCGCCGACGCGCTCGAAGGTGCGCACGACAAGGGCATCATTCACCGCGACCTGAAGCCCGCGAACGTCAAGATCACCCCGGACGGAATCGTGAAGGTCCTCGACTTCGGCCTCGCCAAGGCCGTCGGTGGCGATGGTTCGTCTCCGGACCTGACGCTCGCACCATCGGCGACAGAGAGTGCGGCGTTGCACGGCGCCGTTGTCGGCACCGCGGCCTACATGAGCCCCGAGCAGGCGCGCGGACTGCCGGTCGACACGCGCACCGACATCTGGGCCTTCGGCTGCGTGCTCTACCAGATGTTGACCGGCCGCGTGGCGTTTGCGGGCGACACGGTCTCGGACTCCATCGCGAAGATTCTGGAGTGCGAGCCGGACTGGTCGGCACTGCCCGCCACCGTTCCCGCTCGCGTTCGCGCGCTGATCATTCGGTGTCTCGACAAGGATCCGCGGCAGCGCCTGCGCGACATCGGCGAAGCGCGGATAGCGCTGCAGGAACCCGCCGTGCCGCCAGCCGACGCGGCGCCTGAGAAGAACGCGGCGCGCGCGAACCGCCGTGAGACCCTGGCCTGGGGTCTCTGCCTGGCCTTCGGCCTGGCCGCGATCGCTCTTGCGATCGCATACGCCCGTCCGGCTCCTGAGGCGCGCGTCGTCAGCGCGTCGATCAATGCTCCAGAGGGCGCGAGCTTCCGGTTTCTGAGCATCGAGGCCGGTCCGGTCGAATCTCGCCGGACGGCCGATCGCTCGCGTTCGTCGCGCGGACCCAGGACGGCCGCAACGTCCTGTTCGTTCAGGCGCTGGACGGACTCGAGGCCAGACCACTGCCGGGCACAGAGGGGGCGACCCGGCCGTTCTGGTCGCCGGACGGACGACAGCTCGGTTTCTTCGCCGACCGGCAGCTCAAGAAGGTAGCCCTCGACGGCGGGTCACCGATCCCGCTCGCCAGTACGGAGGATGCGCGCGGCGGCAGCTGGAATCGCGACGGCGTCATCGTGTTCTCTCCGCGCTTCGTCGGACCTCTTCATCAGGTCTCGTCGGCCGGAGGGCAGGTACGGCCGGTGACGGAACTGGACGGGTCGCGCAGCGAGACCACGCATCGCTACCCGCACTTCCTCCCCGATGGGAAGCACTTCCTCTATCTCGCCCGATCGGGCGGGAACGGTCCAGAGAACCCGCCGGTCATCCGCGTCGCATCGCTCAAATCGCCGCAGGGAAAAGTTCTGGTGTCGGCCCCGTCGAACCCGGTCTACGCGTCTGGTCACCTGCTCTTCGTGCGGGACGGTGCGCTCACGGCGCACCCCTTTGATACCGCACGACTCGAGATGTCCGGCGAGGCGGTGCGGGTCGTCGACAACGTGCAGTTCGATCGGCGCTTCGGCCGGGCGGTCTTCTCCGCGTCGGAGACCGGCATCCTGGCCTATCAGGAGGGCACCGGGCAGGGCGTCACGCAATTCGTCTGGTTCGACCGGTCGGGCAAACGCATCGGCACCGTTGCCGAACCCGCCTTCTACGATTCCCCGGAGCTCTCGCCGGACGGCAGCCGCCTCGCTGCGCGGGTCCTCGACCCGAGCACGGGCATGGGTGATCTCTGGCTCTGGGATGTCGTCCGCGGGCTCGGCAGGCGCTTGACCTTCGATGCCGAGGACGATTCGACCGGGATCTGGTCTCCCGACGGACAGCGCATTCTCTTTCTCAGGATCGGACCAGCGGGCTGGAGGCTGCTCGAGAAGCCGGCGAGCGGCGCCGGGGCGGAGCAGGTCGTGGCAGCCCTACCCGAATTCGAGCTGTTCCCCTCCAGTTGGTCGGCCGATGGCCGGTCCGTTCTCGGTTCCGGTGGAACGGTCCAGGGGCAGGGTAACCAGACCCTGTGGATTGTGCCGACCAGTGGCGGCGGGAAGGCGATCCAATTCACACCGGCCGGCAACGATGCGAACACGCCGCGCTTCTCTCCAGACGGCCGCTTCATCGCCTACGCCGCGTCCGACGGGACCACCAGGAACATCTACGTGGCATCGTTCCCCGATGGTGAGAGCCGCTGGCAGGTGTCTCTGGCAGGCGGTGAGGAGCCCAGGTGGAACGCCGACGGGAAGGAGATCTTCTTTCTCGCGCCCGATTACACCCTGATGGCGGCGAAGGTGACGGCCCGTGGAGCAGAGTTCGACGTCGGTGAACGGGCACCCCTGTTCCGAACCGACGTTGCCCCGTCGGTGGGATGGCGGTACGACGTGGCGCGCGACGGACAACGCTTTCTCGTGAACGCCAGCGCGGGACAAGAAGGGCGCACACCGATCACGCTGGTGATCAACTGGACGGAGCGCCTCGCGAAACGATGACGCTGGCCCCCGGCCCGCCGCGCTCGAACTGATGTTTGTGCGAAACACCGCTGGGTCAGGCTGGCGACGCCGACCGCCTGGCTCGAGCTCGCACCTGTCACGGGTGGCGTTCCAAGGCGGGCGTGAGCGGTGGCGATGTCCGATGCCTGGTGCCCTGTTCGAAGGCATAGGCCACTCGAAACAGATCGGGCTCCCCGAACGGTCGGGCCATGAACTCGATACCGACCGGCACGCCTTCGATGAACCCGGCCGGCACGGCGAGCGCGGGAAATCCGAGGACCGGACTCAGGCGCCGATTGCTGCCGAGCCCGGCGGCGTCTGGCACGACGGCCTGGGTCATGACGTCCTCGGCGATGATTCCGGGCAGATGATCGAACGTCGGGTAGACGAGCACGTCGAGCTGGCGGTCGGCCAGCAGCGCGAATACCACTTGACGCATGTCGCCTTGCGCGTGCAGCACCTGAGCGTATGCCGGATCGTCCGGAGACTTGCCGACCGCGTCCATCAACGTGCGGGCCCGCGCCGGCACGACGCGTCCCGACAACAAGATGTCTCGCAGCGACTTGTACGGCGCGTTGTGGTGTGAGCGAAGATACGCATCGATCGCGCGCTCGGTTTCGAACACGTTGGCGTCGTAGGCGCGACTGAGGCGGTCGATGACATCGGGAATGGTCACGTTGTCAACGATGTCGGCGCCCAGCTCCCGCATCCGCGCCACCGCTTGGTCCACGACGCCACGAATCAGGCGATAGTCACTGGCCTGCGGATTCGTGTTGCTGTTCATGGGCTCACGAATGACCCCGACCCGGGCGCCACGCAGGCCATCGACGCGGAGCGATGACGTGTACGACTCGGGGGTCTGACCGACGCCCTGAGCGGTGACGGGATCCTTCTCGTCGTATCCGACCATCGTGTCGAACAGGATGGCGGCATCGCGCACGGTTCGGGTCATCGGCCCGATGGTGTCGGTACTCGGCCGCGCTGGACTCATGCCATGGCGGCTCACCAGGGGCAGCGTCGGGCGAAGGCCAACGAGAGCATTCACGGCCGCCGGGCCACGCACCGAGCCACCGGTGTCCTCGCCGATGCCGACGGTGGCGAAGCTCGCGGCCACGCCGGACCCCGTGCCTCCCGACGAGCCGCTCGCGCTCCGGCGAGGGTCATAGGCGTTGCGGATGGGTCCAGACGCCGAGCTGATGTAGCCAGACGCCAGCTCTCCCATGGTGGCTTTTCCGATGATCAGCGCCCCGGCCGTCTTGAGCCGCGTGACGATGGTCGCGTCGGTCGCCGGCACGAAATCCTTGAAGCCGATGAACCCATGGCTGGTCGGCATGTCCATCGTGTCGATCTGGTCTTTCACCAGCACGGGCACGCAGTGCAGGCGTCCGACTGGACCGCTGGCCTTGAACGCGGCATCCAGCCGGTCTGCTTGCTCCACGGCGCGCGGATTGATGGTCTGCACGGCATTGAGTGCCGGGCCGTTCTTGTCGTAGGTCCGGATACGGGCCAGGTAGGATTCGACGAGGGCGCGGCATGTGACCCGGCCTTCGCGCAGCGACGATTGCACATCGTCGATCGTGGTCTCCACAACCTCGAAGGGTCTTGACACGTCCGGGCTACGGGTCTGGCCGGCGCTCATCCCGACGACGAAGAGCGACATCAACACAGCCGCCGGCGCCTGGTTCACTCGCATCCGTTCACCCTCATCTCGTCGCCTGCTGCCGCGGGTCGAACGCATCGCGCAGCCAGTCAGCCAGTACGTTGACGCTCAGCACAGTCAAGGTAATCGCCATCCCCGGAAACGTGACGACCCACCAGGCACCGCCAAGCAGGTGCGTGCGTCCATCCGCCAGCATGACTCCCCAACTCACGGTCGGTGGCTGGATGCCCAGTCCCAGAAACGACATCGATGCCTCGAGCATGATGATGCCGGCGAGCTCGAGCGAGCCAACGACGATCACGCCGCTCAGGACGTTGGGCAGGACGTGCCGGCGGATGATTCGCCAGTCGGTGGCGCCGATCGCGCGATTGGCCTCGACGAACTGCCGTTCCCGCGAAGAGCAGGTCGTAGACCACGCGTTTGTTCAGCAAGGCCAGCCCGGCGGGGGCGTGCGGCAGGGTGAAGACGACGTGAGCGTACCCGACGGGCAGCAGCTCGCGTTCGCGCTCGGCGAGCCACTGGTTCGCGCGCGTGCGTCAAGCACTTGGGGCAGTGCCGATTGCGACACGAGTTGAATGAGATGGCGCGATGCCCGCAGGCGTAGCGTCCGCCGCGCCAGCGGCTTCGTTCAAACGCCGCAGTGGCTTCCGACTCCAGCTCCCGTTTCAGAAGCCACTTGGCGACTACACGCGAGTAATCCTCCACGTATCCGAACGCCTCCGCTGAAGCCGGTTCGATTCCGGTCCGGCTCGGGCTGGATTCGAACTAGACGCGGCTCCACACGTACTTCAGGATCCCGTGGCTTCAGGATCCCGTGGACGTCGTCGCGGCCGACATAGAAAAGGTGGAAGTCGGGGCTGGCGTCGGTGGCGTACGTTCCCTCCCGGGTGAACTGCGCGAGCTCCCCGAGCGCGAACGTCTGGAAGCTTGGTTTCGGATCAGCCATGGCTCCCTCGCATTGGTTGCGCAGCACTGCCTCCGTCGCGAGTCGTGCGAGCCTTCAGCGTTCGTTCACTTGGTGCCCGCGCTGCACCGCCTGCAGACCAAGGTGACTCTTCGAAGCTTCCCCTTGACCCGTTTCGCGTCGTCTGCCATAAGAGCTTGTCGCATCTTGCGAAAAATCTAGAAAGGCGTCATGCCATGGCAGTGGATCCCCCTTCCGTCGCCGAACCCGTCGATCCGAAGGACCCGGATCCGGTGAACCACCCCGACCTGCCCGGCGAATCTGGGCTGCCGTATCTCCCGTCGGCCGGCGACCCGAGCGTGACGGTCTCCGACCTGACGATTGTCACGATCGACCAGGAGTTCGGCGACGGCGACGAGGGCACCCGGCCGCCGGACCCGAAGAAGCCCGTCCTGACCCCGCGTGACATACTCGCCCAGCCGGAGCCGCAGGTCGACACCACCGGCATGAGTCCGGCCGAGGCGAAAGCGGCCAAGCTCGCCGAGCAGGCGCGCATGCAGCTGCGGAACGACGGCAAGCAGCTGTACCGCGTCGCAGACAGCTCGGACTTCGGTGGGCTCCCGATGCGGGTGCGCGTCGACCTCGCCGCAACCGCATTCCGCGGCAACCTCAGCGAGTTCTGGTCGTACAGCAAGGCGTCGATCCGCAACCGCGTCGAGAGCTCCGGCGACAAGGCCCGCCTCAAGACGTTCGACGCGAACTTCGCCGATGGCATGCTGGTGGCGGCGCTGGACACGTGGAGCCTGCAGCGCCGCGTCAGCCCACTGGACGACAACCTGCTTGCCGTCGCCCAGCGGAGCGTCCTCGACGAGCTCACGGCGCTGCACACCATGGTCGGGCAGCAGTACAATGCCATCGACGCGGCGTTGGTCGAGCCGTTCCTGCAGCTCGTCCTCGACGGCGTGGCCCGCGAGGTCGCGCGGCAGGCGAGCCAGGCGCTGTCGCCCGGCGTGGTCGACTACGGCACGGCGTACGGCGGGGTGGCCTACGCCACCCGGCTCGCGGCTCCCTCCGAGGCCGTCGCGGACATCGCGCGCGGCTTCGTCGCGGGGGCTACCGACCCCGACCCGAGCAAGGGCGCAGCCAGGAACCTGTTCACCGGGTGGATCAAGTCGTCGCTCGAGTCGAGCGGGGCCAAGACGTCGTCGACGGGACTGCAATCGGCGGCCCGAGACTGGAGCGCGGAGGTTCGCAAGTTCCAGCCGGGTGGTGACCCGACCGCGTTGGCCACCGCATCCGCGACGCTGTTCAACTCGCTGGACGCCGCCCGAAAGGCCGTCACGTCGGCCACCCTGGACGTCGGAACGAGGCGCTCGGCCGAGCGCACGTTCGACGGCCTCGCCGTGGCCGTCGCCGAGCGCCTCGAGGGCATCGCGGCGAAGAGCGGCATCGCGGGGCAGGCAAAGCTAGTGCCGATCGCGAAGCAGCTGCGAGCCGCGGTCACCCCGCCGGTGGACGCCACGGATCCCCTTTCGAAGTTCTGGAGTCGGGCGAAGACGGCGGGGACGCGCAAGCTCCCAACTGCCGAGTCCAAGGCCCTGACCGCGTGGTTCGGCGACGGGCTGTCCGGCTCGCTAGATGGGTGGTCGAAGGAGATCGCCAAGGTCCCGAACCACGATCACGACACGCTGTTGAAGCAGTCCTGGGCCGTCTCAAGCACGCTCGACCGCTACCGCGAAGGCATCAACAAGATCGTGACCGATCCGGACGCGAAGGCCGCGCTGCTCGACGGCATCGAGGCGCTCGCCCAGAAGGTGTCGTCGACGCTGCAGCGCGACACCGTCGTGTTGGGCTCCCGGTTGTGAGCGCGACACCGGCGCCAGCTGCGCCGGGGACGCGTCTCGAGGAGCACCTCGTCGTCTGGACGATCGGCGGGCGGACCCTCGTCGTCACGTCACGCCCGATCGTGCTTGGCCAGAACCTGGCGGGGATCGAGAACGCCGTCGAGATGCCGAGCAATCTCGACGTCGTCGTGCTGGCCGACAGCGTCGACATTCAGGGCGTCTGGAAGGCGCCATCCCGCAACGTCACCATCGTCGCGCGCCAGCTCACGACCAGCGGCCAGGGTGCGGCGATCAACGTCGACGGCCTCGACGGCCAGTCGTTCCTCCCGTCCGCCCAGGCCCCGCTCGCCGGCGTGGCGGGTGCGGCGCAGACGGGGTGGAACGGCCAACCGGGGGCCGACGGCAAACCGGGCGGCGCCGGCGTGGCAGGCGGCGCCGGCCGCGCCGGACAGCCGGGCGGGACGATCCGGATCTACTGCGGGACCGCCCTGCCGACGTTCGACCTGACGCTCAGCGCGGTCGGCGGGCTCGGCGGCGACGGCCAGGGTGGCCAGGACGGGGCGCCAGGCCAGCCCGGAGGGACGGGCTACGACGCCGTGCTGCCAGCCGGGTTCACGGACGGAACCGTGCCCACCTCCGGTGGAAGGGGTGGCCCGGGAGGCCCCGGCGGCAACGGCGGCCCGGCAGGCCCGGGCGGCGCCGGCGGGACGATCGTCTTCAACGCAGTGGCCGACGACGCCGGCCTGCCGAAGGTCTCGGCGGCGTCGGTGGTGGCGGGCCGGGCCGGGACGCCGGGGGACCCCGGCACGTCCGGCGCCTCCGGTGGAGGGGGCACGGGCGGCAAGGGCTGGCGAGTCCAGGGCTACTTCTATGCCCCGCCGCGCTGGGGCGGCTCGCCGCCGAAGGGGTACGAGTCGGCCGCCGCCGGCGGGGCTGGCGGAGTGGACGGCGTGACGGACGGCACGACGAGCTTCGTGGCGCCATCGGCCGCCTTTGGCGCACAGGACGTCGGACGGTTGCTGACCATCGCAAACCGGGGCACGTACCGCATCGCGGCCGTCGCCAGCGCCTCAAAGGTGACCCTGAACGGGACGCCGGCAGCCGGCCCGTCGCTGGGCTGGACCACGTCGAGCATCGCACCCTGGGGCGTGCCTGCCACCGACACCCTGATAGCCGGCGGGTGCGACGGCACGACGAGCGGCAGCGCGTTCAGCGCCGCCTCCGGCTCCTTCTCCGCCCAGGACGTCGGGAAGCTCCTCGTCCTCCCCGGCCGCGGCAGCTATCGCATCGCACAGCGGTGGCCAATGCGTCCAGCGTAACGCTCGCGCGCGCGCCGGCGGCCGGTGCCGGGCTCGAATGGGTCCTCGCCGACCTGCTGCCCGCGGCCTGCGGGCCCTCGCCGGATGCGCACGCCGCAGGCGGCAGCGACGGGGTGACCGAGGGCACGTCCGCGTTCACCGTTGGCTCGGCGGCCTTCGGACCGGCGGACATCGGCAGGCTCATTACAATCGTCGGCCGGGGCAGCTACGCGGTGCGAGCAGTCGTCAGCGCCACCAGCGTCACCCTCTCGGGCCGGCCGCCGGTCGGGAGCGCGCTGCCGTGGGTGCTCTCGACGATTGTCGCCAGCAACGACGTCCCCGCCGCCCCCGAGTCGGCGATCGGAGGGGCGGATGGCGTCAGCTCCGGCACCGCGACGTTCACGGCGGCGTCGGGCAGCTTCGGCGCGGACGACGTCGGCAGGCTGCTCAGCGTGGCCGGCAAGGGCAGCTATGCGGTGACGGCGGTGACCGGACCGGCGACCATTACGCTCTCGGGCACGCCCGCAGCGGCCACGGGATCGACCTGGGTGCTGGGCACGCTCCGGCCCGGCGACGCGCTCCCCGGCACGTCCACGGCCGAGCGCGGCGGGAGCGACGGAGCGACCGACGGAAGCACGGTCTTCACCGCGGCAACCGGAGCCTTCGCCGCGGCCGACGTCGGCAAGTGGGTCAGCGTCGCCGGACGCGGGACTTTCCGCATCACGGCCATCGGCAGCGCCACCGCCGTTACCCTCTCCGGAGCTCCTGGGAAGGGCACGAACCTGCTCTGGGTGCTGGCGACGCTCGCGCCCGACCCGACGCTCCCCGACGAGCCCGACGCAGGCCGGGGCGGGACGGACGGCGTCACCGACGGAACCACGACCTTCACCGCGAAATCCGGCTCGTTCAGCGTCGCGGATGCCGGCCTGCTGCTCAGCGTCGCCGGCCAGGGCAGCTACCGCATCGCCGCGGTCACCGACCCTTCGACAGTGACGCTCTCGCGGGCGGCGCCCGCCGGCACGAAGCTCGTCTGGGCCCGAGCGGGGATCGCCTACTCGTGGGATCCCGCACGCGATGGGACCGAAGTGAAGTTGGGCGCGTGTCCGGTCGCCCCGTTCGCGAACCTCGTAGACGAGACCTACCTGCGGATGCAGCACGACCGCGCCCGCTTCGTCTACCTCTCGGCGAATGTCGAGAGCGACATGGCCGCGTTCAAGGACGTCTTCGACCGCATCTCGTGGGCGACCGAGCTCATGGACCAACGCGTCGGCTCGCCGCAGGAGCTCGCGCCGTTCGTGGCGCTCTACACGTCGCTGGACGCGATGCGGACGTCGCTGACGACCCACCTCGACTACTTCGGCCATGGACCGCGCTGGGTTCCGAAGGCGAGCTTCGAGTTCTACAAGTCGCAGGTGGCCGGCGCCATCGCCGACCTGGCCAAGGCCGAGCAGGACTGCGCCAGCTATCGCCAGGCCTTCGTCGCGCAGCTCCAGAACCAGTCGGACCTGCAGGACCTCGCCGCCCAGTCGCTTTTCGCCGCCACCGAGCTGACCAAGACGATCAGCGACACCAACATCGCCATCCTGGCGTTGATCACGACGCTGGTGGACCAGGACGCCGCCGTGGCGGCGGCCAACACGACGCTGCGCAGCACCCTGCAGGCATGGGAGGACTTGACGACGAAAACATTCGGCGGCCTGACGGCCGAGCAGTTCTTCGACGCGCTCTCCCAGCTCGCGTTCCTGCCCGAGGACCCGTTCAGCACGACCGAGAAGATGTTCAAGTCGTTTGCGCTAGGCGGCAGCCAGGTGGGCAAGGTCGCGTCCGGCCTGAGCCACGAGGCGACGGTCACGGGCGACGACGGCACGCCGATGTCGCTGACCTATGTCCTGAACGGCGTCAAGACCCTCGACGAGGGCGTGTCGGGGCTCCAGGAGGGGCTGCACAACGCACCGGGCGGGATGCTGCAGGCGGACGACCCGAACATGCAGATGCTGCTGGCGCAGCAGCAGTCGCTCGACCAATTCTGCCAGCGGCTGTACAGCACGAGCGCGAAGGCGCACGATGCGCACGTCCAGATGGAGGCGTACATCGAGGCGGTCGGAGCCCGGAACGCGACGATCCTGCGGTACAACGCCGACCTCGTGGTGCTCCGGCAGGCCCAGGCCAGCCAGAAGGCCGCCCAGCGCCTGCACGAGACTGCACAAAACGCGCTGACCGCCGGCACGACCCTCGGCCTCGCGGAGGCGGCGCACCTGATCGACTCGTACCTCGACCGCGCCCGCGAGGACTGCATCAGAATCCTGTACCTCACGAGCCGGGCGTACTCGCTCTGGTCGCTGAAGCCCGATGACACGTTCCACGCCGCGCTCCAGCTCGACACGGCGTGGGACTTCGACTCCAAGCTCGCGGAGACCGTGAACGGCCAGATCGTGACGGGCTGGACCAAGGATGTCGAGGCCGGCTGGTCGGCGAACGGCTCGCCGAGCTACCCGCCCGAGAGCTTCCGCCGCACGGGGATGCGCTGGGAGCTGACGCCGAACACCCATCCCAGACTGTTCGCGGCGATCAAGAAGTCCGGCGTCGGGACGGTCACGCTGCCACCGGCACACCGGCTGGTGCCGACCGGGCCGTTCCAGCACATGGCCAAGGTCCGCCTCCGCGTCGTGCGCTGCTGGCTGAACGGCGTCACGTCGACGGACGGGCTCTGCTGCGTGCGCCTCACGCAGCACGGCGACGAGACGTTCGTCGCCGCCGACGACACGGCGGTGCAGCTCACCCACGACCCCGTCCCGATCGAGTTCTGGTACCGGTGCAGCGATCAGTCGGCGGTCGGGCAGTGGCAGTGCGTGCAGAACGGCGACGCGCCGACCTCGGACGGCCGCACGACGGTCGACGGCGTGCTGGTCGACCCGAACGCGATGGCGACGAACCCCTATGTCGCGATCGGACCGTTCGCCAGCTGGCGGATCGAGCTTCTCGACGTCACGGAGGCCGCGTCCAGTGGCAAGGGCCCGACGATCGACAGAACGGGGCTCGCGCGGATCACCTTCGAGTTCTTCGCCTTCTTCGACAGCTTCGGCATGCACTGACGTCGTCGACGTCGAGAACGATCCCGCGCGATGGCCCTTCGGAAAAGCCGCGCACAACCTGCGTTTCATGGGGCAGCCGCCGAGGGTAGGTTTGATACGCCCAAGACGGCCGCAGGGCTCAGGCGCATCCCCCTGGCCCCCGCTGCGCGGATGCTCGTGGCGGATTGGCGATGCGACTGCGGATCGGGCACACACGGCGAACGGCGATTCTGGGAGTTGCCGGAAGAGCATGAGCGCGAGGGAGGGACACCTAGCCGGGCTGGGCTTCGACTACCTGATCCTGGACATGGAACACAGCGGGCTCGACCTGGCACGAGCGCGGGAGACCATCTGCGTCGCGCGCACGTGTGGCGTCGCGCCGCTGGTGAGGGTGTCCGAGGTGCACTACCACCTGGTGTCCAGAGCACTTGATGCGGGCGCGGAGGGGATCGTGTTGCCCCGGGTCGAACGACCCGAGCAGTGCCGGGACCTGGTGCGGTTCGCGCGCTTCGCTCCCGATGGCGAGCGAGGCCTGTCGACATTCGCCGGCCACAACAACTTCACTCCCGTGGCGGACGTCAGGGAGTTCGTCGCCGAGCGCAACCGGAACATCCTCCTGTTCGTGCAGATCGAGACGCGTATCGGCCTCGAGAACAGGCAGGCGATCCTGTCGGAACCTGGTATCGACGGTTGCCTCGTGGGAACGGGCGATCTGGCCTTCAGTCTCGGACTGCCCGGGCAGACCAACCATCCCGACGTTGTGAGAGCGGCTGAAGACGTGTTCGAGACCTGCCTCGAGCGCAACCTCATCCGCACCTTGCCTGTCCGCACGCCGGACGACACCGCGCGATGGCAGGCGACGGGCATGAACATGGTCACCCTCTCGACCGACGGCGGACTCCTCGCCGCAGGGGCGCGTCAGTTCCTGGCGAGCGTGTCACGCCCTGCGCTCGGGCAGAATGCCGCTGGCGTCGCGCCGGCCAAGTGAGAAGCTGGATGACCCAGCACGATACAGCCAGCTTCGACCGATATCGATTTCGGCTATCACAACACGTTTCGCCGATAGCCGCTGCATACTGAGGTGGCCCTGCACGCCTCGGCGCGACGCCGAGCCTGCCGGGTGGAGTGTCAACCATGCGATTCGTGATTACGGCGCCGGTGCGCCAGGCCTTGCTGTCGATCCTCGCGCTCGGCGCGTTGCTGGCCCCCGCGTCCCCGGTCTCGGCCCAGAGTGTCGGAATCGGGGCGCGCATGGCGTGGGTCCACCCTGACACCGAGCTCGATGTCGATTCCGTGCGCTTCTACGGGGCGCAGATCCGGTTGCTCTCCCGGCGCTACGGGCTCGAGGTCGCCGTCGATCGCGACTCGGAAGAGTTTGAGCTCCTCAACGAGCGGGTCACCGAGACCCCGATACAAGTGTCGGGCCTCCTGCGCATGGGCAGCGGCCGCTTCGCCCCCTTCCTGCTCGGCGGACCCGGCTGGTATCGCCGCAGCGTGGAGCCGATCGAGGGGTCCGATGTGAGCGTCAGCACAACCGAGTTCGGCTGGCATGCCGGTGGCGGACTGGAGATTCTCGCTGGCCAGCACTTCGGCATCCACGGCGACTACCGATACACCTTCCTCGATTTCGGCGACGATGACGATGACGAGGACGATGACCCCGGGTTCATACGTGGACTGTTTCCGGGCAACCGGGGGTCGATGTGGACGCTTGGCGCCACCTTCTACTTCTAGACGCGCACCTGGGACTGCCCGGTCAGCCAGGTTACGCGGATAGGCTCGAGGCGTCGCGCGTCATTCGACGCGCGTCAGCTTGAGGGTGAAGGGGTTGGGGAACGGGCCATTCTGGTTGCGCTGCTGCGTCAGCCACATCGTGTCGCCTTCCAGCCGGTACGAGTAAGTGATGAACACTCCCGGGCCCATCACGGCAGGGTTCTTCGAGGCGACCGGGCGCATCGTGACCAGATCGCCGGCAGTCAACTCATAGCTCCCCGCTTCGCCGACGAATGGCCCCCACACGGCCCGCAGCTCGTCGGCGCTGGCCTTCGCCACGTCCGTCAGGACCGGGCGAGGTCCGTCGGCCTGGACTTCGACGCGGCTGTAGTGCCTGGCCGTGAAGATGGTCAGGTTCGGCCGCTCGGCGAACCCAATCGTGCGGGCTCCGGGGCCGGTGATGTTCGCCTCAACAACTTGCCACACGCCTTGAATCGATTGCGGCTTCGATTGCGATGCGGCCTCTAAGCTGGTGAGCAGTCCCACGGTCAGTGCCACCGACAACAGTTGCTTCACAACGCCCTCCTTGGCGACGCCAATTCGCCTGCCATCAGCGAGATCGCTAGCCCCTGGTGAATTGGTCAGAACTTGAGCGTCCAGCCACTCTGAATCTGACTCGAGGAGGCGCGCTGGCCATCCTTGTTGACGCGGTTGCCGGCCAGGAACTCGACGACGATGTCGACGAACGGAACCGGATTCCACATCAGATTGATCGAGGCCCGCTGGGTCTGGTGGAACGCATCCCCCGGCTGAATATCGAGGTTGTCGATGTTCACCACGCCATATGTCACGGCCGTGGTGAAGGTGCGCGACCAGGCGTGCTCATAGCCGAGGTAGCCACTAACGACAGGGAGCGCGCGAAGGCTGACCTGCTCGGGGTCGTAGACCGCATCCTGGCCGCCCAGTGAGCTCAAGTCGGCGATATAGCGGCCGATCCCGGATCCGGCGTTGACGGCAAACTTGATGCGGTCGTCGGCGTCCCAGCGCGGGAATGAGGACGCCGCTGACGGTCCCGCCGATGCCACCAGTCACGAGCGACGCGCCGGACTCGCCGGACACCTCGCCGCGCAACTGCCTGGCCAGCACGGACGCCTGCAGGTGACCCGTGTAGAGGAACAGCCCCTGTTTCCGGCCCGGTTCGAACCTGAGCCTGGCGACGAAGTCGGGCGTGTAGTTCACCCCCTGAGCGCCGGTGAGATCTGGCGCGGGATTCTCGACGGCGAACGCCCACTGGTAGCGGGAACTCGTGCCGCCCGGTGTCCAGCGAACCAACGGCTGCCGGAAGCGCGAGATGGCGTTCAGGCCCTCGAAGTCGATCCCGATGGGGTCGGCCTGCGGATCCGAGAACGTCGACCATGTCTGGCCGACGACGAAGCGCTTCGTCTGAAGGAACGCGTGCCGCAGCCTCATCGCCCGGCCCGCTCCAGCGAAGTCGCTCTCGATGAACAGGCGCATCGGCCCCCGCTGACTCGGCATCCGCAGGTCGGTGCTCAACCGGCTCGCGGTGGGCGAGTACACCGTACGGGCCTGTTCTCCGGCTCTGATCTCGCCTACGGGGATCGAGGAGGTGACGAACCGATCGTCGGTCCCGAGGGCGTCCAGCGTGTGAACGGCGACCAATCGCGCCTGACCGCCGAGCTTCAAGGCCGACTCGGTCCCGGGAATGCGGATCGACCCTGGGAACTCGCCCGCGGTGACGACTCCAGCGGGCAGGTCCGGCTCGGGCTCGGCCGCCGTACGGCTTGACGGCTGCTGTGAGACCGGAGCCTGAGTCCCGACTGCGGTTGCCGCTGTCGCCGACGATGCCGCGTCGGGCGCTCGCGGCGTCTCGGCCCTTCGAGTCGAGCCGTCGATCTGCTGCTGCAACGCGACCAGCGTGCGCCCCTGGTCCTCGATGAGCCGCGCCTGGCGGTCGAGCGCCGCACGCTGGTCGGCCAGGAGCTGCCGCAGTTCGGCAATCGCCGCGTCAGTACCCGTCGTCTGCGCGAGCGTGGAACAAGGGACAGCGAGCAACGCAACGATGGCAACGGTGCCGAGTCGAGCACAATCAGGGCGCATAGAGCGTTCGCTTTCTGTCCGCCGGCGGCTCCATCGGTTGCCGAGCGGGCCAGTCGAACGACGCTCAGGGCAACAGCGAGAGAGCTACCGCGCGCATTTGAGTTCCGATATTCGGGTCTGGACGTACTTCACGAAGTCCGGTGAGTAGTCACCACAGGCAAAGCCTCCCTGCACCAGATACCCGCGGTGCTGGCGCAGGATTGAATCGATCGCTCGTTCCCATCGCGGGTCGTCGCCAACGAGACCCCAGAGGGTCTCGGCCGTGAACAAGGCGTGCGTCGCGAACCAGTCATACCGGGCATCCACGGCTTGCGCGGGACCTCGACTGGCCAGGTCAGGGTGCAGGATGGCCAGTTGGAGGTAGTCCTGAATCATACCGAGCGCAGCCGCTTGCCGGTGTTCGACGGCACTGCGCTGATACGTCAGCACCCCGAATACCATGGATCCAGCGGTGACGAGTGCCCCGAAGATCGTCGCCAGGTGCGCCTGCCGCTGACGATTCGTTTCAGACAGTACGAACTTGTCCACCCCGGGCCTCCGTCGGTACTCGCGGACACCACCAGCGGCACAAGCCTATCGCCAAAGAAGCCGGCAGCCCCGAGTAGGGGCTGCCAGCGTGAATGAGCCTATTGCCGCGCCATCGCGACGCGAATGGCCGTCTCAGGATCAACCAGATGGTCGGCCTCTTCGGCGGCCTCGGCGATCGCGAGCTGTACGCCTTTGATCCGGCCGTTGAACGCGTTGCCGTGCGGCCCGTAGTCGGGAGAGACCGGGGCACCGGTGTCCTCGCCGACATCGCAGCCGTCGTCAGCAGAGAAGACGTTCGCCAACGTTGCGTCGACCTTGCCTTCTCCCACCTTCTTGCCGTCGGTGTAGAGCGTGACCGTGCCACCCTTGCCCAGGCCGCCGCCGGCGTAGGCGAATTCCATCCGGACCTGGTGATCGCCGGCCGGAATCGGGGTCGTCCCCTCAATCATGAATTGCTTGAAGCCGCCCCAGTTGTAGCAGTACTTGAGCTTGCCGCCCTTGGCGTAGAGGCTCCAGCCGCCGATGTTGGCGCCCTGGGCGATGATCACGCCCTCGGCGCCTTTCTCCGGCACGACGATCTCCGCGGTGATCGAGTGCGACTTGTTCTTGATGCTCAGGACGCAGTTCTCCGACAGGTGCCCCATCCCACCGAAGAGGACTTGGGTATTGCCTTCGACGAGCCGCGGGCGGCCGGCCAGGTCGGGGTTGACCCTCTCGAGCAACCGGTCGTCGATCGGCAACACGTTGTAGCGCGTCGCTTCGATGAGCCAGAGGCGCTGAAGCTCGCGGAGTCTGTCGGGCATCTCCTTGGCAAGGTTCTTCGACTGGCTCCAGTCCTTGTTGGTGTCGTAGAGCTCCCAGACGTCATCATCGAGCGCCGGAGGCTTTTCCTTCGACCACGGGTAGGTGTGCCTGGTCACCGCGGTCCAGCCTTGGTGATAGATGCCGCGATTGCCGAACATCTCGAAGTACTGCGTCTCGTGCCGCTCCGCCGCCTTGGCGTCGTTGAACGCGTAGAGCATGCTGACGCCCTCGATCGGAGCCTGCGCCACGCCGTTCACGGAGAGCGGTTCCGGTAACCCCGCCGCTTCGAGGATCGTCGGGGCGATGTCGATGACGTGGCTGAATTGCGAGCGGACCTCACCCTTGGCCTTGATGCCCTTGGGCCAGTGGACGATCGTGCCGTTGCGCGTGCCGCCCCAGTGCGATGCGACCTGCTTGGTCCACTGGTACGGTGTGTTCATCGCATGCGCCCAGCCGACGGCGTAGTGGTTGTACGACTCGGGTCCGCCGAGTTTGTCGATCCTAGCCGTGAGGTACTCGGGCGTCTCCAGAGCCTGAAGACCGTTGAAGTAGCTCATCTCGTTATAGCAACCGTTGAGCGATCCTTCCGCGGAGGCCCCGTTGTCGCCGGCGATGTAGTAGATGAGGGTGTCGTCGGCGATGCCCAGTTTGGTCAACGAGTCGACCAACCGGCCCACGTGGTGATCGGTGTACTCGAGGAAGCCGGCGTAGACTTCCATCTCCCGGCGTAGCACCGGCTTGAATCCCTCGGGCATGTCGTCGAACGCGGGGATCTCCTTGTGGCGGGGCGTCAGCTGGCAATCCTTGGGGATCACGCCCAGTTTCTTCTGACGGGCGAAGATCTCTTCACGCAGCTTGTCCCAGCCCTGATCGAACTTGCCCTTGTACTTGTCGGCCCACTCCTTCGGCACGTGGTGCGGCGCGTGCGTCGCACCGGGCGCGAAATAGATGAAGAACGGCCGGTCTGGGGCGAGGCTCTTCTGCTGCCCGATCCAGCCAATCGCCTTGTCGGTCATGTCCTCCATCAGGTGGTAGCCCTCTTCGGGCGTCTTCTCCGGCTCGACGGGTGTGGTGCCCTCGTAGAGCGTCGGATACCACTGGTTGGCCTCGCCACCGATGAACCCATAGAAGTACTCGAAGCCGCCTCCGCCCGTCGGCCAGGCATCGAACGGTCCGGCCGGGCTCGTCTCCCAGACCGGCACTTCGTGACACTTGCCGAACTGCGCTGTGGAGTAGCCATTCAGCTTGAGCGTCCTCGCCAGCGGCGACATCGAGTTGGGCAGCACCGAGCAGTAACCCGGCGCGCCCGTCGCAATCTCGGTGATGCCGCCCATGCCAACCGAATGGTGGTTACGGCCGGTCAGCAAGGCCTGGCGTGTGGGCGAGCACAGCGCCGTGGTATGGAAGCGGGTGAACTTCAGCCCGCTCGCTGCCAGCTTTTCCGCGGCTGGTGTTTGACAGGGCCCGCCAAAGGCGCTGGTCGCGCCGAAGCCGACATCGTCGATCAGGACGATCAGGACGTTGGGAGCGCCCTTGGGCGGGCGCAGCCGCTCGATCGGCGGAAACTTCGAGGCCGGATCCTTCGCATCGAAGGTGATCAGGCCCTTCTTCCCCGTGTTTGGCATCGGAAGATGCGAGCGATGTCTCTGGTCTTCTGAACTCATCCCGTTGTCTCCTCTGCAATCTACCGCTCCCCGCGACCTGCGAGCGTTCGGCGGGTCCTACTGTCGCGCCATGGCGACGCGCAGGCGTTCCTCAGCCGAGATGTAGTGGTCCGCGTCCTTGGCATCGTCGCCGAGGTCGATCTGCACCCAATTGACCTCGCCGCTGAAGGCGTTGCCCTCCGGACCGTAGTCCAGCGATACCGGCGACCCGGCCTCCTTGCCGACATCGCAGGTCTCGTCGGCGGAGAAGGCCATCGGTACCGTCCGCTCGACGCGACCTTGGCCCACTGACTTGCCGTCGACGTAGAGCGTGATCGCGCCACCCTTGGCCACGCCGCCGCCGTCGTACTTGAACTCCATCCGCAGCTGGCGATGGCCGGCGGGAACCGGCTGCGTCGCCTCGACGATGGTGATGTCGATGCCGAAGAAGTTGTAGCAGTACTTCAGCTTGCCGCCCTTGGCGTAGAGGCTCCAGCCGTTGGTGCTGCCGCCCTGGGCGATGATCACTCCTTCGGCCCCTGACTTCGGCACCTCGACATCGGCGGTGATGGCGTAGGACTTGTTCTTGATCGAGACGATCGAATTCTCGCTGAGCCGCCCCATCCCGCCGAAGAGCAGCTGCGTGTTGCCCTTGATTAGTTGCGGCCGGCCGGCGAGGTCAGGATTGAAGCGCTCGAAGGTGCGATCGTCCAGCGGCAGGACGCTGTACTTGCCGGCCTCGATCAGGAACAGGCGCTGCAGCTCGGCGAGTTTCTTCGGGTTCTCCGTCGCCAGATCGTGCGCCTGCGTCCAATCGGTATTGGTGTCGTAGAGCTCCCACACGTCGTCGTCGAAGCCGCGCTTGTAGGCGCCGAGCCAGGGCACGCCGTGCCGGGTCACCGCCGTCCAGCCCTTGTGGTAGATGCCGCGATTGCAGAACATCTCGAAGTACTGCGTCTCGTGCCGATCGGCCGCCTTCGCGTCGTCGAAGGCATAGAGCATGCTGAAGCCCTCGAGCGGCGCCTGCTGAATGCTGTTGACGACGTTCGGATGCGGCAGTCCGGCGGCTTCGAGGATGGTCGGCGCGACGTCGATCACGTGGTGAAACTGGCTGCGGACCTCGCCCTTGGCCTTGATCCCGTTGGGCCAGTGCACGATGGTGCCGTTGCGCGTTCCGCCCCAGTGAGACGCCACCTGCTTGGTCCACTGGTAGGGCGTGTCCATCGCGTGGGCCCAGCCCACCGCGTAGTGGTTGTAGGCATCCGGGCCGCCGAAGTCGTCGATCTTCGACTTCAGGAACTCGACGGTTTCGAGCCCGGCCATGCCGTTCAGCACCGCCATCTCGTTGAAGCAGCCGTTGGGTGAACCTTCGGCCGAGGCGCCGTTGTCGCCGATGATCAGGTAGATCAGCGTGTCGTCGAGCACTTCCAGATCCTTGAGCGCGTCGATTAGCCGTCCGAGGTGATGATCGGTGTGCTCGAGGAATCCGGCGTAAACCTCCATCTCGCGGGCGAAGATCGGCCGCATGTCTTCAGGCGTCTCGTTCCAGGCGGGAATCTCGGCCGGGCGCGCCGTCAGCTCGACATCCTGGGGGATCACGCCGAGCTTCTTCTGGCGCGCGAAGGTCTCTTCGCGCAGCGTGTCCCAGCCCTGGTCGAACTTGCCCTTGTACTTGTCGGCCCATTCCTTCGGCACGTGGTGGGGCGCGTGGCAGGCGCCCGGGGCGAAGTACATGAAGAACGGCTTGTCGGGCATCAGCGCCTTCTGCTGGCGCGTCCACTTGATCGCCTTGCTGGTCATGTCGTCGGTGAAGTGATAGCCCTGCTCGGGCGTCTTCTCCGGTTCGATGGCCGAAGTACCTTCATAGATCGCGGGGTACCACTGGTTGGTCTCGCCACCGATGAATCCGTAGAAGTACTCGAAGCCGCCACCGCCGGTCGGCCACTGGTCGAACGGCCCGAGCGGGCTGGTCTCCCACACCGGTACCTCGTGGCACTTGCCGAACTGCGCCGTCGAGTAGCCGTTGAGCTTGAGTGTCATCGCCAGCGGCGCCTTGTTCTTCGGCAGTACCGAGCTGTAGCCGGGCGCCGCGGTCGCGATCTCGCAGATGCCCCCCATGTTCACCGAGTGGTGGTTGCGGCCGGTGAGCAGCGCCTGGCGGGTCGGCGAGCACAGCGCCGTGGTGTGGAAGCGGTTGAACTTCAGCCCGCCCTTGGCGAGGCGGTCCGCCGTCGGGGTGTGAATCGGGCCACCGAAGGCGCTTGACGCGGCGAAGCCGACGTCGTCGAGCAGCACGACAAGCACGTTGGGGGCGCCCTGCGGCGGCCGCAGCGACGTTATCGGCGGGAACTTGGTGTCTGGATCCTTCGCATCGTACGTGGTCAGCCCGACGTACTGCGGGTCGGGAATGGGAAGAATCGATCGTTGAATCGTGTCGCGCGAGCTCATACCCTGTCTCCTTCTGAGCCTTGCTGATCGAGCGCAGTCGAGCAGAAAGCGCGGCGCCATGCCGGCACCTTCTTGAGCGCCATGGTTACTTTCCTCAGGTTGACCTGTGTGCTGCGTATGCCTGACCTGTGGCGAGCCATCGTCGCCGCAGGGCAGCTGAGCGCACGGCCTACGGCAGTTTTACGCTCGGGACAGGGAAAGTCGCGGTGACGACCAGCGTGTTCCCCTGCGTCTTCAGCTGCGCGCCCGTCTCCCACCAATAGCGGACGTTGACCAGGGCGAAGAGCTTCGACCGGCTCGCGATCGGGAGTGTCACGTCCGGTCCGAACCCGAAGACTTTGTGCTTGCCGGGAAGGTTCACGTCGAAGTCCGACCCATCGGGCAGGTCGAACTCGGCCAGTTGATCCTCGGTGACCTTCCACTGGGCATAGTAGGCGCCGCCGACAATCAGGCCTCCGCCGAGGAACGATTTACCGAGCCCGCCCTGGAGGGTGAGAATCTGGCCGACCTTCACATTCGTGTCTTTCTTGTCGCCATGAATCTCCCAGTAGGCCGTGGCGGCCAGACTGACGGTACGCCCCTCATCGAAGTACACGGTCGTGCCGAGGAAGGGCTCGTAGGTCCACATGCCCTTGCCGATGTTGTCGCTGCCGCCGCGCTCGTAGCGGCCCGTCGGCATATACAGCTGAAGGCCAGCGGCGACATCCGCCCGTTTGGTGTGCCAGCCCAGGTCGAGCGGCCGAACCAGCACGTCGGACAGGCTCGTGTCGACGGTGTTGTCGAGGGCGAAGGCCGGCGCTTCGATCGAGGCGTTCGCCAGCGGAAACACCACCATCGCACCGTAGTTGGCTCCCAGAAACTTGGCCTTGCTCACATACCACGCCATCGGCGCAATAGCCGAGACCGTGAGGCTGCCTGGCGACTCGGGAGACGGTCGGACGGTATTGCCCTCAGCATCCTTGATGGTGTCGGTGTCGTAGCGCAGGTAGAACAGCGCCGCGTAGAAGCCAGGCAGCGGCTGCGTTCCGGACTGCACGCCGAAGTCACCGAGGGTATGGCTTCCGTTCAGCTGGGCCTGTGCGGGCGCGGCGAGGATCAGCAGCAGGCCGCAGGCATTGGCGAGCAGTATCAGACGTTTCACGGGCAGTGTCTCCTTTTCAAACCCTGGTTCGGCTGGCTACGGTTACTCAGTTCTACGGAGCTCACGACTGACGTATTGCCGGCCGTTGAGCGCGGCCCGGATCGCCGCCACCAGGTCGTCGCCGGCCGCGTCCTTGAGCACATATCCGAGCGCCCCGGCTTCCAGTCCCGCCTCGACGAACATCGATTCGGCATGCACCGTCACGAACACGATCCGGGCGTTCGGATCGTGCCGGCGGATCCGGGCGACCGCCACGATGCCGTCGATCCCGGGCATGGCGATGTCGGTGACGATCACGTCGGGTGAGAGTCGCGTCGCTGCCTCCACCAGGGCGTTGCCATCGTCGACCGACGCGATGACGTCGAACTCCGCCCCGAGAAGCCTGCGCAGCCGCTCCGCAGTGTCGTGGTGGTCGTCGGCCAGTAGCAATCGTGGGCGGTTCATGCGCGAACGAGGCAGCCCGCGCATTCTCATGACGAGGCAGAGGGAGAGGGGAGAGTAGAAGTACGGGGGAAGGGGGCACGAAAAACTACTGGGAGAGGGAATCTACCACGCGGATTTGTCAGGCCCGCACGGGCGCTGGCTCATCAATAAGTTACTGACGAGCTGCTTCTTCGCGTACGAGGCCGTCCGGCAAGACGCTGCGGGTTCAATCGATATTGAGCCGACGGTCGAGCGCGTACCTCACGAGTTCGGCCGTGGACGTGACCCCGAGGGTCTCCATCATCTCGTATTTGTGACCTTCGACTGTCCTGGTCGACAGACCGAGATTCGTCGCGATCTCCTTCATGCGCTGGCCTTTCACGATCAGCCGCAAGATGTCGCGTTGTCGTGGCGTCAGCTGCGGCTCCTTCGCCTTCGACGCGCCGGCCATACGTTCCATGACTTCCTTGGTGATCGCCGGCGTGATGTAGACCTTCCCGTCGAGCGCGTGCCGGACGGCGGTCAGCAGTTCATCGCCAGCCGACTCCTTCAGGAGAAAGTCCGGCAGCCCCGCCGCGAATGGCGTCGGTCGCCAGGTCCGCGTCGTGATGCATCGTCAGCACGATGACCTTGCTGTCAAGGCGCTCGGTCTTCAGCCGGGCGAGCACATCGAGACCGCTGAGTCCAGGCATCGAGAGGTCGGTGATGACGACGTCGGGGCCAAGCCGCGTCGCTGCGTCGAGCAGGCTCTGACCGTCGCGGACCGCGCCGACAACGTCGAAGTCGGCCTCGCGCAATATTCGCGACAGGCCGTCGGTGACGATTACGTGGTCGTCAGCCAGGAGAACGGTGGGGCGCCGGGTCACGCGACCCGGCCTGCGATCCCGGCGGCGTGCGACGTCACTCGGCCGTTCACTGGAATCTGCGCCTGCACTCGTGTGCCCTGGTTCCGCCCCGATACGATGCTGACCGTGCCGCCGATGATCCTGGCACGCTCGGAGATGCTGACCAGCCCGAGCCCTTTGTCCCTCTCGGCGCCGTGGGAAGCGTCGAATCCGCGACCATCGTCAGCGATCGAGATTTCCGCCCGGTCACCCGCCTGGATGAGGCTCACATCGGCGCGGCTGGCGCCGGCGTGGGCGATAACGTTTCGCAGCGCCTCCTGCGCGATCCGGTAGATACACAGCGCAGCATCCGGGGTGATCGCCTGAAAATCACCGGACGCGACACACATCATGGCCACCCCGTGTGCTCGCTCGAGTTCGCCGCAGTATGACGTGAGGCCCTTCACCAGGCCCAGATGCTGCAGCACGGTCGGATGGAGATCGTGGGAGAGGTGGCGAACGTTGCGGGCGAGCGTGAGCGTCTGGCGCTGAAGGTCGACGAGTTCCTGTTGCAGCCCCTCGCTGACGTGGTACTCGCCGAGCCGCTGCTTGAGACCACTGAAAGCGATCGACACACCCGCCAGTTGCTGGCTGACGTCGTCGTGCAGGTCCCGCGCGATCCGCGCCCGCTCGACGTCCTGCGCCTCGATCAGCCGGCCGGCCAGATACCGAATCTCCCGATGGCTCGACTCCAGTGCCGCCTGGCTCTCGCGAATCCGATCTTCGGCGTTCTTCCGCTCGGAAATATCCACGTCGCAGCCGGTATAGCCAGAGAAAGTGCCGTCCGCTTCGTATTTCGGAACGCCGGTCGCCAGCAGCCATCGGTAGTTGCCGTCGGCGTGGCGAAGACGGTACTCGGCGAGAAAGGGTCTGCGTGCCTCGACCGCTGGAACGTAGATGCCGACGCAGCGATCACGGTCGTCTGGATGGACGGCATCCAGCCAGCCGTCTTCGAGGAGCTTCTCGAGCGGCAGGCCCGAGAAAGTCGTGCAAGTGCGATTCAAGAAGTCGAGCGTCGAGTCAGGTCTCATCGTCCACACCATCGCGGGTGTCTGCTCCACGATGAGCCTAAGGCGCTCTTCACGTTCGCGCAGCGCGCGCTCGGTACGGCTGTGGCGCGTGCGCTGGACCAGCAAACCGCCGATCGCCGCCACCAGAATCGCGAGAGCACCCAGCAAGGTAGCGACGATGAAGGACATATCCCGTGGATTCTACCCGCCCTTCACATCGCGGTCCGGAGCCGGGCAGAAGTCCCGATCACTGATGCATGCGTCTACCGATCCAGGGACCGGCCGAACTCGTCGGCCGGCGCCGCGGCCGCCGGCAGGTAGTCGGCGATGGCGCCGACGATGAGCACCTCGGCACCCTCGGTCGTGGTGATCTCGCCGTGACTGGAATCCTCGTCAGCGTGGTGGAAATCCCCGGCCCGCAACACCCGGCCGTCAATCACCACCGACCCGCTGATCACGAAGCACTCCTCCGGTCCGTGGTGCTGGTGCGACGGGTAGACGGCGCCCGGCTCGGCGCGTATCACCAGCGTGACGAGCGATCGCGTCCTGTCCACGGCCAGGACGCGGGCCCGGATCCCGGACAGGCCAGTGTCGATCCAGGTGGCGTCGGCCGCCCACACGGTGTAGGCCGAGGGCGCGCGCGCCGCGGCGAGGACGCGCGCCCGCACGTGCGCCGGCGGCTCCGCGGCCGGAACGTTCAAGGCCACCGCCGTCGCGGCGTCGTACAGGCGGGCCACCTCGGATCGTTGTTCCGGCGTCAGCGCACCGAGGCGGACCTGCAGTTCCACCCGCTCGTCAGGGTCGAGCGCGCCGACCGAATCGGCCAAGACCAGGGCCTCGAGCGCGTCGGGGATCATAGGACCTGCTCCAGGAGGCCGCGCATGGCAGCGAGGCCCGTGCGGATGCGCGTCTTCACCGTGCCCAGCGGCACACCGAACCGGGTCGCCAGCTCGCTGTGGGTGTAGCCCTCGAAAAAGGCCGCTTCGATCAGCGCCCGTTGCGCGGGCGCCAGGGTGGCCAGCGCTGTCCGTACGGCACCGGCCGTCGCATGGCCCTCCAGCTCCGTCTCGGGTGTGTCGAGCGTGACGGGCTCCCGCGAACGAGGCGCGTCGTCGGTGCTGTGTACTGCCGGTTCAACGGCGATGTGTGCCCGGACACGGCGGGCCCGCAGGCGGTCGATGGCGTGATTTCGCGCGATGCGCGTCAACCACGTCGCCGGCGCCCCCAGCAACGGGTCGTAGGTGTCGGCGCGCGACCACACGCGTACGAACGTTTCCTGCAGCACGTCTTCCGCTTCCGCCGGGCTGCCCAGAATGCGGATGATGATGCTGTAGGCGAGACGACTGTGCCGGTCGTAGAGCGCTGCCAGCGCGGTATCGTCACGCGTGGCGATGCGCTGGAGGAGACCGACGTCCACCTCCGAGCTGCTGGATTCCACGGTTGCCCTACCGTTGCACAGGACTCGAGGCCGCGACAAGCTCGGCCGTTCCGAGGCGCAACAGCTCATATCCCCGGCCTTACGGCCGCCGCCGGCATTTGGATTGCGCGGCTCTCGTGCCATCCGTCGGCGTAGGCGGTGAGTCGGATGGTTGGCCGAGCGGTTGATGCGATAGGATGGCGCTGGCCGTCGGAATGGAGGTCTTGATGGTCCCTCACCGGTCCCGCTCGAACCGCACCGTTCCCGTCCTCGCCCTCACGCTCGTCCTGGCGGCGATGCTGACGTCGTGCGGCCGCGCAGACACATCGCCGGCCAGCGACGGGGCGGCTGCCGACACCGCGGCACCGGCGCCCGCACCGCCTCCACCGCCCCCGCCGCCGCGCGAGCTCACCTGGAGCGGGAACGTCGACATGAAGCTCTGGTCGGCGGTGCGGGTGAAGGCCTACAAGGTTGCGCTGGAGGCGGCGACACCGCCTACGCTCGCCATCCTGCGAATTCCACGGCTCGAGCTCGAGGTGCCGGTCTACAACGGCACTGCGGACGCCGTGCTCGACCTGGCGGCCGGTCTGATCGAGGACACGGCCTTGCCCGGGACGACGGGCAACGTCGGCATCGCCGCCCACCGGGACGGCTTCTTCCGGGTGCTGAAGGACATCAAGGAAGGCGACGCGCTGGTGCTGGACACGCCCGTCGCCACCGAGCAATACCGCGTCGAGTGGATCAAGATCACCACCCCCGACGACGTCAGCGTGATCGACCCAACGCCCGATCGCGCGGTGACGCTCGTCGGCTGCTACCCGTTCTACTACAAGGGCTCGGCCCCGCAGCGGTTCATCGTGCGTGCGGTGCCGGTATCGGGATCGTCCGCGGGCACCTGACCTTCGGGCCGGTACACAACCCCTACTCGACGTCCTTGCCCGCCGTCCCGCTCGGGACGTCCGCCAGGCCCGACCGGACCATGTAGCCATAGAGCGCGACGCCCGGCAGCGCGATGAGCGTGGTCAGCAGGTAGAAGTTCACGTAGCCCATGGCCTCGATGAGCCCGCCTGCCGTGGTGCCAGTCAGGAATCGCCCGGCGATGCTGGCCAGCGCCGAGAGCAGCGCGTACTGCGTGGCGGTGTAGCGAAGGTTGCACAGCGCCGACAGGTAGGCCACGACGGCGACACCGCCGATGCCGCTGGCGAAGTTCTCGAATCCGATGGCGACGGCCATCCCGATGTTGCTGTGGCCGTAGCCGGCCAGGGCCGCGAAGCTGAGGTTCGATACGGCCATCAGCACCAGGCTGACGAACACCGACCGCTTCATGCCGATGGCCGCATACATCGCCGCGCCGACGAAGACCCCCGCCAGCAGCGCCGCGAAGCCGATGCCCACGTCGTAGAACGCGATCTCGTCGTTGCTGAACCGCAGGTCCTCGAACAGCAGGCGCAGCGTGAGGTTGGCCAGGGTGTCGCCGATCTTGTGGATCAGCACGAAGGCCAGGACCACCAGCGCACCGGGGCGACGCAGGAACTCTGTGAGCGGGCTGAAGAAGGCGACCACGCGCCTCGACGATACCGCTGGGCGGCGCGGGCGGACGACGACGGACGGGTTCCCCCATCACGACGCCCACGATCATGGCCGGCAGTGCGAACAGCGCACACACGGCATAGGCGGCCGCCCAGCCGTAGCGCGCGGCGATCACCAGGGCCACGGCGCCGGCTGACGCCGAGCCGATGCGCCAGCCGTACTGCGACATGCCCGAGCCCACGCCGAGCTGGCGCGGCTCCAGCAACTCGATGCGGTAGGCGTCGATGACGATGTCGAAGGTGGCGCCGGCAACGCCGACGAGGATGGCGGCAACGGCAACCTGCGGCAGCGCCGAGGCCGGATCCAGGCTGCCGAGGTAGATGACCGCGCCCATCACCAGCACGCCGACGAACCACAGCCATGAACGCCGCTGACCGAACCGGCCGACCACCGGCAGGCGCACGGTGTCGACCAGCGGTGCCCACAGGAACTTGAAGTTGTAGGCGAGAAACGTGAACGCGAAGGCCGTCACCGCGCTCTTCCGGACGCCGTACTGGGCGAGGCGTGTCGTCAGCGTCGCGGCGATCATCGCAAAGGCGAAGCCGGATGACACGCCGAGGAATGCCGCGGCGAGCGGCGCCGCCTCGAGGTACGGCCGCACGCCCTCGCGCAGCCGGCCGGACCAGGCGGCCGGCGCCGTCGCGGTGGGCGGGGTCATGTGCCCCCTACTCTATCCGCGAGGGCGACGCCGCGTGGCGCACACGCGTTGGGTGGGCATCGATCGACAAGCTTCAGTCTGCCGCCGCGAACCTGCCGACTCGCATCACCCGCGCGCCTGCCATCGCCAGCGGCGCCGCCACCAGGCACAGAAGCACACCCATGCTCAGCTCGGAACGCAGCTGCCCCGGAGGCAGCAGCGCGGTGCAGAAGAACAGGCCGATGCTGAATCCGCTGGCGGCGATGAACGCACCGACAATCAGCTCTCGCCAGCCGACGCGGGGCGGCAGGTGCAGGCCCGCCAGAAGGCCCATGACCGACACCGATGACCAGGCCGATTGGCCGGCCGGCCAGAACGGCGAGCGGCAGTCCCCATGTGCCTTCTTCCAGAGCACCGAAGGGAACGCCAGCGTTGACCAGTCCGAAGAAGAACAGCGTCACCTGCACCGGATGCCTGGACCAGACATCGAAGCGACTCAGCGTGTCTTTCGCGCCGGGGAGCGCGTCGGCGAAAAATCCCGGATCGCGGGCCGCGTGGGGCAGAAACGGCATGATCGGCACGAGCGCGAGCGCCGGGTGCATGCCGCCCCAGTACAGCGCCAGCCATGAAACCGTCCCCGCGCCGAAGACGTACGGCCAGAAACTGCGCACTCCCCGCTGGCGAAGCGCGACAGCGACACCGATGGCGGCGGCCAGAATCAGCGCCCCAGCGGCCAGGTGGAAGTCTCCTGGTCGGATTCAACAGCGCCAGGGTGATGAAGCCGAACCCGTCGGCAGGCGATGCCCAGCAGAAGCAGAAACGGGACCACCGGGTGCGCACCGAAGATGATCCTGGCGACGACGTAGATCACCGCGAGGTCGACGGCCAGTGTGACCGGCCAGCCGATGACCAGCATCGGCTCGCCGAGGAAATCGAGGAGCTCGGCCGTAGAGAAGTGCGGGCACGACCGTGGCGCCGATCGCGGCCACCACGGGGAGCAGAACGCGCCGACGCGTATGGAGGACGCCGTTCGGCGCCGTCGCTTCGACGATCTCCTTGGTCATGAGGCCGAAGAAGAGCGCCATCGCGACGTCGTTGATCACGAACGCGATCGTAAACGTGAACCGGTAGTAGCTCTCGGGCGCGGCGTTGACCCACACGAGGGCGACGAGCGCGCCCAGTGGCAACAGCAGCAGGTGCTGGGCGGCAACCCGCGTGAGCGCCGGGAGCGCCGCCCGCACACGACTTCTCCGCCGGCCCGATCTGCCCGCGCGCTCACCGTCTTTGGCTCCCTTACCGGGTCGAGTCGGTTCGTCTCCCATGCAAGGTCTCGCCGCGGTGACGACTCAGGGCGTCGCACCGAGGCCGCGGTTCTCCATGCGGCTCCCGGCGTCGCCGGAGGTGGACGGTTTCTCGATGCGGCCTGAATCGACTACCTTCCCCGTCCGCGAGATCGCCTGGTAGCTGAACTCGGTCCCGGCGATTTCGACCACCATGAAGCTCTGGTCCTGATCGAAGGAGGCGGCCGTCTCTCCTGAGGGGCTCATGTTCCCCCGTCTCAGCTGCCCGGCCGCACCGGACACGAAATAGAGGATGCCCTTCTGGGGTTTGAGGCGCTCGTAGACGTGGTCGTGACCGGCGAACACGACCTGCACACCGTGCTTGAGGAACAACGGCTCCAACCGTAAGCGCAGGTCGATCGAGGCGCCGTGCCGCTCGGCATTCGAATAGAGCGGATGGTGGAAGAAGCAGATCTTCCAGTCTTCACGCGCGTTCTGCAGGGTGGTCTCGATCCACGCCAGCTGCTTGTCGTCCATCAACGTGGTGTCGAGGGCGAGAAACCGCACGTTCCGTCGCACGAACGTGTAGTAGCGCTGGCCGTTCATGTTGAACAATTTGTACGACACGTTCTCGGGTCGATCGTGGTTGCCGAGCGACGCCTGAAAGGTCACACCGGCCGACAGGAGCGGGCGGTACGGCGCCTCGAACTTGTTGACGAAGTCCGCAGGCCGCTGGCTGCCGTACATGTTGTCGCCAAGCATGATGACGAGATCGAACGGAAACTTGGCGTGGACGTCGGCCATCTGTTTCGCGACCTCGTACTGAGCGCGCTCGCCGGTACCGTTGTCGCCGATGGCGGCGAACTTGACGGAGTCGGCCCGGTTCGGCAGCGACTGCGAACCCTGCCCGAGGAGCGCGGCGCAGGCCAGCGCCACGAGTGCAACGGTCAGGAGTGGTGCCGGCCGTCGAGGCGTGGTCACGTCGAGCTCGCGCATCGACACATGGTCGTCGCAAACCGTACGATTTGACAAATCACGGGAGAATTACCGGCCGAATGGGTGAGCGCTGCCCCGGCGCGCCGCTGGCGGCCTACGCCGCAGCCGCCGGCGCGGGTCCCGGGCCAGGGCCTGGGGCCAGCTCGACGGCTGCTCCCGCCACGACCGACCTGTCGCAGTCAATCAGGCGGAGTCTCACGATCAGTGTCGCGGCCTTGCGGAGCCGGTCAGTGTCGCTCAGCCCGGTCGGGTTCGGGGGCCCAATGCGCGCATCCCGCGCACTCTGCTGGGGTGACGCGACGGGGCGCTCCGCCCCGTTCACATTCCCAGAAGCTCTCGAACTCGTTGCCACGGTCTGCCATCGTGTTCGGCCGGCACGCCGGCACGCTCCAGCGGCAGTCCTCGGCCCGTTGCGTCACGTGTGTGGTTCGCGTCATGGCATCCTCCTGTTGGTGGCATCACCGGGAGGCCGCATCAAGCGAGGCATCGATGATAGTTAGCGACTTGCCTTGATGGCTCAGACAACAGCAAGCCTCATGCCTGCTGATGTTGAGCGGATCAACGGCTCGTCGACGAAAACGTTGCCCCGAAACGCCCTCGCCCTGGCGAATTTCCCCTCGGCTGCGGAAAAATTCGCGCCCCGCGCCAGATTCGGCGCGGAGGCCCTGTGTGGCGGGCAGCCGAACCTTCACGTGCCGCTACGGCTCCACCGGGCGCTTGCGGAAGAAGTCGTACTTGGCGGCGATCTGCACCCGACTCGCGTGCGCGTCGGCGCCGTCCTTGACCTCATGCGTCCCGAACAGGTACTCGACGCCGACGTTGAGCGACCCGACCGGATTCCACAGCAGGTTGGCCCCGACGTAGTACCGAGCTGCGGATCGCCGACGCGGCCTGCGCGGCGGTGTTGTCGATCTGGCTGTAGCCGACCACTGCGGTCGATCGGAAGCGCTTCGGCCACTGATGGGTGATCGCCGCATAGGTGCCGAGCGCCGGCAGCGCCGCCACGTCGGTGCCGCGGTCGTCGCGATCGAGGTCGGCGTCCATGCCCGCCAGGTTGTCGATGTAGCGGGCGATGCCAGCCCCGTAGGCGACGTAGCCGATCAGCAGGTCCCGCTCGGTGGCCTTCCAGGCGCCGCTGGCATTGGCGCCGATGCCGAGCGTGGTCGCGTTCCTCGCCTCGACGCGATAGCCGAGCGCGCGCGCGAGCCCGCCCAGTTGCAGGTGGCCCCGGGCACCGATGAGGCGATACCTGGCGATCACATCGGGCGCCGGACTGTAGGCACTGCCGCCTTCGGCGGTTTGCGGCGCTTGCGTCAGCGGCCGCTCGATGGCGAAGGCGAGACTCTGCCGGGCGCCGAGCGGCTGCGTGTAGCGCACCTGGGCCTGGCGCAGGAGGGAGACGCCCGCCGGGCCGGCGATGTCGATCATGTCGGGGAAAGCATCCGGGTCGGTGAAGGAGGTCCACGTCTGTCCGATGAGAACGTTGGCCAGCTGCCCGTAGAAGTGCCGCATCCGCGGGTCCACCGGCCCGCTCGTGCCGTAGAAGTCGATCTCGGCGAAGGTCCGGAAGTCGGTGCCGAAGTCGGTCGGACTGCGGAAGTCGAGGTTGAGCCGGGTCTGGCGCACGTGGAGGGTCGAGCTCACCACCCGTTCGGCGTCGCTCAGTCCCACCGGAATCGTACCGGGAAGGAACTGATCAGGGTTCCCGGCTGGATTGGTGTCGACGATCGTGTCGAGCTTGGCGTAGCCGTCCAGCTTCACCCGGGCCGGCGTTCCCGGAATGGCCACGAACCCCTGCATCGCCGGGTCGATCGGCCGATTGTCGACCCGCGCCACGCTCTCGCGCTCGCGGCCGAACGAGTCTTGCTGCGCCGTTGCGGCGACAACAGGCGACTGAACCACCTGACCCGGGGCGGGCGCCAGCTCCGTGGGCTGCCCGGTCTCCAGATCGACGATTTGCTGGCGAAGCGCCGCGAGCTGCGCCTGCATCGTCTGCTCGATCGCGTCGAGGCGCTGGCGCAACGCAGTGAGATCTGCCGCCGACGGGGGGGCCTGTGCCAGCGACGGGCGCGGGACCGCGACCAGGCCCACCACCGCGAACACGAGGCCGACGAGAGAGCGAACAGGAATGGCACGCGGGGCGCAGATCATTGATTCTCCAGGGGTTGAGGCATCCAGCGCCGGGCGGCGATCAATTCACGAACCGCGACAGCACCAGCCGCAGGATCGGCGTCTCGGTGTAGACGAAGATCAGCACGAAGACCCCGAGGTAGGCGAGACGCAGCGTCCGCTGCGCCGGCTCGCACTGCGTCATGCCCATGGCCACCAGCAGCCAGCCGAATCCCGCCACCGGCGCGACGGCGTAGGTTGCGGCGGCGAAGGCGATCATCAACAGGTGCCGGCGGCGATGCAGCGCGGCCGGCCAGCTACTGAGCAGCGCCCAGGCGAGCGTGGCTTCGAGCAGGAAGCCGCCCCAGGTCAACGCCAGCCCCAGGCGCCGCAACGCCGGCGGCTCGACCAGCACCGGGCCGTTCAGTAACTCGGCGCCCGCCGGCAGGGATGTCAGGGCCTCCCGGTTCACCTGCAACTGCTCATCGCTCAGCCCGCCCACCGATCGTGAGAGGGCCGCGAATCGCTCGTCGGTGATGAGCGTCATCCTGAAGAAGCGGGCGTCGAGGAAGTCGGGCGCCAGCACCCCCTTCCAGATGACGGCGCAGAGGAACGCCGCCCCTGCCAGCCATCGGCTCATCTCGGCGATGGCGGTGAACGGCGCCGGCAGCCGCAGACACAGCCCGATGCCCAGGCACCAATAGGCCAGCAGGTAGATGTGGTTGTCCGACAGCGGCCAGTCGACGACGAGCCGCGCCAGCACCAGCCCGGCCAGGGCGAGCCAGATCGGCGCCCGGCGCGTCAGCGGCGGGATGGCCAGCGCCAGCCCGGCGACCAGCCACGTCAACCCGCGCACGGCCCCTTCCCCGGGCGGGCGCAGCAGCAGGACGAGCAGCGTCAGCCGCAGCGGCGTCGCCTCGTCGATCAGCTGGTCAGCGATCGCGCGGCGGTCGGTCCAGGTCATCGGCGGAAAACGTCATCTGCGCGATCATGGCGTCGGCGACGGCAAGCGTCGGCGAGACGTCGGCGCGCCAGACCTCGACGCGCACCGTGTCGACCGGACGCTCGAGCCGCCGCTCGCGGGCGACCACCGCGCGCGCCAGGGCCTCCAGCGCGCCGGGACGCGGCCAGGTCGCCACGCGATCGACCTGGTCGGCGAGCGAGGGCGGCACGGCGAGCTCCTCGGAACGTTCCGGGGCCGACACGTACAGCCGGACCCAGCGGAACGGCAGTCCGTCCACCGACGCGAACATGCCGAAGCCCCCGCCCTTCCACGGGCTGAGAAGGGTCGTCCGCGCCAGCGTCATCTGCGTGGCCGCGAGCGCCACCAGCAGCAGCGCCGGCAACGCGATCGCGGCCCGCCTGGACATGGGAGGCAGCGACTCGGAGTCTACTTGGGGACGACCACCTGATAGCCGGTGGCGGCCTTCTGGTAGTACGTCGTGCCGCACTGCGAGTAGGTGGCGCCGCCGACGTTCGCCGGTTTGCAGCCCGCTGGCAGGGTCGTGATGATCGCGCCGGGCGGCGGCGGCACCGCCTGGTAGGCCACCTCGCCACCGTCGATTACCCGCGCGTAGTAGGTGCCTTCGCTGTACATGTACGTCGTCGGCCCCACCACGACGGTCGTCGACTGCGCCGGCGGCTTCGAGAGCATCGTCCCGATGGCAACCCCGGCGGCGACACCAACCGCGACGCCGGCAGCGGTCTTCCAGGCGTCGTCGTCGTCGTAGCGCTCGCCGGCCACGACGCCACCGTGGCGGCCGACGGCCGCGGCGCCTTCTTCACCGACGGCGACGGCGCCGCCGCCCCGCCTGACGGCCGCGGCGTCGCCGTCCTCGCTGACCGCCACCGCCCCGCGGCGGCCCACGGCGACGCTGGCTTCTTCGCCTTGAGCCACCGTCCCACGGCGCGCGGCTCGCACCTGCTCCGCCTGCACGGTGGAGGCCAGGGTCACGACGCCCGCTACGACCACGGCACCCGTTCTGAGCAATCGACTGACCTGCATGGCAGTACTCCGCTTCTGACGTGTGCGCCTGTTGGGCGCACGAGTCTACTTGGTCGCCGGCGCACCCATGGCCTTGGCCGGATCTTTCTTCAACTCGTCCTTGGGAATCCGCTCCACCATCGGCACCTGCTCGTAGCCCTGGGGGACGTTGGCGACGAACCGCTGGTCGGCCACCTCGGGCTGCAGGTTCCACTCACTGAACACCAGGCGTGTGGCCGGCTGGCCGGGCTCCTGCTTGTAGGTGATCTGCGCCTGGCAGGGCACCATCGGCACCGTGGTGGTCATCGACAGCGTGAAGTCCGCGGCCGGGGTCGTGTAGGACACCTCTTCGCACGTGCGGCCATCGGCGGTGAACCGCCTGACCCACCCGCCTTTGGCTTCCTTGTCGGCGAACGAGTCGTACGGAGAGCTGTAGAGCAGGTCGGCGACGGCCACCCTGAGGTTGTAGCGCTGACTCATCAGGTCGAACATCTCGTCGAGGCTCGCTGGCGCCTTGACGGTGCCGTAGACCTTCTGCGTGTCGCCGACGATGGTGACGGCGGCGCCGTCGTAGGTGACGGTGACGTTGCGCTCGTCCGAGCCGGTGGTGTGCATCCAGAGGCGGTCGGGCCGCCGGATCGTCACCTCCCGGTTCAGCGTGTAGGGCTGCTTCTCCCCGTTCCTGAGCACCTTGTCGTGCGACTCGGCAACCTTGAACGACAGGGCTGGAGCGGCCTTCAGCGAGTCGCTCAGCCGGCGCAGCAGCTCGTCGCCGCGCGCCGCGGCCTCTTCGGGTGTGGCGGGATCGCGCTGGCCCGAGCACGCCGTCAGCACGACCAGCGCGACGACCACGAGCCCGCGCGGAACGACGCCTGGGTTGAACGCCATCATGATGACCCCCTGCAGGATTCTCGCACTGATTGGCGCTCGCTGAATCAGGGAAGCTTGATCGGCTTGAGCGGCAACGACAGGGTAATGTTGAACTCGCTGCCCTGCGCGTTGGTCCTGGCGTACACTTCCCACTGGTAGTTCAACTTCAGGAACCCGTACAACACCCCGCCGCGGGCGAGCGCCAGCGAGACCTCCGGGCCAAGCGCGAAGACCGTGTTCTTGCCGCGCACGAGGATGGCGGGCACGCCCTCGATCTCGTCCTCGGCGAGCTTGAACGACGCGTAGTAGGCGAGGCCGGCCGTGAGGCCGCCGCTGAGGAAATCGCCGCCGACGCCGCCCTCGAAGTTCAGCGCCGTGCCGACATGAGTCTCGGTGTCCTCCTTCTTCGACTGGAAGGTGAGGCTGGCCAGCGTCGCCGCGTGATACTGCTTCGCGGCGTTGAGGTACACGGTCGTGCCGAGCGACAGTTCCTGGCCCCACATGCCCAGGCCGGTGTTGTCGGTGGCGCCGCTCTCGAAGCGACCCGTCGGCACGAACAGGGTGTAGCCGGCGACGGCGTCGGCACGGCTGAAGTGCCACCCGAGGCTGACCGGCTGGATGACGCCGTCGGTGAGCCCGTTGCCCGGGTTGGCGTCGATCTCAGGGCCCTGGAGGCGGTTGTTGGCCCACACCGGAAGCAGCACCTGGAAGCCGTAGTTGGCGCCGAAGATCTTCTTGCTGGTCACCTTCATCACGCCGCCGCCGTAGACGACGCTGGTCAGGTCCGCATCGAAGCGGAACTCGTTGCCGTCGCGGTCCCTGAGCGTGTCGGAGTTGTAGACGTAGATCAGCGGCAGGATGGCGTACCAATGGGGCGGAGGCTGGGACCCCGACTTCAGTCCCACCGTTCCCTTGATGTGCTGGGTGTTCAGCTGCGCGTCCACCGTCGACACGCTGGTCCCACACAGCAGCAGGCTGGCCGCCGCTGTCCGCCACGTCGAGTGCTTCACCCGTTGCTCCTCTCGGTTCCCGGCGTCGTCATTGCGGGAACACGGCGCGCCAGTCGTCTTTCATGCTGACGACGGTCCAGCGCCTGGAGTTGGCTTCGTCGAGTGCGGTGTCGAGCTTGCCGATGGCCGACGTCCGGTCGTAGGCGACCTCGCGGGCGCCGTCGGTGTGGTGCACGAGGCCCATGAAGCGGGCGCCGGGGCCGGCCGCCGTCCACTCGAGCATCTGCTTGTCGCCGTCGGAGTTGCCGAAGGCGAAGATCGGCCGCCGGCCGATGGCGCGGTGGATCCCCGCCGGCTTGCCTTCGCCGTCGTCGATGAAGTCCACCTCGGCCAGCTTGAGCAACACCGGCTGGCCCTGGCGCATCTCCCACTTCACCTTGCCGATGCTGCCGACGACGTGATCGGGCGGGATGCCGTAGACCCGCTCGGTCCAGGGGCGCATGAAGTCCACCCCGCCGCCGGAGACGATGTACACGGCAAAGCCATTGGCGCGCAGGTAGGCCAGCAGCTCCAGCATCGGCTGATAGACCATCTCGGTGTACAGCCGCTTGGTCTGCGGATGCCGGGCCGTGGTGATCCACTCGCGCACGGTGCGCTCGAACTCGTCGGTCGTCATGCCGGCATGGGTCGCCGCGATGATCGCCATCACGCTGCGCTCGCCCCCGGCAAGCGCCGCCTTGATGTCGCCCTTCAGCACCGAGGCGAACGGTTCCTTGCCGGTCCACTCGGGATGTTGCGGCGCCATCGCCTTCACCCGATCGAGCGCGAAGGCGAACTGCACGTAGATCGGCTGCTCGCTCCACAGCGTGCCGTCGTTGTCGAACACGGCCACCCGTTCGGCAGGCTCCCGGTAGTCAGCCCCGCCCTTGGCAACCGTGCGCGAGATGAAGTCGACGATGGCCTTCTTGACCGGCCCGTCGTTCCACGACGGCAGCGCATCGGTCGGCTGGGCCTGGACGGCCGCCGCCAGGCAGGCTGCCGCGCTCAGTGCGACGGCGAGTCGTTGTATTCGGCGAGTTGCTGGCACTGCGGGTGTCCGGGTGGTGAGCGGTGAACGTTCGCACATCGAATGACACTCCTGTGCGCGACGAGAGGTAGCACTGTACAACGGTCGCCGGCGACGAAGAATTACCGAGCGAGCACGGTGCCACGCCGGCTCGGCAGTAGTGGCGGTGAACGGGCGCAACCGTTGTCGTCCGACACGGGTACAATCGCGTGCGCAGGAGGAGCCATGTCGGTCGAAGAGCCATCTGTTGAGTCCACCGCCGCTCCAGGCTCAGGCACTCCGCCGTTTCCCGACATGACCTGGATCCCGTCCACCACCTATCGCATGGGGTCGGACAAGCACTACCCGGAGGAGCGCCCGGTGCACCGCGTCGCGGTGGACGGGTTCTGGATCGATCGCTTTCCGGTGACCAACGAGCGCTTCGCCCGCTTCATCGAGGCGACCGGGCACACGACCTTCGCGGAAATTCCGCCCGACCCGGCGCAGTACCCCGGCGCCTTGCCGCACATGCTCTACGCCGGGTCGCTGGTGTTCACCCGGCCGACCGGTCCGGTCGATCGCCGCAACATCGGGCACTGGTGGACGTTCGAGCGCGGCGCCGACTGGCGTCATCCGCAAGGACCGTCGACGTCGATTGCCGGACGGGAGCGCCATCCGGTGGTGCACGTCGCTTTCGCCGACGCCGAGGCGTTCGCCGCGTGGGAAGGCAAGTCGCTGCCGACCGAGGCGGAGTGGGAACTGGCCGCCCGCGGCGGACTCGACGGGGCCCCCTATGCATGGGGCGACGAGTTCCTCCCGGGCAACCGCCACATGGCCAACACGTGGCAAGGCGAGTTCCCGTGGCAGGCTCTCAACGGCGACGGCTTCGAAGGCACCTCACCGGTCGACGCCTTCCCGCCCAACGGCTACGGCCTCTACGACATGATCGGCAACGTCTGGGAGTGGACCACCGACTGGTACGTCGCCAGTCATCCCGCCGACGAGGCCAAGGCGTGCTGCACGCCGCAGAACCCGCGCGGGCCGAAGGAGGGCGACAGCTACGATTCGCGCGAGCCCGACATCCGCATCCCCCGCAAGGTGATCAAGGGCGGCTCGCACCTGTGCGCGCCGAGCTACTGCCGCCGTTATCGTCCGGCCGCGCGCTTCCCTGAGCCGGTCGACACCTCCACGGCACACCTCGGCTTCCGGTGCATCGTGCGCGGACGATGACACTCGAACGACCGACGGCGCTCGATCGCGGGCTTCGAATCTTCGCCGACGTCCGCAGCGGCGAGGGACTGCTCGCAGTCTTGCTGGCGCTGAACGTCTTTCTCATCCTCACCACCTACTACATCCTGAAGCCAGTGCGCGAAGCCCTGATCCTCGGCCAGGGCTCGCCCGAGCTGAAGACCTACCTGTCGGTGGGTCAGGTCGGCGCTGCTCGCCGTGGCCGTGCCGTACTACGGCCGGCTGGCGGCGCGGCTGAACCGGCGCGCGCTGCTGAACGTGGTCACGTATTTCTTCGTCGCCTGCCTGGTCGCGTTCTACGTGCTGGGCCGTGCCGGCTTCCCGGTGGGCATCGCCTACTTCCTGTGGATCGGCGTGTTCAACCTGATGATCGTCGCGCAGTTCTGGTCGTTCGCCAACGACCTCTACAGCCGCGAGGAAGGCGAGCGGCTGTTCCCGATCGTCGGCTTCGGTGCGTCGCTCGGCGCCGTGCTGGGCTCGCTCATCGCCGGCCAGCTCATCGAGCCGCTGGGCGTGTATCAACTGCTGCTGGTCGGGGCCGCGCTGCTCGCGCTTCAACTCCAGGTGACCAACTACGTCGATCGGGAGATGTCGGAACACGACGAGGCACCGAAGCCGCCGACCAAGAAGGAGGAGACGCCCAAGCCGGGGACCAATGCCTTCGCCATGGTGTTCCGCACGCCCTACCTGCTGCTCATCGCCATGATGCTGATGCTGAACGCCACCGTCGACGCCACCGGCGAGTACATCCTCGGCAGCATCGTCACCGATGGCGCCCAGGCGCAGGTCGCCGCCGGCGGCTCCGGGGGGCTGGGCGTCGAGGCCGTGATCGGTGGCTTCTACTCCCGGTACTACTTCCTCATCAACACCACCAGCCTGCTGCTGCAGCTCTTCGTGGTGTCGCGCATCGTCAAGTATCTCGGCGTGTCGACCGCGGTCACCATCCTGCCGGCGCTGTCGCTCATGGCCTACGGCGTCATGTCGTTCCTGCCGGTGCTGGGGGTGGTGCAGGCCGCCAAAGTGGCCGAGAAGGGCACCGACTACTCGCTCAGCAACACCGTGCGCAACATGCTGTTCCTGCCGTGCACGCGCGAGGAGAAGTACAGCGCCAAGCAGGCCATCGATTCGTTCTTCTTCCGCAGTGGCGACGTGATCTCCGCCCTCATCGTCTTCGTGGGCACGTCGATCGGCCTGACCGCGTCGGGCTTCGCCAAGCTGAACCTGGCGCTGGCCGTGGCCTTCATCACCGTGGCCGTCATGGTCGGCCGCGCCTACGTGGGCCGGAAGAGCAAGCCGACCGTGGCGGTGCGGACGGCGCCCAGGCTGGCGCCCGCCTGACCAGGAGGCGGCGCGGACGAGTGGCGCGACGCCAGTGCGACGATCAGACGTCGCAGAGCACGACCGCCTCACGCAGCGACGTCAGCGGATCGCGCACCGGCACGAACTCGTGGGCCAGGTAGCCGGTGAACCCGGTGGCGACGATGGCCCGGCAGACCGCCGCCCACTGCAGCTCCTGGGTGTCGTCGAGCTCGTGGCGGCCCGGCACGCCGCCGGTGTGGTAGTGGGCGATGAGCGGGTGGTGCTGCTGGATCGTCCGGATGACATCACCCTCCATGATCTGCATGTGGTAGATGTCGTAGAGCAGCTTCACGCGCGGCGAGTTCACCGCCGACACCACCTCCACGCCGAAGGCGGTGCGATCGCCGTGGTAGTCGGGGTGGTTCACCTTGCTGTTCAGCAGCTCGACGCAGATCGTGATGCCGTGCTGCTCGGCGGCGCCCTTGAGCCGATTGAGCCCGGTCACGCAGTGATCGATCGCCTCGCGGTCGCTGCGGCCCTGGCGGTTGCCGAAGAACGTGATCAGGTTCGGCACGCCGAGCGCCGCCGCCTTGGGCATGGCGGCGGTGAGGTTGCCGACGATGGCATCGTGGTTCGCCGGGTTGTTGAGCCCGTCGCGGATGGTGCCGCCGCCGCCGTAGCCCATCGAGCACACCAGGCCGAATTCGCGCACCACCGGCCAGTCCGCGGCCTCGAGCAGATCGATCGCCGGCACGCCCATCGCGGCCACGGCCTTGCACAAGTCGGGAAGGGCAATCTTCTGATAGCACCAGCGGCTCACCGACTGGCGAAGCCGCCCGCGGGTCACCGCACGCGCCGCGGCTGCCGTCTGCGCGTGCACTGTGGGTGCCGCGGTCGCCACGCCGGCCAGCGCCAGTGACGCGGCCGCGCGAAGCGCGTCGCGGCGGGTTACCAGGGCTGCGCCATCCGGGCGTGAGGCGGCATTCCGCACGGCGCCGTGCATCTTACTCCGGGAGACGGCGGAGCGGCCGCGCGCGGGCCTGACCGCAGGCGCGGGTGGCGTCGGTTTAGCGTCAGAAGGGGTCCGCGGAGGCAATCTCGCCTTCCTGCACCTCACGGTCGAAGCTGCCCCGATCGTCGGTCTGGAAGCTGGCGACGACGCGGTCGTCGATGGCCAGGTGCAGCGTCGCGCGTGGCGGCAGCCCCATGACGTCCACCTCGATCTCGGTGCGGCGATCGGCGCGACCCCTGGCCGGGATCTCGAGCTCGACCTCGCCGATCACCCGGCGTCCCCGCCGGTCGGAGAGCGCCGCGTCTTTCTCGATGTTGCCAAGCGCATCGACGCGCGATCGGAACTCCCCGGTCAGCAGCGTCGTGCCGCCGCCGTCACGAATCTCGACGATGTGGGCCTCCGAAACGTCGCCGAACGCCACACCGGGCGCTCGCGGGCCGGCGCCGACCAGGATCGGCAACGTGACAGCGCCCGCAATCAAGAGGCCGCACGACACGGTGATGATGGCCAGCAACCGTCGCTCGGTGGACGCGTCGGTCGCGCGTGATCGTGGCGCCATGACAACCTCCCGCAGCTGTTCCGTCGCGGCGCGGGGGCGACGTCGCCGATCGATCGCTTCAGCCAGCCTACCGCATTGGGCGCCGCCGGGCCAGCGCGCCAGCTGGAAGCCCGGAGCGCCAGCCACTGAGCGCGCCGCGGATCATCGCGCCCCCAAAGTCCCGAGCAGGGTCTCCAGATCCGGCAAGTGGACCGGCTTGGTCATGTGGCCATCACAGCCGGCCTCCCGCGACCGGGCCTTGTCGTCGTCCTGCCCCCATCCCGTCAGGGCGATGATGATCACGTCGCGGCCGAGCGGCAATGCGCGGAGGCGGCGGGTGGCCTGGTAGCCGTCGACGAACGGCATGCCGACGTCCATCAGGATCACGTCGGGCCGGTACAGCAGCGCCTCGTCGATGGCCTGGAGGCCGTCGTGGGCCGTGCGCACCTCGTTGCCGAGCAGCTCGAGCATCGTCGCCATCGATGCGGCCGCGTCGCGATTGTCGTCGACCACCAGGATGCGCCGCCTGGCCTGCTCCGGCGATCCCTGATTTGCCTCACGCGGTCCCTCCGGCGGGAGGCTCGGCTCGATCACCGGCAGGGTCACGGTGAACGTGCTGCCGCGGCCCGCGCCGGGACTCGCCGCACTCACCGTCCCCCCGTGCATCCTGACCAGGCCATCGACCAGCGCCAGCCCGATGCCCAGTCCGCCCCGCGAGCGCTCGAGGCGCGGATCGACTTGAGAGAACATGCCGAAGACGGCGGCGAGGTCGTCGGTGGCGATGCCAATGCCGGTGTCATGCACCGACACGACGGCCTGGTCGGCGCGACGCACCACCTCGAGCGCGATTCGACCGCCCGGGTCGGTGTACTTGGCGCTGTTGGCGAGGAGGTTGCTGAAGACCTGGGACAGCCGGGTCAGGTCGCCGTCGAGGTGGATGGGCTCGGCCGGCATCGACACCGTCAGGCGGTGCCCGGCCGCTTCGATGAGCGGTCGGGCGGTCTCGATGGCGCTGTTCACGACGTCGGCCAGCAGCAGGCGCGACCGTCGCAATTCCATCCGGTTGCGGCTGATCCGGGACACGTCGAGCAGGTCGTCGACCAGGCGCACCAGGTGGGTGAGCTGGCGTTCCATCATCGCGCGGGCCCGGGTCACTGTCGGCTCGTCCTTGGCCAGTCGGATCACCTGCAGGCCGTTGGCGAGGGGCGCCAGGGGATTGCGCAGCTCATGGGCGAGGACGGCGAGAAACTCGTCCTTCTGGCGCTCGGCGGTGCGCATCGCCTCGTCGATCCGTTTCCGCTCCGAGACGTCCCGGGCGACCTTCGAGGCGCCGATGGCCCGGCCGGCGGCATCGCGAACCGGCGAGATCGTCACCGACAGATCGACCAGACGTCCGTCCTTGGCCCGTCGTTCGGTCTCGAAGTGCTCCACCCGCTCCCCGCGCCGCAACCGGTCCATGATCGCGTGCTCCTCGTCCTTGCGATCGGCGGGAATGATCAGGTCGATGCGCTGGCCGATAGCCTCGTCGGCGCTGTAGCCGAGGACGCGCTCGGCCTCGCGATTCCACGACTGGATCACCCCGTCGAGCGACTTGCTGATGATGATGTCCTGCGACGAATCGACGATCGCCGCCAGCCGCGAATGGGCCTCGATGCTGCGGCGCTGAAGCGTGATGTCGCGGAAACTCCACACCCTGCCGACGTTGCGGGCGTCGACCAGCTGGGGCCGTGAGAACCGCTCGAAGACCCGGCCATCAGCGAGTTCGAGCAGGTCGTAGGTCTCGGGCGGCGCCGTCTCGTAGATCGCGCGGATGCGCTCGAGGAATCCCGCGGCCTCGGCGAACCGACGGGCGACGACGTCGAGCAGGGCCTGATGCGTGCCGCCTTCGACCAGCGTCCGGGGCAGGCCCCACATCTCCAGGAACCTCTCGTTGAAGCCCGTGATGCCGCCCACGCCGTCGGTGACCAGGATGCCGTCGGTGGTCGATTCGAGCGTGGCGCGCAGCATCGCCAGCGACTGCGACAGCTGGGCGGTCCGTTGTTCGAGCGCCTGGTTCGCCTGCACCAGCGCCAGCTCGGCCCGCTGCCGCGCCTCGAGGATCGCCTTGGCGTTCTGCAGCGCCACCGACCGGAGGAGCGTTTCCTCAGCGTCGCCGGGCGTCGTCACCGACGGCCTCCGAGGAGAGCGGTCGCCAGGGCCGTGCCGCGTACCCGCGCCCGGATCTTGGCGAACGCGGTCTCACGGCTCGTCGACTGGTCGTCGCTGAACGGGGCGAATCCGCAGTCGTCGGTGGTACCGAGCTGTTCGACCGGAATGAACTCGGCCGCCTCGAGCACGCGGTCGCGGACCTGCTCGGGCGTCTCGATCCGCGGATCGATCGGAGCGACCACGCCGACGAACACCCGCTGCTGGGGTTTCAGGTGGTCGCGGATGATCCTCAACACCCGGACCCGGTCGGGCTCGCCGGCGAGGGCGACGTAGAAATGGCCGGCGTTGAGCTCGAACAAGCTGGGAAGCAGTTCGGCGTAGTCGACGTCGGCGCTGTGCGTCGAATCGCGGTCGCCGCCCGGACAGGTGTGAATCCCGATGCGCTGGCGGTCCTCGGTTGAGAAGCGTGACAGCGCCAGGTTGTTCAGGTCGATGAAGCTGTGGAGCAGGTGCCCGGACGGATCGATCTTCACCGCCAGACGGCCCTCGGTGAAGTCGATCTGCACTTTGTGTGCGCCCAGGTCGAGGCAGCGACGGACCTCGGTCTCGTGCTCGCCGAGCAGGTCGTCGATGAACTGGTCGCGCGGGTAGCCGTCGATGCTCCGGTCGGGGTACATCAGGCTCAACGCCGACGGCGAGATCACCGCCTGTTTCACCGGCACGGTGGCATGGCGAAGGGCGGCCGCCAGGTAGTGGTCGGCCCGGTGCTGGTAGCGGAACGGGCCGGCGGTGAGCCGCAACATCCGCCGGACGTGGCCGGCCGAGAACGGAATCTGGAAGCCGTCAGGGGCGGTGTTCGGAAGACCGTGGACGGCATAGGTCCAGAAATTGTGGTACTTCCGCTGCTCGCCGTCGGTGATCACCGGCGAGCCGGTGGCCTCGAAGGCACGAATCGTCTCGCGAATCGCCTCGTCGTACAACGGCTCGAGCCGGGGATCGGTCGGGCCGAGGCGGGCCATCGCCTCGATCAATGCCACCGGGCGGGGCAGGCTGCCGATGGGTTCGGTGGGAATGCTCATGGACACAGCCGGACCCGACTCGCCGATTGCAGATCGTCGATCATACTGCGGCCCGCGCCCGATATAGTGGCGACGCTTTCAGGCGTTTGGAGGCGAGGGCGAACATGGCGAGGCGGCTCGGCGTCGGGTTCATCGGCAGCGGGTTCATGACGCGGTTCCACATCCGCTCCTGGCTCGGCGTTCGCGACGGCGACGTGCGCGGCGTCTGGAGCCCCAATCCCACCCATGCCGGCGAGGCGGCGGCGCTGGCCCGCGAGCTGGGCGTCGGCGACGCCGTGGCCCACCCGACGATCGAGGCGATGGTCGAGGATCCGGCGATCGACTGCCTCTGGATCTGCGGCCCGAACCACACTCGGATCGACAACATGGAGCGCATCGTGGCGGCGCTCGGCCGCGGCGCCAGCCTGGTGGCGGTGGCGTGCGAGAAGCCGCTCGGACGCAATGCTGCCGAGGCCGCGCGGATGGTCGAGCTCGTCGAGCAGAGCGGGTTGCTGCACGGCTACCTCGAGAACCAGCTCTTCGCCCCGGCGGTCGAACGCGGCAAGGCGGTGGCGTGGGCGCGCGGCGCAGCCATGTCCGGACGGCCGTACCTGGCCCGCGCCGCCGAAGAGCACGGCGGGCCGCACACGCCATGGTTCTGGCGTGGCGATCTGCAGGGCGGCGGCGTGCTGAACGACATGATGTGCCACAGCCTCGAGGTCGGCCGGTATCTCCTCACCAAACCGGGCGCACCGCGCCACAGCATCCGTCCGACCGAGGTCTCGGCCCAGATTGCGACCTTGAAATGGAGCCGGCCGGAGTACGCGAGCCTGCTGCAGGAGATGATGTCGCCGGAGGTGGACTACGCGCGCCATCCGTCGGAGGACTTCGCCCGCGCCACCGTGAAGTACGTCGACGACGACGGACTGCCACTGGTCGTCGAGGCCACTACGTCGTGGAGCTTCGTCGGCGCCGGCTTGCGCCTCACCATGGAGCTGATGGGCCCCGAGTACTCGATGTCGAGCAGTACTCTCGACAACGGCACCAAGGTGTTCCTGTCGCGTCGCCTGCGCGGAATCGCCGGCGAAGACCTGCTCGAGAAGCAGAACGCCGAGCAGGGCCTGATGCCACTCGTCGGCAACGAGTACGCCGAGTACGGCTACGAGGCGGAAAATCGCGCCTTCGTCACCGCGTTCGCCCATGGCGTCCAGCCGGAGTTGAACTTCCACGCCGGGCGCGAGGTGACCGAGTTGCTGATGACGTGCTACATGAGCGCGGAACAGGGGCGCGTGATTCGGTGGAAGCCGGACGGCCTGGCGAGTTACGTGCCGCCGGTGGCCCGGGCGCAGGCCGTGCCACGTAGGACAGCTCTTTAGAGCTGCCTCCAGGCAGAGCTGAAGCTCTGCCCTACGCGCAATCGAAAACGCTCTAGCCGCGCGCGACGGTGAGTGCGGTGCGGCGCCGTGGCGCGCCGGTGGTCGAGCGCATGATGAGCGCGTGCGGCAGGGTCACCGAGACCGCGTCCTTGACGTTGCCGCGCAGGATGTCGAGCAGCAGCCGCACCGTGGCCTCGCCCAGCTCGCGCATCGGCTGCCGGATCGTCGTCAGCGGCGGATCGAGGTACTGCGCGAACCGGATGTCGTCGAAGCCGACGACCGAGACGTCGTCGGGCACGGCCAGCCGGCGCTGCCGCACGGTGTGGAGCACGCCGATGGCCATCTCGTCGTTGAAGCAGAAGATGCCGGTGGGCGGCCGCGCCCCGCCGAGCAGCTGCTCGCCCGCGGCGATGCCCGACTCGATCGAGAAGTCGCCACCGGCAACGGTGATCGTCACGCGGCGTCCGGTCGCGGTTGGCGCGGGCCATCGTGCCCTTCATGCGATCGCGGCTGAGCGGGCTGGCCATCGGGCCGGTGACGACGCCGATGTGGCGGTGTCCCAGCTGGCACAGGTGATCCACCGCCTCGAAGGCCGCCTTGGCGTTGTCGATGTGCACGCTCGGCACCCCCAGGCTGGGGCTGAACTCGCAGCCGTTCACCACCGGCGCCTGGCCATGGGGCAGCGACCGCACCAGGCCCGCCGCCGCCTTCGGCAGCCGGTGACCGAGGAAGATCAGGCCGTCGGCTTCGCGGCGCTGCAGCATGAGCGCGTACTGCTGCTCGCGCTTCTCGTCGTGCTGGGTGTCGCCGAGCAGCACCGAATACCCGGCGCGCTGCGCAGCGCCCTCGATTCCCTGCAGGATCACCGCGAAGAACGGGTTGGCGATGTCGGGCACGGTGACCAGCAGCTTGCCGGAACGCAGGGTGCGCAGGCTCTTGGCGGCGGCGTTGGGGGTGTAGCCCAGCGCGTCGATGGCCTCCACGACCGCGGCCCGGGTGGCGGCGTTCACGAGCTCGGGCCGGGTCAGCACCCGCGACACGGTGGCCGTCGAGACTCCCGCCTCCCGTGCCACGTCCCGAATCGTCGCCATTGGCGCTAATCCTAGTCCTTGGCGCGCCCCAGCCCCCAGTCCCTAGCCCCCAGCCCCGCCGAGGGGCAACGCCCGGAGGCTCTGTCCGGTTCGTCACTAGGATGTTGCGTAGCCCCGAGGCCCGTGGTATAAGGCGCGCTGAAAACGATTACACGCCTTTTTGGTATTGATTACATGGCGTCGATACCGGAAGGCCTGACGAGGCCATGAAACTCGGTCTGTTCACCCCGGTGTTCGGGAAGCTGGCCTTCCCGGAGATGCTCGCCGCCGTGCGCGGCCTGCGCCACGTCGCGGCGGTGGAGCTCGGCACCGGCGGCTGGCCGGGGCGGGCGCACATCGACCCCGACCGGCTGCTCGCCTGCCCGAACGACGCCAGAGACCTACCGGCGGCAGCTCGAGGACGCCGGATTGACGATCAGCGCGCTGTCGTGCCACGGCAACCCGCTCCACCCGGATCGCGCGCGCGCGGCGACCGACGACGGGACGTTCCGCACCACCGTGCGCCTGGCCGAACAGCTCGAGGTGCCGGTGGTCGTGACCTTCTCGGGGTGTCCCGGCGACGGTGAGGATGCGGCCCATCCCAACTGGGTGACCGCGCCCTGGCCGCCGGAATACCTCGAGGTGCTCGACTGGCAGTGGGAGCAGCGCGCCATCCCGTATTGGCAGGAGGCGACGAGGTTTGCCGCCGACCACGGCGTGAAGGTGGCGCTCGAGCCCCACCCGGGGTTCCTGGTCTACAACGTGGACACGGCGTTGAGGCTGCGCGCCGCCGCCGGACCCGGCCTGGGCGTCAACTTCGATCCGAGCCACCTCTACTGGCAGGGCATGGATCCGGTGGTGGTGGTGCAGGCGCTGGGCGACGCCATCTTCCACGTCCACGCCAAGGACGTCGCCCTCCACCCTGGCAACGTCGCCGTCAACGGCGTGCTCGACGCGAAGAGTTACCGCCGCCTCGGCGAGCGCTCATGGCTCTTCCGCACCGTCGGCTGGGGCCACGACGAACTGGCCTGGAAGCAGATCGTCAGCGCGCTGCGGCTCGCCGGCTACGACTACGTGATGAGCATCGAGCACGAGGACGCCCTGGCCTCGATCGACGAAGGGCTGCGGTCGGCAGTGAACCTGCTCCACCGCGTCATCCTGAACGAGCCGCCGGCCGACGCGTGGTGGACCTAGGACCATGCCGACCACCACGCGTCTCAAGCTCTCTGTGCTGATGTTCCTGCAGTACTTCGTGTGGGGCGCGTGGTACGTGACGATGGGCACCTGGCTCGGCGAGACGCTGAAGTTCTCGGGCGAGCAGATCGGCCTGGCCTACGGCACCACGGCCCTGGCGGCGATGATCTCGCCGTTCTTCGTCGGCATGGTCGCCGACCGCTTCTTCGCCACCGAGCGGCTGCTGGCCGTGCTGCACCTGGCCGGCGCGGTGGGGCTGTTCCTGGCCTCCACGCAGACCGCGTTCGCTCCGCTGTACACCGTGCTGCTCGCCTACACGCTGTGCTTCATGCCGACGCTGGCGCTCAGCAACTCGCTGTCGTTCCGCCAGATGCGCGACCCCGGGAGCGAGTTCCCGGGCGTGCGCGTCCTCGGGACGATCGGGTGGATCGTGGCCGGCCTGACCATCGGCACGCTGGGGCTCGAGGCCACCGCGGCGCCGCTGCGGCTGGCGGCGGCGGCCTCGGTCCTGCTCGGCCTGTTCTCGTTCGCCCTGCCGCACACCCCGCCGCTCAAGCTCGGGCACCGGCCTACCCTCGGCGACGTGCTGGGCCTCGAGGCGCTCCAGTTGATGCGCGATCGCTCGTTCGCGATCTTCGTCCTCGGCTCGTTCCTGGTGTGCATTCCGCTGCAGTTCTACTACGCGTTCACCAACCCCTTCCTGAACGAGATCGGCGTGGTGAACGCCGCCGGCAAGATGACCCTCGGCCAGATGTCCGAGATCGGCTTCATGCTGGTGATGCCCTGGTTCTTCCGCCGCCTCGGCGTGAAGTACATGCTGCTGGTCGGCATGGCGGCGTGGACGGCGCGCTACGTGCTGTTCGCGCTGGGCGACAACGGCGCGCTGGTGTGGATGCTCTACGCCGGCATCCTGCTGCACGGCATCTGCTACGACTTCTTCTTCGTCACCGGCCAGATCTACGTCGATACCAAGGCGCCGGGACACCTGCGGGCGGCGGCCCAGGGCTTCATCGCCTTCGTGACACTGGGCGTCGGCATGTTCATCGGCTCGTGGCTGTCGGGACTCGTCGTCGATCGGTTCAGCATCGCCGGCGCGGCCGGCGTGCAGCATGCGTGGCGCGAGATCTGGCTGGTGCCGGCGGTGGGCGCCGGCGCCGTGCTGCTGCTCTTCGCGCTGTTCTTTCGTACGGGCAGGGAGGACGCCGTCCCCGCGGCGGTCGGAGAACACGCGGGCGGTTAGGGCCCATCTGCCGGACGGGCGGGTCCAGGCGCACAGGACCAGGCGCGACCGGCGGAGGAGGGTGGCTCTTCAAGGGAGGCAGTGATGACCAGGACGATGAACTCTGTCCGGCTCGCCGTACTCGCGACCGTCTGCTGGTCGGCGGCGATGGGAGCCGCACACGCGCAGGTCACCACGGCGGACGTGGTGGGCCGGGTGACCGACAGCAGCGGCGCGGCGATGCCCGGGGTGGCGGTGACGATCACCAATCCGGCCACCGGCGAGACCCGCACGCAGGTGACCAGTGAGACCGGCGACTACACCTTCGGCCTCGTGCCCATCGGGAGCTACACGGTCAAGTTCGAGCTGGCCGGCTTCAATCCTTACGCCGCCTCGATGCGGCTCTCCGCCGGCGACCGCCAGCGTGTGAACGCGCAACTGGCGGTGGGCACGCTCAGCGAGAACATCACGGTGACGGCGCAGTCGCCGATCATCCAGTCCGACAGTGCCACGGTGGGCGCGCTGCTGCCTGAGACGGCGGTGCAGGACCTGCCGCTCAACGGCCGCAACGTCATCGGGCTGGTGCGCGGGCTGCCCGGGGCCAACGAGGGCCTGCCCAACTCGCTGTCGAGCGGCAACCGGCCCGACGATCGCCGGCAGACGTCGACCGTCTCGGTCAACGGCCAGAACGACGTCCTCAACAACAACCTGATCGACGGCATGGACAACAACGAGCGCTTCATCGGCACGATCGGCGTCCGGCCGTCGGTCGACGCCATCGCCGAGGTGAAGGTCCAGACCAACATGTACACCGCCGAGACCGGCCGTACCGCCGGCGCGGTGGTGAACATCCTCACCAAGTCGGGCACCAACGACTACCACGGCTCGGGCTACGGGTTCTTCCGCAACGAGAAGTACGACGCCTACGAGTACTTCGCCCGCCGCGACCAGCCCAAGCCCCGGCTGCGGCAGCAGCAGTGGGGCGGCAGTTTCGGCGGCCGCCTCATCAGGAACAAGACGTTCTTCTTCGCCGACTACGAGCGCTACCACCAGGAGCGCGGGGTTACCTTCGTGAGCACCGTGCCGACGCCGGCGATGAAGAACGGCGACTTCTCGGAGCTGGCCAGCCGCGGCATCGCCATCTACGATCCGCTGACCTCGCCGCGGGTGCCCTTCCCCAACAACATCATCCCGACCAACCGCATCGACCCGGTGGCGCAGCGGTTCCTGAATCTGTACCCGACGCCGTCGGCGCCCGGGCTGGGCAGCAACTTCACCACCACGGTGAACCGCGAGCAGACCTCGGACACCTTCGACGTGCGGCTCGACCACCGCTTCACCGACACCCGCCAGATCTACGTGCGTTACTCGGACAACGGCGTCGAGACGCTGGTGCCCGGCGTGTTCGGCATCGTCAACGGCATCGACCCGGGTGGCTCGGCGGCCGGCTTCGGCGGCCCGTCGCTGGCCGACGCCTGGGGCCTCCACGCCAACTACCTGGAGATCATCCGCCCGACGCTGCTCTTCGAGGTGAAGGCCGGGAAGCTGTACTTCAACACCGATTCGCTGCCCGAGACCTTCGGCCAGAACGTGGCCACCGAGTACGGCCTGCAGGGCATCAACATCGACGCCCGGACGTCGGGCCTGCCCAACTTCGCCGTCGCCGGCTACACGACGCTGGGCGACCCCCGCTTCGTGCCGATCTTCCTCAAGAACGACAGCTGGCAGGCGCAGGCGGCGCTCACCAACGTCCGCGGCGCGCACAACCTCAAGGCCGGCGTCGCGGTGGTGCGCCGGACGATGTCGCCGATCCAGAGCAACGACGGCACCGGGCTCTACACCTTCACCGCGGGCCCGACCAACAACGGCGCCGGCGGCGGCGGCGACGCGGCCGCGGCCTTCCTGCTCGGCTACCCGTTCACGGTGGCACGCGCCCACCTGGTGGTCGATACCGCGCTCAACACCTGGGAACCGAGCCTGTTCTTCCAGGACGACTGGCGCGCCAGTGATTGGCTGACCTTGAACCTCGGCCTGCGCTACGACATCTTCACGCCGTTCACCGAGGAAGACGGCGAGATCTCCAACCTCGACATCAACACGCTGCAGTTCCTCATCCCGGGCGAGAACGGCGCCAGCGACAGCGCCGGGGTGGAGACGGACTACGGCAACATCGCGCCGCGGTTCGGCTTTGCGGCCACGGTGCGCGAGGGCACCGTGGTGCGCGGCGGCTACGGGCTGAGCTTCTTCCCGTCGTCGATGGCGTCCAACGCAGTGCTGCGCAACACCCCGTTCACCTTCACCTACGCCGCGACCAGCACGGCGGGGTCGGGTGGCGTCCCGAACGTGTTCTTCTCCACGCCCCTGCCGACGCCCACCCAGGGCACCCCCGCCGTGGCCGGGACGATCGCGGCCGTCGACACCGATCTGAAGTCGAGCTATCTCCATCAGTACAACGTGATGGTCGAGCAGGAGCTCTGGGGCGGCTCGGTGACGGCGGGCTACGTCGGCTCGAGGGGGCGCCGGATGTGGATGGGGATCCCGAACCTCAATTACGCACCGGCAGGAGCGGGCGCCATCAACCCCCGGCGCTACTACGCGGGCGCGGCCCCGAACCTGACCACGCTCGGCATGCTGCGCAGCGCCGGCCAGCAGGACTACAACGCGATGCAGCTGGCGTTCACGCGCCGCTCGCGGGGCGGGCTGACCTTCGCGGCCAACTACACGCTGGCCAAGGGCATGAGCGACGTCACCCAGCCGGGCGGCGGCGGAGCGGGGCAGGCCTACGGCGTCGATCCAACCCGGATCCACGAGCTCGAGTGGAGCCCGAGCGACATCGACATCCGCCACCGCTACGCCTTCTCGCTCAACTACGACCTGCCGTTCGGCCGCGACGCCACCGGCGCGCTCCACTTTCTCCTCGCCGACTGGCAGGTCAATCTCCTCGCCTACTGGCAGAGCGGGTTGCCCTTTACCGTGTTCAACACCACCGCGCGCAGCAACACCGGCGCCGGCCAGGATCGCCCCAACCAGACCTGCTCGGGCGAGCTCGACGACCCGACCATCAACCAGTGGTTCGACACGTCGTGCTTCGTCGGCCAGGAAATCAACACCATCGGCAACTCCGGCCGCAACAACCTCTACGGGCCGCCGCAGCGGCGCGCCGACATGTCGCTGTTCAAGGACGTCGTGTTCGGAACGCACCGCCTGCAGCTGCGGCTGGAGGTCTTCAACGTGACCAACACGCCGAGCTTCGCCGTGCCCGACGGCGGCCTCGGCTCGGCCACCTTCGGCCGGATCACCTCGACCGGCAACAACATCCCGCGGCAATTCCAATTTGCTGCGAAGTACCTCTTCTAGGGCTGGGGCTGGGGGCTAGGGGCTGGGGCTGGGGACTGGGGCGTGCCGATATCACGCGGCGCATCGCGTGCGCATTGCGCTCGGCGCTGCACAAGCCCTGCTCGTAGGGTGCATCACTTGTTAGCGTTACGCTGCGAGCCCTAGTCCCCAGCCCCCAGCCCCCAGCCCACCGCCCCGAGCGGGGCCCGGCCGAGCTATCGTTGTGGTGCGCGAAGGAGTGGCCGTGGAGCAACAAGAGAGTTTCGACGCCATCGTGGTCGGCTCCGGCATCTCGGGCGGCTGGGCGGCCAAGGAGCTCACCGAGCGCGGGCTCCGCGTGCTGCTGCTCGAGCGCGGGAAGAACGTCGAGCACGGCAAGGACTACCCGGCGGCCCGCAAGGCGCCGTGGGAGTACCCGCACCGCGGCGGGCGCACCCGCGTCCTGGTCGAGACCTACCCGGTGCTGAAGCGCGACTACCCGCTCAGCGAGAAGCAGCCCGACTGGTGGGTCAACGAGCAGGAGTCGCCCTACACCGAGGTGAAGCGGTTCGACTGGTATCGCGGCTACCAGGTGGGCGGACGGTCGCTCACCTGGGGCCGCCAGAGTTACCGCCACAGCGATCTCGACTTCGAGGCCAACGCCAGGGAAGGCATCGCCGTCGACTGGCCGATTCGCTACGCCGACATCGCGTCGTGGTACGACCACGCCGAGCGGCACGCGGGGATTTCCGGATCGACCGAGGGGCTGCCGCAGCTGCCCGACGGCCAGTTCCAGCCGGCCATGCCGCTCAACATCGCCGAGCAGACGATCGCCGGGCGGCTGTCGAAACAGTTCGAGGGCACCCGGCGGATCATTCCGGGCCGCGTCGCCAACCTGACGCAGCCGCTCGGCAAGCGCGGCCGGTGCCAGTTCCGCAACGCCTGCCGCCACGGCTGCCCCTACGGCGCCTACTTCAGCACGCAGTCCTCGACGCTGCCGGCGGCGATGGCCACCGGCCGGCTGACCTTGAAGGTCCACGCCATCGTCACCGACGTGGTCTACGACAAGGACCGCAAGCGGGCCACCGGCGTGCGCGTGCTCGACGCGCACACCCGCGAGACGACGGTGTATTCGGCCAAGGTGGTCTTCCTCTGCGCCTCGACACTGAACTCGACGTGGATCCTGATGCGCTCCGCCACCGAGACCTGGCCCGGCGGCCTGGGCAGCAGCTCGGGTGAGCTCGGCCACAACCTGATGGATCACCACTTTCGTTGCGGCGCCAACGGCGTCGTGCACGAGCACGAGGATCGCAACGTGTTCGGCGGCCGGCCCACCGGCTTCTACATCCCGCGCTTCCGCAACGTCGGCAAGGACAAGCGCGAGTACCTGCGCGGGTTCGGCTACCAGGGCAGCGCCAACCGCCAGGGCTGGGAACGCGCGGTGGCCGAGCTGGGCATCGGCGCCGGATTCAAGGACGAAATGGCCACGCCGGGACCATGGCGGATCGGCGCCACTGCCTTTGCCGAGATGCTGCCCAATCACGCCAATCGCGTGACTCTCGACCCCGCGAAGACCGACGCCTGGGGCCTGCCGGTGCTGTCGATCGACTGCGAGATCGGCGAGAACGAGAAGAAGATGCGCCGCGACATGATGAACGACATGGCCGAGATGCTCGAGGCGTCCGGCGTCGACGAAGTGCGGGTCTACGACAACGGCTACTTCCCCGGCATGGGCATCCACGAGATGGGCACGGCGCGCATGGGCCGCGATCCGAAGACCTCGGTGCTGAACGGCAACAACCAGGTGTGGGACGCGCCCAACGTCTTCGTCACCGACGGGTCGTGCATGACCTCGGCGGCGTGCGTCAATCCCTCGCTCACCTACATGGCGCTCACCGCGCGCGCCTCGGCGTTCGCGGTCGAGGAGCTGAAGCGCGGCAGCCTCTGACGGAAGGGACGATGGCGATGCAGACGACACCACAGGCTGTCGAGGGAATGACCCGCCGCGACGCCGTGCAGCGCGTCGCCGCGCTGCTGGGTGGCCTCGCGCTCGTCGACGGCGAGCGGCTGGAGGCCTTCGTGTTCGACGCGCCGGCGATGGATCAGGCGATGGCGCAGGGCGTGGGCGCGTTCACGGCCGCTGATGTCGCCCTCCTCGACGAGATCGCCGAGACCATCCTGCCCGAGACCACCACGCCCGGCGCCAAGGCGGCCAAGACCGGCGCCTTCATGGCGCTGATGGTCACCGACGCCTACACCGACGGCAACCAACAGGCGTTTCGCGACGGGATGCGGACGCTGGAGGAGGCCTGCAGAACGGCCACCGGCACCGCCTTCATGGAGGCCACTCCGGCCCAGCGGCTGACCCTGCTCGAAGCCCTGGATCGCGAGCAGAAGACGGCGATGGAGGAGCGCGCGAACGCCCCGCGGTCGCGCTATCCGCCAGCCGAGCGGCCGGACGAGGACGAGCCGCCGCACTACTTCCGGCTGATGAAGGAGCTGGCGCTGCTCGGCTATTTCACCTCGGAAATCGGCTACACCAAGGCGATGCGCTACGTCGAGTCGCCGGGACGCTTCGATCCGAACGCCCCGCACGCGCCGGGCGATCGGTCGTGGGCGCCGCACGCCTGAGCCGGCCGTGATTGGCCGCGCCCGTGTCTGGTTGGCCGGCCTTGCGATCGCTGTCGCCGCGGCGGTGGTGACGACGGCCGGCAGACAGGCTCCCTCGCCGGCCGCGTCGGAGTGGCGGGTCTACGGCGGATCGGCGGCCAGCGACCGCTACTCGCCGCTGGTCGAAATCACCCCGGCCAACGTCGACCGGCTCGACGAGGCGTGGCGCTTCGACACCGGGGAGACCGGCGGCTTCCAGGTCAACCCCATCGTCGTGCACGGCGTGCTCTACTCGCCGACCCCCAACCACCGCGTCGTCGCGCTCGACGCGGCGACCGGACGGCTGCAGTGGACGTTCGACTCGAAGCTCGAGAGCCGGGGCCCCAATCGCGGCGTCACCTGGTGGGAAAGCGGCGACGAGCGTCGCCTGTTCGTGGCCGCCGACCAGTACCTCTATGCGCTCGACGCCCGAACAGGGACACCGATCACCGGGTTCGGCGACCAGGGCCGCATCGACCTGCGCCGCGACCTCGGCCGGGATCCCGCGTCGCAGTCGATCCGGCTGACCACGCCCGGCATCGTCTACCAGGACCTGCTCATCATCGGCGGGAGGGCCGGAGAAGGCGCCGGATCGTCGCCGGGCGACATCCGCGCGTACGACGTCCGTAGCGGGAGCCTGAAGTGGGCCTTTCGCACCATCCCGCGGCCCGGCGAGTCCGGCTACGAGACGTGGTCCGAGACGTCGTGGCAGGTCAACGGCGGCGCCAACAACTGGGCGGGCATGGCGCTCGACGAGGGGCGCGGGATCGTCTTCGTGCCCACCGGCTCGGCGGCGCCGGATTTCCACGGCGCCGATCGTGTCGGCGACAACCTGTTCGCCAACTGCCTGCTGGCACTCGATGCCGCGACCGGCCGACGGATCTGGCACTTCCAGGCGGTCCATCACGACATCTGGGACCGCGACTTCCCTCCCCGCCCACACTGGTCACCGTGCGACGCGACGGCCGCGTCATCGATGCCGTGGCACAGACCACCAAGCACGGCTTCGTCTTCGTCCTCGACCGCGAAACCGGCGCGCCGCTGTTTCCGATCGAGGAGCGGGCGATGCCGCCCAGCCGCGTGCCAGGCGAGCGGGCGTCGCGCACGCAGCCTCTGCCGCTGGCCCCCGAGCCGTTCGCCCGCCAGCGGCTCACTGCGGACCTGTTGACCCGGCGGACGCCCGACGCGCACGCCTGGGCGTCGGCGGCGTTCGCGAAGCTGTACAGCGACGGGCCGTTCGCCCCGCTGCGGGTCGGCCAGGACACGGTGGTGTTCCCCGGATTCGACGGCGGCGCCGAATGGGGTGGCAGCGCGTTCGATCCGGCCTCTGGCCGGCTGTTCGTCAACGCCAACGACCTGGCGTGGACCGGGGCACTGGCGCCCGACGACAGCGGCGGTGACGGACGCAGCGTCTACCTCAACGCCTGCGCGTCCTGCCATCGCGACGACCGGCGCGGCACGCCGCCGCAGATTCCGGCCCTCACCAACCTCACGCTGACGGCCGAACGGCTGACGACGGTCATTCGCGACGGCCTTGGGCGCATGCCCGGCTTCCCGCGTCTCCCGCCGGAAGCGGTGCGCACCCTCGTCGCCTATCTGATGGACACGCCCGGTCACGGCGACGGACCGGCAGCGGCCGCCGCCACCGCCCCGTCGGCGACACCCACGGGGCGCCTTCGTTTCACCGGCTACCGGAAGTTCCTCGACCCGGATGGCTACCCGGCGGTCGCCCCGCCGTGGGGCACGCTGAGCGCCATCGACTTGAACACCGGCGCCTATGCGTGGAAGATTCCGCTCGGGGAATATCCGGAGCTGGTCGCGCAGGGCGTGACCGACACCGGATCGGAGAACTACGGCGGACCGATCGTCACGGCGGGCGGCGTGCTCTTCATCGGCGCGACCAACTTCGACCGGAAGTTCCGCGCCTTCGACACCGCCACCGGCCGCCTGCTGTGGCAGGTGACGCTGCCGTTTGCGGCCAACACGACGCCGGCCACTTACCAGGTGCAGGGCCGCCAGTACGTGGTCGTGGCCGCGGGCGGCGGCAAGTCGCGCGATCCGTCCGGCGGGATGTTCATCGCCTATCGCCTTCGACCAGATGCTGAGAGAGGCAGGTAAACCGTGATCACTCGACGCCAGTTCTCACAAGCCGCGCTCTGCGGCGCGGTGTTCCCCACGCTCACCGGACGGTGGGCCGGCGCGTCGCCGGTGGGCGGCGTCCGCCTCGGCGTGCAGACCTACAGCTTCCGCGAGCTGACCAAGCAGGGCACCGCCGAGGCGGTGAACGTCGTCATCGCCTCGATGAAGGCCTGCGGCGTCGACGAATGCGAGCTGTGGTCCCCGCAGGTGGAGCTGGCCCCGCCGGCCGGACGCGACGCCCCGGCGGCGGCGCAGGCCACGGCGCGCGAGGCGCTGCGCACGTGGCGGACCGCGCCTGGCACGACCGCCTACTTCGAGGGCCTGCGGCAGCCGCTTCGCCGACGCCGGGATGACGGTCTACGCCTACAACTTGAGCTTCAACGAGTCGTTCAGCGACGACGAAATCAACAAGGGATTCGAGGCGGCCAGGGCGCTCGGCGCCGAGGTGATCACTGCCTCGACGACGCTTCGCGTTGCGAAGCGGCTGGTGCCGTTCGCCGAAAAGCATCGCCTGCCAGTAGCGATGCACAACCACTCGAACCTCACCGATCCGAACGAGTTCGCCACGCCCAAGAGCTTCACCGATGCGCTGGCGATGTCGCCCCTCTTCCGGATCAACCTCGACATCGGCCACTTCACCGCCGCCGATTTCGACGCCCTCGCCTTCCTGGAGACGCATCACGACCGCATCAGCAACCTGCACTTGAAGGACCGCAGGAAGGCGCAGGGCGACAATCGTCCCCTGGGGGACCGGCGATACGCCGATCCGCCAGGTGCTCGCCTGGTTGAAGCAGCGCAAGTCGCCCGTTCGCGCCTACGTCGAGTACCAGTACCCGGGCACGCGCGGGGCCGTGGCCGAAGTGACCGCCTGCGTGGAGTTCGCCAAGCGGACCTTGACGACGTGACCCGTCGCCTCGGCATGGGCCTGGTGGGTCCGGGCTTTGTCGGCGCCCACCACATCGACGCCGTGCGCCGTCTCGGGTGGGTCGACGTCGTGGCGGTGGCCGCCAGCACCGAGGCGTCGGCGAAGGCGAAGGCCGAGTCGCTGGGTGTGCCGAAGGCCTACGGCAGCTTCGAGGCGCTGGTGGCGGATCCGGCCGTGCACGTCGTGCACGTGACGACACCCAACGCGCTGCACGGGGCGGTGATCGACGCCGCCCTGGCCCGCCGCAAGCACGTGGTCTGCGACAAGCCGCTGGCCACCACACCAGCCGAAGCCCGGCGCCTGCGCGACGCCGCCGTGGCCGCCGGCGTCGTCCACGCGGTGACCTTCAACTACCGCGGCAACCCGCTGGTACAGCAGGCGCGAGCGATGGTCGCGGCCGGCGAAGCCGGACCCGTGCACCTCGTCCACGGCGCCTACCTGCAGGACTGGCTGCTCGAGGACACCGACTACTCGTGGCGGCTCGACCCGGCGCAGGGCCAGAGCTCGGCGATGACCGACATCGGATCCCACTGGTGCGACCTGGCGCAGCACATCACCGGACAACGGATCGAGTCGGTGCTGGCCAGTCTGTCCACCGTCGTGACGTCGCGGGTGAAGCCGGGCCGGCCGGGTCAGGCGTTCGGCGCCGGCACGGGCGATGGATCGCGCGTGACGATCACGAGCGAAGACCTGGGCACGGTGCTGCTCCGCTTCTCGGGCGGCGCCACGGGGGTCGTCACCGTCGGTCAAGTCTGCGCCGGGCACAAGAACGACTGCTGGATCGAGGTGTGCGGACGCGGCGCGTCGATCCGCTGGGCACAAGAGCGGCAGAACGAGCTGTGGATCGGCGCCAGACGGCACGGGAACACCGTGTTGGCCAAGGACCCGTCGCTGGCGGCGCCCGAGGCGCAGGGCTACATGCGTCTGCCGGGAGGCCACCAGGAAGGGTGGGCCGACGCCTTCTTCAACGTGATTCGCGACATCTATGCGGCGATCGCCGCGCCGGAGACGGCCGCGGGCGCCGGGCGACCGCCGGCGATGGCGACCTTCGACGACGGCGTGGCCTCGGCGTGCATCGTCGACGGCGTGCTGCGCAGCCACCGCGCTGGCGGGGCGTGGACCGCTATCGCTACGGGGTGAGCCCGAGCGCCCGCCGCAGGTGTTCGAGACCTTCCTGCTCGCCGCTGCTGACCTGCGTCCCGCCGAAGCCGAGGAACCCGCCTTCCCTGGAGGCCTCCGCCACCTTGGTGGCGACGCTGACGAGCCAGGTCTTGTAGGCCTGGACCTCACCAGGTGATTGCTGCGCCACGGCCGCGACCGCCAGGTTGATGGCGTCGAGCAGGGCTTCCGTCGTCGTCGCGCGATCGCCGCTCCAGACGTCGGGCACCGTCGGCCTGCCGCCACCGTCCTTCAGGCTGGCGGCGAGCGCCTTCACCACATCGGGGGCATCGCCCCTGGCGGAGTCGATGATCGCCTTGCCGACCGCCATCGCTTCCTTCGCCATGCCGATCGGGCCGCTCATGTCGGCCAGGGAGATGAGCATCCCCGCCGCCAGCGGCGCATCCGCAATCGCTTTCCACTGATCGGTGCTGTAATCGGCTTTCGTCGACATGACGCCTCCATGACTGCTGAGCGTTCCGACGGTCACGCCGCATCGGAAGTGGACCATAGCGCGGGACCGGAGGCGTTACAATCGCCCGCGAACGCCCACTCCACGACTTGCGGCTGGCCGCGCAGGGGGACGACATGACGCTGCAGCAGGCGGTGATACTCGGTTTGCAGGCGAGCATTTTTCTGATGGTCTTCGGGTTCGGCCTGCAGGCCACCCCGCAGGACCTCGGCCACCTGTTTCGCCGTCCGGGTCTCCTCGCCCGATCGCTGGTGGCGATGTTCGTGGTGATGCCGGTGGTCGCGGTCCTGCTGTCGCAACTGTTCGGTCTCGCGCGGCCGATCGCGGTCGCGCTGGTCGCCCTGTCGATGTCGCCGGTGCCGCCGCTGTTGCCGCGCAAGCAGGGCAAGGCCGGCGGCCACGAGGGCTATTCGCTCGGCCTGATGGTCGTTGCGGGGTTGCTGGCGATCGTCATGATGCCGCTGCTGTTGGCGCTGCTGGGCCGCTACGTCGATCGCGAGCTCACGATGGCGCCGGCCACGATCGCCCGGATGGTCATCGTCATGACCGTGCTTCCGCTCGTGGCCGGCATGGCGGTGCGGGCGGTGGCGCCGGCGCTGGCAGCGCGCGTCGCCAGGCCCGCGAACCTCATCGCCATGGTCCTGCTCGTCATCGGCGCGCTGGCCATACTCGCGGCATTGGGGCCCGCCGCCCTCGGCCTGATCGGCGGCGGCGCGATGCTCGCCATGGCCATCTTCGTCGTCATCGGTCTGGCCGTCGGGCACGGGCTTGGGGGTCCACAGGCCGACGAGCGGACAGTGCTCGCGCTGTCGACCGCCTGCCGGCACCCCGGCCTGGCGATGGCGGTAGCGACCGCGAACGCTCCCGAGGAGCCGGGCCTCGGCGGGGCGATTCTGCTCTACCTGCTGGTCAGCGCGATCGTCGGCACTCCTTACGTCAAGCGACAGGCTCGGGCGACGGGCGGCGCGACCTAGGGCGGCTCTTCGGAGCTGCCTCCAGGCAGAGCTAAAGCTCTGCCCTACATCGAACCGCAAATGCTCTAGCGCGCCGGCCCGGTCGTGGTCAGCAGCTGCCGCAACTGGTCGACGTCGGGCGGCTTGACCACGTGGTGATCGAACCCGGCCGCGCGGGATCGCCGCTGATCGTGCTCCTGGCCCCATCCGGTCAGGGCGACGAGCAGGACGTCGCGGTGCTCCGCCGTGGCGCGGATTCGACGCGCCACCTCGTAGCCGTCCATCTCCGGCATGCCGATGTCGAGCAGCACCGCATCCGGCCCGAACGACGCGAGCGTCGTCGAGGGCGGCGCGGCCGCTGTGGGCGACCGCGACGGTGGCGCCCAGCGCGCCGAGCAACTCGCCCAGCGAGTCGGCGGCGTCGCCGTTGTCGTCGACGATCAGGATCCGACGGGCGGGAAAGTCCGCCGGCGGCGCGTCGCCTTCGGCCATTGCCTGGCCGCTCACCGCCGGCAGCTCGACGATGAACTCGCTGCCCTGGCCCGGGCCGTCGCTGCGCGCCTCCACGGTGCCGCCGTGCATCGCCACCAGGCTGCGAACCAGCGTCAGGCCGATGCCAAGTCCGCCCTGCGCCAGGCGGTTGGAGCGGTCGACCTGCGTGAACATCTCGAACACCGAGCCGAGCTGATCGGCGGCGATGCCGATGCCGTTGTCCCTGACCGAGACCACGGCGCGGCCGCCCTCCTTGCGGAGCCGGACCCGGATGTCGCCGCCTGCAGTTGGTGTACTTGGCGGCGTTGTTGAGCAGGTTGGCGAAGACCTGCGTCAGCCGGACGGTGTCTCCGTACACGGTGATCGGCTCGGCGGCGATGTCGATGGTCAACCGATGTCCGGCCATGTCGATCGCCGGCCGGCTGGTGTCGATCGCCGAGTGCAGCACGAAGGCGAGGTCGAGCGGCTCCCGGTGCACTTCGATCGAGGCCGCGGGTGATGCGCGACACCTCGAGCAGATCGTTGACCAGCCGGACCAGGTGGCTGATCTGCCGCTCCATCACCTGGCGGGCGCGGATCGCCACCGGATCCTGGTTGCCGGCCGTCTTCAGCAGGTGCACGGCGTTCAGGAGCGGCGCCAGGGGATTGCGCAGCTCGTGTCCCAGGGTGGCGAGGAACTCGTCCTTGCGCTGGTCGGCCAGGCGAAGTGACTCCTCGGCACGACCGCGCTCGGCCAGGTGTTCGCGGATCTGGTACTGCCGGGCCCGCGCGCGCAGGGCGGTCCGCACCGCGGTCACCAGCGTCGCCAGCCGCACCGGCCGCTCGAGCAGCGTGACGTTGCCGAGGGTCCGCACCGCGTCGTTCGAGTCCGCCGAATCAGCGCCCGGACGCGTCAGGATCAGCACCGGGAGGTCGGACCAGGCGGGCTGCGCCGCCAGCACAGTCCGCAGCGACGCGTTGTGGGAGGGCGAGGCCGCCTCCTCCGGCAGCAGGATCGCTCCCGCGCCGGCCGTCACCTCCTCGATGAGCTGCTCGAACGACTGGCAGACGTCGAGACGTATCCCGAGCGGCGACAACATGGCGACGGTCGTCGCCGCGTCCTTCGATGTGGCCGCCAGGAACAACAGCCGCCGATCACGGGCCTGGTCGTCGGTCACGCGCGGCCTTTGTCCGGCCTGGCCGACGTCTCGTGACCCTCGTAGGTGGGCACCCCGGTGAGCACGCCGCGGAACTCGCGCAGCGGCGCCCCGATGGTGATGCAGCCGGCATCGAGGCGGAAGTCGCGCAGGGTCCGCTCGTGCCGGCTGCCGCGCTTCTTCATCACCGAGATGGCCTGCCGCACCTCGCCCTGGCTCTCGAAGTAGCGCAGCAGGATCACCGCGTCGGCCAGGTAGGTGGCATCGACCGGCGTCGTACATCTGGGCGCCGATGAGCCCCTGATGCGCCCCGATCAGGATCGTCGCGACGCCTTTCTGGCCGAGGTACATCAGCAGCTCGTGCAGCTGAATGATGAGATGCCGCTCTTCGGGCATGGCGTTGAGGTAGCCGTTCAGGCTGTCGATGACGACGACCTTGGCGTTGCGCTCCTCCACCGCCGTGCGGATGGCGTGGACGAATTCGCCCGGCGTGAGCTCGGCCGGGTCGACCTGCCGCAGCGAGACCAGGCCGGCGTCGAGCTGGCTCTCGAGGTCGACGCTCAACTGCCCGCACCGGGTGAGCAGCGTCACCGGGCTCTCGTCGAAGATGAACAGCGCGGCGTGCTGTCCGCGCTTGGCGGCGGCGACGGCGAACTGGGCGGCCAGGGTGGACTTGCCGGTGCCGGCGGCGCCGACGATGAGGGTGCTCGTGCCTTCTTCGATGCCGCCGCCCAGCAGCGCGTCGAGCTCGGGGATGTCGCTGCGCAGCTTCACGCGGGAGGTAGTCTGCCGGTGTTCGGCGGCAACCAGCCGCGGAAACACCCGCAGTCCGCCGAAATCGATGCACGAAGTCGTGGTAGCCGCCGCGGAACTTCACGCCCCGGTACTTCACGACGCGCAGCCGGCGCCGCTCGGTGCCGTACTCGGGATTGAGCTGCTCGAGCAGGACCACGCCGTGGGCGATGCTCTGCATCTGCAGGTCGTGGTCGGTCGCCGTCAGGTCGTCGAGCAGCACCACCGTGCAGTCCCTGGTGGAGAAGAACTGCTTCAGCGCCAGGATCTGCCGGCGGTAGCGCAGCGCAGTGCCGGCGAGGAGCCGCAGCTCCGACAACGAGTCGAACACCACCCGGGTCGGCTTCAGCCGTTCGACATCGGTCAGAATCAGCTTCATCGTCGACGCGAGCTCGAGCTCGGCCGGATGGAACATCGTGTTCTGTTCGTCGGGGTCGAGGTCGGTCTCGGACGGCACGAGCTCGCGAATGCTGACGCCGTCGAGGCGCCAGCCGTGCGATTCGGCGACCGACCGCAGTTCCTCTTCGGTTTCCGACAGGGTGACGTAGAGCACGGTCTCGCCGTTGGCGGCGCCCGCCATCAGGTACTGCATCGCCAGCGTGGTCTTGCCGGAGCCGGGTACTCCTTCGACGAGATAGAGCCGCCGGCGGGTCAGCCCTCCGGCCATGATGTCGTCGAGGCCCGGGACACCGGTGGAGGCAACAGACCGAGGTACCGGCGCCACAGGCTCACTCAAGACCGTTATCCAATCGCCGCACACGTGCGCCAGCTGAGGTGGCGAACGAACGTCTCGCCTATCTGGCGAGTATATGGGCAGCGCCGTTCCCGGGCGACGGTCGGACGTCGCCCGGCGAACGGGAATGGAGGTGAGCGTGGCGCCGGGTCAGCCGAACGGGTTCTCGTCGGCGCTGGGCCCGTAGATCGAGGGGATCTTCACGTCGAGCTCGCGCAGGTACGCCGACAGCTGGCCACGGTGGTGATACCAGTGGTTGAGCATCACCGATCGCAGAAAGGCCCCGCGTGGCACGGCCACCAGCTCGCGTTCACCGCGCATCAGCCGCCAGTTTTCGGCCAGTGCGGCGTCGTCGAGGGCTCCGACCTGCGCCTTGGCGGCGGCGATGCTCTGATCGAGCGCCGGTATGAGATCGGCGGCCGACGCCGGCGACGGGTCGCCGTCGAACTGCGGCACCTGCACCGGGGAGGGCTGACAGGCGAAGCCGGCGACGACGCCGGGCACGGCAGCCACGTGGAGCGCCAGCTCACCGAGCGTGCGCGCCTTCGGATGGGGCTTCCACGTCAGGCGATCGTCGGGCACCCGTTCGAGCAGCCGGCGGGTGGTCTGCGCTTCCTGCTCGAGCTCCTGCAGCATCGATTGAATGCGGGTCATCGCATGGTCTCCTTCCTGTGCGGCGTCGGGCTCACGCTCGCTCGAGCCGCTGCTTCACGCGGTCGAGCACGAGCGGGAAGCCCTGCGTCAGCGCCTCGCGGTAGCCGTCGGGGAAGAGCCCGATCGCCGTGTGGTGCAGGGTGATGAGTGTGCCGCCGTCCTTGGGCGTGAGCCGGTACTGGACGTTGGACGCGACGGCGAACGACATCATCAGCGGGCCGGTGATCTCGAGCAGGGTCGGCTTCTTGATCGCCTGCACGTGGCCCCACAGGTGGCCGTTGCCGTCGCCCAGGTCGCGGAACCAGCGGCCGCCGGGCCACGCCTCGAGGGTCATCGGCAGCGGCGTGCCGTTGTGCCCCTGGTTGGCGGGGCCCATCTCCTCGAGCAGGGCGGCGAAGCTCGCCTCGAGCGACGAGCGGACGTGGATCTCCTGCGTGATGTCGATCGAGAGTCCTTCGAGTGCGGGAGCGATTGCGGGCATGAGACCTCCTGTGCCGTCGTTGTCGACGGCGTCAATTGCGCTCGGCGCGCGACTTCACGCGGCTGAGCTGATTCCGCCAGAGCCGTTCGAACCTGCCGGCCCATTCGTGCACCGGCCGGATACCCTCGGCGTTGGTGCGGTAGAACGCCTGGCGGCCGTCGCGGCGCACGTCCACCAGGCCCACGTCGAGCAGCACGCGCAGGTGCTTGGAGACCGACGGCTGCGCCAGCCCGAGCGTGTCGGCGATGTCACCGACCCCGCGCTCCCGGGCGGCGAGCAGGGTGAGGATGTCGCGGCGGCGCGGCTCGGCGATGGCGTTGAAGTTGTCGGACGTGGCGGCGGCCCGGGCCATGACCAATCATATTCCCATTTGGGAATCTTTTGTCAAGCGGTCCGCCCGGCGCGGCTGTAAACTCGCGCCACCTCGAGCGTCACGCGAGCGATTCACGGCCGGTGATAGGCTGAGAAAAATTCGTCGAGGAGATCCACATGGCTCGCGTCAGCACCTACCTGAATTTCGCTCGCTCCACCGAAGAGGCGTTCACCTTCTACAAATCGGTGTTCGGCACCGAGTTCGTGCAGTCGATCGCCCGCTTCAAGGACGTCCCGCCATCACCCGACATGCCGCCCCTGCCGGAGGCCGACAAGAACCTCGTCATGCACGTCGCCCTGCCGATTCTCGGCGGTCACGTGCTGATGGGCACCGATTCGCCCGAGTCGATGGGGCCGCTCACCAAGGGCAACACCGTGTCGATCAACCTCGAGCCCGACACCCGCAAGGACGCCGATCGCCTCTACGCCGCGCTCGCCGCCGGCGGCAAGAAGGAGATGCCGCTGCAGGAGATGTTCTGGGGCGCCTACTGGGGGATGGTCGAGGACCGCTTCGGCGTCCGCTGGATGGTGAACTGCGAGAGCAAGACCTAGGCACGCCGCGCAGCGGGTCCCCGGCGTCATGGTGACGACGGGAAGACGCCCTGGTCGCAGATCGTGTAGGTCAGGCCGTTGGGCGCCGCGGCCCTCAGGTCGGGCAGTGCGAACGTCGTCGTGCCGTTGCCACCGAACCTCGTCTCGAGCAGCGAGAAGAGCGCCGTGTTCTGGCTGATGGAGAGCAGCTGGCCGTTGGCCAGCAGGCCCTGTCCGACCCTGCCGGCGGTGAGGATGATTTCGCCGAGGAAGCAGGTGCGGCCGTTGCCCTCCAGTGCGGTGCCCGTGTTCGTTCCGAACAGGGCCTGGGTGCCGGCCGGCCCAGGCGGGCCGGGCGGGCCCGGTGCACCGGGCAGTCCCGGGGCGCCTGGCATTCCAGGCGGTCCGACGGATCCCGGCGGTCCAGGCGGACCGATCAGGTTGCCGACGACGTCGGCGTTTCGCAGCACGAATCCCGCCGATGGCTGGATCGTCGCGAACGCGGGCGACGGCGACACCACGGCCTGCAGGTAGTAGCGATCGAGCGTCGTGAAGAGGAACGGCGGGGTACCGCTGATTGCCACGTGTCCGGTGCCGTCGATGACGCCCGACGCGACCACCGCGAACTCGGCCCCGATCGCCAGGCTCACCCCGGCGTGCACGAGGCCGGCGCCGACGCTGCTGCCGAGCAGCGCGTAGTGCTGCCCGGCGGGACCCGCGATCGTCATGGTCACGACCTCGCCGGGCGTGACGACATCGGTCGCCGTCGTCAGGGTCACCTGGGCGTGCGCCGGGGCGCCTGCGCCGATGATCGCGAGCAGGGCCACGCCGATCGGCGTGCCGACGCAGCAGCACGCCCGGCGCAACGAACGCGCACGCCCGCGCCACACGTGCTCGTATCGCGCGTGCCGCTGCCACATCGCGTTTGGTCATCTGAGACTCCTCTCGCGCGGGGGAACTGCCGCGCTCAGGGTAGCAAAGGCAACGCCATGGGAGACGCGACGCTGGCAGGACCAGCGCCAGAGCCGCCGACGACCAATGAGCGTTGATACAATGCGATTCAAGTCGATTTGAATGGCGTCTCAGCGCGATCTACAGTGGCCTGGCCGATCTTGGGCGCATGACATTCACGGGAGAGCCGAGTGGCGAGAACGTTGCGTAGGACTCGAACTGGATCGCTTTCCATCTGCCTGGTCGTCGCCAGCGCCTGCTGCATCGGCGCGTCGCCCGCCTCTGCTCAGACGGCGGCCGGCGAGCTTACCGGCGCGGTGCACGATCAGGCCGGGGCTGCCGTTCCCGGCGCGACCATCACGGTCACGGAGACACGGACGAATCTTCAGCGAGTGGCGGTGTCCACGGGCGACGGCTGGTTCACCGCGCCCGAGCCTGGCGCCCGGCGACTACCGACTCGATGTCGAGCTCGCAGGTTTCAAACCCCTGCGCCGCGAGGGCGTTCGCCTTGCGACGGGCGAGACGGTGCGGATCGATTTCGATCTCGCGGTCGGAGGCCTGCAAGAACGAGGTGACAGTGGTCGGGGACGCGCCGGCTGCGCGCGGAGACACGTCGAGCCTCGGGACGTCGTCGACAACCGGCAGGTCGAGCAGCTGCCGTTGAACGGCCGCGGCTTCATGATGCTGCGACGCCTCGTCCCCGGCGTGGCGATGCCCCGCCGCCGGCCGCCCCGTTCGCCGCGCATCAACGGCGGGCGACCGCGCACCAACGAGTATCTCTTCGACGGCATCTCGGTGCTGCAGCCCGAACCCGGACAGGTGGCCTACTTCCCCAATCATCGACGCCATCCAGGAGTTCAAGATCGAGAGCAACAGCCCGCCGGCCGAGTTCGGGCGGTTCAATGGCGGCGTGGTCAACCTGACGACCAAGGCCGGCACCAATGACGTTCCACGGCACCGGCTTCGAGTTCCTTCGCGACGAGGATCTGAACGCCCGCAATTTCTTCGCGGCAGGACCAATCCGGTCAAACCGAAGTATCGGCGCAATCAGTTCGGCGGCATGATCGGCGGCCGATCCGGCGCGACCGCACGTTCTTCTTCGCCGACTATCAGGGGCAGCGACAGACGATCGGCCGCACCGTCATCTCGACGGTGCCGACCCTGTTGCAGCGCCAGGGCATCTTCACGAAGCGATCGCCGGACGGGTGCCGCACATCTACGACCCGGCGACGACGACCGGTCGGGCGCCAGCGCCACCCGGCAGCCGTTTCCGGACAACACCATCCCGCCAACCGCATCGACCCGGTGGCCCGGCACCTGCTCGAGCGCTATCCCGCTGCCGACCAGCGCCGGCACCGCCAACAATTACCGGCGGGTCGAGGACGAGGCGGACGATCAGGATCAGTTCAGCGCCCGAGTCGACCAGCAGTTCGGCAGCCGGGATCAGGTCTTCGCACGCCTGACCCGGTTCAGCGAGACGTCATACCGGTGACGCCCCGCTGCCGGACGGCAGCGGCGTCACGCCGGCACGCTCGGTCCGCAGGACACCACGTCGTACTCGTTCGCCTCGAGCTACCTGCACACGTTCTCCGACACGATGGTGAACGAGCTGCGGGTCGGCGATACGCGGCGCACGGTGGGACGCTCGGTGACGCAACTCGACGGCACCGCCTCGAGCAGCCTCGGCATTCCGGGGATTCCGACCGACGGCGCAGTTTCCCGTACACGCTGCCGACCTTCACCATCGCCGGCTACCAGCAGCTCGGGTCCCCGACCAACACCGCCAGCGACTTCGGCACCAGCGTCACGCAGATCGCCGACACGCTCACCTGGCTGAAGGGCCGGCACACCGTCAAGGCCGGCGCCGATCTGCGCTGGGAGCGACTGAACGTGGTGCAGCCGCCCTCGCCGACCGGGTCGTTCGTCTTCTCCAACCTGTTCACCGATCTCCCCAACGTGGCCAACACCGGGACGCCGTTTGCCAGCTTCCTGCTCGGACAGGTGGCCGACCTTCTCGATCGACCTGCAGCAGCAGGAGATCCGCAACCGCGCGCCGTTCCAGGAGTACTTCGTCCAGGACGACTGGCGGGTCAGCGATCGCATCACCGTCAACGCCGGCCTGCGCTACACGCTGAATTTCCCGTCCACCGAGGAGAACGACCAGGTCGGGGTGTTCAACCTCGACACGCAACAGCTGGAGTTCGCCGGTCGCGACGGACAGCCGCGTGCCGCGCGGGAGCTGCACAAGGACAACTTCGGCCCGCGCCTCGGAGTGGTCGGCCGGGTCACCGACACGACGGTGGCCCGTGCGGGGTACGGCCTGGTGTGGATCGAGATGGCCGGAATCACCACGCCGTTCACGACGCCGGTGTTTCCCTTCCTGCAGACCGTGTCGCAGCGCACGCTCGACAACCTGACCCCGGCGTTCACGCTGGCCACCGGCCCGAGCGTGGCGCCGATCCCTCTGACGCCCGACCGCCGGGCTCGGGCAGGGGGTGTTCTCGGTGGACCGAGACCTGGGCTCGGGCTACGCGCAGCAGTGGAACGCCTCGGTGCAGCAATCGCTGGGGGCGAACATCGCGGTCGAGGTGGCCTACATCGGCTCGAAGATCACGCGGGTCGGCCTGCCCGACACCAACATCAACCAGCTCACGGTCGACCAGCTGGCCCGCGGCGCGACGCTCACCTCGCGGGTGCCCAACCCGTATTTCGGCCTCATCCCGCGCTCCTCGTCGCTCGGCGATCCGACGATCACGGTGGCGCAGCTGCAGAAACCGTATCCGCAATACACGACGGTGAGCCTCTACCGCAACAACGTCGGCAACACCATCTACCACGGCGTGTACGTGAAGCTCGAGCAGCGGATGTCCGGCGGGCTGTCGTACCTGGTCGGCTACACGCGCTCGACGCTGTCCGACGACGCCTCGTCGGTCTTCGACGCGTCGATTCTCACCGGGCCGGTGGCCAATTTCCCCGTCGCCGACAGCTTCAACCGCCGGCTCGAGCGCGACTACTCGACTGGCGACATCCCGCACGTGTTCGTCGCCTCGGCGGTGTGGGACCTCCCGTTCGGAGCGGACCGGCGCGTCCGGCCGGGGGGCGTGGTCGGCGCGCTGGTCAACGACTGGACGCTCACCGGCATCGTCACGCTGCAGTCGGGGGTGCCGGTCGCCATCGCCCAGACCACGAACAACAACGGCTTCGCCGGGTTCGGCACCCAGCGTCCGAACATGATCGGCGACCCCGAGCTGCCGTCAGACGAGCGGTCGGCGAGCCGCTGGTTCAACACCGGCGCGTTCGCGGCGGCGCCGCCTTTCACGCTGGGCAGCAGCACGCGCAATCCCCTGCGCGGCCCGGCCTACCGCAACCTCGACCTGGCGGTGATGCGCCAGGTGCGGCTACGGACGGGGAGCGGCGCTCGAGCTTCGCGGCGAGGTGTTCAACGCCACCAACACCCGACACTTCGGCGCGCCGACACCACGGTGGGCGCGGCGGCCTTCGGCACGATCACCACGGCGGGCGATCCACGGGTCGTCCAGCTGGCGGTGAAGTTCTGGTTCTAGGCGGCTTTTCGATTGTGGCGTAGGGCGAAGCTTCAGCTCCGCCATAAGGCAGCTCTGAAGAGCCGCCCTACGTCGGGCAGCACCGCGGCGAAGCGCGCCGTGTAGCTGTCGTTCAGCGTTCCCCAGCCGAACTGCATCGCGTCCTGGGCCGCGATGCGTCCCACCGGCGTGCCCTGCAGCCATCGATCGGCCACGTCGAGGCAGATGTGCCAGCCCGCCGCCACCTTCGGCAGCCACTCCGGACCGGAGACCGTGTGCGAGAGGGTGAGCCGCGTGCCGGATGCGGTGGGCGCCAGCTCCCAGCGCAAGAAGTCCTTCTCCCACGTGTACTCGAGCAGGCGCGGCCGCTCGGCCCGCGTCACGACCGCCGGCGAGTGCTCGGTGCCGTCGCCGCCGGCCATCACCAGGGTGACCGGCCCGAGCACCGCCAGGCTGCGCGGCGTATCGAAGGGCGCCCACTCACGCAACTCGTCGGGATCGGTCAACGCCGCCCACACCGACTCGGGTGGATGCGCCAGGTCTTTCACGAACACCAGCGTCAGGCGGCCATCGTCGTTGCGGACGCTGGCCTCGCCGATCGGGCTGGGCTGGTAGCGGACTCGCTCGTCGGTCGGTGTCATCGCGTCGATCCTTTCGCGCGCGCGGTCTTGCGTTCGAGGTGGCGCTCGAGCGCGCCGAGACTGTGGCGCCACCGGTTGCGATAGGGCTCGAGCCACTGCATCGAGCTCGAGGAACGGTTCCGCCCGCAGCGTGTACATCCGCCACTGTGCGTGCACGCGGCACTCGACCAGCCCGCCGTCGCGCAAGCACGCGCAGGTGCTTGGAGATGGTCGGTTGCGGTAACCCGAGCGCCGCTTCGATCTCCTGCACCGAGCGCTCGCGCTCGAGCAGCAGCCCGACGATCGCCCGCCGGTTGGGTTCGGCCAGGGTCGCGAACGTGGATTCCATAGCCGGTATATACCTCATATGGAATATTGATCAAGCGGCCTGATTTGAGGCTCTCGAGCCAGTCCAGGGTGCACTTGACAGCCCACCGGCATCCGTGTAATAAACCAAATGGTTACGTAACCGATGGGTTATCTATGATCCCCGACGCCCTGAGTGCCACCTTCGCCGCCCTGGCCGACCCGACCCGCCGCGCGATCCTGTCGCGGCTCGCCGCGGGTCAGTGCACGGTCACCGAGCTGGCCGAGCCGTTCGACATGACCATGCCGGCCGTGTCGAAGCACCTGCGCGTGCTCGAGCGCGCCGGGCTCGTCGCCCGCGGCCGCGAGGCGCAGTGGCGGCCGTGCCGCTTGCAGGCGGCGCCGCTCAAGGACGTGGCCGAGTGGACCGAACGCTACCGCGACATCTGGGAAGGGCGGCTCGACCGCCTCGACAGCTACCTGAAGGAACTCGAAACCACGCACAAGGAGAAGAGTCATGGCCGTCAGCCACGCCGCAAATAGCCGGACGTTCGAAGTCAGGACGCCCACCGACACCGAGATCACGATGACGCGTCTCTTCGACGCGCCGCGCCACCTGGTGTTCGAGGCGATGACCAAGCCCGAGCACGTGAGGCGCTGGTGGGGGATCCTCGACGACGGGTACTCGGTGCCGGTGTGCGAGATCGACCTGCGGCCCGGCGGCAAGTGGCGCTTCGTGGGCAAGGGACCCAAGGGACAGGCGCCCGACTTCTACGGCGAGTACCGCGAGATCGCCCCGCCCGAACGGCTCGTCTACACCGAGATCTTCGCGCCGTTCCCCGACGTGGTCTCGGTGGTCACCAGCGTGCTGACCGAGGAGCAGGGCAAGACGCGCCTGACGGTGAGCTGCACCTACCCGTCGAAGGAGGTGCGCGACATGGTGGTCAACACTGGCATGGAGCGCGGCGCGGCCATCAGCTACGACCGGCTCGAGGACGTGGCCCGCGAGCTGGCCGGCTGAGTGGCGGGTGGGGGCCGCGCGAGGCGGCCCTCCCCTCCGCGGGCGTCTACGCCGCGTCGACGCGATCGACGCCCTGCCCGGGCGGCTCGCCCAGGAACTCGACCCAGGCCCGCTTCATGCACGGGTAGTGCGCGGCCGCCTCGGCGAGGGACAGGAAGGCCTGCACCGTCTTGTCGAAGCGTGCCCGCAGCGCCGCGTCGCTGAGGTCGTCGCCGGCGAAGGCCTTGTGGGCCGCCGACAGCGAGAACATGTCGGGATAGATCCGCGCCCCGAGATGCTCGAACGGCACGCGCAGGGCCCACAGGCCGCGGTTGCCGCCAACCAGCGACGGCGACGCCGACAGCAGCAGGCCATGCCGGCCGTCGAAGGGCTGCGGACGGAACCGCGAGGTCCAGTCGATCAGGTTCTTGAGCCCGCCCGGCATCGAGCCGTTGTATTCGGGGGAGGCGATGACGAAGGCATTGCTCGCGGTCAGCCGCGCCTGGAACGCCTTGGCGCCGTCGGGCACCCCGTGGGCGGCCTCGAGATCGCCGTCGTAGATCGGCACGTCGAACTCGCGCATCGAGGCCAGGTCCACGGCGGCGCCGGTCTCGCCGGCGACCCGGGCGGCGAGGGCCGCCAGCTTGCGGTTGAGCGACTCGGCGCGAAGCGACGCCGCGCAGATGAAGACCTTCATGGCGGGCGAGGCAGATGGACTCGTCATTTGAACAATCCCTTGGCACCTAGATTACCGCCCAGCCGGCACCACCGCTGTCGGCCAGCGATAATCGTGGGCCATGGCGGCGAGCCTGTCTGGCCAGATCGCGGCGTTCTTCCTGTTCGACGTCGCCGAGGGCGCGGACCTGGCGGCGGTGCGGGCGCTGCTCGGCGGCGCCGGGCAGAGCGTTCGCCTGGCGTCGAGGCCCGTCCTCCCCGCCTACGTTCAGTACCTCCACGCGCCCGTGCAAGCGGATGCCGACGCGATGGGGCTGCCGAAGGTGGAGGGCTGGTCCAGCCGGCTCAAGGTCTACGACTACGGCGTGGTCTCGCTGTCGCTGACGCGGCCGTTCGGCGGGAGCTGGGCCGACCTGACAGCCCTGTCGCAAACGCTGTTGACCACGGCGCCGCTCGAAGCAAGCGCAGAGGCGTGCTGCCGCCAGGCCATGGACAAGCTCGGCAGCGCCCTGCAGCAGCCGCGCGACGCCTATCTCTCGGAAGACTACTTCGTTTACGGCATCACCTCGGTCGAGGGCAATCCGTCGGCCGAGGCGCTGGTGGCAGCGCACGGCGACGACATCGCCCGGCTGCTGCGCGGCGAGGTCGAGCCGCTCAGCACGCAGGAGCGCGACGAGGTGTTGCGGCACCGCCTCTCCTACCTCGCCACCAATCTCGTGGTGCCGTCGTGGAACGGCGCGTTGGTCTACGACACCGAGGCCGGCCTGGCCGGCGCCCTCGAGATCCTCGAGTTCGCCAACTCGCAGCTGCTGCAGTTCCGCTACTACGATCAGCGGCTCGACCGCGAGCTGGCCCAGATCTATGCCCGGCTGCAGACCACCCGGTGGTACGAGCCGTGGATCGGCCGGCGCTACACCGCCGCCGCGCGCGAACTGCACAGCGTCTTCATCGACGTGAACGAGCTCACCGACCGCACCGAGAACGCCCTGAAACTCGTCGGAGACGTTTACGGCGCTCGCCTGCTCGGGCTGGCCGCGGCCCGACTGGGCCTCGCCGCCTGGAAGGACGCGGTGCGCGACAAGCTCAAGACCCTCGACGACATCTACCGCTTCGCGGTCGATCAGACGGCGATGGATCGCGGCGAGGTGCTCGAAGCCGCGATCGTGCTCATCCTGGTGTTCGAACTGGTACTGTTCTTCATGGGCATCATGACGTGACAGGACGTCTGCTGCCGTCGTCACCGACCGTGCGTGCGCCGCACGCGCAGTCCGTGGGCGTCGGGTGCCTGCCCCGCCTGCTGCATCTCGTTGGTGAGCGGCACGATGGCCGCCAGCCGGCCGCGGCGGCCGCCGATGCCCACCTCGATGACGCCGAGCCCCGGCGTGCTGCCGGTGGCGTTGTGCGGGTCGCCGCTGAGCGGCACCGAGCCGCGCAGCGCCACGAACAGCCGATCGCCGAGCGGCGATCGATCCACCAGGTCGGGCGCCGGGTCGTCGCTCAGGCCTCCGGCGAGCTCGATGGTCTCCACCCATCGCCCGGTGAACGTGTCGAGGACCTCGGCGACGTTGCCGTGGCGATCCAGCGCCCACAAGTGGCGGCCGAACCAGACCGAGGCGATCCCGTGCGAGTCGGCCATGCCCGACTTGCTCAGCAGCAGCGTCGGCGCCGGCGTGTTCGGCAGCGCCAGCGCCGAGTAGCCGTGCAGCGGAAAGCGGTAGACGTCGAAGCCGTAGAGCGCCGGGTGGTGCGGGTCGGTGCCCGAGACGTTGACCGGGCTGCCGCCCGAGTTCACGTACATGTGGCCGCCCACCTCGATGGCCCCGCAGCCGTTCCCCTTCACCGTCGCCTGGTCGTAGGCCGCCAGGATCGTCATCGGCGTGGCCCGCGGGTCCACCACGAAGAGCCCGCCGCCGCGCAGGGTGATGAAGCCAAGCCGGCTGGAGCTGTCCACCGCCGAGCAGATCGGCCAGTTGATCGGCCGCAGATCCGGGTGTTCGCACGCCTGACCCGACGGCGTCTTGCACGTCGCCAGATCGAGGGTGGCAGCCAGGTTGTGGGTGAACGTGTTGGTAGCGAAGTTGGCGTCGATGCGCTCGAGCCGCTTGCCGTTCTGGTTGGCGACCAGGATGAACGAGCCGTCCGGGGACGGGTAGGCGGCATGCGCCTGCCGGGTGCCGGTGCTGCCAATGGTCGTCTCCAGGCACGCCACCGGCGTCTTCGACTCGCCCTCGAACACCACCACGTGGCCGCTGGCGACGAACGAGATCACGGCGTGGCTGTGCTCGCGGTTGAAGAGGATCATGTGCGGCCGCACGGGATTGCGGCCGGTGGCAGCCCGGCATAGATCGGCGGTTGCCGCACCCAGGTCGATCCGCGCAATCGGCTCGGCCGCCGCGGCCCGTCGGCCGCGCAGGTCGTCGCCGTCGTAGATCAGGAGCTGGCCGCCGAAGCCGGGACGGGTATCCGACTGGTCGGCCATCCAGACTTCGAACTCCCGGGCGCCGAACAGTGCGGAAGAGCTCGTGGAGGCGATGACGAATGCGACCGCGATCGCCGCCGTGAGACGGCGCTGCTGCTGGGACATGAGACCTCCTCGTCGGCCCGGTCGTCGTGGGCCTGATTCGGAGGGGAGCCGGCGGCAGCATACGCCACGCCGGTGTGAAAAGCAGGCGCGATCGTCAGCTCAACCGTAGACCGGCGGCGCAGTGCCGCGGCGTGCCTCGCTCAAGACGTCGGCTTCGCCTGTCCGCTGACCGGGAACGGATAGCCCTGGGCCAGTGCGGCGTCGAGCGTGCGGTCGTGGCCGTAGATGTCCTCGACGAAGTGGGCCTCGTCTTCCGAGTTCACGTGCACGGTGGCGTAGAAGATCACCACCGTCAGCTTCTGCTTGAGGTTGACGCGGGTCGGCCGCTCGCCCTGCATCGCCTTGTCGATGCGCTCGCGGGTCCACTCCGGCTGGTCGCGCAGGACCCACTCGGCGAAGCGCGCCGGGTCTTCGAGGCGGATGCAGCCGTGGCTGAGGTCGCGGCGGGTCCGCGCGAAGAGCGCCGTCGCCGGCGTGCCGTGCATGTAGACGTCGTCGGTGTTGGGGAAGATGAACTTGGCCAGGCCGAGCGAGTTGCGCGGGCCGGGCTTCTGGCGGATGAACAGGCGCCCGGAGACCACCTTGGCGAGGTTGTCGGGCGTCGGCGGCAGGGCCGCGGCATCGTCGGCGCCACTGGCCACGATCTCGAGCTGCTCGCGGTTGAAGTAGCTCGGGTCGCGGCGAATGTGCGGGATGAGCTCCTGCACCGTGATGCCGCGCGGCGGATTCCAGTAAGGCCGGAAAATCACGTACTCCATCTGCTCGACGAAGATCGGCGTGCGGTGGTTGAGCGATTTGCCGACCACGATGTCCATCCGCAGCGGCTCCTCACCGGTGGTCGGGTCGGTGGCCCACAGGCGGAAGAGCGCCACGTTGACGAAGATGTTGGGCCGGTCGCTCAGCGTCGGCAGCCAGCGCATGCGCTCCATCGACAGCTGGATCTGCCGGATGCGATCGGCGAGCGGGACGTTGACCATGCGGATCGTGCCCGGGCCGATCACGCCGTCGGCATCCAGGCCGTGGCGACGTTGGAAGCGCTTCACGGCGTCGACGATCGGCCCGCTGTATCTCGGGGGATCGCTCTCGCCAATCGCGGCATCGGCCGGCAGGTCGCCGAGGGTGCGCAAACGGGCGGCCAGCTGCGGCACGCCGGCCCAGCCGCCGCCGGGCTCGACCTTGCGGACGTTTCCCGCCAGCTCGGGCACGGTGGGCGGCTCACCCTTCGTCAGCAGGTCGCGGTAGAGCCCGGCCATGCGGCGGGCACGGCGATAGTGGGGAAACGGCGGCTGGAGTGCTTCGAGCTCGTCGCTCAGCCCGCGCTCGCCGCGAGCGGCCTGCAGCGCAGCCACGAGATCGATGGTCTTGGTGGCGACCTCGTACCCCCACAGCATCGTCTTGGGGTCGACGCGGCCCTTGTGCACCGCCGTGGCCATGCGTGCCGCGGCGACGCTGACGGCCAGATCGAACAGGGCGAGGTCCGGACCGGCCTCGCCGTCGGCCTCGATCGCCTTCCACTGCGCCGCCAGCGCCTCGGCGTCGTAATCCCTGGGGTCGAGCCCGTGGTCGGCGGCGCCGGCAATGGCGGTGATCGCGCCAGTCGAGACTCGGCACCGGCCGGGTGCCGTCGAACCACAGCAGGCGATCGGCCTCACCGTCGTAGAGCGCCTTCAACGTCGCGACGACGTCGGGGAATCTGTCCCCAGGTCAGCCCGGGGTGCACCCCCTTGGCGAGCACCTCGTCCACCGTGGCGGTGACCTCGGTGTCGGCGGTGGCCGCCACGGGTGCGGGCGGCTCGGCCGACGACGACACCGGCCCGGCCGGCGGATCGGGCGGGCGGTCCGTGCGACAGGACACGGCGGCGCCAGCGAGCACCATCACCACGAGGGCCACACATAGCCGTGTGTGGTATCGTGTGTGAATGGCGACCAACCTGGCGCTCGACGAGAAGCTTCTGGAGGAGGCGTTACGCATCGGCGGAAAGGCCACGAAGAAGGATACCGTGACCGAGGCGCTGCAGGAGTACATCGGCCGCCGGAAGCAGGCCCGCGTCGTCGACCTCTTCGGCACCATCGACTACGAACCGAAACACGACTACAAGAAGCAGCGCCGGCGGCGATGAAGGTCCTGGTCGACACCTCGGTCTGGTCGCTGGCCTGCGGCGGCGCGCACCGGCCCACGCGGCTGTCGATGAGCTTCGCCGGCTGGTGGCGAGTGGACGAGCGGCGCTCGTCGGCCCGGTGCGGCAAGAGCTGCTCTGCGGGATTCGCGATCAGGCGGACTTTTCGCGCCTGCGGGATCACCTCAGGGCGTTTCCCGACGAGCCCATCGCCACCGGCGACTACGAACGCGCCGCCGAGTGCTTCAATTTGTGCCGGGTGAAGGGCGTCCAGGGTTCGAACACCGACTTCCTGCTGTGCGCGGTGGCCGAACGACACGGGCTGCCGATCCTGACCACCGACGAAGACTTCGCGCAGTTCGCCCGGGTACTGCCGATCGCCCTGCATTCGCTGCGCCACTGATCATCGCTCCACGGCACTCAGAACGGCCTGTACGAGGTGCCATGTCATGCCACCTCCGCGGGCCGATGGTAGCAAGCCGAGGCTCGCGGAACACTAGCGGCGCTCGCGCGACCGCGGCGCCAGCCGTGCGCCCGGCGCCGTGCGCCGCCACGACGCCGGGGCGACGCCGCTGTAGCGCTTGAACGCCCGGCTGAAGGCGGCTTCCGAGTCGTAGCCCACCTCCTGCGCGATCGCCGCCACGGTGCGGGCGGGATCTTCCAGCCGCGCCGCCGCCAGCTGCATGCGCCAGCCCGCCAGGTAGTGCATCGGCGACAGGCCCGTGAAGTGCACGAAGCGCTCGGCGAGCACCGAACGGGAGGCGCCGGCGTCGTGCGCCAGCTGCTCGAGCGTCCAGCGTCCCGCCGGCTGCGCGTGCAGTCGCGCCAGGACGCGGCCGACGACCGGATCCCGCAACCCGCCGAGCCAGCCGCTGGCGGCGGCCGGCGATGCGATCAAGTGGGCGCGCACCACTTCAACGAACACCAGCTCGGCAATCCGCAGCAGCACCGACTGGCTGCCCGCTGCTCGATCGCGCGACTCGGCCAGCGCGAAGTCGACGAGCCGGGCGAGACGGTCGCTGGACGCGTCGGCGGTCGGCAGCCGCACCCGCACCAGCGGCGGCAGCGTGGCCAGCACCGGATTGAACGGCAGCGCGTCGCAGCCGAGGAAGCCGCACACGATCCCGATGCGCTCGGGGCCGCCGCCTCCCTCCTCGACGATGAGCGGCAGGCGCCCCGACGACATGTCGCGGAACCACCCCAGCGTGTCGGCATCGCTGAGACCGCTGCGCAGACCGGGTTCGCTGGTGAGCGCGTACGCCTGACCATGGGGGACGACCAGCACGTCCCCGGCTTCGAGCCGCATCGGCGGCTCGCCGGGCGACTCGCACCAGCAGGCACCGGCGCGGATGACGTGATACGACACGACGTGCTGCACCCGGGGCAGGAGCACCGGCCCGAGCACCGGTGAGGACGGGGCCTCGGCGACCCACGGCGTGGAGGCGTCGACGAGGAAGAACAGCGCGCCAGTGAGGCGCACCGTCTCGAGCACGTCCGAGAGGGTGTCGGCGGCGGTCAGGGCGACCGCAGGTTCGGCAGCGGGAGCAGGCAATCCGGACGCGCGGTCATGGTGCGCACCCATGGGGCCATCCTACACTGCGCCCTCCGATCAACCAGGAGGGGCGTATGTCGAGTTACAGCCCGGCGGCGGAGGGATGGCAGGTCGACGGCGACGGCGCCGACGCTTACGAGCGATACCTGGGGCGCGCCTTCGTGCCCTGGGCCCGGCGCCTGGTCGAGCAAGCCGAGGTACAGCCAGGGGATCGCGTGCTCGACGTGGCGTGCGGCACCGGCGTGGTGGCACGGCAGGCGGCGGCGCGAGTCGGCCCGACCGGGCAGGTCGTCGGCCTCGACATCAACGACGACATGTTGCGCGTGGCCCGAACGACTACGGCGGCGGTCGCACCGGCGCATCGAGTGGCGACAGGGCAACGTCGCGAGCCTGCCCTTCCCCGCCGCCAGCTTCGATGCCGTGGTCTGCCAGCAGGCGTTCCAGTTCTTCGCCGATCCCGTCGCCGCCGCGCGGGAGATCGGCCGCGTGGTGAAGAAGGGCGGACGCCTGGCCGTCAGCGTGTGCCGGCCGATCCGCTTCGCGCCGACCTATGTCGCGCTGGCCGACGCTGCTGCACCGCCATGTGGGCAGCGACGCGGGCGCCATGATGCGATCGCCCTTTGCGCCGTGGACCACCGCGGAGTTCCGCGCGCTGTTCACGGCGGCGGGATGGACGTCCGTGCGGGCGACGATCGAGGTCTGGCCGCTGCGCTACCCGTCCTCGGACGAGTTCCTCCGCCAGGAAGCCTCGAGCTCGCCGCTGGCCGGCCCGATCGACGCGCTGGAGCCCGAGCGGCGCGACGCTCTGCTTCGCGATCTCGCCGCGGCCGTCGCCGATCACGTGGACGACGACGGCGTCGCCTGTCCGATCCAGGTGTATGTCGGCGTCGGGCATCGATGAGGCCCGAAACGTCACGGGACGCGGGCGGCCATCGTGACCGCCGCCACGACCGATTTCGCAGTCGCGGGGAATTTTCCGCTCGCCGGCGTCCCGACACGCGCCGACGCGGTGCCCGGACCCAGGCTCACGTCTTGCACTGCCCTGGTCGTGGGTCCATCTGCGTTTGCTATCGTCGTCGCGGTGCTGCTGCTGTTGGTGGTCGCTAACTACTGGTTCACGAAGGGACCGCGCAGCTTCCGGGCACGGTTCGACCACGACGTGGCGGCGGGTCTGGCACGTCAGAGCCCGACAGCCGTGGTGACGGAGCAGGATCTCGTCCGCCTTCCCCCGCCGGTCGGACGATACCTTCGCGCTCTCGGCGTTGTCGGACAGCCCGCGATCCGGCACTACCGGCTGCGCTTCACCGGCCGCATCCGCAGCACGCCCGACTCGCCATGGATGCCGTTCGAGGCCGACCAGCACAGCTTCACCGACCCGCCAACCCGGCTGTTCCTGATGCGCGCGACGATGTCGGGCCTGCCGGTGATCGTCTTTCACCGCCTGGCCGGCGGTCACGCGACGATGCAGGTCAAGCTGGCCGGCGCGATTCCGATCGTCGATGCCAGCGGCCCGGAAATGGACCAGTCGGAGACGGTCACGCTGTTCAACGACATGTGCCTGCTGGCGCCCGCGACGCTGATCGATCCGCGCATTGCCTGGGATGAGGAGAGCGACCGAAGTCGTGCGCGCCAGGTTCACCCACGGCGCGCACACGATCGCCGCCACCCTGGAGTTCGGCGACGACGGCCGGCTCGTCAACTTCGTGTCCGACGACCGCTCGCGGGCGTCATCCGACGGCCGGTCGTTCACCCGCCTGCGCTTCTCGACGCCGGTCCGCGACTATCGGGACTTCGGCGCGATTCGCGTCGCGGCTCACGGCGAGGCGCGGTGGCGACTCCCCGAGGGCGAGTTCACCTACGGCGAGTTCGACATCGAGGACATCGCCTACAACGACGACCCAGGCGGCGGTCAGAAGCGGTAGGTCAGGCGGACGAACCCCACGTGGGCGGTGTAGGGCCGATACAGGTAGCCGAGCAACAGCGCGTTGGTGGCAACCACCGGCTGGCCCTCCTGTACCGGGGGCAAGGCGATGCCGGTCAGCGTCGTCGGTCCCAGCGCGAAGTCCTCCACTTGGTAGTCTTCGAACCAGTAGCTCACGCCGGCGAGCAGGTTGCGGGACAGCTCGTAGGTGAGGTCGATCTCGCCGCGGAACAGCTCGTTCTTCACCGGGGGCAGCTGCTCGGGCGTCGCCAGCGGCGATCCCGTGACCAGGCCGTAGAGATAGGTGTCGTTCGACCGGTTCCAATCCACCGTCAGCCGCATCAGCGTGCGGGCGATCGCGCCGTTCACGTCCACAGCGGCTTCGAGGTAGTTCACCTTGCCGGCATAGTCGGTCGTCCAGTCGCGCAGCGGATTGGCCTGATCGGCCGCCGTCGTGGCACTGCGTGAGCGCTGCAGCGATCGATACCGTTCCCAGCCGTAGCTCGCCGACAGCTGGTAGCGATCGTCGGGCGTCACCGAGACGCCGGCCGAGTACTGGTTCGAGTCGTAGGACTGCAGGCCGTGCGGGCTGTCGGGATAGTCGTCCCGGCCCACCCCGGCCGAGGCGGTCACGCCGAAGATCCCGCCGGGGATCAGGTTGGCGACCAGCCACAACCGCTGGCGATCGCGGTCGGCAACGTCGAAGTGGCGCATGCCAGCCAGCTCGCCCACTTCCTCCAGCACCTCGGGCTCGAAGTGATCGCCGGTGCGGCTGCGGTTCTCGTAGATGGCGCGCACCGTCACCAGCTGGTGGCCGGTGAGGTCGGTCGACACCCGGAACACGTCCTCGGCGGTGGTCTCCCAGATGCGATGCGTGTAGTCGGAGCCAAGATGGCTGTAGCCCAGCTTGACTGCGGTCGAGGGCAGCACCTGCACGGCGGCATCGGCGTCGAAGGTGACGCGCTTGACGCTGAAGTACTCCGAGGATGCTGCGGTGGGCGTGAACGATGAGTCGTAGGCCACCGAACCGCCGGGCCGATCGAACACGGGGGTGTCGGCATCGACGTTCGAGTAGCGATACCTGGCGTTGATCGACAGTGGCCGGACGGGACGCGTCGCCAGCGTCAGCTGGGCGATCGACATCTGGTGCTCGGCCTGGGCGGTGGGGCGCGACAGTGGGATGGGTGCGAACGCTGTGTTGATCGTGTAGGGCAGAAGGTCGGCGTCGCTGCGACCGCGGCCGAGCGCCACGTAACCGGTGAGCCGGCCGCGCAGGGGAACGCTGACGGCGCCGGTGCCGTGCAGGTAGGTGAGCGTGTTGGCCGGCCAGAGCGCCATGCGCCCCTGCGACGGGGTGCCGACGATGTCGGGACCAAAGCGCAGCGGGTTGTCCCAGATGGCGCTGTCGGTGTCGGGTTCGTAGCTCGATCCGTCCCAGCCGATGCGCAGCATTCCCGACTGGTTGCCCCATTCGAGCGCGGTCTGGACGTCGGCGGTCCGGCTGTCAACGGGCACTGGCAGCTCGACGGCGTTGTTGAAGCCGAAGGTACCGCCGAAGGGGATGGCGCCCGTCCGGGAGGTGCCTCGCACCTTGACCACGATATCGGTCGAGCGGTCGGCATTGAACACGATGTCGGCCTGGCCAATCTTGCGCATGGTCCTCAGCTCGAAGCCCACCGCCTGGTCTTCGAAGTCGCGCAGGGTCTTCGTGCCGCTCTGGATGGCCTGCTGCGTCGCGTCCTCGATGCGGAACACTCCGGCGGCCGGCTGTGTGTAGAGCGTACGGGTGTCGCCGCTGATGAACAGCGGAATCTGATCCCAGAGGAACGTCGCCGACAGCCGGCCGGCGCGCTGGACGTCGAGCTGGTAGCGCTGATCGCGATAGCCCACGTTCCAGGCCTGCGCCTCGACCACCCAGTCCTGGGTGCGGCGCCCGGCCAGCATGTTCGTGCCGTAGATGCCGCTGCGCAGGTCGCGATAGCGCTGGAAGCGCGCTTCGTCGCCGTCGACATTGCTGATGCGGCCGCCGAAGTCCACGGCGCCGTAGACCCGGCCGCTCAATTCGCTCCGGCCGACCGCCACCGGATCGGTGGGCGCCGGCAGCGAGGGCGGTTCCTGTGCGGTCGCGGTGCCGGCCGCGAGCACGACGAGGAGGGCCGTCAGCATGGTCCGGGTCTGCACGGTGGGCCTCCTCACTGCCGCAGGAAGGTCGAACCGGCCGGGTGGTTCGAGCCGTGGATGGCCGAATGGCAGGTCACGCACGACCGGCCGTAGAGGCGGTTGCTGGTCTGCAGGACCTTGCCGTCGTAGATCGTCGAGGGATGGCGCGTGTGGTTGTGGCAGCGCTGGCACAAGAACGGCAGTTTGGCGACCAGCATCCGGTCGTTGTTCGAGCCGTGCGGGTCGTGGCAGGTGGCGCAGCTGTCGCCGCTGATGCCGGCGTGCTCGAACAGGTAGGGCCCGCGCTTCTCGGCGTGGCAGCTCGAGCACGCCTCGTTGATCGAATTGCCCGTCTTCAGCAGCCGCACGTTGGTCGCGCCGTGCGGGTTGTGGCACGACGAGCACTCCATCTTGCCCTCGCGTACCGGCATGTGGCCGGAGCGATCCAGCTTGGCCACCTTGTCGCGGTGGCAGGACATGCACTGCTGCTGCTGATCGACCGTCTTCAGCTGCGCCTTGGCTGACTTCGGCCGGTGCACGCTGTGGCAGCTGACGCACGACACGTTGCGCGCCTCGTGCTGGCTGCCCTTCCACAGCGCATGCGGTCCACGATTGTGGCAGGTCGCGCAGGCGTCGGTTACCGCCCGGGCCGGGATCCGATCGAACTGCACCGGCTTGACGTTCTCGGGATCGCTGGCGTGCGCCTCCCCCGGCCCGTGACAGGTCTCGCACCCTGAGCCGCCGCGGGCGTTCGCGGATCCTGCGCCTGGCCGTGCCTCGATGACCGGATCGAGGCGTCGTAGCCGGTGTGGCAGGTCGCGCAGGTCTCGGCGCCGACGTAGCCCGCTGGCGGCGTCGGCGGCGCCGTCTGGGCCTGGCCGCCGCCGGCGGCCATCGTCTCGACCGGCGTCGCCTGCATCGAGCGGGTGCCGATGACGCCGGCCAGCAGCACCGCCGCCACTACGTTCAGAACCGCGACTGGACGCATGGCTCGCCTTCTACGGCATGTCGTGGCATGTCTGACAGTCCTGCTGAATGGCCCTGCCGTCGGCCGTCTTGTGGTTGTCGTCGTGACAACGGAAGCAGCCCGGAAAGGCCACATGACCGATGTTGTTCGGATAGGTGCCCCAGCCGACCCTCATCGCCGGGAACACGTTGCGGGCATAGACGCCCTGGACGCCGGCGATCATGCGGGCCAGCGACGGCGCCTCGGCGGGATAAGCCTCACGCATCGCCCGCTCGATCCCGGTCATCGCCGCCTGTCGTGAGTCGAACGAGGCCTGCAGCGCCGCCACCGCTTGGCGTCGGGCGAACGGCAGATCCCTGGGAATCTGTCCGCGCGCGATGGCGGCGTCCACGGCCCGCTCCGGACCGGAGTCGAAGGTGTGGGCCGGGCGGTTGTGGCAGTCCATGCAATCCATCAGGCGGTGCTCGCCGGCCGCCAGCGTCGCCGGCGTCGTGCCGGCGACCACGTACTCGGTGACGCGGCCGTCGCGATCGGTGAACTTGACCCACGGAATCGTCTGGCGCTCCGCATCGAGGGCGATGTACTCGACGCGGTTGTCGATGTTCATGTGCCAGTGGATGCCGCTGCCGGATCCGGCCTGGCCGCCGCCGACGTGGAGCTGCAGGGTCGTCACCGTCTCGGAGCTCTTCTCGTCGTCGGCGTACTCGCGGATCTGCCGCAGGGTGTCGCCGTGCATCTTCTCGGGCCAGTGGCAGTTGGCGCAGGTGTCGCGGGCCGGCCGCATCGACCGTACCGGAGCGGGCACCGGTGCCGGGACGTTGCCGGTGAGCAGGTGCCACAACTGCCGGGTGCCGGCCAGCTTCGCTTCGACCTGTGCCTCGGCGCCGGGACCGACGTGGCACGACACGCAGGAGACCCTGGCGTGCGCACCTACCTGATAGGCGGTGTATTCCGGCTCCATCGTCGTGTGGCAGGTGGTGCCGCAGAACGCCGCCGACTCCATGTGGTGCACCGCGCCGTAGGCGGCCAGCGAGAAGATGATCACGTTGACCAGCGTGAGCAGGGTCACGCCGAAGAGGAGCGTGCGTGTCCGCGGCCGCCGCAGATCGATCACCGGCCAGTCTTCTGGCAGTTGGCCCAGGGCGAGCAGCCGGCGGCGCCGCCAGATGCCGAGCGGGATCAGGAGCAGCCCGAGCAGGAACACCGCTGGCACGGCCACGAACAGCAGCAGTCCCAGGTAGGGATTACGCAGCAGGCCGCCGACCTCGAGCGCCAGCAGCACCAGGAACAGCACGGCCATCGCCGTGGCGATCGCCGCGCCGACGAGGCTGGTCGGGTTCCGCGCCGCGGATGGCAGGTCGATGCGCATCGCCGGCCGCGCTACGGCTTCTTCTGGGCGAGCAGGTAGGCGACCAGCGCGTCGAGATCGTCCTTGGGCAGGTTGGGGTAGGCGCGCATCACCGGCTTGCGCGTGGCGTTGGCCTTGGCGGTCATCTCGGCGGGATTGACGATCCACTGCCGGATCTCGTCGGCGCTGAGCTTCGAGCCGACGTCGTCGAGCGGGCCCTTGGCCTGGCCCTTGCCCTCCAGCGAGTGGCAGATCGAGCACTTCTGGGCCGCGTACACCACGGCGCCGCGAGCGGCATCGGCGGCCGCCGGGGCCTGCGTCGCCGCGCTCGCCGGTCGGCACTGACCAAACACGACCAACACCAGGAGGCACATCGCTCGGGTCATCGGCTTCTCCGCTCCTTCCGCTGTCGACCGGGTCGTGCGCGAGCGTGACAACCGGTCGGGGTGGGGCTTCAGCAAATCACGGACAGCGACTCGAATTCAGCGGGAAAGAATCCCCAGAGCGCGGACGTTTCCCCACGGCGACTTCAGGGAAGCAAGAGAAGGGCTCCGCCAACCGCCACGAGCATCAGCGCCAGCGCGCCGCCGGCAATTGCCCGGAACCTCTGACCGCCCAGGAAGACCGCCAGCCCCAGTTTCATCGCCGTATTCGCCAGCACCCCAATCGCGATGGCGGTGGCGGCGACAGCCGGCGAGACCGTCTGCGCAACGCCCCTCGCCATCGACACCGTGAGGGCGTCCACGTCAGTGAGTCCGAGGACCGCCGCCGACGTGAACACGCCGGATTGTCCCCACACCGCCCTGACCAGGTAGACGGCCATCAGCACCGCCTGGAAGAGGATGGCCATCTGAAGCGCCGCAGCCAGTTGGAGCGGATTGTGCTGCGGGACTTCACGCGTTCCAGCCTCCGGGTCGCGGCGGGTCCCCAGGGCAGCCACGAGCGCCGCCACCAAGGCGGGCGCGGCGAGATAGGGAACGAGCGGCGGGACTACCGCCGCGTTGAGTATGGCCGTGGCGACCAACACTCGCGGATAGAGCATGGCATTCGCGGCCACAGCCCCGAACGCAAGAGCGCGATCCGCCGTCGGCTCGCTCCGGCTGATTCGCGCGAAGGTGAACGTCACGTTGGTGGACGATACCAGGCCCCCGAGCAGTCCAGCGACGAGGTAACCATGGCCCGGACCGGCAACACGACGCGCCACGTACCCGGCGAAACTCAACCCCGAAAAGAACAGGACCAGCGCCCATAGCTCGCGGGGCCGAATCCCGCCAAGCGGACCGAACGGCCCTTCCGGAAGCAATGGCAGGACGACGAGGGCCATGACGGCGAATCGCACGCCCGACTGCAGATCCACATCGTCGATCCGCTGCACCAGCGCGTGCAGCCGCGATTTCTCGACCAGCAGCAAGGCGACGAGGGCGATGATGCCGCTCGCGAGCCGGATCGCTCCCATGCCGGCGAGCAGACCGGCAGCCAACACCACGAGGGCCGCGACCTCCGTCGTCCCGTCGATATCGTGCCGACTGCCGGCAACGTAGGCCGCGGCCACGACCGCAACGGCTCCGGCGAACAGGATCGCCGCCGGCGCGGTGATGCCGGCGGCCCACAACCATCCGCTGAATCCACCCACTGCGCCGAGCATGGTGAAGGTCCGAATGCCGGCGAAGCGCGCCCCCGGGCCCTCGGCATGTCCGGACCACTGGCGCTCCAGGCCCACGGCCGCGCCGCCCAGCGCCGCGATCAGGAGCCCGACGATGTTCGAGGTAGTCATCGCGAAGGGGGCGACGGCCTAGGCGCGATCATGTGGAAGACTTCGGTTACGCACCATGCGTCCCTGGACGCTCCCCTCAGGAAGATAACCGATGCCGCGACCATCGTTGCACGTCGAACCGGCGAGTCCACTTCAGGTTGCCCGCCACTACGTTCGTGAACTGATCTACGGCGCGAACGACGGCATCATCACGACCTTCGCGGTCGTCGCCGGAGTTGCCGGTGGCGGTCTGTCGCTTCGCGTCGTCCTGATTATCGGCGCAGCCAACCTGGTCGCCGACGGCCTGTCGATGGCGGTTGGCAACTACCTGTCGATCCGGTCGCATGAAAGCGTGCTCGAGGCGCAGGATCTTCCCGAGGAAGAAACGTTCCCGGCTCGCCATGCGATTGCCACCTTCTTGGCGTTCGTCGTCGCGGGTGCCGTGCCCTTGCTGCCGTACATGTTCCCGGTCCTGCCGGTTGACCGCTTCATCGCATCGATCGCAGTCACGTTCGGCACGATGTTCGCGGTGGGCGCCTCCCGAGCGGCCATCGCCAACGTACGCTGGTGGAGAGCGGGTCTGGAGATGTTGGGCCTGGGCGCCCTCGTGGCGCTGCTCGCGTTTGCCAGCGGTGGCCTTGTCGCCCGCCTGGTCGGCAGGTTCGAGTAGGCGCACATCACCGGCGTCGAGCGGCCCTTTGGCCTGGCCCTTGCCCTCCAACGAGTGGCCGATCGAGCACTTCCGGGCCGCGAACACCGCGGCATCAGCGGGAAAGAATCCGCGGTGCGCGGACATCTCCCCACGGCGGCTCACCAGCGGACTCGCGATCCCGCCGTGGAGTGCTGGTCCGTGCTGATCGAGTCTTGCGGGAACGGGTCCCGCTGCCCGGAGCACAGCGATTTCGTGCATAGCGGCCGAAGGCGTCCCGCTCGAGGATTCCGTCGCGGATCAGCCGCTCGAGGGCCGCCTGGCAGAGTCGGTCGATCGAGCGTCCACAAGCGCATCGCCTGCTCGGTCGTCAGGCACAGCCCGGGCAACTCGCGGTACTCGGCGCGAATCCGGTCCTCCGTCGCGTTGTCCACCGGGCGGACGATCTCGCGCGCGGTGACGAAGTGAGCGTGGGTGGTCATGATGTCCTCCTTCGTGGCGGACGCGTCAACGTCGGGTGGTGCCGGCATTGGGGCGCAAGGCGTCGCTCAGGACCGCCACGATGAGGTCGGTGGACCGATCCCGGAGCACGAGGTCCTCGCCGATCAACCGGTACTCGAACCGTGGCGGCAACGCGGGCAACACATTGGTCAGGCCGGCCGGGAACGGGCGCAGCGCGGCGGTCGGAAACCGCTCGCCTGCCGTGACCCGGGTGCGGCTGGGCGAGGAGGTCCCGGCTGCCCGGATGACTGTCGTCGGGGCGTGTCCCTCGGGCACCGTGGCGATGAGCTGGCGCAGCACCGTTGCCGCCGCCGGGGTAACGATCCGCTGCGTTCCCGCGGCATGGCCCGGATCGAGGCACTCGTGCTGCCGCGAGTAGTCGGCGAGCCGCTGCTGGAAGTCGGCAAGGATCAGCGTCCGTTCGCCCGGCGTCTGCGCCGATGCCGACGCGATCGGGAGCACGACGGCCAACATTCCGATGGCGATCGATCGCATGGACCACCTCCGCTTGGCGAGAGGAGCACGGAGAGTGCCAAGTTCCGGGTTGAATTCGTGCGGTGAAACTGCCGGCTTACGGTTCGGTGGTCGAATCCTGGCGGGGAAACTCACGCGGCGCCGGGGACTTTTCCGCGGCAGGCGTCGTGCCGCGTGATGTTCACCGGCGGGGGCCAGCGTGACTCCAGGGGATAATCGGCACGTGGCACGGCGCTCTGAGGAGTCCGGGGGCGGCGACTCAGGCCGGGTCGCCGAGGCGCGTTGGCGCGCCGTGATCGACGCCGCCGTCGACGGCATCATCGTCATCGACTCGCGCGGCGTCATCGAGGCGTTCAACCCGGCGGCAGAGCGGATGTTCGGCTATCGCGAGGACGAAGCGGTCGGCCAGAACGTCAGCCTCCTGATGCCCGAGCCCGACCGCTCCAGCCACGACGGCTACCTCAAACATCACCTGGAAACCGGCGAACGCCGGATCATCGGTATCGGCCGGGCGGTGACCGGCTGCCGGCGCAACGGGCAGACGTTCCCGCTACACCTGTCGGTCGGCGAAATGACCATCGACGGCGAGCGGCACTTCACCGGCATCCTCCACGACCTGTCGAGCCGGGCCGAGCTCGAGGACCGCTTGCGCGAGGCCACGGCACTCGCGCGTCTGGGCGAGATGGCGGCGGTCATCGCCCACGAGGTGAGGAACCCGCTGGCCGCCGTGCGCGGGGCCATCCAGGTGCTCGGCGGACGGCTGCCGACCGGCGCCGCCGATGCAGACGTCGTCAAGGAGGTCATCGCGAGGATCGACACCCTGAACGACCTGGTTCAGGACCTGCTCGTCTTCGCCCGGCCGCCCCAGCCGAAGCGGGTGCTGGTCGATCTCCACATGCTGTTGCAGACGGTCGCCGGGTGGTTGACGCGGGACCCGGCCTTCGCCAACCTGGAGGTCACGATCGCGGGAGAGGCCGGTCCGGTTCCGGCCGACCCGAACCTCCTCACCATCGTGTTCCAGAACCTGCTGATCAACTCCGCGCAGGCCATGCACGGGCGGGGCGTGATCCGGCTGCGGCTCTACCTCCCCGCTCGAGGCTGGTGCGGCATCGAAGTCGCCGACGGGGGACCCGGCATCCCGCAGGAGATTCGGAGGGCGCTGTTCCGGCCGTTCAAGACCACCAAGGCGCGCGGAACCGGGCTCGGCATGGCGACGGCAAAGCGCTTGGTCGAGCTGCACGACGGGCGCATCGTCGTCGAGTGCCCCGAGGGCGGCGGGACCGTCGTCAGGGTCGAGCTTCCGCAGCCGGCGGGCTGAAGGCGGCGGGGCGATCAGGCCGGCTTTTCGAGTCCGAACTTCTCGATGCGATACCGGATCTGATCGCGGTTCATTCCCAGCAGCGTCGCTGCCCTGGTCTGGTTCCACCCGCTGCGCTCGAGCGCCTGCACCACCAGCGAACGCTCCAGCCCCTCCAGGTTGATCCCGCCCGCCGGCAGCCCGACCTCGGCGGACAGCTGGCCCTCGCCGGCCCCCAGCATCGAAAACTGCTCCTCGCTGAGCTGGGTGCCTTCGCTCAGCAGCATCGCCCGCTCGACGGCGTTGCGCAGCTCGCGGACGTTGCCCGGCCACGGGTAGCGGGTCAGCGCGGCCATCGCCCCAGGGGTCACGCCCTGGATCTTCTTCCGGAATTCGGTGTTGAAGGCGTCGATGTAGTGCTTGAGCAGCAGCGGGATGTCGTCACGGCGTTCGCGCAGCGGCGGCAGCGGCACCGCCATCACGTTGAGGCGATAGAACAGGTCGTCGCGGAAGCGGCCTTTCTTGACCTCCTCGTGCAGCAACCGGTTGGTCGCGGCGATCACCCGGACGTCGACCTTGATGTCGCTCGCGCCGCCGACCCGCTTGAAGCACTTGTCTTCGAGGAAGCGCAGCAGCTTGGCTTGCAGCAGCGGCACCATCTCGCCGATCTCGTCGAGGAAGATCGTGCCGCCGTCGGCCGACTCCAGCAGCCCGCGCTTCTGCCGATCGGCGCCGGTGAAGGCCCCGCGCTCGTGGCCGAAGAGCTCGCTCTCGAGCAGGGTCTCCGGCAGCGCCGAGCAGGTGATGTTCATGAACGGCCGGGCGGCGCGGGCGCTGCTGTAGTGGATGACCTTGGCTGCCAGGTCCTTGCCGGTGCCACTTTCGCCGGTCAGCAGCACCGTCGAGGCCGGGCTGGCGCCGATCTTCTGCAGCAACGCCCGCACGCCGACGATGGCCGCGCTCTCGCCGACCATGCTCTTCGGGCCATACGGCTGCGCCTGCGTGGCGCGCAGGGCCCTCACCTCGCGGCGCAGTTGGGTGGTCTCGAGCGCCTTCTCGACCAGCAGCATCACCTCGTCGAGATCGAAGGGCTTGTTCAGGTAGTGAAACGCGCCATGCCTCATCGCTTCGACGGCGGTTTCCACGCCGGTCTGCGCGGTCAGCATGATCACCAGCGTGTCGGGATCGGTCTCCTTGACCTGCTTGAGGACGGCCAGGCCATTGGCGTCGGGAAGCGCGAAGTCCAGGAGCACCAGGTCGGCGCCGTCGCGATGCAGCGCCACCGCGTCGCCGGCGGTTCCGGCTTCGAGCGTTCGATACCCTTCCTCCTTCAGACGGTTGACGAGCGACCAGCGGATCAGCGGCTCGTCGTCGACGACCAGTACCGTCGCGTTTGACATCAGAAGGCCCTCCCGAGCGGCGCGCCTGTCAGACCACGGGTCGGCGCTGGGAAATTTTTCGCACTGAGCGGGAACTTTACCAGTCTCGGCCGGCAGGGACGGGAACGCGATCCCCGGCATTCGGGGATTTCGGTGCGGCAGGTGTTCGTCATGACCCAGGACACATCAATAAACAGGCCACCGCGCCTCGAGGCCACGGACGCGCCGGGGACATTCGGACTGGCACACATCCTGCTCGATCGTCAGCAGGAGCTCGCCATGATTGTCCTGAAGAACATCCTGGTCGCCACTGACTTCAGCGAGCCGTCGGCCGTCGCCCTGGCCTACGGCCGCGACCTCGCCCGGTCCTATAGGGCCACCCTCCACGTGCTCCATGTCGTCGAAGACGTCATGGTGCGCTACGGCACCGAGTTCGGCGTCGTCAGCCCGGATCTCCAGAAAGAGCTGGAGGTGGGGGCCCGCCACCAGCTCGACGCCCTCATCACCCAGGACGACCGCAATTCGCTGTCGGTCGTGCCCGCGGTGCAAACCAGCCTCACCGCCGCCAGCGGCATCACCGGCTATGCCGCCGACAAGGCGATCGATCTGATCGTCGTCGGCACGCACGGACGCAATGCGGTGCAGCAGTTCCTGATGGGCAGCGCCGCCGAGCGCGTGGTACGGACGGCGCCGTGCCCGGTGCTGGCCGTGCGAGCGCACGAGCGCGAGTTCATCGCTCCCGACGCCCTCGCGGCTACCTCAGAACGGTCGTCCGGGCACCGTCCAGCGTGAGGGCTGCCGCGCGACGCTCGGCCTCTTTCTTGAGAGGCCGGAGCATCGCGAGCCGGATGAGCCCCACTCCGGGGGCGACATACGACCAGTAACGTCGGAATCGCTCCCGGGTCCCGGGGTCGCTGGTGCAGACCCGGGTTTCGACGTGGAACTGCGTCGCATGCTCGCCGGCGGGTTCCGCCCGCAGCGACCAGACGATCTTGACGTAGCCCGGCTCCGTGAAGCCCGCGAAGTCGTCGCCGGGTATCGAACGGAATACCGGGGCGGCCTGCCACGGTTGCGTCACCGCGCCGACGGCAATCTCGTTGCCTCGGCGTTCCGCCAGCACGACCCACCCGATCGACTGCATCTGCGCGAGCAGCGCCTCGGGGTGGGGCCTGGCGTCTGGCCGGCCGCCGAGCGCCAACTCTCGAGCCTTGACCACCGCGCGCACGACTGGGTGCCGCAGCAGCTTCAACTCGGTCGCGGCCGCCAGCGCCACCGACGCCGGCGCGGCAATTCCGATGCGATGATGTTCGACCACTTCGGGGGCGGGGATGAAGCGATCGAGCAGCGGGCTGCGGTCTGCCGCCGACCTCCATACCGGTCGCCCGTAGCGAATCCGGCTCAGCGCGACGAGCGCGGCGTAGCCGACGCCAGCCAGTGTGACGCCGAGGACGAGTCCCCGCCCGGCGTTCTCGATGATGCGTGGACGCATGATCACGACCTCCATCGAGGTCTTGATTCACGATCCTTGCCGGCTGCGAACTACTAGGTGGGCCGTCGATCGGCCCGCCGGCCGCTGAGCTGGTCGATCTTGATCCGGTAGACGACCGGCGCGAAGTGCTCGCCCCCGGATGCCAGCCGGGCGGCGCCGGGCAGCCACCAGTCCTGGTGCTGCTGGAACAACTCGAGCGCACGCTCGCGAGCTCCGCCCCCGGCGGGTGATGCGACCAGCTCGTCGTAGCGGCCGATGACCAGCACGCTGGTCCAATGGAACTGGTCGGTGATCTCGTCGACTTCCACGCAGACGCGCGGGTTGCTGCGCATCCAGTCGACCTTCTGGCCGGCCGTCGCGAAGCTGTAGAGGCAGCGTGCCGGCGGATCGAAGTAGAACGAAATCGGCACGATGTACGGCTGGTTGTCGCGCGCGCAGCCGAGCCGTCCGATCGTGATTCGCGCGAGCACCTCGTCGCACTCCGCGGGACCCAGCTCGTGGATGATCATCGGCGTGACGCGTGAGTATAGCGCCGGCGCGGACGACGCCGACTGGACCAGGCGCCCTAGCGCCGTGGTCCGGTGTTGTCCAGGTCCGCAGCGATGAGCCACCGGCCTTCCTGCCCCATGCGCAGCGCCAGGAGGAAGCGCCCGCCTGGACCAGTGGTCTGCGGGTAGCGATAGCCACCCACGATGTAGCCGACCGTGTCCGACACGGAATAGGCATAGGCGGTCAGCTGCAGGGCGCCACCGGGCCCCTTGATGTTCTTCGCGATGGCCTCCCGGCCGCGGGCGAGCGGACTGCCGCTTTGCACGGCGAAGCCATCCTCGGTGAAGAGCGCCGCCAGACGCTGGCCGTCGCCGTCGCGCCACGCGCTTTCGTAATCGCGTAGCACGCGGTCCAAGGCGGGAGGCAGGGCCACCGCGTCCGGCGCCGCCTCTACGGCCGTGCTAACAGCGGCCTGGCGAGCCTCGATCGGGGTCATGGCGGCGAACAGGGCGAGGATCAGCCCAGGCAATCGATGAGGCATGGGCCGAGTGTGCCTCGCAATGAGACACACGGCAACTGCCTTGCTCAATGGGTAGTTCGTGCTCATGACGATGCGGCGACGGGAGACTGCACTGGTTGCGGCAACCTGAGGCGAAATTTGCTTGCTTCACGCTTACTCGTCGTAGACAGTAGCCCCCGATCCGCTTCGCCCCTCCCAGCGGACACTCGGTCTGGCTAGACCGCCTGCAAGACCCTGGGAGACGTGTCGATGCAGTCGCTCGTCCTCGTCGTCGGCAACGACGAGACCAAGCGTGACGGAGTGCAGCAGGCGCTCGTGTCGAGCGGTTGCCGGTGCGCATGCACCGCCGTCGACGGCGCGACGCGTCCTGTCGGCGCGGCAGCGGCCCGACGTCGTGGTGGTGGTGGCCGCCGATCCCGACCCCCGAGCCGAGCTCGAGTTCCTGTACCGCCTCAAGCACGATCAGGCGCGCGCGGGCATCGTCTTCCTGGCGGCGTCGAGCACCGAGGACCTGGCGATTGCCGCGCTGCGCGCCGGCGCCCAGCAATATGTGAAGGGACCGTGGACCTCGCAGGCGCTGCGCTCGGCCGTGGACGACGTGACGCCCGGCGCAGTGGCGCCCGCCGCGCATCAGGACGCCTTGGTCGGCGGTGACGACCTGGTCGGGCGCAGCGGGGTCATGCGCGACCTCCGCGAACGCATCGCCCGCATCGCCCAGGCGTCGAGCAACGTCCTGATCCTGGGCGAGACCGGCACCGGCAAGGAACTGGTGGCCGAGCTGCTCCACAAGAACGGCCCGCGCGCGTCACGGCCCTTCGTGTGCATCAACACTGCTGCCATTCCCGATGCCCTGCTCGAGAACGAGCTCTTCGGCCACGAACGCGGCGCCTTCACCGGCGCCACCGCCGTGCAGGCGGGCAAGCTGGCGGCCGCGCACGGCGGCACGGTGTTCCTCGACGAGATCGGCGATGTCAGCGCCGGCGTGCAGGCCAAGCTGCTGCGGGCCATCGAGAACAAGTCGGTGTACCGGCTCGGCGGCACCCACAGCGTGCAGTTCGACGCGCGGATCGTCGCCGCGACCAATGGCGATCTCGAAAAGGCGGCGACCGAGGGCCGGTTCCGCCAGGATCTCTACTTCCGCCTGAACGTCGTGCGGGTGGAGATCCCGCCGCTGCGGGCGCGGCCCGACGACATCCCGCTGCTCGTCAACCACTACCTGGCGCGCTTCAACCGCGAGCTGGGCCGCTCGGTGCGGGCGCTGTCGTCACGCGCAATCGAGACGCTGTGCGCCTACCGCTGGCCCGGCAACATCCGCGAGCTGAAGAACGTGCTCGAGGCGCTGCTGGTCTACCTGTCGCCCGAGACCACGGGCGTCGTCGACGTGCCGCCCGAGGTGATGCGTCAGCTGGCGGCGGCGATGGGCGCGCCGGTGTCGGAGCGCGAGCGGCTGCTCGAGGCCCTGTCGGCCACCAACTGGAACAAGAGCCGGGCGGCGCGCCAGCTCAAGTGCTCGCGGATGACGCTCTACCGCAAGATGCAGCTGCACAGCGTGGCGACGAAGCGGTGACGTCTAGGACCGCCAGATGATCTGAATCGGGTTGTCGAGTCCCAGTGCGTTCAGCGCCCGCCTCAACTTCGTGAGCTCCAACTCGAGCAGCTTTCTGACCTCCGGTGGCGGTTGGCCAGTGGCCTGGATGTTGTAGACGATTGGCACGCCCGGGAATCGTTGTGCAAGATACAGGGCGGTCTTCTCGATCTGAATCTGTTTGTGGGGGTCGCCTGCCGCTTCTTTCCCTCGCCCCTGGCGCATTCCGCGCTCCTGCGGCTTGATCACGAACGACGCGTCGAGCGTCACCTCGAAGACCTCCACCTTCCGCCGCGACAGTAAGAGGAAGTCCGGTTGTGCTGAACCAAGCGGTGGGCGACTCGTCGTCGGCGCCGGGTGACCGGGCGCCGTGACGACCGGCTGTTCGAGCAGGACCGGCTGCGCCGACGGGGTGCGACTCGTCCGCCCCGGGGTGGTGAGGACGCGAGGAGCTTGCGTCGTCGCGGTGAGTCCAGTGTCCTCTTCAAGGCGCGCGCCGACGGCCTGTTCGAGCTTCGTCGACTTGACGCTCGTCGGGAAGTTCTGCTGTTCGGGTGTCAGCGAAACAGACACGTCACCGACGTCGCTGTTGCCTGGTGGCGTCGAGTCGACTGCGGTAACGTACAGGATGCCATCGGCCTGAGCCTTCTTCTCTCCTACCTTCTTCCGTCCGGGACTTGCAACGTAGTCGTAGTCCCAAGTCGTCTTGCCCTCGACGACGGTAATCGACCTGAAGACGGGATGATCGCGCTTGACCTTCTCGGCAACCTCCTCGGCAGCTTCTCGAGTCAGCTCGCCATCTTCCAGTCGCTGCTGTTCTTCTGCATCAATGGCTGCGAGCCCGGCCTCGACCTTGGCCGCCTTCTCGGGGTCGGGCTCGTCGTCTAGGGGCTTCTCGTCCTTCTTCCTGCCGCCGACCAGACCCTTGACCAGGCTGCCGGCGGCCTTGACCACCTTCACGGCGCCGTTGATCACCCAGTCGATGGCCTTGTTCACCGGCGCCTGGGCCTTCTCGATGGTCTTCTTGATGGTCTCGCTGATGTCGCCCAGGCCGAGCAGGCTGGCCAGGAAGCCGATGGCCACCGGGATGGCCTTGGCCAGCGCGTTCTCGACCATCGTCGCCGCCACGCCGATGTCGCCCTTGGCGATCGCCGCCACCGAGTCGATCACGGCGTTCACCAGCGCGATGATCTGCGACCCCTTGTTGATGAAGAACATCACGATGTCGTAGATCGCCTTGCAGGCCTTGAAGAAGGCCGAGGCCGGGTTGAGCAGGCCGATCACCCAGGTGACGCCGGCGATGATCACCTTCTCCTTGATGAAGTCGAAGATGGCGTCGAGCACCATCGACTTCAGGTCGGCCAGCTTCTCCTTGATGAACCGCCACAGGCCGGGGATGCCCTCGGTGACGATCACCTTGAACACCTCGGCGGTCTGCTCGAGCGCGGCCACCACCGGTTCGCCGACGATCGCCACGGCCCGGGCCCGGAAGTTGGCGTAGGTCAGCCCGAGCACCTGCAGCACGATGCTGACGATGCCCTTCAGGTCGAAGGTGTCGGGCAGCACCAGCCCGGCGCCGGCCAGCGCGCCGAACAGCCATTCCATCAGCCCCTTCTGCAGATGGGCGGCGATGTTGCCCATGAAGTTCTTCATGCCGAGCATCACGCCGTCGACCAGGTTGCCGAGGAACCCGATCGGGTCGGAGATGATGTCGCCGATCACCCCGGCCGCCTTGGCCAGGATGCTGAGCAGCATGTCCTTGAAGGCGAGGATCTTCTTGATGAGGCCGACGGTGGCGTCGTAGACGCGCTGCCACAGCGACTTGTTGGCCTCGCGGAGCTCCTGCTCCTTGGCCTCCATGCGCTCGTAGGAGGCCTTGTACTGGCTCACCAGCTTGTCGATGAGCGCGTCGCGGCGCGAGTCGATCTCGGTCTCCAGCGCGTCGAAGTCGGCGCCGACGGCGTCCTGGGCCTCCTCGCCGAACGCCATGACGCTCGCGTCGAGTCCCTTGACGAACGTGTCGACCTGCACGCGGCCGGCGGACACGCAGTCCTTGGCGGCCTTGAGCTTGGCATCGACGGAATCGGCCACGGCGTCGATCGCCTGGTCGACGCGGCGCAGATACGCCTGGCGGGCCGTGACCAGCGAGTCCTCGATCAGCTCCTCCCAGTCGTCGCCCCATGTCGTCAGCCAGGTGCCGACGCCGCCCTTGGCGTCCTCGAACACCTGCTCGTAGATCGACTCGGCATCCTTCAGTCCGCCTTCGAAGATGCGTGGCCGCATCCACGTCCATCGCCGCGAGGAGCGCGTCGACCAGCGCCTTGGTCGTGGTCTTGATGCCGGTGATGGTGTCGGTGATGCGCTTGCGTTCGGCGGCGTTCTTGGTCTGCGTGGCGGTCTGCTGCTCGACGACCTTGCCCACCTGCGTGCCGCGCACGCCGTGCATGTCGCCGAGCCCTTCGGCCAGCTCGGCCTGCGCCTTGCCGTGGGCCTTCTGCTGGACGCCCGCTTCCTGCTTGCGATACGTCGCCTCGGCCTTGGCCTCGTGCTTCTCGGCCGTGGAACGCGCCTCGAGGGTGGGGCCGAACGCCGGGTCGTTGCCCTTCTCGAGCGTCTCCTTGCTGACGCCGGCCTCGGCCATCGCGTTGTCGGCGGGCGCGCGATCCTCCGAGTAGTCGAGCTGCTCGGGCGGCAGCGGCTCCGGCACCACCGACGCGCCCGAGACGGGCGCCGGCGCCTTGCCCATCGGCTCGGGCACCACCTTCGACTCCGTCACCTCGGGCTGGGACTCGGGCGTCACCTCGGTCTTGGCGGCGGTCTGCATCGGCCCGGCGGCGGCGTCCTTCTGGGTGGTCAGCTCGCCGCGCAGGGCACCGCTCGCTTCGGCGGCGCCCTGCTTCATCATCCGGTCGGCGGCGCTCTCGGTCTTCGGCGGCGGGCTGGTCGCGTTGTCGATCGCCTTCTGCAGGGCCGTCTTGAAGGCATCGCGGCGCACCTGGTCGGCGATCGGCGGCGTCCATGCCCTTCACCGTCGCCGCAGCGGCGCCCCGCGCCTTCTCGGTGGCGGGAGAGAGCGCCGCGGCCTCGGCCGAGCCGACCGGGATCGACGGCGACGTCGAGTGCGCGCGGGCGCCCTTGGCCCGCTGCTTCACGCCACCGGCCGCCGGCGCGATGGCCTCGCGGGCCGATGGCGCCTTCTTCTTGACCGGCGCCTCGCCGTCCTTGCCGCCGGCCTCTTTGCCTCCGTCCTTGCCCGCCTTGCCGTCGGCGCCCGGCCTCTTTGCCGCCCTTCGCGTCGGCCGCGCCCTCGCCCTTGTCGGTGGCGGGTGTGGGGGCGGCGGGTTCCTTCGGCTGGCCATCCGGCGCGGCCTTGTCCTGCGGTGTCGCAGTCTCGGGCGCCTCAGCCGGTGCTTCCGCCGGCATGTCGGCAACGGGTGCACCCACCGCGGCCGGACCGCGCGCCATCATCTCGGGCATGCCGCGCATCGCGCCGGGCATCGACGGCGCGACAGCGCCGCCGGGCCGGGGCGGCACGAGCGCGAGCACCGAGGCGCTGCCGCTCACGGCCCTGGCACCGGTCGATACGAGACCGAGCCCTGCTGCCGCGGTGACCGGCGCAGGGCGCGCGTCCCATCCGCTCGGGGCGCGGCCTTGGCCGGCGGCGCGGCGCCCGCCGCGGCCGGCGCGCGCCTCGCTCCCGCCAGGATGGTGGCCGCCACCTGAGGACTCGGCAGGCGCGAGGTCACGGTCGGGGCTGTGGCGGCACGGGCGGTGCGCGCGGCCATCGGCGCCGGCCCCATCCGCGGCGCGGGCGGCTTCACGTCGAGGGCGCGGGCGCGATCGCGGACCGGCACGGACGGTTACCCCTCGATCGCGGCCGCGCTGAGGTCGGCGGGCGCCACCACGTCGCTGCATCGCCCAGTCGTAGTGGCGGCCGAAGTCGCCCTGGGTCACCGGGCGCGCGGTCTTCTGGTACTCGCGCGCGATGCTGGCGATGAGATGCCGCAGCGACACGCTGGTCGAGCCGGCGTCGAGCGCGCGGAAGCACGCGTCGAGCACGACGTTGCGGATGTTGCCGCCGGTGAGCTCGAAGCGCAGGGCGATGTCGTCGAGGTCCCCCGGCGAGACCTCCAGGTGCGCCTCGCCGGGCAAGAGGCGGCTCCACAGCAACCGCCGCGACGCCGCGTCGGGCACCGGGAACTCGACCACGACGTGGATGCGGCGCTGGAAGGCGTCGTCGATGTTCTGGCGCAGGTTGGTGGCCAGGATGACCACGCCCGAGTAGTCCTCGATGCGCTGCAGCAGGTAGTTCACCTCGAGGTTCGCCCACCGGTCGCGCGCTTCGCGCACGTCGCCGCGGCGGCCGAACATCGAGTCGGCCTCGTCGAAGAACAGCATGCAGTTGGCGCGCTCGGCGTCGGCGAAGACCTTGCTCAGGTTCTTCTCGGTCTCCCCCACCCACTTCGACGTGAGGGCGGCGAGGTCCACCCGGTAGAGATCCACCTGCTGCTCGCTGGCCAGCACCTCGGCGGCGATGGTCTTGCCGGTGCCGGAGCCGCCGACGAACATCGCCGTCACCCCGCGGCCCAACCGCAGGTGGGGCCCCAGCCCCATGGCGCCGTGCACGCGCAGGTGATTGCGGATGCGGCCCTGCAGCTCGGCCAGCGCGCGCTTCTGGGCCGTCGGCAGCACCACGTCGTGCTCGAGGGTGAGCCGGGTGCGCGGCTCGATGCGCTGGGCGAAGGCCACCAGCCGGGTGGCCGAGAGCCGCCGGCAGGCCACGAAGAGATCGTCGGCGCCGAGCGACGGCGCGAACGGGTCGCGCCGCCGCGCCAGCGCCCGCGCCGCCTGGGCGGCGTCGCGAATCTGCGAGTCGGTCAACTGGAAGGCGGAGGCCAGGTCGCGGACGATGGTGCGCGGCTCTGCCAACTGCCGCTCCTGGGCCAGCTGCGCGGTCCACAGGCGCTCGCGCATCGCCACGGTCGGCGCCGGCAGCCGGAACGAGATCCAGTCGGCGGCGGTGCGGGAGTCTTCCACCGCTGGGGCCCCGGTTTCCAGGGCGGCAGGATGCGGGTGGTCGGCCAGCCGTTCGAGCAGGTACGACAGCCGCGCGCCGCCGTCGCCGTCCTCCATCAGCATCGACACGTGGGTGACGATCGTCATCGCCGGCACCAGGCGGGCCTCGCGCAGCGCCGTGTCGACGACGATCGGCCAGGCGATGCCCGAGGCCAGCGCGCGCTGCACGTCGACGACGAGCAGGCGCTGGCCGAAGCCGGCCGCCACCGCGGCGCACGCCCGTTCAGCGAGCCCCGGATCGGGCCCCAGGAACTCCAGCCGCAGGCGCGACGCCGCCGGCCGGTCGAGCGCGCGCAGGCTGGGCAGCAACTCCAGCCGGTTGGCCACGTCGATGGGCAGCGGCAGGTCGCGCAGCGCCGTCCGGCCGGGGTGCCAGCGCGCCACGCCGGTCAGGCGGGCGTCGAGCAGGTCGTGGCCGTCGAGGAACTGCAGGACCCGTTCGTCGACCACCGCCGTGCGCGCGCCGAACGGCTCGTCCTCGGCCAGGAGCGTGATCAGCCGGTTGCGGGCCAGGCGCTCGCGGGGCCCGAACACCGCCTGGGCGTCGCGCAGATCCTCGACGCGCCGCGCCAGCAGCTCGGCGAGGAACGCGACGGTGCCGTAGGCCCGCGCCGGATCGGCCTGGAGGACGCCGTACCACCGGCGATAGGTGGAGTGCAGCGCCGGCAGGGCCGCCAGCAGCAGCCCGTCGCGTTCCGCGGCGGTGAGCCCGAACTCGCGCACCAGGCGTGCCACCCGCAGGTCGGGCCCGGCGCCGGTGGCGGCGACCGCGGCGTCGATGGCGCCGCGGCGGGCGTCCACCCAGTGCAGGATCTCGTCGATGGCCGGTGTCGCCGCGAAGCGTGCCGCCACCGACTGGGCATCGTCGGTGGCGAGGCGCTCGAGCTGGGCGTCGGGGATGTGCCAGTACCGTTCACGCTGGTCCTCGGGGCAGGCGTCCTTGAAGCGGAGCAGGTGCGCGCGCACCAGCCCCTCGACGCGGTGCAGTTCGTCGCGCAGGTGGTCGCTGTTCGACGGGTAGGCGCCCGGTGACATCGTGGAGGTGGAGGCGGCAGCCATCGCCATGCCGTCACGCCGTCGCACGGCGGCGCACGGTGAACGAGACGGCGCGGCCGTGGCGCCAGGGCAAGGCCGCGATCGGCTGCAGATAGCCGGCCATCTGCAGCACCACGTCGAGTGGCGCGGGGTCGAGCGTCACGGCGATGTGGGAATCCGACACTCGAACGGCACCGGCCCGGCGCAGGCATCGCTCCAGCAGGAACCCGGCGCTCGCCTCCTTCAGGCCCGGCAGCCAGCGCGCCCACGACCGCAGCAGCGCGCCGGCGATGTCGTCGAGCGACGCGGCCACCTCGGGCGACCAGAGTGGCCAGCCGGGTCGTGCATCGGCGCGCGAGTCGCCGGTTTCCGGTGCGGTGATGTCGGGGAGGCCCTGATCGCGCAGCCGCGCCCGCAGCACTTCGGCGAGGGCCTTCAACTGCGGCGCCGCCTGTTCGAGCACCGCCGGCGCGGTGGCCTCTCTGGATGTGGCGCCGGTCCAGTCGTGCGCCGGCCCATCGAGTGGCCAGTCGAGCCGCAGCCACGACACGGCCAGGCCGGCGAGCAGGGCATCGAGCGGCACGCCGTGCGTGGTGGCCAGCCCGGGCAGGCCGCCGTCGAGCACGGCGCGGCTGAGCAGGTAGAGGCTGGCGCCAGCGGTCGGCTCGCCCTCGTCGGCCATCGCCGTGGATCGCTCGACGAGCGCACGGGTCAATGCTTCGGTGGCGTCTGACAAGTGTGGCTCGCGGCGCCGCGACGACAGTTGCGCGTCGCGGCTCGGGGCCCGAGACTTCGGCACGCGATCCGCTCGTCGCGTCAGCAGGCGGGGTTGGTGCGGATCGGACCTGCCGTATCCATTCTCCGACGGCGGCGGCGAGGGCGGCGCGCAGGGTCGATACCGGGACTGCCTCGTGCGCCTGGAGCTGCGCGGCGGCGATGAGCCGGACGACGAGGAGGTCGACATCCTCATCCGGAGCCACCAGGACATGGCCGGCCATCACCTGTTGCGCAATGCGGCCGAGGACGATCGCCAGCGCATCGGACGTTCTCGGCGTGGACGCACCCGCGTCACGCCCATCGCCGTCGCCGATGCGCGCGAGCAGCCACGGCCCGTCGAGCCAGTCGAGGCCGCTCCGCACGTGGTGCTCGAGCGCGGCGCGATCGAACGGGCCGCGCACCGCCCCTCGCGCCAGCAGCATCCCGGCGGCGTCCTCCAGGCACGACGACACGAACGCCGACAGCCGCCGCCGGTCGGTCCATTCCGGGGCCGCCTGCCAGTCGTGCCGCGTCAACACCTGGGTCAGCGTTCGCCGATCCCCGTCGCCGAGCGTCCAGCCAAGCCGCGTCAGGAGGTCGAGGGCGGTGGCCACCAGCACGGCCACGCCCGGAGCGGCGGACGACGAAGTGCGCGCGCCGCCGCCAATCGCCAGGAGGCGGCCGGCGCCGATCCGCGCCAGCAGATCGTCGAGGCGCCCGCGGCGGGCGAGCCGGCCGACCACCGCCGCCACCTCGTCGGGATGCGCCGCCAGGGCCGCGTCGATGGTGGCCGCGGCATCCGCCTGGCGAAACCGGCGGAAGGCCCCGAAGTACCACCGGCCCTCGGCCCGGCCATCCAGCTCGTCGAGGATGAAGGCACATAGGAAGTCGGCCTGATCGTCGAAGCGCACGACGTCGTCGGACGGGTGCGCCAGCGCTGCCGCCAGCGCCGCCGCCGACACCTCGCTCATCCGGTCGACGACCGGTCGATCGAGCTGCCAGGCCGCGTCGTCGAGCACGGCGTGGGCGTGCAGCTCGCGCACCACGTAGACGTCGCGGCCGTCGCCGATGGTCGCCGACAGCCGTGCGTCCAGCGCCTCGCCGAGCTGCTGCTCGATGGCCCGCGTCAAGGCGGGCAGCCGCGCCGCCAGCATCGGGTCGACGCTGCGGGTGCGGTAGCGCACCTCGAGGCTGCCGATACGCCCCTCCACGCGCGCCTCGCTATCCGGCGGCGATGCCGGCCTGCACCATGCCCGTGAGCAGCGCCGCCACCTCCTCGGTCACCGTGCGCGTACGGACGTCGTCGCAGGTGAGGGTGCCCTCGATGCGCACGTCGCCGAGGATGCGGACCAGCGGCCGGGGCGTGCCGCTGCTCTCCGGAAAACTCACTTCGAGCGCGGGGTTGAACTGGCCGTCCTTGGTGACCCCGAGCATCAGCGTGCGGTCGCCGCCGTTGAGCGACCCGACGTCGATGCGCAGCTCGTCGCCCGCAGCGGTGATGATGCGGTACATCGCCGGGTGGCCGCCGGTGTCGGGCGACTGACCTTCCGGGATCGCCGCCGGAAACTGCAGCGAGGTGCCGTCGAGCACCAGGTTGCCGTGCACCGACGTGTTGCCGAGAATCTGCGTCCCGTCGACCTCGATGGCGATCGTCGGCTCGAGCGCCGGATCACCGGCCGCCGGCTGGTCGGCGGGCGGCACGAAGACGGCGAAGGCGCGGTCGGGACCGGCGCTGTAGGTCACCGAGGTGGCGCCGAAGCTGCGCGACTCCTCCGCGCTCGGGTGATGGCCGAGCTCGAGGCGGGCGGCGTTGCCGGGATGGTCGACGACCGACGCCGTGAGCCCCACGAACACGCGGTCGGCGACGTCGAGGTGGAACACCGGCGGGCCCGACGCCGGCAGCTCCATCACGATGCGGCCCAGGTAGACGGGCCAGCGGCGGCGCGGGTCGTCGGGGGTGTCGAGCGCCGGCGGCTCGAACGCCTCCGACGGCACACCCGGCGGGTGTGCGGGGTCGGGGCGCGCCGCACCGCGCGTGAAGACGAGCTGCGCCAGCTCGGTGGCCCGGTACTTCCGGCGCGGATCGGTGGCGCCGCACTCCACCGGCGCGAGCCGGTCGTCCGACAGCTCCAGCTGGTACTCGAGCCACACGTCGAGCCGCGAGGTGGCGTAACGGTCGAAGTCGGCGCGGCCGATCACCCGGTAGTCGACCAGCAGCAGCTCGCGTCCGTAGCCATCGACGGCCAGCCCGGGGGTCACGCCGACCTGGCCATCGGGCCGCGCCACCAGCTCGAGCCCGGTGACGATGCCCCACGAGTGGTGCGACAGGTTGTGGCGCCGGCGCATCTGTACGTGGTACGCCTGCTCGTCGCGCAGCTCGGCCAGGCGGATGTGCTGCCGGTCGAAGTAGTTGACGCGGATGGCGGGTGCGGCGCTCATACCAGACTCCTCGGTTCAGTCGACCACGGTCAGTTCTGGTGATCGGCCCACCACCACGCCGGTCGTCGTTGTGCCCCGCTTCAACAGCAGCACGACGCGAATCTCGACCGTGTCGGCGCGGTGGCGGAAGGTCGACGACGGAATGGCGACGGGCCCGCCGGCGAATGGCAGGTCTACCGTCAGCGAGCGGAACACGAGGTCGGATCGCCCCGGCGTGAACCCGCTCACCACCTCGATGCAGCGCTTGAGCACGAGATTCGAGGGCCTCTCGTTGTCGTCGTTGTTGTAGGTGATCTGCAGGTCGTAGGTGTACCCGCTGCCGCGCTGCAGCGGGGTGGGTGCCACCGTCTGCACGGCGGCGCTGACGATCGGCAGCACCGCTCCGCTCTGGTGGAGTCCGCCCATGAAAGCCAGCGCCATCAGCTCGGGGAAGAGGGGATCGTCGCGGCCGATCGGCGGCAGGTAGAGCGCGCCCTCCACCCGCAGCGACTCGTCGGCCTGGTCGCCGAGCAACTGGAGACCACGGCCGCCGTTCATCTGCAGGGCGCCGACGAACGTGCCGTCGGCGGCGCGCCCTCCGATGGCCAGCCGCGACGAGGAATCCGTCGGGTCGTCCTTGCCCCCCGAGATCCGCAGCGCCGTGCGCGGCACCGTCGCTTCGGGCTTCGAGATGGTGAGCGCGTGCAGTTCGCGCGTGTTGGGATCGGGCACCACGTCCCTGCCGGGCCGCCACTGCACCACCGGAGCCTCGGCGCCCAGGTCCTGGCGGTAGCGCTCGATATCGCCGCAGGTCAGCGGGTCGATCGCCGGCGCGACGACCATCGGACGTTCGAGACGCAGGCGTCCGTCGTAGGGCGCCAGGTCGATCGAGAACGCGGTGAGCGGCGGTCCCTCCGCACCGGCTTTGGCGCGCGACCGCCGCACCACCGGCTCGACGTCACCAACGGCGGGCACCAGCCGCGCCACCGGGCTCAGCTCCAACTGGATCGGCCGCACCCCGAACAGCAGCGTGCCGAGGTTCGGGTTGAGCCGATCGACGATCGTCGTGGTCAGCGGCGTCGGCGCCGGTCCGTCGCCGCGCTGGTCGAGGACGACCGCGCTGGTCACCTTGCCCGTCCTTGTGATCTCGCCATCGACGCGCAGCCGGCGGCCGATGCCGGCGGGCATGGCCGTGTCGAAGATCGCCACCTTCTTGGCGGCATAGGCCACCTGGTTGGCGGCCCGCGGGCCGGTCAGCACGAAGCGCCGCCAGACGTGGACGTCGCCGTCGCGATCGATGCCGATGCGCCGGTCGAGGGCCGCCGGCGTCCCCGACCGGGTGGAGACCAGGAAGTGATAGAGGTCTTCGCGATCGCGCAGCCCCAGTTGCGCCGCTGCGGCGCCCGACGGTGCGCGCAGCACCGACGCGCGATGCCGCACGTAGCGGGTGTCGCGCGTGTCGACCAACCGCGCGTCCTCCGGGTCGTCGGCGCACCCGGTCCCGATCCGCGCCAGCCGCACCGGCCACGGCGGCCGGCCGCTGCCCGCGACCGTCCGAGCGCGGCGTCCTGAGAGCGGATGCCGGCAGCGGGGCTTCCGCGGCCCGTTCGACGACCGTGATCACATAACGCTGGCGCATCCGCGGGGCCGGGACGTCCTGGCACACCCGCCCCGGCGGATCCTGCTCGGGGGTGTCGCAGTAGTAGAGCAGCACCGACCAGCACTTCTCGAAATCGTCGACGGCGAGCGGCACGCGGTCGAGGACGAGGATCTCGCGGCCGTAGCCGTCGATGGCGACGCCGGGCCACAGCATCAGGTCGGCCGGCGTGGTGCCGGTCACGTGCAGCCCGCGCACGACGCCCCAGTCGTGTGGCCCCAGGTGGTGGCGGGCCGCCGCGGCCAGGCGGTAGTCCTGTTCGGCCCGCAGGTCGGGCGTCGTCAGCCGTTGCCGCTCGCGATAGTCGACGCGCGTGACGCTCATGAATTCACGGTGAAACCGGCCACGCGCTCCACGCCGTAGGGGTCGACCACGAGGTGGGCCTGCAGGTTGCGCTGTGAGGCCGCCGCGAAGCGGATGCCGTTGCTCAGGTGGGCGAACGCATCGCCTTCCGAGAGCGTGCCCTTGGCCAGGCTGATGCCGTGCCGCTCCAGGCTGATCGACGCCTGGTCGCGCGGCAGCCAGTAGAAGCGCCGCAGATCGAGCTCGTCGAGCCTGGGCACGTCGCAGTGGTCGTTGGTGAGGAGACGCCGGTACGGCGCGCTCTCATCGATGTACAGCACCGAGCAGGTCGGGCGGACGTCCGCCGATCGACGCAGGTAGACCCGCGCCAGCGGCACGCCGGTATCGGGCCGGCAGCTCCAGCAGTCGCAGTCGAGCTGTTGCAGGAACCAGTCGTAGAACAGCCAGAACCGCAGCCGCTCCAGCACGTCGGGGATCTCCCTGACGGCGCGGCCGCCGGCGCCCTCGAGGTCGATGAGGCAGCACAGCAAATCGTCCACGAAGCACAAGCGAGCCGGCGGATGCTTCCGCAGATACTCGCGGACGGCGCGGGCGCCGCCCTTCAGCGCCTCGGCGATCTCGCTGAGCACCTTGTCCAGGGCGGCCTTGAACAGCTTGTCGCGGTCGCGCTCGGGTGGCGGCAGGCCCGGCTGGAGATTCACCAGCTCGGCATGCACGCACGGGCGTTCGAGGACCCGGGCGTACTCGCAGCCGCTGTCGTCGCCGCATCGCCCGAGAGGGCCCGCTGTCCGTGGCTGAGATCCTCGTGGTAGCGCAGCGACAGGTCGACGGCGAAGACGCCGTCCTTCAGGCGATCCCAGCAGGCCTTGGCGCCGGTGCGCGCCGAAGTCTGGCGCGTCGAATCCGGCCTGGTGACGCCAGGCGCGCCGGGCTTCGGCGGCGCGCACGGGTCGTCCTCCGGGCGGCAGACATCGCCGAGATCCACCGGCAGCGGTTCGCAGACCACCAGGTCGTTGCCGCAGCAATCCACCGCATAGCCCGGATTCACGTAGAGGACCGGCCCGTCGGCGGGGTCGCAGCACCCGGCCCGGCCGCCCAGCGGCGCGCAGCTCACGTGCAGGCCGCAGGCGATGCCCCAGCCGTCGCGATAGCGCGAGAGTGACGAGCCGCCGCCGCGTCCACTCGACCACGGCGGTCAGATCGGCGTCGGTCAGCAGCTGGCCGCAGAAGAAGTTGGGGCGGACCAGGCACTCCAGGTCGCAGCAGCGGGTCTCGCAGCCGCACCGGCCGCCGCAGCCGCAGCCGCAATCGTGCGTGGTCGTCGCTGGCGAGGGCGCCACAGGCGTGTGCACGCTCATGACTCATACTCCTGCGCGTCGGCGCTCTTCTCGGCTTCGGTGTCCTTCATCAGCCGGTCGTAGTCGTCGTCGTCGACGACGTGGAACCAGCTTTCGAACGTGCCGCCGGCGATGCCGTCGCCGGTCGGCAGCATGCCGGCCACGTGGTTGCCATCCACCGGCTGGCGCCGGCAGTCGAGGATGAAGTCGCAGCGCACCGTCACGTGGATGATGTGGCTGCGATAGGTGGCGGGCTTGCGGATCTCGTAGATGGCGGTGCGGCCATCGGCGCTCAGGTACGGGGCCTGCGCGTACTCGACGAAGTCGAGATCCTCCATCTGCCGGTCGTCGCGCTGCTCGCCGTACTGCACGACGAAGGTGCGCTCGTTGATCCCGCGCGGCCCCGGCCGCTTGGGGTGCTCGGCCGGCCGCAGCGCGCGATCGAAGCGAATCTTCAGCGTCTTCAGCGCGCCCACCTTCATGTAGCCGCCGTGCGTCCAGTTGATGCCGCAGATGTGGGTGAGGTGCTCGCGCGCCTGCGCCACCGAGCGCCGGCCGCTGCGATCGATGCGGCAGGTCTTGCCGAACTCGTCGCGGTCGGCCACGTCGATGACGGCCAGCGCCACCCAGTGCCCCGGCGGGCAGTCGGGGTCGAGGCAGCAGTGCTCGTGATGGTTGTCGCAGTCGTGTGGCGACGGCTCGCCGTGGGCGACGTCGCGCTCCGGGTCACAGCCCGTGGGCGCGTCCCATCCCCACTCCTCCAGTTTGTCCTTCGCGACCCAGTGCCACTCCAGCGCGTAGCCCTCGCGCACGCGGCCGTACTCCATCGCCGCGGTGCTGCAGGCCTCGGGGCTGTAGAGCACCGGCACCTTCTCGACCAGCGTCTCGCGGTAGCCGAGCGCGAGCACCAGCACATAGGTGCGGTCGGGCTCCTTGCCACTGTCGCGCTTGGGCCGGTCGTCCCAGGGGATCGGCGGGGTGACGACGTCGCAGGGCACGACGATCTCGCGGCCACAGCAATCGAGCGCCAGCCCGCAGCGCACGATCACGCGGTCGGGCCGGCACTCGGGGGTCGGGTGCGGCACCACGGCGAGGCCGCACGCCACTCCCCAGCCGTGGAGCACACGGTTGTGGAGATGACGGAACGACCGGTGATAGGCGTCGCCGTCGTGGAAGTCGCGCGCCGTCATATGGCGGCCCGTGAAGTACCGGATGCGTTCGAGCGCCAGCGGTTGGCAGCCGTCCGTTCCGGTGTCGTCGCACCTCATGACATCCCTCCGTTATGCAAGCGCCGTCCCGGACCCCGACCCCGCCCGCGATCCACCCAACGTCGAATCGATGCCCAGTCCCATGCCGGCCGCACCTCCGGACGCCGCCGGATCGGCGCCACAGGACATGCGCCAGGGCGCGGCGTCGCCGCCGACGACGCTGTCGAGGCCGAGCGTGGCCTGGCTGCCGACGCGGAAGCGCGGCTGGACCAGCACCAGCGAGAAGCTGGTGTGCGCCGGACGCTGCAGATCGATGGCCCGTTGCAGCAGCGCCTGCGCCGCCGGCCGAGGGCACCCACGCCGCCGGCACGTAGACGCGGAACGCGTGGGCGTAGTGGCGGAACAGGTCCGTCCCGGGATCGCCGATGGAGACGAGCTCGATCTCGCCTTCGCGGTCGAAGACGCCAACCTGGAAGCGCCGCTCCACCGACGGGCTCCACAGCGCCTGCGGCGCCAGCCGGGTCGCGTCGCCCGGCGGCTGCACGATCAGGTGGCGGCGTTCCACGAACCGCTCGACGATGCCGGGCAGGCCGGATTTCGCGATGACCTCCACGTCGTGCCCGCTGAGCACCGCCAGGTGGACGCGCACCCAGGCGCGCAGCCCGGCGACGGTGCCCCAGCGGCGCCACAGGTCGGGCAGGGCCTGGAGCAGCTGGCGATGCTGATTGGCGGTCAGCGAGCCGTCGAGCTGCAGGTCGAGCCAGTTCGCCAGGTACGGCAACGCCTCGGCTGGCACCGCGCGTGGATCGAGATAGCGCTCGAAGGACTCGACCTCGGTTTCCAGTTCGGACCATGTCGCCTGCGCGATGGCGAGATACCGGTCGAGGAAGATGCGCTGCTCCTCGGGCTGGGAGTAGATGGCGGGCAGGTATTGGAGCCACGACTCGCGCGGGAAGCGGACGCGCACGCTGCCGACGATCGGCACCCGTGTGCCATCGCTGGCCAGCTCGATGAGACATTGCAGGTAGCGGCCGGTGGGACTGGCGACCAGCACCTGGGTCTGACGTGGTCCTTCGGCGGCCGGCTGCGCTTCGCCGGCCAGCGTCACCGGCTGACTCCACGATCCCAGGACGCTGAGGGCCTCCAGCGGCGGCAGCTCGCCGGCAACGGCGGGCACCGTGGCGGTCGTGCGGGTGCGCAGCGTGACGGTGGCGCCGGGTGGCAGCGCCACCAGCTTCAGATCGAGCACGTCCCACTGGCAATCGAAGACGCGGCTGTCGAGCCACTCGCTCACCCACAGCCCGTGCCGCTCGTACACCGGCTCGGGCCAGCGCCAGCGGCCCGGCGGGCTCGACGCGCACGCCGTCGCGCGTCAGGCGCACGGCCGGCGGCGGCGGCCCCTCCACCGGCCCGGTTCGCAGCGGCGCGAAGTGCGCCTTCGCCTCGCGCCTGGTCAGCTCGCCGACGAGACGCCCGCCCTGATCGGCGCGATCGACCACCGGTCCGCCGTCCCACAGCAGCAGGCACCCCGTGCCGTCGGTGGCGATGCGGGTCCAGCGCCGCGGGTGGGCGGCGGGGCGCGGACAACCGCCGGCGCAGCGCGCCCTCGCCCGGGCGATGCTCGTGCACCTGCTGGTGCCGGGCGTCGAGCACCAGCATCCGGCCGTCGAGCGCCACGGCATCGGCGGGCCGCCAGGCGTCGGGAGCGTCGGCGGGCACGCCCTGACCCACGGCGTCGTAAGGACCGAAGCGGTGGCGGATCCGTCCGTCCTTCAGGTGCACGCGGACGACGCGCGCCTCGCGGTCGAGGGCGTAGCGCATGTCGCCGAGCCACCACGAGGGTTCGCCGGCGGCCGGCGGCCGGCGCAGGCCGCACGGATCGAGCAGGTGGTCGCTGACCACCAGGTGGCCGTGCTCGTCGGATCGCACCTCGGGTGTCGCGAAACGGTCGCGCACCTGCGCCGGGTGCTGCACCCGGCCCAGCGGCTTGGCGGCCGCATGAGGAGGCGGGGCTTCGAACACGTCCAGCCCAAACGGGCGCGACTGCGCATCGCGCAGGTAGAGACGTCCGGACGTATCGACGGCGATGCGGTCCCATCGACCGGCGCGATACGGCGCCCGGACGACCAGCCGCGGCGAGGCCAGCGCCGGGTGATCCTTGAAGACGCGACCGCGCGCGCGGTCCAGCCAGTAGACGCCGTCGGCGCCAGCCGCCACGTCCACGGGATCGTCGACGCCGCCGTGAATCCGGAGCAGCGCCAGCGTCTCGAGGTCGAAGACCTGCACGCGATGGGCTTCGGGATCGGCGACGTACAGCCACGACTGGAAGAGCGCGATGTTGGCGGCGCCGACGAAAGCGCCGGGGTTCGCGGTGCGCGCCCGGCGGCACGGGCGGCGTCAGCCCGTCGAGCCCGACCTCGGCCAGCGGGGTCGATGCGACGCGCACCGGGTCGTAGCGCAACACACGATCGCCGGCGCTCGACAGCGTGAGGACGACGTCGCCCCACACGGCCACGCCCCGCGGCAAGGTGAGGCGGCCGAGGCTGCCGTCGGCGGCTTCCAGGCCCCAATCGCCCTGCGGCAACGGGGCGAGCGTCAGGCCGTCGCGGTCGTTGGCGACAACGGCGCCCTCGGGGCCCACCGGATCCCGGCGCGGATCGAGCGTGCGCCAGGGATACCCGCCGCCGAGCAGCCACGACTGCGCGCTCATGAGCCGAACCGATCCTGGTCGGGCCGCACGACGATGACGTGGGCACCGGGATAGACGATGGCGTCGGGAGGCACTTCGATCGGCCGGCCGGTGGCGTGCGGCAGGCCGTTCACGTAGACCAGCAGGTCCTCGACCGAACGCACCTGGCCGCCGGGCTCACCGTAGAGGGTGCGCGTAGAGCGCCGCCGGCGAGACGTTCTCGCCGAACTGGCGGGTGCGCGGGCTGAGGAAGGTGTCGACGCGCCGCCGCGCCGCCTGGGCCACCGCATCGAAGGCGGCGTCGGCCGCGGCGAACAGGCGCGCTTCGATCCGCACCTCGATGAACGCCGGGCCGCTGACGTAGACCTCCGAGGTGATGAGCCGCACGCCGTCGAGCGCCTGGCAGACCGACCGGACGAGTTCGGCCGACGGATGCGGCGGCATGGCCTCGGAATCGGCGACGACCACCACGGTGACGGCGCCGGGCACCTCGACGCCGGGGAAGTCGGGATGGCGTCCGCCCAGCGCGCGCGCCTTCTGCACGCCGTCGATGGCGGTGGCGAAGGTCGCGAAGTCCTTCTCGGTGACGGCGCGGCCGGCCCGCCGCACTTCGCTCGGCGCCCGCTTGAGGAACGCCGCGATGTCCTCTTCGTTCGATCCCCCGGTGGCGGCGCGGGGGTTGGTCACCTTCTCGATGCCGGCGATCTGCGAGACGAGCGTCTTGACCGCGCCCGCCTCGACGTCGTTGCCGGCGGCGCCGCCGCCGTGGCGCCATTTCTTCGCCACGATGGTCTCGCCGGCCGGCGGAATCCGGCCGTGGGCGCCGTCGCCGAAGGTGATGGTCCCGGCCGCGCCGTCGAGCACGAAGTGGAACTGCTCCTTGGTCGAGGCGTAGAAGTCGTCGCGGCGGGTCCACGGCGTGGCGCGGCCAGTGGCGTCGCGGCTCTCGATCACCAATGAGTCGGGCTCGACCGGGCGGGCCGGGAACGTGAAGCGTTGGTCGGCGCTGCCGTCGCTCGTCCCCAGCACCTGTTCGGTCTCGGTCTGCAGGTTCACCGCGTCGACGGCGTTGGGCAGCAAGTGCTCGAGCCGCGGCGCCCGGCCGGCCGGGTAGCGGTTCTCGTCGAGCCTGACCCGCAGCCAGTAGCGCGGCTCGGGAATCAGCGCCTGCAGCAGCGGATCGACGCCGGCCTCGATCTGCTGCGGTCCCTCCACGTCGATGTAGCCGTCACGGGTGAAGGCGGCGGTCTCGTCGCTGAACAGGTTGAGCCGCTCCCACACGTCCTGGCCCTTGCGCGGCCGGTACTCCCAGACCAGGTCCACCGGCGGGATGAGGGTCCGCTGCTGCTCGCCGGCGCGCAGCGGCTCGCCGGCGGTGACGCTGGCCGGGCGCAGCGCCAGGAAGCGCATCTTGCCCGGGAACGGCGTGAGGTTGCCGGGCACCGGCTTGAAGCCGAGGTGCAGCGCGCTGCCGATGGCCGGGTTGCGCCCGAGCGGGTAGTACGGCTGCAGGGTGGTGCGATCGATGGCGACGATGCCGCCGTCGCCGAAGACCACCACGTCGCTCAAGGGCGCGGCGATCACGTCGAGCGCCTGCGCCGTCTCGAACACCACCGGCTTCCCCGCCACCTGGGCGCCGAAGCGCGAGCCGGCGTCGATCGTCGCCGGCGGCTCGGTGGTCTTGGGCGTGAACGCCAGGCGCACCGTGGCCGCCCTCGGCCCACTGAGTTGCAGCCCCAGCAGCTGGGCGAACTTGAGGTAGTTCTTGCGCGGCACGTCGTTCATCCGGTGCAGCGTCATCTCGGTGAGCCAGCCGAAGAGCTGCAGCAGGGTGATGCCCGGATCGCTGTCGTTGTAGTTGGTCCACAGCGAGTTGTAGAGCGGGATCCGCGACCGCAGCTCGCGGTAGATCTCCTCGAACGGTCGGTCGAACGTCGGCTCCTTCAGCTCGAGCGGCATGCCAGGCTCCTATCGCTGCACGCCTTCTTGCAGGAAGAAGGGATACACGAGGTTGAAGAAGGCGTTGTTGGCGCGCACGCGGTAGTCGAGCCGGATGAGCAGCATGTGCTTCTGCTCGGGCGGCGAGTCGACGCGCACGTCGAGGACGTCGATGCGCGGCTCCCAGCGGACCAGCGCCTCGCGCACCCGGGCCTGGACGCGGCCATGCAGCTGCGAGGTGTTGGGCTCCATCACCAGCTCCCAGATGCCGCAGCCGAACTCGGGGCGCATGACCCGTTCGCCGGGACTGGTGCCGAGCACGATCTGGATCGCCTCCTCGATGGCGTCTTCGCCGTCCACGAAACGGATCCGTCCCTCGCGGTCGGGGACGACCGGAAAGGCCCAGCCACGGCCCAGGAACGCCACATCGACGTCAGCCACCGATCGAGCACCTGTCCCACGGCGACCACGGTGCCGACCGGCAGTTCCACCGGGTCGTTGCACGTGCGCGCGCGATCGCCGGCCCGCGCCGCCGGCTGGCCGTTGATCTGCACCGACAGGCTGCCGGTGGTGATCGTCGCGCGGTTGGAGGGCGGCACGACGAACGTGCCGCCAATCGGGATGTGCGGCGGGGTGTTGGTGGCGGTGCTGTTCACCGTCGCCGCCGGCATGCCGCCGATGGTCACGTCGGTGCTCAGGCCGCCGTCGATCACGCCGGCGAACGGGTGCGGCACCGGCACCGGCGAGGTCGGTCCCGGCGGCTGGATCAGGTGGATGTCGATGGCCACGATCCGATCGCCGCTGCGCGCTGCCGGCAGTCCCACAATGCCTCCTCAATTGATGGCGACGGTCGTGCCCTTGACCGTGAGCGCGCCCTGGGCCTCGAGCGACAGCGAGGTCGTGGCCTTGATTTCCACGGCGTTGGCGTCGATCGATACCTTGCCGGTGGGGGCCGAGATGGCGACGTCGCCGCTCGAACACGTGATCTGGATCTGGCGGCCCGACACGTCGATGACCAGCTTGTGGTCGCCGCCGGTGCCGATGATCTCGATGCGCTCGGCGCTGGCGGTGTCGTCGAACTTCAGCAGGTGGCCGGAGCGTGATTGGAAGAACCGCCAGTTGTTGTCGGTGGGATTGCCGTCGTCCTCGGGCGGCGGATCGACCTTGCTCCACAGCGCGCCGACGACGCACCGTGCGCCGCGGATCGCCCTGCTCGCAGGCGACCAGCACCTCGTCGCCGACCTCGGGGCGGAAGAACAGCCCGCGATCCTGCCGCCCATCGGCGTGGCCAGGCGCGACCAGTCGCTGACCTCGTCGTTCAGGTACGGCAGCTTGACCCGCACCCGGCCGAGCCGTTCGGGGTCGTCGAGATCCGCGACCACGCCGATGACGATGCCGTTCTCGCGCTGCATGGCTCAGACCTCTTCGCGGCGGCACTCGAACTGGGTGGTGTAGCCGCTGTCGCCGATGGTGTGGGTGGTCGACACGACGAAGTAGCGGCCGCTGAAGCGGTCGCCGACGCCGTCGATCTCGACCACGGTGCCGGAGCGGATGTCGGGCAGGCCGGGCACCGATCCGGTGGCCTTGACCATCTCCTTGGCGATGCCCTGCAGGATCTCGATCGCCAGCTTGCGGGCCTCCTCGAGGCTCTCGACCGGCTTGGTGGCGACGATCTCGGCCTTCTGCTCGATCGACTTCTCGATGGCGGCCTGGCCGCCGCGATCGCCGACGCCCTTGACCTTCAGCTCCTCGCGGGTCGCGGTGTAGGTAATGGCTTCCTTGCGCATCGCGTCCCAGCCGCGCACGGTCACCTTGCCCACCTGGTTGGCCGTGGTCAGCTCGGGCTGGAACTCGATCAGCGACTTGCCGTAGCTGAGGCGGTAGGTGGCGTGGTGCACCGTGGTCGACGGCTTGTAGACGATGACGGTGCTGCTCGACTGCCCTTCCTTGCGCTCCTCGACGACCAGGTCGTAGCCGACGCGGCGCGCCCGTTCCATCAGGAAGATCGATGTCGTACTGGTTGTCCTGGATCAGGTAGTTGAACCGCGGCTCGTCGGTGGCGGCGTGGGTCTCGACGGTGACCTTGAGCCGGGCGGCGATCTGCTCGGCGATCTGGCTGTCGGTCTGGGCGATGTAGGTGCGGCTCTCCTGCTGGGTGCGGAAGCGGTGCAGGATGTTGAGGCCGCTGACCGCCAGCGTCGAGCCGCCGCCCGACGGGAACGACGGCCGGAGCGAGGTGATCTCGCCGGTCAGCATCGGCCGCAGCGCGCCCTGGTAGCCCATGTGCAGCTCGACCCGCTCGCCGGGATCGAAGAGCCGCTGGTCGCTGTACTTGAAGGCGCGCGTCTCGGCGTCCCAGTTGTTGATGGCGATCTCGAAGCTGTCGATGTCCTGGACGCTGTCCTTGTAGGTGACCGAGAGGATGTCGCGCACCACGTCCTGGCCGGCCGGCCGCCCGGCCAGGCGCACCTCGAAGGCCGGGACGTAGAAGTCCTGGCCCTCGTAGATCGGCATGGCGGCGGAGGCGGCGACGCTCATGGCCGGCGTCCCTTCAGATCGAGGACGTCGATGGCCGGTATCGCCAGCTCGGCGCCGGGCGGCAGCCGGCGCAGGTCGGCGAGCACGCCGGCGGTTGGCCTCGTGATCGGCGATGAGGCGCCACTGGCTGGCGTCGCCGTACTCCTCGAAGGCGATCCGCGCCAGCGTGTCGCGGCTGCGCACGACCCGGCGCTTGGTGTGATCGGCCGACTGCAGGTTGAGCTCCTTCAGCTGCTCCTCGAGCGTCTTGTACTCCTTGAACGACAGCGTCAGCGTGGCCCGCACCGGGATGCCCGCTGGGGTTGAAGAGCGTGAACTTCTGCTGACGTTGTCGACGATGGCGCGGAACGACAGTCCCAGGCCCCAGACGAAGCGGATCCGCGGCGGGGCGTGCGTCTTGGGCTGGATGCGGCCCAGCTGCGCCACCGGGTCCGTCAGCGTCCGCACGTCCTTCACGGTGTCGTCCGACAGGCCGAAGCGGGTCGTGTCGAAGAACAGCTCGAGCGCGAGCGTCCGGGTCTGGCCGCGGACGAACTGCAGGATCGGCGCGTCGATGCCGGGAATGGCGATCTCGGCGATCTGCGCGCCCTTGCCGATCGTGTACTCGGGCGGGTTGAACTGCACCGGGATCACGGCGGGCAGATTGGGCCCCCGGTCGCGGGCGTCCACTTCGATGATGGCCGGCACCGGCATCTCAGCACCCCGCGTCGAGCGGCTTGGAGGCCTGGCGCGTGAGCGTGGTGGCGGCGCGGGCGCGCATCGCGTCGCGGGCGCGCTCGTCGAGCCTGGTGATGACCAGGTTGACCACCCGCTCGACGTCGGCCGGCGACATGCGCGAGTCGCCCTCGCGGATCGAGACGTCGCTGGTCATCTTCTCGATGTGCACGGGCATCGCCCTCACCTCTTCCGCAGCAGCCCCTGATGGGCCAGTTCGAGGGTCTCGATCGCCAGGTTGTTCGGCGCTGGCCGACAGCTCGGGCCCGACCCACTTCACCGGAAAGGCGTCGACGAGCTGGAACTCGATGAGGTCGTCGCTCCCCGACGGGTCGTGCACCAGGATCGAGGCGTTGCGCGACTTGAACCGGCCGGTGCGGATGGCGTCGTACCAGTCCCACAGCACCTTGCTGACGATGCCGCGCTTCAAGCGTGACGTTGCTCTGCTTCGAGCGGCCGGGCAGCCGCCAGGTGTGGGTGTTGCAGCCCGCCCTCGGCGTACTCCTGCACCTCGGTCTCCGCCTGCAGGCCGGTGCAGTCCGAGAAGCCGCCGGGCGGCAGATCGTCGAAGGTCACGGTGAAGCGGAACGACGGCGACCGGGTCGAGCCGGGCCCCGGTCTTAGACATCCTGGGCCCCCCGTTCCTCGACCTGGATGCCGCTGCGCGTCACGCCGATGCGCACGACGACGAACTCGGCCGGATACGGCGGCTGCACGCCGACCACGCAGGTCACGCGGCCCTGCGTCGGTGTCTGCACGGCGGATTGGTGGTGTCGTCGCAGCGCACGAAGTAGGCCTCCTCCGACGTCTCGCCGTCGAGCATGCCCGCGCGGTAGAGCCGCTCGAGGAAGCCGCGCACGGCGCGGTCGATGTCGCGCCACAGACTGCGGGTTGTTGGGCTCGAACGACCGCCCACTGCATCTGGTCGTCGAGCGCCTCCTCGATCATCGTGAACAGCCGCCGCACGTTGACGTAGCGCCAGCGGTAGTCGGAGCTGAGCGTGCGGGCGCCGAGCACCAGCACGCCGCGGCCGGGCACGGCGCGGATGGCGTTGACGCCGGCGTCGTTGAGCCGGCCGTGGGCCGGCGTCGTCGAGCGCGCTCGCGCAGCGTCGCAGGCGCCCTCGACCACCTCGTTGGCCGGCGGCTTGTGGACGCCGCGCAGCCGATCGGTGCGGGCGAACATGCCGGCCACGTGGCCCGACGGCGGCACGAACCGGACCAGGCCGCTGATCGCGCAGCGGATCGCGCGACGGCGATCCACGGGTGGTAGGCGGCGGCGACGCTGCGTGTCGGCGCAGCGCCCGTGGCGATGCTGCAGCGACCGCATCGCCGGCGTCGGGCGGCAGTCGAGCAGGGCCATGCGATCGGCCGCTGCGCAGGCAGCGCGTTGATGAGCGCGATCTGGGCATCGAGGATCTCGTCGTCGCCGAACCGGCGGCACGCCGGGTGCGCCGAGCCCGGGCGCCGGCGCCCACAGATCGGGAACCGCCACGAACGAGACGCCGTCGATGCGATCGAGGGCCGCGACGCCCGCAGGCGGACGTCGGCGTCGGGGTCGCCGATGAGATGGTCGAGCGTCGAGTCGCCGGCCGATCCGTCGGCGCCGCCGCGCAGGTCGAGCGGGCCGTGGACGCGCGCAGCTCGAGCGTCCGCCAGCGGCCCGGCGACGCTGTCGGCATCGCCGAGCCGGACGATGGCGCTCTCCTGAATCGCCGGCAGCTCCGCGTCGGCGGACCCGCAGCAGGTTGGCGCGCGCGCGTCGGGATCGAGCGGCGGCGCGCGGGTCGAAATCGAGGCGCTGGGCGGGCCGGTCCGGCACCCGGCGCGACGACGCCGGCGATCGCGGTCGGCGGTCCACCGCGGCCTCGATCTCGATGTCGTTGCCCCAGCGCGCCCGCGCTGGTGGCCTCGACGACGCAGCGGTCGCCCGGCCGGGACGAGCCAGCCGGACCGAGGCGCGGCTGGCGCGCCGTCGGGGTCGGCCGCCCGCACCACCCAGCAGGTGCGCCCGCCGTTCTCGAAGAAGCCGGCCACGGCGTAGGCCAGGTAGGCGTCCGCGGGTGACGTCGCCGAAGGTGCTGAAGAACTGCCGGTCGCTCTCGATCTTCACCGCCGTGTGCAGCGGCCCCCGCTCGGCGAGGCCGACGAAGCCGGCCACGTCGGTGCGGCCGACGACCAGCTGCTGGGCGCTCTTGTCGAGCCACTCGACGTAGACGCCGGGGGTCTGATAGGCGGTGGCCATTGGCACTCGGCTAGGTCTGGAGCGCGAGCCCCTCGACGCAGATCTCCATCTCCTCGATGGCGATGTCGTTGTTCTTGGCGTTGAACGCCGGGCCGGCCCACTTCGACGGCCAGCCCTCGCTGAACTCCCAGGTCAGCGCCGGCTTGCGCGCCTCGTCGAGCAGCGTGATGGTGCCGCCCTTGCGCAGCGTCTTGCCGTCCATCACCGTCTTGCGCCACTCCCACAGGTCCTTGCCGTCGGGGGTGTAGCCGCGCTTCAGGCTGATGTTGGTGTACTTGCGCTTGCCCGGGAGCTTGCGCACCGTGATGTCCTCGCTGCCCTCGCGGTACTCGATGATGTCGGTCTCGGTGGCCAGGCCGCCGATCTCCGAGAACCCCGCCCGCATGTTCTCGACGGTGACGATGAAGTTGAACGACGCCAGCGGATCGTTCCTGCTGCCAGCGGCGGCCATGGCGTCCTCCTTACTGCTCGGCCTCGAGCGTCTTCTGCGAGATGCGGAAGATGACGAACTCCGCCGGCTTGACCGGCGCGACGCCGATGAGGCAGATCAGCCGGCCGTTGTCGATGTCGTCCTGGGTCATCGTGGTGCGGTCGCACTTGACGAAGAACGCCTCGTCCTGCGTGGTGCCCATCAGCGCGCCGTTGCGCCACACGGTGCGCAGGAAGTTGGTGATCGACGTGCGCACCGCGATCCAGGTCGGCTCGGAGTTGGGCTCGAACACCGCCCACTGGGTGCCGCGGTCGATCGACTGCTCGATGAAGATGAACAGCCGCCGCACGTTGACGTACTTCCACATCGCGTCGGACGACATCGTGCGCGCGCCCCAGACGCGGATGTCGCGGCCGTCGGCGCGGAAGTCGCGGATGACGTTGACGCCGCGCGGGTTGAGGATGTCGTGCTCGCGCTTGTTCAGCGTGTGCGACGAGCGGCTTGCGGCCGCCGTTCAGGTCGCGGGCTGAGGATGCCGCGCACCACCTCGTTGGCCGGCGCCTTGTGCACGCCGCGCTCGATGTCGGTGCGGGCGTAGATGCCGGCCATGTGGCCGGTCGGCCGGCACCAGCGCGGTGCCCTTCGGGCGTGTGCGGGGCGATCACCCGCAGCCACGGGTAGTAGAAGGCGCCGTAGGTGCTGTCGCGCATGCCGGCCGACGCACCTGCAGGTTCGGCGATGTCGGTCGGGTCGTCTGAGGATGGCGAAGCGGTCCTTGGTGCGTTCGCAGGCGTCGATCACCGCGTCGGCCCAGCGTGCGTTGATCGGCGACTTCGTCCGGGACGGCCATCAGCGAGATGTCGCGGATGGTCGCCAGCCCCTCGAGGCCGCGTGCGATTCTCGGGTTCGACGGTGGCGTCATCGAGACACTCGGCAGCGTCACCGCCGGCATCGTAGGTGCCGCCGTGCCAGCGGCGCCGGCGGTGAACGCCACCGGCGTCGTCGGCCGGCCCGGGGCACGCCGTGATGTCGAATCAGCCGCGACGCGCCGTTGACGACCGTCTGCGCGAAGTTGCTGTCGGCTGGTCGACCGGCGACAGGTTGTCGAAGTCCTCGAAGGCGTCGGGCTCGCGGCGGTTCGGGTTCGGCGAGCTGCGTCGGATCGGTGGGATCGACGAACGGGTTCGGGACACCGTCGCGGTAGTAGAGCGACCCGGATCCGGAACCACTGCGTGGCCGGGCTGGTCGAGGCCGCGCCGGCGGAGTCGAGCGGCCGACGCCGGGTCGAGCCGCAGGCGGATCGTTGTTGCCCCAGTCGCCCGGCCCGATGGCCGCGACGATCGTCGGACCGGGGGCGCCCGGCCAGGCTGGCGTCGGCGCGACGGCGGCGTCGCCGATCGACGCGGGCGACGAACAGCCGCTGCCCGCCGTTGTCGAAGAAGCCGCGGACCGCGTAGGGCAGGTAGCTGGTTCGCGCGCGTTGATCGGCGGCCGGTCGATGTAGCCGCCGAAGCCAGCGCTGGTAGTCCTGCCAGCTGGTGACCAGCGTGCGGCTGCGTCGACCCCCGCTCGGTCTCACCGACGAACCCGGCGGTGCTCGTGCTCACGCCCTCGATCGGACGCGGGCCGGTGTTGACTTCTTCGACGTAGACGCCAGGCGCAAGATACTCGGGCATTGTCGGTCTCCTGCCTCACGGAAACTGCATCGTCGGGACCACGACCGTCGCGAACCGCCGTACCGGGATGCCCACGGCGCTCGCCGCGGTGCCGTCCGGCCGCGTGGCCGTCACGGTCACGCCGGCCACATTGGCCTGGTTGAGATCGAAGTAGAGAAACCACATGCCGTCGGCGCGGGTGACGCTCTGCCGCGCGTCCAGGCTCGTGGTGATCTGCACGCCGGGCAGCGGGCGGCCGCCGGGGCCGGTGACCTGGCCGCGCAGCGCCGTGTTCTTCAGCGCGATCTCGGCCGCGAACTCCACCGTGAGCGGCACGTCGGTGAAGACGCCCGGCGAGTACGTGACCCGCGTCGTCACCACATCGGTCAGGGGCGGGGTCGGCGGATTGGTGACCGGCAGCGACTCGGCCGCGGGATGGATGTAACGGCGGCCCGGCAGCACCAGCGCCCAGTCGCCGGTGGCACTGCTCTCGGTGACCATGAACGGCCAGGCGCCCAGCGGCGGCAGCTCGGGTGGATTCAGGATCGGCAGGTTCAGCGCCTCGACACGCCGCCCGGCCAGCGGTGCGCCGTTCTCGGCGAAGAGCGCCCCGCGGATGAGCGTCGGGCCAAGCTGGAACCGGCTCGTCGTGCCGTCTGGGAGCGGGTAGTTGGCGGCCGGCAGCAGCGCCAGCGTGTCGGGCTGACCCAGGCCGTCGAGGGGCACACGCGACTGTCCGGGCGCGGGCGGCCAGACGAGCGTGAAGACGAGCGGCCGATAGTAGTCGCCGCGCACCTCGACCGAATACGTGCCGGGCGACAGCGGCAGCGGCGGTCCTGGCTCGACCGGCGTCCACACGCCCTCGGTGGAGAGGAACCCGCCGGCGTGCGGCACGGTGTGCAGCCGCCGCGGCGGGGTGAAGGTGCGGGCCACCGGCGCCGTCTGTTCGACGACGCGGCATTCCACGGCGCCGGCCAGCGGCGGGAACGTCCCGGCCGTGCGCAGCGCGCGGACCAGCGCGTCGGTCACGCTGATGCCGACGCGCGTCGCGTGCGTCGTCTGCTGGAACACGGGGCCGGCCGCCAAGTTACGCCTCCACCTCGGCGAAGTCGGTGCGCCGCTCGATGACCCGGCCGCCGGTGAGCCTGCGCTCCGAATCGACCTGCACCGCCCGCACTTCGTAGCAGACCGACAGCCGGTAGGGCTGCTGCATCGCCTCCCACACCTCCGCGATCTCCTCCACGGTGCGCGGCGCCAGGCTGAGGTGCAGCTCGTGCGCGGCCGCCGGCGCCTGCCGGTTGGGCATGTAGAGCAGGCTCTGGTCGTGGAGCACCTGCATCGCCCGGCCGAGCACGCGCTGGTCGGCCAGCTGATCGCTGGCCCCGCCAGCGTCCTGGATCGACGGCGTGAGCAGGTAGAACAGGTTGAGCGAGAGCGGCGGATAGAACTGCAGGTCGTCGGTGGCCGGCGGTCCGGCCGCCGTGCGGCGCACGAACGGCTGGTTGCGCAGGTGCTCGTTGGGCAGCACCTGGTACAGCCACAGCGAGAGCTGCCGCACCACGCCCTGGGGCAGGGCCACCTGCCCGGGATTGGCGAGCACGATGTTCTGCTCGCTGGTCACCAGCTGGCCGGTGACCAGGTCGGAGCGCAGCCCGAGCCACAGCGCGTGACGCAGGGTTTCGCTGACCTCGCCGATCACCAGGTGGCTCATGCGTCGTGCCTCGGCGGCTCGTCGGCCGGCCCGATCGGGCCGTAAGCGTCGGCGTAGCGGAGCAGGCTCGTGCCCAGCTGCCGGAACAGCTCCCGGGCGTTACTCGCGTCGGCGGTCACGCGGAAGTACACGGTGTGCGACCCCTGCGCCTGACTGCCCTCGTGGAAGCAATCGACGATGAACTGGAAGGCGTTGTGCCCGACGTCGAACCATTCGGCATGACACTGCCCCTCCAGGCGCGGGGCGCCGCCCCGTTCGTCCTCACCGCGCGTCACGCCCTGGATCCTGCGAGGTCGGAGGGCATTTGGCGTCGGGCCCGCAGCAGCCGTGCGCCGCGATCTCGTTCAGGATGTCGGTGCGGCGCGCCGTCTCGGCGTCGGCCGCGGCCTTCTCCAGCGTCTCGGCCAGCGTGGTGGCCTGGCTGAGCTCACTGGCCTTGAGCTTCTCGTCGGCCTCGGCGTCGTTGAACGCCGCCAGGGTGCGGTGGCTGTTCTCGGCGTAACACTCGGGGTACCAGCATTCGATGAAGTCGCCGACGTTGAGGTCGGGCTTCCAGCACCCGCCACAGGCCTTGATCAGCCGCTCCAGCTCGTAGAGATAGAAGTAGGCCTGGCACTGATCCTTGCTGGGATCGACCTTGCCCTTGAGCTCGGCGAGTTCGGCCTTGAGCGCGGTCATGCGGGCCTGCAGATCGGTGGTCACGAAGTCGTAGTTCTTCTTCGCCCAGGCGAGCTTCGCGGTCGCCTGCTCGTGGGCGCGCTGGGCATGGCGGGCAACCAGCCTCGCCCGCCACGCTTCGCGCCTGGCCTTGGCGATGCGCGCATCGACCTTGTCGATGGCCTTGCACACACATTTCTTCTGGTGCTCCTTCAGCTCGAGCTGGCAGCGGACAGTGGGAATGAAGCAGTCGATCTCGCTGCGCGCCACCTCGATCGAGCGGAAGAACGCCTTGTAGTCGCTCTCCTTCTGGGCCTGCTCGCCGACCAGCGTCTTCAGCTTGTCGATCCGCGCCGCCAGGTCATCGACTTCGAGCTTGGCCGGCTCGAGGCCCCGCAGCACCTTCTGGCTCTTGAGCAGACGCGCCTGCAGCTGCGCCAGCTGATCGGTCGGCTTCGAGACCGGGCCGCAGTCGTCGTCATCGGGCGGCGGCGTCTCGGGATCGCACTCGGGCTCTTCTTCGGGAGGCACCGGCGGCAGTTCGGCGCAGGGATCCGGCGGCTCGAACTTCGGCGGACAGGGACAGGGCTTCTTCGGGGGACAGTCCTCGGGCGGCGGACAGGGCGGCTTGCAGTCGGTGGGCTTCGGATCCTCGCAAGGTTCCTTGGGTGGCTCCTTGTGCGGATCCTTGTACGGCTCCTTGTACGGATCCTTCTGCGGCGGCGTCTGACCGGGGTGCTGTTGTCGCGGAGACTGTGATTCGCTCATAGGACCGGTGGCTCCCACACACACGGACACGGCGCGCCCAGACGGCATCGCCAACCGGCCGGGAGCCACTGCAGTCCGTGCGCCACCGCCTCGCCGGCGATCGCATCCGGCCGGCAACGAGCGCCATCACAACGAGATAGCGCGCGCTACGCGAGCGCCCGGGGTGAGCGGGCTTTCGAACGACGTGACAGGCGGTGTGACACTCGACGCGCGGCCGCATCTGCCGCCACGGCGAATCAGGCCGTGGATCGCCGCCGGGCTGCCTCACGGCCGATGTGACACCGGTGGACGGTGTGTGACAGCCGCGGAGAACCCCCAGCGGCCCGGCCGAGCGCGCAGCGCATGGCTGAGCCGCCGAGCTGGGGGCCGAGTGACGAGGAGCAGGACGAGCGTCCGCGAGGCCAAGCGGGCTGTGTGCAATAGATCGGCACCGCGTTTGCTAGGCTAGTTACCCATGCGCCACGGCCAAATGCGCCGCTGCCGCATCGGCGTTGCGCCGGTCGCTCCGAGTGCGCTCCCGGGATTCCAGGCCGGCCCCGCTTGCTCCAATCCGTTGCACAGGTAGTTCGACATCTTGGAGGCCATCCATGAACGATGTCCGACGTGCCGTGTGGGTCGTCGCCCTGTCCCTGCTGTCGTTGGTACCAGCGTCGGCGCAGGTCCAGACCGGCAGCATCCGTGTCCGCACCGCCGATGAACAGAACGCCGTGATGCCCGGCGTGGCCGTGACCATCAGCAGCCCGGCGCTGGTCTCGGGCACGCTGTCGGGCGTGACCGACGCCAGTGGCGTCTATCGCTTCCCGTCCCTGGTTCCCGGCATCTACACGGTCCGCATCGAGCTGCAGGGCTTCCAGTCGGTGCTGCGCGAGAACGTCGTGGTCACCGTCGGCCAGACGGTGCCGCTCGAGCTGACGCTGCGGGTGGCCAGCGTGGCCGAGACGGTCACGGTGACCGGCGCGTCGCCCACGGTCGACACGACCAGCGCCAACGTCAACGTCAACCTCAGCGAACAACTGCTGCAGTCCACACCGGGCGGCCGCGACATCTGGGGGCTGGTCGAGTACAAGGTGCCCAGCCTCACCATCACCCGGCCCGACGTCGGCGGCACCTCGGGCGGGCTGCAGGGCGTCTACACCGCGCGCGGCACCGCCAGCACGCAGAACACCCAGTTCCTGAACGGGGTCAACGTCGGCGACCCGGCGGCGATCGGCGCCGCCGGCTTCTACTACGACTACGACGCGTTCGAGGACATCCAGGTGTCGATGGGCGCCCACGACATCACCGTCCCCACCGGCGGCGTGTTCCTCAACATGGTGACCAAGAGCGGCGGCAACCGCTGGGCCGGGCGCGGGCTGTTCGCCTACCTGCCGGAGGCCTTCCAGAGCAACAACGTCGACGACGAGATGCTGCGCTACGGCTTCCGCGACGACACCAACTCGGTGGACTTCGTCTCGGACGTGAGCCTCAACGCCGGCGGCCCGCTCATCCGCGACAAGCTGCGCTTCTTCGGCTCGTTCCGCGACTGGCGCGTGCACGTCAACGTGCCGGCGGCATTCTCCGAGACCGTGCTCGACCAGACCAACATCACCTCCGGCCTCGGCAACCTGACCTACCAGATCAACCCGGGGAACAAGGTGACGGCGTTCTACTCCTGGCAGAAGTACGACAAGCCGAACCGGTTCCTGGTCAGCCCGACGACGCTGCTGGTCGAGGACTCGACCTCCAACGAGCAGGACATCTTCCACGTCTTCCAGACACTGTGGAACTCGATCATCACCGACCGCTTCTTCGTCGACGCGCGCTTCGGCTTCAACAAGATCAAGTTTCCGACCTACGTCAACGCCCCGGGGCAGACGCTGCTCGACACCGCCACCGGCATCCGCACCCGCAGCTTCCTCGCCGACACCGAGCGGTTCCGCGATCGCTACCAGGGCAACGCCACCGCCCAGTACTTCGTCGACAACTTCCTCGGCGGCCGGCACGAGCTGAAGTTCGGCTTCGACCACGCGCACGCGCCGGTGTTGGTCAAGACGCTCAAGAACGACGACGTCGAGCTGAGCTACAGCAGCGCCACCGGCCAGAGCGTGGCGGCGACGCTCTTCGGCACACCGTTCCACACCCGCACCGCGGTGGACGTCACCGCCCTCTACCTGCAGGACAGCTTCGTGCTCAGCCGCCTGACGCTCACCGGCGGGCTGCGCTGGGAGCGGCTCGAAGGGTATCTCCCCGAGCAGGACAGTCCGCCCTCGGCGTTCTTTCCCAACCTGGAGCGCAGCTTCGCCGAGCAGCGCGACGTGGTGAACTGGCACAGCTGGGGGCCGCGCCTCAGCGCCGCCTACGACCTGTTCGGCAACGCCACCACCGCAGTCAAGGCGTCCTACGGACGCTACTACTACGTGATCAGCACCGGCGGCACGCCGCTGGACAACATCAACCCGAACGCCAACTACAGCCAGCAGTTCACCTGGAACGACGCCAACGGTGATCTCGTGTTCCAGAACGGCGAGCAGACCGGCGCCCCAGTGACCACTGCAGGCATCAACACCGTGATCGACCCCGGCTTCGACCGGCCATACACCGACGAGTTCACCCTTGGGTTGGACCGCGAGCTGGCGCCGAGCCTCGGGCTGAACGTGACCTACACCTACCGGCGCGAGGAGGATCAGATCGCGACCTACAACCCGAATCAGCCGTTCGCCACGACGCTGACCACACGAGCGGATCTCGGGCCCGACGGCGTGGCCGGCACCGGCGACGACGCGACCTTCCAGTTCTACGACCGGATCTCGCCGGTGAACCTCACCGCGGTGACAAACGATCCCACCCTGGTGCAGAGCTACAGCGGCGTCGAGTTCACGCTCGACAAGCGGATGCGCAACCGCTGGCAGGGCCTCATCAGCTACACGTGGTCGCGCGCCCGCTTCGAGGATCCCAGCATCAACATCAACCCCAACAGCCTGTTGAACGCCAGCGGCCGCCTGGCCGACCAGACCGCGGTCGGCACCGTTATGCTCAGCCGCCAGGTGGGCGATCGGCCGCACAACTTCAAGCTCACCGGGTCGTACCTGCTGCCGTGGGACGTGCTCCTCGGGGCCAACTTCCTGTCGCAGAGCGGCGCGCCGATCACGCGCTACGTCAACACCCCGCTCACCGTCGGCGGCACCACCAACGTGATGGTCCAGGAGGCGGGATCGGAGCGGCTGTCGACGCGCTCGGTGCTCGACCTGCGCGTCCAGAAGAGCGTGGTCTTCGGCAACCGGTCGCTCGACTTCGCCATGGACGTCTCCAACGTGTTCAACAGCAACGTCACCTGGGACGCCCGCAACCTGAGCGGCACCATCAACGCCCGTCAGGGCGGCGTTCCCGGCGGCCCGCTCAACGTGGTGCCGCAGTTCCTGTCGCCGGCGGCCGTGCTCGGCCCCCGCAACATCCGGCTGAGCGCGGCGTTCCGCTTCTGAAGGGCGCGACGAGCGGCGCCCGGGGCCTCGGTGGCTCCGGGCGTCGGACGTTGCATCGCCGACGTCGTCGGGTCGTACACCCGTCGCAGGCGCTTCGCAGCAGGGCCCCTCGGAAACGCCGCAGATCCCTCTGGCCGCGCCTGCCGCGGAGGAGTATCGTTGTCGCCCATGCGACCCACTCTGCTCGCGCTCACCCTGATCCTGCTCGCCGTCCCCTCGCCGGCTCGCGCGCAGCTCGTTGCCGCCAAGGACGGGCCGGTCGCCTACGGCCATCACCACCTGAACGTCTCCGACCTGGCGGCCCACCGCAAGTTCTGGGTCGACGGCCTCGGCGGCACGCCGGTCATCATCGGCACCTCCAAGGCCGAGCGGATCAAGTTCCGCAACGTGCTGGTGTTCTTCACCGAACAGAAGCCCACCGGCAGCACCAGGGGCACGGTGGTGAATCACGTCGGCTTCGAGGTGCCGAACCTGCGCGCGGCGATCGACAAGCTGAAGGCGGCCGGCTTCCCGATGGCCACGGCCGGGGAAGCGCCTTCGACGATGCCGGTGAAGGACGACATCGCGACCAACGCGACCGGCGGCAAACTGGCGTTCGTCCTCGGCCCCGACGAGACGAAGGTCGAGCTCATCGAGAACACGGTCGTGCCTGGCATCGTGATGCACCACATCCACTGGGCCGCGCCCGACGTCGCGGCGATGAAGGCCTGGTACGTGCAGATGTTCGGCGCCAAGCCCGGCATGCGCGGCACCTTCGAAGCCGGCGACCTCCCCGGCGTGAACCTCACCTTCGGCGGCGCCGCGGGAGCAACGGTCGTGCCCACCAAGGGCCGCGCCCTCGATCACATCGGGTTCGAGGTCCGCAATCTCGAGCAGATGGTGAAGGACCTCGAGGCCAAGGGCGTGAAGTTCGATCGCCCCTACACCAAGGTGCCGGCGCTCGGCATCGCCATTGCCTTCCTCACCGACCCGTGGGGCACCTACATCGAGCTGACCGAGGGCCTGGCCGCAGTGCAATGACGCGGAGGCAGAGCTACGGAGGCAGAGCTAAAGCTCTGCCCTACAGGTGTCGAGCGGTCGTAGGGCAGCTCTTCAGAGCTGCCGGGAGGTCATCGGGAAGGCGGCACTTTCGAGCCGCCGGGGCCGGACGCGGGGTCTAGCAGACCTGCGGCAAATAGTGCGGCAGCATCCGCCGCCACCACGGCCAGTCGTGGTTCACGTCGTGGCCCCAGAAGTCGATCAGGTGAGGGATGTGCCGGGCGCCGAGGAGATCGGCGAACGCCTGTGATGCCTGGGGGGCTTCATAGGCGCCGCGTCCGCTCACCAGCACGATACGACAGGCCGTGCGCAGCAGGTGTAACGGTTCCCCTGACAGCTCGCGTAGATACCAGGCGGGGTTGTTGAAGTAGCAGTCGGCGTCGCTGTAGCCCTTCAGGTAGTCGGGCTCGAGATCGTAGAACCCGCTCATCCCGATGAGGCCGTCGAACATGTCGGGGCGCCGGCACAGGCTGTTGGCGGCGTGGAAGGCGCCGAAGCTGGCGCCGGCGGTGGCGATGCGCACCGCCGGATCACCGCAGGCGTGGCGGATGTAGGGCACGACCTCGTCCTCGATGTAGCGCGCATACAGCGCCTGGCGGCGTCCCTGCTCGTGCACCGGCACCGTCGAGTCCATCCACGCATGGCTGTTGATGCTGTCGATCGAGAACACGCGGACCTGGCCGGCCAGGATCATCGGCTCGACGGCCTTCACCAGGAAGAAGCGCTCGTTCTCCAGGTAGTCGGCTGCAGCCGTCGGGAACAGCAGCAACGGCCGCCCGCGATCGCCGTAGGTGACGATCGGCATCGGCAACGAGAGGCTCGGACTGTGCCAGCCGTCGAGGCGGCGCGGCACGTCGGGATCCAGATACGACATCTCCATGGGCGTGCCTATCGTAGTGCGGCCGGCGTCGTCGCTCCATGCCGGCGTTGGCCTACGGTCGCTCGCCGATCCCCCCTGGGTGTGGCTCGCACCGTCATCACCCCTCGCGCTCCTCACGGCAGTTGGCGCCCTGCCCGCACCGATCAGGCGACAGCGTTTCAGCTCGCCCGATAGCTACGCCAGTCCTCGCGCGCCACGCGGCGGACCAGAGGACGACGCCCGCCTTGTTCGGCAGGATTCCTTGCGGCGCCCCGCGATTTTGCTTGACAGCTTTTCAGTCGTGACCTGCGAACAGTCGCTGCCTGAATCTGGAATGCGTCTTCTGGCTGCCAGCGGCTCTTGGGGGGCGCGATCGCACCGCGCCCCATCGGCGAAGGTGGATTGCGCCGCGTTCGTCGCTCTTGCGGCCGATCTGACGCGGCAAATACTGCGATGCGAGGATGCGGTATGACTACCGCTACTCTCGATGACGCACCCGTCTCGACGACCTCGTCCGCCGCGATGCGTCCCGCGCCGTTCTCGACCGACGCGCTCGGCGAGGAGATCGCCGCGCTGGCGGCACGACTTCACGCCGCCACCTACGAGCTGCTGGTGCTGCTGCGCGAGTTCGACGACTCGCACCGGATGGGAGAATGGCTTTGCCTCCTGCGCGCACTGGCTGCACTGGCGCACCGGCATCGACCTCGGCGCCGCCCGTGAGAAGGTGCGCGTCGCCCACGCGCTGGCGGCGCTGCCGCGCATCAGCGCCACCATGCAGCGCGGCGCGATCTCCTACGCCAAGGTGCGAGCGCTGACCCGGGTGGCCACCCCTGACAACGAAGCGGCGCTGCTGGACTTCGCCCAGGCCGGCACGGCCGCGCAGACGGAACGCCTGGTCCGGGCCTGGCGGCGAGTCGATGACGTGGCGGCAGCGGCGCAGGACGAGTCCCGGCATCTGCACCGGCACCTCGCCACCTGGATGGACGACGACGGGATGGTCGTGATTCGCGGCCGCCTCACGCCCGAGGTGGGCGCCGTCGTCCAGCGCGCGCTCGAGGCCGCGGCCGATCGGCTGTTTCGCGAGGCTCAGGACCTGCCGAGGGCCGAGCGGTTGGCCGACGAGGTCACGCCGGCCCAGCGGCGGGCCGACGCCCTCGGGCTGCTGGCCGAGGCGGCGCTGACGGCGGACCTGGATCGCGGATCCGCCGGCGACCGTTACCAGGTGGTGCTGCACATGGAGGCTCCGACCGGTGTGGCGGCAGGGGAAGGTCTGTCGGGGACCGTGGAGGTGGACCACGGCGCGGTGGACGTTTCCGCGGAAACGTCGCGACGCATGTCCTGCGACGCCTCGGTGGTGCGCGATGCGTCACGGTGCCGACGGCGCGGTCCTCGACGTCGGGCGCAAGACCCGCACGGTGCCGCCCTCGATCCGGCGGGCGCTCCAGGCGCGCGACCGGAGTTGCCGATTCCCGGGCTGCACGGCCCGTCGCTGTGACGCGCATCACGTGGAGCACTGGATGGACGGCGGGGCGACCAGCCTCGACAACCTCGTTCTCCTCTGTCGACGCCATCATCGGGCGGTTCACGAGGGTGGATTCGCGGTGGCGCTGCGCACGGACGGGACGACGACCTTCCTGCGGCCAGATGGATCGGTGCTCGAGGCGGCCCCGGCACTGCCAGCCTCCCCCTCGCAGATTGATGCCGGCTGGCGCGAAGCCGACGACATCCCGGTGTGGGACGGCACGCCCTTCGACGTGGTCTACGCCATTGACGTGCTCTACGCGCCTCGAGCCCCGCGGTACGGCTGGCGCCAGAGTCTTGACCGCATAGACTAGCCAGACCCGCCGATACCCGAGGGCCGGATAGATACTTGCCACGTAGATCGAAAATGTCCTGGAGGTGTCGCTTGAGTCGTGGCTTCCTGGCGGCGCTGATCATCTGGTCGTCGCTGACGCTCGCGCCGGCACAGACCCCAGCAACGACCTATCCGTCGGCGGCCTGGGACAAGGTCGATGCCGCGCGGTCCGGATGGTCGAGCGAGAAGCTCGCCGAGGCCCGCCGATATTTCGACGGCCTGGCCGACGGCAGCGCCGTCGTCATCGAACATGGGCGCGTTGTCGTGGAGTGGGGCGATCCGGCGAAACGAGTGAAGCTCAGCTCCGTTCGCAAGAGTTTTCTGAGCGCGCTGTATGGCATCCACGTCCGAGCTGGACGACTCAATCTTTCGAAGACGCTGGCTCAACTCGGCATCGATGATCAGCCGCCGCTCACGACGGCCGAGAAGGCGGCGACGCTTCGCATGGTGCTTCAGGCTCGGTCTGGCGTCTACCATCCGTACGTCGGGGGCTTGCTCGCCGATCGTGAGGCGATGCCGCCGCGAGGAAGCCATCCGCCCGGTTCGTTCTGGTACTACAACAACTGGGACTTCAATGTGCTGGGCACGGTATTCGAGCAGCAGTTGCACCTGAAGATCGCGACGGAGTTTCAGAATCGGATCGCCGCCCCCATCCAGATGCAGGACTTCCGGGTCGAGGATATGCACTACTTCGGCGGCACCACGAAGACAGCCAGCGTGGAGCAGTCGATCCACCCTGCCTATCACTTCAGCATGACGGCCAGGGACATGGCACGCTTTGGCTATCTGTTTCTTCGTGCCGGCACGTGGAACGGGCGGCAACTGATTCCCGCCGACTGGGTGACCGAAAGCACGACCTCGCATTCAGACACTGGCGGTGGCGGTGGATATGGGTACCTCTGGTGGGTCAATGGCTTCCCTGGTGTCTCCGTGGCGAACTACAGCGCGCGCGGCGCACTCGGCAAATACATCATCGTCGTCCCCGAGCGGGACCTCGTCGTGGTCTACCAGAATCACACCGAGTTCCCCGACGACGCCGCCGCTTACGAGCCTGGTCAACTTCACAGCCTTCCCAATGTCTCAGCCGAGCAGATGGGCGGCTTGCTGAGACGAGTTCTTGATGCTCAGGCGACCTCTACTCGTCGAGGACAGTGACAACCAACAGCGTTCCTTCCGACTGACCGGCATCCGCCACGCGTGACCGTGTCCAAGGGGAGCAATGGAACTCTTCAAGCCTCGATTCGTCGCGTTCGGTCTCGCAGCGGCATCTGTGCTGCACTTCGTCGCCTGCGGCGGCGCACAGCAGTCGGCGCCACCCGGGCGCTCAGCCCCACAGGTAAACGCCCTCAGGCTCTATGTGTTCGACTGCGGGACCCTGAAGGCTGACCCAGCCCGATTCCGCCTGAAGGCGGAAGAGGTCGCGACGACCGACCTGTCTGTCCCGTGCTTCCTCGTTGCCCATCCGCAAGGACGCTTGATCTGGGACCCGGGCGCTGTACCCGACGCGGACTGGACACCGACGGGCGCTCCGGTCGTTCATCATCTCGTGCTGCCGGATTCAGGGGAGCGGGATCTGACGCTGAGGAAGCCGCTGATGGCACAGTTGTCTGACGTGGGTTACTCAGCCGGCGACATCACGCACCTGGCGTTCTCCCATTACCACTATGACCACACGGCCAACGCCAATGCCTTCGCCGGTGCGACGTGGCTCGTGCGGCAGGTCGAGCGCGACGCGATGTTCGCGGAACAGCCACCGGGCGTTACACAGCCTTCGAGCTATGCCGCTCTGAAGAACAGCAAGACGGTGATCATCTCGGGCGACGAGCACGACGTGTTCGGCGATGGTTCCGTCATCATGAAGCTTGCGGCAGGCCACACGCCCGGGCACCAGGTCCTGTACGTCAAACTGCCGAAGACCGGCGGGGTGGTGCTGTCCGGCGATCTCTATCACTTTCCCGAAGCCCGCACGCTGAAGCGGGTGGCGACCTTCGACTTCGATCAGGAGCAGACGCCGGCGTCGAGAGAAGCCATCGAGGCTTTTCTCGCCAGGACCGGGGCGCAGCTGTGGATTCAGCATGACCAGATTGGCAACGCTCGGCTGAAGAAGGCGCCGGACTACTACGAATAGGCCTGCAGTGGCGCCGTTCCTGGGTGTCCTACGGAGACAGATCTCCTGGAATCGACAAGTGTGCCGGTGCCCCGATGGGCCGCAAACGGGCGATCTCGGCGGCGACGGCCAGGACGATCTCTTCGCCGAGCGGCGGGCCGACGACCTGCAGCCCCACCGGCAGGCCGCGGGAATCGAGTCCGGCAGGAACCGCCGCCACCGGCAGGCCGGTCATGCTCCACACGAACGTCGGCGCGATCCAGTCCACGTAGGTCGCCATCGCCCGGCCGGCAACCGTCTGCGGGTAGTTGTCGGTGACCGGAAACGGCGGCACCGCCATGCACGGCGTGACCACGCAGTCCACGCGCGAGAACAACTCGCGACACAGCTCCCACAGGCGACCACGCGCCAGCTCGGCGTCGGCCAGCTGCTCGACCGTGGTCTCGAGGCCGGCCCGCACGTTGTTGGCCACGTTGGGGCCGAAGCGGTCGCGCTGCGGCAGGTGCGCGCGCAGCTGCGTCACGAACCAGAGTCCGCGCAGGCTGAGAAAGGCTGGACGCACGAACGCCAGGTCGAGGGCCTGTTCCTCGACCACGGCCCCGGCGTCGCCGAGGCCGAAGGCGGCGTCGCGGCAGAGCCGCTCGATGTCGGCGTCGATGCCGATGCCCGCGGGGTCGGGGGCATAGGCCACTCGCAGCCCGCCCGCAATCCCTGACGCTGCCGCCGCCGGGAAGTCGCGGCCGTGGGTCGACGATCCGAACGGCGCCTCGGGCCCGGCCCCGGCCATCGCTTGCAGCATCAACGCCACGTCGCCGGGGGTCCGCGCCATCGGACCGCTCACCTGCAGCGTGTCCCACAGCCAGCCGGTCGGCGACGTCGGCACCAGCCCCACGGACGGGCGCAGCCCGGCGACTCCGCAGAACGACGCCGGAATCCGCAGCGAGCCGCCGAGGTCCGTGCCCTCGGCCAGCGCGATCATGCCGGTGGCCAGCGCCGCGGCGCCGCCGCCGGTGGAACCGCCGGCGCTCTTCGACGGGTCCCACGGATTGCGGGTGGCGCCGAAGACCTGGTTGAAGGTGTTGCCGCCGGCGGCGAACTCCGGACAGTTGGTCTTGCCGATGATGACCGCGCCGGCACGGCGGAGCCGCGTCACCACGGCGGCGTCCTCGGTCGGCACGTGGTCGGCGAAGAGCGGCGAGCCGTAGGTGGTGCGCACGCCGGCCACCGGTGTGACGTCCTTGATGCCCACCGGCAGCCCGCACAGCAGCCCGGGCGCCTCGCCACGCGCCAGGGCGGCGTCCACCGCGTCGGCCTCGGCCTCGGCGCGCTCGTTCAGGGTGACGATGGCGTTCAGCGTCGGATTGACCTGCGCGATGCGTTCGAGGGTCGACGCGCAACACCTCGCGCGCCGACACCTCGCGCCGGGCCACCAGGTCGCGTATCTCGGTGGCGGGGCGATCGACGAGCGTCACCGATCCGACCACGCTCATGGTTTCCACTCGCCGGTGAAGGCCACCGCGCGCGCGAACGCCGCCTCGCCGCCGCGGAACTTCCACGGGAAGATGCCGAGGATCAGCCGCTTGTTCTGCAGCTCCGCCGCGTCGATGTCGCCGCCCATGTTCTCGATGTGCATGCAGTTGCTCGGGAAGAGGGCGTTGTGGGTGAGCTGGTAGGCGGAATCGGGGAAGAGCCGCGCCACGCCCTCGGGCCCGCCGAACTTGGCTTCGCAGGCGGCCCGCACGCGGTCGCAGTGCCCCTGCGCGCCCTTGCCGAGGAAGCGGCCGATCGGCAGGTTCATGGGGTGGTCGGTCGAGATGCAGTCCACGCCCCAGATGTGGATGCCCTTCTCCAGGAGCCACGGCACCATGTCGGGATGCGCGCCGGGGTGGCGGTGGATGTAGCGCTCTTCGTCGGGCGTTTTGCCGAACTGCCCGAAGCGATGCCAGCCAGTGTGCAGGAACAGCAGGTCGCCCTGCTTCACCTCGACCCGGTCCTCGATCATCTTCGGGGTGTAGAGCTCCAGATCGTCCATCGCGTCGGAGAGATCGACCAGCGCGCCGGGGCCGCACAGCCACTCGACCGGGATCTCGTCGATGGTCATGCCGGCGGTCACGAAATGGCGGGGCGCGTCGAGGTGCGTGCCCATGTGGTTCGACGTCATGATGTACTGCGCGTTGACGCCGTGCTCGGCCTTGCGCTTGATGTACTTCACCTCGAAGGGCGGGTAGAACGGCCAGAAGGAGCACTCCTGGTTGAGCGGCTGCGACAGGTCGTAGATCTTCATGAACGCTCCCCGGACTGAGACCGTGTGGCGCCCTGGCGCCGCATCAGCGCAAGATACACGACGGCCGAGGTAATCGCGGCCGAGAACCAGGCTCCGTCGAAGAGGAACCGCCAGCCCGGTACGGCAAGGCCGGCAAGCGCCACGCCAATACCCGCCGCGGTCGCGATGATCGCGGCGGGGTTGACGCCGTTCTCGTAGCGGTAGCGGCCGTCCTCGGCGTAGAGGTCCGGCACTTCCAGGACTCCACGGCGAATCACCACGTAGTCGGCCAGCAACACGCCGCCCACGGCCCCGAGCAGCCCGGAGTAGCTGACCAGCCACGTCTGGTAGCGGTCGAGCAGCGCCCACGGCAGGATCACCACGCCAAGAACACCGGCGATCAGGCCACCGACGCGGAAGGAGATCCGGGCCGGCGCCAGGTTCGAGAAGCTGTTGGCCGGCGCGACGATGTTCGCCGCGATGTTGGTGGTGAGCGTCGCCACCAGCACGGCCGCCATCGCCACGATGCCCAGCAGCGGACTGCCCGACTGCTCGGCGAGGCGCGCCAGCAGGTCCACGGGATTCCAGATCGCCTCGCCGTACGCCACCACGGTGGCCCCGGTGACGGCCACGCCGACGAAGGCGATGAACGGCATGGTCGTGAGGAGGCCGAGCGCCTGCCCCACCACCTGATCGCGCTGGCTGCGTGCGAAGCGCGTGAAGTCGGGAATGTTGAGGGAGAGCGTGGCCCAGTAACCCACCATCGCGGTGATCCACGGCACCAGCGTGGCCAGCGGCGTCCCCGATCCGCCGGTGGTCTCGAGCCGGTCGGCGCCGGCCAGCATCGCGCCGACGCCGCCAGCGGCCGAGGCGCCCCAGGCCAGCAGGGCCAGCGACAGCCCGATGAGCAACGGCGCCGACACCGTCTCCAGCCACTTGATGCTCTCGGTCCCGGCCCACACGAAGTAGAGATTGATGACCCAGAAGAGGGCGAAGCTCAGGAACTCGGCGGCGCTGTGGTCCATGAACCGCCACTCGCCGCCCAGCGCGCGAAAGGCCGGCCAGGCGCTGCCGAGCAGGGCGAGGATGGCCAGCCCGCCCACCCAGGTCTGGATCCCGAACCACCCGCAGGCGACCACCGCGCGGAGCACCGAGGGCACGTGCGTGCCGCGCAGGCCGAAGGCGGCGCGGGCGAACACCGGAAACGGGATGCCGTAGCGGGTGCCGGCGTGGGCGTTGACGACCATCGGCACGAGGACGATGGCGTTGCCGACGACGACCGCCAGCAGGCTCGTGCGCCAGCCCAGGCCGGCGCCGATCATCGCCGAGGCGAGCATGTAGCTCGGGATGCACACGCTCATGCCGACCCACAGCGACGCGATGTGCCAGAGGTTCCAGGTGCGCTCGGCGAGCGGCGTCGGCGCGAGGTCGGCGTTGATCAGGTCAGCGCCCATCGGTTACCGGGCGGCCGCCGCGCGCTCGACAGCGCGGGTCAGCACGCGCCGCACCATCACGCCGGCCAGGTGCCGCCGGTAGGCGCTCGAGGCGTGGACGTCGGAAGCGGGATCGGCATCGAGCCGGCCGGCGGCATCGGCCGCGGCCCGGATCACGGCGTCGTCCGGCCGCACGCCGGTGATCAGCCGCTCGGCCTCGGTCGCGCGCACGGCCCGATCGTGCAGGCTGAGCAGTCCGATGCTCGCGGTGGCGACGTGGCCGCGAGGGTCGAGCGTCACGACGGCCGCGGCGCCAGCCAGGGCGAAGTCGCCGTGCCGGCGCGACACCTCGTCGACGGCCCAGCCGCTGCCCGGCGCCATCGCCGGCACGGTCACCTCGACGACGAGCTCGCCCGGCGCAAGGCTCGTGGCGAAAAGACCGACGAAGAACTCGGATGCGGGAACCATCCGGGCCGCGTCCCGGCTTTTCACCCCGATGGTGGCGCCCAGCGCCAGCATGACGGCCGGCAATTCGGCCGCCGGATCGGCGTGCGCCAGGCTGCCGCCCAGGGTGCCGCGGGCGCGGATCGGCGGGTGGGCGACAAAGGGCATCGTCTCGGCCACCAGCGGCGCCAGCCGCGCCACCAGCGGACTCTGCTCGAGCGCCCGGTGACGGGTCATGGCGCCGATGCGCAGGCCGCCGTCGACGGGCGCGATGCCGGCGAGCGCGCCGATGCGATTGAGGTCGACCAGCACCGACGGCTGGGCCAGCCGGAAGTTCATCGCCGGCACGAGGCTCTGGCCGCCGGCAAGCGGCTTGGCGTCGCCGCCGTGACGGGCGAGCACGTCGAGGGCTTCCTCGAGCGTGTCGGGACGGTGATATGTGAACGGCGCCGGCTTCACGACGTCTCGCGTCCGGCCTGCATCAGCTCGAAGAGCCGATCGGGGCTGAGGGGAATCTCCAGTATCTCCACCGCGCCGCCGAGCGCGTCCTCCACCGCCTGGGCGAAGAGCGCCCCGGTGGCGATGCACCCGGCCTCGCCCACGCCCTTGAGCCCCGCCGGGTTGCCCGGCGACGGCGTCTCGCGATGCGCCATCTCCACGTCGGGCACGTCGGTCGCCAGCGGCAGCAGGTAGTCCATGAACGACGCCGTGGTGAGCTGGCCCTGGGCGTCGAACACCAACTGCTCGTAGAACGCATTGCCGATGCCGTGGGCGACGCCGCCCTGGATCTGCCCTTCCACGATCGTCGGGTTGATGAGATGCCCGCAGTCGTGCACCACCACGTAGCGCTTGATGCGCACCATCGCGGTGTCGGGATCGACCTCGACGATCATCGCGTGCACGCCGTTGGCGGTGCTGCCCCGGTCGGGGCCGAAATAGGCGGTGGCCTCGAGCCCTGGCGCCACGCCGGCGGTCACGGCGCCGCGCAGCGGGTTGGCCTGGCTGGCCAGCGCGCCGAGGGCGACGCCAGGGCCGGGGTCTCCGATGACGCGCACGTGCCCGCCGGCCAGCTCCAGTCGATCCTTCGGCGCGTCCAGCGCCCGGGCCGCAGCGTCGAGGATCTTCTCGCGGACCGCGAGCGCGGCCCCCTGACACGCCGTGCCGGCCACGACGGCGCCCCGGCTGGCGAAGGTGCCCGTGCCCCAGTTGAACTGGCGCGTGTCGCCGGTGACGACTCGCACGTCGCCAACGTCCACGCCCAGGGCGTCGGCGACGATCTGCGCGAAGGCGGTGTAGTGCCCCTGTCCCTGGGTGCCCACGCCGGTGGCGACGCGCACCTGGCCGCTCGGCTCCACGGTGACGCGCGCGCCTTCGTAGGGGCCGATGCCGGTGCCCTCCACGTAGTTGACGATGCCAATGCCGACGTGGCGGCCTTCGGCACGGTGGCGCGGCTGCTCCTCGGCGAGGAACCGCTCGTAGCCGATCATCTCCGCCGCCTGCTCGAGCGCCGGCAGGTAGTCACCGCTGTCGTAGGTGAGCGAGGTGAAGTCCTGGAAGACGATGCCGTGATCGTGCGGGAACTCGTCGGGCGTCAGCAGATTGCGGCGGCGGATCTCGACCCGGTCGAGGCCCAGCTCGCGCGCCGCCAGATCGAGCAGCCGCTCCATCACGAACACGCCGTGCTGGCGGCCGGCGCCGCGCACCGGCGTGACGATCGGCGTGGTCGTGAAGACGGCGCGGAACTCCGAGTCGTAGGCCGGCACCCGGTAGACCCCCAGCAGCGTGCACTGGGAGTTGATCGGCACGGTGAGCCCGTAGGGATCGTAGGCGCCGGTGTCGTGCAGGAACACGTCCTTCACCCCGAGGATGCGGCCGTCGCGGGCGAGGGCGATCTCGGCGTCGTGGATCTGCCCGCGCTCCTGCGTGGTGGCGACGAAGTTCTCGAGCCGGTCCTCGGTCCACTTCACCGGCCGGCCGAGAGCCCGGGCGGCCCACGGCACGAGCACCTCCTCGGGATAGAACATCATGATCTTGGGGCCGAAGCCGCCGCCGACGAACGGGGCGATCACCTGCACCTGCGATTCGGACAGGCCGAGCATGCGGGCCAGGCCGTTCCTGATCGGAATTGGCGCCTGCGTCGTGTCCCAGATCGTCAGCTCTTCGCTGCGGGCATTCCACGACGCCGCCACGGCGCGGTTCTCGATCGCCGCCGCGGCCCCGCGGTCGTAGAGAAAGCGGCGCGCGATCACGACGTCGGCCGCGGTTCTGGCGCCGGCGTAATCGCCCTTTCGCTGGTGCACGTGCGCGGCGAGGTTCGACGGCAGGTGTTCGTGGAGGCGCGGGGCATCGGGCGCCAGCGCCGCCTCGAGATCGACGACGGCCTTCAGCGGCTCGATCCGCACGGCGATGTCGGCCAGGGCGTCCTCGGCAAGGTAGCGGCTCTCGGCCACGACCATGGCCAGCGGCTCGCCGGCGTAGCGCACCTTGTCCTTGGCCAGCGGCACTTGCGTGCACGCGTTGAACACCATCCCCGGCACCGGCGGCGGCGGCACGAGCAGCGGGCCCGGCTGCCAGTAGTCGCCGAGGTCGGCCGCAGTGTAGACGGCGACCACGCCTGGACGCGCGCGCGCCGCCGTCGCGTCGATCGAGCGCAGCCGTCCGTGCGCGCGATCGCTGCGCAGGAGGGCGGCGTGGAGCATGCCGGGCAGCTGTATGTCGTCGACGAACTGCGCCCGGCCGGTCAGCAGGCGCGCGTCCTCGTTGCGGACGACGCGGCTACCGAGATACGGCGCCATGGGCGAGGACGGCCCGCACGATGTTGGCGTAGCCGGTGCAGCGGCAGAGATGGCCGGCCAGGGCCTCGCGGATGTCGGGCTCGGTGGTCACCGGGTGGTCGCGCAGGAAGGCCACCATGCTCATCAGGATGCCCGGCGTGCAGAAGCCGCATTGCAGGGCATGCGCCTGGCGGAAGGCCTCCTGCAGCGGGTGCAGCTCGGCGTCGCCCGCCGGCGCCAGGCCCTCGACCGTCGTCACCGAGCTGCCGTCGACCTGCACGGCGAACATCAGGCAGGCGCGCACGGGATCGCCGTCGACCAGCACGGTGCAGGCGCCGCATACGCCGTGCTCGCAGCCGACGTGTGTGCCGGTGAGGCCGAGCTCGTGACGCAGGAAGTCGCTGAGCAGCAGGCGTGGCTCGACGTCGGCGGCGTGGGCAATGCCGTTGACGGTGACGGCGATGTGCAGACGATCGGACACGGCGTCACTAGACCAGAGTGGGATCTCGGGGTCAAGGGCTGACGCCCGAACAGCGGCTGGCGAATGTAGGGCGGCTCTTTAGAGCCGCCTCCTGGCGGAGCTGAAGCTCCGCCCTACAAGCCCTGGGTCCTAGCCGCTCGTCCCGTATTCCTTCAATTTGCGATAGAGCGTGGCGGTGCCGATGCCCAGGGTGGCAGCGGCCTTGGCGCGGTTCCCCTCCGACGCGTGCAGCACGGCCAGGATGTGCTTGCGCTCGACCTCGCCGAGCGAGCACGGGCTGCCAGTCTCGGTGGCGGCGATCGTCCGCACTTCGTCGGGCAGATCCTCGACCTCGATGCGGTCGCTGGTGGCCAGCACCGCCGCCCGTTCCACGGCGTTCTCGAGCTCGCGCACGTTGCCGGGCCAGTCGTGCCGCAGCAGCTGGTGCGCCGCGGCCGGCGAGAACGACGGGTGCTTCCGCCCGATGCGTGCCGCCGAAGCCGCCAGGAACGTCCGCGCCAGCGGCAGGATGTCGTCGCGCCGGTCGCGCAGCGGCGGCACGCGAATCTCCACGACCCGCAGGCGGTAGTAGAGGTCCTGGCGGAACCGGGCGGCGCGGATCTCCTCGACCAGGTCGCGGTTGGTAGCGGCCAGCACGCGCACGTTCACCGGCCGGGCCTTGTTCTCGCCGACGCGGCGCACCTCGCGCTCCTGCAGCACGCGCAGCAGCTTCACCTGCATGGCCGGCGGCACCTCGCCAATCTCGTCGAGGAGGAGCGTGCCGTTGCTGGCCGCCTCGAACAGCCCCGGGCGATCCTGGATGGCGCCGGTGAACGCGCCCTTGGCGTGGCCGAAGAGCTCGGATTCGAGCAGCGTCTCGGGCACCGCGCCGCAGTTGATGGCCACGAACGGTCCGGCCGTGCGCGCCGACTCGTCGTGGATGATTCGCGCCACCCGCTCCTTGCCCACGCCGCTTTCGCCGGTGATGAGCACCGTCGTGTCCACCTGCGCCACGCGCCGCGCCAGATCGAGCACCCGCTGCATGGCCGCGCTCTGCACGCCCAGGCCGGCGGTGTGCTGCACGCCGGCGGCGGCCTCGGGTCCCAGGGCCTGGCGCCGGGCGCGCAGCGTACGCTCCACCCGCTTCAACTGGTCGGTCACTTGCGCGAGCGCACCTTCCATGCACGCCTTCTTGTAGAACGGCAGGTGATCGGCGATGGCCTCGCCCCAGTCGTCGGCGGGCCGCCCGACCAGGCGGCACACGGCGTCGCCCTTGCCGCGGCAGCGTTCCTCCAGGCAGTAGATGTCGCGGCCGTGCGCGCGCGAGAGATAGCCGCTGGCGAAGCCGGTGAGGGTCCAGCACACCGCCTCGTCGGCGCGGCCAATGTGCAGCAGGTGCTGTTCGGCTTCGTAGCTGTCGTGCCAGATCGACAGCGCGATCGGCTTCGGCCCCTGGGCCGGATCCCATGGGGCGGGCTCGGCGCGTACCAGCCCCTGCAGCGTGTGCAGCCATCCGCCGGCCCGCTTCCACTCCTCGTCGCTGTCCCACGGAAAGCCGTGCTCGAGGGCCTCGGCGGTGCGCCAGCCGTGCGCGTACCCGAAGCGCGTGAGCACGGCGCGGGCGGCCGTGACGCCCAGCGTGTCGATCAGCTCGCGCCGCAGCAACCCCATGGCGACCGCATCGAGCAGCAGCGTCCGGTGATTGGCGAAGCGAAGAATGCCCCCCTTGGGGTCGAACTGAAGCAGTTCACGCAGGTCGAGGTCGGCTGCTCGCATGGTTCCTCAATCAATCAAATTGGATGTCAATCATATCATTTTGAGTGTCAAATAGATGTCTCATCAATGTAAGTCGTTGATAGATATGGACAGTGATGTGGGCATGCTAGTTGCTTTTTGAGGGTTGTGCCCGATAGGCGGGCTGAAGCCAAGGAGACTACATGGCCACGGAACGTTGGGAAATCGACAGCAGCCACTCGGGCATCCACTTTTCGGTGCGCCACCTGGTGATCGCCAAGGTGCGCGGGCAGTTCAGCCGCTGGAGCGGCGCGCTCGTGGTGCCCGACGGCGACTTCTCCCGGGCCTCGGTCGAGGCCGTGATCGACGCGTCGAGCATCGACACCGGGGTGGCCGACCGCGACACGCACCTGAAGTCGGCGGACTTCTTCGACGTGGCGCAGTTTCCTGAGATCGCCTTCAAGGCAACGCGGGTGGAGGCGGCCCAGGACGACCTGAAGCTCGTCGGCGAGCTGACCATGAAGGGGGTCACGCGCGAGGTGGCGCTCGAGGTGGAGCAGCTCGGCGAGCTGAAAGACCCGTGGGGCAATCAGCGCGCCGCGTTCTCGGCCAGGACGGCGATCGATCGCAAGGACTTCGGGCTGGCCTGGAACCAGGTGCTCGAGACCGGTGGCCTGGCCGTGGGCGAGCGCGTCAACATCGAGATCGAGCTTCAGGCGGTGCGGCAGGCCGGCACGAAGGTCGCCTGACGGCGGCCGGACAGCCGGCGGCTCATGGCACCAGGACGTCCTCGAAGCGTCCCGGCATTGTCTTCGGGTCGGGTCCAGTTTCTTTACGCGGCAGCGACAGGAAGTACTCGATCAGCGGCCGGTCGTCGGTGAGCAGCGGTCCCTCGCCGGCAAAGCTTTTGAGCACGTCCGGGCCGGCGAGGTACAAGCTGCGGATCGCCGCCAGATCCCAGTCGAACACCGCCCGGAAGGCAGCGTCCTGCCGCCGTTCCTCGAAGCGGCGGGCACTCAACCGAAGGGGCGTCAGCCGGCCAGCCAGCAGCGATCCTTCGGCCCAGGCCGTCGTTTCCGGAAACACCGACAGGAACGTGCGCAGCAGCAGCCGGTATTCGAAGTCGCTGTCGGCGGCAATCCACTGCATCACGACACCCTCCGGCGCCAGTGCCCGTCGCACCAGCTCGAAATACTCCCTGGAGTAGACGGCGGCCGAGCCGGCATGGATGGGGATGATCAGGTCGGCCGTCACGACGTCGTACTTCCGGCGCGTGGTCAGCAGGAAGTTACGGGCGTCGTCGACCCGCAGGTGCACGTTCGGCCGCGTCAACAGGTCGAAGTTGACGGCGCCGAAGAACGGCGCGGCGTGAACCACCTCGGACGACAGCTCGATGACGTCCACTTGCGCGCCGGGAAAGCGCGCCGCTGCTCCAGCGGTGGCTCCGCCCCCCAGGCCCACGACCAGCACCCGCCGCGGGTCGGGGTGGAGCATCATCGGCAGCGCGCCGATGCGGTGGTGCGTGAAGACGGTGCCGTGCGCATCGCCGGCCTGATGCGTGCCGTTGAGGTACAGCACACGTTCGCCGGTCCGCCGCTGGACGACGCTCACTGTGGTCTGGACGCCCTCCGCCACCCACAGCAGCCGCTCCGCCCGCCCGCCGAGGCCGCGCACCGCATCGAATGGACCGGCGGCATTCAGGCTGGCCATCACGAACGCCACCGGCCCGACCAGGGTCAGGAACCCGGCCGCGTTCGGCCAACTGCTCCACAGCCGGGACGCCAGCGCCATGCTGCTGAAGAGCGCCAGGGCCGACACGGCGATGAGCGCACTGCGGCTGCCGAGCCACGGCAGCAGGAGAAATCCCGCCAGCAGCGGCCCGACGATGGCACCGCACACGTTCAGCGCGTAGAAGACCGACACCTGTTCGCTCGCCCTGGACGGATCCGACACCCACAGCCGGAGCCCGATGGGAAAGGCGGCGCCCAGGAGCAACGAGGTGGGCAGGATCGCGACGAGACTGACGCTGATGAGCGGCCACACGTAGGGGTCGATACCCATCGCGTCGAGCACTGGCCCCAGCCCGGGCCGCATCCACTCGGCGACGGGCTGGAAACTCAGCGACAGCACGGCGACGAGCGCGATCGCGAGCTGTATGGCCGACAGCACGGCCAACCACGGCAGCCGACGCTCGAGCCATGGTGTGACGGCATAGCTGCCGGCCGAGATGCCGCAGAGCACCGCGGCCAGCATGATCGCGAAGGCATAGGCGGTAGGGCGCAGCTGCAGGATCAGCACGCGGAACCAGATCACCTCCAGCGCCAGCGAGCACACACCCGACACCAGGAACACGGCCAGCACGACGCGGCGCGTCGGATCGTCGGCGCCCGCCGTCGCAACCGGCGGCGATGCCGCAGCTCTGGTCGCCGTCAGCGCACGAAGCCGCCCCGACAGGGCGACGGCCAGGCCTGCCGCCAGGCCGTTCAGCGTGGCGGCGGCCATCGACGCGCGCGTCAGCCCGAGGGACGGCACGAGGTAGAAGGCCGCGGTGATCGCGCCGGCGATGGCGCCGGCCGTGTTGGTGGCGTAGAGCGCGGCGATGGTGGAACCGAGAGCGGCGGTGGGGCCTAGGGCCCGAACCAGCAAGGGCAGCGTGGCGCCCATCAGCGAGGTCGGCACGACCAGCACGGCGAAGGCCAGCACGAACCGCAGGGCGGTGACGACGGCGAACGACTCTGGCAGCAGGGGATGCAGGATCAGGTAACCCCGTTCGAGCAGCTGCATCGCGCCCGGCACCAACAGCGCCGTGAGCCCGACGCCCAGTTCGGCCAGGGCGAAGGCGACCAGCGGCCGGCGCAGGCGGCCGGCAAGACGCCCGGCCGCGTAGCTGCCGAGTGCCAGCCCGGCCATGAACCCCGCCAGCACGGTGCTGGCCGCATAGACGGTCACGCCGAACACCAGCGAGAGCGAGCGCAGCCACACCACCTGGTAGATCAAGGCGGCGAAGCCGGAACCGAAGAACAGGGCGCACAACGCCGGTGTCAACCAGCGTGCGCCGTCGCGCCCCGTGAACGGCGGAGTCATCGACGACACGGCGACGCTGCCGCGAACCTCAGCCCGTGAACCATACGCCTCCCGCTCCTCCGAGGACTCAAGCCCCTACCCGCGTTCGTAGAACGGCGGCGGCTCGATGCCCAGCGCGCGCAGGTAGACATAGCCCTGGCCGCGGTGGTGAATCTCGTTGTCGATGACGTAGAGAATCAGGTCGTAGACCTTGCCGGGATACTGACCGAACGCGGTGCGCGACTGCTGGAAGGCCTCGGGTGCGATCTGCGGCCACAGCGCGTCGATCGTCGCCGTGCTCTCGTCCCACAGCTCCAGGATCGTCGCCTTGGGCCGCGGCTCGCGGGCCGAGGGCGAATCCCAGGTGTCGGTCACGATGCCGCGGACCATCGGCGCACCCATCGACAGCAGTTCGAGCGCGATCGCGCCGAACGGCCGCATGCCGCCCAGGGTGAAGGCAAACAGCTTGTCGTCGGGGAACGCGTCGATCACCCGGCGCGTGAGCCGGCGATGGCCCTGCCAGTGGAGGCGGAGGGCTTCGGCCGGGATGATCAGGGGTGAGTCGGGAGTCGGCATGACGTGATTATTCTCCACCCACGTCGTGCGGAGCGGTTGAACCGGGCGGCAACACCGAAGGATGATGCCCGGCGTGACCCGGGTGAAGGCCGCACGGGTGGCGTCGTTTGTTGCCGTCCTGGCTCGCACCCCGGGCAAGGGCGGCTGGACCTACGTGAGGGTACCGAAGCGGCTGGCGCCGCCGATCACTCGCGCCTGGGGTCGTACCCCGGTCCGCGCCACCGTCGACGGCGTGGAATGGGACACCAGCGTGTGGCGAAGCAAGGACGGCACCGGGTTCCTGCCGGTGCCCAAGCGCGTGCGCGGCGACAAAGGCGAGGGGGCGCGGGTGGTCGTCGAGTTCAGCTTCCTCGACGACTGACCCCGTTGGACTCACGGGGGGTGCTAATCGAGCGTCCCTTTCACGCCGAAGAAGCGGCCGAACCGAGTGGCCTCCATGCGCAGCGCGGCCTGGTGACGGGTCGAGCTGGTGTCGTAGAGACGCAGGGCGACGTCCGCCGACGCCGTGGCCACCGATCGTCGCCAGCTGCCGGCGACACGCCCGTCGAGCACGACGTGGTGCGGGTACTCGACGTTGGTGAAGATGCCGAGATTGCGCGCCCGCTGGGGATCGATGACCGCGCCGCGGTCGCGGTAGGCGATCAGGTACTCGTCGTAGTTGGGCAGCAGGTAGTTGGCGCCGGCGACCCGGTCGGGGCCCGGCGGCTCCCGCAGCACCAACCCGTCGCCGACGGCGGCGGCGGCCGCGCGCGCGTCCTTCACCGTGAGCCCCGACCACCAGGCGAAGTCGTGGACGGTGGCCGGGCCGTGACTCTGGAAGTAGCGGCGGGCCAGCTCGGCCAGAGCCTCGTCGCGCGGCAGCACGCGGGCCTTCGGGGCGCGCTCCTCGACCAGCGCGTAGGTGTGCTGCTTGCCCCGGCGCGGTCCGCTGCAGATCACCGCGTCGAGCTCGAGCGCCATGACGATGTAGGCCAGCCGCTGCCCCGCGGCCTCGATCCGGCCATCGCGCTTCAGCCGGTCGGCCAGCTCGTTGCGGGTCAGGTAGTGGCCGTCCTCGAGCGCCGCCTCGACGATGGTGCGGACCCGCGTCATCAGCCGGGCGTCGATGGCCAGCCGGGCGGTGTAGTACGCGCTGGCCGCCCGCACCCGCGGCCCGGTGAGCGCCTGCAGCCAGCGGATGTCGGCCTGGGCAACCAAGTGCCAGGTTTCGCGCATCACGTGGGTGCGCAGGATGCGACCCGCCGCGAACTCGCGCTCGATCGCCGCGGCCGTGAGATCGCGGGCCCGGAGCGCTACGCCCCACGTGGCGCCGGAATAGTCCTGGGCCTGCACGGCGCCCAGCCACGACACGACCTCGCGGGCCCGGCGAAATGTCGTGCCGGTGAGACGCTGGTTGGCGAGGCGGGTCTCGAGCATGCGGACCGGCAGTATATGAGCCAGCGGCTGGCGGCTAGCGGCTAGGCTCGCCCAGGGCTTGCGCTATGCTGAACCGTCGTGTCGGAGGCAATGCTCGACGACGTGGCGGCGGTGGCGCGCGTGGCGCGCGGCGAGGCCTCGGGCCTGGAGACGCTCTACGACCGGCATTCCACCATGGTCTACTCCCTGGCCCTGCGCATCGTGCGCGACACCGCCGAGGCCGAGGACGTCACCCAGGAAGTCTTCACCCAGGCCTGGTCGCAGGCGGCGCGCTACGACACCTCGCGGGGGGCCGTGGCGGCATGGCTGCTCATGATGGCCCGGTCCCGCGCCCTCGACCGGCTGCGCCGACGGCGGGCCGCGCTCAAGTCGGGCCCGGCCGACGACGCGCTGGCGGCAATCCCCGATCCCGGCCCGAGCGTAGAACTGATGACGGCTGCCGACGAGCAGGCGCGGACGGCGCGCGCGGCGCTGGCCAGCCTGCCGGCGGCCGAGCGGACGGCGCTGGAGCTGGCCTACTACGAAGGACTGACGCACGTGGAGATTGCGGCGCGCACCGCCACGCCGCTCGGCACGGTGAAGACCAGGATTCGCACCGCCCTGCGGCGCGTGCGGGAGATGATGTCGGCCCCCCAGGCGCAGTCATGACCCACGACGACGCACGAGATCTCCTCCCGCTCCGGGCACTGGACGTGCTCGATGGCGCCGACCGTACGGCGCTCGACGCGCATCTGGCGGAGTGCCCGGCGTGCCGCGAGGCGTTTGCCGACGAGGTGCGCACCGTCGACGCCCTGGGACCCGCGGTGCCGCAGGTGACGCCGCGTCCGGAACTGCGGGCCCGCGTGCTCGACATGGTCAAGGCGCGGGGCCAGGTGGTGGAGTTCGCGCCGAAGCCGGCGCCGCCGGCGGCGCCGGCCTTCGCGTGGGTACCGTGGCTGGCGGCCGCCGCGGCAGCAGCCGTCGCGTTGGCGTCGAGCGTAGGGCTCATGCGGGCCCGAGCCGAGCTGGCCGACCTGCGCGCCGAGCTCGTGGCCGTGGAGACGCGCCTGGCCGACGCCGACCAGCGCACGACGCGCGCCACGGCCGAAGTCCGCGTGCAGCAGCAGGCGCTCGACGTGCTGTCGTCACCCGATCTCATCCGCCACTCCCTGACGGGTGTGGCGCCAGCCGAAGGCGCCCGGGCGCAAGCGCTGCTCAGCCTCTCGCGCCGGACCCTCGTGGTCAGCGCCAGCGGCCTGCCGGTCCCGCCGCCGGGGCGTGTCTATCAGCTCTGGGCCATCGTCGGCACCCTGCCGGTGAGCGCCGGCACCTTCATCCCCGGCGCCGACGGCCTGAGCCGCGTGATCGCGACCGTGACGCTGGACGCCGCGCCCGCGGCGCTGGCCGTGACGCTGGAGCCCGAGGGCGGCGTGCCCGCCCCGACCGGGCCGAAGTATCTGGTGCCCGCCAACTAGGGGCTGGGGACTAGGTGCTGGGGACTGGGGCGTGCAGGTACCACGCCACGCATCGCCGCTGCAGCGGCGATGCACAAGCCCTGCTCGTCGGGTGCGTCTTCCATAGTGTGACAGCAAGCACGCGCCAGTCCCCAGTCCCCAGTCCCCAGCCCCGAGCCGAGCGGCGCTCTCAATCCGTGCGCCGCGCCTCTGCGTAGTCCTGCCGTGGGCGCGAGTGCCGCGCCCGGGGAGGACTCCATGATTCGATTCGCAGTGACGCTCTCGCTGGCGGCTGTCGTGGGCGCGACGCCGGCGTTTGCGCAGATGAGCTCGACCGAGAAGACGGTGATGGTGGGCGGTGCGGCGATGTACCCCTCGAAGGACATCATCGACAACGCCGTCAACTCGAAGGACCACACGACGCTGGTGGCGGCGGTGAAGGCCGCCGGGTTGGTCGACACGTTGAAGGGGCCGGGCCCGTTCACCGTGTTCGCGCCGACCAACGCCGCGTTTGCCGCGCTGCCGGCCGGCACGGTGGACACGCTGCTCAAGCCCGAGAACAAGGCGATGCTGACCTCGGTGCTGACCTATCACGTGGTGCCGGGCAAGCACGACGCGAAGTCGCTGATGGCGCACGCGGCGAAGATGGGCGGCAAGACCACGCTCAAGACCGTCAACGGCGCCGAGCTCACCGTGATGGTGCAGGGAATGTCGGTGATGCTGCACGACGGCAAGGGCCAGATGGCGAACGTGACCGTCGCCGACGTCTACCAGTCCAACGGTGTCATCCACGTCATCGACAAGGTCGTGATGGCGAAGTGACTACCGAACGGCCTTCGTAGGGCGGCTCTTTAGAGCCGCCTGAGGGCGGACCCGCCTCATGGCGGAGCTGAAGCTCCGCCCTACGTTTGCATCTTCTAGCCCCCAGCCGCCCGGGCGCGAGCGAGCAGCAGCTCGCGCTCGCGCGCGTTGCTGGTGAGCGAGGCGGCACGCTCGAACTCGGCCCGCGCCTCATCCGGTCGACCGAGGCGCTGCAGCAGATCGGCGCGCACCGCCGGCAGCAGGTGATACTCGCGCAGGGCCGGCTCCGCCTGCAGCGCATCGGCGATCGCCAGGCCGGCGGCCGGCCCCTCGGCCATCGCGACGGCCACGGCGCGGTTGAGCGTGACGACCGGCGACGGCCAGACCAGGGCCAGCTGCTCGTAGAGCGCCATGATCCGCCGCCAGTCGGTGGACGGCACGTCGAGGGCACGCGAGTGACAGGCGGCGATCTCGGCCTGCAGCAGGTAGGGGCCTGCTCCACCGTCGAGTCGCCGCGCCCGGTCGATGGCGGCCAGCCCGCGACGGATGAGCACGCGGTCCCAGCGCCCACGATTCTGATGCTCGAGCCGCACCGGCGCTCCCGCGGCGTCGACCCGCGCCTTCAGCCGCGACGCCTGCAGTTCCATCAGCCCGACCAGGCCGTGCACCTCGGCCTCGCCCGGCATCAGCTCCGCAAGGACCCGGCCGAGTCGCAGCGCTTCCTCGCACAACGTGGGGCGGATCCAGTCCTCGCCGGCCGCCGCGGCATAGCCCTCGTTGAACACCAGGTAGATCACCTCGAGCACCGAGGCGAGCCGGGCGTTGCGATCGGCGCCCAGCGGCACCTCGAAGGGGACACCCGCCGACGAGAGCGCGCGCTTCGCCCGCACGAGGCGCTGCGCCATGGTGGCCTCGGACACCAGGAACGCCCGCGCGATCTCCTGCGTGGTCAACCCGCCCAGCAGCTTCAGCGTGAGCGCCGTGCGCCCGTCGCGCGACAGCACCGGATGGCAGGCGATGAAGACCAGGCGCAGCAGGTCGTCGTCGATGTCCCCGTCGAGCGTGGCGTCGAGCCCGGCATCAGGGGCCGGCAGCCGGGCGTCGCTGGTCTCGTAGGCGATCTGGTCGTGCTTGCGGCCGGCCATGGCCTGGTGCCGCACCACGTCGATGGCCCGTCGCCTGGCCGCGGTCATCAGCCACGCCCCGGGGTTGCGCGGGATGCCCTCGGCCGGCCACTGCTCGAGCGCCGCCACCAGCGCGTCATGCGCCACGTCCTCGGCCAGGCCGATGTCGCGGACGATCCGCACCAGCGCGGCGACGATGCGGGCGGATTCCATCCGCCACACCGCGTCGATCGCAGGGTCGACGGCGGGCTGGCGATCGGGAGCGGTCACGCTCCCGATCACATCATTCCGCGACTGACGACGGCAACCCGGCCGTCGGCGTTACTTCTTCTGCTGCTGCTCGAGCCGGTCCCGCAGCCGATCTTCCTGCTCGCGCACCTCGGGGGGCAGGCTATCGCCGAAGTCGTCGGCGTCGAACACCTGACGCAGCTCGATCTCGCTTTCCTCGCCGCTCGGGTTCGGGCAGCGCTTCATCCACTCGATGGCTTCTGCCTTCGAGCGCACCTGCAGCAGCCAGTAGCCGGCGATGAGCTCCTTGGTCTCGGTGAACGGACCGTCGACGACGGTGCGCTTGTCGCCCTTGAACTTGACCCGGGCGCCCTTCGAGCTGGGGTGCAATCCCTCGCCGGCCAGCATCACACCGGCCTTGACCAGTTCCTCGTTGAAGTCGCCCATCGCCTTGAAGACTTCGGGCGACGGCATGATGCCGGCCTCGGACTCCTTGTTGGCCTTGACGATCGCCATGAAACGCATCGGGATTCTCCAGGGGAGCGACGTCCGGCCCGGGCCAGGATGACCCGGCGGTTCCGCCCCTTCAGCAGCACGTCGAACGATGGGGGGCGGAATCGACAGCGCTCCGGGAATTATTTCAACGCCGGATCGTCAATAGCAACCGCGGCCGTGGACCACGGGCAGGCTATCGAACGATCGAGGTCGCATCGAGCCAGCCCGGGAACCGCGCGCCATCGGCTGAGCTATCGCGACGGCGTGGCCTGCAGATCCACGGCGCGCTTGGCCGTGCGCCGGCGCTGTCGCTCCAGCCACATCACACCGCCGGTGATGGCCAGCGCCCCGGGGGCCAGCCCAGCCACCAGCCACAGCAGTTCGACGGCGTAGCCAGCGACGACGCCGAGCCGCTCGCCGAAATAGCCGAAGTGCAGCGGGTCGAGCAGGTTGTAGAGAAACTCCGGCCACCTCGCCCGGCGCGCGTCGATGACCAGCGCCACCACGCCCGTGCCCCGATGGACGACGTATTCGCTGGCACCTTCGGCGATGAACACGCTCGGATGATCGCCACGCACGACGATCGGCCCGTCGAGCGGCACGTCGACGGAGGTCGGACGGAACCGGGGTGATCGGGCCATCACCCGCGCCACGGCACCCTCGGTTGTGAGGGGCGCGGCGAGCGGCGGCGCGGGGGCGAACACCGCCGGCGATCGCGGCGCCGCCGGCCAGATCCGGTAGTAGAGGTTCTCGAGACCCAGCACCGCGCCGGTCACGCCGAACATCAGGTTGAAGGCCAGCGTCCACAGGCCGACGGCCTTGTGCACGTCCATGTGGAAGATGCGCCGCCCCTCGGTGCGCCGCACGCGGACGAGCGAGCGCAGCCAGTCGCGGTAGATCCACAGGCTGGTGAGGATCGACAGCACGAGCGTCACCCCGAAGACGCCGACGAACACCCGGCCCCAGAAGCCCATCAGCAGCCGCACGTGGAGCTGGCGCAGGAAGTAGGCGACGTTGAAGGTGTAGCCATCCATCAGGTAGTCGCGCCGGATGACCGCAGTGGCCGGGTCGATCTGCAAGAGGCGCTGCGTGCGGCCCTCGTAGACGTACGCCGTATGGGCCCAGTGCGGCCCGATCTGGAAGTGCACAGCGAACCGGCGATCCGGATGCCGGGCGCGAATCGCGGCGGCCACCTCGTCGAGCGGCCGCACGCCCTGGGCCGGGTCGGCACGCACGGCCGGATTCAGCAGCCACTCGATCTCGTCGTTGAAGACCACCAGCGCACCGCTCCAGGCGATGGCCAGCATGCACGCGCCCGTGACGATGCCGAGCCATGAATGGAGTCGGAAGAAGGCCGCCCGGGTCATCGCCGGACACGACTGTACAAAACAAACGGCTGCCCGGCGAAGTGGACGCCGGGCAGCCGCAGCAGCTTCGAGTCCTCAGCTATTGCACGACGATCGTGATCTCGTTGGACGGCAGGCTGGTGCCCAGGGCATTGTGGGCCACCATCCGCACGAAATAGGTGCCGGGCGGCACACCGCCGAACGCGGCCGAGGTTCCCCCGAGGGGCGCGCTGAAGAACGGCGCGCCACCCGCTGTGGCCGCGGCAAACAGCGTGTACGACGTGGGCGCACCGCCCGCCCCCGGCGTCCACGACAGCGACACGGTGCTGCCGGCGACGACCGCCGGATTCAACGTCGGTGCCCCCGGTCCGGCGACGGTGAACGACACCTCGTTGGTCGGGGCGCTCGTCCCGCCGGCATTCTGCGCGACCACGCGCACGAACCAGGTGGCGGGCGGGACCCCGCCGATTGGCACCGTGGTCTGCGTCGGCCCGAGGGGGATCGACGCCAGCGGCGCCACGAAGGCTGGCGACTGCCCGGCCAGGAGCAGGTAGTTGGCTACCGGCCCGCCGCTGGCCGGCGGGGTGAACGTGAACACCACGGTGTTGCTGTTGACCGCCGCCTGCAGGTTGGTGGGCGCGCCCGGGGGCGGCGGAAACGACGGGATGCTCACCGGCACCAGGTTCGACTCGGGCCCCGCTCCGGTTGCATTGGTGGCAAAGATGCTCAGGAAGTAGTCGCCGTTGGGCGCGTTGAGCGAGAACGACAGCTGATTGCCGAGCGCGATGTTGGCGATGGGCGCGCCGCCCGGCGCCAGCCGTGCGCGCAGCGAGTAGCCTGTCGGCGCGCCGCCGCTGGCCGGAACGCCCCAGGTCATGCTGAGGAAGTTGCCGGAGACGTTCGCTGTGAAGTTGGTCGGCGTACCGGGGAGACTGGGAGGAGGAGGAGGAGGAGGGTCAATCAGCGCCAAGCGGGCGGCGTTGACGTTGATCAGCGGGTGCGTGCGCGCGGGCACGCCTGAACGCGCAAGTGTGACCGGCGTTCCTCTAGTAACCAATGCCGCCAACGCATCCGCTACCGTGACAGCTGGCTGGGCTTGCTTCAGGATCGCCCAAGCACCAGCGACGTGCGGCGTTGCCATCGACGTGCCGTCGAAGATGGCGCATGCCTCCGCCAGGCACCGATGACTGGATCCCTTGCCCGGGTGCGAGAAGACTCAGTAAGTCGTTGTCGTTGCTGAAACTCGAGATCTGAGCCGGCGCGAAATCCGTTGTGGCACCCACGCTGACCGCGGTGGAAATGCACGAAGGAGAACGACCTGTTGAACGAGAAGCTGCTGTTTCCAGACGCGATTACCGACGGTATTCCGATCGAATAGAGATTGTTGAGCAGCATTGGTCAAAGCCGGACTCTCGGTGTCGCATGTGCCGGGGAACTGTCCTCCACCGAGACTCATGTTTACCGATGCAATTTGATTGACGTTGTTCGCCCCGGCGAGGAATAGCACGCGTTCGAGACCAGCGATGATGTCGTCGTCGAACGCGCCGAACAGGGCGACGGCGCCGGGGCGCAGTTCGCCGTTCCGTCGAGCCGCGTAAAGACCTGTATCGCGATCAGGCTGGCCTGAGGAGCCACACCATTCAGTCCGCCCCCTGAACCGGCCGCGATCCCTGCCACGTGGGTTCCGTGGTCGCAGCCGTCGATGGTGGCGTTGCAATTCACGCCGCTGCCCGGATCGGTCGAATTGGCTGCCGTTCGGGCACAGGCTGGTCCCCCCAACACTCGCCGAATAGCAAGCTTCGGCGACGACGCGATTGGTGACACCGGGCCCTGCGAAGAATGGGTGGGTTTTTTGGACACCGGTGTCAAGGACGGCGACCTTCCACCCCAGGCCGGTATGGCCACCGGCGGCCGGGGTGCCGGTGCCGGCCCAAGCGTCTGGGGCCTTGACGAACGGTACGCTTTGCCCAAGTGAAGTGCGTCGAATCCCGTTCTCAGCGATGCTCGCGACACCTTGGGTGGTGGCCAGCGTTCGAGTTGTGCTCTGTTCACCGTCGCCACGAAGTAGGGAATGGTTGTGAACCGCCGGCCCACGGTGACGCCCACAGCAGCTGCGCGAGCCATCGTGTCGTCCAGCGCCTGGGCGAGCGACCGACGCTGATCGGCCACGACACCGGCATCCGCCAGTGCTCCTTCGGGCACGAAAGTCGACGTCCACGCCGACGATGACGCTGACGATGTCGCCCACGGCGGCGCGGTCGAGCGACGCTCTGCGGCACCACCACCCGCGACTGCGAGCGCGGTGCCGCGCTGCCCAAGGCAAGGGCGATGATGAGGACGACGAAGGCGGGAAGCTTCTTCACCAAACTGGATTCCTGTGCTAGTCGCGTGATTTGCCGCAATCAACCCTCAGGGGCCCAGGAGGCTTCCGCCGCCGGGAAGGGCGATTGATCGAGGGTATCCTGATCCGGCCCGCATGCTTTCCCAGTTCGGCAGAATCCCTCGCGTCCGTTTCGCACCTTCGCCCACTGGTTACCTCCACGTGGGCGGTGCGCGCACGGCGCTTTTCAACTGGCTCTTCGCCCGCAAGACCGGCGGGGTGTTCGTCCTGCGGATCGAGGACACCGACGTGGAGCGGTCGTCGGCCGACATGGTCACCGGCATTCTCGACGGCCTGCGCTGGCTCGGCCTCGACTGGGACGAGGGACCCGGCGTGGGCGGCCCGCATGCGCCCTATTTCCAGTCGGAGCGGCTCGAGCAGTACCGTGCCGCCGCGCGCACCCTGGTGGCGGGCGGCCACGCCTACTACGACTTCGGCGGCCCCAGCCGCCGCGGCGACCGCCAGGCCGAGGACGACGGCTCCTACGAGCGCGCCTACGACCGCGACGCCTCGCTGGCGGTTCCGCCGGAGGAGGTGGCCCGCCGCGTCGCCGCCGGGGAACCCCACGCCATCCGCTTCCTCGTGCCGGCCGGCGAGACCAGCTTCGCCGACCTCGTCCACGGGCCGGTGCGCTTCGATCGGGCGCACATCGAGGACTTCGTGGTGCTGCGCTCCGACGGCCATCCCACCTATCACCTGTCGGTGGTCGTCGACGACATCGACATGGCCATCACCCACGTGGTGCGCGGCGACGATCACATCTCGAACACGCCCAAGCAGGTGCTGCTCTACGAGGCGTTCGGCGCCGCCGTGCCGGACTTCGCGCACGTCCCGCTCATCATGGGCCCCGACAAGAAGCGGCTCAGCAAGCGCCACGGCGCCACCTCGGTGATGGAGTACGAGCGCCAGGGCTACCTGCCGGAGGCGCTCGGCAACTTCCTGGCGCTGCTCGGCTGGTCGCCGGGCGACGACGACGAGCTCCTCACGATGGCCCAGCTCGTGGAGCGCTTCTCGCTCGAAGGCATCAGCACCGGCAACGCGGTGTTCAACACCGAGAAACTCGACTGGTTCAATCACCAGTACCTGGGCCGGCTCACCGACGACGCGCTGATTGCCACGCTGCGGCCGTGGTTCGAGCGCGCGGGTCTGTGGTCCGCGGACCTCGAGGGCGCGCGGCGGGCGTGGTTTGCCGAGGTGCTGACGCTGTTGCGTCCGCGCTGCAAGCGCCTCGGGGAGTTCGTGGACGGCGCCCGGCCGTTTCTCGTGGCGCCGGCCGACTACGATCCCGAGGGCGCGACGAAACACCTGACCGTGCCGGGGCTGCGGGCGCACCTCGAGGCACTCGGCGGCGCCTTCGCCGAACTGGCTGCCTTCGACGAGGCGCAGCTGGAGCAGACGCTACGACTCGTGGCCGACACCCGCGGGGTGAAAGCCGGGGTGCTCATCCACGCCACCCGCCTGGCGATGACCGGCCGCACGGTGAGCCCGGGGCTGTTCGAGACGCTGCGGCTCCTTGGCCGCAACGAAGTGGCCGACCGTCTGGGCCGGCTGGCCGGCACGCTCCCCAGGTAACCTGTCGGCTGAACCAGCGCGTGGAGTTACTGGCTCCGACAAGAGCTTGGTCGGGATTGGCGCCCTCGCAGGTGACGCGATTCGGCCATTGCCGGTGCGCAGGCGCGGGATCTCAACGGTCCGCAGTACCCTACGCGTTGGCCCGCTTCGTGCAGTAGCTCCGGGCGATACCGCAGAATCAGCGTATCGACGCTGGCTGGCCTCCCCCAGCCCAGAGCGCGCCCGGGCATCCCGGCAACGCCCTCTGGTACACGGACGCCGCGTGCCTTGTGCACGCGGCGTTTCGTGTTTAGGGGGTACGGCAGCCGGTCAGGCGACGTCGGCGGGCGGCACCTGCGCGACCCGCGCGCGCAGCGGCAACTCGGGCAGCGCGGCGTTGAGCAGCACCGAGGCGGCCATCACCAGCGCCGCCAGCTCGAAGATGCGCTGCATGCCGGCCGCCAGGCTCGATCGCACGCCGGCCGCGACCGACGCGTCCATAGGCGGCAGGTGCTGGGCCGCCGCCACCTCCGCCCCTCGATTCATGGTGAGCGGGTTGTCGAGCACCGCCCGCACCTGGGCCGGGGTGTCGGGCGGCAGCGCCACGGCCAGCCGCTGGTGGTAGATGCCCAGCAGCACGGTGCCGAACACGGCCACGCCAATCGTGCTGCCAATCGACCGGAAGAACTGGCTGGTGGCCGTGGCCGCGCCCAGTTGACCCGGCGGCGCGGCATTCTGCACCGCCAGGGCGTAGACCGGCTGGGCGGCGCCGAAGCCGAAGCCGCACACGACCAGGCACCACAGGATCGCGTTGGCGGTGGCGCCGGGACCGAGACGGGCCAGCAGGGCCATGCCCACCGTGGCCATCGCCGCGCCGCCCACGGCGAGGAACTTGTAGCGGCCGGTCCGTGAGACGAGCTGCCCGGAGCCGACACTGGCGACGATCATCGCCAGGATCATCGGCACGAAGAGCGTGCCCGAGGCCGCCGCCGACATGCCGAGCACCCCCTGCAGGTAGAGCGGCAGGTAGACGAACATCCCGAACATCGACATGCCGAGCGTGAAGACGCCGGCCGAGACCAGCGCGACGGTGCGGATGGCGAAGAGCGAGGGCGGCATCAGCGGCTCGACCGCCCGGCGTTCGGCCCAGACGAACGCCGCAAACGACGCCGCCGCGATAGTCAGCAGCAGTTGCACCGTGGCGTCGGACCAACCCGTCGCGGTGACGCGGCTCAGGGCCAGCAGCAGCGGCACGATCCAGCCCGACAGCGTCACCAGGCCGAGCCAGTCGATCGCCTTGGTGCTGCCGTGCGGGGCGACGAACGGAAACGTCCGGTAGAGCACGATGAGGGCGACGATGCCGAGCGGCGCGTTGACGTAGAACGCCCAGCGCCACGACAGGTGGTCGGTGATGAACCCGCCGGCGAGCGGCCCGACGATCGAGGCCAGGCCGAACACCGCGCCGAACATGCCCTGGTAGCGGCCGCGTTCGGCCGGGGAGAAGAGGTCGCCGATGATCGTGAAGGTGAGGCCCATCACGGCGCCGCCGCCGATGCCCTGGAGACCGCGGAAGAAGATGAGCTGATTCATGCCGTCGAGCGGCAGCGGGACGTTGCCCGAGGCGCCGCACAGCCACGACGACACGACGAAGATCGCCAGGCCGGCCAGGTAGAGCCACTTGCGTCCGTACAGGTCCGACAGCTTGGCGAAGACCGGGACCGAGATCGTCGAGGTGAGCAGGTAGGCCGTGGTCACCCAGGGATAGCGATCGAAGCCGTCCAGGCTGCCGACCACGCGCGGCATGGCGGTGCCGACGATCGTCTGATCCATGGCCGCCAGCAGCAGCGTGAGCATCAGCCCGCCCAGCGTGACGAGCCGCTGGCGGGGGTCGAGGTGCGCGTAGCTGGTGATCTCGCCCCCGGGTGCGGCGGGCCGAGGGGGCGCGGGGTCCGACATCCGGTGCCTGCATGATATCCGGTCGGGATCGAAGGTTGCCGGGCGGCGCCCAGGGCCTCGGGTTGCGGCTGCGGCGGACTCTCCGATATATTCAGTAGTTCCCGCCTCTACTGGGAGGTCGTTCAACGGTAGGACACGGCGCTCTGGACGCCGTTATCGGGGTTCGAATCCCTGCCTCCCATCCCTGCCTCCCAGCCACTTCGTTGGAAATGCCGGTGTCCCAGTATGGTGAAGCACTCGGCGGCGCTTTCGAACTCCGTTGCACTCCCCCGAGCACATGCGCTGTCGTCGCGGGTGCCACCAACTCCCAATTGTTCAACGGCTTCGAGTCGTGACCGCAGTTCGAATCCCGCCAACCCTTCTTCCACGCTCCACGAACGCGCCGACCGTCTCCGTCAGAAAGGAATCGCGTTCATGGCCGCCGTCGAAGCGCACGGCCTGCCCGAGCAGACACGACGAGATGCCGATCCGGATGGGGTGACGGACGCCGGCATCGTCATCCATGGACCTGTCAGAACGTGCGGCTGTCATAGGCCCAATGCAGAACGGCCTGTCGCTGTTTGCGGCGGCAGTCCACGTCGCCCTTCTCGCAATTCTTCCGAATCGCCGCGACGTGCCGCGCGGTCGCGCGCCACCGTCGAATCTGCCTTGCGTCGTCCCGCGTCCTCCGCCCCATGTAATAGCGGCAGTACCATTGAAACCATCCGCGCGGATCCTGCGGATGAATCCAGCCATTCCGTCGCCAGACAGCGAGCGACTGTGACGCGTTGACGCCGAAGTAGTTCAGACGCGGATCGTGACGGTCGGCGCACAGTCTGGCGCCGGCGAACCAGGACGCGGGAAACTCGCCGCGGCAGTCGGTCATGTACTTGCCTCCGAACACACCGAGTTTGAGCATCTGCTTCGGCGTGAGCTGCGGCTCGAACCCGGGAGCGAAGTTCCGCCCGAACGGTTCGGTACGGTAATAGACGTAGCCTCGCTGCATCTTGTCGTTGGCGACGACCGTCCGTTTCATGGCGCTGCCAATAGCACCGGGACCGACACGAGTCGTACGGTCCGAAACGGCATGGCGGACACCTCTTGTCTCAGGATCCGCCGACAGACTGCGGCGTCGGCACGAGACGCCCGATGTCGAACCCGTTGTCTTCCGCAGCCGCCCGCGCCACCGCGACCGACGCGTCGTTCAGATGCGGCGTCCGAGCGAGAATCCACAGGTAGTTTCGGTCTGGATCGCCGACAACCGCCCAGGAGTAGTCGGGCGCGAGGCCGATAATCCAGTAGTCTCCCCAGACCATCGGCAGCCACGACAGCCACCCGGGAGCGAACCGCACCTCTAGTCTGGCGAAGGTCTGCGTATCCACGATCCGTGCGACGCCGTGCGCCTGGGTCTGACCGTCGGCGGTCCGGCATCGGTTCACCACGTCGAGGCGCCTGTCAGGGCGCCGCGCGTAGCTGGCGCGCACGTCGCCGAGGCACTGACGCTGAAACCGGTTCGGAAACCGCTCGATCTCGAACCAGTCACCCGCATATCGATCCGGATCGACGAGTGAAACGGTGCGAACGGGCGTCCCCATCTGCGCAGGAGTGGTAGCCGGCAGCAGTGTCGCGGCGGCGGCGACAGCGACCGCCGCCGTCAATCGGCGCGCGACCCGAGAATGCGGTCGGCCGACGCTGGCGCGCACGATTCGATGGCGGTGCGCGAACGCGAGGGTGAGCACAGGTCTGAGCACGGCTGCTGCGACACGGTTCAGAGCGCCATGACCGGACACCGCGAACTCGAGTTCATCCTGGTGGAGCGTTTGCAACTGCCCGATTGGCTCGAACAGATGCGCGTGCCGCCAGACCGCGAACGGACCGCGCAACTGCTCGTCGCAGAATCGTCGCCCGACGACATAGCCGTAGTGCCGCATCATCCAGCGGACGCGTGCCGGGCCAATGCCGATCGAGAGCGTGACTCGCCCGTCGTCGCGGATCCCACCCTCCTGCTCCTCGATTCGCACGAACGCCGACGGAGTCAGCGCCGCGAGCGCTCCCGGCTGCTCGTGCCAGCGGAACACCTCGGCCGCTGGCGCGTCAATGATCGAGCGATACGCGAAGGTCGCCGGCTGCGTCGGCGCGGTCGCGTGTAGCGCGCGCCGCGCGACCTGCCGCAGCAGACCGCGAAAGATGAGGGCGTGGACCGGCAGGATCGCGTACCAGTAGGCGCGTCCCATCCACCCGCGCGGGTCGAAGGTCGCCGTCTGCCGAATCATCGACCGCTGTCCGGTGTCGAGCGGCGTGACCTCGAATTCAAGCCAGCCGTGACCGGGCAGCTTCAGGTTGGCCGACAGTCGCAGCCTGCGGTCGGGTTCGAAGGCGTCGACGGTCCACCCGTCGATCGCGTCGCCGACCGCACAGGCGTCGGCGTCGCGCCGCCCGCGGTTCATCCCCACGCCTCCGAGCCATCGATCCAGCCACCCTCTCGCCTGCCAGAGCACATTGCCGAAGTACCACCCGGTCTCGCCTCCGATGCGTCGAATCGGTGCAAACGCCTGCGCGGGCGGGATGTCGACGATCACGGTGCGCGAATCGCGTTTGAGACGCGCCACTGCTCCCTCGTCGAGCGCTTTGACGACGGCCGCGTTGAACGGCATCGGGGCGATCCGAAACGTTTCGCGCGCCGCCGTCGACCGGACGACGGTCGAATTCTTCAGGCCTTCGACGAGCGCCCGGCCGACGCGGGCCTGCGCGGGCGTAACCAGGGCGAGCCACAGGCCGGAGAGGTGCGGCGTCAACACGGGCACCGGCAGCAGCAGCCGATAAAGTCCGCGAAGGCTGGCGAACCTGCGCATCATGCCGCCGTACGAGACCACCTCCGGGCCGCCAATCTCGAAAATGCCTTCCATGTGCCCGGGCGCGTCGATCGCCGCCTCGAGATAGGCCAGCACGTCGTCGATGGCGATGGGCTGAGTGAGCGTGTCCACCCAACGCGGACAGATCATGACGGGCAACCGCTCGACGAGCGCCTGAATCATTTCGAACGACAGGCTTCCGGCGCCGATGACGACCGACGCGCGAAACTCGATTACAGGCACGCGGCTCGCGCGAAGGATCTCGCCAGTCTCGACGCGGCTCTTCAGGTGGGCTGATGGCGACGAGGTCTCGTCGGTCAATCCGCCCAGATAGATGATGCGGCGTACGCCGGCGCGCTGTGCCGCTCGAGCAAAGGTCGCGGCGGCGCGCCGATCGACGTCGGCGAACTTCGATCCGCGCGCCATTGAATGCACCAGGTAATAGGCGCACTGCACGCCAGCCAGCGCGCGGTCGAGTGACGCTTCGTCGAGGCAGTCGCCAAGCGCGATTTCGGTGGTCGGCACCGTCGGGTGGAGGCGGCCCGGCTGCCGCAGCAGGCAACGCACCGCGCGGCCGCCGTCTTCGAACCGTCGAAGAAGGCGGCCGCCGATGTATCCCGTGGCGCCGGTCAGCAGAACGGGAGCGTCCATGCGGGTTCTACTCGTCCTTCGGCAAGATCACCGAGTCGATCACGTGGATGACGCCGTTGCTCGCGACGATGTCGGTTGTGACGACCTTCGCGTTGTCTACGGTCACGGTGCCGCCGTGCGTGGCGATCGTGATCGTGTCTCCGCTCACGGCCTTGGCCGAGTGCATCTTCACGACGTTGGCCGCCATCAGCTTCCCGGCCACGACGTGATACGTGAGGATGCGCTGCAGCTTCGCCTTGTTCTCGGGCTTGAGCAGCGACTCCAGCGTTTCCGCCGGCAGCTTCGCGAACGCCTCATCGGTCGGTGCGAAGACCGTGAACGGGCCCGTGCCCTTGAGCGTGCCGATCAGATCCGCGGCGGTGAGCGCCTTGGCCAGTGTCTTGAACGATCCGGCGGCAACCGCCGTGTCAACAACGTCCTTGGTCTCCGCGGGCGCGGCGCCTGCTGTCGGCGCCACGATGGTCATCATCACGAGTGTTCCGATTGCAAAGGTCTTCAACATTGTCTGCTCCTTGATGCGATGTAACGGTTAGCGGGCGAGCGCCGACGCGGGCTGGGCCCAGCGGCTGCGCACGCGATTGAAGAACAGCGCCTGACAGAGGCCGGCGGCGCCCACCAGCCCGTAGACGACGGTCGTCAGTGGGGACACCTCGCCGAAGCTCATCCCGAACAGCGCCGCGACGAGATCGAAACGGGCCACGGCGACCAATCCCCAGTTGAGCGCGCCGACGACTACGAGCACGGCGGCAATGACGTCGAGCTGCTTCATGGCTTCCTCCTGACCTGCGACGGGACCCGTTCCCGACGCGTGATATTGAATCTAATGCAAATAAGTTTGCGTATAAGTAAAATCTGGCCGGGTGACGAAGGTCGTGTGACCGGTACGACAAAATCGCGGCGCAATTTCACTGACAGGAAAAACGGAGGCGGGATGCTCTCGGCGACCTTGAGATCGGGGCTGGGTGACTACGACATCGGCGGGAAGATCCGGACGCTGCGGCTGAAGAAGAAGATGGGGCTGGTCGAGCTGGGGAAGCACACCGGGCTCTCTCCGGCGCTGCTCTCGAAGATCGAGCGCGGGCGATTGTTTCCGACGCTACCCACGCTTCTGCGCATTGCGCTCGTCTTCGGCGTTGGTCTCGAGTTCTTCTTCGCGGGCGCACGCGAGAAGCCGCTGGTCGCCGTCGTCCGCCAGCGCGAGCGCGTCCGGCTGCCCGAGCGGCCGCAGGCGCGCGACAGCGCGTTCCACTTCGAGTCGCTCGACTACCCCGCGGTCGAGCGTCGCTTCAACGCGTACTACGCGGAATTCCTGCCGTTGGCGCCGGACAAGCGACGACCCCACGATCACGGCGGCGCGGAGTTCATCTACGTGCTCAAGGGAACGCTGAGCGTGCAGATCGGAGCCGAGGAACACTCCGTCGGTCCAGGCGATTCGATGTACTTCGACTCGACCATTCCTCACAGTTACAGCCGCAGCGGCAAGCGCGCGTGCAGCGCGATCGTTGTCACGTCCGAATGACTGATGGCC
>CAVTMO010000011.1:0-26107 GCA_963735875.1 uncultured Acidobacteriota bacterium
AGCTGCCGTTCGAGTCGGTTCCCAATCCGCTGACGATGCCCGACGACGTCCACTTCGGCGAGATCGCCGGCGTGGCCGTCAACTCGAAGGGGCACGTCTTCGTCTTCTCGCGCGGCAACGTCACCGGCCCGTCCTACATGGCCCAGGCGGCGCAGCTGCTCGAGTTCGACGCGAACGGCAAGTTCATCCGCGAGATCGGCAAGAACATCTTCGCCCTGGTCGTACGCGCACGCGGTCCGCATCGACAAGCAGGACAACATCTGGGTCGTCGACAAGGGATCGAACATGATCGTCAAGTTCAACCCGCAGGGCCGCGTCGAGTGGCTGTTCGGCCGCAAGGGCGAGTCGTCGCACCTCGACGTGCCGCCCGACTACGCGTCGCAGCTCGGCGGGCTGCTGCAGCGCGCCGGGCTGCCCGTGACGATGCCGGAGAACAACAACCCGCGCAATCCGGTGCCGGTGCACCGCGACAACGTCTTCAACCAGCCGACCGACGTGGCCTGGGACTCGAAGGGCAACTCGTACTTCAGCGACGGCTACGTCAACTCGCGCGTCGGCAAGGCCAACGCCAGCGGCGAGTGGGTGGCCAGCTGGGGCTCGCTCGGCAACGGCCCGGGACAGTTCGACACGCCGCACGGCATCGCCGTGTCGCCGAAGGACGAGGTCTACGTCGCCGACCGCGGCAACCGCCGCATCCAGGTCTTCGATCACCGAAGGCAAGTTCCTGCGCCAGTTCACCATCGACGTGCCGGTCGATCCCAAGCGCGGGCAAGGTCATCTACGGCGTCGGCGACGCCGGAGCCAAGACCGGCTCGCAGGCGCCCGGCGCGCCCGACGCGCTCTGCATGACGCCGGGTCCGAATCCCGGTGCTCTTCGTCGGCGATCTCTATCCGAGCCGCATCTACAAGGTGTCGCTCGACGGCAAGGTGCTCGGCGTCTACGGCCAGCCGGGACGCAATCTCGGCGAGTTCGGCTGGATTCACGCGATCGCGTGCCCGTCGGAGAACGAGATCTGGGTCGGCGAGCTGATCAACTGGCGCGTGCAGAAGCTGGTGACGAAGGGCAGCCGCACCAGCCAGCAATAACCTGGGGTCTGGCACCGGTGGCACGGAATCGGTGCCACCAGCCGATGTCGCGCCGGTCCGGGTGGGGCGAATCCTTCGGGCGGCGCGGTGCATCCTAGCAAGCGCGATTTGCAATCACCCTGCGCCGTTGGCACGAGTCTCCGTGCCATCGGTGCCAGACCCCTACTGGCGGTCGGCGGTGCGGAACAGCTCGTCGGCCGACTGCAGGACGATGTTGGTCAGGCGCGGGGGATACGACGGCGGTGCCGCGGCCAGGAAGTCGCGCACCGTCGTCGCCACGAACGGCGCCCGGTAGCCGCCCAGCGTCGCGTCCATCCAGCGCTTGGGGAAGAAGATGTCGCCGGTCCGCTGAATCTCCCACAGCAGGTCCAGGCTGGGGCGCACGTATTTCGCCGAGGCGGCCGCGCGCAGCGGATGGTGCAGGTACTCGAGGCCGTCGAGCACCCACGGCTCGCGCCGCCGGTTGGCGACGTCCTTCAGCGACTGGAACCAGCGGTCGCGCACCGCGGCATCGGCCGACAGCGCCGGCATGATGAACTGGAAGCGCGCCTTGCGGTCGGGGTTCTCGATCCGCGCCAGCTGCCCGTCGAGAATCGCCGGCCAGTTGGCCACCTCGCGCACGGCCAGATCGAGGGCCAGCGCCGAGTAGTCGGTCTCGGCCAGCGGCAGGCCGGTGATCGTCTCCGACTTGTCCCACACCTTCGACAGCCACGCCAGCGTCGGCGGCGTCGTGGCCAGGCGGCGCAGCGCACCGAACCACGCGGCCTTCTGGCTCGGCGTGGTGGCGGCGTCGAGCCCGGCGCGCAGCACCGCCTCGGCGCCTCCGCGCGCTCCTTGCGCTCGGTGTCGCTCAGGTGCCGCCACCAGGCGCCGGCGACGTAGTTCAGGATCCGCTGGCGGCTCTGCTCGTCGGGCTCCTTCGGCACCGAGGCGAGCGCGGTGTCCACGAACGTCGTCGCCGGGACGGTGCCGTCGAGCATCGACTCCCACAGGGTGACCCACGCGGCGCCGCGGGTCAGCGGATCGGCGATCGCGCCCACCGAGCGAGACAGATACGCGCGCGACATCGGATCGAGCACGAAGCCGCCGTAGGCCCAGCCGCCGCCGGTCGGCAGCACGTAGCGGGGCTCCGGCCAGCCCGATGACCTCGGCGGCGCTCGCCCGGTCGCCGTTGAGCGCCACGGTGACGGTGCGAGGGCCGTCGGGCTGATCGACGACGACCCGCAGCTGCTGCGGCCAGACGAGATCGCGGCCGCGGCCGTCGGCCTGTGCGAAGGCCAGCCGGCTGATCCGGCCGCCGTGCACGTCGAGCTGCACGGCGATGGTCGGACGGCCCGGGCTGTCCACCCACACCTGGCTCCACGCCGCCAGATCGGTGGGCGTGCGGGCGTCGAGCACGGCGATGAGGTCGCTCCACGTGGCGTTGCCGAAGGCGTGCGCCTTCAGGTACTCGCGCAGGCCGTCGCGGAACGACTCTACGCCGAGCACCTGCTCGAGGTGCCGCATCACGATCGGCGCCTTCTGATAGATGATCGCGCCGTAGAGGCTGCCGGCCTCGCTCAGGTTGTCGAGCGGCTGGCGGATGGCATTGGTACCGGCCGTGCGATCGACCTCGTAGGCGGCGGGGTAGTGTGCGTAGAGGAAGCGCAGGTCGTGGTTCACTTCGGGGAACGAGGGGTTCACGATCTTCGCCGCCATGAAGTTGGCGAAGACCTCCTTCATCCACACGTCGTTGAACCAGCGCATCGTCACCAGATCGCCGAACCACATGTGCGCGGTCTCGTGCGAGATCACCGAGGCACGGCCCGAGGTACTGGTTCTGCGTCGCCGACTCGTCGAGGAGCAGCCCGGCGGCGTTGTAGAGGATCTTGCCGGCGTGTTCCATGCCGCCGAACTGGAACGCGGGGATCGCCACGAAGTCGAACTTGCCGAAGGAGTAGGGAATGCCGGTGTACTCCTCCATGAACGCGATGGCGCGGGCATGCAGGTCGAAGATCGCGTCGCGGTTGCGGACCACCTTGGCCGCGTCGGTCTCGCGGTGGAACATGTGAAACGTCCGGCCGCCGCGCTCGGCCGTCTCGACCTGGAAGTCGCCGACGACGAACGAGAAGAGGTAGGTGGGGAGGGGCGGCGTCTCAGCGAACTTGGTCGTGACGGCGCTGCTTCGCCCAGCCGGGCCGTCGAACAACGAAATGTCCGCCACCGTGTCGGGGGCGCCGTTGCTCACCGCCTGCCATTCACCCGGATAGGTGAGGGCGAGGGTCCACCGCGCCTTCAAATCGGGCTGATCGAAGACGGGAATCGCCAGGTGCGCCCGCGCCGGCACGAACAGCGCGTACAGGAAGTCGGGGTTGCGGTTGAGCGAGGCGTCGCCGGCGGTGAACTCGATCCCGATCGCGGTCGGGCCTGGTCTGAGCGCCCCGGCCGGCACCACGATGTGGTCAGGCGGGAAGGTTGCTGCCGCCGGGGCGCCGTTCACGGTCACGCCCTTGACGTTCGCGCCGCCCGGCGCGAAGTCCATCACCAGCGGTTGTGAGGCATCGCTGAGGGCGAATCGCGCCGTCATCGTGCCGGTGATCGGCGACTTCTGATCGCGCGGCACGTTCAGCGCCAGCTCGTAGCGCAGGTCCCTGACGATCTCGGCCCGTCGCGTGGCGACCTCGAGCGGGATGCCGGGCGCCGGCGTGGGCGTCTGCGCCGCCGCCTGTGCGCTGATCAGAACCGTGAGCGACGCCGCGGTGACTACTGCCTTCGACATCCCCGAATTGTAACGGGGTCAGACCCCGTGACAATTCGAGTGCAGAATTCGCGATTGTCGCAGAAGTTCCGTGGCCTGAGTGGTCACCGTGACAGGCCTGGAGACAACCTACTCGGCGCGCAGGGCCAGCAGCGGCTGCGTGGCCGCGGCCCGGCGTGCCGGCAGGTAGCCGGCGGCGAGACCGACCACGGCCAGGACCAGGGTGGCTACGGCCAGCGACCACGGGTCGAGTGGCGACAGGCCGAAGAGCTGCGCTTGGGCGGCTCGGCCGATCGCATAGGCGCCGGGCAGGCCGACGGCGATGCCGATCGCAGTCAGGATCGCCACGTCGCGCAGTACCAGGTTCAGGACCTCTGGCCGCCCGGCGCCGAGCGCGATGCGGATGCCGATCTCGCGCGTCCGGCGCGCCACCGAATAGCTCATGAGCCCGTAGAGACCGATCGCCGCGAGCACCGTGGCCAACGCGCCGAATAGCGTCGACAGCCGGGCCAGCATCCGCTCGACGGCCAGCGAGTTGTCGACGGTGGCCGCCATCGTCGTCATGCCGAATACCGGCAGGGTGCGATCGGCCCGTTGCACGGCCTGCCGCGCCAGAGCCGGCAGCGCCCCGGCCGCCGTCGGCGTCGCCCGCAGGTAGACGGTCATCTCACCCAGCTCTCCCGATTGCGAATACGGCGTGTAGACCACCCGCGGCACGCCGGTCTCGCCCGAGGCCGAGCGGGCGAGCTCGGCCTCGCCGGGCCGCACCTGCGAGTACTGCGTGTCCTTGACCACGCCCACGATCTCCATCCGCGCCGGGTCGTTCTGCGCGCTGAAGCCGAAGCGCCGCCCGATCGGGTTCTCGCTGCCGAAGTAGTAGCGGGCGAAGGTCTCGTTGACGATGGCGACATCGGGCGCGCCCATGACGTCGCGATCGGTGAAATCGCGGCCGGCGGCGAGCGGAATGCCGAGGGTGGCCAGGTAGCCGGGGCCGACCTCGAGCGTCCACGGGTTCATGTTCTCGCCCTGCTGCGGCTCGTAGCCCTGCACGCGGATGGTGCGCTGCGAGGCGTTGCCGGTCAGCACGGCCTGGTCGGCGACCGAGGCGCCGGTCACGCCCGGCAGCCCGCGCAGATCGTCGAGCAGCGCGGCGTAGAGCTGCTTGATCGAGGTTTGCGATCGCCCCGACAGCGACGGATCGAGCGTGAAGCTGACGATGTGGTCGACGTCGAAGCCAGGCCCGAGTGTCTTGAGGTTGGTGAGGCTGCGGGCGAAGAGGCCGGCGCCAGCGACGAGCAGCGTCGACAGCGCGACCTGGGCCACCACCAGCGTCTTGCGCAGCCGGGCGTGCTGCACACCGCCGCCCGCGGCGCTCGATTCCTCCTTGAGGGCGCGGTTGAGATCCACTGCCGAGCCGCGTAGCGCCGGCGCCAGGCCGAAGAGCAGAGCGGTGAGCGCCGAGACGACCAGCGTGAAGGTCAGCACCCGCGCGTCGGGGGTGGTAGCCAGTACCACGCCGAACTGATCGAGCGGCAGCACGCCGACCAGCAGATCGCCGAGCCACGCCGCGACGAGCAGCCCGAATGCGCCGCCGACCGCAGCGACGAGCGCGCTCTCGACCAGCGTCTGCCGCACCAGGCGCGACCGGCTGGCGCCGATAGCCAGGCGCACGCTCATCTCGCGTTGCCGGCCGGTGGCCCGCGCCAGCATCAGGTTGGCGACGTTGGCGCAGGCGATGAGCAGCACGAGACCAACCATCCCCATGAGCACAGCTACCGGCGTCGTCAGGTCGCCGCGAATCTGCGACAGCCCACGGGAGGCGTCGTGGAGAGTCAGCTGCTTGGCGCGGAAGTTCTTCTTGAATTCCTCGGACGAAGCGGCAAATTGCGGTACCGCCTCGAGCTCGTAGGCGTTGATCTGCTGATACCGCACGTCGGCGGCGGCCTTGGCCTGTTCGCGGGTGACGCGCGGTGCGAGCCGGCCGACGATGTTCAGCCAGCGCGACTGCCGGTCGTCGAAGTCGTCGCGCGTCGGCGTCAGTTGCGGCTTCATCGTCGTCGGCACGAAGAACGCCGGGTGCTCGTTGGCGAGCACGCCGAAGAAACCGGGTCGGGCCACGCCGATGATCGTCATCGGCGTGGCGTTGACCACCGCGACCTGTCCGATGACGGCCGGCGAGCGGTTGAAACGGCGCTGCCAGAAGGTGTCGCTCAGCACGATCACCGGATGGCCGCCCTTCACGACGTCCTCGGCGGCGGTGAAGAAGCGGCCCAACGCCGGTGTGGCGCCCAGCACCTCGAAGGCGTTGCCCGACACCATCTCGGCGACCACCCGCTCGCCGGTCTCGCCGACCCGGAACGACACGCTGGCTGGGGCGCGGGCAACCAGCGCGCTGAAGCCGGTGGTGCCCTGCTGTAGCTCGCGGAACATCGGGTGGGAGAACGCCCGGTCGAGCGTGGTGCGGCCGCGGAAAGTACCAGGGCCGTCGAGCTGCACGAGCCCGCCCGGGGACTCGACGGCGATGGCGCGCAGTACCACCTGGTCGAGCAGCGAAAAAATCGCCGTATTGGCGCCGATGCCCAGCGCGAGCGTGAGGACGACGACCGCGGCGAAGCCGGGCGCCCGGCCGAAGGAGCGTAGCGCGTAGCGTAGGTCCTGCAGCACCGATGCCATGTGAAGCCCTCGCCACATCACACAGGCGAAGTCTGTGCCAGGAACCCCGCCCTGGAAGACGCGAGTCAGCGCCGGATTCGACGCCTTGCGTTCCAAGGCGCCGCGACCGGTGTCCGAGGACGCATCGAGGTGTCCGCCTCTGGGACGCCACCTGCGCGCAGCCTAGAATGCAGCATGCTTCCCGAAGGCTTGCAGCGGCTCATCAGCGAGATCGCGGCTGCCGAAGCCGACGCCCGAGCCCTGAGCGCACAGCTCAGCGACGCGCAGGCCAACTGGCAGCCGGGTGGCGGCGCTGGCTGGAGCGTGGCGCAGTGCCTGGAGCATCTCGCCCTCAGCAACGGCGTCTACGCATCGCACTTCCTGCCGGTGGCGGAGCGGGCCCGAGCCGACGGCGCCGGCCGGTTCACCGGGCTGCACCCGACGTGGATCGGCCGCTGGTTTGCCCGCTCGATGGAGCCGCCGCCACGCCAGAAGATCACGACGTTCAAGAACCTGGTGCCGCCGTCGTCGATCCCGCTGGCGAGGGCGCTGGCCGACTACCTGGCGAGCCACGATCGCTATCGCGAGCTCGTCGACGTGGCCGCCGCCGTGGACACCTGACCGCGTCGTCACCGCGAATCCGTTCATTCGCGGCATCCGGATGCGCCTCTCGACGGCGCTGCTGGTCGTGCCCGCGCACGACCGCCGGCATCTGTGGCAGGCGCGGCAGGTGCTGGCCGCCCCCGGGTTCCCGGCGCCGTAGCGTCGTCGGCGGCGACTACGGTGTCGGTGCCGCCGCCGGCTGCACGTACCAGGTGAAGCTGGTGAACATCATCTCCTCCCAGGTCTGATCGCCCCACCAGACGTCGGTGGTGGCGTCGGGATTCGACTTGTTCGCCGGCGAGTTGTCGTACCAGGCCGAGGCCTTGATCGTCGTGCCCGCCGGCAGCGCCAGCGGCGTTGCGAACTGGTACTCGTGCTGCCACTCGAAGTCGTAGTTGGGCACCGAGAGCAGCGGCTCGTGCCGGCCGTCCGGATAGACGGTCTCGTAGAGCCACCGGATGCCGCGGACGTGGGTGTGCGGCGTCATGCTGAAGAGGAGCACATCGCGGTTGAGCGTCATCTCGGCGTCGACGCGGTGGCTGGCCGCGCCGGCCGGGATGTGCAGCGAGCCGTTGACGAGCGCCGTGCCGCCCAGCGGCATCTTCGGCGGCGTCTTGGCGAAGACGAGGCCCATCGTCGTGCGATCGCTGGTGGCGGTGCCGGTGGTGGTGTAGTGCATCTGGAAGACGAGCGACGCGCCCTTGGGCAGCCGCATCGCCGTGCCCTCGGGGAAGACCCGCGTCGAATTCCCGGGGACGTAGCCGCCGATCGATCCGGTGGTGCCCTTCGGCCGCGGCCGGTAGTTGGCGTAGACCGGCTTCTGCTGGCCCTCGGGCAGTTCCGGGCCGCCGGTCTGGCCGGCCGGGATGTCCATGCCCTCGGCGAAGCTCACCACCCCGCGTGGTCGTGGCCGCGCCGGTGTGCCGGCAGCCGGCGCCGGCTCCTGCGGCGGGCGCAGGTAGACGATCACGTGATGCACCGTTGCGGGGTTGCCGGGGCGCATCTCCCAGGCCGCGATCCACCGGTCTTCATCGAAATTGGCCGGCACCTCGAAGTAGACGTACGGAATCGTCCCGCTGGCGGGAATCGGATAGTCCTCCTGCATCTGCAGCACGACGTCGGGCTGGCCGATCCGCCAGCCGGCCGTGTAGCTGGGCGCCGCCGGCAGATCCGCCGGATCGCCCTCCGGCGCCCCCGCCTCGACCCACCGCGCAATCGTCGTCTTCTGATCCGGCGTGAGGCGCCGCTCGTTGGCGAAGTGGCCGATCGCCGGGTCGGCGTGCCACGGCGGCATCGTGCCGTTCTTCACCTGCGTGGCGATCGCCCGCGCCCAGGGGCGGGCGTCCTTGTAGGTCATCAGCGACATCGGCGCCACTTCGCCGGGCCGATGGCAGGTCGTGCACTGGGCGAAGAAGATCGGGGCGACGTCGCGCGTGTAGGTCGGTGCCGACGCGGACTGCGCCGCGACAGGCTGCGACAGCGCGAACGTGGCGAGCAGCGCGACTGGGGCGTGGAGTCGGATGCGCATGCCCGACATTATGCGCCTGATCCTGGCGCCGGCGAGCGGAGGGCGGCCGTCAGCGGCGCATCCAGGCGCCGAGGCGGGCCAGCCCCTCGGTGATGCGTTCCGGGTGCATGACCAGTGGGCCGAAGGAGATGCGGACGCCGTTGGCCAGCGACGGGCCGAACCCCCGCCCTGGCACCACCAGCACGCCGGTGGCTTTCAGCGCCTCGGGCACGAACTGGTCGGCGTCGCGACCCACATCCATCACGGTATAGAGCCCGCCCGACGGGATCAGCCGTGGCCGCCGCAGATGCTCGTCCACCGCGGCGATGGTGACCCGCGCCGCCTCGCGATAGAGGCGGTTCGCCTGCGCCACGTACTCCCTCAGCGACCCGTCGTCGATCGCCGTGCCGAGATACCGCGCCATCGCCATCTGCGAGAGCGTGTCGGGACACAGGATGCTGCACTGCTGCACCCGCTCGATCGCCTCGATCACCGGCGTGGCGGCCTCGATCCACCCCAGACGCCGCCCCAGGCCGCGGGCCCACTTCGAGTTGGAGTGGATGCCGATCACGTTGGGATGGTCGGCGGGGGACCAGGCGTAGTAGCCCGGTGTCGCCTCGAGGTACTGGCACTTGTAGGCGAAGTCGATCGCCAGCCACGCGCCGGCTGCCGCGGTGCGCTCGAGCATCAGCTCGGCCAGCGCCTGCGGCACGACCTGGCTCGTCGGGTTGTCGGGCGCGCCGAAGAGCACCAGCTTCGGCTTGTGGCGATCGAAGAGCCGCGTGAAGTCGCGGGCCACGCCGTCGGGGTCGGCCACCGGCCGATAGGTCCACGACGCCGGGTCGAGCACCGGCAGCCGCACCACCCGCGATCCCGGCGCGACGAAGGCGAGCTGGCCTTCGTAGTTGGCGTAGGTGGGATCGAGCAGCATCACCGTGTCGCCCGGGTCCACCAGCGTACGGAACAGGTCGTGGGTGAGCTGGGTGCTGCCGAGCCCGATGGCGACGTGCTCGGCGCCGAGCCGCGGCACGCCGAAGAGGTGGGCCTCGAAGCGCGCGATCTGCTCGCGGCAGGCCAGGTCGCCGAGGGTGGCGGTGTAGGCCCCGCTCCGGTGGAACGTCTCGGGGTCGCTGACGATGTCCTGGTAGGCGCGACGGAACGCGTCCGGCGCCGCGTGGTTCACCCAGCCGCCGCCGAAGGAGATGACGTCGTCGGGGTTCAGCCCCATCGCCAGGATGTTCTGGCGCTCCGCCATCTTCATGATCTGGCGGATGGGCGAGGGCGTGTGCAGTTGCGCCTGGACGAGCGAGGACAGGGGCAGGACGGGCGTGGTCGGAGCCATCACCGAAATTCTAGCCGCTACCTAGCCGCTAGCCCCTAGCCGCCAGCCGCTGTTCGGGTAGCCCGTTGGCAACCCTGGACGGCCGGCGCCCGTCAAACGCCCCGAGGTGGCCATGAGTCTGAACGGCGTACGGCAGGACGTCACGGTCGGCATCCGCGGGTTGCTGCGCAGTCCCGGCTTCGCCGCGGCCGCGCTGGTCACGCTCGCGCTCGGCATCGGCGCCACCTCGGCCATCTTCACGGTCGTCCGCGCGGTGCTGCTGTCGCCGCTCCCCTACGCCGAGCCCGATCGCCGGGTGATGATCTGGAGCCGCTGGATCAGCTTCGACAAGACCTGGCTGTCGGATCAGGAGATCCTCGACTACCGCCGCCTCTCGCGCACCCTCACCGCCGTGGCCGGCTGGGACACCGCGCAGCAGAACCTCACCGGCGACGGCGAGCCGGTGCGCGTCGGGGTCGGTCGCGTGACCGCGAACACCTTCGACGTGCTGGGCGCGACGCCGCTGCTGGGCCGGGTGATCACCGCGGCCGAGGACCGGCCCAACGCCCCGCCGGTGGCGGTGCTGGGCTACGGGCTCTGGCAGGCGCGCTACGGCGGCGACCCGTCGATCGTCGGCCGGCGCATCCTGCTGAACGAGGTCCCGGTGGAAGTGGTCGGGGTGATGCCGCAGGGCTTCCGCCTGCCCACCGACTTCACCGAGGAAGCCACCGAGCCGACCGAGCTGTGGCGCGCGCTGCAGCTCGACGAGGCGAACGCCGAGCGCGGATCGCACGGCTACTACGGCGCCGCGGTGCTGGCGCCCGGGCAGACGGTGGCGAGCGCCTCGGCGGAGCTGCAATCGCTCACCGCCGCCATGACGACGCAAGGCCTCTATCCCGCCGAGATGCGCTTCTCGGCCTTTGCCACCGGCCTCGACGACGAGATCCGCGGCGGCATCCGGCCGGCCCTGTGGCTCCTGATGGGCGCCACCGCGTGCCTGCTGCTCATCGCCTGCGCCAACGTCGCCAACCTGCTGCTCGTGCGCGGCGACGCCCGCGTCCGCGAGATGGCCGTGCGGTCGGCCGTGGGGGCGTCCACCGACCGTCTCGTGCGGCAGCTCCTCACCGAGAGCGTCGTGCTCGCGGTGGCTGGCGCCGTGCTCGGCCTGGCGGTCGCCGCCCTCGGGCTGCGGACGCTCATCGCCCTCGACCCCACCAGCCTGCCGCCGCTCACGCCGGTCCGCGTCGATTGGACGGTGGTCGGGTTCACGCTGGCGATCGCGGTGACGACGACGCTGGTCTTCGGGCTCTTCCCGGCGCTCCGGACGCTGCGCCTGAACCTGGTCGAGTCGCTGCGCGAAGGCTCGCAGCAGGCCACCGCCGGCGCCGCGCGCCAGCGCCTGCGCGGCGCGCTGGTGGTGGTCGAGGTGTCGCTGGCCGTGGTCCTGGTCATCGGCGCCGGCCTGATGGGCCGCAGCCTGGCGGCGCTGGGCCGGGTGCCGCTCGGCTTCGATCCCGAGGGCGTGCTGACGCTGCGCCTGGCCCTGCCACAGACGCGGTACGACACGCCCGAGAAGGTCGTGGACTTCTACCGTCAACTCGTCGAGCGCGTGCGGACGCTGCCAGGCGTCGAGGCGGCCGGCGTGGTGCGGGCGCTGCCGCTGGCGACGACGATCGGCGACTGGGGCCTCGACATCGACGGCTACGCCGAGACGCCGGGCCGCGACGCCAAGGGCGACTGGCAGATCATGAGCGACGGCGCGTTCGAGGCGATGGGCCAGCGCCTGGTGCGCGGGCGCTGGTTCACCGCCGCCGACACCATGTCGTCCCAGCCGGTGATGGTGGTCAACGAGACCATGGCCCGCACCTACTGGCCCAACGGCGAGGCGATCGGCGGCCGGGTCGTGGTCGGCGGCGGCGGCATGAACGTGATCGACAAGCCGACGCCGGTCGTGGTCGGCATCGTCGCCGATGAGCGCCACAACGGCGTCACCGGCATCGTGAAGGAGAAGTTCTACGTGCCGCACAGCCAGTGGCACCTGGTGACCAGCGGCAACCTGATTCGCAACGCCTTCGTCGTCGTGCGGACCGCCGGCAATCCGCTGGCGGCCGCGGCGCCGGTGCGCAGCGTGATCCGCGAGTTCGACGCCACGCTGCCGGTCGCCGCGGTGCGGCCGATGAGCGAGGTCGTCGACACGGCGCTGGCGACGCCGCGACTCACCGGCTTCCTCCTCGGCGCCTTCGCCGCGATCGCGTCGGCGCTGGCCGTGATCGGCCTCTACGGCGTGCTGTCGTACCTGGTGGCGCGGCGCACCCACGAGATCGGCATCCGCATGGCGATGGGCGCCGATCGCGGCCAGGTGCTGTCGATGATCGTGCGCCGGGGCGTGGCCCTGGCCGCCGCCGGCGTGGTCCTCGGCCTGGCCACCGCGCTGGCGATGTCGCGCCTCGTGCGGGGGCTCCTCTACGACGTGACGGCCACCGATCCGGTCACCTTCGTCCTGGTGCCGATCGCGCTGCTCGCCGTGGCGGCGCTGGCCAGCCTCGTGCCGGCGATCCGGGCCGTGCGCGTCAGCCCGCTGGTCGCGCTGCGGTCGGAGTAGCCCGCCGGGGTGTGCCGGCGGAGCTCAGTGCTCGTCCCGGAGCAGGGCGAGCAGCTCTCTGCTGCTCATCCGCATCTTCGCGCCATGCGCCTTCAGGTGGCCGACGATACGCTCCGCTCGCGACGGCGCGCCGCGCCGGGGGCGAATCACCGCCGCCCCGCGTTCGACGGCGAACTCGACGTCGGTGTTCGGCAACAGGCCCAGGCGCTCGCGGATCTCCTGGAGAATGGTGACCTGGCCCTTGCTGGTGATACGCATGGTAAGAGTATTACCAGTAAGAGTCCTACCACGGCTTCCGCCAAACTAACGCTAGCGTGCCGGTCCTGCCACCGCTGGACGCTCGCCGTGGCCTGGTCGTACCACTCCCGCCACGCGTCCATCACCTCGGCGGGCGCGGTGTTGGCGCGCTCGGTCTCGAGCCGGGCGTCGCGCGCCGTCCGCAGCATCGCCTCCATCGGCGCCACGTCGGTCGCGTCGGCCGCGGCGAGGAACATCGCGGTGGTGGCCACCACGGTGGCGACGTGGCCCATGGTCACCGCGCTCACCTTGTCGATGGTGTCGAGGTTGGTGTGGTAGTAGCGGTCGGTGAAGTGCCAGTTGAGGAGCGCCGGCACGCCGGCCTTGGTGAACGACGTGTGGTCGCTGCCGCCTTCGTAGGGGTTCGTGCGCACGACCCAGCCGGTGTCGCGCGCGCGTCGCAGCGCCACGCCCAGGTGCAGGTCGTTCAGGAAGCTGCCGCGGAGCATCGAGCGCGGTACCTCACTGGCTCCCCACTCGCTGTGCGGGTCCGAGGGCCGCGCCCACACCGCGGTGGGGTCGGGGCCCTTCTCGATGAGGAACGTGCCGCCGGTCTTGACCGTGTCCTCGCCGGTCATGTCGAGCGACATCATCGCCAGCACCCGGCTCACCCGTGCGGCATCCGCGGCGATCCACGCGTCGCTGGCCCGGTTCTCGTCGCCCCAGAGCAGCGTAAGTGTCCGTGCCGGCCGCGGCATCAACCCTTCGGTCAGCGCCTTCTGGATCGCGAGCGCTGCGGCCAGCAGCGTGCCGCTGCCGCTGGCGTTGTCGTTCGCGCCCGGCTCCTGCACGTGCGCCACCAGCACGACGTGATCGTCGGGCCAGCGGGTGCCGGGAAACTCGGCGACCAGCGTCCGCACCGGCCGGCGATGGAACACCGCGTCGGCAGTGACGTGCACGCGCACCGGGCCGGCGGCCAGGCGGTCTCGCAGCCGCTTCGCCGCCCGCGGCGTGGCCTTGAAGCCGAACGACGGCCGGTCGGCGGCGTAGGGGATGTTGCCCCACTGCAGGACGCCTGGCGTGGTGTCGGGACGCGTGTAGGGCGCGATCTGGGTCGAAACGACCCCGGCCGCCCCGCGCGCCTTCACCGCCTGGTTCCACACCGCCGCCAGCGGTCCATCGGCCAGCACCACCGCGCCGCTGACGTCCTTCCCGGCGTAATCGGCCGCGTCGGCGCCCGGGCCGACATCCACCAGGGTGGCCGTCGTGCCGCCCGCAGGGGTCGGGAACGAGTTGATTGCCAGCGGCACGCGGTCCTGCTCGCGCGAGAGCACGATCTCGCCGGCCGGGCCGTCGAGCCGCAGCACCGTGTCGCGCATTTCCCAGCCCTGGCTGGCCGACGAGATCGTGTCGTAGCGCGTGGTGATACCCGCCGCCTTCAGCGAGGCGTCGATCCACTCGAGCGACTGATCGAACTGCGGGTTGCCGGCCAGCCGCCACAGCGGCGCCATCTTCGTGACCAGCGCCATGGCGGCGTCGCGATCGACCCGCGGTTCGACGGCGCTATAGATCACCTCGGCGCGCGGCGGCAGCGCCCGATCGAGCCGCGGCAGATGAGGTGGTGCCGACTGAACACTGAGGCCGAGGCTCGTGAGGGCGACAACGCCCGACCAGTTGCGCATGCCCGGGATCATATGTTGCCGAGCCTGGGTGAAGGAGGTGGACCTCGAAGCAAGCGCCGACCACGATAGACCGACGAGTGGCACGCGCGCACGACGCGTCGCGGCAGTAGTCGGCGCACTCTACCCCTGACTACCGCACTCTGCTCAGGCGAGTCCTGGAGTACACCTCGAACTCCTTCCCCGGCTCAGCGAGCTCGAAGATCTCCTCCATCTGATCGGGCGTCGTGATGACATACGTCTCCCTCGCGCGCCAGCCCGTTGGAATGTTCTCGATAGCCTCCGTCGTCAGGACCAGTCGCCCCGGCGTCGAACTGGGTTCCATCACGTACTGATTGACGAACCCTTCGGTGTGGAACTGGCGGAAGACGATCTGTTTCCGCCCTGAGTCAAAGCTGAACAGCCCGATGTCCTCGTGAACCTCGCCGCTGCGGTTTCGCTCCTGAGGAGGATAGGTGCTACGGTTACGGACCTGGACGAACCGGGACCCGAGGATGCGTTCGTACTCGCGCTCGACGGTTCCTTTTCCAGGTTGGCCTTCGGTCGTGCCCGCCCAGCGACCGACGAGAGCCGCAACGGGGCTGAGAGGATCAGGCGCCGCCGTCGACTGCCAGACGGCGTGCAGCGATGCCGACGACAACGTGACGGCAAGCATGATGCCGACTATCGTCCCGACGCCACTCGTGCCGCCGGCACTATTCGGGTACCGCTGCGTCACGAATCCCACGAATGCGCCCAGTAGCGTTCGCGTCGCGATGAGGCCGGCCAGCAGGCCGGTCGCGATGCCCTTCAACGTCGAGCCGATCACCACGGCGAGCGTGATCGGCCGGGCATCGGCGGACAACCAGGCGGAGAGGCCGTCCACCGCCCCCAAGACTGCTCCCGCCAGGACACCAAGAACCACCTTGGGCATGAAACGTCCTCCATTGGAGTCCTATTAGGCGTCGGATCGGCGTTCCTGTACGGCGTGCGCTGGGGGAAGCAGCGTCTCCGCCATGCGCATGGCTGCCATCAGGCCGGACGCGAACGTGAGTGCGGCGATGGTCCGCAGGGCCACGCTCAACCCGAAGGCGTCAGCGACCAGCCCTGCCACCAGCGCCCCGAGCGCGTAGCCGAGATCGCGCCACAGTCTATAAACGCCGACCGAGGACGCTCGCCACGCCGGGTGCGCCACGTCGCCCACGGCCGCAAGCAGGGTCGGGTAGACCATCGCGGTGCCGAGACCGAGCAGGACGGCGCCCAGCGCGAACCCGGTGAACGCCTCGGTGAGCGAAATTGCGAGGATTCCCCCGGCCTGGACCCACATTCCCCAGACAATGAGCGGCTTTCGCCCGATGCGGTCTGACAGCGCCCCGGTGACCAGTTGCCCCAGACCCCACGTAGCCGGATAGATGGCCGCGAGGGCGCCGATGGCGCGAAAGTCCAGTCCAGCCGCGGCGAACACCAACGGAAAGAGCCCCCAGGCCATGCCGTCGTTCAGGTTGTTGACCAGGCCGGCCTGGGTCACGCTCGAGAGGTTGCGGTCGTGCAGCGTGGTTCGCCAGAACACCTCGCGCGGCGTCAACGGGGTTTCCGGCGGCGGGCCACCGAGCGAGGCGGACTCGTGTCTGACGTGAGGGCTGGTGTCGCGCACCACCAGCGCGGAGAGGGCCAGCCCCACGGCGACGAAGATCACACCCAGGTAGAAGGGTTGCGGCCGCAGACCGTAGGTCGCCGCCACCCATCCGGTGGCCAGCGCGCTGGCGGCGACCGCGAGATACCCGGCGAACTCGTTGATACCCATCGCGAGACCGCGCTGGCCCGGCCCCACGAGATCGATCTTCATGATGACCGTCGTCGACCATGTGAGTCCCTGGCTGATCCCGAGCAGGAGATTGGCGACGAGGACCCAGTTCCACGTCGGCGCCCACATCAGCAGGAACGGCACCGGAATCGCGATCAGCCATCCCCCGACAAGGATTCGCTTCCGGCCCAGCGCGTCGGCCCAGCGGCCGGCGGCGTAGTTGGTGAGGGCTTTGGCGACGCCGAAAACGACGATGAACGAGAGGATGGCCGCGCGGGCGGCGATCTGAAATTCCCGCTCGGCAACCGCCGGCAGGATGCTGCGCTCCATGCCGACCATCGCGCCGACGAACGCGTTGACGACCACCAGCAGTGCGAACTGCGGCAGGTTCGCGCGCAGCCCGAGCCGAACCGTGACGTCACCGGCCTCCACCCGTGTGGCATTCGTCACGTGTTCAAATTATCTTGAGTATCGTCAGCTCACAACCAGGCAGGCGAAGCGCCGACACCGGACCATCGCCCGCTTCGGCGCGCAGTCCGTTATCGAATCGCCTGGGCGCCCTCGATTACCAGGTGAGAGCGGTCCGACCCGTCGGTCAGACGCCCCGTGACGCAGACGCGTTGCCCGCCGGCCCACTCGCCGTCGCTCAGGAAAAACCGGTCTGTTCCCGAGGTGAGCCACCACTGGTCGCCGTCGAGGACGACGACGCCGCAAACGTCGACCTCGAAACGCAGGACCTCCACCTCGGCCTCGCCCACGGCCTCACGGAACGCCACGGTCGAGAAGGCATGAGGCTTCGCAGCGAAGGCGACTTCCGCCGTCTGCCGGCTCTGGCTGATCGAGATGTGAGCAACGCCGTCCAGGCGCCGTCGCAAGGCCACGTCCATGGCCGCTGCACACGTCGGTCAGGTGATGCCGCGGACGTAGGCGACGACCCGCCTGACGCCCTCGGGACGCGGCGACGCTTCCGGGGGGGCGCAAGCGCTGGCCACAATCAGCACCGCGACCGCCGGCAGCAGGCCCGTGAGGCGCCTCATCGATAGCGCAACCAAAGCCCCACCCACATCAGCGCCACGAGCGAACTGGATCCGATGCTTCCCCACAGGATGAGGAGCATGGCGCGGGTGCGCAGGAACGCCGGCCGGCGCCAGACCAGCCAGGCCTGATAACTCAGGGCCGCGACCGCGACAAGGGCCAGGACCGGCTGGAGCTGCTGCAGCCATAGGACGCAGCCGGCGCTCACGATCGACACGACGCCAAGTCCTGCCAGGACTTGCGGCAGCAGTCATCAACTGGGCACGAGCAGCGCGGCGAGGACGGCGAGGAGCCCCGACGTCTGCGGCTGGCGGATCATGGCCGGGTCATAGCGTGATGACCTGGTCCGGCATGTTGCCGGCCAGAGCGCCGTAGAGATCCGGGAAGCAGCCGATCGGCACCCCGTCGAACAGTTTGTCGGCGATCTCGCGCTCGTAGCAGCACTGGTCGCAGCCCATCAAGAGGATCCCCTTCTTCTTCGCCTCGGCGTGCAGGCGTTCGCCGATCGGGTTGCCCTTGACGAGCACATAGTTGTTGTCCTCGAAGAAGAACATGCCAACGACGGTGACGCCGTGCCGGTCCTCTTCGAGCTGCGGCAGGATCATCCGGCCCAGCACGTAGGAAACCGTGTGCCGCTGCGTCGCGAAGATGTAGGCGACCTTCATCGGGGTTGTCTCCTCGCGCTCTCGATTACCACGGCCAGTGCCGCCTCGGCGGCCAGCCGCGCCCGGTGGCGTTTGCCGGCCGGGACGAGGGGCAGCGCAGCAACCAGATCCTGCAGCCGGATACGGTGCGCCGCGGCCTGCACAGGCAGTCCCGCCGTCCATTCCGCGGCCAGCTCGCAGTAGGCGACCAACGTGACGCACGTCGTTGCTTCGAACGCCACGTCGGTGATCACGCCGTCGGTCACGCGGACGCTGAACCGCGCGAATCGGCCGGCGTCGTCCCTTCGCACGTCGCCGACGATCGGCAAACGATCGGCCCGACGGCGGCGGAGCCCGCGGTCGATGTAGTCGGTCAGCGTCGGCGGCCTGACCGACTGGCCACAGCAGCGGGACCCGCGGTCCCGGCCGACCTCCACGCCCGCGGTCAGTTGGGCGATCGCGTCCATGTGACCGGGCACGGCGCGCCGACCGAGGTCACGCAGACGTTGTCCTCGAAGGTGGTCTGCCCGGATGGCGACAGGTTGAGGATGTCGACGGCCTGCGGGTCCGGGCGCGTGTTGCCCACTTGTATGGGCGGGTTGCCGACCACGGTGTTCGCCCTGACCTTCGTCCCGCGTGAGCCGGCCGCCAGAAAAATGCCGCTGGTGTTGCCGGTGACCGTGTTCTCGTCGAGGGTGTTACCCGAGGCCGACCCGATCACGCCGATGCCGAAGTCGTCTGCAGGTTCCGAGTAGCCATTCCCGCTCGTCTTGTTCAGCCGGACCCGGCTGTTGTGGCCGACGATTCATATGCCGCCGCAGGCGAACCCCGGCGCCGTTGAACCGTTGCGGACCGCCACGTTGCCTTCGATCAGGGTGCCGAACGACGTGGCTATCACGATGATCCCGGCTGCGCAGTTGGTCGACGACGTGACGCCCTGGACGCGGGCGTTGGTCGAGGCGGCGACGTGGACCCCGGAGTTGCGGAATCGCTGGACGAGCCCGGGGCCCTGAACCGAGACGTTGGCCTGTCCGCCCGTGGTGATGCCGAACTCCGCCGGGGTGACGGCGCCGCCGCACCCGGTGACCGGATCGGCCCTGCCGGTGATCGAGTAGCCGTTGAGCCGCAACTCGACGCCCGGCGCCCCGAACGAGAAACAGGCCGCGCCGGTCACGTCGCAGGTGACGTCCCCGGTTAGTTCCGTGTCCTCGACAATCACGTAGGTCCGGGTGATGAGACCGCTGACGCGATCTTTCGCCAGCGACGCGACGCTCGCGCCGACGACCGCGGCCAACACGAGCCCAGCTGTGGTGATCGGCAAGCCCCTAGCGCGCATAGGTCCCCCTCCTCGTCCGACACTTCTTACGCGGAAAGCGTGAGGAGAGCGGGCCACGGGCCCTGCCGGCCCACCCAGCTCCGCCGCTATACTGACGCCGCACCGCCGCCATGGAAGCCGATCCGGCCGTCTGGGGACGCGTGAAAGAGCTGTTCCAGTCGGCGCTCGATGTGCCACCGGGTCAGCGCGATGCCTTCCTGGCCGCCGCCTGCGGTACCGACCAGGCCCTGCGGACCGAGGTCACCTCACTCCTGGCCAGCGACGCCGAAGCCGGCAGCTTCATCGAAGGGCCGGCGGTCGCCCTGCTGGCCGACGCCGGCACCAGGCCGTTCACTCCCCGGGTCGCCCCCGGCGCCGTACTGGGGCGCTACGAAATCGTCGAGTTCGTGGGGGCCGGCGGCATCGGCGAGGTGTACCGGGCGCGCGACCACCGGCTCGATCGCACGGTGGCCATCAAGCTGGTGAGCGATCCGGGCGATGCCCAGGCCGGGCGACGGCTGTTACAGGAGGCGCGGCATGCGTCGGGACTCGGCCATCCCCACATCTGCGGGGTGCACGAGGTCGAGGACGTCGACGGGCTGCCGTTCATCGTGCTCGAGTACGTCGAGGGCGATGCGCTTCGTGAGGTCATCCGCCGGGCGCCACCCGCCATTGACCGCATCATCGCCTGGGGTATCCAGATCGCCGGCGCCCTCGATCACGCTCACCGGCGGGGCATCGTCCATCGCGACCTCAAGAGCTCGAACGTCGCCGTCACGCCCGACGGGCAGGTCAAGGTGCTCGACTTCGGCCTGTCGCGGCGGATGGACCGGGACCCCGCGTCGTCATCGCCAGCGTCGATCCTTGCGGACGCGTCGGTGGCCGGCACGCTGACGCACATCGCGCCCGAGGTCCTGCGAGGCCAGCCGGTCGATGCCCGCGTCGATCTCTGGGCCCTCGGGGTGATGTTGTACGAGATGGCCAGCGGGGTCGTGCCGTTCGCCGGGACCACACCGTTCGAGACTGCCCACGCCATCCTCCACGAAGCCCCCCGTCCATTGCCCTCGAGCATCCCACTGGGGCTCCGCCGCGTGATCGACCGGTGTCTCGCCAAGGACTCGGCGATGCGCTTTGCGAGTGCGGCCGAGCTCAAGGGCGCGCTCGAGGCGATCAACACCGAGTCACCCCGTTCGACGTTCAGCCCGGCGAAGCGCCGCACGGCAGCCTGGCGCGCGGGTGCCGCGGTGGTGGCCCTGGCCGCGGCCGCGGCAGCCTACGTGGCCGGCGGCCGATGGACGGCGCCCGCCGTTGCCGCCGGCCAGGTCCTGGCGGTGCTGCCGTTCGACGATGCGTCCGCGGGCGCGCTCGAGCCGTTCTTCGCCTCTGGCCTGACCGAAGGGCTCACAGCAGAACTGGGCCGCATCGAGCGGGTGCGGGTCATCTCGTCGGGCACGACGATGCGCTACCAGAGTCGGACCGACGCCCTCGGAGACGTCGCCAGGGACACCGGCGCGAACCTCCTGCTTCGCGGCTCGATGTCGAGAGCCGCCGACCGCGTTCGAGTGATGGTCGAGTTGCTGGAGGCGAAGACGGGCCGGGTGATCTGGTCCGACGCCTACGAACGGCCGATGCGCACCCTGCAAGCGCTCCACGGCACGATTGCCCAGGCCGTGTCCGCCGCCATCGCCGTGGAGCTCGACTCAGGACGACCGCACGCGGTTCTCGACCGCGCGCGCCGTCGACCCGGAGGTCTACGCGGCGTATTTGAAGGGCCGCTATCACTGGAACCAACGGACCGCCGAGTCGCTGCGCACAGCCGTCGCCGAGCTCGAGACCGCGCTCGCCCTCGACCCGACATACGCACCGGCTTACGCCGCGCTCGCCGACTGCTACAACCTGCTCGGCACGGTGATGGTGAGCGGGGGATCACCGCAGCAGTGGCGGCCCCGGGCGGCCGAGGCCGCTATCAAGGCGCTGCAGATCGATCCGGGGCTCGCCGAGGCCCATGCCACGCTCGGCTACGTCCGGCACTACAACTGGGAGTGGGAGGCGGCCGAACAGTCGTTGCGGCGCGCCATCGAGCTCAATCCGAGCAACGCCCTCGCCCACGTCTGGTACGCGAACCTGCTGTCCTCGCGCCTGCGGCTCGACGAGGCGGTCGGCGAGGTCGGTCTCGCCCGCGAGCTCGACCCGCTCTCGCTCATCGTCAACACCAACGTCGGCTGGGTGTTGTTCATGGCCCGGCGCAACGACGAGGCCATCGCGCAGTACGTCAGGACGCTGGCGCTGATCCGCCGGCTACGTCCAGGCCCACACCCGGCTCGGTGATGCCTATTTCCGCGCCACTCGGCCTCAGGAGGCGATCGAGGAGATCGCTGCCGCGGCGCGTCTGACCAACGACAGCGCCTCCACCCGGGTCGCGTTGGCGCAGGCGTATGCACTCGCCGGCCAGGCCGGCGAGGCCGAGCGTCTGCTGAGTCGCGTGCTTCTCGAGCTGGACGACAAGTACGTGTCGCCTGGCGCCATCGCCAACGCCTACGTGGCCCTCGGCCAGGACGACAAGGCGTTCGACTGGCTCGAACGGTCGTATCGTGAGCGCGCCAACAACGTCGCGTATCTGGCCGTAGAGCCGCTGTACGACCGCATCCGGCAGGCACCTCGTTTCCGGGCCCTCGTCGCAGGCGGTGCGTCTGCCATGACCCTGCGCGTCGGGAGCGCGACCGACATCACGCCGCTGCTCGTCAAATGGAGCCAGGGCAACCGTGACGCGTTCGACCGCGTCCTCCCTCTCGTCTACGGCGAGCTGCGGAAGATTGCGGCGCGACAGCTCCGGAAGGAGGGCGACGGCCACGCGCTCGATCCGACCGATCTGGTGCACGCGCTGTTTGTCCAGCTGGTCGATCAACGCCACGCGACGTGGAGCAACCGCGCCCAGTTCTTCGCCACGACGGCGCAGATGATGCGCCGGATCCTGGTCGACCATGCCCGGGCCCGCCTCGCCGCCAAGCGCGGCGGTTCTGTCGTCACCGTGTCGTTGAGCGCGCTGACCAGCGAACCGATGGCGCGTCGTTCGCCGGTGTCAGACGTGCTGGCCATCGACCGTGCCCTGGAGCGGCTGGCCGAACATGACGCCGACCAGGCCCGGATCGTCGAGCTGCGGTTCTTCGCCGGGTTGTCGGTCGAAGAGGTGGCGCACGTGATCGGGATGTCGGCGCGAACGATCAAGCGCGAGTGGCGGATGGCGACGGCGTGGCTGTATCGCGCGCTACAGCACGCCGGTTCTCGCTGAACTCCAGGGCCGGCCGCTATAATCGCGGCCGATGCTCACCGACGACACGCGCCGCCGCTTCCTCGCCACCTGCACCAGCCTCGGACTCGCCGGCACGCTGGCGCCTGGTGTCCTCTGGGCGCGCCTGCAGGACGCCGGCATCGACCGGGTCACGCTGGCGATGGTCACCGACGCCCTGACGCTTTCGGGCATCGAGCTGGCCGAGGCCGATCGCCAGGCGCTGGTCGACAGCGCCAACACCAATCTCGAGCGGCTCGACGAACTGCGCGCGTTGCACATTCCCAACGACGTCTCGCCGCCGTATCACTTCAGCCCGGTCGTGCCGGGGATGACCGTGGACAAGGCGCGGCGCCCGTGGGTGATGAGCAAGGCCCCGGGACTGCGAGCGCCCGGCGAACCTCGAGGAGGTGGCCTTCTGGCCGGTGCGGCACCTGGCCGAGCTCGTCCGCACGAAGCAGGTGACGTCGGTCGAGCTGACGCGCATGTACCTGGAGCGGCTGCATCGCTACAACGGCCGGCTGAACAACGTCGTCACGTTCCTCGACGACCACGGGCTGGCCGAGGCGGCCGGCGCCGACCGCGAGATCGCCGCCGGACGCTACAAGGGCCCGCTGCACGGCATCCCCTGGGGCTGCAAGGACATCATCACGGTGAAGGGCTTCAAGACCACGTGGGGATCGCCGGCCTTCACCACGCAGCAGTTCGACTACGACGCCAGCGTCGTCGAGATGCTGCGCGACGCCGGCGCCGTGCTCGTCGCCAAGCTCGCCACCGGCGAGCTCGCGGCCGGCGACAACTGGTTCGGCGGCCAGACCAAGAGCCCGTGGGATCCCACGCAGGGCTCGAGCGGATCGTCGGCAGGACCGGCCTCGGCGACCGCGGCCGGCGGCGTCGCCTTCGCGATCGGCACCGAGACGAGCGGCTCGATCCTGAGCCCGGCCGCGCGCTGCGGCGTCGTCGGCCTGCGCCCGACCTTCGGCCGCATCAGCCGCCACGGCGCGATGGCGCTGTCGTGGACGCAGGATCGGCTCGGGCCGTTCTGCCGCCACGCCGAGGACTGCGCGCTGGTGATGCAGGCGATCGCCAAACCCGACGGCCGCGACATGAGCGTGACCGATCTGCCGTTCAACTGGAACGCCGGGCTCGACGTCCGCACGCTGCGCGTCGGCGTCCTCCAGGCGTCGTTCGACGAGCTGACCGAGCCGGCGGCGAAGGCCAACGCGGCGGCGACGCTCGACGCGCTGCGGGCGCTCGGCGTGAAGGACTTCGCGCCTGTGCCGGTCCCCGACTTCGCGCTCGACGTCAGCGCCATCGGCGTGGAGTCGGCGGCGTTCTTCGACGAGCACGCGCGCGCCGGCCGCATGGCCAAGGCGCGCAACGGCGGACGTCCGAGCGGTCGGCTGCGTGTCGGCAGTGGACTTTCTGCAGGGACAGCGCGCGCGGATGATGATGATGGAGGCGCTGGCGAAGGCGACGGCGCACGTCGACGTCTACGTCGTGGCCTCGAACAGCATCGGCCGCGGCGGGCCGGGCGGGCCGCCGGCGCCGCGCGCACCCGGCACGCCGCGTCCGCCGCGGCTCCCGCAGCCGCCGGGCCAGCGGCACTTCCAGATGGCGAATCTCGCGTGCTATCCCGCGGTGAACGTCCCGAACGGCTTCACCGACGGCGGGACGCCGACCAGCATCGTGTTCTACGCCCAGCCGTACCGCGAACATCAGCTCCTGGCGCTGGCCAGGCCTACCAGGACGCGGCCAAGTGGCACGTGCGCCGGCCGGCGGCGCTCGACGCCTGAGCACGTGGCCGCGACCGCGACGCCGGCCGCCGCGGCTTCCTGGTGTCCCTCGACCCAAGGCGGCGGCCGGCGTGTTGCAGGCCCGCCGGCGGACGTCGCGGTCGTGCCCGGAGAGCGCTAGAGGCATCACTCGACAGTCTTGCCAGCACTTGGTTGTATTAGATCCCACTGGTTCCCGTGCAGATCGTGAAACACTGCCACCGTCCCGTAGTCTTCTGTCTTCGGCTCTCGGATGACTTTGACTCCTTTGGACTTGTACGCATTGAAGTCACGCCCGAAGTCGTCTGTGTACAGGAAGAGGAAGACTCTTCCGCCCGTTTGGTCACCGACGCGGGTAGCCTGATGCTCGGTTGAAGCCCGAGCCAAGAGCAGTGCGGACTCAGTTGCACCGGGTGGCGACACGACGACCCATCTCGTCCTGAGCTGGTTGGTACGTGTCCTCAATCAGCGAGAAGCCGAGCTTCCCGACATAAAACGCCAACGCTTCGTCGTAGTCACGCACGACTATCGAGACCAGGCCGAGGTATTGGGCATTCTGAACTTTTGGATAACGGCACTGACATGCCTGTTGTGGTGCCCAGCACCAGGAATCAGCTGCACAGACCGCCCTCTACGACTGCCCCACGAGCGGAGGTGAAGGGGGCACGCGTCGCGGCATTTGTCAGTTGCATCCCGTTGATGCAGCCCGGTTGTCAGGGCAACTGTTCTCTGAGGTGCGGGCGGCAGAACGGCCATGCGCCAAGTACCAGCAATAGGCCACCTACAACAATGAATACGAGGGTCACGGAAAAGCCGGCCAGGAAATGCGGCAGAGTATAAGGTTCGCCCTCGAAGAACAATCCATACACAATTCTCACCGCAAATAGCGCGACAAACGCAAATACAGGGAACAGTGCGGACAAGATGCGCTCGAGGACTGAACCCTTCATTCGGCGGGACCAATATGCGGCGAGGGCGCCGACGAATGGCAGCACCAGATATGGGATGGCCATGAACTGGAATCTGTTCTTGTCAAAAGGCAACCAGATGAGCACGAAATAGAATCCGAAAAACAACAGACAGGATGCTGCTCCAGGCAACCACACCTTCTTGATATGCAAATCCATGGAAGGTCTCTTCTGACTCACTGACTTCGGCACAACGGGCCGCCAGAATTGCGCCCGATAAGGCTGACCCGCTTCACTGTCTCACCGCGCAGGTGCAGCGCGCGGATCGGTCCACGGCCGGCCGCGCCCGTCCGGGCGACGGCGAGGACGGAACGTCGGTTCGAGCACGGCCCACTGGGCGTCGGTCAGGTCCATGCCGTCGAGTACGACGGCGATCATACCGATGTTTCAGGCGGCTTCCGTATTTATGAGACAGCTTCTTAGGCTTCCGGCGCATCGCTGCCGGTCGCTGAACGACTTGGTGTTCCATCGTGTCCAATTCCAGGACGATGGCGCGTTCGCGGCCGGCGATGCCACATTGAAATGCGACCCCTGCCGCCCGAACCCTGCGTGGCTGTGGCCGTGGATGTGCGCCCGAACCGGACGACGTTCGAGCAGGTCGCGGAGCGACCGACTACCAATTCGCGTTCCTTCCACGCCGGGATTGAGAATTCGAGTGCCGGTGAGTGCGATACCAACACCGTCTCACGGTCCATCAGCGCCTCAATTGCCGCCACATCGGCCTCGATGCCGGCTTCGGGCTTCTCGAACGGCCCGCCCATGAAACGGAAGCGAGTCCTGATATCCGATGAAAGAATACTGCCCTAATGTGGGTCCGCCGGCCGTGGATGGATTGAACGTGCCGGTATGCTGAGTTGACTTCGACGAGATCGTCATT
>CAVTMO010000012.1:0-17925 GCA_963735875.1 uncultured Acidobacteriota bacterium
AGCGCTGGCTTGGCCCGGCACCGGAATCGCGTGGCGGTGGCGGCGCAGCCTGGCGGCCTCCGACCGGGTGGAGGTCGAGGACGCGCTCAAGCACATCTGGGATGGTGAGTACCGGCAGCGGCCCGCCACGCTCGAGAGCCTGGCCGGCGCCTTGGGCCTCTCGGGACGAGCAGCGGCAGATCTGGTGGATCGTCTCGGCCGGCTCGACCTGCTCGACCACGAGGACTCGACGCTGCGCCTCACGCCGGACGGCCGGCGCGACGCCCTGCGGGTGATCCGCATCCATCGCCTGTGGGAGCGGTATCTCGCCGACGAGACCGGTCTCGACGCCCGCGAGTGGCACGCGCACGCCGAACGCCGCGAGCACGGCACGAGCGACCAGCAGGCCGAGGCGCTGGCCGCAACGCTCGGCCATCCCCGCTTCGACCCGCACGGCGATCCGATTCCGACGCCCGGCGGCGAAGTGCCGCCGCACCAGGGCATGCCGCTCACCCAGCTCACGCCCGATCAGGTCGCCGAGGTGATACACATCGAGGACGAGCCCGACGCCGTCTTCGCCCAGATCGTGGCGGCCGGGCTGATGCCGGGCATGCGCGTGCGACTGCTCGAACGCACGCCCAAGCGGCTCCGCATCGCGGCCGAGACCGAGGAAATGGTGCTGGCGCCGGTGGTCGCCGCCAACGTCACCGTGCTGCCGCTCGAGCAGCCCGAACCGGTGACCGCGATGACCCGGCTCTCCGCGATCGCCCCCGGGGAGGCGGCGGAAGTCGTGGCCCTGGCTGCCACCTGCCGCGGCGCGCAACGCCGCCGGCTGCTCGATCTGGGCGTCGTGCCGGGCACGCACGTCGCCAGTGAGCTGCGCGGACCGTCGGGGGACCCGACCGCGTATCGCATCCGCGGCGCCCTCATCGCGCTGCGCCGCGACCAGGCCCACCACATCCTGGTGCAGCGCCTGAGCGAGGCGGCGGTATGAGCCACCCCTCACCAGAGGCCTGCGCGACCTGCCCGGCGCATCACCTCACCAATCTGAAGAAGCTCGGCGTGGACATGTCCGGCCACGACTACGTGGTGGCGCTGGCCGGCAATCCCAACACCGGCAAGAGCACGGTCTTCAACGCCTTGACCGGGCTGCGCCAGCACACCGGTAACTGGCCCGGCAAGACGGTGACGCGCGCCGAAGGCGCCTTTGCCGCCGGCGGGCACCGCTACAAGCTCGTCGACCTGCCGGGCACCTACTCGCTGCTCTCGGCCAGCCTCGACGAGGAGGTGGCGCGCGACTTCATCCTCTTCGGCCAGCCCGACGTGACGGTCATCGTCGTCGACGCCACGACCCTCGAGCGCAACCTGAACCTGGTGCTGCAGGTGCTCGAAATCACCAATCGGGCGGTGGTGTGCCTGAACCTGATGGACGAGGCGCGACGCAAGGGGCTCGAGGTCGACCCGCGCCGGCTGGCGCGCGATCTCGGCGTGCGGGTCGTGCCCACCGCCGCGCGGCAGAACGAGGGCTTGCCCGAGCTGATGCAGGCCATCGCCGAGGTGGCCAACGGCGCCGCCGCCGGCACGCCGCACCGCGTGGGCGCCCGCTCCGCGGCGCTGCAGCGGGCGGTGACGCGCGTCAGCGAGGCCGTCCTCGGACTCTATCCGCAGCTCCCGAATTCCGCGTGGGTCGCGCTGCGGCTGCTCGACGGCGACGAGCACATCCAGACGGCGCTCCGCTCGGGCGAGCTCGGCGAACTGCATCAGGCGACCGATCCCGCGAGCCCCGCGGCGGTGCAGACGCCGGACCCGCAGGCCGCCGCCACTGTCGTCGAGCTGGCTTCGCAGCTGCGCTGGCAGGTCGGCACCGAATTCCATCAGTCGCTGATGGAGGCGCTCTACACCGAGGCGGCACGCATCGCCGACCGCGCCGTGACACGGGCCGAGGGCGGCCGCCGCTTCGACCTCGACCGCGCCATCGACCATCTCGTGACCAGCCGCGTCTGGGGCGTGCCGTTGATGATCGTGATGCTCACGGCGGTCTTCTGGCTGACGATTGCCGGCGCCAACGTGCCCTCGGGCATGCTGGCCACGCTGCTCATCGACTGGACCGTGCCGGTGCTCAAGTCGGGCGCCGCGGCCCTCGGCGCGCCGTGGTGGCTGTCGGGCTTCGTGATCGACGGGATGTACCTGGCCACGGCGTGGGTGGTGAGCGTGATGCTGCCGCCGATGGCCATCTTCTTCCCGATGTTCACGCTGCTCGAGGACTTCGGCTACCTGCCGCGGGTGGCGTTCAATCTCGATCGCTCGTTCCGGCGGGTCGGCGCCCACGGCAAGCAGGCCCTGACCATGGCCATGGGCTGGGGCTGCAACGCCGCCGGCGTCGTCGCCGCGCGCATCATCGAGAGCCCGCGCGAGCGCCTGATCGCCATCATCACCAACAACTTCGCCATCTGCAACGGCCGCTGGCCGACGCAGATCCTCGTCGCCTCGATCTTCATCGGCGGGGCCGTGCCGGCGCACTGGGCCGGGTTGATCTCGGCGCTGGCGGTGGTCGGTGTCGCGGTGCTGGGCGTGGTGCTCACCTTCGCCACGTCGTGGCTGCTGTCGCGCACGCTGCTGCGCGGCGAGGTCTCGGCGTTCAGCCTCGAGCTGCCGCCGTACCGCCCGCCGCGGGTGCTGGCCACGCTCTACACGTCGCTCATCGATCGCACGCTCTACGTGCTGTGGCGCGCCGTCGTCTTCGCGCTGCCGGCCGGCGCGCTGATCTGGCTCGTGTCCAACATCCCCTACGGCGACACCAGCCTGGCGGCGCAGATCGTCACCTGGCTCCAGCCCTTCGGCGGCGTGCTCGGGCTGTCGGGCGTGATCCTGCTGGCCTACGTCGTCGCCATCCCGGCCAACGAGATCGTCGTGCCGACGATCCTCATGCTGACCGTGCTCGTGACCGGCGTTGCGGACGTCGGCGCCGGCGCCGGCGTGATGTTCGAGCTCGATTCGACCACTGACACCGCAGCCGTGCTGCGGGCTGGAGGCTGGACCCTGCTTACGGCGGTGTGCCTGATGCTCTTCAGCCTGGTGCACAACCCGTGCTCCACGACCATCTACACGATCTGGAAAGAGACGGGGAGCGCCAAGTGGACGGCCGTCTCGGCGCTGCTGCCGCTGGCGATGGGCTTCCTGCTGTGCTTCGTCGTCGCCCAGACGTGGCGGTTGGTGGGCGGCGCCTGACGGCCCGCTGCGCTCACGGCGCGTGATCGCGGTGCGAATCGCGATAGCGTGTCGGGGTGTCCCTGGCGACCGCCTTCGCATCGCCTGACGCCAAGCGGCGGCACGTCCGCCAGCTCTTTGCGGCGATCGCCGACCGCTACGACGTGGTGACGCGCGTGCTCTCGTGCGGGCAGGACGCGCGGTGGAAGGATCGGCTGACTCGCGTGGTGGCACCGCAGCCCGGCGAGCGGGCGCTGGACCTGGCCTGCGGCACCGGCGACATCGCGTATCGGCTGGCCGGGGCCGGCGCCCGGGTCTGCGGCCTCGACATCACGCCGCGCATGCTGCAACTGGCGCGCGCGAAATCCAGCGTCGGCCGCACCGTGTGGACGACCGGTGACATGACGGCGCTGCCCTTCGCGGACGCCGCCTTCGACATCGTCACCACCGGGTACGGCCTGCGCAACGTCCCCGACCTCGACGCCGCCATCACCGAGATCGTCCGCGTGTTGCGCCCCGGCGGACGGTTCGCGTCGCTCGACTTCAACCGGCCCGAGTCACCGATCGCGCGTGCGGTCTACCTCGGCTATCTCGAGGTGACCGGCGGCACCCTGGGTTGGGCACTGCACGGCGACCCCGACGCCTACCGCTACATTCCGGCGTCGATCCGGCGCTACCCGGGCGCCCGGGGGGTGGCCGATCGGCTGGCGCGCGCAGGCCTGCGTGACATAACGGTCCGTGGACTCCTGGGCGGCCTGATGTCGATGCACATCGGCACCCGGCCTGGATGACACTTGCGTAACTATCGTGGAGGTCGCCCGGGTCCGAAACACCCAGGCAGGACGGTTGGGTTCTGGGCTTCCCGTGAGGGGGAGTGCACCCCCGGGCAACCTGACCGATTGTCACCCCTGATGCCGCTGGTCGACTCGCTCCTGACCGCTATCGTCCGCAGTGACGGCGACGCGCTGGTGCTCCACGTGGGGGAGAAGCCTTACGTCGTGGCCGCGACCGGCTCGGTCGAGCTGTCGCGTCAGGGCCTCGGTGTCGGCGCGATGGAGGGCCTGCTCGCCCAGTTGCTCTCGGCCGATGCGCTGCGCGGGTTGCGCGAGATGGGCGCGGTCGAACACGAGCTCAGTGCGAGTTCTGCGGCTGGCGCCGACCGGTTCACGGTCGTGGCCGCTCGCGGCGGCGACGACATCTGGATTGAAATCCGTCGCCACCGCAGCGTGCGGGCGCCGGTGTCCGCGGTGGCACCCGCGCCGCAGGATGAGGCGATCGAGGTCCCGCGCACGCCAGACAGCGAGGCGGCCGCCGAGCCGCTGACCGCCGCCGTGGCCGTGGTGGCCGTGGAGCCGGAGGTGGTGGTGGCCCTCGAGCCGGAGGAGATCGTCGCCGCCGACGCGCCGGCGGAGCAGCCGCTCGAGGCCGCTGCGGTGAGCGCCGAGGCGCCGCCCTTGGAGATGCCGGCGGTCGAATCGGCTCCGGAGCATGCCGTGGCGCACCCGGTCGAGTCCGAAGCCGCTGTGCTCGACCACGCCGCATCAGCAGCCGCTGCCTCGGAAGCGGTGTCGACGTGGGTGTCGCCCGAGCCCGAGCCCCTACCCGCCGAGCCGTTCGCCGCCGAGCCAGTGCCCTTCGCCGAGCCGGTGCGCGCCGCGGCGCCTGTCGCGCACGAAGTGGGGGCCGCTGAGACGCCCGCAGCTCCCGTCTCGCCAGCCGAGGCTCCAGCGCTGGCCGTCCCGACGCCCGCCACCGACGTGTGGGAGATCGAGCACGTGCCGGCGATCGACTTCGATCAGCCCTTGAGCGATCTCGACGCGCCGCCGGCGATGGAGATCCCGGCCGACCTGCCGGCTGCGGTGGCGCCCGCGTCGTTCGAGGCCGCGCTTGTCGCCGGCGCCGTGCCGCCCATCGAGCCGCTGCCGCCGCCAGCGCCCGTGGAGTCCGCGCCGGCCGCAATGGCGGCCCCTGAGCTTGCGCCCACCGCCGGGTTCCGGCCGGCAGTGGCGGCGCCCGCGGCATCTGCCGCGGCTGCCACGTCAGTTGGGCCCCGACCTGCCGAGCTTCCGAGCGCGCCGCCCCACGCGCCCGTGGCCGACGCCTTCGCCATTCCCCGATACGACGCCCCAGCCGCCGCGGACTCCCTCCGCGCGCCGATGCCGCCCGTCGAGGCCACTGTGCCCGAGCCGACCGCCTACCCGCCGCTCGACCCGCAGCCGACGCTGCCGGGACTGCCATCCTCAACGCTCGACGCCGCCCCTCGTGCCGAGGCGGCTCCCGATGCGCTACCCGGCGTCGTCCTGTCGCTCACGCGCGACGGCGCCAGGGCCACAACGCAGACCTCGCGCAGCCATGGCCGGGCCGGCGGCATCGAACGCCTGCTGCGGCTGGCCGCCGCGCGGGGCGCCTCGGCGCTGTATCTCACCACCCAGGCGCGACCCGCCGTGCGCGTCGACGGCGACATCCGGCTCCTCGAGGGCGAGTCGACGCTGTCGAGCGGCGATGTCGAGGCCGCCGTCCTCGAACTGGCCCCCGAGGGCGCCCGCGACAAGGAAAGCGCCGAGTGGATCCGCGATCTGCAGGACGTCGGGCGCGTGCGCATCACCACGTTCCGCGACTACCGCGGCCCCGGCGCGCTGCTCCGGATGATCTCGGCGCGGGCGACGTCGGCCGAGCAGCTCGGCCTCGTCCGCGAGATCCAGGCGCTGGCGATGGAGCCGGAGGGCCTGGTCATCGTCACCGGCCCGCGTGCCAGCGGCAAGTCGACGTTGGTGTCGGCGTTCGTCGACCTCATCAACCGCCAGCGCAACGACTACGTGATCACGCTCGAGGGCCAGATTCGCCTGGTGCACGAGAGCCGCGGGTCGCTCATCAGCCAGCGCGAGCTGCGCGGCAGCGCCGGCGAGATCGTGTCGGCGGCGCGCGCCGCCCTGCGCGAGAACCCCGACGTGATGATCATCGAGGACCTGCGCTCGCCCGACGTGCTGCAGGTTGCCCTCGACGCCGCCGGATCCGGACTGCTGGTCTTCGCCTCGGTCACCGCCGCGTCGGCCACCGCGGCGCTCGAGCGGCTCGTCGACCTGTGCCCGTCGGACCAGCGCCGCACGGTGCGGGCCGCGCTCGCCGAGCACTTGCGCGGCGTCGTCGCCCAGGTGCTGCTGCGCAAGTCCGGCGGCGGCCGCCTCGCCGCGCGGGAACTGGTGCTGAACACCAACGCCGTGGCGGCGCTGGTGAGCGACGGACAGATCGCCCAGCTGCCGCGGGCCATCGACAGCGGCCGCAAGCTCGGCATGGCGCCGCTCAACGACGCCCTGGTGGCGTTCGTGCAGAGCGGCGCGGTCGACGTGCGCGAAGCCTATCGCAAGGCCGACGACAAGGTGGGCCTGCTCGGCCTGCTGCGCCGCGAAGGCATCGACACATCGTTCGTCGAGCGCCTCGCTTAGTTCGCGCTGGACTCACACCGGGGCTGGGGGCTTGGGGCCGGGGACTGGGGCCCACCGACTCAACGCTTCAAGTGAGGCACCCAAGGGCAGGGCTCGTGCATCGCCGCCCCGCGGCGATGCGAGGCGTGACGCTGGCGAGCCCCAACCCCCAGCACCCAGTCCCCAGCCCCTATCTTTCCAGCCAGGGCCGCAGTTCTTCGAGCAGCATCGCCGCGACGTGGTCCTCGGTGAGGCCCTCCAGCCGCAGCGGCCCGGCCACCGGCCGCTCGTGCTGCAGGACGCGGCTGCCGCGGGAGCGCATCACCCGCACGATCGGCTGCGGCGGGTCCACTGTCGGGTCGAGGCCGAGCTCGATGCCGTCCTCGCGTGTCCGCTCCGGGACGAGCCGCACCCCGCCCGACGGCGTGATCACGTCGAAGAGCAGCCCCTCGCCGCGCAGCGCCGACGCCATGGCGCGGAACACCGGCACCGCCGTCTGGTCGAGGAACGCTTCATAGCGGTTGGCGGCTTCGTCGGCCCGGACGCGCCGCTCGGCGGCCGCCCGTTTCGCGGATTCGATCGCCTGCAGCAGCGACTTGCGGAGAAGGGCGATGTCCATCGGTGACCGGCTACTGACAGCGTACGGCGCCAGCGGCCGCGAGCGCGTCGATGGCCGCCTGATCGTATCCCAGCTCGAGCAGCACCGACGTGGTGTGCTGGCCGAGCACCGGCGGGGCGAGGCGCACGCTGGCGGGCGTGCCCGACAGCTTGACCGGCACGCCGGTCACCGCCACCTCGCCCAGTGTCGCGTGTTGCACCCGGGCCACCATCTCGCGCGCCGCGGTCTGCGGGTCGGCGAAGACTTCCTCGACCGTACGCACGGCGCCGCACGGCACACCGGCGGCGAGCAGCCGGGCCGTCCACTCGGCTCGCGGGCGGGAGGCGAAGGCGGCGTCGAGCCGCGGCTTCAACGCGGCGTAGTGTTCGAGGCGGCCGGCGTTGGAGGCGAAGCGCGGATCGGCCGCCAGGGCGGGCAGCTCCGCAGCCCGGCAGAAGCGCTGCCACAGGCCGTCGTTGCCCACGGCCAGCGCCAGCTCGCCATCGGCGGTGGCGAACGTCTCATACGGGGCGATGGTGGGATGGCGGTTGCCGAGCCGGCCCGGCGCGGCCCCGGTCGCGAAGTAGTTGCCGGCCTGATAGGTGAGCAGCGCCGTCGTCGCGTCGAGCATGCCCAGATCGACCACCTGCCCCTCGCCGGTGCGTTCGCGGGCAAACAGCGCCGCCAGCACGCCTTGCGCCGCGAACATTCCCGAGACGATGTCGACGATGGCCACACCGAGCCGATAGGGTGGCCCGTCGGCGGCGCCGGTGATGCTCATCAGGCCGCCTTCGGCCTGCATCACCGCGTCGTAGCCGGGTTCGTTGCGCCGCGGGCCGGTCTGGCCGTAGCCCGAGATCGAGCAGTAGACGATACGGGGATGGGCCGCACGCACCGACGCGGCGTCGAGGCCGACGCCGTCGAGCGTGCCGGGACGGAAGTTCTCGACCACAACGTCGGCCTGGGCCACCAGCTTGCCCACGACCTCGCGGCCACCGGGCGTCTTGAAGTCGACCGCGACGCTTTCCTTGTTGCGGTTGACGCTCAGGAAGTAGGCGCTCTCCTCGCCCAGGAACGGCGGACCCCACTTGCGCGTGTCGTCGCCGCGACCGGGATGTTCCAGCTTGATGACGCGGGCGCCAAGGTCGCCGAGGATCATCGTGCCGTACGGTCCGGAGAGCACGCGCGTGAAGTCGAGCACGGTGATGCCGGTCAGTGGTCCCATACGTTGCGGAGTCATGGTACCCGTGAAGCGCCCGGGCGTGCTCTGGTAATGTGCGAGATGCGATGTCCGGGCAGCGTGTCGTGGTTTACGCCGGCGAGGGTTGACAGCCCTGCGAGCGCGTGAAGGCGTGGCTTTCACAGGCTGGCGTGCGCTTCGAGCTGCGCAACGTGGACGAGGATTCGATCGCCTACGATGAGCTTCTCGCGCGCGGGTTCCGCTCGGTGCCGGTGACCATCGTCGGCGAGCAGGCCATCGTCGGCTATCAGCCCGCCGCGCTGGCGGCGGCGATCACCCCGCCAGCCGCCGGCTGACACGGGCGAGATCGGCGAGGAGCCCATAGGCGGTCTGAGTGAGACCGCCGTCGCACTGAACGATGCCGACCTCGCCGAGGTGATCGGTCGTCAGGTACAGGGCGTTCTGGAGACCCGAGATGCCGGCCAGCGGGTCGGCCGCGTCGAGCCACCGTGGCGCGGCGCTGACCGTCAACTGGTCGCGCTCCCGCCGGCCTTGTGAGACGAGACGCAGACGCCCGCCGAGCGCCGTGCGCCTGACCAGTTCGCCGGCGTCCAGCTCGCGGATGCCCGCCCGCGCCACGTCGTGCGGCGTGATGCGCGCGTCGAGCAGCACGTTGGCGAGCGCCGCGGCCTTGGCCGCCGCGTCCCAGCCGTCGATGTCGAGCGAGGGGTCGGCCTCGGCGATGCCCTGCCGCTGCATCTCGCCGAGCGCCTCGGCGAACGGCACGCCGCGCTCCATGGCGGTGAGGATGTAGCCGCAGGTGGAGTTCACCACGCCGCGAAAGGCCGATACGCCCAGCGACGGCATCGCGTCGGCGACCAGTGAGAACACCGGCACGCCGTCCATCACCGCGCTCTCGAAGAGGAAGCTCCAATCGGCGCGCCGGGCGAGCGCCGCCAGCTCGTGATACGCAAACGCCGCCGGCCCCTTGTTGGCCGTGACCACGTGGGCGCCGGCGCCCAGCGCCTGGCGGACGTGGCTCGTCGCCGGCTCGCCGCGCGCGGCGTCGAGGACGGTCGTCTCGACGATCACGACCTGCCGGCTCGCGCACGACGCCCGCAACGGCGGCAGCGCTTCGGCGAGGAAGGCCAGGCCGTCGCCGGGGCCGGCGCCCGGCCAAGCGAACCCACGTTCGGCGGCGTCGAGACAGGCGCGGTGGTCGAGCCCGGCCGGGTCGATCAAACTGCCGCGCGTGCGTGAACAGACGCCGGCCAGCGTCCAGGTGAAGGGCAGCCGCGCCGCCGCCTCGTCGAGCAGGCGTACCAACCGCCGGCTCACGTTGCCGAAGCCGACGACGACGAGCGTCAACGCCGGTCGCGCCGCCATCACCGGGCGGCAGCGCTTGCGGGCAGCCGGTCGAGCAGGGCGCGCACGCGCTCGAGCCCGGCCATCAAGTAGCCGCTGCGCTCGCCGACGCCCAGGCGGAGGTAGCCGTCCATCCCGAATTGATCGCCGGGCACGACGAGCACGCTCTCCTCGTCACGCAGGCGCGTCACCAGCGCCGTCGAGTTGATCGGGTGGGCATAGCGCGTGTAGACGATGGCGCCGGCCTCCGGACGGATCCAGGAGAAACGATCGCCGTTCCCCGCCAGCCACGCTTCGACCGCCGGCAGGTTCTCGAGGATGACCCGGCGGGTGCGAGCCAGCAGCCGCGTGCGGGTCTCGGGCGCCAGGGCGGTGCGGGCCAGAAGGTCGCTGAGCGCGCCGGGGGCGATCGTCGTGTAGTCGTGATACGTCCACAGTGCGTCGGCCACCTCGGGTGTGGACACCACCCAGCCGACGCGCAGGCCAGGAAGGCCGTACGCCTTCGACAGCCCGCTCGTTACCATCACCCGGTCGCCGCGGCCCCACATCGACGGCGAGTCGACGCCGTCGAGCTCGGCGCCACGGTAGATCTCGTCGGACACGACCCAGCAGCCGTGACGTGCTGCCGCCGCCGCGACCGCGTCGAGCTCGGCGGCGGTGAGGCGCGCGCCGGTGGGGTTGTTGGGTGTGCACAGCACGATGGCGCGCGTGCGCGGCCCGACCAGTGATGCGAGTGCCTCCAGATCCGGGCGCCAGCGTCCCGCCGTGTGGTCCTCGATGAGCGCCCACTCGCGCACGACGCCGCCGAAGGCGCGGACCAGGCCGTGCGTCTGCATGTAGGTGGGCACGAGCACGACCACCTCGTCGCCGGGCTGCACCAGATACCAGGCGGCGAGGAAGTTGGCCTCGGCGCCGCCGTTGGTCACCTCGACGTGGTTGGCGGTGGCGCCCGGGTAGAGCGCCGCAATCGACTGGCGCAACGGCTCGGTGCCGTTGGTCTGCGTGTAGACGAGCGGCTGGTCGAGTACGGCATCGAGCGCGGCGCCCTCACCGACGAGCTCGCGCACACTGAGCGGATGCACGCCGCTCTCGGACAGGTTGAAGCGGACGCGGTGCTCCCACGTGGACTGGAACCGCTCCATCGCGAAGGGCTCGACGCGCATGCCGGCGAGTATACTGACGAGAGCTGATGCGCGAGGAGCTGCAGCCGAGGTTCGTAGAGGTGCCGGCCGGCGATTTCATCATGGGATCCCCCGACGGCGACGACGACGAACGGCCGGTGCGCCGCGTCACCGTCGATCGGTACTTCCTGTCGGCGCATCCGGTCACCAACGCCCAGTACGCCGAGTTCGTCCGGCACACCGGGTACCACGCCCCCGACGTCCGCGACCTGCCGTCGTTTGTCGCCCCCGCCGCCGAGGCGGCGTTCCGCGAGCTGGCGTCGCCCTACATCTGGCGCGGCGGCGACCTGCCCAAGGACCGCGGCCTGCACCCGGTCACCCTGGTGACGCACGCCGATGGCGTCGCCTACTGCGCGTGGCTCGGCACCCGGCTGGGCCGCTCGGTGCGGCTGCCGACCGAGGCCGAGTGGGAGCGGGCGGCTCGCGGCGGAGTCGACGGACGGCGCTATCCGTGGGGCGACGAGATCGACCCGTCGCGATCCAACTTCCTGCCCGACCTCGGCTTGAAGCGCATGCGCGGCACCCGTCCCGTCGGCACCTACCCGCCGAATCCGTTCGGACTCCACGACCTGACCGGCAACGTGTGGGAATGGGTGGCCGACTGGTACCAGCCGGATGCCTACGCCACCGGCGACGTGTCCAACCCCACCGGCCCCGCCGCCGGCACGCTGCGCGTGCTGCGAGGTGGATCGTGGGTGACCCACGACGTGCTGCAGCTGCGCTGCTCGCACCGCCACAAAGTGCCCCCCGACACCTACGCGTACTCGATCGGCTTCCGCGTGGCCCATTCGGACGCCCACGAGATCGCGGCTGCGCTCACCGACGAGGAGGCACTCCAATGACCCGCGCCTTGTGGCTGTCGATGCTCCTGCTGTCGTGGCCTGGCCTCGCCGGCGCCCAGGGCCCCGCGGCGCCCGTTGTCGTCGTCCGCGGTGAAGGAGAGGTGCGCGCGGCCGCCGACGTGGCGTTCGTGACCATCGCCACCGAGCATCGCGGCCAGACCGCGAAGGACGCCCAGGCCCAGGGCGCGGCGGCGATGGCCGCGGTGCAGCAGCGGCTCACCGGCGCCGGCGTCCCCAAGGATGCGATTCGCACCCTCAGCTACGACCTGCAGCCGCAGTTCGACTATGTGAACGGCAAGCAGGTGCCGCGCGGGTACCAGGCGCGCAACGTGATCGAAGTGCGGGCCGATGACGTGACTCGTGTCGGCGAGCTGCTCGAACTGGCGGTGACCGCCGGCGGGACGTCGGTGCAAGGTGTGCGCTTCGACGTGAAGGGCCGCGTTCAGCTCGAGCGTCAGGCGATCACCCGCGCGGTCGCCGATGCGCGGGCCAAGGCTGCCGCCGCGGCCGAGGGCGCCGGCGCCACGGTGGCCGCCGTGGTGAAGATTGAAGAAGAGGGCGTCGTCCGTCGCCCGGTCGAGCCGGTGATGATGCGGATGGCCGCCGACTCGGCGGCGGCGGCTCCGCCGCCGCCCGTGGTGGCCGGCGAAACGGTCATCCGCGCTGCGGTCACGCTCACCGCCACGATCAAGTAGTTGGCCCTGCACGCCGGGACGAGCGAGGAAACCATGAGATCAGTCAGTGCGTTGGCGGTGGTCTGGATACTGCTCCTCAGTGCAGTCGGAGCGTCGGCGCAGTCGCTCGGCACGTTCCGATGGCAGCTTCAACCCTATTGCAACGTCGTGTCCGTGAACGTGGTCCAGGCGGGTGGCGTCTACCAGCTCGACGGAGTCGACGAGCAGTGCGGCGCGGCGACACGGGGAGCGGTTTCCGGGCTCGCCTTTCCGAACCCCGACGGTTCGATCGGATTCGGCCTGACTGTCGTCAGGAGCCCGGGAGGATCACCCCTCCACATCGACGCTTCCATCGTCCTCGCGACCCTCAGTGGTACGTGGCGCGACGGCGGTGGTCGTAGTGGCAGCTTCCAGTTCAATCCTCCGACGGTACCGGCTGGTTCTCCGATTCCTGCGGCGAGCGTCATCACAGGAGTGGTGGCGGGTGCCGGCCTCACCGGCGGTGCCACATCCGGGGGCGCCACGCTGGCGATCGACTTCGCCGGTTCAGGATCGGCCCCGACCGCCGCGCGCAGTGATCACCAGCACGCCACGGTTCAGTTCAGGGTCGGCGGCTACGGTTCCCAGGCCATCGCCGACAACGTGCCGACCGTCCTGAACCAGTGGGGCAGCCCCCTGTTCGACGAGGGTGGAGGTTCGTACGCAGCCCCCACTGGGATCTATACCGTTTCGGTCACCGGGCTGTATCTCATGGGCTGTCGCCTGCGCTGGGGCGTGTTCACCGGTCCCCTGCCCGCCGGATCACGGTTCGGCCTCAGCCTCCAGCGGAACGCAGCCAACCTCGACGTGATTTTGGAGGAGCCGTCCCCCACCAACGCGTTCCAGGTCCAGGAGATCTCGACGGTGCACCAGCTGTCGGCTGGTGACTCGATTAACTGCGCGGCGTTTCAGGACACCAGTTCAGCGCAGCCAGCTGGAAGCGGGTCGCAATCCAACTCAGGCTTCTGGGTCGTGCAATTGCGGTGAACGTGGGAGCGTGACGTGTCTGTCAAGCGGGCGCCATCCCTGGCTGGCGTCACCGCTCCATGCTCCTCCTTGGTCATGCGTCTCCACTCCAGGGCTAACGAGCCTAAAGAGGAGAGCTGAATCTGTCACCCAAGTCGTGAGATTTCACACTTTAGAGCTGCCTCCAGGCAGAGCTGAAGCTCTGCCCTACGCATAATCGAAAAACGCTTTAGGGTTTCAACTCGAGGCTGCGCCACAGGTACCAGGCGGCCACCAATCGGTGCGGCCGCCACGCCTCGGCCAGCTTCAGCGCTCGCTCCGGCGTCGGCCGCGCCCGCAGCTTGTAGACGCGCTGCATCGCGGTGAGCAGTCCCAGATCGCCCACCGGCAGGATGTCGGGACGGTGGAGCTGGAAGAGCAGGAAGATCTCCGCCGTCCAGGTGCCGATGCCGAGGACGGCGGTGAGGGAAGCCAGCGCCGTCGCGTCGTCGCAGGTGTCGAGCGCCTTCAGGTCGAGCCGGCCATCACGGACGCGCGACGCCAGGTCGCGCACGAACCGCGCCTTGTTGGCGCTGAGGCCCACGCCGCGCAGCGTCGCCTCGTCGAGGGCGAGCAGCCGAGCCGGCGTCGGGGCGCCACCCGGGAAGAGCGCGCACAGCCGGCCGAAGATCGTCGCCGCGGCTTTGGTCGAGAGCTGCTGCGACACGATGGCCCGCAGCAGCAGGAAGAACGGATCCGCCGCGCGGGTCACGGCGAGGCGGCAGGGCCCGGCCCGGCGGATGAGGTCCGCCATCACCGGGTCGGCGGCCATCAGGTGCCGGCGCGCGCGTCGGGTGTCGACAGGCACGGCCGGCATTTTCCCACGATGCCGCGCCGGCATCGACCGCAGCGAATTTGCCGTTGGACCCCGCGGCTCGTCACATGCGCATCGTGCGTCGGAGCGATTTGTGCCATAAGCTGGACGAAGGTCCATCCGCCATGCAGTCCGGTCTGGTCGCGGCCATCGGCCGCACGCCCCTGGTCAGGCTCACGCGCATCGAGCGCGACGTGCCGGGCCTCGAGCTGTACGGCAAGCTCGAAGCGAGCAATCCAGGAGGTTCGGTCAAGGACCGCGCCGCCAGCCGCATGATTCTCGAGGGCATGCGCTCGGGCGCGCTCGGTCCCGGCAAGCGATTGCTGGACGCCACGTCAGGCAATACCGGGATTGCCTACGCGATGATCGGCGCGGCCCTTGGATTTCCCGTGACCCTCTGCCTGCCGGCGAGCGCGAGCCCCGAACGCAAGCGGATCCTGACGGCCTACGGGGCCGAGCTGGTGTTCACCGATCCGATGGACAGTTCGGACGGCGCGATCGTCGAGGCCAGGCGTCGCTATGCCGCCGCCCCCGAGCTGTACTTCTACCCGGACCAGTACAACAACGACTTCAACTGGCGCGCGCACTTCGAGACGACCGGCCCGGAGATCCTGGCCGACACGGCCGGGCGGATTACCCATTTCGTGGCCGCGCTCGGCACGAGCGGGACGTTCATGGGCACGGGGCGCTTCTTGAGGGCCAACGTCCCGGACGTGGTGCTCATCTCGGTGCAGCCCGAGTCGCCGCTGCACGGGCTCGAGGGACTCAAGCACATGGCCTCGGCGATCGTTCCGGGCATTTACGACGAGACGCTGGCCGACTATGCGGCCGAGATGTCGACCGAAGCCGCCCACGAGTTGACGCGGCGCCTCGCGCGCGAGGAGGGATTGCTGGTGGGCGTGTCGAGCGGCGCCAACGTCGCGGCCGGGCTGGAGCGTGCCGCCGACGCGCTGCGCACCCGCGATCGCGTCGTGATGGTGGTCGTACTCTGCGACGCCGGCGATCGTTACCTCTCCGAGGCCTTCTGGGACGAGGGCCGGATCCCCGCGGCCGCGGCGGTCCCGCTGTCGGGGACCTCCACGACATGACGCCGCTCACGCTGGGGTCGGGGGTGCGTGCCGCCATCGAACAGCACGGCCGCGAAGCCTATCCGCACGAATGCTGCGGCGCCCTGCTGGGCGACGGCGACGTCGTCCACGCCGTGCATCCACTACCCAACGTGACCACCGAAGGGCCGCGTCGGCGCTTCCGCGTCGACGACAAGGACTACCTGGCGTCCGAGCGCAAGGCGTCGGCGGCCGGACTGAACCTGCTCGGCTTCTACCATTCGCACCCCGACCACCCGGCCGAGCCGTCGCAGTACGACCTCGACCACGCCTTTCCGACGTTCGTCTATCCGATCCTGTCGGTGCAGCAGGGGGAGCCGGCGGCGCTCCGGGCCTGGCGGCTCCGGGCCGACCGGTCGGGCTACGACGAACAGCCGGTCGACATCCCGGCGGGGGCCGCGGCGTCATAGACTGAGAAGCTCCGACCGAGGGACCCGCATGCCCGTAGCCATCCACATCCCGACCCCCCTCCGCCCCTTCACCGACAAGCTCGACACCGTGCAGGCCTCCGGGGCCACGGTGGGGGAGGTCCTCAACGACCTCACCACCAAGTACGCCGGCCTGAAGCAGCACCTGTATTCGCCCGACGGTAAGCTGCGGAGCTTCGTGAACATCTACGTCGGCGACGAGGACATCCGCTACCTGCAGAAGGAGCAGACGCCGGTGGCCGACGGCCAGACGCTGAGCATCATCCCGTCGGTGGCCGGTGGCGCCGGCGCGGCCGCGCCCGCCGCGGCGCTGCCCGCGCTCGACGGCGAAGAGATCAAGCGCTACAGCCGGCACCTCATCCTCTCGGAAGTCGGGATGGAGGGGCAGCAGAAGCTGAAGGCGGCCAAGGTGCTGTGCATCGGCGCCGGCGGCCTCGGCTCGCCGGTCGGCGATGTATCTGGCCGCGGCCGGCGTCGGCACGCATCGGCATCGTCGACTTCGACACGGTGGACCTCAGCAACCTGCAGCGCCAGATCCTGCACGGCACCGCTGACATCGGCCGCTCGAAGCTGGCCTCGGCGAAGGACATGCTGCAGCGCCTCAACCCGCACGTAAACGTGGTGGCGTACGAAGTGGCGCTGAGCTCGCAGAACGCGCTCGACCTCTTCCGCGGCTACGACGTGGTCGTCGACGGCACCGACAACTTCCCGACGCGCTACCTCGTCAACGACGCCTGCGTGCTGCTCGGCAATCCCAATGTCTACGGCAGCATCTTCCGCTTCGAGGGCCAGGCCTCGGTCTTTGCCACCAAGGACGGCCCGTGCTATCGCTGCCTGTATCCCGAGCCGCCGCCGCCGGGGCTGGTCCCGAGCTGCGCCGAGGCGGGCGTGCTCGGCATCCTGCCCGGCATGATCGGGACCATCCAGGCGACCGAGACGGTGAAACTGATCCTCGGCGTCGGGGAGACGCTGGCCGGCCGCTTCCTCATCTACGACGCGCTGCGGATGCGCTTCCGCGAGCTCACGTTGCGCAAGGATCCCGACTGCCCGGTGTGCGGCGACGCACCCGACGGTGACCGCGCTCATCGACTACGACCAGTTCTGCGGCATCGCGCCGGCGGCGGCGCCGGCGCCGACCTCGTCGGCCACCGACATCACGCCGCTCGAGCTGAAGGCGCGGATGGACGCCGGCACGACCCCGTTCATCCTCGACGTCCGCGAGCCGAACGAATATCAAATCAACCGCATCCCGGGCTCGGTGCTGAATCCCCTGGGCGACCTCCCGAAGCGGGTGGGCGAACTCGACCCGAACGCCGAAATCGTCACCCAGTGCAAGTCGGGCGTCCGCTCGGGCAAGGCCGCGGCCTTCCTCCGCCAGCAGGGCTTCGCCAGCGTGAAGAACCTCACCGGCGGCATCCTGGCCTGGGTGGACCAGGTCGATCCCAGCCAGCCCAAGTACTAGGGGCTGGGGGCTGGGGACTCGGGACTAGGGCGTGCAACGGTCACGCTACGAAGGACTGATCAGACCAGCAGGGCTAGTGCATCGCGGGAAGCCCGGCGATGCGAAGCTCGACAATTGCAAGCCCTAGTCCCCAGCCCCCAGTCCCTAGCCCCCAGCAAATCCCGACTTGTGAAGTCGGACTTTTCGGGCTAATCTACGACTAGATGGGTCCGACTTCACGGGCCCAGCCCCAAAATGCTGCGCCTTTCGAAGAAAGCGGATTACGCGCTCATGGCGATGCGCCACCTCGCCACCAGCGAGCCGGGTAGCTCGTCGAGCGCGCGGGAGATCGCCGAGAGCTACGCGATTCCCTCCGAGCTTCTCGCCAAGGTGCTGCAGCGGCTGGTGCGCGCGCGGCTGTTGCTGTCGGTGCAGGGCACCCGCGGCGGCTACAAGCTGGGCCGGCCGGCCACGCAGATGACCGTGGCCGACGTCATCCAGGCGATCGACGGCCCGGTCGCCGTTACGGCGTGCTCCCCGACCAACCACACCTGCGAACAGTTCGAGCTGTGCGAAATCCGCGACCCGCTCTGGAAGATCAAATCCCGGATCGTCGACGCGCTGGCTACCGTGAGCCTGGCCCT
>CAVTMO010000013.1:0-53482 GCA_963735875.1 uncultured Acidobacteriota bacterium
CCGTTCACCGGCAGATCCTCGGTGACCGCGCGCCGATCGAACACCGGCTCCGGCATCCGCGCATCGCGCGTGAACAGGATGCCCTGGTAGCCGCCCACGGAGCCGCCGTCCACCGCGCGCACGACGTGGCCCTTGCCCTCGAGCGCCTTGCCGACCAGCGTGAACAGGTTGTGCTCGAGCGACAGCGTGTTGCTGTTCTGGTTGTGGGTGAAGCGCGCCGCGTCGGTGGTCATCTGCACGTTCATCCCGTGGTCGATGACGTTGACCATGTGCTGGGCATGGGTTTCGGGCTGCACGCTGCCGCCCATGTTGCCGAAGGCCATCAGCGGCGCGCCGTCCTTCATCACGAAGCCGGCGATGATGCTGTGGAACGGCCGCTTGTGCGGCGCCACCACGTTGGGGCTCTTCGGGTCGAGCGAGAACGCGGTGCCGCGGTTGTGCAGCACGAAGCCGTAGGGGCCGACGGTGGCGCGGCTGCCGTAGACGCTGAACACGCTGTGCACGAGCGACACCATGTTGCCCCAGCGATCGGCGGTGGTCAGGTAGATGGTGCCGCCGTCGGTGCCGCCGGGCACGGCCGGCGGGTGCGCCTTGTTCGGGTCGATCTTGCTGCACAGCGTGGCGGCGTACTCCTTGGAGAGGAGCTGCTGCACCGGCACGGTGGCGAACTTCGGATCGCCGTTCTTGGCCTGCAGGTCGGCGTAGGCCAGCTTCTTGGCCTCCACCATCAGGTGCCACTTCATCGGGTCCGACGGGCCGAGCGTGGCCAGGTTGAACCCCAGCTTCGGCACGCACACCTCGAGGATGTTCAGCATCTCGAGCGCGGCGAAGCCCTGCCCGGGCGGCGGCAACTGGAAGATGTCGTAGCCGTGGTAGTTGGTAGTGACGGGCTCGACCCACTCGGGCGCGAACTCGGCGAGATCCTCCTTGGTCATCACGCCCTTGTTGGCTTGCACCTTGGCGACGATGGCGTCGGCGATCTCGCCCTTGTAGAAGACGTCCTTGCCCTGCGCCTGGATCAGCCGCAGCGCCTTGGCCAGGTTGGGATTGCGGATGATGCTGTAGAGCGCCGGCGGGTTGCCGCCGTCGAGGAACGTGGCGCTCGAGTCGGCGTCCGCGACCAGCCCCTTCACCGAGTCGAGCAGGTCGCTGTGCCGGCGTTCGGCCAGGCCCCAGCCCTGTTCGGCGGCGCGCGCGGCCGGCTCGAACGTCTCCTTGAAGCCCATCGTGCCGAAGCGCGTGAGCAGCGCGTCGTAGCCGGCGATGGCGCCCGGCACCGTGGCGGCGTTCACGCCCGAGCCCGGCACCCGCTTCTCGCCGAGCTTGGCGAAGAACTCCGGCGTCCACCCGGCCGGTGCCCAGCCCGCGGCCGAGAGCGCGTAGAGCTTCTTCTCCTTCGCCACCCAGACGATGGCGAACAGGTCCCCGCCGATGCCGGTGTCGTTCTGGGAGGTGACGTCGAGCATGGCGCCGGTGGCCACGGCGGCGTCGATGGCGTTGCCGCCCTGGCGCAGGATGTCGAGCCCGGCCTGCGCGGCCAGCGGATCGCTGGTGGCGACGATGCCGTGCCGCGCGACCACCTCCGAGCGCCCCTGGCTGAGCCAGCCCTGCGCCCGGGAACCGGGCACCGCCTTGATGTCTGCCGCCGGCTGCGGCGTGGCCGCGGACGGCTGGCCGAAGGGGTTCTGGGACTGGGCGGTCAGCGCGGCCCAGGCGCCGACGGCCAACACGGCCGTGGCGAGGGTCAGGCGACGCGAAGGGCGACCGGCGACCGGGCGAGGACGGGTGGCGGGCATGAGGCTCCTCCGAGACTGCCTATCCTCGCGTACTTCGGGCCGGGAGGCGGAGAACCGTGCCGAGCCGGTCCAGCGCCTTGTGAAGGCTCCTCGCGCTGACTCAGAGCCCTTACCACGCAGCCGTTAGCGTGGCGTCTTCCGCTCAGTCGCCTGAGTCTCACTCTGACTCAAGGGCAGCGCCGGCGAGGGCAGTCGCTGCTGAATATCCGCCAGCATCGCCTTCAACTCGGCGATCTCGGCATCCACTTCCTGCCGACGCGGGGACAGGAACCACGACGCCACCAGCCCCGAGAACGACCCGAAGACGCCAATCCCGGCAATCATCAGGAAGACGCCGACGAGGCGTCCCTCGGTCGTCACAGGAAACCTGTCGCCGTAACCAACCGTTGTCATCGTGGTGACGGCCCACCACATCGCGTCCTCGGCATTCCGGATGTTTCCATCGCTGCCCGTTTCGAACTGGAGCATCGAGAGCGACGAGAAGACGAGCAGCAGCACCGTGAGCAGAACCGCCGCCAGGAAGATGCTCTGTGCCCGGCGCTCCACGACCACCGAGCCGAGCACCCGCATCGCCTTCACCGCACGGAGCACGCGAAGAATTCGGAAGATGCGGGCCGCGCGGCCCCAGCGCAGGGTGTCGATTGCCGGGATGCTGGACAGCAGGTCGATCCAGCCCCAGGTGGCCAGGTAGACCAGTCGCTTCGGCGCGGAGTAGAGACTGATAAGGAAGTCGATAAAGAAGAACGCGCAGACGACAACGTCGGCGCTGTCGAGGACGGTCCGGGCCTCCGGATCCGGCTCCCAGGTCGCCCGGGCCGCCAGGCTCAGCAATGCAGCGATGCTGAGGGCGAGAACGAAGAGCTGATAAGGGGAGACGTCGCGCGGGGTCGCGTCGTTGTTGGAAGGCATAGACGTCTCGCGGAGAAGGGTGCCCGGGAGCGGCCGGTCGGCGCATGCAGCTTATCGCGGGCGAACTCGGCTCGCTCAACCGCTGGCCATGGCCGAGGACGGTGCGTAGAGCACGTCGAGAGCGTAGGCGAGGTCGAAGGGCGTGCCATCCCACACCGGGATATCGTCCAGTCGCTGGAGGGCGGCGCCGATCTGCGTGGACAGGACGGGCAACGGCGGGGCTGCGTCAAGCACCGTGCGATCCGGACGGATAAAGGTCGTCGCCCCGTCGCAGTGGTGGACCAGATCGAATCCGCCCTCGTGGACTGCCCGATGATGACGGCGGCAGAGCATCACCAGGTTGTCGAGGCTCGTCGGACCGCCATCGACCCAGTGCTCGACGTGATGGGCGTCGCAGCGGCGGGCCGTGCAGCCCGGGAATCGGCAGTTTCGGTCGCGCGCCTGCAGCGCCCGCCGGATCGATGGCGGAATCGTGCGGGTCTTGCGCCCGATGTCCAGCACCGCGCCAGCGGCGTCATGGCGCATCGCCACCACCGAGGTGTCGCAGCAAATGCGTCGCGACGTTTCCGCGGAAACGTCCACCGCGCCGTGGTCCAGTTCCACGGTCCCCGACAGACCTTCCCCTGCCGCCACACTGCTCGACGGCTCCACGTGCAGCACCACCTGGTAGCGGTCGCCGGCTGATCCGCGATCCAAGTCCGATGTCAGCGCCGACTCGGCCAGCAGTCCAAGGGCGTCAGCTCGCCGCTGCGCCGCTGTCACCTCCTCCGCCACCTGCTCGGCCCTCGGCGCACCTTGCGCCTCGCGAAACAGCCGATCGGCCGCGGCCTCGAGCGCCCGCTGGACGACGGCACCCACCTCGGGAGTGAGGCGGCCGCGAATCACGACCATGCCGTCGTCGTCCACCCAGGTCGACAGCTGCCGGTGCAGGTGCCGCGATTCCTCCTGCGCCGCGGCCGCCACGTCATCCACCCGCCGCCAGGCCCGGACCAGGCGTTCCGTTTGAGCGGCGGTGCCGGCCTGGGCGAAGTCCAGCAGCGACGCTTCGTTGTCAGGGGTGGCTACGCGGGTCAGTGCTCGCACCTTGGCGTAGGAGATCGCGCCGCGCTGCATGGCGGCGCTGATGCGTGGCAGCACCGCCAGAGCGTGGGCGACGCGCACCTTCTCACGGGCGGCGCCGAGGTCGATGCCGGTCCGCCAGTGCAACCAGTGCGCGCAGGACAGAAACCCTGTATTCCAGCCGGTGCGTTCGTCGAACTCACGCAACAGCACGAGCAGGTCGTAGGTGGCGGCATGGAGCCGCGCGGCCAGCGCGGCGATTTGCTCGCCAAGGGCCTCGGTGGGCGATTGTGGCGCGGCAGGAATCGCTGGGGGCCGGATCTCGGTGACAGGTGCTTCGATGAGAGTGGCGGTCGTCATTCCCCATCCTCGCATCGCAGTTTCTGCCGCATCCCGAAGGCCGCAGGAGGCTCGAACGCGCTCCGATCCACATTCGACTGAGGACCGTCGCCTGATCGCCCTCGACAACAGCGCCTGGGCTGCAGGAGATGGGTTCTACATCTGGACCCCGATATTTCGCAGGTCGCCCCCGAAAACGTGTCAAGCCCGATCTTCGGTCCGGACCTGGAACATCGGTAACAGATTAGACCGGGAACATGGGTCACGGCTCTGGGCGTGCTGCGACATGCCTTGGAACGAGACGGACGCCATGAATGAACGAGTAAAGTTCATCGCCCGGTATCTGCAACGTGAAGACTCCTTCTGGGACTTGTGTCTCGACGCGGGGATCAGCCGCAAGACCGGCTACAAATGGGTCGCGCGCTATGCCGAAGGCGGCGTAACCGCGCTCGTGGATCGCTCGCGCGCACCCCATGGCCATCCGCACGCCGTGCCGCCGGCCATTGTCGAGCGGATTCTCGCGGTGCGGCGACGGCATCCGCGCTGGGGGCCGCGCAAGCTGTTGGCCGTGCTCCGGCGTCATGAGCCGTCAGGGCGGTGGCCCGCCGCGAGCACCATCGGCAACCTCTTGCGGGCGCATGGCCTAGTGCGGCCGCGGCGCCGCCGTCGGTGTAGCGCCCCGTATGCGGATCGCCTGCAGGAGTACGCCGCGCCAAATGCCATCTGGTGCGCCGACTTCAAGGGCCATTTCCCTGTCGGGGCCGGGCGCTGCCACCCGCTGACGATCATGGATGGCTACAGCCGCTATCTCTTGCGCTGTCAGTCCTTGCGTCGCCCGCTGTTCGCCCCGGTCCAGCAGGTGTTCGCCTCGGCCTTTCGCGAGTTCGGCCTGCCACAGACCATTCGTACCGACAACGGCCCCCCGTTCTCCACACTCGCGCCCGGTGGCCTGTCGCGGCTCGCGGTCTGGTGGATTCGCCTCGGGATTCGCCCCGAACGCATCATGCCTGGCCGCCCGGACCAGAACGGCCGTCATGAGCGGATGCACAGCACGCTCAAGGCCGAGACCGCCCGTCCACCGCGGACGAGTCTGCGGGCGCAGCAGCGATGTTTCGATGCGTTTCGCCGCGAATACAACCACGAGCGCCCTCATGAAGCCCTGGGCTACCTGACGCCCGCCGCGCGGTATCGGTCGTCGCCGCGGCCCCTGCCACGTCGCCTGCCGGAGCTCGACTATCCCAGGCACTTCCACGTCGAGCAGGTGTATCCCAATGGCGTCATCTCGTTCAGCAGCACGCAGTGGTATCTCTCGAACTGTCTCGCCGGCCAGCGCGTCGGCCTCGAAGCGGTCGACGACGGGCGATGGACCGTCTCCTTTGGCCCCATCGTGCTCGGCGTCCTCGATGTGCGGCAGGCCAAGGCGCGTGGCTACCGCCAATTCGGCCTGCTCGTCAGGTCTGATGGCACAATGACCGCTCGCCGGCGGCGACGCCAATGACCGGACCGCACTCACCGTAGGCCATCACCCCGCTGTTACCCATGGTGCTGGTCTGATCTGCCAACGATGAGGACGGCCGGACGTTCAGGGCAGTCCCGCCCTGCTTGCACCGGCCAACCAAGTGCGGCATCGTCTAACAGACATGTCACGCCTCATGTCATCGCTCGCGCTCTCGGCGGCCGTCGTCATGTCCGCGGTCGCGCTCGAACCTCGCGCCTCGGCCCAAGGCCAGGAGTCGCACGGCGTCTACCACACGCAGTTCGAGAACGACTGGGTCAGGCTGGTGCGGGTGCGCTATCCGGCTAACAGCAAGGTGCCGCTTCACGGCCATCCGCCCTCGGTCACGGCCTACGTCTACCTCAGCGATTCGTCGCCGGTTCGTTTCACTCACCAGGGCACGCGCACGCACGTCGTGACCAGGCAGCCAACGACGCCTGGTGGGTTCCGGGTGTCGCGCGGCGGCGACGAGACCCACACCGCCGAGAACCTCGGGGCGATTGCCAGCGACTTCCTGCGGGTCGAGTTCAAGACCGACACGGCCGGCGCCTCCTCGCCGTTCTATCGCGACCCCCGACCACTGGGCGCCGCGGCCAAGACGACCACCGACGTCCGGTTCACGAACGCGCAGATGCGCATCACCCGCGTGGCGATTCCGGCCGGCCAGACGGTGGAGATCGCCACCACCGCCGACGCCCCGGCGTTGCTGATTGCGTTGGGCGAGGCGACGATGACCGCCGACGGCGCGGCCCTGCCGTTGAAGGTCGGCCAGGAGCGCTGGTTGGCGGCATCGCGGCGGGAGCGGCTGGCGAACGCTGGGACGTCTCAGATCGAGCTGCTGCGCATCGACGTGCTGACGGCGCCCGACAGCACACGGCAGTAACCGCCCGGACGGGGCGTGGCTGTGCCGCCAGGCACCGGCCGCTCCCTCCGTCCTCGCAAGATCTCCATCCAATCATCTCGGCCTCCGGGAGGGGCCAGTGCCAGGCTCAGGCGCGCCAAGCAGCCCGCCCTACCCAGGCCCCGACGCCCGAAGAACAGGAAGCGGTGGTCTTGAGGCCGAGATCTCGCTCTGCCTCATGCGATGCTCTCCGACGTGATCGCCATCGGGTGCATGCGTCTCTCCACCGACCCGGCTCGCGACGACGAGCAATCGGTGGCGGTGCTGCATGCGGCGCTGGACGCCGGCGTGACCTTCTTCGACACGGCCGACGCGTATTGCTGGACGAACGACGACGTCGGCCACAACGAGCGACTGCTCGCGCGAGCGATCGGGAGCTGGCCTGGAAATCGCCCGCGTCTCTCCGTCGCGACCAAGGGCGGCATGACGCGGCCGGAAGGCCGATGGGAGCCTGATGGCCGGGCCAAGCACCTCGCAGCGGCGTGCGAGCGCAGTTGCCGCGCCCTCGGCGTCGGCGCGATCGATCTCTACCAGCTCCACGTCGTCGATCCGCGCGTGCCGCTGGCGACGAGCGTGCGCGCGCTGACGGCACTGAAGCGCGCGGGGCTGGTCAGGGCGATCGGGCTGTGCAACGTCACCGTCGGCCAGATCGACGAGGCGCGGCGCATCACCGACATCGACGCCGTGCAGAACGAGCTGAGCGTGTGGCACGACGACGCCGTCCTGGGCGGCGTGGTGGACTACTGCATTCGCAACCAGATCAGGTTCCTGGCCTACCGCCCGCTCGGCGGACGCAAATCGGCGCCACGGACGGCTGCCGATGCCGCGCTCACCGATTCGGCCGTCCGGCACGGCGCGACGCCGTTCGAGGTTGCGCTGGCGTGGGTGTCGAGTCTCGATCCGCACGTAACCCCGCTGCCGGGGGTGACGCAGGTCAGCACCGCGCGATCTGCCGCCCGCGCGCAACATATCCGATTCACTGATGCCGATCGCCATGTTCTGGAAGGGCGGTTCCCTCACGGTCGTCTCTTGCGCGATCGATCGCGCCCGCGTGCCACCCCAGCGATTCGAGCGGATGCGGAGATCGTCATGGTGATGGGCATCCCCGGCGCCGGCAAGAGCACGCTGACGCAGCAGTTCGTGGCCGACGGGTACCTGCGGCTCAACCGCGACGAGAGCGGCGGCGCGCTGCGGGGACTACTGCCAGGCCTTCGGCGCGCGCTGCAGGACGGGACGCCCCGAATTGTGCTCGACAACACCTACGTGACCAGGAAGTCCCGCGCCGAGGTCATCCGGGCTGGCGGGGAACTGGGCGTGCAGGTCCGCTGCGTGTGGCTGAACACGGGCATCGACGATGCGCAGGTCAATGCGGTGACGCGCCTCGTCGAACGCTACGGGCATCTGCCCGGCGATCGCGAGTTGACGGCGTTGCGAAAGACCGACATCGCCGCCTTCCAACCTTCAGTGCTGTTTCGCTACCAGCGCGAGCTCGAACCACCTGACCCGTCCGAAGGCTTTTTGCGCATCGAGCACGTAGCGTTCACGCGCGTGGCCAATCCCGCACACGTCAATCGCGCGGTGGTCGCCTGGTGCGACGATCCTTCGCAGATGGAACTGCTTGCGCCCGCCCTGCGCGAACATCGGGATAGCGAATGGACGATCTGCGTGCTGTCGTGGCAGCCGGGGATCGCAACAGGGACTTGCACCGACGCTGACGTGCGGGCGTCGTTTGCCGCCGTCGGCGATCGCGCCGGCCTGCGTTTCGACCTCGACATCTGCCCGCACGGCGCCGGCCCGCCGCGCTGTTGGTGCCGCAAGCCGTTGCCCGGCCTCGGCGTGGCCCTCATCCATCGCCATGCGCTCGATCCAGCACAGTGCCTGTTCGTCGGCAATGGCCCGCAGGACGCCGGGTTCGCACGCAAGCTCGGATTTCGGCACGTGCCGACGCTTGTCGCGTCACCCTAGAGCCACGCAGCCAGCGCGTGCGGTTGCCACGATCGCCGAGCCAGGCTGAGTCTACGTCAGGGAACGCTTGGTTAGCCGCCGTTGACATCAGATGCGTGATGCGTGATGATGTTCCATGCGGACCACGCTGGACATCGCGGACGACGTGCTCCAGGCGGCCAAGGAACTGGCCCTCGTGAAAGGCGAAACGACCGGACAGGTGCTGTCGGCCCTCGCCCGGAAGGGGCTCGCCGCCCGGGCGCATCATGGCCGCATCCGCAACGGCGTGCCCCTTCTTGCCCGCCGGCCGGCAGACGCACCGCGTCCCACGATGAAGCTCGTCAACGAGCTTCGCGACGACGGGTAGCGGGGTGCGAGCGGCATGAGCGGCGTCGCTCTACTCGACGTGAACGTGCTCGTGGCCCTGTTCGACCCCGACCACGTGCACCACGAGCTTGCGCACGACTGGTTCGCCGATCATCGCCAACACGGATGGGCGACATGTCCGATCACTGAAAACGGGCTCGTCCGCGTGCTGTCCAATCCCGCGTACGCCGGCTCTGCGCTGCGACCGGCGGCGGTGACCGGCGCGCTGGCTCAGTTTCGTTCCAGCGGCGATCACACGTTCTGGCCCGCCACTCTGTCGCTCACCGACGACAGCGTCTTCGATCTGTCGGTGGCGTCGGGCCACGGCCAGCTCACCGACGTGTACCTGCTCGGGCTCGCCGGGACGATGAGCGGGTGCCTGGCCACCTTCGACCGCACGATTCCGATCAAGGCGGTCATTGGCGCGACCGCTGCGCAGCTGCAGATCATCGGCCCCGCGTAGCGCCCGAGCCGCGTGCGGGAGTCGAGCGCCATCGATGGGGAGCGGCCTGCGTTGCGAAGGCAGGCGTCAGCGCGGCCTTCGGGTCAGTTCGCGCCGGCCTGGCCGGCCTCGGCGCGGCTCTTCATCTCGAGCTCGCCACGCAGAATCGAGCACCAGGTCTTGTGGTCGGCCACCGGCATGCCGCATTCGACGCAGACCCGCACGCGGGCCCTCGGTTCCTCTGCCTTGCCGAACAAACGCTTCAAGAAAGCCATGATGCCCCCGGGTCAAATGGCCAGCCGACTGGTATCGATACGTTTGACGGCGGACCGAGGTTCAAGGTTGGCTGGCGACGTAAGCTGGCGAGACCATGCTCAGGGTCATGCTCGTGCTCGCCGCGCTCTCCCAGGTTCACACGGCCGCCGCGGCCCAGCCCGCTGCGGCCGCCAGGCCGGCTACGCCCACGGCCTCGCAGCGGGTCGCGCTGGTCACCGGCTCGACCGACGGGCTGGGGCGCGCGGTGGCCCGACGGCTCGCCGCCGAGGGGGCCCACGTCATCGTCCACGGCCGCAACGTCGAGCGCGGCCAGGCGGTGGTCGCCGAGATCGCCGCCGCCGGCAAGGGCTCGGCTCGCTTCTACCGAGCCGACTTCGCATCGCTCACCGAGGTCCGCCGCCTCGCCGGTGAGATCCGGCGCGATTACACCCGGCTCGACGTGCTGGTGAACAACGCCGGCGTCATCGTGCCGCGCCGCGAGGTGAGCAAGGACGGCTATGAGATGCAGTTCGCCGTGAACTACCTGTCCGGCTACCTGCTGACCTATTCGTTGCTGCCGCTCCTCGAGAAGGGCACGTCCCCGCGCATCGTCAACGTGTCGTCCCTGGCGGCGTCACCCATCGACTTCGCGGACGTGATGCTCGAGCGCGGGTATTCGCCAAATCGCGCCTACGGGCAGAGCAAGCTGGCGCAGGTGATGTTCACCATCGATCTGGCGCAGGAGCTCAAGGGCAAGGGGATCGTCGTGCAGGCCCTGCATCCGGCCACCTACATGGACACCGCGATGGTGCGCTCCGCCGGCGGGACGCCGCGGAGCACCGTGGAGGAAGGCGCGGCGGCGGTGATGAACGCCATCGCCACCAGTGCACCGAGCGGCAGCTTCTTCATCGGTCAGAAGGTCGGCACCCCGAACGCACAGGCCGCCGACGCCGAAGCGCGGCGCCAACTGCGCGAGCTGAGCCGGAAACTGACCGGGCTGGCATAGCCCGCGACGCGCGGCCCGAGGCCGTGCCCTTAGCGCCGAATGCCCTTCATAGGGCCCGAGCCGCGCGCCGGCCGTCAGCCTCATCGGGGCGGCGGTTACGGATCGGACAGCAGCGAGGACTTACACGTCGCCCGGCTGGAACCCCCACGCCCGCAGCACGGCGACCTGATCGTCGGGGCTCATCGCCTTCTTGAAGCGCGCACCGGCCCGTCCGCTGACCCGCCGCTCGCACTCGGCCCAGGTGGCGTGGCGCATCGGCTGGCCGTCGACGACGCTCAGGTAGGAGAATGCCGGGCCCTTCGCCGATCGGCTGCTGCCGGCTGCCGACGAGACGCTGCGCTTCGGCACGCTGGTGTCGTCGGGGATGTCGAGGATCGGGACGTCGTAGCCCACGAGTGGCCCCTCGTAGAGGGGCACGCTGCCGCGCACGGCAAAGCCGTCGGCAATCGCATCGACGCGCTCGTTGCCGGGGATGCCCGAGTGGCCCGCGCACGTAGTGCCAGGCGATCGAGCGTGGCGGCCGCGCCGCCGTCAGGCCCGACAGTTCTTCCCACAGCTCGCGGTTCAGCACCTCGCCGCCGGAGGCCGTCTTCCAGCCGCGCCGCCGCCAGTTGTGCACCCACTGCGTGACGCCCTGGATGACGTAGGTGGAGTCGGTGTAGACAGCCAGGCGGCCAGCGGTGTGATCCAGGTGCGTGAGCGCGGCGATGGCGCCGCTCAGCTCCATCTTGTTGTTGGTGGTCAGCGGCGCGCCGCCGCCCAGCTCGGTGACGTGGCCGTCGGGCGTGACGATCACCACGCCCCAGCCACCGGGACCAGGATTGCGTTTGGCGGCGCCGTCGGTGAAGACGACGATAGGGTGCTCGGTCATCGGTAAGTGCGTCGAGGTGCGTCCGCGTTGCGATCATACCTGTGCGCATGAAGCCCGACCCGAGGCGCGTAGAGCACGTCGATGGCGGAGACGAGATCGAAGGGCGTGCCCCACGCCGGGTAGTGGCTAACCCGCGCCACCATCGTCGGCAAACTGCCTGCATGGTAAAGTCAGAGTTGATTAGCAGTATTCATAGGATGCCGGCCCCGCTGCTCGAAGTCCGCCACCTCGCCCTCGTCACCGAGATCGCCGACACCGGCAGCGTCACCCGCGCCGCTGAACGGCTGCACCTGACGCAGTCGGCGCTCTCCCACCAGTTGCGCGACGTCGAATCGCGGCTGGCCACGCCGCTGTTCCTGCGGCTCGGGCGGCGGATGGCGCTGACCCCGGCCGGCGAACGCGTGCTGGCCTCGGCGCGGCGGGTGCTCGACGACCTGGCCCGCACCGAACACGACGTGCAGTCCATGTCCACGCCGAACACCGGCGTGCTGCGGCTGTGCACCCAGTGCAACACCGGCTATCACTGGCTGCCGCCGCTGCTGGAGACGTTCCACCGCACGTATCCGGCGGTGGACGTCCAGATCGTGGTGGCGGCCACCGATCGGCCGGTGGAGGCGCTGCTGGAAGGGCAGATCGACCTGGCGTTCATCACCGATCGCACCGACGATGCACGCCTGGTGACCCGGCCGGTGTTCCGGGACGAGCTGGTAGCGGTGGTGCCGCCCTCGCATCCGTTCGCGCGCCGGTCGTACATCGAGCCCGCGGACCTGAGCGGCGCGCACCTGCTGCTCTACAACCACGACCCGAAGAGCAGCGACATCTTCCGCTACGTCCTCGGGCCCGGCTCCGTTGAGCCGGGCCGTATCTCGCGCGTGCCGCTCACCGAAGCCATCCTCGAGCTGATCAAGGCGAACCAGGGATTGGGAGTGATGGCGCGCTGGGCGATCGAACCGGCGATCCAGTCGGGCGCCGTGCGGGCCGTGCGCATCGGCCGCCGAGGCGTGTTCCGTAACTGGCGGGCGGCGACACTCCGCAGCCGGCCCGAGCCGAAGTGGCAGAAGGACTTCGTAGCGCTGATGGCGGCCAAGGCGCTGCCCGCGAAGGCGACGCGCGCCCGCGGATGAGAGCCGCTGTCAGTCGGCGCGGAACGCCTCGGTCGGCGACATCGTCAGCGCCCGTCGAGCCGGAACCGCGGCCGCCACGGCGGCGACCGCCGCCAGCAGCGTGACGGCGGGGACGGCCCACCACGCTTCGGCCTGTTCGAGGTTGGGCAGCGTCTTCAACAGCAGGCCGCGACGCGGCTGCGGCCAGCGCGCCTCCCGCCGCCAGCCCGATGGCCACCACCCGTAAGGCCTGGCCCACTACCAGGCGCAGCAGCCCGGCCGGCGACGCGCCCAGCGCCTGCCGCACGCCCAGCTCGCGGCTGCGCTCCTCGACCGACCGCGCGGTCACGCCGTAGACGCCAAGCCCGGCCAGGGTCAGGCCGATGCCGCCCAGCACCAGCAGCAGCATGCTGCGGAAGCGCTGCGGCCCGAGCGAGTCGCCCAGGAACTGTTCGAGCGTGGTCACCGAGTCGATCGGCTGCGCAGGGTCGGCGGCGAACACCGCCGCGCGCACCGCCGGCACCAGGGCCAGCGGGTCGCCGTTGGTGCGCACCACCAGCGACACCGGCGTGACGGCCACGTTGTTCTGGTCGAACGAGATGTACACCGTGGGCGCCGGCGGCTGGCTGAAGCCCACGTCGCTCACGTCGCCCACCACCCCCACCACCGTGAGCCAGCGCGGATTGGTGCCGCGCTGGATGCGGCGGCCGAGCGGGTCGGCGCCAGGCCAGTGCTGCTCCGCGAACAGCCTGCTGACCACCGCCACCGCCGGCTGCTCGATGCCGTCGCTGGCGGCGAAGTCGCGGCCGCTGAGGAGCGGAATCCGCATGGTGTCGAAGTAGCCGGGGCTGCTGCGCCGGAACTGCGTGATGTGGGCCTGGCCGTCGGGCGTCGGCTGCCCCTCGATGTGCACGGCCGTCACCATGAAGAAGCCGGGCACGAAGCGATTCAGCGTCGCGCCGGCCGACTCCACGCCGGGAACCGCCCGCACGCGTTCCAGCACGCGCGTGATCAGCGCGGCCCGCGCCGCTTCGGTGGGATACGCCGTGGCCGAGAGTCGCAGTTGCGCGCCGAGCACGGACGTGGGATCGAAACCCGGATCCAACCGCGAGGCGCTGTTGAAGCCGCTCAAGAGCAGCGCGCCGCACGCCAGCAGCACCACCGCCAGTGCGCACTCGGCGCCCACCAGCCACGCCCGCGTGCGATGGTCGCGCCGCGAACCGGCGGCGCGCCGATTGCCATCAGCGATGCCGCGGGCCAGGTCGCCGCGCAGCTCGCGCACGAGCGGCAGCACGCCGGCCACGAGGGCCACGCCCAACGTGAGAACCGCCGTAGCCAGCTGCACGCGCCAGTCCAGATCGATGTCGCCAAAGGTACGGGCCAGGGCCGGGTCCAGCGCCAATAGCGCCGGCAACGACCACTGGCCCAAGACAACCCCGGCGACGCCTCCCGCTGCGGCGAGCAGCATCGTCTCTGCCAGTTGCAGGCGGATCGCGGCGCCGCGTCCGCCGCCCAGCGCGGCGCGCAGCGCCAGCTCGGGCCGGCGCGTCACCATCTGCGCCAGCGTCAGGTTGGCGAGGTTGGCGGCCGCCAGCAGCACCAGCGCCAGCATTCCGCCCACCAGCGCCAGGATGCTGGGACGCAGCAGCCGGAACTGCGCGTCCTGGACGCGGGCGACCAGCGGCGACCAACCGGTCCACACTTTCGGTTCCTCGGCGATCACCTCCTGCAGGGCCGAGCCAAGCTCCGCCTCGAGCTGGGCTGGTGAGACGCCCGAGCGGAGGCGCGCGAACCCCAGGACGAAGGTGGAGTTCATCGCCAGCGGGGACGAGACCGCGTTCAACGGCGTCCACAGCTCGGTGGGCGAGAACAGGGTGACGAACGTGGCCGGCATCACGCCGATCACTTCGTGCGGCTCGCGGTCGATCAGGATCGTCTGGCCGACGATGGCCGGATTGGCGCCGAAGCGCCGCTGCCAGAGCGCGTGCCCCAGCACGGCGACGCGCGCGTTGTCCCGGTCCTCGGCCTCGGAGAACGTGCGGCCCAGCGCCGGGACGCCGCCCAACAGCGCGAACAGGCCTGGCGATACCGCACCGGCGGTCACGGTTTCGGGCTCGACGTCGCCGCCGAGCGCCCGTTCACGCGACCACAGCCCCTCGACCGCCTCGGCCTGCTCCAGCCGCTCGCGGAACCGGAAGAACGTGCCGGCGCTGAGCGGGTTGCGATTGGTCCAGAGGGGCGGGCCCGGCGGCATCAGGAACAGCTGCACCAGCCGCTCGCTGTGCGGGAACGGCAACGGCCGCACCATGGTGGCGTTCACCACGCTGAGCACGGCGCTGGCCGCGCCGATCACCAGCGCCAGCGTGGCGACGACGATGGCGGTGTAGGTGGGCTTGGCCGCCAGGCCGCGGGCGGCATGCCGGAGATCTCGCCGGGAGGATTCGAGCATGAGGGCACGCTAGCAATGCGCGGCCACCATGAATCCAGCGACGATTCGACCATCAACGGCATGAGGCGCATTCATCGCTCGACATGCCGGCGCCGCGCGCCTGATCCTGGCAGGATCCGGTAATGGAGCCGCCTCGGGCCTCGAGCGCACCGGGGCTCAGCGGCGGTCGTCGTCGATCTGCCGGATCGCCCACTGCACGGCGCGCCGTACCGACGGTGAGCTGTCGCCCTTGGCCTTCTCGAGCGCCGGCAGCGCCGATGCGCTTTCGATCTGGCCCAGGGCCCAGGCCGCCACGGTCCGCACCTCGGGTTCCGGATCGGCAAGTAGTGGCGTCAGGACACCTACGGCGGCGGAGTCCTCGATCTCGCCCAGCGCCCACGCCGCCATCTGCCGGACGTCGGCATCGCCATCCTTGAGCGCGGGTGCCAGGACGTCCACCGCGGCGCCGTCCTCGATCTGACCGAGCGCCCACAGGGCGGTGAGCTTCACGTCGCGGTCGGCGTCGCCCACCGCCGGCGCCAGCGCCGGCACCGCCCGGGCGCTCTCGATCTCGCCGAGGGCCCACGCGGCCATGCGACGCACGCGGGCATCGCCGTCTTTCACGAGCGGGGCCAGCACCTCCACCGCCGAAGCGTCCTCGATCTCGCCCAGCGCCCAGATCGCCGTGCGCCGGGTGTCCCAATCGGCATCGCCCAGCACCGTCCGCAGCATCGGCACGGCCTTGGCGCTCTCGATCCCGCCCATGGCCCACGCCGCCGTGCGTCGAACCGTGGGCTCGCGGTCGCGCAGGGCCCGCTCGAGCGGCGCCAGCGCCGTCTCGTCTTCGATCTCGCCCAGCGCCCAGGCGGCTCGCCTGCGGACGAGCGTCGATTCGTCGCCGAGGGCTTTCCCAAGCGCGGGGATGGCCTCCAGGAGCTCCAGCTGCCCGAGGGCCCAGGCGGCCATGGCGCGGACGGCCACGTCGCGGTCGGCCAGGCCCGTCGTCATCGTGCCGATCGTGCGCGGATCCTCCAGCTCGCCAAGTCCCAGCATCCCGGTCTCGCGCAGGCCGGCGTCGGCGTCTTTCGCCATCGCGCCGAACTCCGTCGACGCCCAGGTGGGCCGTTCCCGCGCCACCATGCGCGCGGCGATGCGCCGGACGCAGCGGCTCTGGTCGCGAAGGGCGGCGCGGAAAGCCGCCAGCACCTGGGGCGAAAGCGCCGAGCCCGGGCGGTAACCGACGTTCGGCCCCGAAATTCCTGGGCCTCGTCCGGCAAACGGCATGGGCATCGGGGCCGGCATCGGCATGGGCATGGGCGCCGGCATCGGCTCGTCGCTGGCGTCGCCCATCCACCCCCAGTTGTTCGTGAGGGTGCGCCCGGCCAGCTCGCACACCGCCGGATCCGCCGCCCGAAGCGAGTTCAGGAGGCGGATCACCGACTCCGCATCACGGAGGTCGGGTTGCTGGACGGCCAGCGCGGCCGCGAGGAGAACTGCAGTCATCGTCGTCGCTCCCAGTCTTGAGGTAGCGATTGGACGGGCGGGCCTGGCACTTCGTTGGAATAGATGCCAGCCGCCGAGGTGGAGCTAGCCCCAAACCCCGAGCGCCTTTCGCACCGACACGATCTGACCCACGTGGTAGGCGACGTGATCGGCGGCCAGCAGGATCGCGCGGAGGTAGGTCTGGTTCGGCTTCCCGGTGGGCACGCTGGCCGTCAGATCCTCGACCTCGCGGGCCAGCTGTTGCAGGCGCCCGGTGGTCCGCGTGTACGCCGCGATGCTGTCGTTCCACGCGGCATCGCTCGGCGGTGCCGGGTTCTTCGGCCAGTAGTCGTCGGGCCACTTCATCGTGTGCTCGTACTTCGCGTTCAGGCAGAAGTCGAGGATGTCGTCCTGCGCGAGCCGGATGTGCTCCAGCAGTTGCCAGGGCGAATGCTCGAAGCCGGCGGGGCGCTGGCCTCGAGCCTCCGGCGGAATGCCGGCCACGGCCTTGTCGAAGCCGACGTGCGCGTCCTCCCAGTCCAGGACACGCACCAGGTGCTCGCGGACGGCATCGTTCGGTTGTCGCATGGTCGTTGTCTCCCGATCGCCCTCGAGGGCGATGCTCAACGGGTTAGATGCAGGGGGAACGGCGTCCGCTTCACGAACGCGTTCACCGCGTCGAGCAGGCCCGTGCTCTTGTCGCGGACGACGAACACCGATTCCTCGCGCTGGCCGGGGTTCAGGTCGTGATGGTCGATGAGCGCCAGCTCCGGGCCGTAGGACGGGATCACGCGGCCGTCGAGCGCGAAGTATTCGGCCTGCGCTACGGCATCGAGCTCGCCGCGCCCGAACTGCTCGTAGAGCTCGGGAAACGTCGTCGTGGAGACGATCTGCACGCCCTCCGGCGCGCGCCGCAGCAGGTCGCGTTCGGCCGCCATGCCCTTCACCGCGCCCACCTTCTTGCCCACGAAGTCCGTGATCGTCTGGTACTGCGCCCGATCGACGGCGCGGATGCGCAGCGCCCGCTGCTCGTAGAGGAAGGGCACCGAGAACGTGCCGCCGGGGCTGACGCGATCGGGGAAGCTGGCCAGGTTCGTCGCCACCACGTCCACGACGTCCTTGCCGGCCAGCTCCCACGATTTGTCGAACGGCACCACGTGCCACTCCGCGCGCAGGTTCAGGTCGCCGGCGAGGCGTTGAGCGTAGCGGTGCATCCACTCCTCGGGGTCGAGCGGATCGGTCACCGTGGTGCTGGTGACGGCGATCTTCACCACGCCGGGCTCGAGCGTCTGGATGGCCGACCGAGCGGGCGTGGCGCTGCACCCCGCGGCACCGGCGAGCAGAACCGCGAACGCCGAGCGGGGGAGTGAAATCACGGTGGTAGGATACCCGGCCACACATCCCCCCGCGCCGAATCGGCCAGATGCATTCTGACGACGGCTGACGCTGATACTTGGAAGGAGGCGGTCGCGCCATGGACCCCGACAGCCGGCCAACGTCGCGGGATGTGCAGGAGCGGGAGCGGAAGCGGATCGGCCGGGCGCCCGAAGTCGGGCTGGCGCTCTCCGGCGGCGGCATCCGCAGCGCGACGTTCGCGCTCGGCCTGCTGCAGGCGCTCAGGCGGCTGGGCCTGTTCGAGACCATCGATTACCTGTCGACGGTGTCGGGCGGCGGCTACATCGGCGCGTGGCTGTACGCGCTGCAGCGGCGAGGTGAGCTCCCGGGTGCGCTCGACCTGAATGGCGCCGAGCCGCGGCAGGTGCGATTCCTGCGCACCTACAGCAACTACCTGACGCCGAAGCTGGGCCTCTTCAGCGGCGACACCTGGGCCGCGGTGGGCACGGTCAGCCGCAACCTCGTCATCACTTTCACCATCCTCAGCCTCAGCCTGGTCACGGTGCTGTTCGCCCCGTGGGCGATCCACTTGACGTTCTGGAACTGGCTCGCCATGTCGAGTGCCAGTACGAGCGTCGCGATTGCGCTGACGGCGGTGGCGGCCGTGCTGGTCTTCGTCGCCCTGGCGACGAGCTGCTCCAGCATGGCGAGACCGCTGAAGGACGGGACCTGGCTCACGGACCAGCGCGGTTGGACCTCACGAACACAGGTGCAAGTGCTGGTCGTGCTTCCCATCCTGGTGGCGATGGCCATCCTGGGCGCGGTCCTCCGCGGCGCGCCAGAAGTGGTGCATGGATCCTGGCGGTCACGGATCCTGGCGCCGGCCCTCGCCTACGCCGGCGTGTGGGCGCTGGCCCTTGCTGCTGCGCATGTGTACAAGACATTCGGCGGCGGACTCGGCGGTGCGCTGGCGGCGTCGGCCGGGCAGACACCAGCGAAACCCGTGGCCAACAACTGGAGGGCCGCCATCGGGGCCTGGCTCACGCTCACCGCGTTCGCGGTGCCGGCCGGAGCCATCGGCAGCGTCGTGGTCACCGCCGCATACGCGAAGTGGCTCGAGCCATCGCCGGCACTGGCCGAGCTCGCCATGCCGCTGCTCGTCGCCGGCCTCCTGCTCACCATCACCGCGCACATCGGGCTCGCCGGCACGCTGCTGTCCGACGAAACCCGGGAGTGGTGGGCGCGGGTCGCCGGGCAGGTGCTGCTCGCCACCTTGCTCGTCACCGCGCTCGTCCTCGTCGCCGTCTACTCACGACCGTTCGTCGAAGACGCACAGGCAAGGCTGCGCGCCCCCAATACCACCAAGGTCCTGGCGTTCCTGTGGGCGGCCGTGACGGGTTCAGGCATCCTCGCCGGTCGATCACGCCACACCGGCAAGGGCGGCCCCGCCTGGGTCGACCTGCTGGCCATCGTGGCGCCCGTCGTTTTCATCGTCGGCTACCTGGTGATGCTGGCCGTCGTGCTGCACGGCGTTCTCGAGCCGGAGTCGGTGTCGATGGCGCTCCTCTGGATGGTGCTGCTCGGATTGACGGCATGGTGGTTGTCGCGCCGCGCCGACCTCAACGAGTTCTCGATGCACGCGCTCTACCGCAACCGCCTGGTGCGCTGCTATCTCGGCGCCTCGAACAGCGATCGGAAGGCCCATCCGTTCCATGGCTTCGATCCCAACGACGACGTGTCGCTGGCGTCGCCGCGTGCGGACGACACGCTGCGGCCGTACCCCATCTTCAACGCCGCCATCAACCTCGTCGGCGGCAAGAACCTCGCCTGGCAGCAGCGGAAGGCCGCGTCCTTCATCCTCACCCCGGAGGTGTGCGGATATGAATTTCGCGTCGACGAACAGACCGACCGCGGCGACCGACACATGCAGGGGGATGCCGTGCCGGCGGCGCCGGCCATGGCACCGGCGCGAAGCGCCTACGCGAGCACCGGCGCTCATGCCGGGGGCCCGCTGAGCGTCGGCCTCGCCATGGCCACGTCGGGCGCGGCCGCGTCGCCGAACATGGGCTACCACTCGTCGCCCACGTTGTCCTTCCTCATGACCGTGTTCAACGTGCGACTCGGCTGGTGGCTGCGCAACCCGCGATACGACCTGAGCTGGACCCATCCGCGAAAACGGCTGTCGCTGGTCGAGTTCGTGGTCGAGCTACTCGGGCTGACCACCGACGAACGCGACTTCGTCTACCTCTCGGATGGCGGCCATTTCGAGAACCTGGGCCTGTACGAGCTGGTGCGGCGGCGGTGCCCCTTCATCATCGTGAGCGACGCCGGGCAGGACGGCCGCGTCACGTTCCAGGACCTGGGCAATGCCATCGAGAAGTGCCGGGCCGATTTCGGCATCGATGTCGACATCGATATCGGCGAGATCCGGCCGGTCAACGGGCTCAGTCCGTCGCATTGCGCGGTGGGGACGATTCATTACGAGCAGGCGAACGACCGGCGTCCGCCCGGGACCCTGCTCTACCTGAAGGCGTCGGTGACCGGTGACGAGCCCACCGATGTTCGCCGCTACGCGGCGCTGCGCCCGGAGTTCCCCCACCAGTCGACGGCCGACCAGTTCTTCAACGAGTCGCAGTTCGAAAGCTACCGGGCGCTGGGCTATCACATCGGCCGCGACGTATTCGAGGCGGTCGGTGCGCACAAGGGCGAGCGCTTGTCGCCCACCGAGATGTTCCGCATCCTGCGGCAGCGGTGGACGCCGCCGGCGCCGGCGCCGGACGACGCCATCAGCAAGTACTCGCGAGCGCTCAATGCGATCTGGGCCACGGTACGATCCACCGAGGCGCTGCGGTTCCTCGATGGCCAGATATTCCCGGAATGGGGGGCCTTGATGGCCACGGGCCGCCCCGTCGACGCCGCCCCGCCGCCACCAGCCGCGGACATGGCCGCCTGGTGGTTGCCCGAGGGCGAAGACAAGCGCCGCGCCGGCTTCTACATCTGCAACGAAGTGCTGCAGTTGATGGAAGACGTCTATATCGAATTCAGGCTCGACGACTACTACGACCACGTCGACAACCGCGGGTGGATGAACCTGTTCCAGCACTGGGCCTGGTCGGGCATGCTGTGCGCCACCTGGGCCGTCACCGCGGCCACTTACGATCCCCGCTTCCAGCGTTTCTGTGCCGAGCGTCTCGATCTTCGTCCCGGTCGCGTTCGCGTCCCGAAGAACGCCGGCCGCCGTCTTCCCGATGGCGCGACCTGGGCCGACTGGAACGACGATCAACGTGCCGCCGAAAAACAGCAGTGGCAAGCGCGGGCCCCTGGATTCAACTTCTGGGAGGCGGAGCTGGTAGCCCATTTCCTGACGGCCAGGCCCACCGACGCCGGTCTGAGCCTTCACCCGATCCGGGTGTCGGTCGAAAGCCCGCGACGCACGGACGGCCACCCGTTCGAGTTCACCGCGGGCTATCTGATCGTGCGAGTTGTCGACGAGGTGACCACGCTGGTGCACATGCGCGTGCAGAATCACCTGCGCAAGATGGGCGTGGCCGGCACGGCGTTGCGATGCCTGCTCGACTCGACCGAGAGCGGCTGGGGGCTGCCGAAAGTGGTCGTCGAGATCCCGCAGGCGGATCCCAAGCCGCGGTCGGTGTCCCTGGACGAGGCGCTGCCGTCCCTGGAACCGGCCCGGCAGATCGACCGCTGGCTCAAGGCGTTGGCGGGCGATCGCCGGCCACACCTCTGAAGGCGCAGGGCTGGCCGCGAGATCGGGTGGTAGCATAGCCGCCCTCATGCCCGCGACGCGCACCGCGTTCCCGGAGAAACAGGCTCGCTGCTGGCACCCCGTGGCCTACGCGCACGAGGTGACGGACCAGCCCGTGGGCACCACCCTGCTCGGCGAAGCGGTGGTCGTATGGCGCACCAGCGACGGCCGCGCGCACGCGATGCGCGACCTGTGCATCCACCGCGGCACCGCGCTATCGCTCGGCTGGATCGCCGGCGATTGCCTCGTCTGCCCGTATCACGCGTGGCACTACGACGCCTCGGGCGCCTGCGTGCGGATTCCGCAGTCGGCCACCGCCATCATCCCGGCCAAAGCGCGGACCCCGGTGTATCGGTGCCAGGAGCGCTACGGCCTCGTCTGGGTGTGCCTGGCCGCGGGCGAGCCGGCCTACGCGTTGCCCGAAGTGCCCGAGCTCGAATCCGGCGCCTGGAAAGTGGTGAACACCGGGCCGTTCGCGTGGCACAGCGACGCGTCGCGGCAGGTGGAGAACTTCACCGACTTCGGCCACTTCCCGTGGGTGCATCCCGGCCTGCTGGGCGATCCCGAGCGGCCAGTCGTGCCCGACCACAAGGTGGACACCGACGGGCACGTGCTGCACTACACGATCGTGCGTCCCGAGGCGCCCAACAGCGACGGCTTCCAGGTGTTCGCCAACACCGACACGGTGAAGCCAGAGCGGCGCAGCCGCTACGAGCTGCACCTGCCCTACACGATCGTGCTGCGCCTGGGCTGGGGCGGCGACAAGGGCATGGTCTACTTCTTCGCCTCGCAGCCCGAAACGCCCGGGCGCTGCCGCGGCTATTGCATCATCGGCCGCAACTACGACTTCGACGACCCCGACTCGACCCTGCAGGATTTCGAGCGCGTGATCTTCGGCCAGGACCAGCGCATCGTCGAGTCGCAGCGGCCCGAGCAGGTGCCGTTCGACCTGGCCGACGAGCTGCACTTGAAGTTCGACGCCGTGGCCGTCGCCTATCGTCGGGCCATGCGCGGTGAAGGCCTGGCCAACGCCGTCACACCCTAGAACACTGACGACATCACCTGCGCGCCCGCGGGCACGCTGAACAAGACCAGGCCGAGTGCGGTGACCCACGTCGTGTGCCCTCTCATCGCGCCTCCTCGCGCACCCGCCGCAGCTGTCGAGGGCGGGCGCGGCGCCTGTATCCTAATGCCGAAGGTATCCACCCGATCGACCGGATCCCGACGGAGGCCGTGATGGCGAACGCATCGGATCAGGAGCTGCTCGACGCGCTCCTGGATTCCTGGGACCGCAACAACACCATCCTGGTGAAGCTGCTCCGCCTGGTCCCGGAGGGCGGGATGGACGTCAAGCCGGCGGCCGGCAGTCCTTCGGTGGGGCAGCTCTTCACCCACATGCACTACGTGCGGCTGGTCTTCGTCTTCGAGGACGCCCCTGAGGCTGCCCGGCCGGTACCCCAGGGCGAGTGGCGGAGCGAATCCGACCGCGATCGGCTGGCCGAGCTGCTGAACGACAGCGCCGCGGCGGTGCGCGACGCCGTGCGCAGCCGGCTGGCGTCGGGCCGACCGATGGAGCAGCACTACGACCACCCGATCCTGATGCTCCAGCATCTGATCTGGCACGAGGGCTACCATCACGGGCAGATCAAGCTGGCCCTCAAGCAGGCGGGCAAGACGCTGAGCGACGACGAGGCCGGGCCGGGCACGTGGGACATCTGGATGGACAAGGGCACGTGGCGCGGCTCCGGTAGCCAGGGGACCCCATGACCAGCATCGCGCGCGTCGTTGTCACCGCACTCGCCCTGTCAGGTGTGATGGGCGGCGCCGCCGTGCTGGCCCAGGAGGCGGGCAGTGCCGCGACGCAGACGCGCGTTCCTGAGTCTAGCGGCGACGTCCTCACCGAGTACCGGCTGCCGCCCGACACGCTCGCCAGGTCCGAGGCGCTGTATCGCACCAGCACTGTGATGCTGGCCGTCGGCACCATCTATGGCCTGGCTGTGCTGGCGCTGCTGCTGGCCCTTCGGGTGGCGCCGCGCTTCCGCGATCTGGCCGAACGGGTCAGCCGTCGCCGCTTCGTCCAGGCGCTGGTCTTCGCGCCGCTCCTGCTCCTCACGCTCGACGTCCTGGGCCTGCCGCTCTCGATGTACGGCCATCACCTGCAGGTACAGTACGGGCTGTCGGTGCAGGGCTGGGCGTCGTGGTTCTGGGACTGGACCAAGGGCGAGCTGCTCGGCACCGTGATCGGCACGCTGCTCATCTGGGGACTCTATGCTTTCCTGCGCCGCAGCCCCACGCGGTGGTGGTTCTACGGCTGGCTGGCGTCGATTCCCGTGGTGCTCCTGCTCATCTTCATCGGCCCGATCTTCATCGCGCCGCTCTTCAACACGTTCGCGCCGCTCGAGGAACGCCAGCCGGCGTTGATTCCCGAGCTGGAGAAGGTGATGGCCCGCGGCGGGTTGTCGATCGAACGCTCGCGGATGTTCGAGATGCAGGCCAGCGAGAAGGTGACCACCTACAACGCCTACGTCACCGGCATCGGCGCCAGCAAGCGCGTGGTGGTGTGGGACAACACGTCGCGCGACCTGACCATCCCGGAGACGATGTTCGTGTTCGGCCACGAGCAGGGCCACTACGTCCTGCACCACATCTGGTTGTCGATCGGGCTTGCGATCGCCGGCTTGCTCCTCCAGCTGTACCTCGCCTCGCGGCTGTTGGGCGGCCTGCTGGCGCGCTACGGATCACGGTGGGGCGTGCGCGGCATCGACGACTGGGCCTCGCTGCCGGTGCTGCTGCTGCTCCTGAGCGTGTTCTCGCTGGTGGCGCAACCGGTGTTGGCGGCCGTGACGAGGTACTACGAGCATCAGGCCGACATCTACGGGCTCGAAGCCATTCACGGCCTCACCCCCGACTCGCCGCAGGTGGGCGCCCACGCCTTCCAGAAGCTGGGGGAGAAGGCGCTGTCGTATCCCCGGCCGCATCCGCTGCTGGTGTTCTGGGCTTACGACCACCCGCCGGTGCACGAACGCCTGCGGTTTGCCGCCACCTATCGGCCGTGGGACCAGGGGCGACCGGGACGCTACATCAACTGACGGCCGCCGCCATTGGTGGGATCGACTGCGCCAGGCCGACGCCGCCGACGTTCTCGGACGCATCGACCTTCAACCAGAGCCCGGCCCCGACCATCAGCACCAGCGCCATCGGCACGAACGGCGCGTCGTAGCTGCCGGAGCGGTCCACGATGTAGCCGTACATGCACCGAGCCGGCGAGCCCGCCGATCTGCGCGACCATGTTCATCAGGCCGACCATGGCGCCGGCGCGGGGCCCGCCGATGTCCAGGCACACACCGAACACGCCCGACTGCTGGAAGGTGATCGCCCCGTAGGTCAGGGCCAGGAAGACCACGGTGAGCACCTGATGCCGGGTGAGCATGGCGGCGATGGTGAACACGGCGGCGGCAGTCAGGGCCGTGGCGCCGATGAACCGCCGGCCGCGCTTCCTGCCGAGCCGCCGCACCAGCGCATCGCTCGCCGCGCCGCCGGCGAGGTTGGCGAACACCGCCACCACGAACGGCAGCGCCGACAGCACCAGGCCGGCCTCGCTGAATCCCCGGCCGCGGATCAGGAAGGTGTGGAACCAGGTCTGGAAGAAGTTGTAGACGTAGATGTAGCAGAACGCCAGCCCGAGCACGGCCCAGACGGTCTGCGACCCGGCGGCCGCGCGCCACGGGAACCCATGGCCGCCGGCGCCGGCATCCGGCGGCGGGCGGCAGTCCGCGCTTCTCCTCGGGCGAGTCGCGGAACCACGCATACCAGGCCATTGCCCAGGCCAGGCCGACGACGCCGAACACGAAGAACGACATCCGCCAGCCGTAGCGCATCTGGATCGGCACGATCAGCAGCGGCGCGATGGCCCCGCCGATCTGGCTGGCCATCAGGGTCACGCCCGACATCGTCGCGCGCTGCCCGGGCGGGAACCATCGCGACACCACGATCGACGCATTCGGAAACGCCCCGGCCTCTCCTGCCCCGAACAGGAACCGGATGAGGAGCAGCGGGAGGAAGCCGGTCACCGTGCCGGTCAGGATGGTGAAGACCGACCACCACCCGACGATGCGCGTGAGCACGCGGCGCGGACCGAGCCGATCGCCCATGGTGCCGGTCGGAATCTCGAACACGCAGTAGGCGAAGGTGAAGATGCCGGTGACCCATCCCCAGCCGATGGCGTCGATCCCGAGATCCTCCTGCATCCGCGGCCCCGCCACCGAGATGGCGACCCGATCCAGATAGGTGATGGCGAAGAGCAGGACGAGCAGACCCACTACGCCGCGACGGTCGCTCGCCGTGCTCGACATGACGGCGGATTGTGTCACGGCCGGGCTGGCGGGCCGCAGCGATTACGCCGCCGCGACCATCGCCACCGTCTTGTCGATGAGCCGCAGGAACGCGTCGATGGTCACCTCGAGGTCGGCCTCCGGCGTGTCTTCTTCCTTGCAGTGCGACAGCCCGTTGGTGGACTTGGCGAACATCATCACCGATGGCATGACGCGGCCCATCTCGACGGCGTCGTGCAGCGGGCCCGACGGCAGGCGCGGCGCATGCCCGGTCACCTCCTGCACGGCCTCGGCGCACAGCTCGACCAGCCGCGGATCGAACCGGCAGGGGTCGATCCGCCACACGTGCCGCCACTCCACGCTCACGTTGTTGGCGGCCGCGGCCCGGGCGGCGGCCTCCCGGGCGTCGGCGAGCGCCCGCCGCAGCGTCTCGGGCTCGAGCGCCCGCTGGTCGAGCGCGATCTCGCACACGCCCGGGACGGCGGTCACGATCGCCGGTTCCACCGACACCGTGCCCACCGTGCACACCATGCCCACGTCGGGCGTCGAGTGGCGGCGGGCGATCTCGCGGCAGGCGAGGGCGGTCTCGGCGGCGGCCAGGAACGCATCGCGGCGCATCGCGATCGGCGTCGAGCCCGAGTGCGCGGCCTGGCCCACGAACCGCAGGATGTGACGCTCCACGCCGTAGGTGCCGATGACCGCGCCAGTGGATCGACCCATCGCCTCGAGCACGGGCCCCTGCTCGATGTGGAGCTCCAGGTAGGCGCGCGGGCGGCGCCGGTCGAGGGCCTGCCGCGCCTCGGGCATGCGGTCCACGTCCACGCCGTTCTCGGCCAGCGCGTCGGCGAGGCGTACGCCCTGGCGATCCACCAGGTTGCGCACGCTGTCGGGCACGAGGCTGCCACTGGCGCCCGACGATCCGAGCAGGCTGCGTGAGAAGCGCGCGCCTTCCTCGTCGGCGAAGTCCACGACGGCCAGGGTGACCGGCGGCGTCGTGCCGGCGTAGCGGCGGAGCGCCTCGACGCCGGCCAGCACGCCGAGCGGGCCGTCGAGCCAGCCGCCGTTGGGCACCGAGTCGAGATGGCCGCCGATGATCACCGTGTCGGGCCGGGCGCCGGGGAGCGTGATCCAGTTGTTGCCGGCCACATCGGCTTCCGCACGCAGGTGCTCGGCGGCCAGCACCTCGTCGAGCCAGCGGCGCGCGTCGCGCCACACCGGCCCCCAGGCTACCCGCTGGGCGCCCTGGGCGTCGCTGGTCCGCGCCGCCAGGGCGCGGAGGTTGGCAATCACATCGCGTGCGCTCACCGGTCACCTCGCGACGCCGATGATAGCGGCAGTGGCATCCGTCCCAAGTCAAGCCCCACCCAGAATGGGGTCAGACCCCGTTACAACTGACCCCATAATCACCGGGCGCATGACTGACGAGATCTGGCGATGGGATGCGACGCGGATGGCGGAGGCGATCGCAAGCCGGCAGATCTCGTCGCGCGACGCCGTCGAGTCGTGCCTGGCGCGCATGGCCGCGGTCAACCCCCGGCTGACGGCCGTCACCGTGGACCTCTCGGGGCCGGCCCGCCAGGCCGCCGACCGCGCCGATGCCGCGGTGGCGCGCGGCGATGCGCTCGGCCCGCTGCACGGTGTGCCCCTGACGGTGAAGGAAAACATCGACCAGGCAGGCTGTGCCACCACCAACGGCATCGTCGCGTTCCGCGATCTCGTCGCCAAGGAGGACAGCCCGGTCGTGGCCAACTGGACCGCCGCCGGCGCCATCATCCTCGGCCGCACCAACACGCCGGGCTTCAGCTTCCGCCTCGACACCGAGAACGATCTGCGCGGGCGCACCTACAATCCGTGGTCCGGGACGCACACGCCCGGAGGCTCGAGCGGCGGGGCTGCGTCGAGCGTGGCCGCCGGCATCACGCCGCTGGCGCACGGCAACGACATCGCCGGGTCGATCCGCTATCCGGCGTATGCGTGCGGCCTCGTCGGCCTCCGGCCGTCGTTCGGCCGCGTGCCGGCGTTCAATCCGAGCTCCGGCGCGGAACGCTCGATGTCGGCGCAGCTGCTCTCGGTGCAGGGCCCGCTGGCCCGCACCGTGCGCGACATCCGGCTGGCGCTGGCCACGATGTCGACCCGAGACGTGCGCGACCCCTGGTGGGTGGACGCGCCGCTCGAGGGGCGGCCGCCGCCGCGGCCGATCCGCGTGGCGGTGGTCACCGAGCCCGAAGCGCTGGGCGGCTCGCGTCTGCACCCGACGGTGGCCGAGGCGATGCGCCAGGCCGCGGGCTGGCTGGCCGACGCCGGCTACGAAATCGTGGACGAGCCCACGCCGGGCTTCACGCGGGCCATGGAGCTATGGCTCGAGATGCAGCTGCCGGAGATCCGGGTGTTCCTGCAACCGGCCATCGAGCAGTACGGCGACCTCGGCATCCGGCGGGCGATGCGCCTGCTGTTCGAGTCCTATCCCGTGGAGGACGGCATCCCCTACATGAAGGCACTGGCTGAGCGGGCTCGCGTGGTGCGCGAGTGGCAGGGCTTCCTCGACCGCGTGCCGCTGGTGCTGGCGCCGGTGTGCACGCAGCCGACCTACGAGCAGGGCTTCGACGTGCAGGACGTCGCGCGGACGGCGCAGGTGTGGCGCGAGTGCGCCACGCTCACCGCTGTGCCGGTGCTCGGTATTCCAGGCCTGGCCGTGCCGACGGGCGTCGTCGACGGGCTACCCACCGGCGTCACCGTGCTGGCCTCCCGCTTCCGCGAGGACCTGTGCCTGGCCGCGGGCGAAGCGATCGAGGCTCGCGCCGGCATGGCGGCGCGGATGCCGACCGACATCGCCTGGTAGCGCGCGGTCACGGGCAATCGAAGGCTCACGGCACGTAGGGCAGACACGTAGGGCAGAACTTTAGTTCTGCCTCCGGGGAGGCGGCTCTAAAGAGCCGCCCTACGTGGAATCAGGCAGGATCCCCAGCTCGACGTAGCGCGGCCGCACGGCCTCGCGGATTGCTGGCAGCTGCCCCCAGAACCACAGCGCCGTGAGCACGCACGCCACGCCGCCCACGACGAAGGTGGCCGGCACACCGATCCGGGCCGCCAGCGAGCCGCTGAGCAGGCTGCCGATCGGCGCCGAGCCCAGCAGCGCGATCGTGTAGAACGACATCACGCGCCCGCGCTTGTCGTCGTCGACGATGGTCTGCACGATGGTGTTGGTGGCGACCACCTGGTACATCAGGCCGTAGCCGGTGAGCGCCATCAACGGCAGCGATACCCAGAACCACCGCGACAGGCCGAGCAGGACGCAGGCCGCGCCGAAGATCGCCGTCGTCAGCACCATCCGCCGGCCGAGGCCGACGACGGTAGTGCGCAGCACCAGCCGCACCGCACAGGTGAGCGCGCCGATGCCCGACGCCGCCATCAGCCAGCCCAGGGTGTCGGGCCCGCCGCCCAGCGTGCGGCCGGCCACCAGCGGCATCAGCACGGTGTAGGGCGTGCTCATCACGCCGACCACGGCCAGAAACGTCAGCAGGCCGCGAATCGGCGTCGACTGCACGACGTAGTGCCAGCCGTCGGCCAGTTCCTCCATCACATGGCGGGTCGACGCCGGCCGGACCTCCGGCGTCAGGCGCATCGCCAGCAACCCGGCGATCACGGCGATGTAGCTGAGGCCGTCGATGAGGAAGCAGTAGCCCTCGCCGACCGCCGCCACGACGGCGCCGCCGATGGCCGGCCCCACGAGCCGGGTGGCGTTGAAGTTCGACGAGTTGAGCGCGATGGCGTTGCCCAGGTCGGCGCGGTCGTCGATCATGCGCACGACGAACGACTGCCGGGTGGGGATCTCCACGGCATTGACGACGCCCTGGAACAGCGTCAGCCCGATGATCCACGGCATGTTGACGTAGCCGCTGAGCGTCAGTGCCGCCAGCGCCAGCGACTGGGCCATCGCCAGCACCTGGGTGGCGATGAGCACCTTGTGGCGGTCCCAGCGATCCACCCACACGCCGACCAGCGGCGGCAGCACCATCGACGGCACCTGGCCGGCAAAGCTCACCAGCCCGAGCAGGAACGCCGAATCGGTGAGGCGGTAGACCAGCCACGCCGTGGCCAGCCGTGTCATCCACGATCCGATGAGCGAGATGCCCTGGCCGATGAAGAACAGGCGGTAGTTGCGGGAGCGGAGCGCGCGGAACGGAGAGCTCACCGACCGTTGCCGCTCAGCGCCTGGCCGGCACCACCGGCAGCTCGATGAAGCTGGCGGCGCCCGGCGCGTGATAGACGCGCTGCGTCGCCTTCACGTAGTCCTCCGGCTTGGCGAAGAAGATGTTCGGCACGAAGGTCTGCGGATTGCGGTCGTAGAGCGGGAACCAGCTCGACTGCACCTGCACCATGATGCGGTGGCCCGGCAGGAACACGTGGTTGGCGGTCGGCAGGATGAAGCGGTAGGGCAGCGGCGTGTTCGGGCGTGATCGCCTTCGGATCGCTCGAAGCTCTCGCGATAGCGGCCGCGGAAGATGTCCATCGACGACCGGCAGCTGATAGCCGCCCATCTCCGGCTGGCTCGGCACTTCGTCCGGATAGACGTCGATCAGCTTCACCACCCAGTCGCTGTCGGTTCCGCTGGTCGACGCCACCAGGTTGACGACCGGCGCGCCGCTGATGCGCACCGGCTCGGTGAGCACCGGCGTCACGTAGGTCAGCACGTCGGTGCGATCGGCGACGAACCGCTGATCGGTCAGCAGCCAGCGCCGCCAGGCGTCGCCGTCGGCGAAGCGGACCGGACGCGGCAGGTACGGCACCGGCTTGGCCGGATCGGAGACGTACTCGTCGAAGCCGCCGGCGTCGCTCGCGCTCCCGCGCGGGCGCGGTGAACGACAGGCCGAAGTCGCCGGTGCAGATACAGCGGCTTCGACTGCGGACGCGCAGCCCTTGGCGCACGCCAGCGGCCAGCGCGTGAAGCGATCCCAGTGGTTCTCGCCGGTGTTGTAGATGAACACCGGCGGCGTGTCGGCCTTCGGCGCGCCCGTCCTTCAGATACTGATCGAAGAACGGCTTCAGCACGTCGCGGCGGAACTGCAGCGCGGTGTCGCCCTCCAACTTCAGCGGCCCGAGCGACGAGCCCTCGTAGTTCACGCCGCTGTGCCGCCACGGCCCCATCACCAGGTAGTTCAGTGTCGTTGGCCGTGTCCTTCGGCTCGACCGCCAGGTAGCTGTGGATCGCGCCCCACATGTCTTCCTGATCCCACAGGCCCTGGATCCACATCGTCGGCACCGTCAGCGGCTGCGCGGCCATCGATCTTGTCGAGCGCCTGCTCCTGCCAGAACGCGTCGTAGGCCGGATGCTCCGACGATCTTGCGCCAGAACGGCAGCTGCTCGAGGCCCGCCGCCTTGCGCGAAGTCGCCGGCCGAGCCGGCGCGGCGGAAGTTCTCGTAGTCGTCGTAGCCCTGCGCGGACGATCGTCGCTGCCCGCGCCGCGCGCCGGCGGTCTGGCCGGTGAAGTAGTCGAAGTTCGGTCTGGCGGAAGGCGCCGAAGTGGAACCAGTCGTCGCCCATCCAGCCGTCGACCATCGGGCTCATCGGCGCCGCCACCTTCAGCGCCGGATGCGGATTGACCAGCGCCATCACCACCGTGAAGCCTTCGTAGGAGCTGCCGAGCATGCCGACCGTGCCGTTCGACTCCGGGCACGTTCTTCACCAGCCAGTCGATGGTGTCGTAGGCGTCGGTGGAGTGATCGACGGCGGTGGGGTTCAGCGGCCCGCGCAGCGGCCGCGTCATCACGTAGTCGCCCTCGGAGCCGTACTTGCCGCGCACGTCCTGGAAGACGCGGATGTAGCCGTCGGCGACGAACACCTCGTCGCCCTGCGGCAGCGTCGCCAGCATGCGCGGCGACTGCGTCGCGCGTCGGCGCGGCCGGCGGCGTTGTACGGCGTGCGCGTCAGGATGATCGGCGCGTTCTTCGCGCCCTTGGGCACGACGATCACGGTGTAGAGCTTGACGCCGTCGCGCATCGGGATCATCACCACGCGCTTGACGTAGTCGAAGCCGGTGGTCGGCCGGGTGAACTTCTCCGGGATGTCGGGCTTGTCGACCGGTGTCTGCGCCATGGCCGGGATGGCGGCACAGAGCAGGAGGCCGAGCACGAGCGAGCGACCAACGGGGAAAGGCGTACGCATGAGATCAGTGTATCCGGCGTACGATGAATCATGGACCTTCGGGTCATGACCGTCGCGGCGCTGTGGCTGGTCCTCCAGCCAGTGGCCATGGCACAGGCGGTGGGCGTGCTGCGCATCACGGTCACGCTGGCCGGCGCCGACGAGAAACCCGCACCGGTGCCGCGCCACCTCCTGCTCGTGAGCGACAACCCGGCCAGCACCGTGCCGCGCCGCGTCGTGACCGCGGCCGATGGCACGGCCACGGTGCGGCTTCTGCCCGGCAACTACACCGTGGAGTCCGACCGTGCCGTGGTCTTCCAGGGCCGCGAGTATCAGTGGACGCAGACCCTCGACGTTCCGGCCGGTGAGACGACCCTGGAGTTGACGGCCGCCAATGCCGAGGTCGGGCGCGTCAGCGGGACATCGGCGTCGGGGCCGGCTGATCGGCCGGCCGACGCCACCGACGTGCTCCTGCGCTGGCAGCAGAGCGTCGTCGCCTTGTGGACACCGACCACCCACGCGTCCGGCGTCGTAATCGACGCGCGGGGGCTGGTCGTCACGAATCAGCAGGTCGTCGGCGCCGCCACGACGGTCGAGGTGCAGCTCACGCCGGTCCTGAAGGTGCGTGGCGCCGTGCTCGCGGCCGACCGCGCCAGCGACGTGGCGGTCGTGCGCATCGACCCGGCGGCGGTGGCCTCGATCGCGCCGGTGCCGCTGGGGTGCACGCCGCTCGCCCTCCCGACGCTGGTCAACGGCCAGGAGGTCGTCGCGCTCGGTACGGCGATGGGCCAACACGCGCGCTCGACGGAGGGTCCGGTTCAGCGCGTCGCTTCTCGCACGATGATTGCCGAGCTGTCGCTGCCACGCGACAGCGCCGGCGGGCCGGTGTTCACGATCACGGGCCAGGTGGTCGGCATCACGTCGTTCATCGAGGCGAAGGAAGGCGATCCGGACGACGACTCTCGCATCGTTCGCGTCGACGCCGTGTGCGAGGTGGTAGCCGCCGCCGAGCGGCAGCTGGCCGCCGCGGCGCCGTCAGGCGCGCCGCTGCCCGTCGAGCCGACGACGCTCATTCCGGAGGAGACGCTGAAGGAGGCCGCCCGGCTCCGTGCCGGCAGCCTGAGCCCGTACCTGGTGCAGTCGGCGGCGTTCGACATCACCTTTCTGACGCCGGTCGTCACCTACGCCGGACTCCAGACGATGGACTTCAGTAACTGGTCCCAGTACGTGTACGACATGCCGCCGGTGCTGTTCGTGCGGGTGACGCCGAAGCAGGAGGAGGCAGTCTGGGCCACGATCGCCCGCGGCATGGCCAGGCTCAAGGGCATCGCCCTGCCGCCGATCAAGCACTTCCGGGCCGGCTTCGCCCGCCTGCGGGTCCTGTGCGGCGATGCCGAGGTCACGCCGATCCATCCGTTCCTGCTCGAACGGCGTGTGTCCGAAACCGATGCGATTCACGAAGGCCTCTACGTGTTCGACCCCGACGCGATCGGTCCCCACTGCGCCGGCGTCACCTTCGAGGCGTTTTCGGAGAAGACGCCGGCGGCGGCCGACCGCACGACCATCGACCCCAAGGTGCTGCAGCAGATCTGGCAGGACTTCGCGCCCTATCGGGCGCTGAAGTAGCCGCCGGGGCGGATGTCAGTCGAGGAACGTCGTCCGGATGGTCCGGGCCAGGACGGCCATCGCCGATTCCAGGGCGGCCCGGTGGCCGGCCGTGGCTGATGAGCGTCCGGCCGGTGCGGCGAGCGCGTCGTCGACGCGCTCCTCGAGGGGCAATCGCGCTGGCCGCATCTCCACGCGAGCGAGCAGCGCCTTCACCTGCTGCACCTGCGCCCGCGCCTCGCCGATCTGGTCGAGCGCGCGCTCCACCGAGACGGCGCCGCGCTCGGCGTTTCGCAGCAGCGTGCATTCGAACGTCCGGCAACACTGCGGGCGCTGCGTGTAGATACCGCACCGGGTGCCGCGGAGCGCTGCGCAGGGCAACGCCAGCAGCTCGGTATCGGCATCGTCGGTGTCCACGTCGAGGCCCAGGAGCTCGAGGCGTGCGGCCTCTGCCGGACCCGTCAGCTCGACGTCACCGAGCAGCGTACCGTCGCAGCAGAGGCCACAGCGCGTGCACAGCGTGTCGGTCAGCATGAGACCCGCGCAACAGGGAGGGTGCGGCCCGCGTCAGGATTGTAGTAGGGTCTGGGTCGTCCCCGCCCGGGAAGGAGCCGTGATGCCCGTATCCATCCCTTGCCTGCGCCGCATCGTGCCGGCGTGTCTGGCGCTGCTGCTCACTGCGACCAGACTCGCGGGCGCGCAGGTGAGCGCCCCGGAGCCGCCGGGCGGCTGGCCCGTCGTGACCGTGCACGGCGAGACGTGGACCCAGGCGACGCTGCTGCAGCGCAACCTCGGCGGGCGCGACGACCAGTCGACCGCCTTTCCGCCCCACCGCATCGTCGGCAACATCTACTACGTGGGCACGAACAGCCTGGCGACGTTCCTCATTGCCACGCCGCAGGGCCACATCCTCATCAACAGCTCCTACGAGCGCAACGTCCCGGTGATCCAGAAATCGGTGGAGGCGCTCGGCTTCAAGTTCTCGGACATCAAGATCCTGCTGGGCAGCCACGCCCACGGCGACCACATGGAGGGCGACGCGGCCGTAAAGGCGCTGAGCGGCGCGCAGGTGGTGGCGATGGCCGAAGACGTGCCGGCGCTGGAGCGCATGCGACCAGGCGGGAAGCCGCATCCGATCGACCGCGTCATCCACGACGGCGACACGGTGACGCTGGGCGGGACGACGCTGGTCGCCCACCTCACGCCAGGCCACTCGCGTGGCTGCACGACCTGGACGTTGAAGGTCACCGACGGCGGGCGATCGCTCGACGTGGTCATCGTCGGCAGCCTGGGCGTGAATCCGGGTTTCCAGCTCGTGAACAACGCCGAGGTCCCGGCCATCGCCGACGAGTTCCGGCGGGCCTTCAAGGTGTCGCGCGCGCTGCCGTGCGACGTGCCGCTGGCCTCGCATCCGGCGATGTACCGCCTGGCGCAGAAGTACCCGCGCCTCGAGGCGGGCGGCGCCAACCCCTTCATCGATCCGGCCGGCTACGTGGCGGAACTGGACCTTACCGAGGCGATGTTCCAGGCGGTGCTGGCGGCGCAGCAGAAGCTGGCGGGGAAGTGACATCCACCCATTCGGCGCCGGTCAGCGCGGCCAGGCGCTCCGGGCGGATGCGCACCGCGGCATGGGTGGCGCCGGCCGCCGGCAGGACCTCGTCGAAGTCCTTCAGCGACACGTCGCAGTAGACGCGCAGGGCGCGCGACAGCCCCAGCGGGCTCACGCCGCCGACCGGATGCCCGGTTTCGGCCTCGACCTCCGAAGCGTCGAGCATCCTGGGCTTGGTGCGGAACGTGGCCTTGTATTTCTGGTTGTCCAGGCGGACATCGCCGCGCGTCACCAGCAGCACGACATCGTCGCCCACGCGCAGCGACAGCGTCTTGGCGATGCGGCCCGGCTCGACACCGTGCGCCTCGGCCGCCAGCGCGACTGTGGCCGTGCTGGAGGGCAGCTCGATCACCGCGATGTCCGGGGCGTGTTCGGCGAGGAAAGCCTTGACCGACTCGAGGCTCATGGCGTCGTGTCTCAGACGTGCATACAATGCCACCGACACGAGGTCTCGATGACAAATCCTGCGTCCGCCGCCACGGCTCTGAGCAAAAACGTCACCGGCACGGTCATTCTGCCGACCGACGCGACCTACGACGCCGTGCGGCGCGTGCACAACGGGCTCATCGACCGCCGTCCGGCGATCATCCTCCAGTGCCGTGGCACGGCCGACGTGCAAGCCGGCGTGCGCGCGGCGCGAGAGCACGGGCTCGAGATCGCGATCCGGGGCGGCGGCCACAGCGTGGCCGGCAACGCCGTGTGCGACGGCGGCCTGGTCATCGATCTGTCACTCATGCGCGCCGTGCAGGTCGATCCGAAGGCGCGACGCGTCCGCGCGCAGGGCGGCACCACGTGGGGCGACTACAACCGCGAGACGCAGCTCTACGGGCTGGCGACCACCGGCGGCGTCGTCTCCACCACCGGCATCGGCGGGCTCACGCTCGGCGGCGGTCTGGGATGGCTGATGGGCAAGCACGGACTGGCGGTGGACAACCTGCGCAGCGCCACGCTCGTGAACGCGTCGGGCGACGTGCTCCGCGTGAGCGACGACGAGCATCCCGACCTGTTCTGGGCCATCCGCGGCGGCGGCGGGAACTTCGGGGTGGCGACCTGGCTGGAATACGACACCCACCCCGTCGGTCCGATCGTGACCGGCGGACTGGTGGCGCACCCGTTCGGCGCCGCAAAGGACGTGCTGCGCTTCTATCGCGATGTCGCCGCCTCGCTGCCCGACGAGTTCACGATCTTCGGCGGCCTCATTCACGCGCCCGACGGATCGGGTGCGAAGCTGGTGGCGATCATCGTGTGCCACATCGGGGATCTCGACACCGGGGCCCGTGCCGTCGAGCCCATCAAGCGGTTCGGTTCGCCGGTCATGGACGCCATCGGTCCGATGCCGTACAGCGTCGTGAACACGCTGTTCGACGCCGGGTTCCCGCCGCACGCGCTGAACTACTGGAAGGCGAACTTCCTGTCGGCGTTGAGCGACGACGCCATCGACACCGCGATCGCGCGCTTCGCCGCCTGCCCGTCGCCGATGAGCGGGCTCCTGCTCGAGCACTTCCACGGCGCCGCGACCCGCCCCGCACCGACCGACACGGCGTTCCCCCACCGGACACCCGGCTTCAACATGCTGGTGGCCGGCGAGTGGATGAGCCCGGCGGATACCGACGTCAACACCGCCTGGACCCGCGATACCTACGCGGCGATGTCGGCGCATTTCGTCAGCGGGCGGTACGCCAATTACCTGAACGCCGACGAACTCGCCGACCAGGGTGCCGTCGCGGCCGCCTTCGGGCCCAACGGCGCGCGCCTGCGCGAGGTCAAACGCCGCCACGACCCCGACAACGTGTTTCACCACAACCAGAACATCAGGCCCTGAGCCGGCTAGCGGCCCACGGCCTTACGCTGTTCCGGAGTGACCCTCGGTCCGCTGCCCGCGAACGCCGGACCGATGTCGAAGAACAGCCGCACGCCCTGGTCGTAACGCTGCTGGAAGTCGGCCGTGCCGTTGATGCCCACCGGCAGGCCGAACTCCTTGCCGGCCTCGATCACCCGGGTGAGCCCGGCCTGCGTCAGCTTCTCGTCGTGGCCGTACGAGAGGCTCATGTCGCCGCCGCCGGCCCACAGCACCACCTTGATGTTGGCCGCCTTCAGCGTGCGGGCGATGTCGCGCACGTTCTCCACGCCCAGCTTGTTCTCGATGATGAGCAGGATGAGCATGTCGCCCTCGGGGCGCAGACCCCACACATCGGACCGCAGCTCGTATTCCCGGCCGCTCATCCCCCAGTAGCGCGCGGCGATGGCGTTGCTGGCGCCGCGAAGGCCTTCCGGCTCCACGTTGGGGGCACCGGCGGGCTGTGGATAGCGCACCGCCTTGATGGCGTTCAACGCCTGCTCCGCGGTCTCGATGTGCGGGAACATCAGCCCGGCCACGCCGGTGTCGAGGATCTGTTTGACCATCCACTGGTTCTGATGGATCTCCCGGCCGTTGGGCGGGATGCGGACGATCACCGGCTTGGTGACGCTCACACCCTCCCGGGCGATTGCCGCCGGGTCGAGCAGGTCGCGCAGGAACTCGCTGAGCCCCTGGACGTCGAGCGGATCGTGCTCGAGGTCGTAGATGATGAAGTCGAAGTTCCTGTTGTTCTGGAGCGTGACGGCGGCGTGGTAGTCCTTGCCGACGCCGATGTAGTTGGCCCAGATCGAGAAGGCCGGCTTGCCCTGCTCCAGCAGCTTGATCACCGGGTTGGCGCGCGCGGGCGGCGCGGTCGGCGACGGCGTCTGCGCGCGCATCAGGGGAACCGTGGCCGACACCACCACCAGGGCCGCTGTCGTCGCGAGTAGTCTGCGCATCTGCTGCTCCTCAGCGCCAGCGGCCGGTGGCCGCGCGCGGCCCGATTCTACCGAAGCGCGGCCACGGCGCATCTTCCGGCGTACGATGCAGGGATGACGTCAGGATCGGTCACGGCACCCGGAGAGCCCGGCGCGGCGGTAGGCGGCTGGCGCCTCGAGCACTCCTACGCCGAGCTGCCGGCCCTGTTCCACTCGGCCGCCATGCCGGTGCCCGTGCGCGACCCGCAGTTCGTGGTCTTCAACCGGGTGCTGGCGACGGCGCTCGGGCTGGACGCGCCGGCCCTCGATTCGCCGGACGGCGCCGCGATCTTCGCCGGCAACGCCCTGCCCGACGGCGCCCGGCCGCTCGCCCAGGCCTACGCCGGCCATCAGTTCGGCCACTTCACGAGCCTCGGCGACGGGCGGGCGATCCTGCTGGGCGAGCAGATCACCCCCGGCCACGCCCGCGTCGACGTGCAGCTGAAGGGCGCCGGCCAGACGCCGTACTCGCGCCGCGGCGACGGCCGCGCGGCCGTCGGGCCGATGCTGCGCGAGTTCGTCATCAGCGAGGCGATGCACGCACTGGGCATCCCCACCTCGCGGAGCCTGGCCGTGGTCGCCACCGGCGAGCAGGTGTATCGCGAGCAGATCCTGCCCGGCGCCGTGCTCACCCGCATCGCGGCCAGCCACCTGCGCGTCGGCACGTTCGAGTGGGCGGCCGCCCATCGTGATCCGGAAGCGCTGCGCGCGCTCGCCGACTACACGCTGTTACGGCACTACCCCGATCTGGCCGACGCGCCGATGCCGTACCTGCTGCTCTTCGACGCGGTCACGGAGCGCCAGGCCGCGTTGCTGGCGCAGTGGCAGCTCGTGGGCTTCGTCCACGGCGTGATGAACACCGACAACATGTCGCTGGCCGGCGAGACCATCGACTACGGCCCGTGCGCGTTCCTCGATGCCTACGACCCCGACACGGTCTACAGCTCGATCGACGCGGCCGGGCGCTACGCCTACGGCAACCAGCCGGCGATCGCGCAATGGAACCTGGCCCGGCTCGGCGAGGCGATGCTGCCGCTTTTCGACCCCGACCGGACGCGGGCGATCGAACTGGCCACGACCTCCATCGAGCGGTTCCCGCCGCGGTTCCAGCATCACTGGCTGGCCGGCATGCGGGCCAAGCTGGGGCTGTTCACCGAGGAGCCCGAAGATGCGGCGCTCGCCGACGCGCTGCTCAACTGGATGCACGAGAGGCGGGCGGACTTCACCAACACCTTCCGTCGGCTCGAGCCGCGGGGTCCCGCCGACGGCGCCGACGGCGCCGACGTCATGTTCCAGGCGTGGCACGAGCAGTGGCGCACCCGCCTGGCCCGTCAGCCGCAGACCGCCGCCGAGGTCACTGCCCTGATGCAGCGCAGCAATCCCGCCGTGGTTCCCCGCAATCACAAGGTGGAGGAGGCGCTGACGGCGGCGTCGGAGCAGGCCGACCTGGGCCCGTTTGAGCGGTTGGTCGAGGCGCTGGCCGCGCCCTACGACCACGCGCGGGCGCGGCCGGAATTCAGCAGTCCGGCTCCGGCCGGCGGCCCGCCGTACCGCACCTTCTGCGGCACCTGACACGCCCGCCGTGGCTCCGGGCTATCCTTCAGACATGAGCCAGCCCGGCCCGGACGTGCGCGTCGTGAAGGGCGCCTGTCCGCACGACTGCCCAGACACCTGCGCGCTCGAAACCACGGTCGAGAACGGCGTGGCCATCAAGGTGGCCGGCGCCAAGGACCACCCGTTCACCGACGGCACGCTCTGCACGAAGGTGTCGCGCTACCTCGATCGCACCTACGCGCCGGACCGGGTGGTGTATCCCCATCGTCGGATCGGCGGCAAGGGCCCGGGCCAGGGGACGTGGGAGCGCATCACGTGGGACGAGGCCGTCGCGACGATCGCGGCCCGGTTCACCGAGATTGCCGCCTCGCCCGACGGGCCGGAGGCCATCTGCCCCTACAGCTACGCCGGCACGATGGGCCTGCTCAACTTCGCCGGCATGGACCGCCGGTTCTTCAACCACCTCGGCGCGTCGCTGCTCGATCGCACGCTGTGCTCGTCGGCGGGGAAGGTGGGCATCAAGATCTCGCTGGGCGGCAGCGTCGGCATGGACCCCGAGCGGGTCGAAGACTCGCGGCTCATCCTGATCTGGGGGTCGAACCCGATCACCTCGAACCTGCACTACTGGTCGCGCGTGCAGGAGGCCAAGCGGCGCGGCGCCCGGGTGGTGGTGATCGACCCCTATCGCAGCCTGACGGCGGAGAAGGGGACCGATCACCTTCCCGTGCGGCCGGGCACCGACGCGGCGCTCGCCCTGGCGATGATGCACGTCATCATCAACGAAGGGCGGCACGACGCCGACTACGTGGCCCGCTACACGCTGGGCTTCGAGGCGCTCACCGAGCGGGTGCAGGCCTACCCGCCCGATCGCGCGGCCGACATCTGCGGGATCGGTGCGGACGCGATCGTCGAGCTCGCCCGCGACTACGCCACCACTCGACCGGCGGCGATTCGCGTGAACTACGGCCTGCAGCGCCACCAGGGCGGCGGTGCGGCGGTGCGCGCCATCACCTGCCTGCCGGCGCTGGTCGGGGCCTGGCGCGAGGCGGCCGGCGGCGTGCTGCTGAGCACCGGCGATTTCTACGCCATGAACCAGCGGGCGCTCGAGCGTCCCGACCTGATTCGTGGCAATCCGCGGACGATCAACACCAGCTCGATCGGCGACGCGCTGCTCGAGGCCAACGCCGCCGATTCGTGCTCTCTTCGTTTACAACTCCAACCCGGTGACGATCGCGCCCGATTCGGAGAAGGTCGTGCGCGGCTTCTCGCGCCGCGACCTCTTCACCGTCGTGCACGACGTGTTCTTCACCGACACCGCCGACTACGCCGACATCTTCCTGCCGGCCACGACGCAGCTCGAGTGCCTCGACATCCACAAGTCGTACGGCCACCTCTACGTGCTGCTCAACCAGCCGGCGATCGCCCCGGTGGGCGAGGCGCTGCCGAACACCGAGGTGTTCCGGCGCCTGGCCGGAGCGATGGGCTTCACCGAGCCGGCGCTCTTCGAGAGCGACGAGACGATGATCCGGCAGTCGCTGCAGACGACGCATCCACGGATGGCTGGCATCGACTACGAAACGCTGGAGGCGCGCGGCTGGCAGCGGCTGAACGTGCCCGAGTCGTACGCGCCGTTCGCCGAGGGCGGCTTCCCGACGCCGTCGGGGAAGTGCGAGTTCTACAGCGAGACGGCCAAGGCGATGGGCCTCGACCCGCTGCCGACCTTCACGCCGCCGGTCGAGTCGGCGCAGAGCGCGCCGGAGCGGGCGAAGACGTATCCGCTGGCGATCATCTCGCCGCCGCAGCGGCACCTGCTCAACTCGTCGTTCGCCAACCTGCCGCTTTTCCTCGACAGCGAGAAGGAGCCGCACCTGGACATCCATCCCGACGACGCGGCGCCTCGCGGCATCACGTCCGGCCACTGGCTGCGCATCTTCAACGACCGGGGCGCCTTCGGCGCCCGTGCCCGGGTGACCGACAAGGCGCGGCCGGGCTGCGTGGTGGCGGTGTCGCTGTGGTGGCGGAAGCTCACGCCCGACGGCACCAACGCCAACCAGGTGACCTCGCAGCGGCTGGCCGACATGGGGAACGCGGCCACCTTCTACGACGCGCTGGTCGAGGTGGCCCAGGCGCCGGAGCCGGCTGGCGCAGCGGCCGCGGCTACCGCCTGACCGTCACGGTTCAGTGCCTCGTCCCCGAGGTCGTGTTGCATTCGGCTCGCGCTGCATCCCGGCGGGCGGCGTTGCTCCTTCTTCGAATACGCGCGGTATTCTCAGTCGTCGCGCCTGGCCGGCCGGGCGCATCGCGACCCTCGATGACTAACACGGCTTCGGAGACGAAACACTACAATCCCGCCGTGCGCTTCGTCGTGGTCGTTGCTCTCGCGGTGTTGCTGGGCACGCCGCATACCCAGGCGCAGAACGGCGCGCCCCCGGCCGGCGCCTGGTTCGGCCTGCCCCTTCCGGGCGGCACGACCGGCCCGGCGGTGCTGGTCGGCGCTCGTCCGCCGCGGCCGGTCGCGCTGCCTCCCGGCGAGCACCGGGCGGCGGAGTTCGATGCCGCCACCCTCCTGGCCGACGTGCGGACCATCGTCGAATTCGCGCGCGACAGCCGCGCCCGGCGCGAGGTGGGCAGCGGGCAGATGTGGGGACGCATCACCGGCTTCCCGTCGAGCGACCGGACGGTGGCCTGGGCCGCCGACCAGTTCCGCCAGGCGGGCATCAAGGACGTACGGATTCAACCGATCGCCCAGGACGCCAAGGCCTCACTGTGGCTGCCGCTGTCGTGGCGGGTGACGCTCCTTGCCGATCCGGCCTTCGGCCCGGGCACGAGCGACCTGGTGCTCGAGTCCGCCCTGCCGGTCGGTCCGTCGCAGATCGCCGGCGGCACGCTGACCGCGCCGCTCGTCTACGTCGGGACGGCCAGTCCCGCCGTCCTCGAGCACATCGACGTGAAGGGCAAGATCGCCGTGCAGCTCATCGTGCCCCAGGGACACATGCTGTTCGAGCGCGGCGCCGTGGATACCCGGTCCGAAGAGCTGGTGAAGCGGGGCGCCGCCGGGGTGTTCAACCTGGTGCGGCTGCCGGGCAATGAACTGTCGCGCGATTTCAACGACTGCGGCAATCCCTGCTTCAACATCGGCGGCCGCGACGGCTTGTTCCTGGAAACGCTCCTCGATCGCGCCGTCAAGGCCGGCGTCGGCGACCGCGTGCGCGTTCGGATCGATCTGCAGACCGAGACGTTTCGCGGCTTGAAGGCCACCAACGCCGTGGCCGTGATTCCCGGCCGCAGCGCCGAGACGATCGTGCTCAACGCTCACGCTGACGGGTGGTTCGACGGCGCCGGTGACAACGCCGACGGCCTCGCGGTGCTCGTCGCGCTGGCGCGGCACTTCGGGACGGCAAGCGCGCCGCCGGAGCGGACGCTGGTGTTCGTGGCCAGCGCCGGCCATCACACGCCGGGCATCAACGGCCCCCGGAGCTTCGTCGCGGCCAACCCGGAGCTGGCGACGCCGGCCGTGATGCTCGTCAACATCGAGCACGTGGCCCAACGCAACTTCTCGCCGGCCCGGACCACGTCCAAGGATGGCTACCGGCAGGCCGTGGCGGATTCGGGCGAAGCGCCGATCGCCGTGGGCGTGACCAACGACTCGCCGTTCCTGCAGGGGCTGATCGACCATGGCCCGTCGACCTACGGCGTGAACTTCATCTCGGAGCGCTCGACTTTTCAGAGCGGCGAGACCGGCGGCTGGGCGAGCCTGAAGGTCGCCAAGGTGAGCGTGATGCAGGCGCCGCCGCTGTATCACACGACGGGGGAAGTGCTCGAGGTGATCTCGGCACCCGGCCTCGAACGGATCGCCCGGTTCCTGGCCGGCTTCGTCACCGCCGCCAGCGGCGCCGCGCAGACCGCACTCAATCCCTAGGAAACACTTGTATCGTAAGCGGTGGAGGAGATGACCATGATTCGCGGAACACGCTCTGTGGCAGTGGCGGCGCTCGTCGTAGTGGCCGCGGCGGCCGTCGCGGTACGGGCCGAGCAGGCGGCGTCGGCGCGCAAGTCGTTGCTGAGCCCGGCGGCGTTCACCGAGACGGCGCCGGCCACCTACAACGTGAAGTTCGACACCAGCATCGGTGAGTTCGTGGTCCGCGTCACCCGGGCGTGGGCGCCCAACGGCGCCGATCGGTTCTACAACCTGGTGAAGAACGGTTTCTACGACGAGACGCGGTTCTTCCGCGCCGTGCCCAACTTCATGGTGCAGTTCGGCATCAACGGCAACCCGGCGGTGGCGAAGGTGTGGCAGAACGCGCGCATCCCGCCCGACAAGGTGACCCAGAGCAACAAGAAGGGCTTCATCACCTTCGCGATGGGCGCCACGCCCGACACGCGGACGACGCAGGTGTTCATCAACTTCCGCGCCAACACCAACCTCGACGGCATGGGCTTCGCGCCCTTCGGCGAGGTGGTGAGCGGCATCGAGGTGGTGGACAAGATCCACACCGGCTACGGCGAGGGCGCCCCCAGCGGCAAGGGCCCGGCGCAAGGCCGCGTGGTCGCCGAGGGCAACGCCTACTTGGCCAAGGAGTTCCCGAAGCTGGACTACATCAAGACGGCGACGATCCAGCCGTAGGCGACTCCTCAGACGGCGCCACTGCCACCTCACCGGCGCAGGGCGACGGCAGATGCTGCCAGCTCCCACATGAGATCCGGGACTCAGCCGCCGTTTCTCATTTGGCATGGGCGTGGCACTGGCCGTTGCTCATGGCCAGCAGTAGACTGCTTCCATGGCCGGGGAGGAACCGATGCGCTCGCCTGCGCCAGGCGCCGACACGCGTCTCAGCTACGACGACTGGGTACTGTTTCCGGACGACGGGAAGCGGCACGAGATCGTCGACGGGGAGCACTACGTGACGCCGTCGCCGAACGTGCGTCACCAGGAGATCGTCACCAGGTTGGCCGCGGAGATCGTCGCCTACCTGAAGTCGAATCCGAGCGTCGGCCGCGTCTTCGTCGCACCGCTCGACGTCGTGCTGTCGCATCACGATGTCGTCGAACCAGACCTGCTGGTGGTCACCGCCGATCAGGCGGCGATCGTCACGGAGAAGAACATCCAGGGGGCGCCGGCCCTCGTGGTCGAGGTGCTGTCGAAGGGTACCCGCAAGCGGGATGCCCAGACGAAGCGTCGTCTCTTCGAGCGGACGGGCGTGCGTGAGTATTGGCTCGTGGATCCGGAACTCGACATCGTCCAGGTGTTCCAGCGCTCTGCGGAGTCCGGGCTCAGCCGCGTGGCCGAACTATCGGCGGAAGACGACCAGGCGCTGACGACGCCTCTGCTCCCCGGGTGCATCATCGGGCTCCGCGAGCTGTTCCGCGACGCGGCCTGATCGCCCATTCTGGCGACCGGCGTTGCCGCTACGCATCCCCTGTTAGAGTGACGCCATGGCGCTATGGCCGATGTCGCCCCGATGGTCCCTGTTGCCGGCGGCGATGTTCGCTGGGCTGGTGGTTTCGCTGGCCGCCCAGGGTCGGCCTGCGCAGCCGGATTGGAAAGCGGTGGAAGCCGAGGCACTCGGCCACTACCAGGCGCTGATCCGCTTCGACACCAGCGCCACCGAACGGGCCGAAGCCGAGTACCTCAAGCAACTGTTCGACCAGCACGGCATCCCGACGCAGATCCTGGCCAAGGATCCCGAGCGTCCCAACGTGGTGGCGCGGCTCAAGGGCAACGGGCGCAAGCGCCCGCTCCTGCTCCTCGGCCATCTCGACACCGTGACGGTGGATGCGTCGAAATGGAAGTTTCCGCCGTTCAGCGCCACCCGCGACGGTGGCTTCGTCTACGGGCGCGGCGCCATCGACGACAAGGACAACCTGGCGTCGGCGGTGATGACGATGCTCCTGCTCAAGCGGCTGAACGTGGCCCTCGACCGCGACGTCATCCTGCTCGCCGAATCGGGTGAGGAAGGCGCCTCACAGCTCGGCATCGGCTTCATGATGGCCGAGCACTACGCCGAGATCGACGCGGAGTACTGCATCGCCGAAGGCGGCGACACGATTCGCGAGGGCGGACAGGTGCGCTTCGCCGCCGTGCAGGTCAGCGAGAAGGTCGTGCGCGGCGTGGAGTTGACCGCGAAGGGTATCTCCGGCCACGGCTCGGTGCCGCTCCAGTCGAACGCCATTGCCCACCTCGGTAACGCCGTCGGCAAGTTCATCACCTGGCAGCCCGACATCAGGCTCGACGAGACCACCGGCCGCTACTTCCGCCGGCTCACCGGCCTGGCCTCGCCGGAGAAGGCCGGGTACTACCGCGACGTGACGTCGGCCGATCCCAAGGTGGCCAGGGCCGCCGCCGACTGGCTGTTCGCCAACGAGCCCCGCCATGCGTCGATGGTGCGCACGTCGGTGTCGCCCAACATCATCGACGGCGGCTATCGCTCCAACGTGATTCCGTCGGAGGCCAAGGCCCGGCTCGACGTCCGGATGGTGCCGGGCGAGGACGCCGAGGCACTGCTCGCCCAGATCAAAAAGGCGATCAACGACCCGGCGGTGGACGTGCAGTTCGCCGGCGGCGGGGCGCAACGGCCGCCAATTCCGGCGACCCGGCTCGACTCGGAGCTCTTCACCAGCGTCGAGGCCGCGGTGCAGTCGGTGTACCGCGTGCCCACCCTGCCGTCGATGAGCACCTACGCCACCGACATGTGGCCGCTCCGCGCCCGGGGCGTGCAGTGCGTCGGCATCGGGGCCGGCGTGGACCTCGAGGATCAGTCGATCGGCTACGGGATGCACAGCGACCAGGAGCGCCTGCTGGAGGGCGAGTTCCAGCGCTTCGTGCGCCTCAACTGGGAGATCGTGACGGCGCTGGCTGGAGCGAGGTAGAACGCCGCCGGCCGTCAGCAACCGTCACCACCCTGTACACTTGAGGGTATGCCCACGCTGACGGTTGAAGGATACGGAACGTTCGACGTGGCCGCCGACAAGCGGCTCGTGCTCGCCATCGAAGAGGATGCCCGAGTCGACATCCTGCACGCCTGCGGCGGCAATGCCCGTTGCACCACCTGTCGGGTGGAGTTCATCGAAGGCGAACCATCGCGCCAGACCGTGGCCGAGCGGGACCGGCTCGCCGCCCGCGAGCTCTCCGGCGTGCGGTTGTCGTGTCAGATTCTCTGCGACCACGACATGACCGTGCGGGCGATCAGCCGGCTCGAAGGTTCGGGACGCCCTGACCCCGGCGGCACTCCCGACGCATCGATCACCCCACCCCCGGAGTGGATCGACGCGACGTGACCTGATTCGCCACCTCGGCTCCTCGGGTCAGCGCCGTGCGTGTTCCAGCACGAGCAGCGCCGCCGCCAGGCACGCCAGGCCCCAGAGCATCGGCCGTACCTCCCGAGCGCGGCCAACCAGCGCGTGGAGCGCGGCGTGGAGCACGAAGCCCCACAGCAGCCCCTGCGTAATCGAGAAGGTCAGCGGGATCAGCACCACGGCCACGTAGGCGGGCAGCGCTTCCTCGAGGCGCTCCCAGCCGACGCGCGTCACGGCCTGGAACATCGACACGCCGACGACGATGAGCACGGCCGAGGTGGCGTAGGACGGGACCGCAGCCGCCAGCGGGGCGATGAACAGGCACGGGATGAAGCACAGCGCCGTGACCACCGCCGTGAGCCCGGTGCGGCCGCCCATGCGGATGCCGGCGATGCTCTCGACATACGCCGTGCCCGACGAGGTGCCGAGCAGCCCGGCGCCGAGCGTGGCGAAGGAGTCGACGATCAGGCCCTGGCGCAGCCGGAGCGGCTGGCCGTGCTCGTCGACCAGTCCGGTCGCCTGCGACACGCCGATGAACGACGAGATCGAGTCGAAGAGGTCGGTCATCGTGATCGCGACGATCGAGGGGAGTAGCGAGAGTTGCAGCGCGCCCCACACGTCGAGCTTGAACAGCACCGAAGTGAAGTCCGGGGCGCTCAGCAGGCGTTCCGGGACGCGGACGTCGCCGAACACCCAGCCGCCGACGCTGACCACGGCGATGCTGGTCAGAAAGGCGAGCGGGTTCTGGCGCCGCGACAGCACCGCGATCACGGCCACGCCCACCATGGTCAGGACGGCGCGGTGATCGAGCGGCCCGACGCCGACCATGGTGGCCGGGTTCGCCGCCACGAAGCCGCCGTTCTGCAGCCCGATGAAGGTGAGCAGCAGGCCGATGCCGGCCGCCGAGGCCGCGCGCAGGTGGGCGGGTATCGCCAGCGCCACCGACTCGCGCAGCGGCGTCGTGGAGACCACCAGGAAGATCACCCCCGCCCAGAAGACGATGCCAAGGGCCACCGGCCACGGCACGCCGTTCTGGATCACGATCGTGTAGGTGAAGAACGCGTTCAGCCCCATGCCGGGGGCCACGCCGTAGGGCAGGCGGGCGTAGAGGCCCATCAGCAGCGTCATCGAGACGCAGACCAGCACCGTGGCGGTGAGGACACCGCTGAACGGCATGCCGGTACCCGGCGTCGACAGGATGGAGGGGTTCACCACGAGGATGTAGGCCATCGTGAAAAACGTGGTGACGCCGGCGATGGCCTCGGTGGCGAGGGCCGAGCGCGCAGGTGGCTGGGCTGGCGAGATGGACGGAGTCATCCGGCGCGGATCATAGAACGGCGCCCGCCGCCAGAACCGTGGTCGACGGCAGGTAGTGGGCAGCCGCCGCCGCGGGGAGACATAATCCGTCTGTCGTGAGGTCCGCCGTCGGGCGACCGGCACGTCGAGAGTGAAGTGAGGCCGTCAATGCCGCAATCCCCAGGTCGCCGCCGTTTCATGGGCACGATGTCGCTCGCCGGCCTCGGTGGTCTCGCCGGGCCGCCGCCGGCGGTCGGCGCCGCAGCGCCGACGTCCGTCCAGGAGCAGGGCGGCCCGGCGCAGCCGAGCACGGGCGTCACCCGCGCGCTGGCCCGCTACGTCGTCGGCGCCACCTATGCCGACATCCCGGCGGGCGTCAGGAAGGAAGCGCAGCGCACGCTGCTCAACTGGACCGGCTGCGCCGTGGGCGGATCGCGCCACGAGACGCTCGATGCCGCCATCGGCGCGCTGGCGCCGTTCTCCGGTCCGCCGCAGGCGTCGGTGCTCGGCCGGCGCGAGCGGATGGACGTGCTGCACGCGGCGTTGATGAACGGCATCAGCTCGCATGTCTTCGACTTCGACGACACGCACCTCAAGACGGTGATCCACCCGGCGGGGCCGGTCGTCTCGGCGCTGCTGGCCCTGGCCGAGCACCGTCCGCAGTCGGGCACCGATTTCGTCAACGCGATGGTCCTCGGCGTCGAGGTGGAATGCCGCATCGGCAACGCGGTGTATCCCGCCCACTACGACCGCGGCTGGCACATCACCGGCACGGCCGGCGTCTTCGGCGCGGCGGCGGCCTGCGGCAAGGCCCTCGGCCTCACCGAGCAGCAGATGGTGTGGGCGCTCGGGCTCGCCGCGACCCAGCCGGTGGGCCTGCGCGAGATGTTCGGATCGATGACCAAGAGCTTCCATCCCGGCCGCGCCGCGCAGAACGGCCTGACCGCGGCGCTCCTGGCCTCGCGCAACTTCACCAGCACCGAGGTCGGCCTCGAGGGCAAGAGCGGCTGGGCCAACGTCCTCAGCACCACCCGCGACTACACCCAGATCACCGGCAACCTCGGCAAGAGCTACGAGATCGCGCTCAACACCTACAAGCCGTTCGCCTGCGGCATCGTCATTCATCCGACCATCGACGCCTGCGTCCAGCTGCGCAACGAGCACAAGCTGACGGCGGCCGACATCGAGCGCATCGACCTTGGCGTCCACCCGCTGGTGCTGGAGCTCACCGGCAAGAAGACGCCGCAGACGGGGCTGGAGAGCAAGTTCAGCGTCTACTTCGCCGCGGCCGTCGCCATCGTGCGTGGGTCGGCCGGCATGCGCGACTTCAGCGACGAGAACGCGCGCGATCCCGTCATCGTCGCGCTGCGCGACCGCGTCACCGCCACGATCGATCCGGCGATCAAGGAAGAACAGGTGAGGGCTCGCATCACCTTGAAGGACGGCCGGGTGTTGAACCACTTCGTGGAGCACGTCGTCGGCAGCCTGGAGCGGCCGATGAGCGACGCCGACCTCGAAGCCAAGTTCCTCGATCTCGCGAAGGGCGTCCTGCCGGATGTCCAGGCGCGCCGGCTCCGCGACCTGTGCTGGAAGGTCGAGAGCCTGCCCAACGTCGCGGCGGTGGCGACGGCGGCCGTGCCGCCAGCGTGAGTCGGACCACCGGGCGCGCTGGTGGAAGAGGGTGGCCTCACCACCGACCAGGCGGTGGTCGTCGAACTGGCCACGTCGACCACTTCTTGTTCGGCAGCACGGCGGACTTCTGGCGGCTAGGGAATTCGCCGAGGCCACCGGGGCGTGACGGTCGAAGGCCCCCCGGCGTTAGACTCTCAGGGGCGATCTGCTTGCTAGGAGGATTCGTATGGGCATTGTTCGTCTTCGATTGACGCTCGCCACGATGTGCGTGTTCGCGCTCGGCACATCCGCCGCATGGGCGCAGGTCTTTGGCACGTTCACCTGGCAGACGCAGCCGTATTGCAACCGCGTCACGCTCACGCTCTCCAACAGCCCGGCCGGGTTCACTCTCGACGGCTCCGACGACTTGTGCGGGGCCACGAAGAAGGCCGGCGCGACCGGCGTGGCCGTGTTCAATCCGGACGGCACCATAGGACTGAACTTCACCATCGTGGCGTCGCCCACCGGACAGGCCGTCCACATCTCGGCCAACGTCAGCCCCGCCAACGGGCAGGGCACCTGGGCAGACGATGTCGGCAACAGCGGCGCGTTCGCGTTCTTCGCCGCGGCGCCCGGACTGCCGGTGCGGCCGGCGCGGATGGTCCCGCTCGACGTGGCGAACAACCCGAACCAGGCGACCAACCCATGCGACGTGCCCACTGTGCGCCCGACGCTGCTGCTGTGCGGCACAACCGCTGGGCGGTGGCTCAATGGCGGCTTCGGCCTCGCCGGGCTGCAGGTGTGGCGCGACGCGGCCGGTCAGGTGCACATCCGCGGCTCGGTCAGCAGGTCGTCCGGACCGATCGTGGGCGACATCATGTTCGTGCTTCCCGCGGCCTTCATCCCCAAGCGAACGCTCGCTCTCACGGTGACCACCGGCTTCAGCGCCGGCGCTCACCAGGGCGGAACCGCCCTGCTCGTCGTCTACGGTCCCGATGTACCCAGCGCGGAAGGCATCGTCGGCATCTTCAGTCCAAGCGTACCGGCCCACACGGTGGTGCACTTCGGCGAGGTCGTCTTCAGCGTGGACCGCTGACCCGGGCCGCCGCCCCCGGGCGGTGCGACGCGCGCTCTGATCCAGGACCGGTGGACACGGCCGCGCTCAGATGCCGACGTACCAGGCCCAGCCGTTCTTGGGGTTCCCGCTGTCGCCGCCGTCGTCGAGGTGCTCCGTGACGATCAGGCGGGTGAGGAACTTCATGCTCTTGTAGCCCATCTGGCGCTCCACCCGCAGCCGCAGCGGCGCCCCGTGCTGCGTGGGCAGGTCGCGGCCGTTCATGCCGTAGGCGAGCAGCGTCTGTGGATGCAGGGCGTCGAGCAGATCGATGCTGTCGGCCAGGTGGTCGAACGAGTAGTAGCTCACGAACCGGGCCGCCGGTTGCAGGCCCACCGCATCGAGCAGGCGGCTGAGCGGGACGCCGGTCCATTCGCCGATGGCGGACCACCCTTCTTCGCAGACGTGCCGCGTGATCTGCGTGCGCGACGGCAGGCCCTTCAGCTCGGCGAGCGTGAACGAGCCTGGCCGTGCGACCAGCCCTTCGACCGAAAGCCGCCAGTCGGCGAAGCCGCCGCGCTGGAGGTCCGCGTACGCCTCGTTGAACCGCGGGCCATTCGGATCGCCAGGATTGGTGGCGCCGACGGCGGGGAACGACGAGATGTCGCCGCGGCTGTACTCCTTGACCAGCGATTCACCCGGCAGCAGCAGCCGGTGGGCGGTGTAGGTGAGGTTGTCGCCCAGCCGCAGGAGGCTGCCGTAAGTGGGTGGCACCGGCCGCGAACAGCCCGACAGCAGTAGGCCGCCGGCCGAGGCCAGCCCGGCCGCCAGCAGGTCGCGGCGCGAGATCGAGCGCGGCTGTGTCATGGGGTCCTGCCGATCGTCATGGCGCGCATCTGGCGCCGGAAGCCCGACTTCACCACCATCAGGAGGTGCACGGCGAGGAAGAGCATCGTCGCCGCGAACGCGAAGAAGTGGATCGTGCGGGCGGATTGATGGCCGCCGAACACCGTCAACAGGAACGGAAATGCGGCGGTGATGGCCGGCGACATCGTCACGCCGGTGAGCACGGTCAGTGGCAGCGTCACGAAGACGATCGCGGCGTAGGTGCCGCGCTGCAGCAGCCCGTAGTCCGGCCCGCCGGTGGCTGCCGGAATCCGCAGCCGCAGGTGATCGCGCACTTCGCTCCAGAAGTGCGCCGGCGTCAGCTGCGACGGCCCGGGCAGCAGATGACGGCGGAAGTGGCCGCCCAGCAGGCCGAGCAGCAGATAGATGGCGCCGCTCACCACCAGGAACCAGCCGGCGAGGAAGTGCAGGCTGCGGCCCCAGCCGTTCTGGTTGAAGATGTCATAGGTGCGGCTCGCCGTGATTGGCGACGCCGTCCCTGAGAAGAATGGTGTCTGTCCGCTCCAGCCGCCGTGCTGGTGATTGCGGCTGATCGGCAACTCGATAAGCGGCGTGGTCAGATCGTTGCCGACCTCGCCCCAGTAGAGCCTGGGGTGAACCATGAGGATCTCGACCCCGGTGAACGCCAGGGCGGCGACACTCAGCGTCACGACCCAGTGCGAGACCCTGACCCAGCGGGTATGCCCCGGAGCGGGAGGTGCCGGTGTCATCCGGGGGATAGTAGCCATTCGCCCTCGGCTCGGGTGAGAGAATCGTGACGTGCCGATTGGCGCCAGCACCGTCCATCCCGCCAACCAGTTCGGGGCGCTGCTGTCCGGTTCCTCGCCGTTCCTGGCCCTCGCCCCGATGCAGGAGGTGACCGACGGCGCCTTCTGGACGCTCGTGCACCGCTACGGCGGCGCCGACGTCTACTGGACCGAATACTTCCGCGTGCAGGCGGAGTCCACGCCGGAGCGGCGGATCCTCGAGGCCATCACCCAGAACACCACCGGGCGGCCAGTCGTGGCGCAGATGATCGGCAACGACGTTGCGGCACTGGTCCGCACCGCCAGGGTGCTGCAGGAGTATCCCGTCGCCGCGATCGACCTGAACCTGGGGTGTCCGGCGCCGATCGTCTACCGGAAGTGCGCCGGCGGCGGCCTGCTCCGCGAGCCGGAGCGCATCGACGCCATCCTCGGGGCGCTGCGCGACGCGGTGCGGATCCCGTTCACGGTCAAGACACGCGTCGGCTTTGCGTCCACGGCTGAGTTCGACCAGTTGCTGCCCATCTTCGCGCGGCACGGCCTCGACGCCTTGACCGTGCACGCCCGCACCGTGGCCCAGCTGTACCGGCTGCCGGTGCACTACGAGCTGATCCGGCAGGCCGTGGAGACGATGCCCTGTCCGGTCCTCGCCAACGGGCACGTGCACTCCGCTGTGCAGGCGCAGGACCTGCTGGCCCGCACGAGGGCTCGCGGCCTGATGATTGGCCGCGCTGCCATCCGCAGCCCGTGGCTCTTCGCCCAGATCCGCCAACAGCTCACCGGCCAGCCGGTCGCGCAGCCCACCGGCCGCGAGGTGTGGGGCTACGTGCGCGCGCTGTGGGATTCGCAGGCCTGTTTCGACAAGCCCGAGAAGGCGCAGTGTGACCGGATGAAGAAGTTCCTCAACTACATCGGTGAGGGCGTGCCCGGGCCGTTCCTCGATCGAATCCGGCGCGCGCAGACCGCGGCCGCATTTCACGGCATCTGTGCCGAGGCCTTCGACCACGATCGGCCGATGGCGCTCGAACC
>CAVTMO010000014.1:0-41791 GCA_963735875.1 uncultured Acidobacteriota bacterium
GGCTGAGCTGACCGAACGCGCGCTGGCGCCCGCGGGCTGAGGCCACGAATGCCCATCGACACCATCCGCAGCTGGCTCGGGCTCGCGACCGGGCAACTGAACGCGCCGGACCAGGCGCCGCTCCGCGATCTGGTCGAGACGCTGGAACATCTCGAGCCGGACCGGGCCCGGCACCTCGCGCGCTTCGCTTACCTGCTCGGGCGGGTGGCCCACGCCGACCAGCACGTGAGCCCCGACGAGACGCGGGCCATGGAAGCCCTGGTGGTGGGCGAGGGCGGCCTGACCGCCGAGCAGGCGATCGTCGTCGTCGGCCTGGCCAAGTCGAGCAACCTGATGTTCGGCGGCACCGCGGACTTCCAGGTGACGCAGGAATTCGCCGAAGCCGCCACCTACGAACAGAAGCTGGCGCTGGCGCGATGCCTGTTCCGGGTCGCCGCGACCGATGCGGCGATCTCGATGGCCGAGGAATCCGAGATCCACCGCATCGCCAGCCACCTGAAGCTCCAGCCGCAGGATCTGACGGCCCTCCGGGTGATCCACTCCAAGTTCCTGCCGGGGCTGTCGTCACGCCGTCCCTGAGGCACGAGTCCGCCGCGAGGATGAAGCGGACCTGGGCGGCGTGCTACCATCCGCGCCGCAACGAGAGCGGCACCGCGAATCGCTATCATCGAGAGGCGGCTTCATGTCTGCGTTCGAAACCATCCAGGCGGCGTATGCCGCCTTCGGCCGAAACGATCCGTCGATGCTCTTCGGCGCGATGGATCCAGCCATCAGCTGGAACGAGGCGGAAGGCAACCCGTTGGCCGACCGCAATCCCTACATCGGCCCGCAGGCTGTTGGCGAAGGTGTGTTTGGCCGCTTGCTGGCGGCGATCGACAACTTCTCGGCGGTCCCGGCCACATTCATCGACGGCGGCGACCACGTGGTGGTGCTCGGCCGCTACGGCGGCACGAGGAAGGCCGACGGCGCCCGGCTCGATTCGCAGTTCTGCCACGTCTACCGCTTCCGCGACGGGAAGGCGGTGACGTTCCAGCAGTACACCGACAGCGCGCAATGGGCGCGGTTGATGGGGTAGAGCGGTCCTCGGTTCGACGTCAGGCGGAGCTTCAGCTCCGCTGAGGCGGCTCTGAAGAGCCGCCCTACATCGCGCCGCCGCTACTCGGTGCGCAGCGCCTTCATCGCGGCCCGCGCCGCGGCCCGCGCCGGCAACTGGCAACAAGCAGGCAACTGTCGCTGGGCCGGTCGGCCGTCCTGGATGACTGCCGTTCATCCCCGCGAATTTGGTCCGGCCGCCGCCGCACCTGGCCGCATAGATGTCAGCGCCGTCATAGTGGTGCTTGCAATGGCCGTCTCGCGGCCAGACGGGATCTCCAATGCTGTACGCACTGCTGCTGGCTGTTGTCGCGCTTCAGGCGCCATCGGATCGCGACGCGTTCTCCTTCCTCATCGGGACCTGGGAGCTGGAAAGCCGGCTGGATGTTGCGAAGGGTACGACCGAGGCCGGTACAGACCGCTACGAGTTTCGTCAGCCGATTCGTGGCGGCGCAATCCAGGCGACATGGCGGTTCAATCGCGGCAGCGAGGCCAAACCCGATTGGGCCGATGCGCTGTACGTCAGCGGTTATCACGACTCGACGAAGTCGTGGTCTTTTTACTACGTCAGCGAGCGCTCAGCTCAGCACTGGGTCGGCCGGAAGGCGGGCGACCGTTGGTACTTCTACTTTGACGAGCCGTTCGACTACGAGGGCCGGAGGGCGGTGCAGCGCCAGTGGTGGGAACGCGTCGAGGCGAACCGCATCAGGCGGCACTTCGAGAATTCCTACGACGGCGGCAAGACGTGGCAGCTGGCCGTATCGGCCACCCTCCGACGCGCACCAGGTTGATTGTCCCGGGCGCGCGCGACACCAACCGCCGGCCGTCAGTCGGTGCGCAGCGCCTTCATCGGGGCCAGCGTCGCGGCCCGCGTCGCCGGCACGACCGAGGCGACGAACGCGGCGAACGCCGAGCGAGCCGGCGGCCACGGTCAGCGCCACGGGATCCCAGTAGGCCACGCCGTAGAGCTGCGCCGACAGCAGGTAACCGGCGCCGACGGCCAGCGGCAGGCCGAGCACCAGGCCGATGGCGACGCGCCTGAACGCGCCGCCCAGCGCCAGCCCCATCACCCGGCCGCGGTCGGCGCCCAGCGCCATGCGCACGCCGATCTCGCTCGTCCGGCGGGCCACCGAGTAGGCGGTGACGCCGTAGAGCCCGATCGCGGCCAGGATGAGGGCCACCCCGCCGAACAGCCCGGCCAGGCTGGCCACGGCGCGCTGCTGGTTGAAGGTCAGCTCCACCTGCTGGGCCAGCGTGCGGATGTTGATCACCGCCAGTTGGGATCGGCCTCGGCGAGCGCCCGGGCCACCTGCGGCTCCGAGCCGCGCCGGGGGCGGCGTTGGTCACCAGCAGCAGCCCACCACGTACATCGACGCGGTCTGCACGCGCTCCATCATCGGGTTCTCGGTCTTCACGCGCTGCGGCAGCGGCACGTAGAACATCGGCCGCACCGGCCGATCGGTCTGGAAGCTCTGGAACCGCGCATCGGCGATGACGCCGACGATGCGGAAGTGGTTGACGTTCTCGGGCATGTTGAGCCCGAAGTGCTGGTCGAGCGGATCCTCTTCGGGCTTGAAGAACCGCTTCACGAACGCCTCGTTCACGATCGCCACCGCCTCGGCAGTTCGTTGTCGGCCTCGGTGAAGTAGCGTCCCTTCGCCAGCTTCGTGCCGAGCAGCTGCAGGTAGTCGTGGGTGACGCGGTCCCACGACGCGCCGGTCTGCTCGCCCGGCGCCGGCGCTGGCTTGCCGGCGATGAGGATGCCCTTCGCCCCAGTTGTTGGTGAGCGGGTTGTAGAGCGCCAGCCCGGCGCCTTGCACGCCGGGAATGCGGGCCAGCCGGCCCTGCAGGTCGCGGTAGAGCGCGGTGAGGCGCTCGCCGGTGATCGTGGCCGACGGCCGGCCGACGGTGACCAGCACGCGCCCGTTCGCGATTGAAGCCGAAGTCCTGACCTTCGAGGTTGCCGAGGCTGCGGCCGAGCATCGTCGGAGCCGGCCACCAGCACCACGCTCAGCGTCAGCCTGCACCACCAGCAGCGCCGTGCGCGCGAACGAGGCGCGATCGCCGGCGGTGCGCCCAGAGCCGCGCAGCGCCTCGATTGGATTGGTGCGGGTGCGAACCAGGCCGGAGCAGCGCCGAAGAGCAGGCCGGTGAGCAATGCGAGGCCGCTGGCGAAGGCGAGCACCATCGGCGAGGGATCGTGTCGATGGGCAGGATGGTGGCGTTCGGAAAACGCCAGCGACAACAGCAGCCGCGCAGCGGCGATGGCGATGACCAGTCCGGCGGCCGCGCACAGATAGAGAGCACCACGCTTTCGACCAGCGCCTCAGTGATGATCTGTCTCGCGAGGCGCCCATTGCCAGCCGCACCGCGGTCTGGCCGCGCCGCGCCACCGCGCGGGCGAGCAGCAGGTTGGCGACGTTGGCACAGGCGATGAGCAGCAGCAGCGCGCACGCCGCAGCAGGATGCGCAGGCTGCGTCCGTCTGCTCCTTCATCACGCCGACGCCAGCACCGGCGGGTACCACGGTGATCACCTGTTGCGGCAGCGCTTCGCTGATTTCGGCAATCCAGATTGACGGATAGCCGGCCTCGTGCTGAATCCACTGGCGCAGAACGCCAGTGAGCCGCGCGTCCATGCGTTCGATGGTGGCGCCAGGGCGCAGGCGGCCGATCACCCGCAGCCACGACGAGATTGGCTGGCGCACAGCGACGTGTCGGCGCCGAGATGTATCGCGCAGGTATGCAAGAAGCACAGACGCGCGACGGAGACGAGGCGCCGCTCTAGCTAAAGCGTGAAGCCAGACGGCGCCGAGCCTATGCCATAAACGACCAACGCGACGTAGAACAACGGCGCGAAGGTGTCACGCAAACGCCGACGCGGGCCAATTGAGAGAGAGTGTACACATGGCCTTGCGCGACACATGAGGAGGTGAGAGGCAGTATGAACGTCGCGCGGAACATTGGGAGCGCGTAGAAGTGCGGAGCAGGATGCCAGCGGGGCGAAACCGAACTCGACCGCTTGCGCCTCTGGCATGAAAGGCGCCGTACTGGACACGCACTGGGGATCGTTCGCTCCAAAAAAAAAGACTGACAGCTGCGCCGCACGGTCAGGCATACGGCGAAGCGATTTGTCGCGGACGTCAGCGGCAAACGAGCTGAAACTGCGCGTTCAACGGCTCAGGGCGTTGCGGAGCTGAGAGCACTTGAAGTGCACGCTGGAGAGGTGACAGCTCGCGTGAACGAGCGTATGGTTGTTGATCAGACGATCGGCGCAATGGATATGCGCTGATCCAAGAAGCTGGCGATGCGTTTCTTGCGAGCTCACGAACGAACGAATTTCTCGATGAGGATCAGATCGAAGCGACAAGACAATGCGTCAGCGCGCAAAAGTAGAGAGAGGATTATAACACTGTGGGTTGTAAATCTGTGAGTCAAAACGGCTTGCAAAAAAACCGACTATGATTCTGCGCTGAGCTGAAAGCGAATACACGCTAAGGATGAGCTGCAGCAAGCAAATGCACAAGCAGACTGGAAGGTGTGGCAAACAGATCACGTGGAAAGTGCAAAAACAACAGAAACGACGCGCAAGACGGGCACCGGCCGTATCGGCCACCCTCCGACGCGCACCCGGTTGATCGTCCCGGGCTCGCGACACCAACCGCCGGCGGTCAGTCGGTGCGCAGCGCCTTCATCGGGGCCAGCGCCGCGGCCCGCGTCGCCGGCACGACCGAGGCGACGAACGCGGCGAAGCCGAGCGAGCCGGCGGCCACGCCGAGCGCCACGGGATCCCAGTAGGCCACGCCGTAGAGCTGCGCCGACAGCAGGTAGCCGGCGCCGACGGCCAGCGGCAAGCCGAGCACCAGGCCGAGGGCGACGCGCTTGAACGCGCCGCCGAGCACCAGCCCCATCACCCGGCCGCGGTCGGCGCCCAGCGCCATGCGGACGCCGATCTCGCTCGTCCGGCGGGCCACCGAGTAGGCGGTGACGCCGTAGAGCCCGATCGCGGCCAGGATCAGCGCGACCCCGCCGAACAACCCGGCCAGGCTGGCCACGGCGCGCTGCTGGTTGAAGGTCAGCTCCACCTGCTGGGCCAGCGTGCGGATGTTGATCACCGCCAGGTTGGGATCGGCCTCGGCGAGCGCCCGGGCCACCTGCGGCTCGAGCCCGCCGGGGGCGGCGTTGGTCACGAGCAGCAGCCCACCCACGTACATCGACGCGGTCTGCACGCGCTCCATCAGCGGGTTCTCGTACTTCACGCGCTGCGGCAGCGGCACGTAGAACATCGGCCGCACCGGCCGATCGGTCTGGAAGCTCTGGAACCGCGCATCGGCGATGACGCCGACGATGCGGAAGTGGTTGACGTTCTCGGGCAGGTTGAGCCCGAAGTGCTGGTCGAGCGGATCCTCTTCGGGCTTGAAGAACCGCTTCACGAACGCCTCGTTCACGATCGCCACCGGCCTCGGCGGTCTCGTTGTCGGCCTCGGTGAAGTAGCGCCCCTTGGCCAGCTTCGTGCCGAGCAGCTGCAGGTAGTCGTGGGTGACGCGGTCCCACGACGCGCCGGTCTGCTCGCCCGGCGCCGGGGCTGGCTTGCCGGCGATCAGGATGCCCTTCGCCCCAGTTGTTGGTGAGCGGGTTGTAGAGCGCCAGCCCGGCGCCTTGCACGCCGGGAATGCGGGCCAGCCGGCCCTGCAGGTCGCGGTAGAGCGCGGTGAGGCGCTCGCCGGTGATCGTGGCCGACGGCCGGCCGACGGTGACCAGCACGCGCCCGTCGCGATTGAAGCCAAAGTCCTGACCTTCGAGGTTGCCGAGGCTGCGGCCGAGCATCGCGGAGCCGGCCACCAGCACCACGCTCAGCGTCGCCTGCACCACCAGCAGCGCCGTGCGCGCGAACGAGGCGCGATCGCCGGCGGTGCGCCCCGAGCCGCGCAGCGCCTCGATCGGATCGGTGCGGGTGGCGAACCAGGCCGGCGCCGCGCCGAAGAGCAGCCCGGTGACCAGCGCCAGGCCGCTGGCGAAGGCCAGCACCATCGGCGACGGCGTGGTCTCGATCGGCAGGATGGTGGCGCCGGAGAAGGCCAGCGACAGCAGCAGCCGCGCCGCGGCCATCGCGATGACCAGGCCGGCGGCCGCCGCCGAGGACCGAGAGCACCACGCTTTCGACCAGCGCCTCGGTGATGATCTGTCCGCGCGAGGCCCCCATGGCCAGCCGCACCGCGGTCTGGCCGCGCCGCGCCACCGCCCGGGCGAGCAGCAGGTTGGCCACGTTGGCACAGGCGATCAGCAGCACCAGCGCGCACACCGCCAGCAGGATGCGCAGGCTGCGGCCGTACTGCTCCTTCATCACGCCGACGCCGGCGCCGGCCGGCACCACGGTGATCACCTGCTGCGGCAGCACCCGCTCGACTTCGGCCAGCCAGTTGGGCGGGTAGCCGGCCTCGTGCTGCATCCATTGGCGCAGGATGCCGGTGAGCCGCGCGTCCATGCCTTCGATGGTGGCGCCGGGGCGCAGGCGGCCGATCACCCGCAGCCACGACGAGATCGGCTGGCGGAGCAGCGACGTGTCGGCGCCGATGATGAGCGGCTCCTGCTGCAGCGGCACCCACATGTCGGGGGGATCGGCGCGCAGCGTCTCGCCGAAGAAGCCCGGCGGCGCGACGCCGGCCACGGTGAACGCCTGACCCTCGATCACCAGCGTGGTGCCGACCACCGAGGCGTCGCCGCCGTACTGGCCCTGCCAGGCGTGATAGGCCATCACCACCACCGGCGAGGCGGCGGGCCGGTCGTCCTCCGCGGTGAAGACCCGGCCGGCAAGGGCGTTCACCCCCAGCGTGGTGAAGTAGTTGCCGGTCACGTAGATGGCCCGCAGCGGCCGCGGCGCGTTGTCCACGCCCTGGCGGCGCACCGCCATCCGGTTCTGGCCGGCCTGGAACGCGGTCAACTCCTCGAACTCCGGCACCTCGGCCTTGAGCCGCTCGAACAGCGGGAACGAGAACATGCCCCAGCGGTCCTGCGGGCCGCCCTGCACGCAGCAGTTGTCGCCGTCGCCGATCCGGTAGAGCCGGGACGGGTCGCCGACCGGCAGCGACTTCAGCATCACCGCGTGGATCAGCGTGAAGATGGCGGTGGTGCCGCCGATGCCCAGCGCCAGGGTGAGCACGGCCGTGGTCGTGAAGATGCGCGCCGAGCCCAGCTTGCGGAGGGCGTAGACGAAGTCGCGGAGCAGGGTACTCACCCCGCGTTAGACGGAAGGTCGCGAGGATTCGTTTGCAAGACCCGGGCAGGGCCCCGAGAATCCTCGCTTAGGGCGTCGCCGGTTCGAGGCCGTGTCGGGCCAGACGGGCGGCAACGTCGAGTCCGGCGAGAGCCTGGATCAGCTGGTCGGACGGCCCTGGATGCTTCGAGTTCGTCCCGCGCGCCGCCGTGAACGTGACGTGGCGCTGCAGCTCAGGCGGAAAGGGCCCGAGCAGCGTCAGCCCGGGCACGTCGACCATCTCGCTGACCAGCGTCAGCACGATCTCGGCCTCGCCCCGGGCCACCGTTGCCGGCGCTTCGCCGGGGCCCTTCAGGATGGTCTTGGCGCGCATGGCCTCGACGATGCCCAGCCGGTCGAAGGCGTTGTCGATCGCGGCGCGGCTCTGCCCTTCGGCAGTGAAGGCCACCGATCGCGCGCCGAGCAGCAGCGCCTTGAACGCCTCCGGCGTGCCGATGTCGACCGAAGGTGACCCCGCTCGGACCCCGACGCCCACGCCCACGCGGGCCACATCGCGTCGCGAGTCAGCGGCCAGCTTCCCCTGCGCCGACAGCTGGTCGACGAGCGCCGACGTGAGCACGGCCACGTCGGGCACGTCGCCGGCGTCGATCCGCCGCGTGAGCGCCGCGGCCGTGCTGAACTCGAAGGCAATCGGCCGCTGGACCGTGCGCTCGACCGCCGGCTGCAGGTCCTCGAGCAGCGCCCTGACGCCGTTCGAGCCGAACACGCGGACTGGCGGCGCGCTCGTCTCGGCCGGCCCGCAGGCGACCAGGGCCAGCAGCGCGGGCAGGGCGACGAACCGGTGGCAGGGCATGACGCCGGGCATCTTACCGTCAAGCGGACGGTGTACCCTCACGGCCACGGAGGCACCACATGCGCACGAATCGACGACGCCACACGACACTCTCGTTCCTGGTGATCCTGGCGGGCGTGCTCCTCTGGGCCGGCAGTGGCGCAGGCGCAGGATCGCCTGCCGCCGATTCCGGCGGACCAGTTGACCGCCGAGCAACGGCAGGCCGTCGCCGAGTTCGGTGCGGCGCGCAACGCGCCAATGACCGGCCCGTTCATCCCGATGCTGCACAGCCCCGAGGTGATGAAGCGCGCCCGGGCGATGGGCGACTACCTGCGCTACAAGACCGCGCTCACGCCGCGGCAGAGCGAGTTCGTGATCCTGATGGCGGCGCGGAGCTGGTCGCAGCAGTACGAATGGGCGGTGCACTACCCGATCGCGCTCAAGGCCGGGGTGACGGCCGAGGTGGCGCTCGCCATCGCCGAACGCCGCCGGCCCACCGGCATGACCGCTGAAGAGACCACGCTGTACGACTTCTGCGACGAGCTGATCCGCACGCAGAGCGTCGGCGACGCCGCCTACGCGCGCATGGTCTCGACCTTCGGCGAGAAGGGCGTCGTCGACACCGTGGGCATCGTCGGCTACTACACGATGGTGGCGATGGTGCTGAACACCGCGCGAACCCCGGCACCCGACAACGGCGCGCCGCGGCTGCCGGCGATCAAGTGACGGCGCGAATCGCCCGCTCGTCGTCGGTTGTCACCGTGAGCCACAGCAGGGCGGCCACCACGCACACGGCCGACCAGAAGGCGAGCGTTCCATTCCAGCCCCACGCCGCCGACATGTGCGGCACCAGCCAGATGGAGAGCACGCCGCCGAGGTTGCCCATCAGGTTGAGCGCACCCGCCGCCGCGCCGGGATGCCCGGCGCCAGTCGCGGTGGCGGTCATGAAGAACGGCGCCTCGGCGCCGTTGATGCCCGCCGACGACAGGCTGAGCGCGGCGATCGCCAGCACCGCGCTCGGCAGCACCGCCCCCACCGCCACGAATCCGGCGGCGGCGAGCAGGCAGAACATGGCCACGCGCCGCCGGGCCCGGCCGGCGCCCAGGCGCCGGCCGAGCCGGTCGGCGGCAACGCCGATGAACGGCGCGCACACGAACCCGGCGATGCTCGGCAGGCTGCCCCACATCCCGCTCGCCAGCACGGTGAAGCCGCGTCCCTCGGTGAGGTAGCGGAAGAACCAGAAGACGAACACGAACCACACCGCCGAGTGGAGCAGATAGGCGAGCGACAGCCGCCGGAGCTGCGGGTTGCCGAGGAGCAGGACGAGCTCGCCACGTGCGTGCCTCGAGTCCGCGGGCGCCGCTGGCAGGGCGCGAACCGGGGGCGGGGGCATCAGCCAGCGCCACGCCACGGCCGCGGCGGCCGCGATCGCTCCGCTCAGCAGGAAGACAGCGCGCCACCCGAACGCCTCCATGGTGGGCGCCATCAACAACGGCGCCAGGGCCGCGCCGAGCGCCGCCGTCGCCATGTAGAACGATGTCGCCCGCACCCGTTGGTCGGGCGGCACGTAGGCCATCACCGTCATCGCCCCCACCGGGAAGATGGCGGCCTGAGAGACCCCGAGCAGGATGCGCGTGAGCCACAGGGTGGTCACCGCGGCGGTCGCGGCTGCTGGCATCAGGCCGGTGGCCAACGAGGCCGCACTGCACCCGAGCAGCGCCAGCATCAGCGCGGTGCGCGCGCCGACGCGCTCGCCGAGCATGCCAGCCGGCACCTGGAACACGGTGTAGGCGAGCTGGAACCCCCAGGCCGTGATGGCGCCCATGGCCGTCATCGTCAGGCCCAGGGCCGGCACCATGCGCTCCTGCGCCACCGCGACATCGGCGCGCACCAGGTAGCCCACGCACGAGACGAGGCTCAGAAGGGAGACGACCCGCCAGGTGCTGGGCATGCGCGCCCGGGGACGGGCGGAGGCAATAGTAGCGTCTTACCGGCGCACGGGCTCACGGCACGTCGACGATCACCTCGTTCGACGGGTGCGCCGACACCCGTGCCGTTCGTGGTCCGGATGCGGACGTAGTAACGCCCCGGCGGCGCGCCAGCGACCGCGAGGCTCGAGGCGCCGGCCTCGACAGGAAGGCGGATCACCGTCTGCCCAGGGATGAAGCCCACTTCCACGACCTGCTCGGTCGCCATCGAGCGGCTGGCGTCGATCGTCCACGCCAACGTCACCAAGCGGCCGTCGACCAGCGCGCTCAGGTCGGACACGCGGGGCGGACGCGGGCCGACCGTCATCCCCAGGACTTCACCTTCGATCGGGAAGTCGACCGACCCTACCGTGGCCAACGTTACGGTGTGCGACGAGGGACACGCGCAGGAAGGCACGGCCGTCGATGAACCCGGACCAGCGCGATGTAGGCGTCGGGCCGGTCCGGATCGAGTGCCATCGTCGCGCTACAGGGACGGGTGAGGGCTGGCGATGCGGCCCACGTCCTGCAGGGTGCTGGCGTCGAGCACGAGGATGCCGCTCCTGGCTCCCACGTACAGGTGTCCGGTCGCGCGGTTGTAATCGAACAGCCAGCCGTCGAAATCGACCGGACCTGCCCGTTCGGCCAGCAAGGCACCGGTGGCCACGTCGTTGCGCCGGAACGTTGGGTCGGCGAGCCATCCATGCCAGTCGACCGCCGAACACCGTCGTCCCCGCATCGTCGAGCAGTGCGATGTCCAGGTGCGTAAGGGCACCGAGCACCGATCCAGCAACCGACCGTCGCCGCTGTCGACCACGATGACGCTCACGCGGATCGAGGCACGTAGTAGGACAGGCGTCGGCCATCGCCGCTTCGACTCGAGAACACCGGCTTCGAGCACGGCGGCGCCGGCAGCGTGCAAGTGTGGCCCGGTTCAGCGACCGTGACCGGACCGAAGGGCGACAACTGGAGGAAGGCGCGCATCTCCGACGGGTGAACGGCCAGCGGCACGAAGTCGATGACGGCAGGCGTCAACCAGGGTCGCTTGCTGCTGGCGGGCGATGTCGAACAGGTTGACGCGAATCGGCACCCGAGCATCCGCGCCGCTCCACAGGAGGAAACGACCGTCGGGTGTGGTGCGCGGTCCGACGCCGGTACCAAGCGCATGTCCAGACCGACGTGCTCGCCACGATCCGCTGGCGGTCAACGTCGAGTTGGATGACGCGGCCCGGCTGCGGGGTCACGAAGTACCAGCAAATCGGGTCATAGTCCCAGGGCTGGCATTCCGGGTTCCAGACGACCCCATCGGTTCCGCTGGTCAGCAGGTAGAGCTGCGTTTGGGCGAGGGCCGGCGCGGTCGCACGCGAGCGCGAGCAATGCGCCCAGGACGACAGGACGCCGTCGGGCTCGAACGATAGCGTGGGCGGTCATGCTCATCTCCTTGCCGGTTTCGGCTCACGGCACGTCGACGATCACCTCGTTCGACGGTGCGCCACGCCCGTGCCGTTCACGGATCGGATGCGGACGTAGTAGCGCCCCGGCGGCACGCCGGGGACGGTCAGGCTGGTGGCGCCGGCGGCGACGGCGAGACGCGCCACCGTCTCTCCAGGGGTGAAGCCCACCTCGACGACCTGCTCGGTCGCCATCGAGCGGCTGGCGTCAATCGCCCACGTCAGCGTCGCCACGCGGTTCGGCGACCAGCGACGCCCAGGTCCGACACCCGAGGCGGACGCGGCCCGAGCGCCATTCCCACGAACGCGACCGTCGATCGGGATGTCGTATGACCCGATCGTGGCGAACGTTCCGGTGTGCACGAGGGACACGCGCACCAGGTTTGCGGTTGTCGATCGGTTCCATACCAGCCGACGTACGCTTCGGGCCGATCCGGGTCGAGGGCCATCAACCCGTACGGCAGCGAAGGATGAGGGGAAGGAATCCGGCCCACCTCCTGCAGGGTGTTGGCATCCAGCACGACGATGCCGCCTCGGCTTCCGGCGTACAGGTGACCGGTCGCCGGGTTGTAGGTCCACAGCGAGCCGTTGAAGCCCGGTAGCGTGACCTGCCGTTCGGCCAGCAGCGCGCCGGTTGCCACGTCGAAGCGCTGGAACACCGGTGTTTCGGACGCCTTGCCGGTGCCACGAGGCGCCGAACACCGTGGTCCCCGTCGTCATCGAGGAGAGGCGAACGTCACGGCGTGCGGGCACCGTGCCGACCAGGTGCCCGTCGGCGCTGTCGACCACCATCACGCCCTGCGGATCGAGGCACTGGTAGGACAGACGTCGTCCATCGCCGCTCCGACCCGAGAAGGACGGCTGTGCGCACGGCGGCGACGGCAGCGTATAGGTGTGTCCCGGTTCAGCCACGGTGACTGAACCGCCGGTAGACAGGCCGAGGAAGGCGCGCATCTCCGACGGGTGAACGGTCAGCGGCACGGAGGACAGGCCGCTGGCGGCAAACAGGGTGGCTTGCTGCCGGCGGGCGATGTCGAACAGGCTGACGTGATACGGCGCCGGAGCTTCGACGACACCGATCCACTCCACAGCAGGAAGCGGCCATCGGGTGTGATGCGCGGCCCGATGGACGCACCGAGCGCATGCGAGACCGTCGTGGTCGCGACGATCTGCCGGCGGTCGACGTCGAGGTGAATGACGCGGCCCGGATGCGGGATCACGGTGTACCCGCATTCAGGGTCGTAGTCCCAGGGCTGGCAATCCGGGTCCCAGATGATTTCGTCGGCTCCGCTGGTCAGCAGGTAGAGCTGCGTCTGGGCAACCACGGGCGCGCTCGACGCGAGCGCAAGCAGTGCGGCCAGGGCGACAGAGCGCCGTCGGGCTCGAACGGGGGCGTGGGCGATCATGCTCATCTCCTTCGCCGGGGTTCGAACTCAGGGCACCTCGACCAGCACCTCGTTCGACGGCGTGCCGAGACCCGTGCCGTTCACGGATCGGACGCGGACGTAGTAGCGCCCCGGCGGCACACCGGGGACGGTGAGGCTGGTGGCGCCGGCGATCGACCGGTAGCCGCACCACCGTCTCACCGGGGGAGAATCCGACCTCGACGACCTGCGCCGGTCGCCATCGCACGCGCCCAATGTCGTTGTCCACGACAGCGTCACGGTGGGCCCCGCGACGCCGGCGCTGAGCGCCGCGCTCGCTGGCGGACGGGGACCGAGCGCCAGCCCCAGGATGTCGGCGTTGAACGGCAGCTCCATCGAACCGACCGTAACCAGGGTGTTCGTGTCGAACGCCGTCAGCACGATGGTCTGCTTGGGGCCGATCCGCGATTGCCAGGCCACGTAGGCGAGCGGGCGATCGGGATCCACGGCCACGGCCGACGCCTCGCGGTTGGCGAGCTTCTGGATTCGGCCGACGGGCTGCAGCGTGTCGGCGTCGAGCACCAGAATGCCGCCCCCGGCACCGGCATAGAGATGATCGGTGTGCGAGTTCAGTTTCCACAGCGATCCGTCGAACTCGCCTACCGGTCCCACGCGCATCGGCCATCAACGCCCCGGTGGCGACATCGAAGCACTGATATTCAGAGGGGTAGAACGCGGCCTCCCAGCCCCTGTACGTCGCGAAGAGTCGGGTGCCGTCGTGGTCGAGAAGATGGGCGTCTGTACGCCTCCGGGAGGGTGCCAACCAGCCGGCCATCCCGGCTGTCCACCACTCTCACGCCAAGGCCGCTGGCAAACTGGAACGACAACCGGTTTCCGTCCCCGCTAAGGTCGCCCAGCCACGAAATGTCCTTTGGCTGCGGCAGCGCCCTCGTGCCACCGGGCTCGGCCACGATGACCGGGACGCCGTATCCGGGCTGGATGAAGGCGCGCATCTCCGTGGGATGCACACGTAGCGGCACGAAGTCGCTGGTAGGGCGGGGAGTGGGCACGAGCGTCTGCTGCCGGGTTGGGAGGTCGAACAGGCTGACCAGGGTCGAATGCTGTGCTGTACCGCCGTCGGACCCGCTCCAGATCAGCGTCTGGCCGTCTGCCGTGACGCGCGGGCCGATCACCCGTGTTCGTGAGCCACCCACTGAGGTGCTGGCGAGAATCTCCGCGCGATCCCCGTCGATCTGGATCAGGCGGCCCGGCTCGCACGGCGACCAGTTGCACTCGGCTGTGGACGGCCCGGCTGTCAGCAAGTACAGCCGCGTCTGCGCCACGGCAGGCACGGCGCCGGCTGCCGTGAGGACGGCGGCCAGCGCCAACCGTCGGGCACCCCGGCAGGCTCCTGCGACATCGCGCGACGCGCCTGCGCGCCAACCGTGGCGAAATCGAATGCGCATCGGCGCCTCCGTATGGATCTAACGCTCAATCCCGCGATTCCTCACGCTGGCCGTGGACGCCTCAGGGAACGTCGACCACCACCTCGTTCGACGGAGCGCCGACACCCGTGCCGTTCACGGATCGGATGCGGTACGTAGTAGCGCCCCGGCGGCACACCGGGGACGGTGAGGCTGGTGGCGCCGGCGCCGACTGGCAGCCGTACCACCGTCTCACCGGGCGACAACCCGGCCTCGACCACCTGCCCGGTCGCGATCGACCGGCTGGCGTCGCTCGCCCAGGTCAACGTCGCCACTCGGTCCTCGACCAGGATGCTCAGCGCCGACACCCGAGGCGGACGCGGTCCGAGCGCCATGCCGACGAGTTGACCGTCAACTGGGATGTCGATCGACGCCAGCGTGGCCAGCGTCCCGTGTGGACGAGGGAGACGCGCATCGGTCGCGCCGATGTCTCTGTGCCAGGCGATGTATGCATGTGGCTGCTCCGGATCGAACGCCACTTTCGGCAACAGCGCCGGGTGCGGGCTGGCGATCCGGCCGATCTCGGCGAGCGTGTTCGCGTCGAGCACGACGATGCCGAACGAGTCCCCCGCATACAGATGGCCGGTCATTTCGTTGTACGCCCACAACGAGGTCGCGACCTCGGACCCCTGTCGTTCGGCGAGCAGGGCGCCGGTGGCGACGTCGAAGCGTCGGTACCTCGCCGGGTCCCCGTCGAACGCGATTGTCGATGTCGACCGCGTACATCGTGGTCCCCGGGCCGTCGAGCACGTGCGTGGTCGAGACACTGGGGTAGGCGGGCGCGCCCAGAGCCACCGCACCCAGCAGCCGCCCATCGCCGCTGTCGACGACCATCACACTCCGCGGACTGTCGCAGTAGTAGGACAGACGGCGCCCATCGCCGCTTCGTGCCTCGAAGACGGGAGCGCGCACGGTGGCAACGGCAGCGTTCGGGTGTGCCCGGGTTCGGCGACGGTGACCGGACCGCCAGGCGATCAGCTGAACGTAGGCCCGCATCTCGGACGGGTGGACGGCCAGTGGCACGAAGTTGGACTCGATGCTGGCGGCCAAGGGCGTGGCCTGCTGCCGGCCGGCGATGTCGAACAGGCTGACCCGAATTGGCACCCCGAGATCGAGATTCCATCCGCTCCACAGCAGAAAACGGCCATCGGGTGTGGCGCGCGGCCCAATGGTCAAGTCGTACGCGTGCTGAGACCGGTGTGATCGCGGCGATCTGCTGGCGGTCGACGTCGAAGTGAATGACACGGCCCGGATTCCTGGTCAGGTAGAACTCGCATCCATAGTCCCAGTAACCACACTTCGGGTTCGGGACGCGACGTGAGTTCCGCTGGTCAGCAGGTAGAGCTGCGTTTGTGCGAACACCGGCGCGCTCGACGCGAGCGCGAGCAATGCGGCCAGGGCGACAGAGCGCCGTCGGGCTCGAACGAGGGCGTGGCGGTCATGCTCAACTCCTTCGTGCGGGTTCGTCTGAACGAACCGGCGGCGCTCACCTTCCTAACGTCCTTGCCGACGAATCCAAACGCGAGATCGGCGGCGACGGCTGACGTGACGCCGGAGCCGCTAGCGTCGAGTCGATTCCTTCAGCGCGCCACTAGTGGCAGACGACGGATCGGACGCAAACAGCACACCCAAGGGGTCCAGTTGTTGGATTCTCGTCGCAGGGAGTCGGCTGACCGGCCCCGCCTGCCCGACAGATTCGAATCGGCGACACATCAGCCGGTCCACCACCGCAACCGGGAAAGCTCGCAACGTGAATCCGCTGAAACTGTTGGCGGGTCCAGCCGTCCGGGCCCTCGTGTTCCCAACAACCCGCGTCTGCATGGAAATCCCACGGCGGCACTACCTGACCGAATGAAAACGTGCAGTTGTTCTTGCCGACACGCCCTGTTGGCAGGTTCGGCGGATTGGCAATCCACCCGGGCAGCGAAGGTGGCCCAACCGACGCCGCAACGGACTCCACTGCGCTTGGTCCAGCAACGGACGTGAGCGAGGGCTCGGACGGACTCGAACAAGCTCCCAGTGACAGGCCTACGAGTGCCGCGACGAGACCCGCTCGCGAACCGATCTGCGTCATGGCACACCTCATCCGAATGCCTGATTCGGCGTTCATGTTGGCGCTACCTTGCGAATCGACCGGTCAGCCGGAGGCCCGTCTTCACCTCCTTAACGTCCTGGCCGGCGAATCTGGACGCGGAGGTTCCGGATCTACGACTGAGATGGAGTGGAAGGCCGCTCCGGCTGGCGGGCCGAGGGGTGTCGCAGGCGGACGTCAGCGCTCGAGTCCGAGCGCGCGGCGCAGGGCCGCCCGGCGCGGATCACCGCGAAGCAGCGCGAACTCGGGCTGGATCAGGTGCTGGGCGACCCGATGTGGCTCGTCGGCCATCATGCGCTCGAGCGCTTCGAACGTCACGTCCACCTCGCCGAGCGCGGCGGCAATCACCGCCCGGCGATTGGCCACGGCTCGATGCTCGGCGAACAGCCGCTCGGCGTCGGCCCGCCTGCCCGCCCTGACGTAGGCGTGGGTCAGATAGTGAAGGCCGAGGCTCGGCTGCTCCTCGAGGAGGGGAATGGCCTCGGCGGGGCGGCCCGCGAACGTCAAGGCGCGGCCGAGCTCGCGCCGGACGAGGGGCAAGTGGCCATCCTGCGCGGCCACGCGCTCGAGGACGGCGATCGCTTCGTCGAAGCGGCCGGTCACGTGGTAGAGCGCGGCCATCTCGCGTGCCACTTCCAGCGACAGCGGATCGCGAGTGAGCGCCGTTTGCAGCACCCGCTCGGCGTCGGCGTAGCGTTCTTGCGGCTTCAGGGTCGAGAAGCTGTAGCCCGTGTAGGTCGACGCCAGGCTCGGATCGAGCGCGATGGCGCGCTCGAACGACTCTCCGGCGCCGCGCCAGTCGCGCTCGCGCGACAGCACCCACCCCATCGCCGCGTGGGCCTCGGCCAACCGCGGATCGAGCTCGAGGGCGCGGGTGGCGGCCGGCCGCATGATCGCCAGCGCATTGGCCAGCGACACCGTCTGAAGCGGAAACATCGACAGCCAGCCGTAGGCGTTGGCCAGCCCCGCGTGCGCCGGGGCGAAGGCCTCGTCGGTCGCGATGACCCGCGTGAACAAGTCGACGGCGGCCGCGGGATCCTCGATGCCGCGCCGGTTGGTGAGCGCCCGCGCCTTCAGGTACATCTCGTAGGCCTGCGGGTTGGCGTCGTAGCGGCGCTGGCCGGCGTCCAGTTTCAGCCGCAGCCGGTTGACGATGGCGCGCGCGATCTCGTCCTGCACGGCGAACACGTCGGCGACGTCGCGGTCGAAGCGATCGGACCACAGCGGCACGTCGACAGCCACGTCGACCAGTTGGGCGGTGATCCGCACGCGACGATCCGCCCACAGCACCTGGCCCTGGAGCACGAGATTCACGCCCAGGCGGTCTCGGAGCTCGGCGAGCGGCCGGTCGCGCAGGGCGACGGAAGACTCCCATGACTTCACGTGGAGGCCGTCGATGATGGCCAGCTGGTGGAGCAGCTCCGCCGTGAACCCGTCCACGATCAGGTCGGTCTCGGCCCCGCGGCCGAGGTTGGTGAACGGCAGCACCGCGATCACGGGCGGCCCGCCAATACGACCGCCTGGTGTCGACGGCGCCGCCGCTCGCCGGTAGAGCGCCGCGGTCGGGCTCGGCCGGCCGAGGGTCCACCCGCCGAGCTCGACTGCCGCCCACGACACCGCGGCGATCAGCGCGGCAACCGTGGCCGCCTTCGCCCACGGCCGTCGCGACGCGCCAGCGAGGTCGTGCGCCAGCTCGGCGGCGGTGCCGTAGCGCTGATCGGGGTCGCGATGGGTGGCCCGGGTCACGACTGCCGCGAGCCTGCGTCCGAGATCGGGCCGCAACGAACGGATGTCGGTCGAGTCCCCCTGGTCATGAGCGCGCCGCAGCTCGTGCAGGTCGGTGGCCGGTACCGGGAATGCTCCAGTGAGCAGGTGGAAGAGGACCGCGCCCAGCGCGTAGATGTCGCTTCGCGCCGAGAGCGGTTCGCCGCGGATCACCTCAGGCGCCAGGTACATCGGCGTGCCGGCAGAAGCGGCCTGCGGCCGCCGGGCCAGGTCGCGGCCGGCCCCGAAGTCCATCAGCACGACCCGCCCATCGTCGGCGAGCATCACGTTCTGGGCCTTGATGTCGCCGTGCACGAGGCCGGCGTCGTGCACCGCGCCCAGCGCCCGGGCGAGCTCGACGCCGATGGCGGCGACGGCGGGCGGCTCGAAGGTGCCGCCCTGGGCGAGTGCCTCGTGCAGCGTGCGTCCCCGGATGAACTCCATCCACAGGCCGACGTGCGTCCCGATCCGCTCGGCGCCGTAGATGGTGACCACGTTCGGATGCCGGACGCGCGCCAGCGCCCGGCCTTCCTGGATCGCCGACGTGGCGCCGCCGGCCCGCGGCTCGTCGGGCTGCAGCTTCAACGCCACTTCGCGATCCAGCCGCGGGTCCCAGGCGCGATACACGACGCCGAACGCCCCGGCGCCAATCTGCTCCAGCAGTTGAAGATGAGCCCAGGTCTGCGGAGGCTCGCCGTCTGGTGCGGGCGCCGCCGGCGCGCCGCTCGACACCGCGTCGCCGGACTGGTGAAGCCCGCGATGCAGTCTGGCCACGGAGTCGAGCAGTCGAAGCTCCCGCATCACCGTGGATGCCGTCGTGGCGGCGCGCGACTCGGCGGATGCCCAGTCGATGGCCGTGCCATCGGCGATCGCCGCGGCCAGCTCGTCGACCAGATCGTGGTCACCCTCGCGCACGGCGGATTTCCTCGGCCAGGCGAACGACGGCACGTTGCACCGCCTTGCGGGCCGCGTCTGGTGTCGGCCTCCCGAGCGCCTCGGCGAGCTCGGCGTAGTCGTAGCCCAGCTCGATCCTGGCGATGATCGCTTCGCGTTCGTCCGGTCTCAGTCGTCCGAGCGCCGTCTCGTACAACACCGCCTCCTCCCGGCCGATGGCCGCCTCCAGTGGCGACCCCTCGGCCTCGAGCTGGACGGCCTCGATGTCCGTGGACGGCGGCTGACGATGTTTCCGCCGCAGCGCGTCGCGCAGCCGGTTGAGCACCGCCTGCCGGAGATAGGCCTGCAGTGCGCCCAGGATGTCGAGGCTCGAACGTCCCCACCTTCCTCAACGTCTGGAGGAGGGAATCCTGGACAAGGTCATCCGTATCGACCAGATCGCGAGCCCATCCCGGCAGCCGGCCGCTCGCCCACCGCTGAAGCGGCGGCCTGAGCCGGGAGAAGAGGCGATCGAGGGCCGCGGCGTCGCCGCCCCTGGCGCGCTCGATGAGCGCACGCGTCGATTCGAGGTCGTCGCGCAGGCCTCTGAGTCGGTCCGTTCGGCGGGTTCGACTCCTGAGCCATGGGCGACCTGTCGGCGATGGCCCTCAGTACATCGCCCGGAGCGCCGCGATCAGCATCGTGACCCCGGCGAAGACCAGCAGCCACAGCACGACGTTCCTGAACGCGGTCGGGCTCATGCCGACGTAGATCTTCGACCCGTAGATCGACGGCAGCACCAGGGAGGCCGCCACCACCCCCATCTGCGGCAGGTGCTCGGCCCGGGCCCGGCCCACCAGCACGAAGGACAGGAAGGTGGCCGCCAGCACCGCCAGGTTGAAGTTCTGCAGCACGGCTCGGTGCTCGTCCTTGGTGTAGCCGCGCAGCGTCGCCCAGAGCGCCGGTGCCAGGCCGCTGAAGCCGCTGAGCGGCGCCATCACGCCGCCGAGCAGCCCGACGCCGGCGTCGGCCAGCTTGCCGCCGTGGGTGATCTTCGGCAGCCTGGCGGTGAGCAGCATCGCCGAACAGCAGACCACCAGCATCGAGCCGAGCACCAGCTTGAAGCGGTTGGGGTCGAGCAGCGGCAGCAGCCGCGTGCCAAGCGGGATGCCAATGGCGCTGCCGAGCAGGAACGGCCACAGGAGCGAGAAGTGCCAGCCGCGGCGGACCCGGATCGCCGAGATGATCTGGCCGGTGACGCCGCCGAACACCGCCATCACCGCCGCCAGCTGCGGATCGACGCCCCACACCCAGATCGCCATCGCCACCATCGCGAAGGCGAAGCCTGAGATGCCCTGCACCAGCCCACCGACGGCGGCGCCCACGGCCAGGACCCAGAGTTGATTCATCTGCCCGGCACGATCACGAACGTGGCGTACATCATGTCGGAGTCGAGCTCGATGGTGCGCAGCCGCGTCGACGCGTCGGCCGAGAACACCTCGATTGTCCGCCCGGCTTCGTAGAGGTAGAGCAGGCCGGTGGAGCTGGTCCGCATCTGCATGCGCGTGCGGGAAGGGACGTCGACCCGGCTCGTCACCCGCCGCGCGTCGATGTCGATGCTCATCAACCGGTGGCGGCCGATTTCCGCCAGCAGCACGTTGGCGCGCTTGCGGCCCGGGCGCCACGGTGAAGCTCATGCTGTCGGCGGTCGGCACCGGCCCCAACGGAAACACGTCGACGGTCCTGGCCGCCAGGTCGATCTGTCCGAGCGACAGGGTCTTTCGCTTCATCACCTTGTCCTGCGTCGTGAACAGGGCGGTGACGAAGCCGGGCCGGTCGGCGGAGTCGTCCTGCGGACCGGCGTCGAATCGGCTCATCGTCGAGTCCACCGGCAGCGACAGGTCCCAGCTGTCCACCTGCTCCATGGTGGCGGCGTCGAAGATGGTGACCTCGTTGCCGAAGACGTAGAGCAGCTTGCCGTCGGGCGAGAAGCGGAGCGCCACGCCGTACTGCGCCGGCTCCGGATCGATGCGCCACGGGATGGTCCGCGACACCGTGTGTGCCGCCAGGTCGTAGAGGATGAACTCCGGCGGGCCGATCTCCCAGCGATCGATCTGCTTGGTGGCCGTGCGGCGCCACGATCACCATCGTCTTGTGCTGCGGATCGACCTCGAACGCCACGGCCCGCACGTGCCGCCGCTGGTCGCTCAGCGTGAACGAGTCCACGCTCTGGCGGCTGGCGACGTCGACCACCTCGAAGCGCTCCTGGTTGGCGCTCTGCACGTAGAACCGGGTACGATCGAGCGCGAGACGGACCACGAACGGCGGGCCCGTCTTCAGCGGGATCTTCGTGAACGTCCCGGTGGCCTCGTCGACGGCGGTGAGGTGGCCCGAGTACGAGCCCACGAAGATGGTACCGGTGCCGGCCGACGGCGACTGCGCCGCCACGGTGGCCGCGGTGAGGCCGAGGAGCGCGATGAACGAAGCCACCAGGCGGGCCATCAGCGGGCATTCTGCCATGGAACGCGCACGCCAATCTGCTACAGTCCCCGGCGATCGCCCACAATCTCGGAGGGTTCATGCGCGTGCAACGCGAGCTCGCCAGGAAATGGCGCTGAGCGGACCGATCGTCGTCGCGCTCACACTGGCGGCGACGGCGGCGCAGCCGGCCGTGCCCGACCGCAGTGTGATGTGCACGGCCGTCGATCGGCCGCCGGCCGAGGCCGCCGCGACACTCGCGCCTCTCGGCGATGCCGGCCGGACTGAACTGCTCCGGCTGGCAGGCTCCGCCCAGGTGGCGGACGCGTCCTGCGGTGTGGCCGGGTTGGCCGCGCTCCGCGATCGACGTGTGGTCGCACCGATCCGGGCGGCCCTGACCACTCCTGCCTTCCGCGACCAGGCATTCCGGTTCGCACGGTGGGGCGCCTATGTCGCCGGCGGGCCCGAGACCGATCTCGGTCCGGCGTTCCTGCCGCTGGTCGAGGCACTCGTCGATCCGGCCGTGTGGGCCGCCGCTGGCGACGACGGGATTCGGCTGCTGGGTGCGATCGATCATCCGGCCGCGCGCGATCGCCTGGTGGCGGAGTTCACCCGGCCGCAGCCCGACTCCACGCTCGACGCGCTGATTCACGCGCTGGCCCGGCAAGGCGAGCCGCGCGTCCGCGAACGAGTTGTGGCGCTAGGTCAGGAGGCGGTCGCCACGCGCTCCGGCAATCTCACCTACGAGCAGGCGAGCCGGATTGGCGTCGCGACGTTCTATCTGCTCGCGCTCGCCCCGGCAACGATCCCTGACGGGCTGCCGCTGCTGCGCCAGCTGACGCCGCGGGACCAGGAGGACGCGGCCGCCTGGGCGGCGCAGGCCTGGTGCGAGCGGGCGACTCGCCGGCCGGCCGAGCGCGACGCCGCCGAACGGGCGCGAGCGGCGCTGGCGGCCGAGCTGGACGGGATGAACGTCGGCTGGCGGACGCTGGTTCGCGGCTCGTTCACGTGCGATGCGGCCCGATAGCGACGGGACCGGCCACCATCGCGCCTCACCGGGGCGGAGGAGACTCTGATGAATCGTCGCGATCTTCTGATGTGCGGGGCCGGTACCGTCGGCTGGGCGGCGACGTCCGCGGCGGGACAGACCAGTGACTGGGCGGCGCCGGAGTTCGACGTGCCGCGGCCGGAACTGGTCCTCGAACTGGTCGTGACCTGTTCGAAACCTGAATCGATTGGCCCCGAGGGCAGCAAGGACGGCCAGCGCCGATCGATCTGGCCGATCATCGGCGGAACGTTCGCGGGACGAGACATCAAGGGTGTCGTCGTCGCCGGTGGCGGCGACTTTCCCGTGATCCGCCCGGACGGAGTGACGGTCATCGACGCCCTCTATCGGCTCCGGACCGACGACGGGATCACGATCATCATTCACAACAAGGGCCTGGCGATGGCGAGCGGCCAGCCGGGCGGCCGGCCGAGATACCGGTTGTCGCCCGAGTTCACCGCGCCAATCGGCAAGTACGACTGGCTGAACAAGCACCTCTTCGTCGCCAACCTGACGACGAATCTTCCCGACGGCAAGCGGCTGGCGCGATCCGAGAACGAGAACGATCGTCTGATTCACGTTTATCGGCTCGTCTGACGCCGTACACGATCTTGCGGCGGACGATCGGACTCTTCACTGGGGAGGCGGCTGTGGTGAACCGACGGGAGTTTCTGGGCGGCGGGATCCTGAGTACGGCGCTGACCGGCACGCGCGGCGGGCCGTTCGCTCAGACGCCTACCGGGCAGCGCGGCTCGGTTCCCACTCGAGCGGCGTCCCTCGACGGCAATCTGGCGATCGTGAACGCCGACATCATCACGCTCGACCTGCGGCGGCCGTCCGCCTCCGCGGCACTGGTGCGAAACGGACGCATCACGATGGTGGGCGACACGCGCGAGGTCCGCGCCCACGCCGGGGGCGTTCAGGAATTCGATGCGCAGGGCCGTGTCGTCATCCCCGGATTCGTCGACAACCACTGTCACGTCGAAGACTCGTGCATCGTCGGCGATCTGCAACCGACGCTTCGCGGCATCACGAGCATCGCCGACATGGTGGCGAAGGTCCGGTCGGTCGCGGCCGGTGTGCCCAAGGGCGACTGGGTATTGATGCAGGCGACAGCCAGCGACTTTCCCGACAACGTGTCGGAGCGTCGGTGGCTCAATCGCCAGGATCTCGATCAGGCGACCGACGATCACCCGGTGATGGTCGTGCTGGGCATCCACGCGTCGATCATGAACACGCGCGCCTGGAAGCAGACCGGGTATTGGGAGGCCGGCCAGGACGACGACGTCAAGTGGAAAGGCGACGGCACCCCACGCCGCGGTAGCGTCATCCATCGTGACGCCGACGGTCATCCGATCGGGCTGGCCACCGAGGTCTGGGACTTCCGGCCGGGCTATTCCGTCGAGCAGTACAAAACGTCGATCCAGCGGCACTTCAAGGAATGGTTCCTCTCGAAGGGGTTGACGACGATCGTCACGCTGCAGGACACGGCCCCGAACGAGTTCCTCGCGCTGCAGGAGCTGCAGAGCGAAGGCGGGCTGCCGGTGAGGCTGCGCGTCTATCCGATCGTGCCTCATGCGGTCGGGTTGGACGACCTCGTGCGTGTCGGCTGGCGCTCCGGTTTCGGCGACGAGATGTTCCGCTTTGGCGGCGTGAAGTTCTTCGTCGACGGCATCGGATCCGACTACCTGGGCCAGGCCGTGACCGACTTGAAGTGGACAACGGAGGAGCTGACGGCGGCGCTCACGACCTGCCAACGCGGGGGACTGCAGGCCATCATGCACGTGGTCACGGAAGGCGGCTGGGACCTGGCGGTCAGCAGCCTGGAAGCGGCGCGCCGTGCCGTACCGGGCGAGCTTCGCCACCGCATCGACCATCGCACGGCGACCGACGATGCGAAGATCCGGCAGGCGAAAGCGCTCGGGCTCACTCTGGGGATCACGGCGCCGCGACAGAGGCCCGGCACGCCGGCTCCCGGTGGCGCCTACAGCCGCGTTCACCGCTACCGCACCCTCGCCGGCCTGGAGATGGCCATCGCGGTACTCGATGCGGCGGGGCCGGGCGGCAACTACCATCCCATGCAGGGCATCGCCAACATGATCACGGAGCACGCCGCGGGCGGCGCCGCGCCGCCCGGAGAGTCGGTGACCCTCGACCAGGCGCTGCGGATGTGGACGCTGTGGCCGGCCAGGAACAACGCCGAAGATCACGAGAAGGGCTCGATCGAGGTCGGCAAGTACGGCGACTTCGCGGTGCTGTCGGCTGACCCGCGCGGGCGCTCCGCCGCTGAGGTGCACGCCATCACGACGCGCGCCACGATCGTCGGCGGGACCGTGGTCTACGAGGCCCCGTGAGCCCGACGAGGCGGCCGGCTCTGACCATTTCCGACGGCGTTGAGGCCAGCCCGGGGACACTCGCGAAGGGCGCGTGGCTGACCGTCACGCTGTGCTTCGCCGTCATGGTGATCGAAGGGTTCGACATCCAGGCGATGGGCGTGGCGGCGCCGTCGCTGGGTCCCGAGCTGAAGCTGTCGCGCGAGGTGCTGGGGCAGGCGCTCTCGGCCAGCAACATCGGCCTGGTGATCGGCGCGATCATCGGCGGTTGGCTGGCCGATGTGCTCGGGCGCAAGCCGGTGCTCATCGGGTCGGTGATCACGTTTGGCGTGTTCACGTTGATGACCATGCAGGCCGCGTCGTTCGACATGCTGTTCGCGGCGCGGCTGATGACCGGGCTGGGCTTTGGCGGGGCGCTGCCGAACGTGATGGCGATCGCTGCCGACGTGGCACCAGGGAGCCGGCGTGGATTGACCGCCGCGATGATGTTCTGCGGCATGCCGGCGGGCGGTTCGATAGTCGCGTTGCTGAGCTGGCTTGGCTATCGGGGCGAATGGCGGCCGCTGTTCCTGATTGGCGGGCTGATCCCGCTGGTGCTGGCCCCGATCCTCATCCTCTTCATGAAGGAAACGCAGGCGCCAGTGCGCCGCCCGGCGACGCTCGCGGCGGCCGTGCCGTGGCTGGCGGCGGTGCCCTTGGCCTTGATCTGCTGGCTGCTGCTGGGTCTGGTGGGCCGCATGCCAGGCGCGGGCTCGGTCGGCGGCGTCGTGGCGCCGTGGCTGGGCGGAGTGCTGGGGCTGCTGGGCGCGTATCTCGTCGCGCATCGGGGGCCGCTGTTCGGCGGCGGACGGGCGCTGTCGTCGGTGGCGCTGTGGGTGACGTTCTTCCCGACGCTGCTGGTGCTCTATCTGGTGCTGAACTGGTTGCCGACGCTGGTGGCGGCGAAGGGTTATGCCGAGGATGCGAGCCTCTCGTCGGTGCTCTTCAACGTCGTCAGCGTTCTAGGCGCGTTCTGCTTCGGGCCGCTGGTCGATCGCTTCGGGGTGAGGTGGCCGCTCACGCTGGGCTTCCTCGGGTTGGCCGGCACGTTGATCGCGCTGGGGCAGGCGACGGAGTACGCGGCGATCATGGCGCTGAGCGGGGTGCTGGGGTTCTTCCTGCTCGGCTGCAACTATGCGGCCTATGGCGTGGCGGCGTCCTTCTATCCGGCCGAGATGCGCGGGCGTGGGTCGGGTGCGGCGATTGCCTGGGGACGGTTGGGTTCTGTCGCGGGTCCGCTGATCGGCGGCTATCTGTTGCAGGGGGGATCGGCGCCGGATCAAGTGGTGTTCGCGATGGCGCCATTCGCCCTCCTCGCCGCCGTGGGCGTGTTCTGGCTGACCTTCACCGGCCACCGCGCAGCCTAGGGCGGGCGACTGCCGGTTGCCCAGCCGACGAACGGTCGCCCTTGTGAGCGGCAGCGTGTCCGCGCCACAATCCCGCGTGCCGCCCGTCTCGCGGCGCGGGTCGGCCGCCCTCGACGCCGTCGCCGTCGCCTTCGTCGTCGTCGCCTTGCTGTACGGGCGGAGCGTGACCGCCGACCTCGAGTGGCCGGGCGATCCCGACATGTTCAGGGACCTGGCGACGGCCCAGTCGCTGCACGACTGCCGGTGCGCCGCCGATCCCCACTATCGCGGCGAACTGCTTTGGTACAACCCGCTCACGTCGGGCGTGGTCGCGGCCATCGCCGCGGTCACCGGCCGTCCGATGAACCTCGTCCAGGTGCGGGACGGCGCGTTCCTCAACCTGCTGGCGCCGTTTGGCTTCTACGTGCTCGCCATCGTCCTGGCGGGACGTCTGGCCGCCGTGCCCGCGCTGGTCGCGTTCCTGTTCCTCGGACCCGGCCAGCTCTTCGACACCGCCACGTATTCGCCCTGGCTGATGTCGCCCAACTTCGCCCAGGGCTTCTTCTACCTGGCCCTGGCGGCCTACCTCCACGCCGTCGAGCGTCGTCACGCGGGATGGTGGATCGCCGCCGGGGTACTCGCCGGCGCGACGGTTCTTGGCCACACAGCGGCAGCGGTGGTGCTCGTCGTCGTCGTGGCCGTCGATCTCGGGGTCGAGTTGACGGGTTCCGAATCGCGCCGGCGCGTCGTCACCGACGCGCTGCTGATGGGGGCGGCGGCGGCACTCGTCGCGGCGCCCTTCCTCTACATCGTGGTGTGGCACTACGAGGGGCAGGTGCTGAATCCGATCCCGACGGTGTGGATCGATCGTTCGATGGAGCTCGAGCGCTGGTTCACATTCCTGCGGGCACACTTTCTGCGGCCGGTGATGGTGCCAGTGGCGATCGGGTTCGCAGCGACGATGGCGGGCGTGCTCGGGACGCGCCACCGCCGGGCGCTCGCCCTGTGGTCCGGCACCTGCGTGCTCTTTCTCGCCTACTCCTACCTCTGGCAGTGGCAGCGGACCAAGGGCGTGACGCTGCCGACGCTCGTCCCGGAGTTCCACTTCCTGCGGCTGCTCGACGCGGCCGAGCACGTATGGTTCGGCGTCGGTGTGTATACGGCGGTCCGGCTGGCCGCCGCTGGCCTGGCGGCACCGCGCGTCCGCGACGCGACGGCGATCGCCGCGGTCGTGGTCGTCTCGGCGCTGGCCACCGCCGCGGCGTGGCCGCGCTACGTCCAGCGACACGACCTGGTGGCGATGCGCACCTCGAGCCAGGCCATGTACCGGGACCAAGGCCAGCTGCTCCTCTACAGCTGGATCCGGTCGTTCACCTCGGCCGAGGACGTGTTCCTGGCCGATCAGAACGTGAGCCTCGCGGTGGTGGCCCCGGCCGGGCGCCGCGTGGTCGAGGTGCCGCCGTTCTTCTCGAACCCGTTCGTGAACTGGGGCGAGCGGCACAGCGCCGCCTCGTCGATGTGGTCGTCGCTCACCAGCTCCAACTGCGGCGGGCTCTCCGAGCTGGCCGATCGCTACCACGTCACCTACGCGATCGACCAATCGACGGCGCGGTGGACCCGGACGATCGAGGCCGCCTGCGGCTGGACGCCGGCGCTGGTCGCCGGTGACTGGATGGTCTTCAAGCGAGGCGCACGCTGAGCCGGCGCGCCGGGCCGAGAGTCGCAGGGCGGCAGAGCGCCAGCCGCGGGCGCGATTCGCGATAATTCGCCGATGCGCGCCCTCACCCCGTGGATGCTCTGCACCGTGCTGACCGTGGCCTCGCCGGGAGTGGCCGCCGCACAGCCGCAGTTCTCCTTCGACTGGCCGGCGATCGCGGCGCAGCTGGTCACCCGGCTCGCCCCGCAGCCGGGCGAGAAGATCCTGATCCTGGCGCATCCGGGCCTGTTCGAGGACCTCGTGCCGCATCTTCGCTATGCCATCGCGCGTGCCGGCGCGACCGACGTCGGGGTGGTGGACGTGCTCGCCGAGCCGCGTGCCGCAGGGCTGGGACCTCGACGTCCTGCGCCGCGGCAACACCCGGGCGCGCGAAGCCTACAAGGCGATGTTCGCCGGGGTGGACGGCGCCATCATGATGCCCGGCGCCGTGCCGGCGCACCCGGCCTACGCGGCCCTGCAGGACCTGCTGCGCGAGGGCCGCGGACGCACCGTGCACTTCCACTGGGTGGAGAACGGCAGCGTGTTCCCGCTGGCCGGGCAGCCATTGCCGGGTCGTTCCGCTATCGACGCGCTCTACCAGCGCGCGCTGCTGCAGACCGACTACGCCAGCGCTGGCGCAGCGTCCTCGAGCGCTTCGAGCAGGCCCTGCGCACCGGCGAGGTGCACATCACCTCGCCGGGCGGGACCAACCTGCGCTTCCGCGTCGGCTCGCGGGTGGTGAACCGGCAGGACGGCGACGCCTCCGCGGCACGGACAGCACGCGGGCAGGTGCTCATCGATCGCGAGATCGAGTTGCCCGCCGGCGTGGCCCGGGTCGCGCCGCTCGAAGAGACCGTCGAGGGGACGATCGCGTTCCCGCCGTCGCAGTGGGACGCCCGGCCGGTCGAGGGCCTGCGCCTCCACTTCGAGCGCGGCCAGGTCGTGCGGGTGGAGGCGGCCAGCGGCCGCGACGCGGTCGAACGCGAGATGCAGACCGCCGGCGACGCCGGACGCCGCTTCCGCGAGTTCGCCCTCGGCTTCAATCCGCTGCTGATCGTACCTGAGCGCACGCCGTGGATTCCTTACTACGGCTATGGCGCCGGCGTGGTCCGGCTGTCGCTCGGCGACAACTCCGAGTTGGGCGGCACTGTGGGCGGCGGCTACGTGCGCTGGAACTTCTTCACCGACCTCACGGTGACGGTGAACGGCCAGGTGTGGGTGAAGGACGGGCGGCTCGTCGCGCCGCAATGACCTGCAAACGGCATCGCAGCGCCAGCTATAATCCTGGCCCCGCATGCCGCTGCCCTCCGGCGGAAGGATTGGTCCGTACCAGGTCGTCGGCCCACTCGGCGCCGGCGGCATGGGCGAGGTGTATCGCGCCACCGACACGAACCTGAAGCGCCAGGTCGCGCTCAAGGTACTGTCCTCGGTTCGGCGACAGGCTCAGGACGGACGTGAATTCGACCACCGAGACGGCACGCCGCGCCCTCGCTGAACGAGTAAGCTGCAGATGGCGGCGTGTGGCTTGTCGACGTGAGCGCGCCTGCTCGATTCACTGAACGTCGAATAGATGTGGAGTCAGGTTTCTCGGCGATGGCGATCACCTTAGGGCCCGAGCAACCAAAACGGACCGGTCACGCTCGTGTGGCAGCGACGACGGCCTCCGCCGCCGGGCTGCTGATGCTATGGGCGGGATCCCACTTGGCAGGCACGTCGAGCGTTGCGGACACCACGAACCTTCACACAATCCTTCGAACCCAGCTGCAATTCTCGAACTCCGAGCTGTCGTCGCTGACTCAAGGACAGCCGGTTGTGAAGACGCTGCCGGCGACCATCAATCGAGAAATGACCACGGCCGGCGCCGTGCGCATCCGCAGCGACGCCATGTGGCGTTTCGTCAACCAGTTCAAGACGCTCGAGGGATTCAAGACCAGCCAATTCGTGTTGCAGATTCAGAAATTCAGTGACCCGCCGCAGTTGAGCCATCTCGACTCGCTGATAGTGGATGAAGAAGACATCCAGTCCTTGAGAGAGTGTCGAGTTGGCGCGTGTGACGTCCAGTTGGCTGCAGACGATATCAGCCGTCTCACCGACGTGAACTGGCGGTCGCCGAAGGCAGCCGAAGACGCCACGGCACTATACAAAGGCATCCTCTTTGCGCATCTGACCAGGTATCGAACCGGCGGCAACGATCAGCTCGTCCACTACCAGGATCGCGAGGCCGCCGTTCGATTGGCGGCCGAAACCACCGCGCTTCTCGACGCGAAGCCGTCGCTGCTGGACCATGCCCCGGCGCTGCAGGATCACATCCGACACTACCCGGCGGGAGCGGCCGAGAACATCGAGGATTTCTTCTATTGGTCCAAGGAGGTGTTCGGTTTCAAGCCGGTTATTGGCATGAACCACGTTCGTGTCTTTACGGACGGCAGCACCGGAAGCGTGACGGTCGTCACCACGCAGATCTATGCGAGCCATTACCTGGAAGGATCGGTCGCCGTCAGCCGATTGATGCCCGATCGCGACCAAGGGAACGAGCCGGCCTTTTATTGGCTCTACATGAACCGCAGCCGGGTGGGGCGGCTCGCCGGGCTGCTCGGTTCGGTGTCGCGTCCCATCGTCCAGCGACGTGCCCGTTCAGGGCTGATGAAATCGCTGTCGCAAACCAAGCAACGTTTCGAGGCTGCGCGATAATTGCACGCTCGAGGGGTGACGCCATGAGCATGAAACGAAGGGATTTCCTGGCCGCCGGTCTCGCACTGAACTTCAGTCCGCTGGCGATTGCGCTGGCGCAGCAAGGCGGCGCAAGCCTGGGACGCAGCGCGACCCCAACCCGCTCGGCGAAGACGACCAGGATGTTCAAGTCGCCCGGCTTGTATCCCAACGCGCTGGCCGTGATGACCGACGGATCCGGCGGCTTGTGGATCGGGCAGCAGAAGGTCACTCCTCAAAATGCCCCGACCTACAACCTGCCCCTGGACCCGGACCGCGATGAGACGGCGTGGCTCGTCGATTGGAACGGCAAGCTGCTCAAGTCGGTCAAGACTCAATCGCGCAATACCTCCGGCATGGCCTACGGCGACGGCTGCATCTGGATGGGCGCGAACGCCGAGCCATACGGCATCTTCCAGGTCGACATGAACGGCAAGCAAATCACCCACCGTCAGATTCCGCTCGGCATCGACGGCAGGGGCGGTGGCACCCACGGTGTGAAGTGGCACAACGGCAAGCTGTGGATTGCCGCCTTGCGCCTCGGCGGTATCTTGCGTGTCGATCCGAAGACGTGGGTTCCCGAAGCCTTGATCCGCGTGAGCTCGGAGGAGCGGCCTCGCCTTCACGACGTGGCGTTCGACGACGAGGGAAATATCTGGGTCGTCACCGGCAATAACAGCACCACGTATGCCGGGGGAAAAGCCGGGTTGAACAAATACGACGGCAAGACGGGTCAACTCCTGATGACCGTCGAGTTGCAGCCCGGATCGTGTGACCCGCACGGGCTCGTGTGGCACGATGGCCGCCTCGTCAGCTGCGATGCCGGCATCCACCCGGGGTGGAAGGGCATGGAGAGTCCGCACACCGGTTACATCTTCAGCATCGAGCTCGTCTAGCTACTTCGTCGGCACGCGCGCCTTCAGCTCCTCGAACCAGTTCTGTACGACATTGATCGACGGCGCAGCGTTGGTGTCTCTTGCCTCTACCTTCATCATCAGGAATCGCTGCCCGTCCGCGCTGACATCGTACTGGCGCACGGTGGTCCCCTCGCCCCCACTGAAGTACCGTCCCTCGACCAGCCGCAGCGGCGGGCCAGTCGACCAGACCGAGCCCCGAGCTTCCACCGGCACCCCCATCAACGCGCCGTCAGGCGCCACATAGAAGAGTTCCCGCCCGTTCCGCGCCCAGAGCGGCTGCGTTCCGCCGCCGGTCGAGACTTGCCACAGACCGCGATCGACGTCTGGAAACGGCTGGACGTAGACTTCGTACGCACCCGATCTGTTGGACTCGTACGCCAGCCACCGGCCGTCCGGGGACACGACGCCACCGCGCTCGTCGAAGCGTGTTTCCACGAGCGGCTTCACTTGCGTCGGGGTCATCGTCAGCAGGCGGATGTCTGCGAGCGCCGCAGGCGTCATTTCGTTCAAAACTACCTGAGTGGCATCGGGGGTGATGCCGGTCGGGTACTGCTGGTTCGGGCTATCGGTCAGCCGCGTGGCCGTCCCGGTGCCGTCGGCCGCCTGGACGTAGAGATTCGGGCTGCCGCCGCCGCGGAACGAACTAAAGATGATGCGCGCACTATCGGGCGTCCAGATCGAAATGTTGCCACCGTCGAGCGTCCCGGCGGTCAGCCTCGCGCGCGCGAGATCCCAGATCCAGATATTCAAGGCATTGAGGACGGCCACGCGCGTGCCGTCGGGCGCCAATCGGGGGTGGACGTACGATTGAGCTTCGGCGCCGAGCGGCGTCTCGCGACCCTGCCTATCGACCCACACGAGCGTGCGTGTGGCCTGGGGCGCGACGTTCGCCGACAGATACACGATCGTCCCATCGTCAGCCACGTCGTACTCATACGCGCCTTGACCGCTGACCGCGACCGGGGCGAGGAGCGGCACTGGGGCTCCGACCACGGTCCGCTGCTCGAGGTCGAACACGACGGCGCGGAGCGTGCCCTCCGTTCCATACACCAGGTGGCCGGACCGCAGATACTTCGCGTTATTCCCGGTGAGGAGCACAGTCTTTGCACCGGTCTCCAGGTCCAACATTGCAATCCGGGCGCCGTCTGGCCCTCCGCCCGCGTACCCGATCGTGAAGAGCAACGCCCGGCCGCCCGGCAGGAACTCGGGTCTGGCGTGTCTGAACTCACCTTGCGCCCGGTCGGGCGTCGTCAGCGTCTCTGCCTCGCCACCCCCAGCCGAGACCCGCCTCAATCCAGCACCACTGGACCCTGCGTAGACGATCGTGCCGTCGGCACCCCAGGTGGCGCCCAAGGGCCCGCCGCTGGGGTCCTTGTCCTCGAACACTGTCACCGGCGGTCCGCCGGTCATCGCCACTTTCTTGAGAACGTTTCCGTCGAAGAATCCCACCCACTGACCGTCGGGGGAGATGAACGGTTGCGTGGGTGAGCCCAGACTGATGAGCGGCGTCGCCTCGAATTGATCCAGGCGACGTACCACGAGTTGACCGGCCGCGGTGTACACGATCCGCGATCCGTCCGAGGTGATGGCGAGACTGCCCCCACCTCTCGAGGAACTCACGAGCGCGGTGGCGCCGGACGTCTGGATCGTCGTACGCATGACGCGGGCCGGACCGGGTCGGGTCGTGATCCAGACGGCCCCGCCCGCCGCCGCCCCACCGACGACGAGCGCGGCCGTCGCGATCACTGCCCCGCGCAGCCATCCCGCGCGCGAAGCAGTCGCCGGCAGCGTGACCACGTCAGCCGCCGGCACCGTCAACGCATCGTCGATCTCCAGCCGCGCACCGGCCGCATCCGAGAGGCGGCGCTTCCGATCCTTCTCGAGACAGCGCCGCAGCAATCGCCGAATCGACGCCGGTGTCTCGGGCGGCAGGGTGCGCCAATCCGGTTCGGCCCGCAGCACGGCTGCCAGCGTGTCGCTGACGTCGTCGCCGGCAAAGGCGCGCGCGCCGGTCAGCATTTCGTAGAGCACGCAGCCGAACGCCCAGACGTCGCTGCGCTTGTCCACCGTGCGGCCCTTGGCCTGCTCGGGACTCATGTACGCCGCGGTGCCGAGGATCATCCCCGCCTGCGTCATCGCCGGTGTGGTGATGGTCGGCGATTGCGAGACATTCGGCGACATCGCGCCCGTCGCTTCCATCGCTTTCGCCAGGCCGAAGTCGAGCACCTTCACGGTGCCGTCGGGCCGCACCTTGATGTTCGCCGGCTTGAGATCGCGATGAACAATCCCCTGCTCGTGCGCGGCTTCGAGTGCTTCGGCGATCTGCTTCGCAAAAGGCAAGGCTTCGTCGAGGGAAATTCGGCCTTGGGCAACGCGGTCGGCGAGCGTCGGCCCCTCGACCAGTTCCATCACGAGGGCGTGCATGCCGGCGGACTTCTCGAACCCGTAGATCGCGCCGATGTGGGGATGATTCAGCGACGCGAGCGTCTTGGCCTCGCGCTCGAACCGCGCCAGGCGGTCGGGGTCAGATGCGAACGCGTCCGGCAGGATCTTGATCGCGACCTGGCGGCCAAGAGTCGTGTCCGTCGCCCGATACACTTCGCCCATTCCGCCGGCGCCGATGCCGGCGATGATTTCGTAGACGCCGAGTCGGGCGCCAGGAGTGAGGGCCAGTGTGACGCGAGTATACGCGCGGGAGCGAAGTGCGGACGGGTTCGTCTCGAGTGACTATGCAACCGCCGTGGACGCCACCAACGCGATCCCATTGAGCGTGAGCTGCTTTCGGACGAGGAACACCGAGTCGCCAAATTCATGATTCCGGTAGCCAACGGCTTCTGCCTCAGCGTCGATCCGGCCGAGCGTTTCATCGTCCTGAAAGGCGCGGAGCAGCTCATGGTGGCTGGTCCCTTGTTCGTGCATTCCGGACACGATGGCATCCACCACGCGAAGGCGGGTGTGCGGACCGACGCGTTCGGTGGCGATCCCGTATCCCGGCTGGACCGTCCCGTCAGGGCGCGCTGCATGTTCCAGGGATCGGACGACCGTCGTGCCGATGGCAATTACGCGGCCCCGACGCCCGCTCGGCGCATCGATCAGCGCGGCCGTTGATGGCGGGATGTAATACGGCTCGTCGAACGGCAGACGTCGATCGAGTTCCGTGTCGCCAGTCGATGAGATCCCCGCCGCGTGGGTAAGGGTGGCAAACCGCGCACCGCGTGAACGGAGTGACCCGATCGCGCTCCAGTCGAGGATGAAGCTCGCCGACGGCGGCTCGAACGCCACCGGCTGGCCCGCAATCCGCGTCCAGGTATCCCAGATCGCCAGTGGTTCCGAGAGATGCGCGTACTGGATCGGCCGTCCATGACGCGCGACGCCCTCCCATATCTCCGCGACCGAGTCGCGGAAGTGCACCGCGATCAGGCGTGGATGTCCGAGCATCCGCACGACTTCCGCGCTTAGTGGTCCGAGCTGGAGCGTGTCTCCCGGCTGCAGGACAGGCGGAAGTGATCGCTGCTCGGTCGGCGTGCGAAAGTCGCCCGCGCCGAAGACGATTGCGATGAATCGCCGGACGTCCTCGGGCAGGAGTGTCTCTCGTCCGGCGAGCCGCAGCTCCACGGGAGCGCCCGTCGGCAAGTGGACGCCCATGAGGCTTGCCGGCAAGGTCGACGCATCGTTCGCGACAACGATGTCGCCGTCGCGCACGAGGTCCGGGAACCCGGCTCTCGCCCGATGGGTCACCACGCCATCCGCATCGACGACCAACAGCTTCGCATCTGCCGCCCGCTGGATCGCCACGCCCGCAGGAATCATCGAACCACCGCGGGGATGGTCGCGGCGTCATCCGGCGTGGCGCTTGCAGTGCGGGCGGCAATCACCGCCGCGAGCTCCCAGGCCGCTACTTCCGGGCGCTTCAGGGTCGAGCGGTCCGCATCAGGCACGGCAACCGCGTGCAGCGGCGTGTCCATGTCGCCCGGGTCGACGGACAGGACGCGGATCCCTTCGCCGGTGAGCTCCTCGTTCCAGATTCGGCTCAGATGATGGAGCGCCGCCTTGCTGGCGCCGTAGGCGCCCCACGTAGGGTACGGGTTGATGGCGGCATCGCTCGATACGTTCACCACCAGCGGGCGACGACCTTCCCGCGCGGCGGTGGCCAGTGACCCCAGCAGCGCCTTGGTCAGGCGAAATGGACCGACCACGTTGGTCGCGAGCGCGAGCTCCAGGTCCTCGCACTCGGTGTCGGCGAGCGGGACCAGCGGCACCGGCCCGAGCGACGACGCGTTGTTGACGAGGACGTCGAGGCCGCCCAGGATGCCCAACGCCTGTATCGCGATCGCATGGGTGTCGTCCTTCCGCGAGACGTCGCCGACGATGCCGTGCACATCGGGCCACTCGCGCGTGGTCCGCTCGACACCGTCGCGAGTACGCGCGACGAAGGCGACGCGGGCGCCGCGGTCGCGGAGCTCGCCAACGAGCGCGCGGCCGAGTCCGGACGTTCCGCCCGTGATCACCACGCGCAGTCCTTGCAGGGAGATGTCGGTCATGACGTGTGCCTCAGGTTGGTGTTGTTGACATCTTCCACCCTACAAGTTAAAGTTAACTTTAAGTCAAGTGCCCTTGTCGCCCACCCCATGGCCATGGCCGAGCTCCTGACCATCACCGACGTGGCCCGCCGAAGCGGCGTGGCCTCCTCGGCGCTCCGCTTCTACGAGGACCGGGGACTCATCGCCTCGGAGCGGGCCGGGTCGGGTCACCGGCGCTACCCGCGGGCGGCCCTTCGGCGCATCGCGTTCATCGTCTTCGCGCAGAAAATTGGTTTGTCGCTGGACGAAATCGGCGCCGAGCTGTCGAAGCTGCCCCACAACCGTGTGCCTGAGCGGGCTGACTGGGCAAGGCTCTCGGCCGACTGGACCAGGCGCGTCGACCGGCAGATCGGGGACCTGCAGCGGTTGAGGGACGGACTGACGCAGTGCATCGGCTGCGGATGTCTGTCCCTGCAGCAGTGCCAGCTCGCCAACCCGGGGGATCGCGCCGGCCGGGCAGGACCGGGACCGCGGTTCTGGATTGGGAAGGAGAAGCGCGCCACCCGCAACTCAGGGTCTTGAAGGCGGTTCGTCACAGCCTTCGCCCCAGGTCGGGCGGGCGCTGCCAGACCCGATGGTATTCTGCGCGCTTCGGCCGATCCTGGCCGCGTCTGCCGCACAAGGTCCGCCATGCCCCGACCTGCCCGGATCTCCGCCCGCCGCCTGTTCGCCCCGGTGCTCGTGTTGCTCGCCGCCGCCTGCGGCGCCGTGTTGACCGCACGCCAGGCGCCGGGAACGCTGGGCGTCGATCTGGCAACGTTCGATCGCTCGGTCCGGCCGCAGGACGACTTCAACCGCTTCGTCAACGGCACCTGGATCAAGAACACCGAAATTCCACCGGATCGGTCGTCGTGGGGTTCGTTCCCGGAGCTCTCCGAGAAGAGCGATGCGGCGCTGCAGCAGATCATCGACTCGGTCACGAAGACGCCGCAGAAGCCGGGCTCCACCGCGCAGCAGGTCGCCGACGCGTATCTCGCGTTCATGGACACGGCGCGCATCGAGGCCCTCGGTATCGAGCCGCTGGGCAACGAGCTGAAGCCGATTGCCGCGCTCACGGCGCCGGCTGACCTGGCCGGCCTCCTCGGCAGGATGGCCCGCGTCGGCGTGGCCGGGCCCTTTGCCGCCTTCGTCGGCCAGGATCAGAAGCAATCCGACACCTACATCGTCGCGGTGAACCAGGGCGGCCTGGGCATGCCCGACCGCGACTACTACCTGCGGCCCGACCCCAAGCTGGAGGCGACCCGCGCGGCCTACCTCCGCTACATCACGACAATGCTGACTCTGGCCAAGCAGCCCGATCCCGAGGGCGCGGCCAAGCGCATCATGGCGCTCGAGACCGCGATTGCGGAGAAGCACTGGGACCGCGCCCGCAGCCGCGACCGCGATGCCACCTACAACAAGATGACGGTGGCCGAACTGAGTGCGCTCACGCCGTCGTTCAGCTGGCCGGCGTACTTCCGGGCCGCCGGGATCGAGAAGGCCACCCACGTCGTGGTACGGCAACCCGACTACCTGCAGGCACTCGACCGCATCCTGCACGACACGCCGCTCGCGACCTGGAAGGAAGCGCTCACCTTCCGCGTCCTCACCACCTACGCCGACGAACTGCCCGAGGCCTTCGGCGTCGCCCAGTTCGAGTTCCGCGGCAAGACGTTGTCGGGCCAGCAGGAGATGCGGGCGCGGCCCAAGCGGGCCGTCGACGAGGTGGAAGGGGCGCTCGGTGAGGCGCTGGGCAAGCTCTACGTGGAACGCCACTTCAAGCCCGAGGCCAAGGCGCGGATGGACCAGCTCGTGAAGAACCTGCTGGCGGCCTTCAAGCAGGGCATCGACGAGCTCGAGTGGATGGGGCCCGACACCAAGGCCCAGGCCCAGGCCAAGCTGGCGAAGTTCACGGTGAAGATCGCCTATCCCGACCACTGGCGCGACTTCTCGTCGATCGCCATCAAGAAGGACGACGCCGTCGGCAATGCCAAGCGCGCCTTCCAGTTCGCCTACGACGACAATGTCACGCGGCTCGGCCAGCCGGTCGATCGCACGCGCTGGACCATGACGCCGCAGACGGTGAACGCGTACTACAACTCCACCAACAACGAGATCGTGTTCCCGGCCGCCATCCTGCAGCCGCCGTTCTTCAATCTCGAGGCCGACGACGCCGTGAACTACGGCGGCATCGGCGCCGTGATCGGCCACGAGATCAGCCACGGCTTCGACGACCAGGGCAGCAAGTCGGACGGCGACGGCAACCTGCGCAACTGGTTCACGCCGGCCGACCTCAAGGCGTTCCAGGACCGTACCAGCCGCCTGGCGGCGCAGTATGAGGCCTACGCGCCGCTCGAGGGCCTGCACATCAACGGCCAGCTGACGCTCGGCGAGAACATCGGCGACCTGAGTGGACTGGCCGTCGCCTACCGGGCCTACAAGATGTCGCTCGGCGGCAAGCCGGCGCCGGTCATCGAGGGCTTCAGCGGCGATCAGCGCTTCTTCCTCGGCTGGGCCCAGGTGTGGCGCACGCGCATGCGCGACGACGCCATGCGCCAGCAGCTGCTGACCAACCCGCACTCGCCGGGCAACTACCGGGCGTTCGTGCCGCTCACCAACCTCGAGGCGTTCTACGACGCCTGGGACGTCAAGCCCGGCGACGGCATGTACCGCCCGCCCGAGGAGCGCGTGAAGATCTGGTAGCGGCTGCCGGCAACGGCGGGGCTAAGATGGCGGGCTCATGAACCGACGAGCCCTGCTCAAGACCGGCGGCGCAGCGATGCTCGGCGTCGGGCTGGGCGGGTGCCGGCCGGCCCGTGCACCGCAGGTGACGCCGACCGCGCCCGTGCGGCCGCGCGTGAACCTCGCCGTGCCCCGCATAGCGCCCGAGCGCGTGATTCGGACCACGGTGGGGCTGCGTCCGCACCGCGACGGCGGCTTCGTGCTGCGCGCCGACAAGCTCAACGACAAGACCCTCATCCACAACTACGGCCACGGCGGCGCCGGCATGTCGCTGTCGTGGGGCTGCGGCACACTCGTCGCCGATCTGGCGCAGCCGGCCGGTACCAGGCGGGCGGCGGTCATCGGCTGCGGGTCGCCCGGCCTGTGCACCGCGCGGCAACTGCAGCGTCGCGGCTACGCGGTGACGATCTACGCCGCCACCGTGCCGCCCGACACCACGTCCAACATGTCGTGGGCGGGCTACACCCCGACCACGGCGCTCATCCTGCCCGCACGCCGGACGCCGGCGTGGGACGCGCAGTTCCGCACCGCCGCTGAGGTGTCGTTCCGCCAGCTGCAGCTGATGGCCGGCCCGCGCTACGGCGTGTACTGGATCGACAGCTACAACGCCACCGACGATCCGAACCCGCAGCCGGGAGGCGGCGGCGACGGCGACCTCGTCCCCGAGCACCTGCGGCCGGGCCGCGGCCGCGACGTGCTCGGCCCCGGCGAGCATCCGTTCGCGACACGCTACGCCGTGCGCACGTCGAACCTGGCGATCGAGCCGTCGATCTATCTCGATGGCGCTCGTGCAGGACTTCTTGATGTCCGGCGGGCAGATCGTGATCCGGAAGTTCGACTCACCGCGCGATCTGGCGGCGCTGTCCGAGGCGGTCGTCGTCAACTGCACCGGTCTCGGGTCGTTCTCGCTCTTCGACGACAAGGAGCTGGTGCCGATCAAGGGCCAGCTCACCCACGTGGTGCCGCAGCCCGAGGTGAACTACCGCGTCTCCACGCGCCTGCCCGACGGCGGCAACATCGGCATCAACCCGCGAAGCGACGGGCTCGTCGTCGGCAATTCGCAGGAACCCGGCGTGTGGTCGCTGGAGCCGAACGCCGAGATCCTCGGCCGCAACCTGGCCAACGCCGCGAAGTTCTTCGCCGGGATGCAGCCGCCGGCAGACGGCGAGCGGCTCACGCGTTCCGCGCCGCCCTCGCCGATTCCACCGCTCGAGAGCTTCCTCGACTGGGAGACCGGGTTCTGACTCCCGTCAGGGCCACCGCCCGAGCCGGAAATGGCGCCCTGCCGCCTGGAGCGGTCGGGACATATAATCCGTCGGCCGGCCCGGGCGCGTGAGCGTGAACCCCGCGGCGGCACGGGAGGAAGCACGATGGCTTCGCGTGTCCGTTCGTTCGCCGCCGTGCTGCTGCTGGTCGTGGCCGCCACGGCCGCCGTGTTCACCCGCCAGAATCCACGTACGCTCGGCACGCCCGGCGGCGAGGCGTTCGCCAGCCGGATCGTTGCCATGGACCTCGCCAATCCCTGGGAGGTGACCTGGGGTCCCGACGAGCAGCTGTGGATCACCGAGCGCACGGCCTTCCGCGTCACCCGCGTGAACCCGGCCGACGGCGCCAGGAAGGTCGCGCTCACCCTGGCCGACGTCTACCAGACGTCGGTGCAGGACGGCCTGATGGGCCTGGCCCTGCATCCCGACCTGCTGCAATCGCGCGGCCGCGACTTCGTGTATCTCGCCTACACCTACGACGCCGATTCCGGGGCGGGCGTTGACCGGCGGATGCGGGTGCGCCGCTATAGCTACGATGCAGCCGCCCAGACCCTCGGCTCGCCGCTGGACCTGCTCGACAACCTGCCGGCCCACGACGACCACGGCGGCGGCCGGCTGGCGATCGGTCCAGACGGCAAGCTGTACCTGTCGCGCGGCGACCAGGGCAGCAACTGGCTCGCCAACTACTGCACCGCGATCCATTCCCAGGACCTGCCGAGCGCTGGCGACGTCGCGGCGCGCAACTGGACCACCTACCAGGGCAAGATCCTGCGCATGGAGCTCGACGGCGCGATCCCGGCGGACAACCCGGCGATCGGCGGCGTGCGCAGCCACATCCACAGCTACGGCTTCCGCAACCCGCAAGGGCTGACGTTTGGATCGACGGGGTTGCTCTACGCCTCCGAGCATGGACCGAGCACCGACGACGAGATCGATCTCGCCCAGGCCGGGAAAAACTACGGCTGGCCCCACGTCGCCGGCTTCAACGACGACCGCGCCTACGCCTACGCCAACTGGTCGGCGTCGTCCCCGGCGCCGTGCGCGTCGCTGAAGTTCGACAGCCTGAACCCGCCGCCCTCGGTGCCCTCGGCCACAGAGTCCGGGTGGCGGCACCCGGACTTCGTGGCGCCGCTCATCACGTTCTTCACCGTCCCGGCTGGCTACGACCTGGCGAAACAGGGCAACGCGACGATCGCCCCGGGCAGCATCGAGTTCTACGACTCGACGGGGATTCCAGGGTGGCGGCAGTCGCTGCTGGTCACCGGGATGCGTACCGGCGTCGTCTATCGCGTGAAACTGACTGACGACGGACGGTCGGTGGACGGCCCGGCGCGCGAGTACTTCAAACGGGCGAACCGGTATCGCGATACCGCCGCTGGTCCCGATGGCCGCCGCATCTTCGTCGTCACCGACAGCGAGGGGTCGGGGCTGGACGCCGAGTGGCGTCCGACCAAGGTCCTGGCGGATCCCGGGGCCTTGCTCGAATTCACCTACACACCCGCCGTCCGCCAGGAACGACCGTGAGCTGAA
>CAVTMO010000015.1:0-79003 GCA_963735875.1 uncultured Acidobacteriota bacterium
ACGTCGTTGGAGAACCCGTTCCCGGGCGGCCTGATCCCAGCCGATCGGCAGCTCCCTTGGACTGCTCACCAACACCGGCGGCGACGTAAGGTTCGTCGACCAGAACAAGGGCGACCCGAAGGTGCACCAGTATTCCTCTGTCGACGTCCAGCGCGAACTGCCCGGCAACATGGCCATCACTGTCGGCTACATCGGCGCCAGCGGGACGCGACGTCGGCTACTTCGGCACCGAAGGCGACTCGGCCACGGAAGCCATCAACATCAACCAGAGTGAATCCGGCGGTGGCCCGCGCGGCGTTCCCCGGTCCGAACGGGACGTGGAATGCAGCGGCGCTGCGCCAACGTGCCCAACCCGTTCTTGGGCATCCCCGGCACGGGCGAGTTCGGCACAAGCGCAGACCATCCAGGCCGGCCAACTGCTGCGGCCGTTCCCGCAGTTCGGCGACGTCTACAAGTACGAAATGACGGAGGGCGGACACCACACCTACACGCCGCGACCGTTCGTCCTCGACAAGCGCACCACCGGGTGGTGGGGTGGCCGTTTCAGCTACACCTTCAGCAAGACCGAGGACAACCAGTTCGGCGAGGCCAGCATCTTCCAGAACCGCACCGCCTTGCCGCAGAACAACTACGACCTCGACGCCGAGTACGGCGTCAGCAACTTCGATTCGCCGCATCGGATCATCCTGGCGCCGATCTTCAAGTTGCCCAACTCGAGCAGCGACAGCGGCGTCGCCAAGTGGCTGCTCAACGGTTGGAACGCCTCGGCGGTGGTCGAGCTGGTCAGCGGTTCGCCGCTTGAATGCGGTCCTACAGCGCCGGCACCTCAGAGTGCGAACCTGGGGCTGTTCGGCGGCCGCCAGCGGCCCAATCTGACCGGCGACCCCAACACCGACGGCAGCAACACCAATCGCGTGATCTTACGAGGGCAGAGTGAGTCGGCCCGCTACTTCGACCAGCGGCGCCTTCTCGAGTCCGGGGTCGGGGCGTTAGGCGACGCTCCACGGACCATCGGCGACGCCCGGTACCAGTTCGGAGGAACGTCGACCTCGTGCTCGCCAAGGACACCATCGGTCTCGGCAGTCAGGTCGGCGCAGGTCCGTTTCGAGATCCTGAACCTGACCAACACCCCCAAGTTCCGCGGGATCGACTCGAACTGCGACCCATTGATCACCTTCGGCCGCATCACGCAGCAGGCCGGATTCATGCGGATCTGGCAGCTCAGCTTCCGCTACACGTTCTGGTCGGAAGGCAACGGCAGCGGCTAGGGCACAGCGGCTCGGCATGTGCTGGGGCCGGGGAGACCTTCGGGTCGCCCCGCTCTCTGCGTACAGCGGCCGCCGGCCCGCGCTCGACGGCTGGGACGAGTGCGACCGTCGGCCTTCGCCGACCTGATCTCACCGGTGCGCCATGGGCTGCGCTGATTTCGTGCGCCTGCTCGGTGGGATTCTGGTGGCGCGATGCAGCCGGCGTGCCCGGCGGCGATGCGGCTCGTGATTGCGCCACCCGTCCACGACGGCGCCCGGCTGGTCCGCGCCGCGGACACCCCTCCAGCGGCCCGGGCTTCGGCGAGTTCCGGCAGCGCGGTGTCGGCCTGGGTAAGTTGGCGAGGACTCCGTGTAGTGCTCACGAGCGGCGTCGCGCTGCGCCGAGCGCGGCGCGATGCGCGCGCCAGACCAAGGACCGAAAGCGTGCGATTGGCATTGCGACCGAGCGCGCGTCGAAACGCTGAATCGCCTCGGCTGGCGTCCCACTTCGATCAAGCATCTCGCCGAGCAGCTCCGGCGCGGGCTTGATCGGTGCGGGCAGGCCCAGAGGCGGCGGCAGCTGCAACTCGGCGTCGGTGGCGGCCTTGAGGATTTCGATCGTCCGTCGCCACGGCCGGCCGCCAGCTCGATCATGGCCGCCACCTGCCGCTCCATGATGGCGATGGCGGGCCGCAGGTCGCCCTCCTGCGGCGACTGTGACCGGTCGGCGAGCCCCTGCGCGCGCGAGCTCGGCGAGCGAGTGTTGCCCGAGCGCGCCGCACTGACGCCAATGGCGTACAGTTCGTTGACGTTGCCGAAGTTGCGCTCTTGCGCCATCACATCCCAGCGGCGGGTCTCGACGACAAAGCGAGCGCGCATCGACGACGGCTCGCTCAGCAGGCGTCAGGTCGCCGGTTGCCTTCGACCGGCGCGATCTCATCGATGGGCGGCCGCGCCTCGCGGTATCGCCCCTGCTGCAGGAGCTCGTATTGAAGCCACGACAGCGCGTGGTAACTGCGCAGGGCCATTCGCAGCCCTGGCCTCGACCCACGCCTCGGACGCGGCGAAGGCGGCGCGGTCTGACGCCTCCGCGTCTGTCCACATCCCGAGCTGCACGGAGAGATGTCGGCGGGCATGTGGACCGGGCGTGGCTGGATTCGGGCGCGACCTTCGGCGTAGGCCCGCGCGGCGTGTAGCGCCAGCTTCGCGTGCTCAGGGTCGTCGTAGTTGTGCAGCAGGTAGTGCAGGGCGCCCGGGGTGTTCCGGATGCGCGCTCAGCACCTGCGCCGAGAATGTCACGCCACGCGGCGTCTGCGTCTCGCTGCCCGCCAGCGAGGCGCTGTGCCCCTCGTGCGTGTCCACGTAGCCGATGAGGCTGCGCGACATCGTGCCCGAGCAGCGCGAGCGCGTAGAACGACGCAACGTCGGGGTCGTCCGGATCGCGGGCGTAGCGCGGCCATCGCATCGGCGTAACCGCGGCGCGCGTCGTCGCCTCGCCTTCGCCGAAGAGCGCCTCGACGGCGGCGAGAAGGGCCCGTCGCGGGGCGTGCCAGCCGCGGCCGCGCGCGCGGTCGGCGTCGCGCCGAGGCGCTCCAGCACCGGCGCGTGCGGCGACGATGTTCTCGTTGCGCCACAGCGTCTGGTGGTAGGTCATCGCCTCGCCCCAGTACGCCATCGCCAACGCGGGTCGGCTCGCCGGCCGCGCACGAATGCCTCGTTGGCGTCTTCGTATTCGAAGCTGTGGAGCGCGGCGACGCCCGCGAGGAAGGCCGACTGCGCCGCCGAGGCGGGCTGGGCGGGTGAGGCAACTTGGGAAGGCGGTCGAGCGTCGGCCTGCGCGCGGCGGCGCAGCGTGGTGTGGCCCGAGCCACCAGCGCGAGGAGACTGCAGAGCGACGAGCCAGCGCCGCCCGCCGGACGCGAGCACCCGGCGCGGGCAAGCGGCGCCGGCGCTGACACGCTGGCAGGGCGCTCCCCCGCCCGTCAGGGCTTGGGTGGCGAGGAGGCTGGCTGTCGCGGGTGCGATACCAGCCCCGCGACATGATCTGCACGCCCGGGCGCGGGGTCTTCACCTCGACCGATCGGTTCCGGTGCTGTGGGATTCGGATCTGGAGGAGTAGTAGCCCAGGATGTAGTAATCGCTGGTCTCGGCGTCGATGCGCTTCAGCGCGTCGGTGTAGTCGTTGTCGTTGACCACCGCGAAGCCGCCGGTCGACTCGGCCAGGACGCGCAGGCTGCTCTGGGTCTTGCCGATGTGGGTTCGCAGCTCGGTGATGTCGACGTTCGCCTCGACGTTGGTCGTCCCGACCACGCCGCGCGGGTCGAGCGTGTAGATGGCGGCGTTGACGCGGTTGGCGGCGCCTGTGACCGAGGCGAGCTCATTGGCCAGGTCGCCGTCGGCGAACCGGTTGTTGCGCTGCTCCATCGCCAGGAAACGGTCGCCGCGCTGGGGATCGCCGTAGGGGTGCCGTAGCGGCCGCCGAAGACCTGATCGGTGCCGGTGCGGCCCGCCGGAAACGGGTCGAAGTCGTACCCGTTGCTGACCAGCATCATCACCTTGCGCCGGTTGCCGATCTTCTCGAGGTTGCCGATCAGCTTGTAGGCGGTCTTGAACGCGACGTGCGCGTTGTAGCGAGCCCCTGCGGTCCCTGGGCGCCGTCGAGCGAGTCCATGATGTCGCGATACGGTCATCCCCTGCCCGGCCACGCGGCTGATCGCGTCCTGCAGCACGCCTTGTCGTACGACACCGGAATCTCGATCGACGAGGGCCCGGTGCTGAACATCGCGAACATGTCGCCCGGATGGAACAGCTGTCCGACCAGCTTCTTCAGCAGCTGGCGGACCGAGTGGCGTCTCGATCGCCGTGAAATGCAGGTCGTCGACGACGATCACGAAGATGCGTCCGGCGGTGTCGGCGCGCGGGCCGCGGCGCGCGGCAGGATGATGCCCTCGGGTGGCCAGCGGCGGCGGCCGCGGGCGGCTGCAGGATGTTGAACACGCGGCCGCCGTGGACCATCACCAGCGACGCGATTTGCTGAGCCGTGCCGTCCTCGAGCACCTGGAAGTCGTCTTGGCTGAGGTTGGGCACGAACTGGCCGTTGGCGGTACGCGGGAATCACGTCGAGGGTCACCAGGTCGACGCTGACGCGGAACGTCGGCTGCTGGCGCGGCGGCGCCTGGGGCCTGTCGGCCGGTGGCGAGTGCCGAGACGACGCCAGCACGGCCGCGAGCACGCCGACCGACACGGCCGAGCGCCACGAGGTGTGTCGCATCCGGAAAGTATAGCCCAGGGGGCGCGACCCCATGGACACTCCGCGACTTGTGGGCACGGCTGGGGGCGGCTAGAGGTCGTCGATTCTGACGCGCTCGGATGTAGAACGACAGGTCGAGACGACGGGTGCGGACCGCCGGGTCCGCCACCGTGAGGGTAATGTCGTATAACCCGGGTTCGGCCGGCCGCCACCGGTAGGGTCCACAGCGACCAGGTGTGGTGCGTCGCGGCGGTGGGCAGACGCGGACGGGCGTTCCGGGATCCCGTGACCGAAGCGGATCACCAGGCGATCGACGATGGCCGGTTCCGCCCCAGACGATCCCGACGACCCGGTTCTCGAGCCGACCGTCGACGCGCCGCTGCTCGACGCGGACCGGCATCGCCGCGGTGTCGATGGCCGGCGCCTCGTAGTCGCGGCCAGGGCGGGCACGCCGTTCTGGTGCGTGCGTGCCGGCGAACTCCCGCATTTGCGAGGTGGCGGGTTCGCTCGCCAGCGACCCAGCGAATCTCGGTTCGACCCACTTGATCCAGGCGCAGCCGTACCAGCCGGGGCACCGCCAGCCGCACCGGCGCGCCGTGATCGGGCGTCAGCGCCTGGCCGTTCATCGCGACGGCGAGGAAGGGATGCGGCTGCGGCCAGGACGTCGAGCGGGAAGACCCAACTGGCGCCGGGCGCGAGTACTGACGCGATTGCTGACGTCTCGTCATCGACGCCCGAGACCAGAACCGCCAGTGGCGCCCGGCGGTCGGGGCACCTTGTCGAGCAGACGTTCGAGCGGCACGCCGTCCCACTCGACGGCGCTCATCAGTCCGAAGTTCTGCGGGTTGCCGTTGCCGGCGCACTCGATGACGTGCGCACCCATCGGCCGGGCGTCGGCGGCCAGCGCTGCGGCCGTCAGCCGCGGCGGCGCCTCGGCCGCCCTGCAAGGCCGAACCCGATCGTCCAGGCCGCGCGTCGTGCGACAGCCCGTGCGGGGCCGCCGTGCGCACGTACAGCCTGGTCGGCCGGGGTGACCATCGCGTCGTCGGCGAGCACGGAGAGGTCGAGGTGAAGAGCGCCGGGCGTCGAGCCCGGGTCCGCCCAGCATCTCGCCGAGCGGGGTCTCTCGCGTGCCAGCTCCGTAGAGCGGCAAGGTGCGCACGAGCTCTCCGGGAATGCGATCGGCACACGGGGCCTGCGCCCACAGGCGCGTCAGCCACGCGTCGGGCGCGGTCAGCGCCAGCCCGGCGAGCCCGGCGGCTCGCGTGAGCAGGCGCCGGCGGGCGCGGTCGGGTGCGGCCTGCGCGGGGAGCACCGGCCAAGTATTCCGGGTTCGCGCCCCGTATCGTCAGGGAGGCCCGCCAGGAAGTGTTGGCCAGCATAGTCACCCGACCGGCGGACGTGCGCTGGTCGCGACCACCGCGAGCCACTCCTTGACGAGTGCGGCATGCGGCCCGCCGGTGTCGACGTAGCGCGCGCCCACTGCCTGCAGCCGATCCCGCCCGGTGGCGGTCGCCCCTGGCGCCGTTTCGCCGACGAAGCCGGCATACAGGGCGTGCACCACCAGGAAGTCGGTGTCTGGATCCGGCGTGCCCGTCGCGAACGGCTCGAGCGCCGCGAGCGCTTCGACGTACTGGCCGGCGGCGATACGGGCGGCCGCCAGGCCGCGCGCCGCCGCGACGCTGTCAGGCTGGGCGTCGAGCGCCGCCTGGGCCATGGCGGTGGCGCGGGCCACGTCGCCCTGACGCATGTAGGCGTTCACCAGCAGCGCCGCCACGCTCGAGTCGTCCACGCCGCCATCGCGAGCCTGGTTCCAGGCTGACACGGCGGCTCGATCGTCGCCGCCGAGGGCGGCCGTAGCGCCCAGCAGCACCAGGATCGGTGAGGGCGGGGCGCCTTGCGCGAGCGCCTGCTGCAGCTGCACCGCGACGGTACGCGGCGAATCGCCAGCACCGAGCAGGCCGAGGGCGCGCAGCGCCTGCGCCGTGGCCCGCTCGGTGACTGGCACCGGCACGTCGCGAGCCAGCTCGGCGAAGCGGCCGGCCGCGGCCGCTCCAAGCATCTGGGTGAGCCCGTCCGATGGCATCGCCGGTGTCATCGCGCGGCTGAGCACCTCGAGCATCCCGGGGGTGAGGACGACGCCACGCTGGAAGGCGCGCCCGGGCGCGGGCGCCTCGCTGAGCAGGCTCTGCGGGGTGCCGACCACCTCGAAGCGCGCCTCGCGGCTGGCGCGTTGTCCCACCAGGTGATCGATGGCCGTCACCTCCAGACGATAGTGTCCCCGGCTGAACTTGGCGAGCGACGCCTGCACCGCCGCGAACAGCGGATGGCCCTTGGCCAGGTCGAAGTCTACCGGCAGCGTGGCGGTGGTGTAGCGCTGGGGCGGCAGCGTGCCCACCACCTCGGCGCGATCGGCCGTCAGCCGGCTGACCGCGAAGGTCACCTCGACGTCGGGCTTGCCGGTGTTCCCTGCCGAGGGGTTGATCACCTGGACCGCCACCGACAGGCGCTCGTCGACTCGGAACGCGGCGTCGCGGGCCGGCGTGGCCTCGAGCGCGCCGATGGCGTAGGGATGGGCGTTCTGGCGGTCCAGCGGATACGCCGCATCGAGTTGATGGACGGCGTCGGCGAGGACGACATCGCTCAGCGCGAACGCGGGCGAGGCCGCCGGCAGCAGCAGGCGATGGCTGAGCACGTGCACCACCGGGGACCGCGCGCCGGTCGCGGGCTCCGCCCAGGCGAGCGAGAGGACGTAGTCGCCCGGCCCGGCACTGACGCTGCGCAGCACCGCGACGCCGCGGGCGTCGGAATCGAGGCGAACCGCGGCATCGAAGTCTTCGAACGGCAGCATCGGCGAGATGCCGGTGCGCGTCGCGGCCTCCAGCGCCGCGCGCAACTGTTTCTCACGCTCCTCACGCTCGCGCACGACCCGCTGGCGGTCGCGGTCCATCAGCCGCAGCGCCGTCGTCGACTTCACGGCGGGATTGGCGAGGCTGCCGTCGGCGTTGCGAATCGACGCCGCCGCGCCGCCGACCGGCATCTCGCCGTACGGCACGGTCATCGACCGCGTCGCCCGCATCGGCAGCGGATCGCTGCGCTCGCCGTGCAGCCACTCCACCACCGCCGAGCGTTGCGGCGTCGACCTGGCCTGGACGTCGGTATGCCGTGCCGCCAGCCGCAGGTAGAGCATCACTGGTTCCCGGGGGGCGGCCACGCCCGGCGCCATCGCACGAAGCGCGACGTAGTGCGAGCCGTCGGAGGCGCGCAGCACGTGCGTCTGCCACTCGGACGGGGTCACGCTCGCCGGGTCGGCGCCGGCCCGATCGACGGCGGCGATCAGCGCTTCGAGCGCCGCCTGTTGCGGCTTGGTCAGCCGCGGCGTGCCCGACTGCGCCACGAGTCGCTCGAGGCCGAGGGCGGCGAGTGCCACCACGAACACCACAGCGCCGACGACAAGTCGTGACATCTGCACGTGCGTGGTCCGCCTGGATCCGACACGCTAACACGATCCGCTCTGGCCAGCCGGCAGGACCGGTGCCGTGCCAAATGGCCAGACCGGCCGGTCTGCCAGGACCCGACGGCACCGACTTCGCGTGTCGGCTGGCGGCTCGACGGTGTCCAAAACCGCGGCCCGTCGCCGGACGTCCTACGACCTAGTGTCCCGGAGCAGAGGTCCTGGGCACCAGGAGGCGACCATGTATCGAGTGATTGCCGTTGTGATTGGACTGGTTCTGTCCGTGGCTGCTACCACCGGGCTCGCGCAGTTCCCCCGGGCCACGCCACCCCCGAATGCGCGCATCGTCTCTGGCAACGACATCGGCTTCCGGGTCGAGGGGGCCGACCCACGCACCGGCGCGCCGACCGGGACGTGGATGCTGCGCGTCAAGGGCGAGTGGGTGGAGATTGGCGCGATGCCCAGCATCCGACCGGCGAAGTAGCGGCCACTCGGGGTGGGAATTCACTAGACTGCCAGCCACCCGAGGAACCATCGATGAGTGACGCCCCCAAGGCCCTGGACCGCTCGATTCTGCCGCTTCCCGAACCACAGCATCCGGCGATTACCGAAGTCGATGCGCGCAAGGCCACGCCGCCGCCTCGCTTCGAGCTGAAGCCACCCAAGGGGGCGGGTGCACCCAACGTCGCCTTCATCTTGATGGACAACTTCGGGTTCGGCGACCCGGGATGTTTTGGCGGGCCGGTCGACATGCCGGCCTTCGAGCGCCTCGCCAAGGGCGGCTTGCGCTACAACAACATGCACACCGCGCCGGTCTGTTCGCCGACGCGGGTGGCCCTCCTCACCGGCCGCAACTCGCACAGCGCGAACATGGGCGGCGTCGCCGAGATGGGCACGGCGTTTCCAGGCATGAACTGCGTGCGTCCCCAGTCCGTCGCACCGCTGGCCGAAATCCTGCGGCTGAACGGCTATGGAACTGCGATGTTCGGCAAATCCCACGAGCTGCCGCCGTGGGAATTGAGTGTCTCCGGGCCGCTGGACCGTTGGCCGGCACACTCAGGCTTCGACAAGTTCTACGGGTTTCTTCAAGGCGAGTCCGACCTCTACTCCCCGGCCCTGTACCGATGGCGTGACCCGCATTCCGACGCCCCGCGATCCGGACTATCACGTCAGCACCGACATCACCGACAAGGCGATCCTCTGGGTCCGCAGCCAGCAATCGCTTACGCCGGACAAGCCATTCTTCATCTACTACGCGGCGGCGGGCACCCACGATCCGCATCACGTGCCCAGGGAATGGATCGACAAGTACAAGGGCAAGTTCGACCAGGGCTGGGACAAGCTCCGCGAGGACACGCTGGCCCGGCAAATCAAGCTGGGCACGGTCCCGCCCGACACGAAGCTCGCACCGATGCCAGAGATGGCGAGGACGTGGAGCTCATTCACGCCTGAGGAACATCGGGTCCTGGCCCGGGAGATGGAGGTCTACGCCGCCATGGCCGAGCACACCGACTACGAGGTCGGTCGTTTGATTGAGGCCATCGAGGACCTCGGCGAACTCGACAACACGCTGCTCGTCTGGGTGGCCGGCGACAACGGCGGGTCGCCCTTCGGTGGTCCGATTGGGTCGTTCAACCAGCTGGCGTTGTTCAACGGCGTGCCCGAAACGATGGAGAACCTGCTGCAGCACATCGACGACCTGGGCGGGCCGAAGGCCGCAGGCCATTACGCCATGCCATGGGGTCAGGCGAGCTGCACGCCGATGGTCGGCGGGCAGGGGCACGCGACCTTTTCCTCGACGCGCAACGCCACCGTGATCCACTGGCCGAAGGGAATCAAGGGCAAGGGTGAGATTCGCACGCAATTTCAACATGTCATCGACCTGGCCCCGACGGTGCTGGAGGCGGCCGGTTTGCCGGAGCCGACGGTCGTGAATGGCATGACGCAGAAGCCCCTGGAGGGGGCGAGTCTCCTCCACACGTTCAATGACGCCAAGGCAAAATCCCGCCACACCACGCAGTATTTTGAATACGGCGGCAACCGCGCGATCTATCACGACGGCTGGTATGCCACCACCCTGCACAAAGCCTTTTGGGAAGCCGCGCCGCGGGCCACCTTCGAGAATGACGCCTGGGAGCTGTACGACACTGAGGAAGATTTCAGTCTGGTGAACGACCTTGCGGCCAAGTATCCCGACAAGGTCGCAGAGCTCAAGGCGCTTTTCCTGACAGAAGCGGTGAAGTACAACGTCCTGCCGCTCGACGACCGCGTTCTCGAACGCTTCAATGCGTCGATCGCCGGGCGCCCGGACCTCATGGGCCCGCGGACGTCGTTGACTCTTTACGAGGGCATGATCGGCCTGTCGGAGAACGCGTTCATCAACATGAAGAACCGTTCCTATACCATCACCGCCGAACTCGATGTGCCCAATGGGGGAGCCGAGGGCGTGATCATCGCGCACGGCGGACACACTGGCGGATGGAGCCTCTACGTGCACAAGGGCCACCCGAAATTCGCTTACAACTGGTTCGGTCGTGAGCTTTTTGAAGTGAGCGCCCCCAAGGCGCTCCCCGCCGGCACGGTCACGCTCCGGTGGGAGTTCATCTACGACGGCGGGAAGATGCCAGGCGCAGGCGGGAGAGGTGACTTGTTCGTCAACGGTGAACAGGTAGCCTCGGGTCGTATCGACCGCACCATCCCGTTCTTCACCGGCACCGAGACGGCGGACGTGGGCATGGATGATCTGACGCCGGTGACGCACGACTACCAGGCGTACGACAACGCGTTCACCGGTAACATCCGCAAGATCGTGATCGGCGTGGCGCCGGTGGGCGAAGCCTTCGATCCGCCCCTCGAGTGGAACGGAGTCGGGTAGCGCGCGGAGTTCTCGGCCTGGGGGGCGCACTCGCAAGGCTCTCCTGTACGCCGAAAGAAGGCCCCGTTGGTGTGTACGGCGACGCGCCTACACCTGGCTGGCACTGACCCGTGCCTGATGTTGACTTGTGGAGAGTTTATGGCTGGAAGTTGGTGGCCAGGGACGGGATCGAACCGCCGACACCGTGATTTTCAGACCGGGGAAGCGCCGCTAGGCTGGCCCCGGAAAATGGCGGTATCCCGTGCATGTCCCGAGCGTCCGTCAAGCGGCGAATTGGCTGGCGTTGGGTAGAGTTGGGCGGTTTCTATCCCTCTCAGGGACAGAAAAGGGACAGCCCCTTTAGGACACCGACGCATGTTCGACAAGCCTCGCTAACGTCGCCGGGACGATCGCCCGAGCACGGGGTGTGGAAGGTAACGCGGGCGCGAAAGGGGGTTTTCACGTTTCCGCGTCGCTTCCCCGCTTTCCAGGTAGAGGAAGACGCATTCAGAGATCGGATTGGAGTTGCTATGCCAGCGAAATCGGGCGAGGTTGTGGTGTGGGGGAACGACGACCACCGACAGATCAGTGGCGGTCCCCAAGGTAACGGCTTCACGAGGATTGCGCCGGGAGGCGCCACACAAGGCCTAGCTCTGGGCAGCGATGGAATCCCTGTTTTGTGGGGAGGCCATTTGCCGCCACAAACGCCCATCGTCCCACCGCTGGCCTTGCCGCCTGGGGAAACGTATGTCGAGATCGCACTGGGCGCATCATTTGCGGCCGGCATTCGCGCCTCGGATGGAGGTATCGACACGTGGGGCGGCGGGTTTGCGGGCGCACCCTACGCCAAGGCTGACCTCCCGCCGATGTCACCAAAGGTGAAATTCATTGCGCTGACTGTGGGTGGGGGACACGGCGTCGCAATCACGGAAGACCGCACACTGGTGCAGTGGGGAGGGACGGCTTCAGGCACACCGCCGGCACCGGCGGGGCGGACGTTCTTCGAGGTACGCGCGCGGAGCAGCCATAGCATCGCGCGAGACGACCTGGGCCAGTTGTATGGATGGGGAACAGGACTTTTTGCGCCGGGCAATACGGTCTTAGTTGATCCCCTGTGGAAGTTTGTCGGAAACAGCAGCGGCGGGTACTGGTGGCATCCCGGACCGTTTTCCGCAATTGCGGCGGGGACTCGCCACGTGCTGGCGTTGAATGCCGGAGACGACAGCGTGAGTGGTTGGGGATCGGATGGAGACCTCGAAAGTTCTGGTGCGCCGAAAGGCGTCAAGTTCAGCGCGATTGCGGCGGGTCGGAATTTCAGCATCGGCCTGGACAGCAAAGACAAGCTCCATCACTGGGGGAAGAGCCTGCAAGCGACCGCGGTTGGACCCGGGGCACACGGGGGTGGACACTCGAAACCTGTGCCTTCAGGTCACTTCACGGCGATTAGCGCGGCCACGATGCACGCAACGGCCCTGCGCCGGTAATTCGTGCGTCGGTGCCGACAGGATTTAGGTAGCCCTGAGAACCATTCAGAGGCGAGACAACCTTCGCGCGAGTTCCCTGAGGTTGGCCTGCCACCCGCAGCTCACGGCGAACATCTTTTGGAGCCCCCGTCGCGCTTTGCGCTATGAGGGGGAAGGGCGTCCCCATCTCGCCGCAGATCGGGCGGCTGCTATTCGACGACGCCGCCAAGGATCTCATCACCGAGTACACGATCAACCGGCGGCGCTCCCTGGATTCGATCAGGCGCCGGATCGATCTCGGCCTGACGCCGTGGTTCCGGGGCCGCCGGATGGTGCAGATTTCCACGGCCGACGTCCGCGCCTACGTCGAGGACCGGCAGAAGGCAGGGAAGGCCAACGCCACGATCAACCGGGAGCTGGCGGCCCTCAAGCGGATGTTCAAGTTGGCGATACAGGCGGGGAAGCTCCTGGCGGCTCCGCACATCCCGATGCTGCGGGAGGACAACGCCCGACAGGGATTCTTCGAGCGCGAGCAGTTCGAGGCCGTGCGGCGGCACCTGCCGAGTGCAGTCCGCCCGGTGCTGACCTTCGGGTATCTGACCGGCTGGCGCATCAAGTCCGAAGTCCTGCCGCTCCAGTGGCACCAGGTGGATCTCGAAGCGGGGATCGTCAGGCTCGACGTCGGGACCACGAAGAACCGCGAGGGCCGGAACGTTTCCGTTCTCGGCCGATGGCTCGCTAGGCGCGCTCCTGGCGGCCCAGCGAGCCGCTACCGACGCAGTGGAGAAGAAGACCGGGCAGATTGTCCCGTGGGTCTTCCATCACCGCCAGGGCCAGCCGGTCCGGTTTTTCCGGCGCTCGTGGCAGACCGCGTGCGAACGCGCAGGCTGCCCGGGGCGCATCCCGCATGACCTCCGGCGTACGGCGGTGCGGAACTTCGTGCGGCAGGGGATTCCCGAGCGCGTGGCGATGATGCTCACCGGCCACAAGACCCGATCGGTGTTCGAACGTTACAACGTGGTGAGCGAAGCGGACCTGCGGGAGAACGTCAAGAAGCTGGCAGGGACAATCGCGGGGACAATCGACGCGCCAGAGCCGAAGCGCGCGACCGGGACGTCAGGATTTGGCAGGAAAGTTGGTGGCCAGGGACGGGATCGAACCGCCGACACCGTGATTTTCAGTCACGTGCTCTACCAACTGAGCTACCTGGCCCCAGGTGCGCCCCGGCGAGCGGGCACAGAATCGGAATCATAACATACGGAAAAACTGACGCCGGGCAGGGCACCGTGCTCGCGTCGCGACGGGCTCAGTCTCCGAGCCGAATGATCTGGTACAGCGTAAGTTCTGAGGCCGGAGACGAGAGCCCGTCTGGTGCCGCGTTTGGCAGATCGGCACCACGGATACGGACGTGGGCACGCTTGTCCGCCAACGCCGAGAGGGGTGATCCCTCGGCCAGGCCGAGTGATCTGTTCAGCGTCAGCAGCCCGAGGCCAGGACGAGGGATCGCCCCTCGCGGCGGTTCGGGCGTGACAGCTCGAGGTCAGGGCACGTGCTACACGCTTGACGGCGGGTCGGTTGCCCGCGACCACGTCGACGGGTGACGGCCGGCCAGCACCAGCCAGACGCAGGCGGCGCCAAGAAGCAGCCCGGCCAGCACGTCGGTGGGGTAGTGCACGCCGACGTAGATCCGCGAATAGGCGATGAGCGCTGCCAGAGCGGCCAGTGCCCAGCGGGCCGCCGGCCAGACGCGACCCAACGACATCGCCCCGGCCACGGCAGCTGCCGCGTGGCCGGACGGGAACGACGCGGTCGTGGGTGGCGGCTGCTGAATGACGCGGGCGTCGGCCGGCTGCGCCACGAACGGTCGCTGACGGCCGACGAGCGGCTTCATGATCTGACCGTTGACGCCGAGAGTGATCGCCAGCGCGAGCATCGCCCGGGTGGCCGCGGCGCGATGCCGCGGCCGTCGCCATTGCGGCGAGGGCCAGCCCGAACCACACGCCGCCCCCGACGCCCAGCCAGGTCGCCGTGATCATGATCGGATCGACGGCGGGGAGGTGCGTGGAGTTGATCGCCTTGAAGACAGCGAGGTCCACGAATGGCGGGCCGCTAGACGACGGCCGCTTCGACCTCGCGCAGCAGGCCCAGTTCGCGACGGACCTTTTCTTCGATGGCCTGCCGCAGATCGACGTGCTCCTTCAGGAACTGCTTGACGTTCTCGCGGCCCTGGCCGAGGCGTTCGCCGGCGAACGAGAACCAGGCGCCGCTCTTGTCGATGATCTTGCGCTCGACGGCGAGATCGATCAGGTCGCCTTCGCGCGACACGCCTTCGCCGTACATCATGTCGACTTCCGCCTCGCGGAACGGCGGCGCCATCTTGTTCTTGACGATCTTCACGCGGGTGCGGCCGCCGACCACCACCTCGCCGTCCTTGATGGCGCCGATGCGGCGGATGTCGACCCGCACCGACGAGTAGAACTTGAGCGCGCGGCCGCCGGTGGTCGTCTCGGGGCTGCCGAACATCACGCCGATCTTCTCGCGCAGCTGGTTGATGAAGACCAGGCAGGTCTTGGATTTCGAGACCACGCCGGTGAGCTTGCGCAGCGCCTGCGACATGAGCCGGGCCTGCAGGCCGACCTGGGCGTCGCCCATCTCGCCCTCGATTTCGGCGCGGGGCACCAGCGCCGCCACCGAGTCGACCACCACGACGTCGACCGAGTTGGAGCGCACCAGCACCTCGACGATCTCGAGCGCCTGTTCACCGTTGTCGGGCTGCGACACCAGCAGGTTGTCGATGTCCACGCCGAGCTTCTTGGCGTACTCCGCATCGAGGGCGTGTTCCGCGTCGACAAACGCCGCCATGCCGCCGGCGCGCTGTGCCTCGGCGATCACCTGCAGGGTGAGGGTGGTCTTGCCCGAGGACTCGGGGCCGAACACCTCGACGACGCGGCCGCGCGGGAAGCCGCCGATGCCCAGGGCGTAGTCGATGCTGATCGAGCCCGTGGAGATGGTCTCGGCCGGCTGCACGCCGCCCTTCTGGCCCAGGCGCATGATGGCGCCCTTGCCGAACTGCTTTTCAATCTGGCCGACTGCCATCTCGATGGCTTTGAGGCGCTCTTTCACATCGTCCACAGGCATGATGGGATCTCCGTCGAGGGTTGGGACGGCGCGGCGGCGAGCCGTCGTTCAACCACCCGGATGCTAACGGGAGGCCAAGCGAAAGTCAAGCGAAAATGCGTGCACTGCGCATTGCCCTAGGGCTTCTAAATCAGTAACTTAGACGACGTGACGACTTTCGCCCTCCGGGCCGTGATGGTTCCCGGATCGCGGGACTGGCAGCGCTGCGGCCGCGCCGCCGCGGCAATCGCTGCGTACAGCGTGTCGTGGGCGGGGAGGGGGTAGTGCCCAGCCCGATCGGCCACGCCCTCGGCGGCGTGATCTGCGCCCTGGCGCTGGGTGGCGAGCCGCCGGCGTTGTCGCGAGCCGGCCCGGTCCGGCGCCTGCTCCGGGATCCGCTCGTGCGGGTCGGCGCCGTCGTCGCCGTGCTGCCCGATCTCGATTTCCTCTGGGGCCGGCACAACATGGAGACGCATAGCCTCGGTGCGGCGCTGCTGGCGGGGCTCCTGACCCTGCTCCTCACGAGGCGCCGCGGCTGGCGCATCGCGCTCGTGGTGGCTGCAGCGTGGGCGTCTCACGTGCTCTTCGACTGGCTGGGCTCCGACGACACGCCGCCGCTCGGCGTGATGGCGCTGTGGCCGGTGGTCTCGACCTTCTACTTCGCCAACGCCTTCGTGTTCGAGGCGATCTCGCGGCGCTACTGGCTCGAGGGCTTCTGGGCCCACAACCTGTGGGCGCTGGCCACCGAAACCGTGATGCTGGCGCCGGTCGCGGCAGCCGCGGCGATGTGGAAGGGGCGGCCGCGCCCGCTGGAGTGATCGCCGTCAGCGCGGCCGGCCGGTCGGACGCCGCGCCGCGTCGCTGAAATACAGGCCGACGGGTCCTGGCATCGCTGAGCGCCTGACCTTCGTATTTCCACGTGCGTTTGTAGACGATGCGCGCCACCAGCGACGCGCCGTCGGGCACGCGGACTGGCGCCGCCAGCGCCACCGCCGCGGATTGGCCCGGCACCCACGCGGCCAGTTCCTTCGGCGCGGCCGCGCCGCTCTTCATGAGCAGCGTCGCGCTGCGCACGATCGCCGGCGTACCGGGCTTGAGATCGATCGCGCGCAGCGACTTCCCGGCCGCACCCGCCAGCGGCAGGATGACCTCGTGCGTCGCCTCGGCCGCCGTGGCCTCGAGGGTGAACGGCGCCGGCATCGCCACATCCAGGTCGGGCGGGCCCGATGGCCATCCGGTGTCCAGTGCCACTGGCGGCGGAGCATTCTCGGGCTTGCCGCGCGGGGCGCCACCGGTGGCCCAGACGAGCACCAGATCGAGCTCGCGGGCCGTGAGCTTCAGAGGGTGCCACGCCGGAATCGTCTCGCTGAGCAGCTCGATACGCAGCGACTCGGCCCACGGCGACGCGTCGTCGTAGGTCATCAGCGACATCGGCGCCACGCCCCCCTCCACGTGGCACCGGCCGCAATGTTCGCGAAACACCGGAAACACGTCCTCGTTGTAGAGGTACTTCGAGGTGATCGACTTGTGCGCCTCGGCGGGCGGGCTCAGCCAGACGACCGCCGCCCACAGGCCGACTGCCGCTGCGAACCACCGGGGCGTCGGACCCATGGCGCTCCTCATGGCCGGCCCGTGAACAACGACTCGATCGTGCCGACGGCCGCGAGCAGCACGTCGGAGGCGCGGGCCACTTCCTCGCGTTCGCCGCGGTCGCCGGCGGCATCGAGCCGGAAGGCGGCCACCACCACCTCGCGCACGGCCGTGCTCACCTGCACCCGCCGTGGCTCCGGGAACTCGCGGGCGTGCATCTCGAGCGCCAGCGCCAGTTCCTTGGCCTGCAGCGCCGGCACCCACACCTCGGTGAGGCTGCCGCGGGTCACGATTTCCTTCACCGAATCGCGCCGCTCGCGCAGCATGGCCAGGACGCCGCCGGTGTCATCGGGGATGTCCATCGCCAGCCGGGTCGCGCCGTCGATGGTCGTCGGCGGTGCGGCCACCGAGTGCTCCGTGAAGGTGAAATCGAAGCGCTGGTCCTTGCTGCCGGCGGTGAAGCTGGCTTGCACGATGAGGTTGGCGGGCAACGCCACCTCGCCGATGGCGGCCTCGAGATACGGGCCGTCCGCGGACGGCGCCAGGGGGACCGCGGCGACCTCCCGGGTCTCGAAGGTCTGCGGATTGGTCTCTTCCCGGGTGACCACGCGCGCCTTCACGGCGGCGATCTTCTCGGCGGTCAGCGGCTTGGTGTAGTCGTCGAAGAGGAAGAGGCGGAAGACGCCGGGCGAGGGGTAGACCCCCTCGAGATGATGCCAGTTGTCGGCGGCCATGAAGAACTGGCCGCCGTGCTGCGGGTTGTGGTTGCCGTGCGCCAGCGTCTTCTGCACCCGCACGGCTGGCGTGCCGTCCTTGCAGGCGCCAGGTTCGGTGAGCTCCTTGTCGACGCCGGCGCATTTCCACGCCACCGAGATGGTGACCTCGCCGAGCGGCCGCGCGCAGATCGGGCACTTGCCCGGCTTGGACTCGGAGACCACGGCATGGATCGGGCAGGTGTAGACGGTATCGAGCCGCATCGGCTCGAGGCTCATGCCGCAGATCGGGCAGTCGCCGTCCTCGTGCGCTACCTGATCCGCGTGCATCGGGCAGACGTAGACGAGCGGCGGCAACTCCTGGGCCTGGCCATGCACGTGCGCGGGCGCGCCACTGAGCGAGGCCAGCACGACCGCGCCGGCGACGACGCCACGAATGGAGGGGCCGAATCGGGCCATTGGCCGCATGATAACCCGCGCCCGTCCGGCCCGTGACCCCGGGGTCCGCCGCCCCGCCGCACGGGTCAATGCGGGCGTAGAATCGGCCCATCGTGGCTACTCTGACCCGTCGTGCGTTGCTGGCGTCGGTTGGCGCGTTCTCGGTGTCGGTCGGGCGCGTCCGGCCGTCGGCTCAGGCCCCGGCCCGGCTGGTCATCCGCACCCTCGGCGGGGATCTGAATCCCGCGGCGCTGACCGGCACCGTGCTGTTCCACGAACACCTGTCGATGCGGTTTCCGCTCGACGCGACGTCGCACTTCACCGACGACGTCGCGCTGATGACCGAAGAGGCGCGCGCCGCCAAGGCCGCCGGCGTGGCGCTCATCGTCGACGGCGGGCATCCCGACATGCACCGCAGCCTGGAGGCGATCCGGCGGATCGCGACCGACAGCGGGCTGCCGGTCGTGGCCAGCGGCGGCTACTACATGCAGCGCAGCTATCCGGCGGCGCTGGCCGAGATGTCGGCCGAGCAGATCGCCGACGAGCTGACGCGCGATGCGATCCGCGACCGCCTGGGGGCATTCGGTGAGATCGGCCAGCAGGACGGCACGCTCACCGAGACCGAGCGCAAGGTGTTCCGGGCGGTGGGGATGGCGCAGGCGCGCACTGGTCTGCCGGTGTTCACCCACAATCCGTATCTGGGCCAGCGTCCGGGTGGCGCCGAAATCCCGCGCGACGCGGCGCTGCGTCAGCTCGACATCCTGGAAGAGGCCGGGGCCATGCTCGACAAGGTGGCCATCGGGCACCTGTGCTGCCTCCACGATCCCAAGGCCGAAGTCGCGGTGGAGATCGCCAGGCGCGGCGCGTTCGTGGGCTTCGACCGGGTGACGCTGCCCATCGTGCCGGACGCCGACAAGGTCGTGGCGGCGATGGCCGTCGTTCAAGCGGGCCACGCCGACAAGCTGCTGCTGTCGTCCGACTTCGCGTCGCCGCGCGCACTGAAGAAGAACGGCGGGGCGGGCCTGGCGCAAACGGCGACGATCTTCGGCCCGATGCTGGTGCGGGCCGGGCTGCCGGCGCCCACGGTGCGGCGGATCCTCGAGGAGAACCCGAAGCGCTTTCTCGCCTGCACGCCGCGCGGGTGACACCCCCCGCGCGCCCTATGGCAGCGTCTTCAGGAACGCCGCCAGATGGTCGTGCCACACGTCGGGACGGCTGTGGGTGCCGTGGCCACGCGTGGCGTCGGTCACCGGCAGCAGGACGAAGCGGGCGTGCGGCAGGCGGCGGATGAGCCCCTCCATCATCGGCATCTCGGGCGGATTCACGAAGTCGTCCGCGGAGTTGATCGCCAGCAGCGGCGCGGTGATCTGCTCCAGATGCGGCGACGGGTCGTAGTCCTCCGAGGCGCGGAAGTGGTAGATGGTGTCGTTGGCGTCGGTGGTTTTCAGCCGGGCGGCGATCTGATCGGCCAGCCAGCGATCGACCGCCGCTGCGGTCGGCCACTGCTTCTGCCATTGCAGCGGCGCGCTGGTGGCGATCAGCAGAAAGCCCAGCGCCGAGGCCATGCCGCGCGGCGGCGTGGTGTAGTTGCCGTCCTTCCACGTCGGGTCGGTGACGATCGCGTCGACCAGCGCCTTGCGCCACATCCGGTTGCGCCCGGCGATCTCGACGGGGTTGCTGGCCAGCGGCACCAGGCCGTCGGCGAACGCCGGATACATGTAGCCCCACATCCAGCTGTGCATCGCGCCCATCGACGTGCCCATGATCGAGCCGCAGGTGGGTCAGGCCCAGGCCCTCGGTGACGAGGCGATGCTGCAGCCGCACCATGTCGGTGTAGCGGTAGGCCGGGAACTTCATCCGCAGGCCGTCGCTGGGCTTGCTCGATCCGCCATGGCCGACGTTGTCGGGCAGCACGATGTAGTAGCGCTCGGCGTCGAGCAGCTGGCCCTTGCCGAAGAGCAGCCCGCCGTAGCTGTCGCCCAGGAACGCCGCACCGGAGCCGCCGGTACCGTGCAGGATCAGCACGGCGTTTCGCACCACACCGTCGGCGCCCTTTCGCGGCGTGCCGACCGTGCGGTAGTGCAGCCGCACCTCGGCGAGCCGCTGGCCATCGGCGAAGGTCACATCGCGGGCGACGAAGTCGGCCTCGACCGGCGCGGGGAACGTCGACTGTGCCGCCGCGGACGAGGCCAGCACGAAGAAGGCGCCGATCGTTACGGCACGGATCAGGCGGGTCGGCATGCCGGCATCCTACACCGGCAACGGGGCCGGCATTGGCGATTGACATCGACGGGCGCGGAGCGATAATCGCCGCAGCCGGCCGCGTGCCGGGTCGTCTCGTTCATCCCAGGAGGGCGCATGGCCGGCTCGATGCACGTCTCGCGGCGCAAGTTCCTCGGCGGCTCGGCGGCCGCGCTCGGCGGCCTCGGCTCCGGCCTCTTCGGCACGCCGCTCGCGGCGCAGCCCAAGGCGCCGCCGCTGTCGCTGCCGCTCGGCGCGCTGAAGCCGACCGGCGCGCTCGACGAGGCCTACTGGTGGAAGGTGCGCAGCCAGTTCAACGTCGTCGACGGCCTCACCTTCATGAACAACGGCACCTACGGCCCGACGCCGCGGGTGGTCGTCGATGCCTTCGCCCGGTTGAACAACGCCCTGGCGGAGGACCCGACCAACAACTACTGGAACGAGGGCCGCGATCAGGTGCGGGCGCGGATGGCCGCGTTCGTCGGCGCCACGGCCGACGAAATCGCGCTCACCCGCAGCACCAGCGAGGGCATGAACATCTTCATCCGCGGCGTCGACTGGAAGCCCGGCGACGAAGTGGTCTACTGCACGCACGAACACGGCGGCGGCATCCAGCCGCTGCTGCAGGTCGAGGCCCGCTACGGCGTGAAGCTGGTCAAGATCGAGGTGCCGTCCCCGCCCGAGAGCGTCGATCAGATCGTGAAGATCTACGAGCGGGCGATGACGCCGCGCACGAAGATGATCATGGTCAGCCACATGACCTACGTCACCGGCCTCGTCACGCCGATCAAGGCGCTGTCGGACCTGGCCCACAGCAAGGGCGCGCTCATCTCGGTGGACGGCGCGCATCCGCTGGGCATGCTCGACCTCGATCTGAAGAGCACCGGCATCGACCACTACGCCGCGGCCGGGCAGAAGTGGCTGCTGGCCGGCACCGGCACCGGCGTGTGCTACGTGAAGCGCGACGTCCAGGATCGCATCTGGCCGCTGATGGGCTACGCCGACCTCAAGACCACCAACGATCCCAAGGCGTCGAGCTACGGCGCCCGCAAGTACGAGCTCGGCGGCCAGCGCAGCGTGCCGGGCTTCATGGCCATGGCCGAGGCCATGGACTTCCACGAGGCCATCGGCAAGAAGAACGTCGAGGCGCGGGTCAGGCAGCTGAGCACGAAGCTGCGTGCCGGGCTGAAGACGATCCCGGGCGTGAAGCTGTGGACCTCCGAGGACCCGCAGTTTGCGGCCGGCCTGACGCTGTTCTCGGTGCGCGACATCCCGATGGAGAACGTCGTCAAGGGCATCTACGACTTCAACCGGGTGTGGATCCGCACGATGTCCACCGGCAACCTGAACGGCGTGCGCGCGGCGACGCACGTCTACAACATGCCGCAGGAGGTCGATCGCCTGCTCGAGGCCGTCACGCACGTCGCCGGCAACGCGTCGCGCTACATGACGACGACGGCTGCGGCCCGGGGCAGGTCTCAGGTTCGGCTCACCCTGCGGACCGGTACCTCGTCCTGGCCTCAGGCCGCTGCTGTAGGATCATTCGGCCTGGCCGAGGCACCGGCCCGCAGGGCAGCTGCGGCGCGCGGTGCCTCGACGACCAGCGCGCGCGTAGTCGTTCGGACGCCGGCCGGGAGGGTCGAGGTGTGCTCGGCCAGGCCGAGTGATCGTTCAGCGTCAGCAGCCTGAGGCCAGGCCGAGGTACCGTCCTCGGCCCGACCCGCGTGGCGCTCAGATCATCTCGACGGCGAGCGCGACGCCGTTGCCGCCGCCGAGGCACAGCGTGGCGATGCCGCGCTTGCCGCCGCGATCCTCGAGCGCGTAGAGCAGCGTCGTCAGGACGCGTGCGCCGGAGGCGCCGATGGGGTGGCCCAGGGCCACCGCGCCGCCGTTGACGTTGACCCGCGCGGCATCGATGCCGAGCTCGCGGATGACCGCCACCGCCTGCACGGCGAACGCCTCGTTCAGCTCGAACAGATCGACGTCCTGCAGGTTCCAGCCGGCCTTCTTCGCCACCTTGCGCGACGCCTCGACCGGCGTCATCAGCAGCATCTTCGGCTCGAGGCCGCTGGTGGCCTGGGCCACGATGCGCGCCATCGGCGTCAGCCCGAGCGCTGATGCACGCGCCGCCGACATCACCACCAGCGCCGCGGCGCCGTCGTTGACCGGCGGGGCATTGCCGGCGGTGACGCTGCCGTCCTTCTTGAACGCCGGCTTCAGGCCGCGCAGCACCTCGGCGGTCGTGTCGGCGCGTACCGATTCGTCCTGGGCGAAGAGTACCGGGTCGCCCTTCTTCTGCTTGATCGGCACCGGGAGCAGCTCGGCGGCGAACTTGCCGGCCCCATGGGCGGCAGCGGCCTTCTTGTGGCTGTCGGCGGCGTAGGCGTCCTGCTCGTCGCGCGTCACCTTGTAGACGTCGGCCACGGTCTCGCCGGCGTTGCCCATGTGCCAGTTCTCGAACGGGCACCACAGCCCGTCGTGGATCATCGAGTCCACCATCTGCGCGTTGCCCATCCGCAGGCCCTCGCGAGCCTTGGCCAGCAGGTACGGCGCGTTGCTCATCGACTCCATGCCGCCGGCCACGGCGATCTCGATGTCGCCGGTCAGGATGCCCTGCTGGGCCAGCATCACCGCCTTCAGCCCCGAGCCGCACACCTTGTTGATGGTCAGCGCGGCGACGTGATTGGCGAGCCCGCCCTTGAGCGCCGCCTGCCGGGCCGGCGCCTGGCCGGCGCCGGCCGAGACGACGTTGCCCATGATGCATTCCTCCACCGACGCCGGGTCGATGCCGGCGCGGCGCACGGCCTCGCGGACCACCAGCGCGCCGAGCTCCGGCGCCGTATGGTCCTTGAGCGTGCCGAGGAACCGGCCGGTGGGCACGCGGACGGCGCTGACGATGACGGCTTCGGACATGACGAACTGACGCTCCAGATGAACGATTACGACTTCCGCCGGCGCGAGGCCGAGCGGCGCGGCGGCGTGCCGCCGGTCACTTCGATCCCGGTGACCGCGCCGACCCCCAGCCACGGTTCGAGCTGGCGCAGCAGGTGGGAGCGCATGCCGCGGACGGCGTCGATCCACTGCGGATCGTCGCCGGTGACTCGCAGCACCCGATCCTCGCCGAGCACGACCCGGGTCGCCCGGGCGATCGCCGGGCCGCCGGCGGCGCGCCACGCGAAGTCGACTTTTTCCGGCGTGAGCGGCGCCTGGCGAATCGCCGGAGCCAGCGCACTCGGCCAGACCTGTGGCGCGCGGATCATCCTCCAAGAATAGCACCCGCGCGATCGCCGGGCGGCGAACGCGGCGCGCCGCCGCCGTGATGTAATCTCCCGATGCTCGACGGGCTGCTCGTTCTCGCCTCGGCGTCGCCACGCCGCGCCGAGCTGCTGCGCCTGGCCGGCTACGCGTTCATCGTCGCGCCGGCCGACCTCGACGAGACCCCGGAGCCCGGCGAAGCACCGGCCGCGTACGTCCGCCGGCTGGCCGAGGCCAAGGCCGGGGCGGTCGCGGCCGCACGGCCCGGGGCCGTCGTGCTGGGTGCCGACACGACGGTGGTGGTCGACGGCGACCTGCTCGGCAAGCCGGTCGACGACGCCGACGCCTCGGCCATGCTGATGCGGCTGCAGGGCCGGGCGCACGACGTGCTCACCGGTGTCGCGGTGGTCGGTCCGGGCGGACGGGCGAGCGCAGTGGCGGCGACGCGGGTCTGGCTCGCGCCGATGTCGGCCAGCGAGATTGCCGGCTATGTGGCCTCGGGGGAAGCACGCGACAAGGCCGGCGCCTACGGCATCCAGGGGCTGGCGTCGCGGTATGTGACGCGAATCGACGGGTCGTATCCGAACGTCGTCGGGCTGCCGGTAGCCGTCGTGCACGCCCTGCTGGCGCCGTATCGGCCGGTGCCGTCTGACCCCGTCGTCGGTTGACCCCGGAGGTGGGGCAGCATATTCTGTCCACTAGCGGCCGGCGCCGCTTTGTCTCCGGAAGTCATTGACCATGAAGCACAAAGCCCTCAAGGTCGGCCTTACCAGCCTGGTGCTGGCGCTGTCGTTCGGCGGCCTCCTGTACTCGACGATGTCGGAGAGCACCGAGTACTACAAGCACGTCGAAGAGGTGATGGGCGCGCCCGACGTCTGGTACGGCAAGCCGCTCCAGCTCCATGGCTTCGTGAAGCCCGAGTCGATCTTCAAGAAGCGCAACTCGCTCGAATACAAGTTCGAAGTCCAGAGCCAGGGTCACGTCGTGCAGGCGAGCTACACCGGCATCGTCCCCGATACCTTCAAGGACGACGCCGAGGTCGTGCTGAAGGGCGTGCTCGGGCCCGACGGCTTCAAAGTGCACCCCAACGGCGTGATGGCGAAGTGCCCCTCGAAGTACGAGGCCAAGGTCGGCGCCGCAGGCGCGGCGGCGGCGACGGCCACGCCGCCGAGCGGCACCAACTAGTCGCCACGGCGCGGCGCCGCGACCGGCCCGGCCGCTGACGGCAAAGGATCCCGATGGCCTCACTCGGCGCGTTCCTGCTCCTGCTCGCCTTCGTGACCTCGGCCTACGCCGCCGCCGCCTCGGTGGCCGGCGCCCGCCTGCGCAACGCCAGACTGACGGCCAGCGGGGTCGGCGCCCTGTATCTGGTGGCCGCGGTGATGACCGTCGCCTCGGGCGTCATCGTCCACGCGTTCGTCGTCGGCGACTTCACCATCAAGTACGTCCAGCGCTACTCCGAGACAGCGCAGCCGCTCGGCTACAAGATCGCCTCCTACTGGGGCGGGCTCGACGGCTCGGTGATGTTCTGGGTGTTCCTGCTGTCGCTCTTCGGCGCCGCCGCGGTGCGCATCAACCGCGACCGCCACCGCGAGCTCATTCCCTACGTCGTCGCCACGCTGAGCGTGGTGCAGATGTTCTTCCTGTTCCTGATGATCGTCCACAACAACCCGTTCGCCACCTATATGACGCAGGCGCCGGGCGCGGGCCAGGGACTCAATCCGCTGCTGCAGAACTTCTACATGGCGATCCATCCGCCGACGATGTACCTGGGCTTCGTCGGGATGACCATCCCGTTCGCGTTCTGCATCGCCGCGCTCATCACCGGCCATCTCGACGACTCGTGGCTGCGCGCCGTGCGCCGCTGGACGATGATCTCGTGGTTCTGCCTGTCGCTGGGGCTGACACTGGGGATGATCTGGGCCTACGAGGAGCTGGGCTGGGGCGGCTTCTGGGGCTGGGATCCGGTCGAGAACGCCGGCCTGCTGCCGTGGTTCACCGCGACGGCGTTCCTGCACTCGGTGATGGTGCAGGAGCGGCGCGGCATGCTGCGGGTGTGGAACGTCACGCTGGTGATCGTCACCTTCTTCCTGACCCTGTTCGGCACGTTCATGACCCGCTCGGGCATCGTGCAGTCGGTGCACGCCTTCGGCGAGGACCGGGCGCTGGCGTGGATGTTCACGGTGTTCATGTTGATCACGCTGGTCTTCAGCTTCGGCTGGGTGATCTACCGCCTGCCGCTGCTCAAGGCGCGTAACGAGCTGGATTCGTGGGCCTCGAAGGAGGCAGCGTTCCTCGCCAACAACTGGGTGCTGGTGTTCTCGGCGGCGTTCGTCCTCTTCGCCACGATGTTCCCGACGCTGTCGGAGGCATTGGCCGGCGAGCGGCTCACCGTCGGGCCGCCCTTCTTCAACACCTGGATGACGCCGGTGGGCCTCATCCTGCTCACGCTCACCGGCATCGGACCGCTGATGGCCTGGCGCAGTTCCACGCTGGCCAACCTGCGCGAGCAGTTCCTCTGGCCGATCGCCGCCGGGCTGGCCGCCGGGGCGGCGGCGCTGGGTGTCGGGATCGGCTTCTGGCCGTCGGGCCTGTGCTTCGCCATCTGCGGGTTCGTCACCGGGACGATGGCCCAGGAGTTCCTGCGCGGCGCGGCAGTGCGGCGCGAGACGACCGGAACGGACCTGTTCACGGCGATGATCGGGCTGGTGGCGCGCAACAAGCGGCGCTACGGCGGCTACATCGTCCACGTCGGCATCGTCCTGATGTTCCTCGGCTTCGCCGGCGAGGGCTTCGGGCGCGACGAGCAGGCGTTGCTCAAGCCGGGCCAGAGCGTGACCGTCGATCACTACACGCTGCGGCTCGACGCCATCCGCGCCACCGAAGACAGCCAGAAGCAGATGGTCACCGCCCACGTCACCGTGCTCGACGCCGGCGGCGGCGAGCTGGGCAAGATGTATCCGGCCAAGTGGTACTACCGGACGCGGCCGAACGAGCCGACCACCGAAGTGGCGATCTGGCGGTCGCTGGCCGAGGATCTGTACATCGTCATGGCCGGATTCGAGCTCGGCGAGCAGGCGGCCAGCGTCGAGATTCACATCAACGAGCTGGTCAACTGGATCTGGCTCGGCTTCGGCCTGCTGGCGCTGGGCACCGGGATCGCGCTGCTGCCGGATCGCGTCTTCGCGTTCGCCACCGCGCGGGTCGGCGTGGAGGCCACGGCGACGCTGCTGCTGGCGGCGCTGGTGCTGGCCTCGCCGGTGAGCGTCCTGGCCCAGACGACGGGGACGCTGGTCGAACGCTCACAGCTCGAGCGCGACCTGGCCAATGAAGTCATGTGTACCTGCGGCTGCCGGCTGCCGGCGGGCACCTGCGGCATGACCAACTGCGAAGGGAAGGCGTCGCAGCTGGCCCGCGTGCACAATCTGGTGTCGGAAGGAAAGTCGCGCGACGAGGTGCTCGACGCCTTCGTGAGCGAGTTCGGCGGACAGCACATCCTGGCGCGCCCGATCGACGAGGGCTATCACCGGCTGCTGTGGATCCTGCCCTACAGTGTCGCCGCGCTCGCCGCGCTGGGCCTCGGGCTGATGGCGCGCCGCTGGTCCCGCGAGGGCGGCGGACCGGCCGAGCCGGTGGCGCTGGCTGCTGGCGCCGACAGCGGCCTGCAGCAGCAGCTTGACGATGAGCTCCGCGACCTCGACTGACCCCGGGTTGCGCCCGTGGCAGTTGTTCCTGCTGGCGGGCATGCTGGCCGCCACCGCCGTCGTGCTCGTGTCCGCCGGCCAGTCGATGTCGGGCATCGTCGTGTTGAGCCTCACCGTCGTCGCCTCGAGCCTGGTCGCCGTGGGCACGTTCCAGGTCGTCGGGCCGCTCCTGGTCGGGCCGCTGTCCACCGACGAGGCGCCAGTCGAAGGCTACGCCCGCCAGGCGCTCGAGCGGGAGAAGGCGCTCGTGCTGCGCTCGATCAAGGAGATCGAATTCGACCACGCGATGCGCAAGACGGCGACCGCCGATTTCGAGGCCATGCGCGACCGGCTGCGCGGCCGTGCCGTCGGGCTGTTGCAGCAGCTCGACGCCAGCGGCTACCGCGCCTCGGTGGAGCGCGACCTGGCCGGCCGGACCGCCGCCGGCGCGTCCGCCGCGCCGCCCAAGGGCCCGGCCGCCGCGTCGCTCTGCACGATGTGCCAGACGGCCAACGACGCCGACGCCCGCTTCTGCAAGCAGTGCGGGGCCTCGCTGGCGAGACCCGTGTGACCGCGACCCGCGTCTCTGTCGCCGTGCTCATGGCCGTCGCGCTCGGCCCGGGTCAACGCCCGCTGGCCGCGCAGGTGGCCATGCCCGATGCCTCGCAGATGTCGGGGGTGCCGTTGCCGGCGCCGGAGCTGCCCAACGCCGCGGTCACCATCCGCGTCATGCGCGAGCGCATCGGCAACAACGTGTCCGGCCAGGAGGTGGCCCTGGTCACACCTGACGGCCGCGTCACCGGTGTGACCGACGGCCAAGGCCGGGCGCAGTTCCTGGCGGTGCCGTCGGGCTCGCGGGTCACCGCCGAGGCCGTGGTGGACGGCGAGGCCCTGCGCTCGCAGGAGTTCACGGTGCCCTCGGCCGGCGGGGTGCGCGTGGCGCTGGTCGCCGGCATCGCCAAGGCCGCCGCCGCCGAGGCGGCCGCCCGGGCCGAAGCGGCCAAGGCCCCGGCGCGACCCGGAACGGTGGTGTTCGGTCCAGACACCCGGGTCATCCTCGAGTTCCAGGACGATCGCCCGACCGTCTTCTACCTGTTCAGCGTCGTGAACAACGCCCGCACGCCGATCGACACCGGGCATCCGCTGGTGCTCGACCTGCCCGCGGACGCGGAATCGGCCTCGCTGGTGTCCGGGCCGGCGACTATCGCCCGGATGCAGGACCGCCGCCTCACCCTGACCGGGCCGTTCCCGCCGGGACCGACGGCATTCCAGGTGGCCTACCGCATGCCGCTGACTTCCAGGCTGCGGATCGAGCAAGCGTGGCCGGCGGCCGTGGAGGGCGCGCTGGTGGCGGCCGAAAAGGTCGGCGGTCTCACGATGCAGTCGCCCCAACTCACCGCCAGCCGCGAGGCCGAATCGAACGGCGAGGTCTTCATCATGGGCACCGCCGGACGGCTGGCCGAAGGGCAGCCGCTGACGCTCGAGTTCACCGGGGTGCCGGCGCCGCCCGTCTGGCCGCAGAACGTGGCGCTGGGACTGGCGGCGCTGCTGGCGCTGTGGGCGGCCTGGGCGGTGTGGCGCGGAGCCCCCGACGCCAAGTCGGCGCACGACGCGCTGGTCAGGGAGCGCGAGCGTCTGCTCGGCGCCATCGCCGCCATCGACGCCGAGCGCCGCGCCCGTGGCGGCGACGACCCGCGCGCCGTCGCCAAGCGCGAGCGGCTGGTGGCCGCGGCCGAGCAGGTGTACGCCGACCTCGACCGGCTGCCCGGCGGCACGGGAACCGCGGCTTGAGCGCCGACTTCGACCGGGTCGCCGCCGTGCAGGTCGGGCGGCACTACGGCCGCCGGCGGGCGCTGGCCGACATCTCGTTCACGGCCAGCGGCGGCGACATCCTCGGCCTGCTGGGGCCGAACGGGGCGGGGAAGTCCACGCTGCTGGCCATCCTCGGCACGCTGCTGGCGGCGTCGACCGGCCGGGTCGAGTACGGCGCGGCCGGCGGGCCTTCCGGCGACGCCGCCGCCGTCCGCGCCCGCATCGGCATGCTCGGGCACGACCTGTTCCTCTACCCGGAGCTCACCGCGCTCGAGAACCTGGTGTTCTTCGGCCGGCTCTACGGCGTGTCCGAGGCGCCGCGGCGTGCCGCCGAGGCCCTCGAGCGGGCCGGGCTGTCGGCCCGGGCCGGCGACGCCGTGTCGGCGCTCTCACGGGGCATGCGCCAGCGCGTGGCGCTCGAGCGGGCGCTGCTGCATCAGCCGCGGCTGCTGCTGCTCGACGAGCCGTTCACCGGCCTCGATCAGGCGTCGGCGGCGGCGCTGGTCGGACGGCTGCGCGAGGAACAGCAGCGCGGCGTGGTGACGGTGCTGGCCACCCACGACCTCGATGTCGTCGACGGCTTGCTGACCTCGACCCTCTTCCTGCGCAACGGCCGGCAGGTGGCGCCAACCGCGGCCGGCGGGTTGCGCGATCGCTACCGCGAGGCGATGCAGTCGGTATGAGTGAGTTCTTCCGCGTCGCCCGGCTGGTCGTCCAAAAGGACCTCACCGTCGAGGTGCGCAGCTTCGAAGTGCTGTCGACGACGCTCTTCTTCGCCGTGACCGTGGTGCTGATCTTCGCGTTCGGGCTGGTGAAGGAAGGCGCGCCGCTCGACGACGTGGCGGCGGCGATCCTCTGGATCGCCGTGTCGTTCTCGGGGACGCTCGCCCTCGGCCGCACCTTCGAGCGGGAACGCCAGGCCGACACGCTGCGCGCCCTGCTGCTGGCGCCGGCCGACCGGCCGGCGATCTACGCCGGCAAGCTCGCCGGCATCGTGCTGCTGCTCGCCATCGTCGAGGCGGTGCTGGTGCCGCTCATCGGCCTGTTCTTCCAGGCGCCGGTGTGGGCGTCGAGCGGATGGCTCGTGGCGCTGCTGGCGGCCGGCACCATCGGCTTCGCCGCCGTCGGCACGCTGTTCGCGGCGATGCTGGTCCGCGCGCGCAGCCGCGACGTGCTGCTGCCCGTGCTGTTGTATCCCATGACGGTTCCAGTCATGATTGCCGGGGTTCGCGGCACGGCGGCGCTGTTCCAGCCGGTGCCCGACTTCGGGCTGGTGCGCTTCTGGCTGGCGCTGCTGGTGTTCTTCGACGTCGTGTTCGTCACGCTCGCGCTCTGGACCTTCGAGCCGGTGATGACGGATTGAGTGGCACGTGCAGGACGAGAAAGGAGTGACCGGGTGACGACGGCCGTGAAAGTGGAGCTGGCGCTGGCCGGCGCGATGTTCGCCGCCGCGCCGTGGATCATCGACGCGGCGCCCTACGAGGCGACGATGGGCCTCGTCTACAAGATCTACTTCTTCCACATGCCGTCGGCGTGGATGTTCCTGCTGGCGGCGATCGTCGCCGGCGTGGCCAGCGCCCGCTATCTCTTCGGCAAGCGCCGCGACTCCGACGCCACGGCCGTCGCGGCCGCCGAGCTCGCGGTGCTCTTCGGGCTGCTCGCGCTGGTGACCGGCCCGCTGTGGGCCCGCAAGGCCTGGGGCGTGTGGTGGGTGTGGGACGCCCGGCTGACCTCGAGCCTGATGACGTTCCTCATCTTCGTCGCCTACCTGATCCTCAGGCGGTTCGGCGGGCCCGGGTCGGAGAAGCTGGCCGCCGGCCTGGCGGTGTTCGGGATGGCCAACGTCCCGTTCATCTACGTCTCGGTCAACGTCTGGCGCACCCTCCACCCGAAGACCTCGGTGGTGCCGACATTGCCGGTGGAGATGGGACGCCCGCTGTGGTTCTGCGTGGTCGCGTTCCTGCTGCTGTTCCTGGCGCTGCTGTCGCTGCGCGCCCAGCTCGAGCGGCAGCGGTGGCGGATCGACGGTCTCTACCTGGCCCAGGACGAAGCGTGATGCGACACCTGCGAGTACCTGTTCTGCCTGATGCTGCTGGCCCAGCCGGTGTCGGCCGTGGCCCAGCCTCAGCCTTCCCCCGACGAGTTCATCCCGATCTCCGAGGTGCCGCCCGAGGAGCAGATCCCGGCGATCACGCTGGTCGCCACCGCCTACGGCCTGGTCTGGGTGGCGGTGTTCGCCTACGTGTGGTCGCTGGGCAGGCGGCTGCACGCGGCCGAGCGCGAGATCGCGCGGCTCGAGGCCAAGAAGGACTGACGGGCGATGGAGATCGGCACGCCGACGGCCGGACACTTCATCTACATCCCGGTCGTGCTGCTGCTGGGCATCGTGATCGGCTGGGTGCTCGGCTCGCGCGCCGCCGCCGACGCGATGGCGATGGACAAGCGCCGGCGGGAAGAACGCGCCCAGCGCAATCCCGAGTCCCGAGCCCCGAGCCCCGGCCCCCGGCCTTAGCGTCCAATCATGAGTCGCTGGGCCAGCGCCTCGGGCAGGCCGGCCTCGCGGATTCGCGCCTGGGTGCGCTCGATGGGATAGGGCGTCCGGTAGATCTCGACCACCTTGGCGGCGGCGTCGTAGACGGCGTATCCGGCCCGGGCATCGCCGTCGCGCGGCTGTCCCACCGACCCCGGGTTGATCATGTAGTGCCCGTCGCCGATGTCGACGTTCAGCGGGCGGCGCGGATCGGCGGTCTCCAGCGTGAGCGACGACTGGTGCAGCCGGTAGCCCACCTGCACATGGGTGTGGCCGAAGAGGCAGAGCCGGCGGGTCGAGGCCTGCATCGAGCGCAGGACGTCGGTTTCGTCGAACACGTAGGCGTCCTCGTCGAACGGCGTGCCGTGACAGATCTCGAGCAGGTCGTCGATCGCCAGCGGACCGGCCGGGAGGTCGGCGAGCCAGTCGCGGTTGTCGTCGCTCAGCGCCTCGTAGGTCCAGCGAATGGCCGTGCGCGCCACGGCGTTGAACGCGTCCGACGGCTCGAGGCCGGCCCCCACCTTGTCGTGGTTGCCGCGGATCACGGCAAACGGCGCCATCGTGCGGATGCGCTCCACCACCCCGTTCGGATCGGCGCCGTAGCCCACCAGGTCGCCGAGCACCAGCACCCGGTCGTGCGGGATCGCAGTGGCCGCGTCGAGGACCGTCTCCAGGGCCTCGAGGTTGGCGTGGATGTCGCTGAGGACGAGGTATCGCATCAGGCTCCCAGCCAGTCGACCAAGTGGTCCACGACGTCGTCGACTGACGCGCGCGACACGTCGAAGCGCGCATGCGCCTGCTGATACGCCACGAGGCGTTGATTATAGAGCCGCTCCAGCTCGGCGCGGTCGGTGGCCAGCGGCCGGCGCCCGTCGGGCGGGATGCGATCCACGATGCGGTCGAACGGCAGGTCGAGCCACGCCACGGCGCCGTCGCGGAGCATCAGCGCCCGGTTGGCGGGATCCACCGGCGTGCCGCCCCCGGTGGCCACCACCGCGCCGCGCGCCGGCAGCAGCTCCGCCAGCACCTGGCGCTCCAGCGCCCGGAAATACGGTTCGCCGGACTGCCTGAAGATACTGGCGACGTCGCGCTGCTCGATCCGCTCGATGCGCGGCGTCGATGTCCTCGACCCGCCAGTCGAGGCGCTTGGCCAGGGCCCGGCCCACCGTCGACTTGCCGGCGCCCATGAACCCCCACAGGTAGACCTTGTCGGCCCTCACGCGCGGAGCTCGTCCAGCGTCTCGAAGAATCGCGGGAAAGGACACGGCGGCGACCTCGGCCCCGTGGATGGCGGTGGGACCGGTCGCGCCGAGGGCGGCGACGGCGAAGGCCATCGCCAGCCGGTGGTCGTGGTGGGCGTCGACCGCGCCGCCGGTGAGGCGACGACTGCCACGGACGACGAAGCCGTCGACGAACTCGTCGGCGTCGGCGCCCATGGCCCTGAGCCCCGACACGAGCGCCGTGATCCGGTCGCTCTCCTTCACCCGCAGCTCGGCGGCGCCGCGGACCGTGCAGGTGCCGCCGAAGGTCGCCAGCGCCGCCAGCGCCGGCAGTTCGTCGATGAGCAGCGGCACCTCGGCCGGCGCGATGACGACGTCGCCCAGCGTGCCGTGGGCGATCCGCACCGTCCCTACCGGCTCGCCGTGCCATTCCTGGTCTGGTGTCACGCGCACGTCGGCGCCGGCCCGCCGCAGCACGTCGAACAGCGCCGTGCGCGTGGGGTTGAGGCCGACCTGGCGGATCTCCACCGCCGACCCGGGCAACCCGCTCGCGGCCACGCCGAGGAACGCACAGGCCGACGGATCGCCGGGCACGCGCAGGGCCAGACCGCCGGCCAGGCGCGCCCCCCCGCGGACGGTGAGGCGTCCGGGAACGGCGCGATCGAGGACGACCCCGAACGCCGCCAGCGCCCGCTCGGTGTGATCGCGCGTCGGCTCCGGCTCGACGACCGTGGTCGTCCCCGAGGCGCGAAGACCGGCCAGCAGGACGGCGCTCTTGATCTGGGCGCTCGGCACTTCCGGCGTGTGTGTGATGCCGGCCAGGGGCCCGCCGCGGATGCCGAGCGGCGGCCGCCCGCCCTCGGCGGCGCTGATGTCGGCCCCCATCGCCGTCAGCGGCGCGATCACGCGGCGCATCGGCCGCCGCGAGAGCGAGTGGTCGCCGACCAGCCGCGCCGTGAAACGGCGCCGCCGCCAGCACGCCGGCCAGCAGCCGCATCGTCGTCCCCGAGTTGCCGCAGTCGAGGTCGGCGGCAGGCGCGCTGAACCGGCCGGCGGTCCCCGGCGATCCGCACCTGCAGGCCCTCGCGAGCGTCGCGCCGCGTCACCGCGACGCCCAGCGCCTCGAGGCATCCCAGCGTGGACAGGCAGTCGGCGCCGGTGGAATAGCGGTCGATGGTGGTCGGGCCGTCGGCCAGCGCCGCAAGCAGTGCGTAGCGATGTGAAATCGACTTGTCGGACGGGACTTCGAGGACGCCCTGGAGGGCCCGCGCGGGCCGCACCCGGGTCGCCGGGGCGACCTGCATGTCGCTCACTATAGTCACGGCGCCCGTAGATGCGGCAACGCGCCGCCGCGCCGCGTATACTAGGGCACGATGCCAGGGGCACTGGTGGTCCGCCGCGCGGCCGCATGACACTCGCCAGCCACACCGTCCGTCTGGACATCGGCAGCGCCTTCGACATGCTCGACTTCGTAGAGGTCGTGAGCGGTCACATGTCGCGCATGGTGGGCTTCGACGACGACGCGCTGCACTGGATCAGCATCGCCGTGCGCGAGTCGGTGGCCAACGCGATGAAGCACGGCAACAAGGGCGACGAGTCCAAGCGGGTGAAGGTCGAGTTCACGACCTCGCCGGCCGAACGGCCGTCGGAGCTCGTCATCCTCGTGCGCGATCAGGGCGAGGGCTTCGACCCCGAGCAGGTGGCCGACCCGCTGGCCCCCGAAAACCTCCTGAAGTCGAGCGGCCGCGGCATCTTCCTGATCCGGTCCTTCATGGACGACGTCGCGTTGCGCCGCGTCCCCGAGGGCGGCATGGAAGTGCGCATGGTCAAGCGCCTCGCGCCGGCGGACGCCGCCGCCTCGTGACCGCACCCGACCCGCGCTACCTGGCCACGGCCATCGAGGTGGTGACGCGGGCCGGGGCGCTCCAGCGCGCCCGCTTCGGCTCCGACATCCGGGTCGATAAGAAAGGCGCGATCGACCTGGTGACCGAGGTCGACCTCGAGATCGAGCGGCTGGCCCGGGCCCTGCTCGGCGGGCGCTTCCCCGATCACGACATCCTCGCCGAGGAGCTCGGCGGCGGCGGGTCGGCCTCGCACCGCTGGGTGTTCGACCCGCTCGACGGCACCACCAACTTCGCGCACGGGGTGCCGATCTTCTGCTCGTCGCTGGCCCTGGAAATCGACGGCGAGGCGGTGGTCGGCGCGGTGTTCGACCCGAACCGCCAGGAGCTCTTCACCGCCGAGCGCGGCGTCGGGGCGTGGCTGAACGGGGCGCCGATCCGGGTATCGTCCACGACGGCGATGATCGATGCGCTGCTCGTCACCGGGTTCCCCTACGACGTGCACGCCACGCTCGACGACGTCATCGGCCTGTTCTCGGCGTTCGTCGCCAAGGCCCGCGCCATCCGCCGGCTCGGCTCGGCGGCCATCGACCTGTGCTGGGTCGCCGCCGGGCGGATGGACGGATTCTGGGAGGAACGCCTGCAGCCGTGGGACACCGGGGCCGGGGCGCTGCTCGTTCAGGAGGCCGGCGGCCGGATCAGCGGTCTCGACGGCGCATCGTGGCTGTCCGCCACGGGACACCTGCTGGCCTCCAACGGCCACCTGCACGAGGCGATGCGACAGGTCGTGCAGAGCGTTCGCGATCGTCGCCCAAACAAGACGATCTGACGCCTCGACGCCGTCCTGGCGAGGCTGGCCGACCCAGGATCGGGCGGAATTTCGCCGCCTCAGGCTGATGGCATCGCACGTGCAGTGCGCTGCCGTACGCGCGTGGCGCGTCGGGGCGGAGCGAACCGCCGTCGTTCGAGAGGGGGAACCGCGATGCGCGCCGCAGGTCGAACCGCCTGGCTGCTGGTCGCCGCTGTGATCGGGATGCCCGCACAGCCGGCGTTGGCTCAACAGGCCCTCAACATCTCATTGGGCTATTTCACCGTGACCGGCGAGGACGCCCGCACCGACGGCGACGTCCTGGTCGCGAACCGCGACATCCTCGCCTTCGACGTCGACGACTTCAATTCCGGATCGGTCGGTCTCGAGTGGCTGTTGCCGGTCGGCGAGTTCCTCGAAGTGGGCGCCGGCGCGGCGTTCACCACCAACACCGTCCACAGCGTCTACACGGACTTCGTCAACGATGACGGCTCGGAGATCGAGCAGGATCTGAAGCTGCGGATCGCGCCCTTCACGGCGACGCTCCGCTTCCTGCCGTTCGGCCGCTCGCGCCCGGTGCAGCCGTATCTGGGCGGCGGCGTCGGGTTTTTGGTCTACCGCTACAGCGAAGTCGGCGACTTCGTCGACTTCACCGACGACAGCATCGACTACGGCGTGTTCGAAGCCTCTGGCACCGAGGTGGGCGCCGTCGCCCTGGCCGGTATCCGCTTCCCGATCAGCGACAACTGGTCGCTCGGCGGGGAGGTGCGCTACCAGCAGGCCGACGCCGACCTGTCGCTCGAGTTCCTGGGCGACAAGCTCGATCTCGGCGGCTTCCACTACCTGGCCACCGTGCACGTCAAGTTCTAACCGCTAGCGGCTAGCGGCTAGAGCGTCACGCCGTCGAGCTTGTCCGGCGGCGCGGAGCCTGGGGGCCTCCAAGGCACTGCCGCGTGCGCGAAGCGCACGCCTGGCGCAAGACGGCAACGCCGCGTGCGCGAAGCGCACGCTTGGCCAAGAAAACACAGGGGGTATACTTCCAGGATCGGGCGGCAGCCCGTCCTGATGACCCCCGACCTGTCGATCGTCATCCCGATCCGCAACGAGTCCCCGAACATCCGCCCGCTCTACGACGAGTTGGTGGCGGCGCTCACGGCCACCGGCCGGGCGTTCGAGGCGATCTTCATCGACGACGGCTCGACCGACGACTCCTTCACGCAGCTGGCGGCGCTCCAGGCCGCCGATCCGCGGCTGCGGGTCATCCGCTTCCGCCGCAACTTCGGTCAGACGGCGGCATTCGCGGCCGGCTTCGCCTATGCCCGGGGCCGCCTGGTCGTCACCTCGGACGGCGACCTGCAGAACGACCCGCGGGACATCGAGCCGATGGTCCGCCTGGCCGACGACGACGGCTACGACATCGTCTGCGGCTGGCGCAAGGATCGCAAGGACACCTTCGTTACGCGGCGCGTGCCATCGGTGGTCGCCAACTGGCTGATCTCGACGGCCACCGGGGTGGCGCTCCACGACTACGGCTGCTCGCTCAAGGTCTTCCGCGCCGAGGTCGTCAAGCCGCTGCGGCTCTACGGCGAGATGCACCGGTTCCTGCCGGCGATCGCCAGCGAGCAGGGCGTGCGGATCGCCGAGGTCGTGGTCAACCACCGCGCCCGCCGCGCCGGCACCTCGAACTACGGCCTGTCGCGGACGATTCGCGTCATGCTCGACCTGGTCACGGTCAAGTTCCTGCTGAGCTACTCGACGCGGCCGCTGCAGATCTTCGGGCTGCTGGGACTGCTGTCCGGTGGCGCCGGGGCGGTGATCACCGCCTATCTCGGCTGGATTCGGCTGGTCATGCACCAGGCCATCGCCGATCGCCCGCTGCTGCTCCTCGGCGTGCTGCTGGTCTTCACCGGCGTGCAGTTCCTGACCTTCGGGCTGCTCGCCGAGCTGATGGCCCGCACCTACTACGAGTCGCAGAGCAAACCCACCTACGTGATTCGCGAGGTGCGCCAGAGCGAGGGCCAGCCGGCGGCGGTGCGTTGATGGCGTCGCCGAGCCGGCCGCACGACCCCCGCATCACGGTGATCCAGCAGGAGCTGTTCGACGAACGGCGCTCGAAGGCCGACAAGTACCGCGATCTCGTCGTCGGGCGGCCCGGGTGGGGCGCGCTGCTGGGGTTCGAGCTGGTGATGCTCCTGTCGTCGTGGGTACCGGGCGCCCTCGGGTTGTTCCTGCGCGCCAGGCTCTATCCGCTGGTGCTCGGCGCGGTCGGGCGCAACGTCGTCTTCGGTGTCAACGTCACCCTGCGCCATCCCCACAAGATCACCCTCGGCGACAACGTGGTCGTCGACGACCAGTGCTGCCTCGACGCCAAGGGCGTCGACAATCGCGGCATCGTCATCGGCAACGGGGTGTTCGTCGGGCGCAACACCATCCTGAGCTGCAAGAACGGCGACATCGTGGTCGAGGACCGCGCCAACCTGGGCTTCAACTGCGAGATCTTCTCGGCCTCCCGAGTACGCGTCGGATCCGACGTGCTGATGGCGGCCTACACATACTTGGTGGGTGGCGACCACCTCTACGATCGGGTCGACATCCCGGTGCTGCAGCAGGGGAGGACGGCCCGCGGCATCGAGGTGGGCGCGGGGGCGTGGCTCGGCGCGCACGTCGTCGTGACCGACGGCTCGACGATTGGCCGCGACGCCATCATCGGTGCCGGCGCCGTCGTGGTCGGGGCCATTCCCGAGTTCGCCATCGCCGTCGGCACCCCGGCGAAGGTGATCAGGGATCGGCGTGGCGAAGGCGCGGCGACGAGCCCCAGCCCCCAGTCCCCAGCCCCTAGCCCCTAGCCATGTGTGGCATCGCCGGCATCGTCGACCGTGATCTGGAGGCGCCGGTCCCCGAGGCCGACGTCGCGGCGATGGTCCGCGCCCTCACGCACCGCGGACCCGATGGCGACGGTACCGTCTGCCGGCCCGGCGTCGCCCTCGGCATGCGCCGGCTGGCCATCATCGACGTGGCCACCGGGCAGCAGCCGATCGCCAACGAGACCGGCACCGTCCACATCGTCGCCAACGGCGAGATCTACAACTTCCTCGAGCTGCAACAGCAGCTGCGGGCCTGCGGCCACACCTTCCGCAGCCTGGCCTCGGACATCGAGGTGCTGGTCCACGGCTACGAGGAGTGGGGCGAAGCGCTGCCGTCGCGAATCCGCGGGATGTTCGCGTTCGCCATCTGGGACGCCCGCTCGCGGTCGCTCTTTGTCGCCCGCGATCGCGCCGGTGAGAAGCCGCTCTACTGGACGGTCACGCCTCGCGGGCTGGTCTTCGCCTCGGAGGTGAAGGCGCTGCTGACCCGGCCCGAGGTGTCCCGCGACCTCGACCCGGAGGCGCTCGACCAGTTCCTCACCTACGAGTACGTGGTCACGCCGCGGACCATGCTGCGCGGCGTGCATGCCCTGCCGGCCGGATCCCACCTGCGCTACCAGGACGGCCGGGTGGACGTCCGGCGCTACTGGGATCCCGCCGCGATTGAGCCGCGCACCTGGACCGACGGCGAGGCGGCCGCGGCGTTGCGCGAGACCCTGCAGCGCGCCGTCAGCAGCCAGCTGATGTCGGAGGTCCCGCTGGGGGCCTTCCTGTCGGGAGGCATCGACTCGAGCGCCGTCGTCGCGCTGATGAGCCGGGCGTCGAGCCTGCCGGTGAAGACCTTCAGCATGGGCTTCGAGGACGGCTCGTACAACGAGCTGCCGTTTGCGCGAGAGGTGGCCGCGCTCTTCGGCACCGAGCACACCGAGCGGCTCGTCACCCCCGACATCGCCTCGCTCTTCGACAGGCTGGTCCCGCACCTCGACACACCCTTCGCCGACGTGTCGCTGTTCCCGACGTATCTCGTCTCGCGGGTGGCGCGCGACCACGTGACCGTGGCGCTGTCGGGCGACGGCGGCGACGAGCTCTTCGGCGGCTACGACGCCTACGAAGCCCACGCCGTCGCCTCGCGGTTCCAGTCGGTCGGGGCGCCGCTGGTCCCGGCCCTGGCGGCGGTCGGGGCCGCGCTGCCGCCGAGCGGACAGAAAAAGGGGCTCGTCAACAAGTTCAAGCGCTTCATCGGCGGGGTCGCCACCGCCCCGGCCGACCTCGAGCACTACCGCTGGATGGTGTACCTGGGCTCGCGGGCCAAACAGCGGCTCTACGCGCCGTCCTTCGCCGCCGCCCTCGACGGCAGCGACGTCTACGCGCCGGTGCGCGAGGTGCTGGCGCGCGGCAGCAGGGACGACGTCCTCAACCGGCAGCTGTTCACCGATCTGGTCGTCTATCTGGCCGACGACATCCTGGTGAAGGTGGACCGGATGAGCATGGCCACCTCCCTCGAGACGCGGGCCCCCTTTCTCGACGTCGACGTGATGGAGCTGGCCTTCTCGATGCCCGGCTCGCTCAAGGTGCGCGACGGCGTCCGGAAGTACGTGCTGAAGCAGGCGATGCGCGGCCTGGTGCCGGACCGCATCCTCCACCGGCGGAAGGAGGGCTTCAGCATCCCGATGAAGAACTGGCTGCGCCGCGAACTCGAGCCGCTGATGCGCGATCTGCTGTCGCCGGGGCGGATGGCCCGGCGCGGGCTGGTCGAGCCGGCCGAGGTGGCGCGGCTCATGGATGCCCACGTCGCCGGGCGCGAGAACCACGCGCACACGCTGTTCCCGCTGATGGTGTTCGAGCGCTGGGCCGACGCCCACCTGCGCTGAGGCCGCCCGGCGGCCCCGGGAAGTCACTCTCGGGATACAGCGCGTCCACGGCGGCCACCTCGTTCGCCCGGCGCGCGTCGTCCCAGCCCAGCGCCGGCGCCATCAGCGCCGCCGCGGCCTCGAGGACGGCGCGGCCGGGATGGCCGGCGGTGCCGGCCTCGGTGCGCCGCAACACGGCGTCGGCGAGGGTGACCGCCGACTCCCGCTGCACGGCATGGAGGATCTCGGCGCCGGTGACCTGACACCCCGGGCCGAGTGCCAGGCCGAGCCCGGGCTGCGAGGCCAGCGATGCCACCTCGCGCCACCCGGAGCCGTAGGTGCCGGTCAGGCGTCGGCGGAGCGCGGCGTCGGTGCCTGACACGACCGTGGCGGCGGCCTCGTCGAGCAGCGCCGCGACGGTCGTGAACCTGGCGCTGTCGACGCGGGTCGTCGCCGTGCTGCCGGCCGGCGTCGTCCGGGCCAGCCGCCGGACGACGGCATCGACGGCGGCCTCCGCGGTGTGCCGGGCCGTGGTGTAGCGCACGCTGAAGATGGACACGAGCCCGGGATGCCCGTCAGCGGCGTGGTCGACGACCTGGCTCTCCTTGAGCAGACCGACGTGCGCGCCGTGGCCCGAGACCATGGGCAGCAACCCGCGGTGTACGAGCCGCACCCGGACGCGGTCGAAGGCGGCGCGCGGAAAGGCCCGCGCCGCGTCGGCGCGGAGCGCGGCGACCTGGTCGGGCGTGCCGTGCGGGGCGTCGGCATCGGCGTCGTGCGCGTCGTGACTCGTGCCGACGATGGAGACGTCGCGCCACGGCACGACGAAAAGAAAGCGGCCGTCCACCAGGCCGCCGCAGGCGTGCGAGACGGTCGGGCCGTCGACGACGAGGTTCATCGCCCGCGACAGCCGCGCCGCCGGCAGCGCGGCAGGCCGGCCTGCCAACCGGGTCAGCAGCGCCCCGGCCCACGGGCCGGCGGCGTTCAGCACGACGGCGGCGCGCACGTCGAAGCGCGCACCGCTCAGGCGATCTTCGACCGTGACGCCGGCGACCTGTCCGCCGGACCGCACCGCGGCAAGGACCTCGACGTGGTTCGCCGCCACGGCGCCGCCGCCGACCGCCGACTCCACCGCCGAGAACACGACGCGCTCGGCCTGGCGCAGCTGGTAGTCGAACCACACTGCGCCGCCGGTGACGCCGGCGGGATCGATGAGCGGGTTCAGCGTCAGGCACTCCTCGCGGGACACGATCCGCCCGCCGGGCAACTGGAGCGCCTCGTCGTCGATGCCGGCGTTGCGATCCGCCCCGACCGCGTCGGTCGCCGCGAGGGCGGCGCGCAGGGCCAGCGCGCTGCGGGCGAGATGGCCCGACGTCGGGACGCAGAACGGCAACGGCCGCAGGAGGTGCGGCACCATCCGCGCCATCGCTCGCCGCTCGCGGATGAACAGCCGCATCTGCGGCAGGCTCAGGCTCTGCAGCGATCGCAGCCCGCCGTGCAGGGTCTTGAGGCTGTTGAACGAGGTGGCGCCGCCGAAGTCGCCGCGATCGACGACCGCCACGCGTAGCCCGCGCCGGGCGGCGTCCCAGGCGGCCAGCGCGCCGTAGATGCCGGCGCCGACCACCAGCAGATCGAAGGTGTCGTCGGCCAGCCGGCGCAGGTCGCGCTGCATTCGCCGGTCATTGTACGATACGGGGTTGTGACGACCGACCAGGTCCGCCGCTACTGGAACGCGCGCATCCACGACCTCGAGATGACCACGCACCCGGTGGGCAGCCGCGAGTTCTTCGCTGACCTCGACGAGTATCGCTTCGACAAGCTGCGCTACCTGCCCGAGCTCGTCGACTTCGCCGGGTTCCGCGCTCAGCGGGTGCTCGAGGTGGGCTGCGGCATCGGCACCGACCTGGCGAGGTTCGCGCGCGGCGGCGCCGTCGTGACCGGCATCGACCTGTCACAGACGGCCATCGATCTGGCGCGGAAGAACTTCGCCGGCCTCGGCCTGCACGGCGACCTGCGCGTCGCCGACGGCGAGGCGCTGCCGTTCCCCGATGCCTCGTTCGACGTCGTCTACGGCCACGGCGTGCTGCAGTACGCCGTCGCTCCGGAGCGCCTGGTCGCCGAAGCCCATCGGGTGCTCGCCCCGGGCGGCGCCGGTATCTTCATGGTCTACAACCGCATCTCGTGGCTGAACGGGCTGTCGAAGGTGATGAAGGTGGCGCTCGAGCACGAGGATGCGCCGGTGCTGCGCAAGTACACCATCGGCGAGTTCCGGAGGTTGCTGGCGCCATTCGGCGAGGTGCGCATCGTCCCCGAGCGCTTCCCGGTGAAGTCGCGACTGCACGGCGGCTGGAAGGGCGCGGCGTTCAACACGCTGTTCGTCGGCGCCTTCAACGCCTTGCCGCGCGCCCTCGTCCGCCCGCTGGGCTGGCACCTGATGGCGTTCTGCCGGACGTAAGCGCGCTCTGCCATCGGCCGGCGTGCGCCGGGCCGGTCACCCCGACCTCGCCAGGCTCGAGAGCGCGCGGGTCCGCTGGCCTACGACCTGCTGCTCGACGACGAGAATCGAGCGCGACTCGAACCGCAGACCCTGCTGGCGCCACTCGCGCAGCAGTTGTCGCACTTCGGTCAGCGCCACCCGCTGGGTCGCCGGCAGCGTCGGGCGCTCGAGGCGGTCGACCACGGCGAGTTCGAGGTCGGCCAGGCCCCGTCCGGCCTCGAGGGCCAGGAAGCCGCGCCCGTCGGACAACGGGATCACCGAGACGCCGTCGAGCCCGCTGAAGGCGTCGGGACGGACCAGGATCAGTGCCCGCTTGCCCGGCAGCTGCACGAGGTCGGCCGTGCGGCGCGGTCCGGCGGCGGATCGTCGCTGCGCCTTCTCGAACAGCGCGACGATAGCCCAGGCCGGATCGGGGTCGAGCTGCTTGAGCCAGGCGACCACGTCGGCCGGCAGCGACACGGTGAGCAGCTGCGTCGGGCGGCCGAACTTGAGCGGGCGGCCGCGCTTGGCAGGCACCCGGTTACTTTAGTCGAACGCGGTTCCGGGTCAATTACCTGTAGAAAATCATCCGCCCGGGCCGGGCTGCCGCCGCTGACCGGTCAGAGGGTCGTGGACTGGGCTGCCGCGGCGGCCCCCGGCGGTGCCACCGGGGCGTCGGGCGAGGGCCGGCGCTTCTCCATCGAGGCGCGGACCAGGAACTTGGCGTAGGGGACCACCTGCTTGATCGCCGCCACGTTCATCTGGCACGGGCTCAGGCAGCTCGGGCACTTCTCGTCGCGGATGTGCTTCCGGTGCTGCTGCGAGGCCTCGCGGAAGTAGATCGCCGCGGGGTCTTCCCGGGTGACGTTGCCGACCACGTCGCTGTTCTCGCAGAAGAACAGGTCGCCATTGGGGTTGAGCATCACGCCCTGGGTCTGGAACGGGCACGGCGTCAGCCGGTGGTAGCCGTTCGAGATCATGTCGGCGTAGTGCATGTAGATGTAGTTCTGGCCGTCGAGCAGCGGGTCCTGGCGCACCCGCTCCATGAAGAACTGCCGCATCCGCTGTTCTTCGGGTCCCATCGGTTTCAGGGTGCGTTCGAGGTCGGCGTTGCCCAGCATGGCGTCGGTGAAGCGCACCATGTTGAAGACGATGTCGAGCTTCTCCTTCTTCGCCCAGGCCAGGATGTTGTCGGCGTCCTCGAGGTTCCTGGAGAAGATGGTCGAGGAGATGCCGAAGTTGAAGCGGTACTTCTTCTGCAGCTCCTGCATCGCGGCGATGGTCTTGCCGGCCTTCTCGAACGCCTTGCGGACGTTGCGGACCTCGCCGTGCATGTCGCCGACGCCGTCGACCGAGACGCGGGTCGAGAAGATGACGTTGCGCTCGTGGCACATCTCCACGACCTTGGTCAGCATCGGGATGGCGCGCTGGGGCGTCAGCCCGGTGGTGTTGATCGTGAGCTTGCGCAGTTTCGGGAACTTGTCGATCATCAGCCGGCAGATGTCGACCATGTCGTTCCGGGTGGTCGGCTCGCCGCCCGAGAGGCTGGCGTTCTCGATGTCCTTCCACAGGGTCGAGCTGAAGGCGCGCTCGATCTGGTCGAGCGTCATGTCCTCCTTGCGGTTCCCGCGCGTCCAGTTGCTGCACATCTCGCAGCGGGCGTCGCAGACGAACGTGCAATGGAAGATGAAGACGGTGGGGTGGAGGGCGGTGTACTTCGCCACCACCGCCTTGACCATGTCTTTGGGGGCCGAGAGGGCCGCCTTGGCGAGGTACCTCGCTGCGTAGACCTGTGCCATCTAAGTTACAGATTCTACTGCGTTTCTGGCCTGCCGCCAAGCGCGACCGGCGCGGCATTGCCCGGGGGCCTGCGACCGGTCAGATACAGCCACAACCCCGGCAGGTTGCCGGCGAGCCCGGTCAGGACGATGAGCGTGGACAGCGCGAAGGCCAGCGGCTCGGCGACGCCCTGTGGGCGGAGGAGCCAGACGATGACCCCCTGTGGCACCCCGAAGCCGCTGACCGACACCGGCAGCAGCAGCGTCAGCAGCCCGAGCGGCATGAACACCAGGTAGTAGCCGAACGGCACGCTCAGCCCGAGGCCGAGGCCGAGCAGGTAGGCCTGGGTGATGCGCAGCACCTGCACCACGATTGACCAGGCCATCACCGTGGCCAGCACGCCGCGGTGATCGCGGTAGCCGGCCATGGCGTCGGCCACCCGCAGCAGCCGCCGGGTCACCGCCCCGGAGTGCCGCTCGGCCGGCACCAGGGCGCGGAGCAGGGCATCGGCCCAGAAGGCCGCCACGCAGGCGGCGGACAGGACCGCCACGCCGAGCAGCACGCGGCCGGCGCCTCCGCCCGCCCCTGACCACGCCAGCACACCGGCCACGCCCATCGCGGCGAGCGACAGCACGCCGAGCAGGCGATCCACCATCACCGAGGCCAGCGCGTCGCCGGCGCGGGACGTCATCTGCGTCAGGCTCCACGCCCTGGCCGCGTCGCCACCGACGCCGGCCGGCAGGAAACTGCCCACGAACGAGCTCACCAGGAACACCCGCACCGCGTCAGGCGTCGTCACGCCGACACCGCGGGCGCGGAGGAGCAGGAGCCAGCGCCAGATCATCACCGCGCGATCGACGGCGACGAGCGCGAGCACCGCCAGCAGGTGGGGCCACGACACCGTCATCACCGCGCGCGCCGCGGCCGCCATGTCGATGCGGGTGGCCAGCCAGGCCAGGATTGCCGCGGTCACCGCGAGACGGAGCCACCACGAGCCGGCGAGCCGCACCAGCACCGGCGCCTACGCCCCAGACGCCCGCACGGAGTGCGGGCAAGAGATACTGCCGCTAGCGAGGCGCAGCCACATGTTCGTCGGTCTGAGGCGGAGCCTCGCTAGCCTTTCGGGCGACGAAGGTCAGCGTCTCGAACAGGTTCTTGCGAATCTTGAACAGCAGCTCGGTCGTGCCGGTGTGGCGCGACAGCGCGTCGATTCCCGGGACGTTGACGAGCAGGCTGGCCGCAGCGAGCGCGTCGCGGGCCAGGCCCGTGGCCAGTCCGATCCCGCGCTCGACCGCGAGCACCTCGAAGCCGCCGTCGTTGAAGAGCTGGCGCACGCGGCGCTCCGTGGTGACGAAGTTGTGGGTGTAGTCGACGTCCCAGAAGAACGTGCGCTCCTTGAGGTAGTCGGGCACGACCACGAAGAAGACGCCGCCGGGCCGCAGGGCCCGCAGCGCCTCGGCGGTGAAGTGCCGCGCCTGCTCGATGCCGTTCATGTGCTCGAGGACCTGGTCGGCATAGACCACGTCGGCGCTGGCGTCGGGCACCGGAATCGGCGGCGCCCACGACTCGATCACCCGCAGCCCTTTGCGGGTGAGGACGTCGATCAGGATCTGGCTGGCCTCGATGGCGGTGTAGCGCCAGCCGGCGGCCACCGCCTGTTCGGCCAGGGTGCCGTGGCCGGGGCCCACCTCGACCATGTCGCCGGGCGCCGGCTTGTGGCGGTGGAGCAGCGCCAGCCGGTGTTGCTCGATACGGCTGCGCCGCCCCGACCCGTAGCCGGTGAGCTTCTTCTCGGAGAACGACTTGTAGAAGGTGTCCGGAGTCTCGGCCACGGCGCGTCCGACTGTACGTGAAAACGGGCGACGGCCGCAGCCGTCGCCCGTTCAGGATTGTCGAGCCGTCGCCGGCCTCAGCGGTTGAGGAAGTTCAGCGAGCTGACCGGTGGCGCGTAGACGTTCTGGACGCCCGGCAGCACCCCGAGTTCGTGCGGGGCCCAGAAGTAACCGTTGGCACCGGCGCCGCCGATGAGATCCCACGCCAGGCGCGACTGGCAGAGCACCAGCACGTCGTCGGATGGCGGACGGCCGCCCCCGGCGTCCTTCACGCACCAGCTCGGGTCTGGCCCGGCGGGGTTGAAGCGCGGATGTCCGTAGTGGATGGCGGCCACGGCGGCAAACAGGAAGTCGACGCGGAACTCGCGGCTCGAGCGCGAGCCGAGGTCGATCCGCAGTTCGTCGTGGATGCGGATCATGATGCTGAGCGCTTCACCGAAGAAGATTGAGCGCCGCGGACCGACGCCGCCGGTGAAGGCGCCGCCCGCCACCGGGCGCACCGGCGTCTTGAAGGCGGCCGAAGCCGACCACGGGCCGGGCTCGCCCTGGAGTTCGGCCCGCGCCCGCCAGGTGAAGTCGGCCTCGTAGGCGAGGTCGACGTCGGACGTATAGCTGGTCTGGCCAGCGCCCTGGTCCACGGTCCGCTCACCGACGAATCCGCCCGCGCCGTCGAACACCTGGATGCGGTAGGTCGGCGTAGTCGAGGCGAACTTGCCGGTGGCGTTACCGAACACGAACGTCGGCTTGGTGGATTCGATCCGATCGCCGTTGATGGGTGAGACAGGCGTGGGGGCCGTCACCTTGAGTGTCGAGCCGTCTGGATTGGCCGCCGACGACCCGGCGGCGACGCTCGGGGAGACGGGGCTCTGTGGGCTTTGTGAGCATGCGGCCACGAGCAGCAAGCTCGGAACGGCCAGACCACGGAAGGCGATTGATCGAAGCATCGGTTAGAGGTCTCCTGAAGTGCTGACGTCGGCCCCGTCGTAGGGTCCCTTGGGATGATACCGCGAATTGCCTGCGAAAAATAGCGAATTTCCGTGCCCTCGTGCTACCATCTCCCGAATTGCCTGGTCCCGAACGGACCATTCAGGGGGCTCTGCCCCGGGGCGCGGAGGAGCACACGATGCGAGTTTCAGCGGCGGTGGTGGCGGCGGCGGTGGCATTCTGGCCCAGTTCAGCGGCAGCGCAAGTGGACGAATCCCGGTTTCTCGTGTCGTTCAATCTCGGCTACCAGACGGGCACCGACGAGTACGCGGACGTGGGCCCCTTCACGCTGTACGACGAAACCGGCGAGCTGGGTGTGGCTGGCGAAACCTCCACCGGCCTCCTGTGGGATCTCAGCGCCGCGTACCGGGTTGGCGGCGGCCGCTTCACGATCGGTTTGGGCATACCAGCGCGCCGGCAGCGACTACGACGTCCAGGTCGCCGGCCGGGCGCCCGACCCGCTGTTCTTCGATCGCCACCGGCCGTTCGCGCTGACCGCCAGCGAACTGGAGCGCAAAGAGCAGGCCATCCACTACAGCCTCGGCTATCTGATGCCGCTCAGCGAGCGGGTCGACGTGCACCTTTACGCGGGCCCGTCGCAGTTCCTCTTTTCGCAGGAGGTCGTGGAGGCGGTGACCGTCACCGAAAATCCCTTTATCGTCACGCCCAACGATCCCGCCGAGCGAAACGGCACCTCCTGGGGCGGCCACGCCGCCGCCGACCTCTCGTTCCTCGTCTGGGAGGGCCTCACGTCCAGCGCCCGGCTCGGCATCTTCGCCCGCTACGCCGGGTCGGCGTCGGAGTTCCGCGCCATCGACGAGGACGTCGACGGCAACCTCGGGGGCATGCAGTTCGGAGGCGGACTGCGCTTCCGCTTCTAGCCAGGCCATCGCTCCGGTGTCGTCGGGCCGGCCCCGGGCCGGCCCGATGTCTGTACGCCTCATGGCATCGCCGAGCGGGGCGGCGGGTAGACGTTCTGCTCGCCGGGCAGCCGCCCGATGTAGTCGAGGTGGAACGAGTAGCCGTTGGCGCCCGCGCCGCCGACCAGGTCCCAGGCGTCGCGCGAGTTGCAGCGGACGATCACGTCGTCGGACTGCGGGCGGCCCGGGCCGCCGTCCTTGATGCACCAGTTCGAGTCGGGCCCCTTGGGGTTGAAGCGGCTGTGCCCGTAGTGCACGGTGGCGACGGCGCCGGCGAAGAAGTGGTTGCGGCTCTCGCGCGACGAGCCCGAGCCGAGGTTGGCGCCGGTGCCGTCGTGCACGCCCTTGATGATCGACAGGGCTTCCGACTCTGAAATCGACCGCGGCGCCCCCACCGTGCCGCCGGCGCCTCCTCCGCCCCCGCCTCCACCGCCGGGGGGCGGCGGCGCGGATGGTCCATCGGGCGTCCTGAACGCCACCCAGATCGAGTAACCGCTCTGCACGGCGCCGTTGGTGGCGTAGGTCCGCCAATAGAGGGTGGTCGCGTAGGGCGCGTTGCCACCGGACAGGGACGTCGTGCCTCCGGAGCCGACGCCGGTGGTGAGCACGGCGGCAATGGCGCCCGGATCGGGTGCCGTGCCGACCTCGACGCGGTAGACGACCGGCCCCGCGGGCCCGGCAATCAGGCCGTTCTGCACCTTGAAGACCGGCGCCACGGTGGCGATCTGGCCGAGGGGCTCGAGCGGGGTGGGCGGGTGGATCACCACCGGCTCGCTGAGAGTGAAGCTGCTTGGCGCCGAGTACGGCCCGGTATTGGCCCCGTCGAATGCGCGGGCCCGCCAGTGGTAGGTTCCGCCGGTGCCAAACGTCTGGGTCATCCGATAGCTGGTGCGCCCGCTCTCACCGTAGGCGATGCGGTCCTCCTGGTGCAGCACGCTCTGGAAGTTGGCGTCGGCGGCCAGCTGGAACTGCAGCGCGAGGGGGCGCACGCCCGAGGTGCTGGCGTTCTCGATCAGGAAGGTGAGCGGCTGCTGGGTGGCGTCGATCTGCTGGCCGGCGAACGGCTCGAGGTTTCTCGGCGCCGAGATGCTGACGCCGGGGATGGGCCCGGCGACGTCGGGGCTGAGCGGGTTGGCGCTCTTGCTCATCTGGCAGGCGGCGACGGCGATGGCCAGCGCGCCCACTCCCACGGTTCGGAGTACTGACATGACGATCATCTCCCTGGAACCCGGACACGAGGGCCGCCCGGGCCGGTGGGAGCGGCAGGCGGTCGGCCGCGTTCGGACAGCCGGGTTATCGGGCCGGGCTGCACGGGGCTTTACGCGCCGCAGGGTACCACGTCGGTGTGCAGTTCTATGCCGATCAGTGCCGTCGCATGAGGAACAGGGCACCGCCGCCCATCGAGAACAGCATCACCAGTGCGGTCCCGAGCAGCGACACCGCCACGGCCGCCTCGACGCCCAGCCCGAAGCGCACGAAGAAGAAGCTGAACACCGCCTCACGCACGCCGAAGCCGTTGATCGACACCGGCGCCATCTGGACCGCCATGGCCACCGGAACGAGCGCGCCCGCCAGGACGAGCGGCAGCGGCACGGCCAGGCTCCGCGCGGCGAGCGCGTAGAAGAGCACGATGACCACCTGTACGACCAGGGCGCCGGCAAGTGCGCCGACCAGCGAGGACGGGCGCGCGCGGAACCGGCCGAGGGCGTCCTGCAGCAGCGCCGCCCGGTCGAGAATCCACGGGTGACCAAGAGCGCGAATGGGCGCCAGCAGGACGTCGAGGAGCCTCGGGGCGACAAACACCGGGACGGCCACGGCGGCGGCGGCGAAGGCCGCGACCTGCAGCCACCAGACCCCCGGGACATCCACACCGAGCGACCGCGCCGCCAGAGCACCGGCGGCGCCGACGGCGAGCAGGGCGAAGAGGCCGAGCAGCCGATCGACCAGGATGACGGTGGTCGCCAGCGTCTTCGACCCCGCCGGCTTGGACGTGTCGGCAATCCGCACCACGTCGCCGCCGATGTTGCTCGGCAGGAAGTTGTTGAAGAAGGAGGCGACCCAATAGGACTCTGACAGCGTGCGGGCCGGCACGTCGATGTGCTGGGCGCGCAGCAGCAGGTCCCATCGCCAGACACTGACCGCCATCATCACGCCGTGGGCGGCCAGTGCTGCGATCACCCAGCCAAGCTGAACGCGACTGAGCGTCGCCCAGAGCGCCGCCAGACTCGTGTCGCGGAGCACGAACGCCATCAGCCCGACGCTCAGTCCCAGCTTCAGGAGAATGCCGAGCGCCCGACGGGCGGCGGGGGACGAGCGGTCGGGCATCGTGGAGGCCTGTGACCCGGCGCACTCAGCGCCACCGGCCACAACCCATCGAATGTAGCATAAGTGTCTACGGGTCAGCAAGAAGCGGCGACCCGGATGCTATGATGCGGCGGTGAGTCTCCTGGTGACGCCAGCGCTGTGACCACGGACCGCCCGCTTCGTCTCCTGATGCTGGCGCCCGAGCCGTTCTTCGAGCCGCGAGGCACGCCCTTCAGCGAGTACCACCGCATCAAGGCGCTGGTCGAACTCGGCCACAGCGTGGACCTGGTCACCTACCCGCTCGGCCGCGACGTCGTCCTGCCGAACCTGCGCATCTTCCGCAGCCCGCGGCCGCCGTTCGTGCGGCGGGTGCCGATCGGCCCCTCGGCCGTCAAGGTGCTGCTCGACACGCTGATGCTCGTGACCGTGGCCCGGCGGGCGCTGCACGGCGGCTACGATGCCGTGCATTCGCACGAGGAGATGGGGTTGGTCGGCGTCTGGGTGGCGCGGTGGCTGGGCGTGCCGCATCTCTACGACATGCACTCGAGCCTGCCGCAGCAGCTCGGCAACTTCAAGTTCAGCGGCTCCCGCCTGCTGCGTCGCGCAACCGAGGCGGCGGAACGACAAATGGTGAGCGGCTCGGAGGTGGTCATCACCATCTGCCAGGAACTGCACGACACGGTGACCGAGATGGGACACGGGTCGCGCGCGGTGCTCATCGAGAACGTGATGGGCGGCGACGTCGACGATCCGCCCACCCTCACGGCGGCGGAGATCCGGCGCCGCTGGGCCGTGCCGGCTGACGCGCCGATCGTGCTCTACACCGGCACGTTCGAGCCCTATCAGGGCCTCGAGCTGCTGTTCGAGGCGGCGGTCCGGCTGCAGCACTCGCACCCGCAGGCACGGGTGCTGGTCGTCGGCGGCGATTCCCGGCAGGTGGCCGCCGCGGGGGCGCGCGCGCAGGCGCTCGGGGCCCGGCAAGTGACGTTCACCGGACAGCAGCCGGCGCGTGAGATCCCGGCGTTTGTCGCCGCCGCGGCGGTGCTGGCGTCGCCGCGCATTCGCGGCACCAACACGCCGCTCAAGATCTATTCGTATCTCCGGTCGGGGGTACCGATCGTGGCGACCAACCTGCTGACCCATACGCAGGTGCTGTCGCGCGACGTGGCCAGGCTCGTGGCTCCCGAAGCGGGGGCGTTCGCCGCCGCGGTGGGGGAGTTGATCGACGATCCCGCCCAGGGCCGACGCCTCGCCGAAGCGGCGCGCCGGCTGTCTGACGCCAAGTACAGCCGCGAAGTCTACCTGCGCCGCACGTCGGAAGTGACGCGCCGGCTGGCGGCGTTGTCGGGCCCGCCACGCGCGGCGGCCGTCAAGGAGCGCACCACCCGGTGAGGGTGCTCGTGACCGGCGCGACCGGCTTCACGGGCGGTCACCTGGCCGCCACGCTGGCCCGGCGGGGCGACGACGTGCAAGCGCTGGTCCGCGCCCGAAGCGTCGAGCGCTTCCGGACCTCCGAGGCCGCGGCGGCCGGCGCTGCCGCCATGGAGGGCGATCTGTCGTCGCCCGACACTCTCGGACGCGCCTGCGCCGGTGTCGAGGTCGTCTATCACATCGCGGCGACGTATCGTGAGGCCGGCCAGCCCGACGCGGCGTACCGCGCGGTCAACGTCGAGGGCACCCGGCACGTCCTCGAGGCGGCGCGCCAGCACGGCGTGCGCCGCGTGGTGCACTGCTCGACGGGCGGAGTACACGGACACATCGCGCATCCGCCGGCCACCGAGGACGCGCCCTTCAACCCGGGCGACGTCTACCAGGAGACGAAGCTGGAGGCCGAGACGCTCGCCCGCGACTTCGGCCGCACGCACGGGCTCGAGGTCGTGGTCGCCCGGCCGACCGGTATCTACGGTCCGGGCGACACCCGGTTGCTGAAGATGTTCCGCGGCCTGGCCCGCCGCCGCTTTCCGATGCTGGGTTCGGGCGAGGTGTTCTACCACCTCACCTACATCGACGACCTGGTCGAGGGCTTCCGGGTGTGCGGCGAGGTTCCGGGCGCGGCCGGGCGCACCTACATCCTGGCGGGAGAGCGCTACACGACGCTGAACGCGCTCGTCGCGCTGGTCGCCGAGGAGCTCGGCGTGACGCCGCCCCGCGTGCACCTGCCGGTGTGGCCGGTGTGGCTGGCCGGACTGGCCTGTGAAGTCGTCTGCGTGCCCTTGCGTCTCGAGCCGCCGCTCTACCGGCGGCGGGTAGACTTCTACACCAAGAGCCGGGCGTTCGACATCACGCGTGCGCGCACCGAACTGGGCTACGCGCCGAAGGTCGACCTGCGGAGCGGCATTCGGCGCACGATCGCCTGGTACCGGGACAAGGGATGGCTCTAGGGGCTGGGGGCTGGGGGCTGGGGACTAGGGCTCGCGCCGGGCTGCCGCCCGGCAGCGACTCGGCGATCCGATGCGCAAGCTGAACATCGTGCACGTCTGCGACCACCTCGGGTGGGCCGGATCCCGCATGCACGGGGTGAAGCGGCTGTTCGCCTGGATGATGCCGCGCTTCGATCGGACGCGGTTCACGGCGTCGCTGGTCAGCCTGCGCGGCAAGGACCTGTCCGAGGACACGCTCGAGCAGCTCGGCATCGACGTCACCTACCTGGGCCGGCACAAGTTCGACCCGGCGACCTTCACGCACCTGCTGAAGGTGCTGCGCGACAAGCAGGCCGACGTCGTGCACCTGCACGGCTACGGCGCCACCACGTTCGGGCGGATGTGTGCGGCGTGGCTGGGCATTCCGGCCGTGTTGCACGAGCACGCCAACCACACGACCACGCCGTGGTTCCAGCAGGTGGCTGACCGGGCGCTGGCGCGCTATACCGACATCGCGATCGGGGTGTCGGCCTCCACGGCGGAGTTCACGACGCGTGCCCGTCTGGTGCCCGCCGAGCGGACCCACGTCGTCTATCTGGGTGCGCCGCTCGACGAGTTCGCCAAGCCCCGTAGTGGCGAGGAGGTCGCCGCCGCGCGCCGCCAGCTCGGCGTGCCGGATGACGCGGTCGCCGTCGGTGCCGTCACCCGCCTGATGCCGTCGAAGGGCAACGAGTTCCTGGTCGCGGCGGCGCCGGCCGTGCTCGCCGCTCATCCCCGCGTGCGGTTCCTGCTCGTCGGGGAAGGCGAGCTCGAGACGCCGCTCAAGGCCCAGGCGTCGGCGCTCGCTCTCGGCGACCGCTTCGTCTTCGCCGGTTTCGCTCGCGACGTGGCGGCGGCGTTCAGCGCGCTCGACGTGGTCGTCTTTCCCTCGTTGTGGGAGGGGACGCCCTTGACCGCGTTCGAAGCGCTGGCGATGGGCAAGCCGATCGTGGCCACCGACGCCGACGGGCTGCGCGACATCCTGCAGGACGGCCGCGACGCGCTGGTCGTGCCCAGGGCCGACGCCGCGGCGCTGGCCGGCGGCATCATCCGGGTGATCGAGGATCGGGCGCTGGCGGCCCGGCTGGCAGCGGGCGCGCGCGTCACCGGCGCGCGCTACGACATCGGGGTCTTCGTGCGGAAGATGGAGCGGCTCTACGAGCTGCTGCACGCGTCGTCGCGGCGGACCAGGCGCCAGGGGATTCTCACCGCCGATCTCGCCTTCCTCTCCGAGGGCGGCGCGCCGTGAGCCCGATGCGCGGCTGGGCAGCGCGCTCCGAGACCTGGCGCCTGGGCGCGGCGTCCACCGCCATGCTCGGCGTGGTGCTCCTGGGCTGGGCGGTCAGCGTCAATTACCCGAAGCTCTGGTACGGGTTCTTCTCGGATGCCTCCACCTACTACGGACTGGGCCACAGCCTGGCCGACGACGGCGATTTCGAGTACCGGCGCGAGGATCTGGTGCGGGTGTGGCGCGAGTTCCCGAGTGGGCCCGAGGGGATCTTCCTCAAGCGCGGCGCCGCTGCCGACCTGCGCGTGGACGGCACGGCGCCCTTCGTCCACCTCGATGGCCGGCCCGACGCCGACACGTCGCGGCTCTACTTCGCCAAGTCGTTCCTCTACCCGCTCTTCGCGGCGCCGTTCATCAAGCTCTTCGGCACCAACGGATTTCTCGTGCTGCACGTGCTCGTCGTCCTGGTCACTTTCCTGTGCGCCTATACCTTCCTCGCCGCGCGCAGCCAGCCGATCGCCGCGCTGCTGTTCGCCACCACCTTCGTCTTCGTGTCGGTGGTGCCCGTCTATCTCGTCTGGCTGACCCCGGATCTGTTCAACCTCGGGCTGGTGATGCTGGGCTACTTCTTCTGGCTCTACAAGGAGGTGGCGACGTCGGCCGGTCCCTCGGGCCAACCACGATCGCCGTGGCTCGTGGGGCCCCGCACCGATCTCGTGGCGGCGGCGTGGCTGGGCCTGGCCACCTTCTCCAAGCCCACGCACGTGCTGCTGATGCTGCCGGTGCTGGCGCTCTTCGCGCTGCGGCGGCAGTGGCTCCGCGGCCTCGTCGCCGGCCTGGTCTTCTCCGCGGTAACGCTCGGGTTCTTCGGCGCCAATGTCGCCATCACCGGCGAGTGGAACTACCAGGGCGGCGACCGGAAGACCTTTTATAGCGGCGGCGACTCGCGTGGCTTCCCGTTCCAGACCGAGGACCGGACCTTCGACTCGACCGGCATCGGCCGCACCACGAACAGCATTCCGATCGAGGTGCTGGCGAACCGCGACGCAGTGGTGGACGTGTTCCGGCACAACCTGGCGTACTTCCTCCTGGGCCGCCACACCGGCTTCGCCGTCTACTACCTGCCGGGCCTGGCGGCGATCGTCCTCTTCCTCGTCGCGCGCCGGCAGCAGTCCGCCTGGGGCTGGCTCGCGCTCGCTGGCGGGGTGGGGTCGGCGGTGTTCTTGATGCTCTACATGCCGTTCACCTACTCAGGCGGCGGCGGCCCGGTGGGCAATCGATACTTCCTCGGCGTCTACCCGGTGTTCCTGTTCCTGGTGCCGGCGTTCTCAGCACCGTGGGTCGCTGTCGGCACGGCGGCGCTGAGCGCCCTCTTCGTCGCGCCCCTGCTCAACAGCCCCTTCTACACGTCGTTCTACCCCGGCGAGCACACCAAGACCGGCCTCTTCCGGCGGCTGCCGCTCGAGCTGTCGCTGGTCAACGACCTGCCGGTGAACGTCAGCCCGTCGCGGTCACGCCAGCCGCTCGGCGGGACGCCGCCGCTCAGCGGTTACTTCATGGACGACAACGCCTACAACCGTGAGAACGAGTGGTTCTGGGTGAAGGGCGAGAGCCGGGCCGACATCATGCTCCGGGCACCGGCGCCGATGGAGGTGTCAGCCGAGGGCGAGCGGGCCAGGCCGCTGCGCGTGCCACGCATGGAACTGCTGCTCGAGACCGGTCCGAAGGCCAACCGGGTGACGGTGCGCACGGCGGCGGGGCGTCAGGACGTCGACGTGCCGGCCAACGACCGCCGCACCCTCGTCGTCGAGATGGGGGCCGGCCTGCCCTACAAGCCCTATCCCGAGAACCCCACCAACTACGTCTACGCCATCTCGATCGAGTGCGCGACCGGCTTCATTCCGCTCTTCGAGGTCGGAGGACGCGACAATCGCTTCCTCGGCATCAACGTGCGGCTGACGCCGCTCTACGAGTAGCAGCCCGTGGTGGAAGTGGTGGCGCAGCACCGAGGGCGGCGATGCGCGCGGACCTTCACCCCAACGTGCCCAGGCCGCACGTTGGGGGCCCCGAAGCCAAGGCGCGACGACAGCCGGGGCCCCCACGACGCGTGGTGTGCGTCGTGGGGTGGCCGTGAATACCGGGCAGTATTTGAGGAAGGAGCAACGATGCGAGGCGCGATGCAGCGTCGGCCGAATGCCGGCATCACTTTCACCACGGACTGCTAGACATGGCCCGCATCGCCGTCGTGACGTCGAGCCAGCCGTTTGTCGAGGGCGGGCATCTCGTGATCGCCCGCGAGCTCGCCGCCGCCTGCCGCGCCGAAGGTCACGTCGCCGATGTGGTCGTGACGCCGCAGAACCGCTTCGGGCGCCAGGGCGCCGCCTACCTTTCGACCTGGCTCACCGATGTCGGCCTGGCCGCCGACGGCAGCGCCGTCGACCATGTGATCAGCCTGCGCTATCCCGCATTCGCGGTGCGCCATCCCCGCCATACCGTGTGGCTCAACCACACCATGCGCGAGTACTACGATCGATGGCCGGCGTTTGCGGGGGCGATCTCGCGCAAGAACCGGATCAAGGAATCGGCGCGCCGCACGCTGATCCACGCCGCCGACCGTCATTTCCTCACCCACGGCATCGCCAGGCGCTTCGCCATTTCAGCGACGGTGCAGGCCCGGATGGCGGCCGCCGGCATCCCGTTCGACGTCCTGCATCCGCCGGCGCCGGCACGCGCCTATCGCTGCGATGGCTACGGCGACTACGTGTTCGCGGTGTCGCGGCTGACGTCCCTTAAGCGGTTCGACCTGCTGCTCGACGCATTGGCGCAGCCCGCCGGCCAGGGGATCCGTGCCGTCATCGCCGGTGAGGGCGAGGAGCATGGCCATCTGGTCGAGCAGCGGCGCCGCCTGAATCTAGAAGGCCGCGTCGAACTGGTCGGCCGGATCGATGACAGGCAGCTGGTCGATCACCTGGCGCGGTGCCGTGCGGTGGTGTTCGCGCCGCTCGACGAGGACTACGGCTTCGTCACGGTCGAGGCGTTCGCGTCGCAGAAGGCTGTCGTCACCTGCACCGACAGTGGCGGCCCGCCGGAGCTGGTCACCGACGGCGTGCACGGCCTGGTGACCGCGCCGACGCCGGCGGCGCTGGCGGCCGGACTGCGCCGCATGATGGACGACCGCGACGCGGCCGAGCGAATGGGCCGCGCCGCCCGAGAGCGAGGCGCGGCGCTGCGCTGGGACGAGACCGTGCGCCGCCTGCTGGGCGAACGCTCCTGAGCCCCGGTGTAAACTGCAACCAACCATGGCCTATCGCTCGCCACTGGAAGCGCGGCTCGCCAAGCACGTCACCCGGGCGATTACCGACTACGGACTCATCGAGGACGGCGACCGCGTGATGGTCGGCCTCTCCGGCGGCAAGGACAGCTGGGCGCTGCTGCAGATTCTCGACGTCCTCCGCCAGCGCGCGCCCATCGACTTCTCCCTCGTCGCCGTCAACGTCGACTCGGGCTACAAGGACTACAAGCACGATCTCCTCGCCGAGACGTGCCGGGTCCGCGGCTGGGAGCTGCGCATCGAGCACACCACGATCGGCGAGGTGATGGATGACATCCTCGATGCCGGCGACACGCCGTGCTCGTTGTGCGCCCGGCTGCGACGCGGCGTCCTCTACCGGCTGGCCGACGAGGTCGGCGCGACCAAGATCGCGCTCGGCCACCACCTCGATGACGTCGTCGAGACGCTGCTCCTGAACGCGTTCTTCGCCGGCGCCCTCAAGGCGATGCCGGCGCGGCTGGTTTCCGACGACCGGCGCCACGTGGTGATCCGGCCGATGGTCTACGTGCAGGAGGCCGACGCGCGCGCTTACACCAGGGAATCGGACCTGCCGGTGATCGGCTGCTGCTGCCCGGCCTGCGGCGACCTCAGCCTGCAGCGCCAGCGCGTGAAGCGCCTGATCATGGACCTCGAGCGCGAGCATCCGCATGTCAAGGCGTCGATGATGAAAGCGGTCACCAACGTCATGCCGCGGCACCTGCTCGACCGGCGCCTGCTGACCGTCGATCGGCCGGAGGCGGTCGTGGCCGAGGCCGCCGACGAGCCCGCGTTCCCCCAGCTGGTGGGGTTGCGCTCGCGCTGAGATGAGGGCCGTGGTGCAGCGCGTCCGGTATGCGCGCGTCGAAGTGGACGACCGTCTCGTCGGCAGCATCGGCCACGGCCTCCTGGCCCTGGTGGGCGTGCAGCGCGGCGACGGCGCCGCCGACGTCGCGCACGTCGCTGCCAAGCTGCGCGACCTGCGCATCTTCGACGACGAGGGTGGCGCCGACGGCCGCACCCGCATGAACCGATCGGTCGTCGACGTCGGTGGTTCGGTGCTGGTCGTGTCGCAATTCACACTGGCCGCGGACACCCGGCGCGGGCGCCGGCCGTCGTTCGACGCGGCGGCGCCGCCCGAGGAGGCGCGACGGCTCTACGACGAGGTCGTCGCCGACCTGCGGGCGTCGGGTGTAACGGTGGCCACCGGCGAGTTTCAAGCCGACATGCGGGTGACCCTCGAGAACGACGGACCGGTCACCTTCGTCGTCGAGAGCCGCCCGGCGTGATTCCCGCGTCGCGATTGATGCCGGTCGTGCTGGCCACCCAGACCGGTCTGGCCGTCGCCGCCCTGGTCGGCGCGCAGGTCGCCGGGGTGCGTCTGGCGTGGGGCAGCCCGCTGCGCGATGTCCTGCTGGGCGCGCTGGTTGCCGCGGCGCTGGCCGCGATCAACCTGGCCCTGATCCAACACCCGGCCGGCGTGTGGCGGCCGCTGCGCGCCACCGTGGACGACGTGCTGATTCCGACCTTCGTCGGCGTCTCCCGTCCCCAGATCGTCGGCATCTCGGTGGCCGCCGGCATCGGCGAGGAGCTGTTCTTCCGCGGCTTCCTGCAGCCCCTGGCCGGCATCGTCGCGGCGTCGCTGGCCTTCGGCGCGGCGCACGTGGCCGGGGCGAGGATGGTGACGTTCGGTATCTGGGCGACGGGGATGGGCCTGGTCCTCGGCGGGCTGGCCGTCGTCACCGGCGGTATCGTGGCGCCGATCACCGCGCACGCCTGTTACGACGTGCTGGCCTTCGCCTATCTCACCGCCGAAGGGCGGCGTCGGGAGGCTTCCGGTCCTGAGCGCACCGCATGACGATCACCAAGGCCCACGCCTACGGCAACGATTTCCTCTTCGCCGCCGACGAGGCGGTCCGCGGCGCCGATCTGCCGGCGCTGGCGCGCACGCTGTGTGCCAGGCACACCGGCATCGGCGCCGACGGGCTGATCGTCTACCGTTTCACCGCCGACGGCGCGACGATGCACCTCACCAACGCCGACGGCAGTCCCTCGGAGCTGTCGGGCAACGGTCTGCGCTGCCTGGCGGCGCTGGTGATGCGCGACCGCGAGCGTCGCGGCGGCGAGATTGCCGCCGCCACCGACGTGCGGGCCGAGACCGGCGCCGGTGAGCGGCGGCTGGCGCTCACCGCGCGCGCGGACGGGCGCTATACGTTTCGCGCGGCCATGGGATCGCCGCGCGATGTCCGGCAGGAGACGCTCGACGTCGCCGGCGAATCCCTCGTGGTCGCGACGCTGGACATCGGCAACCCGCAGTGCGTGGCCCTCATGCCGGCGCTGCCCGGGGAGGATCGCTTCCGGCGCCTGGGGCCGGGTCTCGCCACGCACCGCCGCTTCCCGGCCGGCACCAATGTCGAGTTCGCCGTCGTCGAAGCCCCCGACCGCGTCCGCATGCTCATCTGGGAGCGCGGCGTCGGCCCGACCGAGGCCTCGGGGACAGGGGCCTGCGCGGCGGCCATCACGGCGATGAGCTTCGGCGGTGCCTCGCGCGCCGTCGACGTGACCTCGCCCGGGGGCACGCAGCGCGTGGAGTGGACCGCCGACGGCGTCTACCTCACCGGCTGGGCGGAGATTCTCTTCGACGCCACCTGGCGCCGGTGACCAGCGCACCGCGGCCGGCGGTCGCGGGTTCTGCACCATGGCGGCACCCGCTGCCGGGCGAATCCTGCGCCGAGCGGCCCGCCAGCGTCGGCGGCGGCCGCACGGCCACCTTCAGCGGCGGCCCCTCGGCCGGGCTGCCGCCACGGCGGATTCGAGATCGGCCAGCGCCGCGGTGAGCGCCGCCCGATGCTGCGCGAGCGGGGCGGTGGCCGACAAGTCACCGGCCTCGACCGCGGCCCGGATCGGCGCGAGGGCGGCCTCGGCGCTGTCGACGGCCTGTTCGACGCGTCGCCGGACGTCGGCTGGCACGCGCCTCGCTTCGGTGCCGCGTCAGACGGCCCCGGACATGCTTGACCGCCGCCGACACCTCCGCGATCGCCTGTTCGACCGCCAGCCGGGCCCGCACCCGCCCCTCGACGGCCGCCGCGGCCGCCGCCTGCGCCCGCGCGCTGCTGTCCAGCGCGTGGCTCAGCGCGGCGCGATAGTCGCGCACGGCCACGGCGTCATGCGCCCGCGCCAGCGTCTCGGTGGCGGCCGTGAATTCCTCGGTGGCGTATTCGGCGGCGCCGGCCGCCCGCGCCGTGTCGATGGCGCCCTGGGCTTGGGACAGTTCCTTGGAGGGGGGCTCGGCGCACGAGACAAGCAGGGGAGCGAGGCACAGGCCGAGCAGCAGGCCCGCCTGGCGCAGCGACGGCATCGGGCGCGAGTATACAGGACTGCACATCGACCGGCGCGCTCCGGCGGTCGCACATGACGCCCCGCCACGCTGGCCGCGCGGCGCCAGTCGGCATCGCGGCGCTCGCGCCCGCTGATCGTCCTCGCGAGAAGCTGCTGCGACAAGGTGCGGCCACCCTCGACGACGCCGAATTGGTCGCCGTCGTCCTGGGCAGCGGCGTCCGCGGCTGCGATGCGCTCGCGGTCGGTCGTGAGCTTCTGAACGCCGCGGGCGCCCTCGACGGCCTCGCCGTCCTGCCACCCGCCCGACTCACGCGCGCCCGCGGCATCGGCCCCGGCCGCGCCGCCCGCCTGCTGGCGGCCGTCGAGCTCGGGCGCCGCGTCATCGCCGGGCCGCGCCCGGAGCGTCCACGGCTGTCGTCGCCCGCGGCCGCCGCGGCGCACCTGCTGCCACGTCTCGGACGGCTGCGGGAGGAGCACTTCGGCGTGTTGCTGCTCGACACGAGGCATCGGCTGATCCGCGCGGTGGTCGTCTCCGTCGGATCGCTCGACTCGAGCCTCGTCCACCCGCGCGAGGTGTTCCGCGCCGCCCTCGAGCACTCGGCGGCGGCGATCGTGCTCTTTCACAACCACCCCTCGGGCGAACCGTCACCGAGCGCCGAGGACCTCTCGCTCACGCGCCGGCTGGTCGAATCCGGCGAGCTCGTCGGCATCCCGGTGGTCGATCACGTCGTCGTCGGTGACGGCTGCTGGCACAGCGTGCGCGAGTCGTCGCCGGCCGTGTTCTCCCGCTGAGTTCGCGGGAACATATGGCGCGGGTGGCGGGTCAAGAGCCGCCGGGCTCGGGCCCGCGGAGGAATGAAGTACGCTGAGAGCCGTTCAGGTCGCCCGCCGATGAAAGTTCTCTACGTCGATTGTTTCGCCGGTGCCGCCGGCGACATGATTCTGGGGGCGTTCCTCGACGCCGGCCTGCCGCTCGACGCCCTCCAGGGCGCGCTTGGCAGCCTCGCCGTCGACGGCTGGCAGGTCAGCGCCGACCGCGTCGTCAAGGGCGGCATCAGCGCGGTGAAGTTCCGCGTGCACGAGCTCGCCGCCGTCGGCGCGGGGGCGTCGGACACCACGCCGGCTCCGTCGCACCGGCATTACCACCTGAAACACATCCGCGCCGCCATCGACCGATCGGCGCTCAGCACGGCCGGCAAGACCCGCGCGAACGCCATGTTCACGAGGCTGGCCGAGGCCGAAGCCGCCATCCACGGGACCGCCCTCGACAAGGTGCACCTGCACGAGGTCGGAGCGATCGACTCGATCATCGACATCGTCGGCGCCGTGTTCGCGTTCGAGTGGTTCGCGGCCGACCGCGTCGTGGTCTCGCCGATGAATGTCGGCGGCGGCATGGTGCGCTCGGCACATGGGGTGTTCCCGGTGCCGGCCCCGGCGACCTTGCGGGTGCTCGGGGACGCCCCGGTCTATTCGAGCGGGATCCAGGCCGAGCTCCTCACGCCGACCGGCGCCCTGGTGCTCACCGAGTACGCCCGGCAGTTCGGTCCGCTGCCGGCGATGCGCGTGGCGCGGATCGGCTACGGCGCCGGCGATCGCGACCTGCCGGAGACGCCGAACGTGCTGCGGGTGGTAGTCGGCACCGCCGCGGAAGCCGGCGACGCCGCGCCGTCGGTGCGCGTCACGGTGATGGCCTGCGAAATCGACGACATGAACCCGCAGATCTTCGGCGTGCTGATGGATCGCCTCCTCGCCGACGGCGCCCTCGAGGTGTTCTACCAGCCGGTGCAGATGAAGAAGAACCGCCCGGGGACGCTGATGACGGTGGTCTGCCGGCCGGACGACCGCCGCCGGCTGGCCGATCTGGTCTTCCGCGAGACGACGACCATCGGCGTCCGCTACCATGAGATGGATCGGGAATGCCTCGACCGCGAGACCGTGACCGTCACGACCCAATGGGGCGAGGTGCGAATCAAGGTGGCGCGGCGCGGTGACGACGTGCTGAACGTGCAGCCGGAGTTCGACGACGTCGCCCGGCTGGCCGCCGGCCACGGCGTGCCGATCAAGGATGTCCACGCCCAGGCCCAGAAGGCGTGGCTGGACAGGAAGGGTTGAGGCGCGGCCGAAGGCCGCGCGTTGTTCTCTAGCCGCCAGCCCCTAGCCCCTAGCCGCTGATCAAGATGCGCTACTTCCTGACCACCGCCATCGACTTCGTCAACAGCCGCCCGCACCTGGGCACGGCCTACGAGAAGATCACCGCCGACGTCATCGCCCGCTACCGCCGGCTGGCCGGGTACGACACCCATTTCCTGATGGGGAACGACGAGCACTCGCAGAACGTGTTCCGCAAGGCCGTCGAGCAGGGCAAGGACCCGCTCGCGTATTGCGACGAGATGGAACAGGTCTTCCGCGACGTGTGGAAGCGGCTGGACGTTTCGTTCGACGACTTCATCCGCACCAGCGACCGCCAGCGGCACTTCCCCGCGGTGCAGAAGCTGGCGCAGGCCTGCTTCGACAACGGCGACATCTACGAGGGCGCCTACGAAGGCTTCTACTGCGTCGGCTGCGAGGCGTTCAAGCCCGAGAAGGACCTGGTCGACGGGCTGTGTCCCATCCATCAGACCAAGCCCGACTGGATCCGCGAGAAGAACTGGTTCTTCCGGCTGTCGAAGTACCAGCAGCCGCTGCTCGAGCACTATCGCCAGCATCCGGGCTTCATCGAGCCCGAGATCCGGCGCAACGAGATCCTGCGGCTGGTCGAGGGCGGCCTCGAGGACATCTCGATGAGCCGGGCCGGGCAGTCCTGGGGCATTCCCGTCCCCTTCGATCCCGCCAGCGTCGTCTACGTCTGGTTCGACGCGTTGATCAACTACGCGGCGGCGGTCGGCTACGGCTGGAACGACGAGCTGTTCGCCCGCTGGTGGCCGGCCAACCTGCACGTAGTGGGCAAGGACATCACCCGATTCCACTGCGTCATCTGGCCGGCGATGCTGATGAGCGCCAACCTGCCGCTGCCGGAGCAGGTGTTCGGCCACGGCTGGGTGTATTTCAAGGGCGAGCGGATGAGCAAGACGATGGGGAACATCGTCGATCCGCTGGACGCCGCCGAGCGGTTCGGTCCTGATCCGCTGCGGCTGTACCTCGCCAAGGAGGTCCCGTACGGCGGCGACGGCGACTTCACCTGGGAGCGCTTCGAGGAAAAGTACAACGCCGACCTGGCCAACAACCTCGGCAACCTGGTGAACCGCGTGGCGTCGATGACCGAGCGGTACAGGCAGGGCACCCTGACCGCGCCGTCGTCGATCCCGACCGGCCTGATGCGGGCGGCCGAGGACGCCCGCGATATCTACCGGGAGGCGATGGACCGGCACGGCCTGCACGAGGCGACCGCCGCCGCGTTCCGGCTGGTGAGCGCGACCAACGAGTTCGTCGCGGCGAAGCAGCCGTGGGCGCTGGCCAAGGATCCGGCCAACGAGCAGCAGCTGACCGACGTGCTCTACGACGCCGCGGAAGCGGTGCGGATCGCGGCCGTCCTGCTGCTGCCGGTGATGCCGACGTCGGCGGCCGAGATCCTGCGGCGGATGGGCGACCGGCGGCCGGCCGGCGAGGTGCGCCTCGCCGACGCCGACTGGCGGCCGAGCGAGACCAAGCAGATCAGCAACGCCGGGGCCCTGTGGCCCCGCATCGAAGACAAGGGAGCAACTGTCGTGAGCGAGACCCCTGTTCCGTCCAACGCGCCCGCGGCGCCTCCAGTCACTCCCGCGACCCAGGTGTCCGCTCCGGCGGCGGCGCCAGCCGCCCCGGCCGCGGCTGCCGGCGACGGCCTGATCGCCATCGACGACTTCATGAAGGTGGAACTGCGGACCGCGAAAATCCTGACGGCCGAACGCCTGCCCAAGTCGAAGAAGCTGCTCAAGCTCTCGGTCGACGCCGGCGAGCCGCAGCCGCGGACGATCCTGGCCGGGATCGCCGAGAGTTATGAGCCCGAGGCGATCGTCGGGCGCTCGATCGTCATCGTCGCCAACCTCAAGCCGCGCGAGATGATGGGCACCGTCTCCAACGGCATGGTTCTGGCCGCCAGCACCGACAACGGGCCGGCGATGCTCGTGAACCCCGAGCCGGCACCTCCCGGCACTCGCGTCAGGTAACGAGTGTGCCGGTACGTGCCGGCGGGGCTGGGGACTGGGCTGGGGACTGGGGCATGCCAGATCCCATGTGTCGAGGAACGCACTCCGACAAGCAGGGCGGGTGCATCGCCGGAACCGGCGATGCGAACGTGTGAGGCTGGCGAGCCCCAGTCCCCAGCCCCTAGCCCCCAGCCCCATGATCGATAGCCACTGTCACCTCGCCGGCGAGGAGTTCGTCGCCGACCGCGACGCGGTGATCGCCCGCGCCCGTGCCGCCGGTGTCGATCGCGTGCTCGTGATCCTCGCCGCCGAGGACGACGCCGAATGGGTGCGTGGCCAGGCAATCGCGGAGGCCTGGCCGGCGGTACGGTTCGCCGTCGGCGTGCACCCCCATCAGGCGCACCAGTTCGCCGCGGATCCGGCCGGCGCCGCACGGGCAGTCGCGGCGCGGATCGAAGAGTCGCCGTGGGTGCGGGCCGTCGGCGAGATCGGCCTCGACTACCACTACGACTTCTCGCCCCGGGACGTCCAGCAGGCGGTGTTCCGCGACCAGCTGGCGCTTGCGCAGGCACACCGGCTGCCGGTCGTGATTCACACCCGCGAGGCCGAGGCCGATACCCTGCGGCTCATCGCCGAGGCGCAGGCGCGCGGCCCACTGGCCGGCGTGTTCCACTGCTTCACCGGTGACCCGGCCGTCGCCCACCGCGCCCTCGCCACCGGCTTCCTGCTCTCGTTCGCCGGAATCGTCACGTTTCCGCGCGCCGTCGAGCTGCGGGACGCCCTCGGCGTGGTTCCGCTGGACCGTCTGCTGGTGGAAACCGACGCCCCGTACCTGGCGCCGATCCCCCACCGCGGGAAGCGGAACGAGCCGGCGTTTGTTGCCGAGACGCTGGCCGCGGTGGCGCGGGCGCGCGACCTGCCGGTCGAGACCGTCCTCGCCGCGGTGCGCCAAAACTACGACCGGCTGGTGGACGCCGCTCGCCCGCAAACCGCACCGTCAGAAGGACTAAACGGCCCGGCGCCGCGTTGACACCGGCCCGAGCGCTATGGTCGAATTGGCGGGTTCGGTCCCTTCAGTGTCGAAGACAACTCTCGATTTGCTCCAGTTGTTCGAGCCCATTCGCGCCGACCTCGACGAGGTCGAGCGCGAGTACCTGCGGCAGGTCGAGTCGAAGGTCGGGGTCATTCCGGAGATCGGCGCCTACATCCAGAAGAGCGGCGGCAAGCGGGTCCGCCCGGCGGTACTGCTGATGGCGGCGCGGCTGTGCGGCTATAGCGGGCACCGGGCGGTGCTGAACGCCGCGGTGGTCGAGTTCATCCACACCGCCACGCTCGTCCACGACGACATCATCGACGACGCCGAGCTGCGCCGCGGCCAGAAGGCCGTGCACTCGCGCTGGGGGAACGACGTCACCGTGCTGGCCGGTGATTTCCTCTACATCAAGTCGATGGCGATGGCGCTCACCCAGGACACGCTCGACGTCGTGCGGCTGCTGTGCGACATCACGCTGCGGATGATCGAGGGCGAGATCTACCAGCTGACCAAGAACGGCGACGTCGACATCAGCGAGGACGAGCACTTCGACATCATCCGCCGCAAGACCGCGCACCTCTTCGGGGGCTGTGCCGAGATCGGCGCCATGCTCGGCGACGCCGGGCCCGAACGGCAGGCCGCGCTGCGCGAGTACGGCTTCAACCTCGGCATCATGTTCCAGCTCGTCGACGACCAGCTCGACTTCACCGGCGAGGCCGAGGCGCTGGGGAAGCCCGTCGGCGGCGACCTGCTCGAGGGCAAGATGACGCTGCCGCTCATCCACCTGCGCGACCACGCCGGCCCCGACGTCACGGCGCTCATCCGCCGGATCGTGCGTCAGCATCACGCGGCGCCGGAGGACTGGGCGCGGCTGCGGCAGCACATGGCCGACCACCGGTCGCTCGAGTACGCGCGCACCCGCGCCATCGGCTTCGGCGAGGCGGCCAAGCGCCAGCTGGCCGTGTTCCCCGACCGCCCCGAGCGCGACGCGCTCATGGCCCTGGCCGACTACGTCGTCACGCGCGACCGCTGACGGTCACTTCAGGAGCCGTGTTCCCCGGTCCCTGGTCCCTGGTCCCGGCGGGTCTCTAGACAGTCGTGAAGGCCACGCCCGCTCAGCGCATCGAGGAGCTCCGGCGCGAGATCCGCCGCCACGAGGAGCTCTACTTCGTCGGCGACGCCCCGGAGATCTCCGACGCCGAGTTCGACCGGCTGATGGGCGACCTCAAGGCGCTTGAGGCCGCTCACCCCGAGCTGGTGTCGCCCGAATCGCCGACCCAGCGCGTCGGCGGCCGGCCGGTCGAAGGCTTCGACACCGTCGAGCACGCGGCGCCGATGCAGAGCCTCGACAACGCCTTCGGTGAAGAGGAACTGCGGGCGTTCGACGAGCGCGTGCGCAAGGGGCTCGACCTGCCGGGGGTGCCCGGCTACGTGGCCGAGCTCAAGATCGACGGCCTCAGCCTGTCGCTCACCTACCAGGACGGCCTCCTGGTCCGCGGCGCGACGCGGGGCGACGGCGAGCGCGGCGAAGACGTGACGACCAACGTGCGGACCATCCGCGCCATCCCCCTGCGGCTGCGCGACGGTCCGGCCGGCCGGGTCGAGGTCCGCGGCGAGGCCTATCTTCCGGTCGCGGCCTTCGAGCGCACCAACAACGAGCGCGCGGCCGCCGGCCTGCCGCTCTACGCCAATCCCCGCAACACCGCCGCCGGGGCGATGCGGAACCTGGATCCATCCCACGTCGCCAGCCGCGGGCTGCGGGCGTGGATGTACGGCCTGGTGCGCGACGGCGCGCCGCCGGCCGCGACGCACGCCGGGCTGCTGAAGGCACTGACCGCCTGGGGTCTGCCGGTCGAGCCGCACTGGCGCGCCTGCGGGGGCATCGACGAGGTGTGGGCGTTCTGCGCCGAGTGGGTCGGCAAGCGCCACGATCTGCCCTTCGAGATCGACGGCGTGGTCGTGAAGGTGGACCGGCTGGCCGACCGCGCGACGCTCGGCTCGACCAGCAAGTTCCCGCGCTGGGCGATCGCGTTCAAGTTTCCGGCCGAGCGGGTGACGACGCTGCTGAAGGCGATCCAGGTCAATGTCGGCCGGACCGGCGCTGCCACCCCCTACGCCGTGCTCGAGCCGGTGGTCGTGTCGGGCTCGACCGTGTCGATGGCGACACTCCACAACGCCGAGGACCTGGCCCGCAAGGACATCCGCGAGGGCGACCGGGTGATTGTCGAGAAGGCGGGCGACGTCATCCCGCGGGTCGTCGGCCCGGTCGTCACCGAGGGCGTGGTGCGGCGCGATCCGTGGGTGATGCCGACGGCGTGTCCGGTGTGCCACAGCCCGCTGCGCCGCGATGCCGAGGAGGTCGTGTGGCGCTGCGAGAACAGCAGCTGCCCGGCCCGGCTCCGGCGGAGCCTCGAGCACTTCGCCGGCCGCTGGGCGATGAACATCGAGGGGCTGGGCGAGGCGCTGGTGGACCAGCTGGTCACGGTCGGGTTGGTCCACGACGCCGCGGACCTCTATGCGCTCACCGGCGCCCAGCTCGAGACGCTCGAGCGCATGGGCAAGAAGTCGGCGGCGAACCTGCTCGCCGAGATCGAGAAGTCGCGCGGCAACGCGGTGTGGCGCCTGGTGTACGGCCTGGGCCTTCGCCACGTCGGCGAGCGGGCGGCTCAGGTGCTCGCCGGCGCGTTCGGCTCGGTCGACGCCCTCGCCGAGGCCAGCGAAGAGCGGCTGCAGGCCGTCCCCGAGGTGGGGCCGGTGCTGGCGGCCTCGGTTCGCGAGTGGTTCGCCGACCCGTCGAACCGGCAGCTGGTCGGGAAGCTGGCGGCGGCCGGCGTGCGCACCAGCGGCCCCCTGGCCCCGGTGGCGCCCGTCGACGGCCCGCTGTCGGGACGCACCTACGTGCTCACCGGCACGCTGGCGTCGATGAGCCGCGACGAGGCGGCCGCGGCGATCGAGGCGCTCGGCGGCCGCGTGTCGAACTCGGTGAGCAAGAAGACCACCGGGGTGATCGTCGGCGCCGAGCCCGGGTCCAAGGTCGAGAAGGCTCGTGCGCTCGGCGTGCCGCTCGTCGAGGAGGCTGAGTTTGTGACGCTTATAATGAAGCCATGACCCGGCGATTCGCCTGGTTCACCGCCGGACTGACCGCCACTGTCGGCTTTTTGATCGGCGCCATCGTCGCCGGCTCGATGTCGCCCGCGCCGGCGGTGTCGGCGCCGGCTCCGGGCCGGCTCACCGATCCGCCCGAGCTGACGGCACCGTCGCCGCTGGCGGGTGGTGCGCTTGCCTTCCCGACCAGCTTCGCCGACGTCGCCGAATCGGCGAACCCCGCCGTGGTGAGCATCGAAGTGGCGTCGCGAGCGCGGCGCCGGGGCGCCAACCCGCGGCCGCCCAACGAGCCCTTCGGCTTTCGCCGCCCGGAGACCCCGCGCCGCGGCACCGGCACCGGGTTCTTCATCGACGCGGCCGGGCATCTGCTCACGAACCAGCACGTCATCGACGGCGCCGAGCGCGTCACTGTCAGATTGACCGACGGCCGCAGCTTCCGGGCCCGGGTGCTCGGCTCGGATGCCGACACCGACGTCGCGGTACTGAAAGTGGAGACGGCAGCGCCGCTCCCGCACGTCAAGCTCGGCGACTCGGATCGGATTCGCGTCGGCGAGTGGGTCTGCGCGATCGGCAACCCGCTGGCCTACGAGCACACCGTGACGGTCGGCGTGGTCAGCTTCGTCGGCCGCAAGCTCTTCGACCAGAGCCTCGATCACTACATCCAGACCGACGCGGCGATCAGCTTCGGCAACAGCGGCGGGCCGCTGCTGAACACCGCCGGCGAGGTGGTCGGGATCAACTCGGCGGTGAGCCGCCAGGCGAACAGCATCGGCTTCTCGATCCCCATCAACCAGGCCAAGGACATCCTGCCGCAGCTGATGGCCACGGGCCGCGTCGCCCGCGGGTTCCTGGGGGTGGCGCTGCGCGGGGTCGACGCCGAAGTGCAGCAGGCCCTTGGTCTCGGCAGCGCCGCCGGTGCCCTGGTGCAGGACGTCACGGCGGGCTCGCCGGCCGAGCGGGCCGGCCTGCGGCCCTACGACCTCATCACCGCGATCGACGGCCAGCCGGTCGACGGCGACGCCCCGGCGCTGCGGATGGTGGCGCGCAGCGAACCCGGCCGCGCGGCGCGGCTCGACTTCCTGCGCGACGGCCGCCGCCAGACCGCGACGGTGCGCCTGGCGGAGCGCCCGGCGCGGGTGGCGCCCGACGGCCTCCCGGCGGTTCGCGAGCCGGTGCGTACCCGCGACCTCGGCCCGGCCGAGCTCGGGATGACGGTGATCGAGATCACGCCGGCGAACGCCCGGCGCTACGACGTGCCCGACGGCGTCCTCGGCCTGCTGGTGCAGCGGGTGGAACCGGTCAGCGCCGCGGCCGAGGCCGGCATCGAGCGCGGACAGGTCGTGCTGCACGTCAACCGGCAGCCGGTGGCCACCGTGGTGGCGTTGCGCCTGGCGGTGGGGCTGGCCCGCCCCGGTGATCCGGTGGCGGTGCTGGTCTACGATCCCGACCTCGATCAGCGGCTGATCCGCATCCTTCACGCCGAGCCGCGCTGACCGCGGCGCGCTTCATCCGTCCATATGACCCGACCGGGCACCCACGCGCGCATCCTGGTGATCGACGACGATCCCGCCATCCGCGAGTCGTTGCGCATGGCACTGGAGTACCAGGGCTACGCGGTGATGCTGGCCGCCAGCGGCGACGAAGGGGCGGCGCTGGTCGAACGGGAAGGACCCGACCTGGTCTTCCTCGACATCAAGATGCCGGGTATGGACGGCATGGAGGTGCTGCAGCGGCTGCGTCCGCTCACCGACGTCACCCCGATCGTCGTGCTGTCGGGCAACGCCGACATCCAGACCGCGGTCGAGGCCACCCGCCTCGGTGCCTTCGACATCGTCGAGAAGCCGCTCTCCACCGATCGCCTGCTGGTGCTGGTCCGCAACGCGCTCGACTCCCGGCGGTTGCGCACCGAGAACCGGTCGTTCCGCAAGGACCAGGAGCGCCGTCATCAGATCGTCGGCGACAGCCCCGGCCTGGCCGGGGTGCGGGCCGCCATCGAGAAGGCGGCGCCGACCAACGCGACGGTGCTCATCTGGGGCGAGAGCGGGGTGGGGAAGGAGCTGGTCGCGCGGGCGGTGCACCGCGAGAGCCTGCGCCGCGACGGCCCCTTCGTGCAGGTGAACTGCGCGGCGATTCCCGACGAGCTGATCGAATCGGAGCTCTTCGGCCACGAGAAGGGCTCGTTCACCGGGGCGACCGACAAGCAGATCGGCAAGTTCGAGCAGGCCGACAAGGGGACGATCTTCCTCGACGAGATCGCCGACATGAGCCTGAAGACGCAGGCCAAGGTGCTGCGCGTGCTGCAGGAGCAGGAGCTCGAGCGGCTCGGCTCGAACCGGCTGCTGAAGGTGGACGTGCGGGTCATCGCCGCGACCAACAAGGACCTCGAAGAGGAGATCAAGAAGGGAACGTTCCGCGAGGATCTCTACTACCGGCTCAACGTCGTGCCGATCTGGGTGCCGCCGCTGCGCGAGCGCCGCGAAGACGTCCCGCTGCTGGTGCGCCACTTCGCCGACGCCTTCTCCCGGGAAAACAACTTCCACCGCAAGACGGTGAGCGCGGCGGCCATGGAGCGGCTGCGCCAGCACGGCTGGCGCGGCAACATCCGGGAGCTGCGCAACACCATCGAGCGGCTGATGATCATGTCCAACACCGACACCATCGAGGTCGGCGACCTCAAGCTGAACGAGCCGGCGCGCGTTGACGCTGCCGGTCCCGTGCCGGATAATGACTGGATGGCGGCACCGACGCTGCACGCGTTCAAGGCCGGGTCGGAACGCGCCTATCTGGTGGCCAAGCTGCGGGAGAACGCCTGGAACATCTCGAAGACCGCCGAGGTGATCGACACGCCGCGAAGCAATCTCTACAAGAAGCTGGAGCAGTACACCATTTCACAGGAGACCGACGGATAGAGACGGAGGCGCCGCAGCGGACCGGATGATCGCCGCGAGGGGCAACCGCGCTCACGCGCGAAGTACCCCGAGGGGAGGAAAGTCCGAACTCCACAGGGCAATGCGCCGGGTAACACCCGGGCGGGGCAACCCGACGGAAAGTGGCACAGAAAACATACCGCCTCGTTGTCTGGGGTAAGGGTGAAAAGGTGCGGTAAGAGCGCACCGCGCGGCTGGCAACAGTCGTGGCAGGCCAAACCCCGCATGGAGCAAGACCAAATAGGGAAGCGCATGGCTCCGGCCATTCGGACGGCCCGTCCGATCGACGCTTCCGGGTAGGTCGCTCGAGCCCGTCAGCGATGCCGGGCCTAGAGGAATGGTCATCTCCGCCGCCGCCGGAGGCCGCGAGGCCGAGGGCGGCGGTGGAACAGAATTCGGCTTACAGGTCCACTGCGGCTTCTTCTTCGCGTTCGGATTCGGCGTCGTCACCCAGGGAACTCCCAACACATGCGCACATCGATCATCTGGCTGGCCGTCGCCGGTCTCACGGCCGCCGGGCTCCTCGCCGCCGGGCAAGGGCCGGCGCCCACCGGCCAGGGCCGTCCGTCGGGGTTGCGGAGCCGGCCGGGCGACGGCCGCATGCCGGAGTTCCCGGAGCCGACGATCACGCAATACAAGCCGCGCAACACGCTGAAGACGGGCGAGCACCCGGTGCCGAAGGCGAAGTTTCCGGTGATCGACATCCACAGCCATCAGCCGGCGGCGATGTCCGACGATCAATTCGCCCGGGTCGTCGCCGGCATGGACGCCGTCAACCTTCGGGTGCTGGTCAACGCCAGCGGGGCGTCGGGCAGCCGGCTGGTCGAGGCCGTGCGGACTCTCAATGCCTCGAAGTTCCAGGGCCGGCTGGTGCCGTTCACGGACGTGGACTTCCGCAACGTCGGGCCGGGCTGGGGCGCGAAGGCGGCGGCGCAGCTCGAGGCTGACGTCAAGGCCGGGGCGCTCGGGTTGGGCGAGATCTCGAAGGCGCTGGGCCTGCGCTACCGCAAGGCCGATGGGTCGCGCTTGAAGCTCGACGACCCCGAGCTCGATCCGGTGTGGGCGGCGTGCGGCCGGCTCGGCATCCCGGTGCTCATCCACACTGCCGAGCCGCAGGAGTTCTTCGAACCGATCGACTTCCAGAACGAGCGCTGGCTCGAGCTGGCGCTGTATCGCGATCGCCGCTATCCGGCCGGGGAGTTTCCGCGGTTCGAGGAGCTGATGGCCGAGCGCAACCGGATGTTCAAGAAGCATCCGAAGACGACGTTCATCGCCGCGCACTTCGCCTACCACGCCAACGACCTGGTGCGGATGGCCCGGCTGTTCGACGAGATGCCGAACGTCTACACCGAGGTCGGCGCCATCCTCGCCGAGCTGGGCCGCCAGCCGCGCGCGGCGCGCGAGTTCTTCATCAAGTACCAGGACCGGATCCTGTTCGGCAAGGACAGCTTCCAGCCCGACGAATTCCCGTACTACTGGCGGGTGTTCGAGACCAACGACGAGTACTTCGACTACTACCGCGACTACCACGCCTTCTGGAAGCTGTACGGCATGGGGCTGCCCGACGAGGTGCTGAAGAAGCTCTACTACAAGAACGCGCTGCGGCTGGTGCCCGGCCTCCCGAAGGACGGCTGGCCGCAGTGACCATCGCGAGGCAGAACTAATGGCGCGCTATCTCGTGACCGGAGGCGCCGGGTTCATCGGTTCCCACCTGGTCGAGGAGTTGCTGCGCCGTGGCGAGGAAGTGCGGGTCGTCGACGACCTGAGCACGGGCCGCCTCGACAAGCTCGAGGCGGCAATCGCCAGCGCCGGCGCGGCGGTCCGGCCAGAGTTCCTCCAGGGCGATCTGGCGGAGCCGCACGTGGCCGCCCGGGCGGTGGACGGCATCGACTACGTGCTGCACCAGGCGGCGATCCCGTCGGTGCCGAGGTCGGTGCAGGACCCGATCGCGTCCAACCGGGCCAACGTCGACGCCACCCTGACTCTCCTCGTCGCCGCCCGCGATGCCAAGGTCCGGCGGGTGGTGTTCGCCGGGTCGTCGTCGGTCTACGGCGATGCCGCCGAACGGCTCAAGCACGAGGGCCTGCCGACCCGCCCGTTGTCGCCGTACGCGCTGCAGAAGGCCACCGGCGAGCAGTACATGAAGCTGTTCACCGCCCTCTACGGACTCGACACCGTGTCGACCCGCTACTTCAACGTGTTCGGGCCACGCCAGGATCCGTCGTCGCCGTACTCGGGCGTCATCTCGCTCTTCATCCGCGCCGTGCTCGACGGCCGCGCCCCGGTCATCTACGGCGACGGCGAGCAGACCCGCGACTTCACCTATGTGGCCAACACCGTGGACGGCGTGCTGCGGGCCGCGGTGGCGCCGGGGATCGGCGGCGAGGTGATCAACGTGGCGACCAATGGCCGCGTCTCGCTCAACGAGCTGCTCGCCGAGGTGCAGCGATTGCGGGCCACCAGCCTGGCGCCGACGTTCCTGCCGCCGCGCGCCGGCGACGTCCGCGATTCGCAGGCCGACATCACCAAGGCCTCGCGCCTGCTCGGCTACGCGCCGACGGTGTCCTTCGCCGAGGGCCTGCGCCGCACCGTGGAATGGGCGGCGGCGCAGCCCGCCGGCGGCTGACCGGCGGCGCTACGGCTCGTAGGTGTAGAGGGCTGAGGGCGTGGCTTCGAAGCGCGCCACGAGCGCGTCGCGCCTGGCGAAGAGCGAGCGGATCTCGTCGTTGTTGAGCCACCGGCTGACCCGGGCGCGAACCGTGGCCTCGTCGAGGGCCTTCACGGCGGCCAGCAGCCGTCGCTCGCACCTGACCAGCACCTTGGGATCGAGGATCGTGTCCGAGCGGCGGAACGCCCGGGTGTGGTCGATGTACCAGGTGGTCCAGTCCTTGTCGATGAGCAGGTTGCCCTTGTTGCGATCGGTGTTGGCGATGAGAGCGTCGAAGACGCGCATCGTCGCCATCTGGTGCTCCCAGCGGCGGATGTCGGGCGCCTCGGTGTTGGACTTCTGGCGCGCCTCCTCGTCCATGATCACGGCGTCGACCCACCAGGTGTAGGACGCCGCCTCGCCGTTGTGCTCGCGCTCGACGGTGGCCGGCACCGCGTCGATCTGCAGCAGCTGCGCCAGGTGGTAGGCGGCGAGGTTGAACTTCCAGGTGTCGCGGAAGCCGAACTCCTGCTTCCCGGGTGCGGTGCGGAACACCGCCTTGATCTCGTCGATGCGCTGGACGCTGGCGTCGTGCCGGCGCGTGCCGTCCTCGAGCGTGACGCGCAGCGTGCGGGTGACGCCGGTGGACACCGGGCGCACCGCGGCGACGCGGGCCGTGGCCAGAAACCGCTCCTGGTCGGCGAGCGTCTCGGCCGAGACGTCGGCGCCGCCGACGACCTGCGCCGCGGCGGAACCGGCGGCCGCGGCGAGGACGCCGAGCACGAGGGCGACGCGCGCGGCGTGCGAGGCGCGCGCCGGGAAGAACCTGGCGGTGCCGCCGATGGCCGTCATGGGGTGGCTACCTCAGTGGCGTGCGCGTGCCATCGGGGTAGAGGGCCGTCGTCGTGGCGCCGACGATTTCCAGGGCCGACGCCGTCCCCTTGTAGACGGGCACGAGCATCCCGGTATCGATCAGGAACACCGACCCGAAACGGGCGTGGATGCGGTAGTCGCGGTTCACGGTGTGGCCGACGACGAGGCGCGACGCCTTCCATCGCGAGAGCAGGGTTGTGACCCGGCCCTGCAGCGCTTCGTCGATCGCATTGGCGTAGCCGCGATACCAGAGCGGCCCTTCGCCGGCCAGCAACGACCAGGTGCCGATCTGCAGGACCTCGCTGGCCTCGCGGACCAGCTCGACGTCGATGCCGTCGAGGTTCGGCGTCTCGCCCTTGGCCTTGGCGTCGGCGAGGATCGCCGCGGTCCAGCGGACCTCGGCGGCGGCGACCGCGAGAGTGTCCTCGAAGCGGAACCACGGCCGCGCCAGCCGCGCGTCGACGAGCCGCTGCAGGAAGCGGTCGAAACGCTCGATCTCCTGGCGCGCCTTCGTGTTGAGCTCGGCGACTGTGGCCACATTGGACGGGTCCGGACCGGCGTGCATGAAGACGCTGTCGCCGACCTGCACGGCAATGGGCCGGCCGCGCAGCCAGCGTCCGTACGGGCCGCGAGGGCCGAGGGCCAGGCGGTACTCGATGCAGCCGGGCGAATACGCCTTGAGCCACGTTTCTTTGGTGCGGGTGTAGGCGGCCGGTGTTTCCTTCGGACGGGTGCGGGCCCGGGCGGCCACCAGTTGCTCGTACTCTTCCCAGGACTTGTCGCGGGTCCGTGCCGAGTCTTCGTCGGCAAAGGCCGCGCAGATCTCCGGAGTGGCGTCGCGCAGGTCGCCCAGCAGGTTCATCACCTCGTGGTTGCCGAGCACCTGCTCGAGCCGGCCCTTGCTCTTGGGCGCCTCCTCGTCGAGGGCCATCATCAGGTCGAGCACGCCGCGGACCTCGGCCCCCCGGTCGGTGAGATCACCGGTCTGCACGAGGGTGGTCGTGCCGCCCTTCCAGTGCCGGGCCTCGTCGATGAGCCCGGTCGCCATCAGGATCCCGACCAGGCCGCTCAGGCTGCCGTGAACGTCGCCGATGGCGACGATCCGTCCGGCCTCCGGCGGGCGCGGCTGTGCCGCCGCCGTCGCTACCGCGACTGCGCCGACGAGGAGCGCGAGACGGACCGTGCGGGCTGACACGTCGGGCTACTCCAGGAAGACCTTGGTGGCGCCCTTCTCCTTGACGAGCTTGGCCACCGCCTGCTGCATTTTCTCCCGGCGCGTGAAGATCGCCTCCTGCTCGTCCTTCGACAGCCACGGGCCCAGCACCCGCGCGACGTCCTCGGGCGTGAGCGCCTCGATCTTGGCCCAGAACTCCTTGTCGATCACCCCGGGCACGGCGATGCCGTCGAGGGACTTGCGTGGGGTGAAGGCGCGGGAGTGGTCGATGAGAAACAGGTGCCAGTCGGCGTCGTAGATGAGATTGCCCTGGTTGCGGTCGATGTTGCCGATGAGCTGATCGAAGAGCTTCATCCGGCTGATCTGCCGCGACCACGCCGGCTCCGGACCCTGGACCGGCTTCTTCAGGTCCCAGCCCTTGGTGTCCTCGATCCACAGCACGGCGGCGCCCATGAGGCCGTCGACCTTGCGTTCGACGGTTGGCGGCACCATGTGCATGTCGAGCAGCAGGTCGAGCTGATAGGCGGCGATCTCGGCCTTGTAGCTCTCCATGTAGCCGGAGCGGCGGGCCGGCGCCAGCGCCTTCCACGCGAAGCGGTTGACCGGGCCGGGTTCGAGGTAGGCGCGCTGCGGCTTGGTGACGCCGATCGGCACGGCCTCCATCTTCAGGACTTTGCCCGACGCGAGGAACTGCTCGATCGATGTCTCCTGCCCGACCCACACCTTCGAGCAGGCGGCCGCAGCGGCCGGCGCCTGTCGTGCCTCGGCCACGAGCGGCCCGAGCGGCACGAGCGCGGCCAGGATCGCGGGAATGAGCGAGCGGGCGAGTCTCGAGTGCGTCACGGGGGAGCCCTCCTAGCGCCGCATTGTAGTGGGAATTCCCGTGCGGCGGGACGGGTCCCGCCGTTGCCGGCCCGCCAACGGTCGTTGCCGAGGGCGGGGGCCCGCGTCGGTGCGGCCGGCAGACCGGAGCGGGAACCGGGGTTGACGCTCGTGGGCCACCGACTTCCGCCGCGCGCCTGCGGTGTGGGCCGGATGTCGTTGCCGGTGCGCCAGTTGACTTCGTCGGCCGGCCGTGGCGGCCGGATTGCACTGGCCAGGACGTCGCCACGAGGCGCTCTCCGCGGTGGTCCGTGACCTCGGCCGTCGTCTCGGCGCCTCGTGTGCGACCTCGCAACCCATCACCCACGAGGAGATCCGACCATGACGTCAACATTCGTGCGAGCCGCGCTCGCCCTTGCCCTGTTCACCGGCCCGATCGTCGCAGTGCACGCGCAGGAGCCCGCGCCCAAGACCGCGGCCACGCCGGCGCCGGCGCTCAACCTCAACACCGCCACCGTCGAGCAGCTCGAAGGGCTGCCGGGCATCGGCTCGCGGGTGGCCCAGCGCATCGTCGAGTACCGGACCAAGAACGGCGGCTTCAAGAAGGTCGAAGAGCTGATGAAGGTGCAGGGCATCGGCGAGCGGAGCTTCCTGCGCCTCAAGCCGCTGGTCGTCGTGGCGCCGGCGAAGGCCGACGACGGTCGCCAGTGACGTCACCGCGGGCCGCGGCCGGAGCCGCGGCCCGCGGCCTGTCATCCGACGACTGGCGATTTCGAGGCGATGCCGATGCTTCGTCGTTCGACCTCCGGATACTCCCTGGTCGAGCTCCTGGTGGTCACGGCCATGCTGGCGACAGGAGCCGCGTGGACGCTGCCGGTGCTCACCCACGCCGCCGACGCTGCCGAGGCGGCGGCCGCCGCGCGCTACCTCTCGGGGCTGGTGGCGCGCGCCCGCTTCGAGGCCGCCCGGCGCAACCGGTCGGTGGCTCTGTGCTTCGTGGTCGGCAACTCCGAACCCATCTTCCGCCTCGTGGTCGACGGCGATGGCGATGGCGTCGGCGCCGCCGACATCGCCGCCGGGATCGACACGGCGTTGGAAGCGTCCGCCCGGCTGTCCGATCACTTCGGCGGAGCGCGGTTCGCGATCGCGGGCGACCTGCCGGCCATCGACGGCACCGGCACACTGACCGCCTTCGACGCGCCGATCCACCTGGGCGCCAGCGCCCAGGTGAGTTTCAGCCCGCTGGGCACGGCCTCGAGTGGCACGCTCTACATCGCCAGCCGGCGCGGCGTGCAGTACGCCGTCCGTGTCGCTGGCGTCACCGGCCGGGTGCGGGTACTCCGATATGAGCGTGGAGCGAGACAGTGGCAGGGGGTCTGAGCCGTCCCGACCGGCGCGCCGGCCCCCGACGGGCGGCGGCGGCGTATGGGCTCGAGTACCACGGCCACCTGCGGCCCGGCACGCCGGTGCTGATCGTCAACCTGTCGTCGTACGGCGCGC
>CAVTMO010000016.1:0-64489 GCA_963735875.1 uncultured Acidobacteriota bacterium
CTCGCCTACGCGCATTTTCGGCTTGGGCGGCTGCATCAGGCATTTGGCGAGTGGCGTCGGGCGATGGAGTTCGATCCAAAACTGTTTTTTCCGCATTATTTTGCCGGCGGGCTTGCGCATTTAATCGGGGAGCCCGACGAGGGACTCCGGCTCGTGCAGCGCGCGGTCAGCCTTGAGCCGCGCCTCAGTTACCCCGTCTGGATGCTTGCGTGTCTGCATATGCAATTGGGAAACGATGACGAGGCTCTCTGGTCCTTCGACCGCGTAGCGGTCGTCGATCGGATTGCCGGTGGGAAACAACAATGGCCGGGCAGTGGCGGCTTTCACGGCGAGTGCCTGCGCCGCCACGGGCTGCTGGATCAAGCGCGCGCGCAATGCCTTACCGCTCTCGATGACGTGGAAAAGAGCGACCATATGTACCGCGACAGCAATCGCGTCGTATGCCTGGTCGCGCTCGGTCGCACCGCCCTGCAGCAAGGGGACTGCGCGGCTGCCCGCGCAGCGTACGGCCAGACTATAGCGCACGTCCAAGGGCGTGATCGGACGTTGGCCGGAGGAGGACTGGTGGTGCAAGCGTTAGCGGGGCTCGCACGTGCCGGCGGAGGGCACAAGGCGTATAACGATGCCCGAAGGGATGTACGGAAGCGGGACCGCTTCGACTTCTGCCGTGGCTATGGCTTTGCACAGATGAGATTATGTTGCGGGATCTCGCTCGCGCCGCCGGTGCGCTCAGTTTGGTAGACGATGCGCGTACACGCTCCGCCAGCAAGCGGCGGATAGGGGCTCGATCGAAGCGCAAAGAGGGCTGCCATAAACCTTTATCGTAGGGGCAACGGGTGCGTTGGGAGTCCGAATCTGTCGGCGTGTTCGAGCAGGTGGACAGGCCGGCCATGCGCGCGCTGGTGTGGCCGGCTCGTCGAAGGAATCGCTGTTGCGATTTTAGGGGCTTCAGCCGCGCTTGCGAGGAGGGCGGCGGTTTAAAGAGTCCTTCTATTGGTCGGCGTACCGCTTGGCCGCCGCCAGGTCTTTGCGCAATTCCTCTGCCGTCCGACGTGGACCGTAGCCCGGCGTATCGCGTTGAATGCGCCATCCTTCCTTCAAGGGCCCGGCATCCACGGTGTCGAAACCGGACTCGTCGAGCAGATTCGCGACGACTGCCTTCGCGTCTGCATCGTCGCCGGCAATGACGAGCGCGCGGCGGTTTGCCGATCCCGCTGGTTGCCCGTGGGTGGTCAGCTCCGCCGCGTGGATATGGTTGAACGCCTTGACCACCTTCGAGGTCGGGAGCCGGACCTGCAAGAGCTCGGCGGTCGTCGTTGACTCGTTGTCGAGCTCAGCGATGTGACCGTCACGCTGCGGATAATAGTTGTTGGTGTCGATCACGACCTTGCCAGTAAGGGGTACGACCGGCACGTCGCGGTAGTTCTTGAGCGGTATGGAAACCACGACAATCTCGCCGGCTCTGGCGGCATCCACAGCCGTCGCACCTCGTGCAGTCGGTCCCAGTTCAGCGACGAGTTTAGCCAGGGTTTCAGGGCCGCGCGAGTTGCTGACTACCACCGGATACCCGCGTGAAATCGCCAGTCTCGCCACCTGGCTTCCGATGTGCCCGGCGCCGATGAACCCGATGGTCTGTTTTGCCATAGGACATCCCTCTGAAGCCAGACTAGTGCACTACCGATTTGTCCCGAATGGAACCGACTGACCAGCTGGATGCGCCACATCGAGGACTTCCAGCGATTTCTTGATCTCCTCGACCGCCGCAACTTCGCGCGCACGGCGAGAACGGGCGACCCACAGACAGCGATAGAGGCGCCGAAACCACCCACGCGGCAAGTGGCGCTGTGACTGATCGTCGCCCAACGGTCAGCGTTAGCGGGCGGCGAGAGCCGATCGCTTGCACCTATATGTGACCCGTGCTGGCCCGCAGAGACAGGCGATCACGTTCTTGCCCGTGAGCGGCGGAGCCATTCGCTGAAATCGATGCTGCCGAGACGCGCTTCGCCCAACGGCACGAGCGACCGCTCCTCGACGCGGCCACCAAAGTATCGGGCCTCGGGATCGCTCACGACCGTACGTGGGTCGCCGATCGCCTTCAGGTAGCTGGCAACCATTTCGTTGAACGGTACCCGTTCCGGACCGGCGATCTCGACCGTACCGTTTCGTGGCGGCCCGATCGCAACTTCTGCGGTGATGGCAGCCACGTCATCAGCTGCGATGGGCTGGAACATGCCGGGCGATAGTCTGACCGTGCTGCCATCTGTTACTTGACGCGGCGATGCCGGCGAGGAACTCAAAGAACTGGGTCGAGCGGATGATGGTGTGGGGGATGCCGGAGGCCTTGATGAGGTTCTCCTGGGCGACCTTTGCGCGAAAGTATCCGTTCTCGGGCGTCCGGTCGGTTCCGACAATAGAAAGCGCGACATGGTGCCGAGCGCCAGCCGCGCCCTCAGCCGCGAGAAGATTGCGGCCGGAGGTCTCAAAGAACTCGAGCACCGCGTTGTCTTCAAACGACGGCGAGTTGGAAAGGTCGATCACCACCTGCGTGCCGGCCATGGCCTCCTTGAGGCCCTCGCCAGTGATCGTGTTGACACCGGTATTGGGCGAGGCTGCGAAGACATCGTGACCACCCCGGCGCAGAATCGCGACGGTCTTTGAGCCGATCAGGCCGCTGCCGCCGATCACGACGATCTTCATTCCGAACCTCCTAGTTCGTGGCCCGCAAGCCCGGGTTTGTGATGGTTGTGCGACGAGCCACAGCCTCCAGTTCAGCTCTTGATGAAGGCGAGAAGGTCGGCATTGACCACGTCGGCATGCGTCGTGCACATGCCGTGCGGGAACTTCTCGTAGACCTTCAGGGTGCCTTTCTTGAGGAGCTTCGCGGAAAGCAGCGCGGAATCGGCGATCGGGACGATCTGGTCGTCGTCGCCATGCATGACGAGAGTTGGGACATCGATCACCTTCAGGTCCTCAGTGAAGTCCGTCTCCGAGAAGGCCTTGATGCCGTCGTAATGCGCCTTCGCACCGCCCATCATCCCCTGGCGCCACCAGTTCTCGATCACGCCTTGAGACACCTTCGCACCCGGCCGGTTGTAGCTGTAGAAGGGACCGCTCGAGAAATCGCGATAGAACTGCGCGCGATTGGCGGCGAGCTGTTGCCGGAGGCCGTCAAATACCTCGATCGGCAAGCCGCCCGGATTGGCCGATGTCTTCACCATGATCGGTGGCACGGCGCCGATGAGCACTAGCTTGGCGACACGGCCCTTGCCGTGGCGCGCAACATAATGCGTCGCCTCGCCGCCGCCGGTCGAATGGCCAACGTGGATGCCGTTGCGCAGGTCAAGATGCGCAACGACCGCGGCGGCGTCCGCGGCGTAGTGGTCCATGTCGTGCCCATCGCTGATCTGGCTCGACCGGCCATGGCCGCGTCGGTCATGAGCGATGACGCGATAGCCCTTCTGCACGAAGTAGAGCATCTGGGTGTCCCAGTCGTCGGCGCTCAGCGGCCAGCCATGATGAAAGACGATGGGCTGCGCGTTCTTGGGGCCCCAGTCCTTGTAGAAGATCTCGACGCCATCTTTGGTTGTGATCGTGCTCATACTTGCTCCTTTCGCGGCTTGAGTGACCCATAGCCTTGCATCGGCAAGATCCTGTGTCGAGTGCACTTCCTCTTCGGCCCGGGCGGCGCCCTCCTTCTCGTCATAGGCCGGATGAATTGCACGGCGACGGTTCGGAGGCTACGCTCAGGAACGTGCACGAGAAGGCGACCCACAAGGAGACCCACCATGCCCGCCCTATCAAAACGTCCCGATACGATTGTGCTGGTTCATGGCTTCTGGGTGACGCCGCGAAGCTGGGAGCACTGGATCCCGCGCTATGAGGCCCGAGGCTACCGCGTCCTCGCTCCAGCGTATCCGGGGTTCGAGGTCGAGGTCGAAACGCTCAACCGCGATCCATTGCCTGTCGAGCGTCTCACGGTTCCCGCGATCATGGCGCACCTCGAAGACGTTGTCGAGCGGCTCGAGGCGCCACCGATCCTCATGGGTCATTCAGCCGGTGGGGCGTTCGTGCAGCTGCTGCTTGATCGTGGCTACGCGGCGGTGGGAGTGGCGATCAACTCCGCGCCTACGGAAGGTGTGCGTGTCACGCCCCTGTCGCAGCTCAAGTCGTCGTTTCCGGTGCTGAAGAATCCCGCGAATCGACACAGGGCAGTGGCGTTCACGTACGATCAGTGGCGCTACGTGTTCACCAACACTTTCGACGAAGCGGACGCGCGCGCCGCCTACGACCGCTATCACATCCCGGCATCAGGGGGCATTTTCTGGGACAGCGTGCTGGCGAATTTCATCCCCGGGCCCCAGGCCACCGCGGTCGACTACCATAACGACGCCCGCGCGCCTCTTCTCTTCATCTCGGGGAGCGAAGATCACTTGATGCCGCCCGCCGTCCAACGCTCGAACGCGAAGCACTACAAGTCGAACACGATCACGGAGATCAAGGAATTCCCGGGACGCTCGCATCTCATGCCCGCCCAGCAGGGGTGGGAGGAGATCGCCGACTTTGCACTGGCGTGGGCCGAGAAGCAGTAGCACGCACCAGCCGCAGGCCGCTCCGCAATCTTGATGAGATGAGGCCTTCTAGCTAAGCTGACAGTGGGCCGACCTGCATATCACCCGAAGAATGTCTCCAACTCACAGACACTTGTTGGCGGACGCGGGCTCGCGGGAACCTGATTAGCGACCCGCATGACACCGTCCAGGTCGCCCGCATACCGCAGAGGATAGGTCCCGCCTTGTCGCGAAGTGTCTTTCGAAAACGCGACCGGAGGTCGGAAGTCCCTACGGCGTGGATCGTGGTCGACGCTTCCACGATGAGCCGCGGAAGGGCAGTACCAGCCGGACAAGTAACACGCTGAAGGAGGCTGCGGACCGTCGCCGGTACACTCACTGCAACGGGGCACGAATCCTGGGGCTGCTGCCGACCTGCTCGTACCAAAAGCCGTCCGCAGGACGATCGAGCCTGCTGGACGTAGAGACTATGGCGTTGCGTGCGTCCCGACGACCGCTTGACGGGTCGAATGAATTTGGCGTTGACGGGTCGAATGAATTTGGTGGACCTGACCGGGATCGAACCGGTGACCTCCTGAATGCCATTCAGGCGCGCTCCCAACTGCGCTACAGGCCCACTCGTGAGGAGAGACCCTTGAGCATAGCAGATTCGCCGATCGCTCCCCGACGCGGTCGCCGGGGGTGAAGGGGTCAGTAGTCGCTGAAAATCCGCTGGATCTCGTCCCGCTTCGACGTCCGGGTGAGCGCCAGCATCAGCAGGATGCGCGCCTTCACCGGTAGGTGGTCCTCGGCCTGGATGGTCATCGCGCGACGCTTCTGCTGTTCGGGCGTGGCGTTGGCCGATCCCGCGCCTGCCGGGGAGTGATCCGTCCGGCGCCGGTGCGCGTGCCTGAAACGATGAACACGCCCTTGCTGGCGGCGTAGTCGAGCCCGTCGTTCTGGGTGCCGCTCACCGCGCCGGCGCCGGCGCCGGCCATCACCACGCCCTTGGCCCCGGCGTCCACCGCCGCCTTGATGAGGTCGCCGCTCGCCCCCTGGTAGACCATGAACACGTCGACGCGCGGCAGCTCGGTCACGCCGGCGAGATCGAACTCCGAGGTGGCGGTGTGACGCGCCAGGATCTGCCGGAAGAACACCACGCGGTCGCGGTCCACCACGCCCAGCAGGCCGTGGGTCGGGCTGCGGAACGTCTGCAGCCGCAGGGCGTCGGTCTTGCTGACGTCGCGCGCCGAGTTCACCTCGTCGTTCAGCACGACCAGCACGCCCTTGCCGCGGGCCGACGGTTCGGCCGCCACGCGCACGCCTTCGAGGAGGTTGGCGGCGCCCTCGTAGCCGAGCGTGCTGGGGTTGCGCATCGACCCGACCACGACGACCGGTCGGGCGTCTCGTACGGTGAGATGCAGGAAGAACGCCGTCTCCTCGAGCGTGTCGGTGCCGCTGGTCACCACGACCCCGGCCAGGCCGCGATCCTCGGCGAAGAGCGCGTTGATTCGCCCCGACAGCTGCTGCCACTGGGCGACGGTGATCTGGCTGCTGGCCACGTTGAGGAACTGCTCGTGGGTGAGGGTGGCCACCCGGTCGAGGCCCGGCATCGACCGGGCCAGATCCTCCGCGCTGAGGCGTCCGCCGTCGCGGTTGGAGATGGTCCCGCCGGTGGCCAGCAGGTGCACCCGCGGCAGCGCCCCTCGCGGGGTGGGTGGGTCCGCGACGATTGGCGCCGGCGTCGGCGCCGGGGCGGGCTGGGTGGTGGCGGGAGCGGGCGCTCCGGGGGCCTGAGCCGAGGCCGCGCAGCCGGCCAGCCCGAGCAGACACAGGGCAACGCCCGAGGCGCGCAGGATGTGAGCCATGCGCCTCATTCTTGCCGATTCGTGTGGGTGTTACCGCGGCCGCGGGCCGGCGGCGACGAGCGCCAGCCAGTTGGTGAGCTCCCGGGCGGCGCGCTCGGGGGTCTCGCCGTAGAAGGGCATGAGCGCGGTGGGCATGCCCGGACGGCGCGCGAGCTTCGCGCGCCAGCGCTCGGCCGATACCGCCGACACCTCGATGTGGTACGTGCGGCCGGCGATCTGCTCTTCGTAGTGGTGGACGGTCACAGGCGATGCGAAGGTGAAACGGTGTTGGCAGGTGTGACGAGCGAGCGACGATTCTACGACGCTGGCCGGGGGATACAAGCGAAGGTCGGCGCGAAGATGACCGAGGTTGCGGGTTCGGGCGCCCGGTCGCGCCGATTCCGGCGAAGAATTTTCTTTCGTCCTCCGGATCTCCACAGCGTTTGCACCGGTCATCCACAGGTTTTCCACACTCGGCGGCCGCGCCGGCGCGACCGCGTCGATGTCTTGACGCTACCGAGACCGGCCACGTACGCTGAGCCGGTGATTCGCGCGTGTCACGGCGTCGTCGTGGGCTTGCTGCTGCTGACGGCGGCCGCCGTGCCGCCGGCCGCCGCGCAGGACGTCGCGGCGCCGCTCCTGCGCGTGTTCCTCATGGACGGCACCGCCCTCACGAGCTTCGGCGAGTGGGTGCGGATGGACGACCGGGTCGTGTTCTCGCTCCCGCTCACGGCCAGCGCCACCCCGGAACTGCAGCTGGTCACGCTGGCAGCGGGGCGGGTGGACTGGCCGCGCACCGAGCGATACGCGGCCACGGCCCGGGCCGTCCACTACGCCTCGACCCGTGCCGAGGACGACTACGCCCTGTTCTCCGGCCAGGTGGCGGCCGCGCTGACCGGCATCGCGCGCGAACCCGACCCGGTCCGGCGGCTGGCGATGGCCGAAGCCGCCCGCAAGGCGATGGCCGACTGGCCGCGGGATCACTACGGATATCGGGCCACCGACGTGCAGCAGATGCTGACGCTCATCGACGAGGTGGTTGGCGAACTGCGGGTGGCGGCCGGGCAGGACTCGTTCGAGCTGGGCTTTGTCTCCTCCACGCCGCCGCTGGCGCCCGAGACGCTGCTGCCGGCGCCCACCACCGCCGAGCTCGCCGAACAGCTCCTGGCGGCGTCGACCTTCGCCGAGCCGACCGAGCGAAGCACGCTGCTGCAGCGGCTCGTGCAGTTCATCGACCGCGCGGCCGGCCTGCTGCCCGAAGCCTGGGCCACCCGCGTGCGCTCCAGCACGCTGGGCACGTTGGCCGAGGAACGGGCCACCGACGCCGCTTACCTCAAGGTGACCACCGCCAGCCTCGCGGCGGGCCGGCGCCACGCCCAGGCCGCCGACGTGCGCGGCATCGAGCGGGTGCGGGCAGGGGCGCTGAAGAGCGACGCCGCGCTGGGGGCCAAGCGCCCGGCCGAGATGGCCGCGCTGCTGGCGGCCCTCGACGCCGATGCCGAGGCCGCCCGGCGGTTGCGTCTGGCGCGCGACCAGTGGAAGCTGCGCGAACCCGAATATCGCAGCTACCGCCGCGCCATGCTGCCAGCGTGGCGCGAGCTGCGCCTGGCCGGGCCCTCGCTCGAGGACATCCGCGCCCAGGCCGGGCCGTCGCCGGCCACGTTGAAGCGGGTGGAGGCGCGCTTCTACAAGAGCGCGTCCCGCGGTGAAGGGAACGACGCCGCCTCCGGCCCTCGCCGCACCGCATGCGCTGCTGCAGAGCGCCTGGGACCTGGCCAACAACGCGATCGCCCTGCGCCTGAGGGCGGTGGAATCGGGCGACTCGGCACGGGCCGCCGAAGCGGCGGCGGCGGCGGCCGGCGCGCTCATGCTGGTGGCCCGCGCGCAGGAGGATCTCGACAAGGCGGTCAAGCCTCCGTCGCTTCCGTGACCACGCCGCGAGTGACGCGTCTCCACCGGGCCGCCGACGCCCGGGGATTCCGGAGCGCGATTGCCGATCTGGTCGCGGCAACGCAGCCGTTCGCGGCGGGTGATGCCGTCGTCCTCGTGCCCACCCGCGCGGCCGGCGACGAGCTGCGGCGGTCGATCGAACGGCTGCTCCTGTCGCCGTCGCGCCCGGCGATCGCGATGCCGCAGCTGGCCACCCGCGCCGATTTGCTGCGGCTGCTGCGACAGCGGCTGACGTCGGCGCCCGAGTGGCTGACACCGTTCGATCGCGAGGTGATCCTGGCGCGCGGCGCCGCCGAAGCACAGGCGGCCGGCTTGGCGCCGCCCTTCGCGGTGCGGCCCGGGCTGGTGGCCGAGATGCTCGCTCTCTACGACGCGCTGCGGCGGCAGCGTCGTACGGTGGCCCGCTTCGAGGAGTTTCTGACCGAGGAGCTGGCCAGCTCCGACGATCGCGGGGCGGTGCGGCTCCTCGCCCAGACGGCGTTCCTTGCGGCCGCGTTCCGGCGCTATGAAGCCTGTCTCGAGGCCCGCGACGTGGACGACGAGCACCGGCTGCGCCAGCGTCTGGTGATCGAGCCCGCCTCGCGGCCGGTGCAGCACGTGATCGTCACGCTCACCGACCGGCTGGCCGATCCGGCGGGGCTCTGGCCGTCGGACTTCGACCTGCTCGCGCGGTTGCCCGGGCTGGCGCGGCTCGACGTGGTGGCGACCGAGGCGCGGCTCGGCGGCGGCTGGCTGGAGCGCGTGTTCGCGGAGCTGCCCGGCATCGAGGAGGTGCCGGTGCCGGCGGCGCGCGGCGAGCGGGCCGTGTGTCTCGTGCCGTCCGCCGACGCCTGGGTGTTCACCAGCCGCGATCGCGAGGAGGAGCTGGCCACCTTCGCACGCCGCCTGAAAGCGGAACGGCGCGCCGGGCGGCTCGACGCCGAGGCTCGCGTGGCGCTGGTCGTGCGCCGGCCGTTGCCCTACCTGTATCTGGCCCGCGACGTGCTCGGACGCGCCGGCATTCCCTACGAGGCGCGCGACACGCTGCCGCTGGCCGCGGAGCCGTTCGCGGCGACGCTCGACCTCGTGCTCGAGTGGCTGGCCACCGGCTTCACGCGCACGACGACCATCGCGCTGCTGCGCGCGCCGCACCTGCGCTTCGCCGATGCGGACGACGTGGAGATCACCGGATCGTCGATCACCTCGTTCGATCGCGCGCTGGCCGAGGCGCGCTACCTGGGCGACGCCGAGCGGCTGGCCGCGCTGGTCGAGACCTGGGGTGCGCTGCCCGATCGACGGCGGCACGACCATGCGCGTCGCGCGCTGCCTGCCGCACGCGCGGCCGCCACCGCCGCCAGGGCGATGGCCCCCTTGACCACGGCGCAGCCCGTGGGCCCTCTGATGGCGGGCGTGCTGGCCTTCGTCGAGGGCCACCTGCGCCCGCTCGATTCCGCCGATCCGCTGGCCGAGCGCGAGAGCCGCGTCCGTACGGCCGTGCTCGACGCGTGCCGCGGCCTGGCCAGGGCCCACGAGCGCTTCGATCCGGAGACGACCCTCGACGTGGCCGGCGCCGCCGCCGCGATCCGTCGCTGGCTCGGCGCCCAGACCTTCGCGCCGCGCACCGGGCCCGGCGGCGTGCAGATCGTCGATGCCGCGGCGGCGCCCTACGGCGAGTTCGACGAAGTGCAGATCGTCGGCCTCATCGACGCCGACTGGCCGGAGCGCGAGCGGCGCAGCATCTTCTACCCGGCGTTCCTGCTCCAATCGCTCGGCTGGCCGGAGGAACGCGCGAGGCTCGACGGTGCCCGGGCGGCGTTTGTCGACCTGCTGGGGCTGGCCACACGGCGCTTCGCCCTCTCGACCATCACGCTCGAGGACGAGGCCATCGTGGAGCCCTCGGCGTTCCTGCACGAAGTGCGGGCCCTGGCCCCGCCGCGTCAGGTGGTGGCCGACGAACCGCCGGCGCGCATCTTCCCCTGGGAGGCGCTGGCCCTCGAGCCGCCGGCGATCGACGCGCTCGCCGAGCCGGCCCGCACCTGGGCCGCCTTTCGCCACGCCCGGACACCGGACACCGATCCGCGGTTTCACGGCGAGGCCGGACCGTGGGTGCTGCCTCGGATCTCGGTGAGCCGAATGGAGCGCTACCTCCAGTGCCCGTTCAAGTTCTACGCCGCCGAAGTGCTGCGGCTGGAGGAAGCGCCGGAGGACGACGACAGCCGCACGCCGCTCGAACGCGGCCTGTTCCTCCACGAGCTGGTCGAGCGGGTCTTCTCGGCCTGGCAGGCGGCCGGCCACGGCGCCATCACCGCCGAGACCCTCGACGCGGCCCACCAGCTGTTCGTCGAGATCGCCGAGCCGGCCCTGGCCTCGCTGTCGCCAGGGGAGGCGGCGATCGAGCGGCTGCGGCTCTTCGGCGCTGCCGGCGCGCCCGGGCTCGCCCGGCGGGTGCTGGCGATGGAGGTCGAACGCGGCGGCACCGTGGTCGAGCGGCTGCTCGAGTATCCGCTCGACGGCGCCTTCACGTTTCGCGATCGCGCCGGCCGGCCGCGCGAGCTGGCGCTGCGCGGCACGGTCGATCGGGTCGACCTGCTCGCCGATGGCACCTTCCATCTCATCGACTACAAGACCCGGGCCCTGCCCGATCCGAAGCAGGCGCTGCAGCTGCCGATCTACTCGCTGTGCGTGACGCGCCAGCTCGAGGGCTACCGCGGCCGGCGCTGGACCCTCGCCGATGCGAGCTACCTGTCCCTCGAAGGGCCGACCGCGATCCTGCCGCTCGCCAGGAAGCCCGACGAGCTGCCCGGCCGGCTCGAAGAGGCCGAGCACCAGCTCTTCGACGTGCTCGACGGCATCGCCGCCGGCCACTTCCCGCCACAGCCGATCGAGCGCTCGCTCTGCGCCACCTGCGCGTTCGCCGCCGTGTGCCGCAAGGACTACGTGGAGGTGGCGAGTGCCTGACGGCCAGCTGCCGTTCACCTTCGGCGACGACCCGCCGGAGGCACCGTCGGAGGCGCTGGCCCGCGATGCCGAAGCCCGCGCGTTCGCCGTCGATCCGTCGGTGCACGTCGTCCTCGAAGCCTCGGCGGGCACCGGCAAGACCAAGGTGCTCGTCGATCGCTACCTCAACCTGCTCGGTACCGGCGTCGAGCCCCGCCGCGTGCTCGCCATCACCTTCACCCGCAAGGCCGCCGCGGAGATGCGGGCGCGGATCGTCGCCGACCTCACCCGAATGGGTGAGCAGGGCCAGATTCCCGAGGCGACCTGGCAGCAGCTGCGCGGCCGGCTGAGCGAGATCGCGATCGGCACGATCGATGCGTTCTGTCTGTCGCTGCTGGGCGAGTTCCCGCTCGAGGCCGACGTCGACCCCGGGTTCAGCGTCGCCGACGAGACCGAGACGCCGCGGCTCGTCGACGAGGCGCTCGATCGCACGCTGCGCATCGGCCGGGCGCAGGCGGCGAACGACGAGGACATCGCGCTCCTCTTCGCGCGTCTCGGCGAGGCCCGGCTGCGCCAGGCCCTGAGCCGCCTGCTCGATCGCCGGCTGGTGGCGGTCTCGGCGCTGGATCGATTCCTGGCGCGCGCGCCCCGCGATCTGACCGGCGTGCGGGCGGCGGAGCGATCTCGCGCCCGGCTCGAGGCGCTGCTGGCCGGGCCCGACGCGCGGCTCGGCCGCTTCCGGGCCACCGGACCCGACACCGCACGGTTCGCGCTGCTGCTGCAGCGCCTGAATCGAGTGCTGGCACCGGGATCCCCTCCCGATTCGGGGCTGGTGGCCGACGTGGCCGGACGGCTGCGCGAGTATTTCCTGACGCTCGGCGGCACGCCGCGCAAGCGTCCGCCGGACCTCAAGGCGACGTTCCCATCGGCCACCGCCTACACCGCGCACGGCGTGCTGCTGGCCGACCTGGGCCCCCAGGTGATCGACCTGCTCGACGCGCACCGGGCCGACGTCAACGTGGTGCTCGCCCGCAGCCTGCGCTGGATGACGGCCCGCGCCCTCGAACAGTACCAGCGCACGCTCGATGCGCACGCGGTCGTGGACTTCACCGACGCGCTCGTGAAGGCGCTGGCCCTGCTGGCGCGGATGGAGGAGTTCTCGCAGAGCCGCTACCGGCTGGAGTCGCGCTACCAGCACGTGCTCGTCGACGAGCTGCAGGACACCAGCCGGCCGCAGTGGCAGCTGGTGGAGCTGCTGGTCCGCGCCTGGGGCGAGGGGGCGGGCGTGGCGCACGAGGGCCCGGCGCCGCCCACGATCTTCGTGGTCGGCGACCGCAAGCAGTCGATCTACGGGTTTCGCGACGCCGAGGTCGGCGTGCTCGACGAAGCAGCGCGGCTCCTCGGCCGGTTGCGGCCCGGCCGCCAGCCGCGGCGGGCCATCGTCAAGAGCTTCCGCGCGGTGCCGGCGCTGCAGGCCTTCGTCAACGACGTGTGCGACGAGGTGGCCAAGGCGCCGGGGCGCAGCGACGCCTTCCGCTACGACGACCACGATCGCTTCCCGGTGCACGCCGCCGACGGCCGCGCGCGGCCGGTGGGACTGGTGGCGGCCCTCGACACCGCCGGCTGCGCCCGAGCGGTCGCCGCCGAGGTCGTGCGCCTGCTGGGCACGCAGGAAACCGTCCGCGATCGCTTCACCGGCGTGCCGCGGGCCGCGGCGCCCGGCGACATCGCGATCCTCTTCCGGTCGCGGGACAGTCACCGTGAGTACGAGCGCGAGCTCGAGCGCGTGGGTGTGCCCTACTACGTCTACAAGGGACTGGGGTTCTTCGACGCCGACGAGGTGAAGGACGTGATGGCGCTCGTGCAGTGCCTGGCCGAGCCCGATACCCCGCTGCACGTGGCCGCGTTCCTGCGATCGCGGTTCGTGCGCCTCTCCGATCGCGCGCTGAAGGACCTGGCGCCGCAGATCGCCGAGGCCCTCGGCGCCGCCGAGCCGCCAGCGGCTGTCAGCGCCCTCGCGGCCGAGGATCAGCAGGCGCTGGCGCTGGCCCGCGAGGCGTTCGCGCGGTGGCGGGCCCTCGCCGATCGGCTCGCGCCGGCGGAGCTGGTCGACCAGGTGCTGCACGAGAGCGCCTACGCCCATGAGCTGCGTGGCCGCGGGCACGTCCAGGCGCGCGAGAACCTCAAGAAGCTGCGCGGGCTGGTCAGGCGGCTGCAGAACCGTGGCTACGCCACGCTGGGCCGGATCGCCGCGCGCCTCACCCAGCTGATGAGCGGCGACGAGTCCAACGCCATCGTCGACGCCCTCGACGCCGTGAACCTGATGACCGTGCATGCCGCCAAGGGGCTGGAGTTCCCGATCGTCTTCGTGGTCAACCTCTCGAGGGGGACCGGTGGCCGCGGTGAGGCCATCGACGTGGTGACGCGCATCGACCACGACGGCAACCCGATCGACCTGGTCTCGATCGACGCCCTCGCCGACGAGCCCGGCCAGGAAGTGGAGGCGCGCGAGCGCGAGGAGTCGAAGCGGCTGCTCTACGTGGCGCTCACGCGGGCGCGCGACCGGCTGTATCTCGGCTCGACCTTGTCGCGACAGGGCGCCTTCGCGCCGGCCTCGACGTCGCTCGGCGCGGTGCTGCCGGCGTCGCTCGGCGAGACGCTGGCGCTGGCGGGCCGTCAGGCCGGTGAGTGGGTCGACTGGCGCGCCGCGTCGGGGAGTGTCCATCCGCTGCGGGTCGTCGCCCCAGAGGCGGCGGTGGGCGCACCGGTCCAGTTGCGCTCCACGTTGATCGACGACTTCACTCCGCTTGCGCTGGCCACCCACGCGCCGGTGCCGCTGAGCGAGGCGACGCACGGACCGGGTGGCGACGGCGTGATGCAGCCGGGGGACGCCGCCGCCCGGGCGGGCGCCCGCGCCGTAGGTACGCTGGTGCACCGGGCGATTGCCGCCGGCGCCCTGACCGCCGGCGCAGAGGCCCGTGCGTCAGTCGTGCGGGCGGTCGGAGCAGACGAGAATGAAAGCCTCCAGACCTCGGCGCTGGCCGCCCTCGACGCCTTGGCCGCCCGTCCGGACGTCGTCGAGCTCATCACCGCAGCGCATGTGCAGCATGAGGTGCCGGTGTCGGTCAGGACGCCCGACGGCACCACCGTGCGGGCCGTCGTGGACATGCTCGTGCACCGGCCCGGCGGCAGGGTCACCGTGGTGGAGTTCAAGACCGGCTCGCCGCGCCAGGGCGACGAACGGCAATTGGCGGCGTATGCCGAAGGAATCCGGGCATTGGCCCCGTCGTCCATCGTCGAGACCCGGATGATCCGCGTGCATTTATGAGTTTTCTTTCTTGTGTGGCCCGGAAGGTTTTCACTAGACTGATTGAAGCGCCCGGCCGTTGTGGGCGCCCGAGAGGAGCCCGGAGTGGCGTTGACGTGTCCGAGTTGCGGCAATGACCAGAACTTTCAGGTCAAGACGCTGCAGATGCACGTGGTGAAGCTCGACGATTCGCGCGTGGAGGTCACCGACGAGACTCGGCCCGCCGTGTTCGAGGTTCTGTGCGACGAGTGCGAGACGGCCCTGAATTTCGACGAGGCCGACGACGCCCTGCGCCGCGAGGTGATGCTGACGGTCGGCGCGCGCTGAGCGCGTAAGCGGCGGGAAGTCACAGGGGCCGTCGGGCCCCTTTTTCATTGGCCGCCCGGGGCGGGGCTCACTCCTCGTCGATCTCCTGGTCGGCCTCCTCGAAATAGTCGCACTCGGGGCAGATCCACTCGCGGATCGGCTGACGGAGCACCTGCGAGGTCCCCGGAATCTGCCGGACCTCCTCGCGCAGGCTGATCCGCATGAACTCGCCGCACTGCGGGCATTCCCTGGTCATATCCGGCTTATCGGACCGAACCCCGATCGCCTTGACAACGTCCGATCCGGGCTCCTATCGTGAGGCATCGCGCGCCTTGCGGCGCCGACAACGCGATGCCCAAGTACTGGAGCGTGGACGAGGCGTGGACCGCCGCCGAGAGCTCGCCCGAGTTCGAGCGCGAGCTGCGCCGTTCGCTCGGCGACGAGGTGGCGATCGACTTCCCGTCGATGCTCGGCGCGATCTCCCGCATGCGGGCGGCGTTCGGCGAGGCCATCGACGAGGCGCCGCACGTCGCGCGTGTCACGCTGTCGTGGCGTCAGGCCTATACCGGCGCCAGGGTGCCGCTCGACGTGCCGCTGCGCCGGCCGTGCGATGAGTGCAGCGGCCGCGGCGGGACGTGGCGGGACGCCTGCGCGCCGTGCCGGGGCTCGGGCTACGCCACCGAGCGGTTCCCGCTGACGGTCACCGTGCCGGCGGGCGTGGCCGACGGTGCGCGGTTCGCCTTCAGCCTGTCGCATCCGCGCGGGCTGCGCGCCCAGGTCGAAGTCCGCGTCGCCGTGCTGTGAGGCGGCACGTCGACTTCCTGGCGCAGCTCTACCGGGTGTGGGGCGCGGTCTTCGGGATTGTCGGCGCCGCCGGGCTGGCGCTGGCCGGCGGGGCGTGGGCGATCGCCCGGATGTCGGGACCGGTGGCCACCGGATCCAGCGTGGCCGCCGGCCTCACCGCCGTGACCATGGGCGTCCTGGCCGTGATCGCCCTTGCCTGGGCCGGGTTGCACGTGTGGGTGGGCGGGGCGCTGCGCCGGCACGGCCCGCGGTCGCGCCTGCTGGCCCTCGGCCTGGCCGTCGGCAACCTGCCGCTGCTGCCCTTCGGCACGGCGTTGGGCGCCTATGCGTGCTGGGTGCTGCTGAACGACGAGGGCCGCCAGGTCTTCGTGCCGCCGCCGGCGACGTGATCTTCGACGCCAGCTAGGCGCCGGTCGGTGGCGGGTCGAGGGTGCCCGCCGGCGTCCACGGGCCGCACTTCAGCACGCGCGCGACGGCCAGTGCGCCGCCCCGCACCAGCTCCGTAGCGGCGCACGCACGCTTCGGCGTAGTGGCTGCAGGTGGGCGAGAAGCGGCAGGCGACGCCCGACGCCGCGAACGCCCTCGACAGCGTGGCCTGATAGAGATGGATACCGGCGATGGCGGCGCGCGCCGTCAATTGGCGCCCGGGCGCCCGGACCAGATCGGCCGTGACCAGGACCAGGACGACCGCGGCGAGGAGCAGGACCCGGCGGCGCATGGCAGGACAGAGACGAATCAACGGCCTGGCCGGCGTGGACCAGGCCGTCGCTCGCGCCTAGAAGCGGTCGGCGTACTGGCTCACGCCAGGGACGATCAGCCGTCCGCCGTTCATGCCCTTGATGATGCACATGACGTGCAGCACGATGATCCCGACCCACACCACGAAGCTCAGGAGGCCGACCACGCACCCGAGGATCGTGCCGAGGGCCATCTGCACGATGGTCACGGCGATCCAGAACACGATCTCGGCGACCATCAGCACGATGCCGTGCTTGGCGTGCCACTGCACTTCCTTGTCGTCCTTTTCGACCAGCAGGGGGACCAGGGCCAGCAGCCAGAGGTACGACAGGACGATCATCACACCGCGGTTGCTCGACTGGGTCCCGCCGGTCGGAAGTGGGGGCGGGGGCGTAGCATCTGCCATCGGAGACTCTCCTTGGGCCGCGCAGGGGTCTCGGCCCCACCGCGCACACCCGCGAGCGGTGAGGACCCCGGCCTCGCGGGCGAGTCTTACACAACGGCCGGGGTTTCGCCACCGGCGGTGGCCGGAAGTTCGGCGCGGGACGACCAGGCTGGTAAGCTGGATCAGATGTCTGCCGAAGATGTGACGCCGCAGGACGCTGTGACGCCCGCCGCCGTGCTCGAGGCGCTGAAGAGCGTCGTCGATCCCGAGCTGCGCAAGGACCTCGTTGCGTTGGGAATGGTGAAGCAGCTGGCCGTCGAGGGCGGCCGCGTGCGATTCACGCTGGAGCTGACCACGCCGGCCCACCCCGCGCGCGATCGCCTCCGCGAGGCCGCCGGGCAGGCCGTTACGGCCCTGCCCGGGGTCACCGGGGTGGACGTCGCGGTGAGCGCCAACGTCCGCTCGGTGACGGCGCCCGAACACGGCGGTGCGCCGCTGCCGGGCGTGAAGAACGTGATCGCCGTGGGCGCCGGCAAGGGCGGCGTCGGCAAGACCACCGTGTCGGTCAACCTGGCGCTGGCGCTCGCCCAGATGGGCTGCCGCGTCGGCATCCTCGACGGCGACGTCTACGGCCCCAACGTGCCGCTGATGTTCGGGCTCGAGGCCGAGCTCGGCACCGACGGCCAGAAGATCGCGCCGGCGGAGAAGTTCGGCGTGCAGGTGGTGTCGATGGCGTTCCTGGCCAAGGACGACCAGGCGCTCATCTGGCGCGGGCCGATGCTCCACAGCGCCATCCAGCAGTTCTTCCGCGACGTGGCCTGGAAGGAGCTGGACTACCTGATCATGGACATGCCGCCGGGCACCGGCGACGTGGCCCTCTCGCTCAGCCAGACCGTGAAGGTGGCCGGGGCGGTCGTGGTCACCACGCCGCAGGTCGTGTCCCTGGCCGACACCCGGCGCGCGATCAGGATGTACGAGAAGCTCACGATTCCCACGCTCGGCCTGGTGGAGAACATGAGCTACTACGCCTGCCCGAACTGCCACATCGAGAGCGACATCTTCGGCCACGGCGGCGGCGAACAGCTGGCCGCCCAGATGTCGGTGCCGTTCCTCGGACGCCTGCCGGTCTACCAGCCGATACGGGTCGGCGGCGACCGCGGCATTCCGCTGGTCATCGCCGAGCCCGGATCCCCCGCGGGCCGCGGCTTCATCCAGCTGGCCGAGCGCGTCGCGATGCGCGCCGCCGTCGCGGCGCACGAGAACGCGATCAAGTTCAAGGGCAAGATTCCGCTCATTCAAGTGCGGTGAGCGCCGCAAGGGCGCTCACCGCACCGGAGATTCGCGGAATCTTGCCCTTGAACGGGGCTAGGGGCTGGGGGCTGGGGACTCGGGCATGCCACCGTCATGATTCGCATCGCCGCGGACGCGGCGATGCACACGCCCTGTTTTCAGACGAAGCTTTCGGCAGTGTGACCGTTGCACGCCCCAGTCCCCAGTCCCCAGCCCCTAGCCCCCGTCCCTCTCCCTGATCCGCCCCATCGCCACGAATCCCGCGATGGGGCCAAGCGCAAGGATCCAAGCGGCCCATTGCCATCCGACCGCCGCCGCCACCCGGGGCAGGGCGTCGATCGTCACCATCGTCAGCAGGAAGCCCATCGACGTTTGCAGCGTCAGCGCGGTGCCGACGGCGTCGGCGGGGGCGTGTTCGCTGACCAGCGCCGAGAACTGCGCCGAGTCGGCGACCACGGCGAAGCCCCACACGGCGACCAGCAGGAAGAGCCAGGCCGGGTGGCGGCCGAAGACGGCGGCGGTGGCCACGCAGCACGCGCCCGACAACGCCAGCGCGAGGCGGGCCACCCGGGCCTTGCCGAACGCGTCGGCCAGACGCCCGGCCACCATGCAGCCGGCGGCGCCGCTGCCGATGGCGATGAACGCCACGAAGGCCGCGTCTTGTACCGGAGACGGCGAGCCCGAAGCCGCCAGGCTGGCCGCAGCGAATACCGCCACCCACGCCCACATCGCATACAGCTCCCACATGTGGCCGAGGTAGCCGGCCGTCGCCAGCCGCACCTCACGCACCGTGAACACCCGCCGCGCCGCCCGGGCATCGAACGGGGAGGTGGACGGCAGGAGCGGTCCGTCGCGGACGACGGCCGCGGTCAACAGCCCGCCGAGCAACGCCAGGGCCGAGGTGAAGACGATCGGCGTGCGCCACGCCGTGCCGAAGAGCGCCGTCACCAGGTGCGGCATGGCCTTGCCGAGCGTGAGCGCGCCGATCAGCGTGCCCAGGGCGAAGCCGCGCCGGGTGCGGAACCAGCTGGCGGCCACCTTCATCGCCGGCGGGTACACCCAGGCCAGCGCCGCGCCGGTCAGCAGGCGGGTCCCGATGAGCCCCCACGGCGTGGCGACAACGAACGCGGCGGCGTTGGCCACCGCACCGGCCACGCAACCGATGCCGATGAGGACCCGCGGGTTCACGACGTCGGCCAGGTTGGTCATCGCGGTGGCGAGCGTCGCGGCGACGAACCCGGCCTGGACGGCCACCGTCAGCCACGCGGTCTGGGAGGCCGACAACTCGAAGGCGTCGGCCAGCGACGGCGTCACCGCCGTGGCCGAGAACCACAGCGACATGCCGAGCAGCTCGGCAACGGCCAGCGCGCCGAGCATGCGCCAGGCGGCGGCCGAGTCGGCGCCGGACGCCGGCCGGCCGCGCCGGATCCATGCTCAGGCCAGCGCCTGCTCGAAGGCCGTCACGAGGTCCGACGCGGTGGTCCGCGTCCACGTCTCGTTGACGCCCAGCGTGACCACCCCCGCCGCCGACGGCGCCGGCATCCGCACGCCGCGTTCGGCGAGCCGCGCGGCCATCCGCGCCGGGTCCACGCCCTTCAACGTGACGCGCGTCAGGTTGGTCCCGTTGGGGATCCGCTCGATGCTCACGCGCGGATGCGCAGCGATGGCGCGATAGAACCCCTCCGACACCTCCACGGCGCTCCGCAGCCGCTCGACGAACCCGTCCATGTAGTGCCGGGCCACCAGCGCCGCCGGCCAGCCGACGGCGAGGTTGCCGCCGAACATCCGCCGGGTGTGGAACATGCCGTCGAGCACCCGACGTGGGCCGGCCAGGATCGCCCCGACGCCGCTGTTGAAGTACTTCCACAGCGACACGTAGACGGTGTCGAACGGCGCCGCGTAGTCGGCCGGGCTGCGGCCGGTGTAGGCCGAGGCGATGAACAGCCGCGCGCCGTCGAGATGGAGGCCGATGCCGCGGTCACGGGCCAGGGCCGCCACGCGGCTCAGTTCGTCCCAGTCGAAGAGCTGTCCCGAGAGCCGCCGCACCGGGCTCTCGACGGCGATGGCGCCGATCTCGGCGGCGACGCGTCCGCTGGCGGTGCGCGCCAGCACCGCCTCGACGTCGGCGCGCGTGAAGGTGGCGCGATCCGGGCGCCAGCGGCAACAGCGTGAGCGCCGACAGCGTCTGGCAGGCATCGCCGGTGTCGTTGTAGATGTGGCTCGTCTCGGGCACGATGACGCGCCGCTTCGTGCCGGCCAGTGCGCGCAGGGCCAGGTGGTTGGCCAGCGTGCCCGAGGGCATGAAGACCGCTGTCTCCTTACCGAGCAGCGTCGCCCAATGGCGCTCGAAGCGTTCGATCTCGCCGCCGAGGAGATAGGAGTCCTCTTCCACCTCGGCACGCGCCGCCAGCTCGGCCAGCAGTGTCGCGTAGCCGCGCGGCGTCAGCCCCAGCCCATCGCCCGACAGGTGCACGGTGCGATCAGGGGCGGGGCCATCGGGCGCGCCATCGACCCGTGCCGGCGGCAGCCACGCCCCCGCCGCGATCGCGCCGGCCGCCTCGACGAACCCTCGCCGCGACATCGGTTCCATACGCCCTCCTTCTGCCGTGCCCTACCGTACACCAACGCGCCCGTTTATCGGCCGCTTGGATCGCTGACACGTCGCCGGTCGACGCGGTACCCGCCTTGGCACAACAGAGTGCACCGCTGAGATGGCGCGGTCGTCTTCACGATAGGATCATGGCTATCCCCGTGATGGACATCCCGTTCACCACCCGTACGCTCGCCAATGGCCTCGAGGTCGTCGTCCACGAGGACCACCACATCCCGATGGCGGCGGTCAGCGTGTGGTATCACGTCGGATCGCGCCACGAGCGTCCCGGGCGCACCGGCTTCGCGCACCTCTTCGAGCACCTGATGTTCAAGGGCTCGGCGCACCATCCGTCGGGCTATTTCGAGGCCCTGCAGGAGGCCGGCGCGCTCGTCAACGGTTCGACCAACACCGATCGCACGAATTACTGGGAGGTGGTGCCGACCGAGGCGCTGGAGCTGGCCGTGTGGCTCGAGTCCGACCGCATGGGTCACCTGCTGCCGGCGTTGACGGACGAGAAGTTCGCCACCGAGCGCGAGGTGGTGCTGAACGAGCGCCGGCAGAACTACGAGAATCGTCCCTACGGGCTCACCAGCGTCGCGCTCGCGGCGGCGCTCTTTCCGCCCGACCACCCGTACCACTGGGTGACCATCGGCGCGCCCGCCGACCTCATGGCCTCGTCGGTGGACGACGCGCGGCGCTTCTTCCAGGCGTTCTACCACCCGGGCAACGCGTCGGTGGCCATCGCCGGGGACGTGGACGCCGAGGCGGTCTTCGCCCTCGTCGATCGCTACTTCGGCGAGATACCGGCCGGGCCGGCCGTGGCGCAGCCGCAGGTTGCGACCGCGCTCACCGCCGAGGCGCGGCTGGTGCTGGAGGACCGGGTCGAGTTGCCGCGGCTCAACCTGGCGTGGCACAGCCCGCGGATGTTCGACGACGGCGACGCCGCGCTCGACGTCGCCGCCGACGTACTGGCCAACGGCAAGGCGGCGCGACTCTACCGCGCCCTGGTGCACGACGCACGGATCGCCCTCGACGTCTCGTGCGCCCAGGCCTCGCGCGAGATGTCGAGCGTGTTCCACGTGGTGGCCACGGCGGCGCCGGACCGCAGCCTCGACGAAGTCGACGCCGTCGTCCGCGACATCCTGGAGGGCTTCGCCGCGTCGGGACCGACTTCCGAGGAGCTCGAGCGCGCCACTGCGCGCGCCGAGGCGCAGTTCGTCTACCGGCTGCAGACCATCGGCGGCTTCGGCGGCAAGTCGGATCAGCTGAACACCTACAACGTGTTCACCGGCTCGCCGGGCTATTTCGCCACCGACCTGGATCGCTACGCCCGGCAGACGCCGGCGTCGGTGGCCGCGGAAATGCGCCGCTCGGTGTGCGAGGCGTCCCGCGTGGCGTTGAGCGTGGTGCCGCACGGCCAGCGCGCCCTGGCGCTGACCGGTTCGCGGGTGGTGCACCCGGAATGAGCGGTGTCGATCGTACGCGGCTGCCGGGAGCGGGGCTGCCGAGACCCTTCGTGTTCCCGGCGATCACGCGGTCGCGGCTCGCCAACGGCCTCGACGTGCGGGTGGTGCCGCACCACGTCGTCCCGGTGGTGTCGCTGGTGGCGATCGTGCCCGGAGGCTCGTCGGCCGACCCGGCCGAACGCGCTGGCCTGGCGGCTTTCGCCGCCGACCTGCTCGACGACGGCGCCGGCGACCTCGACGGGATCGGCCTGGCCGATGCCCTGGCGCGGATCGGCGCGGAGCTCGACGTCGAAGTGTGGCCCGACGCGGCAGTGGTCACGGTGACCGCGCTGGCCAGGCACGCCGAGCGCGCCGTGGCGCTCGCTGCCGATCTGCTCGTGCGCCCGCGGTTCGCCGAAGTGGACGTCGAGCGCGTGCGCGGGCTGCGGCTCGATCGCCTGCGGCAGATGCGGGTGCAGGCGCCGGCGCGCGCCGATCGCGCCTTCGTCCATCGCGTCTACGGACCGCATCCCTACGGCCATCACGGTATCGGCCACGCCGCCGGCATCCGCGCCACGACGGTGGACGAGATCCGCGCCTTCCATGCCGCGCGCTGCACGCCGGCGGCGGTCACCGTGGTGATCGGCGGCGCGGTTGCGCCCGACCGTGCGCAGCGGCTCGTGGAGGCGGCCTTCGCCGGATGGCACGGCGCCGAGGTACCGCCCTCGCCCGATCTCGACGCCGCCGTGCCGCCGCAGGAGGGCGTGCGCGTGCTCCTCGTGCCGCGACCGGGCGCGCCGCAGTCGGAGCTGCGCATCGGCCAGGTCGGCGTCGCCCGGACCACGCCCGACTATCACGCGCTGGTGCTGTGGAACGCCGTTCTCGGCGGGCAGTTCGTCAGCCGCCTGAATCGCACCCTGCGCCAGGAGAAGGGCTACACCTACGGCGTGCGGTCGGGCTTCGACTTTCGTCGTGGCCGCGGTCCGTTCAGCGTGCAGACCAGCGTCCAGGGCAGCGCGACGGCCGACGCGGTGGGCGACGTGCTGCGCGAGGTGGCGGAGATGTGCAACGGCCGTCCGCCCACCGCCGAGGAGCTGAGCCGCGCGAAGGCGGCGGTCGGCCGCGGCTACCCCCTGGGGTTCGAGACGGCGCAGCAGGTGGCGCGGGGCGCCGCGCAGCTGGCACTGCACCACCTGCCCGACGATCACTTCGCGCGCTTCGTCCCGACGCTCGACGCCGTGCCCGACGACGAGGTTGCGGGGGCGGCCAGGCGGCACGTGCAGCCGACGGCGCTGACCACCGTGGTGGTCGGCGATCCCGCGGCGGTGGTGCCGCAGTTCGAGGCGCGTGGCATGGCCGTGGAGCTGGTCGCCGACGACGAGGAGACCTGACGGTGCGGGCCGCGAGGTTCCACGCGCATGGGGGACCCGAGGTCATCGTCATCGAGACGGCGCCCGATCCGTCGCCCCGGCCCGGCCAGGTGCTGGTGCGGGTCGGTGCCTGCGCGCTCAACCACCTGGACCTGTGGCAGCGGCGCGGACTCGATCGCGTGACCATTCCGTTTCCGCACATCTCGGGCGCCGAGGTTGCGGGTGAGGTGGTGCAGGCGCCGGGAGGCGAGGTGGCTCCAGGGACGCGGGTGCTCCTCCAGCCCGGGCTGTCGTGCGGCCGCTGCGCCGCCTGCCTGGACGGCCGCGACAACGAGTGCCGCCGCTACGACGTGCTCGGGTACCAGAGCGACGGCGGCTACGCCGAGCTGGTCGTGGTGCCGGCGGCTAACGTCGTGCCGATTCCCGATCACATCAGCTTCCCGGCGGCGGCGGCGTTTCCGCTCACCTTCCTCACCGCGTGGCACATGCTGGTGACGCGGGCCGGCGTGCGGCCAGGGGAGACGGTGCTCGTCGTGGCGGGTGCGAGCGGCGTCGGCCAGGCGGCGATCCAGCTGGCGCGGCTGCACGGCGCACGCGTGATCGCCACCGCCGGGTCGGAGGCGAAGCTCGAGCGCGTGCGGGCGCTGGGCGCCGACGAGGTCGTGCACCACCATGAGCAGGACGTCGTCGCCGAGGTGCGCCGCCTCACCGACAAGCGCGGCGTCGACGTGGTGGTGGAGCACGTCGGTCAGGCGACCTGGGATCGCAGCGTGCGATCGCTGGCGGCGGGCGGGCGGCTGGTGACCTGCGGCAACACCACCGGCTGGGAGGCGGCGCTCGACCTCCGCTTCTTGTTCTCCCGCCAGCTCAGTCTGCTGGGCTCCTACATGGGCACCAAGGGCGAGCTGCTGCAGGCCGCCCGATTCTTCTTCGACGGCCGCGTGACGCCGCTCATCGCTGCGGTGCTGCCGCTGGGCGAGGCCGCCGAGGCGCATCGCCGGCTCGAAGCCGGTGATGTCGCCGGCAAGCTCGTGCTCACGCCCTGATCGGCCGTCGCCGAAACTTTGCACGCCCCCGGGCCGTCTGATCCAAGGTCACGGGGGTATGATCCCCCTTTGGACGGCGTCATGTCCGTTGCCCAGTCCCGTCCCAGCCGATTCCGCAGCGTCAGCGTGAGCCTTGCCGGCGCCGTCGGCGTGGTGGCGATCGTGGTCGCCGCGGCCACCATCTGGCTGATGCTGACCGACCCGGTGACCGTCGCCGAAGCGATCGACACGGGCGAGGTCGCGCCGCTGGTCGAGGAGCTCGCCGACGTGATCTACGACGCGATCGTCGGGCTCATCAGGTACCTCTAGGGGCTGGGGACTGGGGGCTAGGGACTGGCGCATGCATGGTCACGCTACGCATCGCCCGCATCCGTGCGGCGATGCACAAGCCCCGCTTGTTGGATGCTTCCTTTGACGGTGTGATCGCTGCCTGCCCTAGTCCCCAGCCCCTAGCCCCCAGCCCCTAGAGCGGCGGCAGCACCCGCTCCACGGCTGCCGCGAACTGCAGCAGCTGCAGCGTGTGGCCGAAGGGGCCGACCAGCTGCAAGCCGACTGGCAGGCCCTGCGGCGTCACCCCGCACGGCAGCGAGACGGCCGGCTGGCGGCCGAGGTTGAAGGGCTGGGTCAGCCGCAGCATCGCGTTTCGGACCGGCTCGTCGCCGCCGCGCACCGGCACGGTGCTGGCCCCGATGGGCGGCGCCGCGATCGGCAGGGTCGGGCACACCAGCGCCACCCGGCCTTCGAGCGCCTGGTCGATCTCGCGCGCGATCACCTCGCGCCCGCGCATCGCCCGGGCGTAGTCCTCGGCCAGCACGTAGCGACCCATCTCGAGGCGCAGCCGTACGTTCGGCGTGTAGTCGAGGGGCCGGCGGTCGAGGGTCGCCGCGTGATACGCCGCGGCGTCGCCGAACACCAGATGCAGGTAGACCGCGGCGATGTCGGCAGCGTGCGGCAGCGACACCGGCTCGACGATCGCCCCGGCGCGCCGCAGCGCCTCCACGCCGGCCCGCGCCACCTCTTCCACCTCGGGCGCCATGCGGTCCCAGAAGTAGCCGTCGAGCAGGCCGACGCGGGCGCCGCGCAGCGCGGCCGGCGTGAGCTGCGCGTCGGCGGCCGGCGATCGCCCGGCGAGCACTTCGTGAAGGAGCCACGCATCGGTGACGGTGCGGGCGAGCGGGCCGACGTGATCGAGCTGCCGGCTGAGCGGCACCACGCCGTCGGTGGGAATCTCACTCCATCCCGGCTTGAGCCCGACCACCCCGCACGCCGCCGCCGGGATCCGGATCGAGCCGCCGGTGTCGGTGCCGATCGACGCAATCGACATCCCGCTCTTGACCGCTATGCCCGACCCGCCGCTCGATCCGCCCGGCGAGCGCGAGTCGTCGACGGGGTGGCGGGCCAGGCCGAAGCCCGAGTCCTCGGTGGTGGTGCCGAAGGCGAACTCGTGCAGATTGGTGCGGCCCACCACCACGGCCCCGGCCCGTATCACCCGCGCCGTCACCGGCGCATCGGCCGTCGCCACGACGTCGCGGCGCACGCGCGAGCCGGCGGTGTTGGGCAGGCCGGCCTGATCGATCAGGTCCTTGATCGAGATCGGGACGCCGTGCAGCGGCCCGACGGCGTCGCCCCTGGCGCGCGCCCGGTCGGCCGCCCGCGCCGCGGCGAGCGCCGCGTCGGCGGTCACGGAGATGAAGGCGTTCAGCCGCGGGTTGAGCGTGGCGATGCGATCGAGGCACCGCGTCGTCACCTGCTCGGAGGTGGTCGTCTGGCGCGCCAGCGCCCCGCGCAGCTCGTCGATGGTCTCGCCGTTCCAGGCCATCAGCGCGCCTCGGGCCGTCGCGGTTCCGCGGGGGCGCCATCGGCGACATCGTTCCAGTCGCCGGCGCGCAGCGCCCGCATCGACGCCGCAAGGCCCTGCAGCAGCGGCTTCAGCTCGGGCAGCCCGCGGCGATCGGCGTCGGCTTCCGCGGCGGCCAGCCAGCGTTCGACCGTCATGGCAGCGTCCCTGTCGATGTTGGGTTCATGCGTACTCGCCCTGAATCGCGCTAGCCGCTAGCCCCAGCCGCTAGCCGCTAGTTCTTGATCGCAATGGCCACGCCGTCGCCCACCGGCAGCCAGCTCACGGTCAGCCGCGGATCGGCAGCCAGCCGCTCGTTGTAGGCGGCGATGGCGGCCGTGTCGGCCGGCGTGCGCTTCGGCTCGGGCACGAAGCCGGGGACGACCTCGCCGTCCCACAGCACGTTGTCGGTGACGATCGCACCGCCGGGGCGGAGCAGATCGACCAGGCGGTCGAGCATCGGCCCGTACGACACCTTGTCGCCGTCCTGGAAGATGAGGTCGAACGGCCCGGCCAGCTTGTGCAGGAACCGCTCGGCGTCGCCGACCATCACGTTGACGCGATCGTCCACGCCGGCCGCGGCCATGTAGGTCCGCGCGGTCGTCGCCCGCGCCTGGTCGCGCTCGAGCGTGACGAGCAGGCCCGACGGGGGCAGCGCCGCGGCCATCCACAGCGTCGAGTAGCCGATCGCGGTGCCGATTTCGAGCACGCGCGTGGCGCCCATCAGTCGCACCAGGGCGTGGAGCAGCGCGCCGCTCAAGGGGTCGACCACGGGAATGCCGCCGGCGCGGCCCTCTTCGAGGATGCGCGCCAGCACCGGGTGCGGCGCCGCCGAGAGGTTGGCGAGATACGCGGCCACGGCTGGAGGTGTCAGCGGCGTCATGGCCACCGGGATTGTAAGCTTATCGCCGTGACGCGCCATACCAAGATCATCGCCACGCTCGGCCCGGCGACCGACGACGACGCCACGCTGGATGCCCTGCTCACCGCCGGCGTGGACGTGGTGCGCCTCAATTTCTCGCACGGCACGCACGACTCGCATCGACGCACCCTCGACCGCGCCCGCGCGGCCGCGGGCCGCGTCGGACGCCACATCGCCGTGATGCAGGACCTGAGCGGGCCGAAGATCCGCACCGGCCGGCTGGCCGGCGGGCAGCCGCTGCCGCTGCGCGAGGGCGACCATCTCGACATCGCCAGCGGCGACTTCGAGGGCGCGGCCGGCCGCGTGTCCACCACGTATGCCGAGCTGGCGCGGGCGGTCCGTGCCGGTGATCGGCTGCTGGTCGACGACGGCCGGATCGAGCTGGCGGTGGAGGGCAGCGACGGCGTCACGATTCGCACGCGCGTGGCCAACGGCGGGCTGCTCGGCGAGCACAAGGGCATCAACGCGCCTCACGTGGCCCTGCCTTCGGGTGCCCTCACCCTCAAGGACGCCGGGGATCTGGCGTTCGGCCTGTCACTCGGCGTCGACCTGGTGGCGCTCAGCTTCGTGCAGTCGGCCGCGGACGTGAACGCCGCCCGCGCCGTCGCCGTGTCGCACGGCGTGCCCGAGCTGCCGCTGGTCGCCAAGCTCGAGCGGCCGGAGGCGATCGCCAAGCTCGACGAGATCCTCGATGCCGCCGACGCCGTGATGGTCGCCCGCGGCGACCTGGGCCTGGAGGTGCCGTACGCGCAGGTGCCGCGCGTGCAGAAGACCGTGCTGCGGGCGGCCCGGGCGCGCGGCGTGCCGGCCATCGTCGCCACGCAGGTGCTCGAGTCGATGCGCGAGGAGCCGCGGCCGACGCGCGCCGAGGTCAGCGACGCGGCGAGCGCTGTCGATCTGGGCGCCTCTGCCATCATGCTGGCCGGCGAGACGGCGGTGGGGAAGTTCCCGGTGCGGGCCGTCCAGGCACTGGACGCCATCGCCCGCGATGCCGAGGCCGACGGCGTCCACACCCCGGTGCCGGTACCGCGCCACCTCGCTGGCGCCTCGGAGCACGCGGCCGCCCTGGCCGACGCCGCGGTGGCGCTGGCCACCCGTGCCCACGCCGGCGCGATCGTCGCGGTGACGCGCGAAGGACGGACGGCGCGGATGCTGTCGTCGGGCCGGCCCGCGGCAGCCGTCTACGCCGCTACCGATCGGCCCGAGGTGGCGCGCCGCCTGGCGCTGTGGTGGGGCGTGTCGCCGCTCGTGATCTCGCTCGAAGGCGACGTCGATCAGGTGGCGGCCCGCGTCGTCGATCACCTGCACGGCACCGGGCAGATCGCCGCGTCGAGCACGGCCGTCATCGTCAATGTCAGTCCGGATCTCGACCGCGGGGCCGCCAACTTCGTGCGGATCAGACGGGCCTAGGCGCTCGTCGATTATGGCGCGCGGGAACCCGGGACCACCACTGCGCGCGCTGAGCGTTGTAGGGCAGCTCTTCAGAGCTGCCGGGGAGGACAGAGCTGCTGCGAAGGCAGAGCTGAAGCTCTGCCCTACGCCGAACCAGAACCGATCTAGTCGCTGGCGGCGCCGTCGGCCGCGCCCTCGAACAGCTGCAGCTCGAACACCGACCACTGGCGATCGCCGGCGTCGCCAAGCTGCTCGAGGCGCAGGCGTGATACGACTGTCGGTGGCCAGTCGATCCGCACACCGGGCTCGGCCGGCTCGAAGACCGCCGTCAACGCCGTGGCCGTGACGGTGGCGCCGTCGAACAACACGACGTCGCTGCCGCTGGCGTCGGTGCCGATCACGCGGAGGTGATGCGGGTACTCGCCGATGGCGTAGGGCAGCAACCCGAGCTTCACCCCGGCCACCGGGCGGGCCCGGCGCAGCTGCACTTCGACCCAGGTATCGCCCTGTTGCGGCCCGCTCCACCGTGATGTCGGGTCGCCGTCCACCAGGTGCGACGCGCGGTCGGGGGCGTGAGACACCGAGAGCTGGTATTGGTCGGGCCCAATCACGTCGGCCGGTGCAGGCGCCCGCGCCGGCGGCGCCGCCGTCAGCGTCAGCACCTTGGTCGAGCCGAAGTCGAGCACCCGCTCGACCTGGTTGGTGTCGGCCCGCATGTGGTCGAGCACCTGGGCGATGTGCCCGCGGGTGTCGTTGCGGTACTCGTGCAGGTGCACGACGACGTAGCGGCCGCCAATCGCCCGGATGATGCCGAGCGCGTCGTCGACGGTGTCGAGCGTGGCGAGCGGTGAGGCGGCGCCTTGGAAGAGCGTGACCAGCGGCGACACGAAGCCGGAGCTGCCGTTGATGAGCGGCTGGCGATGCCGGAGCGTCGCCAGTTGGTAGCGCAGGGTCACCGAGGCGCCGGACTGCGGCCGCTGCGCCTGGAAATGGGTGGTGATGGGCAGCTCCAGCACCGGCCCGGCGGGTTGCCCGGCGAGCCAGGCATAGGCCGCCGTGGTCGACGGATCCTCGGCCGGGATTTCCGCGATCCACGGAAACGGCCGTCGCGCTTCGGCCAGCCCCACCACGAGCGCGACACCGAGGAGGACGCGGCGCCGTACCGGAGAGGCGGCGCACACCGACGCCGCGCCGAACCCGGACAGCACGGCCACGGCGAGCAGGACCGGCAACGCGAAGCGGGCCGGGGCCCGGAAGCCGTCGAAGCCGGGCACGAGGTCGAGCAGCGCGCCGTACGGGCTGCCGATACCCATCGGGCGGTCCCACGCCGAGGGCTCGGGGCCGAGCGAGAGCGCGAACGCCGCGGCCGCGACGACGGCGTAGAGGGCGACCGTCGATCGGGCGGCGCCGTCGAGACGCCGGCGGACCACGACCCACAACGCCACTCCCGCCAGCCCGACGAGCCCCAGGCCAGGAAACAGCGCCCGATCGGCGGCGCTCTCCGGCCAGAGCACCAGCGGCCGCCGGTCGATCCACACGCTGAGGTAGGACCGGACGTCGGCGCTGTAGCGCCGGACCTCCTCGAGGCCGTGCCCGAAGCCCATGTCGTCCTGGACGCGGTCGTAGACGCTCAGCACTGGCGCGAGCAACACGGCGAGCGTCAGGGCGCCGGCGACGATCTGCAACAGCGGCACCAGGCTCAGGCGCGGCGCTCGCACGGTCGCGGCGTGCAGGACCACCAACGCGACGGGCAGCATCAGGAACACGCCCAGGTACATGTTCGAGAGCGCCTGCAGCAGCCAGCAGGCGATGAAGCCGACCAGCGCCCGGCGTTCGCCGGTGTCGACGAAGCGGTGCAGGCCGGCCAGGGCGAGCGCGCTCCACCCGCAAGTCAGCATCTGCAGCCTGGCGATGTGGCTCGAGGTGAGATACGGGCTGCAGGCGAAGAGGACGCCGGCGACGAATGCGGCGTCGGTGCGCCCGGTGAGCCGGCGCACCAGCACGAACATGGCGAAGCCGGCGAAGGCGTAGCCGGCGAGAAAGGCCACGTTGTAGGTGAGGATGGCGTTGCCGGAGAGCCAGTAGACCGGGGCGACGAAGATGGCGACGCCGAGCAGGTGCTCCGAATAGGCGAGCGTGTTGGGGTGCGGATGGAAGATCGGCGCGTCCCACAGATCCCAGGGGTGGGTGACGATCGCGTCGCTGACCCAGCCGAGGATCCACGCGTTCAGCATCGGATCGCCGGCGTTGCCCGGCAGGGCGTCGGTCAGGCGCGGCAGCAGCGCGGCGTTGACGGCGAGGGACAGCGCGACGAACCCGAGGGCCACCAGTAGCGTTTGCGAACGTGCCCGCACTTGGCTTTACGCTACATCAAATATATTTTTGCGAATTAATCAATGCGGCGCGGCCAGGACACACGTAGGGCAACTCTGCAGAGCTGCCTCCAGACAGAGCTGAAGCTCTGCCCTATGCACAATCGAAAGACGCACTAGATGGTCGCGCCGTCGTGCACCAGCGCGCCGCGCTCGAAGCGATCGACGGCGAAGGGCGTGATGTCGAAGGTGCGGCTCTCGCCGAAGCGCACGAGCTCCGAGACGACCAGGCCCGTGGCCGGCGACATCATCAACCCGTGTCCGCTGAAGCCGCTGGCGAACACCAGCCCCCGCACCGCCGGATGCTCGCCGAGGACGGGGTTGTGGTCGGGCGTCATCTCGTAGAGTCCCGCCCAGCCGTGCACGTCCGATACCTCGGCCAGCGCCGGCATCCGCCGGACCAGTGCCGGGTAGAACTGGTGCTCCCAGCGCGCCTCGTCGCAGTCGAAGCACTCGCCGGCCGGCTCGTCCCACCGGGTGAAAGCCAGGATGATGCGATCGGGCTCGCCGGGAGCGACCGGGTCGTCGTGACGCCAGTGCACGCCGCCGGGGTCCACGACCATCGGAAACCGCGTCGGCCAGCGGCGGGGCAGCGTGCAGCGGAACAGCAGCTGCCGCACCGGCTCGACCGGGACCGTGAGCCCGGCCAGCGCCGCCACCCGGCCCGAGAGCGGCCCCGCGGCGTTGACCACGACCGGCGCGTCGAGCCGGCCCGCGTGCGCGAGTTGCACCCCCGTCACGCGACCGCCGGCGACGTCGACGCCGATCACCTCGTCGTGCACGTATTCGGCGCCCGCAGCCAGGGCGGCGGCGCGCAGGCCGAACAACACCTCGCGCGGATTGGCGTAGCCGTCCTCGGGCCCGAACAGGCCCCAGCGGATGTCGTCGAGCTTCAGGCCCGGCACCAGCGCGGCGATCTCGTCGACGCTCAGCCGCTGCTGCACCGCGCCGGCGGCCTGCTGGGCGTCGGCGCGCGCGGCCAGGGCCGCCGAGGTGGCGTCGTCGGCCAGGAACAGGTAGCCGCGCTGGCGGAACCACGCGCGCGGCGTGTGCGACGGCGTGCGCATCCGCTCGTCGAACTCCCGCCACAGGCGCACGCTGTGCTGCACCATCTGCACGCAGACGCGGGACCCGAACTGCTGCCGGACGCCGCCCATGGCGAGAAACGACGACGCCCGGGCGTAGCTGGGGTCGCGATCGACGACCACGACGCGGCCGGCGAAGCCGTCGCCGAGCAGGCGCCAGGCGGCGGCCGAACCGACGACGCCGCCGCCGACGACGACGACATCGGCGGGCCGGGTCATGCGGCGGCGCGGCGACGCCTCACGCCTTCGCCTCCGTGATCGCCTTGCCGTGGTACAGCCAGTCGCTCTCGACGTACTCCTTGAGGGTGTCGAGGGCATGGCTCCAGCCTGCTTCGGTCACGGCGAAGTAGCGCTGCCAGCGCGGTCCGTCCTCGCTGGCGCGCTGCCGGATGGTCACAAACGTCGACACGTCGTCGGACGCCGGCTCACAGACGATCTCGAGGGCCATCGGCCCGAGCGGATCGTCGGCCGGCGGCTGCCAGTAGACGTCGGCGAGGAACAGGTGTTGATCCGGGATGCAGTCGACGACCGTGCCCTGGATCGTGCCGCCCAGCTGACCGAGCACGTCGTCGCGACGCTCGCTCGTCGCCCAGGTGATGGCGTAGACGCCGGTTGGCCGCAGCACGGCCACCGACCGTTCGGCGGCGCACCAGCAGACCAGGTCGTCGTGGGTCACGAACGCCTGGAACACGCGGGCCGGTGGCGCGTCGACCACGACCTCGAGCTCGAACTGCGGAGGCCCCGACCGGGACGATCTACTCATAGAGCAGATACCTGGCGCGAAGCGCGCGGAACCGTGCCTCGTCGTCGCGCCACGACGCCGCGATGGTCGCGGCGGTCTCGCCGGCGTCGATGCGCTCGCGCAAGCGGCTGCTGCCGCCCAGGATGTCGATCGGCATCAGCCGGTGCTCGTACTCATACGGCGGCGGACGCCAGGCGAACGCCGCCGGGTCGGCGCGCCGCAGCTCCTCGATCACCGCCACGCCGGTGACCACCGGGCGGAACGCGCGCCGGTCGGTGACGTGAAGCTGACAACCGCCGCAGGTACTCCGCGCGTGCTTCTGGAACGTCGGCTCGAAGACCACCGGCCGGAAGATCACCCCCGGCAACTGTTGCGCGGCGAGCCGGGCCACGAAGCGCTCGCCGTCCACCCACGGCGCGCCGGCGAGCTCGAACGGACGCGTCGTGCCGCGGCCCTCGGAGGCCAGCGTGCCCTCGAGCAGCACCGCGCCGGGATAGACGACGGCCGTGTCGAGCGTCGGGATGTTGGGCGAGGGCATCACCCACGGCGCGCCCGCCTCGTCGGCGAAGAGATCGCGCCGCCAGCCCGCCATCGTCACCACCTCGATCGAGGCGCCCAGCGCGAAGTGCTCGTTGAAGAGCCGCGCCAGCTCGCCGATCGTCATGCCGTGACGCATCGGGATCGGGAACTGGCCGACGAAGGACTCGAAGCCCGGCACGAGCGCCTCGCCCTCCACCTCCACGCCGCCAATCGGGTTCGGGCGGTCGCAGACGACGACCGGCACGCCGTGCCGGGCGCACGCCCGCAGGCAGTTGGCCATCGTGTAGATGTAGGTGTAGATGCGGGCGCCGATGTCCTGCAGGTCGATGACCAGCACGTCGAGCCCGGCGAGCATCTCGGCCGTGGGCTCGCGGGTCTCGCTGTAGAGCGAGTAGACCGGCACGCGGCGCGCGCAGTCGTGGGCGTGCGGCGACTCGATCATGTTGTCCTGCACGTCGGATCGGAAGCCGTGCTGCGGCCCGAAGATCGCCGCCAGCGTCACCCCGCGGCGCGTCGCGCAGGCGGTCGACGACGTGCACCAACTGGTCGTCCACCGACGCCGGATTGGCCACCACACCCACACGCAGGCCGGCCAGCCGCCCCGAGGCGACCAGCCGCGTCGATCCGAGCGTCACCGCCATCGTCACCGCCATGATGAACGTCCGATTATAGTGGGGAGACTTTCGAGAGGCCTCTCATGCAGCTCGGCCACCGTCCCATGTCCGACTGGATCCGGCAGTACGCCGACAGCCACCAGCACCCGGTGAACCGCTGGCTCCACACGATGGGCATCCCGATGATCGTGGTGTCGCTCGTCCTCGCGGCCGGCGCCTTCGCGTGGCCCGGGCTGTGGCCGGCGGCGGCGCTGCTCTTCGTCGCCGGCTGGGTGCTGCAGTTCGTGGGTCACGCCATCGAAGGCAAGCCGCCCGAGTTCTTCAAGGACTGGCGGTTCCTGTTCGTCGGCGTGCGCTGGTGGGTGGCCAAGGTCCGGGGAAAGGCGTGACGCCACTGCCGCGGGTGGCGCTGGCGCTGGTGCTGGCCGCCTACCTCGTGCCCCTCGCGGTGCCGGCGCCGCTGATGGAGGACGACGAGGGTCTGCACGCGGCCATCGCGCAGGAGATGGTGGAACGCGGCGACTGGACGGTGCCACGCCTGCTCGGCGAGCCGTTCCTCGACAAGCCGATCCTCTACTTCTGGCTGCAGGCCGTCTCCATTGCCGCCTTCGGACCCTCGGAGTTCTCGGTGCGGCTGCCGGGCACGCTGGTGGCGCTGGCCGGCATCGCCGCCACGGCGTGGCTGGCCGGCCTGCTCCTCGGCCCGGGCGCCGGGGTCTGGGCCGGCGTCTGCTATGCCACGATGCTGTTGCCTTACGCGATCTCGCTCGCCCCGCTCCACGACCTGGTGATGGTGCCGTTTGTCGCGATCGCCGTCGGCGCCTTCTGGCGCGCGCGCCACGCGGCCAACGGCGGCGAGCTGCTGCGATGGACCGGCGTGGCCGGCGTCGCCCTCGGGCTGTCGATCCTCGGCAAGGGGCTGACCGGCGTCGGCCTGGTCGGGGTCGGCGTCGCCACCTGGCTGCTGTGGACGCGGGCGCTGACGCCGCGGCTGATCGCCGCCGGACTCGCCGCCGTTGCCCTGGCCGTCGCGCTCGCCTGGCCCTGGTATGCGGCCATGGAGCGCGCCGTGCCCGGCTATCTCGACTACTACCTCATGGACCGCCACCTCGCCGGGGTCACCCAGGACACGCAGCGTCATGCCGGACGCCCGCTGCTCTACTACCTGCCGATTCTCCTGGTAGGCGCCTGGCCGTGGATCGTGTTCGTGCGTCAGCCGCTGGCGCGCGGGCTGCGTGACGGCGAGCGGCTGCTGTGGGCGTGGCTGCTGGCCGACGTGGTCCTGCTCAGCCTGGCCGGGTCGAAGCTCGCCACCTATGTCCTGCCGGCGTTGCCGGCGCTGGCAGCGCTGTGCGCGGTGGGGCTGTTCGACCAGACATCGACGGCCGGCGTGCGGGGCCGGCAGATGCTGGCGCGCGGCACGGCGCTGCTCACGGCGGCCCTGCCGCTCGCCGGCCTGGTCGTGCTGAACCTCGACGGCCGATGGGGCACGCCGCAGGCTGCCACCTACGTCTGGGCCGCGGTGCCGCTGGTGCTGGCGGGCGCCGTGCTGTGGAGCCGGCAGTGGGACGGCCCGGCCACCCTGGCCGTGGTCGCCGCCCTGACACTCACCGCGGCCGCCGCCGTCATCCGGCCGCTGGTCGCCGGGCGCCTCACGGCCGAAGGGCTGTCCGCCCACTTCAACGCCATCGGCGAGATGCCGCCCTCCCTCCTGGTCGTCGACGAGGGTGTGGGATCCTTTCTCTTCTATCTGCGTCCCGACCTGCGGCGGCCGCTGAGCGCCGCGCGCGTCGCCCGGGTGTCGCGCTTCTCGCTCGGCGACGTCCCCGACCATCGCGGCGTGGTTGTCGCGATCGCCGCCGATCGGGTGGCGGGTGTCACCGAGTTGTACGACGTGGGCCTCCTGCCTGAGCTGCGGGACGGGACGTTTCTCGTCCGTCCGCGCGAAGAGTTCCGGGCCAGGCCAGCCGTGCGCTGACGTTGCACCGGCGCCGCGTTCGGACGCATGCTGAGACATGCATGTCCGCCGGACCGCATGCGTGTGTGTGCTCCTCATGAGCACGGTGGCGACGCACATCAGCTGTGGCGGCAGCGGGGGCGGCCGCCGCGTGACGACCGCACCGGCAGAGGCGCCACCGGCCACTCCGGCTGGCCCGCGCAGCCCGCTCGAAGGCGAGTGGACACTCGTCGGACTCGAAGCGGCGGGCGCCGCCCGCAAGGTGACCGGGTTTCTCCGCTTCGACCGCTTCGCCAACATCGCGGTGCACGCCGAGCTGGCCGCAGATGAGCCATCGGCCCGACCTCCGCGCACGGTGGTCGCGGCCTTTACGGCCAAGGCCTCGCCGGCTGACGGCGAGCTCGGCTACACCGGGCTTCGCACCGCTGTCGGCACCGAGAGGCTCACCGAGGACGCCGTACGCATGGACGCCTGGCGGGTCTACGACCTGTCGGGGGACACGCTGCGACTCTCCGTGCCCGGCGGCGGGGCGACGCTGGTCTTCCGCCGTGGCGGGTAACGGGGGAGCCACCGCGGCCGCCATGCGATACACGACCGTCGACAGCCCGATTGGATCACTCCTGCTGGCCGGCGACGACGCCGCGCTGCGCCTGTTGTGGTTCGTCGAGGGCCGCCAGGTGGCCGCGCCCGAGCCGTCGTGGATCGAGGACGCCCGGCCGTTCCGCGAGGTCGTCGCCCAGCTCGAGGCCTACTTCGCCGGCACGCTGCGCCGCTTCGACGTGCCGCTGAATCCCGGCGGCACGCCGTTTCAGAGCCGGGTGTGGCGCGCCCTGCAGGACATCCCCTACGGCGAAACCGAGAGCTACGGGGCGCTGGCGCGGCGCCTCGGCGACGCCAAGGCGGTACGCGCCGTGGGCCTCGCCAACGGCGCCAATCCGATCTCGATCATCATCCCGTGCCACCGGGTGATCGGCAGCAACGGATCGCTCATCGGCTACGGCGGCGGCCTGCCGACCAAGCGCGCTCTTCTCGCCTTGGAGCAGGGGCAGCACGTGCTCCTCTGAGCGCCGTGCAAGGAGCGCGACGGCGAGTCGGCTGGTGCCGACCCGCCGCCCAGCCTGGTGTCGCGCCGCTCAGTTCTGCCCGCAGGTCGGGCACTCCGGGATGACCGGGCAGACCGCCCCGAAGCTGCCGGCCTTGAGCATCACCCAGGAGTCGAGCGACCTATCGCCGGCATCTGCGATGGCGATCTTCAAGTGATAGGTGAAGCCCGGTGTGATGTCCGCCGAAATCGAGAACACCTTGGTGAGGCCGTCGGCCTGAGTGACGAGGGGGGCACACCCGGACTGTTATTGACGTACTGGGTGGCATTGTTGCCGAGGTTGACGTTGTTGATCGTCACAGGGATGTTGGTATTCGGCACCAGCGCCACGTTCCTCGGCGTCGGGAACCCCGGTCCGCTGATGAAGAACGCGAAGGCGTCGTTGAAACCCGAGCCCACGAACTCGTTGTACTCCTCCGACGCGAACACGTAGTCGAACTTCACGGTGGTGGCTTCCGAGTTGGTGACGACGAAGTCGAACTGGAGCACCGCCGCGTCGTTCGTCGGGGACCCCGCCAACCCTGTCAGGTCGGTGTCCCCGGGCGTGAGGTTGCTGGCAGTGATACCGGTCTGGGTGTTCGTCCCGTTGACGTTGCCGACCGCACCCGAGCTGAGGATGATGCCGCTGCTCAGACCCGTCGCCCCGAGCCCGCCGTCGAACGACCCGACCGCGCGCGCGACGCCGGTGTAGGTGACGTTCGAGATCGAAACGTCGTCGCCGGCAAGCAACTGGGCCAGCGCCTCGACTTGCGACTGCAGCGGCGGTGTCAGTTCGCCGGGCAATGGCGTCGCCGCCAGCGTGCCGCCGGCCGATTCGCCGACAAAGATGCACAGGTCCTGCGTTGCGGTTTGCCCTGAGCTGTCGGTGACGCGGACCCGGAAGGTCCTCGGGTTCACCTCATCCGGAGTCGGGGTGCCGGAGATGAGGCCCGTGCCGTTGGCCTGTGTGGTCAACGTCAGGCCGGCCGGCAGGACGAACTGCGACCCGCTCTCGCCAGCAATGGTGTCGATGGTCCACGTGAACGGCGCCACGCCCCCTTGCGCCGCCAGGGTCTGCGAATACGGCGCGCCCAGCGTTGCGTCGGGCACCGACGCGGTCACGATCGACAGCGGCGACCCGGCGGTGATGTTGAACGGCGTCGACGTCGCCACGATCGCGCCCGGTGCCGAAGCCACCAGGGTGTAGCCGGTGCCAACGTTGTTGATCGACAGGTTGTTGAACGTCGCCACCCCCTCGACGGTGTTCTGTGTCGTCGTGCCCGCCAGGGAGGCGCCGGACGGGTTGGTGCCGAACCCCAGCGTGATCGGCACGCCACTGAGACTGACGAGCCCGCCCGAGGCCGACTGGATCGCCACCCTCACCACCGACATCGTCTGGCCGGCCTGTGTGGAGGTCGGCTCGGTGATGAAGGCGAGCATCAGCGCCGGCACCGGCGTCGCGACCGTCGCGAAGTTCGAGAGGCCGCTGAACGGGTTCAATACCGGACCCTGGGGGTACTGCGCGATGACGTAGTAGGCCAGCCGGGCGCCACCGGGAGCGGTGGCGTCCAGGTACGAAGTCGGCGGCGGCCCTTCGTTGCCTGTGACGGTGGCGAGTAGCTGCGATTCCAGGACTGTCGGCGGCACGAACGGATCAGACTCGTACGAGAGCCGATAGACCAGGTAAGCGATCGGGCTGCCGAAGTTCGGGGCCAGCCACGACACCCTGACTGGCGCGCCGCCGCCGGTGGTGACGCAGGCGCCGTTCACCGTGAGACAGGCCGCGACTGCGGTCGGCGGCGACGGATCGCCGCCGGTGACGGCCGTCGCCGTCGGGTAGTCGATCGACGGGGGAGCGTTGCGCTCGGCCGCCAGGCCGGACCCGACGTCCAGGTCCCCGCCGCCGAGATCGCCCTTGCCCAGGTCGCCCTTGCCGAGCGCGAGGCTGACGATGCTGCCATCGCCCAGGTCGCCCTTGCCGAGGTCGCCCTTGCCGAGGTCGCCCTTGCCCAGGTCGCCCTTGCCCAGGTCGCCCTTGCCCAGGTCGCCTTTGCCCAGGTCACCCTTGCCCAGGTCGCCCTTGCCGGCGTTCAGCGACAGCGGACCGATCGTCGGTTGGTTGTTCTTGTCGAGGAACAGCCCGCCGACGGCGCGCCGGGCGCCGACCTGATTCAGCCGCAGCTTGGCCCAGTCGTTCGACGCCGGCTTGAGGATCGTCAACGTGCCGTCGAAGGTGATGTCATGGGCAGCGCCGTCCAGGGCGCCGTTGGCGTTCCAGTCGATCGGGCTCGTGATCCCGAGGGCGTCGACACGCACCATCGCCGGCTCCAGAGGCTGCGTCGTCTTCAACGGCGTCCCGTCGCAGTGCCTGGTCGCCGCGGCGCCGGGCATGTTCTTGAGATAACTGGTTTCCAGAGGCGCGTACCAGCCCAGGCGATAGCGCAGCGCTGGCAGGGCGCCGTCGGCGAGACTCGATTCGTTCAGGCCGCCTACCGCTCCGCCGTGGTTGTAGTCGAGGCGCGGGATCGCCTTCTCGTCGAGCAGCCCGCGGAGCTGATACAGGTAGTTCATCACGCTCTGGTACTGAGGCTGGCAGTTCGGCTCGAACAGGTCGCCGCCGTGCCGCCGGCCGAAGTTGTGCCCCTCTTCGTGCATGATCGTTGCAGCCACGACGTGGGGCGACCCCACCGGGTTGCCGTTGGCGTCGTCGAAGGCGCCGGGCGAGATCATGACGTCGCCGCCGGCCCAGTCGCCCACCCCCGAGTTGGTCCGCGGGGTCTGGAACAACGGGTTGATCGTGGTGCCATCCCCGAGGAACTGCTCCTCCGATTGCGGCAGGCCCAACGCGTGCACGAACAAGGCGTACCTGAAGATGTTGAGCCGGGTGCGATCGAATCCGAGCAGCTCGTCGCGGTAGAACCGGAAGCCGGTCTTCCAACCGACCGTGCCAGGATGGAGCGGGTACTGGCCGGGCATCAGCCGCCGGTTGGTCACCGGGTCGACCGGGCAGTTGATGAGGAGACCGTTGCCGTCGGCACACGCCTCCGTCTCCAGCAGGCTCTGGCCGCCGCGGGCCAGATCCTTGTGGATGATGAACGGCGGGAGACCGGTGGGGTCGCTCGGGTTGGTCGGGTCGCTCTGATAGTCGTCGCCGACGTCGAAGTGCACGTTGATCCCGTTGACGCCATCGGCGTTGGCAACCGGCGCGTTCTTGAACGCCTCGTAGAGCAGCTTCAGCGACTCGAGGGTCGGCTTGTGCGTGTGCGCGGCCTTGACCTTGGCGTCTGGCCCCTCCCCGTAGGTCACGACCTCATCGGTCTCCAGATGTCCGATCTGCGTGAACATGTCCTTGTGGTCGGGCTTGGCGCCCATCGCCGAAAGGAGCGGCAGCGGCTGCCCGTTCGGATCGAGGATCGGCTCGCTCGACGCTTCCAACAGGTCCGGGATGCCGTCGGTGTCGGTGTCCCGCATCTTCGCGCTCACCACCATGGCGCTCCACGACATGCAATCGGGGATGAACCCGTGGCGGCTCACCGTCACGGTGTTCGCCCTGGTGGAATCGGGATACGCCTTGATGGCGCCGGCGGGGAGGTTGAACGTCCGGTTGTCCCATCGCGGGAAGCTGGTGCCGGTGAGGCCGATGAACGGATTCGTCGCCAGCAACTGTGCGCCGAACTTCACCTGCTCCGAGAACAGCAGCTGCCCGTCGCCGACGATGTGCGTCATCCGGGCATCCGGATTCGGCGCCGGGTCGTAGAGGCCCTGAATCCGCTGCGTCAGCGTCTCGGGGCCGCGCTTGGTCACCCCACCGTCGTAGATGACGATGGCGCGCAGCGGCGTCGCCGGGTTCTGGTGCCGGTAGATCAGGACGAGGCTGGCGCCGACGGCGCGCGGCCCGGTCATGCTGGGAGAGTCATCGGCGTCGTCGTTGAAGATGTTGACCCGGCCGGCATCCGCCACCTGCACGACGTGCGGGCCGTTGGCGATGTGCTTGCCCGTGAGCGGATCGATCGCCAGGAAGCGCAGCACATCGGCGCGATAGGTGACCAACCGGCGCCGCGGGTTCCACCCGTAGCTCCAGCACGCCTGGGTGCCGGCCTGCCAGTTGAGCGCCTTGGCAATCGGCCCGGAGTTCAGCCCGGTGCCCGGCGTGTTCAGGGAGTTCCCCTTGAACGTCGCGCCGACCATGCCGGCGTCTTCTCCCTGACTCTCGCGTACTGTGGTCTGGATGTAGAGGTAGGCGGAAAGGATCTCGGCCCCGGCCGGAACGCCGCTGATGACGATGTTCTGGGTGGCGATGCCGTTGATGCCCTTGCGGAAGAGGCTCGCCCCGCCGACCACGACGTCACCAGTCACGAAGTTGGTGTTGAAGTACGTCAACGGCCCGTCCGGGCCCTGCGCGCTGATCGTGGTGGACGCCTGAATCAGGGCCGCTGCGACGAGAGCTATCGACAGTGTTCGCTTCATAGGAGTCATCCCATTTCGGAAGCCAACCCCGGCCAAGGCCCGCGGCGGCCCGGCGGCCGGAGGAACGTAAGGCCCGCAAGTCTAACCGGAAGCGCGAGCGCAGCAATCAGGTTTTCAACCGGTTAAGGGTTTATGGAAGGAATCAGAGCGAGATGGCGCGGATGAGACAGACAAAATTCTTGACTACAAGTGACTAGTTGTCGTGGAACATCCGCCCCACCGTCACGGCGTTGCGCAGTCCGGGCTGGCACCGCCGTTCTTGCGCAGAAAGTCGACGTAGTAGGCGGCGTACTGCGTGGCCTGGCGCCGGTCGCCGTCGGTGCTCAGGAACTCGCCGACGTCGCGGATCCAAGCCGCGTCTCCGAGCGCTCGATGACGACGTCGGGCCGCAGCGTATCGAGCGTGGCCATGGTGGCGATGAAGATTTCGGCGAAGACGGCGGTCACACAACTCGTCACGCCGCCGTGAGGCGGGCCGGGTAAGCTCTCCGGCAAGGAGTCGCCGATGCCCGTCACCCGCCGACGTTTCCTGACCGGCTCGACCCTGGCCGCGGCCGCCCTGCCGCTCGCCGATCTGGTGCGTGCCGAGATCGCCGATGCGGCACAGGCCGCCGGCCCGCGCGGCGGCGTCTTCCGCCACGGCGTGGCCAGCGGCGACCCGCGAAGCGACCGCGTGATCCTGTGGACGCGAATCAGCGGCGCCACGGCCGAAGTGCCCGTGCGCTGGGTGCTGAGCCGCAACCAGACGTTCACGCAGGTGGTGGCGCGCGGCGAGACGCCGACCGGTGCCGCCCGCGACTTCACCGTGAAGGTTGATGTCAGCGGGCTGTCGCCGGCCACCACCTACTACTACCGCTTCGACGCGCTGGGCGCCCGCTCGACCGTGGGGCGCACCCGCACGCTGCCGGTGGCCGGCGTCGCCCGCGTGCGCATGGCGCTGGCCTCGTGCGCGAACTACCCGCACGGCTACTTCAACGTCTACGGCCGCATCGCCGAGCGCACCGACGTCGACGTCGTGTTGCATCTTGGCGACTACTTCTACGAGTACGAGCAGGGCCGCTACTTCGACGCCGCCCTCGCCGCCGATCGCGCCGTCGATCCCCCGCACGAGATCACGGCGCTCGACGACTACCGCCGCCGCTACGCGATCTATCGCACCGACCCCGACTTGCAGGAGGCGCACCGCCAGCATCCGTTCATCGTGGTGTGGGACGACCACGAGATCGCCAACAACACGTGGAGCACCGGCGCCGAGAACCACCAGCCGGCCGACGGCGACTTCTTTGTCCGGCGTAACGCCGCATACCAGGCCTTCCTGGAATGGCTGCCGGTGCGCGACACCGGATCGGCGCGCCAGCCGCTCATCTACCGGTCGTTCGCCATCGGCGATCTCGCCGACCTGGTGATGCTCGACACGCGCCTGGCGGGACGTGACCAGGAGGTCGAGCGCACCAACGTGCTCGGGATCGAGGACCCGCGGCGGACCATCCTCGGCGCCGCGCAGGAGCAGTGGCTCGACGGCGAGCTGCGCGAATCGGTGCGGGCGGCGACCCGCTGGCAGATCCTCGGCCAGCAGGTGATGTTCGCGCCGCAGACGCCGTACAACACGACCGGCGGCAACCCCGACTCGTGGGACGGCTATCGGGCCTCCCGGTCGCACGTCTACGACATGGTCGAGCGCCACCAGGTGCCGAACCTGGTCGTGCTCACCGGCGACGTCCACAGTTCGTGGGCCTACGACCTGCCGCGGCAACTGACCCCCGCCTACGATCCGGCGTCGGGTCGCGGCTCGCTGGGGGTGGAGATCGTGTGCCCCGCGGTGTCGTCGCCGTCGCCGTACCAGGGACCGGAGGGCGAGAAGCGCCTCGCCGAGACCCCAGCCACCCGGCCGCACCTCAGGTTCCTCGACGGCCGCTCGCGCGGCTACGTGGTGGTCGAGATGACGCGCCAGCGCCTCCAGGCCGACTGGTGGTTCGTGGCTGGCGTGAGCGCCCGCACCCCGGAGCAGAAGTTCGGCAAAGGGCTGGTGTCCGAGGCCGGGAGCCGGCACCTCGTGGACGCCGCCGGCGCGATGACGCCGGCCACCGGACCGGATCCCGCGCCGCACGTCTGAGGCGCTCGCCGGTCAGGCCGACGCGGCCAGCACCTCGACCAGTGCTTCGGCCACTTGGCCCGGTTTCTCGTGCGGCAGGAAGTGGCCAGCCCCCGCCACCACGCGCCTGGCGACGAGCTTGGGAAACAGCTCGCGTTCGGCGGTGGTCGCCTCGGGCGCCGGCCGGCCGAAGCCGTCGTCGCCGCCGTGCAGCACGACGGTCGGTACCTCGACCTTCGGCCGCGCGGCCAGCCGCTTCTCCACCTCGAGGAAGCGTGCCTCGCCGGGCGCGTTGAAGTTGCGGTGGCGATAGGAGTGCACGACGCAGTCGACGAAGTCGGGGTTGTCGAACGACGGGGCCGTGCGGTCGTACACCGCGTCATCGAATCCGCCACGTCGGCGACCACTCCTGCCACATGAACCGGCACAGCGCGCGGCGATTCTTCTCGAGGCCCTGGCGTCCAGTCTCGGTGTTGAAATACCACTGGTACCAGGTATTGCGCACCGCCTGCGGCGGCGCCGGCGGCCCGGGCGTGACCGTGTTCTGAATCGAGTAGCCGCCGATGAGCACCGCCGCCCGCACGCGGTCTGGGTGGAGTGCCGCCGCGATGCACGCCGCCCGGCCGCCCCAGTCGTAGCCGCACACGGCGAAGCGCGGCAGCCGCAGCGCGTCGGCGAAGTCGACGACGTCCTGGCCGATGGCGGCCTGCTCGGCCATCCGCGGCGCCGCCGGATCGAGGAAGCGGGTGGGCCCGTAGCCGCGCAGGTAGATCGCGAAGGCGCGATACCCTGCCGCGGTCAGCAGGGGCGCCACCAGGCCGTAGGCGTGTGCGTCGTCGGGGAAGCCGTGCAGCAGGAAGACGGGAAATCCCGAGGACGGACCGCTCTCGTGATAGCCGATCTCGAGCACCGGCGTGCGCACGGTCTTCACTGCCGCGGCATCTGCGCCCTGGGCGCGCGGGCGCACCGAGTGCGAGGCGGCCGCGGCGGCGCTGGTGGCGAGGAACTGTCGGCGATTCATGACCGGACAGTATCCCGGTCGGGCGAGCCCGTCCACCGCGACGGTCGGGAACCGACCGCCGTCAGAACGCCACGCCGATGTTGATGCGCAGCGTCGGGATGTACTTCAGGTCGAAGGCCGCATCGTCGGTGCCGAAGAGGCGCTTCAGTCCGATACCGGAGCCGAAGTAGAAGTGCTCGTTCAGCAGCCAGCTCTTGTTGGCGTCGAAGCCCACGCCGAAGAAGCTTCCCTGGTCGGGAATCCGTGTCAGTCCCACCTTGACGCCGAACGAGCGGCCCTCGAAGGCCCTTCCGGCGGGGTAGTAGCGGAGGAAGATGTCGCCGTTCACGTAGCGCTCGCGTCGGACCTCCTGGCCCCAGCCGTCGTAGTCGTAGGTGTCGACCGTGGCGGTCGATCCGCCGATACCGACGGTGAGGGTGTTGCTGGCCCGCCGCTCGTACTCGGTGTTGAAGAGCTCGAAGAGCAGGCCAAAAGGATTGGCCGACATCACCTGGTTGGCAGTGACGCGGGCCGAATCCGGTGAAGCGGGCGTTGATGCCGGGGGCGCGGTCTGTGCTCCCGCCGGCCTCGAGGATTGCAGCAGCACGGCTAAGGCGACGGCGACGAGTGGGCCACGGGTCATGAGTACCTCCGATGCCCTCCACGCTACGCGCCGGTTCGAGCGGAGTCCTTCCCGGAGACGTGAGAAACGGTGACCGGATCGTGGCGGCTCAGGACGCGCGCGATCCCAGACGCGCCGCCAGCCGTCCGTAGCCCGTCGCGGCGCGCAGGGGCGCGAAGAGCGGGTCGGCGGGAAGGCTCCAGCCGGTGGCGTCGGGCGAGGTGGTCACCAGCGCCTGCTCGGCGACAGCGAGCCCTTCGTTGGCGCGGCCGCCCCAGGCATGGGCGGCGGCCAGGAGCAGCGCGCATTCGCCGTGTTTGCCGACGCGGGCCATGTCGGCGCATGCGGCCGTCACCCGCTCGACGCCCTCGGTTGCCTCGCCCGCGGCGATCGCCAGCCCGAGCGTGGCCCGTCCATGGCCGGGCGAGGCGGCCGCCGCCTCTTGGAACGCCGGCCCGGCGGCATCGCGAGCGCCCAGGGCCAGGTGCGTGAATCCCTTCGCCTCGAGGGCCAGCACCAGGCACTCGCGAGCGTAGACGGTCGAGGCGCCGCGCGAGGTCGCCTCCTCGGCGGCGAAGTGATCCAGGGCCGCGGCGTGGTCGCCGCTGGCCGCCGCCGTGAGGCCTTGCAGCCACAGCAAGCCGCTCGCCGGGTACGGGGTCCGGTCGTACTGAGCGGCCTGCGCGGCGGCGCCGCGTGCGGCGGCCGCGACGGCGAACTCGAGCGACTGGCGCGCGATGAGGACCATCACCGCCAGGGTCTGCGTCGCCGGGAACCCCGGCAGCAGCGCCTCGGCGCGTTCGACGGCGCGCAAGCGCTCCTCACCCCACGTGCACACGGCCATGCGGTAGTGGTGACGCCAGTTGCGCGGCTCGAGGGCAACGGCCTGTCGCAGCGCCGCCCGCGATTCCTCGACCCGGCAGGCGCCGCCCAGGGCGTGCCCCAGCGCCGCCCACCCCTCGCCGAGCGTCGGGTCGAGCTCGGTCGCCCGCGTTGCCGAGGCCACGGCGGCGGTGAGCGCCGCCACGTCGGGCACGTTGTCGACGCGCGAGGCCTCGTAGCGGAAGACGTGCGCGTTGGCCAGTCCGGCGTGGGCCGGCGCGTAGTGCGGCGCGCCGGCGACGGCTCGGCTGAACGCCTCCGCTGCTGCCGGCAGGTCGGTGATGCTCAACGACTCGAGCGTCGTTCGGCCGCGCTCCCAGGCCACGAACGGCTCGAGCCCGGCCACCGCATCCGACACCGCGACCACCCCCGGTTGCGCGCGATCGGGGGCGCCGTCTCTTCGGCGACGGGGGCGACGAACCGGTAGCCGCGGCGGGCCAGGGTCTGGACGTAGACCGGAGTCCCGGGCGTGTCGCCGAGGGCCTGGCGGATGTCGGCGATGGCGCGGGTCAGGGTGTTGTCGGTGACGTTGACGTCGGGCCAGAAGCGATCGAGGAGGAGCTCGCGCGAGACGAGCTCACCACGCCCCTCGGCCAGGCAGGCCAGCACCTGCACCAGCTTCGGCGAGAGCGGGACCATCACCCCGTCTCTGGACAGGACGTAGGTGCGACGGTCCAGCCGAAACGGCCCAAAAGCGAGCACGTGCGGCATTGTAGCCACCGCGGCGCGGCGCGGCCGGCGGCGCGGCCGGTCAATCAATGCGAAGGACGAGTGGTATCAATACCCTCACGACATGAATATGCAGCTCGCGGTGTATGGCCCACAGGGCCTCGCCGTATAATTCGCGCAGGCAGGCCGTGTTCGCGCCGAGACTCTCGCGTGAGCAATAGCCGAGAGGGCTTCATGCAGCGATCGAACGTCGCCGATCCGTCCTACTACCACAAGGTGGTGGACTGCCAGTGGGGCTGTCCGGCCCACACGAACGTCCCCGAGTACATCCGCCTCATCGCCCAAGGCCGCTTCGACGACGCCTACATCCTCAACCGCGAGTCCAACGTCTTCCCCGGGATCCTCGGCCGCACCTGCGACCGCCCCTGCGAGCCGGCCTGCCGGCGCACCCGCGTCGACGGCAAGCCGGTGGCCATCTGCCGGCTCAAGCGTGTCGCCGCCGACAACAAGGGCGACATCTCGGCCCGCTTGCCCAAGGCCCCGGCCACGAAGAACGGCAAGAAGGTGGCGCTCATCGGTGCCGGCCCGGCCTCGCTCACCGTCGCCAACGACCTGATGCCGCTCGGCTACGCGGTGACCATCCTCGAGAAGTTCGACCGGCCCGGCGGGCTGATGCGGGTCAACATCCCGTCGTTCCGGCTGCCCCCCGAGGTGCTCGACGAGGAGATCGCCGCCATCGTCGACATGGGCGTGGACGTCCGCTACAACACCCCGGTCGACAGCCTCGGCGCGTTGCTCGACGCCAGGCAGTTCGACGCCGTGTTCGTCGGCAGCGGCGCGCCCAAGGGCAAGGAGCTCGAGGTGCCCGGCCGCCGCGACACCGACCAGATCTTCATCGGCATCGAGTGGCTCGAGTCGATCCACTTCGGCCACGTCGACTCGGTCGGCAAGCGCGTGCTCATCATCGGCGTCGGCAACACGGCGATGGACTGCTGCCGCTCGGCCAAGCGGCTGGGCGCCACCGACGTCAAGGTCATCGCCCGCAAGACCCGCAAGTACTTCAAGGCCTCGCCCTGGGAGCTCGAGGACGCGGAGGAAGAGGGCATCCACATCCTGGAGAACCTGCAGCCGGTGCGCTTCATCGTCGAGAACGGCGTCCTCACCGGGATGGAGTTCGACAAGTTCATCAGCGAGGAGAAGGACGGCAAGCTGGTGCAGACGCCGGCCGGACGCGAGATCCTGCCCTGCGACACGGTGGTGCTGGCGATCGGCCAGGACAACGCCTTCCCGTGGATCGAGCGCACCATCGGCCTCGAGTTCGACAAGAAGTGGGACATGCCGGTGGTCGACAAGACCACCTTCATGTCGACCCGTCCGGGGGTGTTCTTCGGCGGCGACGCCGCCTTCGGGCCGGCCAACATCATCTGGGCGGTGGAGCACGGCCACCAGGCGGCCATCTCCATCCATCAGTACTGCCAGGGCCTGGCCGTCACCGAGCGGCCGCCGCAGGGGATGACCCTCAGCAGCACCAAGATGGGGCTGCACGAATGGAGTTACAGCAACAATTACGACGCGGCGCAGCGCCAGAAGATGAAGCACGTCGAGATGCCGCAGCGCTTCAGCGGCATGACCATCGAGGTCGAGGAAGGCTTCACCGAGGCGCAGACCCGCGCCGAGGTGCAGCGCTGCCTCAACTGCGACGTACAGACACACTTCACCGACAACCTGTGCATCGAGTGCGACGCCTGCATCGACATCTGTCCGGTGGACTGCCTGACCATCGTGCCCAACGCCGAGGAGCCGCAGCTGCGCACGATGTTGATGGCGCCTGCCGAGAACCTCGACCAGGCGTTGTTCGTCTCCGGCGGGCTGAAGCAGACCGGGCGGGTGATGGTCAAGGACGAGAACGTGTGTCTCCACTGCGGGCTGTGCGCCGAACGCTGCCCGACCTACGCCTGGGACATGCGCAAGTTCGTGCTCGACTGGCCGCTGGCGAAGTCGGCGCCGATGCCGGCCGCGGTCGGCTAGGGGCGAAGGACCCCAGGTGATGGATCGCGTCAACGATTTCGCGTTCAAGATTGCGACGGCCAACGGCACCGGCTCGGCCTCGGCCAACGGCCTGATCATGCAGGCCATTTTCCGGATGGGCATCCCGGTCACGGGCAAGAACGTCTTCCCGTCGAACATCCAGGGCCTGCCGACGTGGTACGAGATCCGGGTCAGCAAGCACGGCTACACCGCGCGGACGCCGCACTTCGACCTGATGGCGGCGCTGAACGCGGCGACCTACGCCAAGGACGTGGCCGAGGTGCGCAGCGGCGGCTGGCTGCTCTACGACTCGTCGTGGCCGCTCGACGAGAAGCTGCGCCGGCCCGACATCAGCTACATCGGCGTGCCGCTGGCCGAGCTGTGCAACGGCGCGTTCAAGGGCGTGCGCGAGCGCATCCTGATGAAGAACATCGCCTACGCCGGTGCGCTGGCCGGGCTGCTGGGGATGGACACCGAGATCATCCGCAAGCTCACCCAGGAGAAGTTCGCCAGGAAGCCGGCGCTGCTCGAGTCGAACGATCGGGCGATCGCCCTGGGCTACAACTACGCCAAGGATCACTTCGACTGTCCGCTGCCGATCCGCCTCGAGGCGATGGACGCCACCCGGGACTCGATCCTCATCGACGGCAACACGGCGGCCGGGCTCGGCTGCGTCTATGCCGGCGCCACCGTCGGGGCCTGGTACCCGATCACGCCCTCGACCTCGCTGATGGAAGGGTTCAAGACCTTCTGCGAGAAGTTCCGCCGCGATCCCGAGACGAAGAAGAACCGCTACGCGATCATCCAGGCCGAGGACGAGCTGGCCGCCATCGGCATGGTGATCGGCGCCTCGTGGGCCGGCGCGCGCGCCTTCACGCCGACCTCGGGCCCGGGCATCTCGCTGATGAACGAGTTCATCGGCCTGGCCTACTACTCGGAAGTGCCGGCGGTCGTCTTCGACGTGCAACGCGCCGGCCCGTCGACCGGCATGCCGACCCGCACCCAGCAGGGCGACCTGCTGCTGTGCGCCTACGCGTCGCACGGCGACACCCGGCACATCTGCCTCTATCCCGCCGACCCGCGCGAAGCCTTCGAGCTGGCGGTCAAGGCGTTCGATCTCGCCGAGCGGTTCCAGACCCCGGTGTTCGTGCTGAGCGACCTCGACATCGGCATGAACGACTGGATGGTGCCGAAGCTCACCTGGGACGACGCCTACCGGCCCGACCGTGGCAAGGTGCTGTCGGCCGCCGAGCTCGAGCAGGCGAAGAGCTTCTACCGCTACCTCGACGTCGACGGCGACGGCATCCCGCAGCGCAGCCTGCCGGGTGTGCACCCGAAGGGGGCCTATTTCACCCGCGGCTCCGGCCACAACAAGTTCGGCGGCTACACCGAGGACGCCGACGAGTACCAGGAAGTGCTCGACCGCGTCGCCCGCAAGATCCAGGGTGCCGCCAAGGCGGTGCCGGCCCCGGTCGTCCGCCGGACGCCGGGCGCCCGGATGGGGCTGCTCACGGTTGGCGGCTGCCACGCCGCCTGCATGGAGGCGATGGACCTGCTGGCCAAGGAAGGTATCGCCCTCGACTTCATGCGCGTGCGCGGGTTCCCGTTCGGCGAGGACGTCCGCGCCTTCCTCGACGAGCACGAGGTGACCTTCGTCGTCGAGCAGAACCGCGACGCGCAGCTGCGCAGCCTGCTGATGCTCGACACCGGCACGCCGCTCACCAAGCTCGAATCAGTGCGTTACTACGCCGGGTTCCCGATGAGCGCCCACCACGTGATCGTCGGGCGTCAAGGCCAGGCTGGAGAAGGCGGCATGACCTACATCGCCAAGCCCAAGGCGCACCACCCGTCGCTGAAGAAGAACGCGATCGGGCTGACCCGCCGCGACTACGAAGGCTCGATGACGACGCTGTGCGCCGGCTGCGGCCACGACTCGATCACCGCGGCGATCATCCAGGCGTTCTGGGAGCTCGACATCGCCCCGCACACCGTGGCCAAGCTCTCCGGCATCGGCTGCTCGTCGAAGACGCCGGCCTACTTCCTGCGCGAGGCCCACGGCTTCAACGCCGTGCACGGCCGCATGCCGGCCATCGCCACCGGCGCCGGCGCCGCCAACGGCGGGCTGACGATGATCGGGGTGTCGGGCGACGGCGACTCGCTGTCGATCGGCCTCGGGCAGCTGTGCCACGCCATCCGCCGCAACGTCAACATCCTCTACGTGCTGGAGAACAACGGCGTCTACGGCTTGACCAAGGGGCAGTTCTCGGCCTCGGCCGACCCCGGCTCGACGAGCAAGAAAGGGGAGGCCAACACCATGGAGGCCATCGACGGCGTGCTGCTGGCGATGACCCTCGGCGCCACCTTCGTCGCCCGCAGTTTCTCGGGCGACAAGGCCCAGCTCGTCCCGCTCATCCAGGCCGGGCTCGCCCACAAGGGGTTCGCCTTCATCGACGTCATCTCGCCGTGTGTCACCTTCAACGACCACGAGGGCTCGACCAAGAGCTACGCCTACACCCGCGAGCACCAGGTCGAGGTCGTGCAGGCCGACTTCGTGCCGCCGCGCGAGGAGATCACCTCCGACCATGAGCCGGGCAGCGCCAAGAGCGTGATGATGCACGACGGCAGCTGGGTGACCTTCCGCAAGGTGGCCGAGAACTACGACCCCTCGGACCGCGACCGCGCCTACCACTACATCCGCGACCGGCAGAGGGAAGGGGAGGTGCTGACCGGCCTGCTCTACATCTCGCCCGACTCGAAGGACATGGTCGAGCAGAACGAGCTGGTGCCGGCGCCGCTCACCACCCTGCCCTACGAGCAGCTGTGCCCGGGATCGGCGGAGCTCGACAAGCTGCAGGCACGGTTCCGGTAGGCGGTTTCGTTTCTGCGGGCGGCGGCGCAGAGCCGCCTCCTGGCGGAACTAAGGTCCTCCCTACTTGAACGGATCGAAGCGCGGCCGGCGCACGCCGTCGATGTCGGTGAAGCCGTATTCCCCGGCGAGATCGCCGACGTAGTGGATGCGGCCGGTCTTGCCGATGACCTTGCGGTCGGCGGCCAGCGCCGCCACGGCTCGACCGATGTACTCGACGCTCTCCGCCAGGTCGTAGCGGAACATCTTCTTCAGCTTCTCGCTGGTCATCGACCGCTCGACACGTTCGGTGCGCATGAAGCCCGGCATCAGCGTGACCACGGCGATGCCGCTCTTCTTCACCTCCTGGCTGAGGCAGAACATCAGCCGGTTGATGCAGTCGTGCGCGACGATGGGGAAGAGCATCCCGGGCATGTAATCGCCCTTCGGGGGCGCTTCGGGATCGCCGAACACGAAGTCGGTGATGCCGGTGATCAGGCCGCGCTTCTTCGTGGCCATGAGCCGCGCCGCGTGGGCGCTGGCCAGCAGGTAGGCGCGCGGGCCGGCGTCCATCGTGAACGACCACATCCGCCCGGCGTTCTCCCAGAACGGCCGGCCCATCGACGCCATCCACTCGTCGGCCGATCGGAAGGCGTCGTGGCCGCCCCACACGGCATTGGCCAGTACGTCGGGCGCACCGTGGTCGCGCTCGACCTGGGCGAAGACCGCGGCCACCTGCGCGTCGTCGGTGCAATCGGCGCCGACGGCGATGCCGCGGCCGCCGCGGGCAGTGACCTCGGCGGCGCTGTCGTCGATCGTCCCGGGCGCGCCGTCGATCGGGGCGGCGCCACCGCGCCGGGTGCGGCCAACGCAGTAGACCGTGGCCCCGGCCTCGCCGAGCGCGAGGGCGATGCCCTTGCCGGCGCCGCGGCTGGCCCCGGTAACGACCGCGACCGTGGATGCGAGCGGCGGTTTCTGGACCTGGCGGGTCATGCGCATCCTCCTTCCGGGTCGACTGCCACCTGCCACCGCGCCGCAGTTCTCGCCGGCAGCGGCGATTCACCGAAGCTCTCACGGAAGTAGGTGGCGAAGTCTGGACGCGTGCCATCCGTGTCGTCGATGCCGTAGTCGTGGGCCAACTCCCAGGAGCCGAACGTCCGGCCAGCGCGCGCGGCGGCCCGTGGATCGGCGGCCAGCGCGGCGACGCAGCGGCCGACGAACGCCGGCGACTCGGAGTGTAGCCACCCCTTGTCGGCGGTGCGCGCCGTGCGCCACGTCGCCTCGGTGACGCCAAACCCGTCGAGCGCGTGTTCGGTGCGCATGTATCCGGGGCACGCGCCGACGACGGCGATGCCGTGCGCCGCGAGCTCCTCGGCCAGCGCGTAGGTCAACCGCAGCCGCATCACGGCCGCCAAGTCGTAGAAGAGGTGCCCGCGGTAGTACAGCTGCGTCCCCTCGGCCACCTCGACGACCAGGGGCGGCGGGCCATCGGCGGCGGGAGGCGTCCGCCGCATCAACGGCACCAGGGCGCGCAGCGTGAGCATGTGCGGCCACAGTGTGCCGTCGATGGTCGCCCGCGCATCCGCCATCGGGACCTCCCAGAACGGCGTGCCGAAGCGCACCGCGGTGTAGTCGCCCCAGAAGTCGAGCACGAGGAGATCCAGCCGACCGTGGTCCGCGCTCAGCCGTTCGGCCAAAGCATCGACCTCGGCGGCCACGCCGTGGTCGACGCGCAGCGCCACGCCGTGACCGCCCGCCGCATCCACCAGCGCCGCCGTGTCCTCGATCCGCTCGGGACGCCCGGCGTAGACGCCGCCAGCCGGTCCGCCGGTCGCCCGGCTGCTGCGGCCCGTGCAGCAGACCGTGGCGCCGGCCTCGCCCAGCGCCACCGCGATGCCGCGCCCGGCGCCGCGGGTCGCCCCGGCGACGACGGCGATCCGTCCAGCCAGCGGACGTGAGCTGGTCGTCGATGTCATATACTAAACCCTCGTTTAGATTGAGATCGTAAACTAAACGTACGTGGAGAAACTGTCAAGTCGATGAGCCCCCGCCCGCGCAAAGCCTCCGACGCCGACGTCTTCGCCGCCGCCGTCCGCGTGATGGGCCGGGTCGGGCCGGCCGACCTGACCCTGGCGGCGATTGCCGCCGAGGCCGGCGTCACCGCCGGAGCGCTGGTGCAGCGGTTCGGCTCGAAGCTGGCGCTGTTGCGGGCGCTGAGCAAGGGCGGGGCCGAGGAGTCGCGCGGCATCGCCGCCGAGCTGCGCGCCGCTCACACCTCGCCGCTGGCCGCCCTGTTCGCCTACGCGCGCTGCCTCGCCGGGCTCGCGCCGTCGCCGGCGGCGCTGGCCCGGAATCTGGCCTACCTGCAGATCGATCTCACCGACCGCTACCTCTACCCGCTGCTGTTGCGGCAGGCCCGCGCCACGCAGGCGGCCTACCGGACGTTCCTCACCGAAGCGATCGGCGCCGGCGAGCTGGCCCCCTACGCCGATGCCGGCGGATTGGCCCGAGCCGTGGAAACGACGGTGAGCGGGTCGCTCATGACCTGGGCGGTCTATCGGGAGGGCCCGGCGGCTGACTGGATCGAGCGGGATGTGCGGGCTGTGCTCGGCCCGTTCCTGGCCGGCCGAACGGCGGGGACCGCCCGGACGCCCCGCAACAGCCGCCGCCGCGGGCGGGGCCGCTAAACCAAAGGCCGGTATTGTTCGTCAAATGGGCCGGGAGTTCCCATGCTGTCGAATCTCAGGCTGGCGGTCCGGACGCTGTCGAAGACGCCGCTAGTCACGGCGATTGCCATCTTGTCGCTGGCGCTCGGTATCGGCGCCAACACCGCGATCTTCTCGCTCTTCGACCTGATGCTGCTCCGGCCGCTGCCGGTCCCCGACCCCGGCGCGCTGGTCAACCTGTCGGCGCCCGGACCCAAGCCGGGGTCGAACTCCTGCAATCAGGCGGGCGACTGCCAGTCGGTGTTCAGCTACCCGATGTTCCGCGACCTCGAGCGGGTGCAGACCGCGTTCACCGGGATCGCCGCGCACAACATCATGGGCGTGAACCTCGCCGCGCGCGGCCAGACCCTCAGCGCCGACGGCATGCTGGTGTCGGGCAGCTACTTCCCGGTGCTGGAGGTGCAACCGGCGTTGGGCCGGCTCTTCACTCCCGACGACGATCGCACCGCCGGGGCCCACACGCTGGTCGTCCTCAGCCACGGCTACTGGTCGTCGCACTTCGCCGAGAGTCCCTCGGTATTGGGGGAGTCGCTCATCGTCAACGGCACCGCCATGACCGTCATCGGGGTGACGCCGCGCGGGTTCGAGGGGACCACGCTGGGCAACCGGCCGAACGTCTTCGTGCCGATCTCGATGCGCGAGCGGCTGCTGCCCGGGTGGAAGGGACTGGACAACCGCCGCAGCTACTGGGCCTATCTCTTCGCGCGGCTGAAGCCGGGCGTGTCGATCGATCAGGCCCGCGCCGCGATGGACCCGCCGTATCGGGCGATCATCACCGAGGTCGAGGCGCCGCTGCAGACCGGACTGAGCGACCAGACGATGCAGCGCTTCCGCGCCAAGCCGCTGAACGTGGACGCGGGTGAGCGCGGGCAGAGCGATGTGCGCACCGAGGCCCGGGCGCCGCTCTTCCTGTTGATGGGCGTGACGGCGCTGGTGCTCGTCACGGCCTGCGCCAACATCGCCAACCTGCTCCTGGCGCGCGCCGCCAACCGCTCCGTCGAGATGGCGGTGCGGCTGTCGATCGGCGCCAGCCGCTGGCAGGTGCTGCGCCAGCTGCTGGTCGAGTCGTGCACGCTGGCGCTGCTGGGCGGTGTGGCCGGCCTGCTGGTGTCGCGCTGGACGCTCAACGGCATTGCGGCGCTGCTACCTCCCGAGGCCATCACCGTGATTCCCACCGGCATCGACGGCAGCGTCCTCGGCTACGCGCTCGGGCTGTCGCTCGTCACCGGCGTCGTCTTCGGGCTGTATCCGGCGCTGCACAGCACCAGGCCCGACCTGGTCGGCGTGCTCAAGGGTCACTCCGGGCAGCCGTCGGGAGCTCGGGCGGCGTCACGCTTCCGCTCCGGGCTGGCCACCAGCCAGATTGCCCTGTCGATGGCGCTGCTGGCTGCGGCCGGGCTCTTCACCAAGAGCCTCTACAACGTCAGCCGCGTCGACCTCGGCCTGGCCACCGATCGGCTGGTCACCTTCTCGGTGTCGCCGGCGCTGAACGGCTACCCCGAGGCGCAGACGCTCGGCTTCTACGAGCGGGTCGAGACCGCGCTGGCGGCGCTGCCGGGCGCCCGGTCGGTCAGCGCCTCGACCGTCTCGCTGATCGCCGGCAACAACTGGAACAACAGCATGCGGGTACAGGGCTTCGAGGCCGGCCCCGACACCAACACCACCGCCTCGTTCAGCCTGGTCGGCCCGGACTTCTTCCGGACGCTCGGCATCCGGCTCCTCCAGGGCCGGGAATTCACCGCCGCCGACGGCGCCTCGGCGCCCAAGGTGGCGGTCGTCAATCAGGCCTTCGCCCGCAAGTTCAACCTCGGCGACCACGTCATCGGCACCCGGGTCGGCACTGGCCGCGACAGCACGGGCCTGGACATCGAGATCGTCGGCCTGGTGCAGGACGCCAAGTACAGCGAGGTCAAAGAGGCAATCCCGCCGCAGATCTTCCGGCCTTATCGACAAGGCGGGAACGAGAACGTCGGCTCGATCAACTTCTACGTGCAGACCGACGGCGACGCCGCGTCGCTGCTCGGCCCGGCGCAGGCCGCGGTGCGCGCCCTCGATCCGAACCTGCCGGTCGAGAACCCCAAGACCATGGCCCAGCAGGTGCGCGAGAACGTCTTCCTCGACCGGATGATCAGCACGCTCTCGGCCGGCTTCGCCATGCTGGCGACGATCCTGGCGGCGATCGGCCTCTACGGCGTGCTGGCCTACACGGTCACACAGCGGACGCGCGAGTTCGGGTTGCGCATGGCACTCGGCGCCGACGGCGCCAGCGTGCGCGGCATGGTGCTCGGCCACGTCGCGCGGATGACCGTGGTCGGCGGCGTGGTCGGCCTGGTGGCGGCGGCCGGGATCGGCCAGCTGGCCCGGACCCTGCTCTTCGAGCTCGAAGGCTACGACCCGGTTGTCCTCGCTGGCAGCGCGATCCTGCTGGCGATTGTCGCCGCCGTGGCCGGACTGGTGCCAGCGCTGCGCGCCTCGCGGATCGAGCCGATGGTCGCCCTGCGCCAGGACTGAGCCTCGCGCCGCGGTTGCGCTGGCCCGCCGGGATGACGCACGATGGGCGTCCGCCCGTCGATGCGATCCCGCACCACGTTCGTCGCCCTGTGCCTGCTGTTCGTGTGCTCGGGCGCCTGCGGTCTCACCTACCAGGTGCTGTGGCTGCGGCTCCTCTCGCTGGTGTTCGGCGTGACCGTGCACGCCGCCAGCACGGTGCTGGCCGCGTTCATGGCCGGCCTGGCCCTCGGGAGTCTTCTGGCCGAGCGCCTGGCCCGGCGCGGGCATCCGCTGCGGGTGTTCGCCGCGCTCGAGGCCGGGATCGCCGTAGCGGCCCTGGCCACGCCGGCGCTGCTCGGCGCCGCCGCGAGTCTCTATCGCCCGCTGTCGACGATCGCCGGTGACTCGCTGTGGATCCTGACGGCCGGGCGCTTCGTCGCCTCGTTCGCCGTGCTGCTGGTGCCGACGGTGCTGATGGGGGCGACGTTGCCCGTGCTCAGCCGCGCCGACCTGGTCCGCGCCTCCGGCGCCCGGCTCGGCACGCTCTACGCGGTGAATACCACTGGCGCCCTCGCTGGCGCGCTCGCAACCGGCTACGTGCTCATCGGCGGCATCGGCATCCAGCGGACGTTCCTGCTGGCGGCGGCGCTGAACGTCGCGGTCGCCGCGATCGCCTGGTGGCTCTCGTACCGCGACCCGCTGCCGGTTGTGGAGGGGTCTGGCACCGGGCCGGCGACAGCGGTCACCGGCACCGCGCTTCCTGCCACCTTGGTACTCTCCGTGATGGGCGTTTCCGGCGTCGCGGCCCTCGCCCTCGAGATCGTCTGGTTCCGCATCCTGGTGCAGTTCCTGCCCGCCACCTCCTACGCGTTCACGACGATGCTGGCCACGGTGCTCGGCGGCATCGCCCTGGGCAGCGCGCTGGCGTCGCGGGCCCTGACCCGGGCCGGCAACTGGAACCTGATCCTGGCCGCCACCATGGGCGTGACGGGCATCGTCGTCCTGGCTTCGCTGGCGCTGCTCGGTGCGACCTATGCCGCCGGGTGGCGCACCTCCGGACTGGCCCAGGGGTCGGCCGCGGCGATTTTCCTCCCCGCCGTCCTCATGGGCTTCGCGTTCCCGATAGCCCTGGCGTTGTGGACGCGCCCGCCGACGGGCGAGCCGGCCGTGGTGCGGGCGGTCGGCACCCTGTATGCGGCCAACGTCATCGGCGGCATCGCCGGCGCCGTGCTCGGCGGGTTCGTGCTGCTGCCGTGGCTTGGCAGCCGCCGGGCGCTCATCGTCTGCGCCGCCCTGTTCCTCGCTGCGAGCGTCGTGATGCTGGTCACGCTCCGCCGACGCGTGGCCGCGGTGGCCCTGGTCGCCGTCTTCGCCGCCAGCGCCGGCGCCGTGCCCGATCCCTTCGAGGCAGCGCTGGCCCGCCGGCACGGCCGCGGCGAGCGCATCTTCTGGAAAGAGGAGGGCGTGCAGACCTCGGTCAGCATCCACACCCACGCCTTCCGCGGCTGGCTGATGTACCTGGACGGCCTGCACCAGGCCTCCGACGCGCCGGAGATGGTGCGGATGCACCGCCTGATCGGCCACTTGCCGATGGTGCTGCATCCGAATCCCCAGCGCGTGCTGGTCGTCGGTCTGGGCGGCGGCGCCACGCCCGGCGCCGTGAGCCAGCACGACGCCGACGTGCTCGTCGTCGAGCTCTCGGCCACCGTCCGCAAGGGCGCCGAGTTCTTCAAGCACGTCAACTACGACCTCTTCGCCCGGCCCAACGTGCACGTCCGCCTCGACGACGGCCGCAACTTCCTCTCGCTCGGCGATCACCGCTTCGATGTCGTGACCGCGGATCTGATCCAGCCGATCCACGCCGGCGCCGGCAACCTCTACTCGCGGGAGTATTTCCAGCTGGTGTACGACGCCGTGGCCGACGACGGGCTGGTGCTGCAGTGGATCGGCCACCGGCCCGACTCGCAGTACAAGCTCATCATGCGCACGTTCCTCGACGTCTTCCCGTACACCACGCTGTGGGCCGACGGCCAGCTGATGGTCGGGGCCAAGCGCCCGCTGCGGTTGCGGCCGGCGACGCTCGACGCCAAGCGGGCGCGCGCCCAGACGCGGGCGGCGCTCGACGAGATCGGCCTCGACAGCTTCGCGACGCTCACCTCGTGGTACGTGGCCGGGCCCGACGAGCTGCGACGCTTCGTCGGCGAGGGCCCGCTCCTCACCGACGATCGACCGCTGGTCGAATACCACCGTTCGCTCCCCGACGGCGAGCCGATGGTGGATCTCGGCAGGGTGCGCGGCGACGTCGCCGACGTCCTCGACCCATGACCACGCCGCCGTCGCGCCGCATCGCCACGGTCTTCCTCGACGCCGGCGGGGTGCTCGTGCATCCGAACTGGGCCCGGGTAGCCGCGGCCCTCGGCCGCCACGGCGTCGACATCGACGCGGCGACGCTCACCGCCGCCGAGCCGCACGCCAAGCTCGAGATCGATCAGGGGGCGCTGATGGCCCGCACCGACGATCGCCGGCGCGGGTGGATCTATTTCGACGCGGTGCTCCGGCACGCCGGGGTCGCGCCCGACGAGGCGACCGACCGCGCGCTGGCGGAGGTGCGCGCCTACCACGACGTGCACAACGTCTGGGAGTTCGTGCCCGACGACGTCGTGCCGGCGCTGACGGCGCTGCGGGCCCTGGCGGTGCAGCTGGTGGTCGTCTCGAACGCCAACGGGACGCTGCGCGCGCTGTTCGATCGCCTCGAGCTCACCGCGGTGGTTCGACGTCGTGCTCGACTCCCACGAGTGGGGCGTCGAGAAGCCAGATCCGCGCTTGTTCCATCTGGCGCTGGCCCAGAGCCACGCCGACGCGGCAACGACCGTCCACGTTGGCGACTTCTTCCACATCGACGTCGAGGGTGCGCGCGCCGCCGGCCTGGCCGACGCGGTGCTGCTCGATCCGGCGAACCTGTACGCCAGCGCCGGCTGCACCCGGGTGGCGCGGCTCACCGAGCTGCCCGCGCTGGTCGCGCGCGCCAACGGCGCCGGCTAGAGCGTTCTCGAGTGTACGTAGGGCAGAGCTTCAGCTCTGCCTGGAGGCAGCTCTAAAGAGCTGCCCTACGTTCTAGCGCGCCGGCTGCGGGAGGCGTGCCGCGGTCTCCGGTCGGCCGCAGCCCGGCCCGGTGCAGCGCAGCGTCAGCGCGACGCCCGGCACCGGCACCGGCCGTCCCAGGCCGTCGTCGCGATAGCCCTCGATCCGCGCCGTGAGCGTGGTGCCGTCATCGGTCACCCGCAGCACGCCGAACTGCCCGTTGTTCTGGGCGGCGGGCTCATGCGAATACGGGCCGCCCTTGCGGGTCTTGAAGCGATCCAGCGGGGCCGCCTGGGCGACGACGAAGCCGCCGTTGAGGTTGTTGCGGCCGTCGTCGAAGGCCAGCATGTGGGCATCGCCGCTCAGCACGACGAGGCGCGAAGCCAGCCCGAGGTCCGAGATGCGCTCGCCGATCACCCGTCGCTCCTCGTGGTAGACGCCCCAGCCGTCGCTGTCGCCATCGGGGGTGATCCAGGGCACGGTGTTGATCCAGGTCACCAGCGCCGCCTCTCGCGCCGCTCGTTCGAGCTCCGCCAGCAACCACGCGAGCTGGCCCGGCCCGAGCATCGTGCGATCGGACGGCCGGCGCTCCGATCGCAGGTCGGTCATCAGGAATCGCACCCGCCCGATGTCGAAGGCCTGCGCGATCGGGCCGTCGGCCGCCGGGCTGAGCGGCGTCGCGTAGTGCGGGAAGTCGCTGTCGTAATAGAACCGGGCGGCATCACGCGTTGGTGAGTCGTGGTGGGAGTCGTCGGTGCCGTAGTCGTGATCGTCCCAGACGTAGACGAGCGGAGTATGGCGATAGAAGAGCGCCTGGCGCTCCTGCGACAGCACCCGGTCGAGCCCGCGCCGGAGCAACCCGGTGACCGGCTCGATCGGCTTGGCCGGCCCGGTGATGTTGTAGTAGTGCAGGTCGCCCATGTGCAGGAACACGTGCGGGTCGAGCGAGTTGAGCGCGGCGAAGACCCGGCTGTTCGACACGTGCGACATCGGGACCACGCGCGTGCCGCCGGCGCACGACGCGAAGGCCGCCACGAAGCTGAAAGCGCCCCGGCCAAAGGTCCGGAAGCGGGCCAGCGTGCCGGAGCCTTCGCGGAACCCGGCGAAGTACTCGCTGTCGGCCTCCAGGCCGTCGAGCCGGTAGTCGCCGATGGTGCGCTGCGAATAGGTGGTCGACTGCGCGGCCGTGGCGGTCCCTGCCACCACCGTGGCGCCGCTCAAATCGCGCCGCCGGCTGACCAGCAGCGGCGGCAGCGGGGCTGGCTTGTCGACGAACGCCGCCTTGACGATCGCGGTGCTGTCGGTGACGGCGCCGGTCAACAGCCACACCGGCTCCGGCAGGACTTGCGCGCCAAGCGGCAGTCGTGACGCCGACCAGGCGGCCACGAGGGAGCGCAGAGCAGTCCGGCGATTGACGCGCACGCCACGCAATCCTAATGCAAGCGCCGGCGCCCCGCCGGCAGGCTGCCGGTGCACGGTGGCCCCGGGCTGATAAGATCGGCGGCGCGGCGCCGCGACCTGCGGCGCCCGGGCGGGCGGCGCCGGTTTCCCCCAACGGCGGCCGCATCAACTGGAGCGTGGCATGTTTCAAGGACGTCCCCGCAGCAAGCGGGACCGGGAGCGCGCGCGGCAAGACCGGGCGAAGCAGAAGAACGTGAAGCGGGCGGAGGCCAAGGAGCGTCGCTCGCAGACCCCGGAATCCCCGCCGGGCGTCGACCCCGACATCGCCGGCATCGTCCCGGGCCCGCAAGCCAATCCGTGGGGCGAGGACCTGTCGGATCTGGCCGACGAGGGCGAGGGCGAGGGCGAGGGCGAGGGGCAGGACGACGGCCCGGATCGGTAGCTTCCCAGGCCTGCCCAGCGGCACGACGAGCGAGGCACCACGACATCTCGAGGGGAGGCCACCATGAACGTACTCGAAGCCATTCTCGCCGCGCAGAACGGCGGCGCCGTCCAGCAACTGGGACGCCAGTTCGGGCTGGGCGACGACCAGACCACGGCCGCGCTCTCGGCACTCGTGCCGGCTCTGGCCGCGGGGTTCTCGCGCAACGTGCACCAGGAGGGCGGACTCGACAGCCTGGCCACGGCTCTGTCGGGCGGCCAACACTCGCAGTATCTCGACGATCTCGGCTCGCTCGGCCGGGCCGAGACCGCCGCCGACGGCAATGGCATCCTGGGTCACATCTTCGGCAGCAAGGACATCAGCCGGCAGGTGGCGACGCGGGCCGCGCAGTCGAGCGGCGTGGCGCCCGACATCCTCAAGCAGATGCTGCCGATCGTGGCGGCGATGGTCATGGCCAGCATGGCGAAGCAGGCGAACCGAGGGACGTCGTCGGCTGGCCGCGGCGCCGGGACGGCTGCGCCCGGCGGCGATTTGATGAGCATGCTCACACCGATGCTCGACGCCAACCGCGACGGCTCGATGATGGACGACGTTGCCGGGATGCTCGGCAGGGTCCTCGGCGGCCGCTGACGCCGCCGGCGGCCGTCTCGAACCGGTTTCACACCGAACTACTACGGCGTTCCGACATCTGGGGCGCCGACGCGCCGCTAGAATGCGCGGATGGCACGCCACTGGTTCGCTGCTGTCTGGCGCCGCGTCCTGATGACCGGCGCTGTCGCGCTCTTCGTCTCCCTCGCCTGGCCCGCCTCCGTCCGGGCACAGCAGGACGGCGTCGCCGGCCTCGACGACGCCAGCCGGCCTGACGCGCGAGCGGCGTCGGGTCGCGGCGACCTCGAGGTACTGCGCGCCGAGATCGCGGAGCTGCGGTCCGACCTGGCGACGCTTCGTCGCGAACTGACGGCGCTGCGCCAGGCGCCGCTGGCCGTCGACGTCGCCTCGGCGCCCACGCAGCCGACACCCGACGCACAGCCGCCGGCGGTACCGATCGAGGTGCTGCAGGCGCAAGTCGAGGAGCTGGCGCAGAGCAAGGTCGGATCCGGCTCGCGCTTCCCGGTGACGCTGTCGGGCACCATCCTGTCGAACACGGTCTACAACTCCGGCGACGCGAACTGGCTGGAGGGTCCGAATCTGGTCGGCACGACGTCCACCGGGTCGATGACCTCGACCCTGCGTCAGAGCCGCATCGGCGTCGATGTCGGCGTGATTCCGGTCGGCGGCTGGAACGGGACCGGCCGGCTGATCTTCGACTTCTTCGGCGGCACGCCGGGCTTCGTCACCGGCACGGTGATGGGCCTGCCCCGCCTGCTCATCGCCTTCGGCCGGCTCGAACATTCCGGCACCGCCATCCAGATCGGCCAGGATCACGTGCTGCTGGCGCCCCGCGACCCCACGTCGCTGGCGGCCCTCTCGTTCCCGCAGTTCTTCCGCTCGGGCAACCTCTACCTGCGCGCGCCCCAGGCGCGGATGGAGCAGCGGCTGGGTGCGTTCACCGCCAAGGCCGGGATCGTCGCGCCGGTCATCGGCGACGCCGGGCCCGCCTACGTCTTCGCGCCGCCGGCCGGCGCCGGGGAACGCAGCGAGCGTCCGGCCTTTGAGGCCCACCTCGGCTTCGACCGCGGCACCGACACCGCCTCGTCAGAAGTTCACGTCGGCGCGTCCGGGCACTACGGGTGGAGCCGGTTCGGACCGGGGCTCGCCGCCTCGACCGCCGGCGCGGTGGATTTCCTGGCCCGCGTCGGGCGCGTCGGCGTGGCCGGCGAGCTCTACGCGTCGGAGGACATGGACGCCTACGGCGCCGGGGTGGCGCAGCGCGGCCGCTCGGAGGGCGGCTGGCTCGAAGCCCGGCTCGCCGCCACCAGCCGGCTGTCGTTCACGGCCGGCGCCGGGCGCGACCGCCGGCCCGATGGACTCGGCCAGGCCGGACGGCTGCGCAACACGAGCGCGTTCGGCAACGCCATCCTGCGGCTGACGCCGGAGGTCGCGGCGTCGGTCGAGTACAAGTGGCTGGAGACGCGCTATGGTCCGGCGACGGGGAACCGCGAGAACCACCACGTCAATGCCGTCTTTGCCGTGACCTTCTAGGGGCTGGGGGCTGGGGACTGGGGCGTGTCGAATGACGACGTCTGAAGACCTGCGCCGGATCGCACTGACGGCCGCTTGCATCCTCGCGGCCGGCGCCACGAGTTTCGCGGACGTGCTGTCGGGCACGGTGACGGCGCGGGTGCGGCAGGGGGTGACGGCGGCGACGGCGGTGATCTACGCCGAGCCGCTGGAGGGCAATGCCCCGGTGCGTCCGGCGCCGCCGGCGGCCATCGAGCAGCGGGGCAAGGCGTTCACGCCGCGGGTGCTGGCCGTACCGGTCGGCACCGAGGTGCGTTTCCCCAACAGCGACGGCATCTTCCACAACGTGTTCTCGCTGTCGTCGGGCAACGTGTTCGATCTGGGGCTCTATCGCAGCGGCGCCTCGAAGAGCCGCACGATCACGAGTCCCGGAGTCGTGCGCGTGTTCTGCAACATCCATCCACAGATGACGGCGCTCGTCGTCGCCGTCCCGACGCCGTGGGTGGTCGTGGCCGGGGCCGGCGGCGACTGGCGGCTC
>CAVTMO010000017.1:0-721012 GCA_963735875.1 uncultured Acidobacteriota bacterium
GCAACGTGCTCTCGGTGACCGGCGATCCGCCGGAAGTCGGCGACTACCCGGGCTCGCGCGGCGTGTACGAGATCGACTCGATCGGGCTACGCACCTGATGGCGCGCCTGAACCGCGGCGAGGACTACAACGGGCGGGCGATCACGCGGCGACGTCCTTCCACATCGGGGTCGCGGTCAACCCCGCCGCCGACGACCTCGACTCGGAGCTCGACCGTTTCCGCCGCAAGATCGAAGCCGGCGCGCACTTCGCGATGACCCAGATCCTGTTCGACCTCGAGTACATGGACCGCTTCGTCGAGCGGCTGGGCGGCGAGTGGCCGATCCCCGTGCTGGTCGGGATCTTCCCCGTCTGGAGCCACCAGCTCGCGCTGCGCCTGCACAATGAGGTGCCCGGAATCGTCGTTCCGCAGCCCGTCCTCGACGCGCTCCGCGACGCCGGGCCGAACGCGGGCGAGGTGGGGCTGGAGATCGGCCGCGAGCTGCTCGAAGGCTCGCGCACTCGCGGGCAGGGCGTGTACGTCGTCGCGCCCTTCCGCCGACCGCTTCGGGATCCTCGACCTGCTGGCGTAGAGGCTACGGCTCGATCTGTGATCGAGCTGCGGCCGAGTAGGGCTCGGCAGTCCGGCCGGAGGACCGGGAGACGCCCGCGGCCGAATACGCGTCCTCTTCGTCGAGCGTTTCGTGCTGGAGCAGAGCGCCGGCAAGCGAGTCGAGCTTGTGCCGGTTCTCTTCGAGCAGCGCGACAACCTGCCCATGCGACTCCTCGACGATGCGGCGCACCTCTGTGTCGATGAGCCTTTGGGTGTCGGGAGAGACCTCGCTACCGGCGGGCAGGAACGGGCCCGCCCATCGCGCGGCAGGACCGCGACCGGGCCGATCGCCGGGCTCATGCCCCAACGGCCCACCATCTGGCGGGCGATCTCGGTCAACTGCGCAATGTCCGATTCGGCGCCGGTGCTGATCTCGTTGAAGACGACCTCCTCGGCCGCACGCCCTCCGAGAGCAACCTTGATCTTCGCGAAAGCCTCGGGCTCGCGATAGTTGTAGCGGTCGGTCTCGGGCGCGGCGAACGTCACGCCGAGCGCCATCCCGCGAGGAATGATCGAGACCTTGCGCACGGGATCGGCCCCTTCGGTGAGCATGCCCACGATCGCGTGGCCGGCCTCGTGGTAAGCAGTTCGCCGGCGATCCTCCACGGTCATCATCACCTGCCGCTCGGCCCCGAGGACGATGCGCTCGAGCGCGTCCGTGAGATCCGCCTCGGCGACGGCATCGTGGTTGCGCCTGGCCGCCAGTAGTGCAGCTTCGTTGACGAGGTTCGCCAGATCCGCACCGACCATTCCCGGCGTCGTCGCAGCGATTCGGCCGAGGTCGACATCGGGCGCGAGCGGAACGCCCCGTGTGTGCACCTTCAGAATGGCCTCACGACCCGTGCGATCGGGAGGCTGCACGAAGACGCGCCGGTCGAAGCGGCCCGGCCGGAGCAGCGCCTGGTCGAGCACGTCCGGACGATTGGTCGCTCCGATCACGATCACGCTCGTCGACGGATCGAAGCCGTCCATCTCCGTGAGGATCTGATTGAGCGTCTGCTCGCGCTCGTCATTGCCTCCGCTGAAGCCCGCCACCCCGGATGTCCGTGACCGCCCGATGGCGTCGAGCTCGTCGATGAAGACGATGGCCGGCGCGGCCTCCTTGGCCTGAGCGAACAGGTCGCGAACGCGCGAGGCCCCAACGCCGACGATCGCCTCGACGAACTCGGAGGCCGCGATGGAGAAGAACGGAGCATTCGCTTCTCCCGCGACCGCGCGTGCGAGAAGCGTCTTGCCGGTGCCCGGCGGGCCGGCGAGAAGGACGCCGCGCGGGATCCTGCCGCCGAGCCTGCGGTACTTCTCCGGGCGGCGAAGGAAGTCGACGACTTCGCTCAGCTCGTCCTTGGCCTCGTCGATCCCCGCGACGTCCTTGAACGTCACGCGGTCGCTCGACGGCTGGTATCGACTGGCCCGCGAGCGCCCGAACGCTCCGAGGATGTTCTGCACGTTCCCCGCGCGCCGCATGAGGAGGAAGAGGAGTCCGACGAAGAGAATCGTCGGCCCGAAGAACAGCAGGAGGCTCTGCCACCATGGGGATCCCGTGTCGAGCGGCTGTGCGTTGACGATCACGCCCTTGCTCTGGAGGAGCTTCGAGAGCGAGGTGTTGTCGGCGAACGCGGGAATCTCCGTTCGGAAGCGGGTCGTCTCCTTGGAGTCTTTGTACGCCTCCGGCTCCTTGAACGTGCCCTGGATCGCGGTCCCCTTGGACGTGATCTGCTCGACCTTGCCGTCTCGCACCTGCTGGAGGAAGAACGGGCTATAGGGCACACGCATACGCGAGGGCTCCCTCATCGCGCGAGCGCCCAGAAAGATGTTCAGCAGCAGCGCGCCGATCAGGAACAGGATCCAGTTCCGACCGAAGGCGAAGCGACGCGGACGCGGCGAGGTCGGCGTCGTGCCGCGCGGCGCCGGCGGCGTGCTCTGAGCCCTGGCGCTGGTCGCCGGGTGGCGTGCTCACGTGTCAACCCTAGCGCCGCACCCGTGGCTGTTCCCGTGCGGACGCATGCCATAGGCTGATGGCGTGGAGGGCTCGGCGCTACAGGAGTTCATCGACCGCTACAACGCAGCGTGGAACGACCACGACGTCGAGGCAATCGTGTCCATGCACACCGAGGACTCGGTGTTCGAGAACCACACGACCGGCGATGTCAACATCGGCAAAGACGCGATCGCGCAGGCGATCACCGGCATCTTCGGCGTCTTCCCCGATCTGAGCTTCGAGGCGCGGAGCCAGTACCTCCGCGACGACCTCGTCGTCCAGGAGTGGACCACGCGCGGCACGCACGAGGGGCCGATGACGCGCTCCGGGATGGCGATCGAGCCGACCGGCCGCACCGTCGAGTACCGGGGCATGGACATCATCCCGATCCGGGACGGCCTCGTTGCGCGCAAGGACGTCTATTCGGACGGAATCACGCTCCTGCGCCAGCTCGGCTTGACCGAAATCGCGTAGCTACACTATGCGCGCCCGGGGGCGTAGTTCAGTTGGTTAGAACGCCGGCCTGTCACGCCGGAGGTCGCGGGTTCGAGTCCCGTCGCTCCCGTTCTCAGAACCTGCTGCTGATCGGCGGGTTTCGACTCTCCAAGGCGGTCCTCGCCTGGTTCGAAACGGCGAGCTTCAGGTCGCGATAGACTGGCTAGCGTCGCCTTCGCCGCGCGCTTCTCCTGAAGCCCGATTTCCGCGGCGAGGGCATTCACGCCGGGAAGGGGACTTCGATGACGAGCACCATTGCTCTCATTCGCCACCGCGTGGACGACTTCGAAGCGTGGAAGAAGGTCTACGACGGTTTCGCGCCGATCCAGGCCGAGCACGGCGTGCACGCCCATCAGGTGCTGCGCTCGATCGAGAATCCGAAGGACATCATCGTCAGCCGCACGTTCGAGTCGAGCGAAGCGGCGCACGCGTTTTTCGCCATGCCCGAGTTGAAGGAGGCCATGAGCGAAGGGGGCGTCGATACGAACTCCGTCGAGATCTCCTACTTCGACGAGATCGAAGCCGGCTCCCTGGTCGGCGCGTAGTCGAGCGGATCGCCGGGCCACGTTGCTCCGCGGCGCGGTCCGGCGACGCTTCGGACGCCGCGGCGGAGTCATTCGCCCAGGTGGTACAAGTCGCTGGAGGTGCCGTTGTCATGCGAGAACGACGACAGACGAGAGGCGCCGTTCGTTGCAGCCCGACGATGATCTGGTCCACCGCGAATCTGCGAGCGCTCGAGGGGATCACTGTCGGACACTCCGAGGTCGTGTATGCCTTCGTGTCCCTGGAAGGCGAACCGTCCGCCCTCGACGAAGCACTGCTCGACGACGAGGAGCGGCGCCGGCCGGACGCTTCGTCCACCCGCGCGACCGCCATCGCTTCGTCCGCGCCCACGCGGACCTGCGGTTGTTCCTCGCCCTCTGTCTCGACGTGAGCCGGCGAAGGTCCGCTACGAAACAGGCGTTCACGGCAAGCCGCGTCTCCTGCCGGGCCTCCCGCCGTTGGAGTTCATCAGCTTCGTGCTCAGCTGCCTGACCCGCGCCTCGACGTTCTTCTTGCCGATGGCCTCGTGAAAGTCCATGGCCTCGGCCATGGCCATGAAGCCCGGCACGCTGCGCTGGCCGCCGAGCTCGTATTTGCGGGCGCCGTAGCTCGACGCCTTGGGATCGTTGGTGGTCTTGAGGTCGGCGTAGCCCATCAGCGGCCAGATGCAATCCTGGACGTCGCGCTTCACGTAGCACACGCCGGTGCCGGTGCCGGCCAGCAGCCACTTCTGCCCGGCCGCGGCGTAGTGGTCGATGCCGGTGCTCTTCAGATCGAGGTCGAGCATGCCCAGCGGATGCGCGCCGTCCACCGAGATGAGCGCGCCCTTGCTGTGGGCCAGGTCCGACAGCGCCTTGATCGGCGTGACGAGGCCGGTGACGTAGGTCATGTGGCTGACCATGATCATCTTCGTGCGCGGCGTCATCGCCCGCTCGTAGATCTTCACGATCTAATCGACGCTCTCGGGCGGGGATGGCACCTCGATCTTGACCAGCTTCACGCCGTAGCGGGCCTCGACCTGCAGCAGTGGCTGGATGCCGCCGCCGTGTTCGTGCGTGCAGTAGACCGCTTCGTCGCCGGGCTTCCAGTCGACGCCGCGGATGAAGATGTTCATGCCCTCACTGGTGCTGCGGGTGAGCGCGATTTCGTCGGCCGTGGCGCCGACGAACGCGGCCATCCGCGCCCGCACCTAATCGCGGCCCTCGTTCCAGTAGTTGTTGGTCGGGTCCTCGGCCAGGGCGTTGTTCAACCGGGCGAAGGCATCGACGACCACCCGCGGCGTCGGGCCGTAGGTGCCGTTGTTCATGAAGGTGAGGCCGTCGACGACGTTGAACTGGCTGCGCACCTTCCACCAGTAGGCCTCGTCGAGCGCGCCGGTCGGCTTCAGCGCGCCGAGCGGCAGCGACAGCGGCGGCGCCTTGGGCTGCGCCGCCAGCGGCGTGCCGAAGAGGCCGGAGCCGAGGCCGCCGAGCGCGGCCGCCGAGCCGCCGAGGAACTTGCGCCGCGAGACGTGCATCGAGCCGGCCATGCGCCCTCCTGGGATGAACGAGACGACCCGGCACGCGGCCGGCTGCGGCGATTATCGCTCCGCGCCGGTCGATGTCAATCGCCAATGCCGGCCCCGTTGCCGGTGTAGGATGCCGGCATGCCGACCCGCCTGATCCGTGCCGTAACGATCGGCGCCTTCGTCGTGCTGGCCTCGTCAGCGGCGGCACAGTCGACGTTTCCCGCGCCGGTCGAGGCCGACTTCGTCGCCCGCGATGTGACCTTCGCCGATGGCCAGCGGCTCGCCGAGGTGCGGCTGCACTACCGCACGGTCGGCACGCCGCGAAAGGGCGCCGACGGTGTGGTGCGAAACGCCGTGCTGATCCTGCACGGCACCGGCGGCTCCGGTGCGGCGTTCCTGGGCGACAGCTACGGCGGGCTGCTCTTCGGCAAGGGCCAGCTGCTCGATGCCGAGCGCTACTACATCGTGCTGCCCGACAACGTCGGCCATGGCGGATCGAGCAAGCCCAGCGACGGCCTGCGGATGAAGTTCCCGGCCTACCGCTACACCGACATGGTGCGGCTGCAGCATCGCCTCGTCACCGAGGGCCTGGGCCTGACCCACCTGCGGCTCGTCATGGGCACGTCGATGGGCGCGATGCACAGCTGGATGTGGGGCTACATGTATCCGGCGTTCGCCGACGGCCTGGTGCCGCTGGCCAGCAACCCGGTCGAAATCGCCGGGCGCAACCGGATGTGGCGCAAGGCGCTGGTCGACGCGATCGTCACCGACCCGACGTGGAAGGACGGCAACTACACCACGCCGCCGCGTGGGATGGCCTCGGCGCTGGGCTTCCTGCTGATCGCCACCAGCGCGCCGCTGCAGTGGCAGAAGCAGTGGCCGACCGCAACGGCGGTCGATGGCTGGCTGGCCGATCAGATCGCCGCCCGGCTGAAAACCACCGACGCCAACGACACCATCTATCACTTCCGCGCCTCGGAGGACTACGACCCGTCGCCGCATCTGGAGCAGATCACCGCGCCGCTGCTGGCGATCAACTCCGCGGACGACTTCGTGAATCCGCCCGAGATGCCGATGATGGAGGGGCTCATCCGCCGCCTGCCGCACGCCCGCTTCGTCCTGCTGCCGGTGACCGACGCCACGCGTGGCCACGGCACCCACAGCCGTCCCGACGTGTGGCACGACCATCTGGCGGCGTTCCTGAAGACGCTGCCATAGGGCGCGCGGGGGGTGTCACCCGCGCGGCGTGCAGGCGAGAAAGCGCTTCGGGTTCTCCTCGAGGATCCGCCGCACCGTGGGCGCCGGCAGCCCGGCCCGCACCAGCATCGGGCCGAAGATCGTCGCCGTTTGCGCCAGGCCCGCCCCGCCGTTCTTCTTCAGTGCGCGCGGCGACGCGAAGTCGGACGACAGCAGCAGCTTGTCGGCGTGGCCCGCTTGAACGACGGCCATCGCCGCCACGACCTTATCGGCGTCCGGCACGATGGGCAGCGTCACCCGGTCGAAGCCCACGAACGCGCCGCGCCTGGCGATCTCCACCGCGACTTCGGCCTTGGGATCGTGGAGGCAGCACAGGTGCCCGATGGCCACCTTGTCGAGCATGGCCCCGGCCTCTTCCAGGATGTCGAGCTGACGCAGCGCCGCGTCGCGCGGGATTTCGGCGCCACCCGGACGCTGGCCCAGATACGGATTGTGGGTGAACACCGGCAGACCAGTGCGCGCCTGCGCCATCCCCACCGCCCGGAACACCTTGCGCTCGGTCTCGGTGAGCGTGCCGTCCTGCTGGCCGATCTCACCGAATGCCCCCAGGCGGTCGCGGATCGCATCGCGCGTCAGCTCGTCGGCGATCTGCTCGGCCGACATCTCGGCCAGCGCCGCCGGATAGCTGCGCTGCATGTAGTAGCCGCCGCTGGCCACGACCGGCAGCCCGCTGTCGGTCGCGATCCGCCGGATCGCCTCCAGGCTGCGGTGCATGTCGGGATGCCCGCCGTCGACGATGAGCGCCACGCCGGCGGCCTTGGCGGCGCGCGCCTCTTCGGTCATCAGCGCGACGTCGTCGGTGAAGTGCGACGTCGCGTCGAGCGGAAACCGCATCGACAGGTGTTCGTGGAACAGCACGGTGCCGGTCAGCGCCGCGGGATTCAGATCCCCGCCGAGGGTGCGGATGACCAGCCGGGCCGGGGCCTGGGCCGACGGCCGGACGCGCCCGACCGACACCGAGAACGCGCCAACCGACGCCAGCAACGCACGACGGGTCAGAGTAGCCACGATGGGCCGATTCTACGCCCGCATTGACCCGTGCGGCGGGGCGGCGGGCCCCGGGGTCACGGGCCGGACGGGCGCGGGTTATCATGCGGCCAATGGCCCGATTCGGCCCCTCCATTCGTGGCGTCGTCGCCGGCGCGGTCGTGCTGGCCTCGCTCAGTGGCGCGCCCGCGCACGTGCACGGCCAGGCCCAGGAGTTGCCGCCGCTCGTCTACGTCTGCCCGATGCACGCCGATCAGGTAGCGCACGAGGACGGCGACTGCCCGATCTGCGGCATGAGCCTCGAGCCGATGCGGCTCGATACCGTCTACACCTGCCCGATCCATGCCGTGGTCTCCGAGTCCAAGCCGGGCAAGTGCCCGATCTGCGCGCGGCCGCTCGGCGAGGTCACCATCTCGGTGGCGTGGAAATGCGCCGGCGTCGACAAGGAGCTCACCGAACCCGGCGCCTGCAAGGACGGCACGCCAGCCGTGCGGGTGCAGAAGACGCTGGCGCACGGCAACCACAACCCGCAACACGGCGGCCAGTTCTTCATGGCCGCCGACAACTGGCATCATATCGAGGGCGTCTACCCCTCGCCCGGCGTCTTCCGCCTCTTCCTCTTCGACGACTACACCAAGCCGCTGACCGCCGAGAAGATCGCCGCCGTGAAGGCGCGCGTGGTCACCCGGGAAGAGACCAATCCGCAGACCTTCGAGACCCGGGAGGTCGCCGCGGTCCCCCTGGCGCCGTCCCCGGACGGCCCGTATCTCGAGGCCGCCATCGGCGAGGTGCCGTTGCCCGCCAACCTCATCGTGCAAGCCAGCTTCACCGCCGGCAGCAAGGACCAGCGCTTCGATTTCACCTTCACGGAGCACTCGGTGGCCGCGCCGCCGACGACCATCGACGGCGCGACCCGGCTGGCGATGGACATCCCCGACGACACCGGCGGCGTCCTGGCCATGCTGCGCGAGCGGCGCGATTCGGTGAAGGAAATCGTGACCCGCGGCAGCCTCACCGAGGTGTGGGTACCGGCGCTGCAGGCCAAGGAACTGGCGCTGGCGCTCGAGATGCACGCCCGCGAGTTCCCGGAGCCACGGCGGGTGCAGGTGAGCACGGCCGTGCGCGACGTGGTGGTGGCCGCCTTCCGGCTCGATGCGGCCGGCGACCGCGGCGAACGCGAGGAAGTGGCCCGCGCCTCCGACGTGCTGCTCGCGGCCGTCGGCACGATCGAGTCGTTGTTCACGGGCCGGCCATGAGGAGCGCGATGGGTCCGACGTTCCGGTGGTTGGCGGCGGCGGTCGGCCTGTGGGCGGCGGTCGTCTGGCTGAGCCCGCCCGCCGAGGCGCACAAGTCGATCACCTCGAAGTACCTCTACAACGAGGACGTGTTTCCGGTGTTCCGCGAACATTGCGGCCGGTGCCACGTGGAGGGCGGCGTGGCGCCGATGTCGCTGATGACCTACGACGACGCGTCGCCGTGGGCCGAGTCGCTGCGTATCGAGCTGCTCAGCGAGACGATTCCGGCGTGGCACCCTCTGAAGCTCACGGCCCGCGAGCTCGATCTGGTGCTCGTCTGGGCCACCGGTGGCGCCCCGCGCGGCAAGCCCGAGAATGCTCCGCCGCCGGTGGCACTGGACACCGGGTGGCCATCGGGCCCGCCCGACCTGGATGTGGCGATGCCGGCGCCGTTCACCCTCGAGGCCACGGCGGCCGAGGCGACGCACGAGGTCACACTGCCGCTGGCGGGTGCGGCCGGGAAGTCGCTGCGCGCGATCGATCTCAAGCCCGGTACGCCGGCGATCGTGCGCAGCGCGACGCTGCTCATGAAGATCGGCGCGGCCGCGCCGAAGGAACTGGCCGCGTGGGTGCCGGGCCAATCCGCGGCGGTGGCGCTGGCGGCGCCAGTCCGCGTGCCCGACGGCGCGTCGCTGGTGGCGCGCATCGTCTACAAGCGCACGTGGAAGTACGAAGGTCAGGCACTCAGCGATGCCAGTACCGTCGGCCTGTATTTCAGCGACGCGGCGCGGCGTCCGACCGGCCGGCCGCGCTGACGGCGATCACTCCAGCGGGCGCGGCCGCCCCTTCCACATCGCCGCGGCTGCCGCGACCGGCGCCAGCATCACGGTTTCGGTGGCCAGCGCCCACAGGTTGTGGGCCCAGAAGCCCTCGAGCCAGTAGCGCCGCGAGATCGCCTCGAACACGAAGGCGTTGGCGAAGTAGAAGGTCGAGACCACCGGCCACAGCGCCATCACGCCGAGCGGTGGCGTGTCGTCGGAGCCCAGCCAGTCGAAGAGCACGTGAGACGCCCACGCTGCAGCCACCACGAGCGCGATGCGCCAGCCGCGGCGCCTCGTGAGGAGCAGGGTCAGGAGCCCCGCCAGCAGCGCCGCACCGAGGCTATGCGTCTCCATGTTGTGCCGGCCCCAGAGGAAATCGAGATCGGGCAGCACGGCGACGACGGCGCCGACCCGCACGAGCGGATCCCGGAGCAGGCGCCGGACCGGGCCGGCTCGCGACAACGCCGGCGGCTCGCCACCCAGCGCCAGGGCGCAGATCACGCCGCCGAGGGCGTGGCCGATCGGGCTGGGCACTACCCCCTCCCCTCCCACGACACGCTGTACGCAGCGATTGCCGCGGCGGCGCGGCCGCAGCGCTGCCAGTCCCGCGATCCGGGAACCTTCACGGCCCGGAGGGCGAAAGTCGTCACGTCGTCTAAGTTACTGATTTAGAAGCCCTAGGGCAATGCGTGTGCACGCATTTTCGCTTGACTTTCGCTTGGCCTCCCGTTAGCATCCGGGTGGTTGAACGACGGCTCGCCGCCGCGCCGTCCCAACCCTCGACGGAGATCCCATCATGCCTGTGGACGATGTGAAAGAGCGCCTCAAAGCCATCGAGATGGCAGTCGGCCAGATTGAAAAGCAGTTCGGCAAGGGCGCCATCATGCGCCTGGGCCAGAAGGGCGGCGTGCAGCCGGCCGAGACCATCTCCACGGGCTCGATCAGCATCGACTACGCCCTGGGCATCGGCGGCTTCCCGCGCGGCCGCGTCGTCGAGGTGTTCGGCCCCGAGTCCTCGGGCAAGACCACCCTCACCCTGCAGGTGATCGCCGAGGCGCAGCGCGCCGGCGGCATGGCGGCGTTTGTCGACGCGGAACACGCCCTCGATGCGGAGTACGCCAAGAAGCTCGGCGTGGACATCGACAACCTGCTGGTCTCGCAGCCCGACAACGGCGAACAGGCGCTCGAGATCGTCGAGGTGCTGGTGCGCTCCAACTCGGTCGACGTCGTGGTGGTCGACTCGGTGGCGGCGCTGGTGCCCCGCGCCGAGATCGAGGGCGAGATGGGCGACGCCCAGGTCGGCCTGCAGGCCCGGCTCATGTCGCAGGCGCTGCGCAAGCTCACCGGCGTGGTCTCGAAATCCAAGACCTGCCTGGTCTTCATCAACCAGCTGCGCGAGAAGATCGGCGTGATGTTCGGCAGCCCCGAGACGACCACCGGCGGCCGCGCGCTCAAGTTCTACTCGTCGGTGCGGGTCGACATCCGCCGCATCGGCGCCATCAAGGACGGCGAGGTGGTGGTCGGCGGCCGCACCCGCGTGAAGATCGTCAAGAACAAGATGGCGCCGCCGTTCCGCGAGGCGGAAGTCGACATGATGTACGGCGAAGGCGTGTCGCGCGAAGGCGACCTGATCGATCTCGCCGTCGAGCGCAAGATCATCGACAAGAGCGGCGCCTGGTTCTCGTTCGCCGGCGAACGCCTCGGCCAGGGCCGCGAGAACGTCAAGCAGTTCCTGAAGGAGCACGTCGATCTGCGGCAGGCCATCGAAGACAAGGTCCGTCGCGAGCTGGGCCTGCTGCGCGAGGTCGAAGCGGCCGTCGTCTAGCGGCCAGCCGTGGACCTCGCGGTCTTCAGGGCGATCAACTCCACGCACTTCCCCGCCGTCGATCCGATCATGATCGCGGCGACCTGGCTGGGCGTCGGCGGTGCCGTGTGGTTCGGGCTGGCCCTCGCCGCAATGGCTCGGCCGCGACATCGCGCCGCGGCCACCCGGGCGATCCTCGCGCTTGGCGATCACGCTCGGCGTCAACGGTCAGATCATGAAGCCGCTCGTCGGCCGTCAGCGACCGTTCGTGGCGCAACCGGCCGACGCCCGCGTCATCCAGCAGCCGCCACCCACGACCGCGTCGTTCCCGTCGGGCCACGCGGCCGCGGCCGTGGCCGGGGCGATGTCGCTGGCTCGCGTCTGGCCGGCGGCGCGCTGGGCACTGGCCGCTGCTGGCGGCGCTCATCGCCTATTCGCGGATCTACGTCGGCGTGCACTACCCCACCGACGTGCTGGCCGGCCTGCTGCTCGGCGCCGCGTGCGCCTGGCTCGTGCTGGCCGGCCGCCACCCGTCGACGTGGTCGCGGGCAGGCCGCTCCCGCCGCCCGGCTTCGCGCTACGTGCCCTGAGCCGGATTGCTGTCCCGCTGAACCGCGTCGAGGGGCGATCCCTCCACCTGGCCTCAGGCTGCTGACGCTGAACGATCATTCGGCCTGGCCGGAGGGATCACCCCTCTCCGCGTTGGCGGACAGGCGTGGCCACGTCCGTGTCGGTGGTGCCGTCGTCCAGCACGCGGCCCAGAGGGGCTCCCGCCTCCGGCCTCAGAACTGACGCTGTACAGATCATTCGGCTCGGAGACGGCAGCCCCTCGCGACGCGAGCACGGTGCCCTGCCCGGCGTCGTTTTTCCGTATGTTATGATTCGGATTCTGTGCCCGATCGCCGGGCGCAGCCCGGGGCCAGGTAGCTCAGTTGGTAGAGCACGTGACTGAAAATCACGGTGTCGGCGGTTCGATCCCGTCCCTGGCCACCAACTTCCAGCCATAAACTCTCCACAAGTCAACATCAGGCACGGAACAGTGCCAGCCAGGTGTAGGCGCGTCGCCGTACACACCAACGGGGCCTTCTTTCGGCGTACAGGAGGGCCTTGCGAGTGCGCCCCCCAGGCCGAGAACTCCGCGCGCTACCCGACTCCGTTCCACTCGAGGGGCGGATCGAAGGCTTCGCCCACCGGCGCCACGCCGATCACGATCTTGCGGATGTTACCGGTGAACGCGTTGTCGTACGCCTGGTAGTCGTTCGTCACCGGCGTCAGATCATCCATGCCCACGTCCGCCGTCTCGGTGCCGGTGAAGAACGGGATGGTGCGGTCGATACGCCCGGAGACTACCTGTTCGCCGTTAACGAACAAGTCGCCTCTCCCGCCTGCGCCGGGCATCTTCCCGCCGTCGTAGATGAACTCCCACCGGAGCGTGGCCGGCCGGCGGGAGCGCCTTGGGGGCGCTCGATTTCAAAGAGCTCACGACCGAACCAGTTGTAGGTGAATTTCGGGTGGCCCTTGTGCACGGTACAGGCTCCATCCGCCAGTGTGTCCGCCGTGCGCGATGATCACGCCCTCGGCTCCACCATGGGGAACATCCAGTTCGGCAGTGATGGTGTAGGAGCGGTTCTTCATGTTGATGAACGCGTTCTCCGACAGCCCGATCATGCCCTCGTAAAGAGTCAACGACGTCCGCGGGCCCATGAGGTCCGGCGCGCCCCGGCGATTCGACGCATTGAAGCGTTCGAGAACGCGGTCGTCGAGCGGGAGGACGTTGTACTTCACCGCTTCTGTCAGGAAGAGCGCCTTGAGCTCTGCGACCTTTTCGGGATACTTGGCCGCAAGGTCGTTCACCAGACTGAAATCTTCCTCGGTGTTGTACAGCTCCCAGGCGTCATTCTCGAAGGTGGCCCGCGGCGCGGCTTCCCAGAAGGCTTTGTGCAGGGTTGTCGCATACCAGCCGTCGTGATAGATCGCGCGGTTGCCACCGTATTCGAAATACTCGTGGTGTGTCGGGACTTCGCCTTGGCGTCATTGAACGTGTGGAGGAGACTCGCGCCCTCCAGGGGCTTCTGCGTCATGCCGTTCACGACCGTCGGCTCGGGCAGACCGGCCGCCTCCAGCACCGTCGGGGCCAAGTCGATGACATGTTGGAATTGGGTGCGAATCTCACCCTTGGCCTTGATCCCTTTCGGCCAGTGGATCACCGTGGCGTTGCGCGTCGAGGAAAACGTGGCATGCCCCTGCCCGCCGACCATCGGCGTGCAGCTCGCCTGGCCCCATGGCATGGCGTAATGGCCGCTGGCCTTCGGCCCACCAAGGTCGTCGATGTGCTGTAGCAGGTTCTCCATAGTTTCGGGCACGCCATTGAACAACGCCAGCTGGTTGAACGAGCCGATCGGACCACCGAAGGGCGACCCGCCGTTGTCGCCGGCCACCCAGACGACCAGCGTGTTGTCGAGTTCGCCGAGGTCCTCGATGGCCTGAAGCAAGCGACCGACCTCGTAGTCGGTGTGCTCGGCCATGGCGGCGTAGACTTCCATCTCGCGCGCCAGGACCCGCTGTTCCTCCGCAGTGAAGGAGGTCCACGCTTTCGCCATTGCTGGCATCGGTGCGAGCTTCGTGTCGGGCGGGACCGTGCCCAGCTCGATCTGCCGGGCCAGCGTGTCCTCGCGGAGCATGTCCCAGCCCTGGTCGAACTTGCCCTTGTACTTGTCGATCCATTCCTTGGGCACGTGATGCGGATCGTGCGTGCCCGCCGCCGCATAGTAGATGAAGAATGGCTTGTCCGGCGTGAGCGACTGCTGGCTGCGGACCCAGACGATCGCCTTGTCGGTGATGTCGGTGCTGACGTGGTAGTCGGGATTGCGGGGCGTCGGGATCCGGGTCACGCCATCGTACAGCGCCGGGGAGTAGAGGTCGGACTCGCCCTGAAGAAACCCGTAGAACTTGTCGAAGCCTGAGTGTGCCGGCCAGCGGTCCAGCGGCCCGGAGACGCTCAATTCCCACGGCGGCAGCTCGTGGGATTTGCCGAACATCGCAGTACCGTAACCGTTCAGCCGCAGGACTTCGGCCAGCGGTGCGATCGACTCGGGACGCACGCAGTTCATGCCTGGGAACGCGGTGCCCATCTCGGCCACGCCGCCCATGTTCGCGCTGTGCGAGTTGCGGCCGGTGAGCAGGGCCACCCGCGTCGGCGAGCAGACCGGCGCAGTGTGGAAGTTGTTGTAGCGCAAGCCGCCCTTGGCGAGGCGCTCGAAGGCCGGCATGTTGACCGGCCCCCCGAAGCATCCCGGGTCGCCGAACCCGAAGTTGTCCATCAAGATGAAGACGACGTTGGGTGCGCCCGCCCCGTTGGGTGGCTTCAACTCGAAGCGCGGCGGCGCCGTGGCCTTGCGTGCATCAACTTCGGTGATTGGCGGATGCTGTGGTTCGGGTAGCGGCAGAATCGAACGGTCCAGGGCCTTGGGGGCGTCACTCATCGATGGTTCCTCAGTGTGGCTGGCAGTCTAGTGAATGCTCACCGGAACGGCAAAGTTCCGACCACCACTGTGGCGACCACCTAAGGTGCAAACGCAGGCACGACCGGACGTCCGCTACTTCGCTGGTCTGATCGCGGGCAGCGCGCCAATCTCCACCCACTCGCCCTTGAGGCGCACCATCCACGTCCCGGTCGGCGCGCCGGTGCGTGGGTCGGCCCCCTCAACCCGGAAGCCGATGTCGTTGCCCGAGACGATGCGCGCATCCGGGGGTGGCGTGGCCCGGGGGAACTGCGCGAGCACGGTGGCTAGCAGCCACGGACAGCAGCCAGCCCAATCACGACGGCAATCACTCGATGCATGGTCGCCTCCTAGTGCCAGGACCCGCCGGGACCTAGGTCGTAGGACGTCCGGCGACGGGCCGCGGTTTTGCGACACTCGTCCAGCCGCCAGCCGCACGCGAGCGAACGGTGCCGGTCGGGTCCTGGCGGACCGGACGTCCGGGCCACTTCTGCGGCACCAGTGCCGCCAGGCTGGCCAGAGCGGATCGTGTTAGCGTGTCGGATCCAGGCGGAGACACGCAGGGTGCAGAGGTCACGACTTGTCGTCGGCGCTGTGGTGCTCGTGGTGGCACTCGCCGCCCTCGGCCTCGAGCCGCTGGTCGCGCAGTCGGGCACGCCGCGGCTCACCAAGCCGCAACAAGCGGCGCTCGAAGCGCTGATCGCCGCCGTCGATCGGGCCGGCGCCGACCCGGCGAGCGTGACCCCGTCCGAGTGGCAGACGCACGTGCTGCGCGCCTCCGACGGTTCGCACTACGTCGCGCTTCGTGCGCTGGCGCCGGGCGTGGCCGCCCCCCGCGAACCGGTGATGCTCTACCTGCGGCTGGCGGCGCGGCATACCGACGTCCAGGCCAGGTCGACGCCGCAACGCTCGGCGGTGATGGAGTGGCTGCACGGCGAGCGCAGCGATCCGCTGCCGATGCGGGCGACGCGGTCGATGACCGTGCCGCACGGCGAGATGCCGGTCGGCAGTGCCGCAGCGTCGATCCGCAACCCTGACGGCAGCCTGGCCAATCCCGCGGTGCGGCTGATGGACCGCGACCGCCAGCGGGTCGTTCGCGAGCGCGAGGAGCGTGAGAAGCAGCGGCGCGCGGCGCTGGAGGCCGCGACGCGCACCGGCGTCTCGCCGATGCTGCCGTTCGAAGACTTCGATGCCGCGGTTCGCCTCAGTTCCGACGCCGGCGGCGTCACGGTGCTGCGCAGCGTCAGTGCCGGGCCGGGCGACTACGTCCTCTCGCTCGCCTGGGCGGAGCCGGCCACCGGCGCGCGGTCCCCGGTGGTGCACGTGCTCAGCCATCGCCTGCTGCTGCCGGCGGCCTCGCCCGCGTTCGCGCTGAGCGATGTCGTTCTCGCCGACGCCGTCCATCAACTCGATGCGGCGTATCCGCTTGACCGCCAGAACGCCCATCCCTACGCCATCGGCGCGCTCGAGGCCACGCCGGCCCGCGACGCCGCGTTCCGAGTCGACGAGCGCCTGTCGGTGGCGGTCCAGGTGATCAACCCCTCGGCAGGGGACACCGGCAAGCCCGACGTCGAGGTGACCTTCGCGGTCAGCCGGTTGACGGCCGATCGCGCCGAGGTGGTGGGCACGCTGCCGCCCCAGCGCTACACCGCCGCCACGCTGCCGGTGGACTTCGACCTGGCCAAGGGCCATCCGCTGTTCCCGGCGGTGCAGGCGTCGCTCGCCAAGTTCAGCCGGGGACACTATCGTCTGGAGGTGACGGCCATCGATCACCTGGTGGGACAACGCGCCAGCCGCGAGGCGCGCTTCGAGGTGGTCGGCACCCCGCAGAGCCTGCTCAGCGAGGCGCCCGCGCCCGGGCGCGCCTTCCAGCGTGGCGTCGTCCTCACCCCCGGGATGCTCGAGGTGCTCAGCCGCGCGATGACACCGGCGATGCCATCGGACGGGCTCACCCAGATGCTTGGAGCGGCCGCGGCCGGCCGCTTCGCCGAGCTGGCTCGCGACGTGCCGGTGCCAGTCACCGAGCGGGCCACGGCGCAGGCGCTGCGCGCCCTCGGCCTGCTCGGTGCTGGCGATTCGCCGCGTACCGTCGCGGTGCAGCTGCAGCAGGCGCTCGCGCAAGGCGCCCCGCCCTCACCGATCCTGGTGCTGCTGGGCGCTACGGCCGCCCTCGGCGGCGACAATCGAGCCGCCGTGTCAGCCTGGAACCAGGCTCGCGATGGCGGCGTGGACGACTCGAGCGTGGCGGCGCTGCTGGTGAACGCCTACATGCGTCAGGGCGACGTGGCCCGCGCCACCGCCATGGCCCAGGCGGCGCTCGACGCCCAGCCTGACAGCGTCGCGGCGGCGCGCGGCCTGGCGGCCGCCCGTATCGCCGCCGGCCAGTACGTCGAGGCGCTCGCGGCGCTCGAGCCGTTCGCGACGGGCACGCCGGATCCAGACACCGACTTTCTGGTGGTGCACGCCCTGTATGCCGGCTTCGTCGGCGAAACGGCGCCAGGGGCGACCGCCGCCGGGCGGGATCGGCTGCAGGCGGTGGGCCGTCGCTACGTCGACACCGGCGGGCCGCATGCCGCACTCGTCAAGGAGTGGCTCGTGGTAGTCGCGACCAGCGCCCGTCCGCCGGTCGGGTGACGCCGGCCAACACTTCCTGGCGGGCCTCCCTGACGATACGGGGCGCTATGGAATACTTGGCCCGTGCTCCCCGCGCAGGCCGCACCCGACCGCGCTCGCCGGCGCCTGCTCACGCGAGCCGCCGGGCTCGCCGGGCTGGCGCTGACCGCGCCCGACGCGTGGCTGACGCGCCTGTGGGCGCAGGCCCCGTGTGCCGATCGCATTCCCGGAGAGCTCGTGCGCACCTTGCCGCTCTACGGAGCTGGCACGCGAGAGACCCCGCTCGGCGAGATGCTCGGCGGAGCCGGGCTCGACGCCCGGCTGTTCACCGATCTCTCCGTGCTCGCCGACGACGCGATGGTCACCCCGGCCGACCAGGTGTACGTGCGCACGGCGGCCCCGCACGGCCTGTCGCACGATCCGGCCGCCTGGACGATCGGGCTCGGCCCGGAGGGCGGCCAGGCTGTCGCCGGCCTGACGGCCGCAGCGCTTGCCGCCGACGCCCGGCCGATGGGTGCGCACGTGATGGAGTGCGCCGGCAACAGCAACCCGCAGAACTTCGGCCTGATGAGCGCGGTGGAGTGGGACGGCGTCCTGGTGTCGCGCGTGCTCGAGCGGCTGCCCCGCCCGCCGGGCGCCAGCGGTGTGCTGATCAGCGGCGTCGACGACGGGGCGTCAGGCTCGGGCGACTCGCAGCCGGGGGCCAGCTGGGTCTTCCCGCTCGACGTCCTCGACCGCGTCGCACCGTTCCTGGCCGTGCGCATGAACGGCCGGCCGCTCACGCCTGATCACGGCGCGCCGGTGCGGCTGGCGGTGCCGGGCTGGTACGGATGCTCCTGGATCAAGTGGGTGAACCGGATCGAATGGGTCGATGCCGAGGCAGCCGCGACCTCACAAATGAAGGAGTTCGCCGGCCGCACCCATCAGGCTGGCGTACCGTTGCTGGCCCGCGACTACCAGGAGCCGGCGATCGACACCGCGGCGATGCCGGTGCGGATTGAGCAGCGACGGGTCGACGGCCGGATCGAGTACCTGGTGGTGGGCATCGTGTGGGGCGGAACGCGGCCCGTCGACACGCTGGTGATCCGGTTCGGATCGCGCGATCGCGGCACGCCCTTTTCGCTCTGCCCACCGCCGCGCACCCATCACACCTGGTCGCTCTGGAGCTATCGCTGGCGGCCGGTCGAGCCGGGCGTCTACGACATCAGCCTGCGCGCCGCCGATGCCGGCGTGCGCACCCGCAGGCTCGACCTCTCCTTCTACATCCGCCGCGTCCGAATCGACGACGTCTGAACCGTCGGGCGGCTGAGGCGGAGTCCCGTCGGTCGGAATCGCCAGCCGTCGCCGCGCACGGGACCACCCTGACGGCGAGCCGGTGACCCGCGTATATACTCTTCGGATGCGTCACACGTCGCGGCGGGCCGCCGTCACGGCCGGTGTGCTCGGATGCCTGCTGGCGTGGCATGCGCCCCACCTCACCGGCACTCAGGCGCCCGCCGGCACGCCGTCATCGCAGCCCACGTTTCGCGTCAACGTCGACCTCGTGACGCTCGACGTGATCCCGCGCACGGCCAACGGCCAGTTCGTGCCCGACCTCGGCAAGGCCGACTTCGAGGTGCTCGAAGACGGCGTGGCGCAACAAGTGGCGTCGCTCGTGATGGTCCACGGCGGCCGCGTCTTCAACCTCCTCCAGCCGCCCGAGGCCACGAGCTCGGCGGCGCCGGAGGGCATCATCCTGCCGCGGGCCAAGCCCGCGGCCGACACCGCTGGACGCATCTTCGTGCTCGTCGTCGACGATCTGCATTTCACCGCGATCGAGACCCCGCTGGTCCGCCAGCTGTTGAAGAAGATCGTCGGGCAGCTCTTTCACCCGGGCGACATGGTGGCGATGTTCAGCACCGGCCCGTCGTCGATCGAGATTCCGGTGTCGTACGACCTCAAGCTGCTCGAGGAGGCGATCAGCCGCGTCGGCGGACACGGCATGTCGTACCGCGACATCATGGATTCGCTCGACGGCGCCCAGGGACCGCAGGGGCTGCGCTACAACGCCCACGTGGCGTTCAAGACGGTCCACGAGCTCATCGGCAACCTCGAGCGGATGGGCAACCGGCGCAAGGTCGTGCTGGTGGTGAGCAACGGCTACGACTTCGACCCGTTTCCGGGGGGCCGCACCGGCACCGATCAGGTGTTCGGCGGTCGCTACGGCACCCCCTATGGGCGATCCGGAGCGTGGCGATCGGTTCCTGGCCATGGAGCAGCAGCACAACCAGTTCGCCGATGGCGACCTCGCTGCGGAGCTCGCCGCGGTCACTGGCGCCGCCAACCGCGTGAACGCCGCCATCTACACGCTCGATCCGCGCGGCGTGGTCGGCACCACGAACCTCGAGCAGAACGTCGACATCACCGAGATGCGCACCCACATCTCGAAGACGCAGAGCAGCCTGCGGGTGATGGCCGACGCCACCGGCGGCTTCGCCGTGGTCAACGACAACACCTACACCGAGGCGCTGAGCCGCATCGACGCCGAAACCAGCGACTACTACATCCTGGGCTACTACGCCTCCAATCCCGATCCGAAGCACCGCAACCGGCAGGTCGAGGTCAAGACCGCCCGGCCCGGGGTGCAGGTGGCGTCGCGAGGCTGGTACCGGACGCGCGATCGAGCCGCCCCGCCACCCAAGCCCTGAGCCCTCACGGCGCCGACACCGTGGCCTCGATCGCCGACCCGACGCCGCCCGGCCGTGCCCGCCGCCGCGTCGTCAGCGTGCGGCGCTGGTCCTGCGCGTTGGTGGCGCCCTGGCTGGTTGCCGCGACGGTGTCGGCCCAAAGTGGTAGCCAAGCCGAACCGGCGTACCGGGAGGGGCTCGCTGCGCTCCACAGCTTCGAGTACGAGGACGCCAACGCGGCCTTCCTGCAGGCGCAGCGTGCCGACCCCGGCTTCCCTCTCGCCTACTGGGGCGAGGCGATGACCTACCACCAGACGCTCTGGGGCCATGAGGACGTCGCGGCGGGACGCCGGGCCCTGGCTCGCCTGACGGCCCGGGCCCAGCCGGCGCCAGCCGACGCGCGAACCCGGGGGCTGGTCGGCGCCGCAGCCGTCCTCTTCGGCGACGGCGAGGCGGCGGTGCGCAGGCAGCGGTACGCCGACGCCATGGCCGGGCTGTACACCAGCAATCCTGCTGACCCCGACGTCGCCTCCCTCTATGCGCTCGCGCTGATGGGCACGATGTCGAGGAGCCTCATCGGCTACGTCGACGCCCACGAGGGGCACAGCGCCTCACTGGCGGGCAGCGCGACCCAGGCGCGCGTGGGCGACATTCTCGGCCAGGTTCTGCAGGCACACCCGGAGCACCCCGGGGCGCTGCACTACCTGTTGCACAACTACGACGACCCGGCGCACGCGCGGCGGGGCCTCGAGGCCGCCCGCGTCTACGCGAGGGTCGCGCCCGACTCGAGCCATGCGCTGCACATGCCCGCCCACATCTTTCTGCAGCTGGGCATGTGGACCGACGCCGAGGCGTCCGATCGCGCGGCGTTTGCCGCGTCGGAGGCGTGGGTAAAGCGCAAGGGATTCGCACCGGCGATGCGCAGCTACCACTCGCTGGCCTGGCGTCAGTACGAGCTCCTGCAGCTGGGGCGGTTCCGCGACGCCGCGCTGCTCATCGACGAGATCGGGCCGGTGGTGGATGCCACCGGCGACCTCACGCTGGTGAGCGACCTCGCCTCGATGCGGGCGCGACAGATTGTCGAGACCCGCCGCTGGGAGGCCATGGCCAACGAGCGCAACTTCGGCAACGTCAACGAGCTGTGTGCAATCGGGTTCAGCGCCGCGCGCGCCGGCAACCCGGCGCTCGCCGAGATGGCGCGACAGGGACTGGCAGCCCGGGCGACCTCGCCCCAGGAAGGAGACCTCAGGCCGGCCATCGCCATCATGGAGCGCCAGGTGGCAGCGCTGATCGAGCTCGCCGCGGGCCGGCGGGCCGAAGCCGTCGAGATCCTCCGGGCGGCTACGCGCGACGAGCTGCGACTGCCGCCGCCGCTGGGCCTGCCGATTCCCGTCACGCCCGCGCCGGAGCTGCTCGGCGAAGTGCTGCTCGAAGTCGGGCAGCCCGCGGAGGCGCTCGAGGCGTTTGGCCAGGCGCTCGCGCGCAACGCCAACCGCACGCGCTCGGTGCTCGGTTCGGCCCGCGCGGCGAGCGCGCTCGGCCAGACCGATGTGGCCCGCGAGCACTACCGGCAAGTCCTCGCCAACTACGAACACGCCGACCCGGTGCTGCCCGAGATCGGCGAGGCCCGTTCCGCGGTGGAGGCCCTTCCCGCCGCCCAGACTCAGACTGTCGCGCCCGGCCGCGGACTGTCTGGCCGCCTCTCCACGAGCCGCATCGCCGGCGCCGTCGCCGGGCTGGCCGGTCTGGTCGGCGTCGTGCTCGGCTTCCGCCGATTCAGAGCCCGCCAGTTCCCCCGCCCCGTCACGACCGATCAAGGCGGCGTAACGCCCACGGCCGACTCACGCCCCACCCGTCGGCGCCCGAAGCGGGGCAGAAAGTAAGCCGTACAACGAGACGGGGCGGCCCCGAAAGGCCGCCCCGTGATCGCGTCTTGGTGGGAGCCCGAGCCCCCAGCCCCCTAGTCCCCAGCCCCTGATTAGAAGGTGTAGCGGAAGCTGAGCTGCCAGATCCGCATGAACCCGGCCTGCTCGGCGATCGCGACCGAAGCCGGTCGAGTCGATGGCGTTGTTGGCGCCGGAGAAGCCCCGGAACTTCACCGTGTTGGTCAGGTTCAGGATCTCGAACCGGACCTGGCCGACGTGGTTGCCGAAGATCGTCGTGTCCTTGGCGATGACCAGGTCGACGTTCTTGCGGAACTGATACCGGGCGTCGCCGTTGGTGCGCGGGGCGTTGCCGTAGGTGCCGACGCCGGGATTGGCGAAGGCGGCGCTGTCGAAGTAGCGGGCGTCCTCGTTGCCCTCGAAGACCACACGCTCGGTGTCGCTTCCGTCGGTGTTCGGATCGCCGATCGCGTTGGGACGCTGCCGGCCGCCGAAGAGCCCGAGGTTGGAGTCGGACGCGCCGGCCGACATGACCGCGTTCAGCGGCGAGCCGCTCACCAGTTCGACCACGGCCGAGGCGTTCCAGCCGTCGAGGAACAGCCCGGCGATTCCGCCCTTGCCGGAGTTGGGGAACTTGACGATCGGCGCCAGGATGATGCGGTGCGGCGAATCGAAGTTGCTGATGCCGTACTCGGCGTCGAGGTCGTAGTTGTTCTGTGGAAAGCGCCGTTCGGGTCTGGAAGGTGCTGTCCTGTCCGAACTGGTTGTCTTCGGTCCGGCTCAGCGTGTAGCTGAAGCGGCCGCCCCACCAGCCGGTGGTGCGCTTCTCGAGCACGAACGTCGCGGCGTGGTACTGGCGTTCGTCCGCCGTCGGTCATTTCGTATTTGAAGACGTCCCCGAACTGCGGGAACGGCCGCAGGAGCTGGCCGGCCTGAATCGTCGCCCGGCCGCCGAACTCGCCGGTGCCGGGGATCCCGAAGAACGGGTTGGGGACGTTGGCGCGCAGGGCCGCGGCGTTCCACGTCCCGTTCGGACCGGGGAAGACCGCGCGGGCCACCGCCGGATCGATCTGGTTGATGTTGATGGCTGTCGGTCGTCCCGCCGCCGGCCGTGCCGTAGTAGCCGATATCGCGGCCGGTGGCGCCGATGTAGCCGATGGTGACCGCCATGTTGCCGGGCAGCTCGCGCTGGATGTCGAACGAGTACTGGTGCACCTTCGGGTCGCCCTTGTTCTGGTCGACGAAGCGGACCGTGCCGCCGGTGTTGGTGAGCAACCCCAGGCTGCTGCCAATCGGCTGGATCAGGCCGCCCGGGAACGGGTTCTCCAACGACGTGATCGGCACCGCGGTCGAGGCGGTCGGACTGAGCTCAGCGTCGTATCGCGCGTGAAGCCGGCCTGGCCGTGCTGACCTCGGCTGTAGTTCCACGGCGCGTAGAACAGGCCGTAGCCGCCGCGCAGGACCGTGTCGTCGTTCAGCGAGTAGCTGAAGCCGCCGCGCGGCGCGATCTTGATCGCCGCCGGGTCGCCCTGCTCCTCGGGTGCGCCGTCGACTCCGGCGAAGATGAGGCCGCCGTTGATGGTCCGACCGGCGAGCAGGCCGGTCTTGGGCACGATCGAATTCGAGCGGATTGACCACGATCTCGTCGAAGGCCACCGCCTGCCGGTTCTCGACCTCCTTCAGGCCGTCTTCGTGTTCGAGGCGCACGCCGAAGTTCACGGTGAGCCTCTGGTTCACGCGCCAGTCGTCCTGGATGTAGGCGCCGTAGTACTTGGTGAACCACTCGAACGGGCCGTCGTTGTACGGCACCGAGCCCGACACCGGCGCGCCGAGCAGCACGCTGGCCAGTTCGTGCCCGCCGACGCCGTTGTTGCTGGTGAAGCGCTCGATCGAAGGTGAACGAGCCGCCCATCAAGGTGGCCGACACCGTGTCCACGCCCATCTTCCGCAGGTCGGCGCCCGACCTTCAGGCTGTGGTTGCCCCACAGCTTGGACAGCGTGGCGTTGAACGTGTAGGGGCTGTTCCAGCGGTTGGGAATCGCGCCCCAGCCGCCGACATCGGCGACGTCGTCGAAGAGCAGCTCGGGGAAGACGTCGGTCTGCGACAGGGCGTTGGTGTAGGTCGGGCTGAACCCCAGCGACCCGATGCCGGCCGAGAACGGCTGCTTGTCGCAGGAGTCCTGCCAGGTGGAGTAGCCGTAGCGGAGCGTCAGCACCGTCGTGTCGTTCAGGATGTTGGTGTTGTTCAAGACGCCGCACGTGCGGCCGCCGGCGCAACGGGCCGAAGAAGTTGTCCTGGCTGGCGATGTACCAGACTTCCGGCTTCATGATCGTGCTGCCCGGCTCGTCGGTCTTGTTGTAGATGTAGAGGCCGCTCAGCGACCACCTGTCGGTGAACTTGTGCTCGGCCTTGATCGTGAACATGTCGGCGGCGTCGACGATCGGGCCGGTCGCCGCGGCGTTCGGCTGGTTGTTCTCGTTGCCGGCAATCGGGCCGCCGATCGTCTCGGTCGGCCAGGCGCCGAGCAGGCCGAAGCCGGCGGCGTTGGCCGCCGGATGGGTGCGCGGGATGATGGCGCCGGTGAACAGGCCGCCGGTGGCAAGCGAGCCCGGTGCCGGTGGCCGGGCACTTGGCGCTGGCCACGCCGCCGCGGCAGTAGGGGTTGTAGATGCTCACCGGCACGCCGCCCACCGTCGAGCCCGAGAAGTCGCCGGCGCGCTGCTTGAGGCTCGGCCAGATCTGCTGCTCGTTGCGGGTCGTGTTCGAGCGGTAGCCTTCGGTGGCCGCCCAGAAGAACGTGCGGTTCTTGATGATCGGCCCGCCGATGCCGCCGCCGTAGAGGCGGTAGTAGGTGTCGGACAGCCCGCTCTCTTCCTTCGACTGCGCCCGTCTTCTCGACGAAGAAGTTCTCGTCTGACGCCCCACACCGGACGGGTCTGATAGAAGGCCGAGCCGTGGAACTGGTTGGTCCCGGACCGCGCCGTCACGTTGAACACGCCGCCGCCGGTGCGGCCCATCTCGGCGTCGTAGGTGTGGACCTGGACCTTCACTTCTTCGACCGCCTCGATCGTCGGGTTCAGCACGGCGCGGCCGCGCAGCTCGGTGATCGGCACGCCGTCGAGCAGGTAGTTGTTGGCGCGAATGCCGCCGCCGCCGAGCGACACGAGCGAGGCGTTGCTCTGATCCTGCTGCCGGTTGAACTGCGGATCGCCGGCGGTCATGACCGTCGGCACCGTGATGCCGATGAGGAAGGCGTTGCGGCCGGGGGCCGGCAGCGTCTCGAGCACTTCGCGGTCGAGCGTGCCGCCGGTGGAGGCGTTGGAGGTCTCGATGAGCGGCGCCGCGCCGGTGACCGTCACCGTTTCCTGCAGCGTGCCCACCTCGAGCACGAGGTCGAGCGTCAGGAACTGCTGGGTCCCGACGCGGAGCCCGGTGCTCTCGTAACTCTTGAACCCGGTGAGCGGCGGCCTTGATGCGTGTAGGTGCCGGGGGCCACCGCCGGAAAGTTGTATTCGCCGGAGGCGTTGCTGGTCGTCTCGCGGGCGACCGCCGTCGCCTCGTTGACCAACTGCACCGTGACGCCCGGGATCACGCCGTTGGCGTCCCGTACCGCACCTCGCACACCGCCCGTGAACGTCTGGGCGGCGGCGAAGCTGCCGGTCACGACCACTACCAGGCCGACGACCAGTGCTTGCCGCAGGGTCTTCATGGTCACCTCTCGTTGTTGGTCCCTAAACACTCACGCCATCCCGAAGCCATTCACGTGAGCGCGCAGTCGCGCGGGACGTCCCTGCAGATCCACCACTCGTGCCAAACGGGGCTGGGGGACCCTCAAGGCGAGCCACACGAAAACGGCTGAATCGTAGGGCGGATTTCGTTGTAACGCAAGCGTTACCTCACGAGCGCCTGATGCTCACCATGCGCCGATCCAATGCAGGACCGGGCCCCATCCAATCGGATGGATCAGCGGCTCGTTTCAACTGGGTCGTTCAGCGCGCACGCCGCGCCGGCGCCGCCGGTCGAACCACGTCGGTGACGGCGCCCTCGCTGGCCGACGACACCAGGCGCGCGTACTTGGCCAGCGCGCCGCGGGTCGCGCGCGGCGGACGCGGCCGCCACGCCCGTCGCCGCGCCGCCAGCTCGCGCGCCGGCACTTCGAGGTGCACGGTGCGCGTCTTCGCGTCGATGGTGATGCGGTCGCCCCGGCGGACGAGGGCCAGCGGACCGCCGACGGCCGCCTCGGGGGTCACGTGTCCCACCACGAACCCGTGCGTGCCGCCCGAGAAGCGGCCGTCGGTGATGAGCGCCACCGGTCGCCCAGGCCGCGGCCGATGAGGGCGCTGGTCGGTGACAGCATCTCGCGCATGCCCGGCCCGCCCTGCGGCCCCTCGTAGCGGATGACGACGACGTGCCCGGCCTTCGACCCGCCCGCGCAGGATGGCCTCGAGCGCGTCCTCCTCGCGGTCGAAGACGATCGCCCGGCCCGTGAACCGCTCGCCTTCCTTGCCGCTGATCTTCGCCACCGCGCCCTCGGGCGCGAGGTTGCCGCGCAGGACGACGAGGTGGCTGTCCTTCTTCACCGGCGCGTCGAACCCGCGGACCACGTCCTGACCGGCGGGATAGTCGGGAACGCCGGCCAGGTTCTCGCCCAGCGTCCGGCCGGTCACGGTGAGCGCGTCGCCGTGCAGCAGCCCTTCGCCCAGCAGCCGCTTCATGAGCGGGGTGAGCCCGCCGATGCGCACGAGCTCGGCCATCACGTACTTGCCGCTCGGCCGCAGGTCGGCCAGCACGGGCACGCGCTTGCCGACGCGGGTGAAGTCGTCGAGGGTCAGCTTCACGCCGGCGGCGCTGGCGATGGCCAGCAGGTGCAGCACGGCGTTGGTCGAGCCGCCGAGCGCGATCACGACCGTGATGGCGTTCTCGAACGCCTTGCGCGTCAGGATCCGCCGCGGCGTGATGCCGTCGGCGACCAGCCGCGCCACCGCGGCGCCGGCGCGGCGGCAGTCGTCGAGCTTCTCGGCCGACGATCGCCGCCTGCGCCGAGCTGTTCGGCAGGCTCAGCCCGAGCGCCTCGATCGCCGAGGCCATGGTGTTGGCGGTGTACATGCCGCCGCACGAGCCGGCGCCCGGGCAGGCGTGCTGCTCGAGGTCGGCGAGATCGGCGTCGGTGATCTTGCCGGCGGCGTGCTGGCCCACCGCCTCGAACACCGACACGATGTCCACCGGCTGGCCGCGCCAGTGCCCGGGCAGGATGGTGCCGCCGTAGACGAAGACCGCCGGGCGATTGAGCCGGGCGATGGCCATGACGCACGCCGGCATGTTCTTGTCGCAGCCGCCGATGGCGACCAGGCCGTCGAAGCCCTCGGCGCCGGCCACCGTCTCGATCGAGTCGGCGATCACCTCGCGCGAGACGAGCGAGTAGCGCATGCCCTCCGTGCCCATCGAGATGCCGTCCGACACCGTGATGGTGTTGAAGACGACCGCCTTGGCGCCGGCGGCGTCGACGCCGGCAGCGGCGGCCGCGGCCAGCCGATCGATGTGCATGTTGCACGGCGTCACCTGGCTCCAGGTCGAGCAGATGCCGATCTGCGGCTTGGCGAAGTCGGCTCTCGTGAAGCCGACGGCGTGCAGCATCGCGCGGCCGGCGGCGCGCGACGGCCCGTCGACGACGGCGGCAGAGAATCGGCGCGAGGATGGGGTGGACGGACCGCGACGGCGCATGCGAGGGGGCACTGTATCATCGGGTGTGCCCGACGCGGCGCCACCGGCGGCGGCGATTCGCCTCGATGTCTGGCTCGACGTGGCGTGCCTCTTCCGCACGCGCTCGGAGGCGCAGAAGGCGTGCCGCACCGGCAAGATCGAGGTGAACGGCGCCGTCGCCAAGCCGCACCGCGAGCTGCGCGTCGGTGACCGGCTCCGCATCGGCCGGCCGCTCGGGCGCACGCAGGTCGTCGTCGTGCGCGGCCTGGCCGATCGCCACATCGCCAAGGCCGAGGCGCGGGCGCTGTACGACGACGAGACGCCGCCGCCGACCGCCGAGGAGGTGGCGATGCGACGCCTCGAGCGGGTGTTCCGCGCCACCATGGCGCCGCGGCAGCGTCCCGACAAGCGCGAGCGCCGGCTGCTGCGCGGGATGAAGGGCGGCTGAACCGCCGTGGCGCCGGGCGACAGCGGCGTGCTGCCCGGCCTACACTGGAGGACGACTCCCATGCGTCTGCCCCTTCGCGTCCTGGTCATCGGCGTCGCCGCCGTGCTGGCGTTCGTGCTGCCCAACGCGGTCGAGCTCGCCACCGACTGGTGGTGGTTCGGCGAGGTCGGCCACCGGCAGGTGTTCACCGCCACGCTCCGCCTGCAGGCGGTGCTCGGCGGCGCCACGCTGGCCCTGGCGCTGGCCTGGCTGGTGGCCAACGTGAAGTTCGCCGCCCGCACGCTGCCGGTGCGAGTCACAGGTCGTCTCGACGCCGGAAGGCCTGACCATGGCGTTGCCGGCGCGGCGCGAGTTGGAGACGCTCGGCACGGTGCTGGCCGGCGGCGCGGCGGTCATCGCGGCGTTGTATGCCGCGTCCAGCTGGCAGGCGGTGCTCGGCTGGCGGCAGGGCGAGGCGTTCGGCGTGACCGACCCCGTCCTGGGCTTCGACGTCGGCTTCTACGTCTTCACGCTGCCGGTCGCTCGAACAGGCCCGGTCGCTGGCGCTGGCGCTGGTCGGCCTGGCCATGGCCGGTGCCGCCGCGCTCTACCTGCTGGGTGGCCAGGTGGCCATCACGCCGTTCGGGGTGCGCCTCGGTGAACGGGCCCGCCGGCACCTGGGCCTGCTCATCGCGCTGGTGCTGGTGCTATTGGCGGTGGGCGCGTGGCTCGACCGGCCGCGCATCCTGCTCACCCCGACCGGCATCATCCGCGGCGCCGGCTACGCCGATGTCCATGCCCGGCTGCCGTTCGCGCTCGCGGAAATGGCCGCCGGCCTCATCGGCGCCGGCCTCGCCGTCGCCTACGCGTTCACCGGGCGCCAGGTCGCCGCGGTCGCCGCCGTCGTGCTCTACGGCGTGGTCGTCCTCGGCGGCCAGCTGTACACCACGGCGATCCAGCGCTTCGTCGTGACCCCGAACGAACAGGTGCGCGAGGCGCCCTACATCCAGTACAACATCGAGGCCACGCGCCGGGCGTTCGCGCTCGATCGCATCGTGCAGCGGCCGCTCACCGGCGACGCCGAGCTGACCCGCGCCGACATCGACAAGCAACCGCGCCACGCTCGACAACGTCCGGCTCTGGGATCACCAGCCGCTGCTCGAGACCTTCGGGCAGATCCAGGAGATCCGCACCTACTACGACTTCACCGCGGTCGACAACGACCGCTACGACATCGACGGGCAGCTGCGCCAGGTGATGCTCTCGGCGCGCGAGCTGAATCCCGCGGCGCTGCCCAACCGCACCTGGGTCAACGAGCGCCTCACCTTCACCCATGGCCACGGGCTGACGCTCGGTCCGGTGAACCAGGTCACGGGCGAGGGCCTGCCGGTGCTCTTCATCCGCGACCTGCCGCCGATCTCGACCGTCAACATCCCGGTGACGGAGCCGAGCCTCTACTTCGGCGAGCTGTCCAACGAGTACGCGATCGTCCGCACCCGGGCCCGCGAGTTCCACTACCCCAAGGGCGACGACAACGTCTTCTCCACCTACGAGGGCACCGGTGGCATCGCGCTCGACTCGCTGTGGAAGAAGCTGGCCTTCGCGGCACGGTTCCGCGACTACCAGCTGCTGCTCTCCGACGACATCACGGCCGAGAGCCGCCTGATCTTCGACCGGCAGATCGCCCGGCGGGCGCAGAAGATCGCCCCGTTCCTCACCTTCGACGACGACCCCTACCTGGTCGTGCACGACGGGCGGCTCTTCTGGATCCTCGACGCCTATACGGTGACCGATCGCTATCCGTACGCCTCGGAGGCGGTGGCGCGGCATCAGCTACATCCGCAACGCCGCCAAGGTGGTGATCGACGCCTACCACGGCACGACGACGTTCTACCTGGCCGAGCCGGACGACCCCATCGTGCGCGCCTACGCCAAGGCGTTTCCCGGCGCTGTTCACGCCGCTCGACCAGATGCCCGCCGGGTTGCGCCGGCACGTCCGCTACCCCGAGGGCATCTTCGGGATGCAGGCGGCCGTCTACTCGACCTACCACATGACCAGCCCGGCGGTCTTCTACAACAAGGAAGACCAGTGGGAGGTGCCGGCGATCGACAGCGGCGGCCAGGCGGTGCGCATGTCGCCCTACTACACCATCATGCGGCTGCCGGGCGAGGCGCGCGCCGAGTTCATCCAGATGCTGCCGTTCACGCCGCGGCGTCGTGACAACCTGGCGTCGTGGCTGGTGGCGCGATCCGACGGCGACAACTACGGCCAGCTGATGGCCTTCGAGTTCCCCAAGCAGAAGCTCGTCTTCGGGCCGCGTCAGGTGGTGGCCCGCATCAACCAGGATCAGGTGATCGCGCCGCAGATCACGTTGTGGAACCAGCAGGGGTCGGAGGTGATCCAGGGCACGCTCATGGTGATCCCGATCGAGGAATCGCTGCTCTACGTGCGCCCGATGTACCTGCGGGCGCAGGCCGGCCGCATTCCCGAGCTCACCCGGGTGATCGTCGCCTACCAGAACTCGATCGTGATGGAGCGCACGCTCGACGCGGCGCTGGCGCGGCTGTTCTCGCCCGAAGCGGTGGCCGCCCGCAAGGTGGCCGACAGCGACTTTCGATGGCCCCGACCGACAGCGCCGGCCGCTCCAGCGCCAGGTCCTGCCGGGACGACGCCGTCACCGGCGAAGGCGATGCCCAGCGCCAGCACAGGGCGCGCCGACCGCGTTGCCGTCAGGTCCGCTGGCCGTCCGAGGCCCAGGCCACCTACGAGCGCGCCATCGCCGCACAGCGCGCCGGCGACTGGGCCACCTACGGCACCGAGATCGCCCGCCTGGGAGAGATCCTCGAGCGGCTCGCCCGGCCGCGCTGATCGCGGGCCACGTCGGGCGGACCCTCAGGTCCACCGGCTGGAGGCAGAACTGAAGTTCTGCCCTACGTTCGTCAGAACACCGCGCGGGCCGCCGTCGACGTTTTCGTGGCCAGCGCGAAGCGCGACTCGACCGCCGCGCGTCCGTCGACCAGCGCCGCCACGTGCGCCCCCACGGCCGGTCCGTGCTTGAACCCGTGGCCGGAGCCGCCGCCGGCGATCCACACGCTGGGCCACGTGGGGTGCACGTCGATGAGGAAGTCGCCGGTCGAGGTGTTCTCGTACTGGCAGACGCGCGCATCGACGAGCGGCGCCCGCGCCATCGCCGGGAAGCGCTGCCAGAGGAAGTCGCGGACCCGCGCGACGACGGCCGGCTCGACGACCCGATCGGCGGTGTCGGGGTCGATCGGCGGTCCGTGCCGATCGACGCCCACCTTGAAGCCGTGGGCGTCCAGATCGGGAATGCCGTAGAGACCGGCCTCGAAGTCGATCCACACCGGCAGTTGTTCCACGCCGAACCGCGCGTCCCCGGCGGGCACGCCGAAGTACAGCAGCTCCTGGCGCGTGGCCCGAATCCTCGCGCCCACGGCGAGCGGCAGCAGGGCGGGCAGCCACGGTCCGCAGGCCATCACGTAGCGATCGGCTCGAAGGCGCTGGCGCGACGCCGTCTCCACCACCGGCTCGGTCGAGGTCTCGTCGAGCGGGAGGATCCCGGCCTGGAGATATTCCACGCCGCGGGTCCGGGCCAGGGCCACCGTCGCCGCCACCGCCTGGCGGGCCCGAATCACCCCGGCCCGCGGCTCGTAAAGGCCGTCGCCGAGGCCGATCACGCCGATCTGTGGGTAGCGCGCCGCGACGACCGGTGCGGCCAGCCGATCGTGGGTCACGCCGATGGCGCGGAACACCTGCGCCGTCTCGTCGAGGTGGGGGTTGCCGGCGGCGCCGAGGAACAACACCCCGCATTCCTCGACCAGCCGCTGCCCCGTCGTGGCCGAGAGCCAGTGCCAGTCCGCCAGCGACTCGATGGCCCAGCGCGCGTAGATCTCCAGCGGGCCGTAGCCGGCGCGGATCACCCGCGAGTGGTCCGACGAGCTGGCGCGGCCATTGGCCGGCCCGTAGGCGTCGACCAGCGTGACGCGCCAGCCCTCGCGAGCCAGCCGCAAGGCACTCCAGGCGCCGAACACACCGGCCCCCACGACGACGACCGAACGTTTCCCCATCCTCGACGCTCCGTGGCGTTAGACGCTCCAGTACCACCGCCGCCGATGCAGCCACGCGAGCAGCGCGTAGAGCAGCGCCAGGAACGTGGCCGCGTACAGCAGCGACGCCGTCCGGGGCGCCGCCAGCGGCGCGAACACGTGCTGGAAGATCCACGCCGGCAGCGAGGTCGGGCCATCCGCGCCGGACATCGGCACGACCAGCATCGTCTTGACCAGCAGGCCCGACAGCACGAACAGCAGCATGGCGTTGCGGCCGAGCGCGACCAGCGGCTCGGTCACCCGGTCCTTCACGACGCTCGACCGCCCGTCGTCGAGGCCGCGATGCAGCACGGCCAGTACCAGCGCCGCCGCGCCGGCCGTGAACAACACGTAGGAACTGGTCCACAGGGCCTTGTTGATGGGGAACACGCGACCCCAGAGCAGGCCGCCGACGACCAGCACCACGCCGCCGGCGACGAGCGCCGGGCCCGCCGACATCGGCCGGCGCGATCGAATCCACAAGCCACCGGCGATGCCGAGCAGCGTCGTCGCCACTGCCGGCAGCGAGCTCAACAGGCCCTCAGGATCCCAGTCGGGCTTCCACAGGTGCCCGCCGAGCAGGGTGCGATCCAGCCAGGCGCCGAGGTTGCCCGCCGGCGTGAGGTCGCCCGCCATGCCCCCCGGCGGCGGCACCAGCGTCATGAGCGCCCAGTACCCCAGGAGGATCGCCGCCACCGCCGCCAGCAATCGCCAGATGGAAGCCACGTCCTGCCCTCGCCGCGCCAGCGATCGCCACACGGCGCTCGCGCACAGGTAGCAGAGGCCGATGCGGACGAGCACCCCCGGAATGCGCCACCGCGCCGGATTGAAGGCCGGATAGCCCGACATGAACAGCCCGAGCCCGACGATCGTCGCCGACCGCCGCAGCACGGCCGGCCAGGGCGCCCGTTCGGGGCCGGCCAGGGCCATCGACACGCCCATGATGGCGAGAAACCACGGGAAGATCAGGTCGGTGGGCGTCCACCCATGCCACTCGGCGTGCAGCAATGGCGGGTAGACGGTGTTCCAGTCGCCCGGGTTGTTGACGATCACCATGCCAGCCATCGTCAGGCCGCGGAAAGCGTCCACCGAGCGCAGGCGCGTCACGGGTGCGGGCATCCCAACGGGGCCACATCGTATCCGAAGGGCCCGGACCGCGCGCCCGTGCGGGCACGTGCCATAATTCAGCCAACCCGCCCTCGCATGCTCCTCGACACCCTGCAGCGCCCGTTGCGCAACCTGCGCCTGTCGGTCACCGACCGCTGCAATCTGCGGTGTCAGTACTGCATGCCCGAGGCCGAGTACACCTGGCTGCCCAAGCACGACCTGCTGACCTTCGAGGAGATCGACCGGCTGGCCGGCGTCTTCACCGGGCTGGGTGTCGACAAGCTGCGGATCACCGGCGGCGAGCCGCTGCTGCGCACCAACCTGGCGACGCTGGTCGAGCGGCTGGCGCGCCGCGGCGGCGTCCGCGACCTGGCGCTGACCACCAACGGCATCCTGCTGGCGCCGCTGGCGCCGGCCTTGAAGGCCGCCGGGCTGGGCCGCGTCACCGTCAGCCTCGACACCTTGCGGCGCGATCGCTTCGTCGCGCTGACGCGCCAGGACGAGCTCGACCGCACGCTGGCCGGCATCGAGGCGGCGGCGCGCGAGTTTCCCGGATTCAAGATCGACACGGTGGTGCTGCGCGGGGTGAACGACGACGAGATCGTCGACCTGCTGGGCTTCGCCCGCGCCCGCGGCGCCGAGATCCGCTTCATCGAGTACATGGACGTCGGCGGCGCTACCGGCTGGACGGCGGCGCAGGTCCTGTCACGAACGGAGATCCTCGAACGCGTCGCCGGTGCGTTCGGTCCGATCGAGCCGGCCTCGAAGGAGCCGTCGGCGCCGGCGGATCGCTTCCGCCTGCCTGACGGCACGCCCTTCGGCGTGATTGCGTCGACGACGGCGCCCTTCTGCCGCGACTGCGATCGCGCGCGCCTCACCGCCGACGGCGTTCTCTACGCGTGCCTCTACGCAACCCGCGGCCTCGACCTGCGCGGCCCGCTGCGGGCCGGCGCGACCGACGCCGACCTGGCCGCCCTCATCACGCAGTTCTGGGCCGCGCGCACCGACCGCGGGGCGGAAGCGCGGCTGGGCATGCCCGACCGGCGGCCGTTGATCCCGGTGAGCTCACTCAAGAGAGATCCGCACTTAGAAATGCACACCCGTGGGGGCTAGGAGCTGGCCTCGCGACTGCGCCGCTCGGCGGGGCTGGGTTCTGGGACTGGGGACTAGGGCGTGCAATCGTCGCGCTGCGCATCGCCACGTTCACGAAGGCGATGCATCAAGCCCTGCTTGTCAGATGCAGTTCTCCGCAGCGTGACCGCGGCACGCCCCAGTCCCCAGCCCCCAGTCCCCAGCCCCTAGCGCGTTCGTGCTCCCGCAGGGAGCGCGAACGCGTAGAGCGTCGTCCCCGACGGCATCACCACCCACTGGCGGCCGTCGAGCATGTAGGTGATCGGCGCCGCGTAGATGCCCGAGCCGGTCTGGAAGTGCCACAGGTTCTTCCCGGTGGCGGCCTCGAACGCCATCACGTTGCCGTCCATGTCGCCGCCGAAGACCAGGCCCGACTCGGTGGAGAGCACGCCGGCCATCGACGGCGTGTAGTGCTTGAACTCCCAGCGTCACGCTGCCGGTGACCGGGTCGATCGCCCGCAGGGCGCCGAAGCCGCGGTCGGTGCGCTGGGCGGCGCCGCCGAAGTAGTACTCACCGGGCACGAACTCCTGTTCCCAGCCGTAGTAAGTGGCGCAGACCTCGCGCGCGGTCACATACAGCAGCCCGGTCTTCGGGTTGAAGGCCGGCGACTGGAAGTTGGTGCCGCCGGTGATGTCGGGACACACCTCGGTGCCGGCTTCGGTCGGATCGGTGTTCGGCATGACGTTCGGCCGGCCGTTCGGACCCGATGGTCTCGGCCCAGGTCGTCTTGACGAACGGCCGCCAGGTCAGCAGCTCGCCGTTGGTGCGGTCGAGCGTGTAGTAGAAGCCGTTGCGGTTGGCGAAGAGCAGCATCTTCTTGCGCACGCCGTTGATCGTCGTCTCGGCCAGCACCGGCACCTGCGTCGCGTCCCAGTCGTGGGTGTCGTGCGGCGTGAACTGGTAGTGCCACTTGAGGACGCCGGTGTCGGCGTCGAGCGCGACCACCGAGTCGGTGTAGAGGTTGTCGCCCTCGCGGTCGTTGCCGTAGAGGTCCGGGCCGGGGTTTCCGGTGCCCCAGTAGATCAGGTTGAGCGCCGGGTCGTAACGACCCGGTCACCCAGGTGGAGCCGCCGCCGCGCTTCCAGGAGTCGCCTTCCCAGCTCTCGCTGCCCTTCTCGCCGGGGCCGGGCACCACCCAGAAGCGCCAGGCGCGCTTGCCGGTGGCGGCATCGAAGGCGTCGATGAAGCCGCGGATGCCGTACTCGGCGCCGGCGATGCCGACCACGACCTTGTCCTTGACGATGAGCGGCGCCGAGGTGGCGCTGTAGCCTTCCTTGTAGTCGGCGATCACCGAGTCCCACACCACCGCGCCGGTCTTCATGTCGAAGGCCAGCAGGTGCGCGTCGAGGGTGTTCATGAACAGGCGGTTGCCGAGTACGGCGAAGCCGCGGTTGACGCGGCCGCAGCAGATGTCCATGCCTTCCGGCAGGTCGCGGACGTAGCGCCAGATCTGGCGCCCGGTGCGGGCGTCGATCGCCCACGCCGAGTTGTTCGGCCCGGTGACGTACATGATGCCGTCGAGGACGATCGGCGTCGCCTCGAACTTGCCGAGCTGTGCGGTCTGGAACGCCCACTGTGTCGACAGCTGGCCGACGTTGGCCGGGGTGATCTGGGTCAGCGGGCTGTGCCGCTGGCTGCCGTAGTCACCGCCGTAGTTGAGCCACGCCGTGGGATCGGCCAGGCCTTTCTCGAGCTGCGCATTGGTGACGTTCTGCGCGCCGGCACCCGAGCGGCGCGGCGACGACCGCGGCAGCGATCGCGCACACAGTGACGAAGCGGTTCCTCATCGCATCCCCCGTTCCTATGGAATCGTTCCGCGCAGCGATCGCAGGTAGCGCACGATGTCGGTCAGGTCGGCGTCGTTCAGCCGATCGGGTCCGTAGGCCGGCATCAGCGAGCGCTGCGGTTCCGGATCGACCAACGCGGCTGGCTTGGCGAACGACAGCAGCTCTTCGCCGGCCGTCATCAGCTGCACCGAGAAGGTGTCCTCGTTCTTGCGCAGGCCGCGTATCTTCTTGCCGTCGGCGGTGGTCACCGTCACGGTCTCGAAGCCGACCGGGATCACCTCGCCGGGACGGCGAATCTCGCGCTCGAGCGCCGCCACCGATCGCGCGGCGCCGATCCGCGACAGGATCGGCCCGAGCCGGCCGCCGCGCCCGCCCACCATGTGGCAGCGGCCGCAGTTCGCGCCGTCGCCGGCCCAGAACAGCTGTTCGCCCCGCGTCCCGTCGCCACGTTCCGCCACCGGTCCCCCCGGCGCGCTCAGCGTCCGCAGGTAAGCGACGAGCATCCACACCTCGTCCTCAGACAGGTTCGGATTGGCCGGCATCTCGGTGCCGGGCACGCCGGTGAGGATGGTCTTGGCGATCTGCGCGTCCGAGCCGCCGTGCACCCAGTCGCCGGTGGTCAGGTCGCTGCCGCGGAAGCCCTTCGCGTCGATGCCGTGGCACACGGCGCAGCGGCCGCGATAGATGTTCTGCCCCTGGCGGATCGCCGCGGCATCGCCGGCCAGGGGATTCGTCTCCGGACGATCCTGGGCGTGCGCGGCCAGCGTACCGCCGAGGGCCAGACCGACGACTGCGAGTACCGCGGCGCCCGGGCCCGTGACCCGGCGCTGTCGTGACGCCATTCCGCCCTCCCCTGCCAAGCGCTATCAGTGAGCGCAGGTATTGTGCGCCGGATCCGGCCAAAGTCAAGGCGGGACCTCGACGTCAACAGGCTGATCAGCGCGGCCGCTCGACCGGCTTGGCCGCCACCGGCGGCAGCTTCTGTCCGGCCACAGCCTTGTTGAAGTTGGCGAGGTAGGTCTTCTGGATCTCGGCGAAGGTGTCCTCCTGCTTCTTCAGATCGGCGCTGAGCAGCGTGAAGATTTCGTAGGCGGCGTCGGTCGGCCGGGCGTCACCGGTCTCGACGCTGCGGCGCAGGGCAGCGAGGCGATTGTTGATCTTGATCGGGAAGTTGAGCGGATCCTGGCCGCTGCGGTTACGGACCTGGTAGATCGCCTCTTCCACGGCGCTCAACTGACGGCTGACGACCTCGCCCAGCTCCTTGAGGCGCGAGTTCTTCGACTTCTCGACCCGCTCCTGCACTTGCGCCTTCAGATCGCGGATGCGGACGATGGCCTCGTTGGCGTCGCTGGTGCGATCGCGGATCTGGACGGCCAGGTCGAACTGCCGCTGCAGATCGGCCGGCGAGACGTCGTCCCACAGCGGATGCTTCTCGACCGTGAGCGGCACCGTGCGGGTCTGGGCGTTGGCCGTCACCCGAACCTGATACGAGCCGGGCACCGCCAGCGGGCCGTTGGCGGGGTTGCCGCTCCAGATGATCATGCCAGGGAAGGTCGTGGCGCCCGGGTAGCGGAGATTCCACGAGAACCGGTTCATGCCCGCCTTGGTGGACGGCGGTAACTGCGGCGGTCCGCCGCCGAAGCCGCCGCCCTCGGTCGGCGCCGGCTTCTTCTCGTCGGCCTTCTCCTCTTCGGCGGTCCGCGTGAACGACCGCACGACCCGTCCCTCGGCATCGAGGATGTCGACCTCGATCTTGTCGCTGGCCGCGGCCAGAAAGTAGTCGACGTCGGCGCGGTTGAAGCCGCGAATCGCCGCTCGCGGCGCGAACACGGTGAGCGGTCCACTCGCCGTATCGGCCCGGAGCTGGCGCAGCGTCGAGATGTTCTCCAGCACGTAGAACGATCGGCCGTGGGTGGCGACCACGAGGTCGTCGCCCTTCACGGCCAGGTCGGAGATCTGGGTGTCGGGCATGTCGAGGCGCAGTGATTGCCACCGCGCGCCGTCGTCGAACGAGACGTAGACGCCGTGCTCGGTCCCGGCGAAGAGGAGGCCGGGCCGGCCGGGATCCTCGCGGATGGAATGCGTGTAGTGGTGCGGCGCGATGCCGGTCACGATCTTCGTCCAGGTCCTGCCGAAGTCGTCGGTGCGGAAGAGATACGGCGAGCGGTCGCCGGGCGGCACGAGATACCGCTTGCCGGCAACGTAGGCCGTGCCGGCCTTCGCCTTGTGCGGCGACGGCTCGACCGTGCTGATCCGCGTGTAGTCGCCGATCCCGGGTGGCGTGACGTTGGCCCAGCTCTGCCCGGCGTCCTGGGTGACGTGCACCAGGCCGTCGTCCGACCCGGTCCAGATCAGGCCGCGCTGCACGGTCGACGGGCCGATGGCGAACACCGTGGCGAAGATCTCGGGGCCGTTCATGTCGCGGGTGATCGGGCCGCCCGAGTCGCCCAGGGTCATCGGGTCGGCGCGCGTCAGGTCCGGGCTCATCCGCGTCCACGACTGGCCGTCGTTGGTCGTCTTCCACACGTGCTGCGACGCGATCATCAGCGTGTTCGGCGTCGAACGGGTCGAACACGATCGGAAACGTCCACTGCCACCGCTCCGGCAGCTCGCCGGCCGGCTCGCCCGAGAAGAAGCGCGGGTAGGGCTGGATGTCACGGATCTGGCCCGTCGCCTTGTTGAAGCGGGTGATGAGCGCGCCCTGACTGCCCGAGTAGAACAGGTTCGTTGTTGGTCGGATGCGGGGTGACGTAGCCGCTCTCGCCGCCGCCGGCCTGGAAGTATCCCGAGCCCAGCTCCGCGCTGGCCGTCTGCACCGGCACGCAGACCGTCGAGTTGTCCTGCTGCCCGCCGCAGGCGGCGTAGGGGAAGGCGTTGGTGACGCTCAGGCGGTAGATCTGCGCCGTCGGGAAGTCCAGGTCGCTCCACGTCGCGCCCCAGTTGGTCGACACCGTGCCGCCACCGTCGTTGGCGTTGACCAGGTGCTGCGGGTCGTCGGGGTCGATCCACAGGTCGTGGTAATCGCCGTGCGGCGCGGTCACGCTGGTCAGCGTCTTGCCGGCGTCGACCGAGCGGTACATGTTGACGTTCAGCATCCACACGGTGTCGCGGTTCTTCGGATCGGCGTAGACACGCGAGTAATAGAACGAGCGCTGGCGGATGTTGCGGTCGTCGTTGACGAGCTTCCACGAGACGCCGGCGTCGTCGCTCATGAAGAGGCCGCCGTTCTCGTGCTCGAGCAGCACCCACAGCCGGTTCGAGTCGGCGCGCGACACGGCAATCCCGATCTTGCCGACCGGGCCCGTGGCCGGCAGGCCGGGCGCCCGGGTGATCTCGGTCCAGGTGTCGCCGTCGTCGGTCGACTTGAACAGGCCGCTGCCCGGTCCGCCGCTCGACATCTGCCACGAGCGCCGGTAGGCCTCCCACAACGACGCATAGACCACGTTCGGGCGCATTCGCGTCGATCTGCACTTCGATCCCGGCACTCTTGTCGTCGCGGTAGAGGACGCGCTGCCAGCTCTTGCCGCCGTCGCGGGTGCGGTAGATGCCGCGCTCGGGGTTCGGCGCGACGACGTTGCCGAAGACCGCGGCGTAGACGATGTCGGGGTTGGTGGGATGGATGCGCAGACGGGAGATGGTGAAGCCCGGCGTCTTGAAGCCGACGCTGGTCCACGTCTTCCCGGCGTCGGTGGACTTGTAGATGCCGTCGCCCTGCATGATGTTGCCGCGGATGTGCGACTCGCCCATGCCCAGGTAGACGACGTCGGGATGCGACTCCGAGACCGCCACCGCACCGACCGAGGAACTGTCGATCTGGCCGTCGGTCACGGCGTTCCAGGTCTCGCCGCCGTCGGTCGTCTTCCACAGACCGCCGCCGGTAGCGCCGAAGTAGGCTTCGAGCGGCCGGCGGCGGACACCGGACGCCGCGATCGAACGCCCGCCGCGCAGCGGCCCGATGTTGCGCCACTTCATGCCTTGGAACATCGCCGAGTCGATGGCGCCGGTGCTCTGGGCGTGAGCGATGACGGCCCCGGTCGAGACCAGGCCGGCAACCAGCAGCGCCGCGCCGGCGGACGGAAAACGACAGGTCGTGCGGGGCATCACCTACCTCGAGGGAGCCGACGGCGAACGGGCGGTGGGCCGCGCCGGGCGACGCGCCGCGGGAATCAGCAGTGTGTGTCGAACGCCTCGGCGAGCACCTGGGCAATGCGCTCGGCCGGACGGCCCTCGATGTCGCGGCGCTCGAGCATGAACGCCACCTGGCCATCCTTCAGCAGCGCGATCGACGGCGACGACGGCGGGTACGGGGCCAGATGGGCGCGCGCCTGCGCCGTGGCTTCAACGTCGCCGCCGGCGAACACCGTGGTGAGGTGCGCGGGCTTCACGGCGTGGTCGAGGGCCATCGCGATCCCGGGCCTGGCCTTGCCCGCGGCGCAGCCGCACACCGAGTTCACCACCAGGAGCGTCGTGCCGGGACGCGCCACGGCGGCATCCACTGCCTCGGGCGTCCGTAGCTCCTCGAAGCCGAGAACGGTAAGCTCCTCGCGCATCGGCGCGATGAAGTGTTCGGGGTAGCGCTGAACGATCATGGCGGGACCTGACTCCTTCGCAGCCGTCTGGGAACGTCGCGGCGCCAGTGCGCGTCTCGAGCGTCGTGGCGACGGCTACCCTCCGATGATAGCCCACGCGTCGTACCCGATGCGCGGCGGCCGGCGCCCGGCGCTCCCGATCAACCACGGCTTTGCGCCTATGACGGGGCGCGGCGGCTCGGCCGCCGCCCGCGCCTGGCTCGATACGTTCGTCGAGCGCCTGGCGCCAACCGCTGGTGGCGGGGTCTGGCACCACTGGCATGTCTTGCAGTCATCACCGCGATGACGCTGCTAGAATCGCCGCCATGGCCAGAACTGCGATCCTCGCTGTTGTCTTGTCGTTCGCTTTCGGCGCCACCGCCGGCGCCCAGTCCGTGGCGTTCGTCGGCGGGCGTGTCATCGATGGGACCGGCAAAGTGCTCGACGGCGCGACGGTGGTCGTGCAGGACGGCAAGATCGCGGCGGTCGGCCCCGCCGCCTCGACCCGCGTGCCCGACGGCGCCACACGCGTCGACCTGAAAGGGAAGACGCTGATGCCGGGCCTCATCAACGCCCACGGCCACTTGTCGGCCGTCGAATACCTGCGCACGGCGCCTGAGCTGTACACGCCCACCAACCTCGAACGCCAGCTGCGCGCCTACGCCACCTACGGCGTCACGACGGTGTTCTCGCTCGGCGACGACCAGCCCGACGCGTTCGCGCTGCGCGACGCGCCGGCCGCGACGGCGCCGGGGCGCGCCCGCGTCTTCGTCGCCGGCCCGATCGTCACCGCAACCACTGCCGACGCCGCTCGCGCCGACACCGACAAGGTGATCGCGATGAAGCCGGACTTGCTCAAGATTCGCGTCGACGACAATCTCGGCACGTCGAAGAAGATGCCGGCCGAGGCGTGGCGGGCGACGCTCGATCGCTCCAAGGCCGCGCACCTCACGCTGGCGGCGCACATCTTCTATCTCGCCGACGCGACGGCGCTCGCGCAGGCGGGCGGCGTCTTCATCGCGCACAGCGTCCGCGATCTCCCCGTCGACCAGACCTTCCTGTCGGCGATGAAGACCGGCAACGCCTGCTACTCGCCGACGTTGATGCGCGAGGTGTCGACGTTCGTTTACGAGAGCACGCCGTCGTGGGCCAACGACCCGTTCTTCCGGCGCGGTTACTCCGCCGCCATCTCCGCTGAGATCTCCGATCCCGGGCGCCAGGCCAAGTTCAAGGCGAGCCCGGGCTGGGCGCAGGGCCAGAAGTACAAGGCCGCGCTCGAGACCGCCAAGGCCAATCTCAAGCGCGTGTCCGACGCCGGCATCCGGATCGCGTTCGGCACCGACACCGGCCCCGCCGGCCGCTTCCAGGGCTTCTTCGAACACCTCGAGCTCGAGATGATGGTGGACGCCGGCCTCACGCCGATGCAGGCGCTGGTCAGCGCCACCGGCGATGCCGCCGCGTGCTGGGGTAAGAGCGGCCAGATTGGCACGATCGCTCCGGGCGCCGCGGCCGACCTGCTGGTGCTCACCGCGAACCCGCTCGATCGCATCGCCAATACCCGCGCCATCGACGCCATCTACATCGGCGGGCGGCGCTTCGACGCGCCGCGGTAGCGAACCCGGGGAGCGCGGGCCGGCTCATCGCGCGCCACCCGCGCCACCCGCGCAGGTCGCGCAACGGCCGGCGGCATCGGCGAGTGCCGCCGGCGTGGGATAACCGCAGTCCGGGCAAGGGATGCCGGCCTGCACGTCGGCCGCACCCACGCCGTAGACGCCGATGAGCACCTCGGCGGTGCGGCCGCTGATCGCCGCGCATTCGTCCGGCGTCAGCGCCGACTTGCCGCGCGACCACGCGGTCCGGTCGGCGAAGGCCGGGAAGAACGGCGACTCTCCCCATCGCCAGTCGGGGTCTGCCGACCGCGGGCTGCGGCCGATCACGTGCTGGTGCAGGAAGCGGTGGTCGGGACCGGCCTTCGGGCCGGCCGGATCGGCGGCGTCGTTGAGCGCCCAGTTTCCGGCGTCCCAGTAGTTGATACAGCCGCCGTGGAGCTGCGGCAAGCACTCGAGCATGCCCCGTGCCGTGGCCGCGACCAGCACGTTCCAGACGACGAGCTCCGCGGGCTCCAACGCCGTGCGGTCCCAGACGCGGCGCGGCGGATTGACGACCAGTTGTCCGCCATCCGCCCGGTCGATCATGATCGTCGCCGGATCGGGCAGGCACACGGTGCCCCCGGAGGCCTGGAGCAGCACGCGCACGTTCAGGGCCTGGTCCGGCCCGGGCCGTGCAGGGGGCGGCCCGGCAGCTTGCCGGTGAGTCCCTGCGGGCCCAGGGCCGGTACGCCGTTGACGATCACGTGTTCGATGCCGCGCGGGTAGCTGTGCGGCGCCTCGTAGGTGGCCGTGTCGGCGACCGCGGCCGGATCGAAGACGACGAGATCGGCGAAGGCCCCTTCGCGGATCACCCCGCGGTCGCGGATCTGGAACTGCTCCGCCGCCAGGCTGGTCATGCGGCGCACGGCCTCCTCGAGCGACATGATGTTCTGCTCGCGGGCGTAGTGGCCGAGCACGCGCGGAAAGGTGCCGTAGGCGCGGGGATGCGGTTGCCCCTGCGCCAGCGGCCCCTCGTGGCGAATGGCCGCCGAGTCGGTGCCGATCGAGACGAACGGCGCCGCCAGCCCGGTGCGCACGTCGGCCTCGCTCATCATGTGGTACAGCGCGCCGGCGCGTCCCTTGGTGCCGGCGATGACCTCGAAGAGCACGTCCCACGGATCGGCCGCGCGCGCCTTCGCAATCTCGCTGAGACGCTTCCCCACCACCGCCTGGTCGTACTCGGCCGGCACCGACGCAATCTGCACGCCCTCGAAGGTGGCCCCCATCAGGAGGTTCTCCCACCCGTCGGTCGTCTTCTCGATCTCCGCCCGCATGCGCGCCCGCTGCGCCGGGTCGGCGAGCCGCGCCAGCATCGCGTCGTTGCCGCCCTCCTGCGCCCAGAGCGGCAACACCGCCGCCAGGCGGGTTCCGCCGGCGGCATAGGGGTACATGGTCGCCGAGACCTTCTGCCCGGCCGCGGCGGCGCCCGACAGCTTGGCCAGCGCCTCACCCATCCGGCCCCAGTTCGCCCGGGCGCCGACCTTCAGGTGGAAGACCACCACCGGCAGCCCGCCCTCGCGGCCGATGCGCAGCGCTTCATCGAGCGCGTTGAAGAGATTGAAACTCTCGCCGCGGATGTGGGTGACGTAGATGCCGCGGTGACTGCCGGCGGCCTTCGCCAGCGCCACGAGCTCCTCGGTGGAGGCGAACGAGCCCGGCATGTAGATGAGCGCACTCGACAGCCCGAAGGCGCCGTTGGCCATCGCGCTTTCGACCATCGCCGTCATCCGCGCCAGCTCGTCGGCCGTCGGCGCCCGGTTCTCCAGGCCGATGACCTCGGTGCGCACCAGCGTGGCTGGCACCAGCGTGCCGAGGTTCACGGCGATGCCGCCGGCTGTGAGCCGCTGGAAGTACTGGTCGTAGCCGGACCAGTCCACCGACTTGCCGGCACGCGCCAGCGCCTCGCCACCGGCGGTCTTCGCGGTCCAGAAGGCCGGCGAGTCGCCCTCGCCGATGATCTCGCTGGTGATGCCCTGGCGCAGGTGGCTCTCGCCGCGCCCGTCGATGAGGAGCGTCGTGCCCGACTGCCCCTGCACGTCGATGAAGCCGGGGCTCACGATCCGGCCGCTGGCGTCGACGACGATGGCCGCCGTGGCGGCCGACAGGTCGCCGAGCGCCACGATCCGATCGCCGTTCACGCCGACGTCGGCCCGCCGCGCCGGCGTGCCGCGGCCGTCGAGCATCTGTCCGCCGCGAACCAGGAGATCGAACCGCGGCACCGACCCGCCGCAACCTGTCGCCAGCGCCACCAGGAGCGTCAGCGCCCCGGCCGGCCCGGCCCGCATCACCCTCGTCGTTGGCATCCGCACTCCCCACGCGCCGGCGGCGCGCTCGCTATACTGACCCGCCGCGGCAGCCGCGGCCCGGCATGTCCACCGCGCTTCTCACCCCGCGTACCACGGCGTCCCGCGCCGGCCGCGGACTGTTCGACGCCGACGAGTATGCCCGGCAGCGTGCGTTCTTCACAACGCGCGATGCGCCGACCCCGCTCGTCGCCCTGCCGGCGCTCGCCGCTTCACTCGGCCTCGGCGGTCTGTGGATCAAGGACGAGACCACGCGGTTCGGGCTGCCGGCGTTCAAGAGCCTGGGCGTCGAGTTCGCGGTGCACGCGCTGGCCGACCGGGGGGAGCTCGCCGGGGTGACGACGCTGGTCTGCGCCAGCGCCGGCAATCACGGCCGGGCCGTGGCGCGGGCCGCGCACCAGGCGGGCCTTGCCGCCACGATCTTCCTCGATGCCGGGGTGGCCCCGGCGCGAGTCGCGGCCATCGCGTCGGAGCAGGCGCGGGTGGTGCGCGTCGCCGGCACCTACGACGACGCGGTCCGCGAAGCGGCGGCGCATGCAGACGCCACTGGCGGGCTGGTCGTGTCGGATACGTCGTGGCCCGGCTACGAAGCGATTCCCCGGGACATCATGCTGGGCTACACCCGGCTGATGGATGAAGCGGCCGCCGCCTGGGCCGGCCACGGCCCACCGGACCTGATGATCGTGCAGGCCGGCGTGGGCGGGTTGCTGGCGGCGGTGGCCAGCTGGTCGGCGTGGACATTTGGACCCGATCGCCCGCGGCTCATCGCCGTGGAGCCGACCGAGGCCGCCTGCGTGCAGGCCTCGGCGCGGGCCGGCCGGCCGACGACGCTCGACGGGCCCCTCACCACGGTGATGGCGGGCCTGCGGTGCGGCGAGGTGTCGCCACTGGCGTTTGCCGCACTCGCCCCCCTGGTCGACGGCTACGTCGCCGTCGAAGACGGCTGGGCGCGCCAGGCCATGCGGCGGCTGGCGCGGCCAGGTCCAGGCGACCCCGCATTGGCCGTGGGCGCCTCCGGCGCCGCCGGGCTCGCCGCGCTCCTGGCCATGCGTCAGGACGAGGCTCTGGCGGGAGTCGCTGAAGCTGTCGTCCTGACGGCCTCGACGCGCGTCTTCCTCATCGCCACCGAGGGCGTGACGGAACCCGAATTGTGGAAGGAGACGGTTGGGGGCTAGGGGCTGGGGGCTAGGGACTGGGGCATGCCGCAGTCGCGCTGCCAGCGGACGCATTCGACAAGCGGGGCTTGTGCATCGCCGCGATTCGATGGCGATGCGGAGCGTGCCGTCGCACGCGCCAGCCCCCAGGCCCCAGCACCCAGCCCCGGCCGAGGGGTGTCCACCCTCGGCCGAATCGTCCCACTTCCGGACAATCACCCTCGGTCCGGGCGGAACCGATGGGCCAGAACTCTCGTTGAATCAGTGTGTTGGCCCGGAATATACGTGGCACGACGTTTGAGATCTTTCAGGGTGGCGGGTGCCATCCGTTTACCCCCCGAGCCCGTCTAAGGAGCGATTCGAGTTCATGGACGTCCAACGACCCGCATCCGTCGCACGCCAGAAGAAGCTGCGCCGCATCTACATGGCGGCCGGCGCCGTCGCCGTCGTCGCGCTGGTGTCCGTCTTCCTGGCCCGCCTGAAGCCCGCGGCACCCACGGTGGAGGCGGCCACGGTCTGGCGTGACTCGGTCAAGCGCGGGCCGATGGTGCGCCAAGTCCGCGGCTTGGGCACGCTCGTCCCGGTCGACGAGGCTCGCCGCTGGCTGGCCTCGTCGACACAGGGCCGCGTCGAGCGCATCGTGCTGCGCCCGGGTGCCCAAGTGACGCCCGACACCGTCATCCTGGAGCTCAACGATCCTCAGCTCCAGCAGCAGCTGCTCGAAGCGGAAACGCAAATGCGGGCGTCGGAAGCCGACCTTGCCGCCACGCGGGCCCGCCTCGACACCGAGCGGCTCAACCAGCGGTCGATTGCCGCCACGGTGGAAGCCGACTTCGAACAGGCCCGTCTCGAGCGCGAAGTCAACGAAGACCTGGCCAGGGACGGCCTGGTCTCGAACCTGATCCTCAAGCAGTCCACTGTCCGCTCCGAATCGCTGCGCACGCGGTCGCAGCTCGAAAAGGAGCGGGTGGCCGTGTCAGAGGAGAGCGTCCGGGCCCAGATGCTGGCCCAGCAAGCCCGTGTCGACCAGCTCCGCACGCTCTACAACCTGCGCCGCCAGCAGGTGGATCAGCTCCGCGTGCGCGCCGGCATGACCGGCGTGCTCGAACAGGTGCCGGTGGAAGTCGGCCAGCAGGTCGCCCAAGGGACCAACGTCGCCCGCGTCGCCGACCCGACCCGCCTCAAGGCCGAGCTGCGGATTGCCGAGACCCAGGCCCGCGACCTGACCATCGGGCAGTTGGCCTCGGTGGACACCCGCAACGGCATCATTCCCGGCAAGGTCGTTCGCATCGACCCGGCGGCCCAGAACGGCACCGTCACCGTCGACGTCGAGCTGTCGGGCGAGCTTCCCCGCGGCGCGCGGCCCGACCTCAGCGTCGACGGCACCGTTGAACTCGAGCGCCTGGAGAACGTCTTGTACGTCGGGCGGCCGGCCTTCGGCCAGGAGAACAGCGCCGTCGGCCTGTTCCTGGTCGACCGGGCCACCATGGAAGCCTCGCGGGTGCAGGTACAGCTGGGCCGCAGTTCGGTGAACACGATCGAAGTGAAGGGCGGCGTGAAGGAAGGCGATGAGCTGGTGTTGTCGGACATGTCCGCGTGGGACGCGTTCGACCGCGTGCGGTTGCGGTAGTGTGCCCCGGCCCGGGTCCCGGGACCGGCTTGTAAAGGAGTCGCGATGTCCGAGTCAGCTCAGTCCCTCATTCGGCTCGACGGAATCAAGAAGGTGTTCTTGACCGACGAGGTGGAGACGCACGCCCTGTCGGGCATCCACATGGAGATCAAGCAGGGCGAGTACGTCGCCATCTCCGGACCTTCGGGCTGCGGCAAGTCGACGCTGCTGGCCATCCTCGGCCTGCTCGACTCGCCCACCGACGGGAAGTACTGGCTGAACGGACAGGAAGTGGCCGAGCTGCCGATGTCGCAACGGGCCCGGGTGCGCAACCGCGAGATCGGGTTCATCTTCCAGAGCTTCAACCTGATCGGCGACCTGACGGTGTTCGAGAACGTCGAGCTGCCGCTCATCTACCGCGGCATGAAGTCGAACGAGCGCCGCGAGCGCGTCAACGCCGCGCTGGAGCGCGTCGGCATGGCGCATCGCGCCAAGCACCTGCCCTCGCAGCTCTCGGGCGGTCAGCAGCAGCGCGTCGCCGTGGCCCGCGCCGTCGGCGGCCAGCCGTCGATCCTGCTGGCCGACGAGCCCACCGGCAACCTCGACTCGAAGAACGGCGAGGCGGTGATGGACCTGCTGCGCGAGCTGCACCGGGCCGGCGCCACCATCTGCATGGTCACCCACGACCCGCGCTACGCGGCGCACGCCGACCGTTCGATCCACCTGTTCGACGGCCGCGTCGTCGAAGACAGCGTCGCCGCGCTGGCGTAGTTCGGTCGGCCTGCTTCGATCATCGACGAGTGGCGGAACCGTGATGGCCCGCGGCGTCCTCGACGATCTGCGACAGGGCGTCCGCGCGCTGCGCCGCGCCCCGGGCTTCTGTGCGCTCGCGCTCCTGACCCTGGCGCTGGGCATCGGCGGCACGTCGGCGATGTTCAGCGTCGTCTACGGCGTGCTGTTCCGGCCGTTGCCGTTCGCGGCGCCGGAGCAGCTCGTGCGCGTGTGGCAGACCACTGCCGGCAACGGCCAGCGCGGCTCGTTCTCCCCGGGCGTCTTCCTCGACGTCCAGCGTGAATCGCGCAGCCTGGCCGGCGCCGCCGGCTACATCGGCACCTTCGCCGGCGTCGCCCTGGGCAGCGACCCGGTGCGTCTGCCGGGCGCCGAGGTGACGGCGGGGTTCTTCGAGGTGCTCGGGGCGGCGGCCGCGCGCGGCCGCGTCTTCAGCACGGCAAGCGACCCCACCGGGGCGGCGCTCGTGGTCCTCTCCGACGGGGCCTGGCGCCAGCACTTCGGCGCCGACCCGCAGGTGGTCGGCCGCGCCCTCCGTGTCGATGGCCAGCCCTACGAAGTCGTTGGGGTCATGCCGCCCGACTTCGCCTTCCCACAGCGCGCCCAGTTCTGGCGGCTGGCGCCGCGTCCCGTGCCGACGCCGCCGATGGAAGTCGAGGGCGACACACTCAGCCAGCGCGATCTCGGCTACATGGACGTGGTCGCCCGCCTCGTCCCCGGCGTGACCGCACCGGAGGCGATGAGTGAGCTCAGGGTGCTGGCGGAGACCCTGGCGGCGCGCCATCCCGACAGCGACCGCGGCCGCGGCTTCGACGTCGAGCCGGTGTACGACACCATCGTGGGCGAGGCGCGGCCGTCGCTGCTGCTGCTCTTCGCCGCCGTCGCCGCCGTCTTGCTCATCGCCTGCACCAACGTCGCCGGGCTGATGCTGGCCCGCGCACTCGGCCGACGCCGTGAGCTGGCGGTCCGCACTGCGCTCGGGGCGCCGCGCGGGCGGCTGGTCCGCCAGCTGCTGGTCGAGAGCGTGGTGCTGGCGCTGGCCGGTGGAGTGCTCGGCCTGCTGTTGGCGTGGTGGGCGCTCGAGGGCCTGCGCGCCGTGCTGCCGGCGACCGTGCCGCGGGCATCGGCGATCCGCCTCGACGTCGCCGCCGTGGCCTTCGCCGGGGCGATCTCGCTGCTCGTCGGCCTGGCCTTCGGCACCGCGCCGGCGTGGATGAGCGCCGCGCTGTCCTCGTTCGACGCGTTGCGCGACGGCGGCCGCACCAGCACCGGCGGCCGCCACTGGCTGCGGCGCAGCCTGGTCGTCGGACAGGTGGCGCTGGCCGCGGTGCTGCTGACCGCGGCCGGAGTCATGGGCGCCAGCCTGTTGAAGCTGCAGCGCGTCGACGTCGGCTTCGCCGCCGACGGCGTCGTCACGCAGCAGCTGGTGCTGCCCCAATCGCGCTACGACGGCGCCGCTCAGACGCGGTTCTACGACGCCGTGACGACGCGGCTGATGGACGATCCGCGGGTGAGCGCGGCGGCGGTGGTCTTTCCCTCACCGTTCGTCAGCAGCCAGGCGTCGGCGACTATCCGGCTCGATCGCCCGGCGCCGGGCGACGCGCCGGATCGCGAATACACCGTCCGCCTCGGCTCGATCACCCCGCAGTTCTTCGCGGCCATGGGCATCCCGCTCGTCGCCGGACGCGTCTTCACCACGACCGACTTGCCGGAGACGGCCACCAGCGCGATCGTCAACCGCGCATTCGCCGACCGGCTGTTGGGCGGTGGCGACGTCCTCGGCCGCCGGCTGCAGCTCGGCGACGAGGCTGACGACTGGTACCTCGTGGTCGGCGTGGCCGGGGATGCCCGCTCGGCCAAGGTCGACGCTGCCGCCGAGCCGATTGTCTACCTGCCGCACACCCACCTCACGCTGCCGTTCATGCGCTTGCTGGTGCGCGGCACCGGCGCCGATGCCGCCACGACCGAGGCGCTGCTGGCGGCCGTGCGGGCCGAGGATGCCCAGCTGGCGCTCGACCCGCCCGAGACGCTGCGAGCACTCGTGTCCGGCTCCACCGCCGAACCGCGGTTCCGCAGCTGGCTGGTGGCCGCGTTTGCGGCCACGGCACTCGGACTGGCCGTGCTCGGCCTCTACAGCCTGGTGAGCTACACCGTCTCGGGCCGCACGCGCGAGATCGCGACCCGGCTCGCCCTCGGCGCCACGCCGTCGGCGATGCGCACCTCGGTGCTGCGCGAAGGCCTGGCGCTGACCGGCGCCGGCCTGGCCGTCGGGCTCGTCCTGGCGGCCGCGCTCGGCCGGCTGATCGAAGGATTGCTCTACGAGACGGCACCCGTCGATCCCGCGGTGATCGGGCTCCTGGTCACGCTGATGGCTGTAGCCTCGGTCGTGGCATGCTATCTGCCGGCCCGGCGCGCGATGCGGGTCGCACCCGCCGAGGCCCTTCGCGCCGAATGAGCGCCCTGTCCCGGCTTCCTAGCCGCTAGCCGCTAGCCGCGAGCCGCTGTTCGAGCATCCATGATCCGTCTGACCAACATCGAGAAGTCCTACCGCCACGGCGTCAGCCAGACCTTCGTCCTGCGCCGAGTGACCGTTGAGATCGCCCAGGGCGAGTTCGTATCGATCATGGGCCCGTCGGGGGCAGGCAAGAGCACGCTGCTCCACATCCTCGGCATGCACGACTCGGCGTGGAGCGGCGAATACTGGCTGCACGACCAGCCGGTGCATGCGCTGTCGAACAAGGACCGCCTGCGGCTGCAGAAACAGCACATCGGCTTCGTGTTCCAGAGCTACCACCTGCTCGACAACCTGACCGTCTACGAGAACATCGACCTGCCGCTCTCCTACCGCGACGTGAAACGCACCGAGCGGCAGGGCATGGTCGGCGACATCCTCGACCGCTTCAACATCGTCGGCAAGAAGGACCTCTACCCCAATCAGCTCTCGGGCGGGCAGCAGCAGCTGGTCGCCATCGCCCGCGCCGTCGTCGCCAATCCCTCGATCATCCTGGCCGACGAGCCCACCGGCAACCTGCACACCGATCAGGGCCGCGAGATCATGGAGCTCTTTGCCAAGCTGAACGCCCAGGGGACGACCGTCGTGCAGGTCACGCACTCGGAGGCCAATGCCTCGTTCAGCCGCCGCATCATCCGTCTGAAGGACGGCTGGATCGTCGATGCGGTCTGACGTCCCGGCCCGCATCCTCATCAGCGACGACCAGGCCGACGTCCTCGAGGCGCTGCGGCTGCTGCTCAAGCCGGAAGGCTACGTCATCGACACCGCGAGTTCGCCGGCGCAGCTCACCCGCGCCCTCGACCTCAAGGACTACGACGTCGTCCTCATCGACCTGAACTACGCCCGCGACACCACCTCCGGCGAAGAAGGGCTGGATCTCCTGAGCCGGATTCACACTGCCGACGAGTCGCTGCCGGTGGTGGTGATGACGGCGTGGGGCTCGGTGGACGTGGCGGTCGAGGCGATGCGCCGCGGCGCCCGCGACTTCATCCAGAAGCCGTGGGACAACGAGCGGCTGCTGGCGATCATGCGCACGCAGACCGAGCTCGGCCGGGCGATCCGCCGCGGCCGCCGGCTCGAGCTGGCCAACCAGGCGCTGCAGGCCGACGGCCACTCGCCGCTGCTGGCCGAATCGGCGGCGATGCGGCCGGTGCTCGACGTCATCGCGCGGGTCGGCCCGTCGGACGCCAACGTGCTCATCACCGGCGAGAACGGCACCGGCAAGAGCCTGGTCGCCCAGGCGCTGCACGCCGTGTCGCCCCGGGCGACGCGCCCGATGGTCACCGTGAACGCCGGCGGGATGGCCGAGGGGGTGTTCGAGAGCGAGCTCTTCGGCCACGTCCGCGGCGCCTTCACCGACGCCAAGATGGACCGGGTCGGCCGCTTCGAGCTGGCCGACGGCAGCTCGCTCTTCCTCGACGAGATCGCCAACGTGCCGTCCGCCCAGCAGACCAAGCTGCTGCGGGTCATCGAGACCGGCGAGTTCGAGCGCGTCGGCTCCTCGAAGACCCGCAAGGTCAACGTGCGGATCATCTCGGCCACCAACGCCGACCTGGCCACCGAAGTCTCGACGGGCCGCTTCCGCCAGGATCTGCTCTTCCGCCTGAACACGATCGACATCGCGCTGCCGCCGCTGCGCGACCGGCGCGAGGACATCCCGCTGCTGGCCCGTCACTACCTGCGGCTCCACGCCCAGCGCTACCGCAAGTCGCTGACCGGATTCGACCCCAGCGCCTTGCAGCTGCTGCTCGACCACCGCTGGCCGGGGAACGTGCGCGAGCTCGACCACGCCATCGAGCGCGCGGTGTTGATGGCCCAGGGCAACGTGGTGCGGGCGTCGGACCTGGGGCTGCGGGTGGAGAGCACCGGCGCCGGCCGGCTGGAAGACATGAGCCTGGAGGATGTCGAAGCCTTCCTCATCAAGAAGGCGATGGCCCGCTACGGCAACGTCAGCCAGGCGGCGCGCGCGCTCGGACTGTCGCGCAGCGCGCTGTACCGACGGCTCGAGCGCTACAAGCTCTAGGCCGGTGCGCGGCTGGGTCGGCGCGGCATCTCTCGAACGCCGCCGCAGGCAGTAGCTCTCGGCATCGGCCCATGACCCGTCTTCGCTTCGACCAACATGCCGTTGCCCTGGCGCTGGGGGCGTCGGTCCCGGCGCTGGCGGCGGCGCTGGTGCTGTTGTGGACCGGTGGCTACTCGGCCAAGGTGCAGTGGACCGTCACCACGCTGCTCGCCGCGGTGGCTGCCGGCTGTCTCGTGTCGCTGCGCGTGCACGTCGTGACGCCGCTGCAGACGCTGGCCAACCTCATCGCCGCGATGCGCGAGGACGACTTCTCGATCCGCGGGCGCACGGTCTCGGCCGGCGACCCGCTGGGCGACGTCATGACCGAGGTGAACGCCCTGGCCGAGACGCTGCACGAGCAGCGGCTGGGCGCCGTGGAGGCCACGGCGCTGCTGCGCACGGTGATGGAGCAGATCGACGTCGCCGTCCTCGCCTTCGACCCGGCGCAGCGGCTGCGGCTGGTGAACCGCACCGGAGAGCGGCTGCTCGGGCGCGCCGCCGAGCAGCTCCTGGGACGCTCCGCCGTGGAGCTGGGCGTGACCGACTGGTTCGGCGAAGCGCCGCGCATCGTCGACCTCGCCGTGCCCGGCGGCGTGGGCCGGTGGGAGGTCCGCCGCACGACGTTCCGCCTGGGCGGCCAGCGCCACGAGCTGCTCGTGCTCTCGGACGTGAGCCGGCCGCTGCGCGAGGAGGAGCGCCAGGCGTGGCGGCGGCTGATTCGCGTCATCGGCCACGAGCTGGGCAACTCGCTGGGCCCGATCAAGTCGATCGCCGGGTCGCTCGACGCGCTGCTGCATCGCGAGCCGGCGCCGACCGATATCCGCGACGACCTGCGCCGCGGCCTGCAGGTGATCGGCTCGCGTGCCGAGTCGCTCGGCCGCTTCACCGCGGCCTACGCCCAGCTGGCCAAGCTCCCGCCGCCGCGGCTCGGCCCGGTGGTGCTGAAACCGCTCCTGCAGCGCGTGGCCGGGCTGGAGACGCGCGTGCCGGTCACCGTGCGGCCCGGCCCCGACGTCACGCTCACCGCCGACAGCGACCAGATCGAGCAGCTGGTCATCAACCTGCTGCGCAACGCCGCCGAGGCGACGCTGGACGTCGGCGGCAAGGGCATCGCGATTGGCTGGCGGCACTCGGCTCGCGGCGTCGACATCTGGGTCGACGACGACGGACCGGGCCCGCCGAAGACGGCGAACCTGTTCGTGCCGTTCTTCACGACCAAGCCCGGCGGCTCGGGCATCGGCCTGGTGCTGTGCCGCCAGATCGCCGAGGCGCACGGCGGGACGCTGGCGCTCGAGCCGGGCCCGTCCGGCGTCGGCTGTCGTGCCACCCTGACGCTGCCGATATGAGCGATCGTGGGGAGCAGCCCCGGGTGGTCGTGTCCCGGATGTCAACGGCGGGTGCCGCCGGGTGTCGACGTGTGCCGATGCGGCACCGCGCGGTCCGGCGCCACCCACGCGATACCGCCGCCGCCGGCGCCGCGTGACATCAGCTCTGGCGTGGCATGGGCGCTGGTGCTGGCGATGGTGACCGGCGGCAGTCTCTGGTGGTGGGTCTCGACGCCAGTGCCCGCGGCGCCGTCGGCCGTCGCCGCCCCGACGGCAGCGCTCGCCGAGCCCAGCCTGCCCGCCGGTGCCGGCAACGCGACGCCGCAGGCGGCGCCGGTCGAGGTGGCGCCCACCTCCGAGAGCATGGCGGCCGAGTCGGCGCCGGCCGGCGTGCCGCTCGACCCGCCGCTGCCGGTGGAGCCGGCACCCGTGGGCTCGCCGCCGGCGCCCATCGGTGTCGAGGATTTGGTGGCCCGCACCGGCGCCGCGGTGGTGATGGTCGAGGCCGGGGCCTCGCGCGGCACCGGCTTCTTCGTCCGGTCCGATCTCATCGTCACCAACGATCACGTCGTCGCCGGCCAGACCGCGGTGACGGTGCGCATGCACGATGGCAGGGCCATCAGCGCCCGCGTCGAGCGCACGGTCCCCGACGTGGACCTGGCGCTGCTGCGCACGGCGGCGGGTGCGGCCGCCGCGGTGCTGTCGCTCGGCCAGGCGGCGAACGTTCGCACCGGCCAGGAGGTGATCGCCATCGGCTCCGCGCTCGGCCTCCAGAACACCGTCACGCGGGGGATCATCAGCGCGCGCCGGCGGGCCGGCAGCGTCGTGCTGCTGCAAACCGACGCCGCGATCAACCCGGGCAACAGTGGCGGCCCGCTGCTCGATCGCCAGGGAGTCGTGCTCGGCGTGACCACCCTCAAGATGGGCGGACCGGCCGAGGGCCTCGGCTTCGCCGTCGCCGCCGACCACGTGACCGCGCTCGTGGAGGGCCGCGCGTCGTCGCTCGTGGCGACGGCCGCCGGCGCGCCGCCGCCGGCGCCCTCGGCGGCGGCGGCGCCGAACGCGCTGTCGGGGTTCGGCACCGAACGCTCGAGCGCCGACGATCACCGGGAGCTCGGAGCCCAGGCGTTCGAACGGGAGATGGCCGAAGCCGGGCAGCAGGCGGCGCAGATTGACGGCTACTGGGCGCGGTTCACGGCGGCATGCGCTCCCCGTGTCCGCTCCACCGGTGATCGCCCGTGGTTCGGACTGGCCGACGGGCGCGTCGACTACACGGGCAACGACGGCAACTGCCCGTATTGGCTGAACGACCTGGTGTCGATGAGCCGCGACTTCGGGCTGGCGATGCGGACTGCCGGCGATGCGGCCCGGCGGGCCGGCGTCTTCCCCGGCACGTTGCGCGACGTCCGGCGCAAGCATCGGCTCGACTGGATCGGCTTCGACCGTTAGTGGCCTGTCCTGCGGTCACACGCGCACGACCCGGCCCTCGGCCGCCCGCCGCAGGCGATCCCACACGGCCACGCCGAGTCCGTGGCGGTCGGGGCCGGCGGCGACGATCACGTCGACGCCTTCCGCATCGAGGGTCCGCATTGCGGCGAACAGCCGCTGCGCGGCCTCGGCCGGCGTGCCCCGCTGGCCGAGTGACGCGACGATGATCCGGCCCTGCGAGGCGGCCGCGGCCAGCGCCGGCGCCAGGGCCAGCAGGTCCTCCTCCGGCGCCATCAGGCCGACGCGACGGCCCGACGCGGCATGGCGGCGCGCCTCGGCAGCGAGCCGCCGCACGACATCTGCCGCGGCGCCCGCAAAGACCGTCACCGGCGCCGCCGGCGCGTAGTGCCGTAGCAGCTGGCCGGGCGCCACCTGGGCGTGTTCCGGTGTGGCCTCGAGGTTCGTCAGCACCGCCTCGGCGACGACGGCGCTCAACTGCTCCATCGTGACGCCGCCGGCGCGCCGCACCAGCGGCGGGGTCACCGTGCAGTCGACGATCGTCGACTCCACCCCCAGGTGGGTCGGCCCGGCGTCGAGCACGATGTCGATCGCACCGTCGAGATCGACCAGCACGTGATCGGCAGTGGTGGGACTCGGCCGCGAGAAGCGGTTGGCGCTCGGCGCCGCGACCGGCAGGTCGGCGGCGGCGAGCAGCGCCAGGGCCACCGGATGCGCCGGGACCCGCACCGCCACGGTGTCGAGGCCCGCGGTGACCGCGCCGGGCACTTCGGATCGTCTGGGCACGATGACGGTCAGCGGGCCCGGCCAGAACGCCTGCGCCAGCCGCGTGGCTACCGGCGGCACGTCACAGGCGACGCGCGTCAGCTCGCTGGCCGCGGCCAGATGGACGATGAGCGGATCGGTGACCGGCCGCCCCTTCGCCGCGAAGATCGCCGCGACGGCCACGGCGTCGAGAGCGTTGGCGCCCAGGCCGTAGACCGTCTCGGTCGGGAACGCGACCAGGCCGCCGCCACGCAGCACGGCGGCGCCGCGAGCGATCGCCTCGGGCGCGGGCGCCTGGCGATCGACGCGCAGGCGCGCCGTCTGTCGGGCGGGAGGCACGCGCCTATTGTGGCGCGGGGATCGGCTGGCCCGACACGTCCACGATCGCGATGTCGGCGAAGCCGGCGAGCTGGTCCTTCACCTTGGTGTAGTCGCCGACCACGACCACCAGCGAGTCCTCGGCGCCAAGCAGCATCCGCGCGCCGGTGACGACGGCTTCGGGCGCCAGCGCGGTCATCTTCGCCTGGAAGGTCTCGGGGTAGTCGCTAGGCAAGCCGTAAATGTTCACCGTGGTGAGCGTATTGGCCAGGCCGGCCTGGGCCGCGTTCTGGATCACGAACAGGCCGCGCGCGTAGGCCTTGGCGCCGTCGAGCTCGGGCCCACCGGGAGGCGTGGCGCGCAGTCCGTCCATCTCGGCGTAGATCTCCTTCAGGGTCGCGCCGGTGACGTCGTTGCGCACGTCGGCGACGGCGCGGTAGACGCCGGTGTCGCCGAAGGCGGCGAACTGCGACTGCGGCGAATAGGTATAGCCCTTCTCCTCGCGGATGTTGCGCACCAGCCGCGAATCGAACGCCCCGCCGTAGATCTGGTTGGCCAGCTGCAGCATGAACCAGCGCGGGTCGTCGCGCTTGAGGGTGACGTTGCCGACCGAGATCGACGACTGCACGCTGCCGGGGCGGTGCACGAAGACGAGCTTGCGGCCCTTGAGGGCCGGCGGCGCTGGAAACGCCGGCTCGACGACCGTGCCGCGCGCCCAGTCGCCGAACGCCTTCTCCACCGCCGCCGTCACCGCCTCGGCGGCGACGTCGCCGGTGACGACGAGGAAGGCGTTGTTGGGCAGGTAGTGTGCCTGGTGGTAGGCGGCAATCGACGCCCGATCGATCGCCTTGACCGAGTCGGGCGTGACCCCGATCCGGGCGTAGGGGTGCGCGCCGAAGAGCACGCTGCGGAACTGGCGGTTGGACACGAACGACGCCGAGGCCAGCTGCGCCTGGACGCGCTGGGCGGCGTTGGCCGTCAGCAGCTGCACTTCGGACTCGGGGAAGGTCGGGTGGCGGACCACGTCGGCGAGCAGGTCGAGCATCTGCGGCAGTGTCTCGGCCAGGCCGCGCATCGTGAACGTGCTGGCGTCCTGTCCCACCGAGGCGCCGAGCGTCGCGCCCATCGCAAACACCTCGTCGCGGAGGCGGCGGCTGTCGCGCGTCGCCGTGCCCTCCTGGGCGGCGTCGGCGACGAACTGCGCCAGGCCAGCCTTCCCCGCCGAATCGGCCGCGAGGCCCGAGCGGAACGTGAGCGCCACCGAGACCTTGGGGACGGTGGTGAAGCGCGCGACCACGACCTTGAGCCCGTTGGACAAGGTGCGTTCGACCCGCGGCGGCGGTGCGAAGGCGCGTTCGGGGCCGACCGCCGGACGCGGCGGCGGCGGCTGCGGCGGTGCCTGCGCCAGGAGCGCCTGGCCCGACGACAGCACGCCAGTGACGGCGACGGCGATGAGCACGCGGGGGTTCATCGCCCACCTCCCGGTGCCGAGGCCGGCGCAGCGGGACGGCTGTCGAGTGTGGTCCGGTTGGTGGCGACGAACCAGCGGCCGGCCGCCGCCTTGACGTCGTCGAGGGTGACCGCGTCGAGCGAGGTGAGGATGGTGTTGATGCGGCCAGGGTCGTCGTCGAAGAGGGCAAAGGTGCCGAGCAGGTTGGCGCGGCCGAAGCGCGGCAGGCCGCCGGCCTCGAGATCCTCGAAGAACGCCGAGCGCAGCGCCCGCTTGGCGCTGGCCAGCTCGGTGGCGGTGATGCCGCGCGTCTGGATGTCGGCCAGCACTTCGTCCACCGCGGCGATCACCTTGTCGGCCGTGGTGTCGGGCCGGTAGTCCACCCGCACCGTGTAGAGCATCGGGCCCTTCATGTCCCAGTTGGAGCCGAGCAGGTTGAAGGCGCCGGCCACCGCCGTTGCCTGTCGGGTCTCGCGCACCAGCTTCTGGTGCAGCCGCGCGCTCTGGTCGCCGACGATCAACGGGTCGAGCACCGCCAGCGCGAAGAAGTCCTTCGACATCCGCGCCGGCAGGTGCCAGCCGAGCGCCAGTGCCGGCGTGCGGGCCAGCTTGTCGTCGCGCGCGGCGCGCTTCTCGGCGGTCTGCGGCGGCTCGCTGACGTCGGCCGGCGGTGGCGGGGTGCCGCGCGGGATGCTGCCGAAGTGCTTCTCGGCCAGAGGCCCGCACCTCGGCGGCGGTGGTGTCGCCGACCACGACCAGCACGGCGTTGTTGGGCGCGTAGTAGGTCTTGAAGAAGGCTCGGACGTCGTCGAGCGTCGCCGCCTCGAGCTCCGACAGGTCGCCGTAGAAGTTGTGGGCGTTGTGCCAGTTGCTGTTGGCCTTCTCCCACAGGTCGAGCCACTCGAAGCCGCCGTGCGGCTGGTTGAGGACGTTGACCCGCACTTCCTCGCTGACCACGTTCTGCTGGTTCTTGAGGTTCTCGGGAGTCAGGTCGAGCGAGCGCATGCGATCGGCCTCGAGCCACAACGTCTGGTCGAGGGCGTTGGACGGCACCACCTCGAAGTAGTTGGTGTAGTCGAAGCGCGTCGATCCGTTCAATACGCCGCCGGAACGTGAGACGTACTGGATGTGCTCGAGCTTCTTCAGCTGGCCCGAGCCCTGGAACATCATGTGCTCGAACAGGTGGGCGAAGCCGGTACGGCCCTTGGGCTCGACGCGGAAGCCGATGTTGTAGATCACCTCGACCAGCACCACCGGGGCGGTTTGATCGGGGCTCACCACCACCTTCAATCCGTTGGGCAGCGTGAAGTAGTCGTAGGGCACGGTGAAGGCCGGCGGCGCCGGCTGCGCCGCCAGCGGCGGGCTGACGAGGGCGGCCACGACGGCGGCAAGCACGGCTGATCGGACGGACATGGCGGCTCCTTGGCGGAACGGACGTTTCCAGAGACGTCCGCACCGGCGGTTTGGTTCGTCAGCGCGGCGGCGGCGCGGGGGACGAATGGTGGGGCCGCTGGCTGCGCGCGATGAGCTCGACGACGCGCGAGTAGCTCCGCAGGCCCTCGGTCACGCCCTGCGATCGCAGGTACCCATCGTACACGCGCCATCCGATCCGCTGCACGACGTCCACCTGGGCCTCGGCGCGGCGACGGATCGCCTCGAGATCGGCGCGGGGACCAGGGTCGAGGGCCGCCAGCGCCGCGCGGCGTGTCTCGGCCGGCACCTGGCGGGCCGCCTCGCTCAGCAGGAACAGCCAGCCGCTGTAGCGCGCGGCCGGGCCGGCCTGCTGTGTCGTACGCCACGCGACGAAGCTGGCGTCGGCCTCGGGCGCGTAGCCGGCGAGGTGGGCCCACTCGTGTGCCAGCACGAATGGCCGCTCGGGGCCGGTCAGGTCCGGATTGAGCAGCGTCTCGAGCATCGCCGGCGCGGTCAGACCGTCGACGCCGGCCATCCGGAAGTACGGCGCGAGCAGCGTCAGCTTCGGACGGGCCGGCACCGTGGGACGCGGCCGGCCGTCGGCCGCCTCGACATCGTGCAAGGCCGCGACCAGCGACGGTGGCACCTGCCGCGGGCCCGGAAAGCCGGCCGCATGGGCCAGCGCGTAGTCGCCCGACGCCTCCGCCACCGCGCGCACCAGCAGCCGGGCGACTTCATCGGCGGTGGGGGCGCCGGGTGTGAGCCCGAGGCGCGCGTCCACGGGAGGCCGCGCGTAATTGAGGCCCCAGGCTATCTGGAACCAGACGAACGCCGCCAGTGCGACGGCAGCGGTGCGTGCCGCGGTGATCGCCGCGGCCCGCCACCGTCGGCCCGGGTGAGCCAGCCGGCGCAGGCCCGACCACCAGATGGCGACGACAGCCACGAACAGCGCCACGCACGCCCCGTCGAACAGCGACAGCGGTACGAGGTTCGAGAGGCTGGTGAGCGCTGCCTGGATCCACGGATACACCGCGCCGGCGTAGACCCCCTCAGCCAGCGACGACGGGGTCGCGGCCAGCACCGCCGCGATCGCCGACAGCAGCCCCAGCGTCCGCCACGGCACCGCGCCGTCGGTGCGGACGGTGGCGGGGGGGAGGACATCGACCGAGCCGCCGCCCGCGGCTAGGGCATCGTGATGACTTGCTCGTTCGAGGCGGGACTGGTGCCGCAGGCGTTGCGGGCGAACAGCCGGACGAAATACCGCCCCGGCGGCGCCTGCCGATCCATGGAGGTGGCCGTTCCGGCGGCGACGAAGGTGCCGATGTCGCTCTTGCCTTCGCCGGTGCCAGCTTCGAGGATGAAGGTCGTCGGCCGCTCACCACCCGACACCGGCGCCCAGGTGATGCGCACGGTGTCGGCCGTCACCTTGGTGAACGCCAAGGTGGCCGGGGCGTTCGGGGCGGCGGCGCAGTCGAACTGGCGGGCGCCGGCGCGCTGCTGACCAGTGCGCAGTACCCAGAGGCCGATGAGGAGCACGGCCGCGACGACGACGACGACCGCGAGCAAGCCGTTCTTGTTCATAGGATGTGGGCCGCGCGCCCGAGGGGCGGGTCGGCCGTACAACGGAACCGAGGGTTGGTCGGGATGCCGGGATTCGAACCCGGGACCTCCTGCACCCCAAGCAGGCGCGCTAGCCAGGCTGCGCTACATCCCGTCAGTGGAGCTCCGATCACGCCGAGCGTTTCGCCTTCCGCGCGCTCTTGGCCGCAGCGCCGGCCGGCCCGGATGCGGCCACCAGTTCGAAGGCTGCCGTGCCTGCCGGGCGATTCAGCAGATCGAGAACGCCCTGCAGACCTTGCCGGACGCCGCGAATCTTCGTCCGGGTGTGCTCATCGACCAGCACGAAGTCGTCGGCGGCCGTCGCGGTCGCGCCGGCCTCCCCCTCTTCGAGCCGGCGCCTGGCACCCGCCAAGGTGAGTCCCTCGACAAACACCAGCTCGCGAATCCGCAGCACGCGCTCGACGTCGGCGCGGCCGTAGATTCGCGGCCCGGCCGCGGTTGGCTGGCCGAGGTCGGGAAACTCGGTCTCCCAGGTGCGGAGTACGTAAGGCTGCACCTGGGCGATCTGACAGACGTCGGCGGCCTTGAGCCGCTCGAGCTTCGGAGCGACCATACGCGTGTCGCCGCGGCCCACACGTGCACCGGATCCGCGGAATTCCGGAGTATAGCACGCGCCTTCAGCGGGCATTGGCCTCCTTCCGGGCCCGCGCCCGGCGGCGGACATGAAGGCGGATTGGCGATCCTTCGAAGCCGTACTCGTCGCGCAGCCGGTTGGTGAGGTAGCGCACGTAGGAGAAGTGGAGCGAGGCGGCGATGTTGGTGAAGAGGACGAAGGTTGGCGGGGCCACGCCGGTCTGCGCGGCAAACAGGACACGGACGGGGCGGCGGCCTTCGGCGACCGGCAGCTGCGCGGCGGTGGCGGCGGCGATGAAGCGGTTCAGCTCCGGCGTCGGTATCCGGCGCCGGCGCTCCACCGCCACCCGATCGATGAGTTCGAGCAGGCGCGGCGTCTTGGCGCCCGTAACTGCCGAAATGTGGAGGATCGGCGCGAAGTCGAGGAACGGCAGCCGGCGGCGGATCTCGTCGTCGATGGCGCGCGCCTTCTCGGGCGTCGGCTCGTCGACCAGGTCCCACTTGTTCACGGCGACGACGATCCCACGGCCGGCCTCCACGGCCTCACCGGCAATCGCGGCATCCTGATCGGTTGCGCCGGCAACGGCGTCGATGACCAGCACCACGACGTCGGCCTGGGCGATCGAGCGGCGGGCCAGGAGCACGCTCAGCGACTCGACGGCGCCGCCGCGGGCCACCCGGCCGGCCTTGCGGATGCCGGCCGTGTCGACGATGCGCACCTTCTTGCGGTGCCAGGCCAGGACGCTGTCGACCGGATCCCGCGTCGTGCCGGGTAGCTCCGACACGATCATCCGGTCCTCCCGCAACAGGCGGTTGACGAGCGACGACTTCCCGGCGTTGGGCCGCCCGACGATGGCGACGGCCAGTTCCGCCGGCGCGTGCCCGCCGTGACGCTCGTCCTCCTCGGTGAGGGCGGCGGCCTCGGGCGACGCCCGCGCGGGAAGCCGGCGGACGACTTCGTCCATCAGGTCGCCGACACCACGGCCGTGCTCCGCGCTCACCTCGATCACGGGATCGAACCCCAGCCGATAGAGGTCGAGCGCTCCGGCTTCGGCGCGCTTGTCGTCGGTCTTGTTGATGGCCAGCAGCACCGGCCGGCCGGTGCCGCGGGCGACCTGGGCAATCTCCTCGTCTCCGGGGACCAGGCCGGCCCGGCCGTCGACCACGAAGACGATGAGATCGGCGGTCTCGAGGGCACGGCGACCGGCGTCGACGACCAGTTCGTGCAGGGGGTCGGCGCTGTCGCCGAACATGCCGCCGGTGTCGGTCAGCATGAAGGCCCCGTCGGTCACCGGCACCGGGTGGGCCAGGAAATCCCGCGTCGTCCCGGGCACGGAGTTCACGATGGCGCGCCGGGTGCCCGTCATCCTGTTGAACAACGTGGACTTCCCGACGTTCGGACGGCCGACGAGCACGACGACGGGGAGGGGGCGCGGCGGCACGGCGCCCCCCAGTGTAACTGCGCGACTGCGCGAGCCGGCGTGCGGCGGCACAGCCCGGCCACGGCCCGCCAGCCGGCCTCGCCGTTGACAGCGTAAGTCGTTCTATCTATGCTAGTTATCGTGTTCGTGACGAGGCGGGCGCGGCGCCGATGATCAAGGTCGATATCGTCAACGAGGTCTCGCGCCTCGCCGAGATCACCAAAGTGAAGGCCGAGCTCGCCGTCGACGCGGTGTTCGACGCGATGCGTATCTCGATGCAACGCGGCGAACGCATTGAGCTGCGGGGGTTTGGCGTCTTCCAGGTGAAGCCGCGCAAGCGCGGCATCGGGCGCAATCCGCGCACCGGCCGCGAAGTGCGCATCCCGCCCGGTCGCACCATCCGCTTCAAGCCCGGCAAGGACCTCCAGAACATCGGCTAGTGGACAGCGCGACGTCCCAGCCTCCCCTCGCCACGCCGTCGCCTGCGCGCTGGCGGCACCCGGTCGGCGGCCACGTGGCGGCGTTCCTGCTGACGCTGCTGACGACGACGTTCGCCGGCGCGTGGCACTGGGCGGCGTTCACCACCGGCGCCGGGGCACCAGATGCCGATCCGGCAACGCCGGCGTTCTGGATGGGCGGCCTGGTTTTCAGCCTGCCCGTCCTGGCGATCCTCGGTGCGCACGAGTGGGGCCACTACGCCGCGTGCCGCTACTACGACGTCGACGCGACGCTGCCCTGGTTTCTTCCCGCCCCGTTACCGCTCACCGGCACGCTCGGCGCCTTCATCCGACTGCGTGAGCCGATCCCGCACGCGCGCGCGCTCTTCGACATCGCCGTGGCCGGCCCCCTGGCGGGGTTTGTCGTCGCCGTCCCCTTGCTCGTCGCCGGGGTGGCGGCGTCGCGGGTGGTGCCGCTGCCCGCCGACGGCGGCGGCCTGGTGCTCGGCGATCCGCTGCTGTTCCAGTTCGTCGAGCGGATGCTCTGGGGCGCGATCCCCGACGACCAGGCGCTCTACGTCCACCCGATGGGGCTGGCCGCGTGGTTCGGCCTGCTGGCGACGGCGCTGAACCTCTTTCCGTTCGGGCAACTCGATGGCGGCCACATCGGCTATGCGGTATTCGGCGGTCGTGCCCGCTGGCTGTCGCTCGCCACCATCATCGGCACGGCGGCGCTGGCCGCCGCATCGCTGAGTTGGGGCGCGTGGGCGGTGCTGCTCCTGCTGATGACCGCGGTCCACGGCGTGGGCCACCCGCCCACCCTCGACGAATCGCTGCGGCTCGACCGCGCGCGCCTCGCCCTCGCAGTGGTGGCGGCACTGGTCCTGGCGCTGTGCTTCACGCCAAGGCCAATCGAACCGATGGACACGCAGGACGAGGAACAAACTATTGGGAAAGCGGCTAGCGGCTAGCCGCTGTTCGGGACTCAGAGCATGCTCACCGGATCGACGTCGACCGACGCGCGGCGCGTCAGCGCCGGATGCGCCGCCAGTGCGGCGCGGACGGCGTCGCGCATCCGCCCGCGATGACCGCCCTTCAGGAAGAACTGCGCGCGATACTCCCCGCGCAGCCTGGGCAGCGGCGCCGGTGCCGGACCCAGCAGCTGCAGCCCGCGATCGCCGGCCTGCTCGCGAGCGGTGCGGGCCAAGGCGGCGGCGGCGCGCATCGCCTCTTCGGCCGACGGGCCGCGCACGATCACGTTGATCATGGCGGTGATCGGCGGATAGCGCATCGCGTCGCGATAGGACAGCTCCTTCGCGGCGAACGTGTCGTAGTCCTGCGCGCTGCCGCAGCGCACCGCGTAGTGATCGGGAAACAGCGTCTGGACGATCGCCTCGCCCGGCTGGTCGCCGCGGCCAGCCCGGCCGACCACCTGCGTGATCAGCTGGAACGTCCGCTCGGCGGCGCGGAAATCCGGCAGCCCGAGGCCGACATCGGCTGAGATCACGCCCACCAGCGTGACGTGCGGGAAGTCGTGGCCCTTGGCGATCATCTGGGTACCGACGAGCACGTCGAGCTCGCGCCGCGCGAAGCGCGCCAGCAGCGCCGCCAGGCTGCCACGGCGCCGCACGGTGTCACGGTCGACGCGACCGAGCCGCGCCGACGGAAAGCGGCCCCGCACCTCGGCCTCGACCCGCTCGGTGCCGACGCCAACGTGCTCGAGGTACGGCGCCGCGCAGTTCGGGCACACCGGCGGCACCCGCTGTGCGAAATCGCAATAGTGGCAGCGCGCGACGGCGCGACCGCCGGTGCCGTGCACCGTCATCGACACGCTGCAGTGCGGGCACTCGACCGTCGAGCCGCACTGCCGGCAGAGCACCGCCGCGGCGATGCCGCGGCGGTTGAGCAACACCAGGGTCTGTTCCCCGGCGTCGAGTCGCGCCGTCATGGCCGCCGCCAGCCGCCGGCTGACGATCACTTCCTCGCCGGCCTCGGCCCACTCGTCGCGCATGTTGACGACGTGCACCGTGGCCATCGGGCGGTCGGCGACCCGGCGCGCCAGCGACACCAGGGCGTAGCGGCCGGTCGTGGCGTTGCGGAACGTCTCCAGCGACGGCGTCGCCGAGCCGAGGACGGCGAGCGCCCCGGCCTGGTGGGCGCGCATCACCGCGACGTCGCGGCCGTGATAGCGCGGGCTCTCATCCTGCTTGTACGACGTGTCGTGCTCCTCGTCGACGACGACGAGGCCGAGCCGCTCGAGCGGCGCGAAGACCGCGGACCGCGTGCCGACCACGACGTCGACGTCGCCGCCGCGCACGCGATGCCACTGGTCGTGGCGCTCGCCGTCGGAGAGCCCGCTGTGCTGGATGGCCACGCGCTCGCCGAAGCGGGCCCGCACCCGCCCGGCCAGCGCCGGCGTCAGCGCGATCTCGGGCACCAGCAGCAGCGACTGGCGCTGCTGCCGGCGCATGTGATCGGCCAGCTGGAGGTAGATCTCGGTCTTGCCGCTGCCAGTCACCCCGCGGACGAGCGCGGTCCGGAACGCGCCGGCGTCGGCCAGCGGCACCAGTACGTCCAGCGCCGCGCGCTGCTCGACGGTAAGTGGCGGCGCGATCGCCGGCCCGTCGAGCGTGTTCTCGGCCGCGGCGAACGGATCGCGGTCGATGGCCTCGTGCCGCACCGCGACCAGCCCGCTCTGCACCAGCCGGGTGACGGTGGCGGCGGTGATCCCCCGGTCGGCGAGGGTGGAGACGGCCAGGCCGGCCGGCGTGCCGGCCAGCAGCCCCAGCGCCTCACGTTGCCGGCGTCCCAGGCGCAACCCGTCGGCGCCGTCGTCGCCTGGCGGCGCGCAGCGCGGGCCGATCCTCGCTTGCTCGGCGGCGTGCACACCGGCGGCGGTGAGCACGGCCAGGCGCCGGCGGCGAAAGGTCCGCTCGTCACCGGTCAGCACCCGGGGCGGCAGCGCGGTCGCCAGCACGTCGCCCGGTCCGGCCAGGTAGTAGTCGGCCACCCAGCGCGCGAGAACCAGCAGGCCCGGCGGTACGAAGGCCGAGGTGTCGCGAACCGCCACGACGTCGCGCACCCGGACGTGAGCCTCGGGCGGGTCGACCGGCGCTTCGACCACGATGCCGGTGACGCACCGGGCGCCGAGCGGCACATCGACGCGGGCGCCGGCCACCGGCACCGGCAGGGCTTCCGGCAGCCGATACGTCAGCAGGTCGAGCGCCGGCACCGGCACGGCGACCGACACGAAGCGGTCCACGCCGTCAGCTCTGCAAGATGTCGCGCACCTTCTTCATGTCCTCCCAGACCTCGCGCTTGGCGGGGGGATTCCTGAGCAGGTACGCCGGGTGGAACGTGGGGATGAGCCGGGCGCCACGGAACTCGAACACCCGGCCCCGCAGCCGCGTGATCGGCTCGGTGGAACGCAGCAGCGACTGCGCCGCGAACTTGCCGAGGGCGACGACCACCTTCGGCCGAATGGCGGCGATCTGCTCGAACAGGAACGGCTCGCAGGTGGCCACCTCGTCGGCCTCGGGATTGCGATTGCCCGGCGGCCGGCACTTGATGACGTTGGCGATGTAGACCTGCTCGCGGGTCAGGCCGATGGCCTCGATGATCTTGGTGAGGAGCTGCCCGGCGCGGCCGACGAACGGCTCGCCCTGACGGTCCTCGTCCTCGCCGGGCGCTTCGCCGACGAACATCAGCGAGGCCGTCGGGCTGCCCACGCCGAAGACGACCTGACGGCGGCCCAACGTGTGCAGCTTGCAGCGCGTGCACGCCGGCCCGATGTGGGTGCGCAGCGCCGCCAGCACCTCGGCCGGTGGCTGGCCGGCATCCGCCGCCGGGGTCGCCGCGGCCTCCTCCCCGGCCTCGTCGGCGCTGGCGCCGGCGTCCATCCGGCCCGCCGGCGACTCGGCCCGGGCGCGCCACTCCTGGCCGCGATGCACGCCCTCGACGCCGAGCTCCTTGAAATACTCGAGGTGCGCCTGCAGATCGTCGCGGGTCATCAGCGGGGCGCCGGAGCCGCCGGCCGCACGCCGAGCAGGCGTTCCAGCCGGTCGACGATTCGCGCGGCGACGTCCGGCTTCGACATGAGCGGCAGGCTCTCGAGGCCGTCGTCGCCCACGAAGGTGACGGCGTTGGTGTCGACCTCGAACCCGGCGTCGGCCCTGGCCACGTCGTTGGCGACGATGAGGTCGACGCCCTTGCGCCGCCGCTTGGCTTCGGCGTGCTCGAGCACGTCGTGCGTCTCGGCGGCGAAACCGATGAGCACCGGGCGGCCGGCACTCCGCGACGGCAGCCGGCCGAGGTCGGCCAGGATGTCGATGGTACGCACCAGCGGCAGCGACCAGCCGCCGTCCTGCTTGGCGACCTTCTGCCCGGCGACCGACTGCGGCGTGTAGTCGGCCACGGCGGCGGCCATGACCACCGCATCGGCGCCGGCGGCGCGATCCAGGACCGCGCGATGCATGTCGGCCGCGCTGCGCACGCGCACCACCTCGACGCCGGCCGGCGGATCGAGGTGGGTGGGGCCCGTCACCAGCACCACCGCCGCGCCGCGACGCGCGGCCTCGCGGGCCACGGCGTAGCCCATGCGCCCGCTCGAGCGGTTGCCGACGAACCGCACCGGGTCGATGTCCTCGAAGGTCGGCCCGGCGGTGACCAGCACGGCCCGGCCGGCCAGCGCGGTGCCGCCGAGCAGCCGGCTGGCCGCGGCGACGACGTCGTCGGGCTCGGCCAGGCGCCCCTTCCCCACCCAGCCGCACGCCAGATACCCCTCGCCGGGATCGACGAAGGTCACGCCGCGCGCCGCCAGCGTCTTCAGGTTGGCCTGCACCGCCGGGTGCTCGAGCATGTGGGTGTTCATCGCCGGCGCCAGCAGCACCGGCGCGGTCGTCGCCAGGTAGAGCGACGACAGGAAGTCGTCGGCGAGGCCGTGGGCGAACTTGGCGATGACGTTGGCCGTCGCCGGCACGACCAGCAGCAGATCCGAGGCGGTGGCCAGCGCGATGTGCTCGATGTCGGCGTTCAACCCGGGCGCCCACTGGCTGCCGACCACCCGCCGCCGGGTGATCGCCTCGAAGGTGAGTTCGCCGACGAAGCGCCGGGCGCTCCGCGTCATGACCACCGTGACGTCGTGCCCGGCCTTCTGCAGGCCGCGGACGACCTCCACCGCCTTGTAGGCGCCGATGCCGCCGCTCACTCCCAGTGCGATGCGTGCCATGTGCCCCTCGCCGGCGGGTCAAGCCTTGAAGAAGGTCCGGACGATGGCGTCGGCCACCCGACCCATCCGGTGCGTGCGTGAACGCTCGGCCGCGATGATCTCCTGGAGGCGCACGACCGTCGATTCCAGATCGTCGTTGACCACGACGTAATCGTACTCCTTGTAGCTCGAGACCTCGGCGCGTGCCGTTTCCAGCCGCCGCCGCATCGCCGGCTCGGGGTCGGCGCTGCGGCCGCGCAGCCGCCGCTCGAGCACCTGGAACGAGGGCGGCATGACGAACACCGCCGTGTGGTCGGTACCGCGCTGGCGCACCTGACGCGCGCCCTGCACGTCGATCACCAGCACCATGTCCTGGCCGTCGGCAAGCGCGTGTTCGACATCGGCCGCGGCCGTGCCATAGAGGTTGCCGAAGACGTCGGCCCACTCCAGGAATCCCTGCTCGGCGATCATCGCCTCGAACTCCGGCCGGCTGATGAAGTGGTAGTCGGCGCCGTCGCGCTCGTTGGGGCGGACCGGCCTCGAGGTGTAGGACCGGGACAGCCGCAGGTTCGGCAGGATCTGCACGAGCCGCTCGACCAGCGTCGTCTTGCCGGTGCCCGACGGCGCCGAGATGACGAACAGCAGCCCGCGGCTACTCGACATTCTGGACCTGCTCGCGCATCCGCTCGAGCTCGGCCTTGGCCTGGATGATGAGCTCGGACACCGGCACGCCGTCGGCCTTGCTGCCGATGGTGTTCACCTCGCGGTTCATCTCCTGCAGCAGGAAGTCGAGCTTGCGGCCGCACGGCTCGTCGGCATCGGCCAGCACGTCCCAGTGGTCGAGGTGAGCCCGGAACCGCGTCACTTCCTCGGCGATGTCCGAGCGCTGCGCGGCGCGAACCACCTCCTGGGCCAGCGCCGCCTGATCGATCGGCAGCGACGCGCTCATCTCCCGCGCCCGCTCCAGCAGCCGTCCCTCGGCCTGCACCCGCCCCTGGGCGGCCGTGCGGGCGATGGCGTCGATGAGGCCGCCGAGCGCCGCCTTGCGGCCCGAGAGATCGGTACGCAGGTGGGCGCCCTCGCGAGCGCGCATCTCGTCGAGCGCATCGAGGGCACGACTGAGGACGGTCTCGGCGGCGTTGGCCCACGCCGACGATCCGCCGTCCCCGACGGGCTGCTCGCGAATCGACAGCGCCTGCGGCAGGCGCAGCACGTCGCCGGGCGTGAGCGCGCCGGCGACCAGGCCGGCGTCGCGCGCGGCGTCGATGGCGGCGGTCAGCGCCCGCACGAAGCCGTCGTTCAACTCCACCAGCGGCGTCGGGCCGCCGCGGGCCTGCAGGGCGACCTGCACCTCGACGCGGCCGCGGGCGATGCGCTGCTGCACGACGCTGCGCACGCGCGGCTCCAGATCGCCGATGGCCTGCGGCAACCGCACCTGCAGGTCGAGGAAGCGGTGATTGACCGTCCGCAGGGTCACGCTGATCGTGCCGGTCTCGTCGTCGTGCGACGAGGTGGCGAACCCGGTCATGCTCTTCATCATGCCGCCGCAGCCTCCGGAGTGACGCGATCAGCCCTAGCAGCCCGTGGTGAAAGTCCCGGCGAGCACCGAGACCGACGAGGCGCCCCGGTGGCCAGGCGCGACGACTGCCGGGGCCCCCGCGACGCGTGGTGTGCGTCGTGGGGTGGCTGTGAATATCGGCCCATATTTGAAGAAGGAGCAACGCAGCCACCGGGGATGCATCGTCGGTCGAATGCCGGCGGGACTTTCACCACGGGCGCAGCTCACGCCGGCGCGATCCGGGCGGCGCGCCTCGGCGAACTGCGCGCGATGGAGCCGGGCGTAGAGCCCCTGGGGCCGGGCCAGCAGATCCTCGTGGCGCCCGATCTCGACCAGGCGGCCGCGATCGAGCACCAGGATCGCGTCGGCGCGCTGGACCGTCGACAGCCGGTGCGCGATGACGAAGCAGGTGCGATCGCGCATCAGCGTCGTGAGCGCCTCCTGCACCAGCCGCTCCGACTCGGAATCGAGCGACGAGGTCGCCTCGTCGAGGACGAGTATCGGGGCGTCGCGCAGCAGCGCGCGGGCGATGGCCAGGCGCTGCCGCTGGCCGCCCGACAGGCGCTGGCCGCGCTCGCCGATCGCGGTCTGATACCCGGCCGGCTGCGACTGGATGAAGTCGTGGGCGTTGGCGGCGCGCGCCGCCGCCTCGATCCGCTCAGGACTGGCGTCGGGCATCCCGTAGGCGATATTAGCCGCGATCGTGTCGTCGAAGAGCACGGTGTCCTGCGTGACGACGCCGATCTGGCGGCGCAGCGACTCCAGCGTCACGTCGCGCACGTCGTGCCCGTCGATGAGCAGGGCCCCGGCCGACACGTCGTAGAACCGCGGCAGCAGGTTGGCCAGCGTGGTCTTGCCGGCGCCGCTGCGGCCGACGATGGCGACGACGTGGCCAGCCGGCACGACGGTCGACACGCCGTTCAGGACCAGCTTGCCGTGGCCGTCTTCGTAACCGAACGAGACGTCGCGATACTCGACCGACCGGGAGAACGGCGGCAGCGGCACCGCACCCGGCCGCTCCACCACCTCGGTATGGGCGTCCATCAGCTCGAACACCCGCTCGGCGGCGGCGGCGGCCTGCTGCAGGTTGGCGTTCACCCGGGTGAGTTTCTTGATTGGGCCGTACATCAGCAGCAGGGCCGCGACGAACGAGGTGAACTCGCCCGGCGTGAGGCGCCCGGCGGCAATCTCCTGGCTGCCGTACCAGAGCGCGCCGACGATGGCCACCCCGCCCAACGCCTCCATCAGCGGCGGCAGCAGCGACAGCACGCCGGTGACGCTCATGTTGGTGCGATAGAGTTGGTCGGACGCGGCGCGGAACTTCGCCGCCTCGCGGCCTTCGGCCAGGAAGGCCTTGACGATGCGGTGACCCGAGAAGGCCTCGCCGGCCAGGTGCGACAGCCGCTCGAGCGCCTCCTGGCTGCGATGCGACACCATTCGCAGCCGCTTGCCGAGCCGGGCGAGCGGATAGACGACCAGCGGCGCAGCGGTCAGGCAGACGAGCGCCAACCCGGCGTCGATGTAGACGAGCAGCGCCGCGTAGCCGACCACCGTCAGCGACTCGCGCGCCATGTCGCCGACAGTCTCCGAGACCGCCCGCTGCACCTGCGCCACGTCGTTGCTGACCCGCGAGAGGAGCTGGCCGGTGCTGCGGCGGGCGAAGAACGCCGCCGATTGGCCGAGCACGTGCTCGAACAGGTCGGTCCGCAGTGCGCGGACCACCCGATGGCCCAAATCGTCCATCCAGTAGCTCGAGAAGAACGCCCCGATCCCCTTCGCCACGTAGGCGACGATGATCGCCGTGCCGACGAAGGTGAGCGACTCGCGCGCCGGCAGCACCTGGTCGAGAATCGGCTTGACGAGCCAGGCCAGCGCCGCCGACGCGGCGCCGTAGAGCAGCATGGCGCCGAGCGCGCCGGCGATGACCATCCGGTACGGTGCTGCATAGCGGAGCAGACGCAGCAGGGGATCCATCAGCTCGTCACGGCGGCCGTGTAGCCTCCAGGATGCGCGGCGCGCCAGGCGGCGGCGTGCGTCACGATGGTCTCGAGGTCGCTCAGTTCCGGCCGCCAGCCGAGCTCGGCCTGGACCCGCGCGCTCGACGCGACCAGCGCCGAGGGATCGCCGGCGCGGCGCGGCGCCGCCCGCCACGGCACCGGCGCGCCCACCACCCGCGACACCGTGTCGATCACGTCGCGCACCGACCACGGCCGCCCGCTGCCCACGTTGTAGACGGCGCTCGGTCGGCCGGCGGCGAGCGCGCCGGCCGCCAGCACGTGCGCCGCCGCCAGGTCCATCACGTGCACATAGTCGCGCAGACAGGTGCCGTCCGGCGTGGGATAGTCGAGGCCGAACACCTCCAGCGACTGGCCGCCCCGGGCGGCGTCGATGGCCCGCGGGATGAGATGGATCTCCGGGGCGTGGTCCTCGCCGAGCTCGCCGGCCGGGTCGGCCCCGGCGGCGTTGAAGTAGCGGAGGGCGATCGCCCGCAGCCCGGTCGCCGCCTCGACGTGCCGCAACGCCCGTTCGATGACCAGCTTGGATTCACCGTAGGCGTTGACCGGCGCCGTTGGATGCGTCTCGGTGAGGGGCAGCACCTGGGGCTCGCCGTAGACGGCGCAGGTGGACGAGAAGACCAGCCGGCCGACACCCTCCTCGGCCATCGCCTCGAGCAGGCTGAGCGAGCCGATGACGTTGTTCTCGTAGTATTTGCCGGGCCGCCGCACCGACTCGCCGACGTCGAGCCAGGCGGCAAAGTGCATCACCGTGTCGATGCGCTGATCGCGCAGCGTGTCGCGCACGACGGCGGTGTCGTGCACGCGGGCGCGTACCAGCGGCACGCGAACGGCCTCGGCGTGGCCCGCCGACAGGTCATCGAGCACGACCACGTGATGACCGGCGCCGGTGAGCGCCTTCACGGCATGGCTGCCGATGTAGCCGGCTCCGCCCGTGACCAGCACGCGCATGCTCAGCCTATCGACCGACCGACTTGTAGGTGAAGCCCAGCTCCTTCATCTGCTCTGGCTGGTAGATATTTCGTCCGTCGAAGATCACCGGGGTCTTCAGCAGCTTCTTCATGCGCTGGAAGTCCGGCTCGCGGAACTCCGACCACTCGGTGATCACCGCCAGCGCGTCGGCGCCCTTCAGGGCGTCGTAGTTGCGGGCGACGAAGGTGACCGCCTTGCCGAAGATGGCCTTGGCCACCGGCATGGCCTCGGGGTCGTAGGCCTGAATCTTGGCGCCCTTTTCGACGAGCGACTTGATGATCGGCACGGCCGGGGCCTCGCGCATGTCGTCGGTCCTGGGCTTGAACGCCAGGCCCCAGATGGCGATCGTCCGGCCCTTCAGGGATCCGAAATGGGCTTCCATCTTGCGCACCAGCACGCGCTTCTGCGCCTCGTTGACCTGCTCGACCGCCTTGAGGATCTTGAAGTCGTATTTCTTGTCGGCCGAGAACTTGACCAGCGCCTTGACGTCCTTCGGGAAGCAGCTCCCGCCGTAGCCGACACCCGGGAACAGGAACGCCGGGCCGATGCGGCGGTCCGACCCCATGGCCTGCCGCACGCGGTCGACGTCGGCGCCGTAGATCTCACACACGTTGGCGATCTCGTTCATGAACGAGATCTTGGTCGCCAGCATCGCATTGGCGGCGTACTTGGCCAGCTCGGCGCTGGCGCAGTCCATCACCATGATGGGCGCCCCGGTGCGGGTGAAGGGCTTGTGCAGCGCCACCATGAGCTCGGCCGCCTGCTCGTCCTCGGCGCCGATGACGACCCGGTCGGGCTTCAGGAAGTCGTCCACCGCCGCCCCCTGCTTCAGGAACTCGGGGTTGCTGACCACGCTGAAGGGATGCGTGGTCTCGCGCCGGATGACCTCGCGCACCTTGGCGGCGGTGCCCACCGGCACCGTGCTCTTGCCGACGATGACCTTGTACCCGTTCATCGCCTTGGCGACGTCCCGGGCCACCGCCATCACGTGCTGCAGGTCGGCCGATCCGTCCTCGCCCTGCGGCGTCCCGACGGCGATGAAGATGATGGTCGACTGACGCACCGCCTTGGGCAGGTCGGTCGTGAAGGTCAGGCGGCCCTCCGCCTTGTTGCGGCGCAGGAGGTCTTCGATGCCCGGCTCGTAGATGGGACTCTTGCCGCGGCGGAGCATCCGCACCTTGGCCTCGTCCTTGTCGACGCACAAAACGTCGTTGCCGCTCTCCGCCAGACACGCGCCGACCACCAGTCCGACATACCCAGTGCCCACAACCGCGACCTTCATGCGCCTCCCAAGTCGTCTGGCCAGCCCATCTGCAGGCGAGCCGAACACGTCACGGTACCATCCACCGTTATTCGTGTCAACATACTGAACCACAAGGACTTGTTGCCTCATGCCGGTCAGTGGTACCGTCTGCGGACGTGCACGTGATCGTCGACTACCGCCCGGCGCTGAGGGCCCGCACGGGCATCGGCGAGTACGTGCACGAGCTGGCCAGGGCCCTGGGGACGACCGCCCCCGAAGGCGAGCGGCTGACGCTGTTCTCGAGTTCGTGGGCCGACCGATTCCCTGACGCCGTCGCCACCGAGATTCCGGCGGCGGCCCGGGTCGACCGGCGCGTGCCGGTGCGGGCGCTGACCTGGGCGTGGCACCGCGCCGGATGGCCGCCGATCGAACGGCTGGCCGGACCCTGCGACCTGGTGCACTCCCCGACGCCGCTCCTGGTGCCGGCCACCCGCGCCGCGCAGGTCGTCACCGTATTCGATCTGCACTTCATGCGGGTGCCGGACGACGCGATCGGGGTGGCGCGACGCGATTTTCCCAGCCTGGTGCAGGACCACGTACGCCGGGCCGATCACGTCATCGCCGGGTCGGCCTATGCCGCCACGCTCGTGCAGGGCGAGCTCGGCGTGCCGGCGGCGCGGATCACGACGACGCCGCTCGGCGCTCCGGCGTGGGCGGCTGACGTGCGGGCGGCGCGCGGCGCTGCGCTGGGCGACACCTTTCTGTTCCTGGGCACGTTGGAGCCGCGCAAGAACCTCGGCGTGGTGCTCGACGCCTACGCGCAGTTGCTGGCCGAGCGGCCGGCGGCACCGCCCCTGGTGCTCGCCGGCCGCCACACCGACGCCGCCCGCGAGTGGCTCGCCCGCCTGGACGTCGCGCCGCTGGCCGGGAAGGTACGCGCCCCGGGCTACATCGACGAGGGCATGCGGCGCCGGCTCTACCGCGAGGCCCGGGCGCTGGTGGTGCCCTCCCTGGACGAGGGGTTCGGGCTGCCCGCCCTCGAAGCCCTGGCGTGCGGCGTGCCGGTCATCGCCGCGGCCGCCGGCTCCCTGCCCGAGGTGGTCGGCGACGCCGCCATCCTCGTCGATCCGCGAGATGTCGCCGGCTGGAAGCGCGCGCTCGGCGAGATGCTCGACGACGGCACTGCCCGAGCGCACGCGGCGCGCGGACCGGCCCGCGCCGCCGCCTTCACCTGGGCGGACACCGCCGCTCGCACCCGCGATGCCTACGCCACCGCGGTCGCCGCGCGAAGGCAGCGCCGCTAGTGGCCCGTCCTCGCCAGATGTGCAGTGGATTCCGACGCGCGGCGCCCGAGGCGCAAGGCGCGACGACCGCCGGGGCCCCCGACACGCGGACTGTGCGTGTTGGGGTGGCCGTGCACACCGGGCCCGTGTGTGAGGAAGGAGCATCGCCGCCCGGGGTCCCCGCCGCGCGGACTCTGCGCGGTGGGGTGGCACGGATCGGGATGCCCCGCGAGGAAGGCGCTGTACCTATGGCGAGGACGGGCCACTAGAATGCGGGTCGCCATCGACGCCCGTGAGCTCGCCGGCCGGCCGACCGGTGTCGGCCGCTACCTCGCGGAGCTGCTGCACGAGTGGCGGGCCATCGCCGACTCGGCGGCCCACGAGTTCGTGCTGTACAGCCACCGCCCGCCGCCGGTTCCGCAAACGGAATGGCCGGTCCGCGTGGTGCCGGGCTCCGGCGGCACGCGCTGGGAGCAGTGGGAGTTCGCCCGGGCGCTGGGACGCGATCGGCCCGACGTGCTCTTCGCCCCCGGCTATACCGCGCCGGTGGCCTGTCCGGCGCCGGTGGCGCTCGCGGTGCACGACGTGTCGTACTTCGCGCATCCCGAGTGGTACACCGCCCGGGAGGGGATGCGGCGCCGGCAGATCACCGCCTGGGCCGCCCGGCGGGCCCATGTCGTGCTCGCGCCGTCGGCGTTCTCGGCCCGCGAGATCGTCCGCTTCACCGGCGTGCCCGAGTCTCGCGTGCGCACCGTCCATCTCGGGGTCCGGCCGGCGGTGCCGCGACCCGGGCCCCGCTCCCCCTCCATCCTCTATGTGGGATCCCTCTTCCAGCGCCGGCGCCTCGACGTACTCATCGCGGCGTTCGCGGCGGTGGCGAAGGCGCATCCCGACGCGCATCTCGACATCGTCGGCGAGAACCGCACCGTCCCGCGGGTCGACTACGCGGCGCAGGTGGCCGCGCTCGGGCTGGGCGCACGGGTGAGCGTCCGGCATTGGGTGGACGACGACCTGCTGGCGTCGTTGTACGCGCACGCGACAGCGTTTGCATTCCTGTCCGAGTACGAAGGCTTCGGCTTCACCCCGCTCGAGGCGCTGGCCCACGGCGCCGTCCCGGTGGTGCTCGATACGCCGGTGGCGCGCGAGATCTACGGCGAGGCGGCGGTTCGCGTCGCCGATGGACCCGCGCTGGTCGACACGCTGGCGGCCACGCTCGGCCGTCTGCTCAGCGACCCGGCGGCTCGGGCGCCGCACCTGGCGGCGGCCCCGGCGGTGCTGGCAAGCTACCAGTGGGCCGACACGGCGGCGCGCACCTGGCGCGCGCTGGAAGAGGCCGCCGGTGCCTGAGCCCGCCGCCGCCCCTCGACACACGCTGGCCATCGTCATCGTCACTTACAACGTACGCGCCGATGTCGAGCGCTGTCTCGAGAGCCTGGCCGCGCACCCGCCGTCGCGCCCCACCACCATCGTGGTCGTCGACAACGCCTCGGACGACGGGACGCTCGACGCCGTCCGCAGGGGCTGGCCGGGGGTGCAGGCGATCGACGCCGGCGCCAACCTCGGCTTCGCGCGCGCCAACAACCTCGGGGTCCGCGCCACCTCGAGCGAGCTGGTGCTGCTGCTGAACCCCGACACGATCGTCGACAGCGGCCAGATCGATCGCCTCGCCGACGGGTTGCGGGCCGACCGAGCGGCGGCCGCCGCCGGTCCCCGCCTCGTCGACGCCGACGGGCGCGCCGAGCTCTCCTTCGGCCCACCGATCTCACCCTGGGGCGAATGGGTCCAGCGACGCCTGGGGCGCGCGTATGAACGCCGCGAGCCCTGGGCGGTGTCGCGGGTCGAGCGGCTCACCCGCGAGCCCGGCGCGCGGGCCTGGATCAGCGCGGCGTGCCTGCTGGCCTGGCGCGCCGACCTCGAGGCCGTCGGACTGCTCGACGAGCGCTATTTCATGTACACCGAAGACGCCGACCTGTGTGCCGCCTTCACCGCCCGCGGCCGCCGGGTCATCTTCGTGCCCGCGGCGACGGTCCGGCACCTGCGCGGACGCTCGACCGCCACTGCGCCGGCCGGCACCGAGCAGCGGCGGCGCGAGAGCCAGCTGGCGTTCTACCGCAAGCACCACCCGGCGTGGGCGCCGCTGCTGGCCTGGTGGCTGCGGCGCCGCGGCTTCGATGTCCGATAATCGACGCGGCGCCTAAATGCGGATCGCCATCGACGCACGGAAGATCCACGACTTCGGCATCGGCACCTACATCCGCAACCTGGTGCAGGCGGTGTCGGCACTCGATCCATCGACTGAATACGTGCTGTTCGCGCGGCCTGGCGACTTGGCCGAGCTGGCCGCCTTCGGCCCCAACGTGCGCGGCGTGGCCGAGACGGCCCGGCCGTACTCGCTCGGGGAACAGCTGCGGCTGCCGCTGGCCGCCCGGCGGGCCGGGGCCGATCTGTTCCACGCCCCCCACTACGTGCTGCCGCCCTTGGTCCCGGGCCGCACCGTAGTGACGATCCACGACTGCATCCACCTGCGCTTCCCGCAGTACCTGCCCAACCGGGCCGCCTGGCTGTACGCCCACATGATGATTCGCGTGGCCGCCCGCCGGGCCACGCGGATCCTCACCGTCTCGGAGGCGTCGAAGCGCGACATCCTGCACTACACGGGCGTGCGCCCCGAGAAGGTCGTCGTGGTGCACAACGGCATCGACGCGCGCTTCACTGCGGCCCCCGACCAGGAGGCCCTCAGCCGGGTGCGCCTGCGCTTCGATCTGTCGCATCCGTTCGTGCTCTACGTCGGCAACATCAAGCCGCACAAGAACCTCGAACGGCTCATCGACGGCTTCGCGCAGGCCCGCGCCGGCGCGCCCGACGACCTCAAGCTGGTGGTCATCGGCGACGAGATCTCCAAGTACCCCGGGCTGCGGCAGTCGGTGCACCGCCACCGCCTCGACAAGCACGTGCGGTTCTTCGGCTTCCAGCCGGCGGCCACCCTGGTGGCGTTCTACCGGCTGGCCCGCGCGTTCGTCTTCCCCTCGCTCTACGAGGGCTTCGGGCTGCCGCCGCTCGAGGCCATGGCCAACCAGACGCCGGTCGTCACGTCGAACGTGTCGTCGCTGCCGGAGGTGGTGGGCGACGCCGCCCTGCTCGTCGATCCCTATGACAGCCGGTCGATCGCCGAGGGCATCCGCCGGGCGGTGACCGACGAGCCGCTGCGCCAGGAGCTCATTGCCCGCGGCCGGCGGCGGGTCGAAGCGTTTTCCTGGCAGGAGGCGGCCACGCGCACGCTGCAGGTCTATCGCGACGCGGTGGGACGCGGGTGATGCGCGTCGCGCTGGTCCACGACTGGCTCACCGGCATGCGCGGGGGCGAGAAAGCGCTCGAGCAGATCGCCGCCCTCTTCCCCGGCGCCGACCTCTTCACCCTCGTGCACGTGCCGGGCAGCGTCTCGCCGGCGATCGAGGCGCACCCGATTCACACCGCCTTCATCCAGCGGCTGCCCTTCGTCGCCCGTGCTTACCGGCACTACCTGCCGCTCTTCCCGGCGGCGATCGAACGGATCGACCTGCGCGGGTTCGACCTGGTCGTCAGCTGCAGCCACTGCGTGGCCAAGTCGGTCATCGTGCCGCCCGGCGCCCGCCACCTCTGTTACTGCCTGACGCCGATGCGCTATGCCTGGGACCAGTTCGACGCCTACTTCGGCCCGGCGCGTGTCGGCGCGCTGGCCAGCGCCGCCCTGAAGCCCGTGATGGCCAGGCTGGCGCGCTGGGACCGCGCCACGGCCGATCGTCCCAACCGCTATCTCGCTATTTCCCAGTACGTTGCCCGGCGAATCGCCCTGTACTATAATCGTGAGTCGGCGATCGTCTATCCGCCCGTCGATACCGACGCCTTCACGCCCGGTGACGCGGGCAGTCGACACGCGCTCTTGATCGTGTCGGCGTTGGTGCCCTACAAACGCCTGGAACTGGCCATCGCAGCCGCTCGCGCCGCCCAACTGCCGCTCGACATCATCGGGGCCGGTCCTGAACGCGCCCGCCTGGAGGCGCTGGCGGCCGACGCCCCCGGCGTGCGGCTGCTCGGCCGCCTCGACGACACCGCGGTCCGCGCCCACTATCGCGCCGCCCGCGCCGTGCTGCTCCCCGGCGAGGAAGACTTCGGACTGGTGCCGGTCGAGGCGCAGGCCTGTGGCCGACCGGTGGTCGCGCTCGGCCGCGGCGGCGCGACCGAGACGGTGATCGACGGGGTGACCGGCGTGCTCGTGCCCGACGACACCGTGGCCTCGTGGGCCGCCGCCCTCCAGCGCGCGGCCGCCACCCGCTGGGACGCCGCGCGTATCCGCGCCAACGCCGAGCGGTTCGGCGCGGCCCGCTTCCGCGACGAGTTCCAGACCGCCGTCGACGAAGTCCTCGCGGCGCCGGCCGACAGGCGATGGTAAGGCGCTACAACCGGCTGCTCGTGGCGCTGCACGTGCTGGCCGATGCGCTGAACGGCGTGGTGGCCTTCCTGCTCGCCTATCTCGTCCGCTTCGAGCTGGGGGTCTTCGACATCGCCAAGGGCCAGCCGCCGCTCTCGCAGTACATCAACGTCCTGCCGTTCATCGCCGTGATCGTCCCGCTCGGTTTCCACCTGCAGGGCCTCTACCGGCTGCGCCGCGGCCGCTCGCGCATCGACGTCTTCTTCAACGTCCTGGTCGGCAGCATCTTCGCCGTGGTGATCGGCGTGGTCGGCACGCTGTACTTCCAGGCCTACTACGTGCCCGACGAGCTGAAGAGCCGCGGCGTCTACGAAGTCTCGCAGCTGGTGTGGGCCATCTTCCTGGTCTGCACGATCGCCCTCGGCTACCTGACCCGCAAGGTGGTGCGCGAGTTCCTGGAGCGGCGCTGGGTCTCCGGGCTCGGCCTGCGCCGCGTGCTCATCGCCGGAGCCGGGGACCTCGGCCGGATGGTCGCCGACCGCATGTTCGAGCATCGCCAGCTGGGCTACCACGTGGTCGGGTTCGTCGACGACCGGGCCGGCGGCGATCACCTGGGCTACCGCGGGCTGCCGCTGCTCGGGACGCTGGCCGAGGCGCCGGAGATCGCCGCCCGCGAACAGATCGACCATCTCTACGTGGCCCTGCCGATGGAGGAGCACGTCAAGATGCTCGACCTGGTCGAGGGCGCCAGCCGCGAGTGCGTCGACGTGAAGGTGGTGCCCGACCTGCTCCAGTTCATCGCCCTGCGGGCCCGGCTCGAGGACCTCGACGGCATTCCCGTCATCAACGTCAACGACGTACCGTTGCAGGGCGTGAACGCGCTGGTCAAGCGCGCTCTCGACATCGCCATCTCGCTGATGGCGCTGGCGGCGATGGCGGTGCCGGGGTTGATCATCGCCTGGCTGATCAAGCGGAGCTCGCACGGACCGGTCTTCTACCAGCAGATTCGTATGGGCCTCGACGGGCGGGCGTTCCTGGTCTACAAGTTCCGCACCATGCCGCTCGACGCCGAAGACGATACCGGCCCGGTGTGGGCCAATGACGACGACCCGCGGGCGACGCAGGTCGGCCGCTGGCTGCGGCGGTTCGATCTCGACGAGTGGCCGCAGTTCCTCAACGTCCTCAAAGGTGAGATGTCGATCGTCGGCCCGCGTCCCGAACGCCCCTATTTCGTCGAGCAGTTCAAGCACCGCATCCCGCAGTACATGCTGCGCCACAAGGTGAAGGCCGGCATCACCGGCTGGGCCCAGGTCAACGGCTGGCGCGGCAACACCTCGCTCGAGAAGCGCATCGAGTACGACCTGTACTACATCGAGAACTGGTCCGTGTCCCTGGACCTCAAGATCATCTGGCTGACCCTGCTACGCGGCATCTTCTCGCATCGCGTGGCGTACTGATTTCCTGCCTCGGCGCATCCGCATGTCCAAACGAGTCGTCATCACCGGCGCGGCCGGCTTCATCGGGTCGCACCTCACCGACGCCCTGCTCGACCGCGGGTTCTCGGTGGTCGGCATCGACAATCTGCTCACCGGCGATCTGGCCAACCTCGCCCACCTCAAGAACCGCGACTTCGAGTTCATCAAGCACGACGTCACCAATTACATCAACGTCGACGGCCCGGTCGACTACGTGCTCCACTGGGCCAGCCCGGCCAGCCCGATCGATTACCTCGAGCTGCCGATTCCGACGCTGAAGGTCGGCGCGCTCGGCACGCACAAGGCGCTTGGCCTGGCCAAGGCCAAGGGGGCGGCGTTCGTCATCGCCTCGACCTCCGAGGTCTACGGCGACCCGCTGGAGCATCCCCAGAAGGAGACCTACTGGGGCAACGTCAACCCGGTGGGCCCACGCGGCGTCTACGACGAGGCCAAGCGCTTTGCCGAGGCCATCACCATGGCCTACCACCGCTATCACGGGCTGGACGCCAAGATCGTCCGCATCTTCAACACCTACGGCCCGCGGATGCGGCTGCGCGACGGCCGGGCCGTGCCGGCGTTCATGTCGCAGGCGCTCAAGCACGAGGACGTGACGGTGTTCGGCGACGGCTCGCAGACCCGCAGCTTCTGCTACGTGAGCGACCTGGTCGACGGCATCATCCGCCTGATGCTGTCGACGGAGAACGACCCGGTCAACATCGGCAACCCGACCGAGATGACCATCGAGCAGATCGCCCGGACGATCATCGAGATGACCGGATCGAAGAGCCGGATCGTCTACAAGCCGCTGCCGGTCGACGATCCGAAGGTGCGCAAGCCTGATATCACGCGCGCGCGCACGCTGCTCGGGTGGGAGCCCAAGGTCGAGCTGCGCGAAGGGCTGACCAAGACGATCGACTACTTCCGCGCGAAGGTGCTGTAAGCGCGCTCGGGAGGCGCCCGCCGGCACCTTCCTACGGCCTCGCCAGACACCCCACAATCATCTCGTCCTCCGGAAGGCGCCAGCGTGCACCTTCCGAGCGCGATGCACGGTTGCGCGTCGGTCCTACTCATGCGATCGTGGCGCCGCGGGCGATGAGTAACTCGCGCAAGACAGACCGGTGGCAGTGCGCCTCGTCTGCGCAGTAGCAACCGACCGAGAAGTCGCTCATCTTCGACAGCGCGGCTAGCAGGTCGAGCGTTTGGCTCGCCGCCGGATCTGACATCTCGCTTCGGTACTTCCGGACAAACGCCGTCCATTGCGCTGGCGTCTCGGCGGCCTGACCCAGCTTCATGGTCTCGACGCTGGGCGCGAGCACGGGGAACCAGACGTCGTACCAGTTCTCCGCTGAGAACTTCGCCTTCGGCACGCCGCGCGGCGGCCGCCGCACGGTGCCGATGCGCAACCCTTCCTTCGGGTGGCGAGGACTACCGAGCCGAACAATCCGAATAGCCATCGATGGCTCCGAGAATCACCGCACCTCGCAGCCCGTCGAGAGTCGAGCCGGCTGGCGGGCGGCTCCTGCCGGGAGGCGGCGTGGCGTCTCCCGATGCCGAGATTGATGGCCAGCACGCTTGAGGGGTTGCAACCTGCCTCACGAACCGCGTTGAACGTGCGCCAGCCGAGCGCGAGGCGGAGGGAGATGCCGCGGCGACTCACGGGCAGGGACCCTCAGGCAGTTCGATGCGCCTCGAGCCAGGCGATGACTTCCTCGGCGTGCTTGTCGGGTGGAAACACGGGATAGAACACGTGCTCGATGCGGCCGGCCGAGGCGACGACAGTGAGACGTTTGACCAGCGTCATGCCGCCGGCGGTGAAGGTCGGGAGCTTCAGCGCCTTCACCAGCTTCATGTCTGCGTCGCTCAGCACCTCGAACGGCACCTTCAGGCGCTCGACCATCTCCTGCTGGTACTCGGTTGTCTGGACGCTCACGCCGTAGACTTCGGTCTGCAGCTTCGCCAGATCGGCGTGGTGGTCGCGGAAGCCGCACGTCTCCAAGGTGCAGCCGCGGGCGCCCGGGATGTCGTCCCACCCCGCCGGCAACGCCACTCCCGGCCGTCCGGTCATCGGGTAGGCATAGAGAACCAGTCGAGGTGCCGACAGCTTCGCCAGGTTGAGGCGGCGATTGCGGGTCGAGGGCAGGTCGAGATCAGGCAGCCGCATGCCGACGAGATGGCGGCAGCCGCCGTCGTCCTTGGGCACCGGCAGGTTCGGCGGCAACTGATCGAGCGGCGTCTGCGATCGGCCCTGGGCGCGCGCCGATGAGCCGATTGCGACCGCCGACCACGCCAGAACATCACGCCGAGACCATCGAGACTGCGCCGCCATCATAGTGCTCCTGTCCCGGTCGAGGGGAGTATAGTTGGCCGCGCCTGACCCTCAGGCCCTCGTCGATATGCAACGGAGTGGAGGCATCCAGATGGATCAATCCGCGCAAGCAGGGTCGTTTCTCAGCGGCACGGTCGGCATCCTGGTCACGCTGGCGATTGGCGGGATCATCGGCTGGCTCGGCAGCATCGTGATGAAGACGAACGCGCAGATGGGCCTAGTCGCCAACGTCATCGTCGGCATCATCGGCGCGTGGCTGGGCGCCTTCCTGGCCGGGCAGCTCGGCATGGGCTCCACACCCATCGGCGCCATCCTGTTCGCCGTCATCGGCGCCGCGCTGTTCATCTTCATCCTCAAGGCGCTCGGCATCTTCAAGTAGGGCGCTGGCGGCCCGCCGCCGTCAGCGTTTTTCGGGAAGCGTCAGCGCGACGAGCTCGGCGGCCGACCCCTGCCCCGACACCGCGACCACGATGTACTGCCGGCCTTCGTGCAGGTAGGTCATCGGCGAACCGGTCTGCGGCCCGGGAATCGGCACGGCGCCGAGCTCCTTGCCCGTCTTCTTGTCGTAGGCCCGGAACATGCCGCTGCGCTGGCCGTTGGGATGCGTCGCCATCCCGCCGTCCCCGGCCAGCACCAGGGTCTTGGTAGTCAGCACGCCGACGCGGCCGGTGCGGCCCGTGCGCGGGATGGTCACGCCCTTGAGCGCCGGGTGATTGGTGACCGCATCGTCGGTCTCGCCGTGCACGGTCTGCCAGACGATCTCGCCCTTGTTCAAGTCGATGGCCGAGATCTGGCCCCACGGCGGCCGGATGATCGGCAGGTTGTCGATGGCGATGCGCGCGGCGCCCTCGCCGCCACCGCCGTTGATGTAGTCCATGTTCGACCGCTTGGGGTCCTTCACCATCGCCAGCAGGGTCACCTCGTCCTTCGAGTAGATGTAGACGATGTTGGTCTCGGGGTCGATGGAACCGCCCTGCCAGTTCGGGCCGCCCGTCGATCCGGGGAGCTGCAAGGTGCCCTGCGTCCCTCCCGCGACCCGCTCCGACGGGTTCTCCCACAGCGTGCCGATGCGGTAGTTCTTCACGAACTCTTCGGCCTTGGCCTTGATCTCGGGCGTGAAGTCGATCAGATCTTTCGTCGTCATGCCCTGGCGGCCGAACGCCGGCGGCTTGCTCGGAATCGGCTGCGTCGGGGCGTACCATTCGCCGGGCAGATCGCCTTTCGGCACCGGCGTCTCGACGATCGGCCACACCGGCCTGCCGTTGGTGCGGTCGAAGACGTAGAGCCAGTTCTGCTTGGTCGGCAGCGCCACGGCCTTGATCGCCCGGCCGTCGACGGTGATGTCGGCGAGGATCGGCGCGCTCGGCAGGTCCCAGTCCCAGATGTCGTGATGGGTGGTCTGGAAGTGCCACACCTTCTTCCCGGTCTTGACCTCGAGCGCGACCAGCGAGCTCGAGAAGAGGTTGTCGCCGTGGCGATGTCCGCCGTAGTAGTCCCCGGTCGGCGCCTCGACGGGCACGTAGACGTAGCCCAGTTGCTCGTCGGCGGACATCTGCGCCCAGGAGCCGGCGTTGCCGGTGTAGGTCCACGACTCGTTGAGCCAGGTCTCGTTGCCGGGCTGGCCGTGCCCGGGAATCGCCACGAACCGCCACAGCTGCTTGCCGCTGCGGGCGTCGTAGCCGGCGATGACCCCCTTGATGTGCTCCTTGGTCGGCGGCGCGCCGCCGGGCAGGTGCGCGGCACCGACGACGATGACGCCGTTGACGACGATGGGCGCCGAGTGCAGCCCGATCTCCGCCTTCTCGACGTCCTCCAGCGGGTAGCCGAGCTGCGTCCGCATGTCGACGACGCCCTTGGCACCGAACGCCGGATCGAGCGCGCCCGTGGCAGCGTCGATCGACAGCAACTGGTAGCCGGGCGAGACGAAGAAGACGCGCTTGGTGGCGCCGCTCTCCCAGTAGGCCACGCCGCGTCCCGACAGGCCGCGCGGGAACGTGCGCGGGCGCTCGTCGAAGCGGCGCGCCCAGACGAGCTCGCCGGTGGTCGGATCGATGCTGACCGCCGTGCGCCGCGATCCCACCGAGGCATAGAGCGCGCCGTCGACGTAGAGGGGCGTCGTCTGCAGCTGTAGCTCCGGGCGCGGCCCGAAGGGGTCGGTGCGGAAGCGCCAGGCCACCCGCAGCGTCCCGAAGTTCTCGGCGGTGATCTGATCCAGCGGCGAGTAGCGCGTGCTGGCCAGGTCGCCGCCGTAGGTCCGCCACTGCCCCGCCGCCGGCGCTGCCGGCGCCGATCCCTGCTGCGCCGCGACCCCGGCCAGGGCCATCACCACGAGTCCCGCCGCCATCGCCCCGCGCCGGTTGCTGAATGTCGATTGCATGCTGGTCCGCCCTCCCGGTTCGCCGCCCTGCGCCGCCGATTCTAGTGTCCCGCCACGGCGATTCGCGACACATTTCGCGGGCGGGGGGATCCCGCCTCCCACCCCACGACGCTCACCGCCGGTCGGCCTCCCCGGGGGCACGGGTCGTCAGGCGCCGGAGGTAGTCCGCCGACGACGCCAGGGTGATGCCCAGCGACGCCCACACGAACCAGTCCACGACCACCGACGCGCGACCGAGGTAGTTGAAAAAGAGCACCACCACGCAGGTCACGATGAAGAGCGCCGTGGCCGCCTTGCCCAGCGGCGAGGGCCGGAACGTGCGCGGGCCGGTGGCCAGATTGACGATCGCCACCGTGAGCACGATGGCGATGTCACGGCTGATGACCAGGATCGTGAGCCATAGCGGCAGGCGGTTGGGCAGGCCCAGGTTCGGCAGCGTGAGCACGACGAAGGTGGTGACCAGCAGCAGCTTGTCGGCGGCGGGATCGAGCCAGGCGCCGAGCGAGGTGCGCTGGTTGGCGCGCCGGGCGATCAACCCGTCGAGCGCGTCGGTGGCACCGGCCACGACGAAGGCCACCAGCGCCCAGCCGAACCGGCCGTAGACGACGCACAGCACGAACGCCGGAATCAACAGCAGGCGCAGCAGCGTCAGCTGGTTGGCCACCGTGAGGATGGGCTCGGCGGTCACCGACCTCCTCGACTGCCTTGCTTCGCCAGCGCCTCGAGCCTGGCGACGATCGCCGCCAGGTCCGCGCCGGTCACCGGCTGCAGCAATCGGAAGGCGCCGCCGTCGAGGGCCATCACGCCCGCCGACACGGCGCGCCGCACCGCCGGGTAGGCCAGGTGGCCCGGCGGCACATCGGTCATCGTCACCGTCGCGGTGTCCCAGGGGGCGTTGCCGGCGGTGGCCGGCGGCAGCAGGGCGAGCACGCGGCTCACCACGTCGGCCACGTCGGCGCGCCGCAGTCGCGCGCCGGGCTGGAAGGTGTAGTTCGAGAACACCTCCATCGCCCCCGACCGCGCCGTCGTCTCGATCCAGGGACGCGCCCAGTGGCCGCGCACGTCGGTCACCACGAGCTGACGCTGCGGGGCCGCCGCCAGCACGCCGGCCAGGCGCACCCCGAGCAGCGCGGCCAGATCGCCGCGCGTCGCCGACGGCGAAGCGGCGATGGCGTGATACTGCGGCGGCAAGGCGGCGTCGCGGGCCCGCTCGCGCAACCTGGTGATGGCGTCGGTCGTCGCCGGCGAGGGCTCGAGGGCGGCGACGCGCTGGTAGGCCGCGAGCGCTCCGTCGAAGTCGTCGCGCGCCGCCAGCACCTCGGCCACCACCAGATGCGCCCGGGCATCGTCGGCGTCGAGCGCCAGCGCGCGCCGGGCGTAGCCGAGCGCCGCCTCGTCCCGGCCGGCGCGCTGCTCCGCGCGCGCCAGATCGCGATACAGGAACGCCGACTCGGGCGAGGCGGCAATGGCGGCGTGATACGCGTCGCGCGCTTCGTCCCACCGCCCGGCGGCGGCGGCGCGTTCGGCGCGGTTCACGCGATCCTGCAGCTGCCGCACGCGCAGCAGCTCGATGCGCGGCGCGAGATCGGACAGCGACGCATCGGCGGCCAGCGCCGCCTCGAAGCCGGCCAGTGCCTCGTCGTGGCGCCCGGCCGCCAGCAGCGCCAGCGCCCGCCCGACCAGGGCCGGGGCGTAGGCCGCCTCGACCGACGTAGCCCGCTCGAAGGCGGTCAGCGCCTCGGCCGGGCGGCCACGGGCGAGTTCGACGTAGCCCTGCCCGGCGACGGCCGGCGTGAACCCCCGATTGGCGCGCAGCAGCGCCGCGAACTCGCGTTCGGCGCCCGCTGCGTCGTTCGATTGCAACAACCGCCAGCCGCGATCGAGCCGCTCGAGGGTGGCCGGTGGCGTGCCGGGCGGCGCGCCCGGAAAGAGGAAGTCGGGGTGGGCCGGGACAGTGGGGACGACCGCGACCGGCGGCGGCGGCGCGCACGCCGCCGCGGCCCCGACGAGCAGCACGGCCCAAAGCCGACCGATGTTACGCACTGGCCTTCCCGGACTGCGATCGCAGCGCATGCGCGGCCAGCCGCCGCGGCACGTCCACCTCGAGCCGCATCCGCGGCCCGAGCCACACCTGCGACACCACGCGGCCGTGCCGGAAGAGGTAGCGCAGCCGCTCGGCGTCAGCCGGATCGTCCGGATCGAGCTCCACGATCACGCGCTGACGATCGAGCGCCACGGCGGCGGCCACCGCCTCGACCAGCGCCGGCACGCCGTCGCCGGTGCGCGCCGAGATGCACAGCCGGCCAGGCGCCGCCCGTTCCAGGGCGATGCGCTCGTCGTCGGGGAGCTGGTCGACCTTGTTGTAGACCTCGAGCCGCGGCACCTCCAGCGCACCGACCTGCTCGAGCACGCGCATCACCGCCGCGATCATCCGCTCGCGATCGGGATGCGAGGCGTCGATCACGTGCAGGAGCAGCTCAGCGTCGGCGGCTTCCTCGAGCGTGGCGCGAAAGGCGGCCACCAGCGCATGCGGCAGCCGGTCGATGAAGCCGACGGTGTCGGACACGAGCAGCTCGCGCGCATCGGGCAGCCGCACCCGGCGCACCAGCGGATCGAGGGTGACGAACAATGCGTCCGACACCACGGCATGGGCGCGCGTGAGGCGGTTGAACAGCGTCGTCTTGCCGGCGTTGGTGTACCCGACCAGCGCCACGGTGGGCACCAGCCCCTTGTCCCGCCGCTCGCGCAGCTGTCCACGGCGCCGCCGCACCCGCTCGATCTCGTCGCCGAGCACCTTGATCCGCGTGCGGATCCGCCGCCGGTCCATCTCGAGCTTGGTTTCGCCCGGGCCCCGGGTGCCGATGCCGCCGCCCAGCCGCGACAACGCCGCGCTGGCGCCGACCAGCCGCGGCAGCAGGTACTGGAGCTGCGCCAGCTCCACCTGGAGCCGGCCCTCGCGGGTCCGCGCCCGCCGCGCGAAGATGTCGAGGATGAGCTGCGTCCGATCGATCACCTTGCAGGCGACCAGATCCTGCAGCTCACGCAGCTGCGCCGGGGTGAGCTCGTTGTCGACGATCACGACGTCGACGCGGGCCTCGGCGCAGGCCAGCGCCAGCGCCTGGGCCTTGCCGCGGCCGATGAAGGTGGCCGAGTCGGGCGTGGCGCGTTCCTGCAGCGCCCGCACCACACTGGCGGCGCCGGCCGCGTGGGCGAGTCGGTCGAGCTCGTCGAGCGATTGCTCGGCGTCGGCACGGCGCATGCTGCCGGTGACGAGCCCGACGAGGGCTGCACGCTCGAGCGCAGCAAGCCGTCGTTCGGTCATGAACGTGTCGATCCTGCACGTATAATCGCACACTTGGCCGCGTGCAGGCGGCGCGTGCGGAGGCCCCCGGCCGTGATCCCGATCGACTTCGTGCTGTTCGCGCTGACCCTGCTCGGGGTCGCGCTGTTCCATCACCACACCCTGCGCGTCGCCCTCGGCGGCCTGGCCGTCATCACCGGGTACAAGGTGCTGGCCAGTCCGTTCCGTGAGGGCGCGGGCCTCCCCGGCCTGGCCTCGCACCTCATCCACGAATGGGTGGTAATCGCCAACCTCGGGCTGCTGCTGACCGGCTTTGCGCTGCTCGCCCGCCACTTCGAGGACAGCGGCGTCCCGGAGTCGCTGCCCCGCGTCCTGCCGGCGGGCATCGGCGGCGCCTTTGCGCTGCTCGCTGTGACCTTCGTGCTCTCGTCGTTCCTCGACAACATCGCCGCGGCGCTCATCGGCGCGACGATGGCCAAGATCGTGTTCCCCCGGGTTCACCTCGGCTACCTCGCGGCGATCGTCGCCGCCTCGAACGCCGGCGGGTCGGGCAGCGTCGTCGGCGACACGACCACGACGATGATGTGGATCGACGGGGTATCGCCCGTCGATGTCGTCCACGCCTACGCCGCCGCGGTGCCGGCGCTCGGCATCAGCGGCTGGATCGCCTCGCGGCAGCAGCACGCGCACGCGCCGATGCGGGCGGCGTCGCTCGATCCGCACCCCGTGGACTGGGGCCGCCTGGCAGTGGTGGCGGGGCTGCTCATCGCGGCGCTGGCCGCCAACATCGGCGTCAACGCCACGGCGCCGGACCTCGCCAACCGGTTTCCAGTGCTCGGCGCGGCGCTGTGGGCGGCGATCGTGGCCACCGCGGCCGTGAGACGCCCCGACTGGTCGGTGCTGCCGGCGGCGATCACCGGCTCGGTGTTCCTGCTGTCGCTGGTGCTCGCCGCCTCGATGATGCCGGTCGAGCGGCTGCCCGCAGCCTCGTGGGTGACGACGCTGGGACTGGGCTTCGTCTCGGCGGTCTTCGACAACATCCCGCTCACCGCCCTCGCCCTTCGGCAAGGCGGCTACGACTGGGGCATGCTCGCCTACGCGGTCGGCTACGGCGGATCGATGATCTGGTTCGGCTCGTCGGCCGGCGTGGCGGTGACCAACGTGTTCCCGGAGGCCAAGTCGGTGGCGCGGTGGCTGCGGCACGGCTGGCACGTGGCGCTGGCCTACGTCGTCGGCTTCGCGGTGCTCCTGGGCGTGCTGGGCTGGAATCCCCATGCGCGGCACCGGGAACCGACGACCGCGCCCGCCGCCGTACACGAGTGAGCGGCTCGCCCGCTGAAGACGCCCGCTCAGGAAGCGGCAGTCTCGGAGGCCGCCGTCGGCGGTGGAGTGGCTGGCCGCTCCGGCGACATCCACGTCCATACCGCCGCGGCGAGCACCAGCAGCAGGACGACGTCGGCCTCGAAGACGATGCGCAGCTCCGGTCCGCTGATGAGCCCGGCGAGCATCGGACTGGCCGCCAGGCCGATGAGCGAGGCGGTCATCATCAGGCCGAAGCCGGTCGCGTGGGCGTCGGGCGGCAGCAGCGCCCCGCCCGACGTGTAGGCCGCCGTCATCCCGACGCCGATGGCGGCGCCGGCCGCCGCCAGCGCGACGGCGAACGCCCACACCGACGGCGCCCAGACGATCAGGCCGAGCCCGGCCGCGGTCGTCAGCGACGCCCCGGCGATGAGCACACGGGGCGACCAGCGATCGAGCATCGGCGCGGCGATCCAGTGCCCGAGAGCGGCGAAGATTGCCGCCACCGAGAAGAGGAGGCCGGCCACCAGCGGCACGCGCCCGGGGGGAACGAGGCGCTCGACGTACAAGGGGAGAATCGGACCGAAGCTGCGATCGACGAGCTGGAGGCCGAGGATCACCACGAAGACCATCCAGAAGCCTGGCGTGCGCGACAGCTCGCCGACGACCTCGCGCAGGCTGCGCGCCGCCGCCCGGGCCTGGCGCGTCCGCGGCTCGCGATAGGCGGTGGCGATCGTGATCACCGCGATCAGATAGAAGAGCGCTGCGACGAGGAACGTCGCGCGCAAGCCGACCAGCGGCGCCAGCACGCCGCCGACGACCGGACCCACCGCCGGGCCGAGCCGCTGGGCGACCTGCACCGTGCCAATCGCCTCGGCCATGCGCTCGCGCGGCACCGACTCGGCCGCCATCGACACCGTCAGCGCACCGTAGCCGGCGAAGACTCCGAGCAGGGCGCGCAGGGCGAACAGTTGCCACGGGGCGGTGACGAACGCCATCGCCGCCTTGGTGACGACAAACGCGCCCAGCGATCGAATCACCAGCACCTTGCTGCCGTAGCGGTCGCCGACGCGTCCCCACAGCGGCGCGCTGATGGCGGTGATGGCGGGCGTGGCGCCGAGCGTCAACCCGGTCCACAGCGCGATGTCGGCGACGTCGGTGACGCCCAGGTCGCGGATGTACAGCGGCAGGAACGGCATCACCAGCGTGAAGCCGGCGAAACCGATGCCGTTGGCCGCGGCGGCGGCCAGGACATTGGTGCGCGGCGAGAACTCCGCGGCAGCAGCAGGCGCACTCACCTGGCGCGCCCCGCCCTCAAAAGCGAATGCGGACCGCGGGTCCCGCGTAGACCTGGATGCTGTCGATGAAGCGGATGCGATGCGGGTTGTTCTGCATCACGATCGAGCTGGTGCGGGTGCCGTCGCCGAAGAAGCGCGTGCCCTTGAGCAGGCTGCCGTCGGTGACGCCGGTGGCGGCGAAGATGATGCTCTTCCCGCAGGCGAGGTCCGCCGAGGTGTAGACGCGCTTGAAATCGGTGATTCCCATCTGCCGGCAGCGCGCCTCGTCCTCGGGCTTGGCGATGACGAGACGGGCGAAGATCTCGCCGTTGAGACACTGCATCGCCGCCGCCGTCAGCACGCCCTCGGGCGCGCCGCCGGTGCCCATCACGGCGTGGACGCCGCTGCCCGACACCGCCGCGGCGATGCCGGCCGAGAGATCGCCGTCGCCGATGAGGCGGATGCGGGCGCCGGTGGCGCGGATGTCGCCGATGAGCTTCTCGTGGCGCGGCCGGTCGAGCACGACGACGGTCAGCTCGTCGACCTGGCGTCCCAGCGCCCGGGCAACCGCCCGCAGGTTCTCGCGCACCGGCGCGTCGATGTCGACCAGGTGTTTGGCGCTGGGGCCGACCACCAGCTTTTCCATGTAGAGGTCGGGGGCGTGGAGCAGTCCGCCTTCGTCTGACGCCGCCAGCACGGCGATGGCGTTCGGCGCCCCGGTGGCGCAGAGGTTCGTGCCCTCGAGCGGATCGACCGCGATGTCCACCTTGTCGTAGGCGCGGCCGTTGCCCTTGCCGGCCAGCCCGACCTTCTCGCCGATGTAGAGCATCGGCGCCTCGTCGCGTTCCCCCTCGCCGATGACGATCGTGCCATCGATCGGCACGGTGTCGAGCTCGCGGCGCATCGCTTCGACGGCGGCTTGGTCCGAGCCGTGGCGGTCGCCCTGCCCCATCGTGTGGGCGCAGGCGATGGCGGCCTGCTCGGTCACGCGCAGGAACTCGAGTGAGAGATCAGACTCCATCGCGGTGCCCTGGTTCGTGCGCTTCCTGGCGTTGGTCATGGCGTGCGGCTCCGGCAAACCGCCGGCAAGTGTGGTCACGTCAACCCCGTGCAGGGCAACGACTTACGGACGACCGCCGATCGTATCACAGGGCCGGCCTGGCCAGCGTCACTCTCGACCCGACGCCCAGGCCGAGCGCCGCCGCGGCGCTGCCGCCACTCACGGCGATCTCCAGGCGATCACTGCTACCGAACAGCGCGCAGAGTTCGCCCGGGGCCACGTCGGCGTAGGTGGCGACCAGCCGCGGCACCAAGCGCCCGCCGATGGCGATGTCGATGGCCCCGGTGCGCACCAGCCGATCGACGGCCTCGCGTCCGAGGTTGGTGATGAGGTTGCCGAAACGGTCCACGAGCTCGACCTCGCCGTCGAGTCCGTCCGGGCGCTCGACGGCGGCCGGCGCCTCGAGCCGGACCGGGGCGGCAACGCTGCGGCCGAGCGTGGTCACGGCGGCGCCCTTGGCCAGCCACGCCGCCGCCGGCGCGAACCGATCCCGGCCCTCGAACGTGCGGCTGATGGTGGCGCGGGCGAACTTGCGCTCGGTGAGCTCGACCACCCGCCGGGTCGGCGCCTCGTCGAGCACCGCGGTCAGCACGCCGTTGTCGGGCGCGACGAAGCGGTACTCGACCGTCTCGACGGCGATGGCCCGCCGCGTCGAGCCGACGCCGGGATCGACCACCACCAGGAACACCGTCCCGGAGGGAAAGTACCGGTAGGAGGCCGCCAGCTGGCGCGCGGCGGTCCGGACGTCGTGCGGCGGAATCTCGTGGGTGATGTCGACCAGGGTGGCTTCCGGGCACACGGTCAGCATGACCCCCTTCATCGTGCCGACGTAGTGATCGGTCGAGCCGAAGTCGCTGAGGAGTGCGATCAGGGGGCGGGACATGCGCCTCACGGACGCCGCGGTCCGCCGCAGCGGGCGGGCGTCAGAGTCCCGCGAGGTACGCGGGCTTGCGGAAGATGATCTCGCGCATGTTCGTCTTCATCAGGAACGAGTCGGACACGCGGAGGGTCTCGAACAGCTTGATGATGTCGCGGTTCTGGAGGCTGCGCTGCCGGGCCTGCGTGCCGTTGTACGTGCGATAGCGCAGCGAACCGCGCTCGACGACGACGTACTTGGTGTAGAGGGCGCGTCCCGGCTCGATGGCGGTGCTGAAGAAGCCGAGCAGCGAGCCATCGGCGACCAGCAGCTTGGCCAGCGTCGCCGCCAGCGCCGTGGCCGCCGTCCGATCGAGGAAGTCGAACACGTCCCAGCAGAGGATGCCATCGACGCTGCCCGGCTCGCTCTTGAACCGCGAGCGAAAGAACGCCGGCAACTGGTCGAGGGTGCCGGCCGCGGCGTGCCGCTCGACGTCGGTGACCAGGTCCTCGACGCGCATGCGGCAGCCGAGCTCCTCGCCGAAGAACGAGACGTTGCTGCCGACGACGGGGCCGAGGTCGAGCAGCACCGGCGCCGGCTTGACGGCGACGTTGGCGAGGAACTTCGGCAGGGCCTTGGTCGGATAGACGAGCTCCGGCGTGTCGCGCGCCGCGGCGAGCGCGGGCGCGCGCGACGGCTCGTCACGCCGGCCGCCGAACCGGGACAGGAGATCGTGCAGTCCGCCAGCCACAAAAGGCTCCGGGCGCGGAGGCCGGGGCGTCATGCCCCCGCGCCGCGAGGGCTAGACGCCAGCCTTGGCCGCCACGGGCACGACCGGCGGCGCCGGCTCCTTGGCGGCGGCAGCCGGCCGGGGGCTTCCCGACTTCTGCTGCATGTCGATGGCGCCTCGGAAGTGGGCACCCTCGGCAATGGCCACGCGCGGCGACGTGACGTCGCCGTCGACCGAGCCGTTGTCGCGGATGTCGACCTTCTCCGAGGCGGTGACGTTGCCGGTGACCTCGCCGAGCACGATCACCTGCTTGGCGAAGACCTCCGCCCGGATCTTGCCGTTGGGCCCGATCGTCAGCGTGTTGTCACGCAGCTCGATCTTGCCTTCGACGTTGCCTTCGATGGTGAGATCCTCGCTGCCGCTGAGCTCACCCTTGATGACCACTGACTTCCCGATGTTCACGTTGTCCCTCCCCGCCGCCTGCTGGCGATGATGATCGCCGCCACTGGGGACGGCCGGTGAATGCGCCGGTGTTGCGTGCGGCGCAGGTGCCGGTGCCGGAGGTACGGCCGGCTTTGGCGACTCGTCTCGCTTCCACATTGCTGCTGCCTCCCGATGCGGGCGTACATCCGCCCGCGTTGCTCGCCGTGGTCACCTGGGGAAGGGCTCCGGAACGAAGCCCGGCCAGTATAGGCACCGGACGAAATGCCTGTCTACCCCTTTTGTTGCTGAGGGTTAGGGCGAATGTTACGATCCGGGCAGTGCCGCGCATCTATCTGGACCACAACGCGACGACCCCGCTGGTGCCCGCGGCCCTCGAGAAGATGACGGCTGCCGCCCGCGACACCTGGGGTAACGCCTCCAGCGTGCACCACTTCGGCCAGCAGGCCAAGGCGGTGCTCGACGAGGCGCGGGCCGCCGTTGCGGCGCTGCTGGGGGCGGAACCGTCCGAGGTGGTATTCACCGCCGGGGGCACCGAAGGGGACAACGCGGCGATTCGCGGCGCCGTCGAGGCGATGGAACCCGGCGGGCGGCGTCACCTGGTGGTCTCCGCGATCGAGCACGAGGCCGTGCTGCAGACCGCCAAGTCGTTGGCCCGGCGAGGGTTCGCGGTGAGCCAGCTGCCCGTCGGCAGCGGTGGCGTGGTTGACCCGGGGGCGCTGGCGGCACTGGTGACCGATTCCACGGCCCTCGTATCGGTCATGCACGCCAACAACGAGATAGGGACCCTTCAGGACGTGGCGGCACTGGCGGCGGTGGCCCGCGCCCGCGGCGCGCTGTTCCACACCGATGCGGTGCAGACCGCTGGCAAGATGCCAGTCGACGTCGCGGCGCTCGGCGTGGACCTGCTGTCGATTTCGGCCCACAAGTTCGGCGGCCCCAAGGGCACCGGCGCCCTGTGGATTCGCCGGGGGGTACGCGTCCAGCCCTTCGTCACCGGCGGCCGGCAGGAGCGCAATCGCCGATCCGGCACCGAGAACGTGCCGGCCATCGCCGGCATGGGCGCGGCCGCGGATTACGCCCGGCAGCACGCCGCCGACGCAGCGCCGCGGGTGGCCGCGCTGCGCGACCGGCTCGAGCAGGGCATCCTCGACCAGGTGCCGGGGGCGTCGGTGAACGGCGATCGCGCGGCCCGGGTGCCCAACACCACCAACATCTCGTTCGACCGCGTCGAGTCGGAGTCGTTGCTGATCGCGCTCGACCTCGAGGGCATCGCCGTGTCGTCCGGTTCGGCGTGCTCCTCGGGCACCCTCGAGCCGTCGCACGTCCTCAAGGCGATGGGCTTCCCGCACCATCGCACCCTGAACTCGCTGCGTTTCAGTCTGGGCAGCACGACCACCGAGGCCGAGGTCGACCACGTGCTGGCGGTGCTGCCGGGGCTGGTCGAGAAGCTGCGCCGCCTGGCGCCGGCACGGCGATGAGCTCCAGCCCGCGGATCGTCGTGGCGATGTCGGGCGGTGTCGATTCGTCGGTCGCGGCAGCGCTGCTCGCCGAGCAGGGCCACGAGGTCGTCGGCGTGTCGATGCAGCTCTACGACCAGCGCGACGGCGGTTTCGGGACCTGCTGCACGATCGACGACCTCCACGACGCCCGGCGCGTGGCGGCGCACCTCGGGATCCCGCACTACGTCGTCAACTTCGAGTCGCACTTCCACGCCCACGTGCAGCAGGACTTCGTCGCCGAGTACGCCCGCGGACGCACCCCGATCCCCTGCGCGCACTGCAACAGCGAGGTGAAGTTCAGCGAGCTCCTGATGCGCGCCTCGGGGTACGGCGCCACGCGGCTGGCCACGGGTCACTACGCCCGGGTCGCCCACGACGGCGACGGACGGGCCCGGCTGCTGCGTGGACGGGACGGCGCCAAGGACCAGAGCTACTTCCTCTTCTCGCTCACCCAGGCGCAGCTCGGCCACGCCCTCTTCCCCGTCGGCGATCTGGCCAAGGAGGCCGTGCGGGACCACGCCCGCCGCCTCGGCCTGGTCACCGCCGACAAGCCCGACAGCCAGGAAATCTGCTTCGTGCCCGACGGCGACTACGCCGCGTTCCTCGAGCGGGTCGAGCCGGCGCTGGCGACGGCGGGCGCCATCGTCGATCGGCAGGGCACGCAGGTGGGCGAGCATCGCGGCGTCCATCGCTTCACCATCGGCCAGCGCAAGGGGCTCGGGCTCTCGACCGGCGTGCCGCTCTACGTCGTGGACATCGATGCCGAGCGCCGGCAGGTGACGGTCGGCCCCCGCGACGCCCTCGAGCGCACGACGTTTTCGGTGTCACGCGTGAATTGGGTGGCCGGGACCCCTCCCGCCAGCGCGCTTCAAGCAAACGTCCAGATCCGCCATCGGCACGCCGCCGCGCCGGCACGAGTAGAGCCCCTCGACGACGCGCGCGCCGCCGTGGAATTCGCGACCCCGCAGTCCGCCATCACACCCGGCCAGGCCGCCGTGTTCTACGACCGCGACCAGGTGCTCGGCGGCGGCTGGATAGACTGACGCTCGACCAGCCGCTTGAAGCGGCCAGGGACTAGCGGCTAGCGGCTGGGCCCAACGGCTAGACCGCCTGGATCCCGCTTCCTTGAGACAGCGGTCACTGGTCGCGGCACCGAGGTTGGGCGACGTGATGCGTGACGTTTGGCTGGCGATTGCCCAAACAGGGCGCCTGGCGTCACGCCCGCCGCACACGCCGTATGGCAGCCTTCTTGCAATTTCGGTGTCTCGGGAGACCGGCGTCTATGACCAACATGATGGTTTACCTCATTGGCACACTGCTCGTCGTCGCCGGACTGGCGTATGGCGCAAACCGCCTGGGCGTAAGCCAGGTGTGGATCATCGCCGGTGCCCTCGTCATCATCGGCCTCGGCCTGATGGGAGGCATCGTCAAGACGCGCCAGAAGGATCCGGCGTCGTGACAAGGGGCGCGCGGCGCGCTGACCAGGCCTAGTGGCCGACGCCCGAGAGGAACCGTTCGGCGTCCATCGCCGCCATGCACCCGGACCCGGCCGCGGTGACTGCCTGGCGGTAGATGTGGTCCTGCACGTCGCCGGCGGCGAACACACCGGCGATGTTGGTGCGCGGGCCGTCGTGGGTCCTGATGTAGCCGGCGTCGTCGAGATCGATCTGCCCGGCCACGAGCCCCGTGTTCGGGATGTGGCCGATGGCGATGAACACCCCGTCGACCGCCAGCTCGCTGACCGCCCCGGTCTGCAGGTTGGTCAGCACGAGGCCGGTCACCTCACCCTTGGCCGCGTCCTTGATGTCGGTGACGGCGGTGTTCCACACGAACGAGATCTTCGGATCGCCGAACGCCTTGTCCTGCATCACCTTCGACGCGCGCAGCGTGTCCCGCCGGTGGATGACGGTGACGTGCGAGGCCAGCTTGGCCAGGTAGATCGCCTCTTCCATCGCGGTGTCGCCGCCGCCGACCACGGCCACGTGCCGGCCCTTGAAGAAGAAGCCGTCGCAGGTCGCGCAGGTCGACACGCCGCGGCCGGAGAGCTGCTTGTCGACGCCCAGATCGAGCCACTTGGCCGACGCGCCGGTGGCGAGAATGAGCGCCTGGGCGGTGTACGTGGTCTTGCCGACCTGGATGCGGAACGGCCGCGACGACAGGTCCACTGAGGCGACGTCGCCCTGGACGATCTCGGCGCCGAAGCGCTCCGCCTGGGCGCGCATTTCCGCCATCAGGTCCGGCCCGAGGAGGCCGTCGCGGTAGCCGGGCCAGTTCTCGACCATCGTGGTGAGCATCAGCTGGCCGCCGGCTTCCACGCCTTCGATGACCAGCGGCGCCAGGTTGGCGCGCGCCGTGTAGAGCGCGGCTGTCAACCCCGCCGGCCCCGACCCGATGACGACGACCTGGTGGTCGTGAGATGTCGCCGCGCCGCTCACCGACTGCCTACCGCGGCGCCGCCGACGGCGTGGTCCAGGTGCTTGTCGATCATGCGGGCCAGATCGTCCTTGGCCGCGAGACCGACCACCGACTCGGCGAGCTGGCCGTTCTTGAAGAGCAGCAACGTCGGGATGCCGCGCACGCCGAACTTCGGTGCGGTCACCGGGTGCTCGTCGATGTTCATCTTTGCGACGGTCACGCGGCCCGCGTACTCCTCGGCCAGCTGGTCCACGGTGGGCGCGAGACGCCGGCAGGGGGCGCACCATTCCGCCCAGAAGTCCACGAGCACCACGCCCTGCTGCACCGCCGCGTCGAAGTCACCGTCGCCGAGGGTCTTGATCTTGTCCGAAGCCATGTCACTCCTCAGTAGTTCTGATGCCCGCCGCCCGCCGGCGGTGTCATGCCGTGGGCGCCCGCCGCCCCTGCCGGCGTCCCCGCCGGGCGGCGATCACTCCTTTATACACCTTCACGTAGTCGCGCGCCGAGCGTTCCCAGGAGTGATCCACCTTCATGCCGTTCTGCTGCAGCCGCTTCCACTCCGCTGGCGCCGCGAAGGCACGCAGCGCAGCACGCAGCGCCGCCAGCATCGCCTCGCCGCTGTACTCGGCGAACAGGAAGCCCGTGCCGCCCATGGTGGCCGGGTCCCACGGCTGCACCGAGTCGACCAGCCCGCCGGTGGCGCGCACGACCGGCACCGTGCCGTAGCGCAGGCTGTACATCTGGTTCAGCCCGCACGGCTCGTAGCGCGACGGCATGAGGAAGAGGTCGGCGCCACCCTCGACAAGATGCGCCAGCCGCTCGTCGAAGCCGAGTACGGCGCCGATCCGGGCCGGACGATGGGCCGCCAGCACCCGCCACATGTGCTCGTAGCGGCTCTCGCCGCTGCCGAGGACGACGAACCCGGCGTCGAGATCGACGAGCGAGGACGCCACCTGCGCCACCAGATCGAAGCCCTTCTGGTCGACCAGCCGCGACACCACGCCGATGAGCGGCCGCGCCAGCGCGGCGTCGTCGGTGGCGAGCCCGAAGGCCTCGAGCACCGTCCGCTTGGCCACCGCCTTCCCGGCCATCGACCGGGCGGTGAACGACGCTGGCAGATAGGGATCGCGTTCGGGGTTCCAGGTCTCCACGTCGATGCCGTTGAGGATGCCGGTGAGCACCGCGGCGCGGGCGCGGATCACGCCGTCGAGGCCGGCGCCGTATTCGGGGCGCTGGATCTCGAGCGCGTAGGTCGGGCTGACCGTCGTCACGGCGTCGCTGAAGTTCACGCCGGCCTTGAGCAGGCTGACGCGGTCCCAGAACTCCAGCCCGTCGACGGTGAAGAGATCCCAGCCCAGCCCGAGCCGCGGCAGCCACGACTTGTCGACCACGCCCTGGTAGGCCAGGTTGTGGATGGTGAACACCGACGGCACGGCGCCCAGCGCATGCCGCGCGAAGTGCTGGCGCAGGTAGGCCGGGGCCAGGCCGGCCTGCCAGTCGTGCACGTGGACGACGTCGATCGGCGTCGGCTGCTGCGCCGCCCACTCCAGCGCGGCGATCACCAGGAACGCGAAGCGCAGGGCGTTGTCGGCGAACTCGACGCCGCCGCTGCCGTAGATCCCGCCGCGGTGGTAGAGCGGCGGGCACTCGACGAGCATCGCCCGCACCCCGACACCGAGCGGCTCCTCGAACAGCCCCGCGGCAAAGGAGGCCCCGCCGACCGCCGCCGATACGTCGTGCCGCCACTGCCCCGCCGAAACGCCCGCATAGCGCGGCGTGAACAGGGTCACCTCGTGGCCGAGCCGGCCGAGGGCGCGCGGCAGGGCGCTGGCCACATCGGCCAGGCCGCCGGTCTTCGAGAACGGGGCCGCCTCGGAGGCGATCATCAGCACCCGAAGCGGCGGAGCTGGCCGCCGCTGGGCACGGACGACGGGTGCGGGCGGGGGCATGGCCCTACGTTACCGGAGCCGGGGCCAGGACGAGGGCTTGTCCTTGGCTGCTAGAATCTCGGCCGTGGCTTCTCCCCCCCGACCCCAGCGGGCGGCACCGCGCGAGATCGCCGCGCTGGCCGATCTGGCGGCCCAGCATCCGGAGCTGGCGCCGGCGGTGTCGCTCGAGCGCGAGCTGCTCGACGGTGAACGCCGTCTCCAGCGGCGGATCGGCACGCCGTGGATCGAGGCCACCGCCGACGCCCTGTCGGCGCGGCTGGCGCGCGGCGAGTGTCTGGTCGAGCTCGATCACCTCGGGCTCGACTGGACCGAGGTGCGGCTGCGGGTCCGCCAGGTCATCGACGTCCTCCGCCGCCACGACGTGCTGGACCCCGACGACGCCCGGCGCCTGCAGGCGATCGACCGGGGCGTCGAGCTGCCGGCGGCCGTGGGGCGATGGTTCGAGTCGGCGCCCGGCCGGCCGCCCGGCGACACCCAGGCGGTCGACCCGGTGCTCGGCGACGTCCTGGCGCTCTCGGTACGTCCATTCCTGACGCGCGCGGCCGACGTCCTGCTGCAGCGCGTGTCGGTGGAACAGTGGGCCAAGGCAACCTGCCCGATGTGCGGCGGGCGGCCGGTGTTCGCGGTGCTCGGGTCGGCCGGTGACCGCCGCCTGGTCTGCGGCCGCTGCCACGGCCGGTGGCCCTTCGAGCCGCGGCGGTGTCATCACTGCCTGAGCGCCGACCACATCCGCGTGTTCTCAGCGCACGATGGCGTCTATCAGGTGACCGCCTGCGAGTCGTGCCGGCGCTACCTGAAAGGGCTCGACGTGAAGCGCGCGGGGCGGCCGCTCTTCCTGCCGCTCGACACCGTGGCGACGCTGGCGCTCGATCAGGCCGTGGTGGAACAGGGCTACCAGGCAGGCTAGCGGAGCGGCGTCGCCGACTACTGCTGTTGCTGCTGCTGGCTCGACTGCACGGCGGCCGGGGCCGACATCGTCGTCATGTGGCCGCTGAGCCAGTTGAACAGGTGCTTGGTCTCGGCGAAGCGCCCGGCGTTCGACTTGGCACCCAGCACGACCACCGCCACCTGCCGGCCGGTCTGCGGCAGCCGGACGAGCGTGGCCAGGCAGTAGCCCGAGCTGCGGATGAAGCCGGTCTTGCCGCCGAGAATCTCGAGCTCGCCGGTGCGCACCAGCCGATTGGTGCTGTTCACCTTGACGATGCGACGGCCCGCCGTCACCTGGTAGCCGGACATGCGCATGATCCCGCCGATGCGTTCGTCGGCGGCGGCGTAGGTGATGAGCCGGGCCATGTCGTACGCCGACGACACGTTGGCGGCCATCAGCCCCGAGGTGTCTTCGTAGTGTGTGTTCTCCAGGCCCAACTCGAGCGCCTTGGCATTCATCCGCTCGACGAACCCGTCATAGCCGTAGGGCGAGACGCGGGCGATTACCCGCGCCGCGGCGTTGTCGGAGCCGATGAGCAGCAGGTGCAGGAGGTCATCGCCGGTCACCGTGTAGCCGGCGCGCAGGTAGGTCGTCGAGGCGCGCGCCACGTCGGCGCGATCGATCGTCACCGGCTGCGTGAGATCGGGCAGGGTCTCCAGGTAGACGACGGCCGTCATCACCTTGGTGATGCTGGCGATCGAGCGCAGCTCCTGCGCGTTCTCCTCGAACAGCACCTGATTGGTCTCGGGGTCGTAGATGATGGCGGCGGCGGCGCGCGGCGCCGGCACTTCCTGTCCATCCTCGTCGAGCTTGAAGCGCGGGGTCGCCAGCTCGCGGGCCTCGCGAGCCCGGGTGGCGGCGCGTGTCCGGGCGATGGCCCGGCGGCGGGCGGCCGAACTGGTCCGTGCCGTCCGGCTGGCGCTGGCGCGCGCCGGAGTCTTCTTTTTCTTGGTCGCCGTCTGAATCGACAGCGTCTGGGAGGTGGGCGCCGCCACCGCCGGTCGTGCGGCCGGGCGCGCGCCCCGAGAACCGGCCGTGCGAGAGCGCGTAGCCGGTTCTGCTGCGCTCGCCGCGATGAACGTCGCGACGACGGCAGCCAACGCGCTTGAAAGCGCACGACGAATTCGGCGTCGGTCCGGCATGTCTCCTTACGGCAGGACGGAACTTCGCCCGCTCGTTACAGAAGTGTCGGCATTGTAGCAAAAGATCTTTAGAGCGCAACCGAGATTCTGCACCTACGGTCCGAAAAAGTGGCGTCGGCTACACTTGCCCCGTGGCCGCCCCAGCCAGTGTCGACGAGTTCCGCGCCCTCAGACACGCCATTGCCCAGCGCGGCACCGCGCGGGTCGCGGTGCTCTGGGCCGGCGTCGTGGCCTGGGCGCTGGTCCTCACCGCCACCCTCGCCTGGCTGCCATTTCCGGTGGCCGCCGCCATTCCCCTCCTGGTGCTTGTAGCGACGTTCGAGGCGGCGCGCACTCTCCACCTCGGTGCCGAGCGAATTGGCCGTTACCTCCAGGTCTTCCACGAGGGATCGGCGAACGAGGGCGGGCCGCGCTGGGAGCACGTCGCCATGGCCCTCGGGCCGCGGGTGCCCGGCGCCGGCGGCCACCCCCTGGGCGTCCCCGTCTTCCTGATGGCGACGCTCCTCAACGGGCTCGCGGTGATGGTCTCGGGGCCCCAGCGGGTCGAGTGGGTCTCCATGCTGGTCCCGCACCTGGCCTTCGTCGCCTGGATGGCGGTCTGCGACCGGCGGATGCGGGCGCAGCGCGCGACCGAGTTGCGGGAGCTCGAGCGCCTCCGGCGCGACGGCGTGACGAGCCCCAGCCCCCAGCCCCGAGCCCCCAGCCCCTAGTTCTGGGCTAGCGCGATCGTCAGCAGGACGGCGCGCTGCGTGCCCATCCATGAATCGGTGGTGTCGAACGACTCGTCGAGGGCGTGGGCCCCACGGCCGCGGCCGCCGCCGTCGATGGTGATCGCCGGGATACCGAGGCTCTGGGGATAGTTGGCGTCGGTCGAGCCCTCGTCGAGCGTCACCGGGAAGCCGAGTGCCTTGGTGACCGACACGGCGGCCTGGACGATCGGCGCCGTGGCCGGCGCGCGGCCGGCCGGGCGGTTGCCGACCAGGGTCTTTTCGACGGTGAGCGCGCGGCTGTTCCAGCGCACGTTTTCGGCGGCCACGGCGTCGTCCACGGCCTTGTGGAACTTCGCGTCGAGCGACTGCAGCGACGCCTGGTCGGCCGAGCGCATGTCCACTTCCATCCACGCTTCGAACGGAATGGAGTTCACCGAGGTGCCGCCGCCGATGCGGCCGACGTTGAAGGTGGTCTTCGGCTCGGCCGGCACCTGGAAGTCGCCGATGGCGGCCATCGCGCGGCCGAGCGCCTGAATCGGATTCACCATGCCGAAGGCGCCGTAGCTGTGGCCGCCCGGCCCCTTGAAGGTGACGCGGTACCGCAGGCTGCCCACCGAGATGTGCGTGATCCCGAGACCGGTGCCGTCGATCGACACGAAACGATCGATGCGGCCCTTCAGTCCCTCGTTGAACAGGTACTTCACGCCGCGCAGGTCGCCCAGGCCCTCTTCGCCGACGTTGCCGACGAAGGTGATCGATCCCGGCGTCTGCACGTTGCCCGCCTTGAGGGCGCGGACGATGGCGAGGACCACGGCCAGGCCCCGGCAGTCGTCGCCGATGCCCGGCCCGCGAATCACGGTGCCCTCCTGCGTGGTCTTGACGTTGGTGCCCTCTGGGAAGACGGTGTCGAGGTGCGCGGCGAGCACGAAGTGCGGGCGCGGAGCCGCGCCCGGCCGCTCGCCCAGGACGTTGCCAACCTTGTCGATGCGCACGTTCTGCAGACCCAGGTCGCGGAACTTCTCGGCGTAGAGTTCGGCCCGTTTCGACTCCTTGAACGGCGGCGCCTCGACCTCGCAGATCTCCACCTGCTCGGTTAGGGTGCGGGCCTCGTCGGCGCGCGCCGCCGCCAGGGCCGCCTTGATCGATCCGTCCTGTGTCAACTTGGCGCCCAGGTCGGCGGCGGCCTGTTGCGCCGCCGCGCTCGAGGGGAGGGTCAGAACCGCGGAAACCGCGGCGGCGAGGATGCGCATGGCGCCTGATTCTACCCGCCCCGGGGCCGCCTGCCGGCGGCGCGAAAGGACGCAATTCCACCCCCGGCGCCGGCCCCGTCATTGGTCCCGCCAAGAGTCCGAAACCGCCGATCCGGAAAGGCGGATCTCGTCTAGACTGTTGCCGCCGTTTCATCGGGCCGCGCCAGCCCGATGGCGGTTTCCGGGCCGATTCGCCCGCTCCGCGTCACGTATCGCCTGACGCCGAACGGGACCGTAGTGGCACCGCGTTTGCTCCTTGCGCCAAGCCGCTTGGCGTCTGCCACTGCGGCAACGTCAGTCCGTGTGGGTCGGGCGCCATCCGACCGCGGTTGGGGCCCCGCCGGGGCTCTGGAGGATGTCAATGAGGTTGAAGACGACAGGTCTGATCCTGTGTCTGGCGGCGCTGCTCGGCAGCGTGATCCCCGCCTCGGCGCAGGACTTCCGTGGCCGTATCAACGGCACGGTCACCGACGACACCGGCGCGGTGCTGCCCGGTGTCACGGTCACGGTGTCGAGCCCGGCGCTCATCCAGCCCCAGGTCCAGGTCACCGGCGCCGACGGGTCGTACCGTTTCCTGGCCCTGCCGCCGGGCGTCTACGCGGTGGACTTCGAGCTCACCGGCTTCCAGACCGTCAAGCGCGCGGACATCCGGGTCGTCATCAACCAGACCCTGAGCGTTGACCAGCAGTTGCGGGTGGCCACGCTGCAGGAAACGGTGACGGTCACCGGCGAGTCGCCCGTTGTCGACACGACGACCACGACGATGGGCACCAACTTCACCAAGGAACTGCTCACCGAGATCCCCAACGCCCGCGACGTCTGGGCGGCGATGGCCCAGGCGCCCGGCATGCAGATGACGGCCTACGACGTTGGCGGCTCGCGCACCGGCAACCAGACCGGCTATCGCGCCTACGGCATGGACGACCAGAACCAGACCCGTCTCGAGGGCATCGACACCACCGAAGCCACCAACGCCAACGCCGGCTACTTCGACTTCGGCAGTTTCGAGGAGTTCCAGGTCGGCGGCGCCGGCGCGGATGCCTCGGCCTTCGCCGGTGGCGCGGTGCTCAGCATCAGCGTCAAGTCGGGCAGCGATCGCTTCTCGGGCAGCTGGTACAGCGACTACCAGACCGAGGACATGATCGCCAACAACGTTCCCGACTACCTGCAGGTCGCCAACCAGAAGAACGAGGACGGCTACTTCACCCGCACGCCGCTCGAGCGCGGCAACCAGATCCAGAAGCAGTACGACCTCAACGGCAACGTCGGCGGCCCGATCTGGCGCGGCAAGATCTGGGGCTTCTACAGCTACCGGCTCAACAACCAGTACAAGTACACCACCGGGCTGCCCAGCAACATCGAGCAGTCGAAGCTGACCAATCCGTACACCTTCAAGCTCACCTACCAGATGACACAGAACAATCAGCTGGTCGGCTTCATCAACAAGCGCCAGAAGCTGCAGGACAAGCGCGGCATCAGCGTGACGACGCCGCTCTCGGCCGCCTACTACCAGTCGTCGGAGAACACGCCGATGAAGGCCGGGTGGACCAGCGTGCTCGGCAGCCGCGCGTTCCTCGACGTGATGGTCGGCAACTGGTGGAACTTCTTCCCGCTGCGCCCGGTCAACGACTTCGGCCTCTACGACGGACCGTGGGGACCAGGGCGCGTCAACCTGGCCAACAGCCAGATCTACGACGGCGGCGCCAACAACGGCTACCAGGACCAGAAGCGGTGGAAGCCGCAGGGTTACGTGAGCCTGTCGTACTTCAAGGACGGCTGGGCCGGCAGCCACGACTTCAAGGTCGGCTACGACCTGAAGCGCGACCGCCGCAGCCTGTTCCGGGACCAGCCGTTCGACACGTTCTACCGCGACAACGGCGCCGCGCTGTCGCAGATCGACATCTACAACACCGACGTCACCGGCATCAACGACGTCGTCAACCAGGCGATCTGGCTCAACGACACCTGGAAGCTCACCAACCGCCTCACGGTGAACCTGGGCCTGCGCTACGAGCGCTACAAGGATGAGTGGCCCGACCAGGAGTTCGCGCCCAACGGTATCCCGGCCCTGGCCGGCTGGAACGACCAGCGCTACCAGGACTTCATCGCGCCGCGCTCCGTCGAGGCGCGCACCGTCGCCGACACGCGGGACTTCTCGCCGCGCGTCGGCTTCGCCTACGACCTCACCGGCGACAACCGCACGGTGGTCAAGGCCTACTACGGGGCCAGCCGCTGGAACTCGGCCGACGAGCTCGCCGACAAGGAAAACCCGGTCGGCATCGCCCAGCTGCGCTACGCGTTCCTCGACTGCGCCGCCGGCCAGGTGACCGGCTGCGACCTGAACCGCAACCGGCTGCTCGACAGCCCGGCCGAGCTCGGCGCCTTCAACTCGACGCAGGGCGGCGCCGGCTTCGTGACCATCGACCGCGACCTCAACCGTCCGGTCACCCACGAGATTTCGACCAACGTCGAGCGCGAGATCGTCAACGGCCTCTCGGCGCGCGTGTCCTACGTGTTCAAAGGCGTGCGCGACATCTGGGGCGAGGACGATCCGATCCGCAACGGGTCGTTCACCGTGCCGATCACCATCGTCGATCCCGGGCCCGACAACCTGCTGAACACCGGCGACGAGCAGACGATCAACACCTTCGACCGCCCGTTGAACACACCCCAGCAGCGCGTTTACACCAACCCGGAAGGCTACGACGCCGACTTCAACACCGTCGAGGTGGCCCTCAACCGTCGCTTCTCGGGCAAGTGGATGATGCTCACCTCGGCCGGCTACACCTGGTCGAAGATGGCGCACGTCTCGAACCTGACCACGCCGACACCCACCGGCTACACGCGCTTCTACTCGTTCCGGCCGTCCGACAGGCTCTACGGCGACGAGTTCGGCCGCGAGACCTCCACCGTGTGGAACTACAAGATCATCGGCCGCTACGAGCTGCCCTGGAGCATCGGCAGCTCGGGCTCGTGGCGCGTGCAGAGCGGTCAGCACTACGGCCGCACGATCGCGCACACGTTCCCGGGTGACGGCGCGCGCGTGTTCCGCGTCGAGCCGATCACGGCCAACCGCTACGACACGATCTCGATCTTCGACCTGCGACTCGACAAGGCGTTCGTCCTGCCGGGCCCGGCCGGCCGAATCACCTTCCAGCTCGACGGCTTCAACCTGTTGAACAGCGGCGCAATCACGCTCTTCCGGCAGACCACCGTCAACTACCGCGAGGTCACCGAGACCCTGGCGCCGCGCATCTTCCGCGCGGGCTTCCGCTGGGATTTCTGATCTCCGAACAGCGGCTAGCGGCTAGGGGCTAGCGGCTAGGCACGACGAACTGCCGGCGTGAGGCTGGCGGCAAGCGACGCAAGACTGGGCGGCTTCCAGAGATGGGAGCCGCCCTATTCATTTGCGCTCCAAATTTTCGAATTTTCTTTCGATGTAACGTACTGCCGTGCTAGCGTTGCCGCGCCTGCTCGATGTCGCGACGCGCGTGGCTCCCTCACCTCGCGGCTGTGTTGGGCTATGCGCTGGTGGCGGTGGTGTTTTCGTGGCCACTCCTCCCGAACATCGCCACGCACCTGACCGGTGATCCCGGCGGTGATACCGGCGTGTACGTCTGGAACCAGTGGGTGTTCCAGCACGCCGCCTTCGTCGAACACCGCAACCCGCTCACGACCGGGCACATCTTCTCCCTCACGCCGCGTCCGGTCGATCTCTCGCAGCACAACTACACGCTCTTCCTGAACGTGCTGGCCATGCCGCTGCTCGGCTGGCTCGGCACGGTGGCGACCTTCAACGTGGTCTACCTGCTGATGGTCGTCCTCACGGCGTGGATGACCTTCGTGCTGGCGAGGCGTGTCACCGAGGGCGCGGTGGCCGAGTCGTGGCTCGCCGGGCTGGCCTTTGCGTGGGCGCCGCTGCTGGTCGCGCGCTCCACCGGACATATGAGCCTGGTGGCCGCCGCGCCGCTGCCCGCGTTCCTGTGGTGCCTGCACCGGGTCGAGCGATCCGAGCGGCTGCGAGACTCGGCGCTGGCCGGCCTGGTCGTGGCCTGGGCCGCCTTCTGCGACGCCTACTACGCAGTTTATTGCCTGCTGATCGCCGCGCTCTACGTGGGCTCGCGGCTGCTGCGGCTGGAGTGGCGGCCCGACTGGCGCCACGGGGTAGGCCTTTGGATCCTCGACCTCTGCATCCTGCTGGCCGGCGGTCTGGTCGCCGGCCTGGCGCTCGGCCGCGGGGGACGTCTCGATTTCTTCGGGGTGCCGGTCAGCATCCGCGGGCTGTACACGCCGATGTTCCTGTTGACGGTGCTGGTCGTCGCCCGCGTGGCGATCACGCTGGGCCCGCACGTGTCGCGCGTCACCCTGCCCAATCCTCGCGGCATCAGCGCGGTGATCGCCGCCGGGCTCACCGGCGCCGTCGTGCTGTCGCCGGCGCTGTACGGCGCGTCGATGCGCCTGCTGGAAGGCAGTTGGGTGTCACCGCCGATCTACTGGCGCAGCAGTCCGGTTGGCGTCGACCTGCTCGCCTTTTTCCAGCCCAACCCCGCGCATCCGCTGGTCGTCTGGCTCACCGGCTCGGCGCAGCTCGCCGCTCCGACGGTGTTTGTCGAGTACACCGCTTCGCTCGGCCTGGTGGCGATGGCGGTGGTCCTCGTCGGCATGCGGCTCGGCCTGCGAGCACCGGGTCTCGTGACCCTGACCGTTGGCTTCGCCCTGATGGCGCTGGGCCCCTTCATGCACGTCGCCGGGGTCAACACCTACGTGCCCGGGCCGTGGGCCCTGCTGCGCTACGTCCCGGTCTTCGGCCTGGCGCGGACGCCGACGCGCTTCGCCATCGTGGCGTCGCTCGGGCTCACGCTCCTCTTCGCCATGGCGCTGGTCGAGTGCGGCCGGCGCTGGCCGCATCGCCGGCGCCAGATCCTGGCGGGGGTCGCCGTCGCCCTCGCCGTCGAACTGTGGCCGGCCCCGCGGCCGCTGTTCTCCGCGGAGATCTCGCCGATCTACGAGGTCGTCCGCCGCGACCCGCGGCCGGTGCGGATCCTCGAACTGCCCTTCGGCGTTCGCGACGGCACCTCGTCGGAGGGCGATTTCAGTGCGCGCTACCAGTTCAACCAGACGGCGCACGGCAAGCCGCTGATGGGCGGCTATCTGTCACGGGTCTCGGCTAGTCGACTCCGCGAGATCAAGGAGACGCCGATGCTGTCGGCATTCCTGGCGCTCAGCGGAGGCCGGACTCTGCCCCGCGCCGACCTCGAGGCGCTGCAACGCAGTGCCCCGGCGTTTGTCGGCCAGGCGCGTCTGGGCTGGGTGGTCGTCCACCGGTCGCGGACCCCTCCGGCGCTGCACGACCTGGCCATCCGCGCACTGGCGCTCGAGCTCGTGGCGGCTGACGACGATCTGCTGCTGTATCGGCCCCGCGTCGCAGCGACCCCGGCCATCCCCGCCGTCGCCTCGCGCTGAGCGCGCAGCGCGTCGGGGATCGCAAGGTCGCCGGAAGCGGACTGTTACACTCGGACGTGAATGCCTCCCCCGCGATGGTTCCTGCTGATCTACGCCGCGTCAGGCGCGGCGGCGCTGATTTACGAAGTAGCCTGGACGCGACTGCTGACGCTGTATCTCGGCCACGGCGTGGCGGCGGCCAGCACCGTGCTTGCGGCGTTCATGGGCGGGCTGGCCATCGGGGCCGCCGTGGCGGGTCCACTGAGCGACCGGATCCCCCGGCGCTCGTCGATGCGCCTCTACGCGGCGCTCGAGATCGCGATCGCCGCGCTCGCCCTCTTGGTGCCCTTCGCGCTGGCGGCGATGACGCCGCTCCTCAGCCTGGCTTACGGCGAGACCGGCGCCGGTCCCGCCTTTCCGCTGCTCCGGCTCGGGGCGAGCCTGCTGCTCATCGCCGTGCCCGCCGTAGCGATGGGCGCCACGTTCCCGCTGGTCGCCCGGTGGTACGTGCCGGACGCGGCGGCCGCCACCCGCGATGCCGGCGCGTTGTACGCGGCCAACACAGTCGGCGCGGCGCTGGGCGCCTTGGGGGCGGGTTTCGGGCTGCTTCCCGCCTTCGGCCTGCGGGCAACCACCTGGGCAGGCGTGGCCCTGAACCTCGCGGTGGCTGGCGCGGCGTTGGCGCTTGCTCGCCAGGGCGAGCCGGCGCCCGCAACGTCTGAAGCCGCCGACGCCACTCCGCCGCCCAGGGCCAGGACGCGGCGCGCCCCCTCCGCCGGAGTGCGCGATACGGGCCGCCCCTGGATCGCCGCGAGCGCCCTCGGAGTCTCGGGCTTCGTCTCACTGGCCCTGCAGATCATCTGGTCGCGCCTGCTGGCGCAGATTCTCGGGCCGACCAGCTACGCGTTCAGCCTGGTCGTGGCGATCTTCATCGCCGGCCTCGCGATTGGCGCCGTGGCGGGTCGCCAGCTCGCGGCTCGCGCCCGGCAACCAAGCCTGGGCTTGGTCCTGGGCATCGCCGCCGCGGTCCTGGCGACCACGGCCGCGGCGTGGACGGTGGAACGCGGACTCATGGCCATCGCCAGCGTCGTCGCCGCTCCCGACGCGACGTTCGAGACGGTGCTGCTGCGGCAGGTGCTGCTCGCCGCCATCTGGCTGGGGCCGCTGGCGATCGCGCTCGGCTGCGTATTCCCGTTCGCGGTGAAGGCGGGTACCGGTGAGGACGCCTCGCTGGGCGCCGACCTGGGCTTCATCTACGCGGTGAACACCATCGGCGCCATCGCGGGATCGCTGGCCGCCGGCTTCGTCCTCATTCCCCGGCTCGGCTTGTATGACTCCCTGCGGGCGCTGGGCATCGCGGCGGCGCTGGGAGCCCTGGCACTGGCCTGGCGAGCCGGCCTGACCGCCGGCGCGCGCCGGTGGGCCACGGCCGCGTGCGGACTCGCCGCAATCGCCGCCGCGACCCTGCCGCCGTGGAGTCCGACCTTGCTCTCCAGCGGCGCCTACAAGTACGCCTCGACGATGAGCGGAGAGGCTCTCGACATCTCGCTGCTGGCCGGGCGCCTGCTCTATTACCGCGACGGGGCCATGGCGTCGGTCGCCGTGCGCGAGGCCGCGGGCACGACGTCGCTGTCCATCGACGGCAAGGTCGACGCCTCGAATGCCGGCGACATGCTCACCCAGCGCCTGCTCGCCCACGTCCCGCTGCTGTTGCATCCAGCGCCGCAGCGGGCCGCCATCCTGGGCCTCGGCAGCGGCGTCACGCTCGGCTCCGCGCTGCGGCATCCGCTCGAGCGCGTGGACGTCCTGGAGATTTCGCCCGAGGTCGTCCAGGCCTCACGCTTCTTCGAGCCCGAGAACTCGCGCGCGCTGGCCGACCCGCGCGGGCGGCTGATCGTCGGCGACGGGCGCACCCACCTGATGCTGTCGCGCGAGTCCTACGACGTCATCGTCTCGGAGCCCTCCAACCCCTGGATGGCGGGCATCGCGTCGCTCTTCACGCGCGAGTTCTTCGAGGCGGCGCGGGCGCGGCTCGCCCCGGGCGGCGTGCTGTGCCAATGGGCACACACATACGACATCAGCGCCGAAGACCTGAGGGCGATCGTCGGCACCTTCGCCTCGGTGTTCCCGGACGGCACGATGTGGCTGGTCGGCGACGGCGACGTGCTGCTGGTGGGTGGGACCGAGCCGCTGGTCCCGCGGGTCGCCGCCATGGACCGGGTATGGGCCAGCCGGGGAGATGCCGTCGCCGATCTGGACCGGGTGGGCGCCCGCGACCCGTTCAGCCTGGTGTCGCTCCTGCTGGCCGAAGGCGACGGGCTCCGGCACTTCGCCGCCGGAGCGCCGATGCTGACCGACAACTATGCCCGGGTGGAGTTCTCGGGGCCGCGCACGGTGTTCTCGCGGGCCGGCGCCGACAACTCGGCAGCGCTGCGCGCGCTGGCGGCCGAGCTGCCCATCCCGGTGGTCGACGCCGCGCGGGCCGCCGCCGGGGCCGTCCCAGTGGCGTAATCGCGGATGGATGCTGCTCGAGGCCAGCGCTCCCCGGACGGCCTGGTCCGACTTCGAAGCCGCGCTGCGGCTGGAGCCCGGGGACCGCCGCGCCCTCGAGGGGCTGGTCCGGGCGGGCGCCGCCGCCGCCCGGGTGCCGGAGACGGTCGCCCTGCTCCGGGACTTGGCCGCGCCGCCAGACCGGGTCGAGGCCCAGGCGGCCCTCTCCCGGCTGCTGGCCTCGACCGGCGCCGTGCAAGAGGCGGCCGGGATTGCCTTCGCGGCCGCCGAGCGGCACCCGTCCGACGTCAGCGCCCTGGAACAGTTGGCGTCGGTGCTTTCCGACGTCGGAGACAAGGAGCGACTACTGCCCGTCGTCTCGCGGCTGCGCACGATCGCGCCCACGGCCGACGCCACGCGCTACTACTCGGCGTCGCTGCTCTTTCTCGACGGCCGCACCGATCAGGCGATCGCCGAGGCCCGGGTCCTCGTCGACGCCAGCCCGGGCCATGCCCGCGGGCACAACCTGCTCGGCGCCGCCCTGGCCACGGCCGGCCGGCGCGAGGCGGCCCGCGATGCCTTCCTGGCGTCGCTCAAGGCCGAACCGCGCGATCCCTCCACGTACACGAACCTCGGCCTGCTCGAGCTCGAGTCCGGCAACCGCGCTGCCGGACTGCAGCGGCTGGCCGAGGCGCTGATGCTCGACCCGAACGCCGGCGCCGCCCGGGAGGCGTACGCGCGCGAGACGGCAGGCGACGCGCGGTGAGCGCCGTTACACGCCGGTACTATCCAATCCACCGAAGCTCGATCCACATGGACGTCGCCCGCAGCGGGCTGCGCCCGTCCCGATGGTCACAGCGCGGCGGTCGGGTTGACCAATTGCGACCGAATTCCATACGGCGTGAGGGACCAATCCCGCTAATCGCGCTTGACAAACAGAGCTCGCCATCGGTACGGAACTTGCTGCCTACGCCGCGCAGGAGAAAGTCGGATGAGCGTTGTCAAGTTGTTGGGGTTCGGGACGATGGCCTGTGGCTGCGTCGTGGGCCGTTACCGCGACATGGCCAGCCTCCGCGAAGTGGTCTACGTGGAGGAGAAGGGCCCGCAGTGCGCGAGCGCCGCCCACCGCCAGAACCACACGATCTCGGCGTTGCGTGACGGCCGAACGGCCGACGGCTTCCAGCCGGCGCTGGCCGCGATCCGAGCGTCCTGACTAGTCACGCGCCAGACCGGGGCGTCGCCCGACGTCGCCGGGAGGCGGAGGCGATACAATCGCCCCGCGTGCCCTCCGCTGTTCCCAAGCCCTACGACACCGTCCAGGCCGGACGGGCCACGATTAAGTTCTTCCTTGGCGACTCTCTCGAGGTGCTCGGCCGGCTGCCGGAGCGTTCGGTGGAGGTCGTGGTCACCTCGCCGCCCTACAACCTGGGCGTGCAATACCGGACCTACGACGACGGCCAACCCCAGCAGGACTACCTCGACTGGACCGGCCGCTGGGTGGCCGCCGTGGCCCGCATCCTGACGCCTGAAGGGTCGCTGTTCTTGAACGTCGGCGCCAAGCCCACCGAGCCGTGGACGGCGCTCGACGTGGCCCAGGCGGCCCGACCGCACTTGCGGCTGCAGAACATCCTGCACTGGATCAAGTCGATCGCCATCGAAGCCGAGGCCGCCGGTGGCCGCGCCGGCCTCGCCCACGACCTGGCGATCGGCCACTACAAGCCCATCAACTCGACCCGCTTCCTCAACGACTGCCACGAGTTCGTCTTTCACTTCACGCCGGACGGCGTGACCCGGCTCGACCGGCTGGCGCTCGGCGTGAAGTACCAGGACGCGTCGAACGTCGCCCGCTGGCGCGCGGCGTCGAGCGGCCGGCGCTGCCGTGGCAACACCTGGTTCATCCCGTACGAGACCATCCAGAACCGCGAGAAGGATCGGCCGCACCCGGCCACCTTCCCGTCGCGGCTCCCCGAGTACTGCATCCGCCTGCAAGGTGCCGCACGCGTCGGCACGGTCGCCGATCCGTTCCTCGGCCTGGGCGCCACCACCGTGGCGTGCGCCCGGATGGGGGTCAGCGGCATCGGCGTGGAGCTCGATGAGCACTACCTGAAGGAAGCCATCGACCGGACCAGGGCCGCGGCCGCCGCCCGCGACCGGCGCCGCCCGGTGCGCCAATCCGCGGTCTGACCAGCGTCCCGATCGGGCGGGGACGTTCCTCCGGCGGTGGTCCCGGCCGGACGCAACGTTTCCGATGCATTCGCGGACCCTGACAGTCTGCTTGAGTCCATCTCGTGAACAGATGTATGCTCTTGGCCGTCGTCAACCAGGAGCGCCCGTGGACCTACGTCAACTCGAGATCATCCGCGCCATCGCCGAGACCGGCTCGTTCACCGCGGCCGGCCACAAGCTGCACGTCTCCCAGTCGGCGATCAGCCGCCAGATCCTGCTGCTCGAGGACGAGCTCAAGACCCCGGTGTTCCTGCGCATCGGCCGCCGCATCCGCATCACGCCGGCTGGCGAGGCGCTGCTCCAGCTGAGTCACCGCATGTTCCAGGACCTCACCGACACGGTGGCGGGCATCGGCGACAGCCAGGAGACGCTGCGCGGCACGATCCGCATCCTGGGCGGCATGACCGTGTGTCTCTACGTGTTCCCGACGCTGCTGGCCGAGCTGACCCGCCAGCATCCCGGCGTCGAGGTGAAGATCATCAACGACAGCACCGAGCGCTGCATCCAGCACCTGCGCGCCGGCACCGGCGACCTGGCGCTGCTGACCCTGCCGATCAAGGACGCCGACATGGTGACCGTGCCGGTGCTGCAGGAAGAGCTGCTGGTCGTCACCGCCGCGAAGCACCCGCTGTCGAAGAAGCGCAAGGTGAGCGCCGCCGACCTGGCCCAGCAGCCGTTCGTGCTGTTCGAATCGGGGTCGAACACGCGCCGCGTGATCGACGAGTTCTTCGCCGCCGCCAAGATCGAGCCGCGCATCGTCATGGAGACCGAGAACGTCGAGATCATCAAGGCCATGGTGCGCCACGGTCTCGGCATCACCATCGTCTCGCACCAGTCGGTGGCCCGTGACGTGTCCAGCGGCCACCTCTACTCGGCCCGCATCGACGGCCGGGCGCTCATCCGCGAGACCGGCTGGGTCTATCCGAAGATGAGCCGCACCCCCCGCGCTGTCGAAGAAGTGGTGCAGGCCTTCGACAAGATACGGCCCAAGCTCCGCCTGTCGCCGTAGACGGCGTGCTATCGCGTGCCGGCGCCGGCTGTCGCCCGGGCCTCGGCCAGCACGCGACCCAGGATCGCCACCGCCTCCCGGATCTGCGCCTCGCTCAGGGTGACGAAGCTGAGGCGCATGGTGCGCGGATCAGGGTCGGTGGCGAAGAACGGCGCGCCGGGCACGAAGGCGACGCCGGCGTCGACCGCCTTGTCGAGCAGCGCCATCGCATCGAAACCCTCGGGCAGCCGCAGCCAGAAGAACATGCCGCCGCTGGGCGTCTGCCACGTGGTGCCGGCCGGCAGGTGCGCGGCGAGGGCCGCGGCCATCGCGTCGCGCTGCGCGCGGTACCGATCGCGGATCGTCGGCACGTGGCGGTCGAGGAAGCCGTCCTTGACCACCTCGTAGACCACCCGCTGGTTGAACCCCGGCGTGTGCAGATCGGCGGCCTGCTTGGCCGCCAGCAGCTTGGGATAGATGGCCCGCGGCGCGACGATGTAGCCGAGGCGGAACCCCGGCGTGAGCACCTTCGAGAACGACCCCAGGTAGACGCATCCCTCCGGCCATCGCGAGGAGATCGGGCTGGGCGGGGCCTGGTCGTACCACAGGTCGCCGTAGGGATTGTCCTCGACGAGCGGCACCCCGGCGGACTGCGCCGCCGCGACCAGCGTGTCGCGCCGGTCGGCCGGGATCTGCAGGCCGGTCGGATTCTGGAAGTTCGGCAGGAGATAGGCGAAGCGGGTGCCCGGCGCCCGGCGTGGCAGGTCGGCGATCGATTCGGGCCGCGGCCCGTCGCCGTCGCACACCAGGTTGACGAACGTCGGCTGATAGGGCACGTACGCCTGCAGGGCACCCAGATAGGTGGGGGCTTCCACCGCCACGGGCGCGCCGGCGTCGATGAGCACCTTCCCCACCAGATCGAGGCCCTGCTGCGACCCGGTCGTGACGAGCACCTGGTCGGCGGTGATGGTCATTCCGGCGCGGCCGAGCCTGGCCGCGACCCATTCGCGCAGCGGCGGGAAGCCCTCGCTGGCGGCGTACTGCAGCGCCTCGCGGCCGTGTCCGGCAAGCACGGCAGCACACGCGGCGCCGAGCGCCTCGACGGGAAAGGTATCGGGCGACGGCAGGCCGCCGGCCATCGACCGCACGCCCGGCCGCTCGGCCACCTTGAGAATCTCGCGAAGCATCGACGGGCTCATCTGCCCCGTGCGCTGCGCCATCGTCCACGTGCTCATATGCGTGGGGCCCTTTCGCCGCCCCGGCCGATTATCGCTCCCCGCCATCACCAGGCCCAAGCCCGGGCCGCGGCGGGATCATCAAGACATACTCGTGGCGCATCGGTGCAATTCGATCATTCTATTTTACGCGTGGGTCGCGGACGCTAGGATCTAGGCTGTTCCTCTGGAAGGTGCCCATGACCCTGAACAACGAACGCGTCATCAGCATTGCGCTGTCCGACGAGGTATGGCGGGCCTTCACCCAGGCGCACCCCGAGCCGGTGCTGTGGCTGAAGGCGCGCATCCAGGAATCGATCGACTCGGCGCGCACCAGCCCGCCGGCCCCGCCCCAGCGTCTCGGCCGCGCCTGACCCCGGCGCTGCTCGCCGCGGCCCCCGGCTACTGTTTGGGCGGCGGCGGCTGGCGCAGCGTATAGGACGTGCGCGACCAGACGTTCAGGCCGTCGCGCTTCACCTTGACCTCGATCTTCCGGGTGCGCTTCAGCGGATCCGGGTTGGTCGAGTAGTAGCCCACCACGTAGTAGTCGCTGGTCTCGGCGTCGATCCGCTTCAGGCCCTTGTCGAAGTTGTTCTGGTTGACGATGGCGATGCCGCCGGTTTCCTCGGCCAGCACCCGCAGGCTGTCCTGCGTCTTGCGGACGTGCTCGCCGAACTCCACCGGATCGAGCTGCTCGTCGAGATCGGAGCCCGCCACCAGCCCGCGCGGATCGATCGTGTAGAAGGTGGCGTTGGCGCGGTTGGCCGAGCGCGTCAGGTCGCCGAGCTCGCGGGCCAGGTCGGCGTCGGCGAACTGCGCGCCCTGGTTGTAATTCCGGTTGAACTCCCGCCCTTCCTCGCGCGTCTGCCCCATGCGCCCGCCGAAGACCGGATCCTCGCCCAGCCGTGACTCGGCGAACGGGTTGAAGTCGAAGCCGTTGCTGACCCAGACGACGGCCTTGCGGCGGTTGGTGATGCGCTCGAGCTGGGTGACGATGTCGCGCGCCGTCGAGAACGCCACGTGGGCGCGGTAGCGCACCTCGGCCGGCCCTTCGGCGCCGTCCTGCCCCTGGATGATGTCCGCCGGCTTGAGGCCGTTGCCGGTGATCTTCTTGATCGCCTCTTCCAGGATCTTGTGATCGTAGGTGAGGTCGATGGCCAGCGAGGACGGACCGGTCGAGACGATGCCGAACATGTCGCCCTCGTGCACGAGCGTCCGCGAGATGCGCTTGAACAGATCGCGGATGCGGCCGGTGTTGCGGAAGTCGAGGTGCAGGTCGTCGACGATGATGAGGAAGATGCGGCCGGCGGCGTCGTTGCGCGGCCGCGACGTGGGCAGGATGATGCCCTCCTGCGCCGGCGGCGGGGGTGGCGCCTGCAGGTTGATCACCCGGCCGCCGTGCACCAGCGTCATCGACGCCAGTTCCTGTGCGACGCCGTCCTCGTAGATCTCGATTTCGTCCTTCGTCAGGTCGGCCACGAACTGGTCGCGGCCGTCGCGGGCGATGACGTCGGTCGTGACCAGATCGATTGCCACCCGGAAATCGGGCGGCGTGGGTTGCGCGGGCGTCGCCGCGGGCGCCGGCGGCTGCGCCTGACGCGCCGCGGGGATCCCGGCGGCCCACAGCATCACACCGAGCGCGAGCCCGGCACGGACGGCGAGGCGGCGGTTGCGCATGGTCCCCAGTATAGACCTCGGAACCCCGTACAGCGGCTAGCGGTTAGGGCCTAGCGGCCAGAGGTGCAGACGCGGCTGCCCCGTCATTCCAAGGCCCGCCGGAGGGCCTCGACTTCGGCGTCGATGTGCGCCATCCCGCCGAGGACGGCGTCCGGGGTGAGCCAGCCGTCGGGGTCGATGGTCGCCAGGCGCGCCTCGGCCGCCGCGCGCGCTGCCGGATCGGGCCAGGCGCGCGCCCCGCATTCGGCTCGCAACTGCTGATGCCGCGCCCGCAGGCTCGAGGCGATGCCGCGGCCGAGCAGGTCGGCCAGCAGATCGGGCCCCGCGGCGAGCGGCGGCGAGTCGTCCGGCGCCCGCGGCAGTTCGCGGCCAAACTCCGCCGGCGCCGGCGGCGGCAGCTCGTCGTCGAGCGCGGCCGGCGGCTCGCTGGCGGCGTCTGCCTCCTCGTCCGACTCGGCGCGCCGCGGCTTGCGTCGCCGCGGCGGTATCGGGGCCTCGACTTCCACCGGCGTCATCGTGCCCATGTCAAGGATGTACGGCCAGTCGAAATCGATATCCGGGTACTGCGCCTCGAGCATGCGCATCGCGGCATCGTCGAGGGCCGGGCGACCGATCCGCAGACCCGGCGCCGTGCGATACCAATACAGCACGCGCGGCGCCTCGCCCGGCGCCGCGACGTGCAGCAGGAACGTGTTCTCGAAACCGCGCCGATCAGCGGTAAGGCGCAGGTACGGCACGAGACGTCAGCGGCGCTTACTGCCGGTGGCCGTCTTGGCGGCCTTGCCGGCGGCGGCCTTCGCCGGCGGCGCCGGGGATTTCTTCGCCGGCTGCACCGGCGGCTTCGCGGCAGGCTTGAAGACCGGTTTGGCGGCCGGTTTGGCGGCAGGCTTCGAGGTAACGGGACGCGACGGCTTGAGTGCGCCGCCCTCCTTCGGCGCGGGTGGCGGGGGGACGCGAGCCGCGGCACCCGACTTTGCCGGCGCGGCCGGTTTTGCGACCGCCACTTTGGCGACGTTAGCCTTGCCCGAGGGCGGCGCGGCCACCTTTGCCGGCGCGGCTGGCGCCTTGCTCGCCGGCAGCGCCGCCGTCTTTGCCGGCACCGCCGCGGCCTTCGGAGGCGCGGCCGGAGTTTTGGCCGCTACAGCCGCAGGCCGAGCCGGCGTGCCGACCGTCTTGGCTGGGCCTGCGGCGGCCTTCGCCGCCACTTGCTTCCCGGTGGCCTCGGCAGGCGCCGACGAGGGCCCCTTGCCGGGGGAGTTGGTCACGGCGGCCGTCTTCGCCGCGGAGGCCTTGGCGGCGGCGACGAACTTGCCCAACGCCGCCTTCTGTGCGGCGGTCCGCAGCGCCGGTTTCACTTCGGTCCGTGCTGACGGCACCACTGGAGGCGGCGGGGGTGGCGGTGGAGGTGGCGGGGGCGGCGGCGCCACCTTGAGACGGGGCGCGCCTGACACGCCGGTCTTCTTCGCCGCGGCCAGTTGCGCGTCGGTTGCCTTCTGGATCAGCGTGAACCGCACCTGGTCGAGGTTGGTGTGGTAGGTCCACAACTCGGCGGCGGTGACGTTGTGCTCCCGGCACAGCCGCCGTACCGTATCGAGCGTGTGCGGGGGGACGTAGAGGTGGAACGGCACCCGCATCCGGCTGAACGGCGCCCACTGCGCGAGGGCCTCGAGCGAGTTCACCGACTCGCCGGTCTCCACTTCGACGACGCCGTCGAGCTTCCTGGCCTTGTCGCTGGTGAGGAGAATCAGATCCGGCACGAACTCAGTCGTCCCGATGACCACCGCGGTCGGCGGCTCGCCGCTGATGTTGGTGACGGGATCGTGCTTGCGCTTGTAACGGGCCTGGAGGAGTCGGATGATGCGATCGTGCTCGAGTTGCTCGCGCACGGGCCTGACAAGGATGGGCACGGTGCCTCCGCGCTGGCTGCCTGACGGTCGATTGGAAACAAACCCCATAATATAGCACGCCAAACGCACGACGCCGCTATATCCCGTATGCCATTGGCCCATCTGATCGGCGTTCCCCTCGATCTCGGCGGCAACCGCCGCGGCGTGGACATGGGGCCCTCGGCGATCCGCATCGCCGCGCTGGCCGAACAGCTGGCCTCGCTCGGCGTGACGGTGACCGACAAGGGCGATGTGCCGTCGCCCTTGCCGGAGCTCAAGGGCCCCGGCGATCCGCGCAAGCGGTATGTGCGCGAGATCGCGCGCGTGTGCCAGAAGCTGTACCAGACGGCGCTCGCCTCCCTCCACGAGGGTGCCTTGCCGATCGTGCTGGGCGGCGATCACAGCCTGGGCGCCGGATCGGTGGCGGCCAGCGCCTCGTGGCTGCGCACACGGGCGCAAGCCCTCGGCCTCATCTGGGTGGATGCGCACGCCGACATCAACTCGCCGGCCACCTCGCCCTCGGGCAACGTGCACGGGATGCCGCTGGCGGCGTTGCTGGGCGGCGAGCCGCTCGAACTGGCCCGCATCGGCGGACCCGAGGCCGCCGTGCGTCCCGAGCACACCGTGCTCGTCGGCATCCGCAACCTCGATGACCGCGAGAAGGAGGTCGTCAAGGCCTCGGGCATCCACGCCTACACCATGAAGGACGTCGATCGGCTGGGCATCGCCGGCGTGATGGAGCGGGCGCTGGCGGCGGCGTCGGATGGCACCGGCGGGATCCACGTCTCCTTCGACCTCGATGCCTGCGATCCGTCGATCGCCCCCGGCGTGGGGACGCCGGTGAAGGGTGGCCTCGACTACCGCGAGGCGCACTACGTGATGGAGGCGGTCGCCGAATCCGGCCGTCTGGTGGCGCTCGACCTGGTGGAGGTCAACCCCGCGCTCGACCTGCGCAACACGACGGCGGAGCTGGCCACCGAGCTGGCGATGTCGGCGCTGGGCAAGCGGATTCTCTAGCGGTCAGAAAACCGCCGGCCGCCGACTATAGTCATAAGGCTGTGCCCGCCGGGCGGCGGGCCGGCGTCGTGAGAACCGTCAACCAAGGAGTAGGACCGTGACCCATCGTCGTGCCCTGATTGCCGCGGCCCTTGCCGCCGTCCTCGCCGTCCCCGGCGCGGCCCTGGTGGCTGCCCAGCAGAAGCGCGCCAGCCCGCACGAGACCGTGAAGGCCGTCATCGATGGCGCCAACGTCTCGATCACCTACGGCCGCCCCTACGTGAAAGGGCGCAAGGTTTTCGGTGGCCTCGTCCCCTACGGCCAGGTGTGGCGGACCGGCGCCGACGAGGCGACCATCCTCGAGACCGACAAGGCGCTGATGATCGGCCCGCTCCACGTCAATCCCGGCAAGGTGTCGCTCTACTCTCTCGTCGACGACAAGACCTGGAAGCTCGTCGTCAACCGTCAGGTCGGCCAGTGGGGTACCGAGTACGCACAAGGCCAGGACATGGGCCGCGTCGACATGAAGGTGGAGACCCTGCCGAAGCCGGTCGAGCAGTTCACCATCGCCATCGACAAGAACCCGGCCGGCAAGGGCGGAATCCTCACGATGCAGTGGGAGACCCGGAAGGCGACCCTGCCGTTCGGCACGATGTAACCCGCCGTGGCCGCTCTGCGGCGGCGGCGGGACCGGGCCGGTCGTCCGACGATGTCAGGCGACCGGCCCGGTCGTTCTCAGCGCCCGACCTGCAAGATTGCCGTCGCGTTGCGCTTCGGCACCTGCCCCACCGGAATCCTCGCCACTTCCTTCATCGTGGTCGCGTCGACGACGAACACCGCGTTGTCGCCGGCCGCGGCCACGTAGACGAACCGGCCGTCGGGCGTGAAGGTGAGCCACTCGGGATGCTGGCCCACGAAGACGCGGCCGACCTCCTTCAGGTCGGGCAGGCTGTGGACGTAGGCATAGCTGTAGACCTTGCTCGTGGACCACAGCCGCGTGCCGTCGGGCGACACCGCCAGGCCGTGCGCCGGCGCCCCCTGCAGCCCGTCGCGATGCGGGTGCTCACCCTCGATGGCGGGATGCTCGACCCGCGCCGTCTCTTTGCCGGTGGCGAAGTCCACGGTGGCGAAGCCGTGGAAATCGGAGAGCTGCACGATGATGGTCTTGGTCGAGCCGTCGGGGTTGGTGGTGAACGCCATCGGCCGGATGCCGGCCGACATCGGAATCGTCCGCGCCAGCGTGTCGGTGCTGGTGTCGACGATGCTGATCGTCCGCGCCGGAATCGACCCGGCCACGGCCCAGCGGCTGTCCGGCGTCACGTAGACGTTGTGGATGCCGCCCTTGGTCGGCACCGTCTTGATGTTCTTGAGGGCCACCGTGTCGATGACGTCCAGCGCGCCGGGCTCCGAGCGGATGCCGACATACACCTTGCGACCATCCTTGGTGATGCTGACGTTGTTGGGCTGACCACTGAGCGGAACGCGCGCGGTGACGGCCAGCGTCTTCGCGTCGACGACGTCGAGGGTGTGGCGCACTTCGTTGGTCAGGTACAGCCGCGCGCCGTCGGGTGAGCTGGTGACGCCGTGCGGGATCTCCACGCCCTTCAGGACGCTGGTAACAAGGTTGGTCTTCGGGTCGATGAGATGCGCACCGTCGCCGGCAGCGTTGGTCTGGATGATGCGCACCGCCGTGCCCGGCGGCAGGGTCGCGGCGCCCGGGCCGTGGTCGCGGCCACCACGCACCCAGCTGGCCAGGATCTGCCACTCGGGATCGGTTTGCGACTGCCAGTGCTTGCCGCCGCCGTGGAAGGCGTCGCCGCCGGCGTCTCGGTTCAACGGATGCAGGAGCAGCCGGCTCGTCGTCGGCGAGCCGGGGACCACCAGCGACGACGCCGACTTGAAGTTCTTCCGCGCGGCCTCTTCGCTCCAGGTGGTGGACCCTTCGGGCAGCGGGTCCAGTTGCAGCCGCGTGCCGACCTTGCCGTTGTGGCAGGTGAGGCACGTCATCAGCCCCTCGCGCTTGGCGAGGAACAACGGCTGCACCTTGCTGGCGAAGGTCGCGTAGTCGAGCGCCGGCGCCGCCGACGTCGCCCGGGGCGGCGGCTCGGGGACCGGTGGCGCCTGCGCGGCAGTGAACGCCGGAGTGCCGAGGGCGAGTAGCGCCAACACCAGGATCGAACGCATCAACCAAGACGACAGCATGGCGGGCCCTCCGTGCAACTCTATTTCGGGGCGAGTGTAGCAGGCCCGGGGCCCGGCGGCACTGGCGACTGCGATTCCGTCCTTGCCGGGCCGCGGTCACTCAACGCAAGATACGCGCCTCATGCTGGCGCCCATTCCCCTGCTCCTGCTCGGCATCGCGGCCGTCATCCTGGTGTTCGTCTTCACCTGGTGGCGCAGCGCCGCTGGCGGACATCCCCACCGCCCCCCGACCGCGTTCCAGCTCGGCCTCGGCGCCGTGACCTTGTTCTTCGACACCCTCGGCATCGGCAACTACGCGCCGACCACGGCGGTGTTCCGCTTCACGCGGATGGTGCGCGACGAGTGGATTCCGGGCACGCTCAACGTCGGGACGTCGGTGCCGGTGGCGATTGAGGCCTTCGCGTTCGTGGCGGCGATCGCCGTCGATCCGATGACGCTGCTGATCATGGTGCCGCTCGGCGCGCTGGGCGGGTTCGTCGGGGCGGCCGTCGTCGCCGGCCTGCCGCGGCGGCCGATTCAAGCTGGCATGGGCGTGGCGCTGGTGGCCGGGGCGGCCTTCATGTTCCTGACCAACATGCACTGGATCCCCGGCGGCGGCACCGCGATCGGCTTCTACGGCGCGGCGCTGGTCGTCGCCACCGCGGTGAACTTCGTGCTCGGCGCGCTGAACGCCCTGGGCATCGGCAGCTACGCCCCGAGCCTGATCGTCTTCAGCCTGATGGGCATGGATCCGCGCTCGGCCTTTCCGATCATGATGGGGTCGGCCGCCTACATGCTGCCGATGGCGGGCATCAAGTTCGCCGGCGCGAACAAGTACGACGGGCAGGCGGCGTTGGGCATTGCGCTGGGCGGCATCCCCGGCGTGCTGGTGGCCGCCTACGTGGTGAAGAGCCTGCCGCTCGAGGCGATCCGCTGGCTCGTGGTAGTGGTGGTGCTGTATGCGGGGCTCTCGCTCCTCCGCACCGCGATGGAACACCGCCGGGATGCCGCGGCAAAGCTGCGGGTGGACGCCGTCTAGTCGACGGCGTCCCCTGCACCGGCTGCTCCTCGCGCTCGTGCTGGTGACCAGTGCGGCATGCGGCGGCCCGGAAGCGCCGCCTCCCCCGCCCGCCGCCCCGCCGCGTCCGCCAGGCCCACCTCCACTGGCCGCGCTTGGTGTGCCGGACAGCGTCGAGGTGGCGCCGCCCGAACCTGATCTCCTCACGATTTGTGTCGAGGTGACCAACCAGTACCGGGCCGCGGTCGGCGCGTCGCCGCTGGCGCCTTCGCCCGAGGTCGCCGCCTACGCGACCGACGCGGCTCGTGCCGATGCGCTGAGTAACACCGCGCACAGCTATACCAGTGGTCCCAATGGACCGGTCGGCGTCGCCGCGGCCGAGAACGCCGTCGTGCGCTGGCCGCTCTCGCGCTTCGGCTCGATCCCGACCCTGGTGGTGTCGGCGTTGGCGGCGTTCTGGGGCGAAGGCCCCGGCGGTCCGCACTACGAGAACATGCGCGGGCCGTATCGCGCCGTCGGCTGCGGCATCTACGTGGACGGTGACCAGGTCACACTGATCCAGCACTTCCGGTGACCGTCGCGCGCCGGCGCCCTCGCGGGCCGAAATCGGTTCAGCCGGCCGGCTTCCCCACCGGGCGCGGGGCGGGCACCAACGGCCGCTGCTTGAGGATGTAGAGCCGGTCCGGCCCGGGCCACGGTGCGTCGTCGCCCCACACGATCTCCCTGGCGACATCGTAGCCGTCGAGGCGCTCTTTCGAGATGAGATAGGGCGGCCGCCGCTTCGACGTGACCCACGGGACGTCGTTGACGGTCAGCCCATTGGCGAGGTTCTCCGGGTGGGCGTAGAGCATCCATCCGGTCCACGCGTAGCCGGCATCGATGTCGGAGGGGCGCACGCCGCTGTCCACCAGGGCCTGCCAGCTGTCGCGGACCTCCTGGTTGAAGCGCAGCGTGTCGCGCGTGCCGGCGACGGCAACCACCGCGTAGAGCGCCGTCACCGCCCACGCCAGCCGCGGCACACCCGTCGAGGCGGTGCGCTGCCCGAGCACCAGCGCGACGGCGATCGGCAGCAGCACCAGCACGTAGCGATCGTTGTAGAACCAGAGCACGTTGACCAGCGCCAGATAGGCGACGCCGTAGACGACCAGCGGCGTCCGCGCCGGCCACGGCCCGTCGGCCAGCGCCGTCACGGCGCCGCGCAGCGATCCACGGGATGAGGTGCGCGACGGCACCATGGCAGGCACGACGCGCTCGCGCCGGATGATCGCCAGCACTGCCAGGGCCAGGGCGAGCACGCCAAGGGCGCGCAGCCCGTACTCGAGCCCGGTCCACTGGAACGCCGGCCACGCGCCGTTGATGAGTTGCCGGGCACCGCCCACCTCGCGCAGCGTCCAGGTGTTGTTCGGCCGCAGTGGCAGCGGGATGTCGCCGACCAGCGCGAACAGGAGGGCGGCCACCGCGGCGGTCGCCACCGGCACGGCGGGGCCGCGCCAGAGGCCGCGCGCCGCCATGGCCAGCAGCGCCGGCAGCGCGTAGAACGCAACCGTGAGCAGCACGTACAGGTTGTAGGTGATGTACTGGGTCAGCGGCATGTGGAACAGCCACCCGAGCCGATCGACGAGCTTGCCCATCTCGCCGGTGGGATGCAGCCACGTGGTGACGACCAACGACCCGGCCAACATCGCCGCCCAGGTGGCGCCGATCGGCCACGCCGCCGCCGCCCGCGAGATGCGTCCGGGAGGGCTGATGATCAGCGGCAACGCCGCGATCGGCGTGAGGACGCCAACCTGTCGATCGAGACAGCTCACGCAGGCCCACAGCCCGCCCCACCACAGCGCCGCCGGCTCGCCGCGGCGGATCGCCCGCGTGTAATACAACAGCGCCAGCAGGGTGAGGGCGATAAACGGCACGTCGGTCATGAACGACGACGAGAGCAGCAGGAACGCCGGGTTCGCAGCGACGCTCAGCGCTCCGAGGAGCGCCAGGCGCGGCGACGCTTCGAGCTCGCGCAGGATGAAGTACAGCGCGCTGCAGGCCACCAGCGCCAGCACCAGCGTCGAGACGCGCAGTGTGACGAATGAAAACCCGAACACCAGCGACCACGCCGCGCCCCACAACGCCGGCCCCACCGGGAAGACGGCACTCCAGTCGAGCATCGCCAGGCGGCCATGCTCGAGCAGCTGCTCGACGCTCCACGCGTAGGTCCAGTCGTCGATGACCGGCACGTTGCGGTCGGCGCCGACCGCGGCAGCGGCGGCGACGAAGAACAGCGCGAGACAAGCGACGAAGGGCCACTCGCCTCGCAGCGACGGCGGGTCGATCGCGGCACGCGGGGCGAGCCGTTCCATCCTCTGCAATTACACCACGAAGCTGAGCTGGCGCGCCGAGGGTGATGAACTGGGCACGCTGGTGAGACCGGTCTGGGAGTCGAACCCAGCGGCTCGCCGCCGACGGTGAGCCCAGGCGGGTTTGCAGCCCGCGGGGAGCCCGGCTCCCTTGCCCGGTCGAACGGGTGCGCCGCGGTCAGTCTGCCTAGGCCGTTACGCTGGCAACTCGACCATCAGGCCGTCCCGCAGGTCCAATCGGGTCGACGGTACCGTCCGGTATCGCCCGCTGGGGAGCAGAACGTCGACACTCTCGGTACCCAGGCGGAAGACGACGATCCTGCCGAGCTGGCCATCGGCCAGACGAACCAGGACGCGACTGGCGAGTTTGTATGCCTGCTCGAGGTCCATGGGTCGAGACCTGCGAAATTCGTGCCCGCCAGAAACCCGTCGTGGGCGGCACGTAAGGTGAAACCTGGGACACAGGGTGAGGCGGCGGCTACCTATTGTCTGGCCAAAAGCCCCTGCGATGGTTCCGGTCTCACCGCCGTTCGATGATGGCCCGGTTGACGTTGTCGATGGTGTGGAGGGCAGCATGGCACGTCACGGCCGGGTACTGGGAGCGCTCTTACTCGCTGGGCTGATGGTCACGGTGGCCGCGTCCACCCCTGCCACGGCGCAACCCCTCGGGACCTTTCGCTGGCAAACGCAGCCGTTCTGTAACGTGCTGACGCTGGCCGTCACCGCCACTGCGGCGGCGTACCGCCTGGAGGGGACCGACGACCAATGCGGCGGAACGCCAGCCTCGGCGATCGGCATGGCCTACCCGAAGGCTGACGGTACGGTGGGTGTCGGGTTGACGCTGGTCTTTTCGAACGCCGTGGCGCTGCATGTCGATGCGACCATCGTTCCGGGCGCCGGGTTCAGCGGCTCGTGGAGCGACAGCGTGGGGCGCGCTGGCACGCTGTTCCTCACGCCCGGAACGGGCCTCGGAGGACCGGTGCGCCCGGTGGTGGCGCCGGTGGCCAGCTACGGCTCGATCGTGGCCCAGCCCCCGGGAGGCGCTGACCGAGGCTTGTCCGCCACGGTGACGACGGATACCGGCATACCGAACGACGCGGCGGGATTGTTCGGGCGGTTCGGCGGCGCCCTTGCCCTCGGATCGCCCGCACCCGCCGGCGTCCACGGGGAGAGTGCCGCGAACGTCGGCGTCCTGGGATTGACCGACACGGGGTTCGGCGTCACCGGAGGCGCCGACACCGGCGTCGGCGTGCAAGGTTACGCGACGGCCGGTTTCAACAGCATCGCCGTGCAGGCGATGCACCTGAATGGCGGCACCGCCCTGGATATCTACAACGGCTCAATCAAAGTGAGCGGCGGCGTCCGGGCGGCGTTCACTGCGAACGTTGAGGCAGGCTCTTGCAGCGAGATCAGCCATCCCCTGCTCGATGACGATCCCACCGCCCTCGTCTTCGTCACGCCGCGACTTGCGAGTTTTTCGGGCAGCGCCGAGTACGGCACGAACCGGTGGTTCGTCTGCACGAATGGACCAATTTCATCAACTCCGGTACTCGTGTCGGTGCTGGTGATCAAGCCGGGTCCAGAGTGATGGCATCGGCAAGTCAGACCCTTCGACGTTAGGGGCCTGAACGCCCTCACTGGAGCCACGGTTACGATTGCTCGGCGGCGCTCATGAGGGGGTTGGTGGACCACGTTGGATACCGGGCTCGGGAGGCGGCGGAAGAGGATCCGCGGTGTCGGGCCAGTACACCCGCGACAGGTAATGCAGCGCGATACCGGCGCCCCACCGGCTGGGGGTCGTCCACGCCGCCAGCGCCAGCACCACGACCAGCATCGTCAGGCCCAGCACCGGATGCGAACGCACGACTCCGAAATAGATCAAGACGATCATCGCGGCGAGTGGCACCCGATCGCCGATGATGGTGAAGGCCCACGTATCGCCGGGATTGCCTACGAACACCAAGCCGCAGCTGAACAGCGTTCGAGGTGGGACCACCCGGAAAACAGCGGCCCCTCGCCGCAGTGCGGGCATCGCTTCCCCAGTCCGCGTCGAAGCGCCGTCCAGATCACATTGGAGGGGGAAGACATCGAACCGCCGTAACCGCACCGCCCTCAACGACGAGCGGCCGCTTGACGCTGGGAACGAAGGCTGGTGGGCCGCGTGGGGATCGAACCCACGACCACCTGATTAAAAGTCAGATGCTCTACCACTGAGCTAGCGGCCCGAGCCTTCGATTCTACCTGCTCCCGACGACCGAACGGACGACGGTGCCTGGCGCTCAGCCGGCCGCCGACGTCGGGGCTGCCCGCACATCGAGCAGGCGGCGCGTGGCCTCGTGCGCCGGTGCCGTGAGCACCTGCTGCGGGTCACCTTGCTCCACGACGCGGCCCTCCGCCAGCACCAGCACGCGCGTGGCGAAGTCGCGGACGAAGTCGTCGTCGTGACAGGTGAGGAGCAGGCTGCGGCCGGTGGCGGCCAGCCGCCGTAACGTATCGCCGAGTTCGCCGCGGCGAGCCGGGTCGAGCGAGGCGGTGGGCTCGTCCATGAGCAGCAGCTTCGGATCGGCCGCCAGCGCTCGCGCGATGGCCACGCGCTGCGCTTCCCCACCCGACAGCTCCGACGGCACGGCGGTCTCGCGATGGCCGACGCCCAGATCCTCGAGCAGCTCGCGGGCGCGGGCCTGGGCCTTCGCCGGCAGCGTGCCGTAGACGTGCACGGGCGCCAGCCAGACGTTTTCACCCGCCGTAAGGTGATCCCAGAGGCAGTGGAACTGGAAGACCATCCCCACCTTGTGGTGCAGCTCCGCGTGGTGCGTGGCCTTCGGATCGAGCGTGTGGTCGTCGACCGTGATCCGTCCGCCGGAGAACGGCTCGAGACCGGCCACTGCCCGCAGCACCGTGGTCTTGCCCGATCCCGACAGGCCCATGAGCGCGACGAGCTCACCGCGCTGCACCTCGACGTCGACGCCCCTGAGGATCTCGCGGCTGCCGCGAGTCAAGCACAGCGCGTCGACGCTGAGGACCGGAGCGCTCACGGCGTGGGCGCCTTCCAGCGCAGCTCGAGGCGGCGGGCGAGACGGGCGAGCGGCCACGACATCGCCAGATAGAGTAACGCGCACAAGGCGCCGGGGATCGCCCACGTGCCGAGATTGGTGGCGAAGATCTGCGTCTGCTTGGTGAGCTCGACGACCGTCAGCACCGAGACCAGCGACGAGTCCTTGAGCAGCGCCACGAAGTCGTTGGTCATCGGTGCCAGCGCGTAGCGGAAGGCCTGCGGGCCGCGGATCAGCCGCAGCGACTGCCAGGTGCTGAAGCCGAGCGTGCGGGCCGCCTCGAGCTGCCCCTTCGGCACGGCTTCGAGCGACGCCCGGTAGATCTCGCTCTCGTAGGCCGCGTAGTTCAGCCCGAGGCCGAGCAGCGCCGCCACGAACGGCGGCAGCCGCACCACCGACGCCAGGCCGTAGTAGAGGACGAACAGCTGCAGCAACACCGGCGTGCCGCGCACCACTTCGACGTAGGTCGTGAGCGCCGCCCGCGCCCAGCCTTGACCATAGACGCGGCCGATGGCGATGGCCGAGCCGACGCTCACCGCCAGCAGCATCGCCATGCACGAGAGCACCAGCGTGATGACGGCGGCCCGCAGCAACGACGGCAGGTAGCGGCGCGTCAGCTCCCACTGCGACGGCGGCGTCGCCGGTGCCGTGCTCTGACCCTGGCCCAGGAGCGTGTCGGCACCGGCCAGGATGCGCGAGTACAGCTCACGCTGGTCGTCGTTCCACACTTCCCAGCGCCGGAAAATGGCCTCGAGCCGGCCGTCGGCCATGGCCGCGCGCAGCGCCTCGTTCACCTGGTCGCGCAGAGCTGTGTGCTCGGGCGCCAGCAGCACCACGTAGAAGCCGATGTCCACGGCATCGGGACGCGTGAACAAGCCCGGCTGACGTCGCATGCCGCGATCGGCGATGACGTGATCGAGCAGCACGGCGTCGACCCGGCCAAGGGCCAGATCCGAGTACGGGTGCACGTCGTCGTCGTAGGACACCGGCTCGACGCCGTGGGTGCCCTGCGCCGCGGTGAGCAGCTCCCACGCCAGCGTGCCACCCAACGTCGCGACCTTGCGTCCCGACAGATCCTGGAGCGTGCGGAAGCGCTCCCGATCGCCCTCGCGGACGGTGATCACCTCGCGGAACTGGTAATACGGGACGCTGACGGCCAACTCGGCGCGCTTGGCCGCCGAGTCTTCGACGCCGCTCAGCGCCACGTCGAAGTCGCCGCGCTTCACGGATTGATCGAGCGCGGTGAAGGCCGCCTGGACGAACTCCGGCCGCCGTCCGAGTGCCTGGGCGAGCAGCGCCGCCACCTCGACGTCGAAGCCACGCAACACCGACGGGTCGTTCGGGTCGGCTTCCACGAAGGGGGCGCCGCCCTCGGCATCGCCGCCCCAGCGGAGCACGTCTGGTTGCTGCGCCGCCGGGCTCGCAACAGCGAGCCCGATCGCCGTCAACACGAACAGGAACCGGCGGTTCACGTCGGCAGGAGTATACAGACTCGGGACTAGCGGCTAGCGCTGGCGGCTAGAGGTGCCAAACGTGGCCACAGGCGGTGCTAGCATCCCGGCATGACGTGGCGGGGTGCGGTGATGGCAACGGCGCTCGCCGGCGGTCAGCTGATCGTTTCCGACCAGCAGCCGCCAGCGCCGTTCACGACGACCGCGAATCTCGTGGTGGTCCCGGCCGTGGTGCTCGACCGGCGCGGCCAGCCGGTGCCAGGCCTGACCGCCGCCGACTTCCAGGTCCGCGAGGACGGCGCGGCGATGGCCATCGAGGCGTTCGTGGCGCCCGATGCCGCGGGTACCGGCGCCGACGGCCGGTTGCTGGTACTGGTGCTCGACAACCTGAACACCGCGCCCGAGCTTGGCGCCCGCATCCGCCGCATCGCCGGGATGTTCGTCGATCGGATGACGTCGGCCGACACGCTGTCGGTCATCACCCTCGACGCCGGTCGCGCCCTCACTACCGACAACGCGAAGGAGCTACGGGCCGCGATCGACCGCTTCCGGCCGTCATTCGGCGAGACCATCCGCAGCGACGCCGAGCGATCCTCGAGCGGGCTGCGGGCGGTCGCCGATCTCAGCGACCAGTTGTCCAAGGCCGCACATCGCCGCAAGGCCATCGTGGTGATCGGGAGCGCCGGCCTGTTCAGCCCGGCGCAGCCGTCGGCCTTCCACGATCGCGGCCCCGAGCTGAGCACGTTCTGGTTCGACGCCGTTCGCGCCACCGCCCGCAACAACGTGAGCCTGTATGCGATCGACCCGGTGGGCTTCACCGGCAGCGTGAACGACTACGCCGCGGGCTTCGCCGAGGAGACCGGCGGACACGCCTACACGAACCCCAGCAACTTCGACAAGGTGGTCGCCGAAGTGTGGCGCGACACCGGCACTTACTACCTGCTCGGCTATGCCGCCCCGATCAACGACCACCGGCTGCATCGCATCGAGGTGCGCGTCGTGCAGCCCGGGCTGACAGTGCGAGCACGGCGCGGCCGCGGCTGACCTCGAGACGGGAGACGGGTGCTCGTCGGCAGGATGTAATTGCCGGTCCGATTCGGCCAGGTTGTGATCGCGCTCAGCGGACCGACACGATGCTGGTGATGTGGCGATAGCGGACGGGCCGCCCACTACGGGTCGCCGGCCGGTATCGCCACTGCTTCGCCGATTCCAGCAAGACGGCGTCGTAGACGCGATTCACCGACTCATGAATGCGGGCCTCGACGACGCGGCCGGCATGGTCGATGACGAGGTCGACGACGCCGAGCGGCGTCCCGGCGGGCGGCTCGCCCTTCTCTCCCCACCATCCGGAGATTTCCTGCGACAGGGCCTGCGGCGGTACCACGTCCTTGTCGCCGGCGTCGAAGCTGAAGAATTCGAGTGGCGCGAACGGCGGAGGTACCGTCGATGTCGCGGCAGCGCCGCTGGCCACGGCAGACCAGGGCAGCGCGATGCTGGTGAGGCGCCGGTAGCGGACGGGCCGCCCACTACGGGTTGCCGGCCGGTATCGCCACTGCTTCGCCGATTCCAGCAAGACGGCGTCGTAGACGCGATTCACCGACTCATGGATGCGGGCCTCGACGACGCGGCCGGCATGGTCGATGACGAGGTCGACGACGCCGAGCGGCGTCCCGGCGGGCGGCTCGCCCTTCTCTCCCCACCATCCGGAGATTTCCTGCGACACGGCCTGCGGCGGTACCACGTCCTTGTCGCCGGCGTCGAAGCTGAAGAATTCGAGTGGCGCGAACGGCGGAGGCACCGTCGATGGAGCGGCCGCGCCGGTAGCCGCGAGATCGGCGTGCTTGGCCAGCGGGTCGATCGATGCGGGGTCCATCCGTACGGCGGCCACGGCAGACCAGGGCAGCGCGATGCTGGTGAGGCGCCGGTAGCGGACGGGCCGCCCACTACGGGTTGCCGGCCGGTATCGCCACTGCTTCGCCGATTCCAGCAAGACGGCGTCGTAGACGCGATTCACCGACTCATGAATGCGGGCCTCGACGACGCGGCCGGCATGGTCGATGACGAGGTCGACGACGCCGAGCGGCGTCCCGGCGGGCGGCTCGCCCTTCTCTCCCCACCATCCGGAGATTTCCTGCGACAGGGCCTGCGGCGGTACCACGTCCTTGTCGCCGACGTCGAAGCTGAAGAATTCGAGTGGCGCGAACGGCGGAGGCACCGTCGATGGAGCGGCCGCGCCGGTAGCCGCGAGATCGGCGTGCTTGGCCAGCGGGTCGATCGATGCGGGGTCCATCCGTACGGCGGCCACGGCAGACCAGGGCAGCGCGATGCTGGTGAGGCGCCGGTAGCGGACGGGCCGCCCACTACGGGTTGCCGGCCGGTATCGCCACTGCTTCGCCGATTCCAGCAAGACGGCGTCGTAGACGCGATTCACCGACTCATGAATGCGGGCCTCGACGACGCGGCCGGCATGGTCGATGACGAGGTCGACGACGCCGAGCGGCGTCCCGGCGGGCGGCTCGCCCTTCTCTCCCCACCATCCGGAGATTTCCTGCGACAGGGCCTGCGGCGGTACCACGTCCTTGTCGCCGACGTCAAAGCTGAAGAATTCGAGTGGCGCGAACGGCGGAGGCACTGTCGAGGGGGGCGCCGAACGGGCGGCGGCGAAGATGGAAACCGATGACACAACCGGCTCGGGCGGCACCGGGATCACGCCTTCGCCCGAGCAGTCGTACCTCCGACAGTACCGCTTCGAGCGCTGCGTGGGCGACCGGGACCTCGTCGGCGTCCTCGGCCAGCAGGTCGATCGATGCGGGGTCCATCCGTACGGCGGCCACGGCAGCCCAAGGCAACTCGCGGTGCGCCGCCTCCAGAAGGGCCGTCGTCGCCTCGGGCACGGCTGGCTCGACGGCGTGGGGAGCGGCCCAAGGCAACTCGCGGTGCGCCGCCTCCAGAAGGGCCGTCGTCGCCTCGGGCACGACTGGCTCCACGGCGTGGGGAGCGGCCCAAGGCAACTCGCGGTGCGCCGCCTCCAGAAGGGCCGTCGTCGCCTCGGGCACGACTGGCTCCACGGCGGGGGAAGCGGCCCAAGGCAACTCGCGGTGCGCCGCCTCCAGAAGGGCCGTCGTCGCCTCGGGCACGACTGGCTCGACGGCGGGGGGAGCGGCCCAAGGCAACTCGAGGTGCGCCGCTTCCAGCAGGGCCGTCGTCGCCTCGGGCACGACTGGCTCCACGGCGGGGGAAGCGGCCCTCGACTGCTCGAGGCGCGCCGCCTCCAGAGGGGCCGTCGTCGCCTCGGGCACGACTGGCTCCACGGCGGGGGAAGCGGCCCTCGACTGCTCGAGGCGCGCCGCCTCCAGAGGGGCCGTCGTCGCCTCGGGCACGACTGGCTCCACGGCGGGGGAAGCGGCCCTCGACTGCTCGAGGCGCGCCGCCTCCAGAGGGGCCGTCGTCGCCTCGGGCACGACTGGCTCCACGGCGGGGGAAGCGGCCCTCGACTGCTCGAGGCGCGCCGCCTCCAGAGGGGCCGTCGTCGCCTCGGGCACGACTGGCTCCACGGCGGGGGAAGCGGCCCTCGACTGCTCGAGGCGCGCCGCCTCCAGAGGGGCCGTCGTCGCCTCGGGCACGACTGGCTCCACGGCGGGGGAAGCGGCCCTCGACTGCTCGAGGCGCGCCGCCTCCAGAGGGGCCGTCGTCGCCTCGGGCACGACTGGCTCCACGGCGGGGGAAGCGGCCCTCGACTGCTCGAGGCGCGCCGCCTCCAGAGGGGCCGTCGTCGCCTCGGGCGCGACTGGCTCCACGGCGTGGCGGGCGGTGCCCGCGATGCTGAGCTCGAGGAAGCCGTCGGACAGGGTGCGGAGGTCGGCAAGGCTGGGATCGGCAGCCGCCACGTGCGTGTCCGCCAGCCACTGGCCGAGCTGCGTGAAGACCTCGCGGGCACGCCCGTACTCGCCGGCGTCGAAGGCGCGCTTCCCGTCCTCGTACATCCGACGAATCATTCCCGGCACGACCCGGCGCCGTGCCGTTTCGAGCAAGGCGCGAACGCGCGGGGACGCGTCGGCCTCGCTCAGGACGTAGTCGGGCCGCTGTTCGAGGAGACGCGTGGCGGCCTCGACGGCGTCAGCCGTGCGGCCGAGGGCGATGAGGCAGAGCATCTGATGGCGTTCGAGCTCCAGGAGATCGCCAGGCGACAACGGCAACCGACGTGACGCCTCCAATGCGACCAGTGCCTCTTCATATGACGCCGCCGTGTACAACGTGATGGCGGCCTCGAGCGAGGGGGTCTGCGCCCGCACGGGCGCGGCACTTACCATGGCCCACGCCACCGTTACCGCCAGGAGCCGGTGACCGATTGACATGACCTACCTTCGCAGATCGACGGACACGCGGGTGACGCCGGCGGCCCGTACCGTGACCATCTGGACCCGCTCGCCCAGTTCCGGATGGCGTAGCACGACGCGGTGGTCGCCGATTGGCAGCATCAGGTTGGCAATCGGGGTATCGCCGTGCGCTCGACCATCGACCATCACTTCAGCCCAAGGCTGGGCGTTGATCGCCACCGGCACACGCGGCGTGTCGACCACGACGTCGGCGACCTTCCCGGCAGACACTTGTGTCGTTACGCTGGCGCGGAAGCCGAGCGTCTCGTTGACCAGCTCGAGTGTGTGCGGCCCGGTCCCGAGGGGGATCTGCTCAGCGGCGCTGCTGGCCACCAGCTGGCCACGCTCGAAGACCTGAACCTGGAACGGCGCGTTGACGCGCACCCAGCCCGAGGTCGGCTCGGTCGTCGGCAAAGGACGGCTTCTCGGCTGGTCCCGCACCCGCCGCTGGTCCAGCACCCGCGGCTGGTCCAGCACCGGCGGCCGATCCAGCACCGGCGGCCGATCCAGCACCAACGGCTGGTCGAGCACCAGCGATACGGTTTGGCCCTCCGGCACGATGATCTCGCGTTCAACGGTGACGCCGCCGCGGTAGCTCACCTGGACCGCGTGCCGACCCGGCGTCACGCGGGTGGAGGCCAGCGGCGTGGCGCCGGCGGGCGTCCCGTCGATGGACAGACGCGCCACGGCCTCACCGGTGTCGACGATCAGGATGCTGTCTCCTGGCGTCGGAGCGGCAGGGAGCAACTCGACGTGATGGGATACGCTCCGCCCGGCCACCACCTCGGTGTCCACCCGTTGGACGGCGCCGCCATCCTCAATCTCGAGACGGTGCCGGCCGGTTGCCAGCCGCAGCACCAGCGGGGTCGTGCCTTGCTCCACGCCGCGCAGGTGGACCGCTGCGCCCGAGGGGTGTGACGACACCACGACGTCGCCGAACCCGGCCGCCACCGCCGCCGCGCCGTCCGTCGAGAGGCGGACGCTGACAGCGTGCCCGAGAACCAGAACGACAGTACCTACGACCAGCTCCACCACCCCTCGGGACAGCACACGACGCCTCGTCCCTCTGGCATCGGCGGGTTCATAGTCAGGTGAGGCGTGCGCCGGAGGCTCGGGCTCGGCGGTGAGCTCTGGCAGCGGCCGATGGGCGCCGCGTCGCCGATGGGCGCCCGGACCGTGAGCCACTCGCCGAGCGGGCGGCGCAACTCGCCGTCGTCACCTTGCCCCTGACCGTCGAGGTCAAGGTCCTCAGCTTCGGCAATGCTCGTGGGCGCCATCCGCGCATCCCTCCGGTCCGGCGAGGTCGTTGTCACGCGATCCGGGTCCGCCGAGACCAGCGACACGCGTCGCTGCGTTCCCTCATCCCACTGTCGCAAGATCCGCGTGCTACGATTGGTCGCCATCAGCGTCCCCGTCGTCCAGAGGCCTAGGACGTGGCCCTTTCAAGGCTAAAACACGGGTTCGAATCCCGTCGGGGACGCCAAGTGAGGTATCAGCCCATCCAGTAGCGCTGGCAGCGATGGCGTTTCGCACCTAACCCATTCAGGGCGCTCGCTTTCGTCGTGCAACGTGAGTGGTTCCACGAGCCGCCGGAGCAGCACACGCGCGAGCTTAACCTCGGCGCGCAGTGTACTCCTCCACTCGACCGCGCGCAACGTCAGCGCTTCGCGCAGGCGTTCCACGTCCGGGGCTGGTCGCTGGGGGCTGCGCAGGCGCGTGTCGAGACGTGCAATCTCAGCCTTCGTGTCACAAATAAGAGGGGCGACGTCTCGGGTTCAACAATTCCCTTGGCGATCGACCGATGCAGCCTCTCCAGCTCAGCTGTCAGCCGGGCACGGTCCGCCGTAAGGCGTGCAGTGTCGTCCCACTCCGCCTTGCCGACCATCGCCAGCAGCTCGTTGATATAGCGCTCGCCGAGCACTTCCCCCTCGATCATGTCGAGCACCACGTCGTCGGCAAGTTGCATGGGCAGCTTCAGCGTGTTGGTGCACGTGCCGGGCTTCCGGCGGCGTGTGGCGCAGACGTAGGCCTTGTCCGGGTAGAGGATCGCCTCGAAGTGCCCGTGGCAGGTCGGACAGATGAGCATGCCGCCCGTCAGCAGATACTTACCGTGGGTCTTCTCGGTCGATCGCCTTAGAGACGATAGGTAGCGGCACCGCCGATCCTGGCGCCTGGGCGTCCAAATGAGCCGCCAGATCGGGGTCGATGATGCGGAGCGTGTCATTGGCCTCAAGCTTCGTCCACGTCTCCTCGGGGACGCCACTTCAGACGGTGGTCGAGCCGTTGGCATCCCCATTGCCGAGGCCGTTCCTGGTAGTGCCGCAGGTCTTGCCTCACCGACTGCTGGCGTCTTGCCGCACCGCGCCGAAGCCGCCAGAACCGAGGAACGTATAGAACAGGCCGACGGTCGATCGCGCCTGTCTCTGGCTCGGTAGATTGAGATAGTGCGAGCTTTGCCCGACCAGTTGGTAGGTGAGGTTGAGGGCCTGCTTCCGGAAGACACGGATCGCGAGGGAGGCATCTCCGACGACGATGAAGTCGCGCTGTCCGGTGCCGAACCCGCCGAGTGCGCTGACGTAGTACTGCCGCGAGGTCACGTCCACCGCGGCCCGGCGTCCGGCGATGAATCGGAGGTTCACGAGTCCCTGCGGAGCCGCACCGTAGTGGTAGCCGCGCGCGTTGGTCTGAGTCTCTGAACGCGCGGCCACGTAGCCGGCGCCGATGAGCGCAGAACTCTGGACGACCAGCGACCCGGTCCCCGACGCTTGCAGCGTGGTACCGAACGAGAGCGCCGTGCTGGAGAACCGGAAGTCGGCTGGCGCCAGGTAGTCGTACGTACCATAGAGCCCCCAGACGCCGCCAAAATGCCGCCCTCCATGGTCGCGTCCGGCAATGAGCCCGCGCGTCGACAGCTGCCTCAGGCCGTTGGAGGAGACGCTGCTCTCGATCCTGAAGTAGTCGAAGGGACGCTCGTGTTTATAGCTGGCGTTGCCCGGGTAGCCGTAGTCCATCGACAGCGCCATACGGGGTTGCAGCCGCGCCAGCGCAGACGTGGGGCGCGCCGGGGTCGCGGTGGCGCCGACTTGGACCCGGATGTCCGAGGACGGTACGGCGTCCAAGGCCGACGAGTGCCCGGGTGGCCCGACGAGAAGATGGTTGATGCCGGTCGGCGGCGAGGCGAGCACTGAGCCCAGCTTTCGCCACACTCCCGGCCGGTCGTCGGCACGGTCCAGCAGCAGGCGGGCAATGCGGTACAGCGGCTCGCCGAGAAACGAGCCGGCGATGCCGCTGGCGATCTGGTCATTGCGAGACGGCGGTGTGGACTCGCCGGCGATCTCCCAGAGCGCACTCGCCGCGACTGTGTAGAGCGCCGACGGCCAGTAGCCGAGACCGTTCGATCGGGCGATCCCGTGATACATCGCCCCCTGGTAGGGATGGCCGAACTGGTTGATCTGGAACGGGTCCTCGTCGACGACCCACGGACCACGCAAGTTGCGGCGAAGCGAGTTCGCCGTCACCTCATAGTCGGTAGGCTCGAGGAGCCTCCGACCGGCGAGGTTCAAGGCGAGGTCCATCGCCACGATTTCGACCGCCGGCAGCACGTAGCTCCTGTGGCCCCGGTCGCGTTGCGACTCCGCGGATTCGCCCTGCGGCACAGCGGGCCGAGCGCCCCCGCGGGCGGCGCATCCGACGCTCACGGCACCCGCCAGAACGCCGGCCAGCACGGTTCGGGCGAGGCGACGCGGTTCGCCAAGCATCCCGAAACGTAACTGCAATTGCTAAGCCATCTGCCAGCTTCGCCGGGTACGTTCGGATCAGCCACTGTCGAGTGTGAGCCGAAGGAACGCGAGGCGGTGACTCATAGCATCGTGATGGCGACAGCGTGATAGGGTGGCGCGATGGCGACGCGCCTGGAGCTCGAAGAGGTCCATGAACTGGCGGCCGCCATCGCGGCCGAGTACCCAGGCATCACCCTGGAAGTCGCAGCCTCGGACGGCGAAGCCGAGTCGGTCGAGCTGCTGCTGAGAGTGCCGCGCGGGCAAGATGTGGACAGCCACGTCGTGCGCATACGGCGGCTTGACCGGTCCTCGTTCGAGCGCGAGCTGCGCGAGCAGTTGCAGGCGGAGATCGGTAAGAGCTGACCCACGGTGTCGCGCCCGCCCAGCGGTCTCGATTTTGCTTCCACAGCTGTCCGTGGGCGGTCAACACCCCGATCTGTGTGAAGTGATTCCCAACTGTCCCCTGTGCAGGGGCAGGATGGAACTTGTCTACGACCGGCCGACCACGAAGGTCTGCGTGTGCGTGGACTGCCACAGCAGCTTCACCGTGCCCGCCAAGGCGTGGAGTGTTGCCATCGCGCGCGGCACCGTGAAGCCCCCGCTGTAGGCCGCCTGCCGAACGAATCCGCGCAGACGTGACGCGCTCGTCACTGCTTAATTACCAGCACCGACACGTTTCTCGGGCCCGCGCTGGTGGTAGTCATGCAGATCGGCCACCGCGCTTGTAGATCGCTGTATATAGATACGCGTGAGCTGACCCGGAAGACGGGGTCAGAAAGACCAGCGCTTGAGGATCGCCTAACAACAACGGGTTGTCAGGAAACGCGCACGAGATTCCGGAGGGGACGACGGCCCTGAACGCCGCGCGCACGCCGTCCCCCATCCTGATAGCGCCGTTGTTTGATCTAACGATAAGTGAGTGACAACACCGCGTAGGCGGTCGCCGCGTCGCTCATGAACTTCCCGGCGTCAGACTCCGGATCGCGTTCCTTGTTCGGCGACACCGCCGTCCAGCGTCCCGTCGTGCGGTCCTGGTTGCGGCGCAGCCAGTCGAGCCCCTTACCGACGCGTGGGTCGGTGGCAGGCACGCCGGCCGCCTGCAGAGCCAGCGTCGCCAGCGCCGTGGCGTATCCATCCGTCCTGGTGTCGCTCGCGCTGTCGTCCATGCGCTTGTAGGATCCGAGGGCCGTCGTGCTCCACCCTCCGTCCGCCTGCTGCAAGGCGAAGGCTGCGTCGATCGTGGCTTGCCGCTGCTGGTCGGAGAGCAGGCCGGACACGCGGCCGGACGCCCACAGGCCCATGAGCTGATTCAGCAGAGATACGCTGCCGTGCTGGCGTTCGAAATATCCACGCAGCGCCTTGAGTCGATCGGCGATCTCAGCCGAGGCGGCGTAGCCCTCCGGCGCCGACCCGACCGCCAGCGCCGCCAGCGACGCGCCAAAGTACGGCGAGTTCGGCGATTCCCACGGTTCCATCTTGAAGTTGAGCCAGGTCCAGGCGCCAGCCTCCGGCCCGGTCTTCATCTGCAGCGCCCACATGACGCCGAGCGCCGTTCGCGCGTCGTCAGTCAGCCGGCCGGCCGCCGCGTCGCGGCGGACGAGCACCAGGGCGTTCATCACCGATTCGATGGCGCGGGATTCGCTGGTCTTGGGAATGCCCCGCGTCTGATCGGGATACCAAGGCTCGACTTCACGCCAGTTCCGCGCGCGGGTCAGCAAATTGCCGACGATCTTCTCCTCGGCTGGCGACGGTGCGAGCTCGCTCAGCGGCCCGCGAAGGGCCGGCCGCGCCAGCGCGTACGGAAGGGTCGTATGACAGGACATGCAGTAGGTGCCGCGATCGCGGGCGGCATTGGGCCAGGTCGTCCACCACTCGGCTCGGCTATCGAGGTACGTCGCCGCCGCCTTCGCATCCCATCCGGGAGTATCAGAAGGTCCGGCGGACAGCCGGCTTCCGATTGCCACGGCGACGACTATCACCAGACCGGACGCGACCAGGAATCGATACGGTGACCTCATATGGCCTCGGAAAGAAGGATACAGGGACCCTGAGGTTCGCGGCGCCTCACCCCCGACATTCCGGAGATCCCCCGGCCATTGAGGGTCGGACGGTTCCCCGCCACCGGGCAGTCGGGGCGCGGGCGGGCCGTCATCCCCAGTCTTTCCGCGGCTTTCCACGGCCAACCCGGCCAGTCGCCGGATTGGCCCACTTGGTGCACAATCGCCTGAGCCATTGCCGTTCAGGGGGAAACCCCTCTGCAGGAGATCGTATGAAGCACCCGAGAATTGCCTCGCTCGTCGTCGTCGCCCTGGTTGTCACGTCGGCGCCGATGGGTCCCATCGATGCGCAGACCTCGAAACCCACGGTGGCCATCCCCAACCCCGGGGTGCCCGAAGTCATGACCATGGAGGCCAAGTTCGTCCGGGCCGCCTACAACAACGAGGCCTACGTGATCCTCGGCTACCAGGCCTCCAACTATTCAGTTGGTGAGGAGTGGATGATGCTCGAGGTCGGCACGGCGCTGCGCGACGGGGTGAAGGACTACACGATGCTCCGCAGCGCGCTGTCGCTCGAGACACCCGACGGCGCGACGCTTCCCTTGCCGACGATCATGGAGCAGCGGGAGGGTAACCCCCAGGCTATCCAGCAACGGGCGAAGGTTCAGCGCGACTCGATCAACTACTTCCCGCCGAACGCGAGCCAGGCTTGCGGGCTCGTCTTCTTCCCCGACCTGACGTCTCGCGCACTGCCGCGCGACGACGTCTACATGACCGATCAGCGCGCCTGCGTCGGTCGGCTCTTCTTCAAGATTCCGGGCGGCATCAAGCACGGGCAGGTACCTGGCTCAACGTGAAGTTCCCGCAGAGCGTCATACGAGTACCCTTCAGAATCCTCACCGAGGACGAAGAGAAGTTCCTGTCGAAGAACTACCGCGCCATCGAAAAGCAGGTCGAGGAAGCGTTCAAGAAGAAGTAGCTGAGGTCCGGTTTCCGTCGGGGACGCCCCCGCCCTCGCGCTGGGCCGGCGGCGTCCCACGACGGGTTATCAGGCAAACTTCGCAGCGCGGTCGACGCCCTCCGGCAGCTACGGCTGGAAGTTGATGGCCACGTTGACCAGCACCGGCACCGCGACATTCTTGACGAGGGTGGGCGTGTACTCCCATTGCTTCACGGCGTCGAGCGCGGCCTGATCCAGCACCGGCACCGACTTCACCACTCTCGCATCCGCCACCTTGCCGTCCGGGCCGACTGTCAGTTCGACCTGCACCGTACCGCCGATACGAGCCGACTTCGCTATCGCGGGATACTCGGGCGTGACGTCCTTGACCTTGGTCGGATTGCGGATCGGCCCGCCGACGCGGACCGCCGTCGTCGCCAGCGTGGCGCGCATCTCGGCGTCGGCCTTGGCCTTCACCTCGGCGGCCCTGGCGGCGGCGTCAGCGCGCTCCCTGCCCGCTACCGCGTCGGCCGCTGCCTTCTCGCTCGCGGTCCGCGCGGTCGCCGCCAGCTCACGGGCACGGTCGTAGGACTTCACCCACTTGGCGTCCTGCGCCGCCAGTTCGACGTCCAGCGCGGTCTGCGCGGCCTCCGCGTCCGCCAGCGACGCGGCGGCGTACCGGCTGGCATTCGACGACGCCGCCTTCTCTCCGGCGGCCCGGGCGGCATCGATTTCGGCCGTGGGCCGGCTGCTGCACCCCGCCGCGAACGCCACAACGACAACGATCGCCGAGAGTCTGTGCATGGCACGCATCGCCAGTCCTCCTGTGGAATGTCCAAACTCGGCAATTCCGGTCAGGGTCTGTCCCATCCGTTACCCACGCCGCGCCCCCCGGAACCACCCGGGCCTATCCAGAGCAATGAGCCTGCCGATCGAGGCTATGGGGACATCGGCGCTGACGGCTACTTCGGCAGCGCGTTCACTCGCATCGCCTGCAGCGCCGCCGCGTTTCCCGGCAGATCCGTCGCTCCGGACGAAAAGCCGCTGCGCTGCAGGTAGAACGCGACGATGCTGGCGTAGTCGTCGGGCGCCAGGCTGCCGGGGCTCGTCTGTGGCATCGTCGTCGACATCGTCGTGAACAGATCGGCGAGCGTGCCGCTACCCCATCGCGCGGTGAAGCTGGCGCCGGTCTGCTCGCCCACCTCGTGGCAACTGATGCAGGCGCGGTTGAACTGCGCTTCGCCGCGCGAGGCCTGCGCCGCGGTGAACACGCCCGTGGACGTGGCAGGCGCGAAAGGTGGCGCGGTCGCGGCCGCCGCGCCGGCCGGCCTCGCCGGTGGCTTCGGCGGCACGCCCGAAAACGACATGATCACCGGGCGCGTGGTCGTGGCCGAGGTGAGGCGCGTCTCGGACGCCAGCGCGAACACCCACATCACACCCGTGCCCTGCGGGATGTCGGCGTTGGTGAGCGGTCCGAACGACGTCGACGGCGCCGCCCGTCCGCCGGCCGCGACCGCCACGTACTGGACGCCGTCGATGGTGTAGGTGATCGGCGCGCCCGAGATGTCGCCGTTCAGCCGCATCTGCCAGAGCAGTTCGCCGGTGTCGGTGTGCAGCGCGAAGAACCGCCGGTCGGCGGTGCCGCCAAACACCACGCCGCCGGCCGTCGCCAGCGCCGAGGCGGTCATCGCCGCGCCGTTCGGCGAGCGGTAGGTCCAGGCCCGCGCCCCGGTCACCGGATTGAACGCCACGAACTCGCCCACGTAGTCGTAGCCGGGCACGCGCTTGGGCGTGTATGACACGCCCACGTAGGCCCGGCCGGGCACGTACGGCGTCGCCACCACCTTGGCATCCATGCACGAGTTGTTGACGCCCAGGTAATAGAGCCCGGTGAGCGGGCTGTAGCTCGGCGCCTGCACGTTGCGGACACCGTGCACGTGCGGACAGATCTCGAACATCTTGCCGGAGATGACGTCGGCCGGCGTCGGCACCGTAGCCGGGTTCACGATTGGCCGGCCCTTCGGCGTCCAGCCGGTGACCACGTTGTCGTAAGCGGTCTTGAACGCGTGCAGGAACTCGCCGGTCGTGCGGTCGAGCACCACGCCCCAGCCCATCTTGCCGGTCTGGATCAGCGCCTTGCGCGTCCGTCCGCCGATCTCGAGATCGACCAGCATGTTCTCGTAGGCGGCCCGGTCCCAATCGTCGGCGGGGTTCAACTGGAAGTGCCAGCGGATCTTGCCGGTGCTGGCCTCGACGGCCAGCACGGTGTTGGCATAGAGCGCGTCGCCGGGGCCGCGCAGTGCGGTCGACCACGGCGCCGGCTGCCCCGTCGAGAAGTACACCAGACGCAGCTCGGGGTCGTAGCTCACCGTGTACCAGGGCGCGGCGCCGAGCGGGGGCACGTCGCGGCGGGCCCAGGTGTTGAACGCGGGCTCGTCCTCGGGGCCGGGCGCGGTGTAGATCGACCAGAGCAGGCGGCCGGTCCTGGCATCGAGGGCGCGGAACTGGCCGCGCGCGCCGAGGTCGCCGCCGGCCTGCGGCAGGAACACCTTGCCGTCGGCGATGAGCGGCGGATGGCTGTGGCCTTCGCCCAGGTGGTAGTCGCCGGTCTTCACCTCCCAGCGCAGCTGCCCGGTGCGCGCGTCGAGGGCGACCAGATGCGAGTCGGCCGTGCCCCAGTAGATCGTGTCGTCGAGAATCGACACGCCGCGGTGGCGCGGGAACGCTTCCGACACCGCCACGTCGTCCGGGAACCGGCGCTCGTGGATCCAGACGACGTCGCCGGACACGGCGTCGAAGGCGACGACACGGCCGCTGCCCTCGGGCACGTACATCAGGCCGTTGGCCACCACCGGCGTCGGCAGCCAGCGCCGGTTGTCGCGCATCGAGTAGGACCACACCGGCCGGAGCCGCGTCACGGTCGTTCGATCGATCTCGGTGAGCGGGCTGAAGCCGGTCACATCGTAGGTGCGGCGGTAGCTGGCCCAGTCGCCGGGCTCGGGCGCCTGCAGCCGGGCGGCGCTGATACCCGACGGTGCCGGAGCGGTAGCAGGCGCAGGCGCGGGTGCCTGCGCCCCCGGCAGCGCGCCGGCCAGCAGCGCAAGGGTCGCCGGGGCCAAGACTCGATTGACCAATCGCATCCGTCCGGTGTCCAACCGTCATTGCCAGGCCGCCGCGGCCCGGGGCGCCGTAAGGGTGACCGAACGGGCAGCCGGCCGCAAGAGCGCGCACTGGCTATTTACAGATCCCCAGCCGTTCCGTAGGATGCATGAACCAGTCGAGAGCGGCCCGCCAGGCGGGGCTCCCCGGCACTTCGCACCCGGCGATTACTCGAGGAGAAGCGATGGCAATCGCGCGTCTGACGAACACGGTCGCGGCGGGGGTGCTGACGTTGCTGGCGACCGCGCCTGTGGCGGCCCAGACGCCGGCGGCGGGGCCGGCCGCGAGCGGCGGCACGGTGACCTTCGCCCGGCACATCGCGCCGATCCTGCAGCGCAGCTGCCAGCAGTGCCACAACCCCGAGGGCGGCGCGCCGATGTCGCTGACGACCTACGAGGAAGTCCGCCCCTGGGCGCGCATGATCAAGCAGCGCACCGGCCTGGGCCCGCGCGCCGGGGTGATGCCGCCGTGGTTCGTCGAGAAGAACATCGGCATCCAGCGCTTCAAGGGCGATCCGTCGCTGAGCGAGGCGGAGATCGCGACGATCGCGAAGTGGGCCGACAGCGGCGCCCCGCTCGGGAACGTCGCCGACCTGCCGCCCGCCAAGCGCGAGCCGATGGGCGAGGACGGCTGGCTGCTGGGCAAGCCCGATCTCGTGGTGAAGAGCCCCGAGATCTTCGTGCCCGCGGTGGCGCCCGACAAGTGGGGGTCGATCGGCTCGGCGCCCACCGGCCTTGGCGAGGATCGCTGGGTGAAGTCGGTGGAGGTGCGCGAGGTCAACGACATCCCGCGCAGCCAAGGCACCAAGACGGTCGGCGGACGCTACGTGTTCCACCACATGACCTACGAGAGCTCGGTGCCGGGCACGCCCGGCGGCACCAGCTGGCCGATCCACGAGATCGGCCGCAACCCCGACGTGTTCCCCGACACCGCCGGCCGCCTGCTGGCGGCCAATTCGGTGCTGGATCTCAACGCCTCGCACGTCCACGCCAACGGCCACGACACCAACGCGCACCTGGAGTTCGGCTTCACGTTCTTCCCCCAGGGCTATCAGCCGCTCTACAAGCGGTCGCCGACGCTGCTCGGCAACGGCAACGACCTCGACGTCAAGCCGAACACTGCCGATCAGGAGATCCACGCCTTTGCCACGCTTGCAGGAGCACACCAAGATCATCGCCTTCGAGCCGCACCTGCACGCGCCGGGCGTGCGCATGTGCCTCGAGGCGATCTGGGGAATGAACATCCAGCAGCTGAGCTGCGTGGGCTACGACCACAACTGGGTCAAGCAGTACATCTACGAGGACGACGCGGCGCCGCTGCTGCCCAAGGGCACGATCCTGCACCTGGTCGGCTTCCTCGACACGACGGCGGCGAACAAGAACCCGGCCGACCCGCGCAACTGGGCCGGCGGCGGGCGCCGCTCGGTGGCCAACATGTTCATCGACCTCGGCTACTCGGTGAGCCTCACCGAGGAGCAGTTCCAGGCCGAGATGGCCGCGCGGCGCGCCAAGATGAAGAGCCGCAACGACTACGACATCGGCTGCCCGCTGTGCTGGGCACCGCCGGTCGTGACGCCGCCGCCGACGACGACCCAGCAGGCGGCGCGGCAGCAGCAGTGACACGGATTCGCCCGCGCGCGGTCATCGCGGTGGCCGCGCTGGCCCTCCTGGCCGGTGCGGTGCAGGCGCAGACCCGCTTCGCCTACTCGTCGGGCCAGCCGCTCGAGCCGGCCTACGAAGGCTGGATGCAGAATCCCGACGGGTCCTACACCATGTACTTCGGCTACATGAACACCAACTGGCTGCAGGAGTTCGATCTCCCGATCGGACCGGGCAACCGCTTCGAGCCGGGCCCGGAGGACGTCGGCCAGCCGACGCACTTCTATCCGCGCCGCAATCCGTTCCTGTTCACCGTGACGGTGCCGGCCGACTTCGGTGCCAAGGAACTCGTCTGGACCTTGACCGCCAACGGCCATACGCGCAAGGTCTTCGCCTCGCTCAAGACCGACTACAACATCGACAAGCAGGTGATCTCGACCGAGGTCGGCGGCGACAACGGCAGCCTCGCCGACGAACTGCGCACCAATGAGCCGCCCGACCTGGCGGTCGAGGGACCGCAGACGCGCACGGTGAAGGTCGGACAGCCGCTGGCGCTGGCGGCGATCGCCGGCGACCCCGACAACCTGCCGGCTCGCCGCGACGGCAAACCACAGCCGGGCGTGAAGAAGGCGACAGCGACGACCTCGCGGCGTCCGCGGCCCACCGCCGCGCCCGACAGCGCCGCGGTGGTCTATCGGCCGCCGGTGTCGGTGGTAGCCTCGGCCGGCCCGGGCCTGCACCTCTCCTGGATCGTGTATCGCGGCGCGGCCGCGGGCGTGACCTTCGCGCCCGACCAGATGAAGACGTGGATGGACACGCGCGCCTACGGCAACTCGATGTGGTCGCCGCCCTACACGATCCCCGAGCCGCCAGCCGACGGCCGTTGGACCGCGACGGCAGTGTTCAGCGAGCCCGGCACCTACGTGCTGCGGGCCGTGGCCAGCGACGGCGCGCTCTTCACCCACGACAACGTGACCGTCACCGTGACGCCCTGATGTCTCGACGAGGAGCCGACGCCATGATTGGAGCGCGCACTTCCCTGTCCCGGCCCGTGGTCCTGAGCGCCGTTACCGCGGTTGCGCTGGGGGCGTGGATCGTCGCCGCCGGCCCGGCCCACGTCTGGGCGCAGGCGCAAAGCAACTTCATGGGCGGCAGCCCGTCGCGCGAACCGAGCGACAAGATCTCGACGCTGCGCCTGAAGTTCCCGAAAGGCAGCCGCTCCAACTGGCACACGCACTCGTGGGGCCAGCTGCTGATGGTCGAGCAGGGCCACGGGCTCACCCAGGAACGCGGCGGTCAGATCCGCGTCGTCGCGCCCGGCCAGCCGTGGTTCACCAAGGCCGGCGTCGAGCACTGGCACGGCGCGGCCCCGGACGAGGACATGCTGCAGCTGACGATCTACGAGGGCGACGTGAAGTGGCTCGAGCCGGTGACCGACGCCCACTACAAGACGGCGCCGAAGCCGTAACGACCGGCGGCGGGTTGATCTGCCACTCGAGCTGACGCGGTATCTCTCTCCGCCTCGCGCTCGGCTGGCGCACGCTCAACGCGGCGTATGAGTCGCGAGGCTCGCTAGCGAGTTGCGATGCTCGCCACGAGTATGTCATATTAGACATACGCGCAATGGCTCGCCTTGCCGATGTACCGCTCGTGTGGCTCTTCGGCGAGGTGAAGACCCCGCCGTTCAGCGCTGAGGCACGGGTGGGGCGTCACGTGGCGGATCATGTATTACGTGGCGGGCGATGCCATCGTGATTCTCGACGTGTTCGCGAAGAAGACCGAGGCCACGCCTCAGGCGGTGCTGACGACCAGCCGGCGGCGACTCGTGCAGTACCAGACCGCCATCAAGGCGAGGACCCGACGATGAAGAGCGACAAGAAAGCCCGACTGGAGCGCGCCGGATGGCGCGTTGGCGATGCCGCTGACTTTCTGGGGCTGAGCGCGGAGGAGCGACGCTTCGTGCACCTCAAGCTGGCACTCGCGACAGGGGTGCGCCAGCTCCGCGAACGGCAGGGGCTGACTCAGGCCGCTCTCGCGAAACAGCTGCGCTCGAGCCAGTCGCGCGTCGCCAAGATGGAGGCGGCCGATGCCTCGGTCAGCCTCGACTTGATGATGCGGTCGCTCCTCAGTATTGGTGCAACTCCCCGGGATATCGCGAAGCTAATTCGGAAAGCCGAGGCAGCCTAACGCTGCGAATGAGCCGCGCGCCGCGGCGCGCCGGCTCCATTCGTTGTTAGGCGTCCATCCGCACGATGCTACGGCCTGATCTCGTACAGAGTGTTGAACGGGTTTTCCATCGGCACCCGCCGGACACTGCTGAAACCAGCCTCAGCGCAGAGCTCCCGCACCTTGGGTTCATGGAAACCCAGCGTGCCCAGCCCCGCGCCTCCTGCCGCCAGCGAGGTGGTCATACAGTAGAGGACACTGAACCCATGAAACATCGCTCCCAGAGGCCCCTGGTTTTCCTGCAACTTGTCCGAGCAGTTGATGTCCAGACACACGTATACGCCGTCCGGCCGCAGGCTCTGGCGAATGGTCCGCAACAAGCCCAAGGGGGTCACCGCGTCGTGGACGACGTCGAATGTCGTGATGACGTCGTACTGCTCGAGGATGCCCTGTGACACATCGTGCTGAGCAAAGCGCACGCGGTCGCTACACCCGCGGCCCGGGCATTCGCCGTGGCGCGCTCGATGGTGGGACCGAAGATGTCATAGCCGACATACCGCGCCTGAGGAAACGCCTGGGCCAGCTTGACGAGGGCTCGTCCGCGCCCGCAGCCCACGTCGGCGACCTGAGCACCGTGCTCCAGCTTCGCCTGCACATCTGGCATGGCAGGAATCCACTGTTGGAGGAGCAGATTCTCAAACCAGCCGTTGGAGAACCGCTCCAATCCATCCCACATGTTCTCATCGTAGGCAGACTGGGGCACGCCACCGCCCGCACGGAAGGCAACGGTGAGCCTGATCGAGCACGCCGGCGAGCGCCGTCATCATCTGGAACACGCCGCCAAAAAAGACAGGCCCCCCTTCTTGGGCGAGAGGCAGGGCGTGCTCGGCGGACAACGTGAATTGACGGCTGACCGAATCGTAATCCAGATAGCCGGCGGCGGTCATCGCGCCAAGCCACTCCCGTGCGTAGCGCTCGTTGATACCCGCGCGGGTGGCCAACTCGACGCTGGTCGCGGGGCCGTTGGCTGCGAGATCCTTAAAGAGCCCCAAGCGATCACCGATGGCGGCCAGGAGTGTCGTAAAGGCGGCGCTCGTGTCCCCAAGCACTTTATAGACGAACGCTTCCATCTTTGCCTGATCGAAAGGTTGGTCGGACATCATGTGTCTCCCTTCTTCATTGACGCTGAACGACTGGGGAGTTGAAGAGACGCCTAACAACTAGTAGACAGGTCAGCATATTGCGCTGGAGGCAGCGGGCCTCGCCGCATATCGCCTCGATCGATGAGACGGTGCAGCGCTGCAGGTCCTGTTGATTCAGCAGGTTGTGAACGATGCCTCGATCGCAAGGCTCCCACACTATGCCGGTCTGTCTATTCGTGGATCGACCGCGATGCCTCGCAGTGGAGGGCGTGGCCAATTCGAGCCGCGGGACTCCCGTGGAGCCACCGAGCCGGTGGCATGGCCGCACGCGAAGCCCTGTGGAGGGACCGCTGGGAAGTGTGACAACGCGAGCACGCTGGGGGGATCAGGCAGTGTCACGGACCTGCCGTCGAGCGGTCATATCGCGGCGAGCGCAGCGTTGACCGGGCCCGGAACCGGGATTCGCGGGCGGCCGTGCCGCCGCCTCGCGTCTTGCGTCAACCAGGATATCGAGAACCGAGCGGGAGTCGAACGCGGCCCGCGTCCGACTGATCTCCGGCACCGGCGGAGGTGATGCTCCGCCCTACAGCGAAACGCAAAAGCGCTCTAGTAGCCCGGGCGGCGGCTGACCGGCCGGGCGGCCACGACCAGCTCGAGACCCAGGACGTCGAACGCCTTCTCCACCTGGTCCATCTTCGAGGCGTAGCGCACGTCGAGCAGCCGGTCGATCTGCGGGCGGTGCCACTTCAGGCGCTCGCGCATCGCGCTCTTGCGCAGGCCGCGGCGTCGCATCTCGTTGTGCAGCGCCACCTTCGCTGCCACCAGCGCCGGCACGCGCACCGCGGCGCCGGGCAGCGGCACGGTGCTGCCCTCGGGGATGATCTGGCGGGCACGCACGTAGTCGTCGATGACCGACACCACGGCCTCGGCGGCGCGCCGCATGGCCTCGGGCTTCGATGTGCCGGTCGACCGCACCTGCGGGAAGTCCGGGACCCGGACCTGCCAGACGTGGTGCTCGTTCTGCGTCAGCTGCACTCGGTAGAACACGGTGGTCGCCGCCTCGGCTGAACACGCCCGCCGACGCCGCTCCACCAGGGAGCCGCTTCCAATCGTGACGGGCTGAGGCGATGGTAGCGAGCCCGGGCGCCGGCAGTTGTTAAATGGTTGTCAAACCCTTGAGCGAACGGGAGTTCGGGAACTGGCCCCACCCGTTCGTCCCCGGAGCGGGTGTCACGCCGGGGACACCGCGGCTTTGCGCGCCTGCTCGAACCGCGCCAGCTGCTCGCGCGTGCCGAGGACGGCCACGAGATCGCCGCGCTCGAGCCGCGAGTCACCGTCGGGGTTGGCCAGCAGGCGGCCGTCGCGGATGATGCCCACCACCGACACGCCGTAGGTGGCTCGCAGGCGCAGGCTGCCCAGGGTCTGGCCCTCGAACGGGCTGCCGGACGGGACGGCCACCCACGTGAAGTCGAGCTGCCGGGCGATCTCGCTGATCTGCCCCATCAGCTTGAGCGGCGACTCGCCGCCCTGCGAGTAGCGCTCGTGGCGGATGGCCGAGGCCACGCTCAGCACGTCGTGCGCCGGCACGTTGAAGTACACCAGCGCCTGACGCGTCATCTCGATCGCCGCCTCGAACTCCGGCGAGGTCACCTCCTGGATGCCCAGGCCGTAGAGCGCGCGCACGGCGTCGGTGCTTTCGGCACGGGCGATGATCGGGATGTCGGGCCGGACCACTCGCGCCGCGGCGACGATGGCGCGCACGTCGGAAAAGGCCGACGCCGTGACCAGGATGGCGCGGGCGCGGGCGAGTCCCGCCGCCTCGAGCACCAGCGGCTGCGTGGCATCGCCGTAAATCACCGGCAGACCCGCCCGGCGCGCGTGCTGCACCCGCCGGTCGTTGGACTCGACGACGACCAGCGGCAGCCCCAGCGGGTGCAGGGCGTCGGCGACGCTGCGCCCGACGCGGCCGGCGCCGCAGATCACCACCTGATCGCGCAGGCCGGTCTCGGGGATGTTGGTGGCCTCGAAGGCCTCGCGGTTCTGCTTCGGCCACAGCCGGTCGTAGAGCGTCGGGACGAGCCCCGACAGCACCGGGGTGAGCACCATGGTCACGATCGCCGCGTTCATCGCCAGCGTGTAGACGTCGGCCGCCAAGGCGCCGCTCGCCAACCCCACCCGGGCGAGCACGAACGCGAACTCGCCGACCTGGAACAAGGTGAGGCCAACGGCCAGCGGGATGACGTTCCAGTAGCCGAACGCCCGGACGATGCCGGCCAGGATCAGGCCCTTGCCGGCGACGATGGCCACGACGACGACCGACAGGGTCCCGATCTGGTCCCAGAGCCGCGTCGGATCGAGCAGCATCCCGACCGACACGAAGAAGAGCATGCCGAAGAGATCGCGCAGCGGCGCCACGTCGCTGAGCGCCTGGTGCGCGTATTCGGACTCGGTGACGACCAGGCCGGCGATGAAGGCGCCGATCGCCATCGACAGCCCGAAGCGCCAGGCGACGTAGCCCACGCCGACCGCCAGGGTGATGGTGGCGAGAAAGAACAGTTCGCGCGAGTTCCAGCGCGCCACGACGGCCATCAGCCGGGGCACGACACGGGTCGAGAACAGGACGATCACGCCGAGCAGCAGGGCCGCCCGGACCGCGGCGACGCCCACCTTGGCCAGGCCGCCGGCCGGATCGCTCAGCTCGGGCAGCACGATCATCAGCGGCACCACCGCCAGATCCTGCACGACCAGGATCCCCAGCATCACGCGGCTCGAGAGCGTGCCGAGCCGGCCCTGCGCCTGGACGGTCTTGAGCGCGACCATCGTGCTCGAGAGCGAGATGAGCGCCCCGAGCCACAGCGCCGGGCGCCAGTCCCAGCCGAGCGCCAGCCCGAGTCCCAGCCCCAGGGCGATGGTCAGCAGGATCTGAAGCACGCCGCCGATGAGCGCCACCCGCCGCACCGGTGCCAGCTCGCTGAAGGACACCTCGAGCCCGAGCGAGAACAACAGCAGCACCACGCCGAGCTCGGCCATCCGCTCGATGTCGTGGACGCTGCCGACGGTCGGCCCGCCGGTGAACGGTCCGATGATCACGCCGGCCAGGATGTAGCCGACGATGAGCGGCTGGCCGATGCGCTGGGCGAGGAAGCCGCCGCCCAGCGCGGCCAGGAGCACCAGGGCGAGGTCGGCGACCAGATCCATCCGCGGGCTATTCTCCCATCACCTTCACCACCACGCGCTTGCGGCGCTGCCCGTCGAACTCGGCGTAGAACAGCTGCTCCCACGGGCCGAGGTCGAGGTCGCCGGCGGTGATCGGCACGATCACCTGGTGGCCCATGAGGGTCCGCTTCAGGTGGGCGTCGGCGTTGTCCTCGCCGGTCTGGTGATGGCGGTACGGCAGGCCGGCGGGCGCCAGCTTCTCGAGCCACACCTGGAAGTCGTGGATCAGCCCGTCCTCCCAGTCGTTGACGTAGACGGCGGCGGTGATGTGCATGGCCGACACCAGCACCATGCCGTCGGTGACGCCGCTCCGCTGCACGATCGCGCGGACCTCGTCGGTGATGCGAACGAACTCCTGGCGCCTGGCGGTCGTGAACCACAGGTAGTCGGTGAAGGTCGGCATCCGCCGATTCTCCCCTGAACATGCGGCGCCCGGCGGAGCCTGCAAGTCGCTTCAGATGAACGGGTTTGCCCTTGCAGAACGACGGCGGGGCGCGCTACTGTTGGGGGGCGTCGGCCGCTGGAGCGGTGACGCGCGCGAGTACATCCGAAAGGGACGAACATGGATCTGCAGCAGACGCGGCGCGACATTCTTCGGGGCGGGCTGGCCACCGCCGGACTCGGCATGATCGGCGTGCCGGGCTGGGTACTGCCGGCCCTGGCGCAAGGTGCGACCGTGGTGCCGTTCCTCGAGTTCCCCGAGGCCTTCAACCCCACGCCGGCGCCCGACCGGCGCCTCTTCGACACGCGCACGCTGACGTCGTTCACGACGCCCAAGGATCAGTTCTTCACCACGCAGCACTACGGCCATCCGGTGCTCGACGAGGCCACCTTCCAGCTGAAGGTCTCCGGCCTGGTGACCGCGCCGAAGGCGTTCTCGATGGCCGACCTGAAGGCGATGCCCAAGGGCGAGGTGATGTTCGGCTTCGAGTGCTCGGGCAACCGCGCCCCGGTGCAGGGTCTGTGCAGCAACGGCAAGTGGACCGGCGTGCCGCTGGCGGCGCTGCTCAAGAGCGCGGGCGTCAAGGCCGAAGCGCGCGAGTTCGTCTTCCTCGGCGCCGACCACGGCGTGGAAGAGGTCGAATGGCGCACCCAGAAGTACAGCCTCGACCAGCAGTTCGGGCGCAGCATGTCGCGCGAGAAGGCGCTGTCGCCGGAGCCGCTCCTGGCCTACGCCTACAACGACGAGCCGCTCACCCGGCACCAGGGCTTCCCGCTGCGCCTGATCGTCCCCGGCTGGTACGGTGTCGCCAACGTCAAGTGGCTGTCGGACATCATCGTCCAACAGGATCCGTACCTCGGCAAATACCAGGCGCGCTGGTACCGCACGGTCCGCGGTGAGATGGTGAACGGCGAGATGAAGTGGCTGGAGAGCGCCGTCACCCACCTGCAGCTCAAGTCGTTCGTCGCCCGCGTCACCAAGGAAGGCGACATGCACAAGGTGGTCGGCATCGCCATGAACGACGGCACGCCGATGAAGACCATCGAGGTGAAAGTCGACGACGGCCCGTGGCAGCCGGCCACCTGGGACAAGCAGAACTCGAAGTACTCGTGGAAGCTCTTCCATTTCGACTGGAAGGGCGCCACCGCCGGCGAGCACACGATCGTCTCCCGGGTCACCGACGCCAACGGCCAGGTGCAGCCGACCGAGAAGGACCTCGAGAACAAGAAGTCGTTCCTCGAGCACAACGCCCAGCATCCGCGGAAGGTGATGATCAGCTGAAGCTCGGATGCAGCGGCTAGCGGCTAGGGGCTAGGCGGCTAGGAAGCTCGCGCACACGACAGACGGGCCGCGTGACCTTCGGGTGGCGCGGCCCTTGCCACGTACGGCCGCAGCTCAGCGGACGGCAGCAGTCGAGGCGAACGTCTCGGGCAGGCCGGGCTTGGTGGCGCGCAGGATCTCGACGATGGCCTGGCGGTCGGCGCGCGTGAGGTGGGCATACTTCGGCGCCGCGTCCCGGCCGGACAGCACCGCCCACAGCCGGTCGAAGGCCGCGGCCTTCACCGGCGCCGGCAGGGCATCGAAGGCCGGCGCGTAGATCAGGTAGCTGAGCGGGTAGCGCACCAGCCGGCCGTCGAGCTTGAGATCGCGCAGCGATCGGCCGGCAGGATCCCTCGGACCCTGCGCCGCGAACCACTCGGCGAAGCCGGCGTTGCCCCTCACCACCCCGAGCGGCGCCTCATCGACGAAGAGCAGGTAGTCGACGAGCTCGGCCACCGCGTCGAGCTCGCGCGCCGACAGCACGTCGCGGACGGCGGGCGTCGACGAGGTGCGGAACCCGCCAGCGGCCTGCCAGTTCGCGAACCGGTGTTCCCAGGCCGCCAGGGTCATCAGGTTGAGGCCGTGCAGCTGGTGATCGAACACGAGCAAAGCCACGACGTCGCTGTAGGGCGTGAGGTACTCGGCTGCCTCGCGCACCACTCCGGCGTCGGCGAGCGAGGTGTAGACCGGCGGTGGCGGCGTGCGTTCCGGCGGCGCGGCGTGGGGACCGACCAGTGCCACGTTGCCCATGTGCCGGGGCGGCACCGTGGCGCCGGTCACGTACCAGCCGCCGAACCGGCGGTCCACCGGCTCGCGCGAATCGACGACGCCGCCGTTGGCGTAGTCGCGATCGCTTCGGCGCGGGAAGGTCGACATCACGAACACCCCGGGCACGGCGCGCGTGTCCCAGGAGAGATGACACGACAGGCAGGTCTCGCTGCGCGACAGCCGCGGCGTCGGGCCCTCGGTCTGCGACAGCTGGTAGAACACCGTGCCGAGCGCCGGATCCTGCGCCGCCACCTCGATGAGCGGCGCCCCGCGGATGAAGGCCACCGAAACGTCGTCGTTGAAGTAAATGGCGCGCGGGTTGGCCGGTGAGATGTGCGACGCCTGGAAGCTCGTCTGCGAGTAGACCAGCGTCTGCGACGTTGGCGAAATCTCGAGCGCGTCGAGCACCGACGCCAGGTAGCCGCGCACCGGCTCGTACTTCAGCCGCAGCTCGTTCTTCTCGAGCTTGGCGTTCAGCCGCGCCACCGCGTCGGTCGGCGCCGTGGTGCCGTACTTCAGCGCCGGGTGATGACGAGACTCCTGGAACGCGTCGTTGCGTTGGGCGTCGACGCCCGACGACCGAGAGCCACAGACGCGACCACGGCGGCGGCAAGCGGGACGAATCGGGCAGCGTGCATGCGGTTCGAAAACACGAAGGGCGGAGGCAGGTGCCTCCGCCCTTCTAATGTATCGCGACGACGGCGGCTCTGAAGAGCCGCCCTACGAACGCTGCTGTAGCGTGACTGCGGTGGGTCTAGCCGCTAGCCCCTAGCCGCTCACAGGCGTCTAGAGCGGATTGTCGGGGAACATCATCGTGCGCCACATGTGCGCCGTGGGGCTCCCGTCGTTCCCCAGCCCTTCCTTGGGCTGCTTGAACTGCCGGCCGATGATGTCGATGAACGGATCCATCGACACCACGGCGTTGGGATCGAAGGCGTAGAGGTCGTTCACCGTGACCATCCGCGCCTCGAAGTACCACTTGTGGTTGCGCGCGAGCTCGTAGGCCGCCTTGATGTGCGGCTGCGGCTCGTAGTCCTTGCCGAAGATGCGGTTGTAGAGCTCGGGGTACTCGTAACCGTGCGCGGAGTCCGGATAGAAGCGCAGCGCCTGGTGGTAGCGGATCGCCCAGCTCACCTTCTCCGACACGTACGGCTCGACCATCTGGGCGCCCCACCAGCCGTGGTCGACCTTCACGAGGTTGAGCACCACGTCGTGCAGCAGGCACGCCATGACAATCTCCTCGCTCATCCCGGTCTTCAGCGCGCGGGTCGCGCTCTGCAGCACGTGGTTGGCGGGCGCGAACCGCTTTTCGTAGAACTCGAGCAGCGTCGGCTTGGCCGACATCGCCGCCAGCTGCGCCATCTTGCGGTTGTCGGCCGGGCCCTGCGGGCCGAACAAGCTACCCGCGCCGCGGCGGATCGTCGCGTCGGGCGGCGCCGCCACGACCTGCGCTTCCCCGCCGCCGACGAGGGTGAGGCCGCCGGCGGCCTCCTCGTCGAGCTTGTCCATCATGTAGTGCTCGAGCGCCTCGGCCCGGGCTTCCGGGTCCATGGCCTCCACGGCCGCGAGCCCGCCGACACTCACGAGAAATGCGCGTCGATCGATATCCATGTGCCGCCGTCCTCCCGTGAAAACGAAAAACCGGGTTCCTTCGTCCCGCTCTCGCAGTGAAAGAACCCGGTCCCGGTCGATACCGTGGCCGGCCGTCGCCGGCCGGCTCCTGGTGGAGTTTACCCTAGGCTGCCGCCGCCTTGGCCGGCGTGGCCAGCACCTTTTCGAACACCTGGACGGCCCGCTGCATCTCGGCCATCGTGCCCACCGAGATCCGGGCGTGGGTGTTCTCGTAGGGCGGGAAGTCGCGGGCGACCAGCACGCCGTCCTTCAGGCACTCCTCGCGGAAGCCTTTCGATGGCCGCTTGATGTTCACGAACATGAAGTTGGTCTGCGAATCCGTGGGCGTGTAGCCGCGATCCGCGAACCACTTCTGGGTGAAGCTCCGCGCCTCGGCGTTGCGCTTCTGCTCGGCCTTCACCCACGAATCCGGCACCGCCAGGGCGGCCTTGGCGCCCTCCAGGGCCATCACGCTGATGTTGCCGGTGGCATCCCAGTCGGCCATCTTCGCAATGGTGTCCTTGTGGCCGATGGCGTAGCCGATGCGCAGGCCGGCCATCCCGAAGCACTTCGAGAACGTGCGCGCGACGACGATGCGCGGGTTCTCGACGGCGGCCGGGATGAAGGTCTCGTAGCCGGCCATCGTGCCGTACTCGAAGTAGGCCTCGTCGATCAGCACGGTGGTCGTCGGCGACGCCTTCATCAGCGTGGCCAGATAGGTGCGGGTGTCGGCCGCATTGACGGCGGTGGCCACCGGGTTGTTGGGGTTGCAGTAGAAGACCAGCCCGGCACCGCGCGACGCCGCTTGCAGCGCATCGAGGTCCATCTTCAGGTCGCTACCGAGCTTCACGCCGGTGACGGAATGGCCCATCAGCCGGGCGTAGTCGGCGCACTCCTCGTAGGCCGGAATCGCCGCCACCAGCCCCGCCGTCTTGGTGGTGAAGACGTGGGTCGAGGTGCGGAGAATCTGTGTCGAGCCCGACCCCAGCAGGACGTTTTCAGGCTTGACGTTGTGCTTCTTCGCCACCAGCTCGGCGACTTCCTCGGCGGATGGGTAGCGGCCGGCCGCGGCCATCGACCCGCGCACCGCGGCGAGTACGTCCTTGTGGCAGCCGAGCGGGTTCTCGTTGCTCGACAGGATGACCGACGGGGCCGGGCCCTGCGCGAACAGCGTCTCGCCGAAGAGCGACCCCTCGCGGCCCCGCGCGCCCACCCACAGGCCGGCGGCACCGGCGCTCATCGTGTGCACGAACGAACGTCGCGACAGCGACATGGCTGAAACCTCCTTGACCTTCGACACGGTTAGCGCCCCTGCCGCGACGTGCTGGTCGCGCCGCCCAGGACCGTCTTGAACACCGCCACCGCGCGCTGCATCTCTTCCATCGTGCCGATGGAGACGCGGCAGTAGCGATCGTGGAAGGGCGGGAAGTCGCGTCCGACCAGGACCCCCGCGGCGCGGCAGGCGTCGCGGAAGCCGGCGGCCGGCCGCTTGATCTCCATGAAGATGAAGTTCGTCTGCGAATCGGTGCCGGTCACGCCCATGTCGGCGAAGGCCTTCACGGTGAACGCCTTGACATCGGTGTTGCGCTTGCGCTCGGCGTCGATATGGGCCTGGTTGGTCAGCGACACGATGGCCCCGCCGAGGGTGAGCGTGCCCAGCGCGTAAGGCGTCTTGTAGGCGGTGATCGCCTTGATCGTCGGCGCATGGCCGATGGCGTAGCCGGCACGCAGCCCGGCCATGCCGTAGGCCTTCGAGAACGTGCGCGTGACGAAGACGTTCGGCGTCGACACGGCCAGTTCCATCGCCGTCTGGTAGGACGGGTCGGTCACGTAGTCGTGGTAGGCCTCGTCGATCAGGATCACCGCGTCGGGCGAGGCGGCGCGGATGGCCTTGACCATGTCGGCCACGGCGGCCTTGCCGTGCACGGTCGCGGTCGGGTTGTTCGGGTTGCAGAAGAACACCAGCCCGGCGCCCTTGGACGCCTCGACCATCTTGGCGATGTCGATCTTCAGCTTGCCGTCGAAGCCCACCTCGCGCACCGGCGTGCCGATCTTCTTGGCGACCTCGCGCGGGTTCTCGAACGACGGCCAGGCGGTGACCAGCGGCTTGGTCGGCGAGGTGAAGGCGCGAACGGCGTGGGTCAGGATCTCGCCCGAGCCCGGGCCGAGGACGACGTTCTCGTTCTTGGCGCCGAACTTCTGCGCCAGCGCCGCGATCAGGGCGCCTTCCTTCTGGGTGGCGTTGAAGGGGTAGCGGGCTGCCTCGGGGAACTTGCCCTCGATGGCGTTCACCACATGCTGACCCGGCCCGAGCGGGTTCTCGTTGCTCGAGATGCGAATCACTCTCGTCCCGGGGGCCGCCTGGGCCTCCGCGTGGCCAGCCATCACGGCTTCGCGGCCACGGGCCGAAATCCACTCGCCACCGCGAGGGCTCTCGGTCAACCCGGTAAAGAGTCGCCGACGTGTCAGCGACATAGCGTGTCCTCCCTGCGCCTGGCGGCGTCGAATGCGGTCACGTAATCCATACGATGCCCGGCATTCTACCTCCCGGCCCGGTAGGAGGGTCGTTAAGAAGTTGTCAATTCTGCATTTCTGACGCTACAAGGGCCATCCAGCGCCCGTCGCTGGACACGCTGAGGCGGGACAACGTCCCGATTCCGGGATCGCCGACCAGCCGGAAGCCCTCCTGGCCGGGGCGCCACCCGAAGACTTCCCCGCCGCGGGTCATGAACAGGGTGCCGTCCGGCCCCCAGGCGGCATCTCGCTCCGGGCTGCCGTCGAGCGCCGGCACCAGCACGCGGACCGCGCGGCTCGCCGGGTCGTACTCCTTCACGATCCACGATTCGCCTTCGCGGTGCATGAAGCTGATCGTGCCGGTCGGCCGGCGCAGCAGCGACCGTCCGATGCCTTGCGCGACGATCGACGCCGGGCCCCCGGCGGCTGACGCCACTTGGAGCGTCGGCGGCTGGCCGAGCACGAACACCGCCAGCTGCGCCGCGTCGATCCACGCGTGGTAGCCGGCGGGCTTCACGTCGGGGAGGACCAGCGACGGCGCGCTGCCGTCGGCCGGAAACTTCCACACGCGCTGCGTGCCGTCGGCTTCCACGCGAATCACCGAGACGCCGGCCTCGTCGGGCATCACGGTGGGCGAGTACTCGGATTCCGGCGTGCGGGTGAGCTGACGAATCTGCCGCGTCGGCAGCTCGAGGAAATAGATGTCGGTCTGCTTGCCGTCGCGGTTCGACGCAAACAGCATCGAGCGGCCGTCGATGCCGAAGACGGGCTGGTTGTCGTATCCCTTGGGATTCTCCGACACGTTGCGGGCCGGGCCGACCAGCGGGCCAGTGGGTCCGAACTTCATCGGTGCCAGGTAGATTTCGGTGGCCGGCTGCTGCACCGCAGCGGCCGGTGCCGGCGGCTGCGCCGCCAGTTGCGCAGCGAGGCCGGCGAGCACAACGGCGAGGACGATCGCGCGCGGGGCGGACATGCGCCTCACTATACTGATCGGCAGTGTCCGTGGCCGACCTGCTGCCCCTGGCCGCCCTGTTCGGCGTCGGCCTCGTCTCGGGTGGCGTGAACGTCGTCGCCGGGGGCGGTTCGTTCCTCACGCTGCCCGTGCTCCTCTTCGTCGGGCTTCCCGCCAGCGAGGCCAACGGCACCAACCGCCTGGGGGTGTTCGCCCAGAACCTGGTCGGCGTGTGGGGATATCACACCCGCAGCACGGTGGACTGGCGGTGGGCCGCCGCCGCCAGCCTGCCGGCGCTGGCGGGGGCCGCTGTCGGGGCATGGTGGGCGCTGCAGATGTCGGACTTCGCCTTCCGCCGCCTGTTGTCGCTGGCGATGCTGGGCATGACGCTGTGGACCCTGCTCTCACGGTCCAAGACCGACCGATCCGGGGCGCTGATGCCGCCCTGGCACCCGGGAATGGTGATCGCGTTCGTCCTGATCGGTCTCTATGGCGGGCTGATTCAGGCCGGCGTGGGATTCGCGGTGCTGGCCGCGACGCGGGTGGCCGGGATGGACCTCGTGCGCGGCAACGCCGTGAAGGTCTTCACGATGCTGCTGTTGACCGTGCTGTCGATCGCCATCTTCGCGGCCGGCGGCGCCGTGCGGTGGCTGCCCGGGCTGGCCCTCGCCTCCGGCAATGCCCTCGGCGCGCTGGTCGGGGTTCGCCTCGCCGTGAGCCGTGGGCATGCGTGGCTGGAGCGGGTGGTCACGGCCGCCGTGATCGTCATGGCGGTGATGCTCTGGATGGAGTCCTGAGCGTCCCACTATCTCCTGAAACACGCAAGGATTTACATAGACGTAACCGACGCCGCCCCGGGCCGCCTTTGGTATGCTGGGGCCGCCATCGTATGGCTCGTCCCGCGCTTCTTCCCTGCTTCCCGCAGATCTGGTCCTGCGCCCGCGTCGGCCCGTCCGTTCAGGCGGCGCCGGCCGGCGGCGGACACGCCTGCCGAGCCCATCGCCACGACGCTGGCGGCCGTCGCACCCGACGATCTGGGCAACGCTGCCCTCTATATCAATAGAGAGCTCAGCTGGCTGGAGTTCAACCGCCGCGTGCTGGCCCAGGCCTCCGACGCCACGCACCCGCTGCTCGAGCGGGTGAAGTTCCTGGCGATCTCGGCGACCAACCTCGACGAGTTCTTCATGGTGCGGGTGGCGACGCTGCTCAAGAAGTTCCGCGCCGGCATCGACGACACCTCGATCGACGGGCTGAGCACCGACGAGGAGCTCGAGGTCATCCGGGCGCGGACCGGCGACCAGATGACCGAGCAGACCCGGGTCTGGATGGACGAGCTGCGGCCGCAGCTGGCCGCCGAGGGAATCCGCTTCCTCGACGCCGCCGACTACACGCCGCCGATCGAGGCGTGGCTGACCGAGTACTTCGAGACCCAGGTCTTCCCCGTCCTCACGCCGCTCGCCTTCGACCCCGGCCACCCCTTCCCGTTCATCTCGAACCTGAGCATGAACCTGGCCGTGCGCGTCCGCCACGGCGGCCGCATCAAGTTCGCGCGCGTCAAGGTGCCGGGCATGCTGCCGCGGCTGGTGCCGCTGCCGGCCGGGCTGTCGCCCACGCCGGGGACCACGTTCGTCTTCCTCGAGGACGTCATCCGTCGCAACGTGCGCGCCCTGTTCCCCGGCACCCAGGTCGAAGGGGCCCATCTCTTCCGCGTCATCCGCGACACCGACATGGTGATCCAGGAGGACGAGGCCGACGACCTGCTCGAGTCGGTGGACCGCGGGCTGAAGCAGCTCCGCTACGGTGCGCTGTCGCTGCTGCAGGTGGAAGCCGACATGCCGCGGCGCGTGCTCGACATCCTCATCGAGAACTTCGAGGTCGACCACGACGTGGTGGTCCGGACCGGCGCGCGCATGGAGCTGGGCGACCTCAGCAGCGTCTACGCACTGCACCGCCCGGCGCTGAAGGATCCGGCCTTCCACCCGCGTACGCTGTGGGGCCCCGACGACGCCGACATGGTGTTCGAGCAGATCGCCGACCAGGACTTCCTGGTCCACCATCCGTTCGACTCCTTCACTTCGGTGGAGACGTTCCTGAAGGCTGCGGTGGCCGACCCGCACGTGGTGGCCCTCAAGATCACGCTCTACCGCATCGGCGCCGACTCGCCGCTGGTCGACCTGCTGATCGAGGCGGCGGAACAGGGCAAGCAGGTGGCGGTGCTGGTCGAGCTCAAGGCCCGCTTCGACGAGAAGAACAACATCGCCTGGGCGACGCGGCTGGAGTCGGCCGGCATCCACGTGGTCTACGGGCTGGTCAACATCAAGGTCCACTGCAAGCTGTGCCTGGTCGTGCGCAAGGAGACCGGCGGCATCCGCCGCTACGCGCACGTCGCCACCGGCAACTACAACCGCACCACCTCCCGTGTCTACACCGACCTCGGGCTGTTCACCGCCGACGAGGCCATCGTCGACGACGTCAGCGAGGTGTTCAACACGCTCACCGGCTACTCCAACAAGCGCAGCTACCGCGCGCTGCTGGTGGCGCCGGTGGGGCTGCGCACCGGCGTCCGCACCCTCATCGAGCGCGAGGTCGAACACGCCGTGGCCGGACGGCCGGCCCGCATCATCATCAAGAACAACGCCGTGGCCGACCTGCCGACGATCCGCACGCTGTTCAAGGCGTCGCAGGCCGGCGTGCCGATCGACCTCATCGTCCGCGGCGTGTGCTGCCTGCGGCCGGGCGTGCCCGGGATCAGCGACAACATCCGCGTCCGCTCGATCGTCGGGCGCCTGCTCGAGCACTCGCGGCTCTACTTCTTCGAGAACGGCGGCGACCACGAGCTCTACATCGGCAGCGCCGACCTCATGGAACGCAACCTCGACCGCCGGGTGGAGGTGCTGGTGCCGGTGACCGACCACGAACTGCGCACCCACCTGCGCGACGTCGTGCTGGAAACGCTGCTCGCCGATACCGCCCGGGCCTGGCTGCTCACCTCTGGTGGCCGCTACGAGCGGGCGACGTCCCCCGACGGCGTGCCCGCCGTGGACGCCCAGAAGGCCCTGGTCGAGTGGTACGCCGAGCGGAGCCGCGAGGACGTCGCTGTCTAGGGGCTGGGGGCTAGGGGCTGGGGACTAGGGCGTGTGACGTCACGCTATCAACAACGCATCTTCAAAGCAGGGCTGGTGCATCGCCTCGCAATTCATGGCGATGCGAACCGTGACGGCAGCACGCCCCAGTCCCCAGCACCCAGCCCCTAGCCCCCAATTCAGCTCCACCGAAACAGCTTCAGCGCGGCCGCGAAGGAGATGCCGCCCCACAGCGCCAGGATGCCCAGCTCGCCGGCGATGGCGGCCAGCGGCTCGCCGTCGTTCATCACCGCCCGCAGCGCGTCGTTGAGGGCGGTAAGCGGCAGCGCCTGCACGAATGGCTGGAAGGCGTCGGGAAAATTCGACGAGGCGAAGAAGACGCCGGAGAAGACCCACATCGGCACCATTACGAGGTTGAGCAGGCCCGAGACGCCTTCGATCGTCTTGGCCCGGCTGGCGGTCAGCAGCGCGATCCCGCCGAAGGCGAGGGCGCCCAGGAGACAGACCAGCGCCAGCGTGCCGAGGCTGCCGTGCACGGCCACGCCGAAGACCAGCCAGGCGAACGCCACCAGCACCACGACCTCGGCGGCCAGGAACACCAGCCGGCTGGCCAGCAGGGACAGCAGGTAGTGCGTGCGTGGCATCGGGGTGGCGACCAGACGCTTCAACAGCTTGCGCGTGCGGGCCGAGACGATCGCGAAGCTGGTGCTCCACATGCCGGTGCCCATGATGTTCATGCCCAGCAGCCCCGGCACCAGCCAGTCGATGTAGCGCGAGCCGACGGCGCGCACGGCGTCCTGCCGCGGTGCGAAGGCGTCGGTGCGGCCGGCGGCGCGCTGCAGCGCGGCGTCGACGGTGAGGCGGGCGACCTGGCTCTCGGCGCGGGCCGGGTCGAAGCGGTAGGTCGGCGGGTCACCGGGCACCACCACGACCTGGACGCGGCCGTCGCGCAGGGCGCGGTCGACGCCCGCCGGCTCCACCTCCCGCACCACGAACCCGCCGGCCCGCTCGAGCGCGCCGGTCATGGCCGCCGCCGCGGTGGCACCCCGCTCGACGCCGACGATGACCGGCTCGTCGGACCGGCTGCGAAACGCCACGCCGAGCGCGCAGGTCATGATGATCGGGAAGAAGAACACCCAGAACACCGCCTCGGGCTCGCGCAGGAACTCGCGCATGCGGACGAGCGTGAGCTCGCGCAGGGGGGAGAGCCGTTCGGCGGTGGGCGCGGGCGCACCCACGCTGAGGGGAACACCCGGACTAGCCATCGCGCAGGTGCCTTCCAGTAAGCGACACGAAGACGTCTTCGAGGGTGGCGCTGTGGGTGGCCAGCTCGCGGACGGCCACGCCAGCGGTGGCCAGCGCGGCGAGCACCGCCGGGATCGTCTCGTGGATGGCGACGCTGCCCAGCGACACCCCGGTCGTGTCGACGCGTACATCGCGTACCCCGGGCAGCCCCTCGAACGCCGCGGCCGCGGGCATCCGCGCCCCGTCGCCGATGCTCACCCCGACGACGTGCGGGGTGCCGAGCGACGCGATGAGCTCGGCCGGGGTGCCGAGCGCGATGATGCGGCCGTGGTCGACGATGCCGACGCGATCGCACAGGGTGGCCGCTTCGTCCATGTGGTGCGTCGTCAACAGGATCGTGCCGCCGGCGTCGTTGAACCGCTGGAGGACGTCCCAGAGCTGGAGCCGCGATTGCGGGTCGAGGCCGGTCGTCGGCTCGTCGAGGAACAGCACGTCGGGCCGGCCGGCCAGGGCACAGGCCACCGAGAGCCGCTGCTTCTGCCCGCCCGACAGCTTCCCCACCCACGCCTCACGCTTCGCCTCGAGACCGACGAGCGTGAGCAGCTCGGCAACCGTCGGCCCGTCCGGATAGAACGACCGGAACAGCCGCAGCGTCTCGTCGACCGACAGCTTCTCGGAGAGCTGCGTCTCCTGCAGCTGGATGCCCAGCCGCGGCCGCAGCGCCTTGGCATCGGTCGCCCAGGCCATGCCCAGCACCCGCACCTCGCCGGCATCGGGGGTCAGCAGGCCCTCCAGCATCTCGATGGTCGTGGTCTTGCCGGCCCCGTTCGGGCCGAGCAGGCCGAAGCACTCGCCGCGAGCGACCTCGAGATCGAGGCCGTCGACGGCGACGACGTCGGCGTAGCGCTTGACCACGGCCCGGCAGTGCAGGGCCACTTCGTGCACCATAGTTCAATTCTATCGGGGCTCGGGGCTCGGGGCCCGGGGCTCGGGAGGGCTCGGGGCTCGGGGCTCGGGCCTCGAGAACGCGTCCAGCGCTGATCGCGCTGGACCTGTTCTTCTCGACACCGTCACAGTGTTCGAGGTTCGGCGGCGAGCGTGAGTTCCGTCGGGGGTCTTTCCCGAGCCCGAGTCCCGGGACCCGAGACCCGTTACACTGAGGATCCACGTGTCGGCCACCATCGTCGTCATCGGTCCGGAAGTCACGCTCCCGACCCTGCGCGCGCGCTTCGAATCGGGCGGACGTGTGCACAGCTTCACCGACGGCGAGGCCATCGAGGCGCTGGAGCACATCTTCCGCTATCGCCCCCGCATCGTCGCGGTCGAGCGCGAGTTCTCGGGCACCTCGCGCGGTGCCGCGCTCATCGGCCGCGTGAAGGACGACCCGACGCTGGCCGAATGCGAGGTGCGGGTGGTCGCGCACGACGCCAGCCCGCGCCCGTCGGGCGTGAAGCGGCCGGCGGCGACGGGCGCCGGCGAGCTGGCGCCCAAGCCGGCGCAGCAGGGCATCCGCCGCGCCGCCCGCGTGCGCATCGCCGAGGGGATCGAGGTGCTGGTCGACGGCGACCCCGCGGTGCTGGTCGATCTGTCGATCCTCGGCGCGCAGGTGCTGGCGCCCTTCGCGCTCAAGCCCAACCAGCGCGTGCGGGTGTCCTTCGCCGACGCGCGCGGCGTGGTGCGCTGCCAGGGATCGGTCGCCTGGGCGTCCTTCGAGATGCCGAAGAACCTGCCCACCCGCTACCGCGCCGGCGTCGAGTTCGTCGGGGCCAATGCCGAGGCCCTCTCGCTGTTCTGCGAGAAACACAAACGGCCCTAGGGGCTAGGGACTGGGGGCTAGGGACTGGGGCGTGCGATCGTCACGCTTCGCATCGCGGCTTTAATTCCACGCGATGCACGAGCCCAGTCTTTCCAATGCGTTACTCGGCGGTGCGATCGAGGCAAACCCCAGTCCCCAGCACCCAGTCCCCAGCCCCTAGCAGCGAGCCCGCGAGCGGCGCTCGTTACTTCAACCAGGCCGCGAGCGGGCGGTCGTCCCTGATGATCGTCTCCTCACGATCCGAGCCGGTGGAGACCAGTGCGATCGGGACGCCGCTGACTTCTTCGAGCCGCGCGACGTACCGCCGCGCGCCCTCAGGGAGCTCGTCGAAGCTGGTCACGCCCTTGGTCGGCGCCAACCAGCCGGGCCAGGTCTCGTAGACCGGCTCGCACGCCGCACCAGGCGGCAGCGCCGCCGGGAACTCCTCCACCACGCTGCCGGCGATGCGATAGGCGACGGCGACGTCGATCCGCTCGAGGCCGTCGAGCACGTCCAGCTTGGTCAGTGCGATCGCCTGCAGGCCGTTCAGCCGCGCGGCGTAGCGCACGGCGACGGCGTCGTACCAGCCGCAGCGCCGCGGGCGGCCCGTCGACGCGCCGTACTCGTTGCCGCTCTCGCGCAGCCGGTTCCCCATCTCCCCGTGCAGCTCCGTGGGCAGCGGACCTTCGCCGACGCGGGTGGTGTAGGCCTTGGCCACGCCGAGCACGCCACCGACCGCCTGCGGCGGCACCCCCAACCCGGTGCACACGCCGCCGATCGAGGCGTTCGACGAGGTGACGAACGGGTAGGTGCCGTGATCGATGTCGAGCAGCGTGCCCTGCGCGCCCTCGAAGAGGATGCGTTGCCCGGCGGCCATCGCCCGGTGCAGGAACAGCGACACGTCGGTCGTCCACGGCTTCAGCCGCTGGCCCTGGTCGAGCAGCGTGTCGTAGACCTGACGCCATTCCAGGTGCGTGTCCTTGATGATCTGGTTGCGGGCGTGGACGTTGTGCTCGACTTCCTCGGCCAGGGCCGGCGCGTCGGAGAGGTCGCACAGCCGCACGCCCCGGCGGCCGATCTTGTCCTCGTAGGCCGGGCCGATGCCGCGGGAGGTGGTGCCAATCTTGCGCTCGCCCCGCCGCGCCTCGCTGAGCACGTCGAGCTCACGGTGGTACGGCAGGATGAGGTGGGCCCGGTCGCTGATGAACAGTCGGCCTTCCACCTCGATGCCGAGGCCCTTCAGTTCGTCGACCTCGGCGAAGAGCGCCGCCGGGTCGACGACCACGCCGTTGCCGATGACACAGGTGACGCTAGGGTGCAGGATGCCCGAAGGGATCAGGTGGAGGACGAACTTCTGGCCGCGGACGTAGACGGTATGCCCGGCGTTGTGGCCACCCTGATAGCGGCCGACCACGGCGAAGTGCGGTGTCAGCAGATCGACGATCTTCCCCTTGCCCTCGTCGCCCCACTGGGCGCCCAACACGGCGATGTTCATGTGACGGTTGTCCGTAGCCGGCGTCGCATGCCGACGGGCAGCTGCCCGTCCGTTCGCCGGACACACGAGGATATCAGCTAGGCGGTCGCGCCACTCCATCGAACCTCCGCAGATGAAGTTGATATGCTGCGCTGATGATCGTGCTCGATGGACAGACGCTGACGGTCGAGGCGATCGCCGCGGTGGCCGACGGCGCACCGGTGACGCTGTCGCCCGGGGCGCGGGCCGCCGTGACCGCGGCGCGCGCCGTCGTCGACCGCGCGGCCGCCGGTGACGCGCCGGTTTACGGCGTGAACACGGGATTCGGATCGTTCGCGCAGACGCGGATCGCCCGGACCGACCTCGACGCGCTGCAACTGAACCTGGTGCGCAGCCACGCCGCCGGCGTCGGCGACCCGCTGCCGGTGCGCTCGGTGCGCGCCGCGATGGCGCTGCGGGCGAACGTGCTGGCCAAGGGGTTCTCGGGCATCCGCGGCGAGACCCTCGACGCGCTGGTGGCGCTGCTCAATGCCGGCGTGCATCCGTACGTGCCGAGCCGGGGCTCGGTGGGGGCGAGCGGCGACCTGGCACCGCTGGCCCACATCGCCCTGGCCCTGATCGGCGAGGGCGAAGTGTGGGACGGCGCCGCCCGCCGCCCCGCCGCCGAAGCGCTTCGCGCCGCCGGGCTGGCGCCGGTGCGGCTGGCGGCCAAGGAGGGGCTGGCGCTGGTCAACGGCACCCAGGCGTCCACGGCGGTGCTCGCCCTGGCCGTCGCCGCCGCCGGGCGACTGGCGCGCGCGGCCGACATCGTCGCGGCGCTGACCATCGACGCGCTGCGCGGGTCGATCGCGCCATTCGATGCCCGGATCCACGCCGCCCGCCCGCACCCCGGCCAGCAGTGCTCGGCCGACAACCTGCGCCGGCTGGTCGACGGCAGCCCGCTCAACCACTCACACGCCAACTGCGGCCGGGTCCAGGACGCCTACTCGATGCGCTGCGTCCCGCAGGTGCATGGCGCGGCGCGCGACGTGGTGGCGTTTGCCGCCGGCATCGTCGAAGTCGAGGCCAATGCGGCCACCGACAACCCGATGGTCTTCGCCGAGGACGGCGCGGTGCTGTCGGGCGGCAACTTCCACGGCGCCCCGGTGGCGGTCGCGGCCGACGTGCTGGCGATCGGCGTGACCCAGCTGGCGACGATCAGCGAGCGGCGCTCCGAGCGGCTGGTCAACCCGGCGCTCAGCGGTCTGCCGGCGTTCCTCACCCGGCACGGCGGCCTCGAGTCCGGGCTGATGCTGGCCCAGGTCACCGCGGCGGCGATCACCTCCGAGCTCAAGACGCTGGCGCATCCGGCCAGCGTCGACACGATTCCCACCTCGGCCAATCAGGAAGACCACGTCAGCATGAGCATGCTCGCCGCGCTCAAGGCCGAACGGGCCGTCGCCCTCGCCGCGTACGTGCTCGCCGTGGAGCTGGTCTGCGCCTGCCAGGCCCTCGACCTGCTGGCGCCGCTCGCCTCGTCGGCGGCGCTGATGCGGGTCCACGCGCGCGTGCGGAACGCGGTGCCGCCGCTGGTCGCCGACCGCCCGCCGTCGCCCGATATCGACGCCGCGCGCGCGCTCATCAATGGCGGCGAAGTCGAGTACGCGTGCGGTCTCGTTGTCAACTGATTTCGGATTGCGCGATGGCGAAATTCGCATTGACAACACGTCGTCACGTGCTTAGTTTCTACACTTCGTTCGCGCCCCCAGCGCCACCCGGCTCATGACCACCGCCGTCCGCACCATCCGCGCCCCGCGAGGCACGACGCTCAGCTGCAAGGGCTGGGCGCAGGAGGCGGCGCTGCGGATGCTGATGAACAACCTCGATCCCGAGGTGGCGGAACGGCCCGAGCAGCTCATCGTCTACGGCGGCACCGGCCGGGCGGCTCGCAGCTGGGAAGCCTACGAGGCGATCGTGCGGTCGCTGCGGGCGCTCGACGACGACGAGACGCTGCTGGTCCAGTCGGGCAAGCCGGTGGGCGTCTTCCGCACCCACGCCGACGCGCCGCGCGTGCTCATCGCCAACGCCAACCTGGTGCCGGCGTGGGCAACGTGGGAGACGTTTCGCGATCTCGAGGACCGCGGCCTGACGATGTACGGCCAGATGACCGCCGGCAGCTGGATCTACATCGGCTCGCAGGGCATTCTGCAAGGCACCTACGAGACGCTGGCGGCACTGGCGGCGCGGCACTTCGGCGGCTCGCTGGCCGGCCGCCTCACGGTCAGCGCCGGCCTCGGCGGCATGGGCGGAGCCCAGCCGCTGGCGATCACCATGAACCAGGGCGTGGCGCTGGTCGTCGAGGTCGATCCTGCCCGGATCGCCCGCCGGCTCGCCACCCGCTATCTCGACGAGGCCACCGACTCGCTCGACGTCGCCCTCGCCCGCTGCGCCGAATGGACCGCGGCCGGCACGGCTCGATCGATCGCGCTGTGCGCCAACGCCGCCGAGGTGCTGCCGGCGCTGGTCGGGCGCGACGTGGTGCCGGATGTGGTCACCGATCAGACCTCGGCGCACGACGCCGTCGGTGGCTACGTGCCGGACGGCCTCACCCTGGCCGAGGCGGCGGCACTGCGCGTTAGGGATCCGCGTGCCTACGAAGCCCGCAGCGTCGCCGCGATGGGCCGGCACGTCGCGGCGATGCTGGCGCTCAAGCGCCGCGGTGCGGTCGTCTTCGACTACGGCAACAACATCCGGGCGCAGGCCGTGCGCGCCGGGGTGAGCGATGCCTTCGAGATTCCGGGATTCGTGCCCGAGTTCGTGCGGCCGCTCTTCTGCGAGGGCAAGGGCCCATTCCGCTGGGCGGTGCTGTCGGGCGATCCGGCCGACCTCGCCGCCACCGATGCCGCGGCGCTCGAGATGTTCGCCGCCGACGAGGCGCTGTGCCGCTGGATCCGCCTGGCGCAGGCCCGGGTCGCCTTCCAGGGACTGCCGGCTCGGATCTTCTGGCTCGGCTACGGTGAGCGGGCGCGGTTCGGGCTGCGGCTCAATCAACTCGTCCGCGAAGGGCGCGTCTCGGCCCCGATCGTCATCGGCCGCGATCACCTCGACGCCGGCTCGGTGGCGTCGCCCAACCGCGAGACCGAGGGCATGCGCGACGGCAGCGACGCCATCGCCGACTGGCCGCTGCTGAACGCCCTGCTGAACACCGCGGCCGGCGCCACGTGGGTGTCGCTGCACCACGGCGGCGGGGTCGGCATCGGCCAGTCGATTCACGCCGGGATGGTGATCGTGGCCGACGGCACCGCCGCGGCCGATCGCCGGCTCGAACGCGTGCTCACCTGCGACCCGGGCCTGGGCGTGATTCGCCACGCCGACGCCGGCTATCCCGAGGCCCGCGCCACGGCTCGGGCACGCGGCGTGCGCCTGCCGATGGAGCCCGCGTCATGATGGCGCCGCATGCCGGACTGGAGCGGCGGGTCGTGGCCGCGCTCGACGCCACCCCGTCGCGCGTGCCGGTCGTGCTCGGGGGCTGCGGCACCGGACGCACGACGCTGCTGCACGCGCTCGGCGACCGGCTCGGGCGCTCGAGCTGCCAGTACATCGACGTCGAGCGGGCCGCGAGCACGCCCGAGCGGTTCTTCCACGCCGTGTTCACCAGCTCGCCATTCGTGGACGCCGGCCTGGTGCCCGGCGAAGTGCCGACGCCGACCAACGCCCGCGACGCGTTCGACCGCACGCTGGCCTTCTTCCAGCGCGCCCGCACGCCGGATGGCCACCCGGCAACGTTCCTGCTCGACGAGGTGCTCGAGCTGCGGACCTTCGAGAACTTCCCCAACCTGCGCTACGTGCTGCGCGAGCTGGTCCAGGCCGTCGGCGACAGCCCCAACCGCTTCGTCTGCTCGAGCCGCTACGTGTCGCGCGCCCATCGCGCGCTGCGCGACGCGGCGGCGCGCTTCGAGGTGGTGCACCTGCCGCCGCTCTCGGTCTCGGACGTGGCGGCGATGCTTCCGGCCACCGACGTGGCCTCGGGCATCGACCGCGACGACCTGGCGACGAACATTCAGGCCCTGGCCGACGGCCGCGCCGCCTACGTCCGCGCGCTCGGCGAGGCCACCGCGGCGATGAGCCAGCGCGGCGGCGACCCGGTGAGCGCCCTCACGGCGCTGCTCACCTCCGACGGCGCCCTCACGGCGTGGTGCGGCTATCGCTACGAACTGCGCCTGCAACGGGCCCGCGGCTACGGCGCGCTCAAGGCCATCCTCGAGATCCTGGCGGAGGAGGAGCCGCTCACGCTGACCGAGATCTCGCACCGGATGCGGCGCACGCCGGGATCGACCAAGGACTACCTGTCGTGGCTCGAGGACGTGGACCTCGTGGTGGCGCGCCACAAGCGCTACACCTTCGGCGACCCGATGCTGCGCCTCTGGGTCCGGCTGCACGCCCGGCCGATGCCGCCCGGCGTCGACGACGTCGCCCGCGAGGTGCACACCTACGCGCTGGCCCGCCTGCCGCAGCACGAGCCGAGCATGGCCGTGGCCGGCCCCGGCGGCGAGCGGAAGGGCGGGGGCTGGGGAATCATAGAGATCGACTAGCGGCTATTCGAAGCCGCCAGGCGGTTTGGGTTCGAGCGCAGCGAGAGCCAGGCGGGCGGCTTCCTGCTCCGCGTCCTTCTTCGTTCTCCCCATCCCCGTCGCCGCGACCTGACCGTCGATCCGCACGTCGACCTGGAACACCTTCTGGTGGTCGGGCCCGGTCTCACTCGACACCCGGTAGATCGGCAGCGATCGGCCCTGGGCCTGCAACCGCTCCTGCAGCGTCGACTTGTGGTCGTGTCCGAACACCGGGGAGCGTCGCACCTCGGCCAGCAATGGCCGGATCTGGCGCTCGATGAAGCCGCGGGCAGCATCGATGCCACCGTCCAGATAGATCGCGGCGATCACGGCCTCGAAGACGTCGGCGAGGAGGGCCGACTTCCTGCGGCCGCCGGTCTTCTCCTCGCCGCGGCCCAGCAGGAGCGCGTCGCCGAGCCCGAGAGCGCGGCTCAACTCGGCGAGCGCGGTCGTGGACACCATCGCCGCCTTGGCCTTCGACTTCGGCCCTTCGGTGTACTCCGGGAACTCGCGGTACAGCACGTCGGCGGCGACGAAGCCGAGCACGGCGTCGCCGAGAAACTCGAGCGACTCGTTGTCGGCAACGCCGCCGCTCGGATCCTCAGCCATCCGCGACTTGTGCGTGAGGGCGTGCTCGAGCAGCCCGCGGTCCCGGAAGCGGTAGCCGATGCGGCCCTCGATGGCGGCGAAGTGACTGTCGAGCGGCACCACGATGCCGCCGCCGCTGGCGTCGCCGTGCGTCTGCAGCACCCGCAGGGCGTCGGCGGCCTCCGACGGCGGCACGGCGATGCGGTAGTCGCCGAACGGGGTGATGGCGAACGCGAAGACCCCCGACGGCGGCCCCGAGAGGCGCACCGCGTGCAGCCCCTGGCTGTCGAGCAGCGCCTGCACCACGGCGGCCTCGATCTCCGACTGCGTACGGAACACCACTTCGACGTCGGTCACGCCAGCTCCCCGCCGGGCATCGCCCGATCACCGGCCGCCACGGGCTCCGCCAGCCAGTCGCCCACTGCCTCGGCGCGAAGCAGCAACATCGTCATGTCGTCGTGCTGGCCGGCGCCGGCGCCGAACGAGCGCACCTCGTGTATCAGGGTCGAGGCCAGCTGGTCGAGTGGCAGATCGCGGTAGACGCCGGCCAGGTCGGCGAGCCGGCCCTCGCCGAAGCAGTCCTGGTCGTTGTTCATCATCTCGCTGATGCCATCGGTGAAGAGCACCACCAGATCGCCCGGCACGAATGGCACGGTGACCTCCTCGAGCAGTGAGTCGAACAGCGTCCCGTCGTCGAGCTTCAGGCCGACGACGAGCCCGTCGGGTGCGAGCGTCTTGACCGGGGGCAGCACTCCGCCCCGCCGCGCCGGCACCAGCAGCAGCGGGCAGTGGCCGGCGCGGGCATAGGTGATCACCTGTCGCTGCAGGTCGACGACGATGTAGCTCATGGTGATGAAGCTGCGGCCATCGAGGTGATCGGCGATCACGCGGTTGACGGTAATCAGCAGGTCACGCGGCGACAGGTGCTGCCGCACCAGCGATAGCACCAGGCCCTTGAGCTGGGCCATATAGAGACCGGCGCCGACCCCCTTGCCCGACACGTCGGCGATGAGGAAGCCGAACTGATGCTCGCCGACCGGGAACACGTCGTAGTAGTCGCCGCCCACCTCGCGCGCCGGCTCGCAGTAGGCCGAGACGCCGATTCCCGGCACGGTGAGCGGCCCCTGCGGCAGGAGCTTCATCTGGATCTCGCGGGCGGTGGCGAACTCCTGCTCGAGGCGCTCCTTCTGCGCGACATCCAACAGCAGCCGGGTCACCTCGCCGGTCATCACGTTGAACGAGTCGGCCAGCTCGCCGAGCTGATCGCGGGCGCGCACCGGAATCACGTGAGTGAAGTCGCGGTTGCGCAGGTGCTGGGTACCGGTGAAGAGGTCGTGGACCGCGCCGGTGATCTGCCGGGCGAGCGCCAGACCGATCACCAGCGCCACGCCCTGGATCACCAGGAACAACAGGCCGACGGCCAGCAGGAGCAGCAGCAGCACGTTGCTCACCGCGCCGCCGAGTGCCGACTCGGAACCGATACGGCGATACATCTCGACGAGCCCGAGCGAGAGCTGCACGCTGACCGTGCCCGACGTCCCGGTCGCCCAGTCGAGGTGCTGCACCCACACCACCCAGCGGCGCAGGAGCTGATCGGTCAGGGTCTCGGCCACCGGTGCCTCGGCCCGGGGCTCGGCCCGGCTCCCGGTCACGAGGGCCGGGGCCTCGTCCATGGGCACGCGGTCGACCTCGCCGAGACGGATTCCGGTCTCGTCGCCGATCCGCGACTCGACGGCCGCCGAGATCGGCAGATCGAGGACGACCGCCCAGGTGGGCGACCGCACCGGCGGCACGGCCACGGCGCGGGCGACCAGGCGCAGATCGGGCTCCTCGCCCTCCTTCCCGCCGGCGGCATCGAAGGCGAGGATGCGGGCCACACCGTCGCAGGTCATCCACGCCGGCAAGGCCAGCGGCGCCGTCAGGTGTGCCCACGGGCCGGCCGTGGTCGGCAGTCCCACGGGCGGCATCCGGCCCGAGGCGACCGGGGCGACCGCTTGAGGACATGACAGGCCGCGCGCCGGCACCAGTGCGATCGAGAGGAAGGGGTAGCGGAACGCCGCACTTGCCTGCTGCCGCTCGAGGGTGTCGCGCACCGCATCGGCGGTGCCGGCGCGCTGCACGTCGAGCAGGACGGTCTGCGCGAGGAAACGCGCCTGCTCGGTGTGGGCGTTCAACCGCGACTGCACCAGGTAGCTGGCGACGTTGCGGAACAGCAGCAGGCCGGCGAGCAGGAAGAAGGCGACGATGAGCAGGCTGGGGACGAGGCCGACGAAGATGTACGACAGGATCAGCTTGCGGCGCACCCGCCACAACAGCCGCCGGCGCATCCAGACCGCGCCTCTTGCCGCCAGGTATCCCAGCCCCAGCACGAGGGCGAGCGTGCCGGCCGAGTCCACGGTCGAGAGCCAGCCCGGCAACTCCGACACGACCAGCCGCACGGAGGCCACCAGCAGCTTGATGACGATGCCGACGAGCAGCGTGCGGCCGGGGAGCGAACCGAAGAGCCAGGCGCGCGCCCGGCCGGTGCTCGTCGAGTGCGGCGGCAACGACCCGGCCGACCAGTCGCGTGACGTCGCCGACAGCGTGCCGGGCTCGTATAACGGCCGACGCGGCGGCTGGATTCTGGTCAGATCGGCCATGAAGAGGGAGCCCGCGGCGCGGTGCCGGCCCGCCGCGCACCATCCGGAACCCCGCCGCGCCGGGCGCGGCCGCCTACGCGCGTCGCGCGCCGATTGCAGGCCGGAATGATATCAGAGTAACGTGGCCCGGCCGTGAAACTGACCGACCGCGCCCGCTTCGCCACTGTCTGCGTCCACGCCGGACAGGAGCCCGATCCGTCGACGGGCGCCATCATCACGCCGATCTACCAGACCTCGACCTACGTGCAGGAGGGACTCGGCCGTCACAAGGGCTTCGAGTACGGCCGCACGCAGAACCCGACGCGCATGGCCCTCGAAGGCAACGTCGCGGCGATCGAGGCCGGCCGGGCGGCGTTCGCCTTCGCCTCGGGCATGGCGGCGATCGACGCCGTGCTCACCCGGCTCGAGTCGGGCGATCACGTCGTGGTCAGCGACAACACCTACGGCGGCACGTTCCGGCTGTTCGAGCGGGTGCGGCGCAAGTTCGGCCTCGACTTCAGCTACGTCGACACCTCCTGCCGCGAGGCGATCGCCCCGGCGTTCACCAGCCGGACGAAGTACCTGTTCCTGGAATCGCCCACCAACCCGATGCTGTCGATCACCGACATCGCGGCGGCGAGCGAGATCGCGCACAAGCACGGCGTGCGGGTGGTGGTGGACAACACCTTCGCCAGCCCGTTCGTGCAGCGGCCGCTCACCCTGGGCGCCGACCTGGTGCTGCACAGCACCACCAAGTTCCTGAACGGCCACAGCGACAGCGTCGGCGGCGTCGTCGTCGCCGCCCACCAGGACGACGAGGAGTGGCTGCGGTTCGTGCAGAACGCCGCCGGCGCCATCATGGGCCCGATGGACGCGTGGCTGGTGCTGCGCGGCACCAAGACACTGCCGATCCGCATGGAGCGGACCAACGCCAACACGATGCGGATCGCCGAGTATCTGGCCGCCCATCCGCGGGTGACGCGGACGATCTACCCGGGGCTCACCAGCCACCCGCACCACGCCCTGGCGGCGACGCAGATGCAGGGCTTCGGCGGGCTCGTCTCCTTCGACGTCGGCTCGCTCGACCGCGCCCGCGAGGTGCTGGGCCGATTCCGGCTGATGGCCCTGGCCGAGAGCCTGGGCGGCGTGGAGACGCTCATCTCCCACCCGGGAATCATGACCCACGCCTCGGTGCCGGCCGACCGCCGCGCCGCCCTGGGGATCACCGACGGCCTGATCCGCATCTCGGTGGGGATCGAGGACATCGACGATCTGCTCGAGGACCTCGGGCAAGCCCTCGGATAGGGGCTGGGGACTGGGGGCTGGGGACTGGGGCGTGCGGCTGTCACGCTTCGCATCGCCGGGAATCCCGCGATGCACGTGCCCTGTTGTTGAGTTGCCAGTCAGCGTGACGCTTGCCCGCCCCAGTCCCCAGCCCCCGGTCCCTAGCCCCCATCGCGCGTCGCGTCCCTTACCCACGCGCTATACCTAGCGCTCGCTGCGGCGTCGAGCACAAGCAGTTCGGGCAGGTCGTACGGATGGAGCGCCGTCAGCCGCGCTTCGAGCTCGGCCACGCGGCCGGCGGTGGTCTTGATCACCACCTGGCGCTCGTCGGTGCGCTCCAGCGCGCCGTCCCAACGGTAGTGCGAGGTCATCGGCGCGTGGACGCTGACGCACGCGGCCAGCCGTTCCCGCACCAGCGTCGCGGCAACCTCGTCGACAGCGCGATCGGCGGGCCAGGTCGTGAGCACGAGCCGCAGGTCGGATGCAGTTTCCACTTGTACTCGCGAGAAAGTTCTTGTACTTTTGTGGTCGGAGCGGTACAAAGCACTTGTACTTCGGCTGACGAGCCGCTATTCTGCCATCGACGATGCCCGACACCAACGCCCGCGACGACGCCCGCGCGCCCCGCTTTCTGGGCAGCTCGACGGCCCGCCGGCTGTTGCGCTACGGGCTGATGGTCGTCACGGCGGTGGTGGTGATCGACGCGGTGGTCGGCGAGAAGGGCCTGATGGCGCTGCTCCGTGCGCGGCAGGAGTACCACGCGCTCGAAAGCTCGCTTCGGGCCGCGCGAGCCGAGAACCAGCGGTTACGCGAGCAGGCGCGCCGCTACCGCGAGGACCCGGCCGCCATCGAAGAACTCGCGCGCAAGGACCTCGGCCTCATCAAGCCGGGCGAGAAGCTCTTCATCATCCGCGACCAGCCCCAGACGCCGCCGCGCTGAGCCGGCGGCTGCAAGTCCGTGTGCTACGCTACCCGTTCGGTCGCGCGTCACGGCGTCTCGCCGAGCACCAGCGCTACCGCGTGAGGGACTCCCATGGCACGGACGGCGACGGCGGAGTGGAAGGGCGATCTGATGGGCGGCAGCGGCAAGGTCGCCCTGGGCAGCGGCGCCTACGAGGGCACCTATTCGTTTGCGACCCGCTTCGAGGACAAGCCCGGCGCCAACCCCGAGGAGCTGCTCGGCGCGGCCCACGCCGGCTGCTTTGCGATGGCCCTCGCCAACTCGCTCGCCAAGGCCGGCCACGTCGCGACCTCGGTGAAGACGACGGCCAGCGTGCACCTCGGCAAGGACGACAAAGGCTTCCTCATCACCCGGATCGACCTGGTGGTCGATGCGGCGGTGCCCGGGCTCGACGACGCCACCTTCCAGGAGCACGCGAAGAACACCAAGACCGGGTGCATCATCTCGCGCGCGCTGGCCGCCAACGAGATCACGCTGAAGGCAACGCTCCACGCCTGAGGCCGAACCCGGCAGCCGCGCATGGCCCGACTGCACCTTGTCCACTGGGACCCGGTCGAAGGCCGACGACATCAGCGTGCGCTCGAACAGCTCGGCCACGAGGTGACCTACCTCGGTGATGTCACCGGTCCGGCGCTGGGCCGCGTCCTGCGCGCTGGGGGGGCCGAGGTGATCGTCCTCGACCTCTCCCGCCGGCCGTCGCACGGGCGCGAGATCGCGATGTCGCTGCGCAGCGGCAAGGCCACGCGGCACACACCGCTCCTGTTTGTCGGCGGCGAACCCGAGAAGGTCGCCGCCATCCGGGCGGTGCTGCCCGATGCCGCGTACACGACGTGGGGGCGGATGCGGACGGCGATCCCGGCGGCGATCCGTAAGGCACCGGCGGCGCCCTTCGTGCCACCCGATGCGCTCTACGCCGGGCGCACCCTGGTCCAGAAGCTCGGCATCGCCGTCGGGGAGCGCGTCGCCGTGGTCGGCGCGCCGCCCGGCTTCCCGGCGGTGCTCGGCGCCCTGCCGGCCAAGGTCCGCCTCACCGCGGCCCACGACGGCAAGGCCGACCGCGTGCTCTGGTTCGTGCGCACGCAGGCTGAGGTGCGGCTGGCGGCGGCGCGGCTGGCGGCGACCCTCGGACCGCAGGTGGCCTGGCTGGTCTGGCCCAAGAAGGCGTCGGGCGTCCGCACCGACGTCGATGGCAACGTCGTGCGCGAGACCGGGCTGGCGGCCGGCCTGGTCGACTTCAAGATCTGCAGCGTCGACGCCACCTGGTCGGCGCTGGCGTTCAAGCGCAAGAAGCGCTGAGCTACCGCGCCGGCGGCTTGTCGGCCTTGAGTTGATCGATGTACCAGGTAATCCGCGCCACCGCGTCGCCGTGCGGCTCGAGGCCGCGTACCTGGTAGCGAATGACGCCGGCGGCGTCGACGTAGAACGTCCACGGCGTGTCCTGCACGTCGAGCAGCGCCGCCGCCTGTTCGCGGGTCATGCGCAGCACCGGCATCTTGAACTGGCGCTCGGCCATGTAGCGCTCGAGGCGCGCCGGATCGTCGTCGAGACTGACCAGGACGAACCGCACCGCCGGGTCGCTCTGGTAGCGTTCGTAGGCCTTCTGGATGAGCGGCAACTCCGCCCGGCAGGCCCCTCACCAGGCGGCGAAGAAATTCAGCAGCGTGACGTTGCCGCGTTCCGCCAGCAGATCCACCGGGGTGCCGGCCACGGTGGTGGTCGGCAGGCGTGGCAATGGCCGTCCGACTGCCGACGCCAGCAGCCATCGCCGCCGTTCCTCGCGGCGGCGGTCGAGCTCGCCGGCGATGGTGGCCGTCGAGTCGGCGGGTGAGGCGCCTTCGGCCGCGTAGATCGCGGCCAGGCCAGACTGCGCGGCGTCGCGCAGCGGCTGCAGGGCCGGCGGGCTCTCCAGCGACAGCGCCTCGTAGTAGCGCTGTCGCGCGGTCTCGGCGTCGTTGCGGGCGCGCGCCAGTTCAGCGCGATGTAACTGGTTGAGGAAGTCGGTGCCGCTGGCGAACCGGGCAGCCTCTTCCAGCTTCTGCTCGGCGGTCTTCAAGTCACCCTGGAGGAACGCTGCCCACCCGACCAGGTCGGTGAATTGCGCCCGGTTGCGGTCGCGCGACGCCTGCACCTTGCCGCCGAGCTTGTAGGAGGGCTCGTTCTCGGTGATGAACCGCTCGCCCGCCTCCAGGCCGGCAACTGCCAGGGCCCGTGCGCGATCGAGCGACACCGCGCGCGCGATCAGGAGGTTGGCCGCGGCGGCGTAGGCCATCGGGTCGGGCCGCAACGCCAGCCGCGCGGCGATGGTCGGCTCGAGCTCGGCTACCGGCGAGTCCTTCCAGCCCTGCAACGCCGAGAACCACCGCGCGTAGACGTCGAACACCCGCGAACTCGCCGGCCAAGCGGCCACGAACCCTTTCGCCTCGGTCACCGCCGCCGCCGGCTGACCGCCCTTCAGCGCCGCGTCGATGCGGGCCAGGGCTTCGGCTTCGGGGTCGGAAGGCGTCCGGCCACTGGCCCGTTCCCGGCCGCGGGTGGACACGACGTGTCCGGGCGAAAGCGCCAGCGCCCGATCGAATGCCGCCAGCGCCTCCGCCGGCCGGCCATCGAGCAGCAGCGCCTCGCCGAGGGCGACGTGCGGCTCGGCCCAGCTCGGGCGCAGCTCGGCGGCGCGGCGGTAAGCCGCCAGCGCCAGCGGCCGCTGGTCGACCTCTTCGTGCCAGCCGGGAAACGCTCCCTCGGCCTGCCAGCCGCGAAACGCCAGGATGCGGCCGAGTCCAAGTGAAGCGTCGGCGGCCACGCGCGGGTCCGCCAACGCGCGCTCGAAGCCGCGGATGGCCGACGCGGTGTTCAGGTGCCGCCAGTCGAGTTCCGCCTGAGCGAGCGTGGCGGCGCCCTCCTGCGCCAGCACGGCCGGCGCCGACAGCACAAGCAACAGCACGCTGGCGGACAGCGACCTGACGATCATCGGTGGTTTCCCGAGTCCGCGCCCGCTCAGGGCGCGACGCTGGTCGCCTTACTATCAACGATGGCCTTGATGTGCGGCTCGATCTGCTCGAGCGTCATCTGGCCCGGGTGGTAGAGCCGCACCGTGCCGGCGCGGTCGACGAGCACCACCGTCGGCGTGGTGCTGGCGCCGTAGTTCTTGAGGTTCTCCTCGCTGACCGGCACCCACTCCTTCGCCATCCACGGATAGACCTCGTCGCGGATCTGCGTCATGTAGGTCATCTCGTCGGCCGGCGTCGCCGGGGCGCGCTTGGCCACGTACCCGTAGCGCTGCGTGGGCGACACCACCGTCAGCCCCTGCGTCCCGTAGCGGGTCAGCAGGGTCTCGAGCACACCGGACATCGCCTTGCAGTCGGGACACCAGTGCGCCCAGAAGAACAGCACGACCGGCTTGCCCTTGAGCGAGCCGACGGCGCCCGGGGCGACGGCGCCCAGGTACTCGGCCGTGTCGAGCGGCGGCGCCGGCTGGCCCTCGAGCGTCAGCAGGTTGATGTTCTTCTGGATGCGCGTACGGATCGAGGTCGCCCGATAGGTATCGAGTTCGTTCCGCAGCAGGTAGATGGCGTCGGCGCGGGCGCCGCGCTGCGCGTGCACATGGGCGCGCACCTCGATGGCGGCGCCGATGGCGATCGGCAGCCGCGGCTCGGCGTCCATCGGCCGGGCCTTCAACGCCTCGAGGCACAAGTCGTAGGTCTCGAGCGCGTAGTTCTCGGCCTGGTCGAGCTGCTTGGCCGCCAGTGCGCCGCGGGCCAGCCACGACAGCGCCTCGAGCGCTTCCGGCGTCGCGCCCTTGCTGGCGCGGTAGGCGTTCAGCAGTGTTTCGCCACCGGCGAAGTCGCCCTTGGCAATCGCCGCGCGCACCTCGCCGATGATGTTCTGCGGCTTGACGGTGGCCACGGCCGGCGCCGGCGGGGCGGGAGCCGTCTGCGCCGCGGCTTGGAGGGCAGGTACGAGCGCGGCTGCGAGCGCGAGCGTGAGCAGGGCCGGTCGGTGGCGTCGAAGCATGGCATCTCCCGCGACGGCCCGGGCGTAGGCCCGTGTGGCGCGCGTGTCGAGCATCTTACCCGGATTGCCGATGGTTCCGGCTCGTCAGTGCCGGCCCGCGCATGGATTGCAGGTATCCCGGCGACAATGTGGCCCAATACGAGCCCGGGCATGGAGATTGCGAGTTCATCGCCTGGAGGCCAGCAATGACCCGATTCGTTCGCCGTGTGCTCGGCGCCCTCAGTCTCGATGCCGCGACCTACGAGGACGTCGAGGCCGACCCCTCGGCACTTCCACAAGCCCTGCTCGTCGTGCTGCTGGCCGGCATCGGCGCCGGCATCGGCAACGCCGGCATCGGCGATGGCGCGCCGCGCACGATCGCTGCGGTGGCCGTCGCCTCGGTCGTGGCCTGGGTGGCTTGGGCGGTGGTGGTACACCAGATCGGCGCGCACCTGCTCGCCCAGCCCAGCACGTCGGTGGACCTCGGCCAGGTCCTGCGCACCCTGGGCTTCGCGGCGGCACCGGCAATGTTCCGGGCGTTCGAGGTCTTCGGCGCCACCCGCTGGATCTTCTTCCCGCTGACCGCCATCTGGATGGTGGCGGCCATGACCCTGGCCATCCGCCAGGCCTTCGACTACCGCTCGATGAGCCGGGCGATCGCCGTCAGCCTGCTGGGCTGGACGCTGCTGGTCGTGGTAGGCGTCGTCGTCGGCCTGTGGCTGACCGTGCCGGTCTTCTGATGGAGCAACCGTCTGGCCTACGGGTTGGTCAGGCGATCGAACAGCACCGACAGCCGCGTCCGCGCCGTGTCCAGCCGTTCCTCGAGCCGGTCGTACACGAACTGGTGCGCAGCCGCGGTCGCCTCGATGATCGGCGCCTCGGCCTCACGCGCCTCCCGTTCCAGAGCCGATTGCCGGGCCGGATCCTTCACCCGGCGGATCGCGCTGCGCGCCTCGCGGAGCAGCAGCCGCGTCTCGCGCAGGCCTTCGAGCGCGATCCGACCGTTGGCCGGAAACTCGGGGTGCGGGGCGATCTTGCCGGCGCCGTGGCATTGCGCGCACTGCGCCCCGAGCGCCTTGGGGGAGAGCCGCACCCCGGCGGCCTCGCCGTGGCAAGTCGTGCACGTCGGCACGTCGCGATCGCCCGCCCGCAGCAGCTCGTAGTGCTTGCTCTTCTGGAACTGGACGAGGGGGCCGGCGTGGCAGCTGCCGCAGGTCCTCGGCAGGTTGCTGCGACGTACCGGGCTGGCGGGGTTGGCGCTTCCAAGGATGTCCCGGTGGGCGACGAATGGCTCGAACGACTTCGGGTCGCCGCCGTGGCAGCTCTCGCACCCGACATCACGGCGTCCGTGGGCCGAGGTGTCCCAGTCCGACAGGTGTGAGGGCGACACCGATCCCGGATTGGCGAAGTGGCAATCGGCGCACCGGCTTTGGGTCAATCCCTGGGCGCGCGCTTGGGAGCCGATCGCTACACCCAGGCACAAGGTGGCGGCGAACACGAATCGAGACATTGAGGCCTCCTGGACGATGGCGTCTACACAGGCCGTGCCAGCAACCCGCCGAAGCCGCCCGGCGAGCTCTGTCTGCCGCACAGGCCGCCGGCCACCTACGCCATCTGCGATGGCGACGCGTCGTCGCGACGGAGCCACGAGGATGCAACGGAGCGAAATCGCCCGCAGGGGGTGGGGAATTCTCCGCCCCGATTAGCGACCAAGGAAGGTTCGTCGACGATTGCCTGCCGGCGGCGTTGATGAGTCACTGGCGGTCAGCATCACCACGCCCGGCGTCAGCCGGGACCGCCCGGACGATAGATAGGCAGCAACGCCCACGACCGCCCACGCCGCGCCGGTGATCTGCGCCGCCCGGCTGGCCTCGGCCAGGATCCAGAGCGTGACGATGGCGCCGCCGAGGGGCACGAGCACGTGCCACAGCCGACGCTCGGGGTGCCGGCCGGCGACGAAGTAGCCAACGACTGACGCGTGCAGCAGCGCGAAGGCCGAGAGCGCGCCGACATCGACGATCGAGACGAGCAGCGGCAGGCCGTCGGCGCGACGCGCCGCCCAGACCGCTACGGCCAGTGTCAACGCTGCCGGTTGTCGCCAGCGCGATCGCCGGCACGCCGCGGGTGGGCTCGATGCGGCCGAGCGCGCGCGGCAGCCGCCCGTCGCGAGCCATGCCGCAGCAGCAGCCGCGCGGCCGCCGCTTGTGCCGTCATCGCCGCGAATGCCGGGCCAACCGCCTTGGTCACCGCCAGAAGTGTTGCAAGCCAGCCGCCCAGCGCGACGCGGGTGACGTCGTAGAACGCCGTGCCCTGGCGCTCGGGGTGGGCGCGCAGATCGGCCGGATCGACGGGACTGAGGAGTGCCGCCAGCGCCGACTGCGCGACGAAGGCCAGACCCGCCACGACGAAGCACAGGGTGATCGCCCGGCCGACCTGGCGCGTGTCGCCGGCGTTCTCCTCGGCGAACGAGGCGATGGCGTCGAAGCCGAGAAACGACAGCACGGCGATCGACACCCCCGCGCCGACCATCGAGCGATCGACGGCCGTGAGCCCGGCAAACGGCGAGAGCCACGGGCGTGTCGGGCCGTCGGACGCCAGCACGAGCGCCGCGGCGACGAGGAACACGGCGAGCGCGGCGAGTTCGACGAGCAGCACCACGAACCCGACACGGGCGGCGGCGCCGACGCCGCGCAGGTTGAGCGCGGTCGTGGCGAGGAAGGCCACGACGGTGAATCCCCACGCCGGTACCGCCGGCACGAGCGCGTGCAGCGCGATTCCGGAGAACAGATAAGCGACCGACGGGATGAGCAGGTAGTCGAGCATCGCCAGCCAGCCGGCGAAGAAACCGGCCATCGGGCCCAGGCCGGCCGTCGCATAGGCGAAGACCGACCCCGCGTGCGGCACGACCCGCGACATCTCGGCGTAGGACCACGCCGTGAAGGCCATGGCCGCGGTCGCGATGACGTAGACCAGGCCGACCGCGCCGTTGCTCTGGGCATCCAGCACGCCGAATACTCCGACCGGCGCCAGCGGCCCGATGAACAGCAGCCCGTAGACGGCCAGGTCGCGCAGCGTCAGGCGGCGATGGAGACCCGGGGGCACGGAGGTCATGGCAGCGCCGGCGGAAACCGGAACCCGCCGCAGGCCTGCTCGATGATCGCGGCCACCTGGAGGACGCGGGCTTCCTCGAACGGACGGCCCACGACCTGGACCCCGATCGGGAGTCCCTCCGCCGATCGACCCGCCGGCACGACCGCCGCCGGGTTGCCGAGCACGTTGAACCACTGCGTGTAGACCATCGCGTCCAGATAGCCGACCTCACTGCCGCCGACATGCCAAGCCCGCTCGCCGTGGCGGAACGCCGGTACCGCCGCGACCGGGCAGACGAACACGCGGCAAGTGTCCATGTCGGCGACCAGCTCGGCGCGAAGGACGTCGCGATCGATCCAGGCCTGCGCCAGCCGCGACGCACTCAGCGGCGGATGGCCCTGGCGCGGCTCGAAGTAGGCCCGCAGGATCGGCAGCGCGCGCGTGGCGTCGCCAAGGGTGGCGCGCAGCAGCACGTCGCCCATCTCGCAGAAGAAGACGTGCCACACATCGCGCGCACGATCGAGCGCGGCCGGACGCCGTTCCTCCACCGCCATGCCGTGGGCGGCCAGCGCAGCGACCGCCCGCTGGACCGCGCCGGCGGTCTCCGCCGTGACCGGCGCGTCGGGGTGCCCGTCGAACCAGCCGACCCGCCACTCGCCGCCGCCGGGCAGCGCCGTGTCGGCCGCCACCGGGGTGGCGAAGGGATCGGCGGCGTCCCACCCGCTCAGGACGCGATACATCGCTTCGACATCGGCGATCGTCCGCGCCATCGGGCCGACGGCGCCGATGACCGAGAACGGGCCGAGGCACGCTGGCTGGTGACCCGTTGACGGCACGCGCCCAGGCGTCGGCTTGAGGCCGCAGATGCCGGTGAAGTGCGCCGGCACCCGGATCGAGCCGCCGCCGTCGCTGCCGATGCCGCCGGCCGAGCACCCCGCGGCAATCGCGGCCGCCTCTCCGCCGCTCGAGCCGCCGGGCGTGCGGTCGAGGTCCCACGGATTACGGGTCGTCCCGTACAGCGGGTTCGCCGTCTCGTAGCCCATGAGCATCTCGGCGACGTTGGTGGTACCGAGGACGATCGCGCCGGCGGCGCGCAGCCGGGCAACCACCACGGCGTCGGCGCCGGCCCGCAGGTCGCGGCGCGACGGACTGCCGGTCTCGCAGCGCAGGCCCTCGACCTCGATGGCGCTCTTCACCGTGACCGGCACGCCGCCGAGCGGGCCCCGCGGCTCGCCGCGGGCGGCGCGATCGTCCTGCGCCTGCGCCGCCGCCAGCGCGCGATCGGCATCGAGGTCCACGACGGCGTTCAGCCGGGCGTCGACCGCCTCGATCCGGCGCAGGTGCGCCCCGACGACATCGGCCGCGGACATCTCGCCGGCGGCCACCGCCGCGGCGATCCGCCGCGCCGGCCAGGCCCACGGCTCCGACATCGGGCGTCAGTATCGCATCGGGCGCACCTGTGCGATCATCGGCGGCACGCGGAGATGGGCCGGCGCGGGCGTCCGGCGAAGGGAGCCGACATGACATCGATGGGGCGACGGCAGTTCCTCGCAGGGGCGGGCGCGGTGGCATTGGCGACGCGGCCGGCCTTCGCCGGCCTCGATCAGGCGGCCGCCGCAATGCGGCCGGGCGCGGTCTTCCCCGCCTCGGTGCGCGACGACTTCCCCGCCGCGTCGGTCGAGACCTACATGAACGCGGCTGCCGTGCATCCGCTCGGCCGCTTCGCGGCCAAGGCCATCCAGGAAGGGGTGGCCTATCGCCTCCAGGGCGCCGGCCCGGGCCGGGCCGACTTCAACGCCGATCGCCAGGCCGACCTGAAGGTGCGCTTCGGCCAGATGATCAACGCCGCTCCGGCCGAGATCGCCTTCACTTCCAGCACCTCCGACGGTGAGAACATCGTCGTGATGGGGATGGACCTGGCGAAGAAGAAGGGCAACATCGTCATCGACGAGCTGCACTTCACCAGCTCGCTCTATCTCTACAAGGAGCTGGAGAAGCAGGGCGTCGAGCTGCGCATCGTCAAGCACCGCAACTGGGCCATCGACCCGGCCGACATGGACAAGGCCATCGACCGCAACACCCGGATGGTGTCGCTGGCGCTGGTCTCCAACGTCAACGGCTTCATGCACGACTGCAAGGCAGTGAGCGACCTCGCCCACGCCCGGGGCGCCTATGTGTTTGCCGACATCATCCAGGCTGTCGGCGCCGTGCCGGTCGACGTCAAGGCGCTCGGCATCGACTTCGCCGCCACCGGCACCTACAAGTGGATCATGGGCGAGCGCGGCTTCGGCTTCCTCTACGTGAAGGAGTCGCTGCAGGGGACGGTGCTGCCGACGACGCGCTACGGCCATCGCCAGGTCACCAACTTCAACCGCGCCGAGCTCACGTGGGAGCCGCTGCCCGGCGCCGCCCGCTACGAGACCGGCGGCATCGCGGTGCTGCTGGCCGCCGCCGTCTCCGAGGGGATCGACTACGTGCGCACGCTCGGTCTCGACCGGATTCGGACCCACGCCACCCAGCTCACCGAACGGCTGCAGTCCGAGCTGCCGCCCCTGGGCTACGAGCCGCTCACACCGCGCGGCAACCCGACGCCGATCGTCGCGTTCGCGCTGAAGAACGCCGACGCTACCAGCAAGGCGCTGCGGGCCGGCAAGGTCACCGGCACGGTCGTCGGCAACGAGAGCCGCCTGCGGCTGTCGGTGTCGGTGTTCAACACCCACGACGACATCGATCGGGTCGTCGAGGTCCTGGGCGGGCGCCGCAGCAGCATCGCGCGCGGCTGATCGCTCCCGGCCGCCGCCCCGAGGAGCAGTCGCGATCGATGTGGTACGTACCGGCGCCTGGAGAGCGGCCTGGTCGTGATGCACACCAGGCCTGAGCACGCCGAGGCGCTGGAGGAACTGCAGCGCGTCTGTTTCCCCACCCTGGCGGACGAGGAGCGGTTCAAGGCCCGGCACTACCGCAAGCACGTCGAGCTTTTCGCCGACGGCCAGTTCGTCGCCCTCGAGGGCGATCGGGTGGTCGGGGCCACCTCGACGATCCGGCTGCCGTTCGACTTCGAGCACGTCAACCACACGTTCGGCGAGATCATCCAGGGCGGCTGGCTCACCTCGCACGACCCCGCCGGCGACTGGCTCTACGGCGCCGACATCGGCGTGCATCCCGACTACCGCAAGCGCGGGCTGGCGGCCGCGCTCTACGCCGCCCGCCAGGAGGTGGTGTGGCGGCTGGGTCTGCGGGGCCAGGTCACCGGCGGGATGCTGCGCGGCTACGGTGAAGTCAAGGACACCGTCTCGGCCGAGGACTACTACGCGGATGTGGTCACCGGACGGCGTAAGGACCCGACGCTCTCGATGCAACTCGGTGTCGGTTTCGAACCGCGGGCCCTGCTCAAGGACTACCTGAACGATCCGGTCTCGGACAACTACAGCGCGCTGCTGGTGCTCGACGCCGCCAAGGACCTGCCCGGCGCGTCGCGGGAGATGGCGCGGCGCTACGTGCGCCTGCACACTGCCGGTACCAGGCCCGCGCGCCAAGTCGATGCTCGAGCGCCGCGCGGCCGCCCTGCCGGCCGGGCTCGGCCGGGCCACCGACGTGGTCGTCGAGCGGGCCCACGGCTCGCTGCTCTTCGACGTCGACGGCAACACCTTCATCGACTTCGCCAGCGGCATCGGCGTCACCGGCGTCGGCCACGCGCCGGCAGCCGGTCGTCGACGCGGTGACCGCGCAGACGCAGAAGTTCGTCCACACCTGCTCGCTCGTCACCACCTACGAGCCGATGGTCCGCCTCGCCGAGGTGCTGAACGAGCTGACGCCCGGCGACTTCGCCAAGAAGACGATCTTCGCCAACAGCGGCGCCGAGGCGGTCGAGAACGCGGTCAAGCTGGCCCGCAAGTTCACCGGCCGGCCGGCGGTGGTCTGCTTCGAGGGCGGCTATCACGGCCGCACGCTGCTCACCCTGAGCCTGACCAGCAAGTACGGGCTCTTCAAGAGCGGCTTCGGACCGTTCGCTCCCGACATCGTGCGGCTGCCGATGCCGCAGATGTATCGCACCCCCGCCGGGATGACCGAGGACCAGTACCTCGACTTCGCCATCCGGCAGCTGGAGCTGGCCTTCGTCGCCCAGGTCGATCCGTCGGCGGTCGCCGCCGTCATCGTCGAGCCGGTGCAGGGCGAAGCCGGTTTCCTGCCGGTGCCGCCGCGCTTCCTGCAACGACTCCGCGAGCTGTGCACCCAGCACGGCATCGTGCTCATCGCCGACGAGGTGCAGTGCGGCATGGGCCGCACCGGCCGCGTCTTCGCCATCGAGCACTACGGCCTGGTGCCCGACCTCATCGTCACCGCCAAGTCGCTGGGCGGCGGGATGCCGATCGGCGCGGTCACCGGCCGCGCCCCGATCATGGACGCGGCCCATCCCGGCGGCGTCGGCGGCACCTACGGCGGCAACCCGGTGGCGTGCGCGGCGGCCCTGGCCGCGGTCGAGATGATCCGCCAGCCGGCGTTCCTGGCCCATGCCCGCCGCCTCGGCGAGGTGATGCGCGAGGTGATGGGCGGCTGGCCGGGCCAGTGGCCGATCGTCGGCGACGTCCGCGGCCTGGGGCCGATGATGCTGGTCGAGTTCGTCGGCGACCGGGCCACCAAGACGCCGCTGGCGCCGGAAGACACCCTGCAGATCGTCAGGCACGCCGTCGCCCACGGCGTGGTCCTGATGCGCGCCGGCCTGTTCAGCAACGGCGTGCGCCTGCTGCCGGCGTTGACCATGCCGGAAGACATGCTGCGTGAGGGGCTCGACGGGCTCGGCCGCGCCATCGCCGTCGTGTCGGAACGCACGGCCGCCGCGCGGGTCTGATGCCGGACGTCATCCTCGGCAACGCCCGCGTCGTCACGCCGACGCCCGGTCGGCTGGCGTCCACGGTGGTCGTGCGCGACGGACGGATCGCCGCCGTCGGCGGCGATGACGTCGCCAGCGGCGCCCGCGCCGGGGCCCGCCGAATCGACCTGGGCGGGCGGACGCTGGTGCCGGGATTCATCGACGCCCACGCCCACATCTGGAAGATCGGCCACCTGTTGACGACGATGCTCGACCTGCGCGGTGTCGACAGCGTCGAGTCGATCGTTGCCAGGGTGGCGGCGTTCCGAGCCCGCCGGCCGGCCGGCAGCTGGATCCTCGGCCGTGGCTACAACGAGGCGACGATGGCCGAGGGGCGGGCGCCGACCCGTCACGACCTCGACCGCGCCGCGCCGGACCAGCCGGTGGTGCTGACCCGCACCTGCGGCCACATCTACGCGGTGAACTCGGCGGCGCTGGCCGCCGCCGGCATCACCGCCGCCACGGCTCCCCCGGTGGGCGGCGAGATCGGCCGTGACCTCGCCGGCGTCCCCACCGGGCTGCTGCACGAAACGGCGATGGGCCTGGTGACGCGGGTGCTGCCACCGCCCTCGGCTGACGACTACGAGCAGATGATCGTGGCGGCGCTGCGCCACCAGCGATCGCTCGGCATCACCTCATCCTCCGATTGCGGCGTCGCTCCAGCACTGCTCGACGTCTATCGGGTCGTCGACGCCGGCGGCCGCCTGCCGGCGCGTGTCAACGTCATGCCGCTGCGCCGCGTCGACGGGGTGCCGGCACCGGTGGCGCTGCCGGAGATGTACCACTCGGACTACCTCCAGGTGGATACGGTGAAGTTTCTCGCTGACGGCGGGCTGAGCGGCGCCACGGCCGCCCTCAGCGTCCCCTATCGCCACGCCGACACCCGCGGGATGCTGCGCTTCGACCGCGACGACCTGCTGGCGCTGTGCCGCGAGAGCCACGACGCCGGCTGGCGCATCGCCATTCACGTGATCGGCGACGTCGCCATCGACCAGGTGCTCGGCATCTACGAGACGCTGGGCCCGCATCCGCGTGGCCTGGCCCATCGCCTCGAACACTTCGGCCTCCCCGACGCCCGGCAACTGGCGCGGGCGGCCCGACTGGGCGTCATCGCCGTGCCGCAGGCGATCTTCATCCACAGCCTCGGCCGCAACTTCCGCGATTACCTTCCCGACGCGTTCCTGCCACGCTGCTACCCGATTCGGGCGATGCTCGACGCCGGCATCCCGGTGGCGCTGTCCTCCGACGCACCGGTGGTCGAGGACGACAACCCGCTGATGGGGATGCAGGCGGCGATCACCCGCCGCGACCGCGAGGGATACCTAATCGCGCCCGAGCAGGCGATCGGCGCGCGCGAGGCCCTCGACGGCTATACGCTGGGCGGCGCCCGCACGACCGCGACGCCCGATGCGGTGGGAGCGATCGCGCCCGGTGCCTGGGCCGATTTCGTGGTGCTGTCGGCCGATCCGCTGGCCACGCCGGCCGAGGCGCTCTCGGCCCTCACAGTGGACGAGACCTGGCTCGCCGGCGAGCGGGTCTACGAACGCGCATGACCATCTACAAGCAGTACATCGGCGGCGAGTGGGTCGACGCCTCGAACGGCGGCACCTGGGACGTCGTGAACCCGGCCACCGAGGAGACCGTGCAGACCGTACCGTTCGGCACTGCGGCCGACTGCGATCGGGCCATCGACGCCGCCCGCGCCGCCTTCGACGGCTGGAGCCGGGCCACCGCCTACGAACGGGCGGCGGTGCTCGAGAAGGCGGCGGCGCTCATCCGCGCCGACGTGGACGCGCTGGCGCATACCACCGTGCTCGAGAGCGGCAAGCCGCTCGTCCAGGCGCGCGGCGAATGGGCCGCCACCGCCGACATGCTCCAGTGGTTCGCCGAGGAAGGCAAACGGGCCTACGGCCGGGTGATCCCATCGCGCTCGCCCACCAAGCGGATGCTCGTGCTGAAGCAGCCGCTCGGCGTCGTCGGCCTGATCACGGCGTGGAACTTCCCCGCCTGGAACATCGCCCGCGCCGGCGGCGCCGCGCTGGCCGCCGGGTGTCCGATCGTCGTGCGGCCGTCGGAGTACACGCCGATGACCGGCATGAACCTGGTGCGCACGCTGGCCGAGGCCGGCGCGCCGCCGGGTGTCGTCAACCTGGTGAACGGCGAGCCGGGCCCGATGGGCCAGGCGATGCTCGCCCATCCGGCGCTGGCCAAGATCCATTTCACCGGCAGCACCCGGGTCGGCCGGCTGCTGATGGACGGCGCGTCCAAGACGATCACCCGGCTGTCGCTCGAGCTCGGCGGTAACGCCCCGGTGCTGGTGTTTCCCGACGTCGACCTCGATCAGGTCGTCGCCGGCGCCACCGCCGCCAAGTTCCGCAACGGCGGCCAGGTCTGCGTCTCGCCGCAGCGCTTCCTGGTCGCCCGTGAGGCCGCCCCCGCGTTTGCCGAGAAGGTCGCCGCGGCGGTCGGCAGCCTCCGCGTCGGCGCCGGGCTCGACGCCGCCACCCAGGTCGGACCGCTCATCAACGCCCGGCAGCGCGATCGCGTCGAGACGCTGGTCGCCGGGGCGCGCGCCGGCGGGGCGCGGATCGCGGTCGGCGGCGAGCGGCCGGCCGGCCGTGACAAGGGCTATTTCTACCAGCCCACGGTGGTCACCGACATCGCTCCGGACGCGCCGCTCTACCGCGAGGAGATCTTCGGGCCGGTGCTGCCGGTGAGCACCTTCGACGGCGTCGACGACGCGATCGCGCTGGCCAACCAGACCCGCTACGGCCTCGCCGCCTACGTCTGGACCAACCACCTGCCGACGGCGATGCGGGCCGCCGAGCGGCTCGAGTTCGGCATGATCGGCGTGAACGAGTGGACCCCGCACGGCAGCGAAGCGCCGTTCGCCGGCTGGAAAGAGAGTGGCCTCGGCCGCGAGTCAGGGGCCGAAGGACTCGAGGAATACCTCGAGACGAAGCTCGTCGCCTTCGGCGGGCTGCCGCGATGAACGACGCGATCCACCCGCCAGTCGAGCGCACGCTGGGCCGGTGGGATCTCGTTTTGCTCAAGATCGTCGCCATCGTCAACCTGAACAACGTACCGGCCGCCGCCGTCTACGGCTGGTTCTCGCTGGGCTTGTGGACGCTCGCCTTCCTCACGTTCTTCGTGCCGGAGGCGATCGCGGTGCTGGTGTTGAGCCGCCGCTACCCGGGGGAAGGCGGCATCTACCTGTGGATACGCCAGCAGTTCGGCGAGGCGCACGGCTTCCTCGCCGGCTGGTGCTACTGGGCGACCAACCTTTTCTACGTGCCAGTGCTGCTGGTCTACATGGCGGGCGTGTTCGCCTTCGCCGGCGGCGAGGGCCGCGCCGACACGCTGGCCGCCTCGAAGCCGTTCGTCGCCGCGCTGGCCTTCGGGTGGCTGGTCTTCATGACCGTGGCCAACATCCGCGGCGCCGCCGTCGGCAAATGGATCCACAACATCGGCGGCATGAGCAGCCTGGCCAGCGTCGTGCTGGTGCTGGTCGCGGCGGCGGCGGCCATCGCCACCGGCGTGCAGGCCGAGGTGCCGGCGATCACCGGCGTGTCGTGGGAAGCGGCGACGAGCTTCGCGGTGATGTGCAACGCGCTGGTCGGCGTCGAGCTGGCCTCGACGATGGGCGACGAGATTCGCGATCCGCGTCGCGACCTCGCGCCGGCGGCGGCGATCGCCGGCGGGATCTCGATCCTCTCCTACGTGCTGACCACCGCGGCCGTGCTGTTGCTGGTGCCGGTCGGCGAGGTCGGGGTCCTGCAGGGCATCATGCAGGCGATCCAGATCGGCGCCGACGCCACCGGGGCCGGCTGGCTGGTCCCGCCGCTGGCCGTGGTGATGGGCCTGGCGATCGGCGGCGCCGCCTCGGCGTGGTTCGCCGGCTCGGCCCGGGTCCCGTTCGTGGCCGGGCTGACCAGTGCGCTCCCCGAGGTGCTCGGCCGCGTGCATCCCACCTACAAGTCGCCGCACGTGGCGCTCATGGCCACCGCGGTGTGCTGCGCGTTCTTCACGACGATCTCGCTGCTTGGATCGTCGGTGAACGAGGCCTACCAGATTCTGCTGAAGTCGGCGGTGATCCTGCAGATGATCCCGTTCACCTATCTGTTCCTGACGCTGTCGCGGACCGACGGCGTCCCCGGCTGGGCCCGCGGCGCCGGAATGGTCGGCCTGGTCACGACCGTCGTCGGCCTGGTGGTCGCCTTCCTGCCGACCTCGGACGTCGACGACGTGTGGACTTTCGAGCTGAAGCTGGTGGCGGGCGTCCTCGGTCCGCTCGCCGTGGGGTGGTATCTGTTCCGGCGCGCCGAGCGCGCGGGAGGTCGGGCGTGACGTGTCGCCGCGTGTTCGTGGTCCTGGCGCTGTGGATGGCGGGCGGGCTCGCCGCGTCGGCCTGCTCGGGCGCGCCGGCGCCGCCACCCGCCGACCTCATCGTGACCAACGCCGCCGTCTACACGGTGAACCCGCAGCAGCCGCGAGCCGAGGCCGTGGCGATCCGCGGCGGCACGATCGCCGCCGTCGGCTCGGCGGAGGAAGTCGGCGCGTTGCGCGGCACGGCGACACAGGTGATCGACGCCGGCGGCCGCTTCGTCCTGCCGGGTCTCACCGACAGCCACGTCCACTTCATCGGCGGCGCCGAAGGGCGCCAGCGCGTGATGCTCGACGACGCCGAGACGATCGCGGAGATACAGCGGCGGGTGAAGGCCTACGCCGACGCCCATCCCGACGCGCCGTGGATCCTCGGCGGCGGCTGGTACTACGCGGTATTCGGTGCGGCGGCCCTGCCCGACAGGCGCCTGCTCGACGAGGTCGTTCCCGACCGGCCGGTGTTCCTGTGGGCCTACGACTTCCATTCCAGCTGGGCCAACTCCAAGGCCCTGGAGCTGGCCGGCATCACCGCCGCCACCGCTGATCCCGCCAACGGGGCGATCGTCCGCGACCCGCGGACGCGCCAGGCCACCGGGGCGCTCAAGGAGACGGCCGGCGGTCTCATCGAGAAGGTGATTCCCGCCGCCACCCGCGAATCGAAGCTGGAGGCCCTGCGCCAGGGCATCCGCTACGCCAACTCGCTGGGCATCACCCGCGTGCACAGCGCCGGCTGGGACGCCGAACAGCTCGAGCTCTACGACGCGCTGCGCGCGAACGGCGAGCTCACGCTCCGCTTCCTCGTCGCGCCCAACATCCTCCCGCCGGCGGCCACACCCGAGGTGATCGCCCGCGTCGAGGGCTTGCGGGAAAAATTCGCCGACGAGTGGCTGAACGTCGGCGCCGTGAAGTTCATGCTCGACGGCGTCATCGAGGCGCACACCGCGTCGGTGCTCGCGCCCTACGCCGACGACCCGTCGCAGGGCACCCTCAACTGGGACGAAGCGGCGTTTCGTGCCGCGGTGGCGGAGTTCGATCGGCGCGGCTTCCAGATCTTCACCCACGCGATCGGCGACCGCGCAATCCGCGTGGCCCTCGACGCTTACGAGGCGACGGCGGCGGGCACCGCACGGGCTGGCAAGCGCTTCCGCATCGAGCACATCGAGAGCCCCGCCGCCGAGGACATCCCGCGCTTCGGCGCGCTGGGCGTCATCGCCAGCATGCAGCCGCTGCACGCCACGCCGGGCGACAACAACCTCAACGTCTGGTCCAAGGCGCTCGGCCCCGAGCGCGCGAGCCGGGCGTGGCCCTGGGAACGGCTCCGCGCCGGCGGCGCGCGGCTGGCCTTCGGCAGCGACTGGCCGGTGGTGACGCTGGATCCCTGGCAGGGGCTGCGGATGTTGCGCACGCGACAGACGATGAAGGGGACGCCGGCCGGCGGCTGGCTCCCGGCCGAGCGGATCGCCATCGAGCAGGCGATCGAGGGCTACACGCTCGGCGCGGCCTTCGCCGGACGGCTCGAGGCCACCGAGGGCTCGATCGCGCCCGGCAAGGTCGCCGACCTCATCGTCGTCTCGGACGATCTGCTCCAGGCGCCGCCCGACGCGCTCGCCAGGACCCGGGTGCTGGTCACGGTGGTCGGCGGCAGGGTCGTGCACGACCGACGCTGACCGGCCCCTCCAAGGACCGCCGAACAGCCCCAAAGGCATGACAGACAAAGACTTGACAGTGGCCAGCGGCCGGCTTACGGTGAGCCAGTTGTCGGTCTTGGGCCGCCGGGCCACACGTGGAAGGGTGGGTATGCGTCGAATCCTGCCGGTACTCCTGGTCACGAGCCTGTCGGGCGCCATGCCCACGGCGCAGCCTCGGCGCAGCCGCCGCGGCCGAGCGTGACGCCGGCGGCATCGCACCCGACAGGGCCGCCGACCGGGCCGTTGGCCGCCGAGGCGCAGCAGGCGCTGGTCGGCCGCTACTGCGTGACCTGCCACAGCGATCGGGCCAAGGCCGGCGGCCTGACGCTGGCGCACTTCGACGCCACGCGCCACGCCGAGCACGGCGAGCTCACCGAGAAGATCATCAGCAAGCTGCGCGCCGGCATGATGCCGCCGGCCGGCGCCGCCTCGCCCGGATCCGGCGTCCGTCGCCGCGATGGTCGGACGTCGCTCGAGTCGGCGATGGACGCCGCCGCGGCAGCAGCGCCGCGCCCCGGCTGGCGCCCTTCCAGCGGCTGAATCGCGCCGAGTACGCGGCCGCCGTGCACGATCTGCATCGGGCTCGACGTCGACGTCAGCGCCTACCTGCCGGCCGACACGATCAGCGCCGGCTTCGACAACGTCGCCGACGTGCAGAGCTTCTCGCCGCAGCTGATGCAGGGCTACCTGCGCGCCGCCAGCCAGATCAGCCGGCTGGCGATCGGCGATCGCAACGCCAGCGCCACCTCGGTCACCTTCAAGATCGAGCACAGCCGCTCGCAGATGGCGCAGGCGGCCGGCGCGCCGATCGGCACGCGCGGCGGCCTGTCGGTGGTGCACGTGTTCCCCGCCGACGGCGACTACGCGATCAAGGCGTCGATGGTCTATGCGGCGCTCGGCGGACTGTTCGGCCGCACGCCGCTGCTGGCGATGGGCTTCAAGGAACAGGTCGACGTCTCGATCGAACGGCGAGCGCGTCGCGCTGCTCGACGTCAGCCCGGCGATGACCGAGACCGACTTCGGCCAGAACAAGGGCCAGAACGGGATGGAGCTGCGCACGCCGCCGATCCACATCAAGGCCGGCCCGCAGCGCATCTCGGCCGCCTTCCTCCAGCGCCTCGACGGCCCGGTCGACGACCTGCTGGCGCCGATCGAGAACACCGCCGAGGCCGGCGACGGCTACGGCACGACCACCCTGCCGCACATGCGCGACATGACCATCGTCGGGCCGACGAAGCGTCACCGGCGTGTCGGACACGGTCAGCCGGCGCCGCATCTTCACCTGCCGGCCGACGACGGCGCGTCGAGGAAGAAGCCGTGCGCGGCGCAGATCCTCAAGGACCTCACCGCCGCGCCTATCGCGGCAAGGGCACGGCGCAGGGCATGCAGCGACGCGATGCAGTTCTACGTCGAGGGCCGGCAGCACCGGCGATTTCGAGGAACGGCATCCGCCTGGCGCTGCAGTCGATCCTGGTCAGCCCGCTGTTCGTGTTCCGGCTCGAAGGCGGCCCCGGCCACCGCGGCCGCCGACACGCCGTACCGCATCGCCGACGAGGACCTGGCGTCGCGGCTGTCGTTCTTCTTGTGGGGCACCGGGCCCGACGCGCGAGCTGATCAAGGCGGCGGAGGCCGGCCAGCTGCGCGACGCCGCGCCGGCCTCGAGAAGCAGGTGCGGCGCATGCTCGCCGATCGCCGCGTCCGAGGCGCTCGCCACGCGCTTCGCCAGCCAGTGGCTGCGGCTGCAGGACCTCGACGACGCTGCATCCGGAGTTCACCGAGTACCCGCTCTTCGACGAGACGCTGCGCGACGCCATGCGCCGCGAGACCGAGCTCTTCTTCGACAGCATCGTCCGCGAGGATCGCAGCGTGCTCGACCTGCTGACGCGCCGACTACACGCTTCGTCAACGAGCGGCTGGCCCGCCACTACGGCATCGCCGACGTCAACGGCGCCGCGTTCACGCCGCGTGACGCTGCCGGCGTACCGCCGCGGCCTGCTCGGCCAGGCCAGCATCCTGACGCTGACGTCGGTCGCCAACCGCACCTCGCCGGTGCTGCGCGGCAAGTGGGTGATGGAGGTGCTGCTCGGCACGCCGCCGCCGCCGCCGCCGCCCGACGTGCCGGCGCTCGACGAGTCGGTGACGGCGCTCGGCGGCCGGCAAGCTCCTGCCGACGCGCCAGCGCATGGAGGAGCACCGCAAGAGCCCGGCCTGCACCTCGTGCCACCGGGTGATCGATCCGCTCGGCCTGGCGCTCGACAACTTCGACGTCACCGGCGCCTGGCGCACCAAGGACAACGAGGTGCCGGTCGACTCGGTCGGCGATCTCTACGACGGCACGCAGATGAACGGCCCGGCCGGCCTGCGCGACGCGCTGCTCGAAGCACTCGGACATGGTGCTGCGCAGCTTCACCGAGAACCTGATGACCTACGCGCTGGGCCGGCGGCTCGAGTACACCGACATGCCGGCGGTGCGCGCCGATCGTCAACGGCGCCGCCAAGGCCGAACAACCGCCTCTCGGCGTTCGTCCTCGGCGTCGTCAACAGCCAGGCGTTCCGCATGAGCGACGTCGGAAGCGGTCGACGGGCCGGTGAACGACGCGCCGCCGGCGCAGCAGTAGCACGCAGTCGAACTCGATCGCCGGACCGACCGGATGCCCGGACTCAAGGAGCCGCTGGTCATGATCATCACGGGCAAACACCTTCCGCGCCGCACGATGCTCAAGGGGCTGGGCGTCACCGCTGGCGCTGCCGTTCCTCGACGCGATGACGCCGGCGGTCGGCGCCGCGGCGCAGTCGGCGCCGGCGCGAAGAAGGTGCGGCTGGTCGCCATCGAGATGGTGCACGGCTCGGCCGGCAGCACGCCGTTCGGCATCACGAAGAACCTGTGGGCGCCCGGCGGCGACCGGCCGCGACTTCGACCTCGGCGCCGACGAGCCTCAAGCCGCTCGAGCCGTTCCGCGACGACATCACCATCGTCAGCAACACCGACGTGCGCAACGCCGAGGCGTTCACGACGCCGGAGATCGGCGGCGATCACTTCCGCTCGAGCGCGGTGTTCCTGACCCAGATGCACCCGAAGCAGACGCAGGGCTCGGACGTCCACGTCGGCACCTCGCTCGACCAGATGTACGCGCAGCCGCTTCGGCCAGGACACGCCGATTCCGTCGATGCAGCTGTGCATCGAGAACGTCGACCAGTCGCGGCGGCTGCTCCTACGGCTACTCGTGCACCTACACCGACTCGATCAGCTGGGCGTCGCCCGACGCAGCCGCTGCCGATGGTGCGCGACCCGCGCGTGGTCTTCGACTCGCTGTTCGGCGTCGGCGCCACGCCGGGCGAGCGGCGCGAGCGCCGGGTCGAGGACAAGAGCCTGCTCGACTGGCTGTCCAGCGTCGGTCGCGCAGCTGAAGAAGGATCTGGGCGCCGGCGATCGCGCGCGGCTCGACGACTACCTCGACCGAGGTGCGCGAGGTCGAGCGCCGCATCCAGAAGGTCGAGGCCTACAACAGCAGCGGCGAGGTGCGCGAGCTGCCGGGCGCGCCGATCGGCGTGCCCGACTCGTTCTCCGAGCACGTCAAGCTGATGTTCGATCTGCAGGCGCTGGCCTTCGCGTCGGACCTGACGCGCGTGTTCGCCTTCAAGCTCGGACGCGACGCCTCGAACCGCACCTATCCGGAGAGCGGCTTCAACGGCGCCTTCCACTCGACGTCGCACCACGGCGAGCGCGAGAACACGATCATGGAGTTCGCGCGCATCAACCACTACCACGTCAGCATGGTTCCGTACTTCCTCGAGAAGCTGAAGAACACGCCCGACGGCGACGGCAACGCTGCTCGACAACTCGCTGGTCATCTACGGCTCGCCGATGGGCGACTCGCACGTGCACAACCACAAGCGCTGCCCGCTGTTCCTGGCCGGCCACGCCGGCGGCAAGCTCAAGGGCGGCGCTGCACGTCGCCAGCCGCCGACGGCACGCCGATGGCCAACGCGATGCTGACGGTGATGCACACGCTCGGCTTCGACGACATGACGAGCTTCGGCGACAGCACCGCGCGCGTTCGATCTGTCGGCGGCGCGCCGCGACGACGGCGCGCCGCCCAGCGAGTGAGGCGTCATGGCCCGACCCACGCTCGGCACACGGCGCTTCGCGTCGGCGGCGACTCGTGCGCGCTCGCTGGCGACGCACGCTGGTGTCGGCCGCCGCCGAACGCTCCGGTCGCCGATGCGGCCGAGCGCGGCGACGCCGCGGCGGTCGATCGCGCTGCTCAAGCAGGGCGCCGACGTCAACACGCGCCCAGGGCGACGGCATGACGGCGCTCCACTGGGCGGCGATGAACGGCGACGCGCGCGCTGGCCACGATGCTGCTGCGCGCCGGCGCCAACCCGAGCGCGGCCACGCGCATCGGCGCGCTACACGCCGCTGATGCTGGCGGCGCGACCACGGGCACGCCGCGGTGCGTCGAGGCGCTGCTCGACCGGCGGCGCCGACGCCGACGGCGACGCACCGACAACGGCACCACGGCGCTGATGTTCGCCGCCGCGTCGGGCGACGTGCGCCTCGGTCGAGGCTGCTGATCGACGCGCAAGCGTCGACCTCAACGCGCGCGAGATCGACCCGCGGCCTCACCGCGGCGATGTTCGCCGCCGCCGCCAATCGCGCCGGCGTGATCACCGCGCTGGGCAAGGCACGGCGCCGACCTGACGGCGACCTCCGACGCCGCTCGACCTGCGCGTCATCGATCGCAGCACGCTTCGCCGGCGTGCTCTTCGGCAATCCCGAGCCGCCGAAGACGCCGGGCGGCGAGGCCGGCTCGGTGGAAGGCGGCGGCGCGCAACGGCTGCAACCGGCCGACGCGCCGGCCGCAGACCCGCGCGTGCCCGGCGTCGACCGCGACTTCTCGGGCAACGAGCTGGTCAACACGCACGGCGGCATGACCCCGCTGCTGCTTCGCCGCCCGCCAGGGATACGTCGAGACGGCCCGGGCGCTGCTCGACGCCGGCGTGGACGTCAACCAGTCGAAGATCGGCGACCAGACGAGCGCCGCTGCTGCTGGCGACCATCAACGGCCACTTCGACCTCGCGAAGGTGCTGCTCGACCGCGGCGCCGACCCGAACCTGGCGCCGCATCAACGGCGTCACGCCGCTCTACGCGGTGCTCAACCTCGAGTGGGCGCCGCGGGCCGGCCGGCCGCAGCTGCAGGCGCACAAGGATCAGAAGCTGTCCTACCTCGACATGATGACGGCGCTGCTCGACAAGGGCGCCGATCCCGAACGCGCGGCTGGCGACCACGCGTGTGGTACTCCGGCAGCCTGTCGGGCGTCGACGAGATGGGCGCGACGCCGTTCTGGCGCGCCGCCTACGCCAGCGACATCGACGCGATGAAGCTGCTCGTCGCGCGCGGCGCCGATCCGAACATTCCCGACCGTCAAGGGCGTCGGCCGGCCGCCGACCGACGATGGCCAGCGCGAGTACAAGGACGTCTCGCGGCCGTCCGCCGATTCCGCATCGGCGGCCCGGGCGTGCCGCCGCTGGTCGCCGCGGCCGGCGTCGGCTACGGCGAGGGCTTCGCCGGCAACACGCACCACTTCGCGCCGACCGGGATGATGGCGGCGGTGAAGTACCTGGTCGAGGAGCTGGACGCCGACGTCAACGCCATCGATCACGAGGGCAACACGGCGCTGCACAACGCCGCCGCCCGCGGCGACGTCGAGATGATCACGTACCTGGTCGCGAAGGGCGCCGACCCGAAGGTCGTCAACCGCGAGGGCAAGACGACCGCCGACATGGCGAACGGCCCGGTGCAGCGCATCCAGCCGTGGCCCGAGGCGCTGGCGCTGCTCGAGAAGCTCGGGCGCCGTGAACAACCACCGCTGCGTGTCCTGCTAGCGACTGCGTAGGGCGTCTTCAGAGCCGCCGGAGGCGGAGCTACGTGCATGCGTCGGAGGATTCATGCGCCAGTGTTCGTGATCGCCTGCGTCGCTGCCCTGCTGCCCGCCGCCGCGGCGGCGCAGTCGCACACCCTGGTGGCCCTCAGCCACTCGGACTTCACCGCTTACGAGATCGATCCCGGCCACCGGGCGGTGCTCCACAAGTTCACGGCGCAGAACCAGCCGCACGAGGGCGTCGCCTCGGCCGACGGCCGCACCTACTACCTGGCGGTGCCCAACGGCCCGCACGTCGTCGTGCTCGACGCCACCACCTTCACGCAGAAGGCCATCGTCGAGTCGCCGTTCTTCACCTCGACGAAGAACAAGGGATCGGCCTCGCCGCACGGCATCGCCATCACCGACGACGGCCGGAAGGTCTACGTCGGCCTCGAGAACGCCGACGTCCCGGGCATCGTCGTCATCGACACGGCCACCAACCGCGTGACTCAAGAAGATCGACGTTGTGCTCCAGGGCGGACACTTCCTGGCCATCCAGCCAAGAACCGGCAAGCTCTACTATCCGATGCGCGAGGACCACCGCGTGCTGGTGCATCGACACGGCCACCGACACGATCACGAAGATGATCCCGATTCCCGGCGGGCCGGTCGGCGTGGGCTTCGCGCCCAACGGCGAGGTCTGGATCCACAACGACGGCGACGGCACGGTGCACGTCATCGACTCGGCCAGGGACGAGGTCGTGAAGACGCTGTCGGGCCTGGGCAAGGGCGCCGGACGCATGGCGGTCTCCGCCGACGGCCGCTGGGCCGCCTCGACCCACGGCGGTACGCCAGGACGTGGCGCTGATCGACGCCCGCACCAAGGAAGTGGCGGCGACGATCCCGCTGGGCCGCGGCCCCGGCTTCCCGGTGTTCTCGCCCGACGGCTCGAAGCTCTACGTGATGAACTCCGGCGGCGGCGACGTCGCCGTGATCGACACCGCCGAGAAGAAGGTCGTCGCCCGCCACAAGGTCGGCGTCAACCCGTTCGGCGGCAGCCTGCGCACGACCGCGACGTCGAGCCGGCAGTGAGCCGCCTGGCGGCGCCGGCCGCGCTGGCGATCGCCGCCGCGCTGCTGGCGGCGGGGGCGTGCGCGCGTCCCGCCCCGCCGGCGCCCGCGGCGCCCGGCGCGCCGATGCGTGGCTTCACCGCCGCCGGCGCCGAGGCCCAGCGCGCACTGGAAACGCGCTTCCGCGCCCTGCCGTCGGCCGCCAGCGATCGAGCGGTGGCACCGCGAGTTCACCCGCGAGCCGCACGTCGCCACCTCGCCGCGCACCAAGGCGATCGCCGAGTACATCGCCGGGCAGTGGCGGACGCAGGGTCTCGACGAAGTCACCATCCACCGCTACGACGTGCTGTCGTCGAACCCGCGCCGCGTGCACGTCGAGATGGTGGCGCCGCGACGCTACGTGCCGACGCTGCGCGAGGAAGCGTATCCCGAGGATCCCGACTCGTCGCAGCCGGCGATCAGCGGCGCGTGGACCTCGTTCTCGGCCTCGGGCGACGTCACCGCGCCGGTCGTCTACGCCAACAGCGGCAACCCGGCCGACTACGACCTGCTGCGCGCCAACGGCATCGACCCGCAAGGGCAAGATCGTCATCGTGCGCTACTCGAACCCGTACAGCTACCGCGGGTTCAAGGCGCTCACCGCCGAACGTGAAGGCGCGGCGGCGATGATCGTCTACTCGGATCCGGCCGAGGACGGCTACGGCAAGGGCGAGGTGTTCCCGAGCGGCCCGTGGGGACCGGCCAGCCACCTGCAGCGCGGCGGCATCGCCTACGACTACATCGTGCCGGGTGATCCGCTGACGCCCGGCTGGGCGTCCACCGCGGGCGCGCGGCGGATCGCCGCCGTCCGAAGCGGTGTCGATTCCCAAGGTGATGGCGCTGCCGATGTCGCACCGCGACATCCAGCCGATTCTCGAGGCGCTGGGCGGCCCGCCGGCGCCCGAGGCGTGGAAGGGCGGCGCTGCCCGCTCACCTACCGGCTCGGCGGCGCCGCCCGGCTGCGCGTGCAGATCGACATGCAGACCGACGTGCAGCCCAACTACGTCGTCGAGGGCCGCATCCGCGGCAGCGAGCGGCCCGACGAGTGGGTCGTGCTCGGCAACCACCACGACGCCTGGGTGTTCGGCGGCGTCGATCCGTCCAGCGGCACGGCGTCGATGATGGAGCTGACGGCGGCGCTCGGCCGGCTCGCCCGCGACGGCGTCCGGCCGCGGCGCACGCTGGTCTTCGGCAGCTGGGACGGCGAGGAAGTGACGCTCACCGGATCCACCGAGTGGGGCGAGCAGTTCGCCGCCGAGCTGAAGGCCAAGGCGGTGGCCTATCTCAACGTCGACTCGTCGGCGTCGGGCCCGTCGCTCGGCGTCTCGGCCGTGGGCACGCTGGCGCCGATGATCGAGGAGCTCACCCGCGACCTGACCGATCCGTCGGGCGCGCACGCTGCACGACGCGTGGCGGGCGTCGACCGCCGAGGCTTCGACCCTGCCGACCGGGGCCCGCTCACCCGATGCGCTGGTCGTGACCCGCATCGGCAGCGGCTCCGACCACACCGTGTTCATCAACCACCTCGGCGTGCCGGTCGTCGACATGAGCTTCAACGGCCCCTACGGCGTCTACCACTCGGCCTACGACAGCCACTACTGGGTGTCGCGGATCGGCGATCCGGGATTCCGCTACTCGCACCTGATGACGCAGCTCTGGGGCACGATGGCCCTGCGGCTCGCCAACGCGCTCGTCCTGCCGCTCGACGTCGAGGCCTACGCCGCGGCGCTGGGCGGCTTCGTCGGCGCGCTGGCCGACATCCCGGGCCGCGCCGGCCACCTCGACACGCAGCCGCTGGCGCTGGCGGTCGGCGCCCTCACCGACGCCGGGCGGGCGCTGAATGCGCGCATCGGCGGCGCGCTGGCCGCGGGCCGGCTCGATGCCGCCGCCGCCGATGGCGTGAACGGCGCATTGCTGCAGTTCGAACGCACCTGGCTGCACGACGCCGGCATCCCCGGCCGCCCGTGGTTCAAGCACCTGCTCTTCGCGCCGCGCTACACCTACGCCGCGATGACGCTGCCGGGCATCACCGAAGCCGCCGAGGCCGGCGACTGGGCCCGCGCCGTCGTCCAGCGCGACCTGCTCATCGAGAAGGTGCGGGCCAACGTCGCGCTCGTGCAGCAGGCCGCGCAGGCACTCCCGTAGCGGCCCGCGATCACGCGGCGCCGAGCGTTGCCTGCAGGCCGGCCAGGCTGGCGGTGAGCGCGGTGACGGCGCCGCTCCACGGCGTCGACGCGTTCTGCCAGGCGGTCGGGGAGCCCGGCGCGGGCGGCGGCCTCGAGGCCGCGCGACGACGGTGTAGGCCGCGCCGAGCGAGAAGAGCGACACGGCGCCCTTGATGGCGTGGGCGGCGCGGGCGATGGCGGCCGGGTCCGCCGACGCCGCCGCGGCTCGCAGGGTCTGCAGCTGCTGGGGCGCGTCGACGAGGAAGACGGCGATCGTCTCGCCGAGCAGTTCCCGGTCGTTGCCGAACGCCGGCAGGAGGGCCGCCAGTTCCGCCGACACGGCTCGCGGGCGCGGCCGGCGCGTACGTCGCCGGCTCGGCGGTCTTGCCGCGGCTGGCCGCGCGCTGCCGTCGAGGAGGTCGTCGATGGCCGCCAGCAGCGCCGCTGGCCGCACCGGTTTGGCCACGAACGCGTTCATGCCGGCGGCGAGACAGCGCTCCCGATCGCTGGAGGTCGCGTGTGCGGTGACGGCGACGATCGGCGTCGTCGCATTCGGGCCGCCGGTCTGGGATCGGATCGCTGCCGTCGCTTCGTAGCCGTCCATGCCCGGCATCTGCACGTCCATCAGGACGACGTCGTAGCGGCCCGCCGCCGCCAGTGTCACCGCCTCGCTGCCGGTGGCCGCCAGCGTCACCGTGTGGCCGCGCTGCTTCAGCACGTGCGCGACCACCGCCCGGTTGGTGGCGTTGTCCTCCACGACCAGCACGTCGAGACGCCGCTGCGCCCGCGCTGGCGCTGCCGGCGTTGCCGGCTTCGCCGGTGCGGCGACAGCCGGCGGCGCGGTAGTGACCGCGGCCAGCAACGCCCCGAGCAGCTCCGACTGCCGCAACGGCTTGGTGAGCTGGGTGGTGATGATCTTGTCGGCGAGCCGGCGCTGCGGCCGCGGCGGCGCCCCGGCCGGCAGGAGCATGATCGCCTTGAGCGCCGTCAGGCGCGGGTCGGCGACGATCAGCCGCGTCAACCCGAAGCCGTCCACTCCCGGCATCTCGGCGTCGATGAGCGCCAGCGGTATCGGCGCGCCGCGATCGGCCGCGACGCCGAGGGCCGCCATCGCCGCCGTCGCCGAGTCGACGACCATCGGCGCCATGCCCCAGCTCGCCAACAGGTCGCCGATGACCACCCGGGCGGTAGGGTTGTCGTCCACGGCGAGCACTCCGAGGCCGCGCAGCGCCTCGCTCGACCGCTCCACCGTGGCGGCGCCCGCCGGATCGGCGAGCGGCAGGCGGAGGGCGACGTGGAACGTGCTGCCATGGCCCGGGTCGCTCGTCAGCCAGATTCGCCCGCCCATCAACTCGACCAGCTGGGCGCTGATCGTCAGGCCCAGCCCGGTGCCGCCGAACTTCCGGCTCGTCGACGCATCGGCCTGGACGAACGCGCCGAAGATCTGCCACTGCTGCTCGGGCGCGATGCCGATGCCGGTGTCGGCCACCGTCAGACGCAACGCCACCCGGCCGTCGGCGATGCCCTCGCTCGACGACGTCGACGTCGACGTGGCCGACCTCGGTGAACTTGATGGCGTTGCCGACCAGGTTGAGGATCACCTGGCGCAGCCGTCCGGCGTCGCCGACGAGCCGGTCGGGCACGTCGGCCCGGATGCGGCAGGTGAGCTCGAGGCCCTTCTCGTGGGCCCGGCCGGCCATCAGCTTGACGGCGTCCTCCACGGTCTCGCGCACGCCGAAGGGCGCCCGGTCGATCACCATCCGGCCGGCTTCGACCTTCGAGACGTCGAGGATGTCGTTGAGGATGACCAGCAGGGCCTCGGCCGACTGGTTCGCGGTCTTGACGAACTCGCGCTGCTGCGGCGTCAGCCGCGTCTGCAGCGCCAGTGCCGTCATGCCGATCACGGCGTTCATCGGCGTGCGGATTTCGTGGCTCATGTTGGCCAGGAACTCGCTCTTGGCGACCGTCGCCGCCTCGGCGCGCCGGCGGGCCAGGTCGAGCTCGCGGACCATGCGCGCCAGCCGCTCGGTCGACTCCTCCTGCTGCTCGGCCGCCCGCTTGCGATCGGTGACGTCGCGCGCCGCGGCGTAGACCGCGCGCTCGTGCACGTAGGGCACCGCCGTCCACTGCAGCCACCGGTAGCTGCCGTCGCTTGGCGCGATAGCGGTTCTCGAAGTCGCTCACCCGCGTCGCCGGTCGCGAGCGCACCCAGGGTGGCCGTCGTGGCCTCGCGATCGTCGGGATGGACGAACGCCATGAAGGGCTCCTCGCGCAGCGTGTGGGGCTCGTAGCCGAGCACCCGGGTCCACGCCGGGTTCACGCGAATGAAGTAGCCGTCGAGATTGGCGACGCAGAGCAGATCGAGCGACAGCTCGAAGAACCGCTCGAGCTCGTCGGCGGTGCGCTGGCGCTCGACGTAGAGCGCGATCTGCCGGCCGACGGCGGTCATCGCCGCCAGCTGGTCGGGCGTCACGGTGTCGACGTCGCGGCGGAAGAACTCCATCACGCCGACGACGGCGTCGCCGTAACCCACCGGCACGGCCGCCGCCCCGTGCAGGCCGGCCTGCGCGGCGGCCCGGGCCCGCGGAAAGTTGGGGTCGAGCACCACGTCGGTGACGGCCACCGGCGCCCGCGACCCCCAGACGCGGCCCGGCAGTCCGATCCCGGCCGGGAACGCCATGCCCTGGCTCACCTCCAGGAAGTCGGCGAACGGACCCGGGCCCGGGGGCCAGGTGGCCACGCAGTGGAGCGCCCGCCCGTCGCGGTCGAGGTCCCACAACGCCGCGCATTCCCAGGCGAACGGCGCGGCGACGGCAGCCAGCATCTCGGGCGCGGCCTCGGCCAGGGTCGCCGCCTCGGCGAGCAGCCGGGCAATCACCTGGACGATCGCGACGTGGGCACCGCCGATGTCGGCGGCCGCGGGGGGGTGAGACTCGTCCACGGTTTCCCTCTGCAAACGAAGCGACTACACTACACCCCAATCCTGGTTCGTTGTCGGTCGCGTCACCTCGAGGAGGCTCTGGCATGGCGGCTCCCGCTCAGGTCGCCCCACACGTGCTCGTGGTCGACGACGATCGCGCCTTCCGGCATGTCATCGCCTCGCTGCTCCAGAAGGCCGGCTACACGACCGATCAGACCGGCGACGGCGCCGACGCGCTGGCCCGCCTGCGCGGCGCTCACGTCGACCTGATGCTGCTCGACATCGGCCTGCCGGGGCTGAACGGCCTCGAGGTGCTGGCCGAGGTGCGGCGTACGGCGATGGCGCCACGGATCGTGATGCTGACCGCCGACGACACGCCCGACACGCTGCTCCAGGCGATGCGCGGACAGGCCGACCGCTTCGTCCGCAAGCCGGTGGCGCCGGGCCGGGTGATCGACGTGGTGAAGGAAGTGCTGGCGACCTCGCCGGCGACGACGCTCCCGATCCAGGTGGTGTCGGCACGCCCCGAGTGGGTCGAGCTGGTGGCGCCGTGCTCGCTCGACGTCGCCGATCGCATCCAGGAGTTCGTGCTCCACCTCGACGCCGACCTGCCCGAGGACGTCCGCGAGTCGATGGCCCAGGCGTTCCGTGAGCTGCTGTCGAACGCCATCGAGTGGGGCGGACGTCTCGACCCGTCGCAGCAGGTGCGCATCTCGTGCCTGCGCACCCGCCGCCTGCGGATGTACCGCATCGCCGATCCCGGCGACGGCTTCGACATCGATTCAGCTCGCCCACGCGGCCGTCTCGAACCCGGCCGACGACCCGCTCGAGCACGCCCGGGTCCGCGAAGCGCGCGGGCTGCGGCCGGGCGGCCTCGGCCTGCTGATGTCGAAGGCGCTGGTCGACGAGGTGATCTACAACCAGAAGCGCAACGAGGTCGTGCTCGTGAAGTATCTCGACTGAGACCCGACGATGCTGACCATCACTACTCGCATGGCGGGCGACGTCGCCGTGCTCACCCTCAGCGGCCGCCTGGTGCTCGAGGACACCGAGTCGCCGCTGCGGCCCGAGATCGAGCGGCTGATGAAGGGCGGCTGCACCAAGCTGATCCTCGAGTCTGAGCCGCGTGACCTACATCGACAGCGCCGGCCTCGGCTTGCTGGTCTCCAAGTTCGTCAGCCTCCGAAAGGCGCGGCGGCGACCTGCGCCTGGTGCACCCGACGCCGCGCAGCATGCACCTCATGACCATCACCAACCTGGTGAGCGTGTTCGAGACCTACGTCTCGGAGGACGCCGCCGTGCGCAGCTTCGCCACGTCCTAGTGGTCGCGATCAGCAGGAGACCGCCATGCCCGTCCGGCTCGTCGGCCAGAACTACACGACGCCCGACCTCGTCGCCAAGGTGACGGGGCGCGCCAGATACGCCGAGGACTATCGCGCCGAGGGCATGCTGTTCTGCAAGCTGCTGCTCAGCCCGATGCCGCACTGCCGCGTCCGTCGCCATCGACGCCAGCGCGGCGCTGGCCATGCCCGGCGTCAAGGCGATCCTCACCGCCGACGACATGCCGGCGGTCAAGCCGGCGGCCGAGGGCGGGCTGGCGCCCGAGGTGGCGCTCACCAACGAGCCGGTCTACCAGGGCGAGCCGATGCTGGCGATCGCCGCGGTCGACGAGGGCACCGCCGCCGAGGCGATCGAGAGCGTCGTCGTCGACGTCGAGCCGCTGCCGTTCGTGGTCGATCCGATCGCCAGCCTGCGCCCGGGCGGCGCCAACGCCCGCCTGCAGGGCAACGCCTTCGTCGACGGCAAGATCGCCACCGTGAAGTGGCCGGCCGACGTCTTCGCGGCGGCCGGCGACGGCGCCCTGCCGATGGGCGACAGCGGCACCCGGTGGGAGTACGGCGATGTCGACGCCGGCTTCGCCGCCGCGGCGCTGGTGCTCGACGAGACCTTCCACACCAACGCCACCGGCCACGAGCCGCTCGAGACGCGCACGGCGATGGCCTACTGGCAGAACGGCAAGCTCTACCTGCACGGCTCGACGCAAAGCGTGGCGCAGACGGTGGAGAGCGTCGCCCGCTGGACCGGCGTCGAGGCGTCGCAGGTGGTGATCGTCAGCGAGTACACCGGCGGCGGCTTCGGCAGCAAGATTCCGGGCGCGCACTCGATGGCGATTCCGGCGCTGCTGGCCAAGAAGGCCGGCGCGCCGGTGATGATGCGCATCAGCCGCGAGGAAGAGCACTACATCGGCCGCACCCGGCCGAACCTGCTGGGCCGCGTCAAGGCCGGGTTCGGCAAGGACGGCCGGATCACGGCGATCGATCTCTTCGTGGTGCAGGACGCCGGGCCCTACGAGGATCAGTACGATCTCATCTCGGCGCCCGGCATCTGCTCGCTCGCCTACCAGCCGCTGGCGATGCGCTTCCGCGGCATCTCGGTGCTGACCAACAACCCGCCGCGCACCTCGCAGCGCTCTCCCGGCGGGATGCAGCAGAACGCCATCCTCGAGCCGGTGCTCGCCAAGGCCGCCCGCCAGCTGGGGATCGACACGGTCGAACTGCACAAGGTGAACGCGCCCTCCGGCAAGGCGCCGCTCGGCCCCCCCGGCAAGGAGGGCAAGCGCAGCTACGTCACCAGCGCCTTCGTGCGCGAAGCCCTCGACAAGGGCGCCGAGCTCTTCAACTGGCCGGAACGCAAGCTGCGCAGCCGGCAGCGGCGCGGCGCGGCGGTGCGCGGCGTCGGCGTGGCGGTGAGCCCGTTCATCGGCGGCTACTCGATCAACTACGACGGCCTGCTGACGATCCGGCCCGACGGCCGGCTGGTGGTGCAGTCGGGGGCCGGCAACCTCGGCACTCACTCGGTGATCGACATGGCGCGCGTGCCGGCCCAGATCCTCGACGTGCCGTGGGACAAGGTCGACGTGGTCTGGGGCGACACCAGCAAGCACCTGCCGTGGACCTGCACGTCGGACGGCAGCCAGACGATCCACGCGATGACCCGCGCCAACCATGCGGCGGCACACGACGCGATCGGCAAGCTGCGCGAGATCGCCGCGGCGGATCTGGGCGGGCGGCCCGAGGACTACGAGGTCGGCGGCGAGCGCGTGTATCGGCGCGGCGCGCCGGGACGCGGCCTGACCTTCGCGCAGGCGGCGACGCGCGCGATCGCGCTCGGCGGCGCGCTACGACGGCCACCAGCTGCCCGACGACATCCACGCGATGACCAAGGCGTCGGCGACGGCGTTGGCCGGTGTCGGCCTGATGGGCGTGGCGAAGGACACCTATCCGCACGACGGCGAGACCCACTCCTACGTGGTGGGCTTCGCCGAGGTCGAGGTCGACGTCGAGACCGGCGTCGTCCGCCTCATCGAGTACACGGCGGTGGCCGACGTCGGCACGGTGATCAACCCGCGCAGCCTCGGCGGGCAGATCCTCGGCGGCAGCTGCCTGGGCATCGGCCATGCCCTGTGCCAGCGCTCGACCTACGACCAGCAGTACGGCGTGGCCCTCGCCCGCCGCTTCCACCACACCCGGCCGCTCACGATCATGGACATCCCGGCGACGGGCATGCACCAGGCGGCGCTCGACCTCGCCGATCCCGACACGCCGGTCGGCGCGCGCGGCGTCGGCGAGCCGCCGGTGGGCGCCGGCTACGGCGCGGTGCTGGCCGCGATCGCCGACGCGGTCGGCGACGACGTGTTCCGCCGCGCGCCGGTCACGCCCGATCTCATCCTCACCGCACTCGAGGCCGGCCGGCGGACGCACGACGTGCTCACGTCGCACATCTAGCTGGGGCTGGGGGCTGGGGCTGGGGGCTGGGGACTAGGGCTTGCCAGACCTCTCCGCAATCTCGCAATCCAACGGTCCGCTGCTTCGCTGATTCGCTCTTGGGTCCGCCAGTTGCGCTGACGCGTAACTCCGACGTCGCGGCGTCAAGCAGCGTGGCACTCCCTTAGAGAGCCCCAGCCCCCAGTCCCCAGCACCCAGCCCCTAGATAGATGACAAGCATCATGTAGGCCAAATATGATGCTCGTCATCTATTTCAGGAGAAGAGCATGCCGCGAGTATCGAAGGCTCAGGCTGAGGCCAACCATCTGGCAATCGAGGACGCGGCCTCACGGCTGTTCCGGGCGCGGGGGATCGGCGGGGTCAGCGTCGCCGAGCTGATGGCCGAGGCCGGGCTCACCCACGGCGGCTTCTACGCCCACTTCCCCTCCAAGGATGCGCTCGCCGCCGCGGCCTGCCGGGCCGCGTTCGTGCAGTCCGACGCCAGGTGGCAGGCGACGAGTCGGGATGGCGGCCGACCCGACGGCGGCGCGGCGCGCCATCGTCGAGCGGTATCTGCGCCCCGCCCATCGTGACCCGACGGCGGCGGGGTGTCCCACCGCCACGCTCGTCACCGACGTCGCGCGCGAACCCGGGACGCATCCGATCCACGCCGCCTATCTCGCCGGCGTGCGGCGGCAGGTCGAGGTGCTGGCCGCGCTCGGCGCCTCCGGCGATCCGGCCGGCGATCGCGAGGACGCCTGCGTGCAGCTGGCCACGATGATGGGCGCACTGCTGCTGGCGCGCGCCACCCGCGGCGACGCGATCTCCGACGAGTTCCTGAACGCGGCCCGCCGCCGCCTGACGGCGTCGCTGCCCGCGGGGCCTCGCGCCACCACGCGCCGCGTCCGCCGCGGCTTGCCCAAGGACGTGCGGTGATGGCCGGCCCTCGTGTCGCGTCGACCTCACGGGTGCACTACGCGTGGATCGTCGCCGCGGTCACCTTCGTCGTCCTGCTCGTCACCGCCGGCGTACGTGCCACGCCGGGCCTGTTCATGGTCCCGCTCGAGAGCGAGTTCGGGTGGAGCCGCACGGTCATCTCGGCCGCGGTCGCCGTCAACATCGCGCTGTTCGGATTGATCGGCCCCTTCGCGGCGTCGGTGATGAACCGCTGGGGGCTGCGCCGGGTGGTGGTTGCGGCGCTGGCGCTGCTGGCCGCGTCGGTGGCGGCCTCGACCCGGATGCACACCGAATGGCAGCTGCTGCTGCTCTGGGGCGTGCTCGTCGGCACCGGCACCGGTGTCACGAGCATGGTGCTGGCCGCGGTCGTCGCCACGCGGTGGTTCGACGCACGGCGCGGCGTCGTGCTCGGCGCGCTCTCGGCCGCCAACGCCACCGGCCAGCTGGTGTTCCTGCCGCTGCTGGCCGGCGTCGTCGAGGCGAGCGGCTGGCGCACGGCGGCGCTCGTCGTCGCCGCGGCCGCGCTCGTCGTCTTCGTGGTCGTGCTGCTGTTCATGCGCGATCGGCCGGGCGACCTGGGCCTGCAGCCGTACGGTCAGCCTGCCGGGACGCCACCGGCGCCGGCGGCGCCGGCGATGGCGCCGCTGGCCGCGCTGGCCCACGCCTCGCGCACCCGGGCGTTCTGGATCCTCGCCGGCACCTTCTTCGTGTGTGGCGCGAGCACCAACGGCCTGATCGGCACCCACCTCATCTCGGCGTGCCACGACGTCGGCATCACGCCGATGCGCTCGGCGCAGCTGCTGGCGATGATGGGCCTCTTCGACATCCTCGGCACCACCGCATCGGGCTGGCTGACCGATCGCTACTCGTCCCGGCACCTGCTGTTCGGCTACTACACGCTGCGCGGCCTGTCGCTGCTCGTCCTGCCGGCGACGCTGCTCAGCGGCGGCGCGTCGCTCGGGCTGTTCGCGGTGTTCTACGGGCTCGACTGGATCGCCACGGTGCCGCCGACGGTGAAGCTCACGACCGAGGCCTTCGGCCGCGAGAACACCGGCGTCGTCTACGGCTGGATCGGCGCCAGCCACCAGCTCGGCGCCTCGATGGCGGCGTTCGGCGCCGGGGCCATCCGAACCGAGCTCGGCGACTATCGCCTGGCGTTCCTGACCGCGGGCGTCCTGTGCCTCGTCGCCGGCGCGTCCTTCCTTACGGTCGGTCGCCACGTGCTGCGGACTCCGGCACCGGCCGGGGCGCCGGCCTAGCGACGGCTGCGCTGGCTCCCGCCGACTCGCGACTAGACTGAGCGCGTCGGAGGCAGGCATGCGTACGATCACCGTCGGTGCCTTGGCGGTCGCTCTGCTCCAGGTCGTGCCTGACGGCGCGGCGCAGGGTCCACCCAGGACCCTCGTCGCGGTCTTCGCGCACGGCGACGACGAGACCTCGGTAGGGCCGATCCTCGCGCGCTACGCGCGCGAAGGCGCCCAGGTGCACCTGGTCATCGTCACCGACGGCGCGCAGGGCGGACTGAACACGGCGATCGCGCGCGGACCAGACCTGGCGCGGGCGCGGGCCGAGGAAGCGCGCTGCGCGACCGATGCGCTCGGGGCGCGCCCGCCGATCCTCCTCGGCTATCCCGACGGCAAGCTGGGCGACTACGGCACCGACCCGGCATTGCTCTTTCGGCTCACGGCGCGTCTTCACGAGGAACTGCAGCGCCTGCGCCCCGACGCCCTCATCACCTGGGGACCGGACGGTGCGGTCGGGCACCCGGACCACCGGCTGGTGAGCACGCTGGTGACGCAGCTCGTGCGCGCCGGGGCACCCGGCGTGCCCGAGCGGGTGTTCCATGCCTATCTGCCGGCTGAAGGCATCAAGGTGATCAACCCGGCCCGCGGCGTGCCGCCGCTCTCATCCCACAGGCCAAGTACTTCGACGTGCACGTGCCGTTCACGCCCGCCGACGGTGCCGCGGCCCTGCGCTCGATGGGCTGCCACCGCTCGCAGTACCCGGAGGAGGTCATGCGCCGCGTCGCCGAGGCAAGCCCGCAGGTGTGGCAAGGCGTCGTCCGCCTCATCGCGATGTCGCCGGCGATGGCCGGCGATGATCTTTTCGCGAGGCAGTGACACGGGCCGGCCGAAGCGGCGTGGACGACGTCCAATGCCAGCAGTGACTGCACACACCTCGCAGCCGATCGACACTGGCGCATGCCATCGCATGGCCGTAGCGTCGGCATCCGGGTTGGCGCTCCTGATCGTGGTCCCATCAGCCCAGCCGGGCGCCGTACCGTCGGCGCCGCAAATGTCGATGCAGGTGCCGGTGCCGCCGGCCATCGTGCCGATGGACGGCCAGCGCTGGCTCATCTACGAGCTGCATCTCGAGAATTCGGGCGCCGCTGCCACGACGTTGACCAGCGTCGAGGTTGCCGACGCGGCGACACCGTCCGATCCGTTGGCGGTGTTCGAGGGCAACGAGCTCGTCCGCCGCCTCGATGTCGCCCCGGATCGACAGGCGCCGCTGTCGATACCAGCTGGCAGCCGACGCGTGGTGTACATCGAGGTCGTGCTCCGCGCAGCCACGCCGCCGAACCACTTGCGCCATCTCGTCCAGTTCGCGTCCGTCTCCTCGACGATAGTTGGCGGCGTCGTGGGTGGCATTCCGGGCCTTCGCGTCGACGATACGGCGCCGGTCGCGCTCGGCCCACCGTTGGCGGGCGGGCCCTGGGTCGCAGTCCATCATCCCGACTGGGAGCGCGGACACCGCCGCGTCTTCTACACGCGTCGACGGCCGGACGCGGCTGCCGGGCCGCTTCACGATCGACTTCGTGCGGCTCGACGACGAAGGGAGAACGTCACGCGGCGACGCCGACCTCGTCGCCAACTCGCTCGGCTACGGCGCCGCGGTGCTGGCCGTCGCCGACGCCGCCGTCGCGGCGACGCGCGACTCGCTTCCGGAAGTGAGCCGCGTCTCCGACCGTCGCAAGCACCCGCAGGACGAGGCCGCGGGCAACTACGTGTCGCTCGACCTCGGCGACGGCCGCTTCGCCGTCTACGAGCACCTGAAGCCGGGCACCATCCGGCGTCCGGCCCGGCCAGCGGGTGCGACGCGGCGAGGTCGTCGCCCAGCTCGGCTTCACCGGCGACTCGACCGGCCCGCACCTGCACCTGCACGTCGGCGATGCGGCAGCGCCGCTCGGCGCCGAAGGCCTGCCGTTCGTGTTCGACCGATTCGAAGTGCTGGGTCGCTATCCGGACATTGCGGCGATGGGCAAGGCTCGGTGGAGCCCCGAAGGCGCCGGCCGCCGCTCGAACGAACGTCCAGCCTCGAATGCCGTCGTGAACTTCCCCGGTCCCCGGTCCCTGGTCCCCGGTCTCCGCTAGTAGGCCACCGCGTAGCAATCCCGTCGCGGATCGGCGCCGGCGATGCGGGTCTTGGTCGGCGGGATCGATCATCACCGTGGTGGCGCAGCCCGACATCCCGAAGGCGCGGATGCGGCTCACGTCGTGACCGCGCGCCTTCAGCTCGTTGAAGACGTCGTCGGGGATCGTCGCCTCGAGATTGAGCTTGTTGAAGCCGGCGTCGTGCGGCCAGAACGAGCCGTGGAAGTGCAGCGTCTGGAAGCGCGGCCACTCGAGCGCGCTGTGGACGTTCGGGTACCAGCGATCCCAGAACTCGACGATGTTGAGGAACGCCTGCAGGATCGTCTGGTCCTGGTTGTCGCCGCCCGGGGTGCCGAGCGCCATCAACGGCTGGCCGTCCTTGAACACCAGGCTCGGCGTCAGCGTGTAGCGCGGACGGGCGCGGCGGGCGGATCTGGTTGGCTCTGGTCTTGTCGAGCCAGAACTGCTCGCCGCGCACGCTCATGCCGATGCCGGTGTCACCGAGAATCACCGCGCCGGGCACCCAGCCGCCGCTCGGCGTGGCGTCGAAGACGTTGCCGGCCTTGTCGATGACGGCCATGTGGGTGGTGTCCTTCGACACCCCGGCCGAGTCCAGTCCCCTGGACATCACCTGCGAGGCGTCGTCGCCGGCGGTCGTGGAGGTGCCGTCGGCGATGTTGTACTTCGCGATACGGCCAGGTCTTGACCTTCGAGTCGTGCGCCAGCGGATCGCCGGCGATGAACGCCCGTGAGGCGGTCCGCGGGTTGACGAGCGCCGCCCGTTCCTTCGCATAGGCCTTCGACAGCAGCCCCTCGGCCGGCACCTGCACGAATGCCGTGTCGGCGTAGTAGGTGTCGCGATCGGCGTAGGCAAGCTTCATCGCCTCGGTCACCATGTGCACGTAGTCGGCGCTGTCGTGACCCATCGCGGCCAGGTCGAACGTTTCGAGGATGTTGAGGGCCTGGAGCATCACCGGCCCCTGGCTCGAGAAGCCGTGCTTGTAGACGGTGTAGCCGCGATAGCTGGTCGAGGCCGGCTCCTCGACGCGCGCGAAGTACTCGGCGAAGTCGCTGGCGTCGAACGGCGCCCGGTGCTTCTGCAGGAACGCCACCATCTCCCGGGCGATGTCGCCCTTGTAGAACCGGTCGCGAGCCGCCCCGATGCCGGCGGCCCGGCCACGGCCCTTGGCGCCGCGCTCGGCCTCGACCATTCGCGTCAGCGTGCGGGCCAGGGTCGGCAGCTTGATGGTCTCACCGGTCTTGTGCGGCGTGCCATCGGCCTTCAGCCAGTAGCGCTGGTTGTCGGGCCACTGCTTGAAGAACTCGAGCTGGCGCACGACGCCGGCGGCGGTGCTCTGGCGCAGCGGGAACCCGTCGCGCGCGTACTCGACGGCGCGGGCCGAGACGGTCTCGAAGCTCATCGTGCCCCAGCGTTCGAGCACCGTGAGCGCCGCGTGCAACGCCCCGGGCACCACCGCCGGGTCGAGTCCCGCGCCCTGCAGCGTCCTTACCGCGCGACAGATACCAGTCGACGTCCACGGCCTTCGGCGCCCAGCCCTGGCCGACGATCGAGGTCACCTTCTTCTCCGCCACCGGGTAGACGAGCACCAGCGCCTCACCGCCGAGGCTGTAGAGGTCCTGCTCGAGCACACCGCCGACGATGAGCGACGCCACGCCGGCATCGAAGGCGTTGCCGCCCTTGTGCAGGATCTCGAGCGCCGCCGACGTGACCAGCGGGTGCCCGGTCGAGACGCCGCCGTTGGGGCCGGCCACGAGCGGCCGCAGCGCCGCCGGCGGCGGCGCGCCCCGCGTCGGCGGCTCAGGTTCCGGCACGCGGGGCTGCTGCTGTGCCGACAGTGCCGCCGCCATCACCGCGAGAGCGACCACGACGGGCCATCGCCGACGCGAAACACTACGGCTCATAACTCCTCCCGATCAGCTAGGTGCTGGGGGCTGGGGGCTGGGGCTCACCGACCTTCAGCGTCTCAACGTGACGGTGTGACGGCGTACAGCGTGACGAGTTCTTGTGAGCCCTAGTCCCCAGCCCCCAGCCCCCAGCCCCCAGCCGCCTAGAAGTAGAACTTGAACACCAGCTCCACCACCCGCGGCGCGCTGATCGTGCTGGTGATCTGTTCCGAACGTGTTGGGCGCGGCGATGTCGCGCGCCGGCGGCCCGAAGCTCGGGATGTTGAACACGTTGAAGGCCTCGACCCGGAACTCGCCGTAGCGGACGTCGCCGAACGCGAAGCGCTTCGACAGCACCACGTCGACGTTCTTGTAGCCCGGCGCCCGGGCCACCCCCACCGGGCAGTTGCCGAAGGTGCCCTGCGCGGCGGCCTGGAAGCCGGTGATGTCGAGCCATCTGGTGAGCGACTGGTCGTCCGGCTTCCAGTCGCCCACGCAGTTGGGACGCTCCGACCCGCGATCGCCCTGCAGCGACGGGAGACGGCTGTCGATCACCGTCACCGGCAGGCCCGTGCGGGCGTTGATGATGCCGCCGAACATCCAGCCGCCGGCCAGCGCCTCGGTCACGCCGCTCCAGTCGCTGCCATAGCGCCGGCCGCGCCCGATCGGCAGCTGCCAGGTCCCCGACACGACCACGTTGTGGCGGGCGTCGTGGAACGCCGGGCCCCACTCCGCCTCGGGGTCGTAGGTGTTCTGCCAGTAGGCGCCCTCGGTGGCGCTGGTCACGCCCTGCAGCCCGGTGCCGCCGAAGATGCCGTAGAAGCCGCGGTTGTTGGTGCGGGTGCGGCCCAGGGTATAGGACGCCATCAGCTCCACGCCGTGGAAGCTGCGCTGCCGCACGCTGGCCTGCATCGAGTGATGCCGGCTGCCGCCGCGGGCGGCAGTGGTGGCGATGGTCGTCACCAGCGGCTGGGCCGCGACCAACGGCCGGCGAGATTGCCTCGGCGCCCAGGTCGAGGCCGGGCCCACCCCCGGCAGGGCCTGGTTGCCCTCCACCGGCGTCACCAGGTGATCGGCGTGGTGGCCGACGTAGCCGACCTGCGCCGACATCCTCGAGGTCACCTGGTACTCGACGAAGGCGTTCCACTGCTGCGAGAACTGCGGCCGCAGCTCCGGATCGTAGGCGCGCACGTTGCCCGCCGGGATGACGCCGGGGACCAGCCCCGTGAAGCCGCTGGCGGCGCTGCCGGCCCCGGTCGTGGTGTCGTAGTTCACCGCCGACTCGAAGAAGAACGGCGGATTGAGCGGCAGCCGCAGGTTGGCGCCGGTGCCCTCCATGAACTGCGAGATGCCGTAGCCGCCGCGCACGACCCACCGGTCGCCGAGGGTCCACGCCGCGCCGAGGCGCGGCTCGAAGCCGCCGTAGTAGGGCTGGTAGAGCGCGCGCTCCTCGATGCCGCCGTCGCTGGCGACGATCTGCTGCCCGGTCACCAGGTCGAAGTTCGTCTGCCGGTTGTCCTGCTCGACCAGCGGCGAGGTGTAGGCCCAGCGCACGCCGACGTTCAAAGTCAGGTCGTCGCGCAGCCGGAAGTCGTCCTGCACGAACACGCCGATGCGGTTCTGGAGGTGAGTCCACGGATCGGTCGGATCGCCGCCGCCACGCCCCTTGTTCGCTGCCATGGTCGAGCAGGAAGTCGGCGAACGAGTTGCCGGTGAAGGCGCCGGTGTAGGTGAAGAAGCCGAGCAGCCCGTTGTTGCCGGCGTAGAAGCGCTGCTGGTCGTAGTGCAGCCACTGCCCGCCGAACTTGAGGGTGTGGCGGCCCTTGAGCCAGGTGAACTTCTCGTTGATCTGGAACGTCGTGGCCAGCGTGTCCGAGTCGAGGGCACGAAGTCCGGGCGCCGTGAGGCCGCTGCCCAGCACCAGCTCGCTCAACCCGTCGATCGGCTGGCCGCCGGCGATGCCGTAACGGGCGTTGCCGGCGCCCAGGCCCGACCAGTCGTAGGTCTGCTGCAGCACGCTGGTGTGGCTGTAGCCGACCAGCAGCTCGTTGACCATCGTCGGCCCGAAGATGCGATTCCAGTTGCCGCCCACGTTCCAGAACGGCTGGTCGTTGCGCGCCGAGAACACCAGCGGGAAGGGGTTGACGTCGCGGGCGTCCTCGTAGGTGGCGAACGAGTAGCGCGCGAAGAACTTGTCGCTGGCCGAGGCGTTCCAGTCCACCCGGCCGTCGCCCTGATGGCCGCGAATCTTGAGCAGCGTCTCGCCGACGAAGTTGCCGGTGACCCCGCCCGGCACGGTGCGATTGGGCAGCGGGTAGTTCGCGGTGTCGCTGAGCAGGGCGCGGGCCACGGCGCTGATCCGGCCGGCCGGGATCTGGTTGCCGGGGAATGGCAGCCCGGTGACCGGATCGCGGATCACGGCGGCGAAACTCGACAGGTCGCCGCGGCGCCAGGCCTCGGGCGCCACCGACGCCGTGCCGAAGCCGGGCGCGTCCTGCCGCGAGCCCTGGTAGTCGGCGAAGATGAACAGGCGGTCGCGGCTGATCGGGCCGCCGAAGGTGGCGCCGTAGATGTCCTGCCGCCGTTCCTGCTTGGGCGCGCCGGAGCGGTTGTTCTCCCACGTGTTGGCGTCGAGGTCGCTGTCGCGATAGAACTCGAAGACGTTGCCGCGGTACTGGTTGGTGCCCGACTTGATGACGTTGGCCACCACCGCGCCGCCGACGTTGCCGGTGTCGGCCGAGTAGTTGTTGGTCTCGACGCTGATCTCGGCCAGCGCGTCGGGGCTCGGCTGGTAGGCCACGCGGTTGTCGATCGTCTCGTTGACGTCGAAGCCGTCGACGATGAAGTTGTTGGTCTGCTCGCGGTTGCCGTTGACGAACGGCCGGTTCATGTTGATGCTGCCGATGTTGGTGAAGCCGCGCGGGTTGTAGGTGATGGTGCCCGGCAGCAGCAGCGCCAGCTGGCCGGTGTTGCGGCCGTTCAGCGGCAGCGACTGCACCGTCGTGCCGGAGATGACCTCGCCGACCGTCGAGGTCTCGGTCTGCAGGATCGGCGAGGTGCCGGTCACCTCGACCGTCTCCTGGATCGCGCCGACCGACATCCGGAAGTCGAGGCGGACCACCTGCCGGGCCTCGAGCACGATCCCGGGCCGGGTCGCAGTGCGGAACCCGGCGAGCTCGGCCTTGACATCGTAGGTGCCGACCAGCAGCGCCGGCATGGTGTAGTTGCCGGCCTCGTTGGAGATGGCGACGAAGGTCACGCCGCTGGCCACGTTGGTGGCGGTCACCGTCACGCCGGGCAGTGCGCCGGCCGTCTCGTCGGAGACCAGACCGGTGACGCTGGGGGCACCCGACTGCGCGGACACCGCCGCCGGCAGCACGATCGCGACGCACGCAATCGCAAGAATCGACTGGAGAACCCTGACCATGATCGCCTCCCGCGCACCGTCCACGAGCGGGAGCTTCGCGGGGCGCACCGTGACAACTATATACACCTAGCGAGACTCCGCCTCGGACCGACGAGCATGCGGCTCCGCCTCGCTAGCACAGTGTTGCTTTGGCCCGCCCTCCGGGCGGGCGAGAAAACTTGACTCAACTGGTCGAGAATCACGGCGTCAAGTTTTCTGGCGCGCCGAGGGGGGCGCTGCACGCTGGCGGTGACGGAGACTGGGCCCGGCTGCACTATCCTCTCGTCGTCATGTCACTGAGCGCCCGCGCCGCACGGCTGCACCGGGACTCGATCATCATCGACCCGTGCGTCCAGTACCTGCTCGGCCGCAGCGACCGCTCCGATCGCTCGGGCCTGACCGCCGTCGGCCTCACCATCCCGATGCCCAACGAGGACGCGGCGCTGACCTACCCGCGGGTGCAGCGGTTCCTCGAGATCATCCACGCCGAGCCGACCTTCTGCCTGGCCGAGTCGCCGGCGGCGATCCGCCGGGCCAAGGCCGAGGGCAAGCTCGCCCACATCCTGTTGTCGCAGGACGCCCTCTTCGTCGGCGCGAATCCGAAGGCGCTTCTCCTCTGGAAACAGCTCGGCCTGCGCATCTGCCAGCTCACCTACAACGAGAAGAACCTGCTGGGCGACGGGTGTCTGGAGCGCCACGACGGCGGCCTCAGCCAGCTCGGGCGGGTCATGGTGCGCGAGATGGAACGCTACGGCATCACCATCGACCTGACCCACGCCGGGCGGCGCACGTTCATGGACATCTGCGCCACCGCGACGGCCCCGCTCATCGCCTCGCACTCGAACCCCAAGGCGGTGGTCGACAACCCGCGCAACATCGACGACGACCAGATGCGCGCCGTGGCGGCGGCGGGCGGGGTGGTCTGCGTCACCACCTGGGCCCCGCTCATCTGGGACGGCCGGCCGGGGATGCCGACCCTCGCCGACTGGCTGCGCTGCCTCGACCACGCCGTGGCGCTGGTCGGGATCGACCACGTCGGGGTCTCGACCGACTCGATGGGCACGATGGGGGCCTATCCCCGGCACGAGCGGGACCCCGACGCCCTGCCCTACGGCTCGGTGACCGACGCCTTCGACCAGCTGGCCCGGCCGCCCGACTCCAACAACCGCCAGCCCGCCGACTTCAACGGGATCCAGGACTTTCCGCGGCTGGTGGAGGCTCTCTGCGTCCACGGGGTGAGCGACGGGGACGTCGGCAAGCTGCTGGGGGGCAATCTGTTGAGGGTGTTCGACGCCACCTGGAAGCCGGACTGGCTGGGGTGAGGCCGGCCGGGCGCGCGGGTCCGGAAATCTGAGGGCGAAAGTGTCCGACCAAAGCTCATCGCTGGGCCTGCCCCGATTCCCGTTTTCCTGTTACTATCACGCGCTGTAACCCTCGGTACCACCCCTCTCTCGTCAAAGCGAGGACCGAATGTCAGACATGGACATGGCCCAGACCGCTCCCGAGCCGTCCCGCGGCGGGGCATCCCGGCGCAGCTTCATCAAAGGCGTCATCGCCGCCGGGGCCGCGGTCTCCACGAGCGCCTATCTGTTCCGCACCTCGATTGCGGGCCAGCCCTCCGCTCCCGGATCGGTCGAGCGCCTGATCTCGATCACCGTGAACGGCCAGGTGCGGCGGGTGGACGTGCTGAAACAGGAAACGCTGGCGATGACCCTGCGCTACAAGCTGGGGCTCACCGGCACCAAGCTCGGGTGCGACCGCGCCGAATGCGGCGCCTGCACCGTGCTGGTCGACGACGTGCCGCACTACTCGTGCTCGATGCTCACGCATTCGCTGCGCGGCCGCAAGGTGCAGACCATCGAGGGCCTGGCCGCCCCCGACGGCACGCTCCACCCGGTGCAGCAGGGCGTGGTCGCCGAGCAGGGCTTCCAGTGCGCGTTCTGCATGCCGGGCTTCGTGATGGCCACGGTCGGGTTCCTCAAGACCAACCCGAACCCGACGCGCCAGGAGCTGGCCCACGGCGTGTCGGGCAACCTGTGCCGCTGCCAGGACTACGACAAGATTCTCACCGCGCTCATGCACGGCGCCGAGCTGGCTCGGAGGGCGTAACGTGGCGAACAACTACAAGTACATCGGCCACAACTACACGACGCCCGACCTGGTGGCGAAGGTCACCGGGAAGGCGCGCTACGCCGAGGATCACCGCGCCGAGGGCATGCTGTTCGCCAAGCTGCTGCTCAGCCCGATGCCGCACGCGCGGGTGGTCAGCGTCGACGACCGCGCCGCGCTCGCCCACCCCGGCGTGAAGGCGATCCTGCGAGCCAGCGACTTCCCCGTGCCGCCCGCACCGCCGGCGCCGCCCGGCCAGCCGGCGCCACCGCCGCCGCCGCTGCCGCCCGAGATCGCCCTCACCGACGAACCGGTCTACCAGGGCGAGCCGATCCTGGCCATCGCCGCCGTCGACGAGTCGACCGCCGCCGAGGCGATCGAGCTGCTGAACGTCGTCTACGAGCCGCTCCCCTTCTGCGTCGATCCGCTGGACAGCCTGCGTCCGGGCGGTCCCAACGCCCGCACCCAGGGCAACGTCTACAGCGGCACCGGCCCGACGCTGAAGGTCGTCGACCTGAAGTGGGCCGACAGCGACTTCGGCGAGGCCGCCGAGGGCCGGCTGCCGATGGGCGAGGCGCCCGACACCTTCTCGTTCGGCGACCTCGAGGCCGGCTTCAAGGCCGCCGACCTCATCCTCGACGAGACCATCCTGTCGCAGGGCACCGGCCACCAGCCGCTCGAGACGCGCACGGCGATGGCCTACTGGCAGAACGGCAAGCTGTACCTGCACGGCTCCACGCAGAGCGTCGCGCAGACGGTGCCGAACATCGCCCGGATGGTCGGCCTCAAGCCCGAAGAGGTGGTCCTCATCAGCGAGTACACCGGCGGCGGCTTCGGCAGCAAGATCCCGGGCGCGCACAGCATGGCGATTCCGGCGCTGATGGCCAAGAAGACCGGCACGCCGGTGATGATGCGCATCACCCGCGAGGAGGAGCACTACATCGGCCGGGCCCGCGCCGGCATCCAGGGCCGGGCCCGGATCGGCTTCCGCAAGGACGGCAAGATCCTGGCGATGGACTTCTTCACGGTCCAGGACAACGGGCCCTACAACCCGCAGGGCGACTACCGCTCGGCGGCGTCGATGGCCACCCTCAACTTCCAGCCCGAGGCCTACCGGTGGCGCGGCATCACCGTGCTCACCAACACCCCGCCGCGCACCTCGCAGCGTTCGCCCGGCGGAATGCAGATGAACGCCATCTTCGACCCGATCATGGCGCAGGCCGCCAAGAAGCTCGGGCTCGACCACGTGCAGTTGCTGAAGGTCAACGCGCCGGTCGGCAAGGCGCCGTACGGCCCGCCCAACCCGCAGACCAAGAAGCAGGCCTACGTCACCGGCGCCAACGTCCGCGAGGCGCTCGACAAGGGCGCGGAGATCTTCGGCTGGGAACAGAAGAAGGCGGTCAGCGGCCAGAAGCGCGGCACCAAGGTGCGCGGCATCGGCGTGGCCGTGGGGCCCTACACCGCCGGGTCGATCGGCTTCGACGGCCTGGCCATCATCCGGCCCGACGGCAAGGTGCAGGTGCAGACCGGCATCGGCAACCTCGGCACCGAGTCGGTCTTCGACTGCCAGCGCGTCTACGCCGAGGTGCTCGACACCCCGTGGGAGCAGTTCGAGGTGGTGTGGGGCAACACCGAGAAGGGCCTGCCGTGGTCCTGCGTCTCGGCCGGCAGCCAGACGGTGCACGCGATGACCCGCGCCGCGCACGCCGGCGCCACCGACACCAAGAAGAAGCTGCAGGAGGTGGCGGCCAGGGCGCTGGGCGGCAACGCCGACGAGCTACCAGGTGGCCAACGGCCGGGTGTTCAGCGGCGGCCGCAGCCTGACGTTCGCCGACGCGGCGAAGAAGGCCGTCGAGTTCGGCGGCAAGTTCGACGGGCACGAGGCGCCCGAGGACATCAACGTCTTCACCAAGAACGCGCTCAAGGGGCTGGCCGGCCAGGGGCTCATCGGCGTGGCCAAGGACACCTACAAGCGCGACGGCAACACGCACTCGTTCGTCGCCGGCTTCGCCGAGGTCGAGGTCGACGTCGAGACCGGGGCGTGGCGCGTGGTCGAGTACACGGCGGTGGGCGATGTCGGCACCGTCCTCCACCCGCGCAACCTCTTCGGCCAGACCTTCGGCGGATCGATGCTCGGCATCGGCCACGCCCAGGCGCAGAAGTGGGTCTACGACAAGCAGTACGGCGTGGCGCTGGCGCGGCGGTTCCACCACAACAAGCCGCCCACCATCATGGACATCCCGGCCACTATCAAGATCGACGCCCTCGACATCCCCGATCCCGAGACGCCGGTGGGCGCCCGCGGCGTCGGCGAGCCGCCGGTGGGCGCCGGCTGCGGCGCGGTGGCCGCAGCGCTGGTCGACGCGCTGGGGGCCGAGGCGTTCCGGCGCATGCCGATCACGGCCGACCTGGTCCTGACCTCAATCGAAGCGAAGACCTGGCAGCACGACGCGCTCACGGCGCACATCTAAGGGAGCATCGAATCATGGCTGTAATTCACGACATGATGCCGGCGTTCGAGCTGTTCCTGCCGTCGAGCATCGACGACGCGCTGGCCCTGCTCGACCGGCACGGCAGCGAGGCCTTGGTGATGGCCGGCGGGCTCGACAGCTTCGACTGGCTCAAGGACCGCATCCGCAAGCCCCGCTACGTGGTCGATCTCGGCGGCGTCGAGGCGCTGCGCGGGGTGAGGGCCGCCGGCGACGGCCTCGAGATCGGCGCGATGACCACGCTCACCGAGGTGGTGCGCCACCCGCTGGTGCGCGAGAAGTTCGGCGTGCTGATGCAGGGCGCCGAAGCCGCCGCCTCGCCGCAGATCCGCAACCAGGGCACGCTCGGCGGCAACCTCACCCAGGACGCGCGGTGCTGGTACTACCGGGCCGGGTGGTCCTGCTACCGCGCCGGCGGCAACATCTGCTACGCCGACACGCCCACCGCCATCAACCGCGAGCACGCCATCTTCGGCGCCGACCGCTGCGTGGCGGTGAACCCGTCGGACACGGCCCCGGCGATGATCGCGCTCGACGCCAAGTTCGTGCTCCGCTCGGCCTCCGGCGAGCGCGTGGTCGACGCCCAGGACTACTTCGTCGGCCCGGGCACCGACATCACCCGCATGACGGTGCTGCAGGACGGCGAGCTGCTCATCGCCATCCGCATCCCGGGCACGTGGGCCGGCGCGCAGTTCTACGTGGAGAAGGTCGCCGACCGCAAGGTGTGGGACTTCCCGCTGCTCAACGTCGCCTCGGCGATGAAGACCTCGGGCCAGACCATCGAGTCGATGCGCATCGCGGTCAACGCCGTCGCCCCGCATCCGATGCGCCTCGAGGCCGTCGAACGCTTCGTCGCCGGCAAGCCGCGCAACGAGGAGACCGCCGCCGCCGCCGGTGAGCTGGCGGTGTCCGGCGCCGTGCCGCTGGCGCACAACGCCTACAAGATCCCGCTGCTCCGCAACCTGGTCAAGCGGGCCATTCGTGGAGGGGACATCGGATGGGCATCGACTTCCTGACCCGGGGCATCAGCCCCTGGGGTCAGTCGATCTTCACCCACATCTCGTGGGACATGCTGTGGGTGTCGTTCTTCGCCGGCGTGGTGTTCCTGGCGGCGCACTCGGTCTACATGCTGCTGTCGGCGCACACCAAGCGGGCGGCAGCCGAGGTCGACGCGCTCGAGGCGCGGCTGCCGGCGCTGCCGGCCCGGATCGAGCGGCACGGGATGGGCGCCCGGCTGTTCCACTGGATCATGGCGGCGTCGATGTTCACGCTGCTCTTCACCTCGTTCCTGCCGATCGTCGGGGTGCAGTTCGCCTGGGTGCAGTGGCACTGGATCGCCGGGCTGGTGCTCACCGCGTCGATCCTGTTCCACATCGTGCACGCCACCTTCGTCCTCGACTTCTGGTCGATCTGGGTCGGCCCGAAGGACATCCCGGAGTTCAAGTCCGAGATGATGCGCGAGCTGGGGCGTGAGGCCGAGGGGCCCAAGCCGGCCAAGTACCCGCTCGGCAACCGTCTCTACCACCTGGCGATCGTCGTCACCGGACTGATCGCCACCGGCACCGGGCTGGTGATGATGAAGAAGGTGCAGACGCCCTTCCTCACCCGCGACCCTTACATCCTCGGCGACACCACCTGGGGCTGGATGTACGTGGGCCACGGCGTGGCCGGCGTCGCCCTGGTCGGGCTGACGATGGCGCACGTCTACTTCGCCATCCGCCCCGAGAAGTTCTGGATCACCAAGTCGATGATCTTCGGCACGATCAGCCGCCGCGAGTACCTCGAGCACCACGATCCGGCGCGCTGGCGCGTGCCCGGCTCGGAGCCGGCCGGCGGCCGGCCGGCGGAATAGGCTCGCTCGATGCGAGAGCAGATGGTCGCCCGGTGCGACCACATCGAAGAAGCCTACGAGTTCATGCTCGCCTACGCGGCCCAGGGCCTGGCGAGCGACGCGGGATCGAGCGCCGGCGGCCAGGTGCGGCAGTTCCTGTCGCGCCTCGACGCCGCCCTGACCGGGCTGGGTGACGTCTTCCGTGGCGTCGTCGCCGCAGAGACGCCGTCCGCCGCGGCGCAGTTCCATCCCTTCATCGAGGTCCTCGACCGCGACGCCGCCGCCTCGCAGGCGGCGGTGCGGCTGGTCCTGGCGCAACCGGGCATCAGCTCGCAGCTGGTGGACAACCTGAACGCCTCGATCCACCTGCGGGCGCTGCTCACCGACATCTTCCTGGTGGACGAGGTGCTGAAGAGCAGCCAAGCCGCAGCGAAAGCCTGAGGCTTGGCGGGACTGGGGGCTAGGGACTAGGGCTTGCCGGCCGTCACGCTTCGCATCGCCGCTGTCGCGGCGATGCACACGCCCTGCTTCTCGGGCGCTTCCCTACGCACGTGTGATGCGGCGAGCGCCAGCCCCCAGCCCCCAGTCCCCAGCCCCTAGTTCGTGGGATCGAAGCGAAACACCAGGTAGCTGATCGGCGAGTCGAGCTCGCTGAAGCTGTGCACGGTGCCGGCCGGGATGATCACGATGTCGCCCGGGCCCACCCGCCGGCTCTCGCCGCCCTGCCGCGTACCCGTCAGGCTTGGCCCCGCGCCCAGCCTGGTGAGATCGGAGGGCTTGGGCGTCGCCAGCGTGCCACCGGTGGTGATGGTGCCGCTGCCGTGGAGGATGTAGTAGGTCTCGGTGGCGCGTTCGTGGATGAGCGCGCCGGTCTCGGCCCGATCGCGGTGCAGCATCGCCACCAGCGCCTTGCCGCCGCGGACGTCGGCGCTCTTGATCGGCTGGTCGACGGCGTTCTTGACGATGCCCGACTCGAGGATCTGGGCGATCTCGGCCGGCGAGATGAAGACCGCCGGCACCGGCGCGGCCGAAGGCGGCGCGGCGGCCTGGGCGGCAGCGGCCAGCACGAGAGCAAGGGCGGTCAGCATCGGCGGCACTCCCCATCGCGCCGGGCGCGATGCCTCTGGAAGGTGACGCCGGCGTGAGGCGGGCGCACCGCCCGCATTATGGCAGCGCCGGCTCGGCCGGTTCAAGCGCTCAGCCGCGCAACACCTCGCACATCGCGCCGGCGCTGCGGGCGCACGGCTTGTTGCCGGCCGGGCGCCGGCGGCCTGCTCAGATCGTGACGGGCTTCTCGACGACGAAGAAGTTGTTCTCGGTCTCCTGGATCGTGACTTCGATCCGGTAGGCGAGACCGCGGCCGGGGTACTGCGCGGCGATCAGCCCGGCGACCCGGTCGAACACGTAGTGGGCGACGTTCTCGACGCTCGGCCCCTTCCCCTTGAGCACGACGATGCCCTCGGACTCGAACAGCGCGGGGTCCATGAACGTCGTGTCCGATTCGACCACCAGCATCTTGTGGTCGAGGTTCCGCATCACGTCCTTGATGTGGCCGAAGTCGAGCGACATGTCGAGCGCGTCGCGGGGAAAGGCCTCGGTCGTGATGATCACCGTGCCCCGCCAGGTATGGCCGTGCACGAAGCGGCACTCGCCCGGGTAGCCGAGCTGGCGGTGGCCGGTGTGGAACTTGGCGTGGACGATGATCTTTTCCATGGAGGCGACCGAGGGAGGGCCCGGACCGGTGGCCGTCAGTATAGGGGACGGCGCCGCGACCGCTCGCCATCGGCGATCTCGTCGGCCTCCGGCGCCTCCGGCGCCAGCCGGAAGATGTCGCCGCCGTGGGTCACGACGTACAGTTCGCCCGATACGTCGCGCGCGAACGACGCCAGTCCGGCCACGGTGCCGCCGAGATCGTCGGTGTGCTCGGTCTCGTCGACGACCGATGCCTCGCGGGTGTCGGGGTTCACGGCGAGGCCCAGCGACCAGATCCGGCCGCTGGCGAAGTCGCCGAAGAAGTAGCGCCCGCGGTACTCAGGGGGCAGGGCCGCGCCGCGGTAGACGTAGCCCCCGGTCACCGATTGCCCGCGCCCCCGGCCGTAGTCGAAAATCGGCTCGACCAGGGGCTCGATCGCCGGCACCGCCACCGGCACGCCGGGCGTGGCGATGGTGCCCTCGCGCAGCCGCCAGCCGTAGTTGCGGCCACCGGCCCCGGCCGGCTCGTAGTCGATCTCCTCGCGCTGGTTCTGGCCGACGTCGCCGGCGACCAGCGCGCCAGTCGCGCCCTCGCCGACGTCGTCGAACGTATAGCGCCAGGGGTTGCGATACCCGAGGGCCCAGATCTCCGGCAGCACGCCGGCCCGGCCGACAAACGGGTTGTCGGCGGGCACGGCGTAGCCGCGGCGGTCGTCGTCGGGCACGTTCACGTCGAGCCGCAGCATCTTGCCGAGCAGGCTGCTGGTCGTCTGGGCGTGGTTGCGCGGGTCGTTGCCCGAGCCGCCGTCGCCGAGCCCGACATACAGATAGCCATCGGGACCGAAGGCGAGGTGTCCGCCGTTGTGATTGGCGAATGGCTGTTCGATGAAGGCGCGTCCGCCGGGCCAGACGAGGTCGCGACGCGAGTCGGCCGCCGCGACCTGCGGATCGTCGGCCCGCCTCTTGAAGCGGGCGACGACGGTATGGCCGTCGCGATTCGTGAAGTTCAGGTAGACACGGCCCGAGGCGGCGGCATCGGGCGGAAATGCCAAGCCCAGCAGCCCCCGTTCGCCACCGCTGCTGATGTCGCCGCGCAGATCGATGAACGGGGCGTCGCGGACCACGCCGTCGGTGACGACCCGTACCAGACCGTCCTGCGAGACGATGAGGAACGTCCCCGGCGCCACCGGATCCTCGACGAAGGCGAGGGTCGGTCCGTCGCCGCGCGCCACCAGGTCGAGCCGCAACTGGGCCTGGGCGCCGGCGGCCAGCGCGAGCAGGAACACGGCCGAGGCGGCGAAACGCAGGTGCACGGTGGCCTGGTCCCACCGTAGCACGGCACGGCCGCCGGCCGCCCGGCGCCCGACGCCGTGGCCGGGCCGACACCGCGTACAGGACCGCGCCGTCACGGACAATGGATGATCGGATGGCCGCTTTGAACGCGCCCGCGGGCGGCCGGAGATTGACAGCACGCGGTCGGCCGCAGTACAACCGGGTTGCCATTTAACAGGACGGTTACATACCGATGAGCCTCCTCACCGACATCCGCTACGCCCTCCGCTCCCTCGCCCGCGTCAAGGGCCTGGCCTTCACCGTGATCGCCACGCTCGCCCTTGGCATCGGCGCCAACGCCGCCATCTTCAGCGTGGTGCGCGGCGTGCTGCTCCGTCCGCTGGTCAACGAAGACCAGGACCGGCTGATCTACCTGCGGCAGAGCGCCCCCGGCATCGCCAGCGAGAACACCAACTTCTCGGTGCCGGAGCTGCGCGACCTGCAGGGGCGGATCAAGTCGCTGTCGGAGTTCGGCGACTTCTCGGTGATCGAGTTCACGATGGTCGGCCTGGGCGAACCACGCCAGGTGCGCGCCGGCGTCGTCGGCGGGTCGTACTTCAAGGTGATGGGCCTGCGCCCGGTGCTCGGACGGCTGCTCGGCCCTGGCGACGACGGCCCCAACGCCCCCGGCGCGGCCGTGCTCACCCATCGCTTCTGGACCTCGGCGTTCCAGGGCGATCCGGCGATGGTCGGCAAGACCGTCCGTTTCGGCGATCGGGCGGCGACCATCGTCGGCGTCCTCGAACCGTCGGTCCCCTATCCGACCGAGACCGAGATCATCGCCAACGTCGTGACCAGCCCGCACCACCTCGACGCCACGATGGTCGACGGCCGTGTGCACCGCATGACCGAGCTCTTCGGCCGGCTCGCCCCCGGCGTGGATCTCACCACCGCCAAGGCGGAGCTCCAGGCCGCACACGGCGCCATCGTCAAGGAGCATCCCGAGGCGTATCCCGCCCAGGCCAACTTCCGCATCGATGCGGTGGGCTTGCGCGATCAGATCATCTCGCCGGCGCGCACGGTGCTGCTGGTGCTGCTGGCGGCCTCGGGCCTGATCTTCGTCATCGCCTGCTCGAACGTCGCCAACCTGATCCTGGCGCGGTCGGTGCGGCGGGAGGGCGAGCTGGCGATTCGCGCGGCGCTGGGCGCCTCGGCGGCGGCACTGCGCCGCACGCTGCTGGCCGAGAGCCTGATCCTGTGCGGGGCCGGGGCCATCCTGGCGGTGCTGATGGCCCGGCCGATGGTCGGCGTGTTGTCGCGTTATGCCGCGCGGTACTCGGTGCGCGCCCTCGACGTCACCGTCGACAGCACGATGCTGTGGGTCGGGGCCGGGCTGGCGGTGGTCGCCGCGGTGCTGCTGGCGTACGTGCCCAAGCTGCCGACCGCCGACGGCGCCAACAACGTGAGCCTGGCCGCCGGCGGCGCCCGCATCACCACCGGCACCAATCGGCGGCTGCGGCTGTTCGCGGTGACGCAGATCGCCGCGTCGTTCGTGCTGCTCGCCGGCGCCGGCATGCTGCTGACCACGCTGGTCGCGCTGCAGCGCACCCGCACCGGCTTCGTCACCGAGAACGTGCTGGCGGTGAACGTGCCGGTCGTCGACTTCACCCGCAAGCCCGAGGAGATCGTCGGCCTCTACCGCGAGGCGGTGCGCCGCCTCGGCGCGCTGCCCGGGGTGCAGACTGTCGCCGTCGGTTCGAATGTGCCGTGGCGCGACCCCGGGTTCTTCGCCGCGCAATTCTCCGTGGAGGGCTACAACAAGGCCGCCGGCGAGGATGACCCGCGGGCGCAGTTCCGTACCGTCACGCCGAACTACTTCGCCACGCTGGGCGTGCCGATCGTCGCCGGGCGCGACTTCAACGAGGGCGACCGCCGCGGCGAAGAGCGCGTCGTGATCGTCAGCCAGAGCCTGGCCGAGCGGATGTTCCCGGGCCAGGACGCCGTCAACCGCCGCTTCCAGTGGACCGACCCGGTGATCAAGTTCATCGACGTCAGCGGCGACATGCGCCGGATCGTCGGCGTGGCCGCCGACGTCGACGACGAGAACATCATCCCGCAGCCACAGATGACTGTCTATCACCCGCTCGAGCAGGAAATTGGTGCCGGACGGCTGTTCCTCAAGGCGAGCGGCGATCCCTATGCGCTGGTGCCGGCGGTGACCCGGACCATCCGCGAGCTGTCGGCCGATCAGCCGGTCGAGCGGGCCGCGACCCTCGACGACGTGCGGGCCGAGGTGCTGTCACCCAACCGCCTCAGTGCCCTGGTGTTCGGCGGCTTCGCTTCGGTCGCGCTGCTCATCGCCGTGGTCGGGGTGGCCGGTGTGCTGGCCTTCTCGGTGAGCGCGCGGACCCGCGAGTTCGGCGTCCGCCTGGCGATCGGATCGGCGCCGCGGCACCTGCTGATGGGCGTCCTGCGCGAGGGCGCGGTGATTGCCGGCGCCGGCATCGTCGCCGGCGCGCTCGGCGGCTTCCTGCTGGCGCGCGTCATCGGCAGCTACATCGAAGGCGTCAGCATTCCCGATCTGCTGCCGACGCTGCTCGCCGCCGTGCTGCTGGTGGCGGCGGCCGTCCTCGCCTCGTTCGTACCGGCGGTGCGGGCGGCGCGGGTGGACGTGATGCAGGCGTTGCGCTCGGAGTGACCGCGACAGCCGCCACCGACGAGGTTGGCGGCGGCCCCCATTCGGTGGTCTAGTGGAGGCAGTCCACTGGAGGACTGCCCATGACGCTACTGAGCCAGATCGCCGCCGTCGTCGCCGTGGCGGCGCTCCTGCCATCGGTAGCGGCGACCCAGGGGCCGGCCGCCGGGCAGACACGCGCCGACATCGTCCTGGGCGCCACCAAGGTGCAGCGCGACGAGGCCGCCCGGGTGCTGCTGCCGTTGCTCGGCGATGTCAGGCGCCGCGCTGAGGCGCCGGTCGTCGTCGGGCCGGGCACGGTGCCCGACTCGCCGTTTGCCGGCACCCAGACGACGCTCTTCGCCTTCACCGTGACCAAACGTTCGGTCCCGGTGGACGAGCGCGTGGTCAGGGCGATGGAGCAGCTGATGGCCTGGAACCCCGGCGCCGCCGGCAACGACGCCACTGGCCACCTGTTCGACCAGTGGCTGGCGGCGCTGCAGACCAAGAACGCCGGCGTGGCCCTGCTGCGCGGCGAGGGCCCGTGCGACATGAACTGCGTGGTCCGGCGCATGACCACCCTCGACGAGAGCTGGGGCGCGGTGTCGCGCGGCCGCGCCGAGGCCCGCGACGAGATGATTCTCACCGCGCTGACCGACGTCGCGGTGCCCTAGCAGTCCGCTAGCCGCACCTTCAGACAGAGTCGCGGGCGTCGAGGGCGAGCACCGCGCCGAGCAGCACCTGCGCGCCGCGCGTGCAATCGTCCCAGGCGGTGAGCTCGCGCGGCGAGTGGCTGATCCCGCCGATGCTCGGCACGAAGATCATCCCCATCGGGCAGAGCGCCGCGATCATCTGAGCGTCGTGACCGGCGCCGCTCGGGAGACGCCGCGAGGACAGGCCGAGGCGATCGGCGGCGCCGCCGATGGCCTGCTGCACGCCGCTGTCGGCCAGGGCCGCCGGGTTGCTGTTGGCCAGCGTCATCGTGATCCGCGTGCCGGTCTGGCCGGCGATGGCTGCCGCGCGCTCGCGCGTGGCGGTTGCCAGCACCTCGAGCGTGGCCGCCGCGAGGTCGCGGAACTCGACGCTCAACGTGACCCGGCCGGGGACGACGTTGGGCGAGTTCGGCTCGACGTCGAGGCGCCCGACGGTGCCGACCTGCCGGCCCTGGCGGCTGGCGGCAATCTCGCGCACCGCGATCACGAGCTGCGACGCGGCGACGAGCGCGTCCTGCCGGCCGTCCATCGGCGTGGTGCCGGCGTGGTTGGCCAGGCCCTCGACCACGACGTCGTAGCGATGGATCGCGACGATGCCCTCGACGATGCCGATCGGCACCCGGGCGAGGTCGAGCGTGCCGCCCTGCTCGATGTGCAGCTCGAGATAGGCGTGCCAGGCCCCAGGCGGCCGCACCGCCGACTCGATCCGGGCCGGGTCGCCGCCGATGCGCCGCAGCGCCTCGGCGCGGCGCAGCCCGTTCCACTCCTGGTCGAGATCCCCCGCCCTCAGGTCGCCGGCCACGATGCGGCTGCAGGCCGTGCCGCGACCGAAAGCCGTGCTCTCCTCGTGCGCCCAGAGCACCAGCTCCAGCGGGTGCCGGGTGGCGACGCCAGACGCCTGCACCGCCTGCAGCACCTCGAGCGCCGCGAGCGTGCCGAGGTCGCCGTCGAAGTTGCCGCCGCCGGGCACCGAGTCGATGTGCGAGCCGAACAGGATCGGCGGCCGGCTGCCCTCCCCCACCCGCGCGAAGACGTTGCCGGCGGCGTCCAGCCGCGGCGAGAGGCCCGCCGCCCGCAGTTCTCCGAGGAACCAGGCGCGCCCGGCGAGGTCGGCCTCCGAGTAGGCCACCCGGCTCACCCCGGACGCAAACGTGCCGCCGGCCGGGCGTCCAAACGCGCTGAGCTGCTCCAACCGGCGGCGCAGGCGGGTACCGTCGATTGCCGCGGCTGGCTGGGCGCGCAGCCGCAGCCCGAGGGGCCCGACGACTGCGGCCCCGCCAACGCCGGCAATCAGCTCGCGCCTGGTCAGCACCGCGCCCTCAGACGCCGGCGGACTTCAACGCCGCCAGCACGCGCGCATCGCGAAACGGAACGCGACGAAGGCGCACGCCGGTGGCGTCGAAGATGGCGTTGGCCACCGCCGCGAGCATCGGCTTGCAGACGGTTTCGCCGGCGCCGTAGTGCGGCAGGTCCTCGCGCGCCGGGTTCGGATCGCCGTTCACCAGCACGACGTCGATGCGCTCGGGCGTGTCGGCGTGCGTCAGCGTCGGTGAGGTCATCCAGTCCACGCTGGTGACCTTCGCGGCGTCGAACCGCACCTCCTCGTGCAGCGCCCGGCTGAGCGAGTGCAGCAGCCCGCACTCGATGGTGCGCCGCAGCGCCTCGGGGTTGATGACCAGGCCGCAGTCGTGGGCACAGACGATGCGCTTGGCCCAGACGTGTCCGGTACGCCGGTTGACCTCGACCTCGACGATCTGCGCGGCCACGGTCTGGCTGCGATAGGCGTAGGCCAGGCCGCGGCCGGTGAGAATCTCACCCGAGCCGCGGGCCTTCGGCGACGGGCGTGCGTCCCACCCGTAGGCCTTCAGCGTGGCATCGAGCACCGCGATCGACCGGGCGCGCTTGAAACCGCTGTCGTCCTCGGTCGAGGCGGTGAAGAGCCGCCGCCGGAACGCCGACGGGTCAACCTTGGCCGCCGCCGCCAGCTCGTCGATGAACGACTCCGACGCGAAGGTCACCTGCGGCCCATCGGGATCGCGAAGGTTGCCGGTGCGCAGCGGCGTCTCCCACACCAGCGGCAGGCTCACGACATGCGTCGCCTGCCGGCGATGTGGCACGGCGTAGACGTCCGAAGGGACCGAGGCCCGCCCACGCGCCGGGGTCGTCTTGCGCTGCCCGGTGAGCTGGGCGACCAGCACCGTGTCGGGTTCGTTGTAGCCGAGATGGTTGTGATCGGCGGCGCGGGCGTCGTAGTCCAGCGCCAGCAGCTGGCCGCTGGCGTCGAGCCCGCCGCGCATGGTAATGGCGTAGGCCGGGCCCTTGGTGTCCCACGCCGTCTCCTCGTCACGCATCCACTGCAGCCGCACGGGCCGCTTGATCTCGGTGGCCAGCAACGCCGCCTCGAAGCCGGCGTCGTCGGCGGCGGTGCGGCCGTAGGCCTGGGGACCGTCCATCCACACGACGCGCACGCGGTCGCGCGGCATCTTCAGGAACTCCGCCACGCCGTTGCGCAGTCCGTACGACTTCATGTCGTTCGAGTAGATGGTCAGCTGATCGCCGGTGGGATCGGCGGTGGCGTGCGCCGGCCCCATCGCCGTGTGTCCCTGGAAGGGCACGTCGTAGCGGGCTTCGATCACCGTGGCGGCACCGGACAGCGCCGCCACCGGATCGCCGACCACGGCGGGGGTGCCGGTCGCGGTGGGCGTCGCCGCGCGCATGTAGTCGAACAGCGTCTCCGAAGTGGGGAACGGCGCCGCCGCCGGCGGCTGCCACTGGCACTTCAGCTGGCGCGCGCCGCGTATCGCCTGCTCCTCACGCTCGAAGACCACGGCCACGTAGTTGCCGCGCGTCACCACGCCGACGAATCCGGGCAGGCTTCGCACCGAGGTTTCATCCGCCGACACGAGCGTCGCGCCGGCCAGCGGCGGCTTGACGTTGCGGGCGTGGACCATCCCGGGCAGCGTCACGTCGACGGCCCAGGTCAGCGTGCCGTCGACCTTCGCGGGGATGTCGTAGCGCGGCGGCGACTGCCCCACGTGCTTCAGAGCCGACACCGGCTTCACGGGCGCCTGGCCGGTGGTGGCGTCGATGTTGCGCCCGTCGAGCGTCACGTTGAAGCGGCGGCCGCCAATCAGCTGTCCGTAGGTGACCTGGCGGGTCGTATCACCGCCCACCGACACCACGCCGTCGCGCACCACGAGCTGCGCCGCCGGCACACCGAGGCGGCCCGCGGCCATGTCGAGGAGGACCCGGCGGGCTTCGGCCGCCACCCGGCGCATCGGCCAGCCGTCCACCTGCAGGGCGTCCGATCCGCCCGAGCCGCCCTGGTCCACCGTGACGTCGGTGCTGCCCATCACGACGCTCGTCTGCGCGTAGGCGAGGTCGAGCTCGTCGGCCATCAGCTGCCGGAACGCCGTGCCCGTGCCCTGGCCGAGGTCGGTCTTGCCGACGAAGAGCGTCGCGGTGTTGTCGGCGCGAATGGTGATCCACGAGTCGAGCTGACGGAAGTCGAGATCGGGATACGGACCGGCCACCGACGACGGCTGCCCGGCCGACGCCGCCAGCGACAGTGCGTCGGGCAGAGCGCCGAGGCTCACGACCAGCATCCCCGACTGCGCCAGGAACCTCCGGCGCGTGGCGTGGAAACGCCGCTCGGCGGCGTCGATGTGCGGCGGGACGTCGGTGAAGCGGCTCATGCGGCGCCTCCGTCCTCGGCGGCCACCACGGCCGAGCTCGTGACGCCGGCAGCGCGTCGGATGGCCGCCTGCACCCGGTAGTAGGTCATGCAGCGGCACAGCGTCCGTGACATCGCCTGGCGGATGTCGGCGTCGCTGGGCCGCGGGTTCTTGTCGAGCAGCACCTTCGCGGTGAGGATCTGGCCGTTCTGGCAGAAGCCGCACTGGGGCACCTGCTCGTCGATCCACGCTTGCTGCAACGGATGCAGCCGCCCGTCGCGGGCCAGGCCCTCGAGCGTGGTGATCTCGGTGCCTTCGACCGACCCGGTCTGGCGCACGCACGACCGCACGGCCTCGCCGTTGACGATGACGGTGCAGGCGCCGCACTGACCCAGCCCGCAGCCGAAGCGCGGGCCGCGCAGGCCCAGGTCGTTGCGCAGCACGTAGAGCAGCGGCGTCGCCGGCTCCACGTCTACCGTGTGGCTGCGGCCGTTGACGCGCAGGGTGATGGATCGCATACGGTCGAGTCCTCGAGCCACCGGAGCGGCGGCTGTTGGCTGCAGTGTCCCGAAGGCGGGCGGGGAATGCAAGCCCGCGGCGGGGTCAGCGATCGGGCGACGGCCGCCGCACGCGCCAGCGTCCCGCCGGTCCGAGGCGGGGCGCCGCGGCGATGGCGGCCCGGGCCGATCGCGTCGTCCCGGTCACCGGCAGGGGCGGGGCGTCGCCATGCTCGCCGAGGGTCGGCGGCTCATCCGACGCGGCGGCGGCCGGCGGCGGCACGGCGCGATCGGCGGTGCGGTGTCGCGCTCGCGCCTCGAGAAACTGCGCGTGAGCGATGACCTCACCGGGCATCGCTGGATCTCCTGTCGCCGTGCGGAGTGGACCTCATGACCGGTCCTTCGGACGGGTATGGAGCATCTCACCGACCGTCGGTTGCGCGGAGCCGATTCCCAGCGCGTAGGCGACGCAGAGCGGCGTCGCGAACAGCACGAACAGCAGCGCGCTCGTGGACACCTTGGCACCGGTCGCCACGCTCCACACCACCAGCCCCAGCGTCAGGACGGTCCACAGGCCAATCGCCAGGCGGATTCGGTTGTTCATGTGCATCATGCGGGCGACCCTCCTTCGGGTCGGTCGCGGCGATCGCATCGAGGATGCCGGCCGCCGCCGCGTTGGACGCGGCGACGTGGAACCCCGACTCGCTCCAGAACGCGGAGCCAGTCGGCGCTCGATGACGGAATCGCAGGTGGTGCCCGAAGAGGGCCTGTCGGCGCGTACCCTTACGAGGCAGGGACTGTCGAACGCTGGCGGGCTCAGTGCGGTGGGACGAGAGAACTATACCGGAATGCCCGCCGCCACTTGTCTCTGGTTGCCGGACGATCCCACGCTCGCCGGGCGTGTCGTAGGATGCCGTCAGCTAGATGGAGTCGGACGACGCCGGCCCGCCGATCACGCTGCCCATCGAGGGCGAACTCGACCTGCACGCGTTCCGCCCGCGCGACATCGCCGCGGTGGTCGAGGAGTTCATCGCGGCTGCGCAGGCCGCGGGCCTGACCGAGGTGCGGCTGGTGCACGGCCGCGGCAAGGGCGTGCAGCGCGGCATCGTGCAGGCGTCACTCGAGCGCCACCCCGGCGTGGTCGAGTTCCGGGACGACACGCGTTCGCACCTGGGCGCGACCATCGCGCGCCTGGCGCCCGGCGGCGCACGGCCGGCCGCCGATTGACCGGACTGGCGGGTCCGGGGCGTCCCCGGACCCGTCCACCGGGTGCTACTTCTTCTTGGCCGTCACCCGCACCTGCTCGGCGACCAGGCCGGTGCCAGTGTTGCGATAGGTGACCTGGACCTGATCGCCGACGCCCACGACCTCGGTGATCGCGACACCGCCACCCTTGGCCGCGGCAGCGGTGCCCGCACCGACGGCGATGACGTTGGTCTCCCGGTTGACGGTGTAGGACTGCGTGAACGTGCCGCCGCCACCGCTGCTGCCCGAGATGGTCAGCGTCGCGCCGGAGATGGACGTGACCGAGCCGTTGCTGGTCATGCTGCTCGGTGCGGCGGTCGCGGCGCTGCCGCTGCCGCTGCTGGTCCCGGCCGACGACATCCGCTGGACCCTCGTCGCGCGCATCGCGGTGCCCGTTGCGGTATAGCTGACCTCGACGTTGTCGCCGGCCTTCACGAAGTCCGTGAGCCGCGGACCGGGCTTGCCGGCGGCCTCGGCCTTGCGATCCGCCGTGCCGGCGCCCGACGCGACGAGCACCGTCTTCGCGTCGACCGTGAACCGCATCTCGCTCTCGCCGGCCTTGACCGTCAGCGTGTCCGCCGCGATGGCGGTCACGGTGCCCCGCGCCGACTTCGTGTCTTGCGCGAATGCCGCCGGCGCCATCCAGCCGACAACGAGCATTAGCGCCAACCCTCCGTACCAAATCCGCCGCATAGTGGCCTCCATCTACCGTCCGAGCGTGTCCGACTTGTCAGGCAAGAATGTTCCGTAACAGCCCAGCCTTCCTATCCGGCCTCAGCCCCGCGCTGGCCGCAGGAGACCAGAGCCGCCGATCTCAGACCGGACAATACAGCAGCTCAGCTTAGCGACAAAGCGACAGGCGACGGCGAACGCCCTCATGGCCGCAACCGGCCGACGCGGGTGCGCCACCCCGGGGCCGGACGCGGCTATCCGGCGCTGGTGGCACCTGGAATCCGGCATACAATCGGCCCGTTTCGAGAAGGAGCGCGATGCGAAACCCCTGGGTCCTGGCGTGCGTCGCGGCCGCGGCGACGCTCGCGGCCGACGGCTCCGCACAGACGGGCGCCCGGAAATACGTGGCCCCGGACGGCCGGGTCCGCGTGGCCCTGGCCAAGCAGCCACTCTCCCCCAACGGTCCCTCGAAGGGCCCGACGACCATGGCGGAGGGCGGTATCCAGGGCATGCTGGCGGAGCTGGGCGCGACGGTGCGGGTGGACGAGGCACGCCTGACGCCGGAGGAAGAGACGGAGTACGGCGGCTGGAAGAAGCTGGGCCTGTCGCTTGGCCACTTCGCCGACGTGGTGGCCAGAAACGAGCGCGACGGCTACTTCACCGTCGGCCTGCTGGCCACCTGTCCGTCGATGCCCGGGCTGGTCGCCGGTCTGCAGCGCTCGGGACCGACGCTGGAAGCGCTCCGCATCGGCATGCTCTGGCTCGACGCCCATCCCGACTTCAACACCCCCGAGACGACGCGGAGTGGATCGCTGGGCGGCATGCCGGTGGCGGTCGCCACCGGCCGCGCCCTGCAGGGCATGCGGCTCGACGCGAGGCTCGACCCGCCGCTGGCGGACCAGCGCGTGGTGATGGCCGGCGTGCGCCTCACCGATCCGCTGGAGCAGCGCCTCCTCGACGACTCGCGGATCGAGCAGCTCAGCGTCGACGACCTGCGCCAGTTGTCCCCGGCCGTGTGGGCGCAGCTCGACCGCCTCGATCGCATCAGCGACAAGATCTACATCCACATCGACATGGACGTGCTCGATCCCCGCGAGGTGATGGCGCACGGCAACAAGGTGCCGAACGGCCCCTCGAGCGAGCAGCTGGCGCGGCTCTTCGAGGAGATCTTCAAGCGCTACCCGAAGGCGTCGGCCATCGGCTTCGCGACCATCCCGCCGACCGACGAGGGCGGCCTGTCGATCGCCGCGCTCAACCGGATGATCGCCGCCGCCGTGCGCGGGGTGAAGGCCCGGCCCTAGTGCGGGTCGCGCCCGCGGCGAATCGCGGTAGAATCACAGCCACCTAATCGATGGGGATTGCGTCCGGGGGACGGGCAGGAGCGCTCGCGTGGTCCACGCACCTGGAGCGGGACCACTGATGACGTATCTCGATCGCGCCCTGCTGGCCGTGGTCGTGATTCAAATCGGCGTCGTTGTCTTCCTGCTGGTCCAACGCTTTCGCTGCCACGCCGACGCGTGCGGCGCCCCTACTCTTCGACGTCAGCAAGGCGACGGCGCTCGACAAGCACCCGGTCAGCTTCCCGCTGGGTGTGGGCCCGACGGTCTCCAGCCCCGAGGCGGCGCTGACTGGCGATTCCGCCTGCGGCACGTTCCCGTTCCACGATGACCCTTGACCCCCACGCAAGACCGAAAGGGAACCGCAAAATGACCGGACGCCCAGCCCCGTGGCGCATCGTTGCCGTCCTGCCGCTGGTGGCGCTCGCCGCCGCCTGTGGCGGCCCGCAGGACGCGGCGACTTCGTCCAACGCGACGGCCGCGACGGCCGACGCCGATGCGCCCATCCCGGCCACCGCCTCGCCGCTCGACGCCCTGCCGGACGCCGTGCGGCAGCAGCTGGACCAGCCGTTCACCGGCGACCTCGACGCCATGGTCAAGCGCCGTCTCATCCGCGCCGGGGTGACGTTCAATCGCACCCACTACTTCATCGACCGGGGACAGGAGCGCGGGATCACCTACGAGGCCCTCAAGGCGTTCGAAACCGATCTCAACTCCGACTTGAAGACCGGCAACCTCAAGGTGCACGTGACACTGATACCGATGTCGCGGGAACAGCTCGCCCAGGCGTTGACCAAGGGCACGGTTGACATGGTCGCGGCCATGGTGACCGTGCGGCCCGAGTTGGAGGCGCTGGCCGCGTTCTCGGAGCCGACCCGCACCAACGTCAGCCAGGTCGTGGTCACCGGGCCGGGCGCGCCGCCGATCGCCACCGTCGACGACCTTGCCGGCCAGGCCGTGTTCGTTCGAAGGTCGAGCGTCTATCACGAGACGATCACCCGGTTGAACGAGCAACTGAAAGCGCGCGGCAAGCCGGCCGTAACGATCGACGAAGCCCCCGACGCCCTGGAGGACGACGACATCCTCGAGATGGTCAATGCCGGCCTGGCCCCGATCACCGTGGTCGACGACTACCTGGCCGAGTTCTGGAGCCAGGTGTTCACCAGCCTCACCGTGCACCGCGATGTCGCGGTCCGCACGGGTGGGCAGCTCGCGGTGGCCTTCCGCAAGGACAATCCCAAGCTCCGCGAAGCCGTCAACGCCTGGATCCGGAAGCACGGCAAGGGCGACGCCTTCCGGAACGTGATCGAGCGCCGCTACCTGCAGGACAGCAAGTACGTCAACAACGCCGCGGCCGACGCCGAGCGCAAGAAACTGGCGGCGGTGATCGCGTTGTTCCAGAAGTACGGCGCGGAGTACGACCTCGACTACCTGCTGATGGCTGCCCAGGGCTACCAGGAATCGACGCTCGATCAGAGCGTCAGGAGTCCGGTCGGGGCGATCGGCGTGATGCAGGTCATGCCGCCGACCGGCAAGGAGCTGAACGTCGGCGATATCAGGCAGCTCGAGCCCAACGTCCACGCCGGGGTCAAGTACATGCGGTTCATGATCGACACCTATTTCAAGGACGACCCGATGGACCCGCTGAACAAGGGCCTGATGGCCTTCGCGTCCTACAACGCCGGGCCCAGCCGCGTGAGACAGCTGCGCCGCGAAGCCGAAAAGCGCGGTCTCGATCCCAACGTGTGGTTCGGCAACGTCGAGCGTGTCGCCTCGGAGCGCATCGGCCGCGAGACGGTCACCTACGTCAGCAACATCTACAAGTACTACGTCACCTACCGCCTCATGACCGCCCAGCGTGACCGGCGCGACGCCGCCAAGGCGACGGTTGGCAAGACCCGGTGATGCCGGCTGCTGGTCGATCCTCCGCGTGATGCGACTGCCGGCGTCGGTCGGCGCGTGGGCGGCGCTGGCGCTCCTGGGGCTGCCGATCGCCGGTTCGGCCCAGGAGCTGGAGCCCGGCGCTTACTGGCCGCTCCCGGCCGGGTTGAACATCGTCACCGTCGTCGACACCCTCACCTGGGGCGACGTCGCCTTCGAGCCCTCGGCGCCGATCGATGAAGCCAGCGCCACGATCAACAACACCGTCTTCTCCTTCACGCGGGCGTTCAACCTGGCGGGTCGGTCGGCCAACGCCGGGGTCGGGTTGCCGGTGATCGCCGGCCACCTCGAGGGCCTGTACCTCGGCGAGCCGGCGGAGGTCGATCGGTTCGGGCAAGGTGATCTGCGGCTGCGCCTGGCGATGAACCTCTACGGGGCGCCGGCGATGACGCCGCAGGCGTTTGCCGCATATCGCCAACGCACGATCGTCGGCCTCAGCCTCACGGTCGCGGCGCCGCTCGGCCAATACGACTCCACCAAGCTCATCAACGTCGGCACCCACCGCTGGTCGTTCAAGCCCGAGATCGGCCTGTCACGCACCGCCGGCCAGTGGGTCGTGGAGGGGATGGCCGGCGTGTGGCTGTTCACCGACAACGACGCCTTCCTCGGCGACCGCACGCGCGAGCAGGATCCGCTGCTGGTGGTGCAGGCCCATCTCACCTACAAGTTCACGCGGACGATGTGGCTGGCCGCCGATGCCAACTACTACACCGGCGGCCGGACGACGATCGGCGGCCGCCAGAACCTCGATCTCCAGCGCAACTCCCGCATCGGCGCCACGTTCTCGTCGGCGATCGGCCGCCGCCAGGCGATCCGGGTGGCCGTGAGCCGGGGCGCCTACACGACCATCGGCGCCGACTTCAACTCGCTCGCCGTCGGCTACAACTACGCCTGGGCGCGCTGAATCAGCACCCGTGGTCAATCGTGGCGGAGCGCCGTGACCGGATCCAGCCTGGCCGCGCGCCGCGCGGGTACGACGGCAGCCGTCAGCCCCACCAGCGCCATGAAGGCGGCCACTCCCAGCAGCGCCAGCGGATCGGCGGTCGGCCGGTACAGCGAGATGCCCGGGGTCGACACGGTGGCGGCCCTCAGGGCCAGGATCGCCATCAGCGTCAGGCCGAGGCCCACGGTCGTGCCCAACACCGACGAGCAGGGCCATTTCCCGGGCCACCGTCCAGACCACCTGCCGGCTTCGCGCGCCGAGCGCCATGCGGATGCCGATCTCGCGCGCCCGCCGTGAGACCGCGAAGGCGATGACCGCATAGAGACCGATGCCGGCCAGCGCCAGGCCGAGCGCGCCCAGTCCGCCGAGAAACGTCGCCACCGCCGTCGGGGCGACGAGCGACTCGTCGAGGTACTGCGCCATCGTCTTCGCGGCGATGACCGGCAGCGCGGCGTTCACCGCGCGCAACTCGCGCTGCATGGCACCGACGAGGCCGGCGGCGTCGGCCGACGTCCGCGCCAGCACGGTCGTCGGCGGCAGGTCCCACTGGGCGTACGACCGGTAGAACAACTGCGGCGTCGGGTCGACGAGGTCGTCCTGCAGGTCGGCCGTCCCGGTGTCACGCGCGACGCCGACCACTTCGATCCACGCGGTCACGTCGGTGTCACGGGCGAGCCTGAAGCGGCGGCCGACGGCCGCGGCCGCCTCGCCCTTCCCGAAGTACTGCCGCGCCATCGTCTCGCTGATCACAGCCACCTTCGGCGTGTCCCGCCGGTCCCGCTCGTCCAGGGCGCGACCGAACAGAACCGGAATGCCCAGCACGTCGAAGTAGCCCGGGCTCGCCCAGATTGCCCCCGCCGCCAGCGGGGCGACATCGGGTCCGGCGGCCGGGGTGGCGCCTTCGACGACCACGAACGCGCCCAGCGTCTGCATCGGCAGCCCCCGGGTCAGCACGGCCGATTGCACGCCCGGCAGGGCGGCGATCCGCCCCCGGATCTGTTCGCCCAAGGTGCCGGCCTCCGTCGCCGAGTACCCCGCATAGCGGGCATCGGTTTCGAGCATCGTCACGCCGTCGATCGCGAAGCCGACCCGCTGGGCCTGTGAGGCGCTGACCAGCTGCAGGACGATGCTGGTGGCGCCGAGCAGGATCACCGACACCGCCACCTGGAACACGACCAGGGCGTTCTTGAGGGTGAGCCAGCGGCGGTGCGACGACCGCGCCTCGCCGTCGTCGCGCAGCGTCGGCACCAGATCGACGTTCGTGGCCTTGAGCGCCGGAGCCAGGCCGAACGCCACGCCGGTGACGAGCGAGAGCGCGAGCGCGAAGGTCAGCACCCGGTAGTCGAGACTCAGATTCACGACGACTGGCAGATCGGCGGCGCCGAGCGCGCGAATCCCCCACCAGGCCAGGATGCAGCCGGCGATGCCGCCTGCCAACGACAGCATCAGGCTCTCGGCCAGCAAGTGACGCACGAGCTGTCCGCGCGTGGCGCCCAGGGCCAACCGGACCGAGACTTCTTTGGCCCGGGCGGTTCCGCGCACGAGCAGGAGCGTGGCCAGGTTGCTGCACGCGACGGCCAGCACCAGTCCGACCACCGCGAGCAGCACCGACGCCAGCGCCGAGAGCAGGCCATCCATCTGCGGGTGCACCCGCACGTCGCGCGACGCGAACACGGTGATGCCTCGACCCGGATCCTCGTTCGGGTAGTCGGCGGCCAGCCGCCGGCCCAGGATGTCCATCGCCGCTTGCGCCTGCGCAACGGTGACGCCTGAACGGAGCCGCCCCTTCACGAAGAACCCGGCCTCTTCCGGACGCCGCTCCAAGGCGCGCGATGGCGCGCCGAGGACTGGCAGCGAAGCGATCGGCAGCCAGAAGTCGGTGACGACGCCCACGTCGATGGTGGCGTCGTGGCCTTGCGGACCGACGCCGACGATGGTGACCGGCACGCCCTCGACCCGCAGGGTGCGCCCGACAATCGAAGGGTCCGCACCGAACTTCCTGCGCCACGCGTCGTGGCTGACGACGGCCACCACCGCCGTGCCGCGCACGTCTTCCGACTCGCTGAACCAGCGCCCGAGCGCCGGTCGGAGTCCCAGCACGCCCGGGTAGCTCGCCGTGGTGTGCTCGACGACGGCTGACCGCAGCGCGCCGTTGTCCAGGTAGCGCCGCCCCATCGGCACCGACGCGACGGTCGTAGTCTCGAAGACGTCGGTGTACGCCGCCATGTCCAGATACGCGGGATACGAGTTCCCGTCAAGGCCTCCGGGGTTGGAGGCGTTCTGGTAGATGTCGACGAGACGGCCGGGATCCGCCAGCGATCGCCCGCGCAGGAGCGTCGCGTCGACCAGGCTGAAGGTCGCGGTATTGGCGCCGATGCCGAGGCCGAGAATCAGCACGGCGGCGGCCGTGAAGCGCCAGTCGCGAACCAGGCGCCGCAGCGCGTGCCGGGCGTCGCGCAGCAGGGCGTCACCCGTCGCGGCACCGCCAACGTCCCGCCGGACCGGCGGTGTCGGCTCGGGGCCGCTCACGGCCTGCATCGCCGGCCCATTGTCGGACAGAGACGTTGGGATACGTCGGCCGGTTCCGCATCCCGCAGGCAGGCGCCCGCCACGTCGCCGGCGTCGGCCGGATGCCCTGCAAGTGTCCCGGAACCGACGTTCGCTGACATATTCCGAGCGGGGGCATCCCGCCTCGCTGCGTTGCTCCTTCCTCGGATATAAACCATATCCTCGGTCGTCGCGCCTTGCGATCCGGGCGCCGCGCCCGGAATATCTGTCACCGAACGTCGGTTCCGGGACACTAGAATCGGCGCCATGACACGCCCACTCACGCTCGGGACGATCGCCGCACTGGGCGCCCTGTCGGCCGGCCTAGCCGCCTTCCAGGCCCCGTCCGCTACCCCGTCGCCGGCCGCGCTGGCGGCGACCAAGATCGAAAAGGTCAAGGACAACCTGTACATCATCACCGGTTCGAGCCCGGTACCGCGCGAGACCTTCAGCGGCGGCAACACCGGCGTGTTCATCACCGACCGCGGCGTGGTCGTGGTGGACACCAAGCTGGCCAACTGGGGCCCGACCTTGCTCGAACGGATCCGCACCGTCACCGACAAGCCGGTCGTCACGGTGATCAACACCCACACCCACGGCGACCACACCGGCAGCAACGAGTTCTTCGGGGCCGCGGTCGAGAGCGTCGTCCACGAGAACACCAAGGCGAACATGACCCGGATGGACGCCTTCAAGGGCGACAAGGCGCAGTTCCTGCCCAAGCGCACCTACACGGACAAGCTGACGCTGGGGTCGGGGAAGGACCAGATCGACCTCTACCACTTCGGCGCCGGGCACACCAACGGCGACACCTTCATCGTCTACACGGCGCTGCGCACCCTGCAGGCCGGCGACATGTTTCCGTGGAAGGACGCGCCGTTCATCGACCGCAGCAACGGCGGCAGCGGTCGGGCCTGGCCGGAGACGCTGTCCAAGCTGCTCGGCGGCGTGAAGAACGTGGACACGGTGATCGGCGGTCACCTGCCGGTGGCGACCTGGCAGGACCTGGGGACCTTCCAGCGCTTCCTGGCTGAGCTGTGGTCACAGACCGCGGCGGCGCACAAGGCGGGCAAGACGGTGCGAGGCCACCGTCGCCGACAAGGGCTGGATGAGCAAGTACTCCGGCTACGACTCGACGCGGCTGCCGGCGGCGGTGCAGGCGATCTACGACGAGCTCAGCGGCAAGTAGCAGCCCGGCCGCAGGTCGCACGCCGCGGCCACGCCGGGTTCAGGTAGGCTGGGGGCGGAGACCGATTCATGGCTCGCCTCATCGCCCGCACGTGCCGTCTGGGACTCGCTGGCGCGGTTCTCCTCACCGCCACTGTCGTCGTACCGCTCGTCATCTCGGCGCAGTCGCGGCAGCTGCGCCTCGTGTCGACGACCTGGCCGCCCTTCACTGGTGCGGTCGGGCAACCCCGCTACGCCCTCGATCTCGTCGAGGCGGCGCTGGGCAAGATCGACATCGGCACCACCAGCGTGTTCGTCGACGCCGCGCGCTACAGCGCCGCGCTCCTCGGGCCTGAGTACGACGGCAGCGCCGCGGCGTGGAAGGACCCGCAGCGTGAGCGGGTGCTGCTCTTCTCGGAGCCCTATCTCGAGAACCGACTCGTGCTCGTCGGGCGCCGCGGCGCCGACGTGTCGGCGACGACCCTGGCCGGGCTCAAGGGCCGTCGGATCGCCGTCGTCGAGGGCTATTCGTATGGCAGCGGCGTCGAGGGCTCCGGGCCGGTCTTCGTCCTATCGCTGGGCGAGGAGGACAGCCTGCGGCAGCTGCTCGCCAGCAAGGTCGACTACGCATTGATGGACGAACTAGTCGTCAACTACCTGATCGAGAACCATGCCGAGCAGGCACAGGCCAGGCTTCAGCTGGGCACGACGCCGTTGATCACGCGGCCGCTGTACCTGGCCATCAGCAGCAGCCGTCCCGATGCCCAGGCGATCATCAACCGCTTCAACGGCCAGCTCCGCGGCATGATCGCGGATCGCACCTACCATCGCCTGCTGCACGTCGAGTGGATCAGGGCCGACGTCGACGGCGACGGCACCGCCGAGTTCATCCCGCAGAGCGACCGCGTCGGGACCAGCGAGCCGCAGCGCGCCTACGCCGTGCTCTCGGCGAGCGCAGGCAGCGGCCTGAAGATTCCGGGAAGCACCACCACGCCAGCGCCGACCACCGAGAAGCCCGGCTTCTACATCGGCGGCAACATCTACCGCGACTGGGCGTCGGTGCCGGAGAGCTACCGCGTGGTCGACCCCGACTGGAAGGACCCGCGCCGGGCCTCGGCCAGCATCTTCCGCTTCGTCTTCTGATCGGCGCGGACAGCAAGCGCGCACCGCACGGGCGATCCGCGCGCGGCTATCGAAGGCCTACAGCTGCAACTGGAGACGGCTCTGGAAGAAGTGCGTCTTGCCAACCACGCCGAAGCGATCGAGCGAGCTGTAGCCGTACACGAACTCGAGCCGCATGTTGTTCGACATGTGCCAGTTGACCATCGGCGTGATCCGCCAGAACTTTCCACCGCGGATCGGTCCGTCATCCAGGTCGCTGTAAGAGAAGCGACCGACTACTTCCCAGGCGCCTGGCCCGCCACTGAAAACTGAACGTGACGGTGAAATTCGATCGAAAAAGGCGCCCTTTGCGTTGTAAGGCCGGGTCTCGCCGGTAAGGATATGGGCCACTAAGACTTCGCCGCCGTGAAAGAGCGGGTCGCCCGAGTCCGGCGCATCAACTCGGGTGAAGAAATACTCCGTGCCGACCATGAACGGCCCTGGCCGGTAGTAGGTTTCGAATCCGTATGCATCAGCCGAGTCAGCCGCGAACTTGCCGGTGTCGATTGCATATGACTGGGCCTGGTAGGATTCGGGTTTGGATCGGTACTGCAGTTCGCCCTGGTCCGACGCGGCGTGCCGCGCCTGGAACGCAATGTGCAGCACTCCTTTGTCGGTGCCGGCCAGCGGCAGCCACACGCCGCGTGCCGCCACGACTTCGTCGTGCTTGTCGAACGACTCGTCCTCGGCTCGATTGTTCCAGAAGTATCCGAGTCCGTACACGAACTTGCCGTTCGGGATGTCGCCGGTCCACTTGATGCCGTCTGCCAGGATCGAAATGAGGGCATCGTTGATGGTCGCGCGCTCGTTGGTCCATCCCTGGTAGCCAACCATGATCTTGCTGGTCGAGAAGCCTTCCTTGGTTCGTCCGATGAAGAGGTTGCCGTGCGCCTTGCGGACCTCCACCATGAGGCCCGTCTGGCGGAACCGCCAATCGTCCTTGCCCTTGTCGTACATGTAACCGATCGTGTACGTGACTCGCGGAATCGGCAGCCTTCCTTTCAAGAGCAGACGGAAATCGCGCAGGTCGTCGAGCGGGCTGAGGTCCATCTGTTCCTCGCTCGCGTCGTCCTGAGCGTAGGTCGAATAGTCGTAAAGGAATCCGCCGCCCCACCGAAGGCTGAAGTGCTTCCAGTTGTACTCGTTGAAGGACGCCTTCGGCGGGTTGCTGTCCGCCTCCGACGCATCGAGGTTCGTCTGTATCGACGGATCGGGCGGTGCAGGCGGAGGCGCGGCCGGTTGCTGGGCCGGCGGCGGTTGGGGCGGGGGCGGCGCCTGGGGCTGGGTCTGCGCCAGCGCGGTGCCGGAGAGCAGCACCAGTGCCAACAGGCTTCTCAGAACGGTCATTCGCTTCACGACTGTCTCCTCCACGCGCCGGCAACGGCCGATGGATACCGGCTCGGGGAGCGATCCCTCCGGTCCCGCGCCATGCTTCCTCAGCAACAGGCGGGACCGGGGGGACAGGTGTACGGCGATCTAGTAGGTCGTGAACAGCGTCTGCAGCTGCGCCGGCGTCCGCTTGCCGAGCAGGGCCAGGCCCAGCAGGATGCGTGCCTTCTGTGGGTTGAGCTCATCCGACGCGACGAAGCCGAGCTTGTCGTCGTCGAGCTCGACGTTGCGGCCGACCAGGCCAGTGGCCACCCGCGACGAGCGCACGACGGGCACCCCCTTCTTCACCGCGTTGGCCGCTGCGGTGACGCTCCCCGCGTTCATGTTGCCGTTGCCGACGCCGGCGATCACGATGCCCTTGGCGCCGCTGGCCACTGACGCGTCGATGAGCTCCGGCGCCATGTCGAGGTCGGCGAAGATGATGTCCACGCGCGGGATGGCGGTGACGTTCGAGATGTCGAACTCGCTCGCGGTCGTGTGCTTCCAGCTTGGCGTGCTGTACCAGTCGTTCTTGCCATAGCTGGCGACACCGACGATCCCGCGCACCGGCGACATGAAGGTCTGCACCGCGGTAGTGCTGGTCTTGGTCAGCGAGTGGGCGGCGTGGATCCAGTCGTTCATCACCACCATCACGCCGCGACCCTTGGCCCGCGGGTCGGCGGCCACGCCGACGCCGTTGTAGAGGTTGAGCGGGCCATCGGCGCTGACCGCAGTGGACGGACGCATCGATCCGACCATCACCACCGGCTTGTCGGTCTTGACCGTGAGGTTGAGGAAGAACGCCGATTCCTCCAGCGTGTCGGTGCCGTGGGTGATGACGAAGCCGTCGACGCCGGGCGACTTCGCCAGTTCGTTGATCCGCTTGGCCACGGTCAGCAGGACCGCGAACGACATGTCCTGGGAGCCGACGCTGGCGATCTGCTCGCCCTTGATGGTGGCGAGCTTCTCGATGCCAGGCACGGCGGCGATCATCGTGTCGATGCCGACCGCGCCGGACTTGTAGCCCGACTGCGTGCCGGTGGCCGCGGCTCCGGCAATCGTGCCGCCGGTGGCGAAGATCGTGATGTTGGGCAGCTTGCCCTGGGTCTGAACCGGCTGGGCGCTCCAGGCCAGAGCTACGAGTGTGGTCGCGATCGCTGTCGTGCGTACGGTCATCATGGAAGAATCCCCTCTGAAATGTGCAGTCGGGCCTGAACGGTTAGCGCTTCGCCTTGGGATACGTGGCGCGGCTCAGATTGACGAGCTTCGCCGGGTCGAGCATGTCGGCAATCTGCTGCTCGGTCAGCAGCTTCTGTTCGCGGACGATTTCGAGAATGCCCTTGCCGCTCTTGTAGGCCTCGTTGGCCAGTTCGGTGGCCTTCTCGTAGCCGAGCACCGGGTTGAGCGCGGTGACGATACCGACGGTGGTCTCCATGTAACGCTCGAGCACCTTTTCGTTGAGCGTGATCCCGTCGATACAGGAGGTCCGGAACGTCCGGGAGGTGTTGTACAGCAGGTGCTGCGACTCCATCATCGCCAGGCCTTCGATCGGCTCGTAGGCGTTGAGCTGCAGCTGGCCGGAGTGCGCGGCCAGGGTCACCACGTAGTCGTTGCCCATGACGCGGAAGGCGACGAGATTGACGAGCTCGGGAACGACCGGATTCACCTTGCCCGGCATGATCGAGGAGCCCGGCTGCAGCGCCGGCAGGTTGATCTCGGCCAGGCCGGCCCGCGGCCCCGAGGTGAGCAGGATCAGATCGCTGGCGATCTTCGACAGCTTGATGGCCGTGCTCTTGAGCGCCGAGGAATAGATCACGAACCCCTGCTGTTCCCAGGTGGCCGCCAGCATGTCCTTGGCCGCTACGATCGGCTTGCCGGTGAGCTTGGCCAGGTGCGCCGCGGTCTTGTCGGCGTAACCCTCCGGTGCGTTGAGGCCAGTGCCGATCGCCGTCGCCCCCATGTTGACGGTATACAAGTGCTTTTCCGCCTCACGCAGGTAGGCGATCTCGGCCTCCAGTGACGACGCGAAGGCGTGGAACTCCTGGCCGACGGTCATGGGCACCGCGTCCTGGAGCTCGGTGCGTCCCATCTTCACGACGTTGATGAAGGCTTCGCCTTTCCTGCGGAACGACTGGGCCAGGTTGTCCAGCTCCGCCGTCAGCCGGTCGTTGCGCAGCAGCAGGGCCACCTTGATGGCCGTCGGGTAGGAGTCGTTGGTCGACTGCGACATGTTCAGGTGATCGTGCGGTTCGACCACCTTGTAGTCGCCCTTCTGGTGGCCGGTCAGCTCGAGCGCGATGTTGGCCATCACCTCGTTGGCGTTCATGTTGGTCGAGGTGCCGGCCCCGCCCTGGTACCAGTCGACCTGGAACTGGTCGTGATACTTCCCTTGCATGATGGCTTCGGCAGCCTTCTCAATCGCCCCGAGCACTTCCTTGTTCATCGCGCCGACGTCGGTGTTGCCGCGGGCCGCCGCCAGTTTCACAATCGCCCACGCTTCCACGAACCCGGGATAGTGGCTGATCGGAATCCCCGAGATCTGGAAGTTTTCGAGTGCTCGCGCCGTCTGAACGCCGTAGTACGCAGAGGCGGGAACCGCCTTCTCGCCCAGGAGATCTCGCTCCATGCGGGTGGGCCCGGTAGGCGCGGCGGGCTGAGCGGCCGCCGCCGGCTGGACCGCCGCCGCCGGCTGAGCGGCCGGGGTTGCCGCGGGCGAGGAGCCCTGAGGCCCGCAGCCCCAGGTGAACGCAAGACAGAGGGTCGCGACGAGAAGCGCGTGCCTTCGACCGGCCGTTACAACTGCATGACTCATCGCATCACTCCAAAGTCTCCGAGCGCAGAATGGGTTGCCCGGCGCCACACCGCTCGCGCCGCGTGCGTCCGGTTGTGCAAGGCGAATGCCGGAGTGGCTGGTCGCGGAGGGTACGGGTAACTCCTTTCAACACAAGTGGTTCCCGCGTGTCGCCAAACGCTTTCGTTGAACCCCTCCCCCGGAAAACCTGCAGGACCCACGGCATTCCGGAGCCACAGTTGAGGGCGGGCCTTCGCTTTCCGCGCTGAACCTGTACGCCGGTCGCGGCGTTAGATGTCATCTCCTTCGGTCGTGGTGACCCTCGTGCACGGCACAGTCCTCCTGGCTCGCTGGCCGTGGCTGGCCCGGACTGCCCGGCGTCTGGGCACGCTGTGGCCGTCACGGGCCCGCGGCGAGATCGAGTGGCACCAAGAGGGCTCGACGTTCCGTCGCCGGCTGCTCCGGGCCATGGGTGACGAATGCTGCGTGACCGACTTCGACTGGCCGGGCGCCAACACGGAGTGGGAGCGCCTCTGCTATGCCGGCGCGAAGGGCGATTTCTCCGACGCACCGGCGGGCCCACCTGACCCGAAGACGCTGCGCGCGCACATCGCCAAGACCAAGGACACCTTTCCTGGCGCCAAACAGGTGCTGGTCGCCCACAGCCACGGCGGGAACCTCTGCCTTGCGGCCCTGCGCGACCGGGAGACGCGGGCAGCCGTTCACGGTCTCGCCTGCCTCTCGACACCGTTCGTCAACGTCCGGTCGCGTGCCGATTCCGCCGTCCTGGTGGATTTCCTCTACTGGGCGGGCCTCGGCGTCCTTGGCGTGGCGCTCTTCGGTTCCATCTACGTCGTGTCCCGGCTGATCCCGGAACCTTGGGAGGGGCCTGCCTGGGTCGCCGGGTTCATTCTCAGCACGCTCGCCTGGGTCGTTCTCTCGGTTCGAACCGAGGAGCGAAGAAAGGCGATGCGCCGGTGGGCCTCGACAAGACGAACAGCGGTAGGCGCGCTCCCCGTGCTCGTGCTGCTCGCCGACGGCGATGAAGCCTTGCTCGCCCTCAAGATCGCGGAGGGCGTGAACGCCGCCATCCGCGGGCTGTGGCGCATGGTCTCCGTCGTCCCGCTTCGGGTGTTCTCCATCCAGCGCCGAATGGGAAACGAGTGGCGGGTGGCCTTTCCGGTATACGGAGTCGCCGCCGTCGCCGTCCTGGTCTGGCTCCTCCGCAACGATGTCAGCGTGATGTCGCTCAGCCTGGTGTTGAAGGCCATCCTCGCGGGACTGCTGCTCCCGGGGTTCCTCCTGCTTCTCTGGAGCTTGCTACTCGCGCTCCCGGCGCTGCTCATCACGGTGATCGGCTTCGTTGGCTTGGGCCTGCTGCGCTGGCTGGCGTTCGGTTGGGCCGGCTCGTTCGACGTCGAGATGACCGCCGAGACGTGTCCGGTCGGCACGGCGACGATCACAAGACTCGGACCCAGGCGAGGCTCCCGCGGTCTCAGACACGGCTACTCGTACAACGACCGCCGCGCGCCCATCGTCATCGGACGATTCATCTGCCGCACCCTCGGCCGTGACCGGCAGGTTCGAGGCGCCGTGCCGACCACAGTCGCTGTGGATCCGGGCTAGCCGTCGCTCCCGCGGCGGATGCGCCTATACTCGCCGAAGGGCGGAGGGCGGGTCATGATGCGAACTGTCGATTTCGTGTGTGGTGCCTTCCTGCTGGCATTCTCCCCGATGGCCGTCAGAACCGCGCAAACGCCGGCCCCGGAATCCACGCCAAGGTGGAACGTCCCCGCCAATAGCTTGGAGGCTTCACACGGAGAGCACAAACGACTGGCCTGATCACGTCTGGTCGGTCCAGTCGACGATAACCAGCGTCAGATCATCCCCGGGGGTGCTTCCGGACCATCGGTCGACCGTCGTCACCAGAGTCTCCGCCAGATAATCTGCGTCACCCGCCGCCTCCGCAGCCACGATCTCCTTGAGCCGCTCGATGCCGAGGAAGTCGTCGTTGGCGTCTGAGGCCTCGATCATGCCGTCGGTATAGAGAAGAAACCGCTCATCGGCCCGAAGCGCCTCTTCGACTTCTCCATAAGGCTGCTGTTCCGCAAAGCCAAGGACCAGGCCGTTCTCCTCCACTTCCTGCACCGGTCCGGCCGCTCGCATCGAGCGCAACATCGGTGGATGACCCGCCGCGCCGTACCGAGTCAGTCGCGACTCGGTATCGATGAACAGATACGCCGCCGTCACGTACTGGCCGGCCAGCTGTCCACACAGCACATCGTTCATTCCCGCGAGAACCGCGGCGGGATGATCCGCGCAGTCACGCTGTGCTGCCAGCGCGACTTTGACCATTGATGCGATCAGCGCCGCTGGCACTCCGTGTCCCGAGACGTCAGCGATCAGGATGCCGAGCCGCTTGGCATCGAGTTCCAGGAAGTCGTAGAAGTCACCGGCGACGGCGCTCATCGGCCTGTACCGTGCGGCAATCGTCAACCCGGAGACCCGGGGCATGCGCTGCGGCAGGAGCGAGAACTGGATTCGTCGTGCGATCTCCAGCTCTCGATTGATCGCCACCAGCCGCTCGGCGTCATCCAGCACCCGCCTGACGGCGATGGTTGCCAGGCAGCCAACGAGGATGGTGAAACCGAACGGCTCGAGCTCTGGACCCGGGAACGCTACACCTCCCATCCCGCGCAGGTTGTCGGCCACCGCCGCCAGCGACACGGCCACCACTCCGACACGCATGGCGCGGACGTCAGGGGAAGGCGCGAGCCCGGGACGCAGGATCCAGGCCAGCACGCCGACGAAGAACGCAATCGCGATGAGACTGTTGGCGGCCGCCGCGGAGGACGGCTCCTGCAGAATCGCATCAGAGGTGATGGCATAGGCGGCGAACGCCGTCAGGCCAGCCGCGCCGATAGTCCAGAAACGCCGCCAGGCCGGAAAGATCGAGCGCGCGAACAGGACGATTGGAACAGGCACCGTGTAAGTGATGGCCGCTTCCGCGTAGTCCCACGTCGCTGGTGGCGTATCGGCGTAGAAACGAAAGGTGTCGGTGCGGATCAGAAGGCGCACGCCGTAAAGGCAGGCGAACGCGGCGAGCCACAGCAGCGGGGCTGCGCGCCTGCCCAGCATCGCGGTCATCGCCAGCGCCAGGACCCCGACGATCAGCAGCAGCCCGCACAGCGCAAGGCTGACGACGTCGCCGCGCAACACGTCACGCAATTCGGCGGGGCTAATCGGCATCGGACTCGATCAACACACGCGCCAGCCTGCGCAACGCCAACCGCTTCCTGCGGATACCATTCAATCGACCGTGCGCCGGATTCTATATCCGCGTGAGGGGCCACTCAGGTGGAGTTCTGATTTCGATATGCTAGGGGCATGTCGGCGAGAGTTGTCGCCGTCGTGCTGAGCCTCGCAATGGCAGGCTGTGTCAACTCGGACGGACCAACGCCTCCGACTGGTCCGACCAGTCCGACAGCGGCAACCGTGCGGCTCGTGTTCATGGGCTCGACGACGCGGCGAGCCGATCTCCCGGCCTCGGCGCAGGCATGCGTGAACGGCGTCGGCGCGACTCACACGCATCCGAGCTGGCGCACCTTCGCCGCGATACCCCTCCAGGCCGCGCCTCCCGACCGCTACGACATCACGTTCACCGACCTGCCCGTCAACACGCGGGTGTCTTTGCGCGTGAACGATCAGAACGCCTGTGACGAGAATCCGACCGGCGCTGTCACTCGGAATGTGTTTGCGAACGACGTCCGGCTGATCCAGAACGCGACGACTCCTGGCAACGGGGACGAACCCGGCTTTGCGTTCACCGTGGCCCCGAGCGGGACGGTCAGTCAGTAGGCCGAGCGTCGCGCTCTCCGACAGAAGTCCTGTACAATCAGCGACTTACGGCCCTGCTAGTGTGCAGGCGCGCCGCCCACCCAGCCGGATCGACCGGCGGCGAGATGATACCGTGCCGTTCTGCCGCTGCGGAGACGGCCGGTTGGCTGGAGTGCGAGCCGTAGTCCCGCCATGTGTGACGGCGTGCGCGGACGGCTGGTGACAGAGCCTATTCTCGTGGCGAGACATCGATGCCGACTCTGAGCTCCGCCAATCCTCTCTGGTACAAGGACGCCGTCTTCTATCAGCTCAACGTCAAGTCGTTCGCCGACAGCAACGCCGACGGCATCGGCGATTTTCCCGGCCTCACGGCCAAGCTCGATCACCTCGCGTCGCTTGGCGTCGACTGCCTGTGGCTGCAGCCGATGTATCCCTCGCCGTTCAAGGACGACGGGTATGACATTTCCGACTACACGAGCATCCATCCGGGGTACGGCACGCAACAGGATTTCGAGCACTTCCTGAGTCAGGCACACGCGCGCGGGCTGCGTGTCATCATCGAACTCGTGCTCAACCACACCTCGGACCAGCACGCCTGGTTCCAGGAGGCGCGCAGCTCGACCGACAGCCCGCGTCGCGACTGGTACGTCTGGAGCGACACCGACGATCGCTATCGCGGGGTCCGCATCATCTTCCTCGACACCGAGCTGTCGAACTGGGCCTGGGACCCGGTGTCGAAGGCGTACTACTGGCACCGCTTCTTCAGCCATCAGCCGGACCTGAACTACGACAATCCGGCCGTTCGGGAAGAGATCTGGGAGGTGATGAAGTTCTGGCTGAACCTCGGCGTCGACGGGTTTCGCGTCGACGCCGTCCCGTACCTGGTCGAGCGTGAGGGCACGTCGTGCGAAAACCTGGCCGGAGACCCACGCCGTGCTGAAGGAGCTGCGGGCGCGGGTCGACGCCCACTTCAGCGGCAAGGTGCTGCTGGCCGAAGCCAACATGTGGCCGGAGGACGTCCGCCCGTACTTCGGCGACGGCGACGAGTTCCACATGTCGTTCCACTTTCCGATCATGCCGCGCATGTTCATGGCGGTTCGGCTCGAAGACCGCAAGCCGCTCATCGACATCATCGAGCGCACCCCGAGCATTCCAGACTCCTGTCAATGGGGCATCTTCCTGCGCAACCACGACGAGCTGACCCTCGAGATGGTGACGGAGATCGAACGCCAGTACATGTGGGACGAGTACGCCAAGGACCCACGCGCCCGAATCAACCTTGGCATCAGGCGCCGGCTCGCCCCCCTCGTCGAAGGCGATCGACGGCGCATCGAGCTGATGAGCGGCCTGCTCATGTCGCTGCCGGGGAGCCCGATCCTGTACTACGGGGACGAGATCGGCATGGGTGACAACGTCTACCTCGGCGATCGCAACGGCGTGCGCACGCCGATGCAGTGGAACGGCGGCGTCAATGCCGGCTTCTCGACCGCCGATCCCGAACGCCTCTGGCTGCCGGTGGTCTCGAATGCCGTGTACGGCTATCAGTCCGTCAATGTCGAGTCGCAGGAGCGGAACGCGACCTCGCTCCTGAACTGGACACGGCGCCTGATTGAAGTGCGGCGTTTCACCAAGGTGTTCGGCCGCGGCTCAATCGAGTTCCTCAAGCCCGCCAACCATCGCGTGCTGGCGTTTACACGGACCCTCGGCCGCGACACCGTGCTCGTCGTCAGCAATCTCGCCGGAACCGCTCAGGTGGCCGAGCTCGACCTGTCGCGACTCGCCGGCGCCATCCCCATCGAGATGTTCGGCGGCAGCATCTTTCCGCGAATCACGCCGGAGCCGTACATCATGATGATGGGGCCCTACGATTTCTATTGGTTCCGGCTGCGTTGGCTCTAGTGGAGAACGACACCGCCTTTTCCGATGCACTCCTCCGGCAGTTGATGGCCGTCGGCCAGGTCGACATCCTGGTCGGGCTGCCGACGTTGAACAACGCGGCGACGATCACCGACGTGGTCCGGGCGGTTCACGCGTCCTTCACGCGCGACTTTCCCCGCCTGCGCACGGTCATGCTCAACTCCGACGGCGGTTCGACCGACGGCACTCCGGACCTGGTTCGGGAGGCGTCGTTCACCGAAGCGGATACGGTGCAGACGTCGCACTCGCTGCGCACGCTCCATCGCGTCGTGGCGCCGTATCACGGCCTGCCGGGGAAGCACACGGCCCTCCGCACCGTGTTTGCGGCCGGCGAGCTGACACAGGCACGGGTGGTCGTCGTCATCGATCCCGGCGGCCCGGCGACCACCGCTGAGCGCGTGACCGAGCTCATCGGTCCGATCGCCCGCGCCGACGCCGAGTTCCTGGCGCCCCGCTACCGACGGCACCCGCGCGACGGGATCTTCGTGACCCAGGTCGTGCGCCCGCTCGTGCGCGCCATCTACGGCGTGGCGCTCGACGAGCCGCTCGGTGCTGAATTCGCGTGCTCAGGACGCTTTGCGTCGCACTGTCTCGAGCAGGACATCTGGACCCGCGACGCCGCGCAGGTTCGCCACCGATCTCTGGCTCCGCACCGAGGCGCTGGCCGCGCGGTTCAGCGTCGGTCAGATCTGGCGGCCGGCCACGACGACCGCCGGCGCGCAGACCACGCTGCGCGAGGCGGTGCGGCAGGTCGTGCTCTCCCTGATCGAGAGCCTTCGCGCCCACGAGTCGTTCTGGCTGAAGGCCAACGACGTCGTGGCATTGCCGACCTGGGGCACCGACCCGCTCGTCATGCCCGACGCCGCCACCTGGGACCACCAGGCCATGGCCGAACAGGCGCGTCACGATATCATCGCGATCAGGCCCCTCCTCGAGGAGGTGCTCGAGCCTGAGGTCGTCGCGCGACTCCTGGACGACGGCCAGGAGGCCAGCTCGCGGCTGGACGACGAGCTCTGGGTGCGGAGCGTCTATGCGTTCGCCGCCTCGACCCGCCTGGGCCGCACCAATGTCGAGCACCTGGCCGACATGTTCGTTCCCCTCTACATGCAGCGCGCGGCGGCGTTCATGTCGCGCACCGCGTCCGAACCCGCGGCCGTCGTGCAGGCCAGACTCGACTCGCTCTGTCAGACGTTCCAACGGCTGAAGCCAGTGCTCGTCGACGGCTGGTCGGTCGAAGTGTGAGGTCACGATGATCGAAGACATCGCCGATGCACTCCTGCAGTCGTGGCGCAATTTCGCCAGCGCGTTCGTGCTGTTCGTGCCGCGCCTCGTCGCCGCCACCATCATCTTCGCCGGCGGCTTCGTGGTGTCGCTGCTCGTCCGCCGGGTCATCCAGCGGATGCTCGAGTGGCTGGGCGCCGACCGCCTCTCGCTGCGGACCGGCGCCAGCGAGATGCTCCGCAAGGCCGACATGCCGACCGCCGAGGCCCTCATCGGCAAGGTCGTGTTCTGGCTCGTGTGGATCGGTTTCATCGTGTCGGCGGTCGACACCCTGCAGTTCGAGCCGTTTCGGGGACTCGTCGCCCAGTTCTTCCGGTTCGTTCCCCGCTTCCTGGCCGCGCTCCTGGTGCTCTCGCTCGGCTTCCTGACCGGCAACTTTCTCTGGCGCGCAACGCTGCTGGCGTCGGTGAATGCCGGTCTGCCCGGCGCACGAGTGCTGAGCGGCGCTCTGCGGGTCCTGGTGATTGCCATCGGGGTGGTGATGGCCCTGGAACAGTTGGGACTGGCGACCGCGGTGGTGCTGACGGCCTTCGCCATCACGTTTGGCGCCCTGATGCTGGGACTGGCGATCGCGTTCGGGCTGGGTGGCCGGGACGCGGCCCGGCAGGTGATCGAACAGCAGCTCCAGGCCCGACAAGACCGGGACGCGGACGCCGCGCCTCACTTGTAGCATGTCGCTCCAGCGGTCGAGCGGCGTGCTGCTCCATCCGACCTCGCTGCCGGGTGGCTTCGGCGTCGGGGCGCTGGGCCCGAGCGCGTTCGCGTTCATCGATCTGCTCGCGTCCGCGGGCCAGCGATTGTGGCAGGTGCTGCCGCTCGGACCGACCGGCTACGGCGACTCGCCGTACCAGTGCTTCTCGGCGTTTGCGGGCAATCCACTGCTGGTCAGTCTCGAACAACTGATCGAGGACGGACTGCTCACGGAGTCGGACGCCGGCGACCCGCGCGCCTTCCCACTGGAGCAGGTCGACTTCGCGGCGGTGATCGCCCATCGCCGAGCGGTCTGGCCGCGCGTGCTCAGCACGCTTCGATGCGGCGGGTGGCACGCCGATGCGCACGCGCTTCGACGGCTTCTGCCGTGCGCACGCCGACTGGCTCGACGACTTTGCGCTGTTCATGGCGGTGAAGGAGGCGCACGGTCAGGTCGCCTGGACGGCGTGGGAGCCCGACATCGCGCAACGCGAACCGTCGGCGGTGGCGCGCTGGTCGGCCCGGTGCGCCGCCGAGATCCGGCTGCACAAGCTGATGCAGTTTCTGTTCTTCGAGCAGTGGCAGCGCGTGCGCGACGCCTGCCGGGCGCGATCGATCGCGATCATGGGCGATCTGCCGATCTTCGTCGCGCACGACAGCGCCGACGTCTGGGCACACCGGGAGTTGTTCCGTCTCGATGCCGACGGCCACCCGACCGTGCTCACCGGCGTGCCGCCGGACTATTTCAGCGCCAGCGGCCAGTTGTGGGGGAATCCCCATTACCAGTGGGATGTCCTCCGGCAGACCGGATACGTCTGGTGGATCAGGCGCTTTCGTGCCCTGCTGGCCGTGGTCGATTCCGTCCGCATCGATCACTTCCGCGGATTCGAGGCGTCGTGGGAGGTGCCACGCGGCGCGACGACGGCCATTGGTGGCGAATGGGTGAAAGGCCCCGGCGTGGCGCTCTTCGAGGCGGTGCAGGCGGCGCTGGAGGCGGATCGGCTGCCCTTCGTGGCCGAGAACCTCGGGGTGATCACTCCGGAGGTGGAGGCGATGCGCCGGAGCTTGGGGCTTCCCGGGATGGCCATCCTCCAGTTTGCCTTTGGCACCGACCCGCAGGCCCCTGACTTCACGCCTTACAACTACCCACGGGACCTGGTCGTCTACACCGGCACCCACGACAACGACACGACCGTCGGGTGGTGGACCGGTGGCGTCGGACACAGCACCCGCTCGAACACCGACCGCGAGAACGAACGTGAGTGCGCCCGCCGTTATCTCGACCTCGACGGGCGGGACGTGCACTGGCAGTTCATCCGGGCGGTGCTGGCGTCGGTGGCGGATACGGCCATCATCCCGGCGCAGGACCTCCTGGGCCTGGGCACCGCTGCGCGTATGAACCAGCCCGGCACGGCCACGGGCAACTGGCGGTGGCGCCTGGTCCCCGGGCAGCTGAGCCGCGACGTGGCGCAACGGCTCGCCACGATGACGGCGACGTACGGCAGGATCTGACCCGTCGGCTTTCTCGTCGCCGGCTGTCGATCCGATCGTTTCTCGTTCGACGTACTGGTCAAGGAGGAAGGTGGCGTCATGAACAGCGTGCTCTGGGTAGTGCAGCTTCTGCTCGCGGCGGCGTTCCTGGCTCACGGCTGGCTCTTTCTCTCACCCCCGCCTGACATCGCCGTGCAGATGAACGCGTCGCTGCCGCGCTGGTTCTCGCTCTTCCTCGGCGTCGCGGAAGTGCTGGCTGCGGTGGGACTCACCCTCCCGGGACTGACGCGTATCTCCCCGTGGCTGGTCGTCTGGGCCGCTGGCGGCATCATGATCGTGATGGTGTCGGCGACCGTCTACCATCTGATGCGCGGGGAGTTCAGCTCGGCGGCGATCACGCTGCTGCTGTTCGCGATGGCCACGTTCCTCGCCTACATGCGTCATCGTGTCCTGCCGATCGCCAGCCGGCGCGCCGCCTGAGTCGGCTCGCAACCAACTGAAGGTGAAGTTCATCGGTGTGTTGGCGTCGGCGCGCGTCTGAACTCAGCGCGCGAGTTCCAGTAGCAGATCTGCGACTGTGTCGGGCATCGTGACCGCCACATGATGAGAGGCCGCCAGCTCCCGATAGCGCCAGCCGGCGGTGCGTCGCGCCATCTCGGCATGGGTGTCGAAGCGAGGACTTGGAAACTCCCGACATCGGACGTAGGCCCGCGGTAGCTTCTCGGCTGCGGGATTCGTCCGGCGCACCGGATCCCTGAAATGCCCGACCGGCGTCGGTCGCAATCGTTCCAGCATCCAACGCACGTCGTCGTTGTCCGTCACACCCCACATGTCACGGACGATCGTGTCCCACGGCGGCGGCGCAAAGCGCGGCAGGAGCCACCCGTGCCCTTCGGCGGTCACCAACGCCTCCAGCGCGTGGCGTCGGTCGGGCGTGACGAGGTCGAACACGGACTGACCGTCGTCGGGCACGAAGGCGTCCAGATAGACGACGTGCGCGATTCGATCGGGCGCACGGTCGGCGACGCCGGTAATGACGACGCCGGACGAACTGTGGCCGACGAGAACGACGTCGCGGAGATCCTCGTCCGTAAGAACGTTGACGACATCAGTCACGTGCGTCTCGAGACCGATCTCAGGACGGGCCAGATGGCTCCGTTCGCCAAGCCCGGTGAGCGTGGGAGTGGACACGAGGTGCCCTTTCTCACGCAGCAGCGGCACGACTTTCTTCCAGACCCAGGCCCCGTGCCATGCCGGGTGAACGAGGACGAACACTTTCGGATTCATAGTCTGCACCTGGAGGGGCACGCCCATCGTCGCAACGATGCCTGCCATGCGTCCAGCGGCCCCGAGGACGTCCGACGGGATGGCTGCCAATGCAAGATCATGGCCGGGATGATGAGGTGCCTGGTCGGCTGCTGTCCTGAAGAAGCGCGCGAGATGCGCCGGAGAAGTTCCGGATTTGGCTCGCTCTGACGGCGGCGCGTCGGAGACCGCATCTTGGTGGTCGTTCGCTATCCGGCCGAGCCACGTTAGCGTCAATAACACCTGAATGGATCGACAGGACCCGCACCATGGCTAGGAGGCTCCGATGAATAGCCGACCCCAGAGCTGGGAAGAACTTCGCAAGAGGAAAGCCGAGGAGGCGACTGCCGTCATACCCAATGAGCTCCGCGAGCTTCTGACTGAGAAGAGGTCGCCAGAGCGCGAGATGCGATTTCTTGAACGCTCCGCGTCAAAAGAAAAGGGCGCTCATGAAGCACTGACGCTCGAAGGCTACCGCCCACCGTGGCTGGCCAGCTACTACCGGCCAAAGCGCGCACGAACCCCCAAACCCCCGACAGTGCTCCACCACGATCAGCGCTTGGAGCCCATGATCACTTACCCGCCCGACGAGCGAAAGACTTACAACGATCGCAGTTACCCGTGGGGCTGTGTCTGCAAGATCACGACAGCCGCGGGACGCGTTGGCTCGGGGGTACTCATCGGTCCGCGCCACGTGCTCACGGCCAGTCATTGTGTCGACTGGTCGACCTCCGCGGCCGAGAAGATCGAGGTACATCTGACCGGCACGACCGCGGCTGCGACCGCGTTCGACACCATCGCCTACGCCTTCACGCAGATCACTGGTGACCCGACAGTCACTACGCTGGACGAGGATTACGCCTGCCTGGTGCTCGACCAGCGACTCGGCGACGCCTTCGGCTGGCTTGGCACCAAGGAGTACGATAGCGCTTGGGACGGCGACGACGTTTGGTCGTCGATGGGCTATCCCACGGACATTGCTGGCGGTCGCCAACCCACGTTCATCTTGAACAAGAGCATGGATGAGGATGAATTCGATTACGGCTCAGGCCGAGCGATGACGACTGCCGCGGACATGCAGAAAGGACAGTCCGGAGCTCCAATGTTCGCCTGGTGGGATGGCAAGCCTTACGCTGTCGCGGTCATGTCGGCGTACGGCAACGTCTGGGCGTCGGGGAATGAGAACTGGTGCTCAGGTGGGGCCGATCTGGACCGCGTCGTTAGGCAAGCACGCGACGAGAATCCTTGACTGGCACCCCAACGCGCCTCCGGGTCGCAGCCTGGGACGGTGCCCCACGGGAAATCTCCGCAGCAAGTTCTGAGCGATTCGCGGGGCGAGTTGTGCTCGGCCCCAGTAGGGAGTGCCCGCAACGATCGAAGCAAGTCGGGCGCAAGCGATCGATCTACCGCGCCGTCGCGTAGCTTTCGGTGGTGTGGTCGATGACCGCGATCGCATCGACCTCGAGCAGGTAGCCGGGGGACATCGTCGCTATCCCGACCACTACGTTTGCTGGTTTGTGATCTCCAAACAGCGCTATCTGGGCCGCTTCGATGATCGGCACGTGTTCGTCACGTCTGTAATCGACGACATAGACTGTGATCTTGCAGACTTGCTCAGGCCGAGCACCGGCAGCAGCAAGCGCACGGCCGAGATTGCCAAACGCCAGGCGCGCCTGAGCCGCAAAATCACCGTGGCCAACGAGCTTGCCGTTTATGTCTTCAGGCTGCTGGCCCGAGACGAATACCAACTTGCTTCCTGTCGCGACGACGACCTGGGTGTACATTTCCGGAATCGGCAGATCATCGGGATTGATGCATTCGAGCGGCATTGAACGGGTCTCCTGCTATGGGTGACAAGTAGCGTTGCGGATGGAACACCGCGCGGGCGCCAGAAACGGGCGACCTCTCGCTGCAAGTTGTGATGGTTGCGGGGGCGGGACTGGCACCCGAACGCGTACAGCCCGCGCGTCGGGGACCCCGCCCTTGTCTCAAATCCCGCCCGTACATGGCGAGAGCCGCACATCGTGCGGCTCTCATGGTTGCGGGGGCGGGATTTGAACCCGCGACCTTTGGGTTATGAGCCCAACGAGCTACCGGACTGCTCCACCCCGCGACAGAAGAGTATCAGGATATCACAACGGACGGAAGGCCCAAGCCGGCCCGGCGGTGATTCAGCGCTCGACGACGAAGGCGGCGCGGCCGGATTCGGCCATCCGGCGGCCCTCGGTGAACCCTTCGACCATCCAGAAATACGTCCCGGCCGGCACCTCGAGGCCGGCTGGCCACTCCACCTCGGCCTTCAAGATGCCCAGCGGTCTGCCAGACGACGGTGTCGATTTCGCTGGTCAGACCGATGGCATAGCTGTCAGCGCCGGCAATCGGCGTCCACACGAAACTGGCGGGCTGCGGTCCCACCGAGTCGGGCCGGGGCACGACGTGGTTGATGGTGAGCAGCGCCTGCCGTCCCGCGTCGGCAGCGGCCTCGGCCCCGTCGCCGGCCGGCGCGCAGCCCGCCACCACCGCCACCGTGGCGAGGGCCGCGATCGAGAGGCGCGCCATCAGACCTGCGATGCCACCCGCACCGGCCGGGCCTCGCGCGGCGCGGCGCGCCGCTTGAGCACCGTCTTCCACACCCGGACGCCCAAGAGCACGGCCATGATTCCGGCGTAGAGCGCCGGACTGGACGTGTCGAGCTTCACCTTCCACCAGTAGTGCAGCACGGCGAGCAGCGCCGTAGCGTAGACGAGCCGGTGCAGCAGGTTCCATCGCCGTCCGCCCAGGCGGCGAATCCACCCCTGGGTCGAGGTCACGGCCAGCGGGATGAGCAGCACGAAGGCGGTGAAGCCGGCGGTGATGTACGGCCGCTTCACCACGTCGTCCCACAGCCCGGCGAACACCAGCGAGTGGTCGAGGATGAAGTAGGTCAGGAAGTGGAGCGTGCCGTAGAAGAAGGCGAAGAGGCCGAGCATGCGGCGGTACTGGATGATCCTGTTCCAGCCCGTGAGCCACCGGATCGGCGACACCGCCAGCGAGATCGCAATCAGCCGCAGCGTCCAGATGCCGGTGTAGTTGGTGATCGTCTCGACCGGGTTGACGCCCAGGTCGCCGCCCAGGAACGCGCCGTAGAGCAGCCACGACAGCGGCCCCAGGCAGGCCATGAACAACGCGGGCTTCAGCAGCCGGACCACGGGCTCCCGTCAGTAGTGGCGCCGCAGGTCCATGCCGGCGTAGAGCGATGCCACCTGGTCGCCGTAGCCGTTGAACGGCAGCGTCTTGCGGCGGAAGAACTCGCCGATGCGTCGCTCGGACGCCTGGGTCCAGCGCGGGTGGTCCACGGCCGGATTCACGTTGGCGTAGAACCCGTACTCGGGGGCGTTGGTCTGTTGCCACGTGTTCAGCGGCTCGCGCTCGGTGAACCGCACCTGCACGATCGACTTGATGCTCTTGAAGCCGTACTTCCACGGCACCACCAGGCGGATCGGCGCGCCGTTCTGGTTGGGGAGCACTTCGCCGTAGAGGCCCACGCCGAGGATGGCGAGCGGGTGCATCGCCTCGTCCATCCGCAGCCCCTCGCGATACGGCCACTGCAACGCCGGCTCGGTCTGTCCCGGCATCTGCTTGAAGTCGACCAGTGTGCGGAACTCGATGTACTTGGCCTTGGCCGTCGGCTCCATGCGCTTGATGAAGTCGCCGAGCGGGAAGCCGATCCACGGGATCACCATCGACCACGCTTCCACGCAGCGCAGCCGGTAGATGCGTTCCTCGAGCGGGAACCACTTGAGGATGTCCTCGACGTTGTAGGTGGCGGGCTTGGCGCACTCCCCTTCCACCTTCACCGACCACGGCCGCGGCTTGAGCGCGTGCGCATGCTTGGCCGGGTCGGCCTTGTCGAGGCCGTACTCGTAGAAGTTGTTGTAGGTGGTGACGTCGCGGTAGGAGTTGAGCGGCTCGGTGGTGCTGAGGCTGCTCTTCTTGAGGTTGGTCAGCTTCTGCGCCGCCGGGTTCTGCGCCAGGACCGGCGCGGTGCCCAGTCCGCTGGTGGCCAGCGCGGCCGTCGCCAGGCCGGCCGCGCCCAGGAACTCGCGCCGCTTCAGATAGACCTCGCGCGGGGTGACCTCTGACTCGCGGATGTCCGGCCTCTGTCTAATCAGCATGGTCTCAACCTCGAAGATCGGGCCTTGCTCGATCATACCTACGCACGAGCCGCTCCGGTGGATGCGCCGAACGTCCGGCCAGCGTCAGCAGGACGGCGCAACCGCGCCGGCCCCGGGGCCCATCCGCCGCCCTTTTCCAGTCAGATGCCTGGCCTGACTCGACCGTGTCGGTGGCCCGCACAGCCGCCCTCGGGACTTCCGGCGGCGCGCCATAGTACCGTGTGCGCCATGACGACGCGAGACTCCCCAAGCCTGCTCTCGCTGCTCGGCCACGAGCTGCGGGCGCCGGCCGGCGTCATCGGCGGGTACTTGACCATGATCGAACGGCAGCCGCTCACGCCCGAGCAGGAGCGGGCGCTCGACGGCGCGCGCCGCGCGCAGCAGACCCTGATCGAGACCCTCGACGACGTGCGCGGGCTGGTCGAGGTCTGGCGCGATGAAGTGCCACAGCCGAAGGTCCAGCCGCTGTCCGACATCCTGGATCGCACGGTGTCGTCGTGCGCCACGAACGCCGTGGACCTCGACGTCTCGCTGCATCCCGACGCGGATCTCAGCGTTACCGTCGATCGCGACGTGCTGGTGCGGGCGCTGACGTCGTGCGCCACCGCGGTGGCGCGCGAGCATGCGGCGCCGGTCATCTGCGACGTCACGCGCGAGGGCCCGGGGCGGGCGCACGCCTTCGCCCTGCTCGCGTTCCTGCCCCGCCGTCCCAACTTCAAGGCCGAGCTCAAGCGCGTCGAGTTCCATCACCTGCGGCCGGGGCTGGGCTTGCGGCTGGTCGTAGCGGTCGAGCACGTGCTGCGGGTAGGCGGGAGCGCCTACGACCTGGTCAACGGCACGCGGCCGGCCGGGGTGGAGTTGCGACTGCCCGTTGCGTAACACGGCCCCGACGGGAGGCGTCGGTATACTGGCGTGCGTGTTCGGAGGCCGGGTCGGCGGGTCGCGCGTCACGACGACAGGAGCCGTCGCGGCGGTCGTCGTCGCCGGCCTGTCGGTGGCGATCGCCGCCGCCGACTCGCGACGGCTTGCCAGCAGCGACCGCGCGGCGTTCCTCCAGTGGTTCGTGCTGATCGCGGAGGCCCAGTTCGAGCAGCCGGCCGCCGAGGTCACCGACTGCGCCGCCCTGGTCCGCTACGCCTACCGCGAGGCGCTGCGGCCGCACTCCGCCGACTGGGCGCGGCGGACGGGCCTCACCTTCGTGCCGCGATTTCCCGACGTCCGCTCCGGTCCGGCGCCGGGGCCGCACGGCTGGCCGCTCTTTCGCACCGCGGCTGGCGGGGACCCGCATTACGCGGAGTTCGCCGACGCCCGCACCCTCGTGCGGTTCAACAGCCGGGCCGCCGGCCGCGACGCCGCGCAGGCGCGTCCGGGGGATCTGCTCTACTTCCATCGCGACGGCGTCGCCCAGCCCGATCACCTGATGGTCGTGGTCGGCCGATCGGCGTTCGATCCGGGTGACGACTGGGTCGTCTACCACACGGGGCCCGATGGCGCCGCCGCCGGCGAGGTGCGCAAGGTGCGGCTGGCCGACCTGGTGAGACATCCGTCGCCCGGCGTGGCGCCCGGTCGCCGCCAATCGGGCGTTCGTCGGCGTGTTCCGCTGGGATCTGCTGTGACCAGCGCGCGTCTCACCGCCGTCGCGACCCTGCTCCTGGCCGCGTGCCTGCTGTCCACGAGCGCGGCGGCCCAGGACGAGCCGGCGCCGCCCGCGGGCCCGGCCTTCTCGCTGTCGACGAGCCAGGCGACGACCAGCCGGGAACGGGCCGACGTGTGGCTCACGTTCCGGCAGCTCGGGTCGCTCGACTTCCGCGTCTACAAGGTGCGCGATCCATTCGCCTTCGTCGCCGGCCTGCGGGATCCGCACCAGTTCGGGAGCGGTCAGCCGCTGCCGGTGCCGCAGGAGCCTACGCTCATCGAGCGCATCGCCGCCTGGAAGGCCGGGCAGCGCCGGCGAGTGCGCGACTTCCTCCGCGCCCAGACGACCCGGGAGTACCGGCAGGCCCGGCGCGCCGACGACGACACCACGCGCGTGTCGCAGCGCGTGCGGCTGCAGGTCAGCACGTTCGCGCAGGTGCCGCTACTCAACCCCGATCAGCTGGTCAGCTCGTGGCGCGAGCTGCTGCCCAATCACCGCGACCCCGAGGTGCGGCGCCTCCCGCTCGACCTCACCGAGCCCGGCATGTACGTCGTCGAGGCGGTGCACGACCGCCTGCGCGCCTACACCGTGGCGGTCGTCTCCGACGTCGGCGTCGTCGTCAAGGCCTCGCCCGGGCAGATGCTGCTCTTCGCCGCCGATCGGCACACCGGGGAGCCACGCGCCGACTGCGCGGCGCGCGTGCTGTCGGGCGGCGGCGACGGTGGCCGACGGGCGCACGTCGGCCGACGGCGTCGTCGAAGCGGCACTGCCCGACGACGCGTCGCCGGGCGCCCTGGGCATCGTCGTGTGCGGCGACGAGGTCGGCATCGCCGACCCCGGCAGCTGGGTGTTCAGCCAGCGCGGCCGCGAGCTGGCGGCGTTCATCTACACCGACAAGCCAATCTACCGTCCGGGCCACACCGCGCACGTCAAGGCCGTGCTCCGCTGGCGCCACCAGGACGCCCTCGCCCCGTTCGATCAGTCCGAGGTCGAGATCGCGATCACCGACGCCACCGACAACGTCGTCGCCCGGCAGCGTGCCCGCGTCGACGAGTTCGGCGGCGCGGCCATCGACGTGCCGCTCGGGCCCGGCGCGGCGCTGGGCGTCTACGGCATCACGGTGTCGAGCGGCGAGGCGCAGGCCACCGGCAGCTTCGAGGTCCAGGAGTACCGGCGTCCCGAGTACGAGGTGATCGTCACCGTGGCGAATCGCTTCGTCGTGCAGGGCAACGAGGCCGTGGCCGACGTCCAGGCGCGCTACTACTTCGGCCAGCCGGTGGCCAATGCCACGGTGCACTACGTGGTGGACAAGCAGCCCTACTTTTCGCCGCTGCGCTTCAGCGACGACGCCGACCCCGAGGAGGGCGGCGGCTGGTACGGCGGCGACCTGCGATCGGAAGGCGACCTGACGCTCGGCGCCGACGGCCGCGGCCAGATTCGCATCCCGCTGGAGCTCGACGCCGACGGGCGCGACTACCGGGCGCGGATCGACGCCCGCGTCGCCGACGCCAGCGGCCGCGAGGTCAGCGGCGCCGGCGTCGTGCACGCCACGGTCGGGTCGTTCCTGGTCGCCGCCCGGCTCGATCAGTACATGGCCCGGCCGGGCGCCACGGTCGCCCTTGGCGCGAGAACGGTCGACTACCAGGGCGTGGCGCGAGCCGACGTGCCCGTGCGGGTGCTGGTCGAACGCCTCGACTACGCCACCGGGTACTACAACCCGCCGACGGTCACGCGGATGAGCGAGACCACCGCGCGCACCGACGGCGAGGGACGCCTCTCCACGCAGGTGCGCGTGCCCGATGCGCCGGGCAGCTACCGGGTGGCGGTCGTGGCGCAGGAGGGCGAGCGCCAGCTGCGGGACGACGCCTGGCTCTGGGTGCCCGGGCCCTCGCAGTCCGCCGCCAGCGGCGAGAACGACTACCTCGAGCTGCTGGCCGACAAGCGCACGTATGCGCCCGGCGAGACGGCCCGAGTCGTGGTCCGCGGCCGCGACGTCGTGGGCCCGGTGCTGCTCACCAAGGAAGGCCAGCACGTCTCGTGGCACCAGGTGGTGCGGCCCACGGTGGCCGGCGCCTTCGAGATTCCCATCGCCGACGGCGACATCGGCGACGTCTACGTGCACGTGACGCTGCTGCGCGATGGCCGCCTCCTCCAGGCGGAGCGCCGCCTGGCCGTGCCGCCGGTCTCGCGCACGCTGCAGATCGCCGTCACGGCCGAACGGCCCGTCGCCAAGCCGCAGGACCCCGCCAGCTTCGCCGTGCAGGTCAGCGACGCCGACGGCCGGCCGGTGCGCGCCAGCGTGAGCCTGGCGGTCATCGACGAGGCGGTCTTCGGCGTCAAGGCCGACGACACGCCGGATCCGGCCCGGGTCTTCTACCGCCGCGAGTACTCGCGCGTCGGCACCGCGTTCTCGCGCGACTACCACTTCACCGGGTTCTCGGGCACCGACCGCCTGCGCCTCGCCTCGCGCCGGCGGCGGCCGATGTCGCTCGCCGACTTCAAGGCCGACCGGCTGGCGCAGCCGCAGGTGCGCAAGGAGTTTCCCGACGCGATCCACTGGGTGGCCTCGCTCGTCACCGACGCCGAGGGGCGCGGACGGATCACCGTGCGCTATCCCGACACCCTCACCACGTGGCGGCTCACCGCGCGGGCGGTGACCACGGACACGAAGGTCGGCGTGGCGCTGGCGCGCACGACCACGACCAAGGACCTCATCGTGCGGCTCATCACGCCGCGGTTCCTCACCGAAGGGGATGCGGTGGCGACGCCGACCATCGTCCACAACTACGTGGACGAGGCGCGCGAGACCCGCGTCCAGGTGACGGCCGCCGGCGTGACCACCACCGGCGCCACTGCGGCCGTCTCGAGCGCCGTGGCGGCCGGCGGCGAGCGCCGCGACCCGTGGAGCTACGCTGCCCCGGCCCCCGGACGCGCGGTGTTCACCGCCACCGCCGCGACGGCCAGCGACCGCGATGCGGTCGAGCTCACCGTGCCGATCCTGCCCTACGGTGTGCGCCGCGAGGTCTCGGCCACCGGCTCGCTCACGGCCGGCAGCGAGACGACGCAGTCGCTGGTCGTCCCGGCGCACGGCGAATCCCTCGGCCCGCACCGTGCGGGTGTCGCTGGCGCCGTCGATCGCCGGCGCGCTGCTGGGCGCGGCCGACCAGCTCACCAGCTTCCCGTACGGCTGCACCGAGCAGACGCTGTCGAGCTTCGTGCCCAACCTGGTGGTGACGCGCGCCCTCACCGAGCTGCAGCTCGCGCCGAGCGAGCGGCTGTCGGCGCTCGGCCGCCAGGTCACCGACGGCCTGCGCCGCCTCTACGACCTGCAGCACGACGACGGCGGCTGGGGCTGGTGGCGCGGCGACGGCAACCACCCCTTCATGACGGCCTACGCGCTGTCGGGCCTGGTCGACGCCGAAGCCCACGGCTACCGTGTGGACGCCGGCCGGCGCGAACGCGCGCTGCAGGTGCTGGCGACCATGGCGCTCGACTATCCGCGCGCCGAGCCCGAGCTGAAGGTCTACATGACCTGGGTGCTCGGCGCGCGCCCTGGGCGAGCGCGCGGACGTCACGGTGTACCGCGACGGCGAGGCGCGCACCTGGTCGCGCGCCGCCGCGCTCGACGACGTCTGGAACGCGCGGTCGCGAATGTCCCCATACGGCCACGCCCTGCTCACGCTCGTGCTCAACGCCGCCGGCGACGCCCGCGCCGCCGAAGCCGCCCGGCTCCTCACCGACGCGGTCCGCACGGAAGGGGCGGCTCTGGCTCACTGGGCGAGCGATAGCGACCCGCTGCTCTTCGACGCCGTCGACACCAGCGTCGAGGCCACCGCGTGGGCGGTGCGCGCGCTCGCCGCGCAGGCGCCCGACTCCCCGCTGCTCGAGCCGGCGGTGCGCTGGCTGGTCGTGAACCGGCGCGGCGGCTGGTGGAGCACCACCAAGCAGACGGCGCTGGCGCTCGACGGCGTGCTGGCCTACATGCGGGCGCGGCGCGACACCGGCGCGGTCGGCACCGTGGACGTCGTGGTCAACGGCGTGCCCGCCGGCTCGCACACCTTCACGCGCGACGTCCCTGGTCGCCTCGGCGCCGGTCGCGATCACCGCCCCGGCGGTTGAAGGGGCCAACACGGTGCGCGTCGTCGCCCGCGGCACCGGCACGGTGCACTGGTCGGCCACGGCCGAGTACTTCGATCCGTCGGCGGCCCGCCACCGCCAGGGGTCGAGCGAGCTGGCGATCACCAGGAGCTACGCCAAACTCGAGTCGGTGCGCCAGAACGGCCGCCTCGCGTATCGCGAGGTGCCGATCGGCGGCCCGCTCCAGACCGGCGACGTCGTCGCCGTGCGGCTCACGGTGGCCGGCGGTGACTGGCGCTACCTGTTGCTCGAGGATCCGATTCCGGCCGGCACCGAGGCGCTGCCGTCGCGCGACGCCTACCCGCTCGTCCGCGATGCCCCGTGGGCGCGCGTGTCGCAGCAGGAGTTCCGCGACGACCGCTCGGCCTTCTTCCTCGAGGCCCTCGAGAAGGGCCGCGCCGACCTCCTGTACCTCGTGAAGGTGGTCTCGGAAGGCACGTTCCGCACCGCACCGGCCCGCGTCGTCCCGATGTACGTGCCCGACGTCCACGCCTCCTCCGAGTCCTTCACCCTTACCGTCGCGCCGGCCGCGGGAGGCACGCCGTGATCGGCCGGATGCTGCGCGCCACGGCCTGGCTGGCGGGCGCGCTGCACGTGATGACCGGGCTCTTCTGGGCGCTCGTCTCGACGCCCGAGTCGAACGTGGCGATGCTGGCGCTCTCGCTGCTGCTGGTCGTGGCGCTGGTGCTGACCGCAGGCATCGCCCTCGACGTGGCAGTGCGCGTGTGGCGCGGCGGGCCGGCACGGCCGGCACGCCCGGTTGACCTGCTGTGGCCCGCCCTCAGGCTGCTGCCGGCACTGGCGCTCTTCGTCGTGGTGTGGTCGGCGGCGCACGCGGCCGGCGCGCAGGTGGAGGCATCCCGCGGGCGGATCACGGCGGCCATCATCGCCCGAACCGGGTGGGCGGACTCCGAGGTGCTGTTCACGGCGGCGCGATGGCTGGTCGCGCTGGCCGCCTGGGTGATCGCACCTCTGCTGGCGCTCGGCCTGTTCGGCGCCCTCACACGCGGCGCGGCGGCGAGCTCGACCGGGTGGCTGCGCCAGGCGCTCTCGTGGCGCGCGATCGGCATGGGCGCGCTGGCCATGGCGGCGCTGGCCTGGGGCTGGCCGTGGCTCGACGCCTGGCGGCCGGCCCTGCCGCCTACCTGGGTGCAGCTGGTTTTCGTGGCGGCCAAGGGCGCGGCCGGCCTCACCGCGGTGGCGATCGTCGCCGCCACCTTCGTCCGGTTCGCCGCGCTCGATCCCCAGTTCGGGCCTCCAGAGCTGTTGTAGCGGCTGCGGCCGGCGACGCGGACGCACTTCGACGACGCACGACGGCGCCCCACGCGCTGTCAGCGCACGTCCGTCCAGCGAGCGCCGTTGGCAATCTGACGGCGGACACACCGCTCGGCGCGGCTGTAGGCCTCGCGCTGGGCCCCGGCCGATACGGCGCGGAGCAGTTCGGCGTCGCTGGGGCATTGGACACGGCCGCGGCTCGCCGCCGCCTCGGCAGCCGGACTGGCGAAGTACTCCGCCAGCCCCTCACGCACCCAGGCGGGACGCCGGGCCAGCGTCGCATCGACGATGACGTGGGCGAGCTCGTGGCGCAGCGTCGAGTCGAGGATGCCGCGCTGGCGGAGCACCGCTAGAGGCAGCAGCTCGATCGCACGGCCGTCGGTGGCGCCGGCCACCCACCACGGCTGGCCGGTGGCCCGCCCGAAGCTCTCCACCGTGGGGTGCACCGTGAGCGTGATCGCCGTCGGCTCGGGCAGCCCGGCGCGCTTGGCGATCTCGGTGCGCGCCCGCCGCACCAGGCCGGTCAGCATCGCCCGGTCACGTTCCTCGGCGGCGGGCAGCGCCAGGCGGATGTCGCTGGTGCTGGCAGCCGGCGGGGCCGTCGGCGGTGCACGGGACGCGGCGCCTCCACCGCCGGAGACGTGGTGGCCTCCGCCGGCACGCCGCTGATGGTGAGCGGCCCGAAGTAGGCGCGCAGGATCTGGGCCGCCGATTCGCCGCGGGCGGCGCGCCGCCCGGCGCCGATCACACACAGGCCCACCCCGTGCCCGTAGCCGACGCCGCGGAAGCGGTAGCCGGCCGACGTGCGCGTCACCTCGAAGGCGGTGCTGCGCAACAGCTGCCATCCCAGGGTGCGACCCACCGCCATGCGCAGCTCGTGGGCCGAGATCGTCGACGGGGTGAAGCCGGTGACCCGCAGCTCGTCGGCGCGACGCGACGTGGTGCGATCGATGACGCGCAGGTCGCGCAGCCGCTGCCCGCGCAGCCCGGCGGCACGCAACGCGCCCTCGAGCGCGTCGGCGCGCAGATCGCTCGACCAGGCGGGTTCCTCGGCGCAGGCGTCGTCTCGTGCCACGTCGGGCTTGTAGTCGGTGGCCCCGGGCCACACCTCGGAGGCCAGGGCTGGAATGCCGCCGCAGAGCGCCGAGTAGTAGACGAACGCGGGCTTGCCTCGATCCAGCAGCACGCGGCCGGCGGTGGCCAGCGCCGCCTGGCGGGCGGGCGCGATGGCGGGCCGCATCACCTGGCAATGCGTGGTGTCGCACAGGTCGTAGCCTTCGGCGCGGTGGCGGTGGCGATTGGCGGCGGCGAAGGTGCGGATCACGATCGCCAGGGCCTCGTGGGCGGCACGACCGGCCCGCGGCTGCCCTTCGCCCGAGATCACCCGGGCGACGTATTCCTCGACGGCGATCGTCTCCGCGCGCACCGATCCACCGCGCGCCGTCAGGCCGATCCGGATCGTGCGCCCCTCGCTGGCCGCGCGCAGGGCCTCGTCGGTGGGCACCGGCAGCGGGTCCGCGATCGGCGCGGGTGGGGTCGGTGCAGTCGACGGGGTCGGCGCAGCAGGCTGGATCGGCGCGACGACAGGGCCGGCGGGCGTTGGTGCCGCCACGGTGGGATTGGCGAGCAGGTCCCCGGCAACGTCCGCGGCATCGATGCCGGCACCGCCAGGTGCGGCCACGACCGCTGCCCGGGTCGGAACCGCGCCGGGCGCGAAGGCAACGACCAGGCCCAGGGACCGGCCGCCGGGCATCGGGGCCGTCCCGGTCTTGGCCAGCGCTCCGGGCTGTCGGCGTCCAATGGCGCTGGCCGAGCCGTACTCGGCGGCGCCACGCATGCCGTCGCGCAGCAGCGCCCGCGTCGCCGCCGCCATGGCGACGGCGGGGTCTGGGCCGACACCCAGTACCCGGGCAACGGCCGTGAGCAGTTGCCGCGGCGACGTCGGCGGGCCGGCCAGGCCGACGACGGCCGAGGCCCACGGCGCGGAGTCGGCAATCGGCGTCAGCCCGGCCCGTCGGCGCACGTCGTTCAACGCCGCCCGCGGCAGGCGCGCCGCCAGCTGCACGAAGAAGTCGTTGCAGGAGTAGGCCAGCGCCTCGGCCGGCGACAGGGGACGCTTGAGGTCCGGATGCGAGCAGACGAAGCGGCGGCCGTCGGCGGTGGCGACCCGCCGGCACAGATGCCCCTCACCCGGCGTCACGAGGCCCGCCTGGGCCGCGGCCGCCAGTGCGAAGACCTTGGCAATCGAACCGGGCAGCACCGGCGTGTCGAGCACCTCGGGGTGCTGCTGCGACACGACCCGTCCCGACGGCCAGTCGAGCGCCAGCGCCGCCGCCTGGCCGGCGCCCGGCGTGGGCGCCTGCGCCGCAGCCACCGTGACCGCCAGCCACACCGTCGTCACGAGCCCGATCGACGCCCGGCGCCTCGCGTGCCGCCCGCCCCGTGCGCTGGCACCGTGGCAGGAGATCCCGCGAGCCGCGAACGTGCTCAGAGCACGGTCGTACAGCCGGGTCGGCAGCGACATGGGATGGTCTTGTCGCCCTCGGTGTTGTAGTCGTAGGTCAGTTCGTCGCCCGCTGCGATGCGCTTGGCCGCCCGGATCCAGATCGTCCTGCCGTGCACGGCGCTGTAGCAGTTGGGTTGGCACGAGTGGTTGATGAACCGGGCGATGTTGCCACCGACGTTGGCGTCTCGCGACCAGCGGCTGTTGACTTTGAAGACCCAGATGCAACCCTGGTCCAGGTAGCGATTCTCGCGGGCGTTGCTCACCTTGTTGGTGATGAGCTCGCCCGCGTAGTCGATGATGATCTTGTTCTTGTTGATCGGTTCGGCCGCGAACACGCCCCACCCGTGGAGCTTCGAACGTCTGCGGAAGATCTTCGGCAGGTACAACGACGACGGCATGTGCGGACGCCAGTGTAGCGGATTGGCGGCCACCACCGCCATCCGGACGGCCACGGCTGCGCCGTTCCCGCGCGTCTGAGGTAGAGTGAACGCCGACCACGGGCGTGCCACCCCTTGCACCACAGGCGGCTAAAGCCCGGAGGAGGGCACCGTGCGACGAGTGGTGGCGACCGTACTCATCGGGATGATCGGGGTGGGAGGCAGCAGCATGTCGGCGCAAATCCAGCGGTGGGCGGGAGCAACCGAGTTGCCCTTCAGCTCAGCGACCAAGGCCGACGGCCTGGTCTACGTGGCCGGCACGATCGTCGCCGAGGGCGACGTCCGCAACCAGACCCGGCAGGTACTCCAGAACATCGACGCCACGCTGCAGAAGGCCGGCTCCAGCCTGGCCAACGCCGCCTCTGTGCACGTCTACCTGAAGACCGCCGACGACTTCGCGGCGATGAACGAGGTCTATCGCACGTTCTGGAAGGCCGACCCGCCGGTGCGGACGACGATCGCCGCCGACTTCGTCGTGCCCAACGCGCTGGTCGAGATCTCGGTCGTGGCCGTGCCCACTGGCGGGCCGCGCCAGGTCATCCACCCCGCGGCGTGGATGAAGTCGCCCAATCCCTACAGCTACGGCATCAAGAGCGGCAACACGCTCTTCCTGTCGGGGCTGGTGGCCCGCAACGGCAAGGACAACAGCATCGTCCCCGGCGACATGACCGTGCAGACCAAGGCCGTGCTCGACAACGGCGCCGAGATCCTCAAGGCCGCCGGGATGGGCTTCGAGCACGTCGTGAGCTCGCGCGTCTTCATCACCGACGTCAAGAACTTCCAGGCGATGAACGACGTCTACCGCACCTACTTCACCAAGGACCCGCCGGCCCGCGCCACCGTGGTGTCGCCGCTCATGGGCCCGCAGTTCCAGGTCGAGGTCACCATGACCGCGGTGAACGCCCCCAAGCAGACGTTCACGACGCCGGCCGCCGACGGCACGCCCGGGCAAGCCGAGCCCGATCCTGAGCAGCGCCGTCAAGGTCGGCAACCGGCTCTACGTCTCGGGGATGCTCGGCAACACGCCCGAGACCAAGGGCAACATGGAGGCGCAGACCAAGGAGACCCTGGCCCGCATCGGCCGCACGCTGACCGCCGCCGGCTACGGCTGGGGGGACCTCGTCGACGGCATCGTCTACATCACCGACACGGCGCAGTTCAACGCGATGAACACCGGCTATCGATCGTGGTCAAGGAGCTGCCGGCGCGCGCCACGGTGAGGGCCGGGCTGGTGAACGCCGACGGCCTGGTCGAGATCATGTTCGTCGCGTCGAAGTAATGGCCGTCCACGTAGGGCAGCTCTTTAGAGCTGCCGCGGAGGCAGAGCTAAAGCTCTGCCCTACGTGTGTCGAAGCTCTGGCCTACGGCTGCATCCGCCAGATCGAGGCGTCGTAACTCCAGGCAGTGAACGCCAGGCGCCGTCCGTCTGGTGACCACGCCGGTTGGGACTTGTTGATGGGATCGGTGGTCAACTGCTCCACCGGCCCGCCGCCGATCGCCCGGCGGAACAGCTGGAGGTAGCCGTCAGCGGCCGGCGCGACGAAGGTGAACGCCGAGCCGTCGGGCGCCACGGTGATGCCGGGGAAGTCGTGCTCCGAGGCGAAGCGGTGCAGCACCTGCACCGCCTGCGCCCCGCTGGTATCGGCCAGCAGCACGGCATGGCGGCCCGGGCCCTCCTTGGCGATGGCTACGACGCGGCGGCTGTCGGGCAGCCACTCGCCGTGGGTCACCTCGTCGAACCCGGCGGTCGCCACCTCGCGGATCTCCGAGGTCACCTGGCCCGTCGCCTGGTCGACGCCGATGGTGAACATGACGCCGCGGCCGTCCTTGGTACCGTCGAGCAGCACCGTCCGGCCATCCGGTGACCAACGCGGCCACCCTACTTCGGCGCCACGGCCCAGCATGGTGATGCGCTTGTCCGGCGCACTGCCGTCGGTGGGCCGCAGCCACACGTCGTCGGACTGCTCGCGGTGCGAGTGGAAAGCGATCCAGCGGCCGTTGGGCGACCACGCCATCCCCTGGTCCTCGGAGTTCGAGTCCTCGAGCACCTGCGTGGGCCGGTCGGCCGGAAGCGCGTCCCGCAGGTCGACGACGCCGACCTCCTGGGCGATGTCCGGATAGTTGGCGTCGTCGATCTGACGGCGCCAGGTGCCGAAGGTCATCGAGACGAGCGGCTCGCTGGGATGCCACCACGGCGTCTCGGCCTGAAACGTGGTGAGCGGCCGGGCGCGACCCTCGGCCAACTCGGCCAGGAACGTGCGGTACTCCTGGGTCTTGTAGACGATGCTGCCGTCGCCGGCGACCGTGGCGCCGTAGCTGTCGCGAGCCGTCGAGGTCATTCGGGTGGCCGCGCCGGTAGCGCGATCGATCCGCCACAGGTCCAGGAAGCCGCGGTCGTTGGCGGCCGGCGCGTAGATCGTCGCGCCGTCGGGCGAGAACGCGAGGCTGCCGGCGATGTCGAGTCGCGGGGTGGTCGTCAGCGCCGGGCCGCCGCACGGAATCGACACGCGGCCGCCGTCGGCGCCGGTCAGCAGGCAGGCGATCTCCCTGGCCGTGGCCCAGGCGGGCCACGACGCACGGCCGGTGGTGATCGGCGTCTTCCACAGTTCCTGGCCGTCGAGCCGCACGCGCCACAGCTCGGGTCCATCGCCGCCAGCGACCATGCCGACGACCCACGCCCCGTCCGGGCTGGCCACGAGCTGTCGCAGGGAATTCGCCGGCAGGCTCATGCCGCTCGTGGCGCCGGTGCCGGTGAGTGTCGCCGTCGGCCACAGCGGTCGTGCCCCGGCAGCAAAGTCGAGCATCTGCCAGCGCGCCGCCGCCCCGCCGTCCTCGAAAATCACCCGGCGATCGTCGATCCAGGCGAGATGCCGGATCTGTCCCTCGCCCCGTGTCGTGACCACGTCCACGCCACCGGCGATCGGCAGCACCCGTAACGTGCGCCCCTCCGAGTAGGCCACGAGGCGTCCCCCCGGCGCGATGGCGACCGCGGGATCGCGGTAGCCGACGATGCCAAGTTGATGCGCGGTCGCGACCCAGTGCACCACGGGCGTCGTCGCCGGCGACGCCGCCACCGACGGCGAGGGCCGCAGCCAGAAGACCGCCGCGGCCGCCGCGAGCACGGCCAGCAGGAGCAGCACACGGGTGAACATGCGCCGCATTGTAGTATTCAAGGCCGGACCAGAAAGGGGTCAGACCCCGTTACATCTCGCAGAAGGCGATCAGCCCCGATTCCGGTAGAGGGCGCCGTCCACGGCGGCCGCCATCGCGGTGCGATCCAGGGGCCGCTCCAGGAACGCCGCGACTTGCGACGCTGTCGACGCCGGGTCGGCCACGGCGTCGGCATAGGGGACGGCCAGGCTGCGGAAGCACGATCGCCCCGCCAGGAACCGCTCCACCTGGGTGAGGTGTGCGGTGTAGAGATCGCGCGTGCGGGCCTCATCGCCCTCGGGCGACGGCTCGCCGCGCCGGGTCAGCATCGACTTCTGCGACGCCAGCACCTCGTCGAGGGCGCGGTGCATGAAGATCACGCGGTAGTCGTAGGACTCGGGGAGGTAGGTCAGCAGGAACGAGATGATCTTCACGGCCCGGCCGCGCGCGCCCGGCAGCCAGGTCAGATCGCCGTCCTTGTCGAGGCCCTTCACCGGCTCGAACTCGAAGTAGCCGTTCGGATTGCTGATGTCGGCGGCGCGAATCCCGTCGACGAGCGGCGGGACGCCGCCGGCCGCCAGCATGCGCATCATCATGGAGGTGCCCGAGCGCGGCAGCCCCGACACGACCACGATCGGCTGTCCGTAGCGCACGCGGCGCACCAGCGAGGCGATCATCGAGCCGGCCCGACGCCGGCCGGCGCGCCGGTGCGTGGCGGTACAATGGCCTTCGGATCGATGCGCAGCCGCATGGCCAGATTTGTACCACACGCGCCAGGCGCGGGCCTGGCCGCCGCGGCTGCCCTCCTGCTGCTCGCTTCGCCCGCCCACGCCTACATCGGCCCCGGCGCCGGGTTCGCGGTGATGTCCTCGTTCCTGGTGGTGCTGGTCACGCTGCTGGCGGTGGTGGCATCGGTGCTCGCCTGGCCGTTCCGCGCGCTGTGGCGGCTGGTGAGCCGCACCGGGCCGCCGCCGTCGTCGATCGGCCGGCTGGTGGTGCGTCGGCTTCGACGGCCAGGACCCCGTCCTCACCGATCGCTTCATGGCCGACGGCCTGCTCCCGAACTTCTCACGGCTGGCGGCCACCGGAGCGTATCGGCCGTTGCAGACCACCTATCCGGCGCTCTCGCCGGTGGCGTGGTCGTCCTTCAGCACGGGCACGCATCCGGCGCGGCACAATATTTTCGACTTCCTCGATCGCGATCGCCGCACCTACCTGCCCCGCCTCTCGTCGACTCGCATCGGCAAGGTCGAGCGGTTCTTCCGCCTCGGCAAGTACCTGATTCCGAGACACCGGCCGGAGCTGACCAACCTGCGCCGCTCCACCCCGTTCTGGACGCTGCTGGGCGAACGGCGGATCTGGAGCACCATCCTGCGGGTGCCGATCACGTTCCCGCCCGATCGCTTCTACGGCGCCGAGCTGAGCGCGATGTGCGTGCCCGACGTGCTGGGCACGCAGGGGACGTTCCTGCTGTTCACGACGCGGCCGGCGAGCGGACGCTTCAAGGAGGGCGGCATCCGCGTGCCCATCGAGCTGCGCGGCGATCGTGTGGAGGCGGTGATCACGGGACCGGAGAACGCGTTCGTCGACCGGCAATCCGCCGCTCGAGGCGCCCCTCGCGCTGGCGCTCGACCGCGGCGCCGGCCGTGCGACGCTGACCATCGGCGAGACCAGCGTGCCGCTGGAGCCCGGACGGCTGTCCGACTGGGTCCCGATTCGCTTCCCCGCCGCGCCGACAATCACCGTGGCCGGGATCGCCCGATGCCAGCTGCTGGAGATGGGTGAGCACGTCTCGCTCTACATGTCGCCCATCAACCTCGATCCCGAACAGCCGGCGATGCCGATCTCGCACCCCGGGTACTACGCCGGCTATCTCGCCAAACGGCATGGTCCGTTCGCCACGCTCGGTCTGGCCGAGGACACCTGGGCGCTGAACGAAGGGGTCACCGACGACGCCACCTTCCTGCAGCAGGCCCACGACATCGACGACGAGCGGCGGACGATGTGCCTGACGGCGCTGGACCGCCTGCGCCGGGGCACGCTGGTGTGCGTGTTCGACGCCACCGACCGCATCCAGCACATGTTCTGGCGCTATCTCGATGCCAGCCATCCCGCGCACCGGACCGACGTGCCCGAGCCGCACAAGCACGCCATCCGCGAGCTCTATCGCAAGAACGACGCGCTGGTGGGCGAGGTGCAGGCCAAGCTGCAGCCGAACGACGTGTTGATGGTGCTCTCCGACCACGGCTTCAGCGCCTTCCGGCGCGGGGTCAACCTCAATGCCTGGCTCCTGCGCGAGGGCTACCTGGCCTTGCAGCCAGGCCGCGACGGGTCGGCCGAGTGGCTGCGTGACGTCGACTGGACGAAGACGCGCGCCTACTGCGTGGGGCTGAGCGGGATGTACCTGAACCTGCGCGGCCGTGAGCAGGAGGGCGTGGTGGCGCCGGGTGTCGAGGCCGCGGCGCTCAAGGCCGAGATCATCGGCAAGCTGCGCGGCCTGCGCGACGCCGAGCGGGCCGAGGTGGGGGTGCGCGAGGCCTTCGACACGGCCACGCTCTACAGCGGCCCGTATCTGGAGAACGCGCCCGACTTCATCATCGGCTACAACGCCGGCTACCGGGCCTCGTGGGACGGCGCCACCGGCGTCGTGGCCGGACCGGTCTTCGAGGACAACACCAAGGCGTGGAGCGGCGACCACTGCATCGATCCCCGCCTGGTCCCCGGCGTGTTCTTCTGCAACCGCAAGGTCACGGCCGACGGGCGAGTTGTCGATCGTCGATGTGGCGCCCACGGCGCTGCGCCTCTTCGGGCTCGACCCGCCCGCGCACATGGACGGCCGGCCCTGGGCCGTGGCGTCATGACGGCGCGCGCCACGAACTGGCGTGTCGCCTGGTTCGCGATCGTCGCCCTCGCCGTCGTGGCAGCGTGCGGCCCCCGCCATACGCCCACGGGGCAGCGTGTCGTCGTCCTGGGGATCGACGGGCTCGACTATCACCTGGTGCGCGACCTCATCGCGCAGGGCCGGCTGCCGAACCTCGCCCGCCTCGGCGCGGCCGGCCGGTTCACGCCCTTGGCCACCTCGACGCCGCCGCTCAGCCCGGTGGCGTGGTCCACCTTCCTGACCGGCCTCGATCCCGGCGAGCACGGCATCTTCGACTTCATCCATCGCCACCCGGAGACCATCGAGTCGTTCCTGTCGACCTCACGGACGGTGCCGCCCAGCCGCATGCTCACCCTCGGGCGGTGGCAGTTTCCGCTGGCGGCGGGCCGGGTCGAACTGCTGCGCCACGGCACGCCCTTCTGGGAGGTGCTCGAGCAGCGCGGCGTGGAGACGACCATCGTCCGCATGCCGGCCAACTTCCCGCCCTCGGGCACGGCTACGCGCGAGCTGAGCGGGATGGGCACGCCCGACATGCTGGGCACCTACGGCATCTTCACGCTCTTCACGTCGCGGCCGGAGGTGTTCGAGCGCCAGGACGTGTCGGGCGGGATGATCCTGCCGGTGGACGTGCTCGACGGCGTGGCGCGCGCGTCGATCGAGGGCCCGCCGAACCCGTATCTCGTGACGCCGGTGCCCACCACCGTCGCGTTCGAGGCGCACGTCGACCAGGCGAAGTCGGCGGTCAAGATCGTCATCGGCGACCAGGCGCAGGTGCTCCGCCTTGGGGAGTGGGGCGACTGGCTGGCCGTCGAGCTCCCGCTGGCCCCGATGACGAGCCTGCCCGGCCAGGTGCGCTTCCTCCTGAAGAGCCTCACGCCGTACTTCGAGCTCTACGCCAGTCCGATCAATCTCGACCCGTTCAGTCCGGCGCTGCCGATCTCCTCACCCGAGGACTACGCGTCGGAGCTGGCCCGGGTGGGCGGCCGCTTCTACACCCAGGGCATGCCGGAGGACACGCGCGGGATGAACGCCGGCGTGCTGAAGGCGGACGAGCTCCTCGCGCAGGCGCGCATCACTGCCGACGAGAACCTCCGGCAGTTCGACTACGTGCTGGGCCGCTTCACCGACGGCCTGCTCTTCTACTACTTCGGCCACGTCGATCAGGTGTCGCACATGATGTGGCGGGCGATGGACCCGACCCATCCGGCCTACACCGACGCCGACGCCAGATACCGCCACGTGATCGAGGATCTCTACGTGCAGATGGACGGCGTCGTCGGCCGGACACGCGGCGCGCGCTGGGCCCCCAGGACCTGCTAGTGGTGATGTCGGACCACGGCTTCGCGCCGTGGCGTCGGGCCATGAACCTGAACAGCTGGCTGCGCGACCAGGGCTACCTGACGGTCACCAACGCCCGCGCCGGCCAGGCACCGGGGCTGGCCGGCGTGGACTGGACGCGCACGCGCGCCTACGCCGCCGGATTGAACGGCCTCTACGTCAACACGCAGGGCCGCGAGGGCAAGGGCATCGTGCCCGCCCGCGAGCGCGAAGCGCTCGCCACCGAGATCGCCGCACGCCTGCAGGCGACCGTCGATCCGGCCACCGGCCAGCCGGCGGTGACCCGCGCCTTCCTCCGCGAGCGCGCCTACCCCGGCCACGCCGCACCTCGACCTGTCGCCCGACATCGTCGTCGGCTATGCGCCGCGGCACCCGCGTGTCGAGCGACTCGGCGCTGGGCATCGTGGCGGCCGAGGTGTTCAGCGACAACCGCGAGGCGTGGAGCGGCGACCACAGCATGGATCCCGACCACGTGCCGGGCGTGCTGTTCACGAGCCGCCCGCTGAAGGCGCCCGCACCCGGGCTGCAGCAGCTCGCGGCGTCGATCCTCGCGGAGTTCGGTGTGACGGACTTCCCCGTCCGGAGGCAGTAATGTTCGGATCGCGCGTCAAGCTCGACAAGGCGCTGCTCGCCAAGCTCAAACGCTACTCCGATCTGGCCGGGTACTCGTCGGTGGAGGAGTTCATCACCCACGCCCTCGAGAAGGAGATCGCGCAGCTCGAGGGCGCCGAATCCGAGCAGGAGCTGAAGAAGAAGCTCAAGGGCCTCGGCTATCTGTCGTAGCGATTCAGTGACGCTGCTGAACGCTGTCCTCGTGCGCGTCGCCGACGTGGTGTTGACGCCGCTGGCGGCCCTCCCCGCCTGCGGCGGGCGTCGTGCTGCTCGCGCTGGTGACGGCGCTGGCCATCCTCGGGCTGATGCGCCTGACCTCGGACCAGGCGGCGCTGGCGGCGGTGAAACGGCAGATCCACGCCGACCTCTTCGAGATGCGGCTGTTCAACGACGACCTGCGGGGGTTGCTGCGGGCCCAGTGGGCCGTGCTCGTGCACAACGCCAGCTACCTCCGCCTGTCGCTCGTTGCCACTGGTCTGCACGGCCGTGCCGCTGGTGTTCGCCATCGCCCAGCTCCAGGCCTGGTACGGCTACACCGGCGTGCCGGTTGGCGTGCCCGTGGCGGTGAGCGCCGACCTCGGCCCGGGCGTCGAGCCTGGCAGACCGCAGCTCGACGGCGACGGAGTGACGGTCGATGGACCGGCCGCCTATTTTCCGAGTCTGCGCCAGGTCGTCTGGCGCGTGGTGCCCGGCGCGCCTGGCACGCACGTCCTTCAGCTGCGCGTCCAGGGCGCCGACCTGGAGAAGCGTGTCGTCGCCGGCGACGCCGTGACCCGGCGCGCGCCGCTGCGACCCGGGGCGTCGGTGCTCGATCAGCTGCTCGAGCCGTCGGAGCCGCCGCTCGACGGACCGGTCACGGCCATCCGGGTGCCGTACCCGGAACGCACGCCTCGACGTGTTCGGCCTGTCGATGCACTGGCTGGTGCTGTTCCTGATCGCGTCGTTCCTGTTCGTGCTGATCTTGCGAAAGCCGCTCGGGGTGGTGATCTGAGGATCAGCGGCTGGCGAGCAGGGCTAGCGGCAGGCCAGATGGGATTGCTGGACTAGGGCGGAGCTTCAGCCTGCCTCCGGGCACGCCTCCGAGGAACTCCGCATCCTGGCAGCTCTGAAGAGCTGCCCTACAATTGTCGAGGATGTCCTGTGTGGGTTTCGCGCGGGGGGCCGCGCTTGTGGGGCTGCTGGCCGGGCTCGGCCCTCGGCGCCGGCTGTGGCGGCGGCTAGACGCCGCGCAACGTGCTGCTCGTCACGCTCGACACGCTGCGCGCGGACCGGGTCGGCGGCTACGGCTACAAGAGCGCGCAGACGCCGGTGCTCGACGGCCTGGCCGCGCGCGGCGCACGATTCGCGGCGGCGACCACGACGACCCCGCTGACGCTGTCGGCGCACACCAGCCTCTTCACGGGCACGTGGCCGACGTCGCACGGCGTGCGCGACAACACCGGGTTCTACGTGGACGACGCACGTGCAGACGCTGGCCGAGACATTGAAGGCCCAGGGCTACCGCACCGGCGGATTCGTCGGCGCGTTCGTGCTCGACGCCCGCTGGGGCATCGCGCAGGGCTTCGACACCTACTTCGACGAGTTCGATCTGTCCGAGGACGTCGGCCCGGGCCTCGACGCCATCCAGCGGCGCGGCGGCGAGGTCGTCGACCAGGCACTGCGCGTGGCTGGGCACGCCGTCGCGATCAGCCCTTCTTCGGCTGGGTCCACCTCTACGATCCCCACCTCGCCCTACGACGCGCCGGCCGAGTACGCCTCGCGCTTCCCCGCCACCCGCGACGGCGCCTACGACGCCGAGATCGCCTACACCGACGCCCAGGTCGGGCGGCTGCTGACGGCGCTCGACGCCGCCGGCCGCCGCGACGACACGCTGGTCGTCGTGCTCGCCGACCACGGCGAGCAGCTCGGCGAGCACCGCGAGCAGTCGCACGGCTTCTTCGTCTACGACGCGTCGGTGCAGATGCCGCTCATCATGGCCGGGCCCGGGCATCGCGCCGCGGGTGGTGCCCGATCAGGTGCGCATCGTCGACGTCATGCCGACCGTGCTCGATCTGCTGGGCGTGCGCAGCCACCGGCCGCCGTCCAGGGCGCGTCGCTGCGCCCGGCGCTCGACGGCCAGCGGCAGGAGCTGCTGGCGTTCTCGGAGAGCTGGTATCCGCGCTTCCACTACGGCTGGAGCGAGCTGCAGGCGGTGCGCGACGGCGCCTACAAGTTCATCCTGGCGCCGACCCGCGAGCTCTACGACGTGGTCAAGGACCCCGGCGAGCTGTCCAACCTTGCCGCGACCGATCAGGCACGGGCCGATCGGATGGAACGGGCGCTGCGGGCCCTGGTGGCCGAGACCTCGCGAGCCGAAGCCGTGAAGGGGCCACAGGCCGTCGATCCGGCGGCCGAGCAACGCCTGCGCGCGCTCGGCTACGTCGGCTCGACGTCGGCGCGGCATCTCGAGGATCGCCCGCGGCGCGATCCGAAGGAGACCATCGAGCTCTACAACCTGCTGCAGCTGGCCGGATACGGATTCCGAGGCGGGCCGCTACGACGACGCCGCCGCCAAGGTGCTGAAGGCGCTGGCCGTCGATCCGGACATGATCGAGGGCCACACGCGGCTCGGCAACATCTACACCAAGGCCGGACGCCACGCCGACGCCGTCGCCGCCTACCAGAAGGCGCTCGCGCTCGATCCCGACGCACCTGCTGTCGACCTACAACCTCGCCCTGGCCTATCGCGCGGCCGGCAAGATCGACGAGGCCATCGTCGGCTTCGAGCGCACGCAGCAGCTCGATCCGCGCAGCGGCCGCGCGCACTTCCAGCTCGGCGACATCTACATGCAGCGCGGCCAGCCGGCCAAGGCGCTCGACGTGCTGACCAAGGGGCTGACGCTCGACGTCGACCGGCCGCCCTTTCTCGTGAAGCTCGGCGAGGCGCACCTCGAGCTGAAGCAGTACGACCAGGCCGAGAAGGTGCTCAAGGAGGCGGTCGACCTGCGCGCCGACGTGCCGCGCGGGCAGTACAACCTGGCGCTGGTCTACGAGCAGCGCGGCAACGGCGCGGCGGCGCGCACCGCCTACGAGGCCGAGGCGGCTGCCAACCCGAAGAACTACGGGGCGCAGTTCAACCTCGGCAAGCTGCTGCTGAAGGAGGGGCGGCTGCCGGAGGCGACGACGCGATTCCGGGCCGCGGTCGAGGCTCGGCCGGAGTTCGCCGAGGGCTATCTCTATCTGGCCAAGGCGCTGCTCGATGGCGGCGATCTCCAGGGCGCGGCGCAGGCGGCGACCGAGGGTCTGTCGAAGTGGCCCGACCGCACGATTGCGCCACTCGGCCACTACGTGCTCGCCGACGTCTACAGCCGCATGGGTCGTGAGAACGACGCCGCCCGCGCGGTCGCCAGGGCACGGGCGCTGGAGCGTGGCCGATGAACGCTTCGACGTAGGGCGGAGCTTCAGCTCCGCCAAAGGCAGCTCTAAAGAGCTGCCCTACATTGCTGTCGCGGTGCTCGTCGCGGTCGGCGCCGCCTGTCGGCGTCGCCGCCGCCAGCGGCGCCGGCCCGGCGCGCCACGGCATCTGGTCGTCGTGACCATCGACACGTTGCGGGCCGACCGGCTCGGCGCCTACGGCAACACCACGGTGCCGACGCCCAACTTCGATCGGCTCGCCCGCGAGGGCGTGCGGGCCGCTCGACGCCACCAGCGCACGTGCCCATCACCCGGCCGTCGCACGCCTCGCTCTTCACCGCGCGCTACCCCGCCGAGCACGGCGTGCGCGACAACATCTCGCTGCCGCTCGCCGACGACGTGCCGACACTGGCCGAGGCGCTGTCGGCGCAGGGCTTCGCCACCGCGGCCTTCGTGCTCCTCGTTCGTGCTGTCGTCGCAGTCGGGCCTCGATCGCGGGTTCGACCACTACGACGACGCCTTCGACACCGGCGATGGGCGCGAGATGCTGTCGCTCGGCACCGTGCAGCGCCGCGGCGACGACACGCTCGCCCGCGTCGAGCAGTGGCTCGACGGCCGCGCGCCAGAGGCCAAGTCGAAGCGTACGGCCCTGTGGGTGCATCTCTACGATCCGCACGACCCCTACGAGCCGCCGGAGCCGTTCGCGACCCGATTCGCCGATCGCCCCTACGACGGCGAGGTGGCGTGGACCGACACGTTGCTCGGACGGTTGCGGGCCAGCCTCGAGGCGCGCCAGCTGTGGGACGACGCGCTGGTCGTCGTCACCGCCGACCACGGCGAGGCGCTCGGCGAGCACGACGAGACCGGGCATGGCTTCTTCGCCTACGAGACCACGTTGCGCGTGCCGCTCGTGATGCGCGGCCCGGGCCTGGCGGCTGGCACGACGGTCGCCGGCACGGTGCGCCTGGTCGACGTGGCGCCGACCGCGCTGGCCCTCCTGGGACTGCCCGCCCTCACCGCCGGCACGACCACCGGGACGAACCTGGCGGCGAGCCTGGTAAAGGGCGGCCCGCCGGTGCCCTCGGCCACGACCTACGCCGAATCACTGACCCCGCTCACGCATTACCAGTGGAGCGACTTGCGGGTGCTGCGCGAGGGCCCGTGGAAGTACATCCTGGCGCCGCGGCCCGAGCTGTACGACCTGGCCAGTGATCCGGGCGAGACCCGCGATCTGGCGGCCGCGAACACCGCCACGGCACGCCGCTTGCGCGCCGCACTCGAAGGCTTGTTGCGTGCCGAGCGCGAGCGGGCGCTGGCCACCGACACGGCGCCGGCAGCGCTGTCGGCCGACACGCTGCAGAAGCTCGGGGCGCTCGGCTACGTCAGTCCCGGCGCCGCCAAGGGCACGGTGGCGCAGGGCGCCGATCCGAAGGACAAGATCGACGAGTTCCGGACGCTGAGCGGGCTGATGCGCGACGGACTGACGCTCCTCCAGCAGAAGCACTACGCCGAGAGCGCGGCCAAGCTCACCGAGCTTCGACGGGCCGGCGCCGACAGCTTCCAGGTGCACTTCTATCTGGGGCGGGCCCAGGTCGGCCTGGGCCGGTGGCGCGAGGCCGAGCAGAACTTCGAACGGGCCATCGTCGCCATGCCCAATTTCACCCAGGCCCACCTCGAGCTGGCGGAGGCGCGGCTCGCGCTCCGCGACCCGCGCGGCGCGATCGAGGCGCTGCAGCGCGGGCAGCGCGACGCGCCGAACGAGCCCGAGCTGTTCGACCGTGAGGGCCAGCTCTGGCAGGAGGCCGGCGATCTCGAACGCGCCGCCGCTGCCTATCAGAAGGTCGCGGCGCTGGCCCCCAAGGACGCGCTCGTCCGCTGGCGCATGGGCGAGATCCTGATCAGCCAGCGGCAGCCGGATCGCGCGTTGGCGCTGTTCCGCGAGGCCACGGCGCTCGACCCGGCGGTGGCGGACTACTGGAACTCGCTCGGCATGGTGCTGGGCGGCGGCGGACAGCACGACGAGGCGGCCCGTGCCTTTCGCGAGGCGGTGACCCTCAGCCCGAAGAACGCCCAGTACGCCTACAACCTGGGCCTGGTGCTGATGCGAGCGGGCCAGCCAGAGGCGGCCGACTGGTTCCGCCGCGCCCTGACGCTCGATCCCCGGTTCGCGCCGGCGCGCCAGCGTCTCGCGGAACTGGGGCGATGACTCACCGCCGGCGGCGCCGCTCCATCTCGACGCCGGCTCCGGCCAACCAAGGCTCGTCGCCCGCAGGCAGCAACAGCGTCATCGGGCTCCCGCCACGGGCTCCGGGCAATCGCACGTCGTCGATGTGGCTTGGCGTCGTCCTCGCGTTGGCGCTGGCGGCGGCCGTATCGATCACCTTCCGGCCGGTGATCGATCACGCGTTCTTGAACTGGGACGATCCCGACGTCGTCGCCGCCAATCCGCGCCTGCAGCAGCCGCTCGGCCCGCTCGTGGTCTGGGCGTTCTCGACGCGCGAAATGGGCCACTACCAGCCGCTGTCGTGGCTGGCGCTGGCCGCCGTCGGCGGTGGGCCCGAGTCGGCACGCCACGTCCACACCCTCGCCCTGGCGTTGCACACGCTGAACGCCGTGCTGCTGCTCGGCCTGATCACACTGGTTCTCGATCGCGGCGCCCGCGGCCCCGATCGATGGTGGGTCGCGCTCGGCGGCCACCGCGCTCTTCGCGCTGCACCCGCTGCGGGTCGAACCGGTGGCGTGGGCCAGTGCGCTGCCGTACCTGTTGTCCTACGCGCCGCTGCTGGTGTCGGTCGCCGCGTGGATTCTCTGGGTGCGCGGCGGTGCCACCGGGTGGCTGGTGGCGAGCGTGACGCTGTTCGCGCTGTCGCAGCTCGCCCGCGTCACCGCGCCGCTGCTGCCGCTCGTGCTCTTCGCCCTGGCGCGCTTCGACCCGCAGGCACGTCCACGCACATTCGGGACGCTGGCGCGCGCGCTGGTGCCGTTTGCGCGTCGTGGGTCTGCCGCTGGCCGCGGCCGAGGCCAGCGCCCGCGACGTCGAGTCCCTGGCCGACGTCGGGCTGGCGAGCCGCGGTCGCGTGGGCACTGACGCACCCGGCGCTCTACGTCTGGCGGACGGTGGCGCCGGCCGCCCTCACCACCCTCGATGCCCTGCCGCGCACGAGCGATCCCGACTGGGGACGTGCCGGTCTCGCCCTGGCCGCCGCTGTCGCGGCCATCGTGGCAACCTGGCGCCTGTGGTCGTGGCCGGCGGCGGTCGCGGTGTGGGAGCCTATCTCGCCCTGCTCGCGCCGGTGGTCGGGCTGTTTCCGTCTGGACTGCAGGTCACCGCCGACCGCTACACCTATGGCCCGGCAATGGTCCTGTCGGCGGCGGTGGCGCTGGCAGTGTCGCGCCGTCGCCCGCGCCCCGAGGGCATCGCGTTGATGGCGATGCTGGGATTGAGCCTCGTCCTCGCCGTCTCGGCGCGCGCCCAGCTCGGTCACTGGCGCGACTCGCTCGCGCTGTGGACGCGGGCGGTGACGCTCGACGCCGACAACGACGTGGCCCGCTACAACCTGGCGTTGGCGCTGGTCGAGGCGGGCCGTCGTGACGAGGCCATCGTGCAGTTCCAGGCGTTGATCGCCCGGGTGCCCGATCACGACCTCGGCCGCAGTCGCCTGGCCGGCCTGCTCGCGGACCGCGAGCAGCGGGAAGCCGACGCCGCCGCCGACGCCGGCCGGCTGGCCGACGCGGTCGCCGCCTACTCGCGCGTGCTCGACCACGATCCGGCGCGCGTTCGAGCCCGGCTGCATCGCGGCATGGCGCTCGTCCAGCTCGGCGAGGCCGGGCGTGCCGCTGCCGACCTGGAGGCCGGAGGGGCGGCCGCGTCGACCGATCCCGCGGTAGCCGGCGCGCTGGCCTTCGCGTGGTCCGAGACCAACCGCGCACCGGCGGCCATCGATCTGCTTCTGAGGCTGCGCGACCGTCACCCCGACGACCTGTCGCTGGCGATGAACCTCGCGCGCCTGCTGCTCACCGCGGAGCCGGCCACCGCGCGCAAGCCGATGGCCGCCCTGGGAATCGCGGCCCGGGTCAACGACACGACCGGCGGCCGCGATCCACGCGTGCTGGCGGACGCTCGCGGAAGCCCTGGCTGCCACCGGTCGGCGCGTCGAGGCCGCTCAGTGCCTGGGACGTCGCCATCGCCGCTCGCCAGCGAATCCGGTGACGCCGCCCTCGCCGCCGACCTTCGCCGCCGCGCGCGCAGCCACTCGGTAGACGATTGCCGTGTCAAGACGGCTCGACCGTACGCACGAAGGGCGGCCCGTGAAGCCGCCCTTCGATGTGTGACGAGTCGGGTCTAGCCGCCGAGCCGCTAGCCCCTAGCCGCTTCGAGCCGACCGCCAGAAGCGGAACTTCGCGCCGAGCATCAGCGGCGCGGCAGCACGAATCGGGTGGGCACCCCGAAGTTCGTGGACACCTGCCGCCGGTCGACGAGGTTCTCGTATGCATCGTTGTTGAACACGTTCAGGAAGTCGCCGAACACCGCGCCCTCCGCCGTGCCGCCGAACCTGAGGGCCTTCTCGAGGCGCACGTCGAGGCCGTTCAACGCGGCCGTGCGGCGATCGTCGTTGAAAGGTTCGTAAAGGACGCGCGTCGCGCCCGGTACGAGCCCGTTGAAGCGCACTTCGCGTCCCCACGGCTTGCCTGATTGATACATGTAGTTCCCGGCCAGCGTCATGGCCCAGCCGAGCTCGTAGACGATCTGGGTCTTGAACAGCACCGGGCGATCCCAGATGAGCAGCCCGTCGGAGTTGGTGATGTCGTTCGGGTTCGGTCGGCCGAAATCGCCGGCGGTGCTATTGCCATTCGAAATTGGTGAGACGCGCGCGGTGCTCGTCCCGAGCCGGCCCTCGGCCTTCGAGAGGGTCAGACCAACCGTGCCCTGCCACCGGTTGGACATGCGCTTGTTGATTTGGAAGTGGGCACCCTTGTAGGTGGCCTCCATCTGGTCGGCGTTCGAAAGTTGAATGATACGGCTCTCGGCGCCGCTCGTCAGCTGCAGCAGGTCGAAGGTCTTCCCCTCGGCGGTCCGGGTCACGGGCGCGTAGGTGCCGGCGATGTCCCGCCAGGCCGACTGGTTGTCCCACTTCTTCCACACGCCGTTCACCGCGAACCCGATGCGATCGGACAACTGGTGCTCGAAGGTGACGATGTACTGGTCGGTGTAGGGATTCTCGTACCCCGAGTCGATTCGGAGGTTGTCGTTGCTGGTCACCAGGCTGAGGTCCTCCGGGTTGCCCTGGGCGTCGTAGGTCCCGGGAAACTCGAACCGGTCGGCGATCGAAGGCGTCGCGGGGTCGAACTCGCCCGTCACGATGCCGCGGTAGTAGCGGCCCCAGCTGCCCTTGATCAAGGTGGTGCCGGCGTCGTTCAGCTTGAAGGTCGCGCCGAGCCGCGGTGAGATCACGTTCCAGTCGAACAGCTTGTCGACGGCCGGCGAGGTGCCGATCTCGTTCGCGTTGCGATCGAGAATCGGGAACGAGTTGAAGTAGCCCTTGCTGGAGTCGAAGCGCAACCCGGCGTTCAGCGTGAGGCGGTTCCAGCGGATGGTGTCGTCCACGTAGACGCCAAGAGCGCGCAACCTGCCGCCGGTCCAGTACGGATTCTGCGTGTAGCCGTAGGACGGCTCCGACCCGTAGGTGTAGATGTAGTCGTTGTAGCCGTTCACCGACTCGCCACCGCCGCTGTTGTACTGCACGCCGACCTTGAAGTCGTGCTGCGCGCCGAGGAAGTTGTCGGCGTACTGGTGAGCTTGCCGGAGAACGCCGTCTTGAACGACTTGCCGTCGTACCAGTCGTAGATGCCGCCGGTGATGTTGCCGGTGTCGAGGTCCTGGAAACGCGGGTTGATGCGCGGGCCACCGTTCAGCGGGTCGTTGGCGGCGGTGCCGTAGAAGCCCGATACCGGGCCTCGACCACCGTCGTCGGATTGATCACGGCCGTGTTCATCAGCCCCGGCGAGGGATTGTGGCCGTGGTTCAGGTTGATGGTGCTCGGCGCCTTGTTGGGGGTGGCGCGCTCGGGAATCTCGTAGTAGTCGTCGTGCTGCTGGAACTGCAGGCGATGGTCCTGGTTGATCGAGTAGTTGAATTTGAAGAAATAACGCTTCGCGTTCGACTTAGCCGGGAATTCCTTGTCGGTCCCGGGCTGCGACTCCCAGTCCTGCTGGAACTGCCACGAGCCGAAGAACCACAGCTTGTCCTTGAGGATGGGTCCGCCGAGCTGCGTGGTGCTGTCGACGAAGCGGGCGCGGTTATAGGCTGCCCGCCGTCCTCGTCATCGTCGGTGTTTCGCCCGGTCAGGTCGTCGGATTGCCAGTAGAAGTTCGTGTCGCCGTGGAACTGGTTGGAGCCCTGGCGGGTGACGATGTTGAACACCGCGCCGGCGACGTTGCCGTACTCGGCGCTGGCGCCGAGTGACAGGCTCTGCACTTCTTCGATGGCGTCGGTATTGGGCCATGGCCACGCCGCGCCCGACAGCGGCGCGGTGAAGTCGGTGCCATCGAGCAGGTACAGGTTCTCGTTGGCCGCCGAACCGAAGGCATTGATCGGGAAGACGGTCGGCGACTGCTGTGCCACGCCCGGCGCGGCGTTGATAGGATCGAAGAACGTGAAGCGACGCACCGGGGCGTTCTCGACCCACTCGCGGTTGTAGTTGGTGGAGAGTTCAGTCGTAGCCGCGTCGACGACCGGCGTCTCGGCGACTACGGGGATGGTCTCCTGTTGGGTGCTGACGTTCATCTGGACCGGGACTTCCTGCGTGGCGCCCAGCTCCACCGGGATGCCGGTCTGCGTCTTGGTAGCGAAGCCGGCCAGTTCGACCGAAATCTCGTAGATGCCAGGGGCCAGGTTGGGAAGCGGTAGACGCCCAACTCGTTCGACACGGTCGTGGGCATGCCTTGCACCGCCGGGACCGCGGAGTGTCACCGTCACACCAGGAAGCACCGCACCGGATTCGTCGGTGATGACACCGCGAATATCGCCGGTCGTGCGCTGTGCCCATGCCGACGTGGGCGCCGCCATCAGCGCTATCGCTGTCAACAGCCAAAGCAAACGAAATCGCAGGTGGAGACCTCCAGCCCGGCCTCTGGAATCGACGGATTCCCAGCCGGAGCCTGACGCGAAATTGTGGCGCCGCGTACGGATGTGTCAAGGCGGATCGACGCATCGCGCTCATGCGAATTCGGCGTTTCTCGAAGAAATCCGCCTAATCCAACTCGCCGGATCGATTTCGCGGTCATTCCCCAAAATCTTGTTCGGGACGACTCGCGGGGCGAAGGCCGATGACCCGTCCAGACGTCGCGACACAATTCTGCGAATGAGCGACTCACGCGACCGCCACCTGGGCATGCACCGGCCGATCACCCGCCGCGACTTCATCGGCGGCGTTCCGCCGTCGGCCTCGGCGGCGCGACCTGGCGGCCAGCTGTGGCCCCGGCGAGCCGCCGCTGCCGCCCGATCCCGGCTTCGAACGGGCCGCCGGCTACTACCCGCCGGCGCTGGTCGGGCTGCGCGGCAGCCACGACGGCTCCTTCGAGGCCGCGCATCGCCTGAGGGACGGCCGGCTCGAGCTCGACGGCGCCGCGACCGGCGAGAGCTACGACCTGGTGGTGGTCGGCGGCGGCATCAGCGGCCTGGCGGCGGCGCCTTCTTCCGCAGCGAGCCGGGCCGCGGCGCGCGTCCTGGTCCTCGACAACCACGACGACTTCGGCGGCCACGCGAAGCGCAACGAGTTCAGCGCACGGCGGCCGCACGTATCCTCGGCTACGGCGGCACGCAGTCGATCGACAGCCCGGCGCCGTACAGCGCCGGTGGCGAAGGGCCTCATCACCGACCTCGGCATCGACGTGTCGCGCTCTCGAACGCGTGCTCGACGCGCAATCTGTACGGCGCTCGGCCTCGGCGCGGGTTCTTCTTCGACAAGGAGACCTTCGGCGCCGATCGAGCTCGTGGTCGGCGGTCGCGCGAGCCGCCCGATCCGGACGAGTTCCTCGCCCAGGCGCCGCTCTCGACCGCGGCGCAGGCGCGACCTCCTGCGGCTGATCATCGAGAGCATGCGACTCCATGCCCGGGCTCTCATCGGCCGAGAAGAAGGCGCGGCTCGCGCGCATGAGCTACGCCGACTTCCTGACCGACAGTCTGGCGAGCTCGATCCCGGCGTGTCGCCATCTTCCAGGCGCGCACCCACGGCCTCTACGGCGTCGGCATCGACGCCGTACCGGCGCAGGACGCCTGGGGCTCGGGCTTCCCGGCTTCCAGGGCATGGGGCTCGACCCGGCGCCGGGCCCGGGCATGAACCACGACGCGATCCGCACATCGCCGAGGCCGAGGACTACTTCTTCCACTTCCCCGACGGCAACGCGATCGGTGGCGCGCCTGCTGGTGCGGCGCCTCGTTCCCGGCGGCGATCCCGGGCACGACGGTGGACGACGTCGTCACGGCGCGGGCCGACTACGCGCAGGCTCGACGAGGCGGGCTCGCCGGCGCGCATCCGCCTCAACAGCACGGTGGTGCGCGTGGCGCACGACGGCGAGCCGGCAGCGGCGCGGGGCGTGAGGTGACCTACGTGCGCGGCGGCGAAGCTGCAGCGTGCGGCGGCCGCGCTGCGTGCTGGCGTGCTGGCACCCGTGATCCCGTACCTCTGCCCGGAGCTGCCCGAGCCGCAGCGCGACGGCGCTCGCCTACGCCGTCAAGGTGCCGCTCGTCTACACCAACGTGCTCATCCGCAACTGGACCGCGTTCCAGAGGCTCGGCGTCACCAGTCGACGTCGCCCGGGCTCTGGCACACCTCGATCGACCTCGACTTCCCGGTCAGCATCGGCGACTACCGCGCACTCGCGGACGCCCGACGAGCCGATCGTGGTGCTGCACCTGTCCAAGACGCCGTGCAACCCGGGCCTGCCGGCGCGCGACGCAGCACCGCGCCGGCCGCGCCGAGCTGCTCTCGACCCCGTTCGAGACGATCGAGCGCGGCATCCGCGAGCAGCTGGCGCGCGATGCTCGGGCCGCGGCGGCTTCGACCCGGCGCGCGACATCCTCGCCATCACCGTGAACCGCTGGCCGCACGGCTACGCCTACCAGTACAACTCGCTGTGGGACCCGTTCTGGCTCGAGGGCGGCGAGCCGCCGTGCGTGGTGGCGCCGCCGCCGCTTCGGCCGCATCGCGATCGCCAACGCGGACGCCGGCGCCTACGCGTACACCGACGGCGCCATCGACCAGGCGCACCGCGCGGTGGACGAGCTGACGGCGAAGACTACTTAGATGCGTCTCGGGGATCCAGGACTTGCGACTCGGGCTTGGCGTCAGCGCTGATCGGCTTACGGGTTGCGGTCAATTTCGAGAGCGAAGCTAGCGAGCGGCGACGCCGACCAGCGTGGACCGATCCTCTCGAGCCCCGTGCCCAGCCCCGAGCCGCGGCCCGACTCAGCCGAAGATGTCGGCCGTGGTCAGCCGCACGCCGGCAACTGCGGGCGCGAACGAGTCACCGGCGGGCACCGGCTCGACACGACGATACTGCCCGTCGGCCGGCTCGGTGTGGCGCGTGACGACGTCGGCGTTCAGGTCGACCAGCCGGTACTCCGCAACACCGAGGCGCGCGTAGAGCTCGGCTTTCACCGTGCGGTCGTAGTCGATGGACGACTGGGCCACTTCGACGACGAGCAGGATATCGCGGTCCTGGGTGACGCCGACGGCGTAGAAGTCGCGCGCGGCGGCGCAGCAGCGCCAGATCGGGCTCGGGCTCGTTGAAGAGGTTCGAGCCGGACCGCGCCTTGCGGCCTGAACGATGGCGCTCGCCGGCACAGCGACACGAAGTGCCGTTGAGGCGATTGACGGCGGCGTGGTGCCGGGGCCGATGGTCATCTTGGCGACCACTTCGCCGTCGATGAGCTCGAAGGGATCACCTTCGCGCAGGATGCCCAGCTTGGCCATCTGCTGGTATTCGTCCGCGGTGAATCGTCGTCGTCTGACTTCGACGGCCATGCCCATAGGCCGCCCGCCATTCTAGCAGGCGAGTCGCGACATCCGTGCCAGCGTTGAGGGCGTCACGCGTGGCGTGTAGCGACGCTCGGTCGCGCCGGCGATGTCGTTCTTGCCCCGTCCGCTCCGCCTCGGCGGGCGGATTCCTCAGTGGAAGTCGTGCGACTCGACGGCCATCGACGCGAGCAGCCCCTCGAGGCGCTCCACCCGCTCGGCCTTGATCGCCGTGACGCCGTCCTGGATCTGCAGCACGCCCTCGACCAGCAGGAACGGCGAGTCGACCACGACCGTCCGGTCGCGGGCGTACACGTCGGGGCGGATGATGATGTTGGCGATGCCGGTCTCGTCCTCGAGGGTGAGGAACACGAAGCCCTTGGCCGTGCCCGGCCGCTGCCGCGTGATCACCATGCCGGCGGTGCGCACGCGCCGGCCGTTCCGGACCAGCGGCAGATCGATGGCGCGCAGCACGCCCTTCATCGCCAGCTCGTGCCGCCGGAACCCCATCGGATGCGGCCCCACGGTGATGCCGGTGCCGGCGTAATCCGCCACGAGCCGCTCGCCCGCGGACATTTCGGGGAGCGGGCTCGCGGACGTGGGGCTCGGGGCTCGGGGCTCGGGACTCGGGACTGGTGTAGACGCTCTCGCGTCTGACCTCATCTCCTTGACTCGTCACGCAAATCATGGTCGGCGCGCTCAGCGTCTGACCCATCCCCGAGTCCCGAGCCCCGAGTCCCCGAGCCCCGTTCGGCCCGCCTCTCGAACTCTTCGCTCTGATCTTCTTGTGCGAAGAGTTCCCCGCGGGCCTGACAGCCGTTCCACCTGCCACAACGCACTCCGCCGGTCGTGGCCGAGCGAGTTGAGCGCGCCGATCTCGGCCAGCACGGTGAGTTCGTCGCGGCGCATGCCGGTGACGCGAATCAGTTCGTCGATGGAGCGGAAACGCCGGTCCGAGACGCCGTCGGTCCACGAGTGCGAGCAGACGTTGCAGAACAGGGGCTGGGGACTGGGGCTCGGGACTCGGGCATGCCAAGAGCCGCTTGTCCGACGTCGCGCGAACCCGATGCCACGCGTCCCGCTGTCGCGCTGCCGCGCCTTCGATTTCGATCATCGAGGGGTCGTCACAGCCGCACTTCGGACACCGCGGCTGCTGCGCACGCTCGGACGTCCGCGCGCGCCGAGATCCGCAGTGGGTCGCGTCGGTGTCGCCGACCGGCCCGCGATCATCCGCCCGACGTCCTCGCGCAGGCCGGCGACAAAGCGCAGGCCGAGGCGGATGGTGCCGTCCAGTTCCACGGTGCAGTCCCAGTCGGAGATCTGCACGTCGATGGGCGCGAAGCGCACGCCGCGGCGCTGGGCGTCCTTGACCAGCGTGGCCGGATGGTAGAAGCCCATCGGCTGGTTGTTGAGCAGCGCGGTGTAGAACGCCGCCGGGTAGTGCGCCTTGAGGTAGGCGCTGGCGTAGGCGATGAGCGCGAAGCTGGCGGCGTGCGATTCGGGGAAGCCGTAGAGCGCGAACGAGCCGATCGACAGCACGATGCGATCGGCCACCTCGCCGGTGATGCCCGTGCGCGGCCATGCCCTCGCGCAGCTGCACCTCGATCTGCTTCATGCGCTTCTCGGAGCGCTTGAAACCCATCGCCCGGCGCAGATCCTCGGCCTGGCCGCCGGTGAAACCGGCCACCACCATGGCCATGCGCAGGAGCTGCTCCTGGAAGAGCGGCACGCCCAGCGTGCGCTTCAGCACCGGCTCGAGCAGCGGATGGTCGTAGACGATCGGCTGCGCGGCCGGCCCGCCGATCCAGGTAGGGATGCACCATCTGCCCGACGATCGGCCCGGGCCGGATGATCGCCACCTGCACGACGAGGTCGTAGAAGGTGGCCGGCTTCAGCCGCGGCAGCGTCGCCATCTGGGCCCGCGACTCGACCTGGAACAGCCCGATGGTGTCGGCGGCCTGCAGCATCTCGTAGACCGCGGGATCGTTCTCCGGCAGATGCGCCAGATCGACGCGCGGCTTCGTGGTGTCGACATTGATGATCGAGAGGGCATCCTGCAGCGCCGACATCATGCCCAGGCCGAGCAGGTCGACCTTGATGAGGCCCATGTCGGCGCAGTCTTCCTTGTCCCACTGCACCACCACGCGGCCGGGCATGCTGGCGTTCTCGAGCGGCACCACCGACGACAGCTCGCCCTGGCAGATCACCATGCCGCCGGAGTGCTGGCCGAGATGGCGCGGCAGGTCCTGCATCTGCTGCCACAGCCGGGCGAAGTGCCGCACCATCGGCTGCGTCGCATCCACGCCGACGACCTGCATGTTCTTCGACAGCGAGTCGTCGGCGTCGTGGAACTCGAAGTTGTGCATCACCTTGGCCAGGCGATCGATCTGCGTCGGGTCGAGGTTGAGCGCCTTGCCCACTTCGCGCGCCGCGCTCTTGCCGCGGTAGGTGATGACGTTGGCGGTCATCGCCGCGCCGTGCTGGCCGTACTTCTCGTAGACGTGCTGGATGACGCGCTCGCGCCGGTCGCCGCTCGGCAGATCGAGATCGATGTCGGGCCATTCGCCGCGTTCCTCCGACAGGAAGCGCTCGAACAGCAGCTCCATCTGCACGGGATCGACGGCGGTGATGCCCAGGCTGTAGCACACGGCGCTGTTGGCGGCCGAGCCGCGGCCCTGCACCAGGATGTCGTGCTGGCGGCAGAAGTTGACGATGTCCCACACGATCAGGAAGTAGCCGGCCAGATCGAGCTTCTCGATGAGATCGAGCTCGCGGAGCACCTGCGCGCGGGCCTTGTCGTGATACGGCCGGTAGCGATCGCGGGCGCCGATGTCGGCGATCTTGCGCAGGAACGACGCCTCGGTCTCGCCCGGCGGGACCGGGTAGGTCGGAAAGCGGTAGCCGAGGTCCTGCATCGTGAACTCGAGCCGCTCGGCCAGCTCGAGCGACGCGGTGACGGCCTGCGGCAGGTCGTCGAAGAGCCGGGCCATCTGCGCCGGCGACTTGAGGTAGCGCTCGGCGTTGGCCACCAGGCGCCGGCCGGCGTTGGCCAGCGTGGTGTGCTCGCGGATGCAGGTGAGCACGTCGTGCAGCGGCCGCTCGGCCTGGGCGGCGAAGCGCACGCCGTTGGTGGCGACGATCGGCACGCGAAACGCCTCGGCCAGCGAGACCAGCATCTCGTTGTCCCAGGTCTCGTCGCGCTGCAGGTGCCGCTGCACCTCGACGTAGACGTGCGAGCGCCCGAAGATGCCGACGAGCCGATCGAGCAGCCCGCCCACGCCGTGCCGGTCGGACTGCAGCAGCGGCCGTCCCGCCAGCGCCACCAGCCCGCCGACGTGGCCGTCGAGATCCTCGAGCGTGAGCGCGCCCTCCCCTTTGGGCGCGCGCAGCTTCATCTTCGTGATGAGGCGGCAGAGGTTGCGGTAGCCCTCTTGAGACGCAACAAGAACACTGACAGGGGCTAGGGACTGGGGGCTAGGGGCTGGGGCGTGTCCCGCTGTCACGCCGCGACTCGACCTGCTCTTGGCATGCCCCAGTCCCCAGTCCCCGAGTCCCCAGTCCCCAGCCAAGCGTCAGTTCGGCGCCGATGATCGGCTTGATGCCCGCGGCGCGCGCCGCCTTGTGGAAGCGGGGGGCGCCGTAGACGCCGTCGCGGTCGAGCAAGCGCCACCGCCGGGATAGCCGAGCATGGCCGCGCGGTCGACGAGCGGCTCGGGCAAGGTGGCGGCCCGGAGGAAGCTGAAGGCGGAGGAGGCGTGGAGCTCGATATACACGGGGCTGGGGGCTCGGGGACTGGGGACTGGGGCATGCCTAAGACTCGCTTCGCTCGAGCGAATCGACGAGTGCATGCAACCTCTTCCCCACGCGTATGAGAAGTTGAGCGCAGTCGCCTGTGGCAGCTTTCGACAACATCCCGAGCCTGACGACAAGTTCGAGTTGAGTTTCGAGTTCAGCCTGAGAGCCAAGCGCAACTCTCAAGTGATAGAGGTACGCCTGCCGGGTGTGGCGGCAGTGCCCTTCAGCGATGTTCGAAGGAATCGACACAGCGGCTCGCCGCATCTGCTGGGAGAGCCCGAACTGTTCTCGAGGGGGAAGGAGATCGACGAGCCGGTACGTGAGTTCCACCAGCTGCATCGCGTCATTCCAGACCTCGAGATCTCGATGCGAACGAATCGAGGCCATCGGCATGCCCCAGTCCCTAGCCCCCAGTCCCCAGCCCCTAGTCGAACGTCCCCTCAATGAACCACTGCCCCACGTCCCGCTCGAGGAAGACGCGGCAGGAGACACCGTCGGCGAGCACGACGTCCCATTCGTCGCGGTCCCAGGGCGTGGAGGTGCGCGTCGACGAGGGCGCGGAGTCGGATGCCGGCTCGTCCCACCAGTGGCCCGAGGTGCGCCAGGGGCCGGCGCAGTCGACGACGGCGCCGCCGCTGATGCCGCGCCGATCGGGCATGAGGCGCACGGGGCGGCCGTCCTGGAGCGTGACGCGGGCCGGCACCGGGAGGCGGAAGCGGCGGAAAGCCACAGAACAGGGACTGGGGACTAGCGGGGGCTAGGGGCTGGAGACGGGGCTCGAACCTGGGGGCTGGGGGCTAGGGGCTGGGGACTGGCGCTTGCCGCAGCCGCGCTGTGACGCCGCGTCTCCTGACATCGTGACATCGTCACGATGTTCTTGACCCGCCCTAGAACCCAGTCCCCAGCCCCCAGCCCCCTGTTCTTGCCGTCCCCAGCCCCCAGCCCCGGCGCGTGCGCGTTCGCCATGCGCACTGAACGCACGCATGGCGAACGCCCCCGGGCGCCACGAATCCACCAGCTGCGGCGAGCCGACGTGCGAGTCGCCCATGAGCGCACTCAAGCGGGCCAGCAGCGTAGAGACCTGTTCGGGCGACGGCTGGGCCCGTTCGAGCAGCGACCACTGCACGATGCGGCCGGGCGTGGGCTCTACGCGCACGAGCACACGATCGATGGCGGCGCTCGGCGGGTGCGATTCGAGATCGAGCAGGATCAGCGTGCGCAGCGTCTTCGCATCGCGCATCGGCGCCGGCAGCTGCAGCGTGCGCAGATGACGCTCGCGGGTGGTGAGGTGCAGCTCGGTGTGCAGCACGGCGGCGCCGCGATCGGCGCGCTCGAGACGCACCGACAGCGGCTCGAGCACACGGGCCAGCACGAACGAGAGCGGCTCCAGCCCCTCGACCGGCCACTCGAGGGCGAGTGACGCCTCGAACGGCTCGTCGTCCACGAGCGGCACGAGCGGCGCCATGTCCTCCCCGACTGCCGCGTGCTGCCAGCGCGGGCCGAGCGTTCCCAGCCGCGACGACAGCTCGTCGGCCGGCAACGCGGCGTACTGGCCCAGGGTGCGGATGCCCCAGCGGCGCAGCACGTCGAGCGCCTGGCTGGCGCGGACCCTGGCCGCCTCGTCGGCGCGCCGGCTGCCGCGCGGCATCTGCACGCGGCCACGCACCTCCCGCCGCGTCCGCGGACCCTGGTGCGTGTCGCGTGGGTGCACCCAGCCCGAGGGGATGTCGTTGGCCGGACGTGAGCCGTCGTCGTGGGCGCCCAGATGCGCGGTGCCCCATTCCGCCAGCGTGGCCACCGGCAGCGACGCCAGTGTCACCCGGGCCTCAGCCGGTGTCGCCGCCACGCTCAGCCCCGGCCGGCCGAGCGCCAGCAGCGCCGCCGCCGTGTGGGTGGGCGCCACCGCGACGCGCACGGCGCCGGCATCCACCAGGGCCCGGCGCAGGTGCTCGGCGATGTCGCGGGCGCCGCCGAAGAGCCGCGCCACGCCGAGGAGATCGCACAGCACGAGCCGGCCCGAGACCTCCACGCGCGGCGAGAACGACTGCGCCACGCGGGTGAGCGTGGCCACGGGCGACGACACGGAGTACAGCGCGGCGAACATGACGCCGGATTCCGGTTACCGCTCGGCCCAGCGCCGATCGGCGCGAGGCTCGGCGGTGAGCGACACCCGGCCGGCCGCCTGACGCCGCGACGACGAGACGCGCACGTCGAAGCGCAGCCCGTCGAAGCGCCGTGCCCGCGCGCCTTCCCCCCGCCACATCACATGCGTGGTGACCGAGGCCTCGGCCACCGACCGGCGCGTCGGGCCGGTAACGACCGCCGGCGTCGTCCGCCCCGGCGTCTGCATCGACAGCGTGACACCGCCGGCACTGCGCGCCAGTGGTTCTGGCGCCACGAGGACACACGTCGTGTCGCTGCCTTCGATCACCCGCTGGATGCGCAGCCACGTGGTGTAGGGGATGCGGCGCAGCGCCGTCTGCGGCACATCCGCCATGTCGATCACCACGACCGGGCACACACCCGACTGCAGCACCAGGTTGAGCGCCTTGAGCGCCCGGTCCACCGTGCGCTCCACCATCGTGCCGGGCCCGTCCACGGTGCGCACCCCGGGCAGCCACACGGGATCCACCGCGCCCCCGGTCTTGGAAATGGCCTGGCCGCGGATCCACAGCAGCCGCTCGAGGTCGATGCCGCAGGCCGCGGCCGATTCCGGATCGAACCGGTCGAAGGTGTCGACGAGCGCCACCGTGTCGCCCCGTCGCGTGGCGGCGGCCATCCACCGCCACACCACCGTGGTGCGCCCGGACGACTGCGATCCCACCACTTCGGAGAGCTGCCCCGCCGGCAGCCCTCCGTGGAGATAGGCGTCGAGCGACTGGACCTCGAACGGCACCCCGGGATCCGGCCGGGCATCGGGACGCGAGGACGTGAGCGTGCGGTCGAGCTTACGGGCCCGCAGCAGGGATTCCACGGCGTCGCGGGCCGGAACGGGCGAATCGAGTCGAGCTGAGGCGGTGCTCATGGTGTTTCGCCTTTTGTTCGTTTGAAGGAGTCATCATAACGAATAAAAAGCGAAAGTCAAGTCGAGATTCTTGCACCTGTCCGGTCGGACCCCACGCTCAGGGATACAACGGAATGGTGCGCTGGGGATCGATCCAGACGCCGAGATCCGCGGCAGCGCTCGAGGCCTCCCCTGCCGTGAAACCGACCATCACCCCGTTGATGAACGTTTCGATCGTCGCCGGCGCGCCGTTCACGGTGGCAGGAAACGGGCCGCTCACGCAGAACCTGGTCCCGCTGCCGCGCACTGCCGCCTGGCCCGGCGGCAGCCCGCGAAGCGTCGCCGGACGCGCCACGATCGCGAAATCGAGCCCGACGACACCGTGGCCGGGCACCGGCAGCGCGGCGCCCTCGATGAGCTCCCACGTGCCGTCGGTCGGCGAGAGCAGGCGGAATCCGGCCGGCGTTCCCGGCAGTTCGAACCCGGCGCCAATCACCCGTGGCCAGTCGGATGCGCCCGCCAGCGGCGGCGACGAATTCGCGACGTTGAAGCAGACGACGCGCAGCCCCGTGTCCTGGGCGCCCCACAAAATCGGAATCGGCGCGTCCGCGCCGGCCAAGGGACTCGAGACGAACGCCGTCGCCTGGGCCGGGAACAGCAGCCGCGGACGACGTGCGCCGACAGACCAGCCCACGTCCCGACCACCACCGCCAGCAGCGCCGCCACGGCCACGAACGTGCGGCGCCGACTCCGCCCACACGCCTCACCAGATCGCGATGTCCTCATGACGACCTCCTGCGGCGGCATCGTGGCAAACGCCGCAGTTGCCGCCCATGCCGGCGGGATGCGTTCTGGATGGAACCGGAACTGGCTGAGCCGACAAGGGGTTGCGGTGACGGATGAACGACCCTCAGGGGCCGCATATACTCAGACCGCCTTCGGATCGGAGCAGCGGACCTCCATGCGCGATTCACACGGCGCCCGTTCGCTCGAGAGTTACCGGTTCGGGGTCTTCGACTTCGACGGACGCACGCTCGAGCTGCGCAAGGCCGGACGGCTGATCGCCATACGGCCTCAGCCCCTGAAGCTGCTGGCCCTGCTCCTGGCCCGTCCCAACGACCTGGTCACCCGCGACGAACTGCAACGCGCATTGTGGGGAGACGACACGTTCGTCGACTTCGAACAGGGGGTCAACCACGCGGTGCGGGAGTTGCGCGCCGCGCTGGGGGACGTCGCCGAATCGCCGCGCTTCATCGAGACGCTGCCCCGCCGCGGCTATCGATTCATCGCACCGGTCTCCCCTCTTCCGGCGGATCGCGAACCATCCGCAGCCGAAGGCCCCGGTCCGATGTCGCCGCCATCTCCGGCTCCCGACCTGGCGTCGCCGTCGCACGCGCGGGCAAGGCCGCCGGGCAGCCAGCGATCCCATGGGGGCGGATGATGGCCGGCGCCGGCGTCCTCCTCGCGCTGGCCACCGGCGTCCTGGCGTGGCGATCCGCCGGCGGCGATCCGCCGATCGCAGGCACGGCGCTCGTCGTCCGCCCGTTTGCTGGAAGCGGCGACGACCGGGCGGCGGGTCTGGGCCTCGCCCACGCCATCGCCGCGCGGCTCGGCGGACAGCGACTCCTGACGATCCGCACCGAGGGACGCGGCGGCGTCACGCCGGGATCGCTGGTGCTCGACGGCGAGATCGTCGTCGACGGCGGCGAGGTGACGGTGACGGCGCGACTCCAGGACGCGTCGTCGAATCGGATGCAGTGGTCCGATCGCGTGCGGGTGCGTGCCGACCAGTTCTACGACGCCGAGGCGGTCATCGCCGAGCGCGTGGCCGGAGCGCTCCGCCTGCAGCTGGCCGCTACCGAGCAAGAACGTCTGCGCCGGCGCTACACGAGCAACGCCGCGGCGTATGCGGCGTACCTCACCGGCCGGGCCGCCCTCGTGCAGTACACGCCCGCCGGCACGCGCGCGGCGGTCGACGCGTTCGAGACCGCCCTTCGCGTCGATCCGGAATACGCGCTGGCCCGGGCCGGGCTGGCCATGGCCTGTGCGGACGAGTATCTGCGCTTCGCTCCCCCGGACGAAGTCGAGCGCTGGGCCGGGCGGGCCGAAACCGAAGCCCGGGCCGCGCTGGCGCTCGATCCGGACCTGGCCGAGGCGCACCTGGCGCGGGCGGCGGTCGCCCGCAAGCGGGAGTTCGACTGGGGCGCGGCCATCGACTCGAGCCGGCGCGCACTCGTGCTCAATCCCAACCTGCCTCAGGCGCACCTCATCATCGCCGCCGCCTACTACCATCTCGGCTACATGGAGGAGGCGCTCATCGCGCTCGAGCACGGGCGGCGGCTCGGCGGCGACGACGTGGTCGAACCGGAGCGGATCGACGGGCTCGTCGCGTTGTTCTCGGGACGCTTCGCCCCGGCCCTCGCCCACCTCGAGGGCGTGAGCCGGTTGAGCAGCGACGCCATCGGCGACACCTACCTGGCGCTGGCGTATTTCTACTCCGGCAGCACCGACCGGGGCCGGGCGCTGCTCGAGACGCTCTCCGGCCACCGATCGGCCTCGACGGCAGCGCGGGCCGGTGCCGCCTTGGCCGGCGTCCTCGCCGCGCAAGGCGAGGCGACGCGCGCGCACGAGTACCTGCAACAGGTGCTGACGCGGGAGTATCGCGACCACCACGTCGCCTACAGCCTCGGGGTCGCCTACGCGCAGCTCGGCGACCCGGAGAACGCCGTCCACTGGCTGCAGATTGCCGCCGACACGGGGTTCCCGTGCGCGCCCTGGTTCGACGCCGACCCGCTGCTCGCCCCGCTGCGTGGCACCGCGGACCATGCGGCGCTGCTGGCGCATGTCGAGACGCGGCGGCGGGCCTTCCGCACGATGGCGCCGTAAGCGTTCACCACGAGGACGGCCGGGTCGGCAGGCGACTCGTCGAGGGGCGGGGGCACAGGCGGCGCGAAAAATCGCTGCGCCGTCGGGCGCTGTGGCACTCTAGGCGCCATGCGCACCCGACTCACCGCCATCCTGCTCCTCATCGCCGGCTTCGCCGCCGGCGCCCTCACCCAGCACTCACTCAGCGCGCAGGCTCCGGCCCGCGTGTTCGAGCTCCGGACCTACACTGCACCCGACGGCAAGCTGGGCGAGCTGCACGCGCGCTTCCGCAACCACACGCTGCGGATCTTCGAGAAGCACGGGATGACCAACATCGTCTACCTCTCGCCGATGGACGCGCCGGCGGCGGACAACCAGCTCGTCTATCTGCTCTCTCACAAGAGCCGCGACGCCGCCAAGGCCAGCTGGAGCGCGTTCCAGAACGATCCCGAGTGGAAGAAGGTGTCGTCGGAATCGCAGGTGAACGGCCGCATCGTCGCCAAGGTGGACTCGGTGTTCCTCACCGCCACCGACTACTCGCCGCTGAAGTGAGGTCGACCATGCCACGCTCCTGCGCCACTCGCTGGATCGTCCACGGCACGCTGGCCGCCGCCGGCCTGCTCGCCATCACGCTGACGGCCACCGGCCAGACCCAGCCGCCGGCGCCCGGCGACGACCCGCGCTTCACCGGGCTCTCGACCGTGCTCGAAGGCAAGGACCTGAGCGTCGCGCGCCGCCGTTTCGAGCCCGGCGCCCGCTCGGCCTGGCACAGCCACGACAACGGCCAGCTGCTCTACGTGGAGCAGGGCCGCATGCGCACGCAGAAGCAGGGCCAGGCCGTGAAGGAACTGGGCGTCGGCGAGAGCGACTACACCGGGCCGAAGATCGTGCACTGGCACGGCGCCGTGCCGGCCACGCACCTGATCCAGGTGAACGTCGGCTTCAGCGGCGAGACGCGCTGGATGCAGAAGGTGACCGACGCGGAGTACAACGCCAAGTGAGGATCAGCGACCGCGCCGGCGGTGTCGGCATCAGCTAAGATCGTTTCGTCTTGCAGGCGCACTTCGTCGCGGCCATGCGCCGCCTGGCCGTGGCGCTCACGCACCGCGATTTCCGTCTGCTGTGGACCGGGGCGCTGGGCTCGAGCATCGGCACCTGGATGCAGAAGGTGGCGCAGGCGTGGCTCATCGTCACGCTCACCGGCTCCGCCTCGGCCTTCTTCCTCGGGCTCGACTCGTTCGTCGGCGAGCTGCCGATCCTGCTGCTGACGCTGGTCGGCGGCGTGGTCGCCGATCGCAAGGATCGGCGGCAGCTGCTGCTGATGTCGCAGTACACGCAGATGGCGGCGGCGTTCACGCTGGCGCTGCTGGTCTACTTCGACGTCGTCCGCGTCTGGCACATCATCACCCTGTCGATGATCACCGGCATCGCCCAGGCCTTCGGCGGGCCCGCCTACCAGTCGCTCATCCCGTCGCTGGTCAGCAAGGAGCACCTGCCCAACGCCGTGGCGCTCAACTCCATCCAGTTCAACCTGGCGCGGATCATCGGTCCGCTCATCGCCGGCGCGGCGCTGACAGCGTTCGGCATGGTGGCGTGCTTCGGGCTGAACGGCGTCTCGTTCCTGTGCGTGATCGCGGCCCTGATGGCGCTGCAGGTGAAGCACATTCCACCGGTCAGCCAGCAGCGGATGATCGACGAGATGAAGGGCGGGCTGCGCTACGTGAAGCGCGAGCCGCAGCTGGTGCTGCTGACGATCCTCGGGTTCGTGGCGGCCTTCTTCGGCCTGCCGCTGCTCACCTTCCTGCCGGTGATCGTCCGCGACGTCTTCCAGCAGGACGTCGGGCTCTACACCCGCCTGATGGCGTTCTCCGGCACCGGCGCGGTGCTGGGTGCGCTGACCATCGCGTGGATCGGCAAGTCACGGGCGATGGGACGGACGCTGCTCGGCGGCGTGATGGCGTTCGGCCTGGTGATGGTCGTGTTCTCGTTCTCGCGGCAGCTGTGGCTCAGCCAGCTGCTGCTCTTCCTGGGCGGCGGGCTGCTGGTGGCCACCTTCTCGATGACCACGTCGCTCGTGCAGCTGGTGGCGCCCAACGAGATGCGCGGCCGCGTGATGAGCATCTACATGGTGGCGTTTCGCGGCGCCTCGCCGCTCGGCAACTTCGTGAGCGGCAACATCGCCACGGCCACCTCGGTGCCGGCGGTGATCGCCCTGAACGGCAGCCTGCTGATGCTGGCCGCGGTGATCTTCTGGTATCTGGGCCGCCGGGTCAGGGAGCAGTAGCGGCGCCGGCCTGCGCTACACTCCCGACCATGCGCGCCTCGTCGATGCTCCGGGCGGTTGGTGCCGCGTGGGCCGTCACGATCGCCCTCGGCGCGTCGCCGGTGCTCGCGCGACCCGAGCACCTGGTCCGGTTCCAGGCCGATCCGATGCGCAAGGCGACCGTGGACGGCTGCGGCGCGTGCCACGTCAAGCCGGAGGGCGGCGGCGCCCGCAACGACTTCGGCACCGCGTTCGACGCCGCCGCGCGCGAGATCACGCCGCTGCTCCGGGCGAACTTCCCCTCGCACTTCACCTTCACCTCGGCCACCCTGCCCGACGGCTCGGCCTTCCACTTCTCCGATCCGCAGAGCCGCTTCGCCGTGTTCGAACGCGAGAAGCAGAAGTCGGTCGTCGATCTCGCCGAGATCACCGCGCCCAAGGTCGAGGTGCTGCCGGCCCCGGCCAATCGGATGTCGTTCTTCGTGACCAGCGAGGGCGCCGCCGAGGGCGGACACCTGGGCGGACTCGCCGGCGCCGACCGGCGCTGTCAGACGCTGGCCAAGGCCGCCGGCGCCGCCGACCGCACGTGGCGCGCGTACCTGAGCACCAGCTACAAGGGCGCCCCGGCGGCCAACGCCGGCGACCGGATCGGGACCGGGCCCTGGTACAACGCGAAGGGGGTGCTGGTCGCCCGCGGGCCCGTCGACCTGCACGTGAAGGCAACACTCGGCGCGCCCGTCTTCCTCACCGAGAAGGGCGACGCGGTCGACGTCGCTGCCGTGACGGTGTTCACGGGCACGCTGGCCAACGGTACCGCCGCGCCCGACCAGACATGCGGCAACTGGACGAGCACGGCCGGCGAGGCCGTGGTCGGAACGCCCGGGGCGGCCTGGAACTCGGCACGCGCAGCCGGTTGCGCCGCCGCCGACGGGCCGGAAAACGCCCGCCCGCGACTCTATTGCTTCGCCCTGCGCCAGCCGGGGAACCCGCCGTAATTTTTCGTCACCGCCCGCAGTCCGGCCCCGGCCGAAAGCTGTACAATCACCGAATCCGCGCCGGTAGAAGTGTGTCCGCCGGCCGCTGACCGCCGGAAGCTCCGGGCGTGGGCCGGAGGCAGTGGAGGTTCAGGCATGAGGGTCTCGCGCGTCGTGGGCGGCCTCACCGTGGGCGCGGTCCTGCTGGCCGTGCAGCCGGGCGCCAGCGTCGCGCCCGAGCAGGCGCCGGCCGCGGCATCGACGGTCGAGGCGCAGCGGGCCTTCGTCGAGAGCTACTGCGCCGGCTGCCACAACGACCGCGTGAAGAGCGGCGGATTCTCGTGGAGTGAGCTCGACGTCGCCCGTCCCGTCGAGAACGCGAAGCGCGCCGAGGACGTCATTCGCAAGGTGCGTGCCGGCTTGATGCCGCCGGCCGGCGCCCGCCGCCCCGAGCCGGGCGCTGCTCGCCGAGTTCAGCACCTCGCTGGGGACGCGGCTCGACGAAATGGCCGCGTCGCACCCGGTGTACAAGGCGCCCGAGCTGCATCGCCTGAACCGGCGCGAGTATCGCAGCGCGGTCCGCGACGTGCTCGGCATCGACGTCGACGTCTCCGCGCTCCTGCCGCCCGACGCCCGCACTGGCTCGTTCGACAACATGTCGGACGCGCTGACGATCAACCCGGCGTTGATGCAGGCCTACATCCGCGCCGCCGACAAGGTGGCGCGCCAGGCGCTCGGCGATCCGAAGGCCGCTCCGGTGATGGCGAAGTACGACGTGCCGAAGGTCGTGAACCAGATGCGCCACATCGAGGGCACGCCGTTCGGGACGCGCGGCGGCACGGGGCTGGTGCACCAGTTCCCCGCCGACGGCACCTACACCTTCCAGAGCGAACTGTATTTCTACTATCTGGGCGAGCTCATCGGCGGCAATCTGCCCGAGTCGCTTCAGGGCCAGGAGCTCGAGGTCTCGATCGACGGCCGGCGCGTCCACGCCTTCACTATCGACCCGCTGTACGAAGGCAACACCGGCCCGCTGGTGACGCCGCCGATTGCCGTGAAGGCCGGACCGCACCGCGTCGCCGCCGCGTTCGTGAGCAAGGCCGACGGCGCCGTCGAGGATTCGGTCCGGCTGGTCGAACAGACGATTCTCGACGTGAGCGTGGGGCTGCACCCGGGCATGACGACCCTGCCGCACCTGCAGACCCTGACCATCGTCGGCCCGATGCAGCCGTCCGGGGTGTCCGACACGCCGAGCCGCCGCCACATCCTCACCTGCACGCCAGCGACCGCGGCGGAGGAAACGGCCTGCGCGACCGAGATCGTCACCACGCTGGCGCGTCGCGCTTTCCGCCGGCCGCCGACCAGCGACGACATCGACGGGCTGATGCAGATGTACACGGTGGGCCGCGAGGACGGCGCCTTCGAGGACGGCATTCGCACGGCGGCGCAGACCGCCATTGCGCGACCCGAGTTCATCTTCCGCTTCGAGCGGGTGCCCGAGAGCGTCGCCGCCGGCCAGAGCTTCCGCGTGCACGACCTCGAACTGGCGTCGCGCCTGTCCTATTTCCTGTGGGGCGCGGGGCCCGACGACGCCCTCATCGCCGCCGCCGACAAGGGCGAGTTGACCAGGCCGGCAGGGCTCGAGCGGCAGGTCAAGCGGATGCTCGCCGATCGCCGCGCCGAGAGCCTGTCGACCCATTTCGCGGCGCAGTGGCTGCGGCTCACCGGGCTCGCCGAGGTCCATCCCGAGCCGACGATCTTCCCCGACTTCACCCGCAACCTGGCCCAGTCGATGCGTCGCGAGGTGGAGCTGCTCTTCGACAGCATCGTGCGCGAGGACCGCAGCATCGTCGACCTGCTCACCGCCGACTACACCTACGTGGACGAGACGCTGGCCCGCCACTACGGCATCCCGAACGTGGCCGGACCGCAGTTCCGCAAGGTGACGCTCACCGATCCGAACCGCTTCGGCCTGACCGGGCGGGGCGCCATCCTGACGATGACCTCGCTGGCCAACCGCACCTCGCCGGTGGCGCGCGGCAAGTACGTGCTCGAAGTGCTGCTCGGCGCGCCGCCGCCGCTGCCACCGGCCGCCGTGCCGCCGCTGACCGAGACCGTCAACAACGAGCGGGTGCGGACGGTGCGCGAGCGGATCGAGGATCACCGCAAGAGCCCGACCTGCGCCGGCTGCCACAACATCATGGATCCGATCGGCCTGGCGCTCGAGAACTTCGACGCCACCGGCCGGTGGCGCGCCAACGACGGCGGCATGCCCGTCGATCCGCGCGGCGAGATGTACGATGGGCGCACGCTCGACGGCCCGGTGAGCCTGCGCCAGGCGCTGGTGGGTCACGCCGACGCGTTCCGCGCCGGCTTCGCCGAGAGCCTGCTGAGCTATGCGCTCGGCCGCATGCTCGACACCGCGACATGCCGACGGCGCGCGCCATCGTCCGCCAGGGCACGCGCGACAAGAACCGCTTTTCCGCCTACGTCATGGCGGTGGTCAAGAGCGGCCCGTTCCAGATGCGGACGCTGGCGCCAGAGACGGAGACGACCGTGGGAAGAGACGCCAAGGGAGTCAGATGATGTTCATCACCAAGCGCGCGCTGTCCCGACGCACGGTGCTCCGCGGCATGGGCGCCACCGTGGCCCTGCCGTTGCTCGACGCGATGGTGCCGGCGCAGAGCGACCGGCGCCGAGCGGGCCGCGGTCGCTGCCGAAGAGCCGCTTCACCGGCATCGAGATGGTGCACGGCAGCGCCGGCAGCACCGAGTACGGCACCGCCAAGAACCTCTGGTCGCCGGCCACGGCCGGCCGCGACTTCGAGTTCACGAAGATCCTCAAGCCGCTCGAGCCCTTCCGCGATCACCTGACCGTCGTGAGCCACACCGACTGCTCGGGCGCCGATCCCTTCACGGCCGAAGAAGTCGGCGCCGACCACTTCCGCTCGAGCGCGGTGTTCCTGACCGCGGCGCATCCCAAGCAGACCGAAGGTTCCGACATCCGCAACGGCACGTCGATCGATCAGATGTACGCCAGGGCGCTTCGGACAGGACACGCCGCTGCCGTCGATCCAGCTGTGCATCGAGAACCTCGACTCGTCCGGCACCTGCGGCTACAACTACAGCTGCGCCTACATGGACACGATCAGCTGGGCCGACGCCGACGACCCCGCTGCCGATGACCCGCGATCCGCGGCTGGCCTTCGAGGAGCTGTTCGGCACCGGCGGCAGCTCGGAGGATCGCGCCTCGCGCAACCGGGTCAACCGCAGCATCCTCGACCGCATCACGCCAGGACATGGCCAGGCTGCAGCGCAACCTGGATGCGAAGGATCGCAGCCGGCTCAACGACTACCTCGAGAACATCCGCGAGATCGAGCGGCGCATCCAGAAGATCGAGGCCTACAACACCGCCCACGGCCCGGAGCGCGAGCTGCCGGCGGCGCCGATCGGCGTGCCCGACTCGTGGGAAGAGCACGTCAAGCTGATGTTCGACCTGCAGGTGCTGGCCTTCGCCGCCGACGTCACCCGGGTGTCGACCTTCAAGCTGAGCCGCGACACCAGCAACCGCGTCTTCGCCGAGAGCGGCTGCACCACGCCGTGGCACTCGGCGTCGCATCACGGCGAGCGCGCCGAGACGATCGAGGACCAGGCCAAGATCAACCGCTACCACCTGACGATGCTGGCCTACTTCGTCGACAAGCTGCAAGAACACGCCCGACGGCGACGGCAAGCTGCTCGATCACTCGCTGGTGCTCTACGGCAGCCCGATGGGCGACGGCAACGTGCACGGCCACCGGCGCGTGCCGCTGGTGCTGCTCGGTCACGCCAGCGGAGCCGTCAAGGGCAACCTGCACGTGCTCGAGAAGGACAAGACGCCGCAGGCCAACGTCCTGCTCACGGTGCTGCAGAAGCTGGGTGTGGACGTGCAGAAGGTCGGCGACAGCACGGGCACGGTGGCGATCTGAGGCGGGCGGAGGAACGGCCATGACCACGCGCATCCTCGGCAGCTGCCTGGCGTGTGCTGCTGGCCACGCCGTCGGCGTTGGCCGCCGACAGTCCGCTGGCCGATGCGGCGATGGCCCGCGACGCGGCCGCCGTGCGGGCGCTGCTGGCGAAGAAGGTCGACGTCAACGCCGCGCAAGGCGACGGCAGCACGGCGCTGCATTGGGCGGTCTACAACGGCGACGCTCGAGATGACGCGGCTGCTGCTGGCCGCCGGCGCCGACGCCAGGGCCCAGACCCGGCTGGGCGGGCTCACGCCGGTGATGATGGCGGCCCGGGCCGGCGACGCGCCGGCACTGCGGCTGCTGCTCGACGCCAAGGGCGACGCGGTCAACGGCCAACGCCAACGGCACGACACCGCTCATGTTCGCGGCGGCGTCGGGCAACGTCGACGCCGTGACGCTGCTGGTCGATCGCGGCGCCGAGCGTCAACGCCGCCGACCGCACCCACGGCCAGACGCCGCTGATGTTCGCGGCGGCGCAAGGCCGCGACGCCGCCGTCAAGGTGCTGCTCGCCCGCAAGGCCGACCCGAACGCCGCCACCCAGGTGAGCAAGATCATCACGATGGGCGAGCGCTACAAGGCCAAGACCGAGGGCAAGGGCACGCGCGAGATCACCTCGGAAGGCGGCCGCAGCGACATCACCGCCATGGGCGGGATGACGGCGCTGATCTTCGCCGCGCGCGAAGGCCATTTCGGTGTCGTGCGGGCGCTCGTCGACGGCGGCGCCGACGTGAACAAGGTGCAGGGCGCCGACGAGCTGAGCCCGATCACGCTGGCCATCGTCAACGGCCGGCTCGACATCGCCGGCTACCTGCTCGAGCACGGCGCCAATCCGAACCTGCGTCGCCAAGAGCGGCGTCGGCCCGCTCTGGGCCACGGTGGACGCGCGCTGGCCCGAGCGCACGTGGTACCCGCCGGCCAGCATCACCGAAGAGAAGACCACGCATCTGGCGCTGCTCCAGGCGCTGCTGGACCAGGGCGCCGATCCCAATGCGCGCCTCGTGCGCAAGCCCTGGTATCGCACCTTCCACGGCGACTGGGCCGACCCGGTGGGCGCGACGCCGTTCTGGCTGGCGGCCAAGGCCAACGACGTCGAGGCCATGCGATCTGCTGGTCGCCAGGGGCGCCAACCCGAGCATCACGTCGGGCCGCGGCGTCACCGCGCTCCAGGTGGCCGCCGGCTTCGGCATCGAGCCGCAGGTGACCAACTTCAGGCCCAACGCGCGGCTCGAGGCGGTGCGCTATCTCGTCGAGGAGCTCAACGCCGACGTCAACGCCCGCGACAACCAGGGCTACACGCCGCTCCACGGCGCGGCCCTCACCGCCGATCACGAGCTCATCTCGTATCTGGTGGCGATGGGCGGCGACGTCGCGGCGCGGGCCACCAACATCTTCGGCGGCGAGAACCAGGCCGACCGCGACGCCGGACGAGACAAGGGCGACACGGTGGCCGACATGGCCAACGGCCCGCGCGCGCACAACATGCAGTTCCCGGAGACGGTGGCGTTCCTCGAAGGGCTGGGCTCGGCCAACTCCAACAACTGCCGCTACGCCACCTGCGTCGTGCCGACGCTGCCCACCGACAAGAAGCAGTAACGGCCGACGTGCCGCTGCCGATGCCGATCTACGAGTACCGCTGCCGGGCCTGCGACCGCACGTTCGAAGCCCTCGTCCGCGCCGGCGACACGCCCGCCTGCCCGGCCTGCGCCGCAACCGAGCTCGAGCGGCTGGTCTCGCTCTTCGCCGTGGATTCCGACGGCACGCGCCAGGCGGCGCGGTCCACCTCGATGGCCAAGGGCGTCAAGCGGCAGCAGGACAAGGAAGTGGCGGACGTCGAGCTCTACAAGCGGCATCATCATTGAGGCATGGGAGCGCGGTCGTGCCGTCGCCGGCGAGTCCCGGTTCCGGTGTCCGGACAACGCTGCGATAGCCGCGTTGTGACCGCTCGACGGCAGCTCCGTGAGACTGCCTGATCCCCTCAGCTTTCTCGCGTTGTCGGATCGGCGAGCGGACACCTCCACAGGGCCTCACCGGCGACGACACGACCACGCTCCCGGTGTCCGGGCCGGCTGATCACACGTCGGCACGCCTGGTCTCGTGCACGCGAGACGTCGTGGTGTCTTCTATGAAGCGGCCCTCACGAGTCAAGCTCCACACGTTCTCGTCTTCTATCCTTGTCCTCGCGTGAAGCCACGATGCGGAACTGGGCGCCGGGCCGAAGCCGGGCGGCCTTCTATTCGCGTTTCCTGGTGAGCGCTCGCTCACCGCGCATCATGTCATTCGCGTCGGCGGGGGGCGCAACCTCTCGAACGGTCCTCACGGGACCCCGACACCACACGCGCTCCCCCCACCGGCTCCGTGGCTTCGCCAGTCGCCGCGACGGTGCTAGGCCGTCGCTAATCTCGTCACCTCAAACGTCGTTCCATCCCGCCAAATCGCAAAGAGAATCCGACTCAAGCGACGGGCGAGCGCCACGACGGCGATGCGTTTCCCCCGACGCGCGGCCAGCCGCTCGACCCACGCGCGCAGGGTCGCGCTCCGTGGACTCCGCCAACATACCCAGGCCGCTTGGACGAACAAGCTGCGCAGCTCCCGCGGTCCCGCTTTGGTAATGTGCCCACGATGCCGGCGCTCGGCGGAACTGTCTTCGTGCGGCACGAGGCCTATAGCCGCGCTGACCTGGCTCGCGTCGGCAAATCGCTCACGCGTGTCGATGAACGCCCGAAACGTCGTCGCCACAATCAACCCGACGCCGGGAACCGTTTGTAATCGCGCCACCACCGTATCGCCCGCCACCTGCGTCTTCACCCGCGCGTCGATGGTGTGCAACTCCTCGGTCAGCCGGCCGATCTGCCGCACTAACGGCGCCAGCGTGTCTACCAGCCCCGGCGGCAGGGTGAGCCGCCCCAGCCGCGTCGGCACCGTCTCACAGCTGCCGCTCCCCAGGCGCGCGCCCGATTGCCGCACCAGCGCGCGCAGCAGGCTCACGGCGCTCGAGCGCATCTGCACGAGCAAGCGCCGGGTCCGGAGCACCTGCCGCATGTCCCGCTGCGCCGCCGAGACGCGATGAGTCGCGCGATACCAACCGCGGCGATTGGCTTCCGCCAACGCCACCGCATCACGCCGGTCCGTCTTGACTTTGCGTGTCAGCTCGCCGTACATCGGCGCGAAATTGGGATCCGCCACGATCACCTCATGGCCCGCCGCTTCGAGCGTCTGCGCGACCCACTCACTCTCCGTCCCCGTCTCGAGCAGAATCCGCATCGGCCCGTCGGTGGCAAACGCCTGGGTCAATCGCTCGCGCGTGGTCGGGACCCGCTGATCCCGTCGTGCGATGCCCGCGTCGTCGATGATCCGAATCTGGCTATACCGCATATGAAGATCGATGGCACCATAGACCATGGCTGGCTGCTCCTTTTGAGGGCTCTGTTTGCGCAGAGCGACACTCCTTCTGGTGGAGCGCAAGCTACCACGCGAGGTGGCAGCCAGCCGCTTCATCTCATCTCTCGACGCCGAGATCTCCCCAAGAATGTGCGTTGAGCGTGCGCCCGCCGAGCGCGAGGCGGAGAGAGATACCGCGGCGGCTCGCCTATACGCACACCTCCCTGAGGATCTTATGGAGTCTTGGCCAGGTCGACGGTGACGCCGCCGATCGTCCGCAGTGGCTTCCGCTATTGGCGCCGGCGAAAGACCCACTGGTTGTGGTGACCGCGGTCGCCGCTCTTGAAATCTTCCGTCGCCACGAGCGTGGCTCCCCCATCGCTCAGATGGTAACGGACGACGTTGCTGCTCGCCGCGCCCCGCCGATCGACGATCTGCTGCTCGAGCAGGAGCGTGTCCCCGAGCCACCGCATCGTCGCCGTCGTCGACTCGCCAGCTGGCCCGGTGGACGTCGAGGTCTGCCCGTCGGTGGTCACGGTGAACGACGCCGTGTACGGCGCGGCCTTCACGACGAAGGTTCGTTCGTAGCGGAACCGTGTGCCGTCGTGCGCGATCTGCACGACGCCGCTTTCGAGCACCGCGAACTCCGGTGCCAGCTGGCTTGCGGCGAGATCCAGCGTCCAGGCGCCCGAGAAGTCGGGGCGCGTCTGCGCGCCGATCGTGACCGCCAGGCCAAGAACGGCGACTAACGTCAGGCACGCCCCGGTCAGCAGATCAGCGTTCTTGCCGACGGCGATCGATTTCAGAACCGTACCCGCACCCCGACCTGGAGCTGCCGCGGATCGCCGAGGCCGCTCTGCACCGTGCCGTCGAAGTTGAACACCAGGTTGGTCACCTCCGGACGCTTGATGTTCTTGCTGTTGGTCAAGTTGAAGATCTCGACGATCGGCTGGATCGACGTCCGCCCGAAGGTGAAGTCCTTCGACAGGCGCATGTCCCAGGTGAAGAACTCGTTGTCCTTCCTGAGCGTGTTGCGCTTCACGATCGTCGCCGCTGGGCAGGATCCGATCCTGTGGCGTGTTGCCGATCGACTTGGGTTGTGCCGTGCGCCCCGAGATGCGGGAGGTGAACTCGAACCCGCGCCAGGTCGTCAGGAACCAGCCGTTGAACCGGTGCCGCTGGTCGCGATCCGAGTAGTTGTACTCGGGCTCCAGCGTGTCGGCCCGGGCGTAGCGGAACGTGAACGGATCGCGCTCGTTGTCGTCGTCGGACTGGTCGCGTGACAGCGTGTAGTTCACCTGGAACTGGTAGTTCTGGGCGTACTTCTTGTTGAGACCGAAGGTCACGCCGTCGTAGCGGCTCTTGGCCGAGCTCTCCACCGTCGTCAGCGTGGCGATCCCGTTGGTGCCGTTGGCACCCAGGCCGGTGCTCCACGGCGACCCGAACACCGGGTCGTTGCGATTGATGAACCGGGTGATGAAGTCGGTGTCCGAGTGGGTGTAGGTGACCGACGCCGACAGATTGGCCATCAGCTCGCGCTCGTACGCCACGGTGGACGACCACGTCCGCGGATTGCGGAAGTCCTTGTCGAACACGAACACGTCGGGGTGATCGGGGTTGGCGATCTCCGACTGCGGAATCAGATTGGGCCAGGTCGGCGGGGTCACGCCGAACCCGTTGAAGGTGCTGTCGCGGTACAGCGTCTGGCCGCGGCTGCCGTTGGTCGAGCGCGAGCTGGCCAGGCTCAGCCCGGGAACGCGCGCATAGAACAGCCCGCTGCTGAATCGCAGGACCTGCCTGCCGTTGCCGCCCGGATCCCACGACAGGCCCAGACGGGGCTGGAACATCCCTTTGTCCGACGGGATGGTGCCATCGGACGGAAACCCGGGCTGGCCGATGAACGGCGCGTAGAACACCTCGCTCGGCGGCGTGATCGGGTCGGGCTGGAGCTGCGCTTCCCACCTGAGCCCGTAGCTGATGGTGAGGTTCGGGGTGGGCTGCCACTTGTCCTGGATGAAAAACGACGGCTCGATCTGCGGAATGTCCTGCGTGCCCGCCTCTTCCACCGACAGATCCGCCGACGCCCGCCTGCTGCAGGAACAGCAGCAACGGACCGGTGATCGACGCTCCCGCCGGGCAGGCGCCGGTCGTACTCGTGGTGCCGTTCGAGCACTCGACGTAGCGCGGCCCGAAGGCCACGTAGTCCAGGAAGCCCTGCGTGCTGCCGAAGACGTAGCGCCCGTTGGCGAAGCCGATGAAGGTCTGCGATGAATTGACGCGGTTGAACTCGCCGCCGACCTTGATGGTGTGCGTGCCCATGAGGAGCGAGAGGTTGTTGGTGACCTGCACCCGGGTGTCGTTGTACTCGACCGGGAAGAAGAACGGCTCGCCGAAGCGGTAGCTGCTGCCGAAGTCGAAGGCGGTGTCGGGGAACGGCCGCGACTGGCCGGTGATGTCCGGACCGGCGTAGGGCCGCGGTCGATCCTCACGCGCCAGCTGGAAGCGGAATTCGTTCAACATCCGGCTCGACAACGTCGACAACAGGGAACCAGACACGGCGTTCGAAAAGCCGCGTTCCACGCCGTTGGCGCTCCGGCCCCACGAGTCGACGTCGAACGTGCCGTTCTGCTGCTCGCTCCAGGTGTAGTTGTAGCGGAGGGTGAAGAGGTTCGAGGCGTTGGCCTGGTAGTCGAGCTTGCCCAGGAACACGCGGGCGTCGTTGGTGCGGTCGATCGGCCCGTTCTCCTCGGCGCTGCCGTAGCGGGCGAACAGGTCGACCACGCGCGGCTCGATGCGGGTGGGGTCGAGCTGCTTCTGCTGGTCGAACCCCTGCTGGTCGTAGGCGAGCAGGAAGAACACCTGGTCCCTCCTGAGCGGCCCGCCGAACGTCGCGCCGAACTGCTGCTGGTCGTAGGGGAACTTCTCGCCGTCGGAGTTCTCCCACGACAGCGAGTCCTCCTTGAAGAAGAAGTGGGCGGAGCCGGCCGGAGTGTTGGTGCCCGACTTGGTCACCACGTTGACGAAGCCGGCGCCGCTGCGGCCGAACTCGGCGGCGGCACCGTCGGCGACGACGACCATCTCCTGAATGGCGTCCTGATTGAACGTGAAGGCTGGCCGCTGCCCGCCGCGCTGCTCGCCGAAGAACGGGTTGTTGAAGTCGGCGCCGTCCACCGAGATGTTGTTGCTGATGCCCTTCTGGCCGTTGATGCTGATCTCGTCGCCGTCGGGTCCCTGCACGATGGTGACGCCCGGGGTGAGCTGCATGAAGCTGAGGAAGTTGCGGCCGTTGTTCGGCAGGCTGCGAATCGAGGCGGCATCGATCTGCGTGCGGCTCTCGGCCCGGCTCGTCTCCACCAGCTGCGCGTCAGCGGTGACGGTGACCTCCTGGGCGACCGACACCAGCCGCAGCGTCACCGGCAGGTTGCGGGTCTGGCCGACGCCGAGGCCGATGCCGTCCTGGGTGTAGCGGCCGAAGCCGCTGAGGCTCACCGTGATCACGTAGTCGCCGAGCGGCAGCAGAAGGGCGCGGAACCGCCCGTCGCTGTCGGTGACGATCTCCCTCGTGAAGTTGGTGCCGCGGTTCACCAGGGTCACGGTCGCGCCGGGCAAGCGTCCGCCGGTCTCGTCCGAGACGGTGCCCTCGATGACGCCGGTCGTGGCCTGGGACTGCGCGGCCGCGGACGACGCCCAGGGCAGCGTGAACGACAGCAGGGCGACAAGAAGGAATCGATACACGCTGGCCTCCGATCTGGTCATTTGGCGGCTGGGTCTGCGGCCGCGTCAGGGCATCTTGGCGCGATCGACGGCAACCCCGCGCAGGTAGACCGCAGAAATCTTCCGCGTGTTCCTGATGTCGTCGAGCGGGTTGGCGTCGAGCACCAGCAGATCGGCGTTCTTGCCGACGGCGATCGTGCCGGTGTCGTTCATCCGCAGGAACGCCGCCCCGTTGCGGGTGGCGGCGACGATCACCTGCGACGTGGTCATTCCTGACGACACCATGTCCTCCATCTCCACGTGCGGCGCCCAGGCGTTGTTGCCGTCGGTGCCCACGGCGATGGTCATGCCGGCGTCGGACAGCCGCTTCAGATTGCGGGCCTGGATGCCGAAGGCGCTCTGCGCCTGCGGCCGGTCGGTGGCCGCGGCCTGGAGCTTGGCGACCTCGCCGTCCGGCAGGCTGCCCTTCAGCCAGCTGTAGTCGGCGACCACGCCGCGATCCGGCATGTTGGGGATGAGGACGACGTTCGGCCGCGCCGCGACCAGCACCAGCAGCTCGCCGTCCACGTCCACGTCGCGGATGCCGTGGGCGAAGGCATCGAGTCCGGCCTTGAGCAGCCCCTTGGCATCCGACAGGTTGTAGATGTGGGCGGCCACCCGCAGCTGGGCCTTGTGTGCCTCGTCGATCACCGCGGTGTAGATGGGCAGCGGCATCTTCTGGTACTTGCCGTCGCGGTCGTCGACCCAGATCTTGATGAAGTCGACCTTCAGCGCCGCCTGTTCCTGGACCGCCTTGCGCGCGTCGGCCTCGCTGGTCACCCAATAGGGCACGTCGGTCCGGCCCTGCTCGGGCATGGTGATGCCGCGTCCGGCGGTGAAGTAACGGGCTGCGCCCGCCGGCGGGGAGGCTCGCACCTGGAACGGATCGCCCGGCGGGTCGAGGCCCAGGCTCATCGCCGCGCTGATGCCGAAATAGGCGCGGCGGCGCAGGTCGGCGACCAGCGGGTCGCGGGTCGTGCTGAGGTGCACGTGGGTGTCGACGATGGTCGGCATCACCGTCTTGCCGGTGACGCTGACGCGGGCCGCGCCGGCGGGCACGGCGACCTTGGCGGCCGGCCCGACCTGCGCGATGCGGCCGCCGGTGACGACGATGGTCGCGTTCTCGATCGGCGCGCTGCCGTCGCCGACGATCACGCGGGCGCCTTCGAACGCAGTGGTGCCGGCAGGGGCCTGGGCCCGGCCGCCGGCCGCTGCAGCGAGCGCCGCGATGGCCGCGAGCGCGGGAACGAGCAGGAGGCGGGTCGGTGGCGTCAGGTGCATGGGGATCCTCCGAGGGACCCGGCAGCGTATCTCGCTTGCGAGATGGGTTCAAGGCGCGGCGTGCCATGATCGGCCGATGCCACTCAAACCCCGGCCGCGGCCAACCGGTCCGCCGTCGGCCATCGCCCCAACCGCCATCAACCACTTCCGGCCGCACCCCTGGCACGGCCTCGACGCCGGACCGGAGCCGCCGGCGCTGCTGAACGCCTACATCGAGATCACTCCCTTCGACCTGATGAAGTACGAGGTCGACAAGGTGTCGGGCTACCTGAAGGTCGATCGCCCGCAGCGCTCGTCGGCGCAGCATCCCAGCTTGTACGGGTTCGTGCCGCGCACCTTTTGCGGCGATCGGGTGAGCCGGCTGGCGCCGGCAGCGAGCCGTGGCGACGGCGATCCCCTCGACATCTGCGTCCTCAGCGAGCGGGCCATCACCCGCAACGAGATCATCGTGCCGGCACGGGTGATCGGCGGGCTGCAGATGGTCGACCGCGGCGAGGCCGACGACAAGATCATCAGCGTGCTCGACAACGACTACGTGTGGGGCGATGCCCGCGACCTGCGCGACCTCCCGGCCGTGCTGATCGAGCGGCTGCAGCACTATTTCCTCACCTACCGGCTGGTGCCAGGCGAGAAGCCGATCGTCAGCATCGCCAGGGTCTATGGCCGGGCGCACGCCCACAAGGTGGTCAAGGCGGCCATGGACGACTACGTCGACACCTTCGCGCGTTGAGCGACGCGGCTCGGCCCTGGCGGCGATCTCCGCCGCCCTCCGCCGCCCGCTACTGGCCCGGACGTAGCAGCGGCGTGAGCTCCAGGGCGAACGACAGCGGCACTTTCGCCGGCGCGTAACAGATCTTGTCGTCGCACGCCTGGTATTCGAGCGTGCCGCTCACGGTGACCGTCTTCTGCCCGGCCAGCAGCTTCTGCGCCTCGGGTGTGGCCAGGATGGTGAGGTCCTGCACCAGCGTGAACGGCTTGAGGTAGGTCTCGACCCGCTCGTCGAGCGGCACGAAGTGGTAGATCTCCGAGGGCGGATAGGTCAGCGGCGCGCTGCGCAGCCACGGCCGGCTGTCGGGGACGAACCGCACCACCTGGTAGTCGTGCTTGCCAGGCGCGTAGACGTGCATGCCGCGCCGCGGCGTCACTTCGATTGACAGCGAGAACCGGCTGCCGGGCGAAACGACCGTGTCACTGGCGGCCGCTTGCACCGTAAGGTGCGAGGTGCGCGCGGTGGCCACCGGACCCGCCGGCGCGGCACCCTGCTTGGTCAGGATCCCGGCGACGGTGTTGCGTTCCTGGTACGCCGCCTCGAAGTAGCGGGCGGTCACTCGTCCCGAGCCGTCGAGCAGGAACGTGCCGGGGTACGGCACACCGTAGCCCCGGGTCCCTGGCTCCACCGACGTATTGAACAGGCCGTAGGCCTTGATGATCGGCGAGCCGACGTCGGACAGCAGCGGATAGGTGATGCCGAATTCATCCGAGAACTTCTTCAGCACCTCGGGAGCGTCATAGGTGACCACGGCCAGGCCCATGCCCTGCGCCTGGAGGTCCTTCGCGCGGCGTTGCAGCTCAACGAGCTGCGTGCGGCAGTACGGTCACCAGTCGGCCGACCGGCTGAACACCAGCATCGCGCCCTTGGGGCCGAGCATCGAGGTGAGCGATCGGGAGGCACCGGTCTGGTCGGTGGCCGTAAAGTCAGGCACCTTCCCGCCCGGTTGCGGGCCCAGGCGGTCGACGTCGACCGTCGGCTGCGCGACGCCCGTGGCCATCGCCATCGAGACCACGAACAGGGCGGCCAACACTCGAAGTCCACGCATGAACGTTGGATGAGCGCGCGCGACCCGGCGTGTCATGTCCCTATCCTACCGCGAGCTGACGTGACGGGCCGGCAGCGTATACTTCCGGCGGTATTGAACCCATGAGCCGCATCCTCGTGGCCGAGGACGACGCCGACATCGCGGCACTGGTCCGCCACTATCTCGAGAAGGCCGGGTACACGGTCGACGTCACCGATTCGGGCCGGGACGTGCTGCCGCGGCTGCGCCGCACACCGGTGGATGCCGTGATTCTCGACCTGATGCTCCCCGGCATGGACGGCCTCGACGTGTGCCGGGCGATGCGCGCCGATCCGACCACGGCCGCCGTGCCGGTGATCATGCTCACGGCCAAGGCCGAGGAGTCGGATCGCATCGTCGGCCTCGAGCTCGGCGCCGACGACTACATCACCAAGCCGTTCAGCCCCGGCGAGGTCGTGGCCCGCGTGCGGGCCCTGCTGCGGCGCGCCCACCGGCCGCTGCCCGCCACGGGGACGCTCACCTACGGCCCGCTCACGGTGGACGTCGATCGGCACGTGGTGAAGGTCGAGGGCCAGGACGTGCGGCTCACCGCCAAGGAGTTCCTGCTGCTGCAGTACCTCCTCCTCCACCGCGGTCGCGTGCTGTCGCGCGATCTGCTGCTGTCCGACGTGTGGGACTACGCCTATACCGGCGGCACGCGCACCGTCGATGTGCACGTGCGACGCCTCCGTGAGAAGCTGCCGTTCCTCACCGAGGCGCTGGTCACGGTGAAGCAGTTCGGCTACAAGCTGCTCGACCCGGCGCCGGCGCCCGCGGCCGCGCCGCGGCCGGCGCGCCGCTGACGACATCCGGGGGATCTGGCCGTGCGTCTCGACTACCGCGGGTCGATCCTGGCGACCGCCATCGGCGCCACCCTGGTGGCCCTGGTCTTCGTCTGGCTGAGCACCAGCGTCGGCCTGGCAGTCGTCGGCCTCGCCGCCGGGCTCGGCGCGCTGGTGGCCGTGGTCGGCTCGTCGGCGCTCGCGGCACGGCACCGGGCCCGAGCCCGGGCCATCGCCGACGTGGGCCGCCGCTACGCCCTCGGCGACCTGTCGCGGCCGGGGCCCGATTACGGCGACGACGACCTCGGCATCGCGGCGCGGGCGCTCGACGCGGCGGTGCGCGAGCTGGGCCGTCGGGTGGATACGCTGTCGCGCGACCGGGCCCGGATGGAGGCGATTCTCAGCAGCATGGTCGAAGGCGTGCTGGTGGTGGATGAGACCGGGAAACTGCAGGTGGTGAACGAGGCGGCGCGGCGGATGCTCCGCGTGGAGAGCAACGCCGTCGGGCGGCCGTACGTGGAGGTAATCCGCCACCCGGGTATCGCCGAGCAGTTCGGCAAGGTGCTGGCCGGCGCGCCGGCCCAGGCCTTCGAGCTGGCGGTCAGCCGCGACGGCGCCCACGACCTGGTGGCCCGGCTCGCGCCGGTGGTGGCGACCGGCCGAGGCGCCATCCTCGTGCTCCACGACGTCACCGACCTGAAACGTGCCGACCAGATCCGGCGGGATTTCGTCGCCAACGTCTCCCACGAACTGCGCACGCCGCTCACCGCGATCAAGGGCTACGCGGAAGCGCTGCTCGACGACCCGGACGACGCCGAGGCGCGCGAACGCTTCCTGGAGATCATCCAGCGCCACGCCGCCCGCATGGAGCGGCTGGTGAAGGACCTGCTGCGGCTGGCGCGGCTCGACGCCCGGCAGGAACAGCTCGACCGTACCCCCACCGACGTCCCGGCGCTCCTCGAGGGGATCGTCGCCGACATGGACCTTGCGATTGGCGACAAGCGCCTCAGCGTGAACGTGGCCGCCGACGCGGCGACCCGCGGGCTCGAACTCGACGCCGCCAAGGTCCACGACATCGCCCGCAACCTGGTCGAGAACGCCGTGCACTACACCCCGGCCGAGGGGCGCATCGACATCCAGGCGACGCTCACCGACGAGGTGCTCTCGGTGCGAGTGGTGGACAACGGGCCGGGCATCCCCCCCGACGACTTGACCCGGGTGTTCGAGCGCTTCTACCGCGTGGACAAGTCGCGCGGCCGTCCAGGCGGAACCGGACTGGGCCTGGCCATCGTCAAGCACCTCGCCGAGCTGCACGGCGGGACGGCGAGCGCCGCCAACCGTCCGGACGGCGGTGCCCAGTTCGACGTGTGGCTGCCAGTCGGGGCGCCGAGGGCGGCTACCTGAGCCCGCCGGCGCCGAGCAGGTAGTAAGACGCGGCGGCGATCAGCGCCGAGGCCGGGATCGTCAGCACCCACGCCCAGACGATCCGCCGCGCCACACCCCAGCGGACCGCCGACAGCCGCCGGGTCGCGCCGACGCCGACAATCGCGCCGGTGATCGTGTGAGTGGTGCTCACCGGCACGCCAAGCGCCGTGGCCGTGAAGAGCGACACGGCGCCGGCGGTCTCGGCGGCGAAGCCGCCCACCGGCTGCAACCGAGTGATCTTCGAGCCCATGGTGTGGATGATGCGCCAGCCGCCCGACAGGGTGCCCAGGGCGATGGCGGCGTGGGCAATGAGCACCACCCAGAACGGGATGTAGAACTCGCTGATGAGCCCGCCGGCCAGCAGCGCGCCGGCGATGATGCCCATCGTCTTCTGGGCGTCGTTGGCGCCGTGGCCGAGGCTGTAGAGAGCGGCCGACATCAGCTGCAGCCGGCGGAACCAGCGGTCGACGCGCGTCGGTGCCGTCCCGCGGCAGAGCCACAGGATCGCGGTCATGAAGGTCAGGCCGAGCACGAGACCGATCCCGGGGGCGAGCACGATGAAGAGCAGCGTCTTGGTCCAGCCCGACCCGACGATGGCGGCCGGGCCGGCCTTGGCGACCGCGGCCCCGGCGTAGCCGCCGATGAGCGCGTGCGAGGAGCTGGTCGGCAGGCCGTAGTACCAGGTGATGAGATCCCAGACGATCGCACCGATGAGCCCGGCGAGGATGACGGCCACCGTCACGATCCGCAGATCGATCATCCCGGAACCGACGGTGCTCGCGACGGCGGTGCCGAATCCGAACGCCGCGGCGAAGTTGAAGAACGCGGCCCAGACCACCGCCTTGGCCGGCGACAGCACGCGCGTCGACACGACTGTTGCGATCGAGTTGGCGGCGTCGTGGAACCCGTTGATGTAGTCGAAGACGAGCGCGACGACGATGACCAGGACGACGACGGCGGAGGATTCCACGTCGTCTACCCGTGCTTGACGACGACGCTCTCGAGGGCGTTGGCCACGTCTTCGCAGGCGTCGGTCGCCAGCTCGAGCAGGTCGAGCATCTCCTTGCACTTGATGATCGTCACGGCGTCCTTCTCGAGCTCGAACAGCCGCCGCAGCGCCTCGTCGTGCAGCGTGTCGGCGGCGTTCTCCAGGCGGTTGATCTCCACCGTGCGGTCATGGACGCCGTCCTTCTTCTCGAGCGCCTCGACCGCCACCTTCACCTGCATCGCCGAGCGCCAGATGAGCGAGGCCAACTCGCGAGCGCCGTACGGCATCGCCGGGATGCGGTAGCGGCGGACCACCGCGGCAGCGGCATCGATAGCGTCCATCACGTCGTCGAGCGACTTGGCCAGCTGGTAGATGTCCTCGCGATCGATCGGGGTGACGAAGGTCTTGTTCAGCCGCTGGATGATCTCGTGGGTGAGCGAGTCGCACGCCTCCTCGACCTGCTTGATCTCGATGCCCATCTCCCACGCTGGGGGGTCGGTGGCCAACATCTTTTCGAGCAGCGTGGCGCCCGACACGATCCGGTCGGCCAGAGCGATGAAGTCGGCGTAGAACTTCTCTTCCTTGGGAATCAGGCGAAACGCGGCCACCGGCACTCCTCCGCCGGGCGCGAGGTCCCGGGCAAGCATCGGGAGTGTGCCACAGATTCCGTTACACGAACGTCACAAATGTCTGCGGCCTGCTGGCGGCAATTCACGCCAAATTAACAGGAACGACACGGCAGGGAGATTCGGCCCGCTGATCCTCGGGGCGTGACCAACGGCATCACTCTCCCCGGAGGACGTTCCATGCAGTCGTTCCTGCGCGCAGCCCTGTGGCTGACGCTTCTTGCCGCCGGCCTGGCCGGCGTCTCCCCTGCCTCGGCGCAGCAGACCGAATCGCGCATTCAGGGCCGCATCCTCGATCAGAGCGGTGCTGCCCTGCCAGGGGTGACCGTGACGGTCACCTCCAAAGACACCGGGGCCGAGCGAGTCGAGGTCTCCGATGGCGAGGGCTCGTTCACGGTCACCAACCTGGGTCCGGGGACCTACGCCGTGACCGCCAATCTGGACGGCTTCCAGCCGATCAGCCGGGACGTCGTCTTGGGCCTCGGGCAGATCTTCAGCCAGACATTGTCGCTGGGCGTGGCGGCGGTGGCCGAGACGGTGCAGGTGAGCGCCGAGGCCCCGGTGATCGACACATCGTCGGCGCGCATCGGCGTCAACGTCTCCCCGGTGGAGGTGGAACAGTTGCCGGTCAACGGCCGCAACTTCGCTAACCTGATGACGTTGGCCACCGGCGCCACGTCTGACGGCAACGGCGGCTGGTCGAGCGTGCGGTTCAACGGCAAGTCGAACCAGCAGAACTACCTGAACTACGACGGCGTGGACGGCACCTACGTGTGGGACGCCAGCCCCGGCTACCTGAGCGCCACCGGCTCGCAGTTCCGGCTGCAGACCTCGATGGAGTCGGTGGCCGAGTTCCGCGTCAACTCGGGCCTGGCCCCGGCCGAGAGCGGCCTGGGCTCCGGCGGCAACATCACGGTGGTGAGCAAGAGCGGCAGCAACCGCTTCCGCGGCTCGCTGTTCGAGTACCGCCGCGACGACGCGCTCGACACGGCCAGCAAGTACGACGACGTGAAGCAGAAGCTGGAGCTGGATCAGTTCGGCGGCTCGATCGGCGGGCCGATCATGCGCAATCGCACCTTCTTCTTCGCCAGCTACGAGGGTCTGCGGCAGACGACGGGTCTCGCCTTCACCGAGGCCGTGCCGAGCGCCGAAGCGCGCCGGCGGATCCTCGCCGGCGAGCCGGTCGGGCTCGGGGGCCGGGCAGAGCCCGGATCGCACCCGCGCCGTCGCTCCTCTGCTCGACGGGTTCCCCGTGGGCACAGTGGCGACGTCGAACCCGCTCGTCGACCTCACGTCGCTGGTCAGCGAGGCCGAGCAGCAGGAGGACACCGGCGCGATCCGCCTCGACCACCAGTTCTCGAACAACTTCTCGGCCTACGTCCGCTACATGTTCAGCAGCGGCGAGGTCGATACGCCCGACCGCACGGTGACGCCGCGGCGGGTGCTCGCCAAGCAGACGCCGAAGAACCGGTGGCGAACTTCCAGAACATCTTCGGCGCCAACCTGGTGAACGAGTTCAAGGTGGGCTGGAACGCGCCCGAGACCAGCGCCCTGGCGTTCGGCCCGGCGGGCTACGATCCGACCGGGGTGTCGCTGTCGGGAAACTTCACGTCGTCGTCGATCGACGCCCGCGGCACGACCGGGATCGCCCGCAGCGGCCTGCTCATCCGCGCCACCAGCGCGTCGACCACGGTCGGGTCGGCGTTCGACCCGATGTCGCTCGCGTTCAGCAACGCCACCACGTGGAACGCGCGGTGCCCACACCGTGAAGTTCGGCGGTGAGTACCGCCGCATCGAGTCGGACTTCCAGTTCCTCGGCTCGAACGAACTCTCCTACAACAGCATCAACGACTTCATCGACAACCGGCTGAACCAGGTCGCGGTAACGGCCGACTCGCCGGTGTTCAAGCCGCAGCAGTTCTACGCCATCGGCTTCCTGCAGGATTCCTGGCGACTCAGCGATCGACTCACCCTGGAACTCGGTCTCCGCTACGACTACTACTCGGTGGTCGAGGAAGCCGACGATCGCGCCAAGCCGTTCTTCGTCGAGGAGAACGACTTCGGCGCGGTGGGCGACGGCTTCTACGACGCCGACAAGAACAACTTCTCGCCGCGACTCGCCGCCGCCTATCAGTTCAACGAGAAGACGGCGTTCCGGGCCGGCTTCGGCCTGTTCTACGGGCCGGGCCAGTTCGAGGATCGCATCCAGCCGATCGAGAACTACATCACGCGCAGCCGCGTGCAGGCCTCGGACGTGCCCAACAACGGCCTCGCCTACCCGGTGCCGGCCGCGCAGCTGCGCGACCTGCTGTCGATCCGCGGCTACACGCACGACTACCCGAACGAGTACAACGTCCAGTACGGCGCCAGCCTGTCGCGCGAGCTTCCCGGGGACATCAACTTCACGGTCGGCTACACCGGCAGCCAGGGCAAGGACATGTTCCTGCGCGGCGTCGGCAACGTGCTCGACCCGGTGACGCGCGTGCGCCTGGTGCCCAACTACGGCCAGATCGACTTCAAGACCGCCGGCTGCGTCGACGGCATCTCGCTCGGCGGGGTCTACCCGATGACCGGCTGCGGCACGGCGTCGTACGACGCCCTGCAGCTGGGTGTGTCACGCCGGTTCCGCGGCGGCCTGAGCGGCGGCATGAACTACCAGTACTCGAAGAACCGCGGCACGACCCAGGGCTCGAACGAAGCCGGGACCGCGCAGAACACCTTCGACTTCGAAACCGAGGACGGCATCAACCCGCAGGACATCCCGCACACCTTCAACGGCTCGATCACCTACGAGCTGCCGTTCGACGGGTTCTGGGCCGGCGGCTGGCGCGTCGGCACGATCGTCAACGCCCGCAGCGGCGTGCCGCTGAACGTGACCATCACCCGCAACGACAACGCGACGGTGAACGGCGCGACCGTGACCAACATCCCCGGCGGCAACAGCCGCGGCACGCAGCGTCCCGACCTGGTGCCGGGGGTCGACCCGTATCTGAGCAGCGGCGGCGTGCGCTGGCTCAACCCGGCCGCGTTCACCACGCCGCAGCCGGGCACGTTCGGCAACCTGCCGCGCAACTACCTGCGCGGGCCGGAGTTCTGGCAGGCCGACGTGGTGGTCTCGAAGGACTTCCGCTTCGCCAGCACGCAGGGCATCCAGGTGCGATTCGAGATGTTCAACATCGCCAACCGGTTGAACTACGAGAACCCGGCCCTCACGCTGCCGAACACCGGCACGCCCGGGGTGCCGTTCACCGACGCCCAGGCCGGCACGTTCGGCTACATGCTCGGCCCGCTCAACCGCACCGTCGGCCTGGGGACGCCGCGTCAGGTGCAGCTGTCGATGCGCTACACCTTCTGAGCCCGAACAGCGGCTGCGGCTGGGGCTCGTCAAGATACCCCAACCTGAGACACGAACCGAAGGGCCGGGCGAATTGCCCGGCCCTTCGTTTGTATCGCAGTCAGCCGCTCGCGGCGCTGACGCCGAGGTCGCGAAGCAACTCCAGGACGCGGTCCTCGATGTCGTCGCGAATAGCGCGCACGCGCTCGAGCGGCTGGTCCTTCGGATCGTCCAGCGGCCAGTCTAGCCGCTGCATGTCCGGCACCACCGGACACGCCTCGCCGCACCCCATCGTAACCAGCACGTCGGCCTGCCCCGCCAGTTCCTCGGTGAAGCGTCGTGGGACCGCGCGCCCCAAGTCGATGCCCCGCTCCCGCATCGCCTCCACGACCACCGGGTGGACGGCGCCGGCCGGCGACGTGCCGGCCGACTCCGCCACCACACGACCCCGCCCGTGATGCCGGCAGAACGCCGCCGCCATCTGCGAGCGGCCGGCGTTGTGGGTGCACGCGAACAGGATGGTCATGCCAGCGACGCTACGCGCAGCAGGTCGGCCCGCAGCAGGTGGCCCCTTCGCCGCCGGGCTTGGTGGCCCGCACGAAGGCGCTGACGAAACGCCCATCGATCGACTCGGCGAGACCCGGACGGTCGAGGCCCGCCTCGGCCAGGAAGGCGCGGGCGTCGGCGGTCTGGTAGATCCGGGTCGGCTCCAGGTCGATCGCGCCGAAGCCGGCGCCCGCGAGCAGTTGCCGGTACTCGGCCTCCTCGAGCGCGCCGGCCACGCAGCCGATCCACAGCTCCATGCTCTTGCGGATGTCAGCCGGCACCTCACCGCGCACGACCACATCCGACACGGCGAAGCGTCCGCCCGGCTTCAACACGCGAAACGCCTCGCGCAACACCCGCGGCTTGTCGCCCGAGAGGTTGATGACGCAGTTCGAGATGATCACGTCCACCGAGTTGTCGGGCAGCGGGATGTGCTCGATCTCGCCCTTGAGGAACTCCACGTTCGCCACACCGGCCCTGGCCTGGTTCTCGCGGGCCAGCGCCAGCATCTCGTCGGTCATGTCGAGCCCGTAGGCCTTGCCGGTCGGGCCGACGCGCTTGGCCGACAGCAGCACGTCGATGCCGCCGCCCGACCCGAGGTCGAGCACGGTCTCACCCGCCTTCAGTTCGGCCAGCGCGGTCGGGTTGCCGCAGCCGAGTGAGGCGGCCACCGCGGCTTCCGGCAGCCCGGCCTGCTGGTCGGCGTCGTAGAGGTTCGAGGTGATCGGATCGGGGCCGCCGCAGCCCGTCGGGCTGCCGCAACAGCCAATCGCCTGGGCGCCGCTGGCGGCGCGCGTCGCCGCCTGCCCGTACTTCTCCTTCACCGTGGCCTTGAGATCGGTCTGGGTTTCCATCGCTGCTCCTTCGCCGGATGTGCAGTCCAGCATGGGTCGAAATATTCGCCAACACGAATATATGGACCCATGATATATTTGTCAACACGAATATGTCGACCTGCTGCACAACCAGACCGGCACCCCGGGTCCGCAACGCCGCCGCCCTCACTGGCCTCTACCAAGCCCTGGCCGACACGACCCGGCTGCGCATCCTGGCGATCCTCGCCCAGCACGCCCCGGACGGGCCCGGCGGCGAACTGTGCGTGTGCCACATCCACGACAGCCTCGGCGTGTCCCAGCCAACCGCGTCACGGCACCTCGCCTACTTGAAGAAGGCGGGCCTGGTCGCCGCCCGGCGCGAGGGCGTGTGGATGCACTATCGCCTCGTGCCGCCGGCGGACCCGGTGCTGGCCTCGGTCTTCGACGCGGCGCTGCACGCCCTCGGCCATGCCGACAGCACGACCAGGGATCGTGCCCGGTTGCGTCGCGTCGCCGCCGCGTCGCCGATACCAGCCTGATCGCGGATATGGCAGCGCGGCGCCGGCATAGAATGGCGCCCACATGTCTCCCGCCGCCGGTGCTTCCGCTCGTGCCGGTCGGCTGGCGCTGCTCGTCCTGCTCTTCCTCGGACTGACGCTCCTCGTCCCCAGACCGGAATCGGTCTCGCCGGCCGGCTGGCGCACCTTCGCGATCTTCGTCTGCGTGATTGCCGGCATGGTGCTGGAGCCGCTGCCCGGCGCGGCGCTGGTCGTGCTCGGCCTGACCGCGGTCACCGCCAACGGCGTGCCGATGCGCGAAGCCCTCGGCGGCTACGCCGAGCCGTCGGTGTGGCTGGTGCTGGCGGCGATGCTGATGGCCCGCGCGCTTTTCTCCTCGGGCCTGGCGCGCCGGCTGGCGCTCGTGTTCATCCGCCGCTTCGGCCACAGTTCCCTCGGCATCGCCTACGCGCTGGTGATGACCGACGTCACGCTGGCGTCGGGCGTGCCCTCGATCACGGCCCGGTCGGCCGGCATGGTGCTGCCAGTCGGCCGGAGCATCGCCGAGCTCTTCGACTCGCTCCCGGGGCCGACCGCGGCCCGCCTCGGGCGCTATCTGCTGTCGGCGATGTACCAGGGCTCGGCGGTGGCCTGCGCGATGTTCCTCACCGGCCAGGCCAGCAACGTCCTGGCCGTGGGTCTGGCGGCGAAGCTCGCCGGCGTCGAGGTGACCTGGTCGGGCTGGCTCGTCGCGGCGCTGGTGCCGGGGCTCGTCTCGTGCCTGGCCGTGCCCTGGGTGGTGCACCAGGTGGTGCCGCCGGAGGTCACGCGCACCCCGGAAGCCACGGCCTTCGCCGCCCGCGAGCTTGCCGCCATGGGACGGATCGGCCGCGCCGAGGGCATCACGCTGGCGGTCTTCGTCGGCGTCGGGCTGCTGTGGCTGACCACTGGCTGGCACCGTCTCGACGTCACCTTCGTGGCGCTGCTCGGCCTCTCGGTGCTGCTCGTGACCGGCACGCTGCACTGGCCGGATGTCGTCGCCGAGCGCTCGGCGTGGGATGTCTTCATCTGGTACGGCGGGCTGCTCAAGATGGGCGAGCTGCTCAACGCCACCGGCGTGACGACCGCCTTCGCTACCGCGGTCGGCGCGCTGCTCGGCGGGCTTGGCTGGTTCACCGTGCTGGTGCTCGTGCTCATCGTCTACTTCGTGACGCACTACTTCTTCGCCAGCATCACCGCGCACATGCTGGCGCTGTTCCCGCCGTTCACGGCGCTGCTGCTGGGCGTCGGCGTGCCGCCGCAGCTGGCCGTCTACAGCCTGATGTGCCTGACCAACCTGCCGGCCGGCCTGACCCACTACGGCACGACGACCGCGCCGATCTTCTACAGCCAGGGCTACATCACCTTCGGCGAGTGGTGGCGCACCGGGGCGGTCGTGGGTGCCGTGAACCTCGCCATCTGGCTCACCGTCGGCCTGGCGTGGTGGCGGGTGCTGGGCTTCTGGTGAACGCGCCGGCGCTCCTTGCCGTCCGTTGTTCGGTTCCCGCTGGGCCGACTCAGGCGACCCGTCGCGGACCCGCTGCGGCAGGTGCGACGCGCTCGGTCCTCCCGGCCACGCCAGCTGCCTCCCGGTAGGCGGCGTACAACGGCACGAGGGCGCGGTCCCAGGTCCGCGTCAGCGCGTAGTCGCGCGCGGCGACGCCCATCATCTGCCGCCGGCCGTCGTCGGTGAGCAGCGACGCGGTGGCCACGGTCCACGCCTCGGCATCGGGTGAACAGAGCAGGCCCGAGACGCCCGGCCGCATGTGTTCGCGAGGGCCGCCGTGCTCGGACACGATCACCGGCAGTCCGGAGGCCTGGGCCTCGAGCACGACGTTGCCGGCCGTATCGGTGCGGCTCGGGAACACGAAGACGTCCGCCGAGGCATACGCCTCGGCCAGCCGATCGCGGCCCAACATGCCGGGACAGACCGCCCCCGGGCACGCAGCGGCGAGTTTCGCGCGCAGGGGACCGTCGCCGACGACGACGAGGCGGTGTTCCACACCCAGCCGGGTGAGACGCGCGTGCAACGCGGGCAGCTCGCCAACCCCCTTCTCGCGGGAGAGCCGGCCGACGTAGAGCAGCACGGGCCGGTCGTCGCGGGCGCGCCATTCCGCGCGGAGAGTTGGCGAACGCCGCGCCGGCGTAAACGTCTGGGTGTCCACGCCCCGGCCCCAGATGTCCAGACGGTCCGCCGGGATGCCGCTGCTGGCGACCAGGGTCTGGGTGACCTGCGACGGCACCAGGATTCGGGCGCAGTGTCCGTACACCCAGGTCATGTAGCGACGCATGAACGTCTCGAGTGCCGGCGACCCGCTCAGCACCCCGGTGTAGCGCGCCAGGTCGGTGTGAAAGCTGCCGATGAGTGGCAGACGCAGCCGGCGCGACGCGGCCAGCGCCGCCAGGCCCAACGGGCCTGGCGTGGTCAGGTGCACGACGTTGGTCGCATCGTCGACCAGGCGCCGCAGGATCGTCCGATACGGCGGCCAGTACATCAGCATGTCGCGGTAGAACGGAATGCCCACGCCCCACGACGGCAGCGCCAGATAGGTGGGGGTGTCGGTACCCAGGCGCGAGGCGGTGTAGATCCGCGCGCGCACGTCGTCAGGGGCGCCGGCCAGCGCCGCCGCGAGCACGGTCGTCACGCCGTTGACCTTCTCGAAGTCGTTGTCGGTGAAGATCGCGACCCGAGTGCCCGGCGTCACGCCGCCAGCTCCGGCACGCGCCGGACCGCGTCGGCCGGGCGCGCGACGAGATCGAACAGCAGGTCACGATTGAAGCGCTGCTCGTGCACGAAGTGCAGGAATCCGCCGGCCAGCGCCACCGCGACCAGCGGCAGCCCGAACGCGCCCCCGAACATCAGAAGCGCCGGGTCCCGCCAGGTCCACGGCGGGCGGACGGCTTCCCGGCCCTGCTCCAGGCAGAGGTTGGTGGCGAAGCGGACGATGTCGGACGACATCGTCCACTGATGGCCGTGCCGGCCGCCGACGACGCCGTGCCCGGCGCGGAGGCCGGCGAAGAACTGCGCCGCCGTCGTCGCCCCCGGCACCTCGGTCCAGGTATGGCCGATGCCACGCTCGGTGTGGGAGTCGCTGCCGCCGAGCGTTACCTTGCCGGCGGCCTCGGCCAGGCATTCCGCGGTGCGGTTTTGCGACGCCAGGCGCGAACCGTTGCGGATCTCGAGCCCGTCCACCCACGGCAGCAGCGCCGCCACGTGGGTCGCCGTCAGCGGGCCGTTGACGCCGCTGGCGACGTGGTTCAGGGACACGAACAGGCCCACGCTCGACAGATATGGCAGCAGCGCCCGCACGTCGTGGCGGAGCCGCTGGATCTCGCGATGGGTGTCGGGTCCCAGGCCGAAGACGTTCAAGTGCACCCGCACGCCGTCGTCCGGAAAGACACCGGTGACTTCGCAGCCCACGACCACGTCGGCCTCGCCGCCGAGGGCGAGCGCGCCGCTGATCTCGTCGTGGTCCGTGACGGTCACGAGATCCATGCCGCGAGCCTTGGCCACCGAGTAGACGCGTTCGGGGGTGTTGTACGACTCGCGCATCAACGATTGGAGCGGGCGGATGGTGCTGCTCCCAGAGTGCCAGGTGTGGACGTGCGTATCGAGCTTCATGTCGCCTCCTCGCCGGTGCAGCCGGTGGTGCCCATCCGCTGGGATCGGACGGTGCCGGCGACGCCTCACGGTCGGTCTCTGGCGAGCAGTGTGGAGGGCCGAGGTCACGGCCGGGTCGCGGACGGGCGACGGTGACGCAAATTTGGGGCGACGGCCCTAACAGCCCGTTTGGCAGGCCTGCCAGCGGTCAGCGCACGTCCACGTGGCCCCGGTCGCTCGGCCGGTGGCGCAGGATCTCGGACCAGAAGTTGCGCACGTAGAGGGCGATCACCGCCCTGGTGCCCATCGCCTGGTAACGGCGCGCCGAGGTGTGCACGTAGCAGTCACCCCGCAGCTCGACCGGTCCGCGGGCGTGGAGCCGGCGGCCGAGGTTGGTGTCCTCGCCGTGGAACTCGATCGAGGTGTCGAAACCGCCGATGGCGGCCAGCGCCGCCGCCCGCACCGCGAAGTTGCCGCCGTAGAAGACCACCCCGGCGTTCAGGACGTGCTTGACGAATAGATGAGTCGCCGGCCCCACTGTCCAGTCGTAGCCGCGAATGAGCAGCCGGCCGGGCAGGTGCCAGTCGTAGAACCGGTAGGAGCCCGACAGCGCCAGCAGGTCGGGTCGACGGGCGAAACGGCGCTCGACCCGCTCCACCCACTGCAGCGGCGCCCGGCAGTCGGCGTCCAGGAACAACAGCAGATCGGCGGTCGTCGCCTGCCGGCCGCGCTCACGGGCCCGGACCAGACCCTTGCGCGGCTCGGACACGACGCGGATCCCCGGTACCGCAGCCGCGACAGCCGCGGTGTCGTCGGTGCTCGCGTTGTCGACGACGACGATCTCGTCGGGCACCCGGGTCTGGGCCAGCAGCGAATGCAGGCCCGGCCCGAGGAAGCGCGACTCGTTGTGTGCACAAACGATCACCGCCACACGCGGCGAGGTTGTCGCTGGCTCTGGGGTGGGCCCGGCCACTTGCCCACCACCCTATCGAGACGATGTGACAACCGCCCGTCGGTGCGACGACGCCCGGGCAACGGAGTTGGTTCGTCGGACATCCCCGCGTAGACTCATCAGCGATGCGGGACACGCTCGCGCTCATCCTCGGTGGCGGACAAGGCCGCCGGCTCTTTCCGCTCACCCAGCACCGATCGAAGCCCGCGGTGCCGATCGGCGGCAAGTACCGGCTCATCGACGTGCCGATCAGCAACTGCCTGCACGCCGACCTGCGGCGGATCTTCGTGCTCACGCAGTTCAACTCGGCGTCGCTCAACCGGCACGTGGCCGGCGCCTATCGAATGGACACGTTCTCCAGCGGCTTCGTCGAGATCCTGGCCGCCGAACAGACGCCAGAGAGCACGGCGTGGTTCCAGGGCACGGCCGACGCGGTGCGCAAGGCGGCCCGGCACTTCGCCCAGTACGACGCGGACTATTACCTGGTGCTGGCCGGCGATCACCTGTATCGCATGGACTACGCGCAGCTGCTCGGCGCGCACCTCGATCGCCACGCCGACATCACCATCGCCGCGCTGCCGGTGGACGCTGCCGGGGCCGCCGGCATGGGCATCTTCCGCTTCGACGCCCGCGGCGCGATCCAGCACTTCGAAGAGAAGCCGTCGCCGGATCGCCTGGCCGAGATCGGCCGCAGCTCGCCGTCGAACTCGACGTTCATGCCCGACGACGCGCGGCGGCCCTTCGTGGCGTCGATGGGCATCTACGTCTTCACTCGCGACGTACTGCTCGATCTGCTGGCGCGCGAACACGGCGTGGACTTCGGTCGCGAGTTGCTGCCCTCGGCGCTCGACCGCTACCGCGTTGTCGCGCACGTCCACGACAGCTACTGGGCCGACGTCGGCACCGTGCAGTCGTTCTACGACGCCAACATCATGCTCACGCAGCCCGATGCGCCGTTCAATTTCTATGACCCCAGGCGGCCGGTCTACACCCACCCGCGTTTCCTGTCGCCGTCGCGCGTCGACGACTCGCGGTTGACGCGGGCGCTGGTGGCGGAGGGGTGCGACATCGCCCAGGCCGACGTGGCGGATTCGGTCGTCGGCATCCGCACGACGATCGGCCGCGGCGCCCGGGTGCGCCGCTCGGTGCTGCTCGGCGCCGATTACTACTACTCAGGGGGGCGTCCGCAATCGGTGCCCATGGGTATCGGCGCCGGGGTGGAGCTCGACCGTGTGATCGTCGACAAGAATGCCCGGATCGGCGACGGAGCGCGGCTCGTCAACGTACACGGCGTACGCGATGCCGACGGCCCGAACTACTACATCCGCGAGGGCATCGTCATTGTGCCCAAGGGCGCCGTGATCGCGCCCGGCACGGTGGTGTGACGTTCCAGGAGGCTCAGGGCTCCGGCAACGGCCGGCCGGTTCCCGGATGCTGCCACCCGAGGTCAGTCTGGCAGCGCGTGGAGCTGCCACCCACGTTGCTGGAACTCCTGCAGGACGCCCGTACTCGCGTCGCCGAGTGCGGAGGCCTCGCTGAGGTCGTACACGCTGCTCCACAGCAGTTGCTCGTCGTGACCGTCGCCGCACAGCACGAGTCGAAGCTCGCGGCCGGCGGGCAGATCCCGGATGCGGGCCTCGGCAAAGCGAGTGTCCTTGCGAATGCGCCAGACGACCACATCGGAATCGGTCGGTGGCTTCAGGAAATGTTGATCGAACATCCGGCCTCCAGCTCTTGCACGTGTCAGACGACGCCCGGCGATGACGGCTCCCGGTCGAGACTGAGCACGACCCTACCGTGCGGGCATGTCGGAGGTTCATCGTTGTGATGACGCGCAGGCGTCGTCGCGCCGACAAACGACCGCCGCCAGTCCGTTCTTGAGCGTGCCGGTGCGGCGGCGTCTACGGCGATAGCGTCAGGGCCGCGATGCGGCGCCGCAGGTCGCGCTCGAACGTCTCACGGTCGGTCCGGCTTACGAGCGCCTCGACCAGCCGCGGGCCGTGGTCGGGGAGATGCACGGTGAGCAGGATCTCGACATGATCCGAGCCGCCATCAGATGCCGCCACGCGGCCGATCGCGACTTGGTGGTTCTCGCTTGCGATCGCGCGGCAGATCCGTCGAACTTCCAGCAAGGTGAGCCGCATGGAGGGCGGCCGAGCCTATCACGGGAGTGTGACGGTTCCGATCGATGGGGCGCGTTCCTCGGAGGTACGGCCACCCGGTTGACGCCCCGGCTGACACCCCACGGGCGGAAACCGGCGGAAGGCATCGACGCGGACAGGCGAATTCCTCGGCAAATCATCCGCTCGTGCCCGCCTGCGTCCCCTCGATGTGGTATCGGTGTAACCCAGAATTAACCGCACCGTCACCCACCGGCAACCTGCCGGCGCTAGCGTTGGACCATGTATTCGCAGCTCCACGCCAGCGGCCCATCGAGGCCAGCACTTCAGGCTGAATCAGTGCCGGGTCTTTCCAGTTCCGTGCGCGGCAGCGCGACGCCGCGTCCCGTGCCGGTGCCTCGCGGCGGACGGAAGCGCGTGCTGGTGGTGGAAGACGAGCAGGACATCGCCGACCTCATCCGCCACACGCTCGAGCGCGGCGGCGATATCGAGGTGGAGCTGGTCGCGAGCGGCGATGCCGCGCTGAAGTCCTGCACCGAACAGCCGCCCGACCTGGTGCTGCTCGATCTCAACATCCCGGTGCTGAGCGGCCTCGAGGTGTGCCGCATCCTGCGCCAGCGCACCGCCACCGCCACCACGCCGATCATCATCGTGACGGCCAGTGCCAGCGAGGGCGAGCGCGTCACCGGCCTCGACACCGGCGCCGACGACTACGTCACCAAGCCCTTCAGCCCGCGTGAGCTGGCCGCCCGGGCCCGAGCGGCACTGCGCCGCGGACGGGGCGCGACGGCCGCACCCGCACCGGTGGTCTATCAGGGGAAGCACCTGCAGGCCGACTTCGACGCCGTGTCGGTCGAGGTGGACGGCGAGGCGGTGAAGCTCACGCGACGCGAGTTCGAGCTGCTTCGGCATCTCGTCGAGAACCGCAACCGCGTGCTGTCACGCGACCGGCTGCTCGAGCGGGTGTGGGGCTACGACCGGCTGATCGAGACACGGTCGGTCGACGTGCACGTCGGACGCCTGCGAGCCAAGCTCGGCGAGGCCGGACGTCAGATCGAAACCGTGGTCGGGCTCGGTTACCGCTTCGTCGAATAGCGCCGCGCCACGCCGCCAGCCTCAGGAGCGGGCTTCGGTCCAGCCTTCGCTGCGCAGGCTGTTCATCTCGACGACGAACGCCCGACGGGCACGCTCGACGCGGTGCCAGTCGTCGTACAGCGTGTTACGCACCACGCGACTGTCCTCGTGCTCGAGGACCCGCCAGCCATTGGCGTCGGGCAGAATCTCGTAGCGGCGCACGTGGGAGTCTTTCCGGAGGGTCTTGGCGAATGGCGTCATGGTGGGTTGCGCGCGACTGGCGCACCCCCCATCGTGCCCCAGGCGCTGCTGTGACAGATGTAAATTCCCTGAAACACGGTCTGTCATCAGCCAGAACATCAACTCAATCAACTAGTTACGGCCTTGGCCTGGTTGAGTCCGGCGCCATCACGGTCAGGGCTCCTGCATGCACCTGCACGTCCAGCGCCCCGCTCCCGGCGCTCGGCTCACCGTCGAGGTGGAGCTCCCAGCCGAGCGGGGTGGTCACGTGGGCCCGAACGAACGGGTGCATCGCCAGGCCGCCGCCGGGCTGCAGGGTGCCGCGAAAGAAACTGGGCAGGCGGGTCACGACGCGCCACAGCGGCAGGTCGTCGACGACCACGAGGTCCAGTCGCCCGTCGTCGAGAACGGCCCGGGGCGCGATCAGGCCGTGGCCGCCGTACTGCCGCGAGTTCGCCAGGGCGATGAACAGCGCCCGCGCTTCGGTGTGGCCGCCGTCCCAGCTGATAGCGTACTCGCGGGCGCGGTAGCGGGTCAGCTCGCGCGCGCCGATTTCGAAATACCGCCACAGTCCGCGCCGGCGTCCGCGCGACGCCGCGAACGCGTGCGCGATGCGCGCGTCGAGACCGAGACCCGCGACGTTGAAGAACAGCGCCCCGTTCACCGCGCCAGCGTCGATGCGCCAGGGTCGCCCGGCCACCGCGATGGCCAGGGCGGCCAGCGGGTCCCTGGGCACGCCGAGATCGCGGGCCAGGCCGTTCCCCGAGCCGGCAGGCACCAGCGCCAGGCGCGCGTCACTGAAGGCCAGCATCCGGGCCACTTCGTTCATCGTGCCGTCGCCGCCCCACGCCACGACCAGCTCCGCGCCGTCGGCGCAGGCCCGGCGCGTGGCTTCGGCGGCGTGGCCCTGGCCGGTCGTAACCACGACCGTGGCGTCGTAGCCGCCGGCGGCAAGGGCGCGGCGGGCCGCGTCCACTTCGGCCGATCCACCGGCGTGCGGACGGCTGGCGCCCGAGATGGGGTTGATGACGACGAGCGCCCGCTTCACGGGGCGAGATCCCGCAGCACACCCGGCGGCAGGAACCAGCGCAGAACGCCGGGGCCGCCGGGCATCGCCCGGTCGACGTCGATGCGGCACACCGCGCCCTTCTTGAACTCGACGATGCCCTTGGCGCCGAGCAGCCGCGCCGCCAGCTCACCCAGATCGGGTTCGTGGCCGACCAGCCCGATGCGCGACGCTCCGCGCCCGGCCGTGGTGTGCTTGGCGATCACGCTGAGCACTTCAGCGATCTTGCGCCCGGGCATGAGCGCGTCGGCGGTCACCAGGCGCGGCTTGGGCCTGAGCACCGCCACCAGGATCTCGGCGGTCTGCTGCGTCCGCTGGAACGGGCTCGTGATGACCAGGTCGAGGATGACGCCCATTTCACGCAGGCCGGCCACCGAACGCCGCCACTTCGAGGCGCCCTCGTCGGTCAGCGGCCGCTCGGTGTCGTCCGGGTAGTCCGGACCGCGCTCCGCCGCCACCCCGTGGCGGACCAGATACAGTTCCAAGGACGTGGGCATGCGGGTCAGGCCACGGACCGGCGGCGGACCGCGCCCGGCCGGCCCTCGATCGCGTCGCACAGCGTGACGAGACCGCCGCGACGGCTCATGAACGCGGCGTGCTCGGCGCGGCAGGCCACGTCGAGCGCCCGCACCAGCCGGCCGAGCTCCCGCGCTGTGCTCCTGGACGTGCGGACGACGCCGACCTGCACACGGCGGATGCGCTCGGCCAGCACGTGCAGGTCGTGGGCGCGCCCCAGCAGGTCCTGGATGGCGCGGAGCTGCGTGACCCGGGCCGAGGGCCGGGCCCGGCGCGCATCCACGTACACCTCCAGGGCATACCTCAGCTGTTTCACCGCGATGCGCACCTGGTGCAGGCGCTCGGGGACATAGAGCGAGCCGGCGCGATCCAGCGCCAGGCGCACCCGCTGCCCGCGACGCTTCACGCGGCCGAGGGCGGCGGCGATCACGTGCTCCGCCGCGTCGGGGCCGTCCGGGCGGCCGCTCAGCGCCGCCAGCGCCGCCGACACACGGTCCAGCCGCCGCGCCGTCAACGACCGTCGCAGGCGTCGCTGGGCCGCGTCCCGATCCCTCGCCAACGCCTGCTGGGCCGTGAGGCGTGCCTGCGGCGCCAGCGCGTGAGCCTCAGCCTGTTCGTCGAAGAGCGCGAGCGCCACGTCGAGCTCGCGCACCGGGCCGAGCGCCCGCGTCACCCGCCGCACCTCGAGCCGGGCTCGCTCGACGTCGTCCTCGGGCAGCACACCACGCAGCGGCGGCAACACCTCGCGCAAACGGCGCGAGGCCACGCGCGCGCGGTGCACCGCCGCCGCCTCGCCGGCCAGCGCGGCCGGCAGAGCGTCGACGAGCGCCGGGATCCGCGGCGCCAGCAACGTGTCGATCAGGGGAGCCCGTGCCATACTGTGCGGCGTCGGCGGAGCTCGGCGCCACGAAAGGCGCCCATTATAGCCGCCACTCTGCCATGCGTCTCGCGGCTATCGACATCGGCACCAACTCCGTCCACATGATCGTGGTGCGCGTTCGCGCCGATTTCTCCTTCGAGGTCATCGACCGCGAAAAGGAGATGGTGCGGCTCGGTGCCGGCGGGCTGGACGGCCGGAAAATGACCCGCGAGGCCATGGCCGCGGCCCTCCAGGCGATGTCCAAGTTCGAGCGGCTCGCCCGTTCCCACCAGGTGGACGAGATCCTCGCCGCCGCCACCAGCGCCACCCGCGAGGCCGAGAACGGCGGCGCATTGCTCGCCGAAATCGAGCGCCAGACCGGGATCCGCCCGCGGATCATCACGGGCAACGAGGAAGCGCGCCTCATCCACCAGGCCGCAGTCTACGGCGTCGACACCCCGAAGCCGGCGGTCGTGATCGACATTGGCGGCGGCAGCGTCGAGGTGACCCTCGGCGCCGGCGACCAGCTGCGCTACGCGCGCAGCTTCAAGCTCGGCGTGATCCGGCTCACGGAGCGGTTCGTGACCTCCGACCCGCTGAGCCGACGCGACGAGCGCAAGATGGTCGAGCACATCGGGTCGCAGGTGGACCGCTACCTCGCCCGCATCGCCAGCGCCGGCTACGATCGGGTGATTGGCACCTCGGGCACGATCCTGTCCCTCGGTGCGGTCGCCACGGCCATGGAGTCGGGCTCGGCGCCGGCCGAGCTCCGCAATCTGCGCGTGCCGGCCAAGGCCGTCCACCGTGTGCGCAAGGCGGTCTGCGAGCTGCCGCTCCAGGAGCGGCTCAAGATGCCGGCGATGGATCCGCGCCGTGCCGATCTCGCGGTGGCCGGCGCGGTACTGATCGACACGCTGCTCCGCACGCTCGACGCCAAGGAGATCACGCTCTGCGATCTGGCGTTGCGCGAGGGGCTGGTCCTCGACTTCATCCAGCGCAACCGGAAGCACATCCGGCAGGTGGACGAGATCCCCGATGTCCGCCGCCGCTCCGCGCTGGAGCTCGCCGAGCGCTGCGGGTGGGAGGCGGAGCACTCGCAGCAGGTGGCGCGCCTGGCGCTCGCCATCTTCGACGGGCTGCGCGGGCTGCACGGCCTGGGGGACCGTGAGCGCGAGTGGCTCGAATATGCCGCCTGGCTCCACGACATCGGCAACCACATCAGCTACGAGCGGCACCATCGCCACTCCTACTACTTGATCAAGCACGGCGACTTGCGCGGCTTCGAGCCGGCCGAGATCGAGACCATCGCCCTGGCCGCTCGCTATCACCGCCGTGCCGAGCCGAGCCGCGGCCATGAGGGCTTCAAGGACCTGCCGCGGCCGCTCAGGCAGACGGTGCGGCTGCTGGGCGCGATCCTGCGCCTGGCGGAATCGCTCGATCGCAGCCGCAACGGCACGATTCGCGGGCTGGTCATCGACACGCGCGTCGACGCGGTGCTCATCGAGATGGAGGGGCGCGGCGACGCCGAGCTCGAGATGTGGGCCGCCAACCGTCAGCTCGCGCCGCTCGAGCGCATTCTCGGCCGGCCGGTGCGCCTGCAGGTGCGGATCGTCGACGATGCGGAGCCGCCGACCCGCCCTGCCGGGCCCGCCGCCGCGCCGACGGCTTCGGCCGCGCCCGGCACCGCGCCGCGGCGGGCGCGCCGCGCTCGCCGGAAGGCCCCAGCCGCCGCCGCCAGCACTGGTTAACGGCAAATTTGCCGCTTGCTCAGCGCCACTTCGTCAGCCTCACCGCCTTCAAAGTCGGAGGCGCACTGATGCTCTCGGACTGCGGACCGCCATCCGGATGGTCACCAGCACGGCGATCCGCGTCTGCCCGACGCACCGCGACCGCCCGGTGGCGATGCGGACCTGCGTGTCGTGCTCAGGGCTGGACGTGTGGACTGGTCATAACGCCGGCCGCTGGGCCGGGACTACCCCTCATCGCCGTGTAGGTGACCATGCACGAGTCCGTGATCGCGGTTGCCTTGGCGGCCACGATTCCAGCGCTGACCTTCTCCCTGGTCGCGAGTCCGGTCACTGCCGCGCAGAGGAACTGACGCCACACTTCCAGGTCACTGGGGGCACATTGGCCATCGGGGGAACCTCCAGCGCCGCAGTATCCCCCGCCACTGCGACTACTCCGTGACGGCCCAGCCCTTGGCGATCCACGCCGCAGGGACTCAGATATTTCTGTCTGGCGCACCTCTCGGCCCGAAGGAAACGGGGCCGTGGGAGGTGGTACTCCCGGCCGGCCTAGGCCTCGAGTGCGGCCTTGGTGATGATCGCCGCGACGGACTGCGGTTGTGACACGTAGACCGCGTGACTGCCCTTGGATTCGACGACCGCAGCGCCCGCGCGCTTGGACATCGCGCGCTGCGCATCGGGCGGAATCATCTTGTCGTCGCTCGCGACGAGGTACCAACTTGGCTTTGTTCTCCAGGCGGGCTCGGTGACCGCGCCGTTGAGCGCCTCGAGTCCCCACGGAACTTGGGAGTCTGCCATGAACGCAGCGGCGTGTGGCGTGACGTCGGCAGCGAACGACTCGTGGAACCTCGCCCGGTCGAGGAAGAGATATCCGTCCTGCGGCGGCATGATCGGAGGGATCGGTGCCCCGGGTGGCGGGTTCTGGATGAGCGAAGAAACCGACTCCCCCTTGTCCGGAGCAAAGGCGGCGATGTAGACCAGGCCCGCCACCTTCGGATCGTTGCCAGCCTCCGTGATCACGACGCCGCCGTACGAGTGGCCCACGAGAATCGCTGGCCCGTTCTGCGCCGCCAGCGCGCGTTTGGTGACCGCCACGTCATCCGCCAGTGAAATAGTCGGATTCTGGACGATCGAGACGTTGTAGCCATCCTTCTTGAGCAAGTCGTAGACGCCCTGCCAACCCGACCCGTCAACGAATCCCCCATGCACCAGAACAACGTTCTTGACACCCTCGCCTGTTCTTGTCTGCGACATCAGAGCCTCCCTAGACCTGAGTACCACCGCAAATGATACGAGTCCAACAGCGAGGTTGACCGCCGACCATAGGTCTCTGACCGGGAGCGGCTCGTCCACCGCGGGCGCGCCGATCGTGAGGTACGGGGCTTGACTCCCCAACTGACTCCCCACGGATGGAACGGGGTGGAAGCCGTGGACGCTGGAAGACGGAATCATTGAGGAACAGTCCGCCAGCGTCCGCCCGAATCCGGCCTGTTTGCCAGTCTCGTAACGTCGAATTTACACGTCGGAAACTGCCGCGAAACCCCTCGCTCGCTACGATTGGGCCATGTGTGTGCCGATGTCCCGTTTCGCCAGCGCCGTCGCGGCCGTGATGCTGTCCGCCGCGTGCGGTGGCGGCCAGAGTTCCTCCGGCGCGCCGGCGGCCACCGTGACGCTCGATGGGTCGAGCACGGTCTTCCCGGTGAGCGAGGCCGTGGCTGAAGAGTTCCAGAAGGCCAATGCGGCGGTGCGGGTCACGGTGGGCATCTCGGGCACCGGCGGCGGCTTCCAGAAGTTCTGCCGCGGCGAGACCGACATCAGCAACGCCTCGCGGCCGATCAGCGCCGCCGAAGTCGAGGCGTGCGGCAAGAGCGGCATCACGTTCATCGAGCTGCCGGTCGCCTACGACGGGCTCGCCGTGGTGGCCAACCCCAAGGCCACCTGGGTCGAGGCGATCACCACCACCGAGCTCAAGACGATCTGGGCGCCCGAGGCGCAGGACAAGGTCGCCCGCTGGTCGCAGGTGCGCGCCGGCTGGCCCGACCGCGAGCTGCACCTCTTCGGCGCCGGCGTCGACTCGGGCACCTACGACTACTTCACGCAGGCGATCGTGGGCAAGGAAGGCGCCAGCCGTGGCGACTTCACCTCGAGCGAAGACGACAACGTGCTGGTCCAGGGCATCTCCGGCGACGAGCTGGCGCTCGGCTTCATGCCTTACGCCTACTACGCCGAGAACAAGCAGGCCCTCAAGCTGGTGCCGGTCGACGACGGCAAGGCCGACAACGGCGCCGGCCCGATCCTGCCCAGTGTCGAGACGGTGAAGGGCGGCACCTACCAGCCGCTGTCCCGCCCCATCTTCATCTACGTCTCGATCAAGGCGCTCGATCGTCCGGAAGTGGCCAGCTTCGTCGAGTTCTACCTTGCCCAGGGCGGCGCCCTGGCCGAAGAGGTCGGCTACGTTCCGCTGGGCGATCGTGGCTACCAGCTGGTGACCGCCCACTACAAGGCCCGCACCCCGGGTTCGGTCTTCGAACACGCCGGATCGCAGGTCGGCCTGAGCATCGAGCAGCTGCTCGCGCGCGAGTCGAAGTAGAGCCAGCGGATGCCGACGCGCCGGGTGGAACGCCTCATCGAGATCACGCTGTTCCTGTGCGCGGTGCTCTCGGTGGGAACCACCGCCGGGATCATCGCGGTGCTCGCCGTCGAGACCATGGGCTTCTTCCGCGAGGTGCCGGTGCTCGACTTCCTGACCGGCACCGAGTGGACGCCGCTCTTCGCAACCCAGCGTTTCGGCGTGCTGCCCCTGGTGCTGGGCACGATGCTGGTCTCGATCATCGCGATGGCGGTCGCAGTCCCGACGGGGTTGCTGAGCGCCATCTACCTCAGCGAGTACGCGCCCGACCGGTTGCGGCGCGTGGTGAAGCCGGTGCTCGAGATCCTGGCCGGTGTCCCCACCGTGGTCTACGGCTTCTTCGCCCTGACCTTCGTCACTCCGCTCCTGCAGCAGTGGCTGCCGGGGTTGAGCGGCTTCAACGCCCTGAGCCCGGGTATCGTGATGGGCCTGATGATCCTGCCGCTGGTCAGCTCGCTGTCCGAGGATGCGATGCGCGCGGTGCCCAGCGGACTGCGCGAAGCGGCCTACGCCCTCGGCGCCACGCGGATGCAGACGGCCGTGCAGGTGGTGGTGCCGGCGGCCTTCTCGGGCATCACCGCGGCCTTCATCCTGGCGGCGTCGCGGGCCATCGGCGAGACGATGATCGTCGCCATCGCCGCCGGCCAGCAGCCGCGCCTCACCGCCAACCCGTTCGTGCCGATCGAGACGATGACCGCCTACATCGTCCAGGTCAGCCTCGGCGACACGCCGCAGGGCACGCTCGAGTACCGCACCATCTTCGCGGTGGGCATGCTTCTCTTCCTGATGACGCTGGTCCTCAACCTGGTGAGCGGCTGGCTGCGCGCCAAGTTCCGCGAGGAGTACAGCTGATGGCGACGGACCTCGCCCGGTCGCCGTCGAGCATCGCCCGCCGCCGGGCCGATGCAGCGTTCCAGCTCGCGGCGCTGGCGGTCCTGGTGGTGGCACTGGGTGCGCTGGCGGTGCTGGTCGGCACGGTCTGGTCCGACGGCATCGGGCGGCTCAGCTGGACCTTCCTGACGACCTTTCCGTCGCGGCGGGCGGAGAGCGCCGGCATCTATCACGCGATTGCCGGCAGCTTCTACGTCATCGCCCTCACCGCGGCGATGGCGCTGCCGGTCGGCGTGGCCGCCGCCATCTACCTGGAGGAGTACGGCGGCCGGAGCCGCGTGGCGCGGTTCATCGAGCTCAACATCGCCAACCTCGCCGCGGTGCCGTCGATCATCTACGGCCTGCTCGGCCTGGGCTTGTTCGTGCGGGCGATGGGCATGGGCCGCAGCGTCCTCGCCGGTGCCTCCACGCTCGCCCTGCTGGCGCTGCCGGTGGTGATCCTCTCGACGCGGGAAGCGCTCCGCACCGTGCCGAGCACGATTCGCGAAGGGTCCTACGCCCTCGGCGCCACGAAGTGGCAGACGATCTGGCACCAGGTGCTGCCGATGGCGTTCCCGGGGGTGCTCACCGGCCTCATCCTGGCGCTGTCACGCGCCATCGGCGAGACCGCACCGCTCATCACCATCGGCGCGCTCACCTACATCCCGTTCGCGCCCGACAGCATCTGGTCGGCGTTCACGGTGCTGCCGATTCAGATCTTCAACTGGGTGTCGCGGCCCCAGGCCGCCTTCCAGGAGAATGCGGCCGCAGGTATCCTGGTCCTGCTCACTCTGCTCCTCACCATGAACGCCGTCGCCATCGTGCTCCGCGACCGCTTCCAGCGGAAGGTGCGGCCATGACCACCGGCGCCCGGCCGGCGCCGCCGCCGCTCTCGAGCCTGGTGCGTCCGCCGAGCGCTGCCGCCGAGTCGACCCCCGTCAAGATCGACGTGACGGACATGAACTTCTACTACGGCGACAAGCGCGCCCTCGACGGCATCTCGATGCGCATCCACGCCAACCGGGTGACCGCCTTCATCGGGCCGTCGGGCTGCGGCAAGAGCACGTTCCTGCGCACGCTCAACCGGATGAACGACATCATCCCGGGCACGCGCGTCGAGGGCCGGGTGCTCATCGACGGCCGCGACGCCTACGGTCCCGGCGTGGACGTCGTGTCGCTGCGCCGCCAGGTGGGCATGGTGTTCCAGAAGTCGAACCCGTTCCCGAAGTCGATCTTCGAGAACGTCGCCTACGGGCTGCGCATCAACGGGCTGGTGAGCAGCAAGGCCGAACTGGCCGCCCGGGTCGAGGAGAGCCTGCGCGCGGCGGCGATCTGGGACGAGGTCAAGGACCGGCTGAGCGACTCGGCGCTGGCCCTGTCGGGCGGACAGCAGCAGCGGCTGTGCATCGCCCGCGCCCTGGCCATCCGCCCCGAGGTGCTGCTGATGGACGAGCCGGCTTCGGCCCTCGATCCGATCGCCACCCAGCGTATCGAGGAGCTGGTTTTCGACCTGAAGAAGGAGTACACGATCGTCATCGTGACCCACAACATGCAGCAGGCCGCCCGGGTCTCGGATCAAACCGCCTTCTTCTGGCTGGGCCGGCTGGTCGAGTACCGATCGCACTGATCGGATCTTCACGGCGCCGGCCGAGAAGCTCACCGAGGACTACATCACCGGCCGGTGCGGATAGCGGCAGGAGGAGCAGAACGGTGGAGCGCGTCGTCCGTCATTTCCAGGAAGAGCTCGTGACGCTGCAGGAGCGCCTGCTCGCCATGGGCGGCTTCGCCGAGGAGCGGGTGCGGGAGGCGGTCCGCGCATTGGCCGCGCGTGACGCCGCGCTGGTCGACCGGGTGCTGAACGGCGACGAGCCGATCAACGATCTGCACATCGAGGTCGACGACCGCTGCTTCAAGCTGCTGGCCCTGCACCAGCCGATGGCCAACGATCTGCGGGTCATCGTCGCCGCGGTGAAGATCAACAGCGACCTGGAACGGGTCGGCGATCTGGCCGTGAACATCGCCGAGGCCGCCAAGCGCTACCTGCTCCACCCGCCGGTCAAGCCGCTCATCGACATCCCGCGGATGGGCGACATTGCCCAGCGGATGCTGCGCGACGCCCTCGACGCCTTCGTCCGGCGCGACATGGCGCTGGCCGAGGCGGTGCTGGCCGCCGACGACGAGCTCGACGCCCTCAAATCGCAGATCTTCCGTGAGCTGCTCACCTTCATGATGCAGGACGGCAGCACCATCGAGCCGGCGCTCGACCTCATCCTGGTGTCGCGCCACCTCGAGCGCATCGGCGACCACGCCACCAACGTCGCCGAAGACGTCATCTTCCTGGTCTCGGCGCGGGACGTGCGCCATCACGGCCCGGCGACGTCGGAACCGTCCTGATTCCAGCCTCGGGAGCGCATGGCTCCCATGATCGCCGCCCATGGATTTCGGCCGGGCCATGCGCCGCGCCGGGCACCGCCCGCCCCGGCGGGCGGAGCCTTGGCGTAGAATGGCTCGGATGGAGCTACGGGCGGTGTGCGCCTTGTGCGGGCTCCGTCCGGTGGAGCCGCTGTGGAGACCGTTCTGCAGCCGGCGCTGCCAGCAGCTCGACCTCGCGCGGTGGGCCGACGGCTCGTATCGAGTCCCGGGACCACCGGTCGAGCCGCACGACCAGACCGACGACGACGACAACTGACCTTCGCCAGCCTCCCGGGCCCCGCGCCCGGCCCCCGAGTCCCGCAGTCATGGCCGATACGCTCACCATCACCGACAATCGCACCGGCAAGCAGTACGACGTGCCCATCACCGACGGCACCATCAAGGCGATGGACCTGCGCAAGATCAAGTCGGGCGACGACGACTTCGGCCTCACCACCTACGACCCGGCCTTCATGAACACCGCGTCGTGCCGCAGCAAGATCACCTACATCGACGGCGACAAGGGGATCCTGATGTACCGCGGCTACCCGATCGAACAGCTGGCCGAGAAGAGCAATTTCCTCGAGACGGCCTATCTGATCCTGTTCGGCGAGCTGCCCACCGCCGACCAGCTGAAGGCGTGGACCCACGAGATCACCATGCACACCATGGTGCACGAGAACATCAAGAAGTTCATGGAGGGCTTCACCTACGACGCCCATCCGATGAGCGTGTTCGTGAGCACGGTCGGGGCGATGTCGACGTTCTACCCCGACGGCAAGGACATCTTCAACGCCAGGTCGCGGCGCAAGCAGATGGTGCGGCTGATCGCCAAGGTGCCGACGATCGCCGCCTTCGCCTATCGCCACAGCATGGGCCGCCCCTACGTCTACCCCGACAACGACCTCAGCTTCACCGGCAACTTCCTGAACATGCTGTTCAAGATGACCGAGGTGAAGTACACGCCGAACCCGGCGCTCGAGCGCGCCCTCGACGTCCTGTTCATCCTGCACGCCGACCACGAGCAGAACTGCTCGACCAGCGCGATGCGCGGCATCGGCAGCTCGCACGTCGACCCCTACTCGGCGATGGCCGGGGCGGCGGCGGCGCTCTACGGCCCGCTGCACGGGGGCGCCAACGAAGCCGTGTTGAAGATGCTCCAGGAAATCGGCTCGGTGGACCACATCCCGGCGTTCATCAAAGCCGTCAAGGGCGGCGACGGCCGCCTGATGGGCTTCGGCCACCGCGTCTACAAGTCCTACGACCCGCGGGCCCGCATCATCAAGCAGACCGCTTATGAGGTGTTCGAGGTCACCGGCAGGAACCCGCTGCTCGACATCGCCCTCGAGCTCGAGCGCATCGCCCTGCAGGACGAGTACTTCATCTCGCGCAAGCTCTACCCCAACGTCGACTTCTACTCGGGGCTCATCTACGAAGCGATGGGCTTCGGGATGGCGATGTTCCCGGTGATGTTCGCCATCGCCCGCACCGTCGGCTGGGCGGCGCAGTGGGAGGAGATGCTCCTCGACGCCGATCAGAAGATCGCCAGGCCGCGGCAGATTTATGCCGGCTACGGCCAACGCGACTACGTGCCGGTCATCAGCCGCCGCTAGAGCGCTTTTCGTTTCGCAGGTGCCGGAGATCAGTCGGACGCGGGCGGCGTCGACCCCCGCTTGGTTCTCGCACATCCAGCGTGCTCGCGTTGTCACACTTCCCAGCGGCCCCTCCACAGGGCTTCGCGCGCGGCCATGCCACCACCTCGCAGGCCCCACAGTGGATCCCGCGGCTCAAGGCGAGGCCCGCAGCCTTCGGCGTAATATGCTGACCGGTCTACTACTTGTTGGGCGGACATGAGTCCGGGCAGCCCGAGTCAAGGTCGACCTCATGAGTAACTCTTCGGTTCTCGCTGCCGCAGTTGGTGTGCTCATACTGGGCCTCGCGGGCCTGGGATGGGTCTTTCGCGAGCAGCGAGTTCCTCGGCCACGACGCGCCCGACAGTTCCTGGTTCTTCTGCCATGCCTGGTGCTAATCACATTGGGCGCCACGGGCCTTCGCTGGTGGTGGATCGAGCGACCGGATCGCCCGGCTACGGTGGAAGACCTCCGCATAATGGATCGGGCGATCGGGATCCTGAAAGACGAAGCCTCCTGGAATCGCAACGATGATCGCGAGTGCCCAGACGACACGGCCAACCGCAAGTGGAGCCTCTTCTGCGCGCTGGAGCTGGCCTGTACTGAAGTCCTTGGCGAGTACGACCATCGCAGGGTCGCTCTGCAGGAGGTCCGATTCGCCGTCGAGGATGCCACGCACGGGCGAGAGTTCGAGCACCGGCTCATGGACTTTAACAATCTGCCAGAAACACGGTTTGAGGATGTGAGCAACGTGTTGCAGGTGGCAAGGAGTCGGGTTGCGGCACGGCTCACGGTGCAGCATCCTTGAGTGCCGCCCAACAATGGGTTGGAGCTGACGAAGCCGGCGCAAGCGATGGAGCTTCGCAGCTCAGCCCAGTGTTATGCGTCCTGCAAGGAGAGTGACTGAGAATGGAAAGAAAGCACGTGTCAAGGGCATCCATCGAGATCGAAGCATCTAGCGCAGACGTCTGGGATGCCCTTGTGAATCCGGCCACCGCCAAAGAGTATTTCTTCGGGGCCAAGGTCCACTCAGATTGGAAAGAAGGAAGTCCCATCACGTTCACGGGGGAGTTCAACGGTAATTCCTACCATGAGAAGGGAACCATCCTGCAATACCAGCCTGAGAGACTACTGCAGTACAGCCACTGGAGCGATCTGGAGCAGTTGCCGGATCTCCAGGAGAACTACCGGAACTGGACCTTCCGCATCGAATCGGGGAGCCCTAGCGTCGTCCTGTCGATTATCGAGGACAACATTCCAGATGAAACCAAACGAGCGCGTTCCGATGAGTTTTGGTCGGGTGTCCTGACAACCATCAAGGGGATCGTCGAGTCTGGGACTTGAGACGTGGGCCCTGCTTGTGGCGACGCGTCAAGCCGCCTTGGCACGCCGCTCGAGATGGCGTGGTGTCTTCTATGAAGCGGCCCTCACGAGTCAAGCTCCACACATCTTCGTCCTCTGTCCTTGTCCTCGCGTGAAGCCACGATGCGGAACTGGGCGCCGGGCCGAAGCCGGGCGGCCTTCTATTCGCGTTTCCTGGTGAGCGTTCGCTCACCGCGCATCATGTCATTCGCGTCGGCGGGGGGCGCAACCTCTCGAACGGTCCTCACGGGACCCCGACACCACACGCGCTCACCCCGCCGGCTCCGTGGCTTCGCCAGTCGCCGCGACGGTGCTAGGCCGTCGCTAATCTCGTCACCTCAAACGTCGTTCCATCCCGCCAAATCGCAAAGAGAATCCGACTCAAGCGACGGGCGAGCGCCACGACGGCGATGCGTTTCCCCCGACGCGCGGCCAGCCGCTCGACCCACGCGCGCAGGGTCGCGCTCCGTGGACTCCGCCAACATACCCAGGCCGCTTGGACGAACAAGCTGCGCAGCTCCCGCGGTCCCGCTTTGGTAATGTGCCCACGATGCCGGCGCTCGGCGGAACTGTCTTCGTGCGGCACGAGGCCTATAGCCGCGCTGACCTGGCTCGCGTCGGCAAATCGCTCACGCGTGTCGATGAACGCCCGAAACGTCGTCGCCACAATCAACCCGACGCCGGGAACCGTTTGTAATCGCGCCACCACCGTATCGCCCGCCACCTGCGTCTTCACCCGCGCGTCGATGGTGTGCAACTCCTCGGTCAGCCGGCCGATCTGCCGCACTAACGGCGCCAGCGTGTCTACCAGCCCCGGCGGCAGGGTGAGCCGCCCCAGCCGCGTCGGCACCGTCTCACAGCTGCCGCTCCCCAGGCGCGCGCCCGATTGCCGCACCAGCGCGCGCAGCAGGCTCACGGCGCTCGAGCGCATCTGCACGAGCAAGCGCCGGGTCCGGAGCACCTGCCGCATGTCCCGCTGCGCCGCCGAGACGCGATGAGTCGCGCGATACCAACCGCGGCGATTGGCTTCCGCCAACGCCACCGCATCACGCCGGTCCGTCTTGACTTTGCGTGTCAGCTCGCCGTACATCGGCGCGAAATTGGGATCCGCCACGATCACCTCATGGCCCGCCGCTTCGAGCGTCTGCGCGACCCACTCACTCTCCGTCCCCGTCTCGAGCAGAATCCGCATCGGCCCGTCGGTGGCAAACGCCTGGGTCAATCGCTCGCGCGTGGTCGGGACCCGCTGATCCCGTCGTGCGATGCCCGCGTCGTCGATGATCCGAATCTGGCTATACCGCATATGAAGATCGATGGCACCATAGACCATGGCTGGCTGCTCCTTTTGAGGGCTCTGTTTGCGCAGAGCGACACTCCTTCTGGTGGAGCGCAAGCTACCACGCGAGGTGGCAGCCAGCCGCTTCATCTCATCTCTCGACGACGAGATTGATGGCAAGGTTGAGCGTGCGCCAGCCGAGCGCGAGGCGGAGAGAGATACCGCGTCAGCTCGAGTGGCAGATCAACCTGGCCGGCCGAGCCTTCAGCTCCAGTGCAAAGCGCTGTAGCCTAGTCTAGCAGCCCTGGCGATCGAGCGCGCCGGCGGCGGCGCTCACTTCCTCGCGGATCTCGGCGTCGGTCAGCACCGCCGAGGCCCGCTTGGCGCGCTGGAAGATCCGCTCGACCAGTTCCTCGGTAGCGGCGATGCCGCGCTTCTCGAGCCAGAAGGTCACGTTCGACCGGCCCGACATCGGCCCGATCTCGATTTCCTGCTCGCGGCCGACCATCGCCGCGGGAATCGCCGAGTAGACCAGGTCCATCAGCTCCCGGTCGCCCTTGCGGGCGGCCTTGACTACGGCCGCGGCGTGCACGCCAGTGGCGGTGCGAAAGGCGTCGCGGCCCAGCACCGGGTAGTTGTCGGGCAGCGGCACCCCGCACGCCCGCGACACCGTGCGGCAGTAGTCGTCGAGCGGCAGCAGGTCGCGCTCCAGGTAGCCGAGCAGCACCAGGTTGACCAGCAGCAGGTCCATCGGCGTGTTGCCGACCCGCTCGCCGATGCCCAGGGCGGCGCCGTGGACGCGGGTCGCCCCGGCATCGAGGGCCGCCAGGCTGCACGCCACCGCCATGTCGCGGTCGCGGTGGCCGTGCCAGTCGATGCCGACCGGCACGCCGGCCTCGGCGATGACGCTGGCCACGAACCGGACCAGCGCCGAGGCGCCAATCGGCGTGGCGAAGCCGACGGTGTCGGCGATGCAGATGCGCGACGCACCGGCGTGAATCGCGCACCGGTAGATCGCCCGCAGCGTATCGGGATGCGCGCGGGTGGTGTCCTCGGTGACATACATCACCCGCAGCCCTTCCTTCACCGCGAAGGCAATCGCGTCGTCGGTCTTGCGCAGCAGCCACTCCAGGGTCCACCCCTCGGCGTACTGGCGGATCGGCGAGCTGCCGATGAACAGGCACGCCTCGATCGGCACCCCCGTCCGCTGCTGGATCTCGGCGATCGGGCGGACGTCGTCGATGTGCGTGCGGCCGGCACAGTTGGCCGCCACCGACAGCCGCTGGCTGCCGATCTCGCGGGCCAGCCGCTCGGCGTCGCGGCGCACGTCGGCGCCGGCCCCCGGCAGGCCGAGGTCGGCGGTGTGGATGCCCAGCGTGTCGATGAGGTGGAGGATGCGGAGCTTGTCCTCGATCGGCGGGGTGCGCACCGACGGCGACTGCAGGCCGTCGCGCAGGGTCTCGTCGTCGAGCATCACGGTGCGCGGCCGGGCCGGCGCGTTCACCGCGTTCCAGTCGTAGATCAGGCCGTCGATCATGCAGGCGGCGCCGCGGTGGCGCCGTGCGGACCCAGGTAGCGGGCGACCAGCACGGTGACGTCGTCGCTCTGCGAGGCGCCGGCGGCGAAGGCCTGCACCGCGGTAATCACCGCCTGCAGGATGTCGGGCAGCGGCGCCGTCCGGTACTTGACCAGCTCGACCGACAGCCGATCCTCACCGAACTCCTCGCCAACAGTGTTGAGGGCCTCGGTCACGCCGTCGCTGAAGATCACCAGCACGTCGCCGGGGGTCAGCTGCGTGCGCTCGTCGGAGTAGGTGGCGCTGGAGAACAACCCCACCGGCACGCTGCCCGAGGCCAGCGACCGCACGTTATCGCCACTGACCAGCATCGGCGGGTTGTGGCCGGCGTTGCAGTACGTCAGTACGCCGTCGGGCGTCAGCGTCGCGAAGAACACGGTGGCGTAGCGGGCGTCGATCTGCCGCTTGAGCAGGCCGTTGTTGACCAGCTTCATGGCCGAGGCCGGGCTGCCGTCGCCGGACTGCGCCGAGAACAACCCCTGGATCTTGGCGGTGAGCAGCGCCGCCGCCGGCCCCTTCCCCGCCACGTCGCCGAGGACGACGCCGATGGCGCCGTCGTCCATGTCGGTGTACTCGAAGAAGTCGCCGCCGATCGACCGCGACGGCAGCGAGGCGCCCATCGCCTGGAAGAAGGTGCCGTCGCGCCGGCCCTGCGGTAGCAGCGAGCGCTGGATCTCGGCGGCGATCCGCAGCTCGTGCTCGATGCGGGCCTTGTCCAGCGTCTCGCGGTAGAGCCGGGCGTTCTCGATGGCGACGCCGGCCTCGCTGGCCAGGGTGTCGAGGGCGCCGCGGGTGGCCTGCGAGAGCATCTGGCCCTTCTCGCGGCTGTCGAGGTAGAGCACGCCGATAGCGCGCGTCTCGGCCTTCATGTCGGCCCGATCGAGGTAACGGACCAGCCGCAACGGCGTGCACAGCACCTGCCGGATGCCGAGCGCGACGGTGCCTTGATGCTCCTTGGCCAGGTGGTCGTCGAGCAGGTCCTGCACGACCTTTAGCTCGCCGGTCGCGAACACTTCTTCCGGGATCTTGCGGCTGGTGTCGAAGCGCGTACCGGGCAGCGTCACCCGGCCGCGCGACCGCGCCAGCTTCATCTCCAGCTGGCCGTCGTCGCCGGCCAGCATGATGAAGCCGCGCTCGGCCCCGGTGACGCCGATGGCGGCATCGAGCACCAGCGCCAGCACCTCGTCGAGGACGCGGCCCGAACCGAGCGCCCGCAGCCCTTCGAGCAACGTGGCCATCTGCCGGATGTCCCCGACAGCGGTGCCGGCGGTGGAAGTCCCCGACGATCCCGCCGCGTCGGTGAGATAGACCACCTCGGCGCCGCCGGTGCGGCCGAACTGGACGCGGTCGCCATGGGCAAGCCGATGTTCGGTGACCGCCTCGCCGTTCACGAACGTGCCGTAGCGTGACCCGCGGTCCTTGAGGACCAGCTCGCCATCCTGCCGGATGATCTCGGCGTGCTCGCGGGACACGTCGCTGCCGACCAACCGCACGTCGCTCTCGGTGCGGCGCCCGATCGACAACGTGGGCTTGTCGATGGGGATGACGCGCCGGCCGAGGCCATCGTTGACTTCGAGGCGAGGGTCAGCCATCGCCGTCGATCATAGCGCACGGGCCAGCCTGGCCGTCAGCGGCGGCGCCCGCGCCACCACCAGAGCGCCGTCACGGTAGCGCCCGCCGCCAGCCCGGTCCACCCGGCCCACAGCTCGGCGCCGTCGGCCAGCGCCGGCAGCAGGGCGGCGCCCCCCGCGAGCACCCCCAGCAGCGATGCTGCGAGCGCGGTCGGACGCGGGCGGCGGATCGGCGCCGGCGCCACGCGGGCGTCGGTCGTCGGCCGGCCGCAGCGATAGCAGATGAGGGCCTTGTCGGCGATCTCGGTGTCGCAAAATCGGCAGCGCACAGCCACCGAGCATACGCAATACTGGGGTCCCACCACTAGACATCTCCAAGGCCAACGTCGTGACAAGCAGATCAGGTTCTCGGTTGGCCGTGGGAGATGTCTCGCCCCGCGGAGCGGGGCCAAACAATGCTGCCCCCGGCGAAGCGGAGCCGATCCGCCTTTCCGTGTGGTTCGCGGCGGAGCTTCGCCGGTGATCCCCCTGCGCGACGTCATCCCCTCCCGCACGCGGCCGATCACGACCGTCCTGCTCCTGGCCCTGAACGCCGCGGTGTTCCTGCTGGAGTTCGGCCTCGACGAACGCGAGCTGCAGCGCTTCGTCCGCGCTTGGGGACTGGTGCCGGCGGCCTTCTCGTGGACCGCCGTCGTGACGTCGATGTTCGTGCACGGCGGGCTGATGCACTTCGCCGGCAACATGCTCTACCTCTGGATCTTCGGCGACAACGTCGAGGACCGGATGGGTCACGGCCGCTTCCTGGCGTTCTACCTGCTGTGCGGCGCCGGCGCCGCGCTGGCGCAGGTGGCGGTGTCGCCGGGGTCGGCGGTGCCCATGGTCGGGGCGTCGGGGGCGATCGCCGGCGTGATGGGCGGCTACTTCGTGCTCTATCCGCGCTCGCGGGTGCTGACCCTGTTTCCGTTCCCGCTGATGCTCATCGAGCTGCCTGCCGTCTACCTGCTCGGCCTCTGGTTCGTGATGCAGTTCCTGAGCGGCCTCGGGTCGTTGTCGGTGACGGCGGCCGAGAGCGAGCTCGCCGGGGGCGTGGCCTTCTGGGCGCACATCGCCGGGTTTGCGAGCGGCGCCGTGCTGGTGCTCCTGCTCCGCCGGCCCGAGCGCCAGCGCGTGGAGTGGTGGGATAGGGCAGATGATGCCCACATCTAATGATCGCGTGATCTGGCGATCTGTTGATCGATCTGGTGACGTACTGACCGGTTGACCGATCTGTTGATCTGGACCCACCGATGTGGCTTCGACCCAGCAGATCATCAGATGCGATCACCCGATCATCCGATCACGAGACCATCAGATCGATCAACAGATCATCCGATCACGCGATCACCAGATGCGTGGTCTCAGAACACCCAGAATCTCAGGATCGCTGACGAATCTCGCGCGAGACGCGCGCCAGCTCGATCATCAGGCGCTCGAACTCGGCGCTCCAGGCCGCCGGGTCCGCCGCTGGCTTCTTCTGGATCAGCGCCTCGGCGTCGGCTTCGAGCGCCCGGCGCCGGGCGATGAGCGTCTGCACCTCCGGACTGGCGCTCTCGGCGGCGACGTCGCGGTCGAGGTAGAGCGAGCGCGCCAGCGTACCCTGTGGACCGGTGGCCGACGCCTGGACGCCCGTCTTCTCGCCCGTGTCGCTCAACACCGCACGCTCGGTCGTCAGCTGGGCACGCTCGGTGAAGTGGCGGCCGACGGCGCCGCTGGCCGACGCGAACACCTCCCAGATCGAGGTCCGGCCGTTCTTGTCGAGGTCCGAGCTGGTGTCGGAGAGCGCCTTGGCGAAGTACCTCGGGGAACACGGTGGCGTACTTCTGTGCCCCGGAGTCGGTGGCGGTGATGACGACGCGGCCGCGCGCCGCGAGCGCCTCGATGAACGGCGCGCTCGACTCGGTGGTGTTGACGACGACGACCCGGCCCGGCAGCGCCCCGAGCATCACCGCCCAGTCGCCGGCCGTGAGGTCGGGCCCGACCAGGTTGAACTTCGCCTGGTCGCCGTCGAAGGTCCCGTGTCCGAGGAGGATGACCAGCACCAGATCGTCCTTCCCCACCTGACCGCGCAGGGTGGTGAAGGCCTTGCGCACGTTCTCGGCGGTGGCCGTCGTGCCCGAGGCGCGGGCAGTCTCGTCGACCAGTTCGACGATCTGTCCGGCCTGGAACCCGAACCGCGACGTCAGCGCGTCGCCGATCTCGCGACGCCATTTCGCCAGTTGCTCGGCGTAGGCCGCGCCGCCGGACGCCCCCGACACCACTACTGCCCAACGGGCGTCGCGGGCCGGCGTTGCCGGCTGGGCCGCCGCGGCGGCCGCTGCTCCCAGCGCAAAGACGATCGCCCCTGCCGCACGCCGCATCGTCATGCCAACCCCATCCGGCGCCTGAGCGCCCACTCCGCGCCCAGCAGGGCGATGATCCCGACGAGACTCCACGCGCCGTGCCACACATCGCGCAGGTCGGGAGGCCCCGCCGGCCCACCCGACGTGCGTAGCAGCGGCGGGATGCGGTCGACCTCGGCCGCCCGCACATAGGTGCCGCCGGTCGCGGCCGCCAGGCGCTGCAGCACCGGCTCGTTCAGTCGGGGATCGGCCATCTCCGGGTCGGCGCCGCCCGACAGGACGGCGCGCTCGGCCGCGCCGAGCGACGATCCGCCGCGCCGGGCATCGGCCCTGATGCGATAGACCCCGGTGTCGTCGAAGCGGACCGCGGCGGTGTAGCGGCCCTCGGCCGGATCGGCCAGCGTCGCGGTCGTCTGGCGCTCGGTGCCGCCGGGCTCGGCGATCGAAATCCGTACCTCGGCGTCGCGCACCGGCGCGAAGTCCCGGTCGCGCACCAGCACCGCCACGGTGTCGGTGACCCCGGGCGACGACGACGCCGCCGAGGTGATCGCCACTGGTTCGGTGGCGCCGCGCGCCAGCCAGCGGGCCATCTGCCGCCAGATGGTGTCGTAGGTGCTGTCGGACGCGGGCAGCATCATGCGCCAGCGCCACGACGCTTCGCCCGCGAAGACCATCGTCCGCCCCTGGCCGTAGCGTTGGACGGCCAGCAGCGGCCGGGTGTCGCCGGCGGCGCCGCTGGCCACCGCCAGCACCTGCGCCCCCGGCCTGGGCCCGCCGACGATCGAGACCGACGCCAGTGGCGGCAGCGCCTGCCAGCGGCGCCGCGCTTCGTCGGCGGTCGTGCCGCTCCGCGTCGCCGGATGGTCGGCGCCGTCGGCGGTAAGGGCCACCGCGGCACCCGCCGGCGCGGCCTGGTTCGAGACCCGCGCGATCAGTGCCCGCCGATCCGACATGTCCACCGGCAGGACCTCGTCGAGCGGCGTCCCGGCCAGTCCCTGCTGCTCGAAGGATCGCCCGCCGAAGACCAGCAGCCCGCCGCCGCGCACGGCGACGAACGCCGCGGCGGTCTCGAGCTGCGCGCGAGTGAAGAAACCCGCTTCGATGTTGCCGAAGACCACGGCGTCGTACTGAAAGAGCTCGGCGCGCCCCTCGGGGAAGCCGCTGGCCAGCCCGCCGGCGCGCGAGGCTGCGGCCTGGACGAAGAACGTCGGGCGGCCGTCGTCGGCCACGCCCTTGCGCACCACCGAATCGACGTCGAGGCTGGCGTCGTGGGCCAGGGCGCGTTTCAGGAACGTGTGCTCGTAGCCCGGCGCGCCCTCCACCAGCAGCAGACGCCGGCGGCGTCCCGGCGGCTCCACCAGCACGCTGCGGCTGTTGTTCTCCGGGGCGATCTCGCCGGACGCCACCGGGACCGACACCTGATAGACGGTGGGCGCCGTCGCGTCCGGCGACACGGTGAACACGGTGTGGACCGGCGCGCCATCGCCGGCCGGCACGCGGCGCACGTCCACCGGCCGGCCGTTGGCCGTGAGTGTCAGGTCGAGGGGCTGCGTGCCATAGCCGTTGCTGAGCGCCGAGACGTGCACGTCCACGGTGGAGTCGGCCAGTCGCGGCTCGCCGGCGGTCATCGCCACGATTTCACGATCGCGGGTGATGGCCGGCGTGCCGACGCCGACGGTGAACACGGGCGTCGACGCCCCGTCGCTCCGCGGATCGTCACGCATCGCCGTGTCGCCGCCGTCGGAGATCACCACGATGCCGCCCAGCGCCCGCCCCCGATACCGATCGGCGATCGCCGTGAGCGCGCCGCTGATGTCCGAGCGGCCGGCCGAGGCCTGGAGCCGGTCGAGGTTCCCGGGCACGACGCCGTCGCCGAAGGCCCAGACCTCGGTGCGGAACGAGGGCGCCAGGGCCGTCACAAGGGTGGCGGCGGCGGTGCGCGCCCGCTGGAGCCGCGCCGACCCCTCGGCATCGGCGATCCGCATGCTGCGCGAGACGTCGACCAGAATCGGCACCACCCGGTCGCGCGCCGACGCCGGCGGTACGAGGCGCACCGGCCGCAGCACGGCGGCGACCAGCAGCAGCAACGTCAGCGCGCGCAGACCGGTCAGGAGCGCGCGCGATCGCGACGGCAGGGCGGCCGCGGCGTAGGTGTGCCAGGCGAGCCCGAGCGCCGACGCGAATGCGAGCACATAGCCCCACCACGGCAGCGCAACAGCGAATCTCAATTCTTACCGCTCCTGGCGCCTGGGGGTGGCGAGTGACCGGTAGTACTTCTCCACCAGCGCACGATAGTCGTCGGGCACCGCGTCGGACGCCCCGGCGTTCAAGCGATCCTTGGTCTCCTGTTCGCGCAGTTGCGTCGTGAGGCTGCGCTCCACCTTCTCCAGCGCCAGCATCAGGTTCGACTTGAGCGACTCCCAGCGGGCGAAGTCCTGCTTGAAGGCCTCGGTGCCAGGCGCCGAGACGCTCGGCTGCCACTGCTCGGGCGTGGCGGGTCCGCGCATGTCGGGGTTGTCGCGGCTCAGCGCCTCGGCGCGCTCGCGTGTCTCTCGCAGTTGCTCGGCGAGCTGCCGCTGGAGCGCGGCCACCTCGGCGGCCGACGCCGCCGGATCGCCCTCGCGGGCTCCGGCATCGGTCGCGCGCTGCCCCGGCCGGGCCTCGGCGCGCTGATCCCGTCCGTTCGCCTCGCGGCGCTGTCCCTGCGCCTGGCTGCTCAGCCGCTCGAGCGATCGTTCGACCTCGGCCAGGCGGTCGCGCAGGTCCCTGGCCCGCGACAGCTCGTCGGACAGACGCTGGGCATTGCCGCGATCGCCGTCCCGCGCGGCGTCGAGCCGCGACGCGACGTCGTCGAGTGTGCGGGCGATGTCAGCCCCGGCGCGCCCCGGATCCGACGCCGGCCGCGGCGGCGTCGCCGGCCGCCCCTCGCGGCGCGTGGTCGTCGTCGTCGCGCTGTCCGCAGCCTGGCCGCCGTCGCGGACCTCCTGCGCCGTCTGGCGCATCCGCTCGGCCACGCGCTGCGACTCCAGGTCGCGCGCCGCGCGGCCAACCGCGTCGCGCTCGGTCGAGGGCTGACCCTGACCGCTCAGCTCGCGCAGCTGCCGCTGGAGGCGCTCGGCGCGGCCGGCGAGCCGCTCCTGATCCGCGGCCGCCTGCCGCCTGGCGTCGCTGCCCTGCCCCGATTCACCGGCGCGCGTGAGTTCCTCGGCGAGACGGCGCTCGGCGTCGGCGAGCTGGCGCGTCTCGAGCTGCAGGTCGCCCAGCTGCCGCCGGCGATCGTCGGCGGTCGAGCCTCTCAACCCCTGCTCGGCCTGACGCAGACGCTCGAGGGCGCGTTCGGCGTTCTCGCTGGCCCGCTCCGGATCCTGCTGCTGCAGACCGCTGGCCGACCGCCGCATCTCTTCGGCGGCGTCGCGCAACGTCTGCCGGTTCGATCCGCTGCCGGCGGCGTTCTGGTCGGCCTGCCGCTGGCCGGCTGGCCCTGCCCGGACTGGGTCTGGCCCGGCGAACCGCCGGGACGGGGCTGATTCTGCTGGCCTTGCTGGCCCTGCTGTCCCGGCTGGCGTTCCTGTTCCGACGGCTGATTGGACGCCTGCCGTTCGCCGTCGGACGGCTGCGGCATCTGCCGCGCCAGCTCCTCGAGCTCGCGGCGCAGCGTTTCCTGGTCGCGCGTCAGACGCTCGAGCCGCCGCTTCACCGTCTCCTCGTCGAGCTCGTCGCGGTTGCGTGCCAGATCGCGCTGCTCGCGGCTCATCGCTTCCTGGCGGCGGGCCAGCTCGCGCAGGCGGGCCAGCGGATCGTCGTCGGGCCGCTCGTCCTGCCGGGTCTCGGACGAGGCCGGGGTCTCGTAGTTGGTCTGCTGCTGCTTGCGCAGTTCCTGATCGAAGAGCGACGACAGGTCGGGCGTGTTCCGGTTCCCGCCGCCGCCCCCGCCGCCCTGCTGACGCGCCACCTGGCGGCGACGCACGTCGGCCTCGGCCTTGAGCAGCTGGTTGAGTGCCTCGAGCTCGTGCGGCATCGCCGTGGCGGTCTGCAGGCGATCCAGCTCGGTGGCCGCCCGCCGCATCGCCTCGATGGCCTGCCCCATCGGGTTGTCGCCGACGTCGTTCGCCGTGGTGCGGCCGCGCCGGCGCCGGGGGTCGGCACTGGGCGCCCCGCGCAGCTGGGTGCCGGCTTCCTTGGCGGCGCGCTGTTCGAGGGCGCGCTGGGCGGTGGCGATGGCGCGCACGTCGTCGGCCGACTGGGCGGTGCGGGCGCGGCGGCCCCGCGCGTCGAGCTTCCAGGTGGCGACGACGATTTCCTTCTGCGCCGCGGCGAGATCCTGCACGCCCTGCGACTGGCCGCCGGAGGCCATGGCCTGGCTCTGCGCCGCGACGAACTCGTCGTCGAAGGCCTTGACCTCGAGGAAGAACATGTCGCTGCGCGTCTCGGACGGCGGCTTGCCGCGGCCGACGTCGCGCGCCCGCACGAAGTAGCTCACGAAGTCGCCGGGTGAGACCTCGAGATTCTCGAGGAAGAGGAGGTAGCTGCCGCTGGCCGTCAGGCCGTCGCGCGGGCCGGGGAGCGGCACGACCACCTCGGGATCCCCGGGCTTCTGCAGGACGAGGTCGAGCGCCGTGATGCCGAAGTCGTCATCGGCGCGAGCCTCGATCAGCACTTCCTCCAGCGGGGTCACCTGGCGGTCGCCGGCCGGCCGCAGGACGCGCACGTCGGGGGGACGGTCGAGCAGCGTGCGGATGAAATACTCGGTGCCATCGGGCGCGTCGATGCCGTCGTCGTCGACGAGCGTCACCCGGTAGGCGTCGTCGGCGGTGATGGTCAGCGACCCCGTCGTGAGGCGGCCGTCGCCGCTGAGCGGCACGCGCGCGCCGTTGGCGAGCACGAGCGCGCTGCCCTTCACCGGACGATCGGCGGTGATGGTGAAGCGCACGTCGGTCCCGGCCGGAGCGTAGATATCGCCGCCATCCTCCTCGGTGCGCGTGGCCAAGCCCAGGGCCTTCGGATAGTGGTACTCGAGCGCAATCCGCTCGACCGTGGGCGGGTGCACGACGGTCACCGAGAATTCGTCCGACCGGCGGGCGCCGGCCACCACGCGGTAGAGGAACGACACCGTGACCTCGTCGATGGTGGCGAGGTAGCTGCCATCGTCCTGCCGGGTCATGGCGATCGACGACTCGTCGCCGCCAGCGCCGGCGACCAGCGCCGGCAACACGGCATCGGCGCCACGAACGCGCGCCCGCACGGTGAGGGCCTGCCCGGGCCGCACCCGCGCATGACCGGGCTCCACGGTGATCTCGATGCGCGACGGCAGCAGGTACGCCGACGCCACGCCGGCGGCGTCGCCGAGCGGGCGCACGAACAGGCCCAGCGCCACCAGCAGCAGCGCCGCGGCGGCCAGCGCCGACCGGGCGCCGCGGGCCAGCGCGGCGCGGTCGACGACGACGTCGGCGTCAAGGTCCGCAACCGCCCGCAGCGCCGACCGGCCGAGACGTTCGGCCATGGCCGGCTGATGATCCGCGCGGGCCGCGTAGTCCACCGCCGAGACGACCACGTCGTCGAGCCCGCCGTGGCGTTCCTCGACGAGCCGGGCGATCTGGAGCGGCGTCGTCCGGCCGCGGGTGGACCAGAGCGCGACCCCGATCGCCGCCACGGCCACCGCGAGGCCGGCGGCGACCGCGGCCACCAGCGGCAGCGGACCGGGCGACGCCAGCCGAATCGCTCCGGCGGTGACCAGCAGCGTCACCGCGGCGATCGCCGCCCCGAGCGTCCAGGCCCGGCGCCACGCCAGGGAGGCGCGACGACGCGCGATGTCGTCGAGGTAGGTGCGAAGCGCCTGGAGGCCGTCGGCCATTGCGTGATCCGCTGACGTCTATCCTACCTTGGTAGCGACGGACCGGCCGGGCCGCCGTCCCCGCCCGATGAGGCTCTCGACGACGAGCACGCCCAGCATCACCAGGAGCGCGATCTGCCACAACCGCTGGGTGTCCTCCTGCGCCCGGGCTTCCTGCTCTGCGCGGGGCGCGACCGGGTCGCCGGTCCGCGGCACGCGGGCGAGAAACGCCTCGGCGGTGAGCGCCGCGGGGTCGCTCTCGGCCTGGTTGACGTTGACGACGACGGTGCGCGAGCCCGCCGTCGTGGCCAGCGTGTGGACGCCGGGAAGCGCCGGCACGCCCTCGGGGACGTCGGGCACGGTGAAGCTCGATCGCGACCGGATGCCGCCGGTGAGATATCGCGCGGTCTCGACGACGAACGGGGCGAAGCTGGGCTCGAGCGGGAAGCGGTTCCAGCGGTTGTCGAGGTCGGACGTGAACAGCACGAGCACGCCCTCGCCGACCCGCCGTTCCGCCAGCGCCACGCTCCCGCCGGCGAACCGGGCCAGCACATCCCAGCCCTCGTCGTCGAGCACGCGCCGGTAACGCTCGATCGGCAGGCGGCTCAGCGACGACGCCGAGCCGGTGAGCCGCCGCAGCATCGGGTGACGCCGATCGGCCGGCACCACCGCCGCTTCGTCCCCGGATGCCGCTACCGGTTCGGGTGCCAACCGCAACGGCACGCCGATCACTTCGGCCAGCGTCGGCACGTCGACGTCGGGGCCGAGCGAGAGCCAGACGCGGCCACCGCCGGCCAGATACCCGGCCACGCTGGCGCGCGCGGCGCGGCTCAGCGTGCGGGTGCCGATGACGACGAGGGCGTCGGGCCGGATGGCCGCCAGGTCGAGCCGCCGGCCATCCACCACCGCGACGTCGGCCGCCACGCCCGGCGGCGCCGCTTCGAGCGCGCGCTGCACGTAGAGGCCGGTCCGCGCCGACTCGGGCGGATCGGCCGTGAGCACCAGCACCGACGCCGGCGTGCCGCGGTCGAGCGCCAGGAACCTGCTGTTGTCAGCCGGATAGCCCTCCGTGTCGTCGAGCGAAACCTCCGCGGCGCCTTCCGATGGCCACGTCGCGTCGAGACGAACGTCGGCCGACGCCTGCGGCGCCAGCTCGATCCGGGTCCGCGCCAGTTCACGGCCAGCGACGCGCGCGCGTACCGTGGCCACGCGCGGGCCGGGCGCGAAGCTCTGCACCACGGCGGTGACCGCCCCATCCTCGGCGCGGACGTTCGTCACGGCCAGATTGCCGGCCGGCGGCGCCACCGGCCGCAGGGAGATCTCGACCGACTCCGGTGTCGGCGCCACATCGGCCGCGTCCCAGCCACCCGCCTGTCCGTCGGTCACCACGACGATTCGCCCGCCACCCTGTTCCAGGGCCTCCGCCGCCCGGGCGATCGCGGCACTGTATCGGGTGCCGCCCATGCCGGGCCGCAGCGTGGCCAGCGCCGTCTGCGCGGCGGCGCGATCGGCGGTCGGCGCGACCACCAGGTCGGCGCGGTCGTCGAAGGCGACAAGGCCGACCAGATGGGTGGACGGCGCGCCCGCGATGGCCTCGGCGGCGAGGCGCTGGGCCTCGGCCCATTGCCCCGGGGCGCCCAGGCTGAGCGAGCGATCGACGGCGACGATGGTCGCCGGCGGCGCGAGCGGCGCGAGGCCGGAGGTGAAGTACGGGCGCGCGAAGGCCAGCGCCAGCAACACGAGCGCCGCCACGCGCAGCGCCAGCAGCAGCAGGTCGCGCAGCCGGCGGCGTTCGTGCCGTTCGACCGTCGCCTCCGGCAGCATCTGCGCAGCCGGAAAGTCCACGACCTGGTCGGTCCGGCGCCGGAAGAGATGCAGGAGGATGGGAATCGCCACGGCAGCAACGCCGGCGAGAAACACGGGGGCGAGGAAGCCGAGGCCGAACATCGTCAGCTCCGGCCCCGCGCCGAGAGGTAGGCCATCAGCGCCGTATCGAGCGGCTTGGACGTGTCGAGCAGGTGGTAGTCGATGCCGGCGCCGCCCAGCTCGCGACGGTAGGTGGCGACGAAGCGTTCCATGCGCTCGAGGTAGCGGGTGCGGACCTCGGCCGGATCGGCGAACACCTCGGTTTCGGTCTCCACATCGCGGAACCGTGCGGCGTCATCGAAGGTGAAGCGGAGCTCCTCGTGGTCGAGCAGGTGAAACACGATCACGTCGGTGCCGCGCTGGCGGAAGTGGCGCAGGCCGTCGATGACCCGCGTCGGGTCGTCGAGCAGATCCGAGATCACCACCACGAGACCGCGCTTGGCCAGCACCTTGGCGAGATCGCCCAGCGGCTTGGCGACGTCGGTGCGCTGTCCGCTGGGCAGCCGCTCGAGCGCCAGCAGCACCGTCTTCAAATGCCCGGCGCGCGCCCCCGGCGGCACGCGGTGGATGATGCGATCGTCGAAGGCGATGAGGCCTACCGCGTCGCGTTGGCGATGCATCAGGTAGGCCAGCGACGCCGCCAGGTAGCAGCCGTACTCCCGCTTGGTGACGGCGCCCGAGCCGTAGGCCATCGAGCCGCTGACGTCGAGCAGCAGGTGGCAGTCGAGGTTGGTGTCCTCCTCGAACTTCTTCACGTAGTGGCGGTCGCTGCGCGCGAACACCTTCCAGTCGATGGTGCTGAGGGCATCGCCCGGCATGTACTGCCGGTACTCGGCGAACTCGACGCTGAAGCCGCGATACGGACTGCGGTGCAGCCCGCTCAGCACGCCTTCGACGATCGTCTTGGCCTTGAGGTCCAGCGTGCCGAGCCGCGCCAGCACCGCCGGGTCGAGATAGCGGGTGCGGGCCGGCATGATCGCAGCTACAGCCCGCTGGCCGGCGGCGGCACGGCCTGGAGCAGCCGCTCCACGACGGCGTCGGCGGTGATGCCTTCGGCCTCGCCGTAGAAATTGGGAATGACGCGGTGCCGCAGGATCGGCGCCGCCAGGGCCTGGATGTCCTTGACCGACACGTGGTAGCGGCCGTTGATGAGCGCGCGCGCCTTGCCGCCCAGGATGAGCGCCTGCGAGGCCCGCAGCCCGGCGCCCCACTTGACGTACTTCTCGACGAACTCGAGCCGCGGTCCGCGTCCGGGCCGCGACGCGTCGACCAGGCGCACGGCGTAGCGTGCCACCTCCTCGGCCACCACGACCTGCCGCACGTAGCCCTGGAAGGCCAGGATGTTCTCGCCAGTCAGCACCTGGGACGGCGACACGTGGCCGCTGCCGGTCGTCTGGGTCACGACGCGCACCTCTTCGTCCTCCGAGAGGTAGGTCATCGCGACGTTGAACATGAACCGATCGAGCTGCGCCTCGGGCAGCGGGTATGTCCCTTCGAGCTCGATCGGGTTCTGCGTGGCCAGCACGAAGAAGGGCCGCTCGAGGGCATACGTGCGGCCAGCCGCGGTGACGTGGAACTCCTGCATCGCCTCGAGCAGCGCCGCCTGGGTCTTGGGCGGCGTGCGGTTGATCTCGTCGGCCAGCAGGATCTGCGCGAAGATCGGCCCCCGCACGAACCGCAACGCCCGGATGCCGTCGACCTCGTCGAGGATCTCGGTGCCGGTGATGTCGGCGGGCATGAGATCCGGCGTGAACTGGATCCGCTTGAAGCTGAGGTCGAGGATGCTCGCCAGCGTCTTGATGAGCAGCGTCTTGGCCAGGCCCGGCACGCCGGTGAGCAGGCAGTGCCCGCCGGTGAAGAGCGCGATGAGCACCTGGTCGACGACCTCGTCCTGACCGACGATCACCAGCCGCAGCTGCTCCAGGATCTGCGCGCGCCCGGCCGCGACGCGTTCCGCGAGCTCTTCGCCGTGTTCTTCCGCCGTGTGCTTCATTGGCTCCCTGGTCCCCGGTCCCCGGTCACCGCCGTCGCGGTTCCCTCATCGTCGTTCTGAGCCCCGAGCCCCGGGCCCCGAGCCCCGCCTGCGTCAGTGCGTAAGCGTGTAGACGACCTCGTTGATCATCATCTGGTAGGCCACCGCGGTCCACTTGAGATAGCCCGGGTAGTCCTCGGCGTTCGACCACTCCCAGCCATCGCCCATGTCGGTGTTCCAGTTGATGAGCACCATCGGGCGGCCGGAGTCGTCGAGGATGGCGCGCAGCCGGGCGGTGAAGCCGCCCTTTTCCCAGGTGCGGCCGTTGAAGAACGAGCCCAGGCCCGGCACCTGCGGGTAGCGCTCGAGCTGGTAGAAGCACGTGAAGATCGGATGGGCGGCCGGCAGGTCGACGATCTCGCGGTCGGGGAAGATTTTCGCCATCTGGCGGACCGTGAGATCCCACTCGAAGGAGCCGTGGAAGTCGTCGAGGGTGAGCGTGCCACCGCGCAGCAGGAACTCGCGCAGCGTCGCCGCCTCGTCGTCGCTGAGTACCAGGTTGCTCGGCTCGACCAGGTAGAGCCAGGGGTACTGCCACAGCCGCGGGTCGTCGAGCGACATCACCAGCGGCTCGCCCACTTCGATGGCCGTCGCCGTCTGGACGCGCCGCGACAGGTTCTGTTCGGCAGCGGGCGCGTCGATGGCCCACGGATCGTCCCAGAAGCCGAAGCGGGTGCGCATCGCGAGATCGCCGGTGGTCGGCGTGTACTTGACGCGCACGAAGGTCCATTGCAGCCCGGCCAGCCGATCCTCCTTGAAGACGCCGGCCTGCGCCACGGCCTCGCGGGCCAGCGACGACACCGCCGGCGCCACCAGCGCCACCAGGGCCACGGCGGCCGCCAGGATCGGGCCGTGCCTGCCCAGCCGGCGAATGCGCCCGGGCCGACCGTGCGTCGTGGGCGCCGTCACTGGCGCGGCTCCACCAGACGCAGCAGCAGCTCCTGCGCGCGGACGTAGGAGGGCGCCACTTCGAGGGCCAGCAGCGCCTGGCGCTTGGCGTCGTCGGGCGACCCCGACTTCTCGAGCGCCTCACCAAGGTCGGCGTAGGCGCCGGCGCGATCCTGCGGGCCGGCGGCAACCGCGACCCGGAACGCCTGGAGCGCAGCCGGCAGCTGGCCGTCGGCGAGCGCGAAGCGACCGAGCTCGGCGTGGGCGGCGGCGTCGAATGGGTCGATTGCCACTACCCTGGCAAGCGCCGTCTTGCGGCGGGCAGCGTCGGCCGGCTGATCGAGCAGCCCGACGAGCTCACGTGCCGAGCTGACATCGGTGTGGTCGTTGGCCGTCAGCGTCTCCAGCGCCTTGGCGGCGCGAGCCTTGTCGCCGCGCTTCAACGCCAGCGCGGCGATGCGCGCCTCCGGGCTGCCCTCACCGGTCGCGATCGGGACCAGCGCGGCGGCACGTTCGTAGGCAGCCAGCGCCGCGTCGGGGTCGGTCCCCTCCAGTGCCCGCCCGAGCGCGAGCTGCACGGGGAAGCTGCCGGGGTTCGCGGTGGCCAGGGCGCGCAGGCGATCGGGCGGCGCGTCGCCATCGAAGCCCTCGGGCGTCGCCATCGCCCGGCGCAGCCGGCCGAATCGCTCGTCGAGATAGGCGTCGAAGGTCTTCTGCAGATCGTCGATCGAGACCTTCAGGGCGCGCTGGATGGCGGCTTCGGTATCGAGATCGTCGGCGAACACCTGCACCAGCTCACGCAGTGCCGGCTCCTTGAAGCGGGCCACGATGTGCTCGACCAGCAGCGACGCCTGGTAATAGGCCAGCGAGATCGTCTCGGGATTGCTGAAGCCCGAGTTGAGCTCGCGCAGCTGCATCACCTGCTTGCGGTCCATGGCCGAGGCGAAGGTGAGCTCCATCTCACGGCCCCACTGCGGACGGGCCCGGGTCTCCTCCCACACCGAGATGCCCTCGGTGAGCCAGCGCGGCACGCGCTGGTTGGAGAGCTGCAGCGTGATCACGTGAGCGAGCTCGTGCCACAGCGTGGCGCCCCAGTTGAACTCGCCCGGCGGCCGGGCCCGCGGCGAGTCCATGGTGACGACGCGGCCGAAGCAGGCACCGAGCGCGCCGATCATGCCGGGCAATCCGAGGGTGCGGACGGCGAAATCGTCGTGGCGCGGGAAGACCTCGATCAGAATCGGCCCGGTCGGCGTGAAGTTCCACCGTTTGCTCAGCTGCGCCAGGGCTTCCCTGGCCAGGGCGGGCACATACTCGCGCATCACGCCGACCTCGTCGGGGTGCAGCCGGATCACCATGTCGCCGTCGCGAATCGTCGCGAAGTTGTCGAGGGTGTCGAGCAGGTCGAGCAGGTTCTTGGTGACGGCGTCGAAGGGATCGGCGCGAAACGCCGTCTCCAGGGCGCGCCGCGCCGCCCGCTCGTCGCCGGTCCGCATCAGGTGCGCGCCCAGATCGGCGAACGCCCGGGAATTCTCGCGATCGAGCGCCGACGCCTTGCGGGCGAACTCCGCGGCCTCGTCGAAGCGGTAGCTGCGCGCCGACACGCCGCCGATGACCCGGTGCACCTCGCCGTAGAGCGGATTGATCTTCAGCACCGCAGCGGTGGCCGCCGCCTGGTCGTCGGTGCGCTTCTCGAGCCAGGCCAGCGCCGCCGACAGCGACAGCCCGTCGAGGTGGTTGGGGTTGATCGCCAGCGCCTTGTCGATCTCGGTCTTGGCCTCGGCCCGATCGAGCTCGTCGAGGGCGAGTTCGGCCAGCAGGACGTGCGCTCCGGCCTCGTTCGGATTGACCGCCAGCGTCTGTCCGGCGAACTTGCGGGCCAGCGGCGGATTGTCGGCCGCCACCGTGCGCGCCATCCCCAGCAGCGCCGCCGGATGCTGTGCGTCGGTGCGCAGCGCCGCTTCGAACGACCGGGCCGCTTCCCGCCGCTCGTACTTCTCGAAGAACAGCTCGCCCCACGCCACGTTGGCCACGACGTCGGTCGGGGCCCTCGAGACCGCTTCGCGGAAGAAGTCGTTCGCCTGCTGAAAGCGGCCGAGGGCCCGCGCGGCGCGGCCGGCGCGGACGTAGTCGGCCGCCGACGCGCCGACGATGTCACGCGACAGGATGAGGGAGAGCGTGCGCATCGCCTCGGCGCGGCGTCCCTGGAGGCGGCGGAGGAGCCCCAGCTCCACAGCGGCGTCGCCGATCGGGCTCTCGGCGACCGCGGGCTGCAGCACCTTTTCGGCCTCAGCGTACTTGCCGACCGCCGTGTAGGCCCGCGCCCGGAGGACCGCCGCGGCGGGATCGGCGCCCAGCGGCGCCGCCAGCGTATGCACCTCGTCGTAGCGCCCGGTCAGCAGCGCCCGCTCGACCGCGGCACGGCCCGCCGCCGTCTGTGCCGCCACGACGGCGGGGCCGGTGCTCAGCCCGGCGAGCAACGCGGCGACCACGCCGCGCACGGCGAGACGACGACTGGAGAGAAGGGAGGCTGCGCCCATTACTACTCGTACTGGGCTCAGTATACGGCGGGGTTCCACGTCATCGTACAGACGGAACGGTCCGCGGATTGGCCGGCCGGCACGACATCGCCACAGGTCAGAAGAGCGGCCGCCAGGTGAAGAACAGCACGGCCGCGAACGCCTGGAGTCCGGCAAACGCCACCAGCCACGCCGTGCGCTGGCGCGGCGGGATCGCGTCGGCCAGCCACAGGAAGAGCGGAAAGAGCACGGAAGTCGCGCGGCCCACCGAGAGCCAGCCGCCACTGGCGATGGACGGCACCAGGTTCACCACCATGAGCGCCGCCGGCGCCAGCCCGAAGCGGCGCGCGATCGGCCAGAGGCCACCGGCCACCAGCCCGGCCGCAAGGAAGTTCAGGAAGTCGGGGACGTTGCGAGTGGCGTATTGATACAGCCCTTGCTCGCCCACCGACTCCAACTGGCCGGCCAGGAAGGGGCCGAGCCCGATGTTCTGCCGTCCCCACGCCGCCTGCAGCCGGATCCACATGAAGGGATCGCCGGTGCGGTCGTAGACCCAGGCCGAGTAGATGAGCATGCCCAGGCCGGGAGCCGAGGCCACGACCAGGCGGTCGGCCAGGCTCGCCCAGCCGCCGGCTGGGCGTTGCAACCGGCCGCCGCGCCAGAGCGGGGCGACGACCAGGAGGGCCAGCGGCACCGACAGCAGGCAGCCGTTGGGCCGGGTCAATCCCGCCAGCAGGCCCCAGGCGAACGCCTTCCAGCGCTCGTCGCGGCGCAGGTGATACCAGGCGCCGATCATCGCCAGCAGGAACAGCCCCTCGGTGTAGGCGGCGCTGAAGAAAATGGCGAACGGGTAGAGCGACGTCAGCCACACCGCTGCCTGCGCCCGGTCTTCGTCCATCAGCTCGCGCGCCAGTCGATAGAGGTAGCGGGTGGCCCAGACGAAGGCGACGACCGAGATGAGGGTGCCGGCCCACAGCACCTGGCGGGCCATCAGCAGCGAGCCCAGCGACATCAGGGTCGGAAACGCGGGGAAGAAGACCAGGTTCTGCTGGCGGTCGAGGCGATTGGGCCGGTACTCGTAGCCGTAGGTCGCAATGTGGAGGTACCACCCGGCGTCGAAGCGTGCCGGCAGGTTGCCGGCTTCCCCGGCGGCGACGCGAAACGGGGTGCGGCCCCCCGGGTAGCCAATCGCGTGCACCGCCATCAGGCCGACCACCAGGACGCCGATGCGGCTGAGGATCACGATCGGCCAGATGGCCCGCGTCACCGCGTCGTGCCGCCATGCCGCGAGCCCGGCTCGCGCCCGCGCCACGATCGACGGCGCGCCGCGAGCCGCGGCGTGCCGCGCCAGCCCGACGAGCAGCGCCGCCAACGCCGGCCGCCACCACGTGGTGAGCGAGACGTGGAGTCCGACGATCTCGGTACGAAAGCCGCCGGTGATCAAGGCCGAGAGGCTCGCCAGCGTCAGGACCGTGACGATGACGTCGGCGATGCGCGCCCAGGGGGGCACACCGCCCCGCCAGCGCGCCGGCGCGGGGACAGGCAGTGGCGCGATCATCGGGACCCCAATGCGCGATTCTCGACGGCGATGCGCCGCAGGAGGAGCCAGCCGAAGCCGGCCAGCGTGAGAACGCCGGCGATCGGCGCCCATACGATGAGGGCGACGCCGATGAACTCGCCGCACAACGCCACGTAGTTGGGATGGCGGAGCACCCGATACGGTCCGCGCGTCACCAGTGGCGCGCCCGGCGGCACGAGCACGCGGAACGTCCAGCGCGCGCCGAGCGACGCGATCGCCCACGACTTGAGGGCCTTGGCGGCGCCGAAGACGACGAGCCCCGCGGCCAGAATCGGTGGAGGCGCCGGGCCCGTCAGCGCCCCTTCGACGCCCATCGCGATGAACCCGAGCGGATAGGCCCAGCGCATCGTCGGGTAGACGTCGTCGGCCGGCTCCAGCGCGCCGCGGGCGCGCAGCAGGCGGGCGTTGTAAGAGGAGAGCGCGGCTTCACCGGCCATCACCGCCATCACGGCGACCAACGTGGCCGCAGCGATGCTCACTGCGATGGGCACGCGGCCCCCCGCGGCCATGCGACGATATCCGGCACGTCTCCGGCATAGCAGACCAGCGCCTCGACCAGGCGCGGCCAGGCGCGGGCGACGACGGTCGCGGCCCCCAGCGCGCCGCTGCCGACCAGCCCGCGCACGGCGCGGTCGAAGCGCCACTTCCCCGCGAACGCTGCCCGCCGCCGCCGCGCCAGGACGCCAGGCGCCGCCGCTGCTTCCAACTCGCGTCGAAGGACGGTGTCGGCGATCTCGGCGGCGATCTCCGCTCCGGCCAGCGCTAGGCGGATGCCGTCCCCGGTCATCGGATCGATGAACCCGGCGGCGTCGCCGGCCAGTAGCAGGCCGGTCACACCAGGTGTCGCGACGTCTATCGCCATCGGTCCGAGGACGACGGGAGTCGAGGCGACACGCGCCGCGCCGAACCGCCCGGCGAGGCCCGGATCCTGTCGCGCCGCCCGCAGGATGGCGGCCCCAGCGTCGGTCACCGCGGCGCGGGCCGCGTCGACGGGCACGACGAGACAGACGTTGGTCAGTCCCGACGGCACTGGCGCGATGCCGAGATAGCGGCCGGCCCGCACGTGCATTTCTCCGTAGGCGGCGCGCACGTCGGCCACGCCGTCGAGATAGGCGCCCAGGGCCCAACGCCGCGGCCTTCGCGGCGTCGCGGCCAGGCCCAGGCCGGCGGCGACACTCGACCGGCGGCCGTCGGCGCCGATGACGAGTGCGGCCCGGTGCGACGGCGTCGATCGACGCGTTCGCACCCGGACGCCGGTGACACCGCCGCTCCCCAACGTGGAACTCACCACGGCCGTGCCGTCGTCCACCATGACGCCGGCGGCGGCGGCTTCACCGAGCAGCCAGTGATCGAGATGCTGGCGCGTCACGCTCACGCCGGCCACGCCATCGGGATAGCTGGCGCACACGGTGACGCCACCCGGCCCGCTGAGCCGCATGCCGCGTATCGGGCGGCCCACGGCCGCCAGCGGCGCCAGATCGAGATGGCGGCCGAGCACCGCCAGCGCCCCGGGGTTCACCGTGTCGCCGCACAGCTTGGGGCGGGGGAAAACACCGCGATCGAACAGCCGGACGCGCCAGCCGCGTCGAGCGAGCAGCAGCCCGGCGAGGGCCCCGGCGGGCCCGCCGCCGACCACGATCACGTCATCGCCAGCGGCGGCCCGGCCCGTCACACCGGCGCTCCGAGCACGAGCGCGCTGTTCTTCGATCCGAACCCCAGGCAGTTGCAGAGCGCGGCAGCCGGGCGCGCCGCCCGGCCCTGCCCGGGCAGGAAGTCGAGGTCGCAGGCCGGGTCGGGGTGACTGAGGTTGATCGTCGGCGGCAGGAAGCCGCGGTCGAGTGCCAGCGCCGCCGTGACCACGCCAGCGGCCCCGCTGGCGCCCTGCGGATGGCCGATCATCGACTTGGTGGACGACCCGGGGAGCCGCTCGGCCAGCGGCCCGAAGGCCCGCCGCGTGCAGCGGGCCTCGACCGCGTCGTTCAGCAGCGTCGACGTGCCGTGATAGTTGACGTAGCCGATTTCGTCGAGGGCACGGCCCGACTTCGCTACCGCCGTCTGCATGCAGCGGACGATCTCATGGCCATCGGGGTCCATCTGCACGCGATGGTAGGCGTCGCACGTCGAGGCATAGCCGTCGATGGTGGCAAACACGTGGGCGCCACGGGCCCGCGCGCGGTCCTCCCGTTCGATCACCACCATCCACGCGCCCTCGCCCAGCACGAACCCGTCGCGGCCGCGGTCGAAGGGCCGCGAGGCCTCGCCCGGGCGATCGTTGTAGCGGGTCGACACCGCCCGCATGCGCGAGAAGCCGAAGATCATACCCGGCAGCACGCACCCGTCGGTGCCGCCCGACAAGAGCACGTCGGCCTCGCCGGCGCGGACGAGCGCGGCAGCGTAGCCGATGGCGTCGGTCGACGAGGTGCAGCCCGTGGACAGCACGTGGCTGACGCCGCGGAGCCCCAGCGAAATCGAGATCTCGCTCGACACCATGCCGCAGATGCCGATCGCGATGGCGTAGGGCGTGACCTGGCGGCCGCCGTTGGTGAAGAAGTCGTGGTACTGCCGTTCGCCGACGTCGATGCCGCCACCGCCGGTGCCGATCACCACGCCGGCGCCCGGCTCGCCGACGCGCAGCCCGGCGTCGCGCCAGGCCTCGCGGCCCGCCAGGACGCCGAAGAGCGCGGCGCGGGAATAGCGCCGGGGATCGGCGCGGCAGTCCCAGTCGTCCTCACCGTGCAGCGCCACCGCCGACGAGATGTCCACCGGCGGCACGTCGGCGGCGACGCGGCAGGCGTAGCCCGAGGCGTCGAAGGTCGAGATGGCGCGCGTGCCGCTGACGCCCTGCGACACGGCGTCCCAGAACACGTCACGGCCGACCCCATAGGTCGAGACGACGCCGATCCCGGAGATGACGATGCGAGGTGCTGACACTGGGGCGCAATCCGGAGGCGATGATCAGGCTGGCGCTGGTCTGGCGTCCCTATAATACGTGTCTCGACCACGCGTCATGCCGCAACCCGATCGCCCGTCGCGTGCGGGCCTCGCCGTCGCCTGGCTGGGCGGCGCCGTGTTCGTGGCGGCGCTGGCCGCCTATCTCCACTTCTTCGTGGTCCGGCTCGCCGCGCCCGGCCCGGTCGACGTGCCGGTGCCGGCCGCGCTGGCGTGGAACGCAGCTCTCTTCACCGCGTTCGCGCTCCATCACAGCCTGATGGCGCGCGCCCCGGCCAAGGCCTGGCTGACGCGGGCCGTGCCCGCCGCGTATGAACGCACGGCGTACGTCTGGATCGCTTCGGCGCTGCTGATCCTGGTCACGCTCCTGTGGCGTCGGGTGCCAGGTCTGGTCTACGTCGCGGCGGCGCCGCTGTCGTGGTTGTGCCTCGGCCTGCAGGGGGCAGGCGTCGTGCTCACCGTGGCGGCCGTACGGGTGCTGAGCGCGACCGACCTGGCGGGCATCCGCCAGGCGGGCCGCCGGCCACCGATCACCGACGTCCGCGTGGTCTGGCCGTACACCGTCGTCCGCCACCCCATCTACCTGGGCTGGGCGCTCACCGTGCTGGCCGCGCCGACCATGACCGTCGATCGGCTGTGGTGGGCGGTGCTCAGCACCGGCTACCTGGTCATCGCCATACCTTGGGAGGAGCGTAGCCTTTCCGCTGTCGCGGGGGCGCCGTACCGGGAGTACCGGCGGCGGGTGCGGTGGCGGATGGTACCGGGTCTGTACTCAGCCCCCGAGCCCGCTTCTTCGTCCTCGTCGTCGACCTTCGGCAGACCCTCGATCTGATCCACGAACACGAGCGAGTGCATCGAGGGAATCTCGAACCGCTTGCCGCACGTCTTGCACGTGAGCTCGTCGTCGACGCGGATGAGGTGGTCGCGCAGCTTGGCGAACTTCGCCTTGTCGTCGGCGTCGGCGTTGCCCGGCGGCCGGTCCTTCTTGGTGCGCCGCACCCAGCGCAGCTGGTAGTCGTTCACCCGCCGGCAGCGCGGGCAGGTGTAGCGGCCGCTCCGCTGCTCCGGTCGCTCGGTGAAGAAGGCGCGTTCGTCGAGGGCCATGACCGGATCTTAGTCCCGATTCCGGCGCGGCCGCGTATGATCGCCACAGCGCCCGTCACGCACCACTCCGATCACATGGCCGAGCCTCAGACGCCTCCCCTGCCGACCTCGTTGCCGGTGCTGCCGCTGCGCCGCACGGTGGCCTTCCCGCAGACGCTGCAGCCGCTCGCCGTCAACCGGCCGGCGTCGGTCGAGTCGGTCAACGCCGCCCTGGCGGCCGACCGGATGCTGCTGCTGGTGCTGCAGACCACCGACGCCGAGGAGGCCGACCCTACCCAGCTCGAGTCGGTGGGCACGATTGGCGTCGTGCGGCAGATGGCCCGTGCCGAGCACGGGCTGAACATCATCTTCGAGGGCGTGGCCCGGGTGCAGGTGAAGACCGTCACCCTGACCGGCACCTCGATGCGCGCCGAGGTCGAGCCACTGCCGGAACGGCTGGACTCCGACGTGGAGACGGAAGCGTACGAGCGCCGGATCCGCGAATTGGCCGAGAAGGCGGTGGCCCTGGCGACCGGGGCGTCGTCCGAGGTCCGGCAACTCGTCCTCGGCATCGAGGACCCGCTGCGCCTCAGCTACCTGCTCGGCTCGATGCTCGACGCGTCGGCCAGGGAGAAGCAGGACATCCTGGCCGCCGATCCACTCGCCAGGAAGCTCGAGCTGGTGCACGCGCTGCTCGCCCGGGAAGTCTCGGTGCTCGAGCTGAAGGGCAAGATCGAATCCCAGGCCCAGGCCGAGATGTCGGAGTCGCAGCGGCAGTACTACCTGCGCCAGCAGCTCAAGGCCATCCAGGAACAGCTCGGCGAAGGCGAAGCCAGCGAGGTGACCGAGCTGCGCGAGAAGGTCGAGAAGGCCAATCTGCCCGAGCCCGTGAAGCTCGCCGTCGACCGCGAGATCGATCGGCTGGTCCGCATGGGCGGCAGCGGCTCCGGGGAAGCGCAGATGATCCGCACCTACCTCGACTGGGTGCTCGAGGTGCCGTGGGCCGTCGCTACCGAGGATCGCATCGACCCGGTGGCGGCGCGGGCCGTGCTCGACGAGGACCACTACGACCTCGACAAGGTGAAGGATCGGATCGTCGAGTACCTGGCCGTCCGCAAGCTCAAGGGCGACATGAAAGGGCCGATCCTGTGCTTCGTCGGCCCGCCCGGCGTCGGCAAGACCTCGCTCGGCCAGTCGATCGCCCGGGCCATGGATCGCAAGTTCGTGCGCATCTCGCTCGGCGGCGTCCGCGACGAGGCGGAGATTCGCGGCCACCGGCGCACCTACATCGGCGCCATGCCCGGCCGCATCGTCCAGGCGCTCAAGCAGGCCGGCTCGATGAACCCGGTGTTCATGCTCGACGAGCTCGACAAGCTGGCCGTCGGCTTCCAGGGCGACCCGGCGGCGGCGCTGCTCGAGGTGCTCGACCCGGCGCAGAACCACACCTTCCGGGACCACTACCTCGAGGTGCCGCTCGACCTGTCGAAGGTGTTGTTCATCGCCACGGCGAACCAGCTCGGTCCGGTGCATCCCGCGCTGCTCGATCGCATGGAGATCATCTCGCTGACGGGCTACACGGAAGAGGACAAGGTCCACATCGCGCGCACCTATCTCATTCCGCGCCAGCTGACCGAGCACGGGTTGACCGCCGCCTCGGTGGCCATCGACGACGCCGCGCTGCGGGTGGTGATCGCGGAGTACACGCGCGAGGCCGGCGTCCGCAGCCTCGAACGCCAGCTCGGGACGATCGCCCGGAAGATCGCCGCCAGGGTCGTGACCGCCGGCGGGCTCGACCAGGCGGGCACCACGACGGTGACGGCACCCGACATCGACGACTACCTGGGGCCCGCCCGCTTCAAGAAGGAAGTCGCGTTTCGCACATCGCGGCCCGGCGTGGCCACCGGCCTGGCCTGGACCGAGGCCGGCGGCGACGTGCTCTTCATCGAGGCGTCGCTGCTCCCCGGCGGCAAGGAGGAGATCATCCTCACCGGCCAGCTCGGCAACGTCATGCAGGAGTCGGCCCGCGCCGCCGTCAGTCACATCCGCGCCGACGCCGAAGCGCTCGGTGTCGATCCGGCGTTCCTCCACCACCGCGACCTGCACGTGCACGTGCCGGCCGGCGCCATTCCCAAGGACGGGCCGTCGGCCGGCGTCACGATGGCCACGGCGATCCTCTCGGCCGCGACCGGCCGCGCGGTGCGTGAAGACGTGGCGATGACCGGCGAGATCACGCTGAGCGGGCTGGTGCTGCCGGTGGGTGGCATCCGCGAGAAAGCCCTGGCGGCCCGGCGTCTCGGCATCAGGACGGTGATCCTGCCGGCGTTGAACGAGCCCGACCTGGTCGACATCCCGCCCGATCTGCGCCGCGACATGACCTTCGTCTTCGCGCGCACCCTGGGCGACGTGCTGGCGGCGGCGCTGCCGGCGCCCGCGCCGGCGCCGGCGCCGACGCCGACGCCGACGGCGAGCGTGTGAGCCCCCGGCCCCTCGTCTACTACATCTCGGGTCACGGGCTGGGGCACGCCTCTCGCTCGATCGAGGTCGTCAACGCCGTGCTCGAGCGCCGGCCGTGGCTCCCGGTGCACATCCGCACCGGGGCACCGCGGTGGCTGTTCGATCTCACGGTGCGGGGGCCGTTCGTGTTGCACGGGCTCGACGCCGATCCCGGGGTGGTGCAGCACGACAGCTTGAGCCTCGACGCCGAGGAGACGATCCGGCGGGCCTCGGCCTATGTGGACACGCTGCCGGCCCGGTCGGCGGCGGAAGCGTCGGTGCTGCGCGAGCTCGACGCTGCCTTCGTCGTGGCCGACATCCCGCCGCTCGGGCTCGACGCGGCGCACCTGGCCCAGGTGCCCGCGGTCGCGCTCGGCAACTTCACGTGGGACTGGATCTACCGCGACTACGCCGGCGGCGCCAGGGCCGCCGACGCCATCGGCGAGGTCTACCGGCGCGCGGGACGGGCCCTCCGCCTGCCGATGGCCGGGGGGTTCGAGACCGTCGCCGAGCTCATCGATCTGCCGTTCATCGCCCGGCACGCCCGGCATGCCCCGGCCGATACCCGCGCCCGGCTCGGATTGCCCGACGGCCGGCTCGCGCTGGTGTCGTTTGGCGGCTACGGCGTGACCGGCATCGACCTGGAGGCGCTCAGCCGCACCGACGGGTGGACGCTGCTCGTCAGCGCCAGCGTCCCGTTCGGTCCCGATCGCGCGCCGCTCGCCCGGACCGCCGCCCCGGGGGCGCTCTTCCCCCTCGACGAGCCGGCGATGTACGCCCAGGGCCTGCGCTACGAGGACGTCGTGGCCGCCGTCGACGTGGTCGTGACCAAGCCCGGCTACGGGATCATCAGCGAATGCCTGGCCAACGATACGGCGTTGCTCTATACCGATCGAGGTCACTTCCTCGAGTACGAGGTGCTGGTCCGCGAGATGCCCACGCACCTGCGCTGCGCCTACCTGCCCCAGGCCGACATCCTGCGTGGCCAGTGGCAGGACGCGCTCGACGCGCTGATGGCGGCGCCGCGGCCCGAGTCGCCGCGCGCCACCGACGGCGCCGCGGTGGCCGCCGACTGGATTCTCGGACAGCTCGTCTGACCCCAGGCGCGCCAGCCCCGCGACGCTAGAACCCATCTCGTAAATGGGGACGCAGCACCGAGTGTGGTGAGGCGCCCGACCTTCACCCCAACGTGCAGAGTCCGCACGTTGGGGGCCCCGAAGCGAAGGCGCGACGACCGAGAATACCGGCAGTATTTGAGGGAGGAGCAACGCCGCGAGGCGGGATGGATCGCCGGCCGAATGCCGTCCTCCATTTGCGAGATGGGTTCTATACTGGCGCCGCCCGTCTTCCAGGAGTCGCTGTCCATGATCTCCCGCCGCTCACTGCTCTCCTCTGCCGCCCTGGCCACGGCGTCCTTCGGCGCGTCGTGCGCGCGTTCGGAATCGCCGGAGACAGCGGCGGCGGCCGCTGCGCCGGAGGGCGGGCTGCCGCCGTCGATCGCCTCGCTGACCTCGATGCGGGGCGTGGCCACGCCGATCACCGCCGACGAGCGGAAGGGCCGGGTGGAGAAGGCCCGCCGGCTGATGGCCGACCATGGCATCGACGCGCTGCTGCTCACCGCGGGCACCTCGCTCGTCTACTTCAGCGGCATCCAGTGGGGACTGAGCGAGCGGCTGTTCGCGCTGGTCGTGCCCAGGACCGGGGAGCCGTTCGTGGTGTGTCCGGCGTTCGAGGAGGACCGGGCGCGCGAGCAGTTCGCCACCAGCCCGTTCACCGGCTCGGCCGACGTGCGGACCTGGGAGGAACACGAGAGTCCGTACGCGCGGGTGGCGCAGGGCCTGAAGGAGCGGGGCCTCGGCACCGGCCGGCTCGGCGTCGAGGAGACGGTCCGGCACGTGTTCACCGACGGCGTCGCCAAGGCCGCGCCGGCGCTGGCGATCGTCACCGGCACGCCGGTGACCGCGGGCTGTCGGGTGGTGAAGGACCAGCACGAGCTGGCGCTGATGAAGCACGCCTCGGCGGTGACGCTGGCCGCTTACGAGGCCGCCTGGAAGGCGCTGGCGCCCGGGATGACCCAGCGCGACTTCCAGGGACTCATCGCCGCGGCACACGACAAGCTCGGCTACCCGGGCGGCGCCAGCGCCCAGACCGCCGAGTACTCGGCGCTGCCGCACGGCTCGATCCAGCCGCAGGTGATCCGCGAGGGCACGATCATCCTCATCGATGGCGGGTGCGCGGTGGAAGGCTACGTGTCGGACATCAGCCGCACGTTCGTGCTCGGCAAGGCCACCGACAAGATGAAGCAGGTCTTCGAGATCGAGTTCGCCGCCCAGACGGCCGCCCTGAAGGCCGCCCGGCCGGGCGTGCCGTGCGAGGCCGTCGACGCCGCCGCGCGCAAGGTCATCGAGGACGCCGGCTACGGCCCCGGCTACAAGTTCTTCACCCACCGCGTCGGTCACGGCATGGGGATGGACGGCCACGAGTGGCCGTACCTCGTGAAGGGCAACACGCTGGCGCTGGCGCCCGGGATGACCTTCAGCGACGAGCCGGGCATCTACATCCGCGGCGAGTTCGGCGTGCGCCTCGAGGACGACATGTACATCACCGAGGACGGCGCGGCGCTGATGACGCCGCAGAGCCGCTCGCTGGAGACACCGTTCGCGACGACGTAGCCGGCGAGAGCCGGGTAGGCGCTGTCGATAGCCGGCGGAGTCGGCGCTGCAGCCGGATGATCATCGAGCGTCGAGGGGCGATCCTCGGCCAGGCCGAGTGATCTGTCAGCGTAGCGGCCGAGGCCAGGCGAGGATCGCCCCTCACGCGCTAGTCGTGATCCTTGACGCAGGTGACCAGCGTCCACATCGGCGGCAGGTTCACCTTCTGGATCGAGATCGGCGTGAGGTCCGCCTGGGCGAGGAAGCCGGGCAGGTCGAGGTCGCTCTTGAAGCCGATGTGCACGGTCATCGGCGAGATCGCCGTCTCGATGCGCGACAGCACGGCGTTGTCGCTCTTGAAGTGGTTGAGGATGACGATGCGGCCGCCGGGCTTGCAGACGCGGCGCATCTCGCGCGCGACCTGCACCGGGTCTGGCACCACGCTGATGAGATACGGGGCGTAGACGATGTCGAAGGTGTCGTCGGCGAAGGTCAGCGCCGCGGCGTCCATCTCCATCACCCGGCAGTTGCGCAGCCCCTTGCGGACGATGCGCTCACGCGCCTTTTCGAGCATCCCGCCCGACAGGTCGATGCCGGTGATCTGGCACGCGCGCGGGTAGAGTCCCAGGTTGATCCCGGTGCCGACGCCGACCTCGAGCACCGACTTGCCGTCGGCGATGGCCATCCGGTCGAGTGCCTGGAGGCGTCCGGGATGCAGGGTCGGCCCGAAGGTGAGGTCGTAGACGCCGGCGAGCTTCTCGTACACCCGTTCGACGAACGCATTCTCGACGGGGGTCGACGACAGCGCCCTGGTGGCGGTATCGCCACCAAAGATCCTCTCTGTCGGTCGTTCGCTGAACAAGGCCATCCAAGACCCTCCCGGGCGTGGGCACTATAACAGAACCGTTACCAGGCATGGCTTGCGCCGGCACCTTCGCTCAAGGACGCAGAACTGCCAGCGCCCGTTCACTCTCGCCTTCGGGGGCGGAGACGACCGCCCCGGCGGTCATCGGCTGCAGCGCGGCCAGAAGCTCCCTCGCAATCTTCGTGCCCTCGGCCAATCCGGCGTCGGGCCCGCTGGTCGACCGCATCCGCTGCAGGAGCCTGTCGGGGACGACGACGTCGGGCACTTCGTTGGCCATGAACTCGGCGTTCAGCGCCGATTCGAACACCCAGAGCCCCGCCAGGATCGGGACACGGCAGTGCGCAGTCTTCTGCAGGAAACGTTCGAAGGCGGCCACGTCGAAAATCGGCCGAGTGACCGCGAATTGGGCACCCGCCTCGACCTTGTATTCGAACCGCCGCAGCTCGCGGTCGAGATCGCGGGCGGCGGGATTCACCATCACGCCGGCCAGCAGGGCCGTAGGGGCGCCAATCGGCTGACCCGCGATGTCGAGACCGTGATTCAGCCGGTTCATCACATTGGTGAGTCCGATCGAATCGACGTCGAAGACCGCCGTCGCGTCGGGATAGTCGCCGATCTTGCGGACGTCCCCGGTGATGCCCAGCACGTTGCGAAGACCCATCGCGTGCGCACCGAGCAGGTCGGACTGGATGCCCAGCAGGTTGCGGTCCCGGCACGAGTACTGGAGCAGGGGCTCCAGGCCCGACTGCTGGTGAATCAGCGCTGCCAATGCGGTGGCGCCGACGCGGGCCCCGCCGCGGGCCGCGTCCGGGATCATCACCACGTCGACCCCGCGCTCGGCGAACGCTCGGGCCTGGGCCACCGCCTGCGACGTGTCGTGCCCGCGGGGCGGGGCCACCTCCACCCCGCGCACGAAGCGCCCGCTGGCGAGCGCCGCCCCGAGCTTGGACTTCTGCGCCTGGGGTACGGGGGGCTGCGCGTGGGCGGTCTGCACGGTGACGACGGTGGGCGCCGACGCCGCGGCGGCCACGTCCGGCGCGAGTTGCTTCACGGCCAAGGCGATCTGGCGGATGTGGTCGGGTGTCGTGCCGCAGCACCCGCCGACGAGGCGCACGCCGCTGGCGATGAAACGCCGCGCGTAGGACGCCATGTACTCCGGCGAGCACAGGTAGATGTTCCGGCCCTCGATGTCGCGCGGCTTGCCGGCGTTGGGCTGCGCCGACAACGGCACGTCGCAGACCGCCGACAGGCGTTCCACGGTCTCGAGCATCGGCGCCGGGCCCACGCTGCAGTTCACGCCCACCACGTCGGCGCCACGAGCGGCGAGCGCCGGTCCGAACTGCTCGGGCGGTGTGCCGTCGAGGCTGTTGCCGTCTTCTTCGGTGGTGACCAGCGCCACGATCGGCAGCGCGCACACCGCCCGGGCGGCTTCCACGGCGGCGGCCGCTTCGTTCCAGTCGCGGAAGGTCTCGAGCATCAGCAGGTCGATGCCCCCCTCGACCAGCGCCGCGGCCTGCTCGCGGAAGTAGTCCCGCGCCTCGTCGACGCCGGTCTTGCCCCATGGCTCGATCCGCACGCCCAGCGGCCCGATGGCGCCGGCGACATACGCGGTCTCGCCCGCGGCCCGGCGGGCCAGCCGGGCTCCGGCCAGATTGATCTCGTGCACCTGGTCGCCGAGCCCGAACCCGCGCAACTTCACCCGGGACGCGCCGAACGTATTGGTCTCGATGACGTCGGCGCCGGCGGTGAGGTACTCGCGATGCACGCCGGCGACCAGCTCGGGCTGGGTGAGGTTGAGCGACTCGAAGCAACGGTTGATGAAGATGCCCTTGCCATAGAGCATCGTGCCCATCGCGCCGTCGCAGACGAGCACTCGCGATCGCAGGGCGTCGAGAAATGGAGGAAGCGGCATCAGGAAAGCGCGGTAACCGTCAAAGCCACCGCGCGCGGGCCGGCGCCCGTCGGCGGTCCTACCGCCCCGCCTGCGGCGCGGTCACTCCGGCGGGCGCGGGCACGAGCAGCTCCGTCTTGTCCCACACGAAGTCTTCCTTGCTGTAGACGGCCAGCTCGTAGTCCTTGCCCATGAAGATCGCCGACACCGGGCAGGCTTCCTCGCAGTAGCCGCAGAAAATACACCGCGTCTTGTGGATCTGGTAGACCGACGCGTAGCGGGGACCGGCCAGCACCGTGCCGTCGTTCTCGGCAGCCTCGAGGTAGATGGCGTCGGCCGGGCAGGCCACCGAGCACAGCCCGCAGGCGACGCACTTCTCCATGCCGTGCTCGTCGCGCATCAGCACCTGCTTGCCGCGATAGCGGGGGAACATCGGCATCTTCTGGTCCGGGTAGTCCACGGTGATGGGCCGCCGGAACAAGTGCTTGAAGGTCAGCGAAAAGCCGTCGATCAACGGACGAATCATGGAGGTCCCCTGCTGGCCGCCCGCGCGGCCGGCCAACCCGTCAATTGTAGCATCCGGTCGCCGCGCCGGCCCCAGGCCCAGGACCACGCGGCCTTCGTTTACCATAGGGATTGCCTCGGGCGGGTAAACCCGGCCGGCCCGATGTGCGTAATTGGATTCGAGGAGACCGCGCCCGTGGATCACGTCGACCGCCACCCAGACGACCAGCCGCCGGTGCCCGAGGCCGAGCCGGTGCCGTCGTCGTCCGCGCCGCTCGACTCGATCGCCTTTCCCACGCCGTTCGAGCCCCCGACACCGCCCGCGGCGGAGCCGATGCCCGCGGTCGCCGTGCCGCTCTCGGGCTTCGACGACACGGTGCCCGGCTCGGTACCGGTCACCTCCCCCTTCGCGGCGGCGCCGCCCAGGCCCACGGCCGCCGAACGCCTCGCCGCGTGGCACGACGAGTTCTGGGCCTGGGTGAAGACGCTGGCGTCGGCGGCCGTTTACGCCACGCTGATTGTCACCTTCGGCTTCCAGGTGGCACGGGTCGAAGGGCTCAGCATGGCCCCGACGCTCGACGATCAGGATCGGTTGATCGTCAACAAGCTCGTCTACAGGATTTCGTCGCCCCGCCGCAGCGACATCGTGATGCTGTACTACCCGCTCAACCCCGACAAGTCGTTCGTCAAGCGGGTCATCGCCGAGGAAGGCGACCAGGTGCGCATCGTCGACGGCCGGGTCTACGTCAACGACGTGCCGCTGCCCGACGACTACGTGCCGGAGGAATACCGCAGCCACGACGACTGGGGCCCGCAGGTGATTCCCGAGGGCTATTACTTCGTGATGGGCGACCATCGCAACAACAGCTCCGACAGCCGGCACTGGGGCATGGTTCCGAAGAAGTACATCATCGGCAAGGTGCAGGTCCGGTGGTGGCCGGTGCCCCAGGCCCGGGTCTTCTGACCCACTCCGACCACCACGCCCATCTCCCCCCGGCCGCCCTGGCCGGCGCCGCCCGCTTCGCGCAGATCAGGGCCGTGCTGCGCCGCGTGCTGGTGCTCAACCTGGCGGTCGCCGCCGCCAAGATCGCGCTGGGCCTGGCCACCGGCGCGATCTCAATCCTCTCCGACGGGCTGCACTCGGCGACCGACAGCGCGTCGAACATCGTCGGCCTGGTCGGCGTGCGGCTGGCCAGCCGGCCGCCCGACGACGACCATCCCTACGGCCATCGCAAGTTCGAGACGATGGCCTCGCTCGGCATCCTGCTGTTCCTGCTGCTCGCCCTGTTCGAGATTCTCGAGACGGCGATCGGCCGGCTGCGCGCCGGCGGCACGCCGCAGGTCACGATTGGTGCCTTCGGTGTAATGGGCGCAACCCTGGCCGTGAACATCGTCGTCGCCGCCTACGAGCGGCGCGAAGCCCGGCGGCTGCAGAGCGAGGTGCTGCTGGCCGACGCGCATCACACCACCAGTGACGTGCTGACGTCGTGCACGGTGATCGTCGCGCTGCTCGGCGTCTGGGCCGGCTACCCCACTGCCGACGCCTGGGCGGCACTGGTGGTGGCGGCCTTCATCGGGCGCGCCTGCTGGGAGATCTTCAGCGACACCTCACGCACGCTCGGCGATCGTATCGCGATCGCCGAGGCTGAAGTGCGCGAGGTGGTCTGCACCGTGCCCGGCGTGCTCGGCTGTCACCACATCCGCAGCCGCGGCTCGGCCGATCACGTGTTCCTCGATCTCCATGTGTGGCTGGCGCCGGAGATGCCGCTGCTCGACGCGCACGCCCTGTCGCATGTCGTGAAGGACCGCGTCATGGATCACTTCCCGCAGATCAAGGACGCGGTCATCCACATCGAGCCGCCGCCCGCCAGCCTACCTCTAGCCGCTAGCCGCTAGCCGCCAGCCGCTGGTCGGGGATCAGTATGGAGTCTTTGGCGTCGCCGTGGCCGGCTTCGACAGCGGCTCGCCGGTCTTGCCGACGATCACCACCGAGATCACCGCCGGCTCGGTGGCGCTGGCGTTGGCCGAAGTGCTGTGCACCGAGCCGAGCGGCTCGAAGAACGACTGCCCGGCGGTGAGCGTCTTGGCCGGTTCGCCGTCGATCGCCCACTTGATGCTGCCCCGCACCACGTAACCGAACGTCGGCCCGGGATGCTGGTGCGAGGCGCTGACGGCGCCCGGCGCATAGTTCACTTCGAGCATCGTGCCGGTCCAGCCTTCGAACGGCCCGGTGAGGGGATGCGCGCCGAGCGGCCTCGACGGGTTGGACGTCGCGGCGGCTTGCGACGCGGCTTCGGCGGTGGCGCCACCTACGGCGGTGGCGGCGATGGCGGTCAATCCCGTCTGTAGCAACTCGCGACGATCCATGGTGATGAACTCCTCGCCGTGAACGCTAACACGACCAGGGCGGCAAGTGTCCCGAAACACCAGGGACGAGCCGCAGGACCAACAGTCGGCGGCGGCTGATAGAGTCGCTTGAATGGCCGCCCACCACATGTATGCCCGCTTGGCTGCCTGGTGGCCGCTGCTGTCGCCGCCGGCCGATTACCTGGAAGAGTCCGTCGATCTGTTGCCAGACCTGCTCGCAGCGCCCGATGCTCCGCCGCGCACGCTGCTGGAGCTCGGCTGCGGCGGCGGCAGCCTGGCCTGGCACCTCAAGGCGCATTTCGCCTTGACGCTCTCCGATCTTTCCGAGCCCATGCTGGCGGTGAGCCAGGCGGCGAACCCCGAATGCGAGCACGTCCAGGGCGACATGCGAACGCTCGACCTGGGCCGCACCTTCGACCTCGTGCTCATTCACGACGCGGTGATGTACATGACGACGCGCGAGGACCTGCGCGCGGCGCTGGCGACGGCGACGCGGCATTGCCGCATGGGCGGCGGTGTCATCCTGATGCCCGACTCCGTCCGCGAGACGCTCGACCTCGACGTGGATTCGATCTCCACCGGCGGCCAGGACGGGCCCGACGGCCGCGGCCTGCGTTACATGGAGTGGAGCTGGGACCCCGATCCCGACGACACGGAATACATCACCACCTACGCGTTCGTCGTGCGCCACCCTGACGGGCGGGTGGAGGTCGAGGGGGACGTCCATCACAACGGCGTGTTTCCGCGGGCGACGTGGCTGGAGCTCCTCGCCGAGGCCGGCTTCACGGCGACGTCGCGCCTCGACCGCTGGAATCGCCATGTCTTCACCGGCCGCCGGACCGCGGCCGCGCGAGCGCCATCGTCTCAGGACGACGCCGTCCGGTAGGGCACGCGCGCCTTCTGCGCCAGCAGCGGATGCTCGACCCATCGCCACATGAGCGCGGCCAGGGCAACGGTCGTGGCCGCGTAGAGTCCGGCCCGTGGCAGCGGTGCGGCCGGCATCAGGGCCTCGGCGTCGAGCGCGCCGGCCACGCCGTGGACGACCACGGGCGCGAAGGCGTGGATCAGGTAGACGCCGTAGCTGATCCGCCCGAGGCCGACGACGGCCGGGTGCGCCAGGATCGCGCCGGCCGGCCCGCCGAAGCCACCCACCCCACGCCAGACGATCCAGCCGAACACCACGGCCTGCACCGTTTGACGCCAGACGGCGACTGCCGCCGGCAGCGGTGCGTACGCGTCCGCTATCGCCATCGCCGCCCAGAGCACCAGCGCCACGGCCGCCGCCGTGCCGCGGCCCATGACGGGCGTAGCGGCGGGGCCATTGCGCCAGGCCGCGAGCGCCAGCCACGCGCCCACTGCCAGCGAATCGGCGCTGCCGCCGGGCACGAGGGCCCAGAACGGCTCGGCCAAGCCGCGGGCTGCTGCGCCCAGCCGCGTCAAGGGACCCAGGAGCATGCTTCCGGCGAGGATGCCAGCGAGCCAACGCGACGGCGCCAGGACCACGAGCCACGGCCACACCAGATAGAACTGCTCCTCGACTGCGAGCGACCAGAAATGGCTGAAGTGCCCTTGCCAGCGCGCTTCACGCGCGATGAACAGATTCGAGAGGTAGCTGGCGTGCCACCCCCAGGTGTCGCGCCCGAGCGGCACGTCGGCACACAGCGCCGCGGCGAGCACCAGCGCGAAGGCCGGCACCAGTCGCAGTACCCGCCGCGCGTAGAAGCGGCCGATTGCCGGCCGCCGCGGTGACACGTCGCGCAGACCGAGCAGGATCCGCGTGATCAAGAATCCGCTGAGGACGAAGAACAGGTGGACGCCGGCGCCGAGGGGCACGCCGAACTGCCAGGCCGGCAGCCAGTGCGACCACGCCACGGCGGTGACGGCCAGCGCGCGCAGCCCGTCGAGTTGTGGCGAATAGGCGGCGGCCGCCGCGCGACGCTCAGTAGCCACGGGCGGGATCGACGCGCCACGACAGCGGCTGGCCGGCGTCCCAGCGCCGCACGTTGTCGACGAAAAGATTCGTGACGTCGTCCCAATGCGTCGGGCGGTAACCCGACGTGTGCGGTGTGAGCACGAGGTTGGGGGCGTGCCACAAGGGATCGTCCGCCGGCAGCGGTTCGCGGCCGACGACGTCGAGCGCCGCGCCCGCCAGATGGCCGGTGCGGAGGGCCTCGACGAGCGCACCGCCGTCGACGAGCTGGCCGCGCGCGATATTGACCAGGCGCGCCCCGGGGCGCATGCGGGCGATGCGCCGGGCGTCGAACATCGTCTCGGTCTCGGCGGTGAGCGGCGCGGCGATCACGACGACATCGGCCGCCGCCAGCAGCCGATCGAGTTCCCCGGCGCCCCACACCGCCCGCACCCCTGGCGGCACCTCTCGCGCCGGATCGCGTCGCACGGCGACGACGTCCATGCCGAACGCCGCACCCAGCCTCGCCACCTCGCTGCCGATCGAGCCCAGGCCGACCACCCCGAGACACTGCCCGCGCAGGGTCACCGGCCGCAGCGCCCCTTCGAACTCGTGCTGCGACCAGCGGCCGTCGCGCTGGCGGTCCAACGCCATCGGCAGCCGTCGCGTCAGCGCCAGCAGCAGCGCGAAGACGTGCTCGGCGATCGGCGTGGCCTGCACGCCGCGCGAGTTGCTGACGGCCACCTGCCGCGCTGCCAGCGCGTCGAGGCACAGCGTGCCGACCGCCACCGCCGGTGAGTGCACCCAGCGGAGTTGCGGCGCCAGACCCAGCTCCTCGGCCGCGAGGACCCAGGTGAACGCCACGTCGCAGGTTGCCAGCGCGGCGAGTCGTTCCGCCTCGGTGGTGGCGTAGACCACGTGATGCTGCGGCAGGGCAGCGCGGATTCGAGCGGCGTGATCGGCGGGAATCTGCCAGGCCGCCACCTCCTGCTGGACCGAGATGAGGATCGTCACCGGCGGGCGCGCGGCCGCGAGCTGGCGGTGGCGCGGCGGTAGTGGCCGGATCGCCCGCCGCGCTTCTCGTCGAGCTGTACCCGGTCGATCACCATCGCCTTGTCGACGGCCTTGACCATGTCGTAGACGGTGAGCGCGGCGCCGGCCACCGCGGTGAGCGCCTCCATTTCGACGCCGGTCTGGCCGGCGGTCCTCACGCGGGCCTGGATGGCCACCCCTCGCGCCGTCGGCACGACCTCGACCTCGATACCGGTGAGGGCCAGCGGGTGGCACAGCGGGATGATCTCGGAGGTGCGCTTCGCCGCCATGATGCCGGCCAGGCGGGCCGCCTCGAGCGGGTTGCCCTTCTTCAACGTGCCGCCGCGGATCGCCTCCCGGGCGGCGCGCGACATCGAGACGTGGCCCGACGCCGTGGCTTCGCGGACGGTCACGGCTTTGTCGCCAACGTCCACCATGCGAATCCGGCCCCGATCGTCGACGTGCGTCAGTCGCCTGGATGCAGCCATGGGCCTCATTGTATGTAGGGCGAAGCTTCAGCTCCGCTTGGAGGCAGCGGCCGGGCGGCGGCTCTGAAGAGCCGCCCTACACGTCGGGGTCGCCGTGCGCCAGGAAGAACGACAGGCTCTCGAGCGACACCGTGAGATCGACGCTCTTGAGCTTGATGCCCGCTGGCACCTTCAGGGTCCCCGGCGAGAAGTTGAGTACCGCCTTCACCCCGCTGCCGGTCACCTGGTCGAGGACGTGCTGCGCCGACTCGGCGGGCACGGCGAGCACGACGATGTCCACGCGTTCCTTGCGCAGCACCTTGCGCAGGTCCTTGATGTCGTGGATGGGCACGCCCGACCGCGACTCGTCGCCGATCTTCGCGTCGGCGCTGTCGAAGAGCGCGACGATCTCGAATCCCTCGCGCCGGAACCCCGGGTAGTCGGCCAGCGCCAGGCCGAGGTTGCCGGCGCCGAGCACCGCCACCCGCAGCTTGCGGTCGAGGCCGAGGATCTGGCGCAGGTGCAGCTTCAGGTCCTTGACGTAGTAGCCGACGCCGCGCACGCCGAACTCCCCGAAGTACGCCAGGTCCTTGCGGATCTGCGCGGCGTTCAAGTGGAACTGCTCGGCCAGCGCCTGCGACGAGATGGTCTCGACGCCGGCGGACTCCAGCTGCGTGAGGCAGCGCAGGTAGACCGAGAGCCGCCCGGTGGTGAGCTCGGAGACCTGGTCGGCGGCGGCCTTCCGCTTGTTCGGAGAATTCACAAGCGCTCCAAGAATAGGCCAAAGAGCCGGCAGGGTAAAGCGTCCTGCGTTACCATCCCGCGCATGGCTCAGCCGCCCACGCTGTCTCCGCTCGCCGACGCTCCCCGGGGATTCAGCCCGTTTGTCGCCGCCGAGCAGTCAGTGGCCGAGTTCACCGCCAAGGCGATCGTCCTGGGGGTGCTGTTCGGCCTCATTTTCGGGGCGTCCACGGTGTATCTGGGGCTGCGGGCCGGCCTCACCGTCTCGGCGTCGATCCCGATCGCGGTGCTCGCCATCTCGGTGCTCAAGCGGTTCGGCGGCTCGACCATCCTCGAGAACAACATCGTGCAGACGATCGGCTCGGCCGGCGAATCGGTGGCCGGCGGCGTCGTGTTCACGATCCCGGCGCTCATCTTCCTGGTGCCTGAAGGGCCCAAGTACTTCAACTACACCCAGATCACGATGCTGGCCTTCGCCGGCGGCATCCTCGGCGTGCTGATGATGGTGCCGCTGCGGCGCGCCCTCATCGTCAAGGAGCACGGCATCCTGCCCTACCCCGAAGGCACCGCCTGCGCCGAGGTGCTGGTCGCCGGCGAACGCGGCGGCAAGCTGGCCAGCCTCGTGTTCGGCGGCCTCGGCATCGGCGCACTGTGGAAGTCGCTGTCCGGCATCTTCAACCTCTTCCTCGCTGAAGTCGGCTACTCGATGCCGCGGGCGAGCCAGTTTCCGAACGCGACGCTGAACGTCGACATCTCGCCCGAGTACATGGGCGTCGGCTACGTCATCGGGCCGCGCATCGCCGGAACGATGGTCGCCGGCGGCGTCCTGTCGTGGCTGGTGCTGCTGCCGCTGCTGTCGCTGCTCGGCGCCGCCATTCCCATCCCCTTCCCGCCCATCCATCCGAACTTCGCCAACAACCCGGCGACCGGCCAGCCGTTCCTCATCTCGGAGATGGGCCCCGGCCAGATCTGGAGCGCCTACATCCGCTACATCGGCGCCGGCGCGGTGCTGGCGGCCGGCCTGATCACGCTGACCCGGACGCTGCCGACCATCGTGGCCTCGGCCCGCGAGGGGCTGAAGGGCTTCGGCGCGGCGTCGGGCGCCGCCCAGGCCCGCACCGAGCGCGACATGCCGATCACGGTCGTGCTCGCCGGCTCGCTGCTGCTGGCGGTGTTCCTCGCCGTCGCGCCCGGCCTGCCGACGCAGGGCAACGTGCTCGTCTCGATCCTCATCGTGCTCTTCGGCTTCTTCTTCGCCACGGTGTCGTCGCGCATCACCGGGCTCATCGGCTCGTCGTCGAACCCGATCTCGGGGATGACGATCGCGACGCTGATCATCACCTGCCTGATCTTCGTGGCGCTCGGCTGGACCGGCGACGTCTACGGCCCGGTCGCGCTCTCGGTCGGCGCCATCGTCTGCATCGCCGCCGCCAACGCCGGCAACACGTCGCAGGACCTGAAGACCGGCTACATCGTCGGCGCCACGCCGATCTACCAGCAGATCGGGCTGGCCATCGGCGTCGTCGACCTCGGCGTTCGTCATCGGGATCACGGTGCTCTACATGCACCGCGTGTTCGGCATCGGCTCGGCGGCGGTGGCCGCGCCGCAGGCGACGCTGATGGCCACGCTCATCCAGGGCCTGCTCTCGCAGAACCTGCCGTGGGGCCTGGTGCTGGTCGGCGTGTTCATCGCGGTGACGCTCGAGCTCTGCGGCATCCACTCGCTCTCGTTCGCGGTCGGCGCCTACCTGCCGATCGCGACGACCGCGCCGATCTTCATCGGCGGCCTGGTGCGCTGGTACGTCGAGCGCAAGACCGGCGTGACCGCCGACTCCGACATCAGCGCCGGGACGCTCTTCAGCTCCGGCCTGATCGCCGGCGGATCGCTGGCCGGCATCCTGTTCGCCGTGCTCGTCGGCCTCGAGCAACAGGGCTACGGCATCCTGAGCACGCTGCAGTCGGTCGGGAACGCCCTGCCGTTCCTCCACGCCGAGGGCCCGTCAGGCCACCTGTTCGGCGCCGCGCTGTTCCTGGCGCTCGCCGTCATCCTGGCGCGCGCCGGACAGCGGACGATCGACTAGGGCACGATCCGGAACCCGTAGGTGATCGTCGAGGTGGCCGTGCCCTTGGCGGCCGCCACCTCCACGACGTACTCGCCGGGTGCGAGCGGCGCCAGCGCCAGTTCGGCCACCGCCACCCGCAGCTGCAGGCTCTCGTCGAGGCGCTCGGCCAGCGTGACCGGCACCGCCATCGGCTGCCCGACCCGGTTGAGCAGCCGCGCCGTCAGCTTCGCATCGCTGGCCATGAGCGGCGTCTCGACCACCAGGCGTTCGGTCCTCCGGTAGCGCGGGTCGGCCGAAGGCTCGAACAGCCGTCCGGTGCCGGGACCGCGACGCGACGCCACGGCGGCCGAGCCGAGCAGGGCATTGGCGTCGGGCACCGTGACCACGGTGGAGAGCCTGAGCGGCACCCGGGCGTTGGCGGCCTTCGCCTCCGCACGCACCTGGTAGCGGCCCGGCGGCAGGAGGTCGCGCGCCGGATGCTTCACGGCGTATGTGCGCTTGCCGGCCTCGAGCGCGATCTCCTCCACCTGCCGATCGGTCGTCGTGGTGTCGGCCGGCCCGAACTCGACGCGAATCGAGGCGCCGCTCTGCCACTCGGGCAGCGCCGCGGTCGCCCGATCGATCTCGACCACCACCTGCAGGTAGCCAGCACCGCCGGCCGCCTGCAGGTACATCGGCGGCGCCGTGCGTCCGCCCGGCAGCCTCGACAAGGCCTCGCTGACGCTGCTCGGCGCTCCCGCCGAGGCGGTCTGCGGCGCGGCCGCCGACACTTCGGCGGCGGTCGGCGCCAGATAGCCCGGGCGGGCCCGTACGGTGACGCCCGGCCTTTTCACACGGACGGTGAGCCGGCGATAACGGCCGTCGAGCTTCTGGTTGGTCGAGATGTAACCCAGCAGATAGTAGGAGCCCACATCGGTGAGCAGCCGCGGCAGCGCCCGCTCGAGGTTGGTGTTGAGCACGACCGCGCCGTCGGTCTCGGCCGCCAGCGTGCGCAGGCCGTCCTGGCGCCGCCGCAGGATCTGGGCGTCTGCGACCGGCCCCGGCGGTCGGTCGGGTCCGATTGGCGAGTCGAAGACGACCAGCCCGCGCGGATCGATCGGGTAGAAGCTGACGTTGGCGCGATTGGCGCGCTGGGTCAGCTGCCGAAACTCCATGTCGAGGTCGGCCAGCGCCAGCATCATCCGCTCGCGTTCGCACGACTGCATGCCGCGGTCCTGGCCGTCGCGGCCGGCGGTGAGCCGGCCGTCCGGTCCGGCGCCGATCGGTTCCGGTCCGCCCGGTGTGGTGGAGCCGCCACCGGGCGCCTCCAGTCGGCGCGCCAGCCGCTCGTCACGTTGCGGCAGGATCCAGCCCTCGGTGAGGAGCAGGACGAAGGTGCGTTCCTCGCGCTGCCGCTCCAGTTCGTCCAGCAGATCGTCGAGCGCCGCCAGCGTCTTCTGCTCACGCCGCCGTTCGATGAGCGCCCTGGCGACGCCCTCGTAGGTTGCGTCCGGATAGCAGGACTTCAGATCCTCCTCGCGCGGGTCGGCCGAGGTGACGCTGCCGCGCTGGCCCCAGGCCCAGTTGGCCGAGAGCATGCGTCCGACCGAGGACGAACGCGGGGAGAACGTGACGTTGCGGGCGCTGATGTCCGGCGTCATCACGCCCACCAGGTCGTCTTCCCCGATCACGCGGTCGAGCAGCGCCGCGACCGGATTCTGCGCGTTGTACGAGCCGTCGATCTGGACGTGCAGCGTGTCGAGGAACAGCACGAAGAGCCGCGTGTCGGGTTGCGCCGCGCGCGCGCGGGACTCGGCGACGGTGTTCGGCTCGACCCGCGCGCCGTCGGGGACGACGCCGCGGGCCCGCACCAGCTCGAACGAGGTGACCTGCTGGGGCGCGCTGTCCTCGAGTACCTCGAAGTCGTCGACGGCCAGGTCGGTCACCGCCGTGTCGTCGACCGATACATAGACGTCGAGCCGGACCAGGTTGGTGCCGCCGCGGAAGCGCGGCTCCTGCGCCTGGCCGGCGGCCAGCAACGCCGCGCCGGCGAGCGCGGTGAACGCGGCGGCCAGGGTGACGCCGCGGCGGCGTTCAGATCCTCGTGGGCGTCGGCGGCAGGTGGACATCGTCGGGGGGCACCGGAGCAGCGGCGCGTCTGAGCCAGCGTATCAGCTTGCGGGCGAGCAGGACGATGACCAGCACCGAGAGCGCCGTGACCGCCAGCGCGGCCAGCGGGAATTTCAGGGCCAGCACCCCCAACCCGATGACGAAGACATCTTCGGCAAGACTGAAGGCCCAGTTGCTGAAAGGCTCGGGGCTGACGTTGACGGCGGCGCGGGTCCCGGCCTTGGTGAGGTGGCCCCCGGCGGCGAGCGTGCCGCCGGTGATGGCAATCATCGCCTGCAGCCACGGAGACGCCTCGCCCAGCGTGGTGACGGCGATGAGCGCCCCGCCCAGCGGGCGCACCACCGTGTGGACGGTGTCCCACAGCGTGTCGACCCATGGCACCTTGTCGGCGACGAACTCCACCGCGTAGAGCACCAGCGCGGCGGCGATGACCCAGGTGTTGTCGAAGAGGGAGAACTGGGGCGGCAGGGTCACCAGGTCGAACCGCGCGGCCAGTCCGAGCATGGCCACGGTCGCATAGAGATTGACCCCGGCGGCCAGGGAAAAAGCCAGTGTGCGTCCTGCCGTGGCCAGCAGTTCCATGGGCTGCTAGGCCTCGACGGGGTGGCCGACGGGGCCCTGCGCGATGAGGGCCTCGAGCCGCGCGCGGACTTCCGCGATCAGGCGATCACGGTCGTCCAGTGTCAGCCCCGCGGTGGGCACCGGGGCGCCGATCCGCACCGACATCCTCACAGGTCGCACGATCCGGCTCCCCCGGCGCATCGCGTCGCGGCCCCCGGTGACGGCCACCGGCAGGATGGGCGCCTGCGCTTTGATGGCCATGATGAAGCCTCCCTTCTTGAAGGGCAAGAGGTCATCGGTGCGGCTGCGGGTGCCTTCGGGAAAGATGAGGAACGAGTTGCCCTGGCGAATCGAGGCCGCGGCGACGTCGATCGACGCCAACGCCTCGTCGCGGCGGCCGCGCTCCACCGGCACGAACCCGCCGGCTTCCATCACCACGCCGAGGATGGGCAACTTGCGCAGTTCTGCCTTGAACAGGACGTGCAGGCGGCGATGCAGCGCCCGGTACAGGACCGGCGGGTCGACGTTGCTCTGGTGATTGGCGCAGAAGACGACGGCGCGGCCCGCCGGCACGTGCTCCCGGCCGGCGACCCGGTAGCGGATGCCGGCCGCGCTCAGGGCGAGCCAGACGCCGGCGTGCGCCAGCTCGTAGAGCACGCCCTTCCAGCGCAGCGGCACCGCGATGAGCAGACCGATCGGCCCGGCCACCGCCACGTAGGCGGCGGTCACCAAATAGGCGACCAGCGAGCGCACGGCGGCGACGGCCGTCCGAACTCCTTCTGTCACGGCGCTCCTCGTCCACGCGCGACGCGCAGACACACGAATGCCCGGCGCGGACAGCGTCCGGACCGGGCATTCTACCGTCTGACGGTGGCTACGAGGCGCGTGCCTGACGCGCCTTGGCGGGCGGCGCGGCGCTGGCCTTGGCCGGCGCGGCCTTGATGGGCGTGGGCTTGATCGGGGTCGCCTTCACCGGCGCGGCCTTGGCCCGGGTCTCGGCGCGCTGGGCGTTGCGGGCCTTCACCGTGAAGCAGCGTTCGAGCGCCTTCTCGACCCGGTCTTCGATCTCGATCACCGTCACGTTCATCACCTCGGACACTTCCGAGACGATGAGCGACTTGGCGCGGTCGAGCATCCGCTTCTCACGGAACGACAGGCTCTTCGACTTGGCGAGGAACGTGAGGCTCTTCAGCACGTCGGCCATGTCGGCGATCGAGCCGCTGCGCATCTTGTCGGAGTTGTCTTTGAAGCGGCCCTTCCAGTTGGTGTGGTTGTCGATCTTGCCGTCGCCGAGCTTGCCGAACAGCCGCTCCACCTCGTCGTCGTCGATGGCGCGCCGCAGGCCGACGTTGTCCACGTTGGCCACCGGCACGAGCACCGTCGTGTCGTTCGAGAGGATGCGGAGGTGAAAGAAGCCACAGGTCGTGCCGAGGATGGTCTTCTCTTCGACCTTCTCTACGACGCCGAGCCCGTGATTGGGGTAGATGACCTTGTCGCCGACCTGGAATGACACGTGGCCCCGCTTTCCGGATTGGGTGGGTCCATAAGGGCGGGAACTGACCCTCGAGACCCACCCATTATAGCCCAGATTTGGGGCATCTGCCACCAGAAATGGCCGATTTCTCTAGCGTTTCGGCGCGTTGTGGCCAGCCTGCCCTTCGGCGCTAAAGTGCCACCTCACGCGGAGTTAGCCGGTGGTTTCCGCATCTGGGAAAGACGGAAGGCGGGTATCCTGAAGCCCCATGGACCGCCGTAGCGCGCTCGTCCAGGCCGCCCTACTGCTGAGCTCGATTGCCGGCCTGGCGGCCACGGCCGCCCAACCCGCCAAGCGCCCCGACGCCCCCAACCTCGCCCCCTACGTGCCGACGCCGCAGGAGGTCGTGGACCGGATGCTGACGCTCGCCAAGGTGACCAGGCAGGACACGGTCATCGACCTCGGGTGCGGCGACGGACGCATCCCGATCACCGCAGCGAAGGTCTACGGCGCCCGGGGCATCGGCGTGGACATCGATCCGCAGCGCATCGCCGAGGCCAACGCCAACGCCCGCCGCGAAGGCGTCGAGCACCTGGTCACCTTCAAGCTCGAGAACGCATTGACAACCGACGTGTCGGGCGCAACGGTGGTGACCACCTACCTGTTGTCGGCCTCGAACCTCAAGCTCCGGCCGGTGCTCACGCGAGCCCTCAAGCCCGGCACCCGCATCGTCGCGCACAACTACGGCTTCGGCGACTGGGTGCCCGAGAAGACCGAGACCTTCACCGACAACGCCAAGACCCGACGCACGATCTACCTGTGGACCGCCGACGGGATCGTGCGGCCGTAGCCGCGGCGTACACGCAACGGCGGGCGGAACACCGCCACCGCGCGAGCGCTCTCGAGGGCCGGCACCTCGCCCTCGGCAACACCCGGCTCGCCGTGGCGGGCGTGGCGTTGGCGCTGGCCGTCGCGGCCTTTGCGCTGGGACGGCTCTCGCCGTGGTGGCTGATGGCGCCGGCGTTGGCCTTCGCCGGACTGGCGGTCGTTCACGCCCGGCTGCTCGACGAACTGGCCCGCGCCCGGCGCGCCGAGGCCCACGCGGCAGCGGGCCTGTCGCGCCTCGAGCATCGTTGGCAGGGCCGCGGCATCCAGGGGCTCGGCTGGCTGCCGCCGGACCATCTGTACGCCGACGACCTCGACCTGTTCGGCGCCGGGAGCGTCTTCGAGCTGCTCTGCGCCGCCCGCACCACCATCGGTGAATCGACCCTGGCGACCTGGCTGCTGGCGCCGGCACCAGTGGCCGCGATCGCCGAACGCCAGGAAGCGGCGCGCGACCTGGCCGGACGCGATCAGTTCCGGGAGGATCTGGCGGTGCTGGGCCCCGAAGTTCGCCAGGGCGCCGACTCGGCGGCGCTCGTGCGCTGGGCGCGGCAGCCGATCTCGCCGCCGCCGGCCTGGGGACCGGTGCTGCTCGTCGTGGTGTCCGCCGCGACGCTCTCGGCCATCGGCGTGTGGACCACCACCGGTCAGCCGCCGCCGTGGTTCCTTCCGGCCGTGGCGGTGCAGGCCGCGATCGGCCTGTGGCTGCGGCCCCGCGTGACGGCGTCGATCGCCGAACTCGAGCCGCGCACGCGGGACCTGGCCGTGGTGGCCGCGGTGCTGGAGCGGGTCGAGCGCGAGCCCTTCGCGGCGGCCCGCCTGGCCGCACTCCGCGCCCGGCTGTCGGCGACCGGCCTGCCCGCCTCGCGCGAGGTGCGTCGGCTGGCGCGCCTGGTCGAGCTGCTCACCTCGCGCCAGAACCAGTTCTTCGCCCCGGTGGCGTTCCTGGTCTTCTGGGCCACCCACCTGGCCTGGGCCGTGGACCGGTGGCGGGGCCGTGTCGGCGCGTCGGTCCCCGGGTGGCTCGACGCCCTCGCTGAGATCGAGGCGTTATCGTCGCTGGGCGGCTACACGGCCGAGCATCCCGATCACGTCTTTCCGGAGTTCGCGACAGGCGCGCCGCACCTGAAGGCAGAGCAACTCGCCCATCCGCTGCTGGCGGCCGATGCCGCCGTCGGCAACGACCTCGCGCTGGGTGGCACGGCGCCGGCGCTCCTGCTGGTGAGCGGCTCCAACATGTCGGGCAAGAGCACGTGGCTGCGGGCGGTCGGCGTCAACGTCGTGCTCGCGCAGGCGGGGGCCCCGGTGTGTGCCCGGCGGTTCGAGCTCACGCCGCTTCTTCCCGCGGGCACGCTGCGGGTGCAGGATTCGCTGCAGGCGGGACGTTCGCGTTTCTTCGCCGAGATCACCAGGCTGCGGCAGATCGTCGAGTCGGCGCGGCACACCGGCGCCGGCGGCCCGGCCACGCTGTTCCTGGTCGACGAGTTGCTGGCCGGCACCAACTCGCACGACCGGCGGCAGGGCGCCGAGGGCATCTTGCGCGGGTTGCTCGATCTGGGTGCGATCGGCCTGGCCACGACCCATGATCTGGCCCTGACCGATCTGGCCGCCGCCCTGGCGCCGCGCGCCGCCAACGTGCACTTCGCCGATCGCTTCGATGCCGGCGGTCTCGAGTTCGACTACCGGCTGCGTCCTGGCGTGGTCGGAACCTCCAACGCCCTGGCGCTGATGCGATCCATCGGGCTCGACGTCTAGGGGCCTGCACCGGCTGAAGGAGTACCGCCAGGCGGTCCTCGCCGCCCGGAACCCGGCGGCTACAATGACCGGCGCGATGGACTACGAGAAGCTGGGACTCTTCTACCTGGGGCAGCGCTACGACGCCACGTCGCGACAGCGCCTCGCCGAACCCGTTCTCTACGACTCGTCGGACCTGCTCACGCACGCGGTCTGCATCGGCATGACCGGCAGCGGCAAGACCGGACTCGGGATCGCGCTCATCGAGGAAGCCGTGATCGACGGCCTGCCGGTGCTGGCCATCGATCCCAAAGGCGATCTGGCGAACCTGGCGCTGCGCTTTCCGGGGCTGTCGGCGGCCGAGTTCGCGCCGTGGGTGAACGCCGACGAGGCCCGCGCCCGGCAGCTCTCCCCCGAAGCCTTCGCCGCCGCCGAAGCGGGCCGCTGGGCGGCGGGGCTGGCCGATTGGGGGCAGGACGGCGCCCGCGTCGCCCGCCTGAAGGCGGCGGCCGACGTCGCCGTCTACACGCCGGGGAGCCGCGCCGGGCTGCCGCTCTCGATTCTCGAGACGTTCAACCCGCCGCCACGGGCCATTCTCGATGAGCCGGAGCTGCTGGCCGAGCGCGTGCAGTCGGTGGCCACCAGCGTGCTGTCGCTGGCCGGCGTCGAGGCCGACGCCACGACCAGCCGCGAGCACGTGCTGGTCGCGACGCTGCTGCAGGAGGCGTGGCGGGCCGGCCGCGCCCTCGACCTCGCGTCGCTCATCGGCCAGGTGCAGTCGCCGCCGCTGGCCCGGGTGGGCGTGCTCGACCTGGAAGCGTTCTTCCCGGCGACCGAACGCTTCGCGCTGGCGATGCGGCTCAACAACGTGCTGGCCGCACCGGGCTTCGCGGCGTGGCTCGAGGGCACTCCGCTCGACGTTGGCCGGCTGCTGTTCACCGCCGACGGCAAGCCGCGGGTGGCCGTGGTCTCGATTGCCCATCTCGGCGACACCGAGCGCATGTTCTTCGTCGCCCTGCTGCTCGAGCAGGTGCTGGCCTGGGTCCGCGGCCAGCGCGGCACGACGTCACTGCGCGCGGTGCTCTACATGGACGAGCTCTACGGGTTCCTGCCGCCGTCGGCGAACCCGCCCAGCAAGGTGCCGCTCCTCACCTTGCTCAAGCAGGCGCGGGCCTACGGCCTCGGCTGCGTGCTGGCGACGCAGAACCCGGTCGACCTCGACTACAAGGCGCTCGCCAATGCCGGCACGTGGTTCCTCGGACGGCTGCAGACCGAGCGCGACAAGGCCCGCGTCCTCGACGGGCTCGAAGGCGTGGCCTCGGGCTCGGGCCAGGGGTTCGACCGGCGGGAAATCGATCGGTTGCTGTCGAGCCTCGACAAGCGCGTTTTCCTGCTGCACAACGTCCACGAGCGTGAGCCGCTGCTGTTCCAGACCCGGTGGGCCATGTCGTACCTGCGCGGCCCGATGGGACGCGACGAGATCCGGGCGCTCATGGACCCGGTGCGGCCCGCGGCCGCGCCGGCGACATCGCCGGCCAGCGCAGGTCCCGCGGCGTCGCCTCCTGTGGCGGCGCCAGTCTCCCCGTCGCCAGCGGCGCGGCCGATCCTGCCGCCCGACGTGCCGCAGTACTTCGCACCGGGACGGGGCGCCGCCTGGGTGCCGATGCTCGTCGGAGCGGCTCGACTCACCTACAGCGACGCCAAGCTCGGGCTCGACGAGACGAGCGACATCGTCGTCTGGACGCCGCTCACCGATGGCCCGGTGCCGGTTGACTGGGAGCATGCCGAGCCCGCCGACTTCACCGTGGACGCCTTGGCCGGAGAGCCGGGTGCCAGCGGCACGTTTGCGTCGCTCCCGGCGGCCGCCGCCAAGCCCAGGAACTACGCGGCGTGGACCAAGGCGTTCAGCGCCTGGGCGGCGCGCTCGCAGAGCGTGGACCTCCTGCGGTCGACCCGCCTCAAGCTCACCTCCGACCCTGGCGAGACCGAGGGGGACTTCCGCGTGCGCGTGCAGCACGCGCTGCGCGAGAAGCGCGACGCCGCGCTGGCAGCGCTGCGGGCCAGACAAGCCGCGAAGCTCACCGCCCTCGACGACCGGATCCGCCGCGCCTCCCAGGCCGTGCAGAAGGAGTCGGAGCAGGCTACCGAACAGAAGGTGTCCACGGCCGTGTCGGTCGGCGCCACGGTGCTCGGCGCGCTGTTCGGCCGCAAGGCGGTCAGCGTCGGAACGCTGGGGCGGGCCTCCACGGCCGCCCGCGGCGTGAGCCGCATGGGCCGCGAGGCCCAGGACGTGGCGCGGGCGCAGTCGACCCTCGAGGCGCTGACGGCCCAGCGCGATGCGCTGGCCGCTGCGCTGGAGGCCGACGTGCAGCAGGTGCAGGCGGAGTGGAGCGGCGAGGGCGAGACCTTCGAGCGCGTCGTGGTGAAGCCGAAGCGCGGCGGCGTGCAGACGCAGGTCGTGGCGCTCGTCTGGCGGCCGACGCCGTAGTAAGCTGATCGATCGCACCACGTGCCGGCGTGGCGGAACTGGCAGACGCGCGAGACTCAAAATCTTGTGCCCCAAAAGGGCGTGTGGGTTCGATTCCCTCCGCCGGCACCACCTTCCTGCACAGTGGTCGCCGACCGCCTCGAGGACGCGGCCAGCGTCTGAGGCCACACCGGCAGGTAGCACCGAGGCGGGTCCCGAGGGCCTAGAAGCCCGCCTCAGTTCATGGGACCGGAATCACCTAGAAGTTGACGTAGTAGTCGTTGTCGGCAGCGAATGCCCGGAGGACCGAAATCGGCTCGGCCGGGTTGTCCGAGATCTTGGCGACCCGCGTTTCGCCCGAGGATGTCACGGTGATCAGCGGCGAGTGCCCGGTCGCGAGCGCCTCCGACGGCACGCGGACGAGGTCGCCAGATCCGACGATCAAGTAGCAACCTGGTCGCTGAATCTGATTCCAACCCATTTCCTGAAGCCTCGAACTCCGATGCTCCGCCGATGCCGTCTGCCCTTTTGCCATTGCAACAGCCATGTCGAACCTCCTTGCTCATGGTCACAACGCGTCGCGTTGGACCACGAGCCCTGTGGCGCCGCACGATGCGGCGGCTGGTCACAATCGAGAGGAAGTGCAACGGCCATGCCCGATGGCGATTCGGGCGATTTCGTTCTCGTTTCGAGGTCCGGCCGCGTGACACCGCGGCCGACTCTCATCGACGCCTGTTGCGATTTGCCTCGGGTCTCGCCGCCAACGGCGGATATCCCCCGTGAATGAAAGGGCTTGGCGCAGCGTGTCAGAACGGGACACGTGGGGCGTTCAGGCCCGGTAGTGCTGGAGCTTTCGGTAGAGCGTCTTTCGATCCAGGCCGAGCAACCGCGCGGCCGCCGACTTGTTGCCCGCGACAGCCCGCAGTGTGCTCAAGACGTACTCACGTTCGACGTCGAACAACGACCCTTGAACGAGACGGCCTGACGCGTGGCCTCTCCCACGCAGGCTCTCAGGCAGGTCCGCACCGCGAATCTCGGCACCCGATCCGAGAACCAGTGCGCGCTCGATCACGTTCTCGAGCTCGCGAACGTTGCCGGGCCACGCGTGACGGCTCAGCAGGGTCACTGCTTCTGGCGCGATCGCGCACCCGAGGCGACCGAGACGCTGACTGTGCTTCTCCAGAAAATGCGCCACCAGCGGCGCCAGATCCTCGGGGCGATCGCGAAGCGGCGGCACGCGAATGTCGATCACGTTGATCCGGTAGAGCAGATCCTGCCTGAACCCGCCGTCGGCCACGAGCGCGTCGAGATCGCGGTGCGTCGCGGCGACGACTCGCATGTCGACCGGCTCGGGCGCGGCGGCGCCGAGCGCGTGGACCTCCTTCTCCTGGAGAACGCGCAGCAGCTTGCCCTGAATAGCCAGTGGCGTATCCCCAATCTCGTCGAGGAAGATGGTGCCCCGATTGGCGGCGGCAAACAGTCCCCGCTGATGTTCGCGCGCATCCGTAAATGCGCCGCGGCGATGGCCGAACAGCTGGCTTTCGAGCAGGGTCTCCGGAATTGCCGAGGCGTTGACCGCGACGAATGGGCCCTGGTGGCGCGGGCTCTGCTCGTGCAGGGCGCGCGCCAGCAACTCCTTACCTGTGCCGCTGTCGCCGACAAGCAGCACTGGTGTGTCTCCGGCGGCCGCGCGCGCGATCATCGACATCACCTCCCGCATCGCGGGAGATTCGGCGACGATTTGCGTTGGGGTTGTCGGGGAAGCCGCGGGCCTGTGCATCAGTCACGCTGTCGAAGCGCGAGCGCCTCAGGCGTGACACCCGCGAGTCTATTCAAGGGGGGACCAACGAAGTACCTGTCGATTATAGACGCGCGACCCACCGAGGCAGCCGGTGTGGACCGGAGGACACTGATGCAGGTCACAGTCGAGCCGGCGGCGTGTCGGGCAAACGCTACAGTCGTGCCGCCCGCGGTGCTCACGTGGCAAGAAGAACAGACGCGCTTAGCATTCCTGGAACGGCCAGGCGGTCTTCATGCGCAACTGGCCGTATGCGTTCGCACTCATGGGCGACACGGAGTCGGCCGTGCACCGCCATCGACGCCGTCGCGGCGGCCGCCACGCCAACCACCACCCATCGGAGCACCTTCGGATCCCACGTCACACCCCGGCTTCGGGGCGGGTCGATGGCCGGCCGCAGTTCACACCCTGGCAAAATCCGGCCGGTCGTCACGACCGCGCTCTCATTGCGGGACGCAATCTGGCCGAAACAGGAGAGGAATGGCCCCCGCTCGCCCGCTCGTGACGCTTCGCCTGCCGTTCGAGCTCAAGACGAAGCGGCCGGCGGAGCCTCGCTTGCCGTCTGCACCGGCGGCCCCGGGGGGCCAGGATTCCCCACGCCTCGCCCCGGTTGCCGAGGCGCCAGGACCGGTCCTGGGCACCGCAACGATGGAGCCCGCGTTGCCGGCGGCGCGCGCGACGGCGCCGCTGCCGGCACCGCCTGCCCCAGCCCCGGAGCCGGGACTGACCGAAGCGTCGTCGACGCTGGTGTGGCTCGCCTTCACCTCGACGCTCTCGGCTCGCGCCACCACACTCGAGGACGCCGCGCTGGCGGCGCTCGAGGGCCGGCTCGATCCGGCGCCGCGCCGCCGCGCGGCGCGTGACACGCACAAGCTCGCCACGTCGCTCTGGCTCGTGGGCGCGCGCGACGCCGCGCGCCAGGCGTGGGAGGCGGCCGGTCTGCTCGACGCCGGCACGCTGCTGGGCACCGCCAACGCGCTCCGCCTCTCGCAGATCGTCGAGGGGCTCCACGGCGCCCTGCGATCGTTGCCGCCCCCCGAGCCGCTGTCAGCCGAAGGCCGCCTGCACACGCCGCTGCTGCTGGTCGTCGACGACGACGAGATGCTGGCGCGCGAGCTGCCAATCGAGGCAGCGGTCCGCGGGTGGCGGGCCCGCGTGGTCAGGCATCTCTTTGCGCCGATCGACGAGCTCCCGTCGGTGATCGTGCTGGGCCCCGACTGCCTTGGTGACACCGATGCCACCGCGCGGGCCCGCCTGCTCGACGCGTATCCGGGAGCGGCGATCGCGACTCTGGTGGCGGGACCATCGATTTTCGAACGCACCAGCGCCCACGGCGTGCCGGCCTCCCGCACGCTGTGCAAGCCGATCGCACCGGCCGCCATCGTCGACGAGGCCGCGGACCTGCTCCGCCGCCGGCAGGCCGCCGCGGCCACGATCCTGGTGGGCGTCAACGACCCACACCTCCGGGCGGCGGTGCACACCCGCCTGGCCCGCGTCGGGACCATCGTCGACGTCCACCAGACGACCGAGGCACTGTGGACCGCCATCACGCAGGTGCGCCCGGAGCTGTGCGTGCTCGACGAGCGCTCGGCGGGCGGCCCCTTGTGCCATACCGTTCGGGCGATGCGCCGCGAGTGGGAGGTGGCGCACACCGGGGTCGTCCTGGTCACCGCCGATGCCGACGGCACGGCGGCAGCGCGCGCCGCCGAGGCCGGCGTCGATGACTGCGTGCCCGTGGACGCGATCGACGCCCGGCTCACGAGCGTGGCCCGGAACCGGATCGAGCGGAGCCGCGCCCAGCGCCTGGCCGCCGACCTCGACCCGGCCACCCGCCTGGCCCAGGTGCGGGCGGTCCTGCCGATCATGGAACGGATGGTCAGCATCGCCCGGCGCTACAACCACACGCTGTCGGTGCTCGTGGCAGAGGTTGATCACCTGCGCGCCATCGCCGCCCGTCACGACGACGAGACCGCGGAGCGCCTGGCGGCGCTGCTCGGCCGCCGCCTGGGCCGCGCCTTCCGCACCGAGGACGTCGTCGCCCATGTCTCGCCAGGTCGTTTCCTGGTAGCCGCCTTCGGCATGAAAGGCGACGACGGCGTGCAGCGCATGGCGGAGCTGCTCGAGAATTTCCGCGAGCAGACCGTGGAGGGGCCCGACCACACGCCCGTGCAGGCCTCCTTCAGCGCCGGCATCGCGCAGCTGCGCGCCGACGGCGCCGACCCCACCGCGCTGGTCCGCGCCGCCGAAGCGGCGCTGGTCACCGCCCAGCGCCTGGGCGGCAACCGCGTCGAGGCGGCGAGCCGGCCGGAGGCCGCGCGTGTGGAGTGGACGGCCGACGCGCTCATCATCGACGCCGACGCGCCCTTCGCAGCGCTGGTCGAGCACGCCCTGGAGACCCGCGGGCACCGCGTGCGAACCATCGGGGACGGGCGCGAGGCGCTCGAGCTGTTGACCAACGACGACGCGCCGGTGCGGGCCCGGCTGCTCGTCTTGGAGCTGGGACTGCCGGGTCTCGACGGGCTCTCGCTCCTGCGCCAGCTGGCCGAGGCCGGCGTGCTCAAGACGTCGAAGGTGGTGGTCGTCACCACGCGGTCGGTCGAGGCCGAGATGATCAAGGCGATGGAACTGGGCGCCGTCGACTACATCACCAAGCCGGTGAGCCTGCCGGTGCTCATGCGACGGCTCCGCTCGGCGCTCGCAGGAGCTCCGGGTGTCGCCTGACGCGCTGGTCCGGATGGTGCTCTTCGCCGAGACCCTCGCCCTCGCGGTGGGCGTGGCGATGCTGGCGGCGCACGCCGCCTGGTGGTGGTGGTACGGACACTGGAGCACGGGCCGCCTCGACGCCGTGCGCCGGTCGCTGCGCGAGGCGCTGGCCGAAGGCGAGCGTCATCCCACCTTCACGCGCGAGTTCGTCCGGCTGCCGATGCGGTTGCAGATCTACCTGCTGGCGGAATTGGCGCCGCACCTGTCGGGGGTCGAGCAGCAGGCGCTGCGGCGGCTGGCGATGCGCGCCGGCCTGCTGCCGAAGGCGGAGCGCCTCTGCCGCAGCTGGTTCTGGTCGCGCCGGCTGTTCGGCGCCAAGATCTGCACGCTGGTGGGGCACCCGGCGGCGGTCGTGCGCGGGCTGCTCGCGGATCGCAATCGCAGCGTGCGCGCCCAAGCGGTCGAGTGGGCTGTGCACGCGCCCGATGCCGGTGTCGTGGAGCAGCTCCTCCAGATGCTCGGCGACCGCGATGGCCGCTGCCGCTTCGCCGCCCAGGACACCCTGGTGCGACTGGGGCACGCCGCGATCGAGCCGCTCATCCGCTATCTCGACACCGCTGATCACGACGGCATGCTCGGCGCCCTGGAAGTGGCGCTGACGATGGCCGACGCACGGCTGCTGGCGCCGGCCAGTGCGCTGGCGGCCGCCCCCGAGGCCGACGTGCGGGCCCGGGCAGTGGCGCTGCTCGGGGCGCTCGGCAGCGAGCGCGGGCTGGCGCTGGTCGTCGACGCCCTCGACGACACCGCCGCGGCGGTCCGGCTGGCGGCGCTGCGCGCGCTGGCCGGCCTCGCCCATTGGCCGGCGGCGCCGGCCGTCGCCCGCCGGCTGCACGACGCCGCCTGGGATGTCCGGCGCCAGGCGGCGCTCACTCTGCGGGCGCTCGGAGCGCCCGGACTCATCTTCCTGCGCCGTTCGCGCGACGGCGACGACCAGGTGGCGGCCGCGGTCGCGCGCTACGCGCTCGACCTGGCGGCCGCTGGCGTGTCGTCGTGAGCGTGACCGGAGCGATCGTGGCATGGCTCGAGGCGGTGGCGGGGCCGATCGACACCGCCGTGCTGGCCTACTTCGGACTCCTCAACTTGTGCTACCTCACATTGCTCGTCGCGGCGATCGTCGAGATGCGCCGCACGCGCAACGAGGCCGTCGGCATCAGCGACCACATCGTGGTGGGCTCGCGCCTGGCACCGACGATCAGCATCCTGGCCCCCGCCTACAACGAAGAAGCCACCATCGCTGCCAGCGTGCAGTCGCTGCTCACGCTCGACTACCCCAACCTCGAGGTCGTCGTCATCGCCGACGGGTGCAAGGACGACACCATCGGCGTCCTGCAGCGCGAGTTCGGGCTCGTGGCGGTCTACCGCGCCTACGCACCGCGCGTGCCGACCAAGGGCGTCGCGGCGCTCTATCGCTCGCTGCGCCACGGCAACCTGGTGGTCGTGGACAAGCTGAACGGCGGCAAGGCCGACGCGTTGAACGTCGGCCTGAACCTCGCCAGCGGCGAGCTGGTGTGCGCCATCGACGCCGACACGCTCATCGAGCGCGGCGCCCTCGCCCGGCTGATGCGGCCAATGCTGGTCAACCGCGACGTCGTCGCCACCGGGGGCACCATCCGCCCCGTGAACGCCGTGGGCACGCGCCACGGGATGGTCGTCGACGTCACCGTGCCGCGGTCGTGGCTCGCCGGGATCCAGGTGGTGGAGTACCTGCGGGCGTTCATGCTGGGCCGGCTCGGGCTCAACCGGCTGGGCGGCAACCTGATCATTTCGGGGGCGTTCGGCCTGTTCCGGCGCGAGCCGATGATCGAGGCCGGCGGCTGGCTGCACGACACCGTCGGCGAGGACATGGAGCTGGTCGTGCGGCTGCGGCGCCTCGGTTACGAGCGCGGCACGGCCAGCGAGGTGGTCTTCGTGCCCGACCCCACCGCGTGGACCGAGGTGCCCGAGTCCCTGGGCGTCCTCGGCCGGCAGCGTGACCGGTGGCACCGCGGGCTCACCGACACCCTGTGGCGCCACCGGCGTCTGTTCTTCAACCCGCGCTACGGCAAGATGGGCTTGCTGGTGTTCCCGTACTTCGTGATTGTCGAGCTCCTGGCGCCGATCGTGGAAGCCGCGGGGCTCGTCGTGCTGGCCGCGACCTACGCCGCCGGGCTGCTCGATCACACCTTCGCCCTGCTCTTCTTCGCCCTCGCCGTCGGCATCGGGCTGGTGCTGAGCCTGGCGACGCTGGTCCTCGATCAAGTGGCCTTCATGCGCTACCGACGCCCCGGGGATCTGGCCAGGCTGCTGCTCTGGGCGGTGGTCGAGAACCTCGGCTATCGCCAGCTCACCGTGTACTGGCGGCTGCGCGGGCTGGTCAAGTACCTGCGCGGGCGATCGGATTGGGGAGCGATGACCCGGAAGGGCTTCGTCACCCACCCGGCGACGACGCCTGCCCGGCGCTAGTGTTTCGTCTCCGAAGTCGTGTTAAGCATCGAGGGTCGCGATGCGCCCGGCCGGCCAGGCGCGACGACTGAGAATACTGAGCGTATTCGAAGAAGGAGCAACGCCGCCCGCCGGGATGCAGCGCGAGCCGAATGCAACACGGCTTCGGGGACGAGACACTACGCTTAGAAGAGTCGCGCACCATCGAGACGCAGCCAGCGTCGCGCCTCGACATAGCGCGGGCACGCCGCCGCCACATGCCGCCAGAAGCGCGCCGAGTGGTTCAGCTCGCGGCGGTGCATCAGCTCGTGCACCAGGCACGTACTCCCGCACGAACGGCGGCACCTGCAGCAACCGCCAGTTGAGGGCAATCGCGCCGTGACGGGAACACGACCCCCAGAGCGACTGCTGGTTGCGGATGGTGACCCGGGCCACCGTGACGGCATGCACACCGGCCAGCGTCGCCAGTTCGCGCCGCAGCGCGTCGCCGGCGCGGGCTCGCAGCCAGCGTTCGACGACCGGCCTGAGGTCGCCGCCGGCCGGCGCCGTCCCGACGCGGTCGCTCCCGCACCAGATCTCGCTCGGGTTGGCCGGCCCGATGCGCAGGACCCACGGCTCGCCGTTCACCAGCACCTGGTCGCCAGCTCGCAAGCGCCGGTCCGGCGCCGTGGCATGCTCTGCCCGCTGGCGGGCGATCCAGTCGGCCTGCGAAGCGACAAACGCGCGCGCCTCGCGCTGACTCCCCCACCACGGCAGCGTGACGCGCAGCGAGCCGTCGTCGAGCACGCGCAGGATGTAGCGCCGGGTCCCGCGCCGGCGGACGAACTGCAGGGCCGGCGGCGCGGGCGCTTCCGCTTCGGGCGGCGGGCCGGGCGACGGCTCGGTCAGGGGCAAGGCGAGCTGTCGCATCGGCCTCACCGCGGCGAGAGCCCCGTCCACCCGACCAGCAGCATGTGGGCGTTCAGGCCGGGATTGCGCGCCACCCGGTTGCCGTTGGAGATGTGGTGGAAGCGGTAACCGAGGACCAGGCCGTGGCCGCCACCACCGAGCACGCGTACCCCGGCGCCGGCGTGAGTGGTGAGGTTGCTGCCGGTCGTGCCATCGGGTACGGCATCGGTGGTCCAGAGCGCGCCGCCCCCGACCTCGACGAACGGGAACACGCGGCCGCGCGGCTCCAGGTTCCACCGCCAGGCCAGCGGCACCACACCGGCACCGCGTGCGCCGGCCCTCGGCCCATTCGACGAAGAGCGGCGCGATCTCGACCGACCACTCGAAGCGGCCCCGCATCCACCTCGGGCCCCGGAGGTCGGTGAGCACGCGTCCCCAGCCCAGCGCCGGCATGGCGTAGCGTTGCCCGCCGGTCGAATGCAGGACGGCAACGCCCTGGGCAATGCCGGCGACGGCCGACCATTCGGCCACGCCGCGGTCGAGCACGGCGCCGGACGCCGGCGCCTGCGCCTGCGCCGGCGCGGCGCCGCCGGCCACGAGCGCCACCAGCACTAGGAGCCCGTGGTGAAACCCCGGGCGAGCACCGAGACCGGCGAGGCGCCCCGAGGGCAAGGCGCGACGACGCCGGGGCCCCCGCGACGCGTGGTCTGCGTCGTGGGTGGCCGAGAATATGCAGCCAATATTTGAGGGAGGAGCAACGCAGCCATCGGGGCTGCATCGCCGGTCGAATGCCGGCCGGGGTTCCACCACGGGCTCCTAGGCACGGGCCGTACAATGGACGCGTGTCCGACGTCTTCGAGCCGCTGTCCTCCGATGCCGACGTCGACCTGGCGCTGTCAGCGTCGCACGTCACACCGGTCATCGTCTTCAAGCATAGCGAATCGTGCGGGGCGAGCTGGATGGCGGAGGCGTCGCTCGCCGAGGGGCCGCTGCCGGCGCCGGTGCGACGGCTGGTCGTCCAAGGCCACCGGGGCGTGTCCGATCGGCTGGCCCGGCTGCTGGGCGTGCGCCACGAGTCGCCGCAGGTGTTCATCCTGGTGGACGGACGGGCGGCCTGGCACTCGTCGCATGCCGGAGTGACGCGCGATCGGGTCGTGGCGGAATGGGAGCGGCTGCACGCGGCGCGCACCGGCGCGATCACCGCCTGACGGCGACCACCGACGCGATGTCGCTGCCGTCGATTGCGCCCTCGCGCGACCGGATGACCTCGAGCGGCGCCACCAGCTGCGGCAGCTCGCCCGGCTCGAGCAAATGCGCCGGGCTCGTCGGCCGGCCGCGGGCGGCCTGGGCCCGCGTGAACGTCTCGTAGATCAGCACGCCCCCGGGCGCCACCGTCCGCACGAGGGCCGGCATCAGCGGCCGGTGCAAATAGTGGGTAACCAGGACGAGATCGTGGGTGTCCGCGCCCAGGTCCACGTCGCCGGTCTCCAGGTCCACGACCTGGGCGCGCAGGGCCAGTCCCATCGAGCGCGCGATGGCCGACAGGCGGGCCATCAGCTCGGCGTCCCGGTCCACCGCCGTCACCTCGAAACCCGCGGCGGCGAGCAGGAGCGCATGGCGTCCTCGCCCCGCGGCCACGTCGAGCGTGCGCATCCGCGGCCGCAGCAAGTCGGCGTTTTCGAGCAGCCACGGCGCCGGCCCGACGGGCCGGGCGGGGCCGAACTCCCGCGGCCCGGTCCAGGCGGCCAGCCCGCCGCGCAGCTCGAGGACCGGCGCGAGCTCGGCCGAGGCGAGCACCCGCGCCGCCTCCACGCTGCGCACGCCGTGCTCGCAGTAGACCAGCAGCGGACGCCCGTCGTCGGGCAGCACGGCGGGGCCCGAAGCGACCACGTCCACGGGCAGGAGCCGCGCACCCGGGACATGACCCAGGTGCGCGAACTCCTCGGGCGAACGCACGTCGACCACCGTCACCGCCTCGGCGGCGATGAGGCGCAGGGCTTCATCGTGATCGACCAGGCGCGACGCACCGGCTGGCGGTGGACGGGTCACCCCGCAACTCGTTCGGCAAACGTCAACAGGTGGCCGTCGGGGTCGTAGACCGCGAACTCGCGCATGCCGTAGAACTGCGTGCGCAGCGACATCGCCAGCGGTACGTGCGGCGCCACCTGTGCGTGCAGCGCGTCCACGCCCTCGACGATGACGAAGAGGGTCCCCGTGCCGCCGAAGGCCGGCGCCGCCATCGACGGCACGTCCTTGGCGACGGCGCCCGGGTCGTTGAGGAACACCGTCACGCCATCCCGTTCGAGCCAGACGAAGACGAAGGGGGCGGCGTCGGGCACGGTCTGCTTCACCGAGAAGCCGAGCACGTCGCAGTAGAAACGGCGGCTCCGCTCGATGTCGCGGACGATCAGGTTCGGGTTGACGGCCTTGAAGGCCACGGTCGGTGTCGTCATCGCTGGCTCCCCGGCGTGGATCACGGATGGGCGACGAAGGTCGCGCCGCGCACACGCCTTGCGTGTGCTCGCGCCACCTCCATCCGGGCCGGGGCGAGCACCCGGCGCGAGTAGGACCCCTGATTGAGAGCAACGGGCGGGATCCGCGAGGAACCTCGCCAGTGTATCGGCCCCCGCCGCGGCCGGGCAACCGCGACCAGATGCGCCGTCGGGCGGGTGGCGGCGGTATGCTGCTGTCCATGGCCCGCGGCTGGGAGAGCAAGGCCATCGAGGCCCAGCAGGACGAGGCGGGGCGCCGGGTTCCGGCCGGGCCGCCCCTCAGCGAAGCCGAGCGCGAGCGCCGACGTCAGGCCGACGGGTTGCGCCTGGCGCTGGCCGAGGCCACGGCCCAACTCCAGGCGGCGTGCAAGCCAGTGCACCGCGACATGCTGCGGCGGCGGATCGCCGCCCTCGAGGCCAGCCTCGCGGCCACCGGCGGACCTGATTCGGGGGTCGACCGCTGAGGACAACGGACCGGCCCGTACATTGCAGACCCCGGGCCTTCCTGCTATGCTCCGTCAGCCGAGGATTGCGTTCTGTCCCGATTCCTCCCCGCGTCACCGCCGACGCACCCCCTGAACATCCCCCACCATTCGCCTGTTCAGCACGAGGGAGCGATCGCACCCGTTCACCCCTGAGCCGATCACCGGACCCCTGAGAGAATCACGCCGTGCCTGCCGTTCGATTGTTCATCGGGAATCTGCCGTACAACGCCACCGAAGACGACATCCGCGCCCATTTCGCCACCGTCGCTCCGCCGACGCAGATCGTGCGGCCCCTCGACCGTGAGACCGGGCGCGCCCGCGGCTTCGCCTTCGTCGAGTACCAGGAGCGCACGCAGGCCGAAGAGGCGATCAAGCGCTTCGACGGACAGCTCTTCATGGGCCGGCCGCTCGCCGTCAGCGAGGCCCGCGCCCGCGACGACCGCGGCCCGAGCGCTCCGCGCCCGGGCGGTGGATACGGGGCGCCGCGGCCCGGCATGGGCGCCGGTCCTGGTGCGCCGCGCCCTGGCGGCTATGCGGCACGCCCGCCCGGCGAGGGGTATGCGGGCCGGCCCGGCGGCTACCGCTCGAACCCCGGCGACCCGCCGCTGACCGACGCGGCCATCGCGCGGCAACGCAACTTCGGTCCACCGGCACCGCCGAAGGGCAAGAAGGGCCCCAAGACCGGGTTTGCCGCCAAGGAACGCGGTCCGAAGGGACCGATTCCGACCAAGTTCACGGGACGGGTCTACGGGCTCGACGACGAGGCCGAGGCCGGCGCCGCCGGCGACGACGCGCTGCCCGACTTCATGAAGGCGGAGGCGAAGACCGACGACGCTGCCGAGACGGGCGCCGCGACCACCACCGCCGATACTGGTGACGTCAGCGACGACAAGGAGTGACGCGAGCAGCGCGTCGTTCCGCATGATCGTCGTCACGCTCACCGCCGAGTTCCGCAAGGTCAAGGCGCTGGCCGATGCGGCGATCGCCCAGCTCGACGACGCTCGCCTCCACGCGCAGCTCGATCCGGAGGCCAACAGCGTCGCCATGCTGATGCGGCACCTGGCCGGCAACATGCAGTCGCGCTGGACCGATTTCCTCACCACCGACGGCGAGAAGCCGTGGCGGCGCCGCGATGAGGAATTCGAGTCTCCCGCCGTCGACCGCGGCCAGCTGCTGCTGATTTGGGAGGCAGGCTGGGCGACGCTGTTCACGGCGCTCGCCGGGTTGCGCGACGCCGACCTGGACCAGCCGGTATCGATCCGCGGCGAATCGCAAACGGCGCTCGCGGCGATCGCCCGCCAGCTGTCGCACTACGCCGGCCACGTCCACCAGATCGTGCTGCTCGCCAAGCACCTGTGCGGTCCCGACTGGCGGGTGCTGTCGATTCCGCGCGGCCAGTCGCAGGCGTATGCCGATCGCCTGAAGCCGCCATCACCGGCCCGGGGCTAGTGCGCGCTATGATCGGACCGATGCACGGGTCCGAGCCGATGGTGCTCTGGCGGCTCCGAAGTGGCGATGACGCGCAGGCCCGGGCGGTGATCATCCCCGGCGGGACGCAGCACACCCTCACCTTCTTCGTGAACGAGGTGATGGATCGCGCCGAGAATTTCGACACGCTGGACCTGGCGCTCTTCCGGGCCGAGGACATCCGCGCGTCGATGGTAGCCGAGGGCTGGCGGGACGAGCCCGCCGCGCGATGATCCAGCTCGCCGGACGGCACCGCACCGTCCCGGTCAAGGTCGGCGCCGTCACCGTCGGCGGCGGCGCGCCGGTCGTCGTGCAGTCGATGACGCTGACCGACACCGCCGATGCCGCCGCCACGGCGCGGCAGTGCGTGGAGCTCTGGGAGGCCGGGTCGGAGATGGTGCGGGTGACCGTGAACCTGCCCGAGGCCGCGGCTGCCGTGCCCGAGATCAAGCAGCGGATGCTCGATGCCGGCTGCGCCGCGCCGCTCATCGGCGATTTCCACTACAACGGCCACCTGCTGCTCACCCGGGTCCCGGCGTGCGCCGCGGCGCTCGACAAGTACCGCATCAACCCCGGCAACGTCGGCACCGGGAAACGGCGCGACGAGCAGTTCTCGACCATCTGCGGCGTCGCCAGGGATCACGGCAAGCCCGTGCGCATCGGCGTCAACGGCGGATCGCTCAACCAGGAGCTGGTCATGGCGCGGATGCAGGAGAACACCGATCGCGCCCTCGGCCTCAGCTCCGACGAGATCCTCAACGAGTGCATGGTGACCTCGGCGCTGCAGTCCACCGATCTGGCGCTCGAGTCGGGCCTCGCGCGGGAGCAGATCATCATCTCGTGCAAGGTCTCGAAGCCGACCCACCTACTGGCCGTCTACCGCGCGCTGGCCAGGCAGACCGCGCAGCCGCTGCACCTCGGGCTCACCGAGGCCGGCATGGGCATCAAGGGCCTCACCTGGTCGGCGGCGGCGTTGGGCACGCTGCTGGCGGAGGGGATCGGCGACACCATCCGCGTCTCGCTCACGCCGCGGCCCGGGGGGGATCGGCGCGAGGAGGTCTACGCTGCCTGCGAGATCCTGCAGGCGATGGGGCTGCGATCGTTCGCGCCCAGCGTCACCGCGTGCCCCGGCTGCGGGCGGACCACCAGCACGACGTTCCAGGAGCTGGCCGAGCGCGTGCAGGGCTACGTGCGCGAGCGGATGCCGGAGTGGAAGCACACCTACGACGGCGTCGAGACGCTCACGCTGGCAGTGATGGGCTGCGTCGTGAACGGCCCCGGCGAGTCGAAGGCCGCCAACATCGGCATCTCGCTGCCGGGCACCGGCGAGGCCCCGACCTGTCCCGTCTTCATCGACGGCGAGCACCGGATGACGCTGCGCGGCAGCTACGACGAGCTGGCGGCGCAGTTCCAGGCGCTGGTGGACGAATACGTCGCCAGCAAATACCCGCTCAAGACAGCGGCTAGGGGCTAGCGGCTAGAGCGGGTTTGGGTTCGATGTAGGGCGGAGCTTCAGCTCCGCCTGGGAGGCGGCTCTAAAGAGCCGCCCTACGCGAACGCCCCCGATGATCCCTGCGGGTCTTGACTCCGGTGCAACGCAATCGCAAAGTCTAGCCGCTAGAATTGAGCAATGCGGGCACCACTCGCACGAGATTCTCGGCAGGCGCAGTTCCCGGGACGCGGGCCAGTGCGGGTTCTGATCGCCGTCGCGGTAGCAGCGCTGGTCTGGCTGGCCCGTCCCGACGCGCAGGCCCGCTTCGACGTGCTGCTGCGCGGCGGGCAAGTCCTCGACGGCAGCGGCAGCCCCGCCCGACGGGCGGACGTCGGCGTAATCGGCGATCGCATCACCGCCGTCGGTGACCTGGCGTCGGCCACGGCGACGACCGTCGTCGACGCCAGCGGCAAATACGTCGCGCCCGGGTTCATCGACGTGCACTCGCACGCCGGTCCCGGCCTGGCCACCGCCGAACTGAAGCACGGCCGTCCGGTGCTGGCCCAGGGCATCACCACCGTGCTGGTCAACCCCGACGGGGGCGGCCCCATCGACCTGGCGGCCCAGCGCGCCGGGTACGCGCGCGACGGGATCGGCCTCAACGTCGGGCTGATGGTGCCGCACGGGTCGGTGCGACGTGAGGTGCTGGCGATGTCCGACCGCGCGCCCACCAGCGCCGAGCTCGCGCGAATGGTGGCGCTCGTGCGTGACGGCATGCGGGCCGGCGCGTTCGGCCTGTCGAGCGGCCTCTATTACGCGCCGGGCAGCTACTCGAAGACCGACGAGGTCATCGCGATGGCGAAGGCCGCGGCCGAGGGCGGCGGCAGCTACTCGAGCCACATCCGCGACGAAGCAGACTACAGCGTCGGCGTGGTCGCGGCGGTCGATGAGGTGATCACCATCGCCGAGACGGCCGGGCTCACTGGCGTCGTCACCCACATGAAGGCTCTCGGGCCGGCGAGCTGGGGATTGTCCAAGACACTCGTCGCGCACATCGAGGCGGCCCGCCAGCGCGGTGTCAAGGTGTTCGCCGATCAGTATCCCTACGAGGCCAGCGGCACCGGAATCGTCGGCGCGCTGATTCCGCGGTGGGCGCAGGTGGGCGGGCGCGAGGTGATGCAGCGGCGCCTCACCGGCGAACTGCGGGGCAAGCTGCGCGACGAGGTGCAGGCCAATCTCGCCCGGCGGGGCGGCGCCCACACGTTCCTGGTGTCGGAGTACGCCCCCGACACGGCCATCGAAGGGCAACGGCTGTCGGACCTCGCTGCGAAGGCCGGTCAGACGCCCGAGGAGTACGCCCTGACGCTCCTCGAGAAGGACGACGCCGGCCTGGTCTCGTTCAACATGGCCGAGGAGGACATCGGCCTGATCATGCGGCAGCCGTGGACGATGACCTGCACCGACGGCGGGTTGCAACCGGCCACCGAGGGGAAGCCGCATCCGCGGGCCTACGGCGCCTTTCCACGCAAGCTCGCCCGCTATGTCCGCGAGCGCGGCGTCGTCGACCTGCCGTTCGCGATCCGCTCGATGACCGCGCTGGCCGCCGAGGTCTTCGGACTCAAGGATCGCGGCGTCGTCGGTCCCGGGGCCTTCGCCGATCTGGTGGTCTTCGATCTGGCCGTCGTCAAGGAGACGGCCACCTACGAACAACCGCACCAGCTGGCCGAGGGCTTCGACACCATCGTGGTCAACGGCCGGATCGTGCGCGCCGGCGGCGAGTTCCGCAACACCCTGCCGGGCCTCGTCCTGCGCCTCGAACGCTGACGTCGTCAGATCAACAGATCGATCACACGATCACCAGATCGACCGATCATCAGATCGATCACCCGATCACCAGATCAACCGATCTGCTGATCTCCTGTGATCAGCCTTACCCCCCGCTGGCGCGTCACGTAGGCGACGAGCCACTGGACCAGCACCACCACGCGATTCTTGAACCCGATGAGGAACACCAGGTGGAGGAACAGCCACGCCAGCCAGGCGGGATACCCGGTCAACCGGATCCAGCCGAGGTCGGCGATGGCCCGGGCGCGGCCGATCGTCGCCATGTTGCCGGGGTCGCGGTAGCGGAACGGTTCGGTGGCGCGCCCGTCGAGCCGGCGCCAGGCGTTGGCGGCGGCGGCCCGACCAGCCTGCATCGCCGCCTGCGCCACCCCGGGGAGCGGCCGTCCGTCGGCGCCAGGGCGGAGCATCAGATCGCCGGCGACGAAGATCTCCGGATGGCCCGGCACCGACAGATCGCTCTCGACCTCGACGCGGCCGAGCCGGTCCACCGGCGCGCCCAGGGTGCGGCCCAGCGGCGAGGCCTGCACGCCGGCCGCCCACACCACTGTCCCGGCAGCGATGCGCTCCGCGCCGATCCACACCGAGTGGGCATCCACGCCGGTGACAATCGCGCGCTCCCGCACCTCCACACCCAACCCGGCCAGGGCCTGGCGCGCCGACTCGCGCAGCGGCTCGACATAGGTGGCGAGAATCGTCGGTCCGCCCTCGAGCAGCACGACTTGCGCGGTCTGCGGCGCGATGCGCTCGAACTCGTCGCGCAGGGCCTGGCGCGCGATCTCGGCGATGGCACCGGCCATCTCCACTCCGGTCGGCCCGCCGCCGATCACGACAAACGTCAGCAGCTCCCGCTGCCGCTCGGGTACCGGCTCGGCCTCGGCCCGCTCGAACGCCAGCAGGACCCGACGCCGGATGGCGACGGCGTCGTCGAGCGTCTTGAGGCCAGGGGCGTGCGCGGCCCACTCGTCGTGACCGAAGTAGGTGTGCGTCACCCCGGTGGCGAGGATGAGCGCATCGTAGGACAGCGGCTCGGCGTCGCGGAGTTCGATGTGCCGCTCCGCCACATCGATCCGCACGACCTCGCCGAGCAGTACGCGCGCGTTGCTCTGCCGGCGGAGGATCCAGCGGATCGGCGCGGCGATGTCGGCCGGCGACAGCCCGGCGGTCGCCACCTGGTAGAGCAGCGGCTGGAAGACGTGATGATTGTGACGGTCGACCAGCGTCACGTGCACCGGCGCGCGGCGCAGCGCCCGCGCCGACGACAGACCGGCGAACCCCCCGCCGACGATGACGACATGCGGCACGGCGCTCATGCGACGCCACAGAATACATGGCGGTAAGATGGCGCATGGCCATCCGCCCCGGCATCGCCCCTCCCGAGGCCACCGTGGAGACGGCGTGTCCGCTCGACTGCCCCGACGCCTGCTCGCTCCAGGTCACGGTGAAGGGCGGCCGGATCACCACCATCGACGGCGGCGCGGCGAACCCGGTGACGGCGGGCTACATCTGCGCGAAGGTCCGGCGCTTCCACCAGCGCGTCTACGGCGACGACCGGCTGCACTTCCCCGCCGTGCGCAGCGGCGCCAAGGGCGCGGGCGTGTTCCAGCGGGTGAGCTGGAACGACGCGCTCGATCACATCGCCGGGCGGCTGATGGCGATTCGGGGCGAGTCGGGCGGCGAGGCCATTCTGCCGCTCTGCTACGGCGGCTCGAACGGCTACCTGACGCAGGACAACGCCGACGCGCTGTTGTTCCGGCGCCTCGGGGCGGCGCGCCTCGCCCGCACGGTGTGCGCGGCCCCGACCGGCGCCGCCAACTCCGCCCTCTACGGCAAGATGGCATCGGTCGTCTATCAGGACTATCCCGAGGCGCGGCTCATCCTGGTGTGGGGCGCGAACCCGTCGGCCTCGGGAATCCACCTGATGCCCTACTTGAAGGAGGCGCGGACGCGCGGCGCCACGATCGTCGTCGTCGATCCGCGGGCCACGCCGGTGGCGCGGCAGGCCGACATCCACCTCGCGCTGCGTCCGGGCACCGACGTCGTCGTGGCGCTCGCCATCCACCGCCATCTGTTCGAAAGCGGCGCCGCCGACCTCGCCTTCCTGGCGGCGCACACCACCGGCGCCGACCGGCTCCGCGAGCGGGCGCTGCCCTGGACGTTCGAACGCGCGGCGGAGGTGAGCGGCGTGCGCCCCGCGGACCTCGAGCGCGTCGCGCGGCTCTACGCCACCAGCAACCCGGCGCTGGTCAAGTGCGGCTGGGGCCTCGAGCGGAATCGCAATGGCGGCAACGCCGCCCTCGCCGTCCTGGCACTCCCGGCCGTGGGCGGCAAGTTCGGCGTGCGTGGCGGCGGCTACTCGATGAGCAACTCGGCGTCGTGGGGCATCGAGCGCACCTGGCTGCACGACGCCGAACCGTCGACGCGCGTCGTCAACATGAACCGCGTCGGCCGTGAACTGCTCGAGCCGACCGGCACACCGATTCGCGGCCTCTTCGTCTACAACTGCAACCCGGCGGTGACCCTGCCCGACCAGCAGCGGGTGCTGGCCGGACTCGCCCGCGAAGATCTGTTCACCGTGGTCTTCGATCAGGTGCTGACCGATACGGCCGCGTACGCCGACGTCGTGCTGCCGGCGACCACCTTCCTGGAGCACTACGACTTCGCCAAGGGCTACGGCGCGATGAGCTTGCAGCTGGGGCGGCCGGTGATCGAGCCGGTCGCCGAAGCCCGACCCAACGCCGACGTGTTCCTCGATCTGGCGTCCCGGCTCGAGCTGGGCACCGCCGCAGATCCCGCCGACGAGCTCGAGCAGATGCTGGGTGTGATCAACGGGCTGCCGCCAGACGTTGGCGAGCAGATCCGCGAGCACGGCGCGGCGACGCCGCCGTTCGACGGCCGCCCGGTGCAGTTCGTGGATGTCTTCCCGCTGACGCCCGATCGGAAGGTCGCGCTGTGGCCCGAGGCGATCGCCGGCGACGCCCCGCTGGGGCTCTACGCCTTCATCCCCGATCCGGCCACCGCCGAGCACCCGCTGGCCCTCATCTCTCCGGCGTCGGACCGCACCGTAAGCTCCACGCTGGGCGAACTCGACCGCCCGCGCGTCGTGCTCGAGATGCATCCCGATGACGCCGGGCCGCGCGGCATCGAGGACGGCGACGACGTACGGGTCTTCAATACGCTCGGGACGCTGGAATGCGGTGTGAAGATCACGCCTCTGGTCCGCCCCGGGACGGTCGCGTTCCCCAAGGGCGTGTGGCGGCGCCATACCGGCAACCGCCTCACGTCGAACGCGCTGGTCCCCGACACCCTGACGGATCTGGGCGGCGGCGCCTGCTTCAACGACGCCAGGGTGGAGGTGACGTTGATGACCTCGGCCCGAGCCTCGCATGGCCGCCGGGCGTCGTAGGACGGCCCGGCTGAGCTGGCCGCCTAAGCGGCGTGTATGGACTCGGGCAGCTTTCCCCGGCCGCCGCGGCTGACCATGCCGCCCTTGCGGCCGGCATCGCGCGCTTCGCCCGACGACCATTCGTGCGCTGTCCCCTTGGCATGGGCGGCGCGCCCTCCCTTGCTGGCGATTTCGCGCTGCTTCTCGGGGGACATCGACGCGAATCCTCGACGGGCTTTTGGCTTGTCAATCACAGGAGCACCTCTCTTTGGTTGCCGTCCACCTGTGCAGTGTGCGTACCAGATGTGCAGCAGTGGCGAGGTCACCCTATCTCGATGAAAACAAGCGCTCTGGGATTCCATCACATCTGTTTACAACCCGTGATCTGTCCAATAACCATACGAAATTCACTTGTTGAGTATGGAATTGCATCACATTGGGACGACGATTGGGCTGGATCCCGGCCGGCCGCGGGCCGGTCAGGGCTGCCGGCTCCCGGGCGTCGAGCGTGCCGCCCGGAAGTAGTCGCATTCGGCGCAGTTGCTCACCTCGAAGGCATAGCCGACGATGGGCCAGAGCATGGGGTGCGCGCAGTAGACGAGCTGACCGTCGATTATTGTGTGCAAACCGAGGTCGAGAGGGACAGCGGCCGTACGGCGGCTGTACCAACACACCTGATGACGTTCCTCGGGGGTCACGACGGGCTGAGACGACATGATACGACGGCGCACCCCGCCGGGCTGGTACAATCGACCCCGAGATGAGCACGACACCGCCGCGCACCGTCTTCTGCGTGAAGCTCCAGGAAGAGTTGCCCGGCCTCGACGCGCCGCCGTGGCCCGGACCGATCGGCCAGCGGATCTACGAGCAGGTGTCGGCCAGGGCGTGGAAGCTCTGGGAGGAACGGCAGAAGATGATCCTCAACGAGTACCGGGTGATGCCGTGGCAGAAGGAAGGCCAGGAGGTCATCCTCAAGCACCTCGAGGAGTTCTTCTTCGGCGCCGGCGCGGCCCTGCCGCCGGGGTACGTCCCGCCACAGTCCAAGTAGCGCGGCGCCAAGTGGCCAGGCCACTAGCCTGAGGCAACGTCGATGGCCGTCTCGATGACCACCTTCAAGCGGCGCTGGGCGTCGCGGAGGGCCGCTTCCACTGCCCCGCCGTCCGCCGCCGACGCGAACACGAAGCCCAGGTAGCTCGCCCCTTCGGGGAGCGCGTCGACGCGCTGCCCCGGCTTGGCGCTGACGACGATGTCGTCGACGTGCGCGACGCGGCGCGCGTCCTCGACCCCGGCCACGGCGCGCAACACCCCGCTGCGGGGAATCGGGATCATCAACACGCCGCACGCCTGGGGACGACGGCGCCAGCCGGCGAGCGATTCCCCGACCGCAGCCCTGAGCAGCAGCGCTTCGAGCGACGCGGTCTCGTCCTCGGGACCGTCGAACCGGAGCGCCCGCGCGCAGTGCCCGCCAATCGGCCGGGCCGCCACCTCGAGCACCGTGACCCCGTTCTCGCCCACCCGGCACTCGGCATGCACCGGGCCGTGCCACAGGCCCGCGGCGCGCGCCGCGCCGGTGACCGCCGCGATAACACCGATCTGCGCCGCCTGGGACCGTGGGGTCGGCGTGACGTAGAGCGTCTCCTCGAAGAACGGCCCGTCGAGCGCATCGGGCTTGTCGAACACGGCCAGGACGTGCAGCTGCCCATGGTCGAGCACGCCTTCCAGCGCCACCTCGTGCCCGGGGACGAAGGCTTCGATCTGGATGAGGTCCGCGGCCGGGTCCCGCAGGGCCCGCACGTCGGTGGCCATCAGGATGCGGCCGATGCGGGCCAGCGCCGCCGTCAGCCCCGCCCGGTCGTCGGCGCGAATGACGCCGCGGCTGCCCGACAGCACCAAGGGCTTCGCCACGCACGGAAACGGCACGCCGTCGACCGCCGCCGGCGTGGCCCCGATCGGCACGGCACGAGTCCACGGCGCGGGCAGACCGGCCGCCGTCATCCGCTCGCGGAACAGGCGCTTGTCGCGGCTCACCCGGGCGCCGTCCACCTCGTGCCACGCCAGGCCGAGCCTTCGGGCCACCATGGCGGCGAGCACCACCGGCCGATCGCCTACCGCGAGCACGCCGTCGAGCCGGCGGCCGGCGAGCCCGTCGAGGACGGCATCACTCGACGGACGCCTCGTCGTGGAAGCGCACCGGGATGGCCCGGTCACGCCACGGATCGTCGAGGTGGTCGCAGCGATCGGTGGCCAGCACCAGCTCGATGCCCAGCTCCGCCGCGGCCTCGTCGAAGCTGCGCGTCTGATAGCCCGTCGTGGTCGCGCACAGCAGCACGCGACGGGGCTCCGTGGGGGCACTCACGGTGACATCGTAGCCGTCACCCGCCGAGTTCACTAGCCGCCGCCGCAGCCCTCGCCGCCAGTCGTGGGCCGTCGGCGTGATCATCCTCGCCGCTAGCCCCTAGCCGCCAGCCGCTGTTCGGGCATCAGAGGAGAGCCACCTGCTCTCCCGTGGGCTCGGCTCAACAGTACCAGGGCTCGGTGAGGTACGGGATGGCGGCCCGGGCCACCCGCGGCGTCTCGGCGCGCGGCGCCCGGCCGAGCGCGACATCGACGCGCCGGCGCACGTCGTGGAACACCGCCGCCCGCGGCGCCGCGGCGCGCGCCCCGACCAGACGCATCAGCTCGTGCTGCAGCGCGTCCACGGCCGGGTCGGGGTGGCGCCAGCGATAGGTCAGCGACGACGGGTCGAAGGCGCCAACCAGGGCGCGCACGTCCTCGAGCTCGAGCAGCCGCGAGCGCCATGTGACCAGGAGCCGGAGCGTCAGTTGCACGGACGCGACGTGGTCGACCAGGTCGAGCCGCTCGAGATCGTCGAGGAAGCGCCCGACGCCGTCGAGGGTGGTCCACGGCGTGAAGGCGATGAAGGTCGGCGACAGCACCAGCCCCAGCTCGCGGCTGCGCGCCACCACGGCCTCGACGTCGGCGCGCGTGTGGCCCTTCTCCAGACGCGCCAGCACTTCGTCGTCGAGCGACTCGACCGCCGTCGTGACGAAGGCGCACCCCGTGTCCCGCAGCACTGGCAGCAGCGCATCGTGCGCTACCAGGTGCTCCACCTTCACCGTGACGTCGTAGGTGAGCTGCGGAAACTCGGCGTGCAATGCCTCGACGATCCGGCGCGCGTGCGTCGGGCCGTTCAGGAAGTCGGGATCACCGAAGGTGATGTGCTCGGCGCCCAGCCCCACCTGGGCGCGTATGTCGGCGAGCACGGCCTCGGCGGGGACGACGCGGAACTGCCCGTTGTACACCGGCACGATCGGACAGTGCCGGCAGCGGTGCTTGCAGCCGCGCGTGGCCTCGGTGGCGCCGACGACGGCCAGCCGCCCATCCGGACGCTGCAGCTTGGCATACGCCTCCAGCCCCGGCAGCCCCGTCCGATCCGGCGTGGTGAAGGCCAGCCGCGGCAGCGACTCGTGCTCCGGCGCGTGCACCGGCTCGCCGCGGCGAACCTGGTCGGCCACCGCCACCAGGTCGGCTTCGCTCTCGGGACCGAGCACGACGTCGACGCCAGATGCGGTCAGCTGGTCGCGGTTGAGCGGCGCGTACAGTCCGTAGGCGCAGATCGGCAGGGCGGGACGCCGCTGGCGAATCGCGGCGATCACCGGCAGGGCGAGCCGGGTGGCGGTGTGCATCGGCAGGTGCACCGCGACCAGGGTGGCGCGCTCGATCGACTCGGGCGTCAGGCGCTCGACCGACAGGTCGTGCATGCGCACCTCGAGCCCCGCGCGCCGCAGCCACGCCGCCGGCGACGCCAGGCCGAAGGGCTGACGGCCCAACTCGTAGGTGGCCAGCAGGAGGGTCAGGGACGTCCCACCTCGGTTGGAGCGTCGGTGAGCCGGCTCATCGGCTTGACGAACACCGCGAGGATGAGCCCGGCCACGATCGCGAACGCCCCGACCACGCCGAACAGCGTCGGCAGCGCGAAGGACTCGTAGAGGCCGCCGACGCGGCCGCCGATGAAGTTGCCGACCGAGGTGCCGAGGAACCACACGCCCATCACCAGCCCGGCGATCCGCGCCGGGGCCAGCCGCGTCATCGCGCTCAGCCCGACCGGCGACAGCGACAGCTCCCCGATCGTGTGGAACAGGTAGGTGAAGATGAGCCACAGCGGACTGGCCAGCGCGCCGGCTTCCGACGCGCGGGACGGCGGGATGAGGATCAGGAACCCGAGGCCGACGAAGACCAGACCGATCACGAACTTGGCGGGACTGGTCGGCTCCTGGCCGCGCGCCGCGAGCCGGAGCCAGAGCCAGGCGAAGACCGGCGCCAGGGTGAAGATGAAGAACGAGTTCACGCTCTGGAACCAGCTGCTCGGAAACGACAGCCCGAACACCTCGGTGCGCGTGTTGCGATCGGCGAACAGGTTGAGCGTGGAGCCCGCCTGTTCGAAGACCGACCAGAACAGCGCCGAGGCGAAGAACAGCACGGCGACGACGTACAGCCGGCGGCGCTCGGCGGTGGTCCAGTCGCCGGCGAAGAACAGCCAGCCGAAGAAGACGACCGTGCTGAGGAGGAGCATCACGCCGGCGGCATCGGCCACGGCCACGGTCGTGATCGCCAGGGTGCCCGTCGCGCCCACCAGGATGAGGACGAGCGCCACGCCCAGGAGCAGCCCGCCCCAGCGCTGCACCTGCCGCCAGGCGGCGGCCGTGTCGGCCGGCGACGCCGCTGGCTCGCGCCCGGCATCGCCCAGGAACGGGCGCGAGCTCATCGCGAACTGGATGACGCCCAGCGTCATGCCGACGCCCGCCGCGGCGAAGCCGGTGTGCCAGCTCACCCGCTGGCCCAGATACCCGCAGACGAGCGGCGCCAGGAACGCGCCGAGGTTGATGCCCATGTAGAAGATCGAGAACCCGGCGTCGCGCCGCAGATCCTGCGACCCGTAGAGCTGGCCGACGATGACGCTGACGTTGCCCTTGAGCAGCCCGGTGCCGGCGACGATGAGGGTGAGGCCCAGGTAGAAGGTCGCCATCGTCGGGATGGCCGCGGTGAAATGACCCGCAGCGATGATGATGCCGCCCCACAGCACGGCGCGCTGCTGGCCGATGAGACGGTCGGCGACCCAGCCGCCCGGCAGCGCCGCCATGTAGGCCATCGACGTGTAGAGCGCATACACCGCGCCGCCCTCCGCGGCGGTGAACCCGAGGCCGCCGGCCGCCGCCGGCGCCGTGACGTAGAGCAGCAGCAGCGCCCGCATCCCGTAGTAGCTGAAGCGCTCCCACATCTCGGTGAAGAAGAGCGTCGAGAGGCCGCGCGGGTGACCGAAAAACGCCGTGTCCGTCGAGGGCGCGTTGGCCATGGGCGGGGGTATTGTATCCTTCGCCCAGTTGGCACCCGGCCGCATGCCTCTCGACGAATACCGCAAGAAGCGCGACTTCTCGAAGACCCCGGAGCCCGCGGGCGAGGCCGCGCCGCGGGCCGGCGCGGCGCGCTACTTCTGCGTGCAGAAGCACCTCGCCAGCCACCTGCACTACGACCTGCGCCTCGAGCACGACGGCGTGCTGCTGTCGTGGGCGGTGCCCAAGGGGCCGTCGCTCGACTCGAGCGACAAGCGGCTGGCGATGCAGACCGAGGATCACCCGATCGAATACGGGTCGTTCGAAGGGGTGATTCCCGAAGGCTACGGCGCCGGCGTCGTCATGCTGTGGGACAAGGGCACGTGGACCCCCGAGTCGCCCGACGTGGACGCGGCGCTGAGCAAGGGCGATCTGAAGTTCACGCTCGACGGCTACAAGCTCAAGGGGTCGTGGGTGCTGGTCCGCACCCGCGGCTACGGCGACAGCCGCAAGCCGAGCTGGCTGCTGATCAAGCACAAGGACGAGTGGTCTGGCCCCATCGACATCACCGAGTTCGCGCCGCTCAGCGTGAACACGCCCGACGCCGATTTGGCCGACATCCTGGCCGCCGACACCCCGGCGCTCTGGCGCAGCAATCCGCCGGCGAAGGGCGGCGATACCGGCGAGCTGTTCCAGCGCATCATCGCGACGGCGCTCGAACTGCGCGAGTCCAAGCACGCCGGCGAGCCCACGCGCCTGATGTCGGCGGCGAAGGCCGCCGAACGGCTGGCCGATCTCGGGGCGCCGGCGGCGAAGACGGCGAAGAAGCCCGCGAAGACCACCGCGACGAAACCCGCGAAGAAACCCGCGAAGAAGACTGGAGCTGCCCGATGACCCCTGCCCGCACTTCGCTGTCGCGTCGCACGTTCGTCGGCACCGGCGCCCTGGCCGCCGCGCATGTCTGGATTCCCGGCACGGCCAAGGGCTACTCGGCCGCCGAGGCGGCCCGCGCCGTCGAGAACGGCGTCGGGATGTCGAAGTGGGATCTCGATACGCCGGCGCTCTGCGTCGACCTCGATGCCCTCGAGTCGAACATCGCGACCATGCAAACCCGGCTGAAGGGCTTCGGTCTGGGCGCGCGGCCTCACGCCAAGACGCACAAGACGGCGGCAATCGCCAAGCTGCAGCTGGCCGCGGGGGCGCTGGGCATCTGCACGGCCAAGGTCAGCGAGGCCGAGGCGCTGATGGCGGCCGGCATCGACCGCATCTGCATGACGACCAGCAACCCGTCGAAGAGCAAGATCCAGCGCGCGCTGGCGCTCAGCCGGAAGTCGCCGGAGTTCATCCACGCCGTCGACGAGGCGGCCAACGCCCGCGACCTGTCGGACGCGGCCAAGGCGGCCGGCCTGACGGCCAACGTGGTCGTCGACGTCGCCGTCGGCACGCGCAGCGGCGTCCCGCCCGCCGACGCGCTGGCCCTGGCCCAGCAGATCGACCGGCTGCCGGGCCTGCGGCTGCGCGGCCTGCTCTCCTACGACGGCGGCGCCCAGCACATCACCGGGTTCGCCGTGCGCAAGGCGAAGACGCTCGAGAACATCGCCGCCAACGCCGAGGTGCGCGCGGCGATGCACAAAGGTGGCCTGAACACCGAGATCTTCAGCGGCGGCGGCACCGGCACCTACAACTTGCAGCACCACGTGCCCGGGTTCACCGACGTCCAGGTCGGCAGCTACCTGTTCATGGACATGCAGTACCTGGCCATCGGCGGCGAGGACGGCGACCCGGTCTACAAGGACTTCCGCTCGTCGCTCACGGTGGTCGGCACGGTGGTGAACAATCGCTTCCCCGGACGCATCACCACCGATGCCGGCGCCAAGGCGCTGACCCTGAACACGCCGCGCGCCGGCGTGATCGGCGAACCCGGGATGGACTACAACGCGGGGTCGGACGAGTTCGGCGTGATCACGTTCAGCGCCGCCAGCAAGAGCTATCGCATCGGCGACCGGATCGAGATGATCGTCCCGCACTGCGACCCGGTGGTCAACCTCTACGACCTGATGTACGGCATCCGCAAGGACCGCGTCGAGGTGGTCTGGCCGATCACCGCGCGCGGCAAGTCGCAGTAGCGGCCAGACCCTCGTGCCAAATTCAGCCGAGGACCTTGCGGCTGAGGACGCTCCAGATGGTGTGCGACAGGCGGCGGCGGTCGTGGCGGGCGATCGCGCGGGTCCAGAGCGCCGCCTCGACCAGCAGGGTGTGCGCCGGCAGTGTCCCCAGCGCCAACGGCTCCTTCTGCTCCTCGGCATAGCTGCCGAGCAGATCGGGCGGCGGCGTCTCGGTATTGAACACGACGATGTCCACGGGCCGATCGATCGTCTGCTCGACCCAGGAGATGGCGTCACCAGCCGTGAAGCCGCGCATCCCGAGGCCCTCGGTGAGCAGGTTGCTGACGAAGATCACCGGGCCTGGCATGTCGCGCAGCGCCGCCCGGACGCCATCGACGAGCAGGGTCGGCATCAGGCTCGTGAAGAAACTGCCGGGGCCGATGATTACCGCGTCGAAGCCACGCACGGCGTGGGCCACGACGGGGTGGATGGCGGCTTCCGGCTCGAGCCAGATCCGGCGGATCGCGTGGCCGCTGTCGAGCCACGCGTCGACCGCCACCTCGCCGCGGGTGACGCGGCCGTCGGCGTGTTCAGCGCAGAGGGAGGCGCGCGTGACGCTCACCGGCCACACGCGCCCCTGGCAGCCGAGCAGGGCGCGCAAGCCGTCGATCGCGACCAGGAAGTCGCCGCTGTACTGCTCCATCATCGACAGCAGCAGGTTGCCGCCGGTGTGACCGCCCAGCTTCTGGTGCTCGAACTGCCTCGGCAGCCGCGACAGCAGGACGCGGCGGGCCTCGCCCTCGTTGTGGGCGAGCGCCAGCGCGCAGCGCAGCACGTCGCCCGGCGGCAGGACGCCGAGCTCGTCGCGCAGCTGTCCCGAGCTGCCGCCGCTGTCGAAGGTGGTGACGACGGCGTTCAGCCGCAGCCAGGGATTGCGTTTCAGGCCGCCCAGCAGGCTCGGCAGCCCGGTGCCGCCGCCGAAGCAGCCGATGTTGAGATGACGAAGGCGCATCGCCGGGCAATTGTACCGTTCGCTTGACGGGCCCGCGGCTGGTTGACTACGGTCGCCGGCATGTCGCCACGACTTGTGACCACGATGCTGCTGGCACTGGCCGGCGGCGTGTTGCCGCCGCCCACGGCGCAGACCGCGGCGCCGCTGCAGATTACGCTGCTCGGCACCGGCAATCCCCGGCCGACGCCGGAGCGCTATGGCCCGTCGATTCTCGTCGAGGCCGGGCCGCGGGCCGTGCTGATCGACGCCGGCCGCGGCAGCACGCAGCGGCTCTTCGAAATCGGACAGCGGGCGCTGCTCACCCGCCTCGACGCGGTGCTGTTCACGCACCTCCACTCGGATCACGTGGTCGGTCTGCCGGACCTGTTCCTCACGGCGTGGGTCTTCGGCCGCGCCACGCCGCACGAGATCTACGGTCCCCCGGGCACGGCGGACATGTGCCGCCACCTCGAACAGGCCTATGCGTACGACCGTGCGGTCCGCGCCAGGGACGAAGGCTTCGACCCGGCCGGCGCGACATTGGCTGCGAAGGACGTGGCGCCGGGCGTGGTCTTCGACAAGGACGGGCTGCGCGTCACCGCCTTCCGGGTCGACCACGGCGAGGCCGTCGACCAGGCCTACGGCTACCGGGTGGACTATCAGGGCCGTTCGGCGGCCTTCTCCGGCGACACGCGCTATTTCGAGCCGCTGGCCGAGCACGCCGCCGGCGTCGACGTCCTCGTGCACGAGGTGATCGCACCCGAGGTCGAACAGCGGCGGGCACAGGTGCAGGGCCCGCGAGCCCTCGATCGGATCCTCGCCCGGCACGCCACGCCGGAGCAGGTGGGCACGATCTTCGCGCGCGTGAAGCCGCGGCTCGGCGTCTACTCGCACATCGTGCCCTCCCCGACCACCGCCGCGGACCTCGTGGCCCCGACCCGCCGCACCTACGCCGGGCCGCTCGCCGTCGGCTACGACCTGATGTCGATCGTCATCGGCGAGACCGTCGACGTGTTCCCGCGCACGACCCTGTCCGACAAGTGACCCGGCCGCGCCAGCGGACGTGTAGACTGGCCTCATGCCGACCGGGACCTCGACACCGGTGCAGTCGGTCCTCGCCGATCTGCAGTCGATCTTCGGGGCGCGGCTCGACGCCTTCGTCGTCTACTCCCCCGCCAACAGGCCGACACCGAGCGTGGCGATCGTCCAGTCGCTCGACCTGGCCGACCTGACCGCCTGCGCCGGGCGATCAGCCCGCTGGCAGCGCGCCGGCGCCGCCACCCCGGTGGTGCTCACCCGCCGCGAGTTCGCCCGGTCGCTGGATGCCTTCCCCGTGGAGTTCGGCGAGATCATCGACACCCACGAGACCCTGTTCGGCACCGACCCGTTCGCCGGCCTCAGCGTGTCGCCGGGCGACCTGCGCCGCGCCTGCGAGGGTCAGACGCGCTCGCTCCTCCTCCACCTGCGCGAGGACTACATGGAGGCGGCGGGCGACGTGCGCGCCATCGAGAAGCTGGTCATCGACTCGGCGCCGGAGTTCCGTTCGCTCGTTGCTCTGCTGGCCCGCCTGGACGGGCGGCGCCTCACCGGCCGCGACCTGGCGGCGTGGGCCGCCGAGCGGCTGGAGCTCGATCCCCGCACGGTGTCCGACGTGCTGCACGTGGCCAACGCCCCCGACGGCAGCAGCGTCGACGCGGTGCGCCTCTTCCCGTCCTACCTCGCCGCGGTCGAGCACCTCGCCAGGCGCGTGGACGAGTGGTGAGCGCCGGATGACCGGCGCCGGCCTGGCCCGGCGCGGCCTCGTCTCGATTGCGGCCGTCCTGGCGCTGTTGTTGTGCGCACCGCCGCCGGCCACTGCGCAGCCGGCGCCGCCCGAGTTGACGGCGCCAGTGAACGACTTCGCCGGCGTGGTCGATCCCGAGTCGTCGCGGGCCCTCGACGAGCTCATCCGCGCCCTGCTGGCGGCCAGCGGCGACACGGTGGTGGTGGCCACGGTGAAGACCTTCCAGCCTTGGGGCGACGTGCGCAGCTACGCCACCCGGATGTTCGAGAACGGCGGCCGCGGCATCGGCGAGAAGGGCAAGGACAACGGCCTGCTCGTGCTGCTGGCCGTAGACGATCGCCAGGTGTGGGTCGAGGTCGGCTACGACCTCGAGGGCGCCGTCACCGACGGCTTCGCCGGCGAGACCAGCCGCCAGGTGATGGCGCCCTACTTCCGGCAGGGCGAGTACGGCCAAGGCCTGCTGGCCGGCACGTCGCGAATCGTCGCGCGCATCGCCGCCGACAGGAACGTGACCGTCACCGGCGTGCGCGTGGCGGAACCGCCGGAGGGCACCCGGGATCCGGTGTCGATCAACTGGATCATGGTGCTGTTCCTCGTCGTGTTCGTCGTGCTGCCCCTGATCAACCGGCGCGGCCGGCGGCGACGCCGCGGCTGGCGGGGCGGTGTCGGCCCGTGGGGCGGCGGGTACTATGGGGGCACCTGGGGCGGCGGATCGTCGTGGGGCGGCGGCGCCTCGGGTGGGTTCGGCGGCTTCGGCGGCGGCCGGAGCGGCGGTGGCGGCGGCGGCGCCTCGTGGTGAGCCGTGCGGGCGCGCGGCCAAGGGGAGGTCTCATGCGTAAGCTGGTGTTGACGGGTCTCATGACGGTGGCGGCCACGATGGCCAGCGGCTGCTCGTACAACCGCTTCGTGAGCCAGGAAGAGGCGGTGAAGGCGCAATGGTCGCAGGTCGAGAATCAGCTCAAGCGGCGCAGTGACCTCATCCCCAACCTGGTCGAGACGACCAAGGGGTTCGCGCAGCAGGAGCGGGACGTCTTCCAGGCCATCGCCGATTCGCGGGCCAAGCTGGCCGGCGCGCGCACGCCGCAGGAGACGATGCAGGCGGCCAACGAGCAGTCGAGCGCGCTGTCGCGGCTGCTCGTGGTGGTGGAGAACTACCCGGAGCTGCGCTCGAGCGAGATCTTCGCGCGGCTGAGCGACGAGCTCGCCGGCACCGAGAACCGCATCGCCACCGAGCGCATGCGCTACAACGAGCGGGTGCAGGAGTACAACACCTCGCGGCGGCAGTTCCCGGCCAACATCACCAACGCCATCTTCCGCTTCCAGGACTACCCGCTGTTCGAGGCGCCGGCCTCGGCCCGGGAAGCCCCGAAAGTGGACTTTTCCCGGCCAAAGACCGGTCAGTAGGCCAGGGTTCCAACCCTTCGGCTGGTGGGGCCATCCAATCGGGGTGAACGGAGCCGACGCGCCTGGACCGCGGTGTGAATAGAACCCCTCACTCCCGGCCCGAGTCGGAGGCCGACGATGTCGCACGCGCGGTTGCGGGCGACGCGGCGGCCTTCGAGCGCCTCTACCGCACCCACGTGCCTCGCATCCTCGCCCTCTCCCGCCGCATGGCCGGCGCCGCCGACGCCGACGAGCTGACCCAGGACGTCTTCGTCCGCGCCTGGCAGAAGCTCGGCAGCTTCCGCGGCGAGTCGTCGCTCGCCACCTGGCTGCACCGCATGGCGGTCAACGTCATCATCGAACGCTTCCGGACGCTGGGCACCCAGCGGGAGCGGTTCCTGCCCGACGGCGACGACGCGATCGGTCGACTGTCGGCCCCCGCGCCGGCAGCGCGCAGCTGGGATGCCGGCATGGACATCGAGTCGGCCGTCGACCGTCTGCCGCCGGGCGCCCGATCGGTGTTCGTGCTGCACGACGTCGAAGGCTACAAGCACGAGGAGATCGGCACGCTGCTGGGGGTATCGGCGGGCACGTCGAAGTCCCAGCTGCATCGCGCCCGCATGACCCTGCGCCACCATCTCTCGCAACCGAGGCCCGTCCATGGCTGATCAGCATCCCGGCGACGCCTTGTCGGCGTATCTCGACGACGAGCTCGACGACGCCGCGCGGGCCGCGCTCGAATCGCATCTCTCCAGCTGCGGCGAGTGCAGCACCATCCTCGACGAGCTGCGCACGTTGCGCTCGCACGCCACCGAATGGGCCACCCGCGACCTGGCGCCGTCGCCGGCGCTGTGGGCCGGCGTGGCCGCCCGGATCGAGCCGCGACCCGGCCACACCGGTGCCCGGGTCCTGCCGTGGTATCGGAAGCGCTGGTCGGTGGGACTGGTGGAGCTGGCGGCCGCGGCGTCGCTCATCGCCGCGGTGACTGCCGGCCTGATGTGGCGCCAGGCGCCGGGCGCGCCGCCGGTGGCCGCCGGGCCCGTACCAGTGGTCGCACAGATCGAGCCGGGAGGCACCCCGGAAGGCGCCCTGACGACGGTCAGCTTCGCTGACGCCCAGTTCGACGCCGCGGTCGCCGATCTCGAGCGCGTGCTCCGTGAATCGCGCGAATCGCTGAATCCGCGCACGGTGCTCATCCTCGAACGCAACCTGCAGGTCATCGACGATGCCATCCGCGAGGCGCGCACGGCGCTGGCGACCGACCCGGCCAATGCGCTGCTCAACGCCCATCTGGCCGGTGCGCGGCGGCGCAAGCTCGACCTGCTGCGCCGCGCGGCGCTCATCACCGAAGGAGTCTGATGGTCATGCCCCGTTGCCCCCTGTTCGCGTGCGCCGCCCTGCTGCTGGCGGCCGCTCCCGCCGCCGGCCAGGCGACGGCACCCCAGGCTCCGGTGCAGGCCCGGCCGGGTGGGCCCGAGACCGAGACGCCGCGTACCGACCAGACCGTGGACGTCGTGCGCGGGTGGCAGCTGGTGCTGTCGAGCCAGGCCGGCGAGGCGACGGTGCGCAGCTGGGATCGCGACGCCGTGCGGGTCCAGGCGACGCATGGCGCCCGCGAGCGCGTCGAGGTCCAGACCGCCGACAACACGGTGCGCGTGCGGGCCCGCACCGCCTCGGGCTCGCGCGGACCGGCCGGCCTGGTCGACTACACGATCACCGTACCACGGTGGATGGCCGTGAGCCTGTCGGGCACCTACCTGGCCGCGAACGTCGAGGGCGCTGGCGCCGAGGTGAACGTCGAGACCGTGGGCGGCGACATCACGGTGAAGGGTGGCACGGGCGCCGTCACGCTGCGCTCGATCGAGGGCGAGATCCTCGTGGAGAACGCCACGGGCAAGGTGCAGGCCACGACGGTCAACGACTCGATCGCGATCCGGGGCGTGTCGGGGGATGTCATCGCCGAAACGACCAATGGCGACGTGGTGGTGTCGAACTCGAAGGCGTCGAGCCTCGAGGTCTCCACCGTGAACGGCGACGTGCGCTTCGAGGGGCCGGCCGCGGACAAGGGCCTCTACCGGGTGACGACCCACAACGGCGACATCCGCGTCAGCCTCGGCGGCCAGGCCAACGCCACGGTCTTCGTGCGCACCTTCGGCGGCGACTTCAGCAGCGACTTCCCGGTGACCCTCCCCGAGGGCATGAGCAATCGCGACGGCAACAAGCGGTTCAACTTCACCCTCGGCGGCGGCAGTGCCCGGGTCGAGCTGCAGTCGTTCCAGGGCGACATCTACGTGAGCCGCGGGCCGCTGCCGCCCGAACGGCAGCGCCGCCGCGGCGGGCACGACGCCGTGCATCCGCCTCACGACGTGGCCGGGGCCATCGCCGATGTGGTGGCCGAGGTCAGCCGCGAGATCGCCGCCGGCATCGACGTGGATGTCGACGTGGAGCTGGAGGCAGCGGAGGATCACGCCGCGCCGATCGTCGCGGTGGAGGTCGCCACGGCCGAGGCCGTCGCCGTGGCCAAGGCAGTGAAGAAGGCCCGGATCGTCAGGCGCTGACCGGCTAGTCGAGCTCCCGCTCGGCTCGCAGCACGCGCGCGTCGCCGGGCGTCGGCGCGATCACGAAGCCGCAGCGGCGCACGACGGCGCACATCGCCTCGTTGTCGGCGAACATGTCGCCGTAGAGGTGTCGAACGCCGAGGGCGCGAGCCACCTCGACGAGCGCCCGCGTCATCGCGGTGCCCAGCCCCTGTCCCTGGAAGCGGTCGCCGACCAGCACGGCGATCTCGGCCCGCTCGCGCGGCTCGGTGCGTCTGATGCGTCCGAGCGCGAGGATCTGCAGCGTGCCCTCGTCGGTGCGCTGCTCCGCGACGAGCGCGGCCCCCTCCTCGGGGTCCACGCGGCAGGTGAGCGCGAGACGCTGGTGACTGGTCCGCTGTTCGAAGCTCGTGAGGTGGAAGTAGCGCTGGTACACCGACCGCGGCGACAGGCCGGCGTGGAACACCGCGAGCAGCGGCTCGTCGGCGGGGCGGATCGGGCGCAGCACGACCGTCGCGCCGTCGCGCAATCGCACCTCGCGCGCGTCGCTCACGGCCGGATCGCCCGTGGTCATGGTGATAGCATAGCTGGCCTGTTCGTCGCGAGCCACGTATGACCATCGCCGAGACGCTGTTGCCCGAGTTCGATCGCGAGATGGCGACGACCCGCCGGTTGATCGAGCGCGTGCCCGAAGACCGGCTGACATGGCAACCGCACCCCAGGAGCATGGCGCTCGGTGCGCTGTCGGAGCACCTCGGGCAACTGGCCCTGTGGGGCCGCTTGACGATCAACGAATCGGGCGTCGATCTCGAGCAGATGGGCCGGCCGCCCGGCTACCAGGGGCTGGCGACGCGCGAGGCGCTGCTCCGCCACTTCGACACCGAGACCGCGGCCTGCCGGGCGGCGCTGGTCGGCCGTACCGACGCCGAGCTGATGGCGCCGTGGACGCTGCGCCGCGGCGGCCAGACGTTCTTCACGATGCCGAAGGCCAGCTGCTGGCGGACGTTCGTGATGAACCACGTCGTGCACCATCGGGGCCAGTTGAGCGTTTACCTCCGGCTGCTCGACGTGCCGCTGCCGTCGATCTACGGGCCGAGTGCCGACGAGCAGCCGTTCTGACGTCGTCCGCCTCGCCTGGCCGGTCGTGGCAGCCGGCGGCGCGGCGTTCGCCGTGGCCGCCACCCTCAACGCCACCGGCTACCGCTACGGCGCGTCGGATCAGGCGTTCTACATCCCCGCCGTGCTGCACCACCTCGACCCGTCGCTGTATCCGCGCGACTGGCCGATGATCGGTGCGCAGGGCCGGTTCTTCCTCTTCGACGAGATCGTCGCGGGCCTGGTGCGGGTCACCGGCTGGCCGCTGCCGGCGTGGTTCCTCATCCTCCAGGCGGTGGCGTTGACCGCGATCTACGGTGGCGCCGTGCTGATCGGACGGGCCGTGCTGGTTTCCGGCTGGGCCGTGACTGCGTGGATCGCCGCCCTGACGCTGCGCCACCGCATCGCCCAGGCCGGCGTGAACACCCTCGAGAGCTACTTCCATCCGCGGGTGCTCGTCTGCGGGCTCGGGCTGGTGAGCGTGGGCCTGCTGCTGCACCGGCGGCCCTGGTGGGCCCTGGGTCTGGCGATGGCGAGCGCCGCGCTGCATCCGACGACCGCGGCGTGCTTCGTCGTGATCGTCGGCGCCGGCGTGCTCGCCACCGAGCCGAAGGCGCGGCTGCCGATCGCGGCCGTGACCGCGGTGGCCGGCCTGGTGGTAGGCGGCCGCGCGTGGAGCGGCGGCGGGCCATTCGATCTCACGGTGATGGACGCCGGATGGCGGGCGCTCGTGGCCACCAAGGACTACACCTTCCCGACGGAGTGGTCGCCGACCACCTGGGCGATCAACCTGCTCGGCCCGGTCGTCCTCGCCTTCGCGGCTGCTGCCCGGTGGCGCCGCGGTCTGGGCACGGCGGCCGAGCGGGGCGTGGCCGTGGGCGCCCTGCTCCTGGTCGCCGGCTTCCTCGCCGCGCTGCCGTTGGTCGATCGCGGCGTCGCCCTGGCGGTGCAGCTCCAGACATCGCGGGTGTTCTGGCCCGTGGAGCTGCTGGCCACGCTGTACCTCGTCTGGTGGATCGCCGAGGGCCGCGGCGGCGCGGAGGGGCACCGCCCGGCCGGGCGCCGCCTCGCGGTAGGGCTCATCGTGCTCTCGGTTCTGCGCGCAGTCCATGTCGGGTTCCTGGAGAACCCGCGCCGGCCCGCCTTCGCGGCGGTGCTGCCCACCGACGAGTGGACCAGCGCGCTGCGCTGGATCGCCCTCAACACGCCGCACGATGCCTTCGTGATGGCCGACCCCGGCCACGCATGGAAGTTCGGCACGGCCGTGCGCATCGGCGCCGAGCGCGACGTCTTCCTGGAGGAGATCAAGGACGTCGCCATGGCCATCTACTCGCGGCAGACGGCGATGCGGACCATCGCCCGGATCGATGCCGCCTCGTCGTTCGCCGAAATGGACGCCGCGGGCCTTCAGCGGCTCGCGGCGGCCGAAGGCCTCACCTTGGTCGTCACCGAGCGCCCGCTCGACCTTCCCGTGCTGCACGCCTCGGGTGCCGTGCGGGTCTACCGGCTGGGCAGCTGAGACTTCGCCGGCGCTGCTATACTCGCGCCATTCGCCGGGCCGGTCCCCACCGACGCCCGGCCGGAGGCCAGCGATGCCCACCAATTCCGCCGCCGTCTCACGCCGCTCGTTCGCCAAGCTGTTCGCGGTCGGAGGCTCGGCCGCGCTCTTCGCCGATCCGGCGTGGGCGCGCGAGATGGGCCCGGCGACCGACATCCTGCCCGCCGGACCGGCGGCCGGGGAGCCGTTCTGGAAGAGCGTCCGGGAACAGTTCGTGATGCCGCCCGAGCTGTCGGTGATGAACGCCGCCAACCTGTGCCCGGCGTCGCGGCCGGTGGCCGAGGTGCTCACGCGCGAGTCGCGCAGCGTCGACGCCGATCCATCGCCGAACAACCGCTCGCGGCTGATGCCGGAGAAGGAGAACGCGCGCACGGCGCTGGCCGAGTTCCTGCGCGTCTCGCCCGAGGACGTGATCATCACCCGCAACACCAGCGAGTCGAACAACATGGTGTCGAACGGCCTCGACCTCAAGGCCGGCGACGAGGTCCTGCTGCACGAGGACAACCATCCCAGCAACCTGACCGCGTGGAAGGAGAAGGCAAAGCGCTTCGGCTTCTCGGTCGTCGTCGTGCCACAGAAGAATCCGCATCCTGGTGGCGAGTACTACGTCGACGCCTTCGCCAAGGCGATCACGCCGCGCACCAAGGTGATGTCGGTGACGCATCTGTCCAGCACCGTCGGCGACCTGATGCCGGCCAAGGAGCTGGCGGCGCTGGCCCGGTCTCGCGGCGTGCTGTTCCTGCTCGACGGCGCGCAGAGCTTCGGGCTCCTCGACGTGAACCTGGCGGACATCCAGCCCGACTTCTACTCCGGCAGCGCTCACAAGTGGCCGTGCGGCGCCCGCGAATGCGGCGTGCTCTACGTGAACAAGGCCGCGCAGGCCAAGCTGTGGCCGAGCGTCTACAGCGCCTACACCGGCGCTGTCGGCCTCTCGAAGACGTTCGAGGGCTTCGGACAGCGCGACGAGGCGACGATGATCGCCTTCCACGAGGCGCTGAAGTTCCAGACCAAGGTCGGCCGCGCCGCCATCGAAACCCGCGCCCGCACGCTGACGACGCAGTTGCTCGACGGCCTGGCGAAGCTGCCCGGGCTCACGGTGTGGACCTCGCCGGTGCCTGAGCGGCGTGCCGCGGTCGTGTCGTTCGTGCCTGGTACCCTCGACGCCAACAAGCTGGCCGACGCGCTCTACGCCAACGACAAGGTCGGCGTGACGACCCGCGGCGGCAAGGATCGCCCCGGCATCCGCGTGTCGCCGCACTTCTACAACAGCCCGGCGGAGGTGGACCGGCTGCGTGGCGGGGTTGTCGAAGTATCTGAAGAGCGGCGTCTGACGCCCTACTTCGCGATCGCCGTCAGGTCCACGGCCGTGCCGTCGAGGGCCAGGTTCCGGACCGCGGTGCCCTTGGGCACGCGGAACGAGAACGTGCACGAGAAGGTGCCGGTGGCCGGAATCTCGCCGAACGTCTGCGCGGTGTTGTAGGTCTTCCCGTCGGCCGCGTGCAGCACGGGCCGGGCCAACGGCCCGGGCGTGAACCCGGGCGTGACCGTGAAGTCGACCACCACCGAGACGAACTCGTTGGGGTCCCCCGGCCTGATGACCCCGCGCACGATGTTCGCGCCGGCCGGGCAGTCGGCGAGGCTGACGTTGGTCGCCCGCGTGGCCGCCGACACCGATACCGCGAGCCCTTTGTAGACCGGCGCCGACTGGGCGAGCAGCTCGACGCCGGTCATGGCCACGAGGGCCAGCGACAACCCCGCCGCCGTCGCGAGGCCCCGCGGCATCGACGGCATCAGAGAGGCCGGTCCGGGAACATGATCGTGCGCCACATGTGGGCCACGGCACTGTTGTCGTAGCCGAGCCCTTCCTTGGGCTGCTTGAAGTGGCGGCCGATGATGTCGATGAACGGCTCGATCGACACCTTGGCGTTCGGGTCGAACGAATAGAGATCGTTCACGGTCACCAGCCGTGGCAGGTCGTACCACCGGTGATTGCGGACCCAGGCGTAGTTGGCCTCGAGGTAGGGCTCGGGTTTGTAGTCCTCGCCGAACGTGCGCAGGTAGCTCTCGGGGTACTCGTAGCCGAACTTCTCGTCGGGGTAGAAGCGCAGCGTCTGGTGGTGGCGGATGGCGAAGCTGACCTTCTCGTCCACGTACGGCTCGATGATCTGCGCGCCCCACCAGCCGTGGTCGACCTTGACCAGCGCGTGCACGGTGTCGTGCATCAGGCAGGCCAGCACCACCTCTTCGGGCATGCCGGTCTTCAGGGCGCGGTTCGCGCTCTGCAGCACGTGCGTGGCCGGGGCGAAGCGCTTCTCGAAGAACTCGAGCAGCGTCGGCGCCGCCGACATCTTCGGCAGCGGTCCGCGCGGCGAGCCGTCGCGGTTGGTGGCGTTGAACACGTTGCCGCCGCCGCCGCGGATGCCGAGGCGCTTGGCGTTGCGCTCCTCGATCTCGGCCATGGTCGGATAGGGGGCGGCCTGCCCCTGCGCCGCCTGGATGGCGGCGTCGAGCGTCTCCTCCATGTAGGCCTCGAGGGCGTCGGCCTTCTGTTCGGAGGTCATCAGGGCGACCGCCGTTGTGCCGCCGAGGCTCGAGATGAATGCCCGTCGATCGATGTCCATCGGGTTCCCCTTCCGAAGACGCGGTTGACACGGCCACCCCGGCCCGCAGCCGGGACGACGCGAACACGATGCGCCTTCCTGGCGGGGCCCGTCAAGGGCGCGCCGCCGGCTCCAAGACGAGGCCCGTGGTTCGAGCGTCCAGCCGCTAGCCGCTAGCCGCTGGCGCGTCACCATCCAGCCGAGCTGACGCAGGCTGTGGGCGTCGTTCCAGATCTTGGTCATGTGCCGGATCTTGTCGCCGTCGAAGTCCATGACGTAGACGTAGTCGGCGGCGACGGCCTTGCCGGTGGGCGGCACCGGCCCGCCGTTGCCGGTGTGCGTCCCACGGAACACGCCGTAGGCGATGACGTTGCTTCGGGTCTCGTCCACGGCAAACGACTTCACCTCGTAGCGGCCGTCGGGCGCCGGCGTGAACAGCCCCTTCATCCAGTCGGTGTAACCCTGCAGGGTGGTGACGCCGTTGAGCGCGTCGGCCTGCGCCGTAAACGTCGCGCCGGGCCGGCAGTACGCCTCGCACCCTGCCCAGCCCTTGCCGGTCTCGCACGCGTCGAAGAACTTCTCAGCGGTGTCCTTGATCGATGCCATCGGTCGCTCCTGGTCGGGTTCGTCGTCAGGCAGGACGAGGCAGCACCGGGCGTCGGCGCCCCGCCCCTGCTGCCTCTACTGGTCGTTCTGCTGCCTGGTCGCCGGCGCGGTCCGCACCGTGGGGTACTTGATGCCGAGCTGATCCAGGTAGGTCGGGTACTTGCTCGGGTCGTAGTAGTACTTCTTCATTTCCTCGCGGTACTTCGCGAGGATGCTGGTGTTGAGGAAGGTCGGCGCCGGCGTGTCGGCCTTGATGAACGGGATGTACTTCACGTCCTTGGTCTGGACGTTGCGGAAGTAGTCCCAGGCCTGGCTGACGATCTCGGGCTTGGTGAGGATGTCGAGGATCGTCATCGCCTGCACCTTGGCGCCGGCGACGACCCCCTTGTGAGCGATCGGCGTCGCACTCGCGATCGCGCTCGACCAGTTGTGACCCGGCAGGCCGGGGATGTTCGCCGGATAACGCAGCGTCACGGTGGGGACGTTCCACGAGATGTCGCCGATGTCGTCCGAGCCGCCGCCCATGTTGTCCTCGGGCTTGGTCGGCAGTCCCAGCTCCGACACCTTGACGGCGAGCCCGGGCTGGGTGGCGTTGCCAAGCTCCTTCTGCAGGCCCTTGGCCAGCGCCTGATCGGCCTCGCTCCACTCGGGCAGGCCGACCCTCTGGATATTGGCGTACATCGTCTCGGCGATCGGCTTGTTGAAGTGGCGCGGATAGGCGGTGCCGAGGATGCGCGAGGTCCACTTGGTGTTGGTCATCAGCGCGGCGCCCTCGGCCATCTTGTTGCCGATGTCCCACAGCTCCTGGATATGCGGCTGGTCGGTCTCGCGGAAGTAGAACCAGATGCTGGCGTTGCGCGGCACGACGTTGGGCTGGTCGCCGCCGTTGACGATCACCGAGTGCGAGCGCTGGGACAGCCGCAGGTGCTCACGGCGGTAGTTCCAGCCGACGCTCATCAGCTCCACGGCATCGAGCGCCGAGCGGCCACGCCAGGGTGCGCCGGCGCTGTGCGCCGTTTCACCCTCGAAGGTGTACTCGACCGAGACCAGGCCGTTGCCGCCGGCATCGCCCCACGACACGTCGAGGTTGTTGCCGACGTGCGTGAACAGGGTGATGTCCACGTCCTTGAACATCCCGTCGCGGATGAACCACGCCTTGCTGGCGACGAGCTCCTCGGCGACGCCGGGCCAGATTATCAGGGTGCCCGGCAGCTTCTCGCGCTCCATCACCCGCTTCACCGCGATAGCGGCCACGATGTTCAGCGGCATGCCGGTGTTGTGGCCCTCGCCGTGTCCGGGCGCGCCTTCGATGATCGGGTCGTGGTAGGCGACGCCCGGCTTCTGCGACGCCTGCGGGATGCCGTCGATGTCGGAGCCGAGGGCGATCACCGGCTTGCCGCTGCCCCACTTGGCCACCCAGGCGGTCGGGATGCCCGACTGGCCGCGGGTGATAGTGAAGCCGTTCTTCTCGAGGACGCCGGTCAGGTACTTCGAGGTCTCGACTTCCTGGAAGCCGAGCTCGCCGAAACTGAACACCGAGTCCACCGCCTCCTGCGCCAGCTTGGCCAGGCCGTCCACGTGCTCGGTCACGCCGCGCTTGAGCGCCATCAGCGTGGCGTTGTCAGCACCACCGGGCGGCGGTGCCGGCGCCGGCTTGGTGACAGGGGCCTGCGCCAGCGCGGTCGCCGCGCTCAAGGCCGCCGCCGCCACCGTCAATCCAAAGGTCATCGTCCGTGCCATCGTGCTCCTCCGAAGCGCGGGCGCGCTTCCGGTGCGCAAGGTGTCGTCCTCGGCGCCGTGCGTGGATTCTAACCCGCGCTATGCTTGGCGTGGTGCGGACGAGGTTGAGTCTGGCGGTGGTGACGGCGGTCGCCTGCGCCGCTGCCACGGCGGTCGACCTGACGGCCCGGCAATCGGCGGCGCCCACGGCGCGCGTGGTCAGCGCCCCGAAGCTGGTCCTGCCGGGCCGCGTGGACTCGAACAACCCGCTGGTGTGGCACCACGACGGCGCGGCCGCGGTGCTGACGGCCCTGAGTTCCTGGGGCGGGCAGCCGACGATCGCCCGCGGCGCCACGATCGACTCGCTGCAGCTGGTCGGCGAAGCCGGGTTCCTCAGCCATCCTGGCCACGGCGTGTGGTTCGAGGCGGTGGTGCCCGACGCTGACGGCCGTTGGTACGGCTTCTACCATCACGAGCGGCCGGCCGACGACTGTGGGCGACCCGAGCGCCAGCTGCCGCGAATCGGCATGGCACGCTCCGCCGATCAGGGTGGCACCTGGGAGGACCTCGGCATCGTCCTCGACGCCCCGCCGGACACTGCGGCGTGCAACTCCGCCAACCGCTTCGTGCTCGGCGGCGTGGGCGATGTCTCGGCCGTGCTCGATCACGACGCGCGGGATCTGTACCTCTACGTCAGTCAGTACGGGCGCGAGCCAGCCGTCCAGGGGGTCGCGGCGGCGAGGTTAGCGTGGGCCGATCGGGATGCGCCGGCCGGCAAGGTGACGGTGTGGAACGACGGTGCGTGGCTCCCCGCGCTGTGGACGCCTGCCGGCGACGACACGCCCGAGGCCGGCACGTGGACATATCCGTCGGGCACGCCGCTGGTCGCGGCCACCCGGCCGTTCCACGACGGCCAGGCCTCCGCCGACGTGTTCTGGGGACCGTCCATCCACTGGAACACGTACCTGGAGCAGTATGTGATGCTGCTCAATCGGGCCAAGGACGAGCAGTTCGGGCAAGACGGCATCTACGTGTCGTTCGCGCCGGGGCTCGGCGACCCGGGGGCGTGGTCGCCGCCCGCCAGGCTGCTCGGCGGCGGCGGATGGTATCCGCAGGTGGCCGGCCTCGAGACCGGCGCCGGCTCCGATCGGCTCGCTGGCCGCCGCGCCCGCCTGTTCATCACCGGCGCGTCGTCGCACGTGATCGAGTTCGAGCGCTAGCGCCGTCAGCAATTCGGCGTGGCAGCTCTCGGCAGGTGGCGGTACTTCCTGGCAGTCCAAGCAGCTCTGCCCAAGAGGCAGCTCGATCGGCCGGTGCCGTGGCCGCCGTCGACTGAGACACGTGGAACGATGGCGAAGGGCTGACCCGGCTCCCGCGTGAGAACCGGGCCAGCTCCGCCGGCGTCTCGGACTGTGCGAGACCGAAATGGTTTCTGGCCCGACCGATCAGTCGAGCGTCGGCTTGTAGGTGGGCGGAGTACGGGCCTTGGCCCGCTGCTCGAAGGCAAAGCCCCACGCCAGCAGATCGGCCTCGGTGTACGCCCGGCTCATGAAGGCGAGCCCGAGCGGCAGGCCGCTGGTGTCCCCCATCGGCACCGTCAGGCTCGGCGTCCCGGCCACCGCCGCCATTCCGTAGCCCGCCCCGACGAAGTGATCGCCGAGCACGTGGTCGGTGGGCCAAGTCGGCGACATCGCCGGGGCGATCAACGCGTCGAGCTTCCCGCGGTCGAGCGTCGCGACGAGGCCGTCGCGGCCGGCCAGCCGGCGCGACTCGGCGCGGGCCTTCACGTAGGCGGCATCGGTCAGCGGCCCCTTGGCCTGGGCCTGCTCGAAGATCTCCTGGCCGAAAAACGGCATCACCCGCGACGCGTTGGCGGTGTTCCAGGCGATCAGCGCCTCGAGCGAGCCGTGCGGCGCCTTGCTCCTGGCCAGATACGCGTTCAACCCGTCCTTGAACTCGTAGAGCAGTACCTGGAACTCGGAGTCGTTCCACTCGTTGTAGGTCGGCACGCGCGCGTCCACGACCTCGGCTCCGGCGGTCCTCAGCGTGGCGATCGCCCGCTCCATCGCCGCGTCCACGCCGGGGTGATAGCCCATCGCCTGGCGGAGGACGCCGAAGCGCCGGCCGGTGAGCGCCTCGGCCGTCAGGCCGGCCGTGAAGTCGGCCGGCAGTTTGCCCTGCGCCGCCGCCCCGGATGGATCCGCGGCATCGACGGCCGCGATCGCCGACAGCATCAACGCGGCGTCGGTTACGGTGCGCGTCATCGGCCCGGCAGTGTCCTGCGAGACCGAGATCGGAATGATGCCGCTGCGGCTCACCACGCCGACGGTGGGCTTGAGACCGACCAGGCCGCTCACCGCCGCCGGGCACAGGATGCTGCCGTCGGTCTCGGTGCCCACACCCAGCGCGGCCAGACTGGCGGCGATCGCGGTGCCGGTGCCGGCGCTCGACCCGCACGGATTGCGATCCAGCACGTAAGCATGCCGGGTCTGACCGCCGCGCGAGCTCCAGCCCGACGACGACCGCGTCGAGCGGAAGTTGGCCCACTCGCTCAGGTTGGTCTTGCCCAGGATTACTGCGCCGGCGTCGCGCAGGCGCCCCACCAGGAACGCGTCGGTGGCCGGCCGGTGATCAGCCAGGGCGAGCGACCCGGCGGAGTTGACCATGCCGGCGACGTCGATGTTGTCCTTGAGCAGCACCGGCAGACCGTGCAGCGGCCCGCGCAGCGTGCCGGCCTTGCGCTCGCCGTCGAGGCGATCGGCGTCGGCCAGCGCCTGGGGGTTCAGCTCGATCACGGAGTTCAGGGCCGGCCCGGCCTTGTCGACGGCGGCGATGCGCGCCAGATACGCCTCGGTGAGCGCCCGCGAGGTGACGGTGCCGGCCGCCAGTCGCTCGCGCGCGTCGGCGGCGCTGAGCTCGACGACGTCGACGACGGGCGCCGCGGCGGCCGCCGGTGCGGAAGGCGAGGGCGCCGACGTGCACGCGGCAACCGACGCGAGCACGGCGGAGAGCGAGAAAGCACGAGCAGTCATGGATTTCGGGACTCCAGCGAGGGGACGGCGACTGCCCGATTATCGTCCACCGGCGGGCCGGTGCCCGGCCATTAGAATCAACGGGCGTGGGCATTCCGTCGCCGGCCTTCACTCCCGATCCCTTCGTCCCACATCCGATCCTGGCCGGCGGTCACCGCATGACGCTTTATGCGTGGGCGCGCCGCCGTCATTTTCCACGGCTGCCGCCGGCCGAAGCGCGCCTGTTCCGCGTTGCCGACGACACCGAGGTGCTGGGCCACTGCCACTGGCAGCCGGCGCGGACGCGGGCCCTCACCGCGATCCTCCTGCACGGCCTCGAGGGATCCAGCGACGGCCATTACATGCGCGGCATGGCCGACAAGGCCTGGGTGCGTGGCTTCAACGTGGTGCGGCTCAACCAGCGCAACTGCGGCGGCACCGAACACCTGGCGCGCGGGCTGTACCACTCCGGCCTCACCGCCGATCCGCTGGCGGTGATGCGGACGCTCGCCGCCGAAGGCCTGCCCCGATTCGGGTTCGCCGGGTACTCGCTCGGCGGCAACATCGCCCTGAAGCTCGCCGGCGAGATCGAGGGGGACGAGCGCCGACAGGTGGCCGCGGTCGCCGCGGTGTCGCCGCCGATCGAGCTCGGCGCGTGCGTCGACGCGCTGGAGCGCGGGGAGAACTTCGTCTACCACTGGAACTTCGTCCGCCGTCTGCGGGAACGAATACGGCGCAAGGCACGGATCTTCCCGGATGCCTGGGACATCACGCCGCTGAAGCGCATCCGCACGGTGCGCGCCTTCGACGACGCCTATACCGCGCCGAACCATGGCTTCGACGGCGCCGCCGACTACTACCACCGCGCCAGCGCCCGGCGGGTGATCGAGCGGCTGGCCGTGCCGGCGCTGCTCATCACCTCCGACGACGATCCGTTGGTGCCGTCCGAGGTTGTCCACGATCCCGCCCTCGCCGGTGTGGCCGGGCTCACGCGGATCGTGACCACCCACGGCGGCCACTGCGGCTACGTCGGCAAGCCGACGAGCGAGGGCGACGACGGCTACTGGGCCGAGCGCCAGGTGGTGGCATTTCTCGCCGCCCACGATCGGGCGTGAGCGCGCCCGCCGGCGCTCAGGCGAGGAGTTCGAGCATCCGTTGGCCGAACGCGGCGCCCTTCCCGGCGTCCTCGTGCTTGAAGTACACGAACACGTCGCGGCAGGTCGCCGACAGGTCCTGCGCCACGGCGGTCCAGCGGCGAATCGCCTCGTCGTCGTAGCCCTCGTCACGCAGGCGCAAGTAGGCGTAGTCGGCGGTGGCGACGACCGGAATCGACCGGGCCTCGGTGTCGGCGACGCACAGCGCCAGATTCCGGGCCCGCAGCCGCGCGTACACCTCGTCGCTCAGCCACGAGTCGTGGCGGAACTCGAAGGCTGCCTCCAGGCCCTCGGGTACGGTGGCGAGAAACGCGTCGAAGACCTCGAGGTTGCACTTGAGATTGGGTGGGGTCTGGAACAGCACCGCGCCGAGCTGGGGCCCAAGCTCCCGGGCCGTGGCGACAAAGAAGGCGACGCTGTCGCCGACTTCCTTCAACCGGCGATCGTGGGTGATGCGGCGATTGGCCTTGAGGGTGAACCGGAACGACGGTGGCACCTGCGCCGCCCACCCGGCCACGACCTTGGGCGTCGGCATGCGGTAGAACGTCGCGTTGATCTCGACCGAGGGGAACCGCTCAGCGTAAAAGGGCAGCATCCTGGCCGCAGGCAAGTCCTGCGGATAGAAGCTGCCCTTCCATTCCGGATAGTTGTACCCCGACGTGCCGACGAGGATCATCGCCGCGTCACCGGGGAGCGCGACCGTCGTCGCGCACCTTTACCAGCGAGGTTCGCGCCGGCCACCGCCGTCGCGGCCGCCGCCACCGCCCCGGCCCATGCCGCCACCGCCACCGAATCCGCCGCCGCTCGGCTTGGGCCGCGCTTCGTTGACCACCAGCGCCCGGCCGTCCATCTTGAACTCGTGCAGCTCGTCGATGGCCTTCTGCGCGCCTTCATCGGTGGTCATCTCGACAAACGCGAAGCCACGCGCGCGGCCGGTCGCCTGGTCACGCATCACGTGCACGTTGGCCACCGCGCCGGCGCGGCTGAAGAGCTCGTTCAAGTCGTCGTCGGTTGCGCTGTAGGGCAGGTTGCCCACGTAAAGTCTACGGCCCATCTCGGTCACACGCTCCATCCGCGCTCCGGTCGAATCGGCCCGGCGCGCGCGAACGCCAGGACTCCCCCCGCGACCACCTCACCAGCAGGACGGGGGGAAACGACCGTTTCGCCGACCAGCCCAAGCGGGTACCCAGGGACGTAAAGTCCGCGAGTATAGCAGACCGTCAACGTCGCGGCCCTGGCCCGTCCAGGGGGCCGACACCCTGCGTGGTACAGTCCGGAAGATGCGTTTCCGAGCGATTTTGGTCGGGGTAACACTCACGGCAGGATGCGCCGGGAGCCCCGGACCCGCCGCTTCGCGCTACCCATTGCACGGTCAATTGCTGGCCGTGCAACTGGACACCGGGGAGCTGCTCGTGAAGCACGATGCAGTCCCTGGATACATGGATGCCATGACCATGCCGTTTCGGGTCGCGGATCGGACGGCGATCCGCGATCGGCGGCCCGGCGACGTCATCACGGCAACGCTCGTCATCGAGGGCGACGTGAGCTACCTCGAGGGCGTTCAGGCGCATGGCTCTGCGCCCCTGGGTGACGCCGTGCCGCCCCGGCTCGTGGCCGAGGGGCTGCCCATCCTCGCCCCGGGCGACCTCGCCCCCGAGCAACCGCTCACCACCCATCGCGGGGACGTCGTGTCGTTCGAAGAGTGGCACGGCGCGGCGGTGGTCGTGACCTTCATCTACACCCGCTGTCCCCTCCCCGACTACTGTCCGCTGCTCGATCGGCGGTTCGCCGCGATCCAGGCGGCCGCGGCCGACGACGCGCTCCTCGGCGGGCGCGTCCACCTGTTGTCGGTGAGCTTCGATCCCGACGCCGACACGCCGGAGGTGCTGGCGGCGCACGCCGTGCGAGCCGGGGCCGCGGCCGGATGGCACTTCGCCACGGCGCCACGGGCCACGGTGGATCGCTTCGCCGCGAGCTTCGGGGTGAACGTCATCCGCGAGGCCGACCGCACCCTCACCCACAATCTCCGCACCGCGGTCGTGGGACCCGACGGCCGCGTGACGGTGCTGCGCTCGGGCAACGACTGGACGGCCGACGACGTGCTCGCCGACCTTCGGCAGGCGCTCAGCGGACCCATCACCACGCGCTGATGCGGCCGCCGATTCCGGCCCGCGCGCAGCCGCTGCGCGCCATCCTCGCCGCGACCGCCCCAGTGCCGCCTCGCGCGACCTTCACACCCGCCGAACGCGCGCTCGTGGAACGGCTGCGAACCCCGCGCGCCGTGCAACTGTGGCTGAACGCCCTGCCGTACAACCACGAGAAGCGCGGCGAGACGCTCCGCAGCTTCCGCGGCGTCGTCGCGCGCGGCACGGCCCACTGCCTCGAGGCGGCGCTCTTCGCCGCGGTGACGCTCGAACAGCACGGCCATCCGCCGCTGTTGCTCAGCTTCGAATCGATCGACCGGCTCGACCACGTCATCTACGTCTACCGCGGACCGCACGGCTGGGGATCGATCGCACGCTCGCGCGACCCGGGTCTCCACGGCCGCCGGCCGGTGTTTGCGACGCCCCGCGCGCTGGCGCTCAGCTACGTCGACCCGTACGTCGACTTCAGCGGCCGGGTCCGCGCCTACGGCGTCGTGCACCTGGCCGCGATGGGCAGCTACGACTGGCGCTTCGCCACCGGCAACGTGTGGGCGGTCGAGCAGCTGCTGATCGACTGGCCGCACCACCGCATCCGCACCTCCGAGGCGCGCTATCGCTGGCTGAAGCGCCGCTATCGCGAGTACCGCCGCGTCCACGGGGTGAAGCCGATCGACTACCGCGGCCGCGACCGCTGGATGCCGCTTCCTCCAGAGTTCACCGAGACGAGCCGCAAACGGCCGTGACAGAGCTGCCCACAGAACCGAGCGGTTGGGTCGGTAGGGAGCCTCGTGGCGACGAGATTGATGGCCAGCACGCCGGGACAGGGCCCGGTTCACCGGGCGTGCGCCCGCCGAGCGCGAGTCGACGCGAGGTTCCCTGCCGACCCAGCCGCAGGGCTCGCGCTCAGTCCAGGTCGAAGTTGCGGATGGGCTTGGTGATGGGTTCCTTCTTGGCCTGCTCGAGCGCCTCCTCGAAGCGGCGCGACAGCGCGTCGTCGCGTCCCTTCTCGGTCTGCATCGACTGCTCGAAGATGGCGTCGCGACGGCGGGCCTGCTCCTGCAGCACGCGCTGCGCGTCGTCGAGCACCACGCCGTGCGCGCTAGGCGGGCTGGTGTGGGACACGACGCGGCCCAGGTTGATGTCCACGACCAGCACCGCGCCACAGCACGGGCAGGTGACCTCGCGTTCGCTTTTCAGGGTGGCCATCGGTGGTCCTCGGCCGCCGGCGCTTGCCGGCGGCGTTGTCGCTGCTCAAGAGTAGTAGCGTGAGGTGGCATGCCGCAAGCTGATCGCCGCAGCCGGACGCTGCGCGTGGCGACCTACAACGTGCACCGCTGCCGCGGCATGGATGCCCGCACGGCGCCGCAGCGCATTGCCTCGGTGCTGTCGCGGCTCGATGCCGATGCCATCGCGCTCCAGGAAGTGCTCGGCGCCAGCCAGCGCCGGCCGGGGCAGGCCGCCGAGCTCGGCGCGGCCCTGGGCATGGGCTGGGTGATGGCCCCGACGCGGCACCTGCGCGGCGCGCTCTACGGCAACGCGGTGCTGTCGCGGCTGCCGATCCGGCAGCACGAGGCCTCGGACCTGTCGTGGAAGACCTGCGAGCCGCGGGGTGTGCACCGCGTCGACCTCGCCCTCGACGACGACCACAGCCTGCACCTCTACAACGTGCACTTCGGCACGGCGCTACTCGAACGGCGCTACCAGGCCGACCGGCTGGCGCATCTGGTGCACGACCGCAGTACTCGCGGCCCGAAGGTGGTGCTGGGCGACTTCAACGAGTGGGCCCGCGGCCTCGCCACCGACATCCTGTCGTCGCGCCTGCACAGCGTCGACCTGACCAGATACCTCAAGCGCCGGCGCACGTATCCGGGGTGGTTTCCGCTCTTCCACCTCGATCACATCTACTACGAAGGGCGCGTCGAAGTCCGGCACGTGGAGCTGGTCCGCACCCGGCAGGCGCTGATGGCGTCGGACCATCTGCCGCTGGTCGCCGACCTCACCGTCTGGTATTGATCTGGCCGCCATGACCTATCCCTTCGTCGATCTCGACTTGGCGACGCGCCTGGAGCGCGCCGAGGGGGCCGTCGGCTGTCGCTTCGTGGAGGCCCGGGCCACACTCGATCCGGCGCTGGGCGCCTGCTGGCACGAGGTCGACGGCGCCTGGGCCATCTTCGACGGCCTGGGTTCGCCGCTCACCCAGTCGTTCGGCCTCGGCATCACCACCGCCGTCCGGGCCGGGACCCTGGCCGCGATCGAGACGTTCTTCCAGGCGCGCGGGGCGCCGAGCGAACACGAGGTCAGTCCGTTGGCGCAGGGTGATGCCCTGGGCGTGCTGGCGGCCGCGGGATACGAGCCGTTCGAGCTGACCAGCGTCATGTTCCGTCCGACCTCCGGCGCCGTCGAGGCGCCCGACGCGTCGGCAGGCCTTCGCGTGCGGGTGATCGACGCCGCGCGAGGCCGACGCGTGGGCCGAGGTGGCGGCAGATGGGTGGAGCGACACCCCCGAGGTCGTGCCCTTCGTCCGCAACATCGGCGGCGTCTACGCGCGCGTGCCCACGGCGTCGTGCTACCTGGTCGAGCACCAGGGACACTCGGCCGCCGCTGGCGTGCTGGCCATTCACGAGGGTGTCGCGGTGCTGGCCGGTGCCAGCACCCGCCCGATCGCCAGAAAGCGCGGCGCGCAGCTCGCCCTGCTCGGCGCGCGTCTGGACGATGCCCGCCGGCGCGGCTGCGATCTGGCGATGATGTCGGCGCGTCCCGGCAGCGCGTCGCAGCGCAACGCCGAGCGCCACGGCTTCCGGATCGCCTACACGCGCATCAAGTGGCGGAAGGGAAGATAAGAACCGCGTTATCTGGTGATCGCGTGATCAGGTGATCGATCTGTCGATCTCGGGATCTCGCGTCGGCGTCGCGTCAACGACCAGCAGGCCGCGTGCGGAGGTCGGCGCGGCCCAGACAAAGGCCAGCCGGGTGGGACAGGCCGCGGCGCGCGCCGGGCCGGTTCAACTCTCTTCTTCGTAGCCCTCTTCCATCGGCAGCGGGCGCGTCGCCGGACGCAGCGCCTCGCGATGGTCGTAGATGGGCACGTCGCGCACGTGCATCGAGTTGGAACACGCCGGAGACTTGAAGTCGACGACGACCGTGACGGGGCTGCCGCCGGTGCCGTCGCGAAACGCGAGCTGGCAGCCGCAGGCGAGCCGGGCGTGTGTGAATCCCTTCAGCATCGTACTGACGGGAATCATACTACACGCCGCGCGCGCCCTCAGAGCAAAGCCTTGATTTCGCGCTCGAATTGCGCCTTTGGTGCAATACCGAGATGCCGCCTGCAGACCTTGCCGTCGCGGCTGATGAGGAACGAGGCGGGAATGCCGTAAATCGGCCCGTAGGCGTCCTGGATGTCGTCGCGCCCGAGCCCGAGCACGATGGGGTAATTGACCTTGTACTGGTCGGCGAACGCCTTGGCCTTGTCGGCGGGATCGTCCACCGAGAGCCCGACCACGACGAGATCGTCCTTGTACTGCTGCTGGAGCTCGACGAAGCCCGGAATCTCGGCCTTGCAGGGCCCGCACCACGTCGCCCAGAAGTTGAGCAGCACGACTTTGCCCTTGTAGGTGCTCAGCGAGAGCTGCTTCCCGTCGAGGGTCGGCAGCGTGAAGTCCTTCGCTGGCTTCGCGTTGGCGAGACACGCGCCGCCGTCGCCGGCCGGCTGCTCCGCCTCGTGCGCGGCCACCGGCTCGATGATCGGCGCGGTGATCGACTCGCCTTCGGGTTCGGCATGCGACACCCAGGTGAACGGCAGGCTGATGCCGAGCAGGGCGACGACGGTCCCGACGATGGCCACCGTGCGCAATGTGTCGCGGCTGGCGGGCGAGGCGGGCTTGACCATGCCGTTCATTCTGCCTCAAGTCCGAGGGCGGCAGTTAGCAGCCAGCCGAGCTGGCGCGGCCGACATTCGGCCGGGGTGACGGCACCGACTGCGCCCTCGAGGTTGGCGCTCCTGGTCGCTGCTAGTCGCCAAGCCGTCCACGTACCTGGGCAGCAGTGCTGCCATCTGGCGACAGTCGCGGCGGGCCGGCAACAGGTCATCACGGCCGCGCCGGGCCCTGCGGCGCGCCCGGCGCGTGGTTCGTGGCGGCCGTCAAATGACGGTGCCACAACTGCCGGCCGCGCCGAGATCTGGTGACTTACGGGGCGGGGCGGCACCGGCATGTCTCGGCGATTTCCGATCGGCTGCCGCGGCGTTTCGCGAGGCCGTCTGGCTCCGCGACATCGCGGCATCTCGGTAGCGACGATGGGGACAACCCTGATGCGGGCGGCCATTCCAGGCGTGCACGCGCCGCGCCGTCTCCAGGATAGGACAGGCACGGCGGGTCCGAATCTTGCTGCCGGCACCGGGATGGAGATGGTCCCTGGCCCGCCACGCCTCCAAGGTAAGATGCCCATTAGCGCGGGCGCCCGCTGGTCATCGATGCCACGACGTCCCCTGCCAATTCGAGGAGTTTGCCGTATGCGCACCCGCACGCTGGGCCGGGCCGTGACGCCCCGGTTCGCCGCGCTCGTCCTGGCGGTCCTCGCCGCCACTGCTCTACCGGCGTTCGCGCAGAACCAGTTCGCGCCGTACTACGGCAAGAACGCGATCCGCTACGACCACTTCCGGTGGCAGACCTACCAGACCGACCACTTCGAGATCTACTTCTACGACGAGATCGAGCCCCATCTCGAACGCATGGCGGGCTACGCCGAGAGCGCCTACCAGCACATCAGCTCGGAGCTGAAACACGATCTGGCCGGCAAGGTGCCGCTCATCCTGTTCCAGACCAGCGCCGAGTTCTACCAGCAGAACGTGATTCCCGGCGCCGCGCAGGAAGGCGTCGGCGCCTTCGCCGAGCCGAGCCGCTACCGCATCCTCATGCCGATGGACGAACCGCCGGACCTGCTCTACCGGCTGATGGTCCACGAGCTCACCCACATCTTCCAGTTCGACATCATCCCGACCTCGCTCATCCGCAACTCGACGCCGCTGTGGGTCAACGAGGGCATGTCGGACTACATGACCGGCCAGTGGAAGCCGATCGACATCATGATGGTGCGCGACGCGGCGATCGCCGACGTGGTGCCGAAGATGAGCCAGCTGCAGGGCTACGGCAACCTCGGCAACCTGCGCGGCATCTACAACCTGGGGCACGCCGCCTTCGAGTTCATGGAGGCGAAGTGGGGCAAGGAAGGTGTCCGCCAGTTCGTCTTCGCGCTGCGCAAGAGCATCATCGGCGGCGGCGACGACGCCTACATGGAGGCGTTCCAGATCACCGCCGAGGAATGGGACAACGAGTTCGATCGCTACCTCAAGGAACGCTTCAAGCCGTTCCGTGACAAGGAGCGTCCCGCCGACTACGGCCGCAACCTCGCGCCCAGCGCCGACAAGTCGCGCTACACGCAGGCCTACTCGATCGAGCCGTCGCCGTCGGGTGATCTGATGGCGGCGATGACCGGCAACGCCGGCGATCGCGAGCTCGACATCGTGCTGATCTCGACCAAGGACGGCCAGGTCATCCGCAACCTCACCCCGGGCTTCGACCAGTCGCGCGGCTTCGAGTACATCATCCAGCCCGGCGGCCGGTGGATCACCGTGCCGTGGATGTCGTGGTCGCCGACCGGCGACCGGCTGGCCTTCTTCGTGCGCACCGAGAAGGACCGGTCGCTCGTCGTCGAGGACGTGCTCACCCGCAAGATCGTGCAGCGCGTGGAGTTGAATGACGTCGACGCGCCCGAGTCGCCCGACTTCTCCCCCGACGGCCGCAAGGTGGCGTTCTCGGGGATGCGCGGCGGCACCACCGACGTGTTCGTGCTCGACCTCGAGAGCCGCGACTATCACCAACGTGACCAACGACAGCTTCGCCGACTACGCGCCCACCTGGACGCCCGACGGCCGGGCGCTCATCGTGCTCACGCGCGTCAGCGGCAACGAGAAGCTGTTCCGCGTCGAACTGTCCGGCGGCAAGCGCACCCAGCTGACCTTCGGCACCCACGACGAGGGCGGCGCCCAGTACCTGGACGACAACACGCTGGTGTTCGCCTCCACGGCGGTCGACCCGAACGAGACGATCGACCCCGAGGTGGTGAAGAACGGCGCCATCTACAACATCTGGACGCTCGACGTGAAGGGCGGGCTCAGCCGCTACACCGATGCCGTCGCCGGCAACCACGGGCCGGTCGTGCTCAAGGGTGGCCCCGAGGGTCCGCGCATCGCCTTCGTCAGCTACTACAAGTCCGACTACGCCGTGCACATCCTCGCGCCCAGGGAACCGATCGGCCGGGCCACCACCGAGGACTTCGGCGCGCCCGGCCCGATCGTGGACTTCCAGGCGCCGCTCACCCACTCGCTGGTGGACGCCAACGTGAAGCGGAAGGGCAAGTTCGAGAAGCTGTACCTCGAGGGCCGGCCGCCGGTGAACGTCGGGCTGACCAGCAGCGGCGACTTCCTGGGCGGCACCGCGATCGCCTTCACCGACGTGCTCGGCGATCAGCAGTTCACGTTCCTGGCGGCGTCGATCTCCCAGTACCGCTCGTTCTCGGGGTCGTACCTCAGCCTCGAGCGGCGGTTCCAGTACGCCATCCAGGGCTTCATGCAGACGCAGTTCTTCTACGGGCAGTACGAGAACGTCTTCTACGACCCGGCCTTCAGCGGCATCATCGACCGCGATCTGGCCGTCGCCACCCAGCAGTCGATTGGCGGCACCGCCTTCGGCATCTGGCCGTTCAACCGCTACCGCCGCCTCGAGCTGTCCGGCGGTATCGTCAACTTCGAGGAAGAGTTCGAGGACCCGGCCCTGCAGGAGTACTCGCAGGAGTACCAGGAGCAGCAGTTCGGCCGCTCGCTCATGAACAACGGCACGATGATGCCGCTCGGCCTCACCTTCGTGCAGGAGACCACCATCTTCCGCGAGTTCGGCCCGCTGGCCGGCAACACCGTCCGGCTCGCCTACGAGGCCGCACCCGGTTTCGCCGGCCTGCTGTCGCGGCAGACCGTGGACGGCGACGTCCGGAAGTATTTCCGCATCGGCGGCTCGGGTCTGCTGGCGTTCAGGGCCCGCGGCTTCAAGAGCTGGGGCGACAGCCCCGGCTACTACTATTTCGGCGGCAACGGCGACATGCGCGGCTACGAGTACCAGCAGTTCGTCGGCCAGAACGCCGGGCACCTCAACGCCGAGCTGCGCATCCCGTTGATCCACGCCATGGCCACGCCGATCGGCATCCTCGGCGGCATCCGGGGCACGCTCTTCGCCAACGCCGGGGGCGCCTACTGGAACAACTCGGGCTGGAACGCCTACTCGAACGACACCTCGATCGAACGGCCGATCATCGACTACACCACCGACCCTTCAAACCCGACCGTGGGCATCCCGGTCTTTGGGCCACCGGTGGTCATCGACGGCTTCCGGCTCGTCGACGCGCGGGCCAGCTACGGCATCGGCCTGCAGACCTTCGCGCTGGGCTTCCCGATCCACTTCGACTGGAGCTGGCGCACGCTCTTCAACAAGGAGTATGAAGACGTGGCGTTTGCTCGCGTCGGCGGCAGCGAGGAGTTCCGCAAGGTGAAGTTCACGGTGTGGATTGGGTACGACTTCTAGGGGCTAGGGACTAGGGGCTGGGGACTAGGGCTCGCTGCGTCATACGTTCGCCTCGCAGTGCGTCAGTGCCGCGAGGCACAAGCCCTGGTACTCGTGCCCAATCTTCGTCCGTGTGACGTTCGCATGCCCCAGTCCCCAGTCCCCAGCCCCCAGCCCCCAGCCAAGCGCTGGCAGGCCTCCGCGACCGAAACCGTCCAGGTCGTCCTGCCGAACGACTCGAACCCGCTGGGGTTCATCCTCGGCGGCACGGTGATGCACCTCATCGACATCACCGGCGCCATCGCCTGTCACCGGCACACCAACAGCCTCGCCCTCACCGCGGCGGTCGATGGCCTCGAGTTCGTGCACCCCATCCGCGTCGGCGACATGATCATCCTGAAGTCGCGCGTCACCGGAACGTTCACGACGTCGCTGGAGGTGGAAGTCGAGGTGTTCAGCGAGGAGGTGACCACCGGCAAGCGCCGGCTCACCAGCCGGGCTTACCTGACCTTCGTGGCCATCGACCGCGCGGGGCATCCGCAACCGGTGCCGCCGCTGCTGCTCGAGACCGACGACGACCGCCGGCGTTCCGAGGCGGCCCACGCTCGCCGGGCCGAGCGGCTCGCCCGCAAGCGCGAACGACTGGCGGCCGCGAGCGGCGTCAGTCGCCCGTAGCGATCGCGCGGCCGGGGTTGAGCCGCGTCAAGCGCACTTCGCTGCGCTCGAGATCGAGGGTCACCCGATAGGGGCTGAGGAAGCGGTGGCCGACGATGCCGCCCAGCTGGAAGCCCAGCAACACGCTCGGGGCCCGGAGATTCAACACCACGACCGAGAAGTTGCGGTACTCGATGTCGCGGAACTGCAGGTTCAACCCCTGCATCAGGAACGCGTCACGATCCCAGCCCGAGGTGCCGTAGACCTTGAGCGCGATGCGGCGGCCCAGCGGGCGTCCAGGCGCCAGCGCATCGGCGGTGGCCTTGCTGATCGAGATCACTTCGCCGCCGGTGTCGACCACGAAGTAGGCAGGACGCTCGGCGTTGATCATGCCGCGCACCATCGCCAGCCGGTGCATCCGCATCGGCAGACGGATGTCGGCCGCCTCCTCGGGCAGCGACTCGCCGATCGTCAGCTTGCGCGCGGCGTAGTCGATGGTCATCGACAGGCCCAGCGCCATCGGCGAGAAGCTCTCCATCTCGCGCTTGGGGATGCCGCGCAGGGCCGGGTTCTTGATCAGCACGGGGACGTCGCTGACCTTGAGCGTGCCGACCTCGAACGAATCGAGCCGCGCCAGCTGGAGGCCGCGCAACCCGACTTCGCCGACGCCGGCGCTGAGCGTGTAGGTGATCGGGACGACGCCGGCCGACTGCGCCACCTGACGGGAGATCGTCGTCTGTTCCGATCCGGTGTCGAGGACGAAATCGACCCAGCGCCCGCCGTTCACCTTGGCCTTGACGATCACCTTGTCCTGCACCAGCCTGAAGTCCACCGTGTGCAGGCGGCCGGCCGAGTTGGCGTCGAGGGCGTTGGCCGGCCGTTCCTTGAAGGCCTGCAGGAACTTGATCTGCGCCTTCGACCACAGCGCCTTGTCGCTGCGGTCCTTGTTGGGCAGCAGGTTGACGTAGTTGGTGTAGGCGGCGGCGGCCTGGTCGTAGCGACGCAACCGCTCGAGGATGCTGCCGGCAGTGTGATGGAGCTCGCCGTCGCGCGGCGAGGTGCGCAGCGCCGCTTGCACTTCGGCGAGCGCCTCCTCGAGCTTCGAACGCGAGGCCAGCGCCTTGGCCAGCCCGTGCCGGCCGCGCGACATCTCCGGCGCCACCGTCAGGGCCTCGGTGAACTCGCGCTCCGATTCGTCGAACAGTCCCGCCGACCACAGCGCGTCGGCGTGGACCGACATCGCTTCGGGGTTGTCCGGCGCGTCGTCGCGCAACGACGCCGCCTCGCGTTGCGCCTCCTCGAACTCGCCCATCAGCAGCGCCGTCTTCACGACGCCGATGCGGGCGCGCATCTTCAGCCCCGGGTCTTCGCTGTCAGCGGCGTGGCGAAACGCCTCGCGGGCCTCATCGAACCGCGTTTCCTCGTAGAGCAGCGTGGCGAGCTGGAACTGCAGTTCCGAGTCGTCGCCCGAGCGGCGGCCCTGCAGCGACAGACCAACGGCGGCACACATCGCCACGACCAGCAGTCCGCGAACGCCCATCCGCATACTGGCCTTCCTGGGAGCGAGCCGTGCCCCCATTGCCGAGATGCTCGCGCGCCTGCCGGCGCCGGGACGCGCAAACCAGGCCCCGGGGCCAGGACCGGCCCCAAGGTGCCCCACAGTCTACTTCTGATAGTGGGCGGAATTGACCTCGATGTAGTTCTTCCACTTGTCGGGCACCTCGTCGAGGGCGAAGATCGCCTCCACCGGGCAGGCCGGGACACAGGCGCCGCAGTCGATGCACTCGTCGGGGTGGATGTAGAGCATGGTCGCGGCCTCGAAATCGCCCTCGTCCTTGCGCGGGTGGATGCAGTCCACCGGGCAGACGTCGACGCAGGCCGAGTCCTTCGTGCCGATGCAGGGTTCGCAGATGATGTAGGCCATTCCTGTCCTCCGAAACGGTCGCCTCCGCCCGGCCGGGGCGGCGACGATCTAGGCCGAGGCCCCCAGGGCCGTCGGCGGCAAGTAGCCCAGACGCAACGAGATCTGGGTCGCGAGGTTCCAGACGCCGCGATGGCCGTCGGTCAAGAGCGGCCGCTCGTCGACCCCGTGGGCGAAGGCGCCCACGCGTCCGACCTCCTGGGTGGTGTAGTCACGGATCGGCGCGCACGTGCACACCAGGCGCTGCGCGCCGGTGGGCAGATCGCCGCTGGGCCCGAACCGCACGAGCGTCCCCTCGGGGCCGGCCACGTCGGCGGGCGTGGACAGCTTGAGGCAACTCAGGCGGCGGGTCGAGGCTTGCGGCGTCGCGAAGTAGACCGCGCAGTGCGCCGGCATCTCCCGTCCGAGCGTCGTCCGCATTGCGACTTCGTCGGTGCCACCCGGCCAGAGATAGCTGACCTCGCCAGTCGCCGGAATCGCCAGGAAAGTGCGATGGCCGGTGCGCAGCACGTACTCGCGGATGAGGGGATAGGCGTGCAGCCGGAGTTCCGACCCGCCTAGTGCGCGGAAGCTCATGTCGAGCATCTTCAGCGTCAGGCTGTAGCGGGCGGTTTCTTCGTCCTGCCGCACGTAGCCGCGGCGCTTCAGGACTGCCAGCAGCCGATGCGCGCTCGAAATCGGCAGGTGCAGCGTGCGCGCCACGTCGGAGACGCTCAAACCGCGGGGCGTCCGGCTGAGGACCTCGCACACGTCGAGAGCCTTGTCGGTCGACGTCGCGGGTTGGGGTGGGCGCATTTACTGCTGAGCTTCCAATATACGGAAACGGATTTCACTCTGGCGAAAATCCAATGTATCCGCGGATCCGCTGGCGGTCAAGAAGATGGCCTCCGATTTGACTCCGCTAGACGCCGCCCGTACGATGATGCGTTCGCCGTGTCCAACCTCTCTGGCCAACAACTCGGACATTACAAAGTGCTCGAGCCGTTGGGTGCGGGCGGAATGGGGGTCGTCTACCGCGCCCAGGACTCGGTGCTCGGCCGCCTGGTGGCGCTCAAGGTGCTGCCCACGACCGCATCGGCCGACCCCGACGCCGTCAACCGGTTCAAGCGCGAAGCGCGCACGGCGTCGAGCCTGAACCACCCGAACATCTGCACCATTTATGGCTTCGATGACCAGGACGGCCGGTGCTACCTGGCCATGGAGCTCCTCGAGGGCGAGACGCTCGACCGCCGCCTCGTGCAGGGGCCGCTCGACATGCGCGCGCTCGTCGAGGTGGCCACCCAGGTGGCCGATGCGCTCGACGCCGCGCACGCGGAAGGCATCCTGCACCGCGACATCAAGCCGGCGAACATCTTCCTGACCCGCCGCGGCCAGGCCAAGGTGCTCGACTTCGGCCTCGCCAAGTTGTCGGCGCCGCACACCCGCTACTCTGCTGACGCGTCGACGACACTGGAACCCTCGCCCTTCACCAGCGTGGTCGGCACCACGGTCGGGACGGTCGCCTACATGTCGCCCGAGCAGGCGCGGGCCGAGGCGCTCGACTCGCGCACCGACCTGTTCTCGTTCGGCGTGGTGCTCTACGAGATGGCGACCGGACGCGTCTCGTTCCCCGGCAACACCACCGCCGTGATCTTCGACGGCATCCTGAATCGCGATCCGACGCCGGCGTCGGTGCTGAACGCCACCGTGCCGCCCGAGCTCGATCGGATCATCGTCAAGGCGCTCGAGAAGGATCGCGCGCTGCGCTACCAGACCGCGGCCGATCTGCGGGCCGACCTCCAGCGCCTGCGGCGCGACTCGAGCGCGCCGCGGACGACGTCGGGCGCGGCGGTGAGCGCGGCGCCCAGCGACCGGCGCAGTGCGGATCCGACGGCGGTCTTCCCGCCGCCGCGCAACAGCATGGCGGCAATCGATCCGGCCAGGGCGATGACGGTCGCGGTCCCAGCGGCCGGATCGGGGGGCACCGTGGCGTCCCCGACGACGCCACGGCCGGCGGCGGCGCCGACGGCATCCACCACCGTGGGGACGCCACCGGCCACCACGCCGCCCGCGGGCGCTGCCCGCTCGCTCTCCTCCACGGTGTTGCTGGCCAGCATCGGGGCCGTCGCCGCCGCCGTGGTCGCGGCCGTGGTGCTGGCCCCACGTCAGCAGACCTCCACCGCGGCGCCCGTGGAGACCGCTTCCCCGCCGGCAGCCGAGGCGGCTACACCGGTTGCCTTGAACGAACCGGCGCCGTCGGTTTCACTCCCCAGCGACCCGGCCAAGGCCGCGGCGGTGCCGGCGCCGCCGCCCAAGAACGTTCCGCCCGCGACACCCGCGCCCCCGACCGCCACCGCCGTCGCCCCCGGGACGAAGCCCCCAGCGAAGACGGCACCTGGCACACCGCCCGCCACGCCCGTCGCCGCTGTCGCGACCGGGACGGCACCGGCGGTGAACGACACCGGCCGCGAAGCGGCCACGCGGCTCGAGGTGGCGCGGGCGAAGCTGGGCAACAACCTCACGGATCAGGGGCTCGCCGATCTGCGGGCCATCGTGACCGACTTCCCCGCCACCGCGGTGGCCGCCGATGCGTCGTACTTGACGGCCGAGACACTGGCGCGGCTGGGCCGCATCGACGATGCGATGGCCGCCCACGTGGAGTTCGCCAACCGCTTCGCCGGTGACGCCCGGGTCGCCGAAAGCCAGTTCGCCCTGGCGGAATTGACGCTCAAGTCGCGTCAGCCGAACCGGGAAGAGAGCGCGCGGGCGATCTACGGTCGCGCCGCGGCGACCGCACCGGGTTCGCCCACGGCGTTGCGCGCCCTCCAGGCCAAGGCGGGCATCGAGGAGCGGCGCCGCCTGCGCGAGCGCAACGCGGCGATCGGCCGCGAGGTACCGGCGCAGCTGGCCACCTTGCGCACGCTCGCCGATCAGTTCCCCGACTCGCCGCACGGGATGCTGGCCCTGTACAGGCTCGGTACCGGGTGGGCAGACCTCGATCAGTGGACGCTGGCGGCCGGCGCCTACACCGACCTGGCGACGCGGTACCCGGCAAATCCGCACGACGCGTGGTGGCAGCTCGGCGAGATCTACGAGCGGCGGCTGCGCGACGACGAGCGCGCCAAGGCCGCCTACGCCCAGGTGCCGCCGACGTCGAAGCGCTATCAGGACGCCCAGCGGAAGCTCTCGCGGCGCTGATAGCTCTGCCTCCGCTAGCGCTTCTGCGGCGCCTCGATGATGATGTCGCCGGTCACGACATCGAGCGAGACGACGGGTTCACCGCGGCCGATCGTCGCTTCCCCCCACCGCGGCCCCCACGCGGTCTTCAGCGTGAGCGGCACCTGCGACGAGATGGTGCCGTTCAGCGCCAGGGCCATCACGCGCGCGTCGGCCGGCGCCTCGTCGAAACTGAGCCGTACGTCGCCGTTGAACGTCCGCAGGCGAAACAGCCCGTCGGGCGTGAGGCGCGCCCGACGCACCTCCAGATCGCCGATGCCGGTCTCGAGTCGCAGCACCCCGCTCACGCCGCTGGCGACGATGGGCCCGCGCCGCACGTCGGCGGTCAGCGTACCGGCGAAGTCGGTCACCTCGAGGCGGCCTTCGCCCACCCGGAGCGAGGCGATGCGGGCGCGAGCCGGCACCTCGACGCGAATCGTCGCCTGCAGGCGGGCGTCGGTCCCGGCCTGCACCACCGTCACGCGCAGCCGCGGTCCTTCGGCGTCGATGATCACAGGGAACCGGGCCAGGTCCTCGCGGGTCGGCGCCGTGCGGGCAACCTCCACATGGACGTCGTCGCGGGCCGTCCCGACCAGCCGCACTGTCGCCATCGACGCCTCGATCACCAGGACGCCGTCGGCGGCCAGCGGCATCGTGCGGCTGACGCGATCGGTGACGTCGGCGGCTGCAATCCGCGGGCTCAGCATCACCGCCGCCACCAGCAGCGCGGCCGTGCCGCCCCGCCGCTGAGCGGCCCGCCTGCCGTGGGCGCCGGGGCTCCGCATCGCCGGCATTAGACTCCAAGTGGCCACTATAATGAGCCGCTCGACCCGTGCCAGGCTTCGAGCGGTCGGACTCCTCGTGCGCACGCACGTCATCCTCCTGCTGCTCGCATCGGTCGTCCGGGCGGGCGCTCAGACCGCGGACGCCCCACCGGGCGACGTCGCGCGCGTCGCCGTGGCCGGCGAAGTCACCGCCACCTATGGGTCGGAGGACCCCGGGTTCTTCAACTACGCCACCTACGACTACAGCCCGCTGCGCAATGTGCGCGTGGTGATCGACTCGTCGGTCCGGGTGATCCGCCACCTCGAAGTGCTGGGCCAGCTCCGCACCGACGGCCTGACACATGCGCAGGTTTCGGCGTTGTACGTCCGGGTGCGGCCGTGGACGAATCGCGACGTCGACCTGCAGGTCGGCCGCGTCCCGCCCACCTTCGGCTTGCTGGAAGCGACCGGCTACGGCGCCGCCAACCCGCTGGTCAGCCGCCCGCTGGCCTACGGCTATCTCACCTCGCTGCGGACGGATGCCGTACCGCGCCTGGTCGCCGACCTGCTGGTCATGCGTGGGCGGGGCTGGGAGACCCAGTATCCTCTTGGCAACACTGCGCCCGAGCGCGGGTTGCCGATCAGCGACGCCGAGCACTGGGACACGGCCGTCCAGGGCCGGGTCCACTTGGGTCCGTTCGAAGGAATCGCTGCCGTCACCGTCGGATCGCTGGCCAACCCGCGCGTCGAGGACGACAACGACGGGCGCTCGCTCCAGGGGCGGGTGATCCTGCGGCCGCATCCCGCCATCGCCATCGGCGCCTCGGGCGCACGAGGGGCGTACCTGGCCGAAACGCTTGACGTCGCGACGCCCGCGGGACGGAGCGTGGAGAGCTATCGACAGGACGCCGTCGCCGCCGACCTGACCCTCTCCTCCGGCCGCTGGGCGGTGCGCGGTGAGGTGATTCGCACGTGGTCGTCGCTGCCGGCCGCCACCGATCCGCGACTCGCGCCGGCGCTGACCAGCCTGGCGCTGTGGGGTGAAGGCCGGGTTCGGGTGTGGCCGGGCGTCGATCTCGCGGTGCGCGCCGAGAAGCTCAGCTTCGGTGACATCCAGTCGGCCAGCGGGCCGACCCCGTGGGAAGCGGCCGTGACGCGGGTCGAAACCGGCGTCGCCGTGGCAGTGCTGCGTCGTGCCAAGGCCAAACTGGTGTGGCAGCGGAACTGGCGCCCGCTGGCCGGCCGGGTGCGGGACGACAGCCTGGTGGCCGGACAGCTGGTGGTATGGTTCTGATGGGCGGCCGTCTCGGGATCTGGATCGTCGCCGCGATTGCCGTCGTCGTCGCCGTCGCGCCGGCGGCGGCCCGCCGCGGCCAGCCGCCGCCAACCGGGGCGATTCGTGGACGCCTGGGCATCCAGCGGCTGGCGGCGCCGCCGCAGCCGCGGCCCGGGGTGGGGGAACACGGTGGACGCGCTGGCCGGGGCACGGCCGACGTCCGCCGCGGACTGGTTTATCTCGACACCGCGCCGCGCGGCGCTTTCGACGAGCCGGAGCCGGGCCGGGCGGTGATGGATCAGCGCAACGAGACGTTCGTCCCGCGCCTCCTCGCCGTGACGACCGGTACGGTCGTGGATTTCCCGAACAGCGACCGGACCTATCACAACGTGTTCTCGCTGTCGCGGGCCCGGCGGTTCGACCTGGGGCGCTACGCGAGCGGACGCTCCAAATCGGTGCGCTTCGACCGTCCCGGTGTCGTCCGCGTGTTCTGTGACATCCACTCGCACATGAGCGCGTTCGTCGTCGTGTTCAACCATCCGTTCTTCCGCGTCACCGATGCCGAGGGCCGCTACCGCCTCGACAGCGTGCCCCCGGGCCAGTACACCGTGGTCGGATGGTATGAAGGCGAGGCGCGGGTGCAGGGCAACGCCACCGTGCCCGCCGGCGGCGTCGCCGAGCTCGATCTGGAGGTGCCGTGATCCCCGGGTTCGCGTCGCTTCGCACTCGCATCTTCGTCGCCAGCACGCTGCTGGCGACGGCGTCGATCGGCGCCGCGGTCTATTTCGTGAGCGTGCGCCTCAGGGCCGAGGCCGAGGCGGACCTCCGGCGCGACCTGGTGGAAGCCGCCGGCCTGGTCGACCAGCAGAGCGCCTCGCTCTTCGACAGCTTCACGCGCACCGCCACGCTCATCGCCGACCTGCCGAAGTTCAAGGCGGCGGTCGAGACCCGCGACGGTCCGACCATCGAGCCGATCGCCCGCGACTACCTGATGCAGGCCGGGGCCGACGTGGTGGTCGTGGCCGACCGCGCCGGCATCCGCCTGGCGGCGGTCACCTCGCCGGCCCGGCCGGCCAGCCTGCCCGAACGCTCGGCGCTGGCGGCCGCCGACGGACGGCCGGGAACGGCGTTCTGGCCGCATCCCAACGGCGTCCTCCAGGTGGTGACGGTCCCGGTGACGATCGACCTCGAGCGCCCGGAGCTGCTCGGGGCGCTGACCATGGGCTACCTGCTCGACGCCGAGCGCGCCGGCGCCCTCAAGGCCCTGACCGGCGCCGACGTGGCCTTCGCCTTCGACGGCGCGGTGCGGGCCTCTTCGTTCCCGGGCGACATCGGACCGGCGGTGGAGCCGTGGATCCACGCCGACCAGCACATCCCGGTGCTGGCGATCGCCGACGAGGACTACTCGGCGCTTGTCCGCCCCCTGGCCGGAGCGGCGTCCTCGGCGACCGCGGGCGGCGAACCGCCGCGGGCCGTCGTGCTGCGGTCGCGGACGGCCCGCATGCAGACGCTGAGCACGATCCGCACTGCTCTGGCCGGCATCGCGCTGGCCACAATCGTGCTCGCGGCGGTGCTCAGCTATGCCATCGCCCGCACCGTGACCAAGCCGCTGGCGACGATCACCGCGCATATGCGTGAAGTCGCCGTCACCGGCGACCTCACCCGCAAGGTGGCCCTGCCGGCCTCGGCCTGGAACGACGAGGACGCCACGGTCATGGCCGCGACGTTCAACGCCCTCACCGAATCGGTGGCGGCCTCACAACGCGACGCCGCGCAGCGCGAACGACTCTCGGCGCTCGGCCGGCTCTCGACCGTGGTCGCCCACGAGATTCGCAATCCGCTGATGATCATCAAGGGGGCGCTGCGCCCTCTGTTGAAGGCCGAGGGGTCGGCGGACGACCGCCGCGACGCCGCGCACGACATCAACGGCGAGGTCGATCGCCTCAACCGCGTCGTCAACGAAGTGCTCGACTTCGCCAGACCGATCCGCTTCGAGCTGGCCCCGGCCGACGTCAACGAGGTGTGCCGCTCGGCCCGCGACGCCGTCACCGCCGCCGCTCCGTCGCCGGATGTCGTCTTGCACCTTGATCCGGCGTGCGGCCCGCTGGTCACCGACAAGGAGCGCGTGAGAACCGTGCTGGTCAACCTGCTGACCAACGCCCGGGCGGCGGTGGCCGAAACCGGCGGCGACACCCCGGTGGCGCTGAGCACGTCGCGACTCGACGGCGGCGGCGTGGCGATCGTGGTGCGCGACCGCGGCGTCGGCATTCCGGGCGACGACCTGGCCCGGGTGTTCGATCCATACTTCACGACGCGGCGCACCGGCACCGGCCTCGGGCTGGCCATTGCCAAGAACGTCGTCGAGGGGCTCGGCGGCACCATCACCGCCGCCAGCGCCGTCGGCGCCGGGACCGACCTGCGCGTGGAGTTGCCGGCCAACGCCGGGGGCGACCGACGATGACGCTGACCGGGCGGGTGCTCCTCGTCGACGACGAAGAGAAGATCGTCAAGACGCTGGGCCGCGCCCTGCGCGAGGACGGCCACCTGGTGACCACCACGTCGCGGGCCCTCGACGGCCAGCGGCTGCTGGCCGAGCAGTCCTACGACGTGCTCATCATCGACTACCGCATGCCCGACCGCTCCGGCATGGACGTGCTGAAGGAGCTGGTGGCCACCACCCCCGAGAGCGAACGGCCGGCGGTGGTGATGATGACCGCCCACGGCAGCGTCGAGAGTGCCGTCGAGGCGATGAAGCTCGGTGCCCACGACTACCTGCAGAAGCCCTTCGAGATCGACGAGCTGCTGCTCACGGCGAGGCGGGCCCTGTCGGCACAGCGGGCCCGCACCGAGCTCACCTACCTGCGCAACGAACGTGACGCCGAGTTCGACCACTACGGCATCGTCGGACGGTCGAAGGTGATGGTGGAGATCTCGCGGCGCATCGAGCTGGTGGCGCAGTCGCGCAGCACGGTGCTGCTGACCGGCGAGACCGGCACCGGCAAGGAGCTGGTGGCCCGCGCCATCCACGACCGCAGCCAGCAGCGCCACCTGCCGCTCATCAAGGTGAACTGTGCCGCGATTCCCGAGACGCTCATCGAGTCCGAGCTCTTCGGCCACGCGCGCGGCGCCTTCACCGGGGCGGTGTCGGCCAAGAAAGGCCGTTTCTCCCTGGCCGACGGCGGCACGATCTTCCTCGACGAGATTGCCGCGGTGGGCGCGCCCGTGCAGTCGAAGCTGCTGCGGGTGCTGCAGGAGCGGGAGTTCGAGCCGCTCGGCTCGGAGCGCACCGAGAAGGTCGACGTCAGGGTGGTCGCCGCCACCAACCGCGACCTCAGAACGCTGGTCGCCGAGGGCCGCTTCCAGGAGGACCTGTACTACCGCCTCCACGTGATCCCGATCGACCTGCCGCCGCTGCGCCAGCGTCTCGACGACCTGCCGGCGCTGGTCGACCACTTCGTGCAGAAGTTCTCGCAGCGCATGGGCAAGCGGATCAGCGGCGTGGACGACGCGGCGATGACCGAGCTGAAGCGGTATCACTGGCCCGGCAACGTGCGCGAGCTCGAGAACACCATCGAGCGCGCCGTGGTGCTCACCCCCGGGCCACGGCTCACACCCGACTCGGTGTGGCTCATGGGCGCGACGGCCGCGCCGACCGCCGGCCTGCCCTCGCTTGGTCTCCACCAGAACGTGGAATGGGTCGAACGCGAGACGATCCGCCACGCCCTCGAGCAGGCCCGCGGCGTGAAGAAGGATGCGGCCGAGCTGATGGGGCTGAGCCAGCGCGCTTTGAGTCACTACCTGGCCAAGCACCGCATCGACTGACCAGCTCGGCCTGTTTACGGCCGCAGTAACGGATTACGGCCGTCGTAATCCATCTTCTCGAATCCGCCGCCAGGCCTCGCACAACGGGCGTGAACCTACGCGCGTAATCAGCCATCGACGACGGCACTCCACTTGCACACCATCTCGCAGGCGCCCCGGCGATCCGGTGCGCCAACCTTCGATGCGAGTCGGATCACTGATCGCAGCTGTTGCCGTGGCGGGGATGGCGCTCCTCCCTGAAGCGCCGGCGAACGCCGGCGTGGGGAAGGACCCCGCCACGGCATACGCGCCTTCCCGCCCGCCCGCTCGAATCGAGCGGGCGGCCCCGTCTCCCCCCGTGACGGAGATCGAGATCGTCGCGCGGCGGTTCACGTTCGAGCCCGCGCTGATCGAGGTCGCGGTCGGCCAGCGCGTACGCCTCCTGGTGCGCTCGGCCGACGGCGTGCATGGTGTTGGCATCCGCAAGTTCAAGGTCAACACCCTGGTCCCCCGCGGTGGAGCCCCGGTGGCGATCGAGTTCGTCGCTTCCGAGGCAGGGACGTTCCCTGTGGTGTGTTCGGAAGCCTGTGGCGACGGGCATGACGACATGCGTGGCTCGCTCGTTGTAGTCGCCTCCCGCTGAAGGTACTTCCCACCATGCCTGTTCGCTCATACTGGCACCTGTGTGTGTTGATTCCGGCACTCGCCGGCGCCGCCTGTGACGAGAAGCTGTCCGAACTGGCCGGACCCACCCCCAATCTGACGCCCACCTTTTCGAGCATCCAGCGCGAGATCTTCAACACGCAGGATGAGAGCGGACGTCTCGCCTGCATCCAGTGCCACGTCGCCGGCGGCCTGGCGGCGGGCACCGGGCTGATCTTGACCGACGGGGTGTCCTACGGGAACCTGGTGGGACGCCCGAGCACCTTGCAGCCGGGCTCGACGCGGGTCATCCCCGGCGACGCCGGCAACAGCTATCTGGTCCGCAAGCTGGAGGGAGCGGCGGACATCACCGGAGTCCGCATGCCGCGCGGCACGGGACCGTTTCTGACCGCCGGGCAGATGGCCATCATCCGCCGCTGGATCAACGAGGGCGCGGCCAACAACTAGGCCGCGCCGAGCCACATCGAGGTGCCCACCGTGACATCCATGCTCCTGCGACTCTCCGTGGCTGTGCTGGCGACGACCGTTCTGGCCCGGGCGGCGGCCGCACAGCCCAGCGGGCCTGCCGGCGACGCCTCCCAGCCGCCGGCCGCGACCGACGGGGCCAGCACCGGCGCATCGTCGACGACCCAGGACGACGATCCCGACCGCGACATCAACCTGGCCCAGCCCGACTTCACCCTGATCGGCCTGCCGACGACCCTGCGGCTGGCCAGGCACAAGGGTGCGTTCCGCATCACCCACCGCTTCGCCCGGCCGCTCGACCAGGGCGACTTCGGCGATCTGGTCGAGGATTTCTTCGGCTTCGACAGCGGCGCGCAGATCGGGTTCGAATACCGCTTCGGCATCTTCCGCGCCACGCAGCTCGCCGTGCACCGCACCAGCGACCGGACGATCCAGTTCCTGGCCCAGCGGCAGATCATCGGGCAGGACGAGGACTTTCCGATCGCCGTCGACGCCATCGGCACGATCGAGGGCACCGACAACTTCACCGACAGCTATTCGCCGGCCCTCGGTCTGGTGGTGTCGCGGGAATTCTCGGACCGGGCGGCGATCTACGCCGAGCCGTACTGGGTGAACAACACCAACACGTTGCCGAGCGAGGTGGTCGACGACAACGACTCGTTCCTGCTCGGGCTGGGCGCCCGCGTGCGGCTCGCCGCCACCCTCTACGGCGTGGTCGAGTACACGCCGCGCCTGAGCGGCTACGAGCCGGGTGAGCACCTCTTCGCCTTCGCCGTGGAGAAGCGCCTCGGCGGGCACAGCTTCCAGATCAACTTCGGCAACGCGTTCGGCACGACGTTCGCCCAGATGGCGCGCGGCGGGCTCGACGACTGGTTCATCGGCTTCAACATTTCGCGGAAGTTCTACTGACGGGTCGAGGGCTGCTGCGGCCGGCCTATTGAGCGAGGTGACGATCATGCGACGGACATGGCTGGCGGCCCTGGTGGCCGGAGTCCTGGTGGCGGCGGCCGCCTGCGGTGGCGGCGGCAGCGACAGCCCGACCGCGCCGAGCAACGGTGGCGGGGGCGGCGGCGGCACCGGCGGCACGCCGGTGCCAACCAACACCATCACCATCGGGGCGGACGGGCGGGTGACCCCGGCGAACATCACCATCGCCGTCGGATCGCGGGTGACCTTCGTCAACACCCACAACCGCAACCACGAGATGTCGTCGGATCCGCATCCCAGCCACGAGGACTGCCCGCCGATGGATCAGGTGGGCTTCATGACGCCCGGGCAGACGAAGACCTCGGGGAACTTCAACACCGCCCGGCGATGCGGCTTCCACGACCACAACGAACCCAGCAACACCGCGCTCGTCGGATCGATCACGATTCAGTAGTCGTAGACGCCGCGGCCCGCCTTGCGGCCGAGGCGGCCGGCTTTCACGTGCTGCTCCAGCAGCGGGCACGGGCGGAACTTCTCGCCCAGCGTCCGGTGCAGGTACTGCAGGATGCTGAGGCGCGTGTCGAGGCCGACCAGGTCACCGAGCTCGAACGGCCCCATCGGGTGGTTGAGGCCCAGCTTCAACGCCTTGTCGATGTCGCGCGCCGAGGCCACGCCCTCCTGCAGCATGTAGAACGCCTCGTTGCCGATCATGGCGTTGATCCGGCTGGTGATGAAGCCGGGCGACTCGCGGATGAGCACGGTCTCCTTCCCCATCGCCGCGGCCACTTCCTGCATCACCGCCACCGCCTCGTCGCTCGTCTCGAGGGCACGGACGATCTCGATGAGCTTCATCTTGTGCACGGGGTTGAAGAAGTGCATGCCGCCCAGGCGGCCAGGGCGGTCGAGGACGGCGGCCATCTCGGTGATGCTGAGGGCCGAGGTGTTCGAGGCGATCACCGCGTCGGCCGGCGCCGCCGCCTGCACCTCGGCGAGGAGCGGCAGCTTCAGGTCCATCTTCTCGGGGGCCGCCTCGATCACCACGGCGGCATCGCGCACGGCCTCGGCCACCGCGGTGGTGGTCGCCAGGCGGCCGCGCGCCGCCTCGGCGTCGGCCGGGGCGAGCTTGCCGAGCTCGACGCTCTTGGCCAGGATGCCGGCGATCACGGTGGCCGCCTTGGTGAGCTGCGCCGCGGAGACGTCGTAGAGGCGGGTGGGATAGCCGGCGACGGCGGCGGCGTGGGCGATGCCGTGGCCCATGGTGCCGGCGCCGAGGACGGCGAGGGGTCGAAGGGGCGTCGTCATGAGGGGCGGACTCCGGATGGCGCCGCGGTCAGCGGCCGGTGAAGCGCGGCGGCCGCTTCTCGAGGTGGGCGGCGAGCCCTTCGGCGGCGTCGCTGCTCTCGAACAACCGCTGCTGCAACTCGCGCTCGAGCGCCAGGCCCTCGGCGAAGCTCGCCTCGAGCCCCGACTGCACAGCGCGCTTGATGTGCCCGACGGCCCGGCTCGCCCGGTGCGGCGGCGCGAACGTCTTGGCGTAGTCGATGGCGGTGTCGCGGAACGAGCGCCCGGCCAGCACGTCCTCGCCCCACACCTGGTGCACCAGGCCGGCGTCCTTCGCCTGCTCCATGGTGAGCAGCGCGCCGGTGACCATCAGCTCCATCGCCTTGGCCTTGCCCACCAGCCGCGCCAGCCGCTGGGTCCCGCCGGTGCCGGGCAGCACGCCGAGCGCGACCTCGGGCAGGCCGATCTTCCCGGCCCCGGCGCGGGCGACGCGCAGGTCGGCGGCCATCGCCACTTCGAGCCCGCCGCCGACGCAGTGGCCGTTCAGCGCCGCGATCACCAGCTTGGGCGTCTGCTCGAGCCGGTTCATCGTCTCGTTGGCGTGCAGGCAGAAGTAGTACTTGAACGTCGGGTCGGCATCCTTGAGCATGCCGATGTTCGCCCCGGCGCAGAAGAACCGCTCCCCCGCCCCGGTGAGCACGATGACGTGCACCGACGCGTCCATGCGCGCCGCCAGGACGGCCTCGTCCAGCTCGCGCATCATCTCGTACGAGTAGGTGTTGGCCGGCGGGTCGTTCAGCTCGAGGACCGCGACCCCGTCGGCGACCTCGGCGTCGATCTTCGCCACGATTACGCCTCGGTCCGCACGTACTCGAAGTCAATCGGCATCCGATTGATGCCCCGCTGGGGCGGCGCGATGTAGTTGGCGAACTGCCCCGGCTTGTAGACCGGCTCCATCTGGATGCTGTGCAGGTACGCCTTGTCCTCTGGCGACGGCAGCCACTCGTACTTACGCCGCTCCCACTCCTCGGCGGTCAACGCCTGGCCGAACGGGTCGACGTGCTTCCCGGCATAGACGCCGACCTTGCGGTTGAACCTGCGGGACGGCAGCACGATCCGATCCGACATGCCGTGCGCCTCGAGCACCCGCTTGTTCCAGCGATCGACACCGGCCTGACAGTCGCCGACGTACCAGTCGCGCAGCACCTCGTTGAGCGCGTTGCGCATCGGCACCTCTTCACGGATGATGAGGCCGCTGTCGTCCATCAGGTCGAGCACGTACATGTTGCCGGCGAGGATGTGGTCGTCGTCGAACTTGTCTTCTTCGGCGCGGCCCTTGAGGCCGTTGGAGAAGTACGCCGCGGCGTTGCTCGACACCTCGCTGCCGTGCAGGTCGAGGCTCTGGCTGAACCAGAAGTTGACGAACTTCTGGATGAGCGGCAGATCGATGCCGCCGGCCTGGCGCACGTCGCCGGAAAATCCGCTCGCGCGCAACAGCTGGCAGGTGCGCTCGAGGATGCGGGACATACCGGATTCGCCGACGTACATGTGGTGCGCTTCTTCGGTCAGCATGAACCGGGTCGTGCGGGCGAGCGGATCGAGCGAGCTCTCCGAGAGCGACAGCAGCTGCGACTTGCCGTCGCGGTCGGTGAACATCGTGAAGGCGAAGAAGTCGAGCCAGGTGTCGATCGGCTCGTTGAACGCCTCGAGCATGCGCGGCGTGTCGTCGTTGCCGCTGCGGCGCTCGAGCAGCGCCTCGGCTTCGTCCCGGCCGTCGCGGCCGAAGTACGAGTGCAGCAGGTAGACCATCGCCCACAGGTGGCGCCCCTCCTCGACGTTGACCTGGAACAGGTTGCGCAGGTCGTAAAGGCTCGGGCAGTGGGCACCCAGGCTGCGCTGCTGCTCGACGCTGGCCGGCTCGGTGTCGCCCTGGATGACGATGAGGCGGCGCAGCTGGTTGCGGAACTCACCCGGGACCTCCTGCCACACCGGCTGGCCCTTGAAGTCGCCGAAGCCGATGCGGCGATCGTGGGTGGGCTCGGCCAGGAAGATGCCCCAGCGGTACTCGGGCAGCTTGACGTAGTCGAAGTGCGCCCAGCCGGCCGCGTCGACGCTGACGGCGGTGCGCAGATAGACCTGGTGGCTGTCCTGGAAGCCGGGCGGCCCCATGTCGTGCCACCAGTCGAGATACGCAGGCTGCCAGTGCTCCAGTGCGCGCTGCAGCCGCTTGTTGCCGGCGAGGTCGACGTTGTTCGGGATCCGTTCGTTGGAAATCATGGCTGCTAGGTTCGCCTCCAGTCGAACGAGGGACGTCCCTCGCGCCCGTAGGTCATCAGCGCCCCTTTCTCCCCGACGGCGTTGGGGCGCTGGAAGATCCAGTTCTGCCACGCGGTGAGGCGGCCGAAGATCTTCGTCTCCATCGTCTCGGGGCCGGCGAAGCGGAGGTTGGCCTCCATGCCGGTGAGGGCGTCTGGCGAGAAGGCCCGGCGCTCTTCGAGCGCCAGCCGCACCTCGTCGTCCCAGTCGATCTCGTCGGGCGCCGAGAACACCAGGCCCAGCTCGGCCGCCTCCGGCGCGACGATCGGACCGTCGATCGCCAGCACCTTCGCCACCTGGCCGGGCTCGCCGAGGAAGCGCACCGCGAGACGGCTCAGGCCGTTGCTCATCGGGAAGACGCCGCCATTCATCGGTGAGACCTGCACGGTGTTGGCCTCGTCGTCGTCGTGCAGCATGTAGGCGCGGTCGGCGGCCAGCACCAGCTCGAACAACGTGCCGGCAAACGCGTTGCCGGGTTCGACCAGCGCGAAGAAGGTGCGCGCGGTGAGATCCACGCGCTTCAACGTCCGGCGGATGTGATTGACGATCTCGCGCACCAGCCAGTCTCCCTGATGCGCGGCCAGCGCCGCATCCACGGCGAGCACGGCGCCGGGATCGCCGGTCGCCCGCAGGACCACGGTGCCGATCTCCGGTTCGTTCAACCGCAGCCGGAGCAGCGCGTCGTCGAACTCGCGGAAGGCGCGCAGCGCCCAGGCCTGGTCGCCGGCCGCCAGGAACTCGGCCGGCGTCGCCGGCTGCGGCGAGTCGGGCGCGGCGATCGTCAGCTCGCACAGCCGCTTGGTCCGGTCGATCGTGCCGGTGACGTAGCGATAGGCGATGCGATCGCCTTCCACGGTGGGCGTGAGCGGGCCCAGGCTGATCCCCGGCCCGGTCCCGGGCCGATCCGACGCGGCCGCAAGCTTCTGCGCGCGCGCCGCCACCGCCTCCTTGAACTGGCTGGTCGGGCGCACCTCGTCGACGAAGCGCCACTCCACCGCGCGCTTGCCGCGTACGCCCTCGGTGAGCGTGCTGAAGTAGTCGGCGACGTCGCGCCGCACCTTGCGCTTGTCGACGACACGCGTCAGGCCGCCGGTGCCCGGCAGCACCCCCAGGAGCGGCGTCTCCGGCAGCGAGACCGAGGCGGAGCCGTCGTCGACCAGGATGATCTCGTCACAGGCCAGCGCCAGCTCGTAGCCGCCGCCGGCACAGATGCCGTTCAGCGCCGCCAGGAACTTGAGGCCGCTCCGTTCGCTGGCGTCTTCCATCCCGAGACGCGTCTCGTTGGTGAACTTGCAGAAGTTCACCTTGAAGCCGTGCGACGAGCTGCCGAGCATGAAGATGTTGGCCCCGGCGCAGAAGATCCGCGGCTTGAGGCTGGTGACGACGACGGCCTTCACCTCGGGATGCTCGAAGCGCAGGCGCTGCAGGGCATCGGCCAGCTCGATGTCCACGCCCAGATCGTAGGAGTTGAGCTTCAGCTTGTAGTCGTTGGGACGCAGGCCGGCGTCCTCCTGCACGTCCATGGCGAGCGTCGCGATCGCGCCGTCGACGCTCAACTTCCAGTGGTGGTACGCCGCCGGCGAGGTCTCGAAGACAACCGACGGGAGCTGGGCGGTCTGTTCCACGGAGTCCTCGCGCGGGCCCGGCAGGCCCATGTTTCCGGCCAAGATTCGCAGTCTAGCGCACTTTGAACGCTCGTTCAACACTGTGCTAGAGTGGAGGCCGCTCCAGCCCAGCGATGCCCGCCCCGATCCGCATAGCGCCCGGCCCCGACCGCCGCATCGACATCCTCAAGAGCGCCGCCGCCGCCTTCCGCCGGCGCGGCTATCACGGCGCCAGCGTCGACGAGATCGCCAGCGCCCTGGAGATGACCAAGGGCAATCTCTACTACTACTTCCGCAACAAGGAAGAGATCCTCTACGCCTGCCACGATTACTCGCTCGACGTGCTGCTGGCACTGCTCGAAGACGTGCAGGCCGAGCCGTCGCCGCCCGAGGTCAAGCTGCGGAAGCTGGTGCTGGCGTTCGTGCACGTCATCCTCGACGAATTGCAGGGTACCGCGCTGACCCTCGACCTGCAGGCGCTCTCGCCGCCGCTGCTGCGCAAGGTAATCGCCCGCCGCGACGTCTTCGACCGCGGCTTGCGCGCGATCATCCAGCAGGGCATGGACGAGGGCCGCTTCACCCCCGGCGACCCGAAGATGGTGGCGTTTGCGGTGATGGGCGCGGTGAACTGGATCACCAAGTGGTACGACCCGGCGGGCCCGATGTCGTCGGAGGAGATCGGCGTGGCCTTCGCCGACTACCTGGTCGGCGGTCTCGCGCGTCCGGCGACGATAGCATCGCGCTGATCGCGATCGTCGAGCGGGCACCCGGCGGGTCCTGTCACGGGGCAGCCCACCGTGGGAGGGGGTGCTCGGGTGTCAGCACGGTAGACGCACCCCCTCCCACGGCGGGCGCCCGCCCCGTGCCACCCGCCAGCCCGCTTGCACGATCGCGCTGACGCTCACTCGGCGGTTTGGCCGGGCTGCAGCTCCAGCACCTCGATGCCCAGATCCGGCCAGGTGCTCCTTGAGCTGCGCCGGCGTGCCGGTGAGCAGCGGGAACGTGCCCCAGTGCATCGGCACCACCTGCTTGACGCCCAGCCACTTCGCGGCGATGGCCGCGGTGTCGGGACCCATCGTGAAGCGGTCGCCGATCGGCAGGAAGGCGATGTCAGGACGGTACAGCTCGGCAATGATCTTCATGTCGCCGAACAGGCAGGTGTCCCCGGCGAAGTAGATCGTCTGGCCGTTTTCCAGCCGCACGACGAAGCCGGCGGGTTCGCCCAGGTAGGTCAGGTCGTCGAAGCTGCTGCTGTGGCGGGCGTCGGTCATCGTGATGCGCAGCCCGTGGCTGGTGATCGTGCCGCCCTTGTTCATCGGCTCGACGTTCTTGACGCCCTTGCTGCCGAGCCACGACGTGATCTCGTAGATGCCGACCACGGTCGCCCCGGTGGCCTTGGCGGTGGACGCAGCATCGGCGCTGTGATCGCTGTGCCCGTGCGACAGCAGGATCAGGTCGGCAGCCTTCGGCTCGCGGCCGGCCGGGAAGCTGGGATTGCCGACGTACCAGGGATCGAAGAACACGGTCTTCCCGCCCGGTGTCCGCAGCGTGAATGCGCTGTGGCCCAGCCAGGTAATCGCCAGATTTCCAGTTGCCATGGCGTGCAGAATACCCGGGTCCGATACACTAGAGGAAGTGGAAGCGCCGCTGCATTTCATCAAGCCGCGAGAGCCCAAGCCTGAGTGGCTGAAGGTGCGGGCCCCGGGGTCGGAGAACTACCTCCGGCTCAAGGGCATCATGCGCGAGCTCAAGCTCAACACTGTCTGCGAAGACGCACACTGCCCCAACATCGGCGAGTGCTGGCACCACGGTACCGCCACGTTCATGATCCTCGGCGACGTCTGCACGCGCTCCTGTGCCTACTGCGCGGTGAAGCACGGCAAGCCAGCCACACTGGATCTCGACGAGCCGGTGCGTGTCGCCGGAGCCGTGCAGGCGATGCGCCTGCGCTACGCCGTCGTCACCTCGGTCGATCGCGACGATCTGGCCGATGGCGGCGGGGCGATCTTCGCCGGCACGATTCGCGAGATCAAGGCGCGCGTCCCCGATTGCCGCGTCGAGGTGCTGATTCCCGACTTCAAGGGCGACGAAGCCCCGCTGCGGACGGTGCTGGCGGCCCGGCCCGACATCCTGAACCACAACACCGAGACGGTGCCCCGGCTGTACCGGATGGCCCGGTCCGGAGGCAAGTACTCGCGCTGCCTCGAGTTGCTCGAACGATCGACCCGCATCGCCCCGGACATCCCGACCAAGACCGGGCTCATGGTGGGACTCGGCGAGGAGCCGGACGAACTGGTCCAGGTGTTCAAGGACCTGCGCAAGGTTGGCGTCGCGATCCTCACCATCGGCCAGTACCTGCGGCCATCGGCCGACCACGCCCCGATGACCCGGTACTACCATCCGGACGAGTTCGCCGAGTTGAAGCGCATCGCGCTCGGCCTGGGCTTCGTACACGTGGAAGCCGGTCCGCTGGTGCGCAGTTCGTACCACGCGCACGAGCAGGCCGACGCCGCCGCGCACGCGCTGGCGCGCTGAGCGGCGCCGGGTACGTGCGGTAGAATCCGCGGGTACCTCGCGGATGTTCCGGCCCGCTGCACTCTCACTCGCCTGCACCGTGCTGGTGTCGATGCTCGCCCCGGCGTGTGGACGGGCCACGCCGCCGGCCGCAGCCCGGCGGGACGCGGCGTTTGTCGCCGAGGTCAACCGCGGCGTGGCGCAGATGGGCCAGTACGACTTCGCCAGCGCCGTCTCGACTTTCTCGGCCCTCGCCGCCGCCCATCCCGCCGATAGCGGCGTGGCTCTGAACCTGGCGCTGGCCCGCTTGAATCGCCAGGCCGAGGGCGACGCCGCCGACGCCGAACGCAGGCTCAGCGCCATCGTCGCCGACGCCGCGACCGGAACGCGCGCGAAGTACGCCCTGGGCCTGTTGCATCTGCACGCCGGGCGCGAGGCGGAGGCCGCCCGGCTGCTGAGCGAGGTCGCGGCCGCCACACCCGGCGACGCCTACCCGGCCTACTTCGCCGGCCAGGCCCGCCTCGCGAGCGCACCGGCTGAGGCGCTGCCATGGTTCACCAAGGCGCAGGCCATCGACCCGCGGCTCCGGAGCGCGTACTACGGGGCGTTCCAGGCCCTGCAACGGCTGGGCCGGGCCGACGAGGCCGCGCCGATGCTGGCGCAGTTCCAGGCGCTCGAACGCGACCCGCGGGCGGCGCTGGCCGAACTCAAGTACACGCGCATGGGCCCGATGGCGACGGTGATCACGCTCGACTTGCCGCCGGCGGAAGTGATGCCCTCCGTCAGCGGGCCGGCATTCAAGGAGCCTCGATATCCATCCCTTGGTACTCCTTCCGGCATGGTCACCTGGCGCCCGGACGTCGCGTCGGTGACCGTGGCCGACGTCGACGGCGACGGCGTCGTCGAGGTCTTCCTGGCCAACGCAGTCGCCGGCCCACGCCCCAACACGGTGTTCGAGATCGGCAACCCGGATGCAACGGCGCAGCACCAGAGTCATCCGCTGTCCGGGGTCACTGGCGTCCGCGGGGTCCTCTGGGGTGACATCGACGACGACGGGCTGGTCGATGCCGTGTTGCTGCGGAGCGGCGGCACCTCGATCTGGCGGCAAACCTCGGCGGGTGCCTGGCGCGACATCACGGCGGCGATGGGCGCCGCAACGCCAAACGTCAATGCCGTGGACGGCGCCCTCTTCGACGCCGACCACGACGGCGATCTCGACGTGTGGCTGGTGAACGCCGGCGGGCCGAACGAGCTGCTGAACAACAACGGCGACGGCACGTTCCGCAGCATCGCGGTCCAGGCCGGGTTGGCCGGCGACCGCCGCCCCTCGCGCGGTGTCGCGGTGGCCGACCTGGACGGCGATCGCGACCACGACCTCGTCGTCCTCAAGGGGTCACCGCCTCACGAGGCGTACCTCAACGACCGTATCTGGCAGTATCGGCCGGCGCCGGGGATGGCGGCATTCGCCGCCGCCTCGATCGAGGCCGTCGTGGCCGCCGATGCGGACGCGGATGGCCAAACCGAGCTCTACTCGACGGGCCCGCGCGGCCTGGAACGATGGCAGCCGGATGCCAGCGGCACCTGGCAAGCCGCAACGATCGCGCGCGCTGACGACGCGGTGCGACGACCTCAGCTGGCCGTGGCTGACATCGATGGTGATGGCGCGCTGGAGATCCTGGCCAGCCGCGGCACCGGGTGGGCGGCGTGGCCCGCCATCGCCGCCCGAGGACCAGACGCGCCGCCGATCTTCGACGCCTCCACGGCCGCCGTCACGGCATGGACGATCGCTGCGCTCGAAGGGGTTTCGGGGCCGTCGGTCGTGGCGCTGAGTGCCAACGGCCCTGTCGACTGGGGCCCCGGACCGGGGCGACCGCAGTACCTGTCCCTCGCTCCGAGCGGGCGCGAGATCGCCAGCGACCAGCGCCGCTCCAATACCTCGGGAATCGGAACCCGTGTCGCCGTCCGCACCGGATCGCGGTGGACGGCGTTCGACACCGTCCGGACCAGCTCGGGTCCCGGCCAGAGCCTCCAGCCGATCGCGGTCGGGCTCGGCGGCGCCTCGCGCGCCGACTTCGTGTCGCTCGTCTGGTCCGACGGCATCCTGCAGACCGAGATTGATCTCGAGGGCGGCCGCCTTCACCGCATCGAGGAGACGCAGCGCCAGCTCTCGAGCTGCCCGGTGCTCTTCGCCTTCGACGGCACACGCTTCCGTTTCGTCACCGACATCCTCGGCGTCGGCGGCATCGGCTTTCTCGAGCGTCCCGGCGTCTACAGCGCGCCGCATCCCCACGAGCGGGTGCTGCTGCCCGAGGGGGCGCTCGCCGGGCACCACGGCCGCTATTCGCTGGTGCTGGGCGAGCCGATGGAGGAGGTGGCCTACCTGGATCGCGCGGCGCTCACGACCTACGACCTCCCGCCCGGCTGGCAGATGGCCGTCGACGAGCGCAAGGCGATTGCCGGGCCCGTCCCCAGCGGCGCGCCGATCTTCTTCCGTCACGAACGGCTCGCGGCGCGCGTCACCAACGACCGCGGCCAGGATGTCACGCCCGAGACCGCCGCCGCCGACCTCGTCGCCGCGCCGCCGGGGACCGTCGATCCACGCTTCATCGGTCGCACGGCGCCGCACACGCTCACGCTCGAGTTCGCGACGCCGATCGAACGCGGACCGGGCGCTCCGGTCCTGATGATCGACGGCTGGGTCGAGTATCCGTACGCGCAGACAGTGTTCGCCGCCTGGCAGGCCGGCGCGCCGTACCTCGCACCCACGCTCGAGGCCCGGGACGCCGCTGGCCGCTGGCACGTGGTGGCGCGCGAGTTCGGCTATCCGGCCGGCATGCCGCGCCGCATGACGTTCCCGCTGTCGGGGCTGCCGGGTGGCACCATGGCGCTACGGCTGACCACGACGCAGGAGATCTACTGGGACCGCTTGGCGGTCATCTACGCCGAGCCGTCCCCGGCGGTCGTGGCGCGCTCGGCGCCGCTGGCCGCCGCGACGCTGCGGCAGTCGGGCTTCGCCCATCGCACCACCGGCGCCCAGCGCACGCCGCACTACGACTACGACCGGCGGGCGCCGCTGCTGGACACGCGTCACCCGCGTGGGTGGTACAGTCGCTTCGGCCCGGTCACACCGCTGGTCGAGCGCGACGACGACGCGGTGGCGATCTTCGGGCCGGGAGAGGACGTCCTGCTGGAGTTCGCGACCCCCGACGCGCCGGTGCCCGCCGGATGGACCCGCCGCGTGGTGCTCGACACCAGGGGCTGGTGCAAGGACATGGACCTCTACACCAAGGATGGCGAGACCGTGACGCCGTTGCCAGGTGAGGACACGTCCACGCGCCAGGCGCTCCACGCGGCGTTCAATACCCGCTACGAGGGCGGACGATGAGTTCGGCCGACAGCAAGGCGACACCCGTCGGGCCGGCGTTGCGATGGCTGCTGCGCGCCCTCTACCTCTTGACGGGGGTCTTGACCGCCACGGCCGTGTATCTGGGCGCCGTGACCGCCGCCGAGTTCGTGACCGGCGCCAGCTATCAGGGCTACGTCTATCAGTGGGCGGTGCTCGTGCACCTCGCAGTGGGGGTGGCGATCGTCCTGCCCTTCATCGCCTTCGCGCCGGCCCACGCGCTGGCAGCGTGGACCCACCCCAACCGCCGCGCCGCCCGGATGGGCTACGTGCTGGCGGGCCTGGCCGTGGTCGTGCTCGTCACGGGCGTGGGTCTGATGCGGGTGGCCGGTCTCGACCTCCGTGATCCCGGCATGCGGGCCCTCGTCTACTGGGCCCACGTCCTGGCGCCGATCGGCGTGGCGTGGGCGTTCGCCAACCATCGGCGGCGTGGACGAGCGCTGGCCGGCCGCGCGGTCTGGACGTGGGCGACGGCCACGACGGCGCTGGTCGCCCTGACGGCCGCCATCGACGTACGTACGAGCCGGTCGCCGTCAGCCACCGAGGCCGAAGTGAGCTTCGCGCCGTCGCTGTCGCGAACCGCCAGCGGCCAGGCGATCCCGGCATCGGCCCTGATGGTGGACGACTACTGCGCCGAGTGCCACACCGATGCCCATCGCGGCTGGCTGTCGAGCGCCCACCGCTTCAGCTCGTTCAACAACAAGGTCTACGCCGCCAGCGTGAAGGAGACGCGCCGGGTGATGCTGGCCCGCGATGGCAACGTCGACGGCAGCCGCTGGTGCGCCGGCTGCCACGATCCCGTGCCGCTCTTCAGCGGTGCCTTCGGCCGCGCCGACTTCGACACCGAAGGCGATCCCACCTCGCAGGCCGGGCTCACCTGCACGGCCTGCCACGCCATCGAGCAGGTGAACAGCCCCCGCGGCAACGGCGACTACACCATCGGCGAGCCGCGCCACTACCCGTTCGCCTTCTCGGCGTCGCCGGCGCTGCGCGAGTTGAGCAAACAGCTGATCAAGGCGAAGCCAGCCTTCCACCGCACGACCTTCCTCAAGCCGATGCACCGCACGGCAGAGTTCTGCTCGACCTGCCACAAGGTGCACATCCCGGGGGCGCTCAACGACTACAAGGAGTTCCTGCGCGGGCAGAACCACTACGACAGCTTCATCCTGAGCGGCGTGTCGGGACGCGGCGCCCGCAGCTTCTACTATCCGCCGAAGGCCGAGGCGCGCTGTGCCGGCTGCCACATGCCGCTGGTCACCTCGCGCGACTTCGGCGCGCGGCCCTTCGACGACAGCGGCGCCCTCCAGATCCACGATCACCGCTTCATCGCCGCCAATACCGGCGTGGCGCACCTGCGCAACGATCCCGACACCGTGCGGGCGCACCAGGCGTTTCTCGACAAGGTGGTGACGCTCGACATCTTCGGCCTGCGCGAGGGCGGTACGGTATCGGGGCGCCTCATCGGACCGCTCGGCGCCGACGCGCCCGCTCTGCGGCCCGGCCAGCGCTACCTGGTGGAGATCGTGCTGCGCACGCGCAAGGTCGGCCACCACTTCACCCAGGGGACGGCCGACTCCAACGAGGTGTGGGTGGAGCTGACGGCGCGGGCCGGCAGCCGCGTGATCGGGCGGAGCGGCGCCCTCGAGCCTGACGGCCGCGTCGATCCGTGGTCGCACTTCATCAACGTCTACATGCTCGACCGGCAGGGCCGGAAGGTAGACCGGCGCAACGTCCAGGACATCTACGTGCCGCTCTACGACAAGCAGATTCCACCGGGCGCCGCTCAAGTGGTGCACTACGCCCTGGACCTCCCCGCCGATGCCAGCGGTCCGATCACGCTCGAAGCGCGGCTGCACTACCGCAAGTTCGACCCGACGATGATGAAGCTGGCGATGGGCGACACCTATCAGATCGACCTGCCGGTGACCACGATCGCGTCGGGGGTCCAGGTGCTGCCGCCGCCGGCCGGCACGGCGGCGCCGGCGCAGCCCGCCTGGGAGCGGTGGAACGACTACGGCATCGGCCTGCTGCTCGAGGGCAACGCCGGCAGCGACAAGGGCGAGCTGCGCCAGGCCGAAGCGGCGTTCACCGAGGTGGAGCGGCTCGGCCGGCCCGAAGGGCCGCTGAACCTGGCGCGGGTGTACCACAAGGAAGGCCGGCTCGAGGACGCCGTGGCGGCGCTCGGTCGAGCGAAGGCCGCCGGCGCCGCGCCCTGGACCGTGGCGTGGCTCACCGGCCTGGTCAACAAGGAGAACGGCCACCTCGACGACGCCATCGCCAACTTCGAGGCGGCGCTCTCGGCCACCTCGCCCGAGCTGCGCGCCCGCGGGTTCGACTTCAGCCGTGACTACGAGGTGCTGAACGAGCTCGGGCAGGCGCTGTTCGAACGGGCCAAGCAGGAGCGTGGCGGCGCCCGCGCCGACGCCCGCTCGGGGCTGCTGCGACGGGCCGTGAACGCCTTCGAGCGCACGCTGGCCATCGACCCGGAGAACGTGACCGCGCACTACGCCCTGCAACTGCTGCACGGTGAGCTGGGCGACCAGGCCCGGGCGGCGCTGCATCGCGACGCCCATTTGCGCTACACCCCCGACGAACAGTCGCGCAGCCGCGTCATCGCCCAGCACCGGCTGGCCAATCCCGCGGCCAACCACGCGGCGCAGTCGGTGGTGATCTACGATTTGCAGCGCCGGCCGGACACCGCCACCGCCGCGACCTCGCCCCAGTAGCCACCCCGACGCCCTCGCCGTGCCGTCCGTCGTCACCCGCTCCGCCCTGCTCCGCGCTGCCGCCGTGAGCGCCGCCGTCTTCCTGGGGCTCTTCGCCTGGCGCCTGGCGACCGATGATCCGCCGCCGTCGTCCGGGCCGGCGGCCAGCGACCGTACGGCCATCGCTGCCCCGCCGGCGGCGTTCGTCGACGTCACCACGGACGCGGGTCTGGCCGCCGTCGTCCGCGAGAACGGCGCCGAGGGAGAGAAGCTGCTGCCCGAGACCACCGGCGGCGGGGGCGGCTTGGTGGACGTGGACAATGACGGCGACCTCGACCTGCTGGTCGTCAACGGCCGGCCGTGGCCGTGGTCGTCACGCCAGCCGGCGGCGCGGCGCTCCACTGTGTGGCTGCTGCTCAACGACGGGACGGGCCGCTTCACGGATTGCTCGGCCGAAGCCGGTCTGCAGCTCGACGCCTACGGCATGGGGCTGGCCGCCGGCGACTACGACAACGACGGCTGGGTCGACCTCTTCGTGACCGCCGTGGGGCGTCACACGCTGCTGCGCAACATCGGCGGACGGTTCCACGACGTCACCGGCGCGGCCGGCGTCGGCGGCACCCCGAACCAGTGGAGTACCTGCGCCACGTGGTTCGACGCCGACAACGACGGCGACCTCGACCTCTTCGTCTGCCGCTACGTGCAGTGGTCGCGCGAGATCGACCTGAAGCAGGACTTCAGCCTGGCCGGCATCGGGCGGGCCTACGGGCCGCCGCGCAACTTCGCCGGCGCGGCGCCGGCCTTCTACCTGAACGACGGCGCCGGCCGGTTCACCGAGCGGGCCGAGGCCGCCGGGCTGGTCGTGACCGATCCGGTCACCCGGCAGCCGGCCGCCAAGTCGCTCGGCGTCGCGCTGGTCCACCTCGACGAGGATCGGTGTCTCGACCTGGTCGTCGCCAACGACACCGTGCGCAACTTCGCGTTTCGCAACCGGTGCGATGCCACCTTCGAGGAAGTGGGCACGAGCATCGGGCTGGCCTACGACAGTTACGGCAACGCCCGCTCCGGCATGGGCATCGACGTGGCCGAGATGCGGGACGACGGCGCGACGGCGGTGGCGATTGGCAACTTCGCCAACGAGATGACCGCCCTCTACGTGAAGCAGCCGGGCTCGGGCTTGTTCGTCGACGAGGCGATTCCCGCCGGCATCGGCGCGCCGAGCCGCGCCGCCCTGACCTTCGGCCTGTTCTTCCTCGACTACGACCTCGACGGCCGGCTCGATCTGCTGACGATCAACGGCCACGTCGAGGACCAGATCAGCCTGGTGCAGGCCAGCCAGCAGCACGCCCAGGCGCCGCAGCTGTTCTGGAACGCGGGGCCGGAGGCAGCGGCGACCTTCGCGCTGGTCGGCAACGCGGGAGGCCTGGCGCCGCCGATGGTGGGCCGTGGCGGCGCCTACGGCGACATCGACGGCGACGGCGACCTCGACGTGCTGCTCGTGCCCTCGGCCGGCGGCATCCGGCTGCTGCGCAACGACACACCGGCGGCGCGCTGGCTGCGCTTCGAGCTGGTCGGCGTCGCCAGCAACCGCGACGCGGTCGGGGCCCAGGTGGAACTGACGACCAGCGCGGGCCGTCGGGGCCGGTTCGTCTCACCGACGCACGGCTATCTGTCGCAGTCCGAGCCGATCGTGACCTTCGGCCTGGCGCCGGGCGAGACGCCGACGTCGCTGCGGGTGCAGTGGCCGATGGGTTCGGTGCAGACCTTGACGGGGCTGGCGATCAATCAGCTGACGACGATTACGGAGGTGCCTTAACCGGGGCTGGGGACTGGGGGCTGGGGACTGGGGCTCGCCAAGAGCGCCGTCACACCGTCCTGTCACGCTGCTCTTTCAGTCGCGTGCGGGAGTGGACGACGATGGCGGCACCGCAACGCCGGTGCCGCGGCGGAGGGTGACGACCCGGTCGGCGTCGAACGGGCCGAAGCGCTCCTCGACGCCGTCGATCCAGCGGACGTCCACGGCCTCGACACGCGTGGCCGTGCCGAGTCCGACGTGCACGCGCGGGTCGTTGGCGGCCAGGTAGCTGTAGGCCGTCCGCACGTCGCGGCGCACGGTGCGGCCGCCGGCCCTGATCATGAGCCTCGCCCCAAGCGCATCGCTGCCCCTGGCGTCGCGCACGGCCACGAGCAGCCAGTGTCCGCGCGACGGCGCGATGTTGTGCAGCAGCGTCGGCGCCTCATCGCGGTTGGCGACCAGCACGTCCACGCCGCCGTCGCCGTCGACGTCGCCGAAGGCGGCGGCGCGGCTGGTGCGGACGATCGGCGAGGCCGTTCCACCGCGCGGCTGCACCTCCTGGAACGCCGGCCCGTCGATGCCGCGCAGCAGCAGGCTCGGCTCGGCGTACGGGTCGGCGGCGAACGACTCCCCTTGCAGGCCGACGCGGCCGTTGGCCTCGTAGAGGTCGAGCCGGCCGTCGTTGTCGAAATCGAGCATCGCCATCCCGAAGCGGGTGAACCGCCGGCTGACCACGCGCAGGCCGACGGTGCTGGTCGCGTCGACGAAGAAGGTGCCGTCGTTGCGGAAGTACGAATCCGACTCGGTGTCGAGGTTCATCACCAGCAGGTCGTTGTCGGTGTCGCCGTCGACGTCGGCGACGTGGACGCCCATGCCGGCCTTTGGTGCGCCGTCCTGGTCGATGGCAACGCCGCGCAGCAGCGCCGACTCGACCAGTCGTCCGCCGCCCTGGTTCATCCACAGGTGATTCGGCGTGCCGTCGTTGGCCACGAAGATGTCGACCCGGCCGTCGCCGTCGACATCGTCGGCGACGACGCCGAGGCCGTTGCCGCGGGCCGCGGCCAGTCCGGCGGCGGCCGAGATGTCGGTGAAGGCGCCGCGGCCGGTGTTGCGGAACAGCAGGTCGGTGGTCGGCGCGTCGTAGTTCTTCGGGCTGCAGTAGTCGACGACGCCGGTCAGGCTGAAACACTGCCGCTCGCGGTCCGGGGCCCACGCCAGGTAGCGGGTGACGAAGAGATCGAGCCAGCCGTCGGCGTCGAGGTCGACGAACGCGGCGCTGGTGCTCCAGCCGGAGCCGGCCACACCGGCCGCCGCCGTGACGTCGGTGAAGCGCCCACCGCCGTCGTTCCGAAGCAGGACGTTGGCGCCGAGACTCGTGAGGTACACGTCGGTGTCGGCGTCGCCGTCGTAGTCGCCGGTCGCGACCCCCATGCCGTAGCCGGGCACGTCGACGCCGCTGCCGGCGGTGACGTCGGTGAACCGGCCGGCGCCGTCGTTGCGGAAGAGCGCATGGCGCGGGCCGGTGTCGGCCCCGCCGAGCACGCCGCTCTGCACGAGCAGCGCGTCGAGGTCGCCGTCGCCGTCCATGTCGAAGAGCGCCGCGCCGCCGCCCATGATCTCGGGCAGGCGGTAGGCCCCGGCGACGTGTCCCGATCGATGCCGGAAGACGACTCCGCGGGCAGCAGCCTCGTCGGCGAACCACGGCGGCCCGGGCGGAGCCGCGTCGGTTGCGGCGGGCGCCGGCGCCTGACGGCAGCCGGCAAGCGCTATCAGCAGCGACGCGACGACCAGCGTCCGCGCCGGCGCGCGGCTCACGTGCGCCCTCCCGCCACGCGACGTTCGAGCTCCGGCAGGCGGGTGTCGCCGGGCGACAGCCGCCGGGCCCTGGCGAGCCATCGCGCCGCATCCTCATCGTCGCCGGCACCGAGGGCAGTGGCCGCGCCGCCGATCAGCGCGTCCAGCAGGAGCGGATCGCGCGCCAGCGCGCGGCGGAACGCGTCGAGCGCCTCGCCGGCGCGGCCGCGCTCGTTCGCGATCATCCCCACCCACGCCAGGGCCTTGGCGTCGCGGGGGTCGCCGGCGGCCGCGTCCTCGAGAAGGCGCCTGGCGTCGTCGAGCCGTCCGGCCCGCCAGGCGACGACGCCGCGCAGGCGGGTGGCCTCGGCGGTCGACGGCCGCAGCGCCAGGGCGCGGACGGCAACCCGATCGGCCGCGTCGTAATCCCCGGCAAACAGATGCGCGGTGGCGAGATGCATCGTCGCGTCGAAGTCGCCGGGCGTCTCCGCCAGCACCGTGTCGAGCAGCGCCCGGGCCTCGGCGACCCGGCCGGCGCTGGCATAGATCCCGCCGAGATACGTCCGCAGCTCACGATCGGCCGGACGTTCACGGTGGAGCCGCTCGAGCAGCGCGATGGCCTCGGGATAGCGTCCCGCCATCGCCAGCGCGGTGGCGTCCTTCAGCGACGACGCAAAGCCGCGGCGCAGCGAACCGACGTCGTCGGACCACGGATCTGCCCACACCGGCTCGCCGCCGGCGCCCGCGGCCAGGGCCTCGCCGGCCTCGGCGGACCGCCCGAGCTGCCGGTAGGCGGTGCCGAGCAGCTGATAGGCGTAGCGATCGGCCGGCGTGCGCTCGAGCAGCGCCTCGAGCCGCGCCGCGGCGTCGGCCGCCTGCCCGCGCGCCATGAGCACACGCGCCTGGCCGGTCGCGCTCGCGGCATCGCCGGGCGCGAGGTTGACCGCGACGCGGAACGCCGTATCGGCGGCCTCCACGTCGCCGCGATCGAGCAGCAGCAACCCCCGACGCCAGCGCAGCGGCACGTAGTCGGGTGACAGGGCGATTCCCCGATCGAAGGCCGCCAACGCCTCGTCGATGTCGCCCCCGCGCTGGGCCAGCAACCCCAGCCGGTACCACCAGCGGCCGTGCGCGTTCTCGAACGTCGTCGCCGTCCGATACGACTCGCGGGCCGGCGGCGTGAACCCGTTGGCCTCGAACGCCATGCCGAGCGTGCCCCAGGCGTCGGCCTCGGCCGGTGCGTCGCGGACGATCGCGATCCGTTCGTCGAGCAACGTGCGCACCGCCGGATCCAACTCGCCGAGCGGCGCCAGCTCGGGCGGCGCCGGCCCGCGTGCGCACGCCGCCGCCATGAGGAGGATGCCGGGGATGAGCGCGTGGCGGATTGCCAGTGTGGTGGAACGCACGGCGAGCCGGTTCAGGCTATCACCATCGTCGCAAGCGACCGGCGGCCCGTCCCGCTGCCCGAACCAGAGGCCGACCATATAATCCCGATCATCCCGCAGGCATCGCTTTGAGCCTCACGCCCGGTACCCGTCTGGGTCCGTACGAGATCGTCGCTCCGCTCGGCGCCGGCGGTATGGGCGAGGTGTATCGCGCGACCGACACGCGGCTCAAACGCCAGGTCGCGGTCAAGATCCTGCCGACGTCGCTCGCCACCGACCCCGAGCGTCTTGCGCGCTTCCAACGCGAAGCCGAGGTGCTGGCGTCGCTGAATCACCCCCACATCGCGGCGATCCACGGCCTGGAGGACGGCGACGGCGTGCGGGCGATCGTGATGGAGCTGGTCGAGGGCGAGGACCTCGCCGTTCGCATCGGGCGCGGGCCGGTGCCGCTCGACGACGCGCTGGGTCTCGCCCGGCAGATCGCCGGGGCCCTCGAGGCCGCACACGAGCAAGGGATCGTGCATCGCGATCTCAAGCCGGCCAACATCAGGGTGCGGCCCGACGGCTCCGTGAAGGTCCTCGACTTCGGCCTGGCCAAGGTGATCGCCCCGACCGGGGGCCTGCCGCAGGACGACTCCCCAACGCTCACCCGCGCCGGCCTCACCAATCAGGGGGCGTTCCTCGGCACCGTCGGCTACATGAGTCCCGAACAGATCAACGGACAGCCGGCCAGCAAACGCAGCGACGTCTGGGCATTCGGCTGCGTCGTGTTCGAGATGCTGACCGGCCGCTCGCCCTTCGAGGGCCGCACCACCGGCGAGGTCCTGGCCAACGTGCTGAAGAGCGAGCCGGACTGGCAGCGTCTGCCGGCTGACACGCCCGATCCGATCCGGCGGCTCCTGCGTCACGCGCTTGCCAAGGACGCCGGCGCGCGGTGGCGCGACATCGGCGATGCAGCGATCGAGATCGACGATGTGCGCCGTGGCCTGACCACCGTGGTGAGTCCTCGCCGTCCTGCTGCGGCGCGCTGGGAGCGCGCAGCGTGGCTCGGTGCGGTCGCTGTGCTGGCCGTGATCGTTGGAGCCCTCGCCTTGCGAACGCCGCCGATGGTCCACCCGGCGAAGCTGGCGCTCGACCTCACGACCCCGCCGGTCGTCGACCCGCAGGACCTCGGGTCGTTCGCGCTGTCGCCCGATGGCACGCGCGTGGTGGCAACCGGTGTCGTTGACGGCCGATCGCAATTGGTGATGCGAGGCCTGAACTCGGGGACGGCCGCCGCGGTGCCGGGCACCGCCGGCGCGTATTTCCCGTTCTGGGCGCCCGATGGACGCTCGCTCGGCTTCTTCCTGGACGGCGAGCTACGACGGCTCGATCTCGACGCCGGGCTGATCCGGCCGCTGGTGAAGGCCACCGTCGGCGTTGGCGGGTCGTGGAGCGGCGAGGGCACAATCCTGTTCGCGCCGACTCCGGCCAGTCCCATCATGCGCACATCGTCGGACGGCGGGACGCCGGTGGCGGTCACTGCCTTCGCGGCCGGACATGCCGGGCACGCATTCCCGCACTTCCTGCCCGATGGCCGCCACTTCCTCTACTTCGTCGTCGGCAGCCCGGACGCCCGCGGCGTCTACGTCGGTCAGCTCGACGGATCGGCGACGAGGCGACTGTTCGATGCCGATGCGCCGGCCGTCTACACGGCGGGGCACCTGCTCTTCGTCCGCAACGGCACCCTCTTCGCCGAGCCGTTCGATACCGGCGCAACTCGCCGTGAGCGGCAGCTCCCGCAGCCGTTGCCGACGGCGTCATGAGCAATACCGGCTATTACGTCACCGTCTCAACCGGCGGCGGGACCGTCGCGTTCCGCACCGGTTCGGGCCGGCGGCAGCGGCAGTTCGTCCGTGTCGACCGCACCGGCCGCGAGATCGAACGGCTCGGCGAACCCGATGACGGCAACCCCGTCGGCCCGACGCCGTCGCCCGGTGGCGACCGTGTCGCTGTCTTCCGGCGTGGCGCGACCGATTCGGACGTCTGGCTGTTCGACACCAGGCGCGGTGTGCTGAGCCGCTTTACGACCACGCCTGGCGAGGACATCTTCCCCGCCTGGTCGCGCGACGGCTCGCGCATCGCCTTCACGTCGGTTCGCAGCCAGCAGGGGGTCGGGATCTACGCCAAGGCGACGGTCGGCGCCGAGGGCGACGCGCTGCTGGTCGCGCCCACCGCGGAAGAGACCTTCCCGTCGGACTGGTCGCCGGATGGCCGGACGCTGGTGTTCGAGCGGCGGACCGAGAAGACCGGATGGGACGTGTGGGCGCTGCCGCTCGGCGGCGGCCAGCCGGCGCCGCTGATCCAGACCGACGCCGACGAACGCGGCGCACAGGTTTCTCCTGATGGCGCCTGGATCGCCTACATCGCCAACACCTCCGGCCGTCCGGAGGTCTACGTCCAGTCGTTCCCGTCGGGCGGCACGGTCACGCAAGTGTCGGTCGAACGGCGGCGCGCAGGCGAGGTGGCGGCCGGATGGGCGCGAGTTGTTCTACCTCGTGCCCGACTCCCGCCAGCTGATCGCGGTCCCCGTCCAGATTGGCGCGCGACCGGACGATTGCCCTCGGCGCCGGCACGGCGCTGTTCGCCATGGATATCGGACACGTCATGAACAGTGGCCCGAACCCGGAGTACGTCCCGTCCGCCGATGGCCAGCGTTTCCTGGTCAACCTGGTCCTGCAGGATCCCAGGCCCACGCCGCTCCGCCTGGTGCATGCAACTGGGCGCCCCGGCCCCTGACTCCGACTTCGGCCGCATACGACGGAGTGCGCGCATTCCGTCGCTCGCTCATGCTCGACGTCGCTCACGGCCGGTGCCGGAGCGACAACGGAGGCGAGAGAACGATGAGCGACAGGATTGAGGACAACAAGGCCCTGGTCGGGCGGTGGTTCACCGAGTTCTGGGGCAATCCCTGGAACCCGACGGGTGATCGACGAGCTGGCCGCACCCGACATGCTGCTGCAGTATTCGCTGCACGCGCCGCGCCAGGGCCGCGACGACGTGCGGGCCTTCATCACCGGGTTCCGCGCGGCGTTTCCCGACCTGGGCTTCACCGGCGCGGCCGATCTCATCGCCGAGGGCGACTACGTCGTCGGGCGCTGGATTGGCGGCGGCACGCACACCGGCCCGGCGTTCGGCGATTTCCTGGCCGGCTCGCTGCCGGCGGCCTCGGGACGCACGATGCGGTTCACCGGCACCACCGTCATCAAGGTGGTGAACGGGAAGATCGCCGAGGAGATCGGGCTCGACGACGGGGTGACGGCCCTGACGCAGCTCGGGTTGCTCCGTCGCGCGTGACGAGGCAGCGGCGATGTCGGGCCATCGCCGCCCTCTTGCTTGGTCGCGCGAAGCGGTCGACGGCGGGTGTCTCGCGGAAGCAGCCGTGATCGTACGGCGTCAGTTCCCGGCTGCGGAGCGAGATACCCGCTGGCGGCCGCTACGCGGGGAGCGCTGTCAGAACTCGATCAGCACTCCCGCGACCGGCAGCAACGGGAACAGCTTCTCTGTCGGCTCGAAGACTCGTCGCGTGGTGATGTTGAAGAACGGGCTGTTCGCGCGGAAGTTGTCCTGATTCATGGCGTTCACGACTTCCACGAACAGCGTGAGGCGGCTCTTGCGGTAGGTGAACGTCCGGTCGGCGCGCAGGTCCAGGCGCGAGTAGGCCGGCAGGCGCGCGCCGTTGCGCTGCTCGCTCAGCGCGTAGCCGTCGGGCACGTCCTGGATGTAGCCGGCAATTGGAAAGTTCGATCCGTATCGCATCCGCGCCGAGAGGCTGGTTCGGCCGGACCAGCGGTAGACGACGTAGGCGTTGACGGTGTGGCGCTGGTCGTAGTCCGACGGGAACGATTCGGCGCCGTCACTGAGCGTCGACTTGTTCCACGCATAGGACAGCCATCCGTTCAGGCCGTTGACCGAGCGTCGCTCCAGCACCAGCTCGACGCCGCGAGTGTCGCCGGTGAGCACGTTGACGAGATACGGGCCGGTCGGCAGCACCACTTGGTTGTCGACGATGCGCACCTCGGCGTTGCGGAAGCGGAATCCGTCCCGATCTTTGCGGTGATACACCGTGCCCGCGACTCGCCAGGTCGCGCCGAAGCGCTGCTCGAGACCGCCTTCGATGGTGCGGGCGCTTTCCGGGAGCAGGTCGTTGCCGGGCAGCGCGTAGATCGACTGATCGATCGTCGGCGCCTGGTGCTGAAGACCGGCGCCGAAGCGGGCCCGCATCCCGGGCCGGACCTCGAGCTCGGTGAGGAGCCACGGCGACGCTCTCGTGTAGCTGCTGCCGTGCTCGTGTCCCCGGCATTCTGCGAGTTGCGTGGGGCACGCCAGTGTTCAACGCGAACGCCGGGGGTGACCGAGAAGCGGGCGGTCGGCGTCCATCGATACTGGACCCAGCCTGCCGCCGACCGGGCATCCCCGGTCACATCGAGCAGCGTTGATTCTGATTGAGCCGTGAATCGGCGGTCGATCCGCTCGGCGTCGAGCGTCTGCGCGTTGGCGCCGAACTCGATGAGGTGGCCGGGTCGTGGATTCCACTCCGCGCCGCCGCGCCAGGTCAGGTCGAGGTCGCCGCCCTCTTCGCGGGTGCGGCCGTCGACCACCTGATTGGCATAGTCCGCGTGGAGGACGTAGGCCTGCTGCGAGATCGTCAACTTGGTCGAGGGCGTGAAACGCCACTGCACGTTGCCGATCAGCGTGTTGACCTGCGCGCGGTCGAGCGTGTTGGGTCCAGGATCAGCTTCCTCCTCGCGCAAGACGGATCGACCGGCGATCATCGACACCCGAAGCGTCTGACGCGGAGAGAGATCGACACTGAGCTTGCCCTGCGCGTCGGTGAAGCCGAAGGTGGTGTCGGTCGTCGAGTCGATCTGGCGGAGCAGCCAGTCGATGTAGCTCTTGCGCACGGCCACCAGCCAGCTCGCGCGCTTGCTGCTGCCGAGCGGGCCTTCCCACACGGTGCTCGCTGCGGACGCACTCACGAGGCCGCGGACCGTCAGGCGCTCGCGGGAGCCGTCACGGGTGGTGAAGTCGAGACGCGAGCCGAGATGCGCACCCAGACGCTGCGGATGCGCGCCGGCGAACAGCGTCGCGGATTCGATGATGTCGCTGTTGATCAGTCCGATGGAGCCGGTGTCCTGCACGCCGCGGACGGTGTGGAACAACAGCGGGCTGTCGACGCCGTCGACCGCGATCCCGATGTTCGACGGTCCAAGGCCACGCACGGCGAACTCGGCGCGGAAGTCGTCGCCGGTGGCAACGCCGGGAAGGACCTGCACGGCCCGGAAGGGATCGTCGGCGACGAGTCCGCGGAGGGCGAGCAGATCGCGGCTGCCCAGCACGAACTGACTGGCAACACCCGGCTCCGCCTCGCGGAATGCCGTGCCCGCGACGGCGACGTCTTCGACGTAAGTGCTCGCCCCTTCCGCCACCGCAATCCTGATGTCCACGGCTTCGCCGGCGGCGACCGCCACCTCCCGTCTCACCAACCCGAATCCAACAACGGAGACGAGCACGACTTGTGGTCCGGAGGGAACGCCGACGATCTCGAAACGGCCGTCGGCGTCAGAGAACGCCTGCTGGCCCGTCGATTGGACTTTCACGAGCACCGCCGCGAGCGGCACGCCGGTGCGGGCTTCGACGATGGTGCCGGTGACACGGCCGGTCCCAGGCTGGGCGGAAGCGTCGAGCGAGAGAAACAGCACTACGGCGAGGATGGTGACTAACAAGGGTTCTGACCGCAATAGTGGTCATTGTTCATTGCAGTCGAACGTAGAGCACGAAACGGGCCAATCCGGGGCACGGGCGTCGCGGCGTCCGCCGCCAGAAAGTCCGTGACTTCGCTCGGCGTGGAGATGAAGATACCGCGATCCGGCTCAGCCGGCGCGACTGCCGTACCAGTCCCGCGGGGCCAGCGGCCGTCGTGTCAGTTCAACGATCAAGGGGAACGCCGATGATGAACCGACTGAGGGGGATGGCTTGTCTGGGTGCGATCGCGCTGGCGACCGCTGCCGTCACCGCCCAGGTGGCGACACCGGCGCCCGGCTCGCCATCGTGGGTCGGCAAGGCCGCTGAGATCGAGGAGTTCATGCGGACCGCGGCCATCGTGAAGGCGGCGCCGCTGTCGATCGGCGTGACGAAGTCGCAGCGGGTGTTCTTCGCGCCGGGCGGCCCGGTGGAGTCAGCCGCCTGGAAGATTCTCCGGCCCGGCATGCGCCAGGGCTACTTCGAAAGCTACAAGTCCGAGATCGCCGCCTACGAACTCGACAAGCTCCTCGAACTCGGGATGGTCCCGCCCAAGGTGGAACGCAAGGTCGACGACGACGTCGGCGTCGCCATCATGTGGGTCGCGCCGGCGACGAGCTTCAAGGACTCGGGCGGCATGCCGAAGGCCCCGCCGATACACCAGGCGCGGTTCAACGCGCAGTTGACCCGGGCCAAGATGTTCCACAACCTCATCGGCGACATCGATCCGAACCTCGGGAACTGGCTCGTCGATCCCGACTGGAACCTGATTCTGATCGATCATTCCCGGGCGCTGACGAAGACGAAGAACCTCGTGCACAAGATGCTGGCGAAGGACGACGCCCTGTGGACGCGAACCATGGCCTTGACGGAAGAGTCGCTCACCGCGTCGGTCGGACAGTGGCTGGGCCGCGACGAGATCCGCGCCCTGCTCGAGCGCCGGGCGAAGATGCAGGAGGAGTTCGACAAGCTGGCCCGCTCGAGATGATCTCGATGCCAGGCTCGGCCAGAACGGCGGCGGGGTCAGCTCTTCTTCTTCGGCCGGTAGACGTGCGTGGCCTGCCCGAAGAACACCTCGGCGGCCTCCATCACCGTCTCCGACAGCGTCGGGTGCGGGTGGATGGTGAGCTTCACGTCGGTGGCCGTGGCGCCCATCTCGATCGCCAGCACGCCCTCGGCGATGAGCTCGCCGGCGCCGGACCCGACCATGCCGACGCCGAGGATGCGCTCGGTCTCGGGGTCGATGACCAGCTTGGTCACGCCGTCGACGCGGTCGATGGCGATGGCGCGGCCCGAGGCCGGCCACGGGAAGCGGACGACCTCGACCTTGCTGCCCGGTCTTCTCGGCCTCGGCCTCGGTGAGGCCCGCCCAGGCGATCTCGGGATCGGTGAACACCACCGCCGGGATCGCCGCCGGCTCGAACACCGCCTTGTGGCCGGCGATGGCGTCGATGGCCACCCGGGCCTCGTGCGACGCCTTGTGCGCCAGCATCGGCTCGCCGGCGACGTCGCCGATGGCGAACACCGTCGGCTCGGTCGTGCGCCGCTGGCCGTCGGTCTCGATGAAGCCCTTGGCGTCGACCTTGACCCCGGTCTTCTCGAGGCCGTCGATCTTCGAGTTCGGCCGCCGGCCGATCGACACCAGCACGTAGTCGTAGGTCTCCGACGCCGGCGCGCCGTCGCCCTCGAAGGTCACGGCGATGCCGCTCTTGGCCGCTGACCATGCCGGTGACCTTGGTCGAGAGCATCACCTTCGCGAACGTCTTCTCGATGCGCTGGGCCAGCGGCTGCACCAGGTCGCGGTCGGCGCCGGGCAGCAGCCCGGGCGTCATCTCGACGACCGACACCTTGGTGCCGAGCGCGGCGTAGACCGAGCCGAGCTCCAGGCCGATGTAGCCGCCGCCGATGACCAGCAGCGTCTTGGGGATCTCGGGCAGATCGAGCGCCCCGGTCGAGTCGAGCACCCGCGGGCTGTCGACCGACAACCCGGGGATGCGCGTCGGGTGCGAACCGGTGGCGAGCACCAGGTAGTCGCTCTTCACCTCCTGGGTGCCGGCCGCCGTCTTCACCGACAGCGACGTCGGGCCGGTGATGGTCGCCCGGCCCTGCACGTAGGTGATCTTGCGCAGCTTGGCCACCTGGCCGGTGCCGCCGGTCAGCTTCTCGACCACCTGGTTCTTGTAGGCGCGCAGCTTGTCGAGATCGATCTTCGGCGCCGCCGAACTCGATGCCCCAGGCCCTGGCGTGCTTCGACTCGTCGAGCACCTTGGCCACGTGCAGCAGCGCCTTCGACGGGATGCAGCCGCGATAGAGGCAGACGCCGCCGGGGTTCTTCTCCTCGTCGACCAGCGTGACCTGCATGCCGAGGTCGGCGGCGTAGAAGGCCGGCGGCATAGCCGCCAGGACCCGCGCCCAAGACAGTGACTGATGGCATCTGAGCTCTCGTCTGGTGTCGTCCGGACCCGAGTCCCGAGCCCCGGCCCTCGAGACCCGCCGATCTACCCGCGCAGCGCCAGCGTGAAGGGCTGTTCGAACGCATCGACGACCCAGCGCAGGAAGCGGATGGCGTCGGCGCCGTCGATGAGCCGGTGGTCGTAGCTGAGCGACAGCGGCAGCATCTGCCGCGGCTCGAAGGCGGTGCCGTTCCACACCGGCTCGAAGCCGCCGCGCGAGATGCCGAGGATCGCCACCTCGGGCCAGTTGACGATCGGCGTGAACGCGGTGCCGCCGATGCCGCCCAGGTTCGAGATCGACATCGACCCGCCGGACATCTCGTCGAGGGTCAGCTTGCGGGCCTTGGCCTTCTCGGCCAGCGCCTGGATCTCGATCGAGATCTGCGGTCAGGTTCTTCTGGTCGGCGTTGCGGATCACCGGCACGAGCAGGCCGTTCTCGGTGTCCACGGCGATGCCGACGTGGATGTACTTCTTGTAGACGATCGCCTGGCCGGCGGCGTCGACCGAGGCGTTGAACTGCGGGAAGACCCGCAGCGCGCCGGCGATCACCTTGGCGGCAATGGCGGTGACGGTCAGGTTGCCGCCGGCCTTCTCCACTTCGGCGCGGTACTTCTTGCGCACCTGTTCCAGCTGGGTGATGTCGGCCTTGTCGAACTGGGTGACGTGCGGAATGGTGTTCCAGGCGTGCGACAGGTGCTCGGCCGTCTTGCGGCGGATCCCCGACATCGCCTTGCGCTCGACCGCGCCCCACTTGGAGAAGTCGGGCAGCGCCACCGAGCCGCCCGAGAGCGTCGCCACGCTGGCCTGGCCGCCGCCGCCGAGGCTCGACATCACGTGCTTGGTGAAGTTCTTCACGTCGTCCTGGCTGATGCGGCCGGCCGGGCCGGTGCCGGGCACCTGGTGCAGGTCGACGCCGAGCTCGCGGGCGAGGCGGCGCACCGACGGCGCGGCCGGCGCCAGCGGGCCGCGGTCGGCCGGCGGCGCTGCCGGACGGCTCGCGGCGAACGCCAGCACCTTCTCGTTGCGGTCGGCGGCGTCCTCGACCTCGGCCGCGGCCACCTTTCGACCGCGATCGGTCGGGCTGTCGCCCTCGCCCGGCCCGGACTTGCGGCCGCCGTCGGTCGGGCTGTCGCCCTCGCCGGGTCCCGCCTTCGCGGCCGGGGCTGCAGCGGCGGGCGCCGCGGCGGCCGCGGGTGCAGCAGCGGCCGGTGGCGCCGCCGCCGCGCCGCCCGCCCCGGCGTCGTCGACGACCAGCACGACCTGGCCGGGCTTCACCTTGTCGCCGTTCTTGACCCGCACGTCGTTCACGCGACCGGCCACCGTGGACGGCACTTCGAGGGTGGCCTTGTCGGTTTCGAGCTCCAGCACCGGCTGGTCCTCGGCGAGCACGTCACCGACCTTCACCATGACGCGGAGCACGTCGCCCGCGGCTATACCATCGCCCAGGTTGGGCAGATTGAACTCTTTCACGTCGTTACCTCGCGCCCGTGCCGGGCCGCGTTCCCGTGGTCCTCACCGGACCAGCGGCTACGAGATGGCGGGGTTCGCCTTCTCGGTGTCGATGCCCAGGTCCTTGATGGCCTGCGCCACCACCTTGGACTCCACCTGCTTCTCCTGCATCAGGGCGTAGAGCGTGGCCAGGGTGATGAAGCGCGCGTCCACCTCGAAGAAGTTGCGCAGCGCGGCCCGCGATTCGCTGCGGCCGAAGCCGTCGGTGCCCAGGCTGTGCAGCTCGCGCGGCAGCCACCGGTCGATGGCGTCCGGCAGCACCTTGAGGTAGTCGGAGGCGGCCACGAACACGCCCGGGGCGTCGGCCAGTCATCTGCGTCACGTACGGCACCCGCGGCGTCTCGGCGGGATGCAGCCGGTTCCAGCGATCGCAGGCATGGCCGTCCTTGTAGAGGTTGCCGTAGCTGGTCACGCTCCACACGTCGGCGCCGACGTTGTACTTCTCGTCGAGGATCTGCTGCGCCTTGAGCGCCTCGTTGAGGATGGTGCCGCTGCCGAACAGCTGCGCGCGCAGCTTGGCCTTGGGCTTGGCCGTCGGCTTGACCACGTACATCCCCTTCAGGATGCCGTCGCGCGCGCCCTCGGGCATCGGCGGCATGGGCGTACTGCTCGTTCATCACCGTCAGGTAGTAGAAGATGTTCTCCTGGTCGGCGTACATCCGCTTGATGCCGTCCTCGATGATCACCGCCAGCTCGTAGGCGAAGGTCGGATCGTAGGACAGGCAGGTCGGCACCGGCAGCGACAGCACGTGGCTGTTGCCGTCCTCGTGCTGCAGGCCCTCGCCGTTCAGCGTCGTCCGGCCGGACGGTGCCGCCCACCACGAAGCCGCGCATCCGCATGTCGGCGCCGGCCCAGATCAGGTCGCCGACGCGCTGGAAGCCGAACATCGAGTAGAAGATGAAGAACGGGATCGTGTTGATGCCGTGGCTGGCGTAGGCGGTGCCGGCGGCGATGAACGACGACATCGAGCCGGCCTCGTTGATGCCCTCCTCGAGGATCTGGCCGTCTTCCGCTTCCTTGTAGTAGAGCAGCGTGTCGCGATCGACCGGCTCGTAGAGCTGGCCGACGTGGGCGTAGATGCCCACCTGGCGGAACAGCGCCTCCATGCCGAAGGTGCGGGCCTCGTCGGGCACGATCGGCACCACCAGCTTGCCGATGCTCTCCTCGCGCAGCAGCTTCGACAGCATGCGGACGAAGACCATCGTCGTCGACGCCGTGCGGCCCTCGGTGCCGGTGTGGAACTCGGCGAACGCCTCGGAGAGGTCGGCCTTGATGGGCTCGGCGCGCTCCTGACGGGCCGGCACCGGGCCGCCCATGGCCTGGCGCCGCTCGGCGATGTACTTCGCCTCGACGCTGTCGGCCGGCGGGCGGTAGAACGGCGCGTTGGCCACCTGGTCGTCGGAGATCGGGATGCCGAAGCGGGTGCGGAACTCCGTCACCTCGCTGTCGTTCATCTTCTTCTGGTTGTGGGTGACGTTCTTGCCTTCGCCGGACTCACCGATGCCGTAGCCCTTGATCGTGCTGGGCCAGCACCACCGTCGGCATGCCCCGCGTGTCGACGGCGCGCTTGAACGCGTTGTAGACCTTGAGCGGATCGTGACCGCCGCGCGTGAGCTTCTTGAGCTGCTCGTCCGACAGGTGCTTGACCATGTCGAGCAGCTTCGGGTCGTCGCCGAAGAAGTGCTTGCGGACGTAGGCGCCCGACTCGACGGCGTACTTCTGGTACTCGCCGTCGACCACCTCGCCCATCCGCTTGACCAGCAGGCCCTCGTGGTCGGCGGCCAGCAGGGGGTCCCACTCGCGAGCCCCAGATCACCTTGACCACGTTCCAGCCGGCGCCGCGGAAGATCGCCTCGAGCTCCTGGATGATCTTGCCGTTGCCGCGCACCGGCCCGTCGAGCCGCTGCAGGTTGCAGTTGATGACGAAGATCAGGTTGTCGAGCCGCTCGCGGGAGGCCAGCGTGATCGCGCCCAGCGACTCGGGCTCGTCGGTCTCGCCGTCGCCGAGGAACGCCCAGACCTTGGCGTCGGTCACCGGCTTGAGCCCGCGATCCTCCAGGTAGCGGTTGAAGCGGGCCTGGTAGATGGCCATGATCGGCCCCAGCCCCATCGACACCGTCGGGAACTCCCAGAAGTCGGGCATCAGCCACGGGTGCGGGTAGCTCGACAGCCCGCCGCCCTTGGACAGCTCCCGGCGGAAGTTCTCGAGCTGCTCCTGCGACAGCCGGCCTTCCAGGAACGCGCGGGCGTAGATGCCCGGCGAGGCGTGGCCCTGGAAATAGACCATGTCGCCTTCGTGGCCGTCGCGGCCGCGGAAGAAGTGGTTGAAGGCCACCTCGTAGAGGGTGGCGGCCGACGCATAGGTCGAGATGTGGCCGCCGATGCCGTCCTCGTGGCGATTGCCGCGCACCACCATGGCCATCGCGTTCCAGCGGACCAGGCTCTTGATGCGGCGCTCGATCTCGCGGCTGCCCGGATAGGGCACCTGCTCGCCGACGTGGATGGTGTTGATGTAGGGGGTGTTGGCGGTGAACGGCAGCTTGACGCCACTGGCGTGGGCGTGGCGGCCGAGTTCACCGAGCAGACGGCCGACGCGGGCCGGCCCGCCGGACTTCAAGACATAGTCCAGCGATTCGAGCCACTCCCGGGTTTCGAGGGCTTCGAGTTCGGCGGCATCCGACGGTGCGGTACTTCTCATGTCTCCAGTTACCCTTTCGTCACGTCCTGTCGATCCGAACCATTGTACCGCCCTGAGCCGGGCTCGCTCAAAGGCTGCCGGGGTTTGGATATGCTGCCCGTCGAGCCGGCCGGCCGCCCAGGCTCCTCACGCTCAAGCCGCCGATGACCAATCGTCGCGTGCAACTTATCGGGTCGAGGCGACTCATCCAGGCCCGGCAGGCCATCGTGGCGTGCGAGGCCTGTCCCCGCCTGCGCCGGTACTGCCAGGAGGTGGCGCGCGTGAAACGCGCGGCCTATCGCGACGAGACCTACTGGGGCCGGCCCGTCCCCGGCTTCGGCGATCCGGCTGCTCTGATCCTGCTCCTCGGGCTGGCCCCCGCTGCCCACGGCGCCAACCGCACGGGCCGGGTCTTCACCGGCGACGGCGTGGGCGGGTCGGGCGATTTCCTGATGGCCGCCCTGCATCGCGCGGGGCTGGCCAACATCCCGACTTCGCAGCGCGTCGACGACGGGTTGCGGCTCCGCGGCGTGTTCATCGCCGCAGCGGCACGCTGTGCGCCACCGGCCAATAGGCCCTTGCCCGCGGAGGTCGCCGCCTGTCGTCGCCACCTGGCCGCCGAAGTCGCGGCGCTGACGCGGCTGCGCGTGGTGATGGCGCTCGGGAAGGTGGCGTGGGACGCCTGGCTGGCGCTGGTCGCCACCTACACCCCACTCCCCCGCCCACGGCCGGTCTTCGGGCACGGCGCCATCGCCAGGCTGGCACCGGCCGGCACCCGCGGCCCGGCCGGTCTCACGCTGGTCGGGTGCTTCCACCCGTCGCGGCAGAACACGAATACGGGAAAGGTCACGCCCTCGATGTACGACGCCGTGTTCGGCCGCGCGATGGAACTCACGGCTCGCCGCCAGAGCGGTTTGGAATCCCGCCCGCAATCCGCCACGGCCCATTTCCGACGCTAAGATAGCGGCATGATCGCCCAGCCCCGGCGCCGATGAGTCGACCTCGTGTCGGACCGGCCGCGCAAACTGGACGATCCGACGGCAGCTCCGGGCCTGCGACACGCGTGACCTGCCCGGCGACGAGCGTGAAGCCCTCGCTCCCCACCCCGGAGCGTCCGCCCTACCTGGCCATCGCCGCCGCTCACGCGCGGGCGCTCTGGCATCGCCGCCCGTTGCCGCCTGGTGATCTGGTCGCCCTCGACGTGCTCGAACGAAGCAACCGGGGACTGCTGCTGCAACGCGCGGCCATGTACGGACCGATCTTCAAGGCCCGTGCGGCGCGCGAGCTGGTGATCTGCGTTGTCGGGCTGTCGATCGGCCGGCGCCTGCTGCGCGAACACGCCTCGGCGTTACGGCCGATGACCCTGCAGCTGGAGGAGCTGTTCCCCAAGGGGTTTCTGCGCCAGCTGGAAGGTGAATCGCACCGCGAGGTGCGCCGGGATCTCGTCCGCGGGATCACCGCAACCCCCCTCGACGACCGCCTCGACGACCTGGCCGCGATGGCGAACGACGGGCTGGAGGCCTATCGCCGACGTGTCGAGCAGGGGCACGAACCGTCGCGCACGCTCACCGACGCCCTGGGCCGCATCGCCAGCGCCATGCTGGTGCGTCTCTTCTTCGGCGCCCGGCCCGGATCGCCGGCTTTCGACCGGCTGATGCAGGGGTATCGCGAGCTCGGCCCGCACGGACTCGTCTGGAACCTCACCTCGACGCAACACACGGCATTCGCCGCCCTTCGCGACGAGCTGCGAGCGCAAGCGGCGCGGCACTCACGCAACCCGGACCCGGCGTTCGCGTCCGGGCTCCTCGGTGCGCTGGTCGACGAGACCGACGTCGACGACACGCTGCTCGGCAACCTGATCTACATGGTCGAAATGGGTCGCGACGACCTGCGCGGCCTCTTGCGCTGGATCACGAAGTACGCGGCTGCGGAGCCGTCCTGGACCGACCGGGTCGCGGCCGAGTCGCACCCGGGGCCGTCCACGCCATCCGTGGCCGACGCCTTCGTCCTCGAGACGCTGCGCCTGGACCAGAGCGAGCGCCTGATGCGCCGCGTCACGCGTGACATCGTCTTCGACGGCTTCCTGATTCCCCGCGGCTCGGTGGTACGGGTCTGCATGTGGGAGGCGCACAAGGCTGCCGAGGCGTTTCCACGACCTTTCGACTTCGATCCCGGCCGCTTCCTGGGCGCGGGTCCAGCGGCCGACCAGTTCTCGCCGTTCGGCCTCGACCATCACCATTGCCCGTTCTCGACCGTCTCGGTGACGCTCGGCCGCGTGTTCCTCCGGGCGCTCGCCGGGGGCTACCACGTCGAGACCGGTGGCCACGGACCGCCCGTCCGCGGCGCCTACCACTGGGAGCCGGCCCCCGGCTTCGCGGTGGCGCTGCGCCCGCGCCACCCCTGATCGCCGTGCCGACACCCCTGGGCCGGGAGGCCGGCCTGCTCGAGGCGAACGTGTTCGCGCTCTTTGCGCGACAGGCCGCGGCGACGCCCGACGCGATTGCCATCAGCGCCGCCGACGGCGAGGTCAGCTACGCGTGGCTGGCGGCCCGGGCCGCCGACGTCGCGCGTTTTCTCGCCGACCGTGGAGTGGCGGCCGAAGAGCCGCTGGGCGTGCTGATGAATCGCAGCGCCGAACTGGTGGCGGTGCTGCTGGGCATCTGGAAGGCCGGCGCGGCTTACGTGCCCTTCGAACCCGACGACCCGCCGGCCCGCATCCGGCGCCTGCTGATGTCGTGCGGCTGCAGGACGGTGCTCGGAGACGAGTCGCTGCTCGGCCCGCTGCGGGCCGCGTTCGCCGGGAGTCCGGACGCGGGCACGGCACCGACGCTGTGCGAGGTGTCCAGCATTCCGGCCACCCTTGGCGACGGCGACTCGACGCCGGGCGCTCCGGGCGGCGCCCGTCTCGGCTACCTGCTGTTCACGTCGGGAAGCACCGGCGACCCGAAGGCCGTCGCGGTCGAACACCACAGCATCGTGCGCCTGCTCCTCGCCACCCGCGATCTCCTCGACATCAGCGCTGCCGATCGCCAGCTGGCCGCCACGACGGTGAGTTTCGACGTATCGGTGCCGGAGCTGTTCGTGCCGCTCATCACCGGCGCCAGCGTGCTGCTCAGGGACCGGAATATTCAGCGCGATCCCCGTCGTCTGGCCCGCGACGTTCGTGACCACGGCGTCACGATGGTTCAGACCGGTCCAGCGGTGTGGCGGGCGATCCTGTCCGAGGTTCCGGACTTTCCGCGCGTGCGCGTCGCCATCACCACCGGCGAGGCCATCGCGCCCGAGCTGGCCCAGCGGCTCGCAGCCTGCGGCGACCAGGTGTGGAACCTCTATGGACCCACCGAGACCACGGTGTGGGCGACGGCACACCGGCTGGTCCCCGTCGCCGGCGAAGACGCCTCGGCGCCGTCGGCGCCCATCGGAACGCCCCTGCCGCATGTCCACGTCGCCGTGATCGACACCGATCTGAATCCGCTTCCCGACGGCTCGCCGGGCGAACTGGCCATCGGCGGCGGCGGTGTCGCCCGCGGCTACCACGGCAACATGGCGCTCACACGCGAGCGGTTCGTGACGCTCGGCCACGACGGCGGCCGCTACTACCGGAGCGGCGACCTCGTGGTCCGCGACGCGACCGGTGTCCTTCACTACTTCGGCCGCCTGGACGACCAGGTGAAGATCCGCGGGGTGCGTATCGAGCCTGCCGAAGTCGAAGCCGCCCTCGGGCGGGACCCGCGGGTGGCGCAGGCCGCCGTGACGTGGTTCGAGACCGATCCGGGCAGTCGGGCCCTGGTGGCGGCGGTGGTGACCAGGGCGGGGCGGTCGTGTTCAGCGCCCGATCTCCGGACGCGTCTCGAAGCGGAGCTGCCGCCGCAGTTGATTCCCTCCCGGTTCCTCTTCGTGACCGACGTACCCTTGACCGCCGGCGGCAAGGTCGATCGGGTGGCCATCCGCGTCGCCGCGGCGTCGGCGGCCCCGTCGCCCTCATCGACGAGGCGTCGGCCGCTGACCGAAACCGAGGCAGCGCTGGCCGGGATCTGGCAACGCCAGCTCCGGGTCGACGCGGTGGCGCCCGACGACCATTACTACGCGCTCGGCGGCGATTCGATGGCCGCGGTGCAGATGATCGTCGAGGCCGAAGCCCGGTTCGGGGTGCAGCTGTCGATGCACTGGCTGCTCGCCGCGCCCACGCTCGAGGGCCTGGCGCGCACTATCGACACCGCGACGGCGCAGCCGGCCGCGATGACGAACCCCGACTTCGTCTTCCGGCTCGTCGAGCAGGGAACCGCGCCGCCGCTGTTCTTTTGCGGCGTCGACCTCGCCGTCGCGGGCCGCAACACGTGGCAGGTGCCGTGTCCGCTGTACGCGGTGTCGCTCTGGGCCCTCGGCACCGGCTTCGTGCAGGCGGCATCGCTGAGTGCGCTGGCCGCGGTGCAGCTCGAGAGCATCCGACGGGTCCAGCCGCGCGGCCCCTACCGCCTCGGGGGATTCTCGATGGGGGGCCTCGTCGCATTCGAACTGGCGCAGCAGCTCGTGCAGCAGGGCGAAGTGGTGGAGGTGTTGTTCCTGCTGGCGCCGACCCACCCGCTCCACACCGCCGGCACCTCGAGGACGCGATATCCCTTCAAGCGCGCTCCGCTGCTGCATCGCGTCGCCGGGCGCGCCCGACGGCTGGTCCAGGGCCCGGGCCGGCGCGGATTCCGGGCGTGGCTGAAGGAACTCGTGCCGTACACCCGCTTCCCGGGCGTCAACTGGGCGACCTACCACCTGGTTCACCTGTATGGACGGAAGCCCAACCCGGTCTCGGCGATGCTGCTGCCCCGCAACCGCTGGCCGGGGTTCTGGTTCGCCGCGAAGCGACTCATCGCGACCTACGCCGCACGCCCCTACGCCGGCCCGACGCTGGCGGTGTTTCCCGACGAGGGGCCGGTCACGAGCGACGCCTGGCCATCGCTGCTGGGCCCGGGCGCCGAGGTACACGTGTTCGAGGCGCCGCACGAAGCCATGTTCACCGACCCCGTCATGGCCCGCTGGATGCCGCTGCTGGCCCGCTTCCTGGCCAAGCCCTGACGGTTCAAGGGCCAGGTGGATGCTACGGCACCACGAGCGCAACCTCGTTAGACACCTCTCCGAGGCCCTGGGCGCTGGTTGCCACGACGCGCACGTAGTAGGTGCCGGGCGGGACACCGCTGGTCGCGAGCAGCTCCTGCGACGCCGGCAGTGGGATCACGACGATGTTGCTCAACCCGGGGGCTGTGCCGGCATGAAGTTCGTAGCCGGTCACCGCGGCGCCCGACGACGGCGTCGACCACGACAGAACCACGTTCCCGCCGAGACTGCCAGAGCCCGTCAACGTCGGAGCACTCGGCGGCGGTGGCCCAACCACGACGCGGACCTCGTTCGAGGGCGGCCCCGTGCCCGACGCGTTCTGCCCACGCAGGCGCACGTAGTAGCTGCCATTGGGCACCGGCGGCGTCACGAACGTCGTCACGTCGCCCAGCGGCAGAATCGCCAGGTTCGACAACCCGAGCCCACTGCCGGCTTCGAGCACGTAACCGGTGACCGCGCTGCCGCTCGGCGCCTGCCATGCGAAGGTGATGACGCTGCCTCCGACGCCGGCCGAGAACCCTTGGGGTGCACTCGGGACCGAGGGCGGCGCCACCACAACGTGGATTTCGTTGGACGACACGGGGCTCCCGTTCACCGTGGCGATGATCCGGACGTAGAACGTGCCGTCGGGGGCAGCGACGGTGAGCGACGTTTGAGTTCCTAGCGGGAGCGAGGCCACGGGCGGTCCGCCAGGCATGAGACTAGCCTCCAGCGTGTAGCCCGTCGGCGCTGGGCCGGCGGTCGGCGGGGTCCACGAGAACGAGACGTTGGGGCGTAGGACGACCGCCGCCGCCAGAACCGGAGCCGTGACTGCCGAAGCGAGTTGACGGAAGCCCACGACTCGCCCGCCAATCGTCAGTGTCGCCGTCCGCTCCGTTGCCAGCGATGACATCGCGATCGAAAAACTGACCCGGCGCGAACCCGTTCCGGAGGTCGGGGTTACCAACAGCCATGTCTCCGTGACGCTCGCGCTCCAAGCGCACGTCGGCCCGGTCGTCAGGTCGATGCCTCCCGAAGCACCAGCCGCAGGAACGACGACGTCGATTGGGCTGACCGAGTAGTTGCACGGCGGCGCGACCGTCACCGTCAGCGCTGCAGCGACGCTCGTGACCACGCCAGCGCTGTTCGAGGCGGTCACTCGGAACCGAAAACCGGTCAGCGCAGCCGGGAACTGGCACGATCGCCAAGGTGCGACCGTTAGTCCCGTAGTACGGCGGGATCGCGGGTACGTCGGACCAGCTGCTGCCATCCGCCGACATTTGCCAGCGGTAGGTCGGTGGCGGGTCCCCTGTGGCCAAGGACACGAAGGTCGCTTGCCCCCCCGGCGCCACGGTCTGTTCGACCGGCTGAGTGCTCAACGCCGGCGCCGTCGCTGGCCCCTGTGTTAGCGCGAACGACACCCCGGCGACGCTCAACGTGCCGATGCGCTGCGCCGTCGTCGTGTTCTCCTGGAAGACATAGGTTACGACCCCGTTTCCCGCCCCACTGCTGCCGGCAGTGACGACCATCCACGGCACGTTGCTCGTGGCAGTCCACGGACACCCGGGTGGCAAGCCGACCTCGATCGTGCCGAAGCTTCCTGCTTGGCCCGTCGATCTCGCGGCGGGCAGCAGCGTTGCCGTGCAGTTCACCGTTCCGCCGAAAACGCGAACGAGCGCGAAACGCTGCTGGGTGCTGCCATCGAGCGACGCCCCGCCGGCAGCCACGATGCGCCCATCCGATTGGACTGCGATGCCCGCAGCTGCGTCCCAGTAACCGGCGATATCAATGCCGGCGAAGGCGCTGCCGAACGTCGGGTCTAGCACGCCTGCCGGGCTGTACCTGGCCATGAAGAAGTTCGTCGCTGTCGAGGGACCGCTGAACTTGCACTGACCGAACGAGGGTCCGTCCTGCTCGATACACCCGGCGACGATGATTCTCCCGGTCGGGTCGAGAGCCACCGCGTCGGCGCTCATACCCCTGCCGGGTGTCCATGTCTCGACGCGGCCCCCAGTGCCAAAGCTCGTGTCGACTGTGCCGTCGCCGTGGTAGCGCGCGAGGTGGACACCCTCGCGAAACGCCGTCCCGAAGTTCGGCCGCTGCACGGCGCCCGCCACGACGAGCTTGCCGTCTGGCTGGAGCAACAGGGCTCGTCCGGCACCCTCGATCACGTGCGACGGAGGCGGCACCGTAGCAAAGCCAGAAGCACCGAAACTGGAATCGACCGCGCCGGTCGGCAGAAAACGAGTCAAGACGACCTGATCGAAGACGTTGCGACTTCCACCAACTACGATGCGACCATCAAACTGTACGGCGACGCCGAAGGTCTGCTCCGACAGCTGCTGCGCCATCGCGACGCCCGTATTCCGTGGGGGGCAGCCCAGAGTGGGCGCCTCGAACGTCGTGTCACGGGCACCGGATGGCAGTCAAACTGACTGCGCCCAGCCAATAGGTGGCGCTGCCAGTGAGACCGCGCCCACGAGGATCCGGCCGTCGGGCCGAAGCGCAAGTCCGGGCGCATCGACCGCATGGACCCAATCCACGATGCAGTCTGGAAGGCCGAACAAAATGTAGGGGACCGGCCCGACGATGACCCTCCCGGCTACACCGAAGGCGGCATCCGATGTTCCGTCGGCCAGGTATCGCACCACCACCAGGCGCTGGGCGAACTGCAGCGTTGGCGTACGAGAATCCGGCCACGACGATCCGCCCGTCGCGTCGATTGCCACCGACGTCGCCGCGTCCCTGAACCCATCGACGTCGGTAGTGACTCTGCCGCCGATTCCGAAGGCCGGGTCGAGGGCGCCGTTGCTCAGGTACCGTACGACCGCGATGTCGCCACTGCTCGCGGCAGCGGTAGCCGAACGACTCACCAGCAACGACGATCTTACCGTCCACCTGCACGGCGACTGCCGCGGCCCTGTCACGGCCCGAGAACGCGGTCGTGACTCTCCCGTCGCCGTCGAAGCTCGGATCGAGCTGGCCCGGCTGTGCTGATGCGTCGAAGGCCCACACAAGCAGACATGCGATCGTCAGAATCAACGCTACCCTGGGCGCCCGCAGGTCTGCCCAACGGAACGACGGGCGATCGGTCATCCTCGTGAGTCCCGGTCTGGAACGCACAACCGTGTTGCCTCACTGAATCCGGAAGTTGACATTGCCGACGTCCTGCACCGCAGGACTTCTGCTCCACGTCACGCGAACCCGGGCCGCCGTGGTCGCCGGGCCCGTCACCGCCCACGAGACGGTCCCCGAGGTATTGCCGCTGTTGGCGATCGCCGTTCCCAGCGGCCCCCACGTCGTGCCGCCGTCACGACTGAGCTCGATCATCACCGTCTCGGACGTGCCGAGGTTGTGGGACCAGGTGATGTTGCGCGTCGAGCCCACCGTCCAGTTCACGTTCGTGTTCGGCGCTGTGACCGTAAGATTCGCCGGCGCGAGTGTTATGAACGCGTCGCTGGTATCGAAGTGAGCGGGATTCGACGTCTGGCTGATGCGGACCAGCCCGGTCGTCGTCGGGGTGTCGGGCAGCACGACGGCCGTGTTTCCGGTCGTCGCGCTGGCGTTTACGACGCCGGTCGCCAGCGTCGTCCAAGTGGCACCAGCATCGGCACTGAAGGCGATGTCGACCGGCTCGCTGGTGCCGAGGTTGTGCATCCAGGTCACCGTCCGGGTCGAACCGGCGCCCCATGTCAGGGTCGTGTTAGGTGCCGTGACGCTGATGCGCGGGATGATCCTGAAGGCCACGTCGCTGGCGTCGGCCACCGCCGGTGACGCCACCCACCGCCCGCGAATCCTTGCGGAACTGGTCGTCGGCAATGCGACTACCCAGGAATAAGTGACAGCGTTCGACGTGCCGGTTGTCGCCTGCGTGAGTTCCGCCCACGTCGCACCGTCGTCGGCGCTGAAATCAAAAGCCATTGTCTGCCCGGCACCGAGGTTGTGCGTGGCCCGCAAGGTCTGGGTGTTGCCGACGCGCCAGTTCACCGCTGTGTTGGGGGCGGTGAGCGTCACGATCGGCGTCACCACCGCGAAGTCCACATTGCTGACGTCGTTGGACAGCGCGTCGGCCGACCAGCGCACGCGGATTCGCATCGTCGCACTCTCGGGCCCGCTGACCGTCCAGGCGAAGCTCCCGGCGCTACCCGACGTGTTGGCTACTCCGGTGGCGATCGGTGTCCAGTTCGCTCCGCCGTCGCGGCTCACGTCCAGATCGACCAGTTCCCCCAGCGGCAGGTTGTGCGACCAGGTGATTGATCGGGTGCTGCCGACACTCCAGGTCACCGCCGTATTCGGCGCCGTCACCGTGATGGTCGGCCGAGTGACGGCGAACGGCACGTTGCTCACGTCGCTGGTATTCGAGCCGTCGAGCCAGGTGACCCTGAGTAACGCCGCAGTAGTGGCCGGCCCGTTGACGGTCCACGGCAGCACGGACGTCGTTGGGGCCGTGTTCGCGAACGTCGCGGCCAACGTTTCCCAGCTGACGCCGCCATCTCGGGACAGCTCGACTCGCACCAACGAACCGGCGCCGAGGTTGTGATTCCAGCGCAGGTTCTGCGCGGTGCCAATCCGCCACGATACGGCGGTGTTCGGGGAGGTGACAGTCACGGACGGCGTGGCCGTGGACAACGTGAAGTCCGCGTCCGACACGTCACTCGCAGACCCGATCGCATCTCGGGCGGTGACGCGGACGCGCAGCGCGGTGCCTGCCGGTGCCACCGGCGTCCATACGCACGAGGACGCCGCACCAGGCAAACCGACGCATCCGGGAACGGGAACGAACGTGGTGCCGCCGTTCGGGACAGCTCGACGTCGAAGACAGTCGGCGCACCACCCGCCGTCCAGCGCACGGTGGCCGGCACGTTGGCGAACACCCGCTCGCCGCCATTCGGCGCAACGACGGCCACCGTCAGCGGCGCGGCAGCGACGATGACGTCCCTTGCTTCCGACGCTTTCGGGTTAAAGGTACTGTCGCCGCCGTATCGGCGACGATCGCATGCGTCCCAGCCGCCAGGCTCGAGACCGTCAGCACCGCGCTGTCGGCGTTGATGGGTGCGGACCGACAGGATCTCGCCGTCGAAGAACGACACCGTGCCGCGACCCACTCCCTAGCGTCGGGGACGCGCTCGCGGCGAGGTCGACCGGCTCGCCGGCCTGAGCCGAGGGCGGCCGCGCCGTCAGCGTCATCGCCACGCCGCCGCTGTTGAGGAACACCGTCACCGAGTTGCTGTCGTTGTTGCTCGCCACGACGTCCGGCGCGCCGTCACCGTTGAAGTCGCCCACACCGATGCCGGTGGGCCCGCTGCCACCCAAATACGCGACCGCTGAATCGAGTACGCCACTGCCCAGGCCGCGCAGCAGGCTCACCGTGCTCGTGTTCCGGCCGACCACCGCGATGTCGGTCACGCCGTCCTGGTCGGCGTCGAGCGCCGCCAGCGACGTCCCCGAGCCCACGGGGTAACCCACGGCGGCCGCGAAGGCGCCGCCGCCCTGGCCGAGGAGGACGTTGACCAAGTCGTGGCTACCCGTGGCGTTGGCGCTGAGGGCAACGATGTCGCTGATCGCGTCGTTGTTGACATCGGTGACCAGCACGGCCGACGGGGTCCGGGGCACGCTCCACGCACCACCCGCCACGAACGTGCCGTCACCCTGGCCGAGCAGCACGCGCACCGTATCGCCGTTGAAGGCGGTGTTGGCAATGTCGAGCCGGCCATCACCATCGAGATCGCCGAGCGCGATCGCTCCGTCGCCACCGGGGTAGTCTATGGGAGCCTGCAGCATTCCATCGCCATTGCCGAGCAGTATGCCGACGTACGCCGCCGCGGTCACCGAGTGCGCGACGACGACGTCGGGATCGCCGTCCCCGTTCACGTCGCCAACGGCGACGGATTGCGGCACCGCGCTCACAGCAGTATTGAAGGGCATCTGGAAATTCCCGGTGCTGGTGCCACGGAGCACGCTGATCGTCCCGGTCGCCCTGGTTCCCGACCACGATGTCCAGCCGGCCATCGCCGTCGAGGTCGCTCGTGCTCACTGAAGACGGAGCGGACCCAGACGGATAGCCGTCGCTCCCTGCGAATCCTCCGGGCCCGTACACCACGCAGCACCTGGATGCCCGCGGCGGCGGTATAGGTGGTGACGACATCGGGGCGCCCGTCGGCATCGAAGTCGCCTACGGCAAGGGCCCACGGGTTCTGTACGGTCGGGCTCTGGGGCTGCGGCACCAGCCGCTGCCCGGCCGTCACCGTGTGCGTCGATGCCGGGGACGTGCTGGACGAGAACTCGGAGTTCCCCAGATGACGTGGCCGTGATCGGGACGTCACCGACTGGCAGCCGCATGGTGGTCGTCGAGGCGACGCCGCTCCCATCGAGTTGCGCGGCTCCTAGATTGACGGCGCCGCGCCTGAACTGGACCAGCCCAGCCGGCGCTCCCGCGGACGACGTCACCGAGGCCGTCATCGCGACCAGCCCGCCGAAGACCGACGGGTTCGGCGAGGAGCCGACCGCCGTCTGGGTCGGATCGATGACCGCGCCGATTGCCACACTCACCGTCGCGACGTTCGAGAGCCTGGACCGTCGGCGGCCTGGAACGAGAAGCTGTCTACTCCGTTGGCATTCGGGTTGGGCGTATAGCTGTACGCGCCGGTCGCCGCTTCGAGCGTGGCGACACCGCGCGCTGGCGGCGACACGATACTGAACGTCAGGCTCGCGCTGTCGACGTCGGTCGCCTGGAGCTGGCCCGCCGCCGGCTGGTCCTCGAGGAGCGTCAGACTGCCGGCAGCTGCGACCGCAGGGTCGTTGACGGCGATGATGGCGATGGCGACGGTCGCTTCGTTCGAATCGCTGACGCCGTCGCTCACGCGGAACGTGAAGGCATCGGCGCCAAAGGACCGTCCGCTGCCGGGGTATAGACAGGTTCGGCGGGCTACGACGTCAGCGTACCGTGGAGCGGCTGGCTGGTCACAGTGTAAGTCAGGGGCTGGCTGTCTGGATCGGAGGCGGCGAGCAGCAGCGGCTGAGGGATGTCCTCGAGCCCGGCCGTCGATCCGTCCGCGGCAACGGGGACGCCGTTGGGCGCCGTGTCGAGCCGATACACTCCGTCCTCCGTCGCGGCGAAGAGCACCCCGCTGGCCCCCAGCGTGAGCCTGCTGACAACGAGACTCTGTGGCCAGGCTTGTGCCGCGGGAGACCAGGTGGCGCCGCCGTCGAGGCTGCGGTACACACCGGAGGAGCCGGCGGCGGTGTACAAGCGTTGACCGTTGGACGGATCGACAACCAGGTCGCTCGGGGAGTTCGGGAACATCGTCTGGCCGATGCGAAGCCAGGTGGCACCGCCGTCTGTCGATTGGTAGGTCCGGCCGCCGAACTCATTGACCGACGCGTACAGGGTCTGAGAGTTTCCCGGGTCAACGGCCAAGGCGTTTACCTGGAAGCCGGGGGGCAGGCCACTGCTCGCGGTGACCCACGAAGCACCCCCGTCCATCGACTTGAGGAAGCCGTCGGGCGCCGGGAGCGGCGTACACGGTCGATGGCCCACCGGGTCGGGACGCGACGCACGTCTGTCGTCGGACTCGAACGATCCAGGTCGGCCTCGTCACCGACTGATCAGGCGATCTGACAGGCCCACGTAGATCACGGTGGGCGACAGCGGATCGATGGCGATCTCCGCAATGTTTGCCCCGAGTTGACCCGACACATCGGTCCAAGTCACGCCTCCATCGGAGGTCCGATGGATGTTTCCCAGGCCGGCGTACGCGATGTCCGGGTCGGTCGGATCCACGGCGACCGTTTGCCCCGCAAAGATTGAGAGCCCGGTCCCGACGGGCCACCACGAGTCGGCTGCGGTCTGGCTCCGGAACACGCCCAAGAACGTCCCGGCTGTACACGACGCCTGGCGCCGTTCGAGAGACCGCGACGCTGCGTGTGCTCGGTCCCGTGCCCGTGACACCGACGCTCCAGGTCGCTCCGGCATCGGGTGACCACTGTATGCCCTGGGTGTCGCTTCCGACGAACACCGCTGGGGATTGCGCTGAGTCCCAGGGCCGTACGCTGGCGCCCAACGGCGATGCAGCACCCGTCCGCTCACGCCGCGTCGTGCTGCGGAACACACGGCCGGCTGTGGCGCCGGCTGCCCCGGTACCGGCGAAGACAGCGAGTGAATCGTCGGCGTCGACGGCGACGGCCGTCACTTGAAGCCAAGCGACGGAAGGCCGTCGAGCAGCGCCCACGTCGCGCCGCCATCGACGGTCTTACGTAGCCCGGAATTGGTGACTGCGTAAATAACGAGGGGATCGGCGCGGTCGATCGCCAAGCTGCGAACCACACCAATCGCACCAACGTTGGTCCAGGTCGCGCCGCTGTCTTGGCTGCGGAAGACGCCGCCACCGCCCGACCCCATGTACACAACCGAGGCGTTGCGGGATCATCGCGTCGTCACCAGGTTGGCGGCGCCCCCAGTGGTCGGCAGGCCCGCTCCGCTCGACGTCCACGTTGCTCCGTCGTCGACGCTCCTGAACACCCGTGCCGGTGTTGAGGCTGGCGCGTAGAGCAGACCGGCGCCGAGGGTCTGCGCGACCAACCCCCTCGCGTTGGGAAGGCTCGTCCCCGGCGTCCAGCTGCCGCCGCCGTTGACGCTGCGCATCAGTCGCCCGGATTGCACGGCCACACGTCGGGCGGATGCACGCGACGCCGCGACCGGTCGTCGCTGGCGATACCGTTGAGACCAGTGCTGAGCGGGTGCCAGCTCGCCCCGCCGTCTAGAGTGCGAACGAACCCGCCGGTGGCGATGCCGGCGTAGGCCACGCCGGGGTCGCGAGGATCGTCTACGATGGTCGTCACCCGGCCGCCATCGGGGCCCTTGCGTCGCCAGACCCAATCGACAACGGTGATGCTGACGGTAGCCGTCGAGCTCGTGGCTTGGCCGTCACTGACACGAAAGGTGAAGCTGTCGACGCCGAGGTAATTCGGTGCCGGTGCATAGGTGACGTGGGGCAGTATGCCGATCAGCGTGCCGTGGCTCGGCTCGCTAACGAGCTCGAACTGCAGGGCGATCGATTCGGAATCGGCTCCAGTCACCACAATCGGAAACGGCGCGTTCTTTAATACCAAGGCTGTCGTCGCATGGGCAAAGGGCGCATGGTTCGAAGGCGCTCACATCAATAGTGACGACGCCGATGTTGCTGAGGAGGCTGCCATCGCTCACCTGGAAGCTGAAGGCGTCTTGGCCAGACGCGTTGGGCGTCGGCGTATAGGTGTAGGCGCCCGTGGCCGGATTGGTGACCAACACAGTGCCGAGGGCGGGCGCGCCGACGACGGCGAAGGTGAAGCCGACTGTCGATGTCGGCGCCTTGGAGGGTGAATGAGGCTGGGGTGTCTTCCTGCGCGGCCACCGACACGCTGAATGCCTGCGGAGCATCGTTGACGGGTGTGATGGTCACGGTAACCGTCGCCTGGGACGACGCTCCGCCGTCGCTGGCCGTGAACGTGAACGTGTCAGTGCCGCTGACATCGGCGTTCGGTGCATACGTGAACGCGCCCGTGGAGGCGTCGGTAACGACCGCCGTTCCGAGCGTGCCATTGGACGCGATGGCGAACGTCAGCGGGTCGTTCTCCGGATCGGAGGCGGGGAGCGTGCCGTTCGCCGGAATGTCCTCGTTAGTGTCCACTGGGAAGTCAGTTGCGACAGGCGGCTGGTTGGCGGGATCAGCCCGGATGACGGCGATTCGATCGCCACCGTCGTAGCGGACCAGAAACGTCGTCTGGCCGGCGTGTTGATCGCAGGCCAGGGTTCGACCGTGCACGACGAGCGGGCCCAGATGGTGTCGCAGGACGCTCACGGCGACCTCCCGAAACGTGCTGCCGATGGCGACCAGGATGCGATCTTCGCCTTCGGCTTGTGCGATGAACGCAACGTGGCCGGAGTTGTTCATCGCAATGAAGTGCGCCTGTGGCACGAGGCCCGCCGTGCCTGTGAACACGGAGGATGTGGTCACTCCGTCGCTGACCCGGATGCGGGACGCTACTGTGCCAATGGCGGGCACCCAATACGCCACCTGCCCGGCGTCGTTCAGGCCGAACGAAACAAACCCAGCAGACGAGGACGGCCCCATGTAGGTCGGATTCCCGGCGGGCGGAATGGCGGTGCGGAAGATACTCGTAGTCAAATCCTGTAACGCTGCGGAGTACGCGAGTTGGGCGTTGTTGTTGAGCGCCGGCCCTCCCGGAATTGCTTCGCCAGGGCTGACGATAGGCACGAAATTACCGGTCACGATAAACGCGTTGAGGTCGGCTCCGTTCCGCGCCGCAAACACGACCTGTCCCGCGTCGTTGATCGACGGACTGCCGATCGGAAACCAAGCCCCCACGCCGCCATCGGCAACGATCGACTCGGGCGCCACGCCATCGGCTACGATGATCCGAGGCGGAATAGTAAAGCTGCTCGCGTAAAACGCCACGGCACCGCCGGCATTGATCGACACAGGTCCGTTGGGGTTGGGGGACCCGAATCCACCCGAATAGAGCGGCGTGAGCGTGCTGCCGTCCCCGCGCTGCACCCCCGACGCGCTGCTGAAAGCCACCTGGCCGCTGGCGTTGATCGCGGGCGCAGACGCGTTGTCGCCTTCGGCCAGATTCGCGATTACGGTGTAAGTGTAGGAGGTCTGCGCTACTGGAACCGGAGTCACCAGCCAGGTCCCAGTGACGAGAACGACGAGCCACGCGATGCCTCGCCGGGCCAGCCGAAGTTTCGATCTGGACTCGATGCAGACCACGGGCTCCTCCTCATACCTGAGCGATACTCGACCAGAGCCGCCGCTCGCGGCACGTTCGGCTCCACGTCATGGCACGACCACTGTGCTGCTGTTCGAGAACCCGCCAAGCCCGAGTGGCTCGAACTTGGGACGCCATGTCCTTTCCGGCACGGTGACGTCGGCGTTCCTGCCTCTAGCCCGCCGCTCGCCTGTGCCGGAAGCTGCTGAGAGGCGTGCGCATCCTATTGAATGGCGTCACCGCGATCACACCACCCATTTGGGTGGGTAGCGGAAGGCGTGCGGTTGCACGTCACGACTCTGCGCTCAACACAGCCAGCAAGGTGCTCATTGCAACCCGCGAGCGGCGTCGAGGTTACCGGACCGGCGTTGACTGGAACGCCGCCACCTTTGAGCCCCCCCCAATCGGTTCACGACTAGAATCGGTGTCGCAGTCTGGAAGGGAGCCCCCCTTGCGACAGGACGCAGTTCTCCACGTCATTGGCCAGATCTATGAGGCTGCTTGTCATCCGGCCCACTGGCCGGTGGCGCTCGAGTCCCTTAGACGATTGAGCGGAGCTATCGGCGCGAACTGGGCGACCTTCGACCCATGCGCTGGCACGGTCCGCATCGAGATGGGTGTCGGTAGCGTCGGTCAGGAGTTCGCGCAGACCTATCCCGACCACATGCAGTGCGATCCCTATGTCACTGCCGGCAAGGGGGCCGCGCTTTTTCGCGAGGGGTTCATCGCGATCGGAGAATCGGTCGTCAGCGATCGGGAATTGCGCCGCTCGGCATTTTTCGATGAGTTCGGCCGGCATCACGACTACTGGGGCGGCCTGGCGGGGGTAGTCGTGTCTGGCGAGGCGCGCACTGTAGTCATCGGGCTGCACCGCCACAAGAACGTGTCGTTCGGCTCAGCCCAGCTGACGTTGATGCAGGAGTTGATGCCGCACCTGAACCGCGCCGTCACACTGAACTTGCGATTGAGCGGGGTTGACGCGTTGGCGAGCGGCTTGAGGGCGGCGCTCGACCGGCTATCCACGAGTGCACTGCTGGTAACCAGTAGAGGGCAAGTCGCCTTCGCCAACGATGCGGCGGCGGACCTGCTGAATGAATGCGATGGACTGACCCTGGAGCGGGGAGAACTCAGAGCCGCCACAGCCCAAGACACGCGGACGTTGCGGGCGGCTATTTACGCGGCCGCCCGTCACCGCCATGTCCAAGCGATGGACGAGGCGCGACTCTTCCTTCAACGACCTTCCGGAAAGCCGCCCTTGTTCGCGATCGTGGCGACGATCCCCTTCGAGAACCCCCCGTTTCAGCCAAACGAACTCGTTCTCCTGATGGTTGTGCAGGCGAAGACCGGCAGCGACGCTGACTCCAAGTTGATGCGGCACTGCTTCGGCCTCAGCCCGGCAGAACTCCGGGTTGCCTCGTGCCTTCTTGCCGGGAAGTCGGTCCGTGAGTGCGGTGAGGCACTCTCACTCTCGACGAACACGGTACGGTTCCACTTGAAGCAACTGTTCGCCAAGACCGGCACCGCGCGGCAGGGCGATCTGATCAGGGTACTGCTCTCCGTGGCGCAAATCAGAGAACGTAGGATCAGCGAAGGTCAGTAGTGCGGGCGAGGGGCCCTGCCGCCGGCCGAAGTTCGATGCGCCGCAGCCCGACCAGGTAGTCCCTAGTTCCCCGCCTTGTAGTTGTAGCTGCCGTCCGCCGCGCGCTCGCGGTAGGCGGTATGACAGGTGGCGCAGAGCTTTCCAAGCTCACCAGCCGGGGCCTTGGCAGCGTCGGCCGAGGTCGCGGCGGCGATGCCGTCGGCCGCCTTCCTGGCCGCCTGGGCCCATTCGACGCCGTCGGCCTTGCCGTGGCTCTTGAAGAAGCCCTCGGTCTCGACGAAGGCCTTCGACATCGTTTCCGCACCAGTCTTGGCAGCGGCCATGTCGCCGGCCTCTACAGCCTTGCGGGCGGCGCCGAACGCCTGGCCGACCGACTTCATCACCGGGTCGAGGACCGCCGGGTCCTGCGCCTGCCCGGCGCGCGCCCCTGTCGAGTTCATCAAGGCCAACCCGAGGGCCACCCCACCCACCGCCAGGACCATCCGCCGCATGCTGCCTCCCGTCACCGAGCCGTGGACGCTGTCGAACGCCGCAGAAGACGGCATCCACCACCGGCCCGACAACTCCCGTGCGGTGGCAATGCTATCGCGAAGTCGGCGCCTGACGGCCGGACGGGCAAGCGTCCGCCGGCGTCTCCGGCGGCGATCCCCAGCGGAGCTAAAGCTCCGCCCTACTTTGCACTTTAGACATGCGCCTGTAGCGGCGGATGCGTGCGCCGGCCAGTGGTCAGCGATTGCAGCACGATGTCGGAGGTGACCGGGGCGCGACGAAAGGCGTCGACACCGATCGCGTCGGCGATGGCGTTGAGCACGGCGCCGTAGCCGGCGCCCACCGGCGGCTCGCCGACGCCCTTGGCTCCGGTCGGCGTCCCGGGGTCGGGGATGCCGAGCGCCGCCGCCTGCATGTTCACGGGCACGTCCAGAATCGTGAGCGGCTTGTTGTGGTGGAACCGCCGCGCCAGCGACACGCCGTAGTGCGGGTCGTAGACCAGTTTCTGGAAGAGCGCGTGCGCGATGCCCAGGCAGCACCCGCCGTGGAGCTGCGCGATGAGGCTGCGCGGGTTCACCACCGTGCCGACGTCGCCGACCGAGAGGAAGTCGACGAGCGTCACGACGCCGGTCTCGACGTCCACTTCCACCTCGGCGAATCCGGCGACGAACCCGTAGGTATCGCCGTCACGCGGGTAGTTGTCCTTGGCGACGCCCATCAGCCCGAGGCCGGCCAGCTTCGCCGCCGCGCCCTTGGTGATCGGGTGGATGTCCTCGGGCAGCTCGTGGCCATCGAACGAGCCGCCGAGCGCGATGGCCCGCGTCGCCGCCTGGGCGTAGGTCAGCCCGCCGCCGGGGTTGCCGACGCGGTGCACACGTTCGCCGCTCAGCGTGTAGTCCTCCGGGCGGCCGCCCAGGTCCTGCGCCGCCAGTGCCTGCAGCTGGCGCTTGAGGTGCTCGGCGCCGGCCAGGTTGGCGCGGGTCATCGCGTGCGTGGTCTGGCTGCCCACCGACATGCAGCTCCACGGCAGGCCCTTGCTGACGTCGCCCCAGACGACCTCGACCTTCTCCCACGGGATCGCGATGACGTCGGCGGCCACGCGCGCCAGATCGATCACCGAGTGGGTGCCGAGGTTGCCGACGCCCGAGTTCACCTGGAGCTTGCCGTCGGGGCGCAGGATCATCAGCCCGTCGAAGCCGATCGAGCCGGCGCCGTGCGGGCCGACGGCCACGCCGAGGCCGCGCGCCTTGGTGCCGCGGCGCTGGCCCGATCGGGCCAACCGCGTCGACCAGTCGAAGAGCTCGGCGCCGCGGTCGAGGGCGTCCTTCACGAAGGCGCCCGTGACGTAGCGCCGCGTGCCGTTCGCCGCCGGCGGGCCGTAGAGCGCCTTGCCCTCGGGGGAGTTCACGCGGCGCATCGCCACCTGGTCGACGCCCAGTTGCTTGGCCGCCTTGGTCAGCACGCCTTCGACGATGCCGTTGAACTGCATCGGCCCGGGGGAGCGCTGCTGCGTGCGCGGCGGCGTGTTGGTGAAGACGTTGGCCACGCGGATGCGCATCGCCGCCGGCTGGTAGACCAGCGAAGCGGCGTTGGCGCCGGACCGCCAGTCGCCCATCGGACCGTACGGCCCGTTGTCCTGCACGACAAAGAGGTCCATCGCCTGGATGCGGCCGTCCTTGGCGAACCCGACCTTCGCGCGCCCGGTCATGTTGGTGCGCGCGCGCCCGAAGTAGCTTTCCTCTTCGCGGCTGATTCGCATCATCACCGGCGCGCCGACCTTCTTCGAGAGCACGGCGGGAATCGCCATCGACACGGCGCCGGAGCCCTTGCTGCCGAATCCACCGCCGGTGTACTCGCAGATGAGCACCACCTTCGAGGGATCGATACCCACCCAGCGCGCCACCGGCTCCACGGTGCGGATGACGCTCTGCGTTGAGCAATGCAGGTGGAGCGTGTCGCCGCGCCAGTAGGCCATGGCGCTGCGCGTCTCCATCGGATGGTGCCCGGTGGCGTTCACGACGAAGGTCTCGTCGAGGACCAGGGCGGCGCCGGCGAAGCCGCCGTCAAGGTCGCCGTACGCCCACTGCTCCATGGCCTTTCCGATAGGCAACTGGCCGTCAGGCGCCGCGGCGAAGTCCTCGGCAGTCCACTTGAGGCGTTCGATCGGCGGACGGGCGGGGGGCTGGCCGGCGGCCGGCGGGGCCGCCACGCCCCAGACGTTGCCCTCGAGCCGGGCGTCGGCGCCGCCGGGGCGCAGGCTCTCCAGCGGATCCACGGTGAACGGCAGCGGCTCGAAATCCACGTCGATGAGCTCGACCGCTTCGGCCGCGACGTCCTCGCTCACCGCGGCCAGCGCCAGAATCGGCTCGCCCTGATAGAGCGGCTCGTTGGTGAGGGCGCGCTCGGCGCCGCCGAGATCGGGGAGATCGTCGGCGGTGATGAGGCCGTGCACGCCCGGCAGCGCCAGGGCCCGCGCGGCGTCGATCCGCCGGACCCGGGCATGCGGCATCGGGCTGATGAGCAGCTTGCAGAACAGCATGCCGTCGGCGCGGAAGTCCTCGGCGTAGCGGGCGCGGCCGGTCACCTTGGCCACGAGATCCGGCGTCGTGTAGTTGCTGCCGACGAGTCGTTCCGCCATGGATGATCCCCTCCGAGGGAGTGCGCGTCGTCAGGATTATAGGCCTGCCCGTGAGGGAATCGACCAGACCCTCTCGCTGTCCCGCATGTAACCCGTCGGAGGGCCACGACGCGCCGAGCCTTCGCTCGCCGAGTCGCTGCGCCGCTCCGGTGACGGCCACGCGATCGCGTGGTTACGGCGAGGAGCCCTATGGGTCGGCGATTGACGCTGTTCGTGTGCCTGCTCATGGCAGTGGCGGCGGCTTCTGGCGAAGCCCAGACGTGCCGCGGCGCGGCGCCTCGAGTGAACAAACAGGGCTTCCGCCCCCGGCAGACCGTCGCATTCTCCGTGGCGCCCTCGCCCGCTGGCCGGCCGTTCCCCGCTGACAAGCTGCTATGCGTCTGGCGGGCCTTCCAGGCATGGACCGAGGCCAACGCCTCGACGGCGCTCGGCGTGCGGTTCGTGCACGGCATGGACGGCATCGTCGTGCGATTCGTCGACGTCGAGAGTCCGCTGCCGCGCTACGTGGCTGGGGGATGGGCCGACGGCGAGCGCGAGGACGACGGCGCCTTGCGTCGAGCCAACATCTGGCTGTCGTCGGACGAGCGGGTCCTCGACAGCTGCAACGGTGTGACCAGGGTCGTGCTCCACGAGCTCGGTCACCTGCACGGCCTGGCTGACGAATCACTCCACCCCGGGTCGTCGGTCATGAACAGCGTCCTGGCGAAGAACGACCGCGGCAACCGGATTCCGCTGGCGCCAACCGCCTGCGACGCGGCGCAAGCCGTCGTGGCGGCAGCCGTCGTCGGGGCCGTCGTCGACAGCGCCGGCGAGGCCACCGCCGTGCGGGGTCGCCAGTGACCCGGAGGAGAAACCCGCCGCTGCCTTCGCCCTTCAACCGCCACCGGACCAGGCGGCGCGGACCGGCACGACCAGATCGGGCCGGTCCGTGATCACACCGTCGGCGCCCCAGCCGAACAGCCGGCGGACGTCGTCGGGATGGTCGACGGTCCACACCTGGGCGACGCAGCCTTCCCGGTGCACCTGCCGGAAGAATCCCGGCGAGGTCACCGTCAGCCGTCCGGCGGCCTCGGGTACCTGCAAGGCCGAGAACGGCGCCGGGCGCAGGCGCGGCCACCGGATGCGGGAGCGCAGCAGCAGCGCCCGCGCTTCCGGCTGCGAGGCGCTGGTCGTCAACTCGGGCGCATGGGCGCGCACCGCCCGCATCACCGGCCGGTGGAACGAACCGAGGCAGACGCGGGCGGCGGCCGCGGCCTGTCGCACCACGTCGGCGACGGTGCAAGCCAGCTCGGGGCTCTCGTCCTTCAGTTCGACGATGAACCGGGCGTCGGGAAAGGCGTCGAGCACGTCGGCCAGCGGCACGATGCCAGCGCGAGGCGTCGGGTACCCGACGTCGGGGGGCGGCACGTAGCGGCACGTCGCGTCGACCCGGGCCAGCTCGGCCACGGTGCAGGAGGCGACGGCCCCGGTGCGGTCGGTCGTGCGGTCGAGCGTGGCGTCGTGAATCACCACCGGCACGCCGTCGGCCGATCGCCGCACGTCGCACTCGATCCCGTCGGCCCCGGCGTCGAGGCCGCGCGCGAAGGCCACCATCGTGTTCTCGGGTCCGAGCCTGGCCCCGCCGCGATGCGCGAAGACCAGCGGCCGGTCGGCGGCGAACACCGCCGGCCGCGGGAATCCGTGCGCGCGAGTCACGAGGGCATAATAGCCACTATGAACATGAAGGACCGGCCCGCGACGCTCGGGGCCCTCAGGACTGCGGTGGCCCGGGGCGAGATCGCGCGGCGATCCGTGCGGGACGAGGTGCGCGACAACCTGATCGTGAAGCTCCGGGCCGGCGATCGGCTGTTTCCCGGCGTGGTGGGCTACGACGACACGGTGATCCCGCAGCTGGTCAACGCCATCCTCGCCAAGCACAATTTCATCATCCTCGGCTTGCGCGGCCAGGCCAAGACGCGCCTCATCCGGGCGATGGTCGACCTGCTCGACGAGCTGATCCCGGTGGTGCCGGGCAGCGAGATCCACGACGACCCGCTGGCGCCGATCTCGGCGCACGGCCGGGCGCTGGTGGCGACCGGAGGCGACGCCCTGCCGATCGAATGGCGGCCCCGCGAGGCCCGCTACGTCGAGAAGCTCGCCACGCCCGACGTGACGATTGCCGACCTCATCGGGGACATCGACCCGATCAAGGCCGCCAAGTCGGGGCTGCAGCTCGGGTCGGAACTGGCGATGCACTTCGGCCTGCTGCCACGCGCCAACCGCGGCCTCTTCGCCATCAACGAGCTGCCGGATCTGGCCGGCAAGGTGCAGGTCGGCCTGTTCAACATCCTCCAGGAGGGGGATGTGCAGATCAAAGGCTTCCCGGTCCGCCTGCCGCTCGACGTGATGCTGGTCTTCACGGCCAACCCCGAGGACTACACGGCGCGCGGCAAGATCATCACGCCGCTCAAGGATCGGATCGGCGCCGAGATCCGCACCCACTACCTGACCTCGCGCGCCCAGGCGATGGAGGTGACGACGCAGGAAGCGTGGGTGCAGCGCGGGCTGAAGACCGACGTGCCGTCCTACGTCCGCGACGTGGTCGAAGAGGTGGCGTTCCAGGCGCGCAGCGACCGGCGCGTGGACAAGCGCTCCGGCGTCAGCCAGCGCCTCCCCATCAGCGTGCTCGAGACGGTGGTCTCGAACGCCGAACGCCGCGCGTTGAGCGCCGGCGAGGGGCTGGTCGTGCCGCGCGTCACCGACCTCTACGCCGCGCTGCCGTCGATCACCGGCAAGATCGAGCTGGAGTACGAGGGCGAGCTGAAGGGCGCCGATGCCGTGGCTCGCGAGCTGATCCGCGGCGCGGTCGCGCAGGTGTTCGACGGGTATTTCGTCGACGCCGACGTCTCGCCCACCGTCGCGTGGTTCGACAACGGCGGCTCGGTGCTGCTCGGCGACGGCCTGCCAGCAACCGCGCTCGTCGTGGAAGCCTCCAAGGTGCCCGGGCTGGTCGACCTGGCGGGACGCGCCGGCCTGCCGCCCGGCGCGGCGGCGCCGCTGGTGGCCTCGGCGGTGGATTTCGTGCTCGAGGGCCTCTACGCCCAGAAGCGCATCGGACGCACTGACGCCGGCGGCTACGTGGGCACCGAACCGCTGCGGCGGCCGGCGACGATGCGCCAGGCGCCGGCCATTTCCCTGGACGACGACGAGGAGCCGGTGCCGGGGAAGAAGAAGCGGTACTACAACTAGGGGCTGGGTGCTAGGGACTGGGGACTAGGGCATGTCAACGATCACACCGCGCAGCGCCATGGACCTCGCGGCGCTGCACGAGCGCGGGTTCTTGGACACGGCACTTCGTTGCGTGACGACCGCACGCCCTAACCCCCAGTCCCCAGTCCCCAGCCCCCGAGCATCATGAAATTCAAGTACGGCAAATACGTTCCGAGCCTGGCCGACGAAGTCGACATGGAGGAACTCGTGTCGGCGCTGTCCGAGATGCTGCTGTCCAGCGGATTCCAGAGTCCGTTCGGCGACGGCTCGCTCGACGGCGATCGGACCATGCAGGCGCTGCACGACGCGATTCTGGACGCGCTCCTGAACGGCGGGCTGCTGCCCGACGACCTGCTGGATCAGTTGTTCGGCGAGGATGCGGCCACCGCGAAGGCGCAGCTCGACGAGCTGGTGCAGCAGCTCATGGAGCGGATGCAGGAAGCCGGCTACATCACGCCGTCGCCCGAGCTCGAGCAGGAGCGGCAGCGCCGGGCCCAGCCCGGTGGCGGCGACGGCGACGGCGAGCCCGGCCGGACGAAGTTCGAGGTGACCGACAAGGCGCTCGACTTCCTCGGCTTCCGGGCGCTGCGCGATCTGCTCGGCTCGATCGGTCACGCCAGCGCCGGCCGCCACGACACCCGCGATCTCGCCACCGGCATCGACGCCAGCGGCGCCCCGAAGCACTACGAGTTCGGCGACACCCTCAACCTGGATGCCAGCAGCACGGTGCTGAACGCGGTGACGCGGGCGCATCGCGACGCCGGCAACCCCGGCGCCGGCGACCCGGCGGCCCTCGACATCACCTACGACGACCTGATGGTGGCGCAGGGTGAGTACCAGAGCTCATGCGCCACCGTGATCATGCTCGATTGCTCGCACAGCATGATCCTCTACGGCGAAGACCGGTTCACGCCGGCCAAGCAGGTGGCGATGGCGCTGTCGCAGCTCATTCGCACGCAGTACCCGGGCGACACCCTGCACGCGGTGCTGTTCCACGACTCGGCCGAGGAGATTCCGCTGCGCGAGCTGGGCCGGGTGCGGGTCGGCCCGTACTACACCAACACGCGCGAAGGGCTGAAGCTGGCCCGCCGGCTGCTGGAGAAGCAGCGCAAGGACATGCGCCAGATCATCATGATCACCGACGGCAAGCCGTCGGCGATCACGCAGCCCGACGGCCGCGTCTACAAGAACGCCTTCGGCCTCGACCCGATCGTGATCCGCGAGACCTTCAGCGAGGTGTCGGCCTGCGCCAAGGCCGGCATCCTCATCAACACCTTCATGCTGGCCCGCGACTACGATCTGGTGGCCTTCGTCCGCCGCGTCGCCGCGATGTGCCGCGGCAAGGCCTACTTCACGACGCCGCACACGCTGGGCCAGTACGTCCTCATGGACTACCTGGACAAGAAGACGAGGACGATTCACTAGGGGCTGGGGACTAGGGACTGGGGGCTGGGGCCTGACAAGGCTGCCGAACCGCTCCAAGATGACGGTGGCCCGCGAGCCTCCCGGAGCCTTCGTCCGGCGCAGCCTGAGACATGCAGCGCTGTCCCGCCCGAGTCCCCAGTCCCCGGTCCCCGGGTTGCTATGATTCTGGCGTCCACCCCAGATCCGGAGGTCCGTCCATGCGTTCCATCGTCGCGCTCACAGCTGTCGCCCTCGCCCTGTCGGTGGTTTCCGCCGGCGCCCAGACCATCGGCACGTTCCGCTGGCGGCTCGCGCCGTACGGCAGCGTCCTCACCCTCACCGTCACGCAGCGCGGCAGCGTGTTCGAGCTCATCGGCTCTGAGGCCCAGTGCGGCGGCAATCTGACGTTGCCGGCCAGCGGGGTCGGGGTGATTCAGGCGGACGGTCGGGTCTTCCTCGGCATCACGTCGATCACGGTGGACGGCCGCGGCTTGCACACCCGCGCGCTCATCAACACGAGCGACTTCAACGGCTTCTGGAGCGACAACGCCGGGAACACCAGTCAGACTTTCCAGTTCAACCCACCACCGACGTGCCAGCCCCCCCTCGGACCGCGCACCAACCCGCTGAGCGGCGACGAGCCACTCGGCCCCAAGCCCTGAGCGCGCGGCGGTAACGGTAGGGCGGCCGCGGGGGTGCGGCCGTCCCATCCCAGCTCTCATGCTGCCTCCCCTGCTCCCGCTGTTCCCGCTGCCGACGGTCGTGCTCTTTCCGAGTGTGTTCCTGCCGCTCCACATCTTCGAACCGCGCTACAAGCAGATGGTCGCCAGCGCGCTCGAGGGCGATCGGATCATCGGGATGACGCTGCTCAGGCCCGGCCACGAGGAAGCCTACGAAGGCCGGCCGCCGATCTTCGAGATGGGCTGCGCTGGCCTCATCACTCACGTCGAACGGCAGAACGACGGCCGGTTCAATCTGATCCTCCGCGGGCTCGAGAAGTTCCGCATCGACGTCGAGGAGCCGGCCACCGACGGCGTGCTCTACCGCATCGCCCACGTGACTTCGTTCGAGGAGCTGGTCGAGGACAGCGAGCGCCAGGCGCTTCGCGACGAACGCCGCCGCCTCGAGGCGATGCTCGAGTCGTCGCTCGACCGCGAGGGCAGCAGCCGCCTGCCGCGCGACATGGCCGACGACGAACTGGTGAACGCCTTGTCGCAGTACCTGGAACTGGAGCCGGTCGAGAAGCAGGCCCTGCTCGAGCGGTCGGGAGCGCTCGATCGTTGCCGCACCCTCATCAGCCTCATCGAGATGAAGCTGATGCTGCAGAAGAGCCCCGACGGCGGGCGGCGGCATTGATGCTTGGCGAACGGCTAGCGGCTAGCGGCTAGCGGCTAGCGGCTAGCGGCTAGCGGCTAGCGGCTAGCGAATCACGCTACACTCTCGCGCATGAAGCAGCTCACTCGCCGACAGTGGACCAAGGCCGCCGCAGCGGGAGCGCTCGGCGCGATGCCGGCGGCGGCGTGGGCACAGGCGGCGGCCGGCGCGGCGGCGAAGCTCACCAACCTGCGCCGCTACCTGCATTACGACGTGTTCACCGACCGGCCCCACACCGGCAACCAGCTGGCGGTGTTCATGGAACCGGCCGGCCTGGCCACCGAGGCGATGTCGGCCATGACCCGCGAGATGAACTTCTCGGAGTGCACGTTCGCGTTTCCCGCCGAAGCGGCCGGCACCGACCTGCGCCTCCGCATCTTCGGCCGCGCCGGCAACGAGATGCCGTTTGCCGGCCACCCGGTGATCGGGTCGGCCTTCGCGCTCGCCGACGAGGGCGTCATCACCGCCGGCCGCCGCGAGTTCGTCTTCGGCCTCGGCATCGGCCCGACGCCGCTCGCGCTGGAATGGGAGGGCGGCCGTCTCCGCTTTGCCTGGATGACGCAGCAGCGGCCCACCTTCGGCGCGTCCCTCCAGCCGGGCGCGGCCCTGGCGTCGGCGATGGGACTCGAGGCCGGTCAGCTCGCACCGAACCTGCCGGTCCAGGAAGTCTCGTGCGGCTCGGCGTTCTTCTATGCCCCGCTCACGACCCGCGCCGCCGTGGACGCCGTGCAGATGAGCGCGCGCGAGCTCGACGCCGTGTTCAAGCAGGCCGGCGTCCAGCGCCGCGGCATCTTCGTGTTCACGACCGAGGGCGGCGCCGACGGCGCCACCGTCTACAGCCGGATGGTCGGCGCGACCGGCTCGGAAGATCCGGCCACCGGGTCGGCCAGCGGCCCGCTCGGCTGTTACCTCGTGAAGCACGGGCTGGTGGCCCCCTCGGCTGCTGCCACGATCGTGAGCGCACAAGGAGTGAAGATGGGGCGGCCCAGCCGCATCCACATCCGGATCGACGTCGCCGGCCAGGACATCACGAAGGTGCAGGTCGGTGGGACGAGCGTGCTGGTCGGCGACGGCCGGCTGCGGTCGGCGTGATCGTCCGGCCCGCCGCGGGGGCGCAGCATCTCATCACGCAGGCCGACCATGCGGCGCTGGCCGGCCGCATCATGGCGCACTGGACGTCGCTCGCCACCGCTGAACGCCGCGACGCCATCCTGCGCGCGACGAGCGCCCACGACGACGGCTGGCGCGAGCCCGATGCGGCGCCGACGATCGACCCGGCGACTGGCGCGGTTCTCGATTTCGTCGGCGTGCCGGCGGCGGTGAAACAGGGCGTCTGGCCGCGAGCCGTCGCCGGCCTCGCCGACACGCCGTGGGCGGCGGCGCTGGTTGCGCATCACGCCATCAGCGTCTACGACCGGTTTCGCGGCGACGCTGACTGGACGCCGTTCTTCGACCGGATGGAACGGCTGCGGGCGGAGCAGATGGCGCTGGTGACCGGCACGATGGAGATGCTGATCCGCGACTACGTCTACGTGCGGCTCGGCGATCTGGCGTCGCTCGCCTTCTGCAACGCGTGGAGCGAGCCGCAGGTGCTCGGGCCCTGGACCATCCGGCTGAGCGACGCGCGGCACCTCCTGGTCGAGCCCAATCCGTTCGTCTACGACGTCCCGATCGAGGTCGACGCGCGCGCGCTCCCGCCCGGCCCGTACGCTGGCGACGCCGCGCTGCAAGCCGCGTGGCACGCCGCCCCGGTGTTCACCATCACCGGCGTCGTCGTCGGTCGGACGCGCACGTCCTGAGGGCGACCCTCACGGCGTCAGCCCTCGCAGCCGCTCGGCCAGCACCTGCGCGATGCGCTCGCCGTGAAAGCGTCCGTTCTCGATGAAGACGGTGCCGGTGTGCGTTCCCGCCAGCTGCCCGCCGGCGATGAAGACGTCGCGCACGTTGGTCTCGAACGTCTCCGGGTCGTGGCACGGGACGAGCGTGGCGGGATCCACGTCGACGCCGATGGCGCGCAGGAACGCCGGATCGGCCCGGTAACCGGTGAGGAGCAGCACCCCCTCGGCGGGTATGGTCGCGCGCCCGCCGCCCGACTCCACGACGACCTCGGTCGGCCGGATCTCGACGACGCGGGTGTCGAAACGCGCGGCGATCGACCCTTCCTTGATGCGATTGTCGATGTCGGGCCGGACCCAGTACTTCACCGAGTCGCCGAGCGCTGGCCCGCGGTGCACGAGCGTGACGTGCGCGCCGTTGCGGTGCAGCTCCAGCGCCGCCTCGCAGGCCGAGTTCTTGCCGCCGACGATCACCACGCGCTGCCGGTAGTAGGGGTGCGACTCGCTGTAGAAGTGCGAGACGTGCGGCAGGTCTTCGCCGGGCACGCCGAGCAGGTTGGGGCGGTCGTAATAGCCCATCGCCAGGACCACGGCGCGGGCGTGGCGTACCCGGTCGACACCGAGCCGGCTGCGCGTCGCGACGGCGAGCAGCCGGTCGTCACCCTCCCCTTCGGCCTCGACGGCGAGCACACGCTCGTGCAGCGCCACCTGGAGCTGGAACAGGTCGGTGACCTTGCGGTAGTAGCGCAGCGCCTCGGCCCGCGTCGGCTTCTCGTAGGGGGTGGTCAGCGGCACCCCGCCCACCTCGAGCAGCTCGGGCGTGGTGAAGAACACCATGTTGGTCGGGAACCGGGCGATGGCATCGACGAGCGTGCCCTGTTCGAGCACCTGATAGTCGAGGCCGTGATGGCGGCAGGCGATGGCGGTGGCCAGTCCCGACGGACCGGCCCCCACGATGAGCACTTCACGCGCGGGCATGACCCCCGATCATATCGAACTCGTCGGGAACCCCCGTGCGCGCCGGGCCCCGGCGGACCATAATTGACCGGCTCGGGCCGCGCCGCCGCCTGCACCACCAGGTGCGGAGCGCCCCGGGCAGGTCGCCGTCCGCGCCGGGCGACGGCCCTTGCGCGGGAGCTGTCGCATGCCTCGAAACCGGCTCGTGTTCGCGCCCGTCCTGGTCATGCTGTGCGTGGCCGTCGCGGCGCTCAGCGCCCAGGCGCCACAGACTCCGCCTCCGACTCCGCCGGCGCCCGCGCCGGCGACACCGCCGCCCCCTCCGGCCGAGCAGCCGCCGGTGTTCCGCGCCGAAGTGGAGGTGCTGCCGATCGACGTGACCGTGCTCGACCGCGACGGCCGCCAGATCGTCGACCTCACGTCGGCGGAGTTCCAGGTGGAAGTGGACGGCCGGCCGCGCAAGGTGCTGACGGCCGAGTACATCAAGATGGTCGACCCCATGCTGGCCGGCCAGAAGCGCGCCACGCCCGACAACCGCGTGACGGTCGCGCCCGACACGGGCATCTCCACCAACGCCACCAGCGGCGAGGCGCCAGGCCGCGCCATCGTGCTGCTGGTCGACCAGGGCAACATCCGCTTCGGATCGGCCCGGCCGCTGATGCAGAACGCCCTCAAGTTCGTCGACCGGCTGATGCCGAACGACCGCGTCGCGCTCGTCGCCGTCCCGGCCCCCGGCGAGCTCGTCGATTTCACGACCGACCACGTCAAGGTCCGCGAGGCGATGCTGCGCGTGACCGGGCGTCTCACCCAGTCGCCGCGGCGCTTCAACCTCTCGCTCACCGAGGCCTACGCCATCTACCGCCAGAGCGACGCGCTGCTCATTTCGCAGGTGATGCTGCGCGAGTGCGCCGGCGTGATGGGCGCGGCCGACATGGAGCGCTGCGAACGTGACGTCGAGCAGGAAGCCGGTGAGATCGTCGGCGACCAGCGCCAGCAGACCGATCGGTCGGTGTCGGGCATCCGCGCCGTGCTGTCGAGCCTCGGCGCCCTCGACGGACCCAAGTCGGTCATCCTGGTCTCCGAAGGCCTGGTACTCGAGGGCCTCGGCAGCGAGCTCGACGACCTGGCCAGGGTGGCGGCCGACGTCCGCGCCTCGCTCGACGTGCTGCTGCTCGACGTACCGCTGTTCGACGCCTCGCAGTCCGAGCGGCCCACCACGGCGAGCAACGACCGCCGGCTGCAGGAGGAAGGGCTCGAGATGCTCGCCGGCATGGCCCGCGGCCAGCTCCACCGCGTGGTGACCAGCGGCGAGTTTGCGTTTCGCCAGATCGAGATGGCGCTCTCGGGCTATTACCTGCTCGGCGTCGAGCCGGTGCCCACCGATCGCGACGGCAAGCGGCACCGCATCGAGGTGAAGACGGCGCGCCGCGGCGTCACCGTGCAGTCGCGCCGCGCCTTCCTGTCGCCCGACGGCCCGGCCGCCGCCACGCCCATCGAGGCGCTCACCCGCTCGCTCAAGTCGCCGGCGCCGGCCACCGCGGTGCCGATGCGGCTGTCGACGTGGACCTACAAGGAGCCCGGCACCTCGCGGGTGCGGCTGCTGGTGGTGGCCGAAGTCGAGCGCGGGGCCACCGAGTCGCTCTCCTACGCCGCCGGGCTGGTCGTCGCCACCAAGCAGGGGAAGGTGATCGCCGCCAACGCCGAGCCGCGCGAGCTGCCGCTGCTCGACGGCGACGAGCGGCTGGCGGTCTACTCCGGCAGCGTCACGCTGGACCCTGGCGAGTACTTCCTGCGGCTGGCCCTGGCCAACGCCGACAAGAAGGTGGGCAGCGTCGAACGCCCGATCACCGCCTGGCAGATGAACGGCGACACGCTCGCGCTGGGCGACCTGCTGCTGGCGCCCGAGCCGGACGCTGCGGCGAAAACGCTCGGGCCGAGCGTGGAGCCGCGCGTCCACAACGGCGCGCTGGTCGCGCTGGCCGAGGCCTACACGCCATCGGGTGGCGCGGCCGCGGAGGTCGCCGCGCGGCTGGAGATCCTGAAGGACGAATCGGGGAAGCCGCTGGTGGCGGGCCCGCTCGAGGTGCGCGTCGGTGCGTCGCCGGAAGTCCGCGTGGCGCAGGGCCGCGTCGCCGTCGACGCGATTCCGCCCGGCAGCTACCTGGCACGGGTGAGCTTCACCGAGGCCGGGACGGCGCGCGGCGCGCTCACCCGTCCGTTCCGGATTCTGCCGCCCCGGGGTGATGCCACCGCCAGCGCCGTCCGGCCCGGCGCCGGCGCGCCGGCGGAGCTGCTGGCGGCCGTGCTCGCCACGCTGCCCGCCGCCTCGAAAGATGACCTGCTCGACCCGACGACGACCTCGGCCCTGTGGGCCGCCGCCGAACAAGGTCGCACGCCGCCGGTGCTGGCGGCCATCAAGACGGCGCGGGGCGGCAACATGACGGAGGGCGCGCTCGAGGCGCTCACGGCCGGCGATCAGGGCGTGGCGGCTTTCGTGCGCGGCATGGACCTGTTCTCGAAGGCGCAGATCGACCAGGCCGCCAACCAGTTCCAGACGGCGATGCGAATCCAGGGAGGGTTCGCCGCGGCCCGCGCGATGCTCGGTGCGTGCTACCTCATCGCCAACCGTGAGCGCGAAGCGGCCGGGCTGTTGATGAGCGTGCCGGCCGCGTCGGCGCCGGCGTTTGGCCGGATGGCCGGCGAGGCGTGGCTGCGCGCCGGACAGCCCTCGGCCGCCATCGCGCCGCTGGAGCAGACCTCGGCGGCGCGAACCGGCGATGCCCGGAGCGCCCGCTCGCTCGCGCTCGCCTATGCCTTGACCGGCGATGCGGCCAAGGGCCTGCCGGCCCTCACGCCCTACCTGAATGGCGCCGGCGCCAAGGACGGACCGGCGCTCGCTGCCGGCGTCTACGCCACCTACAGCCGCCACATCAGGGCGATCGACGGCGCAACCATCGGCGCCGATCGCACCCAGGCCCGCACCTGGGCCCGCGCCTACGCGGTGACGAAGGGGCCGCTGGTCCCCTTGGTCGAAGCGTGGGCCGCCTTCTTGGAAGGAACCAAGTAGGCGGCCGCGTCCGTGGGGACGGGGCTGGGTTCTGGGGACTGGGGACTGGGGCGTGCCCGGTCACGCTGCGGAGTACGCAACTGAAAGTAGGGCTTGTGCATCGCCGTGTTCTTACGAGGCGATGCTAACGCGTGACGCCTGAAGCGCCAGCCCCCAGCCCCCAGCCCCTAGCCCCTAGCCCCCATGAGCTCGAGCGAAGCGAGAGCGATGACTTTCGTGGCCGCCACCAGTTCCGCCACCCCGCAGTATTCGTCGGGCTGATGCGCGAGCACGAGCTCGCCCGGACCGTAGGCCACGCAGTGCGGCACGCCGGCCACCCTCGCCACGTGCTTGTGATCGTAGGTGCCGGGGCTGGCGACGAGCGAGGCCGGCCGGCCGAGCACCGTCTGGATGGCCTGGGTCAGCGCCGGGATGATCGGCGAGTCGCCCGGCGTGCGGGTCGGGTGCACGATCAGCCGGTCGTGCAGGTCGAAGCGGATGTTCGGCATCAGGCGGCCGGCCTCGGCGACCAGCGCCGCGATCTCGTCGCGCGTCGCCTCGAGGCCTTCCTCGAGCAGGAAGCGCCGGTCGAACACCGCGCGGCAGCGATCGGCCACGCACGGCGTCTGCACGCCGTCCACGGGTTGCCCGCCCTCGATGCCGTTGGTGTTGATCGTGGCGTGCCGCGCGCCCGGCGGCACCACCGGCACGTCGGTGCGCCGCGACGCCAGGCGCGGCTTCAGATCGTGCTCGATCAAGTGCAGGAAGCGGCCCATCCCCTGGATGGCACTGGCGCCGAGAAACGGCATGCTGCCGTGGCCGATGCGGCCGTGGGCTTCGACCTCGAACCAGTAGACGCCGCGGTGGCCGATGCACACCCGATCGACGTCGAGCGGCTCGGGGATGATCACGAAGTCGGTCTTGTCGGCGGCCAGCCATCGCCGCTCGGCAAGCAAGTGCACACCGGCCAGTCCGCCGCTCTCTTCGTCCACCGTGCCACTCACCTCGAGGGTGCCGGGGAGCGCGATACCGGCCCGGCGCAGCGCCTCGGCAGCGTAGAGGGCGGCGGCGATGCCCGCCTTCATGTCGCAGGCGCCGCGCCCGTAGACGCGGCCGTCACGCACCACCCCGCCGAAAGGATCGACCGTCCAGCCGTCGCCGGCCGGCACCACGTCGAAATGGCCGTTGAGATGCACCAGTGGATGGGCGCTCGCACCGGCGCGCCGGCCGATGACGTTCACGCGCGGGTGCGCCGGCGTGTGCTCGGGCCGTCCGTCGGCGGTGACGTAGGCGACGTCGAAGTCGAAGGCCTTCAGGCGATCGCCGATGACCCGCGCGCAGGTCTCGTACTCGTCGCCCGGCGGGTTGACGGTGGGTATGCGGATGAGCGCGGCCGTGAAGTCGACGATCTCGTCGGACAGGTCGTCGACGGCCGCCGACACCCGGTGAACGACATCCGGATCGAGAATCACGCGGCCTATCTTGGATCGAACCGGCCGGGGCCCGGGGCTCGGGACCCGGGGCTCAGGCCCGTCTGACGACATCGATCGCGCTTGGTCGAGGACGGCGTATCCCGTAACATCGACTGGCCAGTCGGACTGCGAGGTCATCCGATGCGAACTGCGCTCATCCCGCTCCGTGCGACCGCCATTCGCATCGGCCTCCCCGTGGCCGCCGTGATCGCCCTCGTGATCTCGAGCGGCGCATCGGCGACGGTGCACTCCGCGGGCCCGGACAGCCGCGGGCTCACGGCCGTCGACGGGCTGAGGGTGGGATCGGTCACGCTCAGCGAGCGGCCCACCGGCTGCACGGTGATCGTCGTCGAAGGGGACGGGGCCGTCGGTGGGGTGTCGCAGCGCGGCGGTGCCCCCGGCACCCGCGAGACCGATCTGCTCGACCCCGGGAACATGGTCGACAAGGTGAACGCCGTGGTGCTGTCGGGCGGCAGCGCCTTCGGCCTCGAGGCGGCGACCGGCACGGTGCGCTGGCTCGAAGAACAGAACATGGGCTGGGACGTGCGCATCGCCAGGGTGCCGATCGTGCCGGCCGCCATCCTCTTCGACCTGCCGGTGGGCGGGAACCCGAAGGTGCGGCCGACGGCCGACTGCGGCTACAAGGCCGCCGCCGCCGCCACCACCGGCCCCGTGCAGGAGGGCTCGATCGGCGCCGGCGCCGGCGCCACCGTCGGCAAGATGGGCGGCCCGGGACGATCGATGAAGGCCGGGCTCGGCAGCTACGCCGTCGTCATGCCCAACGGCCTGGTCGTAGCGGCGATCGTCGCCGTGAACGCCGTCGGCGACATCATCGACCCCGAGACCGCCAAGGTCGTCGCCGGGGTGCGTAATCCCGACGGCACGTTCGCCGACGCCCGTCAGCTGCTTCGCGCCGGACCGCCGGCGGCGGCGCCGCGTCCCGGCGAGAACACGACCATCGGCCTGGTGGCGACCAACGCCAAGCTGACCAAGGCCGACGCCCATCGCATGGCGCTGATGGCCGACGACGGGTTCGCGCGCGCCATCTTCCCCTCGCACACGATGGGCGACGGCGACACGGTGTTCTCGCTGGCCACCGGCCGGTGGACCGGCGAGGCGAACATCACGCAGATTGGCGCGCTCGCCGCCGACGTGATGGCCAGGGCGATCGTGCGGGCGGCCACCGAAGCGACCGGGCTGCCGAACCTGCCGGCGGCGCGCGACCTGCCGAAGCGCTGAGTCCCGCCCGCGCCGATGCGACTCGCCCTCCTCCTGCTCTACGCCGTTGGTCTGACCGCCTTCGGCGTGTGGGTCGGCCGCCGCGTCCGCGGCAGCAGCGACTTCTTCGTGGCCGGACGCCGCTTGTCGGCGCCGCTGCTCTTCTCCACGGTGCTGGCCGCGAACATCGGCGCCGGCACCACCGTGGGCGCGACGGGCCAGGCCTACATCGACGGGGTCGGGGCCTGGTGGTGGAACGGCGCCGCCGGCCTCGGTTCGCTCGTGCTCGCCTTCTGGGTCGGGCCACGATTGTGGCGCCAGGCCTCGAGCAACGGGTTCCTCACCGCCGGCGACTATCTCGAACATCGCTACGGCGCGCTGGTGCGCGGGCTGCTCGCCTCGCTCATCTGGCTGGGCACCCTCGCCATCCTCGCCGGCCAGCTCATCGCCGGCGCTGCGGTGCTCACCGCCGTGGCCGGCATCCCGCGGCCGATCGGCGCGGCGATTGGCGGCGTGGCGATGACGGTGTACTTCACCGCCGGCGGCCTGCTGAGCTCGGCGTGGGTCAACGCCGTGCAGCTGGTCGTGCTGCTCGTCGGTCTCGTCGCCGCAGTGCCGCTGGCGATCAGCGCGGCCGGCGGATGGACGGCGATCGCCGCCACGCCCGGGCTTCCCGACACGTTCTGGAATCCGCTGCATTCGACCGGACCGGGCTCCGGCTACGCCTTCCTGGCGCTGCTCGGCCCGGCGTTCGTCATCTCGCCCGGGCTGGTGCAGAAGGCGTACGGCGCGGCCGACGAGCGGGCGGTGCGCCTCGGCATCGGCGCCGCCGGCGTGGCGCAGCTGCTCTTCGCGTTCGTGCCGCTGTGCCTCGGCCTCGCGGCGCGGCACCTGCACCCCGACCTGGCTGCCCGCGACCTGGTCCTGCCGACGCTGCTGGTCGAGTCGCTGCCGTGGTTCATCGGCACCCTGGCGCTCGCCGCGGTGTTCAGCGCCGAGGTCAGCACCTGCGACGCGATCCTGTTCATGCTCTCGACCTCGCTGTCGCAGGATCTCTACAAGCGCTTCGTCAACCGGCAGGCGAGCGACGCCCAGGTGCTGCGGGTGGCCCGCGCCGCCGCGCTCGTCGGCGGACTCGCCGGCGTGCTGCTGGCGGTGCGGCTGCCCAACGTCATCGCCGCGCTCTCGATCTTCTACTCGCTGCTGGGCGTGAGCCTGTTCGTGCCGATCGTGGCCGGACTCTACGTGCGGCGGGCCGGCACGCCCGAGGCGCTGGCCTCGGTCGCCGCCGGCATCGGCACGCTGCTGTTCCTCAACGGACAGCCGTGGGCAACGCGCAGCATCTGGTTCAATCCCAGCCTGGCGGGCCTGGTGGCCGCGGCGCTGGCCTTCTTCGTCGTGGCGGCGGTGAGGCGACCGGCCGCGCACGCCGGCTGATTCATCGCTCGCCTCGCTGACAGGAGAGATCGCTCGTGAAGGCAGACATGTTCCGGCTCGACGGCAAGGTGGTGGTGGTGATCGGCGCGGGCTCGGGCATCGGCGCGTCGGTGGCCAAGGGCGTGGCCCAACAGGGCGGGCACACGATCTGCTGGGATGTGAAGGGCGACGCCGCCGAGGCGACCGCCGCGGCGATTCGCGCCGAGGGCGGTCGGGGCGAGAGCGGCGCGGTGGACATCACCGACGAGGCCGGGCTGAACGCCGCGCTCGACGCGGTGGTGGCGGCACATGGCGGGCTGCACGGCCTGGTCTGCACACCGGCCATCAACGTGCGCAAGTCGATCCTCAAGTACTCGGGTGAGGAGTTCGACCGCGTCGTGAAGGTGAACCTGCGCGGCAACTTCAACGTGCTGATGGCCACCGGGCGGATCATGACCGCGCAAAAGTCGGGGAGCATCGTGCTGTTCTCGTCGATTCGCTCGATCGTCACCGAGCCCGGACAGGCCGTCTACTCGATGACCAAGGCCGGCATCCTGCAGCTGGCCAAGACCGCGGCCACCGAATGGGCCGAGCAGGGCGTGCGCGTGAACGCCGTGGGTCCCGGCGTGATCGAGACCCCGCTCACCGCGCCGATCAAGGCCGTGCCCGAGTGGTACAAGGCCTACGCCGACAAGAACCCGATGCGTCGCTGGGCCCACGCCGACGAGATGGCCGGGCCGACGGTGTTCCTGTTGTCGGACGCGGCCAGCTACGTGACCGGGACGATCCTCTACGCCGACGGCGGATGGCTGGCAGCCGACGGGAGGTTCACTCCGCCGGGAATCTGACGCCCGAACAGCGGCTGGACGGCTAGATTTGTTGCGAAACACGATGCCGATACATCGTCACTACAAGCATCGCCGTCATCGCCGGGGACGGCATCGGCAAGGAGGTGACGCCGGCGGCGCTCGCGGTCGTCGACGCCGCCGCGAGGCGTCACGGCTTCTCGGTCTCGACCACCGACCTGCCATGGGGTTGCGAGTACTACCTGGCCGAAGGCCGCATGATGCCGGCCGACGGCCTCGAGCGGCTCCGTGCCGCCGACGCGATCTTCCTCGGCGCGATTGGCGCGCCCGACGGTGCCCGATCACGTGTCGGTGTGGGAGCTCATCCTGCCGATCCGGCAGCGCTTCGAGCAGTACGTCAACCTGCGGCCGATGCGGCTGCTGCCGGGCGTGCCCGGACCGCTTCGCGATCGTGTCCCGGCGGACATCGACTGGGTCTGCGTGCGCGAGAACTCCGAAGGCGAGTACGCCGGCCTGGGTGGACGGCTGCACTGCGGCACCCCGCACGAGGTGGCTGAGCAGACCGGCCTGTTCACGCGGCGCGGAATCGAACGCGTCGTTCGCTACGCCTGTGAGCTGGCGATGGCACGGCCGCGGCGTCGGCTGGCCAGCGCCACGAAATCCAACGCCCTGCAGCACTCGATGGTGCTGTGGGACGAGGTGGTCGACGCGGTGGCCCGCGACTTCCGCGCCCTCACGATCACCAAGTACCACGTGGACGCCCTGGCCGCCCGCATGGTCACCAGTCCGCAGACGCTCGACGTGATGGTGGCGTCGAACCTGTTCGGCGACATCCTCACCGACCTGGGCGCCGCCCTCACCGGCAGTCTGGGCGTCGCGCCCGGCGCCAATCTCAACCCCGAGCGTGATCACCCGTCGATGTTCGAGCCAATCCACGGATCGGCGCCGGACATCGCCGGCAAGGGCATCGCCAACCCGATCGGCGCGATCTGGGCGGCGGCGCTGATGCTCGAGCACCTCGGCCAGCCCGACGCGAGCGGCGAGATCGTGTCGGCCATCGAGAAGGTGCTCGCCGGGGCGCGGGCGCGCACGCCCGATCTGGGCGGCACCGCGACGACGGGTGATGTCACGGCCGCGGTGCTGAGCGCGGTCGGCTGAATCGACCCGGCGACGATCAGCGCTCCAGTGCCGCCTGTCAGTACTCGAAGCGCTCTCCGGGCAGCGGCGGCGTGGTCGGTGGCACACGGCGCATCGGCCGGGCCTTCTCGAAGGCCAGGCCGAGCGACAACAGTCGCGCCTCGGTGAACGGCCGGCCGACGAAGGACAGGCCGATTGGAAGCGGCGGGTCGGTGGTGTATCCGGCCGGGACGCTCAAGTCCGGCCAGCCCGCCAGGGGGGCGAGATCCCGGAAGCCGCGCGCCTCGGGCTGGCTCTCCTGGGCGATGAGGCGGGCGGGACGGATCGTCGGACCGACGAACGCGTCGAGACGCTGCCGCGCCATCGATCCATTCGAGCGCGTCCCGGACGATCTTGCGGCCTTCGGTCACGGCGCTGCGATATGGCTGACCGTCGAGGCCGCTGGTCGCGGCTTCCCGGCGGTAGGCGGCGAGGCGCGCGGGGTTGGGCACCCACCCCTCCGCCGTCCGGCCGGTCACCGCTTCGCTCATGCGAATGATCTCGGCGTGGGTGCGCGGGAGGTTGGTCCCTGGCAGCGACGCCAGATAGGTCTCGACCTGATGCGGGAACTCCGTATCGCGGATGGTGGTGTAGACGCCTCCCATCATGCTGAGCACGTAGGGCGGCAGCGCGACGTCGACGACCTCGGCGCCTTCCCGCCGCAGGGCCGCGGCGGCCTCGTCGATCACCGCGTCCCACGCGGCCTCCACGCCCAGGAAGTCGCGCATCAGACCCAGGCGAGCACCCTTCAACGCCCCGGGTGTCATGGCCTTCACGTAGTCGACGGGAGCGCGCGCCACGACGGCCTCGTCGCGCGGGTCGGCACCCGCCATCACAGTCAGCACCGCCGCCAGGTCGGCCACCGAGGTCGCCATCGGGCCCACCGTGTCGAGGGACAGGGCCAGCGGAATGATGCCGCCACGGCCGGTCAGGCCGAACGTCGGCCGGATCCCGGTGATGCCGTTCGCCGAGGCCGGTCCGCGAACCGAACCACCAGTGTCGGTGCCCAGTGCGAAGGTGGCGAACCCGGCGGCGACGGCAGCGCCGCTGCCCCCGCTCGACCCGGCCGGCGACCGATCCACGGCAAAGGGGTTGCGGATCTGCCCGCCGAGCGTCGACAGCGCTGCGCCGCTGGCGAACTCGCTCATGTTGGCCAACCCGAGGATGACGCAGCCGGCGCGCCTGAGCCGTCGAGTCTGCTCGGCGTCCTGGGTCGCCACCGAGTCGCGCAAGCCGTGGAAGCCTGCCGTCGCCGGCCACCCGGCGACGTCGATGTTCGCCTTGAGGAGCACCGGAATCCCATGCAGCGCGCTTCTCGGCCCGCTCGCCCGACGCTCGGCATCCAATGCGCGAGCGTCCTGAAGCGCCGTGGGACTGAGCCGGAGAACGGCGTTCAACGCCGGGCCGGCCTTGTCGTAGGCGGCGATGCGCGCCAGGTACAGCGCGGTCAGCCGCTCGGACGAGAGCACTCCGGCCGCGAAGGCGCCGCTGAGGTCGGCGATCGAGGCGGTCGTGAGATCGATGGTCCCAGCGGCGCGACCGCGGATCGGTACGCTGCCCTTCACCGCGGCCATCGCGAACAGCGAGAGCAGGGTCCGCCGATCCATGGCGACGCTCCTGTCAGACCGGGCGGCGACGCGTCATCGACATCGCGCCGCCGCCTCGATCGTCAACGCGATGCGGTCTGCTGACGGGCGCGCGCCAGCGACTGCCGATCGGTCGTCGCCGCGCCGGCCTGCTCCAGCAGCTTCTTGTAGAGCGCGGCCGCCGCCGCCTTGTCGCCCGACGCCTCGGCGGCGCGACCGGCCCCGTAGAGCCCAAGGAACCGTCCCGGCTCCTTGGTCATGGTCGCCTGGAACGCCGTCTGCGCCTCCTTGGTCCGGCCGGCGTCGAGCAGCATGAAGCCGAGCAGTTCGCGGGCGGGCGCGATGGGCCCGGGCGTCACCGCCGACTTGTCGGTGAGGTCCTCGGCGTCGGCCACGGCCGACAGCAGCTCGATGCCTTTGGCCTTGTCGCCCTCGGCGTAGACCTTCCACGCCTCCACCACGCGGCGCTGGATGTCCACCTGTTCGGCCCAATACGCGTCCTTCATCTCGAGCATGCGGGCCTTGATCGCGGCCAGGCGCTCGATCTCGACCGCGGCGTCGGCCGGCTTGCCGCCGCGCGCCGCGCCGAGGCCGCGCGCGAAGTGCGTGATCGCCTCGGTGTAGGGCGCGTTCGGGGTCGGCCGCACCGTGAGTGCCGCCGCCTCGCTCCACGCCTCGCGCTCCAGCACGTAGCGCGCCGGAATGGCCGCCAGGGCGAACGCGCCGGCCCCCGCCGCGCCAGCCGCCGCCGCCGTCGACCCGACCGTGGCAATCGTCACCGCGTGGTCGCGCACGCCCTTGGCCGAGGCGTCGTCGGCCAGCTGCAGGTAGGCATAGGTCTGGTAGTCGAGAGCGTGCAGCTCCTCGCCGGCGCCGGCCGGGCCGCCGGCCTTGCGCGCCGCCTCCGCCGACTTGCGGTTGGTGTCGATCGACTCCTTCCAGTAGCCGACGCGCGTGAAGGTGTGCGACGGCATGTGGAGCGCGTGCGGCACGACCGGCGCGATCGAGGCGTAGCTGCGGGCGGCGACGAGCGCGCGCGGGGCCAGCGGCGGCGCGTCGTAGGCGTGAATGATGTAGTGCGCCACGCCGGGATGGGCCGGCATCTTCTTGAAGAGCGGCTCCAGGATCTCGGCCGCGCGCAGGTTGGCGGCGTAGGTCTTGTCTGAGGGCGTGGCGGTCTGCGCCACGGCGAGCGCCCAGAAGATGCGCGCCTCGGTGTCGCCAGGATTGTCCTTGGCGATCTGGCCCATCGTCGGCCTCGTAGGCGACGACGCGAGCGCGCTGGGTGGTGACGTCGGCGCTGGAGAACAGCCCGGCCACGGCATCGATGTAGCCCTTCTCGCGCCGCGTCGGCGTCCCGGTGGCCTGGGCCTTCTCGATCGCCGCCTTGCCGGTGGCGATTGTCTCCGGTGTGCGGAGGCCGCCGAAGGGGTTGCCCCAGTAGGTCAGCGCCACGCCCCAATGGGCCATCGCGCAGCGCAGGGTCCTTGGCGGCAATCGCCGTGAACTCCTGCCGCGCTTCGGGGAACCAGAAGGAGTGCAGCAGCGCCACCGCCCGGTTCATGTCGGTCTTGACGCGCCGGGCTGCACGAGGTCTGGAAGTCGACCGTGCCCACCTGCTCCGCCGACAGCGCCCCCGTGCCATGGGTCTCGTGCTGCGCGAACGCCGGTGGACACACCAGACAGGCGGCCATCATCGCGATACAGGTCTTGGTCATCACTTCAGCCTCCTCCACATGTCACCTATTACTCAATTACATTACTTACTTGCCGAACGTCAGCCGATCGAGGCCGATGCGTCCGTTGCTCAGTACCAGCAGGGGATCGAGCAGCGTGCGCGGGTGGTCGAGCGGATTGGCGTCCACCACCAGGAGGTCGGCTTCGAACCCGGCGCGCACCTGGCCGACCTGCTTGTCGATCCGGAGCAGCTCGGCGTTGACCGTGGTAGCGGCCTGCAGCGCCGCCAACGGCGCGAACCCGGCTTCGACCAGCTCGAGCACCTCACGCGACACCCGGGCCATGCTGGCCGGGCCGTACCCGGTGTCCGACCCGGTCACGACCTTGACCCCGGCCGCCCGGGCCCGCCGGATGGTGTCGACCAGGATCGGTTTGAGCATCTGTCCGCGACGCTGCAGCCCGGCGTTGTCGTAGTCGCCGCCTGGCGCGGCCAGGTCGTTGACGACGTCGGCGGTCGGGTCGAAGAAGGTGCCCTGCTTCGCCATCAGCTTCAGCGTCTCGTCTGAGAGATAGGTACCATGCTCGATGCTGCGGACTCCAGCTTTTACCGCCGCGTGGGCCCCTTCGGCGCCGTGGGCATGGGCAAGCACCGGAACGCCCCGCGCGCCCGCCTCGCCGACCACCGCCGCCAGGTCGGCCTCCGAGTAGACCTGCTTGCGTGGGTCGGTGTCGGGCGTGCCGGCGCGTTCGGTCGCCAGCACCTTGATCCAATCCACCGTATGGGCGAGGTTCATCCGAACGAATCGCCGAAGCGCGTCTGGCGTCGTAAGGCCGGGCTGGAGCAAGTCGCCCAGGTCGGGCGCGTCGAAGTACGCTTCGACCGCTGGCTGCGGCCGCACGTGGTATCCGGCGGCCTGCACGTCGGGCCCCGCCAGGGCGCCGCGCTTGACCAGCTCGCGCAGGCCGACATCCTCGAAGTGCGAGACGCCGGCACTTCGCACGGTCGTGACGCCGCTCTCCAGGGCCGCGCGCATGGCCGGCAGCCCGGCGATGTGGACGTGCGCGTCGATCAGCCCCGGCAGGAGATAGCGGCCGCCGAGGTCGATGCGGCGCAGGTCCGTCGCCGCGCCTGGGAGCGCGGTCCCCACCGACTCGATACGCCCGTCGCGCACGACCACGACCGACCCGCGCCGGACCTCACCGGAGCCGACATCGACGACCGCGGCGTTCGACCAGGAGCACCGCCGGCGCCGGGACGGCGGGCTGTGCCGAGGACGGCCCCCCACGACGACACCGCCGCGGCGAGGGCGGCCGCGGCGACCGGGACCCTGCGGACCATCGCGCCGAGTCTACAGCGCCGTGCCCGCGGGCTGTGAGCCAATACACAACCCAGTGTTATATTGACGCCACGCAACCCAACAGCGACGCGCCGCTGCCAGCCTCGGGTCGCTCGAAACACTGGCACGGAAGCCGCAGGCAGTGTTGGGTCTTTTGGGTGCCGGCTCGTCTGCCGGCGACACCGCCGCCCGCGCGGATTACGGGCGCATTCCATCAAGGAGCCGCCAATATGCACAGTCCCAGGAAGTATCTCGAGAAGGGGCTGTCTCTCGCCGCTCAAGGAACCTGGACTGTGTTCGCGGCCGCCAACCGCCTCCGGCCGGGTCCCTCGATCAAACCCAACTGGTCCGACCTGCCGATGCTCAAGTCGCACCAGAAGACCAAGCCACCGCTGGGCTGGCCACGGACGACCGACTCCCTGTGTCCGGTCTGCGTCCGGGAAGCCCGCCAGGCGATTCTCGACGGCCAGAAGCCCGTCGAGTCGCTGCTGAACGAGAAGGTCGGCGAGATCAAGGCGACCATCCTCGAGCGCGACGGGCGCATCCTGATGGTGAAGGACTGCCCGCAGCACGGCCATTTCGAAGACGTCATGGCCATCGACACCGCGTTCTTCAAGCACCTCGAGGAGGTCTTCCCGGGCCGCGACATCCGCGCCCACAACGACGAGAAGCTGCACAACCACGGCAGCAGCACCATCAAGCACGGCCGTGGCTCGGTGCTCACCGTCGACCTCACCAACCGCTGCAACATGATGTGCGACCCGTGCTTCATGGACGCCAACCAGGTCGGCTTCGTCCATGAGCTGACTTGGGACGACATCAAGCAGGTGCTCGACAACGCCATCAGCATCAAGCCGAAGCGCCAGATGTCGGTGCAGTTCTCCGGCGGCGAGCCGACGCTGTCGCCGTACTTCCTCGACGCCGTCCGCTACGCCCGCAAGGTCGGCTACACCTCGGTGCAGGCGGCGACCAACGGCATCGAGTTCGCCAAGAGCGCGGAGTTCGCCAAGGCGGCGGCCGAGGCCGGGCTGCGCTACGCCTACCTGCAGTTCGACGGCATCGGCAACGCCGCCAACTCGCACCGCCGCGTCGGCAACCTGTTCGACGTCAAGCTGCAGGCGATCGAGAACCTCTACAACGCCGGCGTCGACATCGTCCCGGTCATCACCATCGTCAACGGCGTGAACAACGAGCAGGTCGGCCGGGTGATCGAGTTCGCGCTCGACAACCCCAAGAAGATCAACTTCCTGTCGTTCCAGCCGGTGAGCTTCACCGGCCGCGACGAGCTGATCACCCCCGAGCGGCGGGCGGCGCAGCGCTACACGCTGTCGCACCTGGCCCACGACGTGAAGAACCAGACCGGGATGGGCGAGCCGGTCCGCGACTGGTTCCCGATCTCGTTCATGGGGACCTTCACCGACTGGGCCGATCAGGTGCACGGCCCCGAAGCGCCGTGGGGCAACCTCACCTGCGGCTGCCACCCCAACTGCGGGGTCGGCATGGGCGTGATGATCGACAAGGAAACCAAGGAGGCCGTGCCGGTCACCGAGTTCCTGAACGCCGATCAGCTCGCCAAGGACGTGGCGGCGGTGACCGACGCCGGGCGCGGGCGCTGGCTGTCGGTCGCCGGCATGGCGCTGGCGGTCGTCCGCAACTACGACGCCTTCAAGTCGCCGACCCACTTCACGATCCGCGACCTGCTGCGCAAGTTCGACAAGACCTTCGGGGCCACGCCGCACAGCAACGAGAAGTACGGCAGCGTCGAGGCGACGCGCACCCGGCAGGACATCGAGAAGCGCCGCGACGACCGCTGGAACTTCCTGTTCATCGCCGGGATGTGGTTCCAGGACCTGTTCAACTACGACTTCCGGCGCACCGAGATGTGCATCATCCCCTACGCCACCCAGCAGGGCGAGATCTCGTTCTGCGCCTACAACACCGGCGTCGGCTGGCGCAACATCATCGAGCAGATGCACATGACCGCCTCGCTGACCAAGTGGTACGAGGAGCACGGCCGGCACGAGATCTTCGCCGGCAACAAGGCGGTGCCGCTGCCGACGACGGCGCACTCGCTGGCGCTGAACGCCGAGGCCGTGGCCAAGGGCGCCCAGACCGACCTGGACGTGCTCGGCGTGGCCAAGAACGCCCGCGAGGAGCAGCTCGAGGCGCGTAAGAAGAAGCAGGCCACCACCGACGAGGCCCGGCGCAATGCCGAGATGGAGCGGCTCTACCGCCAGCACGTGCTCAAGGAACCGGCGATGCCGATCGTGCAGATCAAGGGGCTGCGCAAGAGCGGCCACCAGGTCGACGAGCCGGTGGTGCACTGATCGACGAGCCACGGGCGCGACCGGACGGTGACCGCCGTCCGGTCGCGCTACACTGATCGCATCGACGCGATCCGCTTCCGACAGTGGGCGGAGCAGTTCCGCCCGGCCCTCCGCACCCAGCTCTCCGGCTATTCACGGGCAACGCTCGCCGCCGACGTCGGCGCCGGCCTCACCGTCGGCCTCGTCGCGCTGCCGCTGGCGATGGCCTTCGGCATCTCGAGCGGAGTCACCCCCGAAGCCGGCATCCACACCGCGATTCTCGGCGGGCTCATGGTGGCGGCGCTCGGCGGCTCGGCAGTCCAGGTGTCCGGGCCTACCGGCGCGTTCGTGGTGGTGGTGGCCGGGATCATCGCCACCTTCGGCCTCTCGGGCCTCTTCCTGGTCACGATGATGGCCGGCGTGATCCTGATCGCGCTGGCGCTCACCGGGCTCGGTGCGGCGGTCCGCTACATCCCCAAACCGATTGTCATCGGCTTCACCAACGGCATCGCGCTGCTCATCGCAACCACGCAGATCAAGGACGCGCTCGGCCTGCCGCTCGAGAGGGTGCCGACGGAGTTCTTCGCGCGCATGTCCGCGCTCGGCCAGGTCCTGCCGCGGACCGACCCGGTGACGGCCGGCCTCACCGCGGCGTCACTGGCCCTGGTGCTGGTGACCCCGCTCGTCTGGCGGCGCGTGCCTGGCCCGATCGTCGCCCTCCTGGCCGGCACGGCGGCGGTGTGGCTGTTCGACCTGCCGGTGGCGACGATCGGGTCGCGCTTCGGCGGGCTGCCCCGCCACCTGCCGACGTTGAACGTGCCCGACTTCCGGGCCGACCTGATCCTGCCGCTGCTGCCCTCGGCCGTCACGGTGGCGCTCCTGGGCGCGCGTGGAGAGCCTGCTCTCCGCCGTCGTCGCCGACGGGATGACCGGCCGGCGGCACAATTCCAGCGCCGAACTGCTGGCGCAGGGCGTGGCCAACGTCGTGGTGCCGGTGGTCGGCGGCCTGCCGGTGACCGGCGCCATCGCGCGAACCGCCACCAACGTCCGCGCCGGCGCACAGACGCCGATCGCGTCGATCGTGCACGCCGTGACGCTGGCGGCCGTGGTGTTCGCCTTCGCTCCGCTGGCCGGCTACGTGCCGCTGGCGACGCTGGCCGCCGTGCTCCTGGTCGTGGCGTGGAATATGGGCGAGTGGCTCGAGATCGCGCCGATCCTCAAGCTCGAGTGGAGCGACGTCGCCGTGTGGGGCATCACCTTCGTGCTCACGGTCATCGCCGATCTGACCGTGGCCGTCGAGGCGGGCGTGGTGCTCGCCGCCTTGCTCTACGTGCACCGCGTCTCGCAGACCACCACCGTGCAGCTGGTGACGCCGGCGTACCTCGACGAGGGCTACCCGCACATCCTGCAAGGCAAGGACATCCCGCCCTACGTGTCGATCCTCCGGGTGCACGGCCCGTTCCTCTTCGGCACGACCTCCCTGCTCGACGAGGCCACTGCCGATCTCGACCAGTTCCAGCCCATCGTCGTCCTGCGCCTGCGGAACATGACGGCGATCGACGCCACCGGCGTCCACGCGCTGGAGCAGCTCTCGGACCGGCTGACGCGATCGGGCCGCCGCCTGTTGCTGTGCGGCGCCCGCCGCCAGCCGGCGCAGTTCCTCGAGCGCGCCGAGTTCGTCGCGCACATCGGCGCCGAGAACATCCTGCCGCACGTCGATGCCGCGCTCGACCGGGCTCGTGTCCTGGCCGCCTCGGGTGCCGTGACGCCGTGACGACACTCGCGCTGGCTGGCGTGCGTCTGTTGACGGTCGCGCTCAACGTGCCCGGACCGGCAGCCGTCGCACGGCTCGTCGGCCTCGGCGCCACGGCCGTCAAGATCGAGCCGCCAGCGGGCGACCCGCTGGCGACGCTGTGCCCGGCGTGGTTCGAGGCGCTGCACGCCGGCGTGACGCGCGAGACGCTGGACCTCAAGACCGGCGCCGGGCGGACGGGCCTCGATGGCCGGCTGGCTGCCGCGGACGTCGTGATCACCAGCCAGCGCCCCTCGACGCTCGCGCGTCTCGGCCTCGACCCGCCGCGGGTAGCGGCCATCGCCGCAGCGCTCCGGGTGGTGCGCATCGTCGGCGACACGGCCGACCCCGAGCGCCCCGGCCACGATGTGACCTACCAGGCGGAAGCCGGCCTGCTGGGCGATCGGCTGCCGATCACCCTGCTGGCCGATCTCGTCGGCGCCGAGCGGGTGGTGGCTGCCGTGCTCGTGGCGCTGCGGTCGGCGCCCGGCACCGTAGTGGACGTGGGCCTGCGCAACGCGCTCGACGCGTTGACCGCGCCCATCGCCCACGGCCTGACCGCGTCCGGCGGGCCTCTGGGAGGCGGCCTGGCGGCGTACGGCGTCTACGCGACGCGCGACGGCCACGTCGCCGTCGGCGCGCTGGAGCCGAGCTTTCGCGGCCGGCTCTACGCCGCGCTGGAACTGCCGCTCGACGCGCCGCTCGCCGACGCGATGGCCGCGCGCACCACCGCCGAGTGGACCGCCTTCGCCCGCGAGCACGACCTGCCGATCAGCAAGTGCGAAGGGGCTGGGGGCTAGGGACTGGGGGCTAGGGCCGCAACGAAAACGGGCGCGAGGCCGAAGCCCCGCGCCCGCTGTGATAACGCAGCATGCCGACGGAACAGCCAGACGAGGAGCTTTGTAGCCCAGCCCCAGCCCCGAGCCCCTAGTCCCTAGAAGGTGACCTTGGCCGCCAGCTGTCCGACCCTCGGCTGGTAGGCGTTCAGCAGGTTCTGTCGCGGATCCCCGAAGCCGGCGTTGTTGATCACGCTCTGGTAGGCGCCGTAGTTCTTGTGGTTGGTCAAGTTGAATACTTCGGCAATCAAGCTGATGCGCATCCCGCCCGGCAGCGGGATGTCCTTCGACAGGCGCATGTCGACACGGTGCAGCGCGTCGCCCTGCAAGGCATCGCGCGGCACGAGGTCGCCGACGGCGAACGAGGTCGGCCCGTCGAACCGATCCTGCACGCCGGCCGGCACCGTCACCGGCGCGGTTACGAAGCGATTGGTGCCCACGGCGCCGAACGGCGCCGCACTGAAGGTGGTGGCGTAGTAGTTGCCCGAGCCGAAGAAGTAGGCGCCGGCGATGTTGACGTCCCAGGGCAGGTGCCAGAGGGCGTTCATGCGCAGCGTGTGCCGCTGGAAGTCGGTCGAGCGCGCCCACTCGGCATCCGGGTCGAAGGGGTTGGTGCCCTCGAACTGGAAGTTGGTGGTGTTGTCGTTCATGTAGAGCATGTAGGTGTAGGTCAGCCCGGCCTGCCAGTTGTCGGCGTAACGCTTGGTGACCCCGCTCGAGATCGCGGCGTAGTCGGCCTCGCCGGTGGATTCGAGCCACTGGATCTTGCCGAACTTCGGGTCGGGGCGGCCGGCGGACGGATTCAGGTTGTAGCCCGTCAACGGATTGAAGAACAGGTTCGGATCACGCTGCCGGGCGAAGTTCTCGCCCTTCCAGTGGGTGAGATCGGCCTCGACGCCCAAGCGGGCGCCGAACTGGGTCTGGAAGCCGATCGTGCTCTGCCAGGTGTAGGGCATCTTGTAGTCGCTGGCGATGGCGCGAGGCGACTGGGCCGGCAGCGGCGCCCGGCCCGCCAGGATGTCGTCGGCGGTGACACCGCGGGTCGGGTCCTGGATGAAGCCGGGCCGGCCGTCGTTGGGGAACGAGTTGACCAGAATCCGCTCGCCGTTGAACGACTGGTGGCTGAAGGTCGTGTTCGAGTCGGGGATGCTGAAATAGAGCCCGCTGCCCCCGCGTATGACCGTGGTGCCCTGGCCGCCGATGTTCCAGGTGAAGCCGCCGCGCGGGGCGATGTTGTTGATGTCGCGCAGGTCGCCGGGGTAGAGCATCTCGCCGGAGCTCAGGGCGGTGTTCTCGGTGTAGCCGGCGCGGGGGTTGAAGGTCACCTCGGTGGTGATGTGCGGCGGGTCGAGGGCGCCCCAGTCGGCGTCCCAGCGCACGCCGCCGTTGATGGTGAACGAGTTGTTGATCTTCCAGGTGTCGCCCACCCACAGCGCCAGCGTCGGCCGCGGGATGTCGATGGTCCAGTCGCCGAAGTTCTGATCGAAGCGGGTCGCGATCGAGTCGAGGCCGGTCACGTCCCAGCGAGTGGGATCGTTCCAGGCGTCCACCGGGAAGCGGCGGAGGACGTCGGCCGGCGTGGCAGAAAAGATGAATTCGCCGCGCGACAGCAGCTCCCACGAGCCGGTGTCGTGCCAGCGCAGGAACTCGGCGCCGAACTTGAGGTCGTGCGCGCCACGGTTGGTGGTCAGGTCGTAGCGCAGGCTCCAGGTGTTCTGGTAGAACTCCTGCGGGTAGTTGCGGCGCTGGCCCACCGTGAGGCTGGGGAACACGTAGTTAGGGGTGTTGGCCAGGGCCGACACCGCCAGCTGGTTCTTCCAGTCGAAGTGGCTGTAGCCCAGCCGCACTTCCTGGATGGTCTTGTCGCTCAGCACGTTGGCCCAGGTGTTCGACACGTTGAACGCCTTGCGCGATCGATCGGCCACCTGCGACGGATGCTCGGTGCCTGACACCTGGGTGAACGGGTTACCCCAGTCCCAGTAAGAGACGCGCGAGGTGATGTGATCGCCCTGACGCACCTGCCAGTCAGCGCGGCCGAGGAAGCTGTTCTGCACCAGCTTGGTCGGGAACGACCACGTGGCGGTCGGCCCCAGCGCCGCCGACGCGGCGAGGATCGTGTTGGGCTCGTTCTCGCGCTCGTAGGACAGGAAGTAGTGGAGCTTGTCGCGGACGATCGGCCCCCCGATGGCGGCCCCCCACTGCTGGTTGGAGTACGGCAGCACGCGGTTGGCGATGAAGTCCTGCTCGTTGAGCTTGTCGTCGCGGAAGTAGCCGTAGACGCTGCCCGCCATGTCGTTGGTGCCCGAGCGCGAAATGGCCTGCACCTGGATGCCGAGCGAGCGGCCCTGGGTGATGTCGAAGAGGTTGGTCACCACCTGGAACTCGGCGATCGCCTCACGGCTGAACCGGGGCTGGCCGAAGCCGCCGCCGGCCACCTGCTGGGTGATCTCCTGGCCGTCGAGATTGAGCTGGAAGGCGCGATCGCGCACGCCCGGGATTGGTGTCGACGGCGTTGGCGGTGATGCCCTTCACCTGCATGGCCAGCTCCATCCAGTTGCGGCCCTGCAGCGGCAGCTCCTCCATCTGGCGGCGGTCGACGTTGCCGGCCACCTGCGTCGAGCTGATGTCGACCAGTGGCGATTCGCCGGTGACGGTGAGCGTCTCGCTCAAACTGGCCACCTGCATCGCGAACGGCACCGAGCGGTTCTGGCCGACCAGCAGTTCCACTTCTGGCACGATCACGGTGGCGAAGCCCGAGAGCTCGGCCTGCACCTTGTAGCGGCCCGCCGGCACACCGCGCAGGCGATAGTCGCCGCGCTCGTCGCTGACGCTGGTGAACACCCGGCCGGTCTCGAGCGACGTCGCGGTGACGGTGACGCCCGGCAGCGCGCCGCTCGTCGAATCGGCAATCGTGCCGAAGATGGATGCCTCCTGCGCGAACGCCGAGGCTGCGAACAGCACGATGGCGGCAGCAAAGACACCGATGGAACGCACGCGCATATCGCCCCCTTCCCCTGGTGGGGAATCTCCCGACTTGCAACACACGGCAATCGTCTCCGATTGCAACCGCCGAAAATGGCGCGGAAACGGCGGAAACTCGCGCGGACTATAGCACACGGCCGCGCTTGGGGAACGGCGTACCCATCGTGCGATCCGACGTGAATTCGGCCGCTGCCGCACGTCGGGCTGCTATGATGCCGCCGCCTCGGCCCGCCGCGTCACGCTCACCATGCCCCCACCCGTCCCGGCCTCGTCTCACCCCGCCCTCGACGCCCTGGCCGCCGCCCGGTCGCGGATCGCCATCGGACTCACGGCGGCCATGACCGCCATCTACGTGGCGTTCATCCTGCTCATCGCGTTCGGCAAGACGTTCCTCGGCACGCTCCTCGCGCCCGGACTGAGCATCGGCATCGTGCTCGGGGTGCTGGTGATCGTCACGGCGTGGACGCTCATCCTCGTCTACGTGCGCTGGGCCAACACGCACTACGACCACCGCGTGGCCAGCATCCGCGACGGAGACGCCCGGTGAACGGGGCGATGGGACAGCCCAACATCGTGGCCATGGCGGGCTTCTTCATCTTCATTGCCGCCTCGCTCGGGATCACCTGGTTCGCCGCCCGCCGCACCAAGAGCGCCGAGGACTTCTATGCCGCCGGCCGCCGGGTGACCGCCGTGCAGAACGGGCTGGCGCTGGCCGGCGACTACATGAGCGCCGCCAGTTTCCTCGGCATCGCCGGGCTGGTCGCCCTGTCGGGCTTCGACGGCCTCATCTACTCGATCGGGTTCCTGGTCGGCTGGCCGGTCGTGCTGTGCCTCATCGCCGAGCCGCTGCGCAACCTCGGGCGCTACACCTTCGCCGACGTGGTGGCGTTCCGCCTGCAGCAGCGTCCGGTGCGCGTCGCCTCGGCGGTCGGTGGCCTGGCGGTGATTGCCTTCTATCTCATCGCCCAGATGGTCGGCGCCGGCAACCTGATCCGGCTGCTCTTCGGCCTGTCCTACGAAGTGGCGGTGATGATCGTCGGCGTGGTGATGCTGGCCTACGTGCTCTTCGGCGGCATGCTGGCCACCACCTGGGTGCAGATCGTCAAGGCGGTGCTGCTGATGACCGGCGCGGCCCTGCTGGCGCTGCTGGTGCTGATGCGCTATTCGCTGAACCCGCTGGCGCTCTTCGCCGATGCCGCGTCGCGCTACGGCGACGCGGTGCTGGCCCCGGGGCGCCTGGTGTCGGATCCGATCGACGCCATCTCGCTCGGCATCGCCCTGATGTTCGGCACCGCCGGCCTGCCGCACATCCTGATGCGCTTCTACACCGTGCCCGACGCGCGCACCGCCCGTGTGTCGGTGGCCTACGCCACGGCCGCAATCGGCGTGTTCTACCTCCTCACGTTCATCCTCGGCTTCGGCGCGATGGTGATCGTCGGCCAGGACGCGATCCGCGCCATCGACGCCGGCGGCAACATGGCGGCGCCGCTGCTGGCCGAGGCGGTGGGCGGCCAGGCCTTCCTCGGGTTCATCGCCGCGGTGGCCTTCGCGACGATCCTGGCGGTGGTCGCCGGTCTCACGCTGGCCGGGGCGGCGGCGCTGTCGCACGACATCTGGGTCAACGTCGTCCGCGACGGCCATGCCGATTCCGGCGAGCAGCTCCGCGTGGCCCGCGGGGCGACGATCCTCCTGGCGATCGTCTCGATCGTCCTCGGCATCGCCTTCAAGGGCCAGAACGTGGCCTACATGGTCGGCCTGGCGTTCGCCATCGCCGCCAGCGCCAACTTCCCCGCCCTGGTGCTGTCGATGTTCTGGAAGCCGTTCACGACGCTGGGCGCCGTGGCGTCGATCGTGGTGGGCACGGCGACGGCGCTCGGGCTCATCTACCTGTCGCCGGCCATCCAGGTCGACCTGCTCAAGCATCCGGCAGCGCTGTTCCCGCTCCGCAACCCCGGCATCATCTCGATTCCGCTGTCCTTCGCCGTCGGCATCGTCGTGTCGCTGCTGGTGCCCGAAGGGGCGGCGGCGGCGAAGTTCGCGGCCACCGAGCGGCGCCTGCACCTGGGTGAAGAGGCATAGGCCGGCCGGTCGGCCGGCGGCTACCTCGCCGCGTCGCCCAGCAGCCGCTCGACGATCACGACGTCGCGCCACTTACCGTCGAGCATTCCGTGGCGACGATACACACCCACTTCGCGGAAGCCGTGTCGCGCGCACAGCGCCCGTGACGCCGCGTTCTCTGGAAAGAGCCGCGACAGCACCTTCCAGAAGCCGGCCCGTTCCAGCGACTGCAGGAAAGGCGGCATCAGCAGGTTCGCCACGCCGCGGCCATGGTGGCTCGAGGCCACGTAGATCGAGTACTCCGCGATACCGGCGTAGCACTCCCTCGCGCGATACCTCGAGGCGGCCGCCCAGCCGACAACCTCGCCGTCCTGCACCGCGACAAGGACAGGAAATCGGGCATCGTCGAACCAGGTGAGGACGTCGGCCGCCGTGCGCTCGCGCGTCTCGAAGGTGGCGCCGCGGCCGCGAATCCCCTCGTTGTAGATGCGGGCGATGGCCTCGGCGTCATCGCGGGCGGCGGCGCGGATCGTGATCGGGCCGGTCATCGCGCGCGCCACTATAGCGGCTCACGGCCGGGCGCGTCGCGGCGAGCGTCGCAGGGCGGGCCCGAAGACGAGCTCGGTGGCCACGCCCTCGCCGCGCACGTACGGCTCGCGGTCTTCCGGCAGGAAGATGCGCACGCGGCGGTCCACGTCGTAGCGAGGCGGCCAATCGAGTGCGCCGTAGGTCTGGCCGTCGAAGTGCGTACGGAAGCCGGCCTCCTCCCACCGCTCGACGATGATCGCGGGCTGGCGGCCGTGTGTCTGCAGCCAGCTGACCGCGGTGTCGAGCCACTGCGGGTCGAGCGAGTCCCAGACCAGCACTTCCCGGCCGGGCCAGAACCGGAGGCCACCGGATTGCCAGATGGTGATGGGCACGGCCCCGGCATCGAGGCGCTCGGCGACGACGGCGGCGGTATCCGGGAACCGGGCTTCGAGTCCCTGCAACCCACGGGCCTCCCTGGCGTGCGGCGTCCGCCAGGTGTAGAGCCCGATCGCGACGACGATCAGCAGGACCATCGGCGTCGCGGCGCGCGGCAGCCGGCGCCCGGCGATCGCCGTCAGGCTCACCGCCGCGAGCACGGCGGCGAGCGCAACCGACGGCAGGAGGAACCGGAGGAACCACCAGTCGTCGAACGGGCGATAGGCGAGGTAGACGAGCGACAGCGCCACTGCCAGCACGGACACGGCGGCGGCCTCGGCACGCCGCTCCCGCGAGACGCACCACCACGCGGCCGCCGAGGTCAACACGATCGGAGTCCCGCCCACGATCCACGTCCGGCCGTACCCCACGAGGTTCACGGGCACGTGCCCGGCCGCGAACAGCGCCTCGAGACTGCCGTATCCGGACTGCAGCGGGGAGCCGTAGAGCACCTGATTGAGACCGAGGGCGGCGAGGACGCCCGGTGCCGCGCCGAGTCCGCCGATCACCGCGGCTCGAGTCGCGCGGAGCAGCCATCCGGGCTGCGGCGCCTTCGCTCGCAGCCAGGAGGAGGCGGCGATCGCCATGACGCCGGCCACGATCAGGTTGGGCCGCACCAGCACGGCGAGCCCGACGAGCGCGCCGACGGCGGCAGGGTGGGCCGCACACATGGCCACGGCCACGGCGAGCCACAACGCGCCGGTGGTGATGTCGTTCATCGGCTGCACGGCCTGGAACAGCACGATCGGGGTCGTCGCCACCAGGGCGGCGGCGGCCACGCCAGCTGCGGGCGAAACCAGACGGCGCCCGAGGACGAACGAGAGCCAGACGAGCAGCGCCGCGGCGAACGGCGGGACCAGGTGCACTGCGTCGCCGCCGAGCACCACCACGAGCGGCGTGATCAGCAGCGAATAGCCCGGCGCGCACACCGGCACGGCGGCGCCGGCGCGGAGGGCGGAAGGCAGGAACCCGGCGGGGGCCGCCACCCGGGAGGCGTCGGGCCACGGCGCCTCGGCCGCCAGCACGCTGCGTGGTTCCACCGCCCCCTCGGAGAACACCCGCGCCATCAGCGCGTAGCAGGCCGAGTCCGACCCGCCCACGGCGCCGGTGCGCCACTCCCACGCGACCAGTCCGAACACCACGCTGATCGTCGCCGCGACGGCCGACCACCAGTGATTGCGGGTCATGCGCGGACCTGTCCTGGGAGCCCGAGCGCGAAGTGAGACCGTGCGGCCACGCGGTGCCGCTAGTTTAGGCTGGATTGCTCGTCACGGCCACCGCAACTTCACGAGCACCTGCAGCGCCCGCGCGCCGTCGCGCCAGCCGATCTTCTTGCCCTGCGCGCGGCTTCGTGGCTCGAACCGGACCGGGCGCTCGAGGATGCGGTGGCCCTGGCGCAGGAGCTTGGCCGTGATCTCCGGCTCGATGTCGAACCGGTCCGCGGCGAGGTTCAGCCCGCGGGCAACCGTGGTCTCCATGATCTTGTAGCAGGTCTCCATGTCGGTGAGCCGCGACCCGTACAGGATATTGGTGACGGCCGTGAGCGTCCTGTTCGCCGCGACCGTGAGCCACGGCGCCGTCGAGGTCGGCTCGAGAAACCGCGAGCCGTAGACCACCCGGGACTCGCCGCGCAGAATCGGCGCCACGAGGTTGCCCAGCTGCGACGGATCCAGTTCGAGGTCGGCGTCCTGGATCGCCACGATCGAGCCACGCGCAGCGGCGAGGCCCAGCCGGATCGCGCTGCCCTTGCCGCGGTTGGCGGGCGCGTGCAGGACCCGCACCGCCGCGTGCGCCGGCAGCGTGTCGAGCACGTCGCGGGTGCCGTCGGTGGATCCGTCGTTGACGACCAGGATCTCGCGATCGGCGGGCAACGGTACTTCCAGCAACCGCGCAATTACGGCGGCGACGGTGGCCGACTCGTTGAAGACCGGGACGATGATCGAGACGAGCGCGGCCACGCGGGCTCCAGTATGCCTGCGCGCCGGGCCTCAGCGCTTCTTCTTGGGGGCCGGCGCCGGCCGGTACTCGACCATCACGTTGCTGATCGTCGCCACCGGACGGCCGGCCGAGGTGAACAGGTCCTCGCCATCAGGGCGCACGACCGCCAGCTTCTCCCCCAGGATACTGACCTCGCTGATGTCACCGGCGATCGCGAACTGCACCAATTCGCTGCCGGTCGGCGCGACGGCCTTGACGCCGCCAGGGCCGGCGCCGCCGCCGATGCGATCGTACAGATCGCGGACGGTGCGGAACTCGGAGTCGATGACGGCCCGGTCGATGAGCGTGTTGTCCATGGTCAGGACGCCGATCGTCGCCGTGTAGCGGCGGTATGCCTGTTTCGTCTTGATGAGCTCGGCCGAATAGGTATGCCGGTTGTGCACCTCGAAGGAGAGCGTCGCCTGGCCCTGGTGGGCAGGCAGGCTGACGACGATGCCGGCCTTGGGGTCGCGGCCGCTCAGGACGTCGCAGTAGCGACGCCGGGTGGACACGCCCATCCCGAGTTCCGATGGACAGACGAGCGAAGCCGGCACCCGCGTGAGCGGCGGCCCCGACTTCTTGGCGGGCGACTTGGGGGAAGGCGCCGCGCGGCTGGCGGGCGCCTTCTTCTTCGTCTGTGCCTCGCCGGGCACGACCAGCAGCGCGAGGGCGAGCGCGACGAGGACGGACCGCATGCGGAACAGCTTAGCTGACTTCGACGAGCGACTGCACGGCGTCGCGCAGTTCTGCGCAGTCTGGCCATACCGTTCGGTCAGGCGGCCAATCCGGTGTCGGAACGCAACGAGCCGACCGGACCATGAGTCGCCCCCACTTCCTCGACGCGGTGACTCGCGCAGCAGCACGTTGTTGACCATCCGCCGGCAGGTTGCGCCGCGTCACATCGCCCTCTCGCCGGGCGCGTTCGTGGTCGTCGAGCTTCCCGCCGGTGCGGCGGATCGCGGTCGGCCGGAACAGGAGTCGATCGCTTCTGGCGTTGCAGTTCCAATTCGAGTCCAGGTGAGAATTTTGTCAGGGCCAGAAATGCATTCAGCGCCGATGGCTGTCGACCGTCGTCGTGGGGGATTGCACGAGAAATGGCTTGAAGATGCACGATTCTTCACAGTGCATCGAGCCATCGTTCTACGGGCACAGCAGTTGCTGGCCGGCGAGGTGTGCAGATCGGGTAATGTCCTGATTCGGCCCGCTCCAGCCGGCCGCGCTGTGAGGGGCGCGGGCTGTCGTCGCCCCCGGGCACGGACGGAGATTCGGTTATGAAGCAGCTCCTCTCGAGACTGATGCACGACGAAGATGGGCAGGATCTCATCGAGTACGTGCTCATCGCTGCGGCGATTTCGGTCATCGCGATTCCGATCGTTCCGCAGGTCGGCACCGCAATCGTGAACGCCTGGAGCTTCGTCACGGGCAAACCCGACGGCCTCACACCGGCGCCATAGAACGAAGGCCAGGCACCAACCTTTGCGCATCGCCACACCCGATCCCTCCGGAGGCGGGCCGTGACGGCCTTCGAGAGCGGCGCGCTCTTCGTCGCCCTTGCGGCCTGCGTGGCCGATGTCAGGTCGCGGCGCATCCCCAACGCCCTGACCGCGTCGGCGATTGCCCTCGGGGTCGTTGCGCATGTTGTCCTGCCGTCGGGTGACGGCCTCGGCGCCGCATTGCTCGGCGGCCTGCTGGGTCTGGCCGTGTTCTTACCGTTCTTCGCGCTCGGCGGTGTGGGTGGTGGTGACGTCAAGCTGATGGCCGCGCTCGGCGTCTGGGTAGGCGCCGTGCTGATCGGCTGGAGCGCCCTCTACGGCGCCGTGGCCGGGGGGCTGCTGGCACTGTGCCTCGGCGCCGCCCGCGGATACCTGCGGCAGGCCTTTGCGAACATCGGCGCTCTGCTGCTGATCTGGTCGGTGCAGGGCGTGAGACCCGTGCCGGCGCTCACCCTGGAGCGCGGTGACGGCCCCAGGCTGCCCTATGCGCTGCCCGTCTTCGCCGGGCTGCTCACGGCACTGTGGCGGCACTGACCCGAGCGGCTCATGATCGCTTGAGGAGGTCGAGGAACTCCATCCGCGTACGGGCGTCGTGGTGGAACACGCCCAGCATGGCGCTCGTCACCGACGTCGACGCCTGCTTCTCCACGCCCCGCATCGCCATGCACAGGTGGGTGCCCTCGCAGACGACGGCCACGCCGAGCGGGGTCACCGCGTCGCGGATGGTCTCGGCAATCTGGCTGGTCATGCGCTCCTGGAGCTGCAGCCGCCGCGCGAACATGTCGACCAGCCGCGGGATCTTGCTGAGACCGATGACGCGTCCGTTGGGCACGTAGGCGACGTGGCACTTGCCGAAGAACGGCAGCAGGTGATGTTCGCATAGACTGTAGAAGTCGATGTCGCGCACGATCACCATCTCGTTGTAGTCCACCGAGAAGAGCGCGCCGTTGAGCACCTGAGCCGCATCCGTGCGGTAGCCGCTGGTGAGGTACTCCATGGACCGCGCCACCCGTTCCGGCGTCCTCGCGAGCCCTTCGCGCGCCGGGTCCTCGCCCACCTCGAGGAGCAGGCGCGTGATCAGTTCCTGCATCGCCGTATCATACCTTGCGCTCGTCGCCGGCCTCGGCGGCGGCGGCCTACGGCTGGACGCGCAGTCGGCCTCCGACGATCCCGACGCGCTCTATCGCGACCGTGAACAGCCCGCAAGCGCGCTGACGGCCGAGCGAATCTGGAGCGACCGCGTCGCCGCCGACGCCCGCGACTTCGTGTCGGCGTGGAAGCTGGCGCGCGTGCGCTACTGGCTGGGCACGAACGGCCCGGCACCGGCCGACGAGAAGAAGCAGATCCTCGAACGCGGGATCGACGCCGGCCGCCTCGCCGCCGCCGCAAACCCGGGCGCGCCGGACGGCCATTTCTGGATGGCAGCGAACATGGGCGCGCTGGCCGACGCCCACGGGCTGCGGCAGGGCATCAAGTACCGGGGCGCGATCCGCGCCGGGCTGGAGACGGCGCTGAAGCTCGACCCGGCCTTTCTCGACGGTTCGCCCGACCGCGCCCTCGGACGCTGGTACTACAAGGTGCCACGCCTCTTCGGCGGTGATCTGCGCAAGGCGGAACAGCACCTGCGCAAGGCGCTCACCTACAACCCCGACAGCGTGATCTCGTTGCTCTTCCTGGCCGAGACGCTGATCGGGCTCGACCGGAAGGACGAGGCGCGGGCGACGCTCAATGCGGCACTCGCGGCGCCTCTCGACGACGACTGGATTCCCGAGGACACCCGCTTCAAGTCCCAGGCCACGCAGTTGCTCGCCACGCTCGGCCGGTGATCAGGCGCAACGGCGTACGGCTGGTGTAAGGTGTGCGCCATGCCCACGCTCACCCGCCGTGCGTTCGCCGGAACCCTGCTCGCCGGTGCCGCCGTGTCTCGCGTCCGGACCCCGCTGGCGGCCCAGCGGTCAGCGACGCCCACCGACCTGGCCTGGACCTCGCTCACCGAGGCCGCCGAACTGGTGCGTGCGAAACGGGTGTCGCCGACCGAGCTCGTGACGGCCTGTCTCGATCGCATCGCGACTTACAACCCGAAGCTGAACGCGTTCATCACCATCACCGGCGAGGCCGCCCTGGCGCGCGCCAAGGCGCTCGAAGGTTCGACCGCGGCGCGCGGGCCGCTGCACGGCGTGCCGATCGCCCTCAAGGACAACATCGACACGGCCGGCGTCCGGACGACCGCCGCGAGCTCCGTGTACGATGACCGCATCCCGGCCGAGGACGCCGAGGTGACGCGGCGGCTGGCTGCCGCCGGCGCGATCGTGCTGGGCAAGCTGAACCTGCACGAGTTCGCCAACGGCGGCACGTCGGCGACCAGCTACTACGGCCCCGTCCGCAACCCGTGGGCGCTCGACCGCAACCCTGGCGGCTCGTCGGGCGGGTCGGCTGCCGCCGTGTCGGCGGCGCTGTGCTACGGAGCGCTCGGCACCGACACCGGCGGTTCCATCCGGACGCCGGCCTCCTACTGCAGCATCGTGGGACTCAAGCCCACCTACGGGCTGGTGTCGATCCGCGGCATCATCCCGCTGGTGCTCTCGCTCGACCACTGCGGCCCGATGACGCGCACGGTGGCCGACGCCGCGTTGATGCTGCAGGCGCTGGCCGGCTACGACCGTCTCGACATCGCCAGCGTGGAGCACCCGGCCGAGGACTACGCCGCCGCGCTGGCCACGCCGGTGAAGGGCCTGCGCGTGGGTGTGGCCCGGGCCCCGTTCTTCGACCATCTCGACGACGATGTCGCGACGGCGACCGAGGCCGCGCTGAAGACGATCGCCGGCCTGACCCGCAGCATGAGCGACGTGGTGCTGCCGACAACCCGGGACGCCAACCTGAACGGCGAGATGTACGCCTATCACGAAGCGCTGTTCACGAAGATGGCAGGCCGCTATCAGATTCCGACGCGGCGCAACCTGCAGAACGGCAGCAACACCAAGGCCGCCGACTACATCCGCGGCCGCTGGGCGCTGGAGGCCCTGCGACGGACCATCGACGACAGCTTCCGTGACATCGACGTCGTGGTCCTGCCCACGCGCCGGCACACCCCGCGCACGGTCGACGCGGCGATCGAGCGCGAGGAGACCGACGTGCCGCGCAATCCCGAACTCGAGAACACCGGCCAGTTCAACGTCTACGGCATCCCGGCGATCTCGGTGCCGTGCGGGTTCACCTCGGCCGGCCTGCCGGTCGGCCTGATGATCGCCGGCCCCCGCTTCTCCGAGGGCCGCGTCCTGGCCCTGGCTCATGCCTTCGAGAAGGCGACGGAGTGGCACACCAAACGCCCGCCACTCAAGCCCGACACGCCGGTGCCGCCGTTGGCGAAGACGACGTCCAGCGGCTAGCGGCTACAAGCGTCAGTACGTGTAGAACCCTTTCCCGCTCTTCTTCCCCAGGTGCCCGGCCAGCACCATCCGCTTGAGCAGCGGTGGCGGCGCGAAGCGGGTCTCGCGGAACTCGTCGAACAGGATGTTGGCGATGAAATAGGTCGTGTCGAGGCCGACAAAGTCGAGCAGGGTGAACGGACCCATCGGATAGCCGCACCCCAGCATCATGCCCTTGTCGATGTCCTCGACCGTGCCCAGGCCGTCTTCGAGGCAGCGGACGGCGTCGAGCAGGTACGGCACCAGCAGCCGGTTGACGATGAATCCGCCGCGGTCGGGTGCGGCGATCGGCTCCTTGCCGATGGCCCTGGCGAACGCGGTCAAGGCCTCTTGCGTCGCCGGGCTCGTGGTGAGGGCGCGGATGACCTCGACGAGCTTCATCAGCGGCACGGGGTTGAAGAAGTGGAGCCCGCCGAAGCGATCAGGCCGCTTCGTGCCCGCCGCCAGCTCGGTCACGCACAACGACGAGGTGTTCGACGCGAGCAGGCAGTGGTCACCCACCACCGCCTCGACCTGGGCGTAGGCCTGGCGCTTGGCGTCGACGTTCTCGACGATCGCCTCGATCACCAGGTCACACGCCGCCAGGTCCGCATACGAGGTCGTCCCCGAGAGCCGGCCGCGGACCTCGGCTTTCGCCTCGGCCGTCATCTTCCCTTTCGCCACACCGCCCTCAAGGAACTTGTCGATGCGCGCCAGCCCCCTGGCCAGCACGTCCTGGTTCACCTCGAGCACGATGGTCCTGAAGCCGGCGGCCGCCGACACCTGCGCGATCCCCGCGCCCATCAATCCACAACCCAACACACCGACCGTTTTCATCGTGGCAGCCCCGTTCCCTGTTCCCCGTTCCCTGTTCCCTACTGAAGCCCTTCGATGATCATCGCAATCCCCTGCCCGCCGCCGATGCAGGCCGAGGCGACACCGTAGCGCTTCTTGCGCCGCCGGAGCTCGAGCGCCAGCGTCAGCAGCAGGCGGGCGCCGCTGGCCCCGAGCGGATGCCCGAGCGCGATCGCCCCGCCGTTCACGTTGACCCGGTCCCGGTCGAGCCCGAGCTCCTTCTCGCAGGCCAGGTATTGCGGCGCGAATGCCTCGTTGATCTCGATGAGGTCGAGCTGTCCGATCGACAAGTCGGCGCGCGCCAGCGCCTTGCGGATGGCGGGCGCTGGTCCCATCCCCATCAGCGTCGGTTCGACCCCCACCGCCGCCCACGACACGAGGCGGGCGATCGGCGCCACGCCGTGGGCCCGCGCCGCGTCGCCCGAGGCAATGACCAGCGCGGCCGCTCCGTCGACGATGCCGCTGGCGTTGCCGGCGGTGACCACCCCGTCCTTCTTGAACACGGTGGGCAGCGCCGCCAGCCCCTCCAGCGTCGTCTCGGGCCTCAAGTGGTCGTCACGATCGATCGTCGTGACGCCCTTGCGCGTCTTGACCTCGACGGGGACGACTTCCTCGGCCAGGGCCCCCGACGACCAGGCGGCGTGCGCCAGCTGCTGGCTGCGCAGCGCGTAGCAGTCGGCCTCCTCGCGCGTGATGCCGTATTTCGCGGCGCAGTTCTCGGCGGTGATCGCCATCGAGCAGCCGGCATACGGATCGTTCAGCCCTTCCCACAGCCAGTCCTCGAGCTTGCCCTGGCCCAGGCGCAGCCCGCTGCGCAGGCCGCGAATCACGTGGGGCACCTGGCTCATACTCTCCATGCCGCCGGCAACCACCACGGCCGCCTCGCCGAGCAGGATCTGCTGGGCCCCGCTGACCACCGCCTGGATGCCCGATCCACAGAGGCGGTTCACGGTCAGCGCCGGCACCTCGATCGGCAACCCGGCGCGAAGGCCCACGTGCCTTGCCCCGTAGTGGGCGTCGGTGCTGCTCTGTTGCACGTTGCCGAAGACGACGTGGTCGACGGCGGCGGGCGCCACGCCGGCGCGGCTCAGGGCGCCACGCGTCGCCACGGCGCCGAGCTCGATTGCCGACACGTCCTTCAACGCGCCGACGTGCTGGGTCATGGGCGTACGGGCGCCGCCGAGGATGAAGAGATCGTTGCTGGGCATGAGTCCTGTCCTTCGTCCTGAATCAGTGGGCGCGGGCCACGGCCGCGGCGATCACGTCGCCCACCGCCGTCGTGCCGAGCGTGCCGCCGACGTCGCTGGTCGTCTGGCCGGCGTGCACGGCGGCTTCCACGGCCCGCTCGATCGCCTGCGCTTCGGCCGTCCATCCGAGGGTCTCCAGCATCAACGCGGCCGACAGGATCGCCCCCATCGGGTTGGCGACGTTCTTTCCGGCCAGCGGCGGCGCCGAACCGTGCACCGGCTCGAAGAGCGACGTGCGGCCGGGATGGATGTTGGCCGATGCCGCCATCCCCAACCCGCCCTGCAGGGCCCCGCCGATGTCGGTGACGATGTCGCCGAAGAGGTTGTTGGTGACGATGACCTGGTACTGGCCGGGGTCCTTGACCAGGAACATCGCCAGCGCGTCGATGAACTGGTGCGTCGCCGTGATCGCCGGGAACTCGCCGGCGACCTCCTTGAAGACCCGCTGCCACAGGGCGTGGCCCTGCGCCATGGCGTTGCTCTTGTCGGCCATGCAGACCTTGGTCAATCCGCGGGCCGCGGCGTAGTCGAAGGCGTGGCGGATGATGCGGTGCACGCCCTTCCAGGTGTTGATCTCCTCCTGGATCGCCACCTCGTCGGGAGTGCCGGCCTTGAAGCGGCCGCCGACGCCGACGTAGACGCCTTCGGTGTTCTCCCTGAACACGACGAAGTTGATGTCGGCGCGACCGCGGCCCTTGAGCGGACACAGTCGATCGTCGAGCAGCTTCACCGGCCGGTAGTTGACGTAGAGATCGAGTTCGAACCGGGTGCCGAGCAGGATGTCGCGGGCATGGCGATTGTCGGGCACACGCGGATCGCCGAGCGCGCCGACGAGCACGGCCGCGAAGTCGTCGCGCAGCCGGCGATACCCGTCGGCCGGCAGCGTCTCACCGGTGGCCAGGTAGTGGTCGGCGCTCCACGGCAGATGCTGCAGATCGAGCGACTTGCCAGAGGCGGCGCAGACGGCGTTCAGCACCTTGACCGCCTCGGCCGTCACGTCTTTCCCGATCCCGTCGCCGGGGATCACCGCGATCCGCATCACGAAGCCTTCCCGGTCCCCGGTCGCCGGTCCCCGGTCCCCGAGGGCGAGGCGTTCAGAGTGTTCACAGCGCCTCGATCGCCATCGCCATTCCCATGCCTCCGCTCACGCAGAGCGTCGCGATGCCGCGCGCCGCGCCGCGCCGTCGAAGCTCGTGCAGCAGCGTCACGACGATGCGCGTGCCGGTACAGCCGATCGGATGGCCCAGGGCGATCGCGCCGCCGTTGACGTTGAGCTTCGCGGGGGCGATCGGCACGTCGCGGGTCACCGCGATCACCTGCGCGGCGAAGGCTTCATTCAGCTCGACCAGGTCCACACCGTCCACGGTGAGCCCGGTGCGCGCCTGCAGCTTCCGGAGCGCGGGGACCGGACCGATGCCCATCACCCGCGGATCCACCCCGGCGCTGGCCCAGCCGATGATGCGCGCCAGCGGCCGCACGCCGTGCGCATGGGCCCACTCGGCCGAGGCGAGCACCACGGCGGCGCCCCCGTCGGTGATGCCCGAGGCCGAGCCCGCGGTGATGATCCCGGGTTGCCCTTCGACCACGGGGAACGTCAGCGCGAGCCTGGCGAGCCCCTCGATCGTGGACCCCGGCCTCGGGTGCTCGTCGGCCCGCAGCGTGACGGTCTTCCCGCGCTCGGTGAGCTCGACGGGCGCGATCTCGGCGTCGAAGCGGCCCTCGCGCTGCGCCACTTCGGCCTTGCGCTGACTCTCGAGGGCGAACGCGTCGGACTCGGCGCGGGTGATGCCGTACTGGCGGGCCAGGATCTCCGCGGTCTCCCCCATGATCAGGCCCGACAGCGGACACGAGAAGCCATCGCGATACATGGCGTCCACGAGCTGGAAGTGGCCCATCTTGTGGCCCCACCGTGCATCGGCGGCGTCCACGAGATACGGCATCCGGCTCATCGACTCGACACCGCCGGCCACGACTACCGCCGACTCACCGAGCAGGATGCTCTGGGCGCCCGAGGCGATCGTCTGCAGGCCTGACGCGCAGGCCTTGTTGATCGTCTGCGCCGGCGCCGTCACGGGTATTCCGGCGCGATATCCGACCTGCCGGGCCGGATTCGGCCCTGAACCGGCCTGCCGGCCGTGGCCGATGAGCACTTCGTCCACCGCCTCCGGCGGCACCCCGGAGCGCGCGAGCGCGGCCCGCACGGCGACGGCGCCCAGTTCCGCGGGGTGCGTGTCCTTGAGCGAGCCGCCGTACCGCCCGATGGGGGTGCGGGCGGCCCCGAGGATCACGACATCCGCGGCAGCAGCCATTCGCCCGCGATGATATCAAACGGTTGTTCAAATCGGCTCGAGTGAGGCGTCACCAGGCGACGACGCGTCGCCTTCTGGGCCCAGTGACGAGGCACGATTCGGCGTTTCGTGGCGTGAGAATGCGCCCCAACACCATAAACAGGCCTTATGTCCCCTGACGGATCCAAGAATGGGGATCCGGGGGCTCAGAGATCAGGATCCCGGTCAGTGATGAATGGTTTCGTCCCTGACGGCATCGCCTAAACCTGTCGGTGTTCGCCTCTGTCTGGACTGGCATGGACTTTTCAATCGACCAACCGTTCGGTAGGTGAATTCCATTTCTTTGGCAGGAGTAGACACAGCATGAGAACTCCAGTGAGTGCCATCTTCGTGGCTCTCTGGCTCGCCCTGATGGGTTCAGCGTCTGCGCAGGAGACGACCGGGACCCTCACGGGCAAGCTGACCGATGGTCAGGGCCTCGCCCTTCCCGGGGTGACCGTGACCGTCACCGGCCCGCAGGGTGCCCGGTCGTTCGTCACCGACGGCGAGGGCCTGTTCCGGGCTCCGTTCCTCGTCCCCGGCGCCTATGACGTGCGCGCCGAGCTCCAGGGTTTCAAGGCCGTCGAACAGAAGGCGGTTCCCGTCAGCCTCGGCCAGACCACGTCGGTCACGCTGAGGCTCGAAGTCGGCGGCATCACCGAGACGGTCTCGGTGACCGGCTCGTCGACCATCGTCAACACGTCGTCGACCACGACCGGTGCTGTGCTGTCGAGCGAGATGCTGGCCACCATCCCCGTGGGCCGGCGTTTCACCGACACACTGTATCTGGCGCCGGGCGTGAGCAGCGGCGGCTCGGTAGGCCGCGCCAACCCGTCGGTGTCGGGCGGCTCGGGCCTCGACAACCTCTACGTCGTCGACGGCGTCAACGTGACCAACACCGGCTACGGCGCCGTCGGGTCCTACTCGATCATCTTCGGCTCGCTCGGCACTGCCACCCCCTTCGACTTCATCAAGGAGATCCAGATCAAGACCGGTGGCTACGAGGCCGAATACGGCCAGTCGATGGGCGGCGTGGTGAACGTCGTGACCAAGAGCGGCACCAACCAGCTGCGCGGATCGCTGTTCGGCTACTCCCAGACCGACGCGATGGAGGCGGAGTGGAAGACGTTCCAGTCGGCCAACGGCACCGTGAACACCGTGGGCACCGGCCGTTCCGACGTCGGCATGGAAGGCGGCTTCCCGCTGCTCCGCAACCGCCTGTTCTTCTTCGGTGCGATCAACCCGGCCTGGGAGAAGCGGACTTTCATCGCGCCCGACGGCTTCCCGCTGCAGAGCCTGGGCGAAGTCGATCGCGAGCGGATGTCGCTGTCCTACTCCAGCAAGGCCACCTGGCAGGCGGCCTCGGCGCATCGCTTCGATGTGTCGGTATTCGGCGATCCGGCCAAGGGCGACCTGGGGCCGCAGCGCACCTCGTCGCTGCTGGTCACCGACCGGTCGTCGTTCAGCGAGCTCGATTACGGCGGCCACAACCAGACGCTGCGCTACGACGGCGTCCTGTCGCCGAACCTCCTCCTGGAAGCCAGCGCTTCCCACGCCTTCAACAAGATCGCGGAGACGCCGTCGGTCGACGCCTGGCGCGTCACCGACACGACGGTGGTGCCCAACATCATCACCGGCGGCATCGGCACCTACGAGAAGGGCAACGAGAGCAGGAACTACCAGTACGTGGCCAAGGCCACCTGGGTGGCCGGCGGGCACCAGGTGAAGATCGGCGGCCTGTTCGAGGACGTCGAGTACGCCCAGGTCAACCAGCTCACCGGCCCGACGTTCACCGCCGCGACCGGCCAGCAGACCGAAACCGGGGCGTCGGTCAGCATCATCGCCGATCCGACCCTCGGCCGGATCTACCGGGTGACCCGCGCCAACTTCAACTCGGCACGCACGACCAGGCAGGACTACTGGTCGCTGTTCCTCCAGGACACCTGGCGGGTCAACGATCGCCTCACCATCAACCCGGGCGTCCGCTACGAGCAGCAGACGCTGCGCGGCACCTTCGAGACGCTGACCACCCTCGACGGCGAGGAGCTCAGTGACTTCCCGCTGAAGAACAACTGGGCGCCGCGCATCGGCGTCGTCTACGACGTGCTGGGCAACGGCCGGAGCAAGATCTACGGCAACTACGGCCGCTACTACGCGCGCATCCCCAACGACCTGGCGGCGCGGGCGCTGTCGGGCGATGCCGGCTTCACCCGCGGCGACTACTACGACGCCAACCTGACGCAGCCGATTCCCAACGGCGTGCTGGCCGGCGGCCAGACCAATCACTACGTCGTCGCCGGCCTGTTCGCCGACCAGATCGATGCCGACGCCAAGCTCTCCTACCAGGACGAGTTCGTCGCCGGCTTCGAGTACGAGGCGTTTGCGAACACCAACGTCGGCGTCCGCTACATCCACCGCAACGTCGGCCGCGTGCTCGAAGACATCGCCGACGCCCCGGCGGTGGCCTACGACCTGGGCCTGCCCGGCCTCGGCTCGGTCGAGTACATCCTGACCAACCCCGACTCCAGCTTCCCCACCCGGTATCCGGAGCTGGGTGCGGCCTTCGAGGATCCCAAGCACGTCTACGATGCGGTGGAGTTCACCGTCGACCGCCGCTTCTCCAACAACTGGTCGATGATGGCCAGCTACCGCTGGTCGCGGCTGTTCGGCACCTTCGAGGGCTTCTATCGCGAGGACAACGGCCAGTCGGACCCGGGGATCACGTCGCTCTACGACTTCCCGACCAACGACCCGTCGTTCACCGCCATCGGCGGCACGCAGTTCGGCTACCAGGGCGACATCCGCTTCCTGGGCGCGCTCGGCGAGGGCCCACTGCCTCTCGACCGGCCGCACCAGGTGAAGGTGTCCGGCTCCTACGCCTTCAACATGGGGCTGTCGTTCGGCGCCGGCCTCAACCTGTCGTCGGGCAAGCCGCTCACGGCGCTGGCGGCGCTGGCGGCCTACGACAACGACAGCGAGATCCCGCTGACCCCGCGCGGCGAGGGCTTCGAGACCTTCGAAGGGTTCCAGGAGCGGACGCCGTTCGAGACCCAGCTCGATCTGCAAGCCAGCTACGCGCTGACCATGGGCGGGCGCAAGCTGACGCTGCTGGCCGATGCCTTCAACGTGTTCAACCTGCGCCGCGTCACCGACTACAACGCGGCGGTGGAGTACCCGAGCTTCGGCGTGACCAACCCCGACTTCGGGACGCCGACCTCGGCCAACGTCTCAGGCCAGATGTACCAAGCGCCATTCCAACTGCGTGTCGGCGCCCGTTTCGCCTGGTAGTCACCGACGTCGGTAAAGGGAGAGGGGGCCGGCTGTCAGCCGGCCCCTTTTCTTTGTCGCGCGGCCCAGGCAGGATGCTGCCGGGAGCCGTCACGACTGCCGTCGGCAACGCCCTGTTGCCGCCTTGCCTGCCTTCGCGGCCGCCGCGTTCAGCAGCCCGGCGGCGCTCGCCGCGGGACCTGCCTCGGACGCCGGCCGGCGCGCGCCGCGCTCGGCCGGTGGATGCCGGCGACGAGGCTGAGGGGGCGAGCTTCCGCGTGAACCCGCGCCTCGAGGACGACATCCGGCGCCTGCCGGAGTGACGCGCCGTTCGCGCGCCGTGCCACTGCGAGTGACGCTGAATGTCGCTCCCGGACCACGACCGGACTACGCTCGGCTGAAAAATCGCAGGAATCCCCAGGAAAATCGTGAAAACACCCACTGGCTGCTGATTGGCCCGCTTCTTGTAATTGGCAGGGACAACGATCATGCGCAACACCACGACATCCCGCACACGGCGCGTAATGGTGGTCGGCGGCGGCCCCGACGTGCTGCCCCGGGTGGAGCCCCTGCTCCCGGCCGGCGGCTACGAGGTGGAGTTCGTGGCGTTCGACCAGGAGCCGTACGGGTGCATCACCGACGCCCCGCCCGATCTCCTCGTCGTCTGCCTGCGCATCGAGGACGCCGCAGGGTTTCAGTTCCTGAGCATGCTGCATATGGATCCGGTGACGCGACACCTGCCGGTGCTGACCTACACGACGGAGACCGAGGGACAGCTGCTGCCGGGTGCGGACGACGTCACGACGCGCCGTTTCACATCACGGCGCACCGCACACAGGCTGGCGCGGCACTGATGCTATAGTCGAGCGTCACCGGATGAACGACGATCATCGCCGTGCGCACGAGCGCCACGACTTGCCCGGCCACGTGCCCGGCGAGGTGAAGATCTATCATTCGATGGCCATCCGCCAGTTGAGCGAAGGCGGTGCGCTCATCGAAATCGGCGTGCCGCTGCAGCTCGACTCCCTGCACGACTTCCGCCTCTCGCTCGGCGAGCGCTCGGTGGTGGTGAAGGCGCGCGTCGTGCACTCGCGGATCAGCAACGTGGGCTCGGACCGGGTCACCTACCGCACCGGCATCGAATTCGTCGACCTCTCGGAGCCGGTGATGCAAGCCATCGCCGGTTTCGTCGAAGCGCTCGGCGCCGAGCGGCTCGAGAAGCCGTAGGGCGGCTCGTCAGAGCCGCCACCGGCGGAGCTGAAGCTTCGCCCTACTGAACCCGTACACGACAACGGCCGGCCTCACGGCCGGCCGTCGCGAGCCCGTCGTCGTCGGCTCACCGCGGCGCGTCGTCGTTTCCCCGCCGCGTGCCGCTCTTCTGGCGCATCGCCTCGAGCGCGTCGAACACCTCGCTCGGCACGGCAAACGCCACCGCCACCGTCCGGCCCTCGCCGCCCAGTTGCAGCGAGTCGGCCATCGTCTTCAGCGCCGGGTTGTCGCCGGACTGCAGCTTCACCATGGCGACCACCCCGCGCAGCATGTCGCGCAGGTTGGCCGCCGCCTCGTCGTCCTTGGCCTCGGCCTTGATCGTCCCCGACACGCCGCCGTTCAGGTGCCCGGCGGCCGAGAACCACGACAGGGTCGGGATTCGCTGATTCAGGCCGTCGGGCAGGTCGGCCTGGTTGGCCAGGGTATCGAATCGGCCTACCGCCCAGGCGTTGCTGGCATCGAGGTCGTTGACCAGCCGCATGAGGTCGGTGTTCGACAGCACGCTCCGGCCGCTGCGCTTGGCGTCGATGGCGGCGCGCACCGCCGCGGCCGAGCCCACGGCCAGGACGCCCGGCTCGAGGAAGCCCAACGCCACCGGCGTGTCGCCATCCGAGTGGGTCAGCACCCGTACCCCCTGGTAGTCGGTGGCCTGGCCGCCGTGGTCGCGCGCCAGCCCCTCGATCCGCACCTGGTCGAACCGGCCGCGCGCCACCACCAGCGGCCGCTTGTCCGATTCAGCCGACCCCTTCTGGGGCAGGATCGCGCCGACGACGCTGTCGATGTCGGTTTCGATGTTCACGCCGGTCTTCGCTTGGAAGTCGTCGCGCTCGCGGGTGTCGGGCTCGAGTTTGCGCAGGCGCTGGCGCAGCTCCGAGGCCATCACCTCCTGCACGTTGGCGTAGCCGACCGCCGTGGCCTCGGCTGGGACGTATTCGAGCTCGGCCGGGCCGGCCGCCCGGGAAAGCGCCACCGGCAGGCCGAGCGAGGCCACCAGTCCGGTGGTCAGGCCGACGGCCAGGATGCCGCCCGCCCCCAGGACGAAGGTCCGCGTCTTCTTCGTCATCGATAGTCCCCCTGGCGAAGTATACGGATCAGTTTGCCTCGAAGTTCGGTGGCCTGCACGTTCGAGTCTACTGCTCCAGCACGTATTCCCGGCGGGTTACCATCCGCGTCGCCAGCCAGAGAAACACGGCCAGGATGCCCAGGAGCGCCGCCACCGACGTCGTGGCGCCGGGGGCCTCCCGGAAGAAGCTCTGCAGGACGCTCAGCGCGTTGTCACTCGGCAGGGCGTGCGGGACCAGGCCCTGGAGGTAGTGCGCCACCGTGAACCGCCGCACATACCCGGGCAGGGCCATAGCCACCTGCTCCCAGCCGAAGGCGAACACCAGCCCGACCACCAGCGGCCGCTTCAGCCAGGTGCCGACGAAAGCGAACACCGCGCCGTAGACGGCCAGGCCGAGCGCCAGGATCACCAGGTCGAGCACCAGCGATCGGAAGGTGCCGCCCGACCTCGGCGAAGGGCACCACCAGGAAGTAGGTGAGCATCACCGACGGCAGGACCACCAGCGACGTGCAGGCCAGGTAGGCCAGGTACTTGCCGAGCAGGACGGCGCCGCGCGGAATCGGCCGGGTGAAGAGATAGGTCAGCGTCTTGTCCTCGACTTCGTCGGCCAGCAGCGCCGTGCCGTAGAAGACGCCGAGCATGGGCACGATGAAGCGGATGTAGAGCATCCACATCATCACGCCGAAGATGCTCGATCCGGCCACCCGGGTGCCGTTGACGCGCAGCGCCGGCATGCCGAGCGACTCGACGATCTTGAAGACGAGGGCGAGGATGACCGGCCCGCCGACGACCAGGGCCATGAAGATGGTGCGCCGCGACCACAACATCTCGCCGAACGACAGATCGAACACCCGCCGGGCGGCGGCGAAGAGCGACGGCGGCGGCACGCGGGAGCGTGCGGTCACTGCCGCACCAGGTACTTGAACACGGCCTGCAGGTTGTCGTCGGGCGAGGTCACTTCGGCGATCGCGCCCGCTTCCCGCGAGGCCGCCAGCTGCGTCAGCGTCTGGTAGAAGGCGTCGGGCTGCCGGGTCTCGATGACCAGCGCTCCGGGCTCGAAGGCGAGGCTCATCACGCCGTCGTCGGCGAGCAGCCGGTGCGCCAGCGCCCGCGGATCGTCGGCGCGCACGTGCACGGTGTGCGGGTGGGTGTCGATGAGGTCGCGGATCTGGTGGACGTTGCCCTCGGCGACGATCCGCCCGTTGTTGATGAGCAGGATGTTCGAGGTCATCGCCTCGATCTCGTGCAGGATGTGGCTCGAGACGATGACGTGCTTGCCGAGCCGCGCCCAGTCCTTGATCAGCCGGATGGTCTTTCGCCGCTGCAGCGGGTCCATGCCGCTGAGGGGCTCGTCGAGGATCAGCACCTCGGGGTCGTGCACCAGCGCCTGGGCCAGCTTCACGCGCTGCCGCATGCCCTTGCTGTAGGCGCCGATCTTCTTGCCGCCGGCGTCGGTGAGGTCGACCTGCGCCAGGGCCCGCTCCGCCGCGGCCGACGCCTCGGCATCGGCCAGCCCGTTCAGGCGGACCAGTGCCGTGACCCATTCCAGGCCGGTCATCCGGTCGTAGAACGCATCCTGCTCGGGGCAGAAGCCGACGCGGGCGAACGCCTCCGGGGAGTCCCACAGCGACGTGCCGAGCACCCGGATGGTGCCCTGGCTCGGCTTGAGCTGTCCGGTCATGAGCTTCATGAACGTGGACTTGCCGGCGCCGTTGGGGCCGAGCAGCCCGGTGACGCCCGGCGGGATGTCGACGGTGATGTCGTTCAGGCCGTTGACCTGTCCGTACCACTTCGACAGGTGGTCGGCCTGGACGATGGCCTCGGCGCTCATCGCACCACCTCGACGGCGCGCACCCGGCGCTCCAGCACCAGCAGCGACCCGGCAATCAGCCCGACGACCACCAGCGCCGCCGCCCACGTCGGCAGGTCGTAGCGCTGCGGCAGCCGGAACATCGCGTCCCCCAGCTGCTCCAGCGCATCGGTCGGCGACAGCCAGGCCAGCCACGAGCGGCCGGTGATGCCGCGCACGGCGTTGAAGATCGCACCGGTGAAGAAAATCAGGCCCGCATACATGATGCCGACGAAGCGGCTGCTGTTGGACAGCGACGACAACGCCAGGATCGTGCACGACGCCAGCAGCACCTGTACCAGCGAGAACAGCGTGATCGCCGGCACGAGATAGAGGTTCTGGCGCACGAACGCGAAGCTGCCGGCGAACCCGATCTGCACCAGCAGCAGCGTCATCGCCGGCAGGAAGGTGACCAGCACCAGGAAGGCGAAGAGGATGGCCAGCTTCCCGGCCACGTACTCCCACCGGGTGAGCGGCTTGGACAGATAGAGCTGCAGGGCGTTGGCGCGGCGATCGGCGGCAATCAGCCCGGCGCCGACGTAGATGGTCACGAAGAAGACGAAGATGCCCTGCTGATCGAGGAACTCACGGAAGGTCTCGCCCTTGGGCTGGAGGAACGACGCCTGCTGGAAGTTGGAGGCGATGTAGATCTGCACCGCCCGGACCAGGAACGGTCCCCAGGCGAAGAGCAGCAGCGCCAGGAACTTGCGCTCAGCCAGCACCGTTCGGATGCCCGCGCGCGCGATCACCTGCCATGCCGCGCCGGATCGGTCGCGCTCGCCGAGGTAGCGGTGGTAGCCCTGATCGTGAATGGGCATCTACTCGGCTCCCACCGCCCGCGCGAACGCGTCTTCCAGCGTCGGCACGCTCGGACGCAGGTGCCGCACCTGCAGGCCGTGGGCCGCCGCCATCTGGAAGATCGGCCCGGCATCGCCGTCGCCTGGCACGAACACCCGCATCACGTCGTCGTCGGTGTCGTGGCACTCGTAGCCGGCGGCCCTCAGCAGGCCGACCATGCGCTCGGCGCCGTCCTTGACCCGCAGTTCGAAGACCTGTCCCTTCGGCCCTTTCACGGCTTCGATGCTACCGTCAGCGACGACGCGCCCGCGGTCCATCACCACCACGTGGTCGCAGGTGAACTCGACGTCGGGCAGCAGGTGCGACGACAGGATGAGATTCACGCCTTTGTTGTGCGCCAGGTCGCGAATGAGCTCCAGCATCTCGTCGCGTCCCTTCGGGTCCATCCCGTTGGTCGGCTCGTCGAGGAACAGCAGGTCGGGGTCGTGGACCAGGGCCTGGGCCAGCTTGATCCGCTGCTTCATCCCGGTGGAATAGGTCTCCAGGGTGCGATAGCGCGCTTCACCGAGCCCGACGTAGTAGAGCACTTCGTGCGCGCGCTGCATCGCATCGTCCGACGGCAGGCCGGCGAGCTGCCCGCAATAGGCGACAAAGGTGACGGCGGACATGCCCGGAATGTGGGCGTCGGTCTCGGGCATGTAGCCGATGCGGCTGCGAATCTCCAGCGGCGAGGCCGCCACGTCGAGGTCCAGAACGCGCATGTCGCCTTCAGCCGGCACCAGGAACCCGAGCAGGGCCTTGAGCAGCGTGCTCTTGCCGGCCCCATTCGGTCCGAGCAGGCCGACGGCACCCGCGGGAAAGGCGGCCGACACGTCCTTGAGCGCCCACTGCTTCCCGTAGGCGATGCTCACTGCCCGCAAGTGCACGACGGGACCAGCGGGCGCCTGGTGGGGTGGGGCGTCGGGGATGGATGGGCCGGTCATCCGCTGATCAATACGGAAAGGCGGTGGGCGGTGTTCGCCTCACAGCGATCCCCGCAGGCCGAGATCGTCGGCCCGCTCGCGCATGAAGCCGATGACGTTGGTGACGTGGACGTCCAGCGGCAGACCCATCAGCTCGGCGCCGCGGCGCAGGTGCTCGCGGGGAACGGCGCGCGCAAAAGCCTTGTCCTTCATGCGCTTGATGACCGACGACGCTTCCAGGTCGAGGACGCTGCGGCTGGGCCGCACCAGTGCCGCCGCGGTCACGAAGCCCGCCAGCTCGTCGCAGGCGACCAGCGCGCGTTCGACCGGCGCCTCGGGCTGCACGCCGGTGATTTCCCACGCGTGTGACTGAATCGCCCGCATCACCCACTCCGGGTAGCCCAGCGAGCGCAGGTGCTCGCAGCCCTTGTTGGGGTGATCGCCGAGCGTGGGATAGCGCTCGTAATCGAAGTCGTGAAGCAGCGCGACCACGCCCCACTCCTCCTCGCTGGCGCTGGCGAGCCTGGCATATCCGCGCACGGCGGCTTCGACGGCAAGCGCGTGCTTGCGCAGGCTGTCGCTCGCCGTCCACTCGGTGAGCAGCGTCCAAGCGGCGCCACGGTCCAGGGTCATGCCGCTCATCCTACCTGCCTTCCCCGCCGTCGCGCCGCCGGACGCCGTTGGCCTGCAGTCCGAATGCGGCGGTGATGACCGCCAGCGCGTGGGCGTTGACCTGGTAGGGCGCCAAGGCGTCGCGCGCGACCCAGGCGACTTCGGAGGCGTCGTCGCCCGGCGCCAGGAAACCGCCGACGGGACGGCACAGATAGTCGGCGATGACGAAGTGGTAGCGGATGCGGCCGGCCTCGTCGCGGTGCACGCGGTCGAACAACTCGACCAGGGGCCCGACGGCGACCTCGAGTCCGGTCTCCTCGTGCAACTCCCGCTGCACGGCCTGCTCCAGCGACTCCCCCAGTTCGAGCTTGCCGCCCGGCAGCGACCATTCGCCCTGGCGCGGTGGATGCGCGCGCCGCACGAGGAGCACCCGGTCGCCTTCGATCACGACGCCGCCGACACCGACCACGGGCGCCGCCGGATACTCCTGGGCCATTACTCGTAGGCCATCTCAGCCCAGGGCCAGCGAGGGCACGGCGTTGGTGCCGGCGCCGGCGAGCAGCCCGGCGTCGAGGAGCCGCGCCCCCGACGCCGCGATCATCGCGGCGTTGTCGGTGGCCAGCGCGATCGGCGGGACGAACACCGCGAGTCCGCGCTCCCGGCCACGGGCCTCCAGATCGCGCCGCAACCGGCTGTTGGCCGACACGCCCCCGGCCACGCCAATCGACCGCGCGTCGTGCTCACGCGCGGCCTCGAACGTGCGTGCCACAAGCGTGCTCACCACGGTCCGCTGGAAGCTCGCGCACAGGTTGGCGATCTCACCGGCCGGCAGCCGTTCGACGCCGAGCGCCGCCTGACGGGCCCGGACATGGCGCAACACCGCGGTCTTCACGCCGCTGAAGCTGAAGTCCAGGCGGCCGTCGCGGTCGGGCGCGTTGCGATCGCGGTGCGTGAGGCGGGTGGCCGGCAGATCGACGGCGCCGTCGTCACCGTCGGCGGCCAGGCGATCGATCACCGGGCCGCCTGGATAGCCCAGGCCGACCAGCTTGGCCACCTTGTCGTAGGCTTCGCCGGCGGCGTCGTCGCGGGTGCGGCCGAGCAGCCGATAGGTGCCGGCCTCGGGCACCAGGTAGAGGCTCGTGTGGCCGCCCGACACCACGAGCACGACCGCTGGCAGCGGCAGCGGACCGTGGGCGAGCCACAACGACTCGATGTGGCCCGCCAGGTGATTGACGGCCACCAGCGGCAGGCCATGCGCCCACGCTGCGGCCTTGGCGAAGGCGACGCCCACCAGCAGCGACCCGACCAGCCCCGGCCCCTGGGTGACCGCCACCGCATCGAGCCCGCGCCATGAGACGCCGGCTTCCTCGAGCGCGCGTTCGACGACTCCGCAGATGTCGCGGACGTGCTGCCGCGACGCCAGTTCGGGCACGACGCCGCCCCACTCGCGATGGATCGCGACCTGCGAGGCGACGATGTTCGAGCGAATGGCCCACCGCGCGCCGGGATCCGGGTCGCGGCCGATGACCGCGGCTGCTGTTTCGTCGCACGACGTCTCGATGCCGAGGAGGATCACGCCAGCCGGGCCAGTCCGCCGGCGAACGGCGGGTGCACGACGCCCCGATCGGTGACGATGGCGGTCACGTACCGGTGGGGCGTGACGTCGAAGGCGGGGTTGCAGACGGCCGCACCCTCCGGCACCAGCTGCAAGGATCCGAGGTGGGTGACTTCCACCGCCTTCCGCTCTTCGATCGGGATCCCCTCGCCCGTGGGCGTGGCCAGGTCGACGGTGGACCAGGGTGCCGCGACATAGAACGGAATGCCGTGCGCGTGGGCCAGAACCGCCACGCCGTAGGTGCCGATCTTGTTCGCGGTGTCGCCATTGGCGGCGATCCGATCGGCGCCGACGACCACGGCGTTGACCCGGCCGGCGCGCATCATCGCCGCCGACATGCTGTCGGTGATGACGGTCGTGGCGATGCCGTCCTTGACGAGCTCCCAGGCCGTCAGCCGGGAGCCCTGCAGGAAAGGCCGCGTCTCGTCGGCGAGGACGGTGACCGACTTCCCCGCCTCGACGGCACTGCGGATCACCCCGAGCGCGGTGCCGTAACCGGCGGTGGCCAGGGCGCCGGCGTTGCAATGCGTGAGCACCCGCGCGTCGTCGGGCAGCAGCGCGGCGCCGAACCGGCCGATCGCCCGGCAGCTGGCGACGTCCTCGTCGTGGATGCGATCGGCCTCCCGGCCGAGCCGTGCGGTCAGCTCGGAGACGCTCTCCCCGGCCTGGGCCCCGGCGGCGAAGGCCTGCTTCATCCGCTCGATCGCCCAGAAGAGATTGACCGCCGTCGGCCGGGTGGCGGCCAGGACGTCGGCGAGGCGCTGGAACTCGGTGACGAACTGCCGGGTGCCCGTGGCCTTGCTGCGCCGCGCGCCCAGGGCCAGCCCCATCGCCGCCGCCACGCCGATTGCCGGCGCGCCGCGGATCACCATCGCCGTGATGGCCTTGGCCACGTCGAGCCCCGACCGGCAGCGTACGTAGACCTCGCGCCCGGGCAGCTTGCGCTGATCGATCATGACGATGTCGTCGCCGTCCCAGGCGATCGTGGGGAGCATGGGTCACATTCTAGGGGCTGGGGGCTGGGGACTAGGGCTTGCCAATATCCCGCTTCGCATCGCGGCATTCGCGGCGATGCACAAGCCCTGGCTCTTGATCACGTCACTCGACAGCTTGACGGCCGCATGCCCCAGTCCCCAGCCCCTAGCCCCCAGTCCCCAGGATCGTTTTGTCGAAGGGCATCGGCAACAAGTCGGCAAGGCGGACGCGGCCGGATTCCCGTTCGAGGTTGGCGAGGACGATCTCGATGTCGCCGCAGTATTCCCAGAGCAGCTGGCGGCACGCCCCGCACGGCGGGGTCGGGCGCGCGGTATCGGCGACGACGGCCAGCCGGACAAACGAGGTGCGACCCTCCGACAACGCCTTCCACAGCGCGACGCGCTCGGCACAGACGGTGAGGCCATACGTGGCGTTCTCGATGTTGCAGCCGGTGACGACGGTGCCGTCGGCGCATTCGAGCGCCGCGCCCACGCCGAAGCCGGAGTAGGCCGCCTGCGCATGGGTCCGCGCAGTGCGGGCAGCCGCGACCAGCGTCTCAAAGCCGCTCAACCACGCCCTCCAGCAATGAGATGAACTCGCCGCGCACCCGCGCCGCCACCTGCATCACCTCGTCGTGGTCCAGCGGCTGATCGACGACCCCGGCGGCGGGGTTGGTGATGCACGAGATGCCCAGCACCTCGAGACCCATGTGACGCGCGACGATCGCCTCCGGCGCGGTGGACATGCCGACGGCATCGGCGCCGAGCGAACGGAAGGCGCGGATCTCGGCCGGCGTCTCGTAGCTCGGGCCGAGTACCGCGACATAGACGCCGTGCTCCAGCCGGACGCCGCGCGCCTTCGCCGCCTCGGTAGCGACGGCTCGCAGGCGGCGCGAGTAGACCTCGGTCATGTCGGGAAACCGCGGACCGAGCCGCGGGTCGTGCGGGCCCACGAGCGGATTGCGCCCCATGAAATTGATGTGATCGTCGATGAGCATCAGCGCGCCGGTCGCAAAACCGGTGTTGATCGCCCCCGCGGCGTTGGTCAGGATGACGCGCGGCACGCCGAGGGCGCCGATCACCCGCATCGCGAAGGTGACGTCCTCGAGCGGATGGCCCTCGTAGACGTGCGCCCGGCCCGACAGGGCGATCACCCGCCGCGAGCCGAGCCTGCCGGCGACGAGCACGCCGGCGTGGCCGACCACGGCCGACGCCGGCCAATGCGGGATCTCGCCGTAGGGGACGCGCGTGGCGGGCGCGAGACCATCGGCGAACGCGCCCAGCCCGGAACCCAGGACGATCGCCACGTCGGCGGTCTCGGCGCCGCGGCTGCGCAGGAACGTCGCTGCCGCAGCCGCTCGCTCGAGCTGGCCGGCTGGCGCCGCCGTCGAGGGCGGGAGCGTCATGGCTGGAGCGTCTCCCCATCGCGGTGCACCCAGGCGCGCACGAGTGGCGCCGGCGGCGGTGGCGCGCCGAGCGTCACCGCCCCGGCGGCCAGCGTGCGGGCGCCGGCCAGCCGCGTCTCGGCGTTGCAGTGGAGTTCGAGGAGCGGCGTGCCGCGGCTGACCCGGTCGCCGGGGCCGACGCGCAGGCGGATGCCCGCGGCGTGATCCACCGGATCGCCGGCCCGGTCGCGCCCGGCGCCGAGCAACACCGCCGCGCGACCGATCCGCTCGGCGTCCACGGCGGCGACGACGCCGTCGGCAGGCGCGTCGATCACCTCGACGTGGGATGCCCGCGGCAACCGCGATGGATCGTCCACCACCGCCGGATCGCCACCCTGCGCCACCACCATCGCCCGCAACTTGGCCCGGGCTCGTCCGTCGTCGAGCACGCCCCGCACCTGGGCGAGCGCCTCGTCAGGATGCACGGCCCGTCCACCCAGCTGCACCGCCCGGGCGCCGAGCGTCTCGACCAGCGCCCGTACGTCGGCAGGTCCGGCGCCACCGAGCACCTCGAGGCACTCCTCGATTTCCAGCGCGTTGCCGACCGCGCGGCCCAACGGGCCGTCCATGGCGGTGACGAAGGCCTCGGTGCGCACGTCGTGCGCCGTGCCGATGGCCACCAGCGAGCGGGCCAGCGCCAGCGCCTCATCCAATGTCTTCATGAACGCGCCGCGCCCGCACTTCACGTCGAGCACGAGCGCCTGGCTGCCCTCAGCGATCTTCTTGCTCATCACCGAGGCCGAGATGAGGGGCACGCTCTCGATCGTCGCGGTCACGTCGCGCAGCGCATAGAGCGCCTTGTCGGCGGGGGCAATGTCAGCGGTCTGGCCGACGATGGCGCAGCCTACCTCGCCCAGCACGGCGACGAATTCCTCCGGCGACAGCGCGACGCGGAACCCGGGAATCGACTCGAGCTTGTCGAGGGTGCCGCCGGTGTGGCCAAGGCCGCGCCCCGACATCTTGGGCATCACGACGCCACAGGCCGCCACCGCCGGCGCGAGCACGATCGAGATCTTGTCGCCGACACCGCCGGTGCTGTGCTTGCCGACGGTCGGGCGTCCGAGCGGCGACAGGTCGACGCGACGGCCCGAACGCACCATCGCCTCGGTGAGACCGGCGGTCTCCTCGGGCGTCATCCCGCGGAGCACGATCGCCATGAGGAGCGCCGAGACCTGATAGTCGGCCCACGAGCCGTCGAGCACGCCGGCCACGAAGGCGTCGATGGCCTGCCGCCCCAGCGCCTCGCCGTCGCGCTTGGCGCGGATGATGTCGACCGCGCGCATCAATCGGTGCGCAGTATAGCAGCGCGGCTCAGGCTGCAGCGGGGCCATGGCATCCGCGCGACCGGCGCTGGCCGGCAGCCCGAGGGCGTCTATAATCGTCGCGGACCGGCCGGCAAGACGCGGGTCCTTCCGGGCGTTCATGTCCCACGCGACCGAACCGCTGTCAGCCGAGACGAGTGCCAAGCTGGTGGACCTGGCCCGCGCCTGCAAGGGCGCTGCCCGGGTCGTGGCGATGTACCCGGCGACGCACCCGGCGATCCAGGACGCCCTGAGCCGCATGACCGCGGCCGGCACCGCGGCCGTCGCCGGCGGACCGTTCCAGTTCGCGGTCACGCCCGAGACCCTGCTCGTCGGCGGGCGTGCGCTGTCCCGTCCGGACCTCGCGGTGTCGGAGCTCGCCGCGATGCTGCACGCGCACAGCGTGGGCGAGATCCACCTCCTGGACGTCCTCACACCCGCTGCCTGGCATGCCTTCCTGCTGCTCATCACGCAGTCGCCGGCCGACGTCCGCGGCGAAGGCGGCATCACGAGCGCGTGGGCCGCGGCGGGCGGCGGGCCGATCGAGATCCGCCAGATCGACTACGGCGAAGTGCTGCGCGAGCGGTCGAGCGGCGACGAGTCGAGCTGGGAATTCATCCTGAGCGCCTACCTCGAGGGCGAACAGGCCGACCTCGACGACGCCACCCTGGCCGCTCTCACCGAGATGGTCACCGATCCGCAGCGGATGGCGGCCTTCATGGACGGCGTCGTCGAACAGGCCAAGGACGGCTGGCTGACACGCCAGCAGGCGCAGCTGGCCCGGCTGCTGCAGGCGCTGGCGGCCTTCATCTCGAAATCCGATCCGGCCGCGGTCGACACGATGCTGCGCGGCGTGGCCAACAGCCTGCCGCGCCTGTCCCCGGAGATCGTCACCGGATTGCTGACCGAGCCGCGGCCGGTGGACGATGACGGCAATCCCACCGGCATCGACCTGGGCGGCGAGGTGCTCGCCCGGATCGACGACGGCGTCGTCGCGCGTTTCGTCGCCGGGGTGATCGCCCGCGATCGCGCCGCGTCGGGACGCCTCGCCGAGGCGTTCCAGGCGCTGGTGCCCGACGAACAGCAGCGCGGGCGGGTGCTCGACCTGGCCGAGGGCGTCGCCGCCCAGGGACCGCTCGGCAAGGATCCGATGTTCGTCGACCTCTGGCAGCAGGCATCCGAGATGCTGCAGTCCTACTCGGATGAGAAGTACATCTCGGACGAGTACGCCGGCGATCTCTCCAAGGCGCGGGCCTCGGCGGTGGAGATGGAGCGGATCGCCGACGACCCGCCCGACCGTGTCGCCGCCTGGGTCGCCACCGTCAGCGACGAGCAAATCCGGCGGCTCGACCAGCAGGTGCTGGGCGATCTGCTGGTCGTGGAGACGCGGCGCGAGGACTGGCGGAAGGTCCACGGACTGGCGCTGACGCGAATCGAGCAGCTGGTGCTGGTCGGCGACCTGCCCCCGGCCCAGGAACTGCTCGACACGCTGCTCCGCCTGTCGCGCGATCCCGCGTCGGAAGTGGCGGCCGACGCCCGCGACGGCGTCGCCAGGCTCGCCGCCGGCGAGCTGATGACCCACCTCGTGCTCTTCATCCGACAAGCCGAAGAGGCCGAGCTGCCGCGGGCGACGCGGTTCTGCCTGTCGCTGGGCAAGTCGGTCGCCAGCCGGCTGGTCGACGCGATCCTGGTCGAGGACAGCGCGCGGACGATCCGCCGCTTGCGCGAGCTCCTGGTCTCGTTCGGCTCGGCCGCCAAGCCGCGAATCGCCGAGCTCTGCACCGCCAGCAACCCCGCCGTCCGCCGGACGGCCATCGAGCTGCTGCGCATGGTCGGGAGCAGCGAGGCGCTGCCGCACCTGGTGGCGCTGCTCGACGACGACGAGGCGCAGGTGCAGCGAGAGGCGCTGCGCGCGATCATGCAGGTGGGCACCGACGAGGCCTTCACCGCCCTCCAGACGGCGCTCACTTCCGGACCGCCCCGCACCCGCGACGCGATCAGACACTCGGTGGCCACGCTGCGCGACGAGCGGGCGGCGCCGCTCTTCGCCTTCATCGTGCGGCAATCCGATCACCGCGGCGACTCCGAAGACTTCTACCGGTCGGCGCTGGAGACGCTGGGACACCTCGGCGACTCCTCCGAGTCGACGCTGCAGGCGCTGCGCGGCGCGCTCGACCGCGGCGAATGGTGGGCGCCAGTCCGTACCCGCAGACTGCGCGCCGCCGCGGCGACCGCGCTGCGGGCGATCGGCACACCCGAGGCGACCACGGTCCTCGAAGCCGCGGCGGCGAACGGGTCGAGAGGGGTACGGGCCGCGGCGCGGGCCGCCCTGGCCGGCCAGCGGCCGAGCCGCCCGCCGGCCGACGCCGGGGCCGAACCCCAGACCGATCCGACCGGCTCCGACGAGGCCGGCGACGCGCCCAGCGAGAGGAGCCCGTCTTGAGCGATGCCGCCCGACAACTGCGCCAGGCCGACGAGTTCGTCCGGCGCCTGACGGCCGCCGTCCGCGCCAACCAGCTCTACGCCCCGTCGCATCCGCTGGCGGGCCGGGCCCTCAAGGCGCTGACCGAGAGTGCCGGGCAGCTGCTGGCCGCCGAGCCGACCGTGGCGGTGGGCTTCATCGACAACGAGGTGGTCGTCGGGGAGATCCCGCTGGTGCAGGTCGGCGATGCCTTTGCCGAGCTGCTGCGCCGCGTCCGGCAGGTGGGCATCGAGCGCATCGCGTTCGATCGCGGGGTGAGCCCCGACGAGATCGGCGTGCTGGTCGAGACGCTGGCACGACCCGAACGGGCGGGAGTCGCCGGGCCGGGCCAGGTGGCCGACCCGCTCGCCGTGCTCGGCGGACTCACGCGCATCCGCGTCGGCCGGCTCAGCCTCGACGAGCGGGTCGAGGCGTCGCCGGCCGACGTGGCCACGATCCGGCGGCTCTACACCGACGGCGTCTCCATCGCCGGCGCCCTGTGGGAGATGACCCAGCGCGAGGGCATGCCCGATCCGAAGCAGGCCAAGGCGCTGGTCGATTCCCTGGCGCAGGCGGTGGCGCAGAACCGCACGGCGCTGATGGCCCTCACCGCCCTCAAGGACTACGACAACTACACCTTCACCCATATGGTGAACGTGTCGATCCTGGTGATGGCGCAGGCCCGCAGCCTCGGCATCGACGGCACGCTGCTGCGCGAGTTCGGGCTGGCGGCGCTGATGCACGACATCGGCAAGGTGCGCACGCCGCTCGAGGTGCTGAACAAACCCGACAAGCTCACCGACGCCGAGTTCGCCATCATGCGCATGCACGTGGTGGACGGCGCGGAGATTCTCCGCCGCACGCCCGACATCCCGGCGCTGGCCCCGGTCGTGGCCTTCGAACACCACCTGCGGCTCGACGGCACCGGTTACCCGATGGGCGTCAAGCGTGCCTCGCTCAACCTCGGCACGATGCTCTGCAGCATCTCGGACGTCTACGACGCGATGCGATCGCAGCGTGCCTACCAGGGCGCCTACCCGACCGAGCGGATCCTGGCGGTGCTGCAGAAGAGCGACGGCCTGCACTTCGACCAGCACCTGGTGCGCCGCTTCTCGCAGCTGATGGGGCTGTATCCTCCAGGCAACATGGTGCGTCTCGACACCGGGCACGTCGGCGTGGTCATCCGCTCGTTCGCGCCCGACCCGCGCCGGCCGCGGGTGCGCGTGATCATCGACGGCGCCGGCCACCGGCTCACGCGTCCCTTCGACGTCAACCTCTGGGAGGTGGACAGCGAGACGTCGTCCGGGCCGCGCGCGATCTCCACCCCGGTCGATCCCAAGGACTTCGGGATCGACCCGCTCACCTTCCTCTGAGGCATCGCCAGTGCACGGCCCCCTCCGTTCGACGCCCCGGCGAATCGGCGCGGCTGCCATGGCCGGCGCGCTGGCTGCGGGGCTCGCCTGGCCGCCGGCGGCCGCCCAACCGGCCCGGCCGTCGCCCACACTCCTCGTGCTGGTCGTCGTCGACCAGATGCGAGCCGACTACCTGACGCGCTTCGATGCCCGCTTCACCGGGGGCTTCCGTCGCCTGATCGACGAGGCGCGGATCTTCGAGCAGACGTTCTATCCCTATCTCAACACGGTCACCTGCGCCGGGCACGCCACGCTCGGCACCGGCGCCTGGCCGAAGACGCACGGCGTCATTCTGAACGAGTGGTACCGGCGGGAACTGAGCCGCGTCCGCTCCTGCACGGCCGACGCCGACACCACCCCGGTCCAGTACGTGGGCGTGGCCGAAAAGGAAGGGCACAGCGCCAAGGAGCTGCGGGTGCCGACGTTGGCTGAACGGCTCCGCGCCCGATGGCCTCAGTCGCGGGCGGTCACGCTGGCGGTCAAGCCGCGCTCGGCGGTGATGATGGCGGGCAAGGGCGCGACGGCGGTGACGTGGGTGGGCGCCGACGGCTGGCAGACCTCGACGGCTTATGCCGATCGGCTGGTGCCCGAAGTGGTGCATGCGCTCGGCCCCGAGCCGTTCCTGCGGGAGCGGGCGCTGGTATGGGAACGGTTGCACGCTCCCGGCTCGTACGAAGGCGCCGACGACGGCGTTGGTGAACGTCCCCCCACCGGCTGGACCAGCCTGTTCCCGCACCCGCTGCTCAGTCCCGACCATCCGAAGGAACTGATCGAGCTCTGGCAGACGAGCCCTTATGCCGACGAGCAGGTGGCGATCATGGCTGCCTCCCTGATCGAGAGCTACCAGCTGGGGCGGCGCGGTGTGGTCGATTTCCTGGGGGTCAGCTTCCCCGCGACCGACAAAGTCGGACACGACTTCGGCCCCGACAGCCACGAGCTCCAGGACACGCTCTTGCGGCTCGACCGCACGCTCGACACGTTCCTGAAGGCGCTGGACACCCTGGTGGGGCGTGATCGGTACGCGTTGGCACTGTCGGCCGACCACGGCGTGGCGCTGGTGCCGGAGGCGCAGCGCGCCCGGGGCGAGGACGCCGGACGGCTGCCGACGGCGATGGTGGCAACCGCCGTGAACGAGGCGCTCACCACCGCCGGTCTCGGCCCGGGTCCGCACGTGGCGCGAGTGGAGTACACGGAGATCTATTTGACGGAGGCGGCGCGGGCGCGGGTCACGGCGGAGACCATTGCCCCGGCGCTTGCGGCGGTGCGGGCCCTGCGAGGCATCCGCGACGTCGTGTGGACGCCGGCACTTGCCTCTCTTGACGCGAACGATCCCGACGTCCGGGCGATCCGCGCCGGCTTCGTCCCGGAGCGCAGCGGCGATCTCACGATGGTGCCCGCCCGGCAATGGATCGTCGTGCCCGGCCGGAATCCCGCCGGCGGCAGCGCCACGACCCACGGCACATCGAACAGCTACGACCAGCACGTGCCGCTGCTGTTCTACGGCGGCCCCTTCTTGCCGGGCCGTACGAGCGAGGCCGCCACCCCGGCCGACGCCGCCCCGACGCTGGCCGCCACGGTCGGCCTTGCCTTCGACGGTGTCGAAGGACGCGCGCTGCGGGGCGCCGTGCGGAAGTAGCGGGTAGAATCGAGAGGCCTGCCGCCCCCGAGGATCCGAGCCATGTCCACGTCCACACGGCGCCAGCTGCGGCGCACCGGTCTCGCCGCGGCACTGGCCGCCGCAGCGTGGGTTGCCGTCCCGGCCGGCCGGCAGGGGCCGATCGACCAGGCTCGGCGACAGCTGGTCAACGACATCACGCTGGCGGGCATCGACCGCGGGCTGGCCGCGAACGAGGCGCCCACGGAACCGGCCGATCGCGTTCGCCGCGGCGCCGTCGCCGCCAGCGGCGCGCCACCGGTTCGCGAGGCCTTCGCGCGCGGCGCGGTCATCGTCAAGTTCCGCGACGGCTCGACCCCGCCGCTGGCCACGCTGCAGGCGGTTCGCGGCCGGGCCATCGCGCGGCCGGCGTGGACCGATTTCGACGTGATGACCATCCCGATGGACGCCGATCCGGAGGCCGTGGCCGCCGAGCTCGCCGCCCGGCCCGACGTCGAGTACGCCCAGCCGCGCTATCTCAATCACCTGATGTTGCGACCGAACGACCAGTTCTACCCGCAGCAATGGAACTTCCCGGCCATCGACATGGAGCGGGCCTGGGACATCCAACCGGGCGCGTCGACGAGCGTCACCGTGGCGGTGATCGACAGCGGCGTCGCCTTCGAACACGCGGTTTTCCAGTATCAGGCCCGGGCGTTCCGGTTGGAGGTCGGCGGTCCCGCCTACCCGTCATTGGGTGTCGTCAGCGTGCCGTTCTCGCCCGCGCCGGACCTGGGCGATCCCACCCGGTTCGTGTCGCCGCGCGACTTCATCTGGCACGACAACGACCCGGTTGACCTCGACGGCCATGGGACGCACGTTGCCGGCACCATCGGCCAGGCCACCAACAACGGCGTCGGTGTCGCCGGCATGGCGTTCAACGTCCGCATCATGCCGATCAAGGTCATTGCCGGGGAGTGGGACTTCATCTTCGGCAACGACAACGGCGGCACCGACGACGTGCTCGCCCAGGCCATTCGCTATGCCGCCGACAACGGCGCGCACGTGATCAACATGAGCATCGGCCGCGAAGCGGGCGGGCCGGCGCCGGTCGTCGAAGCCGCCGTGCAGTACGCGGTGTCGCGAGGCGCGTTCGTGGTCATCTCCGCCGGCAACGAGGGAAACGAACAGAATCGCCCCAGCCGCACCGCCGAATTCGCCGGGCGGATTGACGGCGCCGTCGCCGTCGCGGCGGTGGGTCGCAATCTGAATCGCGCCTACTACTCGACGACCGGCGGCTATGTGGAACTGGCCGCCCCGGGCGGGGATCAGCGGCTCAACGGCACCGAGGGCGGCGTGCTGCAACAGACCCTGGACCCCGCCCTGGCCGAGACCTACACCCTGGCCCCGGCGCTGTTCCGGGCGCCGCGATTCGACGCCTTCCAGTATCGCTTCTTCCAAGGCACCTCGATGGCCACGCCGCACGTGTCGGGGTTCGCGGCGCTGCTGCACCAGCAGGGCCTCACCTCGCCGGCGGCGATCGAAGCGGCCATGAAACGCTTCGCCACCGACCGTGGGGCGGCCGGACGTGACGACGAGTATGGCGAGGGCCTCATCAACCCCCGGGCGACGTTGCGGGGCCTGGGGTTGGCGCGATGATCCTCCGCCGACTGGTGGTCGCCGCCACGCTGGCAGCGGCACTCGGCGCCGTGCCGGCGACCGGCATCGCCCAGACCGCGCCGCCGCCAACGACGCGCGAGTCGTTGAGCGTGCAGGGCTTCGCCATGGCCGGCATCACGCTCTTCGCCGCGTCTCAGACGTTCGACGCCATCCTCGAGACGGACAGCGGCGCCATCTTCGGCGGCGGCCTGCGCCTGGTCATCCCCGGCGGGCCGTATCTCGAGGTGGGCGCGTGGCGCTTCGAGCAGGACGGCGAGCGCGTCTTCGTCGGCGCGAACAACCAAGTCTTCCCGCTCGGCATCCCGCTCACGGTGCAGATGACACCGCTCGAGATCACGGCCGGCTGGCGCTTCCCGGGAGTGTTGGGGCCGCGCCTCACCCCCTATGTCGGCGGCGGCTACACCTCGATGCGCTACGAGGAAACGTCCGAGTTCGCCGACGAGAGCGAAAACGTCTCCGAGCGCTACAACGGCTTCCATCTGGCCGGCGGCGCCGAAGTGCGGCTGGCGCGCTGGGTGGCACTGACCGGCGACGTGGTGTGGACACGCATCGGCGGTGCGATCGGCGAGGGCGGCGTGTCGGAGGTCTTCGACGAGGACGACCTTGGCGGGACGAGCTTCCGGATCAGGCTCATCCTCGGCCGCTGACCGGTTCGCGCGGCGGGTGCTGGCCGTGGTCGCGCGCATTCCGCCCGGCCGGGTCTGCACCTACGGCGAGGTGGCGGCGCTGGCCGGGGCGCCTGGCGCCGCCCGCGCCGTCGGCAACGTCATGGCCAACGCCAGGATGCCCGGGGTGCCGTATCACCGGGTGATCGCAGCCGGCGGGCGCCTCGGCGGCTACAGCGACCTGCAGACCAAGCGGGCCCTGCTGGCGGCCGAGGGGCTGGAGGTGACGCGGGCGGCGGTCCGCCATTTCGATCAGGTGCGCTGGCCCGGCAAGCGGCGGCGCGGGCGCCGGTCCCCGGCCCCGCCGTAGCGTCAAGGCCGCGAAGGCGGGCATCAACCCCCCGGGATCGCACCCCGTCTAAGCTTTCAGAGTCGTGGACGACGCCGATGCCACGCTGGTGGCGCGCTGCCGGGCCGGCGACGGCACGGCATTCGAACAAATCTACGCCCGGCACGCCGGGCGAGTGTATTCGCTCGCGTATCGGATGGTCGGGTCGGGCGAGGCCGAGGACCTGGTGCAGGACATCTTCTTGCTGGCGCATCGCAAGCTCGCGGGGTTCCGGGGCGACTCGTCGCTCGGGACCTGGCTGTACCGGCTGGCCATGAACCACTGCCTCGACGTGCTGCGCAGCCGCCAGGCGCGGATGAACGAGCGGACGTCGTCGCTCGATGCGCCCGAGGCGGCCGAGCCCGCCGCGCCGTCGACGCTGGGCCGCGTGTCGCCGTTCGACCTGGAACGAGCCATCCAGGCGCTCCCACCAGCCTGCCGGGCGGCGTTCGTCCTCCACGACGTGGAAGGGTTCGCCCACCAGGAAGTCGGCGAGGCGCTGGGCATCTCCGAGGGCACGTCGAAGTCGCAGGTGCACAAGGCGCGCCTGCGCATCCGCGCGTTCCTCCATCAGCCGTTCCCGGCCGTGTCGGGGGCCACCCGATGACGCCGCCCTCGTGCGCCGCCGTGGAGGCGTGGCTGGCGTCAGGGGAGGACCACGCCGTTGCCGCCGCGGCGCCAGCCGGCCTCGACGCCCACCTGGCGACTTGTGCTGCCTGTCGCGCGCTGGCCGCCGATCTGTCGGCCATCCGCGAGGCCGCGGTAGCGCTGCCGCAGCTTCCGGTGCCGCCCGCCGTCTGGGCGCGGCTCGCGCCAGGGGTCGCGGCCCGGCCGGCCGCCGGCCGCGGGTTCTCGGTCAGCACGGCCTGGTTGGCGGCGGCGGCGGTGCTCGTCTTCGCCATCGGCGCGGCGCTCGGCCCGCTGGCGCGGGACGCCGGGCGCGAGACCGGCGCCGGCGGCGAAGCCTCGGTCGCGCAAGTCGCGGCGGACCTCGAGGCCGCCGAGGCCCACTACCTGCGCGCCATCGACGGGCTCGAGCGGATCGCGCGAACCGACGACCCGGCGCTCGACCCGCAGGTAGCCGAGGTACTGCGCGCCAACCTGCTCGCCCTCGACGGCGCGATTCGCGAGACGCGCACCGCCTTGCGGGCCAGGCCCGATGACGACGTGGCACGGCGCGGCCTGTTCGAGGCGCTCGACGGCAAGGTGGCGCTCCTCGAACAGACGGTCTCGCTCATCGACGCCGAACGGGTGCTGGACGACCCGGCGGCCCTCTCGAGCAGCCCCAGGTGATGCCGATGCTGCAGCGATTCGTGGCGCGGGCCGTCGTGGCCGTGGCCATCGCGGCGACGGTGGCGGCCGCCGCCGCGCAGCCGGCCACCGACGAGCGCCGGACGTTCACCGTCGGTCGCGGGAGCGCGCTCGACGTGGCCAACGTGGCCGGCAACGTGCGGATCAGCGCCGGAGAGGGCGACGTCATCGTCGTGGAGACGATGCGTCGTCTGCGCGGCGACAGCCGCCGCGACGGGGCGTCGACGGTGCGGGTGGAGATGACCCAGGTCGGCAACCGCGTCGAAGTGCGGGCCCGCGGATCGATGTCGAGCCGGTCGAGCGATGTCATCGACATCACGGTGTCGGTGCCGGCCGACGCCGCGGTGATCGCCCGGTCGGTCTCGGGCCACGTCGCGCTCACCGGCACCAGCGGCGAGTCCCGGCTCGAAACGGTGAGCGGCGACGTGGACGTCGCCAAGGCCGGCAACGTGACCCTGGCCAAGAGCGTGTCGGGCGGGGTCACCCTGCGCGACGCCGTCAGCGCCGGCACGCTCACGCTGTCGAGCGTGAGCGGGGCGATCGTGGCCAGTGGCATCCGCGCCGGCGGCCTCGAGGCGACCAGCGTATCGGGCGGGGTCAGGCTCGGCGACGTGACGGCCTCGCGAGTGCTCGCCAAGGCGATCAGCGGCGACATCGATTTCAGCGGCGCGCTGGCCGCCGGCGGACGCTTCGAGTTCACCGCGCACTCGGGGGAGGTACGGCTGCGGCTCCCGGCAGCGGCCAGCTTCGACCTGTCGGCCGATACCTACAGCGGCCGGCTCACGTCGGATTTCCCGGTCACCCTGCGCAGCACCAGCGGCGGGCGCTCGTCGCGGACGATCCGCGGGGTGGCCGGCAACGGCGACGCGCAGCTCGTCGTCCGGAGTTTCAGCGGGTCGGTGACCATCGGTCGCCAGTAGGGCGGAGCTTCAGCTCCGCCATGAGGCGGCTCTGAAGAGTCGCCCTACGTCCCGTCTGCGCTCGTCGCGAGCCCTGAGCTCCGCGCCACAGAACCAAAACCGCTCTGGCAGCGCAGCGAAGGCGGGCGATACTCTTCCCATGCGCACCGCACTCGCCGCCGCCCTGCTGTGGGGGCTCGCCGGCCAGGGACTCGCTGATGCCGCCGCCACCTGGCGCCTGGACGTCTTCCACACCGGCGGCCGGGGCACCGAAGTGTTCGCGGTGGACGAGGTCGTCGTCGAGCCGCTGCCGTGGCCCGGGCATGCCGCCGGTGCGCTCGACCCGACCGGGTTCGGCAGTTACCGCTACGAGGTGCGCGAACCCGACGGCCGGGTGGTGTTCTCACGCGGCTTCGGGCCGATCTTCGCCGAGTGGATCACGACGGCGGAAGCGGCGACGACCTATCGCACGTTCCACGAGTCGTTCCGGTTCCCGGCGCCGGCGGGCCCGGTGGACGTCGTGGTCTTCCGGCGCGATGCCACCCAGGCCTTCGTCGAGGCGTGGCGCACGCGGGTCGATCCGGCGAGCCCGTTCGTGAACCGCGCGGCGCCGCCGCCGCAGGCGCTCATCGAGGTCGAGCGGCACGGCGATTCGGAGCGGAAGGTGGACCTGCTGCTCCTCGGCGACGGCTACACCGCCGCGCAATGCGGCGCCAAGTTCCGCGCCGATGCCACCCGCATGGCCAACGCCCTCTTCGCCCGCGAGCCCTTCCGCGAGCGCCGCCGCGACTTCAACGTGTGGGGCCTGTGCGCGCCGGCGGCCGAAGCCGGCGTGGCCCGGCCGTCAGGCGACATCCACCGCCGGACGCCGGTCGGCGCCACCTACGACATCTTCGGGTCGGAGCGCTACGTGCTCACCTATCAGAACCGCGCCTTCCGCGACGTGGCGGCGTGGGCGCCGTACGAATTCGTCACGATCCTCGTCAACAGCGCCACCTACGGCGGCGGCGGACTCTACAACGTCTACTCCACCGTCGCCGTCGACAGCGCGTGGGCCGACTATCTGTTCGTCCACGAGTTCGCGCACCACTTCGCCGCGCTGGCCGATGAGTACTACACCTCACCGGTCGCCTACACGACGCCGGCCACGATCGTCGAACCGTGGGAACCCAACGTCACAGCGCTCCTCCCGGGCACGCGGTTGAAGTGGGCCGACCTGGTGGCGCCGGGCACCCGGCTGCCGACGCCGTGGCCCAAGGACGACTTCGAGGGCTACCAGCGGCCGGCCCAGGCCCGGCGCGCCAAGCTGCGCGCCGACCGGCGGCCGGAGGCCGAGATGGACGCGCTCTTCCGCGACGAACTCGCCTTCACGACCCGCACGTTCGAGCCGCAGTCGGGGACGGTCGGCGCCTTCCAGGGCGCCTACTACGACGCCGGTGCGTACTACCGTCCCGAGGTCGACTGCGTGATGTTCACCCGCAATCTCGCCCGGTTCTGCGCGGTCTGTCGCCGGGTCCTGTCCCAGGTCATCGCCCAGCACGTACCGCCCGCCTAGCCCGGCCGGGGATCTCTGCCCGGATCTGCCGTTCGTCCCAACCCTGGGGACCAGTGTGCAGAGGGCGGGACGAAGTGCCGATAAACTGGGTTTGACGGGTACGTGCATGTTTTTGGGCGCCCTTCGGGCGCCCTTTTGCGGGGGATGCGACCATGTTCAGACTGTCTACGCTCTGCCTGACGGCCGCGCTCACGGCCGCCCTGGCCATGCCGGCGTTCGCGCAGCCGGCGCAGACCGGCACCATTGCCGGCGTCGTGCAGGACGCCAGCGGCGGCGTGCTGCCCGGCGTCACCGTGACCATCACCAGCCAGGAACGCGGCTTCGTCCGCTCGGCCATCTCCGACGAGCAGGGCCGTTTCGTCTTCGGCGCGGTCTCGATCGGCAACTACACGGTGGAGGCGACGCTCGCGGGCTTCGCCCCCATGCGCCTCACCGACAACCTGGTCGAGACCGAGAAGACCACGACCGTGTCAATTCCCATGCGCGTGGGCGGGCTCACCGACACCGTCACGGTCACCGGTGAGACGCCAATCGTCGACCTGACCAACGTGACGGCCAACACCCGCCTCCGCCGGGAAGAGTTCGAGCGCCTGCCGGTCGGCCGGAGCTATCAGGCCCTGGTCGAGGCGTCGCCCGGGGTCGTCGGCGGGACGGCCTTGACCGGCAACTCCAACGTCAACGCCCTCGGCGCCCCGAACAACGCCAACCTCTACGTCATGGATTCGGTCGACACGACCGATCCGACCACCGGCACGTTCGGCGCCAACCTCAACTTCGAGGCGATCCAGGAAGTGTCGGTCTCGACCTCGGCGGTGTCGGTCGAGTACGGCCGCGGCCAGGGGGCGATCATCAACGTCATCACCAAGTCGGGCACCAACCGGTTCGAGGGCTCGGCCAAGTACATCGCCATCAACGACCAGTGGGACGAGCAGAACTCGACCGAGAGCGAGACCACCGGTCTGTCGCTGGCGCGCGTGAAGTTCGACAAGGTCAACCCGGCCTACAGCTTCACCCTGGGCGGGCCGATCTGGCGCGACCGTGCCTGGTTCTTCGGCGCCTACGAGTACGCGACCAACACCACCCCGCAGCGCCAGACCCCGGGACCGATTCCCGAGGACTACCAGCAGTCCACCGAGAACAACTTCATGAACGTCCGCGGCACGCTGCAGATCGCCGAAGGCCACCAGGCCTGGGTGAAGTACTTCCGCTCGCCCACCGACGGCTTCATCATCGACTACTGGGGCGCGACCACGCCGGCCGGCGAGCTCGAGGCGCTGACCGCGCAGAACCAGTCGAGCGACTCGTGGGCGGCGCAGTGGACCGGCGTCTTCCGCGGCAATCTGGCGGTGGAGGCGGCGTTCGGCACCTACTCCTCGCTCATCGACGTGACCACCTACGAGGCGGGACGCATCGGCTCGAACGCGCCGGTGCAGGCGCAAGCCGACAACCGTTTCTACAACGGCGCGAGCTTCGACGGCTACGTCAATCGTCCCCGCCAGCAGTTCAACGTCGCCGGCACGTACTTCTTCAACATGGGCTCGCGCAGCCACAACGTCAAGGCCGGCTTCGACTACCAGACCGTGGATTCGGGGTCGCTCTTCAACTACCCCACCAGCCAGTATTTCGTGGCCGAGTCGTTCAACCAGGCGGCCGGCACGTTCGTGCCGCTCTTCCGCCGCGACTACGAGTCGGGGCCTTCGACCTCGAAGGGCAAGAACTACGCGTTCTACCTGCGCGACAAGTTCGACCTGACCAGCCGGCTCTTCGTCGAGGCCGGCGTCCGGTTCGAGCACCAGACCGGGACCAGCGACCTGGGCGCCGACACGGTCGACACCACCGAGCTGGCGCCGCGAATCGCCGCCAGCTGGGACGTGTCGGGCGACGGCAAGAGCCTCATCACCGGCAGCTTCGGCCGCTTCTACACCGGCATCATCCAGAGCTTCTCCGACGGCTTCGCCGGCGTGCCGCAGCAGCAGAACTACGACAACTTCGCCTGGAACGGCTCGAGCTACGTCTTCCAGAACAGCGTCCGGGTCGGCGGCTCCACGTTCCAGCCGAATCCCGAGCTCGACCCGTCGTACCTCGACGAGTGGACCATCGGCGCGCAGCGGCAGTTCGGCCGCAGCATGGCCGCGAGTGTCCGCTACATCGCCCGTGAATGGAACGACCTCATCGACGACATCCGCACCATCAACCCGGACCTGTCGGTCAACCGGGTCGTCGACAACTACGACGCCGCCGAGCGGCAGTACCGCGGCGTCCAGGGCACCTTCGAGAAGCGGTTCGCGAGCAACTGGAACCTGGGCAGCCAGCTACACCTACTCCAAGACCGAGGGCAACCACTTCGACGCCACGTTCACGCCGCTGGGTGACTACATCGACGCCCAGTGCCGCACCACCCTCGACGCGACCATCGGCACGGCCGGCGTGATCTCGTGCAACGAGGTCCAGAACGGCGCCAACAAGTACGGCCGGCCGATCTACGACCGGCCGCACAACTTCAAGCTGAACGGCGCCTACGTGCGGCCGATCGGTCCGTTCAACCTGGCGGTCGGCGCGCTGGTCGAATCGGTGTCCAAGCGCCGCTACGAGAAGGTGCGCACGGTCAACGTGCTCACTCCCGGGGCGCTGACCAACTTCGGGCCGACGGCGACCTACTTCTACAACGAGCGCGGCGAAGACGCGCTCGAAGGGATGCAGTGGTACATCGACAACTCGATCGAGTTCATCTGGCGGGCTCCGGGCAGCACCCAGATCGGGATGAAGGGCGAGGTCTTCAACCTGACCAACCGCGAGGAGAAGATCATCTCGAACAACACCGCGTTCTGCGGCGCGACCGCCAACCAGGCGTGCACCGACGCGGTGAACAACTACGGCAAGGCCACGGCGCGCGGCTCGTTCCAGACGCCGCGGCAGTTCCGGATCTCGGCCATCTTCCGCTTCTAGGGGCTGGGGACTGGGGGCTGGGGACTAGGGCTCGTCACGAGCTGCCGGTCTCTACGCGACCCGAACGTACAAAGGGCCGGGCGAATCGCCCGGCCCTTTGTGTTCGTGACCCGCCCCAGTCACCCAGCCCCTAGCCCCGCAGTTCGACGTGATGTCGACACGCGCTTGAGGCCGCGCAGCGGCTTACCCCCCAATTGACATCACGTCGAACTGCTCGTGGTGCAGCTGCACGTCGGGCTTGACGATCACGTCCTTGCCGAGGGTCTGCTTGAGGTCACGCAGCACGCCGCGCTCCTCGTCCTTGAGCGCGCGGGCGATGTCGGGGTTGACCCGCAGCAGCACGCCCAGGCCGTCGAGGTCGGGGCCGAGCTTCTTCACCTCGGTCAGGATCTCGTAGCACACGGTGGAGCTCGACTTGATCGTGCCGGTGCCCGAGCAATACGGGCACGGCTCGGTGAGCGTGCGCTCGAGGCTCTGCTTGACGCGCTTGCGGGTGACGATGACCAGGCCGAAGTCCGAGACCTGCAGCGCCTTGGAGGGTGAGCGGTCGCGCCGCAGCTCGTGCTCGACCGCCTGGAACACTTTCTGGCGGTTCTTCTTCTCCTCCATGTCGATGAAGTCGAGCACGATGATGCCGCCCAGGTCGCGCAGCCGGATCTGGCGGACGATCTCCTTCGCCGCCTCGAGGTTGGTCTTGATGATCGTGTCCTCGAGCCGGCCGGCGGTCTTCTTGCCGACGTAGCGCCCGGTGTTGACGTCGATGGCGACCAGCGCCTCGGTCTGGTTGATGACGATCGAGCCGCCCGACTTGAGCCAGACCTTGCTCTTCAGCGCCTTGTCGAGCTCCGACTGCACGCCGTACTCCTCGAAGATCGGAAACGGCTTGTCGTGCAGCTTCACCCGGGCGGACATCCCGGGCATGATCCGGTCGAGCAGCTCGACGATGCGGGCGTGCTCGCGCGTGTCGTCGATGCGGATGGCCGTGTAGTCGTCGGTCAGCAGGTCGCGCAGGAGCTTGGCCACCAGGCTCGCCTCGCGGAAGACGACCGCCGGCGCCCGGCTCGACTCCGACTTCTGCCGCATCTCGGTCCAGACGCGGTGGAAGTACTGGAGGTCGGAGACGATGTCCTCCTTGGGTCGGCTCTCGGCGGCCGTGCGGATGATCACGCCGCCGCCGAACTGGTGCTGGCCGCGGAACTCCTTGACGATGCCGCGCAGCCGGTTGCGCTCCTCACGCGTCGAGATCTTGCGCGACACCCCGACGTGGTCGACGGTGGGCATGAAGACCAGAAAGCGGCCGGGCATCGTGACGTGCGAGGTGAGGCGCGCGCCCTTGGTGCCGAGCGGCTCCTTGGCCACCTGCACGATGATGTCCTGCCCGTCCTTGACCAGCTCCTCGATCTTGGGTTCCGGGCCCTTGTCGCGGTCGCCGCGATCGCGGCCGCGTCCGCCGCGGCCGCGGCGCTCGGCGCCATTGGCGGCCGGCTCGGCCGCCACTTCGGCGGCGCCGCTGCCCACCGCCGGCGGCGGCCGGCGCCGGTGCCTCGTCGTCCTCGTCGTCGCCGCTCAACCGCTCGAACTCCTCCATCGTGTTGACGACGTCGGAGACGTAGAGGAACCCGTCGCGCTCGAGGCCGAGGTCGACAAACGCCGACTGCATGCCAGGCAGCACCTTGGAGACCCGGCCCTTGTAGACGTTGCCGACCACGCCTCGATTGCGTTCGCGCTCGACGAAGACCTCGGCGAGCAGGTCGTCCTCGAGGATGGCCACGCGGGTCTCGTGGCCGTTGGTCGCGATGATCATTTCCTTGGTCATGCGGATCCGTATCCCATCAATTGGTGAAGCGGCGCATCTTGACGCCGAGAATGAGGCCGAAGCCGGCCAGGGTGGCGATCATCGAGGAGCCGCCGTAGCTCATGAGCGGCAGCGTGAGCCCCTTGACCGGCGCCAGTCCCGCCGACATGGTGATGTTGTAGACGACCTGGAAGGTGAAGCAGGACAGGACGCCGAGGACGAGGAACGTGCCGACGCGATCCTTCGAGAGCCGCGCCGCGTCGAGCGAGCGCATGATGACGAAGAGGTAGAGCGCCAGGGCCACCACGACGCCGGCGAACCCCTGTTCCTCGGCGAGCACCGAGAAGATGAAGTCGTTGTGGGCCACGGGCAGGAAGCGAAGCTGGCCCTGAGTGCCCTGCATGAAGCCCTTGCCGGTCACGCCGCCCGACCCCACGGTGATGCGCGCCTGGATCTGCTGGTAGCCGGCGCCGCGCGAATCCTGCTCGGGGTCGAGGAAGGTCACGATGCGCGATTTCTGGTAGTCCTCGAGGGCGAATGTCCAGGCGATCGGCGCCAGCACCACGGCGATCAGGGCGCCGATGGCCAGATAGCGCATCGACAGGCCGGCCGCGAAGACAATTGCGCCGAACACCGGCAGCAGGGTGACCGCGGTGCCGAGATCGGGCTGCCGGGCGATGAGCACGAGCGGCACGAGCGTGAGGACGGCGGCCAGGAACAGGTCCTGGTTCGACAGCTCAGCGCGCCGGCTCTCGCCGAGGAGCTTGGCCAGCACCAGGGCGACACCCGCCTTGACGAACTCCGACGGCTGCAGGTTGAAGACGCCGAGGTCGAGCCACCGCCGCGAGCCGCCGCGCACCGCCCCGAACAGCAGCACGGCGAGCAGCGCGACGAGCATCGCCAGATAGATCCAATGGGCCTTGTCGACCAGGGATCGATAGTCGACCGCCAGACACAGGACCAGGCCGACGAGCCCCAGGCCGATGGCGTAGATCTGCGTCCAGTACTCGCGGCTGGCGCCGCCGGTCGTGCTGAAGATCATCGCCACGCCCAGCGCGGTGAGCGCCAGGACAGCCGCCAGCAGCGGCCAGTCGAGGTGGGAGGAGAGCCGGCGCTCGAACACGCGTTATCTTTCGGTCGCGCCGGCCCCGGGTCGCGTAGTCGGTGCCGGCGTTGGCGGCACGGCGGGCGCGGTGGTGGCGGGCGCAGCCGGCGCCGGTCGGGTCGATGGGGTCGCGCCGCCCGCCACGCGGGTCGCGGCGGGCGCGGCGGCGGGCAGCGGCGGCAGCTCGGGCAGCGGCCGGCCCTCCTTGCGCGCGTAGTAGGTCTCGATGATGTGTTTGGCGATCGGCGCCGCCAGGTAGCCGTGCTCGGAATGCTCGGCGAAGATCACCCCGGCCAGCTCCGGGTTGTCGCGCGGGACCATGAAGACGAACCAGCCGTGGTCGCGCAGGTCCTTGCCGCTGCCGCGGGCCCGTTCGCGGCCCTGGATCGAGATCACCTGCGCCGTCCCGGTCTTGCCGGCGACGTCGCGGCCGGCCAGGCGGGCCCGGCCCGCGGTGCCGGCACCGTTGACGGCGAGCCACAGCCCGTCGTGGATCGCCGAGACCGTCGCCGGCTTGAGCGTGACCGGCGACCGGACCTGCGGCGACGACACCGGCTGCCAGGGCATGCCGGGGCCATCGGCAGTGGCGCGCACGAGTCGTGGCGCCACGCGGGCGCCGCTGGCCACCGAGGCCATCATCACCGCCATCGACATCGGCGTGACCGAGACCTGCCCCTGCCCGATCGCCACCGAGATCGTCTCGCCGGCGTACCAGCGCTCGCCGTAGCGCTGCTGCTTCCACGCCGTGGACGGCATGATGTTCTCGACCTCGTTGGGCAGGTCGATCCCGGTCTTCCCGGCCAATCCGAGGCGCTCGGCCCATTTGTGGATGCGGTCGACGCCGAGCAGGTTCCCGGCCGTGTAGAAGTAGACGTTGCACGACTTCTCGATCGCGTGCCGCATGTCCATCCAGCCGTGGCCGCCGGCGAGGTGGCACTTGAACCAGCGGCCGTGGAAGTTGGCGCCGCCCGGGCAGAACACCTTGGTGTCGGGCGTCATGACGCCCTCTTCGAGCGCCGCGGTCCCGACCACGATCTTGAAGGTCGAGCCGGGGGAGTACCGGCCCTGGATGGCGCGGTTCTGGAGCGGACGCAGCTCGTCGGTGTTCAGCGACTGCCACGTCGCCCGGTCGATGCCCGAGGCGAACGCGTTCGGATCGTAGGCCGGCAGGCTCACCATGGTGAGCACGTCGCCGCTGGTCGGTTCGAGGACCGCCGCCGATCCCCAATAGCCGTAGTGGCGGAAGGCCTCTTCCGCCGCGCGCTGCATCGCCGCATCCAGAGTCACCTGGATCCGGCGGCCCTCCACCGGCGGCTCCTCGTCGAGCGTGCGAATTTCGCGGCCCACGCTGTTGACCACGACGCGGCGGGCGCCGTCCTCGCCCATCAGCACCTTGTTGTAGGTGCGTTCGAGCCCCGACTGCCCGATGACGGTTCCCGAGGGCACGCCGACGTAACCCATCTGCTGCTCGCTCGCCTCGCCCACGTAGCCGAGCAGGTGCGCCCCCAGCGCCTGCGCCGGATAGCGGCGCGTCGGCACCTGCTGGACCACCACGTCGGGCAGCTCGAAGTCGAGACGGCGGGCGGTGACGGCCGCGACCTGTGCGAGCGACGCGTCCTGCACCATCACCACCGGGCGGTAGCTGGGCTCGCGGCGGTGGCGCTCGACGTTCTCACGCAGCTCCTGCTCGTCGCGGCCGGTGACCTCGGCCAGCAGCCGCACGGTGCGGTCGAGGTCGCGCGAGTGCTCGCGCATGATCGAGATGTTGAACGAGGCCCGGTTCTCGACCAGCACCTCGCCGTGGCGGTCGAAGATCACCCCGCGCGGTGCCCGCAGCGGCAGCGTGCGCTGGTGGTTGTTCTCGGCCATCTCCTTGAACTTGGCGTGCTGGAAGATCTGGAAGTACCAGAACCCGCACAGGAGGAGGGCAAAGGCCGTGAAGACGGCGGCGCGGAGGATCCCGACCCGCGCCTGGAGGCGGCGGCGGTCCTCGGTCGCGGACATGCTGGTGATGCGCATCTGCTACGCCGTATCTCCCAGATTATCGGCTCTCACCGCTTCACCCGCATCCCCCGATTCGCCCGTCGCCGCTCGACCACTCTCGGGATGGCCTCGACGGCCCGCACCCCGACCACCCCGACCACCGCGTTGCCGACGGCCTGGGCCGCCACGGCCGCCATCGGGTCGGGAAACGACCGCAGCCCCAGCAGGGAGTAGAGGCCCATGAAGAGCAGCGCATGAGCGGCGGTGGCCGCCGCGAACACCAGGAGGCGGGGCACCGTCGCGGTCACGATGAACTGGGTGGCGAACCGCCCGGCGGCGAACCCGACGAGGGTCTTGGCCAGCCCCCCCATCCCGAGAATACCGGAGGACAAGGCGTCCTGGATCAGCCCGCCGACGGTGCCGGCCAGCAGCCCGGTGACTGGCCCGAAGGCCAGGGCGGCCGCCACGACCACGACCAGGACGAGGTCTACCGGCAGGACGCGCAGGACGGTCCCGGTGATCGTCGTCTGCAGGACCAGCGCCACCGTCAGGGCCGCCACGATTCCCAGAAACCTCACTTGGTCGCCCCGGCCGGTGGAGCGGCCAGCACGACCAGCACCTCCTCGAGCCTCGAGAAGTCCACGGCCGGCCGCACGCTGATGACATGGTACAGGCCGTCGCCACGCTCCACCCGCTCGACGGTGCCGACGGCGAAGCCCTTGGGGTAGAGCCCGTCGATGCCCGACGTCACGATCTGGTCGCCGGCGACGACATCGCCGGTCGTGGCGACGTAGTCCATGCGCAGCGTGCCGTCGCCCACGCCCACCACCACGCCCTGGACCCGCGTGCGCTCGACCAGCGCGCCGGCCGCGGCGTTGCGGTCGATGAGCAACTGGACGAGCGAGGCGCGGGCGCTGGGCAGGGTGATCCGGCCGACGACCCCGGCCGGGGCGAGCACGGCGAGATTCGCCGCCAGCCCGTCGCCGGTGCCTTTGTCGATGGTCACGGTGCGGAACTCGGGGCTGGCGCCCGTGCCGATCACCTCGGCGCCGGTGGTGGCGAGCGCCGTCCGCGCGCGGAACTCGAGAAGCCGCCGGAACGACTCGGCGCGCTCGGCGGCGACCCGTTCCTGCTGCAGGACCACCTTGAGATCCCCGAGCTCGCCGCGGAGCGCCTCGTTTTCGGCGCGGACCCGCCGCAAGTCCAGATAGCCTTCCCACCAGGATCGCAGGCTGCCGCCCGCCCCCGACGCGCCGCGCTGCGCCTCGGCGACGCCTCCGAAGACCACGGAGTGGAACACGGTCACGCCGGTCTGGGTCGTGACCTGCAGCGAGATGAGGGCCACGTGCAGGGCGACCGCCGCGCCGAGCAGGATGCCGGGCCGTTGACCGATGTCCGCGAGGGCCATCAGGGTGCGCGACCTTCGGTCGCTCGTTCAGGGACCGGGGACCGGGGACCGGGGGCCACGATCAATCGATGGCGATCTTCCGCAGCAGGTCGAAGTTCGAGAGCATCTTCCCGGCACCCAGCACCACCGACGAGAGCGGATCCTCGGCGTTGGTCACCGGCAGCCCGGTTTCCTCGCGCAGGCGCTTGTCGAGGTTGCGGAGCATCGATCCGCCACCGGTGAGCACGATGCCCCGATCGACGATGTCGGCGGACAGTTCGGGCGGCGTGCGCTCGAGCGCCACGCGCACGGCATCGACGATCACGTTGACGGTCTCGGCCAGTGCCAGGCGGATCTCCTCGTCGGTGATGGTGATGGTCTTGGGCACGCCCTCGATGAGGTGGCGGCCCTTGATCTCCATCGTCGTCGTCTCCTCGAGCGGGAAGGCCGATCCGACCTCGATCTTGATCGCCTCGGCCGTCCGCTCGCCGATGAGGAGGTTGTACGTCTTCTTGATGTAGTGGATGATGGCCTCGTCCATCTCGTTGCCGGCGACGCGGACCGCCTTGCTGTAGACGATGCCGGCCAGCGAGATGACGGCGATGTCGGTGGTGCCGCCGCCGATGTCCACGACCATGTTGCCGGACGGCTCCTCGATCGGCAGGCCGGCGCCGATGGCGGCGGCCATCGCCTCCTCCACCAGGTGCACCTCGCTGGCCTTGGCCCGGTAGGCGCTGTCCTTGACCGCCCGCTTCTCGACCTGCGTGATCTCGGAGGGCACGCCGATCACGATCCGGGGGCGGACCCAGACCGTGCCGTTGTGTGCCTTCTTGATGAAGTACGTCAGCATCTTCTCGGTGACGTCGAAGTCGGCGATGACGCCGTCCTTCATCGGCTTGATCGCCACGATGTTGCCGGGGGTGCGGCCGAGCATCTCCTTGGCCTCGCGACCGACGGCCTCGACCCGGCCGTTGAGCTTGTTGACCGCCACGATCGACGGCTCGTTGACGACGATGCCCTTGCCCTTGGCGTACACGCAGGTGTTGGCCGTCCCCAGGTCGATGGCGAGGTCGGTGGAAAACGCGGAGAAAAGCGAGCCAAGTCCCACTGTGTCGGGCTCCTGATCAGTGCAAGATGCGGGTCGCGGCGCGGCACCCGCGAACGCCGGGCGCCCGGGGCCAGGGGCGACCATCTAGGATATCGGACGTTGTTCCAAGGTGGAACATCGTTCGCCGCGAAATAATGCACCGCCCGCGGAGCCTACGGGTTGGCGACCGACACTCCGTCCTTTCCCGACTCCTTGACGCGGTACATGGCGATATCGGCGGCCCGGACCAGTTCCTCGGCCGAGGTCGCGGCGTCGGGCAGGGTCGCCACGCCGACCGACACGGTGAGGCGCACGTCGAGGCCGTCGGGGGCCAGGAACACGAACTGGCGGACGCGGTCGCGGACGCGGTCGCCGACCCCCAGGGCACCCTCGGTGCCGGTGTCGGGCAGCACGATCGCGAACTCGTCGCCACCGAAGCGCGCCACCACGTCGGTCTCGCGGGCCGATCCGCGGATGACGCCAGCCGCTTCGACCAGCGCCCGGCTGCCGGCCAGGTGTCCGTAGGAGTCGTTGACGCGCTTGAACCCGTCGAGGTCGATGAAGAGCAGCGACAGGGGCCGGCCGCTGCGCGACGCCCGCTTGGCCTCGCGGCGCAGGACCTGATTGAGGTAGCGGGAGTTGTACAGCTGCGTGAGGTCGTCGGTCACCGACAAGGCCTCGGCGCGGCGGATGGCCAGGGCGTTGTCGAGCGCCAGGGCCGGACCCTCGAGCACTTCGGCCAGCGCGTCGCCGGCAGCGGGCGCCAGGCGCGGCTCGGACTTGGCCACCGCGCGATCGATCAGCACCAGGGCGGCCACGACCCGGCCCCGGCAACGCAGCGGCACGCCGAACACGGCGCCGGCGGCGGCCCGCACGCGCAGATCGTGGCGGAGGTCGGCGCTGGCGAACTCACGGCCGTGCGACAGCACCCAGCGGCCGACCGCGGCGGCCGGCGCCGAGAGCGACGCCATCATCTCGCGCGAGGCCATCAGCCCGATCTGCCCGTCCATGTCGACCGCGTACACCGCGAGGGCCGACGCGCGCAGCCACGTCGCGGCGTGGCTCGCGACGATCTCGCCGATCGCTTCGGGGTCGAGCGTCTCGTGCGCAGAGCGCATGACGGCGAGCTGGACGTCGGGACGCCCCAGGCGGGCCTTGAGCGATCGCTGGGCGTGGCGCAGGCGGATAGCGAGGTCGGGGCGGGCAGCCGCTGAAGATGGCATAGGCTTCAGCCGTGACTGGGGAGAGTCAGGGGGCAATACACGCCCGATCCGGCGATTCTCTTGACCGGCGACTATACCACACGGGATCCGGGCCCCTTGCGCGCGACGGCACGCCGATCGAGCGTCAGCGGGTGCAACGGTGCACGCGCTTGGGATTGGGCACCGACCTTGTTAGCATGAGGGGTTCGAGGACCCCGACCAATGACCATGCTCGACCGGATGCGGCGGCACAAGGGCTGGCTGAAATGGAGCCTGGCGCTCGTCATCCTCACCTTTGCATTCTTCTTCGTGCCCAACAACGGCGCGACGACCGCCGGCGTGTCACCCGATCAGGTGATCGCCGACGTCGACGGCGAGCCGATCACGGTGGCGCAGTTCCAGCGGCGCTACAGCGCGCAGCTGCAGGCCTACCGCAACGCCTACGGCGGCCAGATCAGCGAGCCGATGCTGCGGCAGTTGGGGATCGACCGGCAGATCCTCCAGTCGCTCGTCGACGAGCAGGCCGTGGCCGTCGAGGCGCGCCGCCAGGACCTCCGGGTGACCGACGTCGAGGTGCGGCAACGCATCCTCTCCCTGCCGGCCTTCATGGAGAACGGGACGTTCATCGGCGAGTCGCGTTACCGCGATCTGCTGAACCGCCAGAACCCGCCATTGTCCACCCGCGAGTTCGAGGATCAGCTGCGCAGCGCCATCCTCCAGGAGAAGCTGCGCACGTCGGTCACCGGCTGGATGTCGGTGCCCGACACCGACGTCGCCGCCGAGTACAAGCGGCGCAATGAGAAGGTGAAGCTCGAGCTCGTGTCGCTGACCGCCGAGGGGTTCCGCAACCAGGTGGCGGTGACCGCCGCCGACGTGCAGGCGCGCTTCGACGCCAACAAGGAGACCTACCGCATCGGCGAGAAGCGCAAGGTGCGCTACGCCCTGATCGAAGTCGACAAGGTGCGCGAGCGGGTCGAGGTGCCGCAGGCCGACATCCAGGCGTTCTACGACCAGAACAAGGCGCAGTACACCACCGAGGGCCGGGTCCGCGCCAGCCACATCCTGCTCAAGACCGAGGGCAAGGAGGAGGCGGCGGTACGGGCCAAGGCCGAGGAACTGCTCAAGCAGGCCCGTGCCGGCGCCGACTTCGCCGCGCTGGCCAAGGCCAGCTCCGAAGACGAGGGCTCGGCGGTGAACGGCGGCGATCTCAACTACTTCGGCCGCGGCCAGATGGTGCCCGAGTTCGAGCAGGCGGCCTTCGCGATGAAGGCCGGGGACATCAGCGACCTGGTCAAGACCACCTTCGGCTTCCACATCATCAAGGTGACCGAGAGCCAGCCGGAGACGGTGCGACCGGTCGCCGAAGTGGCGCCGGAGATCATCGATCAGCTCAAATGGCAGAAGGCGCAGCAGCAGGCCGAACAGGACGCCAAGGCGATGGAGGCATCGGTCAAGACGGCGGCCGACCTCGATCGCGTGGCCAAGGAGCGTGGTCTGACGGTGGTGGAATCGCCGTTCTTCCTGCGCGACGAGCCGATTGGCGAGCTGGGCGCATCACCCGATCTCGCCGCGCGTGCCTTCTCGATGAAGGACGGCGAGGTGACGCCGGTGCTGCGTGTCACCCGCGGCTGGGTCTTCGCCACCCCGGCCGGCAAGCAGGACTCGTATCTGCCGCAGCTCGCCGAGGTCGTCGACCGGGTCCGCGAGGACGCGACTCGCGACAAGGCGGCCGAGCTGATGAAGAGCCGCGCCGCTTCCATCGCCGACGATCTGAAGAAGGCCGCCGACTTCGCCGCCGCGGCCAAGCGCGCCGGGTTCGAGGCCAAGCCGAGCGAGCTGGTCGCCCGCGGCGCCGCGCTGCCCGACATCGGTGTCAATCCCGAGGTGGAGACCGCGGTGTTCGCGCTTCCGGTCGGCGGCGTGGCCGGGCCGATCGCCACGGCCAACGGCAGCGTCATCGCCCGGGTGGCCGAGCGGGCCGACGTCACCGAAACGCAGATCGCCGACGGACGCGACGCCCTGCGCGACGAACTGGCCAACCAGCAGCGCGACCGCTTCTTCGCCGCCTACATGGCCAAGGCGAAGACCAACCTGAAGATCGGCATCCGCGAGGACCTGCTGGCGCAGATCATGGGGCCGATGCCGGCGCCGCCGTCCTTCCCTGCCCCGCCGCCCGGCTCGCCGTAGGCGGAACTTCAGTTCCGCCGGGGTGGGCGGCTCTGAACAGCCGCCCACGCAATCGCCGGTCAGCCGCGGGCCGCGGTGGACGTGCGGGCCGGGAAGATCTGCTTGAACGCCACGAGGAACTTGCTCATGTCGTCCTCGGTGCCGATCGACACCCGCATGTGCTGGGTCATCGGCGGGAACGGCCGGCCGACGATGACCCCCTTGGCGCGGAACTCGCCGATCACTGGCTGGACGTCGCGGCCGAGACCGACCATGAAGAAGTTGGTCTCCGACGGGATCACGTCGTAGCCGTAGGCCATCAGCGCCGCGACGGCCCTCCTGGCTCATGACACCTCCGACCGATCGGCATGGACGAGCCGGGACCGCGCTCAGTCGTCCCAGGTGAAGGAGAACCGCCCGCCCTGGGCCGAGGACAGGGCCTCGGCTACCGACAGGAAGGCGCGGACTGCATGCGACAGCTCGCCCTGGCGCCGCACCACCAGACGCAGCTTCCGGTCGAGGGCCAGCTGCGGAACGGGCACCCGCACCAGGTCGCCGCGCCCGAGTTCCGCCTCCACCGACAGGTTGGGCAGCAGGGCCACGCCGTGGCCGAGGGCGACGAAGCGCTTGATGGCGTCGATGGTCGGCATCTCCACCGGCATGTGCAGCGTGACCCGGTGGCGGCGGAAGGCGTCGAGCACGCGGGCCCGGTACGGGGAGGCGACATGGTGAGCGATGAACGACTCGTTGCCCAGCATGCCGATGCTGACCTCGGTGCGCCGGGCCAGCGGATGACCGGGCGGGACCACGAACACCAGTTCGTCGTGGTAGACGACGGCCGATCGCAGTCCGGGTTCCGCGGGTTCGTAGGTGATGACCCCCATGTCCACCGCGTAGTCGAGCACGCCGGCGGGGACACGGCTGGCCAGGGACCGCTGCACGGTCACGCTCACTCCGGGGTAGAGGCGGCGGAACTCGTGGAGCACCGGCAACAGGTACAGGCACGTCAGCTCGTTGGCGGCGATCCCGAGCCGCCCCGCCCGCAGCGCCCGCACGTCCTCGAGCGCGACCAGCGCCTGCTGCCGTACGCTGACGAGCCGCTCGGCGTACTCGACCAGGGTGCGGCCGGCACCGGTCAATCCGCCCTTCCGCCCGGGGCGCTCGAAGAGGCGTTGCCCCACCTCCTCCTCGAGCCGGCTGATGACCTGGCTGATGGCGGGCTGGGTCCGTCCCAGCCCCTTGGCGGCGCCGGAAAAACTCCCCTCCCTGACGACCGCGAGGAATGTCTCGAGCTGGTGTAAATCCATAAGCCTCACCCCACGACTTCAGGACATCGAGCGAACTAATCGTGGTCAAGATTATAGGTTTAGTAGGTTTCATCATCTTGACTTATTTCATCGTCACGTGGCCAAATTGAGCATGGTCAATCGCCCAACCGTCGCCGTGTTCGACACGACGCTGCGAGACGGGGAGCAGGCTCCAGGTTTCAGCATGAGCCCCGCGGACAAGGTCCGGCTGGCCGGGCATCTCGAGCGGCTGGGCGTGACGATCATCGAGGCCGGATTCCCGGTGGCCTCGGGCGCGGACTTCGACGGGGTCGTTGCCGTGAGTCGTGCGGTCCGCACGGCCTCGGTTGCCGCTCTGGCGCGGGCGGTGCCCGAGGACGTGTTGACGGCCTGGAACGCGGTGCGCGGGGCCGCGCACCCGCGTATCCACGTCTTTCTGGCCACCTCGGACCTCCACCTGTCGGCGAAGCTGCGCATCACGCGCGAGGAATGCCTGGAGCGCTCCGTCTCGGCCGTGCGCCTGGCCCGGACGCTGTGCGACGACGTGGAGTTCTCGGCCGAAGACGCGACGCGCACCGATCTCGATTTCCTGGTGGAGGTGGCCGACGCCGTGGCCACGGCCGGCGCAACGACCATCAACCTCCCCGACACGGTCGGCTTCGCCCTCCCGGAAGACATCACGCGGATGTTCACCGCCGTCGGCGCGCGGGTCGGCGACCGGGCGGTGCTCTCCGCCCATTGCCACAACGACCTCGGCCTGGCGGTGGCCAACTCCCTGGCGGCGGTGCAGGCCGGCGCCCGCCAGGTGGAATGCACCATCAACGGGATCGGCGAGCGGGCCGGGAACGCCGCGCTCGAGGAGATCGTGATGGCGCTGGACGTTCGCGGCGACGCGCTGGGCTGCCGCACGGCCATCGTCACGACCGAGCTCTTCCCGGCCAGCCGGGCGCTGAGCGCCGTGGTATCGGTGCCGGTGCAGCCCAACAAGGCGATCGTCGGCGACAACGCCTTCGCCCACGAGGCGGGCATCCACCAGGACGGGATGGTCAAGAACCCGCTCACCTACGAAATCATGCGGCCCGAATCGGTGGGCGCGCCGCCGACGCGACTCGTACTGGGCCGCCACTCCGGCATGCGCGGTCTCGACGCGCGCTGCCGGGCGCTGGGCCATCGGCTCCGCGTCGAGGACCTTCGACGCCTGTATGCCAGGGTCCTGGCGGCGGCCGACCGCGCCAAGGAAGTGGACGACGACGAACTGGCCGGGCTCGTCCGCGACCTCGATACCCAGGTCGTTTTCCCGCTGCGCGGATCTCGCGATGAAGATACGACTCGTCACGCTGCCTGGTGACGGCATCGGCCCGGAGGTGATCCGTCAGGCGATGCGGGTGCTGCACGCGGTCGCCGACGTCACCGGCCTGACCGTCGAGGCGACCGAGCACCCCGTCGGCGCCGCGGCACTGAAGATCGCCGGCGTGCCGCTGCCCGAGACGACCCTCGCCGCGTGCCAGCAGGCCGACGCCGTGCTCCTCGGTGCGGTCGGCGATCCGGCGTTCGACGGACATCCGCCGACGTTGCGGCCCGAGGCTGGCCTGCTCGCGCTGCGCACCGCGCTTGGCGGGTTCGCCAACCTGCGCCCGGCGGTGGCGTTCGAGCCGGTGCTCGATGTCTCGCCGCTCAAGCGCGACCGCGTCCGCGGCGCCGACGTGCTGGTGGTGCGCGAGCTGCTGGGCGGGCTGTACTACGGCGAGCCGCGCGGCCGCGAGCCCGACGGACGCGGCGCCTTCAACACGCTGCGCTACACCAGCGGAGAAATCGAGCGAGTGGCGCGCGTGGCGTTCGACGCAGCGCGCACGCGCCGGCGGCACGTCACCTCGGTCGACAAGGCGAACGTGCTCGAGACGTCGCGGCTGTGGCGCGAAGTGGTGACCCGGGTGGCCAGGGACTACCCCGATGTCACGCTGGTGCACATGTACGTGGACAGCTGCGCCATGCGCCTCGCCACCGCCCCCACCGACTTCGACGTGCTGCTCACCGACAACCTGTTCGGCGACATTCTGAGCGACGAGGCGGCGGTGATCGCCGGCTCGCTCGGACTGCTGCCTTCGGCGACGCTCGGCGGATCGGTGGCCCTCTACGAGCCGGTGCACGGCTCGGCCCCGGACATCGCCGGCAAGGACATCGCCAACCCGATCGGCGCCATCGGCTGCGTGGCCATGCTGCTGCGCCACACCGCGCGGATGGACAGTGAGGCCGACGCGGTGGATGCCGCCACCCGCGAAGTGCTGGCCCACGGCCTGCGGCCGGCCGACCTGGTGCGGCCGGGCGACACGCCGGTGGGCACCACCGAGATCGGCGCGGCGGTCGAACGCGCGGTGATCGACTCGCTCGAGCGCCACTGGGCGTATCACGCCGTCTGAGGGTGAGCTCGTGCCTCGGACCCTGCTCGACAAGCTCTGGGACGCCCACGTCGTCGCGGCCCTCGACGGCGGCCGCGACCTGCTCTACATCGACCTCCACCTCATTCACGAGGTGACCACACCGCAGGCCTTCGAGGGCCTGCGCCTGGCCGGGCGCCAGGTGCGCCGGCCCGACCTCACCGTGGCCACGCTCGACCACAACGTGTCCACCGGTCCGCGGCACCTGCCGATGGCCGACGCGCTGGCCGAGGCGCAGATGCGCGCCCTGCGCGAGAACTGCGACACCTTCGGCATCCGGCTCCACGACCTCGACGCCCCCACGCAGGGCATCGTGCACGTCATCGGCCCGGAGCTGGGGCTCACCCAACCGGGCATGACCATCGTCTGCGGCGACAGCCACACGACCACGCACGGCGCCTTCGGCGCGCTCGCCTTCGGCATCGGCACGTCGGAGGTGGAGCACGTGCTGGCCACGCAGTGCCTGGCGTTGACCCGGCCCAAGGCGATGCGGGTGTGGCTCGACGGCAGACCATCGGCCGGCGTCAGCGCCAAGGATCTCGCATTGGCCGTCATCGACGCACTCACCTGCGCCGGCGGCGCCGGGCACACCATCGAGTTCGCCGGCGAGGCCGTGGCGCACCTGTCGATGGAGGCCCGGATGACGCTCTGCAACATGAGCATCGAAGCCGGCGCCCGCTCGAGCCTGGTGCCACCCGACGAGGTGACGTTCGCCTATCTCGCCGGCCGCCCGCACGCGCCCGCCGGCGCCGCCTGGGACGCCGCGCTGACCCGCTGGCGCACGTTCGTGTCGGACCCCGACGCGCGGTTCGATCGCGAGGTCCGGATCGACTGCGCCGCGGTGGCGCCGCAGGTCACCTGGGGCACGCGGCCCGATCAGGTGGCGCCGATCACGGGCCGGGTGCCGGATCCGGCGACGGCGCCGTCGCCGGCCACCCGCGACGGCCAGTCGCAGGCGCTCACCTACATGGGCCTGGTCCCGGGCACGCCGATCGACGCCATCGGCGTCGACCGCGTGTTCATCGGCTCGTGCACCAATGCCCGGATCGAAGACCTCCGCGAAGCCGCGCGCGTCGCTCGTGGTCATCGGGTGGCCGGGTCGGTGCGAGCGATGGTGGTGCCCGGCTCGCAGCAGGTGAAGCACGCGGCCGAAGCCGAGGGGCTGCACGAGGTCTTCGCCGCCGCCGGTTTCGAATGGCGGGAGCCGGGCTGCTCGATGTGCCTGGGCATGAACGACGACGTGCTGCAGCCGGGCGAGCGCTGCGCCTCCACCAGCAACCGGAACTTCGAAGGCCGGCAGGGCCGGGGCGGGCGCACCCACCTGGTGAGCCCGGCCATGGCGGCGGCTGCCGCCATCCGCGGCCGCTTCACCGACGTGCGCCACTGGGACTACCGCTGATGGAAGCGTTCCGGAGCCACACCGGGCAGGTCGCGCCGCTCGTCCGGCGTGACATCGACACCGATCAGATCATCCCGAAGCAATTCCTCAAGCGGCTGGGCCGCACCGGGTTTGCCGACGCGCTCTTCTACGACTGGCGGGCCGACGGGCACGGCCAGCCGCGGGCCGAGTTCGTCCTGAACCAGCCGCGCTTCGCCGGGGCGTCGATCCTGCTGGCCGGCGCCAATTTCGGCTGCGGCTCCTCGCGCGAGCACGCCGTCTGGGCGCTGCGCGATTTCGGGTTCCGCGTGGTCCTGGCGCCGAGCTTCGCCGACATCTTCGCGAGCAACGCCCTCGCCAACGGCCTGCTGGCCGCGCGGCTCGACGAGTCGACCGTGGCCCGGCTCGCCGGACGCGTGGAGGCGTCGCCGGGCGCCCGCTTCACCGTCGACCTCGAGAGCGAACGCCTGGTCGGCGACGACGGGTTCTCGAGCGCAATCGGCGTCGATCCCCAGGCGCGCCGCCGGTTGCTCGACGGCCTCGACGACATCGCCCTCATCCTGCAGCACGAGGGCGCCATCCGCCGCTACGAGGCCGCGGACCGGCGGCCCTGAGGCTCAGCTCGCAACCCGGGCGGCGAGGCTGCGAATCAGCGAGAGCAACATGTCCACCGCCACGGCGTTGTGTCCGCCGCGCGGGACGATCACGTCGGCGTAGCGCTTGCTCGGCTCGACGAACTCCAGGTGCATCGGCTTCACCGTACCGAGGTACTGCTCGATCACCGAGTCCATCGTCCGGCCGCGTTCGGCGACGTCGCGCTGGAGCCGGCGGATGACCCGCGTGTCGTCGTCGGTGTCGACGAACACCTTGATGTCCATCAGCCGGCGCAGCTCGGCGTCGGCGAAGATGAGAATCCCCTCGACGATGATCGCCCGGCGCGGGGCCAGCCGGTCGGTGGCCGGCGTGCGCGCGTGCCGGGCGAAGTCGTAGACCGGCGCGTCGATGCCCTGCCCGTCGCGCAGCGCCAGCACGTGGCGGACCATCAAGTCGGTTTCCAGGGCGTCGGGGTGGTCGTAGTTGAGCGCCGCGCGCTCTTCGAGGCGCAGGTCGTTGCGGTCCCGGTAGTAGCGGTCGTGCTCCAGCACGGTCACCTGGTCGTCACCAAGGCTGTCGACGATGCGGCGCACCACCGTGGTCTTGCCCGAACCGGATCCGCCGGCCACGCCGATGACGATGGGGCCCATCCGCCGGCCACGATAGCATGCGGTCTCAATCCACCCGGAGTGGCATGGCACTTGCTAACTTGCGGCATCATGCATCGAAGACCCGGGTCCGTCGATCTCACGCACGAGCAGCTGCTGCAGGCCATCGCCCTGCTCAACGGCATCGAGCGGGCCGCCTTCGACGTGGCGCGGGATCGGCCGGAACTGGACGAATTCGTCGGCAACGTCCGGTGCTGGCTGCGCGAAGTGCGGGCGATCTTCCATACCCCGAGCAGCGAGGCGCACGCCCACGTGCTGCGCCGCCTGCTCGACGAGATCGACGCAATCGACCAGCGGGTATCGCGGCACTAGCCGTCGCCGGCTGTTCCAATTCGAGACTCGGTGGAACACTGCTGAGCCGTTTCGTGACACTCGAGCGCGGGCGTACGGTATACACGAAGGCATGGGGCTGCCCGCCCGGCTGATACCGCTTGCTCTCGCCGCTACCCTCACGGCCGGCGCCGGGCAGGCCCCCCCACCGCTGCCGCAGGCGGCTCGGGCCCTGCCGCCGGGCCTCGGCGGAGTACTCGCCTTCCAGTCCGACGTCGCCGGCCGGCCGGCGATCTACACGCTGGCGCTGGGCACCGGCGCCGTCGCGCGCCTCAGCGGCGATCCGCGCTGGACCGAGACCAACCCGCGGTGGTCTCCCGACGGCACCCGGCTCGTGTTCGCGTCGAATCGCGCGCACTACGAGGGGCCGACGCCCGAAAGCGGGACGCCGGACTTCGACCTGTGGGTCGTCGCCGCCGATGGCAGTGGACGCCGCCGGCTCACGAGCGACCCGGCCAACGAGTCAGACCCGGCGTGGGACGCCGATGGTCGCAGCATCGTCTTCTCGTCGGACCGCGACAGCCGCGGCGATCTCTACCGCGTGGCGCTCGACACCGGCGCGACCACGCGACTCACCCGGCACTACGTCGGCCGCGCCATCATGCCGGCGCCGGCGCCGGCCACCGCCGGCGCGCGCATCGCCTTTGCGGCGCAGACGCTGCGGATGGGTGCGTTCTGGGACTTCCAGGTCCACGTGCTCGAGGCCTCCGGCGCCGCCACGCCGGTGCCGGCATCGGCCGGCGCCTGCTGGCCGTCGTGGTCGCGCGATGGAGGTCGCCTTGCGCACGTGAGCCTCGGCAAGAACGAGCCGTCGTCGTTGATGGTGCGGACGATGGGCGATGGCCAGAGCGCGCGCGTCCCCGGCCCACGCGACCTGTGGAGCTACTACCCCGAGTGGTCGCCCGACGACACGCGCCTGGCGTTCGCCGTCAGTCCCCAGCACCACGAGGGTGAGAACTGGGATCTCGCGGTGGTCGACCTGAAGACGGGCGCCTGGTCGCGCCTTACCGAGGGGCCGGGCAACGACCGGTTGCCGGACTGGAAGCCCTAGGACGAGGACCAGCGGCTAGTCGGTCGGCGACGAAGGCCGAGCGGACGCGGTATCTCCTCCTGGCCACGGGCCGCTGCTGTAGATCACTTGGCCTGGAGGAGACACCACGCCCGCCCGGCCTTCGAGTTGAGGCGCACAGGCTGGGACGTGATAGGCCGACGAGCCGTTCAGCACACCGTGAAACATGCAGGTCGGTATACTGATCGTTAGGCGGGTTCATGCCGAAGGCGATGCCTATGACCTCCTTCGCAGCGGTCATCAAGGTCTTCAACGGTAACCCGTTCGTATACGTGAGCGGCGAGCGGGCCAGGGCAATCAAACCCGACTGGCGCAAACCGCTCCCGGTTTTGGTCCGTGTTAACGGCCAGCCACGAGAGAATCCGTGGCGCATCAACCTGATGCCGATCGGGAATGGCGACTTCTACCTGTATCTACATGGCGACGTCCGCCGCGCTTCCAACACGAAACCTGGCGATCAGGTGCGGGTGGAGATCGAATTCGACTCTGCGTACCGAAATGGGCCCATGCACCCGATGCCCACCTGGTTCCGGATCCCCCTATCGAAGAACGCGCGCGCGAAAAGAGGATGGGATCAGCTCATCCCCAGTCGAAAGAAGGAAATTCTTCGGTATTTCTCGTGGCTCAAATCGCCGGAAGCCAAGTCTCGCAACGTCGCGCGCGCGCTACATGTCCTTTCGGGGGGAGGGGGGCGTTTCATGGCACGCTCGTGGTGATGTTTCGGAACTTCTGTACCAGCGTCCGCCGTCGAACCTGCCGCTGAAGCTGACGGGCCGCTTCGCGTCCCGCAGCTTCAGGTTATGCGTTAGGCCGAGCAGTACGGCCGACTCGAGTTCAGGGGCATCGATCAGCAAGAGCCAGCCATGGTGATTCTTGGCGTAACAGTGGCCGCGCTCCTCACTGGCGGGTTGATCATCCAGATCCAGCCAGACGTCTCTGGCACGTGGGTCGTAGTTCCCGAGCGCAGCACGTGGGTTGACGCCGACGGTCTGACACAACACATCAGAGTGTTCGGCGAGCAATGGGGTCTCTCGAGGCCCTCGGCCGGGAGTCGCCACCCAAACAAGCCGCGTCCTGCAGCTCCAAACGGACGGCACGTTGTTGGTGCTGGCGCCTTGGGGTGCACGCGCCGAGCCACTCGGCACTGTGTACTGCCGGCAGAACTAGCGTTCGCGTAAGCCAACGCGTTCAGTAGCGATCCGGGAGCAGCAGTGGGCCGTTAACGAAAAGGGCCGAGCCCGCCGGGCGACGGCCGGGTGGCTGAGGCCTTCTTCCGCAACACGAAGGAGGCGAATGCCGAGAGCGTGGTGCGCAGCAGCGGGACTCGTGCCCCCTAGGCCGAGCCGGCACGGCGACGGCCGGGCGCCTGAGGCCTTCTTCCGCAACACGAAGGAGGCGAATGCCGAGAGAGTGGTGCGGAAGAAAGGACTCGAACCTTCACCCGGTTGCCCGGGACGATAGGAAGCATTAGCAGGGCCTGAGGGTGACGGAACAGCGTTTATCCGACCCTGCTCCCCTGGGCTCGGCCACACTTGCCCCCCTGCACGGCGCCTATTGCCAGCCCCCCGTCGCCTCCGCGAGGTGCTGGCCATGGCCCCGCCACACTCGCGCCGCGCATCCTGAGCACACCTCCGGAGGGACGGCGCCGCGGAGACGCGCGGATGAGGACGACGCGGGTGGCTGAAGGGCGACGAACGGCTAGTCGTCGCCGTCGCCGATCGGTGGTGCGCGCGCCGGCGAAGGTTTCGGCACGTCGGCAGGAAGGCCCAGGTGCCGCAGAATCCGCCGCGCCACGGCCGACGCCTCGATCAGCGCGATGAGCCGCAGCCGACCGCAACGGGACGCCGATGCGATAAGGCGCGCTCCGTCGCGTGAAGCCTTCTTTCGTGCGGCAAGGCGGGCAGCACGCTTCGCCCGCTGGGTTGACCCGATGAACGATCGGGTGCCGACAACAGGCAACTCCGTCCGGGGGGCAATGTGATCACATGTGATCAATATTTCGGCCCGACAAACGAAAAGCCCCGGAAAACCGGAGCCTTTTCGTGGGTGGTGCGGAAGAAAGGACTCGAACCTTCACCCGGTTGCCCGGACTAGCTCCTGAGGCTAGCGCGTCTGCCAATTCCGCCACTTCCGCACAGAAGGGTCGAACACGCAGGCAGGACCTCCATTTGTAGCGCATCCGGGAGGTCCCTGTCCACCGTCTGGGTGCGCTCAGCGCGCCGGCCCGACGCCGTACTTCTTCAGAATCTCGCGGACGCGGTCCACCGGAATCGCCTCGGCGGTTGCGCCGCGGCCGGTCACGGTGGTGGCGCGCAGCAGCGAGTTGTAGACCGCCTCCTCGGTGGCCTCGAGCGCCGCCTGGAAGAGCGGCGACATGCCGTCGGTCGGCAGGATGGTGCGCGGCCGCGGCGCCGGGTCGCCGAAGGTCACCCGCAATGCCGGGTGCGTGCTGAACGCAATCGCGAAATCGCCGCTGCCGTTGGAGTAGGACGAGCCGGTGCGGGCCAGGCCGTAGACCGCCCGCGCGGCCAGGCGCGTCAGGTCGCGGGCGTCGAGCGGCGCGTCGGTGGCCACCACGATCATGCAGGAGCCGTCGCCGGCGTCGGCCGGGGCCGACGGCGCGAAGTCGTAGCGGCCGAGCTCGCGGCCCACCGGCGCCCCACCCATCGTCAGCACCCCGCCGTAGTTGCTCTGCACGAGCACCCCGACGGCGTAGCCGCCCAACCGGGCCGGCAGGCGACGCGAGGCGGTGCCGATGCCGCCCTTCCACCCGAACGCGCGCGTTCCGGTGCCGGCGCCGACGCTGCCCTCGGCCACCGGACCGGCGCGGGCAGCGCGAATGGCTTCGACGACGTGCGACGGACGTACGGGCAGGCTGCGGATGTCGTTCAACCCGCCGTCGTTGGTCTCGCCGACCAGCGCATTGACCGATCGGACGTTGGCGTTGCCGTCGTGGGCCAGGGTCCACTGCACGACGCCTTCCACGCCGGCGCCGACGGCAAGGGTGTTGGTGAGCACGATCGGTGTCTCGATGGTGCCCAGCTCCGCCACCTGCGTCGACCCGGCGAGCTTGCCGAAGGCGTTGCCGACGAAGACCGCGCCGGCGACCTTCTCCTGGAACAGGTTGCCGGCATGCGGCAGGATCGCGGTCACGCCGGTGCGCACGCCGTCGCCCTGGTGCAGCGTGACGTGTCCGACAGTGACGCCGGGCACATCGGTGATCGCGTTCAGCGGGCCCGGCTCGAAGACGCCGGGCGCAAGACCCAGCTCACGCGCCCGCGGCCGATCGCCCGGCGCCTGGGCGCCCGCCGTCACGGCCATCGCGCCGATCGTCAGTACCGCCAGCACCTGTTCGCGCATCGCCCGCACCTCTGTTCGGCATTCTACGCACCGGCCGCCAAGCGGTGCCACGGTGACGGTCGGTGGCTGCGTGATACGATCCCGCCCTTACGATGCGAACGATTTCGCTGGCCGCGATCGACGAGGCGGCCTCGGCGGTCTACGCCGCTGCCGTACGGACGCCGCTGGTGCGGCTCGACCTGCCCTTCCCCGCTGACGAGGCCGCTCGCCCCGAGGTGTACCTGAAGCTCGAGTGCCTCCAGCCCATCGGGTCCTTCAAGCTGCGCGGCGCCTTCAACGCCGTCCGGCAGCTATCGCCGGCGCAACTGGCCGGCGGCGTATGGACGGTCAGCGCCGGAAACGCGGCGCAGGGAGTGGCGTTCGCCGCCAAGGTGGTGGGCGCGCCGTGCTCGGTGATGGTGATCGACACGGCTCCCGCCACCAAGCTCAGGGCGATCGAGCGCCTCGGCGCGACGATCGTCCCCGCCTCCTACGACGAGTGCTGGCAGACCGTGGAATCGCATCGCTCCGACCGCATGCGCGGCCATTTCGTCCACCCGTTCGACGACGACACGTTCATCGCCGGCAACGCCACCGCGGGGGTGGAAATTCTCGCCCAGTTGCCTGACGTCGACGCCGTGGTGGCGCCTATCGGCGGTGGCGGCCTGCTCGCGGGCGTCGCCGCGGTCGTGTCCGCGCGCCGTCGGTCGGCCCGGATCTTCGCCGCCGAGCCGGAAACCGCCTCGCCGCTCGCCTTGTCGCTGGCGGCCGGCGAGCCCCGGCGCTTCGCGGCGTGGCAGGCATCGTTCGTCGACGGCGCCGGGGGCAAGTCTGTTCTGCCCACGATGTGGCCGCTGCTGCAGCCGCACATCACCGAATCGATTGTCGTGTCGCTCGACCAGGCTGCGGCGGCGATGAAACTCGTCGCCGAACGCGTGCACGTCGTCATCGAAGGCGCCGCGGCGTGCGCGGTCGCTGCCGCTCTCTCGGGCCGGATGGGCCCGGGCAAGATCGTGGCGATCGTCTCGGGCGGCAACATCGATCTCTCCCGCTTCGCCACGCTGGTCGGCGCCTGCCCCTCTTCGACGTGAGCTGCTGCTTCGTGCGTCGTTCATTCCTTCAGGCTAGCCGCCAGCCGCTAGCCGCTAGCCGCTAGGTTTCATGGAACGCTTCGCCACCCCGTTTCCCGGCCGTATCCACCGCCTCGGTGAACTCGCCACCGACGTGTGGTGGAGCTGGCATCCCGAAGCGCGTGCCCTGTTCCGGCGCCTCGACCTGGCGATGTGGCGGTCCACGGCGCACAACCCGGCGCGGATGCTGCGGATGCTCGGCGCCGACGTCCTGCAGCAGGCCGCCGACGACCCGGTCTTCCTGCAGCTGTACGACAGGTCGATTGCGGCTCTCGACGCCACCCGCAAGTCCGCCACGTCGTGGTGGCACGGTGTGCAGGCGGCCGCCGACCCGCGGGCGATTGCCTACTTCTCGGCCGAGTTCGCGCTGCACCAGTCGCTGCCGATCTACGCCGGCGGCCTCGGCGTGCTGGCCGGTGACCACTGCAAGGAGGCCAGCGACCTGGGCCTGCCGCTGGTCGGCATCGGCTTCATGTACCCGCAGGGATACTTCCACCAGCGCGTCACCAACGACGGCTGGCAGCAGGAACACTACGAGCGCATCAACTGGGCCGACGCCCCGATCGAAACCGCCATCACCCCCGACGGCAAGCCGTGCATCACCGCGGTGCCGCTCGGGGATCGCACGGTGCTGGCGGCGGTCTGGCGGGTCCGCGTCGGCCATGTGAAGCTCTACCTGCTCGACACCGACCTCGACGAGAACGCGCCGTGGGACCGCGAGCTGTCGGCCCGGCTCTACGGCGGCGACCGCGAAACACGCATCCAGCAGGAGGTCATCCTCGGCATCGGCGGCGTGCGGGTACTGCGGGCGATGGGTATCGAGCCGGCCGTCTGGCACCTCAACGAAGGGCACGCGGCGTTCGTCGTGGTGCAACGCATCCGCGAGCTCATCGAGCACGGCTCGAGCTTCGACGACGCGCTCGAACAGGTGCGCCAGACGACCGTCTTCACCACCCACACGCCGGTGCCCGCCGGCCACGATGCCTTCCCGTTCCACCTGGTCGAGAAGCACCTGGCCGGTTCCTGGGGCGAGTTCGGCCAGCATCGTGCCCGGTTCCTGGCCCTGGGGGAGTACGACAACGGGCACGGCGCCCAGTTCAACATGACGGCGCTGGCGCTGCGGACGGCCGGCGGCGTCAACGCCGTGAGCGAGCTGCACGGCCACGTGACGCGCGAGATGTGGCACCCGATGTGGCCCGACCGGCCCGTGGACGGCGTTCCGGTGCAGGCGATCACCAACGGCGTGCACGTCCCCACCTGGATCGCCGGCGACCTGCGGGCGCTCCTCGACTCGCACCTGGGAGCCGACTGGGTGTCGCACGTCGACGACCCCGGCCTGTGGCAGCGCTTCGACGCCATCCCGGACGCCGACCTCTGGCGGGTGCGGCTGACCCTGCGCGGTTCGCTCTTCTCCTGGATCCGCGCCCGCGCCCGGCAGCGCTGGACGGTGGAGCGCGTGGAGCCGGCCCGGGTGCTGGCCTACGGCACGCTGCTCGATCCCGATACGCTCACCATCGGCTTCGCGCGGCGCTTCGCGGCCTACAAGCGGCCGGAGCTCATTTTCCACGACGCCGCGCGGCTGGCCGGCCTCCTCAACGCCGCCGGCCGCTCGGTGCAGATCGTCTTCGCCGGCAAGGCCCATCCGGCCGACGACCCGGCCAAGCACCAACTCCAGCGCGTGTTCCGCCGCGCGCTCGATCCGCAGTTCGCCGGCCGCGTTGCGTTCATCGACGACTACGACCTGCACGTCGCCCACCTGATGGTGCAGGGCTGTGACCTGTGGCTCAACAACCCGCGCAAGCCGCTCGAGGCCAGCGGCACCAGCGGGATGAAGGCGGCGCTGAACGGCGTGCCGCACCTCAGCATCGGCGACGGCTGGTGGGCCGAGGGCTACACCGGCGACAACGGCTGGCTGATCGACGGCCAGGCCGATCCCAAAGACCACGACGCCGCCGACATCGCCGATGCCGCCGCGCTGTACACGATCCTCGAGCGCGACGTCGTGCCGGCGTTCTACGATCGTGACGCGACCGGCGTGCCGGCCCGATGGCTGCGGATCGTCCGTGAAGCGATGCGCACCACCATGCCGCGCTTCTCCACCCGCCGGATGCTCAAGGAGTACGTGCGGCGCCTCTATGGGCCGGCGATGGCCCGCCGCTAAGGCGCCGGCCAGGGTCCGCCCGGGGACTGGACTACAATGGGCGGATGTCCCGGAAGACGACATCGAACAAGGTGCACTGCGCGCTGTGCGGCGCCAAGGAGGTCTCCGAGCCCAAGGGCGAGGAGCGCTACTGCGGTGACTGCTGGGACAAGAAGATCGCGGTCGAGGAGATCGTCGCCCGCGAGTTCGTGCTCAAGCGCTACATCCGGGCGCACAGCGCCGAGAAGTACCTGGTCTACCACTCGACCCAGAAGCCACCGTGCGGCCAGTTGATCGTCGTCGACGACGGCTACGACCTGTTCCTGACGATGACCCTCTACCCCAACTTCGCGTGGGACGACGCCGCCTACCATCTCGAGGGCGATCCCGAAGGCCGTACCTTCGCCGAGCTGCTCGTCGACGTGGTGGCCACCGAGGTGATCGAGCCGTGGGGTGGTGGCAAGTGGCACCTCGAGGTGTTCCGGTCGGCGACCGCCGAGGCCGAGGACTGGAACGGGGAGATGTGAGGGGCTATACTCGCCCCAGCTGGTGGCCGTCCGCCGCGAGCCGAGATCGGAGGAATTCGATGAAGCGCCTAGGGCAGTGGATGGTGGCCATCGCGATATTGAGCCTGTCGACCGGGGGGGCAACCGCCCAGGAGCGCAAGCTCATCCCGCCGATTCGTGGCGAGGCCGCGCTCGAGATCACCAAGCCGGCCACGCGGGTCGTCGGCAACGAGGTGGTGACGACGTTCGTCGTCCGCAATCCGGCCACGACGGGCGCAATCGCCGGCCTGAAGGTGGAGGAGAACTGGTACGACAAGGGCGGCAACCCGGTGACCGGCGATACCTACCGCCATCCGCGGCCGCTGAAGTCCGGCGAGATCATCAGCATCACGCTGCGCACGCCGCGCAATCCGGCGATGAACAGCAACCAGTACCAGTTCAGCCATGGCAACGGGACGATCAAGACGACAATCGTGCCGAAGCTCGAGGTGCCGAAGACGTCGTGAGCGGCGCCTGACGGCGATGGACCGGCCCGCGCTCGCCAGGCGCGGGCCGTGCTACGTACGGCGACGTCGGATCGGGCTACCGCAGCGCCGCGAGCCGATCGACCAGGCGGCTCGTGCCCGGAACGCGCCACACCTCGCCGCGCAGGGCCTTGAGCAGCAGCCACGCCCACAGCGCCGCGCCGGCCAGCCAGGTGAGGTTGGTCACGGCCAGCAGGGCGCGGAAGACGCCACCGGAGACGAACACGCCGGCCAGTGCCGCACCGTAGGTGATCGCCATCAGCGCCGACAGGCCGCCGAAGACGACCACCGCCTGCGCCGCGTGGAAGCGCACCACGGGGTGGCGGCGTTCGATGGCCAGGAACAGCGCCCCGGTCACCCATCCGGCCAGGTAGGCGAGCGCCGAGGCGTGCCGGGCGTCGAGCCCGCTCGACGTCGTCTCGACCGCGGCGCCGGAGGCGCTCATCGGGCCGGCGGCGCCAGCACGCGAATGATGGTCTCGCGTGACGCCTCCGGTTGATCGCCGACCCGCGAGCGTCCGACCACCCGCAACACGTACAGCCCGGGTGCCACGTCCTTGAGCGGGATCCGGGCGGTGAAGCCGTAGCCGCCGGGGCCGCCGGCCAGCTCGCTGCTGTCGCGCTCTTCGCGCGTCTGGAACACGGTCTGCCCGCCTTCGGCCTTCAGCGTCGCCTCGATGTCCACCTTGTGCGCCTGCTTGCCGGTGTTGTCGTAGACCTCGGCGAACATGGCGACTTCGTCCCCAACGACGAAGTCGCGGTAGGTGGTCATCGGTCCCGGCAGCATCTTGGCCAGCGGATCCTTCGAGCGCGCCGTCGGGGTCAGCCCGCTCGACGCCGAGGTGAGCGCGAGTCCGCTCATCGACAACTTCTCCTTGGAGAAGTCGGGCACGTCGAGGTCGTAGACCACCGATCCGGCCCGCCGCGTGTTCTCCTCGAGCACCGCGACGCGCAGCTGATAGCGGCCCGGCGGCAGGTCGATCTGGTTGAGCACGCGGAAGCCACCGGCGCGCAGCCGCGGCACCGAATCGGGCTTGAGGCCGATCGTCAGCGTCGACCGATCGCCCGGGTGGGCCTTGCCGCCGTAGTCGGTGGCGGTGACGACGATCTCCAGCTTGTTGTTGAAGGTGCCGTTGGCCTCGGTGAGGGGCAGGTCGCGGGCCGCGACCAGCGTCGAGAGCACCACCGCGCCCTTGTTGCCGCCGCCCTTGAACACCGCTGCGCCCAGCGCCAGGGGCAGTCCCGACGTCGGCACCGGGCTGAGCAACGCCGAGCGCAACTCGGGCGGGGTCTTGCCGTCGCCCTTGTCGTTGTCAGCGCGGCCCCTGGCGGCCGCGTAGCCCTTCCTGGCGCGCACGGTCAGGCCGGGCTGTCGCACCTTCACCTCGATCTTCCGGTAACGGCCGTCGCGCCGTTCGTTGGTCGAGTAGTAGCCGAGCAGGTAGTAGGCGCTGTTGTCGGCGACGAGCCGTTCGTATCCGCCGGCGAAGTCGTTGGAGTTGACCAGCGCGAAGCCGCCGGTCTCGTCGGCCAGGACGCGCAGGCTGTCCTGGCCCAGGCGGGTCTCGTTGTAGAAGGCGGTCGTGCCCAGGTTCAACGCCGGATCGGAAGGCAGGCTCTGCACTTCGATCAGGTCGTCCATGCCGGCGCCGAGGCCGCGGGGGTCGACTCCGTAGATGGCGACGTTGGCGCGCGTCGCCGCGGCGATGGCGTCCTGGGTCGCCGTCATGATGGTGGTCGCTCCCGGGTTGTTGAAGACATCATGGATGTCGTAGTCGATGCCCTCGCTGAAGTACACCAGGGCCTTGCGCCGTCCGGAGATGCCGCCCAGGTAGGTGGCCAGGTTGCGGATCGAGTCGAGAGTGGTGCGGGCGTTCATCTCCCGCTCGGGATCGAGCTGGTCGCGGATCGGGTCGCCCTGCTGGCGCATGTCGCGGGTGCGCTGCTCCTCGTCGAGGCGTTCGAGCGTCGCCGATCGGATCTTGCGCCCCATGAACTTGTCGATCGCCGCCAGCAGACGGCGCTGGCTGTTGGTGAACTCCTGGGCGGCGTCCGATCGGCCGCTCGTGAACACGATCGCCGCGCTGTCGTTGTTGCCGATGTAGCGCTGGACGAACTGGCGCGCCGCCGCCTTGGTGCGCAGGGTGCGCTGGGCGTTGGTGTGGACGTCGTCGAGCATCAACACGTAGATGCGCCCGTCGTAGCCGGTGAGGTTGTCCTCGACGTCGGGCTCGATCGGCGCCGACGCGAACAGCGGCTGCGGCTGCCGCTCGAGCGGGATGTTCACCAGCGAGAAGGCCGCGACCTTCTGCGGCTTGCCGTCCTCGAACACCTCGAAGTCGCCTTCACCGAGCCCGGTGACGAAGCCGCCTTTGGCGTCGACGACGCGGGCGTCGACCTCGACGTAATTGACCTCGGCGCGGAAGGTGATCGGGGGTTGCGGCGGGGGGTCCTGGGTCGCGGGCGGCGTCGGCGCCTGGGCCGACAGCACGGCGCCGGTCGCCAGCGCCGCCAGGCAAGCTGGCCAAGTCGAGCGGGTCATGGGCATGGTCCTGATGATGACGACTCACCCGGAGCGCTCCGGGCGGGCACGGCGCGGCTCTCAAAGTATAGGACGGCGGGCCCGAGCGCGCGGTTCTGGTCTTGGGCCCCCTCGAGCGACCGGAACGGCGTAACAGTCGCCAGCGTGCCAGCGTGATTCCCTAGCCGCCAGCCGCCAGCCGCTAGCTGAGTGGCGGCCGCCGCCGGTGCCACTCGGTGGCCTGTTCATACGCGTGCCCGACGCGGAAGAGCGCGAATTCGTCGAAAGCGCGGCCGTACAACTGCAAGCCGATGGGCAGGGACGGCGGCCCGGGCGAAAACCCGCACGGCTGGACGAGCGCCGGCAGGCCCGTCATGTTGCCGAGGAACGTGTTGCCGCCCCGGAAGCGCTCTGGTTTGCTCCCCGGCTTGACGTCGGTCGCGGCGAGCTCCGCCGGTTCGAGCGGAGGTGGGACCGCCGACCCGGCCGGCACGGCCATCACGTCGCACTGGGTGAACACCGCCGACATCTCCGCCATCAGCAGCGTCCGGACGCGCTGGGCCTTGATGTAGTCAGTGGCCGAATAGAAGCGGGCGGCGTCGAGCCGTTCGCGCACCACCGGGTCGAAGAGCTGCGGCGAGTCGCGCAGCCGCTTCTCGTGGAACGCGGCCGCTTCGGCCATCGCCACGACCCAGCCGGCCGAGGTCGCGTATTGCGCGTGCGGAACGTCGACGTCGACGATGGAGGCGCCGAGTTCCTTCAGCGTCGTCACGGCGGCTCGGTACGCCGCCGCGACCTCCGCGGCGGCATCGTCGGCGAAAAACCGCGTCGGCACGCCGATGCGCATCCCGCGCAGGTCGCCGCCGAGCGCCCGGCTGTAGTCGGGCACGACATCGTCGGTCGTGGTGGGATCGAGGGGATCGGCGCCGGCGATGGCCTGCAGCATCAGCGCCGCATCGCCCACCGTACGGGTCATCGGTCCGGCATGGTCGAGGCTCCACGCCAGCGTGGTGACGCCGTAGCGGCTGACCCGCCCGTAGGTCTGTTTGAGGCCGACGATGCCGCAGAAGTTGGCGGGACCGCGAATCGAGCCGCCAGTGTCGGTCCCGACCGAGAGCGGTACCATCGCCGCCGCCAGCGCGCTGCCCGAGCCGCTCGACGAGCCCGAGGGCGTCCGCGCCAGGTCCCAGGGGTTGCGCGCCGGCCCGAAGCCCGAGACCACGCCGCTGCCCATCGCGAACTCGAGCAGGTTGAGCTTGCCGGCCAGGACGGCCCCGGCCCCGGCCAGCCGATCGGTAATCGTCGACTCGTAGTCGGGCACGACGGTGGCGGTGACCTTCGAGCCGTTGGTCGTCAACACGCCCTTGGTCGCCAGGATGTCCTTCGGCGCATAGGGGATGCCGTGAAGGGGACCGCGGACGCGCCCGCGGAGGATTTCCCGCTCTGCCGCTGCCGCCTGGCGGCGCGCCAGATCGGCCGTCACCGTGATGAACGCGTTGGTCTTGGGGTTGAGTTGTTCGATGCGGGCGAGATACGCGTCGGTCAGCTCGACGGGTGACAGTTTCTTCGCGCGGATGAGCGCCGACTGCTCGCGCGCCGACAGGAACAGGACGTCGGGGGACACGGCCACGGCGCTACCGGCGGGCGAGGAAGATGGTGGACGGCTCGACCGCGTCGTCGAGGTCGAGCTCGCGCACGACCTGTATCTGATCGAGATTGCGCTGCACGGCACGACCGGCGACGCCTAGTCGCGCGGCGTCGAAGTCGCCCGCCAGCAGCGTCGCAGCGTTCTGGAGCGTGGCGCTGGTCACGGCGGGGGTGGCCTGCGCCGCCAGCTCCGCGGCGGCGGCACCGCTGAAGCCCAGCGCGGCCAGGATCTGCAGCACGTGGCGCCGGTCGACGGCGTCTCCCAAGCTCATCATCGCCTCCAGCCGGCCGCGCGCCGCGCCGCCTGAAAACTTTCGGCGGCGTCGAGGCGTCCAACCCGGTAAGGGGGCCGGCGAGTGGACGCTAGTGCCGGGGCTGCCCTCGTGTCAAACCAGCTATACTCGAATTTCGCATGTCTCTGGATATCCGTGCGGTGCAAGAGGCCCTGCGTGTCGACGGGCTCGACGGCTGGCTCCTCTACGACTTCCGCGGATCGAATCCCCTGGCGCAACGGCTCGCCGGGCTCGATGGCGGCGGGCACCTGGCCACCCGCCGGTGGTTCTACCTGATTCCCGCCCACGGCGACCCGCGGGCGCTGGTTCACAAGATCGAATCGCGCACGCTGGCGCACCTCCCGGGCTCGACAGTCCGCTACGCTGGCCGGACGGAACTTGCGGCTGGACTGGCCTCTGTACTGCATGACATGAAGCGGATTGCCATGGAGTACTCCCCGATGGGCGCGATTCCGTACGTGTCGCGCGTCGACGCCGGCACGGTGGAGCTGGTGCGGGCTCAAGGTGTGGAAGTGACGACCTCGGCCGACCTGATTCAACAGTTCGAGGCGGTGTGGACCGCCGACGGCTTCCGGTCGCACCACGAGGCGGCGGCCCGGCTCTATCGGGTGAAGGATCGGGCGTTCGAGGCCATCCGGTCGCGAATGCGCGACCGGGTCGCGACCAGCGAGTTCGAGATTCAGTCGCTGATGATGGAATGGTTCGATGACGAAGGCCTCGTGACCGACGCCCCGCCGATCGTCGCCGTCGAGGCGAACGCCGGCGATCCGCACTACCAGCCGTCGGCCGAGGCCTCGCGGGCCATCACGCCGGGCAACGTGGTGCTGCTCGACCTGTGGGGCAAGCTGCCCGGGGCCGGATCGGTCTTCGCCGACATCAGCTGGATGGGGTTCACGGGCGCCACCGTGCCGGCACCGGTCAGCGCGGCGTTCGACGCCGCGCGCGACGCCCGCGACGCGGCGGTGGCGCTCATCGAGTCGGCAGCGGCGGCCGGCCGGCCGGTGCGCGGCTGGGAAGCGGACCGCGCGGCGCGCACGGTGCTGGAATCGGCCGGGTTCGGCAGCGCCATCCTGCACCGCACCGGGCACAGCCTGGGCGAGCAGATTCACGGCAACGGCGCCCATCTCGACGACTACGAGACACGGGACGAGCGCCGCCTGCTGCCGGGCACCGGCTTCACGATCGAGCCCGGCCTGTACTTCGACACCTTTGGGGTGCGAACGGAGATCAACGTCGCCTGGGGCCCGGAGGGTCCGCAGGTGACCGGCCCGCGGCAGATGGCCGTAGTGTCGTTGGTGTAAGCGGAGGAGCACATGTCGACCCGAAAAACCACGGTGTTCTACGCCCTTCTCATCGCCGTCGCGTCGGTGGCGGTCGGCATGGTGATCGCGTCGCGGTTGGAATTGTCGCCGACTTCGGCGGCGCAGACCGTCGCGGTTCCGCCGGCCAACGACCTGCCGCTCAGCGGCCCGGTCGACGCGGCGACGTTCCGGACCATCGCCAAGGCGATGAGCCCCACGGTCGTCAACATCCGCACCGAGTCGCGTCAGCGTTCCACCCAGATGACGCAGTTCTTCGGCGGCGACGACGACCTGCTCGAGCGGTTCTTCGGCGGCGGGCAGGGGCGCGGCGGCCGCCAGGAGCGCCCGCAGCTGACGCAGGCCGCCGGCACCGGGTTCATCATCAGCAAGGACGGCTTCATCCTGACCAACAACCACGTGGTGGAGGGCGCGACCAAGATCCAGGTGTCCTTCTATGGCGACGAGCCCGATGTGACCTACCTGGCGCGGGTCGTCGGCCGCGATCCGCTCACCGACAGCGCCCTCATCGAGCTGACCGAGAAGCCGAAGCGCGAGCTCGCCGAGGTGAAGTTCGGCGACTCGTCGCAGATGCAGCCGGGCGACTGGGTGATGGCCATCGGCAACCCGTTCGGGCTGGCCCACACCGTCAGCGTCGGCGTGGTCAGCGCCACCGAACGCCCCTTCCCCATCACCGACGGCCGCAGCCAGGACGTGCTGCAGACCGACGCGGCGATCAACCCCGGCAACTCCGGCGGGCCGCTCCTGAACGTCCGCGGCGAGGTGGTGGGCGTCAACACTGCCATCTACACCGACTCCCGCCAGGCGGGCAACATCGGCATCGGCTTCGCCATCCCGATCAACACCGTCCGCGAGCTCCTGCCGCAGCTGCGGTCGGGCAAGGTCACGCGCGGCGTCATCGGCGTCTCGGTGGGCACGATTCCGCTCGACGCGCTCGAACAACTCGGCCTGAAGGAGCGGACCGGCGCCCTGGTGTCGTCGGTGAACAGCGGCGGGCCGGCGTCGAAGGCCGGCGTGGAGCCCGGGGACGTCATCACCGAGTACAACGGCAAGCCGGTGCGCAACCGCGACGACCTCGTCGGCATGGTCACCCGGACCAAGCCCGGCACGACCGTGCCGGTCAAGGTCATGCGCGACAAGGTCGAGAAGCGGCTCGACATCACCGTCGACGAGCTGAACCTCGACACCGAGACCCGGTCGGCGCCCACCAGCAACGAGCCCGACGAACAGGCCGGCGAGGGCTTCGGCCTCACCGTGACCGCCCTCACGCTCCGACCTGGCCCGGCGCCTGAACGTGCCGGCGGGCACCGAGGGCGTGGTCATCAGCGACGTCGAGGCGGGCAGCCCGGCGCAGCGCGCCGGCCTGGCGCCGCGTGACGTGCTGCTGCAGGTCAACCGGCGGCCGGTCGCTTCGGTCGGCGATGCGGCGCGCGAACTGGGCCGCGTGTCGTCCGGATCGACCGCGTTCCTGCTCATCCTGCGCAACGGCCAGGAGACCTTCGTCACGGTGCGCAAGGAGTAGGCGCTGGGCGACGGCGTCGAACGCGAGGTCAAACTCCGATTTCCGACTGCCGAGGACGCGCGGGCACGCGTTCTCGGCCTCGGCCTCCGCCCGTTGCGGCCGCGACGACTGCAGCACGACGTGCTCGTCGATACCGCCGATCGCCGGCTGCTGGCTGCCGGCACCGCGCTCCGGGTCCGCTCCGACGGCGGTCGCGCGTATCTCACCTACAAGGGGCCGCTCCTGCCGGGGCCGCTCAAGGCGCGGCAGGAGATCGAAACCGACGCCGGCAGCAGCGACGACCTCCTGGCCATCCTGGCCGCGGTCGGGTTCACGCCGGTGTTCCGCTACGAAAAGTTCCGCGAGGAGTACTGCGCCGAGGGCGCGGTCGTGGCGGTCGACGAGACCCCGATAGGCGTGTTCGTCGAGCTCGAGGGTGACCCCGCCGCCATACATGCGCTGGCGGCGCGGCTCGGGTGCGGCCCGGCCGACTTCGTGACGGCGTCGTACCGGACGTTGTTCACGGCAGCGGACCCGCGCCGGCCCGACATGCTGTTCGACCACGCCGGCCGGTGATCCCGTGATCGACACGGCGCTCATCCTTGCCGCCGGTCTCGGGACCCGGCTCGCCCCGTTGTCGTTGGTGCGGGCGAAGGCGGCCTTGCCGGTGGCCGGCGACGCGATCATCCGGCGGCAGGTGCGCTGGCTGGCCGCCGCCGGCGTGACCAGGGTGGTCGTGAACCTGCACCATCGGCCGTCGACGATTGCCGGCATCGTCGGCCACGGCGACGACCTGGGCGTGGCCGTAACCTATTCGTGGGAGACCGCGGTGCTCGGATCGGCCGGCGGTCCCAGGCGCGCCCTCGACCTCCTCGATCGCGACCGCTTCCTCATCGTCAACGGCGACACCCTCACCGACCTCGATCTCCCCGCGCTGACCCGCGCCCACACCGCGTCGGGCGCCCTGGTCACCATGGCGGGGGTGGCGGCCCGGGCCGGCTACAACGCCCTGCGCGTGGTGAGGGGCGCTTTCGCCGGCGTGATTCCGGCCGGCGAGGTGGCCGGCGCCGGAGCGACCGCGGCGCACTTCATCGGCGTCCAGGTGGCCGAGCGGCGCGCCTTCGAGCGCCTGACGCCGGATGTCGCCGCCGACACCGTCCGCGGGCTGTATCCCGAGCTCGTCGCCGGCGACGCCGGCGGCGGTCCGCGTGCGGGTCGCCCGCGCCGCCTTCCACGACGTGGGTACGCCGGCCGAGTACCTGCGCACGGTGCAGCACGTGGCCAGCCTCGAGAAGCGGCCGCTCGATCGCGGCGCCGGCACGACGATCGCGCCGTCGGCCCGCGTCGAGGGCACGGTCTGCTGGGACGACGTCGACATCGGCGGGCGCGCGGAGGTGATCGACTGCGTCGTCGCCGACGGAGCCCGGGTGCCGCCTGGCCTGCAGGTGCGCGAATCGTGCCTGCTGCCGGCCGGCAACGCCGGCGAGGGGACGGGCGGCCGCGTCGTCGGTGATCTGATCGTCGTGCCATTCGCCGATTCCGGCCACCGGCGCGGGTAGAATCCGCCGGTGGCCAGCGACCTCGATCGACGCGTCGGCGACTACCTGCAGCGCCACGACCTGACGCGGCAGGTCAAGCGTGTGGTGCCGCTCACCGGCGATGCCTCGGACCGTCGCTACGTACGGGTGCTGCTGGCCGCGACACCGTCGATCGTGCTCGCCGTCCACGCCGGGCCGATCGACTACGCGACCCTCCCCTTCGTCCGCGTGGCGGCGCTCCTGAACGAGGTGCCGCTGCCCATTCCGCGGCTCCTGCACCACGACGACGCGCTCGGCATCATCGGCCTGCAGGACCTGGGCGACGTGACGCTGCAGGCGCATCTGGGCGGCGCGTCGGCGACCGACCGGGCCCTGCGCTACCGCCAGGCGGTGGGGATGATCGCGCGGCTGCAGCAGCGCGGGGTGGAGCTGGCGTCGGAGGCGTATCCTCCCTACGGCGTCGCCTTCGACGCCGAGAAGCTCACCTGGGAGCTCGAGTTCTTCGTCCGCCACTTCCTGCTGGCCTACCGCGGCGCCCTTCCCGAGGAGCCGGTGCGGGCGGCGCTGCGCGAGGAGTGGGCGCGCATCGTCGAGGAGCTCGCCGCCGAGCCGCGGGTGCTGTGCCATCGCGACTACCACAGCCGCAACCTGATGTGGCACGACGATACGCTCTACGTGATCGACTTCCAGGATGCGCGCATGGGGCCCGATACCTACGACCTGGTGTCGCTGCTGCGCGATTCCTATGTCGACCTGCCCGACGCCGCGGTCGACGATCTCATCGACTACTTCGTCGTGCTCGCCCGCGGCAACGCCGCGGCGCCGAGCGACCCGGAGTTCCGACGCCGCTTCGACCTGATGGCGCTGCAGCGCAACCTCAAGGCGCTCGGCACCTTCGGCTACCAGACGACGACGCGGAGCAACCCGGTGTACATGCAGTACGTCCCCCGCACGCTGTCCTACGTGCGGCGCACGCTCGCCGCCGATCGCGCGCTACGCCCGTCTGGCCGAGCTGCTGGCCGGCCTCGTTGACGAGCTGGGGTAGTGGCCCGTCCGCGCCGAGGCGATGCCGATTGCCGGGCTCGGCGCACGGACCTCACCCCAACGTGCAGACTACGCACGTCGGGGGCCCCGACGAGAACGGCGCGAGGAGCGAGCATGTTGGCGACATGTGAGCGACGAGCAACGCGGCGAGCCGGGGCCCCCACGACGCGTGTTGTGCGTCGTGGGGTGGGACGCGTGATGCCGGGTCCGGCAGGCGGTATTGCTTCGGCGCGGACGTGCCACTAAATCCGGCTGCGGTGACCGGCGCGCCCTTCGCGATTTCCACCTACCTGTTCCACCGCCACCGTCTCGATCGGGAGCACCTCGTCCATGTCGCCGCGCACGGTTTCGGGGCCATCGAGCTGTTCGCGCTGCGGTCGCACTTCGACTACCGCGATCCGCTGGCCGTCGAGCAGTTGGCCGAGTGGCTCGACGACACGCGCCTGGAGCTGTCGGCGGTGCACGCGCCGATCGCGCTGGGGGCCGACGACGCGGGCTGGCGCGACGTCTGCTCGATCGCCTCGGCACACCCCGACTCGCGCACGCGCGCGCTCGACGAGGTCGGACAGGCGCTCGAGCTCGCCGCGGTGCTCTCCTTCCGGCAGCTGGTCATCCACGTGGGCGTTCCCGACGCCGGCGCCACGGCGGACGACAACCACACGACACATGCCCGGCAGAGCCTTCAGCACATCATGGCGCTGGCCGAGTCTCGCGGCGTCGAGGTGGCGCTCGAGGTGATGGCCAACCGGCTCTCCACGCCCGACTCGCTGGTGGAGCTGGTGGAGGATGTGCTGGAGTCGCCGGCCGTCGGCGTCTGCCTCGACGTCGGCCACGCCCGGCTGCTGGGCGATCCGGTCGATGCCATCGAGGCGGCGTCGGGCCACATCATCGCCGCGCACGTCCACGACACGCACGGGTCGGGCGACGACCACCTGGTGCCCTACGACGGGTCGGTCGACTGGACCCGAACGTTGCTGGCGTTCCAGAAGGTGGGGTACACCGGTCCCTGGACCTTCGAGCTGGCGCCGGGCCCGGCGGCGGCGATCCTCGCCAGGGCGGCGCAGGCGCGACAGCGCTTCGAGCAGCGCCTCGGGATCAACGACGAGCTGATGAGCCAGTGAGCGTTCACGTCTCCATCAACCGCATCGGCGAGCACACCGGCCAGGAGGTGACGCTCAAGGGCTGGCTGCACAACCGCCGGTCGAGCGGCAAGATCCACTTCCTGGTGGTGCGAGACGGCACCGGCTTCGTGCAGGTCGTGATGGGCAAGAACGACGTCGGCGAGGAGACCTTCATGGCGGCCGACCACCTGTCGCAGGAGACGTCGCTGGTGATCCGCGGCACGGTGCGGGCCGACGCCCGCGCCAAGGGCGGCTACGAAGTGGTGGCCACCGGGATGGACGTCGTCGGCCCGTCGCACGACTTCCCCATCACGCCCAAGGAACACGGCGTCGACTATCTGCTGGATCGCCGCCACCTGTGGATCCGCACCGAGCGGCAGACCGCCATCCTGCGGGTGCGGCACGAGGTCGTCAACGCTGTGCGCGACTTCTTCAACGGCGAAGGCTTCATCCTGGCCGACACGCCAATCTTCACGCCGGCAGCCTGCGAGGGCACGAGCACGCTCTTCCCGGTGCAGTACTTCGAGGACGCCACCGCGTTCCTCACCCAGAGCGGACAGCTCTACAACGAAGCCAATGCGATGGCCCTCGGCAAGGTCTACTGCTTCGGGCCGACGTTTCGCGCCGAGAAGAGCAAGACCCGCCGCCACCTCACCGAGTTCTGGATGGTCGAGCCCGAGATGGCCTACGCCGACCTCGACGACGTTATCCGGCTGGCCGAGCGTCTGGTGACGAGCGTCGTCGGCCGGACGCTCGACAAGCGGAAGGCGGAGCTGACGCTGCTCGAGCGCGATCTGTCGAAGCTCGAGGCGGTGCAGGCGCCGTTCCCGCGGCTGACCTACGACGAGGCCGCGAAGCTGCTGCTCGACAAGGGCCTGCCGTTCCAGCACGGCACCGACCTGGGCGGCACCGACGAGACGGTGCTGTCGGAGCAGTTCGACCGCCCGGTCTGCGTCACGCACTATCCGGCCGCGGTGAAGGCCTTCTACATGAAGCCGGCGCCCGACCAGCCCGACAAGGCGCTGTGCGTGGACGTGCTGGCGCCCGAGGGCTACGGCGAGATCATCGGCGGCGGCCAGCGCCTCGACGACCTCGACCTGCTGCTGCAGCGCATCAAGGAGCACGAGCTGCCGCAGGAGGCCTTCGAGTGGTATCTCGACCTGCGCCGCTACGGCACGGTGCCGCACGGCGGCTTCGGCATGGGCATCGAGCGCGTGGTCACCTGGATCTGCGGCCTCGAGCACCTGCGCGAGACCATCCCCTACCCGCGCATGCTCTACCGGCTCTATCCGTAACGCTGAGCACTCGAATCGACGCGGTATCTCTCCTCGCCTCGCACTCGGCTGGCGCACGCTCAACGGCGGTTCTCGGGTCGATCGCGAGGCTCTCAGCGTGCTTGCCATCCCGGGGTCCCCGGCGCGCGTCGTCGGCGCGCTGGGGTGGAGTCTCGTCTCGGAGAGACACCACGCCGCTTCGAGTGCCGTGCGGTAAGCGCGAGCTGGGCTGTGTCCGTGGCTATGGGGGAGGCAACCGCGAGGCGGCACCCGGTGTACAGTGGGAAGATGTTCCATGACGGCGGGCTGCGGCATGCCCTAGCCCCCAGGCTCCAGCACCCAGCCCCGTGAAGATCGGTTTCCTCTCCCTCGGTTGTCCCAAGAACCTCGTCGACTCCGAGGTGATGCTGGGCATCGCCGAGCAGGCCGGCCACGAGATCACGACCGACGCCGACGGCGCCGACGTGGTCGTCGTCAACACCTGCGCCTTCATCGACCGCGCCAAGCAGGAATCCATCGACACCATCCTCGAGATGGCCGGGAAGAAGAAGGCCACTGGCGCCCGCCTGGTCGTCACCGGGTGCCTGGCCGAGCGATACCGGGCCGACCTGCAGAAGGAAATCCCCGAAATCGACGCCCTGCTCGGCACCGGGGACGTGCCGCACATCCTCGAGGCGATCCAGCCCGGCAGCACGGCTCGCGCCTCTGCGGGCGCGTCGCCGATGACGTTCTACCGGCGCGACCCGAAGGCGTCGAGCGAAGCGACGACGCCTGCAGCGGGACAGCGTGATCCGCTGGTCGCTGATCGCGCCCCAGCCCCCAGCCCCCAGTCCCCAGCCCCCGTCTTTGGCGTCGACCTCCCCACCTACCTCTACGACGCGACCACCCCACGCCGGCTGGCCACCCCGGGGCACTACGCCTACGTGAAGGTCGCCGAAGGCTGCGACTACAAGTGCGCGTTCTGCGTGATCCCCAAGATGCGGGGCCACTATCGCAGCCGGACGGTCGAGTCGGTGGTGGCCGAAGCCCATGCCCTGGCTGCTCGCGGCGTCAAGGAACTGCTGCTGGTCTCGCAGGACACCACCTTCTACGGGCTCGACCGCAAGGAGCGCGATGGCCTGCCCCGGCTGATCCGTGCCCTCGACAGCGTGGACGGCATCGAGTGGGTGCGGCTGCTCTATCTCTACCCGACCACCATCACCGACGCCACCATCGACGCCATCGCCGACAGCCGGAAGGTGTGCCGCTACATCGACTTGCCGTTGCAGCACGCCTCCGACCGGGTGCTGAAGCGCATGAAGCGCCCCGGCACCCGCCGGTCCTACGAGCGCCTGCTCGACAACATCCGCACGCGTATGCCCGATGTCGCCTTGCGGACGACCTTCATCGTCGGATTCCCCGGGGAAGAGCCGTCGGACGTCGAGGAACTCGCGGGCTTCCTCGACGCCGTCCAGTTCGACCACGTCGGGGTGTTCACCTACAGCCACGAAGAGGACACCTCGGCCTTCGCCCTCGCCGATGACGTACCGGCGGCCGACAAAGCGCGGCGGCAGCGGCTGGTGATGGCCCGGCAGAAGCGGATCGTGGCGGCGCGCCAGAAGGCCCGCATCGGGGAACGCGCCCGGCTCCTGGTCGATGGGCCGTCGAGCGAGCACGAATGGGTGATGACCGGCCGGATGGCCGGGCAGGCTCCGGAGATCGACCCGCAGGTGTTCCTGACCGACTGCGGTCCCGATCAGGTGTCGGCCGGCCAGTTCGTGGACGTCGAGATCGTCGGCGCCCGCGGTTACGACCTGATCGCCAGACCTGTCGGCCCGCTCTGAGCGGAATCGCCGCCAAAAACCAGCCTGGGGCTGTGTTAAACTCAAGGGTCCGGTGCTGATCTGGGAAAACCAGAGTGGGCTGAAGCCCACTCTTTTTTGTTTCTGGGTACGCGTGTGACGCCACTGGAACGGGTCAGGGCGCTGGCGGCCGAGGTCGCCGGGGCGCACGGCCTGGACGTGTTCGAAGTGACCTACGGCCGGGAGAGCGGCCGGAACGTACTGCGCGTGGTGCTCGACCGGCCTGGGCCGTCGGCCACGGCCGAGGAGAGCGTGAGCCTCGACCAGTGCGCGCTGGTGAGCGAGGAGCTGAGCGCGGTGCTCGACGTCGATGACGTCGTACCCGACAGCTATACGTTGGAAGTGTCGTCGCCGGGGCTGGATTCGACCGCTGCGGACCCGCGACGACTACGAGCGGTTCGCGGGGCGTCTGGCCAAGGTGGTGATGGCCGAGCCCGTGAGCCGGCAGACGGCCTTTGCCGGCCGGTTGCGGGGCGTGGACGGTGAGGACGTGCTGTTCGAGGCCATCGGCGGCACGCTGCACCGGCTGCCGCTCCGCCTGATCCGGCGGGCCCGTCTCGATGTGGAGTTCTGAGGGATATGGCGACCAATCCGTTGATGCAGACCATCGAGGCGCTGGCCAAGGAGAAGGGCATCGAGCCCGACGTGGTCATCTCCGCGATGGAAGAAGCCGTGCTGACCGCCTCGCGCAAGTACTACAAGGCCGGCGAGGAGATGAAGGCGAAGTTCAACATCGAGACCGGCCAGGTGGAGCTGTTCGCGGTGCGGACGATCGTCGACGAGGTCACCAACCCGTCGACCGAGATCTCGCTCGCCGAGGCGCAGGAGATGTACGGCGCCGATGCCGGCGTCGAAGTGGGGTACCAGATCGAGTTCCCCAAGAGCACCGAGGTGCTGGGCCGGATCGCCGCCCAGACCGCCAAGCAGGTGATCTTCCAGAAGGTGCGCGAAGCCGAGCGTGAGAACGTCTTCGAGGAGTTCAACCAGCGGGTCGGCGAGGTCGTCACCGGCCTCGTAAAGCGCTTCGAGCAGGGCGACATGATCGTCGAGATCGGCCGCATCGAGGCCATCCTGCCCCGCAAGGAGCAGTCGCGCGCCGAGAGCTACAACCAGGGCGACCGCGTCCGCGCCGTGATCCGCGGCGTGAGCAAGAGCGCCAAGGGGCCGCAGGTCGTGCTGTCGCGCACCGACGCCGCGCTGCTCATCAAGCTCTTCGAGCAGGAAGTGCCCGAGATCTACGACGGCACGGTGATGATCCGCGGCGCCGTCCGAGAGGCCGGCGATCGGGCCAAAGTGGCCGTCTACTCGCGCGAGCGCGACATCGATCCGGTGGGCGCCTGCGTGGGCATGAAGGGCACGCGCGTCCAGGCGATCATTCGCGAGCTGCGGGGTGAGAAGATCGACATCGTCGAGTGGTCGGACGACCCGGTGGGATTCGTGATGAACGCGCTCAGCCCGGCGAAGGTGCAGCGCGTCTCGATCACCTCCGAGGCCGACCGGGTGATGGAGGTGCTCGTCGAGGACAGCCAGCTGTCGCTGGCCATCGGCAAGAAGGGCCAGAACGTGCGGTTGGCCGCCAAGCTCACCGGCTGGAAGATCGACATCAAGAGCGAGGAAGAGAAACGGCGCGAGGTCGAGGCCGAGCTCGGGGCGCTCGAAGCCGGTTCGGGCGACGAGCCGGGCAGCGAGCCAGAGGCGGCGGTCGACAGCGCAACCGTCGCGCCGGACGAGCCGACCGCGGCGGACGGCGCGGCCGCGGCGGATCCCGCGGCGACCGAGGCCGACGAGGACACGAAGTAGCGCAACGACGGCGGAAGACCGGACGCAGGTCCGGCGTACTGGCGCGGGGCGCGCCACTCCAGGGGTGACTGTTTGGCAACTGTCAGGATCTTCAAAGTCGCGGAGCTGTTGGGTACCACCAGCCAGGAGGTGCTCCATCTGCTCAAGCAGAACCACGGGATCGAGCTGAAGAGCGCATCGAGCACCGTGGAGGAGATCGTGGCGCGCCAGTTCGTCGAGCGGCTGGCGCGGCAGCGCGGTGTGGAACTGCCCAAGGGCGACATGTTCTCGGACTCGGCCGTCAAGTCGGCCAAGGCCAAGACGGCCACCCCGAAGAAGGGTCAGCCGGCGCCAGAGCCGCCCAAGCCCGCCGCGTCGGCCCTGCCGGCTCCGCGACTGATTCGCACGGTGAAGCCTCCGGCCGCGGCCCCCGCCGACGCCACGGCCGCGGGCGAGGAGACCGTCGCACACGTCGCTGAGGTCGCGCCGCCCGCGCTGGTCGAGGCGGCCGAGCCGGCGCCGCTCGCGACGGCCGCGGCGGCAGATCCGGTCGCGGAGGCGCCCGCCGTCGAGCCGGAACTCGAATCGGCGTCCGGTCTGGAGTCAGACCCGGCGTCGGCCCCGGCGACCGCCGGCCGCGTGCTGCCACCGAGCATCCGGCTCCGCATCGAGGAGCCGGGGCAGGCCGTGCCGCAGGCGCGGCCGCTGGCCCCGGCCAAGCGGCCGCCGACGCAGCCCCCGCCGCGGATCGTCGCGCCGCCGCCGCCACGCCCGGCGGCGCCGCCGGGCGGCGCCCGGCCGCCCTACGGCGCCCCTCGGCCCTACGGCAGCACGCCCTCCACGCTGGGCGGTCCCCGGCCGCTGCCGTCGCAGCCCGTACGGCCCGGGCAGGGCCTGCCGCCGCGCCCGGGGCAGTATCCGCAGCGGCCCGGCATGCCGCCGCCGCGCCCCCCCATGGGCACGCGTCCGGGCGGAGGGTTCCGGCCGGCCGGGCGGCCAGTTGGAGCCCGCCGCGACAACTCGCCGCGCGCCCCGGTGCAGGCGCCGCCCGTCGCGCTGCCACCGATCAGCCGGACGATCACGCTCGCCGAGGGCATGACCGTCAAGGACCTGTCCGAGAAGCTTGAGGTACGCGTCAAGGACGTGCTCAAGGTGATGCTCGAGCGGCGGCTGATGATGAACATCAACTCGGCCGTCGACATCGAGACCGCGCGCGATGTGGCCCGTACCTTCGGCGCCGAGGTCGAGACACGCAGCTTCGAGGAGGAGCTGCGCGACGAGGCGACCGAGAGCGTGGACGACAAGGACCTGGTCACCCGCGCCCCGGTCGTCACCGTGATGGGCCACGTCGATCACGGCAAGACGACGCTGCTCGACTCGATCCGCACCACGCGGGTGGCCGAACGCGAGGCCGGCGGCATCACCCAGCACATCGGCGCCTACCTGGTCGGCGGCGTCGGCGAGGGCAAGGACAAGAGCGTCGTCTTCCTCGACACGCCCGGTCACGAAGCCTTCACGTTGATGCGGGCCCGCGGCGCCAAGGTGACCGACGTCGTGATCCTGGTGGTGGCCGCCGACGACGGCGTGATGCCTCAGACCAGGGAAGCCATCGACCATGCCAAGGCCGCCGGGGTGCCGATCATCGTCGCCGTCAACAAGATCGACAAGCCGGGCGCCAACCCGGAGGTCGTCAAGCGCCAGCTCTCCGACCTGGGCCTCATGCCCGAGGCATGGGGCGGCACGACCGTCTTCGTCGAGGTCTCGGCCAAGCAGAAGACCAACCTCGAGCTGCTGCTCGAGATGATCCTGCTCGTCACCGAAATCGGCGAGCTGAAGGCCAACCCGAAGCGCTCGGCGGTGGGCACCGTGCTCGAGACCAAGCTCGATCGCGGCCGCGGCCCGGTGGCCACGGTGCTGGTGCAGGACGGGACGCTCAACGTCGGCGACAACATCATCGCCGGCCCGGTCGTGGGCCGCGTGCGCGCGCTCATCGACGATCGCGGCCGCCCGGCGAAGACCGCCGGTCCGTCGACCCCCGTGGAGGTGCTCGGTCTCGAGACCCTGCCCTCGCCCGGAGACTCCTTCCAGTCGGTGGCCGACCCGGCCAAGGCCCGCCAGATCGCCATGTTCCGGCAGGCCAAGGCCAAGGAGAAGGTGCTGGTGTCGAAGGGCAGCCGGCTCACCCTGGAGTCGCTGCAGCAGCAGATGGCCGAGGGCGGCGTGAAGGACCTGCCGATCATCGTCAAGGCCGACGTGCAGGGCTCGGCCGAAGTGCTGGCCGCGTCGCTGGCCAAGCTTTCAGACGAGAAGGTCAAGGTCAAGATCATCCACTCGGCGGTGGGCGCCATCAACGAGTCGGACGTGCTGCTGGCCACGGCCAGCAACGCCATCATCATCGGCTTCAACGTGCGCCCGGATCGCAACGCCGCCGACATCGCCGAGCGGGAGAAAGTCGACATCCGGCATCACTCGGTGATCTACACCGTCACCGAGGAGATCCAGAAGGCGATGGCCGGCATGCTCGAGCCAACCTTCAAGGAAGTGCGGCTCGGCTCGGCCGAGGTGCGCGACACCTTCAAGGTGCCGAAGGCCGGCACCATCGCCGGCTGCATGGTGAAGGACGGCCGCGTCACCCGCCAGGGCGACGCGCAGGTGCGGCTGCTGCGCGACAACGTCGTGGTGTGGGAAGGCAAGCTGGCCTCGCTGCGGCGCTTCAAGGACGACGTCAGCGAGGTGAGGGCCGGCATGGAGTGCGGCATCGGCCTCCACAACTACAACGACGTGAAGGTCGGCGACGTCATCGAGGTGTTCCAGATGGAGCGCGTCGCCGTCACGGCCTAGCGGCGGCCGGCGCGCTCCGGAATCCAGTCGATGGCGGTCGTCCTGTTGAGCATCGCCCTGCACTTTCCCTTCGCGCAGTCGCTCAAGGACAAGCGCATGATCCTGCGCGGCGTGAAGGACCGCGCCCGCAAGTTCAACGTCAGCATCGCCGAGGTGGATCACCACGACCTGTGGCAGCGCGCCGAGCTCGCCGTGGTGGCCGTGGCCACCGACGGCACCCACGCCGAGAAGGAGCTCCAGGCCGTGGTCAACGAGATCGAGCGCCACGAGCCGGGCCTCATCACCCGAACCGAGCTGGAACACCTCGCCTGACCCTGCCGTCACCGGTCGCTGGTCCCCGGTCCCCGGTCCCCTCTAGAATCGTCCTATGCCCCTCTCCCATCGCACCGAGCGTGTTGCCGAGCAGCTGCGCGAGGAGGTCAGCCAGATCCTCGCCACCGAGGTCTCGGACCCTGGCGTCGGACTGGTGACGGTCAGCCGGGTGAAGGTGACGCCCGACCTGTCGCTGGCGCGCGTCTACTGGACCATCCTCGGCAACGACGAGGATCGCAAGAAGACGACCAAGGCGCTGCAGCGGGCGGCGTCGTTCGTGCGGCGCGTGCTAGCCGGCAGGGTCACGCTGCGCCGGGTGCCCGAGGTGGTGTTCCAGTACGACGAAGGGCTGGCGGCGCACCAGCGCGTCGAGGAGATCCTGCACGAACTGCACGAACAAGAGGCCGCACGCGCTGGCGCGGCCACCGCCGACGCGACCGCCGGCGAGGGCGATGCCGCTGCCCCGCCCGCTGCCGATGACACCACCCGGAGGTCCTGACCCGGCGCTGGCCGAGATCGTCGCCCGGCTGTCGGCCGCGCGGCGCGTCGTCGTGTCCTCGCACGAGCGGCCCGACGGCGACGCCGTCGGCTCGGGAATGGCGCTGGTCCTCGCGCTCCGCGCCCGTGGCGTCGAGGCCCGCATGGCGATGCCGGCCGTACCGCCGCCCTACCTCCAGCCGTTTCCGGGCGTCGACGACATCTGGATCACCACGAACGTGCCCGAGACGTTCGATGCCGCCGTGATCATGGAGTGCAGCAGCCTGGAGCGCACCGGCGTCGGCGGCCTCGACCGCTCACCGGTCCTCAACATCGACCACCACCCGGGCAACACCGGCTACGGCGCGGTCAACTGGGTCGACGAATCGGCGGCGGCCTGCGGCGAGCTGGTGCACGCGTTGCTCGCGGCGCTCGGCGCGCCGCTGACGCCCGAGGTCGCCACGCACCTCTACCTGGCGATCCTCACCGACACCGGCTCGTTCCACTTCTCCCACCTGACCGCGCGGACCTTCGACATCGCCGCGCGGTGCGTCGAGGCCGGGGCGAACCCGGAGTGGATCGCCCGCACGCACTACGACAGCAACAGCATCGGGCGGGTCCGGTTGTTCGGCGCGGTGCTGGCGGCGATGACCGTCGACGCGTCGGGTCGCATCGCGACGCTGGCGATCACGCCAGCCATCGCCGCGGCCGCCGGCGCCACCTACGACGACACCGAGGGCCTCATCAACTTCCCGCTGTCGGTGCAGGAAGTGCAGGCCGTCGCTTTCTTCAAGGAGACGCCGACGGCGGGCGACTGGCGGGTGAGCCTGCGCTCGAAGGGCGCCGTCGACGTCGGGGCCATCGCCAAGGCCCGGGGCGGCGGCGGCCATCGCAACGCCGCCGGATGTGGCGCCCGCGGAACGATCGAGCAGGTACGGCGCGAGTTCCTCGGCGCGCTCGAGGCCGCCGTGGCCGCGGCGCCAGGGCCGGCGTGACGCTGCCAGCCGACGGCGTCCTGGTCGTCGACAAGCCCTGCGGACCCACCTCCCACGACGTGGTCCAGGTGGCCCGGCGGACGTTCGGTTCGCGGGTCGGCCACACCGGAACCCTCGACCCGCTGGCCAGCGGCGTGCTGCCGCTGGTGGTCGGTTGTGCCACCCGCCTGGCGCAGTTCATGACCGGTGTCGACAAGGTTTACGAGGCGACGATCGCGTTCGGCCGGGAGACCGACACCTACGACGCCGCCGGGCAGACCACACGGGAGACCGGCGAGCCCCCCGACCCCGCGGCGCTCGCGGCGGCGGTGGCGCGCCTGCCCGGACGCCGGCTCCAGACGCCGCCGGTCTACTCGGCCAAGAAGATCGGCGGCGAAGCGTCCCATCGGCTCGCCCGCCGGGACACGCCGATCGTGCCGGCGCCGGTGGAGGTGGAGGTGCACGACGCGGAGCTGGTCGGTATCGAGACCTTCGCGGCGCGCATCCGGCTCCGCGTCTCGGCCGGCTTCTACGTGCAATCCCTGGCGCACGATCTCGGCACCGACCTCGGGGTCGGGGCCCACCTCGGCGCCCTGCGTCGCCTCCGCTGCGGGCCGTTCGGGCTCGACGCGGCGACGTCGTGGGAGGCCGTCGTCGCCGGCGGAGCCGCCCTGCGCGCGGCGGTCGTGCCGCCGGAGCGCCTGCTCCTCCACCTGCCGCTGGCACAGCTGTCCGACAGCGCCGTCGTCCGGGTGCGCCAGGGCCAGCAGGTGACGGCGCCCGTCGGTCCATCGCTCCCGACAGGACCGGTCCGTCTCCTCGATGCGGCGGGACACCTGGTGGGCATCGGCGCCGCGGCGCCCGGCCCCGGCGGAGCGGCGGATACGGCCGTTTTGCAGCCGGTCGTGATCCTGCGCTAGACTTAAGGGTCATCCTGCGGCCGATTACCGCAGACATACGGCGGCGTGGAGCGTCGGCAAGCCGCGCTCTGGGGCCGTGCGTGGAGGGATTCGTGGCACTGACGAAGGACAAGAAGACCGAACTCATCGGCTCGTACCGCACCCATGGCACCGACACGGGATCTCCCGAGGTCCAGGTGGCCATCCTCAGCGAGCGCATCACCTACCTCACCGAGCATTTCAAGAGTCACGCGAAGGACCACCACTCGCGTCGGGGTCTCCTGAAGCTCGTCGGCCAGCGCCGACGGCTGCTCGACTACCTGAAGAGCAAGGACACCGACCGCTACGCGGAGCTCATCAAGCGGCTCGGTATCCGCAAGTAGGCCGCCTCGCGCCGTCGCCGGCCGCGTGCGCGGCCCGGCCGGCGGCCCTGGTGGTCATCCGGCGCGCCGGCCGACGGCGCGGGCCGCAACGCGTGCGTGCCGCGCGGGCGGGCGAACAAGCCCGGGGAACGTGACCCCGGCATCAGAGGATTCCAATGGTCAAGCGTGAGATTCAGATCGGTCAGCACACCCTCTCCATCGAGACCGGGCGGCTGGCCAAGCAGTCCGACGGCGGCGTCGTGGTCCGCATGGGCGACACGATGGTGCTGGTCACGGCCTGCCATGCGTCGAGCCCGCGGGAGGGCATCGACTTCCTTCCGCTCACCGTCGACTACCGTGAGTACACCTACGCCTCGGGCCGCATCCCGGGCGGGTTCTTCAAGCGCGAGGGCAAGGCCACCGAAAAGGAAACGCTGACCTGCCGGGTCATCGATCGGCCGATCCGGCCGCTCTTCGCCGCCGGCTGGAGCTACGAGACGCAGGTCATCGCCTTCGTGCTCTCGGCCGACAAGGACCACGACTCGGACGTGCTGGCGCTCACCGGCGCCTCGGCGGCGCTGGCCCTGTCCGAGATGCCCTTCGAGAAGACCATCGCCGGTGTTCGCGTCGGGCTCGTCGACGGCCAGTACATCGTCAACCCCACCTTCCCCCAGCGCAAGCAGAGCCGCCTCGATCTCGTGGTGGCCGGGAGCAAGGACGGGATCGTGATGGTCGAGGCCGGCGCCCAGGAGGTGTCCGAGGACGAAGCCATCCACGGCCTCGAGGTGGCCCACGCCGCCATCAAGGACATCTGCGGGATGATCGACCAGCTCGCCGCCGAGGCCGGCCGGAAGAAGCTGCCCAAGCCCGAGGTGAAAGTCGATGCGGCGTTCCAGCAGGCCATCGAGGCCCAGGCGCTCGCGCCGCTCACCGAGGCGATGCGCATCAAGGGCAAGCTGGTGAACTACGCCACCGTCGCCAAGGTCGAGAAGGAGATCATCGCCGCGCTGCCCGAGGATCAGGCCGCCCGCAAGGGCGAGGCCAAGTCCATCCTGCACGGCCTGCAGGAGAAGGTGCTGCGCGAGGAGATCCTGGCCCGCGGCGTCCGGCTCGACGGCCGCAAGTTCGACGAGATCCGGCCGATCTCCATCGAGAACACGGTGCTGCCCAGGGTGCACGGCTCGTCGGTCTTCACCCGCGGCGAGACCCAGGCGCTGGTCACCGTCACGCTCGGCACCGCCGACGATCAGCAGAAGATCGAGATGGTCGACGGCGAGATGTGGAAGCGCTTCATGCTCCACTACAACTTCCCGCCGTTCTCGGTCGGCGAGGTGAAGCCGATGCGCGGCCCTGGCCGTCGCGAGATCGGCCACGGCGCCCTGGCCGAGCGCGCGCTGACGCCGATGATGCCCGCCGAAGCCGACTTCGCCTACACGGTGCGGATCGTGTCGGACATCCTCGAGTCGAACGGCAGCTCGTCGATGGCCTCGGTCTGCGGCGGCTCGCTGGCGATGATGGACGCCGGCGTGCCGATCAAGTCCGCCGTCGCCGGCGTGGCGATGGGCCTCATCATGGACGAGGCCACCGGCAAGTACGCGGTGCTGAGCGACATCGCCGGCGCCGAGGACCACTACGGCGACATGGACTTCAAGGTGGCCGGCACCGAGGCCGGCATCACCGCGCTGCAGATGGACATCAAGGTGACCGGCATCTCGTCGGAGATCATGCGCGCGGCGCTGACCCAGGCGCGGGCCGGCCGGCTGCACATCCTGGGGCTCATGCAGCAGGCGCTGCCGGCGACCCGGCAGAACATGTCGGCCTACGCACCGCGGATTGTCAGCATCAAGATCCCGGTCGACAAGATCCGCGACGTCATCGGGCCGGGCGGCAAGATGATCCGCAGCATCATCGAGAAGACCGGGGTGAAGATCGATGTCGAGGACGACGGCCGCGTCAACGTCGCGTCGTCGGACGAGGCGGCAGCCGCCAAGGCCATCGGCATGATCCAGGAGCTGACCGCCACGCCCGAGCTGAACAAGACCTACCTCGGCAAGGTGCAGCGGATCACCGACTTCGGGGCGTTTGTCGAGATCATGGCCGGTACCGACGGCCTGCTGCACGTTTCCGAGATCGCCAACCACCGCGTGAAGGACGTGCGGGACGAGCTCAAGGAAGGCCAGCAGATCCTGGTCAAGGTCATCAACATCGACCCGACCGGCAAGATCCGCTTGAGCCGCAAGGCGCTGCTGCCCTCCGAGGGCGGTCCGCCGGCAGCGGAGCCGGGCAGCGAGCCGTCGGGTAGCGAAGGCGGCGGCTACGACCGGGGCGGCGACCGCCCGCGCGGTCCGCGCCGGGATCGCAACGATCGCGGGCCGCGACACTAGGGGCTGGGTTCTGGGGGCTGAGGACTGGCGCTCGTCCTGGAGCGCTTGTCGGATAGAGCGTCGTAGGGCAGCTCTTCAGAGCTGCCGGGGACTGCTCTAGCCCCAGCCAGCTACAATTCCTCCATGCGCAAGGTCGTCGTCGGCCTGGGGCTTGTCGGCGTGATGTGCGGGGTCGGCGTCGCGCAGGACCTGGCGCCGAACCGGCGCGCCTTCACGGTGGTCGCCCGCGAGGGCCGCTTCGAGCCCGATCGGCTCGAGGTGGTCAAGGACGATCTCGTGACCATCCACCTGCGCAGCGAGGGCCGGCCCTACAGCTTCGCGATCGATGCCTACCGGCTGATGAAGCGCGCCGGCAGCGGCGAGACCGTCACCTTCCAGTTCCGGGCCGATCGCGCCGGCAAGTTCATCTACTACTGCAGCCTGTCGAGCGACACGGGGTGCCGTGACATGACCGGCACGCTGCTCGTCGCCGACCGCTGAGGCCGCCGCGCCGGCGCGGCTAGAGCCGTTCAGGTCGGCGTGGCATCTCGGCACGGGGCAGAACTTCAGCTCTGCCTAAAGAGGCACCTCAATCGGCCGACGCCGTGGCCGCTGTCGACTCAGATACGTGAACGACGGCGAAGGGCTGACCCGGCTCCCGCGTCCGGCCCTCCGCACGCCGTCAAACGACAGCGGGGGCGAGTGTCGATTGAAGCGCGGGGCCCCGGGCGGTGCTGCGCGACATGATCCACGCGTCGCCGCTGCGCCAGAACACCCCACGCGGACTTCGGCGCCGCCTCGTCGTTTGACGTCTGACGCTCGCGCGGCCTGCTTCGGACGGCCGCAGGAGCCGGGCCAGCCCTTCGCCGTCGCATCGAAGCCGCGAACCTCTGATGGCGGATGCCGCGGCGTCGGGACCACGTGACTCGAGGCTGTAACGCTGGACGTTCCGTGGGCCCGTTTGGGGGATTTGACGCCTCCGTTGTTAGGCGCAATTGTCTACTTTACTGAGGGAGGCTCCCTCGTCGGATGCACAAGCATTGGGCAGATCAGGATCATCCGTCTCCTGCCGCCACAAGCCAGTGTAGCCGCACCCAGACACGGTGAGGAGCAGACGCAAACGACTGAGTACACACGCCGTGCGGGACCGCGCATGTCGGGGCGCGCCCGGCGGCATAGTCCGGATAATCAGCGAATGGCGGTCGGCCTGGTTGTGTAGAGCCGTTCGCGGCAGAGCTGAAGCTCTGCCCTACATTGCCGTTCCACAGACGGCGGAGGGCTGGCTCGGATCTCGCGGCCGTCCGGAGCAGGCCGCGCAATCGTCAGACGTCAAACGACAAGGCGGCGCCGAAGTCCGCGTGGGGTGTTCTGGCGCAGCGGCGACGTTTGGATGCATCATCCCGGCAGGGCTGAAGCCCTGCCCTGCGTTCGACCCGTCGTCACGTCGCGCAGCACCGCCCGGGGCCCCGCGCTTCAATCGACACTCGCCCCCGATGGCGTTTGACGGACTGCGGAGGGCCGGACGCGGGATCCGGGCCAGCCCTCCGCCGTCGTCTTGGACGGCGGAGCTGAAAACTGCTCTAGCGGCGCGGAAACCGGTCGGGGTTGTCGGTGAACAGGGCGTCAACGCCCAGTGCGTAGAGGTAGTGCGACATCTCGGCGTCCACTGACGCGAACCCCGGCGTGGCCGCCGACCTGAAGGTGTAGGGCGTCACGGTCATGCCGGCCGCGTGCGCCAGGGTCACGAACTCGGGGTGCGCCTGGACGATCTCCTTGGTCGGCCCGAAGCCGGTCACCGTCCCCTTCCACGCCTCGACCATGGCCTGCGAGTTCCACTCCGGCCTCTGGCTGAGAAGCAGCACCACCGGCACGCCGATCCGGCGCGCCGTCAGCGCCCGCGCCGTCGACTCACCGAAGGTCTGCAGGATCACCGGCGTCTTCGGATCGGCGGACGGCCCGCGCAGGTGCAGGCGATCCAGGGCGGCCTCGACCAGGGCGACGAAGTCCACGTCCCGGCCCGCGTAGATCTCCGGCGTCTTCAGCTCGGGATACAGACCCGCCTTGCCGCGGATGAGCGCGACCGCTTCGTCGAAGGTCGGGACCCGCTCGCCGGCGAACTTCGCGTCCATCCACGATCCGGCGTCGAGGGTCTTGATCTCGGCCAGCGTGAAGTCGTTGGCGAGCCACACCCGCCGGCGTGTGCCCTCGTAAGTGATTTCGGTGGCCCGATCGGGGAAGCGCTGTTCGACGTCGGTGGTCCGTTCAAGCGACGGATCGTGCAGACAGATCAGGACCCCGTCCTTGGTGACCGCCAGATCCTGCTCGACGTAGTCGGCGCCCTGCTCGAGAGCCAGGCGGTAGGCGGCGAGGGTGTGCTCGGGCGCATACGCAGACGCGCCGCGATGGGCGACGTTGAACTTGCGCGGCCCCTGGGCCGTGCCGCCGGCAGCCACCAGCACCGTCGCCGCCAGAATCACGCTGAGCCGGATTGGCACGCGCCCCGATCACTCCTTGGCGGAGAGGATTCCATGGGCGTGTAACGGAGCGGCGACGTCGGCCCAGGCCTGGGCGGCGGCGATGCGTTCGCGCATCGGCGGATGGGAGTAGAAGATCCAGCGGGCCAGCCGCGACGGCCGCTCCTCGGCGAGGTTCTGCTGCGACAGCCGGCGCATCGCCGCGACGAAGGCGGCCGGGTTGCCGGTGAGCCGCAGCGCGAAGAGGTCGGCGCGACGCTCCTGGGCCCGCGACATCGCGTTGCCGAGCGGCAGCATCGCGAACGAGAAGACGCCGGCCACCAGGAGCAGCACCGGCGCCCCGGCGACGTCGGCGGCGCCGCGCAGCCCGAGCCACGGCACCACGGCATCGAGAACGCCGGCGGCCACATAGAAGCCCGCCACGATCGTCGCCGCCTGCATCGCCATGCCGCGCCACAGGTCGTGGTGCACGTGGTGCGACAGCTCGTGCGCGAGGATCACCTCGATCTCGTCGTCCGAGTAGGCGTCGAGCATGGTGTCGGAGATGAGGATCCGGCGCGAGCGCCCGATGCCGGCCAGCGCGGCGTTGGCCTTCCGCGTGTGGCCGCTCAGCGCCCACTCGTAGGCGCCGATGACCGGCGCCCCGGCCCGCACCGCCAGCCGCAGCAGGCGCTCGGTCAGCTCGGGCCGGTCGAGCGGGCGGACGCGGTAGAAGATCGGCATCAGCACGACCGGAGCGAGGCGGGCGAGCCCGACCATCGCCACCACGAACAGCGCCGCCGACACTGCCCACCAGTAGCTGGGCGTCCATCGCATCGACAGGTAGACGGCCGAGAGACCGGCCACCATCACGCCGCAACTGGCGACCGCGGCCTTCACGTGGTCGGCGAGCCAGTGCGGCAGGATCTGCGTCGACAGGCCGTAGCGACGCTCGAGCCAGTAGCCCTGGTACCAGGTGAAGGGCAGCTCGATGGCGTGCACCGAGATGGCCAGCCCGATCGCGAAGAGCGCGACGGCCGCCGACGGCGGCAACGGCCAGGGCAGCCACGAGGCGACCCATTCGGCGGCGGTGCGGAACAGACCGGACGCACCGGTCGCCGAGAGCGCGAGCAGGAACACCCCGACCAAGGCGGTGCCGGCGGCGTCCGCGCGACGGCGGCGCCGGTGATAGCGGGTGGACTTGTCCTCGTTCACGGAGCCGCTGTACAGACGCTGTCCAGAGTACGACAGTCGGGCGCTCCGGACAACGCGGCGCGCCACCCGGCGGCGGTTAGTGGCCTGTCGCGGCTGAAGAAGTGCCGGTTGCCGGAGCGCGGCGAATCGCCACGCCGCCGTTGACCGTCTGCAGGTCGATGCGGGCGCCGCCGCCGTTCAGCCGACCGGCGACCCGGCGCCGGGTCTGTTCGCCCTCGATGTCGAGAGCCAGGTCGGAGACGGTGACGCGGCCGTTGGTGCAGCGGGCGGTGACGTCGGCCTGGGTGGCCTCGGGCAGGGCCAGCCGGACACCGCCGTTGACGCTGGCCAGCGACACCCGGCCATCCTGGGCCAGCGCCCCGGAGAGTTCCAGCTCCACGCCGCCGTTGGTCGTCCGGGCGTCGAGGAGCGAGACGGTGGTCAGCCGGCCGCGGACCCCGCCATTGGTGGAGGAGGCCCGGACATCGCCGCCGACGTTGTCGAGCCTGACGCCGCCGTTCACGGTGCGCAGGTCGACGTGAACCCCCGCCGGAACCTGCACGGCGTAGGTGACCTTGTGACCGCGCCAGGCGCCCCGGGGGCCTCGGGTCTCGATGCGCACGCCGCTGGCGCCGACTTCTTCCCGCATCTCGATCTGCCGCAACACGTCCTGGGCGGCCTGGTCGGAGCCGGCGCGGGCGCTGCGCTCGGCTCGCACGTGCACGGCCCCATCCGGGGACGCCTCGGCGCGGATCTCACCGTTGACGTTCACAACTTCGACGCGGCCGCCGGGCGCCACTGTGTAGGTCCGCTCCCAGGTGTCCTGCGCCCGGCCCTGCCAGAAGTCGAAGGAGAAGTCGCCCTCTCCCGCCCTGACCTCGCATCCGGACCCGATCGCGCCGGCCAGGGCCACGATCGCCCATGTCCCGGCACGCGTTGCACTCGTCGGCATGGCGCTCCCCCTCCTGAAGAGATACGCGGGGGTCCCGCCGAAGGTTCGGCCGGTCAGTTCATCTGCAGCGAGATCACCTTGGACACCCCCGGCTCCTCCATGGTGACGCCGTACAGCCGGTTGGCGATCTCCATGGTCTTGCGGTTGTGGGTGATGACGATGAACTGGGTCCGGTCGAGCATGCCGCGGAGCATCTCGACGAAGCGGCCGATGTTGGCGTCGTCGAGCGGCGCGTCGATCTCGTCGAGCAGGCAGAAGGGACTGGGCTTGTAGCGGAAGATGGCGAACATCAGGGCAATCGCCGTCAACGCCTTCTCGCCACCGGAGAGCAGCATCACGCTCTGCAGCCGCTTGCCGGGCGGCGAGGCGACGATGTCGATGCCGCTCTCGAGCGGGTCGGACTCGTCGAGCAGCGTCAGCCCGGCGCGTCCGCCGCCGAAGAGCGTCGCGAAGGTCTGCTGGAAGTTGGCGTTGATGGCGGTGAACGCGTCGCGGAAGCGCGCGTGCGTCGTCTCGTCGATGCGCCGGATGGCCTCGTTGGTCTGGGCGATCGAGTCGACGAGATCCTGGCGCTGCGTGGTGAGGAACCCGCGCCGCTGGTCCAGTTCACCGAACTGCTGGATCGCCATCATGTTCACGGGGCCGAGGCGGTCGATGCGTGCGCGCAGCTCGGCGATGGCCTCTTCGGCCGTCATCGCCGCCGCCGCCAGACCGGCGACGGCGTCCTCGGCCGGCGGCGCCGCCGCGGCCGCTCCTCCCTCGCTCGCCTCGTCGACCTCGTCGTCGTCGGGCTCGGACACGACGCGCCGGATGGCGCGGGCGTCGGGCGCCATGATGCCCTGCCGCTCCATCTCTGCCACCTCGACGGCCACGGCATCGAGGTCGGCCTGCACGGCATCGAGGCTCTGCTGCGCCAGGTGGGTGAGATCGGCCTCGGCGGTGGCCCGCGACACGTCGAGTTCCGCCGCCAGGGCGCGCACGGCGTCGAGGGCGCGGCGGGCGTCGCGGATCGACTGCTCCTGGCGCTCCGTCGCCGCCTTCAGCACCAGCGTCTCGTCGTCGGCGCGCAGGACTTCTTCCCGCAGGTCCTCCAGCGCCCTGACGCCGTCGTCCATCAGGCGCTGGCCCTCGACCGACGCCGCGATCAACCGCGTCCGCTGGGTGCGCATCAGCTCGACATCTCGCGCGCAGGCGGCGGCCCGCTCCGACAGCTCGCGGGCGGCCTCCTCGAGGCGCTGCACCTCGGCGATCGCGGCCAGCGCCCGCTCGGCCAGGCCGGCGTGCTGGGCCCGCGCCTCGGCCGCGCGTTGACTCAGGCTCTGGGCGTCGTCACGCCCGTCGGCCAGGCGACGCTGCGCGTCGCCCAGGGCGGCGTCGAGCGACGTCCGCTCCGCCGCCAGCCGGTCGATGGACTGGTGGGCCTCCGCCTGCCGGGCGTCGAGACCCTCGATCGCCTCGCGGGCGCTCCTGGCCTCGGTCGCGACCAGCTCGGCGCGCTGGCGGACCCGTGCCTCGTCGGCGGTGGCCCGCTGGAGATCGGCTTCGGCCGCCACGATCGCCTTCTCGTGGCGATGGACGTCGGTGACGGCAGCGGCGAGCTCCGCGGTGCCCGTGGCAATCGCCGCGTCGAAAGCGAGGACCTCCTCCCGGAGGGCCGTCAGCGCCGTGCCGCCGGCAGTGACCTGCTCGCGGAGATCCTTGATCTCCCGCTTGGTGGCCAGGATGCCGCGCGCCTCGGTGCGGCTGCCGCCGCTGACGACGTGGGGCCCGCGGTAGACCTCGCCATCGGTGGTGACCACCGGCAGGTCGAGAGTCGCCGCCAGAGCCGCCGCTTCGTCGAGCGTCGGCACGATCACGGCGTCGCCGATGACCGCCCGCAAGCTGTGCGCGAAGAGCCCGCTCACGCCGACGACGCTCGACAGCAGCACCGCCCGTTCGGGCAGCGTCGACGGCTGTGCCGACGGCGACGGCGGCGGTGCGCCGGTCACGATGAAGCCGCACCGTCCGGCGTCCTCGGCGCGCACCAGCTCGAAGCCGGCGTGCGCCTGGCTATGGCGATCGACGACCACGTGCTGCAGCAGCTCGCCGAGCACGGCCTCCACCGCCCGCTCGAAACGGGGGTCGACGTCGAGGTAGTCGGCGAGCGCGCCGTGCTGCCCCACCGCGTCGTGGGCGCCGGCCAGGAGCATCCGCGCGCCGTCGCCGAAGGCGGTGCGCGCCGCATCCATCTCTTCGAGCGATCGGAGCCGGGCCGTCTGGCCGGCCAGGTCGTGCTCGCGCTCCCGCGCCGCCCGCTCGCGCTGCTGGTGCTCGCTGCGGGCCTGCGCCAGAGAACCTTCGTGCGCTGCCAGCGCCGTGACGGCCGTGTGCACGGCGGCCTGGGCCGCCTGCAAGGCGTGCAGCGCCCGGTCCTTCGCCTCGACGGCGCGCCCGAGTTCGGTCCGCAGGTCCGCGGTCTCGACCTCGAGCCGCGCCCGCATCGCCGCGGCCCGCTCGCGCTCGGCGCCGGCGTGCTCGATGGCAGAAGTGAGCGCGGTCACCGTGTTGATGAGCGCATAGACGTCGCCCCGGGCCTGCTCGACGCTTTGTTCCGCGTCGTCGATGCCGGCCTGGGTGCCGGCGCACGCGGCAGCGGCGACCTGCACGGCGTCGGCGGCGGCATCGCGAGCCCGGGCCGCTTCGTCGGTCGCCACGCGCCGCTCCTCGAGGCGCACGCGATCGGGCTCGCGGCGCTCCTCGAGTGCGGCCAGCTCGGTTGCGAGCTCGGCGGCCCGCGTCTCGAGCATCGCCGCCTGCTGGGCGTCGAGCGCCAGCTGCTGCTGCCGGCGGTTGACGTCGAGCTCGCCGGCGTGGGCGGCCTCGCGCACGCGGGTGGCGTCCTGTTCGGCCTGGGCCAGCTCGAGGCGCACGCGGGCCAGCTCCGTCTCCACTTCGGCGAGCCGGGCGGTCGATGCCGCCTCATCCTGACGGGCGTCAGCCAGCCGCGCCCGCGCCGACTCGATGTGCTCGGCCAGGTGCCGGTAGCGGCGCGCGAACAGCACCTTCTCCCAGCGCCGCATCTCGTCGCGCAGCCGCTGGAACCGGCGCGCCTTGGCCGACTGTCGCTTGAGCGACCCGCACTGCTTCTCGACCTCGAAGACGATGTCGTCGAGCCGGGTGAGATTCTGCTGGGCGGCGTCGAGCTTCAGCTCCGCGGTGCGGCGCCGCGATCGGTACTTGGTGACCCCGGCGGCCTCCTCGATCAGCTGCCGCCGGTCGGTCGGCCGGGAGCTGAGGATCATCCCGATCTTGCCCTGCTCGATGATCGAGTAGGCCTTGGCGCCAAGGCCGGTGTCCATCAACAGCTCGTGGACGTCGCGCAGCCGGCAGTGGGCGCCGTCGATGAGGTATTCGCTTTCTCCGGAGCGATAGAGCCGGCGGGTCACCTCCACGTCGCGGACCGCCTGCACCGGGTCGAGGTCCAGCGTCACGGCGGCCTCGGCGGCCGCCGCCGCCAGGTGGCCGTTGGCCCCTTGACCGTTGCCGTTGGCCTCGGCGCGGGCCGGGAGCGGCACGCCGCTCAGGCGCAGCGTCACTTCGGCGGCCCCGGTCGGCTTCCGGGCATCGCTGCCGCTGAAGATGACGTCTTCCATCTTGTCGCCGCGCAGGCTCTTGGCGCTCTGCTCCCCGAGCACCCAGGTCAGGGCGTCGGCGACGTTGCTCTTGCCGCAGCCGTTGGGGCCGACGATGGCCGTGACGCCGCCGTCGAAGGCCAGCTCGGACCGATCGGAGAATGACTTGAACCCGGAGATTTCGAGGCGATCGAGACGCATGGACACCCGCGGAAGCGAGGGCGATGGATGGCGCGGTCCCTCGCGAGATCTGACGGCGGGTCAGTCTAGCAAGGCCCTACCTGTGTGGCAAGGCGATTCAGGACCCCCAAGATTTTGGGGTTTGGCCAGAACCCTGCCTGCCCGCGCCGAGCGGCCTACTGGCGGCCCTGTCCGGCGCGCGTGGTGCGGGTCTTGGTCAGCGTCAGGAGCTTCTCGGCCTGCGGGAAGAGCCCCAGGGCGTGCTGGGCCTGCGGGTCGACCTCGAGCAGGCGGCGGCGGGCGACGCCCATCCCGAAGACCGCCGCGTCGATCTCGAAGCGGACCATCGCGCTGATGAACGCCCGGTCCTGCGTCCACGCCCCCTGATCGATCTTCACCCGCCGCGATTCGACGTACTTCTGGAAGTCGGCCACCATCGCGTCGTCGACGGTGAAATCGCGCGCGACGGCGCGGCGGTCGCGGCCCGCGGTCCCCGGACGCGTGTCGCCGGCCGCGTAGAACCGCTCGGCGTAGCCGGCGAACAGCTGCCGGCCAAAGAGCGAGCGGCCGAAACGGGTCGGGTTGAAGCCTTCGACCGGCCCGTCGAAGCGCTCGTCGGGCTCGATGCCGCCGCCGCTGTAGACCTTGCGGCCGGCGTCGGTGAGCTTCAGCTCGTCGGCGCCGTGCTCGCGCGTGGCCTGGTCGCGCATCGTGTAGGTGAGGTACTCGTCGAACGCGCCGTCCCACGGCCGCTGGATGAGACGGCCGCTCGGGGTGTAGTAGCGGGCCGTCGTCAGCGCCAGCCCGGCGCCCTGGCTGACGCGGTAGACCGACTGTACGAGTGCCTTGCCGAACGTGGTCTCGCCGGCGACGATGGCGCGGTCGTGGTCCTGCAACGCACCCGACACGATCTCGGAGGCGCTGGCGCTGTTGCGGTTGACCATCACCACCATCGGCTGGTCGAGGAACTCGCTCTGCCGCGTGGCGTGGTAGTCCTCGTCGGAGTTGTCGACGCGGCCACGGGTGTAGACGATGAGGTCGCCGCGCGGCAGGAAGCGGTTCGAGACGCGGATGGCCTGGTCGAGCTGTCCGCCGGGGTTGCCGCGCAGGTCGAGCACCAGACGCCGCATGCCCTGCGCGCGCAGGTCGGTGAGCGCCTCGCCGAGCTCGTCGTCGGTGTGCTCGGCGAAGTCGTCGAGACGGATGAACCCGACATCGCCGCGCGTGATGAAGTGGGCCGGGATGCTCGGAATCGTCACCTGGTCGCGCATCACGTCCATCACCAGCAGGTCGTCGACCCCGGGGCGCTTCAGCGAGATGTTGACGAACGTGCCCTTCGGGCCGCGCAGCTTGGTGACCGCCTGCTCGGTGGTCCAGCCGGTGAGATCCTGATCAGCCGCCTTGGCGATGACGTCGCCGCGCCGCAGCCCCTTCTGGTGCGCCGGCGACCCTTCGAACACCCGCACGACGGTGATGTTGCGGTCGAGCGACTGGATGGTGATCCCCAGCCCGTAGTAGCGCTGCTCCTGGCGCTCGCGCATCTGGGCGTAGGTCCGCGGGTCCATGAAGCTCGAGTGCGGGTCGAGCGTCTGGAGCATGCCGTTGATCGCGCCGTAGACCAGGCGATCCGACTCCACCGGCTCGGCGTAGTTGGCCTCGATGGCCGCCAGCGCCGCCGTGAACGACTTGTAGTGCGCGGGCAGCCGGTCTTCGGTGGCTTGAGCGCTCTTCCCCATCAACCCGCCGATGCCGGCCGACAGGCAGACGGCCAGCACCGAGACACCCAGGAATCTCGAGGTCCGCATACAGGCAATCCTACCGCGAGCAACCTCAGATCCGACAACGATTTCCGGCCGCCGCCCGGCCCTCGGTCCGGCCCTTTGCCCGTCCCCGCTTCCGGCCTATACTGGACAGACGCCCCGCCCGGCGGAGCGGCCGGCAGAGACGGCGGCGGGCATTCGCACGACCGCCCGGCCTTGCCCTGGAGCTCACGATGTTTGGATCGATTGGCATGCCGGAACTGATCATCATCCTGGTGATCGCCCTCATCATCTTCGGGCCCCGGAAGCTGCCAGAGCTCGGCAAGTCGCTCGGCAAGAGCATCAACGAGTTCAAGAAGGCTTCCACCGAACTGCAGAACACGCTCGAGCAGGAGATCAAGCTCGAGGAGCAGAAGGACGAGAAGACCCGCGCCGCCGCGGTGCAGCCCCCGCCCACGGTGCTCGACGCCGACGGCACGCTCGGGCAGCCCGTCTCGCGTACCGAAGGCGGCAGCTAGCTCCGTCCGTGGCGCTGGTTCCGTTCAAGAAGGCGGAGGAGGACAAGCCCGCCCTCGGCTACTACGACGGCGGTCCGCCCGAACCGCCCGAGGACGACGACGCCCTCGACGGGCGGATGAGCTTCCTCGACCACCTCGACGAGCTGCGCAAGCGGCTCACCCACGCCATCGTCGCGCTGCTGGTCGGCTTCGTCGGCGCGTTCGCCTTCGCCGGACGGGCCCAGGAGTTCGTGATGAAGCCGCTGGTGGCGACGCTGCCTCCCGGCGCCGAGTTCGTCTTCACCGAGCCGGGCGAGCAGTTCTTCCTCTACATCAAGATCGCCGCCATCGTCGGGCTGATGATCGCCTCGCCCTACGTCATGCTGCAGGTGTGGCTGTTCGTCGCGCCCGGCCTCTACGCCAACGAGAAGCGGCTGGCCGTGCCCTTCGTGTTCTTCTCGAGCGCGCTGTTCATCGCCGGCGCCGCCTTCTCGCACTACCTCGCCTTCCCGATGGCGTTTCAGTTCTTTGCCAGCTTCCAGACGCCGCAGGTCAGGTTCCTGCCACGCATCGCGCCGGTGTTCTCGATGTACGCCTGGCTGCTGCTGGCCCTGGGCGTGATGTTCCAGCTGCCCATGCTGGTGATGGTGCTGGCCCGGCTCGGCCTGGTGACCGCCGGCTTCCTCGCCCGCAACATCAAGTACGCCGTGCTGATCATCTTCGTCGTCGCCGCCGTGGCCTCACCCGGCGGCGACCCGGTGAGCCAGACGGTCACGGCCGCCCCGATGCTCGTGCTCTACGTCGTCAGCATCGGCGTCGCCTGGATCTTCCAGAAGAAGCGGGACGACGGGGACGAGGACGAGGAAAAGGACAAGGACACAGCCTAGCGGCTAGCGGCTACCGGCGTCAGTACGCCTTGGCGAACCAGGCGTTCACGGTGGCCGGCCGGTCGCACTTGAGGCACGGCCCCGAGGGCGTGGCCGACCCGAACGGGATGTTCCGGATCGTCGCCTGTGTCTCGGCCTTGATCGCCGCTTCGCAGTCGCCGTTGCCGCACCACGGCGAGACCACGAAGCCGGGACGGCCCGCCATGATCTGCTGGAACTCGTCGTAGGAGGTCGTGGCCGAGGTGTGGCTGTCGCGAAACGCGCGGGCCCGCGCCAGCAGCGCTGCCTGAATCTCGTCGAGCAGCCCGGTGACGCGGGCCGCCAGGCCTTCGATCGGCAACGACGCCTTCTCGCGCGTGTCGCGCCTGGCGGCGAACACTGACTTTTTCTCGAGGTCCTTCGGTCCGACCTCGAGCCGCAGCGGCACCCCCCGCATCTCGTACTCCGCGTATTTCCAGCCGGGCGTCTGGCTCTCGTCGGCGTCGAGCTTGACCCGAATGCCGGCGGCGACGAGGTCGTCCCGGATCGCCTGGCAGGCCGGGAGCACGGTGTCCTTCCAGTTGCCGCGCGGAATCGGGACGATGACCACCTGCCAGGGCGCCACCTTGGGCGGCAGGAGCAGGCCGCGGTCGTCGCCGTGGGTCATGATGACCGCGCCGACGAGCCGCGTGGTCACGCCCCAGGAGGTCGTCCACACGTACTGGAGCGTCTTGTCGCGGCCCTGGAACTGGATCTCGAAGGCCTTGGCGAAGTTCTGACCGAGATTGTGCGAGGTGCCGGCCTGCAGCGCGCGGCCGTCGCCCATCAGCGCCTCGATCGAGTAGGTGCGGGCGGCGCCGGCGAACTTCTCGCTGTCGCTCTTCTGCCCGTCGATCACCGGCATGGCGAGGACCGACTCGCAGACCTCCTTGTAGAGGGCCAGGATCGTCAGCGTCTCCGCCTGGGCCTCCTCGGCCGTCTCGTGGGCGGTGTGCCCTTCCTGCCACAGGAATTCCGTCGTGCGCAGGAACGGCCGCGTCACCTTCTCCCAGCGCACGACGTTCGCCCACTGGTTGATGAGCAGCGGCAGGTCGCGCCACGACTGGATCCACTTCTGGTACATCACGCCGAAGATCGTCTCCGACGTCGGCCGGATGATGAGCTTCTCCTCGAGGTCCTCGGTGCCACCCTTGGTCACCCACGCGACTTGCGGGGCGAAGCCCTCGACGTGCTCGGCCTCGCGCAACAGCAGGTTCTCGGGAATCAACAGCGGGAAGTAGGCGTTGACGTGGCCGGTGGCCTTGATGCGGGTGTCGAGCTCGCGCTGGATCAGTTCCCAGATGGCGTAGCCGTAGGGCCGTATGACCATGAAGCCCTTGACCGGCGAGTAGTCGGCCAGTTCGGCCTTGCGGACGACGTCGAGATACCAGCGCGAGAAGTCGGTCGATTGGGGCGTGATCTCTGTGACGAGGCCGTCTCCGCCCTCAGCGGTCTTGGTCATGGGCACTCTCGGTGATGTGAACCATCCAGTTTAGATCGTCTCTGTGCGGGAAGTCGGACCGCGCATGGCCGCCACGGCTCTCGCGGCGATCGAGGGCCGCGCGGGCCACGAGCCACGCCACCGTCACGGCTTGGGCCAAGGCGTGGTTCTCGCCTCCGGCCTCGGCGGACAACCCCCGCCGCCAGCCGTCGAGGGTCGTGACCGCGGCGGCGAGGCCGTCGCCGTCGCGCATCAGCCCGACCTGCTGCCACATCAGCTCCTGCACCGCGCCGAGCGACGCCGGGAGGCCCGGTGTCCCGCCCGGCATCTCGCCGCGCCGACGCCCGTCCGCCAACGCGGCGGCGCTCGGCGGCTCGCGCATCGCGGTGCCGGCCCGGGCGCCGAAGACCAGCCCTTCGAGCAGCGAATTGCTCGCCAGCCGATTGGCGCCGTGCACGCCCGTACAGGCCACTTCGCCGGCCGCATACAGTCCCGCCACCGTGGTGCGGGCCGACAGATCGGTGGCGACGCCGCCCATCATGTAATGCGCCGCGGGCGACACGGGAATCCGGTCGCGCGCCAGGTCGAGCCCGCGGGCACGGCAGGCGTCGGCAATCGTCGGGAACCGGGCATGGACCCAGTCGGCGTCGAGGTGTTCGACCGACAGCGTCACCGGCGCCGAGGTCCGCGCTTCCTCGCGCACGATCGCGCGGGACACCAGGTCGCGGGAGGCCAGCTCGCCCGCCGGCTCGTAGCGGCTCATGAAACGCTCGCCGTCCACGTTGAGCAGCCGCGCGCCTTCGCCGCGCAGAGCCTCCGAGAGCAGGAAGCGCGGCGTGCCGGGAACGGCGATGACCGTGGGATGGAACTGCACGAACTCGAGATCGCAGACCGCCGCCCCGGCCGCCCACGCCAGCGCGACGCCGTCGCCGGTGGCGACCGGGGGATTGGTCGTCTCGCGGAAGATGCGGCCGGCGCCGCCGGTCGCCAGCAGCGTGGCCGCGGCGCGCACCTCGGCGAGCCGGCCGTCCTGGACGTAGCGGGCGCCGACGCAGCGCCCGCCCTCAACGGTGAGGGCAACGGCGCGGGCGCCGGGGACGATGGTCACGCCGGGGCTCGCCGCCGCGCGCTGCCACAACACCCGTCCGATCTCGCGGCCCGTGGCATCGCGGGCGTGAAGGACACGGCGCACGCTGTGGGCGCCCTCACGGCCGAGCGCGAAGGCGCCGGCGGCGTCGCGATCGAACGCCGCGCCCCACTCGGCGAGTTCGGCGACCAGGCGGGGGCCCTCCTCGACCAGCGCGCGGACGGCCTCGGGCCGACAGAGGCCGTCGCCGGCGGCCGTCGTGTCGGCGGCGTGGAGCGACGGCGAATCGTCGCCGCCGACCGCGGCGGCGATGCCGCCCTGGGCGTACCCGGTGTTGCTTTCGTCGGGCGACGTCGCCTTGGTGAGCACGAGCACGCGGCCCGCGCCCGCCAGCGTCACCGCCGCGCGCAACCCGGCGACGCCACTGCCGATGACCAGGAAATCCGCCGTGTCGTGCACCAGCGGTGTATCCTACCACCCGCGTCCGTGCGGTCCTGGACGCGGCCTCCGGCATGTCCCTCACGACGATCCCAGTCCACGCGCGCGACGGCGACTACGTCGTCCACGTCGGCGCCGGGCTGCGACGGCATCTCGCGCTCGCGCTCGACGACGCCGGGCTCGCCGGTCGTCGGGTCGCGGTGACCTCACCACGTGTGTGGGCCGCGCAAGGCCGTCACATCCGCACGGTCGGGCGCGGCAGCGCGCGCATCGTCGTTCCCGACGGCGAGCGGGCGAAGACCATTCGCACGGTGACCCGCGTGCACGACGGACTGCTCGATGCCGGCGCCGACCGCGGCGCGATCGTCGTCGCCATCGGCGGCGGCGTCATCGGCGACCTGGTGGGCTTCGCGGCCGCCACTTACCTGCGTGGTGTACGGCTCGTGCAGGTGCCGACGACACTGATGGCCCAGGTCGACAGCGCCATCGGCGGCAAGGTCGGCGTGAACCACCCCCGGGGCAAGAACCTCGTCGGCGCGTTCCACCCGCCACGGGTGGTGATTGTCGACCCCGATGCGCTGGCCACGCTGCCGGCTCGGGAGTTTCGCGCCGGGTTGTACGAGGTCGTCAAGTACGGCGTCATCGCCAGCGAGCCGCTGCTCGACCTGCTCGACACGCGGCTCGACGAGGTGCGGCGCCAGCGCGGCGATGTGCTGGAAGAGGTGGTGGCGACGTGCTGCCGGATCAAGGCCGAGATCGTCTCCGCAGACGAGCGCGAGGGAGGGCTTCGCCGCATCCTCAACTTCGGGCATACCGCCGGACACGCGCTGGAGGCGGCCAGCGGCTACGGGCGCCTGCGCCACGGCGAAGCGGTGGCGCTGGGCATGCGCGTGGCCCTGGCCCTGGGCGTGGGGCGCGGCGTCACGCCGCCCGGGCTGGCCGCCCGGGTCACGACGCTCCTCGATCGGCTGGGACCGGTGCCCTCGGTGGCCACGCTACGGCGTTCCGCTGTGCTGTCGGCCGTGACGCGCGACAAGAAGGTGGTCAATCGCACCCTGCACTTCATCGCGGCCGGCGACGCCGGCACGACCACCACGCTCACCGACGTCTCCGCCGGCGAGCTGGGCGATGCGCTCAGCGCCATCGGCGTGCGCCGGTGATCAGCGAGATCCTCGGGATCGGCGCGACAGCCGATCGATAGATAGATCGCCTCGATCGATAGATCGACAGATCTGCAGAGAGATCAACCGATCACCAGATCACGAGATCAAGAGATAACAGCCCTCGATCAATCCAACCCCAGCCCGTGCTGGCGCATTCGCGCCACGAGATCCCGGAAGCCCAGGCCGAGGGCGTCGGCAGTGCGCCGCGTGTCGTTGGCATGCCGGGCCAGCGCCGCGGCAATGGCCCGGCGCTCCACATCGACCCGTACCCGCTCCAGGACCTCGGCCAGCGGACCGGTCAGGTCGGGCTCGGTCGACGCCGGCGCGGCCGGCGTAGGCATCACGATGGCCTCGAGGTGGAGGTGGCGCGCCGAGATCACCGCGCCGTCGACGAGCAGCGCGGCCCGCTCGAGGCAGTTCTGCAGCTCGCGGACGTTCCCGGGCCAGGAATATCCGGTCAACGCCGCCACTGCCGACTCGTCGAGCACCGGCACCCGACGGCCCCGGTCCAGGGCCGCGCGCTCGAGGAAATGCCGGGCCAGCAGCACCACGTCGTCGCCGCGATCGCGCAGCGGCGGGACGGTGACCGGCACGACCGACAGCCGGAAGTACAGATCCTCACGGAACCGGCGCTCGGCCACCTCGACGCGGAGCTGGCGGTTGGTCGCCGCGACCAGCCGCACGTCGGCATGCAGCGTGACCGTGCCCCCGACCCGCTCGAACTCGTGGGTCTCGAGCACGCGGAGGACCTTGGCCTGGATCGACGGCGCCAGCTCGCCGATCTCGTCGAGGAACAGCGTGCCCCGGTGGGCCAGCTCGAAGCGTCCCAGCTTGCGCTGCGTCGCGCCCGTGAAGCCGCCCTTCTCGTAGCCGAAGAGCTCCGACTCGAGCAGCGTCTCGGGCAGCGCGGCGCAATTGATGGCGATGAACGGCCCCTGCGCCCGCCCGCTCCAGGCGTGCAGCGCGCGGGCAAAGAGCTCCTTGCCGGTGCCGCTCTCCCCTTCGAGCAGCACCGTGACATCGGCCGCCGCCGCCCGCTGCATGGCCTGCACCGCCTGCCGCAACACCGGGGCGTCGCCGAGGATGCGCGGCGCGCCGCGACGCGCCGCCAGTTCCTCTTTCAGCAGCGCATGCTCCCGCAGCAGGCGCGTCTGGGCCAGCGCCCGCTCGACGACCAGTGAGAGGTGATCGGGATCGACGGGCTTGGCCAGGAAATCGAGGGCGCCGTCGCGCATCGCGGCGACCGCGTCCTGGATGCCCCCGTAGGCGGTCATGACGACCACGGGCACCGACGCGTCCATCGCCTTCACCGCCCGCAGCACGCCCAGGCCGTCTCCGGCCGGCAAACGCAGATCGGTGATCACGACGTCGGGCTGCCCGGTGGCCAGTGCGCGTTCGGCGTCGGGCTGATCGCGCGCTTCGAGCACGGCATGACCGTGCGCCTCGAGCGCCAGGCGCAGCATCGTCCGCAGCGCGTCGCGGTCCTCGACGACGAGCACCACCGCCGCGGCAGGTGCGGCGTCGCGGCGCTTCACGTCAGCGGAGCCAGCCGGCCGGCACGCCCGCTTTGCGGGCCTCGTCCTCGATGTCGCTGATCGCTTTGGTCTGTGCGGCGATCTCGCGCTGCACTCGCTCGAGTTCGGCGAGCGCCTTCAGGCGGTTCTGATCGATGATGGCCCGCTGCGCCGGGTCGTCGCGATTGACGAAGTCGGTGGTGAGGGCCGAGACGCGCGTCTGCAGCGCGTCGGCAAAGGTCTTTGACCGCTCCAGCTGTGCCCGCGCCGCGCCGATGCGATCGCGCCAGTAGGCCTGGTCGCGGACCGATGTCGGCGCCGCCGGCTCCTCGGCGCGGCCGCGGCCCCCTGGGGCGCGGCTGGCGCCGTAGCGGCGCCGCCACCAGCCGAGGCCGGCGCCGCCGGCGTCGTCGGCGTGGTCAGGTCGCGGGTCAGGCTCTCGTTGGTGTAGACCTTGCCCTTGGGAATCTGCTTGCGCCGCGCCTCTTCCTGGCGGGCGACGGCGGCCAGCGACTGCGCGTCGGCCACGACCGGGACGAGCCCGACCGACAGCAGCACGGCACCGAAGGTCACACGGATCGAGAGGCTTCGTGTCATGGCGTTTGTCACCTGTGACGATGGTACGCCCGAGGCTCAGACCGGTCAAGGAACGCCCTCGCCCACGGTGCCCCATGACTGCACGCGAATCCCGGCGCACAGCGCCCCGGAGATCCGGCACGGCTGCGCCACGAGGGCCTCGACCTCGGCCACCGCGGCGCCGCCGGCGAAGGCCGCGCCGCGGATGAGCAGCACGCCGTGGCCGGGCGTGCCGAGGGGCGCATCGACGTCGACGCTGCCATCCTCGTCGGCCGGGTCGTCGGCGATCCAGGCGACCAGATAGCAGGGGCAGGTCGCGGCGGCCGCACCGTCGATCTGCGCCAGCGGCAGGTGTACGAAGAGCCGCCACCGTGGGTTGACCGGGCCCCATGGCCGCCCGTCGATGGTCGCCATGCGGGCGCCGTCATCGCACGTGGTCGGGCGCCCGCACGTGCGCCGCGACGTCTCGTCGATCAGGTTGACCGCGAACCCGCCGATGGTGCGGGCGCCCGGATTGCCGTCGGTGAAGATGGATGGCGGACCGCCGGCCGGCAGCGCGCTCCAGTCGAAACGGACCGCCAAGTCGAGCGCCGCCAAGGTGACCGCGGACTCAGCGGCTCGCCGCAGCCGCACGCGGTCGTGGGCCGCGGCCCCGGCGACCGGCTCGTACATGGTGATCAGGGCCACGCCCAGCGCGAGGCTCGCCAGCAGCGCCAGCCACAGCAGCACGGCCACGAGCACGAATCCGGCGGACCTCGAGCCCGCGAATGCCGGCCGGGTCATGGCAGGCCTCCGGCCCTGCCCGGCGCCACGACGGTCGACAGCGTGAGGCGGGGCACCTGACGAAAGCGGGCCCGTGGTCCGTCCACCAGCGTGTCAACGGGAGGCCGCAGCAGGGCCGAGGCAACAGCGACGTCGACGCGCAGGCGCACGCCCACGACCCGCGACAAGTCGGCGTCCCACCGGGTGGGCGCCGCGGGCGAGGGACACCACGGACCATCGGCGAATGCCGACCGCGCCACCGCCACCGCGCCGCGTCCCAACGCGCCCAGGCGCGAGACGGCGCGGCCGGCGGCGTCGCGGGCGAAGACGCAGTTTTCCCCGGGCGGCCACGCGAGCTCTCCGGCCACTCCCGGCGCCGGGGGCATCGGCCCGAACGTGGTGCTCTCGGGGGTGTCGTCGGGCGCCAGCCGCACGGCCGGCGCCGCGCCCGCAACCAGCCACTCCACGTCGAACCGCTCGACGAAGTCCACGAGCGCGGTCGCGGGACCGGGGCCGACGGCGCGGACGATCTGCTGCAGCCCCGTGGACGGATCGGCGCGCAGCGCGTAGGTGTGTCCCTCGATCACCGACACGCGGGTCGTCGCGGGCCAGGCCTGCGCGAGCGGCGCGGCCAGGTCGAGGACCAGCGGTGGCGACGCCGCACGGACGCTGGCGAGCGCAAACGCGCCGTCGACACCGGTGAGGATGACGTCGTCGCCGGCGGCGAACCGGCACGTGGGCGACAGGGGACTGCAATAGCCCGGACGTTCCAGCACCAGACGCGCCTCGCCCGCGTTCACCGCGACCGCCAGCCGGGCGTGCGCCGCCGTGCGCGCGCCGCCGACGACGGCCAGGGTCGAGGGCGCCGCCCCGACCGTCCACGCGCCCGTTCGCAACCGGTCGGGGACGACCGCCGGCACACCGCGTCCTGGCGCGAGATCGGCATCGCCGATGAACGCCGCGCCGGCGCGGGCGATGTCGTCGACCAGCACCGCCAGCGTGGCCCGGGCGCGTTGCTGCTGCTCGGCGGCGGCCGGCTCGGCCTCGAACGCCGCCAGGATGCCGGCCGACACCAGGGCCAGCGCCGCCAGGCCCACGCTGGCGAGCGCGAGCGCCACCAGCAGTTCCACTACGGTCAGTCCGTGCTCTGGGGAGCGCCGTGGCGTGACCCGCCACATCCCGCGCCGACCGGTCATGGCCACGGCTCCATCAGCACGCGCGTGGCGCAGACGCCGGCGGGCCGGGGCGCCGCGGCGCGTTCGGAGGCCCCGACCGCGCACACGGTGAGGATCGTGGCCGGTACGGGACTGGACCGCACCGGCGCCGCATACCAGCGCAGGGCGTAGGCGGCACCTGGCGCGGCGACATGGCCCTCGCCGTCGCGGTACTCGACGCAACCCGGCACGTCGCTCAAGAGGCACGCCGCGCTCGTCGGCGCCACGCCGCGGGCCGCCAGCTCGGTCAAGGCGGCCTCGGCCAGGTACAACGCCACCCCACGCTGCCGGGCGTTGACGACGATGCCGGTCGCCTGCACGGCCAGGGCGGCCAGCGCGACGACGCCGCCGGCGACGATCGCCAGGGCGACGATCGCCTCCACTACCGAGAACCCGCCGCTCGACCGCTGTCGCACCACGCCCACCCCGCTCATCCGCCGCACGCGGCATCGAGGAAGCGAGCAAGGCGCGATCCGGCCTGTGGCCCGCGGCGTGGCCGCGGGAACACGGTCCATTTCCGCGGCCGCACCCACGGTCTCCCGCCAGGAGTAGAAGCTTCTGCGCCGCGCGCGAGCCCCTGCCGTGGCAGGTTCCGCTAGTCCCCTGGAACCGTGATGAGTTGCCCGAGGCCCGGAGCGCGGCGCCCGGACCTCACCCCAACGTGCTCACTACGCACGTTGGGGGCCCCGACGAAAACGGCGCGACAACCGAGGATATTGGGTATATCCGAGGGAGGAGCAACGCGGCGAGCCGGGGCCCCCGCGACGCGTGGTGTGCGTCGTGGGGTGGGACGCGGGATGCCCCGCCCGGGAATTGGGCGAGTCATCACGGTTCCAGGCGACTAGGCCTACCCGACGCGGGCCTGGGCGCGCAGGGGCAGGTGTACCGCGAACATCGCGCCGCCCGACGCGGCGTCGCCCGCCTGCACGCGCCCGTTGTGCGTGACGACGAACTTCTGCACCAGCGCCAGGCCCAGGCCGGTGCCATCGGCCCGCGTCGTGAAGAAGGGCTGGAACAGCCGGTCGCGGTCCGCCGTGGGGAGGCCGGGACCGTTGTCGGTGACCGTCACCGTCACCGTCTCGTCGCCGGCGAGGACCTCGCCGTGCACGGCGACCGCGGGCGCGATGCCGGCGCCGCGGCAGGCCTCGACGGCGTTGCGCATCAGGTTCGAGAAGGCCTGCCGCAACAGCACGTCGTCGCCCTCGACCTCGCCGAACCGCCCCGAGACGCGCACCGCCTCGCCGGCCGGATCGACGTCGGCGGCGGCGCGCCGCACGACCGACTCGAGGTTGAGCGGCTGCAGCGACATCCGCTCGGGACGGGCGAAGTTCAGGAAGTTCGTCACCAGCTCACCGAGCGTATCGGTCTCGGCGCGCAGACCGGCGGCATAGGCCGACTGGGGCGCGGGCAACGTACCGGGATCGAGCAGGCGCGCGTAGCCGTGGATGGTCGCCAGGCCATTCCGGAACTCGTGGGCCAGCCCCGCCGTGAGCTCGCCCAGCCGCGCCAGGGCGTCCTTCAGCCGCAGCTGCTCCTCGAGCGCGACGACGCGCGAGAGGTCGGTGAACAGGCAGATCACGCCGGCTTCGCCCGGCTGGCTGCCGGCCCAGGGCGACAGCGTGACCCCCAGATGCGACGGCCCGCCCACCAGCCCCGTCGCCACGTGGCGGCGCGAGACGGCGGTGCGGCCGCCCTTGACGGCGTCGCGGACCAGCGCGGCCAGCGCCGGCACGTCCTGCAGCAGCTCGTCGATGTCCGCCGGCATCGGCCGCGGGGCCAGGCCGAGGATGCGGTGCCCGGCCGGATTCAGCGCCCGGATCTGGCCATCGCCGCCGGCGACGAGGAGCCCCGACGTGAGGCCGTCGACGATCTGCGCGTTGAGCCGCTCGGACCGTTCGGCCCGCGCCAGCGTCGTGCGCTCCTGCGCCTTCAGCTTGGTCACCGCCTCCTCGAGGGCGGCCGAGAGCAGCGCCGTCTCGACGTTCGACTCGCGTAGATGGCGGCGTGAATCGCGGGCCGCGCTCGTGAAGCGCAACAGGGCGAAGCCGAGAATGCCGGCCAGGAAGCCGACGATGCCGGTCAGGCCGAGCAGCAGGTAGCCGGCGGGGGTGAACTCCGACATCACCAGGGCCCTCAGTAGAAGCCGAGGTACCAGTCGATGATCGGCTGCCCCGTGAGCATCGCCGCCAGGGCGCCCGCGGCCAGGAACGTGCCGAACGGCAGCGCGTACTTCATCGTGCCGCGCTGCAGCGCGATGAGGGCGACGCCAACCAGGGCCCCGGCGAACGACGCCAGCACCAAGGTGAGCAGCATCTGCTGCCAGCCGAGGAAGGCGCCGATCATCGCCAGCATCTTCACGTCGCCCATGCCCAGGCCGTCCTCGTGCCGCAGGAAGTAGTACCCGGCAGCGATGGCGTAGAGCACCCCGCCGCCCAGCACGGCGCCCAGCAACGATGCCCGCCACCCGGGCGGGCCGGCCAGGGCGAAGAGCAGACCGATGGCGATGCCTGGCAGGGTGATCACATTGGGCAGGATCTGGTGCTCCAGGTCGACGGCGAAGAGCACGATGAGGGCGCAGCCGAACACGAGCCGGGCGGCCAGGAGCGTTCCTGGTGGCGTCACCGCCACGACGGCGACGAACAGCAGCGCGGTGACCAGCTCCACCAGCGGGTACTGCACCGAGATGGGCGCGTTGCAGCGCGGCGCACTTGCCGCGCAGGACCACCCAGCTGACCACCGGGATGTTCTCGAACCAGCGCAGCTCGCGCTGGCAGCTGCCGCACGCCGACGGCGGCGACACCACCGACTTGCCGCGCGGCAGCCGGTAGATGCACACGTTGAGGAAGCTGCCGATCACCAGGCCGAAAAGGCCGGCGACGACGACGGGGAGCATCACCGGGGGAATCATCGATGGGCCTCGAGGACGGGAAGCGGCCTGAGACCCGACGTCTCACCGAGCGTCACCGTGCCGTCGCGGCCGAGTACGTACGGCACCCCGGTGGGATCGAGCGGCACACCGGCCAGCGCCCGCTGGGCGACCAGGTCGTCCCACGACGCCGGCGGGGTACCCGTCGCCGCGGCGACGGCGGCCGCCCGCCGCGTCAGTTCATCGATCTCGTCGAGGGCCTGCAACTGTCGCAGGCCGTACTCGGCCGCCCGCCGCATCCACTCCATGTCGGTCGCGGCGAGCATCTCGTTCCACAACTGGCGCGCCGCGGCGCGGTCGCCGCCCCTGGCCAGGGTCACGGCAGCCATCGTCTGCAGCCATTCAGGGGCGTTGGGCATCCGGCTGGCCAGCTCGAACTGGCGCGCCGCCTCGGGATAGTCGTTCAGCCACCAGTAGTGGACGAAGGCGATGTCGTGGCGGTACTGCCAGTGATCCGGGTCGACGGCAAGGCCCTTCTCGAGGAGCTGGATGGCCTGGTCGGTGCGTCCAGGCCCCCCTGGGTAGCCTTCGCTCAGGAAAATGGCCCCCAGCCGCGCTGCCACGTCGAAGTGCGGATCGAGCGTCGTCGCCATGTCGAGGAGCGGATACAGGAGCGTGAACCGTGGCGCCTCCGACGCCGACCGCCGCTCGCCGCCGTAGTGGATCACCGCACGCATCCAATAGAGGTCGGCGGCGAGGTCGGTGAACGACAGCATGATGCGGCGCGCCGCCGCCGGCGACTGCATCCACAGCTGCGGGGCGACGTCGGGCGGCGGCGGCGCGATGCGGTCGCGGGTCACCTGCAGCGTGATGGCGATGGCGAGCAGCACCACGACCACCGTAGTCGTCCACCGACTGGCCGCGACCGGGGTCGCGGCGTGGGCCACGCTACTTGAAGTCACGGCGTTCGAAGATGCGCACCGCCGCGGCCAGCAGCAGCCCGGCATAGGCCAGCAGCGACAACACCCCCACCTGGACGGCGCGCCAGGGCACGTCGAGGCCGTGCACGGTCGCGTTCTTCACGTCGACGGCCGCCAGGTTCGGCAGCGCGTAGTACAGCCCGCGCGCCAGGGCGATGGCCACCGGCGAGTCGACGGCGGTCTGGAAGTTCCGCAGGTCGGCGCTGAAGTGCCCGGCCACCCAGACGCCGAGGGTGAAGAGCATCGACAACATCGGGGTCGAGAAGGTCGAGAAGAACAGCGCCACGGCGGTCGTCAGCACCAGTTGCACGCCAATGAGCGCGATCGGGGCGAGCAGCCGGAGATCGAGGGCAGGGGCCCGCCAGCCCCGCTGGATCCACTCTTCGGTGGACCACTCCATGTAGGCCATCATCACGTAGAGGGCGGCGGTCATCATCGCCAGGTTCACCGCCAGGGTCAGGACGAGCCCGACGAACTTGCCGACGAGGAAGCTCGACCGCGACAGCGGCTTGGACAGCACCGCGTAGATGCTCCGTCGCTCGACCTCCTTCGACACCAGGCCGGTGCCGATGAAGATGGCGATGAGCAGGCCGATGGCGTTCATCGTCGCCAGGCCCAGGTCCTTCATCACCTTCAGGTCCTGCCCGGCGGTGAGGCGGCTCATCAGGAACGACGCGGCCATCAGGATCACCGCGAAGATGACCAGGCTGTAGGGGACGCGGTCGCGCACCGATTCCTTGAAGACGGCGCCGGCCACCTTGCGAATCGCGCTCAGGCTCATCGGTCGGCGATCTCGCGCCCGGCGATTGCCGCGACGTGCGACATGAAGTAGTCCTCGAGGGTGTGGCGTACCGGATTGAGCGACACGACACGCGCCCCCTCGGACGCCAGATGCGCCAGCAGCGCTTCCGGCGCCGCCGGCGGCAGATCGGCCGAGTACCGCCCATCGTTGAGCGAGGTCACGCCGCGGGCCCGCTCGCGCAGCCACGCCAGCAGCGCCGGCGACACCGCGTCGAGCACCAGTTCCCAACCGCGCACGTCGAACCCGATGATCTCCGAGAGCCGGCCCCCGGCCGCCATCCTCCCCTGCGCGATCACCGCCACCTGGCTGCACAGGCTCTCGGCGTCCGACAGGATGTGCGAACTGAAGAACACCGTGCAGCCGCGGTCGCGCAGCCGCAGGATGAGCTCGCGCACGTCCCGACGCCCGAGCGGGTCGAGGCCGGACATCGGCTCGTCGAGGATCACGACCTCGGGCTCGTTGATGAGCGCCTGGGCGATGCCGACGCGTTGAATCATGCCCTTGGAGTACGACCGCAGGTGCATGCGCCGTTCCTTGCCGAGTCCGACGTCGTCGAGCGCGGCCGCCACCCGGGCCCGCCGCTCGGCGGCGGGCACGTCGAACAGGCTGGCGAAGTAGCCGAGCAGCTCCTCGGCGGTCAGGTAGTCGTAGAAGGTCGGGTTCTCGGGGAGGAAGCCGAGCCGGCGCCGCACCGCCACGTCACCGGCGGGGCGTCCCAGGATGCGGGCCGACCCCGCGGTCGGGAAGATCAGCTGCATCAGCAGCTTGATCGCGGTGCTCTTGCCGGCGCCGTTGGGACCGAGGAAGCCGAAGACTTCCCCGGGCTCGACGTGCAGCGTCAGGCGATCGAGCGCACGATACGGCTTCGGTCTCCAGAAGCCGACCAGGTAGTCCTTGGTCAGGTCCTCGATCTCGATGGCCGCCATCGGTCAGCGGACGGGGACGCCGGCCCGCTTCAGCTCCAGGGCAATGGCCGCGTCGAGGAACTCGGCGCGCAGGCCGGGCAGCCGGATGCCGTTCAGGAAGAACGTCGGCGTGCCCTTCACCTGCAGCTGGCCACCCTGCTCGATGTCGGCCTTCACCAGCTGCAGCATCGCGGTGTAGCGGGCGTCGAAGTCCGAGACGCCGCCGACGATGCGGGCCGCCTCCTTCACGCGCTCCGGGGTCAGCGACGGCTGGTTCGCAAAGAGCCAGTCCTCCATCTCGGCGGACTTGCCGCGTTCCCGCGCCAGCCGCACCGAGACCGCCGCCTCGCACGACGCCATGTGGGCGCCGGCGGGCGCCAGCCGGTTGCATTCGGGATCCAGCGGGTAGTCCTTGGAGATGTACTTCACCTTCCCCGGATACTCCTTGGCGTACTTGGCCAGCACGGGCTTGTACTGGGCGAAGGTCTGGCCGCACGGCGGGCACTGGTAGTCGTTGAACTTCACCAGCACCACGGCAGCGCCCTCCGAGGCGACCATTACGGGTATGCGCTGCTGGGCGGCGAGGAACTGCTCGAGCTCCTTCTGCGCGGCGGCTGTCAGGCCGGCGGCGGCAGGTGCGGCGGCTTGACCGGCAGGTGCGGCGGCTTGACCGGCGGTCTCGGTGGCGGCGGCCGTGACCGCCTCGACCGGGAACCAGCGGATGGCGACGACGGCGGCGGCCGCGAACGCCACGATGGCGGCCACGGCGGCGGGCGTACGGAGCAACGTCGACAGGTCGGCGGCGAGCCGCGCGGGCAGGGTACGCATGGGACTCCTCGCGGCCAGGGCGGCCGAGACGAACAAGCCGATCACGGCCACGTAGGTGGCCACGCACAACAGACACACGGTCTTCAGTACGACAAACGACGCGTAGGCCAGGTAGAACACGCCGGCCAGCCCGACCATCGACAGCGGCGAAAATGTAGCTCGGCACGTTGGCGCGCGCCGTCTTCGATTGCGACCCGAGCAGCAGCACCAGCAAGACCGCGGCGAAGTAGACCCCCCAAGCAGTGCCACCGACACGCCCGCCGAAGGATCCATATCGGCTGGTGTAGGCGTTGGTGCAGCTCAGGCGAGCATTGACGTCGCAGAAGCTGGCATAGGCGGGATCGGTCAGCACCTGGTGATGCACCCAGGTGGACACCGCCGCCACCCCGAGACCCAGGCGGCGGCCATTGCCATCCAGCGCAGGTCGACCGGTGTCTTCGCGGCGGAGCCCGGAGTGTTCGACGCCACGGCAGCCATCGGCCTGCAATTGTACCGGTGTCGGGAGTTCCGGCAAGGGACGGGCCGCCAAACGACAACGGGCGCGGCCCGATGGCCGCGCCCGTTGTCCACGTCTGGTGCTGCTTACTGCAGGACCGTGCCCGCGCCCTCGGCCGGAGCTGCGCCGGTCACGTTCACGCGGATGGTCGAGGTGGTGTTGCTCGCGAACGCGCGCTGGCCGCTGGTGCCCACGCCGATCGGCACCGCCGTCACGTAGTAGCCGCTGCGGCCGACCGCGCCGTCGCAGCCGGTACCCTGGTCCGCTGCCGGAGCCGGCACAGTGGTGTCGGCCAGCGCCAGCCGATAGCCGCTCTTTTCGAAGGGAGCCACCGCGATGTCGGGCGAGATGAAGCCCTGGCTGCCGGCCGCGCAGCCGGCGCCGAGGCGCGGCAGCGTGACGGAGTAGGGCGAACCGGTGCCGGCGGACGAAAAGGCCGCTTCGCCGCTGTTGATGGCGCGCACCGACCCGATGGCCGACGCCTCGTTGCCCGCCATGCGGGCGCGCAGCAGGCCGGGAATCGCAATCGCCGCGATGATGCCGATGATGGCCACGACGATCAGCAGTTCGATCAGCGTGAAGCCCTTGGTGTCTCGAATACGCATGGTCTGACGTCTCCTTCGAATGATCCGACCGGGTCGGGTTAGGTTCGTTGCTCTTCTCGTTCGCGACGCCGCCGTCTTTGGGGCGGCCCGTGCCTTCCGTGGAGCAAACGTGGTGCCACAGTGCTCGCCGGTCCGTTCCGACCATGTAAGTAGCTTATTTTCAAGAGTTTATGTGACACGTCCGGTTGCGGGCTGTTGAGGTTCCGGGGCTGGAATCGTCAATCCGCGTCACCGACCGACAATCGTGACGACGGGCGCCGCCGGGCTCCGGGGTTCGGGTGTCGCTGGCACCGCCAGAAAAGGCACGGGCGCGGCCACGTGGCCGCGCCCGTCAGGCAACGTCGAACGGATCGAACCGTTACTGGAGCGCCGTGCCGGCGCCCTCGGCCGGAGCTACGCCGTTGAGCGTGACGTAGATGGTGCCGATGGTGTTGGCTCGAGAATGCGCGCTGGCCGCTCGTTCCTACGCTGATCGGCGCCGCCGTCACGTAGTAGCCGCTGCGGCCGACTGCGCCGTCGCAGCCGGTACCCTGGTCCGCTGCCGGAGTCGGCACACTGGTGTCGGCCAGCGCCAGCCGATAGCCGCTCTTTTCGAAGGGAGCCACCGCGATGTCGGGCGAGATGAAGCCCTGGCTCCCGGCCGCGCAGCCGGCGCCGAGGCGCGGCAGCGTCACGCTGTAGGGCGACCCCGTGCCGGCCGATGCAAAGGCCGCTTCGCCGCTGTTGATGGCGCGCACCGAGCCGATGGCCGACGCCTCGTTGCCCGCCATGCGGGCGCGCAGCAGGCCGGGAATCGCAATGGCCGCGATGATGCCGATGATGGCCACGACGATCAGCAGTTCGATCAGCGTGAAGCCCTTGGTGTCTCGAATACGCATGGTGCTCTTCTCTCCGCAGACGTCGATCGCGAGTGTGCTCAGCCTGGTGGAAAGCCGTTTGCCCCGGAAGACCGGCGCCGTTGTCGTCGGTGAAGCAACCGCGATGCCAAGATGAACTTGGCGCTAAGGCCTATTTTTGCAACAACTTACATAACAGGTTACGAGTGCGGTGGCGCGGGACGCGGCCGCAACTGACGGGGCGTGTCACCCGCCTGATGTCTCGGGCGACTCCAGGACCGCTACTTCAGCTGGTACTTCTTGGCCAGGTAGCGGAACTGGCGGAATGTAATCCCGAGCAGATCCGCGGCCTTCACCTGGACGCCCCCGGCTTGTTTCAGGGCCCGCTCGAGGTGCATCCGCTCGATCTGCTGCAGGTGCGCCTCGAGGTTGAAGCCGGCCGCCGGAATGGCGTCCACGGCCGGCGCGGTCCCACCGGACGGCTGGCGCAGGTGCGGCGGGAGGCTCTCGGGCGAGAGCTCGGCCGACTGCTCGAGGGCCACGCCCCGTTCGATCACGTTCTCGAGCTCGCGGACGTTGCCGGGCCACCGGTAGGCCATGAGCAGCCGCATCGCCTCGGCGGAGATCGCGCCCACCGGACGACCCATGCGCTCGGCGAAACGGTGCGCGAACTGATCGGCCAGGATGGGGATGTCCTCGCCGCGCTCGCGCAGCGCCGGCAGCCGCACCGAGATCACGTTGATGCGGAAGAAGAAGTCCTCGCGGAAGCCGCCGGTGCGCACCATCTCCTCGAGGTTCCGGTTGGTCGCGGCGATGAAGCGGACATCCGCTTCGAGTTCCTGCGTGCCGCCGACCCGCCGGAACCGCCGCTCCTGCAGCACCCGGAGCAGCTTCACCTGCATCCCGAGGCTGGTCTCCCCGACCTCGTCGAGAAACAGCGTGCCGCGATCGGCCGCCTCGATCAGGCCCTTCTTGGTATCGACGGCACCGGTGAACGAGCCCTTCATGTGGCCGAACAGCTCCGACTCGAGGATCGACTCGGTGAAAGCGCCGCAGTTGACGGCCACGAAGGGCTGCGCCTGACGACTCGACTGCAGGTGGATCTCGCGGGCGGTCCACTCCTTGCCGGTCCCCGACTCCCCGGTGATGAGCACGCTGGCATCGGTGCGGGCGACGCGGGCTACCAGGCTGATGACGTCGAGAATCTGCTGGCTGCGTCCGGCCAGGACGAAGCCGGGCATCTTACGGCCTTCGGCCGGCACCGTCTGCAGCTCGCTCAGTCGCTTGGCCTCGAGGTAGCGGGCGACACGGTGCTTCACGTCGTCGACGATGGTCGGCGTCTTGATGAGGTAGTCCACCGCGCCCAGCCGCATCGCCTCGACGGCGGTGTCGGCCGAGGCGAAGGCCGTCAACAGCAGTCCGACCGATCCGGGACTGCGTTCCTTGAGCGCGCGCAGGACGTCCACGCCCGACCCGTCGGGCATCTTGAGGTCGCTGATGAGCAGGTCGGGCGGCGGCCCGCGGCGGATCTGGTCGAGCGCGGCGCCGACGTTCTCGGCCGTGGTCACCTCGTAGCCCTCGCGGCCGAGCACGATCGAGAGCATCTCGCGGAGCGATCGCTCGTCGTCGACAACCAGGATCCGGGGCTTCCGGGCAGATACTGCGGCCATGGGTGCGGTTACTCTCCTGAGGGCACCGGCGCGGTCGGCGCGGCGACCCGTGGCGCAGGAAACTTCACGACGATCGTCGTGCCGCGGCCTACGGCGGACTGCACGTCGATGCGGCCATTGTAGCCGGTGACGATGCGGTGGACGATGGCCAGGCCCAGCCCGGTCCCCCGGCCAAACGAGCCGCGGAACGGGTGGAAGATGGCGTCCACCTCCTCGCGCGGGATCCCGGTGCCTTCGTCCTCCACGCCGATCTGCACCTGGCCGGCTTCGGCCGCCGCGAACATCCGCAGGTGGCCGCCATGCGGCATGGCCTTCAGGCCGTTGGTGGCGAGATTCCAGACGATCTGGCGCAGCTGGTGCTCGTCGGCGTCGAGCCACACCGCGCTCTTCGGGACCGCCACGTCGATGACGTGGGATTCCGAGGTCTCTGGGCTCTTCTTCAGCAGCGCCGCGGTGTCCTGCACCGCGCGCCGGGCGTCGATCCGCGTGACCTCGACCCGGCCCGGCCGGGCGTAGGCCAGGAAGGAGGAGATCGTCGAGTTCAGGCGATCCGACTCGCGGAGCACGATGTCCATCAGCTGGGCCTGCTCGGCCGAGAGCGGCAGCTCGCCGCGCAGCACCTGCATCGCCCCCGACATCGAGGCGAGCGGGTTGCGGATCTCGTGGGCGATACCCGCCGCCATCTCCCCCACCGCCGCCAGCCGCTGGCGGATCTGCGCCGTGCGTTCCAGTCCCTTGATGTCGGTCACGTCCTGGAAGGTGAAGATGACGCCGCGCTCGCCGGCCGCCAGCGGCAGCGGAGCGGCGCTCACGCCCAGCTCGATGGTCCGGCCGTCAGGCCGGGTGTAGGCGTAGTCCACGCGGCGGGGCCGGGCCGTCGGCTCATCGTGTGAGAGGTCGGCGGCGAACTCCGGCGGGAGTTGCAGGGCCGCCGTCGCCGGCGTGCCGGTGACGGCGCCCTCCCAACCGGCGATGACCGCCGCGGCGCGGTTGGCCGTCAGGACGCGGCCGGCCGCATCCATCGTCAGCAGCCCGCTGGCGAGGTGGTCGATGACGTTGCGGTTGAACGCCTCGAGGTCGGCGATCTTCTCGGAAGCCGCGACCACCATCACGTCGGCCCGCCGCAGGTTCTCGGCCAGCTGCCCGGCCAGGAACGCCACCGCGAAGAAGGCGAACACGTTGATGCCGACGGTGATGCGGGCGACGTCGGCGGCCGGCAGCAGCCCGATTTCGACCCCCAGGAGCACCGACTCGAGGCTGTACTGGGCGACGACGATGGCGATGAGGCAGGCGCTGGCGAACCCCGCCACCCGCAGGCTGCCGTGGCGGTACTGCACGCCGGCGGCGGCCACCACCGGCAGGGCAAAGAGGGGCGTGAACACCGAGCTCACGCCGCCGGTCGCCACGACGAAGCCGGCGATGAGGATGGTGTCGAGCGCGAAGTGCAGATCGGCGATCGGCTCGAACCGGTCGGCGAAGCGCACCGTCACCGCGTCGAACAGCGCCACGCCGTAGACGCCGGCGACGGCGATGATGGCGCGGTCGAAGGGCCACAGCGTCGACCCCGCCGCGCGCAGGGCCAGCGCCAGGCCGAGCAGCAGCGTCGCCGCCCCGACCCGGACGACGACGAGCCGCGCGAGCCTCGGCCGGAGCGCCGACATGCGTGGGCCGGGCCTACGTGAGCTGGCTGATGAGGCCGAAGATCGGCAGGTACATCGCGATGACGATGCCGCCCACGACCAGGCCGAGGAACGCGATCATCACCGGCTCGAGCAGCGTGAGCAGCCCGGCGACGGCGGTATCCACTTCCTCCTCGTAGAAGTCGGCGATCTTCGCCAGCATCGTGTCGAGGGCGCCGGTCGCCTCGCCGACGCCGATCATCTGCACCACCATGCCGGGGAAGACGCCGGTCTGCTTGAGCGGCTGGGCCACCGTCTCGCCGCGCTCGATGGCCCGCCGGGTCTCGAACAGCGCGTCCTCGATGATGGCGTTGCCGGCGGTCTTGGCGGTGATCTCGAGGCCGTCGAGGATCGGCACGCCCGAGGTCATCAGCGTCGACAGCGTGCGACAGAAGCGGGCGACGGCGATCTTGCGCATGATCAGGCCGAGAATCGGCAGCTTCAGCACGATGCCGTCGACGACCCGTCGCCCCTTCTCGGTGGCGTAGTAGGCCCGGAACGCGAACACCAGGGCGATGAGGGCGACGATGATGAACGGCATGAAGGTCACCAGCAGGTTGCTGAGGGCGATGACCATGCGGGTGAGCAGCGGCAGCTCGGCGCCGAGGCCGGCGAACAGGCTGGCGAAGGTCGGGATGACCTTCCACAGAATCACGGTGACGACGGCCACGGCGATGAGGATGATCGCCACCGGGTAGATCATCGCCGACTTGACCTGCGCCTTCAGCTTGACCGCCTTCTCGATGTAGACGGCCAGCCGCTTCAGGATGGTGTCGAGGATGCCGCCGGCCTCGCCCGCCGCGATCATGTTGGTGAAGAGGGCGTCGAAGGTCTTGGGATGCCGGCGCATCGCGTCGGCCAGCGAGGCGCCGCCCTCGACGTCGCTGCGGGTGGCGAGGATCACCGCCGAGAAGTTCTTGTCTTCCTCCTGGTTGCCGAGGATGTCGAGACACTGCACGAGGGGCAGGCCGGCGTCGATCATCACCGAGAACTGGCGGGTGAAGACCGCCAGGTTCTTGGCATTCACCGACTTGGCCCGCGCCTTCTTCGGCGGCGCAACCGCCTTGGCGGCGACCGCGCCGATCCGCGTGACCATGATCTGCTCGCGCCGCAGCGAGGCGGTCACCGACTCGACGGTGTCGCCGAGGCGCTCGCCGCTGATGAGCTCGCCGCCGCGGGTGCGGCCGGAGAATGCGAAGGTCGGCATGTGCGTCGTCTCCTGCTGAATTCCCTACACCCGGTCAGCGCGACATCGGCCGGCCCGGCCCGCCCGACCGGCCCATGCCGGCGCCGGCGACGACGCCGACGCCGCGGCTCATCATCTCGGTCAGCTCGTCGCGCATCGACGAGGCGCTCATCGCGGTTTCGAGCGAGATCATCCGCCGCTGGTGCAGCGTGACCAGCGACTGGTTCATCGTCTGCATGCCGAGCTTTTCCTGCCCGGCCTGCATCGACGAGTAGATCTGGTGGACCTTGTCTTCGCGGATCAGGTTGCGGATGCCAGGGGTCGGCACCAGGATCTCGAGGGCCACCACGCGCCCCTGCCCGTTGATCTTCGGCAGCAGCGACTGACAGACGATCCCTTCCAGCACCAGCGACAGCTGGACCCGCACCTGCGACTGCTGGTGGGCCGGGAACACGTCGATGATGCGGTTGATGGTCGAGGACGCCGAGTTGGTGTGCAGCGTGGCGAAGGTGAGGTGGCCGGTCTCGGCGATGCGCAGCGCCGACTCCACCGTCTCGAGGTCGCGCATCTCGCCGACCAGGACGATGTCGGGATCCTCGCGGAGGGCGGCGCGCAGGGCGTTGGTGAAGCTCTGGGTGTCGCTGTGCACCTCGCGCTGGTTCACCAGACAGCCCTTGTGCTGGTGGAGGTACTCGATGGGGTCCTCGATGGTGAGGATGTGGCCCTTGCGCTCGATGTTGATCTTGTCGATCATCGCCGCCAGCGTCGTCGACTTGCCGCTGCCGGTCGGGCCGGTGACCAGCACCAGCCCGCGCGGCTTCTCGGCCAGCTTGCCGATGACCGGCGGCAGCCCGAGCTCGTCGAAGGGCCGGACGCGCTCCGGGATCAGGCGGTAGACGGCGCCGACCGCCCCGCGCTGGTTGAACATGTTGCAGCGGAACCGGGCCAGCCCGCGGATGCCGAACGAGAAGTCGAGCTCCTGGGTCTCCTCGAAGCGCTTCTTCTGGGCGTCGGTCAGCACGCTGTAGGCCAGCGTCTTGGTGTCCGACGGGGTCAACTCGGGCGCCTCGAGCCGCTGCAGGTGGCCGTGCACGCGCACCACCGGCGCCGACTGGATCGACAGGTGCAGGTCGGATCCGTTCAGTTCGACCGTCTTCTTCAGCAATTCCGGCAACGTAGCCATTGTGTCTCTCTGTCCTGTGCTTCCTAGCCGCTAGCCGCTAGCCCCTAGCCGCTGTTCCTGTTACTTGACCGTCTCCCGCACCACTTCCTCGAGCGTCGTCACGCCGTCGGTGATCTTGCGCAGGCCGCTGCCGCGCAGCGTGATCATCCCTTCCTCGATCGCCTTGCGCCGCAGCTCGAGCGCCGACGCGCCGACGAGGATGAGCTCGCGCAGCTCCTCGGTGACATCCATCACCTCGTAGAGACCGACGCGGCCCTTGTAGCCGCTGCGGTTGCACTTCTCGCAGCCCTTGCCCTTCTTGGGCACGACCGTCTCGGCCAGCTCCGGCGAGAAGCCGATGTTGACCAGCGCCTGCGGGCGGCACCGCATCGTCGACCTTGCAGCTGGTGCAGATCCGGCGCACCAGGCGCTGCGCGCAGACGAGGTTCAGCGAGCTGGCCACCAGGAAGGGCTCGATGCCCATGTTCATCAGGCGGTTGATGGTGCTGGGGGCGTCGTTGGTGTGGAGCGTCGACAGCACCAGGTGGCCGGTGAGGGCCGCCTTCACCGCGATCTCCGCCGTCTCGAAGTCGCGGATCTCGCCGACCAGGATGATGTTGGGATCCTGGCGCAGGAAGCTGCGCAGCGCGGCGGCGAAGTTGAGGCCGATGGCCTCGCGGACCTGCACCTGGTTGACGCCGACGAGGTTGAACTCGACCGGGTCCTCGGCGGTCATGATGTTGGTCTCGGGGGTGTTGATCCGCGAGATCGACGAGTAGAGGGTGTTGGTCTTGCCGCTGCCGGTGGGCCCGGTGACCAGGACCATGCCCCACGGCTTGTTGATCTGCGTCTCCAGCTTGACCAGCGACTCGGGCTCGAAGCCGAGCTTGGTCATGTCGAGCATCAGCTTGGTGCGGTCGAGGAGCCGCATGACGATCTTCTCGCCGAAGAGGGTCGGCAGGCTCGAGACGCGGAAGTCGATGTCGCGCTGCACGCCGGCATCCGAGAAGCGGATCTTGATGCGGCCGTCCTGCGGCAGGCGCTTCTCGGCGATGTCGAGCTTGGCCATGATCTTGATGCGCGAGGTGATGGCATCGCGCATCTTGAGCGACGGGCTCATCACGTTGTAGAGGATGCCGTCGATGCGGTAGCGGACCCGGTATTCCTTCTCGTACGGCTCGACGTGGATGTCGCTGGCGCCCTTCGAGATGGCCGACATCAGGATGACGTTGACGAGCTTGATGACCGGCGCTTCCTCGCCCTGCCGGGTCAGCGCCTCGGCGCTGATCTCCTCCAGCTCCTCCAGCACCTCGACGTCGCCGGCGTCGAGCATCGGCATTTCCGACATCGCCCGGGTGGCGATCTCGAGGGCGCTCTCGCCGGGGGCCGTCTCGATGATCTTCTGGCTGGCCGACTGCTTGCCGCCCACCCCCGCCGCCCCGTAGTACTTCTGGATCGCGTCGAGGACCGCCGTCTCCCAGGCCACCACCGGCTCGACGTTGTAGCCGGTCATGAACTTGAGGTCGTCGAGGGCGAAGACGTTGGTCGGGTCGGTCATCGCGATCGTCAACGTCGCGCCGACCCGGCTGAGCGGGATGATCTGGTATTTGTGGGCGGTCTCGGCCGGCACCAGCTTGATGACGGCCGGGTCGATCTCGAACTGGTTCAGGGAGATCGAGGGGACGCCGTACTGCTTCGAGAGGAGCGACGTGATCTCCTCGTCCTTCACGAAGCCGAGCTTCACCAGATTGGCGCCGAGCTTGCCGCCGTTCTGGCGCTGGTAGCTGAGCGCCTCCTGGAGTTGTTCCGGCGTGATCCGCTTCTCCTTGAGGAGCAGCTCGCCAATCCGTACTGCCATGTGGTGGTGTCCGCCGATCTCGCCCTGCGGTCCCGGGGTGTCCGTCACCCTGGGCCGGCCGTGGCTGGGAGGGCCCTGGCCGGCGCCGGTCACCCGCGACCCGTGCGCACACTTGCACACCGGTACCCGGGTTTCCAGCTCCCCTTACCTTTTCGGCTCGCTCACCCCTCGCCTGCAGATCCGTCATGCTGTCGCCGCCTGCTCGTCCGCAGCCCGGGTGTCCGCGCGCGCGTCCGCCTCCTGCTACTCCCGGCGCGCCGGACGATTACGAATGCGTCGATTGTCCACGAGTTTGCGCGTCGTGCCCTGAGCGCCGGGCGGCGGCCATCCCGGGGCCCCCGTCCCGGCCGGAAGTCCATCGCTGTCAGCGACTTGAAGCAACATCGAGGAAACATGGCCGCGGCTCCCGCCGTATTACACTCTGGAGCGCGGCCGACGTCGATTCCCACCGAATGACCCCTACTAGCAACCCCCCGGCCAGCGGACTGCTGGCCCGCCTGACCGGGATGGTGGTCGGCCCGCGCCGGGCGATGGCGGTGGCCGCCGGCGCCGACGCCGGTGCCGTCGCCTCGACCTGGCTCGCGGTCCTGGCCGTGTGGCTGGCCGTGGCCGTCTGGCTGCTCGCCCTGCCGGTCGGCCGGCAGGCGGTCGTGGACGAGCGGGTGCGCGTGGTCGAGGCCTTCGGCGGCGCGGTGGACGACGCGACCTACCAGCGCTGGCAGGCACAGCCCGCCGTGGGCAACCTACTTCACCAGTGGCGGACGGGCGCTGCTCCTGCCGGTCACGACGGTGGCCGTCGCCACCGGGCTGTTTCTCTGGACGCGCCGCCACGCCCCGGCGGTGCGCTACCTCGCGGCGCTCAGCGTGGCGGTACACGCCAGCGCCGTCCTGGCCCTGCAGCAGGTGCTCGCGACGCCGCTCCACATCCTGCGCGAGTCGTTGACCAGCCCGTTCAACCTGTCGGCGATGCTGCCGCTCTTCGACGAGGGCTCGCTGGCCGCGCGGATCCTCGGCACGGTCGAGCTCTTCGGGCTCTGGTGGGCGTTGCTGCTGGCGCTGGGCGCCGCCACGCTGACCGGCCGGAGGGCGCGGGAGTACGCCGGGCCGATGCTCGGCACCTACCTGGGCATCGCCGCGGCCGTCGCGGGCGCCGTAGGCTTAATCGGAGGGTCTAGTGTCCGTCACAGTGGATTCGCGACACAATTCCCGGGCGGCTCAGCCCGCCTCGCGTCGTTGCTCGTCGCTCACATATCGTCCAATATGCTCACTCCTCGCGCCTCGCGATCCGGGCTTCCCGCTCCGGGACTTATGCCGCGACTCACTGTGACGGGACACTAGCGGTGTTTCGGAAAAAGTGGCCGTGGGTGGTGGGGCTGCTCGTGGTCCTCGGCGTCGCCGCCGGGGCCTATTCGCGCTCGCGCCAGGAGAAGGGCACGCTCATCACCGCCGAGACCGTGCAGAAGCGCGACCTCGAGGCGATCGTCTCGGCCTCGGGCAAGATCGAGCCGAGGCGCTCGGTGAACATCAGCGCCCAGGCGATGGGCCGGGTGACGCGGATCGGCGTGCGCGAAGGCGATCGGGTCACCGCCGGCCAGTTCCTGCTGCAGATCGACCCGGTGGCCGTCGAGAGCGCGGTCAGGCGCGACGAGGCCGCGGTGGCGGGCGCACGGACCGGCCTCGAGCAGTCGCGGGTACAGGTGCAGAGCGCCCAGGCCGGCCTCGACATCGCCCGCCAGTCGCTGAAGCGTCAGCAGGACCTCTGGCAGTCGGGCCTGACCACCCGCGAAACGCTCGAGAAGGCCGAGGCCGAGGTCCAGATGCGCGAGAGCGACCTGAACGCCCGCACGCAGGAGATCCGGACCCGCGAGGAGCAGGTACGGCAGCAGGAGGCGGGCCTGGTCAGCAGCCGCTACAGCCTGTCGCAGGCCCGCTTCGAGTCGCCCTTCGACGGCATCGTCACCCGCCGCAACATCGAAGAGGGCGAGAACGTCGTCGTCGGCACGATGAACAACGCCGGCACGGTGCTGCTCACCGTCGCCGACATGTCGGTGATCGAGGCCGAGGTCGAGGTCGACGAGACCGACATTCCGCTGGTGCAGATCGGCCAGAAGGCGATCGTGACGATCGACGCCATCACCGGCAAGACCTTCCCCGGCCGGGTCACCGAGATTGGCAACAGCCCGATTCAGCCGACGACCGGCCAGGCCGGCGGCGACCGCCCCGCGCACCGCCACCAACTTCAAGGTCGTCGTCACCCTCGACGCCGGCGCGCCCGAGATCCGCCCCGGCTTCACCTGCACCGCCGACATCTCCACCGCCTCGAAGACCGGCGTCGTGGCCGTGCCGATCCAGTCGCTCACCGTGCGCGAGCTCGAGTACGACAAGAGCGGCGCCGTCGTACCGAAGCTGCGTCCAGCGCCGCCGTCCCGGTGGAGCTTCGGGATGACTCAGGCCCCGGCGGGCCCGGCGGCGCCGACCGAACTGCCGGTTGGCCACACCCGCAAGGAGATCGAAGGGGTGTTCATGGTCAAGGACGGCAAGGCGACGTTCGTGCCGGTCGAGGTCGGCATCGCCGGCGAGCGATACTTCGAGGTGGTGAAGGGGCTGGCCCAGGGCGACCGCGTCATCACCGGGCCCTTCGACTCGGTGCGCAACCTCTACGACGCCGACGACGTGCGCGAAGCGCCGACGCCGGCCGCCGCGGCGCCCTGACGCCGGCCATGTCGCAACTCTGGGAGGCGGTGAAGCTGGCGCTGGACTCGATCTGGTCCAACAAGCTGCGCTCGCTCCTGACCCTGCTCGGCAACATCGTCGCGGTGTCGTCGATCATCGCCGTCGTCGCCCTCATCCAGGGCGTGAACGGCGCCGTGTCCGACGCCATCGTCTCGGATCTGGGTGCCGACTCGTTCACCATCCGCCGCACCGGCATCGCCCGCAACCAGGACGAGGTCGACCGCCAGCGCAACAACCCCCGCCTCACCCTCGACGAGGCCCGAGCGGTCGAGCGCTTCGGGACGACCATCGCCGCGGTGATGGCCCAGGCGCAGCAGAACTCGACCGTCGGCTATCGCAGCGAGGAGCTGCAAACGATCACCGTCCAGGGCGTGACCGACGACTACCTGGAGTTCTCGACCTTCGACGCCGAGCGCGGCCGGATGATGAGCCCGGTCGAGGTGCAGCGCAACCGCCCGGTCGCGCTGGTCGGCTGGCAGGTGGCCGATCGGCTGTTCGGGCCCGAGGATCCGCTCGACAAGTTCATCAAGATCGCGGGGGTGCCATTCCGCATCGTCGGCGTCAGCGCCAAGAAGGGCGCCTTCTTCGGCAACTCGCTCGACGAGTTCGTGGTCATCCCGCTCGGCCGCTACCAGAAGCTGTTCGGCTCGCGTCAGTCGCTGGCACTGATGGTCAAGCCGCGGGAGACCACTCAGGTGGCCGCCGCCAAGGACGAGGCCCGCACCGCCTTGCGCGTCGCCCGCCACCTCGCTCCTGGCGAGGACGACGACTTCGCCATCGTCGCCTCCGACTCGGTGCTCGGCATCTTCCAGCAGGCCACCGCCGGCATCGCCACCGTGCTGGTCGGCGTCGTCGCGCTTGTCGCTGCTGGTCGGCGGCATCGTCATCATGAACATCATGCTGATGGTGGTCAGCGAGCGGACCCGTGAGATCGGCTTGCGCAAGGCCCTCGGCGCCAAGGCCCGCGACATCATGTCGCAGGTGCTGACCGAGTCGGTCACGCTGTCGGTGGTCGGCGGCATCATCGGTGTCGCTCTGGGCGCGGTCTTCGCCCGGATCCTCGCCGCGGTCACGCCGCTGCCGGCGACGATCGAAACCTGGTCGGTGGCGGTTGGCATCCTGGTGACCGCCGCCGTCGGCCTGTTCTTCGGCTGGTACCCGGCCCGCCGCGCCGCCATGCTGGCACCGATTGAGGCGTTGAGGCGCGAATGACCGGCGCCCTGCTGAAGCGCCTGGCGCTCTTCCGCGAGACGGCGGAGATGGCCTTCGACACCCTGTGGGCCAACAAGATGCGCTCGGCGCTGACCATCCTCGGCGTGGTCATCGGCATCACCTCGATCGTCAGCATGACCGCGCTCATCCGCGGCTTCGACACCTCGCTGCGCGACTCGATCCGATCGCTGGGGCCGCGGACGATCTTCGTGCAGCGCTTCGGCGCGCTCAGCTTCTCGTCGGGCGCGTCGTTCGTCGACCTGATCAAGCGGCCGGGGCTCACCGTCGAGGACGGCGAGGCCATCAAGCGTCTGGCGCCGTCGGTGGCGCTGGTCGACACCTGGCTCGGCACCGGCGGACCGCCGCCGAGGATGGAGCGGATCTTCCACGGCAACGATCGCACCGTGCCGCAGGTGATCATGGGCGCCAGCGAAGCGTTCGTCGACGTCAACTTCGCCAAGATCCTGATCGGCCGGTCGATGACCCAGCAGGAAGTCGAGCGGCGCCGCAACGTGGCCGTCATCGGCTACGGCCCGTACGAGGCCCTGTTCCAGGCCAAGGGGCTCGACCCGGTCGGCAAGCAGGTGCGCGTCGGCGCCACCCGCTACACGGTGATCGGGGTGATCGACAAGCGGCCGTCGCTCGGCGGGTTCGGGCCGAGCCCCGACGACTTCGCGATCGTGCCGTACACGGCCTTCCGCAAGCAGTTCGGCAACGAGCGTATCCCTGGCGGCCCGTTCGGCGCCGCCCCGGCGATGATCGCCGTGGTGCCGCGCGAGGACGTCGACCGCGAGGTGGCGATGCGCGAGGTCGAGGCGATCATGCGCATCCGCCACGACCTGACGCTCGACAAGCCCAACGACTTCGACCTGGTGACCCAGGACGCGATCCTCAAGGTGTGGGACCAGATCTCCCGGGCGGTGCTGCTGTCGCTGGTCGTCATCTCGTCGATCGCGCTGATGGTCGGCGGCATCGGCGTGATGTCGATCATGACGATCTCGGTCACCGAGCGGACGCGCGAGATCGGCGTGCGCAAGGCCATCGGCGCCCGCCGCACCGAGATCCTGTTCCAGTTCCTGATCGAGGCGGTGGTGCTGACCAGCCTGGGGGGCATCATCGGCATCACGCTGGGCAGCGCGATCGGGCTCCTGGTGAACGTCGTCTCGGGGTTCCCGATTTCGCTGCCGTGGTGGTCGTTCGCCCTCGGCCTGGGGTTCTCGGCCAGCGTCGGCATCTTCTTCGGCATGCTCCCGGCCTGGCGCGCCTCGCGGCTCGACCCGATCGAAGCCCTGCGCTACGAGTAGCCAGCGCCCCGCCCGGCTTGACATCGGCCGCCGAACGCATAGGCTACGCGCTTGGAGACGTCGCAGCGCCGTTACCCGGCACCGGGCCGGAACTGATCGCGAGACGCCGCCGCAGGACCGCGGAGGGTCCGGCCTATGAAGGTCTACGACGCGGCAAGCATCCGCAACGTCGCCGTGGTGGGGCACGGCGGCTGCGGCAAGACGCAGCTGGTGTCGGCGATGCTGTTCGCCGCCGGCATGGTGAACCGGCTCGGCCGGGTCGACGACGGCACGACGGTCACCGACTACGACCCCGAGGAGATCGCCCGCAAGCACACCCTCAGCACGTCGCTCGCCTACGCCGAATGGCGCAAGACCAAGATCAACCTGCTCGACACCCCCGGGGTCGCCAATTTCTTCGCCGACACGCGCGCCGCCCTGCGCGTCGCCGACGCCGCGATCGTCGTCGTCGATGCCGTGTCGGGCCCGGCGGTGCAGACCGAGAAGGCGTGGGCCGCCGCCGACGAGCTGGGGCTGCCGCGGATCGTCGCGCTCAGCCGGTTCGACCGCGATCGCGCCTCGCTCGAACGCACCATCGTCGCGCTGCGCCGCACCTGCCATCGCAGCGTGATGCCGGTCCACCTGCCGATCGGCGAGGGCGAGGCCTGCACCGGCCTGGTCGACGTCGTCGGGATGAAGGCCTTCACCGCGCCGCCCGACGGCGGACCGGCGGTCGAGGGCCCGATCCCCGAGGCGCTGGCCGGCGAGGCCCAGGCGGCCCGCACCGCGCTCATCGAGGCGGTGGCCGAGGCCGACGAGGCGCTGATGGAGCGGTTCTTCGACCAGGGCACGCTCACCGATCACGAACTGGTCACCGGGCTGCAGAAGGCGACGGCGGCCGGCGCGATCTTCCCGGCCGTGTGCACCTCTGCGCTGCGCAACATCGGCATCGAGGCGCCTCCTCAACGCGGCGTTGAGCTGGCTGCCGACGGCGGCCGACCGGCCGTTTCGCGCCATCGAAGGCGGCGCCGAAGTGACCCGTCCGGTGTCGGAGCAGGCACCGATGGCGACCTTCGTGTGGAAGACGGTGGCCGATCAGTTCGCCGGGCGCATCTCGCTCTTCCGCGTCTGCCAGGGCGTGCTGACCTCGGACTCGACGGTGCGCAACCGCACCCGCGACACCGACGAACGCCTCGGCAGCCTGATGGTGATGCAGGGCAAGACGCCGACCACCGTGCCCGAACTGAAGGCCGGCGACATCGGCGCCGTCGCCAAGCTGAAGGAGACCCGCACCAGCGACACGCTCGCCGATGCCAAGGCCGGCATCACCTTCCCGCCGATCACCTGGCCCGAGCCGGTGCTCGCCTACGCCATCGAACCGAAGAGCCGCGGTGACGAGGACAAGATCAGCACCGCCATGCACCGCCTCGAGGAGGAGGACGGCAGCCATCCACTACGCCCGCGACCCGAATACCCACGAGTTGCTGCTCTCGGGCCAGGGCCAGCTGCACATCGAGGTCACGGTCGCCAAGCTCAAGCGCCGTTTCGGCGTGGAGGTGCTGCTGAAGCCGCCCCGCATCCCCTATCGCGAGACGATCACGGCCGCGGTCGAGGCGCACGGCCGCCACAAGAAGCAGACCGGCGGCCACGGCCAGTTCGGCGACTGCAAGGTGCGCTTCGAGCCCCTGCCGCGCGGCGGCGGCTTCGAGTTCGTCGACGACATCTTCGGCGGATCGATTCCCCGCCAGTTCATCCCCGCCGTCGAGAAGGGGCTGCAGGAATCGCGGCAGCGCGGGTTCCTGGCCGGCTATCCGATGGTCGATCTGAAGGCGACGCTCTTCGACGGCTCGTACCACGACGTCGATTCGAACGAGCTGTCGTTCAAGACCGCCGGCCATCTGGCCTTCCGCGACGGCATGGCCCGGGCCCGGCCGACGCTGCTCGAGCCGGTGATGAACGTCGAGGTCTACGCGCCGAGCGACTACGCCGGCGACCTGATGGGCGACCTGAACGGGCGCCGCGGCCGGATCGCCGGCATGGACACGCGCGGGGCCAGCACCGTGATCCGCGCGCAGGTGCCGATGGCCGAGATGCTCACCTACGAGCAGCACCTCACCTCGGTGACCGGCGGCCGCGGCAGCTACCACATGGAGTACTCGCACTACGACGACGTGCCGGCGCAGCTGCAGACCAAGATCGTCGCGGCCTACCGCGCCGACCACCCGCACGGGCACGGCCACGAGGCGTAGCGTTCCCGCGTCGTGGGCGCGATACCTCCTCCTGGCCTCAGGCCGCTGCTGTAGATCATTCGGCCTGGAGGAGGCATCACGCCCACGCCGCGGAGGCCGTAGCGTTCTCCGGATGAGAGGGCCATGATGGCCAAAGCGGTATGAACGACGATCGAGTCGCGCTCAACCGGCGGCATTTCGTCGCGTGCCTGTCGGCCATGGGCCTCGGCTCGACCCTCATGCCCGAGGCGCTCACCATCGCCGCGCAGGGCGCCGACGTCGTCACCATCGACGTGCTCGAGGCAGCGCAGAAGATCGCCGGTGTCTCCTTCACACGAGCAGAACAACAGGCGATCCTGACGCGCCTCAACGCGACCCGCGGACTACATGGCCGGATTCGCCGCATTGCGCAGCGCCGACCTTGGCGACGATGTGCAGCCGGCGATCGTGTTCAACCCCGTCCCGCCAGGGAAGGTGCTGCCGTCAGGGCCGCCGCGGCTGATCCGTCGGGCGCCCGAGGTCTCGAGGCCGTCCACCGACGAGGCACTGGCCTTTCTCCCGGTGACACATCTGGCCAGGCTGGTCGAGACGCGCCAGGTCAAGCCGTCCGAGCTCACCGAGCTGTATCTGTCGCGACTCGCCAGATACGATCCCATCCTCCACTGCGTCGTCTCTCTCACACCGGAGCTGGCGCGGGCACAGGCCCAGGCAAGCGGACGACGAAATCGCCGCCGGCGCATATCGCGGCCCATTGCACGGCATCCCATTCGGCCTGAAGGACCTGTTCGCGGTGCGCGGCACCAGGACCACCTGGGGCGCCTCGCCCTGGAAAGATCGAGTCATCGACACCGACGCCACCGTCTACACGAAGCTGAGGGCAGCGGGTGCGATCATGGTCGCGAAGCTGTCGACCGGAGCCCTTGCTGTGAGGGCCCAGTGGTTCGGCGGCCTGACTCGCAACCCGTGGAACACCACCGAGGATGCCGCGGGCTCGTCCGGCGGTCCCGGCGCGGCGACGGCGGCCGGACTCGTCGCGTTCTCCATTGGCTCCGACACCGGCGGGTCGATCACCGCGCCGGCGGAGCGAAACGGCGTCGCCGGTCTGCGGCCCACGTTCGGACGCGTCAGCCGGTACGGTGGAATGACGCTGGCGTGGACGCAAGACACCGTCGGTCCGCTGTGCCGCTCGGTCGAGGATTGTGCGCTGGTGTTCGACGCGATTTACGGCCCGGACGGCAAAGACAACAGCGTCATCGACGTGCCGTTCGGATGGGACGCCACGGCCGACGTTCGCACACTGCGCGTCGGCTACCTCCGGTCCGCATTCGCCGGCCAGTCCGGCCGAAACAGCCAGGGAGCGCGCCACACGCCGGAACAACGAAGCGGCCCTCACGGTGATTCGCGGCATCGGCGTGGAGGTGGTGCCGTTCGATCTGCCCGACGTCGAGATCGCCGCGATCGACTTCATCCGTTGGGCGGAAACGGCTGCGGCGTTCGACGAGCCGACTCGCGAGCGGCACGCTCCGCGAGATCGAGAACGGTCCCGAGCAGAGCAGCTCGCCCGGCCGACATCCGCGCCGGCCGCTTCATCCCGGCCGTCGAGTACATCCAGGCGAACCGCTATCGCATGCGCGTGATGGAACAGATGGACGCCGCGATGTCCGACCTCGACCTCTTCCTCGGCGCCGACCGGCTGCTGACCAACCGTCTCGGCTATCCCATCCTGAGCGTCCCGAGCGGGTTCTTCGAAGGATCGCCGACCGCGCTCCACATGACCGGCAAGTTGTTCGGCGAGCCGGAACTGTTCCTCCTGGCGCACGCGTTCCAGTCCCGGACCGACCATCACTTGAAGCATCCGGCACTCTAGCAGCCGGCGGACGAGCCGAGGTGGCCGCCGCGGATCGCGAGCGGTCATCGTCACAGTGCGGACGAGATCGAATGAACATGAGAGTGCTTCGTCAGCCGACCTGCACGGCAGGCGCCTCACGATTGCAGCACGGCGACTCGTCGATGCCGTCGTTCGAAGGCGACTCGGCGGCGCTACGAGGCTTTGCGCCACGCCGCGGCTCAGGATCGAGCCGCAAGCTGGTCGGCATTCCGCCGCGGAGAGTGGGCCACGTCTGGGTGCCCGACTTCGTGACCACGAGTCACGACGCGTTAGTCGGCTGCAGGCTCGGCGGCTACCGCAGTCGGGCGTTCGCTCGCCGAGACATCCTCTCACCTCCATGGGCGCACGAGTGCCCAAGCGGGCCGCGACTGGCGGCGCTCGAAATCGTCGACTCGAAGGCTCGTGCCGCTAGCCGGCTAGGCATCGACCGGGGCGGCACGCCACTCGGCGCAGCGCTGGGACTGTCCGGAGGACCGTCGGCTAGCTACGGCCGCAGTGCGGCTCTGGCGCCGTGCACCCAACGTGCACCGCCGCCAGGGCAGTTCTGTCCGGGACGTGACTCACGCCAAGGCGGCTGCACCAGTCCGCACGGCGGCAACCGTCGGCGATCCGGGAACGTCTGTCGCGACGCGGTGAGCATGGTCTCGCGATCGCGCGGCTGGGTAGCAGCGTGGCAAGCCGCGTACGCGGGCGCATGCCGCGATACTTGCGGCCGACCGGAAGCTCTCTGCGCTTCGAACGGAGCCTCGCGCGACCTCACCGTTCCGTGCGGACTGACGGACGACATGGCGTCAGTCGATGGCGCAGTCGAGGGCGCGCGACTGCCGCCGGAACGGATCGATCGCGAGTCGACGCTCGATCCCCGTGGGCGCGTCGGCTGGAACGCGACTCCGTCGGGAGCCCAGTGCGTGCTTCATGGGCAGCTCGGGCGACCGCGTGCGTACTCGGGACAGCAGGGTCGCGCCGGCTCGACAGCGTCGTGGCGGCGGCTCGCGATGCCGAGTAGCGCGGATGCGCTAGCCGCGGCGCGCTCGCGGCGGTACCGCATGGCGTCCGGCGCCGCCTCCAGGCCGAATGATCTACAGCAGCGGCCTGAGGCCAGGAGGCGGTGCCGGGCCCGCGCCAACGCGCGGAGAAACGACAACGGCCCGGACGCTCGAAGCGCCCGGGCCGTGTCGGGTTCGTGAAGCGGTCGAGCGGGCTTAGGACCCGCCGGCCTTGCGCGGCGTGGTCGACTTCTTCGGCGCGCGCCGCGCCGGCTGCGACGCCTTGCTCGGCGCCGCGCCCTTGTCCTTCTTCTCGCCGCGGATCCGCGACGCCGCCGACCGCAGCCGCTCGCCGACGCTCTTCTGCGACTTCGGCTGATCGCCGGTCTCGCCGCCGCGGCCTTCTCGGCCGCCGCCTTCTTGGGGTCGAACTCGGATCCGACCAGCTCGATCAGCGCCGTCTCGGCGCCCGTCGCCGCGCCGGTAGCCCAGCTTGAGGATGCGGGTGTAGCCGCCCGGCCGCTCCATGAAGCGCGGCGCCAGCTCGTCGAACAGCTTGGCGACCACGTCCTGGTCGACCACGTGGCGCATCACCAGGCGCCGGGCCGAGAGCGTCACGCCCTTCGGATCGGCCGCCCGCACGCCGCGCTTGGCGGTGGTGATGAGCTTCTCGACGAACGGCCGCAGTTCCTTGGCCTTCGGCACGGTGGTGGTGATGTGCTCGTGGGTGAGCAGGGCCTCCGCCTGGTTGCGCAGCAGCGCAATCCGATGCTCGGTGACCCGTCCCAGTTTGCGATGTCCGACTCGGTGTCTCATGGTCGTGTCCCTGCTTGGCTCAGTCGTAGCCGCCAGCCCGGGACCCGAGCCCCGGGCCGCTGAGCCTGTCTACTCCGTCTGGCCTGATCCAGCCGCATCCCCAGGCCCAGGCCCATGGTCTGGAGGATTTCCTTGATCTCGTTGAGCGACTTGCGGCCGAAGTTCTTGGTCTTCAGCATGTCGCCTTCGGTCTTCTGCACCAGCTCGCGGATGGTGCGGATGTTGGCGTTCTTCAGGCAGTTGTAGGAGCGCACCGACAGCTCGAGCTCCTCGACGCTCTTGTCGAGGTGCTCGTTGGCGCCGCCGACCCGCGCGCCCTCACCGGCGGCTTCGGCCGCCGGCTCGTCCTCGTCGTCGAGGTTGATGAAGATGCTCAGGTGGTCGCGGATCAGCTTGGCCGACAGCGACACCGCGTCGGTCGGCGTGACCGAGCCGTTGGTCCACACGTCGATGGTCAGCTTGTCGTAGTCGGTGGTCTGGCCGAGGCGCGCCGCCTCCACCAGGTAGTTGACCTTCTTCACCGGCGAGTGCACCGAGTCGATCGGGATCCAGCCGATGCCCAGGTCCTCGTCGAAGTTCTTGTCGGCCGAGACGTAGCCGCGGCCGCGCTTGACGCGCAGCTCCATGTGCAGCTTGCCGCCCTCGGAGATGGTGGCGATGTGGGCGTCGGGCTCGAGGATCTCGATGTCGTGATCGGTCTCGATGTCCCTGGCCGTGCACCTTGCCGGCCTTGTTGACGCGCAGCGTGAGCGTCTTGGCCGCGTCGGTGTGGCACTTGAGCGGGATCTGCTTGAGGTTGAGGATGATGTCGGTGGCGTCCTCGACCACGCCCTTGATCGGCGAGAACTCGTGCAGGACGCCGTCGATCTTCACCGCCGTCACCGCCGCGCCCTCGATCGACGACAGCAGCACGCGGCGCAGGGCGTTGCCCGACGGTGGTGCCGAAGCCGCGCTCGAACGGCTGGGCCGAGAACCGGCCGAACCGGTCGGTGAGGGTGTCGCGCTCGAAGTCGAGCCGCTTGGGCCGCTGGAAACCTCTCCACAACATGGTCGTCGTCCTTTCGCCACTGGGCCGGCAGCCCGGCCTCCAGACCTGCGGATCGAGATCGCCGGCCTCCCGCTGCAGGTCTGAGAGCTGCGGGCCGGCGACTGGCGCCCGGGAGTGTCCCCCGGGGCCATGGATCGTGCGTCCGGACGAGTCCCGGGACCCGAGCCCCGAGACCCGACAGGTCGTTACTTCGAGTAGAGCTCGACGATGAGCTGCTCCTGCACCGGCAGGTTGATCTGCTCGCGCGTCGGCATCGACACCACCTTGGCGCCGAGCTCGCCCTCGAGCGCGATCCACTCGGGAATGCCGCGGCCCTTCACCTCGCCGACGGCGTGGAGGATGGCCGGCGTTCTCGCGGCTGGTCTGCCGCACCGACACCACGTCGCCGGCCTTGAGCGAGTAGGACGGGATGTCGACCTTCTTGCCGTTGACCAGGAAGTGGCCGTGGCGCACCAGCTGGCGCGCCTGCGCCCGCGAGGTCGCGAAGCCCATGCGGTAGACGGCGTTGTCGAGCCGCCGCTCGAGCAGCTGCAGCAGCGTCACGCCGGTGATGCCGCGGGTGCGGTCGGCCATCTCGAAGTAGCGGCGGAACTGGTCCTCGAGCACGCCGTAGGTGCGCTTGACCTTCTGCTTCTCGCGCAGCTGCACGCCGTAGCCCTGGCAGCTTCGACGCGCGCCGGCGGCCGTGCTGCCCGGGCGGCATGTTGCGCTTCTCGATGCCGCACTTCTCCGTGTAGCAGCGCTCGCCCTTGAGGAACAGCTTCATGCCCTCGCGGCGGCACAGACGGCAGACGGGACCGGTGTATCGAGCCATGTAACTCTGTCCTTCTCCCTGAATCTCGTGAACCGCGCGTCAGACGCGGCGCCGCTTCGGCGGCCGGCAGCCGTTGTGCGGAATCGGCGTGACGTCGCGGATCGACTTGACCTCGATGCCGGCGTTCTGCAGCGCGCGCACCGCCGACTCGCGGCCGGAGCCCGGGCCCTTGACCAGCACCTCGCACGAGCGCATGCCGAAGGTCTTGGCGACGTTGCAGGCGGCCATCGCCGCCTGCGTGGCGGCGAACGGCGTGCCCTTGCGCGACCCCTTGAAGCCGATCGCGCCGGCGCTCGACCACGACACGACGTTGCCCTCGGTGTCGGTGATGGTGATCAGCGTGTTGTTGAACGACGCCTGGATGTGGGCGTAGCCGTGGTGCACCACGCGCTTCTCGCCGCGCTTCTTGAACGTCTTCTTCTTGGGCGTGGCGGCGTCTTTGCCGCCTTCGGTCTTGGCCATGGGTTACACCGTCTTCTTCTTGGCGACCGCGCCCTTGCGCGGACCCTTGCGCGTGCGCGCGTTGGTGCGCGTGCGCTGCCCTCGCGCCGGCAGGTCGCGGCGGTGACGCATGCCGCGGTAGCTGCCGATCTCCATGAGCCGCTTGATGTTCATGGAGATCTCCTTGCGGAGGTCGCCCTCCACGCTGCCCTGCTCCTCGATGACGCGGCTGATCTTGCGCACGTCGTCGTCGGTCAGGTCCTTCACCCGGACGTCGCCGCTGACGCCGGCGCTCTCCAGGATCTTGCCGGCGCGGAAGCGCCCGATCCCGTAGATGTAGGTGAGCCCGATCTCGACCCGCTTGGTCCGCGGAAGGTCAATGCCTGCAATACGCGCCATAACTGCTGTCGCCTCGGGCCGGGCCAGGGCCGGTGCCGTGGTCTGCTGCCGTCGCGTGATCGCGCCCGCAGCCCCTAGCCGGTCCCAGTCCCCAGTCCCTAGTCCTATCCCTGCCGCTGCTTGTGCTTCGCGTTCGTGCAGATCACCCGCACGACGCCCTTCCGACGCACGACCTTGCACTTGTCGCAGATCTTCTTGACCGACGCTCGCACCTTCATCGCTCGGCCCTCTACAGCTTCTCGACGATCCGCCCACGGGTTCGATCCGTGGGCGACAGCGTCAGTCTCACCCGGTCTCCGACGACGACCCTGACGTAGTTCCGCGACGGCGACCCGCCGGGATGCGCCACCACGTCGTGCCGCCCCTCGATGCTCACCCGGACCAGCGCGCTCGGCAGCAGTTCCCGCACCACCCCTTCGACTTCCAGGGGCGAGCGGCGGCCGCCTCGTGCGCGCCATGCCTCACGCCGCCACGTTGGCGGCGGCGTCCGGCCTGCGTCAGCACCCGGCACCCGTCCGCGGTGACCGCGACCGTGTGCTCGAAGTGCGCCGACAGACTGCCGTCCTTGGTGACGGCCGTCCACCCGTCGCTCAACACCTTCACGCCCGGCTGGCCGACGTTCACCATCGGCTCGATCGCCAGGACCATGCCCTCGGCCAGCCGCGGGCCCGCGGCCCGGCGTGCCGTAGTTCGGAATCTGCGGCTCCTCGTGCAGCGCCGTGCCGATCCCGTGGCCGACGAACTCCCGGACCACCGAGAACCCGTGCGCTTCGACGTGCCGCTGCACGGCCGCGCCGATGTCCGACAGCCGCGCCCCGGCCTTCACCACCGCCAGCCCCTCGTTCAGCGCCTGCGCCGTCACCTCGAGCAGCCGCGCCGCCTCGGCGCTGACCTGCCCCACCGGCACGGTGACGGCGCTGTCGCCGAAATAGCCGTCGAGCTTGGCGCCCAGGTCGACCGACACGATGTCGCCCTCGACCAGCTGGCGCGCCGACGGAAACCCGTGCACCACCTGTTCGTTCACCGACGCGCAGATCGTCGACGGGTAGCCGTTGTAGCCCTTGAACGCCGGCTCGGCGCCCGCTTCGCGCAGCCGCTGCTCGGCCCGGGCGTCGATCTCGGCGGTGGTCACGCCCGGCGCGACCATCGTCCGCAGCTCGGCGAGCACGCGGGCCACCAGCGCGTTGACGCGCGCCAGCCGCTCCAGCTCCGCCGCCGACCGACAGACAATCACCGCGCCTCCGTCGCTCCTTCCCGCTCATCTCGGCCACCGCCTCGGCGATCGCCTCGTACACCGCCACCGGCGGCTGCGCGCCGTCGACCCGGCGGAACGTCGGCCGCCCCTCGTAGAACCCGATCATCGGCTGCGTCTCGCGCCAGTACACCTTCAACCGGTCCCGCACGACCTGCTCGCTGTCGTCGGACCGCTGCACCAGCCGTCCGCCGCACGCCTTGCACGCCTGCGCCAGCGACGGGTCGCCGTCGAACGCCGACACCGTCGTGCCGCACGCTCGCAGATCCGCCGTCCGCGCACCCGCCGCACCAGCTCGTCGTCGGGCACGCGAATCTCCACCACCGCCAGCGGCGCGCCGTTCAGCAGCCCGTCGAGCGCCTCGGCCTGCGCCACGGTGCGCGGAAACCCGTCGAGCACGAAGCCGTCGGCGGCGTCGATCTCCGGCCAGCCGCTCCCGCACCAGCTCCACGATCACGTCGTCGCTGACCAGCGCACCCCGGGCCACCGTCTCCTTGACCAGGTGGCCGAGGCTGCTCCCCGACGCCACGGCGTTGCGCAGCATGTCGCCGGTCGAGATCTTCGGCACGCCGTGATCGCCCGCGATCCTCGCCGCCTGCGTGCCCTTGCCCGCACCGGGCGGCCCCAGTATCAACAAGCCGCAACGCCATCGCCGTCAGTCGCGCCGGCCACGAATCCGTGTCTTCTTCATGAACCCGTCGTAGTGCCGCATGATCAGCTGCGACTCGATCTGGCTCACGGTGTCCATCGCCACGCCGACCACGATCAGCAGCGAGGTGCCGCCGAAGAAGAAGTTGACGCCCAGGCCGCTGGTGAACCACTGCGGCAGGTTGGCGTCGAGCCACTCGCCGACGAACGGAATCGGCGCCACCTGGAAGCCGGTGATCATGAACTCGGGCAGGATGGCGATGAGGCACAGGTACACGGCGCCGGCCAGCGTGATCCGCGTCAGGATCGTGTCGATGTGCTCGGCGGTGCGCTTGCCCGGGCGGATGCCGGGGATGAACCCGCCGTACTTCCGCATGTTCTCCGACACGTCGTCGGGATTGAAGATGATCGCCGTGTAGAAGTAGGCGAAGAACAGGATCAGGCTGACGAACAGCAGGTTGTAGAGCGGCATGCCGTAGGCGAGCTGCCGCACGACCGCGTCGCCCCAGCCGCCGGCCGGGAAGAAGCCGGTCAGTGTGGCCGGGAAGGCCAGCAGCGAGCTGGCGAAGATCACCGGGATGACGCCGCCGGTGTTGACCTTGAGCGGGATGTGGGTGCTGGTGCCGGCGAACTGCCGGCGGCCGACCACGCGCTTGGCGTACTGCACGACGATGCGGCGCTGGCCGCGCTCGACGAAGATGATCGCCGCCACCACCGCGACCATCAGCGCCACCAGCAGCAGCAGCCGGATGAGGCCGATCTGGCCGGTGCGCAGCTGGTCGAAGGTCAGGGTGACGGCGCGCGGGAAGTTGACGACGATGCCGGCGAAGATGAGCAGCGACATGCCGTTGCCGATGCCGCGCTCGGTGATCTGCTCGCCCAGCCACATCACGAACATCGGTGCCGGTGGTGAGGGTGAGCACGCACATCAGCCGGAAGCCCCAGCCGGACTCGTAGACCAGCGGCAGGCCGCCGGCGATGTTGGTCTGCCGCTCGAGGTAGACGGCGATCGCCATCGCCTGCGCGAGGGCCAGCACCACGGTGAGGTAGCGGGTGTACTGGGTGATCTTGCGCCGGCCGAGCTCGCCTTCCTTCGACAGCCGCTCCAGGTACGGCCAGACCACCGTCAGCAGCTGCAGGATGATCGAGGCGCTGATGTACGGCATGACGCCGAGCGCGAAGATCGTCACCTGCGACAGGTTGCCGCCCGAGAACATGTCGTAGAAGCCGAACATCGTGCCGCGCGCCTGCTCGGCGAGCAGCGCCAGCGCGGCGGTGTTCACGCCCGGCGTCGGGATGTGGCTCCCGATGCGATACACGCCGAGCATCGCCAGCGTGAAGAGCACGCGGTTCCGCAGGTCGGCGACGGCGAACAGGTTCTTGAAGGCTTCGAGCATGGGCTACGCCTCGTCTCGGATCGGGCCGGCGCGGTCAGGCCTTGCCGGCCTCCGAGCACCGACGCGCGTGCCGCCGGCGGCGGCGATCTTCTCGGCGGCCTTGCCGCTGAACTTGTGCGCCGTGCACGGTCAGGGCCTTGGCCACCTCGCCGCGGGCCAGCACCTTGATCGGCGCGCGCCGATCGGTGACCAGCCCCGACGCCCGCAGCGTGTCGGGGTCGACGACGGCGCCGGCCTCGAACCGCTCGCTGAGGCTGTCGAGGTTCACCACCGCGTACTCGACGCGGAAGATGTTGTTGAAGCCGCGCTTGGGGACGCGCCGGTGGAGCGGCATCTGGCCGCCCTCGAAGCCGCGCTTCTGCTTGTAGCCGGAGCGCGACTGCGCGCCCTTGTAGCCGCGGGCGGCGGTCTTGCCGCTGCCCGAGCCGGGACCGCGGCCGACGCGCTTGCGCGTGAACTTCGAGCCCGCGGCGGGCTTGAGATTGCTGAGATTGGTTGCCATGTGCTCTACTCGGCCACCGTGACCAGGTGGCGCACTTTGTGGATCATCCCGCGCGTCTCGGGCGTGTCGACGCAGCTCGACGGTGTGGCGGATGCGGCGCAGCCCCATCCCGCGCACCGTCTCGGCCTGGGTGCGGTCGAACCCGATCGGGCTCCGCACCAGGGTGATCTTCACGTGTCTTGTCCGACTTCGCCTTGGCCATCGGTCCCTCGCCGCCTACGCCGCGCCGACGACGTCCTCGAGATCCTTGCCGCGCAGCCGGGCGACCATCCGCGGATCCTTCAGCATCGACAGCGCCGTGAACGTGGCGCGGACGACGTTGTGCGGATTCGCGGTCCCGAGCGACTTGGTCAGCACGTTGTGGATGCCGCACGACTCGACCACGGCGCGGACGCCGCCGCCGGCGATGATGCCCGGTGCCTTCCGGCGCCGGCTTCAGCAGCACGCGGCCGGCGCCGTAGCGGCCGAGCGCCGGGTGCGGAATCGACGTGCCCTTGAGCGGCACGCGGATCAGGTTCTTCTTGGCCGCCTCGATGCCCTTCTTGATGGCCGAGGGCACTTCCTTGGCCTTGCCGATGCCGAAGCCGACCACGCCCTGGCCGTCGCCGACGACGACCAGCGCGCTGAAGCTCAGGTTCTTGCCGCCCTTGACCACCTTGGTGACCCGGTTGATGGCCACCACCGTGTCCTTGATCTCGAGCTGGCCTGCGTCGATCCGTTCGCGTGTCCGCATAATGTGTCTTTCGCTCCTAAAACTCGAGCCCGGCCTTGCGGGCCGCGTCGGCCACTTCCTTGACCCGGCCGTGGTAGAGGAACCCGTTGCGGTCGAAGACGACGCGCGAGATCCCCTGGGTCTTGAGCCGCTCGGCGATCGTCTCGCCGACCAGGCCGGCGCCCTTGTTGTTGCCGGCGCGGGCGCCCTCGCCCATCTTCGCCTTCACCGCCGATTCGACGCTCGACGCCGCCGCCAGCGTCTTGCCGGCGAGGTCGTCGATCGACCTGCACGTAGATGTGGGTGACGCTGCGGAACACGCTCAGGCGCGGCCGCTCCGCCGTGCCGCGCACCCGCTTGCGGATCCGGAACTTGATCCGCTGCCGCCGTTCGTCTCTGTTGGTGACCTTCATGGCGCTATGCCCCCGTCTTTCCGGCCTTCTTCTTCAGCACCTCGCCCGTGTACCGCACGCCCTTCTGCTGGTACGGGTCGGGCTTGCGCAGGCGGCGCATGTTGGCGGCCACCTGGCCCGACGAGCTGCCGGTCGACGCCGGTCACCGTGATGTGCGTCTGCTTCTCCACCGTCGACGTCGATCCCGGTCGGGATGTCGAACACGACCGGATGCGAGTAGCCGAGCGCGAAGTGCACCTGCTTGCCCTTCAGCTCGGCGCGGTAGCCGACGCCGACGATGTCGAGCTCGCGCTTCCAGCCCTCGGTCACGCCCTGCACGGCGTTGGCCACCAGGCTGCGCGCCAGGCCGTGGAACTTCGCCAGCGCCTTCTCGTCCCGCTCGCGGCGCGCCAGGAGCTGGCCGTCTTCGATGCGCCACGACGACGCCCGGCGGCAGCGCCTGGCGCATCTGGCCCTTCGGCCCCTTGACGTCGACCGCGGCGCCGTCGACCTTGACGGTGACGCCCTTCGGAATCGGGATTGGCTTCTTACCAATTCGTGACATTTCAGTATCCCCGTAGGGCTCGGCGGCGAGCCTCGGATATCGGGCGACCACGCGGAGCAGCAGCGTGACTGCGGCATCCCTGGCCCCTGGTCCCTGAGCCCTGGGCCCCGCCATCACCACACGTTGCAGAGCACTTCCCCGCCGACGCCGGCCTTGGCGGCGGCGCGGCCGGTCATCACCCCGCGCGAGGTGGTCAGGATGCTCACGCCCAGCCCGCCGAGCACGGTCGGCATGGCGTCGGCGCCGGCATACACCCGGCGGCCGGGCCGGCTCACGCGCTGGATCCCGGAGATCACCGTCTCGCCGCCCGGGCCGTACTTCAGCAGCAGCCGGATCATCGGCCGCGTCGCGCCGCCCGGCTTGGCCGGCTTCTCGTCGACCAGCTTGAAGCCGGCGATGTAGCCCTCGTCCTGCAGGATCTTGGCGATCTCGGTCTTCAGCTTCGACGCCGGCATGTCGACGCGGCTGTGTCGAGCCGACACCGCGTTCCGCACCCGGGTGAGCATGTCTGCGATCGGATCAGTCATGTTTCGTGCTCTCGTCTAGCCCTAGCCCCTAGTCCCTGGCCGCTGTCCTCTACCAACTGCTCTTGGTCACGCCCGCGACGTCGCCGGTCAGCGCGTGCTCGCGGAAACAGAGGCGGCACAACGCGAACTTGCGGAGGTAGGCGCGCGGCCGGCCGCACCGCTGGCAGCGGTTGCGGTGGCGCACCTTGAACTTCAGCGTCTTCTTCTCACGGGCCATCTTCGCGGTCGTCGCCATCGCTCGATCCTCTCCTAGTTCGTCCGGAACGGCATGCCCATCAGCTGCAGCAGCTTGCGGGCCTCCTCGTCGGTCTTGGCGGTGGTCACGACGCACACGTTCATGCCGCGGGCCTTGTCCACCTTCAGGTAGTCGATCTCGGTGAAGATCAGCTGGTCGCGCAGCCCCAGCGTGTAGTTGCCGCGGCCGTCGAAGCCGCGCGGCGACACGCCGCGGAAGTCGCGCACGCGCGGCAGCGCGATGCTGACCAGGCGGTCGAGGAAGTCGTACATCCGGTCGCCGCGCAGCGTCACCATGGCGCCGATCGGCTGGCCCTGCCGCACCTTGAACTGGGCCACCGACTTCTTGGCGCGGCGCACCGCGGCCTTCTGGCCGGTGATCTTGGCCAGCTCGTCGGCGCCGACGTCGACGATCTTGGCGTTCTGCGTCGCCTCGCCCAGGCCCATGTTGACGACGACCTTCTCGATCTTCGGCACCGCCATCACGTTGGGGTAGCCGAATTCCTTCGACGAGGGCCGGGACGACCTCCTTGAGGTAGCGATCCCGCAACCGGCTGATCTTCTGCGTGCTCATCTCGCCCCCACCCCGCGCTTGCGCCGCACCCGCGCCTTGGTGCCGTCGGCCTGCAGCTGCGCGCCCATCCGCGACGGCGCGCCCGAATCCGTGTCGACCAGCATCACGTTCGAAACGTGGATGGCCGACTCCCGATCGAGGATGCCGCCCTTGATGTTCTTCTGCGGGTTCGGCCGGGTGTGGCGCTTCACCATGCCGACGCCTTCGACGACGACGCGGCTCTTGTCGGGCAGCACCTGCAGCACCCGCCCGCGCTTGCCGCGATCCTTGCCGGCCCGCACCAGCACCGTGTCGTTCTTCTTGATTCGAACTTTTGCCATCGTCGTTTCCAGCCGTTCGCCGCCGCTCAGAGCACTTCCGGCGCGAGCGAGATGATCTTCATGAACCGGCGTTCGCGCAGCTCGCGGGCCACCGGCCCGAACACGCGGGTGCCCACCGGCTCGTTGCTGTCGTTGACCAGCACGGCGGCGTTGCGGTCGAACCGGATGTAGCTGCCGTCGCGCCGGCGCTGTTCCTTGCGCACCCGCACGATCACCGCCTTGACGACCGTGCCCTTCTTGACGTTGGACTCGGGCGTGGCTTCCTTGACCGACGCGGTCACGATGTCGCCCAGCCGCGCGTAGCGGCCGGTCGACCCGCCGATCGGGTTGATCACCGAGAGCTTGCGCGCGCCGGAGTTGTCGGCCACGTCGAGAATCGTCCGCATCTGGATCATGGCGGCCTCCTCTTCCTAAACCTTCGACGCGCGTTCGACCACGCGGGTGACCGTCCACCGTTTGCGGCGGCTCATCGGCCGGGTCTCGGCGATCGCCACCTTGTCGCCCACCTTGGCGTCGTCGTTGCTCGTTGTGCGCCAGGAACGTGGTGGTGCGCTTCTGGATCTTGCCGTAGACGTCGTGCTGGACGCGGCGTTCGACGGCGACGACGACGCTCTTCTGCATCTTGTCGCTGACGACAACGCCCTGGACTTCGGTCTTCGAGGCCATGGCTACTTCGCCTTCTCCCTGAGGATGGTCTGCACCCGGGCCAGGTCGCGCCGCGTGTCGCGGATCTTCGCCGGCTTCTCGAGCTGCCCCATCGACTTGCGGACGCGCATGCGGAACACCTCGTCCTCGAGCTCGAGCGCCTTGGCCCGCAGCCCCTCGATGTCGAGCTCGCGCAGTTCGACTGCCTTCATCACTGCTTCTCCTCGCCGAACCGCACCGAGAACCGGGTCTTGATCGGCAGCTTGGCCGAGGCCAGCTCCATGGCGCGGCGCGCTTCGGTCTCGCTCACGCCCTCCATCTCGAACAGGATCTTGCCGGGGCGGACGACGGCGACCCAGCCTTCGGGCGCGCCCTTGCCCTTGCCCATGCGGGTCTCGAGCGGCTTCTTGGTGACCGGCTTGTCGGGGAAGACGCGCACCCAGATCTTGCCGCCGCGCTTGATGAACCGCGTCATCGCGACGCGCGCCGCCTCGATCTGCCGGTCGGTCAGCCAGCACGGCTCCAGCGCCCGCAGCCCGTAGTCGCCGAACGACACGTCGGAGCCGCGCCACGCCTTGCCGCTCATGCGGCCGCGCTGCTGCTTCCGGAACTTGACCTTCTTCGGCATCAACATGGTGACTGCTCGCTATCCCCGGGCGCCCGCGGCGCGGCGTGGCCGGTCGCGATATTCCTCTTCGCGGCCCACTCGCGGCGTCAGCCGCTCGCCCTTGTACATCCACACCTTGACGCCGATCTGGCCGTAGGTCGTGTGCGCTTCGGCGAAGCCGAAGTCGACGTCGGCACGCAGCGTCTGCAGCGGCAGCTGGCCGTGCAGGTACCACTCCGAGCGGGCGATCTCGGCGCCGTTCAGCCGGCCCGACACCCGCACCTTGATGCCGCGGGCGCCGAAGCGCAGCGCCGACTCGACCGCCTTGCGCATCGCCCGGCGGAACGCCACGCGCTTCTCGAGCTGCATCGCCACCGACTCGGCGACCAGCTGGGCGTCGAGCTCGGGCTTCTGGATTTCCTGGATGTTGATGAAGACCTCGCGCTTGGTGCGCTTCTGGATCTCCTGCTTGAGCTTGTCGACCTCGGTGCCCTTGCGGCCGATGATGATGCCGGGCCGCGAGGTGTGGACGTCGATCTTGAGCTTGTTGGCGGCGCGCTCGATCTCGATCTTGGCGACGCCGGCGTGCTGGAACCGCTTCTTCAGGTCGTCCTTGAGCTTCAGGTCCTCGTGGAGCAGCGTCGCGTAGTCCTTGTCGGCGAACCACCGCGACTTCCACGTCTTGTTGAAGCCGATCCGGAACCCGTACGGGTGAACTTTCTGGCCCACTGCGATCTCCTCGTGACTACTCGGCCGCCGCGGCCTTCTTGACCCGGGCGCGGCGCGCCGGGGTCTTCGCCTCGTCCTGGCCGACGGCCGCGATCGTCTGCGGGCGCTCGGTCACTTCCACGGTGAGGTGCGTCGTGCGCTTGACCACGCGGAACGCCCGGCCCATCGGCGCCGGCCGCACCCGCTTCTGCGACGGGCCCTGGTTGGCGAACGCCGCCGAGACGTAGAGCCGCTCGACGTCGCCGCCGAAGCCCTCGCGCAGCCGGGCGTTGGCCACCGCCGACCGCAGCACCTTGGCCACGTCGCGGGCGACGGTCTTGCGGGCGAACTGCAGCACCGACAGGGCGCGGTTCACGTCCTTGCCGCGGATGAGGTCGCACACCAGGCCGGCCTTCTGGGCCGAGGTGCGCACGTACTTCGCGGTTGCCTGCGCGACGACCATGTCAGGCCTTCCCTCCTGGCGCCGCCGGCGCCGCCGTCGCCGTCTTGTCGGACCTGGCGGCGTGGCCCTTGAACTGCCGGGTCGGCGAGAACTCGCCGAGCTTGTGCCCGACCATGTTCTCGGTGATGTAGACCGGCACGAACTTGCGGCCGTTGTGCACCGCCAGCGTGTGCCCGACCATCTCGGGCAGCACGGTGGAGCGGCGTGACCAGGTCTTCACCACCTTCTTCTCGCCGGCCCGGTTCATCGCCTCCACCTTCTCGAGGAGGTGGGTGTCGATGAACGGCCCCTTCTTCAGCGATCTGCTCATAGCGTTCTCTGAGTTCTTCCCGGATCCGAGCCCGGGACCCGAGTCCTTACTTCCTTCGCCTCTGGACGATGAACTTGTTGCTCAGCTTCTTGCTCGAGCGCGTCTTGTAGCCCTTGGTCGGCACACCCCACGGCGTGACCGGGTGGCGTCCGCCCGAGGTACGGCCCTCGCCGCCGCCGAGCGGGTGGTCGACCGGGTTCATCGCCACGCCGCGCACGTGCGGCTTCTTGCCCAGCCACCGGCTGCGGCCGGCCTTGCCGATCGAGACGTTCTCGTAGTCGAGGTTGCCGACCTGCCCGATCGTCGCCTGGCAGTTGTGCAGGATCTTGCGGATCTCGCCCGACGGCATCTTGACCGAGACGTACTCACCTTCCTTGGCCACGACCTGGATCGAGGCGCCGGCGCTGCGGGCCAGCTGGCCGCCGCGGCCCGGTTTCAGCTCGACGTTGTGCACCAGCGTGCCGAGCGGGATGTGGCCGAGCGGCAGCGTGTTGCCGGGCAGGATGTCGGCGGTGTCGCCGGCGATGATCGTGTCGCCCACCTTCATGCCCAGCGGCTGCAGCACGTAGCGCTTCTCGCCGTCGGCGTAGGTGACCAGCGCGATGCGAGCCGAGCGGTTCGGGTCGTACTCGATGGTCGACACCGTGCCCGGGATGTTCTTCTTGTCGCGCTTGAAGTCGATCACCCGATACAGGCGCTTGTGGCCGCCGCCGCGCCACCAGCTGGTCAGCTCGCCGGTGTTGTTGCGGCCACCCGAGCGCTTGAGCGGCTCGGTGAGCGGACGATACGGCGAGTCGGTGGTGATCTCGTCGAACACCTGGACGGTCTGGAACCGTCGTCCCGGGGATGTCGGCTTGTACTTGCGAATCGGCATGGCCGTCTCTCTCAATAACTGCGAACGTCGGCCCGCCCGGAGGGCTGGGCCAAACAACACTGCTAGGCGTTGTCGGCGAACTCGGGCAGCGTCTCGCCCTTCTTCAGCACGACGTAGGCTTTCTTCCAGTCCGAACGCCGGCCGACGAACTTGCCCTGGCGCTTTTCCTTGCCGTGGGCGAGGGCGGTGCGCACCGACGCCACCTTCGGGCCGAACAGCTTCTCGACCGCGCGCTTGACGTCGACCTTGTTGGCGCCGCGCGCCACCTCGAAGACCAGCGTCCGGCCGTCTTCCTTCATCACGGTGGTCTTCTCCGTGACGAGCGGGCGCCGGATCACCTCGGTGAGCTTCATGGGTCCTACTCCTAGGCGCCGAGCGCCGACTGCAGCTTCTCGACCGCCGACTTCGTGACCACGACCTTGGTCGTGTCGATGACGTCGCGGGCGGTGATGCGCGAGCTGGCGAGGAAGCTGACCCCGGCCAGGTTGCGTACCGACAGCGCCAGCCGCTCGTCGGGCTGGACGTCGACCAGCAGCGCCTTGCCCTGCACACCGATGGCGGCCAGCAGGGCCACCGCCGTGCGCGTCTTCACTTCGCTCATCGCCAGCGCGTCGACGATCACCAGGTCGCCGTCCTGCGCCTTCTGCGCCAGGGCCGCGCCGAGGCCGGCCAGTTCGACCTTCTTCGGTGCGGTGAACGCGTAGCTGCGCGGCTGCGGCCCGAACACCGTGCCGCCCTTGCGCCACAGCGGGTTGCGGATCTCGCCGACGCGCGCCCGGCCGGTGCCCTTTTGCCGCCACGGCTTCTTGCCGCTGCCGCTGACGTTGGCGCGGGTCTTCGTGGCGTGCGTCCCGCGCCGCTCGGCGGCGTTGGTCCGCACCACCGAGGCGTGGATCAGATCGGTCTTGACGCGGCCGCCGAACACGGCGTCGCTGAGCTCGACCGAGCCCACCTTCTTGTTCTCGCTGTTGACCACATCTACGGTCATCGCTGTTCCCCTGGTGCCACAGGCGTTTGGCCTCGGGCGAGCTCTTGACGAGCCCCAGCCCCCAGCCCCCAGCCCCTAGCCCCTACTTCTTCCCCTTCTTGGGCTTCTCTTGCAGCTGCGGCTGCGGCTCAGGCTTGGCCGCGACGGCCTTGCGGATGAGCACGTAGTTGCCGTTGGCGCCGGGCACGGCGCCGCGGACCACCATCAGGTTGTTGTCGACGTCGATGCGCAGCACCTTCAGGTTGCGCACCGTCACGCGGTCCATGCCCATGTGCCCGCCCATGCGCATGCCCTTGATCACGCGCGACGGGTAGGACGAGGCGCCGATCGAGCCGGGCGCGCGGTGGAACATCGAGCCATGGGTCGCAGCGCCGCCCGCGAAGTGGTGCCGCTTGACCACGCCCTGGAAGCCGTGGCCCTTGCTGGTGCCGATGACGTCGACGCGCTCGCCCTGGTTGAACACGCTGCCGACGACGATCGAGTCGCCGGGCTTGGGCGCCTCGGCGCCGTTCACCCGCTTGACCTCGCGGCGCACCCGGGTGGGCGGCACGTTGGAGGCCTTGTGGTGGCCGGCGGTGGGCTTGTTGGCCTTGTACTTCTTCGCCGAGACCAGCCCGAGCTGCACCGCCTCGTAGCCGTCCTTGTCGGCGGTCTTGGCCTGCACCACGACGCACGGGCCGGCCTGGAGCACGGTGGCCGGTTCGACCGTCCCGTCCTCGAGGAACAGCTGCGTCATGCCGATTTTCTTGCCGATGATTCCATTCACCATCGCAATCCCTTCCGAGCCCCGAGTCCCGGGCCCCGGGTCCCGTTACTTCCCGTGTTCCTTGCCGAACGCCTTGATCTCGACGTCCACCCCGGCCGGCAGGTCGAGCTTCATCAGCGCGTCGACGGTCTGCGGCGTCGGCTCGAAGATGTCGATGAGCCGCTTGTGCGTCCGCACTTCGAACTGCTCGCGCGACTTCTTGTCCACGTGCGGCGAGCGCAGCACGGTCCACTTGTTGATCTCGGTGGGCAGCGGGATCGGTCCCGCCAGCTGCGCCCCGGTCCGCTTGGCGGTGTCGACGATCTCGCCGGTGCTCTGGTCGAGCAGCCGGGCGTCGTAGGCCTTCAGGCGGATTCGAATCTTGTCACCAACCATGTGCTGATCCTTGTCGGGTTTCGGGTCTCGGGGCTCGGGGCTACTTGGTGCTCGTACCCTGCACGCGGGCGATGACCTCGTCGCTCACGTTGCGCGGCGCCTGTTCGTAGCGGTCGAAGAACATCGAATAGGCGGCGCGGCCCTGGGTGCGCGAGCGCAGATCCGTGGCGTAGCCGAACATGTCGCTCAACGGGACCCGCGCCGAGATGATCTGCGTGCCGCCGCGATCTTCCTGCGACTGGATCTTGCCGCGACGCGACGCCAGGTCGCCGATCACGTCACCGAGGTAGTCCTTCGGCGACACTACTTCGACGCGCATGATCGGTTCCATCAACACCGGCTTGGCCTTCTTGGCCGCGTCCTGGAAGGCCATCGAGCCGGCGATCTTGAACGCCATTTCCGATGAATCGACGTCGTGGTACGAGCCGTCGTAGAGCTCGATGCGCACGTCGTCGATCGGGTAGCCGGCGAGGATGCCGCGCGTGAGCGCTTCCTGGATACCCTGGTCGATCGGCTTGATGTATTCCTTGGGAATCGATCCGCCCTTGATGTCGTTCTCGAACTGGTAACCGGTGCCCGGCGCCAGCGGAATGAGACGGATCTTTGCTTCGCCGAACTGGCCGCGGCCGCCGGTCTGACGGATGAAACGCCCGTGGCCGTCGGCCGGCACGGTCAGCGTTTCCTTGTAGGCCACCTGCGGCTTGCCGACGCTGGCTTCCACGCCGAACTCGCGCTTCAGACGATCGACGATGATTTCCAGGTGCAGCTCGCCCATGCCGGCGATGACGACCTGGTTGGTCTGCTCGTCGGTGCGGACGCGGAAGGTCGGGTCCTCGGCCATCAACTTGGCCATGCCCTGGCCCAGCTTCTCCTGGTCGGCCTTGGTCTTGGGCTCGATGGCCAATGAGATGACCGGCTCGGGGAAGACCATCTGCTCGAGGATGATCGGCTTCTTCTCGTCGCACAGCGTGTCGCCCGTGGTGGTCGACTTCAGGCCGACCGCCGCGGCGATGTCGCCGGCGTTGACTTCCTTGATCTCCTCACGCTTGTTGGCGTGCATCTTCAGCAGGCGGCCGATGCGCTCGGTCTTGTCCTTGGTGGAGTTGCTGACGGAGGATCCCGACGTCAGCGTGCCCGAGTAGACCCGGAAGAACGTCAGCTGACCGACGAACGGGTCGGTCATGATCTTGAACGCCAGCGCCGAGAACGGCTCCTTGTCGTCGGCCTTGCGTTCGACCAGGGTCTCTTCCTTGATGTTCGGGTCGATGCCGCTGACCGCGGGAATATCCAGGGGCGACGGCAGGTAGTCGATCACCGCGTCGAGCATCGGCTGGACGCCCTTGTTCTTGAACGCGGTACCGCACACCACCGGCACGAACGGCGACGCTTCCTTGCGCACCGACTCGATGACCCGCTTGCGCAGCGCCGCCTTCAGCTCGTCTTCGCTGATCGCCTCACCGCCGAGATATTTCTCGAGCAGCTTGTCGTCGGCCTCACTGGCTTTCTCGACCAGCTTCTCGTGGTAGGTCTTGGCCTCCTCGAGCATGTCGGCCGGTATGTCCGCAACCTCGTAGTCGGCGCCCATCGTCTCGTCCTTGTAGACGAGCGCCTTCATCCGGATCAGGTCGACCACGCCCCGGAACTTGTCCTCGGCGCCGATCGGCAGCTGGATCGCCACCGGGTTGCCCTGGAGCTTGCTCTCGATCTGCGAGAACGTCTCCTTGAAGTCGGCGCCGACGCGGTCCATCTTGTTGACGAAGCAGATCCGCGGCACGCGGTAGCGATCGGCCTGGCGCCACACCGTCTCCGACTGCGGCTCCACGCCCGACACGGCGTCGAACACCGCCACCGCGCCGTCGAGGACGCGCAGCGACCGTTCCACTTCCACCGTGAAGTCGACGTGGCCCGGGGTGTCGATGATGTTGACCCGGTGGTCCCGCCAGAAGCACGTCGTCGCCGCCGAGGTGATGGTGATGCCCCGCTCCTGCTCCTGCTCCATCCAGTCCATCACCGCGGTGCCTTCGTGCACCTCGCCGATCTTGTAGGTGATGCCGGTGTAGTACAGGATCCGCTCGGTCGTGGTGGTCTTGCCGGCATCGATGTGGGCCATGATGCCGATGTTGCGGGTCCGGTTGAGTGGGGCTTGCCGTGCCATGACTTCGAAACGTCCTTACCAGCGATAGTGGGCGAAGGCCTTGTTGGCCTCGGCCATGCGATGGGTGTCCTCGCGCTTCTTGACGGCGCCGCCGCGCAGGTTGGCGGCATCGAGCAGCTCGTTGGCCAGCTTCTCCTGCATGGTCTTGCCGTCGCCGCGCGAGCGGGCGAAGCCGACCAGCCAGCGGATGCTGAGCGACAGCCGGCGGTTCGGGTTGACCTCGATCGGCACCTGGTAGTTCGAGCCGCCGACCCGGCGCGACTTGACCTCGAGCGACGGCTTGACGTTGTCGAGGGCCTTCTTGAAGATCTTGACCGGGTCGTCGCCCGACTTCTCCTTGATGATCTCGAAGCTGTCGTAGACGATCTTCTCGGCCGTCGACTGCTTGCCGTCGTGCATCATGCAGTTGATGAACTTGGTCACCAGCGGGCTGCCGTAGAGGGCGTCGGCCGGGAGGTCACGCTTCGGGATTTCACGTCTGCGAGGCATAGCTGTCGTCCTACTGCTTCGGGCGCTTGGCGCCGTACTTCGAGCGGCCCTGCTTGCGGCCCTGGACGCCGACGGCGTCGAGGGTGCCGCGCACCACGTGGTAGCGCACGCCCGGCAGGTCCTTCACGCGGCCGCCGCGGATCAGCACCAGCGAGTGCTCCTGCAGGTTGTGGCCCACCCCGGGGATGTAGGTGGTGACCTCGATCTTGTTGGTGAGCCTGACGCGCGCCACCTTGCGGAGGGCCGAGTTCGGCTTCTTCGGGGTCTGCGTGAACACGCGGACGCAGACGCCGCGCTTCTGCGGGCTCTCCTGCAGCGCCGGGCTCTTGGTCTTCCACTTCACCGCGTCGCGGCCCTTGCGAACCAGTTGGCTGATCGTCGGCACGATC
>CAVTMO010000018.1:0-165459 GCA_963735875.1 uncultured Acidobacteriota bacterium
TCAGCTGCGTGGTTGCCGCCGTCGCCAGGTCCATCGTCCACATGTCGATGTTCCCGCTGGTGGAGTCGGCCTGTTCGTAGACGACCCGGCGCCCGTCGGGTGTCATGCACAGCGCGTTGAACTCGCCGGGTGGCCCCACCGTCGCCAGCCGCAGGCCCGATCGATCGAACCAGACCAGCTGCGCCCCTGGTGACGCATCCCGGTAGGCCAGCACGCCGGTGTGCGAGGCCGAGAACAGGGCCTGATAGGTCACCGGGTTGTAGCCCACGTCCTCGGCGATGGCCACCGGCTCGCCGCTCAGCTGCAGGGTCTTCTCATCGAAACGCTGCGCCAGCAGCGTCGTGTTCCGCCGATAGAGCAGATGGCCCGATGCGTACACGCCGCTCGACGCCGTGGCGAACGAGCGGCCGGGTCTCCGGGGCATCGAGCGATCCGAGCAGCAAGCGTTCGACCAGCCGATTCTCGTTGCTCAGATCGGTGATTACGTAGTGTCGGCCATCGGGCAGAAACGACGGAAAGCCTGGAATCCCGACCTTGGGCGGCAGCGGCGCGGGCACGGGCTCGCCGCCACTGGCGGGGACGACGACCAGGCCGGTATTGGGGCGCGGCGCGAACAGGATCAGGTTGTCCTTGCTCCAGGCGGCGCCACGTGCCAGTCCCGAGCGAGCCAGCACCCGGGGCGTCCCACCGGCGATGGCGACGGTCTTGAGTTGTCCGTCGGCGAAGAACCCGAGCATCCGGCTGTCGGGCGACCAGAAGGGCTGCGAGCTGTTCTCCGTGCCCGGCAGGAAGCGAGGCGTCGCCGCGTCGAGGCTACGGAGGTACAGGCCCCTCGTACCGGCGCGATCCGTCGATGAAAACGCCAGATGCCGGCCATCGGGCGAGATCTGTGGAGCCTCGCCGCGCCTGAACGTCGAGTCCGGCGGCGGCATGATCGACAGCACGTCGCTGTAAGCAGGTGGTGCGGGTGGTCGAGCCGTGAGCAGTCCACCGAGCACCGTGGCCGCGACCAGACCGAGCACCGCCACCGGCCAGGCGAAACGCGTCCCCCATCCGGTAGACCGGGGACCGGGTGCCACTGGCGCGCTGACGGCGCCGCTATCGGCCAGCCCCCTCAGCTGCAGCAGCACGTCGGTGGCCGATGACCATCGGCCGCCCGGATCCTTGGCCAGACACACCGACACGAGCCGGTCGAGCGCGGATGGCGCGGCGGGCGCCACCTGCGTGACCCGCGGCGGCTCGAAATGCAGAATCGCCCCGATGAGCGAGGCCTGGCTCGAGCCCGTGAATGCGCGCTGGCCAGTGACCATCTCGTGCAGCATCGCGCCAAAGGCGAAGATGTCCGCGCGGGCATCGACGTCGTTGCCCTGCAGTTGCTCGGGGGCCATGTAGGGCAAGGTCCCGAGGATCTCACCGTGGAACGTGAGCGCCGTGGCCGTCGGGTGCTCGGCAACACCGCTGGCCACCTTGGCCAGGCCGAAGTCGAGCAGCTTGGCGCCGGTCTTCGTGAGCATCACGTTGGCCGGCTTCAGGTCCCGATGCACGACGCCGGCGCGATGCGCGAACGCCAGGCCCTCGGCGATCTGGATCGCAAAGGCGATCGCCTCTGCCGGGGGCATCGGCCCGTCCGCCAGCCGCGCCGCCAGCGTGGCGCCGTCGAGCTTCTCCATCACCAGGAACATCGTGCCGTCCTGCTGGCCGACGTCGTGCAACGTGCAGATGTTCGGATGAGAGAGGGAAGCAATCGCCGCCGCTTCACGTTCGAAGCGCGCCCGCCGGCCGGCGTCGTCGCTGAACTCGCGCGGCAGCACCTTGATGGCGACACTGCGCTCGAGCCTCGTGTCCCTGGCGGCGTAGACCTCGCCCATGCCACCGGCGCCCAGCGGATTCGCGACTTGGTAAGGGCCGAGACGCGTTCCAGGCGACAGCGGCATTGGCCGGCGATTATACGTCCCGCTCTGCGCCGGCCTTGTCGGCCCGAAGCGGTCGTTGAGGTCGGTGGCGAGCGTCAGGCCATCGACCACGGGCGATTCGGTCCATCACGACTCGTCGGGGCCGACGGCCTTTTCCTGCTGGCGCCGGTACAACATGTAGCCGAAACGCCCGTGCAGCCAGGCCTCGCCGGCTGCGTCGTCATGTTCGGGGGTGATCGCTTCGTCGTGGACGTGCGCAAAGTGGCCGCCCAAGCGGGCAACCTCTTGTAACAGGCGGCTCTCAGCCCGGGCCCTCAACTCCAGATAGCACCGATCCCACAGCTCGTCACGGTGAGCGATCGTCCCCTCGATGCGGCTGCTGTTGGCCTCGACCGTGTGCTCCGCCATGAGTTCGGCCTCGAGCGGCGGCAGCTCCCGATGCCAGAACACGATCTGCGGCTTGTCGTCGTCAATTGCGACGTTCACATGACACCTCCTGAATCCTTGCGGGTCCGGCGGCAGCGGGCTTCGAGCTGCGTGTGTGGGGCGCAGTGGCGTCTCGCGGGAGACTCGTCTCGTCAGTAGGTAGCAACCGACGTACCGGCGGGTTCTCTCGACGCCCCGCGAGATCCGCCGCGGTGGCCCAGAGAACCAAGCCAGCTCATGCGTAATCGTCCCCGCCGCTGGGAGAATTCCCTGCTTGTGACTGGGAGGCTGCGCCCGTTCGCCTGAGTAATCAGCCGCGGCTCCGGGCACTCCTCTTGCGAGTATCGCCGCCAGCTGTGCCGAGTCCGGCGAGACGGCTGAAGGGAGACTGCCATGAAAGGGTTCGTGGGCGACATCGAAGGCCTGACCAGGCGGAATTCGGATTTCCGACGCGTGCTGTACAGCGGCAAGCGACTGCAACTGGTGCTCATGGCGCTGCAGCCCGGCGAGGACATCGGCGACGAGGTGCATGGCGATCGAGACCAGTTCTTCCGGGTCGAAGAGGGCACGGGAGAGGTCTGGATCGACGGACACAAGACGGCGATCGCGGGCGCGTTCGCGATTCTCGTTCCGGCCGGCGCCCTGCACAACGTGAAGAACACCGGCAAGACATCGCTGAAGCTGTACACCCTCTACGGGCCACCCGAGCACGCCGACGGCACGGTGCAGGCCACCAAGGCCGATGCCATGGCGTCGACGAAACACTTCGCGGGACCGACCACTGAATAGCCTGCGGTGACTGCGACATCGAGTCCTTCGAACTGACCACGCCGTTGTTCTTGAGACCGGCTCTCAAGCTTCGTCCTCCGGGCGTCCCTCGGCTATCGTCCAGCATGCGCTCCGTCCGCCAGCCGGCGCTGCTTGCGATGGCGGTGCTGCTCCACGCCGCCGTTCTTGGAGCCGTCTCGTTGCGGGCCCAGGACGCCGTCACCGCTCCCACGTCGCTGTCGAAGGCCCTGCCCGTCCAGGCCACCGGCGAACAGATCTACCGGGCCGCGTGCTCGACCTGCCATGGCCTCGACGGCAAGGGCGCGCCGCAGCAGGTGGTGGGGTTCGCCCTGCCGATGCCCAACGGTCACGGCTTTCCCGACTTCACCGACTGCGCCACCAACACGGTGGAGCCGCTGGCCGACTGGCTGGCGGTGGCCCAGCGCGGCGGACGCATCCGCGCGCTCGATCGCCATATGCCGGCCTTCGGCGATGCCCTCTCGGGCGAGCAGCTCCAGCAGGCCGTGAAGTACCTGTGGAGCTTCTGCCAGAACCCGGCGTGGCCGCGCGGAGACTTGAACCTGCCCCGGGCCTTCTTCACCGAGAAGGCTTTCCCCGAGAACGAGGCCGTATGGACCACCGGCGTCACCACCTCGGGCGCCAAGGCCGTCGAGAACGAGCTCGTCTACGAACATCGCATCGGGGCCCGCGGCCAGTACGAAGTGAAGGTGCCGTTCGGCGCGGCGCAGTCGACAGGAGCGAGCGGGTGGAATCGCGGCCTCGGCGACGTCGAGGTGGCCCTGCGCCGCACCCTCCATGCCAGCTACGACCACGGCACCATCGTCGCGGCCGGCGGCGCCGTGGTGCTGCCCACCGGCAAGGAGGAACTGGGTCTGGGCAACGGCTTCACGGTCTACGAACCGTTTGCGATGGTCGGCCAGATCCTCGGCGCCAGCGGGTTCCTGCAGGTCCACGCCGGCTACGAGATCGCCTCCGACCAGGATCGGGGCACCAACGAGGGCTTCGTGCGGACGGCGCTCGGTTACACCCTGACCCAGGATCGCGGTGTGGGCCGCGCGTGGTCGCCGATGACCGAGCTCGTCGTGGCCATGCCGGAGGGCGGCGCCACCGAGTGGGACGTCGTGCCCCAGGTGCAGGTGTCGCTCAGCCGGCTGCAGCACGTGCTGCTCAACGTCGGCGTCCGCGTGCCGCTCAACGAGCGGCAGGATCGCAAGCCGCAGTTCCTGACCTACGTGCTGTGGGACTGGTTCGACGGCGGCCTGTTCGACTTCTGGAAATAGCCGGCGGCACCGGACACATGGCCACGCGTTCACTCCTGCCGTTCGCCTGCACCGCCCTGATGCTATCGATCTTCCTGATGGCCCCGCGTGCTGACGACCGGCAGCCGGCGGCGGCGCGGGCGTCGAGCCCGCACCTCGACCTGACGCTGTTCGCGCACTCGGAGGACTGCGTGGCCTGCCACAACAACCTGGTCACGCCGGCGGGCGACGACGTCTCCATCGGGGCGATGTGGCGGTCGACCATGATGGCCAACTCGGCCCGCGACCCCTACTGGCAGGCGGCCGTGCGGCGCGAGACGCTGGACCACCCGCAGCACTCGGCGGCGATTGAGGACGAGTGCGCGGCCTGCCATATGCCGATGTCACAGCGCATCACCAAGGCCGCCGGGCACACCGGCCAGGTGTTCGCGCAGCTGCCGACGACGGGCGACGACGACTCCGAGGTGCACCGGCTGGCCGCCGACGGCGTTTCGTGTACGGTCTGCCATCAGATGGCGCCCGATCGGCTCGGCACGCCGGCGAGCTTCAACTCCAATTTCGTCGTGACGCCCATTCCGCCCGGGGGCACGCGCCTCATCTACGGACCGTACGCCGTCGACGCCGGCCGCAAGACCATCATGCGGTCGGTGACGGGGTATGAGCAGGTCGAGGCCCCGCACATCCGTCAGTCGGAGCTGTGCGCGTCGTGCCACACCCTCATCACCGACGCCTATGGCCCCGACGGCAAGGTCGTCGGGTCGCTGCCCGAGCAGATGAACTACCAGGAGTGGCAGCACAGCGCGTTCCCGGGGGAGCAGCGCAGTTGCCAGTCGTGCCACATGCCGGTTGCGAAGGGCCCGGTACGCGCCGCCTCGGTGCTAGGCGACGAGCGGGACAGCCTGGCACAGCACGTGTTCGTCGGCGGCAACGCATTCATGGTTCGGATGCTCAACCGCTACCGGGTCGAGCTGGGCGTCGCGGCGCTGCCGGCGGAGCTCGAGGCCACCGCGAACGCAACGGTGCGCCTGCTGCGCGACGACACCGCCCGACTCGCGTTGTCGGCTCCGCGACTCGACGGCGGAACGCTCGGCTTCGACGTCGAAGTCCGGAATCTGGCCGGCCACAAGTTTCCGACCGGGTATCCGGCCCGCCGGTCCTGGCTGCACGTCACCGTGCGCGACCGGGTGGGCAGAGTGGTGTTCGAGTCGGGGGCGATCGATACCGCCGGCGCCATTGCCGGCAACGACAGCGACGCCGATCCGCTGGCCTTCGAGCCGCACTACCAGCGCATCACGCAGCCCGGCGAGGTGCAGATCTACGAGCCGATCCTCGGCGACCCGAAGGGCGTGCCGACGACCGGCCTGCTGACGGCGACGCAGTATCTGAAGGACAACCGCCTGCTGCCGCGCGGATTCGACAAGGCCACGGCGCCGGCGGAGATCGCCGTCCGCGGTAGCGCGGCCGACGACCCGGATTTCGGCGGGGAGCGCGATCGCGTGCGCTACGACATCGCCGTGCCGGGAGCCGGACCCTACGCCGTCGAAGCGGTGCTCCGCTATCAGTCCATCGGCTTCCGCTGGGCGCACAACCTCGAGCGCTACGACGCCGCCGAACCGAAGCGGTTCCTCTCGTACTACACCTCGATGGCCGCGGGCTCGTCAGTGGTGGTGGCGACGGCCACGGCCACGGCGAAACAGGCCCCGGCTACGTCACGTCAGTGAGGCTCTGATCCGGGCGATCTGGTTCAAGTGCAGCAGGTCGTGGCCGGCGTAGAGTCGGCACAGGTAGCCGATGCTCTCCTCGCCCCGCTCGGCATGGACGCCGACGCGTGCCATGTCCGGCGGCGTGGCGCGTTCGAGCAGACGCAGGTTGGCGGCGCGCAGCAGGCCGAACATCGCCAACGCCTGACCGGGATCCGCATCGGCGTAGTGCAGGCGCTCCGCCCACAGGTCCTGGTCGTAGCCGGTGATCGGCGGCCGGTCGTGCGACAGGATCAAGCGAACCCGCCAGCCCCACACCAAGTCGGAATCGGCGAGGTGCTGCAGCACCTGCCCGATCGACCACTTGCCGGCAGATTCGGGCGTCCTCACCTGCGCTGGCGACAGGTCGGCGATGGCCGAAGCGAGCCCGGCCGGCGTTTCCCGGAGCACCGCGAACGGATCGCGCTCGCCGAGCAGCGCCAGTATCGCGCCGGCGTAGGCGGCCCGTTCATCGGGCGGATCCTGCATTCGATTGCTGAAGACGGACATGAGGGATTCTACGGCCGGTGCAGCAGTAGACCTCGGTCGAACTCGAGTGCCGGGCGAGGAGCGCTGTTCACAAGGGAACAGAATGCCAAGGGGAGACGCGGTAGCATGGATTCACGCCGCGATCCGCGGTGACCCATGACGATCTTCCTCACTCTCCTGGCTGCGCTGGTCGGACTCGGGCTCTTGCGCGTGCTCACCGTCACGCCGCTTCTGTCAGACCCGGCGCCGCACGGCCGAATGAGCGAGCGGTGGCTGGCGGAACATCGGGCCTCGTCCCAGGAATAGTACGTCGTCGTCGGGACGTCGGTCCGGCTACGGCTTGAACGACGCCTTGTTGTCGCGCCGGATCCGTTCGGCGCGCGCCAGTAGCTCAGTGGCGTCGGCGGTGCTGCGGGCGAGCGCTTTCCCCGGCGCCTCGCTCGCGGAGAGCTCGGCGCCGTCGGCGAGTGCCTCCTGCATCGCGGCGTCGGCGACGAGTGTCGCAACGGTCAGTCTCAACTGGGGGGGATGGCCTTCGCGCCGGAGCGTCACGAGCGTCACGCCGTCGCTCCACAGCCCGAGCGTGGCGGCCGGTGCCGATGCGACGCGGGGCGTATGCGAAGACGTCGATGGCAACATCGGCGGGCCGTAGACGTCAACGAAGGTGTCGGTCAGATCGGTATCGGTCAGCCCTTCCGTCCGGGTCCGCTCGTAGCTGACCGCGATGCGGGTGAGCCGCCCCAGATGGAAGGTGAGCACCATCTCGTCGAGGGGATCCACGACGGTGCTTTCGCCGCTGACATAGCGTTGGCGCCTCCAGGTGAGCTGTTGAACCAGCGTGGGCCGCTCCTGAACGATCTTGACGTCGGCCAGGCGTGCCTTCAGCACCTCGACGACGGCCGGCACCGAGTCCCCGAGAGCCAAGGTTCGGTAGCGCGAGAAGACCGAATCGGCGTCGCTCGCGTGCGCAGTGGACGCCGCGCTGGCGATCACCACGACAAGGACGGCCCAGAGCGAGCCTTTGGCCGCGGGCGAGGTCTTCGGCATCGAGGCGTCGGTGGCCGGCGTGCGCGCGGTCGGATGAAGCCAGAGCTCTACGATCCCCAACCCCGGCAGCGCGGCGAGACTCACGGCCAGGACCACGGTCAACGGGAACAGCCCTAGAGCGAACCCGGCGGCCGCGCCCGCCAGCACGCTCAAGCCCGCCGCGTAGGTCAGTTTTCGATGGTGAACAGTCATCCCTGGACTGTACGAGTCGCCGCTCCCGCGCGATGTACCAAACGGCACACCGCGCTGGTCGACGCCGACCGCAGGGAACCGGTCAATCGTGCAGCACGATGCTCAGGAGGGAGCTGTTGATCTTCAGTCCGCCGTTGTATTCGACGAACCCGAGCCGCCGGAACTTGTTCATGAAGAAGTTCACGCGCGAGCGCGTCGTGCCGACCATCTCGGCCAGGGTCTCCTGGGACAGCTTCGGCAGCTTCCGCTGCGGCGTGTCCTCCTTCCCGTAGCGCGCCAGCAGTAGCAGCGTCCGTGCCAGCAGCTTCTCACTCGAGTTGAAGAGCTGGTCGACGAGATCTTCCTCGATTCTGATGTTGCGGGCGAGCATGTGCGTGATGAAGCGGTCGGAAAACTCTGGGTGGTCGTGCAGGAGGCGGACCATCTCGCGTTTGGGAATGCGCAACGCTCTGGTGACGTCCACGGACGTGGCCGTGCTCATGCGCAGGGGCTGGCCGGCGAGGCACCCCTCGCCGAAAAAGTCGCCCTGGCCGAGTATCGCGACCACGGCCTCCTTGCCCGTGGCGGAGAGCACCGACAGCTTCACGCTGCCGCTCTCGAGATAGAAGACGCTGTTGGCGTGTCCACCCTGCGCGAACACCTGGGCGGAAGCAGCGAACTTGACCGATCGCCTCGCGACGTCGGCGACGTGCAGGAACGCTGGCACGTCGAAGCCGGGCGGAGGGCCGGGCATGCGTCGAGCCCGCATGACCAAGATGATCGCACGGATCCGGCCATGTGCCGCTGGCCATTGTGCAATGCGGGACAGCCTGGTAGCCACAGGTGACGGCACGATCAGGTGTCATCGCCGATGAGGCCGGACTGATCGGCCAATCGTGAACCGCCTTGCGCGCACGATGACCGGCCAGGAGCCACACGATGACCACGCCCCCACGCTCGACGTCACCCCAGGCGCTGCCGACGCCTCGCCATGACACCCACGTCACCCAGGAGCAGTCGCCGGTCGGGGCCGGCGTCGGCACGAACACGCCGTCGAGCATGCCGAGGGCCGAGGACGACGACGCGACGCGGGCAGGCAGCCCGGAGTTCAACGACCGGCCGGGCAGCGGCAGGCACATCGCGGACCGGATGCGGTACTACTAGAGCGGACTTCGGTTCTGTGGCGCGGAGCGCTACCGAACCGAGTCCGCTCTAGGGGGCGGCACACCGGCGCGATCGAGTTGGCTCACGGGATGACGATCGTCTGCGGCGCCGATGGTGGACTCGACCCGCACGGGTTCACGGCCACCACGCCGACGGTATACGAACCCGGGGGCGCCGCAGCGCTCACGGATCGAGCCGGTGTCGCCAAGCTGCCGACGAACGAACCCGACACGATGAGGACGTAGCTCGACGCGGCCGGACCTGCCGCGGGCGGATCCCACACGACATTGGCGACGTTGCCGACGCGATAGCCCAGCACGTTCGACGGCACCTCTGGCGGACCCTCGCAAATCGAGGGCACCGTCACGGTCACCGGGCTGGAGAGCGGGCTGGTGCCGCCGCCGTTCAGCGACCGCAATGCCAGCGTGTAGATTCCGGGCGGCACGCCGTTGACCGTGAGCGATTCCGACAATCCCAACGGGATCAGTGCGGTGGCCGCGCCCCCGACGTCGAGCAACAGGCTGGCCGGCTCCCCGCCGGCGAACGTGTTCCGCCATGCCAACACCACGGTGTCGCCATTCTCCGTCGCGCGGAACATGTCGGGAGTCGAGGGGGCCACCGGGACGTTGACGTGAATCTGAATCTCGTTCGACGCGGCGCTCGTCTCCGGCCCCTCGGATCGCGTGCATGCGCACGAAGAAGCTGCCGCTGGGCGCGGCGATCGAGAAGATCGGCGCGTCGCTGCCGGTCGGCAGGCTGGCCAGCACCTGACCGGGGAAAATGCCGCCCTCCAGCACGAATCCCGTTGCCGGCGGACCAAGCGTGGAGGCACGGAAGCGGAGGGTGACCAGATTGCCCGACAAGGCGGAGACATGGAGGCTGTTCGGCGGCTGCACGGTGGTCGGCACGTTGACCGTCAGCAAAAAGGCGGTGGGCGTCGGGGTAGCCCCGTCGCTCACGACCACCGTAATGGTGGCGGTTCCCGTGCCATCGGGCACCGGTGTCACCGTCACGGTACGGCTCGCTCCGCTCCCTCCGAACACGATGTTCGCGTCCGGCACCAGGGCGGTGTTCGACGAGCTCCCCGACACGATCAGGTTGCCAGCCGGCGTCTCGACATCGCCGATGGTGAAGGCCAGTGCGGCGGTACTGGTGTTCGCTAAGATGGTCTGATTGGCAACCGGCGTGATCGTCGGCGTGGTGTTCTGGTTGAGGATGTAGACCAGTTCGATCTGCGTGAAGGTGACCGACTGCACGCCCGGCGAGTCGATGACGCCGTCCGGAGGCGTCGTATCGCCGGACACGGCCCGCGACTCGGCGTCGTAGTTGAGCGTATCGGCGCCGTCGCCGCCGGCCACGGTGAGCGCGCCGGCCGCGAAGGCCTTGACGTTGAAGGTGTCGACTGCGGTCCCGCCGGTGAGCGCTTCGATGAAGCGGAACGACGCCACCAGGCCGGCGATGTTGCCGGCGTTGGCGGCCGTCACGTTCCAGGTGCTGGCCCCGTTCGGTCCCTGGAGCGTGTCGGTGCCGGGACCACCGTGGGCATTGAACACGACGGCACCGGCAGAGGTCGGCGCATAGACGAAGGTGTCATTGCCGTCGAACCCGTTGAGGTTCAGCGTCGTCAACGACGCGACCCCGGCCAGGTCGTTGGTCGTGAGGCTGTCGTCGCCGCCGATGCCGTTGACGGTCAAGGTCTCGGTGGTGCCGATGTCGAGACTGAACGGGCCCGGGCTGATGCGATCGAAATCCAGCCGGGCGCCGTTGGCCGCGACCTGGAACACATCGTTGGCCGGCGACGCTGCCGTTGACCTGCACCGTGTCGCTGTCGGCGCCGCCTTCCATGAGATCCGTGCCGTCGCCGTTGCTCCACACGAGCACGTCGGCGCCGGCGTCGCCACCAAAGGTGTCGGCGCCAGGGCCACCGACGATCCAGTCGGCGCCGCCGCCGCCGTTCAGCGTGTTGGCGATGTTGTTGCCCACCAGGCTGTCGCTGCCCGCCCCTCCGGTCACGTTCTCGATGAAGGCGACACCCGTCGTGCCGGTCGCCGCGCCGGAGGTCAGGTTGACGTTGCGCTGCCGAGAAGAGCTGACCGCGAATGGCGCCGCCCGGGAACGCCGCCGTGTGGATGTTCACGTAGGTGCCGCCGCCCAGGAAGGCCGCCTCGTTCACGCCGGGCAGCGTCAGACCAGTTGCGGTGAACGTGAAGCCGGTCCCGGCCGGTACGAGCGGGGCCACGCCGGTGAAGTCGACGATGATCGGCCCGTTCACGCCGACCGGCGCCTGGTGAATATGAAAGCCGGTCACGTCAGCAGGCGGCAGGCCCGACACGGTCACGACGATGTCGAACGTGCGCGTGGTGATGCTGTAGTTGGTGACCGTCGCCGTGGCCGTGGCCGGCGTGCGTGGTCGGGGGATTCTCCTGGTCGCCGCCAAGCGTCGCGCTCAACCCGGTGGTGCCGAGCCCGAGGTTGGCGCGGATCGCGGTCGTCGACGCCGCGTAGTCGATGCGTATCGATGCCGACGCCGCCGTCGATCGCGCCGCGCAGGTTGATGCCGTCGCCGAGCACGATCGAGTCGTTGCCGTCTCCGGCAGCGATGTTGATGATGCCGGTCGTCGAGGAAATCGTCTGGTCGCCGGCCACCGTGGTGTCGAAGTCGGAATCGCTGTTGAAGCCCGGATCGCCCGGCGAAGCGGTTGTGACGGAACAGCCCGCCCGCCTCCGTGATCGTCAAGGTGTCGCCGGTCGCGTATCCCCGATCATCGTCGCGGTCGAACCCACGACGGTGGACGTGTACGCCGCGAAGACGGCCGCGGGATTGGTGAGGAACAACAGGACGGCCACGAGGGCGATCGTGCGTGCTGGACACCGCGTGCTCATAGATCACTCCAAGGTTGCGATGATGGGACGGCGCAAGGAGCGCAGCTTACCGCAACGATTTCGAAGTGGCTCGTCGAATCTGCCGCCTGACAGCCAGCTCGACTGTTCGGGGACGTGGCGCCGGACGCGGCGCCCGGCCGCGGCCATCGATGCGATATCCTCGCGCGCATGTTGGCCAAGGCGCGTGTTCTCGCCATCCTGCTGACCGTGGGCGCGGTCGCCGGCTCCGGCGCAAACGAACAGGCTGGTTCACCGGCGGCAGCGTTGAACGGCGTGCCGGTCTTCGAGGTCGATCCGAAGTGGCCGGTCCTCCCGCCCGATTGGACGTGGGGGCAGGTCATCGGCATCTTCGCCGATTCCCGCGGCCACGTCTGGACCTCGAGCCGGAGCCGGATCTCCGAGTGGGATCCGCAGGGCACGCTGCTGCAGTCGTGGGACGCCCGCGGGCCGAACGGCAACTGGAGCACGATCCACGGCCTGTTCGTCGATCACAACGGCTTCGTGTGGACCAATGCGCGCGAGAGCAACCTGACCGTCAAGTTCACGCGGACCGGCCAGGTGGCGATGGTCGATCGGGAAGTACAACGAGACCGGCGGCAGCAACGACACGACGCTGATGGGCCGCCCGTCGGAGATCTGGGTGGATGCCGCCGACAACGAGGTGTTCGTCGCCGACGGCTACGGCAACCGGCGCATCGTGGTCTTCGACGGCGCCACCGGCCGCTACCTCCGTCACTGGGGCGCCTACGGCAAGCGCCCTGAGGATCCGCCGAAGCCACCGCCGGGCGCGCCCGATCCGGGCGCCCCGCCGAAGCCTCCCGCCACCGCAGCGGCCGCACCACCGGCACAGTTCCGGATTCCGCACGGCATCGTCGGCTCGCGCGACGGGCTCATCTACCTGGCCGACCGGGGCAACAATCGCGTCCAGGTGTTCCGACAGAACGGCGAGTTCGTGCGTGAAAAGATCCTCCGGCCCCAGTGTGGCGCCGAGGAGAACGCGACCTGGGTGCCGAAACGGCCGTGCGGGATCGAAGCGGCCTTCTCGGTCGGGTTGTCACACGACGCGCCGCAGACCTACCTGTACGTCGCCGATGGCGGCACCCACGTCATCACCGTGCTCCGGCGCAGCGACCTGGAGGTGGTGAACGAGTTCGCCGGCCCCGGCGTCGGCCCCGGTCAACTCGGCCGCCCGCACAACCTCACGGTGGACCCGTCCGGCAACATCTTCGTCGCCGAAGCAGCCGGCCCGAAGGTGAAGCATCCGACCACCGGCGCGGAGGTCGAGGCCGGCTTTCGCGCGCAGAAGTTCACGTTCACGGGCGCGAGGTCGATGCGGTAGATACACCAACTTTGCTGCGAGGAAACGACCATGCGCTTGCCCTACGTTGCTGCGGTTGCCTTGACGACAGTCGTGTCGTCGAATGCACTGGCGCAGAGCAGTGTGCCGGCTTCGAGCTCTTGCCACTTCTCAGCCGCGCCGGGCGTTGCCGACCAGCAGCTCTCGTCGGGAGGACGAGCGCGCACTTATCGCCTCTTCGTGCCTCCGAGCTATGACGGCCGCACGCCGCTGCCCCTCGTGCTCGACCTGCACGGCAGCGGCGGCACGGCGGCCGGCCAGGCGGCCACGAGCGGCTTCGAGACGCTCGCCGCGCGCGAGGGTGTGCTCGTCGCCACGCTGCAGGCGCAGGCCGAAGGTAACCGCTGGAACGTGCCCATCACCAACGGTCGTCCTGACGACGTAGCGTACGTCTCCGACGTCATCGATCATGTCGCGGCGCGGGTGTGCACCGATGTCACGCGCGTGTACGCCACGGGCTTCTCGGGCGGCGCGCGCATGTCGTCGCTGCTCGCGTGCCGGTTGAATGCGCGCATCGCGGCGATCGCGCCGATGGCGGGACTCCGGTGGCCCGGCCCGTGCGAGGGGCGGGCCATTCCCGTGCTCACGTTCCACGGCCTCGCCGACCCGCAGAATACTTACGACGGACACCTGGCGGAGCGCGGAGCCGAGTGGCTCGAGAGCGTGCCGGACGCGCTCGCCGGTTGGGCAGGCCACAATGGCTGCGCGCCCGACGCGATACTCGAGGACCCGCCCGGGCCGTTGTCGACGCTGCGCTACGAGGGTTGCTCTGGCGGAACCGAGGTGCGCCTCGTTCGCATCGATGGCCTTGCGCATACGTGGGCGCGCGCGCAAGTCGATGCCACGGCGGAGATGTGGGAATTCTTTCGGAGGCACACGCGCTAATGCGCCGCTGAGCACCACGATCACAGGAGGCGACATGCCACATCGCCGCGATTTCCTCAGGACGCTGGCCGCGGGCGCGGCGGGCACCTACGTCGCCGGCCACGGTCTCGGCCATGCGTCATCGCTTGCCCAGGCGCAGCGCCCGCGACGACGGGTGACGATCGACGGCCGCGCCGTCACGGTGCTCGACGTGCACGCGCACTGCGTGATCCCGGTCGAGGACATCGTGAAGGACACGCCCTTGGCGAAGAGCGGGGGCGGCAGTGGGAACACCATCCTCGGTCCGGCGCGGCTGGCGGTGATGGACGAGCAGGGTGTCGACGTCCAGATCCTGACCATCAACGGCTTCTGGTGGTACGCGGCCGATCACGAGCTGGCCCGTCGAATCGTGTCGGCGCAGAACGAGGGCTTGGCCAAATGGGTGGCGGCGCATCCAGACCGCTTCGCGGCGACGGCGTCGGTGGCCCTGCAGCATCCCGCGCTGGCCGCCGAGCAGCTCGAAGACGGGGTCAAGCGGCTGGGCCTGCGCGGGGCCTCGATCGGCGGGCACGTCAACGGCGAGGATCTCTCGCTGCCCAAATACGATCCGTTCTGGGCCAAGGCGGCCGCGCTCGGGGTGCCGGTCATCATGCATCCGGGTGGCGCCGAGAACATCATCAAGGAGGGGGCGCTTCGCGGCCGCGGCGACCTCGGCAACATCATCGGCAACCCGCTCGAAACGACCTACTTCCTGTCACGTCTGATCTTCGACGGGGTGTTCGACAGGTTCCCGGGCCTCCACGTCTGCGCGGCGCACGCCGGCGGCTACCTGCCGTCGTATCTGGGACGGACCGAAGCCGCGTGCACGGTGCGCTCCGGCGCCAACTGCGCCAACAAGAAGGCGCCGAGTGAATACCTGAAGTCGCAGATTCACATCGACACGATGGTCTTCTCGCCGGAAGGGCTGCGCCACCTGGTGGCCGAGGCTGGCGTCGGGCAGATCATGTACGGCACCGACGTGCCCTTCAACTGGCCCGTGACCGTCGACCTGGTGCTCGACGCGCCGTTCCTCGGCGGCGCCGAGAAGGAAGCCATCCTGAGTGGGAACGCGAGGCGGCTCTTTCGAATGTAGCCGCCCGCCTCACGTGTAGAGGCAGCGTCCTCGTCTTCGGTGACGCTGGAGCTCAGCCCGGCCCTACCTCACGGCCCACAACGTATCGCCGTCAGAGACGAGCAATGACCCTCCGCTGCCGATCACGGGGTTGTTCAGATCAGGGCTGTGCCCGCGCGGGATACTCATCGACCAGAGATCGTTTCCCGTTGCCGGATCCAACGCGCGCATCTCCAGAGCCGGAGAACCATACGGCTTGAACGCGATGTACACCGTGCCATCGTTCCCGATCGCGGTGGTCGTCATCGCCGGCCCATTGAGGCCGACAATCGTTCGACTCCAGAGCACGGCGCCCATCGGGTCAACGGCCGTCAGCATCCATGCCGTGCTGACATACGTCACGCCGGTGCGTGACAGCGTGTAGAAGCCCGGGGTCGACCACGACCCCGCCACGCCACCGTTACTGTCGAAGACGACCGTGGCAGGCCCTTGCGACACCAGCGTGCGACCGTCGTCGCCGATCGCTGGTGGGTCGAACGGATCCTGCTGTAGCGGAGACGCCCATAACACCTGACCGCCTGGCGCCAACGCCCAGATCTGGTCGCCGGTGACGACCACCGTGCCATCGTCTCGCGGGGCGACGCGTGTGATGTCCAGGACCACGCCCAAAGCAATATCGCCGCTGACAAAGGGCGTGGCCCACAGCTCCTGGCCATTCTGGTCGAGCGCCACCACCCCCTCACCGCGCGAGATGGCGTAGACGCGACCATTCGGAGCCGGGACCGGATTGCCCAACCGGCGACCGGGGCGGCGAAAGGTCCACTTGAGGGTCCCGTCTGGCTCGAAGGCGGCAAGGCCGCCGTTGTCTGCGCCACTCGAATACAGCGTGCCGTCCGGGCCGAGCGCGACCTGAGGACGATAAGAAGCGACCGCCCCCGGCTGGGCGACTCGGCGCGACCACTTGACCAGGCCGGAGTTCCCGTCGAGCGCATACACGTCGACCGTTGACAAGGGACTGAGTGCTTGGCTCGCGACGATATACACGGTGCCATCCGCTCCAACGACGGGAACCGACAGACTCCGGCCGGAGTGGTAGACCCCGTTGAAGGACCACAGCAGAGTGGGCTGCTGCGCCGGTCCGTTCAGCGTGCTCTGGCCGGTGTGGCGGTGATCGTGGCGATACTGCGGCCAGATTGGTGGCCGCTGTGGAACCGGGTCGGGTCTGTGAAAGACCCTCCCCGGGGTGAACTCGAGCAGCTGGACCTCCGGCAGATGTCCGATCGGCACTTCGAGGCCCAGGCACAGTTGACAGAGGTCCCGGCCGGGTATTGGTCCACCGCCCGGCTCCTGCGCACACAGAATCAGGCCACAGACCTTCGGGATCAGCGCCGGAGACGCCCGTAATTCCTCCGCTGAAAACAGTGAGAAGGCGGCGACCGTACGAAGAAGATCGGGGTCGCGCGGGAGTCCGATGGCACCGTACAGGCCCGACGCGTCGATCACACCCCACACGACACCCCGCTTCGGATCCACGCCGGACGCATTCACGAGGACAAGGGAACGCGCTGCCTCGTCCCACACGAACAGACGCAGGGATCGCTCGTCGACTTGTCGCGCGTTCTCTCGAGAAGTACGGAATCTCCAGGCGCGTGTGGCGCCCGGGCGAGTGCACGCGAACGTGCACGAAGGCGTCGATCGCGCCAAACGTGCCGTTCTCGATCGGATTCCTGGCCGACGTGATCGACAACTCAGGTTGCGGCATGCTGATTCAGCCCGTTCCGCCGACAGGTCAGAGCACCTTGGCCCGTCGCATCACCGCCTCGGCTTTTGGCTTGATCTCTCGTGCGATCTCGTAGGGATCGCGCGCCTGGAACCCTGGCGCGAAGAGCTCGACCGACAAAGGTCCGGCATACGCCGCCTTGCCGGCGAGCTTGCCTAGGATGGTGGTGAGCGGCGCCACGCCGTCGCCGGGCATGACCCGCGTGGTCAGGTCGAGCATCTCGCGCGGCATGTCTTGCACGTCCTGGAAGTGCACGTGTTTCACCTCGTCAGGACGGAGCAGGTCGAGGTCCTCGAGCTTGTTGAGTCCCGACCAGAAGTGATAGCAGTCGAACAGCACGCCGGTGTTCGGGTGGCCGGCGGCGCGGACGATCGGCAGCAGCGTCGTCAACGTCGACGCGAACGTGGACTGGCGCACGAACTCGAACATCACGGTCATCTGGAACTGACGGCCGATCTCGCCAACCTCGCGCAGATGGCCGGCGGCGGCCTTGTAGTCGTCGGCGGCCGGCTTCACCGTGGTGGCGGTGGTCGCATAGGTGCGGACCAGGCCCAGGGTGGCCAGCGTCTCGCACTGCTTCTTCAGGCGATCGAGGGCGGCGGCCCGTCCGGGGTTGGGTTCGATCAGCCCGCCGACGCCGCACGACGCCGAGACCGCGGTCAGCCCGTTGTCGGTCAGCACGCGTTTCGCGGTGGCGAGCGACTCGGTAGCGAGGAACGCGTCGAGCAGGTTGTTGGCGATCTCGACCTGGGTGATGCCGGCCCGGGCCCAGCCCTCGAGCGAGGCCCGGTAGCCGGCGCCGGACGAGGTGTTGTGATGGAGGGCCAGCGTCATCTTGCCGCCGGCGGCCTCGACGGCACCGGCGGCAGCGAAAGCGGCGGGGGTCAGCAGGATCTCGCGTCGGGAGGGCATCGCGGGTCCGGGATGGGCCATCTTACCGCTGATGCCTTGTTCGTTACTTAGTCCGCGAGCGCTTACCTCGCAGGGAATTGAGCGTCGGAACGGCGCCCTCCGATACTGGGGCTCCGCCCGATAGCTGGCGAAGAAGGAGCCTCGAATGTCCAAGGTCACAGGAACCCGGGAAGCAGAAGCGATCGACACGACCTACACCGTTCACACGCTGGAGTCCGCGCCGGGGATGGCAACCGACGCACTCCGGACGCTTCAGTCGACCGTCGGCCTGATTCCCAACCTCGCCGCGACGATGGCCGAATCCCCAGCATTGCTGAACGGCTTCCTGGCGCTGCGTGAGCTCTATGCGAAGACCGGCTTTTCAGCCGGCGAGGTGCAGGTGCTCTCGCTGACGGCCGCTTATGAGAACGATTGCGCCTGGTGTGTCGCCTTTCACACCGCGATGGCGCTGAAGGAAGGCGTCAGCCGTGACGTGGTCGACGCCCTTCGGCGTGGTGCAGCGCCCGCCGACGAACGCCTGGCCGCCCTGAGTAGTTTCGCGCGCGCCATGGTGCGCAGCCGGGGAGCTATCGACACTCCTGCCCGGCGAGCGTTCTTTGCGGCCGGGTACTCGAAGCAGCAGGCGCTCGACGTGGTGATGGGGATGGCCTTCTCGGTGATGGCCAACTACGCGAGTCACCTCACCCGCCCGCCCCTGGACAGCTTTCTGGCAACGCACGCCTGGACGCGCTGAGGTAGCGCCGGTCCCGCGTTTACCCGTGCGGGAATTGGTGCTGCGGCGTGCCAGAGAGGTTGCTCGCGCCGGAGGGGCGCTGCGACGCGAAGATGATGCTCTGTTCCAGCGGCGTCCTTGGCCCGCAGGTTGCATGACTCCCCAAATGACAGGGAACACACCGCCATCTGACCCCGCATGTCCCCGAGGCGAGCCCGTTTGTTGCGCGCGTTGGCCCTGGCGCTGCTGTCTCTGGGCATGGCGGGTGCTGTCTACTACCTGAGCACGACCAACCTCACCGCGACCGAGGTGTCGGCGTGGATCGGGCCGCACCGGCATGCCTGGTACGGCTTGCCGATGACCATGGTCGGCTTCGTGGTCCTGTGCCTGGTGCCGGTCCTGCTCCTCATCGCTGCGACCGGCATCGCCTTCGGTCCCTGGCTCGGCCCCCTGTACGCAATGGCCGGCTGCCTGGCCAGCGCGTCGTTCGGGTTTGCGCTCGGCCGATGGCTCGGACGCGGGCGCGTCGAACGCTGGGGCGGTCGTGGCGTCAGGGGAATTGCGCCCGTGCTGGCGCGCAACGGGACGTTGGCCGTGTTCCTCGTCCGCAAGGTGCCGGCCCCCTTTCTCCTGGTCAACGTCGTCGTCGGCGCGTCGGCGATCGGCTATCGGGATTTCGTGATTGGCACCACACTGGGCATGGGCGCAATTGTCGTGGCGCTGGCGGGGTTCGGCTACCAGCTGACGGAAGCCTGGCGTCATCCATCGGGCCCCACGTTGCTGCGCGCCAGTCTGTTCCTGGCCATTCCGCTCACGGCCGCATGGCTGATCAATCGGCGGCTCCGCGGATCGAGAGCAGGCGATGACGGCCGTGCGTAACAGCGCCATCCGAACCGCGGACGGCGACCACGGCGAGCCTCGTCCCGCGATCGTGCGCCCGGGCCACAACTGCTGGCGTGTGGATCGGGCCGATCGTTTTCGCTGCATCCAGGACGCGGCCGACTACTTCCGGTGGACGCGTGACGCGCTGCTCGGGGCGCGCCACTCGATCTTCATCGTCGGTTGGGACATCCAGGCCAACCTCGACCTGCTGCCGGGCGCCGATCCGCCGGTGACGACCCCGCCGACTCGACTGGACGCGCTACTCGCCTTCGTCGTGCGTCGGCGTCCGCAGCTCCGCTGCTACGTGCTGATCTGGGATCATGCCGCGCTCTATACCCTCGAGCGCGATCCACTGTCACGGTGGCGCTTGGGCTGGCGCATGCCTCGCCAGGTGCGGTTCGGCTTCGACGACCATCACCCGGTCGGCGGCTCGCACCACCAGAAGATCGTCGTCGTCGACGACGCGGTGGCATTCTGTGGCGGTGTCGACCTGACCGGTCATCGCTGGGACACGTCGGCGCACCGGATCGAGGAACCGGCCAGGGCGACGGCGATTGGCACGCTCTACGGCCCGTATCACGAGGTGCAGGCGATGCTGAGCGGCCCGGCCGCGGCCAGTCTCGGCGCCCTGGTCCGCGACCGGTGGCGCGCCTTGGGCGAGGAGCCCCGGCGGCCGCAGGTCGGCGCCGTCGACGCGCTGTGGCCCGACGACGCCGAGCCCGATCTGTCCGACGTCGAGGTGGCCATCGCGCGCACGATGCCGGCCTCCGAACGAGGACCCGGCGTCCGGGAGTGCGAGCAGTTGTTCCTCGACTCGATCGCGGCGGCGGAACGCGAGATCTACATCGAGAGCCAGTACTTCACCAACGACGTGCTGGGTGCGGCACTGGCCGACCGCCTTCGTGAGCCCGACGGACCCGAGTTGATCGTCGTCGTGCCGAGGCACTGCGAGGGCTGGCTCGAGCGCCAGACGATGGGCACGTTGCGTGACGGCGTGCTCCGGGACCTGACGGCGGCCGACCGCCATGGGCGGCTGCGCCTCGTCTATCCGGCGGCGTCCCGGTCGCAGGACGTGCCGGTCTTCGTGCACTCCAAGGTGATGATCGTCGACGACCGTCTGGTCCGCATCGGATCGGCCAACTTCTCGCGGCGGTCGATGGGCGTCGATACCGAGTGCGATGTCGCGGTCGACGCGGCGGCCGATGCGCAAGCGCGGCAAGGCGTGCGACGGATTCGCGACCGGATGCTGGCCGAACATCTCGCGATGTCGGCCGACCAGGTCGCGCACGAGATCGCGCGAATCGGCAGCCTGCGCGGCGTGGTCGACGCGCGGGCAGGCGGCGACCGGACCCTGGTCCGGGTCGAGGTGCCCACCGACCCGCCGCCACCCGCCGAGGTCGTCAAGGTCGCCGCCGACCCGGACGAGCCAATCCAGTTCGATGCCACGATGGCCGACTGGATTCCGCCGCTCGACGCCAGGGCCGATCGGGGCATGGTGCGGCTGTGGCTGCCGGCCGTCACGGCTCTTGCCATCGTGGCGTGGTTGGCCCCGGCGGTCGGGCCGCCCGGCCTCGCCTGGCTCCGGACACTGCTCGAGGCCGGTGCCGGCCAGTCGTCGTGGCCATGGGTCGCGCTCGCCGTGTTCCTGGTCGCGCATGCCGCGCTGATTCCGCTCGAACTGCTCGCCGTCGGTGCCGGGCTCGCGCTGGGACTCCCACAGGGCCTCGTGGTGGCGCTGCTCGGTGCGTGGATCGGCGCCGTGGTCGGCTATCTCGCTGGCCGCGCCATCACACCGGCAAATCTCTCGCGGTGGATGACCCGGCGCTCGTACCGATCGATCCGCCAGCTCGGCGCCCGCGGCGTGGGCGGGGTCGCCATCCTCCGGCTGGTGTCGATCGCCAGCGCCGGCGCGGTGCACCTCGTCTGCGGTGCCGTGGGGGTGCCGGTTGCCGCCTATCTGGCTGGCTCGCTCATCGGGCTCACGCCGATCGTCGTCGCGCTGAGCGCGGTCGGCGCGCTGGTGCGCGTGGCGATCCTGCAGCCGTCGTGGGCGAGTTGGTCGCTAGTGGGGGGGATCGCGCTCGTTCTGGTCGGGCTGGCGTCAGCGCTGCGCACCGTGCTGCTGCTGCGGCAGTTCTCGCCGACGGTGTCGCAGCAGCGCCAGCGCGCGGAGTTCGGCTGATGGCGCCGCCGGTCGATCGCCTGCGCGTGGCGACCTACAACGTCCACGCCTGTGTCGGCACCGATGGCCGCTACGACCCCGACCGGGTGGCGGCGGTGATCAGCGAGCTGGACGCTGATATCGTCGCGGTTCAGGAGTTCACCTATCCCGCCACCATAGCGCTCGAGACGCGCCAGCCGGTCGTCTTCACCGCGCTGGATCGCTACGAATGCGCGCTCGGCCCGGCCCGGCAGACCATCACCCACTGTTTCGGCAACGCCCTGCTGACGCGCCATCCGATCGCCGACGTCCACCGCTTCGATCTGTCGATCGAAGGCCGCGAGCCGCGCAGCGCGCTGGCAGCGACGGTCGACGTCCGGGGGGTGCGGGTTCATGTCCTGGCCGCGCATCTCGGCCTCCGAGTGCACGAACGGCGGTTCCAGGTGCGACAGATCCTCGAGTATCTGGATGCCGTCCGCGATACCCTGCTCGTCGTGCTCGGCGACTTCAACGACTGGCTGCCCGGCCGCTCCGTCGTGCACGTCCTCGACGGTCGCCTCGGCCGGCCACCACGGCCGCGATCGTATCCGTCCAACTTGCCGATGGTGGCGCTGGATCGGATCTGGATCCAGCCGATGGCGGCCCTACGGTCAATCGGCGCACACTCGAGCGGCCTGGCCCGGTGGGCCTCCGATCACCTGCCGGTGGTGGCGGAGATCGACGTCGCCCGAGCCGAAGCCGCCGGCGTCGAGGTGCACGGCGACGCTCCGGTGGCCACGGCGCTGGTCGAGGCAGGCCCTCGAGACCGGCGCCGATGACGACGGCTTCGCCGCGCCCGCCGTCGATGCTGCGGTCGTATGCGCCCGCCGACGCGCTGACCATTGCCAACGCCAGTTGCGGGACCATCTCCGTGTTCCTCTGCCTCGACTACATGGCGTTTGGTGACATCCGCCGGTTGTGGATCGCCATCCTGCTGCTGCCGCTGGCGCTCGTCTGCGACGTGCTCGACGGCTATGTCGCGCGGCTGCATCCACGGCGGCGTTCCGTGCTCGGCGCCGACCTCGACTCGCTCGCCGACGTGATCTCGTTCGGCCTGGGACCGGCGGTGCTCGGCTATACGCTCGGGCTGCGCGGTGGTTGGGACATGGTCCTCCTGACCTACTTCGTGGTCTGCGGCGTCAGCCGCCTGGCCCGGTTCAACGCCACCGCAGCGGCCCTGACCAACGCCGACACCGGCAAGGTCCGCTACTTCGAAGGCACGCCGATTCCGACCAGCATCCTGATCGTGGCGCTCCTGGCCCTCGCCCTGTGGACCGGCCGGGTGGAGCAGGACGTGTGGTTCGGTGTCTACCGCCTGGGGCCGATGGCGCTTCACCCCCTGGCGCTCGTCTACGCGGCCAGCGGCAGCGCGATGATCAGCACGGTGCGGATTCCCAAGCCCTGACGCTCGGCCGGGTCACGGGTTGCCGCTCGAGGGGGTAGGATCGGCCCGACCGCCGCATGCGTCGAATCCGGAGCCTGACACAGACGACGTGCACCGGGCTCGCGATCGTTTTCGTGGCCGTCGTGCTCCGTCACGGCGTCGAGGCCACCTCCACGCTCGACTGGCCGCACGATCCAGACCATCTTCGCGACATCGCCCACGCGCAGAACATCGCGGAAGGGCGGCTCCTGGACGATCCCTACCTGGCCGGCGAGTGGGCCTGGTACAACCCGCTGGTTCCCGCGATCACGGCCGGGGTTGCCACCCTCACCGGGCAGCCCGTGCCGGTCGTCCATGCCCGCTTCTATGCGTTTCTCAACGTCACGGCTCCACTGGCGTTTTTTCTGCTGCTCGCCGTCATCGCCGGTCCACGGGCCGCCGTCATCGGTCTGTCGCTCTATCTGTTCGTGGTCGAGGACGAGACCTGGATGTGGGGCACCTATTCTCCGCACCCCTTCGCGGCCAACTTTGCGCAGGCGCCGTTCTTTCTGACCCTGGCCGCCTGGTGGGCCGGTGCCAGATACCCCTCGGCCCTGTCGCAGGTGGCAACCGGCGTGCTGTTGGGGGTGACCGCGCTGGCCCACACGACGCCGGCCGTCCTCGCCGGCGGCGTGATCGTCATCGACGCCCTGTCGCGCGCGTGGCCGTCCCGGCGGTTCGAGCTTTCACCTGATGTGTGGAGACCGCTGCGCGGGATGTTCATCGTCGGGGCGACGGCGGTCATCGTGGCGCTTCCACTGCTCATCCCGATCGCCGGTCACTACGGCCTGATCATCCAGAATCCTGTTCCGTTGACCTGGATCGATCGGCGGATGGAGCTTCAGCACTGGCGCGCCTTCACGTTGGAGCTGCTCGGACAGTGGCGAATCAACCTGCCGATGCTGGCGGGAATCGCCTGGCTCGCCGCCGGACGCGGGTCGCGCCGCGCCCGCATCGTGCTGACGGCGCTTTTCGTGCTGGCCACGGGCTGCTGCGTGTACACCGCGTGGGTCGTGGAGTGGTTTCGCGACCGCGGCATCGACCTGCCCTACGTCGTGCCCGCCCACCACTTTCTGCTCTACGCGCGGGTCACACAGGCCATGCTGGGTGGCGTGGGCCTCGCGTGGCTGGTGTCGTTGGTCGGCTCGACGTCCATCCGGCCCCGGGAACGCCGCCACCTGCCGGCCGTCCGCGCCGCCGTGCTGGGAGCCACGCTATCAGTCGCGGCCGGCATCGCGGTCGTACAGTTCCCATCGTTCGAGCGCCGGAACGACTTCCACTATCACGCCGACATCGCTCGTACGAAGTTCAGCGCCGCTCAGCTCCAGCTGTACACCTGGGCGCGCGGAACGCCGGCGAGCACCGTCGTGCTGACGAGCGACCGCGTCGGCGGATCGATCATCGGGCCGGCCGGCAGGAAGGTCGTGGCCGTGGAGCCGTTCTTCTCGAACCCGTACGTGAGCCACGCCCGGCTCCAGGCCCGCAGTGCGATGTGGCAGGCCCTCGCCACCGGCGACTGCTACGCGTTCGATCGGCTCGCCGGCCAGTACCGCGTGACGCACGTGGTGACCCAGCCAGGATCGACCGATGCGATCGCGGCCGGCACCTGCGGGTTGGTGCCGCGCCTGCAGGCCGGCGACATGCGCGTGTTCCAGCGGCCCGTCCGTTGAGCCGCACTGTGTCGGGCCGCCCTCGAACCCGCGCGCCAATCGAGCTCGACGGGGCCCGGATTGAGTCCATGGAGGCCGGCACCCGTCAGCGACCGAGGTCGCCCTCTTCGAGTACCTCCACCCGCACGCGCACGGCCGTCGACTTCGGGACGATCCGGTCGCCGCGCAGGCGGATTGCCGCCCGGGTGATCGCGGCGCCGAACAACAGGATCAGGGAGGAATAGTAGACCCAGACCAGGATCATCACCAGCGAGCCGGCCGCGCCGAACGTCGACCCGGTGGCGGTGCGGGTCAGATAGAGCGAGATCCCCCACTGGCCCACCGCGAACAGCAGCGCCGTGGTCCCGGCGCCGAACCACATGTCCCGCCAGCGCAGCCGCACGTCGGGCAGGATCTTGAAGATCATCGCAAAGAGCAGCGTGGCGACCAGCAGCGACACGGCGGCGTTGATGGCGGCGACGATGACCCCGGGCACTGGGATCCAGCCCTCGGCGAAGCGCAGGACCGCGCCGACCGCCATGGTCATGACGAAGGAGGTGAGGAGCAGGAACCCGATGACCAGCACCAGTCCGAGCGAGGTCAGACGCGTGGTCAGGAAGACGAGCAGGCCGCTGCGGGACGGTCGGGCCGAGACCCCCCAAAGGTGGTTCAACGACGCCTGCATCTGTGCAAACACGGTCGTCGCGGCGAACAGGAGCGCGGCGACGCCCATCAGCGTCGGCAGCACCCCTGCCTCGTCGATCCGCGAGCTGAGCACGGCGTTCTGCGCCGTTTGTGAGGCCTCCGCTCCGACCCACTCGGTGAGGCGCGCGGCGATCCCGCCGCGCGCCGCCTCTTCGCCGAAGACCACGCCGATGATGGCGATGAGGATGATGAGCAGCGGCGCCATCGAGAACAGTGTGTAGAAGGCCAGGGCGCCGGCGTGCTGAAAGGCGGCGCTGGACGTCCACAACGTCATGGCGTCGGTGAGCAGCATGACGCCGCGCGCCGACGTGCCGGCGAGTCGCGAGGCCATGGGGCGGCACGGCCGGGGCGGCGGTTGAAGTGCCGCCGCCCCGCCCGGAGGGGTCAGGCGTTGAACGGCGCCTTGGCGACGACCTTGACGCCGGAGATGACTCCGGTGGTGGCCTTGGTCACTTCTTCGGTCGCCGCCTGGCCAACCTTGCCGGCCGCTCTGAGGGCGCCAGCCGCCGCTGCCGAGGCCGCCTCGGAGGCGTCGAGGCCCAGTTCCCTGGCGCCTTCGATCGCCCCCTCGACGGCACTGAGCGCCGCCGTGCCGACGCTGCCACCGACCTGGGCCGTTTCCGTCACGAGGCTCTCCGCGGTGTCGCCCACCATGCTGAACGCACCGGCGCCGATGTCCTTGGTGCCGCGGAACAGGCCGAGGATCGTAGACCTGGCGGCGCCGCCCAGCTCGCCCCCGACCTGCGACGTGGCGCGAATGGCGCCGCGGGCGATGCCGGCGGCGGCGCCCGTCGTCGACGTTCCAACCTCCCCGACGGCGCTCATCGCGCTCGACACCGCGGTGGCCACGGCGTCCCCGGCGCTGATACCGACGTCCTTGGCGGCGTGGATGGCGCCGGCGACCGCGTTGGTGGCCGCGCCGCCCACATCGCCGCCCACCGAGGCGGTTTCGCGAACCAGCGCGCTCACGCTGGAGCCCACGGTGTTGAGCGCCGCGCCGCCAACCTCTTTGGTCCCGCGGAGCATCCCGACGATCATGCCCTTGGCCGCCTGGCCGAGATCGCCGCCCACCTGCGAGGTCCCCTGGATCACGCCACGAGCGACGTCCGACACGGCGCCGGTGGCGGCGCTGCCAACCTCGCCGGCGCTGGTCAAGGTGTTCCCGAGCACGTCGCTCACCGTGTCGATGACGGCATTCAGGATTTCCCCAGTGCCCTTGATGGTGCCGATGATCCCGTTCTTCACTGCGTCAACGATGCTGGTGGATTCCATGTCGTCACCTTCTTCGGAGTGAAACGCGCGACAGGCCGGCGTGCGCCCGTGTTGCTGTGTGTACCAACGAATCGATCCAATTGGTCGGACGGTTACGTTCCGGTCGTCCGCGCCGCCGACTAGCGTCTCATCTCACGGTGTCGGTCGGGGGGCGATAGGATACATCAGCCGGGGCTGGGAGCGGCTGAATTGACGTAGGCTTTGCGCAATGACGCCCGGGACCAGGCTGGGCCCCTACGAGATCGTCGGCACGCTCGGATCCGGCGGCATGGGCGAGGTGTATCGCGCCCGCGATACCCGCCTCGGCCGAGACGTCGCCATCAAGCGGTCGGCCGAACGCTTCAGCGATCGCTTCGAGCGCGAGGCGCGGGCCATCGCCGCGCTCAACCACCCGCATATCTGCACGCTGCACGACGTCGGGCCCGACTACCTGGTGATGGAGCTGGTCGATGGTCCGACGCTGGCCGACCGCATTCGCTCGGCGCCGATCCCGATCGCCGAAGCGTTGCCCATCGCCAGGCAGATCGCCGACGCACTGCAAGCGGCGCACGATCGCGGCATCGTCCACCGCGATCTCAAACCGGCGAACATCAAGATCACGTCCGATGGGCGGGTCAAGGTGCTGGACTTCGGCCTGGCCAAGCTGGACGATGTCATCGAGAGCGATCCCAGCAGCTCGCCGACACAACAGCCGGTGACACGCGACGGCATGGTGCTCGGCACCGCCGCCTACATGTCGCCGGAACAGGCGCGCGGCCAGGCCGTGGACAAACGCGCCGACATCTGGGCGCTCGGCGTCGTCCTCTACGAAATGCTGACCGGCCGCCGGCCCTTTCAGGGCGAGACCTCGTCAGACACGATTGCGGCGGTGCTGACCACCGAGCCGAATTGGGAGCAGGTTCCGGCAGCTGCCCAGCCGTTGCTGCGACGCTGCCTCACCAAGGATCCGAAGCGCCGGCTTCGCGACGCCGGCGACATCGATCTGTTGCTCGACGCCGCTCCGGTCGCTACCACCGGCAGGCGATCGTGGGTGCCGTGGGCGGTGGCGGCATTGCTGCTCGCCACGCTGGGCCCGATCGCTTTCCGGCACTATCGCGAGCGCCCGCCGGCCGGCGAGTCGATCCGCTTTCAGATTCCTCAGACGCTCAATCTGGCCGCGTCGGGCAACATCGGGCTCTCTCCAGACGGACGGCATCTCGCCTTTCTCGCCGCCGGCGACGACGGGCGCATTCGCATATTCGTGCGGACCATGGACTCGCTCGAGGTTCGGGCGCTCGACGGATCGGAGGTGGCGGTTCATGCGCCGCCATTCATCTGGTCGCCCGACAGCCGGTTCATCGCCTTCGATGCCGGCGGCGTGCTCAAGAAGTTGAACATCGCCGGCGGTCCGGCGCAAACGCTGTGCGAGATCACGGCGCCGGCGATCGGCGGATCGTGGAATCGCCGCGGCGACATCATTCTCGGCAATGTCGTCGGCGGGCTGTTCCGGGTCTCGGAGAACGGCGGGCCAATCACTCCGGTGACCGTGCTCGATCCGGCGAGAAAGGAAGATTCGCACGTCCTTCCGACGTTCCTTCCGGATGGACGTCACTTCGTCTATCTCCGCGCCGCCCGAAGCTCACCGAATCTGAGCGGTACGTACATCGGAACGCTGGATGTCAAGCCCGAGGACCAGAGCAGCGAGAGGCTCTTGCCGTATGCAACCGGCATGACCTATGTGGCGCCGCTCGGTGCCGGTCCTGGACGCCTGCTGTATGTGCAGGAGGGGAACCTGATCGCACAGCCATTCGACGCCGAGCGACGCCTGATCGCCGGCGAAGGCGTCACCGTGGCCGAGCGCGTCGGCGTCTATCTCGACGGCGCGTTGTTCTCGGCGTCGTCCAACAACATGCTCGTCTATAGAACCGCCGATCCCGAGTTCCCGATTACCTGGTTCGATCGCCAGGGCAACGTGGCGGGCCGCCTCTCGGCGCCCGGTCGTTACTCCAGCGTTGCACTGTCGCCGTTGGGGACGCATGCCGTGGCGCCGTTGACCAATCCGCGTGATTCCGGGAATGCGGATCTCTGGCTCTTCGACCTGGTGCGGGGCGGGAATCCAACCAGGTTCACCTACTTCCCGGCGATGCGCGCCGATTTTCCGCTGTGGTCTTTCGATGGCAAGCAGGTCCTGTTCCGATTCCCCGGGCCCGCCGGTCTCAGCATCTTCCGGAAGGACATCGAGTCGAGCCAGGAGCCGACGTCGCTGCTGGAAAGCACGAGTGGGCTGGTCACGCCGACGAGCTGGTCGCCCGATGGACGCTTCGTCATGTACGCGCACACGTCTGGCCCAACGCTCTGGGATCTGTTCGTCGTTGCGCTGGACGGGAACCGATCGGACCAGCAGGCCCGGCCAGTGCCCTTTGCGCCAACCCGGTTCAACGAAGAGGATGGGCGCTTCTCGCCCGACGGCGAATGGGTCGCCTACGTCTCCAACGAATCCGGCGCCAACGAAATCTACGTTCGCAGGTTCAACCGGGCTCTGACCAACGGATCGGCGAGCGTCGGGACCAGCGTGGTGGTGTCGAAGGGGGGCGGATCGTCACCGCGCTGGCGGCGCGACGGGAAGGAACTCTTCTATCTCGCGCCAGGCGGAAAGATGATGTCGGTTGCGGTCGCGTTGGGACCCGAACTCGCGCGCAGGCGCCGGTCGCGCTGTTTCAGGGACCGGCCGACGTCGCCTTCGGCGATGCGACGGCCGACGGCCAGCGGTTCCTGCTCGTCGAACGTGGCTCGGCACCATTCACGGTGCTACTGAACTGGATGAGGAATTGAATCTTTCACCCGCCCGCCCAGACTCCACATCTCGGTAACGGGCGTCCCGGGCGGACGCGCATGACTCTCGCCGACCTGAACGCCAGCGACCGCGACGGCTTCGTCGCCGCCATCGGATGGGTATTCGAACACTCGCCCTGGGCCGCGGAGCGTGCCTGGCGTCGTCGTCCGTTCGGGTCCCTGGACGCGCTGCACGGCGCGATGGCCGCTGAAGTGTCGGCGGCGCACCCCGACGAGCAGCTGGCGCTGCTGCGGGCACACCCCGATCTCGGCAGCCGCGCGCGCATGACCGACGCGTCAACCAGCGAGCAGTCGGGCGCCGGTCTCGACAGCCTCACGGTCGACGAGTTCGAGCGGCTGCATCAGCTCAATCGGGCGTATCGCGAGAAGTTCGGGTTTCCGTTTCTCTTCGCGGTCAAAGGCAGTTCGAAGCACGACGTGCTGGCCGCGCTCGCCGCCCGGCTGCCGGCCGCGCTCGATGACGAGTTTGCGGAGGCGCTGCGGCAGGTTTTTCGGATAGCGTGGTTTCGTCTGCAGGACGTGGTGCAAGCGGTGTAACAGGAGCTCCCGTGGAACAGTTCGCCAGCGGCTGGAAGCGAAGCTATTACGGCAAGGGCGATGTGATCGTCTATCGCCTCAACCGCGAGGGTCTGGCGCCCGCCGGTGGGAGCCCGGTGTTCGGCGCCAGCGTGCTGATGCTGCTCTACGGGGACGCCTTCTGGCCCACCTACGTGACCGGCGACAACACCGGGCTCATCGCCACCGATTCGATCAAGAACTTCATCCAGCGCGAGACGATGAACTTCCCGGGCTCGGACCTCGAGGGCTTCTGCCACTTCCTGGCCACGAAGTTCCTCACCACGTATCCACAGGTCGAGGGCCTTCGGGTGTCGGCCGAGGAGATTCCCTACGCCGGCGTCGGCGGCCCGGCATTCACGCCGTCGGGGCCGGCGCGGGCCACGGCGCGGATCGAGCTGCAGCCGGGCCGTGTCGTCGAAGCTCGCTCCGGCATCCGCGGTTTCAAACTCCTTCGCCTGGGCGGCAGCGCGTTCCACGGCTTCGTTCGCGACGACTACACCACCCTGCCGGATCTGATGAACCGGCCGCTGCACATGTGGCTCGACCTCGACTGGCAGTACACGGAGCCCGCCGCGGCGCTCAACGCCGGGCAGATGGTCGCACGCGTGCGCGACCTGGTCCATGCGGTGTTCGAATCGTTCGAGTCAGGCAGCATTCAGCAACTGATTCACCGCATCGGCGTGCGCATGCTGGACGACAATCCCACCCTCGCCGAGGTGCACCTCGAGGCCAACAATCGCACATGGGATACGATTGCCGAGCGTGGGAGCGAGCTCGGTGTCTACACGGATGCCCGCCCCCCCTACGGCTGTCTCGGTCTGAGCCTCAGACGCTAGCAATGGCGAGTCTCTCCACACACGTGCTCGACACCTCGCGCGGGCTGCCGGCATCGGGCATCCCCGTGGAGCTGCACGTGATCGAGGACGCGCGCCGCCGGCTCGTCGCGTCACTGGTCACGAATGCCGATGGCCGGACCGATCCTCCCCTGCTCTCCGCCGACCGGCTGGACGTCGGCGTCTACGAGCTGACGTTTCGCACCGGCGGCTACCTCTCCACCTCCGGCGCCGCCGTCTCCGACCCGCCGTTTCTCGGCGACATCGTCGTGCGCGTGGGCATCGCCGATCCGAGCGGCCGCTATCACGTGCCCCTGCTGCTCTCGCCGTACGGCTACAGCGTGTATCGCGGATCGTGATGTTCGAGGCGAAGGCGCGCGAGATCGTCAGCTGCTGCCGTCTGCTGGCGACGCACACCGACGATCCCGACGGCACGACGCGCACGTTTCTCTCGCCGTCGATGCGCGGCGTCCACGCGTACCTCACGGCGTGGATGGAGCGCTGCGGGATGACGGCTCGTGTCGACGCGGCCGGCAACCTGCGCGGTGTCTACCCGGGGTCGTCGCCGCGTCCGCCGCGGTTCTTCATCGGATCGCACCTCGACACCGCCGTGCGGGCCGGGGCGTTCGACGGCGTGCTCGGCGTCGTGCTGGCGATCGCCATCGTCGATGGGCTGGACCATCGCCGCCTGCCGTTCACCATCGAAGTGGTCGGGTTCTCCGAGGAAGAAGGCGTGCGCTTCGGCGTACCCTTCATCGGCAGCCGAGCGCTCCTGGGTTCCGCGGATGCGGAACTCCTGCGTCGCCGGGACGCGCACGGCCGGTCGATCGCCGACGCGATTCGTGACTACGGGCTCGATCCGTCGAGCATCGCCCAGGCTCGCGTCGGCGCCGACGCGGTCGGTTACGTCGAGTTCCACATCGAGCAGGGTCCCGTGCTCGACGGCCTTGGCGTCCCGCTCGCTGTCGTGGACGTGATCGGAGGGCAGAGCCGCCTCATTCTGACGTTCACCGGCTCGGCGAATCACGCCGGATCGACTCCGATGCACGCCCGCCGGGATGCGCTGGCTGGTGCCGCGGAGTGGATCGGCCGGGTCGAAAGCCTGGCGCGGGACACGCGCGGTCTCGTGGCAACCGTCGGACGCATCAAGGCCGTGCCCGGCGCTGCCAACGTCATCGTGGGCAGCTGCGAAGCGAGTCTCGACGTGCGGCATGGGGACGACGCCGCGCGCGTCGCCGCGGTCGTGACGCTGCTGGACGAGGCTCGCCGGATCGCTTCGCGGCGGGACCTCGACGTCGCCTTTGAGACGACGCTCGACCAGCCGTCAGTGGCGATGGATCCAGCGCTGGTGGCGATGCTCGAACGCGCGGTCCACGCCCGGGGGCTACCGGTTCATCGCCTGGCCAGCGGTGCCGGACACGACGCGATGATCATGGCGGCGCGGATGCCGGCGGCGATGCTGTTCCTGCGCAGCCCCGGTGGCATCAGCCACCATCCGGACGAGACCGTGCTCGAGGAGGACGTGGCCGCCGCCCTCGCCGTCGGCCACGCATTTCTCGACGACCTGGCGAGGACCGGGATGTGATCGACCTCGTCGTTCGCGGCGGGACCCTCGTCACCCCGAGCGGCCAGCGTCGGGCCGACGTGGCGATCGAGGGCGGCCGCATTCGCGTGGTGTCACCGGAGGTCGCGGGCGGCGCCGTGGAGATCGACGCTCGCGGATTGCACGTGCTGCCGGGCGTCATCGACGTGCACCTGCACTTCAACGAACCTGGCCGCACCGAGTGGGAGGGCGCGGCCACCGGAAGCCGGGCGCTGGCGGCCGGCGGCGGCACGCTCTTCTTCGACATGCCGCTCAATTCGACGCCGTGCACCGTGAACGCCCGGGAGTTCGATCGCAAGCGCGCCGCGCTCGAGGCCTCGTCGATCACCGACTTCGGCGTGTGGGGCGGGCTCGTGCCGGGCTCGGTCCCCGACATGGCCGAGATGGCCGACCGGGGCGTCGTCGGATTCAAGGCGTTCATGTGCCATTCGGGTCTGGCCGAGTTCCCGCGCGCCGATGACGTCACGTTGTTCGACGGACTTCGCGAAGCGGCGCGGCTCGCCCGTCCGGTCGCCGTGCACGCGGAGAGCGAAGAGCTGACTCGAGGACTGGCCGAGCGGATCACGTCGCGGACGGCGCGCGCATTTCTGGACTCGCGGCCGGTCCTCGCCGAGCTCGAGGCGATTCAGCGGGCGCTGCTGCTGGCGAAGGAGGCACGGGCGCCGCTGCACATCGTTCATGTCAGCTCAGGCCGCGGTGTCGCGCTGGCGGCCGAGGCCCGGGCCCAGGGTGTCGACGTGTCGATCGAAACCTGCCCTCACTATCTGTACTTCACCGACGAGGATGTGGAGCGGCTGGGGACGGTCGCGAAATGCGCACCGCCACTGCGAACCATCGGCGAGCAGCAGGCGCTGTGGGACGAGCTCGAGCGAGGTCACGTCGACATCGTCGCCTCCGACCATTCGCCGGCGCCGCCGGCGTTGAAGGACGGCGACTTCGTCTCGGCGTGGGGCGGCATCGCCGGCGTGCAGTCGACGCTGGCCGTCCTGCTCGACCGCGGCTGTCACCAACGCCGGCTGCCGGTCGAGAGGGTGACATCGCTGCTGGCGGCCGAGCCCGCACGCCGCTTCAGGATTGCCGGCAAGGGCTCACTGGCCGAAGGCATGGACGCCGATCTGGCGCTGGTGGACCTGAACGGCCAGTTCACGCTCGCTCCCGGGGATCTGCACCAGCGTCACCCGTGCAGCCCGTATCTTGGTCGATCGTTTCGTGGCCGGGTGCGACAGACCATTCGACGAGGTGAGACCATCTTCAGGGACGGACAGATGGCCGCCTCGAGCCGCGGCCGTCTCGTTTGCCCGCTGTAACAGGAGCACGCATGTCCGACGTCGTGATCACCGCCGGCCCGTTCACCCTGACCGCGCGATTCGAGGCGGCGGCGCCGCTCACGTCCGCTGCATTCCGGAAGATTCTGCCGCTCGAGGAGAAGCTGATCCACGTGCGCTGGAGCGGCGAGTCGACCTGGATTCCGCTCGGCGATCTCGCGGTGGGCGTGCCGTTCGAGAACGCCACGAGCTATCCCTCTCCGGGCGAAGTGCTGCTGTACCCGGGCGGAGTCAGCGAGACCGAGATCCTGATCCCGTACGGGCGCACGAATTTTGCCAGCAAGGCTGGCCAACTCGCCGGCAATCACTTTCTCACCATCGTCTCCGGCACCGAGCATCTGCGCGACCTGGGACGACTGACGCTGTGGCACGGGGCGCAGCCGATCCTGATCAGGAGCGCCTAGACGAATCACCTGGGCGCGACGTCGTTCCTGAGGTCGATGGACGGATTGCGGTCGAGGAAGTTGTGCGGCCGCAGCCGGAACGAGTGCCACACCGTGGGCATCACCGGCAGATCCTCGGCCCGCGTCAGGTGGTGCATCCCGATGTTGACCCACACCACCAGGTCCTGGTTGCGGATCGGGCGATTGCGCGCCGCCCACACCGCCAGGCCGTCGTCACCGCGGCTGGCCATCACGTACTCGCCCGCCGCGTAGCGCTCGGTTGGCGCGTACGGCGTCACCCAGAGGTCGTGCTGCAGGTAGCGGGCCCGCCGTGCCGGCCAGTCGCGGGGATCGAGCAGCAGCGTGGCGTGGTTCGAGGCGAGCACTTCGTACGAGGCGGGATTGCCCACCGCGTTCTTGCGATTCTCGTTGAGGACACGCACCTTCACCGGGCCGCTGTGCTCGTCGAGCTGCGCCGCCGCCTCGGTGGCGGCGATTCTGCGGTTCCACCACGTAGATGCTCCGGCGCGGCGAGTCGGCGGGCAGCTGCACCTGGCGGTAGACGTCGTGGTTGAAGCTGTTGCCCGGACCGTCGACGTCGAGGTCGAGCCTGAAGTTGAAGTAGTGGTCGTGATTGACGGCGACGAGGTTCGGCGCGACCAGCGTGCCGTAGCGCGTATCCTCCGCCGCCGTGCCATCGCTCATCTGTCGTGTCGCCACGCCCTTGAGCGCGTCGATGCCGGTGGCGCCGACACGGATCTCGATTTCGGCGGCGTCGTTGAACACCCAGTCGAACAGGTAGTCGTAGTTGCCGATCGTCGCCGCCATCCGCGACCACCAGTTCCACGTTGGCGCGGCCCTCGTAGGTCTGGTTGATGGCCTCGAAGTGGCGCCACGACCGGATCGCCACCGCCCCGCTCGAAGATGCACAGCGCGTTTGGCGGTGGTGAAGGGCTCGCCCTTCTCGTTGCTGAAGACGGCCGGCAGGAAGCTGGCGGACGCCGGGCAATCCACGCCGGCCTTGAGCGGCGTCGCCAGGAGCCCCGGCGCCGTACTCGCCGGTGTCGAAATAGGTGCGCGACTGCCAGCCGTAGTCGGTGTCCATGTACGGCACGAACATCTCCGACAGATAGCCCTGGTAGAGCACCGAGCGCGGGCCGCTGGTGTCCTGCCACCGCGCCAGGGACACCACCGTGCCGACGCGCGGATCGATGCCCACGTGGAAGCGCCACTTGCCCCAGCTCACCTCGTGGCCGGCAATCTGCACGTTGGAGCCTTCCGGCTGGGCGAGTACCGTCGGTTTACGGGCCGGGCGAAGCGCGCCGATGGCCGCCTCGTCGTAGTTTCCGTCGCCCTCGCGGATCGGCACCGCGCCCTGATCGGTCACGCTCAGCACCGCGCGCGCGCGCAGGTCCACCACCGCGTACAGGCGTTCGATCGGCCAGCCGAACAGGTTGGTGGTGGACCGCCGGGTGTCGAAGCAGCCGACCTTCACCAGGCGGTTGCCCTCGCGCTCCGACCGGCCGTAGTAGCCGGCGGAGAACGGCGCGCAGAACACCTTGGCCAGGTCGGTCACGCCGCGCTGCCGCAGGCCGGCCACGAACTCGGCATTCGTGAGCACGACGCTCGTGGCCATGATCTCCGACATCGTCATCGACGGCTCGGCGCCGGGCCGCTCGGTCACCGACACGAGGCGCCGTCCCACGACATCGACCAGCACCTCGTAGGTGGTGTTGGCCACCATGGCCTGCAGCCGTGCCTGGCGTACCGGGGCCTGCCCGGGCTGCCACGCCAGTACGTCGGCCTTGGGCGCGTCGTGCCGCAGGATCGACGGGAGCGTCGCCTCTTTCAGCCGATCGTCGGTGCGCGCCGTTTCCACGGCCACGCGGATCTCATCGGCGGTGAGGGGATCGAGCGGATGAGGATGGGCCTGGGCCGCGGCAGGCGGCGCGATCGCCACCGGGGCCTGCGCCTCGGACGGCGAAGCCACCTGACATCCCGGCACCAGCGCCATACACACGACAAGTCCCAGGCAGGTTTCTCTGGTCACAATGCGCTCCTTTCGCGGAGCCGGTCGCGGGCCACCTCATCGGGAAGGCCGCAGTATAGGTGCGACTCTACCAATTCATCACCCGACCCTTACCTCTCTCCGATGACGCGGTGCGCCGTGCCGACTAGTTTTGCGGCAAGGGCCGTGAGCCCGGTCGGCACGATGGTCGTGCCGCCCCCCGAAGGAGACCGATTCGATGCCGACTCTTGCAGATAACAGGAACGCCACCCGGCAATGGCTCGAGCTGGTGAGCGCGGGCCGTATCGACGAACTGTGCCAGCTGGTCTCGACGTCATGGACCCTGACGCATCGCGGCGCGGTGTACCCGTGGCACTGCGATCACATGGGGCACATGAACGTCCAGTGGTACGTCGCCAAGTTCGACGAAGCGACCTGGCAGTTGATGGGCCTGCTCGGACTCACGACGGCTCGCTTCGCCGAGGACGGGTTCGGCATGGCCGCGGTCGATCAGCGCATCCAGTACCGGCGTGAGCTGCGCTCCGGCGATCTCCTCGCCATCCGCTCGACCGTCCTGCGCGTCTCGGAGAAATCGATCACGTTCACCCACGAGATGACCAACGATGCGACCGGTGAGGTCGCCGCGAGCACGACGCTGGTGGGCGTGGCGCTGGACACGGCGACGCGCCGCGCTCGGGCGCTGCCGTCGGATGTGCGGGAGCGAGCGGCCGCCATGGTCGCGGAGCTGGGCGAGGGAAGCGCGGCGCCGCCGCTGGTTGTCTAGGGCACGACGACGGTCACCTCGTTCGAGGGCGTACTTGCCGGGCCGGCCCGGGCTGCCAGCCGAGCGTCACCGAGCCGCTCACGACGGTGGCGGTAACGTACTGCGGCGCGCCAGGTGTCAAGAGCAGCGACGAAAATCCACCTCAGGCGCGTGAGCGGCTGATCAGGTCGTCGACGTTCTGCGCGAGGACGTCCAGGGGCACGTTGCCGCCCTGCACGACCGTGTCGTTGAACCGTCGCAGATCGTAGCGCACCCCGAGGGCCGCCCTGGTCCGCTCGCGCTGACGGTTGATTTCGCTGTGCCCCACCTTGTAGCCGCAGGCCTGACCCGGCCAGCTGCAGTAGCGGTCCACTTCGCTCGTCACCTCTTCGATGCCGGAGCCGTTGGTCGTGGCGAACCACTCGATGGCCTGCTGGCGGGTCCACCGCCGGGCGTGGAGCCCGGTGTCGACGACCAGGCGGCAGGCACGAAAGGCGATCGACTGGAGGTAGCCGAGCCGGCCCACGGGATCGCCGTCGTAGACGCCGAGCTCATCGGCGAGCTGCTCGGCGTAGAGCGCCCATCCTTCCGAATAGGCGTTGAACGCCAGCAGCGTCCGGACGAGCGGCAACTGGTTCGAGTAGTCGCCCTGCCAGACGTGGCCCGGGATCGCCTCGTGGTGCGTGAGCGTCGGCAGGCTGTAGCGGCTGTGGAGTTTGGTCGTGCGCAGGTTGATCCAGTACTTGCCGGGAATCGACCCGTCGATCGATCCGGCGCCGCCGTAGGCCCCTGGCGCGCCGGGCTCTTCCTCCGGCGGCAAGCGCCTGACCTCGAGGTTGCCCTTGACCAGGGTGGCGAAGGCGTCGGGGAGCTTGGCGCGGATCGTCGCCAGCCGCTCCTGGATGAATTTCAGGATTTCGGCCCGGCCGGCGTCGTTGTCGGGGAACTGGAACCGCGGGTCGTCGCCCAGTCCGGTCATGCGCGCGCCGACGGTGCCCTTGGTGTAGCCGAGGCCCTTGAGGATCCCGTCCATCTGCGCCTGCAGCTCGGTGATCTGCTGCTGGCCCAGCTGGTGCACCTCGTCGGGGGTCATTCGTGTGGTGGTCGACGCCCGCAGGGCCCACTGGTAGTACTCGTCGCCACGCGGCCGGGCCCACATGCCGGCATCCATCGTGGCGCGGGGCCGCTGCGCCTGCAGCTCGGCCAGCTGACGGGCCAGCGCCGGGGCCACCTTGTCCCGGGCGATCGCCTCGGCGCGCGGGCCCCACGTGCCAGGGATGTCTTTGGTCCGGCGGACCAGGCTCTCGACCAGCTCCTCCGCCAGCTCGCGCGCTGGCGAGGCTGATCCCGATCTGCCCGATCGCCTTGTCGAGCAGGAACGCCGGGGCGATCACGCCCTGGCCGCCGGCCGCCTGCAGCCGCGCCAGCTCGCCGTCGAGGTTGACGGCGTAGCTCTCGAGGCGGGCGAGGTAGGCCTCGGCATCCTCAGCGGTCTTGACCGGATGCTCGGCGTCGAGGAACCGCGGCGTATCGAGATAGGCGCCGACGTTCTGGATCACCACGTAGGGCGTGTTGCGCCAGCCGCCGACGGCGACGTCGCCGTAGGGCAAGGCGAAGCCGTCGAGCGCGATGCGGTACGCGGACTTCACGACTTCGACGGTGGTGCGCGTGGCGTGCGACTGCAGGCCGCGCGTGTCGATCGCCTCGGCCTGGGCCAGGTCGGCGCGCAGCTGCGCGGCGACGGCGTCCTGACCGGCGCGGCTGCGGTCGGCCAGCTTCGAGCGGAGGGCCGCGCGGGCTCCGCTGTCGAGGCCCAGCGTGGTGGCGCTCTCGGGCGCCAGCGCCAGCAGGCGCTCACCGATTCGGTCGAGCATGGCCTTCGCAGCCTCTTCGCCGGAAGGAGAACTCGCGCTCCCGGGCGTCGTCGGGTTGCACGCCGGAAGCAGACTCGCGGCCACGCCGGCCGACAGCGCGGCCATGGCCTCGCGGCGCGAGGGATGGCCCGCGTGTGGACGGGGGTCGTCGGGCCGGCGGTCGCACGGCTGCTCGGGCATGGCCATGGAGGCTATCACTCTCCCCCGCGCACCTGGGAGCCCGTCCCGAACTTCGGCCCAGGGCATCCGCGCGGCGCACAATGGTCGGCGGCCGCATGACCGCGTCGATCGGGAGGTCGTGATGCGATCCGAGCTTCGCTACGCTGCCCGCCAGCTCCTCAGAGTCGCCCGGGTTCTCGTTGGTGGCGGTGCTCGGCCTGGCGCTCGGCATCGGCGCCAACGTGGCGCTCTTCAGCGTCGTCAACTCGGTGTTCCTGCGGCCACTCCCCTATCACGAGCCCGATCGCCTCGTCCGGTTGAGCTCAACGCATGAGGCCCAGCAGCTGAGGCGCGTCGGCTTCTCTCATCCGCGTTACCTCGACGTGGCAGCACGCCAGCAGGTGTTCAGCGATCTCGCGCTGTCGGGCTTCAACGCCTTCACGTGGACCGGCCGCGGCGACCCCGAGCAACTAATCGGTCTCCAGGCCTCGGCCGCCCTGCTGCCGACGCTCGGGCTGCAGCCGGCGCTCGGCCGCAACTTCTCGGCAACCGAAGACCGGCCCGGCGGCGAGCCCGTGGTCCTCGTCGGCCACGCGCTCTGGCAGCAGCGTTTCAACAGCGATCCCGGGATCCTCGGGCAGGCGCTCACGCTCGACGGACGCCCGTACACCGTGATCGGCGTGCTGCCCGCCGCGGCGACGGCGTTTCCTCTGAACCAGATCCAGATCTGGGTGCCGCGTCCCGCCGAGTTGCCGTTTCTCGTGCCCGCGCAGCTGAACAACGGCGGCTACTTCTTCCAGGCGATCGCCAGGCTGCAGCCGGACGTGTCCCTGCGAGCAGGCCCGCGACGCCATGGACGTCATCGCCGCCGGCTATCGCGAGGCCCACCCGGCCAACGTCGATGCGCCGTCGCAGATCGAACTGGTGCCGCTGCTCGACGATGCCGTGGGCGACCAGCGGCAGAGCTATCTCCTGCTCTTCGGCGCCGTCGGCTGCGTGCTGCTGATCGCCTGCGCCAACATCGCCAACCTGCTGCTGGCGCGCTTCGCGGGGCGGCGCAGGGAGATCGCCGCGCGCTTCGCGCTCGGCGCCAGCCAGGCCGACGTGGTCCGCCAGCTGGTGACCGAGAGCATGGTCGTCGCCGGGCTCGGCGGCGCGCTGGGGTTGCTGCTGGCGCAGTGGACCCTGCGCGGCCTGGTCGCGTTCGAGGCCGACCTGATCCCGCGGGCGCTCGAGATCGCCATCGATCCGCTGGCGTTGGGCTTCGCGCTCGTCGTCACGCTGGGCACCGGATTGGCCATCGGCCTGCTGCCGGCGTTGCAGGCGACGCGGGTGAACGTCCAGGAGGCGCTGAAGGACGCCAGCCGCGGCTCCACCGGCGGGGGCCGGCGCCTGCGGGCCGGCCTGCTGGTCGCCGAGGTGTCGCTGTCGCTCGTGCTGCTCATCGCCGCTGGACTGCTGGTGACCAGCTTCGCCCGGCTGCAGGCGGTGCAGCCGGGCTTTCAGCCCGACGGCGTGTTCACCGCGCAACTGGCCCTGCCGCCACAGCGATATGCCGGTGACGCGCTGGTCGCTTTCTACGAGCGGTTCTTCGAGCGCCTGGCGACGCTGCCGGCCGGATCGGCGGCGGCGCTCACCGACCGGGTGCCGCTCACCGGCGGGCAGACACCGGCGCCGGTGGCCGTCGTCGGCCGCCCGCTGCCGCCGATGAGCGAACGCCCGCAGGCGAACCGTCACCTGGTCTCGCCGCGCTACTTCCAGACGCTGGGAATCCCCCTGCGCGCCGGCCGCGATTTCGACGAGCGCGACAACGCCCGGATGCCGCACGTCGTCATCGTCAACGAGACCTTCGCCCAGCGGCACTTTCCCGGCGAGAATCCCCTCGGCCGCAGCCTCGTCACCGGCATGGGCCAGCGGCAGGCGCAGGTCGTCGGCGTGGTCGCCGACGTGCGCAGTACCGGCCTGAACACGCCGCCCGAAGCCGACTACTTCCTGCCGGCGCTGCAGCGGCCGGAGACATTCACCAACGTCTTGGTCCGCACCACCCTCGCGCCGGCCGCGATGGCGCCGCTCGTCCGCGAGGCGCTGCGGGCCGTGGACCCCGATCTGCCGCTGCTCGAACCGCAGACACTCAGCGCGCGCATCGCCCAGACCGTGGCCAACCGCAAGCTGGCCCTGATCCTGCTGGCGGGACTCGCCGGCCTCGCGCTCGTCCTCGCCTGCCTGGGCGTGTACAGCGTGATGGCGCACCTGGTGGCGTTCCGCACCAGCGAGATCGGCATCCGCATGGCCCTGGGCGCGAGCCCCGGCGCGGTGATGCGCATGGTGCTCGGCCATGGCCGTCGGCTGACGCTCCTCGGCATCGCCATCGGCACTGCCGGCGGGTTGGTGGTCTCGCGGCTGATGCAGCAGGCGCTGTTCGAGGTCGATCCGGCCGAGCCACTCATCTACGTGGGAGTGTCGGTGCTGCTGCTGCTCGTGGCCGAGAGCGCGTCGTGGTTGCCGGCGCGTCGCGCCACGCGGATCGATCCGGTGGTCGCGCTGCGCGGCGACTGAGCAGCGCACCGGTGGTCATTCCTTTCGTTCCCGCTCGGCCACTGCGAGCATGCCGGGTGTCTCAGGTAACGGGGTCGGCGGCAGCTCCACGAGCCCGCCCAGGTAGGTCCGTGTGTCCGCCAGCGTCGACGCCACGACCGTCGCGCCGGCATCCCGCAGCAGCGGCGCGCTCTCGTCGGCCAGTGCCGGCGGCCCCCAGCGACCGACTACGATTCGCACGTCGGGCAGCGCGGTGCGGAGCCTCTTGACGAGGTAGCGCGACTTCGACGCAGGACTCGGAGGCAGATCGGCGAGGCAGACGACCGAGACCCCTTGCGCCTGCACCAGCGACACCACTTCCGACGCGAGCATACGCGTCTTGGTCACCTCGATGGCAATCGGCAGATCGTCCACGAGCTGAGCGAGCATCGCCAGGGCAAGCTCGTCGGCCACGCCGTTGGTCGCAAATCCCAGCACGCGCAACGGCGCTGGCGTGTCGGCAGGGGGTCCATCAGCGGACGCGGGTGGCAGTGGACGCAGGCGCCGGATGGAGTCCGCCGTGTCGGACAGCAGCTCTCGCGTCGCCTCGATGACGGCGGATTCTTCGTCCGGCGACAGCCGCAGCTCCAGGCGATCGCGCTCGGCGTAGTTGAGCGCCGGCAACAGGAGGGCATCGTAGACGGAGCCCGGTGCCTCGGCTTTGATGTGGCGCTCGATGAGATCGGCCGCCTCGCTCTGATCGCGGGCCAGCAGCCGCTGATAGTAACCGTACTCGGGGGCGAGCGCCGGCGTGTCCGCCATCAGCTTCCCGACGAACTCGAGGCCCGGGACGTGCTTGCCGAGCACGACCAGGCACACGGTGAGCGGGGTCGCCATCAGCAGGCCGAGCGGTCCCCACAGCCACGTCCAGAACGCCAAGGCCACGAGCAATGCCGAGGAGGACACTCCCGCCGCCCCGGCATACAGCACCGTTTCGAGCACGAGGTTGGTGAACAGCTCGAGCACCACGAACAATCCCACGACCCAGAGTGGCCCGGCCCAGCCCTGGAGGGCGGCAAGGCTGACCAGGATCGGCGCGCCCGCGCCGAGCACCGGCCCGACGTAGGGGATGAATCGGAGGACTGCACCGAGCACCGCCCAGACCAACGGGTAGGGCACGCCCAGGAAGTACAAGCCCAGGCCGGCAACCACGCCGTAGAGCAGACTGACCAGCGACTGCATCAGCAGCTGCCGGCTGACGCGGGTGCCCGCTTCGTCCAACGCCTTGGTCGTCGTCGTCAGCCGACCATGTCCGACCAGCCCGAGCAGCCGATCGCGCAGGTCCCGGCGCTCGAGCAGCATGAAGATCACCATCGCCACCACCAGCCCCGCCGTTCCCAGCGGACCGACAACCGGGCCGAGCCAGCTGAAGGCCGAAAAGCCGGTCACGTACCGCGGGTCGACCACGATCGGCTGCGTCGGCGTCCGTCTCGGCGCATCCGACTGTTCCAGGCGGCTCTTGATGTCGTCGATCGTCTGCTGCAGCTTCTCGACCGACCCGCCTTTCCCTGCGCCTCGCACGTCCGAGATCTTCGCCAGGATGTTGACGCGATATCGGGGCAGGTCGTCGGCCAGGCCGTCCATCTGCCAGGCCAGGCCCCAGCCGGCCAGACCGAGGACCGTGAACACCAACGTCACGGTGGCGAGGACCGCCGGGACGCGGCCGATCCAGCGCTCGAGCCAGCTGACAGGAGGCGTCAGGACGAACGTCAGCAGAACGGCGAGCGCGATCGGCACCAGGACGGCCTGTGCCAGGTACAGGACCACGACGATCAGCACGTACCCGGCGAACGCGACCCACGGTTTCAAGGCTTGCGCCGTGTCACCCATTGAATCCAGGATCTCCGACTGTAGTCCCTCGAGAGCAGATCGCGCGTCCTGTAGTGAACAGTCTCTGCTGGCCTGGGTGGCGCACACTGTCGTCGACTTGGGCCGTCAGGTGAACGCCGCCCTGGAGGGTGACGCCGGTGCGCACGCCGTCGATCGTAGGAATGTTCGGGACCGCGCTCAGAGCCTGGTGGGATGACGACGCCCCGCGTCTGGGCGCGTCGCTCGCCTTCTACACGCTGTTTGCGATTGCCCCAATCCTGGTCGTCGCCACTGCCGTCGCCGGGATGGTCTTCGGCGCCGAGGCCGTTCGGGGAGAGATTGTCGGCCAACTCGACCACCTCGTCGGACGCGAAGGCGGACGCGCCGTACAGAGTCTTCTCGAAGGGGCCAGTCAACCACGAGAAGGCGTCCTCGCCACGGTACTCGGCAGCATTGCCTTCGTCGTCGCGGCCACCGGCGCCTTCCTGGAGCTGCAGGCGGCGCTCAACACGATCTGGCGGGTGAAGCTCAAGCCCGGCGCCCACCTCAAGGCGTTCCTGGTCGATCGCCTCCGATCGTTCGGTCTGGTGGTGGCGGTCGGCTTTCTCCTGATGGTCTCCCTGGCGGTCACCGCTGCTCTCGCTGCGCTGAGCGGGTGGCTGGCGCGCCGCTCTCCGAGCATTCCCGTGGTGTGGAGCACGGTCAACGTGCTCGCGTCGGTGGTGGTCACGACGGCGTTGTTCGCCCTCCTCTACCGCTTCCTGCCCGACGTTCGCCTCCGCTGGCGCGATGTGATGACCGGCGCCTTCGTGACCGCGGTGCTCTTCACGATCGGCCAGCAGCTGATCGGTCTGTATCTGGGCCAGAGCAGCGTGGCCTCCAGCTACGGCGCCGCCGGATCCGTGATGATCCTCCTGCTCTGGGTCTACTACTCGTGCCAGATCCTGCTGTTCGGTGCCGAGTTCACTCGCGTCTACGCGCAACGCCACGGCGCCAGGCCCCACCCGGAGTCATTCGCCCAAAAGGACGTCAAGTGAGCGCGAGGTCGACTACGGCGGGTCTCGGCGCACATCGAGTCAGAGCGACTTCAGGTATTCGACGAGGTCTCGCTGCTGCTCCGCGGTGAGACCGAGCGTACGAACCCGGTTGTAGTGCGTCACGACGTCCGCGAGCGTCGCCGCGCTGCCGTCGTGGAAGTACGGCGGGTGCTGCCACAATCCACGCAACGGCGTGGTGCGATACGCCTTGGTGGCCGTACGCGCCGCGTACGCGCCGTCGACGCCAGTGTCGGCAGGCGCGTGCACGGTCCCGGCGTTGTTGTCCGTGCCCGACCCGCCAACGTGGCAGCTCGCGCACGTCCGGTCGAACACCGCGCGGCCACGGTCGGCGATCCTCGCATCGACGCTTCCGGCCGGCGGTGAAGGTGCCACCAGACTGTGCTGGTAGGCGCGCAGCGCTGGAAGCTTGGCGGTGACCAGGTCCGGCGTGTGCTTGACGTCGATCCCGAGGCGCGGGTCGGCGAAGTTCCCTTGTCCGCCCATCTGGGTGACGGCGACGTACGCATTCCAATACGAGATCGGCCCCTCGGCGGTGTAGGTCTCGTTGGTGACCTGGGCCAGGCCATACGCAGGTGGAAGGACGAGCGGCGTGCTCTTCCCGTCCTGGTTGTAGCGCGGGTCGTATTTGCCGGGACCCCACGACGCGTAGACCGCCTTCTTGTCCGCGGCGAGCACCGGGGACAGCGCGATGATGGCGCCGACGTTGAGATCCCGGTTCGGCCAGCCGTCCATCCGGCGCCCGATGCCGGGCATCACCGAATCGTCGACGTTGGAGTGACAGAACGCACAGGTGACTCCGAGCCGTGTGACGTGGTTGTTCGCGTCCACTGTGGCCTGGAGGCCGACGACCGCGTTCAGCTTGAGCAGTGCCACGGTGGTCGCCGGGCTCTTGAGATCGACCTTGTCGAGAATCCCGGCGGGGAGCGCGTCGGCGTCGACCTTGATCCCCACCTTGAGTGCAGTCGTCGGGTCCACGCTCTTCTCGACCACCTCGTGGAGGCGGAGGGTGTCGGTCCAGACCTGCTCGTCACCGAAGGTCTCGAAGCGGAAGACCTTCTGGCCTTCGGCGACGAGTGCAGCTGACGGGTCGGCAGTCGTCGGAGCCGCCGCGGTCGCGGCTGGCTGCGCTCCGTCAGGGGCCTGGCTCGCCGGTCCGCATCCGCTGGCCACCGGGGCCGCGGTCAACGCCACGAAGGCCAACGTCGCCAAACCAATGGTTGGACGTCGACGTGCGCGAGCGACGGTGTGGTTCTGAAGGATCACGGTGTGGTCCTCTTTCTTCCGCCTGTAGGTGCCCGGGCGCACGGTCCTCCTGGCGCGGCGAATGGACGGCCAGGATCACGGCCATTCCAGCAAGACAGGCGCAGCGCCGTCTGCCCCAAATGGCACATCGACCCTGCCGAGGCTGGAGGGCAGTAGGCCTAATGGACCGATTGGGCGGGTTCTCTCCATTGAGGTGTCCAAAACGGGACATCGGACTCACGGCGGCGCACCTACAGTGTTTGACGCTACGGTTCTGAAGAGCCGCCGCCAACTCGGCACCCATCGCGGCCGGACGTTGCTGCGAGACCGAAGGCCAACCAGGCTTCACCCGTGCAGAGGGCATCATGCTCCATGAATTCGTAACCGCGCACCGCGATGAGCTCATACGCCGCTGCCGCGGCAAGGTCGGGGCGCGCGCGGTGCCGCCAGCGACGGCTGCCGAACTGGCGTACGGGGTGCCGCGATTCCTCGATCAACTCGTCGACGCGCTGCGCGACCACCTCGGGTCGAACTCCGAGATCGACCGGAGCGCCGCGCAGCACGGGCGCGATTTGCAGCTGCAGGGATTCACCGTGTCGCAGGTCGTGCACGACTACGGCGACGTGTGTCAATCCATCACCGAACTGGCCATTGAGAAGGGCGCCGCGATCAGCGTCGATGAGTTCCGCCGGCTGAACCAGTGCCTCGACGACGCGATTGCCAGCGCGGTGACGGAGTACGCCCGGGACAATCCGACATCGCTCGTCGAGGCCGGCGCTATGGGCGCCCACGAGCGCTTTGGTTTCCTCGCGCATGAGCTCCGAAATCTCGTCAATACGGCGACCGTCGCCTTCGAGGTGCTCAACCGGGGGAACGTCGGCGTGCGGGGCAGCACCGGCGCGGTGCTCAAACGCAGCCTGGTCGGACTGGGAGACCTGATCAATCGGTCGGTGACCGAGGTTCGGCTTCGCCAGGACGTGCAGGACCGTGTCCGCATCGACGTGGCCGAGCTCATCGAAGAGCTGGCGCCGGCGGCTGCCCTGCAGGCGGCGGGCCGTGGCCTCCAGTTCACCGTGCAGTCTGGCGAGGCCGATGTGGCGGTCTTTGCCGACCGCCAGATTCTTTCTGCGGTGGTCATGAACCTGCTGCAGAACGCGTTCAAGTTCACCGGCGTTCGCACCAGCGTGGGCTTGAGCGTCAGGGCGAACGCGGACCGTGTGCTCATCGAGATCGCCGATCAGTGCGGCGGCCTGGCCGACGGCAACGTCGAGGAGCTGTTTCGTCCCTTCGAACAACGCAACGGCGACCGGACCGGCCTGGGGCTTGGACTTGCGTTCAGCCACTGGGCCGTCGAGGCGAACGACGGGAGGATCTCCGTACGCAACCTCCCGGACCACGGATGCGTATTCATCGTCGATCTGCCGAGGGTGGCCACGCCGGTCATGGCGATGGCCTGAGCGCGGGGGCCTTTGGGGCGGCTCTACTCCAGCTCAACCGCGCCAGCGCAGGCGATTTCAGCGCCAAGTCGAATCATCAAGACGTTGCCGCTGTCCGACGGCTTGCCCGTGACCACCGCACAGCATATGCTCGTTAATCCAGGGGGGAACCATGACAAGGATTGCCGGATTCACAACCGCGCTGACGTTGGTGGCCGCGGTCTCGTACGGACAAGACGTCAGCTACAACTTCGACCAACAGGCTGACTTCACCAAGTACAAGACCTACATGTGGGTCCAAGTGAAGGACGCGGAGCAGATCGATCCGCTGACCGCGCAGCAGCTCACCGCCGCTATCGAGAAGCAGCTCGCACTGAAAGGCCTCACCAAAGCCACAGGCGATCAGGCAGACCTGGCGATTGCCTATCAGGTGGCCATCTCCAAGGAAAAACAGGCCCAGACCTGGGACAACGGCGGGATGTACGGCGCCGGATGGGGCCCCCGCTACTATGGCGGCTACTACGGTGGCGGGATGAGCACGACCACCACATCGACCATCTTCATCGGCTCGGTCGCCCTGGACATGTACGACAGTGCGTCCAAGAATCTGGTGTGGCGCAGCCTCGCGTCGAAGCAGATCGACACGAAGGCCAACCCCGAGAAGCGGGACAAGAACCTGAACAAGGGCGCGGCGAAGATGCTGAAGAACTTCCCGCCCAAGCCGAAGTCGACCAACTAGGTCTCGACATTCTCGTCGACTGGCGGGCGCCGCCGCGGCACCGCAAGTCCGCGGCGGCCTTCCGCCCGCACTCAATGTCGGGAGTAGTTCTGCGGCGTGCATCTCCAGGGCCAGCTCGATCAGCCCTTCCTCGCTGATGCCAAGGTTCGCCATGTTGTCGTAGTGCTGGCGGATGGTTCGCCCGGCATGGCCGTTCTCGATCATCTTCGCGCGGAGCTCCTTGGCCCGTTCCAGCGTGTTCGTGACCAGCGCGTCGTTGACCTCCACGCCCTGGGCCTCGAGCCGGGCGTGGTGCTTCTTGAAGGCTTCTTCGACGGCGCCGGTGCCGGAGTGCTTGCCGAAGACGAAGCGGTGCGTCCCGCCCACGTCCTGCTCGCGAATGAACTGGTAGATCGCCGGGTGCACCAGGATGCCCGCCGTGTGCATGCCCGATTCGTGGGCGAAGACGCCTTCGCCGATGATCGGCTCGTGCTGCATGATCGGCACGCCCGACGCCTCCTCGACGGCGCGGCGGAGCTCGTTCAGCTTGTCGTAGCGGAAGCGCGGCAGGGTGACGCCGTAGAGCTCCTTCAGCACCATCACGAACTGGTGGATCGACGTGTTCCCCGCCCGCTCGCCGATGCCGTTGGCCGTGAGGCTGGGATGGGTCGCCCCGTGCATGACGGCGCGTACCGTGTTCAGGGCGCCGAGGCCGAAGTCGTTGTGGAAGTGCGCTGTCAGCTGGCAACCCCCGTCCTGGCACCCGAGCGCCTTGACGATCGGCGGGAAATAGTGGTCGACGCCCTCGGGCGTGAACACGCCGCAGGTATCCGAAAAGCAGAACCGCGTCCCGCCGGCCGCGACGTTGGCCTCCGCCCACTCGAGCGCGTAGCCGAGGTCCGAACGGCTGGCGTCCTCGGCGGCGAACTCGACGCGCTCGATGCCCTTGCCGCGCGCGTATCGTACGGCATCGGTGATCATCCGGATGTTGGCCTCGCGGTAGAAGTCGAGCGGCGTGTCGAGCCACTCCGCTTCCGTGCGCCCTTCCCGTCGCAGCAGGGCCCGTCCGAGCTTGTATTTCAGGTGCAGGTCCGAGAGCGTCGACAGGATGAGCACCGACACGTCCTTGGGGCTGGCGCCGGCCTGCGCCACGCACTCCAGCACGCAGTCGATGTCTCCCGGCACGGCCCGGCACATCGCCAGGACGTCCAGCCTCGCCGGCAGCTTGCCGTCCTGCTGGGCTCTGAGGATGTCGCGCAGGGCCTGGCGGTCGCTGTCGGACGAGATCGGGAAGGCCACGTCCATGACGTCGATGCCCACCGCGGCCAGCAGCTCCGCCAGCTTCAGCTTCTGCGCCGGTGAGAACGCCACCCCGGGCATCTGCTCGCCGTCGCGAAGCGTGTCGTCGTAGAGGAAGATCTTGTCGGGAGCAGGAAACGTCAGGTGCCCCGTGTAGGTCCTCGGCATTCGGGCCAGGCTGTCCAGCGGTTCCTTGAGCTCGACCACGTCCCACCTCTCAGGCCCAGCCGGATCGGCTGAGAATGTTCCAGGCGGCCATGATACCGATGCCGCGCGGGCCGGCGCGCCCGCAGCGGGCCCGGCCGTGATGAGCGTGGCGCCGGGCGTGTCGAATGCCATTCGCCCGTCCGCCGGCGACGGGCGCGGCGGCCGGGGCCGTCGGGAAGCCGCCGGCGCAGGCCGCCTCGCACCGCGTCCCGGCTCTTGACAGGTGCCGGCGCGCCGCACGACAGTGTGAGGCGTCGGCGCCGCGTTCCTCGCGGCCCGCCCCCCCGATCTCGCGTTGTCCGGTTGCATCCGTTGGCGGTGCCTTGCGCCTCCGCACCGCCGCCCATGGAGGTGCTGTTATGACACGGGTTGTGCTGGCGTCGATCGTCCTGTCGGTGACCGCGTCGCTCGCCCTGGCGCAGCAGGGCACGTCGGAACTGCGCGGACGCGCGGTGGATCAGCAGGGTGGTGCCCTGCCTGGCGTGGCCGTCGTGGTCACCAACCAGGACAACGGCAACTTCCGGGAAACGGTCACCGGCGCCGACGGCGCCTTCCTCCTGAGCGGAATGACGCCGGGCACCTACGAGATCCGCGCCGAGTTGACCGGCTTCAAGAGATACCAGGCCCGCGACCTCAGGCTGGAAGTCGGCCGCTCGGCGCTGGTCGAGGTACGCCTGGAGATCGGTGCCATCGCCGAGTCGGTGACCGTCACCGGCGAGTCACCCCTGGTGGACACGAGCTCCAAGGCCATCGGCGGCAACGTGACGGCGCAGGAGTTCGTCGATCTGCCGTCGTTCAACCGCAACTTCTCCAGCTACCTCGCCCTCGTCCCCGGCGTCGTGTCGACGGTATCGGTGACGACGTTCGGCGCCGATTCCATCAACGTGGCCGGCCAGAACGTCCGCAACGTGAACTACACGATGGACGGGTCGAACAACAACGACGCCTTCAACGGCGGCAACGGCGGCGCCCAGGCGCGGATGCCGGTCGAGGCCGTGCAGGAGTTCCAGCTGCTGACCAGCCAGTTCGACGCCGAGTTCGGCATGGCCTCGGGCGGCGTGGTCAACTCGGTGTCCAAGCAGGGCACCAACCAGTTCCACGGCAGCGCGTTCATGTTCTACCAGGATCACAACATGACGAGCCGCGACTACTTCGCCGAGCGCGGTGGCTTCGACAAGCCCGAGACCAAACAGCAGCAGTATGGCGGCACGCTCGGCGGCCCGATCCTCCGCAACCGCATGCACTTCTTCTCGAGCCTGGAGCGCATCGTGCTCGACGGCGGCACCACGACCAACATCCCGAGCCGGCCCGATCTCGAGCGGACCGATTTCGAGAAGACCCGGGTCTGGAACACCTACCTGCGCGCCGATCACCAGATCAACGCCGCCAACAACTGGGGGGTCCGCTGGCTGCGCGAGACCTCGCCGCAGCCAATCCAGATCAACGCCGAGAACCATACCGTGCCGCGCTACGAGGCCGAGACCGACGTCGACTGGACGCTGGTCGGCAACCTCAGCTCGATCTTCGGATCGAACAAGGTCAATACCTTCAGGGTCTCGGCGGTGAGTGAGGACGTGTTCTTCGGCAATCCGCTCTTCAACGACGGCGCCGACCAGAAGACGCTGTTGTCGACGCTCAATCAGCTCAGCTTCAGCGATCAGCAGAGCCCGCGCGCCAACCGCCGGCTCGACATCGCCTACGGTGCCGACAACATCTTCGCCTGGTTCGTCCCCAACAAGTGGGGCGGCGATCACGACCTCAAGGTCGGCGTCAGCTACATGTACTCGTCGCTGCGCTCGCAGGACTTCGGCAACCTCAACGGCACCTTCACGATTCCGAGCGACCAGCCGTTCAATGCGGCCGATCCGCGGACCTATCCCGAGCGGCTGTCGATTCGCGTCGGCAACCCGCTCGACTTCCTCATGAAGGGCCATTTCATCGGCGGGTTCGTCCAGGACAAGTGGCGGCCGTCGACCCGGCTGACCGTGAACGTCGGCGCCCGCTACGACGTGGAGCTGACCCGGACCCCCAACCAGGACAACCCGCTCTACCCGGTCGGGTCAGGCGACTACCCGATCGACGCCAACAATCTCGCCCCGCGGCTGGGCTTCACCTACGCCATGGACGACGAGTCGCGCTCGGTCATCCGCGGCGGCTTCGGCGTGTTCTACCAGCGCACGTCGTTCACGTTCCTGACGCCGATGTTCTCGGGCGGCCGCTACTCGGACTCCTTCATCGCGCAGTATCCGCTGAACAACGCCGATCCCGGGCCGCGGGCCGGCAACTTCCCGACCGCCCCCGAGCTGGTCAACGGGCCGACGGTGAACCACGCCCTGTTCGACGCGCGGTTCCCGCCGGGCACGCTGAACCGTAACGTCGGCACTGTGCGATTCGACAACCCGGATCGCGAGAACTCGTGGTCGCGGCAATACAGCCTGGGTTACGAGCGGCAGATCGGTGCGACGTTCGGCGTCGGCATCGATTTCATCCGTTCCGAGCAGCGCGGCCAGTTCGTGCTGCTCGACCTCAACCCCGGAATTCGCGACACCACCGTGGCGACGAGCATGCTGCGGCGCAACACGCCGCTGGTCGGCGCTCCCGGAGAGTTCGCGGCGCGGGTCGAGACCATCGTCAACGACGGGTGGGTCGACTACAACACCGTCCAGGTGTCGATGACGCAGCGCGCGCGAGGCGGTTTCACCGGGCGCGTGTCGTATGCCTATTCGCGCGGCGAGGGCAATGTCAGCACCGGCCAGGCCGACGTCGCGGTCTCGCAAGTGCTCGACGACCTCAACCTCGACAACGACGACGGCCCGACCAACGTCGATCGGCCGCACATCCTGTCGCTGGCGGGCACTTACGACGTGCCGAAGACGCGTGGGCTGCGGGTGAGCGGCGTCTACCAGGTGCGTTCGGGGACGCCCTTCACGCTGGTGGACAGCACGAACGATCTGAACCGCAACGGCCAGACGCAGGACGAGTACCTGCCGGCTGGCACCTACAAGGGCACCGGGCCCGACGCCCTGGAGGTGGACTACAAGGGCGGACGCAATGGCGCGCGTGGGCCGGCCTACTCGTCGCTCGACCTCCGCGCCGGCTACGTCTTCCGGCTGGGCGGCACGCGAACACTGAACGCGTTCGTGGACATGTTCAACGGCATCAACGAGCCGAACTTCGCCAACCCGATCAACGTCACGGCCAACACCGGGAACATCAGCAGCAGCGACCGCCGCCTGACGCCGACGTTCCTGAATCTGACCAGCCTGGTGAACAACGTCACGCGCACGTTCCAGCTGAACCTGCGGCTCGGCTTCTGAGCCGGACACCGGCGCGACTGGCCGCGGGCGGCACCACCGTCCGCGCCAGTCGCACATTTGCCACTGGCCCGGATGCGCCGGCTCGCGCTCCGCATCGACGCTCCGCCACCCGGACCCGGCACCGCCAATCCGTGAGAGGATTGGGCCGCGCGGATCTCGTTGCGACAGGGGGATCTACCATGCGTGGCCACCTCCGATGGTTGGCGGCGTCGGTGCCGCTGGTTGCCGCGGCGCTCGGCGGGAGCGCCTTGGTAAGTGCACAACCCCAGGCGAATGCCGGGGCGAGCCGCCCGTGGACCGTGCCTCGCACGCCGGATGGCCGGCCCGACCTGCAGGGCATCTGGACCAACGCCACGCTGACGCCGCTCGAGCGGCCGCGCGCCCTGGCCGACCGGGCGTTTCTCACCGAGAAGGAGGCGGCCGCGCTCGAGGCCCAGGCGGCCGGGCGCCAGGCCGGGGCCGACGAGTCAGCCGCGAGGCAGCAGGCCCTCGCCAGGGGCGACGTCGGCAGCTACAACCAGTTCTGGTTCGACTCGGGCTCGACCATCCTGCCCACCCGGCAGACCTCGCTCGTGGTCGATCCACCGGATGGCCGGGTCCCGGTCCGCCCCGAAGCCGAGGCCCGGCGGGACGACGCGCTGAAGCGCAGCGCCGACCATCCGGAGTTCATGAGCATGTGGGACCGGTGCGTCTCGCGCGGCGTGCCGGGGTGGATCATCCCGGCCGGCTACAACAACGCCTACCAGATCGTCCAGACGCCCGGCTACGTCGTGATTCACGCCGAGATGATCCACGACGCGCGGATCATCCCGCTGGATGGCCGTCCGCCGCTGCCGTCGACGGTGCGCCTGCTGGAGGGCGACTCGCGCGGCCGCTGGGACGGCGACACGCTGGTGGTCGAGACCACCAACTTCAGCGACCGGAACTGGATTGCGACCAGCGCGGCGTCGGGCCGGATGAAGGGCATCCCGCAGAGCACGGCCCTGAAGATCGTCGAGCGCTTCACGAGAACGGCCGCCGACCGGATCGACTACCAAGCGCGGATCGAGGACCCGGAAACCTTCACGCGGCCGTGGACGCTGGCCTTCCCGCTGACCAGGGACGACGAGTACCGCATCTACGAGTACGCGTGCCACGAAGGCAACCGGGCCATCGAGGGCGTCCTCAGCGGCGCCCGCTACCAGGAGCGCACGCCCGGGCCGAAGCGGTAGAAGCCTGCTAGGATTACGACTTTCCTCTTCTGGTTCGATTCGTGCGTTCCTTGGAGGTCCGATGACCGACCAGGCAGTTTCCACGTTCCAGCAGAATCTCCGCGGGAGGCTCGTCCAGCCGACCGATGCCGACTACGACGCGGTCCGCGCCCTCTACAACGGCATGATCGACAAGCGGCCGCGACTCATCGCCCGCGCCGTGGACGCGGCCGACGTCATCACGGCGGTGAACTTCGCGCGTGAGCAGGGCCTGCTGCTCGCCATCCGCGGCGGCGGCCACAACGGTCCCGGGCTCGGCAGCTGCAACGACGGCCTGGTCATCGACCTGTCGATGATGAAGGGCGTGCGCGTCGATCCCACCAAGAAGACCGTGCGGGTCGAGCCGGGCTGCAGTTCCGCCGACGTCGACCACGCGACGCACGCCTTCGGGCTGGCCGTGCCGTTCGGCATCGTCGGCAGCACCGGGGTCGCGGGACTCACGCTCGGCGGCGGTACCGGGTACCTCACGCGCAAGTTCGGGCTCACCATCGACAACCTCCTCGAGGCCGACGTCGTGCTGGCCGACGGCAGCTTCGTGACGGCGAGTGCCAGCTCGCATCCGGATCTGTTCTGGGCGCTGCGCGGCGGCGGCGGCAACTTACGGCGTCGTGACGAGCTTCCTGTTCCAGGGGCAGCCGGCGAGCACGGTCTACGCCGGCCCGATCTTCTGGGACGCGGCGAAGGACGGCCAGGCGGTGATGCGCGCCTATCGGGACTTCCTGCCGACGGCGCCGGAGGACCTCGGCACGTTCGTCGGCCTCAAGACCGTGCCGCCGACGGATCCGTTCCCGAAGGAGCATTGGAACAAGCGCGCCTGCGCGATCATCTCGTGCTTCAACGGCCCGGCGGCCGAGGGCGAGAAGCTGATGGCGCCGCTCCTCGCCGCGCCTGCCCGCGCCGCTCTTCAACTGGATGGGCCCGATGCCCATGCCGGCGATCAACGGGCTCTTCGATCCGTTCTTCCCGAAAGGGCTGCAGTGGTATTGGAAGGGCGACTTCGTGAAGGCGTTGCCCGACGAGGCCATCGACACGCACATCGCGCAGGCCGCCAAGGCGCCGAGCCCGTTCTGCCTCATGCACCTGTACCCGATCGACGGCGCCGTGCGCCGCGTGGCCAAGACCGCGACGGCCTGGCCGACCCGCGACGCGACGTGGTCGATGGTCATCGCCGGCATCGATCCCGATCCGAAGAACGCGGACGCCCTGAAGACGTGGGGGCGGGCCTACTGGAAGGCGGTGCACCCCTTCAACCTCGAAGGCGCCTACGTGAACTTCATGATGGACGACGAGGCGGACGGCCGCGTGCAGGCGAGCTACGGCGAGAACTATGCCCGGCTGACGAAGGTGAAGGCGACCTACGACCCGAAGAACCTGTTCCGGGTCAATCAGAACATCAAGCCGGCCTGATCACAGGAGTCTTCGATGCGAGTCCTCGTCATCGGCGCCCTCAGTGTGACCATACTGGCGGCAACCGCGCCCGCCGCTATTGCCCAGCAGCCGCCGGCCCGCGCCGTCGTCAACCTGACCGGTCAGCTCTACCGCGCGCAGAACAACAACCACTACACGGTGTTCCTGGTCACGCCCGAGGGCGTCATCATGAGCGACCCGATCAACCGCGATTTCGCCCGCTGGCTCAAGGGCGAGATCGCGACGCGCTTCAAGGTGCCGGTCCGCTACGTCCTCTATACACACCACGACTGGGACCACGCGTCCGGTGGGGTCGTGTTCGCCGACACCGCCGAGTTCGTCGGCCACGTGAACATGCTGGCGGAGGTGGCGGTGCCGCCGGGCGCGCCTCCCCTGCCGGCGGCCGAGCAGAAGCTGGACGCCAACCGCAACGGCCTGGTGGAGCGGACCGAGGCCACGGGCGCCACGGCCGACCAGTTCGCGCAGATCGACGCCAACCGCGACGGCATGCTGAGCGGGGCCGAAGTGGCCCGCGGACCGCTCAACGACGTGCACCTCCCGACCACGACCTTCACCGATCGCCACACGGTGACCCTCGGCGGCAAGCGGGTCGAGATGATCCACCTTGGCGTCGCGCACACGCCCGACGGCGCGGCACTCTACTTCCCCGACGAGCGTACGGTGTTCAACGCCGATGTCATGCAGGTCCGTCGCCTGCCCGGGGGGCTCGCGCCGACGGTGGGCTCCTGGATCGAGGCGCTCCGCACCATCACCGCGCTCGACTTCACGATCGCGGCCACCGGGCATGCGCTCGCGGGCACGAAGCAGGACGCGCTCGAGTCGTTGCGATACCTCGAGGACATCTCGAAGGGCGTGGCCGCTGGCGTGGCGGCCGGGCAGACCCTGACCCAGATCCAGAAATCGCTGACGCTCGATGCCTACAAGGGCTTCGAGCGCTGGGATACCGTGCGGGAAGCGCACATCGCGCAGGTCTACGCCACCATGCAAGGGACACGTTAGAGCGGTTATTGGTCTGGCGTAGGGCGGAGCTTCAGCTCCGCCTGGGGAGGCGGCTCTAAAGAGCCGCCCTACATCTGTCGAGCTGAGCGCGTCCATCGCGCCACCAGGGGGACGGGCATGACAGACCGAAAGGATCGCCCGGACAGCATCGCCGTGGGGCGCCGCGAGTTTCTCGGATTGGGTGCACTACCGGTGGCGGTGTCGCTCGGCGCCACTGCCGCTGGCCTGCCGGCCGCGCCGGGTGTCCGCTCGACCGGCACGCAGAACGCGCCGCCCCGTGCGGTTCGCATCGGGATCATCGGCGCCGGTGAGAACGTGCGCGACGTGATGATCCCGGCGTTCCGTCGCATCCCCGAATGCCAACTGGTGGCAGTGGCGAACACCAGCCTGGCGTCGAGCCAGCGCGTGGCCACGCAGTTCGACATCCCGAAGCCGTATCCCCACTGGAAGGCGCTGCTGGACGACCGGGACATCGATGCCGTCTGCATCGGCACCTGGCCCTACATGCACCACACGCTGACGCTGGCGTCGCTCGAGCAGGGCAAGCACGTGCTCTGCCAGGCGCGTATGGCCAACACCGCGCAGGAAGCGCGCGAGATGCTGGCAGCGTCGCTCCGCCATCCCGACCTGGTGTGCCAGCTGGTGCCGACGTCGGGGAGCTACCGCGTGGACAACCTGCTCAGGAAGCTCCTCGCCGACGGCTTCGTCGGCGACGTGCTGTCGGTGGAGGTCCAGCGCGTCGGGCGCGGGTTCGCCGACACCGCCGGCGAGCTCGACTGGCGCCACAGCCAGGAGTTCAGCGGGCTCAACGTCATGAACCTGGGCGCCACCTACGAGTCGATGATGCGATGGCTCGGCCGTGCGAACCGGGTGATGGCCATGGCCAAGGTGCACGTGCCCTATCGACGCACGGCCAACGGCCAGAGAGCGTCAGCCACGCTCCCCGACCACGTCGACGTCCTCTACGAGCTGACCAGCGGCGCGCAGGTCCATATGCGCTTCAGCGAGACGACCGGTTTGTCGAGCGGCAACCAGACGTGGATCCACGGGAGCGAAGGGACCATCTACCTCGACGATCGCCAGAACGTCCACGGCGGGAGGCGCGGCGACAAGCAACTGCGCGAGATCGCCAATCCTCCGGAAGGCCAGGCGGTCGCGCGCGTCGAGGCGGAATTCATCGGGGCGATCCGCGGGCTCGAGCCGGTCACGATGAACACGTTCGAGATCGGCGCGCACTACATGGAGTGGACCGAGGCGGTCCACCGCAGCGCGATGACGGGACAGGGGGTACATCTGCCGCTGCTGCCGGTCTGAGATCCGCTCCGATCAATCCTGTCGTGCCCGCTCGTCCTCGGCGTGCAGGCCCGGTGTCTCAGGAGTCGCGATCGGCAGCGGCTCGACGAGCCCGCCCAGGTAGGCCCGAGTGTCCGCCAGCGTCGACGCCACGACCGTCGCGCCGGCATCCCGCAGCAGCTGCGTGCTCTCGTCGGCCAGCGCCGGCGGTGCCCAGCGACCGACCACGATTCGCACGTCGGGCAGCGCGGTGCGGAGCCGCTTGACGAGGTAGCGCGACTTCGAGGGAGGGCTCGGCGGCAGATCGACGAGGCAGACCACCGAGACCGCTTGCGCCTGCACCAGCGACACCACTTCTGAGGCGAGCATACGCGTCTTTGCCACCTCGATGGCAATCGGCAGATCGTCGACGAGCTGAGCGAGCATCGCCAGCGCCAGCTCGTCGGCAACACCGTTGGTCGCATACCCCAGCACGCGGAGGGGCGCGGGCACGTCGGCAGGGGGGTCCGCAGCGGGCGAGGGTAGCGGCGGGCGCAGGCGCCGGATGGACTCCGCCGTATCGGACAGCAGCTCCCGCGTCGCCTCGATGACGGCGGATTCTTCGTCCGGCGACAGCCGCAGCTCCAGCCGATCGCGCTCCGCGTAGTTGAGCGCCGGCAACAGGAGGGCGTCGTAAACCGAGCTTGGCGGCTCGGTCTTGAGGTGCCGCTCGATGAGATCGGCCGCCTCGCTCTGATCACGGGCCAGCAGCCGTTGATAGTAGCCGGCCTCGGGAGCCAGCGCCGGCGTGTCCGCCAACAGTGTCCCGACGAACTCGAGGCCCGGCACGTGCTTGCCGAGCACGACGAGGCACACGGTGAGCGGGGTCGCCATGAGCAGGCCGAGCGGTCCCCACAGCCACGTCCAGAACGCCACGGCCACGAGCAGTGCCGAGGAGGACACTCCCGCCGCCCCGGCATACAGCGCCGTCTCGAGCACGAGGTTGGTGAACAGCTCGAGCACGACGAACAATCCCACGACCCAGAGTGGCCCGGCCCAACCCTGGAGGGCGGCAAGGCTGACCAGGATTGGCGCGCCCGCGCCGATCACCGGCCCGACGTAGGGGATGAATCGGAGGGCGGCGCCGAGCACCGCCCAGACCAACGGGTAGGGCACGCCCAGGAAGTACAGGCCCAAGCCGGCAGCCACGCCGTAGAAGAGACTGACCACCGATTGCATCAGCAGCTGCCGGCTGACGCGGGTGCCCGCTTCGTCCAACGCCTTGGTCGTCGTCGTCAGCCGGCCGTGTCCGACCAGCCCGATCAGCCGATCGCGCAGGTCCCGGCGCTCTAGCAGCATGAAGATCACCATCGCCACCACGAGCCCCGCCGTTCCGAGCGGGCCGACAATCGGGCCGAGCCAGCTGAAGGCCGAAAACCCGGTCACGTAGCTCGGGTCGACCACGATTGGCCGCGTCGGCGTACGTCTGGGCGCATCCGGTTGTTCCAGGCGGCTCTTGATGTCGTCGATCGTCTCCTGCAGCTTCTCGACCGACCCGCCGGCGCCGCGCACGTCGGCAATCTTCGCCAGGATGTTGCCGCGATAACGGGGCAGGTCGTCAGCCAGGCCGCCCATCTGCATCGTCAGACCCCAGCCGGCGAGACCGAGAACCGTGAACACCAGCGTCACGATGGCGAGCACGGCCGCGACGCGGCCGATCCAGCGCTCGAGCCAGCTGACCGGCGGCGCCAGGACGAACGTGAGCAGAATGGCGAGTGCGATCGGCACCAGGACGGCCTGCGCCAGGTACAGGACCATGACGACCAGCACGTACCCGGCGAACGCGACCCACGGTTTCAAGGCTTGCGCCGTGTCATCCATTGAATCCAGGATCCTGGACTGTAGTCCCTCGAGAGCAGAACGGGCGTCCTGTAGTGAACAGTCGCTGCTGGCTCGGGTGGCGCACACTGGCGTCGACATGGGCTGTCGGATGAACGCGGCTTGGGAGGGTGAGGCCTGTGCGCACGCCGTCGATCGTGGAAATGTTCGGGACCGCGCTCAAGGCCTGGTGGGACGACGACGCCCCGCGTCTGGGCGCGTCCCTCGCCTACTACACGTTGTTTGCGATTGCGCCAATCCTGGTCGTCGCCACCGCCGTCGCGGGCATGGTCTTCGGCGCCGAGGCCGTTCGGGGTGAGATCGTCGGGCAGCTCGATCACCTGGTCGGACGCGAAGGTGGACGGGCCGTGCAGAGCCTTCTCGAGGGCGCCAGCCAACGGCGAGAAGGCGTTCTCGCCACGGTGCTCGGCAGCATTGCGTTCGTGGTCGCGGCCACCGGAGCCTTCCTGGAGCTGCAGGCGGCGCTCAACACGATTTGGCGGGTGACGCCCAGGCCCGGGTCTCATCTCAAGGCGTTCCTGGTCGATCGCCTCCGGTCGTTCGGTCTGGTGGTGGCGGTCGGCTTCCTGCTGCTCGTGTCCCTGGCGGTCACCGCCGCCCTCGCGGCGCTGAGCGGGTGGCTCGCCCGCCGCTCCCCGAGCATTCCCGTGGTGTGGAGCACAGTCAACGTGCTCACATCGCTGGCGGTCACGACGGCGCTGTTCGCGCTCCTCTACCGCTTCCTGCCCGACGTGCGCCTCCGCTGGCGCGATGTGATGACCGGTGCCTTCGTGACCGCGGCGCTCTTTACGATCGGCCAGCAGCTGATCGGTCTGTATCTCGGTCAGAGCAGCGTGGCCTCCAGCTACGGCGCCGCCGGATCGGTGATGATCCTCCTGCTCTGGGTGTACTACTCGTGCCAGATCCTGCTGTTCGGCGCCGAGTTCACCCGCGTCTACGCGCTGCGCCACGGCGCCAGGCCCCGCCCGGAGGCATTCGCCCAGAAGGAGCCCAAGTGAGCGCGCGGTCGCCGGTGCGTGCACGGGCGCGCTAGACGAACTCGACGCGGCCGCCGCTCTGGCGGAAGCGGCCGATGAGCGCGTCGACTTCGCGACGGAGTCCGGCGTCGGCCAGCCACCGCTCGTCGACGACACGAAGGACGTCGGCGCCGACGAGGTCGCGCTGAAGACCGTCGAACAGATCGCGCGCGCTGGCTGACTCGACCTGCGGCTCCGGCTCACCGAGCCAGTGGTCATCCAGCACCGCGGCCGCTTCCGCGGGGCGGCGAGTGTCGACGTAGCGCATGCAGAGCCGCTCGCAGGCCAGCTCGAACACCCTCTGGCCGGAGGTCGTCCTGAGCAACAGGAGATCGCGGCGATTCATGAGTTGTCGGCTAGGCCCGCCCGGCCAGTTCCTTTATGGTGCGGCGCACCAGGTTCCGGGTCAGCGGCACCTTGTAAGCGTTCTGCGACAACGGACGGGCCCCGGCCACCGCGACCTCGCCCGCCTTCTGCAGGACGGCGTCGGTGATCTTCTGACCCGCGAGCACCTTCTCCACCTCCGGCAGCCGCCACGGAATCGGCGCGACGCCACCGAGCACGACGCGGGCGCTGCGCACGACGTCCTGGTCCATCTCGAGCACGACCGCCGCGCTGACCACGGCGTGCGTCCACGCTTCGCGGTCCATCAGCTTGCGGTAGGTGCTGCGCGTGCCCGGCCTGGCGGCAGGAATCCGCACCGCCGTGAGCACTTCGTCGTCGGCGAGCACGTTCTCCTTCGCCGCGTTCTGCCGCGGCAGCGTGAAGAACTCCGCGGCAGCACGCGAGCGCTCGCCACTGGGTCCGGTGATGCTGAAGGTCGCGCCGAGCGCCATCAGGGCCGGTGCCGTGTCCGACGGATGGACGATGTAGCTCGGACCGCCGCCGAAGATGGCGTGAAATTCGTTTTCGCCGGCGACCGAGAAGCACTGGGTGCCGCCCGCCTTGTAGCACGGGAAGCCGTTGCGGTAGTACCAGCACCACGGACGCTGGCAGACGTTGCCGGCCAGCGTGCCGACGTTGCGGATCTGCGGCGTCGCCACGGCACCAGCTGCTTCGGCCAGCACGGTGTACCGTTCGCGCACGGTCGCGTCGCGACTCAACGTGTCGAGTGTGATGAGTCCGCCGATCGACAGCCCGGACGCCGACAGCTCCACCCTGTCGGCGCCGGTGATCGACGTGAGGCGGACGATGACGTCCGGCTTGACGATCTGATCCTTGACCAGGGCCAGCAGGTCGCTGCCGCCGCCGGCAAACACGGCGCGGCGTCCAGCCGCCCTGGCCTCGTTCACCAGAGTGGCCGCGTGGCGGGCATCGCGGGCGTTCACGTTCGTGAAGGCCTTCATGCGCGGGCTCCGAGGGCGTTGAGAATGCGGGCCCGGGTGATCGGCGTGTCCTTCATCCGTATCCCGATGGCGTTGTAGATGGCATTGGCCACGCACGCCGGCGCCAGGATGATGCCGGCCTCGCCGATGCTCTTGGCGCCGAACGGACCGTAGCCGTCGTCGTTCTCCAGGAACGTCACCTCGACGTCAGGCGCATCGAGGTGGGTGGCGATGCGCGCACCGTAGTAGCCGCCGGTGAGCGGCTGGCCGGTGCGGCGGTCGTAGACCATGTCCTCGTGCAACGCCATGCCGATGCCCTGGATGACCGCGCCGGCAATCTGCCCCTTGGCGCTGAGCGGATTCATCAGCCGGCCCGAGTCGTGGACCGTCGTGTACTTGGTGACGCGCACGTCGCCCAGTTCCGTATCGACCTCGACCTCGCAGAAGTGGGCACCGAACGACGCGCGCACCCTGCCGTCGAGTCGCGGGTTCGGCGAGGCGGAGGCGACATACATCTCGTCGCCGGCCGGCATGCCCTTCTCGGCCACCTGCTTCCGGATGTCGCGGGCGGCCTCGACCACGGCGGTACCGGTCATGATCGTCGTCCGGCTGCCGGACTCACCGACCGAGTACGGGCAGCGGTCGGTGTCGCCCCAGACGACGTGGACCTTCGGCGAGCGGCACGTCGAGCGCCTCGGCGGCGATGAGCCCCAGCGTCGTCTTGGCGCCGGCGCCGACGTCGGTGACGCCGACAAACAGCGTGTACTCCCCCTTCGCATCGAGCCGCAGCACGGCGCTGCTCATGCCAAGGCCGGACCGGAACAGCATGTAGGTCATGCCGGCGCCGCGCTTGATCGGCCCCGGGTCTGACCCGGGCGCGACCTTGCGCCGCGCCGTCCAGTCGAACAGCTCGGCCCCCCGGCGAACGCACTCGTCGAGCGTGTAGTTCGTGTACGGCGTTTCGTCGCGCGCCATCCGCGTCATGTTCTTCAGTGCGAACTCGACCGGGTCGATCTGCAGCCGGTTGGCGACGTCGTCCATCATCGACTGGATGCCGAAGAACCCCTGCGGGTACTCGGGGCCGCGGAAGTTGGCCGACACCGTGCGGTTCGTGTACGCGGGACTGACCGAGAGGTCGGTATTGGCGCACTTGTAGAGCTCCATGCCGGCCATCGTCCCGGAGTTCTTCCGGTAGGGCCCCATGCCGCTCACGCCGCGCAACCGGATCGCCGTCAGCGTGCCGTCGGCGGCCGTGCCCACCGTGTAGTGCTGTGTCGTCGGCCAGCGGCCGTGGACGCCGATGAAGTCCTCCTTGCGTGAGTACTCCAGCCTCACCGGCGCGCCGGCCTCCTTCGCCAGCATCGCGGTGATCAGGTCGGCGTCCTGGTTCTGGTTCTTGTTGCCGAAGTTGCCGCCCATGTACTCGACGACGACGCGGACCTTGTCTTCCGGGATGCCGAGGTCGCGCGCCATGTCGTGCCGGCAGTTGGCGATGCCGCCGGTCGGCGTGTAGACGGTGAGCTTGTCGCCCTCCCAGTGCGCCATGCAGGCCCGCGGCTCCATCTGCGCGTTGTGGACGAAGGCGGTGGTGTAGCGGTCCTCGAACACGCGGGACGACGACGTCAGGGCGGCGGCAACGTCGCCGCGCCGGGCGCTGATCGGCTGCGCCTCGTTGCGGTTGTTCGGCGAGAGATTGCCTTCCGGCCAGATCTTCGGGGCGCCTGGCGTCAGGGCTTCGTTCATGTCGAGCACGAACGGCAGCACCTCGTAGTCGACGACGATGAGCGCGAGGGCTTCTTCGGCCACATGACGGTCGACGGCCGCTACCGCGGCCACCGGCTCGCCCACGAAGCGCACCGGGTTGTTGAACGCGTAGCGGCGATGCGTCGTGATCTTCTTGACCTCGTCGTTGTACTGCTGGCCGCCGGCGATCGAGCCGGCGCCCCAGACGACGCGGCAGTTCTCGTGGGTGAGGATGCCCTTCACGCCCGGCAGCGCCTTCGCCTTCGACGCGTCGATCGACCTGATGCGCGCATGCGGATGCGGGCTGCGCAGGATGCGCGCGAACAGCATGCCGGGCAGCACGACATCGCGCGTGTACCGGCCAGCGCCGGTGACGCGCTCGACGGCGTCGATGCGCGGCGTCGGATGGCCGAGCGTCTTGAGCGGCGCCAGCCCCTGCCGGGAGTCGTTCTGCTGGCTCACGCCGCACCTCCCGTCGGCCGCGTGTCGGACGGCGACGTCCGGCCGGCCCCGACCGCGACGATCGCTTCGACGTAGCGGTTGTAGTTCGCGCAGCGGCAGAGGACGCCGACGAGCGCCGCCCTGACGTCCTGGGGCGTCGGATGCGGATTGCGATCGAGCAGCGCCTTGGCGCTCATCAGCTGGCCGGACGTGCAGAATCCGCACTGCGGCGCGTCGTGTTCGATGAACGCCTGCTGGAGCGGATGCAGTCGTCCGTTGCGCGCCAGGCCCTCGACCGTCGACACGGTGCGGCCGTCCGCCCAGACCGCCAGCTGACTGCAGGCATACACCGGCTTGTCGTCGAGAATCACCGTGCAGGCGCCGCACTCGCCGCGTTCGCATCCGAGCTTGGTACCGGTGAGCTTCAGCTGGTCGCGCAGCAGGTCGGCCAGCGTCGCACGGTCCTCGACCTCGACCTTCTGCACCGTGCCGTTGACCGTCACGCTGATCGCGGTCGTTGCTACTGGTGCCGCCTGAGCGGCCGGCGTCTGCCCGGCCGCGGTGGGTGCCGTCGCGGCGATGACCAGGGCGGCGCTGGTCCCCTCGAGAAAAGCCCGGCGGCTGAGGTCGGCCGCATCGCGTCGTAAATCGCCCATGGGTGCGTCCTTCGCACCGGATGATAGGCCAGGCAGCCCGGTATCCGTATGCAGACGCAAAAGGGTCCGCGCGGCCTTCTTGGCGGTTATCTCAGGGGGAGGGCGGAATCCGGCGGCAGGTCTTTCCGGATATTGCGTCACGCCCCGCCAGTCCTGGCGGGGCGTGACCGTCACCGTTGCTTACTCCTTCGAACCGCCTGCTTCGCTGAGCATGCGGGCGAGGACGGCGCGACGGACCGCGCGCTTTACGACAGCACGCTTCACGGCGCGACGTGCAACGGCCTTCTTGACCATGCGACGCTTCACGGCCTTCTTGACGACGCGACGCTTCACGGCGCGACGCACGACGGCCTTCTTGACTGCGCGACGCTTCACGGCCTTCTTGACGGCGCGCCGCTTCACGGCGCGCTTCACAGCGCGCTTCTTCACGGCGCGTCGTGCCACCGCTCTCTTGACAGCTTTCTTCGCCAAATTCCCCTCCCTTGAACCATCGCGGTTACGCCCCGCGAAGCAGGCTGGCCACCGCGCCACAACATGTTGGGCCTGCTTGTCAGTTCGGCACACATTGTAGTACCACTTCGCGATTTTTCGCACCATCTTTTTTGGGGTCCGGTTCGCAACGCCGTGCACCCCTCGCCGACGGCGCGGCGGGCGCACGCAATCGCGATCGCCTGGCCACCAACTCTGGGCTGCCGATCGCCCACGCCGGGAGGAGTGTTCAAGGGGCGACATGAGCCATTCGAGCGAGGAACATTTCGCAGCGGAGCGGCGGCAGAGTGGGGGTCGTCGAACTCCCGGCGGGCGCCGCTGCCAGCGCTGATAAACCCCAGCGCCTTCAATGAGATCCGGCATATCGTCGCCATGACCGGGCGGGAGACACCCGGGGAGGTGAAGAACATGCGCCCACCATCGATTGCTGCTCTCCTGCTCGTGCTGCTCTCGGTCGGCCCGTCCGCGCAGAGCGTGCCCGGCGGCCTGACGCGCCTGCTCGAGTCCGAGCTGGCGCGCTTCCCGGCGAAGACCGGTGTGTACGTGAAACACCTGGCCACCGGCGAGGAAGCGGCCGTTCGCGCCGACGACGCCTTCAGCAGCGCGAGCGTGATCAAAGTGCCGATCATGATCCGCGCCTTCCAGCTTGCCGACGAGAAGTCGCTCGACTTGAACGAGCGGGTCGAGATCCGCCGCGAGGACCTGCGCGATGGCAGCGGCGTGCTGCAGTTCCATGACCTCGGCCTGCGGCCGACCTACCGCGACCTCGTCACCGAGATGGTGATCACGAGCGACAACACCGCCACCGACCTGATGGTGCGGCGCATCGGCGGCGTCGACGCGCTGAACGCCTGGCTCGTCTCGTCCGGCTTCCCGAAGGCGCAGATGGTCGGGCGCGGGCACGAGTACCGCAAGCGTCTGCTGACGCTCCTCGATCCCGAGTTCGCAAAGCTGACGCCCGAAGAGACCACCGGCCTGCAGTACGCGTCGCAGGACAGCCCGCTCTTCGACCTCTACACCGACCTCTTCGTCGGACCACGAGCCCGGTGGGTCGAGGTCGTGCGCAACGCCGAAAACCGCAGCAAACTGGCGGCGGCGCGCAGCCGCCTGACAGTGGACGACCGTGCCTACTGGCTCGGCGACATGACGCCGCGGGAGACCGGCCGCCTGCTCGAGGCGATCGAGCGCGCCACGCTCACGTCGAAGGCCAGCGCGGCGGCGATGAAGACGATCATGAGCCGGCAACAGGCGGGCGCCCGCCGCATCCCGCACTTCCTCGACGTGCCCGTGGCCCACAAGACCGGCGACAGCGGCGTCATCGCCAACGACGTCGGCCTGGTGTCGGCGCGATCGGGCACGGTGATCATCTCGTTCTTCGTGAACGGCATCACCGGGCCGTATGCCGAAACCGAGGACCGGATCGGCCGCGTGTCGCGACAGATCGTCGACTACTTCGACGGCACGCCGGCGCGGAAGGCCGCGACGCCGTCGCTGCCGCGCTGACCTCGCGTTGACTTCGGCGCCGCGGCGGCGTAGCGTCGTCTCGCGCCGGAGTCGACCGGCCGGCAACGAGGGCGAACCTGGCGAGGTCCGCCCGGGACGGGAGGCGATGGTGGGGCCGATCGAACGGCGGTGGCGGCGAAGTCCGAGCCGGCGCGACGCGCTGGCGAGCCTGGCGGCACTGGTCGCCGGGTCGCCGCTTTTCGCGGCGCAGCGCGACCCGCGGCCCCTCGGCGATCATCGGCGCGTTCCGGGCTTCGCCGAGATGACGTCGGTGTTCGACTTCGAGCCGGTGTTCTACGGCAATGTCCCGCAGGCGGTGTACGACTACACCGCGCACGGCGCCGATTCGGAGTTCACGATCCGGCGCAATCGCGATGCCTTCGGCTGGGTCGATGTCGTCCCGCGCACGCCGGTCGACCCCACGACGGTGGACACCCGCACGACCGTGCTCGGACTCAGCCTCGACTTCCCCCTGTTCGTGGCCCCGACGGCGTTGCAGGTGGCGCTGCACCCGGACGGCGAAGTGGGCATGCACCAGGCGGCGACCACCACGAAGACGCCCTTCATCATCAGCAACAACTCCAGCCAGCCGGCCGAGAAGATCGCCACCTCCTCCAGCGGACCGGCGTGGTTCCAGTTCTACCCGCGGCGCAGCCTCGACGAGAGCCGCGCGCTGCTCGACCGCGTGCAGGGCGCGGGGTGCCAGGCCATCGTGGTCACGGTGGATCAGCAGGCCACGTTCTACGAGCGCACGCAGCACCTGCGCAACCTCGGCGGCAGGCCGCGCACGGCGCCGTCACCGTCACCGCCGGCCACCGGCGCCGCGCGCAACCCGTATCGGGTCTCCGAGAACCGCCTGTGGTACGAGTGGGGTTACCTCGACCAGATCCGCCCGTTCATCACCGGGCCGATGCTGGTGAAGGGCATCCTGACGGCCGAGGATGCGCTGCTCTGCCTCGAACATGGCGCGCAGGGGATCATCGTGTCGAACCACGGCGGGCGGTCGCTCGACTACGGGCCGTCGACGCTCGAAGTCCTGCCCGAGATCGTCGACGCGGTGCGTGGCCGCGTGCCGGTCCTGGTGGACAGCGGATTCCGCCGCGGCGCCGATGTGATGAAGGCCCTGGCGCTCGGCGCCAACGCCGTGTGCCTGGGCCGGGCAACCCGCTGGGGACTCGGGGCCTTCGGCACGCCGGGCGCGCAGCGGGTGATCGAGATGATCCAGGCCGAACTGGTGGCGGCGATGGCCGCGGCAGGACGGCGATCGCTGGCCGAGCTCGACCGGACGGCCCTCCGCGTGAGGTTCACCTAGTCATGGCGCTGCAGACCCGACGTGAATTGCTGACCCGCGTCGCGCCGCGCGACGAGCTGGTCAACGTGCCGGAGTTCGAGGCCGAGGCCGAGCGTGCCCTCCCGGCCGACGTCTTCCGCCTGCTGTCGGGCGGTGACCGTGCGGCGTTCGAGCGCATCACGTTCCGGCCGCGGATGATGGTCAGCTGCGTCGACCTGAATCTCTCGCTCGATCTCTTCGGCGTGCCGCTGTTCGCGCCGATTCTCGTCGGCCCCGTCGCCGACCAGCGCCGCTTCCACGCCGAGGGCGAGCTGGCCACCGTGCGCGGCGCCTCGGCCGGCAAGGCCGCCGTCGTCGTGAGCAGCCGGTCGTCGCACCCGCTGCCGGCGATCGCGGCCGCGGCGGCGACGCCGCTCGTCTTCCAGACGTTCGCCGGCGACGGCCCGGCGAAGATCCAATCGCAGGCCCAGGACGCGGAGCGTGCCGGCTGCAAGATCATCCTCGTCACCATGGACGCGCCCGACGCGGGGGCCGGCCGGCCGGCGCGGCTCGACTGGGGTGCCGTGGACGCCCTGCGCAGCGCCGTCTCGGTGCCGGTGATCGTCAAGGGCGTGACGACCGCCGCCGACGCCGCCACCGCCGTCGCCCGCGGCGCCCAGGGCTTGGTCGTGTCCAACTACGGGCGGACCAGCACGCCGGGACAGCCCGCACCGCTCGACGCCGTGGCGCCGATCGTCGCCGCCGTGGGCCCGCAGATCCCGGTGCTGGTGGACGGCGGTGTCCGCCGCGGCTCCGACGTGATGAAGGCGCTGGCGTCCGGCGCCCGTGCCGTGCTCGTCGGCCGGCCCGTCATGTGGGGGCTGGCCGCCTACGGCGCCGACGGCGTGCAGTCAGTGGTGGAGCTGCTGCAGACCGAGCTGGCCCGCGTGATGGGCTGCTGTGGCACACCCAATCTGGGCGACGATCACCCGCAGCGTCGTCCGCGTTCACGCCGCGGTGCCAGGGTCGGCCGGCTGAGGTTCGGCGGCGCTGCTCCCGGGCACACCGGCCTTCGCAACCTTCGAAGCCTTGGCAGATTTCCTGGCCGGCCTTTTCGCGGGCTTGCGGGCCGGCTTACTGGCCGGCGTGCTGGCCGCCCGGTCCGCCTCGAGCCCGGCCCGGTAGAACTCCATCGCTGCCTTGGTCTTCGTCGCCTGGAGTCGGGCCGATCGTGATGCCGCGATCCGGCGAGGTAGCCCTTGAACTCGGCGGCGACCTGGAACGCTTCGGACGGCAGGCACTTGGTGGAAATCTCGAGGATGCGCGAGCCATCCGGATACAGCCACATCTCGACGGTGATGCCGCGCTTGAAGTTCTTCGGCCGGTGCTTGGCCCTGAGCAGGAAGGTCGGTCCCAGCGTGAGCAGTGAATTCATCTCGATGCCCGCGGGCGCATGCATGTCGTAGAAGGCGCGCTGCTCCTTCGAGAACAGCGACCGCAGCGACGTCTTGCCGGCGGAGACGTCGAGCACGTCCCGGCCGGTGCTGGCGCCCTTGCACGAGGCCGAGCAGACGAAGCCGCCCGGAATCACGTCCAACTCGAGCTTGAAGCTGTCGAAGCGCTTGATCTCGGCGTCGATCGTCGCCGGATCGACCGGCCGCAGCTTGATCACCGTGTCGGCACGTCCGCCCTGGAAGCGCCGCGCCCGGACGATCAGGCCGGCGCGGTTCAGGGCCAGGTCGGGCGTGTCGAAGAAGTAGACCTGCCGCGGTTGCGCTTCGACCGGGTCGAGCCCGAGGCTCGCGATCGTGGCGCGGTGACCCGAGAGCGGCACCGACAGCTTCAATTCGATGCTGTTCAACGCCTTGGCGAGGTCGAGGATCTTCTTCACGTCCTCTGCCGAGAAGACCGGGGCGGTAGTTTCGGCAGGCAATCGTCGCGTCCTTGCGGTGGCCATGGTTGTCACTACCTCTCTGGTTTTCGCCGGCCCACTCAGCGGTTCACGCCGCGAAGCGGTCGGCCAGAACGCCGTGGCGCAGGCCGCGATCGCTGACCGTGAGGCTGTCCTTGCCCAGCTTGCCCATCACCGTGCGCACGATGCAGGCGCCGGCGAGGATGACGTCTTCACGCTTGGACTGCAGGCCGACGATCGAGCGCCGGGCGGCCGCATCCATCGATCGATAGAGCTCGATCTGGCGATCGATCTCGGCACGGTGGAGCACGGTGCCCTGGACGACCGCCGGGTCGTAGGTGGCCATCCGGTGCAGGACCGCCGTCATGTTGGTCACCACGCCGCCCATGGCCACCAGCGCGTCGGGCACCGGTCGTCCGTCGATGCGTGACAGGTCGGCCGACATCGCCGCCATCGCTTCGTGCAGCGACGCCGTGGCGAGACGGCGCCATCGAGCTTGAAGCGCTCGGTGTAGCGCACGGCGCCGACTTCGACACTGAAGCGTTCGTCCACGATCGAGTCGTGGCCGAAGCTGAACTGCGAGCTGCCGCCACCGGTGTCGAAGACGACGAGCGAGCCCGTGAACGTGCCCAGTCCGGACCTGGCCGCCAGATAGGCCAGCCGGCCTTCGTCGTCGCCGGACACCACCTCGACCTGCACGCCGGTGCGCGAGCGAATCGTGGCGATCGCTTCGTCGGCGTTGGCGGCGGTGCGCAGGCCGGCCGTGCCGACCGCGGCGATGGCCAGGGCTCCCTGCTGCCTGGCTTCGCCGACCATGCCCGCGATCGCGGCGGCGGTGCGCTCGAGCGCCGCGGCGCCGATCACACGCTCGGTCCCGAAGCCCTCGCCCAGCCGGGTCACCTCTGCCCGGTCGACGACCGTGCGCCACCCCCCGCCGGGCTCACGTTCGCCGATATGGAACTTGACCGAATTGGTGCCGACATCGATCACGGCAAAGCGTGCCGGCTCGCCGTCGACGAGCGCCGCCAGGCCGCGCGGGTAGGAGGTGTTCGTGTACCCGCCGAGGCCGATTTCGCGCACGGCACGGATCACCGCCGCCGCGTCCTCCGACTCGACGGCGATGGTGCGCGTGGGCGTGCCGTTGACCACCACATCGGAGAGTTCGGCGGTGCAGCCGCCCACCGTGTAGCGGGTGCGCCGCTTGTGGACCTTCACCGCGCGGATCGCGCCGCCCGGGCGGGCGAATTCTTCGATGAACTGGTCGAGGGTGTAGCTCGTGCCGGGCAATGGTGGCACCGGCAGCCGCAGGGCCTCGAACACCTTCGCCGCCTCGGCGGCGGGCAGCGGAAAGCCCGCCTTCATGACCGGCATCCACTGCTCGAGACCGTCGGCATTGACCTGCTGCAACGCCTTGATGTCCATCAGCGCGGCGCGGACCTTCACGTTGGCGCCGGTGGCCGACAGCAGATACAGCTCGTCGCTCTCCTGCACCCCCTGCGGCGGCAGCGCCGCCAGCCGGCTCTCGGCCCCGCCGAAACTCTGACCGAATGAACGAAATTCCCAGCGCGGTATGATCATGCGTAGGGGCGCGATCATACTCCTGGTGAACGGTCCGCCCCGCGGCTACCAGGGATCGGTGCGCTTGGTGAAGGCGCGGCCCTTGTCGGCGGCCGGCGAGTCGCCGCCGGTGCAGATCATCGCGCCGTCCTTGATCTGGTCGATCACGTTGTCCTCGTTGCAGGCATTGAGGAACTTGATCCCCGCCGCCTTGGTGGCATCGAGAACCCGGCGCCGGACCGCCGCCATCGCCGGTGAGGTTTCGCCGCCGCCCTGATAGGTGCCGGGGCGGCCCATGAGAAAGAAGCCGTGATCGCCTGGACCCCATTCCGCGAACGCGATACCCGGCACGCGGACCGACGTTTCGACATTGGCGTCGGCGCGCGGATTCTCGATCTTCAGGCCGAACAGCAACTCGCCATCCGGGTTCATCGGCCAGGGGTCGGCGATGCGCATGTATTCCTGGGCGGACACGCCCCAGATGCCTGACGCGTAGCCCTGCGACCCGTTGCCGCGCGTGCCCTGCGCCAGGCCTTCGACCCGCGGGGCGAAGGGATAGCGCGCGGCTTCGATCATCAGGCGGGCGGCTTCGGGACTTTCGGCGTTGCAGAGCAGGATGCCGTGCACGCCGGTCGCCAGGGCCTGCTGGATCATCCAGGCATTGGCACGCAGGGCGTCGGTGGTGCCGGAGATGGGCAAGGTGACGATCACCGCCGGGGTCTTGTGGCCGGTGCGGGTCGGGCCGGCGTCCACCAGGCCGCGCATGAACTCCCGCAGCTCCTTGAAGTCGAGCGGCCCGTGCTCCATTTCATAGGTGATGTAGTCGGCCTTGGTCGCCGCCATCTCCTTGCCCTGCTCGTAGCCGCCGCCGCTGATTTGTGAGTAGTAGACCGGCTGGCCCTTCAGCCACATGTCGATCACGCGGTTGACATGCTTGCCGGTGCGGGTGGTCTGCTTCGGCATCTCCGGCACCGTCGCATTCACGGGGGCCGGCGGTTGTTGGGCACTGGCCGACATCACGGCCAGGGTGGCGAGAACAAGGCCTGCCGGAAGGATGGTTGTCGTCTTCATGGAGTTTTCACTCGGGAATGTGATAGTGCGCCGCGATCACGGTCACGTCGTCCTGACCTCCTGAAGCGACGGCCAGCTCGACCAGCGCCCGACACTGGTCGTCCGGCGTCCCGTGGAGCCGCAGCACCGCGCTGATGCGGTCGCTGTCGACGACGTCGGTCAGCCCGTTGGTGCACAGGAGGACGACGTCGCCGTCGACCAGTCCACACCGCTCGATGTCGATCAGCGGAAAACCGGCGCGCTCGCGGCCGAGCGCCTGGGTCACCAAATGCTTCGCGTCGCGAGTGCCACTTCCGGCGCCGACAATGGTCCTCTCCCGAAGTTGCTCTTGCTCGTGGGTATGGTCACGCGTCAGCTGGAGGAGCTCGTGCTGGCGGAACAGATAGGCGCGTGAATGCCCGACATGGGCGAAGAACAAATCGCTGCCGGCGCTGATCGCGGCGGTCAGCGTCGTCTGCAGGACCCGCCCACTCTCCTGGCCGGCCTGCAGGAGGGTGGTATCGACAGCCCGGTAGAACCGGTCGACGCGGTCGATCACCTCTTCGGCGATCGGCTCGTCGATCCTGACGTTCCACCGGCCGAAGGAGAGGCCGAGGTGCACGAGCGTGGAGACCGCCAGCCGGCTGGCGGTCTCGCCGCCGCAGCCCAGTCCGTCGGCGACGACCATGCCGTACATGCACTCGTCGAACCGCCGCGCGGCGGCGTCGTCGACGAGGCTGGTGAGCAGCGTGTCGTGGTACCTCCCGAGGCGCGCGACCATGTAGTGGTCCTCGTTCTGGAACCGCAACGGGCCGCGGCGCGACCGCGCGCCGAAGGTGCCCTCCACGTAAGGACCCGGCGGCGGGGAGTCGCGCGGGCTGGGCTGGGGCGGCCACATCAGGAACCGTTCCGGCGTCTTGGCTGAGTCGTCGTCGCTCATGGATCCCCCGCGCCGCGCGAGTGGTGGGTGCGCCCGCGCGCCCTCGGCTCGGCGGCGGAATCCCAAGTCAGCTGGCCGGTATCGCGCCAGGCAGGATTATAGAGCGCCGGGCTTCTAGGGCGTCGGGCGCAAAGGCGTGCGCTAGTCTTGCCCTTGCGGATGCACTCCTACGACCTCATCCTGACGCTCTCCGGCAGCCTGGGAGCGGCCCTCGTCCTGGGCTACCTGACGCAGCGCCTCGGCTTGTCGCCCATCGCCGGCTACCTGCTGGCCGGCACGCTCGTCGGGCCGCACACGCCCGGCTTCGTGGCCGATGCCGCCCTGGCGGAGCAGCTCGCCGAGATTGGCGTCATCCTCCTGATGTTCGGCGTCGGCCTCCAGTTCCACATCGAAGAGCTGCTCGCCGTCCGGTGGGTGGCCATCCCTGGGGCGGTCGTGCAGAGCGCGGTCGCGACCGTATTAGGGGCGGTGCTCGCGCGAGCGGCCGGCTGGGACTGGTCGGCGGGCGTGATCCTCGGCCTGGCCCTGGCCGTCGCCAGCACCGTGGTGCTGGTCCGCGTGCTGTCGGACAACAACGATCTCCATACCCAGGCCGGTCACATCGCCGTCGGCTGGCTCGTCGTCGAGGACCTGTTCACCGTGGTCGCGCTGGTCTTGCTCCCGGCATTCGCTGGGCCCGGGACGACCGGCACGCCGCTGTGGATGGCCCTCGGTCTCACCGCGATCAAAGTGTCGGTGCTGGTGGCCTTCACCGCCGTGGTCGGGACCCGCGTCATTCCCCGGGTGCTCGACTACGTCGCCGCGACGCGGTCGCGCGAGCTGTTCACGCTCACGGTCCTCGTGATCGCCCTCGGCATCGCCGTCGGTTCCTCGTTGATCTTCAGCGTGTCGATGGCGCTCGGGGCGTTTCTGGCCGGGATGGTCGTTGGCAGGTCCGACTACAGCCTGCGCGCGGCGTCAGAGGCGCTGCCGATGCGAGATGCCTTCGCCGTGCTGTTCTTCGTGTCGGTGGGCATGTTGCTGGATCCCGGCGCGCTCATCGCGTCGCCCGCCCTCGTGCTCGGCTGCCTGGCCATCGTGCTCGTCGGCAAGCCGCTGGTCGCCTTCCTGCTCGTGTGGGCGCTGCGCTACCCCTTCCGGGCGGCGCTGACGGTGGCCGTCGCGCTGGCGCAGATCGGGGAGTTTTCGTTCATCCTCGCGACCATTGGCCGCGATCTCGGCGTGCTCACCGGCGAGGCGACGAATGTGCTGGTCGCGACATCGATCGCGTCGATCGTGCTCGAATCCTCCCCTCTACCGGATGACGCGGCCGATCGAGCGCTGGCTCGCGCGGCGACCGCGGCTCCGGGCGCTGCTGAACCGCGAATCGGCCGTCCGACTCGACATCGACCCCGCCAGGAGGTCGAGACCTGGCGATCCCGCGCACCGCGCCGTGGTCATCGGCTTTGGCCCGACCGGCCGTACCGTCGTCCGTCTGCTGCGCGACAACGGCATCGACCCGGTGGTGATCGAGCTGAACATGGAGGCGGTCCGGGCCCTCCGCCAGGAGGGCGTCGAGGCCATCTACGGCGATGCGACGCGCCCCGACACGCTCGAGGCAGCCGGCATCGGACACGCCGGGAGCCTGATCCTGGCGTCGGCCGGCATGGCGCACAGTGCGGACGTCATTCGGACGTCCCGCTCGCTCAACCCCACCCTTCGGATCCTGGCCCGAGCGTCGTACCTCCGCGATGTGCAACCCCTGAAAGCGGCGGGGGCGAACAGCGCCTACTCGGGCGAGGCGGAAGTGGCACTGGCCTTCATCGAAGACCTTCTCGATGGCCTCGGCGCAACCGCCGAACAGATCGACCGCGAACGGGCGCGTACGCACGACGAGTTGTACAGCGGTGCGTCGTCCGGACGTCCGTGATCGATCAGACCGCGCTGACTCACCTGCACCCCCGCCGCCGGTAGCGTCACAGCGACACGATCGTCACGCCGGGGTTGCCGGGGTCGAGACGGAACCCCCGCACCGTCGGAATGACGCGCAAGCGCGCGTGCAGGGCCCCGCGCAGCCGCCCGCCGGAGCGGCCGTGGATGAACCGCAGCTCGGCGTGGCCGGCCAGCAGGGCGGCATCGAGCGCCGCGTCGATGCGCTCGAGGGCCTCCTCCACGCGCAGCCCGTGCAGGTCCACCTCGGTGGCTGCCTGGCCGCGGCGAGGGCGCCTCCTGGCGCGAGGGAGCCGGCGGCCGGCGGCGCGGCGCCGCCAGCGGCCTCGCCTCGGTCCGCCGCGACGACCACCGCCCGCTGCTGCACCTGCACCACCAGGCGGCCGTTGTTGCGCACCTCGCGCACCACGCCCTTGCCGTGCGGCGTCTGCACGTGGTCGCCCACCGCGAACCGGCTCGGCATCGACGCTCACCATACCCGGTCGGTCGCCAGGAAGGGACACGCCCTTTGCCGCCCGCCGGATGCCTGATCGGAGTAGAGTCGGCCGACGTCGATTACTGCTCAGTCAGCAAGGAGGCGTGGAGTGCGCGCATCTCTCATCCTGGCGGTCGTGGGCCTGGCCATGTCGCAGGCGCCCCAGCCGGAAAAGGTCGTGATCGCCCGCGTCTTTCCGCAGCCTGGCCAGCTTGGCCTGTTCATCGCGGCTGCCGACGGCACCAACGAGCGACGCCCTGGTCACCCCGACCGAGGCCGACTACGACGCCGCGTGGGCGCCCGACGGAGCGTCGATCGTCTTCACGTCCGAGCGCGGGGGCTCCGCGGACCTGTATCGCGTGAAACCCGACGGCAGCGGCCTCGAACGACTCACCGACGACCCCGCCTACGACGATCAGGCGGCGTTCTCGCCCGACGGCAAGGCCTTGGCGTTCGTCAGCACGCGCGCCGACGGCACCGCCGATCTGTGGACGATGGACGTGCAGACGCGACGCCCACGAGCGCTGACCTCGGGGCCGGGCGGGGACTTCCGGCCGGCGTGGTCTCCCGACGGGCAGTGGATTGCGTTCGCCTCCGATCGCCTCAGCAACCTGCCGTACGCCCACGGGCGCTGGGAGCACCTGCACCTCGTCGACCTGTTCATCGTCCATCCCGACGGCACCGGCCTGAAGCAACTCACCGAGCACGGCGGCTTCTGCGGCAGCCCGAAGTGGACGGCCGACAGCCGGCGCGTGATCGCCTATTGCATGACGGCGGAGCAGACGCTCGACAATCGCCGGGCGGCACCGGAGCACCCCGAAGACACGCGGATCGTCTCGGTGGACATCGCCAGCGGCCAGATGGTCGAGATGCCGTCGGGCCCGGGCGTCAAGTTCAATCCGTCGCTCGTGCGCGGTGATGTCCTGGCCTACATCCGCCGGGACGGCAGCGAGCGGGGCATCCACTACGCCAACGGCAAGCGCGGTCCGGCCGGCGAGATTCGCACGGCGGCCTGGTCGCCCGATGGCGCCCAGGTGGTCTTCCACAAGCGGGTGGCGTTCGAGCGGAAGCCCTGGGTGCGCACCTGGAGCCGCAATCCGCACTACGAATTGACGCTCACCGGCGGCGGCCCGTCGTTCAGCCCGACCGGCGACCGCTTCACGTTCGTCGGTCCCGCCCAGGACGCCAAAGGCGCCGGCATCGTCGTGGCGGCCGTGGGCGGCGCCACGTCGCAGGTCGTGTATCACGATCCGGCGCGCAACGTGCTCGGCCCCCAGTGGTCGCCGAACGGCGACCGCATCATCTTCGGCATCGGGTCGTTCGCGGCCTTCTTCAACGGCTTCCACAGCCAGTTCCTGAAGCCGGAGGATCGCGTCGAAGGCGGGGCCCAGGTGGCGATGGTCAACCCGGATGGCAGCGGGTTCCGCGAGCTGACCAGCGGGCCGAACAACAACGGCTTCCCGTCGATGTCGCCCGACGGGCGCCAGTTCGTCTACCGCACGTTCGGTCCGGAGGGCAACGGCCTGCGCATCATGGACGTCGAGACGCGGCAGATCAGGTCGATCGCCAGCGGCTACGACAACTTCCCGCTGTGGTCGCCGCGGGGCGACCTGATCATGTTCTCCCGCCAGGTGGAGAACGACTACGAGATCTACACCATCAAGCCCGACGGCACCGGTGAGAAACGGCTCACGCACAGCCGTGGCAACGACGCGCACCAGGCCTGGTCGCCCGACGGCGAGCACATCCTCTTCGCCTCGTCGCGGTTGGGATTCAAGGACGAGATGGTCTATACCGACTCCCCGCAGCCGTATGGCGAGATCTTCGTGATGCGCGCCGACGGCTCGGACGTGCAGCCGCTCACCGACAACCAGTGGGAAGAGGGAACGCCGGCCTGGCAGCCGACGCGGAAGACGACGTCACGGTAGAGGGCTAAGGCCCTATCTCGGCCGTAGATTGCCGTGCACGAGTCTCTGGCAGGGTGCGCAACACGTTCGACAAGGGGGCTGGACACCTTCCCGCCGTGAGAGCCCTATCTCTCTAGAGATTTGTGATAGGTTACATGTAACCGTCCGAGAGGGCTATGTCCACAACCAGATCGACCACTTCGAGAGACAAGGTTCGTGCGCATCGCGCGCGTTTGCGGCGCCGCGGTCTGCGCCCGGTCCAGATCTGGGTGCCGGACGTCAGGTCCATTGCCTTTGCGCGCGAAGCCCACAAGCAATCAGCCATCGTCGCGTCTGCCCCGTCCGAGCAGGACGACCAGCGCTTCGTCGACGCCATATCGGAGTGGCCTTCCGAGTGAAACGAGGCCACATCTGGACGGTCGCAGGCGGACCGGACTACGCCGGCAAGCCGCGTCCCGCGATCATCCTGCAGGACGACGCGTTCGACGCCACGTCGTCGATCACCGTGTGTCCGCTCACGACAGAGCCTCTCGACGCGCCGCTGATTCGCCTTCCGATTGAGCCATCGGAGCGGAACGGCCTCAAGACCGCGAGTCACGTGATGGTCGACAAGATTACGACGGTCTCGAAGAGAAAGCTCGACGAGCCGGTCGGGCGTCTCTCCGACGAGGACATGGTGCGGGTCAATCGCGCCGTCGTGGTCTTCCTTGGGCTCGCGGGTCAGCGGCCAAGGACGAGTCGGCCTGAAGGGCCGGCGGACCCGCAGCTGACCACGCGCGCTCTCAACGGATCGTGCGCCATTCTCCCGGCTCCGTGAACAACTCGTGCCCGCGAAGCTCGGACGCGCGCTCGGCAGGGCGGCTTGGCACGTCCGCCGGCACGTGCACCCCGATCGAGCGCGTCGGTGCAATCCGTCGTTCGAGCACCTGACGGCCCCCGTCCGAGAGGAAGAACCAGTAGGGCGGAAAGGCGACGTCGGTCCGGCGCCGGCTCCAATAGGAGCTGTCGGGCGCGAAATGCGCGTCACTGACGTCGGCGTCACCGAGATGGACCACGGTCGTCTCCGCATCGAGGGTGACTCGAAACGCGATGTTCTCGACCTGCTGCTGCCTGTCCGGCCAACCGGAATGCGGAATGCGAACCGCTTCGATGAGGAGCGTGCCGTGCTGGAGGGACACGGGAGCGTCTCGGTGCTGGAGCGCGATGGCGTTCACGCGGGCCATGACGGCGTCGAGCCGGCCCGAGGCGATCTCGCGCATGCCCGCCACCGCCTGCGCCGGGGCGTAGAGTCGCAGGTCCGGACGCGCTTCCAGCAGGCGCAGGATGTCGACGGCCGAAAAGTGGTCCTCGTGATAGTGGCTGACGAACACGGCGTCGAGCCCGTCGAAGGGAGGCTCACCGGCGAAGAGCGCGCGCTCCATCGGTGCCGGCACGCGCTCGTAGGTCCCGAAGTCGTTCCGGAAGAGCGGGTCGAACACCACCTTGGTCCCGCCATTGGTCACCAGCACCGCGGCATTGGCAAGATACTGCGCGGTCGGGGAGTCCGACGGCGGGGCGGGCTGGTCGACCGGCGGCTCTGCTGCCGGGCCGCACGCCAGGGCGATCGCGCCCGAGGCCGTCAGGACCAGCCAGACGCCAAGCCGCACGTGGGCGTGTGTGATCGCAGTCATCTCGAGTCCCACTTGGCGCAACGGACCTTGCATGCTCTTCGGCGGCGTATACCCTCCTTGCGTCACAATCGTGAGCCCCGCCGGCATGACCAGGTCGTCGCGAAGATCGGCGGAGAGCCGAGCGCTTGGCGGCGGCGTCGGCATCGAAGCGCGCGGTTCGCCGGCACGCTGCGCAACCAGGTCGTCGGCGACGCGTCCAAGAGCGGACGCTAGCTGGTTAGTCGCCCGGGCCAGGTGGTTTCGGCGCGTTGAACTCGACCGTCGAGTCGTGCACCCAGCCCCGAGTCTCGTCCTTGTACCAGCGCATCACCATCCCGGTCTTGCGCAGCTCCGGCGTGAGCTCGACCTGGATCCATTCCTTGTCACGGCCACTCACCTTCAGGATCGTGCCCTTCGGAGCGAGCACGAGCACCTCCTGACCGGTGCTCGGCCCGGAGTGCACGTTGGTGTGGCCCGCGAGCACGCGCACGGTCCCTGCCGCCACCGCGGCAGGCTTCGGCGGTGCCGGCGCCCGCTGTCCGGTGGCCGGCCGGGCCGCCTGTCCCGACGCCGGCGCGGGAGCGAGCGACATCGCCAGCGCGACACCGACGTACAGGGCGGAACGCGCGCGACGACCCGCCGTAAGTACGAAGCGGACGGGATGAGGCGTCTGCATGGTCGACAGTCAACGCCAGAAGGCGAATCGTGTCAACGGACGGGAGCCCCGGCCCGGGGTATGAGGGACGGTTGAGGCGGCTACGCGGCGCGGAACCGACGCGAGCCGGCGGGCATCTCGACCCTGGCGCTGAGCGTGGCGCCGTCGACCACGACCAGGCGGGGGGTCGAGACTTCGCCGTGAACCACGGCCGTGTTGCGAATCTCGACCCGGTCGCCGGCTTCGACCCGGCCATCGAGCGAGCCGGCCACGACGACCGACGCCGCGACGACCTTGCCGCTCACGTGCGAGTCGGGAGCCAGGGTCAACGCATGCCCTTCCAGGGTGATGCTGCCCTCGACCCGCCCGGCGATCACGAGCTCCTCGCTGCCCGAGATGTCGCCCTTGATGACAATCGTCCGTCCGTCGATCATGCGAATTTCCTCCGGCCGGCCTCGAGCAAATCGCGAACCGCTTCGCCCGGTAGAGTGAGTATCGCCTGTCGCGACGTTCTGTCGATCGGCCTAGCCGCCGACGATTTCAATCCTGATCAAGGAGTGACGCTTTGGTGTCAGCGCAGTTCCCAGCCTTGCGCGATGAACTCCTCCCGCTTGGCGGCGGCGTCGGTATCGAAGCGTGCGGTCTCGTCGAACGCGTAATTGCGCGACCACAGCAGTTCGCCGTTGACGTAGACACGGAAGTCGCGGCGGCCGAACTTGACGCACAGCCGGGCTCGGCGCGATCGGAACCCCTGAGCAATCGCCACAGGGGGACTTCGATCCGCGAATCGAGTTCGGTGGGATCGGGGAGTTGCGATGGGGTTGGGGTCGCCTGACCGGTCACCGGCTCTGGCCGTCCACGGGCCCGCTCTGGTCGCTCATTTCGTCTCCTGGGGGACGGCCGAGGCGCGACCAGGGCGGCTCTTTGGACCCGTCGCGGCAGAGCTTCAGCTCTGCCGATCCGAAGCCGCGCTGCCGCCGGCAGGAGTCTACTTCCGCCGGCCGCTGCCAGGAGTCCAAATCTGGGCCCGCGGGGCGTATACTGCAGGCCTCGTCCGGCAACGTTTGGCAAGGAGGCCCGCATGTCCGTCTCCCGTCGCAGTTTCTTTCAGACCGTGGGCGTCGGCAGCGCCGTCCTGTCCGCGGAGTTCATCACCGGCCGCGGCCGGGAGGCGATGGCCTTCGAGGCCCTCGAGAGCGCCGAGTTCCAGCCGCCCGACGACGGCGGCTTCCTCCGCATCGACTCGAACGAGAACGCCCGCGGCCCCGGCCGCTCGACCATCGACGCGCTGAAGAACGGCATCTCGCCCCGCGTTGGCCGGGGCTATCCGCCCGACTATGTCGGCGACCTGACCGCCACGATCGCCTCCACGTTCAGCGTGGACCGTGAGGCCGTCATCGTCGCCACCGGATCCGGCCCGATCCTCGAGGCCGCGACGCGGGCCTTCTGCACGATGGACAAGCCACTGGTCACGGCGGCGCCGACGTTCGCCACCTGCGAGGGGACGGCACGCCGGATGGGCGTACCGGTCAAGGTGATCCAGGTGGATCGGTCGCTCGGCCTCGACATCGAGGGCATGACCGCGGCCGCGAAGGGCGCCGGCCTGGTGTTCTTCTGCAACCCGAACAACCCGACCGGCACGGCGCACAGCGCCGCCACGGTCGAGAAGTTCGTGCGCGGCATCAAGGCCGCCTCGCCCGACACGAAGATCCTGCTCGACGAGGCCTACATCGACTACGTGCACGACGCCTCGGTCAAGACCGCGGCGCCGTTGACGCAGCAACTGCCCGGCGTGTTCATCACCCGGTCGTACTCGAAGGCGCACGGCATGGCCGGCCTTCGTCTCGGCTACGGGATCGGTCAGCCGGAGACCATGCAGGCGATCTCGCGGGCCTGGGGGTTGGGCAGCATCAACACCCTCACCGCGGCCGCCGGCATCGCGTCGCTGCGCGATACCAAGCACATGGACGAAGAGCGGGCCGAGAACGCCCGCGTCCGCGACTTCACGCTGCAGGCCTTCAAGGACCTCGGCTACGAGGGCACGAACGCCAACACCAACTGCATCTTCGTGGACATCAAGCGGCCGGCGAAGGAGTTCCGCGACGCCTGCGCGGCGCAGAAGGTGCGGGTCGGCCGCGACTTCCCGCCGTTCGAGAAGAGCCACACCCGCGTCTCGCTCGGCACGATGGCCGAGATGCAGCGGGCAGTGGGCGTCTTCCGGCAGGTGCTGACGGCTTCGACCGCCTCGCGCGGGCAGTAGACACGGCCTGGGGTCAGCGGCGCCCGACCGGCGCTGCTGACCTCAGTCTTCCTTCCACGGGTTGGTGGCGAAGACCGCCACCTCGGGCCACAGCACCCGGCGAGGCATGTCGAGCGCGGCGAAGATCGTCGCCGCGATGTCCTCGGCGTAGAGCTTGTTCGGGTTGTTGCGGCCGGTGCGGCCGCCGAAGTTGGTCTGCACTTCCGAGGGGCACAGGCACATCACGCGGATGCCGTGCGGCCGCAGTTCCGCCTGCCAGCACTGGCTGATGCCACGCACCGCCCACTTGCTGGCGGCGTAGGCCGTGGCGCCGGCCGCGCCCTTCATCCCCGACGTGGAAGCGATGTTGATGATGTCGCCTTCCGCCTGCGCCTTCATCAGCGGCACCACGCGGTTGGTGACGTCGACCAGGCCGAACACGTTGGTGTCGAACATCTTCTGCATCGCGCCGACGTCCAGCGCGCCGATCTCGCCGCGATAGGCGTAGCCGGCGTTGTTGATGAGCACGTCGACGCCGCCCATCTTCGACAGGCACGCCTGCACGGTGAGGGCGTTGTCGTCGGCCTTGCCGACGTCGGCCACGAATCCGAAGGCACCCGTCGCGGCCGCCACGTGCTCGATGGCCCGGGCGTCACGCCCGGTGAAGACCACCGAATGCCCGGCCGTCCGCGCCTGTGCGACCAGGGCGGCGCCGATCCCCTGGCTGCCCCCGGTGATGAGAAAACGCCTCACGACTTCGGATACCCGAGCGTGACCACGCCGTTGCGCACGCCGCCGACGGCGCCGCTGGTCAGCCAGTCGAGCGACGCTTTGAACATCAGCAGGTGGTTGGTTTCCCACATCGCGTTGTGCGACGAGCAGCCCAGGTCGACGAGCACCTTGTCGGTGGCGCCCAGGTCGGCATAGGCGGCCTTGACGCGCTCGGGTGGCACCTGCTTGTCGAGCGCGGCGGCAATCAGCATCGTCGGCGTCTTCGTGCTGCCAATCGAGGCGGCGTTCCAGCCCCAGCTCGTCGTCGACGGCGCACGGCGAACTCCGGTGCCCCACTTGGCGCCCACCGGATCCGACGCCAGCATCTCCTTCCACACCGTGTCGCGCACGGCCGGGTCGACCTGGTTCGGGCAGCCGACCTGCCGATCCCAGTTGGCGTCGAACTCGGTGCGCGACTGCGTGTTGAACACCGTGCCGGGGTTGGGCAGCGGCGGCGGCTCGGCCGGGGCGTCGCGGTTGTAGGCGGGCGCCAGGATCACCAGGCGATGCACCTTCTCGGGATGCCGGGCGGTGTAGCCACCGGTGCGCGGTCCGCCGAGCGACCAGCCGACCAGGCTCACCTTCTCCACCTTGCGCAGCGCGCGGATGTGATCGACCACGGCGTCGATGTCGTGCCAGTCGGAGGCGATGGTGGTGAGCTGGCCCGGATACGTCGCCGGGCACGGCGCCTTGATCAGCGACGGCACGAACTGGGCCTGCTGCTCCGGCGTCAGGTTGCACGGATCGCTCATTGCCGGCGGCCGCACCGAGCGCCCGTAGCCCGTGGTGTCCATCGCGAAGACGTCGAAGCCGGCGTTGGCGAGGTAGGCCATCCAGCTGTAGTCGCTGTGCGGCACGTCGAAGGCCACCTCGGCGGGCGTGCCGGCGCCGTGCACGAACAGCACGACGCGGTCGGCGGCCATCGTCTTCCCCGCCATGTCGTCGCGGACGCGCTCGCGCACGTAGATGTCCACCGATTGGCCGGCAATCGCCGGCACCGTCGAGGTGACCTTCACCTTGTGCTCGACGGTCTGGAGCTTCGGCGACTGCGCCGACGGAACTGCCGCAACGACCGCCAGTGCGGCGGCCAGGACCACGAGCATCTTCATAGGCGTCCCCCTGGGTGCGATTCTCGCACGGGTGGGACTCGGCCGCAGGCCATTTGATTCGCCACGTTTTGTAGACGTTCCGTAGACGTCCCATAGACGTTCCATAGACGTCCGGTCGAGCACCGCTGTCGCCGTGTCTTGCTGCGTCCATGGGCCCCTTGACAGGTTCGAATACTGCGTTCTATAGAGGGCGGCAACGTCGCGACATTTCGTCGATGCGACCTCACAGAAGCCAAGAGGAATTCCTATGCACCGGATCCTGATCACGCTGCTCAGTGCGGGCCTGCTGGCGGCTCCGACCGCGGCCTCGGCCCAGGCGACCTCGAGTGCCGAACCCTTTGCGGTCGGCACCTTTGCGTTCGACGGGCGGGAGGGGCTGGGTCTGGTCCTCCGCCAGCAGCTGGTCGTCGAGCTCAACGCCGCCAACAACAACCTGCAGATGGAGCCCGGCTTCGCCCGGATGCCGATGCCCGACGACATGCTGCAGCTCATCGGCCTCTACGAGTACACGGCCTCAAGAACCGGCTGTACGAAATCGTCAACCACCTCGTGGCCAGCAAGCAGCTGGACGGCAAGCGACCCGCCTTCATTCACGACGTGAAGAGCGTCCGCACGCTGGCGCCGATTCGCTATCCGAAGAAGATCCTGAACGCCGCCGGCAACTTCTACACCCACACCTGCGAGGGCTGCACGCCCGAGCAGCAGGCGGAGAACGACAAGAAGATCCGCGCCAACAGGGGCGTGCCTTATCTCTTCCTGAAGCCGGCTGAAGGGGCGGTCATCGGCAACAACGACGCCATCGTCATTCCGCCCGGACGCGACCGGATCGACTGGGAGATCGAGTTCGGCACGGTGATCGGCCGTCCGGCCCGCTACGTCTCGGCCAATCGGGCCGTGGACTACGTCTTCGGCTACACGGTGACCATCGACATGTCCGATCGCGGCGGGCGACCCGGCAGCCGCAGCTCTGACTGGTTCGTCGGCAAGGGCCATGAGACCTTCGCGCCCATGGGGCCCTGGATCGTGCCGAAGGAGTTCTACGGCGATCCGATGAAGCGCCTCCACCAGCAGCTCAGCATCGACGGCGTGAAGGTGCAGGAGGCCAAGGCCGGCGACATGATCCACAACATGTGGGAGCTGATCGAATACGGCTCGTCGATCATCACGCTGTTCCCGGGCGACGTCATCAACAGCGGCACGACCGGCGGCACTTCGTCGGGCGCCTTCAAGCAAGGCACCCGCAAGGGATATCTGAAGCCGGGCGAGACCATCGAGGCGACGATCGAGGGCATCGGCACGCTGCGTCACCCGATCGTCGCCGGCAAGCCGTTGCCGACCGACCTCACCGGCTCGCAGCTCCCGGCGGTCGGCACCTACAAGCCGGCCGGCCAGACTCCACCGCCGCAATAGGGCACCGCGGCAACGTCACGAAAAAGGCCCGCCCGGAGGTTCTGGGCGGGCCTTTTTCAGTCTCGAGGCTGCCTCGACGCGGGCAGCTTCGTCAGTTGGGCACGAACAGGGCGGTGAGCTGCGCGGTCTGCAGGGTTGGGATGAAACCGACCACGTTGAGGCTGGTGCTCGCCGTACAAGCAAGATTCACGGTGAACGGTCCCGGCGTGACGTTGTAGACGCGACCACCCGCGAAGGGCACATTGGACACGACGTTATCACCACCAGGCCCGGGGTCGACGCGCGCGTACAGGTAGTGTGCCGTTTCGACGTCCGACCCGGTTGAGATGCTGCACCAGGCGAACTGATCGATTCCCCCGGTCCTGAAGCCGTACAGGCCAGAAGCGTTGACGCTGACCTGGCCGGGGGCCGGAATCGCCATCGTCACGGTGCGCACGACGACACTGCTGCCTACCGGAAGGACCGTGACGCCGGTCGTCAGCCCGCTCGAGCCCAGTTTCGGCAGGCGGCACTGCGAGTTTCTGCGGGGTGACGCTGCCGTCGGCGATATTCGCCGTGCCGACGGCCGCAGGCGCCAGTTGTGCCGCCGTGATGCTACCCAGAGTCAGCGCGGTGGCGGGAATCGTCGGCAACGGCCGCGGCGACCCGCCGGTACGCGCGTTGAAGGCAAACGTCCCGCTGTTGCCGGCGCTGTCGCTCCACGGACCGCTGAGTGACGAGATTGAAATACGGGCGTCGACACTCACCGCTCGTCCGCCTGGCACCACGACGATGTGCAGGCCGAAGCCGATGGTGCCGTCGGGATTCTGCGTGGCCAGGCCCACGAGCGGGGCGCGCTGCCCCGCTCCGCACTGGTCGTCGAAGCCGTCGACCGTGAACAGGCTGCCCTGCTGCGTGATATTGGCGGTCAAATTGTTGCAAAACGGCTGCAGCTGCCAGCTGAAAGCGCCGAGTGATTGTGCGCCGAGCGGACCGGCAGCCAGGACCAGCCCCGACGCAAGCAGTGAAATGAAGGCCGCGCGCCCGTGAACCATCTCCACCTCGCGGCGGACAGTATCACGTGACGAACGACCATTGGCCGGGCCGCTACTTCGCGAGCGGCCCCGGGCGGATCTGGAACTTCATCACCTTGCTGGTGGTGCCGCGTGCCGGTTTCCATGTGGAACGGCGCCCGGCTCGAGATCGTGGTCCAGACGCCGCGGCCCTTCCAGCCGGCGTTGGCATCGTCGATGCGGCCGTCCATCCACTTGGTGTAGAAGCCCAGCGGATACGGCACGCGCATCGTCACGAACTGGCCGTCGTTCAGCGCCAGCAACCCTTCGGCGGCGTTGCCGGTGTTGATCGGCGTGTTCGGGCCGAGCCCCAGCGTGTCGAACTGATCGACCCAGGTGTAGTAGCTGGCTTCGGTGCTGCCGGAGTCGGTCACGCCCTTGAACTGCGGCACCGGCTCGACGTAGAACGTCCAGCCCTCGGGGCAGTGCTGGCCGGTGGCGTTGGGACCGTTGAGCGGCCCCTTGCACTTGCGGCGATCGAAGCTCGCCAGGTGGCCGCTGGCCATCGCCGCCCAGTAGACGCCGTTGCGATCGACGTCGCCGCCGCGCGGCGAGAAGCCCTTGTCGGTCGGCGGCTGGAAGATCTCGGTGATCGCCGTCTCGGGCGGGTTCGCGCCCGGCGACAGCCGGATGACCGCGCCAGGGTAGCCGAGCTGCGTGCCCCAGATCGAACCGTCGGGCGCCGGCGCCACGGCGTAGAGCGCGCCGTTGATGCGCACGTCCTTGGCGGGATCGGCCGGCTGGTTCGGCTCGGTGTAGGCGTCGCGCTTGCCGTTGCCGTTGGCGTCGCGAATCAGCGCCGTCCAGCCCTGCGACTTCATCTCGTCGCCGGTCTCCTCGAACATCTTCGTGTTCAGCCAGCCGATCACCTGGCCGCCGCCGCTGGTCCACAGCGTGTGGTTGGCGTCCTCGGCGAACATCAGGTGGTGCGTGCCGAAGCAGGTGCCGATGTGGGTCAGCTTCTTGGTCGCCGGGTCGTACATCTGCAAGTGGCGGCCGGCGTTGGCCACGGGGAAGAGCTTCGCCGACGGATGCGTCGACCCTTCCTTGCACTCCGGCGGATTCGCCGACGGCCGCACGGCGGACGTGAGCCACACGCGGCCCTTGTGATCGAGCATCGGGTTGTGGACGTTGTTCTTGCTGGTCCAGATCACCTCTTCGCCCCAGTACGGCGACGGCTCGGGCATCGCCGGGTTGGTCGGCGGCGTGGCCGGATCGCGGACGGTCAGCGGCACGCGGCTGGCGGTGTGGGTCTTGGGATCGAGCACCGGGGTGTAGTCGGCGCTCAGCTCGAGCGCGCCGTACACCGGGCCGTTGGCGTTGATCTTCGGGTTCCGCCGGTCGGTCGAGGCCACGTCGTGCAGGTAGGCCTTCGGATCGGCCCAGTCCCACTGCGTGATGACGACGTTGCGCTCGATGCCCTGCGGCCGCTTCGGCGCCGGCGGCACCGCGCCCGCCTTGACGGCGTCGGTCCAGTCCCCGAACATCTTCAGCACGCGCGCCTTGCCGAAGTTGTTGAGCGCGCTGTACATCCCCCCGCCCGCCTGGCCCGACTTCACCCGGCGATCCCACCCGGCGACGCGTGTCGTGGAAGGGCCCGAGTGCGGCCGGAATCTCCCGGGTGGCCTTGTTGCCGAGCGCGTGGCACGCCGTGCAGCCGCCCGACTTCACGCTGCGGATCCAGTCGCCCTGGTTCTTCATGTTCGGGTTGATGCCGTTGCCGCTGTCGCCGGTGCCGGGGAACTCGCTCTTGGCGGGCATCTCCATCAGCGACAGCCAGTGCGCGGCCGGGTAGTACTGCGCCGCCGCGGCCGGCGAGCTGGCCGGCACCGCCTTGAGGTCGAGCGTCTTGCCGGGCGTCGCCTGGGTCTTGGGCGAGTCGACCAGTCCGTAGCCGCGGACCCAGACGCTGTAGTTCGCCTTCGGCAGATCGGGCACCAGGTAGCGCCCGGCGTCGTCGGTGACGACGATCTTCACGAACGGCGTCGGCAGGTCGCGAGTCTCGGCGATGACCCAGACGCCGGCCTCGGGTCCCTTGGGCCCGGTCACCGTTCCCGCCAGGTCGTCGCCATCGATGGCGATCGGCGCGCCGGCGGTCTGGAACGCGCGCGTGCCGTTCACGACCCCGGCCGAGACCGCAAGCGCGATGGCGATTCCGACGCTCAGTACGATCTTCGGCATGGTGCCCTCCTGTCGGGGCCACGGTCCCGACATCCTGGCCGTTCGACTGCTCCGCCGGCGGCGACGCCGCCGCATCGGGCGGAGGATATCGCAGGCGACGGTTGCCGCCAACCTCATCGGCGGGCCGTCCGCGGCTTGACGGACGGCGCGGCGGCAAGCAGGATCAGGCGTCTCCGTGACTGCGAAACAGAGCTTTCCGGCCGGCCGGCGGCTTCGGATTCGGCGCGTGCGCCACGATCGGCGCGGCGATGCTGGCCGCTGATGGCGTCCCCGCCCCGGCCGCTGGGCGCCCAGCGCGGCGGCATGTTCCTGGGATCGGCCGACGATCCCGCGATCGCCTACGCCACCGCACCCGTCAGCAACGTCGTCGACGATTTGAACCGTCGGCTCGAAGCCGGCTCGGCGCGACTGACCTTCGAGGGGCGCGCCGGCTACCTCGCGTCGGTGCTCGACGCGCTGGCGTTGCCGGCCGATTCGCAACTGCTCCTGTTCTCGAAAGGCAGCCTGCAGGCCCGGCTGATCGCTCCGGCGAACCCGCGCGCGCTGTTCTTCAACGACCGGGTCGCGCTCGGGTGGGTGCGCGACGGCGACCTCCTCGAAGTGGCCGCCCACGACGCCCGGGCCGGCGTCGTCTTCTACACGCTGGAGCAGCGCGCCGCCGAGCGGCCGGTGTTCAAGCGCGAGTTCCGCTGTCTCGGTTGCCATGTGAGCGGCGACACGCTGGGGGTTCCCGGCCTGCTGATGTTCAGCTCGACGCCGTACGGCGAGAGCGATGGCATCGTCAGGGCCGACACCACCGATCAGCGCAGTCCGATCGCCAGGCGATTCGGCGGCTGGTTCGTGACCGGCGACAGCGGCGCGGCGACGCATCGTGGCAACCGGGTCCCGGCGCTCGACGGCCGTCAGGGCGCGAGCCTGCCGTCGGTGGCGGGGCTCGTTCGAGCCTGACGGGTTCCGCGCCGCGTCGAGCGACATCGCGGCGCTCCTGACCTTCTCGCACCAGACGCACATGACCAACCTGCTGACGCGCGCGTCCTGGGAGGCGCGCGCCGTCGATCCGGCCCTGCACCCGGAGCCCGCGGCATCGTCGGTGCCGGGGGATGCGGTAGCGACCCTGATGCGCGGCATCGCCGAGGAAGTCGTCGACTACATGCTGTTCGTCGACGAAGCGCCGCTGCCGCAACCCGGTGCGCGGCCGATCGGGCTTCGCCGAGCGGATGTCGGCGCGCGGCCCGCGCGACCGCCAGGGCCGGTCGCTCTACGAGCTCGATCTCGATCGGCGCCTGCTCAAGTACCCGTGCAGCTATCTGATCTACTCACCGGCGTTCGACGCGCTGCCGCCGCTGGTGAAGGCGCCGATCTACCGACGCCTGTCGCAGGTGTTGACGGGCGACGCCCGCGAGCCCCGCTACAGCGTGTTGTCGCGCGCCGATCGACAGGCCGTCATCGAGATCCTGAAGGACACCAAGCCCGATCTGCCGGCCGACTTCGCCGCCGCGGCCCGCTAGAGCGTCTGTCAGTTGAGAGGCAGAGCTGAAGCTCTGCCCTACGTGTGTCGAGACGTCGTAGGTGTCGAGACGTCGTAGGGCAGCTCTTTAGAGCTGCCGGGGAGGACGAGCTGCTGCGGAGGCAGAGCTGAAGCTCTGCCCTACGTGTGTCGTCCGAACTCGATTCGCACGGCGTCAGCGATCTGGGCAACCGAGTAGCAGCTCGAGCCCATGAGCGGGTAGTCCTCAGCGGAGATCACGAGGCCGGCGCGCACCGGATTCTCGATGATGTAGCGCGACACTGACAGGTCCGACTCGTCCGCGCGAAGCACCCGCTCGAAGTATCCGGGCTGCCACAAGCGGCCCCCTCGGCGGACGTGCCAGCGGTAGCCTGTCGCTTGCTTCCAGATCCGATACGAGATCGCGGAGCGGCGACTCGTGTGTTTGGGCCGTCACGAGCAGATGCACGTGGTCGGGCATCAGACAGTACGCAGAAACCGCGAAGCCGCATCGCGCCGACTGCGCAATGAGCAACGCGGCGGCCTCACGACCGAAGTCGATGTCGTGGAACACCTTGCGGCGCGCAAGCGTGCATGTGGTGACGAAGTATGCCGCCATGCCGGTGTAGGAAACGCCTGGGAGGCGCCGTGGGTGGGCCATAGCATGAGGCGATCTCACGACTCGTGCCATCGGGAGACAGAGCTGCTGGGGAGGCAGAGCTAAAGCTCTGCCCTACGTGTATCGAGCTGTCGTAGGGCAGCTCTTTAGAGCTGCCGGGGAGAGTCGCTGCGGAGGCAGAGGTGAAGCTCTGCCCTACTTCTGCCCCCCGGGCGCCTCGCCCATCCGCCAATCCCAGTGCTTGCCGGCCGACTCGAGAATCGCCGGCAGGTCGCGCGACAGCACGTAGCGTTCCCGGGCCAGTCGTTCGGCCACCTGCTGCACCTTGGCCAGGTAGTCGGCGCGGCTGGCGTAGCGCTCCTCGATCGACAGCCGCGGATCGCCGGACTTCTCGCGTTCGGCCCGCGTCGCCGGCAACGGGCACGTAGCCCCCGGCATTGACCATCAGCGTGTGCGGCGCGCCGATCCGCTCGCTTCGGAACTGCCAGCCGGTCATCGTCCCGAGCGGAACGGCCTGCTCGGGCAGCCGGATGCCGCCGGTCTCGTTGCCGTCGGCGTCCACCTGCGAGAGGAGGAACGGCATCGCGGAGACGGTCGTGTCGACGTCCCAGCGATACCCGCCCGGCACGTTGGTCGGCCACTGCACGCCGGGCACCGCCGGGAAGCGCAGCTGGTGGTGGTGCACCATCGTGCCGTCGGCGAAGCGCGGATGACGGCTGTCGGGCGGCTCCTTGCCCTCGCGCACCCACGCATCGAGCGCCTCCATCAGCGCGCGTTCGGCCCAGGTGTAGTTGAGCGGGTTGTCCCTGAGCTGTCCGCCGCCGTCGCGTGCCGGCACGGTGCCCGAGCCGTGGCGCGACCCCGCCACGTAGTAGACCCGCACGTTGGGCGCATCGGGCAGATCGACGGTGCCATCCACCGACGCGTGCCGCAGCGCCCCGAGGCGGCCCTTGTCCCAGTACTCGGAGCCGGTGTCGAAGGTGACGATCTTCGGCTCGAGACCGGCCGGAATCCGCGCGCCCATGCCGTCGCGCTTGCCGGTGACCGGATCGGTCGTCACCTGGTACTGGAACGGGAACTGCGTCTCGGTGAACACGCCGAGCGAGTTCACCAGCGCGAAGCGCTCGTTGAAGCGGGCCATGCTGGCGCCGCCGGTCTTGATGAACGCGGCGTCGAACACCTTGCGGCCCTGCTCGTCGATGGTGAAGCCGTCGTAGATGATCTGGCGCAGCGTGCGGCCGGTCTGCGACACGCCGTACATGTAGGCGAGCTTGCCCGGCGCCACGATGCCGGGCTGGTACTTCATCGCCGAGGCCATGTCACGGACGGCCGCCAGGCCCACACCCGCCACCGGCGGGTTCTGCGACTCGAACGCCAGCTCGTAGGTGAGCCCCGGCTTGAAGCCGCCCTTCAGCGTCACGTAGTTCGGATCGGCGACGTGGCTTGCCGTCGACGGTGCGGCCGAACTGCCAGTCGGCCCGCGGGATCAGCTGCCGCGCCGCGAACATGCCCTCGCGGGCCGTGAGCCGGTAGTCGGCGGCGTTCGAGGTCGATCGGCAGGTAGCCCTTGGTGGCGTTGCCACCGGTCCAGTTGAAGGTGTCGGCCGGCTTGTCCGAGATGAACCACTCACGCACCCAGCCTTTGACCGGCTGCCCGTTCTGGGTCGCGATCGGCGCCTGCACGCCGATCAGGTTCTCGGCGACGTCGAACTGCCAGCCGACGGCCACCAGCGTGAAGCCGCTGCGCAGCAGCGAGGCGTCGCCGAAGTGCGCCTCCTCGGTCGGGTCGTCGGCGGCAGCGGCGTTGCTGAAGGTGCTGAGCAGCCGGAAGCGGCCGCGGTTGACGACATCGAAGAAGACCACGCCGTTGCCACGCCCCGGGTCCTTGGGCTTGAGGATGAAGAGGTCGGCGGTGAACACCACCTTGCCGGCGGCGTCGCGCGGCGCGAAGGCGATGTCGGCGATCATCTGGTTGCGCGGATTCGCCGGATCGATCGCGAAGTGCGCCCGGCCCCAGATCTTCTCGTAGGGGCCGGCGTCGCCGAACGCCTTGCCGCTCAGGACGTCGACCCGCGAGATGACGTCGACTCGAATCAGCTCGGCATGGCTCAGGACCGGGACGAAGAACAGCAGCAGACCGCAGACAGCCGAGGCGGACGCCGAAAACCGTGACTTCATGGCTTGCTCCTGACGTGCGAGGGAATCGTCGTGGCGAAGAACGCGGCTCACGGTAGCCAGCTTGGGTGGGGGTGTCAACTCCGCCCGGCGGATCCCGCGGCTCAGCGCTGTTTTTCCGTGCTGAAGCTGAAATCGCCGGCCTGCACGAAGACGTCGTCGCCATCGACGATCACCACCACCGCGCGCTCGGGCTCGGAGGGACGCAGCCGCGCGACCCCGGTGAAGCTGGTCCACCGCGTCCCGGTCTGCAGCTGGCCGAACTCGGTCATCTGGAGGTCGACCTTGTCCGACAGGCGGGTCAAGCGGAACGTGCCCTCGCCCCGTTGCGCGTTCTCCGGCTGACGCACCTCGACGATGGCGGCAACACCCCGCGCGGTGTACCCGGCCACCACGCTCCGTGACTCCCGGCCGTTCATCGGCCGGGTCGGCATGTGGGTCGTCCGGCGGAGCGGCTGACCGGCGCGTTCGCCGGTGGGCACGCCGTCGCGCAGCGACATGCGACCGTTGACCAGCACGTGGCGGATCCCCTCGGACGGTTCCATCGGCGCCTCGAAGGTGGCGTGGTCGATGACCCGGGCCGGGTCGAACACCACGACGTCGGCGGCCATGCCGACGGCGAGCCGGCCGCGATCGACCAGGCCGACGGTGGTCGCCGGCAGCCCGGTCATCTTGCGGACCGCGTCCTCCCACGACAAGGCCTGCTGCTCGCGCACGTAGCGGCCGAGCACGCGGGGAAAGGTGCCGTAGTAGCGGGGATGCGCCGCCTCGCGCTCGACGGCGCCGCAGTCGCAGGCCACCGACGCCGCCGGATACTGCAGGATGCGGACGAGATCGGCCTCGAGACCGAACCGCGCGATGATGCCGGGGCTGCCGCGCTCGAGCAGGCGCACGACCGCCTCGCCCGCCGGCACCTGCATGTCGCGCATCACGTCGGTGAGCTCCTGTTTCATCGACGGCAGGTAGACGCCGGCGGGCCCGCCGAAGCGGGCCGTCATCGCCTCTTCCGCCTCCTTGACGATCCGCGCCCGCTGCGGCGGGTCGGCAAAGCGCTTCAGCATCGCCTCGCGGCCGCCGTCCTGGGCCCAGCCGGGAATCGTGAACGCCACCAGGCCGGTCTGCCCGGCCAGGTACGGATAGACGTCGGCGGCGGTGTAGTTGCCGCGCTCGGTGGCTTGGCGCATCTGGGTCAGGATGGTCTCGGCGCGGCCCTGCTCGTGGCCCTGCAGCTTCATGTGGGTGACGACCGGGGTGAGGCCGGCGCGGGCGCCCACGGCAATGGTCTCGGCCATCGCGGCCACCGAGCTGAACCCCGATTCCGGCGTCAGGCGGTCGTGGTTGGTAAAGGCGGTGCGCCACTCACGCGCCGCCCCGACCACCGCGATCACGTCCTCGGTGGTGGCGAAGTACGCCGGCTTGTAGTCGAGACCTGCCGAAACGCCCCAGGCTCCAGCGGCGAGACCGGCGGTGATCAATTGGCGCATCCGCGCCACCTCGCTGGCCGTCGGCCGGCGATCGGTCTGGCCGACCACCTCGGTCCACACGCTGTTGAACCCGATGTTGGCGCCGACGTTCACCGCCAGGCCGCGCGCCGCCGCGCCGTCGAGCTGCGCCGCCAGGTCGAGCGGTCCGCTGCCGTCGGCGTTCACGATCTCGGTCGTGACCCCCTGGGTCAGCATGTTGGCGGCGGTGACGAGTCCTTCCGGCGTGGCGTGGCTGTGGATGTTGATGAAGCCGGGGGCGACATACAGGCCGGTAGCGTCAATCTCAACGCCGGCTTGCGCCGCCGCCAGGTTGCCGACCCGGGCGATCGACCCGCCGGCGATCGCCACGTCGGCCTGGTAGCGTGGCGTACCGGCGCCGTCGATGACGGTGCCGTTGCGGACGATCACGTCGTAACGCTCGGGCGCGGGCTGCGCCGCGGTTCCGGCTGACAACGATGCCAGCACGAGGGCGACGGCCCACCGCCGCAGTGACACCTGGCGTGTGGTGCTCACGGGGCAGTGTGTCCTTGCGTTCGATCACCGGGTGCGCGCTGGCGCCTCGCGCCCGACGACCTTCCGCAGCTCCGCCAGCGTCGACATGCCGCCGTGCAGGGGCGCGATCTGGCCGACGTCGAGCTTCAGCCGCTCGACGTTGTCGAGCAGGTTGACCGAGAACGGGTTGGGCGTCGCCGGCGGTGGCGCGTTGGGCGCGGGCGGCGCATAGGCGTCCACCTCGACCAGGATCTTCTCGGCCGGCAGGTAGACCATCGCGAAGGCGTCGTTGTGGCCGCTGCCGGCGATGTGGTGCACCTCGACCACGCGTTTGCCGTCGGTGAGCGTCGTCTTGTCGGTGAAGGTCTCGAAGGTGGCCGCCTTGGCCGACTTGGCCAGCCGATCCGGGTTGAGGGTCCGGGGCGCCGCCCACGCCTGCTCGTAGTACGGCCGGTTGGCCTGATGGGTCACGATCGTCGCGCCCTCGTCCACGTAGGTGCGCAGTCCACCCGAGTGATCGAAGTGCACGTGCGAGTTCACCAGGTAGCGGATCGGCTTGTTCGGAATCGCCGCCTTGACCGCGGCGATGACGGCCACGGAGCGCTCCTCGACCAGCGGGGCCTCGACCACCACGATGTGATCGGCCTGATCGATGGCGATACTGTGGTGCGAACCGCCGGCGACGCGCAGGACGCCTGGCGCCAGCGTCTCCACCGCCACGTTGACCGGCGGCGGCTTGAAGGCGCGCACGGCCTCGGGCACGCTGGCCTCGACCGTCGGATTGGCGGTGACCGCACTCACGGTGAGCTCGAGCACGGGATGGCCGCCCTGGGTGCGCGCGATGCGCCCCGGGAAGGTCACGCCGCCGAACTCGCGATAGTCGGAGAACACGGTGTCGATCGGCGTGTCGCCGAGCACGGTGTTGTCGATCCACGTCTGCACGCGCTCCACCTGGTTCTGCGCGTTGATGGTGCCGACGTAGCGCCGTCCGCCCGCGGTGAAACTGACCTCGGAGCCGGCGCCAGCCGCCGTCGAAGTGGCGTTGTTGGCGAGCGCCGCTTTCACGAAGCCGTGCGGCGTCGACCAGATTTCGGCGGTGCGTTCCTCGACCGCCGCCGGCGCCGCCTGCGCCACCGGTGCCGCGCCCGGCGCGGCGCCGGCCGGAGCCGCCATGTTCCACGCGAAGGTCCCGCTCACGAACTGCTCGGGGCGCTGCTCCACCGGCGCGGGGCGCAAGCCGGCCCGGTTCGACGACCTGACGGCGGGTCATCCGCACCCGGGCGGCCGGTGCGCCGAAGTCGATCGCCGCGCTGTAGGCGCTGACGTCGAAGGGCGGCCACGGCAGCGACGGCGCCGGCGCCTGCCCGAACTGGAACCATCGGCCCGTCCCCGAGAACTCAATCGACCGCAGGGCGGCGACGCCCGAGGTGCCCGGCCGCGCCGTCGAGCGTCCCGGCCCTCGGCCCGCAGCCGGCCACCGCCATCGCCATCACCACGCTCAGCGCGCCCATGCGAACACAGCTCATGACCTGCCTCCAGTCCCGGCCAGACGACCGCGGTCACCGAGCATAGTGCAGCTCACGGGCAACGGGCTGCCGCATCTGAGCATCTGGCGACACACGGACGTGCCGCCGATGCCGCGGGCGCGAGGGGGACACGCGAAATCCGGGGCCGAACCCGCCGGCGCGGCGGCACGGCTGGTGGCACGCGGCCTGCACTGCGGTCCGTCGAGCACGACGTTCGCTCCAGGAGGCAGACGTGAAATACGGCATTGGCTGGCTCATCGGCATTCCGATCCCGATCATCTTGCTCTGGTTCCTGGCGAATCAGGCGGGCTGCGGATTCTAGATCGCGGAGGACACACGATGGCCATCGACTCGACCCCCACTCCCCGGCGGACTCCGCCGATCACCCACCCCGCCGACGATCGCGCGCAACCGGGCGACGTGCTCGGCATCGAACGCGACGGCGAGGTCACCGAGCTGGGCGACACCAGCGAGGACGAAGACGAGCGGCGCAGGAAGGCCGAGGACGCCGCAGGCGCGCGAATCCGGCGAGCCGACTGAGTCACGGCGCCGGACGACCCGCGTATGTCGGGTCGGCCCGTCGTGACCAGTCAGCGACGCGGCGCCACGCGATGACGAGACACCGGGCCGATCGCTCAGTCGGCGATCGCCTGCACCACCAGGTGCTTGACGAGCTCGCGGTAATGGCGACGCGCCATCCCCGGCGTGTTCGACAGGAACACGACCGCCATCTCTTCCTTCGGATCGACCCAGAACATCGTCCCGGTGGCGCCGCTCCACAGGAACTCGCCGGGCGTGCCGGGCACGCCGGCCACGCCGGGCTGCGTGCGCACGGCCACGCCGAGGCCGAAGCCGAAGCCGTCCATGTGCTCGACGGCGAACTCGTGGAGGCGCGAGGCGTCGACACTCGGCGCCAGCTGATTCGCGGTCATGTACTCGACGGTCTTGCGGCTGAGCACGCGGGTACCGTCGAGGGTGCCCTTGTTGAGGAGCATCAGGGCGAAGCGCATGTAGTCGAGCGCCGTGCTCTGCGCGCAGCCGCCGCCGCAGTCGTACTGTGAGGGCGTCACCGGCATGCGGAAGGTGATCGGCCGGCCGCTGTCGGGATCGGTCGGCAGCGGCCTGGCGATCCGCGCCGCCTTGGCCGCCGGCACGACAAAGCCGGTGTCGACCATCCCGAGCGGCGTGAAGAGCCGTTCCTGCAGGAACTCGCCGAGGCGCTTCTTCGTGACGCTCTCGACGGCGAGGGCGGCCACATCGAGCCCGTAGCTGTACTCCCACTGGGTGCCGGGTTGATAGAAGAGCGGCAGCCCGCTCAGCGCCTGCAGGAACTCCGCTCTCGACTGGCGTGGCCGCGCTCGTGACCGCCGCGCTGTAGCGCTTGTGGAGCGGCGTGTCGCCGCGGTTGCCGTAGCTCACCCCGCCGGTGTGGCGCAGCATGTCCTGCAGGGTGGGCTGACGACGGGCCGGCTCGGTCCCGGTCGCGGTGGCCACCTTCATGTCCTTCAGCTCCGGCAGGTAGTTGCCCACCGGATCGTTCAGCAGCAGGTCGCCCTGTTCGGCGAGCATCAGCGTGGCCACCGCCGCGAGTGGCTTGGTCATCGACGCCAGCGAGAAGATGGCGTCCTTGGCCATCGGCGTCTTCGCGGCGGCGTCGGAGAAGCCGAAGGCCTCGTAGTAAGCCAGCTTGCCGCGCCGCGCGATGGCCACGACGGCCCCGGGCATCCGGCCCGCGTCTACATCGCGGCGGATCGCCTGGGCCAGGCGATCGAGCCTGGCGCTCGAGAGCCCGACAGCTTCAGGCGTGGCGACGGGCAACGGGTCGGTGGCCGAGGCGTGCACGAGGCCGGCCGACAGGATCAGCAACAGCGCGAGCCGCGAGACGCTCATGACATTCCCTTCGATTGCCGGTGTGGTGGCGGCGTCACTTTATCACCGCCGTTCGGGCCCCGGCCACGCGCCAGCGCCGCCGCGACGTCGCTCTCGGCCACCGGCGAGAAGTCGGCGAAGTACTGCCCCACGGCCTGGAAATCGGGCGGCGCCAGCACGCTGACCACGTCGTCGGCGTGGGCGGCGAGCCCGTGCAGCGTGTCGGGCGGCGCCACGGCGGTGGCAACGACGACCCGCGCCGCGCCGGCCGCCCGCACGGTGCGGATCGCCGCTCGCACGGTCGATCCCGTGGCAATCCCGTCGTCGACGACGATGACCACCCGGCCGGCCGGGTCGATGGCGGCGTGCGATCCCAGACTGGCGCGGCGCTCGCGCAAGGCGGCGACCTCCTGGTCGGCGGTCGCCCTGGCGTCGGCAGCGGTCACACCGAGCGCGGAGGCGAGCGGGTCGAGCACCACGTGGCCGTGCTCGTCCACCGCCCCGATGGCCAGCTCGGGCTGCTCCGGCGCGCCGATCTTGTGCACGAGCACCACATCGAGATCGCCGTCCAGGGCATCGGCGATCACCCGGGCCATCGGCACCCCGCCGCGGGGGATGGCCAGCACCAGCGGCCGCTGGCCGAGATACCGCTGCAGCAGCCCGGCCAGCCGCGCACCCGCGTCGGCGCGGTCGCGAAAGACACCCATCGGCTGCATCATTCCGCAGGGCCGGCCACTCGCGCTACAGTGCCCGCCACTGACGAGGTTGCCACATGCGTCTGTCGATTGCCGCTGCCCTGCTCGCCTGCTGCGCCTGCACTCCGGCTCCTCCTGCACCCGCCGTCGAGACCACGTCGCCGGCCCCGCCGTTTCCCAACGGCACCGCTCGTGGATCTGTCGCACACCTACGATCGCACCACCGTCTTCTGGCCGACCGCCGATGCCTTCCGGCTCGACGTCGTCGCCGACGGCGACACGCCCGACGGCTACTACTACGCCGCCAACAACTTCTTCTCGTCGGAACACGGCGGCACTCACCTCGACGCGCCGGTGCACTTCGCGCGCGGTGCGCAGGCAGTGGATCAGGTGCCGCTGGAGCGGCTCTTCGGCGAGGCCTACGTCGTCGACGTCACCGCCCAGGCGGCGCAGAACGCCGACTATCAGGTGAGTGTCGAGGACCTGCAGCGGGCCGAAGCCGCCCAGGGCCCGATTCCGCCGACCGCCATCCTGCTGCTGCGCACCGGCTTCTCGCAGCGCTGGCCCGACGCCGTGCGCTACCTGGGCACCGCCGCACGCGGCGCCGACGCGGCGCGGCAGCTGCATTTCCCCGGGCTGCATCCCGACGCGGCCCGGTGGCTGGTGGACAACCGGCCGGTCAAGGCCATCGGCATCGACACTGCCAGCATCGACTACGGCCAGTCGGCACGCTTCGAGACGCACCGCACGCTCTACGCGGGCAACGTTCCGGGATTCGAGAACCTGACCGGGCTCGAGCGGCTGCCGCTGCGCGGCGCCTCCATCGTCGCCCTGCCGATGAAGATCGGCGGCGGCAGCGGCGCGCCGCTGCGAGCGGTGGCCATCCTGCCACCCGGCCGCTAGCGATTGTTATCCGTAGGGCGGAGCTTCAGCTCCGCCTCGAGGCGGCTCTGAAGAGCCGCCCTACGCGACACCTGATCATGGCCGCGCGCGTGGCGTCCACACGCGGTAGACCTCCGTGTCGGGGTGATAGGTCTGCCAGTCGAACCAGTAGTCGAGGAGGAACGTCACGCGGGCGAGCCGCCGGCCCGCCGACGGGCCGCGCACGCCCTCGCCGGCGAAGGTCCACTCGGTGCCGGTGGCCAGGTCGACCAGCATCGGCCTGCCGGTGCCGGGCACGAGCACGAACTCACGTTCGGCGCCCTCCACCCGTCGATCGAAGGCCCGCACCGACCGGCCGTCCTCGGCCACCACGACCACGATCGGCACACCGCCCACGGTGTCGACCAGCGCCCGCGCTTCGCGCACGCGATCGAGCGGGTAGGCCTTGCTCTGGCCGTTCACCTCGACGCCGACCACCAGCGTGCGGGCCGGCAGCGGCGAATCCGCCGGCAACGCCGTGACCGTCGGCGTCGAGGTCATCGTCTCGTCCCAGTCGACCGGGGCGTACTCGCGCCGGCCCTCGATCTCGGGATCGGGCGGCAGCACCCGGCCGGCGGGATGCTCGTCCTTCCAGATCGCGAACGACACCTCGTCGTGCGCCACCAGGTCGAGCTTGGCGCCCTTCAGCGGACCGAAGATCGCCTCGCCGGTGACCTGCTGCCACCAGCTGCCGGTCTCCTCGTCCTGCATCACGAAGTTCTGGTTGTTGATGCCGACCAGCCGGAACCGGAGGGTCCGTCCCTGCACCGCCGCGCGAAACACCAGACCGGTGTGACAGAGCGTTCAATACGTGGCGACGAGGGGCTCGCCGCCGATCTCCGTGTTGACGACGTGGTGATACGCGAGCTGCCGGACCGGGAACGCCACTGACTCGCCGCCGATCTGCACGCCCAGCACCATCTCGGCGTCGGTCAGGAAGCCGGCGTCGGCCACTGCGACATAGGCCACCTCATCGAGCGGCGCGAACATCCACTCGAAGTGGTTCTGCCGCACGAACCACGCCGGCGCGAGGGTGAGCGCGGCCAGCGCGACGAGCGCGAGACGGGTCCACCACCGGCGCGTGGTGCGCCAGGCCAGCGCCGTCAGTCCCGCCGCCAGCGCGACCCCGCCGGCAGTGATGAACGGCCCCCAATCGCGCAGCGCGTAGGACCAGGCCATGCCGTCGTCGGATTGCGGCCGGAACGGCTGGATGTGCCAGGTGGGAATGCCGACGGCCATCCAGGTGAGCAGCACGCACCCGACGAGGGCGAGCCAGACGACGCGGGACCGAACCAAGAGCGTCACGGCGCGATCCAGTCGGAGACGGCGACCAGGCGACCCGCGCGCATCTCGCAGATGAAGCCGGCCCGCTGGGCGTGATGGTTCGCCGCCGAGAAGCTGACGTTGGGCATCACCCCGCCGGCGTCCCAGTCGCGGAGGCCCTCCATCGCGTCGATGAAGCGCTCGCGGGTCAGCTCGCGGCCGGCGCGCATGGCGCCTTCGACGACCAGCCGGCCGAACGTGTAGCCGTAGAGCGTGTAGCGATCGACCGGCGCGCCCCGGCCGCAGGCGCGACAGCGCCGCGCGGTAGCGGACCACGCCCGGGACGTCGCTGCGCTCGGGGTCGGGGTAGTGGCAGAAGCCAAGCGTGCCGTCGGCGCTGCCGCCCGGAACGGTCAGCGAGGCCTCGTCGGTGAGCGGTCCGGTCGACACCATCGCGGCCGCGCCAGTCGGCCCGTGCACGCGCCGCCATCAGGGCCTGGGCCTGCTCGGGGTACAACGCCATGACGATCGCGTCGGGATTGGCCGCGGTGAGCGTCGCCAACTCGGCCGATAGATCGCCGGGCCGGCGTGTGGCGATCGGGACCGCGCCGGCGAACGTGTAGCCGAAGCGGGCGGCGTGCGCTTTCAGGCGATCGCGAAAGCCAGCGCCGTAGGCGTTGGGATCGTGGACGATCGCCAGCCGCCGCAGCCCACGGTCCTCGGCCAGGTAGCGGAACATCACCTCCGACTCGCCCTCGAAGCGCGGGAACGACGTGAAGAGGTAGCGCTCGCCCTCCGAGGACACCAGCGCCGTGTGCGGGAACAGCACCGGCACCCGCGCGGTGCGCGCGTGGGCGACGATGTCGCCGATCGCCGGGCCGCTGAAGTTCACCAGCGCGAAGACGTGATCCTCGTCGATCATCTGGCGGGCCACGGCCAGCACGTCGGCGGGCTCGCCGCTGCGGCGGCGCCGCTCCGTCCAGACGAAGCGCCGGCCGTGTACGCCACCGGCGGCATTGGCCTCCTCGAAGGCGAGCTGGAACCCGAGGTTCTCGCCGTCGAGGGACAGCGAGCCCACGGCGGCTTCCAGGCCGATCTGAATGGTGCTGTCGGTCACGCCCTCGGCGACGACCTGGCCACCGACCGCCACGGCGAGCCCGGCCAACATCGCCGTCAGTCCGACCGCCCGCCACTGCCGTTTCGACATCGCGTGCGGCAGTCTATCGCGTCACCGGCACGGGGTCATTGGAAGGGACTGGGCACGACCAGACCACCGAAGATGAGCCACGCCAGCAGCAGCGTCCACACCAGGTTGAACGCCTGGGCGAGCAGGAACGTGACCAGCGGCCGGCCTTCCCCGAACCGGAGCAGGTCGGTGAGCCGCGTCTCGAGCCCGATCGACACGAAGGCCAGCGCGAACCACAGCGTGCGAATGGTGCCGATGCCGGCCTTGGTCCGGGCGACGACGTCGGCCGGGAGCGCGAACGAGAACAGCAGCGAGGCGGCGATGAACCCGAGCACGAACTTCGGGAACCGCTCCCAGATCGTCCAGCCGGATGCCGCCGTCGCCACGTCCCGGCTGGCGCGCACCGTCCACCACACCGAGATCACGAACGCCGCCAGACCGATCAGCACGTTCTGCGAGAGCTTGACGATGGTGGCGATCTTCACCGTGGTCTCGCTGACCAGCGCGCTGGCGGCGACGACCGACCCGGTGGTGTCGAGCGTCCCGCCCATCCAGGCGCCAGCGACCACGTCGGGGATGCCGGCGAGGCGCACGATCCACGGCAGCAGCACGATCATCGGCAGCGCCACCACCAGCACCACCGACGTGACGTAGCTGAGCTTCTTTCGATCGCCGTCGATGGCGCCGCAGGCGGCGATCGCCGCCGACACGCCGCAGATCGAGACGGCCGAGGCGAGCATCACCGCCAGCTCGTCGTCCACGCGCAGCCGGCGGGCCAGCCAGAACGCCGCGTACCAGACCACCACCACGACCCCGAGCGCCTGCACGAGGCCGAGCAGCCCGGCCTGCAGTACCTCCGCGAAGAGCACCGTGGCGCCCATCACGACCAGGCCGGTCTTGATGAAGTATTCGGTGCGTGCCGCCTCACGCAGCCACTCGGGCGTGCCCGTGGTGTGGCTCACGGCGAGGCCGAGCAGCAGCGCGAACACCACATATTCGAGGCCCCAGGCCGTGGCGGTGACGTTGGCAGCGAGCGCCATCGCCAACCAGGCCAGTGCGAATACCACGGCGAAGCCGGCGCTGTAGCGGATCAGCCGCCCGCCTTGCACGGCAACGCCCATCGCCGACAACGCCCACGCCGTGGCGCCGAGCGCCGCCCAGGGCCCGAGGACCGCCAGGGCGAGCGGTGCGGTCCAGGCAATCGCACCGCCCCAGCGCAACGACGGCAGCGCCGGGCCGCCGGCCAGGACGATGGCGAGCAGCACGATGCCGCCGAGCCACACCGCGAGCCAGTCCTCGCGGGTCCACCAGCGCGCGTGCGTCGCCGACATCACGCGACCCCGCGAACGGCCGGTGCGAACGGCGCCTGGCCCAACAGCGGCAGCAGCAGGTTGAAGTAGATCTCGAGTCGTGCGGTTCATGGGCGTCTCCAATCGCGGGCGCGGCGCGGGCCGCCGGTAAATGGAGGTGCGGGAGGGATTTGAACCCTCGAATGGCGGCTTTGCAGGCCGCTGCGTTGGACCACTTCGCCACCGCACCGTGGACGGGGCGGCGATCGGCGGCGCCTCCCCGGACTCGCTACCGGACGGCCGCAGAGCACGGCCTGAACCGGTAGCTGTGTTTCTCCCCGGCCGGGTCGAATGAGGGTGAGTGGAGCGGACTAGGCGAGACGGGCGCAGACGCTCACGCGACCGGGACAGCGAGACATCCCGGTGCGACAACAGCGCGACACGTGCGGCGACCGCATGCGCGATCTATAGCAGCCGGCGTTCGCGGGCGTCAACTGTGGGGCCAAGCGGCCTCCCGCCAGCTGATGCGTCAGGAGCGGCCTTCGTCACTCGACGCGCGCCCATACGCCGTAGGCCGGCGGCGCGCTCAGTACGCCGCCCATCGCCGCCACCTCGTCGCGCAGCCGCGCCTCGAGGCCATCGATCTCGGCGGCGGAGGGTACCGGGATGCCAGCCGCCGAGGCCATCGGCACCATGCTGCGCAGGCTCTCGACGGCGAAGCGGAAAATCGGCGACGCCGGATCGCCCGAGGTGTAGACGTCGGCCTCGACGGCGGGCGTCGAGAACCCGGCGGCGAGGAACGTGTCGGCCAGCCGCGTGCCCATGTCGAGGTGCGCGCCGGCGGCGCGGATCGTCGCCTGCCAGACCTCGACGATCTGCTGATAGATCGGCGAGTGCGGATGCGAGTGCATCCCGGGTCGGCAGGCGGCGTTGTCGGATTCCACGAACGCCACTACTCCGCCGCGACGGACCCAGCTCCGGGCGCGCGCCAGCAGCGCCACGGGATCGGCCTGGTGCATCAGCACGAAGCGGCCGATCACCGCGTCCACTGGCGCCGGCGGCTGCCAGGCGTCGAGATCGGCGACGAGGAATTGCAGCTCCGGACGGTCGTCCGCGCGGGCCGTCGCGGCGGCGACGGCCGCGGGTGAGCGATCGACGCCGACCACGCCCCCGCCTGGCCCGACCACTTCTGCGGCGAGGAGCGCCACGTCGCCGCCTCCGCAGCCCAGGTCGACCACCGAATCGCCGGCGGCGAGCCCGGCGCGCACCAGCACTCGCCGTGTAACCCGGTCGTAGATGCGCGACTGCAGCGCCAGCCGGTCGAGCTCGCGCGGCGCATGGCCGCAGACATAGTTGCGCCGCTTGCCTGGCCGGCTCACAGCGTCAGCTCCCAGGTCTCGAAGACGAGCGTCTTGCCGAAGCGCTGCTCCGGCGCGCCGCGGTGCACCAGCCGGTAGCCGGCACTCTCGTAGGTGTGCCGCGCCGCGTCGAGGATGCTGTTGGTCCACAGCGTGATCTTCCGGTAGCCGGCCTGGCGGGCGAACCGCGTGCACTCGTCGACCAGACGCCGGCCGATGCCGAGGCCGCGCGCCGGCGCGGCCACCACCAGGAGCCGCAGCTTGGCGACGGTGGCCGACTTCTTCACCAGGAACACCGACCCGACGATCTCGCCGTCGCGCTCGGCGATCCAGCAGCGCTCCCGGGCCGGGTCGAAGTGTTCGATGAAGTGCTGGGCGATGCCGGCGACGTGCGCCTCGAAGGTCATGTCCCAGCCGTACTCGTCGGCGTACATCCGGCCGTGTTGCGCCACCACCCAGCCCATGTCGCCGGGCTGGTGGGCCCGCAGCAGGTACGGCGCGGCGGCCGACGCGGCGCCGCCCAGCACCTGCTCGATCGTCTGCATGGCGGCGAGCAGCCGCTGCTGCGCGGCCGCCGGCAGCGGCGCCAGCAGCGCCGCGACCTCGGCCCGCGACCGCTCCTGCAGCCCGTCGAGCGTGCGCCGGCCCTTCGCGGTGAGGGTGACCAGGCTCTTGCGGCCATCGCCGCGCGAGGCCGCCCGCCGCACCAGGCCGCCGCGCTCGAACCCCTTCAACATGCGGCTCAGGTAGGCGGCATCGAGATCGAGCTCACGCCCGAGATCGGCGGCCGACGGCGGCGGATCGCGGTGCGCCTCGTAGAGCACCCGGACCTGCGACAGCGTCAGCGGGCTGTGCAGGTAGTCCTCGTGCAGCACGCCGATGCGCCGGGTGTAGAGCCGGTTGAACCGGCGGATGGCCTCGACGCGATCCTCGAGCCGCACGGGCGTCGCCACGGGTCACCTCCGTCGAGCACCCATGGTCCAGTAATTAGTTGACTAGTGTCAACTATCTGCCTTGGAGCCGGACTTGGGGCGCTGGTCCTGGCTGAGCTCGAGGTGGTGGCGGTGGAGGAGGTGCTGCAGGGCCGGGGCGAGCAGCACCGCGACCATCGTCAGGAAGAACACGCCGCTGGCCAGGGAGTAGGCGATGGCGAAGACCTTGGCCGCCGGGTTGACCAGCGGGTTCACCGGTCCCATCCCGGTGAGGATCATCGACGCGTTCAGGGTGGCGTCGAGCCAGGGCAGGCCCTCGAGCCAGTGGTAGCCGGCGGCGCCGATGGCCAGCGCTCCGGCCACCAGCCCGAGCACGATCGCGGCGTTGCGCCGCGTGCGGGCGACGAGCAGGCGCCGGTGGGCCGTGGACGCGGCGGGCGGCACGGGCCGCAGTCTAGCAGCCCGGGAAACGGCCCCGCGGTCGAGCCGGACGGTCGGCCGCCCGGGCGGCGTCAAGAGCTCGTAAAAAGGCCCCTCCGGCGGCGCCCGGCCGCCGTCCGGAGTTACGATGCGGCCATGGCGTGGATGGCCCGTCGCGGCACCCTCCTCCTCATCGTGGTGATCGGCCTGCTGCTGCCGGCGCTGGCGGCCTTGCAGTACCGGTGGATGGGCGAGATCAGCCGGCTCGAACAAGTGCGGGCCAAGACCAACATCGACGCCGCGGCCCAGCGCTTCTCCACCGAGTTCGACGAGATGCTGGCCGGCGTGTACGCGATCTACCACAGCCAGCTGCCGACTGGCCGCGGACTCGCCCAGGACCCGGCGCGCGCCGCTGATCAGGCGGGCCGGCCGCAGGTCGCCAAGCAGGTGCTGGTCATCAGCCGCGACGGCCGCAACGGCTTCACCGTGCGCGAGCTCGACGCCGCCGGCCGGCCCGGGGCGACCGTGCCATGGCCGGCGTGGATCGACCGGCGGCCGAGCGGCACGTCGGCGGGCGGCGAGGACGCACCGCTGCCGCGCGGGCTGCAGCGGACGCTGCTCGACGAGGTGCCGGCGCTGGTCGTGCGGCGCGGCAGCCCGCACGACGAGTGGATCGTCGTCGTCCTCGATCTGCCGCGCATCGTCGACGACGTGCTGCCGGCGATGCTCGCCGGGTGCCTCGAAGGCGGCGTGCCGGTGAACTACGACGTGCTGGTCAACCGCGAGGACGTACCGCAGCAGGTCCTCTACCAGTCCGGCCCCGGGCTCGTTCCCGAGGCGTTCGCCGACTGGGTCAGCCTGATGCCGGTGTTCGGCATCCACAGCCGCGACCTCGATCCGGTGACCGCGCAGGGCCTGATGCCCGACGCCGCGGCGCACCGCTGGCGGCTGTTCATCAAGCCCGAGGACGGCTCGCTCGAGGCGGCCGTTGACGCGGCGAGGCGCCGCAACCTGTGGATCGGCGCCGGCGTGCTGACGCTGCTGGCGCTGAGCGTCGGCCTGCTGGTGGCCTCGGTGCACCGGGCGCAGCGGGCGGCCCAGAACTCGCTCGAGCTGGTGGCGCGCATCTCGCACGAGCTGCGCACGCCGCTGTCGACCATCACGTGCGCCGGCGAGAACCTGGCTGACAGCGTCGTCGTCAACGCCGAGGAGACGCGCCACTACGGGCGCATCATCCAGCAGGAGGGCCGGCGGCTGCACAAGACGATCGCCGACATCCTGCTCTGCTGCCGGTTCCAGACGCGGGCCGATGCGGTGCTGAACCTGCAGCCGACGCCGATCGCCGAGGTGATCGACCGCGCGGTGGAGGACAGCCGGATGATCGTGGCGGCGGCGGACGCGCGGGTGGAGTGCGTCGTCGATCCGCACCTGCCGCTGGTGATGGCCGACGGCGACGCGCTGCGCGCGGCGATCAAGAACCTGGTCGTGAACGCACTGAAGCACGGACGGCTGAGCCCGGTGCGGGTGTCGGCGCGCGCCGAGCGGTCCGGTCAAGTGGTGATCGAAGTCGAGGATCACGGCCCGGGCATTCCCGACGACGAGCTGCCCCATGTCTTCGAGGCCTTCTACCGCGGTAAGCGCGCGCGCGACGGTCAGGTGGACGGCAGCGGCATCGGCCTGAACGTGGTCTACCAGGTGGTGCGATCGCACGGCGGCCGCATCAAGGTCTCGCGGGCCGAACCCCAGGGCACGCGCTTCACCGTGCAGGTGCCGGGGCTGCCGATGGGCGCGCTGCCGAGCCCGGAGCCGGCGGCGTGATTCCCGCCACGCCGGCCGGGGCCCTGGTCCCCGCCGGACCGCGGGTCCTGCTGGTGGACGACGAGCCCGGGCTGCGCCGCATGCTGACCGATCGGCTGCGCGCCGAGGGCTACCGGATCGACCAGGCGGAAAACGGCGCCACGGCGGCGACGATGGCCCGCACCGGCGCCTACGACCTGATCGTGCTCGACCTCACCCTCCCGGTGAAAGACGGGTTGGAAGTGTGCCGCGAGCTCAGGCACGAGGGCACCGACACCCCGGTGCTGATGCTCACGGCACGCGACGCCGTGGCCGACAAGGTGCTGGGACTCAGGACCGGCGCCGACGACTACATGACCAAGCCCTTCGAGTGCAGCGAGCTGCTGGCCCGCCTCGAAGCGCTCCTGCGGCGGCGGACCTCCCGCGCCGAGCCAGCCGAATACGCCTTCGGTGATGTGGTCGTGCGGCCCGTGGCCGGGCAGGTGCTGCGGGCCGGCCAGCCCGTCCGCCTCTCGGCGCAGGAGCTCAAACTCCTCACCCACCTGGTGCGCCATCCGGGCGTGCTGTTCTCGCGCGATCAGCTGCTCGACGCGGTGTGGGGCTATCAGGCCACGCCGGAGACGCGCACCGTCGACGTGCACGTGAGCTGGCTGCGCCAGAAGCTGGAGCCCGACCCGCACCACCCGCGCCACATCGTGACGGTGTTCGGCCTGGGCTATCGCTTCGAAGGGCCGGGCGACCAACCACTCTGAACGTCGGCCGCGCTCAGGCGCGCAGGAACTCGGCGAAGAACTCGTCCACCGTGACCCGCCGCTTCGTCAGGCCGTCGTCGAACGCGGCCTGGCAGAAGACGTCCACGGCGTGGCGGTTCGCGGCCAGCCCGTGGGCGTGATAGCCCGGTCCCATCACCCGCGCGGCCAGCTCCACCTCGTCGATGAGCCAGGGCGAGTTGTAGGGGAACTGGCGCTGCAGGGCTTCGAACTGCACCTCGCTGGTATTGAAGGCCTCGACCAGCGGCGCGCCGACGCCGGGCGCCCGCTCCCACACCGCCCGCCGGATTACCACGACGTGCTGGGGCGGATAGCACCGGGTGTCGGCGAAGTAGCGCTGCTCCACGGCCCGCACGTCGGCCACGACGCGTCCGATCGGGCCGTCGGATGGGTGGAATTGCCGCGGCGGCAGCGGGGCGAAGAAGGCGTCGAGCGTGCCGGCGAGCAGCAGATCGCTCAGCGACTTTCCTGCCGGTGCGGCGGCGACGTTGGCCAGCGCCGGCTCGGGCAGACGCACCGTCGCCGGGCCATCGGGCCCGCCGACGACCCACTGGATCCGCCGGGGATCATGGCCCCAGGTGCGCAGCAGGTGCCGGTACCAGACGGCGCCGCTGGCCGCCCAGTTGTAGATGCCGAGCGTGCGACCGCCGAGCGTGGCGGGCGCCGCGCCGCCACCCGCCTTGGCGTACAGATCGCGCGCGGTGAAATTGCGCAGCGGGAAGATCGGAATCGCGACGAGCGATCGATCGCCGCGATCCAGCCGCATCACGTGCTGCGCCATCGACGTCTCGCCGCCGTCGACTGCCGCGTCGTCGGTGGCCCGCCGGAGCATCTCGGTGCGATCCCCGCGCACCCACGTCAGCGACACGCCGGCGGGCCTCACGTCGCCGGTGGCGATGGGGAGGAAGCGCACGTAGTTCGAGCAGCACAGCGTGATCGCGGGTTGTCGTCCCGCCGGGGTTTGCGCGCCGTGGGCAACGGGCGTCGCCAGCGCGGTGCCGGCAGCGCCGGCGGCGGTCAGGAATCGGCGGCGCGACAGGTTCGGCATGGGCAGGCCCTCTGGTTTCGCGCCATGGTGCGCGCGTCGGCGCGCTCACGCAACTCGAATCTTGCGCCGGCGTGATAGCCTCGCGCTGACTGGCATCGTCCTGGAGGATCCCGTGAGAATCGCCGTCATCGCCTCGTTGGTCCTGGTCGCCACCGTCAGCCTCGCCGGACAGCAGCCCGCCCCGCCGCCCACCGATCGCACGAAGGCCACGCGGTTCAGCGCCGAGGAGCTCCGGGCCGGGCTGGCGAAGCTGCCCGCCGATCGCCCGTCGTCGGCGGTGCGGGTGTTCTCGCTGGCGCCGTACAACGTCAACGTCGAGCAACGCCAGCCGCGCGCCCAGGGGGCCTCGCAGCACGACGCGCAAGCCGAGCTCTTCTACGTGATCGACGGTGCGGCGACGCTGCTCACCGGCGGGACGCTCACCGCGCCGACCCGCACCGGCACCAACGTAGCCGGCACCGGCATCGAAGGCGGCACACGGCAGAGCTTCGGCAAGGGCGACTTCCTGCTGGTACCGTCTGGGGTGCCGCACCAGTTCGTCGACATCCAGGCCCCGGTGCACCTGATGTCGATTTACCTGCCCAACCCGCCGCAGTAGGCTCCCGCGGCCTCAGGCCCCGGGGGGGGTGTATACTTAGGACTTCTTTTGGCTTTCCTGAGCCCTGCCAGCCACACCGGCGAACAGCCCTCACCAAAGCACACGTGAGGAGGCTCGTGGCCGACACGGCTCTTATTTCCCGGTTGCACGAACTGATCACGGCCTTGGACCGCCGGCAACGGCGCCCGGACCGGCCGGGAGAAGCGGCGATTGCCCGCGACTCGGCCGAGCTGCGAGCGCAGGCCCTGGCCCGTCTGGTCGAGCTCGGGGCGGATCCCGCGGCGTCGTAACGACGGCGGCCGATCGAATTTCACAACCTTCCCACTCACATACGAGTGACGCGCCGTCGATGACGACGGCGCGCCGCCGGCCGCCGATCGCGGGCGTCACCGGCGTGGAAACTTCGCCACGGCAATGGGCCGGCGGCGATCTACGCGATGGCGGAGCTGGACATGAGCATGCGCGGAACAATCAAGCGGTTGGTTAGCGACAAGGGATTCGGGTTCGTGGCGGCGGAGGACGGCACCGAGTACTTCTTCCACCAGGCATCGGTGGTCGGTGGCGGCTTCGACAACCTGCGCGAGGGGCAGACGCTGACGTTCGACAAGGGACAGGGCCCGAAGGGACCGCGTGCCGAGAACGTACGGGTGGTCTGACCGCCCGCGATCCGTAGACGCCGAACCGCAGGTCTCACGCCCCGGCGTGTGTGAGGCCTGCGGATCGTCCGCGGTGAGCACCGGCAGCAAGACCATCGACGCCGGGACCTACTTCAACTGCGCCAGCTGCGGCCACATCTGGCACCCCGGGCGCAGTCGCGTCCGCGACCAGCGGCCGCGCGGCTGGCGCTGACGCCGCGTCACGGTCGCGCGACCGTGCTCCGGCGCCCTCAGCGCGACCGTGTCAGCGGATGCGCCGCGATGAACTCGCGCACCGCCGCCACGAACTCCGGCCGCGCCATGGCGCCCTTCGGGCCGCCGTGGCTGGCGCCGTCGATGACCACCAGCGTCATGCCCGGGCGTAGCGCCTTGAGCTCCCTGAAGTCGGCCAGGTAGCCGTCGAGGCTGCCGACGATGCCCAGTGTCGGCACGGTGATGGCCTTCACCTGATCGAACGTCACCGCCAGGTCCTTGAAGCCGCGGTGCAGCGCCGCCAGGGCGAAGCGGTCCTGGTTCGGATTGGCCAGGCACGCCACTGACCGCGCCTTGAAGTCGGCATCGGAAGGGGGCGCCTGGCCCAGCGGGGCCAGCCGGGTCATCTGGCTGCGGCTCACGCAGTCGCGCTCCTTCTCGGCCGCCTCGCGTTCCAGGCGCTCGGCCTCGGCCGGGGTGAACTTGAACCGCCCGGTGGATCCGCCCATCGTCGCCGTCAGGAAGCGATCGGGATGCGTGGTCAGTAGCTTCCCGACGATCGACGCGCCCATCGAGTAGCCCACCACGTGGGCGCGGGGAATGCGCAGATGGTCCATCAGCCGGATGATGTCGAGTCCCATCTGCTGGCCGTAGGCGGCGACGTCGCGCGGCTTGCCGCTCTGGCCGTGGCCGCGGGCGTCCAGGGCGATGACGCGATAGTTGTGTTCCAGGTTCCCGACGATGCCGGTATCGATCCATCCCTGGAGCGAACCGCCGTTGCCGTGTATCAGGACGACCGGATCACCGGCGCCGCGGTCGACGTAGCGGATGCGCACGCCGTTGGAGTCGAAGAACTGGTCCTGGGCGAGGGCGGCGCGGGCCACGAGCACGAGCGCCATGGTCAGTGTGGCCGTGCGGGTCATGCTGAAGCCCTCCTCGCGATGTGAGTCCCGGCCGTTATACGCCGCCGGCGCAACGGCGGCAAGGCGTCCCCGCTGCCTCGACCAGCTGCGCCGCCGCGCGCCCGCGGGTCGCTGACAGTCGCCCCGGCGTGTCGATTCAGGCGGTGGGGACGCCGGCGATCCTGGCAAGGTCGGTCTGAACCCGGTCGCGTGTCAGCAGCGCCAATCCACCCTCGAGCGCCATCTGGACGATCAGTGTGTCGACCGTCGCCGGCGTCAGCCCCTGGCCCCGGGCACGGCGGTAGAGGTCAGCGGCGGCTTCGTGGGTCCGGTAGGACGGTGGGTCGAGGCGAACGAAATCGGCCAGCGCCCGCCGCGCGACCTCGACGTCCTTGGACCGGAAACCTTGAAGGAACTCCTGCACGACGATCCCGGCTGTCGCCGGCGGTGGCCCCTCGGCCAGGGCGGCGTCGAGCACGTCGGACTCCCGGCACGAGGTGCCGTTGAAGTAGTCAACGAGCGCGCTGGTGTCGACGAGCACGGGGCCGCTCACGCATCAAAGCGAGGTCGCCGCGCCACTGCAGCCGGCCGCGAAGCCGGCGCACGCGTCGCAGGCGCTCGAGCCGCACGAGCTCGGCCAGGGCGCGGTGCACGGCTCCTGTCTTGGTCCGCTCACCGGAGAGCTTCATGGCTTCAGCGACCAGCGCGTCGTCGAGGACGATGTTCGTGCGCACGTCGGCAAGTATACACCTCCAGACCCAGTCCGAGGTGTATCGGCCGCTGGCTGAACCGACCGCCGTCTCAGTAGCCGCGCTCGAAGTCGACGACGTGGCGCAACGGCTGCCCGGCGCGAAACCGCCGGTAGTTGTCGGCGAACACGCCGACGATGTCGGCCGGAAAGCTCGGCGCCGAGGTGTGGCAGGTGAGGTGGACGTTCGGCGTCCGCCACAGCACGTGATCCGCCGGCAGCGGCTCCTCCGGGAACACGTCGAGGACGGCACCGGCCAGCCGGCCGGCGTTCAGCGCCTCGACCAGCGCGGCGTCGTCGAGCGTGTCGCCCCGGCCGGCGTTCACCACCACGGCGTGCGCCGGCAGGGCGCCGAGCATCTCGGCGTCGACGACGTGGCGGGTGCCGCTGGTGTTGGGCACCACCGCCACCAGGTAGTCGAGGTCGGCGGCGAAGGCCCTCTTGTCGGCGCCGTGGAAGTAGTGGTCGACGTGACGGCAATCCTCACTGGCCCGGGTGTAGCCGCGCACGATCATCCCGAAGTGCTTCGCCGTGGCCGCCAGGTGCGCGCCGATCGATCCGACGCCCACCAGCCCGATCCGCTTGTGCTGCAGCGTCCCCGGCAGCGTCGCGTCCCACCGGCCCGCCTGCGTCGCCTCGTGGCGCGACAGGATGCGCCGCTCGTGCGCCAGCAGATACCCGAAGACGTACTCCGACATGAGCGGCCCGAACACCCCGCGGATGTTGGTGAGCACGTAGTCGCGGCGCAGGGCCGGGTCGAGCAACGGTTCGACGCCGGCCCAGGTGAGCTGGACCCAGCGCAGGCCGTGCATGCGCGGCAGCGCCGCGACGATTCGCGTCGGGTCGCCCAGCAGGATGCCGGCCTGCCCGCCCCGGGCCACGCCCTCGCCGACGTCGGCCGCGGCGACCACCGCCAGATCGGACAGCGCGGCGGCGTGGACCAGGCCGCGCGTACTCGTCCGGATGCTTGGTGAGGATGAGCACGGTGTGCACGGGCCGGATGCTATCACCGCGCCTGCCACTGCTGCCGGCAGCTCTAAGAGCTGCCTCGACCCGTACGGGCAGACCCGATACATGTAGGGCGGAGCTTTAGCTCTGCCTCCCGACGGCGCGTGCCTCGCGACGGCGCGTGCCTCCCGGCGCCGTCGCCGGCGCGACGCTGGACTATCATGCGCGCGGAGACTGCTCATGCTTCGAGTCCTCGCCGCCGGTGGTGCGCTGGTGCTCACCGTTCATCTCAGCATCGGCCTTGCGGCCCGGCAGTCGTCCGCGCAGGTCGACGACGCCACGCTGCTCGCGCCTCCGGCCGCGGTCTGGGTCGGCTACGGCCGCGACTACGCCGAGACCCACCACAGTCCGCTGGCGACGATCACCCAGGCGAACGTCGCCGGGCTCACCGAGGCGTGGTCGGTGGAAGTCGGATCGCAGGGCAAGATCGAGACGACGCCGATCGTCTGGAACGGCACGCTCTACGGCACCTCGACCTGGAGCGTCGTCTATGCCGTGGACGCGCGGACGGGCACCCTCAAGTGGCGGTGGGATCCGGCGCTGGTGAAGGGCGGCTTCGGCGAGGGCGGTGCCCGCTACTGCTGCGGTCCGGTCAATCGCGGCGTGGCCATCTACAAGGGCCGGGTCTACGTCGGGCTGCTCGACGGCCGGCTGGTCGCCCTCGACGCCGAGAACGGCCGCGTCGTCTGGTCGGTGCAGACGACGCCGGTCGGCGCCGACTACAGCATCACCGGCGCGCCGCGGATCGTGAAGGGCAAGGTCGTCATCGGCAACGGCGGCGGCGAGTACGGCGTGCGCGGCTATCTCACCGCCTACGACGCCGACACCGGCAAGCAGGCGTGGCGCTGGTTCGTGGTGCCCGGCGATCCGGCCAAGGGCCTCGAAGACCGATCGATGGAGGTGGCGCTCAAGACCTGGAAGGGCGAATGGTGGAAGTACGGCGGCGGCGGCACGCCGTGGGACGGCATCGCCTACGACCCGGAAGCCAACCTCGTCTACGTCGGCACCGGCAACGGCTCGCCGTGGGCGCGCGATCACCGCAGCGCCGGCGCCGGCGACAACCTCTACCTGTCGTCGATCGTCGCGCTCAACGCCGACACCGGCCGCTACGTCTGGCACTACCAGACCACGCCCGGCGACGACTGGGACTACAACGCCGCGCAGCCGATGATCCTGGCCGATCTCACCATCGGCGGCCGGCCGCGCAAGGTGCTGCTGCAGGCGCCCAAGAACGGCTTCTTCTACGTGCTCGACCGGCTCACCGGCGAGCTGCTGTCGGCGCAGCCGTACGTCACGGTGAACTGGGCGACCCACATCGACCTGAAGACCGGCCGCCCGGTGGAAACCCCGGACGCGCGCTACGGCGCCAAGGGCGCCCGGCTCTCGCCCTCGGCGGTGGGCGCCCACCACTGGCCGCCGATGGCCTTCAACCCGACGACCGGCCTGGTCTACTTCCCCGGGCAGGAGACCAGCATGGTCTACCGGACCAGTGACAAGTTCGACTTCCAGGTCGGCCAGTGGAACACCGGCACGACGCTGGGCGGCGCCGCCGGAGCGGCCGCCGCCGGCGCCACGGCCACGCCGCCGCAGCGCAAGGCGTTCTTCGTGGCCTGGGATCCGGTCGCCAACAAGGAGCGCTGGCGGATCGACTTCAACCCCAGCGGCGGCGCGCTCTCAACCGCCGGACAGCTCGTCTTCGTCGGCGACAACGGCGGCACCTTCATGGCGCTCGATCCGGCCACCGGCAAGACACTGTGGCAGCACAAGCTGCTGACCGGCATCGCCACGCCGGTCACCTACGAGATCGACGGCACGCAGTATGTGGCCGTGATGTCGGGCGTGTCGAGCGGCAAGGTCTACGCGTTCAAGCTGCCGTAGGTGCGCGCGTTTCGATTGTGCGTCAGCGAATCCGCGCCCACGTGAGCGTGCCGGTGGTGCGGCCGCCGTCGTTCCTGATCGAGAGGTTCAGGGTGTTGCCGCCGTCGGCGAACTCGAAGTAGCGGATGAGATCCGTCTTCGGCCATCCCGGATTGGTCGAGCCCTCGACGTGGTGCGTCACCTTGGCGGTGGCCGGATCGATCTCGTAGCCGCCGTAGTAGGCGACGTAGCCGGAGTAGGCGGCGGCACGCTGCGCCTCGGACGCGCCGCTGGGCAAGGCCGGCCGATCGGCGATGGTGAGCTGCGCCGCCATCTGCCCGGCGGCGTCGTACATGATCCGCCCGCCGGTGAAGCGGCTCGCCGTCGTCGCGCCCTTGTCGTCGATGTTCACGAACGAGACGAGCCGCCAGTTGCCGACGAAGCGCGGATCGCCCTTGCCCTGGCGCATCTGCGCCTGGGACCAGGCGCCCCCGGCAATCGCGAACGTCAGGCACAGCAGCAGCGCACGGCTCATCGGCGGGCTCCCTGTCGGCTCGAGGTCGGTCAGCTGAAGGGCGGAATCCGGGGCTCAGCGCGAGGCGTCGATGGCGGCGACGAGAGCCGCCAGCGACTGGTTCAACAGCTTCGTGCCGATCGGGGCGCCGCGCTGATGGCCCATCCGCACCACGACCAGGTCGTGTGACGGCACGACGAAGGTGTGCTGCCCGCCGGCGCCCGACATGAAGTAGGCGTCGCGCGGCAGGTTCCACTGGCCCTCGCCGTTCACCCAGAACTGGCCGCCGTACTCCTTGCGCTGCCAGGCGGGCGCCGGAGTGCGGACGAAGGTGGCCCACCCCTCGGGCAGCAGCCGCTGGCCCTTCCACATGCCGTCCTGCAGGTAGAGCATCCCCAGCCGCGCCCAGTTGCGCGCGGTGCCGTAGTCGTAGCCGCTCAGCAGGAAGTTCCCCCAGGGATCGGGCTCGAGCACCTGGCGCCGGATGCCGATCCGGTCGAACAACGCGCGCTGCGGCCAGGTCAGGTACTGCTCGCCCTTCTTCTCCACCGCCTGGCGGACCAGGAAGCCGAGCGTCATCGGATCGGAGTTGCGATAGCGGCCCACCGTGCCGGGCGCGAACTCCACCGGCGACGTCGTCGCGTAGCGGAAGGCGTCGACGGCACCGGCGTAGATGAAGAAGTGATCGTGGTACTGCCAGGTCGGATCCATCCAGCGGTCGTCCTGGCCGGTGAAGCTGAGCCCGCTCGACATCTGCATCACGTCGCGGACACGGATCGGGCCGCGGGGATCGCCGGGCCGCCGCCAGTCGGGCACCGGCGCCGGATCGTCGAGCCCGAAGGCGCCGTCCTTCACGACCAGTCCGACCAGCGTGGCCGTCAGGCTCTTGCCCATCGACCAGCTCTCGAGCTGGGTGTCCTTGGTGATGCCGGCCATGTAGCGTTCGCCGATGATCTGGCCCTTGTGGACGACGACCATCGCCGCGGTGAGGCCCTCGGGATCGGCGAAGGCGAGGTCGACGGCAGCGGCCACCTTCGCCCGATCGAGCGCGGGCGGCCACGTCGCCTCCCCGGGCGCATCGCCCATCGGCCACGGCTGGGACGCGGCGTCGGGCAGCGTCGAACGGACCGGCACCGGCGTGAAGTGGACGCCGTCGTGCCCGTCGGGGTGGATCACGCATCCCTGATCGCCGTAGAAGGCGGCCGTGCGGGTGATGCCACCCACCGTGACGCGCACGCGCTTGGCCTGGCGATCGACCTCGGCGGTGACCGGCTTCTTCCGGTCGGGCTCGGTCATCAGGAAGTAGGCGCTGTTCTTGCGAATCTCCTCGTCCTCACGGCCCGACACGAACACGCCCGAGCACAGGACCTTGGCGTAGCTGGCGGCGGCGAGCGAGGTCGGCGACTGATACGGGACGTCGGGGTGGTGCGACCGTGCCGAGGGGACGGCCCGCTGCCGCCCGGCCACGGGATCGGTCGACGCGAGAAGGGCGAGAACCGCACTCAGGAGCGCGGCGAGGCCGCGCCTCGTCGACCCACCGGCGACCCCGTTGGCAGAGAGATGGCACCACATGCCGCGCATCCTACACGAGGACCGAAGGCGCGCGCAGGGCGCGGGTAGGGCGGAGCTTCAGCTCCGCCGGGCGGCGGCTCTGAAGAGCCGCTCGAAGACTGCGCGCCGGCCGAGGCCGCCGCTCAGGCTTTCAGCCCCAGGCGCTCCCGCCCGTACTTGCCGTGGGTCACCGCCTGGCACCAGCCCTGGTGGTCGAGGTACCACCGCACCGTCGCGGCCAGGCCCGAGGCGAACGTGTGGGCCGGCGTGACGCCGAGCTCGCGCGCGACCTTCGAGGCGTCGATGGCGTAGCGCATGTCGTGCCCCGGGCGATCCGGCACGAACGTCTTCAGGTCGAGGTAGCTGGCCTTCCCGACGGCGACCAGCGCCGGATTCGTCGCCGCGGGCGCCACCGCCTCCAGCGCCTCGCAGAGCGCGTGCACGACCTCGAGGTTGGTGCGCTCGGAGTTGCCGCCGACGTTGTACTTCTCCCCTGGCACGCCGGCCTCGAGCACCCGCAGGATGGCGGTGCAGTGGTCCTCCACGTGCAGCCAGTCGCGGATGTTCTGGCCCTGGCCGTAGATCGGCAGCGGCTTGCCGTCCAGTGCGTTCAGGATCATCAGCGGGACGAGCTTCTCCGGGAACTGATACGGCCCGTAGTTGTTGGAGCAGTTGGTGAGCAGCACCGGCACACCGAAGGTCTCGTGATAGGCGCGCACCAGGTGATCGGCGGCGGCCTTGCTGGCCGAGTACGGCGAGTTGGGGGCGTAGGGCGTCGTCTCGGTGAAGAACCCGGTCGGCCCCAGCGACCCGTAGACCTCGTCGGTGGAGACATGGAGGAAGCGGAACGCCCGCCGGGCGTCGTCGGTGGCGCCGTGCAGCAGGGCCCGCGCTGCCTCGAGCAGTTCGAACGTGCCGTTGATGTTGGTGCGGACGAACTCGCCGGGGCCGTCGATCGATCGATCGACGTGGCTCTCGGCGGCGAAGTTGACCACCGCCGTGGGCATGGTCTCGGTGAACAGCCGCCGCACGTCGTCGCGCGAGGCGATGTCGCCGCGCACGAAGTGCACGCGGTCGTCGTCGATCACGCCCTCGAGACTCTCCAGATGGCCGGCGTAGGTGAGCTTGTCGAACACGACCAGCCGGGCCGAGGTGCGGGCGCGGGCGAGGCGCACGAAGTTGCTGCCGATGAAGCCGGCGCCGCCGGTGACGATCCAGGTCTGCATGCGGGTGTAGGTGCGATGAGGTCGCGGAAGGCGGACCCTTGATTATCCCGCGGGCTCGCCGCCATCGACAAGCCAGCTCGCCGGCGCACCCGGGTCCTGCCCACGCCCCGGTTGTGCCAAGATCGGCCGCGCATGAGCGCACCGGTGCTGGAACTGCGGGACGCCACCGTCGTCAAAGGCGGCCAGCCCGTGCTGCACGGCCTGCGGCTGTCGATCGACGAGGGCCAGCACACGGCGATCGTCGGGCCGAACGGCGCCGGCAAGTCGGTCCTCGTCGGCCTGCTCACCCACTACGAGCGGGCGCTGGCCGGCGACGACGGCGACGAGCCAGTGCGGGTGTTCGGCGAGCGCCGCTGGAACGTCTCGGAGCTGCGGACCCAGCTCGGCGTCGTCTCGCCGGCGCTGCACCAGCAGTTCGTCCGCGGCAACAGCGAGGGCCGGATCACCGGCGAGGCCGCGGTGGTCTCGGCCTTTCTCGCCTCGCACGGCATCCTGCGCTACGGCGTCGTCACCGCGGCGATGCGCGCCCGCGCCCGCGAGGCGCTGCAGCAGGTCGGGGCCGCGCACCTGGCGGCGCGCTCGCTCGATCAGATGTCGAGCGGCGAGGCGCGGCGGGTGATGCTGGCCCGGGTGCTGGCGCCGGCGCCCCGGGCGCTGGTGCTCGACGAGCCGACCACCGGCCTCGACCTGGCGGCACGTCATGCCTTCATGGAGCGGGTTCGCGACATCGCCCGCGCCGGCACCACGATCCTCCTCATCACGCACCACGTCGAGGAGATCGTGCCGGAGATCGATCGCGTGCTGTTCCTGAAGGACGGCCGGCTGGTGGCCGACGGGCGGCGCGAGGCGATGCTCACCTCGGCGCGTCTGAGCGACCTGTTCGACACACCGGTCGTCGCCGACATGGTCGACGGCTACGTCTACGCGCGACCGGGTACGGTGGCCGGAGCCGCCGTGGCTACTTGACGGTCACCTTCACGCAGGGCGTTGGTCCAGCAGCAGACCTCGCCGTTGCCGCCCTCGCCGGAGTAGTCGCTCGCCAGCAGGTGCAGCACGTAGTCGCCCGGCTCGCTGAAGCGCGCCGCTACGGTGCCCTTGGCGCTGAAGTCTTGATCGACGTTGCCGCCCTTGGCCACCTCGAGCTTCGGCTTGGCGTCGTCGAAGGTCACCGTCCCGGGGCCGCGGTACTTGCTCCAGGCGAACTCCACCGGCGAGCGTCCGTCGCGAATCGGCACGTTCGAGCCGCTCGAGTACTTGCCGTCGTCGTCGACCCAGGCCGTGAGTGAGAGCGGCGTGGCGATTGCCGTGGTCATCGCCGGGGCACCGCTCAGCATCGCCAGTGGCCCCTGCAGCGTCGGGCCCTTCTCGGCCAGCCGCACGATCGGCGGCTTGTTGCCGACGGCGATGTCGCGGAAGGGGTTGACGTTGTAGTCGCGGTGCAGCCGCAGCGGAATCTGCGTGGTCTGGCCGTTGATGGTGAGGGTCCAGGTGAGCTTCTGGTCGGGCGTGAACTCCTTGGGCACGCGGACCAGGAACACGCCGGTCTTGCGGGCCGGCAGGAAGTGCGTCGGCTGGCCCAGGTCGGGGCCGCCGGGTTCGATCCGGTTGTTCGGCCCGATCGGGATGTCCAGCGGCTGCTTGAGGTTGCGGTTCAGGTAGCCGACGAGGAAGTTGTGGCTCCCGTCGTCGTTGTCGAACCAGCCCTCGAACGCCCCGGTGATGCTGTCGCCGGAACCGCGCGGCGGCTGGTAGGGCAGGACCGGCGCCTGCGCCGACACCCACACGCCGCCCAGCAACAGTCCAGACCGCGCACAGCTCCGCCGCGATCCAGCGCCCACCCCTCATCGGCTGCCCTCCGTCAGTGCCGTTACTGCTGCCGATCGGCCGTGGTCGTGGCCGCCGCCTTGGCCTTGCGCTCGTCGAGGATCGCCTTGTACTCGTCGTCGGTGAAGTAGACGACGTTCATCCAGGCGTGCGCCATCTCGTCCACGGTGCGGTCGCCGTAGCCCACCCACTGTTCGGGATCAGGGTTGTCCTTGTTGGCGGTGGTGTTGTCGTACCACGCGCTCACCTGGATCAACGTGCCCTTGGGGAAGATCGGCGAGGCGTCGTCCTCGTAGATGTAGTTGGTCATCCAGTTGAAGTTGAAGTTGCCGACGTAGCTGACGATCTGGCGGCTGCCGTCGGGCAGGATGGCCTCGACCTTCATCGCCTTCCCGCGCAGGTGGAAGTGCGGCTGGAAGTTGGTGATCATCGTGTTCTCTTTGAGCGCCGTGAACCCCTCGGTGTAGGCGATCGAGTTGGGCGGGATGTCGAGGAACTCGCGCTGCCGCAGGCCGGTGAAGCCGATGAGGTAGCTGCGCTTCTTCGGCTCCTGGCCTTTCGGGTAGTACCAGAGCGCGATCTCCGATCCGGCGTTGATCTCCTCGCCGACCGCGTGCAGGTGCTGGTCCCACGAGATCTTCTCGCCCGGCACGATCAGCTTGCCGGTGCCCTCGCGGAACAGGTCGTAGCCCTTGCCGATCGCCCACTCCATCAGCTGCGGGCGGCGGTTCACCAGGTCCTCGCGCGACGAGCGGGGTCGACGGGCCAGTTGGACGGTGCCGGTGTTGACGGCGTCGGGGTCGTCGTTGAGCACCAGGTAGGCGATTGAGTGGTGCACGATCTTGCGGGCCTTCATGTTGGTGGGACGAATCTCGACCATCTTCACCCAGCGCGGCTCGGTGATCGGCAGGTCCTGCATCGGGCGGTACCAGACGTCCTGGCCCACCGCCGGCATCTTGTATTCGGTCGACCGGATGACCAGGTCGGGCTGGCCGAAGCCGTCACGCACGCCCTCCCACTCGTTGTCGGTGACCAGCGGCTTGGGCGCCGGCAGGTCCTTCGGATCGCCCTGCGGCGCGCCGGCATCCACCCAGCGCACGATCGTCTCGATCTGCGCCTCGCTGAGCGACATGTCGTTCTTGAAGCGGGTGACGCCCACCGACTGGTCGATGTGCCAGGGCGGCATCTGCTTGCGGGCGACGCGGTCCTTGATCGCGCGGGCCCACGGCCGCGACTCCTGGTAGCTGATGAGCGACATCGGCGCGATCGAGTTCGGCTGATGGCACTCCTGGCACTTGGCCTGGAAGATCGGGGCGATGTCCTTCGAGAAGGTCGGCGCCGGGGCGCTGGTCTGGGCTGCGGCGGTACCCGCCGCGACGAGGACGAATCCAACCGCACCCGACAGCACCGCGAGACGTCCGTTCCGACCTGCCATGCATCGCCCCCTTCGCTCGGTGTCCGAGTCGCTCCAGAACAATTCGGCTGGGCACGCCGAATGGTGCCCAAACCCAGCCATTCTAGTGCCCGGCCGGAGTTGTCTTCATACAATCTTGGCATGGAAAACCCCCAGCCGTACCCATCCCACGGCCGATGGCTCTGGGTTCTGCTCGGGGCATTCCTCGTGCGCGTTGCTGCACAGCCGGTGGCCGAATTGACGGGCTGGGGCTGGCTGCCGCCGTTCGCGGCCTGGCAGAGCGGCGCCCTCCCGTATCCACTGCTCCTGGTCTCGCAGCTTCTGCTGGCCGCCGCGATGGCCTACGCCGCCGCCGGGGTGGCCCGGCGCCGCACCCGACCCCGTCCGGCCGCCGGGCGTTGGATCCTGGGCCCTGGCCGCGACTCTACGGCGGCGTCATGCTGACGCGGCTGGTGCTGGGCGCGCACCGCGTTTCGCGGCCACTGGTGGCTCGACGCGCCGCTGCCGACCGTTTTTCACCTCGTCCTCACGACCTTCCTGGTCGTCTACGGGCACTATCATCTGCGTGGACACGCCAATCGCTCCCCGACCCGCTGACGGCACCGCCCGGCGACACTGGGCGTCGTGGGTGATCTATCCGGCCTCGATGGCCGCCGCCTACGGCCTGTTCGCCGCCCTGCAGGCCGCGGGCGTGCCGCTGGTGCCGAGCACCTACGTGCCCATTCTGGTGACCGCGGCCCTGGTGACGCTGCTCGAGCGGGTGCTGCCGTATCGGTCGTCGTGGCAGCCGCCGGGCCGCGAGGTGGCCACCGACCTCGTCTTCATGGTGGTCGTGCAGCTGGCGCTGCCGCCGCTCGTGAGCCTGCTCTTCACGCTCGCGCTGGTGGAGCCGGCGCGCGCCCTGCAGCTCCCCGTGCAGACGTGGTGGCCGCACGGCTGGCCGTTGTGGGCGCAGGCCGTGCTGATGATCCTGAGCGTCGATTTCCTGCGCTACTGGCTGCACCGCGCCGCGCACGAGACCGACACGCTGTGGCGGCTGCACGCGGTGCACCACTCGGTGGAGCAGCTGTACTGGCTCAACACCGGGCGCTTCCATCCCATCGAGAAGGCGTTCCAGATGGCCCTCGACAGCCTGCCCTTCGTGCTGATGGGCGTGGAGCCGCCGGTGCTGGCGCTCTACTACCTGTCCTATGCGACCAACGGCTTCTTCCAGCACTGCAACATCCAGCTGCGCTACGGGCCGCTGAACTACGTGGTCGGCAGCGCCGAGACGCACCGCTGGCACCACTCGCGGCTGCCGCACGAGGCCAACGCCAACTACGGCAACACGGTCATCGTGTGGGACCTGCTGTTCGGCACGTGGTTCCTGCCGCGCGACCGCGAAGTGGCCGAGCTGGGGCTGAAGGAGTTCGACTACCCGCGATCGTTCCTGCGCCTGCTGGCGGCGCCGTTTCGTCGATGAGCGTCGCGCACGACGCGCTGGTCGGCGCCGGCATGGCGCTCTACGGCTGGCGATTCTGGCGGCCGCTCGACCGCGCTGCCGCCGACCCGCGGCGGGCGCAGGCCGCGGTGCTGCAGCGGATCCTCGCCGCCAACGCCGCGACCACGTTCGGCGCCGCGCACGGCTTCGGCGCCATCCGGACGCCGGAGGACTACGCCGCCAGCGTGCCCGTCCAGCACTACGAGGACCTGCGGCCCTGGATCGAGCGTCAGCGGACCACCGGCGAGCCGGCGCTGACCGGCGAAGCCCCCGTGCTCTACGCCCAGACGAGCGGGTCCACCGGCGCGCCGAAGTACGTGCCGATCACGCCGTCGTTGCTCGCCGTCCACCGCACCGAGCAGAAGATCTTCTCCTACCTGCAGCACCGGGCCTGCCCCGAGGCTTTCAGCGGGCACACACTGGGCATCATGGGCGCGGCCGAGGAGGGGACGCTCGACTCGGGTCACACGGTCGGCTCGGTGTCGGGACACCTGTATCGGTCGATGCCGCGGCTGGTGAAGGCGCGCTTCACCGTGCCGCCCGACGTGTCGGCGGTGACCGACTACGAGCTGAAGTACCTGCTGATCCTGCGCCTCGCCCTCGACGTGCCGGACATCACCTACCTGGGGTCGCCCAACCCCTCGAGCTTCCTGCGGATTGCCCAGCTGCTCGAGACCCACCGCGCGATGCTCACGGCGTCGCTCGCCAGCGGCCGCTTCGAGCGCGAGGCCGAACTGCCGGCGGCGACGCGCGCGGCGATCGCCGGGCGGATCACCGCGCAACCCGCCCGCGCCGCGGCGCTCGATCGGCTGCCGGCGCTCACCTATGCCACGGTGTGGCCGCGCATCGCGCTGGTCACGACGTGGACCGGCGGCAGCTGCGGCATCGCGCTCGGCGCGCTGCGCCGGCTGCTGCCCCCGTCGGCGCGGGTGATGGAGCTCGGCTACCAGTCCACGGAGTTCCGCGGGACGCTGGCGCTGGCGCCGGAAACGCCGGGCGGGCTGGCCCCGCTGCATCACACCTTCTTCGAGTTCGTCGAGGAAACGGCGTGGAACGACGGCCGGACCGAGACGCGCCTGATCGACCAGCTGGAGCGCGGCCGGCGCTACCAGGTGGTGGTGACGACCACCGCCGGGCTGTATCGCTACGCGATGAACGACCTGGTCGAAGTGACCGGCACCTACCGCGCGACGCCGCTCCTGCGCTTCGTGCAGAAGGGCCGCGGCGTCACCAGCCTCACCGGCGAGAAGCTGTACGAATCGCAGGTCATCGACGCGGTGCAGGAGGCGCTGGCGGCGCGAGGCTGGCATCCCGGGTTCGTCCTGATGGTCGCCGACGAGGTGACGCAGTCCTACGCGCTCTTCGTCGAGGCGCCGGGCGCCACCGCGGCCGATGCCCCGGCCGTGGCCGGCGCGGTCGACGCCGCGCTGGCGTCGCGCAACCTCGAGTACCAATCGAAACGCGCCAGCGGCCGGCTGCCGCCGCCGGCGCTGACCTGGGTGCGGCCGGGCGCCGGCGAGGCCTACAAGGCGGCCTGCGTGCGGGCCGGCCAGCGCGAGGGCCAGTACAAGCCCGCGGTGCTGGTCCACGAGCGCGAGATGAAGCTGCCGCGGGCGGCGCTGACCGCGCTGCGCGCATCCAGGCCCGTGCGACTGATGCCGCTGACGCAACGGCGCCGCACATCACCTTGCGGGCCCTGGAGATGACGCCGCTCGTCATCCCGTTCACCACGCGCTTCCGGCACGCCTCGGCCGATCGCGGCGAGACCTCGTCGGTGGTGGTCACGGCGCTCACCTCCGACGGCGTCACCGGCTCGGGCGAGGGGTGCCCACGGCCCTACGTCACCGGCGAAACCGTGGACTCGGCGATCGCCTTCTTCAGCGCGCAGCGCCAGTCGCTGATGACCATCGACAGCCTCGACGGCCTGCGCCGGTGGATGCGGACCCACGCGGCGGACGTCGACCGGCAACCCGGCGGCGTTCTGCGCCGTCGAGCTCGCGCTCCTCGACACCCTGGGGCGCACGTCGGGCGAGCCGCTCGAATCGATCGTCGGTGTGCCGCCGCTCGACGGCACGTTCCGCTATTCGGGCGTCCTCGGCGACATGGCCCTGTCGGCGTTCTCGGCGACCGCCGCCCGCTACGTCGCGCCTGGGCATCCGGGATCTGAAGGTGAAGCTGTCGGGCGATCTCGGCGGCGATCGCGCCAAGCTCGCCGCCCTCGCCGCGCTCGACGGCCCGGTGCGCGTGCGGGTCGATGCCAACAACCTGTGGAGGGACGTGAACGAGGCCGCCGCCTTCCTCCGGGCGCTCGAGGCGCCGCTCTTCGCCGTGGAGGAACCGCTGGCGCCGGCCGGACGCCTCGACGACCTGGCCGTCCTCGCCGACACGATCGCGACCCCGATCGTCGTCGACGAGTCGGCGGCGACGACGGACACTGTGGCGCGGCTGGCCCCGCCGCGCGGATCGCTGGATCGTCAACCTGCGGGTCTCGAAGATGGGTGGCGTGCTCCGCTCGCTGGCAGTCGTCGAGGCCGCGCGCGCCGCCGGCATCGGCGTGATCGTCGGCGCCCAGGTGGGCGAGACCAGCCTTCTGACGCGCGCCGCCCTCGCGGTGGCCCACGCGGCCGGCCCGATCCTGGTCGCGCAGGAGGGGGCGTTCGGCACGCTGCTGCTCACCCGCGACGTCTGTGATCCGCCACTGATGTTCGGTGCCGGCGGGCGTCTCGCCGTCGCCGATCACCCGCGCCTGCTCGCGCCTGGACTCGGCATCGAGCCATAATCGCGGCCGTTCCCGTGGCCTCACGCTCAGCCCGACGCAGCGCTCCACGCCCGGAACCGGCCGCGCCGGCGGTCGCGGCCGCTCCAGCCGCCCTGCCCTGGCGCTGGGCCTTGGCGATCTTCGCCGTGGCCCTCGGGCTGCGGCTCGTGCACCTGTGGCAGATGTCGGCGACGCCGTACTTCTCGGTGCTGATGGGCGATGCGCGCGGCTACGACCCGTGGGCGCGGCGGCTGGCCGCCGGCGACTGGATCGGCACCGACGTCTTCTACCAGGCGCCGCTCTACCCCTACTTCCTGGGCGTCGTCTACGCGCTGGCCGGCCACGACCTGGTGGCCGTGCGGGTGGTCCAGGCGCTCATCGGCTCGCTCTCCGCAGTGCTGGTCGGATGGGCGGCGGCTCGCCTGTTCTCGACCCGCGCCGGCATCATCGCCGGCGCGACCCTGGCGATGTGGGCGCCGGCGATCTTCTTCGACGGCCTGATCCAGAAGTCGGTCCTCGACGTGGCGTTCGTGTCGGTCGCGGCCGCGCTGGTCGCCGCCATCGTCACCGGCGGGCAGGATCGGCGGCGGTTGTGGCTGGCCCTCGGCGCCGCGACCGCGGCGCTGAGCCTCACCCGTGAGAACGCGCTGGTGCTCGTCGCCGTGCTCGGGGCCTGGGCGTGGATCGGCGTGCCCCACCGTCGGCGTGGCACGGGCCACAGCGCTCGCGGCCTTTGCCGCCGGCGTGGCGGTGATCATCGGCCCGGTCGTCGTCCGCAACTACGCCGTGAGCGGCGGCGTCTACCTCACCACCTCGCAGTTCGGGCCCAACTTCTACATCGGCAACAACCCGGGCGCCGACGGCAGTTATGCCCCGCTGCGTTTCGGCCGCGGATCACCGGAGTTCGAGCGCATCGACGCCACCGAGCTGGCCGAGCGCGCCACCGGGCGCGCGCTGACCCCGGCCGAGGTGTCGAGCTACTGGACGTCGCGGGCGCTGGCGTTCATCGGCGACGACCCGGGGGCGTGGCTGCGGCTCGAGGCGCGCAAGGCAGTGCTGCTGGTGAACGCCGCCGAGATGATCGACACCGAAAGCCAGGAGTCGCATGCCGAATGGTCGTGGCCGCTCCGGCTGCTCGGCCCGGTCGCTCATTTCGGCGTGCTGGTGCCGCTGGCGGTCATCGGGATGTGGTTCACGTGGCCGGATCGCCGCCGGCTGTGGGTGCTCTACGCGATCGCGGCGACCTTTGCGGTCACCACCATCGCCTTCTACGTCTTCGCCCGCTACCGCTTCCCGCTGGTGCCGCTGCTGGTGCTCTTCGCCAGCGCCGGCCTGGCCCGGACCGCGGCGGAGTGGCCGACGTGGCCCCGCACGCGGATCGCCCGGGTGGCAGGGGTGGCGCTGGTGACGGCGGCGATCTGCCTGTGGCCGGTGACCTCGACCGTCAGGGCGCGGGCGATCACCGAGACCAACCTCGGCACCGCCCTTCACGACGACGGCCGTCTCGACGAGGCCGCCGCGCGCTACCGCCGCGCCCTCGAGATCGCGCCCGACTACGTGCCCGCCTTCAACAACCTCGGCGTGACCCTCAGGGCACAGGGCCGGGTGGACGACGCGATTCGCATCTACGGCGAAGGGCTCAGGATCCGCGGCGACTATCCCGACCTGCACTTCAACCTGGCCAACGCGCTGCTCGCCGAGAATCGCGTCGACGAAGCCGCCGCGCACTTCCGCCAGGCGTCGGCCGCCGCGCCCGACTCGGCCGGCGCGCAGAACAACCTGGGCACGGCCCTCGCCGAAAAGGGCCAGCTGGCCGAGGCCGCGGCGGCGTTCGAGCGCGCGCTGGCGATCGAGCCGACCTCGGCCCGTGCCCATCGCAACCTCGGCAATGTCCTCGCAGACCTCGGCCGGGCGGACGACGCGCTCGCCCACTTGCGGCGGGCCGTCGAGCTCACCCCCGATGATCCGGAAGCGCACTACGACCTGGGCGTGTTCCTGCTCGAACGCGATCGGCTCGACGAGGCCGTCGGCGCCTTCACGGCGGCGATCGCCCGGCGCCCGGGTCACGCCGAGGCGCACAACAACCTGGGCATCGCGCTGGGCTCGCAGGGCCGGCTCGACCAGGCCATCGCGCAGTTCGAAGAAGCACTGCGTCTCCGGCCGGACTTCGACGACGCCGTGCGCAATCTCGAAACGGCGCGGCGCGCCCGCCGGGTCCCGTAGCGAGAACCTCGGCGACGTGCCGCGCTGGCAGAGGTTACGAATCCGCACGTCGCGAGACACCCCTTGACGTCGATTGGACGGAGGCGTAGGCTTCGGGCCCATCCGCGGGGAGTGGAGCGCTCTCGCCCGCATGCGCTGATGGCCGCTGCCGCGGCCGGGAGGCACCGATGTCGAGAACGCTTCAGGTCGCCGTCATCGCCGGAGCTCTGGTGGTTGTGATGCCGGTCGCCGCGCTCGCCCAGAGCACCATCACCGGCGTCGTGAAGGACGCCTCGGGTGCGGTCCTGCCCGGCGTCACCGTGGAAGCCGCCAGCGACGTGCTCATCGAGCGCGTCCGCAGCGTGGTCACCGACGCGCAGGGACTGTATCGCATCGTCGATCTGCGTCCCGGCACCTACTCGCTGACCTTCACGCTGCCGGGCTTCAACGCCTTCAAGCGCGAGGGCCTGCTGCTGCCCTCGGAGTTCACCGCCACCATCAACGCCGAGATGCGCATCGGCGGGGTGGAAGAGACCATCACCGTGACCGGCGAATCACCGGTGGTCGACGTCAGCACCGCGGTGCACACCCAGGTGCTCGACCGCGAAGCCATCGACGCCATCCCCACCGGCCGCAGCATCCAGGGCATGGCGCAGCTCGTCCCCGGGGTGAGCCTGAGCCTGCCCGACACCGGCGGGGCCCGTGGCATGCAGCAGACCTACATGACCACCCATGGCATGACCCTGGCCAACAACAGCGTGCTGGTCGACGGCATGCTCGTCAACGGGCTCCAGCTGGATGGCGGCGTGCAGAGCTACTTCAATGACGCGATGAACCAGGAAGTGAGCATCCAGACCAGCGGCATCTCGGCCGACACCGCTGCCGGCGGCGTGCGGATGAACCTGATTCCGCGCGAGGGCGGCAACCGCTTCAGCGGCGACTACAAGGCGTCCTACCGGCCGGGCAGCTGGCAGTCGTCCAACCTGACCGATCGGCACATCGAGCGCGGCCTGAGCGCCGGCAACGCCATCGATCGCATCTTCGACACGACGCTGGCCGTCGGCGGCCCGATCATGCGCGACCGGCTGTGGTTCTTCACCTCGGGCCGCTACTTCACGGTGAACAACTACATCGCCAACACGTTCATGGACGACGGCAGCCGCGGCCTCGACGACCAGTACATCAAGAGCGGCATGGCGCGGCTGACGTGGCAGATGTCGCCGTCGAACAAGCTCTCCGGCTACTTCGACGAGATCGACAAGTACCGCGGCCACGACATGCAGAGCAACGAGGATCCGGAGGAGGCGTCGCTGCAGTGGTTCTCGCCGGCCTACCACACCGCGGCGCTCAAGTACACCTCGACGGTGACCAACGCCATGCTGGTGGAAGCAGGATACTCCCGCAACCTCGAGTACTACACCAACAGCTACCAGGACGGCATCGGCCAGCCGCGCGGCACCTCGGCCTGGTTCGCCGGCGCGTCGCGGCTGGAGAACGATCTCGGCGGGCGCAAGACCGCGGCGACGTCCGAGAACACGCAGAGCCCCGAGCGGCAGAACCTGCAGGCGTCGGTCTCCTACCTCTGGCGCAGCCACAGCTTCAAGGTCGGCGCGCAGTACACCTGGGGCGATTTCTGGCACACGGTGGATGCCAACGCCGACATGACGCAGCAGTACCGCAGCAATACCACCGGCGTGCGCTTCTCGGTGCCCGACAGCGTCGTCATCCGCAACACGCCGCTCCACTACGGCGAGCGGTTGAATCACGACCTCGGGATCTACGCGCAGGATTCGTGGCAGCTCAAGCGGCTGACGCTGAACTTCGGCCTGCGGTGGGAGAACGTCAAGGCGCAGGTCCTGGCCAGCGAGTCGCCGGCCGGCCGGTTCGTGCCGGCGCGCACCACCGAGGAGATCCCGGACCTGCCCGACTGGACCGACTTCGCCCCGCGCTTCGCCGCCGTGTTCGACGTGTTCGGCACCGGGCGGACGGCGCTGAAGTACTCGCTCAACCGCTACAACCAGATCCGTACCACCGGCATCGCCGCCAACTACAACCCGTTCCTGTCGCAGACCACCACGCTGCCGTGGCGCGACGCCAACAGCAACGACATCGCCGAGGGCGAGCGGGGATGCACGGGCTTTCCGCGCGTCGGCTGCGAGATCGACTTCTCGACGCTCTCGGCCAACTTCGGCATCGCCGCGCTCAACGAGTACGGCGACTATCCGCGCACCTGGAACCTCGAGAACGCGCTCGAGCTGCAGCACGAGGTGTGGTCGGGGCTGTCGGCGTCGCTGGCCTACTTCCACGGCGACTTCAAGAACCTCACGACCACCATCAACCAGAGCTGGACGCTGGCCGATTACACGCCCTACACCTTCTACAACCCGCTCTCGGGCGAGCCGTTCGAGGTCTTCGCCCGCAGCCTGGCGGCGTCGCAGCGGCCAACCCGCAACCTCGACACCTTCGACCCGGAGCGCCGGCGCTCCTATGACGCGCTCGGACTGGACTTCCGGTGGCGCCTCCCCGGCGGCGGCCAGGTCTTCGGCGGCGCCACCATCGAGCGCGAGCGCCAGAAGGCCTGCACCGCGCCCGACGATCCGAACTACCTGTCGGTGGGCAGCACCACCGCCGACATCCAGTTCGCCGGCGAGCGCTTCTGCGACGACTTCGCCATCGACATCCCGTGGAAGAAGCAGTTCAAGCTGTCGGGCACCCGCATGATCGGCTGGGGCTTCGAGCTCAGCATGGCACTCCAGAGCAACGAGAGCCCGACCAGCACGCGCCGGATGACGGTGACCCGCGGCGTGACGCGGTATCCGGCCACGTGTCCGTCGCCGTGCCCGGCCAACGCGATCATCATGCCGACCGGCACCTTCGGCCAGGCGTCGATGAGCTACTACATCGAGGGCGAGCGTCAGTCGTTCGTCGAGCGCATCAACCAGCTCGACTTCAAGCTGTCGCGCCGGTTCCAGATCGGCCGGCTGAGCATCCTGCCGGTGGTGGAGGTGTTCAACGTCAACAACTCCGACGCGATCATCAGCTACGTGACCACCAACTCGCTCAGCGCCTCGTATCTGGCGCCCAACAGCATCATGCAGGGACGGATGTGGGGCGCCGGTGTGACCACACGCTGGTGAGCCGCCGGTAGTCGGGGGCCGGGCGGTCGCGCCGCCCGGCCTTGCACGCGCCGGTCCTTTCTGACAGGCTCGGATCGAGGTGGTCATGAGCAACCTCGACGACCTGGAAATCGACCCGCTCGATCCGGGCCGCGAAGACGCCGCGCCGTTCAGCGTGCTGCCCTCTCGCCCCTCCTGGGCGCCGCTCGGGCTGCTGGCCGTGGCGATCGCCGGCCTCGGCGCCATGGGCTGGTATGCGTGGCAGCGCGCCAGGCCGGCGCCGACCGCCACCGTCGCCGAGGCCCCGGCCGCGGCCGCGAGCGCCGCGCCAGCGGCGCCGGTTGTGCTGCCGCCGCTCGAGCAGATGGACCCGTTTGTCCGGACCCTGCTGTCGGCGCTCAGCTCGCATCCGCAACTGCTGGCGTGGCTGGCCAGCGACGACCTGCTGGGCAGCATGGCCACCGCCATCGACCGGCTCGCCCAGGGGCGGACACCGGCGCGCGACCTCGCCGTGCTCAAGCCGGGCGGCCCGTTCGCGGTCATCACCCGGCGCGGTGTGACGATCGTCGACCCGGCGAGCTTTGCGCGCTACGACGCCGTGGTCGCCGCTCTGGCGAGCGTCGACCCGGACAAGCTGGCCGCCGCCTACCTCACCCTCGAGCCGCGCTTGCAGGAAGCCTACGCGCGCCAGGGACACGCCGGCAGCGTCCGCGACGCGGTGCAGCGGGCGGCGGCGACGGTCGTGGCCACGCCCGACACGCCCGAAGAGATCCAGGTCGTGCCGAAGGCGTCGGGCTACGGCTACGCCGACCCCAGGCTCGAGGCGCTCCCATCAGCGCAGAAGCAGTTGCTGCGCATGGGCCCGGTCAACGTCCAGCGGGTGCGCGACGCCGTCCGGCAGTTCGCGGCCGCCGTCGCCGCCGGTAGTCGCTGATCGCCAGACGGCGGTGAGCCGCCGGGATCAAGCACGATCGAAGCGATCGAGGTGCATCACCTTGTCCCACGCGGCGGCGAAGTCGCGCACGAACTTCTCCCGCGAGTCGTTGCAGGCGTAGACCTCGGCGATGGCACGCAGCTCGGAGTTCGAGCCGAAGACGAGATCGACGCGGCTGGCGGTCCACCTGCGGTCGCCCTTCGTGCGGCAGCAGCCTTCGAACGTATCCGCGGCGCCGGACGTCGGCTTCCATTCCGTGCCCATGTCAAGCAGGTTGACGAAGAAGTCGTTGGTCAACACGCCCGGCTGCTCGGTGAACACGCCGTGGGTGCCCTGACCACTGTTGGCGCCGAGTACGCGAAGACCGCCAACGAGCGCCGTCATTTCTGGAGCACTCAGCGTCAGCCTGAAGGCGCGCTCGATCAGCAGGTGTTCGGCGGGGACGGTGTGCCCGTCGCCGAGGTAGTTCCGGAAGCCGTCGGCGTCGGGCTCCAGCACGGCGAACGACTCCACGTCGGTCTGTTCCTGTGACGCGTCGGTACGGCCCGCCGTGAACGGGATCTGCACGGGCACGCCGCCCTTCTTCGCCGCGTCCTCGATGGCCGCGTCGCCGCCGATGACGATGAGATCGGCCAGCGACACTTGCTTGCCGCCGGTCTGGGCGTCGTTGAACTCCTTCCGGATCCGCTCCAGCGTCGTCAGCACCTTCGCCAGCTCGGGCGGATTGTTCACCGCCCAGTCCTTCTGCGGCGACAGGCGGACGCGGGCCCCGTTGGCGCCCCCGCGCTTGTCGGTGCCGCGGAACGACGACGCCGAGGCCCAGGCCGTGGACACCAGCTGCGACGTGGTCAGGCCCGAGGCGAGGATCTTGGTCTTCAGCGCCGCAACGTCCTTCTCATCGACGAGCGCGTGGTCGACCGCGGGCACCGGGTCCTGCCACAACTGCGGTTCCTTGGGCACCTCCGGCCCGAGATAGCGCGTGATCGGGCCCATGTCGCGGTGTGTCAGCTTGAACCACGCCTTGGCGAAGGCCTCGGCGAACGCCGCCGGATGTTCGTAGAAGCGCCGCGCGATCTTCTCGTAGGCCGGGTCGAACCGCAGTGCCAGGTCGGTGGTGAGCATTCCGGGCGCGATCTTCTTCGACGCGTCGTGGGCGTCCGGCACTGTCCCCGCCCCGGCGGCGTTCTTCGGCGTCCACTGCTTGGCGCCGGCCGGGCTGGTCGTCAGCTCCCAGTCGTAGTCGAAGAGGTGCTTGAAGAAGTCGTGGCTGAACTTCGTCGGCGTCGTGGTCCAGGTGACCTCGAGGCCGCTGGTGATGGCGTGCGCGCCCCGGCCGGTCTCGTAGCTGCCCTTCCAGCCGAAGCCCTGCTCCTCGAGGTTGCCGCCCTCGGGTTCGCGACCCACGTGGGTCGCCGGACCGGCGCCATGCGTCTTGCCGAAGGAGTGTCCGCCGGCGATGAGCGCCACCGTCTCCTCGTCGTTCATCGCCATGCGGCGGAACGTCTCGCGGATGTCGCGGGCCGCGGCAACGGGATCGGGGGTGCCGTTCGGACCTTCGGGATTCACGTAGATGAGGCCCATCTGCACGGCGGCGAGTGGATTGGCCAGCTGGCGGTCACCGCTGTAGCGCTCGTCGCCGAGCCACGTGGCTTCTGAGCCCCAGTTGACGTGTTCGGCTTCCCACACGTCCTGGCGGCCGCCGGCGAAGCCGAACGTCTTGAACCCCATCGACTCGAGCGCGACGTTGCCGGTCAGGACCATCAGATCGGCCCACGAGATCTTCCGGCCGTACTTCTGCTTGATCGGCCACAGGAGGCGGCGCGCCTTGTCGATATTCGCGTTGTCGGGCCAGCTGCCGAGCGGCGCGAAGCGGATCTGACCGGAGCCTGCCCCGCCGCGACCGTCGTGAATGCGGTAGGTGCCGGCGCTGTGCCACGCCATGCGGATGAAGAGCCCGCCGTAGTGGCCGAAATCGGCGGGCCACCAGTCCTGCGACGTCGTCATCAGCACTTCGATGTCCTTCTTCAACGCGGCGAGATCGAGCGACTTGAACTCGGCGGCGTAATCGAACGCCTTGTCCATCGGGTTCCCCGCCGGGTGGTTCGTATGGAGGACGCTCAGGTTCAACCGGTTCGGCCACCAGTCCTGATTCGACCGGCCGCCGTGCGCTTTGCCCGGGAACGGGCACTTCTGTTCGTTGTCCATGTTGACGTTGACCTCTGCTGTGTTCGGGATGCAGCCCGGGCGTCAGCCCGGGCGTTTCTTCGTGGCCTTCGGCCGCGGGCTTCGGCGGCCTGCCGGTGGGTCGGAGCGGCGTACCGCGCGGGCCCGGGCCAGGCACTGGGGACAACGCCCCCAGTAGGCGACCTCGGCCTCGTCGATCTCGTAGCCCTTGTCGTCGGCCGCCGAGAGACAAGGGGCCGAGCCGACCGCGCAGTCGACGTCGACCAGACGGCCGCAGACCCGGCAGATCAGATGGTGGTGGTTGTCACCGACACGATCCTCGAAGCGCGCCGCTGACCCGGCCGGCTGAATGCGCCGGATGAGGCCCTCGGCGACCAGGACGCCCAGCGCGTCATACACCGACTGGAGCGAGATGGCCCCGATCTCCGCCCTGACGACCTCGGCCACGCCGTCGGCCGTGATGTGGGGTCGACTTGCGACCGCCCGCAAGACCGCCAGCCGCTGGGCCGTGACCTGGACACCACGTTGACGGAGGAGCTGAGCCGGGTCGGGGGCCACGCCGTCAGGGTAGATCAAGTTCTTGGAGTAGTTCAAATATTTGATCGTGACCACACGCAGGCTCAACGCCCCCGGTGACCCCCGACGCCCGCGCCCGGAGGCCGCCCACGAACACCGGGAGTTGCCTCCCGGTATTCCGGTGCGCGAGAATGCACCCGCTCCCATGGACAAGGTCTGCCCCGCCGATCGCCAGCCTGTCTCGTGGGTCCGCGACCCGCGGCGCTGGGCGTTTGCCGGCCTCGGCGTGGCCTCGGTCGGGCTGGGCTGGCTCGGCGTCTTCGTGCCGGGCCTGCCGACGACCATCTTCCTGATCATCGCGTCGTACTGCTTCGCGCGCAGCTGTCCGTGGCTCGAGGATCGGCTGCTGCGAGTGCCGCTCTTCGCGCCCTACATGAAGGCGCTCGACCAGGGCCGCGGCATGTCGGCCAGAGCGGCCGGCAGCGCGCTGGTCTCGATGTGGTCGTGCGTGGCCGTGAGCCTCGCCGTGCTGTACCTGGCCGGCCGGCTCGGGCCCTGGGTGGCCGCCGTGATCCTGATCGCGGCCGCCGTCGGATCGGCGACCATCCTCGTCTACGCCCGCAAGCCGCGTCGCGCCTGACCGGCGCCGGGGCGCGTCCCCGACGGCGGGCTCGCCTCCGCGCACCGCTCAACGTCAATCGTCACTCCGAGCCGCGGAACGCGTGTTGCACGCGAGCCGTTCGTCCGATCTCACGGACGTGGAGGACGTCATGAAGCCGATTGCGCTGGTACTGGTCGTGCTGGGGATCGTGGCCCTTGCCTACGGCGGCATCTCGTGGACTCGCAAGGACACCATCATCGACGCCGGGCCGATCGAAATCACCGCCGACAAGCGCGAGTCGGTGGCGCTGCCGCCGATCATCGGCGGCGTGATGCTGGTGGCGGGCCTTGCGCTGCTGATGAAGAAGTAGGCCGCCGCCGGCGATGAGGCGATCACCCCGGGCTGGGCAACGCGACACCCACAAATGGCATGGGCCCACCCAGCGGACGCGTCGTCCCGGTGCGGATCCCCGTTCGTCCCGGCCCGGGAGCCTGGCATGCCGCATGCTTCGACACTGCCGTCAAGAAGTTCTTGGAGGACCCGATGGCTCGCAACTCGATGGAACGCTGGCAACGGCTCACGGCAGCGGCGCGGCAGCGCTGGACCCTGCTCACCGAAGACGACGTCAACGCTGTGCGCGGCAACGCCGAACGCATGGTCTCCGTGCTGCAGGACCGCTACGGCATGGCCCGCGACGAGGCGCTGAAGGAGTTGACGACGTGGAGCCAGTCGCTGCGGCCGGCCAGTCAGGCCTGAGCGGCGGACGAACGGCGGCGCGAACGGCGGTATAGTCACCGCCGTGCGCCCCACTCGACGCGAGCTGCTCGCCTCGGCCGTCGCCTTGTCGACGGCCCCGCGGTTCGCCGTCGCCGGGCAATCCGCCCCACCCCCGGCGCCCGAGGGCTTCGACCCGTGGGTCGAAGTCCACGCTGCCCATCTCGCCCACAACGTCGGCGAGGTGGCGCGCGCCGCCAAGGGACAACCCATTCTCGCCGTCGTGAAGAACAACGGCTACGGCCTGGGCGTGACGACCGTCGCCCGGCTGCTCGAGCCGGCGAGCCAGGTGGCGGGCTTCGCCGTCGTCAAGCGGCAGGAAGCGGTGGCGTTGCGCGACGCCGGCGTGAAGAAGCCGGTGCTGCTCATGGGACCGGTCGACACCGCCGACCTGCCCGACCTCCATCGCCGCAACGTCATGCCGATGGTCTACACGCCGGTGGGCGACGCCCTGGCGCGCGCCGCGGCGGCGACAGCCACCACCGTCCCGATCCACGTCTGCGTCGACACCGGCATCGGCCGGGTCGGCGTGCCCCACGGCCAGGCCGACGCGCTCATCCGCGACCTGGCGGGCCGCAAGGGCGTGCGGATTGAAGGCGTGATGATGACCTTCACCGAGGACCTCGAGTTCGACCGCGAGCAGCTGCGGCGTTTCGAGGCGCTCACCGCCACGCTGCGGGCCGCGAAGGTGCCGATCGGCCGCCGTCACGCCGCCTCCACCTACACGCTGTTCCAGCATCCCGACGCGACGCTCGACATGGTGCGGCCGGGGATGGCGCTGTGGGGCATCTACCCCGAGGCGGCGTTCCGCACCCAGGGCGCGCTCGACCTCCGGCCGGCGGTGGCGCTGCGGGCCCGCGTCGCCTACGTGAAGAAGCTCGCCGCCGGCACCAGTGCCGGCTATAGCCGGGCCTTCATGGCGAAGGAAGACACGTGGCTGGCCACCGTGCCGATCGGCCACGCCGACGGCTGGCCGCGCATCGCCGCCAAGGGCGCCAGCCTCCGCATCCGGGGCCGCGCCTATCCGGTGGTGGCGTCGGTGTCGGCCAGTCACACCATCGTCAACCTCGGGGCCGAGACACCGGTGCAGGCCGGCGACATCGCCACCTGCTTCGACTGGGAGACCGGCTCGCGTCCCGAGGACGTGGCCGCGGCCTGCGGGGCTTCGGTCTACGACCTCACCATGCACCTGGGCGGTCACCTGCCGCGCCGGGTGGTCTGACGTCCCCGCACACACCATCCGGAGGCTTCGCATGACTCGCTCGAAGACCGTCGTCGCCGGGCTCACGCTGGCCGTGAGCGCCGCGCTCGTCAGCGCCTGGACGGCGTCCAGCAGCGCCCAGGGAGGACGTCCCGTGATCCAGCGCCTGAATCCGCCAGGACTCTCGACCCCCACCGGCTATTCGCACGTCGTCTCGGCGCGCGGCGGCCGCACGATCTACATCGCCGGGCAGGTGGCCCTCGACGCGAAGGGCCAGCTGGTGGGCGAGGGCGATCTGGCCGCGCAGACCCGGCAGGTCTTCGCCAACCTCGAGACGGCGCTCAAGGCGGCCGGGGCCACCTTCAACGACGTGGTGAAGACCAACTACTACCTGCGCGATGCGGCGCAGGTGCAGGTGATCCGCGACGTGCGCGCGAAGTACTTCACCAAGGAACTGCCGGCGAGCACGCTCGTCGAGGTGCCGCGGCTGGCCAACCCCGGCTTCCTCATCGAGATCGAGGTCATCGCCGTCGTCGCCGAGTAGTCCCTCGGTGAAGCCAGCCGGCGTCGCCGGCGTCCCCGGCGCATCGCCAGCTCGAGCATTCGCGCGTCGCTCGACAGGCCACCGCTCTCGAATTCCGCGTTTCGATGGCGCGGACCGGTGGCAAGCTGAACTAAAATGCACACTTTGGCACGCGGGTTCGCGGAGTCCGGACTCCCACCGGCCGTGCCACCGCTGTTCACGGCGCCCCGCGACGGCGCCCGGGGAAGACCTGGAGCGATTCTCATGCTGAAACGGCACCACCTGCTCGTCGCCACCGCGATCCTGGCCTTGTCGGTTGTCGCCGGCGCCCAGCCGATCGAGGAGATCACGCTCACAGGACCGGTCGCGGCCGTGGACCACTACCAGCGCATCCTGACGGTCCGCGCCGCACAGGGCAACCTCGTCGTCGTCGACGTCCCGGTATCGGTGACGCCCTTCGACCAAATCAGGGTCGGCGACGTCGTCACCCTGTCGTACTACGATCGGGTGACCTTGCGCCCGAAGCCCCCGGGCGAGCCGGCGGTCGATCGGATGTTCGATGCCGCGGCGTCGCCGACCCCTGGCGCCACCATTCCCGCCCAGCGCGTGACGACCGTGACGTTCACGGGCTTGGATGCAGCGACGCGGGTGGTCACCTTCCGCGGTCCCAAGGGCGCCGAGTACGCACGCCGGCTGGCGGACACGACCGACGCCGGCCTCCTGCGCGGCCTGCGCCCCGGCGACCGGGTGGACGTCATCTGGAGCGAGGCGATCCGCCTGACAACCGCCTCAGGATCGACTCAGGCAGTCGACGATCCCGACGCCTTGCGGCATCGCTTCACGATCTCGGCCCTCGTCGGCATCGACAACACGTTCGCCGGCAAGATGATCGAGGAGTCCACCGGGCGAACCACCGGCGGCGCGCCCATCATCCTGCCCGAGACGAGCTACGACGACATCTACGGCAGCATGGAGATGTACAAGATCGGCGTCGGCTACCGCCTGAGCCCGCGCACGGAGCTGGCCGTCAACTTCGTCTACGAACGCAGCTCGGCCGATCCGGTCACCATCGGCACGGTGGGGGCGGCGGCCGTGCCGCTCGACGTCGGATTTGACGACTACAAGTACTGGGGCGTCGAAGGGGGCCAGCGCTTCTTCTTCGCCCGCGTCCGCTTCACGCCCTTCGTGGGCTATCTGGTGGGCCTCAACCGCCACCAGGACATTCGCGGCGTCTTCATCAACGTGCCGGCCAATGTGACGCCCGGGCTCGCCGAGCAGGACGGCAAGTTCTTCGAGAAATCCTGGGCGTTCAGCTTCGGCCCGACCGGCGGCTTCCTCATCGGCGTCGGCCCGATCGAGCTGATGGCCGAGACCCAGATCCGCTTCATGGGCGGACTGTCCGACGTCGACTGGCTGGTCGAGGAGGGGCTGCGCGACATCAACGGCGACAGCGAGCGCTGGTCGATCCCGTTCCTGGTCGGCGCGCGAATCCGCTTCTGACGCCGCCGCCGTCCTACGCCCGGGTCGTGGCCCGGCTGTGCGCGAACGCCCAGTAGAGTTCGCGGGCCTTGCGGTAGATCGGTCCGGGTTCGAGCGTGCGCGACTCGTAGCGCAGGCACGGCACGACCTTGCCGTGGTTGCCCGTGGAGAAGATCTCGTCGGCCGCGAGCAGCTCGTCGGGCCTGATCGAGCGCTCTTCCACCGCGACGCCGGCATCGCGCAGCAGGCCGATCACCCGCTGCCTGGTGATGCCGTTCAGGAACGTGCCGTTCGGGATCGGCGTCCGGCAGACGCCGGCGGTGGCGAACATGATGTTCTGCGCGGTGAGCTCGGCCACGTTGCCGACGACGTCGCACATCACCGCGTTGTCGAAGCCGCGCTGGCGGGCCTCGGCGATCGCCAGCCCGGCCAGCGGGTAGAGGCAGGCGGCCTTGGCGTGGGTCGGCGCCTGTTCAGGGCTCGGCCGCCGATAGGGCGACAGGCAGGCCGAGAACCCCTTGGCCGGATCGGGCAGGCTCATCTTGGTGATGACCAGCGCGAACTGCGTCGAGGCCGGATCGGGCAGCACCAGCCCGCTCTCGGCCCAGAACATCGGGCGGATGTAGAGCGGCGTGTTCTCCGGGAACTGGCGGATGCCCTCCCAGGCGAGCGCCTCGATTTCGTCGGCGCCGATCGCCGGCCGCAGGTGCAGTCCCTCGGCCGAGCGGATGGCCCGCTGGCAGTGGAGGTCGAGGTCGGGCGCGACGCCCTCGAACGCCCGGGCGCCGTCGAAGATCGTGTTGGCGAGCCACGCCGCGTTGGTGGCAGAGGTCATGAGCGGCACCGGGCCGGTGGCCCACTTGCCGTTGAAGTAGCAGATCGACGTCACGCCGGCGTCTGGCATCGCGAGCCTCCAGAAGGGATCGATTATAGTGCGGCCTGTTCTGGCCCGCCCGATCCGCGAACGCCTCGACCAGCGCCTCCGCCGCGACCGCGCCGACATGTCGTGGGCGCGCCTGCGCGCTGCCGTCGAGAAGGGCCAGGTCACCGTCAACGGCGCCGAGGAGCGCGATCCCGGCGCGATGGTGGCGCCGCGCGACGCCGTCGTGCTCGATCTCAACCGCCGGGCCATGCGGCCCGCCCGCTCGCGATTCGACCGCTTGCACGAGGACGAGCATGTGCTGGTCCTCGACAAGCCGGCCGGTCTGCTGACGGTCGGCGCGCACGATGCCGGTTCCGCCGACGAGGACACGGTCCTCAAACGCGTCCGCGAGTACATGGAGCGGCGGCGCGGCCACCCGCGGCTACGTCGGCCCGCTCCACCGCCTCGATCGGGATACCTCGGGAGCGCTGGCCGTGGCGCTGACGCGCCAGGCGCACGAGGCCGGCCGCGAGCTCTTCGGCGCCCACCGCTTCGACCGGCAGTACGTGGCCCTGGTGCTCGGCGCACCCGCCGAGGACACCGGCACCATCGACGCGCCGATTGCCGACACCTACGTCTCGGGGCGGCGCCGTGTCGCCCTCGCCGGGTGAGCCGTCACACCACGCCGTGACCCACTTCGTGGTGCGCGAGCGATTCGGCGATGTCGCGGCGCTCCTCGAGCTCACCTTGGAGACCGGCCGCCAGCACCAGATCCGGCTGCACCTGCAGCGGCTCGGCCACCCGGTGGTCGGCGACCGCGTCTACGGGCCGGCTGATGGTCCACCGGCCCCGCGCCAGATGCTGCACGCGTGGCGGCTCGCGTTTCCGCACCCGCTCACCGGCGTGCGGATCGCCGTCGAGGCGCCGGTGCCGGCCGACCTGACCCGGCTCAAGCGGCAGCTGCAAGCGCGCCGCTGAGCGCCCTATTCGGCGACCACGGCGGTGCCGCTCACCGCCACCATCAACATGCTGCCCTGACCGCCCACGGTCTCGTAGTCGAGATCGATGCCGACGACGGCATTGGCGCCGAGTTCGGCGGCGGCCAGCGCCAGTTCGTCGAGCGCGATCGTGCGGGCCTTGCGCAGCTCGGCCTCGTAGGTGGCCGACCGCCCGCCAACGATGTCGCGGATCCCGGCGAACAAGTCCTTGAACACGTTGGCGCCCATGATCGCCTCGCCGGTGACGATGCCGCAGTAGCGGGTGATGCGCCGCCCGTCGATGGACGGCGTGGTGGACTGGATGATTGGCGCGGGCATGGCTCTCCTCGTCCGAAGAGACGTGCATGTCGCCGACGCGGTTCCGGCGGCGTCGGCTGCGTAGGGCGGCTCTTCAGAGCCGCCCTCAGGCAGTGCGACAGCTCTGAGCTGCCTGCAGGCAGACGAGCTCTGCCCTACGTCTTGACGAGCCCTAGTCCCCAGTCCCCAGCCCCTAGGCCAGCAACTGGTAGCCGCTGCCGTGCACGGTGATGATGTAGCGCGGTTCGTGCGGCCTGGGCTCGATGTGGGTCCGCAGCTTGGCCACGTAGTTGTCGACGGTGCGGGTGACCGACAGATGGCTGTAGCCCCACACGTCGCGCAGCAGCTGCTCGCGGCTCACCACCTCGTTGCGGTGCGCGAACAGGTAGCGCAGCAGCTCGAACTCACGGGCCGACAGCGGCACCCGCCGGCCCTTGCGCAGCACCAGGCGCTGCCGCGGTTTCACGACCACGTCGCCGAGCGAGAACTGCTCGCCGCCGGGCGAGTGCCAGTCGTCGCGCCGCACCTGGGCCCGGACCCGGGCCAGCAGCTCGCGGACGCTGAACGGCTTGCTCACGTAGTCGTCGGCGCCGAGGTCGAGGCCGCGGACGCGGTCCTGCTCGTCGGCGCGGGCCGTGAGCACGACGATCGGCACGTGCTGGCCGCGGGCGCGCAGCTGCTGGCACAGGTCGAAACCGCTGATGCCGGGCAGCATCACGTCGACCAGGAGCAGCGCGAACTGGTTGCAGCGCCACCGCCTCCAGCGCCTCCTCCCCGGAGGCGACCGCGGTGACGCGGTAGCCGTCGAACTCCAGGTTGTCGGTCAGCATCGAGCGCATCTGCGGCTCGTCCTCGATCACGAGCACGTGCCGGGCGTCGTCGCCGCGCGGCGACGCCTGGCTCACGACGCCGCCTCCGGCATCCGAACCGGCCGGGTGTCCTTCCGGGCCGGCCCGACGATGCACTGGAGCGTGACCCGGAAGGTGCTGCCGCGACCGGGGGCACTCGTCACCTCGACCCGTCCGCCCTGGCCGTGGAGCAGCTCGCGGACAATCGGCAGGCCGAGGCCGAAGCCTTGCCGGTGCGCGGCGCCGGGCGCCCGGTAGAACCGCTCGAAGATCCGCGTGTGCTCGGCCGGCGCGATGCCGACGCCGCGATCGGTGACCTCGATGACGGCGTTGAGCCGTTCGGCGCGGACGGTCACCGTGATCGGCTGTTCCGTCGGCGAGTACTTCACGGCGTTGTCGAGCAGGTTGGCGACCACCTGCTCGAGCGCCGCCGGGTCGGCCCGGACGAAGGGCCCGGGGCCGTGCAGGACGACCTCGAACTTGCCGGGCCGGCCGGCCAGGCCATGCGCGAACGCGTCCACCGTCTCGCGCACCAGCGCCCCCAGGTCGACCTGCTCGAACTCGTAGCTGCGCTGCTGCTGGACGCGTGAGAACTCCAGCACGCGCTGCACCAGCGCCGAGAGGCGCAACGCTTCGGCGCGGATCGTGTCGAGATATTCCGACAGCTTCTCGGGCGAGCGGATGCGGTCCATCTGCAGCGTCTCGGTGGCGGCGCTGAGCAGCGACAGCGGCGTCTTCAGCTGGTGCGAGACGTGGGCCACGAAGTCGGCCTGCATCCGGGCCAGCTCGGACGAGCGGCGATGCGCCTGCACCGTGAACCCCAGGGCCACCAGCATCAGCGCCAGCGACAGCGTCATCGGCCAGTAGCGCAGGCCCGACCCGGCGAACGCCGAGTCCGTCGCCGGCGCCCCCACCTCGATTGCCCACGGCCGCGGCGCCACCCCGGCCGCCAGCCGCGATCGAATGTCTTCGGCCGGGTAGAACAGCATGGGGAAGGCCAGACGCGCCGCCGGCACGCCGTCGGGCAGCGTGCCGTAGACCACCGCGCTGTCTTCGTCGACGACGCGAAGCCGCAACGGGACCTCGCGCCCCCGTCGCACCAGCAGCGCGTCTACGGCGCGGCCTTGCGGCCCGGTGAACAGTCGCTGACGCATGCTCGTGCCGTCGATCACGAAGCCGAGCACGGCGAAGTACTCGAGGCGCCTGGCGTCTTCCCAGAAGAGCCGCAGGAACACCTTGCGCGGCTCGGACCCGATCCCCTCGGCGGCGACGTAGATCTGCTGGGTACCGGCGTAGCGGCGCGCCAGTTCGAGCACCGCTTGACCGAGGTCCGGGTCGCTGGCGAACTCACCGCTCCTCCCGTAGAAGAGGACGTCGGACTGGCGAGCCGACCCGGTCGGTGCCTTCCACGCGAAGAAGCGATCGACGTGCGGGTAGGCGTCGAGTCCCTTGGCGAATTGCTGCGCCACCAGGTCGAGCCGCCCGGCCTGCAGCTCGGGGTGGTTCACGGCTGCCAGGGTGTCGAAGACCGGCCCGTGCAAGGTGCGTCGCAGCTCGGCGGCGATGTCGGCCGCCGTCTGCTCGGCGAGCTGGCGGACGATCACCTCGTTCTGCGACTGCAGGGCGGTCATCGCCCGCTGCTGCAGATAGAAGACCAACCCGGCCGCGACGATCGTGGCGACGATGGCGAGGACGAGCGGCGGTGGGCGCCAGTCGCGACGTGCGAGCCGCATGGAAGTCTGACTGTCCGGCACGTTACCGCCCGGCTCGACGGGGTGTCAAGGCGGGCCGGGCGCCCTTCTAGGTGCCGCCCTCGGCGACCACCGGGTGCTTCTGCGTGCCGATGCCCTCGATGGCGCAGATGGCGGTGTCGCCGGCCCGCATCCAGCGCGGCTCGGCCCGCTCGATGTTGGTCCCGGCCGGGCTGCCGCCGGCGATGACGTCGCCGGGGTTGAGGGTCAGGATGTTCGACGCGTAGTGCAGCAGCTCGTAGATGTTGTGGCTCATCCGGCTGGTGTTCGAGTCCTGCATCACCGTGTCGTTCAGCGTGAAGGTGTGGCGGACGTTCATCGGGTCCTTGACGAACTCCTTCGGCACGATGAACGGCCCGAGCGGCCCGAAGGTGTCGTGGTTCTTGCCGATCAGCCAGTCGGAGCCGCCCATCTTGCGATCGCCGCGGCCGCCGCGATCCGAGACGTCGATCTGCACGGTGTAGCCGAAGATGTGGTCGGCGGCGCCGGCGATCGGCACGTACTTCGCCGGCTTGCCGACGACCAGGCTGAACTCGCACTCGAAGTCGATGTTGGTGCGGCCGCGCGGCATCACGATCGGATCGAAGGGCCCGGTGACCACCGTCGGCGCCTTCTGGAAGAGATAGGGGTTGTCGCGGGTGTCGCCGGCCGGCCGCTCCCAGATGCCGGGCGCCGTCTGCGCCGCCGAGGTCGCCTCGGCGGCCGCGCCCGCCCGCTGCTGCTGGGCGGCGATGCCGGCCGTGTGCTCGACGTAGTTGCCGCCGGCGTTGAGGATGAGCGACGGCCGCACCGGCGGGTGCACCCGCAGGTCGGCGAGCGCCGCCGCGTAGGCGGGCGGGGTCGGCGCCGCCGAGACGTCGCGGGCGATGGCCCCGAGACGGGCCCGCCACTCCGCGTCGTAGCGGGCGATGAGCGCCTTCATGTCGGCGGGCGGCGACAGCTTCGGCGCCGAGGCGTTGGCGGCTTCGAACGCCGTGTTCGCGGCGGCGATGTCGACCACCTGGGTGTCGCGCAGCACCAGGCCGACGAAGGTCCGGCCGGTCCGCTCGAAGGTGCCGAGCTTGAAGGCGACCGGGGCGCCGCCGGATTGCGCGGCGCCGCTGCAGCCGGCCAGCGTGGCGGCGGCAACGGCCACCATCGTGCACGTGATCGTGGCTCGGGTCATAAGGCCTCCGCTAACACACAGGATGCGGGCGGGACGCGGCCCGCCCAGGCCGTTCTCAGCTCGAAGCGCGGTAGCGGGGCTCCTGCCCCATCACCTTCGCCGGGTCGGCATTGGGCTTGGGCCGGAACTTCTGCACCCGTCCACCGAAGACCTCAGCCGTGTACATGTTCCCTTCCTGATCCACGGTGAGCGAGTGCGGGCCGTTGAACTGCCCCGGCTGCCCGCCCGGCCCGCCCCAGCCGTAGAGATACTTGCCGTTCAGGTCGTACTTGAGCATCCGCATCGTGCCGCCGTCGGCGACCCACAGGAACTGGTCGTTCGAGATGAAGTGGGCGTACGGCGACGAGCGCACGCCGGTCGTGAACATGTCGAGGAACTTGCCGTTCTCGTCGAACACCTGGATCCGCCGGTGGCCGCGGTCGACGACGTAGAGCTTCCGGTCGGCGCTGATCGCGATGCTGTGCACCGTGTTCCACTCGTTCGGGCCGGGGTTCTTCGGGTCCTTGGGCGGCGTGCCCCAGTCCATGAGGAACTTGCCGTCCTTGTCGAACTTGGCCACGCGGGTGCCGCCGTAGCCGTCGCTGATGAAGAAGGTGCCGTCGGGCAGCCAGGCGATGTCGGTCGGCCGGTCGAAGAGCTTCCCGGCGTCGCGGCCGCGCTGGCCCTTGGTGCCGAGCGTCATCACCAGCTTGCCGTCGTAGGTGAACTTGTGGATGACGTGCAGCTGATCGTCGAAGACCCAGACGTGCTTGTCGGGGTCGTAGGGGCTCATCTTGATCTTGTGCGGGCCGCGGCCGCACGGCGCCTCGAAGAGCTTGTCGTGCTGCGGCCACCACTGCACCATCTTGCCGGCGCGATCGACGACGAAGATCACGTGGTGATAGCGGCGTTCCCAGCCGCGCTTGGCGGTCGGCTCGCAGGTGGCGCCGAGGCCGTCGTCGTTGCCGGTGGCGCTGCCGCGCGAGGGGTTGAGCAGCGCGTAGGCGCGTCCACGGCGGGTTGCCAGTCGGCAGGGGCAGCTCGCCGCGCTGGGCGATCCACACCCGATCGGGGCTTTCGGCGAACACGGCGCCGACCGAGCCCCAGGTCCAGCCGTCGTGCTTGACGCCGTCGGGGCCGTCGGGCAGCGGCTGCGGCCAGTTGGGCACCGGTTCGTAGGGACCGAATTCCTCCTGACCGCCCCGCTCCTGCGCCGCCGCCGGCGCCGCCGCCTGGGCCGGCGCGGCCGCGGCGGGCGCGTCGGACGAGGCTGCCTGTGGCGCGCAGCCGATGACACCCAGCGACAGGAGTGCGAGCAGGACCAACGACCACTGTGAAGTGCGCATGGTGGATCTCCCCGGTAACAGCGAAGTTGAACCGGACGCGCCGCCCCCGCTCGGCGTAGGGCGGCACGCCGGCCGCGCGGGAACGCGCGGCCCGGCGTGTGCGCGACGAACCGTCTAGTTGGTGCTCCGCTTGCTGTAGGCGCCGATCAGGTTGGCCGGGTTGGCCCCCTTCTTCGGCCGGAACTTCTGCGGCCGGCCGACGTGCACGTCGGCGGTGTAGAGGCTCCCCTCGCTGTCGGTGTGGAACTGGTGCACGCCCCAGAAGCCGCCGGGGAACGCGCCGAAGGTGCCCCACGAGTAGAGCAGCTTGCCGTTCAGGTCGAACTTGGTGAACTTCTGGGTGGTGCCGTCGGCCACCCACAGGTGCTGATCCTCGGAGAGCAGCAGCGAGTAGGGCCGGCGGACGTTGGGCCACGCGTCGAGGAACTTGCCGTTCTCGTCGAAGACCTGGATGCGCGAGTTGGCGCGGTCGCTGACGTAGAGGCGGTTGTTCTTGTCGATGACGATGGCGTGCACGGTGTTCATGTAGTTGGGCCGGGTCTCGTTCGGCTCGTTGCCCTTCTCGCCCCAGGTCAGCAGGAACTTGCCGTTCTTGTCGAACTTGGCGACGCGGGTGTTGACGTAGCCGTCGCTGACGAAGAAGGTGCCGTCGGGCAGCCAGGCGATGTCGGTGGGCCGGTTGAAGTGGGTGGCGTCGTAGCCGGGCTGCATCGGCGTGCCCACCGTCATCACCAGCTTCTTGCCGTCGCGGGTGAACTTGTAGATGGCGTGGGCGCCGTCGTCGACCAGCCAGACGTGCCGTTCGGGGTCGTAGGGGCTGACCAGCACGCGGTGCGGCCGCACGAACATCTTGTTGTGCTGTTCCCACGACTCGATGAGCTTGCCGTTGCGGTCGACCACGTTGAAGACGTGATCCCAGCGCGGATGCCGGGCCGGATCCTTCTGCGACATGTCGTAGCCCGATGCATTGCGCTCGGGGATGAAGTTGTTGGCGGCGCCGCGGCTGTCCTTCAACACCGGCAGGCAGCCGCGGCTGAAGATGTAGACGCGATCCGGGCTCTCCGCCCAGATGCCGCCGGTCGATCCAATCTGGAAGCCGTCACCGCAGTAGTTCTGCGGCCAGCCGGCGACCAGATCGTACGGACCGGTCTCGTCGCCTCCGCCCTTTTCCTGGGCGAGGACCACGGCGGTGAAGACGAGCGCGAGAGCCGCGCACACGGCGCCGATGTGCTTGTTCACAGATGCCTCCTTACCGATTGCCCTTCTTGAGTTCTTTGATGAAGGTCGCGGCCTGCGTGGCCTCGGGCGTTCCCGGATGAGCGGTCACGACCTGTTCGAACAGTTCGAGGGCCTTGGCGGCGTCGCCCTTGCTGAACACCACCTTGGCCATGCCGAGCGTCGCGCCGGCGTGGCCAGGCTTGGCGGCGAGCACCGTCTGGAACTGCCCTTCGGCCTCGGCCACCTTGCCCTGCGCGAAATAGACCGCACCGAGCGTCGAGGCCGCCTCGGCGGCGAGGGGATCCTTGGCCAGATCCGGCTTGGTCGCCAGGCCCTTCTCGAGCGCCGCTACCGCCTTGTCGTAGGCCTGGGTGTCGACGTAGGCGCTGCCGAGCTGGTACTGGATGGGGGCGTCGTTAGGAGCCAGCGCCGCCGCCTTCTCCAGGCTGGCGACCCCGTCGGCCGGCCGCTTCAACTGGAAGTAGGCCAGCGCCAGGTTCACGTGCAACGGCGCCACCGTCGGCGCCTGCGCGACGGCGGCCTCGAACTTGGCCGCCGCGGTCGCGAAGTCCTTGCTGTTGAACGCCGCCACCCCTTCCTGGAACTCCTTCGAGCCGCCGGCGGCGGCCTTGGCCAGCGTGAAGTCGAAGTTGCTGTCGGTGCCGCCGGCGATCTTGATCGGGTTGCTGACCGGCTGGTAGCCCTCGTGCTCGACCTTCAGCTCGTATCCGCCCACCTGCAGGCCGCGGCGGTAGAACCGGCCGTCCTTGTCGGTGGTGAGCGTCACCTCGCGCCCGCGGTCGACGTTGACCAGGCGGATGGTCACGCCCGGGAGCGGCTTGCCGGCCTCGTCGACGACCCGCCCCTTGATGACGCCCAGCTCCATCTGGGCGCTGACGGGGAGCGGCGCTGCAGAGCAGCGCCGCCCCCACGACCGCCGCGATCCCGAGTGCGCGCATCGCCCGGCCCCTCAGAATCGCAGCCGGACGCCGAGCTGGCTCTGGTACGGGAAGCTGCGCCGCCGTCGCCCGCATGAAGGTCGGCGACGGACCGATTGCCGGTCGGCGCCACCTCGTTCAGGCGGTTGAAGACGTTGAACATGTCGAAGAAGAAGTCGAGGCTCTCGAGCCGGCCGCCGAGCGGCATCTGGTAACGGAGCGACAGGTCGACGGTGAACGCGCCGGGGCCGCGGAGGCCGTAGGGCACCGCCCGGCCCTGCGAGTCGAGCTCGGAGAGGATCGGCACGCAACAGGTCATTGAGGCCGCGGATCGGCCGATCGTTGTTGTCGAGGTCGCCGTTGACGTCGCTGCCGACGGTCTCGTTGATCGGCGCGCCGCTGATGGCGCTGACCACCGTGGCCATCGTGAAGCTCCGCCACGGGTTCCAGCTGGCGCTGGCGGCGAAGACGTTGGTGCGGTTCGACGTGAACTCGCCGTAGTCGGCCTCGGGCTCGTTGTCGAGCCACACCCGCCGCGCGTCGGGGTTGCCGATGCCCACGTAGTTGCTGCGCTGCAGCGTGTAGGCGATGCGGCCGCTCCAGCGGTTGGACATGCGCTTGTTCAAGGCCACCTGCAGCGACTTGTAGTCGCCGTCGAAGACCGGGCTGGTCTGCGACTGCAGCACGCGCAGGAAGCTGACGCCGCGGGCCTCGGGCGGGATGATCTCCCCGTTCGGATCGAACACCGCCACGCCGGGCCGCACGCCGTTGACCGGCTCGTTGATGTCGATGACGCCGAGCTGGTCGCGCGAGGCGTTGGCCACGTAGTCCACCGACAGGGCCATCTGCCCGAACAGTTCCTGGCTGACCCCGGCGCTCCACGACCAGGTGTAGGGCATCTTGCGGTCTTCGCTGTCGACACGCGGGTTGCGGTTGAAGGCGGTGCCGGCGACCACCTGGTCGCGCTGGGCGTTCAGCGCCGCCTGGGCAGCGGGCGTCAGCCGGGCGACGCCCGGGTTGCCGGCGGTGTCGGTGATCATGTCGGGCACGAGCACGATCGGGGCCAGCGGGTTGGCGGCGTTGATCGAGATGCTCGGGAACAGCGTCTTGACGCCGTTCTGCTTGAGCGTCAGGTCGTGCACCACCGGCACGTAGGCGAAGAACTTGCCGACGCCGCCGCGGACGATGGTTTTCCCCGACCCGAGGACGTCCCAGGCGAGCCCGGCGCGCGGGGCGAAGGCGTTGTCGTGATTCGGCGTCTGCTCGTGGTTGTCCCAGCGCAGGCCGAGATTGAGGGTGACGTTGCCGGTGAGGCTCCACTTGTCCTCGACGAAGAGATAGCGGCGCTGGTCCTTCGAGACCACGGCGTAGCCGTAGTCGTCTTCCGGGCCGACGAGGACGTCGAACTGGAAGGGATGCGTGGTCGGATCGGCCGGGTTGTAGGGGGCGTCACCGCGGAACTGGAAGGTCCCGGAGTCGAAGGTCGAGCGCGGGTCCATGTTGTTCCAGCTGTAGCCGCCGCCGGCCTTCACGGTGTGCTCTCCGCCGAACATGCTGGGAATGAAGTAGCTGAACGCCTGGTCGACGACGTAGCTGCGGATCACCGTGGTCGGGCCGGTGCCGCCGGTGCCGGTGATGTAGCTGGCGTGCTGAGTTGCGCTGGCCGATCGAGAACGGATCGCGGCCGCCGAAGCCGATGGCCTCGCCGTCGTCGTTGAAGAAGCCCTGGGGCGCCGTGGTCAGCGACTCGCCGATGCGGCCGAAGCGGGTGACGCTCGACAGCCGGTCGGTCAGCACGCTGGTGTAGGTGCCCGCCCACATCGTGTCGTGGTCGGCCTCCCACACCTTGGCATCGGGGGTCTCGTTGTTGGTGTTGAAGCCCTCGCCGCGCGACGCCGCGTCCTCGAGCAGCCATCGCCCGTTGATGAAGTTGCGGTCGTTCAGCTGCAGGTCGCCGCGGGCGAAGTAGTTGTTGGCGCGCACCGTGAAGAAGCCGACCTGGTCGACGGCCAGTGGCGCCGCCGCCGGCGGGAACAGCTTCTGGCCGGCGATGTCCTCGTTGTCGCGCTCGTAGGTGAAGAAGAAGTGGGCGCGGTTCCTGACGATCGGGCCGCCGACGCCGAAGCCGGCCTGCAGCGTGCGCTCGTCCGGCTTCTCGGCGCTATCGGTGAGGAACTTGCCGCGGGCGTTGAGCGTCTCGTCGCGGAAGTAGGAGTAGGCGCGGCCGTGGAAGTCGTTGGTGCCACCGCGCGTCACCATGTTGATGATCGCGCCGGCGCCGCCGCCGTACTCGGAGCTGTACTGGTTGGCCAGCACCTGGTACTCCTCGATGTTGTCGAGGACGACGCGCACCTGCGTGCCCTGGCTGCCGCCGAGCCGGTCGTCGTTGTTGTACATCCCGTCGAGCAGGTAGACGTTCTGCTGCGACGGCGAGCCGTTGGCCACCACCTGGCCGCCCTCGAAGGTCGACGTCGCCGGGTTGGGCGTCATCCCGGGGATGAGCTGGGTCAGGCCGGTGAAGTTGCGGAAGTTCGACGGCACCTCTTCGATCTCGCGCCGCGACAGGCTGCCGCCGATCTGGTTGCTGGTCCGTTCGACCAGCGGCGACTCGCCGGTGACCACCAGGTTTTCCTGGACGCCGGCGACGGTGAGCTTCAGCTCGAGCGTGATCGTCGCCCCCGGTCCCAGCGTGACGTCCTGACGGGTGGCCGTGCCGAAGCCGGCCATCGAGACCTCGACGTTGTAGGTGCCCGGCTCGAGGTTCGGCACCGAATAGCCGCCGGTTTCGGCGGTGATCGCCTCGCGGGTGAACCCGGTCCCGGTATTGGTCACCAGGACGGTGGCCCCGGGCAGCGCCAGCCCGCTCGGGTCTAGGACCCGGCCGGCGATCGACCCGCGCTGCTGCGCGAGGGCCGACGATGGCACCGCGATGGACGCACACAAAACGAGCAACATGAGCCGCGCAGCCACCATGAAAACTCCTCCTTACTGGAGCCGGTCGATGAGCGAGAGCGTACCCCTTCGGCGGTGCCGCGGCTGTCAAACCATGTCTAGGAATTGTCTGCAACTTGTCTACGGCCGGATCGGGGCCGCCAATATAGGCGTTTACGCGCCGCCGCCGCCGCTGAGCGCTGGCCGGAGCGCAATGCCAGCAGCTACCTCCGACCCTAGAACACCATCCTGACCCCTAGCTGGAACATCCGCGGTGCGTAGGCCACGTTGGGGTTTCGCGACGGGAGGCCGTAGCTCGCCGAGGCTTCATTGGTGACGTAGGCGCCGTAGTTGGCACGGTTGAACACGTTAAAGATATCGATCATGCCGTCGAGCCGCACCCGGCCGGGGAAAGTGAAACTCTTCTGAACCCTCATGTCGAGGCGGTGAATCGCGTCGCCCACGAAGTCGTTGCGGTCGATGATGGTGCCATCGGGACGCAGCCGCAAGAAATTCGGCCGGAGGGACCCGAGTTGGCGAAGGTCGGCGTTGTAGGTGCGCTCGCGCCGTTCACCAGACCCATAGAAATACAGGCCACTCAGCTGGAACCCCCAGCCGACGTCCCAGATGCCGTTGAACACAGCGCGATGACGTTGGTCACCGATGGCCGGGCCATACTCGCCACCCAGGTCCCTAGCCACATCAAAGGTCACCGGGGTGAGTTCCGGCCCACTGACGGCACTCATGTCGCCGTCCTTCGCCCACGACAGCGTGTAGGTGCCCGATCCCTGCCATCGGTCGCTAAAGCGCTTGGTGAAGGCGGTCTGCAGGCCTCGGTAGTTGTGCGGCTGGTCGTTGTTAGGCGACAGACTAACGTAGCCCCACTCGGGCATCGGTCGCCGTGCCACGTCAGTGAACGGATAGTTGACCCCCGTGGCCGGGTTGTAACCCACGTTGATCGGTGCATCGGTGAGCCGGGCGCGGGTGCCCACGAAGACGAAGTCGGCCTCGAAAGCCATCGTTTCGCCGAGCTGACGCTGGAAGCCGGCGGTGGCCTGGTGCGCGTAAGGCATTCGCGTATTCGGCGCAAACGCCGCGCCGCCCGTCAGCAGCTCGCTTCGAACGCAGCCGGGCGCGGTGACCGTGTAGCACATTCGGGCCAGCAGTTGGTCGTAGGTGGGATCGGGGCCATTCCACGGGTTAGAGGCGAAGTCGGGACGACCGTCGTTCTCGACCGACACATTGATGGTCTTCTCGTAGTACTTCCCGAAGTGGTTGTTCTGCACCGTACCGAAGTAGATGCCATAGCCGCCGCGAAGCACCGTGCGGTCGTTCAGCGAATAGGTCAAACCCGTGCGCGGCCCAAAGTTGTTCGTGTCATCCGGCTGATTGTCCTCGACCAGGAAGGGTGCGATCACCAGCGGCGGGTGGTTGCCGAACGCCCCAATTTCCACGTCGTAGCGCAGTCCCAGGTTGAGGGTCAGCCGCGGGCTGACCGACCAGTCGTCTTGGATCCATAGCCCAGTCGAGTAGCGCGGGATGGCCGAATCGTTCGACCTGGCGAAGGACTGTCGCCAGCGCACACTCACCGGCGAGATCAAGTTGAGGTTCCAAGTGGTGGCGTCGGCTATGTCGGGGAAGATCCGCTCCATCGGTGCCGGCACCGGCCCGCCCGTCGCATCGAGGGAACCCTCGCAGCGCACGCAGCGGAGGTCGGTAATCTCGGTGTACAGAAACTCAGCGCCCGTCTTCAGCGTGTGGCGGCCGGCCTTGTCGAAGGTAAAGGACAAGTCGTTGCGGATCGAATAGATGTCCGACCCCTGGATGTCGAGTTCTTGTTCGCGCCCGGTCGCCACGCCGCGGAACGTGATGGCTGGCGCCCAGCCCTCGCGCACTCGGTAGTTCGGGTTGTTCACAGGCGTGAACAGCATGTCACCTTGGTAGTAGACGTGACCCAGCCGCGTCTCGTTGACGACTCGGTCGTTGAACACGTGAGTCAACGTTCCGAGCAGGTTGTGAGTGGCATACGTATATCCAACCGCTAGGATCGGCGCAGTGCTTGAACTGCCGCCAGCCGGGTTGTCGGACCAGGAACCGCTCCCGCGCAGCGCCAGCCGCGTTCGAGGCGAGAACTGGTAGTCGAGCCTGCCTCCGGCTTTCTGCTCTTTGCTAGTGGCGTCGAAGGATCCGTTGAAATGCGGATATGGCGTCGTGTAGACGGCCACGTCGGGCTCACGCTCGTATTCGTAGTTCGCAAAAAAATGAAGTCTGTCGTGCAGTATGGGCCCGCCAAATGTGAAGCTCAGCTGCTGGTTTTCATACGGCAGCACCTCGCCCACTACGTGGTCGGCAGCATTGAATTGATCGTCCCGGAAGTAGCCAGCGGCACTTCCGGCGAACTGGTTGGTTCCCGACTTGGTGATTGCATTTACCTGCAGGCCCATCGAGCGGCCCTGCGTGGCGTCGTAGCGGTTGGACAAGTACTCGAATTCGGCGATCGCATCACGACTGAGTCGCGGATGCGCCGATTCTGTGGTCCCGGTCAGCAGCACGCTGATCTGCTGGCCGTCGATGTTGAGTTGGTAGTCACCGCCCCGCCGGCTTCCTCGCGATCCCAGACTGCTCGGCTGGTCGCTGTTCACTTCATTGATCCGGCTTCCTGGTGCGAGCATCACGAGCGCCACCCATTCGCGGCCGTTCACCGGCAGGGCCTCAAGCTGACGCCCGTCGATGTTGACGCCGATCTCCGAGTTCGTGACGTCGAGCAGCGGCGCTACCCCCGTGACCGTGACAGACTCTTGGACCGTCGACACGGACATCTGCAGGTCGGCCACTACCTGCTGCCCGACGAGCAGCGTGAGCGAACGAGTGATCGTAGCGAAGCCTGAAAGCTCGGCTGTAACCCTGTAAGTGCCGACGCGCACGGCCAGCCGGTAGGTCCCGGTCGCACCACTCACGGTTTCGAAGTTGTTGCCAGTCGCCTCGTTCACCGCGCGGACGACCACGCCGGGCAGGGCCGCTCCGCTCTCGTCGCTCACAGTGCCGCTCAGCGTAGCTTCTTGGGCGTGAGCCACCATCGGCAGACAGCACCAGCATCGCCACCGCGAGCCGAGCGCCGGAATCCTGGTCTTCCCATGTCTGTCCTCCTCGACCCCGATGCGTGTTACTTGCGGACACGGACGAACTTGACCAAGCGCTGGCCTTCGACTTCACCGGCGTAGATGTTGCCCTGCGGGTCGAGGCCGATGAACTCCATGTTCACGCCGCGCGTGCGGCCGTCGCGCGTGGTCAGCACCGTTTCGGGAATGAACTCGGTGATCCAGCCGGTGCGCGCATCGCCGATGCGGATACCGCTCTCATACCCGGGGTTGTTGACACCCTCGTTGCCGGAGTTGGTCCGGGACGGCCCGTCTCTCACGTCGGCCAGCGGCCGCGGCGACGCCGAGGTGCTGTCCACGACGTAGATGCGGTCCTGCGCGTCGATCGCAATCGAGCTCGGACGGCCGAACTGCGTCCACACCGAGATGAGCTTGCCCTGCTGGTCGAAGATCTGGATGCGGTTGTTGCCGCGATCTGAGATGAAGAGCCGTCCCTGCGAGTCCATCGCGATGTGATGCGGGTCGTTGAAGAGGCCACGCTCTAGCGTGGCGGACTTGACGCCGCCGCCGACCTGCATCAAGTACTTGCCGTTCTTGTCGAACTTGACGAGCCGGTTGTTCCCGCCACGGTGCCCATCGGTCACCCAGATGTCGCCGGTCTGCGGCACGACGAACACGTGCGACGGTCCGTTGAAATGTGTCTGGTCGTCGCCGGGCACGCCCGCTACACCGAGGGTCATCAGCACCTTGCCGTCGGGGCTGAACTTGAACACCTGATGGCCCTTGCCTACTTTGTGGCCTTCGGCGCCGCGCGCTTCGCCGGCCGGTGCGCCCTCGGTGACCCACACGTTGCCTTCGTGGTCCACGAAGAACCCGTGTGGCCATACGAACAGGCCCGCCCCGAACGCCTTCACCACGTTGCCATCCATGTCGAACTTCAGAACCGGGTCCACCTTCGACCCGAGGCAGGCGTTGCCGTCGCCCTCACACCGGGTGAGCACCCAGAGGTGCTTCTTATCTGGGTCGGTGTAGATCCCCGCCACGACTCCCAGCTCTGATCGACCCTGCGGCGGCTTCTCCCATCCGTAGATGCCGCGGTACGGGTTGGTGGTCACCTGTGCGCCGGCGAGAACCGGGGCCAGCGTCAGCAGCGACAGCGCGGCTAGACCTGGCAGGAGGGCGAACTCGACACGGTATCTGTGGGGCATTTCAGGGTCCTTTTCTGCGACCGAGCTCTTGATAATCTCTTCCCCCGTCCGAACGGCCGGGCAGTGCGCGGCCGCCGAGATGTACGGCCCTTACCGCCTCACGCGCACCCACTTGACCAAGCGCTGGCTCTCGACTTCACCGGCGTAGATGTTGCCTTGCGGGTCGAGGCCGATGAACTCCATGTTCACGCCGCGCGTCCGCGGGGGACGCGTGGTCAGCACCGTTTCGGGAATGAACTCAGTGATCCAGCCGGTGCGCGCATCGCCGATGCGGATACCGCTCTCATACCCGGGGTTGTTGACACCCTCGTTGCCGGAGTTGGTCCGGGACGGCCCGTCTCTCACGTCGGCCAGCGGCCGCGGCGACGCCGACGTCCCATCCACGACGTAGATGCGGTCCTGCGCGTCGATCGCGATCGCGCTCGGACGGCCGAACTGCGTCCACACCGAGATGAGCTTGCCCTGCTGGTCGAAGATCTGGATGCGGTTGTTGCCGCGATCTGAGATGAAGAGCCGTCCCTGCGAGTCCATCGCGATGTGATGCGGGTCGTTGAAGAGGCCACGCTCTAGCGTGGCGGACTTGACGCCGCCGCCGACCTGCATCAAGTACTTGCCGTTCTTGTCGAACTTGACGAGCCGGTTGTTCCCGCCACGGTGCCCATCGGTCACCCAGATGTCGCCGGTCTGCGGCACCACGAACACGTGCGACGGTCCGTTGAAATGTGTCTGGTCGTCGCCGGGCACGCCCGCTACGCCCAGGGTCATCAGCACCTTGCCGTCGGGGCTGAACTTGAACACCTGATGGCCCTTGCCTACTTTGTGGCCTTCGGCGCCGCGCGCTTCGCCGGCCGGTGCGCCCTCGGTGACCCACACGTTGCCTTCGTGGTCCACGAAGAACCCGTGTGGCCATACGAACAGGCCCGCCCCGAACGCCTTCACCACGTTGCCATCGAGTCGAACTTCAGAACCGGGTCGTCCTTGGAATTCAGACACGCGTTTGCGTTGGCTGCACACCGGGTGAGCATCCAGAGATGTTTTTTGTCCGGGTCGGTGTAGATTCCCGCGACGACGCCGAGCGACTCTCGGCCCTTCGGCAGCTTTTCCCAGCCGTAGATCGCCCGGTAGGGATTCGTCGAAAGCTGCGCGCCGAGGGGCGTGCCGTCCGTTAGCACGATTGCCGCGATCGCGGCACACAGGACGAGTCTAAGGAACCGCGTACCCATCGGTCCTCCAACACACTGCGCATGCAGGGGGCGCGGGGAACGCGACCCCTGGAACAGCGTGGGTGGAGGGTAACGCCAGCGGGCATCGTTCAATGTCAAACGATGTCTAGTTATTGTCTACGATTTGTCGACGTAGTCGCTGCGGCGCATGCGCGGATCGCCGCTGTCTTGGTGCCGAGTCGATGTCGCGGAGCAAGCGGCAGCACGTCAGCTACTACCGCGTTCACGATCGAGCAATGGTGCGCTCGCGCCTTGGTTAGCGAACCTTGACGTACTTGCGAAGCACTCGAGGACGCGGTTCGCCGCCGAAGACATTTCCGTGGCGATCCACGGCAACGAATTCGGGGCCGCTCCCGGTACCGGTGTTAGGGTTGCCACCCTGATCGAGGATGAACGCGGTGACCCAGCCCGTACGCGCGTCGCCGATGCGAATTCCCTGCTCCCAGCCGGGGTTGTTCTCTAGATCAGACTCCGAATCGGCTACGTAGATCTGATCCTTGTCATCGAAGGCGATTCCGCTCGGGCAGCCGAACTGCGTCCAGATTGCGACGAACGCGCCCTCTTGATCGAAGATCTGGAGGCGGTTATTGCTTCGGTCAGCCACGAAGAGCCGTCCGCGAGAGTCAATTGCTAGCCCGTGCAGCGTGCGGAATTCGCCTGGTCCGTACCCAGTCCTACCCCAGCTCTTGATGAACTTTCCGTCTTTCGTGAACTTGACCACGCGATTGTTACCGTTCACCTCATGCCCGTCGGCGACGAAGACGTTGCCGTCGGCGCCGACCACAACCGCACTCGGCGACCGGAAGTGGCGCTCATCGCTGCCCGGCACGCCAGCCTCACCCAGGGTCATCAGCAACTTACCGTCCGGGCTGAACTTGAACACCTGGTGTCCGGCCTTGACGCCACCCCTGGCGGCCATCTGCACCGCTTCGACGGAGGCAGAATCCGTGACCCAGACGTTGCCGTCCCGATCCACGTGCAGACCGTGCGGCCAGATGAATACGCCGCGGCCGAAGCTCCGCGTGACCTTGCCCTGGGCGTCGAACCGGTAAATGGTGTCGATTTCCTTCAGTCTGTTGTCCGCCGTCAGGCAGTCAACGCCGAATCGGCCCCCGCGCGCCAGTGGCACAGGGCTCGTCTCGTCGCAACGGATGACCGCCCAGATGCTTTCGCCGTCCACGTCGACGTGGACAGACGCCGGCGGTCCCATCTCGCGGCCTCCTGGCAGCTGAGCCCAATCGCCTCCAGGAACGCTCGGGCCCCCGCCGTCGGCCAAACCCTTCACGGGCGATAGGGGTTGGGCAGACCCGACTGCGCATCGACAGTGGACAACGTAACTACCGACAGCACTACCAGCCAGCCCGACGATTGGGCTCGCACACGTCTCGACATACGGACCTCCATTCGTGCGGCCGGTGAATATTACTTCCCACGCCGATGCCGTTCTCACTGTCCAATCGAAAGGCAGAAGCGGCGGGCGGGCTGATTGGGCTGGGACCGATGACCATCATTCAGGTCTAGGACTACCGACACGAAGTCCGCCTCATCGGGCTCGGCCGGTCGAGGCACCAGGCAACGACCCACGCGGGCCAGTCTCTACCGCAGTGTCGTGAGGCACGAGGGCAATTGACTCGTGCCGGTCTCCTGCCACACCATCGGCGCTTCCCATCGCGAGGTCCTCGATGCGCGTCCGATTGTTCAGTGTGGTCTGCCTCGCGGCCGCGGTCACCGCCTGCGCCGCCCCGCCGCCGGCGCCGCCCGCCCCGGCCCCCTTCTCGGTCGTCGAGGCGAGCTTCGCCGACATGCAGCAGGCGATGGCCGACGGACGCGTCACGTCGCGGCAGCTGGTCGAGCAGTACCTGCAGCGCCTCGCCCTCTACGAAGAGCGCGTCAACGCCACCCTGGCCGTGAACCCGAAGGCGCTCGAGGAGGCCGACCGGCTCGACGCCGAACGCCGGGCCGGCAAGGTGCGCGGCCCGCTGCACGGCATTCCGGTGGCGCTCAAGGACAACATCCACACCACCGACCTGCCGACCACCGGCGGCGCAGTCGCTTTCGAGGGCTACGTCCCGCCCTACGACGCCACGCTCACCACGCACCTGCGCGAGGCCGGCGCGGTGATCCTCGCCAAGACGGTGCTCACCGAGCTGGCCAACTTCACCGCCGCCGGGATGCCCGGCAACTACAGCGGACTGGGCGGCTACGGGCTCAACCCGTACGACCCGCGGCGCGATCCGCGCGACGCCACCCGCGACGGCCGCCCGGCGGCCGGCACCGGCGGATCGAGCTCGGGCATCGGCACCGCGGTGAACTTCTGGGCGGCCAACGTCGGCACCGAAACCTCGGGTTCGGTGTTGAGCCCGTCGAACCAGAACATGCTGGCGGCGATCAAGCCCACGGTCGGACGGATCAGCCGCTACGGCGTGATCCCGATCACCGCCGACCAGGACACCGCCGGGCCGATGGCCAAGTACGTCGCCGACGCCGCCGTGATGCTCGGCGCGATGGAGGGCGCGTCGCCCGATCCGAACGACGCCGCCACCCGCGCCTGCACGCCGCCGCCCAACCGCGACTACTCCGTGCACCTCAAGCGCGACGGCCTGAAGGGCGCGCGCATCGGCATCCCGCGCGCCTTCTACTACGACAAGCTCACCGTGCCCGGCGAAAAGGAGCCGCGGGGCGGCTTGAACGAGACCCAGGCCACGGCGATGGCTGAGGCCATCGCGGTGCTGAAGGGTGAGGGCGCCGAGATCGTCGACCCGGCGGACATCCCGAGCGTGGCCGACCCCGACCCGAAGAACAACTTCCTGGCCTGGGGGACGTGCAGCGCACCCGATGGCGTGCGCGGCAAGGACGCCAACTGCTCGACCGTGCTGAAGTACGGGATGAAGCGCGACTTCAACGCCTGGCTGGCCACGCTCGGCGCCTCGGCGCCGGTCAAGACGCTGGCCGAGTTGCGCGCCTGGAACACCGCTCACGCCAGCCGCGGCGCCATCAAGTACGCGCAGGGCAACCTCGACATCTCGGACGCCATCGACCTCGAGCGCGACCGCGCCCGGTGGGACGCCGATCGCAAGAAGGACATCGCCCTCGGTGCCACGCACGGCATCGACGAGGTGATGAAGGCGCAAAAGCTCGACGCCATCCTGTTTCCGGGCGCCAGCGGCGCCGGTGTCGCCGCCAAGCCGGGATATCCGACGGTGATCGTGCCGTTCGCCATGGTCGCCAACGCCCCGACGCCGGCATTCCCCGAAGGCTTCGACGCCAAGCCCATTCCCTACGGCGTGAGCTTCACCGGCATGGCGTGCAGCGAGCCGCGGCTCATCGAGCTGGCCTACGCCTTCGAGCAGGCGACGAAGAAGCGGCGGCCGCCGCCCGAGTTCCCCTGACGCCACGGCGCCCGCCCCCACGAGCGCCCCGTCGTGTTCGTGTGTTGTCGGACTCCCTGGGAGGGCACCATGAAGCGAGGTCTTCTGTTGGGGTTGGGCATCGCGGTGGTTGCGGCCGCGGTCGGGGTGAGCGCGCGCGACGGCGGTGGCGGGCGCGAGGGCGTCGCGGCACAATCGGTGAATCTCGTCGAGACGTCGATCTGGGAGTTGCAGAACGGACTCGCCGACGGCCGGTTCAACTCGCGTGACCTGGTCCAGGCCTACATCGACCGGATCAATCGCTACGAGGGCCGGGTCAACGCCACCGCGGCGATCAGCGTGAGCGCCATGGACGAGGCCACCTCCCTCGACCGCGAGCGCGCCGCCGGGAGGGTGCGCGGCCCGCTGCACGGCATCCCGATCGGCATCAAGGACATCATCAACACCACCAGCATGCCGACGACCGGCGGCGGCCTGGCCTTCGCCGGCTTCGCCCCGCCCTACGACGCGCCGCTCATCAAGAACCTGCGCGACGCCGGCGCCATCATCTTCACCAAGACGGTGCTCACGGAGTTCGCCAACTGGGTGACGGCGGGCATGCCGGCCAACTTCAGCGGCCTCTTCGGCTACGGCTACAACCCCTACGACCCGCGGCCGGACCCGCGCGACACCTTCAACGACGGGCGGCCGGCGATGGGCACCGGCGGGTCGAGTTCCGGCATCGGCACCGCGCTGAGCTTCTGGGCGGCCAGCGTCGGCACCGAGACGTCGGGCTCGATCCTCAGTCCGTCGAACCAGAACATGCTCGCCGGCATCAAGCCGACGGTCGGGCTCATCAGCCGCTACGGGATCGCGCCGATCACCGCCGATCAGGACACCGCCGGCCCGATGGCGCGCACCGTGGCCGACTCGGCGATTCTGCTCGGCGGCATGGTGGGCTTCGACCCGAACGACCCGGCCACCACTACGTGCCTGCTGCCGCCGGGCAAGGACTACACCCGCTTCCTGCGCCTGGCGGGCCTGCGCGGGGCGCGCGTCGGCATCCCGCGCACCGGCTTCTACCGCCCCGCGACCAACCCCGCCACCGGCGCCGCCGTCGGTGGCCTCACGCCGGCGCAACTGGCGGTGATGGAAGAGGCCATCGCCATCCTGAAACGCGAGGGGGCCACGGTGGTGGATCCGGCCGAGATTCCCAGCTACGTCGATGGCACGCCCGACCGCAACTTCAACACCTTCCCGATCTGCGCCGGCCCGACCAACAACAAGGGCAACGATTCGGCGTGTTCGACGGTGTTCAAGTACGGCATGAAGCGCGACTTCAACCTCTGGCTCTCCTCGCTCGGCCCCGGGGCCCCCGTGAAGACGCTGACCGAGCTGCGCAACTACAACCTCGCCAACCAGGCGCGCGGCGCCATCAAATACGGGCAGGCACACTTCGACGTCTCCGACGAGATGAACCTGGAGGCCGATCGCGCTCGCTACGAGGCCGATCGCGCCAAGGACATCTTCCTGGCCCGAACCCACGGCATCGACGAAGTGATGGACGTGCACGACCTCGACGCCCTGATCTTCCCGGGCAGTGGCGGCGCCGGCATCTCGGCCAAGGCGGGACATCCCACGGTGATCGTGCCGTTCGGCTTCGCCCCCAACGTGCCCACGCCGGCATTCCCGGCCGGCTTCAACGCCAAGGACCAGCCCTTCGGCGTGAGCTTCGCCGGCACCGCGTGCACCGAGCCGCGGCTGATCGAGCTGGCCTTCGCGTTCGAGCAGGCGACCAGGCGGCGGGTGCCGCCGCCCGACTTCCCGTAGACGGTTCCTCTGTTCGACGGCGGGCGTCGCACGTCGGGAGGCCTGAGGTCGGCGCGACGAGCGCCGACGCGATCCCCGGGTCCCGAGACCCGAGTCCCGGAACCCGGGTCCAGTAAGCTCTGGCCGTGCTGTTCCGCTCGCTGCGCGCCCGCCTGCTGGTCGCCGTCGCCGCCCTGGTCGTGAGCCTGACCGGTGCCACGCTGTTCTACGTCGGGCGCCTGGCCAACCAGGCGGTCGGCGAGCGGGTCATCGCCGATCTCGTCCGCAGCCGCGAAGTGCTCACCGCGGCACACGAGACGCGCTATCAGCGGCTCGCGCTGGTCGCACGGCTGCTGGCGTCGTTCCCCGAGCTGATGGCGCTGATGGGCACCGACGCGGCGACCGTCCGCGATTTCCTGGCCGACTACCGTGAACGGAACGCCCGCGACGAGCTGCTGCTGGCGCTCGACGCCAGCGGCGCGGTGGTGGCGCGCAGCGACACCTTCGCGACCCTGCCCCTGCCCGAGGCGCAGGCGCGCTGGCTCGAGCCGGCGCTGTCGGGGCAGCCCGTCTTCGGCGTCATCGACGTGGAAGGCCGGCCGCATCACATGGCGCTCGTGCCCGCGGAGGCCGGCGGCACCGTGTTCGGTTTCGTCGCCGCCGCGGGACCGGTGGACGACCGCTGGGCAGCGGCGCTGCGCGACGCCGGCGGCCGCGAGATCGTCGTCCTGACACCGGCCGGGGTGGCCGGTACGACCCTCGCCCAGGACCGGGTGCCGTGGCGAACCGCCGCCGACGTGCCCGCCGGCGACGGGGTGCACGCCGTGGATCTCGGCGGCGAGCGGTTCGAGGCGTTGAGCGTGGGCGATCCGCACACCACGTCGCTCGCAGTGGTCGCGCTGCAGTCGCTCGACCTGGCGCTGGCGCCGTATCGCAACATCCAGCGCGGCCTGGTGCTGCTGGGGGTGCTGGCCGCGGCCATCGGCGTGGCCGCCGCGGCGATGCTCGCGCGTTCGATCACGGCGCCGCTGGCCAGACTCTCGGCGGCGACGGTGGAGGTGGCCCACGGCCGCTTCGACGTGACCCTCGAAGCGACCGGGCAGGACGAGCTGGCGCGGCTGTCGCAGGCCTTCAACCAGATGACGGCCGGGCTGCGCGAGCGCGCCGACATGCAGAAGTTCGTCTCGCACTCCACGGTGGCGATGATTCAGCGCGGGTCCGGCACCGTGGCGGCGCAAGCCGGCACCCGCCAGGTCATCACGCTCTTCTTCTCCGACATCCGCGGCTTCACCACCTTCGCCGAGCATCGCCCGCCCGAAGAGGCGGTGGCCGTGCTCAACCGCTATCTGCAGCTCCAGGCCGACCTGGTGACGGCGTTTCGCGGCGACGTCGACAAGTTCATCGGCGATGCGGTGTTCGCGCACTTCACCGGGACCGACAAGGCTCTCGACGCGATTCGCTGCGCCGTGGAGGTCCACCGCGCGGTGGCGGCCGCCAGCGTGCGGGACCCGGCGCTGCCGCCGATGCAGGTGGGCGTCGGTATCGTGACCGGCGAGGTGATCGTCGGCAGCATCGGCGGCGGCGATCGCCTCGACTACACGGCGATCGGCGCCGCCGTGAACCTCGCCGAGCGCCTGTGCGGGGTGGCCGGACCGGGTGAGACGCTGATGAACGACACGACGTTCGAGGCCGTGCGCGGGCTGGTGGCCGCCGAGCCGGCACCGCCGTTGTCGGTCAAGGGATTCGGCGAGCCGGTGCACGCCTTCCGCATGCGTGTCTAGCAGCCGGCCGCTCAGGGCTGCTTGTAGGCTTCAGGCGGATAGGGCTTGCCGAACTTGTTGGTGTGCAGCACCGCGGCGAAGGCGCTCTCGTCGAGGGCGAGCGTCGGCGCCGACGTGGCGCCCGACACCGTGACCTCGGCGGTGACCGCGGCGGCGCGCTCCGAGAGTGCGGTCAGGCGGTACCGTCCCGCCGGCAGCTC